>JBHTFJ010000001.1:0-808682 GCA_042666295.1 Mycolicibacterium sp. GCM10028919
CCGATCAGACAAAAGACACCAAAACTGGCATCCAAAAAACATCACACCCCTAAACGGGAAAAAGAGGCATGACCAAACAACAAACAAAAACCACCAAACACACTATTGAGTTCTCAAACAACACACCCGATTCGACCGCGCAACGAACCGCGGCTAAAAGCCGCTGATCGGTACTGCGGGCGAAGAGGACCCCCACCGAAGTGTGGGCTTCCCTCTGGGAGTCTGCCGCGCTCCCCGGTCCGGAGACCGTGTCGCGGCGACCTGAGATAAGTTACGTCAGTGGAAACTCGGAGTCAAATCGCCTGGTAGTCGCGATTTCTCGCGACTGGCGGGGCGGCCGCTCCCGGGCTCACTTCGCACTCATCCAGTCGGGTCTCTCGACCCAACCGAGGTGTTCAACGGCCACGACTGCCGCCGTGTTCCCGAGCCGGCGAGATCCACGTCACCCGGCGCGCGCACTGATCACCCGACGCGCTGCACTCCTGCGATGTTCCGCTTCCCTCGACGCAGCACCAACCAACGCCCGTGCAGGAAGTCCGTCGACTCTGGAGTCCATTCGTCGGTCTCGATCCGGACGTTGTTGACGTACACGCCACCTTCGGCGACGGTCCGGCGCGCGGCGCCCTTGCTCGCGGAGAGCCCTGTCTCCACCAGGAGGTCGGTGATGGAGTCGGGTCCGTCCGGTGCGAGTTCTGCGACCTCATCGTTGCCCGCCTCGCGCAACGCGGCGGCGAGCGTTTCCTCGTCGAGGTCGGCGAGTTCGGCGCGTCCGAACAGAGCCTGGCTCGCGAGTTCGACGCCTTCGGTCGCTGCCTGACCGTGCACCAGCGTCGTCAGTTCCCGGGCCAGACGGCGTTGCGCAGCCCGCTCGTGTGGCCGGCTCCGCGTTGCCTCGTCGAGGTGGTCGATCTCCTCGCGCGACAGGAACGTGAACCACCGCAGATATGGCACGACGTCGGCGTCGGCAGTGTTGACGAAGTACTGATACCAGGCATACGGGCTGGTCAACCCCGGATCGAGCCAGAGATTCCCGCCACCGGTCGACTTGCCGAACTTCTTGCCCTCCGAGTCGGTCACCAGCGGTGTCGTCATCGCGTGCACGCTGGCGCCGGCCTTCTGGCGCACCAGGCGCACCCCGGCGACGATGTTGCCCCACTGATCGGAGCCACCGATCTGCAGCGCACACCCGTGGCGCTGGTGCAGCTCGACGTAGTCGTTGGCCTGCAACAGCATGTAGCTGAACTCGGTGTAGCTCATGCCGTCGGCTTCGAGGCGGCGTCGCACGGTGTCGCGGTCGAGCATCACGTTCACCGAGAAGTACTTCCCGACGTCGCGCAAGAACTCGATGGCGGACAGCGGCCCGGTCCAGGAGAGGTTGTTCTCGACCACCGCGCCGGTGGGCGACGAGTCGAACTCGACGAAACGCTCGAGCTGACCGCGGATCCGGTCGGCCCACTCGGCGACCGTGTCGGTCGAGTTCATGATCCGTTCCCCGGTGTCGCGCGGGTCGCCGATCATGCCGGTCGCGCCGCCCGCCAACACGATCGGCCGATGGCCTGCCTGTTGAAACCGTCGCAAGGTCAGCAGCGGAACAAGATGTCCGGCGTGCAGGCTGGGCGCCGTCGGATCGAACCCGGAATACAGGGTCAGCGGGCCCGCGGCGAGGTCATTCGCCAATGCCTCGCGATCCGTCGACT
This sequence comes from Mycolicibacterium sp. GCM10028919, assembly GCA_042666295.1. Taxonomy (GTDB): domain Bacteria; phylum Actinomycetota; class Actinomycetes; order Mycobacteriales; family Mycobacteriaceae; genus Mycobacterium. Next base: position 1,698 of record JBHTFJ010000001.1, read on the forward strand.
GGGCGATCAGCCCGCGCCATTCCAGTTCATCGAGGATGTCGTCAGCCATGCGTCGATCTTCCCGCATCGCGCTTCGCGCACTGCACTCAGTCACTGGCTCCCGGCGCGGGCGCCCTGGGGCTGCGTCGGTACGCCGATACCTCGGGCCGACCCGACACCCAATACCGCCACGGCCGGTCCGCGGCGGTGCTGACCCCGACCCGTGGCCCCTCGGCGGCGTCGAGCGGCACGCCGAGTTCGAGGCGCACCGCACCGTGCGGATCGAGCAGGTCGATTCCATTGTCCTGCAATGTGATTCCGAGAGCCGAGCACAGGTTTCCGGGGCCGCGGGCGAGTGCGACCGGCGCGACGGTCGGCCCGCGCCGCGCCGTCGCCAGCGGCACACCGTCCTCGATCACCGCGGCCCGGAGGAGCACCGCGCCTGCGACGCCGTCCTCGGCGCAGACGACGTTGGCGCAGACGTGGATGCCATGGCTGCGGTAGGTGTACAGCCGGCCAGGGGGGCCGAACATGACCGCACTGCGCGGCGTCGGTCCCCGGAACGAGTGGGCGGCGGAGTCCGGCCACGGCCCGTCGACCGGCCCGCCGTACGCCTCGGCCTCGACGATCACGGCCGCCACTCCGCGTCCGAGCAGCCGCGCTCCGAGCAGGCGCCGGGCGGCCTCGCGTGGATCGGCGGGCACGTTCGTCGGATTCACCTCAGCGATTCTGCCGAGTCCATTGACTCCCCCTGCATCGAGGAGGATATTCATCTCATGATGACTTCATCGTCTGATGAATTAATCGCCGACAGGGCCTCTTCGGCGGTGACGATCGAGCACTTGACCGTCAACCGGGGTGGGCGCCTCGCCGTGGACGACCTGTCCGTCGAGATTCCTCGCGGCACGATCACCGGGCTACTCGGTCCGTCCGGCTGCGGCAAGACGACGCTCATGCGGTGCGTCGTCGGCACCCAGGTGATCGCGTCCGGCACGGTCACCGTGCTCGGCAACCCGGCCGGCTCGGCCGACCTGCGGGGACGCGTCGGCTACGTGACCCAGCAGGCGACGATCTACGACGACCTCCGGGTCGTGGACAACGTGCGCTACTTCGCGTCCCTGTACGGAACGGGATCGGCGGCGGCCGACGAGGCGATCGAATCGGTCGGTCTCGCGGATCATCGGACGGCGTCGTGCGCCAACCTCTCCGGCGGCCAACGCACCCGGGTATCGCTGGCGTGCGCACTGGTAGCGCACCCGGAACTGCTGGTGCTCGACGAACCCACCGTCGGCCTCGATCCGGTGTTGCGGGTCGACCTCTGGCAGCGCTTCGGTGAACTGGCTCGCCAAGGCACCACCCTGCTGGTCTCGAGCCACGTGATGGACGAAGCAGACCACTGCGGCGACCTCATCCTGATGCGCGACGGCCGTCTGCTCGGCCACACCACCCCAACCACATTGCGAGAGGACACGGGATGTCAGTCACTGGAGGAGGCGTTTCTGTCCGTCATCCGGCGCAGCACCGGGCCCACCAGCGTCGCAGCCGGCTGAGCCCCGCGGCGTACGTCGCGACGACCGTGCGCATCCTGCGCCAACTCTCCGGCGACCATCGCAGCGTCGCGATGATCCTGGTGGTGCCCAGTGCGGTCATCACGCTGCTGTACTTCATGTTCCAGAACGCACCGCATCGGCCGGGGACGCCGTCCCCCTTCGACAACGCGTGCCTGATCATGCTCGGCGTCTTTCCGCTGATCGTGATGTTCCTCATCACCTCGATCACGATGCAGCGGGAGCGGGTGTCCGGGACGCTCGAGCGCATCCTCACCACTCCCCTGCGCCGGCTCGATCTGCTCGCTGCCTACGGCACGGCGTTCTCGATCGCCGCTGCCGCGCAGGCGACGTTGGCCTGCGTCGTCTCGTTCTGGCTGCTGGGCCTCGATACCGCGGGCAGCCCGGCGCTGGTGTTCGCCATCGCCATCGTCAACGCGATCCTCGGCGTGGGACTCGGCCTGCTGTGCAGCGCGTTCGCCCGCACCGAATTCCAGGCAGTGCAGTTCATGCCCGTCGTGATCGCGCCGCAGTTGCTGCTGTGCGGCATCATCGTTCCCCGCGACGCGCTGCCCGAATGGCTGCAGTGGATCAGCAACGCACTGCCCGCGAGCTATGCGCTGGAGGCGCTGCGCGAGGTGGGTGCGCACCCCGACCTCACCGCGACGGCCGCACGCGACATCGCGGTGGTCGTCGGCTTCGCGGTCGTCGCCCTGGGCCTGGCAGCCGCCACGTTGCGACGAAGGACTCCGTGACCAAGCGGCCCGGACGTCCGCGGGGCCGGTCCGACACCCGCGAGAGGATCCTCCTCAACGCACGGGAACTGTTCGCCCGCAACGGCTTCGATCGAACGTCGGTCAGGTCGATCGCCGGCGCCGCCGGAGTCGACGGGGCGCTCGTCCACCACTACTTCGGCACGAAGCAGCAGTTGTTCGCCGCCGCCATCCACATTCCGATCGATCCCATGCAGGTACTCGGACCGATGCGCGAGACACCCGTGGCGGAACTGGGCTGGAAGCTGCCCTCGCTATTGCTTCCGCTGTGGGACTCCGAACTGGGTTCCGGCTTCATCGCCACGCTGCGGTCACTGCTGGCCGGGGAAGACGTCAGCCTCGTACGGTCGTTCCTGCAGGAGGTCATCTCGGTGGAGGTCGGCCGGCGCGTCGACGACCCGCCCGGATCCGGCCGGGTTCGCGTGCAGTTCGTCGCGTCTCAGCTCGTCGGCGTCGTCATGGCGCGGTACATCTTGGAGCTCGAGCCGTTCGCATCGCTGCCGGTCGAGCAGATCGCCGAGACGATCGCGCCGAATCTGCAGCACTACCTGACCGGCGACCTGCCGGGGTTGGGCTAGCTTCCCGCGAGTTCGAGCAGTCGGGCGTGCTCGGCGTCGTCGGAGATGGTCTCCGCTTCGTCGACGAGCAGCACCGGTACGTCGTCCTCGACCCGGTAGGCGCGACGCAGCCTCGGGTTGTAGAGGGTGTCGCGTTCACCGGAGATGAAGAGCAACGGGCCACGGTCCTCGGGACAGACGAGGATGTCGAGCAGACGCTGGTCGAGCATCGGATCAGCCGAACGGGACGAGCGAGATGCCGTTGCCGTCGTCGTCGTTGTCGCCGGGGACCGGCCCATTGCTTCCAGGCGGCATTTGACCGATGCCGATTTGCGACGGAGCTTCTTGCTGGGCCATGCCGCGCTGCTGGGTCCTGCGCTGGAACGCGAGCGTCTGCTCGAGTGCGGTGATCAATGGCGCCTGGTTCGGCCGTTTCCCGAGCGCGTCCTCGATCGCGATGACGTTGCCCTTGGAGGGATAGAAACCCTGCGAACGCAGCTTCAACACGCTGTGGATCAGCTTGGACAGTTGGCCGCCACCGGCACCGAGGTCGTAATCGGTCTGAATGATCGCGAGAGCCTCTTCGGCGGTCATCGCTCCGGACTCGGGTGCTGGAGCCTCGGCACCGCCCGGCCTGATCGGGCTGCCCGGCGCGGCCGCAGCCGGGGTGGCCGGGTTGGCGGGGTCCACGGGCGCCGGCTCGGACAGCGCGGAGGGCGCCGTCGCCAACATGCCGACCACCAGGCCGCTGGCCACCACGCCCGTCGCGGCGCGACGCCAGCCGGTCGAACTGCTGGTCTGCAATGTCATCGAATCCTCCATGCCCGTGTCGGGCGGTACGCGCGGCCATGCGACGCCTGCCGCCAGCCGGAGCCTAACAGTGTGACCAATGTGACGCACGACCTCAACCAGCCGAATCCTCACCAAGCAATTCGGTACGCACCGCGGCCGTGAACCGCTTGTACACCCCTGTTTCGTCGTCGCGATACCAGGCGTTACGCGACGCCTTCGGAATCCCGGCGGCACGCAGCGGTCCGAGCAGCGGACGGTAGGACGCGCTGAGCTTCATGTCCGGCACGACGTGCACCAAGTCAGGTTGCGCGCCGACGGGCAGCGCGGCGAGTGCCTCGTTCAAGTCGGCGGTCGGCACGCTCCCACCAGGCGCGAGCGTGAGCGCCGTGACGGCCACCGCCCGTCCATCGACCTCCACCCGATAGGTGACCGCGAGGTCGACCGCGCCGATGCGCCCGACGGCGTCGTTCACCGCGGCGCTGAACACCGGTCCGCGTGCAGTGCGGATGACGCTCCCCCGGTTGTCGACGGCCCAGAAGTCACCGTCCTCGTCACGCCGGAACAGGTACTCCGTCGACACCCAGGTGTCCGCCGGGGCGAAGACGCCGCGCTTCACCGAAGCCGTCGGGTCGATCGGCCCGCGGGGGTGGGCCAGGAGCACGCCCACCTCGTTCGGGCCTGCCAGCGCGACGAAGCCGCGGTCGTCTTCGAGGATGAGGTCGTCGTCGACGTCGTAGGCGGCCAGCTCGATGCGGCCGCCGCCCGGCAGGGGCCTGCCGGCGCTGCCGACCTTCGCGCCGGAGACGTTGGCCAGCACGGCCTGCCCGTCGGTCGTCGCGAAGAACTCGACGACGTGCGCGGGCGCGAACTCCTCCTCGACCCGCTCCCACAGGCCCGTCGGCATGCCCGAGCCGATGAACAGGCGCACCGGGTGGTTGCCGTGCAGCGCGAACGACGGATCGTCGATGACCTCGCGCAGCATGGCCCACGTGTAGGAGACGACCGTGACGCCGTACTGGCGCAGTTCGTGCACGAAGCGGTCCGGGCGCAGCCCCCGTGACAGGGCGATCCGGGTGCCGCCGACCACCGCACCGCCCAGGCTGACGAGCAGCCCCGACTGGTGATGCAGCGGCGTGAGGCAGTACACGGTGTCGCCTCTGCCGAGGTTGGCCGCCGACGCGGTGCCGAACGCCGACAGGGCCCAGCGGAAGTTCGTGATCTGGCGGGCGACGAGCTTGCCGCCGACGGTGGCGAACGCGATGTAGGCCAGATCCCTGGCGAAGCCGGGGTTGGGCCGGTACCAGCCGGGGAGCGCGACGACGTCGGGATCGATCCGCTCCATGTCGACGACGTTGGCGTTGCCGTGCAGGTCGAGGTCGCGGTTCTCGCCGCCGCCGAGCACCAGCACCCGCAGCGGGAGACGGCTGGCGGCGTCGAGGTTGCTCGGGTCGGCGATGACGTCGGTGACGCCGCCGAGTACCGCCGCCTCCGCCAGGTCCGCGTCGGCAGGCATCAGCACGGCGACGGCGCCGAGACGCGACAGGGCCGCGATGGCCACCAGCGCGCTGGGCCGGGTCTCCATCAGCACGCCGACGCGCGCGCCTTGGCGCACCCCCACGTCGATGAGGCCGCGCACCACGTTGTTGATGCGGCGGTCGACGGCCTCGTAGGTGTGCACGCGGCCATCGAAGAGCAGGAATTCGCCATCCGGCGTCGCGCTGGCCTGCTCGCTCATGATCCGGCCGAGCGAGATGCGGGTGTGGTCGTTGATCTGTCCCAGACGCGTGAGCCTCGGTAGCGTCCTCGCGGTCTCCACGACGAGCGCACGGGCCGACTTGTTGGCCGAGATCAGTGCCCCCGCTGCGGACCGCGCGATGCCGAACGTCACCTCGGTGGCGGCGGCGGCACCGTGGGCGACCCGGGATGCGAGCGGCACGCCGCTCTCATCCGGCTCGGCGGGTCGCAGCGCCATCGGCACGACCTCGGCGGACAGGTCGCCCTCGCCCTCGAGCCACTTGACCCAGCTCGCCACCGTCGGCCACGTCTGCGTGGCAGCCTTGCTTCCGACGACGAGACCGAAATGGCCTGTGCGAATCAGGTATTCGTAGACGTCGGCTTGCGGCGCGGCCCGCTTGATGCCGCGCACCGACGCGGGCTGGCCGATGTCGTCGACCTCGCCGACGACGGCGAGGATCGGGCAGTCGATGTCGGACAGCGTGACCAGGTCGCCGCGGATCGCGAAACCGCCGCTCATCATCCGGTTGTGGGCGATGAACTGCTTGAGCAGTTCGGCGATGGCGGGGCCGGACCAGGCGATCCACCCCTCGTTCGACAGGAACCGGCGCTGCTGTTCGCGTGGGAGCAATGCCTCGCGGTCGTGCAGCTGCAGCAGGAAGTCGATGCGTGCCTGAGCGGTTTTGATCGGGTCGAGCATCTGAAACCCGGTGCGCGCCAACCAGCCCGGGATGTCGATCCGGCTGAAGACGTGGTCGGCCATGAAGTCGGCCGCTGCCGCACCGAAGTTCGCCGGGAGGTTCAGCGGCAGACCCGCCAGGGTGTCGACAGGCGACCCGAACGCGATGATGCTCGCGAGGTTCTTCGCCCGCCGGTAGGCGGCAGTCTGATACGCGAACATCCCGCCCTGCGAGTAGCCGGCGAGGTGGACGTCGCGGTCGGTGACCTTGCGGACGGTGTCGATGGCCTCGCTGAGCGCGACCACGTGGTCGGCGAGGTTGCGCTGCATGCCGCCCTCGACCTGATCGGGCGATCCGAAGTCGATGACCCACGGGTCGATGCCCGCGGCGTGCAGGATGCCGACGGCGCCCTCGGCACGGGTCACGTCCCACATGTCGGCCGACATCATCATCGGGTGCACCATGAGGACCGGCGGTCCAGGCGGAGTGGCACCGGGCCTGACGTCGGGCGGGAAGTACCGGCGCAGGCGGTACATCGGAACGCTCTCGATGATCTGGAAGGGCGACGGCACGGCGCCCGTCTCGAGGCCGCCGTAGCGAAGCACCTCGAGCCCGTTCTGTGCAGTTGCCAGCAACCGTCCCACCGGCCTGGTGAACGGAGAGAGGTCGACCACGTTGCTTCCTTCCCTGCACCCGAAGCCGCAGTTTGCAGACGTCATCATGGCACAGCGGTCCAGCGGGCCCGCTGGTATCGGTGGGACGGCTGCGACGCGGGAGACACTGCCGCGCCGCCTATGATCGACGGCTGATGGCCAACCTCTTGAACGTCGAACGCGTGAGCGTCGGCTACGGCACCCGCACACTCCTGGACGGCGTCAGCCTGGGCGTGGACGAGGGCGATGCGATCGGCGTCGTCGGGCGCAACGGCGACGGCAAGACCACCCTCCTGCAGATCCTCACCGCCACTCGCCCGCCGGACTCGGGCCGGGTGACCCACACTTCGGGGCTCTCCGTCGGATACCTGCACCAGGCCGACGACTTCGCCGCCGAGGCGACCATCCGCGACGTGATCGTCGGCGGCAGGCCCGACCACATCTGGGCGGCCGAGGCCGACACCCGTGCCGTGGTCGAGCATCTGCTGTCCGAGGTCTCCCTCGACCAGGCGGTGGACAACCTCAGCGGTGGCGAACGCCGCCGCGTCGCGCTGGCGGCCGTACTACTGGCAGGCCATGACGTGCTGGTCCTCGACGAGCCGACCAACCACCTCGACGTCGAGGTGATCGGCTGGCTGGCGGGCCACCTCGCGGGGCAACGCACGCAGGCCCTGGTCGTGGTCAGCCACGACCGGTGGTTCCTGGACGCGGTGTGCACGCGGATGTGGGAGGTTCACGACGGCGTCGTCGACGCGTATGACGGTGGGTACGCCGCCTACGTGCTGGCCCGCGCCGAACGCATGCGCGTGGCCGCGGGCACCGAGACGCGGCGCCGCAACCTCATGCGCAAGGAACTCGCCTGGTTGCGACGCGGCCCGCCGGCGCGGACGTCGAAGCCAAAGTTCCGCATCCAGGCGGCCAACGACCTGATCGCCAACGAGCCCGACCCCCGCGATTCGCTGGCGCTGCAGCGGTTCGCGACGGCCCGGCTGGGCAAGGACGTGTTCGACCTGCACCGCGTGGTGCTCGAACTTGGCGGCAAGACGCTGCTCGACAAGCTGGATTGGTCGATCGGCCCCGGTGCGCGCATCGGCCTGGTCGGGGTCAACGGCACCGGCAAGTCGTCGATCCTCAAGCTGCTGATCGGCGAACTGCCTCCCACCTCGGGCACGATCAAGCGCGGCAAGACGCTGTCGATCGGCTACCTGAGTCAGGCGCTGATCGAGTTGGAGCCCAACGAGCGGGTGCTCGACGCCGTCGAGAACAGCCGTCGCATCACCGAGACCGCGAGCGGCAAGGAGGTCAGCGCCTCGACGCTGCTCGAGGACTTCGGGTTCACCGGCGACAAGCTCACCACCCGGCTGGGCGAACTCTCCGGCGGCGAGCGGCGTCGGCTGCAGTTCCTGCGGCTACTGCTCGAGGAGCCCAACGTCCTGCTGCTCGACGAACCCACCAACGACCTCGACATCGACACGCTGACGGTGCTCGAGGACTACCTCGACGGCTGGCCGGGCACGCTGATCGTGGTCACCCACGACCGCTACTTCCTGGAGCGCGTCGCCGACGTGACGTACGCCCTGACGGGCAACGGCCGCTGCGACCTGCTGCCCGGCGGCATCGAGCAGTACCTGGAGGGACGCGCAGGCGCGGACGCACCCGAGGTCGCCAAGTCGGCCGAGCGCGGCGAGTCGCACTCGGCGCGATCGCGGCGCACGTCGAAGGATCTGGCCCGCATCGAGAATCAGCTGACCAAGCTCGACGACCGCATCGCCAAGGTGCACGAGGCGATGGCCGTCGCGGCCGCCGATCACGTCAAGGTCGCCGAACTCAACGACGAGTTGCGCGACCTGGCCGGGCGCAAGGAGTCCCTCGAAGAGGAGTGGCTGGCGCTGGCCGACGACTAGCGCAGCTGCACCCGCAGCCGGTCGGCGGTGTCGCGCACGGTGCCGAGCTGGCGGGCGACCTGGACGGGTGCCGTGCCTCCCCTGGCGTCGCGCGAGTTCACCGATCCGGCCACCGTGAGTACGTCGCGCACCTGGGCGGTCAGCCCGGGGTGAATGCCTGCGAGTTCGTCGTCGGCGAGTTCTTCGAGTCCGACGCCGCGGGCTTCGGCCGTGCGAACGGCCGCACCGGCCGCCTCGTGCGCGACGCGGAACGGAATGCCCTGGCGCACCAGCCATTCGGCGACGTCGGTGGCCAACGTGTAGCCCAGTGGCGCCAGTTCGGCCATCCGCTCGGTGTCGAACGTCAACGTCCCGACGAGGCCCGCCACCGCGGGTAGCAGCAGTTCGAGCTGCGTGACCGAGTCGAAGACCGGCTCCTTGTCCTCCTGCAGATCGCGGTTGTAGGCCAGCGGCTGCGCCTTGAGCGTGGCGAGCAGCCCCGTCAGGTTGCCGATCAGCCGGCCCGACTTGCCGCGGGCGAGTTCGGCGATGTCCGGGTTCTTCTTCTGCGGCATGATCGAGCTGCCGGTGGACCAGGAGTCGTGCAGCGTCACGTAGCCGAATTCGGTGGTGTTCCAGAGGATGACGTCCTCGGCGAGCCGGGACAGGTCGACCGCGATCATCGCCAGCACGAACGCCGCCTCGGCTGCGAAGTCCCTGGAGGCGGTCGCGTCGATCGAGTTGTCCGCCGCCGCAGCGAAACCCAGCTCGCCGGCGATGGCGTCAGGGTCCAGGCCGAGGGACGACCCGGCGAGCGCCCCGGAACCGTACGGTGAGACGGCAGTCCGGCCGTCGAAGTCGACGATCCGGTCGACGTCGCGCAGCAGCGGATGGGCGTGGGCCAGGAGGTGGTGCGCGAGCAGCACCGGCTGGGCGGACTGCAGGTGCGTCTTGCCCGGCATGATGGCCGTGGGGTGGGCGGCCGCCTGGGTGGCCAGTGCGGCCACGACGTCGAGCGCACCGTGGCCGACCCGCTTCATCGCGTCGCGCAACCACATCCGGAACAGCGTGGCCACCTGGTCGTTGCGCGAGCGGCCGGCGCGCAGCCGTCCGCCCAGGTCCTCCCCGACCCGGTCGATGAGTCCTCGCTCGAGGGCGCCGTGCACGTCCTCGTCCGACGGCAGCGGACCGAAGCTGCCGTCGGCGACGTCGTTTCCGAGGCTGTCGAGCCCGGCCAGCAGCCCGTCGCGCTGCTCCTCCGTCAGCAGCCCGGCACCGAACAGGACCCGCACGTGGGCCTTCGACGCGCGGACGTCATACGGTGCGAGCACCCAGTCGAAGTGCGTCGACTTGCTCAGCGCGGCAAGGGCATCCGAGGGGCCATCGGTGAACCGACCACCCCACAGTGAGCCCTCGTTCGTGCTCACTGCCGATCCTCTTCGCGCAAGCGGCTCATCACTGCTGCAGGTCCCGCTTCGCCGCGATCTTCGAGGAGAGGCCGTGCACGTGCACGAAGCCCTTGGCGCTGGACTGGTCGAAGGTGTCGCCCTCGTCGTAGGTGGCGAGGTTGAAGTCGTACAGCGACTGGCTGCTGCGCCTGCCGTTGACGGCGATGTGGCCGCCGTGCAGCACCAGCCGGATCTCGCCGGTGACGTGCTCCTGGGTGTGGTCGACGAATGACTCCAGCGCCCGCTTGAGCGGTGAGTACCAGAGGCCGTCGTAGACCAGCTCCCCCCACTTCTGGTCGGTGTTGCGCTTGAACCGGCCCAGCTCGCGTTCGAGCGTGACGTGTTCGAGTTCGGTGTGCGCGGTGATGAGCACCATCGCACCCGGTGCCTCGTAGATCTCGCGGCTCTTGATGCCGACCAAGCGGTCTTCGACGACGTCGAGGCGGCCCACGCCCTGCGCGCCCGCACGCCGGTTGAGTTCGACGATGGCCTCCAGGACGGAGACGCGGCGCCCGTCGATGGAGACCGGCACGCCGTTGGCGAACCCCACGACGACCTCGTCGGGGCTGCTCCAGTTGACCGTCGGATCCTCGGTGTAGTCGTACACGTCCTTGGTGGGCGCGTTCCACAGGTGCTCCAGGAAGCCGGTCTCGACGGCACGGCCCCACACGTTCTGGTCGATCGAGAACGGCGACCGCTTGCTGACGTTGATCGGGATCGCGTTCTCCTCGGCGAAGGCGATGGCCTTCTCCCGGGTCCACGCGTAGTCCCGCACGGGTGCGAGCACCTCGAGATCGGGTGCGAGCGAGGCGAATCCGACCTCGAAGCGGACCTGATCGTTGCCCTTGCCGGTGCAGCCGTGCGCCACGATGCCGCCACCGTGCTCACGCGCCGCCTCGACGAGGTGCTTGACGATCAGCGGCCTGCTGATGGCCGACACCAGCGGGTAGCGGTCCATGTAGAGGGCGTTGGACTTGATGGTCGGTAGGCAGTACTCGTTGGCGAACTCGTCGCGTGCGTCGACGACGACGGCCTCGACGGCGCCGCAGTCCATCGCGCGCTGACGGATCACCTCCATGTCCTCACCGCCCTGCCCGAGGTCGATGGCGACGGCCACGACCTCTCGGCCGGTCTCCTTGCCGATCCAGCTGATCGCGACCGAGGTGTCCAGACCGCCGGAGTACGCCAGGATGACGCGTTCGGACATGTACCAATCTCCTTCTAGTTCTCAACGACAATTCGTGTGCTCAATGCGCTTCTTCGAAGCGGCCGGCGAGTTCCGCGCCGGTCATCGGGTCACGCGCCACCACGAGGATGGTGTCATCGCCGGCGACCGTGCCGACGACGTAGGGCAGCGACGCGCGGTCGATCGCGCTGGCCAGGTAGTGCGCCGCCCCTGGCGGGGTGCGGAGCACAGCGAGATTACCGCTCGCGTCCGTGGACACCAGCAGGTCGTTCAGCAGGCGCGTCATCCGCTCGGTTCCACCGGAGACGCCGCGCACCGGGCTGCCGTCCTCGGGGACGACGTAGACGCCGGTACCGCCGTCTGCGCCGCGCAGCTTGACCGCACCCAGTTCCTCCAGGTCCCGCGACAGCGTGGCCTGGGTGACGTCGATGCCGTCGGCGGCCAGCATCGTCGCGAGTTCGCTCTGGCTGCGCACCGAGTTCGACGACAGCAGCGAGACGATGCGTGCCTGCCTGCCCGCCCTCGTCGAGGCCGATGTCATGCGCGATCCCGCTTCGCATCTCGCTGGGTCACGAGCCACTCATCCTCGGCGTTCCAACAACCAGACCAGCAGCGCCTTCTGCGCGTGCAACCGGTTCTCCGCCTCGTCCCACACCGCGCTCTGCGGACCGTCGATCACGTCGTCGGTGATCTCGTGGCCGCGGTGGGCGGGAAGGCAGTGCAGGACCACCGCATCCGGTGCCGCCGACTCCAGCAGTGCGCCGTTGACCTGGAACGGGCGGAAGGGCCGCACGCGGTCCAGGCCGTCGTTCTCCTGACCCATCGACGTCCACGTGTCGGTGACCAGGACGTCGGCCCCCTCCGCGCCGGCACGTGCATTCGAGGTGACCGTGACGGTGGCACCGGTCTCGGCGGCCCGCTCGGCCGCCGCCGCCACGAACATCGGGTGGGGTTCGAAGTTCTGCGGCGCGGCGATGGTCACGTCGATGCCTGCGGTGACGCCGCCCAGCATCAGCGAGTGCGCCATGTTGTTGGCGCCGTCGCCGAAGTAGGTCATCTTCAGGCCTTGGAGTTTGTCCTTGCGCTCGGCGAGCGTCTGCAGGTCGGCCAGCACCTGGCAGGGGTGAAACTCGTCGGACAGGGCGTTGACGATGGGCACCGTCGATCCGGATCCCATGGCGCTCAACCGTTCCTGCGCGAACGTGCGCCACACGATGGCGTCGACGTAGCGGGACAGCACCGCTCCGGTGTCCTCGAGGGTCTCCTCGCGGCCGAGCTGGGTGCTGCGCCCGTCGACGACGACGGCGTGCCCGCCGAGTTGAGCGATGCCCATCTCGAAGGAGAACCGGGTGCGCGTCGAGTTCTTCTCGAAGATGACCGCCACGCCGCGCGGCCCCTCGAGTGGACGGGCGCTGAACGGCGCCTTCTTCAGCTCGGCGGCCAGGGCGAGGACCTCGGCCTGCTCGTCGGGAGCAAGGTCGTCGTCCCGTAGGAAGTGTCGCAGTGTCACGGGTTCTCCGTCGCGGCGTCGAGGATGGCGGGCAGGTCGCCGACGAACGCGTCGATCTGCTCGTCGGTGACCACCAGCGGCGGTGCGAGCCGCACGACATCGGGCGCCGCGGCGTTGATCAGGTAGCCGGCGTCTCGGGCGGCGGTCTCGATCGCCTTGCCGACCGGGGAGGTCAGCACGATGCCCCGCAGCAGACCCCGCCCCCGGACGTGATCGACCAGGGGGTGCCCGATGGCCTCGATCCCGTGCGCGAGCGTCTTGCCGAGGACGTCGGCCCGTGCGATCAGGTCGTCCTGCGCCAGCGTCCTGAGCACCGCCAGCGCGGCTGCCGTGCACACCGGATTGCCGCCGAACGTACTCCCGTGCAGTCCCGGGGTCATCAGCTCGGCAGCGTCACCGATCGCCAGGCAGGCACCGATCGGCAGTCCGCCGCCCAGCCCCTTCGCCAGCGTGACGACGTCGGGGGTGATGCCGTCGTGGGAGTGCGCGTAGAACGTGCCGGTGCGGCCGACACCCGTCTGGACTTCGTCGAACACCAGCAACGCGCCGTGTCGGGCGGTGATCTCCCGCGCCGCGACCAGGTAACCCGGCGGCGGCGTCACGACCCCGCCCTCCCCCATGATCGGCTCGAGGAACACTGCAGCGGTTTCGTCGGACACGGCTGCGGCGAGTGCGTCTGCGTCGCCGTACGGCACGTGCGTGACGTCGCCGGGCAGCGGCGCGAACGGCGCCTGCTTGCTCGGCTGGCCGGTCAGCGCCAGCGACCCCATGGTGCGTCCGTGGAAGGCACCGTCGGCGGCGACCAGCTTGGTCCGCCCGGTCAACCGGCTGATCTTGAACGCGACCTCGTTGGCCTCGGTCCCGGAGTTCGCGAAGAACACCCGGGCGTGGACGTCGCCACCAAGGTGGGCCACCAGCGCCTCGGCAAGCGCGATACCCGGTTCGGTGGCATAGAGATTCGACGTGTGGCCGAGTGTGTTCAGCTGCCTGGTCACGGCTTCGATGACGGCCGGGTGCCGGTGCCCGAGCACGTTGACCGCGATGCCGCCGAGCAGGTCCACGTAGGACTTGCCGTCGACGTCGGTCACCACGGCGCCGTCACCCGTCGCCAGGACCAGCGGCGGAGTGCCGTAGTTGTTCATCATCACGGCACCCCAACGGGCTTGCAGCTCTTCGGTCTGTGACATTCCCGGGTCGCTCCGCTCCTGCCCACCGGACATCATCTCGGCACCACCTTCGTCCCCGATCCCCCATTGGTCAGCAGCTCGACCAGCACGCAATGTTCGACGCGACCGTCGATGACGTGTGCGCTCGGCACACCGCCCCCAACGGCACGTAGACAGGCCTCGATCTTCGGCACCATCCCGGATTCCAGCTTCGGCAGCAGACCGGTCAGCTCGGCCACGTCGATCTCGCTGACGAGCGATCCGCGGTCCGGCCAATTCGTGTACAGGCCTTCGACGTCGGTGAGCATCAGCAGCCGCTCGGCGCCGAGCGCTTCCGCCAGGGCGGCCGCGGCAGTGTCGGCGTTGATGTTGTGCACCACGCCATCGGCGTCGGGCGCGATGGTCGAGACCACCGGGATGCGCCCGGCCGCGATGAGATCCATGACCGCCGACGTGTCGACCTTCTCGACGTCGCCGACCAGACCGATGTCGGTGGCGACACCGTCGACGGTGACGTCGCGCCGGATCGCGGTGAACAGGTGGGCGTCCTCGCCGGTGATGCCGACCGCGTACGGCCCGTGGGCGTTGATGAGGCCGACGAGCTCCCGGCCGACCTGTCCGAACAGCACCATGCGGGCGATGTCGAGCACTTCGGGGGTGGTCACGCGGAATCCGCCCTTGAACTCGCCGGAGATGCCGAGGCGCTTGAGCATCGCGCTGATCTGCGGACCACCCCCGTGCACGACGACGGGGTGGATGCCGCAGTTGCGCAGGAACGCCATGTCCGCGGCGAACGCAGCCTTGAGCACGTCGTCGGTCATGGCGTTGCCGCCGTACTTGACCACGACGATCTTGCCGTGCAGTTGCTTGAGCCAGGGCAGCGCCTCGGCGAATACGGCGGCCTTCGTCGCATTGGTAATGGTTGCGGTGTCGATGGCAGCGGACGTGGTCACGAGGAGTACGCCGAGTTCTCTTCGACGTAGGCGTGCGACAGGTCGGTGGTGCGGATGGTGGCGACGCCGCTCCCGACGCCGAGGTCGACGACGACCTCGATGTCCTCGCCGGACAGGTCCACCTCGCGGGCGTCGGGAGTTCCGGCGCCGTCGATGCACACGGGAGAACCGTTGAAGGAGACGCTGATCCGTCCCGGCTCGAGTTCCACGGGCGCCATCCCGACCGCCGCGAGCACGCGGCCCCAGTTCGGATCGGACCCGAACAGCGCGGTCTTGACGAGGCTGTCCCGGGCGATGACGCGGGCCGCGGTCACGGCGTCGTCCTCGGAGAGCGCACCGGAGACGGTGATGGCGATCCGCTTGGTGACACCCTCTGCGTCGGCCTGCAACTGGCCGCACAGGTCGTCGCACACGGCGAGGACCGCGGCGTCCAATTCGTCCTGGCTGGGGGCGACTTCGCTTGCGCCCGAGGCCAGCAGCAGCACCGTGTCGTTGGTCGAGCAGCTGCCGTCGACGTCGAGGCGGTCGAACGTGCGCGCCGAGGCGTTGCGCAGTGCGCGGTCGAGGGCGTCACCGTCGGCGACGGCATCGGTGGTGATGACGCACAGCATCGTGGCCAGCGACGGCGCCAACATCCCGGCTCCCTTGGCCATGCCGCCCACCGTCCAGTTCTGCGGGTGGTGCAGGGCCACCTGCTTGGGGACGGTGTCGGTGGTCATGATGGCCTGGGCGGCTTCCTTGCCGCCGCTCAGCCCGCCTGCCATCTCCTGCACGACGGCCTTGACGCCTGGCAGCACCCTGTCCATCGGGAGCCGGTCGCCGATGAGGCCGGTCGAGCAGACCGCAACCTCGATGGCCCCGGTCTCGGTCCCCCAGGTCGACAGCGCGGCCGCGACGGCTTCAGCTGTCGCGTGAGTGTCCTGGAAGCCGCCGGGTCCGGTGCAGGCGTTGGCGCCGCCGGAATTGAGGACGACGGCCCGCAGCCGGCGCGTCGTCATGACCTGCTGCGTCCACAGCACCGGCGCGGCCTTGACCTTGTTGCGGGTGAACACTCCCGCTGCGGCGTGGTCCGGCCCCTCGTTGAACACCAGCGCGAGGTCGGGCGCGCCCGACGCCTTGATGCCCGCCGCGATGCCTGCGGCGCGGAACCCCGCGGGCGCGGTGACGCCCTGGGTGCGGATCAGGCTCTGACTGGTTGTCACGGTGCCACTCCCACGGTCGAAAGCCCTTCCGTCTCCGGCCATCCCAGCGCCAGGTTCATCGATTGCACGGCAGCTCCGCCGGTGCCCTTGACCAGGTTGTCGATGGCGCACAGCGCGACCAGCACGCCGGCGTCGGCGTCGACCGCGACGGCGACCTGGGCGGCGTTGCTACCGATCACCGACCCGGTCTTGGGCAGTCGGCCCTCTGGCAGCAGGTGCACGAACGGCTCGCTGCCGTAAGCCTTCTCGTAGGCCGACCGTATCTCCGAGGCGGTCGCGGTGGTGGGCGCGGTGCAGGTCGCCAGGATGCCGCGCGAGGTAGGGATGAGCACCGGCGTGAAGGACACCGTGACGTCGCGGTCGGTGACGAGCCGAAGCCCCTGCGCGATCTCCGGGGTGTGGCGGTGCGCGCCGCCGATGTTGTAGGCGCGGGCGGAACCGATGACCTCGGCGCCGAGGAGGTCGACCTTCGCCGCCCGGCCTGCGCCCGACGTGCCGCTGACCGCGACCACCGTGATGGCGGGCTCGATCAGGTCGGCGGCAACGGCGGGCAATAACGCGAGCAGCGCGGCGGTCGGGTAGCAGCCCGGGACCGCGATGCGCTTGGTGTCCTGCAGCGCGTCCCGGCCGCCGGGCAGTTCGGGCAGGCCGTACGGCCAGCTGCCCGCGTGAGTGGAGCCGTAGTAGCGCTTCCACGCGGACGGGTCGGTGAGCCGGAAGTCCGCGCCGCAGTCGACGATCAGCGTCTCGGGGCCGAGCTTCTCCGCGAGCGCAGCGGAGTGGCCGTGCGGCAGGGCGAGGAAGACCACGTCGTGGCCGGCGAGCACCTCGGATTCGGTGGGGTCGAGCACCCGACCCTCGAGCGGCAGCAGATGCGGGTGGTGTTCGGTGATGTCGGTTCCGGCGCTCGACGCCGCGGTCAGCGCACCGATCGTCAGGCGACCGTCGCGGTAGGCGGGGTGGCCGAGGAGTAGGCGAAGGATCTCGCCACCGGCGTATCCGCTGGCTCCGGCAACGGCGACTGAAGTCATGCACCGATCTTGCATGTTTATGCAGACGGTTGCAAATTGATTACTTGCGCTGCGTGGCGCCGACCCGTTGCGCCGCCAGGGCCACGGCTGCATCGCGGGCCGCGCTCGCCTCGTCCTCGGTCAGCGTTCGGTCGGGAGCGCGGAACCGCAGCGCCAGTGCGAGCGACTTGTTGCCCTCGCCGACCTGCGGGCCGGTGTAGACGTCGAAGAGACGGACGTCCTCGAGCAGTTCACCCGCGCCCTCCCGTACGGCGTCGACGACGTCGCGTGCCGCCACGTCGTCGGCGACGACGAGGCTGACGTCCTGGAAGACGGCGGGGAACGGCGAGACTGCCGGAACCGGCAGCGGCTCGGTGATCGGTACGGCGTCGAGGTCCAGTTCGACCGCGCAGGTGCGCTTGGGCAGTCCTGCCCGTTCGATGACCGCCGGGTGGAGTTCGCCGGCATGCCCGATGACTCGGTCGCCGATGAGCACCTCCGCGCAGCGGCCGGGGTGCCAGGGCAGCTCGCGTGCCGCGCGCAGCGTGACGTCGACGTTGCAGGCGCGGGCGATGATCTGCACGGCTTCGATGGCGTCGGCAGCTTCCACCGGGCGGCCGGAGCCCCATGGTCCGGCGGGCTCGCGGCGGCCCGCGAGGACCGCGCCGACGTGCAGCGGCTGGCGCGGCAGCGAGTCATCGATCGTGGCGATCTCGTCGTCGGTGGGCCGGCGGTCCACCGGAATGCGGTCCAGCGCGCGGGTCTGCGGCGTGGCGAGTACGACCTGTTCGATGCCGAACAGGGCGACGTCGGTGGCGCCGCGGGACACGTTGCGCGACAACGCCTCCAGGAGCCCGGGCAGCAGGGTGGAGGCGAGCTGGGGTCGGTCGGCTTCCAGCGGGTTGAGCACCGACATGGTGGCCCGGCGCGGATCGTCGACGGGCAGATTCCACGCGTCGAAGACGCCGGCGGGCAGGAAGGGCGTCGGCAGGATCTCCACGAATCCGCTCAGCGCGAGGGACTTGCCGATGGCGCGACGACGTCGCTGCCCAGCGGTCAGACCGCGCCCGGGCGGGGCGAGGGGCAGCACCGACGGGATGCGGTCGAGGCCTTCGAGACGGAGCACCTCCTCGACGAGGTCGGCCGGCTCGCGCAGGTCGGGCCGCCAGCTCGGGGGCGTGACCGTCACCGTGCCAGCGCCGACGTCCACCTTGCCGCCGATCTGGGTCAGCCGTCGCGCAGTGGTGCCTTCGGCGTACTCGATGCCAGCCATCCGGTCGGGAAGGTCGACGGGCATGGTGACGGGGGCCGGGGACCAGTCGTCGCGGGGTGGGTCGCCGCGCCAGTCGGTCAGCGTGGGTTCGACCGTCCCGCCCGCGATGTCGGCGAGCAGCTCTGCGCAGCGGTCGATGGCCGCGACGGAGATGGCCGGGTCGACCGTCCGCTCGTAGCGTCGGCCGGCTTCGCTCACCAGACGCAGACGGCGCTGGGTGCGCGATACCGCGGCGGGGTCCCACACCGCGGCCTCGAGGAGGACGTCGACGGTCGAGTCGCGCACCTCTGTGGTGCCGGCGCCCATGATGCCGCCGATCGACGCGGTCGCACGGTCGTCGACGATCAAGACGTCGCCGGTGTCCAGGGAGCGCGTGACGTCGTCGAGGGTGACGACCTTCTCCCCCGGTTCGGCGAAGCGCACGTCGAGAGCACCCGAGACGAGCGTCCGGTCGTGCGCGTGCAACGGGTGCCCGAGTTCGAGCATGACGTAGTTGGTGACGTCGACCGCGGGTGAGATGGCACGGATGCCGCTCAGCAGCAGGCGCCGCTGCATCCACCACGGGGATACCGCCGTCGGGTCGATGCCGGTGACCGGGCGAAGGCCGAACCGCAGCACGCCGGTGCCGGGCTGGATCGTCAGCGGCCACGCCTCGCCTTCGACCGGCAGCGGCGGGACGTCGGCGGGATCGACGAAGGCCAGGTCCATGGCGCACGCGAGTTCACGGGCCATGCCACGGATCGAGAGGCAGTAGCCGCGGTCCGGCGTGATCGCGAGGTCGAACACGACGTCGTCGAGTCCGACGACGTCGATCCCGGAGTCACCCGGCTCGGCGGTGCCTGGCGGCAGCACCAGGATGCCGGTGTGATCGGCGCCCAGGTTGAGTTCGGACGCCGAGCAGATCATGCCGTCGGAGGTGCGGCCGTAGGTCTTGCGCTTGGCGATGGTGAAGTCGCCGGGCAGCGTCGTGCCGGGAAGCGCGACGACGACCAGGTCGCCGACGGCGAAGTTCGTTGCGCCGCAGACGATGTCACGCGGCTCGCCGTCGACGTTGTGGGCGCCGACGTCGACCTTGCATGCCCGGATCGGCTTCTTGAAGCCGGTCAGCTCCTCGATCTCGGCAACGCGGCCGACCACGAGCGGACCGGTCACCGGCCCGACCGGAATGATGTCCTCGACCTCGTGGCCGATGTCGATGAGCGTGCGTTCGAGTTCGTCGACGGACACGTCCCAGTCGGGGGTGCCGGCCCGGACGACGTCGCGCAGCCAGCTGTAGGGAATGCGCATCAGGCGCCCACCCCGAACGGCAGCGAGAACCGGACGTCGCCCTCGACCATGTCGCGCATGTCGGAGATGCCGTTGCGGAACTGCAGCGTGCGCTCGAGCCCCATGCCGAATGCGAAGCCGGAGTACTCGTCGGGGTCGATACCGCAGGCGCGCAACACGTTCGGGTTCATCATCCCGCAGCCGCCCCATTCCACCCAGCCGGGTCCGCCCTTCTTGTTCTCGAACCAGACGTCGACTTCTGCCGACGGCTCGGTGAAGGGGAAGAAGTGCGGGCGGAACCGGGTGCGGCCGCCGGGACCGAACTGGGCGCGGGCGAATGCGTCGAGGGTGCCCTTGAGGTGCGCCATGGTGAGACCGCGGTCGACCGCCATTCCCTCGACCTGGTGGAAGACCGGGGTGTGGGTGGCATCGAGTTCGTCGGTGCGGAACGTTCGCCCGATCGAGATGATGTACACCGGCAGGTCGCGTTCGAGTAGGGCGCGGACCTGGACGGGCGAGGTGTGCGTGCGCAGCACCTGCCGTGAACCGTCGGGCGCGACGTGGAACGTGTCCTGTTCGCTGCGCGCCGGGTGGTCGGGCGGGAAGTTCAGGGCGTCGAAGTTGAATTGCTCGGTCTCGACTTCCGGACCTTCGGCGAGTTCCCAGCCCATGGCGACGAAGGTGTCGGCGACGTGCTCAGCGAGGATCGTGATGGGGTGCCGCGCGCCGAGTGGCTGACGCGTGGTGGGCAGCGTGACGTCGATGCGTTCGGCGACGAGGGCGGCGGCGTCGCGCTCGGCACGTAGGACTTCGAGGCGCTCGTCGTAGGCCGCTTGCGCTGCCGTGCGGGCCACGTTCACGCGCTTGCCGGCGTCGGCTCGGTCGGTCTTGGGCAGCGAGCCAAGGGCCTGTCGCGCCAAGGCAATCGGCGACCGATCGCCGAGATGCTCGGTCTTGGCCTTCGCCAGCTCGTCGAGACCCGAGGCGGCGTCGAAGGCACGCCGAGCCTCGCCGACGGCGTCCGTCAGCGACTGCTCGGTCAATCCCGGGGTTCCCGCAAGGTCATTGCTGGGCTGCTCAGCCACCCGGCGATCATAGCGACGGGTGGGGTGTGACCCGCGCGACCCTCACGCCGGGGTCGAGGAGTTCGGCCTCTGCTTGGTTGAGTCGGCGGTCGTCGGCGATGCGTCGCGCGCGATCCCGAGCGCGGGTCTGTTTGCGGCGCGGCATGGTGAGGCCCGGGTTGGTCTCGGACGCAGCGGCCGTTCTGGCTGCATCGGTGATCTTCACGGGAGCCGTGGGCAGGCAGAGGCTGGGGAACAGCAGCTTGCTGCCCGGTTCGGTGACGTAGGTCCGGCCGTGTGGGGAGGTCCAGACGATGGTCCCGTCGGGGAGTTGTCGGTCACGCCAGCCGGTGGGCCCGCTCCAGAACGTCTTCAGCAAGTGATGTCGACGGCATAGGCATTTCAAGTTCGAGGCGCAGGTCGGCCCGATCGGCCAGGCGATGGTGTGGTCGATGTCGGCTCCGGTGGCTGGTTGCGAGCAGCCCGGGAACCGGCACGTGAGGTCTCGACACCGCACGAACTCGGCGAGTCGTTTGGAGGGTGTGTACCGCGGTTCCGGTGGACTGTCGCCGGGGTGGACGATCCGGCGGATCTTGGCGGTGAGTGCGAACCGGCGGGCCAGGGCTCCGGCGAGGAACGGGCCGCCCAGGATTGCGCCGGGGCGCGTGGCGGGCAGGTCGCAATTGCCATCGGCGGTTGTTCCGCTCGTACGGATTGCCTCATCCGCTGCGCTGCCCTGGTCTCGCTCGTCCGACGTCTCGGCCTCGTCGGCATCTGCGTCTCGGATGTCGGTGTTGCCGCCCAGTTCATCCCACGTCGTGATCTCCGCCAGGGGCTTGTCGAACAGCGGCTCAGGTTCACCGTCGAGTGCGGCGTCCTGCTCCTTGGCGGCATCGGACGCGTCGTCGAGGGTGTCCTCGTTGACCACCACGTAGACCACCGCATCGCCTTTCGGAGCGGTGGTGGGGCCGGGGCAGTCGTCGCTGCCACACAGACACGGCAGGTAGTCCAAGCCGCGAAGGACGGAGTGGAACGAGTCGGCGCGGCGCTGCTCGACGGTCCGCGGATCGCCCGGGCACACGGTTCTCGCCAGAAGGTTCAGGCGCTTCTCGACGGCCTTGCCGTCGGTGGCGAAGAGCGTGCCGAACATCGTCGCCATGCCCGAACCGTCGTAGTCGAACTGAACGTTGCGACCCTTGGCGGTGAGCTTGGTGCGGTACACCCCGTGCGGATCGTGTTCGGCGACGATCGCGTCGATCGCGGTGTTCAGCTTGTCCTCCGACATCGGCGCCCACTCGGTCAGCACGTCGGCGAACGCCTTGTCGACCGCCAGCTGCGCGTCCCGATCCCGCACCAGGGCTGTCCGTGCGGTGATCGCCGACACCACCCGGTAGGACACCAACCCATCGGCGAACAAGGCCGCTACGTGAGGCAGTCGGTCCGGCAGTGCCGTCGCGATCAACAACTGATGCGCCGCTGCCCCTTGGGTGATGTTCTGCTCGGCCCCGATCTCCGCGGACACCGCACCCCAGTTGTCCAGGTACCACTGCTCGCGATCGGCCGACCCGTCAGCGGCGTACGCCTGATCCAAGAGCACGACCATCGCGGCGAGACGGCGGGCGGTGGCCGCGGCCTCGACGCGCGCCCATCCCGCGACGGTGCGGGAGGTCTGCGCTTCGGCGGCCAATGCTTCGAACATGCTTTCGAATCTACGCCACGGGTATGACAACAATAGGCACCGGAAACACACTCTGACCAGCCTGTGGATGAATCCCGGATTGGGGATGACTCGACCGAACGACGACCGATTCGTCAGATCCGCGGTGTAGCGCCGCACTGGTCGCGAGTCGCCCCCGAGTGGGCACGACGAGTAGCGGTCAGCGCGCCGGCCACGACCGCCCCCGCCGTACCGCACGCCACTGCCGCCACCATTGCCTCGACCGTGCCCGCGAGCATCAGAAACCCGAACCAGGACGCGACGCCCAGCACCGCCCATCGCCAACCGGTCCACGCCGCTGGCGCACCGAATCGAGTGGCCATTGCCATTCCGAGGACCAACGCGAGCGCATGCCCGACGTCCGTGAAGTCCCGACCCACCGCGACCGCGGCAACGCCGACGCCCAGCCACGCTCCGATCACGGCGGGTCGCCACCGTCCCGGGACTGCGACGGCCAAGGCGCCGAGAACCGCGGCCGCGCCATAGCTGGTGCCGACATCGGTGGCGCGGGTGATCTCTGCCGACGTCCAGCCGGACGCGACCGCGGCCGTGAGCCCGATCGCCACGAGCAGTGTCGCGCCGACGTGTCCGGTCACGAAGGCGTAGATCAAATGCATACTCCCCCACATCGACTCGGCCAGGCCGAGCAGGCACAGCAGACCAGGCAACCACAGCGCGATGGGTCCGGCGTCCACCACGAACGCGCTGCCGAGCAACGTCCCCACATGGCCGTGACCGAGGTTGTGCAGATTCGTGCTCGCACGCTCGACGGCACGGGCCTGGGCTTCCGGGCCGAGCGCGACGAGTGCCGACGTGACGGCGACCAGGATCGTCCCGTAGACAAGCGTCGCCCGCAGCCGCCCCAATGAACGCAGCCGTCCCAAGGACGGCAGCCGCCGCCACGGGGTCATGCGTGCACGCACCACCCGGTCGACTATGCCCCCGGTGGCCTTCGTTCCCGGGCATCGTCAGCTGGCAGATCCCTGCGGGTCTTCACCCAGTACATTGCGAGATCCTCTGGCACGCCGGAGATCTTCGGCGCGAAGAGCTGCTTGCGTATGCGCTTGACCGTCAACCCGAGTGCCCGAAGATCGTCCTCGGAGATCTCGTCGAGAGTCGTCTGCGACACCACGAGCCCGCCCCGGGTGGCGCGCTCCATGACGCGCGCAGCGATGTTCACGTCGATGCCGAGCCAGTCGGATCCGATGCGCTGCGGTCGGCCGGTGTGCACGCCTGCACGCATCAGCGGCGTATACCCGTCGATCTCAACGGTTTTGACAGCCTCCAGCGCATCGACCACGGCGCGTACCGCGGTCGTCGGGTCGGTGAAGACTGCCATCGCGCCATCGCCCATCCGCTTGACGATCTGGCCACCGGCGGCCAGCAGCGGCGGCTCCATCACCTGGGCCACGCGTCGCAGCAACCGCAGCGTCGCGTCGTCACCCGCCGACAGCGACCAGTCCGAGAAACCCACCAGATCGGTGAACACCAGCGTCACCTCGCGGTAGGCGGGACGTCCCGACACCCTCTCCGTGAGGGCCTGCCAGACCTGCAGCGCACCGAGGCTCACCTCACGGGAGGCGGCGTGCCGATCGAGGATGCGGTCGGCCGCGCGCGCGGCCGCACGTGGGCCACCAACGCCCGCCGCCGACAACGGATCACCGAACTCCGGGTCGCCGGGCAGCGCGCGACGGGCCCGCCTGACGAAGTCGACGACGCCCGGGCTGTGATTGGTCGCCTTGAGCCAACCCAGCGGACCGCTCGCGCCGTAACCCGATCCGACGCGCTCTTGCCCGTCAGATCGGTCATCCGACGATTCGACATCCACTACTCAACCCTAGGTGGCGCCCGGATCGACCGGCAACGACGTCGGCGCGCAGCGCCCCCGTCACCGGAGAAGACGCTGGTCAAGCGATCTTGATCAAGGAGGTCGCAACGCGGCATCGGTCCAGCCACCGTTGCGCAGCAGCCCCCGGCGGGCCGTGGACAACGCCCGTTGTCACGAATAGTGTGACCGTCGGGATCGACGAAAGGCAGCCTGACACATGCTCGAATGGTCCGAGGTCGACCTTGCCGTACGCGACGCCGTTCGCGACTTCGTGGACAAGGAGATCAGGCCGCACCTCGACGACCTCGAGAACGGTGACATGCCGCCCTACCCCATCATCCGAAAGCTGTTCAGCACGTTCGGGATCGACGCGATGGCCAAGGAGTCGCTCGAGCGGCGGCTGGCCAAGATGCGCGACGGGTCGGAATCGGCGGGCAAGTCGGCATCGGGCGGCATGTTCGGTGGTGGCGGCGACCAGGCCGGCATGGGTTTCGTGCTCATCAGCGAGCTGTGCCGGGTCAGCATGGGCGTGGTCACCGGTCTGGGCGTCAGTTTGGGACTCACCGTGCCCACCATCGCCTCGCGGGGCACCCTGGCGCAGCAGGAGCGCTGGCTGCCGGAACTAGTGACCTACGAGAAGGTGGGCGCCTGGGCGATCACCGAACCGGACTCCGGCTCCGATGCGTTCGGCGGCATGACGACCACGGTGGTTCGTGCCACCGATGGGTCGGGCGACTACGTCCTCAATGGGCAGAAGACGTTCATCACCAATGGTCCCGACGCCGACGTGACGGTCGTCTACGCGAAGCTCGATGACGGCGACCGTAGCGTGGACAAGCGCAAGCGCAAGGTCCTCACCTTCGTCCTCGACAAGGGGATGGACGGCTTCGTGCAGTCGAAGCCCATGCGCAAGATGGGCATTCACAGCTCGCGCACCGGTGAACTGTTCTTCACCGACGTGCGTCTCGGACGCGACCGGCTGCTCGGTGAGACGGAGCAGAACGCCTCCGGCGACGGGCGCGACAGCGCGAAGTCGAACTTCTCCTCCGAGCGCATCGGGGTCGCCGCGATGGCGCTCGGCGTCATCGAGGAGTGTCTGCGACTGTCCGTCGACTACGCGAAGTCACGGAAGCTGTGGGGCCAGGAAATCGGTCAGTTCCAGCTCATTCAGCTCAAGCTGGCGACGATGGAAGTGGCGCGGATGAACGTGCGCAACATGCTCTTTAGGGTCATCGAGGCCGCCCAGACCGGCACCCCGATCTCGCTCGCCGAGGCGTCTGCGATGAAGTGGTACTGCTCGCAGGCGGCAACGGATGTCGCGATGGAGGCCATTCAGATCTTCGGCGGCAACGGCTACATGACCGAGTACCGGGTCGAGCAGCTCGCGCGCGACGCGAAGTCGCTGATGATCTACGCCGGCAGCAACGAGGTTCAGATCACGCACGTGGCGCGAGGGCTGCTCAGCGGGTAGCCCTGGCGCTCTGGTACAGGCAGATCGCCGCTGCAGCCGCGACGTTGAGGCTCTCGGCGCCACCGGCCATCGGGATCCGCACGCGGACGTCGGCCGCTGCGGCGACCTCGACGGGCAGACCGTGCGCCTCGGAGCCGAACAGCCACGCCGTCGGCACGTCGAGTTTCACGTCGTCGAGCGACGTCTCGCCGTCCAGCGTCGCGGCCATCACCACCAGCTCCGCGTGCACCAGTTCGGATATCAGCGCGAGAGTGTCGGGTGCGTCGACGACGGGCACCGAGAAGATGCTGCCCGCCGACGCGCGAAGACACTTCGCGTTGTAGGGATCGACGCTGTCGCCGGCCAGGATGAGAGCGTCGGCGCCCAGGGCGTCGGCGAGCCGGATCAGCGTTCCTGCGTTGCCGGGGTCGGCAGTATCGACCGCGACGGCCACCAGTCGAGGCGCTGCCAGCACGGAGGCGAGCGTCACCTCCGGCACCCGGCAGACCGCCACCAGCCCGACCGGTGTGACGGTGTCCGACAATGCCTTTGCAGCGCGTTCGGTCACCAGGTGAACCGGGGCGTCGATCAGGAGGTCGCGGAACCGGTCGGCGGCGGCCTCGGTGACGAAGACCTCGTCAACGAGACCACGCCGCAACGCAGACTCGACGAGGTTGGAACCCTCGGCGAGGAAGCGTGCGGCGTGGCGTCGTCCAACGGGACGCTGCAGCTTGATCGCCGCAGCTACCCGATTGGACTTCTCGGTCAGCGGTGTCAGGCGGCTTCGCCCGACGGAGCGTTGACGTCCTCGGGGAGCGCCTTCCTGGCGACCTCGACGAGGGCGGTGAACGCGGCCGGATCGCTCACGGCGATCTCGGCGAGGTTCTTGCGGTCCACCTCGACACCCGCGGCCTTGAGACCCTGGATCAGCCGGTTGTAGGTGATCCCGTTGGCGCGGCCCGCGGCGTTGATGCGGGAGATCCACAGCTTGCGGAAGTCACCCTTGCGCGCCTTGCGGTCACGGTAGGCGTAGGTCAAGGAGTGGAGCTGCTGCTCCTTGGCCTTGCGGTACAGGCGTGACCGCTGGCCGCGGTAGCCCTTCGAGGCCTTGAGGACGGTACGCCGCTTCTTCTGGGCGTTGAGTGCGCGCTTCACGCGTGCCATGGGGGTGTTCCTATTCTCGATCGGTCAGGTGGGAGGCCGCGAAGGCCTGCAGGCAAGGTCAGCCGTTGAGCATCTTGGTGACGCGTGCGGTGTCGTTCGCCGCGACGGTGGTGCGCCCGTCGAGGCGGCGGGTGCGCTTGCTCGCCTTGTGCTCGAGCAGGTGGCGCTTGCCGGCCTTCTGCCGCACGATCTTGCCGGTTCCGGTCTTGCGGAACCGCTTCGATGCGCCGCTGTGGGTCTTGGCCTTGGGCATGAGAGTCCTCAGTTCTGTGGTGGATCGGTCGGTGCTTCGTCGGCCTGCGCGCTGCCGCGCTGGCCGGCGGGTGTGTCTGCGTCGTGCGCCGCCTTGGCGCGAGTCTTCGCGCCGCGGTGCGGTGCCAGCACCATCGTCATGTTGCGGCCGTCCTGCTTGGCGGACGTCTCGACGAAGCCGTAGTCGGCGACGTCGGCGCCCAGGCGCTGCAACAGGCGGTAACCGAGTTCGGGACGCGACTGCTCGCGACCGCGGAACATGATCGTGACCTTGACCTTCGACCCCGCCTCCAGGAAGCGGACGACGTGACCCTTCTTGGTCTCGTAGTCGTGGGGGTCGATCTTGGGCCGCAGCTTCTGTTCCTTGACGACGGTCTGCTGCTGGTTCTTGCGAGACTCGCGCAACTTCTGAGCCGTCTCGTACTTGAACTTGCCGTAGTCCATGATCTTGCAAACCGGCGGTTTGGCATCTGGAGCTACTTCGACGAGGTCGAGATCGGCATCCGCGGCGACGCGAAGGGCATCTTCGATGCGCACGATTCCTACCTGTTCACCGCCTGGTCCAATCAGGCGGACTTCAGGTACGCGAATGCGCTCGTTGATGCGTGTCTCAGTGCTGATGGGGCCTCCTATGTAGTCTTCGAGGAGGCCAACGCCATCGGCGCCCGAAAAGGGCCGAGCCCCGCATGTAGATGCAGGGCCCGAATGCCGACCGGTCACGACGTACGTCGCACGTGCAAAGCACGAAACGAACACCTCGCGGTGTTCGTGACCGGACCGCTGAGCCGTGAGGCCAACGGTGGGAGCGGGACTCCACTTGCTGTCCCGGCCAATGCCGAGACGGTCGCGCATGGAAGTCTAGCAGGCATGACCGATGATCCCGAACTCCCCGACGAGGCGGCTGAACTGCCCGTCCGCGAACTGGCCGAGATCCCCGCGGTCGAGGTCATCACCCGCGCCGCGGTCATGCTGATGAGTGCGGCGGCCGAGAAGCTCGGCCTGGCCGACGGCAACCCGGACGACAGCCCACATCAGGACCTCGACGAGGCGCGACGCCTGATCAACGCCCTGGCCGGCCTGCTCAAGGGGTCCGTCGAGTACCTGGGACTACACGCCGGACCCATCCGGGATGGGCTCAAGGGTTTGCAGCTGGCGTTCAAGGAGGCCAGCGCGTTCCCCGAGGAGCCGGGCAAGGGTCCGGGCGAATGGTTCACCGGACCCGTCTGGTGACACACGGTCCCCCGCAGTCCCACCCATTTCCCCGGTAGACCGAATATCCTCGCGCCCTATGACCCTGGCCGCGGCGAGCAAGCCGGCGAACACCAAGCACCGCTCCGCATTCTGGTGGGTTCCCGCCGCGGCGGGTTGGACGGTCGGGATCATCGCCACGCTGTCGCTGCTCGCCAGCGTGTCGCCGTTGATCCGCTGGGCGATCCGGATTCCGCGCGAATTCGTCAACGACTACATCTTCAACTTCCCCGACACGAGCTTCGCGTGGGCCTTCGTGCTGGCGCTGCTCGCCGCCGCCCTCGCTGCCCGCAAGAGCGTCGCGTGGTGGATTCTCGTCCTCTACATGGTCGCTGCCGTCGGGTGGAACGTCTTCGACCTGATCGACGGCGACGAGTCGATCATGGAGGACATCGGCGAGGTCGTCGGGCTCGTCTTCCACGTCGCGGCGATCGCCTTCCTGATCCTGGCCCGTCACGAGTTCTGGGCGAAGGTACGCCGAGGCGCGCTGATCAAGGCGGCGCTCACGCTGGTGGCGGGCATGGCGATCGGCACCCTCGTCGGCTGGGGTCTGCTCGAACTGTTCCCGGGATCGCTGGCCAGGGGCGACCGCCTGCTCTACGCGCTCAATCGGGTGAGCGCATTCGCAGGCGCGGCCTCGGAGAACTTCGCCGGCCATCCGCACGTGTTCGTCAACGCCCTGCTTGGCCTGTTCGGCGCACTGGCCCTGATGGTCGCGGCGACCGTGCTGTTCCGGTCGCAGCGCGCGGAGAACGCGCTCACCGGCGAGGACGAGTCCGCGATCCGTGGACTCCTCGAGCTGTACGGCAAGAACGACTCACTGGGGTACTTCGCGACCCGGCGCGACAAGTCGGTGGTGTTCGCGCCGAACGGCCGTGCGGCCGTCACGTACCGCGTCGAGGTGGGCGTCTGCCTGGCCAGCGGTGACCCATTGGGAGACCCGAAGGCGTGGCCTGCCGCCATCGGCGCGTGGCTCGACCTGTGCCAGTCCTACGGCTGGGCGCCGGGCGTCATGGGTGCGAGTTCGACGGCAGCGCAGGCGTTCAGCGCCGCCGGCCTCAACGCGATCGAACTGGGCGACGAGGCCATCCTGCACCCCGACCGTTTCAAGCTGTCGGGCCCCGACATGAAGCCGGTGCGCCAGGCGGTCACCAGGGCACGTCGCGGCGGTCTCACCGTGCGCCTGCGCCGGCACCGCGACCTGAGTCCCGACGAGATGGCCGACGTCATCCGACGCGCCGATGCCTGGCGCGACACCGAGACCGAGCGGGGCTTCTCCATGGCACTCGGTCGGCTGGGCGACCCGGCCGACGGTGACTGCCTGTTGGTGGAGGCGGTGCAGGAGGGCTCTGGTTCCGGCGGGCAGGAGGGTTCGGGTGAGGTCGTAGCCATGCTGTCGCTGGTGCCCTGGGGCACCAACGGCGTCTCGCTGGATCTGATGCGCCGCTCACCCCAGTCCCCCAACGGCACCAACGAACTCATGGTCAGCGAGCTGTGCCTGCAGGCCGAGGAGATCGGCATCAGCCGCATCTCGCTCAACTTCGCCATGTTCCGCTCGGCGTTCGAGGAGGGCGCGCAGCTCGGCGCCGGCCCGGTCGCGCGGCTGTGGCGTGCGCTGCTGGTGTTCTTCTCACGGTGGTGGCAGCTGGAGACGCTGTACCGCTCGAACATGAAGTACCAGCCCGAGTGGGTCCCCCGGTACGCCTGCTACGACGACGCACGCCTGGTGCCGAGGGTCGGCGTGGCATCGGTGATCGCCGAGGGCTTCCTCGTCCTTCCGTTCAGCAGACGCAACAAGCAGCACACCGGCCACCACTCGGCGGTGCCCGAGTCACTGGCGAAGTCGGGTCTGCTGCACGGCGACGGCACCGCACCCGACCTCAGTGGCATCGCGACCGACGACGGCGACGGTGCCGGCGGCCCCCGGCTGCCCGAGCAGGTTCGGGTCCGGATGGCCAAACTGAAGTCGTTGCAGGACAAGGGGATCGACGCCTACCCCGTCGGTCAACCACCGAGCCACACGGTCGCCACGGCCATCGAGACCAGCGACGTCACCGTCAGCGTGTCCGGCCGCATCCTGCGGATGCGCGACTACGGCGGCGTCCTGTTCGCCCAATTGCGCGACTGGTCGGGCGAGGTTCAGATCCTGTTCGACGACTCGCGTCTGACCGAGGGCCGCACGGCCGACGTCACCAACGCGATCGATCTCGGCGACCTCGTCGAGGTGACGGGGACCATGGGCCTGAGCCGATCCGGGAAGCCGTCGCTGCTGGCCGACCACTGGCGCCTCATCGGCAAGTGTCTGCGGCCGCTGCCGGACAAGTGGAAGGGACTCACCGACCCAGAGGCCCGGGTGCGGACGCGCTACGTCGACCTGGCGATCAACACGGAGTCGCGCGACCTCATCACCGCACGGAGCAGGATCCTGCACGCCATTCGCGAGACGTTGGTCGGCAAGGGCTTCCTCGAAGTCGAGACGCCGATCCTGCAGCAGATCCACGGCGGGGCGAACGCGCGCCCGTTCATGACGCACATCAACGCCTACGACCTCGACCTCTACCTCCGCATCGCTCCCGAGCTCTACCTCAAGCGGTTGTGCGTGGGTGGCGTCGAGCGCGTCTTCGAACTGGGCCGCGCGTTCCGCAACGAAGGCGTCGACTTCAGTCACAACCCCGAATTCACGCTGCTGGAGGCGTATCAGGCGCACGCCGACTACAACGTGTGGGTGCACGGGTGCCGTGAACTCATCCAGAACGCGGCGCAAGCGGCCAACGGCGCCCAGGTCGTCATGCGGCCCGGCGAGACCGAGGGCACGCTGCAGGCCGTCGACATCTCCGGTGAATGGCCGGTCAAGACGGTGCACGGCGCGGTGTCCGAGGCGCTCGGCGAGGAGATCGACCCGACCACCGACCTCGCCACCCTGCGCGCGCTGTGCGACCGCGTGGGCGTGCCCTACCTGACCCACTGGGACGCAGGCGCCGTCGTGCTCGAACTCTACGAACGGCTCGTCGAGGGGCAGACCCTGCAGCCGACGTTCTACAAGGACTTCCCGACGTCGGTGTCGCCGCTGACGAGACCGCACCGCAGCATTCCGGGAGTCGCGGAGCGGTGGGACCTGGTCGCGTGGGGCGTCGAATTGGGAACTGCCTACAGCGAATTGACCGATCCCGTGGAACAACGCAGGCGGTTGCAGGAGCAGTCGCTGTTGGCCGCCGGTGGCGACCCCGAGGCAATGGAACTCGACGAGGACTTCCTGCAGGCCATGGAGTACGCGATGCCCCCGACCGGCGGGCTGGGTGTCGGCGTCGACCGCGTCGTCATGCTGATCACCGGTCGCAGCATCCGCGAGACGCTGCCGTTCCCGCTCGCCAAGCCACGCTGACCGGTTTAGCTTCCCCGCCCGCCGGTACCCACTTCACAGCCGGTCCCCAGGAACGGCATCCACGATGATGCGGTGACGACGTCGACACCAAGGTTCGCCGAGCACCTTTCGCTCATGCACGGCTGGCTGCCGCTGGTGGTGCAGATGATCGCCGTGACACTTCTGGCGCTCGCCGTCGGTTGGCGGCACCGCCGATGGCGGCTCGTGTGGCTGCCGGTCGCGGTCGTCGGAGGCTTGATCTTGACGGCGATTGCCTACTGGTACGTGACCACGGAGGGACTGGCCGGCGATCCTGCGCCGCGGCGACTGTGGGCGTGGACGACGGTGACCGGTGCGGCGCTCGTGCTCATGGTCGCCGGGTGGCGCAGCGCGGGATGGTGGCGGCGGAGTGCGTCGATGCTCGCAGTTCCGCTGTGCCTGGTGTGCGCTGCGCTGGCGTTGAACCTGTGGGTGGGCTACTTCCCCACCGTGCAGACCGCGTGGAGCCAACTGACCGCGGGGCCGCTGCCCGACCAGGTGGATCAGGCCGCCGTCGTGGCGATGCAGAAGGAGCGCAGGATTCCCGACCGCGGTTCCGTCGTCCCGGTGACGATCGGTTCTGCCGCATCGGGTTTCAAGCACCGCGGTGAACTCGTGTACCTGCCGCCCGCCTGGTTCGCATCCGATCCGCCGCCTGCGCTGCCGACGATCATGATGATCGGCGGCGAGTTCAACACACCGGCCGACTGGCTACGCACGGGCAATGCCATCCAGACCGTCGACGACTTCGCCGCGCAGCACGGGGGCCAGGCACCGGTGCTGGTGTTCGTCGACTCCGGCGGAGCCTTCAACAACGACACCGAATGCGTGAACGGTGCGCGCGGCAATGCCGCCGATCACCTGAGCAAGGACGTCGTCCCCTTCATGGAGCAGACCTACGGCGTGAGCGCCGAGAGCGCCAACTGGGGCGTCGTCGGTTGGTCGATGGGTGGCACGTGCGCCGTCGACCTGACCGTGATGCACCCCGACCTGTTCAGCGCATTCGAGGACATTGCGGGCGATCTCAGCCCCAACTCGGGCACGAAGCAGCAGACGATCGACCGGCTGTTCGGCGGTAGCGAAGCGAAGTACGCGAGCTTCGACCCGACCACCGTCATCACCCGCCACGGCCCCTACCGGGGAGTCGCCGGCTGGTTCGACGTCAACGGGCCCATGCCGTCGGCACCGGCAGTGGTCGACGTCAGGGACGACATGGGCAACGGCGCCGCGGGCGGCAGGGCAGCCGGGCACACCAGTGACCAGGAGGCGGCGGCCGACTCGCTGTGCGCCCTCGGCGGCAGCCACGGAATCGACTGTGCGGTGGTAGAACAACCCGGCAAGCACGACTGGCCCTTCGCCTCCCAGGCGTTCGCCGCAGCCCTGCCGTGGATGGCCGGCCGCATCGGCACACCGGGCGTCCCGTCGACGCCGCTGCCGACGCCGGGCGCGGGACTTCAGGCCACGGCGAGGTAGGAGCGCACACTCCTAGATGGATGCCACCATCGCCTGACAGGCGTACTCGGCGGCCCCAACCGCACCGTCATCGCGTCCGAGCTGACACGTCCCCACCACCAACCCCCGCGTCGCCGCGGGCCGCGCATGCTCGTATACCCGCTGCCTGACAGCGCTCAGCACGACGTCCTCTGCACCCTTGATCCCCGTGGAGAGGAACACCGCCCCTGGATTGAAAATCGTCACCAGTCCCGCAATCGCGTATCCCACATGCCTTCCGGCGGACCGCAGCATCGCCGTCGCGGCCGGGTCCTCCAATTGTGCTGCACGCCCGATCGCCTCAACCGTCAACTTCCCCATCATCCTCGCTTCGGCCAGCGTCGGGCTCTGCCCCGAATTGGCGAGCGCGTCGGCCTCGCGAATGAGGGCGGGCGCCGACACCAGCGCCTCCAGGCAGCCCACGTTGCCGCATGCGCACACGGCCTCACTTGCCGGATTGATGCACACGTGTCCGATGTCGCCCGCGTATCCGTCGCTCCCCCGCGCCAATTCGCCGTTCACCATCAGACCGCTACCGACGCCACTGCTCACCTTCACCACGGCGTAGTTGCGCAAACCCGAAGCGGGCCCACCGCGCGAGCGCTCAGCCACGGCCAGCACGTTGACGTCGTTCTCCACGTACGCCGGTACGCCGAACCGCTTCGTGAAGTGCTCCCCGATCGCCACTCCCGCCCACTGGGGCATCGTCGGCGGAGGCTCGGAGACCTGACCGATGTTGTCAATGTCCGCCGCGATCGAGACGCCGATGAGCCGTAGCGCAGTGCGGCTCTTCGCAATCTCCGACTTGAGCGCTCCGTCGATCGCGCGCAGCGTCGGCGAGGGTTCCGATGGCCGCTCGCAGTCGACCGAACGACGAGCCACCACCGTGCCGTCGAGGTGCAGCAGCACCAACGACACCCCGCCGGCATCGATGTCGACACCGGCGACGACGCCGAACTCCGAGCCTCCCAGAGCGAGCCGAGTCGCCCGTCGACCACCAGTCGAGACTGCCGACTGTTCCTCTCGCACAACCTTCTTGGCGATGAGCTGACCGACCTCCGGCGACAGTCGAGAGCGGCTGACGTCGAGGAAGCTCGTCAAGTCGGCGCGCGCCAACGGTCCCTGCACGAGCAGCGCCGACACCACCTTCCGCTGCAGCGACGTGAGTCGCACCAGTTCCGTCATAGATCGACGCAAGTTGTTCTAGACACGGACAGAAGGCTCTCATAGCGTCGAAACGGTCAGCAAGACCCAGACGTAGCGAGGGATTTCAATGAGGCTCGGCTTCTACACCGACTACAGCGCCGACATCGCGCGGTTCGCCCAGGACACCGGGTTCACGTCTATGGAGCTATCGGCGTGGCCCCAATCTGCGCTGAACGCCGACGAGATCACCGACGAACGCATCAAGGAGATTCGAGCCGACCTCGACAGTCGCGACATCCAGATCTCTGCGTTGGGCTACTACCCGAACTACCTCGCCGCCGACGCGGACGAGGCCGCCGAGTACCAGCGGTACTTCCGGAAGGTCATGCAGTTGGCTGACCGGATGGAGGTCCCCTCCGTCTGCACCTTCGTCGGAATGACGCCGGGCTGGACGGTCGAGGACTGCATGGAGCCGTTCACCAAACTCTTCACCGAATTCACGAGTGAAGCCGAGGATCTCGGGATCCGGATCGGTATCGAGAACTGCCCCATGCTCAACCACAAGAACCGCACGGGCGAGAACTTGGCTTACAGCCCCGAGATCTGGACGGCCATGTTCGAGGCCGTGCCCTCGACAGCCCTCGGGCTGGAGATCGACCCGTCGCACCTAGTGTTCCTCGGCATCGACTACATCCAGGCCATCCACGACTTCGGTGACCGCATCGTGCACTTCCACGCCAAGGACATCGACATCGACGAGCGAAAGCGCGGACGGCTCGGCTTCTACGGTCAGGCATTCGGCAAGCAACAGGGCTTCGGCAACGGCTGGTGGCGCTTCCGCGCGCCCGGCTGGGGTGTCGTCGACTGGCGCAAGGTCATCACCGCGCTGACCGACGTTGGCTACGAGGGCAACCTCGACATCGAACACGAGGACGAGGTGTTCGCCGCCGCGGCGATGTCGAAGATCGACAGCGAGGCGGACATCGTCGAGATGCTCGGAAAAGAGCCCAATGCACTCGTTTTGGGCTACCAGTACCTGGCGCCGATGATGCCGCTGGACTCCACGCACCTCCTGCCGCACTGACCCGAGGAGCCACACCATGAGCCGCATCAAAACCATCTTCGCCGTCACGGCCGTCAGCATCATCGCGATGGCGGGCCTGTCCGCATGTGGCGGGGAGGGCACCGACCAGTCGCAGAGCAGCACGAGCACTGGCGTGCCAGCCACACCGGCCAACAAACCGGACCGCCTCGTCATCCGGATCTGGAGTGGCGACCAGGAGAAGGTATACGCCGACACCGCCGCCAAGAAGTTCACCGACGAGACGGGGATACCCATCGTCTGGGACACCACCGACGAGGCCGTGAGTTACGCCAAGCTGAACCAGGAGATCTCCTCGGGCCAGCGGCCCAGTGCCGACGCCAGTTTCAATGCCCAGCAGCGCGCCTTCACGAATGCCGCACGGGGATGGACTATCCCAATCAACCCCGAACTCGCGCCGAACATGACCAAGGTGACCGCCGAGACCGCTGCGCCGCCGGACAGCGGCGACGGGGCCTGGGACTACGTCAACCCATACACGCTGACGGTGCCGTTCATCGTGCGCACCGACAAAGTCGACCCCGCCACCGTCAGAACGTGGGACGACCTGTTCTCACCTCAACTCGCCCAGAGCCTGGCCGTAGACACCATCTACTCGAGCACCGCCTTCGGCTTCGCCCAAACGCTCGGCATCGATCCCGCCGAGAATCCACCCGCCGGCATGGACCCGGTGTGGTCTCGTATCTCTCAGATACGCCCAAATCTCGCCCAACTCGGGTCCAACGCCGACGTCGTCACCGCGCTCACCAATGGTTCGGTCAAGATCGCCGTAAGCAATACCGGCTCGGGAATCCAGGCCATCAACGCCGGCGCGCCGATCGCTCTGGTCGCCCCTTCGGACGGCCTCTACGTCGTCGGCGACTCCTATTACGTTCACAAGGGCATTCCCGACGAAAACGCCTACTATGCGCAAGTGTTCGCCAACTATCTGTTGGACCCGGAGGTTCAGTCGGTGGTGGCCGACAAACTGGGTCTGATTCCGGTCAATCCCGGTGCGTCGGTCCCGGCGTACATGTCGGACAACGTCGCCGTCTTCCCACGTTCCGCGGACGACCTTGCAGCCGTCAAGGCCATCGTCGCACCCATCGCGCTGATGGCGAAGAACGATGAAGCGTGGCAGAAGGCATTCGATGCCGCGATCGGCCGATAGCGCTTCCGTGACGTCGCCCGCGATCCGCGTCGACAACGTCGGAAAAACCTACGGCGACGCCGTCGTCCTCGCCGACGTATCCCTCGAGATTGGTGACGGCGAATTCTTCACCCTCCTCGGGCCATCCGGATCGGGGAAGTCGACGCTGCTGCGCGTCATCGCGGGATTGCTCGAGCAGGACACCGGCGACGTGATCATCAACGGTGCCAACATGACGGGCCGCCCGGCACATACGCGCGAACTCGGAGTCGTCTTCCAGTCGCTGGCGTTGTTCCCGCACCTCAGCGTGGGTGACAACGTCGGCTTCCCGCTCCGCATGCGTCGGGTTGGCCGGAAGGAGATCGCGCGGCGGGTGGGTGCCGCATTGGATCTCGTGCAACTACCCGGTTTGCAGCAACGCGCCGTCAGTGAACTCAGCGGGGGTCAGAGCCAACGCGTCGCACTGGCTCGGGTGCTCGTCTACGAGCCTCGCATCCTGTTGCTCGACGAACCACTGTCCGCACTCGACCGGCGGTTGCGTGAATCCATGCAACTGGAACTGACGCGCATCCACCGCGAACTCGGCGTCACCATCGTCAACGTCACGCACGATCAGCGCGAGGCGCTGATGGTCAGCGATCGGATCGCCGTCATGGACGGCGGCCGAATCGTGCAGTGCGGACACGGGACCGACTTGTACGCGAACCCGGCCGACGTGTTCGTCGCCGGGTTCCTGGGCGATCCGCTGCTCCTCGAGGGCGACGTCCGCCACGCGAACGGAACGCACACTCTGCACGGGCTGGGAGTGTCGGTGATCGTGCAGGATTCCGTCCC
This sequence comes from Mycolicibacterium sp. GCM10028919, assembly GCA_042666295.1. Classification (GTDB taxonomy): domain Bacteria; phylum Actinomycetota; class Actinomycetes; order Mycobacteriales; family Mycobacteriaceae; genus Mycobacterium. The sequence goes on from JBHTFJ010000001.1 coordinate 39,135, forward strand.
GTCGGGCAAGGGCGTCGCAGTCATGCGGCCCGAGCGATTGCGGCTCTTGAACGCCGACGATCCACGGCAGTGCTACGACAATTCCCTACCGGGAGAGGTCCTGTACATGGCGTTCGACGGACAGGGCACGTTCTATCAGGTGCGGCTCGACTGCGGACCCACCGCGGCCGTACACGTCCCTGCCGGCACGAACGCCGCACCCCACGACCTCGGCGCCCGCGTGCTGGTCGTCTGGAATGCCGACGACGTGCCCGTCGTCACGCACGGGTGAATGATGCATTCCCGCTCCGTTTCTCCGCAGTGGAAGCACCCCGAGTCAACGTCTAGATCGCCCCTGTGGCGGCTCGTCGACGCCCTCATCGCAGTGCACTCCGGCTGCGCCGCCGTGGTGCCGTCCGCAATGGGACGACTCGCCGCGCTGATACCCGGACTTCTGCTGGCCGGATCGCTCGTCGCGGGCCTCGCTGCCCTCCTGTGGCGCAGCCTCCACGAGTACGACAGCTTCCTCGCCATCCAAGGTGAGGTCTCGCTCTCTCAGTACGGCTCACTGGCCTCGGACCCGCAATTCCACACCGTGCTCGTCCGATCGCTGACCATGGCCGTCATTGCGCCGTCTGTCGCCGTCATGATCGGCGTCGCGTATGCCATGAACATGACACGCATCCGGCGAAGGTGGCTGCGCCTCACGCTGTTGATCGGAGTATTCGTGCCGATGCTCACCGGCGACATCACCCGCACCTTCGGGATGCTGGTGACGATTGGACCCGGTGGACCCGTCGAGGGTCTGACCGGACTGAATCTGGTCGGCAGTTCGTGGGGAATCGGGCTAGGCATCGTCCAAATCCTCCTGCCCGCCTCAGTCGTCGTCCTGCTGCCCGCAGTCCTGCGGATGAACCCCGAACTCGCCTCGGCCGCAGCCACCCTCGGCGCCCGGCCGTCGACGGTGTTCCTACGCGTCACCCTGCCTCAGCTACGTACCGGCATCGTCGCCGCCTACGCCGCATGCTTCGCGTTGACGATGGCAGCCTTCGCCGATCCCGCGATCCTGGGCCGTGGGTTGATGAACTTCGTCTCCAACTTCCTGCAAGACCGCTACCTCGGACTGGGCAATCCGCCCCAGGGTGCGGCAATCGGCATCGTGCTGATGCTCATCGTCAGCCTCGGTACCGCCCTGATCCTCCTGCTCGGGCGGCGACGCCGATGAGACGCCTCCGTGTCGTCGGGATCGTCACCGCCGTAGCGCTCGTCCCGTTGCTCGCACCCACCGTGCTCGTGGTTGTCGCGTCGCTCTCCCGCGGAGAGCTACTCACCTTCCCACCACAGGGTCTGACACTGCACTGGTACATCGACATGTTCGGTAGCGACGAGGTGTGGACCGCACTCGGCAACAGCCTGTACGTCGCGGGCTTGAGCGTGCTGATCAACGTCGTCTGCGGTGTTCCGGCGGCACTCGCCCTGCCACGGGTCGGCCGATACGGCAGGACGCTCTTCACGGTGTTGCTATCGCTGGGGTTGAGTTCGCCGACCATCGTCACCGCATTCGCATATTTCGACCTCTACAGCCGAATGGGGTTCCGCGACAGCCTCACTGCAGTGTCGATCGCCGTCGCGGTCACGTGCTTCCCGTTCATGCTGTGGACAGTGCTGGCCGCGGTGGAGGACAGCGATCCGAACCTGGTCCCCGCTGCGGCGACGCTGGGCGCCGACCCCGTCGAGCAATTCCTGTTCGTCCGCCTGCCGCTGCTGGCACCGGGCATCGTGACGGGTGCGCTGGTGGTGTTCGTGCTCAGCATCACGGACTTCGTCGTCAGCCAGGTCCTCACCACCATCGACAACCAGACCCTTCCCGTTTTCGTCTACTCTGGTCTGCGCGGCGCCATCTCGCCTGCGCTGGGTGCGGTGTCCACGTTCTTCATCGCCGTGGTGGCGCTGGCGTTCGCGGTAGTACTGCGCCTAGGCAAGGTCGAGAGGTTTCTGTTTCGCACATGACCGACTTCACAGCAGCAGCCGCCATCATCGGCACCGGGTTCATGGGCCGAGTGCACGCAGAATCCCTGGCCCGCATCGGGGTTCGCGTGCTGGGCATCGTCGGTTCCACCCCCGAGCGGGCGACGGCGGCAGGAATCGCGGAACCCTACGCCGGCGTGGACGAGATGCTGGCCGACGACCGCGTGGACGTGGTGCACGTCTGCTCGCCCAACCACCTGCACCACGAGCAGGTTCTCGCCGCCCTGCGCGCGGGCAAGCACGTGGTGTGCGAGAAGCCGCTCGCAATGACGCCGGCGGAGGCCCGCGAACTTCGCGACACCGCCGATGAACTGGGTCTGGTCAACGCGGTGTGCTTCGTCAACCGCTTCTACCCGCTGTGCCAGCAGGCCGCGGCGCAGGTGCGTTCTGGTGCACTGGGTGCGGTGCGACTCGTCACCGGCGGCTACCTGCAGGACTGGCTGTCGAAGGACACCGACTGGAACTGGCGGCTCGATCCTCGACTCGGTGGATCGTTGCGCGTCGTCGGGGACATCGGTTCACACTGGCTCGATCTCGCGAGCTACGTCACCGGCCAACGCGTCGAGTCCGTGATGGCGGACCTCACCACGACGATCCCGACCCGCCGTCGACCCCTCCGTTCCGTGGAGACCTTCGCGCAGGCGGTGGACCAGGAGACCGAGCCCACCACGGTCACCACCGAGGACATCGCAGGCATCCTGCTCCGATTCGACGGGGGTGCGCGAGGCGTTCTGACGCTGTCGCAGGTGTCCCCCGGCCGCAAGAATCACCTGACCTTCGACCTCAGCGGCGCCGACGGATCGCTCGACTGGGGGTTGGAGAACCCGGAGCGGATGTGGATCGGTCACCGCGACGACCCCAGCCAGATCCTGATGCGCACGGCGGGCGACTACCCGCCGGGGCACGCGCAGGGATATCCGGACACCTTCAAGGCGCTGCACCACGCCGTCTACACCGCGATCGCGTCCGGGCACATGCCCGCCGAGCCCGACTTCCCTACCTTCGCCGACGGCCTCGAACAGGCACTGATCGGTGCGGCGATCGCGGAGAGCGCTCGACTGGAGCGGTGGGCCGCCGTCGAGCGCTGAGCGCGATCAGTAATCAGCCTCGGCCGCAAGGATCTCCGCGAGGAACGCGTCGGCGCCCGGACGTGCGAGTCGCCCCCGGGCGTAGTCCCGGATGCGCCGCCGCATGACGTCGGCGTCGGGAGCCGGATCGACGTCGGCGCCGACGCTGACCGTGGTCGGTGCCCAATCGTGGTTCCAGGCGACCACCTCGACGACGGGACCGGTCTCGCCGGCCAGATCGAAGCGTGCCAGGCCGTCCTCGTCCAGGACCCCGGCCCCCGATACGGGACCCGATCGCAGGCGCACCGGCACACCCGCAGCAGGGCGGGTGCCTGCGGTCGCCACCCGAACCGTTGCGACGGCACCGGTGTCGGTGACGTCGACCCGCCACGCGACGGTGTCGTCAGCCGCATCGAAGAGTCCCGCCGGAACCGCCGCCCAGTCGATCGAGCCGACCCCACTGGCCACCGACGGCTGTGCCCGGCCGCCTCGGCCACCCGCTGCCAGCGCGTAGTCGGCACGGCGCGCGGAAGCCGGTACCGCGGCGTCCACGTCCCACACGCCCGCGTCCTCGGCGACCTCGGCGCACGCATCGACCAACTCGACGACCCGCGGATCACCGTCTCGACGGTGCGCCAGCAGCGCGGCCCGGTGCGGAGCGAGTAGGCCCGCCACGTCGGCGTCGAGGGCGTCGTCGTCGAAGTAGTCCTGTGCCGCCGTGGCCAGCAGCGCGACCTCGGCGTCGAGCAGTGCGGCATCGAGAGTCGGGATGCCGTCTCGGAGACTCCCCGGCCACCACCGCCGTGCCCAGTGACCGAGCGCCAGACGGCGCAACGGAATCAGTGCGTCGGCGTCCGGCTCGATGCCGGGGAGGTCGATCGAACCATCGACGGCGTCACCGCCGAGCACATCCACCAGGGCAGCATGCCCGCCTGCGCCGACCAGACGCCAAAGCCATTGTGCCGCAGCGACATCAGTCACCGTGACGAGCGTGGCTGCGACACCGGCGGGATCGTCGACCGTCCACTCGAGGACCGCACCCGCCACCTCGAGTACTGCCACCGCAGGCGGTTGCGCGGGGGTGGGCCCGAAGCTCCACAGCCCGGCTCGCGCGTCGATCCTCACCGGGCCACCTCCACTTCCAGCATCGCCTTGATCCGTTGCCGGTGGTCCAGGCTCACCGACCGCGCCACGCCCTCCAGCAGAGCACGCACGTCGTCGACGTCGTCGCACGGCTCCTGCCACACGTCCCGGCCGTGCAGGCGCGCCCACAGCCGGCTCAGATACGGCCGCGCGAAGCAGGTCAGGTCGTCGACCACCTGCCGCTGCCGCGGATGCAGTGCCTCTCCCTCGACGACGTACCGACGCGCGTGCATCACGTAGGCCTCCTTGCGCAGCCTGGCCTGGATACTGCGGCCGAGGTCGTAGCGGGTGGGCGTGGAGTCGCTCAAGGGCGCCAGGTCGACCGCAATCTCGATGCCCGCCACCAGCGCCGCCTGGATGTCCTCGGACATCAAACCCCATGGCGCACAGGCACGGTCGACCTCCTCGGCGCACAGCGACGGGATGTCCGGCAGCTCGTCGCGGTCCAGCGCCCTGCGCAGCGTCGCACGAACCCTGTCGACCACGCTGCGGTCCAGCGGGCGCGCGGCCTCGGAGCCCGGCGGGACCGCGGGCGGTCGCTGCGGTTCCGCCGAACTGAGACCGACGTCGACGATCGACCACGGGATGCCCTGCGGTGCGACCCTGGCCCTGGCGCCGAAGTTGTAGGGCGTGGCATCGCCGATCAATGCCGACCACACGCGCTGGCGCGCCATCCGCCCGTTGTGGTCGTCGGCCGTCCCGAGCACGGTGGTCAGCCCCGCCAGGAACGGACCCGCGATCGTGTCACCGGGCCGGACGTCGCGCCAGCTGCGTTCCAGCTGAACGCGAAGCTCGTCGATCACACGACGGTCGTCGACGTAGCGGTTGAGCACCTCGATGGCCGTGCGATCCCGATCGTCGTGCACGTCGCGCAACACGGACTCGACGAACTCGCGCTGGGAATCCCGCTGAGAGGGATGGCCATCGGTGACCGCCAGTTCGAAGCACACCGGGAAGTAGAGTTCCTGGGCATTGCCGGTGGTGATGCGCAGCCGCCGCCGTTCGGCCTTCAGCAGCGCGAACCAGGCTGCCGCGCAACGCAATCGCTCGGCGTTGTCGCCGATGGCATCGATCAGCTGTGCGGCCACGTCGGGCTCGAGCATCGGCGCGGAGAAGTGCGGATTCGACCGCAGCCGCAACACGAGCGGGTCCAGGATCCGCTTCACGGTTCGACGCAGCGGACCGCCGTCGGCGCCGCTGAGCACCTCGACGCCCTCGCCGATTGCCCGCCACGCCTGGTCGATCGCCGCGCGCCGAGGCACGGCAACGGCGACGGACGCCGCGACGTTCCCGGTATTCATCGCATCAGGATAGGTGGCCGACGCCGGTTTGGTCGCCGAGAAAGTTGGGTTCGGTAGCGCGACACGGGGACGAATCTGGTCGGCATGTCCTACGCAATCGCGCCCCCGCTGCTCGCCCTCGTCCTGCTCCTGATCGCCCTGGTCGTCCCCAAGGCACTCAGGCGCCGCCGACCGAACCGACCGAAGGCGACCTCGGTCGATCAGTTCACCGTCGGCATCGGCACGGTGCGCACGGTCGCCGATCGCATCACCGTCGAGGTCGAGAGCGTGTCCGGACCGACGTTCGTGGGCAGGCTGCAGCAGGCGGACGACGACGTCGCAGCGCGGCTGCGGCCGGGCGTCGTGCTGCTCGTCTCGTTCGACCCCGATGCCCGCGAGCAGCTCACCCTCGCCGACGACGTGCTCGCCGTGCGTGCGGGCACCGTCGCACCCGAGGACCTCATCAGGCACGGCACCAAGTCGTCCGGGGTCGTCACCGCAGTCCGCCCCGGGCGTGAGGACTATCGCAAGGTCGAGCTCGACGTGATCGTGCGGAAGCCCGAGGGCGGTCAGTTCCCGGCCCGCGAGACCGCCCTGCTGCCGGCCGGCGCGCTGGACGCCGTGCAGCCCGGATGCGTCGTCGACGCCTATTACCGCCACGGTGACGAACGAGCCGTTGCGGTGTGCGTGCCGCCGCGCTGAGCGGTCACCGCGCACCGTCCACGGCGAATGACACCACCGCCGCCCAGTACAGCGGGCTGGCGGTGGTATCGCCGGATCGCCACCGTCGCATGCATTCTCGTTGCCATCGGTCGAGGGCGCATCCGGCGTCCCGGTCGACGTGCGCTCGGTCCACTGCGACGACGACCTCGGTCATCGGATCGGCGTCACCACCGACGAACTGCCGGTAACCCGCCGTCGTCGGCAGCGACCACAGGGTGGCCGTGACCAGCTGAGCCCCACCGAGCACGGCTGCCGCGACCAGCCCGGTGGCCTCGTCGAACCGGTAGTCGCCACCGGACGCGCACGCCAGCAGCGCGACCCGGGGCGGAAGCGCGAGTTCCAGCGCCATCACGTCGGCCGCGGTCAGCGGCCGGGGGTCGGCCAGGTGCAGCGCCGACTGATCCGCACTACCCGAATCCGCCGCCGTGGCGTGGCCCACGTAAAGCAGACGCGACGGCCGCCTCCCGAGCATGTCGGCGAGCCACCATCGGTCGCCGTCGCTGCGGCGGAACAGGTCAACCACGCTCTCGACGGGCGGCAGCACCGAACCGTCGCCGAGCACCTCAGAGAAGTGGCGCGCCAACGGCATGTCGGCACTCGGCCGTCCGAGCACCGAACCCAACGACGAGTCGGCCCGCTGGCCTGGCACCCGCGGGTCCAACACGAGCAGCGGTGGGCCACCGGCCGCGTCGTCCCAGGACCGCCGCGGCCGCTGCGCGTTGGCGATGTTCGCGGGAACGGCCATCAAGACGTCGACGAGTTCCATCAACCGTCGGCCGTCGGTGGGCGACGCCGCGCCGACCTCGTCCCAGGGCACCCGCGCCGCCGCGGTCCCGGCGACCGTGACCGCGGCGGCGCGGGCACGCACCAGGGAGTCGGCGGACGGACGCGCCGACGGCACGGCGAGCAGTCCCCAGGGCACCCGCCCCAGCCGGGCACTCGGTGACACGAACAGCACCGCACGGGGATCCGACGCGCACGCGATCAGCAGCTGCCACGCCGGATCGGACAGCAGGAGCACCCCCAGCCGGTAGGCGAGTATCGCCTCCGTCTCCGGCTTCGCCAGCGGGCCCGCGACGAGCGCACGCTCGAGCCCGTCGGAGACCGACTCGTCACCGATGGGCTCCGGCAGGCCGACGTCGAGTTCGGCCAGCGCCGCCAGCAGTAGCGGCTCCTCGACCACCCACGTCACGGTGCGCGACGGATCGCCGACCACGCGCAGGCTGCCGTAGGTGGCGATGCCGACGTCGGCGAACCGCAGCACCAGCGTCGGCCGGCTCACGGCCACGTCGTCCAGGCGTTCTCGTCGGTCGTGACGTGCTGCCCGTAGCGGTCCAGCGCGAGCCGGCGGTAGCGGCCGAGCACCGGACCGCTCGTCGGGTCCATGGCCAGCGGCGGAAGCGGACCCAGCCGGGTCAGCGACGGCCCCGTCTCGATCCTGGGTCCCGAGGCGACCTGCGCCAGCTCCTCCAGGTCGCTGATGGGCGCGGGGGCGGTCGTGACGCGCGACCAGTCGACGTCGCCTGCTGCCTCTGCGGTCGCGAAGGTGCCACGCGCACTGTGGTATTCAATCAACTCGCCGACGAGTTCGGTGTTCTCCGACTCCCAGGCGACGGCGAACGCGCCTGCCAGCATGGGCGCCGAGATGCACTCGGCCCACTGCGCCCTGGCCTCGGCGTCGGTGATCGAGTAGCGCACGGAGTCCACTGCCAACGCAGCAGGGACCTTCAGGTCGGCGGCCCGCGCGAGCTTGCTCATCGCCGAGTCGAATCGCGGGCTACCGGGTTCCGCGTGGGTGGCGCCCAGCGACGCCCGGTAGCGGGCCTCCAACTCGGCCCAGTCGTCGTCGGCGTGGCCGGCACCGTCGAAGCCGAGGTCGGCCAGCGCGTCGGACCGCCATACCGTGCCCAGGTGGTCGTCGAGGCGCGCGTAGGCGACCCAACTGCTCCGTGGCGACTCGTCGAGGCAGGCGCGGGCACGCTCGACCATGTCGATGGCGTCCTGATAGCGGCCGCGGATGATCGCGATCCAACTGCGTTGCAGCAGTATCCGGTGGATGTGCAGCGGCCGGCCCAGTTCGCGCCAGTGCCGTTCGGCGTGCTCCCAACTCTCGTCGGCGGCCTGCAGTGCCCCTGCCCCCATCCGGGTCAGGCCGAAGTACAGCCAGCAGCGCGAGACGTCGTGTGCTCGAGCGTATTCCGCGATCACCGGGTAGGCCTCCATGAGCAGCCGCTCGGTGGAGAGTTGATCACCCCGGGCCCAGCACACGGTGGCGCGCTCGAGCTTGGTACGCGACACCGGTAGGTCCCATCCCCTGGCCTGCGCCCGCGCACCGGCGCGCTGCAACCAGGGCTCCGCCTCGGCCAACCGCCCGGTTTCGATGCAAAACCTGGCGTAGCCGACCGCGCCGAGGACGAACAGGTTGTCGTCGGCCTCACCCGTGGAACCGCCGTCGACGTCCTCGATCACGCTGCGCCACAGCGGGATCGACTTGACGTGCATGTCGTCCTCGCAGAGCGCAGCGGCGCACTGGATGCGCGCCAGGGTCCGCAGGTAGGTGTGTTCGGACGTCAGATCGGCGTACTGGGGAGCACTCCACTCCCCCGACGCCATGTCGTCGAGCACCGCCAACGCCGCAGCCGCACCCTCGTGATCGCCGAGTGCCGCCAGCAGACCGACCTCCAGCCCCTGGGCACGCCGGCCGTAGCGGCACGTCATGTGCAAAATCGATCCGGTCGACATCGTGGTGCGGTCGACCACGTCGGGCGTCGCGGTGCCGTCGAGCACCGACGCGTAGACCGCCAGGCACTCCCTGATCCGCCGAATCCCCTCGCGCACACCCTCGTACGCGGTGCGCACCAGGTACAGCTCGCCGAGTTGGGCCAGCACCTCGAGCATCAGGTCGTCGCGGTTGGCCTCTTCGATGCCAGGCATCAGCGACAGCAACAACTCCTTGGCCGACGTCTCGTCGGCCGCCAGCGCAAGGTGGCGGGCCCGTTCGAGGTCGCCGGGGATGGACACGGGTCGATGATAGGTTGCGCGAGCCCGTGCACAGACGGGAAAGCGGCGGACGTGCCGTGCACGTCCGCCGCCCGCGGGGTGACCTGTCAGGAGCAGGTCACCTTGATCTCGAACTTCTTCGTGATCATCCCCGCCATCGGGTTCGCCATGTCGGCGCCCTGCGCCTCGCCGGTGATGGTGTAGGTGCTGCCGTCCACGGCCACCGCGGCCGAGCCGGTCTTCATCCCGCCCATCTCCGACACCGCGAGCGCGCTGCCGTCGACGACCAGGCCGAGGGATTCCACCTTCGGCGTCTCCTCGTCGGTCATCACGACGCCCAGCCCTTGCGCGCCGCCACCGATGGGCGCACTGGCGACGTTGATCTTGCCTGCCTGCTTGACGCAGGTCACCGAGCCGAGATCGAGGCCGGCGAGGTCCTGACCCTCGACCTTGACCTCGTTGCTCCCGCTGGTGCTGACCTCACTGGTTCCGTTGCCCGCCGCCGCGCTCGAAGCCGGTGTGGCCTCGCCCTTGTCGTCGGAACACCCGACCACGATCAGGGAGACCGCAACCAGTCCGACCCCTGCGGTGATGACTCGCTGCACGCCGATCAACATGTCTGCTCCTTCGTTCGCGTCGCCCCGATGGCGTCGTCGTGTGATCAGTACAGAGGGCTGCGATCGCTACCGATCCCAACTATCGGGCCGGTACGGTGACTGGGTGTCCGACACGAACCCGGCCGAACCGTCCGCTGACGAGCTGGCTCCCGACGACGTCCTCGACGCCGAGGTGGTCGAGACCGCTCCGGTCGAGCCAGGTTTCGAGCCCGTCGTCCCGCCGGCACCGGCCGATACCGGCTACACCGCCAGCGGGGTGCCGACCTTCGACTCGGTGCGCGAGAAGATCGAGACCCGGTTCGGGACGTCGATGGGTGCCGCGGAACTCGCCGCCGAGACACCCGAGGGCCGCAGCGTCGAAGAGCAGTACGAGGCGCGGCAGAAGGCGGCGGCCGAGCGGCTCGCACAGATCCGGGCCTCGATGAAGCCCACCGACGAGTCCTAGAACCGTTGCGGCGCTTCACCATCGAGGAGCGGCGGGCCCGGTTGGCGCGACGGCACCTGCTCGCCGACGGTCCGAAACCGGACGTTGCGGGTGCGACCGCCCAGCTGGTCGGCCTGCACGCGACCGACCCGGCCACACCGTATCTGACCCTGTGGGCTCGCCTTCCCGGGTTCGGCGTCGACGACCTCGACCACGCACTGTACGAGGCTCGTTCGGTCGCCAAGCACCTGGCGATGCGGCGGACGCTGTGGGTGTTCGCGACCGCTGACCTCGGGCTCGTGCAGCCGTCGTGCAGCGATCGCGTGGCGGACAACGAGCGCAGACGGCTGGTCGCGGACCTGGAGAAGTCCGGGGTCACCGACGATGGCGGAGCCTGGCTCGCCGCCGCATCGGCCGCGGTCCTCGGTCACCTCGCCGAGAACGGTGCCACCGGGGCGAAGGGCTTGCGCGATGCGCTACCGCAGCTGGCGGGTCACTACGACCCGGCTCCCGGCAAGACCTGGGGCGGAGCGACACCGGTCGCACCGCGGGTACTCACCGTGCTCGGCGCACAGGGCCGCATCGTGCGCGGACCCAACGACGGGACGTGGACCACGTCGCGACCACGATGGGCGCTGACGCCCGACTGGCTGCCCGGCGCTGCGGCGCAGCCGGCTCTGGAGACGGCGCGCGCCACGCTCGTCCGCAAATGGCTGCGGACGTTCGGACCCGCCACGCTGACCGACATCACCTGGTGGTTCGGCAACACGAAGGCCTGGGCGCGGGCAGCCGTCGGCGAGACCGGCGCGGTGCAGGTGGAGATCGACCCGCAGGGAACGGTCGGATACGCCCTGCCCGACGACCTGGACCCGGAACCCGCCGTCGAACCCTGGTGTGCGCTGCTACCCGGGCTCGACGTCACCACGATGGGCTGGCAGGCGCGCGACTGGTACCTCGGCGCTCACCGCGAGCAGGTGTTCGACCGCAACGGAAACGCCGGGCCGACCGCGTGGTGCGATGGCCGGGTGGTCGGCGGGTGGCGCCAGGACGCCGACGGCCGCGTCGAGGTCCAACTCCTCACCGACGTCGGTGCGACCGCCCACGAGTCGTTGCAGCGCAAGGCCGACGAGCTGACCGAGTGGCTCGACGGTGTCCGGATCAAGCCACGCTTTCCGTCGCCGCTGTCGCGGTCGGCTGACGCCTGAGTCTCCGGCTACGCGCTGACCTTGCGCCGCCGCTTCGGCGCAGCCGCCGGTGCGGCGGGCGGTACGGACAGCAGCTCGCCGAGGAACTGACCGGTGTAGCTCTCGGGAGTCGCGGCGATGTCCTCGGGGGTTCCCATCGCGACGACGGTCCCGCCGCCGCCGCCACCTTCGGGACCCATGTCGACGACCCAGTCCGAGGTCTTGATGACGTCGAGGTTGTGCTCGATGACGATGACGGTGTTGCCCTTGTCCACCAGACCGTTGATGACCTTGAGCAACTTGCGGATGTCCTCGAAGTGCAGGCCCGTCGTGGGCTCGTCGAGGATGTACACCGTTCGGCCGGTCGACCGCTTCTGCAGTTCGGCCGCCAGCTTCACGCGCTGGGCCTCGCCGCCCGACAGCGTCGGGGCTGGTTGCCCCAGCCGCACGTATCCCAGACCCACGTCGACGAGCGTCTTGAGGTACCGGTGGATCGACGAGATGGGCTCGAAGAAGCCGGTGGCCTCCTCGATCGGCATGTCGAGGACCTCGGAGATCTTCTTGCCCTTGTAGTGCACCTCGAGGGTCTCGCGGTTGTACCGGGCCCCGTGGCACACCTCGCACGGGACGTAGACGTCCGGCAGGAAGTTCATCTCGATCTTGAGGGTGCCGTCACCCGAGCAGGCCTCGCAGCGCCCACCCTTGACGTTGAAGGAGAACCGGCCCGGCTGGTAGCCGCGCACCTTCGCCTCCGTCGTCGCCGCGAACAACGTGCGGATCTTGTCGAACACGCCGGTGTACGTCGCCGGGTTGGACCGCGGGGTGCGGCCGATCGGCGACTGGTCGACGCGGACCAGTTTGTCGAGCTGATCCAGCCCATTGATCCTGGTGTGCCGGCCCGGCACCTGGCGGGCACCGTTGAGCTTGTTGGCCAGGACCGACGCCAGGATGTCGTTGACCAGCGTCGACTTGCCCGACCCCGACACGCCGGTCACCGAGGTCAGCACGCCTAGCGGGAACCCCACGTCGATGCCACGCAGGTTGTGTTCGCGGGCGCCGACGACGGTGATCTGCCGCTTGCGGTCGATCGGCCTGCGGATGTCGGGGACCGGGATGCTCTCCTTGCCGGACAGGTAGGCACCGGTGATGGACTTGGTGTTCTTCAGCAGGTCCTTATAGGTGCCGCTGTGCACGATCTGGCCACCGTGCTCACCGGCAGCGGGGCCGATGTCGACGACCCAGTCGGCGTGGGCGATGGTGTCGAGGTCGTGCTCGACGACGATCAGCGTGTTGCCGAGGTCGCGCAACCGAGCCAGCGTGTCGATGAGGCGACGGTTGTCCCGCTGATGCAGCCCGATCGACGGCTCGTCGAGGACGTAGAGCACGCCCGCCAGACCGGAGCCGATCTGCGTGGCAAGCCGGATGCGCTGCGCTTCGCCACCGGACAGGGTGCCCGCGGCGCGCGACAACGACAGGTAGTCGAGGCCGACATCGAGCAGGAAGCCCAGCCGCGACTGCACCTCCTTGAGGACCTGGCCGGCGATCGCGGTCTCGCGGGTGCCGAGGGTCAGGGCGTTGAGGAAGTCCGAGCAGTCGGCGATGGACAGCTCGCACACCTCGGCGATGGACTTCGGGCCGTAGCGCCCCGCCGTCAGCGAGACGGCCAGGATCTCCGGCTTGAGCCGGGTGCCCTGACAGACCGGGCACGGTACGTCGCGCATGAAGCCCTCGTACCGTTCCTTCATCTGCTCGGAGTCGGTCTGTTCCATGCGGCGCTGCAGGAACGCCATGACGCCTTCGAAGTCGGCGTAGTAGGAGCGGGTGCGCCCGTAGCGGTTCCTGTACCGGACGTGCACCTGCTCGTTGCAGCCCTCGAGGATCGCCTTGCGGGCCTTTGCGGGCAGCTTGTTCCACGGGGTGTCGACGCTGAAGCCCAGCGCGTCACCGAGGCCGGTGAGCATGCGGGTGAAGTACTCGGCGTTGTGACCCATCGACCACGGCGCGATGGCGCCCTCGGCAAGGGTCAGTTCGCCGTCGGGTACCACCAGTTCGGGGTCGACCTCCTTGCGGATGCCGAGGCCGGTGCACTCCGGGCAGGCGCCGTACGGCGAGTTGAAGGAGAACGACCGGGGCTCGAGGTCGTCGACCGCGAGCGGGTGGCCGTTGGGGCAGGCCAGCTTCTCGGAGAACCGCTGCTCGCGCTGCGGCGCGTCCTCCTCCTGGTCGACGAACTCCAGCACGACGATGCCGTCGGCGAGGCCGAGCGCCGTCTCGACCGAATCGGTGAGGCGCTGCTTGGACGAGGCCTTGACGGTGAGACGGTCGACGACCACCTCGATGTCGTGCTTCTCCTGCTTCTTGAGCTTCGGCGGATCGGTCAGCGGGTGCACCACGCCGTCGACGCGCACCCTGCTGTAGCCCTGCGTGTTCAGCTTCTCGAAGAGGTCGACGAATTCGCCCTTGCGGGTGCGGACGACGGGGGCCAGCACCTGAAACCGAATACCCTCGTCCATCGCCAGCACCTGGTCGACGATCTGCTGCGGGGTCTGGCGGGCGATCCGCTCACCGCAGGTCGGGCAGTGCGGGGTGCCCGCGCGGGCATAGAGCAGGCGCAGGTAGTCGTACACCTCGGTGATGGTGCCGACGGTCGAGCGCGGGTTGCGGTTGGTCGACTTCTGGTCGATCGACACCGCGGGCGACAGACCCTCGATGAAGTCGACGTCGGGTTTGTCCATCTGCCCGAGGAACTGCCGGGCATACGCCGACAACGACTCGACGTAGCGACGCTGCCCCTCGGCGAAGATGGTGTCGAACGCCAACGACGACTTGCCCGACCCCGACAGGCCGGTGAAGACGATCATCGCGTCCCGGGGCAGGTCCAGGTCGATGCCCCGAAGGTTGTGTTCGCGTGCTCCCTTGACGATCAGGCGGTCAGCCAACTGATCCCTTTCCTGGTCCCATACCGCTTCCTACATCGCAGAAAGCCGTCCGGCGCCCATGCTATGTGCACCCTCCGACAAGTCTCAGCCGAGCCCGATACCGTGGCCTCCATGACTGGCTCACAGATCTTGGTCACCGACGACTACACCGGCCACGTCGATCCGGGCACCGCCGCGCGTCGGAACCTCCCCGGCGCGACCATCGTCAAGGCTTCGGTGGGCCAGATGGACAACAACGCGTACCTGGTCACGTGTTCCCGAACCGGCGAGACCCTACTCATCGACGCGGCCAACGATGCGAATCTCTTGCTCGACCTCGTGGCGACCTGCGCACCGAAGCTGTCGCTGATCGTGACGACGCACCAGCATCCCGACCACTGGTTCGCCCTCGAGGAGGTCGCCGGCAAGACCGGCGTTCCGACCGCTGCGCACGAACTCGATGCCGACCCCCTGCCGGTGCGGCCCGACCGCCTGCTGGCCCACGGCGACACCGTGGAGGTCGGCGACCTCGTCTTCGACGTCGTCCACCTGCAGGGACACACCGAGGGGTCGATCGCGCTCGCGCTCGGCGGAGACGCGACCGGGGGCGTCGTACAGCTGTTCACCGGGGACTGCCTCTTCCCCGGCGGCGTCGGGAAGACCTGGCGGGACGGCGACTTCGAGCGGCTCCTCGGCGACGTCAGCGCCAAGGTGTTCGACGTCTATCCCGATTCCACGGTCGTCTACCCCGGCCACGGTGACGACACCACCGTCGGCACGGAACGCCCGCACCTCGACGAGTGGCGGGAGCGTGGGTGGTGAGCGGCTGGCCCACTCCCGACAAGCCCGGACCCGGCCAGGAGTCGGTGTGGGACTACCCGCGACCGCCCCGCCTCGAGGAGTTCCGCGGCTCGATCACCGTGGAACTCGGCGGCCAGACCGTCGCCTCCACCGAGCGTGGCTGGCGGGTGCTCGAGACGAGCCACCCGCCGACCTACTACCTGCCGGCCTCCGCGTTCGCCGATGGCGTGCTCCGCGAGGCCGACGGCTCGTCGTGGTGCGAGTGGAAGGGCCGGGCCAGCTACTACGACCTGGTGACCCCGACGCGGACGGCGTCGCGCGCCGGGTGGACGTACCACTCGCCGACGCGCGGGTTCGAGCCGTTGGCCGGGGCGATCGCCGTGATGGCGGCACAAACCGACCGCTGCACCGTCAACGGTGAGCAGGTCCAGTCGCAGCCCGGCGGGTTCTACGGTGGCTGGATCACCAGCTGGGTGGTCGGCCCGTTCAAGGGCATCCCGGGATCGATGGGCTGGTAGCCCGCCGGATCAGGACGTGTGGACGATGAGCACGTCGGTCTTCGACCGGCGCGCGACGTTGGCCGGCACCGACCCGAGCAGACGCCCGGCGATCGTGCTGAGGCCGACGTTGCCGACGACGAGCAGGTCGGCCTTCACGTCTTCGGCCAGCTCGACCAGCGCGTCGACGGGAGCGCCGACGATGGCCTTCTCCTCGATGTCCGTGGCCCCCGCGGCGTGGGCACGGTCGCGAGCCTCACGCAGGATGGCATAGATCGGGGCGTTGCCCGACATCTTGTAGCCCTCGTCCTTGAGCAGGTCGGCGGCGCGCGCATCCTCGTTCTGCGGGAAGTAGGCGGTACTGACGATCAGCTTGGCGCCTGAACCGGCAGCGATCTCGCCTGCGCGATCCACTGCGCGCAGCGACGAATCCGAGCCGTCGGTTCCGACAACCACGGTCTTGTAGCTGCTCATGCATGCCCTCCAAGTGTCGATTCCAACGCCATCCGAAACAGTAACCGGTCGACCCGCGAGCGGGGTGCGATTCGCCGGATGGCGAGCGTTCTACCGGCACTGATGGTAACCGGAGGGCATCGGGGCTTGGGCGAGTGGTGATGAACCGTACCCATGACGCGGGTCGGTGTCCGCGTCGCAGTGCGAGGGTCGTCGTGACCTGAGTCATGGTCGGGGTGCCGACCACGGAATCATCGGTTGCGTCAACGGCTTTCGCGGAGCGAATTCACCTACTCCCGGTGACGCGGGTCGAAGTTGTGCGTCTCGGACTCTCCGACGGGGACCGCAAAGTCGGTGTCGGAGAACGTGTAGCGGTACCACGGCGCGTCGTCGCAGCGGCCCAATTGGTGCCGAAGGTTGCTGAACGCACGGTAGACGACCTTGTACGGCTGGCCGTTGAAGTGCTGAAGGATTTCCTTCCACGTCCGCGGCGCCTCCTGGATCAGTGCCGCCATGTCCGTGGTCAGTTCGTCCTCGGTGAGCACCACGACGTCGGCCGGCGGGTCACCGAGCACGAAGGCGGTGCTCCGATCGAAGTGCGACCGGACGAAGTTGGGGCTGATCGGAACGGTGCAGTCCAGCCCGATCTTCGACGCTGTACCGGGCGCGGCGTCCTCGCCGATCATCGGGTCGACCGTCATCGTGTTGCAGTTCGGGATGGTCACGGTGTCCAGGTGCGGCATGTAGCGGAACGCCATCGCACACTGCACGGCGTTGTCGTCCCAGATGTCGACGTCCTCGTCGAAGACCATCGCGATCTTCGGCAGGCCCTGCTTCGAACAGGTCAGCATCACGCCGAGCGCCTGCTTGGAGTCCCCCGCGCCGCGGGTGTTGATCTTCGCGTAGGCGATGTTCGACAGTCCGCCGAGCGGGGCGCGCACCTCCTTGACGTCGATGCCCGCCATCGCGAGCCCGCCATAGAGATCGGACTCGATCATCGGCAGCTGCAACATGTTGTCGGTGTACCAGGGATGGTCGCCGCCGATGGTCGCGTGCTGGAAGATGCCACCCTTGCGGAAGGTCATCGCCTTCACCACGGCGCGGAAGTTGGCCTTGATGCCACCGCCGTACATGCCGGTGAACTCGCCGTAGGGGCCTTCGTCGTGTGTCAGCCCCTCGGTGGCCATCAGCTCGCATTCGATGACGATCTCGGCGTTGGCGGGCACCAGCAGATCGATCGTCTCGCACTCGACGAGTTTCGCGGGGTGGCCGTAGAAGCTGCCGAGCACCTCGAAGTCGTCGGTGCCCGGTGGGACGCCGGTCAGCGCGGCCACCTTGTCGACGAGCGGTCCGCCGAGCACGATCGCCAGCTCGAGGTTCTGCCCCTTCGCCTGTGCCGCTTGCGCATTCAGCCGCGCTCGGTGCGAGGTGCACGTCATGTCGAACAACTTCTCGTTCTTGGTGCGGAACATGCTGCGGTAGATGCCCCAGTCGTACACACCGGTGTCGGGGTGCTTGCTCACCACCATGTTGTCGTTGGTGTAGGCATGACCGTCGCGGTCGTGATGGAGGAACAGCGGCAGGCGGGTGAGATCCACGTCGTCACCGGTGAGGATGACCTCCTTGCACGGTGCGGTGTCGACGATCTCCGGCTTGATGCGTCCCTTGCCGAGTTCGACCATCCGGCGCCCGGTTTCGCTCTTGTCACATCCCAGTGCCCATGCCGTCTGGTCCTGGTTCGAGTACGCGTTGGCGAGGAATTGGAACTCGCAGTCGGTGACCTTCTCCACCAGCACCGCGGTCAGTGGATTCGCCTCCATCACCGCGGGGAGTTCGTCGACTCGCTTCTCGTCGGTGATGCGGACCAGCAGGCCGGCCTGCTCCATGTCGTCGACGAAGTCGCTCAGGCTCTGCTGGGGCATGTTCTTCCCTTGGTCGGGCCGTGGTCGGTCACTCGAAGGCCGCTGCCGGTTGGCCGGTTTCGACGTAGTCGCGCAGGTGATGCAGGAGCACACCCCAGGTGGTGTTGCACTTGCGGAAGTTGCCGTGGGTGCCGGGCCACCCGCCGTGCTGCAGTTCCACGACCGTGCGGCCGTCGGCCGAGCCCACCGTGAAGCTGGCCGTGGTGCCCACCGAGTCGCCTGGCCCCTGGGTGCAGCGCCAGACCACGCGGGTCGGTGCATCCGAAGTGACTACCTGCCAACGAAATTCGGGGTGTCCGGCGTAACCGAAGACCCAAACGCTACCCACCTCACCGGTCCCGCGGCTGCCGGGCGTGTGCCACCCGGTGACCCCGTCCAACGTGGTCAGCGCCGCGAACACCCGTTCCGGCGGTCCGTCGATCTTGATCTCGTGGTCGATGTCGGGCACGTCGCGCTCCTACCTGCCGTGGTTGTCGAGTTCGGGGAAGTCGTACTGCCGCCAGCCGGGAACGTCGGCCACCTCGACGAATTCCTTGCCGTGTTCGGCGACCGAGGGGCCGCACGCGTCACCGGCGATCTTGATCACGGTGCCGTACGGATAGGTCGCATCGATGCCGAGCGCGGAGCCGGTGCGCTGATCCAGCGGAATCGACTCGTCTATCGACGGATCGAGCGGGCCGGCCCCCAGTCCGTCGACCACGATCACGTCACGCGCGGGCTGGCTGCGGAAGGACACCGCCCATTCCACCTGTTCGGAGTTCTGCACGTCGATGTCGGGGTCGACGACGATCACGGTCTTGGGCCGCACGTTGGTCGCCATCGCGGCGAGGATGGCCGCCCGCGCTTCCCCTGCGTATCGCGGACGCATCGCGATCACGACGTAGAACGAGACGCCCCCGGATTGTGGGATGGCAACTCTCTCGATCGTCGGGAACTGGTGGCGCATCATCTGCAGGAACGACGCCTCGAAGGCCAACTGCTTGAGAGTGTGGTTCTCCGTCGGTGGCACACCGGTGAGCAGCGCCTGGAAGTAGGCGCCGTTGCGATGGGTGATCGCCATGGGCCGCGCGATGGGCTTCATCGACGCCGGCGTGTAGTAGCCGGTGTACTCCCCCAGCGGGCCCTCCATCACCGTGGTGTCGAAGACCACCTCGAACTCGATGACGAACTCGGCGCGGGCAGGCACTTCGACGTCGATCGTCCGGCACTTCACCAACTCGACCGGCGCACCGCGCAGCCCGCCGGCGACCTCGAAGTCGTTGGTGTCGTCCGGCACCTGTATGGGACCGGTGTAGGCCAGCATCGGGTCGACGCCGATGACCAACGCCGCATGGAACGTCTTGTCGCCGCGAGCAACTGCCTTCGCCATGTTCTTGCCGAACCGGTGAAAGGGCTGGGCCATGAACGACAACGTCTTGCCGTCGATGATCTCGAAGCGGTAGTGGCCGATGTCCGGGACGCCAGTCTCGGGATCGCGGCTCACCACGATGCCGGGGGTGATGTACGGCCCGCCGTCGTCCGGGCTGTAGCGGGGCACCGGCAACGTCGTGAGGTCGATGTCGTCGCCGAGGATCACGTTCTCGTGCACAGGTGCGTCGTCGACGAGCACCGGTGGAATCCGATGGGCCAAGCCGTCGAGGATGTGCCCGACCACCGTGTCCTCGTCGCAGCCGTAGGCGATCAGCGCCTTCGCCCGTGAGTTGTACACCCCGGCCACCAACGGGAAGTCCGTTCCGTTGTCGGTGAATACGACCGCGGGCCCCGCCACCGATGCGCTCTTGCGCATTGCCTTGGCGACCTCCAACTCCAAGGCGACCGGTCGATCGACGTCGATGAGCTCGCCGTCTGCGCGCAGGGCGTGCAGGAACTCCCGGAAATCCTGGAACGCCATGGTGGGATGCCCCATACTCTCTGCGTGAAGGTGGCGAGCAAATACAAGAACTACCGTGCCAAGATCACGGAGGCAAGGGGTAGGCGTTACCAGTGCCACCGATGACGGAGCGCTCCGAGTTCGTCGAGTTCGCCCTCGGCGTCTACGGAGCCGACGGCGTCTCGGCCGCCTGCCTCTCACTGCAGGGTCGATGTGCGGTCGACGTGAACCTCGTGTTGTTCGCGGCCTACCTCGGCGCCCGCCGGGGCAGAACCATCACCACGCGGGATGTCGACCGGGCCGCGGGTCGGGTGCAGCGCTGGAATCGAGAGGTGGTGGCGCCCTTGCGGGATCTGCGCAACAGACTGAGCGACGGGCCTCCGCCCGCCCCGAGTGCGGCGACGGCAGAACTGCGCACGCAGGTGAAGGACGCCGAGTTACAGGCGGAGATGCTCGAACTCGCAGAACTGGCCATGCTCGACGGGGACATGGGGGCCGGTGACGGCGAAGGCGGTGCCGCCGAACGCGCCGCCGCAGCGATCGAGGTCGTCCTGCGCGTCACGGGCACGCCCGGGTCCGAATGCCGGGGAACCGACGCGGTGGACGTGATCGCGTCGGCCGCGGCCCGGTATGGCGCGGCGTAGCCCGTGCGAAGAGTCATCGTGGCCATCACCGGTGCGTCCGGCGCCATCTACGGCATCCGCGCCCTGGAACTGCTGAGACAGGTCGCCGACGTCGAGACGCACGCGATCGTGACGCCGTCGGCTCAGCGCACCATCGCCCACGAGACGTCGTACTCCCCCGACGACGTCCGCACACTGGCCGACCACCTCCACCATCCCCGTGACATCGGCGCCGCCGTCTCGTCGGGATCATTCGTGTCGGCTGGCATGCTCGTCGCGCCGTGTTCGGTGAAGACGCTCAGCGGGATCGCCAACAGTTATGGCGAGGGGCTCGTCGTCCGGGCGGCGGACGTCTGCCTCAAGGAACGTCGACGCGTCGTTCTGATGTTGCGCGAGACGCCGTTTCATGCCGGCCACATCGACCTGATGGCTCGCGCCACGGCGAACGGTGCCATCATCATGCCGCCGGTGCCCGCCTTCTATGCGTTGCCGACGTCCATCGACGACATCGTCCATCAGAGCGTGTCTCGCGCCCTCGAACTGCTCGACGTCGTGGTGCCCGGCATCAAGCGCTGGGACGGCGGCTCGGCCGTCGCCGAGGAGACGTGAGCAGGTCAGGCCTCACGTGCGGCCGAAGTACAGCTCCTGCGTCGCGATGCAGATGACCCGTCCCGACCGGTCGTACATCGTCGCCGTGGCCAGGCCACGTCCGTCGATCCCGCTCGGCGAGAACTGATCTGAGAGCACCCACTCCGCGGGATCGAACGGCCGGTGAAACCACAATGCGTGGTCGATCAGCGCGTTGAAGGTGGTCAGCGGTGTGGCCCGTCGCATGACCAGTGCCGTCTCGAGCATCGTCGTGCCGGACAGATACGTCAGCAGGCAGCTGTGCAAGACGGGGTCGGCAGGCACGGAATCGGTTGCCCGCCAGAACATCCGTAGACGCGGCGACGGATCCGGGCCTTCGAGCGCCAGACGTGGTGGCGCGTCGACGTAGCGGAGGTCGAATGGCAACGGCCGCAACCAGTAGCCGCTGAGTTCGTCCGCGTACTCCGCCAGCTGGTCCTGCATGGCCGGGAGCGTCTCCGGGTCCGGAGCGTCCGGCATGGCGCTCTGGTGTTCGGGCCCTCCGACCTCGGTGCTGAACGACGCGAGCGCCTCCAAGAGCACCTGATCGCCCTGCGTCGCCGTGATGCGACGAGTGGACAGCGTTCCGCCGTCGCGTGACCGCACGACCTCGAAGTCGACGGGAAGCCGAGCGTCACCGGCGCGCAGGTAGTAGACGTGCACGCTGTGCGGCAGGCGCCCCGGTGCGGTGCGGCTGGCCGCCATCAGCGCCTGCCCGGCGATGTGTCCACCCACGATGTGATGGGCCGGATTGTCCAGCTGCGTCGCGACGAACTGCCCGTCGCCGACCTGCTCGACCTGCAGCGTGGAGATCACGTCGGCCAGCGACGGCGATGGAAAGCTCACGGCGGCATCATGCCGCAAGCCCGTTCGCTACCAGTCGTCGCGTCGCCCGGTGCCCGGAGTTGCTCCATCGGGCTCGCTCGACCGCTCGGCCGACCACGCGGTGCCTTCGCAGACCAGGTCCGTCGGTATGGGAAGCGTGCTCGGCAGCTGAAGGCCCATGTCGGGTAGCGCGCTACCGATCGGAATGCCCGGCGGTGCAGGCACGATGGGCACGGGTGGCACGGCGAGCGCGGCGGCGTCGACGATCGGTGCCGCTGCGGCGGCCGCTGCTTCGGGCGCGAGGGCGGGCGCCGGTGCCGGTGCTGCAGCCTCGGTCAGCGTGGCGGTTGGCGGTGGTGGGAGTGGCTCGACGGGGGCCGGTGGGGGTGGCGGTGGCGGCGGCTCGACCGGCGGTGGTGGCGGCGGTGGGGGTGGCACGGCCGGCGGTGGTGGGGGTGGGAGTGGCTCGACCGGTGGTGGTGGGGGTGGCGGGGGCGGTGCCGCGGCAGCAGCTTCCGAGACCGGTGCTGCGGCCGGAGCCGGCGCTGCGGCTGGGGCGGGTGCTGCCATGTCCGCAACCGGGGCGGCAGGCACGGCGGGCGGGATCGCGACAGGAGGCGCGATCGCGGGCGGAAGCACGGCGGGCACCGGCACTCCGGCAGCTGGTACGGCGGCAGCCGGTACGGCGGCGGGTAGAGCGGTTCCCCATGGGATCGCGGTGGCCGCCGCGTCGACGACCGGAGCGACTGCGGCCGCTGGCGCAACGGCACCCGCAGCGTCGACCAGCGTTGCTGCCGTCGGCGCCGGGGCCAACGCCGGCGTGATGAGGTCGAGCGGCACCGTGGCGGCCGTCGGCGCGGGCACTGGAACTGGCGGCGGGGGTGGCGCCGGCACCGCATTCGCCAAGGCGACTGCAGCCGCGTCGTGCACCTCGGCCTGGCTCGGCGGAGAGGCGGCGAGATCTCCGACGATGCCCATGCAGGGCACACCGGGGCTGACTCCGGGATCGGCCCAGGCACTTGGACAGACGAGAAGTGCGGGCCAGAGCAGACCGGACGCGAACGCCGCCACAGCTATCCGATTCGTCGCGCTCAACGTGCCTTCCCCGAAAGTATGTCGACGCGGGAGGTCCGCTGCGGACGTGCGTCGAGACGAACCTAACGCGTGACGGGTGTGACGCAAGTGGTCACGAAGACGCGGTTACCGAACCGTTGCCGCGCAGACGCGGATCGGAGACCAAGTACGGGTACGCCCAAATTTGCTGCGAGAACCGTTGTCGGCGAACCGAATTGGCAGACGGTGTTTGCCCGGTCCACCCCGCGCCGCTGCGCTGGCTGGGACCCGGTGGTTAGGGCAGCTAAGCTGGATCACCATGAGGTCCACGAAGGCATCGGTCGCTGCGGCGCTCACACTCGTCGGCATGTGGGCGTCGGCGGGTGTGGCCGTCGCCGAGCCGACCCCGGCACCCGCGCCGCCGCCTGCCCCCAAGAGCACCATCGACGCGGATGGCACGTATGCCGTGGGCGCAGACATCGCGCCCGGCGTCTACAAGTCTGGGGGCCCCATCGACGGCGGCGCCTGCTACTGGAAGCGCACCAGCGGCGAGGAAATGGTCGACAACGGGCTGACGAAGCGTGCACCAGTGGTCACGATCGCCCCGACGGACACGTCGTTCACCACGAATGACTGTCAGACGTGGCAGCTGACCGATTGCTCGCAGTCGGTGTGCCCGCCCCCGCCTGGCCCGCCGTCCGGTGCCATCGGCCCGATCCTGAGCATTCTCGGCTCACAGCTCGGCTCGGCCGCAGGTGCGCCGCCCGCCGCGCCCCCGGCAGCCGGCCCGACCCCGCCCGGTTAGTCGGCACCAGAACCAACGCGACACCGCCCGCATCTGATTCGATGCGGGCGGCGTCTACGCGATGGTTACCGCTGGCGGCCGGGCGCGTTCTCCGAGTTGCCGGGTCCGTTCTGCGTCACGGTGACCGGTCCTGCAGCGCTCTCACAGAGGACTTCTTGATCGTCCGAGCCGGCGTCGACTGCCGTGGCCAGCGCGGTCACGTTGCCGACGTCCACGACGTCGCAGACCAGTGCGGTGATCTGCGCTGCGACGCCGACGTTGACGTCCTCCAGGACGGTGATGTCGCCGAGCGCCAGGTTGACCAGTCCATCCTGGATCTGGACCGGCTCGGCGCTCGCGAGGCCGAGCCCACCCGTGAACATCAACGACCCGCCGAAGACGGCGCCTGCTGCTGCTTTCTTGAGCGTGTTCTTCATGAGTAACTCCCTTGGTGAGCGGAACCAGTAAGCCGGCCCCCCGACCAGTCGTGCTGCATACCGGAGGCGGGAACGGCCCGCCAGCGCTAGGTGCACCTTCTGCTTCCAGCAACTGAAATTGCCCATGGCGTCGATACTCAAACCGGAATCACAGAGTTATTTAATGAGTGACGCGTATAATGCGTCCAGCTAATTAACTGATACGTAATTAATGATCTTCAAAGCTCCACGTCAGCCTCTGATCGGTACGTCGGGCGACTCTTCATGATCGTTACTGGACGCCGGAGAAAACTTCCGAAAATCTTCTAGCACGGCGCTGAACAGCACAGATGGGCCTATTCGCGGAACCGGCACCGGCTTGGGAGGTAACGGGCGCCTTCGCCGACTCGATATACCGAACACGAGCCACCGATCTCGGAATGACTGAGTCAGCCATTCCATCGAGTCAGGGCATATCGGTGGCGCGCACCGAATCGAAGGAGCAGGAAGATGAAAATCAAGAAGCTTGCAGCAACTTCGGCCGCCGCCGCGGCACTCTCCGCGGGAGTGCTCGGCTTCGGTTCCGCGACCGCCCAGGCCGACCCCAACTACTGGTGGGTGGAACCACCGCCACCCGGACACATCGGACAGTTCATCGGCGTGCCGCCAGGTCACGTCGGCCAGGTCATCGGCGTGCCTCCCGGTCACTGGGACAAGCCGTGGAAGTGGCTGAAGTAGGCCTGCCGTCGGGTTGGTGACTCGCCTCAGCACTTCGCCGGGGTGATCACCGAACAGATCTGTTCGACCACCAGCGCTGCATTCTGGTTCTCGATGAAGTGGCCACTGGCAGTCTCGGTCACGTGAGCCGCGCCGAGCGCGTCGGCCAATCGCACACCGGCGTCGAGCCACTGCGGCCAGAACTCGTTGGCGTCGCCTCGGCCCAGGTAGTCGAACGGCTCGTCTGAACTGAGGACGACGGTCGAGATCTCAGGCATGGGCGGTGCGGTCGTCAGCTCTGCCAGTGATGCGGGGTAGTCAGGGCTCTCCGCGTCCGGTGAGCGCTGTGCCGCGGCGGCGATGTCGGCCACCCACTGCTGCCACGCTTCCTCCCCCAGTGCCGGTTCGAGGTATTCGGACGCCGGGTCGACCGGTACCAACCCCGCGACGTCGCCCGGGTGGGTCCTCGCGTACGTCGCGGCGATCAGACCACCCCACGAGTGGCCCACCAGCACGTACGGCGCTGGCACGCCGGCGGAGCCGAGCGCTGCGTGCAGGTCCGCCACGCCTTGCCGAGCCGTGGTTGGCTGCGGTACGGGACTCGATCGGCTCGCGGAGCCGTCCATCAGCCCGACCCCGGGCCGGTCGTAGGCGCATACCTCGCCGATCTCGGCCATGCTCGGAAACACGGCGTCGACGGTTCGCGTCGGCGGGTTCACCTCGTCGTTCGGATTGCCCGTGTAGCTCCAATTGTCGGCGCCCACACCAGCTCCCGACACCAGGATCACGGCGGGCGAACCCGAGCCGCTGCACTCGAGATGGATCGTCCGACCGTTGCCGACGTCCACCGGGCCGTTGACCCGTGCAGCCTCGGCCGCCGCCGACGGAGACGACGAGCCGCAGCTGACGATCACTACCGATGCCACAACGGCCGAGCCCAGCCGCGACGTGACAGCCCACGACCGCCGAGTCCGCACCACTCTCGAACCCTAGGTCCGGACCTGGCGATCGGATGCCGCTCGGCGAAACCCGGGCCAGCTGTTCCCGGCTCATCCGGCCCCGTCGCGATCTACCATCCTGGAATGAAGCGGACCGCCGTGGTTCTCACCGCCTTCGTGGCCCTGGCGCCTTGTTTCGCCGCGGGCTCGTTCACCGCACACGCAGAACTGCCACCACCCGGCACGCCGTGTTCCTTCACGCTGTCGCCGCCGCACGTGGTGCCGTCCCCCGACGGCGACGTCGTCACCGCCACGGTGGCGCCGGCCGGCTGCATGGGCCCCTTCAGCCCCCGCCTGAGCGTCGTGTGCATCCAGCGCAGCGACTCCACTCCCCAATGCAGTCAGGGGCGAGGGTCCGGCACAGCCGCGGTGTTCACGTCCTACGAACCGGGGACCAACTACACGTCGACCGGCAGGGGCCTTGGCGCCGTGTTCAACGACGCCTCCGAACCGAACTGGCAGCTGCTGGGACCGGTCACCGCAGTCCTCTAGCTCCGACGGTGCTACACGCGAGCGAGTGACGGGATTCGAACCCGTGTAAACGGCTTTGCAGGCCGGTGCCTAGCCACTCAGCCACACCCGCGTTGTCCATGACGATGCCAGCCTGGCCAACCCCCGCCCAGGGTTTCGCTCCCCGTGATCGTTACTGCAGCGGCACCCCGACGGCCGCCCCGTTCTGCGGCCAACCCTCAGGTGAGTCCTCCCACGCCTCCTGGCGCCCGTACGGCGTGACGTCGAGGAACGGATAGCCCGCCGATGACGGATCCAGTCCGCGCGCGTAGGTGGTGTAGGTGTGGAACACCTCGTCGCCGCGGCGCAGGAACACGCTGGCTCCCGGCCAGTCGCCCCGCAGGTCGTCGTCGGGCCAGCCATCGGCGCGCAGTTCCGCCAGGGACTTGTAGTTGTACTCCACCGGAGCGCGATCCGGGTCGAGCGTGACGTGGAGGTCGTAGGTGAAGTCCCCGTCGCGCGACGAGTACCACGGGAACGTCCAGCCGTGTTCGTCCCGATAGCGGGCGATGCTGGCGTACGGCGCCCTCGACACCGCGACGAACGTGACGCCGCCCGCATTGAGCAGGGCTCGGTCCTGCTCGGTGAACGTCAGGTCCGCCGCCGCGGTGCAACTCGGGCAGCCACGGTCGTTCGCGTCGATCCACATGAAGTGGTGGACGTAGAGCTGCGGCCGGCCCTCGAACAGATCGGCCAGGCCCACCACGCCACCCGGACCCTCGAACGCATAATCCTTCTCCACCTTCACCATCGGCAGGCGTCTGCGCTGGGCGTTGACCGCGTCCCGAAGATGCGTCGCCTCCCGTTCCCGCGCGAGCAGCTCCCGGCGCGCCGCCAGCCACTCGTCGCGGCTGACGACCTCCGGGCAGGCGATCGAATCAATGGTCATGGCGTCCCCTTTCGAACGGTCACCGATGCAGACCGCCCGGCCGCCGGGAACTCATCGCCGATGCGACCACCTCGCGATACCTTGTCGGCATGTTGCAGCTGCTCGCCGACCCGCCGTTCTTCGGCGGCCCCGGTCAAGGCACCCGTCAGATCGTCGAGTTGTTCGTGGCGTTCGGGCTCACCGCGCTCATCGGTCTGGAACGTGAGGTGCAGGGCAAGAGCGCCGGTCTGCGCACCCAGACGATCGTGGGCACCGCCGCTGCGCTGATCCTGCTCGTCAGCAAATACGGGTTCCAGGACGTCCTGCAACCCGAACTCGTCGTCGTCGACCCGTCCCGCGTCGCGGCCCAAATCGTCTCGGGCATAGGCTTTCTCGGAGCGGGCATCATCATCTTCCGCCGCGGCTCCGTCCACGGACTCACCACTGCCGCCGCGGTCTGGGAATCGGCCGCCATCGGGATGGCCGCCGGTTCGGGGCTGCTCCTGCTGGCCTGCACCGTCACCGCCATGCACTTCCTGATCGTGCTCGGGTTCATGCCGGTGGCAAGGCGGCTCGCGTCACGGCTCAGCGGGTCGATCCGGATGCACGTCGTCTACGACGACGGGCGCGGCGTGCTCACCCGGTTGCTGCAGGCGTGCGAGCGCCGCGGCTGGCAGCTCGCGGAACTCGCCTCCGATCCCGCGGGTGAACCGCTCGGCGCCGGGGACGGTCGATCGGGCATCGTTCTCACGTTGTCGGGCAACGGAATCGTCAACGCGCCCGCCGTACTCGCGTCCATCGAGGGCGTGACGGCGATCCGTCGACTCGACGACGACCCCGACCCGGACTAGGCCCGCTCCCTGGTCGCACGGTAGGACGCCACCGCGCCGACGACGGCCAACGCGGCGAACGTCGCGAACAGATACCGGGCGGCCGTCTCGTCGCCGCGGTCGGTCATGTTCACCACGACCCCGGCCAGGCCCGCGCCGAACGCACCGCAGATCAGCTGCACGGTGTTGATCGCGGCGGCAGCCGTGCCGCCCTCGGCCGGGTCGTCGACGGAGCCCATCGCCCACGCCGACAGGTGCGGCCACGCGATGCCCACGCCGGTCCCAGTGATCCCCAGCGCGACGACCCACACCGCGACCACGGCTCCCGTGGCCCCGTCCACGAAGCTCACCGCGCCGACCGCGAGGCCCGTCGCCATCACCAACGGCGCAGCCATCACCAGCCGCCTGACGTTCCGGGGGCCCGTCACCGAGGCGCTGGAGATCTCGCCGACCGTCCAACCGACCGCCAAGGCAGCGCCCAAGAAGCCCGCGGCTACCGGCACCAGTCCCGCCAGACGCTGACCGAACAGCGGCACGTACATGTCCACCATCGTCGCCGCCATCAACATCCCGAGCGTGAGGTAGATCCACTTCAACGGGCCGGGTCGGAACGCCGTCGGCGGCAGCACCGATGCCGCGAGACGCCGGTCGACGACCAGGAACACGACGATCAGCAGAGCGCCGACACCGAGTAGGCCTGCCGTGATCGCCGCGTACGTCACGATTCCCGCCACGCTGATGGCCAGTGCGGCCGCACCCAGCAACACCAGCGACCACACCGGGATGCGCTGCACGACCGATTCATGTCCGGCGCGCCGGGGCAGCGCGAACGGGACGAGCACCGCCATCGCCGCGGTGAGGATGGCGAGCACCCCGAATGCCCAACGCCACGAACCGAATTGCGCGAACAGACCGCCGGCGGCAGGACCGACGATGGTGCCGACTCCCCACATCGCCGAGACGAGGGCCGATGCCTTGGTCCACAAAGACTGCGGCATGGCCGCGTTGATCACGGCGTATCCCAGCCCGGCCAGCAGACCGCCCGCAGCCCCCTGCACGACCCGCCCCACGAGGAGCAGTTCCATGGTCGGCGCCACGGCGCACAGCACGCTGCCCGCACCGAACACCGACAGCGCCGCCACGTAGGACCGTCGCGGCCCGAGACGCGACAGCGTGGAACTGACGGTCGTGGCGGCGACGACCGAGGACACCAGGTACACCGTCGTCACCCACGCGTAGAGGCGTTGCCCACCGATCTCGGCGACCGTGCTCGGCAGCAGGCTGATCGTGAGGAACTCGTTGGTGGCATACAGCGCGACCCCGCCGGCGAGCACGGTCGACGCCCCGATGTGCTTCGGACCCAACAGTTCGCGCCAACCGCTGGGGGCCACCTCGAGTTCCGTCATGCGCTCACGGTAGGAACTGAACCGAGGTTGAGGTCAAGCTACTTGAGGCCGGCGGCATCCATGCCGCGTAGTTCCTTCTTCAGGTCCTGGATCTCGTCGCGGATCCGCGCCGCCAGTTCGAACTGCAGATCCCGCGCCGCGGTCATCATCTGGGCCGTGAGGTCCTTGATCAGGTCGGCCAGTTCGGCCCGCGGCATCGACTTGGTGTCGCGGCCCTCGTAGATACCCGCGCTGACCGCCCGGCCCGGCTCGCCTTGGGCACGCCGTCCCCGCGACGAGTTGCGTCCCGAACCGCCGACGTCGACGGTCGCGTCGGTGTCGTCGGCCTCGCGGTACACCTGGTCGAGGATGTCGGCGATCTTCTTGCGCAGCGGCTGCGGATCGACCCCGTGCGCCACGTTGTACGCGATCTGCTTGCTGCGGCGCCGGTCGGTCTCCTCGATGGCCTGCTGCATCGAATCGGTGATCTTGTCGGCGTACATGTGCACTTCACCGGACACGTTGCGCGCCGCGCGACCGATGGTCTGAATGAGGCTTCGCGGCGACCGCAGGAAGCCCTCCTTGTCGGCGTCGAGGATCGCCACCAGTGACACCTCGGGCAGGTCGAGCCCTTCGCGCAGGAGGTTGATGCCGATCAGGACGTCGTACTCGCCCAGGCGCAGCTGCCGTAACAACTCCACGCGGCGCAGCGTGTCGACCTCGGAGTGCAGGTACCGCACCCGAATGCCGGTCTCCAGGAGGTAGTCGGTGAGGTCCTCGGCCATCTTCTTGGTCAGAGTCGTCACCAGAACGCGCTCGTCGCGTTCGGTGCGCTTGCGGATCTCCCCGATGAGGTCGTCGATCTGACCCTTGGTCGGCTTGACGATGACGTGTGGGTCGACCAGACCGGTCGGCCGGATGACCTGCTCGACGAACTCACCACCGGTCTGGCTGAGTTCGTAGGGGCCAGGCGTCGCCGACAGGTACACGGTCTGGCCGATGCGGTCGGCGAACTCCTCCCACGTCAGCGGCCGGTTGTCGACCGCCGACGGCAGCCGGAAGCCGAAGTCGACCAGGTTGCGCTTGCGCGACATGTCGCCCTCGTACATGCCGCCGATCTGCGGCACCGTCACGTGCGATTCGTCGATGACGAGCAGGAAGTCATCGGGGAAGTAGTCGATCAGCGTCGCAGGCGCCGTTCCTGGACCGCGTCCGTCGATGTGCCGCGAGTAGTTCTCGATTCCGGAGCAGAAGCCGACCTGCTTCATCATCTCCAGGTCGTAGTTGGTCCGCATCCGCAACCGCTGCGCCTCGAGCAACTTGCCCTGGCCCTCGAGTTCGGCCAACCGCGCCTCGAGTTCCCGCTCGATGCTCTCGATCGCCTGCGCCATGCGTTCGGGCCCCGCCACGTAGTGCGTGGCCGGGAACACCCGCAGCGAGTCGACCTTGCGGATGACGTCGCCCGTCAGCGGATGCATGTAGTAGAGCGCCTCGATCTCGTCGCCGAAGTACTCGATGCGGACGGCCAGTTCCTCGTACGCGGGGATGATCTCGACGGTGTCGCCCCGCACGCGGAACGACCCGCGGACGAATGACATGTCGTTGCGGGTGTACTGCACGTCGACGAGCAGGCGCAGCAGCGCGTCGCGGGGCACCTCCTGGCCGACCTGGAGTTCTACCGACCGGTCCATGTACGACTGCGGCGTACCGAGGCCGTAGATGCACGACACCGAGGCCACCACGACGACGTCGCGGCGCGACAGCAGGCTCGACGTCGCCGAGTGCCGGAGCCGCTCGACGTCGTCGTTGATCGAGCTGTCCTTCTCGATGTAGGTATCGGTCTGCGCGATGTACGCCTCGGGCTGGTAGTAGTCGTAGTACGACACGAAGTACTCGACGGCATTGTGCGGCAACATGTCCCGAAGCTCGTTGGCCAGCTGCGCAGCGAGGGTCTTGTTGGGCGCCATCACCAGTGTCGGCCGCTGCAGTCGCTCGATGAGCCACGCCGTCGTCGCCGACTTGCCGGTACCGGTCGCGCCGAGGAGCACGACGTCGCGCTCCCCCGCCCTGACGCGACGTTCGAGATCCTCGATGGCCGCCGGCTGATCGCCGGCGGGTTCGTACTCGCTGACCACCTCGAACCGATTGCCGGCACGCACCATCGCATCGACGGGGCGATGCTCGGAGTGCGCGAGCACGGGGTATTCGGTAGCGAAGGCCATGGTTACCAGATTAAGCGCGTCCCCCGACAAGTTCATTCCCGCCGTGGCCCGTGACGGGTTAGCGTGACGCCGTGCGCGAACCGCTGCGAGTCGCCCTACGACTACTCGGCTTGCTCCTCCTGCTGGTCGGCCTGGGTTGCGCCGTGGCGCTGATCTGGCCCGGACCGGGACGCGTGGCCGACGCCATGGGCGTGACCTGCGGCGACGGCGGTCTCGGACCGTCCAGCCAGTGCGGCTGGCTCGATGCCGCCAGCCTGCTCTGGGCCGGTTTCGCGGGAGGCTTGCTCGCCGGTTTCGTGCTGCGCATGCTGACCCGGCCCGACGGTCATCGTCCGCTGGTCATCGACCTTCGGCGGCGACGCTCGTGACGCCCGCCATCCATCCCCCGAAACGCGAGACCTTCGACGTACGGAACGCCACCAACACCGACCCGAAGGGCATCGTCCGCGACGTCGAGGTCTACACCGTCACCCCCTGGGGCCTTTACATGGCTCGGCCGGCTCCCGGCCGCGCGCAGTTCCACTACCTGGAGTCGTGGTTGCTGCCGGCTCTAGACCTGCGGGCAACGGTGTTCCACTTCAATCCGGGCTACGAGCGCGATCAGGACTTCTACCTGGACGTGGGCCGAATCGCGGTCGACGGGGACGTGTGGCGCACCGAGGACCACTACCTGGACCTCGTCGTGCGGACCGGCCGCGGCGTCGAACTGGTCGACGCCGACGAACTGATCGCCGCCGTGTGCGGCGGGCTGCTCGACGAGGAAACGGCGGACCGGGCGATCCGGACCGCGGTCGCCACCGTCGACGGTCTCGCCCGGCACGGCTATGACCTGGCCGGGTGGCTGGCTCAGCGTGAAATGGTCCTCACGTGGCGCTCGGCGTAAAGTCCTTGATCATGAGTTTCAGCAAGCGCGGACGGCACGCCGCGTTCGTCGTTGCCGTCCTCGCGGTGGGTACGCAGCTCGCTGCGCCCGTCGCGCTGGCAGACCCCGCGGCACCGCCGCTGCCGGACGTGCAGCAGGGGTCCGCCGCCACCCCGGCCGAAGGCGCGGCACCGCCGGCCGAAGCCGCGGCACCGCAGTTCGGCGAGGGACCGCACAACGTCGTCTACCGCGCACGCGTCGACGGCGTCTCGCGGGGCGCCACGATCACGTACAAGCTCTCCGACACCGAATTCAACACCGCCGATCCGACGATGGTGCCGGGTCGCACCTTCGAGACGACCGGCGTGGTGTCCGATCCGCAGCAGGCCGGCATGCAGGTCGCGATCCAGTGGCCCTACTCCGCGAGCCTGCACTGCGAAATCCTGGTGGACGACCAGATCGTCGCCCAGGCCGACCAGTTCGTCGCGCCCCGCTTCACGCCGCAGCGCAACGACCCCGGCTACGGCGTGCTCAGCTGCGGCTCGGTCGGAAACTTCCCGCAGGGCAACACCGCACCGATCGACGCACCCGCGGCGCCGCTGCCGCAGGCCGACCCCGCAGTCCCGCCGCCGGCACCGGTCGCCTGACCGGCTAGACGGACCAGCCGGTCCGTTCGGCCCACGTCACCGCGCGACCGTAGGCGTCGGCGAACCACGGCTCCTTGGCGTCGGCATAGTCCCCGGACGTCTGATGTCCGGCGCCGGCGATCCGGCGCTTGCACTCGAGATACTCTGCGCGCACGTCGGGCTCGGCCCGCAGCCAGTCTCGGAACAGCAGCGCGAAGCGCTGATTCGGCCAGCCTTCGACGCGCAGGTGCACGTTGGTGGGCCTGCCGGGGTCCGCAGATGCGTGAAAGCGCTTCTGCCACCGTGTCTCCTCGTCGGTGTGGGCCACGTCGGCGACGATCGACTCGATCCTGGGGTAACCCGCCGTGGTCAGTGCCGAGCCCAGTTCGTCGGCGACGTCGAGCGATTCGACGGTGACCTGTACGTCGATGACGTCCTTGGCGTCGAGGCCCGGCACGGCAGTCGACCCCACGTGATCGATGCGCAGCGCGCGATGACCGCAGGACGTGTTGAGCCGGTTGACGATTCGTGTCGCCTGCTCGGGCCACGATGCGTCGGCGGGCACCAGGACCGGCGGCACGCGGGCCGGTTCCCCGGCCTCGACGTTGTGGGCGAACGGCACGATCCTGTCGTGCCACAGCGCCCTGGCAGCCGCCACCAGCTCCTCGGTGGACCCGGAGTTGTCGAGCCACACGTCCGCGACGGCACGGCGCTGCTCCACGGTCGCCTGCGCGGCGATCCGCGCGCGGGCGTCGGCCTCGGTGAAACCCCGGTGCTCGATGAGTCGGGAGACCCGGAGGTCCTCGTCGGCGTGGACGATGATGACCAGCGGGAACATCGGAGCCATCTGCGATTCGACGAGCAACGGGATGTCCTCGACGATCACCGCATCCGCCGGTGCGGCGTCGATCAGCTCCTGACGGCGCCGCCCGACCAACGGGTGCACGATGCCGTTGAGGGTGGCCCGCTTCTCGTCGTCGCTGAACGCGACCGCTGCCAGCGCGGGCCGATCCAGCGCGCCGTCCGGGCGAAGGATGTCCTCGCCGAAGGCCTCCACCAGCTTGGCGAGCCCCTCGGTTCCAGGCTCGACGACCTCGCGGGCGATGACGTCGCCGTCGACGACGATGCCGCCGAGTTCACCGAACGTCTTGGACACCGTCGACTTGCCGGCACCGATACCGCCGGACAGACCAATTCGCAGCACGGCCCCAGTCTGTCAGGGGTGCCGAAACGGCGAACGCCCCGGCTCCAGGAGCCGGGGCGTTCGTCGTGCTAGCCGTGGTTAGGCGTTGCCTGCGAGCTTCTCGCGCAGCGCTGCCAACTGAGCGTCGCTGGCGAGCGTGCCGCCGGTCGACTCCTCCGAGCGGGAGGACGACGAAGACGACGTCGTGCCGGCGTTGGCGGGCCTGCTGGCCGCCTCGGCGTCGGCAGCGGCGAACTTCTCCATCTGCGCAGTGTGCATCTTGTGGCGGCGCTCGGCCTCGGCGTACCGGGCCTCCCACTCGTCACGCTGCTTCTCGAAGCCCTCGAGCCACTCGTTGGTCTCGGCGTCGAAGCCCTCGGGGAAGATGTAGTTGCCCGCTTCGTCGTAGCTGTCGGCCATGCCGTACTTCGACGGGTCGAACTCCTCGGTGTAGTCCTCGTTGGCCTGCTTGAGGCTCAGCGAGATCCGGCGACGCTCGAGGTCGATGTCGATGACCTTGACCATCGCGTCGTCGCCGACCTGGACCACCTGGTCCGGGACCTCGACGTGACGCTCGGACAGCTCGGAGATGTGCACCAGGCCCTCGATGCCCTCCTCGACGCGGACGAACGCACCGAACGGCACCAGCTTGGTGACCTTGCCCGGCACGATCTGGCCGATCGCATGGGTGCGGGCGAAGTGGCGCCACGGATCTTCCTGAGTCGCCTTGAGCGACAGCGAAACCCGCTCGCGGTCCATGTCGACGTCGAGCACCTCGACCGTGACCTCGTCGCCCACCTGGACGACCTCGGACGGGTGGTCGATGTGCTTCCAGGACAGCTCGGAGACGTGCACCAGGCCGTCGACGCCGCCGAGGTCCACGAACGCACCGAAGTTGACGATGGAGCTGACGACACCCTTGCGGATGGCGCCCTTCTGCAGCTGGTTGAGGAACTCGCTGCGCACCTCGGACTGGGTCTGCTCCAGCCAGGCACGGCGGCTCAACACCACGTTGTTGCGGTTCTTGTCCAGCTCGATGATCTTCGCCTCGATCTCACGACCGATGTACGGCTGCAGATCGCGGACGCGACGCATCTCCACCAGCGATGCGGGCAGGAAGCCACGCAGGCCGATGTCCAGGATCAGGCCGCCCTTGACGACCTCGATGACGGTGCCCTTGACGGCCTCGTCCTTCTCCTTGAGTTCTTCGATCGTGCCCCAGGCGCGCTCGTACTGAGCCCGCTTCTTGGACAGGATCAGACGGCCTTCCTTGTCCTCCTTGGTGAGGACCAGCGCTTCGACCTCGTCGCCGACGGACACAACCTCTGAGGGGTCCACGTCGTGCTTGATCGAGAGTTCGCGGGAAGGGATGACGCCTTCGGTCTTGTAACCGATGTCGAGCAAGACCTCGTCGCGGTCCACCTTGACGATGGTCCCCTCGACGATGTCGCCATCGTTGAAGTACTTGATGGTCTTGTCGATCGCGGCGAGAAAGTCCTCAGCCGAGCCAATGTCGTTGATGGCTACTTGCGGCGAGGTGATGGAGGGACTTGGCATATGGTGGATGGCTCCGGACAGGTTTAATAGTAGGGACGTATTCATTGCTCCGGCGCGGGTGCGCCGAGATGTCACACAGCACCCGTGATCAAGCACATACGAGTACCCATCGAGGGTACTCGACTGAGGACACGCTGGACAAACCCGGTCCCACGCACCGCTACCCTGCACCCGTGCACAACCCTTCGCCGGCCTTGCCGCCGCACGTTCCGATGCCGGCACTGCCGAGGCGGATCCGCAAAGTCGGGGCACCGATCGGCGTCCTCTTCCTGCTCGGCCTCATCGCCGGATTGATCGTCATCGGGTTGACCGCACTCAACCCGGTCGGCACCGCCATCGGCTTCGTACTGTCCACGATCGCGATCGCCGTCGTCGTGCTGGCCTACGTGTGGCTCGACCGCTGGGAACCCGAGCCCCCGCGTCTGCTGATCCTCGCCTTCCTGTGGGGTGCGTCGGTCGCGGTCATCCTGTCGATCGTCCTGGGCCTGTGGTTCGAGACGCTGGTCAACCCCGGCGCCGTGGAGACCGCGTCGGTCAGCTTCGCCTCGGTCGCCCTGGGAGCGCCGCTGATCGAGGAAGCGGCGAAGGGGGCCTTCCTGCTGGTGATGCTCACCGGGCGCCGACGCAACGAGATGAACTCCCTCACCGACTGCCTCGTCTACGCCGGTCTCACCGGTGCGGGCTTCGCCTGGCTCGAGGACATCCTCTACATCGCGAACGGCGAAACGCTCGGCGAATCGCTGCTGACCGCCGCGATGCGGCTGATCATGGCGCCGTTCGCCCACCCGCTGTTCACCACGATGTTCGGCATCGGCGTGTATTTCGCGATGAACCGACGCGGACTGCTGGCCAAGGCGACGTTCCTGCTGCTCGGCTACGCGGGCGCGGTCGTCATGCACGGGTTGTGGAACGGCTCGTCGCTGATCGGCCCGGAAGCCTACTTCGGCGTCTACGTGCTGTGGATGGTGCCGATCTTCGCGCTCGCGATCGTCCTCGCGGTGCACAGCCGCCGTCGTGAGCAGCGCATCGTGGCCGCCAAGCTGCCCGGTATGGTGACGGCCGGCCTCATCACTCCGGCCGAGGTCACCTGGCTCGGTTCCATGCGAGCCCGCAAGCACGCGATCGCCCACGCTCGCGGAATCCACGGCAAGCCCGGCGCGACCGCGGTCCGTGCCTTCGCCGGACAGGTCGTCGAACTCGCCTTCGTCAAGGACAGGATCGACCGCGGGTTCGGCGATCAGCGCGTACACGCACTGCTGGCCGAAGAGGCGTACGCCGTGCACGCCGCGCGAGCAGCCGCCCCGACCCTGCAGTGGCTGGCCGGTTACCGCGTCCCGGGGGTGTGAGGCCCGCCGACCACGCGTTGTCGCGGCCGCTCAGTGCGCGGCGGCATCCCAGCTGCGGCCGTATCCCACCGACACTTCCAGCGGAACGTCGAGCGGGTAGGCCTCGCCCATCTCCTTGCGCACCAGTTCCTCGAGGGCGTCGTGCTCGCCGTCGGCCACCTCGAACAGCAACTCGTCGTGGACCTGCAGCAGCATCCGCGACGTCAGACCGGCCTCTGCGATGGCGCTCTCGACGTTGACCATCGCGACCTTGATGATGTCGGCGGCACTGCCCTGGATCGGCGCGTTGAGCGCGGCCCGCTCGGCGGCCTCGCGGACGTTGCGGTTGCTGCTGTCCAACTCCGGCAGGTAGCGCCTGCGACCGAAGACCGTCGAGGTGTAGCCGTCCTTGCGGGCCTGGTCGACGACGTCGCGCAGGTAGTCGCGGATGCCGCCGAACCGGGCGAAGTACTGATCCATCTGGACCTTGGCCTCTTCGGTGGAGATCTTGAGCTGTGCCGCAAGGCCGTAGGCGCTCAACCCGTAGGCCAGGCCGTAGGACATGGCCTTGACCCGGCGCCGCAGCTCGGGCGTCACCTCGTCGATCGGCACGTCGAAGGCACGGGACGCGACGAACGAGTGCAGGTCCTCGCCAGTGTTGAAGGCCTCGATCAGACCCTCGTCGCGGGACAGGTGCGCCATGATGCGCATCTCGATCTGGCTGTAGTCCGCCGTCATCAACTCCGCGTAGCCCTCGCCGACCACGAAGCCGTTGCGGATCCGGCGGCCGTCCTCGGTGCGAATGGGGATGTTCTGCAGGTTCGGCTCCGTCGACGACAACCGTCCGGTCGCGGCGATGGTCTGGTTGAACGTCGTGTGGATGCGGCCGTCGGACGCCACCGAGTTCAGCAGACCGTCGACGGTCACCTTCAGCCGCGTGGCGTCGCGGTGGGCCAGCAGGTGCTGCAGGAACGGATGCCCGGTCTTGTCGAAGAGTGACTGCAGCGCATCCGCATCCGTCGTGTAACCGGTCTTGGTGCGCTTGGTCTTCGGCATCTCGAGTTCGTCGAACAGCACCACCTGGAGCTGCTTGGGCGAGCCGAGGTTGATCTGCTTGCCGATCACCGAGTAGGCCGCCTCCGCCGCGTCGCGGATCAGGTCCGCGAACTGGCTCTGCAGTTGGCCGAGCAGGTCCAGGTCGACGGCGATGCCGCGGGACTCCATCGCGGCGAGCGCGCGCTGCACCGGCAGCTCCATCTGGCCGAGCAACGACGAGGAGTCGATGCGGGCGAGTTCCTCGTCGAGCGCGTCGGCCAGGTCCATCACCGCCGACGCCCGCAGCAGCAGCGTCTGCACGGCCTGATCGTCGAGGCCATCGGCATCGTCGAGCAGCGAGAGCTGTTGCTGCTCCGGCCCTTCGGCGCGGAGTTCACGGCGCAGGTAGCGCACCGAGAGGTCGTCGAGGGCGAAGCTGCGCTGACCCGGACGGACCAGATAGGCCGCGAGCGCGGTGTCGGACGTCACCCCGCGCAGCGTCCAGCCGCGTCCCTCGAGGTCGTGCATCGCCAACTTCGCCTCGTGCAGCGCCTTGGGCGGGCCGGGGTCGGCGAGCCACGACGACAGCGCCGCCTCGTCCTCCGGGCCGAGGGTGGTGGTGTCGATGTAGCAGCCCTCGCCGTCGGCGGCCACGATCGCCAGCGCCGTCGCGTCACCGTCGTATGCCAGGTGGGTACCGACGACGGCCAGGCCGAAGCGGTTGCCCAGGCTGTGCTCGGACAGCCAAGCGGCCAGGGTGCCCGGTTCGAGGACGCCGCCCCGGACGTCGAAGCCGACCTCGACCTCGGGGTCCGCCGACGCGAGCGTCTCGAAGAGCCTGTCGCGCAGCACCCGGAACTCGAGGTCGTCGAACAGGCGGTGGATCTGATCGCGGTTCCACGGCTGCATGCGAAGCGTGTCAGGGGTCTGCGCGAGCGGGACGTCCTTGACCAGCTGGGTCAGCTCGCGGTTGAGGATGACGTGAGAGACGTTGGCGCGCAACGCGTCGCCGACCTTGCCCTTGACGGTGTCGACCTGGTCGACCAGCGCTTGGAGCGAGCCGTACTCGACGATCCACTTCGACGCCGTCTTCTCCCCCACGCCCGGAATGCCCGGCAGGTTGTCGCTGGGGTCGCCGCGCAGCGCGGCGAAGTCCGGGTACTGGGTGGGCGTCAGGCCGTACTTCTCCACGACGGCCTCGGGCGTGAAGCGGGTCAGCTCGCTGACGCCCTTGCGCGGGTAGAGCACGGTCACGTCGTCACTCACCAGCTGCAGCGCGTCGCGGTCCCCCGTGACGATCAGAACGCGGTACCCCTCGTTCTCGGCCTGGGTGGCCAACGTGGCGATGATGTCGTCCGCCTCGAAACCCGGTTCCGCGAGCACCGTGATGCCCAGGGCGCCGAGCACCTCCTTGGTGATGTCGATCTGCCCGCGGAACTCGTCGGGCGTGGCGGAGCGGCCCGCCTTGTACTCCGGGTACCTCTCCATGCGGAACGTCTGCCGCGACACGTCGAAGGCCGACGCGATGTGGGTCGGCTGCTCGTCGCGCAGCAGGTTGATGAGCATGGCGGTGAATCCGTACACCGCATTCGTGGTCAGACCGCCCTGGGTCTTGAAGTTCTCCGCTGGCAGGGCGAAGAACGCCCGGAAGGCCAGCGAATTGCCGTCCAGCAGCATCAGTGTCGGCTTGGTGTCGGCCGACGGGGTTCCGGCGGCGCGCTGCGGCGCGGTCTTGGCAGGGCTCACGCCCTCACTCTATTCATCGGGTCCGACGCGCAGTCGACGCCGAGCCATCTCGACCAGAACCCGTGCCGCCGGGCTCATCGGCCCGTCCGCACGCCAGGCGAAGACCAGGCGGCCCCGCAGTTCCGGCACGATCGGCAGCGCACGCAGGCCCGGCCGCGCCGTCGCGGCCACCTCCGGGAGCAGCGCGACGCCGAGGCCACGCTCCGCGAGGTCGGCCAGCGCACCAGGCGTCGACGCCTCGAACGCCACCCGCACCGAGACCCCTGCCGCCGCGCACGCCTGATCGAACCGACGGCGGATGCCCGTGCCCGGCGGCAAGGCGATGATCGACCGTTCCGCCAGTTCTTCGACGGCAACGCTGCGCCGGCGAGCCCACGGGTCTGCGGCGCCGACCGCTGCGACGATGCGCTGATCGGTCACCACCTCGGCCGCGAGCCCGTCTGGCACGTGGTCGGAGACCGACACGATGGCCGCGTCGAGTCGCCCCGTGCGGATGCCGTCGATCAGCGCCTCGGAGTCATCGCTGCGCAACGAGATGTCGACCCCGGGGTGCGCGCCGTGGAACTCCGCCAGCAGCGCGGAGATGTCGACGTCGTGTGCGGTCACCGCACCGATCGCGACCGAGCCACGGATTAGTTGGCCCAGTTCGTCGACCGCGGTACGCGCGGCGGCCACCGCGGCGAGCGCGGCGCGGGCATGCGGCAGCAGCGCCGAGCCGGCCGCCGTCAGTCGCACCTCGCGCTTGCCCCGATCGAAGAGCGGTTCGCCGAGTTCACGCTCGAGTCGGGCGATCTGCGCACTCACCGCCGGTTGCGCGACGTGGACGCGACCTGCCGCGCGGGTGAAGTTGGCCTCCTCCGCCACGGCGACCACGTATTCCAGCTGACGTAGTTCCATAACCGGTGATTATAGTTTGGGGCCCAAGACTGCTATTGGACTTATGGTGCGGGCGCTTCCACGCTGGAGTCATGTCCACGAACTCGAACGGCAGCACCTTCGTCCTGGTCCCCGGAATGTGTCACGGGGCCTGGTGTTTCGACGACCTGGCAGCGTCCCTGCGCGAGGCAGGCCATCGGGTACTCGCGCTGACGCTGACCGGCGTGGCCGAGCGGGCCCACCTGCTCCACGGCGGGGTGAACCTCGACACCCACGTCACCGACGTCGTCTCCGCCATCGGAAACGATGACGCGACGGACGACCTGGTGCTCGTCGGGCACTCCTACGGCGGGATGGTCATCACCGGAGCAGCAGACCGCATCGCCCGCGCGGACGACTCGTCGGGACGCCGGCGCCGCGTCGACGCACTCGTCTACCTCGATGCCGTCGTGCCGCACGACGGCGAGTCGTGCTGGGACGTCGTCGACGACGAGGAACGACGGTGGTACGTCGGCGTCGACGACAGCGGGTTCGGAGTGCCGCCACTGCCGTTCTTCGACGAGCGGGCCACGGCCCACCCCCTGGCCAGCGTGATGCAGCGGCTGCGGGTGAGCGGCACCCTCGACCGGTTCCGCCGCCTCGAGTACGTCTACGCCGTGGACTGGCCCGGCGAGTCCCCGCTTCGGCCGTCGTATGACCGGGTGCGCGACGATCCTCGTTGGAACTGCCACGAACTGGACGGCAAGCACAACCTAATGCGCGACAAGCCCGACGATCTGCTGCGCATCCTGCTGGACGTCGCCCGCCGATGAAACTGCAACACGTTTCAGTTCCGCGCCCATGATCGTTTACGCTGACCGGGTGCCAGGTGATACCGATGCCGCAACGCAACTACCGGCCATCGACGGTTGGTGGAGTCAGGACGATTCCGGCGCCACCTCGCTGATCGCAGGCAAGTGCACACAGTGCAGCACCTACGTCTTCCCCCCGCGGGCCAACAACTGCCCGAATCCCGCATGCGACGGTGACGACCTGGCGCAGGTGCCGATCTCGCGCCGCGGCACGGTGTGGAGTTACACCGAGAACCGTTATCCGCCACCGGCCCCGTACCCCGCTCAGGAGTCCTTCGAGCCCTTCGCCATCGCCGCGGTGGAACTCGCCGACGAGGGCCTGATCGTCCTCGGCAAGGTCGTCGACGGGACGCTGGCCGCCGACCTGAAGGTCGGCATGGAGATGGAGCTGACCACGATGCCGCTGTACACCGACGAAGACGGCTTCGTGCGCAGCGTCTACGCCTGGAGGATCGCATGACGCCGGATACATCCCCCCAGTC
Organism: Mycolicibacterium sp. GCM10028919; assembly: GCA_042666295.1. GTDB lineage: Bacteria > Actinomycetota > Actinomycetes > Mycobacteriales > Mycobacteriaceae > Mycobacterium. The sequence goes on from JBHTFJ010000001.1 coordinate 81,442, forward strand.
GCTGCGCTCCGGCCCGCCGGATCCATCCCCCCAGTCGCTGCGCTCCGGCCCGCCGGAACCGCTCTACATCCTCGGCGCCGGCATGCACCCCTGGGGCAAGTGGGGACGCGACTTCACCGAGTACGGCGTCGTCGCCGCCCGCGCCGCACTGGCCGAGGCCGGACTCGACTGGCGTCAGATCGAATTGGTCGCAGGCGCCGACACGATTCGCAACGGCTACCCAGGCTTCATCGCCGGGTCGACGTTCGCTCAGAAGCTCGGCTGGAACGGCGTGCCCGTCAGCTCGAGCTACGCCGCCTGCGCCAGCGGTTCGCAGGCGTTGCAGAGCGCACGCGCCCAGATCCTGGCCGGCTTCTGCGACGTCGCCCTGGTCATCGGCGCCGACACCACGCCCAAGGGTGCGTTCGCGCCCGTCGGCGGGGAGCGCAAGAACGACCCGGACTGGCAACGCTTCCATCTCATCGGTGCGATGAACCCGGTGTACTTCGCGCTGCTGGCCCGCCGCCGGATGGACCTCTACGGCGCAACGTCGGAGGACTTCGCGCAGGTCAAGGTCAAGAACTCCCGCCACGGCCTGCAGAATCCAAATGCCCGCTACCGCAAGGAGTCCGCGGTCGAGGACGTGTTGGCCAGCCCCGTCGTCTCGGACCCGTTGCGGCAACTCGACATCTGCGCGACGTCCGACGGCGCCGCCGCGCTGATCGTCGCCAGCAAATCCTTCGCCGAGAAGCACCTCGGCTCGCTCGAAGGCGTGCCGTCGGTGCGCGCAGTGTCCACGGTGACGCCGCGCTACCCTCAGCACCTTCCCGAATTGCCGGACATCGCAACGGATTCGACCGCCGTGGTGCCCGGCCCCGATCGAGTGTTCAAGGACCAGATCCTCGACGCGGCGTACGCCGAGGCGGGCATCGGGCCCGAGGACGTCAGCCTCGCCGAGGTCTACGACCTGTCGACGGCGTTGGAGTTGGACTGGTACGAGCACCTCGGGTTGTGCGCCAAGGGCGAGGCCGAGCAGCTGCTGCGCAGCGGCGCGACCACCATCGGTGGTCGCGTGCCGGTGAACCCCTCCGGCGGGCTGGCGTGCTTCGGCGAGGCCATTCCCGCCCAGGCGATCGCGCAGATCTGCGAACTCACCTGGCAGCTCAAGGGTCAGGCCACCGGCAGGCAGGTCGAGGGCGCGAAGGTCGGCATCACCGCGAATCAGGGCCTGTTCGGCCACGGTTCGTCGGTGATCGTCGCGCGTTAGTGACTCGTGGAACATCTCCGGCGGTGCGCGCGGGAAATGTTCCACGAATCGTTAGGCGACGCCGAGGTAGGCGGCGCGGATGCTGTCGTCCTTGAGCAGGTCGCGGGCCACGCCCTCGCGGGTGACTCGGCCGGTCTCGAGGATGTAGGCCCGGTCGGAGCGGCTCAACGCCTGCTGGGCGTTCTGCTCGACCAGCAGCACGGTGGTGCCCTGACTGTTGATCTCGGAGATGATCCGGAAGATCTGCGAGATCACCATGGGCGCCAGGCCCATCGACGGTTCGTCGAGCAGCAGCACCTTCGGCCGTGCCATCAACGCCCGCCCGATCGCGAGCATCTGCTGCTCGCCACCTGAGAGGGTGCCGCCGACCTGACTGCGGCGTTCGGCCAGGCGCGGGAAGGTCTCCAGTACCCAGTCCAGCCGTTCGCGGTGCTCCGAGCGGCTCGGGAACTTCCGTCCGTAGCAACCCATTTCGAGGTTCTCGACTACGGTCATGCCCGGGAAGACGCCGCGCCCCTCGGGTGCTTGGATCAGGCCGTCGGTGACCCGGCGGTGCGCCTTGATCCGCGAGATGTCCTGACCGTCGAACCACACCGACCCCGACGTCAGAGGTCGCAGTCCGGAGATGGCGCGCATCATCGTCGTCTTGCCCGCGCCGTTGGAGCCCAGCAGTGTCACCAGTTCGCCCTCGCGGACGGTCAGCGACACTCCGTGCAGCGCCTGGATGCGGCCGTAGTGGACCACGGCGTCGCGTACCTCGAGTAGGACCGGCCGCGGGTCGAGGTCGGTCGCCGGGATGGTCTCAGGTGAGTTCGTCATCGGGTACTCCAAGGTAGGCGGCGATCACGGCGGGATCCTCGCGGATGTCCGCGGGTAGGCCGTCGGCGATCTTGCGACCGAACTCCAGGACGACGATGCGGTCGGTGACCCCCATGACCAGCCGCATGTCGTGTTCGATGAGCAGCACCGTATAGCCGTCGTCGCGGATCGCCTGGATGAGTTCGATCAGCGCGGACTTCTCGCTCGGATTGAACCCCGCGGCTGGTTCGTCGAGGCACAGCAGCTTGGGTTCGGTGGCCAGCGCGCGGGCGATCTCCAGCCGCCGCTGATCGCCGTAGGGCAGGTTCTTCGCCTTCTCCTCGCCGCGATGGGCGATGCCGACGAACTGCAGTAGCGCAGCGGCACGCTCGATCGCGTCACGCTCCTCGCGGCGGTGACGCGGCGTACGGACCAGCGCCCCGGGTACTGACGTCTTGTGGCGGGCGTCGGTACCGACCACCACGTTCTCCAGCGCGGTCATCTCGCCCCAGAGGCGGATGTTCTGAAAGGTCCTGGCGATGCCGCGGCGGGTGATCTCGTGGCGCTTGATCTTGCCCAGCGGAGCGCCGTCGAACAGCACGCTGCCCGACGTGGGCCGGTAGACCCCCGTGATGGCGTTGAAGCAGGTGGTCTTGCCCGCGCCGTTGGGCCCGATCAGCCCGAGGATCTCCCCGCGCTTGATGTCGAACGTCACCGAGTCCAGCGCGGTCAGTCCGCCGAACTTGACGGTCAGGTCCTGGGTGGCCAGCAGCGTCTCGCCCTCGGCGACCTGCACCTCGCGGTGCAGGACGGCGAGATCCTCGTCGATCAACGGTTCTTCGGTGCCGGGCTGATCGGTCATGCCGCCGCCTTCGTCTCGTCGGCGCTGCGCAGCAGCTTCTTCGCCGACTTGCCGTACGCCAGGAGCTGCTGGCGCACCGGGAACAGGCCCTGGGGACGGAAGATCATCAGCACCACCAGCGCCAAGCCGAAGAACAGGTACTTCAGGTCGCCCATGTTGACGCCGAGGAACTCCACGCCCAGCAGACGGTTGGGCAGGTAGACGATGATGAACGCACCGAAGATCACGCCGAGCTTGTTGCCCTGTCCACCCAGCACGACCGCGCACAGGAACAGCATCGAGTTGATGATGTTGAACGTCGGCGGCGCGACGTACTGCACCTGCCCCGCGTACAGCGCACCGGACAGACCGCCGATGGCGGCGCCGATCACGAACGCCCACAGCTTGAAGCGGAAGGTGTTGACGCCCATGACCTCTGCGGCGTCCTCGTCCTCGCGGATCGCCACCCAGGCGCGGCCGACGCGGCTGCGCTCGAGGTTGCCCACCAGCAGCAGGATGCCGACCATGAACAGCAGGCCCAGCCAGAACCACCAGGTGCCGTAGTTGGCGTCGCCGGCGGAGTTGCCGTTGGAGAACACGCCGTTGGGCAGACCCTCCTTCTCCCCCACGTGCGGGTACGCGATCTGGTTGAGCCCGCGCGGACCGTTGGTGATGTCGGAGAGGTTGTCGGCCATCAGCCGGATGATCTCGCCGAACCCCAGCGTCACGATCGCCAGGTAGTCGCCGCGCAACCGCAGTGTCGGCGTGCCAAGGATCAGACCCGCCAGCGCGGTGACCGCCATGGCCAGCGGAACGCACGACAACCACGCCCAGTCGGAGCTGAAGAACCCGCTGGGGCTCATCTGGTTCCACGGACTGTCCGGACTCGTCAGCAGCGCCACGGTGTAGGCGCCGACGGCGTAGAAGCCGACGTAGCCCAGGTCCAACAGACCCGTCTGGCCGACGACGACGTTCAGCCCGATCGCGATGATCGCGATCATCGCGAACTGCGCCATGGTGCCGCCGAAGCTGATGCCGGGAGTGTCCAGGAACGCCGGGGTGTAGAGCGGCAACAGGGCCAGCAGCGTGAACCCGACGGCGCCGATCACCCACTTCTGCGACCGGCCGAACCCGTCCCACCACTGCCTCAACCCGTCACCGGGTGCCAGCAGGCGTGACGCCGTGGTCGACGGCTTCTTGGTGTCGGTGTTCGCGTCGGTGTCGTCGTGCGCACTCATGCTCGCGCCTTCCCCAGACTCTCGCCGAGTATGCCCGTCGGGCGGATCAGCAGAACCAGCACCAACAGGACGAACGCCACCACGTCACGCCACTGGGTGCCGAACAAGGCCTGGCCGTAGTTCTCCATGATGCCGAGCAACAACCCGCCCAGCAGAGCGCCGCGCAGGTTCCCGATGCCGCCGAGGACCGCCGCGGAGAACGCCTTGATCCCCAGCAGGAAGCCGCCCGAGTAGATGATGCCCTGGGGCACCTTCAACGTGTACAGCAGCGCGGCAGCACCGGCGAGCAGGCCACCGATGAGGAACGTCGTCATGATGATCCGCTCGCGGGACACGCCCATCAACGTCGCGGTGGTCGGATCCTGTGCCACGGCACGGATTCCGCGACCGAACTTGGTGCGGTTGATCGCCACGTCGGTGAGCAGGGCCAGGATCAGCGCAGCCACCACGATCACGATCGTCACGTTCGACACCGCAGCGCCGAAGATCGTGAACTGGGTCTTGGGCTGCACCAGCACGACCGGCTGCTGGGCGTTGGACCCGCCGTAGCCGTCGATGATGTGCGGCAGGATGAAGTGCACGAACTCCTGCAGCACGAACGACATGCCGATCGCGGTGATCAGGAACGTCAGCGGACGAGCGTTGCGCTTGCGCAGCGGTCGATAGGCGACGAACTCCAATCCCACTGCCGCCGAACCCGACACCAGCATCGCGAAGATCATCGCGATCGCCAGATACAACACCGTCAACGCGATGCCCTTGTTGTAGGCGTTGCCGCTCGGGGTGAACCCGAGGATCACGTCGAGGCAGAAGTACGCGCCGAACATGCCGAGCATGAAGATCTCGGAGTGGGCGAAGTTGATCAGCCGCAGCACGCCGAACACGAGGGTGTACCCCACGGCGACGAGCGCGTAGATCGCACCCCAGGACAGCCCGTCGATCGTGAACTGCCAGAAGCCGTTCAGCAGGTTGTCGACGTTGAAGTTGATGTTGGCGGCAGTACATGCGTACTCGCCAAGACAGTCGGACGGCATCCGGGGGCGGCTCCTCGTGACGGTGGTGTTCGCGTCGAAGACGAGAACGCGTCCGGAACCGTACTGGTCCGGACGCGTCCCCGTCGTCGAATGTCCTACTGGACCTTGAACATCCAGATCAGATTGGTCGTGAGCTCCCCGTTCGGAGTCCACTGGTAATTACGAGCCACACCTTGGCCGTTGTAGTTCCGGACGAAGTCCAGCAGGGCCGGGCGGGTGATGGCACCCGAGTCGATGCCCTTGAGCAGGATGGTGCCCAGGTCATAGCCCTCGGTGCTGTACGTGCCCGGGTCGGCGCTGAACTTCTGCTTGTACTCGTCGGCGAACGAACCCGTTGCCGGGCCGCACGGGCAGGACAGCAGTGCGTCCTTGGACGCCTCGCCTGCCTGATCGACGAACTGCTGATCCTTGGTGCCGTCGGCGCTGACGAACGTCGCGGTGACGCCGCCGTCCTTGAGCTGCTGAACCAGCGGCGCGGCCTCGGAGTAGTAGCCGCCGAAGAACACTGCCTCGGGAGCCGCTCCGTTGATCTGCGTCACCGCGGCGGAGAAGTCCTTGTCGCCCTTCTTGACCGAGATGTTGCACTGCGAGTCGGCGACCGGGCCGAGCGTCTCGCGCACCGCGGTGGCGAGGCCCAGGCCGTAGTCGGTGCTGTCGTCGACCACGCAGATCTTCTTCAGCCCCATGGTGTTCTTGAGGTAGTTGGCCACGGACGGGCCCTGCACTGCGTCGTTGGCGAGTCCGCGGAAGAAGGTCTTCCACCCGTTCTCGCTCAGCGTCGGGTTGGTGGCCGATGCGGTCACGGATGCGAGGCCGGCCTGATCGAAGACCGTTCCGGTCGCCTTGGTCTCACCGGAGAACGCAGGACCGACCAGACCGATCGTGTACTGGTCGTCGACGATCTGCGGCGCGATGGCGGTGGCCTTCTGCGGGTCACCCTCGGTGTCGAACTTCTTCAGCTGCACCTGGCAACCCGGGTTCGCCGTGTTGTGCTTGTCGATGGCCATCTGCACGCCGTTGACGATGTTGATGCCGAGCGCGGCGTCCGGCCCGTTGAGGGCACCGGCCATCGCGATGGACACCGGTGGGCACGTCGCCTTGCCGTGACCCGCGGGGTCAGCCGGAGCCGCGCCCTCGGCGGCTTTGACTTCCGCGCCGTTCTGGTCGATTTGGACCTGCTCGACGATCTTCAAGTCGGACTGCGACGAACTCTCCTCGGGTGCGGACTGATTGCAGCCGGCCATGGCCAGCACAAGCAAGCCCGCGCCGCCGAGAGCAAATGCACTCCGTGTCACGCGACCGTGCACGTTTCACCTCCGGGTCAGGGTTTTCATCGACATCGACGTCACGGCGCGGATCGGCCGGGTCGGCGATGCTTCGGGTAGAACATAGCCAACGCATGGCCAAAGTGCGTGGTGTTGGGAAATGCCGCACCTGGGCGGGCTGAACAACCCGCTGGAATGGGCGATTTCGAAACCTGGCCGTTACGCGTCGCCGGGTTCGTCGAGGGTCTCGAGCACCACTTCGGCCACCCGCTTCATCGTCGTCCGGCGATCCATCGCGGCACGCTGAATCCACTTGAACGCCTCGGGCTCGGACATGCCCTGCTTCTGCTGCAGCAAACCCTTCGCGCGTTCGACCATCTTGCGCGTCTCGAGCCGGTCGGACAGCGTCGCGACTTCCTGTTCCAGAGCGGCGATTTCGCCGAACCGACTGACCGCAACCTCGATGGCCGGAATCAGATCGGTGATCGAGAACGGCTTGACCAAATAGGCCATGGCTCCGGCGTCACGCGCCCGCTCCACGAGTTCGCGTTGCGAGAACGCGGTGAGCACCACGATCGGCGCGATGCGCTTGGCCGCGATCTCCGAGGCGGCGTCGATGCCGTCGCGCCGCGGCATCTTGACGTCCATGATGACGAGGTCGGGCTTGAGGCTCTCGGCGAGCTCGACGGCCTCCTGCCCGTCGCCCGCCTGGCCGACCACGTCGTACCCCTCCTCGCGCAGCATCTCGGCGAGGTCGAGGCGGATGAGCGCCTCGTCCTCGGCGATGAGGACACGTCGCGGCCTGACGGCATCGGGTGTGGTCATGACGCCATTGTGGCGTGGCGCGCGCAGATCAGCGACTTCGGGGCCATGACGAACGCTTCACCTCATCATCTATGGTGGGAAACCGCACCAGCGAAGGCCCTCGTATCCCAACTGGCAGAGGAAACGGATTCAAAACCCGTCCAGTGTGAGTTCGAATCTCACCGAGGGCACCATCTCGCGAGACGTCCGGGGAATGACATCCCGACGCAGTACCGCCGCGACCCCCGTGGGAGATCGCGGCGGTACGTCGACCGGTGGGACCGACTATCAGTCGTCCGACCCGCTGCTCGAGGAATCCGACGACGAGCCCGACGAGGACGCCCCCGCGGAACTCGTGGAGCCGGCCTTCGACGCGTCCGCACCGCTGTCGGTGGTGGACTTCGTCGTCTTGGCCCCCGTCTTCGAGGACTCCGTGTTCGAGGACTCCGTCTTCGAGTCCTCGGTCTTCGACGGGCTGGTCGAATCAGAGGCGTCCGACTTCGTCGAACTCGAGCTGTCACCCGTCTTCGTCGACGTCGCCGACTCGGTCGACGGCTTCCCCTCGCTGCCGTCGACCGACGTCGGCTCGTCCGGCTGCTCGTCGACCGGTGCCGGCTCCTCCGCCGTCACGTCGGGAACGGCCACCTCGGGCGCCACCACCTCCGGTACCGACACCTCCGGCACCGACACCTCGACGACCGGAGGCGCCTCGACCGGCGTCTCCACCACGACCGGATCGACCTCCGCGACAACGGGTTCGAGATCAGCCGGCGTCTCCGCCGCGGGCTCGGCCGACGGTTCAGTCGACACGGTCTCGATGCCCTCGTCGGCCACGACCGTGGCGTCGCCCTCCGGTTCGACCGTGGCGGCCAGCTTGCCGGCGACCGTCGGATCGGGCTCGGGCTCGGTCAGCGCCAGCGTGGCGACCGTGGCGGCCGGGGCCGTGGGACGCAGGAAGCCGAACAGGTTGGAGATCGCGTTGACGAACCCCTGGATGAACCCGCCCGGATTGAACAGATTCCCGATCGCCGATTGGAACGACTTCGCCATCTGCGCCATGGCGGCGAAGAACTGCGCCAGCGGGTTGGTCGGCGTCCCCGTTCCCGGTCCCGGCGGCGGCGTGGTCGTGCCGGGGGGATGAGCGGCAATCCAGTCCTTCAGCATCTGGGCGGCGTCCTTCGGGTTTCCTAGGACGTCCCACAGCCCGAAGAAGTTCTCGAGATCGGCGGGGTTCTGCGGGTTGACCAGGAAGTCGCGGACGGTGTGCAGGAACACGGGACCGACGACGTCGGGGTCGTAGGTCTGCCAGTGATCGAGCAGATCCTTGATCCACGCGGCCTGCTGCGCTTCACTCACGCCGGCCGGTCCCGTCGCCACGCCGTACTCGGTGATCCACACCTTCTTGCCGGTGACCAGCGCCATGATCGCCTCGACCTGCTCGCGAGGGGTCAACACGGTCGCCGGGCAGCTCGGGCAGGTACCCGAGTACTTGATCTGGTCGCCGTAGGGATGCACGGAGAGAGCGTCGAAGAAGTCGGCGGCGCCCGCGGCGAGCATCTTCTGCACGAACTCGACCGGGCTCATCGTGAATCCCGGGAACGTCTGCGTCGCGCCCACTGCGCCGGCGACCACGGTTGCCGTGGGGTCGATCGCCTTGAGAACGGGGTAGACCGCCTTGAGGAGGTTGGCGTAGGCCACCGGGTCGATCGGGTTGAGGAACTGGAAGTAGTTGGGTTCGTTCCAGATCTCGTACGCCGAGACCGTGCCCTTGTACCTCGTCGCGAATGTGGACATGAAGTCCTTGAAGAGGTTCGCGTTGGGTACGCCCGAACCGAACGGGAGATTGGGGCCGTTCGCCACACCCCACACCGGGGTGCCGTTCACCTCCGCGAGTACGCCCATGTTCCGTGCCGCGGCCGCGGTCATGATGTCGTCGATGCTCGACCAGTTGTAGAAATTGTCGATCGGTTCGACCAGACCCCACGGAACGAAGACGCGAATGTTGGTGACGCCGATGGCCAGCATGTCGTCGAGTTGCTTCTCGATCGCTGCCTTGGGCTGGCCGTACAACGGCGACGTCGCGATGCCAACTGTGCTTGGGGTAGTTGAGATCTCGGCGACGGTCTGGAACTTCGCCTCCGCCAGACGAGGCGGTTCGATGAAGATACCGCTGGCGTAGGCGCTCGCGATCGCCACGGGCAGCGCGGCGAGCACGCTGCGGGTCGCGATGCGGCGAAGCAGACGCTCCTTGGACTTGGCCATTCCCTGATTCCCCTTGTCGTAGAGGTTCTGAATTGTCGGCACCGTCAGCCGATGGGCTGAATTTACAACTCCGTCAGCAAATTTGCATAATCAAAATCAAAACAGGGAAATGGTCTTGAAAACGGTCGCTTTTGCGTCGTCGAATAACGCAAAGAATGGCGGCCGTGGCGAAATTCGCGACGTTCGCCCCGCCGCCATAAGGCATGTTACGCAAGTGACTACTGCTGGGATATTTGCAGCTCAGCGATGCGTCTGACCTGCACTATCGGCCGCTTGGAATTCGGTATTACCGCTACCAAAGGCCAGCTCAGCAATGAATGGCGGCCTCTTGCCGTCGGGGCCTGCCTGGCGTTGGTGAATTGTGGCAGCCACCGTCACAAATAACATAAGTCCGCTTGGCAAACGCGAAGCGCCACGGTCCCTGCGGGGCAGGGGCCGTGGCGCAGTCGGCGCGTCGGTTAGAGCGGCTAACCCTCCGCTTCTGAACCCGGGTCGGACGTGGCCGCACCTGCTTCGGCCGAGACGAGTCCCGACCTGGATCCGGCGCCCTCAGCGGTGCCGGCGCGTCGGTCGTGTCGGTGCCCCGGCTTCGCCGTCGCGGAATCGGAGGTCGACTTCTGCACCGCCTTGGTACCCGCGTCATCGGATCCGGCAGGCTTGCCCGCGGCATCCCCCGCGTTCGCCGGCTTGGTGGAGTCCTCGGCGGACGACGGGTCGCCGGCCGCCGGCTTGGCGTCACCGGACGGGTCCGAAGTGCCCGTGGACGGCTTGGGTCCGGCTGCCTCGGTCGTACCCTCGGCCGCCGGCTCGGCCACCGTCGGGTCCGTATCCGGTTGCGCCGTGGTCGGTTCGGTGACTTCCGGATCGGTCGCCTCCGGCTCGGTCACGACGGGCTCGGTCACGACGGGCTCGGTCACGGCGGGCTCGGTCACGGCGGGCTCGGTCACGGCGGGCTCGGTCACGGCAGGCACTGGGGCCTCCGGCGCCACCTCGCCGTCACTGGCGATCGGTTCCGCACCGGCCTCGGTGGTCCCCTCCCCCTCGATCGACGAATCGCCGTCCTTCACCGCCGATTTGGGCTCGGCTCCGTCGACCGTGGCGGCTTCTGGGTCTTCGACGGCTGCCGCCAGACTGGCCAGCCTGGCCTGGACGTCGGACGTCACGGTCTCGGTCGCGACGAGCGTCGCCGCAGGCGCGGGAGCGGCGAACTGTGCGAAGAAGTTCGCGATCGCCTGTGCGATCGCTTGCGCCACCGCCTGCGCCACCGCGGCGAAGAACTGCGCGACCGGATCGATCGGGTTCCCTGGATTGCCGGGGTTCCCCGGATTACCCGGGCCCCCTGGCTGATTCGCGGCCAGCCACTTCTTGAGCATCTCCGCGGCCGCCTTCATGGCACCGGCCTCGGTCCACAGCCCGTAGTAGTCGTGCGGGTTGGTCGGGTTCATGGCGTTCGGGGTGTCACGCCCGGTGTACAGGAAGATCGGACCGACCAGGTCCTCGTCGTAGGTCTGCCAGTGATCCAGCAGGTCCTTGATCCACGCAGCCTGCTGCTCTTGCGTGAAGGGTCCGCCGGGGGTGGTGGGCAGACCGTACTCGGTGACCCAGACCTTCTTGCCGTTGAGCATGTCCATGATGGACTCGACCTGCTCGCGCGGCGTCAACACCGTCGGCTGACACGTCGGGCACGACCCCGAGTACGCGATCTCCTCGCCGTACGGGTGGACCGAGAGTGCGTCGAAGTAACTTCCGGCGCCGGCCGCGAGCATGCGTTGCACGAACTGGACGGGGTCCATCGTGAACGACGACGTCTGCGTCGCCCCGACGGCGCCTGCGACCACGGTGGCCGTGGGGTCCAGGTTCTTGATCACCGGATAGACGGCCTGCAACAGCGCCGCGTAGGCCTCCGGATTGATCGGGTTGGAGAACTGGACGTAATTGGGCTCGTTCCAGATCTCGTACGCCGAGACCGTCTCGTCGTATCTGTTCACGAAGTCGCGCATGAAGTCGGTGAACGCGCCGACGTTCGGGGTGTCGGCTCCCAACGGGAAGCCGGGAGCGTTCGGGTTGGGTCCAGCCCACAGCGGGGTCGCGTTCACCTCGGCCAACACACCCATGTTGCGCGCGGCCGCGGCGGTCATGATGTCGTCGATGTGACTCCAGTCGTAGGTGTTGTCCACCTGCTCGACGAGTCCCCACGGCACGAAGACGCGGATGTTCTGCACGCCGATCGCCTGCATCTCGTCGAGATGCTGGTTGATCTGCGCCAGCGTCTGCCCGTACAGCGGCGAGGTGGCGATGCCGACGGTCGTCGGCGACACCGATATCTCCGCCACCGGTAGGTAGTCATAGGCGGCGAGCCGTGGCGGCGAGGTGAAGATTCCGCTCGCATACGCGCCGACCATCGCGACGGGAAGCGCGGCAATGACCGTCCGCGTCGCGAGGTTGCGGAGCAACCCAGCCTTCTTCTTGCTCATTGAGGCTCCTATGCACATTCGTGATTCATCGACCGCGTCAACGTGGCGTGGCCCAAAGCTAATCACCCCATAGCAAACCTGTACAGCTATTGATCAGAACTTCTCGACGAGTTTGCTCAGCGGCTTCCAGCACAAGATCAGAAGCGTCTCGATCGCCACAGTAACGTGCAGATTTAGCAAATACCGACGATTGGAATCAAACCAATGCTGTTTGCAGACGCAAAGGCCACAAACCGCTCTATAACCCCAGTTCGCCGTGCATGGAGCGAACTCGGTGACACCCCTCTGGAGGGGCTCGCGCCCATCAACGGAAGCCTCGTGATGGCTACCGGCAATAACTACTCTTAGGTAGCTTTCGACCGGGGGTGAAAGGCAAACCTAAATTGACTTAGCCGCCAATAACGATGGCAAGCATCTGGTTAATGGATAGTTACGCTCATCACGCGCCGATCACGGGCCGTTGAACGGCAGGCAAGCCCACCGACGAAGACACGCCGCCCGCTATCTGAGCGGGCGGCGTGACGGTGTGGACGGGGTGCTTCGACTAGACCTTGCGATTCTCCGACTTGATCAGCCATGCGAGCTTCTCGAGCCCGTCGATGAGCTGATGCAGGATGTCCGCGGTCGTGGCGTCTTCGGCATCGACGTCGTCGTGGACGGCGCGCATGGTGTCGACTGCCGCGTACACCCGAGTGGTCACCAGGTCGACCGTCTCCGCGGTGCTCACCTCGTATGCCGGGAACCGGGGCAGCGACGTGCTGGCCGCTACGGTGTCGGACCGCCCGTCGGGCACGCCGTCGAGTGCGCGAAGCCGCTCGGCGATCGTGTCGCTGCCGGCGCGGGCGAAGTCGACCAATTCGTCGAGTTGCAGGTGCAGATCGCGGAAGTTCGTGCCCACGACGTTCCAGTGCGCCTGCTTGCCCTGCAAGTGCAGTTCGATCAAGTCCACGAGCACTCGCTGCAGGCTCTCGGCCAGGCCTGCCGAAGCTCGGAATCCAGTCACGTCGGCCTCGTCGCGGCGCTTCGTCCCGGTGGTGGTGTCGACCATCGTCTGCTCTCCCCTCGTCTGTCGAGTACGAACTCGTCTGCCAGGTTCAACAGCGCCACCGCCGCCGGCGGTGGCGATCGTCGCCGTGAGAGTCCTCACACGCGTTGGTCCTGATGTGTCAGCATCCGCGCATACCCGGCCCCCATGCCGAGCAGGACGAGCCCGACGACGATGAACACCACCACGCGGAAGATGCCGTCGAGCGTGCCCAGGTCGAACACGAACAACTTGGCCATCGCCGCCGCGACGAGGGCGAGACCGCCCACGAGCGCCGCCGAACGCTCCGTGCGCGGCATCCGGACGGCGATCCACAGCAGACCGGCCGCCACGCCGATCCACACGATCGTCGCCGCCACGTGGCCCGCGTAGAACCCGGCACCCTCACCCCCGACGAGGACGCCCGCCGTCACGAACAGCACGGTGCTCGCATACAGCGCGGCGACGCCGCAACCGCCCCAGACGAGTCGAGTGACGTCGGTACCGGGATTGGGTCGATGCGCCAGCGACCAGACGATCGCCGATGCGCACGCGATGACGAGGACGCTGGTGATCAGCGTCGACACGGCGATCGCGGTGGTGACCTCGGTGGGCGTCACCAGAACGTCGATCGAGGCGTAGTCCAGGTAGTAGAGCCCACCCACCGACGCAAAGGCGACCGCCGCGCCCCCGGCCAGCCCGCTGTGCCGTCCGGCGATCGCCATGACGCACGCCATCGCGACGAGGACGGGCGCGGCGATCGGGCCGTCGAACGCCGCGGTGACGGCCACCAGACCCGCGACCGCCGCCAAGCCCGCCCACACCCTGCGGACCGGCTGCGTCACTCCCGGTAGCTCGCGGCCCAGCAGCACGATGCCGAGGACGATGGCCGCGAGCGAGGCGTCCAGGAGGGCCGACGTCACCCGGTCGACGACCACGGGAAGGGCCAGCACGGGCAACGAACCCACCGCGCCGAGTACCGCCGTCCCCACGGGACGACTGCTGTGCGGCAGCAGGAGCAGTGCTCCGACCATCGCAAGGACGGCGGCGATCGCGCATGCTCCGGCGAGCCAGCCCGCCGACGACGGCGCCGCCGCCACCACGGCGATCATTAGCGGCAGCGTGGCGACCGCGATGCGGGCGGCGTGCATCGCCGTCCAGTCCCTGCCCAGCTGGACCGGCAGGGCTGCCGCCGACAGGGCCAGCAGGAAGGCGATCACCAGCAGGGTCAGGTCCCCCGCGACCGTGGGCGCCAGGGCGATCAGCGGTACGAGGACCAGAAGGCCCAGATGCTCGGAGTTCCACCGCCGGGCCAGGGTCAGGCCCCCGCCGGCCACCAGGGCTGCGATCACGAGGCCCGCGGGCGGCGGCACCCACGCGTAGATGGTGGTCACCGCGAGGACGTCGATGTACGCGGCCGCGATACCCGTTGCCGCCAACGCGATCGCGCCCACTCGACCGCCGGGCCTGCGGATGAGCCGGCAGCCGGTGGCCACCAGCCCCGCGGCCAGGACGGCACCGGCGCCGACGCGGACGCCCGGCGCGAGGATGCCCGCCTGGGCGGCCATTACCAGCAGGAGCGCGATGCCGATCAGGGTCACGGCCACTCCGGCCACGGCGAGCGCCTTGCCGATCCAGCCCTCGGATCGGCCTGCAGGAGACGGCTTTTCGGGCGGGGGTACTCCTGGCGGACTCGCCGCGGGGTGCGGTGCCCAATACGGCGCGACGGGCACCGGAACCGGCGGCGCGTACGAGCCGACGGCGTCGGCGCGACGCTCGGCGACGATGCGGGACAACTCGTTGAGGTCGGCAGAAGCCCGGGCGAGGTAGCTGGCCATGACGGCGAAGTCCGAGGAGAGTCTGCCGATCACGACCTGATCCGATTCGGTCATGCCGCCATCGTTCCAGTGTGCGGTGCCTCCGCGGATGAGTAGTACTACCTCAAAACAGCGGTGCGTGGGTCAGTCGTCGAGGCCGTGTTCGATCGCATACCGGGCCAGCTCGACGCGGTTGGCCACCTGCAACTTTCGGAAGGTCGCCTGCACGTGGTTCTCCACCGTGCGGTGACTCAGCGACAGCCGCTCGGCGATCTGCCTCGCAGTCAACCCCTTCGCGACGTACCGCAGCACGTCGGTCTCCCGTTCGGTCAACCGCGGCGTCGACGGCCCGGCGTCGGGTGTGCGGGCGATTCGCCGGTACTCCCCCAGCACCAGACCGGCCAGGCCGGGGGTGAACACTGCGCGGCCCTCCGACGTGGCCGCAACCGCCTGTGCCAGTTCGGTCTTCGACGCACTCTTGACGAGGTAGCCCAACGCGCCCGCCTTGACTGCCTCGAGGACGTCGTCGCGTTCGTCGGACGCCGAGAGCACCAAAACCCTGCTGCCGGGCGACACCTCGAGGACCGCCGCGGTCGCCTGCGTTCCGGTGCCGTCGGACAGTCGCATGTCCATCACGACGACGTCCGGCTTGACCACCCCGGCGCGTCTGCGCGCGGACTCGACGCCGTCGGCGGTCGCGATCACCTCGAACCCCTGCTCTTCGAGGTCTCGCGCCACGGCGTCACGCCAGATCGGATGGTCGTCGACGACCATCACGGTGGGTGTCCGCTCAGCCTCGGTCATGGCGCCCTCCCCGTCGCGGCACGGTCAGCTCCCATTCGGTCCCGGCGCCGGGTTCGGTGGTGAGCACCGCCGTACCACCGAGCGAATACAGCCGACCGACAATGGATTTGGCGATGCCCAGACGACCCTCGGTGGCCGCCTGTTCCAGCCTGCCCGCGGCGATGCCAACGCCGTCGTCCCGGATGCTGACGACCACCTCGTCGTCGAGGTCCTCGAGCAGCAGGAACGCCCGGGCGTCCGGTCCGGCATGTGCGGTCACGTTGTCGAGCGCGTTGGCCACCGCCGCGGCCAACTCCGTTGCCACGGTCGCGTGCAGCTGCACCGGGTCGGCGGGCAGGCTCAGCGACACCCGATCGGTCTGCCGCGACCGCAGCAGCACGGCCACGTCCACCGTCTCGCCCGGTCCCGACGTCTTCGTGCTCCCGTTGCTCACCAGCCTGCGCAACGCACGTTCCTGCTCAGCGGCGAGTTCGGCCAGTTCTGCAGTGTCTCCGCCGATTTCACGGCCGCGCCGGGCGACGAGCGCCAACACCTGAATGGCACCGTCGTGCACCTCGCGCGACAGGCGCTCGCGCTCCTCCAGCGCCGCAGCCAACCGCGCGGCCTTCTCGAGTTCGGCGTGGGCCCGGCGGGCGGTCAGGGCCGCCATCCCGACCGCAAGACCCACCGCGAGTTCGATGACGATGGTCGCGTTGCGGCCCAGGTTGATGCTGACGTAGCCCTTGTAGACCGCGTTCGCCGCCATCACCACGAGCCCGGCCAGCATCCCGCCGACGGGTCCGAGCAGGATCGCCGCCGAGATGGTGGCATTCGTGGCCCACAGCGTGGTCGGCCACGACTGGTTGTCCAGCACCCACTGATCCGATGCCACCAGCTTCGTCGACAGCACGAGTGCGACGACCACCAGCAATTCGGCGCCGACCCACGCCGGCCGACGGCCGAAGCCCTCCAGGTAGGCGAACCCGCACGCCGCACTCCAGACGAGCAGGACGGCGAACAGTCCCCACCCCAGCCCGTGGTGCTGGAGGTCGTCGTTGACGACGACCTGGAAGTACGCCGCGTAACCGCAGCTCAGCAGCCGGAAGCCTTGCGCGGCACGCCACAGCGGCGCGGCGGGGTCGGGTGCCGCCGGTTCGCGCATGGTTCCTACTACACCACCCGGCTATACCACCCGGCTACATAACCTTGGACAGGAACGCCTTCGTGCGTTCGTGTTTCGGGTCGGCCATCATCTCGCGGGGGTTACCCCGTTCGACGATGACGCCGGCGTCCATGAACACCAGGTCGTCGGCGACTTCGCGCGCGAAGCCCATCTCGTGGGTGACCACCAGCATGGTCATGCCCTCGGTCGCCAATTCCTTCATGACCTCGAGCACCTCGCCGACCAGCTCGGGATCCAGCGCGGAGGTCGGCTCGTCGAACAGCATCAGTTTGGGATCCATCGCCAGTGCCCTGGCTATCGCCACCCGCTGCTGCTGACCACCGGACAACTGGGCCGGATAGGCCTCGGCCTTGTCGGCCAGGCCCACGCGGTCGAGCAGTTCCCGGCCCCGCTCCAGCGCCTTGTTCTTCTTCAGCCCCTTGACGTGAATGGGCGACTCGATGACGTTGCCCAGAGCCGTGCGATGCGGGAACAGGTTGAAGTGCTGGAACACCATGCCGATCTCGCGTCGCTGCCGCGCGGCGTCCCTCGGGGCCAGCTCGTGCAACTTGCCGCCGCGTTCGCGGTAGCCGATGAGGTCCCCGTCGACGTACAGCCGACCCGCGTTCACCTGCTCGAGGTGGTTGACGCACCGCAGGAACGTCGACTTGCCCGACCCCGACGGACCCACGATGCACAGCACCTGGCCGCGTTCGACCTCGAGCGTCACACCCTTCAGCACGTTCAGGGCGCCGAAGTTCTTGCACACCTGTTCGGCGCGCACCATCGGCGTCATGCCGCACCCGTTCCCAACTGCGCCTTGGCCAGCGCCTCGAGTTGCTTGGTGGTGAGCTTGCGCGACGCACCACGGGAGAAGTACCGCTCGAGGTAGAACTGACCGACCATCAGCACGCTGGTGATGATCAGGTACCAGGTGGCGGCCACCAGGAGCATCGGCACGGGTTCGAAGGTACGCGCGGCGATCTCGCGGCTGGCGATGCTGTATAGGTCGAACGCGTAGGGCACCGCGGTGACCAGCGAGGTGGTCTTCAGCATGCTGATGACCTCGTTGCCGGTGGGCGGGATGATCACCCGCATCGCCTGCGGCAGCACCGTCCGGCGCATCGTCATCACCCACGACATGCCCAGCGCCGTCGACGCCTCGCTCTGGCCCTCGGGCACCGAAGTGATTCCCGCTCTGATGATCTCGGCCATGTACGCCGACTCGTTGAGCGCGAGCCCGAGGGTCGCCAGCAGGAAGGGGATCGACAGACTCTGCACGTCCAGCTGGAAGAACGTCGGTCCGAACGGAATCCCGATCTGGATCTTCTGATAGATGACCGGGATCAGGCCCCAGAACACCAGCTGCACGTACACCGGCGTGCCGCGGAAGATCCAGAGGTAGACCCAGGACACCGACCGGAACACCGGGTTGGGTGACAGCCGCATGATCGACAGGAGCACGCCGAGCACGATCGCGAGCACCATCGAGTAGATGGTCAGCTGCAGCGTGTTGGACACCCCGAGCATGATGCGGTCGTTGAACAGGTACTGCACATAGGTCTTCCAGCCGTAGGCCGGGTTGGTGGCCGCCCCGTACAGGAACAGCCCGACGAGGACGACGATGACGATCGCCGCCACCCAGCGCCACGGATGCCGCAGTGGCACGGCGTCGATCGCCGCGGGTCCGCCGGGTGGCGACGATGCGTCAGAAGTCATCGGGCATGACTTCTCTTCGCGCAAGCGCTCATCGGGAGAGTCAGCTGACCGCGCCGTTGATGACCGGCTTGTCGATCATGCCGTTCTCGACACCCCAGTTCGAGGCGATGGTCTTGTAGTCACCGCTCTCGATGAGGTGCTCGAGCGCCTTCTGCAGCGACTGCGCGAGCGGCGAGCCCTTCTTCACCGGCCAGCCATAGGGCGCCGAGTCGAAGATCTCGCCGGCCTGCTCGAGCTTGCCGTTGCTCTGCTTGATCGCATACGAGATCACCGGTGAGTCCGCCGACATGGCGTCGGCCTGGCCGAGGACGACGGCGTTGGTGGCGGCATCCTGGCCGTCGAACGGGATGATCTCGATGGCGGGCTTGCCGGCATCGGTGCACGCCTTGCTCTTGGCGGGCAGTTCGTCGACTTCCTGGGTGGTGGTCGCCTGGACCGCGACCTTCTTGCCGCAGGCGTCGGTCGGGTTGATCCCCGCGCCCGGCTTCTGCGCCCAGCTGGTGCCTGCCGAGAAGTAGGTGACGAAGTCGACCGAGGCCTCGCGTTCCTTGGTGTCGGTGAACGAGGACATGCCCACGTTGAAGCTGTCACCCTGGATCGACGGGATGATCTTGGCGAAGTCGGCCTCGCGGTACTCGGGGGTCAAGCCGAGCGTGGCGGCGATCGCGTTCATCAGGTCGACGTCGAAGCCGACGATCTTGCCCGTCTCGTCCTTGAACTCGTTGGGCGCGTACGGAATGTTCACGCCGACGATGAGCTTCCCGGACGACTTGATGTCCTCGGGCACGGTGTTGGCGATCTCGTCGACCTTGCTGGCATTCGCCGCAGTCGTGCTCGTCGACGGTCCTGCACTGTCGGTGCTCGACGAACACCCGGAAACGATCAGTGCGCCGCTCGCGGCGACCGCCGCAGCAAGGCGCCACATCTTTCCAACTGACACGAGTTGCCTCTTCTTTCTTCGTCGGGCCGTCGTCGTCCCCTCCAGCGGAGGAGGTTAACGACCGTTGAGCCAGCACGCATGGCCGGTAACGGAACATTAACGACCTTCGGTAGTCGATGACGGCGTTATCGCGCGCTACGGGCGTGTACGAGCGCGAATCGGCCCTCCCTCGATGACGCTGTGGAACACTGCGGGAATGACAACCCACGCGGGCCCAAGTCTGTTGCCCCACCTGTGGAAATCGGCTCTGGTCTCGGGCGTGTTGGCTGTCGCCCTCGGCATCGCCATAGTCGCGTGGCCGGACATCTCGATCGCCGTCGCGGCGATCTTCTTCGGCGCCTATCTCCTCATCACCGGCATCCAGCAGGTGGTGTTCGCGTTCAGCCTCGACGTGGCGGCAGGCGGCCGCGTGCTGCTGTTCATCAGCGGCGCGGCTTCCCTGA
This sequence comes from Mycolicibacterium sp. GCM10028919, assembly GCA_042666295.1. Classification (GTDB taxonomy): domain Bacteria; phylum Actinomycetota; class Actinomycetes; order Mycobacteriales; family Mycobacteriaceae; genus Mycobacterium. The sequence continues at coordinate 101,292 of JBHTFJ010000001.1, forward strand.
TCCTGGCCGTCCTGGCGTTCCGGCACCTGTACGACGCCGTCCTGCTGATGGCCATCTGGATCGCGATCGGCTTCATCTTCCGTGGCGTCGCGACGACGATCTCCGCGATCAGCGACCCGACGCTGCCCGGGCGTGGCTGGAACGTCTTCGTGGGCGTCATCAGCCTGATCGCCGGCGTCGTCGTACTCGCCTCACCCCTGACGTCGATGGAGACGCTGGCACTGGTCGTCGGCATCTGGCTCATCGCCATCGGGCTGCTCGAAGTGGTCGCGGCCATCGGCATCCGGCGCACGACGAGCGCACTGCACGACCGCATGGCAGCGTCCCCGGCAGCGCCCACCACGTCGGCGCCGGTGGCATCCGACCCGGTCGCACCCAGCCCCGACGCACCGTCGGCCAGGGACACCACCAGCTAGACGAGGCGTTCGCCACTTTCCTGGGACCCCCGGTCCGCACCTACTACGATGTGTCGTAGGTAGGGCAACGGGGCCCCGAAAGAGGTGCACATGGACGCGCTCGACGTCTCACGGTGGCAGTTCGGCATCACGACCGTCTACCACTTCTTGTTCGTTCCGCTGACCATCGGACTGGCACCGCTGATCGCGGCGATGCAGACCGCGTGGGTCGTCACGGGCAATCCGGCGTGGTACCGGCTCACGAAGTTCTTCGGCAAGCTCTTCCTGATCAACTTCGCGCTCGGCGTCGCCACCGGAATCGTGCAGGAGTTCCAGTTCGGGATGAACTGGAGTGAGTACTCCCGGTTCGTCGGCGACGTCTTCGGCGCACCCTTGGCGATGGAGGGCTTGGTCGCGTTCTTCTTCGAGTCGACCTTCATCGGGCTGTGGATATTCGGCTGGACCAGGCTGCACCGGCTCGTACACCTGGCCTGCATCTGGATCGTCGCCATCGCGGTGAACGCATCGGCGTTCTTCATCATCGCCGCCAACTCCTGGATGCAGCACCCGGTCGGCGCCCGGGTGAACCCGGAGACGGGGAGAGCCGAACTCACCAGCATCGTCGCGCTGTTCACGAACAACACCGCCACGGCAGCGTTCTCGCACGCAGTGGCCGGCGCGTTCCTCACCGCCGGGACGTTCGTCGCCGCCGTGTGCGTTTGGTGGCTGGTGCGCACACCCGACCCCGAGCAGGCGCGGACCATGTACCGACCGGCAACCATCCTGGGCTGCCTCGTCGCCCTCGTCTCCGCGGGTGCACTGGCCTATACCGGCGACGTCCAGGGCAAGCTCATGTTCGAGCAGCAACCGATGAAGATGGCGTCGGCGGAATCGCTGTGCCACACCGAGACCGACCCTGACTTCTCCATCCTCACCGTCGGCAGGCACAACAACTGCGACAGCGTGACCCACCTCATCGAGGTGCCCTACGTGCTGCCCTTCCTGGCCCAGGGCCAGTTCGAGGGCGTCACGCTCGAAGGCGTCAACGATCTGCAGGAGCGCTACGAGACCCAATTCGGTCCCGGCGACTACCGGCCGAACCTGTTCGTCACCTACTGGTCGTTCCGCGCGATGATCGGGCTGCTCGCGGTACCCGCGCTGTTCGCGGTCGTCGCGCTCTGGCTCACCCGGCGCGGGCGCCTCCCCCGGCAGCGGTGGTTCGCGACATTCGGTCTGCTCACCCTCCCCACGCCGTTCCTCGCCAACAGCGCAGGCTGGATCTTCACCGAGATGGGACGGCAGCCCTGGGTGGTGGTGCCCAACCCGACCGGCGACCAAGACCTGCGGCTGACCGTCGCCCAAGGCGTGTCAGGACATTCGGTGGGCCTGGTGCTGACGTCGCTGATCCTGTTCACCGCCCTCTACGCGGTGCTCGCGGTGATCTGGTTCTGGCTCATCCGCCGGTACGTCGTCGAGGGCCCGCTCGAGCACGACGCCGAACCCACGCCGCCCGCGCCACCGGGGGACGACGCCGTCGCCCCACTGTCGTTCGCGTACTAGGAGCACGACATGGCACTTCAAGACTTCTGGTTCATCGCCCTGGCCGCACTGTTCCTCGGCTTCTTCGTGCTCGAGGGCTTCGACTTCGGCGTCGGCATGCTCATGCGGTGGTTCGGCGATGTCGACGCGCCTGGCGGCGATGCCGACGCGCCTGGCGGCGATGCCGACGCCGAGCGCGAACGCCACCAGCGGGCCGTACTGAACACCATTGGACCGGTGTGGGACGGCAACGAGGTGTGGCTGATCACCGCGGGCGGCGCCATGTTCGCCGCTTTCCCGGCGATGTACGCCACGCTGTTCTCCGGCCTCTACCTGCCGCTGCTCGCGATCCTGCTCGGCATGATCGTGCGGGTCTGCGCCATCGAGTGGCGCGGCAAGATCGACGACCCCCGCTGGCGCAGCTGGGCCGACCGCGCCATCGCGGCCGGCTCGTGGCTGCCCGCCGTGCTGTGGGGCGTGGCGTTCGCCGCGATCGTGCGGGGGCTTCCCGTCGACGCCGACGAACAGATGCACCTCGGGGTCACCGACCTGCTCAACGGCTACACCCTGCTCGGTGGGCTGGCGACCGCGGGCCTGTTCGCCTTCCACGGGGCGGTGTTCATCCGGCTGAAGACCGAAGGCGCCGTGCGCGTTCGGGCCACGCACTTCGCCGCGCTCCTCGGCCTCCCGGTGTCGATCGTCGTTGCCGGCTTCGGCCTGTGGACGCAGCTGTTCTACGGCAAGGACTGGACCTGGCTGGCATTCGGCATCGCCGTCGCCGCACAGCTGACCGCCGTGATGCTGGTGTGGGGACGCGGCAGTGACGGCTGGGCGTTCGCCTGCACGGCTGCGGTGGTCGCCTCCGTCGTGATTCTGCTCTTCGGCTCGCTCTACCCGAACGTGATCCCCTCGTCGCTCGATCCCGCGTGGAGTCTGACCGTGGACAACGCGTCGTCGGCGCCGTACACGCTGACCATCATGTCGTGGGCGGCGCTGCTCATCACGCCGTTGGTGATCGGCTACCAGGGATGGACGTACTGGGTGTTCCGGCAACGGATCTCGGCCGAGCGGATACCCGACCCCGTCGGGCTGTCACGGCGCACCCGATGACACCGCCGACCTCCTCCCCCGCCATGCGGCGACACGTCGCCGCGTCGGTGGGCTGCGGAACCGTCATCGGGGCCAGCGCCATCGCAGGTGCCGTCACGCTGGCACACGTCGCCGCAGGGATCGTCACCGACCCGCAGAGCCGCACCCTCGAGCACTGGTGGCCCGCCCTGGCACTGCTGTCCGCGCTGTGGTTCGTCCGTGCGGCCGCCCAGTGGGCCCAGGCCCGGCTCAGCCAGCACGGCGCCACGGCGACCATCGCCGAACTCAACCGGGACGTACTCGAACGGGTCACCGCCTTGCCACCCCGCCGCCTCGCGGAGGTCCGAGACGACGCTGCGCTGCTGGTGACGCATGGCCTCGACGGCCTCCGCCCCTACTTCACCCGGTTCCTGCCCGCCGTCGTGCTGGCGGCGATCGTCACCCCGGCCGCGGTCGTGGCGATCGCCTGGTACGACCTGCAATCCGCGGTGATCGTCCTCATCGCGCTACCGCTGATCCCGTTGTTCATGGTGCTGATCGGCCTGGTGACCCGGGATCGGTCGACGGCGTCACTCGCCGCGATGGGCACGCTGCAGTCCCGGCTGCTCGACCTCGTCGCGGGCATCCCTACGCTGCGTGCGCTCGGCCGCGCCGATGGCCCAGCGGTGCGCATCACGGAACTGAGCGATGCCCACCGACGCTCGGCGCTGGCCACCCTTCGGATCGCGTTCCTGTCCTCACTGGTCCTCGAACTCCTTGCCACCCTTGGCGTCGCGCTGGTCGCGGTCAGCGTGGGGCTGCGTCTGGTGTTCGGCGACGTGGCGCTGGCCGACGCGCTCACCGCGCTGCTGCTGGCCCCCGAAGTCTTCTGGCCGCTGCGCCGCGTCGGCACCGAATTCCATGCCGCTCAGGACGGCAAGACCGCGCTGGAGCGGGCACGCGCACTGCTCGCCGAACTCCCCCACCCTGCCGCCGGGGACGGCCGCGTCCCCGTCGGCGCGGTGCACGTCCGCCTCGAGGCGCTGAGCGTCGCCGGCCGTGACGGACTGGCGCCCGACGGCCTCACCGCCGACCTGCCACCCGCGGCGGTGACCGTGCTCACCGGACCCAACGGTGCGGGCAAGAGCACCGTGCTGCAGGCCATCCTGGGACTGACTCCGCCGACGTCGGGCCGCGTGCTGATCGACGGGTGCGACGTCACCACACTCGATCGCACCGCGTGGTGGTCCCGGGTGGCCTGGCTCGCGCAGCGGCCGGTGCTGATCCCGGGCACGATACGCGAGAACCTGGAACTGTTCGGCCCGCTCGACGATCTCGAGACCGCTTGCAGGGCATCGGGGTTCGACGAGGTGGTGGCCGAGTTGCCGGATGGGCTCGACACCCCCATCGGACGCAACGGCGTCGGGCTGTCACTCGGGCAGCGCCAGCGGCTCGGCCTGACCCGCGCGCTCGGCTCCTCCGCGCCGGTGTTGTTGCTCGACGAACCGACGTCGCACCTGGACGCCGCCGCCGAGGCGCGGGTGCTGGCGGCGATCGTGGACCGCGCGCGGGCGGGAGCGACCGTCGTCGTCGTCGGCCACCGCGACGAGGTCACGGCGATCGGCGATCACGTCGTCCAGGTCGGAGGTGAGGTCCTTGTCCACCACTGACGAGCCCCGAATCCGCGTGACCGCGAGGGCCTTCGACCTGCTTCGACCCCGGCTGCCCCGGCTGGCGGCAGCTGCCGCCCTCGGCGTCGCATCGCTCGGTAGCGCGCTGGGGTTGGCGGCGGTCTCTGCCTGGCTCATCGCCAGGGCCTGGCAGATGCCGTCCGTGCTGGACCTCACCGTGGCGGTCGTTGCCGTACGCGCGCTGGGCATCTCACGCGGGGTCCTCGGATACTGCGAGCGGCTCGCCACCCACGACACCGCACTGCGTGCCGCCGGCTCGGCACGCACGCGCCTGTACCGCCGACTGGCCCACGCGCCCAGCGAGACCGCGATGCGCTGGCACGGCGGTGAACTCGCGTCGCGGCTGGGCGGGTCGGTCGACGAATTGTCCGACGTCCTCGTCCGATCCGTGCTTCCGATCGTGGTCGCCGCCGTCCTCTCCACGGCCGCGGTGGCCGCGCTGGCGTTCATCTCCGTCAGTGCAGCGCTGGTGCTGGCGGTCAGCCTCGCGGTGGCGGGGTGCGTCGCGCCGTGGCTGGCGGCCCGCGCCGCAGCAGCCGAGGAGGACGTCGCGGCCGGACACCGGTCGGCCCGGGACACCGCGGCGATGCTCGCGCTGGACCACGGGCCCGAACTGCGGGTGGCGGGCCGACTCGACCACGTCGTCGCCGAATGTACGCGGAGCCAACGCGACTGGGGTGCGGCATCCGATCGCGCCGCCCTGCCCGCCGCCGCGGCTGCCGCTGCGCCGACCCTGGCCATCGGGGCCAGCGTGCTCGGCGCGGTCGTCGCTGCACTGTCGCTGGGATCCGCGTTGGCACCGACCACGGCGGCGATCCTCGTCCTGCTGCCGCTGTCGGCATTCGAGGCGACGACGGCGCTGCCCGCCGCCGCCGTCCACCTGGTGCGGGCACGCATCGCCCTGCAGCGACTCGCCGACCTCACCGCACCCGGATCCACTCGTCAGCGGCCCGCCGTCGCGGCACCAGACGTGGTCGCCGGTGACCGCCTCGCGGTCGTCGGTCCCAGCGGTGCGGGCAAGACCACGCTGCTGCTGGCGATCGCCGAGGCACACCGGGATTTTGGCGCGGCGGGCTTCTTCCCCGAGGACGCCCACCTGTTCGACACGACGGTCCGGGACAACCTGCTCGTCGCCTGCGGCGACGCGACCGACGCCGAACTGCACGCCGCGCTCGACGCCGTCGGGCTCCGGGCGTGGGTCGACGGCCTTCCCGCCGGCCTGGCCACCGTGCTGCACGGCGGTGCGGCCGCCGTCTCCGCCGGACAGCGCAGGCGACTGCTGCTGGCCCGGGCGTTGGTATCGGATTTTCCGATCGTCCTGCTCGACGAGCCGACCGAGCATCTCGATGCCGCGGCCGCGCACCGCATCACGATGGATCTGCTGACACCGGGCGCGATGTTCCCCGCCGACCGCGCGGTGGTCGTCGCGACGCATCAGTTGCCCGACGAGGCGTGCTGTCCCGTCGTGACGGTGGGCCGCGACGCGTATTCTCGGCAGACATGACCGGGTATCCGGGCGGATATCCGCCGCCGCCACCGCCGCAACAGCCATATCCCGGCTACGGGGGCTACCCGTACCAGTACGGCCAGTACGGACCGCCACCGGTGGCGCCGCGCAACGGCTTGGGCATCACCGCACTGATCCTTGGCATCGTCGGGCTGCTGTCGTTCTGGTCGGTGCTCGGCGGCATCGTGTTCGGCGTCGCCGCGGTGATCATCGGCATCGTCGCCCGCGGCCGGGTCAAGCGGGGTGAGGCGAACAACGGCGGAATCGCGGTCGCCGGCATCGTGCTCGGCGCCGTGGCCGTCGTCGTCTCGCTGGCCTTCATTGCGGTGTGGGCCGGCGTGTTCCGAGAAGTCGGTGGCACCGACTACCTCGACTGCGTGTCCCGCGCCGGGTCGGACCAGCAGGCGCTCGACGGGTGCATCGACCAGCTCACCGATCGGGTCGACGGCCAGTTCAGCACCACCCCGTCGCGTTAGCGGCCCGGGAAGTACTTGACGATGCCCTCCTGGACGACGGTGGCCAGCACGCGTCCGGACTCGTCGAAGAAGTGCCCGGTGCCCAGCCCCCGGGATTCCGCGGCCACCGGCGACACGGTCGAGTAGAGCACCCAGTCGTCGAACCGGATCGGGCGGTGAAACCACACCGAGTGGTTCATCGTGACGGCGAAGATGCGGTCGAAGCCCCACGACAGCCCGTGGGTCGTGATGATCGAATCGAGCACGGTCGTATCCGACGAGTACACCAGCGCCGCGGCATGGAGCACGGGGTCCGCCGGCATCGCGCCCTGCGACTTCATCCACACCCGGTTGTGCGCGAGGCTCCCACCGCGGTCCCGCATGACCCACGCCGGATCGTTGGTGTAGCGCCACTCGATCGGCCGCAACGCGTTCGCGAAGTGCGGCACGGTCTCCTCGTACCCGCGCAGCAGATCGTCGATCCCCGGGAGGTCGTGCGGGGGCGCCACGTCGGGAACGTCGACGTCGTGCTCGAGGCCGCGGCCGCCGGACAGGTGCGACACCAGCGCCGACCCCAGCAGCAGGCCGCCCTGGGTCACGTCGACGCGACGGTTGGCGAAGCGCCGTTCGTCGCGCAGTCGGACCACCGAGAACTCGAGGTCCACCTCGGGATCGCCACCGGCGATGAAGTGCATCGACAACGCACTCGGCGGCAGCCGGGCATCGACCGTGCGGCTGGCCGCCACGAACGCCTGCGCCATCATCTGGCCGCCGAACGTCCGGATGGGGTTCTTGCTGGGGTGCGACCCGGTGAACGCGTCGTCACCGACACGGGTCAGGTCGAGGACCCGCAGCAACTCCAGGAAGTCCGGATGCGACGCGTCACCGACGGGGGCCTCGGTGCCAGTAGCCTCAGGGCCGGACGACGAAGGGCCAGACAACCGAAGGGCCTCCTCGAATCACTTGCTACGCGTGGTCGTCCTCGCCGATCCGGTGCACGTGGATCAGGTTGGTCGAGCCTACTGTGCCGGGCGGGGCACCTGCGACGATGACCACCAGGTCGCCGCGCTTGTAGCGGCCCAGCGACAGCAGCGACTCGTCCACCTGCCGGATCATGCCGTCGGTGGTCTGCATGTGCGGAACGATGAACGTCTCGGTGCCCCACGTCAGCGCCAGTTGGCTACGCACCTCGGGCAACGGCGTGAACGCCAGCAGCGGCAGCGGGGTGTGCAGCCGTGCCAGCCGCTTGACCGTGTCGCCGGACTGGGTGAACGCCACCAGTGCCTTGGCGTCGAGCCGCTCGCCGATGTCGCGCGCCGCGTACGAGATGACGCCCCGCTTGGTGCGCGGCACGTGTGTCAGCGGCGGGGCCGCCGTGGAGTTCTCTTCGACGGCCGTGACGATCCTGGCCATCGTGCGGACGGCCTCCAGCGGGTACTTGCCCACCGACGTCTCGCCCGACAGCATCACCGCGTCGGCACCGTCGAGGACGGCGTTCGCGACGTCGGACGCCTCCGCCCGGGTGGGGCGGGAGTGCTCGATCATCGACTCCAGCATTTGCGTGGCGACGATCACCGGCTTGGCGTTCTCGCGCGCCATCTGGATCGCGCGCTTCTGGACCAGCGGGACCGCCTCCAGGGGCAGCTCCACACCGAGGTCGCCGCGGGCGACCATGATCGCGTCGAACGCCAGGACCACGGCCTCGAGGTCCGCGATGGCCTCGGGCTTCTCCAGCTTGGCGATGACGGGCACGCGGCGGCCGACGCGGTCCATGACCTCGTGGACGAGTTCGATGTCCGACGGCGAGCGGACGAACGACAGCGCCACCAGGTCGACGCCGAGTTGCAGCGCGAACTCCAGGTCGGCGATGTCCTTCTCGGACATGGCGGGCACCGAGACGTTCATGCCGGGAAGCGACAGGCCCTTGTTGTTGCTGACCCGTCCGCCCTCGGTGACGGTGCAGACCACGTCGTTGCCGTCGATGTGCTCGACGACGCAGCCGACGTTGCCGTCGTCGATCAGGAGGCGGTCGCCCGGCGACGCGTCGATCGCAAGGTTCTTGTAGGTGGTGGACACCCGGTCGTGGGTGCCCATGAAGTCGTCGACGGTGATCCGCACCGTCTCGCCGGCGGTCCACAGCGTGGCGCCCGTGGCGAACCGGCCCAGCCGGATCTTGGGCCCCTGCAGATCGGCCAGCACGCCGACCGCACGCCCCGTGGCGTCAGACGCGCTGCGCACGTAGTTGTAATTGGCCTCGTGGTCGGCGTAGTCGCCGTGGCTGAAATTGAGCCGGGCGACGTCCATGCCCACCTCGACGAGGGACTTCACCATCTCTTCGGAGCCAGTGGCCGGACCAAGGGTACAGACGATTTTTCCGCGTCTACTCACGTCTGGTGAGCATAGTCCCTAATCGATTCAGATGACGGCTAGCGGAAGCGCGCCGGGCCTGACCGGCGCAGGAAGCTCGGACTCGCCCATGAGGTACGCGTCGACCGCGTGCGCCGCGCTGCGACCCTCGGCGATGGCCCACACGATCAGCGACGCGCCGCGGTGGGCGTCCCCACACACGAACACCCCGGGGGCCTCGGTCTGCCAGTCCGACCCGCAGGGCAGCGCACCGCGCCCGTTCAAGTTCAGGCCCAGCCCGTCGAGCAGCGCCATGTGCTCCACGCCCTCGAAGCCGATGGCCAGCAGTGCCAGGTCGCAGGGAATCTCGATCGGCTCGCCGACCGGAGTGACGACCCGGCGTCCCTCCGCGTCGCGCTGCACCTTGACCTCCGCAATCTGGAGTGCGCGCAGGTTGCCGTCGTCGTCGCCGACGAAGCGCTGCACGGCCACCTCGTAGCGACGGGCGCCGCCTTCGGCGTGTGCCGGGGAGAGCCGGGTGCGGAGCACCAGCGGCCACGTGGGCCACGGTGACCGGGACTCGTCGCGCTGTCCGGGTGGCTCGGGGTTGTAGTCGAGCTGGGTGACCGAGATGGCGCCCTGCCGGTGGGCGGTGCCGAGGCAGTCGGCCCCGGTGTCGCCGCCGCCGATGATCACCACGTGCTTGCCCTTGGCGGAGATGGGCGACTCGCCGTCGCCCTCGCACTCCTTGTTCGCGGGCACCAGGTGGTCCATCGCAAGGTGCACACCGCGCAGCTCGCGACCCTCGACCAGGTTGTCGCGTGCCCGCAGCGCGCCGACTGCGAGCACCACGGCGTCGTGCTGGTCGCGCAGCGCCTCGACGCTCAGGTCGACGCCGACCTCGCACTCGGTGACGAAACGGGTGCCCTCGGCGCGCATCTGCGCGAGCCGCTGATCGAGCGTCGACTTCTCCAGCTTGTACTCCGGGATGCCGTAGCGCAGCAGTCCGCCGATCCGGTCGTCACGCTCGTAGACCGTGACGTGATGACCGGCGCGCGTGAGTTGTTGCGCGGCAGCCAGTCCCGCGGGGCCCGAACCGACGACGGCCACGCTGCGGCCGGTGGCGATCGCGGCGGGCTGCGGCTCCACCAGACCCAGCCGCCACGCCTGGTCGGCGATCGTGTTCTCGATGCGCTTGATGGTGACGGCGCCACCGGTGGTGTCCTCGCCGATCGAGAGCACGCACGCCGACTCGCACGGCGCGGGACACAGCCGCCCGGTGAACTCCGGGAAGTTGTTCGTGGCGTGCAGGCGATCACTCGCGGCGTCCCACCGGCCCCGCCGTACCAGGTCGTTCCACTCGGGGATCAGGTTGCCCAGGGGACAGCCCGCAGTACCCGAGTGGCAGAACGGAATTCCGCAGTCCATGCAGCGACGCGCCTGCTCGGACACCTCCCGCGCACGGTCCTTGGGATCTTGACGTTCGTAGACCTCGTGCCAGTCGCCGACACGTTGGTCGACGGGCCGCTTGGGCGCCTCGACCTTGGGCACCTTCAGGAATCCGGTGGGGTCAGCCACGGGTCGCCTCCATGATCGCCGCGTCCACGTCGCGCCCCTCGGCCTTCGCCATCCGGGTCGCCTGCAGCACGCGTTGGTAGTCGGTGGGCATGATCTTGGTGAACTGCGCACTGCGCCTTGGCCAGTCCGACAGCAGCGACCTGGCCACCGTGCTCCCGGTGAGGTGCGCGTGCGCCGTGACGGTCTGGCACAGCCACTCGAGGTCCTCGGACTCGGGACGCTGCAGCTCGACCATCGCCGGGTTGACGTCGGCCGGGTCCAGCCCCAGCACGTAGGCGATGCCGCCCGACATGCCTGCCGCCATGTTGCGACCGGTCGGGCCGAGCACGACCACGCGGCCGCCGGTCATGTACTCGCAGGCGTGGTCGCCGACGCCTTCGGCGACCGCGACGGCCCCGGAGTTCCTGGCGCAGAAGCGCTCCCCCACCCGACCCCGCAGGTAGACCTCACCCGAGGTCGCACCGTAGAGCAGGGTGTTGCCTGCGATGACGTTCTCCTCGGGGATGAACAGCACGTCGTCGGGCGGGCGGACGACGATGTGGCCGCCCGAAAGTCCCTTGCCGACGTAGTCATTGGCGTCGCCGATCAGTTCGATCGTGACGCCCGGCGGCAGGAAGGCGCCGATCGACTGCCCCGCCGACCCGCTGAGCGTGACGTGGATGGTGTCGGTCGGCAGACCCTGCGCGCCGTAGCGCCGCGTGACCTCGGCGCCGAGCATGGTGCCCACCGTGCGATTGACGTTGCGCACCGGCAGATCCAGCCGCACCGGGTGGGCGTCCTCCAGCGCGCCCTCGGCGAGCGCGATCAGCGTCTTGTCCAGCGCCTGGTCCAGGGCGTGGTACTGATCCTTGACCTTCCGGCGCTGGGTGAGCTGCTCGCCGTGCGCGTTCTTCGGCATCGCGAAGATGGGGCTCAGATCCAGCCCCTTGCTCTTCCAGTGCGCGACGCCGACAGCGGTGTCCAGCACGTCGGCCTGCCCGACGGCCTCGTCGATGCTGCGGAAGCCCAACTCCGCGAGGTACTCCCGCACGCCCTGGGCGATGAACCGGAAGAAGTTGACCAGGAACTCCGGCTTGCCGTTGAAGCGGGCCCGCAGCTCCGGGTTCTGCGTGGCCACGCCCACCGGGCAGGTGTCGAGGTGGCAGACCCGCATCATGATGCAGCCGGCCACCACCAAAGGTGCGGTGGAGAAGCCGAACTCCTCGGCCCCGAGCAGCGCGGCCACGATCACGTCGCGTGCCGTGCGCATGCCGCCGTCGGCCTGCACGGTGATCCTGTCGCGCAGACCGTTGAGCACCAGTGTCTGCTGGGCGTCGGCCAATCCGATCTCCCAGGGCAGGCCGGCGTGCTTGAGCGACGTCAGCGGAGCCGCGCCGGTGCCGCCGTCCCAGCCGGAGATGAGCACGACGTCGGCGTGCGCCTTCGACACCCCGGTCGCAACGGTCCCGACGCCGACGGAGCTGACCAGCTTCACGTGGATGCGGGCCTGGTCGTTCGCGTTCTTCAAATCGTGGATCAGTTGCGCCAGATCCTCGATCGAGTAGATGTCGTGATGCGGCGGCGGCGAGATCAGTCCGACGCCGGGTGTGGAGTGCCGGGTCTTGGCGATGCTCGGGTACACCTTGTAGCCGGGAAGCTGACCGCCCTCACCGGGTTTGGCACCCTGGGCCATCTTGATCTGGATGTCCGATGCGTTGACCAGGTAGTCGCTGGTCACGCCGAACCGACCGGAGGCGACCTGCTTGACCGCGCTGCGACGCCGCGGGTCGTAGAGCCGGTCGACGTCCTCGCCGCCCTCCCCGGAGTTGGAGCGGCCGCCGATCTGGTTCATGGCGATGGCCATGGTCTCGTGCGCCTCGGCGGAGATCGACCCGTAGCTCATGGCGCCGGTGTTGAACCGGGTGCAGATCGACTCGATCGACTCGACCTCGTCGAGCGGCGCCGGCGGCCGCTGACCCTTCTTCAGTTCGAACAGCCCGCGCAGCGTTCCGCCCTCGCGGGACAGCCGGTCGACCTCGTCGGTGTACTGCGCGAAGACCTCGTCGCGGCCGGTCCTCGTCGAATGTTGCAGCAGGAAGACGGTTTCGGGGGTGAAGAGGTGCAGTTCACCTTCTCGCCGGAACGCGTACTCGCCGCCGACCTCGAGCCGCCGGTGCACGCGCTCGGTGGGGTTCTCCGGGTAGGCGCGCCGGTGCCGCAGCTTGACCTCCTCGGCGACGACGTCGAGACCGATGCCGCCGAGCCTGCCCGGGGTGCCGGTGAAGTACTCGTCGACCACCTCGCGGTCGATGCCCACCACCTCGAACGCCTGTGCGCCGGTGTAGGACGCGACGGTGGAGATGCCCATCTTGCTCATCACCTTCATCACGCCCTTGCCGAGCGCCTTGAGGTAGTTGCGGACCGCGGTCTTGGTCTCGATCCCGGTCAGCTCGCCCTCGCGGATGAGGTCCTCGATCGACTCGAACGCCAGGTACGGGTTGACCGCCGCGGCACCGAAGCCGATGAGCAGGGCGATGTGATGCACCTCGCGGGCATCGCCGCTCTCGACCACCAGGGCGACGGTGGTGCGCTCCTTGGTCCGCACCAGGTGGTGGTGCACGGCCGACACCGCGAGCAGCGACGGAATCGGCGCGCGGGTGTGGTCGGAGTCGCGGTCGGAGATCACCAGTGTGCGGGCGCCACGGGCGATCTCCTCCGACGCACGCAGCCGGAGGTCCTCCAGGGCGTCGGTCAGGCCTTCGCCGCCACGTTCGACGTCGTACAGCGCACGCAGCACCGCAGTCTGGAATCCCGGGTGGTCGCCGTCGTCGTTGATGTGGACGATCCGGTTCACCTCGTCGTTGTCGAGAACCGGCCAACGCAGCAGGATCTGCCGACACGACGCGGGTGTCGGCTCGAGCAGGTTGTGCTCGGGGCCCATCACGCGGGCCATCGACGTCACGATCTCCTCGCGGATCGCGTCCAGCGGAGGATTGGTGACCTGGGCGAACATCTCGACGAAGTAGTCGTAGAGCAGCCGGGAGCGCTGTGACAGCACGGCCGCGGGGGTGTCGGTGCCCATCGAGCCGAGCGGTTCACCACCCGATGCGGCCATGGGGGTCAACAGGATTCGCAGATCCTCTTCGCTGTAGCCGAAGGCGATCTGGCGGCGCACCACCGAATCGTGGTCGGGCTGCATCCTGCCGCGATCGGGCAGCGTCGCGACGTCGAGCAGCCCGGCGTGCAACCATTCGTCGTACGGATGGTCGGCAGCGATCTCGGCCTTGATCTCCGCGTCGGAGATGATCCGTCCGGCTGCGGTGTCGACGAGGAACATCGTGTTGGGCTCGAGCCTGCCCCGGGCGACGATCTCGGCGGACGGGATGGGCAGCACGCCGCTCTCGCTGGCCAGGATGATCCGGTCGTCGATGGTGCGCCACCACCGACCGGGCCGTAACCCGTTGCGATCCAGCACCGCTCCGACGACGGTGCCGTCGGTGAACGTGACGCAGGCGGGCCCGTCCCACGGTTCCATGATCGACGCGTTGAACTGGCACAGCGCGCGGCGCGCGGGATCCATCGCGGTGTTGTTCTCCCACGCCTCGGGGATCATCAGCATCACCGCGTGCGGCAGGCTCCGACCACCGAGGTGCAGCAGCTCGAGCACCTGGTCGAACGATGCGGAGTCCGACGCGTCCGGCGTACAGATCGGCGACAGCCGCGCCAGGTCGCCGCCGATCAGGGGACTCGACAGCATCGCCTCCCTCGCGTGCATCCGGTTCCGGTTGCCGCGGACGGTGTTGATCTCGCCGTTGTGCGCGACGAAGCGGAACGGGTGGGCCAGCGGCCAGGACGGGAACGTGTTCGTCGAGAAGCGGCTGTGCACGATCGCGATGGCGCTGGTGCATCGTTCGTCGCGCAGGTCGGTGAAGAACAGGGGCAGCTGCTTCGTGGTGAGCATGCCCTTGTAGGTCATGGTGCGGCTGGACAGACCCGTGAAGTAGACGCCGGTTCCGGCGTCGTCGTCGCTCGGCACGTGGCCGGCCCGCTTGCGCAACGGGTACACCCGACGGTCGAGATCGATTCCGCCGAGCCGCTTTCCGTCGACCTCGGGCGCGGTGACGAAGAACTGCGCCATGTGCGGCATGCATCCTCGGGCGGTCTCTCCAAGGTCTGCGCCGTCGGGGTCGACCGGCATCGAGCGCCACCCGAGGACGACGAGTCCCTCGTCCTCGGCGATCCCCTCGACGCGCCGCATCGCCGCGGCCCTTTGGGTGGGATCCATGGGCAGGAAGCAGACGCCGGCGGCGAAGGCGTTGGTGCCGTCGGCAGCCGGCGGCGGCAGTTCGAAGTCGACAACCTCCCTCAGCAGATCGACGGGCAGTTGCATGAGGATGCCCGCGCCGTCGCCGCTGTTGGTCTCGGCGCCGGCAGCGCCGCGGTGATCGAGATGCTCGAGGGCCAGCAGGCCGTCGGCGACGATGCCGTGCGAGCGGCGGCCCTTGATGTCGGTGACCATGGCGACGCCGCACGAGTCGGATTCGTGCTCCGGGTCGTAGAGACCCTGCGCGTTGGGCAATGCCGAGAACAGCATCGAGGAGTACCTCCGCAGTCCGGAAATGATTTCCGGGACTACAGCGGCCCGAGTGCCGATTCTATCAGCGCACTGTCAGGTCTACCCTGTGACGAACGTTGGTACCAGGGGAAACCCGGGCACGTTGCGCACCACGGTCCACGCGACCGCCGCGACGGCGATCGTCACCATGGCCGGTACGGGCATCAGCGTTTGGCCGCGACGCCATCGCACCAGTAGCCACACCGCCAGCAATGGCAACCCGACGAGCGCGAAGACGTTGTCCGTGACCGCGGCTGCGAAGTCGCCGTGCAGGACATCGTGCGTCATGCGGATGCCACCGCAGCCAGGACACTCCAGTCCCGTCAATGCTTTGAACGGGCAGAGCGGGAAGAGGAAACCGGGACGGTGCGGATCGGCCAACCCGACGTAAGCGAGGCCGCCGGCGACCAACGCCGCGGCGCCGACCGCAACGTGACCCCGCGTGGGACGGGTGATCGCCCTAGGTGCCATCGCGGAGCGGGCGGCCCTCCGGGTCGCGGACCTTGTCGGTCAGGATCAGCACGGCGTCGATGATTCCCCACACCACGGCAGCGATGCCGCAGGTGAGGAGTCCGACGACGAGCTGGATCACGCCGAGCTTGGTGTAGCCCAGGTAGATCCGGCCGATTCCGACGAGGCCGATGAGCCCGACGAGTTGCAGCAGTCCGCCGACGAGCTTGGACTTCTCCGAGTACGGCTCACCGCTGACGGGGTGCCTGCCGTATGGGGCCACCGGGTCGTAGTAGCCGCCGGCCGGTGGCGGCGGGTACTGCTGTCCGTAGCCCTGCTGCGGATAGCCCTGCTGCTGCGGGTAGCCCTGCTGCGGGTAGCCCGGCTGGGAGAAACCCTGCTGGGTCTGGTCCTGCTGGGAGTAACCCGGCGGCGGCGGGGGCGGCGTCGACGGAGTTCCATCTTCGCGGCCACCGAACTGCGGTTCAGTCATGCGGCCCAGCATGCCAGACCGCGATGGCGCTCAGGCGACGATGATCAATCAGCCGCGGTTGCGCTGCCACCACCGTCGACGGGTCCGTCCAGTCGTGGGCAGCGTGGAGGCCGCAGGCGTTGCCGGGGCGGCAGGCGTCGTGGAGGCGGCAGGCGTCGTGGAGGCGGCAGGCGTCGTGGTGTCGCCAGAGAGGGCCTTCGCGTCCTCTTCCCCAGCCACCGCCGCGTCGTGCACCTCTGCGGCGTCGTCCTCGGCGGCAGACACTTCGTCACCGTCGACCGAACCCAGCCCCTCTTCAGGCGCGGCACTCGACTCGGCGCTGTCATCACTTGATGACGCTGCCGCGTCCGGTGTCTCCTCGGAAGCGTCCTCGCCGGCCACGTCATCAGCCAACGACTCGGCCTCACCGGCGCCAACTACCGCAGCCGCATGCACCTCATCGGCGTCACCCTCGGCCGCAGACACCTCATCGCCGTCGACTGAACCCAGCCCCTCTTCAGGCGCGGCACTCGACTCGGCGCTGCCATCACTTGATGACGCTGCCGCGTCCGATGTCTCCTCGGAAACGTCCTCGCCGGCCACGTCATCAGCCAACGACTCGGCCTCACCGGCGCCAACTACCGCAGCCGCATGCACCTCATCGGCGTCACCCTCGGCCGCAGACACCTCATCGCCGTCGACCGAACCCAGCCCCTCTTCAGGCGCGGCACTCGACTCGGCGCTGCCATCACTTGATGACGCTGCCGCGTCCGATGTCTCCTCGGAAACGTCCTCGCCGGCCACGTCATCAGACAACGACTCGGCCTCACCGGCGCCAACTACCGCAGCCGCGTGCACCTCATCGGCGTCACCCTCGGCAGCAGACACCTCATCGCTGTCGACCGAACCCAGCCCCTCTTCAGGCGCGGCACTCGACTCGGCGCTGCCATCACTTGATGACGCTGCCGCGTCCGATGTCTCCTCGGAAACGTCCTCGCCGGCCACGTCATCGGCCAACGACTCGGCCTCACCGGCACCAACTACCGCAGCCGCGTGCACTTCATCGGCGTCACCCTCGGCAGCAGACACCTCATCGCCGTCGACCGAACCCAGACCCTCTTCGGGAGCCGCGTCGGTCGAGGTGACCTCGCTGGCTTCGCCCGTCTCGGATTCGTCGCGTACCCCGTCCGCGAGCGCCTCGGCGTCGTCGGCACCCGCGACCGCAGCCGCGTGCACCTGGGAGGCGTCGCCCTTCGCGGCAGTGACCTCGTCACCGTCGACGGAGCCGAGCCCCTCTTCGGGAGCCGCGGAATCTGCCTCGGTCGGCACGTCCTCGGCCGGCGCGTCCTCGACCGGAGCGTCCTCGACCAGAGCCTCGGCGTCGTCGGCAGGATCCTCGGTCGATGCGACGGCATCGGCTTCTGCACCCAGGTCGGCGGCGAGCGTCTCGGCCTCGAACGCACCTTCTGCGGCCGCTTCCTGGACCTCGGCGGCATCGCCTTCGGCTGCGACCACCTCGTCACCGTCGACCGAACCGAGGCCAGCTTCTGGCTTGCCTGCGTCGTCGGCCTCGTCGCCTGCCTCGGCGAATGCCTCAGCCTCGGCGATGTCCTCGGACGAGGCGGTCTCTACCTGCTCGACCAGATCCTCGGCCTCCGCAGCGGCTTCGGACTTCTTGCCGTCGAAGTCTTCGTCGCCGACTGCGACGTCGTCCACGGCGGCGTGATCCGACTCTTCGCCTGCCTCGGCGAATGCCTCCGCCTCGGCGATGTCCTCGGACGAGGCGGTCTCTACCTGCTCGACCAGATCCTCGGCCTCCGCAGCGGCCTCGGACCTCTTGCCGTCGAAGTCTTCGTCGTCCACTAGGCCGTCGTCCGCTGGGCCGTCGTCCACTATGCCGTCATCACCAGCTCGAGACGCGGGTTCGTCTTCCTTGCCTGCCACCACCGCAGCGGCGACCAGTCCACTGGTCGCGGCGGCCGCGGTCACGTTCTCGGCAGCGTCGTCGACCACCGACTCGCCACCCGCCACGGTGTCCTTGCCCCGCAGCGTCCACGGCTCCTCGCGGCCCTTCGTGGCGACCATGACGTAGACCACCGCAGCGATGAACACGAACGTCGACGTGAAGGTGTTGACGCGAATGCCCGTGTCGCCGATCGTCGTCGCGTAGTCGCTACGCATCAGCTCGATCCAGAACCGACCGAGGCAGTAACCGGCCACGTACAGCGCGAACAGCCTTCCGTGACCGATGCGGAATCGCTTGTCGATCAACAGCAGGAGCCCGAAGACCAGCAGGTTCCACAGCAGTTCGTAGAGGAACGTCGGGTGGAAGACGTCGACCAGCTGCCCCGTCGACACGCCGTTCAGGGAGTCGGGATAGCCCGCGGCATTGCGCCGTTCGTAGACTTCGAGCCCCCACGGCACCGTCGTCGGCCTGCCGTACAGCTCTTGATTGAAGTAGTTGCCCAGTCGGCCGATGGCCTGCGCGAGGATGATCCCCGGCGCAATCGCGTCGCCGAACGCAGGCAGGGGAATGCCCCGTTGGCGGCATCCGATCCACGCACCGACGCCACCCAACGCGACGGCACCCCAGATCCCGAGGCCGCCGTCCCAAATCCGCAGCGCCGCACCAAAACCCTTGCCGCCCTCGCCGAAGTACGTCGACCAGTCGGTCAGCACGTGATAGAGCCGGCCACCGATGAGACCGAATGGAACCGCCCACAGCGCGATGTCGTAGATGACGCCCGGCTCACCGCCGCGCGCCGACCAGCGACGGTCGCCGATGATCAGAGCGGCGACGATACCCGCCAGGATGCACAGCGCGTAGGCCCGGATGGGGAACGGGCCGAGATGCCACACTCCCTGGTCGGGGCTGGGCAGGTAGGCCAGAACAGTCAGGGTCACGCGGAAATCCTCTGTCGCACTCCGTCGGCCAATTCCTCGGTCAGCGCCCTGACCGCCGGGATGCCGTCGGCCAGCGCGGTCACGAGCGCCGAGCCGACGATGACCCCGTCCGCGTAGGCGCCGATCTCCGCCGCCTGCGCGCGCGAGCGCACGCCCAAACCGACCCCGACCGCGATGTCGGAGACCTCCTTGACGCGGGCGACCAGTTCCGGCGCCATGTTCGACACGGCGTCACGTGCGCCGGTCACGCCCATCGTGGAGGCGGCGTAGACGAATCCGCGCGAGGCCTCGACGGTTGCGGCCAGCCGCTCGGGCGTCGACGACGGGGCGACCAGGAAGATCCGGTCGAGGTTCTGCTCGTCGGACACCTGCATCCACTGGTCGGCCTCCTCGGGAATGAGGTCCGGCGTGATGAGGCCCAGTCCGCCCGCCGACGCGAGGTCGCGCGCGAAGGGCTGGACGCCCTTCTTCAACACGGGGTTCCAGTACGTCATCACCACGGCATTGCCGCCTGCGTTGCTGATCGCCTCGACCGCCGACAGCGCGTCGCGCACCCGCACACCGCCGCGCAGAGCCATCTCGGTCGCCGCGGCGATCGTCGGCCCGTCCATCCCCGGGTCGGAGTAGGCGATGCCGACTTCGATGATGTCGCAACCGGATTCGACCATCGCGACCATGGCGTCGATCGACGTCGCGACGTCGGGGTAACCGGTGGGCAGATAACCGATCAGCGCCGCACGCCCCTCGGCGCGGCACGCGGAGAACAGGTCGGTCAGTCGACTCGTCACGTCGCGGCTCCCTCGTCGTCGAAGAGACCGAACCACTTGGCAGCGGTCTCGACGTCCTTGTCACCGCGGCCCGAGAGGTTCACCAGGATCACCGCGCCTGCACCGAGTTCGACGCCCAGCTTGAGCGCCCCGGCGATGGCGTGCGCGGACTCGATCGCGGGAATGATGCCCTCGGTGCGGCACAGCAGCGCGAACGCGTCCATGGCCTCGGCATCGGTGATCGGCAGGTACTGGGCCCGCCCCATGTCCTTGAGGTACGCGTGCTCGGGACCAACTCCCGGGTAGTCCAGACCGGCCGAGATCGAATGGGACTCGATGGTCTGCCCGTCCTCGTCCTGCAGCAGGTAGGAGAACGAGCCCTGGAACGCGCCAGGCGTTCCGCCGGTGAACGTCGCGGCGTGCCGACCGGTCTCGACGCCGTCGCCAGCTGCCTCGTAACCGACCAGCCGAACGCCCGGATCGTCGATGAACGCGTGGAAGATGCCGATGGCGTTGGAACCACCACCGATGCAGGCCGTGACCGCGTCGGGCAGACGACCCAGCCGCTGCTGGATCTGGGCGCGCGCCTCGAGCCCGATGACGCGCTGGAAGTCACGCACCATCGTGGGGAACGGGTGCGGGCCGGCGGCGGTGCCGAAGCAGTAGTACGTCGCGTCGGCATTGCTCACCCAGTCGCGGAACGCCTCGTTGATGGCGTCCTTCAACGACTTCGAGCCGGACTCCACCGAGACCACGCGCGCCCCCAGCAGCCGCATGCGGGCCACGTTGAGCGCCTGCCTCGCGGTGTCGACGGCACCCATGTAGACCACGCACTCCATGCCGAGGAGCGCGCACGCGGTGGCCGTGGCCACGCCGTGCTGACCCGCGCCGGTCTCGGCGATGACGCGCGTCTTGCCCATCTGACGCGCCAGCAACGCCTGGCCGAGCACGTTGTTGATCTTGTGAGACCCGGTGTGGTTGAGGTCTTCTCGCTTGAGGAACAGCCGCGCTCCCCCGGCGTGCTCCGACAGCCGCGTGGCCTCGTAGAGCGGTGACGGACGCCCGCTGTAGTCGCGCTGCAGGCGGTCGAGTTCGTCGAGGAACGTCTGGTCGGTGCGCGCCTTCTCGTAGGCGGCGGTGACCTCTTCGATGACGGCCATCAGGGCCTCGGGCACCAGCCGGCCGCCGTAGGCGCCGAAGTGTCCCCTGGCGTCGGGGTCGTGCACCGTGGGTTCCGCGACGGCTGCACTCGAACGCGGCAGCTCCGCGCCGGCGAGATCGGACATGGAGTTCTCTTCTTCGCGCAAACGGCTCATCGGATCTTCTTCTCT
This sequence comes from Mycolicibacterium sp. GCM10028919, assembly GCA_042666295.1. Classification (GTDB taxonomy): domain Bacteria; phylum Actinomycetota; class Actinomycetes; order Mycobacteriales; family Mycobacteriaceae; genus Mycobacterium. Next base: position 122,389 of record JBHTFJ010000001.1, read on the forward strand.
TCGCGCAGGCGGCTCATCGCATCGTTCTCATCGCGCGAGCGGTTCGCGCCAGGTCAGCGCGACGGTTTGGGGCAGGACGGGTGATTGCCTGCGTTGACGAGATCGGCCACCGCACTCCGCGGGTCACCACTGGTGACCAGACCTTCACCGACCAGGACGGCATCGGCGCCGGCTCCGGCGTAGGCCAACAGATCGGCAGTGCCGCGGACACCGGACTCGGCGATGCGGATCACGTTCGAGGGCAGGCCCGGTGCGATGCGCGCAAAGCAGTCGCGGTCGACCTCGAGGGTCTTCAAATCCCTTGCGTTGACGCCGATTACGCGCGCACCGGCCTGCAGTGCCCGGTCGGCCTCTTCCTCGGTGTGCACCTCGACCAGCGGCGTCATGCCGAGGGACTCGGTGCGGTCGATCATCGACTCGAGGGCCTGCTGCTCCAGAGCGGCGACGATAAGCAGCAGCATGTCCGCACCGTGCGCACGCGCCTCGTGGATCTGGTACGGGCCCACGATGAAGTCCTTGCGCAGGACCGGAATCGACACCGCCGCGCGGACGGCGTCGAGGTCGTCGAGCGACCCGTGGAACCGACGCTCCTCGGTCAGGACGCTGATGACGCGGGCGCCGCCGTCCTGGTAGGCGCTGGCCAGCTTGGCGGGGTCGGTGATGTTGGCCAACGCCCCGCGCGACGGGCTCGCCCGCTTCACCTCGGCGATGACACCGATACCGGGTTCGCGCAGCGCGGCGAGTACGTCACGCGCCGGGGCCGCGGCCTTCGCCTTGGCCTTGACGTCGGTCAGACTGAGCGCGGCTTCGCGCGCGGCGACGTCGGCGCGGACTCCCTCGATGATGGAGTCGAGCACGGTAGCCGGGCTCATGTGCCGTCGATGTCCTTCCGAGCAGGTCCGGGGACCCGGATGCAACCGGATCGTTCAGAATCCAAGCGTAACCGCCAGCCGGCCATCTACCGTCACCGACCCTCGGTGTGATCGGTGGTCGGGTCGCGACCCTCGTCGAGCGCATCCCAGATCAAGCGTTCGTTCAACTTCTCGTCACCGGATTCCGCCGCCGGCTCACGTGCCGCCACCTCGCGCCGGGCAGCGGGCGCGGCGTACTTCGTGCTCGTCACGCGGGGGTGTTTCGCCGATCGCAGCAGGAGCACGGCCGCCACCAGGGTCATGACGGCCGCGAGCAGCGTGAGGATCGCACCGACGTACTGGCGGTCGCTCCCGACCAGCGCATGCACCGGCAGGTCGACGGCCGACGCGGCATAGGCGGCCACGTCGGGCACCACCCACAGCGAGATGGCCAGGTACCCGAGCCCCGCGCTCACCACCGCGAGGAGCACCGCAACGGCCCGCAGCGCCCAGCCGCGGACGGCCAGCGGCGCCAGGGCGGCCGCGGCGAGCAGAAGTGCGACGGGCACCATCGCCGCAGACCAATCCGCCCCTGACAACGTCGTCGTGCGGGGCTGACCCAGCCCGTCGGCCGACTCCAGGGTCACCCACGTCAGACGCGAGGCCCCCCACAGCGCCAGGGCCGCCGTCACCAGGAGCAGCTGGCCGATCCGGGTCACGGCTCGGCCAGTGTCTCGGCGGCGGCGATGGCCGCCAGCACTGCCCGCGCCTTGTTCGACGCCTCCGCGAACTCGTACGGGCCGTTCGAGTCGGCGACCACGCCGCCGCCCGCCTGCACGTAGGCGGTGCCCGAGCGCATCAGCGCGGTCCGGATCGCGATGGCGAAGTCGGCGTTGCCCGCGAAGTCGAGGTAACCCAGGACACCGCCGTAGAGGCCGCGCCGGGTCTTCTCGACCTCCTCGATGAGCTGCATGGCGCGGACCTTCGGCGCCCCCGAGAGCGTCCCCGCGGGGAAGCACGCGGTGATGGCGTCGAGCGCCGACCTGTCCGGCGCGAGTTCCCCGGTCACGGTCGACACCAGGTGCATGACGTGGCTGTAGCGCTCGATGTGGCTGTAGTCCTCGACGCGGACCGTCCCCGGCACGCACACCCGCCCCAGGTCGTTGCGGCCGAGGTCGACGAGCATCAGGTGCTCGGCGCGCTCCTTCTCGTCGCTCAGCAGGTCCTTCTCGAGCAGGACGTCCTCCTCCTCGGTCTCGCCGCGCCAGCGGGTTCCCGCGATCGGGTGGGTCGTCGCCCTGCCGTCCTTGACGGTGACCAGCGCCTCCGGGCTGGAACCGACGATGGAGAAGTCGAGTTCTCCCTCGTCGTTCGGAACGTTGAGCAGATACATGTACGGGCTCGGGTTGGTGACCCGCAGCATGCGGTAGACGTCGAACGGGTCTGCTGCGGTGTCCATCTCGAACCGCTGCGAGGGCACCACCTGGAACGCCTCACCGGCTTCGATGTCGCCGACCAGCTTGTCGACGATGGACGTGTACTCCTCCACGGTGCGTTGCGAGCGGTGCTGGGGCTGCGGACGGCTGAAGGTCGCGACGGTCGATCCCAGCGGCTGGCCGAGCGCGGCCGTCATGACGTCGAGGCGCGCCACGGCGTCGTCGTAGGCCCAGTCGACGCGTTCCTCGGTGCCGTTCCAATTCACCGCGTTGGCGATGAGGGTGATCGTGCCCTCGTGATGGTCGACGGCGGCGACATCGGTGGCCAGCAGCAGCAGCATGTCCGGTAGTCCGAGATCGTCGACGGTCGTCGACGGCAGCCGCTCCAGGCGGCGGACCATGTCGTACGCGAAGAACCCGACCAGTCCACTCGACAGCGGCGGCAACCCGGGAACCGCAGCCGTCGCGAGCAGGTCGAGCGTGGACCGCAGCGCCTGCAGCGGGTCGCCACCGCTCGGCGCGTCCTTCGGGGTCACCCCCAACCAGGCGGCTTCCCCGTCGCGCACGGTCAGCGCCGACGGGGCGCCCGCCCCGATGAACGACCACCGCGACCACGACCGGCCGTTCTCGGCGGACTCCAGCAGGAAGGTGCCGGGCCGGTTGCCTGCCAGCTTGCGGTAGGCCGACAGCGGCGTCTCGCTGTCGGCGAGCACCTTGCGAGTCACCGGAACCACCCGGTGCTCGGCGGCCAGCGCGCGGAAGGTCTCACGCGAGGTGGTCACGGCGAGCGACGAATCCGCAGCGGCCGACGAGCGCTCGCGCGAAGGACTGGTGACGTGTTGCACGCGTCGATCCTCCCAGATCGCGGGCACGGCGCCGCGACTCAGCTAGTCGAACACCGACGCCAGCGGTGTCGCGGCTCCCGGCTCCACCGGGCTCGTCAGCATGATCGGCGCCTGCGCCATGAATCGCGGCGTGCGCCCGCGGTGCTCGTCGGCGGCGTGCACGGTGAACGGATGCAGCACGTACATGTCCCCCGGCGCGCCCGTCGCACGGTGCACCGGTCGGCTCGCGCTCGCCGCGTCGACGATGGGACCCGCGACGAAGGGGTCCAGTGCGTCGGGACCCAGCACCCGGGCAACGTCGCGGTGCGAACCTGCGCGGATCCGGGTCGGCGCATCGTCGGGTCCCACCTCGGAGAGCAGGGTGAGCAGCAGCACCGTGTGCGGCCGGCCGGAGACCGACCACGACCCGTCGGCGCCCGGGGTGTTCGCGTCGACGTGCCAGCCCCGGTCGTCGGCCACGGGCGGCACCGGGAACCGGACCGGCACGTTGCCCAGCGATCCGCGGGGACGCCACCGGCCGACGCCGCAGATCCGGTCGAGCGCCGCCGCGAGGGCCGAACTGCCCACCAACTCGCCGAACGGCCCCGCCCCGGTCAGATCGGCGGTCCAGCGCACCGGCTCGGTCCACGGACCGTCGGGTGACGCACCCAGCCGGCGCCACAGCCGGTCGCGCGCATCGTCGGCGACCGCGCGCGGCACCGCCTGCTCGATGCGGGCGTATCCGTGGGCCGTGAAGGCGTCGAGTTCGACCATCACCGTGAGCTTGTCACCCCGAACACTCGGGACGCCAACGGTTTTCCCGGTGCAGTCGTGCACGGCCACGGCGGTGCACGAACGGGGCGTAGCGTGACTGCCCATGACATCGATCAAGCAGGGCGACCGCGTCGCCGACTTCGAACTGCCCGATCAGACCGGAACGGCCCGCAGCCTGACCAGCCTGCTCGCGGGCGGGCCGGTCGTCCTCTTCTTCTACCCGGCTGCGATGACGCCGGGGTGCACGAAGGAGGCCTGCCACTTCCGCGACCTCGCCGCCGATTTCGCCGCCGTCGGCGCGACCCGGGTCGGCATCAGCGCCGACGCCGTGGCCAAGCAGGCCAAGTTCGCCGAGCAGCAGAACTTCGACTACCCGTTGCTGTCCGACGTCGACGGCGCGGTCGCCACGGCGTTCGGCGTCAAGCGCGGGCTGCTCGGCAAGCTGATGCCGGTCAAGCGCACCACGTTCGTCATCGACACCGACCGCACGGTGCTCGACGTCATCGCCAGCGAGTTCAGCATGGACACCCATGCCGACAAGGCGCTGGAGGTGCTGCGGCAGCGTCAGTCGGCGTGACGCCCGTCCTCGAACTGGCGGACGTCACGTTCCGCCGCGACGGCAAGCAGATCATCGACGGCATCTCCCTCACCGTCGAACCCGGTGACCACTGGGCGCTGCTCGGCCCCAACGGGGCGGGCAAGAGCACGCTGCTCGGATTCTGTGCGGCGGTGACCTTTCCGACCACGGGAACGGTCAGGGTCCTCGCCCAGCAGATGGGGCGGGTAGACCTGGCAGCGGTGCGACGCCACATCGGACACGTCAACCCACGACACCGACTGCAATCCCCGCTGACCGTGCGGGAGGTGGTGCTGACCGGCATCACCGCCACCATCGACCTGCCGATCCGATGGACGCCCGGCCCCGCCGAACTGGCGCGCGCCGACGCGATGGTGGACTCGGTCGGGTTGTCGCAGAAGGCCGACGACCGGTGGCCGATGCTCTCCCAGGGCGAGCGCGGCCGGGCACTGATCGCCAGAGCACTCGTCGCCGAGCCCCGGTTGCTGCTCCTCGACGAACCGACCACCGGCCTCGACGTCGCGGCCCGCGAGCAATTGCTGGAGACGATGGACGGCCTCGATGACACGCATCCCGACGTCGCGTCGATTCTGGTCACCCACCACCTCGAGGAACTTCCCACCACCACGACGCACGCGCTGCTCATCGCCGACGGCCGCACGGTGGCATCGGGCTTCGCCCGCGAGGTCGTCACGACCGACAACGTGACCACGGCCTTCTCGCATCCCGTTCGGGTGGGCTACTCCGAGGGCCGCTGGTCCGCGCGGGCCAAGGCGACGCGCTACGACGTGTGACGGACGGCGCCGCTTCGGTGCCAATCGAGGGGATCCTGCCACCGGTCGGTCAATTACTGCCACCGGAAATGAACCGCTGACCTGCGTAGTTACACCGAACAGAGCCGGCCGGAAGATCCGACCGACAGCACCGCAGCAGCAGTCGAGGAAGAGGGATCGCCATGAAGAAGTCCGCCATCGTCAGTGCCGTCGCCACCGGATTTGCCGCCGCACTGGTCGGTCTGGCCGCACCCGCCAGCGCGGGCATCGACCACCATTCGTGGCTGAACGACATCCAGCAGCAGGCAGAGGTCGGCTCGGCCACCTCCACCGTCGGCAACGGCCGCTAGAACTTCACGCACGTCGCAGGGGCGCCCCGAAAGGAGCGCCCCTGCAACGCGTCCGGGGTCGGGTCGGCGCTAGCCGTCCGCCGCGAGGAGCACGTCCGCGTCGAAGCAGGCGTGCGCCCCCGTGTGACAGGCCGCCCCCACCTGGTCGACCTCGAGCAAGACCGTGTCGCCGTCGCAGTCCAGACGCACCAAGTGCACGTACTGGGTGTGCCCGGACGTCTCCCCCTTGACCCAGTACTCGGCGCGGGACCGCGAGTAGTACGTCGCATTTCGGGTGGCCAGGGTGCGAGCCAGTGCCTCGTCGTCCATCCACGCGACCATCAGCACCTGACCGGTGGCGCGCTCCTGCGCCACCGCCACGAACAGGCCATTCGCGTCGCGCTTGAGGCGTGCCGCGATCGCGGGGTCCAAGCTCGCGCTCATCTGGTTCCTCGGCTCTTCGCGCAAGCGCTCATCTGGTTCCTCGGCTCTTCGCGCAAGCGCTCATCTGGTTCCTCGGCTCTTCGCGCAAGCGCTCATCGCACCACGATCCCTTGCTCCGCCATCGCCGACTTCACTTCGCCGATGCTCAGTTCCTTGAAGTGGAACACGCTGGCGGCCAGGACCGCATCGGCACCCGCGTCGACCGCGGGGGCGAAGTGGTCCGCCGCGCCGGCGCCGCCGCTGGCGATCACGGGCACCGTGACCGCGGCCCGCACTGCACGCAACATGTCGAGGTCGAAGCCGGCCTTCGTGCCGTCTGCGTCCATGGAGTTGAGCAGGATTTCGCCGACGCCGAGTTCGGCTCCGCGCCTTGCCCATTCGACGGCGTCGATGCCGGTGCCGCGACGACCGCCGTGCGTGGTGACCTCCCAGCCCGACGGCGTGGGTGCCGCACCCGCCGGTACCGTGCGGGCGTCGACCGACAGCACGATGCACTGCGAGCCGAACTGCCGGGACAACTCCCCGAGCAGATCCGGCCGTGCGATCGCGGCGGTGTTGACCGAGACCTTGTCCGCACCCGCGCGCAGCAGGGTGTCGACGTCCTCGATGGAGCGCACGCCACCGCCGACCGTCAACGGGATGAAGACCTGTTCGGCGGTGCGCCGCACCACCTCCAGCATCGTCGACCGACCCGACGACGATGCGGTGACGTCGAGGAAGGTGAGTTCGTCGGCGCCCTCGGCGTCGTAGACCGCCGCCAGTTCGACGGGATCCCCTGCGTCGCGCAGGTTCTCGAAGTTGACGCCCTTGACCACGCGCCCGGCGTCGACGTCCAGGCACGGGATGACCCGCACGGCCAGACCTTCGCCATGGTGGTTCATCGGTACTCCCCCGGTTCGCCGATCGATCGGAACACCTCGAGGAGTTCGCCGTGCACACCGGGCGATCCGGCCAGGGCCGACTGCGATTCGATCGTCCATTCCTCGCCACCGAGGTCGGTGACGACGCCGCCAGCCGCGCGGACGAGCGCCACACCGGCAGCGTGATCCCACACGTGGTGACCGAAGCTGATGGCGGCACCCAGGACGCCCGCCGCCGCGTAGGCGAAGTCGACGCCCGTGGCGCCGTGCATCCGCATCCGTGAGCACTTCTGGCTCAACTTCTCCAGGAACGCCACCCGGTAGGCGCCGGGGAACCTGCCGCGGGAGTCGATGTTGAAGGAGCCGCTGCCCACGACTGCGTCGTCGAGGTTGGTGCGCTCCAGGCGGGGCTGCTCGATCCCGTTGACGCGCAATGGGCCACCGACCACCGCCGTATATCGCTGGCCGGTGAAGGGCAGCCACGTCAACCCGGCCACCGGCTCGCCGTCGCGCAACAGGCCCAGCAGGATTCCCGCCGTCGGCAATCCCGCGGCGTAGTTGAACGTTCCGTCGATCGGGTCGAGCACCCACACGTGAGGGGACTTCAGGTCGGCACCGCCGAATTCCTCACCGTGCACGCCGATCCCGGTCGTCGACTCGAGCGCGGCCACCACCTGTCGTTCGATCGCGAGGTCGACCTCGGTCGCGAAGTCGTTGCCCTTCTTCTGCACGGCGGAGTCGGCCCGGTGGCCCGCGATGAACGGCTTGGCCGCGTCGTCGAGGACCGCGGCGGCGGCGGTGACCAGACCGTCGAGGTCCGCAACGTCGAGAGCCACCGCGGCTACCGACTCACGGCGTCGAGTGCCTCGGGCAACGTGAACCGCCCGGCGTAGAGCGCCTTCCCGACGATCGCGCCCTCGACGCCCTCGCCGGTCAGCGTGGCGATCGCGCGCAGGTCGTCGATGCTGGACACGCCGCCCGATGCGATGACGGGAGCGTCGGTGCGCGCGGCGACGGCGGACAGCAGCTCCAGGTTCGGGCCGTTGAGGGTGCCGTCCTTGGTCACGTCGGTGACGACGTAGCGCGAGCACCCCTCGGCGTCGAGCCGGTCCAGGATCTCCCACAGATCGCCGCCGTCGGTCTCCCAGCCGCGGCCGCGCAGCCGATGGCTACCGTCGACGATCTTGACGTCGAGGCCGACGGCCACCTTGTCGCCGTGCTCGGCGATCATGCGCGCGCACCACTGCGGGTTCTCCAGCGCCGCGGTGCCGAGGTTCACTCGGGCGCAGCCGCTCTCGAGTGCCGCGTGCAGCGACTCGTCGTCACGGATGCCGCCCGACAGTTCGACCGCCACGTCCAGCTGTCCGATGACCTCGGCGAGCAGTTCCCGGTTCGACCCGCGGCCGAACGCCGCGTCGAGGTCGACGAGGTGGATCCACTCGGCGCCGTCGCGCTGCCAGGCCAGGGCCGCGTCGACCGCGGAGCCGTAATCGGTCTCGCTGCCTGCCTGACCCTGCACGAGTCGAACGGCCTTGCCCTCGACCACGTCCACGGCGGGCAGCAGGATCAGCGGTGCGTCATTCACCGGCGCGTCATTCAAAGTCGTCAGAGCCCCTCGACCCAATTGGTGAGCAGCGTCGCACCTGCGTCGCCGCTCTTCTCCGGATGAAACTGCGTGGCGGACAGGGCACCGTCCTCGACGGCCGCCAGGAACGGCACGTGATGCTTCGCCCACGTGAGGCGTGCGTCGTCACTGCCCTCCCACTTCTGCGCGGCGTAGGAGTGCACGAAGTAGAACCGCGTGTCGGCGTCCAGACCGCGGAAGAGCGTACTGCCCGGCGCCGCGTCGACGACGTTCCACCCCATGTGCGGGATGACCGGCGCATCCAGCCGGACGACGGCGCCTGGCCACTGTGCGCAGCCGTCGCTCTCCACGCCGAACTCGACTCCGCGGGTGAACAGGATCTGCATGCCGACGCAGATCCCCAGCACGGGATGCCCCTTGCTCAGCCGATCGGCGACGATCTGGTCACCACCGACCGCCCGCAGACCGACCATGCACGACTCGTAGGCACCGACGCCGGGAACCACCAGGCCGTCGGCCGCGGCCGCTGCGCCTGGATCGGACGTCACCTCGACCTCGGCACCGGTGCGTTCCAGCGCGCGCTGGGCGGATCGCAGGTTGCCGGAACCGTAGTCGAGGACGACCACGGACTTCTTCGTCACAGGCTGCCCTTCGTGGACGGCACACCCGTCACTCGAGGATCGGGCTCGACGGCTTGCCGCAGCGCGCGCGCAACGGCCTTGAACTCGGCCTCGGTGATGTGGTGCGGGTCGCGGCCGTACAGCGTGCGTACGTGCAGGGCGATCCGCGCGTTGTAGGCGAGCGACTCGAAGACGTGCCGGTTGATGACCGTGTGGTACGGCGCGCTGGATCCCGCAATCGTGAAGTGCACCATGAACTCCGGCTCGCCGGTGTGCACGAAGTACGGCCTGCCCGACACGTCGACGGCGGCGTGCGCCAGGGTCTCGTCCATCGGGATGAACGCGTCGCCGAAGCGCCGGATGCCCTTCTTGTCACCGAGCGCCTCGCCGAGCGCCTGGCCCAGCACGATCGCCGTGTCCTCGACCGTGTGGTGCCCCTCGATCTCGACGTCACCCTTGGCGTGCACCGTGAGGTCGAAGCTGGCGTGGCTGCCCAGTGACGTCAGCATGTGATCGAAGAACGGGACGCCGGTGCTGATGTCCACCTGACCGGTGCCGTCGAGGTCGATCTCGACGACGATATCCGATTCCTTGGTTTTGCGTTCGACTCTCGCGCGGCGGTTCGCCGGGTTCGTCATGAGGCTCCTATGGGGCTGCTGGTGGTGAGTTCCGTGTCGGCCAGGCGCGCGCTGACGTCGAGCAGGACGTCGTTCTCGTCGACCAGGCCGGTGGTGGCGCGCAGGTACCCGGGGATGCCCACGTCGCGGATCAGTACGCCGGCGTCCAGGTAGCGCTGCCACGCGGCGGGTGCGTCGGCGAACTCGCCGAACAGCACGAAGTTCGCATCGCTGGGAATGACGCGGAAACCCATGTCGCGCAGTGCATCCGACACCCGGTCGCGTTCGGCGATGAGAGTCGCCACGCTGCCGAGGGTGTCGTCGGCATGGCGCAGGGCGGCGCGCGCGGCCACCTGCGTCACCGCGGAAAGGTGATAGGGCAGCCGGACGAGCAGCAGCGCGTCGATGACGGCCGGGTCGGCCACCAGGTAGCCCAGCCGCCCCCCGGCGAAGGCGAAGGCCTTGCTCATCGTGCGCGTGACGACGAGCTTCGCCGGGAAGTCCGCCAGCAGGTGCGCCGCGCTCGGCTGCGACGAGAACTCGCCGTAGGCCTCGTCGACGATCACGATGCCCGGTGCCGCCTCGAGGAGTCGGCGTAGGTCGTCGAGCGGGATGCTCTGACCCGACGGGTTGTTCGGGCTCGCGACGAACACGACGTCGGGCGCGTGGTCGCGAACGGCCGCCACGGCCACCTCGACGTCGAGCCCGAAGTCGTCGGCCCTGCTGGCCTCGACCCAGTCGGTCTGCGTTCCGTCGGAGATGATGGGGTGCATCGAGTACGACGGCACGAAGCCGATGGCACTGCGGCCGGGCCCGCCGAAGGCCTGCAGCAGTTGCTGCAGGATCTCGTTGGAACCGTTTGCGGCCCAGACGTTGTCGACCGTGACCGGCACGCCGATCTGACCGCTCAGGTACGCCGCGAGGTCGGTGCGCAGCAGCACCGCATCCCGATCGGGGTACCGGTGCAACTCCGCGGCCGCGTCGCGCACCGATGCCGCCACGTCGTCGACGAGGGCCTGGGTGGGCGGGTGCGGGTTCTCGTTCGTGTTCAGCCGCACCGGCACCGACAGCTGCGGGGCGCCGTACGGCGACTTGCCCCTCAGGTTCTCGCGCAGCGGCAGGTCCTCGAGGGTGATCTTCTGCGTCACTTGGCGCGTCCGATCTCCGAGTCGCTGCGCTCCGGCCCGCCGAAACGCCGCCGGACGGCCTCGCCGTGTGCCGGCAGGTTTTCCGCGTTGGCCAGCGTGACGACGTAGCCGGCCACGTCCTTGAGCGCCGCCTCGCTGTAGTCGACGACGTGGATGCCGCGCAGGAAGGTTTGCACCGACAGACCGCTCGAGTGCCGCGCGCAGCCGGCGGTGGGAAGCACGTGGTTCGACCCGGCGCAGTAGTCACCGAGACTCACCGGCGACCACGCGCCGACGAAGATCGCTCCGGCCGAACGGACCCTGTTCGCGACCGCGGGAGCATCGACCGTCTGGATCTCGAGGTGCTCGGCGGCGTAGGCATTGACGACCCGCAGCCCTGCGTCGATGTCGTCGACGAGCACGATCGCCGATTGCTTGCCGCTCAGCGCCACCGTGACCCGCTCGCGGTGCACCGTGGTCGCCACCTGTGCGGCGAGTTCGACGTCGGTGGCATCGGCCAGCTCGGCGCTGGTGGTCACGAGCACCGAGGCGGCCATCTCGTCGTGTTCGGCCTGACTGATCAGATCGGCGGCAACGTGCACCGGGTCGGCGGAGTGATCGGCGAGGATCGCGATCTCCGTCGGTCCGGCTTCGGAGTCGATGCCCACCTGCGATCGACAGATCCGCTTGGCCGCGGTGACGTAGATGTTGCCCGGACCGGTAATCATGTCGACCGGCGCGAGGTCGACACCGTCGGTGTCGGTGCCGCCGTAGGCCATCAGCGCCACGGCTTGCGCTCCGCCGACCGCCCATACCTCTTCGACGCCGAGCAGCGCGGCGGCGGCGAGGATCGTCGGGTGCGGCAGTCCGTGGAAGGTCCCCGACAGATCGGTCTGCGGCGGGCTCGCGATGACCAGCGAGTCGACACCCGCGATCTGCGCGGGGACGACGTTCATGACCACGCTCGACGGATAGACGGCGTTGCCGCCCGGCACGTACAGACCCACCCGCTCGACCGGCAACCACCGCTCGGTGACCGTCGCCCCGGGAGCGAGCGTGGTGGTGGTGTCCGTGCGCCGCTGATCGGCGTGCACGGTGCGGGCCCGGTCGATCGAGACCTCCAGCGCCTCCCGGATCTCCGGATCGAGGCTCTCCAGCGCGGCGGCGAGACTCCCGACCGGAACGCGGACCGCCCCCGGCCGCAGGCGGTCGAAGCGTTCGCCGTACTCGAGTGCCGCCTCGGCGCCCCGTTCCACGATGGCATCGATGATCGGCCGGACGACCGGCACCACGGCGTCGACGTCGACCCCACCGCGCGGCAACGCCGCGCGCAGATGGGCGACGGACAGCCGTTCGCCACGCAGGTCGATGCGGGCCAACTTCGGCGATGGAGCACTCACGTTGACTATTGTCCCAGAGCAGTCCAAATCGTATTGGAGCCGCCATGTCCGACCTGCCGAGGATGTTCCCGCCCTGGCTCGACCGCATCCAGATCAAGTACTTCAACCCGGTGATCAAACCGCTCGCCGGGCGCGTACCGGGACTGGCCAAGCTCGAGCACCGCGGCCGGACCTCCGGCCGCACCTACGAGACGATCGTCACGGCCTACCGCAAGGGCGACCAGGTGGCCATCGTGCTGGGCCACGGCAAGACGGACTGGGTGAAGAACGTTCTGGCGGCCAACGAGGCCGACCTCCGCATGTCTCGCGACACCATTCATCTGGTCAATCCGCGCATCGAACCCAACGGTGACGGTGTGGCGGCGCTGCCCGGCATGGCGCGCAGGCAAGCGCGCAACGTCGCGGTGTTCGTCGCCGACGTCGCGTCCTAGTTCGGGGGCGAAAACTCGGTTGAGCCGGCCCCGGGGGCCTGCCACACTTCGGACATGGCGTTCCAGGCGTGGCTGGCGTTCTTCGGCGCGGCGATCCTCATCGCGGTGTCCCCGGGGGCGGGTGCGATCCAATCGATGGCGACCGGTCTGAGCCACGGCGTCCGCCGCGGCTACTGGAGCATCCTCGGACTCGAGATCGGCCTCATGCTGCAGCTCACGCTGGTGGCCATCGGGCTGGGTGCGCTGGTCACCAACTCGATCGTCGCGTTCAACGTCGTGAAGTGGCTCGGCGTCGCATACCTCCTGTACCTCGCCGTGCGGCAGTGGCGCTCGGCCACCAGGGACCTCCAGGAGCAGGTGGGGACGTCCGCCGTCGGAGGACGGCGTGCGCTGGTGTTGCGTGGGTTCCTCGTCAACGCCACGAATCCGAAGGGCCTGGTGTTCTTCCTCGCCGTCACGCCGCAGTTCGTGGTGCCGACGGCCCCGTTGCTTCCGCAGTACCTCGCGATCGGCGCCACCATGGTCGTGGTCGACCTGGTCGTCATGGGCCTCTACACCAGCCTGGCGGCGCGGCTGCTGCACTGGCTCAACACCCCTCGTCAGCAGAAGATCGTCAACCGCACGTTCTCCGGATTGTTCGCCACGGCAGCGGTGGTGCTGTCCCTGGTGCGGCGCGGCGCCACGGCCTGACCAGGCTCCCCGTTCACGGCCACGTAGGTCTTTCACGTCGGCAAATCGACGTCACGGTAAAGCGGCTCGGCCGAGCCGCATGGGGTGTCACCACGAAGAAATGACGCCCGAGTAGATGTTGGCTAATAACTGCTGGTAGCGTGAACGAACGTTTACCGGGTGTGGTCCGTGGGTAACGACCCGGGCGCTCATCGCCACCATCGACTCACAGGGGAGACCTCGGGATGCCACCATCGAGTAGCAACGTCAGCCGGCCGACCATGTTCACTGCCGCCATCGCGGTCGGCGTCATCGCCGTCGCCGCGGGCGCCGTACCGGCCGGCAGCGATCGCGGTGCCCGGCCGGTGGCGTCCCAGGTGCCGTCGAGCGCCCCCCATGAGCAGGCCTATGCGCCGACGCTGGCCGCCGCCTCGACGCCCACTCCACTGCTCGCGGCGATCCTGCTCGGCGGCGAGCCGGCACCGAGCGGCGCCGTGGTCGCCGAGTCCGCGGCGGCGGGCGTCAGCAGTCCGGTGCCCACCGCGACGACCACCGGTGGCGCGACCACCTCGGCGGGCCACTCCGCCATCACCGCGACTCCTACCTTGCGCACGATCGCAACCGCGGCGAACGTCGGGGACGACGACCGCACCGACCGCGCGTCGGTTCCGGCCGGGTCTGCGGCGGGCTTCGCCGCCGCGGCACCCTCGCTGCCCGGCACCGCGGCACCGGATCTCGGGACGTTCATCGGGTCGATGGTCAAGGTCTTCATCAGCGACGGCGGCCCCGGCCAGAACGCCGGGCTGCTCATCGGCAACGGTGGCCATGGCTTCGCCGGCCAGGACGGCGGCAACGGTGGCCTCCTGTTCGGCAACGGAGGCGACGGCGGCTACGGGTTGCGCGGCGGCTACGGCGGCACCGGAGGCAACGCCGGCCTCTTCGGCAACGGCGGCAAGGGCGGTACCGGGTCGTTCAGCATCGTCGGATTCGGCACCGCGACCGCAGGCAACGGTGGCCGCGGCGGCAACGGCGGAATGCTGATCGGCACCGGCGGCCGAGGGGGTGACGGCGGCGTTGCCTACACCGCCGACGGAGTCGCCACCGGCGGCCAGGGCGGCGCCGGAGGAACCGGTGGAATGCTGTCCGGCGACGGCGGCGACGGTGGCACCGGAGGCGTGGCCGAGAGCCCGCGAAACTCGGCCATCGGCGGGCGGGGCGGAGACGGCGGCACCGCCGCCACCGTGGGCAACGGCGGCGACGGTGGCACCGGCGGCACGGCGACCGGCGCGGGCGACACGCGTGGTGGCTCGGGCGGACTCGGCGGAAGCGGCGGCACGGTGTCCGGCGCGCCAGGTCGCGACGGCGCCGACGGTGCGACCACCAACACCACGTCGACGACGGCCAAGGACGCCGCCAACGACACCGACAAGGACGCTGCCAAGGACACCGCGGGCAGCGCGTCGAAGTCGTCCGACACTAGCGGCGACGAGGACTGACCCCTAGACGTCGAGGCCGATGTCGAGCACCCGAACGGAGTGCGTCAGGGCACCGACGGCGAGGTAGTCCACACCGGTGCCCGCGTAGGCAGCGGCCGATTCGAGGGACAACCCGCCCGAGGACTCCAGCTTGGTCGCCGGCGAGCGATTGTTCTTGCGCTGCACCGCGATCTGCGTCTGCCACACCGGGAAGTTGTCGAGCAGGACGAGTTCGACGTTCTCCGAGAGGATCTCGTCGAGCTGCTCGAGTGAGTCGACCTCGACCTCGCAGGGCAGATCGGGGGCAGCGGTGCGAACGGCCTTGAGGGCCTGCAGCACTCCCCCGGCCGCGGCGACGTGGTTGTCCTTGATCAGCGCGGCGTCGCCCAGACCCATCCGGTGGTTGACGCCACCGCCGACCCGCACGGCGTACTTCTGCAGCATCCGCAGCCCCGGCAGCGTCTTGCGGGTGTCCCGGATCGCCGCGTTGGTGCCTTCGACGGCCTCGACCCAGAGAGCCGTGGCGGTGGCGATGCCGCTCAGATGCGACACCAGGTTCAGCGTGGTGCGTTCGGCGGTGAGCAACCCGCGGGTGGCCGCCTCGACGGTGAGCAGCGAGGCGCCTGCCTCGAGGCGGGTGCCGTCCTCGACGCGGTCGACGACGCGGTATCCGCCGCTGCCGAGCACGTCGTCGAGAACCATCAGGGCCAGGTCCACACCGGCGGCCACGCCGGGTTCGCGGGACACCATGGCCGCGACGGTGGTCGCGTCCGGCGGCACGGTGGCCTCGGTCGTGACGTCGGGGCCGTAGCGCAGGTCCTCGGACAGGGCGCGCCGGATGACCTCGCGGGCCTCGACGCATTCGTCATCGGTGAGTCGCATCAGCACACCCCTTCGGGTTGGTCGACCGTCACGCGCCCGCCTCGCAGACGCACGGTGCTGCTCAAGCCCCGGGCCGGGTCGGCTTCCGGGTGATCGGATCGGTGGTGGCATCCCCGCGACTCGGTGCGCTCGGACGCCGCGGCTGCGACTGCCTGCGCCGTCGCCGTGAGTGCGGCGTCCTCGAACGCGGCGCGACCGCGCACCGGCGCCGGCGTTGCCGACTGCAGCGCCTCGGTCAACGCGTGCAGTCCATCCGCGTCGCGGACGACCGAGGCGTACCGTCCCATGACCGCTTGCAAGTCCTTGCGTGGCAGGGTGTTTCGACGCTCGCCGAGGTCCGGCTGGGCATGCACCGCGCCGGTCTCGGTGGCGTGTGCCGCTGCCGACCGGCCTGCCCGGCCTCCCACGACGAGCCCTTCGAGCAGGCTGTTGGACGCCAGCCGGTTGGCGCCGTGCATTCCGGTGCGCGCCACCTCGCCCGCGGCGTAGAGACCCGCCATCTCGGTGGCGCCGTTGACGTCGGTGACGACGCCGCCACAGCTGTAGTGCGCGCCGGGAACCACCGGGATGAGCTGGCGGCTGGGGTCGACGCCCATGGCGAGGCACGCCGCGGTGACCGTCGGAAAGCGCACCGCGACGTCGGTCACCGCTCGGGCATCGAGGTACACGCACGGGTCGCCGGTCGCGCGCAGCCGGGCGTCGATGGCCGCGGCCACCACGTCGCGGGGCGCGAGGTCGCCCATGGGGTGCACGCCGTCGGTGACGCGCGCGCCGCGGGAGTCGACCAGCACCGCACCCTCGCCGCGCAGGGCCTCGGTGATCAGCGGGCGCCGCCCGGACGCGGACCCGTCGAACAGCATCGTCGGGTGGAACTGCACGAACTCGAGGTCGCTGACCGCGACCCCGGCCCACAGGGCAAGGGCCAGACCGTCGCCGGTCGAGCCGTCGGGATTCGTGGTCGCGGGATACAGGTGGCCCAGGCCTCCGGTCGCGAGGATCACCGACGGTGCGTGAATCACGCCGGGGCCGTCGGCGTTGTGGACCAGGACGCCGGTCACGGCGCCGTCGCCGTGCAGGACCTGCTGGGCCACGTGGTTCCGCCGGACGTCGAGCGTGGCCGAGGCGCGATCCAGCGCGCGTTGCACCTCGGCTCCGGTGGCGTCACCGCCCGCGTGCACGATCCGCCGACGGGAGTGACCCCCCTCGCGGGTCAGCGCCCAGCGCCCGCGCCCGTCCTCGTCGAACCTCGCACCAAAGCCGACCAGGTCCGCGACCGCGGCGTAGCCGTCGGCCACGATCGAGGTGACCGTCGCGGGATCGCAGAGACCACCGCCCGCGGCCAGGGTGTCGGCGACGTGGGCCTCGACCGAGTCGTCGGTGCGCGGCACCACGACGGCGATGCCGCCCTGGGCGTAGAACGTCGCGGTGTCACCCGCCTTGCCGAGCACCACGACTCGGGCACCGCGACGATGCGCCGAGAGCGCGGCCGCGAGCCCGGCGACGCCGGTGCCGATGACGACGACGTCGGCCCGCTGCTGCCAGAAGCCGGCCCCGCCGCACGCCCCAATCCCCCGGGTCGCTTCGCTCCTGCCCGCCGTGCCAATCCCCCGGGGGGCGGTCATTCTCCGCCGCCGGGCTGCCCGATCTGGATCATGCGCTGCACGCTGCGTCGAGCCGCGGCTGCGACGTCCAGGTCGACGTGGACCTCGTCGGCGCCCTCGATCAGGCAGCGCAGCAGCGCTGCGGGCGTGATCATCTTCATGTACCCGCAGGACGCGCGGTCGTTGACGGCGAGGAATTCGACATCGGGTGCGGCACGGCGCAACTGGTGCAGCATGCCGACCTCGGTGGCCACCAGCACCT
The DNA here is from genome assembly GCA_042666295.1 of Mycolicibacterium sp. GCM10028919. GTDB lineage: Bacteria > Actinomycetota > Actinomycetes > Mycobacteriales > Mycobacteriaceae > Mycobacterium. The sequence continues at coordinate 139,926 of JBHTFJ010000001.1, forward strand.
GCCGGGCGCGCGTCTCCCGGGCGGCGTCGAGCATGCCGCCGGTGGACAGGATCTTGACCCGGTCGTCGGGCACCGCGCCCTCGCCGGCGAGGTAGAGCGCCGACGTCGCACACCCGCACTCGGGGTGGACGAACAGTTCGGCATCGGGGTGGCTGCGGGCCTGGGCGGCCAGCTCCTCGCCGTTGATGCCTGCGTGCACGTGGCACTCACCGGCCCACACGTGCAGGTTCTTGCGGCCGGTCACGCGGCGGACGTGCGCACCGAGGAACTGGTCGGGGCAGAACAGCACGTCGCGGTCCTCGGGGATCGAGGCCACCACCTCGACGGCGTTCGACGAGGTGCAGCACACGTCGGTGAGCGCCTTGACCGCCGCGGTGGTGTTCACGTACGAGACGACGACGGCGTCGGGGTACTCGTCCTTCCAGGCCCGCAGGTCGTCGGCGGTGATCGAGTCGGCCAGCGAGCACCCGGCCCGCTGATCGGGGATCAGCACCGTCTTGTCGGGGCTGAGGATCTTGGCGGTCTCGGCCATGAAGTGCACGCCGCAGAACACGATGGTGTCCTCCGACGCCTCGGCCGCGATGCGGGACAGCGCCAGCGAGTCACCCACGTGGTCGGCGATGTCCTGGATGGCCGGCAACTGATAGTTGTGGGCCAGCAGTGTCGCGTTGCGCTCCTCGACGAGGCTGCGGATCTGCGCTGCCCACTCCTCGTCGGGGACGACGCCGCCGTAACCGGCGGGTCCGTTGGTGATCCGTGCGGCCCAGCCGCCCCGTGAACCTGCCGCGAGGTCGAGAACCGTCATGGCCGTCTCCTTTGACTCAAGAGGTTTTCGACTTATGATCGAAAACATGGCTCATGTTAGCACTTCGCACGAAGTCCTCGCCGTCGTGTTTCAGGTGCGCCAACTCGACACGCGAAATCCGCAGCTCAGCGTCCTGCTGTGGGAACGCGCCATGGAGCCTCAGCGCGGCGCCTGGGCACTACCCGGCGGCCAACTGCGCGACGACGAGGACATGTTCACGTCGGTGCGCAGGCAACTGGCCGAGAAGGTGGACCTGCAGGAAATCGCCCACCTGGAACAACTCGCGGTGTTCAGCGACCCCGGCCGCGTTCCGCACGCGGTGTTCGGCTCACGGGTGATCGCCTCGACCTTCCTCGGTTTGGTGCCCTCCCCCGCCACGCCGGAACTGCCCTCCGACACGCGCTGGCATCCGGTCGATGCCCTGCCCACGCTGGCGTTCGACCACCAGACCATGATCACCAACGCCCATGCCCGGCTGGTGGCGAAGCTGTCCTATACCAACGTCGGGTTCGCGCTGGCACCAAGGGAATTCGCGCTGTCGACGCTGCGGGACGTCTACGGCGCCGCACTGGGGTATCAGGTCGATGCCACCAACCTGCAGCGCGTCCTGGTCCGGCGCGGGGTCATCACGCCCATCGGCACCACCGCCAAGTCGGGGCGCAGCGGCGGCAGGCCTGCCGCCCTCTACCGCTTCATCGAATCGCGCTATCGAGTGACCGATGAGTTTGCCGCGCTGCGGCCGCCCGGTGTCGGCGCCTGACTCGTCTTTAAGGGATCCGTGAGAGACTGGCCGGATGGATTTTGGCAACGCAGCCGAGGCAACCGGTGCGGAGTGGATCGGCCAGGTCCCTCACCAGGACCTTCAGCCGCACGAGCGGCCGCTGCTGCCCGAGCGTGATCCGTTCTACCAACCACCGGACGGCTTCGAGCATGCCCGCCCGGGCACGGTGCTGCGATCGCGCGACGTGTCGCTGGCCTTCATGGGCGTGGTGCGTCAGAAGCTGACCGCGACGCAGCTGCTCTACCGCACCACGGACATGAACGGTCATCCCGACTCGACCGTCACCACGGTGCTGGTGCCGACCGAGCGGGACACCGTCCGACCCTGTCCGATCGTGTCCTACCAGTGCGCCATCGACGCCATCGCGGGCCGCTGCTTCCCGTCGTATGCGCTGCGACGCGGCGCCAGGGCGGTGGGCGCCCTCGCCCAGTTCGAGTTCCTGCTCATCTCTGCCGCACTGGCCGAGGGCTGGGCGGTCTCGGTACCCGACCACGAGGGTTCCGACGGCATCTGGGGCGCCCCGCGCGAACCGGGCTACCACATCCTCGACGGCGTGCGGGCCGCGCTGAACACCGAGTCGCTGCGACTGTCCCCGGAGGCGCCGGTCGGCCTCTGGGGCTATTCCGGCGGCGGACTCGCCACCGCGTGGGCCTCGGAGGTCTACGCCGACTACGCACCGGAACTCAACGTCGTGGGCGCCGTGCTCGGCTCGCCCGTCGCCGACCTGGGCAGCGCCTACAAGCGGCTCAACGGCAGCATCTTCTCGGGCCTGCCCGCGATGGTCGTCGCCGCGCTCACCCACGTCTACCCGGACCTCGACCGGGTGATCGCCGAGCACGCCACGCCGGACGGCAAGAAGATGCTCGATCGCGTGCACCGGATGACCACCGCGCACGCCGTGCTGTGGCTGATCCGCAAGGACATGGACGACCTCGTCGACCAGCCGCTGCAACAGATCCTCGACTCACCCGAGGTGCAGCACGTCTTCGAGAGCATCCGGCTCGGCAACACCGCGCCGACCCCGCCCGTGCTCATCGTGCAGGCCGTCCACGACAAGATCGTGTCCGTCGACGACATCGACCGGCTGACCGAGACCTACGAGCGCGGTGGCGCGCACGTGACCTATCACCGCGACATGTTCAGCGAACACATGCTGCTGCATCCGCTGTCGGCGCCCATGGCGCTGCGCTGGTTGCGCGACCGGATCAACGACCGGCCGCTGTCGGAGAACCGGTTGCGCACGGCGTGGCCGACCATGCTGAACCCCTCGACCTACCGAGGCATGCTGCGACTGGGCCTGATCAGCGCGAAGGTGATCCTGGGTCGACGGGTGGAACGTCGGCCGCTGTCCGTGCTGGATCAGTGACCGTTGGACCGGTGACCGTTGGATCAGTGACCGGGGCCTGATCGACACCGGCGGGGCCTACGGGCGTCGCCGTCGGAACGAAGGCCCTCGGTTCCACCGGCGGCCACGCACCCAGATCGTCGCGCGGCGTCGACAGCACGCACAGCGCGTAGGCCAGCGCCGCCAAGCCGGCCGGGAAGACGATCGTCAGCGCGATCTGCAGCGGGGTGTGCCCGAAGAACACCGCGGGCGCCTCCGTCACGTAGTGCACGCGGTGCTCGGGCGACACCGGTGCGCCGGCCACGTCGACCGCGCCGTAGCGCCAATGGGCCAGCGCGGCACCGACTCCCGCGGCTGCGGCAGCCGCGAGCATCGAGCCGACGACGAGCGCCCCGGCCAGCACCGGACCGCGATGCGCGCGCCACCGCCACACCGCTGCCGCGGTCACGATCGCGACGACCGACACCATGCCGGGGATCAGGAACGCGCCGAGGAACAACTGATCGGCCGCGTCGCCGACGAAGCCGCGCACGCGATCACCGGCGCGGGTCAGCCCGACGACACCGGCAACGGGAGGAGCCAGCACCGCCCACAACGCTCCGACCGCGACGCCCGCCAGCGCCAGGCCGAGCACCACCGTCGCCGCAGCGCGTCGGCGCGTGACGCGCGGCGCCGCGGGGTCCTCGGGTAGCACCACGGCGGGTTCGGTGGCGTGGGTCATCTGTTCTCCAGATCCTTGGAGTCGAGGGCGTCGTGGCGCGAACACCGTGCGGACCACCCGTCGGGACGGACCTGCACGATCATGCGCCTGCCGCATTGCGCGCAGAATCGCGGTGGCTCCAGACCGAGCCGAGCAGCGGCCGGGACGTCGGACGAGCCCGTGCCGTCCTCGGGCTGACCGGTGTAGACGTTGAACTTCTGCGGCATCGCCGGCGCTCAGATGGTGGCGTTGAGCGCTTTGATCGGCATCTGCAGATCGTCGAGCAGTTCGAGGTCGGCCTCGGCGGGCCTGCCCAGCGTGGTCAGGTAGTTGCCGACGATCACGGCGTTGATGCCGCCGAGGATGCCCTGCTTCGCGCCGAGGTCGCCGAGGGTGATCTCGCGCCCACCGGCGAACCGCAGCATGGTGCGCGGCAGCGCGAGCCGGAACGCCGCGACGGCCTTGAGCGCCTCCGACGCCGGCAGCACCTCGAGGTCGCCGAACGGCGTGCCCGGGCGCGGGTTCAGGAAGTTCAGCGGTACCTCGTGCGGGTTCAGTTCGGCGAGGTTCGCAGCGAATTCGGCGCGCTGCTCAAGGGTTTCGCCCATGCCGAGGATGCCGCCGCAGCAGACCTCCATGCCGGCCTCGCGAACCATCTCGAGGGTGCCCCAGCGCTCCTCCCAGGAGTGCGTGGTGACGACGTTGGGGAAGTGCGACCGCGCGGTCTCCAGGTTGTGGTTGTAGCGGTGGACGCCCATCGCCTTCAGGCGGTCGACCTGCTCCTGGGTCAGCATGCCCAGTGAGCACGCGATCTGGATGTCGACCTCGTTGCGGATGGCCTCGATGCCCGCGGCGACCTGTGCGAGCAGTCGCTCGTCGGGTCCGCGGACCGCGGCGACGATGCAGAACTCGGTGGCACCGGACTTCGCGGTCTGCTTGGCGGCCTCGACGAGGTTCGGGATGTCCAGCCACGCGCTGCGCACGGGCGAGGCGAACAGGCCCGACTGCGAGCAGAAGTGGCAGTCCTCGGGGCAGCCACCGGTCTTGAGGCTGATGATGCCCTCAACCTCGACCTCCGGGCCACACCACTTCATCCTGACCTCGTGCGCGAGCGCGAGCAGGTCCTCGAGATGGTCGTCATCGAGCTGCAGTACCGAGAGCACCTGCGCCTGATCGAGACCCTCGCCCCGTTCGAGCACCTGCTCCCGGGCTATTTCGAGGACATTCGTCGCTGCTCGCGTCACCCGGCACTCCACTCTTGATCCGTCGTCACCATTCAACCTGAACGGTGTTTAGGATACAGGCGTGGAAACGCACCGCCGCCACGGCCGGGCCGAGGTGGTCGCCAAGGCCGCTCACCTGCTCGACGAGTACGGCCTCGCCGACCTGACCATGCGTCGACTGGCGCGCGAACTCGGCGTCACCCCCGGGGCGCTCTACTGGCACTTCGCCGACAAGCAGGAACTGCTGGGCGCCGTCGCCGACCGCATCCTCGAACCCACCTGCCACGAACCCGCCGACGCGCCATGGGCGGCACGCATCGTCGCCATCGGATCGGGCCTGCGCGAGGCGCTGCTGTCGAGCACCGACGGGGCCGAGCTGGTGTCGGCCACCTTCGCCTCCGGCACGTCCCGGGCCCTGCGCGGCATCCTCGAGCGGCTGGTCCAGGCTGCCGGTGACGCGGGCTTCGTGCCCACCAACGCCGAACTCGCCGCTCGCACGATCGTCTACTACGTCCTCGGGTTCACCGCCGACGAGCAATCGCGGCTGCAGTGGGACGCTGCGGGGGCACTGCCCGCCGAACAGTCGGTTCTGACGTCGAACCCCAACGCGCGCTTCACGTTCGGACTGCGGCTGCTCACCGACGGGATGGCTGCCCGGCAGGCGTCAGACGCCGATGACGGTGTCGATCCGGGCGTCGCCATCCCAGCGCCGTAGCGCCGCGAACGTCCCGGCCACGTCGTCGGAGCCCAACACCTCGAGCGCGGCCGGAAGGTCGCCCGGCGGCAGCCGGCGGCACACGGTCACGTGCGGTGTCCACTGGCCCGGCTGCGCGTGCGGGAACGGCCCCGGGTCCTGGTGGGCGACGCTGCGCTCGTACACGTCCCGATGCAGCCGCAACAGCGGTTCGGACGGGATCACCAACCTGACCACCGTCAGCGACCGCCGGCCGAACACCATCACCGCGCCGATGCGGCAGGACATGGGCAGCGACCGCGCGACCTCCGAGAGTTCCTCGTCGACGGCAGTCGAAATGCGCTCGGACACCGCGAGCGTGACGTGTGGGCGGTTGGTCGGCGAGCGGTGCCGGGCCTGGCTGGGCAACCCCGCCTCGGCGAGCGCGGTCCAGTCGCGGCGCAGCGCGTCGTCGGTGGCGTCGTCGAAGATCAGCTCGATCGAGTGCGCCACTACAGCAGACTCCGCAGCCAGTCCGGCGAGAACGCCCCCGCACTCGCAGCGGCGAACGACGCCGGGTCCAGCGTGCCCGAGCCGGACGGCAGCACGGCACGCACCGGCGCAATCTCCCCCAGCGCGTCGATGTTCGATGCCTCTGCGACGTTCGGGGCGGCAGGATACGAACCGACGATCACGCCTGCGCACGAAACACCGCGCGCAGCAAGGGCTTCCACCGTGAGCGCAGTGTGGTTGAGCGTCCCCAGCCCGGCGGCGGCCACGACGAGCACCTGGGCGCCGACGTCGCCTGCGAGGTCGCGCAGCGTGGCTCGGTCGGACGACAGTTCGACGAGCAGACCACCCGCCCCCTCGACGATCACCAGCCGATCCGGCGCATCCGACCCCAGGATCAGGTCATCCAACTCTGCCCGGCTGGGCAGCACGGCGCCGGCGCGCAGCGCCGCCGCACGGGGCGCCAACGGCTCGGGATAGCGCCACCCGCGAACCAGTCGGTCGATGCCGGCGAGCCTGCCGATCTCGGCGAGGTCGTCGTCACCCTCGACCAGCGTCGGGCCCGATCCCGTCTGAACGGGCTTGCACACGGCGACGTCGATGCCGACGATGCCGGCCGCGCACGCCAGCGCTGCAGTCGCCACCGTCTTTCCCACCCCGGTGTCGGTTCCCGTCACGACGACGATGCTCATCGTCGTCGGCTCTGTTCCAGCACTTCCGTCAGCACCCGGCGCGCCAGGTCCAGATCGTCGTCGGTCAGGGACGCACGCGCGGTGAGGCGCAGACGCGACGTGCCCACGGGAACCGTCGGCGGCCGGAAACAGCCCACCCGCAGACCCCGTTCCAGGCATCCGTTGGCAGCGGCGAGCGCGACCTCCGGCTCCCCCAGGATCACCGACACCACCGCCGATCCCGGCGTCTCGGGCACACCGCAGACCTGCGCCAGAGCACCGGCGTTGGCGAGCACGGCGTCCGCGCGCCACGGTTCGGCGATCAGCACGTTCAGCGCCGCCCACGCCGCACCCACGGCGGCAGGCGCCAGGCCGGTGTCGAAGATGAACGGCCGGGCGGCGTCGATCAGATGGTCGCGCACCGGCGTCGGCCCGAGCACCACGCCGCCCTGACTGCCGAGCGCCTTGGACAGCGTCGTGGTCATCACCACGTCGGGCGCACCGGCAAGACCGACCTCGTGCAGCAGTCCCCGACCGCCGTCGCCGCGCACTCCGAGGCCGTGGGCCTCGTCCACGATCAGCAGCGCGCCGTGGCGGCGGCACACGTCGTGCAGTCTGCGCATCGGCGCCATCGCACCGTCGGCGCTGAACACCGAGTCGGTCAGGACGACGGCCCGCTCCTCGCTGCGCGCAGCGAGCGCCTCGTCGACGGCGTCGACGTCGCGGTGCGGCGTCACCAGCACCCGCGCGCGGGAGAGTCGGCAGGCGTCGACCAGCGAGGCATGGGTGTAGGCGTCGGACACCAGCAGCGAGCCGGGACCGGACAGCGCCACGACGGCACCGAGGTTGGCGGTGTAGCCCGACGAGAACACCAGGGCCGACTCCGCGCCGACGAACTGCGCCAACGCGTCCTCGAAGCCATCGTGCAACTCGGTGTTGCCAGTCACCAGACGCGACCCCGTCGAACCGGCGCCCCACGTCCGCAGCGCCTCGACACCACCGTCGATCACCGCGGGATGCGCAGCCAGACCGAGGTAGTCGTTGGAGGCCAGGTCCAATTCGGTGCCCACCGGCGGCCGGGCCCGCAGCGACCGACGCAGGCCCGCGGCGCGGCGCTGGCGCTCGACCTCCTCCAGCCAGGACAGAGGTGACAGCGCAGACGTCGGGATCGACCGTGGCACCCGGTGCTCCTTCCGGATCGGGCTCGAACACGCCGGCGGAACCGACACTTGAACACCGTTCAGGTTAGTGCACGCGCGACCGCGACCATCCCCGACCCGATGCGGGCCACCTCGTCGGGAGTGCACGTGAACGGCGGCATCGCGTAGACCAGATTCCGGAACGGCCGCAGCCACAGGCCGTGGTCGAGCGCCACGGCCGTCGCCCGTGGCACGTCGACGGGCCGCGCCATCTCGATCACGCCGATCGCGCCGAGAACGCGGACATCGGCGACGCCGGGGATGCCTGCGGCCGGCGCCAGCCCCGCCCGCAGACCCGCCTCGATCTCGCCCACCCGCGCCTGCCAGTCCTGGCCGAGCAGCAATTCGACCGAGGCGACCGACACCGCGCACGCCAACGCGTTCGCCATGAACGTGGGGCCGTGCATCAACGCACCCTCGTCGCCCGCGCTGATCGCGCCGGCCACCTCACCGGTGCAGAGCGTCGCGGCCAGCGTCAGGTAGCCGCCCGTCAGTGCCTTGCCCACGCACATCACGTCCGGCGTCACGCCCGCCAGGTCGGCGGCGAACAGCGCACCCGTGCGGCCGAACCCGGTGGCGATCTCGTCGAAGACCAGCAGCACGTCATGTCGCGAACACGCGTCGCGCAGGTCGGGGAGGTAGCGCGGATCGTGGAACCGCATGCCGCCGGCGCCCTGCACGACCGGCTCGACGATCACGGCCGCGACCTCGTCCGCCCGCTCGGCGAGCTGACGCGCGAAGGCCTCCGCATAGGCGGGGTCGTACTCGGACGGCACCTGCGGCGCGAAGACCTGCGGGCTGAGCACGTTGCGCCACAGCGAGTGCATCCCGCCGTCGGGGTCGCACACGCTCATCGGCGTGAACGTGTCGCCGTGGTAACCACCGCGCCAGGTCATGAGGCGGTGCCTGCCTGGCCGGCCGCGCGCCACCTGATACTGCAGCGCCATCTTCGCGGCGACCTCGACCGCCACCGACCCGGAGTCGCTGAAGAAGACCGTGTCGAGGCCCTCGGGGGTGATCTCGACCAGCAGCTGGGCCAACCGGGCCGCGGGCTCGTGGGTCAGCCCACCGAACATGACGTGGTTCATGGTCGCGAGCTGGTTCGTGACGGCGGCGTCGAGCACCGGGTGGCCGTGGCCGTGAATGGCCGTCCACCAGGAACTCATCGCATCGATCACCTCGACGGGACGGCCGTCCCGGATCACCGTCAGCGACACGCCCTTGGCGGCGACGGCGACGACCGGTGCCATCGCCTCGGCGCCGATCGTGCTGTACGGGTGCCAGACGTGAGCGGCATCGATCGCACTGATCTCATCGGGCGTCAACGCAGCCACGGCTCATCGCTCCCTTCACGCGGGGGCCCATCGTCGAGATGAGCGCATACCCCGCCGCACGGTAGATTGTCCGACGACCATGCTGACCCTCGCCCCTGCCCGGACGGCGTCGCGTACCGACTCCGGGTCCGCTTCGCCTGCCGCCATGGGCACACGGGCGTCGGGCTTCTACCGCCACGATCTCGACGGTCTTCGCGGCGTCGCGATCGCGCTCGTCGCGGTGTTCCACGTGTGGTTCGGCAGGGTCTCCGGCGGCGTCGACGTCTTCCTGGCACTGTCGGGTTTCTTCTTCGGTGGTCGCCTGCTGCGTGCGGCGCTGACCCCGACCGCCTCGCTGGCACCGCTGCCCGAGGTGAAGCGCCTGGTGCGCAGGCTGCTGCCGGCACTCGTCGTCGTGCTCGCGGCCTCGGCGGTGCTCACGATCCTGGTGCAGCCCGAGACCCGGTGGGAGACGTTCGCCGACCAGAGCCTCGCCAGCCTGGGCTACTACCAGAACTGGGAATTGCTCAGGACCGCATCGGATTACCTGCGCGCAGGCGAGTCGGTCAGCCCGCTGCAGCACATCTGGTCGATGTCGGTGCAGGGCCAGTTCTACATCGCGTTCCTCGCGCTGATCTTCGGCGTCGCCTTCCTGATGCGCCGCCTGATCGGCAGGCACATGCGCGCACTGCTGATCGTGCTGCTGACGGCCCTGACCATCGCGTCGTTCGTGTACGCGGTGATCGCGCACGGCGACAACCCCTCCACCGCGTACTACGACAGCTACGCCCGGGCCTGGGAGCTGCTGCTCGGCGCGCTGGCCGGAGCGGTGGTGCCGTACGTGCGCTGGCCGATGTGGCTCCGCACGGTGGTGTCGGTGATCGCCCTGGCCGCGATCCTGTCCTGCGGCGCGTTCATCGACGGCGTCAAGGAGTTCCCCGGTCCATGGGCGCTGGTCCCGGTCGGGGCGACCATCCTGTTCATCCTGAGCGCCGCCAACCGGGCAGCGGACCCGCACGTCGCCAAGGCCGGTGCCCGGATGCCCGCACCGAACCGCCTGATGGCCACGGCGCCGTTCGTGAAGCTGGGCACGATCGCCTACTCGCTGTACCTGTGGCACTGGCCGCTGCTGATCTTCTGGCTGGCCTACAGCGGCCACACCCGCGCCAACTTCCTCGAAGGCAGCATCATCCTGCTGCTCTCGGGCGTGCTGGCGTGGCTGACCATGCGCTACGTCGAGGAACCCTTGCGGCTGCGCGCCCCGGTGGCCACCCGGCCGACGGTGTCCGTGCCGCTGCGAAAGCGGCTGCGCCGACCCACGATCGTCCTGGGATCCATCGTCACGCTGCTCGGCGTCGCGCTGACGGCGACGTCGTTCACGTGGCGCGAGCACATGACCATTCAGCGGGCCAACGGCAAGGAACTCAGCGGCCTGTCCTCGCGCGACTACCCGGGTGCCCGCGCGCTGATCAACAACGCCCGGGTGCCGAAGCTCCCGATGCGGCCCACGGTCCTGGAAGCCCAGGACGACCTCCCGCAGACCACCATCGATCAGTGCATCAGCGACTTCGACGACGCCAGCATCAGAAGCTGTGCCTACGGCGACGAATCGGCCACGCGGACGATCGCCCTGGCGGGCGGCTCGCACGCCGAACACTGGATCACCGCGCTCGACCTGCTGGGCAGGCTGCACGGCTTCAAGGTCGTCACGTACCTCAAGATGGGGTGCCCGCTGACCACCGAGGAGATGCCTCTCGTCATGGGCGACAACCGCGAGTATCCGAAGTGCCGCGAGTGGAACCTCAAGGTGATGCCGCGCCTGATCGCCGACCATCCCGACTACGTGTTCACCACCTCGACACGGCCGTGGAACATCAGGGACGGCGACGTCATGCCCAGTGCCTACGTCGGGATCTGGCAGGCGTTCGCCAAGGCGCGCATTCCGGTGCTGGCGATGCGGGACACGCCGTGGAACGTCCGCGACGGCGAACCGTTCTTCCCCGCCGACTGCCTCGCCAGCGGTGGCGACGCCAGCACCTGCGGCATCAAGCGCTCGGAGGTACTGTCCGATCACAACCCCACGGAGGACTTCGTCAAGCAGTTCCCACTGCTGAAGCCGCTCGACATGAGTGACGCGGTCTGCCGTGAGGACCAGTGCCGCGCCGTCGAGGGGAACGTGTTGATATATCACGACTCTCACCACTTCACCACGACGTACATGCGAACGATGACCAACGAATTAGGGCGCCAGATCGCCGAGATCACCGGGTGGTGGTGACTCCCGCGTACGTGAGGACACCGACCGGCACGGCCCACGTAGGGAGCGAATGAACATGGTCTCTGCCATCTGGCCGGGCACGGCGTACCCGCTGGGTGCCACCTATGACGGTGCCGGCACCAACTTCTCGGTGTTCTCCGAAGTCGCCGACTCCGTCGAGCTGTGCCTGATCGAGAAGGACGGCACCGAGGAGCGGGTGGTCCTCGACGAGTGCGACGGCTTCGTCTGGCACGGCTACCTGCCCACCGTCAGCCCCGGCCAGCGGTACGGCTTCCGCGTGCACGGGCCGTGGGACCCCGCGTCCGGGCACCGCTGCGACGCCAGCAAGCTGCTGCTCGACCCGTACGGCAAGTCGTTCCACGGTGACTTCGACTTCACCCAGGCGCTGTTCTCCTACGACCTCGACGCCGACGACCTCGCCTCGGGCGGCACCCCGCCGCGGATCGACTCACTGGGCCACACCATGACCAGCGTCGTGATCAACCCGTTCTTCAACTGGGCGTCGGACCGTTCGCCGAACACGCCGTACCACGAGACGGTGATCTACGAGGCGCACGTCAAGGGCATGACCCAGACCCACCCCGCCATCCCCGAGGAGCAGCGCGGCACCTACGCCGGCCTGGCGCACCCGGCGATCATCGAGCACCTCAAGTCGCTCAACGTCACGGCCATCGAGCTCATGCCCGTACACCAGTTCCTGCACGACCATCGCCTGATCGACCTCGGCCTGCGAAACTACTGGGGCTACAACACCTTTGGCTTCTTCGCCCCGCACCACCAGTATGCGTCGAACCAGAGCGCGGGTGGCGTGGTCGGCGAGTTCAAGACCATGGTCCGCTCGTTCCACGATGCCGGCATCGAGGTCATCCTCGACGTCGTCTACAACCACACCGCCGAAGGCAACCACCTCGGCCCCACCCTGAACTTCCGCGGCATCGACAACGCGGCGTACTACCGCCTCCTCGACGGCGACCCGCGGTTGTACAAGGACTTCACCGGCACCGGCAACAGCCTCAACGTCCGCCATCCGCACACGCTCCAGCTGATCATGGATTCGCTGCGGTACTGGGTGATCGACATGCACGTCGACGGATTCCGGTTCGACCTGGCCTCAACGCTGGCCCGGGAATTGCACGACGTGGACCGTCTGAGTGCGTTCTTCGACCTGGTGCAGCAGGACCCAGTGATCAGTCAGGTCAAGCTGATCGCCGAGCCGTGGGACGTCGGCGAGGGCGGCTACCAAGTCGGCAATTTCCCGGGTTTGTGGACCGAGTGGAACGGGAAGTATCGCGACACAGTGCGTGACTACTGGCGGGGAGAGCCCGCGACCCTAGGCGAATTCGCATCTCGTTTGACCGGCTCGTCGGACCTCTATGAGGCCACGGGTCGGCGGCCGAGCGCGAGCATCAACTTCGTCACCGCCCACGACGGGTTCACCCTCGCGGATCTGGTGTCGTACAACGAGAAGCACAACGAGGCCAATGGTGAGGACAACCGCGACGGCGAAAGCCACAACCGGTCGTGGAACTGTGGTGTCGAGGGCCCGACGGACGATCCGGAGATCCTCGCACTGCGCGCCAGGCAGATGCGCAACATCATGGTCACCCTCCTGGTCAGTCAGGGCACGCCCATGATCAGCCACGGCGACGAATTCGGCCGCACCCAGCACGGCAACAACAACGTGTACTGCCAGGACTCGGAGATCTCCTGGATGGACTGGACGATGTGCGAGACCAACGCCGATCTGGTCACCTTCACCCGCCGGGTCACCGAACTGCGCAAGAAGCACCCCGTGTTCCGGCGCCGCCGCTTCTTCGAAGGCAAGCCGCTACGCACCGGCGACGAGGTGCGCGACATCGCATGGCTCACCCCGTCGGGGACCGAGATGACGTCAACAGAATGGAATTCGGGGTTCAAATTCGTGGCCATGTTCCTCAACGGCGATGCCATCCCGTCGCCGAACGCACGCGGTGAGAGGGTCGTCGACGACACCTTCCTGCTGTGCTTCAACGCCCACCGCAACCCGGTCGACCTCGTCGCACCCGACGCCGGCTACGCCGCCCACTGGGTGGGCGCGCTCGACACGGCCGATCCGACCGGCGCCTGTGACCACTCCCTGTCGGCGGGCGACACCACGTCGCTGCCCGGCCGGTCCGTCCTCGTCCTGCGCAAGACGGCGTGACGGCCGTGACGAAACGACCCATCCTGTCGACCTACCGTCTGCAGATGCGCGGTGACCAGTTCACCTTCGCCGATGCTGAGGCGCTGCTCGACTACCTCGACGACCTCGGCGTCAGCCACGTCTACCTCTCCCCCATCCTCACCGCCGCCAAGGGCTCGACCCACGGCTACGACGTGACCGACCCGACGACGGTGTCGCCGGAACTCGGTGGCGCCGAGGGCCTTTCGCGCCTCGCCGGCGCCGTGCACCAGCGCGGCATGGGCCTGATCGTGGACATCGTGCCCAACCACGTCGGCGTCGACGACCCCACCCAGAACGCGTGGTGGTGGGATCTGCTCGCCCACGGGCGCGACTCGGCGTACGCGTCGTACTTCGACATCGACTGGACCCTGGACCCCGACGGCCGCATCGTGCTGCCGGTCCTCGGTTCCGACGACGACCTCGACGACCTCACCGTCGACGGCGACGTGCTGCGGCTCGGCGACCGCACGTGGCCGCTGGCGCCCGGGACCGGCTCCGGGTCGGGTCGTGACGTGCACGACCGGCAGCACTACAAGCTGATCGGCTGGCGCCACAACGTGTGCGGCTACCGGCGGTTCTTCTCCATCACCTCGCTGGCGGGACTGCGCCAGGAGGACCGCGCCGTCTTCGACGCCACGCACGTCGAGGTCAAGCGCTGGTTCGACGAGGGCATCGTCGACGGGATTCGCATCGACCATCCCGACGGCCTCTCGAACCCCACCCTGTATCTGGAGTGGCTGCGCGAACTCACCGGTCCCGACGCGTGGATCGTCATCGAGAAGATCCTGGCCGTCACCGAGCCGCTGGACCCGACGCTGCCCGTGCAGGGCACCACGGGTTACGACGTGCTGCGCGAGGTCGGCGGTCTGTTCGTCGACCCGACGGGTCGTCAGGCCCTCACCGAACTCGTCGACACCTCCGGCCTCGCGCACGGCGAGATGACCGACATGGCACGCGAACTCAAGTCCCGGGCAGTCACCGACACCCTCGGCAGCGAACTCGCCAGGCTGTGCCGGACCATCGTCGCGGCCACCGGCGAGGACCACCCCGACCTGCCGGCCGCCGTGGCGGCACTGCTGACCCACGTCGGCGTGTACCGGTCGGACTACCTGTCGCTGTCGTCGATCATGCCGGTCGCAGTCGCCGAGACCGTCGACGAGGCACCGCAACTGGACGAGGCCCTCGCGATCGTCACCGCGGCCGTCGCCGTCAGCCCCGAGGCCGCCACCCGGCTCCAGCAGCTGTCCGGGGCGGCGACCGCGAAGTCGATGGAGGACTGCCTCTTCTACCGCGACGCGCGGCTGGTGTCGCTCAACGAGGTCGGCGGCGAACCGGAGTGGTTCGGCGTCGGCAAGGCCGAATTCCACGACCGCAACGCGGTGCGCGCCAAGCTGTGGCCGTCGGCGATGACCACGCTCACCACCCACGACACCAAGCGCGGCGAAGACGTCCGCGCGCGGATCGGCGTGCTGTCGCAGGTGCCGTCACTGTGGGGCGAACTGGTCGGTGCCTGGTTGGCCGCGACACCGGCACCCGACACCGGCACCGCGTTGTTCCTCCTGCAGAACGTCTTCGGCGTGTGGCCTGTCACCGGCCACGTCACCCAGGAGTTGCGGGACCGGCTGCACGCCTACGCGGAGAAGGCCATGCGGGAGGCAGCCACCCACACCACGTGGAACGACCCGGACGGCGACTTCGAGTCCGCCGTGCACTCCTGGCTGGACGCCGTGGTCGACGGCCCGGTGGCAACGGAGCTGACGTCGCTGGTGGGCAGGCTCGACGAGTACGGCCGCAACGATGCGTTGGGGCAGAAGCTGTTCCAGCTCACCCTGCCCGGCGTGCCCGACGTCTACCAGGGCACCGAACTGTGGGAGGACACCCTCGTCGATCCCGACAACCGCAGGCCGGTGGACTACGCCATGCACCGGCAGGCGCTCAACACCCGCGACCACGGCAAGTTGCGGGTGACGACCGCAGCGCTGCACCTGCGCCGCGAACGACCCGACACGTTCGTCTCGGGCGGCTACCGGCCGGTGCTCACCGACGGGGCCGCCCGCGAACACGTCGTGGCCTTCGAGCGGGGTGACGACGTCGTGGTCGTCGCCAGCAGGTGGACCGTACGCCTCGCCGAATCCGGCTGGGGCGACACCACGTTGAACCTTCCCGCCGGTCGCTGGACCGACCGGCTCACCGATCGCGAGTTCACCGGACGGGTCGCGATCGCCGACCTCTACGGCGACCTGCCCGTCGCACTCCTGGAGAGAAACGTTGACTGACCACGAATTCGCGGTGTGGGCGCCGAGGCCTGAACTGGTCCGCCTCGACGTCGACGGCACCGTCCACGACATGACCCGGTCCGACGACGGGTGGTGGCGGGCGACGGTCGACGTGACCCCCGACGCGCGCTACGGCTTCCTGCTCGACGACGACCCCAAGGTGCTGCCGGACCCGCGTTCGCCGCGCCAACCAGACGGCGTGCACGAGCGATCGGCACTGTGGGATCCGGCGTCGGCGCAGTGGAACGACGGTGGCTGGACGGGGCGCTCGATCGAGGGCGCGGTCATCTACGAACTGCACACCGGAACCTTCACCGCCGAAGGCACCTTCGAGGCGGCGATCGCCAAGCTCGACCACCTGGTCGACATCGGCGTCGACTTCGTCGAGTTGATGCCCGTCAACGCATTCGGCGGCACCCACGGCTGGGGCTACGACGGCGTGCTCTGGTACGCCGTCCACGAACAGTACGGCGGCCCGGACGGTCTGGTCCGGCTGATCGACGCCTGCCATCAACGCGGTCTCGGCGTGCTGATCGACGCGGTGTTCAACCACCTCGGCCCGTCGGGCAACTACCTGCCGAAGTTCGGCCCCTACCTCTCGTCGGGCAGCAACCCGTGGGGCGAATCGGTGAACATCGCCGACGAGGACTCCGACGAGGTGCGCCGGTACATCATCGACTGCGCGCTGCGCTGGATGCGCGACTTCCACGCCGACGGGCTCCGGCTGGACGCCGTCCACGCGCTCGTCGACGTCACCGCCGTCCACATCCTCGAGGAGATGTCGACCGAGACCGACGCGCTCGCCCAGGACGTGGGCAGGCCGCTGTCGCTGATCGCCGAGAGCGACAAGAACGACCCGCGGCTCATCACGCCCCGCGATCAGGGCGGCTACGGGTTGACGGCGCAGTGGGACGACGACATCCACCACGCGATCCACACCGCGGTCTCGGGCGAACGCCAGGGCTACTACGGCGACTTCGGTTCGATGGAGACGCTCGCCGCCACGCTCAAGAACGGGTACTTCCACGCCGGCACCTACTCGACGTTCCGGCGTCGGCGCCACGGCCGGCCGCTGGACACCAAGGCGATTCCGGCGACCCGACTGCTGGCCTACACGACGACCCACGATCAGGTGGGCAACCGTGCCGTCGGCGACCGGCCGTCGCAGAACCTGACGACCGGTCAGCTCGCCGTCAAGGCCGCGCTGGTGCTCGGATCGCCGTACACCGCAATGCTGTTCATGGGCGAGGAGTGGGGTTCGTCGAGCCCGTTCCAGTTCTTCAGCAGCCACCCCGAGCCCGAGCTGGCGCGCGCGACCGCCGAGGGCCGCAAGGCCGAGTTCGCCGAGCACGGCTGGGACGCCGACGAGGTCCCGGATCCGCAGGATCCCGAGACCTTCCAACGCTCGAAGCTCAAGTGGGACGAGGTCGGCGAGGGCGACCACGAACGACTGCTGGACGTCTACCGCGGGCTCATCGCGCTGCGTCGCGACGAACCGGACATGGCCGACCCATGGCTCGACGACCTCGGGGTCGACTACGACGAGGACGCCCGCTGGATCGTGCTCCGTCGCGGTGCACTCGCCATCGCGTGCAATCTGAGCGCCGACGCGGTGTCCGTGCCGGTGAGCGGTGAGGTCCTGCTGGCCTGGGACGAGCCGCGCGCAGGCGAGTCGACCGAGTTGCCGGGTCATTCGTTCGCGGTGGTGCGTACCTCCACGGCCTAGCCCCGTCAACCAGTCATCCCCAGGCCGCGCGCCTGGGGATGACTGGTTGAGCCGACCGTGGGCCACGCCCACGATGACACGCATGAACTCGCTTCCGATCCCGTCGATCGACACCGCCACCGACCCCATCGTCACACCTGCCGACCTGAGGCAGCGATGGCGAGCGCTGATGGGCCCCCTGGGTTTCGGCGAACGCCTGCTGCGCTTTTCGTTCGTCGGCCCCGATCGCAGACTCATCAAGCTCCTGAGCGAGGTCTCCATCGGCCGAAGTCCCACACCGGCCATGGTCGACGGCTTGATGTCCACCGTCGAAGCGTTGGCGAACGACGTCGGGGCAGGCGGAACCGTCGCGTTCCTGCTCACCCGCCCGGGCCTGGGCTCGGTGTCACGCTGGGACCGGCAGTGGGCGGATGCGCTCGTGGCCGGCGCAGCCGAGCGCGGCGTGGCGATCGAGCCGATCTTCCGGGCCCACGATCACGACATCGCGCTCGTCGCGCCGCAATCGTTGGCGGCCTACGCCAGGTAGCGGTAGGTCGGCGAACCCGGCTCGAGGAGTTCGACGTGACAGTCGGACTCGTGCATCCTGGCGAGCAGCCCCTCCAGGTCGGCCGCCGAGCCCATCTCGATGCCGACGAGCGCCTCGCCGGTGTCGCGATTGTTGCGCTTGACGTACTCGAACAGGGTGATGTCGTCGTTCGGGCCGAGGACTTCGTCGAGGAACCGGCGCAGCGCGCCCGGCTCCTGCGGGAAGTCGACCAGGAAGTAGTGCTTGAGGCCGAGGTGGACCAGTGAACGCTCGAGCACCTCGCCGTAGCGCGACACGTCGTTGTTGCCGCCCGACACCAGGCACACGACCGTCGATCCCGGCGCGATGTCGGCCTCCACCAGCGCCGCCGCCGACAGCGCACCGGCCGGCTCCGCGATGATGCCCTCGTTCTGGTACAGATCCAGCATCGCGGTGCACACGGCGCCCTCGTCGACCGTGGTGATGGAGAGCATGTCGCCGGCGGCCGTCAGCGCTGCGAACGGAAGTGCCCCCGCGCGGGCGACCGCAGCACCGTCGACGAACTGATCGACGTTCTCCAGCGTCACCGGTTCCCCCGTCGCCAGCGCCGCGACCATCGCCGCGGCACCCGCGGGCTCCACTCCCAGCACCGACGTGTCCGTGGTCCGTTCCGCGAAGTAGGTCGTCATACCGCTGATGCACCCACCACCGCCGACCGGGACGATCACCAGGTCCGGCTCGCTGCCGAGCTGCTCGAGGATCTCGACGGCGATCGTTCCCTGACCGGCCATCGTGCGGAGGTCGTCGTACGGCGGCACCAATGTGGCGCCGGTCCGCGCGACGTCCTCGACCGCTGCGGCCGCGGCGATGTCATAGGTCTTGCCGCCGACGATGACCTCGATGAACTCGCCGCCGTGGTACCGGATGCGGTCACGCTTCTGCTTGGGCGTCTTGGCAGGCACGTACACGCGGCCATGCACGCCCATCGAACGGCAGGCGAGCGCGAAGCCCTGCGCGTGATTGCCAGCCGACGAGCAGACCACGCCCGCCGCGAGTTCGGCGGGGCTGAGCTGCATCATCAGGTTGTAGGCGCCCCGCAGCTTGTACGAGCGAACGGCCTGGAGGTCTTCGCGCTTCAGGTAGACCCGAGCACCGGTCAACGTCGACAGCCGATCGCTGAACTGCAAGGGGGTCTTGGCGACGACACCCGAAATTCGCTGGGCAGCCGCATCGATGTCGGCCGCCGACAGAGGTGATTCGAGCGGCGACCGTTTCGTTCCCTGGCTCAGCTCAGCAGTCACCGGTCAATGGTGCCACTGTGTCGCGCACGAGCAGAAATCTCCGTGTCCGCCGACGCATGAAAGCCAAGACGAACGGGTAAGTCCTCATCGTCCTGATTCGGAGTTTCGGCTAGCCGAAACCAAGGTTGAGAGGTATCGTCGAACACATGACCACCGCCGGGAACTTTCACTCGACCGTCGCCCGCGCGACGTGCGACGTGCCCGTCGCAGGCGTCCCGTGGCCGGCCTACAAGCTCATCGCCCTGCTGGTCGGAGCCGTAGTGCTGCTCGTCGTCGGGCTCATCACGATGACCGCCTCGACGGCCGTGCTGTCCGGTGCCGCCGTGGGCGCACTCACGTGGCTCGGGCTCAGCGCCTACTGCTCGTCCTGCCGCTAGTCCTGCAGGAGATCGCGCAACGTCGCCAGATCCGCGGCGACTGCAGCCGCGTCGGCCTCGAACTCCGCATCCGGTGTGCCGGGTCGACGGCGCAACGTGAAGACGACCTCGCAGCGCCCCTCACCCGTCCCGGCTGCCAGCACTCGCATCGGGTTGTACGTCGAC
Organism: Mycolicibacterium sp. GCM10028919; assembly: GCA_042666295.1. Classification (GTDB taxonomy): domain Bacteria; phylum Actinomycetota; class Actinomycetes; order Mycobacteriales; family Mycobacteriaceae; genus Mycobacterium. Next base: position 159,977 of record JBHTFJ010000001.1, read on the forward strand.
TCCCCCGTCGGCAACGTCACCACGTGGTCGAGGACGCCGAAGGCATTGACCGGGGCGAACTCCACGGTCGCGGTCGCGAGCGTCGGGTCGGCGAGACCGGCGGCCCAGCGATGCAGCTGACGCGGGTCGGAGGCGAACGCGTACACCGCCTCGGGTGCAGCGTCGATCCACACGGAGACGTGCCGCGATGGCTCGGGCTGGTCCATCAGCCCCCCAGGCAGCCCGGTCCGAGCAGCGCCTTCAGGTCACCCATCAGCGCCGAGGACGGCGTGACGCGCAGCGTCTGATCCAGCTCCAGCGTCGTGATCCGGTCGCCGCTGATCAGCCGCAGGTGCACCTGCGACGTCCCGGGGTGATTAGCGAGCACCTGCTTGAGTGCCGTCACCTTCTCGACGGTGCACTGCCGGGTCGGCAGGCTCACCGCGAGCGGGCGGTCGGCCTGGGCGCTGGAGAAGTCCGGTACCACCAGATCGTTGACGATCAGCGACAACCGGTCGTCACGGGCATTGACCTTCGCGCCGATGATCACCACGGCGTCGTCGGCGATGTCACCACCGAAGGTGGCGTAGGTCTTCGGGAAGAACATCACCTCGATGCCACCGGTGAGGTCCTCCAATTGAGCCGAGGCCCAGGGCAATCCGTTCTTGTTCACCCGGCGGTTCACCGACGCCAGGATCCCGCCGACGCGCACCTGGGCGTCCGCGGCGACGTCGCCGTCGAGGATCGCGGGGATCTGCGTGTCGACCTGGGAGGCCAGCAGGTGCGCGACCCCGTCGAGGGGGTGCCCGGACACGTAGAGGCCCAGCATCTCCCGCTCGAGTGCGAGTTTGTGCTTGTCCTCCCACTCGTCCTCGGGAACCTTGATCGTGAACACGGCGTCGGTCGCCGTGTCGGCGCCGCCGAACAGGTCGAACTGCCCCATCGCCTCGGCCTTCTTGGTGCCGAGAACCGAGTCGACCGCGTCGGTGTGGATCAGGAACAGCCCCTTGCGGGAGTGCCCGAGTGAATCGAACGCACCGGCCTTGACCAGCGACTCCGTCACCTTCTTGTTGCAGGCGGTGATGTGGATCTTGTTGAGGTAGTCCGAGAAGTCGGTGTACTTGCCCTTCTCGGTGCGGGTGTTGATCAGCGAGCTGACGACGTTGGCGCCCACGTTGCGCACCGCCCCCAGCCCGAACCGGATGTCGGCGCCGACGGACGCGAAGTTGAGCACCGACTCGTTGACGTCGGGCGGGAGCACGGTGATGCCGAGCCTGCGGCAGTCGGCCAGGTACACCGCCGCCTTGTCCTTGTCGTCGCCGACCGAGGTGAGCAGGCCCGCCATGTACTCGGCGGGGAAGTTCGCCTTTAGATAGGCCGTCCAGTACGACACCAGGCCGTAGCCGGCGGCGTGGGACTTGTTGAACGCGTAGTCGGCGAACGGCAGAACGGTGTCCCACAGTGCCTTGACCGCCGCTGCGGAGAAGCCGTTGGACTTCATGCCTTCGGAGAAGCCCTCGAACTCCTTCTCCAGGACCTCGCGCTTCTTCTTGCCCATGGCCTTTCGGAGGATGTCCGCTCGGGCGAGCGAGTAGCCGGCGACCTTCTGCGCGATGCGCATGATCTGCTCTTGGTAGACGATCAAACCGTAGGTCTCCGAGAGGATCTCGCGCAGCGGCTCCTCGAGTTCCGGATGGATCGGCTTGATCGCCTGGCGGGCGTTCTTGCGGTCGGCGTAGTCGTTGTGGGCGTTCATTCCCATGGGACCGGGGCGGTACAGCGCGATCACGGCGACGACGTCCTCGAAGACGGTCGGCTGCATGCGCCGCAGCAGATCTCGCATCGGGCCACCGTCGAGCTGGAACACGCCGAGGGTGTCGCCCCTACCCAGCAGCTCGTAGGTGGCGGGGTCGTCGAGCGGCACGGCGTCGAGGTCCAGTTCGATGCCACGGTTGGCCTGGATGTTCTCGATGCAGTCACCGATGATCGTCAGGTTCCGCAGCCCGAGGAAGTCCATCTTGAGCAGGCCGATGGCCTCGCACGACGGGTAGTCCCAGCCGGTGATGATCGCACCGTCCTGGGGCCGCTTCCACAGCGGAATGGCGTCGACGAGCGGCTCGGAACTCATGATGACCGCACAGGCGTGCACACCGGCGTTGCGGACCAGGCCCTCGAGACCGCGCGCGGTCTCGTAGATGGTCCGCACGTCGGGGTCGGTGTCGATCAGCGCGCGGACCTCAGCGGCCTCCTTGTACCGCTCGTGGGCCGGGTCGGTGATGCCCGAGAGCGGGATGTCCTTGGCCATGATCGGCGGCGGCAGCGCCTTGGTGATCCGGTCGGCGATCGCGAATCCGGGCTGGCCGTAGTTGACCCGTGCCGAGTCCTTGAGCGCGGCCTTGGTCTTGATGGTGCCGAACGTGATGACCTGGGCCACCCGGTCGCTGCCCCACTTGTTCGCCGCGTAGCGCAGCATCTCGCCGCGGCGGCGATCGTCGAAGTCGATGTCGATGTCGGGCATCGACGCGCGCTCGGGGTTGAGGAACCGCTCGAACAGCAGCCCGTAGGTGATCGGGTCGATGTTGGTGATGCCCATGGCATAGGCGACCAGCGAACCGGCGGCGGACCCTCGGCCGGGGCCGACCCGGATGTCCACCGACCGTGCGTAGTTGATCAGGTCGGCGACGATCAGGAAGTAGGAGGGGTATCCCTTGTCGCAGATGACCTTGATCTCGTACGCGGCCCGGTCGGTGTACTCGCCTGGCACGCCGGCCGGGAACCGTCGCTGCAGACCGGCGGTGACCTCGTGGGCGAGCCACGACGCCTCGTCGTGGCCGTCGGGCACCGGGAACACCGGCATCCGGTCCTTCGGGGCCCAGACCTCGGCGTAGGGCTGGACGCGTTCGGCGATCAGCAGCGTCGAGTCGCACGCGCCGGGCACCTCGTCGTCCCACAGTGCGCGCATGTCCGCGGCCGACTTGAGGTAGTAGCCGTCACCGTCGAACTTGAACCGCGCCGGGTCCGACAGCGTCTTGCCCGTCTGGACGCAGAGCAGCGCCTCGTGGTTCCGCGACGCCTCCTTGGTCACGTAGTGGCAGTCGTTGGTCGCCAGCGGCGGGATGCCGAGTTTTCGACCCACCTCGAGTAGGCCGTCACGCACCCGACGTTCGATCTCGATGCCGTGGTCCATGAGTTCGAGGAAGAAGTTCTCCGGCCCGAAGATCTCGCGCCACTTGGCCGCGGCCTCGAGCGCTTCGCGCTGGTGCCCGAGACGGAGCCGGGTCTGCACTTCGCCGGACGGGCAGCCGGTGGTGGCGATGATGCCCGCGGAGTGCTCGGCGATCAGCTCGGCGTCCATTCGCGACCACTTGCCGAGCTGGCCCTCGAATGACGCCATCGACGACAGCCTGAACAGGTTGCGCAGCCCGGTCGCGTTCTCCGCGACCATCGTCATGTGCGTGTAGGCACCGCTGCCGGAGACGTCGTCGCCCTTCTGGCTGGGATCGCCCCACTGCACGCGCTTGGTGTCGAATCGCGACGCCGGGGCGATGTACGCCTCGACGCCGATGATCGGCTTGACGTCCGCGTCGATCGCCGCGTTGTAGAACTCGCTGGCCCCGAACATGTTGCCGTGGTCGGTCATCCCTAGTGCGGGCATCTCGAGCCGATTGGCCTCGGCGAACATGTGCTTGACCTTCGCCGCACCGTCGAGCATGGAGTATTCGGTGTGGTTGTGCAGGTGCACGAAGGATCCGCTCATAGGGTCGTCAGTCTATGGCCGACCTCCGACGGCGTTCGGCGTGTCGCGGCACGTGTCTTCGGACACCGCCGCGATCGAGGGACTGTCCAGCAATCCGTGCGAGAAGAGCATCTGGAGTTGCTTGGTTATCGCGTTCATCGTCGCGCCCCGATCCGGGAAGCCCGCGCACAGACCAACCCCCCACAGCACCGAGTGCAGCATGTCAGCGATCGGCGTGGCACAGGTGTCCGGCGGCAGTTCGCCGCGCCGCACCGCGTCGCCGACGAGCGTGATCAGGTAGCACCGCAACGCGTCGTGCCGGTCGTCGCGCAACTCCGGGTTCCTGGTCGCCTCCAGTCGCGAGCTGATCAGGAACGACACCTGCGAGCGGTCCCGACGGTCGGTCTCGTACATGACCGCGACCAGCGCTGACAGCGAGTCCGCCAGCGTGTCACGATGTCCCGCCCGCGCGATCCAGTCACTGACCAGCTTGCCCGCCTCTTCGACCAGGGCTGCGTAGATCTCGTCGCGCGTGGAGAAGTAGTAGTGCAGCGTGGGTCTGCTGAGATCGGCCTCGAGCGCGATCGCCTGGAACGTGGCCGCGGGATACCCCCGCTGATTGATCACCGACCGTGCGGCCTTGAGGATGCGGTTGCGCGTTTCGACCGAGTCGGAGCCAACGGGTCGCCCCCGGCGCCTGGTGGCCGGCAGTGGCCTCTCATCGGTTTGCGACATCGTCCTGACCTCACCGACGAGGAGATTGGCGCTCCTCGCTCAGCAAACAGTATGACATTGCTGCTGACCGGTCAACCGCGGGGTTGCGGCAAACTGGTCGACGCGGCGCGAACTCGCCTTCGTCAGGCCGGGGGCGTGTCCGTGACCCGGGAATCGGCGACTGCGGTGGCCTTCGGTGTCGACCTGCCGCGCAACGCCCCGAACGTCATGACGAGCAGCGCGACCCAGATCAGCCCGAACCCCAACCACCGCGCGGGCGGCATCGGCTCGTGGCCGATCACGACGCCCCATGCCATCTGCAGGGCCGGGTTGAGATAGAACAGCAGACCCATCGTGACGAGCGGGAGGCGCTGCGCCGCGGCGGCGAACAGCAGCAGCGGCACCGCGGTGACCGGACCGGCCAGCACCAGCAGCCAGGCATGGCCGGTGCCGTACCCCAGGAAGTGACCCTGGTCGGTCGACTGCAGGAAGATCAGATAACCGGCGGCGATCGGGAGGGCGATCAGGGTCTCGACCGCCACGCTGACCCGAGGGTCCGCGTCGACGACCTTCTTGACCAGCCCGTAGAGCGCGAACGTGAACGCCAGCACGACCGCCACGTAGGGCGGGGCACCGACGCCCACCGTCAGGACAACCACCGCGACGACCGCGAGGGCCAGGGCCGCCAACTGCCACCGCCCGATCCGCTCCCGGAACACCACCACGCCCAGCGCCACGGTCACCAGCGGGTTGATGAAGTAGCCGAGCGCGGCATCGACGACGTGGCCGTGCGTCGCCGCGTAGATGTAGGTGCCCCAGTTGGCCGACACCAGCGCCGACGCGGCGGCGAGCAGCAGCCAGCTGCGGCCGCTGAGGCGGCGCAGGTCGCCGAGCCTGCGGGCCACCGCAAGGACGCCGACCATGCAGACGACGCTCCACACGATGCGGTGCGCCAGCACCTCGAGCGAACCCGCGGGCAGCAACAGCGGGAAGTAGCCGGGACACAGGCCCCACCAGACGAAGGCGCCCACGCCGAACAGCACGCCCGAACGGCGTTGCGCCGCTGCGGCGTCCGCGGTCACGACTGGTGCCGGCGCAGCACGTCCAAGGCGTGGCTCAGGTCCGCCGGATACGGGCTGGTGATCTCGATGCGACGGCCGTCGGCAGGGTGGGCGAAGGCCAGCGAGCGCGCGTGCAGCCACTGCCGTTCCAGGCCGAGACGCTTCGCGATCGTCGGATCGGCGCCGTAGGTCAGGTCGCCGCAGCAGGGATGGTGCAGCGCCGCGAAGTGGACCCGGATCTGATGCGTCCGGCCGGTTTCCAGGTGGATGTCCAGCAGGCTCGCGGACGCGAACGCCTCGACCGTGTCGTAGTGCGTGACGCTGTCTCGACCGTTCTCGGTCACGGCGAACTTCCAGTCGTGGCCCCGGTGCCTGCCGATCGGGGCGTCGATGGTGCCGCTGGACGGGTCGGGGTGCCCCTGCACCAGGGCGTGATACCGCTTGTCGACCGTGCGCTGCTTGAACGCCCGCTTCATCAGCGTGTACGCCCGCTCCGAGATCGCGACGACCATCACCCCGGAGGTGCCGACGTCGAGGCGGTGCACGATCCCCTGGCGCTCGTGCACGCCCGACGTCGTGATCCGGTAACCGGCGGCAGCAAGCCCGCCGAGAACGGTGGGCCCGGTCCAGCCGACCGAGGCATGCGCGGCCACGCCCGCGGGCTTGTCGACGGCCACGATGTCGTCATCGGAGTAGAGGATCGTCATGCCCTCGACGTCGACGGCCGGATTCTCCGGCGGCGCAGGCGGTTCGGGCAACGTGACCTCGAGCCAGGCGCCCGCGGTCAAGCGCTCGGACTTGCCGACCGCCACGCCGTCGACGGCTATCCCGCCGTCCTCGGCCAGCGTCGCGACGACGGTCCGGGACAGCCCAAGCAGTCGCGCCAGACCGGCGTCGACGCGCATCCCGGCCAGCCCCTCCGGGACCGGCATCGACCGGGTCATCGGGTGGTGTCGGATTCGTCCGATGCGGCACCGGTGCCCTGCTCGTCGCCGGCCGGTGCGGGTGCCGGGGAGTCACCAGACGGACGCCGTCCGTCCCCATCATCAGACGGACGCCGTCCGTCCACATCATCAGACGGACGCCGTCCGTCGGTGTCATCAGACGGACGCCGTCCGTCGGTGTCGAAGTCGAAGCCGAACAGCGACAACCCCACCAGCAGGATCGCTCCCCCGACCACCGCGGGATCGGCGACGTTGAACACCGGCCACCACCCGATCGAGAGAAAGTCGACGACGTGTCCGCGCAGCGGTCCCGGCGACCGGAAGAACCTGTCCACCAGGTTGCCCAGCGCGCCGCCCAGGATCATGCCCAGACCCAGCGCCCACCACGGGGACACCAGACGCCGGCCCATCCACACGATGCCGAACACGACGCCGGTCGCGACGAGGGTCAGCACCCAGGTGTAGCCGGTGGCCATCGAGAACGCCGCGCCCGAGTTGCGCACCAGGGTCCAGGTGACGGTGTCGCCGATGATCGAGACGGGTTGGCCGGGCGTGAGCAGCCTGACCGCCAGCACCTTGGTCACCACGTCGAGCGCGAGCACCACCGCAGCGACCGACAGCAGGAGGCGCAGGCGGCGGCGCGGTGACCGCGGCACGGGGTCCCCGTCCGCGGTCACGGGCTCCACCGAACCCGACGTTTCATCAGTCACGCTCCCATCATCCCAAAGACGTCGTGGTGAACAATCGGCGCATGAGTCAAGCGTCCGAAGCGTGCCACCGAATCCGTCTGGCATGAGCCGCGTCGTCGTCGTCACCACCGGCGGCACCATCGCCACCAGTACCGATGCCGACGGAGTGGCGCGGCCGACCCACGGCGGCACGGATCTGCTGTCGACCGCGGGCACGGCCGCGGACCGGCAGGTCGTCGACCTGCTGGCACTGGATTCCTCGGAGATCGGTCCGCCCGAGTGGCAGCGGATCGGCCGTGCCGTGGCCTCGGCCATCGGCGATGGCGCCCACGGGGTCGTCGTCACGCACGGCACCGACACCATGGAGGAGACCGCGCTGTGGCTCGACCTGGTCCACCGCGGGCCAGAGCCCGTCGTGCTCACCGGTGCGATGCGCAGCGCCGACGCCCCCGACGCCGACGGTCCCGGCAACCTGCGCGACGCGCTGGCGGTGGCCGGCGACTCGCGCGCCACGGGCACTGGCGTCACGGTGTGCATGGCGGGCACCGTGTGGCAGCCGCTGGGGTTGACCAAGACCGCATCGGGGTTCACCGGTATCGCCCTCGGGTCGGCGTCGCACGACGGTGTCGTGCTCGACCGGGCCAAGCGGCGGCCGTCGTTCGCCGACGGCCTCGCCGGGCCGCCGCCGCGCGTCGACGTGGTGGCGACCTACGCCGGCAGTGACGCGGTGGCGCTCGATGCCTGCGTGGCCGCTGGGGCGCGCGGCATCGTGCTCGAGGCGATGGGCGCGGGCAACGCCGGGCCGGACGTGGTCGACGGCGTGCGGCGTGCCACCGCCCGGGGCGTGACCGTGGTCGTCAGCACCCGCGTGCCGGGGGCGAGGGTGTCCGCGCGGTACGGCCCCGGGCTGGCACTGGCCGAGGCGGGCGCCGTGCCGGTGCCGGTGCTGCGGACACCGCAGGCGCGCGTGCTGCTGATGGCCGCGCTGGCCTCCGGCGCGCACGTCGGCGACGTCTTCGCCGAGTGGGGCGAGGTGCCGGCCGGCTAGGGCTGGTCGGCTAGGACTGATCGTCGTCGGTGAGCGCACCGACGAAGTCCGGCCAGTCGAGGCTGTCGACGGGGTTGGCGCGCCGCACCTCCGGTGTGTCGACGGGCATCGTGCGGGCAGGGCCGGGCCCGGTGCCCCGCGTCTCGAACCGCACGGTCATCACGCCGTGACCGGCTCCCTGCACCCAGCCGTGGCCGTAGGACTCGTGCGTTACGTCGTCGCCGATCCGCCACGCCGCGGCGGCGGACGCAGACGCCGCGGAGGACGCCGCCAGTTCGTGGGTGGCGGGCACGCCGTCGGCGGTCTCGAGGGTCTGTTCGAGGTCGGGGAACAGTGACTCCTGCTGCACGTCAGACAGTCCCGAGAAGCCGACGCCGAGCAGTCGGATGGGCCCAACCTCGATCGGATCGAGCAGTAGCCGCCTGGCGGTGGCGGTCAGCGTGGCCGCGTCGTCGGTGGCGTACGGGAGCGTGGCGGACCGGGTGAGCGTGCTCATGTCGGACTTCTTCATCTTGACGGTCACCGTGCGCGCGCCGCGGCCGTCGCGGAGCAGGCGACCGTGGGCGTGGTCGCCGATGGGGCCGACGGCCTCGCGGAGCTGGCCGATCGTGGTGAGGTCCTCCGGGAACGTGGACTCCGAGCTGATCTGCTTGGAACTCGACCGCTCGGCGACGGGACGATCGTCGATCCCCTGGGCCAACCGGTGCAGCGCAGGCCCGACGGTTCCGCCGAGTACGTCGGCCACCTCCGAATCCGCAAGTGCCGCAAGGGCACCGATGGTGTCGATGCCCAGCCGGTGCAGACGGTCCTCGGCGACCGGTCCGATCCCCCACAGCCGCCGCACCGGTAGGCCGGCGAGCACGGCCTTCTCGGTGGCCCGGTCCACCACGCGGACGCCGTCGGGCTTGGCGAGGTCGGAGGCGATCTTCGCGATCTGCTTGCCCGAGCCCGCGCCCACCGACGCCACGAGGCCGGTCTCCGACCGCACCCTGGCGCGCAGGTCCTCGCAGAACGCCTCCACCTCGGCCGCGGTGGCACCGACCAGTTCGGCGGGCTCCCCGAACGCCTCGTCGAAGGAGAGCTGTTCGAGGACGGGAACCACTGCCCGCACCGTCTCGAGGACCCTGCGGCTGGCGACGCCGTAGACGACGCCGCGCGGAGGCAGGACCACCGCTGCGGCACCGACTTGCCTGCGCGCCTGGTGCATCGGCATCGCCGACCTGGCGCCGAACACCCTTGCCTCGTAACTGGCCCCGGCGACCACCCCGCGTCCGCCGAGTCCGCCGACGAGGACGGGCCTGCCCCGCAGCGTCGGGCGCGTCAGCTGCTCGACGGAGGCGAAGAACGCGTCCATGTCGAAGTGCAGGACCCAGCGGCCGTCCATGGTGGCGATGCTAGAGGCCATTGCCGACTTGCCCGGGACTAGCCTGACGGCCATGGACCACGACGTGCCGATCGGCGACGAATCCATCCGTCTGGGCCAGTTCCTGAAGCTGTCGTCGCTCATCGACAGCGGTTCGGACGCGAAGGCTGCGATCGCCGACGGTCTCGTCACGGTCAACGGCGAGGTCGAGGTGCGCCGCGGCCGCCAGCTGCACCCCGGTGACGAGGTGACCATCGGCGGGTCCACGGCGCGGGTGGCCCGTGCATAGCATGACCGCGTGGACAACACGCTCGCCTACATCGACCAGGGCTCGTTCCTCGCGCTGAGGGCACTGGGCCGCGGCCCGCTGATTCAATTCACCTGGATCTACGACCGCCCGATCGACTTGCAGGGGCTGCGACGGTTCCACGCCAACCTCGGATTCGGCCTGCTGGGCAGGCGCATCGAGCGTTCGCCACTGCCGTTCGGCCGCGATAGGTGGGTCGCCGCACCGGGTCCCGCGGCCATCGAGATCGCGGCCGAGGACCGTCGCCGCGAGGACGTCTGGCTGTGGGCCGACGAGCGCGTCCGGGTCCCCATCGACCCGCAGGCCGGTCCGTCATGGCATCTCGGCGTGCAGCCCCTCACCAACGGCGGGGCGGCGGTGACGCTGGTGGTGTCGCACTCGATCGGCGACGCGATGGCGATCCACATGGCGATCTCCGACGCGGTGAGTGGTGTGCGGCGCGACCTCGGCTACCCGCCGCCGGGTTCCCGTCCCCGGGCGCGATCGGTGCGGGAGGACGCCCGGCAGACCGTGCGCGACGTGCCGGACATGGCCCGCGCGGTGGCCTCGGCGGCCCGCGTGGCCCGGGCGGAGCGCGAGAACTTGGCGACGTCCGCCAAGTCGGGTTCCAAGCAGCGCGGACGCGGAACGGCCGAGGAGATCGTCGTGCCCAATGCGACGGTGTTCATCGACCTCGAACACTGGGACGAGCGGGCGAAGAGCCTCAACGGCACCAGCAATGCACTGTTCGCCGGCTTCGGCGCCCGGCTGGGGCAGCTCCTCGGCCGGGTGGGCGACGACGGGCTGGTCAGGCTGTCGCTGCCCGTCAGCGAGCGCGCACCGGGTGACACCCGCGCCAACGCGCTCACCGAGGCGTCGGTCGCCGCCGACCCCGCGAAGGTCGTCACCGACCTGGCCGATCTGCGCCGGGACATCAAGCGGGCGTTGACCGCGCTCGCCGAGGCGCCCAACGAATTGCTCGGCCCCCTGGCGCTGGTACCGCTGACCCCGGCGCCGCTGGTGCGCCGCCTCGAGGGCATGGTGCAGCAGGTCGGCAGTCCGATCGGGTGCTCGAACCTCGGCGAGTTCGCCGCGGAGGTCAACCGTCCCGACGGTACCGATGCCGACTACTTCGCGGCCAGGCTGATCGAGCCGAAGGTCACGACGAAGGTCCTCGACCGGATGGGCGGTTCACTCTTCCTGGGCTGCACGCGCCTTCACCGCCGCATGTCGGTGTCGGTGGCCGGTTGGGTGCCGGGCGGAGCGAACACCCGTGCAGCCCTGCGCGACTCGGTCGGTCAGGCGATGTCCGACATGCAGCTCACCGGCATCGTCGAATGACGATCACGCCTTCGCCAACGAAACCCTGACGCCGTCGCCGATCTCGGTGCCGTCGACCGGGTCACCGAAGTCGAAGCTGGTGGCCAGAATCTCCTTGGCGATCAGGTCGGCGTGCGTGCGCGCCCACTCCTCGCGTTCGCCGGGCACCGCGACGACGACGCGGATGCGATCGGACACGTCGAGACCCGACGACTTGCGCAGATCCTGCAGTTCGCGGATCCGGTCCTTGGCCCAGCCCTCGGCCTCGAGTTCGGGGGTGACCTCGCCGTCGAGCACCACCAGTCCGGCGCCGTCGGGTAGCGCTGCGGTGAAGTCGGGGTCGGCCGCGACGAGCCGCGAGCTGTACTCCTCGGGCAGCAGCGTCGCCGGGCCTGCCGTGAGCGTGCCGTCGGCGTTGACGACGCCCTGACCGGACTTGACGGCCTTGATCGCCGCCTGCACGTCCTTGCCGATCCGCGGTCCCGCAGCACGTGCGTTGACCGTGAGTTCGAATCGGCCGTAGGCCGGGACGTCGTCGGTCAGCTCGACGGTCTTGACGTTCAGCTCGTCGGCGATGAGGTCGACGAACGGACACAGCCGCTCCGGATCATCGACTGCCACAGTCAGTTTGGGCAACGGCAGCCGAACCCGCAGCTTCTTGGCCTTGCGCAGTGACGAACCGGCCGAGCAGACGTCGCGGACCTGGTCCATGGCAGCCACCAGCTCCGGGTCGGCGGGCACGACACCGGGTTCCGGCCAGTCGGTCAGGTGCACCGACCGCTCCCCCGTAACGCCCCGCCAGATCACCTCGGCGACCAACGGCAGCAGTGGCGCCGCAAGCCTGCCGGTCACCTCCAGAACGGTGTGCAAGGTGTCGATCGCGTCGGCGTCCTCCTCCCAGAACCGCGAACGAGATCGGCGCACATACCAATTGGTCAGTGCCTCGGTGAACTGCCGCAGCTGATCACAGGCGACGGAGATGTCGCAGACGTCGAGCGAGGCCGTCAGGTCGTCGCGCAGCACGGCGAGCTTGGCGAGCACGTACCGGTCCAGGACGTGCGGCGAATCGGTGCGCCAGGTGCCCTTCTTCGGCGCGTACAGCGACAGGAACGTGTAGGCATTCCAGAACGGCAGCAGCACCTGCCGGACCCCGTCGCGGATGCCCTGCTCGGTGACGACGAGGTTGCCGCCCCGCAGGATCGGCGACGCCATCAGGAACCACCGCATCGCGTCGGAACCGTCGCGGTCGAACACCTCGCTGACGTCGGGGTAGTTGCGCAGCGACTTGCTCATCTTCTGGCCGTCGTTGCCCAGCACGATGCCGTGGGCGACGCACGTCTCGAACGCCGGTCGGTCGAACAGTGCGGTGGCCAGCACGTGCAGGGTGTAGAACCACCCGCGCGTCTGGCCGATGTACTCGACGATGAAATCGCCTGGGAAGTGCGCCTTCTCGCTCCCGGATCCGTCGAACCAGTCCCGGTTCTCGAACGGGTAGTGCACCTGGGCATACGGCATCGACCCCGAGTCGAACCACACGTCGAGGACGTCCTCGATGCGGCGCATCGTCGATCTACCGGTGGGGTCGTCGGGGTTGGGTCGCGTCAGCTCGTCGATGAAGGGACGGTGCAGATCGTCCGGCCGTACGCCGAAGTCGCGCTCCAGCTCGTCGAGGCTGCCGTAGACGTCGATGCGCGGGTAGGCGGGGTCGTCGGACTTCCACACCGGGATGGGCGTGCCCCAGTACCGGTTTCGCGAGATCGACCAGTCCCGTGCGCCGGCCAGCCACTTGCCGAACTGTCCGTCCTTGACGTGGTCGGGATACCAGGTGATCTGCTGGTTCAGCTCGACCATGCGGTCCCGGAACGCCGTCACCTTGACGAACCACGACGAGACGGCACGGTAGATCAGCGGGTTCCGGCACCGCCAGCAGTGCGGGTAGGAGTGCTCGTAGGTCTCGTGCCGCAGGAGCAGCGGCGCGTTCACCGCGGCCGGCCCGGTGCCGTTCTTGAGGTCGCGGATGATCTCCGGGTTCGCCTCGAACACCTGCAGGCCGACGTAGTCAGGCACGGTCGAGTCGAACCGGCCCTTGGCGTCCACCGGGGTCACCGCCACGATGCCCGCGGCGTCCGCGGTGGCCTTGTCGTCCTCGCCGTAGGCCGGCGACATGTGCACGAGCCCGGTGCCGTCCTCGGTGCTGACGAAGTCGGCGGGCAGCACCGCGAAGGCGTTGGCCGCCTGCTCGGAGTCCACGAAGTACGGGAACGGCGGCAGGTAGCGCAGGCCGAGCAGCTGGTGCCCGGTGTAGGTGGCGACCACGGTCGGCTCGTCGCCGAGTTCGCGCGCGTACGCCCCGAGCCGGGCCTCGGCGATGACCAGACGACGACCGTCTGCCTCGACCACCGCGTACACGACCTCGGGATTGACGGCGACCGCCTGATTGGACGGCAGCGTCCACGGCGTCGTCGTCCAGACCAGCAGGTACGCGCCGTCGAGGTCGGGGTCCGCCGCCTCGTTTCCGGCGATCCGGAACCCGACCGTCAGCGCCGGATCCTGCCTGCTCTGGTAGACGTCGTCGTCCATGCGCAGCTCGTGGCTCGACAGCGGGGTCTCGTCGTTCCAGCAGTACGGCAGGACGCGGTTGCCCTCGTAGGCCAGACCCTTGTCCCACAACTGCTTGAATGCCCAGATCACCGACTCCATGAAGCCGGGGTCCAGCGTCTTGTAGTCGTTGTCGAAGTCGACCCAGCGGGCCTGGCGGGTCACGTAGTCACGCCATTCGCCGGTGTACTTCAACACCGACGCTCGGCACGCGTCGTTGAACTTCTCGATGCCCATCTCGTCGATCTGGGCCTTGTCGGTGATGCCGAGCTGGCGTTGCACCTCGAGTTCGGCGGGCAGGCCGTGGGTGTCCCACCCGAATCGACGTTCGACCTTGTACCCGCGCATCGTCCGATAGCGCGGCACGATGTCCTTGACGTACCCGGTCAGCAGATGCCCGTAGTGCGGGAGGCCGTTCGCGAACGGCGGCCCGTCGTAGAAGACGTACTCCTGCGCACCGTCGCGTCGGTCGATGCTGGCGCGGAAGGTGTCGTCGGCGGCCCAGAACTCGAGCACGTCGAGTTCCAGCGCGGGAAAGTCCGGCGTGCCGCCGGCAGGCTTCGGGTAAGCGCTCACTGGTGCGTCGTCTCCTGTGCCGAATTGAGGCCTCCGGCCTCGGAAGCCGAAGGTTCAGGCACGGGGACGACGTCGCGCACGTGCGCGAACACCGCGGTACCACCCCGCTTGCGCACCAGGTGCGCCGCTCGTGGAGGCGATGACGGGCCCACCCGTTCGGTTCTACTGAGCGCTCGGAGAAGCGCGGTTCTTCCGAAGACTCCCCGGTGATGGCCGGATCGACGCCGCGTGCCTGAATTCTAGGCACTCCCAGATTCTAGGCACTCGTGACGTCGGGTTCCCAACTGGTCGCGAGGCGACTAGTAGGACATCGCGAGTTCGGCGCTGATCAAGATGGGCGCCGACGCCTCGGAGGTCAGTTCGATGAGCGCGAGTGGCAGCTGCTCGGCGAGTTCCTCGATCGTGTAGGGCTCGAAGCTGCGCGCGTCGTACCACCACTCGAGCACCACCAGGCCGTCGCGGCGGCGCGCGTGCAGTTCGAGACCGTGTCCCCAGCCGGCCGGGCCGGGGGTGACGTCGTCGACCGCGAGCAGCACGTCGGCGACGGCGGCGTGGTCGGCGAACTCGTGCAGCGCGCGATGCAGCGAGAGGGCGGCGACGGCATGATGCACGGTCGCGAGCATGTCGGTTGCCGGGAGGACCGACGGGCCTGCACACGACAGGGCCACCGGGTGCACCGAGGAGCCGATCCCCGTGAGGTCGACGGCGACGACGCCGGCGCCGACGGTCCGGTCGATGGCACGACCGAGGGCAGCGAGCAGCACTTCCTCCGCCGTCAGCCCGAGCGCAGCACACGCCCCGTCGAGTTCCATGGTGAGGACCTCGGACAGGGGCGCGGAATGCCGCGCGAGATCGTCGCGCACCGGCCGGCCGTCGGCGTCGTAATCAGTCAGCTGCATGTTTGCGCACATCATGTGGGGAACGGTACAGGGTCATTCCCAGAATTGGGATACCTCTGCCAAAACCGTGACGGCCATGTCAATTAAGAGCAACCACTCCAAGATCTGACTCGCGCTGCCCAAATCCGGGATCGCCAGCTATGGTGTAGCGATGCCCCGCACGGATGAGAACGGCCGGCAGCTGAAGGCACTGCTCGACTACCTGCTGGATGGCGACATCGACGCCAAGGCCATTTATGACGCCTTGGGCACGTCGAGCAGCACGTATTACCGGCGCATCAAGGAGCCCGACTACCCGAACGCCGAGGAGTTGCGGCGGGTGGCGGATCGCTTCGACCTCAGCTATCCCGACCTGCAAGTTCGGTTCGGCCTGATGAGCCGCGAAGAGGTCTGGAGCTATCTCGACTCCGCCCCGCTCAGCGTGGCCACCGTCACGGAGCCAGTTACTTCACAACGCACCGTTCGGCGACAGAAGTTGTCGCAGTTGGTGCCACGGCAAGACGCGCCGCCGCTTTAACGATAGGCTTTGCTGAACAGCAATTCCGCTCGAAGGCGAATTCCATGGCCCTTGCAGTACTCATCGCGATCACGATCGCGTGTGTGGCATGGAGTTTGTGGATCCGCCGCGTGACGTGGTCCTGCCGCTGGGAAGTCGCCGCCACGCTCAACGTCGCACTTCAGGGCGGTGCAGTGCTGCTGATGTCGCCGCTGGCGTCGGAGACGCTCGGCCACTGGCTGCACGCTTTGACGGGCAAGTGGAACCTCGAGGACTACCTCGGCCACGACCTCTACATCGTCGCCGCGTCGGCCGTCGTCTACAACGCACTCGGCCGTTTGCAGGACGACCATGCGCTGCAGCGGACGTTCAAGCAGTACGTCGAACTCCCCGCGACCATCTGCATTCCCCTCCTGCTGGTCGCCTTCTCGCTGGGCAACGGTGCCGCGATCTACCGCCCGGACTTCTTCAAGGTGCCGACCGACTTCTGGCTCGGCTCCTACTGGGTACTGCTCTGCGGCACGCTGATCTACCTGCTCGGATACGGCTCCCGAGCGCTGCTGGTCCTGCGCAAGGATCCCCGCTCGCGCAAGATCGCCAACATCTACCTGTTCGCGTCGTTCTGCGGGATCATGGCGTGCGTCGTGCGCATCGTGACGTCCTTCGTACCGTCGCTGCAGCCGGTCGAGAACGGCACGCTGGTCTGGATCTTCGCCTGCATGTGCGGTGCCGCCTTCGCGCTGACCTCCGCGCATTCCTGGCGCATCAAGACCAAGTGGTTCTCGACGGCCGATCGCTGAGGCTCCGGCTTCGGCCAACGGGTAGCTGAGTCCCCGTCGGCGACGATCGAACCGCGCCAGCCCACGACGGGCGCCCCTTGCGCAGGTCGTGAACCGACGTCGGTGGTGGCTACCGTCACGAGCCGCCGGCGGCCGTACCGATTCCGCCACCGGCGCCGACGAAGCGCTGCTCGGAGGCCGATCACCCACCGTCGCACGCCCAATCCGCCGAAAGGTATCGAAAGCTGGTGAACAACAAGCAGTTTGCGGGCCGATCGCGACCGCTCGAATTCCGCCCTGGCAGCGCCGCTTCAGCTAACACACTGCGTCTTAGTCGTTTTCGCTATGCTGCGCAGCGCGTGGTTTCATTCCTTAAGCTCGACACAACGCTTTAGCTTCCGCCGCAGAGAGGGCCAGATCCATGCTCGACTCGTCGATTCCCGCGATTCTTCGCGAGCGAGCCAGCCTTCAACCGAACGACACGGCATTCACGTTCCTCGACTACGACCAGGATTGGGAGGGCGTCGAGGAGACGCTCACGTGGGCCCAACTGCAGCAGCAGGTCGTCGCGCTGGCGGCCGAGATCCGCACCCACGCCCAGATCGGCGACCGCGTCGCGATCCTGGCGCCGCAGAACATGTCGTACATCCTCGGCTTCCTTGCCTCCTTCGAGGCCAACGTCATCGCCGTGCCGCTCTCGCCACCGTCTGCGGACTCGCACGACGAGCGAGTGGCAGCCGTCATGCGGGACGCCCAACCCACCGTTCTGCTCACCACCTCGGACACCGCAGCCGCGGTAGCGCGCTATGCCACGTCGCAGGACGGGAACCCTGCACCGGTGGTGCTGGAGGTGGACGCGCTCGATCTGACCGTGCGCCGTCGATCGACGTCGCGGCGCGAGACACCACCCGCCACGGCGTACCTGCAGTACACCTCCGGGTCCACCCGCACCCCCGCCGGCGTGATGGTGTCCCAGCGGAACCTGTTCGCCAACTTCGAGCAGCAGGTCGCCGCGCTGCTCATCGAGTACGGCAAGGTGCCACCACCTGGGACGACGTCCGTGTCGTGGCTGCCGTTCTACCACGACATGGGGCTCATCCTCGGCATCTGCGCTCCGATCCTCGGCGGGTGGCACTCGGTCGTGATGAGCCCGATCGCGTTCCTGCAGCGCCCGGCGCGGTGGATCCAGCAGATGGCGACCAGGGGCCGCGCCTTGACGGCCGCCCCGAACTTCGCGCTGGACCTGGCCGCGGCGCGCACGACGGACGACGACCTGACCGGCCTCGACATGAGCAACGTGCTGGCCATCATCTGCGGAGCCGAGCGCGTGCAGCCCGTTTCGGTGAAGCGGTTCACGCAGCGCTTCGGCAAGTTCGGCTTCCCCGGTCGGGTGATCCGGCCGTCGTTCGGCCTCGCCGAGGCCACCCTGTTCGTCGCCACCGACGACCCGGCCGTCCCGCCCGTCGTGGTGACCTTCGACACGGAGAAGCTCACCGCGGGCATGGCCAAGCGCAGTACGACCGGCACGTCCCTGATCAGTTACGGCGTGCCACAGTCGCCGTCCCTGCGCATCGTCGACCCGGACACGCGGCAGGAGTCGCCTGCCGGACGGATCGGCGAGATCTGGGTCCGCGGCGACAACGTGTGCGCGGGTTATTGGAACAAGGCCGAGGAGACCGAGCACACCTTCGGTGGCGTGATCGCCGGATCCTCCGATGCGGCCGCTGACCAAAAGTGGTTGCGCACGGGCGATCTCGGGTTCATCGATGACGACGAGCTGTTCATCATGGGCCGCATCAAGGACATGCTGATCGTCCGCGGCCGCAACCACTACCCCGACGACATCGAGGCCACCGTGAGCGCGGTGTCCAACGGTAGGGTCGCTGCCATCTCGGTGGAGGACGGTACGACCGAACAGCTCGTGGCGATCATCGAGATGAAGGAACGCGCCACCCCCGAGGAGACTCAGGAGCGGCTGCGCAGCGTGAAGAGCGATGTGATCTCCGCGATCTCGCAAGCGCACGGGATCAACGCAGCCGATCTGGTGTTCGTGGGCCGCGGCGCCATCCCGATCACCACGAGCGGCAAGATCCGCAGGCAGGCCTCCGCCGAGCTGTACCGCGAGGGACGCTTCGCCCGACTGGATTCGTGATTGCCGGCACAGCGTCGATCCCCCACCGAAAACGCACGATTGGACTCCGCCACATGGGATCAAGCGCCGGTCCACGATCGGTCACCGCTCTGTATCGTGTGAGCCCGTGATCGAGCTCATCAATGTCGCCAAGACATTCGGCCAGAGTGTTCCCGCACTGCGCGACGTGAGCTTCTCGGTTCCGACCGGCTCGGTATGCGCGTTGCTGGGTCACAACGGCGCAGGCAAGACCACCACGGTCAACATCCTCTCGACGTTGATGAAGCCGTCGTCCGGGCGGGCGATCGTGGCCGGCTACGACGTCGCGAGTGAACCGACCGAGGTGCGCCGCAACATCGGCGTCACGGGACAGGACGCCGCGCTCGATCTCCGCCTGACCGGCCGGGAGAACCTGGTGCTGTTCGGTCGGCTGCGTGGTCTGCGCCGGGACGCGGCGCGAGGACGCGCCGAGGAACTGATTCAACAGTTCGACATGGCTCATGCCGCCGATCGGCAGGTCAGCGGCTACTCCGGCGGTATGCGGCGCCGCATCGACATCGCGGTGTCGCTGGTGGTGCCACCGAAGGTGCTGTTCCTCGACGAGCCGACGACCGGACTGGATCCGCGCAGTCGGCGCGACGTCTGGAATCTGGTGTCCGGTATGGCCGCTCAGGACATCACCGTCCTGTTGACCACCCAGTACCTCGAAGAAGCCGACATACTCAGCGATTCCATCGTCATCCTCGACCAGGGTCAGATCGTCGCCAAGGGCACGGCAGACGAACTCAAGCGGCAGACCGGCAGCAGTTACTGCCAGATGACCGCACTCAACCCCGAGGACCTGCCGCGGATCGCGACCGCACTGGCCGACTTCCCCGAGGTGGAGGTGGACGCCGAGACGAGTTCGGTGTCCGTGCCCGCACAGCAGGGCGTGGCCACGCTGTCCGAGATCTTCCGGCGGATGGACGAACTCGGCGTCGAACTGCTCGACATCTCGCTGCGCCGCCCCTCGCTGGACGAGGTGTTCCTGCACCTCACCACCACACCGGCCACGTCGAAGTGACGGCATTCGCACTCCTGACGGCCCGAACGCTGCGACGCGGCCGGTTGGATCTCGTCTTCGCCGTCGTGGTGCCGATACTCGGTCTCGTCGGGCTGACCTTCCTGCTGCGCGACGTCATCCCCACCGGACAGATGAGCTACGCGCAGTACGTCCTGCCCGCAATGGTGGTTCAGGCCATGCTGTTCGGCGCACTCACCACGACCGACCGGGCGGCCTGGGACAAGATCAGCGGGATCAGTGCGCGGATGCGCACCCTGCCCATCTCGCCCTACACACCGTTGATGGCCCGGATGGCGTACTGCCTCATCCGCGGCGTGCTGGCGCTGGCTGCCTCGGTCCTTGGCGCGTACTTCTTCGGCTTTCGAGTGACGAGCGGCTTCTGGTACGCCGCGGCGTTCGTCGTGATGTCGCTGACCCTGACACTGGCGCTGTCCCTCGGTGCGGACGCAACCGGCAACAAGGCCGCACGGACGGAAGTAGCCAGCCAACTGCTGCTGGTCCCCCAGGTGCTGCTGGTGATGCTGTCGACCGGCCTCGCACCGGTCGACGCCTTTCCCGACTGGCTGCACCCCTTCGTCCAGTACCAGCCGGTCTCGCAGATCATCGAGACGCTGCGCGGGTTCACCATCGGCCAGGTCGAGATCGGCAACGTCGTGACGAGCCTGGCCTGGTGCCTCGGTCTCCTGGTCGTACTCGGTGCGCTCGCCGTTCGCATTCAGGGGCGTCGACCATGACGTCGACGTCCGAGCGACCGCACTCGCTGCTGGCCGAGAGTTGGATCTTCGCCGGGCGACTGTTCGTTCAGTGGCGCCGGTATCCCGTGGTTCCGATGCAGGCCCTGCTGTTCCCCGCCGGGTTGCTGATCATCTACGGCGTGCTGGTCGGCAAGTCCATGACCCGTCTCACCGGAAACAGCGGCCTGGATCTGTTGCTACCGGTCTGCACGCTGGCCGGCGCCATGTCCGGCGCCGTCGGCGCGGGCCTCGCGGTGCCGTATGACAGGGACAGCGGTCTGCTCACCCGGCTGTGGATCATGCCGGTGCACCGAACGTCTCCGTTGGCCGGCGCACTGGTCGCCGAGGCGGTGCGCACGTTCGTCGCGTCCGCGCTCGTCGTGGCGATCGGGTACGCGATGGGTTTCCGGTTCGGCGGCAACGCCTTCGGACTGTTGCTCTACCTGCTGATCCCCGTCGTCGTCGTCATGGTCTTCGCCATGATCGTGATCACACTCGCGCTGCGGCCGCAGGGGCGCATCATCCTGATGTGGACCAACACCGTATGTACGGGGTTGGCCTTCGCGACTCTCGTTCCGGTCGACAAGCTTCCGGCGCTGCTGCGTCCCATCGCCGAGTATCAACCGCTGGCACCTGCGGCGGCGGCGATGCGTGCGTTGTCCTCGGGCGGCGAGATCTGGCTGCCCGTCGTGCTGACGGCGCTGTGGGCACTGGTGATCGGAGCACTGTTCCTGCCGATGACCGTTCGCGGCTATCGGACGGCCGCCGAAGGCGGCAAGCTAGGCGGCTGAGCGGTCGGGCGCTACCCGTGGTGCAACGTCGGGATCACGTCGAAGGGCACGGGCATCTCGAACTCCGAGCGCTTCAACCATGCGGAGACGAAGCCGTATTGGAACGCGAGACCCACCAGCGCATTGGCCGCCAGTTCGCTGACCGGCCGCCCCAGTTCGGCGCGCACGGTCGTCCAGGCCTCACCGGGCGACAGGCGCGCCGACGACTGCTCGCCCCGGCTCGTGGCGTCGTTGCGATGGACCCAGCGCAGGTATGCGTTGCTGTGACCGTAGCGCTTCCACTGACTGCCCATGTCGCGCATCGCAGTACGCGGCTCCCACTCCATCAGGACGCGGGTCTCGGTCCCGATCGTCCCGAGCCCCTGTTCCTGGATCCGCCAACAGATGTCGAGGTCGCCACCGCCACGCATCTGCCTGAATCCACCGACCTTCGCGAACGCGGTCCGATCGATGCCGAGGTTGGCCGTCGGGTAGTAATCGGGCTTGGGCGGCACCATCCCGATGGTCGCCTTCATCGCCCCACCCCCGCGGGGCAGCATGAACGGCTGCATCGCGGCCGCCATCCGTGCTGCGACCGTCGGTCCGGTGACGGTGCGAACGTTGGTGCAGGACAGCGCAACTCCCGGCTGGCGCTGGATTTCGCGATGTGCGTCGAGCAGCCCCGGCAACGGTCGGCACCGCCCGTCGGTGAAGAGGAGGATGTCGGCGCGGGACTCGCTGGCGGCGAGCTGGCGGGCGTAGTACGGCCCACGACTGTTCGTCACCGTGACGACGTTGGCGCCCAGCGACCGCGCGACTGCAGCGGTGCCGTCGGTGGACGCGTCGTCGACGACGGTCACGCGATCACCGTCGGCGAGCTGATCGAGGATGGGCGCAAGCAGTTTCGGTAGGTGATCGGCCATGTCCCGAACCGGGATGATCACCTCGATCTTCTGCCCCACCATGATTCACCCTCCTCGTCGCGACTGCTGATCAGCGGCACCTGCACCGGCCGAGATCAGGCCTTCGGCCCACCACGTCCTAGGCCGAACATCTGCCATCCGGCATCCGACCAGTACTGACGGTCGATCGCGTTGCGGGTATCGAGGAGCCGTGGCTCTCCGACGACCGACCGGAAGGCCACCGGATCGATGGTGCAGTATTCCTCCCACTCGGTCGCCAACACGACGAGATCGGCGTTGCGGCAGGCCGCCTCGGCGCTGTCGAAGTAACCGAGCGTCGGGAACCGTGCCCTCGCATTCGCGATCGCCTTCGGGTCGTGGACGCGCACGTCGGCACCCTTGAGATGCATGGCGGCGGCCACGTTCAGCGCCGGCGAATCGCGGACGTCGTCGCTGTTGGGCTTGAAGGCGGCGCCCAGCACCGCGATGCTCTTGCCGAGGAACTCTCCCCCGACCGCTGCCCGGGCCACCTCGACGGCCTTCTCGCGCTGACGGATGTTGATCTTGTCGACCTCGTGCAGGAACCTCAGCGTGTGGGACGCGCCCAGCTCACCGGCTCTGGCACTGAACGCGCGGATGTCCTTCGGCAGGCACCCACCACCGAAACCCAGGCCCGCGTTGAGGAATCGTGCGCCGATGCGGTCGTCGTAACCCAGCGCGCGGCTGAGCGTGACGACGTCGGCGTCGACGAGGTCGCAGACCTCGGCCATGGCGTTGATGAACGAGATCTTGGTCGCCAGAAACGCATTGGCGGCGACCTTCACCAACTCCGACGTCGCGAGATCCGACGTCAGGTGTGGCGTTCCGGCGTCGATGATCGGGCCGTAGACCTCCTGCAATGTCTTCTCGGCATGTTCGGACGTGACGCCGAAGACCAGCCGGTCCGGCCGCAGCGTGTCCTCGATCGCCTTGCCCTCCCGGAGGAACTCCGGGTTCCACGCCAGTTCGAGACCCAGCGGCGACGTGGCGAGTTCCGCCGCGAGGCGCTGTGCCGTACCCACCGGAACCGTCGACTTGCCGACGATCAGGCCGTCGCAATCCGCGTTCTCGGCGACCATCCTGAATGCTCCGTCGACGTACTGCACGTCGGCCGCATCGGAGCCTGGCAATTGCGGCGTCCCGACGCACACGAAGTGCACCGATGCGCCGGCCACCGCCTCTGCCGGCGACTTGGTGAATCGCAGCCGGCCCGTCGCCAGCACGGTGCCGAGCAATTCGTCGAAACCCGGCTCGTAGAACGGCGAGGAGCCGGCCGACAGCATGTCGATCTTCGAGGCATCGGTGTCATAGGCGACCACGTCGTGCCCGAGGTGCGCCATGCAGACGGCGTGAACGGCACCCAGGTAGCCCGTTCCAATCACGCTCATTCTCATTCAGCTCAACTCCACGCTCTACCAGTGAGTTCGGGCCACGCACGGGCCGTCGGTCGATTATCTCCCAGCGCACGTCACGTACCGTGTCGCGATCGCTGAGTCATCGCGTGTCAGTACATCACACGGCGCGGCGTTGCCGTCGTCTCGCCGATGCACACAACGGCCGAGGCGGCGTGCCTGGTGGCCAGTCCGGAGCGGTCGCTAGCTGCTTATTCGAAGGAGGTCCTCGAGAAGACATGGAAGTTGGCGAAGCTAGTGTTCTCGGGATCCTTCGCCGAATACGGATAGCGATTCTCGATCGTCTGCACCCGTTCGAAGTCCATCCTGTTGGCCTCGATCCAGCGCGTGAACTCGCGATGACGAACGTGCGGGTCGGGCCAATCCGAGTCGAAGTCGCTGGCATAGACGATGACGTATCGCGTGGCCGCGTCGAACAGCTGCATCATGTATGCCTCGAAGGTCTCGTCTTCCACCAGGTGATAGACGACATCGAGCGACAGTGCCAGCTCGGCAGTATGGAGCGCAGATACGCCCGACGTGTGCAAGATGGTTATCGAGTCGTCGGCAGCGAACTTCCGACGGGTCGCCTCGACCACTGTCTCGGACACGTCGACACCGGTGTAGCTCGGGTACCGCGCGAGACTGAGTTGCGCGCCGTCGCCAACACCGAACTCGATGACGCTCATGACGTCATTCCGCACGACGAACTCGTTGAGCACTTCGGCCTTGAAGGCGGCGAGGCGGTTGTACGAGCCGGCGCCCGAGTTCTTGCCCGAACGGTATCGGTTCTCCCAATAGTCGGCCGAGTTGTCGAACCTAGTGGAACGACTGAGAGTCTTCGCCAGTCGACGGACGACCCCGTTGGGTCCACGCACCCGACGCGACGTTTCATTCTTGAGCACTGCTACCCCTTTGCTGCTTTGGTGAGCTTCACTGGTCACGCCTGTCGTCCAACGCACTTAGGCCTGAATCCGACGGATTGCGAAACTCTGATTCTCGATTGGATCCGCCGTTGCGAAAACGATCTCCCAATCGAACTCCACGCAGAATTCGTGTACCGCCTCTACTACGCCATAGCGCAGGACCTTCGACCAGTTACCCATGACGTAGTCATGGCCTGCGATGAAGCCGCCCGGCTTCACCTTTGGCGCGTACGCCCGTAACTCCGCCGCAGTCAACTCGTACGCGTGTGTGGTATCGATGTACACCCAATCGAACGCGCCGTCGTCGAACATCGAAGCTGCGTCGAGGGACGATTGTCGGTGCACGACAACCGACCCACCTGAAATCTGGCCGGCGAATCGCTCGGTAACGCGATCGAACTTCTTCTGGGAGTACCGTCGCGTACCCCACATGTCCACCAGGTGCAGTTCGGCTGGATGACAGTGGTCAAGGATCTCTTGGGTGAAATCGCCTTGGTCAACCCCGATTTCGGCACATGTTCCACCGATGGGTAGTTCATCGAGGAGCGCCCGACGATTCAACAAGAGTTGGCAACGGTCGATGTTCTCTTGCCTCAACGCAACTCGTGGAATTGCCCGATCAATCCGTGGAGCGAAAAGCGACTGTCCGACGCGAAACAACAAGTCCCCCATGACGAGACCGTAGCATTCGACCCGCCATCACATTGGCGCAATGTTGAAAACAATCCATTTCATTGGTACTGGTTTACGCCGGAATAGCGCCTAAAGGGTCGAAGAAGATCACATGATGGCTCCACTAGCATCTTTGCGGCCAGCCAAAACCGCGGCCGATATCGAGAGTCCGGCGTTAGCCGGCTCGAGCCCGATTCTGAGGACTCGCAGCATCATCCGACGAGTGGAGCCCGAGCCAGGCAGACTCCGCCTTGGCTGCGATGGCGTCATTCGCGGTTCCCTTGCGATCCCACAAACCGCAATTCGAAGCGATCGGCATCTCCCACCAGAGAGCAGCAGTTTCGCGGACCTGCCGAATTGGCACTCCCGTTGCGACCGCCGCATAGTGCAACCAGAAGTCGTCAGCTCGTGGGCACACTTCGATGAACTCGTCGCCGCGTTCTCTCAGTGTGCGGAGCAGCGGCGGTGGATAGGCAACGCCAGAGACGCCGGTGGCGAATACCCGTGGGGAGGGCTCGCGCGACTCGCATGTGGGCCAAGAACCGTATGGACCGGCACCTCGGATGCGCGCCCGAAAGGCAGTGACCTCGTTTGGCCTGTGCGCGTCGAGAAGTTCCTCGAGCCACGTCGGCGGGTAGTACGCGTCGTCGTCGACCGTCACCAGCGTGACGCTGGGCTCCTCCGGGAAGATCTCTTGGACGTAGGGGAAGTACTTCTTGTGCGGTCCGTAGTCATGGCAAAGCCGGATCTCGAGACCCCGTGACACCAGGCGTTGAAGCGTGGCGGGCGGGTTCGCTACCGTTGCGGCGTCGTCGAGCCACAAGATCAAACGACGGGGCCGCACTGTACCGCTACCGATCGTCTCGATGGTCTTCCATACCGTGGCAGTTCGCTTGCCATACGTGGTCAGTGAGACGTTGGCTTCGCCATCGCCATTGCCATCGCCAACGATCGATCGTGTCGACCGACGGTTGGTCAGCAACAACCTGGGCCAAAGGACCACGTACTCCGGCAGAGCTCGGAGGAAACCAAGAACCGACGACGGGTAAGTGCCGGTGTTGTGCGTGACGTGGCCCGCACTCCAGACTGCCTGCAAGTCAAAGGGGCGCCACTTGACGATGCCTGACTGGCCGCGCCGCGCCGAAGTCGATCCTCGAGCATGGCGGCGCCTTCGAAACGGTGGCCGATGGTTGTCTGCGGACACCGGTCGACCATAGCGAAGAACGCAACCAATTGCAGACTGGCTCAGCATCTTTCGACTTCACACGTTGAGGCCCGCGAGAAACGCCCATATGAGCAAATGATGCGCAGAGACTACGCGCGGAACGCGGGAAACGCCCGCCGGGCACCTACCTGGAAGTAGATCGTCTTGTCCGCGGCTGCGCCACGAGCAACGTGCAGGCAGTTGCAGATCGAGCGAATTATCCGACGAGAACATAACTTTGGTATCAACCGCGCCGGCGCTAGTCCCCGATCAACCCGAACTCAGCCGTTGGGGCCGAGCGGAAGACGACGCGCCTGCATCACACCCCTTCGCGCGCCTTCTCGGCCGCTAGGGGTTGTCGTCCCGATCGCCCCACGCCAGCCGTACCGTACTCGCCGTCCGGACAGCGGTGGCGTAGCCGTCGTCGGTGTCCACGTCGTCGTCGTCGCCGCCGTCGTCGGGAGCGCGGCCGCTGCGGATCGGCCCCGTGTCGGCGTCACCGTGCTCGTCGAACCACGCGTGGTCCACGTCGTCTGCGGCCGCCGCGCGATTGGCGCGGGCCAGAGCCAGTAGTTGGCGCGGGGTCTTCGACGGCCACCAGTTCGCGTCGCCCACCATCACGGCCAGGGCCGGCACCGTGATCGTCCGCACGATGAAGGTGTCGAGGAGCAACCCGACGCCGATGATGAAACCGAGCTGCACCACGGTCGCCAGGCTGCTCACCGTCAGCGCCAGCATCGACGCGGCGAAGATCAGCCCGGCCGACGTGATGACACCGCCGGTGGCCCCCACGGTCTTGATCACCGCGGACGGCACACCGAGTTTCGCCTCGTCGCGGATGCGCGAGATGAGCAGCAGGTTGTAGTCGGCACCCACCGCGACCAGCACGAGGAACGCCATTCCTCCGACGCTCCAATAGATGTCCTGACCCAGGATGACCTGGAAGAACAACACGCCGATGCCCATCGCGGACACGTAGGACAGCACCACCGAGAGCATCAGGTAGACCGGCGCCACCACCGCCCGCAGGATCAGCGCCAGGATCAAGAAGACGACGACCAGCGTCATGATGATGATGTAGCGCAGGTCCGCGTTGTAGTGGTTGCGCATTTCGTTGTTGAACGCCGAGAACCCGACCATCCTGATGTCGGCGTCCTGCAGACTCGTGTTCGGCCGCGCACTGTTGGCAGCGTCGACGATGTCGTCGACCTGGTCCATCGCTTCGACGCCGAACGGGTTCAACGCCGTCTGAACCAGATAGCGGACGGTGTGCCCGTCCTCGGAGACGAAGAGTTCAGCCGCCTTCTGGAACTCCTTCTGCGTGAGGATCTGCGGCGGGATGTAGAAGCCGGACATGGCCGGGTCGGCGGCGTCGCGCTTCATCGCCAGCAGGAAGCTCGACGCCTGATCGAGGCCGCCACCCATGTTCCGCGTCTGATCGACCAGCAGCTTGACGCCGTCCGCCAGCTGATTGCTCGAGTCGGCGAGCTGATTCACGCTGGTACGCAGCTCGCCCAGCCTGCGGTCGAGGTCGTCCTCGTCCTCGATCCCGAGCTGCTGCAGACCCCCCAGCGCCCGTTCCAGGTTGGACCCAACGTCGCGGATGACGTCGTCGACGCGGTCGGTGCCCTTGGTCTCCTTCAGGCCCCTGCTCAGCGCCTCCAGGTAGGCGACGTCGGCCTCGTTGTAGCCGTCCACCCGGCGTTGCAGCTCGGCCCGAGCCGCCACGCACGCTGGATCGATGTTGCATGCCACGTTGTTGTTGAGCGCGACGAGCATCGACTTCGACGACCGGTAGGCGTCGGTGACCTGCTCGAGGCTGTCGCCCAGCGAATCGCCCACCGACTGCATGTTCGCCAGCAGGCCCGCCTGCTGCTCGAGTTCGGCGAAGGTGACGTCGTCACCCATGGCCTCCTTGATGGCGATCAGCCCGCCGACCACTTCGCGGATCGACGCGAAGGAGCCGAGCACCTGGTCGCGGAACTGGTTGTGCACGTCGGCGAGTTGGCGCGCGCCGTTGCTCAGCAGGTTCAGGTTGTTGTTGTTGTCCTCGATCAGCCCGGACGCGTCGGCCAGCTTGGAGCCGACCTCGCCGGCCTGATAGGTGGACTTCGCCTCGTTCAGCATCTCGCCGGTGGGACGCGTGATACCGCGCACCATGTCGATGCCCGGGACCTGAGAGACCCGCTGCGCCATCTGCTCCAGGTCCGCCAACGACTTCGGCGACCGCAGGTCGACGTTCGGGTCGTGGACCATGATGAACTGCTGCATCGTGGTACTGACCGGGAAGTGCTTGGTCAGGGCGTCGTAACCCTTGTTGCTCGCCGCGTCGGCCGGGATGTTCTTGCGGTCGTCGTAGTTGTACTGCACGAAGGCGGTACACGCAGCCAGCGCCAGCAGCACCGCCAGGCTCGCGACGAGGTGGATCCTCGGCCGTCGGACGATGTGCACGGCGGACTTGCGCCAGAAGCGCCCCGTGAGGTCCTTCTTCACCTTTATCCAGCCGCGCCGCCCAGCGAGCACCATGAGGGCAGGCAGGACCGTCAGCGAACCCAGCACGCCGATCAGGATGGTGACCGCCAGCGACGGACCCACGGTGAGGAAGACGCCGAGGGTCGCGAACGACAGACCCATGAAGGTCAGGGCAACCGTCGCCGCGGAGCCCGTGATCACCTCGCCGATCGTCGCGATCGATCTGATGACGGCTTCGTCCGAGCCCATCCCGTTGCGCAGACATTCCTGATATCGGCTGAACAGGAACACCGCGTAGTCGACCCCGGCGCCCATCATCATGCCGGTCATCAAGATCATCGTCTGCGGGCCCAGTGGTAGGCCCAACTCGCCGAGCCCGGCGACCACCTGCTGCGCGACGGCCATCGAGATGCCGATGGTGATCAGCGGCATCAGCATCGCGACCAAGTTGCGATAGACGATGATCAAGATCGTCAGAATCGTGACGACCGTGGAGATCTCGATGATCAGCTGATCGCGAGCGCCGATCTCGTTCAGGTCGTCGAACGTCGCCGCACCGCCCACGACGTTGACTTGCAGCGCCGATCCCGCCGTCGACTCCTGGACGATCTTCAGGGCAGCGCGGTACGCCTTCTGACCCGACCCGGAACCCATGGTTCCCGCCAAGCTGATCGGCAGGGTCCAGGCCTTCTTGTCCTGGCTGGTCATCGCCTGGCGGAGTTCGGGAATCGTCACGAAGTTCTGCGTCGACTTCACGTTCGTCTTGTCGGTGGCCAGCTGCTCGACGAGCCGCCGGTACACCTCCTCGTCCGCCGGGGTCAGCTCCTCGTCCTTCGACAGCACGACCACCGCGACGTTGCCGCCATCGGCTCCCTTGAAGGCCTCCTTCATCAGCGCGGTCGACGCGAGCATCGGCGACCCCTCCGGCAGGAGGGCGGGCGGGTTCTTCTGCGACACCACGAGCAGGGGGCTGATCGTCAGGAACAGCACGACGGCCAGCGACACCCAGAAGACGAGGATCGCGACGGGTCGCCGAACCACGAATCGCCCAAGCGATTCGAACGCCCCATGTACAGAGGCGCCACGGGCATCGGCGCGGCTGAACACCATGTGAGGTTACACCGACCAGCTACCGTCAGTCCGCGGTTGACGTGTCGCCTCAGGCGTCTCTCAGCAACGTGCATTGTCGGGACGTGCTGTAATCGTGTGTGCTTCGAGCGAAATCGGGAAAGTCGTTCCAAAACAACGCTCTTTCATACCAATCGACGAAATCCGTGCTCAGCCCGGGATCGGCTGCGCAGTGACCCCCAAGACGTTCGTGATCGCCGTGCACGGCACTCGCGGTGACGTGGAGCCGTGCGCGGCTGCAGCACTCGAACTCCAGCGCCGGGGGCACCGCGTGCGCATGGCCGTGCCGCCCAACCTGACTGCGTTCGTCGAGTCCGTCGGCCTCGGACCTGCGGCAACCTACGGCGTCGACTCGCAGAAGCAGCTGGAAGCCGACATCTTCAAGGATTGGTGGAAGTTTCAGAACCCGATGACGGTGCTGCGGCGCAGTCGCGAGTACGTCACCGAGGGTTGGGCCGAGATGAACGACACCCTGGTGGCCGACGCCAAGGACGCCGATCTCATCCTCACCGGCACCACCTATCAAGAGGTCGCGGCCAATGTGGCCGAAGCGCTGCACATTCCGCTCGCGGCACTGCACTACTTCCCGTGCCGCGAGAACGGTCAGGTGCTGCCCGTTCCACTGCCCAGGCCGGTGCTGCACGCCGGCTGGTCGACGGCGGAATGGGCACACTGGAAGGTGCTGAGTAAGGCGGAGAACGATCAGCGCGTGGCGCTCGGCCTACCGCCGGCAAAGACGCGCGCCATCCGCCGCATCGTCGAGGGCGGCGCGCTGGAAATCCAGGCCTACGACGAGGTGTTCTTCCCGGGGCTCACCGAGGAGTGGCAGGGCGTGCGGCCGCTGGTCGGGTCGCTGTCGCTCGAGTTGCCCGCTGCCGACGACGACGACGTCGCAGCCTGGATGTCGCAGGGAACTCCGCCGATCTACTTCGGTTTCGGCAGCATGCCGGTCCAGTCACCCGCCGACGCCGTTGCCATGATCACCGCCGTGTGCGCCGATCTCGGTGAACGCGCACTGATCAGCAGCGGGGTCTGGGACGTCACCGACCTGCCACGCAGCGAACACGTCAAACTGGTCGGCGCGGTCAACCACTCGAAGGTCTTCCCGGGTTGCCGGGCGGTCGTGCACCACGGTGGCGCAGGCACCGTTGCCGCCAGCGTCCGCTCCGGCGTACCCACGGTGGTGCTCTGGGTGTCCGCCGATCAGCCGGTGTGGGCAGGGAAGGTGAACCGCCTGGGAGTCGGCGTGGCTCGTCGCTTCTCGAGCACCGATGCCCGCTCGTTGACGAAGGCGTTGCGAACGGCGATGAGCCCCGCTTGCCGCGAGCGCGCACGCGAGGCCGCGACCAGGATGACCTCGCCCGCGCACGCAGCGTCGACCACGGCAGACCTCCTCGAGGAGGCGGCCGAGCGGGGTCGTGACTAGATGATCGTCGGCTTGAGTTCCAGCGCGGCGAGCGTCTCGGTCACCCGGTCCCCCAGCCACTCTCGCGTGTTGTCGGCACCCACCTGGTAGCCGACGACGCCTATCGAGATGAAGGTCGGCGTGCGGCCTGCCGCGAGGACCAACTGGCCCCCGGTGCGCTCGATGGTGCCACGCGAGACGTTCTGGTCCATGGGCCGGAACAAGACGTAATCGGCAGCGCTGCCGTCGATTCGCGTCATCTCCGCCGGTACCTCGCCGAGGTTGGAGCAGGACACGGGAAGATCGCCGAACAGCACGTCGGCGGTGCGCCGGACCGCCCGCTTCGGCACGTAGGGCGTGATCGGCAGCAGCAGGTGGGTGTCGTCGGGGACGTCCCGCACCACGGCGAAGGCCTCGCGCACAGCGGATCTGGTCCCGGCGAGGTCGGTGGTCACGTCGGACGGGTCGATCGTCGCGGTGGCGATCTTCATCGCATTGCCGCGCAGATCGTCGTCGCCGGTCCGATCGCTGATCGCTATCAGGGTGGTCACCGTACCGTCGTCGCGAACCCGCCCGAGCCGCTTGCCGAGCAACGCCCCGAATCCAGCGAGCAGCGAATAGGTGGTACCGCCAAGCGCTTCGGCGCGAGCATCCCAGTCCCGTGCGTCGACGATCGCGGACACCGCGGGCAGCACGACGCCGCCGTCGGGCACCCGGGCAGCCGGCGGCCGCGATGCGCCGGACGACGAGATCTCGCCGCGCCTGCCATACGCGAACTTGGCGGCATGCACGACGGTGCGACCGAAGTCCGGAAGATCGCGCACGACCTGCCGAACGTCGGACGTGAAGCGATTCCTCCTGGCTCGGGCCGCGGGCATGTCGTAGCCGACGTCGCGCCGCCCGCCCGCGACGGCCTCGGCCATGGCCAGCAGTGACCCGCCGCCGTCGAGTAGACAGTGCGACAGCACCAGCGTCACCGCGGACGTGCCTTCGCTCATCGGCAGCACGCCGAGATGCCATCCCGGGCCGTGCACGGGATCGACCGGTGTCTGCGACCGCTCCTCGATCCACGAGCCGAGTTGGTCCGGTGACCGCGGGTCGGCGACGTCCAGCGGCGCGGGCGCCCCGGCTGCCGACACCCAGCGGTGGCGGCCGAAGGGCAGGACGGAGTGCTCGATCAGCCGAGCCGCCAGACCCTGGCCGAAGTGGGCGTGGAAGCGGCGGATGCCGTCCATGTCGACGCGGCGCTCGTAGACCCAGACGAACTGGGCCAGCTGTTGCCGCCCGGTGGCCTCGAACGACAGGTACGTCGCCTGGTCGATGTAGGCCAGACGGTCGTCACTGCCCGCGAGACGACCTCGGGTCACAGGACTTCCCCACCGAGCCCGAACTCCGCGAGCGCAGCGGTGACGCGCTCGCGCAGAGCGGCCTTGGTGTTCTCCGACCCCGGCTGGTAGCCGACGATGGTCAGCGTCACCTTGCCGTCGATCCTCGCGCCGACGACCGTCAGCAGCCCCTGCCGCTCCTCGAGCACCCGGCGGGTGACGTGCTGGTCGATACCGCGCAGCATCACCCGGTCGGCAACGGTTCCGGCCGGGCGGGCGACGTCGAGTGGCAGGTCGCCGAGGTTCGAGCACGACACGGGTTGCGCGGTGAAACCGAACGCCAGATCGGCTGATTGGCGTACGGCGACCTTCGGGATGAACGGGGTCAGCGGGAGCAGCTCGAACGTCGTGTCCGGCCCTTCGCGCATCACCTGGAGGGCCTGTCGGATCGCCGTTCGCGTCTCTGACAGGTCCTTGGTCACGTAGGTGGGGTCGGCGCGCACGTAGGCCAGCGTGACCGCGTTTGCCCGGGTGTCCTCGAGCGTGCGGTCGTTGATCGGGACGATCAACCCGACCGTGCCGTCGTCGGCGAATTCCCTGCCCTGCAGGATGGCCAACCGCGCTGCCACACCGGCCAGCATCGAGTGACTGTTGCCACCCAGCTCGGCGGCACGGGCGTCCCAGTCCTCGAGGGGCACGAACGCCGACACGACCGGCACCACGACCGGGGTGTCCGGGTGACGATGCGCGGACTTCTGCGTGGACGCGCCCGCAGACTCCTTGCGCTCCTTGCGCCTGCGGTTGAGGAACTTGGCGGCGGTGACCAGCGTTCGCCCCAGTTGCGGAGCGTCCCTTGCGGTTTGGCGCAGATCCTCGACGATCGCCGCGCGCCTGGCCCGCGACCGAGGTGGTGGATACCCGAGGTCGCGACGCGTCCCCACCACCGCCTCGAAGACCGCCAGCAACGCGGCGCCACCGTCACCGATGCAGTGCGATCCGACCAGGCTCACCGCGGTCGACCCGTCGGTCATGGGCAGGACGCCCATGTGCCACGCCGGCCCGTGTTCGGGATCGATGGGCCGCTGCGAGTGCTCGTCGAGCCAGTCGCTGAGTTCGGCGCGCGGGCGCGGGTCGGCGACCACCTCGAGCGGTGCGGCCGGACCGAGTGCGGCGACCCACCGATGCCGACCGAACGGCAGCGGCGAGGGCTCGATCAGCCTGCCCGCCATGCCATAACCGAAGTCCCGGTGGAAGCGCCGGAGTTCGTCCCAGTCCACCGGATGGTCGTACACCCACACCATCTGCATGGCGGCGGCCTGCCCCGTTGCCCGCAGGCCCAGGAACAACGCCTGATCGACGAACTCGAGCAGATGGTCGGGCTGCTCCCGATTCTGCGGAACTGCCATGCTCAGCTCTTGGCCGCCGGTACCGGTTCGCGGTCGCGGACGCCGTTGTGGTGCTTGGAGTCTCCGTGACCCACGTGGCCGCGGGTGCGGCCGTGCACGGCGCCGTCGGCGACACCGACGTAGATGGCGGTCATCGCCTCGAGGTACCGGTCGATGGACTCGCGGGCGATCGGGTTGTTCGGGTACGCCACCGTGACGGTGGTCTCCCGCTCACCGCGGTTGACCCACAGGCCGATCTGGTAGGCCGAGCGCGCGTCGCCGAACACCCTGCCGTTCATCCGTTCCCACTCGGCGATGATGCTGGCGGACAACGGGGGCAGACCGGCATCCAGGAACGACACCATCGGCACGCCGGGCGGCGGGCTGTGCAGCCCCAGCTCGGGATCGGCCAACTCCAGCACCCGGTCGAACGGTACGTCCGCCATGTACATGCGGCCGTCGAACGACTTCTGCGCGGCGCGGGCGGTGTCTCCGAACGACGCCGGATCGACGTCCACCGAGATCGGCACCACGCCGGTGAACCACCCGGTGGTCTGGAACTCCTCGGGAGTTTGCCGCGTCGTGGTCGGGGTAATGACGTGGTACTCCGTGGAGCCCGTCAGCGCCTGCTGCGCCATTGCAGCGCAAGCGAATACGCCACCGATGAAGCGCGCACCCGCCGCGGTGCACGCGGCTTCGAAGCGATCTGACTGCTGCTTGTCCAGCAACCGCACGGTGAGGAGGTCACCCGACACCGACCACGGCGGATCGCCGAGGGGGAAGGGGAAGTGCGGCAACGTGCCGTCGTTGTGCCCAGCGAACTCGATCCACTCCCGAACGGCGGGCGTCTCCGCCGTGAGCGCGGCCAGGTAGTCGCGCTGACGGACGCAGTAGTCGTCGTAGCTACCGGCAGCCGGCAGCGGGATCGGCGCGGCACCCGCGGCGAGCGCGGCGTACATCATGTGGATCTCGACCAGCACCAGACCCATGAACATCGCGTCGGTGTGGACGTGGTCGATGCTGATGTAGAACGTGAAGTGGTCGGCGCGCTGGATGACGCCGAACGAGAAGCAGTCCCACTGGAGCGGATCCGGCGTGCTGAGCACGTGCTCGCGCCACTGCGACGCCGTCATCTCGCCGTGCTTGGTGGGCACGAAGTTGATGTCGCGGGGGTTGGCGACGGTGTGCCGGAGGATCTGGTCGTCGTCGGTCATCTCGAACCAGCTGTGGTAGGTGTCGTGACGACGCAGGTAGGCGTTGATGACGTGGCTCATCGCGCGCACGTCGCACTGACCCTGCATGTCCCAGGCCGGGATGTTGAGCCGCGCCATGTCGGTGCCGCCGGCCAGATGGCTGAGGTAACCCCGGATGTGCTGCGCCTGCTGGTAACTCACCGGCACGTCGCTCACCGGCGCCTTGGCCACCTTCGCGCGGCTTGCGGGTGACGGGTGCCAGGACACGACGTCACCGGACGTGCCTATCCAGTCGTGGATCGCCTTGATCGCAACCATTTATCTCTTCCCCGCTCGTTGTCTGGCAATGAGCGACGTCATCGGCGCTGATCGGGCCATCACGACGACACCGTCGTGGATTCGTTGTCGATGTTCATGGCGCTGGCGATCGTCTCGCTCAGGCGCTCCGCCAACGCACGCACCGTGGTGACGTCGGTCGAGCCGATGCGGACCCCTGTCTCGGCCTCGAGCCGCGTGCGCAGCTCGAGCGTCCCGAGTGAGTCCAGACCGTACTCGGACAGCGGTCGGTCGGCGTCGACCGAGCGCCGCAGGATCAGGCTCATCTCCTCGGAGATCAAGCGGCGCACCCGCGCCGCCCAGTCCTCGCGCGGCAGGAGTCGCAGTTCTTCGAGGAACTCGCTCGTCCCCGACCGGTCCTGGCCCATCGATGCGAACGCCTCGGCGAACGGGCTGGTCTGCGCGAATGCGGTGAGCCAGGCGGCTCCCGCAACCGGCGCGTAGCCGCTGTAGACCCTGGTGTGTCGCATCAGCGCATCGAACGCGTACGCACCGTCCTCGGGATCGATGGCCATGCCGTCGTTGTCGGCCATCGCCTGGCCTGCACCGATCTGAGCCCATGCGCCCCAAGCGATCACCTGGGCGGGCAGTCCCTTGGACCGACGCCAGCGCGCGAACGAGTCGAGCCAGCTGTTGGCCGCCGCGTACGCACCCTGGCCGGGTGAACCGACCATCGCCGCCGCCGAGGAGAACCCGCAGAACCAGTCCAGTGACGCCGTCGTCGTGGCCTCGTGCAGACGCCAGGCGCCGAGCGCCTTCGGCGCCCAGTCCCGATCGAGCAGATCGTCGGTGATGTTGGCCAGCGTCGCGTCCTCGACGACCGCCGCGGCGTGCAGGACGCCACGCAGCGGGATGCCGGTCGCGGTGGCGCAGGCGACCAGCCGGTCGGCCGTGCCAGGAACCGCCACGTCGCCGAGTTCGACCTCGATCTCGGTGCCCTTGCGACGAATCCTGTCGATCACGCGTTGTGCCTCGGGACTCGGCGTGGAGCGACCGTTGAGCACGATGCGCCCGCAGCCCGACTTGGCCATCATCTCGGCGAGGAACAGGCCGAGCCCGCCGAGACCGCCGGTGACGACGTACGCGCCGTCACTGCGGAAGGCCGGCGCACGGTCGGCGGGCACGACGGCGGCGTACTGCCCCGCGCGCGGCACGTCGAGCACCAGCTTGCCGGTGTGCTCGGCGGCACCCATCGCGCGAATCGCGTTGGCGCCGTTGGCCAGCGGGTAGTGCGTCGTCTGCGGCGGCGGCAGCTTGCCGTCGGCGATCTGCTGATAGATCGTCTCGAGCAGGCTGCGCAGCGTGTCCGGGGTGACGAGGGTCAGCAGCGCGAGGTCGACCGCGTAGAACGACAGGTTCCGACGGAACGGGAACAGGCCCATCTTCGTGTCGCCGTAGATGTCGCGCTTGCCGATCTCGACGAACCGACCGCCGAAGGTCAGCAGTTCGAGGCCCGCCCGCTGCGCGGCACCGGGCAGCGAGTTCAGCACGATGTCGACGCCGTAGCCGTCGGTGTCGCGCCGGATCTGGTCGGCGAACTCGACCGTGCGCGAATCGTAGACGTGGTCGATGCCCATGTCGTTCAGCATCTTTCGACGCTCCGGGCTACCGGCGGTGGCGTAGATCTGCGCCCCGGCTGCCTGGGCGATCGCGACCGCGGCCTGACCGACGCCGCCGGTGGCGGAGTGGATGAGCACCTTGTCGCCGGCCGTGATCCGGGCCAGGTCGTGCAGCGAGTACCACGCGGTGGCGTGTGCGCTCGGCACGGCCGCCGCGGTGGCGTCCGGCAGGTCCTCGGGGATGCGCACGGCGAGGTTCGCGTCGCACGTGACGAACGTGCACCACGCACCGGTCGCCGAGATGCCCGCGACCCGGTCGCCGATCTGGTGATCGGTCACGCCGGCACCGACCGCGGTCACCACGCCCGCGAAGTCGGCGCCGAGTTGCGGCATCCGGCCCTCGAAGGACGGGTAGCGGCCGTATGCGACCAGGACGTCGGCGAAGTTCAGGTTCGACGCCGACACCGCGACCTCGATCTGGCCGGGGCCCGGCGCGGTCCGCTCATAGGACACGAGTTCGGCCGACTGCAGGTCGCCAGGCGTGCGGATCTGCAGGCGCATGCCGTCGCGCTCGGGGTGGACGACGGTGGTGTGCCGTTCCTCGGCCTGCAGCGGCGTGACGTTGAGCCTCGCCGCGTAGTACTGCCCCTCGCGCCATGCCGTCTCGTCCTCGTCGGAACCGGAGAGCAGTTCGGCTGCAATGGATTCGGCGTCGGTGGTGTCGTCGACGTCGATCTGCGTCGGTCGCATCGACGGTTGCTCCATGCCCAGGACGCGCACGAGGCCGCGCACGCCACCCTGAGCGAGATGCGGCACCTCGCCGGACAGCACGGACTGCGCTCCCCTGGTGACGACGTAGAACCTGGGCGGCTCGCCGGGCACCTCGGGGATGACGCGGGCGATGCGCACCAGGTGGCGCACGTGGTCGGCGCCGTCGGCGACGGGGTCGCCGTCCGCCCGCTGCGGATCCTCGACGACCACGACACCGGCGAACGGGCGGGCCGTCAACGTCTCCTGCAATCCTGCGGCGACGGTGGCGTGATCGCCGTGTGCCGACC
The DNA here is from genome assembly GCA_042666295.1 of Mycolicibacterium sp. GCM10028919. GTDB lineage: Bacteria > Actinomycetota > Actinomycetes > Mycobacteriales > Mycobacteriaceae > Mycobacterium. Next base: position 198,158 of record JBHTFJ010000001.1, read on the forward strand.
AGGTCAGGGTCGTCACGTCGGCATCGCGGGACTTGAGCACGTCGGCCAGGCGAGCGGCCATCGGGTCGGAGTCGGCGCCAGTGTCGACGACCATCCACGCCCCGGTGCCCGCCACGTCGGCGACGGGAGTGTCCTGGCGGCGCCAGTCGATGGTCAGGAGCCGGTCGTTGAGACGACGCTCGCGCTGACCCTGCTCCGAGACACCGGTCCCGAGTCGCAGACCGGACACCGTCAGCAGCACGTTGCCCTGCTCGTCGAGCACGTCGATGTCGGCCTCGACCCCGGTCGGCGCCACGCTGGTCAACCGGACCAGGCAGTAGTGGGCGTTGCGGGTGGAGGCGTATGCCTTCAACTCGCGAACGCCGAGCGGGAGCATCAGCGCACCGCTGGTGTCGGAGAACAGCTCGGGATGGGCACCCACGGCCTGGAAGCAGGCGTCCAGGAGCGCCGGATGCGCCACGAATGAGCCCTGCTGCGAGCGGATCGAACCGGGCAGCGCCACCTCGGCGAGCACGGACGGGCTGTCGCCGTCTGCGGTGTGGGCCGCGGTCAGCCCGCCGAACGCCACGCCGTAGCCGATGCCACGGGCCGCGTAGAAGTCGCGCAGTTCCTGACCCTCCACCCGCACCGGGTGTGCGGCGAGCAGATCGGGGACGTCGTAGGGGGTGGGCTGATCGCCGTCGTCGGCGGCCTGCAGCACCGCCGAGGCGCGCTGCACCTCCTCGTCGTCGGCGTGGGTCTTCACGGCGAACTCGACGACGCCCGTCGGTGTCACGGACGCGACCGCCGACAGCGGTGTCTGCTCCTCGAGCAGCAGCATCTGCTCGAACGTCACGTCCCGCACCGATGCTCCGTCGCCGAGGACCTGGCGGGCCGCGGCGAGTGCGATCTCGCAGTAGGCGGCGCCGGGCAGCGCGGCCACGTCGTGCACCCGGTGATCGTCGAGCCACGGCTGAGCCACGGTGCCGACGTCGGACTGCCACACGTGGCGTTCCGGTGTCTCCGGCAGCCGGACGTGTGCGCCGAGCAGCGGGTGGATGGCGACGGTGGCGGCGTTGTGACCCTGCTCGTCGCGGGTCAGCATCAGGTGCGTGTGCGTCCACGTGGGCAGCGGCACGTCGAGGAGGTCCCCGTCCGGCCAGAGCACCGAGTAGTCGATCGCCGCGCCCGCGCCGTGCAGGTCGGCGACGAACTCGCGCATGCCGTGCGGCAATTCCTGCTCGCGGCGGATGCTCGCCAGCGCTGCCAGCCGAATGTCGAGGCTGCGGGCGTTCTGGTCGACCGCGTGCGTGAGCAGCGGATGGGGCGACAGCTCGCCGAACACGCGGAAGCCGTCTTCCAGCGCGGCCTGGACGGCCGCGGCGAAGCGCACGGCGTGCCGCAGGTTGTCCGCCCAGTAGTAGGCGTCGAAGTCGGCGGGATCGCGGGGGTCGTACAGCGTCGACGAGTAGTACGGAACGGTCGGTTCCATCGGCTCGATGTCCTCGAGCGCCTCGGTGAGGTCGTCGAGGATCGGGTCGACCTGCGGCGAGTGCGACGCCACGTCGACGGCCACCTCGCGCGCCATGATCCCGCGGGCGTCCCACTCGGCGATCAGCGCTCGGATCGACTCCTTGGCGCCGCCGACGACGGCCGAGGACGGCGATGCCACGACCGACAGCACGACGTCGGTGACGCCGCGGGCAGCCAGTTCGGAGAGCACCTGCTGGGCCGGTAGCTCGACCGACGCCATGGCGCCCGAGCCGGAGACCGTCGCCATGAGGCGCGACCGGCGGGTGATGACCTTGACGCCGTCGGTGAGCGACAGGGCGCCCGCGACGACGGCGGCAGCCGCCTCGCCCATCGAGTGCCCGATGACCGCGCCGGGGGTGACGCCGTAGGCCGCCAGGGTGGCCGCAAGGGCCACCTGCACGGCGAAGACGGTCGGCTGCACCCGGTCGATGCCCGTGACGACGTCGGCCGAGGACATGGCCTCGGTGACGGAGAAGCCCGACTCGGCGTCGATCAGCGGTTCGATCTCCGCGATCTTGGCGGCGAACACCGGTTCGGTGGCGAGCAGCCCCTTGCCCATGGCCGCCCATTGCGAGCCCTGGCCGGAGAACACCCACACCGGGCCGTGTTCGCCGGTGCCGACGGCAGGCTCGATGGGACCGTCGCCGTCGGCGATCTCGCGCAACGCGGAGACGAGCTGGGCGCGGTCCGCGGCGATGACGACGGTGCGCACCGGTCGGTGGGCCCGTCGGCGCGCCAGCGTGTACGCCAGGTCGGACAGTCCGGTCGTCTCGTCGGCGTCGGGCCGGGTCGCGACCCAGTCGGCCAGCCGGCCGGCCGTACGGCGCAACTCCTCGACGGAGGTGGCCGACAGCGGGAAGAGCTTCGGGCCGTGCGACGCGGCGTCGGCCAGATCGTTCTGTTCGACGCGTCGCGTCGACTGCCCCTCGGGGGCGGCCTCGAGCACGGCGTGCACGTTGGTGCCCGACAGGCCGTAGGAGGACACCGCGGCACGGCGGGGGTGGTGGCCGTTGGTGGGCCAGGGCGTCGTCTCGACCGGCACGAAGAGGTTGGTCTCGATGCGGGCCATCTCGTCGGGCATCTCGGTGAAGTGCAGGTTCTTGGGCACGGTGCCGTGCTGCAGCGACATGATCGCCTTCATCAGGCCGATGGCGCCGGAGGCGGACTGGCCGTGGCCGAGGTTGGTCTTGGCCGATCCGAGCGCGCAGGGGCCCGCGGTGCCGTAGACCTCGGCGAGGCTGGCGTACTCGATGGGGTCGCCGACGGGCGTCCCGGTGCCGTGGGCTTCGACCATCCCGACGGTCTCGGGGTCGATGCCACCGGCGGCGAGCGCCGAGCGGTAGACGTTCACCTGGGCCGGGCGGGACGGGACGGCGATGTTCACCGTGTGGCCGTCCTGGTTGGCAGCGGAACCGCGCACCACGGCCAGGACGCGGTCGCCGTCGGCGAGGGCGTCGTCGAGTCGCTTCAGCAGCAGGACCGCGGATCCCTCGCCGCTGACGAAGCCGTCGGCGTTCACGTCGAACGCGTGGCACTTGCCGGTGGGCGACAGCATGCCCTGGGCGGAGCCCGAAGACATCTTGCGGGGTTCGAGCATGATCGACACGCCACCGGCCAGCGCCAGGTCGCTCTCGCCGTCGTGAAGGCTGCGGCAGGCCATGTGGACCGACAGCAGACTCGACGAGCAGGCGGAGTCGACCGTGTAGGCCGGGCCGTGCACGCCCAGGTGGTAGGCGATGCGACCGGAGGCGAGGCTGAAGTTGTTGCCGGTGAAGCCGTAGGGACCCTCGACGGCATGGGCGTCGGCGGCCAGGAGCTGATAGTCGGCATGGGTCATGCCGATGAATACGCCCGTCAGGGAGTCGGCGATGGTGGCCGGATCGATGCCGGCGTGCTCGATCGCCTCCCAGGCCGTCTCCAGCAGCAGTCGGTGCTGCGGGTCGATGGCCGTGGCCTCGCGCTCGCTGATGCCGAAGAAGTCGGCGTCGAACCCGGCGACGTCGTCGATGAACGCGCCCCACTTGGACACGGAGCGTCCGGGCACGCCTGGCTCGGGGTCGTAGTACTCCTCGGCGTCCCAGCGGTCCAGGGGAACCTTGGTCACAGTGTCCTGGCCTCGCAGCAGCGCCTCCCAGAGGGCTGCCGGCGAGTCGATGCCCCCAGGCAGTCGGCACCCCATGCCGATCACGGCCACTGGAGTAACCAGAGTGTCAACCACGTACTTCAACCTCTTTCACGAACGTTCGGAGCCCGATTCGATGGGTGTGCAGCCTGCGTCAAATGTGTGTTCGCCGCATGTGTGCTGCAGTCCCCCGCTTCCTGCCGACATTCGCCTGTTTCGGTTCAAACGACGCGAATGCAACCGGCCAAACCCGAGATACCTCGGCAAACCTACATCCGCTCATTCACCCCAACCTTTGCTCGGCGGAAAGGTTACACCCCGCCAGGTCAATTCGTCTTGTCTACCAGGATCATGCCCCTGGCCTGCGCAAATGTGCAAAATTGACGATCTTGGTCAAATCTGGTTACCTTCGGCCGGATACCCAAAACATTCGCTTCGCGTCGATCTAGCAAACAGAACACCCATCAAAATCGAGTTCAAATGAGAGTGACGAACCCAACTCCTTGCGTGTGTCAGGACCGTTCGCATCGAAAGGCTATGTTTGCTGGTTGATCATGATTTTCCGGAAAACAGCCAGATGGGAGCCATGGGACCAAAGGTATGTGTTAGCCGGGTGTGACACGTGGGCTTCAACGTCGACACGCGGCCGGCGGCAGGGGTCACGCCGACTGGCAATCGTGAGCGGAGTAACGCATATTGTCGACACCGTCGTATCGGCAACCGATCGGGCCAAAGGTCGGTTTTGGCCCGGCAAACCGTACTGCCTCAACGTCTTTGGATCAAAACCGCTGCTACACAACCTAATCGCGCATTCGCGGAACGTGACCACGCGGTTTCAGGAACGTAGCCAGTCCGTCAGACGACATCCTCCGCGAGGCCGTCGAAAGACGATCCGAAATGGCCGATCGGGGTGTGTCCATGCTTGCGGGCACTGGCCACACCACGTCGAATCAGCGCAGCCGTCGCGACGAAGCCCGCCTGGTCCCCGACGACCATCGGAGTTAGCAGGCGGTTGTGCACGAAACCGAACGCCAGGCCGCTGCTGGGGTCCGCCCAGCCCAGCGACCCGCCGAGACCCACGTGTCCGAAGCCCGGCATGATGCCGCCCAGCGGCAGCCCGTGGTACCCGAGATGGAACGACATCGGCATCAACAGGGTGCCGTCGGGGTGCAGGCTTCGACGCCCGGTAAGGCTCGCCGTCAGCTCCGGCGACAGGAACCGCGTCCCTCCCACGGTGCCACCGTTCGCGATGGCGCCGTACATCCGGGCGAGACCGCGTGCCGTGGCCACGCCGTTGGCGGCAGGCAGCTCGGCGTCGAGCAGTGGGATGTCGCGCTGGACGGTCGCCTTCATGCCCGGGAAGTAGAGCGACCCGAAACCACCGGCGATCGGGAGCGCCGCGATGCGCGGCGCGACGAGGTTGAAGAGCGGGTTCTGCAGCCGGCTCTGCGGCCCGATGATGCGGGCGGGCTGGGTGGGCGCGCTCAGCGGTGGGCGTCCGAGGTGGATGCCGTCGGTGTCGAGCGGTTCGGCTAGTTCGGTGCGGAACAGGTCGCGCATGCCGCGTCCGGTGACGGCTCGCGCGAGGCCCGACACCAACCAGCCGAAGGTGATCGCGTGATACGCCGGCCGTCCTCGCAGCACGCCCATCGGAGCCGCTGCCATGCGCTCCTCCATGAGCACGTGGTCCATCATGTCCACCGACGTGGCGCGGTTGAGGTGGGAGAGGCCGGCACGGTGCCGCAACATCTCCCGCACCGTGACGCGTGACTTCCCGTTCGCGCCGAACGCCGACCAGTACTCGGCGACCGGGGCGTCGTAGTCGATCAGACCGCGGTCGGCCAACCGGTGGATCACGGTCGAGGCCGCACCCTTGGTCGCCGAGAACACCATGGCGCCGGTGTCTGCGACCCAGTGTCGCCTGCCGCGCCGATCGGCCCAGCCCGTCCACACGTCGACGACGGGTTCGCCGTCGAGGTAGATGGCGAGTGCGCCACCGCCGAGCCGGGGATGCGGGAACAGCGTCGAGAAGGCGCGCACGGCACAGGCGAAGTTGGGATCCGCTGCGCCCTGAACGCCGTGCGGAAGCGCCTCGCTGCGCTCCCGAAGTGTTGCTGGGGTCACAGTCGAGAAGATTACAGACAGGTGTCCAGTAAGGGACCACCCGTTATCGATCCGATGGGGATTCGACGGTGACACCGTTGCCTGGCCGCGTCGGGCCGCCGTGGGGACGCTAGCCTGCGGACGCGTCGAGGATCGCCTGTGCGGCGAGCGCCGGTGTGAGTTCCCCCTCGCGCACCTGCCGCTCGACGTCCGCCCGGATGGCCTTGACCTCCGGATGGGACAGCACGCGGTCGAGCACGGTGTCGCGCACCATCGACCACGTCCACTCGACCTGCTGGGTGCGGCGCCTCGCCTCGAACTCACCGGCGTCGGTCAGCACGCGCCGGTGCTCGAGAACGGTCTCCCAGAGCTTCGCCAGACCGTCACCGGTCAGTGCACTCATCGTCAACACCGGTGGCCGCCATAGGGTTTCGCGCGGGTAGATCAGCCGGATGGCGCCGGCGAGTTCCCTTGCGGCGGCCTTCGCCTCGACCTCGTGCGGGCCGTCGGCCTTGTTGACCACCACCACGTCGGCGAGTTCGAGCACGCCCTTCTTGATGCCTTGGAGCTGATCACCGGTCCGCGCCAGGGTCAGGAACACGAACGAGTCGACCATGTTGGACACGGTCACCTCGGACTGACCGACGCCCACGGTCTCGACGAGGATGACGTCGTAACCGGCCGCTTCGAGCAGCACGATCGTCTCCCGGGTGGCCCTGGCCACCCCGCCGAGCGTCCCCGACGTCGGGGACGGCCGGATGTAGGCGTCGGGATGCACTGCGAGGCGGGCCATTCGGGTCTTGTCGCCGAGTATCGAGCCGCCGGTCCTGGTCGACGACGGGTCCACCGCGACCACCGCCACGCGGTGCCCCCGTTCGATGAGGTGCATGCCGAGCGCCTCGATCGTCGTCGACTTCCCGACTCCCGGCACACCGGTGATGCCGACGTGGTGGCCGCTGCCCGCCTCGGGCATCAACTCCAGCAGCAGTGCCTGCGCCCGATCCCTGTGATCGGACCGGGTCGACTCGACCAGGGTGATGGCACGCGCCAACGCCGAACGGTCGCCGCCGCGCACGGCCCGGGCGAGGTCCTCCACGCCGTCGGTCACCTAGCCGAGGTCGTAACCCAGCCGCTTGGCCAGCTTCTCCAGCAGACCGATGGCTGCATCGGCGATCACCGTGCCCGGCGGGAAGATCGCGGCCGCGCCGGCCGCGTACAGCTCGTCGAAGTCGCCGGGCGGGATCACGCCGCCCACCACGACCATGATGTCGGGCCTGTCGACCGCTGCGAGGGCGTCGCGCAGCGCGGGCACCAAGGTGAGGTGCCCTGCCGCGAGCGAGGAGACGCCGACGACGTGCACGTCGTTGTCGGCGGCCTGCCGCGCCACCTCGTCGGGCGTGGAGAACAGCGAGCCCACGTCGACGTCGAAGCCGATGTCGGCGAACGCCGTCGCGATGACCTTCTGCCCGCGGTCGTGCCCGTCCTGGCCCATCTTGGCCACCAGGATGCGCGGCCGCCTGCCGTCCGCCTCGGCGAACTTCTCGACCAATTCCGTTGCAGCGCTGACGTTGCTCGCCTTACCCACCTCGTCCCGGTAGACGCCTGCGATCGTGCGGATCTCGGCCTGATGCCGCCCGTAGACCTTCTCCAGCGCGTCGGAGATCTCCCCCACCGTCGCCTTGGCGCGCGCCGCGTCGATCGCGAGCGCCAGCAGGTTGTTCCCCAGACCATCCGCCCCCGAATTACCGGAAGCCGCTGCAGCCCTGGTTAATTCGGCCAGCGCAGCCTGGGTGGCGGCCTCGTCGCGGTCGGCGCGCAACTGCTGCAGCTTCGCGATCTGCTCGGCTCGCACGCGGCTGTTCTCGACCTTGAGGACCTCGACCTCCTGGTCCTCGTCGACCTGGTACTTGTTGATCCCGATCACCGTCTGAGCACCCGAGTCGATCCGCGCCTGGGTGCGGGCGGCGGCCTCCTCGATGCGCAGCTTCGGGATGCCCTCGCCAATCGCCTGTGCCATCCCGCCGTGCTCGGCGACCTCGCGGATGTGCGCGCGGGCCTTCTCGGCCAGCTGGTGGGTCAGGAATTCGACGTAGTAGGAGCCACCCCAGGGGTCGATCGGTCGCGTGGTGCCCGACTCCTGCTGCAGCACCAACTGGGTGTTGCGGGCGATGCGCGCCGAGAAGTCGGTGGGCAGTGCCAGGGCCTCGTCGAGCGCGTTGGTGTGCAGCGACTGGGTGTGGCCCTGGGTTGCCGCCATCGCCTCGATGCAGGTGCGCGCCACGTTGTTGAACGGATCCTGCGCCGTGAGCGACCAGCCCGAGGTCTGCGAGTGGGTGCGCAGCGACAGCGACTTCTCGTTCTTCGGTTCGAACTGCGCGACGAGTTCGCTCCACAGCAGACGGCCGGCCCGCAGCTTGGCCACCTCCATGAAGAAGTTCATCCCGATGCCCCAGAAGAAGGACAGCCGGGGCGCGAACTTGTCGATGTCGAGGCCCGCGTCCAAACCGGCCTTCAGGTACTCCACGCCGTCGGCGAGGGTGTAGCCCAGTTCGAGGTCGGCGGTCGCTCCGGCTTCCTGGATGTGGTAGCCGGAGATCGAGATCGAGTTGAACTTCGGCATCTTCACGCTGGTGTAGCCGAAGATGTCGGAGATCACCCGCATCGACGGCTTGGGCGGATAGATGTAGGTGTTGCGGACCATGAACTCCTTGAGGATGTCGTTCTGAATGGTCCCCGCCAACTTCTCCGGCGGCACGCCCTGCTCCTCCGCGGCCACGACGTACAGCGCCAGGATCGGCAGCACGGCGCCGTTCATGGTCATCGACACCGACACCGTCGACAGGTCGATCCCGTCGAACAGCTGCCGCATGTCGAGGATCGAGTCGATCGCCACGCCCGCCATGCCCACGTCACCGGCGACGCGCGGGTGGTCCGAGTCGTAGCCGCGGTGGGTGGCCAGGTCGAACGCCACCGACAGGCCCTTCTGCCCGGCGGCGAGGTTGCGCCGGTAGAACGCATTCGACTCGGCGGCCGTGGAGAACCCGGCGTACTGGCGGATGGTCCAGGGCTGGTTGACGTACATCGTCGGGTACGGGCCGCGGACGAAGGGCGGTGCGCCGGGGAAGCCGTCGAGCGGGTAGCCCGCGTCCACGATCTCGTCCCGGTCGGCGGCTATGTACACCGGCTTCACGTCGATGCCCTCGGGCGTGGCCCAGTCGAGCTGGTCCGGGGTGTAGCCGTGCGCCTCGGCGGCCTCGGCGACCTGCGCGTCCACCGCGGCAGGGGTGGCCGGCTCGCCCGTCTTGTCGCCGCGCAGCGGCACGTCGGCGAAGCTGGCGATGGCCGTGGCCGTCGTGTCGGACGCGGCTACATCGGATACGGCCATGTCAGGCCCCCAATCTGGTGAGCAGGGTCGACAGCGCGGCGATCGCGTCGATCTTGGCGGTCAGGTACTCGTCGGGCCCGTCCTCGGCGCCGGCGACGGCCTTCTCGGGTCCGGCGAGGTACACGTGCGAGACACCCGCGGCGCGGGCGGCCGCGACGACGGCCGACGCCTCCTCGCCGTAGCGGGAGTCGGTTCCGCAGATCACGACGACGCTCGGGTCGCCGGCCTCGGTCACCGCAGCGGCGACGCCAGGGGCGCTCACCGTGCCGGGGTTCACGGTCAGGATGCCGCCCGATGCCAGCAGGTTCGCCGCGAACGTGGTCCGGACGTTGTGCTCGGCGAGCGGGCCCAGCGGCAGCAGCAGCGCCGTGGGGCGGGAGCCGTTGGCGGCGAGGAAGGCGTCCGAGCGGTCGCGCAGCGCTTCGAAGTCGGCGCCCCAGCGCACCACCGCCGGCTCCGAGCCCGCGAGCGAGGTCGAAGGCAGCGGAGCCTCCGCGAGGTTCGGGTATTCGTTGACCCCGGTGACGGAGGTCCGCCGGTGCGCGACGTCGGCACGACGGCGGTCGCGTACCTCGGCGATCTGGGCGGACACGTAGTCGGCCGAGCGGTCGAACCCACCGCGGGCCTCGACGTCGGTGAAGTGCGCCCATGCCTGCTCGGCCAGCGCCTGCGTGAGGTCTTCGACGAACCACGATCCGCCCGCGGGGTCGAGGACGCGCCCGACGTGCGACTCCTCGAGCAGCAGCAGCTGGGTGTTCCGTGCCATGCGCCGCGCGAACGTCGTTGCCACACCTGGCAATCCGCCGGGGATCGCGCTGTCGAAGGTGTACACCCCGACGGTGTCCGCTCCCCCGACGCCCGCGGCGAAGGCGGCGAGCGTGGTGCGCAGCATGTTCACCCAGGGATCGCGCTGCGACATCATCGGCATGGAGGTGACGGCGTGAACGGTCGCCGCACCGGCGTCGGGCGCCCCGACCACCTCCGCGACTCGAGCCCAGAGTTGGCGTGCCGCACGTAGTTTCGCGATCGTCATGAATTGGTCGTCGTCGGCCGCGAAGCGGAAGCTGATCTGGCGCAACGCATCCGACGTCGACACGCCGCCGTCGGTCAACGCACGCAGATAGGTGACGCCGACCGCGATCGCCGCACCCAGCTCCCAGGACGCGCTCGCCCCGAGGCCGTGGAACGTCGGCCCGTCCACCGTGATGGCACGGACCCCGCCGTCGTAGCCGATCGCCTTGGTCGCAGTCGACACGACGTCGTCGACCGACGGTGCCGCGCGACCCGTCAGCGCCGCGGTCAGCGGGTCGGCGCCGAGGTCGATCGACAACCGTGCGCGACGATCGTCGTCGAGATCGGTCACCAGGGCCAGCACCGCGTCGGCCGCAACGGTGTAGTCCGCGCCCGCCTCGAGGATCACCGGCACCAGTTCGAGGAAGACGCCTTCGAGGAGGCGGTCGAGGTCCGCCGCGGGCACACCGTGCTCGCCGGATCCATTCCCCGTCGCTTCGCTCGCCCCTGATCCATTCCCCGTCGCTTCGCTCGCCCCGACTCGAAGGGCGAGCGCGCTGGCCCCCTCGGTCAGCGCACTGAGCACCGCTCCGTTGCCTTCGCCCACCGACACCTGTCCCGGCAGCGGGAACGTCTCGACGACCTTCCAGCCGGACTTCACGTCCCGGCGGGCATCGCCACCGCGGACGAACGGCCACCGGCCGGGCAGCGGAGGTTCGGGCTGCGAGTCGAGGATCGTGTACAGCGGCCGGATGGGGAAGCCCTCGTACGTCTGCGAGTCCAGGAGGTGTTCCGGTTCGGCGCCGAGATCACCGGGATCCTTGCGGCTGCTCTTCGCGAGGACGCCGGCGACCGCCGCACGCCACTGGTCGCGGTCCGACTCAGCAATGCTGAGCTTCGAACTGGACACCTGTTCGGACACCGATGACTCCCCTGCTATCGACCCTGATGCAGCGTGTGACTTGACAACCGTCCATCAGGCTAAATGATCGGCGTCACGGCGCGAACCAGCAGGCCGACGCTACTGGCGGGTAGCTCGGCCGCGTCGCGTCGGAGGGCAGCGCGCGGCCCCGTACCCTTGGAACACGTGAAGTCCGTCGTGAGCACGTTGCGCACGGTCCGGGGCGCAATCGCGTCGACCGCGACCCAGGTGCCGCGCCGCAAGCTCGCAGCGGTCGCGACGGCGATTGTGATTCTCGTCGCAATCGCGCTCCTGGTGCCTCTACCCTCTGCCGTGCAGCTGCGCGACTGGGCCACCTCGGTCGGACCGTGGTTCCCGTTGGCGTTCTTCGCGGCGCACGTCGTGGTGACGGTGCTGCCCTTCCCCCGAACCGCGTTCACCCTGTCTGCCGGGCTGTTGTTCGGTCCGCTGCTCGGGGTGACCATCGCGGTGGCGGCGAGCACCATCAGCGCCGTCGCGGCTCTGTTCCTGGTTCGCGCGGCCGGCCTGCAACTCGATCGGCTGGTGTCACACCCCCGGGTCGGCATGGTCGACAAGCGTCTACGGGCCCGCGGCTGGGCCACCGTCCTGTCGATGCGGCTGATCCCGGCCGTGCCGTTCTCGGTGCTGAACTATGCGGCGGGTGCGTCGGCGGTGCGCCCGCTCCCCTTCACCCTCGCGTCCTTCGTCGGTCTGCTGCCCGGCACCGCCGCGATCGTGATCCTTGGCGACGCGCTCACCGGCAACGTCAGCCCGCTGCTGTTCCTGGTCTCGTCGTGCACGGCCGCGCTGGGAGTCTTGGGCCTGCTGTACGAGATCCGGACGCACCGCAGATCGGAGTCGGCAGCCGACGAGCAGACGCCGACCCCCGACGCCGAACCCGTGGTCACGTCCTGACCGACACCGGTCAGGCGCGCAGCGGGCCCTTCGCCGTCATCGTCGCGTACAGGCCGAGGAACCCCGACGCGGCGACGATTCCGGGACTCCAGTCCCTGGCCTTCACGTGCGCCGCGACCGCCAGCACGAAGTAGATGGTCAGCATGAACGTCGTCAGACGCGCCAGCGCCGGGAAGCGGTAGACCGACAGCAGGCCGATCGCAGCGGCACTCTTGACCACCGGGATCAGCGGGCGCAGTTCGGGCGCGAGGTTGACGTCGTCGAGCGCCTTCTCGATCGGCGCGACGGGGATGGCGCATGCGACGGCGTCACCGGCCTGGATCGCGGCCAACACGGCGTAGGTCCGCTTGGCCGTCAAGACGCTCATGACTCGGGCGACCCGTGCCGCGGCGCCTGGGCCGGCTGACCGAAGTTCGTGGCCGGCGGCTGGGCCTGCTGCGAGAGCGGTGCGTACTGCGGTGGGGGGTCGATCGCGCTGGCGACGGGCTTGCGGGCCTCCGCCTCTGCCCTGGCCACCGCCTCGGCGATCTCCGGGTCGGTCTTGGTGTTGAACCACTCGGCGACCTCGGCCGAATCGTCCTCGGGCTTGGGCAGATCACCCTCGACCGGCGACGGCTGATAGCGGAACACGCCGTCCTCGCCGGGCGCTCCGAGCATCTTGGTGAAGCCCTGCAGCGCCGAGCCGAAGTCGCTGGGCACCAGCCAGACCTTGTTCGCCTCGCCCTTGGCCATCAGCGGGAGCGTCTGCAGGTACTGGTAGGCCAGCATCTCGGGTGTCGGGCGCCCGGCCTTGATGGCTGCGAACGTCTTCTCGATCGCCTTGGCCTGGCCTTGCGCCTGCAGGTAGGACGCCGCGCGCTCGCCCTGGGCCCGCAGCATCCTGGACTGCCGGTCGGCCTCGGCCGCGAGGATTGCCGCCTGCTTGGCTCCCTCGGCCGACAGGATCTGGGCCTGTTTCTGCCCTTCGGCCTGTTTGATCGACGCCTCGCGGTTGCCCTCCGCAGTGAGGATCATCGCGCGCTTCTCGCGGTCGGCACGCATCTGCTTCTCCATCGAGTCCTGGATCGAGGGAGGTGGGTCGATGCTGCGGAGTTCGACGCGTGCCACGCGCAGTCCCCACCGGCCGGTGGCCTCGTCGAGGACGCCGCGGAGCTGACCGTTGATCTGGTCGCGCGAGGTGAGGGTCTGTTCGAGCGTCATGCCGCCGACGACGTTGCGCAGTGTCGTGGTGGTCAACTGTTCGACGCCGACGATGTAGTTGCTGATCTGGTAGACCGCGGCCTGTGGGCTGGTCACCTGGAAGTAGACGACGGTGTCGATGTTGACGGTCAGGTTGTCCTCGGTGATCACCGGCTGCGGCGGGAAGCTCACCACCCGCTCGCGCAGATCGACCCTGGCGCGGATCTTGTCGACGAACGGCAGCAGCAGGGTCAGCTGCCCCGACACCGTCTTGCTGTACCGGCCGAGTCGTTCGATCACCGCGGCCTCGGCTTGTGGGATCACCTTCACCGACTTGGCGACGACGACGATGGCGAACAGTACGAGCACGGCAACCAGGACGAGTCCGGCGACAGCACCTTCCATTGCGGTTTCCCCTTACTCAGACGGACTTGAAGACGACTGCGGTGGCGCCGTCGATGCGCACGACGGTGACGTGGTCCCCGGGTTCGTAGACGTCGTCGTCGCTGAGTGGACGCGCCGTCCAGACCTCGCCGTCGAGCTTGACCTGTCCCTCGTGGCGGGCCACCCGATCGAGCACCAGCGCGCTCTTGCCCTCGAGCGCCTTGGCGAAGTCCGGCAGCCCGGTGCCGGCCGCGAACCTGCGCCGCAGGGCCGGTCGCACCAGGACCAGCAGCAGGATCGACACCACCGCGAAGACGACGCCGTCGACCACGAAGTTGTCGATCAGCAGGCTGGATCCGACTGCAGCCAGGGCGCCGCCGCTGAGCATCAGCAGGAACAGGTCGCCGGTGAGGGCCTCCGCCCCGGCCAACCCCACCGCGGCGATCAGCCAGAGCAACCAGACGGGCATGTCGCCAGCGTATCGCGTCGGCGGCCCGTGCGGCCGTCAACTATTACACTGCGGTCATCATGTGGTGTCCCAGTGTTTCCCTCTCCGTGTGGGCCAATGCCTGGCTCGCAGGCGTCGCGGCGCCCGATGACGTTCTCGATGCGCTATCCCTGTGGGCGCCAAGACATTCGGTGACCGCTTACGATTCGGTCGCCGCCGGCCGTACCGGTCTGCCATGGCCGGACCTGACCGACGCGGGTGCGGTGTCGATGCTGCAGACGCTGCGTACCGCGGCCGGCCCGACCACGGGTGAGCCGGCATTCCACGTCGTCCTGCCCGTGCCGGGCGATGTCCGGGGGCTGGCACCGGGCACGCAATTCCAGACCGACGCCATCGCCGCGGGCGAGGCCATCGTCGTGACGTCGGGGCGCGGTGACGCGGTCGGCCTGGTCCCCGACTTCCTCTACGACGACGACGCGGAATACGACGTCGACGCCGAGTATGGCGACCCGTTGGCGCTGTCCTGGACGGTCTACTCGCTGCCGAGCGCGCCGTTGGCCGACTACCACGACCTCGGCCAGGCCGAACTCGACCTGCGGTCGGCGGTGCGTTCCGCCGCCGATGCCCTCGGCACGCTGCGTGCCGGGACCGTTGGCGCGGACGTGGCCGACCCACGCGGACTCGTCGAGCAGATCCTCGAGTCCGGAAGTGCTCACATGGCGCCCGAGCACGCCCCGGCCCGGGCGCTGCGGGTGCTCGAGAACGCTGCGCGCGTCGACGCGATCATCACGGTGAGTTCCGGCCTGATGCCGATCGGTCTGCAGACGACCCACGACATGCAGATCGCCAACGATGCGCTGCGGCCCCTGACCGGGGTGGTGCGCTCGGCGCGTCTGGCGGCGGTGGGCGCGATCCTGCAGTCGGCCTGGCGGAACTAGCCAGGGGGCTTGCCGGCCCCAGCTCCCGCGGCAGGCCGCTGCGACACGCAGTTCGGCGTGCACAGCGCTCCGTTGACCGTGCAGCCGTAGCCGGGCACCGGCGCCGGGTCCTCGACCCTGGCGGGTTCGCCGCCGAGCCGGAGTTCGTCGATCAGATCCACGGCCAGGCGCGCGAAGCGCCGGCTGTCGTTCGGCGTGCTGGCCCGCGCGAACGCGATCCCGGCGTCCCTGGCCTGGTCGCGCACCTCGTTGTCGAGGTCCCACACCACCTCGATGTGATCGGCGACGAAGCCGATCGGACAGACGATGACGGCCTTGGTGCCCGCTGCCGCCAACGCCGAGAGGTGGTCCCCCACATCGGGTTCCAGCCACGGCACCTGAGGAGGGCCGGATCGCGACTGCCACACCTGGTCGTAGGAGGCGAATCCCGCCGCCGCGGCGACCAAGGCTGCCGCGTAGCCGACCTGACGACCGTAGAGGTCGGGCCCGCACTGCGACGCCGCACGCAGGGGAATCGAGTGCGCGGTGAACACCAGCCGCGCCTGCGCGCGCAGGTCGTCGGGCAGCGTTGCGGCCGCGTCGGAGATCGACTCGGCGAACATCTCGACCAGTAGCGGGTGGTCGAAGTACTGGCGCAACTTCACGAGTTCCGGAGCGCCGTCGCCTGTGGCCGTACGAGCCCGGGCGATGTCCTCCTGGTACTGGGTGCACCCGGAGTAGCCGCCCCACGCGGACGTCGTGAACACCGCCGCGCGCCGGACACCGTCGTCGCGCATCCGCGCCACGGTGTCCTCGACGTAGGGCTCCCAGTTGCGGTTGCCGAAGTACACCGGGAGCGTCATCGCACGGTCGGCCAGTTCGGCCTCGATCCGTTCGATCAGCGCGCGGTTGATGCCGTTGATCGGTGACACGCCGCCGAAGTGCAGGTAGTGCTCGGCAACGCCGTCGAGTCGCTCGGGCGGGATGTTGCGTCCGCGGGTCACGTTCTCCAGGAACGGACGGACCTGCTCGGGTCCCTCGGGACCACCGAACGAGAGCAGGAGCAGCGCGTCGAAGTCCTGCCGGTTACCACCGCCGAGTTCCATTGCAGCGCAGCGTCTACAGCAGCTGCGTGTGAGCGCCGCCGTCGGCGTACACGACGGTGCCGGTGGTCGCGGGGAGCCAGTCGGACAGCAGCGCGCACACCGTCTTGGCCACCGGCGTGGGGTCCTTCATGTTCCAGCCGACGGGCGCACGCTGATCCCAGCCCTCTTCGAGCAGCCGCATCTGGTCGCCGGCCTCGGCGCCGAGCGCCCCACCGACGATCGCGCTCATCGCCAGGGTCCGGATGGGCCCTGCGGCAACGAGGTTGGACCGGACGCCGAACGGTCCCGCTTCGCGGGCGACGAACCGGTTGACCGATTCGAGCGCGCTCTTGGCGACCGTCATCCAGTTGTAGGCGGGCATCGCCCGCGTCGGATCGAAGTCCATGCCGACGATGCTGCCGCCCGAGTTGAGCACCGGCAGTGTCGCCTTCGCCAGCGAGGCGTAGGAGTACGCCGAGATGTGGATGCCCTTGGCGACGTCCTCGTACGGCGCGTCGAAGAACGGGTTGATGCCCATTCCGGTCTGGGGCATGAAACCGATGGAGTGCACGACGCCGTCGAGCTTGTTGCCCTCGCCGATCACCTCGGTGACGCGTCCGGCGAGGCTGTCGAGGTGCTCACTGTTCTGCACGTCGAGTTCGAGCAGCGGCGCCGGGTTCGGCAGCCGGTCGGCGATGCGCTGGATCAGCTTCATGCGGTCGAAGCCGGTGAGCACCAGTTCGGCACCCGCCTCCTGGGCGACCTTGGCGATGTGGAACGCGATCGACGAGTCGGTGATGATGCCCGTGACGAGGATGCGCTTGCCCTCGAGAAACCCTGTCATTGTGCTGACTCCTTGGTGGGGGAAGTGGTGGCGAGCCGAAGCCCGTAGGTCAGTGGCCCATGCCCATGCCGCCATCGACGGGGATGACGGCTCCTGCGATGTATCCGGCGTCCTCCGACGCCAGGAAGCTCACCGCACCGGCGACCTCCTCGGCGGTGCCGACGCGCTTGGCCGGGATGTATTCCAGGGCACCTTCCTGGATCCGCTCGTCGAGCGAGCGGGTCATCTCGGTGTCGATATAGCCCGGGGCCACGACGTTGGCGGTGACGCCCGCCTTGGAGAGTTCACGGGAGATCGAACGCGCCATGCCGATCAGACCGGCCTTGGCGGCCGCGTAGTTGGCCTGGTTGCCGATGCCCCACATGCCCGAGACCGACCCGATGAAGATGATTCGGCCGAAACGCTTGCGCTGCATGCTGCGCGAGGCACGCTGGGCCACGCGGAACGCACCGGTCAGATTCGCGTTGATGACGTTCTCGAACCGCTCCTCGGTCATCCGGATGAGGAAGGCGTCCTGGGAGATACCGGCGTTGGAGACCAGCACCTCGACTGCGCCCTGGTGCTCCTCGACCTCCGTGAAGGCACGATCGACGGCGGCGCTGTCGGTCACGTCGCACTCGACGCCGAACAGGCCGTCGGGTGCCCCCGAGCCGCGGTGGGTGACGGCGACCTTGTGTCCGTCGGCGGCGAGGCGCTGCGCGATGGCGAGACCGATGCCTCGGTTGCCACCGGTGACGAGGACTGAGCGCGATACGAAGTCCGGCATGCTCGCCAACCTATCGCCTCGGCTGGGCGTGATCGAAATCGGATCCGCGGTGCGGGACGGGCACGAGAGCCGGCTCAGCCCGGCAGCCGGCGGTTCAGCAGCAGGGCGCCCAGCGCGGCGAACGCCAGGAGGAACGCGCCCAATCGGAGCCAACCGACGCTCGCGTCACCCTTGATGGTCTCGTACCCGATCTGCTCCTGCAGGGTGGTGAAGACGTCCTTGAGCTGCTGCAGGCTCGACGCGGTGTAGGCGCTTCCCCCGGAGAGATCGGCGATCTTCTTCAGCATCTCGTCGTCAACAGGCACGGGCTGGCGTTGCCCGTTGATCTCGACGAACCCGTACGGAGTACCGAACGACACGGTCGACACCGGCACGCCCTGGTCCTTGGCCGTCCGGGCTGCGGTGTAGGCGCCCTTCGGGTTGTCCGGGTTCGAGGGCACCGTCTCCTTGCCGTCCGACATCAGCACCACCCGCGCGGGTGGCGCGTCCTCGCCGCCACCGATCACCGCGCCGACGGTCGCGATTGCCTGCAGGGCGGTGAAGATGCCCTCGCCGGTCGCGGTGCGGTCGGCCAGCTGCAGCTTGTCGATGGCCGCCTTCGACGCCTCGCGGTTCGTCGTCGGGGCCACCAGCACGGTCGCGGTACCCGCGTAGGCGATGAGACCGAGGTTGATTCCCGGCGTCAGCTGATCGGCGAACTGCTTCGCCGCTTCCTGCGCGGCCACCAGGCGGTTGGGGGCGACGTCGGTGGCACGCATCGACTGCGACACGTCGATCACCAGCATCACCACCGCGCGATTGCGCGGTATGCGAACGTCATTCGTCGGCGCAGCCATCGCGACGGTGAACAGCACCATCGCCCACACGAGCAGGATCGCGGGCAGGTGCTTCCAGCGGGTGCTCCGCTTCGGCGCGATGCTCTCGAGCAGCTCCATGTTCGCGAAGCGCAGCATGCGCTTCTGCCGCGCCAGCTGCGCCACTACGTACAACCCGGCCACCGCGGCGACCACGATCAGGAACAGCAGATACCAGGGGTGTTCGAAGCCAGACAGACTCATCGGCCCGAGCAGGGGTAATGTCATGTGTTGCTTGCCATTTCAGCCTGAATTCCTCGCTACCGAAGAGCCAGACGGCGGTTCGCCACGAACCTCACCACGTCGGCAATCCAGTCGCGGTCGGTGCGCAGGGTCAGCAGCGGTGCACCGCACCGCCTCAGCGTCCGGGCCACCTCGGCGCGGTGTGCGCCTGCCGCCTTGGCGAAGTCCTCGCGCAGCTGGGCGTCGATCGTGAACTCGCGCGTCACGCCGGATTCGGTGTCCTGCAGGATCACCTCGCCGACGTCGGGCAGTTCCACGTCACGGGGGTCGAGCACCTCGATGCCCAGCACCTCGTGCCGACCGGCGATGGCGCGCAACGGCTTCATCCACGTGATGGGACCGAGGAAGTCGCTGATCACCACGGCCATACCGCGGCGCCGTTCCGGCCTGCGCAGCGCATCGATGGCCGTCGCGAGGTCACCGCGCACGCCCACCGGCGCCTTGGGCATCGTCGCGATGGTCCGCAGGATCTCCTGCTCGTGCAACCGGCCCGACAGCGCGGGCACGCGCTTGGTGGCGTCACCGTTGGTGATCACGGCGCCCAGCCGGTTGCCGCCGCCGCTGTTCAGGAATGCCACCGCTGCGGCCGCGGCCACTGCGAGGTCGCGCTTCTCGCAGCCTGCCGTACCGAAGTCGAGGCTCGCCGAGACGTCGACGACCAACCACGTCTCGAGTTCGCGGTCGGCGATCATCTGCCGCACGTGCGGGGTCGTGGTGCGCGCCGTCACCGACCAGTCCATGCGACGGACGTCGTCGCCGGGCTGGTAGACCCGGGACTCCCCCGGCTCCGAGCCGGGGCCCGGGATCAGACCCTGATAGTCGCCGTGCAGCACGCCGTCGAGCTTGCGGCGCACCGTCAGTTCGAGCTTGCGCAGCGCTGCCGAGAGTTCGGGGTCACGGATCTGACCCCGTTGCAGTGACGGCAGATCGACTGCCCGGCCCTCGGACCGGGTCACCGACCGCTTGCCGCCGCTGCCGCGGTGGGCACAGCGGGCGCCACCGAATGGCCTTGCTGCGGAATGGCATTGACCTGGGGCAGCGCGACCGTCTGCAGGATGCGGTTGACCACGGTCTCCGCGGACACCTCGTCGGCGAGCGCATCGTAGGTCAGCACCAGGCGGTGCCGCAGCACGTCCGGGATGATCTCGACGACGTCGGTCGGGATGACGTAGTCACGTCCGCGGATCAGGGCCAGCGCACGCGATGCGGCGATGATGCCGAGCGATGCACGCGGCGATGCGCCGTAGGCGATCCACGCCTTGGCGTCGGGCATCCCGAAGCGCTCGGGCTCACGCGTCGCGGTCACGATGCGCACGACGTAGTCGACCAGCGCGTGGTGGACGAAGACGCCGGAGGCCACGCCTTGGAGCCGCAGCAGGTCGTCGGGGTTGAGGATCTGCTTCGGCGTGGGCGGGGTGACGCCCATCCGATAGATGATCTCGCGCTCTTCCTCGGGCGACGGGTAGTCGATGTTCAGCTTGAACAGGAAGCGGTCGCGCTGCGCCTCGGGGAGCGCGTAGACGCCCTCCTGCTCGATCGGGTTCTGCGTCGCCATGACCAGGAAGGGGTTGGGCAGCGGGAACGTCTTGCCGCCGATCGACACCTTGCGCTCGGCCATGACCTCGAGCAGCGCGGACTGCACCTTGGCGGGTGCGCGGTTGATCTCGTCGGCGAGCAGGAAGTTCACCATGACCGGACCGATCTCGGTGTCGAACTCCTCCTTGCCCACGCGGTAGATCCGGGTGCCGACGATGTCGGTGGGCACCAGGTCGGGCGTGAACTGGATGCGGGCGAACGTTCCGCCGACCACCTTGGCGAAGGTCTCGACGGCAAGGGTCTTGGCGACACCGGGGACGCCCTCGAGCAGGACGTGTCCCTTGGCGAGCAGCCCGACGAGCATGCGCTCGAGGAGTTGGTCCTGGCCGACGATGATGCGCTTCACCTCGAAGATCGCGCGCTCCAGCGTGTGCACCTCCGACTGGAGACCTGCGCTGGCAGGCGGCGGCGTCTGCTGCGGACCGCCGGCGTAGCCCTGCGCCGGGCCGGGACCGGGAAAGCCTCCGGCGCCCTGCTGCGGCCCACTCGGTGACGTCATCAAGCACCCTCCACATCGCTCGCGTCAGACCGACCGGTCCGACTCGCCCAGCCAGACGGCGGGCGCTAGTCCCCAACTATTCCAGGCAGTTCGAGATCCGTCGACGTTGCCCGGTTCGGGCGAGTGTCGCGACCCGGGTGGTTCAGGACTCGATGACGCGCGTGAGGTACGGCTGCAGACCCGCCGTGCGCAGCGGACTGACCGTCACCTTCTCGGCGCTGCCCGACGCCTCGAGCATCTTGCCGCCGCCGAGGTAGATGGCGACGTGCTGGCTGCCGCCGGGTCCCCAGAACAGCAGATCGCCGCGCTTGGCTTGGGACTGTGGCACCTTGCGTCCGGTGTTGTATTGGTCGCCCGAGTACTTGGGGATCTGCACGCCGACGCCTGCGAAGGCGAAGCGGGTGAAGCCCGAGCAGTCGTAGCCGACCTTGCCCGCGTCGTAGTCGACGCCTGCGCTCGGCCCGTTGAGCGCACCGCCACCCCAGGAGTACGGCACGCCCATCTGCGAGCCGCCGCGCCTGATGACGTACTCGATGGCCGCGGGTCCGCGGACGCGCCCGCCGGGCAGCGCCGCCGCGGCGGGTTTGCCGCCGAGACCGATGCTGGAGAGGAACTGCTGTCCGAGGTTCTGCGTGGTCTGCAACGCGATCTGGCTCACCTGGAACGACGCGTTGGCGATGGCCACCGGGTCACCGGGCGCGCCCGAGCTGGCCACCTTCGGCAGCGTCGGATCCCACGCACCTTCATCCGGCGCGGCCGCCGCGGGCACCGTGAGCCCGATCATCAGCGACAACGCGCCGAGCAGCGGCACTAGCGCCTTCGCGATGCGAGAGGACTTGGGAGCCAAGGAGATCACCATTCAATGAGTCGGGTTGCGTACGGCGTCATGCCGCTGGTCCGGACGGGTGAGACCTTCACCACCGAACCGGTGTACGGCGCTTCGAGCATCTGGCCGCCGCCGAGGTACATCGCGACGTGTTGGCTGGCGTTGGGACCCCAGAACAGCATGTCGCCGCGCCGCATCTCCGACGTCGGTACCTTGCGGCCCGCGTTGTACTGGGAGCCGGAGTAGTGGTCGAGCTTGATGCCGACGCCGGCGAACATGTAGAGCATCAGACCCGAGCAGTCGAAGCCGACTGTGCCCGAACCGGAGTCGATTCCGCGGCTGGCGCCGGCAGCATTGCCGCCGCCCCAGGAGTAGGGCGTGCCCATGACGGCCATGCCGCGCTTGATGACGTATTCGGTGGCCTGTTGGCCGTAGACCCGCGGGATGGCTCCGTTGGTGATTCCCGTTGGCGTGGGCAGGATTCCGAGCTTCTGCAGGAAGCTACGACCCATCTGCTGGGTCGCCTGCATCGACGTGGTCGCGATTCCGAGGATGGCGTTGATGATCGCGACGGGGTCGCCGCTGACGAACGCGCTCGGGATGGCGGGCAGCGTCGGGTCCCACGGTGTCGCCCAGTTCCCGCCTGCCGCCGCGGGCGCACCGGGGCTGCGGTCCCAGTCGGCCGAGGGGCCCGACGGCGTCACCGCATTCCCGGCGGGCGCGGCATTTCGAGCAGGCACGGCGGCCGAGGACGCAGTGCCCGACGGAGCCGTTGCGGACACCTTGCGGACCTCTGCCAACTTGGCTTGTGCCGAGGCGCGTTCGGCGCTGAGGCGGTCGAGTTCGCGCTGTTGATCCTTGAACGTCTGCTGCGCGTCGGTGAGCGACTCGACCGCCGCGTCCTGGCTCGCCTTGGCGTCGGCGAGGGCCTGGTCGGCCTTCTGCTGGGCCATGCGGGCCGCCGAGTCACGATTGACCTGCTCGGTGCGGGCACGCATCAGGTCGTCGATCGCCTGCCGGGAGCTGACGGCGAGCGTCTGCCCGGTGGCGGCGGTGTCGATGATCTCGCGCGGATCGTCCGCGGTGAGGTAGGACGCGGACGGGCCGTTCACGTAGGCCGACGCCGCGAATTGGTCGAACCGCTGCTGCGCGGAGGCGATTGCCGCGTCGGCCTCGGTGAGGGCCGACTTGCTCGCCTCCACCTCGCCGCGCGCCTTGTCTGCGGCGTCCCTGGCGCTCTGCACGCCGACGAGTGCCTGGTTGACGCTCTCCTGCTCGGCCTGGATCTCACTGCCGAGGTTCTGCAGTCGCTGATTGGCATCGGCGACCTCGGCCACCAGTGCGGAAATGCCTTCTGGGCCGCCCGGTTCAGCCACGGCGATCCCCGGGCCGTGGCTGAACACCGTGGCGACGAGGACTCCGAGCACTAGTGAGCTTGCGCCGACCCGGCCTGACAGGCGGTAGGCAGAGGCGCTCGTGATGCGTCTCATGGGTCTCCGGTCTCCTAGGGCAGCGCGCGAACGCGCCGGAATGTCCGTCGAGTGCCGAGTCACACGAGTCACATTGAACGCACCTGCAACATCGAGCACCTTCTGCACCGTACGTCACAAAAAGCGCTAAAGAAACGCCAGTAACGAATTACAAAGTTGTAATTGAAACCGGCGTTATCGAAAGGTTATGAAGCCTTTTCCGAAATGCGAAGAACGGGTCAGTTCGCAGGCGGCGCAGGGTTTTCCGCGACGTCGGTACCGGCGGGCGCACGCCTGGCCCGAACCTGCAGCAGCCGGGTCGCCACGGCTGCCGCCAGGACGCCGATCACGAGCACGACGGTGAATACGGTCCACGGGAAGTGCGTTGCTTCCAGTTCCCCGACGAAATTCGTCGCCGATTGCACCGGATTCCCGGTCTTCGCGACGTCTTGGCCGGCCTCCAGGGTGGCGCGGTCGAATTCCTCGCTGTAGGTGCCGGCGAAGGAGGGGCTGATCGTCAGCACCGTGGACCCCGGGTGCGCCTGCCCGACCTCGGTGGCGATGTCGCGCAACGGGGTGTCGATCGGCGGATTGGTCGGGACCACCACGATCTTCAGGTCGATGCCATTGGCCTGGGCATCCGCCACGACCGCCTTGAGCGCCGGCACGTCGGCCGCAGGCGCACTGACGCCGTCCCTGCTCACCGCGGCGTTGACGGCGACGATGTCCACGTCCGGCGGGATGTAGGCCGGCGGGAACGGAATGACGTGGGGTCCGGTCACACGCGCAGGGTACGGGATCGCGCACGCGAAAAGTGGGATCGACTGGCATCGAACACGGATCGAGACAAGACTGGACCCCGGCCTTGGTCGCTTAAAAGGACAAGCGTACTGTAGGAATCGGAAGCGCCGCCGACACAGCCCCGTCGCGGCGATTACTACCCCGGGAGTTGATGTGAGCAGCGTGAATTCATTCTCCGCGCGCGACACCTTGAAGGTCGGCGACGAGAGCTACGAGATCTATCGGCTGGACGCGGTACCCGGCACGGAGAAGCTCCCGTACAGCCTCAAGGTGCTCGCCGAGAACCTCCTTCGCACCGAGGACGGCGCGAACATCACGAAGGACCACATCGAGGCGATCGCGAAGTGGGATCCGTCGGCCGATCCCAGCGTCGAGATCCAGTTCACCCCGGCCCGGGTGATCATGCAGGACTTCACCGGCGTGCCGTGCATCGTCGACCTGGCCACCATGCGCGAGGCCGTCGGCGACCTCGGTGGTGACCCGCAGAAGGTCAACCCGCTGGCCCCCGCCGACCTGGTCATCGACCACTCGGTGATCGCCGACCTGTTCGGCACCGCCAACGCCTTCGAACGCAACGTCGAGATCGAGTACGAGCGCAACGGCGAGCGCTACCAGTTCCTGCGCTGGGGTCAGGGCGCGTTCGACGACTTCAAGGTCGTCCCCCCGGGCACCGGCATCGTCCACCAGGTCAACATCGAGTACCTGGCGAGCGTCGTGATGCTCCGCGATGGCGTGGCCTACCCGGACACCTGCGTGGGCACCGACTCCCACACGACCATGGAGAACGGCCTCGGCGTGCTCGGCTGGGGCGTCGGCGGCATCGAGGCCGAGGCCGCGATGCTCGGTCAGCCCGTGTCGATGCTCATCCCCCGCGTCGTTGGCTTCAAGCTCAGCGGCGAGCGCCGCCCGGGCGTCACCGCCACCGACGTCGTCCTCACCGTGACCGAGATGCTGCGCAAGCACGGCGTCGTCGGCAAGTTCGTCGAGTTCTACGGCGAGGGCGTCTCCGAGGTGCCGTTGGCCAACCGCGCCACGCTCGGCAACATGAGCCCCGAATTCGGTTCCACCGCAGCGATCTTCCCGATCGACGAGGTGACCATCGACTACCTCCGCATGACCGGCCGCGACGAGCAGCAGCTCGCACTGGTCGAGGCGTACGCCAAGGCGCAGGGCATGTGGCACGACCCGAGCCGCGAGCCGGTGTTCTCGGAGTACCTCGAGCTGGACCTGTCCGACGTCGTGCCGTCGATCGCCGGACCCAAGCGTCCGCAGGACCGCATCGCGCTCGACGACGCGAAGTCGGCCTTCCGCAAGGACATCCACAACTACGTCACCAACGGCAATCCCGCGCCGGAGACCAAGCTCGACGAGGCCGTCGAGGAGACGTTCCCCGCCAGCGATCCCGCGACGCTGAGCTTCGCCGACGAGGGTTCCGCCCCGCTGCACTCCGCGGCGACCAACGCCGAGGGCCGGCCGACCAAGCCGGTGACCGTGCGCTCCGACGAGCGCGGCGAGTTCGTGCTCGATCACGGCGCCGTGGCCATCGCGGCGATCACGTCGTGCACGAACACCTCGAACCCCGAGGTCATGATGGGCGCAGCCCTGCTGGCCAAGAAGGCCGTCGAGAAGGGCCTGACCTCCAAGCCGTGGGTCAAGACCACGATGGCACCGGGCTCGCAGGTGGTCACCGACTACTACGACAAGGCTGGCGTCTGGCCGTACCTGGAGAAGCTGGGCTTCTTCCTGGTTGGTTACGGCTGCACCACGTGCATCGGCAACAGCGGACCGCTGTCCGACGAGATCTCGGCGGCGATCAACGAGAACGACCTGTCCGTGACCGCGGTGCTGTCGGGCAACCGCAACTTCGAGGGCCGGATCAACCCGGACGTCAAGATGAACTACCTGGCGTCCCCACCGCTGGTCATCGCGTACGCGCTGGCAGGCACCATGGACTTCGACTTCGAGAACGACGCGCTCGGCACCGACGAGCAGGGCAACGACGTCTTCCTGAAGGACATCTGGCCGTCGCAGCAGGAGATCTCCGAGACGATCGCCTCGTCGATCAACCAGGAGATGTTCCGCAAGAACTACGCCGACGTGTTCAAGGGCGACGACCGGTGGCGCAACCTACCCACCCCGAGCGGCAACACGTTCGAGTGGGATTCCAAGTCGACCTACGTGCGCAAGCCTCCGTACTTCGACGGGATGCCCGCCGAGCCGCAGCCGGTGACCGACATCAGCGGCGCTCGAGTGCTGGCGCTGCTCGGCGACTCGGTGACCACCGACCACATCTCGCCGGCAGGCAACATCAAGGCCGGCACGCCGGCCGCGCAGTACCTCGACGAGCACGGCGTCGACAAGGCGGACTACAACTCCTACGGCTCGCGTCGTGGCAACCACGAGGTGATGATCCGCGGCACGTTCGCGAACATCCGCCTCAAGAACCAGCTGCTCGACGACGTCTCGGGCGGTTACACGCGGGACTTCACCTCCGATGACGCGCCGCAGGCGTTCATCTACGACGCGGCGCAGAACTACGCCGCCCAGGGCACCCCCCTGGTCGTCCTCGGCGGCAAGGAGTACGGCTCGGGCTCGTCGCGTGACTGGGCGGCCAAGGGCACGTCGCTCCTCGGCGTCCGCGCGGTCATCACCGAGTCGTTCGAGCGCATCCACCGGTCGAACCTCATCGGCATGGGCGTCATCCCGCTGCAGTTCCCCGAGGGTGAGTCCGCCGCGTCGCTCAAGCTCGACGGCACCGAGGTCTTCGACATCTCGGGCATCGAGGCACTCAACGAGGGCAAGACGCCCAAGACGGTGCACGTGACGGCGACCAAGTCCGGCGGCGACAAGGTCGAGTTCGACGCGGTCGTGCGCATCGACACCCCCGGCGAGGCGGATTACTACCGCAACGGCGGCATCCTGCAGTACGTGCTGCGCAACATGCTGAAGTCGAACTGACCGCAGGGAGAAGCAGAGTAGACGAGGCGCTTCCTTGCCCCGGGTGACCGAGGACCATCTCGCGGCGCGCCGTCGCGAGATCCTCGACGGTGCAAGGAAGTGCTTCGCTCAGTACGGCTATGACAAGGCGACCGTGCGGCGGCTAGAACAGACGATCGGGTTGTCGCGCGGCGCCATTTTCCACCACTTCAAGGACAAGGACACCTTGTTCTTCGAGTTGGCGCACGAAGACGCCGAGCGCATGGCGGACGTCGCCGCTCGCGAAGGATTGGTGCAGGTCATGCGGGACATGCTGGCCGCACCCGAGCAATTCGACTGGCTGGCCACCCGGCTCGAGATCGCCAGGAAACTACGCACTGATCCGGTGTTCAACAAGGGCTGGGCTGAACGTTCGGCGGAGCTGTCGGTTGCGACCACGGAGCGATTGCGCCGGCAGAAGCAGGCAGGTCGGTTGCGTGACGACGTACCGAGTGCGGTGCTGCAGACCTACCTCGACCTGGTCCTCGACGGCCTCGTCGCCCGACTCGCGTCGGGCGACGACACCGAACGCCTAAGCGCAGTACTCGATCTGGTGGAGGCGTCGGTCCGCCAACGGTGAATCGGGTCTGACTAGCTTCTGGTGCGGTGGTTCGGTCCGCCTCGGCTACGCATGGTGGTGCCGGATTCGCGCAGCATCGCGTGGATGGACCCGTAGGACCGTCCCGTGCTCGCCACGAGTGATCGGATGCTCGCGCCTTTTTCGTAAGCGCTTCGCAATTCGTCGAGCAGTTGGTCGCGCGACTTGGTGTCTCTCATCAATACCCTCCCGGCAACTCTTCCGGATGTGTGCGGGAGTTGTAATACCCTGCCCATCCGGATTCAATCGCCGTGGGCGAGAACTGAGTTTGCGGAGGAGACGGTGCGACGCAGGCTCGGCGTCAGGCCAATTCGATGAGTTCGCGGTATTCGTCAGACCAGAAGTCCTCGGTGCCGTCGGGAAGCAGCACCACGCGCTGTGGTTCCAGCGCCTCGGCGGCGCCCGGATCGTGCGTCACCAGAACGACCGCGCCGGCGTAGCTGCGCAGGGCGTCGAGCACCTGCTCACGAGATGCCGGATCCAGGTTGTTGGTCGGTTCGTCGAGCAGCAGCACGTTGGCCGTCGACGCCACCAGACCCGCCAGTGCCAGACGCGTCTTCTCGCCACCGGACAGCGTGCCCGCCGGCTGGTCGAGTTGTGGTCCGGTGAACATGAACGCGCCGAGCAGGCTGCGCAGTTCCTGTTCGCCGGTGTCGGGCGCCGCGTGCCGGATGTTCTCCCACACCGATGCGAGGCCGTCGATCGTGTCGTGCTCCTGCGCGAAGTACCCGAGCTTGAGGCCGTGCCCGGGCTCGATGGCCCCGGCGTCGGCCTTCTCCGCGCCTGCGAGGATGCGCAGCAGCGTGGTCTTGCCCGCGCCGTTCAATCCCAGCACGACGACGCGGGAACCCTTGTCGATCGCCAGGTCGACGCCGGTGAAGATCTCCAGCGAGCCGTAGGTCTTGGTCAGGCCCTTGGCCACCAACGGCGTGCGACCGCACACCGCAGGTGTCGGGAACCGGATCTTGGCGACCTTGTCGGCCACGCGCTCGTCGTCGAGTTCGGCGATCATGCGCTCGGCCCGTCGCAGCATGTTCTGTGCGGCAACCGCTTTGGTGGCCTTGGCGCCCATCTTGGCAGCCTGGGTGCGCAACGCACCGGCCTTCTTCTCGGCATTGGCCCGCTCGCGGCGCCTGCGCTGCTCGTCGGTGGCCCGGGCGTCGAGGTACTTCTGCCAGCCCATGTTGTAGACGTCCGCCTCGCCGCGCACCGCGTCCAGGAACCAGACCCGGTTGACGACGTCGGCGAGCAGTTCCACGTCGTGACTGATGACCACCAGCCCGCCGGAGTGGTTCTGCAGGAACGACCGCAGCCAGCCGATCGAGTCGGCGTCGAGGTGGTTGGTGGGCTCGTCGAGGAGCAGCGTGGTGTCCGAACCGGAACCGGTGTCGGAGGCCGCGAAGAGGATGCGGGCCAGCTCGACGCGACGCCGCTGACCACCGGAGAGGGTGCGCAGCGACTGGGTCAGGATGCGCTCGGGCAGGCCGAGGCTCGCGCAGATGCGGCCCGCTTCGCTCTCCGCGGCGTATCCGCCGAGAGCGGCGAAGCGCTCCTCGAGTTCGCCGTACCGGCGGACCGCCTTGTCGCGCGCGGCGTCGTCGGCGACCTCGGCCATGATGGTCTGTTGCTTCTCGAGGTCGGACAGCAGCGTGTCGAGCCCGCGCGCCGAGAGGACGCGGTCGCGGGCCAGCATGTCGAGGTCGCCTTCTCTGGGATCCTGTGGCAGATACCCGATCTCGCCGGTCCGCTCGATCCTGCCCGCGTAGGGTTCGCCCTCCCCCGCCAGGATGCGCATGGTGGTGGTCTTGCCCGCGCCGTTGCGGCCGACCAGACCGATCCGGTCGCCGGGTTGGATGCGCAGTGCTGAGCCTTCGGTGGACAGCAGCGTGCGCGCGCCGGCGCGGACCTCGAGGTCCGTTGCGGTGATCACGCTGCTGACCTACCCCTCTGTGTGTTCGTCGTCGTTACGTCGTCGGCGCCAGCGGTCGCGCTAGCGCTCGTCGGTGAAGACCGCGGGTCGTTTCTCGGCGCGCGCAGCGACCGCCTCCTCGAAGTTGGCGGTGAGCAGACGCACGTAGAGTTGACCCAGACCTTCGGCCTGCATGTGACCTTCCAGGCTACCGGCGTCCAGTCCACTCCAGAGCGTGCGCTTGGTCAACTCGATACCCGGCCGGGAGAACCCCGCGATGCGCTCGGCCATCTCGTAGCAGGTGTCCAGCAGCTCACCGTCCGGCACGGTGCGAGACACCAGTCCGATGCGCTCGGCCTCGGCGGCGTCGATGTCCCGCCCCGTCAGCATGGCCTCGAACGCCCGCGAGGTGCCTATCGCACGTGGTAGCAGGTAGGACAGGCCGAGTTCGCTCGCGGTGAGACCGTTGTTGATGCCCGCCGCGCGGAAGTAGGCACCCTCGGCGGCGACCCTGATGTCGCACGCCAGCGCCAGACACAACCCGCCGCCGATGGCCGCCCCGTTGACCGCCGCGATGACGGGTTGGTGCAGTTTCCGTATGGCGAGGATCACGTCGTCGAGCACTTCCATCGACCGCAGCGCGAACGTCGGCCTGGTGAGGCCGGCGACGTGCGGGACCGATCCGGCGGACTTGTGGTCGGCTCCCGACGAGAACCCGCGCCCCGCGCCGGTCAGCACGACCGCCCGTACCGAGTTGTCGTGGGTCACCTCGTCGAGGGCCGCCTTCAGCGGCACCATGACGTCGAACGCCATCGAGTTCATCCGCTCGGGGCGATTGAGGGTGATCACGGCGACCTCTGGCCGCGGCCGGTCGACGAGGACGAGGGGCGCGTCGTTCTGCTCGCTCACGACGTGCACGCTATCGCGTGCGCGCCCCCGCGCCGCGGACCTCGGAGAGGTCAGGCCTGGTCGGCTTCGCCCTGCGAGGCGATGGCCGCTTCGATGTCGAAGTCCTTGATCTGGGAGATCACGGCGTCGAGGTCCTTCGCGGGAAGCATTCCCGAGTGGCGGAACACCATGTGGCCCTTCTTGAACGCCATCAGGGTCGGGATCGCCTGGATCTCGGCCGCCTGGGCCAGTCCCGGTTCCGCCTCGGTGTCGACCTTGGCGTGCACCACGTCGGGGTGCTTGTCCGACGAAGCGGAGAACGTCGGTGCGAAGGCCTTGCAGGGACCACACCATTCCGCCCAGAAATCGACCAGCACGATCTCGTTGTCGGTGATGGTCTCGTTGAACTTCTCAGCAGTGATGTCTTGCGTGCTCACGTCATTCCTAACGTCGTGTTCCGTCCCGTTGTTCCAGCGGGCGAACGGGCTGTCGGCTGGGTGTCCTCAGGTCAGAGCGGCCAGTGCGGTGCGGGCGTCGTAGCCGTCGAACCCATCCAGGGTTCCCGTTCGCAACCGGTTGACCCATGTGGGGTCGGCCAACAGTGCCCGCCCGATCGCGACGACGTCGAACTCCCCCGCCGCGAACCGGTCGATCAGCGTCTCCGCCGATGCCGGCTTGATGACCTCGCCGTCCTTCTCGCTACGGAACTGGGTCTGCAGACCCACCGAACCCACGGCGATGACCGGCGCTCCGGTCACCTTCTTCGTCCACCCCGCGAGGCTCAGCGCTGGATCGAGGTCGGGGAAGGCCGCTGCGTAGTGCCTGCGGGTCGACGGGTGCAGGACGTCCACGCCGGCGTCGAGCAGCGGAGCCAAGATCGCCTGCAGTTCGGTCGGGTCGTCGGCGATCGATGCGGCGTAGTCCGTCCCCTTCCACTGCGAGAAGCGGAAGACGATCGGGAAGTCGGGTCCGACGGCGGCCCGCACCGCGGCGACCACCTCGGCGGGGAAGCTGGTGCGCTCGACCGCACAGCCGCCGTAGGAATCCGTGCGTAGGTTCGTCCTCTCCCATAGGAAGCTGTCGAGCAGGTAGCCGTGCGCGCCGTGCAATTCGACGGCGTCGAAACCCGCCGCCCGAGCGTTCGCGGCGGCAGTGGCGTAGTCCGCGGCCACGTCGACGAGTTCGTCGGCGGTGAGCGCACGGCCGCGCGGCTTGCCGGTGCCCCCGATGCCGGACGGGCTGACCGGGGTGACTCCGTCGGCGTGGTGCCGCTCGCCGCCCTGATGCCAGAGCTGCGCCGCGATCACCGCGCCGTGGGAGTGCACGGCGTTCGTGACGACGCGCCACCCGGCCACGGCGTCGTCGCCGACGAGCGTGGGCACCGAATCGGGGTAGGCGGATTCGGGAGCCCCCAGCCGGATGCCCTCCGTGACGATGAGGCCGACGCCCCCGGCCGCCCGACGTGCGTAGTAGTCGGCGACGTCACGTCCCGGGACGCCGCCCGGTGACGCCTGCCGCGTCATCGGCGCCATCGCGAAGCGGTTCGGGATCGTCATCGATCGAACGGTCAACGGGGTGAACAACTCACCGGGGTCGGAGGTCATGTAGGCGTGCAACACCCTTCGACTGGGAGGGATTCCGTCATGGTCGTCACGATCAGGTGGTGGCGCGGCCCTCGGCGAAGAACCCGGCGATCTCCTCGGCGAGGCGGTCGACGTCGTGGGCGGGATCGAGGGGCCGCAATGCGCCGAAGGGAGCGTTCCAGAATGCGCCCGTGCGGGGCGTCCATGGGCCGACGTAGGCGTAGGGCAGCGGGTGCTGCTCGTCGCCCGCCGAGACGCCGTAGTTGACCTCGGCCTCGGTGACGGCGACGTCGAAGTGCTCCGGCCACAACACCGGATGCCCATCAGGCAGCGCCTGCTTGAGCGCGAACCCGCCCGCATAGAGGCAGCGATGCAGCAGCTCCGCCGCGCCGGGGTCGATGTCGAGTTCGGCGTCGGCGGGCAGCGGATCGCGCAGGTCGTATACCCCTGCCGGCGGGCCGTAGTCGATGCCTGCGGCCGCCGCGAGCGCCCCGACCGGCCCGGTCAGCGGCGCCGAGTCGTCCTGCCAGGTCAACTCGGTGGCGTGCACCGACAGCGGTAGCGCGGTGGCGGCGAAGCCGTCGGGGCGCACGGCGAGGCGGATGGTGCCCGCGGCCCGGTACTGCGGTCCGGCGACCAGGCTCTCGGCGACGCCGCGCAGCTGCCTGCGCGTCGACACGTAGACCCCGATGGCGTCCTTCGTCCCTGACACGCTGCCTCCCACGGTGCATTCGCGAGCACCCGAAGCCGGGCCCGCGGCCAACCTACCCCCGTGGGCTGGTCAGGGTTGCCCGCGCCGTACCTGCTCGAGTGTCGGCAGTTTCCAGTGCCTGCCCTGCTCGACGTCGAAGCTCATCGGCCGGTAGCGGAGTAGTCCGCTACCGGGATACGGGGTGTATTCGCCGAACCAGACGGTGCCGTCGACGGCGTAGAGGTCGATTCTGATGAAGTCCCAGCCCGAGCCGAGCGCACTGGCGATCTCGAGCATCGTCTCGAGTTCCGGTGGGCGGGGTTCGTCGGCGACCGGCATGATGCGCCAGCGCACGTCCAGCCGGTTCCAGTCGGTGTCGAGGAAGGTGGCCGTCTGGGACGTGAACCGGCCGCGATTCACCTGGACGAGTTCGACCCGGCCGTCGAAGACGAAGAACTTGTAGTCGGTCGGCGCGGCGCCGTCGGGGGTCGGGATGCGTTCCTCGATCAGCAGGCCGGGCCGCGCCTCCTCGTAACCCCACTCGCCGAGCGCCACGGGGGTGTGCTTTCCCCAGTGCCGGGTCTCGTAGACGAGCGCGTCGAGGTCGGCCCCCGGGTAGGGCCCGAACAGCACCTGTCCGCTGCTGTGGTTGGGCTTCAACACCCACGGCGGAAGCGCGAAAACGTCTGGTGCAGCGCGTAAGTCGGTTCCGAACCAGTAGGTCTGCGGGATCCGCAACTTCGCCCCCGGGTAGGCGGCTCGGGCCATCTCCTTCATCCGCATCTTGTCGCACGCGGCGACGATGCGGTCACGCCGATCGTTGAAGATCCGCCAGTTGGCCTTCTCGTTGAAGGTGCGTGGCCGACGGAAGTTTCCGGGTCGGCGGATCATCCCCAGGTAAAGAACGTGACGCAGGAGACGCGTCGGCACCAGCCGAGCCGTCCACGCGTGCACCGCTCGTTCCGCCCAACCTACGAATGCCTCGATCGACCGCTTCGGTCGCTGGCGCCCGGGCCGCCGGTCGGCGAGCACTACGGGCGGCTCTGATTTCAGCAACTCCGTCATCGATAACGCACCTTCAAGGTCATACCAAGAGTCTTACCAAAGTATGACGTCTTCGTGGGCCCTACCTTTGGAAGTTTGCTGGTGGAGCCGTTTCGGTAGATGGTCCAGTCGCCTGATCAGGCCGATTTGACCAACGCCACTGAGCTTAGGCTAAGGTAACCTCTGGCCGCGCCAGCAACGTTCCCGAAGATCGGGATCTCGACTCATCCGGCCCCGATTCCATGGAGGAACTCAGCGATGCGCGTCGTATTCTTCGGTTTCCAGACGTGGGGTCGCCGCACCCTGCAGGCCCTACTCGACCTGGACCAGGACGTACCCCTGGTGGTCACGCACCCGGCGAGTACGCAGTCCTACAAGGCGATCTGGTCCGACTCGGTCGAGGAACTCGCCCGCGAGCACGACATCCCGGTTCACCTCACGGACCGGATCGACGCGGAGACAATCGATCTGGTCAAGCGATCCGAGCCCGACGTCAACGTCGTCAACAGCTGGTACACCAAGTGGCCCGCCGAGTTGTACGACCTACCGCCGCACGGCACCTTGAACTTTCACGACTCGATGTTGCCGAGGGGCACCGGATTCTCGCCCGTGCTGTGGGCGCTGATCAGCGGGGAGACCCACACGGGCCTGACCGTCCATCGCATGGACGAGGGCTTGGACACCGGCGACGTGCTCGTCCAGCGATCCTTGCCGATCGGAACCACCGATACGGGCACCGAGTTGGTCCTGCGAACCATGGACTTGATCCCCGAGGTCCTTCGCGACGCGCTCGACGCCCTGGAATCGGGTACGCCGGTCTGGCGGCCGCAGAACGGGGACGAGCAGACATACTTCCACAAGCGTTCCGAGCGGGACAGCTTGCTCGAACTCAGCTGGCCCGCAGAGGATCTCGAGCGGTTCGTCCGTGCGCTGTCGGCTCCATATCCGCGGGCGTTCACGTTCTACCGCGGCGAGCGCCTTGAGGTGCTCGAGGCGCACACGTCGAAGGCGCGCTTCGGCGGCACGGTCGGGCGGGTGATCGTGCAGGAGGGCGGTGGCGCCGTCGTGTGTGGCCCGAACGCCCACCGGGGCGCCAACCGTGCCCTGGTCATCACGCGGGTGCGGGGCGCCGACGGCGTCGAGCGCGCAGGCAGCGACGTGTTCGCTCGCGGGGGGTATCTGCAGCAGGCGTAGGCAAGCCGCTGCCGCGCATCTGTGTTTGTCGGACCCCGATGGCATACTCGAACACATGTTCGACATGCTGGACTTCGACGCCACCACGGTGGACGAGGCCGGCCTGATCGACCGCATCGCCCAGCTGGAACGACTGAAGTCCACCGCCGCAGCAGCACAGGCCCAGATGACCGCCGCGCTGGACCTGATGCGCCGCACCGCCGAAGCCGACGCCGGCATCCCGATGCGCAAACGCGGAATGGGCCTGGCCTCCGAGATCGGTCTGGCGAGGCGTGAGTCGCCCAAGCAGGGCAGTCGCCACCTCGGGTTCGCACGCGCCTTGGTCCACGAAATGCCCCACACCCTCGCCGCCCTCGAATCCGGCGTGCTCTCGGAATGGCGCGCGACGCTGCTCGTCAAGGAATCGGCCTGCCTCGACGTCGAGGACCGCCGCACCCTGGACGCCGAGATGTGCGCCGACCCGGCGACACTGGAAGGCAAGGGCGACAAGCGCATCGAAGCCGACGCGAAGGCCATCGCCTACCGCCTCGACCCGCACGCCGTCGTGGACCGGGCCCGCCAGGCGGAGAAGGACCGATGCGTCAGCGTCCGACCTGCCCCCGACGCCATGGCCTGGGTCAGCATCCTGCTCCCCGTCGCCCAGGGCGTGGCGGTCTACGCCGCCCTCAAACACGCCGCCGACACCACCTACGACGAGCGCAGCCGCGGCCAGGTCATGGCCGACACCGCCTTCGAACGCATCACCGCCCGCCCCGCCGACGTCCCGATCCCGGTCACCGTGGACCTGGTCATCACCGACGAGACCCTGCTCGGCGGGGACACCGAACCCGCCCGCATCCCCGGCTACGGACCCATCCCCGCCGCCGTCGCCCGACACCTCATCTCCAACGCCGTCGGCGACGACCGCTCCCGTGCCACCCTGCGCAGGCTCTACCGCCACCCCACGACCGGGACCCTGGTGACCATGGAGTCCCGGGCACGACGATTCCCCAAAGCGCTCGCCGCGTTCATCGCCTTCCGCGACGACACCTGCCGCACCCCCTACTGCAACGCCCCCATCCGCCACACCGACCACGCCCAACCCAACGCCCGCGGCGGGCCCACCTCCGCCGTCAACGGCAACGGCATGTGCGAAGCGTGCAACTACGCCAAGGAAGCACCCGGCTGGCGAGTCCGCACATCCAAACGATTCGACTGTCACACAACCGAATTCACCACACCCACCGGCACCACCTACACCGGCAAGGCCCCACCACTACCCGGCCGCAACCAAGAACACGTCACCAGCATCGACGTCGCACGCTTCCGAGTCGTCGTCCGCCGCGCCGCCTGAAGTAGCGGCAGGCCGCCTAGACGGTGAAGCCGAGCGCCCGCAGCTGCTCGCGGCCGTCCTCGGTGATCTTGTCCGGCCCCCACGGCGGGTTCCACACCCAGTTGATCTTGATGTCGTTGACCAGGCCCGCACCGACGAGCGCGCTGCGCGACTGGTCCTCGATGACATCGGTCAGCGGGCAGGCTGCAGACGTCAGAGTCATGTCGATGAGCGCCACCTTGCCGGCGTCACCCTCCTCGACGTCCAGGCCGTAGACGAGGCCCAGG
This sequence comes from Mycolicibacterium sp. GCM10028919, assembly GCA_042666295.1. GTDB lineage: Bacteria > Actinomycetota > Actinomycetes > Mycobacteriales > Mycobacteriaceae > Mycobacterium. The sequence goes on from JBHTFJ010000001.1 coordinate 234,521, forward strand.
TCCACGACGTTGATGCCGAGTTCGGGGTCGACGACGTCACGCATCGCCTCCTCGAGGTCGGCTTGGAACTCCTCATTGGGCACTGCGGTGTCGCTCATCCGGCGTCTCCTCTACTGGCTTGCGCCTCGATCTGGTCTTGTGGCATGGCCTCCGCCAGTGCCGCATCTGATGGCATGGCCTCCGCCAATGCTTCATCTGATGGCATGGCCTCCGCCAATGCCGCCTTGAACGCCATCCAGCCCAGCAGCGCGCACTTCACGCGCGCCGGGTACTTGGCTACCCCTGCGAAGGCGATGCCATCGCCGATGACGTCCTCGTCGCCGTCGATGGTTCCTCGCGACGACACCATCTCGGTGAACGACGCGACGGTCTTCATCGCATCCCCGACCGTCAGCCCAATTACCTGGTCGGTCAGCACCGACGTCGAGGCCTGACTGATCGAGCAGCCCTGACCGTCGTACGACACGTCGGTCACCGTCTCGCCGTCGTCCGACAGGGTCACGCGCAACGTCACCTCGTCGCCACAGGTCGGGTTGACGTGCGACACCTCCGCGGCGAACGGGTCGCGCAGCCCGCGGTTGTGGGGGCGCTTGTAGTGATCGAGGATCACTTCCTGATACATCTGCTCCAGCCGCACGACGGTCAGTCCCCCGCACCGAAGAAGTCGATGGCCCGCCGAACGCCCGCGACCAGTCTGTCGACCTCGTCGAGCGTGTTGTACACGGCGAACGACGCGCGCGCCGTCGCCGCGATGCCGAACCGGCGGTGTAGCGGCCACGCGCAGTGGTGGCCCACCCGCACAGCCACGCCCTCGTCGTCGAGTACCTGCCCGACGTCGTGGGCGTGCACGCCGTCCACCACGAACGACACCGGGGAGCCGCGATTCTCGAGCGTGCTCGGCCCGATGATCCGGACGCCGTCGATGGCGCCGAGGCCCTCGAGGGTCGCAGCCACCAACCGCGCCTCGTGCTGGTGCACCGCGGTCATGCCGATCTCGTCCAGATACCGTGCGGCCGCGCCCAATCCGACTACCTGCGACGTCATGGGGGTGCCTGCCTCGAAGCGCTGCGGCGCCGGGGCGTAGGTGGTCGCCTCCATCGTGACGGTCTCGATCATCGACCCACCGGTCAGGAAGGGCGGCATCTGCTCGAGCAGTCGGTGCCTGCCGTAGAGCACGCCGATACCCGTCGGGCCGAGCATCTTGTGCCCGGAGAAGGCGGCGAAGTCGACGTCGAGGGCATGGAAGTCGACGGGCTGGTGCGGCACCGACTGGCACGCGTCCAGCACGGTCAACGCTCCGACAGCCTTCGCGCGAGCCACCAGCTCCGCGACCGGAGCGACGGCGCCGGTGACGTTCGAATGGTGGCTGAACGCCACGACCTTGACCCGCTCGTCGAGTTCGAGGGAGTCGAGGTCGATCCGGCCGTCGTCGGTGACGCCATACCAACGCAGCGTGGCGCCGGTGCGCAGCGCCAGTTCCTGCCAGGGAATCAGGTTGGCGTGGTGCTCGAGTTCGGTCGTGACGATCACGTCGCCGGGACCGACCGACCGCTCGAAACGCTTGTCGCCCACCGTGTAGGCGACCAGGTTGATGGCCTCCGTCGCGTTCTTGGTGAACACGAGTTCGTCGGTGCCGGCCCCCACGAAGCGGGCGATGTCTGCGCGCCCCTGCTCGTAGGCGTCGGTCGACTCCTCCATCAACTGATGTGCCCCGCGGTGCACCGCACCGTTGGAGGTCAGCAGGAAGTCGCGCTCGGCGTCGAGGACGGCGAGCGGCTTCTGCGACGTGGCACCGGAGTCGAGGTACGCCAACCGGTTTCCGCCGCGCATCACCCGGTCGAGGATCGGGAAGTCCGTGCGAATCCGGTCGACGTCCACGGCCACGTCGACGTCAGAGATCCGCGTGGCCGTCACGTCAGGCTCCCGAAGCGGCAGACTGCGTGAAGCGCTCGTAGCCGTTCTCCTCGAGTTCGTCGGCCAGCTCGGGGCCGCCGGACTCGATGATCCGGCCGTCGAAGAAGACGTGCACGAACTGCGGCTGGATGTAGCGCAGGATGCGCGTGTAGTGCGTGATCAGCAGGACGCCGGCGTTCTCGGCCGCCGCGTAGCGGTTGACGCCCTCGCTGACGACGCGCAGTGCGTCGACGTCGAGGCCCGAGTCGGTCTCGTCGAGGATCGCGATCTTCGGCTTGAGCAACCCGAGCTGCAGGATCTCGTGTCGCTTCTTCTCGCCGCCGGAGAAGCCTTCGTTGACGCTGCGCTCGCTGAACGCCGGGTCGATGTCGAGATCGCTCATCGCGGTCTTGACTTCCTTGACCCAGTGCCGGAGCTTCGGGGCCTCGCCGCGGACCGCGGTGGCCGCGGTACGCAGGAAGTTCGACATCGAGACACCGGGCACCTCGACGGGGTACTGCATCGCCAGGAACAGGCCCGCACGGGCACGCTCGTCGATGCTCATCTCGAGGACGTCCTCGCCGTCGAGGGTGATCGATCCCGAGGTGACGGTGTACTTGGGGTGGCCGGCAATGGCGTAGGACAGCGTCGACTTGCCGGATCCGTTGGGCCCCATGACCGCGTGGGTCTCCCCCGACCGCACGGTCAGGTTCACGCCCTTGAGGATCTCGATGTCGGCGCCGCCCTCGGCGGAGATGACGGAGGCGTGGAGGTCTTTCACTTCAAGAGTGGTCATGTCAGCTACTTTTCGATTCGGTGATGGCTAGTTCTCGTTCGATGGCTTCGGTCAGTCGCTCACGCACTGCGGGCACGGCGATCTTGGCGATGATCTCGCCGAAGAAACCGCGCACCACCAGGCGACGGGCCTGCTCCTCCGGGATGCCGCGGGCGCGCAGGTAGAACAGCTGCTCGTCGTCGAACCGACCGGTCGCACTGGCGTGTCCGGCGCCGGCGATCTCGCCGGTCTCGATCTCGAGGTTGGGCACCGAGTCGGCGCGGGCGCCGTCGGTGAGCACCAGGTTGCGGTTCGCCTCGTAGGTGTCGGTGCCGGTGGCCTCGGCACGGATCAGCACGTCGCCGATCCACACCGTGTGGGCGTCGGGCTTCTTCGAATCCGGATCGCCTTGCAGCGCACCCTTGTACAGCACGTCTGACTTGCAGTTCGGCTGCGCGTGGTCGATCAGCAGGCGTGACTCGAAGTGCTGCCCGTCGTCGGCGAAGTAGGTACCGAGCATCTGCGCGTCGCCACCGGGCGCGGTGAAGCGCACGTTGGCCGCGGTACGCACGACGTCGCCACCGAGGGTGACGTTGACGTGGCCCAGCACGGAGTCCTTGCCGAGCTTCGCGTGATGGGCGCTGACGTGCACCATGTCGTCGGCCCAGTCGGCGATCCAGATGACGCCGAGGCCGGCGGCGTCGCCGACGATGATCTCGACGTTGTCGGCGTAGGTACCGCTGCCCCGCAAGTCCACCACGACGATCGCCCGGGACAGTTCCTCGATGCGAATCTGCAGGTGGCCGTAGGCCACTGCGCCCTCGCCGGGTCCGTCGACGGTGATCTCGATGGGCTCGGACACCTCGGTGTCACGCGCGACCGTGACGACGGTGGCTTGTTCGAATGACGAGAAAGCTTGCGCTGCAACCCGATCCGACGGCACGCCGCCCTGGCCGAGGCGTGCGTCGCCGCGCTGCACCGTCTCGACGGTGACGCCGGGACGCTCGGTGACCGCGATGGACGCCGAGCCGGTGGCGGGAGCCGATCCGTCGTGCAAGCCGCGCAGTCGCTTCAGCGGGGTGAACCGCCACAGCTCGTCGCGGCCGCCCGGTACCTCGAACGCGTTGACGTCGAACGACGAGAACAGCTCGCCCTTGTTGAGGGCCGCCAGCGTCGACCCGCCGTTCTTCGCGGCCTCTGCCGCTTCGGTGAGATTGTTCTGGGTCATGCTCGTCTTCCCGTCGCTTCGCTCGCCCTCAACCGACCGCGCCTTCCATCTGCAGTTCGATGAGCCGGTTCAGTTCGAGCGCGTACTCCATCGGCAGTTCCTTCGCGATGGGCTCGACGAAGCCGCGAACGACCATCGCCATGGCCTCGTCCTCGGTCATGCCGCGGCTCATCAGGTAGAACAGCTGATCCGCACTGACCTTCGAGACGGTGGCCTCGTGACCCATCGTGACGTCGTCCTCGCGGATGTCGACGTACGGGTAGGTGTCGCTGCGGCTGATCGAATCGACCAGCAGCGCATCGCACTTCACGCTCGAACGTGATCCGTGCGCACCCTTGTTGATCTGGACCAGGCCGCGGTAGGACGCCCGGCCGCCGCCGCGCGCAACCGACTTCGAGACGATGTTGCTCGAGGTGTTGGGCGCGAGGTGGAGCATCTTGGCACCGGTGTCCTGGTGCTGACCCTCGCCCGCGAACGCCACCGACAGGACTTCGCCCTTGGCGTGCTCGCCGGTCATCCAGACAGCCGGGTACTTCATGGTCACCTTGGAGCCGATGTTGCCGTCGACCCACTCCATCGTCGCGCCGGCCTCGGCACGCGCCCGCTTGGTGACGAGGTTGTAGACGTTGTTCGACCAGTTCTGGATGGTCGTGTAGCGGCAGCGACCACCGGGCTTCACGATGATCTCGACGACCGCGGAGTGCAGCGAGTCCGACTTGTAGATCGGCGCGGTGCAGCCCTCGACGTAGTGCACGTAGGCGTCCTCGTCGACGATGATCAGCGTGCGCTCGAACTGGCCCATGTTCTCGGTGTTGATGCGGAAGTAGGCCTGCAGCGGGATGTCCACGTGGACGCCCTTGGGCACGTAGATGAACGAACCACCCGACCACACGGCGGTGTTCAGCGCGGAGAACTTGTTGTCACCGGCCGGGATCACCGTGCCGAAGTACTCCTGGAACAGCTCGGGATGCTGCTTCAGCGCCGAGTCGGTGTCGAGGAAGATGACGCCCTGGGCCTCGAGATCCTCGCGGATCGAGTGGTAGACGACCTCGGACTCGTACTGCGCGGCGACACCGGACACCAGGCGCTGCTTCTCGGCCTCGGGGATGCCGAGCCGGTCGTAGGTGTTCTTGATGTCGGCAGGCAGATCGTCCCACGTGGCGGCCTGCTTCTCGCTGGACCGCACGAAGTACTTGATGTTGTCGAAGAAGATGCCCTCGAGGTCGGAGCCCCAGTTCGGCATCGGCTTCTTGTCGAAGGTCCGCAACGCCTTCAGGCGCATCTCGAGCATCCACTCCGGCTCGCTCTTCTTGGCCGAGATGTCGCGCACGACTGCCTCGCTCAGGCCACGCTGGGCGCTGGCGCCCGCGACGTCGGAGTCCGCCCAGCCGTAGCCGTAGGTGCCCAGCGACGCGATGGTCTCTTCCTGGGTCAGCTGTGGTGCCTCGGGGGTGGTCGTCATGTCGACGCTCCTTGCTCGATCGTGGTGGTGGACTCGGCGAGGGCTGGATGCCGAGGGAACTGCGTGTCTGGGGCTTGCCCGCCGGTGGCTTGTTTGCCTGGGTCGACGGGAACGTGCGTGGTGCAGGCGAAGTCGCCGTTGACGATCGTCGACAGCCGCTGGACGTGGGTGCCCAGGATCTCGGCGAACGCCTCGCGCTCGGCGTCGCACAACTCGGGGAATTCCTCGGCGACGTGCGACACCGGGCAGTGGTGCTGGCAGATCTGCACACCGCTGAGCGGCCCGGTCACCGGCGCGGTGGTGGTCGCGTAACCCGCCTCGGTCAGCGCGCCCGCCACGCGGTCGGCTCTGGTGGCAACGTCGGCGGGGCCGTCGGTTACTCCCGAGAGGATCTTGTCGATGCGACGCCGGGCGAACGTGCGGATCGCGTCGTCGCCGCCTATCTCGCGCAATTGACGCATCGCAGCGACGGCGAGGTCGTCGTAGGCGTGCTCGAGCTTGGCCCGGCCACCGGCGGTGAGGCGGTAGCGACGGGCGGGACGGCCACGGCCGCTGTGTTGCCAGCTCGCGGCGGCCACCGACTCGGCGTCACCGGCGTCGATCAGCGCGTCGAGGTGACGACGCACCCCTGCCGCCGAGATGCCCAGCCTGTCGCCGATCGCGCTCGCGGTGATGGAACCCGACTCCAGCAGCAGCCGGATGATCGCCTTCCTGGTGTGCCCGTCCTGGGTCGCAGGCATGGCGTCATGCCCGCGCGCGACCTCGGAACGTAATTTCACAACACCAGTGTGACGCAATTCCAGGGGTCGGTCTAGCAAGGTGACCCTTAGCTCGCGGGGAGAACAATCACACCTCCGGACGGGAATACGACGCCGGTTACGCTGCTGTGATGGCAGCCCGCCTACAGTCTCTCAGCTCGGCCGTTGCCCGTTGGCACGCCGACGAGGTCGCAATCGGGTCGCCGCTGAAGGCCGACGAGGTCGCATTGATGCGCCGCACCCGCGTGTTCGGCGCGACGGGCACCGTCCTGATGGCGATCGGCGCGCTCGGCGCGGGTGCGCGGCCCGTGGTCCAGGACCCCACGTTCGGCGTCCGGCTGCTCAACCTGCCGTCGCGCATCCAGACCGTGTCGCTGACGATGACCACCACCGGCGCCGTCATCATGGCGCTGGCCTGGCTGATGCTCGGCCGCTTCGCGCTCGGACCGCGGCGCATGTCGCGCAGCCAGATCGATCGCACGCTGCTGCTGTGGGCGTTGCCGCTGCTGATCGCTCCCCCGATGTACAGCAAGGACGTCTACTCCTACCTTGCGCAGAGCCGCATCGCCCGAAACGGGCTGGATCCCTACGTCGTGGGTCCCGCGCCGGGCCTGGGTCTCGACCACGTCTTCACCCTGTCGGTGCCGAGCCTGTGGCGGGACACACCCGCGCCCTACGGACCGCTCTTCCTGTGGATCGGCAGGGGGATCTCCGAACTCACCGGCGACGACATCGTGTTCGCGGTGCTGCTGCACCGCCTGGTCGTGCTGCTGGGCGTGGGCCTGATCGTCTGGGCAACGCCCCGCCTGGCGCGCCGCTGCGGCGTCGCCGAGGTCAGCGCGCTGTGGCTGGGGCCGTGCAACCCACTGCTGTTCATGCACCTGGTCGCGGGCATCCACAACGAAGCGCTGATGCTCGGCCTGATGCTCGCGGGCACCGAGTTCGCGCTGCGCGGCGTGCAGGCCGCCGGACGCCTGCTGCCCCGACCGCTACGGCGACCGCACGGCCGAGACGACTGGGCGCAGTGGACGCCCATGGCGATGCTGCTGCTGGGCACGGTGCTGATCGCGCTGTCGTCGCAGGTGAAGCTGCCGTCGCTACTGGCGGTCGGGTTCGTGGCGATGGCCCTGGCGTGTCGGTGGGGTGGCACCGTCAAGGCGTTCTTCCTCGCGGGCGGATCGCTGGCTGCCGTCTCGGTGGCCGTGATGGCGCTGGTCGGCTGGGCGAGCGGGCTGGGCTTCGGGTGGCTGTTCACCCTCGGCACGGCCAACGTGGTGCGGTCGTGGATGTCACCTCCGACGCTGGTGGCGCTCGGTACCGGTCAGGTCGGCATCCTGCTGGGACTCGGCGACCACACGACGGCGATCCTCGGCCTGACCCGTGCCATCGGTGTGATCATCATCGCGATTCTGGTCACGTGGCTACTGCTCGCCGTGCTGCGCGGGCGCCTCAACCCGGTCGGCGGGCTCGGCGTCGCACTGGGCGCGACGGTGCTGCTGTTCCCCGTCGTCCAGCCCTGGTACCTGCTCTGGGCGATCATCCCCCTGGCCACCTGGGCGTCGCGGCCCGGCTTCCGCGGGACGACGATCGTGTTGTCGCTGGTCGTGGGCATCTTCGGCCCGACCGCCAACGGCGACCGCTTCGCGCTGTTCCAGATCGTCGACGCCACCGGTGCCAGCGCGATCATCGTGGCCCTGCTCATCGCGTTCACGTACCGCCGCCTGCCGTGGCGCCCGCCGATCGAGCCGGAGGCCGCCGACGTGGGCTCGACCGAGCCGCCCAGCGCCGGGTCGAAGCCACCGCCGCCGCCGACCGCGCGGCCCGACGCCTACGCTGAATCTCCGTGACCTCCCGTTCCGACGTTCCCGGCTCCGCGCGCGAGGGTTCCCCGGACGTCGACGACTCGGGGGACGCCGTCGTCCGGCTGCGCGGCGTCACCAAGCGGTACGGCACGACCGTGGCCGTCGACGGCCTCGACCTCGACGTGCGGCGGGCCGAGGTGTTCGCTCTGCTCGGCCCCAACGGCGCGGGCAAGACCACCACCATCGAGATGTGCGAGGGGTTCCTCAAGCCGGAGTCGGGCAGCATCCGGATCCTGGGACTGGATCCGGTCGCGGACAACGCGAGGCTGCGCGAGCGGATGGGCGTCATGCTGCAGGGCGGCGGCGGCTACCCGGCGGCGCGGGCCGGCGAGATGCTCGGCCTGGTCGCGGCGTACTCCGCGCGTCCGCTGGACCCGGCGTGGCTGATGGACGTGCTCGGCCTCACCGACTCGGCCCGCACCACCTACCGGCGCCTCTCGGGCGGTCAGCAGCAGCGGCTGGCACTCGCCTGCGCCATCGTCGGCAGGCCCGAACTCGTCTTCCTCGACGAGCCGACCGCGGGCATGGACGCCCACGCCCGCATCGTCGTCTGGGACCTGATCGACGGGCTGCGCCGCGACGGCGTGACCGTGGTCCTGACCACCCACCAGCTGACCGAGGCCGAGCAACTCGCCGACCGGCTGATGATCATCGATCGGGGTGCCGCGGTGGCCACGGGCACGCCGAGTGAGTTGATGCAGCGGGGCGCCGAGAACCAGCTCCGGTTCTCCGCTCCCCCGAAACTCGATCTCTCGCTGTTGATCTCCGCCCTGCCCGAGACGTACCGCGCGACGGAGGTGGCGCCCGGCGAATACCTGGTGGAGGGCCACGTCGACCCGCAGGTGCTGTCGACGGTGACCTCCTGGTGCGCCCGCCTCGACGTACTGGCGACGGGCATGCGGGTCGAGCAGCGCAGCCTCGAGGACGTGTTCCTCGACCTGACCGGACGGGAGGTTCGGCCGTGACGGGAACGAACAGGTTCGCGCCGGGCACGTTCACTCCGGACCCCCGGCCCGCGACGGTGCCGAAGATGCTGGCGGCCCAGTTCGGTCTGGAACTGAAGCTGCTCCTGCGCAACGGTGAGCAGCTGCTGCTGACGATGTTCATCCCGATCACCCTGCTGGTCGGGATGACGCTGCTGCCGCTGGGCGACTTCGGGCCGAACCGCGCCGCGACGTTCGTTCCCGCGATCATGGCGCTGGCCGTCATCTCGACGGCCTTCACCGGCCAGGCGATCGCGGTGGCGTTCGACCGGCGCTACGGCGCGCTGAAGCGTCTCGGAGCGACGGCCCTGCCGGTGTGGGGCATCATCGCGGGCAAGTCGTTGGCCGTCGTCACCGTCGTGTTCCTGCAGTCGGTCCTGCTGGGCGCGATCGGCATCGGGCTCGGCTGGCGCCCGGAACCCGCGGGCCTGGCACTCGGGGCACTGGTCATCGCGCTCGGCACGGCCGCGTTCGCTTCACTCGGGCTGCTGCTGGGCGGCACGCTGCGCGCCGAGATCGTGCTCGCGGTGGCCAACCTGCTGTGGTTCATCTTCGCGGGCTTCGGCGCGCTGACGCTCGAGGGCGGGATCGTCTCCAACGCCCTGCACTGGATCGCGCGACTGACCCCGTCGGGCGCGCTCACCGAGGCGCTGACTCAGGCGATGACACTGTCGGTGGACTGGTTCGGCGTGGCCGTGCTAGCCGCGTGGGGTGTGGTCGCCGCGTTGTGCGCGCTGCGGTGGTTCCGCTTCACCTGAGCGGCCCGGCCCCCTACTACGGCTTGTAGTTAGGTTTGTCCTACCATCGAACCGTGGCCATCCGACGCTTGTTCATGAAGGGCGTCGACCTGCTGCCCCTTCCCAGCGTGCGCGCGCAGCGCATCATCGCGGCGGTCGTCGTGCTCACCCAGGGCGGCATCGCGGTGACCGGTTCCATCGTCCGCGTGACCGCCTCGGGCCTCGGCTGCCCGACGTGGCCGCAGTGCTTCCCCGGCAGCTTCACTCCCGTTCCGCACGCCGAGGTCCCCGGCATCCACCAGGCCGTCGAGTTCGGCAACCGCCTGATCACGTTCCTGGTGGTGCTGACCGCCGCGCTGGCCGTCCTCGCGGTGCTCCGTGCACGACGTCGCCGCGAGGTACTCGTCTACGCCTGGCTGATGCCTGCCTCGACCGTCGCGCAGGCAGTCATCGGCGGCATCACCGTCCTCACCGGACTGCTGTGGTGGACGGTCGCGATCCACCTGCTGGTCTCGATGGCGATGGTGTGGCTGGCCGTGCTGCTGTACGTCAAGATCGGCGAACCCGACGACGGAGTCCCGCAGCGGTCGGTCCCGAAACCCCTGCGACAGTTGACCTTCCTGAGTGCCATGGCACTGTCCGTGGTCCTCGTCACCGGGACCATGGTCACCGGTGCCGGACCGCACGCCGGCGACAAGAGCATCGACGCCCCCATACCGCGCCTTGGTCTGGACATCGTCACGCTGGTCTACCGGCACTCCGCGCTGGTGACCGCCTACCTCTGCCTGCTCATCGGCCTTGCGTTCGCGCTGCTGGCCGTGCGCGCACCGCGTCCCGTCACGATGCGGCTCGTCGTGCTGGTGATCCTGGTCGCGCTGCAGGGCATGGTCGGCACGGTGCAGTTCTTCACCGGTGTGCCCGCGGCCCTGGTGGCCGTGCACGTCGCCGGTGCCGCGATCTGCACGGGCGCGACGGCCGCGCTATGGGCGTCGATGCGACAGCGGACCAAGGCCGAACCCGTCGAGAGCCGACTCGACGGCGAGCGCGAACTCTCGCTGCCGTAACCCACGGTCCTCGTCGTTGAGCTGCCGCCACCCCAGCGACGGCTCGACGAGTTCCAGCTCGAGCAGGCGTGGATCGTCGCGCTCGCCGATGACGTCGACGCGGGCGTAGAGGAAGTCCGACGGCGCCCTGCCGAGACGATCCGCTGCGGCTGCCAGCGCTGCGTGCCCCACGGCCCAGAGTTCGAAGTCGGGTTCTGCCGGGCGCAGTGACTCCTCGGCGTAGGTGCCGGATTCGTCCATGGGGGGGGCGCTGCCCGGCGGTGGCAGCAGCGGGCCCTTCGTGAATGCGTGCGACTGCTGGCCGGCGAGGAACACCAGCGCCGTCTCCCCTGCCTCGATCCGGGGGTCGTACGGCTGTACGAGCGCGGTGCGGCCGGACGCCTGCAGGGAGGCGGCGTGGCGCTGTGCAGCCTCGGGATCGGTGAACCGTCCGGCGCCGACCGAGCCTGCACCCACTGCGGGTTTGACGACGACCTCGCCGTCGGGCACGCGCACCGCGTCACCGGGCGCGAAGAACAGGCTGGGCACCGTCGGGACCCCGGCCGTCGCGAGATCGTCGAGGTAGCGCTTGTCGCTGTTCCACGCCACCACGTCGGGACCGTTGAGCAGATTCGGCACCCGCCGGGTCCATGCCAGGAACTCGTCGAGGCGATCGGTGTAGTCCCACGTCGCGCGCAGGATCACCAGGTCGGCCCGCTCCGTCTCCGGATCGTCCCAAGCGAGCCAGCGCGCGTGCAGACCGCGCGTCCGCAGCGCGCCTGCCAGTCCCGCGTCGTCGCCGTCCCCCTCGACGAGGGCCTTGCAACCTGCGAAGACGATGCGAGGATGCCGAACGTCGGGCCGTGCGAGTTTCACTGTTGGAATGATAGGTGGCATGCACGCCATCGAAGTCGCCGAAACGGGCGGACCCGAAGTCCTCAACTACGTCGAGAAGTCTCAGCCTGCACCCGGGCCGGGCCAGGTTCTGATCAAGGCCGACGCCATCGGCGTCAACTTCATCGACACCTACTTCCGCTCGGGCCAGTATCCGCGCGAACTGCCCTTCGTCGTGGGCACCGAGGTGTGCGGCACGGTCGCCGAGGTCGGCGAGGACGTCGCCGCGCTTGCCGTGGGCGACCGCGTCGTCACCGCCCAGGCCGTCGGCGCCTACGCCGAGTACTGCCTGGCCCCGGCCGACTTCGTCGCCTACGTGCCCGACGCTGTGTCCGCCGAGGTCGCCGCGTCCGCGCTGCTCAAGGGCATGACGGCGCACTACCTCATCAAGTCCGTCTACCCGGTGCAGCAGGGCGACGCCGTGCTGGTGCACGCCGGCGCGGGCGGCGTGGGGCTGATCCTGACCCAGTGGGCCACCAGCATGGCCGTGAAGGTCATCACCACCGTCTCGACGCCCGCGAAGGCCGAACTCTCCAGGCGTGCGGGCGCAGTCGAGGTGCTCGACTACCCCGGCGACGACCCGGCGGAGTTCGGCGCGAAGGTGCGCGACCTGACCGGCGGTGTCGGCGTCGCCGCGGTGTACGACGGCGTGGGCGCCTCGACGTTCGAGGCGAGCCTCGCCAGCCTGGCGATCCGGGGCACGCTCGCACTGTTCGGTGCGGCGAGCGGCCCGGTGCCCCCGTTCGATCCGCAGCGGCTCAACGCCGCCGGATCGCTGTTCCTGACCCGGCCGACCCTCGCGCACTACACGTACACGGCCGACGAGTTCTCCTGGCGGGCCGGGGAACTCCTCGACGCGATCGCGACCGGCACGCTCGACGTGACGGTCAGCGAGCGGTACCCGCTGGCGGAGGCCTCCCGGGCGCACGCCGACCTGCAGGGCCGCAAGACCGTCGGTTCGGTGGTCCTGGTGCCCTGACGTCGGGACTCCCTCGTGCCACGCTTGTCGGCGTGGCCAGGGACCTGAACGTGACGCGGACGCTCGTCGTGTCCGGGTCCGAACTCCACGAACGGTTCTCCCGGTCGTCGGGACCCGGCGGCCAGGGCGTGAACACGGCCGACAGTCGCGTCGAGCTGTCGTTCGACGTGGCGCACTCGCCGTCGATCCCGGAGACGCTGCGCTACCGGATGCTGTGCCGGCTGCGCGGGCGGCTGGTCGACGGCGTGCTGACGGTCACCGCGAGCGAGCACCGCGCGCAACTGCAGAACCGCGAGGCCGCTCGCGAACGGATGGCGAAACTCCTGAAAGACGCCGCGGCGGCACCTCCGCCGACGCGCCGCCCCACCAGGCCGACCAGGGGTTCCAAGGAGCGCCGGATCGCCGAGAAGAAGCGACGGGGCCAAACCAAGCAGGGTCGACGCGCGGGCTGGGACGCGAGCTAGATCAGAGGTGCAGCAGCGTCGGCAACGCCAGGGCCGAGTCGACGGCCAACGCGCAGAACACCACCGCGAGGTAGTTGTTCGACTGCAGGAACAGCCGCAGCGGCTTGACCGCCTCGCCACGCTTGACGCCGCTGTAGAGCTGGTGGGCCATGACGAGGAACCAGGCCCCGGCGAGCAGCGCCACGACCGCGTACAGCCAGCCGGTGGCCAGCACGAGCGCCAGCGTCGTGAACACCGTCAGCCACGTGTAGATGAGGATCTGCCGGGTGACCTCGCGCTCGGTGGCGACCGCGGGCAGCATCGGCACGCCGGCTGCGCGGTAGTCGTCCTTGTATCGCATGGCCAGGGCCCAGGTGTGCGGCGGCGTCCAGAAGAAGATGATCGCGAACATCACCAGCGCGGGCCACTCGATGGTGCCGGTCACCGCGGACCAGCCGATCATCACCGGCATGCAGCCTGCTGCCCCGCCCCACACCACGTTCTGCGAGGTGCGGCGCTTGAGCAGCAGGGTGTAGACGAAGACGTAGAACGCGATGGTCACGACGGCCAGCACGCCCGAGAGCAGATTGGTGGTCGTCCAGAGCCAGAAGAACGAGCCCACGGACAGGACCAGGCCGAAGATCAGCGCGTTGCGGGTCGGGACGGTGGCCCGGGCCAGCGGGCGGAGCGCGGTGCGCTTCATCACCTTGTCGATGTCGGCGTCGGCCACGCAGTTCAGCGTGTTCGCGCCCGCCGCGGCCAGCATGCCTCCGACGAGGGTGTTGAGGATCAGCAGCGGGTCGACGGTGCCGCGATGCGCCAACAACATGGCGGGGATCGCAGTGACAAGCAACAGTTCGATGACCCGGGGCTTGGTCAGCCCGACATATGCCATGAACGTGGTGCGAATCCGGCTCGGCGCCCCGCGCTCGCGAATGCTCACGCAGTTGACTCCTCGGTTTCTTCGCGGCAGCGCGCAGCTTCTACTACAGACGATGGTAGACCGCTTCGCGGCCATGGCCGAACTGCAGGGTCGGTTCACCATCCCGACTCGGCCCGGTGACGAACAGTTCTCCCCCGCCGTCTGCGACGGGAGACCCACGAGCACTAGGGTGGACTCGTCTGGCTTTCCTACCTGAGGAGTGAGTTCGTGACCACCGTGGAAGAGATTTCCGCACTCACCCAACCCCACCATCCCGACGACTGGACGGACCTCGACTCCGCCGCCGTCGACACCGTCCGCGTCCTGGCCGCCGACGCCGTTCAGAAGGTCGGCAACGGCCATCCCGGCACGGCCATGAGCCTCGCGCCGCTGGCCTACACGCTGTTCCAGCGGCAGATGCGCCACGACCCGAGCGACGTGCACTGGTTGGGCCGCGACCGATTCATCCTGTCCTGCGGGCACAGCAGCCTCACGCTGTACCTGCAGCTCTTCCTCGGCGGGTTCGGCCTGGAACTCGAGGACATCGAGTCGCTGCGCACGTTCAAGTCGAAGACGCCGGGCCACCCGGAGTTCCGGCACACCAAGGGCGTCGAGATCACGACCGGTCCGCTGGGCCAGGGCCTCGCCTCGTCGGTGGGCATGGCGATGGCGGCACGGTTCGAGCGCGGGTTGTTCGACCCCGACGCCGCCCCGGGCACCAGCCCGTTCGACCACTTCATCTACGTCATCGCCTCCGATGGCGACATCGAAGAGGGCGTGACCAGCGAGGCGTCGTCGCTCGCGGCGACCCAGCAGCTCGGCAACCTGATCGTCTTCTACGACAAGAATCAGATCTCGATCGAGCACGACACCAACATCGCGCTCTCCGAGGACGTGCCCGCGCGCTACCGCGCCTACGGCTGGCACGTGCAGGAAGTCGAGGGCGGCGAGAACGTCTCCGGAATCGAGGCTGCCATCGCGGAGGCCAAGAAGGTCACCGACAAGCCGTCGTTCATCGCGGTGCGCACCATCATCGGGTATCCCGCACCCACCAAGATGAACACCGGCGGCGTGCACGGCTCGGCGCTCGGCGACGACGAAGTGGCCGCCACCAAGAAGGTGCTCGGGTTCGACCCGGACAAGAAGTTCGAGTTGCGGCCCGAGGTGTTCGAGCACACCCGCAAGCTCGTCGAACGCGGCCGCGAGGCGCACGAGAAGTGGCAGCCCGAGTTCGACGCCTGGGCAGAGCGCGAGCCGGAGCGCAAGAAGCTGCTCGACCGCCTGACCGCGGAGGAACTGCCCGAGGGCTGGGACTCCGACATCACCTACTGGGAGCCGGGCTCCAAGGCCGTGGCCACCCGTGCCGCGTTCGGCCAGGTGCTCAACGACGTGGCGCCCAAGCTGCCCGAATTGTGGGGTGGCTCCGCCGATCTCGCCGGCAGCAACAACACCACGATCAAGGGCGTCAAGTCGTTCGGCCCGCCGTCGATCTCGACCGAGGACTTCTCGGCCGACTGGTACGGCCGCGTCCTGCACTTCGGCATCCGCGAGCACGCGATGGGCTCGATCCTGTCCGGCATCGTGCTGCACGGACCGACCCGCGCCTTCGGCGGTACGTTCCTGCAGTTCTCGGATTACATGCGCCCCGCGGTGCGGTTGGCGTCGCTGATGGACATCGACACCATCTACATCTGGACGCACGACTCGATCGGCCTCGGCGAGGACGGTCCGACCCACCAGCCGATCGAGCACCTGGCCGCGCTGCGCGCGATCCCGAACCTGTCGGTCGTGCGGCCGGGCGATCCGAACGAGACCGCCTACGCGTGGCGCAGCATCATCGCGCGCGGCAATGGCAGCGGCCCGGTCGGCTTCATCCTGACCCGCCAGGGGATTCCGGTGCTCGAGGGCACCGATCCCGAAGGCGTCGCCAAGGGTGGATACGTGCTCGGCGGCGGGAAGCCGGCGGATGACGCGGACGTGATCATCATCGCCACCGGCTCGGAGTTGCAGCTGGCGGTCGAGGCACGAAAGCAGCTGGCGGAGAAGGACATCGTCGCGTACGTGGTCTCCATGCCGTGCGTCGAGTGGTTCGAGAGCCAGCCCAAGGAGTACCGCGACAGCGTGCTCCCGCCCGAGGTGTCGGCGCGCGTCGCGGTCGAGGCCGCCATCGCGCAGAGCTGGCACAAGCTGGTCGGTGACACCGGCGAGATCATCTCGATCGAGCACTACGGCGAATCGGCCGACGACAAGACGTTGTTCCGGGAGTTCGGCTTCACGCCAGAGGCAGTGGTGGCCGCCGCGGAACGATCAATGGACAACTAGCGCGGCCCCCGCGTGGACAACTAGCAGAAGAGGCAATCGCATGACTCAGAACCCGAACCTCGCGGCGCTGAGTGCCGCAGGAGTATCCGTATGGCTCGACGACCTCTCGCGTGAGCGACTGCAGTCCGGCAACCTGCAGAACCTCATCGACACCCGCAGCGTCGTCGGCGTGACCACCAACCCGTCGATCTTCCAGGCCGCCCTGTCCAAGGGCGACGCCTACGACGGGCAGATCGCCGAACTCGCCGAGCGCGGCGCCGACGTCGACGCCACCATCCGCACGGTGACCACCGACGACGTCCGCAACGCCTGCGACCTGTTCACGAAGACCTTCGAGGCGAGCGGCGGGGTCGACGGGCGGGTGTCCATCGAGGTGGACCCCAGGCTCGCCCGCGACGCCGACAAGACCATCGCCCAGGCCATCGAGCTGTGGAAGATCGTCGACCGGCCGAACCTGCTGATCAAGATTCCGGCGATGGAGGAAGGCCTGCCCGCGATCACCGCCGTGATCGCCGAGGGCATCTCGGTCAACGTGACGTTGATCTTCTCGGTCGAACGCCACGAGGCCGTCATGGACGCCTACCTCGCCGGCCTCGAGAAGGCCAAGGAAGCCGGTCACGACCTGACCAAGATCCATTCCGTCGCTTCGTTCTTCGTGTCCCGCGTGGACTCCGAGATCGACAAGCGCCTCGAGGCGATCGGCTCCGACGAGGCTCTCGCGCTGCGTGGGCAGGCCGGTGTCGCCAACTCACGGCTGGCCTACGCCGCCTACCAGAAGGTGTTCGAGAGCGGACAGCGCTTCGGCGCGCTGAAGGCCAACGGCGCCCGGGTGCAGCGCGTGCTGTGGGCATCGACGGGCGTGAAGAACGAGGACTACTCCGACACGCTCTACGTCACCGAGCTGGTGGCGCCGGACACCGTGAACACGATGCCGGAGAAGACGCTCGAGGCCGTCGCCGACCACGGCGAGATCAAGGGCGACACCGTCACCGGCACCGCGGACGCGGCGCAAGAGGTGTTCGACAAGCTCGAAGCCATTGGCATCGACCTCACCGACGTCTTCCTGACGCTCGAGAACGAAGGCGTCGAGAAGTTCGACAAGTCGTGGAGCGAACTCATGGAGGCTACGCAGCAGCAACTCGACGAGAAGAAGTCCTGACGCTGGTGGGCAGCGATCAGGCCAATAGTCCGGCCGATTGGGTGAACCCACTGCGGGACAAGCGCGACAAGCGCATGCCGCGCATCGCGGGGCCGTGCGCCGTGGTGATCTTCGGCGTGACGGGCGACCTGGCCCGCAAGAAGCTGATGCCCGCGATCTACGACCTCGCCAACCGTGGGCTGCTGCCTCCGTCGTTCGCATTGATCGGGTTCGCACGCCGTGACTGGGCCGACGAGGACTTCGGCAAGGTCGTCTACGACGCGGTGAAGCAGCACGCCAGGACGCCGTTCCGCCAGGAGGTCTGGGACCGGCTCGCCGAGGGAATCCGCTTCGTACAGGGCACGTTCGACGACGAGTCGTCGTTCGAGCGGCTCAAGGCGACCCTCGACGAACTCGACGTGGAACGCGGCACCGGCGGCAATCACGCGTTCTACCTGTCGATCCCACCCAAGGCGTTCCCGGTGGTGTGCGAGCAGCTCTCCAAGTCGGGGTTGGCGAACAAGCCCGAGGGATGCTGGTCGCGGGTCGTGATCGAGAAGCCGTTCGGCCACGACCTGGAGAGCGCCGAGGCGCTCAACGGCGTGGTGAACAGTGTCTTCCCGGAGTCGTCGGTGTTCCGCATCGACCACTACCTGGGCAAGGAGACGGTGCAGAACATCCTGGCGCTGCGATTCGCCAACGAGTTGTTCGAGCCGGTCTGGAACTCGCACTACGTCGACAGCGTGCAGATCACGATGGCCGAGGACATCGGTCTCGGCGGTCGGGGCGGCTACTACGACGGGGTCGGCGCGGCACGCGACGTCATCCAGAACCACCTGCTGCAACTCCTGGCGCTGACCGCCATGGAGGAGCCGGTGAGCTTCTCCCCCAGTGAATTGCAGGCCGAGAAGATCAAGGTGCTCTCGGCCAGCACGCTGGCCGAGCCGTTGGACGAGACCACCTCCCGCGGCCAGTACACGGCGGGCTGGCAGGGCGGTGAACGGGTCGTCGGACTCCTCGAGGAGGAGGGTTTCGCAGAGACGTCGACGACCGAGACGTTCGCCGCGATCACCGTCGACGTCGACACCCGCCGCTGGGCCGGGGTGCCGTTCTACCTTCGGACGGGAAAGCGGTTGGGCCGCAGGGTGACCGAGATTGCGCTGATCTTCAAGCGCGCGCCACACCTCCCGTTCGACGCGACCATGACCGAGGAACTCGGCCAGAACGCGCTCGTCATCCGGGTGCAGCCCGACGAGGGCATCACGCTGCGCTTCGGCTCGAAGGTGCCCGGCAACGCCATGGAGGTCCGCGACGTCAGCATGGACTTCTCCTACGGCTCGGCGTTCGCCGAGGAGTCGCCGGAGGCCTACGAGCGGCTGATCCTCGACGTGCTGTTGGGCGAGCCATCGCTGTTCCCCGTCAATGCCGAAGTCGAATTGGCGTGGAAGATCCTCGATCCGGCGCTGCAGTACTGGGAGTCGCACGGCAAGCCGGATCCGTACGAGTCGGGCGGCTGGGGTCCGGACTCCGCGTTCGAGATGATGAAGCGGACCGGCCGCGCCTGGAGGAGACCGTGACGAGCGCTAGCGCGAGGAAGCGACGATCGTGATAGTCGACCTGCCGAACACCAACACCGGCGCCATCAACAAGAAGATCCAGGCGCTGCGCGAAGAGGGCGGCGCGATCACGCTGGGTCGCGTGCTGACCCTCGTCATCGCGCCGGACACCGAAGCGGTGCTCGAGGAGTCGATCGAGGCCGCCAACGCGGCCAGCCGCGAGCACCCGTGCCGCGTGATCGTGGTCAGCCCCGGCGACCGCCTCGCCACCGACGCCCGGCTCGACGCGCAACTGCGCGTCGGCAGCGACGCGGGTGCGAACGAGGTCGTCGTCCTTCGCCTCTCGGGTCCGCTGGCCAACCACGCCAGCAGCGTGGTCATGCCGTTCCTGCTGCCGGACACCCCCGTCGTGACGTGGTGGCCGGACGTCGCGCCGGACGTACCTGCGCGAGATCCGTTGGGTCAGTTGGCGCTGCGCCGCATCACCGACGCCACCAACGGCGAGGATCCGCTGGCCGCGATCAAGGGCAGGCTGGCCGGGTACTCGCCGGGCGACACCGACCTCGCGTGGAGCCGGATCACCTACTGGCGTGCGCTGTTGACCTCGACGCTCGACCAGGGGCCGTTCGAGGAGATCCAGTCGGCGCACGTGTCGGGCCTCAAGGACGAACCGGCGCTGGACATCCTGGCCGGCTGGTTGGCCAGCAAGATCGACGGTCCGGTGACCCGCGGGGTCGGCGAACTGAAGGTCGAACTGGTGCGCGCCAGCGAGACCATCACGCTGAGCCGGCCGCAGGAGGGCGTCACGGCCTCCCTGACCCGGACCGGCAAGCCCGACGCCCTGGTGCCGTTGGCACGCAGGGAGACTCGCGAGTGCCTCGCCGAGGACATGCGACGTCTCGACGCCGACGAGATCTATCTGGCCGCCCTGCGCGGCATCGACGAGGTGACCTATGTCTGAGACCGTGATCGAGAAGTACGCCGACACCGACGCGCTGGTGACGGCCGCGGGCGACCGCCTGGTGGCCGCGATCGCCGCGGCGATCGACGCGCGCGGGGTGGCGCACGTCTCCCTGACCGGCGGCGGCACCGGCGTCAAGCTGCTCAAGCGCGTCGCCGAGAGGTCGGCCGAGGTGGATTGGGCGAAGGTCCACGTCTACTGGGGTGACGAACGATTCGTCCCGGCCGACGACGATGAGCGCAACGAGAAGCAGGCCCGCGAGGCGCTGCTCGACAGCATCGACGTCCCGGTGGGCAACGTGCACCCGATGGCGCCGAGCGACGGCGAGTTCGGCGACGACATCGACGCGGCGGCCGCCGCCTACGCCGACGTGCTCGCCGCCAATGCCTCGGGCGGCGGCCCGGTACCCGAATTCGACGTGCACCTGCTCGGCATGGGCGGTGAGGGTCACGTCAACTCGCTGTTCCCGCACACCGAGGCGACGCGGGAGACCGAGCGCTTCGTCGTCGGCGTGACCGACTCCCCCAAGCCGCCGCCGAAGCGCATCACGATGACCTTCCCCGCGGTCAGGAAGTCCCGCGAGGTGTGGCTGGTGGTCTCCGGCGGCGAGAAGGCCGACGCCGTCGCGGCGGCAGTCGGCGGGGCCAGCGCCGAGGACTTCCCTGCGGCGGGAGCCGTGGGCACCGAGGCCACCGTGTGGCTTCTCGACGAAGCCGCCGCGGCCAAGCTGTAGCACGCCGCATACTCACCTCATGGCAGACAGAGGTGACGGACGCAGCAGGGCCGCGCATGGTCGGCAGCGGATCAAGACGCTGACCCAGGCAGCGCTGAACGCCGACGTCACCGTCGAACAGGTCGACACCCTGCTCACCGAACTCGGTGACACGCTCGTCGACCTCAACAGGTCGACCACCGGTTTGGACGCCACACTCGAGCGGTTCAACGAAACCATCACTCGCATCGACGAACTCGCGCCGCGCCTCATCGCCGTCGTGGAGCGTCTGGAACTCATCGTCGACCGGGTCGAGCGGATCGTGGGTCTCGGCGAATCGGTCGTCGCGCCATGGGCGGCCACCGAACACGTGGTGCGCGGCGCGCTCAACGCCGTCCGCAAGAGCACCGGCCTGTAGATGCCCGCACCGGAGGACGTGCTTCCGGTCGCCGACGGCGTTGGCCTGCCCTGGGACGTCGCGGTCGGTGACGCGGTGGCCGCCATCGCCGACGCACGCCGGACGCACGGCGACGACTTCGTCGTGAACAGCGGCGGCGACCGCTACGTCTTCACCTTCTCCCCCACCGGCGTCGAGTCGTTCTACGCGTTGCCGGAGGAGACCGCCAGCAAGGGTCTGGCCGACTACCGGATGCTGTGCCGCAAGCTGCCCGACGAGATCTTCGCGGACAGGCGCACGCTGCCCGGATCGCTGTTCCGGCGCGACGACGTGACGTCCTATCTCGCCCACCTGGAACACGCGCTCGACGTCACCGGTGACGAGTTGGGCGACCGCGGCGACGTCGACGTCTTCGCGCTCACCCGCAGGCTCGGTCACCGGATGGGGCTGGCGTCCTGGGCCCCGCCCGGATGCGCCGACGGGGAGTCGTTCGAGCGACTGGTCCGCGCGTTCGACGCACTCGACGGGTCGGACGCCTTCGTGCACCCGGACGCGATGGCAGCGGTCGCCGCATCGGGGAAGCGGGCGGAACGAGCGGCGCTCGCCGAGGTTGCCGACGTCGTCGAACGCGCTCTCGCACGGCACGATCCGGCAGCGTGGTCGCTGTTCGCCCGCATCGTCGCCGAGTGGGCCGACGAGGAACCCGCGGCCCGCGCCCGCGGCGTCGCCATGGACGTCGCGCTCATCCACGTCGCGTCGATGTCGAACCTGATGGCCGCGTTGGGCTGGGCCATCGTCGATCTCGTCGAGCACCCCGATGCGTTGCGGGCCGTCGCGGGCGGTGACGGGGACCTCGCCCGGCGCGCCGCCCTGGAGAGCACCCGCATGGCGCAGCGCTCCATCATGTCCCGCGCGGTGCTCGCACCCGTCGAATTCCGCACGGGCACAGGCGTCGTGGACGTGCCGGCGGGATGGACCATCGCAACGCTGCTGCCGCTGCTCAACACCTCGGCCGGGCCGGGTCTCACCGAGTGGGACCCCGACCGGTGGCGCGGGCACCGGCTCGCCGACGTGGGGGGCCTCGCGTCACCGATGCTGGTCACCGCGTTCGGGCACGGCAGGCACACCTGTCCGGCGCAGCCGTTCTCACTCGCGGCGATGACGACGGCGATGACGCGACTGCTCGGCCGCTACGACGTCAGCGCTGGGTGGCGGGTGCACCCGCGGCCGGTTGCCGCGCAGATCGGCGGGGTGGCCCGCTCGGCCGATGCCGCCACGCTGCGCTACGCCCTGCGCTGAGCCTCAGCCGCTGTTGCGCAGCGCCGTCGCCAGCCCGCTCATGGTGAGCAGGATCCCCCGCTGCACCAGTTCGTCTGCGTCGCCCGCGCGGTAGCGGCGCAGCAGCTCGACCTGCAGGTGGTTGAGCGGTTCCAGGTACGGAAAGCGGTTGAACACCGACCGGGCCAGCGCGGGATTGTCGGCAAGCAGGTCGTCGTGGCCGGTGATGACCTCGTGCATGCGGACCGTGCGGTGATATTCGTCGACGATCTTGTCGAACACCCTGTGCCGCAAGGCCTCGTCCTCGACGAGTTCCGAGTAGCGGGCGGCCAGCCCCATGTCGGCCTTGGCCATCACCTGCGCCATGTTGGACAGCACGGAGCGGAAGAACGGCCACCGCTCGTACAGGTCGCGGAGCACGGCGAGCTTCTCGTCCGGGCTCTCGGGGCCCGCGTTGATCCACTCCTCGACGGCCGTTCCCGTGCCGTACCAGCCGGGCAGCATCACCCGCGACTGGCTCCACGCCAGCACCCACGGGATGGCCCGCAGGTCGGCGATGGACGTGGTGGGCTTGCGTGAGGTCGGCCTGCTGCCGATGTTGAGCGCCCCGATCTCGCTGACCGGAGTCGAGGCCTTGAAGTACTCGACGAAGCCGTCGGTGTCGTGCACCAGGTCGGCGTAGGCGCGCTGCGCACGTGCAGCGAGGTCGTCGAGCACCTCGTAGGCCGGTTCGGCAGTATCGCCGAGCCCTTCGACGTCCAGCAGCGTGGACTCCAGCGTCGCCGCGAGCAGGGTCTCCAGGTTCCGGTGGGCTGCTCTGGGCTCCGCGTACTTGGCGGCGATGATCTCGCCCTGCTCGGTGAGGCGCAGCGACCCCTTCACCGCGCCCGGCGGCTGCGCCAGGATCGCGTCGTAGCTCGGGCCGCCGCCGCGGCCCACGGTGCCGCCGCGGCCGTGGAAGAGGCGCAACCGGATTCCGGTCTTGCGGGCCGACTCGACGAGATCCAACTCGGCGCGGTACAGCGCCCAGTTCGCCGCGAGGTAGCCGCCGTCCTTGTTGGAATCCGAGTAGCCGAGCATGATCTCCTGCTGCTCGCCCCTGGCGTGCACCATGGCGCGGTACAGCGGAAGGTCCAGTACCGCTTCGAGTATGGCCGCCCCACGCTGCAGGTCGTCGATGGTCTCGAACAGCGGCACGATGCCGACGGGCGCGAACGGATGCTCTCCCGACGCGTCGAGCAGGCCGGCCTCCTTGAGGAGGATCGCCGCCTCCAGCATGTCCGAGACCGACTGGCACATCGAGATGATGTAGTTCGGCACGGCCTGCGGACCGAACACCCGCACCGCGCGCGCCGCCGCGATCACGATGTCGAGTTCCTTGCGTGCCAGTTCGGAGAGTTCGGCGTTCTCGCCCACCAGGGGCCGGCGGGTCCCGAGTTCCGCGACCAGGATCTCCACGCGGTCGTCCTCGGGCAGCGACCGGTAGTCGGGATGCACGCCGGCCCAGGCGAGCAGCTCGGCGATGACCTCCTCGTGGACGTCGGAGTTCTGCCGCATGTCCAGACCCGACAGGTGAAAGCCGAAGACGTGCACGGCTTCCCGCAGCCGGGACAGGCGATCGTCGGCCACCACTGCGCTGCCGTTGGCCCGCAGGGAGCCGTCGACGACGTCGAGGTCGGCCAGCAGTTCGTCCGGTGAGCCGTACCGGTCGAGCCTCAGGTCGAGTTCGTGTTCGGGTTGGCGGTCGAGGATCGCCTGGGCGGTGGCCGTCAGCCGGCCGTGGATCCCCCGCAGCGCGCGCCGGTAGGGTTCGTCGGCTCGCGCTGGTTCGGCGCAGGTGTCGGCGAGTGCGGTCAGTTCGTCGGTGACCTTCACGAGCCGCGCCGACATCGACAGCTCCTGCTCGAGGGCCGTGATCTCGGAGAAGTAGTGGTCGAAGGCGGTGTAGGCGGCGTTGCCGGTCGCGAGCCGAACCACCTCGGCCGTCACGTTCGGGTTGCCGTCACGGTCCCCGCCGATCCACGAGCCCGGGCGCAGGATCGGCTCGGACAGCAGGTCGGCGTCGGGCCAGCGGGCCTGCAGCGCGGTGCGGACCTCGGCGTTGACCTTGGGAATGACGTCGAAGAACGCTGCCGGGTAGTACCGCAGGCCGGTCTCGATTTCGTCCTGGATCTTCAACCGCGACAACCGGATCAGTGCGGTCTGCCACAGCGTCAGGATGCAGCGGCGCAGTTCCCGCTCGATGTCGCGGCCGTCGCCGGTGGTGGTGAGCCCGCCGGCGCGCAGCCGCATCAACTCCGTGATCCGGTGCTGGGTGTCGAACACCGTGCGCCGCCGCGTCTCGGTCGGGTGCGCGGTGATCACCGGGGAGACCAGCGCGCCGGTCAGCGCGTCGGCGACCGTCGCCGAGTCGAGGTCGGCCGACTCCAGTTTGAGGTACGTCGCCGCCAGGCTGCTGCGCTGTGGCGGCTCCCCCGCCGCCACGTGCACGGCCCGGCGCCGTTCCCGGTGGATGTCCTCGGCGACGTTGGCCAGCAACGCGAAGTGGGTGAAGGCACGGATGACGGGGATGGCCTGATGGACGTCGACGCCGTCGAACAGTGCCGCGAGCTGATTGCGGTCGATCTCGGAGCGGCGGACCTGGAACGACTCGACGCGGGCACGCTCCACGAGGTCGAAGACGTCCTCGCCGCTCTGCTCGCGCACCGTGTCACCGAGGATGGCGCCGAGGAGTCGGATGTCCTCGCGCATCGGTTCGGTCGCCTCGCGGCCCACCTGTGTTCGGCGCACCGGGCCTATGGGTTCGAGCGCGGTGTCCGTTCCGTCTGCCATGCGTCCAGTATCGACGGCCACCGACGGTGACGCAGGGTGAGAAGTCTCCTAGACGCCGTACTTGATCTGCAGCGCGATGCCGACGATCGACACCAGCCAGATGCCGGTGACGAAGTAGGTGAGCCGGTCGAGGTTCTTCTCGACGACGGTCGAACCCGACAGGCTGGACTGCACGCCACCGCCGAACAGCGTCGACAGGCCGCCACCCTTGGCGCGGTGCAGCAACACCAGCAACACCACCAACAAGCTGGTGACGATGAGGGTGATCTGCAAGGCCAGGTACATGGCTCCCAGAATAACGGGTGAACCGACCGATCCCCGCCAGGGGGTTACGGCAGGGGGCCGCCGGCCGCGATCGCCGACAGCGTCGCGAACTGCTCGCCGTCCAGTGACGCACCGCCGACGAGGGCGCCGTCCACGTCGGTCTGGCCGACGATCTCGCCCACGTTCTTCGCGTTCACCGAGCCGCCGTAGAGCACGCGCACCGTGGCCGCCACGTCCACCGACGCCAGTTCTGCCAGCTCCTTGCGGATGGCCGAGCACACCTCTTGGGCATCGGCGGCGCTGGCCACCCGGCCGGTACCGATCGCCCACACCGGTTCGTAGGCGATGACCACCTTGCTCAGCTGCTCGGCGGACAGTCCCGCCAGCGAGCCCCTGAGCCGATCGACGTTGTAGGCGACGTGGTCGCCCGCCTCGCGGACCTCGAGGCCCTCGCCGATGCAGACGATCGGGGTGAGGCCGTGCTTGATGGCCGCGGCCGCCTTCGCCGCGACCAGGGCGTCGTCCTCGCCGTGGTACGTGCGCCGCTCGGAGTGCCCCACGACGGCGAACGAGCAGCCCAGCTTCGCCAGGAACGCCCCGCTGATCTCGCCGGTGTAGGCACCCGAGTCGTGTTGGGACACGTCCTGTGCGCCGTAGGTGAGCCGCAGCCGGTCGCCGTCGACCAGCGTCTGCACACTGCGCAGATCGGTGAACGGTGGGATGACGGTGACGTCGACCTTGTCGAAGTACTTGTCCGGCAACGAGAATGCGATCTTCTGCACCAGGGCGATGGCCTCGAAGTGATTGAGGTTCATCTTCCAGTTGCCTGCGATGAGCGGTTTGCGCGCCATGTGTCTCAAGACTCCAGGATCTGGATGCCGGGCAGTTCCTTGCCCTCGAGGTACTCCAGTGACGCACCGCCACCGGTGGAGATGTGCGAGAACCCGTCGTCGGGTAGCCCGAGCTGACGGACCGCCGCGGCCGAGTCGCCGCCGCCGACGACGCTGAAGCCGCCCTTGCCGGTCGCGGTGACGATGGCCTCCGCAACGCCCTTGGTGCCCGCCGCGAACGCCGGGAACTCGAACACGCCCATCGGGCCGTTCCAGAACACCGTCTTGGCGTTCGACAGCAGAGCCGTGAAGCGCTTCACCGATTCGGGGCCGATGTCGAGCCCCATCTTGCCGTCGGGGATCTTGTCCGCGGCCACGGTCTCCGGTGGTGAATCGGCGGCGAACTTCTCCGCCACCACGATGTCGACGGGCAGGTGGATGACGTCGCCGAAGTCCTCGAGGAGCTGGCGGCAGGTGTCGATCATCTCCTCCTGCAGCAGCGAGGAACCGACCGAAACACCTTGGGCGGCAAGGAAGGTGAAGCACATGCCGCCGCCGATGATGAGGCTGTCGGCCTTGGTCGCCAGGTTCTCGATCACCGCGAGCTTGTCCGACACCTTTGACCCGCCGAGCACGACGGCGTACGGGCGCTCGGTCGAGCTGGTCAGCTGCTTGAGCACCTCGACCTCGGCGGCGACGAGGTTGCCCGCGTAGTGCGGCAGCAGCGTCGCCACGTCGTACACCGACGCCTGCTTGCGGTGCACGACGCCGAAGCCGTCGGAGACGAATGCTCCGTCGTCGCCGACCAGTTCGACCAGGGCCTTCGCCAGCTTCGTGCGTTCGGCGTCGTCCTTGCTGGTCTCCCGCTCGTCGAAGCGGATGTTCTCCAGCAGCAGCACGTCGCCGTCGGTCAGACCCTCGGCTCGCGCCAGGGCGTCGGTTCCCACCACGTCACCGGCGAGCTGGACGTGCCGACCGAGGTGCTCGCTCAGCGCGGTCGCGACCGGGGCCAGCGAGTACTTCGGGTCCGGCCCGCCCTTGGGGCGGCCGAGATGGGCGGTGACGACGACCTTCGCACCCGCGTCGGCCAGCGCCTTGAGCGTCGGAACCGACGCGATGATGCGACCGGGGTCGGAGATGTTGCCATCGTCGTCGACGGGGACGTTCAGGTCGGAGCGCACCAGCACGCCCCGACCCTCGACACCTTCGGACAGCAGGTCGGACAGGGATTTGAGCGCCATGGCTGCTGGACGGACCTACAGCGACTTGCCGACGAGCGCGACCAGGTCGACGAGGCGGTTGCTGTAGCCCCACTCGTTGTCGTACCAGGAGACGACCTTGGCCTGGTTGTCGATCACCTTGGTCAGACCGGAGTCGAACAGCGAGCTGTGCGGGTCGGTGACGATGTCACTCGACACGATCGGCGCGTCGTAGTACTTGAGGATGCCCTTGAGCGGTCCGTCGGCGGCGGCCTTGAACGCGGCATTGATCTCCGCGGCGGTGCCCGGCTTGGCCAGCTCGGCGGTGAGGTCGGTGACCGAGCCCGTGGGGATCGGCACGCGCAGCGCGTAGCCGTCGAGCTTGCCCTTGAGTTCGGGCAGCACGAGGCCGATCGCCTTGGCGGCGCCGGTCGAAGTGGGCACGATGTTGATGGCGGCTGCGCGGGCGCGACGCAGGTCCTTGTGCGGACCGTCCTGCAGGTTCTGATCCTGGGTGTAGGCGTGGATCGTCGTCATCAGGCCCTTGACGATGCCGAACTCGTCGTTGAGCACCTTGGCCAGCGGGCCGAGGCAGTTCGTGGTGCACGACGCGTTGGAGATGATGTTCTGGCTGCCGTCGTACTTGTCGTCGTTGACGCCCAGCACGATCGTGATGTCCTCGTCGCTCGCGGGCGCCGAGATGATGACCTTCTTGGCGCCGGAGTCGAGGTGGCCCTGCGCCTTGTCGCGCGCGGTGAAGATGCCGGTGGACTCGACGACGACGTCGACGCCCAGATCGCCCCACGGAATCGCGGAGGGGCCCTCCTTGACGGCGAGCGCCTTCATCTCGTGACCTCCGACGACGATGGTGTCCTCGCCCTCGAGGCTCACGTCGTAGGGCAGCCGACCCAGGATCGAGTCGAACTTGAGCAGGTGAGCGAGCGTCGCGTTGTCGGTGAGGTCATTGACCGCGACGATCTCGATGTCGGTGTTCTTGCCTTCTGCCTTCTGCGCATCCAGCGCGCGGAAGAAGTTTCGCCCGATGCGGCCGAAGCCGTTCACGCCTACCCGGATGGTCACGCATGTCTCCTTAGTCGGTGATGGACTGCCCGCAGCCAGCCTAGTAGCGGGCGGTCGAGCGCGTGCAGCCTGGTCAGAACGCGAGGTGAACTCAGGCGTCGTCGAGCAGATCCGGCGTTACCGCGGATTCGGTGTCCGGAATGCCGTCCTGTTTGGCCTTGCGGTCGGCCATCGACAACAGCCGCCGAATACGGCCGGCCACAGCGTCTTTGGTCATCGGCGGGTCGGCGAGGCGGCCGAGTTCCTCCAGGGACGCCTGGCGGTGCTCGACGCGCAGCCTGCCTGCGGTCGACAGATGGTCGGGCACGGTGTCGCCGAGGATGTGCAGCGCCCGCTCCACCCGTGCGGCGGCGGCGACGGCGGCCCGTGCCGACCTGCGCAGGTTGGCGTCGTCGAAGTTGGCGAGACGGTTCGCGGTGGCCCGCACCTCGCGCCGCATCCGGCGCTCCTCCCAGGTGAGCCTGGTGTCCTGGGCGCCCATCCTGGTGAGCAGCGCGCCGATGGCCTCGCCATCGCGCACCACGACCCGGTCGGCACCGCGGACCTCGCGGGCCTTCGCGCTGACCCCGAGCCGCCGCGCCGCGCCGACCAGCGCCAGCGCCGCCTCGGGTCCCGGGCAGCTGACCTCCAGCGCCGACGAGCGACCGGGCTCGGTCAGCGATCCGTGCGCGAGAAACGCACCGCGCCAAGCCGCTTCGGCGTCCCCGACGCTGCCGCCGACCACCTGCGCGGGCAGCCCGCGCACGGGCCTGCCGCGCAGGTCGAGCAGACCGGTCTGCCGGGCCAGCGCCTCGCCGTCCTGGGCGACCCGGACCACGTAGCGGGTGCTCTTGCGGATGCCGGTCGCCGACAGCACGTGCACGACGGCGTTGTAGCCGTACAGATCGTGGATGTCCTTGCGCAGCCGTCGCGCGATGATGCCGAGGTCGACCTCGGCCTCCACCACCACGCGTCCCGCCACGATGTGCAGTCCCCCCGCGAACCGGAGCAGCGACGCCACTTCGGCACGCCGTGCGGTCACCGAATTGATCACCAGCCGACTCAGTTCGTCCTTGACCTCGGCAGTCATCGCCACGTAACTGTCACCTCTCGTCGACCGATCGGACGGTGGGCGTGGGAATCGTCGGCTCCACGGTGGGCGCGGCGGTGCTCCCCCGCAGCCGCACCCGGTCCAGAGCCGCGGCCAACCGCGCCGGGTCATGTAATGGTGTACCAGGTCGGGACACGTCGGAAAACTCGACGGCGGCATCCAGGGTGGCCGCGGTCCGTCTGAGTTGCTCGCGTTCCCGCTCGCTCGGCACGCTGGCGGCGTCGACGACGATGTCGTGCACCCGGAACCCCGGGGCGTGCTGGGCCAGCACGTGCAGGTGCCGCTCGGCGGAGAAGCCTGCCGTCTCCCCCGGCTCCGACACCAGGTTGAGGACCAGCGCGCGGCGCGCCTGCGTCGCCTGCAGCGCGGCGGCCAACTGAGGGACCAGCACGTGCGGGATGACGCTGGTGAACCACGAGCCGGGGCCCAGCACCACGAGGTCCGCGGCCATGATCGCGTCGACGGCCTGGCGGGTGGCGGGCGGATTGCCCGGCAGCAGCCGGACCCGGCGCACCTTGCCGACGGTGGTGGCGATCCCGACCTGACCGCGGATGACGCGGCTCATGCGCGGGTCGGTCTCGAGGCCACCCACGTCGGCCTCGATCTGCAGCGCGATGGGGCACATCGGCAGCACCCGCCCCTTGAGCCCCAGGACCCGGCCGAGTTCGTCGAGCGCCGCGACCGGATCGGCCAGCACCTCGTTGAGCCCAGCCAGCATCAGGTTCCCGATCGGGTGGCCTGCCAGCGCGCCGCTCCCACCGAACCGGTGCTGGATGATCGTCGCCCACAGCTGACCGTGCGGAGTGTCGGCTGCCAACGCCGCCAATGCCATTCGCAGGTCACCGGGCGGGACGACGTCGAGTTCGTTGCGCAGCCGGCCCGACGACCCGCCGTCGTCGGCCACCGTCACGACGGCGGTCACGTGCGGCGTCAGCCGGCGCGCGGCCGACAGCGTGGCATACAGACCGTGCCCGCCGCCGAGCGCGACGATGCGTGCACTCATTCGCGCCCCATGTCGCGGTGCAACACCCGAGCGGTCACCTGCTCGCCGTCCT
This sequence comes from Mycolicibacterium sp. GCM10028919, assembly GCA_042666295.1. Lineage (GTDB taxonomy): Bacteria > Actinomycetota > Actinomycetes > Mycobacteriales > Mycobacteriaceae > Mycobacterium. The sequence continues at coordinate 265,214 of JBHTFJ010000001.1, forward strand.
CCAGCCGGGCCGCGAGTGCCTCCGCGATGGCGACGCTGCGATGCTTGCCGCCGGTGCAGCCGATGGCGACGGTCATGTAGCGCTTCCCCTCCCGGCGGTACCCATCGATGACGACTTCCAGAAGGCGATGGTAGGTGTCGAGGAACTCCATCGCGCCGGGTTGCCCCAGCACGTAGTCCCGTACCCCCGGATGCTGGCCGGTATGCCGCCGCAGCTCGTCGACCCAGTGCGGATTGGGCAGGAACCGCACGTCCATCACGGTGTCCGCGTCCATCGGCAGCCCGTACTTGTAGCCGAATGACTCGACCGTGACGCTGGTGTGCGCGACGGCCTCGGTGCCGAACGCACGCTCGACGCTTGCGCGCAGGTCGTGCACCGACAGCTTGGACGTGTCGATGACCAGGTCGGCCGCCGCCCGCACCGGGGCCAGCATGGCGCGTTCGGCGGCGATGCCCTCGGCCAGCGTCTGATTGCCCTGCAGCGGATGGCTGCGCCGGTTCTGCTCGTAGCGCCGGACCAGCATGTCGTCGGATGCCTCGAGGAACAGCACCCGCGGGGTGATGTTGCGGGTGGCCAGGTCGCTGCGCACCCAGTCGAGGTCGCCGGTGAACCCGCGCGAGCGCACGTCCATGACGAGCGCCAGCCGGGTGATCCGCGAACCCGCGGCCAGCCCCAGCTCGACCATCCTCGCGATGAGTTCGGGCGGCAGGTTGTCCGCGACGTACCAGCCGAGGTCCTCGAGCACCTTGGCGGCGGTGCCGCGTCCCGCCCCGGACAGCCCGGTGACGAGGACGACGTCGATGCCGTCCCCCTCGGCGATGCCGCCGTCGCGCAGTTCGTCGCTCGTGTTCTGTTCTGTCATCCGGATGCCCTCGTCCGATCATGGTCGATCAGCGGCTCGTCCGGGACCGGTTCGGCCGGTGAGCCGCCGGCTTCCACGCCCACGGCCTCCACGCCGAGGGCCTCCAGGACGGCCCTGGCCGTCGTGACGCCGATGCCGTGCACCGAGGTGATCTCGTCGACGGAGGCCTCCTTGAGCCTGGCGACCGAGCCGAAGTGCGTCACCAGCGCCTTGCGGCGGTGCTCGCCGAGGCCGGGCACCGAGTCGAGCGCCGATGCCGTCATGCGCTTGGACCGCTTGCTCCGGTGGTAGCTGATCGCGAAGCGGTGCGCCTCGTCGCGGATGCGCTGCAGCAGGTACAGCCCCTCGCTGTTGCGCGGCATGATCACCGGGTCGGCCTCCGCGGGGACCCACACCTCCTCGAGCCGCTTGGCCAGGCCGATGACGGCCACGTCGGTCACCCCGAGTTCCTCGAGCACGGCGGCCGCGGCGTTCACCTGGGGTGCGCCACCGTCGACGACGTACAGGTTCGGCGGATAGGCGAAGCGGCGCGCCTTGCCGTCCTCGATCAGCGGACGGTCGGCCTCGCTGTTGTGCCGCAGGAAGCGTCGCCGGGTCACCTCGGCGATCGACGCCACGTCGTCGCTGCGGCCGTCGCCCGCGGCCTCCCTGATCGCGAAGTGCCGGTAGTCCGACTTGCGGGGCAGACCGTCCTCGAACACCACCAGCGACGCGACCACGTCGGTGCCCTGCACGTGGCTGATGTCGACGCACTCGATCCGCAGCGGTGCATCGGCCAGCCCGAGGAACTCCTGAATGCTCTGCAATGCAGCCGATCTCGCGGTGAAGTCACCCGCGCGCTTGAGCTTGTGCTGCGTCAGCGCCTCCTTGGCGTTGCGGTGCACCGTCTCGGCCAACGCCCGCTTGTCGCCACGGACCGGCACGCGCAACCGCACCCGCGAGCCGCGCAGACCGGTCAGCCAGGTGGTCAGTTCCTCGGCGTTCTCCGGCAGACACGGGACCAGCACCTCGCGGGGCACCGGCGCATTCGCCTCGTCCGCCGACCCGCCCAGTTCGGCCTGATCGCCGTAGAATTGCGTGATGAACTGCTCGACGAGGTGCTCCTGGCCGGATTCGCCGGGCTCGCCGGACTTCTCGACCACCCAGCCGCGCTGACCGCGCACCCGGCCGCCACGGACGTGGAAGACCTGCACGGCGGCCTCGAGGTCGTCGTCGGCGAACGCCACGACGTCGGCGTCGGTGCCGTCGCCGAACACGACCGTCTGCTTCTCGAGCGCCCGCTTGAGGGCACCGATGTCGTCGCGCAGCCGCGCTGCCCGCTCGAAGTCGAGTTCCTCGGCAGCGGCGTTCATCTGCTTCTCGAGGTCGCGGACGAGGCGGTCGGTCTTGCCCGCGAGGAAGTCGCAGAAGTTCTCGACGATCTTGCGGTGCTGCTCGGCGGTGACGTTGCCCACGCACGGGGCGGAGCACTTGTCGATGTATCCGAGCAGGCAGGGTCGCCCGATCTGACTGTGCCGCTTGAAGACCCCGTTGGAACACGTCCGCGCCGGGAACACCCGGGTGAGCAGGTCGAGCGTCTCGCGGATGGCCCAGGCGTGCGAGTACGGCCCGAAGTAGCGGACGCCCTTGCGCCGCGGCCCGCGGTAGACGAACAGCCGGGGGTACTCCTCGTTGAGGGTGACCGCCAGCACCGGATAGGACTTGTCGTCGCGGTAGCGGATGTTGAACCGCGGGTCGAATTCCTTGATCCAGTTGTATTCGAGCTGAAGCGCCTCGACCTCGGTGGTGACGACGGTCCACTCGACGCTGCCCGCGGTGGTGACCATCTGCCTGGTCCTGGGCGCCAGCCCGGACACGTCGGCGAAGTACGAGTTCAGCCTGCTGCGCAGGCTCTTGGCCTTGCCGACGTAGATGACCCGGCCCCGCGGATCGCGGAACCGGTAGACGCCCGGCTGCAGCGGGATGGACCCGACGGCCGGTCGGTACGTCTGTGGATCGGGCACGGGTTCCAGGTTAGTGGGGTGGGGCGACGTCGGCGGACGCGCTGCCGGTGGGGCTGGTGAGGGCGTCGATGAAACCGCGGAACGCCGCGCCCTTGGCCTCGTAGTTCGCATACAGGTCGTAGCTCGCCGCTCCTGGGGAGAGCAGGACGACGTCGACGTCCGGTAGGCCGGCGGCGATCCGCACGGCCTCGCCGAGGTCTGCGACGACGCGGGTGTCGGCCGGGTGGGTTCTGGCGAAACGGCGGCCGATCATGGCCCCGTTGCTCGGCGACTGGATGAGCGTGACCCTGCGGGCGCCGCTGCAGAGGTAGTCGTCGACCTGCGCGTAGTCGAGCTGGCGGTCCATGCCGCCGACGATCAGCGCGACGGTGGCGTCGTCCGGGGTGGACCGGAGCGCGGCGACGACGCTCTCACCCGTGGTGGCCAGGGTGTCGTCGACCCACCGGATCGGCTTGGTTCCCGAGTTCGTGGTGCGGACGGTCTGGAGCCGGTGCGGCAGCCCCTCGAACGCCGCGGCGGCGGCGTGCACGATCTCCGCGTCCACGTCGCGGCCGGTGACCTCCCGTGCGGCGGCAACCGCCAGTGCGGCGTTGACCGCGTTGTGCGGCAACGACATCACCGACCCGCCAGGGATCGGCGGCACCGCGGCGGGGTCGACGAGGTGCAGGGCGGCCGGGACGTCGGTGATGCCGATGCCGCGCAGCCGCTCGACGACCTCCGGCGTGCACACCAGTGCGCGGGCACCCCTGCGGAACACGTTGGCCTTCGCGGCGTAGTACGACGCGGTGTCGCCGTGCCAGTCGAGGTGATCCTCGTAGAGGTTGGTGATCACCGCGACGGCGGGCGAGGCGGTGAGCAGCGCGGCCTGCTGGCTGGACAGTTCCGCGACCACCACCTGACCGGGCCGGGGCGACAGGTCCGACAGCGGGGTGCCGATGTTGCCCGCCACGACGTTCTCGACGCCGAGTGCGCCGAGGAGGCGGCCCAGGAACGACGCGGTGGTCGACTTGCCCTTGGTGCCCGTGACTCCGATGGTCTGGGCGCCGAAGCGGCTGACGAACCAGTCAGCGGCGCTGGAGATCTCCGTCCCGGACTCCCGCAGCTCCGCGAAGACGGCGTGGTGCCACGGCACGCCGGGGCTGACGAACACGACGTCGCAGTCGCGCAGCCGGTTCAGGTGCTCGGGCCCGCGGTACACGGTGAGCCGGTCGATGCCGTCCGGCGTCTCGAACGGCCGCCGGCCGACGTCGTCGACCGCGTCTACGCGCGCCGCACCAGCGGCGGATGCGGTGCGCGCCATCGAGATTCCCTCGCGCCCGAAACCCCAGATCCCGACGACGCGGTCGGCCAGATCCAGCCGGTCGGCGGTGTTCGAGTCTCCGGTCACGTGCGTGGCTCAGTCCAGCGTCGCGGCGTACCGGTCCGGCACGTAGTGCACGTCCGATGCCGTCGGGTCCTCGGTGGTCGCGACGGTCACCAGCTCGGCGCGACGCGGCCGCACGGCCTCGACGAGCGGCAGGCCGCCCCAGTCACCGTCGTCGAGGATCGCGAGCATCGCCTCGGCCGCCTCGTAGTACTCGCCGACGCACTCGAACGGCTTGTGTGCGCCGAGGCCGACGATGTCCTCGACCCCCGGCTGGTTCGCGATGTCCTGCAGGACGTTGCGGCCGAAGATCTTCTCCAGCTGGACGCGGCCGAGCCGGGGTCCCATGAGCAGGAAGACGAACAGGCACTTGGGGCAGTGCCCGCACCACGATGCGGCCCGTCGGCCGGGATCGAGCGCGAACGGCCGGTTGCAGCTGATGAACGCACCGAAGTACTGGGGGAAGTCACGGAACCGGTCGGCGATCTCGGACTCCGACAGTGCCCGCAGCAGCGAGAAGTACCGGTCGGGGTTCATGCCGTGCTCGGTCAGGGTCGTGCGCAGCAGCGTCTCGTAGGAGATGCTCTTGGACCACTGGTGATTCACGTCGCGGCCCAGCCACCGAACGTTGCCGACGTTGGAGGACCGCTCGTTGGAGAACACCACGGGACCCAGTCCCCTGGCGTCGGCGACGATCAACCCGATCACGCTGTTGATCGCCGTCACCGGGACGTGACCGTTGTACGCACCGCGGGAGTTGAGGTCGATGAGCGTCCGGTCGATAGCGCGCCGCACCCGGGTGCTGTCGAGACCGCTGATCTCGATGCACCGGTCGATCGGGTCGAACTCGTTGACGCTGAACAGCATCGGGTCGAAGCCATGGCCCTTGAGCAGCTCGATGGTGACCACGGAGTCCTTGCCGCCGCCGACGGGCACCAGCGGCCTGGCCGTGGCGTCGAAGCCGTCCGAGTCCTCGGGGCCGGGCGGATTCGTCGGTGCGTCCGGTCCGATGACGTCGGGGGTCAACGCCGATGGCAGCGAGGCGCGGTAGGCGAACTCGCCGAGTCCACCCGCGATGAGTTCGCGCAGGTATTGCTTCTCGAATTGCGCAGTCGGAAAACCGATCTCGATGGTCGGCGGGACCGCTGCCTTGTAGTAGCTCGGCGAGCACGTCAGCGCGAGCAGACGGAGGAGGCGGTCGTCGGCCTCACCCGGCAGGTCGGTCCCGAAGTCCACGACCTCGGCGAAGTGGACGTCGTCGGTCCCGTCGCGGCCGCGTAGCGCGTACCGCGCGGTGAACCTGCCGTCGGTCAGGTCGTATCCGTCGATGCTGAACGCCCGGTAGGCGTCTGGGTCGAAGTGCTCGGTCATCGTTGCTCCACGAAGGGCGGGGCGCCATGCGCCGGGAGGCTCGTCCCGTCGAGGTCGGCCACGGGATGGATGAGAAAGCGTGGCGAGACCCACCACGCCCGGGTCACGTCGGCGGGCACGCGCCCGGTTCGCTCGACGTGGGCGGTGACGCCGCAGGCCGCGAACTGGTCCAGCAGCGATGCCGGTTCGGGATCCTCGATCCCGAACAGCCCGGTGGCGGTCTCGACGACCAGCGCACCGAGGTACGGCGCGTCGGACGGTTCGGCATGCGGTACGGCAACGGGAACCGCGTCGACCCAGCCCTGATCGGCAAGCCACCGCTGGAACTGGTCCAGGTGACCCTTGCTGGTGGTGCGTCCCGCCATCCGGCGCCAGGCCGGATCGGCCTGGCGCGGGACGAGGCCGGCGGCGTCGCAGCGGCCGATGCGCACGGGTGCCGACCGAACGGGCTCGATCGTTTCCCTGCCGACGATCACCCGGCTGCGCCCGTCGACGTCGAACACCGTGACCGTGACCGCCAGCACCGTGCCGACGGGTCGGGCGGCCGCCAGCTGCTCGAGCACCGCGACCCGGAAGTCGTCCGGCCCCGGCATCGCGGTGCCGAAGAAGTCGGCGACCTCGGCGAGCCGGTGCCACGCTCCGCCGACGTCGGGTTCCACGCCGACGACGACGGGCATGGTCAGCGTCGGGTTGGTGCCGAGGTGGGTGATGACTTGCGTCACAGGCAGAAGCGGAGTAACGATCTCGGGTATCGAGTGCGTCGAGCGGGACCCCGACGGGGACGACACGTCCACTGCCGCCGTCATGCCCGCGTCCGATCGAAAAGCCCTCACTATCAGGGCATTCTATCGCACGCGGCGAATGCGGCCGTGCGGTCCGGCGAGCACCGGCGCTTAGGCATCTGGTGACGGTACCGAGCGTGGTCAGGCTGACCGAGGAGCAGTGGCGCGCGTTCGCGACCCTGCGCCTGCGAGCGCTGCGCGACACCCTCGGGGCCCAGGACCGCCAATACCGCAGCGAGGAGGCGTTCACGGCCGCGCAGTGGCGGCGCAGGTTGCGCGCGCACACCCAGTTCGCCGCCGTGCTCGACGACCGCATGGTCGGCCTGATCGGCGTGCAGCGGGAGAGCGCCGATTCGGCGTACCTGTACTCGCTGTGGCTGGAACCGTCCGCTCGCCGCCGCGGGCTCGCCCGTCAGCTGGTCACCACGGCCGTCGACTGGGCGCGCGCCGAACGGGTGCGCACCGTCACGCTGCGCGTCGAGGAGGACAACGACGTCGCGCTCGGCGTGTATCAGGACCTTGGGTTCACCATGGACGTCACCGTCACCGCGGGCAACCCCGACGAGGTCACGATGCGTCTGAACGTCGGCTGACATCGGTGCGGTAGCGCGCCATCAGTTCGCGCACCCGGTCCATCGACTCGACGGCACGCATCTTGTCGACGGCCTGGATCGCCATGGCCGGGACGTACTCGTCGTCGGGGAGGTCGACCCGGGCCCATCGCGTTCCCGGCGGGAACGACACGTCCACCACCTCGGACCAGGGAATCAGGCGGTAGGTCAACAGGTTCCGGACCGCGATGCCCTCGCTGCCCACGCGCAACCGCGGCCGGGCGAAGAGCAGGACCAGGCCGCCGATGATGATGCCCAGCAGGGCGATCGCCACCTGGTCGGCCGTCCGGAAGATCACACCGCTCGAACCGATCTTGAGCAGGAACCCCACCGTGATGTGGGCCGCGGCGATGAGGAACGCCGCACCGTAGGCGAAGTACGGCGTGAGGTGCGGACGCACCTCCAGGTCCCAGCGGCCGGAGTCGGTCACGAGTTGCGGATCTCCCGCAGTGTCACCGCGGTCGACAACGCGGCGGCTGCCGCTTGGGCACCCTTGTCTTCGCTGGAGCCGGGCAGGCCGGCACGGTCGATCGCCTGCTGCTCGTCGTTCACGGTGAGCACGCCGTTGGCGACGGGCGTCGACTCGTCGAGCGACACCCGGGTCAGCCCCTGCGTCACGGCGTCGCACACGTAGTCGAAGTGCGGGGTCTGGCCGCGGATCACCACGCCGAGCGCGACGACGGCGTCGTGCTTGGCCGCCAAAGCCTGTGCCACCACCGGGATCTCGATCGCGCCGAGCACGCGGACCACGGTGGGCTCGACCACACCGGAGTCCTTCGCCGTGCGCACCGCACCGTCGAGCAGCGCGTTGCAAATGGTGTCGTGCCAGGTGCTGGCGACGATCGCGAGGCTCACGTCCGAGGCGTCGATGGCCGGCATGTCCGGCACTCCATGGCCGCTCACGGCGCGCCACCCGTCTCGTCGGCCGTCGGCGGCAACCGGTCCCCCAGCATGTAGACCGCCTCGTCGTAGCCGTCCATGCGGACCGACTCGTCGAAGTCGTCGAGCCCGGACAGGTCGTGGCCCATCCGGTCGCGCTTGGTCATGAGGTACCGGATGTTCTCCGAGTTCGCGCGCACCGGCAACGGCACCCGCTCGATGATGTGCAGTCCGTACCCGTCGAGCCCGACGCGCTTGGCGGGGTTGTTGGTGAGCAGCCGCATCGACCGGATGCCCAGGTCGACGAGGATCTGCGCGCCGATGCCGTAGTCGCGCGCGTCGGCGGGCAGACCCAGCTTGAGGTTCGCGTCCACGGTGTCGGCGCCCGCGTCCTGCAGCTGATAGGCCTGCAGCTTGTGCATGAGGCCGATGCCCCTGCCCTCGTGGCCGCGCATGTAGAGCACGACGCCGCGGCCCTCGCGGGCGACCATGGCCAGTGCCGCGTCGAGCTGGGGGCCGCAGTCGCAGCGGCGTGACCCGAACACGTCGCCGGTCAGGCATTCGGAGTGCACGCGGACCAGCACGTCGTGGCCGTCGGCCTCGGGTCCGGCGATGTCGCCGCGGACCAGCGCAACGTGCTCGACGTCCTCGTAGATGCTGGAGTAACCGACGGCGCGGAATTCGCCGTAGCGGGTGGGGATGCGGGCCTCGGCGATGCGCTCGACGTGGCGTTCGTGCTTGCGGCGCCACTCGATCAGGTCGGCGATCGAGATGAGGGCCAGGTCGTGGTCGTCGGCGAAGACGCGCAGCTCGTCGGTCTGGGCCATCGCGCCCTCGTCCTTCTGGCTGACGATCTCGCAGATGGTGCCTGCTGGCTGCAGTCCGGCCAGCCGGGCCAGGTCGACGGCGGCCTCGGTGTGGCCGGGCCTGCGCAGGACGCCGCCGTCCTTGGCGCGCAGCGGCACGACGTGACCGGGCCTGGTGAACTCGTCGGCCTTGGACGACGGGTCGGCGAGCAGCCGCATGGTGGTCGCGCGGTCGGACGCCGAGATGCCCGTGCCGACGCCCTGCTTGGCGTCGACGGTGACGGTGTAGGCCGTCTGGTGCTTGTCCTGATTGACCGCGTACATCGGCAGCAGGCCCAGGCGGTCGCACACCTCGCCCGACAGCGGCACGCAGAGATAGCCCGAGGTGTAGCGCACCATGAACGCCACCAGCTCCGGCGTGGCCTTCTCGGCCGCGAAGATCAGGTCGCCCTCGTTCTCGCGGTCCTCGTCGTCGATGACGACCACGGCCTTGCCGGCAGCAATGTCGGCTATCGCCCGCTCGACGGAATCAAGCCTCGTCATCTACGTCACCTACTTCGAAGGGGTCGCGCCGGGTGCCCACCGCGTGATTCGCGCAGTGCCGTCCGGGGCGTCCTGGACCTTGTGAACCGACATCAGTATGAACCACTGAGACGGGTGAGTTATTGCCGCGCCCGACCACCGGGTTGGGACCGGTTACGCGTCCCGGCTGTTGAGCAGCCGCTCGACGTACTTGGCGATCACGTCGACCTCCAGATTGACCGGGGTGCCGACCGCCGCGCTCCCGAGCGTCGTGAGTCCCAGCGTGGTCGGGATCAGGGACACCTCGAGCCAGTCGTCACCCAGTGCCGACACGGTCAGCGACACGCCGTCGATGGTGATCGACCCCTTCTCGACGACGTAGCGAGACAGCGAGGCGGGCACGGAGATCCGCACGACCTCCCAGTTCTCCGACGGCGACCGGGAGACGACGTGTCCGGTGCCGTCGACGTGACCCTGCACGATGTGCCCGCCCAGCCTGCTGTTGACGGCCGCGGCACGCTCGAGGTTCACCCGGCTGCCGACGTCGACACCCGCGAGGCTCGACCGGTTGAGAGTCTCGGCCATGACGTCGGCGGTGAACTCGCCGCCGGCCCGCACCTCCACCACGGTCAGACAGACGCCGTTGACGGCGATCGAATCACCGTGACCGGCATCGGCGGTCACCAGCGGCCCGCGGATCACGAACCGCGCGGCATCGACCAGCTCCTCCTTGCCGACGACCTCACCCAGTTCTTCGACGATTCCCGTGAACACGTCTCCAGGCTAGTCAGCGCGGCCCGACGATGATCACCGCGACGTTGCGAGCCCGATCCGACGGCCTCCGACGTGAGCGGATCGAGGCGACGGAATCGCTGATCACGGGCCGTGGCAACCGCCGGACCCGTAGCCCGGGGCACCTGATCACCGAGCCCGACCCTCTACGATGCAAGCATGCAGACGCGCCCCCGGCTTGCCGTCCAATCCCTGTTCACCGCCCTCGTCACCGCCACCCTGCTGGTCGCAGGGTGTTCGTCGTCCGACAAGGCGTCCGACGCCCCACTCCCCGAAGCGCCCACGCTGCTGACGGAGTCCAACGCGACCACCAAGGCTCAGCAGAGCGTCCACCTGCAGCTCACCACCACGGGCGAGATCCCGGAACTGCCGATCGCCTCGCTGACCGGCGACCTGACCCAGACGCCCGCCGTTGCCGCATCCGGCAAGGCCGACATCGTGTTCCTCGGCCAGAAGCTCGAAGGCGTCGACTTCGTCGTCGCCGACAACATCCTCTACGGCGCCATCACCCCGGACAGCTGGCAGGACTTCGGTCCCGCGGCGGACATCTACGACGTGTCGGCGATCCTGAACCCCGACACCGGCCTGGCCAACCTGCTCGCCAACTTCTCCGACGCCAAGACCGACGGCCGCGAGAACGTCAACGGCGTCGACGCGGTCAAGGTGTCCGGCAACGTCAGCGCGGACGCCGTCAACAAGATTGCCCCGCAGCTCGCGGCGACCGGTCCCGTCCCGGGCACCGCCTGGATCCAGGAAGAGGGCGACCATCAGCTGATCCAGGCCAAGCTGGAGCCCAAGCCCGGACAGAGCGTGCAGATGACGCTGTCGGACTGGGGTAAGCCGGTCACCGTCACCAAGCCCGCGGTGTGATGGCGCACCAAGCCACCACCGAGCCGTCCGGATCGGCCACCAGTCGCCGGATCGCCATCAGCGCAGGCGGTCTCGCAGTGCTCCTCGGAGCGCTCGACACCTACGTCGTGATCACGATCATCCGCGACGTGATGATCGACATCCAGATCCCGATCAACCAGATCCAGCGGGTCGCGCCGATCATCACCGGCTACCTGGTGGGCTACATCGCGGCGATGCCGCTGCTGGGCCGCGCGTCCGACAGGTTCGGGCGCAAGCTGCTGCTGCAGATCAGCCTCGCCGGGTTCGCCGTCGGCTCGATCATCACCGCGATGTCCGGTGACCTCACGATGCTCGTCGTCGGGCGCGTCGTGCAGGGCATCGCCAGTGGCGCACTGCTGCCCGTCACCCTGGCGCTGGCCGCCGACCTGTGGGCCGAACGCAAGCGGGCCGCCGTACTCGGCGGCATCGGCGCGGCGCAGGAACTGGGGAGCGTGCTCGGCCCGCTCTACGGCATCGCCGTGGTGTGGGCGCTCAACAGCTGGCGCGACGTGTTCTGGATCAACGTGCCGATGGCGGTCGTCGCCATGGTGATGATCCACTTCAGCGTCCCTGCGAAGCAGAAGACCCAGGGCCCACCCGAGAAGATCGACGTCATCGGCGGCGTGCTGCTGGCGATCGTGCTGGTGCTCGTCGTCTTCGGCCTCTACAACCCCGCCCCGGACGGCAAGCAGGTACTGCCCGAGGGTGGCTGGATACTGCTGTGCGGCGCTGCCGTCGCGACGGTCGCCTTCTTCGTCTGGGAGAAGTTCGCCAAGACCAAGCTGATCGACCCCGTAGGCGTGCACTTCCGGCCGTTCCTGTGCGCGCTGGGTGCGTCGTTCGCCGCAGGTGCCGCGTTGATGGTGACGCTGGTCAACGTCGAACTCTTCGGCCAGGCCGTGCTGTCCCTCGACCAGAACCAGGCGGCATTCCTGCTGATGCGCTTCCTGGTCGCCCTGCCCGTCGGCGCCCTGCTCGGCGGCTGGATCGCGACGCGCATCGGCGACCGCATCGTGGCGTTCGCCGGCCTCGTCATCGCAGCGTTCGCCTACTGGCTGATCTCGCAGTGGCCCGTCGACCTGCTGGCCGCGCGACACGACTTCGGGTTGTTCACGCTGCCGACGATGGACGTGGACCTCGCGCTGGCCGGCTTCGGGCTGGGCATCGTGATAGGACCGCTCACCTCGGCGGCGCTGCGCGTCGTGCCTGCACCGCAACACGGCATCGCGTCGTCGCTCGTGGTCGTGGCCCGCATGACCGGCATGCTGGTCGGCGTCGCGGCACTGTCGGCATGGGGTCTCTACCGGTTCAACCAGCATCTGCAGAGCCTGCCGAAGTCCGCTCCGGGCGGAAACCTGTTGGACACCATCCGGATTCAGGCCGACAACTACCGAGTGGCCTATGCCATGCAGTACGGCGAGATCTTCGCGATCACCGCGGTCGTCTGCGTGGTGGGTGCGCTCCTGGGGTTGTTCATCAGCGGCAAGGACGAGACCGCTGAGACTCCGGCGGATGACCCGGATGCCAACCCGGACGAGGCCGAGGCCATCCGGGCCACCCGCTAGGAGTCGGGCGCCGCTCTCAGCAGCGCTCGATGCCCGGCTGCTGCAGCTTGAACTCCCTCGGGTCCACCGGACCCGAGGAGTTCAGCACTGCGCGCAACGGGCGGCACACCATCTCCATGATGGCGCCCTGATCGACCGGGCGAAGGGTGATCCAGTCCTGCAGAGCAGTCATGCTCGTCGTCCTCTTCTCGTGCTTACGTCCGCGCAACGTCGTCGGTAAGGCGCGATGTCAGTGTCGGTGACGTGCATCCGAACACGCCTTCGATTCTACCGAGCCCTACTCGGCCGATCGGTGTCGCCGAAGGCGGATGGAGTCTCGAACTGGTAACGAGTCCCCCAACTCGCAGCGATTCGCGAGTGACCCCAGTCACACTGGCGCGCAAAGGAATTCCACGTCACCCAACGAGGGTGGCGTCAGTTCAGTTCGGCACCAGGCTCAACCGCAGGTCCGGACCGATCCGCTCGGTGCCGTCGAAGCGCCACCGCTGCGCGTTGCCGATGGTCAGCACGCCCACGTCGTCGACGGCCGCGATCGGCCCGCCCAGCAGGATCGGAGCGACGTAGGCGAGTATCCGGTCGATCGCGCCGGCGCGCAGGAACGCACCGGCCAGCGTGGGCCCACCCTCGAGCAGGACGTCGGTGCGGTCGGACAGCGCCCGCACGACCTCCCACGGATCCCGGGTGCGGATCACCATGGTGCGCGAGTCTTCGTTGAGCACCCGCGCCTCCGACGACACCTCACGCCGGCCGACGACGACCCGCAGCGGCTGCCGCGCGGCGAGGCTCCCGTCGGGCAGCCGGGCAGTCAGCGTCGGGTCGTCGGCGAATACGGTGCCGGTTCCGACCACGATCGCGTCGACCACGGCCCTGCGCCGGTGCACGTCGGCGCGGGCCGCCTCGCTGGTGATCCACTGGCTGCTGCCGTCCGCCGCGGCGCTACGGCCGTCGACGCTGGATGCGTACTTCCACGTCACGTGCGGGCGACCGGTGCGCTGCTTGTGCAGCCATTCGCGCAGCGGGCCCCCGGCTGCCTCGTCGGCGAGCAGCCCCGCCTCGGTCGCGATGCCGCCGTCGGTCAGCCGGGCGGACCCACCGGCGGCCGCCGGGTTCGGGTCGGCGACGGCGTACACCACGCTCGAGACCCCGGCCGCAAGCAGCGCGTCGACGCACGGCGGAGTCCGCCCGTGGTGGTTGCACGGCTCGAGCGTCACCACCGCGGTGCCACCGGCAGCCCGCTCGCCTGCCCGGCGCAGGGCCAGTACCTCGGCGTGCGGGCCGCCCACCGGTTCCGTGGCGCCGACGCCGGCGATCTCGCCGTCGCGATCGAGTATCACCGCGCCCACCGGTGGGTTCGGGTACGTCGACCCCTTGACCTGCTCGGACAGCTCGATGGCACGCCGCATGGCGGCCTCGGCACCGCTCACGACAGATGCGGTGACGCGGCGGCGGCCTGCCGTCGCAGCGACGCCACGGCCTCGGCCGGGTCCGCCGCGCTGTAGACGGCCGATCCCGCGACGAAGCAGTCCACGCCCGCCTCTGCGGCGGCCTCGATCGTGTCGGCGTTGATGCCGCCGTCGATCTCGACCACCACGGTCAACTCCCCCGCGTCCACCAGCGCACGCACGGCGGCCACCTTGGGCAGGACGTCGTAGATGAACTTCTGCCCGCCGAAGCCCGGCTCGACCGACATCACCAGCAGGGTGTCGAAGTCGCGCAGGATCTCCAGGTAGGGCTCGATCGGCGTACCCGGCTTCACGCTCAGGCCCGCCCGCGCGCCTGCCGCCCTGATGTCGCGGGCGACGGCGCGGGGATCGTCGGTGGCCTCGGCGTGGAACGTGACGTTGTAGGCGCCTGCCTCGGCGTACGGCGGTGCCCAGCGCGCGGGGTCCTCGATCATCAGGTGACAGTCCATCGGGATGTCGGTGACCTTCAGCAGGCTCTCCACCACGGGCAGGCCCAGCGTCAGGTTCGGCACGAAGTGGTTGTCCATGACGTCGACGTGCAGCCAGTCGGCGCCGCGCACGGCCGCTGTCTCGTCAGCCAGTCGGGCGAAGTCCGCAGCCAGAATGGACGGCGCGATCATGGGTGCCTGGGCGAGCGAAGCGACGGGAGGTTGGCCAGCCATGGCGGTCACCCTACTTGTTGGCTCTTCGCGCGCTCATCGCACTTGTCGGCTCTTCGCGCGAGCGCTCATCGCACTTGCAGCGCCGCGGCGAACATCGCGTCCGTGCCGTGACGGTGCGGCCACAGCTGCACGTGGCTGCCCTCGCCGACCACTGGGTCGAACAGCGGCCACGTGTCGATCGGCTGGACGGGGTGGCGGCGCACCGCGTCGGCGACCACGCCCACCGTCTCGGCCAGGTGCGGCGAGCAGGTGGCATAGAGCACCACGCCACCCGGGCGGGTCAGCGCGATGGCCGCGGCGAGCAACTCACGCTGCAGCTTCACCAGCGGCGGCACGTCACCGGGCTGGCGCCGCCAGCGCGCCTCGGGCCGGCGACGCAGCGCACCGAGACCGGTGCACGGCGCGTCGACCAGGACGCGGTCGAATGATGCGGCGGGCAACCCGGTGTCGCGGCCGTCGACGCGCAGCACGTCGACGTCGAGACCCTTGGTGTTGCGCTCGACGAAGTCCGCGCGGTGCGGGGTCGGCTCCACGGCCGTGACGCGCGCACCGGAGCCAGCGGCGATCGCGGCCAGCAGCGCCGTCTTGCCGCCCGGGCCCGCGCACAGGTCGAGCCACCGACCACCGTCGTCACCCTCCACGGGCGCCAATGTCAGTGCGCGCGCGACGAGTTGGCTGCCCTCGTCCTGCACCAGGGCCTCGCCGTCGCGTACCGGCGCCAGCTGACCGGGATCGCCGCCGGCCAGGTACACCGCGTACGGCGAGTAGCGGCCGGGCGTGCCGTCCACCGCGGCCGCCAGTTCCTCGGCGGTCCGGACGCCGGGCCGGGCTGCGAGGTGTACGACGGGCCGCTGGTCGTCGCTGGTCAGCAGAGCCTCGAGTTCGGCGGCATCGGCGCCCAGCGCGTCGGCGAAGCACTGCGCGATCCACCGCGGGTGGGAGTGGGTGAACGCGAGATGCCCCACCGGATCCTTCTCGGCCGACGGAGCCAGCTCCGCCATCCAGGACTGTTCGTCGCGCTTGGAGATCGACCGGAGCACGCCGTTGACGAAACCCGCACGCGGCGTGTCGACTTCGATGGCCGCCTGCTCGACGGTGGTGTCGACCGCGGCGTGCGCGTCGACCCGGGTGCGCAGCAACTGGTAGGCGCCGAGCCGCAGCAGGTCCAGCAGGACGCCGTCGATCTGATCGACGGGTCGCCCCGACGCCGAGGCGATCACCGCGTCCAGGACGCCGAGGCTGCGGCACGTCCCGTAGGCGAGTTCGGTCGCGAAGGCGGCGTCGCGACCGGTGATGTTGCGTTCACGCAGCAGTGCGGGCAGCGTCAGGTTGGCGTAGGCGTCGCGCTCGGACACCGCGCGCAGGGTGTCGTAGGCGACCCGTCGCGCGGGATCCAGTGGTGTGCGACGGGTGGGTCGGCGCGGGCCACGTCCCCGGTCCGGCCGGCTCACGAGGCACGCGCCGTGTCGTCGAGGCGGGCGCCGCGGGCCCAATCGGCCGCAGCCATCGGCTTCTTGCCGGGCGGTTGTATCCACCCCAGCGTCACCGGCGACGAGGCCGTACCCACGTGCACTCCCTCCCGGTCGGCGCGAATGTCGCCGGGCGACAGGGCGTCCCGCTCGGTCGGTGTCACCGGCCCCAGCTTGACGCGCAGGTCGCCGATGGTGGTCCAGGCTCCCGGATTGGGCGTCACGGCCCGGATCCGGCGGTCGACCACGTGGGCGGGCAGATCCCATCGCACGCGAGCCTCCTCGACGGTGATCTTCGGGGCGACGGTCACGCCCTCGCTCGGTTGCGGCACGGCGGTCAACGATCCGTCGGCGATCCCGTCGAGGGTCGACTCGAGCAGGCCCGCGCCCGACGTCGCCAGCCGTCCCAGCAGGTCGCCTGCGGTGTCGGTCGGGCGGATCGTCTCGGTCACGACGCCGAAGACGGGCCCCGAGTCGAGGCTCGGTTCGATCTGGAACGTCGTTGCGCCGGTGACGGTGTCACCCGCCGCGATCGCGGCCTGGACGGGCGCTGCGCCCCGCCACGCGGGCAGCACCGAGAAGTGCAGGTTGATCCACCCGAGGGGCGGCACGGCCAGCAACCCATCGCGCAGGAGTGCGCCGTACGCGACGACCGCGCAGCAGTCGGGTGCGTAGCCGGCCAGCTCGGCGACGAACTCCTCGGAGTTGGGCCGCTCGGGCCGCAGCACCGGGATGCCCTCCGCGAGCGCGAGCGCCGCGACCGGCGACGGGGCGGGCTTACCGCGTCGACCGGACGCCGCGTCCGGCCTGGTCAGTACTGCCACCACGTCGTGGCGTGGCGAGTCGATCAGGCGACGCAGGGACGGCAGTGCAGGCTCGGGTGTGCCTGCGAACACGATTCGCATGGGTGGTCTTCGTCCTCGGGTCTGGAGTGTGACTGTCTCGGCGTGTACGTCTCAGCGTGGCATCTGGTAGTACTCGCGTTCGCCGACGCCCGCCAGAGGGGCGACGAGCATCCACGGGATGGTGCCGACCAACCGGTTCAGAGTAGCGACGGCGTCGTTGTAGTACTGGCGGGCGAATGCCAGCGTCTTCTCGGTGTCGGCGAGGTTCTCCTGCAGGTTCAGGAAGTTCTCCGACGCCGACGACTGCGGCTGCTCGCGGCCGGCGGCGAGCAACCGGCCCACCGCGTCGTCGAGGTCGCGTTCGGCGGCACTGCGCTGAGCCACCGACGTGCCGCCGGTCGCGGACGTGAGTGCGTGCTGCGCCGTGGTGACCCGTTCGAGCAGCGTCCGCTCGTGCGCGGCGAAGGTTTCCACCGTGTGCACCAGGCTCGGGATCAGTGACGCACGCCGGGTCAGCTCCACGTCGATGCCCGCCAGCGCCTCGGCGACTCGGACGTCGGCGGATCGAATCTTGTTGTAGCCCACCACGAAGCCGACGAGCACCAGCGACAGCAGCACCAGGACGAGGACGAGGACCGCGGTCACCACGAGCCGCCACCTCCTCCTCCGCCGCCGCCACCGCCGCCACCGCTGCTGCTGCTACTGCTCGAACTGCTGCCGCCGCTGCTCGAGGACGACGACACCTGGGACGCGGTGTACGCGCCGATCGACGAGGACAGTGCCGACTCGAAGCCGTCGAAGTCCGCCCCGCCGCCCGAACCGATGGACGAGTCACCGTCGCCCGAACTCGACGATGAGTGGTACCAGACCGGCTGCGGTGCAACGGTTCCCGTGGCGGCTCGGTACTTCTCCGCCCATGCCGCGGCGGTACCCGCCGCCACGGCGTAGGGAACGTAGGCCGTGTAGAGGTCCTTGCGTGCGGCGAAGTCGAAGCGCGTCTCGGCGGAGTCCGTGGACAGCAGCCGGTGGAAGCCCTCGGCGCGCGACCACAGTTGGCGGCCCGCCTCGGTTCGGCGCGTGCCGACGCCTGCGGCCCACCCCCCTACGGTCAGCGCGAAGAACGCCGCGAACGGCAGGCCCCACATCGTGGCGGGGAAGCCCCACCGGAAGAACCCGCACAGCGCGAGTACCGCGGCGACCGCGTTGGCCGAACGGATCCACAGTTCGTTCTTGCGCGGCTCCGTCAGCTTCTCGTCGCGCGCCCACTTGCGCACTGCCGCAGCCAGTTCGGTCTTCGCCTTCTGCAGCTTCGCTCCCGCCTTCGCCGACTTCCTCGCCTCGAAGACGGTTCCCCGACCCATCACCTTGAGGGTGGCCCCGACGGCGACGCCCACCGGGTCGACGTCGATCCAGTCCTTGCGCTCGGCGATCCCGCGCACGTTCCACTGGGCGTCGCTCACCTGGCGGAGTTCGACCAGGTCACGCTCCGCGAGGTGAAACAGCGTCGCGGTCAACCCGTTGCGCGGCACCCGCTCGGTGCGGACGAACTCCGTCTGCACGGGACCGAGGCCCGGCGGCGGTTCGTACTGCACGGGCGATCCGGGCACCGGCTCCACCGTGGTGCGGAACCAGAGGTAGCCCGCCGCGCCCGCGGCCACCGCAATACCGAGCACCCAGACCGTGGTGACGACGGACTGCCCGAAGATTCGGTCCCAGGACTGCGACCACGGCAGCCCGACGCGCTGCGGCGCCGGCACGTCCACGCCGGCCCGCAGCGTCACCGGCGTGCGCGGTGGCAGGTCGGTCGCGGAGAACTCGACGGTGTCGCCGTCGACGGTCAGGCCGGTGCACGCGCGCCCGACCCCGAACCCGACCGCGCACCGGGCACCCGTCACGTCGCCGGGCAGGGTGGCGCGGATGCTCACGCGCTCGATCTCGTTGTTCCACGACGGCGCGACGACGTTCCAGAAGAACGTGCTCTCCGAATCGGGTCGGCCCACCTCGGTTGCGAATCGGCGATCCGCTCCCGTCGAGCCGGGGTCGAGCACTCCGTCGATGGCGTACCGGATCTCGTAGGTGTGCGAGCCGGGCCACAGCGTGCTGTCGGCGTCGCCGATCTTGGCGACGCGGAAGCGATCGGCGTCCTCCCAGAGCATCTGGTAGTTCACGGGCTCGCCGTCCAGGAGAATCGAGGTGATCTCCGGGGTCTGCCGCACCGACGGCTCGTTGGGGTTGGCGACGTCCCAGTACCGGAAGATGCCGTGCCGTCCCGGAGGGAAGTCACCGGTGATCGTCTCGACCGCGGTCAGGGCGCCGTCGGCGCTCACGGTGAAGTCGGCGCGGTAGTCGGTGATCACCACCGGGTCGTCGGCGGGACCTGCGGCGGAGCCCGCACTGAACAGCAGCGGCCACAGCAGTCCGAGGGCGATAAGCCCGAGGAGGAGCAACCATCCGAGGATCCTTCGCACGTCACCTCCCGGGTATGGACGCCTTACCCTATGTGCAGCGGGTCGATCTGTACGCGAACCGGCGTTCCATCGTGGCGGGCGCTGGCCACGCCGGTGGCCTTGCGCAATGCCGCAGCCAATTCGAGGCCCTGCTCGCGCGGCACCCGGACGAGCATGCGGATCACGGGTCCGTCGACCGGTTCGCCCGCGGGTCGGCGGGCGCCGGGCGGCAGGTCCACCGGCCCCAGCACCTCGGCCCCCTCGGGCAGTGTCGCGGTGTCGATCAAAGCGGCGGCCGATGCGACGTCACCGTCGATCGCCGCCATGTGCGCGGCGGGCGGCAGCCCCACCTCGGTCCTCGCGTCGAGTTCGGCCTCGGCCGCCGCGACGGGATCCCACCGGACGAGTGCCTGCACCGTCGGGATCGCCGACTCGGCGACGACGGCGACCACGCCGCCCTCGGACCGCGGCCGCACCAGCGCGCCCGCGGCCATCCACCGGCGCAGCGCGTCCTCCCCGGCACGCAGATCCTGCCTGCCGAGCAGCGCCCATCCGTCGAGCAGGAGCGCAGCGCCGTAGCCGCCGGGTGCGACGGGTTCGGCGCCCGGCGTGGCGACCACCAGGGCCGGGGTGTCCGGGACCGTCGCGAGCACGGCGTCCCCGCCCGAGGTGATGACGGTGGTACCGGGAAAGGCCCTGCCGAGTTCCTCGGCGGTACGCCGGGCACCGACCACGACGGCCCGCACGGCGTCCGAACCGCAGCGGGCGCACCGCAGTGCGGCTTCGTGCCGGCCGCACCACCGGCACACCGCGCCCGTCGTGTCCCGGTCGGGCAGCGACAGCGGCCCGGTGCAGTGTCTGCAGCGCGCGATGGCCCGGCAGCGTCCGCAGGCGAGTGCGGGCACGTACCCGCGGCGCGGCACCTGCACCAGCACGGGCGCGCCTGCCGACAGCGCGGAGCGCGCCGCGTCCAGCGCCATCGTCGGCAGCCGCGCCGTCCGCGCTGCCGGGTCGCGCTCCTGCGCATACGCACTGTCCTCGATCGCGACGACCCGTGCCGCTCTGGCCCGTACCTGCGGGCGGGTGGCCACCAGGTCGTGCGCCCACCGGGACCGGACCAGGGCCTGCGACTCTGCCGTCCGCGAGTAGCCGCCGATCAGCGCCGCGCAGCGCACCTGGTGGGCGCGCAGCATCGCGACCTCGCGGGCGTGCGAGTACGGCGCGCGCGGTTCGGCGAGGCTGTCGTCGCCGTCGTCCCACACCATGACGAGTCCGAGGTCGGTGACCGGCGCGAAGACCGCACTGCGCGTACCGATGACGAAG
Organism: Mycolicibacterium sp. GCM10028919; assembly: GCA_042666295.1. Classification (GTDB taxonomy): domain Bacteria; phylum Actinomycetota; class Actinomycetes; order Mycobacteriales; family Mycobacteriaceae; genus Mycobacterium. The sequence goes on from JBHTFJ010000001.1 coordinate 285,870, forward strand.
CGGGCGCCGCCGCGCAGCACGGCGAGCCAGCGGCGGTACCGCTCGGCAGGTCCCAGCCCGGCCGACAGCGCGACCACCCTCGTCGGGTCGACGTGCCGGGACGCGGCGGCGTGCAGCGCGTCGACGTCGCTCTGGTCGGGCAGCACGGCCAGCGCGGCCCGGCCGGAGTTGACCACCGCCGCCCCCGCCTCGGCCAGCCGGTCGGCCCACTGCTCCCCCGGCAGCGCCTGCCACACCGCGCGGGCCGCCCGGCCCTCGGCGAGCGCACCCAGGAAGGCCTCGGCCCGGCCGTACACCGACCACCCGGCCGGGTCGACGTCGGTGGTGACCAGAGGGGGCAGCTCGGGGACGGCCTGTTTCTCGACGTTGGCGTGGCGTGGTGGCACGGCCAGCCGCAGGACGTCGGGCCGGGTTCCGGCGTAGCGGGTCGCGACGGCCTCGGCCAGGCGCCGGACGTCGGGGGTCAGGACGGGTTCGGCGGACACGACCCGGTCGAGCCAGCCCAGCTTGCCGACGTGGTCGGTGTCCGAACGGCGTTCCAAGATGAAGGCGTCGACGAGCCTGCCGTGGAACCGGACGCGGGCCCGCACGCCCGGTTGGGCGTCGTCGGACAGCTCGCTGCTGACCAGGTAGTCGAACTCGCGATCGAGATGGGGCACCGACAGCATGGGCAGCACGCGTGCGATCGGCTCGTGTTCGGCGGCCTGTCTGGTCGTGCTCACTCGGCCGGTGTAGCAGCGCCCGCCGACGCCCTAGGTCCTCGACCGAACAGGAACCCCGCGGTGATCAACAGGATCGACGCGGCATACGCCCACCAGATCGGGACGGCGAGCGCCTCGGAACCGAGCACGAACTTCCCGATGCCGATCATGCCGTCGGACACCGCGAAGCAGACCGCGCCGAGCGCCGTCCACGGCGTCGGCAGGTCGGCGAGCAGCGCCGCGCAGGCCATGGCGCCGAGCACCACGATGTAGAGGGTGACCGGCACGGCCATCCCCTCGGCGACCAGGCGCGGCCAGAACCAGACGAGCAGGGCGACGCAGGCGACGACGAGGACGGCGCACGCCACGATTCGCGGCGTGGTGCGGCGGGCCAGCGGGAGCAACGCGGTCAGGAAGCACAGGTGCGCGACGAGGAACGCGCCGAGACCGAGCACGAACGACGGCTCCCACCACGGGACGGCGAGCAGGGCGTCGCCCGCGGCGGAGAACGCCAAAGCAGCCACCAGCCAACGACGTTCGCGCACCACCGGATGACCGAGCGCGGCGACCGCGAGCAGCACGGCGGTCAGCGCCTTGACCGCGGGCTGCAGGGCGAACTGGCCGGTGAGGTCGGCGCCCGACGGCAGCCGCGCGGCGGTCGCGACGAGGAACACCCCGTACGCCGCGCCGACCACGGCGGCGGCGACCCACGCGATGCGCGATCGCGACGATGCGTACGTTGTGCCCATGCCCGCAGACGACGCTCCCGTCAGCCCGACACCACTCGACCCCATCCTGGAGAAGGTACTGGAAGCCGTTCCCTTCCAGCTGACGACCGAGGGCGGCCCCGAGGCCACCCGCCAGCGGTTCCGCGACGTGCCGCGGCCCGAGGTCCATCCCGAGGTGACCGCCGAGAACCGCGAGATCGGCGGGCCCGGCGGCCCGTTGCCCATCCGGCTGTACCGACCCGCCGACGCGGGCACGGGACCGCTGCCCATCGTCATGTTCTTCCACGGCGGCGGCTGGGTGGTCGGCGACCTCGACACCTACGACGGCGCGGCCAGGGTCCACGCCGCGGAGACCGGTGCGCTGGTCGTGGCCGTCGACTATCGGCTCGCGCCGGAGCACCCCTACCCGGCGGCCGTCGACGACGTGTGGGCGGCGACGCGCTGGGTCGCGGAGCACGCCGACGAGCTGGGTGCCGACGCCACGCGCATCGCCGTGGCCGGGGACTCCGCGGGTGGCAACCTCGCGGCGGTCGTCGCGCAACTGGCCCGTGACGCCGACGGCCCGGAGCTGCGGTTCCAGTTGCTCTGGTATCCGGCCACGACCTGGGACGTGACCCTGCCCTCGTTCACCGAGAACGCGAACGCCCCGATTCTGGACACCGTCTCGGTCGGTGGCTTCTCCCGGTGGTACGCCGGCCACGTCGACCTGTCCAACGCACCGGCGACCCTGATCCCAGGCCGCGCGGAATCGTTGGCGGGTCTGGCACCCGCCTACATCGCGGTGGCCGGCCACGATCCGCTGCGCGACGACGGCATCCGCTACGGGGAGCTGCTGACCGCCGCGGGGGTGCCCGCCGAGGTGCACAATGCCGCGAGCCTGGTGCACGGCTACCTCGGTTACGCCGGCATCGTTCCGGCAGCCACCGAGGCGACTCAACGCGGGCTCGCCGCACTGCGCGCCGCGCTAGGTTGAACCCCGTGACGGACACCTCGGCGAGCACGACGCCCGGGCAGCGGCCCGACATCGACCCGATCCTGAAGATGGTGCTGGACGCGGTGCCGCTGGAGTTCACCATCGCCGACGGCGTCGACGTCGCCCGGGAGAAGTTCCGGGCCGTCAAGCCGCCGCCGGAGATGCTGCCCGACCTGCGGATCGAGGCGCGGATCATCGGCCACGGCGACGTGACCGACGTACCGGCTCGGATCTATTGGCCACCGGTGGATCAGCACGCCGACCTGCCCGTCGTCGTCTTCTTCCACGGTGGCGGCTGGTGCATCGGCGATCTCGACACCCACGACCACGTCGCCCGGGCACACGCCGTCGGCGCCGAGGCCATCGTCGTGTCGGTGGACTACCGCCTGGCGCCCGAGCATCCCTTCCCCGAAGGCGTCGAGGATGCGTGGGCGGCACTTCGGTGGGTGGCCGACCACGCGACCGAACTCGGCGGTGACCCGGCCCGCATCGCCGTGGCCGGCGACTCCGCGGGCGGCAACCTCGCCGCGGTCATGGCGTTGCGGGCGCGCGACGCTGGCGGGCCGCCGCTGGCGTTCCAGTTGCTCTGGTATCCCGTGGTCGTCGGTGACCTGTCGGCGCCGTCGTTCATCGAGAACGCCGATGCGCCCATCCTCAACCGCGACGTCACCGCGGCCTTCCTCACCTGGTACCTGCCGGGGATGGACATGACCGATCCCGCCGCACTGCCGACCGACCTCGCGCCCGCGAACGCCGCATCGCTGGCGGGTCTGCCGCCCGCGTACATCGGCACCGCCGAGCACGACCCGCTGCGCGACGACGGTGGCAGGTACGCCGAACTGCTCGACGCCGCAGGCGTTCCCGTTCAGCTGTCCAACGAGCCGACCATGGTGCACGGCTTCGTCAGCCTGGGGTTGGTGTCGCCTGTGGCGACCGAGGCCACCCAGCGCGGGCTCGCGGCACTGCGGGCCGCGCTGCATCCGGCCGGGAGCGACGCCCGATGACCACGCCCGACCACCACACGATCATCGTCGGCGCCGGGTTCTCGGGCATCGGCGCGGCCATCGCCCTGGACCGGGCAGGCCTGCACGACTACGTCATCCTGGAGGCCGGCGCCGAACCCGGCGGAACCTGGTACTGGAACACCTATCCCGGCATCGGGGTGGACATCCCGTCGTTCTCCTACCAGTTCTCGTTCGAGCAGAGCACCGACTGGTCGCGCACCTACGCCAAGGGCGGCGAACTCAAGGGCTACGCCGACCGCTGCGTGGACAAGTACGGGCTGCGCCGCCGGATCCGGTTCGACACGCACGTCACCGCTGCGGTGTTCGACGAGGAGAACGATCTGTGGCGCGTGGATCTCGCGTCCGGCGGGCAGGAGCGCAGCGACTCGGGGAATGGGCGCGGCGGGCAGGAGCGCAGCGACTCGGGGAATGGACACCGCGGGTCGCTGACCGCGCGCTTCCTCGTCAACGCCAGCGGCGTGCTCACCGTGCCCAAGCTGCCCGACATCGACGGCGTCGAGGCCTTCGCAGGCGTCACCATGCACACCGCGCGCTGGGACCACACCCAGGACCTGACGGGCAAGCGGGTCGCCATCATCGGCACCGGCGCCTCGGCCGTGCAGGTGATCCCGGAGATCGCGCCGAAGGTGGAGCACCTCACCGTCTTTCAGCGCACGCCGATCTGGTGTCTGCCGAAGTTCGACGTCCCGCTGCCCGCGGCGGCGCGCCTGGCGATGCGGATTCCCGGCGGCAAGACACTGCACCGGCTGATCAGCCAGGCCTATGTGGAACTGACGTTCCCGATCTCCGCGCAGTACTACACCGTGTTCCCGCTCGCCGACCGCGCGGAGCGGCTGTGCCGGGCCTATCTCAAGCGCGAGGTCCACGATCCGGTCACGCGGGACAAGCTGACCCCGCGGTACGCCGTCGGCTGCAAGCGCCCGGGCTTCCACAACACCTATCTGTCGACGTACAACCGCGACGACGTGGACCTGATCACCGAACCCATCCGCGAGGTGACGCCGTCGGGCGTCACGACCGCCGACGGCACCACCCACGAGGTCGACGTGCTGATCCTCGCCACCGGGTTCAAGGTGATGGACGTCGACGCGGTGACGTTCGACGTCACCGGCAGCGGCGGCGTGGAACTGGCGGACTACTGGGAACGCAACAGGATGCAGGCCTACGAGGGCGTCAGCATCCCGGGGTTCCCGAACTTCTTCTCCGTGATGGGCCCATACGGCTACGTCGGGTCGTCCTACTTCGCGCTGATCGAGGCCCAGACCCGCCACATCGTGCGGTGCCTGTCGCAGGCCGCGCACCAGTCGGCGTCGCGCGTCGAGGTGTCGCGGGAGGCCAACGACCGCTACTTCGCCGAGATGATGCGCAAGCGGCACCGCCAGATCTTCTGGCAGGAGAGCTGCAGCAAGGCCAACAGCTACTACTTCGACAAGAATGGCGATGTCCCCCTGCGGCCGGCCACCACGTTCGAGGCGTATCTGCGCAGTCGCCGCTTCCCGCTGCGGGACTATTCGTTCAGCGCCTAGAACTGCACGCCGCGGGTGAGCGCGCCGTCGACCACCAGGTTGGTGCCGGTGATGAAGCTGGCGGCCGAACTGCTCAGGAAGACAACGGCATTCGCGACCTCGCCGGGAGTCGCCATGCGCCCGGTGGGGTTGAGGCCGAGCGCGGTCGCGAAGAGTTCGGGGTCGTCGCGCTCGATGGACGGCCAGACCCCACCCGGGAAGTAGGTGTTGCCGGGGCTGACGGTGTTGGCTCGGACGCCCTTGCCCGCGAGGTCGAACGCCAGGCCCTGCGTGTAGTGGATGATGGCGGCCTTCATGGTCCCGTACGGCCCTGCGGCGAAGTCGATCTCGCGTCCGGACACGCTGGAGATGGTGACGATCGAACCGCATCCGCTCTCGAGCAGGTGCGGTAGCGCCGCCTCCACCAGGCCCACGGTGCCCATCAGGTCGACGTCGAAACTGGTGCGCCAGTTCTCCGCGTTGGCGGGGATGGCCAGAGCGCTGACGTTGGCCACCACGCCGTCGATGCCGCCGAGCGCCTCGGCGCTCGCGGCCACCCACTGCGCGAGCGCCGAGGGATCTCCCACGTCGACGGCGCTGCCCATGACGGTCGACCCCGTCGCGGCCAAGTCAGTCTGGGCGGTCGCCACCGCGTCGGGGGTGCGGGCGCAGTAGGCGACCGCGGCGCCCTCGGCCAGTAGACCGTCGACGACGGCCCGTCCGATGCCGCGGGTGCCCCCGGTGACGAGGAAGCGCTTGCCGGAGAGTCCCAGTTCCATGGTCGTCCGTTCCGATCAGTAGTTGATGGAGCCCAGTGAGATTGCCGCGCCGCGTAGTTCGGCGTGCAGGCCGCCGTACGCGGGTGCGGGTGGCAGCAGCCGCTTGTCGATCTTGGTGACGGCGCTGTAGTTCGTGTCGACGACGTTGGCGATCGGCACCTGCGAGATCTGGGTGAGCAGTTGGTAGGCGTCGAGCCGGTCGAGCCCGTACAACTCCCCCAGCCACCCGATCATCTCGACCTGGCTGGCGCGCCACGCCTCCTCGAGCGGCCGCCCCGATCCGATGCACATCAGGTGCGTGTCGGTCTCCAACCGCGGCCATGCCGGACCGCCGCCCTTGACCAGCTCGACGATCGCCGTCACGTGCATCGCACCCTCGACCGCGGTACCGCACGACTCGCCCTCGCCCTGCCGGTAGTGGCCGTCACCGAGGGAGAACAGCGCGCCTTCGACGTTGACCCGCAGGTAGCAGGTGGCGCCTGCGGTCATCTCGGGGGTGTCCATGTTGCCGCCGAAGTCGCTCGGCACCAGCGACGTCCGCACCTCGCGGCGGCCGGGGGCGACGCCCACCGTGCCCAGCATCGGGTTGGCGGGCAGCCGCACCGAGAAGTCGCTCGCCTGGGCGTTGAAGCCGACGGTGTGCGTCCCGGCGTCGTAGTCGTAGACGTAGGTGCGTTCGGGCAGCGGGTCCTGCAGCGTCGGACTGACCGGGATGCTGGTGAGGCCGCCGAAGAACGGGATCAGCGTGGAGGCGCCCCACGTCCGTGCCGGGGTGAGGTCGACGAGGTGGACGGCGAGCGTGTCGCCGGGTTCGGCGCCCTCGATCCAGAACGGTCCCGTCTGCGGATTGAGGTCCTCGGTGTTCAGCGCGGTGCTCGCGACGTCGTCGCGGCTGGTGATCCGCCCGCCGTAGGCGTCCTCGGTCCACAGCGACAGCACGGTGCCGGGCCGCACGCGCATCACGGCGGCGGCACCACCGAAGGTGTAGGTCAGCTGGTCCGTCGTGGGGATGAAGGTCACCTGGTCCATGACCACCATCCTGGTGGAAGCGCCGCCCTCGCGCCCCACGAAGCGCAGTCGGCCCCCATTCCGCGTGGGAATGGGGGCCGCTGCGTGCGTTCGGTGTCTGGGCCGGGTGCTAGACCGAGGCCTTGAGGTCCTCGACCTTGTCGGTCCGCTCCCAGGGCAGGTCGATGTCGGTGCGACCGAAGTGGCCGTACGCGGCGGTCGGCGCGTAGATCGGGCGCAGCAGGTCCAGGTCGCGCACGATCGCGCCGGGGCGCAGGTCGAACACCGACGTGATGGCCTTCTCGATGCGCGCCGGGTCGACGGTCTCCGTGCCGAAGGTCTCGACGAACAGTCCGACGGGGGCGGCCTTGCCGATGGCGTAGGCCACCTGGACCTCGACGCGCTCGGCGAGTCCTGCGGCGACGACGTTCTTGGCCACCCAGCGCATCGCGTAGGCAGCGGAGCGGTCGACCTTCGAGGGATCCTTGCCGGAGAACGCGCCGCCGCCGTGGCGGGCCCAGCCGCCGTAGGTGTCGACGATGATCTTGCGGCCGGTCAGCCCGGCGTCGCCCATCGGGCCGCCGAGGACGAACTTGCCGGTGGGGTTGACCAGCAGGCGGTAGTCCGACGTGTCCATGGACTCGTGGTTCAGGTCGGCCAGGACGGTGTTGACGACCTTCTCGCGGATGTCCGGCGTGAGGCCGCCTTCCAGGTCGATGCCGTCGGCGTGCTGGGTGGACAGCACGACCGTGTCGAGCCGGACCGGGGTGACGCCGTCGTACTGCACGGTGACCTGGGTCTTGCCGTCGGGACGCAGGTAGTCGAGCACGCCGCTCTTGCGCACCTCGGTGAGCCGGCGGGCAAGGCGATGCGCGATCGCGATCGGCAGCGGCATCAGTTCGGGCGTGTCCCGGATGGCGTAGCCGAACATGAGGCCCTGGTCGCCGGCTCCCTGGGCGTCCAGCGGGTCGCCGGCGCCTTCGACGCGCGCCTCGTGCGCGGTGTCGACGCCCATCGCGATGTCGGGCGACTGGGCGCCGATCCCGATGTTCACGCCGCAGGTCTCACCGTCGAAGCCCTTGTCCGACGAGTCGTAGCCGATCTCGAGGATGCGCGCGCGGACCGTCTTCGGGATGTCGGCGAACGCCTCCTTGGCGGTCGTCGTGACCTCGCCGACGACGTGCACCTGGCCCGTGGTCACCAGTGTTTCGACGGCGACGCGGGACTTCGGATCCTGCGCGAGCAGAGCGTCGAGGACGGAGTCGCTGATGGCGTCACAGATCTTGTCGGGGTGGCCCTCGGTTACCGACTCACTGGTAAACAGCCGAGCTTTGCTCACGGTGTAGTCCCTCTCCATTGCTTAGTCATGCGAATGATATAGCCGTCAGTTGTAGGCAAACGTGCAGCCCTGGCGCCCGCAACCCTTGCACTCGGGCTGCGGAGTGCGCCGCGTCACCCAACGCGCAGGAATGCTCCGATCGCGTCCACGATACGGCTGGCCATCAGGGTCTTCGAACCGTGCTCCAGCGCAACCTCGTTGCCGTCGGCCGACAGGAGCCATCCGTCGTTGTTGTCGACTTCGAAGGCGCGGCCCTCGCCGACCGCGTTGACGACCAGGAGATCGCAGCCCTTGCGCGTGAGTTTGGCCCTGGCGTGGAACAGCACGTCGCCGTTGGCGTCGCCCGTCTCGGCCGCAAAGCCGACGATGGCCTTCATGTTGGGCAGCTGCCCGTCCGTCCGCGCCCGTACGGCGGCGGCGAGGACGTCCTCGGTGCGCGTGAGTTCGATCGCGGGTGCGTCGAAGGCGTGGCCGGGTTCGTGCGACTTCTTGATCTTGCTGGTCGCGACGTGGGTGGGCCGGAAATCGGCGACCGCCGCGGCCATCACCAGGACGTGGGCCTCGGGGGCGTGCTTGGACACCGCGTCGTTCAGCTGGTCCGCCGAGCCGATGTGCACGACCTCGACGCCTGCCGGGTCGACGAGGCCGACGGTGTTGCCCGCGATCAGCGTGACGTCGGCGCCGCGCTGGGCGGCGACGCGTGCGACCGCGTATCCCTGCTTGCCGGAGCTGCGGTTGCCGATGAAGCGCACCGGATCGATCGGCTCGCGGGTGCCCCCGGCGCTGACGAGCACCTTCACGCCGGACAGGTCGTAGGGCAGCGCGTCGGGTCGCTCGAGCAGCAGCTGGGCGAAGGTGCTAATCTCCTCGGCTTCGGGGAGGCGACCGGAACCGCTGTCGGCACCGGTGAGCCTGCCTGCGGCAGGTTCGAGCACGATGGCGCCGCGACGCCGCAGCGTCGCCACGTTGTCGACCGTGGCGGGGTGGTGCCACATCTCGGTGTGCATCGCCGGGGCGAACAGCACCGGGCACCGCGCGGTCAGCAGCGTGGCGGTGAGCAGGTCGTCGGCGCGGCCCGAGGCCGCGCGTGCGATGAGGTCCGCCGTCGCCGGTGCCACGACCACGAGGTCGGCCTCCTGGCCGATGCGGACGTGCAACACCTCGTCGACGTTCTCGAAGACCGTGGTGCGGACCGGGTTGCCGGAGAGCGCCTCGAACGTCGCGGCGCCGACGAACTTGAGCGCGGATTCGGTGGGCACGACGCGAACGGAGTGCCCGGCCTCGGAGAGCTGGCGCACCAGGGTGCACGCCTTGTACGCGGCGATGCCCCCGGCGACGCCGACGATGATCTGCTTGCGCTCAGTCATTTCGCTCGCCCGAGACCCCGCCGCTGGCCGCTACTCGCCGCCCTCGGTGTGCTCGAGGAGGTCGGCGTGGATCTCGCGCATGGCGATCGACAGCGGCTTCTCCTGCAGACCCGGCTCGACCAGCGGGCCGACGTATTCGAGGATGCCGTCGCCGAGCTGGTTGTAGTAGTCGTTGATCTGGCGCGCGCGCTTGGCGGCGTAGATGACCAGCGCGTACTTGCTCGACGCACGGTCGAGCAGCTCGTCGATGGGGGGGTTGGTGATGCCCAGCGGCGTGTCGTAGGCGGTGGCGGCGTCGGAGTCGAGGCTCTCGACAGGGTTGCTCACGAAGAAATCTCCCGGTGTTTCGGAATAGCTGCTGGATGTCTGATGGGCTTGTCCGGCGGCCTCTCCAACACGTTCAGGCGCCCGGACGGTCAACGGCCCACCAGCAAGGATACCAATTCAGCGCACGCCGACTCCAATTCAGCGTTGACGACGACCGTGTCGAAGCTGTCTTGGGCGGCCAGTTCGGCTCGCGCGGTGTCGAGTCGGCGGGCCATGACCTCCGGAGTCTCGGTGCCGCGGCCGACGAGTCGGCTCTCCAGGGCGTCCCAGCTGGGCGGAGCCAGGAAGACCGATACCGCCTCGGGCATCGCCTTCTTGACCGCCTGTGCCCCGGCCAGGTCGACCTCGATCAGCACGGGGCGCCCGGCGCGGGCGGCCTCCCGGACGGGTTGGGCCGGCGTGCCCGAGCGGTGCAGCCCGCCATGGATGTCGGCCCACTCGAGGAGTTCGCCGTCGTCGATCAGTTGCTGGAACCGATCGGGGGTGACGAAGGCGTAGTCGACGCCGTCCACCTCACCCGGTCGCGGGGACCTGGTGGTGGCGGAGACGCTGAAGTGCAGGTCGGGGATCCGTTCGCGCAGACATCGCACGACGCTGGACTTACCGACAGCAGAGGGACCGGACAGCACGACGACGCGCGTCATGACCGTCCGGCCCCTCGGCCGGCGAACACGTGATGCCTAATCGGTGGTGAAGTCGAACTTCTCCAGGAGGGCCTTGCGCTGACGATCGCCGAGGCCGCGCAGGCGGCGGGTCGGAGCGATCTCCAGCTCGGTCATGATCTCCTGAGCCTTGACCTTGCCGACCTTGGGCAGGGCCTCCAGCAGTGCGGAGACCTTCATCTTGCCCAAGACCTCGTCGGTCTCGGCGTCCTTGAGAACCTGCTTGAGGTTGGTGCCGCCGCGCTTGAGTCGATCCTTTAGTTCGGCTCGCGCTCGACGTGCGGCAGCAGCCTTCTCCAACGCTGCCGCGCGCTGCTCGTCGGTCAACTGGGGAAGGGCCACGGGGTTCCTCCGTCTCTTGCCGTCATGTGTTGTGTCTTGACTGGTTAGACAACCAGCCAGCGGGGACGACCGTACCCACGCTGACTGACGAAAGCTAACCCCACCCCCGGCTCGAGGAGCCGTTTTCCCAGCGTGTAGGACGCCAGCGAACCGTGCCGGCGCGCACGAGTTCGCCCCTCGACCGGCGCCACGAGGCGTCGTCTACGTCGGATGTGCCTGTTCACCAGCGGTTTTGGTGCGGCACCCGGCTCCGGGGCGGGATGCCGGACCCGGCGGACGCGGCGATGCCGGTCGGCGGCACCCCCGCCGGTGAGAAATTTTCCCAGGTCACCGCGTGTCGGGCGTGTCGGAACACGCGGTCCAGGACCACGCGAGTCACCCCCGTCACTCCCGTGACAGGCGTCACACTTCACCCTCACCGGGCACTCACACGCGCCCCGAAGCGCCCGCACAGTCGGGCGCCATAGCGTGCGGTGGTCGGGGTCGACCGAGCCGTCGCGGGCTCGAACGAAGGAGAGTCGACCATGAACGTCACTCGAGCCCCGGCGGACCGGGCGCCCGAGGCGACGGTCGGCAACTGGGGTGTCTGGTACCTCGGGATCACCGATCCCGCTGTAGCCGGTCCCACTGAACCAGTCACGGCGCGTGCGGCCGGTGGTGATGACACCGCCGGCCGTACGCCACTGTCCGTAAGACGTTCGGCAGCAATGGTTCTCGATTCGTCAACGGACGCACAGCGCGCACCTAAGCCGACCACAGAGCCGACCCATCCCCGCTTCCTAACGTCACCGGTACGTGCGGCGAACACGCGCCTCGCGAACGAAGACGGAGTCGACGACATGACCTTCACGACAGCTTTGAGCGCATCGACGATCGCGATCGGCATCGGACTCGGGGCGTTGGCCGGGATGGGCACCGCCGCGGCACAGCCGGGCCAGCCCTGCAACGCACCGGGCGCCCCGGCGTGCCAGGACCAGCGGCAAGGAAGCGATCAGAACCGCGGCAACGCGCCGATCGACTGGCGGCAGCGCGGCGCCGACCAGGCCCGCCAGGACCACCAGCCCTTCAACTGGAACGGCCAGCAGGTCAACCCCATGCGCGCGGGCAACGGCGACGGCTGGGGCTTCTGGTTCCTCGGGCAGTGGATCCGGCTCTAGCCGGCACCCGCTAGCGCGCCAGGTGTGCGACGGCGTCCCGCATGCGCTCGCCCGCCGTGCGGAGCGCCGCCACATCGGGCCCGGCTCGCAACACGTCGCGCGAGACGGCGGGCAGCAGCGTGCCCGGTGGGGCGCCGCCGAGGCCCGCCAGGTCCTCTGGCCGTCCGCCCTGGGCGCCCACGCCCGGCACCAGCACCGGGCCACTCAGGGCGGTCAGGTCGGGCACTTCGGTCAGCGTGGCGCCGACCACGACTCCCACCGATCCCAGGCCGACCGCGGCGCCGTTCTCGGCCGCCGCGTGGTCGACGATCGACTGCGCGACGGTCCGGCCGCCTGCGGTGGCGCGCTGCACGTCGGCGCCCTCTGGGTTCGACGTCGCGGCGAGGACGAATACGCCGCGCTCGTTGGCCGCCGCCAGGTCCAGCAGCGGACGCAGGGACCCGAAGCCCAGGTATGGCGACGCGGTCACGGCGTCGCACGACAGGGGCGAGGAACCCGCCCACGCGGCGGCGTAGGCCGCCATCGTGGTGCCGATGTCGCCGCGCTTGGCGTCGGCGAGCACCAGCACCCCTGCGCTGCGCAGCGCGACGATCACGTCCTCCAGCACCGCGAAGCCCGCCGACCCGTACGCCTCGAAGAACGCCACCTGCGGCTTGACGACGGCGAACCCCGCGAACGCCTCGACGCAGGCGTCGGCGAACGCCCGCAGACCGTTGGCGTCCGCGCCGAGACCCCACGCCTCGAGCAGTCCCGGGTGCGGATCGATGCCGAGGCACAGCGGACCCCGCGCGGACACCGCCTCGGTCAGCCGCGCCCCGAACGTGGTCACGTCCGGCCGTTCGCCTGCTCGCGTGCTCCCATGCTGCTGTGCAACTCCTGCAGCGACATCACGCCGATGTCTCCGCGGATGCCGGCTTCGATGCCCTGCACCGCCGCCGACGCTCCCTGCACGGTGGTCACGCAGGGGATGTTCATCGCGACCGCTGCCGAGCGGATCTCGTACCCGTCGACGCGTGGACCGGAGTTGCCGTAGGGAGTGTTGATCACCATGTCGACCTCACCGGCCTTGATGGCGTCGACGGCCGACGTCGCCGGCCGGTCGGAGCTGGGCGCCTCGAAGTGCTTGCGCACCGTGTCGCACGGAATGCCGTTGCGGCGCAACATCTCGGCGGTTCCCTCGGTGGCCAGCACCCGGAACCCGAGATCGGCCAGCCGCTTGACCGGGAACACCAGTGAGCGCTTGTCCCGGTTGGCCACCGAGACGAAGACCGTACCGGCGGCGGGCAGCGAACCGTAGGCCGCGGTCTGGCTCTTGGCGAACGCGGTGCCGAAGTCCCGGTCGATGCCCATCACCTCGCCGGTCGACTTCATCTCCGGGCCGAGCAGCGAGTCGACCTGCGAGCCGTCGGACTTGCGGAACCGGTTGAAGGGCAGCACCGCCTCCTTGACCGCGATGGGCGCGTTCGGTGCGACGTCGGCACCGTCGCCGGTCGCGGCGAGCATTCCCTCCTGGCGCAACTGGGCGATGCTGGCGCCCAGCATGATGCGGGAGCAGGCCTTGGCCAGCGGCACGGCCGTCGCCTTCGAGACGAACGGCACCGTGCGACTGGCCCTCGGGTTGGCCTCCAGCACGTAGAGCACGTCGTCCTTGAGCGCGTACTGCACGTTGAGCAATCCGACGACGCCGATGCCGTGGGCGATGGCCTCGGTCGCATGCCGCACGGCGGCGATGTCCTGCTTGCCGAGGGTCACCGGCGGCAGCGCGCACGCCGAGTCGCCGGAGTGGATGCCGGCCTCCTCGATGTGCTCCATCACGCCACCGATGTAGACCTCGGATCCGTCGCACAGGGCGTCGACGTCGATCTCGATGGCGTCTTCGAGGAAGCGGTCCACCAGTACGGGGTGCTCGGGCGAGAGCTGGGTGGCGCGGGTGATGTACCCGCGCAACGTCTCGTCGTCGTAGACGATCTCCATGCCGCGCCCACCCAGCACGTAGGACGGGCGTACCAGCACCGGGTAACCGATGTCGGCGGCGATGCGTCGGGCCTGCTCGAAGCTGGTCGCCATGCCGAACCGTGGTGCGGGCAACCCGGCGTTCTTGAGCACTTCCCCGAACTCGCCGCGGTCCTCGGCGAGGTCGATGGCCTTGGGGCTGGTGCCGACGATCGGGACGCCGGCATCGGAGAGTCGCTGGGCCAGACCCAGCGGCGTCTGTCCACCCAGCTGCACGATCACGCCGACGACGCCGGGCCCGCCCGCGCCGGAGGCCGATTCGGCGTGGTAGACCTCGAGGACGTCCTCGAAGGTCAGCGGTTCGAAGTACAGCCGGTCGGCCGTGTCGTAGTCGGTCGACACGGTCTCGGGGTTGCAGTTCACCATGACGGTCTCGAAGCCGACCTCGCTGAGCGTGGTCGCGGCGTGCACACAGCTGTAGTCGAACTCGATGCCCTGACCGATCCGGTTGGGACCCGACCCGAGGATCAGCACCTTCGGCTTGTCGGTCTGCGGAGCCACCTCCGTCTCGGCCGCCGGGTCGATCTCGTAACTGCTGTAGTGGTACGGCGTCTTGGCTTCGAACTCCGCGGCGCAGGTGTCCACCGTCTTGTAGACGGGATGAACTCCCAGCCGCCGCCGGAGCGTCCGCACGCCGTCCTCACCGGCGAGTTCGGGCCGCAGTGCCGCGATCTGACGGTCCGACAGGCCACTGTGCTTGGCGGTGCGCAGCAGTCCCTCGTCGAGGACGGGCGCGGCGCGCAGCTCCTCCGCGAGGTGCACCAGTCCGTCGATCTGGTCGACGAACCACGGGTCGACGCCGGAGGCCTTCGCGACCTCCTCGACCGACGCACCCTGGCGCAGTGCCTGCTCGATGTCGTAGAGGCGACCGTCGGTGGGCGTCCGCAGCCGCGTCAGCAGCTCCTCGACGGGCAGTTCGGGATCCACGCCGGTCCAGAAGCCGCCGCGGCCCGGTGTCTCCAGCGACCGCATCACCTTGCCGAGCGCCTCGATGAAGTTGCGGCCCAACGACATCGCCTCACCGACCGACTTCATGGTGGTCGTCAGCGTGGGGTCGGCGCCGGGGAACTTCTCGAAGGCGAACCGCGGGGCCTTGACGACGACGTAGTCGAGCGTCGGCTCGAAGCACGCCGGCGTCTCCTTGGTGATGTCGTTGACGATCTCGTCGAGGGTGTAACCGATGGCGAGCTTCGCGGCGATCTTGGCGATCGGGAAGCCGGTGGCCTTCGAGGCCAGCGCACTCGACCGGGAGACCCGCGGGTTCATCTCGATCACGACGAGCCGCCCGTCGACCGGGTCGATCGCGAACTGGATGTTGCAGCCACCGGTGTCGACACCGACCTCGCGCAGGATCGCGATGCCGAGGTCGCGCATCGTCTGGTACTCGCGGTCGGTCAGCGTCATCGCGGGCGCCACGGTCACCGAGTCACCGGTGTGCACGCCCATCGGGTCGAAGTTCTCGATCGAGCAGACGACCACCACGTTGTCACGGTGGTCCCGCATCAGCTCGAGTTCGAATTCCTTCCATCCGAAGATCGATTCCTCGATCAGCACGTTGGCCGTCGGCGACGCGGACAGGCCGTCGCCGGCCATCCGCTCCACGTCCTCGACCGAGTACGCCATGCCGGAGCCGAGCCCACCCATCGTGAACGACGGCCGCACCACGACGGGCAGGCCGAGTTCGGCGACGGTGTCCCGGACCTCCTCCATCGTGAAGCACACCCGCGACTTCGCCGACTCGCCGCCGACCTTGGCGACGATGTCCTTGAACTTCTGCCGGTCCTCGCCTCGCTGAATGGCCTCGAAGTCCGCACCGATCATCTCGACGCCGTGGCGGTCGAGGGCCCCGTTCTCGTACAGCGCGACCGCCGTGTTGAGCGCGGTCTGCCCGCCGAGCGTGGCCAGCAGCGCGTCGATCTTGTTGCCGCGCTCGGCCTGCTGCACGATCACCTTCTCGACGAACGCCGCGGTGATCGGTTCGATGTAGGTGGAGTCGGCGAACTCCGGGTCGGTCATGATCGACGCCGGATTCGAGTTGATGAGCGTCACCCGAAGGCCTTCGGCCTTCAACACCCGGCACGCCTGGGTGCCCGAGTAGTCGAACTCGGCGGCCTGCCCGATGACGATGGGGCCCGATCCGATGACCAGGACGTGCTTGAGATCTTCCCGACGCGGCATCAGCGCTCGACCTTCCCTGCCTTGGCTTCGGAGATGAGGTCGACGAATTGGTCGAACAGGTACGCGGCGTCATGGGGTCCCGCCGCCGACTCGGGGTGGTACTGCACCGAGAACGCCCTTCCGTCAACGAGTTTGATGCCCTCGACGACTCCGTCGTTGGCGCAGGTGTGGCTGACGATCGCCCGGCCGAACTGCGTGTCGAACTCCTCGCCGGCCTCCCCCTCGAGGGCGAAGCCGTGATTCTGCGAGGTGATCGCGACCCGTCCGGTCAGGTGGTCGACCACCGGAACGTTGATCCCGCGGTGACCGAAGGCCATCTTGTACGTCGAGCGCCCCAGGGCGCGGCCCAGAATCTGGTTGCCGAAGCAGATGCCGAACAGCGGTATCCCGGCTTCGAGGACCTTGCGGGTCACCTCGACGACGTGGTCGGCGGTCGCCGGGTCACCGGGGCCGTTGGACAGGAACACCCCGTCGGGATCGAGCGCGGCGACGGCGTCGAAGGTGGCGTTCGACGGCACCACGTGGGTCTCGATGCCCCGCTTGGCGAAGTTGCGCGGGGTGTTGGTCTTGATGCCGAGGTCGAGCGCGGCCACCCTGAAACGCGTTGGCCCTTCGGCTTCCACCACGTAGGTCGAGTCGGTGCTCACCTCGCCGGCGAGGTCCGCACCCAGCATCGACGGCTGGCTGCGCACCCGGGCAAGCAGCTCGTCCACCTCGGCCAGGGCGTCGCCCGAGAAGACGCCCGCCTTCATCGACCCCGCACTGCGCAGGTGCCGGACGACGGCGCGGGTGTCGATGCCCGCGATCCCGACGACTCCCTGGCGGATCAGTTCGTCGTCGAGCGTGCCGGTGGCGCGCCAGTTCGAGGCACGCGGCGAGGGGTCCCGCACGGCGTAGCCCGCAACCCAGATCTTGTCGCCGCGGCTCTCGGCGTCCTCACCGTTCCACCCGGTGTTGCCGATCTGCGGTGCCGTGGCGACCACGATCTGACCGTGGTAGCTCGGGTCGGTCAGCGTCTCCTGGTATCCGGACATGCCGGTCGAGAACACCGCCTCGCCCAATGTCTGTCCTACGGCGCCGAACTCGGTGCCGGTGAATACCCGACCGTCGTCCAGCACCAGAACTGCCCGACCGGCTTGCCTGCTCATCCGGCGTCCTCCTGTACCCAATTGGCGAGTTCGCGGCGGTCGTCGCCGCGGAACCCCGTGTCGATCTCGGTGCCCGACGGCAGCGTCCAGCGGATCGCCAGAATGCCGTCGTGCGTCACCACCTTGCCTGCGATGGCCCGTTCCGTTCGTATCGCTCTGATGGACTCGTCGGGGATCCAGATCGGGCTGGCGCCCGTGCGCTGCAACATGATCCCCTCCGGGTACCGGGTCAGCACCGCCTTGCTGCGGAAGCCGAGGTCGCCGACCGCGACCCTGTCGAGCCAGGCCGACGAACTGCGCGCCGAAGGGGGCTCGGCTTCATGACCGGGGCCGCCCTGCGGAAGCGGTTCGGATCGGGCGATGGTGCTGCCGACGTAGAGGCCCCGGGTGGCGGGGATCAGTGCAGGCCCGACGGTGTCGGGCATCGGCGGCAGCTTGCCGATCTGCTCCACCTGCCGCTGCGCGCGTCGCAACCAGCCGCGCATCATCTGCCGGATCAGCAGCGCGATGATCACGACCAGCACGGCGGCCATGATCAGCGAGGTGATCAGCGTGGAGTCATTCATCCGGGAGTCCGCTCTTGCCCTCGCGCGCAGTCACCTTGCCGCGCAACAGCGTCAGCGTCACGGTCGCAGGCAGGGTCATGGCCTCGTACGGCGTGTTGTCCGAGCGGCTGGCCAGCGTCCGTCCGGTGACGGTCCACTCGGTGTCGGGGTCCACCACGGTGAGGTTGGCCGGCTCCCCCACCTCGAGCGGACGCCCCTGATCGGGCAGGCCGACGATGGCGGCGGGCGCCTCGCTCATCACCCGTGCGACGTCGCGCCAGGTGAGCAGTCCGGGCTGCACCATCGTCTGGACCACGACCGACAGGGCGGTCTGCAGTCCGAGCATGCCGGGCCGGGCCGAGGCGAACTCGCACATCTTCTCGTGCTCGGCGTGGGGCGCGTGGTCGGTGGCCACGCAGTCGATGACGCCGTCGGCGAGGGCCTGGCGCAGCGCAATCGCGTCGTCGGCCTCCCGCAGCGGGGGGTTCACCCGGTTGCGGCCGTCGTAGTCGGCGAGGCGCCCGTCGTCGAGCAGCAGGTGATGCGGCGTCACCTCGGCGGTGATCGATATGCCCTGTTCCTTGGCCCATCGGATGAGTTCGACCGTGCCGACCGTGGAGGCGTGGCAGATGTGCACGCGGGCGCCGGCGTCGCGGGCCAGCAGCGCGTCGCGCGCGACGATCGACTCCTCGGCCGCGCGGGGCCAGCCCGCCAGCCCGAGTCGGGCGGCGTTGGGTCCCTCGTGTGCGACGGCGCCCACGGTTAGCCGCGGCTCCTCGGCGTGCTGGGCGATGAGCACCCCGAGTCCGGTGGCGTATTCCAGCGCCCGGCGCATCACCAGTGGATCGTCGACGCAGATTCCGTCGTCGGAGAACATCCGCACCCGGCCGACGCCCGCTGCCATCAGGCCCATCTCGGTGAGTTGCTTGCCCTTCAGCCCGACCGTGACCGCCCCGACGGGATGGACGTCGACCAGGCCCACCTGCTGGCCGCGGTGCCACACGTGGTCGGTGACCACGGCAGTGTCGGCGACGGGATCGGTGTTGGCCATGGCGAACACGGCGGTGTAGCCACCCAGAGCGGCTGCCGCCGAACCGGTTTCGATGTCCTCGGCGTACTCACGGCCCGGTTCGCGCAGATGCGTGTGCAGGTCGACGAAGCCCGGGAGCAGGACCTGACCCCGGGCGTCGACGACGTCGGCGTCGTCGGGCGCGGTCACGTCGGCGCCGATGTCGGCGATCTGGCCGCCGGACACCAGCACGTCGACGGGTTCGCCCTCACCGTAGGGACGGACCCCGCGGATCAGGATGGGTCGGGACCCGTGCACTCGAGACGTCATGCGCTGACCTCCGCTCCGCTGCCGACCAGGAGGTGGAACAGCACCGCCATCCGGACGTGTACGCCGTTGGAAACCTGTTGCAGCACAGCCGACTGCGACGAATCGGCGACCGACGACGCGATCTCCATGCCGCGCAGCATCGGGCCGGGGTGCAGGACGACGACGCCGTCGGCGAGCCTGCCGAGGCGCTTCTCCGACAGCCCGTAGCGCACCGAGTACTCGCGCACCGAGGGGAAGAAGCCGCCGTTCATCCGCTCGGCCTGTACCCGCAGCATCAGCACCACGTCCGCGCCGGGCAGTTCGGCGTCGAGGTCGTGCGACACCGTCACCGGCCACGACGACACCCCGGTGGGCAGCAGGGTCGGCGGCGCGACGAGAACGACCTCGGCGCCAAGGGTGGCCAGCAGCAGCACGTTCGAGCGGGCGACGCGGCTGTGCAGGACGTCGCCGACGATGACGACGCGCTTGCCTTCGACTCCCCCGAGCCGCTGCCGGATCGTCAACGCGTCGAGCAGCGCCTGGGTCGGGTGCTCGTGCATCCCGTCGCCGGCATTGATGATCGAGGGCCCCCCGGAACCTTCAGCCGTCCACTCCGCCAGCTGCTGCGCCGCACCCGACGCCGGATGCCGGATGATCAGCGCGTCGGCACCCGCGGCGCGCAGAGTCAGCGCGGTGTCGCGCAACGACTCCCCCTTCGACACCGACGATCCCGAGGAGCTGACGTTGATCACGTCGGCGCTCATCCACTTGCCCGCGACCTCGAAGGACACCCGGGTCCGCGTGGAGTTCTCGTAGAACATCGTGATGACGGTGCGCCCGCGCAACGTCGGCAGCTTCTTGACCTCGCGGCCGAGAAGTGCCTCGCGGAACCGGTCGGCGTCGTCGAGGATCGCGGTGGCCTCGTCGCGGCCCAGATCGGCCACCGACAGCAGGTGCCTGGTCAACGTTTGGGACCTCCGGTGTTCGCTATCGTCACGCCGTCGGCGCCGTCCTGTTCGGCGAACCGCACCTTGACGTTGTCCAGGCGAGACGTCGGCACGTTCTTCCCGACGTAGTCGGCGCGGATGGGGAGTTCGCGGTGGCCGCGGTCGACGAACACCGCCAGCTGCACGATGCGGGGGCGGCCCACGTCGCGCAGCGCGTCCAGGGCTGCGCGCACGGTGCGGCCGGAGTACAGCACGTCGTCGACGAGGACGACGATCGCTCCGTCGACGCCACCGTCGGGGATGGTCGTCTCGGCGAGCGCGCGCGGCGGCTTGGACATCAGGTCGTCGCGGTACAGCGTCACGTCGAGCGCGCCGGTCGCCACGTCGACGCCGGAGAAGTCGGAGATGTTGCGTGCCAGCCTGGTGGCGAGGGTGACGCCGCGCGTGGGGATGCCCAGCAGCACGACGCGCGGCGCATCGGGACCGCCGAGCGCGGTCTTCTCGATGATCTGATGGGCGATACGGGAGATCGTTCGGCTCACGTCCGCCGCGGACATCAGCTCCCGATCGGGGCTGGCGTCGGCAGAGCCGGCTGAGGCATTGGGCATGACGTACCCGGACCTCCTTCTCCGCCTCGCTGGACGGATCGTTAAAGGACGTCGAACTGCGCCGAACCATACCACCGGCGCGGTGCCGCCGATTCGACGGCCTACCCTGAAACGCGATGAATCTCGACGGGAACCAGGCATCCATTCAGGAGGTGATCGACGCCGGGGTACTGGCCGGCGCCGTGACCCTCGTCTGGCAGGGCGGCCGCGTGCTGCAGGTCAACGAACTCGGCTACCGCGACGTCGCCGCACGCGTCCCGATGCAGCGCGACACGGTCTTCCGCATCGCGTCGATGAGCAAGCCGGTGACCGTCGCCGCCGCCATGGCGCTGGTGGAGGAGGGCCGGTTCGCACTGACCGACCCGGTCACGCCGTGGCTGCCCGAACTCGCCGACCTCCGCGTGATGGCGGATCCGGCAGGGCCCCTCGACAAGACGGTGCCGGTGCGCCGCCCCATCACGTTCGACGACCTGATGACCCATCGCAGCGGTCTGGCCTACGCGTTCTCCGTGGGAGCGCCGCTGAACCGGGCCTACGGGAAGCTGATGTTCCGTCAGGACCAGGACCGCTGGCTGGCCGAGCTGGTGAAGCTCCCGTTGGTCCACCAGCCCGGTGACCGGCTGACCTACAGTCACGCGACCGACGTCCTGGGCATCGCGCTGTCGCGCATCGAGGGCAAGCCGCTCTCGGAGGTCCTTGCGGAGCGGATCTTCGAGCCGCTCGGCATGACCGACACCGGGTTCTCCGTCACCCGCGAGGGCCGCAGCCGGGCGGCCACGATGTACAAGCTCGAGGAGTCGGGCTCCGGTGGGTTCACGTTGCGCGACGACGCGATGGGTCCGGCGCCGTTGACGCCGCCACCCTTCTGCGCCGGCGGCGCGGGGCTCTGGTCGACCGCCGACGACTACCTGACGTTCGCCCGGATGCTGCTGCACGGCGGCACCGTCGACGGCGTGCGGGTGCTGTCGGAGGACTCGGTCACCGCGATGCGCACCAACCGGCTGACCGACGAGCAGAAGCGAATCCCGTTCCTGGGCATGCCGTTCTGGCGTGGTCGCGGGTTCGGGCTGAACCTGTCCGTGGTGACCGATCCCGCGCAGTCGCGCCAGCTCTACGGCCCCGGCGGCCTCGGCACGTTCAGCTGGCCGGGCGCGTTCGGCACGTGGTGGCAGGCCGATCCGTCGGTCGACCGGATCCTGATCTACCTGATCCAGAACCTGCCCGACCTCAGCCCCGACAGTGCTGCCGCAGCGGTCGCCGGCAACACGTCGATGCTCAAACTTCAAGCAGCGCAACCGAAGTTCGTGCGCCACACCTACCGGGCGCTCGAGGACTGACCCTCAGACCTTCGCGATGTCGGCCGCGCGGGTCGATCGGTGCCTACGCTGCACGATCAGTCCCGCGACGACGATGAAGACCGCGGAGATGGCCGACAGCAAAATCGCCTGCTGCTGATCGGCGTCGAACGCCATCAGCACGAGGATCGCGACGATGCCGACGATCGTCACCATGGTCAGACCGGGGAACAGCCACATCGCCACCGGCGCCCGTTCGCCTGCGGCCCGCATCTTGCGGCCCAGCACCAGTTGACTGGACGCGATCGCGAGGTAGACGAACAGCGCGACGGCACCGCTGGTGGCCAGCAGGTACCCGAAGATCTTCTCCGGCAGCAGGTAATTGCCTGCGACGGCAAGGAACCCGACGACCATCGACGCGAGCACCGCCACCCACGGCGCGCCGTTGCCTGCGACCTTGCGCACGGCCTGGGGCGCGTCGCGACGCTCGCCGAGCGAGTAGAGCATCCGGGACGCCGTGTACAGCGCCGAATTGAGGCACGACGCCACGGCGGTGAGGATGACGAGGTCCATGATCAGCTTGGACCCGGGAATGCCGATGGCCTCCAGGGTCGACTGGTACGAGCCGTCGGCCAATTGGTCGTAGGGCATCAGGGCGACGATCACGAAGATCGAGCCGACGTAGAACAGCGAGATGCGCCAGATGACCGAGTTGACGGCCTTGCCGATGCCCTTCACCGGGTTCGGCGACTCCGCCGCGGCGATGGTCACGATCTCGGTGCCCATGAACGAGAACATCGTGATGAGCAGACCCGCGATCACCGCGCCGAAGCCGTTGGGCATGAATCCGTCTGGCTGCCAGAGGTTCTCGATGCCGCTGACCCCCGAGTCGGGGATGAGGCCGAGGATCGCCGCGACGCCGATGCCGATGAACGCGACGATGGCGACCACCTTGATGAGCGCGAACCAGAACTCGAACTCCCCGTAGTTGCCGACGCTCACCAGGTTCGTGATCGTCAGCAGCAGGGTCACGGCCAACGCCCAGATCCATTGCGCGCCACCGATGAGGTCGGTGAGGATCGCCGCGGCAGCCGTCGCCTCGACGGGGATCACCAGCACCCAGAACCACCAGTAGAGCCAACCCACGGAGAACCCCGCCCAGTGACCGAGAGCCCGCTCCGAGTACACCGAGAACGACCCGGTGTCCGGGTTCGCGGTCGCCATCTCGCCGAGCATGCGCATCACCAGCACGACGAGCGTGCCCGCCAGGATGTAGGAGATCAGGACTGCGGGCCCGGCCTCCTTGATCGCGTTCGCCGAGCCGACGAACAGGCCCGCGCCGATCACCCCAGCGATCGAGATCATCGTGATGTGGCGTGGCTTGAGGCTCGTGCCGAGACCTCGCTGCTCCCCTGCCGCCGGCTCCGGTCCCACCGTGGTGTCGTCAGTCATCAACCTGCCCCCCGTTCCAGCGAGCTGTGTGTCAGTGCGACGCGCAGGAGCCTAGACTGCCCAGCGATCGAATCGGCGAAACCCCACTATGGATCGGGCCCAGACATGACCGTGTTGCGGACTCCGGACGATCGTTTCGCCGGACTGCCGGGGTTCGACCACGCGCCGAGCTACGTCGACGTCGAGGCCCGCGGCATCACGCCGCTACGCATGCACTACGTCGACGCCGGCCCCGCGGACGGCCCCGTCGCACTGCTCCTGCACGGGCAGCCCACGTGGTCGTATGCGTACCGGTCGGTCATCGACGTGCTGACCGCCGCGGGCATGCGCGTCATCGCCCCCGACAACATCGGGTACGGCCGCTCCGACAAGCTCTCCGAGGCAACGGATTACACGTTCGTCAGGCACGTGCAGTGGCTGACGAGCCTGGTCACCCGGCTGGACTTGGGAGACGTCACGCTGGTGGTGCAGGACTGGGGCGGGCCGCTGGGGCTCAGCGTGCTGGCCCGGCACCCGCAGCGCTTCGCCAGGGTGGTCGCCACCAACACCATCCTGCACACCTGCGACCCGGCGTTGGCCGGGCTGCTGACCTGGCCGCACCACGGGGTCGGCGACGACCAGGTGCTGCACGCCGAGACGCTGCTCGACTACGTCAGCTTCTACCAGCGCGCCCCCGACATCACGCCGAGCTTCTTCCTCGACGCGGTGGCGGGGCCGCTGCCCGCGGACGTCCTCGCCGCCTACGACGCACCGTTTCCCGACCGGACCTACAAGGCGGGGCTGCGCCAGATGATCGCGCTGGTCCCGCTGACGCGCAACGACCCCGGCGCCGCGATCGGCAGGGCCACGATGACCGCGCTCGAGCAGTGGCACCGGCCGTTTCTGACCGCGTACTCCGACGGCGACCCCGCCACCGCAGGCTGGGATCACGTCTTCCGCAGCCGCGTCCCCGGCGCCAAGGGGATGCCGCACCGGGTGATCAGCGGGGCAGGCCACTTCGTGCAGGAGCAGCGGGGCGAGGAACTCGGCGAGATCGTCGTCGAACTCGTCCGTGCGACGAGCTGACGGCTCCTAGGCCGAGCGGGACAGCACGCGACCGAACTGCATCAGCCGCTGCATCTGGGCGAGACCGCCGTCGTCGACGGTCTTGGTGTACCGGAACGACTCGCAGAACAAATCGGTGTCGACGACCGACTTCTGACGCGCGCGAGTGAGGAGCTGGGTGTACATCCGCAGTCGCACCTCGGCGAGCCTGCGGGTGCCGTCGGGAAGGATCTCGAACTCCGTGGTGAGGATGTGGTCGGTGATCGTCGACAGCAGGATGGTGCGCACCGACGCGTCGAGGATGCGGCGCGGTTCCGCTCCCTTGGTCACCGACGCGTCGTCGTCGGCCCGCCACAGGATCAGACGCCTGCCGTCGGTGGCCACGATCTCCTGCCACACCGCTTCGCCCCACGGCTCGTCGATCTCACCGCGGGACATGATGAACGACGTGATCGACGAGAAGTCGACGACGGAGCGGAGCTGCTCGAGCGCCAGATCCGGATCCCGCAGATAGACCCGGGCTGCCTCGTCCACCGAGGTGTAGGGCGCCCAGTCCTGCGGGACGCCCACGCTCAGGCGTCCTCTGCCGGCCCGGCAGTCCCTCGAACGGCCGCCGCAGCCGCACGGATCTGCGGCGTCACCAGCATGACCTGGCCGAGCACACCGTTGACGAAGCCCGGCGAATCATCGGTCGAGAGCTTCTTGGCCAGCTCGACCGCCTCGTCGACGGCGACGGGTTCCGGCACGTCTTCGGCGTGCAGCAGTTCCCACACCGCGACGCGCAGGATCGCCCGGTCGACCGCGGGCAGCCGCTCCAGCGTCCAGCCCTGCAGGTGAGCCGAGATCAGGTCGTCGACGTGAGCGGCGTGCTCGGTGACGCCCTTGGCCACGGTGACCGTGTAGGGGTTCAACGTCGAGACGTCCATGTCGGTGTGCGCCAACGCGTTGCGCGACGACGCGATCTCGGCGGGCGTCATGCCGCGGGCCTCGGCCTCGAACAGCAGGTCCACCGCACGCTTGCGCGCCTGATGCCTACCCTTGTCCGGACCCTTGCGGCCTTCGTCGCCCGAGTAACTCCACTCGCCCTTGCTCGATATCCCGTCGCTTCGCTCGCCCCGGGTGAATCCCCCGTCGCTTCGCTCGCCCCGGCTCGATATCCCGTCGCTCCGGGTCGAGTCAGGCATTGACCCTTCCCAGGTAATTGCCGTCACGCGAGTCGACCTTCAGCTTGTCGCCGGTGTTGATGAACAGTGGCACCTGAATCTCTGCGCCGGTCTCGAGGGTGGCGGGCTTGGTGCCCGCGCTCGACCGGTCACCCTGCAGGCCGGGCTCGGTGGAGGCGACCAGCAGCTCGACGGTCACCGGCAGCTCCAGGTACAGCGGCACGCCGTCGTGGAACGCGATCTGCACCGGCATGCTCTCGAGCAAGAAGCCGGCGTTGCGGCCGACCAGCGCCTCCGGCAGCGAGTGCTGCTCGTAGTCCTCGGAGTCCATGAACACGAAGTCGGCGCCGTCGCGGTACAGGTAGGTGGCGTCACGGCGGTCCACCGTGGCCGTCTCCACCTTCACCCCGGCGTTGTAGGTCTTGTCGACGACCTTGCCCGACAGCACGTTCTTGAGCTTGGTGCGGACGAAGGCCGGTCCCTTGCCTGGCTTGACGTGCTGGAACTCGGTGATCTGCCAGAGCTGGCCGTCGATGTTCAGGACGAGCCCATTCTTGAAGTCGGCGGTCGATGCCACGTTGGGTACTACTCCTCAGCATGTCCGTGAGCGGCCTACCTCGTTGTCACGAGAGAACTGCAAGTTCCTTGGGGAACCGGGTAAGCAACTCGGGTTCGGGTGTGTGATCCCCGCCCACGACCAACGTGTCCTCAATGCGGACGCCGCCGTAGCCGGGTAGGTAGACACCGGGCTCCACGGTGACCGCAGAGCCAGCAAGCAGTGTACCGGCGGATGACGCGCTGATTCCCGGCGCTTCGTGGATCTGCAGTCCGACGCCGTGCCCTAGCCCGTGACCGAAGTTCTCCGCGTAGCCGGCATCGGCGATGACCTGCCGCGATGCACCGTCGACCGCGCTGAGCGACACGCCCGGCGCGAGCGCCTCGCGGCCGGCGCGCTGCGCGGTGGCCACCAGGTCGTAGACGTCGCGTTGCCACTGCGCGACCGGCGCCAATGCGAACGTGCGGGTCATGTCCGAGTGATAACCGGCCACCAGCGCGCCGAAGTCGATCTTCACGAAGTCGCCCGTCGCCAGCACGGCGTCGGTCGGACGGTGATGCGGGATCGCCGAGTTCGTGCCTGCCGCCACGATGGTCTCGAAGGAGACGCCGTCGGCGCCGTGGTCGAGCATCCGCGACTCGAGGTCGCGGGCGACCTCCTTCTCGGTGCGGCCGGCCCGCAGCCCGCCCGCGGCCACCAGATCGGCCAGCGCGGCGTCGGCGGCTTCGCAGGCGAGCCGGAGCAGCGCGACCTCGCCGGCGTCCTTGACCTCGCGCAACGCCTCGACGGTTCCCGCCGCCCGGACGAATTCGATCCCGTCTGCAGCCTTCTGCAGCTGGGCGAACCCGTCGACGGTCACGACGTGGCTCTCGTATCCGAGCCGCCCGACCCCGCCGGCCACCGCCCGCCCCGCGAGGTGGGGCCCGCAGGCCCGCTCGATGACCAGTTCGGCGTCGGGCGACTGGGCCGCGGCCTGCGTAACGTACCGCCCATCGGTCGCCAGCACCGGCACGTCGTGATCGGCAAGCACGAGTAATGCAGCGTTCGATCCGGTGAATCCCGACAGATAACGCACGTTGACCAGGTCCGTCACCAGCATCGCGTCGAGATTCGCCGCGTGCAGACGGCGACGCAACCGGTCCCTGCGGTGGGAAATCGTCACGGCGCATGACGCTACTCGCTACGCTGTGCCCTCATGAGTAAGTGGTTGCTGCGCGGATTGGTTTTCGCCGCCCTAATGGTCGTCGTCCGGCTCCTTCAGGGCGCACTGATCAACGCGTTCGAATCAAGTGCTCTGATCATCAGCATCGCGCTGGTCGTCGTGTACGCGGTGGCCGCGTTCATCTGGGGCAACATCGACGGTCGCGCCGACGCCCGCGCCAACCCCGACCCCGACCGCCGCGGCGACCTCGCGATGACCTGGCTGCTCGCCGGGCTGTTCGCGGGCATCGTCAGCGGCTTCGTCGCGTGGCTCATCTCGCTGTTCTACGACAACCTCTACGCCGAGGGATTGCTGAACGAACTGACGACGTTCGCCGCGTTCACCGCCCTGCTGACGTTCGTCGCCGCCATCGCGGGCGTCACGATCGGCCGCGTGCTGGTCGACCGCAAGGCGCCGCCGGTGCAGCGCCGCTCGGCAGAGGACGACCGTGCCGACACCGACGTGTTCGCAGCAGTCGGTGCACGTGACTACCCAGAGGACGGCTCGACGGCCGAGGGTGCGCAGGCGGCCAGGACCGACCAGATCGGGAGCACCGTGACCAGCCCCCGCGAATCCGAGGAAGCGGGCACGGCGCCCACGACCACCGAAGGCCGCCAGCAGCCCTGACGCCGGCGGACCCCGGCTAGGACGCGGCCGCGAGGTAGCGCAGCGCGAGCAGGTATCCCTGCACGCCCAGCCCGACGATCACGCCGGTGGCAACGGCACTCAGGTACGAGTGGTGCCGGAACTCCTCGCGAGCGTGCACGTTCGAGATGTGCACCTCGATCAGCGGTGCCGTCAACTCCGAGCAGGCGTCCCGCAGCGCGATCGAGGTGTGCGTGAGCGCGCCTGCGTTGAGGATCACCGCCTCCCCGGCATCGGCGGCGTCGTGCACCCAGCCGAGCAGGTCGGCCTCGCTGTTGGACTGGCGGACCCGGACCGTGAGCCCGAGTTCGGCGGCCTCGCGTTCGATCAGCGCCACGAGGTCGTCGTGGGTGGTGCTGCCGTAGACCGCGGGCTCGCGCTTGCCGAGCCTGCCGAGGTTGGGTCCGTTGATGACGTTGACGGTGGCAGCGGTGGCGCTCATCGACGGGTCCCGATCTCCGAGTACGCGCCTGCCACCAGGGCCGGATCGGGCCCCTCCAGCCGGCCGGGCTTCGCGAGCCCGTCGAGCACGACGAACCGCAACACGCCCGCTCGCGACTTCTTGTCCCCCGCCATGTACTCCAGCAGCTGGGGCAGGGCATCGGCGTCGTAGTCCACCGGCAGTCCCAGTGAGGTCAGGATCGTGCGGTGCCGGTCGGCGGTCGCGTCGTCGAGCCGCCCGGCCAGGCGGCCCAGTTCGGCGGCGAACACCAGGCCCACCGAGACCGCCGCGCCGTGACGCCAGCGGTACCGCTCGCGTCGCTCGATGGCGTGGGCGAGCGTGTGCCCGTAGTTGAGGATCTCGCGCAGTGCCGATTCCTTCTCGTCGGCGGCGACCACGTCGGCCTTGACCGCGATGGAGCGGCGGATCAACTCGGGCAGCACGTCACCGGTGGGGTCGAGCGCGGCCTGCGGGTCCGCCTCGATCAGGTCGAGGATCACGGGGTCGGCGATGAAGCCGGCCTTCACGATCTCGGCCATGCCTGCGATGATCTCGTTGCGCGGCAACGACTCCAGCGTCGCGAGGTCGACGAGCACTGCCAGCGGCTGATGGAACGCGCCGACCAGGTTCTTGCCCGCGTCGGTGTTGATGCCCGTCTTGCCACCGACTGCCGCGTCGACCATCCCGAGCAGTGTGGTCGGGACGTGCACGACGTCGACACCGCGCAGCCAGGTCGCGGCGGCGAAGCCCGCGACGTCGGTCGCCGCACCTCCGCCGAGGCTGACCACGGCGTCCCTGCGGTCGATTCCGATGCGGCCCAACACTTCCCAAATGAAGCCGAGGACCGGCAGCTCCTTGCCCGCCTCGGCATCCGGGATCTCGATGCGGTGGGCGTCGATTCCCTTGGCGGCCAACGCATCACGGATTGCCTCGGCTGTCGCGGCGAGCGTCGGCTGGTGCAGGATCGCCACCCGGTGCCTGCCGTCGAGCACGCGGGTGAGGTCCTCGAGCAGACCACGCCCGATGATCACCGGGTATGGCCGCTCGACGTGGACGTCGACGGTGACGGGTTCAGTCATTGCGCGCTTCCGCTCTGCGGGCCAGCGCCGCGGGACTCGGCGGGGCCTCGGTGGTGGGTCCGGGATTGAGGACGGTGGGCAGTCTGCGCCAGGCGGATCGGCGCCGGCGGCGCAGCGGGTGGTCGCCGGCGGCGCACTCGAGGCGGTGCACGATGTGCCGCACCACGGCGCCCGGGTTGCGCCGGTTGGTGTTCACCCGCAACGTGGCCACCTCCCGGTACAGCGGCACCCGGGCGGACATCAGCGCGCGGAACCTGGCGTCGGGATCCTCGGTCGCGAGCAGCGGCCTGCCCCCGCCGGAGGTACGCCGCACGCCCTCGGACGCGCTGATCTCCAGGTAGACGACGGTGTGGCCGGCCAGTGCCTCGCGCACCGCGGGCGTCGTCACCGCCCCGCCGCCGAGCGACACGACGCCGTCGTGCTCGGCCAGTGCCGCGCAGACGACCTCGGCCTCGATGCGCCGGAATTCGGCCTCGCCGTCGACGAAGATGTCGGCGATGCTGCGGCCGGTCGTCTCGACGATCTTGGCGTCGGTGTCGAGCAGTGGGACGCCCAGCGCCTTCGCCAGGCGGCGGCCGATGGTGGACTTGCCCGAGCCGGGCATGCCCACCAGCACCGCTCGGGGCGCCATCAGCCCAGCGCCCTGGCCGACTCGGTGTGAGCGCCGCGCGCGGAGATCGATCGCAGGTAGGTGTCGACGTTGGCGCGGGTCTCGGTCAGCGAGTCGCCGCCGAACTTCTCCAGCGTGGCGCGCGCCAGGACCAGCGCAACCATGGTCTCGACCACGACGCCTGCCGCGGGCACCGCACACACGTCGGAACGCTGGTGGATGGCGACGGCCTCGTCGCCGGTGGCCATGTCGACGGTGGCCAGCGCCCGGGGCACGGTGGAGATCGGCTTCATCGCGGCGCGTACCCGTACGGCCTGTCCGTTGGTCATGCCGCCTTCGAGGCCGCCTGCCCGGTTGGTCGAGCGCATGACGCCGTCGGGTCCCGGGTAGATCTCGTCGTGCGCGACGCTGCCGCGGCGCCGTGCCGTCTCGAACCCGTCGCCGATCTCGACGCCCTTGATGGCCTGGATGCCCATCACCGCGCCGGCCAGCTGGCTGTCGAGCCGGCTGTCACCGCTGGTGAAGGAGCCCAGGCCGATGGGCAGCCCGTCGGCGACGACCTCGACGACGCCGCCGAGCGTGTCACCGTCCTTCTTGGCCGCCTCGATCTCGGCGATCATGGCGGCTTCGGCGTCCTTGTCGAAGGCGCGCACGGGGCTGTCGTCGATGGCGTCGAGGTTCTCGGGCCGCGGCGGGGGGCCGTCGTAGGGCGTCGAGGCGCCGATCGACACGACGTGGGAGAGCACCTCCACCCCGAGCACCTGGCGCAGGAAGGCCCTGGCGATGGTGCCCGCGGCGACGCGCGCGGCGGTCTCGCGTGCGCTGGCCCGTTCGAGCACCGGGCGGGCGTCGTCGAACCCGTACTTCAGCATTCCGGCGTAGTCCGCGTGCCCCGGCCTCGGCCGGGTGAGCGGGGCGTTCCGCGCTGCGCCTTGTTCGGCAAGATCCCGACTGTCCACCGGGTCCGACGCCATCACCGTCTCCCACTTGGGCCACTCGCTGTTGCCGATCTGGATGGCGATCGGGCCGCCGAGCGTCACGCCGTGGCGCACGCCGGCGAGGATCGTCACCTCGTCGGCCTCGAACTTCATCCGCGCCCCGCGGCCGTAGCCGAGCCTGCGCCGCTTGAGTTCGGACGCGATGTCATCGGAGGTGACGTGGACGCCCGCAACCATGCCCTCGACCACGGCGACCAAGGCCCGTCCGTGGGATTCACCTGCAGTAGTCCATCGCAACACGCGTCCGATTCTCCCACGCCCGCCCCCGCCCGGCGAAAACGCCGGGCTATCCCCTCACGCGAGGCTGCGCTGCAGCAGCACCGTGTCGACGAAGCGGTCGTGCTTGAACCCGACCCGGGCGAGCCGCCCGGCCTCGGCGAAGCCGAACCTGCGGTGCAGCGCGAGCGACGCCGGGTTGCCGCTGTCGGCGACGACGGCGATTACCTCCCGGATCCCAGCTGTCCTGCAGCGTTCGAGCAGTGCCTCCAGTAACTCTGCGCCGCAACCACGTTCGACCGCCCACGGCGCTACGTACACGGAGTCCTCGACGGTGGCCCGGTACGCGGGCCGCGTCTTCCATGGCGCGCAGTAGGCGTACCCGGCAACGGCGCCGTCGCGTTCGGCCACCAAGAAGGGCAGCCCGGCGGCGTCCACCGCCGTGAACCGGCGGTGCCATTCCTCGGCGTCGGGCGGGTCCACCTCGAACGTCGCCACGCTGGTGGTCACGTAGTGCGCGTAGATCTGCGCCACTGTGGTCAGGTCGGCGGTTCGTGCTGTGCGGGCCACGTCAGCAGACGGTAGGGCTAGAGAACCGCTAGCGCTAGCGCGCCGGCGGTGGCAGCGCACATCGCCGGACCGTGCGGCAGCGCGCGACGTCTGGCGAGGATGCCCGCCGCCGCCGTGAGCACCGGGGCGCCGAGCGCGGCCAGCAGCCACACGTCCGGCCCGAACGCCCCGGTGAGCGCCCCAACGCCGATGGCGAGCTTCACGTCCCCGGCGCCCATGCCGGACGGCGCGACGAGGTGCACGACGAGGTAGGTCGCGGTCAGCGCTGCGGCGCCCGCCAGTGCCGCCACGCCACGACCGTGTGCCGCGGCGAACGCGAGCACCAGCACGGCGCCGGTGAGCGTCAACGCGTTGGGCAGCCTGCGGTGCCGGACGTCGTGCAGGCTCAGCGCCGTCAGCCAGGCGAGCACCACCGCGCACGCACATCCCGTCCACACCCCCACCCTCGAAGGCTAAGGCCGCGAAAGCGCCGCTCTCATCACCTCTTTGGGGGCCGGTCGCCCGGTGAACTGCTCGACCTGGGCGAAGGCCTGGTGCAGCAGCATCTGCAGTCCCCCGACCACGCGGCCGCCGCCTGCCTCCACCGCGAGCGCCAGCGGGGTCGGCCATGGGTCGTAGATCGCGTCGAGCAGCAGCGGCACCCCGGCGATCGAGGGGGCGTGTGCGGCCGCGGCGTCCGCAGGGATGGTGCTGACGGCGGCGGCGAGGCCGGGCAGTCGCGTGCCGAGACCGACCCAGCGCGTGACGACGCCGAGACGCTCCCCCAGCGCCACCAGCGGCGCGGACTTCTCCTGGCTGCGCGCGACGATCGACAGCTCGGTGACCCCGAGGCCCGCGAGCGCGACGACGGCGGCGGGTGCCGTCCCGCCCGACCCGATCACGGCCGCGGAGCCGGTGACCGGTCCCAGCGCGCCGGCCACGCCGTCGACGTCGGTGTTGTCGGCGCGCCACCCGGCCGCCGTGCGGACCAGGGTGTTGGCGGAGCCGACCAGTTCGGCGCGGGCGGTGCGCTCGTCGGCGAAGCGCAGCGCCGCGAACTTGCCGGGCATCGTCACCGACACGCCGACCCATTCCGGCCCCAAACCCGCCACCAGGGATGGCAGCCGCTCGGCGGTGCACTCGATGCGCTCGTAGGTCCAGTCGGTCAGACCGAGCGCGCGGTAGGCGGCCAGATGCAACTGCGGTGATCGGGAGTGCGCGATCGGCGATCCCAGTACCGCGGCCCTGCGGACGGCCACTACCGTGCGCTGTCCAGCACCCCGTTGCGCAGGGCGACCTCGATGTTGGCGAGATGTTGCGGGTAGTCACGGGTGAACAGCGTCGTGCCCTGCATGTCGACCGTCACGAAGAACAACCAGTCCCCCGGCTCGGGATTCTCCGCGGCGACCAGCGCCGGCTGTCCGGGTGAGCAGATCGGCGACGCGGGCAGTCCCTCGAGCGCGTAGGTGTTCCACGGGGTCTGCCTGGCGCGGTCGGCGTCGGTCGTCGCGACCTCCTGCCGGTCCAGCGCGTAGTTGACCGTCGAGTCGAACTCGAGGCGGCGGTAGACCGGGTCGTTGAGCCGGTTGTAGATGACGCGCGCGACCTTGGCGAAGTCGTTGGGCAGCGACTCCTTCTGCACCAGCGAGGCCACGATCAGGATCTGGTACGGCGAGAGGTTGCCTGCCGCACCGGCGGTCAGCAGTCCGCCCGCCTCGTACTGGGCGACGCTCGCGGCGACGAGCGTGTTCAGAATCTCCGGTGCGGGTGCCGACGGGTTGACGTTCCACGTACCGGGCGCGATCAGCCCCTCGATCCGCCGGTGGTCGTCGGCGAGCGCCGCGATGGGTTCCAGCGCCCACTGCGGGATCGCCAGCGCCGCCGGATCTGCGGTGGCCGCGGCGTTCTTCAGGTCGTCCACCGATACGCACTGCTGTGCCCCGTCGAGGTCCACGCACGTGGCCTTGGAGATCAGCGAGAAGATGCCGTCGGTCACCGAGCCGGTCTTGACGTCGGCGCTGTCGTCGAGCTGCCTGCCCTCCGGGATGACGAGGCGGCCCACTCTGTTCGACGGGTCCGCCAGCCGCTTCACCGCGTCGGCCGCGGGTATCTCGGTGCGCACCTTGTAGAAGCCGGGCTGGATGGAGGTGATGGCGTCGTTGCCGGACGCGGCGGTCACGAACGCAGCCGGAGTCGCGACCACCGCGGCGTTCTTCAGCGTCTCGCCGATCGCCGTGGTCGAGTCGCCGTTGTTGACCTCGATGACGACGTCCTTGACGCCCGCACCCTGATAGTCGTCGTCGGTGCCGCCGAACATGCCGCTGAACAGCTGCGAGCCGAGGAACACCGCGCCTACGACCACGACGACCAGCGCGGCGATCGAGAAGACCGTGACGTTGCGGCGCTTGCGGCGATTGCGCTTGGCCCTGGCCCGCTCGGTGCGACTCATCGCGCGCCGGGGCGCTCCGACCGCCTCCGGTGCAGGCCGTTCGTGGCCCCAGGAGGAGAAGCCGTCTTCGGTTGCCCCGCCGTGGTCGACGGGCTCGTCGCGACGGTCCGGATGCTCGTAGTCGCGACCGTAGTGGTCGTCGTACCCGAAACCGCGCCCGCGGTCATCACTCATCGTCGGCTCCGCCGTGTTCCGCCAGCACGTGGCGTCGTTGATCCAGCCAGTTCTGCAGGATGCCTACGGCGGCAGCCTGGTCGATCATCGCCTTCTGGCCCTTGGCGCGCACCCCGGCCTCGCGCAGCGAGCGTTGTGCGGTCACCGTGGTTAGTCTCTCGTCGGCCATCCGCACGGGGATGGGTTCGATGCGCGCGGCCAGGATGTCGGCCAGGTCGATGGCGTCGAGTGCCGACGTCCCAGCCCGGTCGGCCAGCGTGCGGGGCAGCCCCACGACCACTTCCACCACCTCGAGTTCGGCGGTCAGCCGGGCGAGCCTGCGAATGTGCTTGTCTGACTTGTCTCGACGCACCGTCTCCACCGGCGTGGCGAGGATGCCGTCGGGGTCGCAGGTCGCGACGCCGATGCGCACCGTGCCGACGTCGATGCCGAGCCGTCGTCCGCGGCCGGGATCGGAACTCCCGGGGCGGTCGGGTTGACGGTCGGTACGGCTCACCCAGCTAGCTCCGGCCTACCTCGGCGCGGAGCGCGGCGAGCGCCGCGTCGATGCCGGAGGCACCGCGGCCCGAGCCCTGCGCGAGATCGGCCTTGCCGCCCCCGCGTCCGTTCACCGGTGCACCGAGCACCTTGACCAGGTCGTTGGCACTGAGCCCCAGATCCTGCGCTCCGGCGTTGACGGCCACCACGAACGGCACTGCGTCGTCGTCGCTTCCGCCTTTCCCGTCGCTGCGCTCGCCCGGGTCCGCGATCAGCGCGACCACCGCGGGCTCGGCGCCCAGCTTGCCCTTGATCTCACCGACCAGGCTGCGGAGGTCGGCCGCCGAGATGCCGCCGGCCATCCGCTGTGCCACGACACGGACCCTACCCACGAGTTCCGCTCCGGCTGCCGCGTTGGCGGCCGCGGCGCGCGCGCCGGCCAGCCGCACGCGATCGAGTTCCTTCTCCGCCGTGCGCAGCCGCTCGACGAGGTTGGCGACGCGCGCGGGCACTTCCTCCGACGGCACCTTCAGCGATGACGCCAGGCCGGCCATGAGGGCGCGTTCCTTGGCGAGGTGACGGAACGAGTCGAGCCCCACGTATGCCTCGACGCGGCGCACGCCGGATCCGACGGAGGCTTCGCCGAGGATCGTGACCGGCCCGATCTGCGCCGAGTTGTGCACGTGGGTACCGCCGCACAGCTCGATGGAGAACGGTCCGCCGATCTCGACGACGCGCACCTCGTCGGGGTAGTTCTCGCCGAAGAGCGCCATGGCGCCCATCGCCTTGGCCTTGTCGAGTTCGGTGTTGAAGGTGTTGACCGCGAAGTCCGCCTCGACGGCTTCGTTGGTGACCTCTTCGATCTGGGACCGCTGGTCGTCCGACAGCGAGCCCTGCCAGTTGAAGTCGAACCGCAGGTAGCCGGGCCGGTTGAGCGAGCCGGCTTGAACGGCGTTCGGCCCCAACACCTGTCGCAACGCGGCGTGCACCATGTGGGTACCGGAGTGCCCCTGGGTGGCGCCGTGCCGCCACTTCGGGTCGACGGCGGCGGACACCGTGTCACCCTCGACGAACTCGCCGGACTCCACGTTCACCCGGTGCACCCACAGGGTCTTCGCGATCTTCTGCACGTCGGTGACGGCGGCCTTGGCGGTGCCGCTCGACCCGGTGCCCGAGATCGTGCCGACGTCGGCGATCTGACCGCCGGACTCCGCGTACAGCGGGGTGCGGTCGAGGACGAGTTCGACGCGTTCGGGCGCTGCGCCCTCGGGGCCTGCCGCACCGTGGGCGACGACGGGGACGCGCCTGCCGTCGACGAAAATTCCGAGAATCCGTGCGTCCGAGGTGAGTTCGTCGAAGCCGGTGAACTCGGTCGGGCCGGCGTCGACGAGTTCGCGGTAGGCGCTCAGGTCGGCGTGGGCGTGCTTGCGCGCGGCGGCGTCGGCCTTGGCACGCTGACGCTGCTCGGCCATCAGGCCGCGGAAGCCCTCCTCGTCGACGCTGAGGCCGTGTTCGGCCGCCATCTCCAGCGTCAGCTCGATCGGGAAGCCGTAGGTGTCGTGCAGGGCGAACGCGTCGGTGCCCGAGAGCACGGTGGCGCCGGAGGACTTGGTGGTGCGGGCCGCGTCGTCGAACAGCTTGGATCCCGAGGCCAGCGTCCGGTTGAACGCCGTCTCCTCGGCGACCGCGATGCGCTGGATGCGATCGAAGTCGGAGACCAGTTCCGGGTAGGACGGGCCCATCGAGTCGCGGACGGTCGCCATCAGGTCGCCCACGATCGGCGTGTCGATGCCCAGCAGCTTGGCCGAGCGGATGGTGCGGCGCAGCAGGCGGCGCAGTACGTACCCGCGGCCGTCGTTGCCGGGGCTGACGCCGTCGCCGATGATGATGGCCGCCGTGCGGCTGTGGTCGGCGATCACGCGGTAGCGCACGTCGTCGTCGTGGTTCCCGGCGCCGTAGCCGCGGGGCGCGATGCTCGCGACGAGGTCGATGACGGGGCGGACCAGGTCGGTCTCGTAGACGTTGTCGACGCCTTGGAGCAGGCACGCGACGCGTTCGACGCCCATGCCGGTGTCGATGTTCTTGCGTGGCAGCGGGCCGAGGATCTCGAAGTCCTCCTTGGAGGTTCCTTCGCCGCGCTCGTTCTGCATGAACACGAGATTCCAGATCTCGATGTAGCGGTCCTCGTTGGCTTCCGGGCCGCCGTCGATGCCGTACTCCGGACCGCGGTCGACGTAGATCTCCGACGACGGACCGCACGGCCCGGGGATGCCCATCGACCAGTAGTTGTCGGCCTTGCCGCGGCGCTGGATCCGCTCGAGCGGGAGCCCGGCGACCTCCTGCCACAGTTCGATGGCCTCGTCGTCATCGAGATAGACCGTTGCCCAGAGCTTTTCGGGGTCGAAGCCGTAGCCACCCTGGTCCTGCGGGTTCGTCAGCAGGGTCCAGGCGAACTCGATGGCACCCTTCTTGAAGTAGTCGCCGAAGGAGAAGTTGCCCGCCATCTGGAAGAAGGTGTTGTGCCGGGTCGTGATGCCGACCTCGTCGATGTCGGGGGTGCGGATGCACTTCTGCACGCTGACCGCGCGGTTCCAGGGCGCGGTGCGTGCCCCGAGGAAGAACGGGACGAACTGCACCATGCCGGCGTTGACGAACAAGAGGTTCGGATCGTCGAGGATGACCGATGCACTGGGTACCTCGGCGTGTCCCGCCTTCACGAAGTGATCGAGGAAGCGCTTCCTGATCTCGTGTGTCTGCACGTGCTGTGGTCCTTAATGGTTCATGGGTGGTCCGCGCGGGCCGTTCTTGCGGCGGGGCCGATGCCCGTCGACCGCATCACAGTACCGGTCCTGGCCCACCGGGCAGACGCGGTGATCAACCGTCGACGAAGCTCAGGCGGACCGACCGGCGGGGATTGTCGCGGTTCAGGTCGACGAGCACGACGCTCTGCCAGGTGCCGAGCAGTGGCTTGCCGTCCTGCACGGGCACCGTGACCGAGGGCGCCACGATGGCAGGCAATACGTGGTCGGCGCCGTGGCCCGGGGAACCGTGGGAGTGGCGGTAGCGGTCGTCGCGCGGCAGCAGGCGTTCGAGGGTGTCGACGAGGTCGGAGTCCGACCCGGCTCCGGTCTCGAGGATGGCCACGCCTGCCGTCGCGTGCGGTACGAACACGTTGCACAGGCCGTCTCCGCGGCCCGCGCAGAACGACCGGACCTCGTCGGTCAGATCCACGGTCCGTTGCCTGGTGGTGTCTACGTCGAGCACGTCGGTATGCACGATTCGAGCCTACGGGCGGCAACGATTTTGACGCGCGGGTTTATTAGGCCGATGCCCTTGGGTACTGCTCTGTCACCATTCATCGGCTGGAGGAAGAAATGACCATCACCGGCATCATCACCGCGATCCTGATCGGCATCGTGATCGGCGTGCTCGGCCGACTCGTCGTACCCGGCAGGCAAAACATCTCCGTCATCGTGACGATCCTCGTCGGCATCGTCGCGGCATTCCTGGGCACCGCCCTGGCCCGCGCGCTGGGCCTGCCCACCGCCACCAACGGCATCGACTGGATCGAACTCCTGGTCCAGGTCGTCGTCGCCGCCATCGGCGTCGCGCTCGTGTCCGCACTCATGGGGCGTCGCCGGACCGGGGTCGTGCGCCGCTAGATCGAGGAAACCTCACTGCAGCGGGCGATCCCCCTCGATCCCCTGCCCGCTGCGCCCCCGCGTTGCCGCCGGGTTCGGCTCCGCAGACGTCGTGCTCCCATTCACGACCCGTCGCGGAAGCCGATCACCCGGCGGCAACGCCCATTTCACTGCAACGCCCATTTCACTGCAACGCCCATTTCACGTCGTGAGCAAGGCATCCAGCTTGTCGTAGGCCTCGACCATGCCGCCCTCCATGCCCGACGACAGCAGACCGTCGCGAGCCTCGAGGCTCGGGCAGATCGATCGGCCGCGGAGCCGGCTGCGACCCGAACCGAGGTCCTCGAACCGCAGGAATTCGATGTTGACCATGTCCGGTGCGCCCTCGAATTCAAAGGTCTGGATGACGAGTTCGTTCTCCCGCACGGTGTGGAAGACGCCGTTGAACGCGTACTCACCGTCGGCGTCGGCGTGGACGTAGCGGTATCCGCCGCCGGTCTGGAAGTCCCACCGGGCGATCGTCATCTTCGCCTCGCCAGGGCCGAGCCACTGCGCCACCAGGTCCGGGTCGGCGTGCGCGTGGAACAGCGCCTGCCTGCTCGCCGCGAACTCGCGCGTGAAGTCCATCGCCAGCGTGTCCACCGGCGCCGTCAGGTCGAGTGCGTTGGTCATCGATCCTTCTCCTCGTTCTCTCGTGTCCGTGCGGTCATCTCCGCCAGCAGCCCGTCCAGCCGGCGGTAGTTGCGTTCGGCGTCCAGTCGATACCGGTCGATCCACGACGTCAGCCCCTCGAGTGCCGCTGCGTCGAGATGAACGGGCCTGCGCTGGGCGTCCCGGCTCCGGGTGACCAGGCCGGCCTGCTCGAGCACCTGAATGTGCTTGGACACCGCCTGTTTCGTGATGTCGAACGGCTCGGCCAGTTCGTTGACCGTCGCCGGACCCCGCGACAAGCGCGCCACGATCGCCCGGCGAACCGGATCGGCCAGCGCCAGGAAGGCCCGGTCGAGTCCGTCCGCATCGTCATCACTCCTCAATCGTCAACCTTCTCTTTGATCAACCAATTGATTGACTACAACGGTAGGGGCGGTTCGCCGACGGTGTCAAGAGTATCTTCGGGCGTTTCGGCGGGCGGTCTCTAGTGCAACGCGTCGCCCGGGAACCCCATGCACGGATGCACGTCATAGACGAACACGCCGGACCGGACGCCGGGATCGTCGTCCATGATCTCCTTCGTCTCCTCGACCGTGGCCGCGAAGACGCCGACGCCGCAGGTGCCCGAGTCGTCGGTGACCGGCAGCACGACGGCCAGCCGACCGTCGTCGCGCAGCCCGAAGTTGCGGCGGCCGTGCTCCCAGATCACCGACTCGGTGTCCGGCCCGCCGAAGTTCGGCCCGGCCCGCAGCACCATCAGGGTGTAGGTCTTCGCCGTCGCCAGCATGGCCGCCATCTCGTCGTCACCGAAGACCTTCATCGGTCGCCTCGCTTCCTGCGGATGATCGCCCTGAGCTTCCCGAGCCGGCCGCTGATCTCGCGTTCGGCCCCGTGCGTAGTCGGCCGGTAGTAGTCGACGCCGACCAGTTCCGAGGGCGGGTACTGCTGCGGCACCACGCCGCCCGGGTCGTCGTGCGGATAGGCGTAGCCCTGCGCGTTGCCCAGTGCCGCAGCACCCGAGTAGTGCCCGTCGCGCAGATGCGGCGGAACCAGTCCGGCCTTGCCTGCCTTGATGTCACCCATCGCCGCGGCCAGCGCGGTGGTGACGGCATTCGACTTCGGCGCGGTGGCCAGGTGCACGGTGGCGTGGGCCAGCGTGAGCTGTGCCTCGGGCATGCCGATCAGCTGCACGGTCTGCGCCGCGGCCACCGCGGTGGGCAGTGCCGTCGGATCGGCCATGCCGATGTCCTCACTGGCCAGGATCATCAGTCGGCGCGCGATGAACCGCGGGTCCTCCCCCGCGGTCATCATCCTGGCGAGGTAGTGCAGCGCGGCGTCGACGTCGGAGCCGCGCACCGACTTGATGAAGGCGCTGATGACGTCGTAGTGCTGGTCGCCGTCGCGGTCGTAGCGCACGGCGGCCTTGTCGAGTGACTGCTCGATGGTCTCGACCGTCAGGTGGTTCCCCGCCTCGGCGGCCACCTCGAGGGCGGTCAGCGCGCGCCGGGCGTCGCCCGCCGCCAGCGACACCAGCAGGTCCACCGCGTCGGCGTCCACCTCGATGGCGCCCGCCAGGCCGCGCGGATCGGTGATCGCTCGTTCCACCAGCACCCGGATGGCGTCGGCGCCGAGCGGTTGGAGCTGCAGGATCAACGATCGGGACAGCAGCGGCGCCACGACGGCGAACGACGGGTTCTCGGTGGTGGCGGCGACGAGCAGCACGATGCGGTTCTCGACCGCTGCGAGCAGCGCGTCTTGCTGGGTCTTCGAGAAGCGGTGCACCTCGTCGATGAACAACACGGTCTGCTGACCGCGCAGCAGCGCCACCCTGGCCTGTTCGACGACCGCCCGAACCTCCTTGACGCCGGCGGTCAGCGCGGACAGTGCCTCGAACCGCCGCCCCGTGGCACCCGAGATCAGTGACGCCAGCGTGGTCTTCCCGGTGCCGGGCGGACCGTAGAGGATGACCGACGCCGCGCCCGACCCCTCGACGAGACGCCGCAGCGGTGAGCCCTGCCGAAGCAGGTGATCCTGGCCCACCACCTCGTCGAGGTGGGCCGGCCGCATGCGCACCGCGAGCGGGGACGTCGCGGAAATGCCCGAGCTGGGTTCGGGGACCGGGTCGTCGAACAGTCCGTCAGACATCGGAGCCGAGGAGCCGGCGACATCGGACACGGCTTCTGCTTACCACGCCGGTCAATCGGCGGGTTGCGTGACGAAGTCGATCAGTTCCTCGACGCGGCCGATCAGCTCCGGTTCCAGGTCTGTCCAGTCGCGCACGCTGCCGCGGATGCGCTGCCAGGCCCTGGCGATGTCGGCCTGATCCCGGTGCGGCCAGCCGAACGCGTCGCAGACCCCGTGCTTCCACTCGGTGCCGCGCGGGATCACCGGCCACGCGGTCTTGCCGATCCGCGCCGGCTTGACGGCCTGCCAGATGTCGATGAACGGGTGCCCGACCACCAGGGTGTGGGCTCCCCCGGGCCCCCGCGCCACGTCGGCCGCGATCCGGGCCTCCTTCGATCCCCGAACCAGGTGATCGACGAGGACGCCGAGTCGCCGGCCCGGCCCTGGCCGGAAC
Source organism: Mycolicibacterium sp. GCM10028919 (assembly GCA_042666295.1). Lineage (GTDB taxonomy): Bacteria > Actinomycetota > Actinomycetes > Mycobacteriales > Mycobacteriaceae > Mycobacterium. The sequence continues at coordinate 327,760 of JBHTFJ010000001.1, forward strand.
TCCGCGACGATCGCCGCCAGATCGTCTACGCCGCCCAGGTATTCGACGACCACGCCCTCGATGCGCAGGTCGTCACCCCACACCTGTTCGACGAGTTCGGCGTCGTGGCGGCCTTCGACGTAGATCCGGCTGGCCAGCGCGGTGCGGGCGCGCACGTTCGCGACCGCCACCGAACCCGATGCCGTGCGCGTCGGCGCCGTGGGTGCGGGGCGTCGCGGCGGCGGTTTGAGGGTGACCGGCTTGCCGTCGAGCAGATATCCCGGCCCGAGCGGGAAGGACTTGCGCCTGCCGTGCCGGTCCTCGAGCTTGATCGCGCCGTACTCGACGCCGACGATCGCGCCGACGTAGCCGCTCTGCGCGTCCTCGACCACCAGGCCGATCTCGGCCACCCGTTCGGTGGACTTCGGTCGCCGGCGCGCATGTGGGTCGCTGGCCAGCACGTCGGAGCCGTATCGATCGTTCACCCGAGCGATCCTAGGAAGGTCTGCCCGCCGATTGCGGTACCGCCACGCACCGTGACTCGACCGTGGCGCGACCGCGACGTCAGCCCGTGGGCTCGAGTTCCCGCAGATCGAACGTCGCGTCCTTGCCGTTCACCTCGAGGACCTTCAGGTGTGCGAGATAACGCGTGCCCTCCGGACCGGTGAAGGCGCACTCGAACTCGACCCCGACCTCCGCCTCGATGCCGTCGGGGCACGTCACGTCCTCGGGCGTGAACTGCGTCTGCTTGGACACGAGGTCCGCGACGAACTGTTCGGTCGGCCCGGACTCGATGGTCGACTCACCGCATGCGACGAGGAGCAGAGCGGCTGCCCCGAGGACGAGGCTGACGCCGACGCGGGCGCCGCGGGTGGAACTCATGCTGCCGAATGCTGCTGCACGGGTCCGTGAAAGGTCAAAGGACACGCCGCGCGCTAGCCACCCGACGCCGCGGCCAGCTTTGCCGGGTCCGAGGTCACCTCGTCGATCACGGTGTGGATGAAGCGCATCTTCTCCAGCACCGCGGGCGGTAGGACGAACGGATACAGGTCGGGGCGCCCCATCGAGCGGTTCACCATGTTGAGCGCCCACGACAGCGGCAGCCACATCTCGATGATCGCGTCGAAGCCACTGGGCCCGAGGTTGCGCCGGTCGAACGTGGCCGCCGCGGGCGCGAAGCCGAACGCCGCTGCGGTGTCCAGGGTGTCGCGGACGTGCAGGTAGTGGGCGAAGGTCTCGGCCCAGTCCTCGGCGGGGTGCATGGTGGCGTAGGAGGAGACGAAGTTCCTGTTCCACCCCGCGGGCGCGCCCTGGCTGTAGTGCCGGTCGAGCGCGGCCTGATAGTCGGCGTCGGCGTCGCCGAACAGTTCCCGTGCCCGCTGCTGGTACTCGGGGGCGGCACCGACGAGCCGGTAGTAGTAGTAGTGCCCGATCTCGTGCCGAAAGTGGCCGAGCAGTGTGCGATACGGCTCGTCCATGGCGATGCGGAGTTGCTCGCGGTGAACGTCGTCGCCCTCGGCCAGGTCGAGGGTGATGACGCCGTTCGCGTGACCGGTGAACACCTTCTCGTCGGCGCTGGACAACAGGTCGAAGGCCAGCCCGAAGTGGGGATCGTCGTCTCGGCCGACGATGGGGAGCTTCAGGTCCACGAGCTCGACGATCAACCGGCGCTTGGCCTTCTCGGCGGCGGCGAACGACGCCAGCGCCACCGTGTCGCCGTCTCGGGGACGCGTCCTGGTCAGCGCGCACGACGTGCACAGCTTGCGCACGGGCGCCACTTCGACCAACCAGTTGCATTTCGCGAGATGGAGATTCGCGCAGAGTTGATATTCGCTGGCGTCCACGGCGCCGCCGTGTTCGCTCTCGGACCCCTCGGCGATGACCAGGAAGGCCCTCTCGTCGAGTGAGAAGCCGAGCTTGCTCTTGCACGACAGGCACACCGAGTTCTCGAACGCCAGCCGCTGACCGCAGTTGGGGCAGATGAAGTCACGCACGGAGCAGGCCATCCTGCAACGGCGCCACGTCGACCGACACGTCGATCACACTGCTCTCGGAGTCGGTGTAGATGATGCCGCGCAGCGGCGGCACGTCGGCGTAGTCGCGACCGAAGCCCACGACCACGTAGCGTTCGTCGACCATCGTGTCGTTGGTGGGGTCCAGCCCCAACCAGTGGTTCTGCGGCGTCCACACCGCGGCCCATGCGTGTGTCGCATCGACACCCACCATGCGTTCCCTTCCAGGAGGCGGATCGGTTGCCAGGTAACCAGACACGTAGCTGGCGGCGAGACCGTTGGCTCTCAGGCAGGCGATCGCCAGCCGAGCGAAGTCCTGACATACCCCTTCCCTGGCCACCAAAACCTCCGCCACCTGGGTCGACACCGTGGTGGACCCGGACCGGTAGGTGAAGTCGGCGTGGATGCGGGCGTTCAGTTCGGTCAGCACGTCGATCAGTGGCCGCTCGGCCTCGAAAGTCGGTGCCGCGTAGGCACGTAGTGCTTCGGTGATCTCCGGTGGCCGTAGATCGAGGGTGAACTCGGTGGCCAGCGCGCCGTCCGCCCCGACGGGCCGGGCGATCTCCCACGGCGCCAGCGCCGAGCCGGCCCCGTAGGACTCCACCGGTGGCGGGTCGACTGCCACGACGGAGTGGCTGGTCACCGACAGCGTGCGGTGCCGCTCGGTGACGTGGAAGTACGAGCTGACGTTGCCGTAGCCGTCTCTGCTTGTCGAACGATCCGCGGTCTCGGGGTCGACGACCAGCTCGTGCGAGAGGCAGCGCTGCGTGTCGGAATTCCTCGGCGTGAGGAAGCCCCGGCCGTACGAACTCGTCACGTCGTCGGAGTAGCGGTACGTGGTTCGGTGGGTGATCTCGTAGAGCCTCCCACCCGGCGAGGCCGGCTCCCGGAGGGTCATGGCATCACCCGGCGCTCGGCAGGTCCCCACAGCGGTTGCATCTCCCCGGGCACCGACAGGTGCGTCGCCGAGATGACGCGCGACAGGTCGCGCAGGTCGGAGTGCAGGGCGTCGAGCAGCTCGGCGAAGTCGGCACGCCGACCGTCGGGTGTCACGTTCTCCAGGTCGGCGGGGTCCGCCCGGCGCAGCCGGGCGATGACGTCGTCGATGGACCGTTCCGGCCGCGTCGACCCCGACGATGACGGAAGTGCCTTGAGGTCGGCCCGGATTCGCTCCAGCTGAAAGGCCAGCGACCGGGGATTCTTGTCGTCGAACAGCAGCAGGTCCGCCACCGCGGCGACACTGACCTTGCCGAGGGTCCGTCGCCGGTAGCTGACCGACGACTCGCATGCCACCAGAGCCGACTCGGTGATCGTCTGCTCCGCGCCCGAGCCGCGCACCGTGGTGAGCGTCGCATTGAGCAACGCCGTCAGCCAGGATCCTCGTTCGATGCGCTTGCCGATGTCCATCACCGTCCAGCCGACGTCCTGAACCATCGACTCGGCCGCCACACCCGAGAGCGCGAGCATGCCCACCAGCGTCTGACTGTGTGCCGTCGCGAGGTACGTCTCGCCCTCGGTCTGGGAATCCGGCGGCAGCGCCGTCGGTTGCAGCACGGCACGTTCCACCGCGGCGAGCACCATCCACGTGTCGTTGGACAACTGGTCGCGCACGGCCCGGGACGCCTGGGCGAGACGGTCGATCGACTGCGCGAGCGATCCGGGGCGATGCCGGTCGGCGGTCAGCGACCACAGCGTGGTCGGTGTCGTGGCGACCATCTCGGCGTGGTCGCCGTCGGCGCCGGTGTCGGTCCCGGTGATGTCGCCGAGCGAGGTCAGCAGCACCGGAACGCATTCACTGCCCGCCATCTCGCGGCGATAGCGGAACTCGTGATAGCGCTCGCGGGTGACGGTGAGCAGACGCGCCATGCTCTCGGCACGTTCGGCGTAGCGGCCGAGCCAGAACAGGTCCGCCAGCATGCGCGGGGAGCTGACCGCGCGGGTGGCGCTCGGCGTCAGGACGGGCAGGTCGACGACCGGTGACGGGGTCCGCTCGGCGGTCCCCCGGCTCGGCGTGCGGACCCAGACGTCCTTGGCTGCAACGGTGTTCAGCCGGTGGGCGGCGCTGCCGGGTGCGACGAGGTAGCCGAGCCCGCCGACCATCGGGGCATAACCGCTGCGTTGTGCAACCGAAAACAGCCGCATCCCCACCTTGCCCGCGGACAGTCCGCCGCGTCGCTGATCGGTGGGGGCCGTGGCGAACTCGGGCAGTTCCTGCCCAACCCACTGCCACGGCGCGGCGGCGATCCGCGCGCCGAGGCGGTCGAGTTCGGCCTTGGACTGCTCGGGTCCGACGATCGGTGCGCTGCCGTCGACGGGCCTGATCATCAACGAGCCCAGATGCGAGAGCAGATGCGCGCGTTCGACGTCTATGCCACCCCAGTACGTTTGTGCCGACCGCAGTGCGGGGGCCTCACCCAGGAGCAGCTGCCCGAGTTCGGGCAGGAAGCGTTGCACACCAGGGCTTTCCAAGATGCCACTGCCCAATGTGTTGACCACCGTCACCGCGCCGCGGCGGAGCACCTCGACGAGACCGACGACGCCGAGGCGGGAATCGGCGCGCAGATCCAACGGGTCGACGAACTCGGCGTCGACGCGGCGCAACACGACGTCGACGCGCTTCAGCGTGCCGAGCGAGCGCATCCACAGCTTGCCGTCGCGGACCACCAGGTCGGCACTCTCCACCAGCGGAAAGCCCAGCACACCCGCGAGGTAGGCCTGATCGAACGCGGTCTCGGAGTGGATGCCGGGGCTCAGCACCACGACGACCGGTTCCGCCGCCGATTCCGGGGCGGCGTCGACGAGCGCCAGCCGCAGCGCCTGCGCCCAAGGTGACGTCGGGCGCGGTCCGATGCTCTCGTAGAGGTCGGGGACGGCGTTGGCGACGACGCGTCGGTCCGCCAGTGCGTAGCCGGCACCCGAGGGTGCCTGCGTCCAGTCCGCGTTGACCACGAACTCCCCCGATCCGCTGCGGCTGACGTCGCACCCGTGCAGGAACAGCTGATGGCGTCCCGGCACCTCGATGCCGCGGGCCGCGCGGACGTACCCGGGGTGGGCGAACAGCAGCTGGGGCGGCAGCACGCCGCTGGTGATCGACTTGCGGTCGCCGTAGAGATCGGTCAGTACGGCGTCGAGCAGCCTGGAGCGTTGCACTAGACCGGCTTCCAGCACGGCCCAGTCCGCTGCCGACACGACCATCGGGAGCCCGTCGAGGTACCAGGGTCCGGGGGTCGCCGCCACGCCGTCGCCGCCCGCGGCGCCGATCACCGACCCGTACCGGTCGGCCTGCACGTACGTGATGCCGTAGTCGTCGACCAGTCCGCGCACCGTGTGCCGCAGCCGGTTCAGACCCCCGTGACCGCGGTCGGACACGCACTCGGCGAGTTCCCGCCAGGCGGGCCTGACGCCACCGGTCTCGTCGACGAATTCGTCGTAGTCGGAGCCGTCGCGGACGTCGAACAGCGCCCGCTGCCCGATGGCGGTTCGATACGCGCCGACGACGTCGGCGGCGGACGAACCCGCACCGCCGATCGTCGACATCGGCTCTGGGAGGCCGCCGGCTCGAAGCACCATCAACGCAGAACGGTACGCACCCGGCCGCTATTTGCGCATTTCGTGGCGAACCAACCGGCCGCTCGGGCGCAGCTTCAGCACCAGGACACCGGCCACCACGATGCCGACGAGGTTGACCACCAGCTGCAGGGCGGACTTCGCCGCGACGTCCCACTCTCCGACGGTGGCGGCCACGACCGCGAAACCGGCTGCGGTGACGGTGTATACCGAGATGAACACCCCGACCAGGCCCGCTGACCTCGACGAGACGAGTGACAGCATGCCCGCCGCGCCCGCGAGCAGGGCGACGACGAACGACAACGGGCCGACCTGGAAGATGAAGTCGACCTCCTGGACGTGTTGGACGCTGTCGGGGCTCAGCCACCCGATGGCCTCGGCGGCCATGGTGGTCAGTGCGGTGATGCCCATCGCGATGGGGAATCCCACGATCAGCGCCGCGGCGGCGCGCCGGGCCAGATTCGCCCTGCGTTGCACCAGCGCGACCGACAGTGCCGCCAGGGGGCCGAACTCCGGGCCGAGGATCATCGCGCCGACCACCGTGACGGTGGAGTCGGTGACCACGCCGATGGCGGTCAGCAGGCACGCAAGCGTGAGGAACAGGACGAAGGTGACGCTCAGCGACGCCTCTTCCCTGGTGCGGCCGATCAACTCGTCCCAGATCACGGCGTCGGCCGGGTCGCCGTCCGCCGCGTGCTCCGCCCGGTGCGCACGGGTCGACAGGACGGTGTCGAGGACTTCCAGAGTGATCGCGCCGCGGTGCTGCACGTCGAGGTCCTTGAGACGCTTGATCACGTCGTTGGCGCACTCGCGTGCGATGTCGGCGGTGATCTCGTCACCCTCCGGTTCGATGGCCACCCCCGGGTACAGCAGGAGGTTGGCGACCCCGACCTCGCCGCGGAGGACCCCGATGACGTCGTCACGGAGGTCCTCGGGTGCGATGACGCGCAAGTGCAGCACGCTCGCACGGTATCGAGGCGAAGCCCTGTCGGGTGCCGCCATCGGCAAACCGCCCGGTGTGTCGCCTACCCGATCTCGACCCGGGTACCGACGTGCCGCTGCTCGACGACGCTGCTGACACCGGTGAGCAGGTCGTGCGCGTCGACGTCGACGAACCCGTGCAGCTTGAACGTCACGGTGCCGTCGTCGTCGATGACCTCCACGTTGGCGTTTCGCGACATCGCGTGGTTGACGCCTCTGGCGGTCGGACTCGTCTCGCCCGTCGACTCGTAGCCGTACTGATCCGACAGTCGGTCGCGCAGATCGTCGAGGACCTCGCGGATGACTTCGGTGGAGGACGTTCCGACGGGGACGGACACGGTCATCTCTGTCATTCGGAGGTGATACCCGCTCTCCCGGGGCCGTATTCCGGCGGGCGTACCACGCGTACCGAGGACGACTTCGGACCAATCGTCGCGGAAGTGTGGGCATTCCACATAGACCTGTTATAGATTCACATCAATCGCACCGACACGTGCATGTTTCAACCATGTTTCGTGGCCATCCTGTGAATTTTGAACAGAATCAAGAGAGGTCGGTGACGGTCGACGGTGGATGCCAAGTCCCGGCGGGATCGCATCGCGCACCGCGTGCGTACCGATCGCGAGGTCGGCTTCGCCGAACTCGCCGCCGAATTCGACGTATCGGAGATGACGATCCGCCGCGACGTCGAGTCCCTCGAGATGCTCGGACTGGTCCGGCGCGTGGTGGGCGGCGCGATCGCACTGTCGCGCAAGGACTCCGAGCCCTCCTTCGCCACCCGCGTCGCCAACGCCGCCGAGGAGAAGCGCCACATCGCCGATGCGGTGGCCGACCTCATCGGACCCGCCGAGACGCTGATCCTGGACTCGGGCAGCACGGCGCTGGCCGTCGCCCGCTCGCTACGGGGCCGCGGACTGGGCCTGACGATAGTGACGCCGAGCCTGCTGGCGGCCCTGGAACTGGTCGACGAGGCCGATACGACCGTCGTGCTGACCGGCGGCGAACTGCGTCCCGGCGAGCTGAGCCTGATCGGGCCCGCGGCCGAGGACACGCTCGGCAACTACAACTGCGACACGTTCGTCATGGGTGTCGCGGGCATCGACGGCGAGCGCGGAATCTCCGATTACCACCAGTCCGAGAGCCGGGTGAAGCGTGCGGCCAGCCGCCGTGCCGACCGGGTCGTCGTCGCGGCGGACAAGAGCAAGCTCGGCCGGGTGACGTTCGTGAGCATCGCGGCGCTCGCGGAGGTCGACGTGATCATCACCGACGGCCCGAGCGACCACCCGGCGCTGGTGGCGGCACGCGGTCTCGGTGTCGAGGTGGTGACCGTGGCGAGCCACGACGCGGATTCGCTGTCGAGCCGCGCCGGCGAGGCCGGCACGCGGTGAGCACGCACACGATCGGCATCGACGTCGGCACCACCGGCACCAAGACGGTGCTCTTCGACCCATCGACCGGCATCGTCGCCCAAGCCGGCCGGGAGTCGACCCTGCACTCCCCCGTACCCGGCGGCGCGGAGGCCGACACCGCGCAATGGCACGCCAACGTCGTCGAGACCATCCGCGAGGTGCTGCTGGTCAGCGGCGTCGGCGCCGACGCGGTGGGCGCCGTCGCGGTATCGGGCATGGTGCCCGCGGTCATTCCGGTCGACGGCAACGGAAAGGCGTTGCGCCGGGCCATCCTTCAGAACGACGCCAGGGCCACCGACGAGGTGCGCCGGCTGGCCGAGGCATTGACCGACGTCGACCTGGTCGCGCTGACCGGTTCGGCGCTCACCCAGCAGTCGGTCGCGCCGACGACGCTGTGGCTGCGCGAGCACGAACCCGACGTCTACGAACGCACGGCGCACTGGGTGGGCTCCTATGACTGGGTGCTGATGGCACTCGGCGCCGACGCGCACGTCGAGCAGAACTGGGCGCTGGAGTCCGGTCTGTTCACCATCGACGGCGAGGTCGCCCAACGGGTGGTGGCGGCGTCCGGACTCGACGTCTCGACGTTGCCGCCGGTGTATCGGCCCGGGACCCAGGTGGGCGAACTCAGCCGCGCCGCAGCCGAACTCACCGGCCTGCGTGCGGGTACCGCTCTCGTCGTCGGTGGCGCCGACCACGTCCTGTCGGCCTTCGCCGCCGGGGTGAACCGGCCCGGTGACGCGCTGGTCAAGCTCGGCGGTGCCGGCGACATCCTGGTCGCCAGTGACACGAAGGTCGTCGACGAGCGGCTCTATCTCGATGCCCACCCCGTACCGGACCACTGGTTGCCCAACGGCTGCATGGCCACCAGCGGCAGCCTGATCCGGTGGTTCCAGGCGCTGGTCGGCGGCCCAGAACTCACCACGCTCGACGACGAGGCGATGCTCGCGGCTCCCGCCGAGGTGCTGTGCCTGCCCTACTTCCTCGGCGAGAAGAGTCCGCTGCACGATCCCGATCTGCGCGGGGTGTTCGCCGGGCTCCATCTCGGGCACGGCAGGGCCGACGTGTACCGGTCGGTGCTCGAGGCCATCGCCTTCGGCTTCCGCCACCACGTCGACGTCTTCACCGACATCGGCATCGCGCCGACGCGGGTCATGATCACCAACGGCGGGTCGAAGTCCGTGCTGTGGAAGCAGATCCACGCCGACGTGCTCGGCCTCGAGTTGCGTCCCGTCCGGGGGCACCCGGGCGCATCGCTCGGCGCTGCGGTGATCGCCGCCATCGGGATCGGCGCGCTCGACGACTGGTCCGACGCCGCCCGCTTCGTCGCACTCGATCCGCCGGTGGTGCCCGACGAGTCCCGCCGGGCGGTCTACGACGACGCCTACCGGACCTGGCTCGACCTCGGCGCGGCGGTGGCGCCCGTCTCGCACACCCTGGCACGACGAACGCCCTGACGCATCAACGATTGACACACCGAGTGATCCACAACGAAGGAATGAAGGGAAGTGCCGCAGTGAAGTTCACGAAATCCACGACACCTCGGCGGAGGCGGCCGTCCCTCGGGTCGGCGACCGTCGCCGTGCTCGCCGCCGTCTCGCTGACGCTCAGCGCCTGCGCAGGCAGCGGAGGACCGGAACAGGCCGAGGCCACCGGGACCGGCGACGTCGGCGAGGACGCCTCGGGCACCGTCCGCATCCTGATGGAGAACGTCCCCGACACCGACATCGTCAAGTCGATGGTGGGCGACTTCAACGCCGAGTACCCCAACGTCGCGATCGACGTCGAGACGCTGACCTACGACCAGATGCGCGACAAGCTGGTGTCCTCCTTCCAGGCGCCCGAGGCGACGTACGACCTGATCGTGGTCGACAACCCGTGGATGGTCGACTTCGCCGAGGCGAAGTTCCTGCAACCGCTGGACTCCCGCATCGACAGCACCACCGACTACGACGCCGCGGACTTCTTCCCGTCGCTGACCGACATCACCACCGTCGACGGCGTGCGGTACGCGGTGCCGTTCTACAACTACGCGCTCGGATACGTCTACGACTCCGAGGATCTCGCGCAGGCCAACCAGCAGGTGCCGACGACGCTCGACCAACTGGTCAGCACGTCCAAGGCGCTCAAGGTCGGTGACCGGGCGGGCCTGGCGATGCAGCCGCAGCGCGGCTACAAGATCTTCGAGGAGTGGGGCAACTGGCTGTTCGCCGCCGGCGGCTCGATCTACGACGACGAGGGCAAGGTCACGCTGAACACCCCCGAGGCCAAGCGTGCGCTCGAGGCCTACATCGACACGTACGAGACGGCCGCCCCGCCCAACAGCCTGAACTGGAGCATGGACGAGGCACAGCGTTCGGTGTCCGCCGGCCAGGCCGCGGCGATGATCAACTACAACTGGCAGCTGCCCGCGCTGAACGAGCCGGGTTCGGGTCCGTCGGCCGGGAAGTTCAAGCTGGCGCCGATCCCCGGCGGCAAGCAGGTGCTGGGATCGTGGAGCTGGGCAATCCCCGCCAACTCCGGATCCTCCGACGCGGCATGGGCATTCACGTCCTGGCTGACCTCCAAGCAGCACGACGTCGCACGCACCGAGAAGGGCGGCGCCGCGATCCGGCAGAGCACGCTGAAGGATCCCGCGGTACTGGGCGGACGCTTCGGCGCCGACTACTACCGCACGGTGGAGCAGTTGCTGGCCGATGCATCGCCGCTGAGCCAGGGACCGAGCGGTGAGGAGATGATCCAGGCCGTCGGCACCGAACTCAACGAGGCCGTCGCGGGCACCAAGAGCGTCGACGACGCCCTGGCCGCCGCGCAGGCCGCAGCCGAGAAGATCCAGGGCTGACCTTCCCCATCGCAGTTGCACACACGAGAACACCGGCCACCCCGAGGAGAGGAGTAGTGCGTCGATGAAGTTCATGACCTTCAAACACGGCATGGTCGCGCCGCTGATCGCGCTGTTCCTCGGGGTGGTCGGGTTCCCGCTCCTGTACGCGTTCTACCTGAGCATCACCGACTACAAGCTGACCGACCGTGGCACGCCGTCGATCATCGGCGCCGGGAATTACGTCGCGACGTTCGGCGACGCCTCCTTCTGGCATTCGTTTGGCACCACGGCGACGTTCGTGGGCATCGCGGTCGGTCTGGAACTGGTGATCGGGCTCGCGCTGGCGCTGGCCCTGCAGAAGCAGCGCTGGGCGCGCGACGTCACGCGCTCGATGCTGCTCGCTCCGATGTTCATCACTCCGATCGCGGTCGGGTTGATCTTCCGCTTCCTGCTCAACGATCAGCTCGGTGCCATCCCGCACATGTTGCGGGCCATCGGGATCGACTACGACTTCTTCGGCCCCGGCCGCGCGCTGTTCACGCTCGCGTTCATGGACGTGTGGCAGTGGACGCCGTTCATGGTGCTGCTGCTGCTCGCCGGGCTGCAGTCCATTCCGTCGGAACCGTTGGAGGCGGCGCGGGTCGACGGTGCCCGCGGGTGGTACCTGTTGCGCCGCGTGACGTTGCCGCTGCTGGCCCCGGTACTCGTGGTGGCGATCCTGCTGCGCAGCCTCGACGCCATGAAGGTGTTCGAGTACGTCTTCGCCACCACCCGCGGTGGACCGGGTACCGAGACCGAGACGCTGCAGTACTTCGTGTACCAGACGGGAATTCAGTTCTTCCGGCTCGGCTCGGCGTCCTCGATGGCCTTCGTCGTGCTCGTCGTGGTGCTGACGATCATCGTGATCGCGTTCCGCCGGCTGGAGCGCACGCGGCGAGGGGAGCAATCGTGAAGTCGTCGATCAAGGACTCCCCCGTCCTGACGGTGTGCCGGGTGGCGCTGTTGTGGGCTGCCGGGATCACGGTGGCGTTCCCGCTGGCGTGGGTGGCCCTGGCCAGCCTGAAGTCACCGCAGCAGCTCAACGAGCCGTTCCTGCTGCGCTTCACGCCCACGTTCGAGGCGTGGCGCACGGTGCTGTCGTCGGACATCCTCGCCGCAGCGGGACGCAGTGCGATCGTCGGGCTGACCACCGTCGGCATCAGCGTCGTCGTCGGCAGCCTCGGCGCCTACGCGATCGCCCGCTACCGCGCAGGCGGCACGGCCACGCGGTTCGGGATGCTGGCCGCCCAGGTACTGCCGCCCGCTGTGCTGGTGTTCCCGTTCCTGAGCATGGCGTACGCGTTGCGGCTCAACGACACCCTGATCCCGGTCATCTTCGCGCACCTCAGTTTCGTTCTGCCCGTGGTGACCTGGTTCCTGATCGGCTTCTTCGAGGCGGTCCCCCGCTCGCTGGAGGAGCAGGCGCAGGTCGACGGATTCACCCGGTGGCAGGCCTTCCGGCTGGTCGTCCTGCCGCAGGTGTTGCCCGGCATCGGCGCCGCGGCGATCTTCGGTTTCACGCTGTCGTGGAACGACCTGTTCTACGGGCTCATCCTGGCCCCCGGCGAGGCGGCGATCCTGCCGGTCGCGATCGCCGGCTTCAACACGTTCCGCGGCGTACAGATCGGGTCGATGAGCGCCGCGATCCTGATCGCCGTCATACCCGTCGTCATCGCGAGCTTCTTCATCCAGCGCAAGTTGGTGCAGGGCATCAGCGGCGGCGCGGTGAAGTTCTGAAAGGCACCCACGTACATGGCAACGGTTCACTTCTCGGGCGTGACGAAGTCCTACGGTTCGACCTCCGTGGTGGACGATCTGAACCTGGAGCTGCCCGACGGGTCGTTCACCGTTCTGGTCGGTCCGTCGGAATGCGGCAAGTCGACGTCACTGCGCATGCTGGCCGGCCTCGAGTCGGTGACGTCGGGGTCCATCACCATCGATGGGCGTGACGTCACCCACCTGCAGCCGCGCGAACGCGACGTCGCCATGGTGTTCCAGAACTATGCGCTCTACCCACACCTGACCGTTCGGGAGAACATCGCGTTCCCGCTGCGGGCGTCGAAGACTCCCCGCGCCGAGGCGATCGCCCGCGCCGACGAAGTCGGTGAATCACTGGGTCTCGGCACGCTGATGGCGCGAAAGCCCAAGGACCTCAGCGGCGGTCAGCAACAGCGCGTCGCGATCGGCCGCGCGATCATCCGGCAGCCCTCGGTGTTCCTGTTCGACGAACCCCTGAGCAACCTCGACGCCAAGCTGCGCGTGGAGACCAGGACCGAACTGCTGCAGATCCAGCGCAGGCTCGGCATCACCTCGCTGTACGTCACGCACGACCAGGAGGAGGCGATGACGCTGTCCGACCGCATGGTGGTGATGCGCGACGGCCGCGCCGCCCAGATCGGTACACCGCTGGAGGTGTACGGGTCACCGGTCGACAGCTTCGTGGCGTCCTTCGTCGGCAGCCCGAAGATGAACCTCGTCGACGGCGAGATCGCCGACGGCGCCTTCACGGCAGGAAGTGGGCTACGGCTGGCGCTCGACGGCGCCGGTGCGCCGGGCCGGGTCACGTTGGGCGTGCGGCCCGACGACCTGCTCGTCACCCCGGACGCGGACGGCGACGCCCGCGTGACGCTGGTCGAACTGCTCGGCCCCAGGGCCATCGTGACGATCGCCGCGCGCGGCGCAGACCTGACCAGTGTGGTCGAGACACAACGCATGTCGGGAATCGCCGAGGGCGCACCGGTCGCCCTGTCGGTGCGCCCAGGCGCCGCACACGTCTTCGACGCAGAGACCGGCCGACGACTCGTCGGCGACACCAAGGATGGGAAACAACCTCAGAGATGACCAGGACAGTGGTAGTGACCGGCGCGGGATCCGGTATCGGACGGGCGATCTCACGCACCCTCGCAGAACGCGGATGGAGTGTCGTGGTGACCGACGTCGACGCCGACGCGGCCCGTGCCGTCGCAGCGGACCTTCCCGCCGTGGACGGCGCCCCCCACGAGTCGGCCGCCCTCGACGTGCGGTCGCCGTCGGACGCCACCGCGCTGGCCTTCTCGACCGTCGACCGGATCGGTCTGGACGCCTGGGTGAGCAACGCGGGCATCTCGTTCATGCACCGCTTCCTCGATGCGCCGGTCGAGCGCTTCGACCAGACCATGGACGTCAACCTCAAGGGCGTCTTCGTGTGCGGCCAGGCCGCAGCTCGGGCCATGCTGCGCTCCGGCACCGGCGGCGCGATCGTGAACACCGCATCGATGGCGGGCAAGCAGGGACGCGTGCCGTTCCTCAGCGACTACGTGGCATCGAAGTTCGGCGTGGTGGGTCTCACCCAGGCGATGGCGTACGAACTCGGCGAGCACGACATCCGGGTCAACTGCGTCTGCCCCGGCTACGTCGAAACCCCCATGCAGTCACGGGAATTGGAGTGGGAGGCCCAGCTGCGCGGCACGACCGTCGACGGCGTGCGGACCATGATGCTCGACGACACTCCCCTGCGCCGCCTCGAGCAGCCCGAGGACGTGGCCCTCGCGGTCGCCTTCCTACTCTCCCCCGACTCGCGCTTCATCACGGGCGAGGCTCTGGCCGTCAACGGCGGCGCCTTCATGGATTAGCCCGATCACGCCTCCACGACTCAATCGCTCACACCTGCAACGAAAGGCACGACCTTGACCACGACCTGGCTCGACGAGGTCTTCATCGTCCGCAAACCCGTCATCGCCATGCTGCACCTGGCCGCGCTGCCCGGTGATCCCGGCTACGACAGCGCCGCGGGCATCGCCGCGGTCGTCGCGCGCGCCCGCGAGGAACTCGATGCGCTGCAGTCCGGTGGCGTCGACGGCGTGATGATCTCGAACGAGTTCAGCCTGCCCTACCTCACGAAGACCGAGCCGATCACGGCGATCACGATGGCCCGCATCATCGGAGAGTTGTTGCCCGAGATCGCCGTTCCGTTCGGCGTCAACGTGCTGTGGGACGGCCGGGCATCGATCGACCTCGCCGTGGCCACCGGAGCGAGCTTCGTCCGGGAGATCTTCACCGGGGTGTACGCCAGTGACTTCGGCCTGTGGAACACCAACGTCGGCGAGACCGCGCGGCACCGCGCCCGCGTCGGCGGCAGCCACGTCAAGCTGTTCTTCAACATCGTGCCGGAGTCGGCCACCTATCTGGCCGCGCGCGACCTGGCGTCGATCACCCGTACGACGGTGTTCGCCACCCTGCCCGACGCGATCTGCGTGTCCGGCGCGACGGCGGGCGCGCCCACGGACTCGCAGGCCGTGCGGGTGGTGAAGGAGGCGGCCGGGTCGGTACCGGTGTTCGTCAACACCGGCGTGCGTGCCGAGAACGTCGCGACCCAGCTCGACCTCGCCGACGGCGCCATCGTCGGGACCTACTTCAAGGAGGACGGCGTCTTCGAGAACCGCGCCAAGCGCTCGCGCGTCGAGGAATTGATGACCCAGGCCAGGGAGTTCCGCAAGCAACTGGCCTGACTCGGGTCGCCGCCGGCGCGCGTCAGGCCGACGCGCGCCGGTCGAGCCGTACGCCGAGTTCGTCCGGCGCCACGAGATGCCCCTTGGCACAGCGAATCTCGACGGTCGCATCGGATCCGCAGTCGAGATGGGTGAGCCGCAGCCGCGTGTCGTCGTCGACGTGCTTGCGGCCCCACTCGAACATCGCCCACACCACCGGCATGAAGTCGGTGCCCGCATCGGTGAGCACGTACTCGTCGCGGCTGCGCTGGCCGGGTTCGCGGTAGGGCCTCTTCTCGAGCAGGCCCACCTCGACGAGTTCGGCGAGGCGCGCGGACATCGCGGCCTTGGTCACGCCCACGCGGCGGGCGAAGTCGTCGAAGCGCGTCGTGCCGTAGTACGCCTCGCGCATCACCAGCATGGCCGACTTGGTGCCGACGAGCGCCATGGTCTTCTCGATCGGGCAGCGGCCGACGGCCGACCAGGCATCGCGGTCGGCGAGAGGTCCCTGCAACAGGTTCACGGAATGAACTCCCCCATCTGAGTTGTTCTAACTATACCCAGGTGGTATATCTCTGGGTACATACGAGAATACTCAGCGATGAGTTCAGGAGGACACCATGAGCGGGTCGTTTTCAGATCGTGACGCCGTCATCGTCGGCGCGGTGCGCACACCGGTCGGCAAGGGCAAGGCCAACGGCGCACTGCACGACGTACTGCCCGTCGACCTGCTGGCGCACAGCCTGCGCGAGATCGTCGAACGCACCGGGGTGGATCCGGCACTGGTCGACGACGTCATCGCAGGCGCGGTGACCCAGGTGGGCGACCAGTCCGTCAACATCGCCCGCAATGCCCTGCTCGGCGCGGGGTTCCCCGAGACCGTGCCCGGCACCACCGTCGACCGCCAGTGCGGCAGCAGCCAGCAGGCCATCCACTTCGCCGCCCAGGGCGTGATCTCCGGGTCCTACGACATCGTGATCGCCGCGGGCGTCGAGTCGATGTCGCGCGTACCGATGGGGTCGAGCGTGCTGCCCGGCAGCGACCCGTTCGGCGCAGGCATGGCGGCCCGCTACCCCGACGGTCTGGTCCCCCAGGGCATCAGCGCCGAGCTGATCACCGCGAAGTGGGGCCTGTCCCGCACCGAACTCGACGAGTTCTCCGCCGGAAGCCACGAAAAGGCCGCTCGCGCAACGAAGGACGGCTCGTTCGACCGTGAGCTGGCGCCCATCGCCGGGCTGTCGACCGACGAGATCATCCGCCCCGGCACCACCGTCGAGACGCTGGCCGGCCTGCGGCCCGCCTTCTTCAGCGAGGCCGTCGGCGAGCGATTCCCGCAGATTGGCTGGAACATCACGCCCGGCAACTCGTCGCCGCTGTCGGACGGCAGCGCCGCGGTGATGATCACCAGCGGCGCCACCGCACGCAAGCTCGAGCTGACGCCGCTGGCCCGCATCCATACGATGACGGTCGTGGGCTCCGACCCGCTGTACATGCTGACCGGCGTCATCCCGGCGACCGAGAAGGTGCTCGCCCGTTCGGGTCTGCGCCTGTCGGACATCGACCTGTTCGAGGTCAACGAGGCGTTCGCGCCCGTGGTGCTGGCATGGGCGAAGGAGACAGGAGCCGATCTGGCCAAGACCAACGTCAACGGCGGCGCGATCGCGATCGGCCACCCGTTGGGCGCCAGCGGTGCGCGGATCATGACGACGCTCGTCAACGCGCTCGAGCAGCGCGGCGGCCGGTACGCGTTGCAGACGATGTGCGAGGGCGGCGGCATGGCCAACGCGACGATCATCGAGCGGATCAGCTGACCCGGGCCCACCCGCGTGACGCCTTCGTGACGCGGGCGGGGATCGCGGTTCGCCCATGCCGCAACGGGTTATCGCCATCGCATGAAGAAACTCCACCACTCGATGTTCGTCTCGGGCGTCGCGGCAATCGCCGCCGCAGGCTTCCTCGTCGGCTGCAGCAGCGACGACGAGACCGAGCAGCCGAGTGACACCGGCACCTCGGTGAGCACCATGCCGGCCACCACGCCGTCGGCCGTTCCGCCTCCCACCACCTCGGGATCGCCCGGCCTCGACAGCCAGGACCCCGAGGGCACGGCGCCGTCCCCGACGGGTGGCGCATCTGGCAGCGGTTCGACCGGGGGCGGTTCGGTGGATGACGGGGGCTCGAGCGGCCCCAGCCAGACGGTCAGCGGCGGGATCTCGGCTGCTCCCCCGCCGGTACAGCGCAGCGCGACGCCGCCCACCGGCGACAACCTGCCCGGCGAGAACGCCGGACCCCAGGGCCAGCCCGGGACGCCCGGCGACGACAACTGACGACTGCACTAGTCGTCGACACTGCGCTGAGGGCTGTGATCCACGCCGGATCGCAGCCCTCAGTGCAGTCTCAGCGCAACGACTAGTCGCGGACGAGTTCGAACAGTGGGATGCGACGCGTGGTGTTCGCCTGGTAGTCGGCGAACACCGGGGCCTGCTCGATCACCTTCGGGTAGGCGGCGTCGCGCTCGTCGTCGGGGAATTCGCGCGCGACGACGTCGTACTCCGTGATCTCGCCGGACTCGGTGCCCACCTCGATGCGTGCGCGCGGGTTCGCGCGCAGATTGTGCACCCACGCGGGGTCCTTCGGTGCACCCGCATAGGACCCCACGATCACCATCTTGTCGTCGATGGTCAGATAGGCCAGCGGTGACAGCCGAGCGGCACCGGACTTCGCGCCGACGGTGTGCAGCAGCAGGATCTGGCCGCCCGCGAAGGGCCCGCCGACCTTGCCGCCGTTGGCGCGGAACTCCTCGACGATGCTGCGATTGAACTCGTCGAGCGCTTTGGTGTCGGAGAGCAGCTTGGCCTTGTCGATGTCGGTCATGTCACATCAGAAGTCGGCTCGGCGGACGACTATTCCCGATCGCTACGACTTCGCGTCGGCGCCGGCCTGCTTGGGCTTGCCGTCGATCCCCGACTCCTTGCGCTGCTGCGGGGTGATCGGCGCGGGCGCGTCGGTCAGCGGGTCGACGCCGCCGCCGGACTTGGGGAACGCGATGACGTCGCGGATCGAGTCGACGCCGCTGAGCAGCGCCACGATGCGGTCCCAGCCGAACGCGATGCCGCCGTGCGGCGGGGCGCCGAAGGTGAATGCGTCGAGCAGGAAGCCGAACTTGTCCTGCGCCTCGTCGTGATCGATGCCCATCATTGCGAACACGCGTTCCTGCACGTCACGACGATGGATGCGCAGCGACCCGCCGCCGATCTCGTTGCCGTTGCAGACGATGTCGTAGGCGTTGGCCAGCGCGGTGCCGGGGTCGGTGTCGAACGTCGCCTCGGACTCGGGCTTGGGCGAGGTGAACGCGTGGTGCACGGCCGTCCAGGCGCCCGACCCCACCGCCACGTCACCGGATGCGGTCGCGTCGTCCGCTGCCTCGAACAGTGGCCAGTCGACGATCCAGACGAACTCCCATGCGCCTGGATCAATCATGTCGAGGCGCTTGGCGATCTCGATGCGCGTCGCACCGAGCAGCGCGCGCGCCGACTTGGTCGGTCCCGCGGCGAAGAAGATGCAGTCCCCGGGTGCGGCGCCGACGTGGGCCGCCAGTCCATCGCGCTCGGCGTCGGTGAGGTTCTTGGCCACCGGCCCACCCAGCGACCCGTCCTCGGCGACCAGCACGTAGGCCAGCCCCTTGTGCCCGCGCTGCTTGGCGAACTCCTGCCAGCCGTCCAGCGTGCGCCGCGGCTGCGACGCTCCGCCCGGCATCACGACGGCGCCGACGTGCGGTGCCTGGAACACGCGGAAGGTGGTGTCGGAGAAGAACTCCGTGCAGTCGACCAGTTCGACGCCGAAGCGCAGATCCGGCTTGTCCGACCCGAACCGGCGCATCGCCTCGTCGTAGGTCATCCGCGGGATGGGCAGGGGCAGGTCGTAGCCGATCAGCGCCCACAGCGCCTTGAGCACCTCCTCCGACACGGCCATGACGTCGTCGGCGTCGACGAAGCTCATCTCCACGTCGAGCTGGGTGAACTCCGGTTGCCGGTCGGCGCGGAAGTCCTCGTCGCGGTAGCAGCGGGCGATCTGGTAGTAGCGCTCCATGCCCGCGACCATCAGCAGCTGCTTGAACAGCTGCGGGCTCTGCGGCAGCGCGTAGAACGACCCGGGCTGCAGCCGCGCCGGCACCAGGAAGTCACGGGCGCCCTCGGGCGTCGACCGCGTCAGCGTCGGCGTCTCGATCTCGACGAAGTCGTGGCCGGCGAGCACCCCACGGGCCGCGGCGTTGACCTTGGACCGCAGCCGGAGCGCCGCACCGGGGCCCTCGCGGCGCAGGTCGAGGTAGCGATACTTGAGGCGCGCCTCCTCGCCGGGGGTCTCGTCGAGCTGGAACGGCAGCGGCGCACTCTCGCCGAGCACGGTCAGCGTCGTCGCATTGACCTCGATGTCGCCGGTGGCGATGTCGGCATTGGCGTTCCCCTCGGGCCGGGCCTCGACGACGCCGGTGACGGCGACGCAGAACTCGGCGCGGAGCCGATGCGCCTGCTCCAGCACGCCGGCATCGCGGAACACGACCTGCGACACCCCGGAGGCATCGCGCAGATCGATGAAGATCACCCCGCCGTGGTCGCGCCGGCGCGCCACCCAGCCGGCGAGCGTCACCGTCTGCCCGGCGTCGGTGGACCGCAACGATCCGGCGGCATGACTGCGCAACACGAAGACTCCTCGTCCTGGGGGTACTGGAAACGAACCGACTGATGAGTCTAGTGCGGGCGGTGCGGGGGTACCTTCGCCCCGTGGACCAGCGCCCTCGCGAAGAAGCCGACGTCAGCAGGATCGCCGTGGTCGGGCCCGGCGCCATCGGGACCACCGTCGCGGCGCTGCTGCACGAGGCCGGCCACGACGTCCTGGTCTGTGGCCGCACGCCACGCGCCACCTCCGAGGTGCGTCCCGACGACGGCGACGCGGTCGTCGTGCCGCATCCGGTGCTCACCGATCCCGGCGAGATCGACGGCCCGGTCGACGTCGTCCTGTTGGCGGTCAAGGACACTCAAACCGAGGCCGCAGCCGGATGGCTGCGTGCGCTGTGCGGCCCGGACACCGTGGTGTGCGCACTGCAGAACGGCGTCGAGCAGGTCGAGCGGGTCGGGCGGTACTGCCCGGGATCGACGGTGGTGCCGTGCGTGGTGTGGTTCTCGGCCGAGACACAGCCCGACGGGTGGGTGCGACTGCGCACCCCGGTGCGGCTCGTCCTGCCCGACGATCCGGCGGGACGCGACCTCGTCGAGCGGTTGGCCGGCCCCCGGATGTCGGTCGAGGCCGACCCGGACTTCCCCACCGCCGCGTGGCACAAGCTGCTCGTCAACGCGGTCGGCGCCGTGATGGTGCTGACGGGTCGCACGTCGGGCACCTTCCGCCGCGACGACGTCGCAACCCTGGCACGGGCCTACCTCGCCGAGTGCCTCGCGGTGGCACGCGCCGAGGGCGCGAAGCTGGGCGACGAGGTGATCGACCAGACGGTGGCGCTGTTCGCGCAGATGCCCGAGGACCTGACGACGTCGATCCTCACCGACCGCCAGCACGGCAGGCCGCTGGAGTGGGACGTCCGCAACGCGGTGGTGGTCCGCCGCGCTGCAGCGCACGGTCTGCCGACGCCGATCGGCGACGTGCTGGTGCCACTGCTGGCCGCCGCGAGCGACGGGCCCGGGTAGACACCTGCACCTAGAGTGTCTTGTCGTGACCCGAACGTATCCGTGCGAACACGTCGACCTGACCTTCATCGAGTCGGCCCCGTTTCGATTCGTCAGCACCGTCGACCTGCCGATCACGCCCGAGCAGGTGTTCGAGGTCCTCGGCGACGCCGACTCGTGGCCGCACTGGGCCACGGTGATCACCCATGTGAAGTGGACGAGCCCCGAACCGCGCGGCGTCGGCACCACGCGGACGGTCACGATGCGGGGCAACATCGTCGGCGACGAGGAGTTCCTCGCCTGGGAGCCATTCACGCACATGGCCTTTCGCTTCAACCAGAGCACGTCGAATGCGATCTCGGCATTCGCCGAGGATTACCGCGTGGTGGAGACGCCGGGCGGCTGCCACCTGACGTGGGTCATGGCGATGAGGCCGAACGGGACCGCGGGCTGGCTGGGCATGACCCTGTTCAAGCCCGTGATGGCGTGGCTGTTCCAGCGTTTCCTGCACAACCTGCGGCGCTATACCGACGAGCGGTTCAGTACAACCCGTCCCACGCCGAACGCCTGACCCGGTCGGGGTCGGCGACGGTCTCGTCGCGGGTGGACCTGATCACCCGGGTGCGTCGGTCGCGGTCGTCGTAGAGCGGCCACTCCCCGCCCTCCTGTACGCCGAGGCGGCCCTTGGCGAAGTCCAGCCACGTCCGCTGCATGCGGCGGCCCACCGCGGGCTGGACGCGGCGGCCCAGCGGGTGGATCTTGCGCCCCAGATACGACGAGTAGCTGTGCTGCACGTGCACGATCTCGCTGCCGTGGGTGGCCCCCAGACCCAGCGCGCGCAGCGTCCACGTGGCGTGGTCGAACCGGTAGACGTGCGTCGGCGCGAGCGCGCTGTACGCGTCGGCGAATGCCCACGTGGGTGCGCCGAACATCGCATCGGCGCCGAAGGCCACCAGCGCGCTGCGCCGCGGGTACGCCGGGTAGGCGGCGAGCACGTCGTCCTTGGCGTGGGGCGCGGTTCGGGAGAAGTAGGACTCGATCCCGTCGAGGGTCGTCGGCAGCATCGGCGGCTTGCCCCACGCGAACATCGACGCCTCGTGGGTGTTGGTGCCGACGATCAGCGGGATGCGCGCCACGGCGCCCGCCCGTGCCGCGTCGATCGGGTGCCGGGGCAGCAGGTCGACGCCGTGGGTGAGCCCGTAGGCGAGGTGCGGACTGTCCGCCGCGCTCTCCCCCTGCAGTTCACCCGCCGCACGGCGCAGGCGACGCTGCGGCAGCGCCTTCACCTCGTCGACGCCGACGCCGAGCCGCTCCAGGAAGCGCCAAGCCCGCCTGGCCCTGGTCTCGCGGTCCGCGATCAGCGGTAGGGCGGGGCTCTGCGCGATCGCGCGGGTGAACAGGCCGCGAGCGGCGGGCGTGGCGAGCAGCGCCAACACCGATGTCGCACCGGCGGATTCGCCGAACACCGTCACCCGATCGGGGTCGCCGCCGAACGCCGCGATGTTGTCGCGCACCCAGGACAGCGCCGCCAGCTGATCCCGCAGGCACAGGTTGTCGTCGAACCCGTCGCCGAGCGCGCTGAGGTCGAAGCCGCCGAACACGCCCAGTCGATAGGTCACGTTGACCACGACGACACCGCCGTTGGCCGCCAGCCGCGAGCCGTTGTACAGCTGCAGCTGGCCGGCTCCGTAGACGAACGCACCGCCGGGAATCCACACCATCACCGGGAGCGATGCCGTCGGATCGGGCGACCACACCGTCACCGTGAGGCACGCCTCGTCGCGGATCTTGGGGTCGTCGCGCCCACCGCCGACGAAGGACCGGCCCTGCGGCGGCAGCGGCCCGTGCTCCACGGCGTCGCGAACGCCCGACCACGGCTCGAGCGGAACGGGGGCGAGGAAGCGGCGCTGCTCCACCGGCTGCTCGGCATATGCCACGCCGCGCCACACGTTGACCCCACCCTCGACGGCGCCCCGCAGGGCCCCGTGGCGGGTCTGCGCGATCGTTCGATCCGCCGCGGTTTCGCGCTGAGCCGTCACGGGGAAATCCTAGTGTGCGAAGCTGAACGCGGCTGCGGCGCAGCTACCCCTGACGTGTCGATGAATGGAGCGCGCATGACGTTCAACGAGGGCATGCAGATCGACACGAGCAACACCCGATCCAGCGGTGGCGGGGGCGGCGGTGGACGCGGGATCGCCGTCGGCGGCGGTCTCGGCGGCCTGATCATCGTGGTGGTCGCGCTGTTCCTCGGGGTGGACCCGAGCACCATGGGCGCCGGCCCAGGCACCGGCGAGTACGACTCGCAGGGCGTGCAGACGCCTGGCTTCGACCTGAGCCAGTGCCGCACCGGCGCGGATGCGAACAACATCGTCGAGTGCCGCGTGGTGGCGACCGGAAACTCGGTCGACGCCGTCTGGACTCAACTGCTCCCGGACTACCGGCGTCCCACCATCGAGTTGTTCCAGAACGACGTCGGGACGCAGTGCGGGCCGGCCACCGAAGCGGTCGGACCGTTCTACTGCCCGCCCGACGAGACGGCCTACTTCGACGTCGACTTCTTCGAGACGTTGAAGACCGAGTTCGGCTCCAGCGGCGGCCCGCTCGCGCAGGAGTACGTCGTCGCCCACGAGTACGGCCACCACGTGCAGAACCTGCAGGGCACCCTGGGCAGGGCCCAGCAGGACGCGACCGGCCCCGAAGGCGGCGGCGTCCGCACCGAACTACAGGCCGACTGCTACGCGGGAATCTGGGCGCACTACGCGGCGATCACCAAGCAGGAGAGCACCGGTCAACCGTTCCTGCAGCCGTTGACCGACAAGGACATCGCCGATGCGCTGTCGGCAGCGGCGTCGGTCGGTGACGACCGCATCCAGGAGAAGACCCAGGGTCGCGTCAGCCCCGAGTCGTGGACGCACGGCTCGGCCGCCGGACGGCAGTACTGGTTCACCGAGGGCTATCGCACCGGTGACGTGAACGCGTGCGACACCTTCGCCGCCCAAGACCTGCACCAGGGATGACGGCCGAGGCCGGCAGCCCGGACGGCATCGAGCCGGACACGAAGGACTGGACGTGGGTCCTCGAACGACCCTGTGACGAATGCGGTTTCGACGCCGCGTCGACGTCCCACCACGACGTCTCCGCGGCCATCCGCCGCGACGCGGCCGACTGGGTCCTGCGACTGTCCGGGCCCACCGTGCGCGAGCGGTCGGATCCCACGGTGTGGTCGGTGCTCGAGTACGGCTGTCACGTCAGGGACGTGCACCGCATGTTCGACGGCAGGGTCCGGTTGATGCTCGCCGAGGACGAACCACTCTTCCCGAACTGGGATCAGGACGCCACCGCGGCGGAGGACGACTACGCCTCCCAGCATGCCGCGGTCGTCACCGAGGAACTGGTACAGGCCGCGCACCGGGTCGCCGACACGTACGCGTCGGTGTCCGCGGACGAATGGTCGCGACCGGGGCTGCGCAGCAACGGGAGCAGGTTCACGGTGTCGACCATCGCGGTCTACCACCTCCACGACGTGGTCCACCACGGCTGGGACGTCGATTCACCTCGGATCGGCCAGTAATCCCAAAGCGCTGACCACATTGAACACATTTCGTTAAAGTGTTCAAATGCCCGACGTCGCCCCGCCGCCTCGGACCCCCTCGATCACCCTCCTTCGGGCAGCGGCCGACACGTTGCGCCACCTCGGCCCCCGCCGCTTCAGCCTGACCGCCGTCGCGGACGCCGCAGGCGTGTCCCGCGGGACCGTCCACAACGCGTTCGGCAGTCGGGAGCACGCGATCAAGGTCGCGCTGGATCACCTCGCCTCCGCGTTCGTCGACACGATGGCCGACGAGGTGCACCGATCCGGCACGCTGGCCGACCAGGTGGCGGCCGCGGCCCAGCTGATCTGTGCTCACCGGCAGCGCTCCGACCACGTCGTGCCCGGTGGCATCAACGAACCCATCCTGGTGCTGTTGCTGCGCCACAGCGGTGACGACCTGGTCCACCGCGCCATCGACCTGTGGCAGCCGCTCGTCAAGGCCGCCCAGAGCAGCGGCGAAGTCGGCCCCGGCATCGACGCCAAACGCGCGGGCGAGTGGATCGTCCGCATCCTGTTCAGCTTCGAGCTACTGCCTCCCATGGGAGTCAACCTCGACAATCCCCGCGCGGTACGGCGATTCGTCACCGACCACGTCGTCACTGGACTCACCGGAGGAATCGCATGACCGAAGCCCACCACGAGGTCGTCGTCATCGGCGCGGGCCCCGGCGGCATCGCTGCCGCACACCTGTTGCGCAAGAGAGGCATTCACGACGTCGTGATCCTGGAGCGCGGCGCGGACTTCGGCGGCACCTGGCGCGACAACCACTACCCCGGCCTCGCCGTCGACATCCCCACGCTGTGGTACCAGCTCTCGTTCGCACCGAATCCCGACTGGAGTCGCCTGTTCGCACCAGGCCCGGAGATCCACCGCTACCTGCGCGACACCGCGTCCGCGCTGGGCCTCTACCCGCTGCTCCGACCGCACACCGAGGTGACCGAGCAGCGCTGGGACGACCGATCAGGCCGATGGCTGTTGAGTACGCGCGACGGGCGCACCTTCTCGGCGCGGTTCCTCATCAGCTCCGTCGGCGGATACGTCAACGCCAAGGAGACCGTGGACATCCCGGGCCTCGAGGACTTCGCCGGGACGATCCTGCGCCCAAACGCGTGGGACGACTCCTATGACGCCCGCGACAAGCGGATCGCGGTGATCGGCACGGGCTCGAGCGGCGTACAGATCTCGGCGGCGCTCGCGCCCGTCGCCCGCACCCTGGAGGTGTACCAGCGCACGCCGGCCTGGGTGCTTCCGAAGGTCGACTTCGACATCCCACCGTCGATGCGGCGCGTGCTGCGTCTGCCCGGTGTCGTGCCCGCCATCAACGTGGCGGGGCGAATGCTGATGGACGCGGCCATGATCGTGCCGATCGTGCACGTATTCGCCCGGCTACCGGAGCCGGTCCTGAAACGCGTCATGCCGTGGTACGACGGCTACTGCCGCGCCCTCTACCGGCTGCTGCTGCGCGCGACCGTGCGGGACGGGCGGACGCGCCGGGCGCTGGTGCCGAAGTACGGGATCATGGCCAAGCGTCCCGTCATCTCCAGTGCGTTCCTCCCCGCACTCAACCGCCCCAACACCGAACTCGTCACGACACCGATCGAGCGGATCACCCGTGACGGGATCCGCACCAGCGACGGCCGGGACCACCCGGCCGACCTGCTGGTGCTGGCCACCGGCTACGAGCTGTGGACCGACCCCGAGACGTACCGCGAGGGAACCGTTCTGGGCAGCAACGGCTTCGACCTCGCCGCCTACTACCGCGCGCATGGGTTGCAGAGTTACGCGGGCACCGCCCATCCACGGCTGCCCAACCGGTGGGAGATCGTGGGACCGAACGGTTTCGTGGGGTTCGCCTGGCCCGACTTCGTGGAGACCATCGCCGCGCATGCGGTGCGGATCATCGACGAGACCAGGCGGCGGGGCGACGACGTCGTCGAGGTGTCGCAGGACGCGTTCAACCGATGGAACGCGACGATGGCCAAGCGGGGTAGGACCGCCCACGCCTACTTCACCGACTGCAACCCTGGGCTCAACACGTACTTCATCAACTCCCAGGGCGACACGGTCTACCACCGGCCCCAGACCATCACCGGCTCAAGACGTTTCGCCCGACACTCCCCGCTGAGCGACTACCAGTTCTCCCGCCGGTCCGCCATCTCGCGACCGGCCACGTCCGACCTCGAGGAGCAACCCGCATGAGCGATCCCGACACCCCGCTGGCCGGGCGCGTCGCGTACGTGACCGGCGCCGCCCGCGGCCAGGGCCGGTCGCACTGCGTACGACTCGCACGGGCAGGTGCCGACATCGTGGCGATCGACGCATGCGGTCCGGTCGCCGAGCACAACGGCTACGCCCATGCGACACCCGAGGACCTGGCCGAGACGACGAGTCTGGTGGAGGGTGAGGGCCGCAAGATCCTGGCCAAGGAAGTCGACGTGCGCGACCTCGAGGGCCAGCAGCGGGTGGTCGCCGAGGCGGTCGAGCAGTTCGGCCGCCTCGACGTGGTCGTCGCGAACGCGGGCGTGCTCAATTGGGGCCGACTGTGGGAGATCTCGCCGCAACAGTGGCAGGAGATCATCGACACCAACCTCACCGGCGTGTGGAACACCGTGAAGGCCACGGTCCCCGCCATGATCGACGCAGGCAACGGCGGTTCGATCATCACCATCAGTTCCGCGGCAGGCGTCAAGGCAGTGCCGGGGTGCGGCCACTACTGCGCGTCGAAGTTCGGCGTCGTCGGCCTGACCAACTCACTGGCAGTCGAGTTGGGCGAGTACGGGATTCGCGTCAACTCGGTGCACCCCTACGGCACTGACACCCCGATGGGCAACGACGTCTCGATGTACCAGATGTTCGCCGACCACCAGAGGTTCATCCACAGCTTCTCCCCCGGCGCGCTGCCGACCGACTCGCTGGCCGCCCCGGATCTGGTGTCCGACATCGTCGTGTGGCTCGCAGGTGACGGGTCGTCCCTGGTCACCGCGGCCCAGATACCGGCCGAGAAGGGCTATCTGAAGGTCTGATCGGCGGCGGGCAGTTCGGCCGATACCGACACCCCGTCGCCCTCGAAGCTGAAGAAGCCACGGATCGGCTCGGTCTCCGGCAACGGCTCGGCGTAACTCCACGCGACGTCCGGGACGACGGTCTCGCCGATGATCGCCGCCCAGTACGTGGCGACGCCCTTGTAGTTGCAGTAGCTCGACGTGTCGGTCGCGCGCAGCAGCTCGGTGCGCACGTGCGCCGGGTCCACGTACAGCCGTGGTGCCAGGGCGGTTTCGAACACGATCACGGTCTGGTCGGTGTCCACCAGCGTCTCGCCACCGACGGTGACGCGCAGCCGCCGCGTCGTCGGCCTGCAGTCCACGCGGTGGTACGGGTTCGGTGGGTAGTGGACCAGGCGGCGGCCCTCCTCGAACCAGTCGTCCACCGCCGTCCACGGCACCGTGACGTAGCCGGGCGCCTCCGGTACGGGTGTTGCCGGGAGAGCACCCGCCAGTTCCGCCGGGAACGCGTAGCTCAGCGGGTGCCCTTCGCGATGCACCAGCAGGCATCGCTCGGTGTCGAGCACCACGTCGTCGCCCCGCACGGCCCGCACCCGCCGAGGATGCGGCTCGACGAGCACCATTGACCCGCCGACCGGTGGTGACAGCCGGCCGGCGCGCCGAGAGCTGAGCGGTCCGTGACCGGCGACCAGGCTCACCGGCGTCCTACAGCCGGGCGGACGCGTCGATCGACGTGTCGGTGGTCCGCAGTGGCCGGATCAACGCGTCCTGGGCGAAGGAGGCGATGAGGTCACCCGCCTCGGTGTGCACGGTCCCGCGAATGTAGGACATCCCCGCGCCTACCTGGGTGCTCTCGTGGCCGTAGAGGATCCAGTCCGACCACGTGAACGGCTCGTGGAAGCTGACCGCGATCGTCATCGGCGCGGTCGACACCGTCAGGTGTGCCTGGGCGGTGCCGATGCCCTCGTGCGCCCGCATCGTGGTCGAGATGCCAAGGTGGCCAGTGAAGTACGCGATGAGCGCCTTGGCGAGGTCGTCGCGCGTCGGCACCGGGTCGTAGTGCAGCCAGGCGTGCAGCTCCGGCGGTCCGACCTCGTCGGGGCTGTTGACGTCGACGACGTCGACCAGCCGCAGCTCGCGGCCCACCATCGGCATGTCACCGGGGTTGGCGTCGGCGGGTGCAGTGACGTCGGGCCGCGGCAGGTGGTGCCGGATGACGTCGGCGGACGGGACGTCGGTGAAGACGGTCGCCGTGATGCAGCGCTTGCCGTTCTGGCTCGCGGACACCACGGCGGTGGCGGTGGTCCGTCCCTCCGCGACGACGTCGACGGTCAGCTCGACCGGTGGTCCGACGAGCACGGCACGCGCGAACACGGCGGTCGCGGATCGAACGGACTTCTCCGGGAAGCGCTTCGCGACCGCGACGATCGCCTGCGCGAGCACCTGGGTGCCCTCGACGACCTGACGTTCGTCGGCCCCGGCGAGACCCGTCTGGCCGATGAACCGGTCGCCGTCGGGCTCGACGTCGAACAGCTCGAGCAGCCCCGCGAGGGTCCACTGCGATTGATCGGGCTGCGTGGTCATGGAATGACGCCCCTTCCGCTGTCGGATGTTCCGCTGTCGAATCTCGGGCTGCCGAAACTCGCCGCCAAGCACACCACAGACTCGCGAGAAACGGTAACGTCGTTCTCGTGGCCCGGAGCGGAGCGACCCAGCCCGGTGAGCCGACGAGGCGCGCGAGCGCCGTGCCGGCCGCTGCCGGGACGGTCGAAGAAGAGTCGCGCGCCACCCGGTTCATGCGGTCGGCGTTGTCGATCCTCGGCGAGACCGGCAGGGCGGACTTCACCGTCCTCGAAGTCGTCGAGCGGTCGAAGACGTCGCTGCGGTCGTTCTATCAGCACTTCTCGAGCAAGGACGAACTCCTGCTCGCCCTGATCGAGAAGATCATGGCGGAGTCCACGCTGCGCTGGCGCGCCGACACCGACGACCTCGGTGCCGCCGAGGCCCTGCTCCTGCTGATCGAAAAGGTCAGCGCTCCCGCGTCGTCGACCACCCAGGACAGCATCAACAGGGGTCTGACGTTCTACAACGACCACCTGGCCGAGACCGTCCCCGCCGAGTACGCCAGGGTGCTGGCCCCGGTCAAGGTGCTCATCGGCGACATCATCGACCGCGGCATCGCCGAGGGCGTCTTCGCGCCCGACCTCGACGTCGACGCCTCCGCGACGCTCATCATGCAGTCCGCGATGGGTGCGATGCGGTTGCGGGTGCTCGGCGCCGAACTCAACGGCACCCCTCTCGAGGGCAAGCACATCTACGACTTCTGCCTGCGCGCCCTGCGCAAGTGAGCCCCGCCCGGCGGCCCGCCGACGTGCGCTGAGCGGCCGCCACATTCTCGCCGATTCGGGGGTGTCTACGCTGCTCGCCTGGTGGTAACGTCATTACCAAAATGGGCATACGCCACTTTCAGGCCTTGACCCGATCCACCAGCAGCCCCACCCACGACAGAAGAGGCTCACCCGATCTCATGACACGAGTCGCCAACCCGGAACAAGTCCTCTTCGCGTCGACGGCCGAGGAGTTCCTGCAGCGGGAGGGCTCGCTGACGCACGTGCGCGAACTGCACGCCGCCGGTGAGACCTTTCACCCGCAGTGGTGGCGACGCGCCGCCGAACTCGGTTGGACCAGCCTGCTGGTGCCCGAGGACCTCGGCGGCGGCAGCGTCTCCGGTGACGGCGTAGCGGACCTGGCGCTGGTCGCCGAACTCATCGGGCGCTCCGTGGCTCCCGGCCCACTGCATCCGGTCAGCACCGTACTCGCCGGCCTGGTCGACGCAGAAGACGTCGAAAGGCACTCGGCCGTCATCGAATCGCTCGTCGCCGGCGAGTTGGTCGCCTCCTGGGCGGTGTACGAACCGGGTCGGGGATGGGCCCCGAAGGAGCCCACCGTCACCGCCACTCCGACCGAGTCGGGGTGGCGCATCGACGGCGTCAAGGACCGCGTCGAAGCGGGCACCGAGAGCGGCATCATCCTGCTGGTGGCCGTGGCCGACGGCGTGCCCCGGCAGTTCCTCGTTCCCACCGACGCCGCCGGCGTCCGCGTCGAGGCGCAGAACTCCCTCGACCTGGTCAAGCGGTATGCACGCATCACGTTCGACGGCGTCGAGGTGGCGCAGGACGCGGCGGTCGGCACGGCCGAGCAGACGCCGGCCCTGATCGCCCGGCAGGCCCAGATCGCCCAGGTGCTGCAGTGCGCGGAAGTCGTGGGGATTCTCGACTCGGTCTTCGCATTCACCGTGCAGTGGGCGTTCGACCGGCATTCCTTCGGCAGGCCGCTGGCGTCGTACCAGGCGCTCAAGCACAGGTACGCGGACATGAAGATCTGGCTGGAGGCGTGCCGCGCCACGACGCGTGCGGCGGTCGCCGCGGTGAGCGCCCGCTCCGACGACGCCGAACGGCTGGTGAGCGTCGCGAAGTCCTACGTCGGCGAGCACGCACCGGACATGTTGCAGCACTGCGTGCAACTGCACGGCGGCATCGGCGTGACCTGGGAACACGATCTGCACCTGTTCCTGCGGCGAGCGACCCTGAACCGAGCCATGTTGGGCACCCCGGAGGAACACGACCTGCGCGTCTATGCGCTCACCGAAGAGTTGGAGTCCGCATCATGACCGACACCACCACCGACGCACCGGTGAGCACCGAGACGGTGGCGGAGTTCGCCGATCGGGCACGAACCTGGTTGGCGGACAACATGCCTCGCGTCGACCCGGCCGATCCGCCCTACGTCGACCGCGGCGAGGAGGGTCCATGGCTGCGCGCCCGCGAACTGCAGAAGTTGCTGCACTCGGGTGGCTTCGCCGGGATCTGCTTCCCCCGGGAATACGGCGGGCTGGGCCTGCCGATCGCGTACCAGCGCGCGTTCAACGAGGTGTCGCGCGAGTACGAACTCCCGCTCATCCTGAACACCCCGACGTTCACGATCTGCGCGGCAACGATTCTCGACACCGGCACCGAAGACCAGAAGCGCACCCACATCGCCGGGGCGATCAGCGGTGCGGAGGTGCTCGTCCAGCTGCTGTCGGAGCCCAGCGGCGGGTCCGACCTCGCCGGTGTCATCACGCGCGCGGACCGGCGTGGCGACAAGTGGATCGTCAACGGCGCGAAGACGTGGAGCACCAGCGCGTTCGCCGCCGACTACGGGCTGCTGCTCGCGCGCACCAACTGGGACGTCCCGAAGCACGAGGGGCTGACGATGTTCCTGGTGCCGCTGGCCGCCGACGGCATCACCATGCGCAGGATCAAGCAGGTCGACGGCGGCAACGAGTTCTGCGAGGAGTTCTTCGACGACCTCGAACTCGGCGACGACGCCGTGGTCGGCGAGGTCGACAAGGGCTGGGAAGTGGCCTCACGGCAGATGTTCCACGAACGTCGCGCCGTCGGCGGCGGTTCCGAGTTCGCCAGCGGCATCGGCGCCGAGGGGTCGACGGACCAGACGGTCGATTACGTGGAACTGCTGCGCGCGACCGGGCAGACCGGAAACGAGCGGATCCGCGCGATGGCGGGCCGGGCGCTGGTGCGCCGAGCCGTCCAGGAACAACTCGTCGACCACGTGTACCACGGGGTGCTCGACGGATCGCTGCCGTCGGCAGCCGGTTCCATCATCCGCATCACCCATGCTGAGACCGTGCAGTTCGAGGTCGACACCGCGCTCCAGATCGCCGGTCCCGCAGGCGTCGTCGACGACGGCAGCGGCCTGTTCACCTTCGGTAGCCGCTACCCGTCGCGCCAGGCCGCATCCTTGGGCGGCGGTACCACCGAGATCGCGCGCAACGTGATCGGCGAGCGCGTCCTCGGCTTCCCCCGCGAACCCGCACCCGACCGGGGCGTTCCGTTCAACCAGGTGAAGCGCAACAAGAACTGACGGACCCGGGGCGGGTCAGGTCGACTCCCCCGTCGCGGACGCGCCTGCCCCCGCCGTCCCCCGGAGCACGAGGTGGGAACGGAACGTCAAGGTCTTGTACGGCGCCGTCGGGTCTTCGATGCGGTCGAGGAGCGCTTGAGCGCCGGCTCGCGCCATGACCCGGCTCGGCTGATGGACCGTCGTGAGGTCGAAGGCAGGCCACGAGGACATTGCGATGTCGTCGTACCCGACGATCCAGAGGCTCTCGGGCACCGACACCCCTTCTGCCCGAGCAGCATCCAGTGCGCCGAAGGCGATCAGGTCGTTGCTGCAAAAGATGGCGGTCGGCGGATCGTCGCTGCGGAGCAACCGGGTCGTCGCGGTGTAACCGAAGTCGTGGCTGAAGGGGCCCTCCAGCGTGAGTTCGGGCAGTAGCGGCAGATCGGCCGCACCGAGCCCGTTGGCGAACCCCCGGCGTCGGTCCCTCGCTGTGCTGGCCACTGACGGGCCTCCGATGAACGCGATCCTGCGATGCCCGTTTGCTACGAAGAACTCGGCCACTGCCCTGCCGCCTGCTTCGTTGTCGCTGGATACCTGATCGCACGCCAGCGCTTGGACTGTGCGGTTGATCAGCACGACCGGACTGTGCTTGCCGAGCGCGGCACGAAGCGGCGTCGACGCTTCGATGACGGTCGTGAAGATGACGCCGTCGACCGATCCGGCGTTGATGGCTTCGAGTGCGGCGTCGTTGCCGGGGCCGTCCGAGTTCCATAGCGTGACCTTCTTACCCGCTGCATCGAGGTACTCGGTCAACGCGTTGAGGATTTCGGGGTAGAACGGGTTGGTGAGGTCGGCGACGACGACGCCGACGGTATCGACCCGCCCGGTCTTCATGGCGCGCGCACCCAGATTGGGCACGTAGCCAACGGTTTTGGCGGCCTGCAGGATCTTCTCTCGGGTCGCTGCGCTGACGCTGCCGCCGCTCAAAGCACGGGAGACCGTCGCTTGCGATACTCCTGCGACACGGGCGACGTCGCGACTGGTCGTCATACCCATCCACTCCTCACCCTCGCCGGGCGACCGCCGTTCCGAGGCACCGTTGCCCTGCCGTGACAGCGATCCTGCCACGGTGGAGCCGACATCCGAACGACCCGCGCGGGTGACCCCGAGGCGCATGTCGGGTCGGACGATGCACCCAGCCCACCGTTGTCTACGGCACCGGTAATGGATACGTAGCCATTCATCGTCTAATCGTAGATGCATTTCAATGACTTAAGTGCACCAAACTGCGTTGACCTCTTGGATCTATGGATGCATACGTATACACTCAATCTCGAAGTGAGGGAGAGCACCTTCCCCACGACGAGTGACCTAGGCGGCAACGCCGCCTCGACTACATCGATGGAGGAATCTCATGACGATGGCCACCGCGCCGCGAACCGCTATCTCGACTCAGGACCTCAAGACCCCTCGGCGCGACAGCGTCGAGCGGGGCAGTACCGAGTCGGTGCGGTCCACGGTCGAAGACGTGATCGAAGACATCCGCACTCGCGGCGACGCTGCGGTGCGGGAGTACAGCGAGAAGTTCGACAAGTACTCGGCCGACAGCTATTTGCTCACCCCCGAGAAGATCGACGAGATCATCGCGCGTGTTCCGCGCCAAGTCCTCGACGACATCGAGTTCGTTCAGGAGCAGGTCCGGGTGATGGCACGCAAGCAGCTCGAGTCGTTGAGCGACTTCGAGATCGAGACTCTTCCAGGCGTCTTCCTCGGCCAGAAGAACGTTCCGGTCCAGGCCGCCGGCGCGTACATCCCCGGTGGCAAGTACCCGCTGTTGGCCAGCGCCCACATGACGATCGTGACGGCGAAGGTCGCCGGGGTCGAGAGGGTCGCGGCATGCACGCCGCTGATTCGCGGAGAGGTTCCCGACGCCACGATCGCCGCCATGCACCTGGCGGGTGCCGACGAGATCTATCTGCTCGGCGGCATCCAGGCGGTGGCAGCCATGGCCATCGGCACCGAGACGATCCGACCCGTCAACATGCTCGCCGGACCGGGCAACGCGTTCGTCGCAGAAGCCAAGCGGCAGTTGTTCGGCGAGGTGGGGATCGATCTATTCGCAGGCCCGACTGAAGTCCTCATCGTCGCCGACGAATACGCCGATCCATTCATCGTCGCGGTCGATCTACTGTCGCAGGCCGAGCACGGGCCCGACTCGCCGGCAGTGCTGATCACCACCAGCGCGGACCTGGGACGTGCCGTCATCGAGCACGTCGAGGCCATTCTGGTCGACATGCCGACCCGCGACTTCGCCGAACCCGCGTGGCGCGACTGGGGCGAGGTTCGCGTCGTGGACACCCTCGACCAGGCATACGCCTTGGCCGACGAGTATGCCTCCGAGCACGTCCAGATCCTGACCCGGAACCCGCGGGAAGCGCTGGAGAAGATGCATGACTATGGCGCGCTCTTCCTCGGCGAGGGCACGTGTGTGTCGTACGGAGACAAGGTGATTGGTACGAACCACGTTCTGCCCACTCGCGGCGCCGCCCGTTACACCGGCGGCCTCTGGGTCGGCAAGTACCTGCGGACTGTCACGTATCAGGAAGTCACCGACACCGACTCGAGCGCATTCTTCGGTGAGTTGTGCGGGCGTGCGGCGCGTGTCGAACTGTTCGAGGGACATGCGCGTTCCGGCGACGTGCGGGCGGCCAAGTACCGCGGACAACCGCTGGCGTGGTCCGACCACACCTTCACCGACTAACTCGCATCGTCCCGATCGGAGAATCATGAGCACCGCCACGCTGACGCCGGAGAAGATCCGCCGGCGATCGATGCAGTCCGGCACCATCGGTGCCATCGTCGAATGGTACGAGTACACGATCTACGGTACGTCCGCTGCCCTCGTCTTCGGCTCCCTGTTCTTTCCCAATCTCTCTGGGCCGGTGGGTCAGATCGTCGCGTTGGCGACGTTCGGCGTCGGATTCCTCGCTCGACCGGTCGGAGCGTTCGTATCGGGTCACCTTGGCGACCGGATCGGCCGGAAGGCCACGCTGATCATGACCTTCTCCATCATGACGGTGGCGACGGCCGCCATCGGCTTCCTCCCCACCTACGCACAGATCGGGGTGGCAGCACCGCTGCTGCTGTGCCTGTTGCGACTAGCTCAAGGCTTCGCCGTCGGCGGGGAGTGGGGCGGCGCCGCGATCATCGCAGTAGAGAACGCTCCCCGCGAGAAACGGGGATTCTTCGGATCCTGGCCACAGATCGGGGTCTCCGCGGGCCTGCTGCTGGGAACGGCCGTGGTGACGTTGTCGTCGTGGATCTCCGGTGACGCATTCGAAGTTTGGGGATGGCGGATTCCCTTCCTGTTTGCGATCGTGCTCGCATTCGTCGGCCTGTACATCCGCCTCCGGGCCTCCGAGAGTCCGGCGTTTTTGACCGAGAAGGCCAAGATGGAAGCCGAGTTGGAGAAGCGGAAGGCACCCGCCGTGGTGCTCTTTCGCGACTACAAGAAGCCGCTGTTGATCGCGATCTTCGGCCGATTCGCCGAAGCCGGAAACTACTACCTGTTCACCACGTTCGTGTTGTCGTACGTGACGACCACACTCGGCGCGCCTCGATCGTATGGATTGATCGCATCGATGGTCGGGGCGACCGCGAACATCATCATGATCCCGGTGTTCGGCCGACTCTCGGATCGCATCGGAAGATCGAGAACGTTTTTGATCGGCGGCGCGCTCATCGTGATCACGGCGTGGCCGATCTTCGCTCTGGTCGACACCGGTGAGCTGTGGGGCATCGTTGCCGGCGTCACGCTCTTCCTGGCACTGGGCCATGCGATGGTCTATGCACCCCTGCCCGCCCTGTACTGCGAGATGTTCCCCACGGCCGTGCGGTATTCAGGCATTTCGATCGGCTATCAGATGGCGTCGATCCTGTTGGCGAGCTTCACCCCGGCGCTCGCCAGCGCGATGGTGATGTGGGGCGACGGTGAACTGTGGATGGTCATCGCCTTCGCAATCCTGTCGACCTTGATAGCGATGGCCGCGATCTGGTTCGCCGAGGACCGCCGCCACCTGGAACTCGACGAGATCGACCAGGAACTGGCGGAACGAACCGAACCTGCCCGGTCGTAGTGTCGTAGGCCTGCGGACCCGGGGGGGTCAGCCCCGGTGGGCCCGCCAGAAGTCGACCATCACCGCCGCCGCGGACGCGGGATCCTGCGTCATCCACCAGTGCCCGAGCCCGTCGAGTGCCTCGACCCGGGCGCCCGCCTTGGCCGACGCACGTTGCTTCTGCTCGGGGGTACCGACGTAGTGGTCCTCGGTCGGCAGCAGCGCGAGACCCGGTCGTGCGGCGGCCGCTTCGAGGTGTTCACCGGCCTCCGCCACGTTGGGTTGTGCGGCCGAGCGGTAGAGGGTGAGGATCGACCGGCCCATCGCCTCGTCCACGCCGGGGGCCACCCGTTCGGCGATCTCGGCCGCCATCCCGGCTTCGGTGAGGAAGGCGACGCGATCGGACACCGGCATGGCGGCCAGTCCCGCGACCACCTGCTCCCCCACCTCGGGCGTCTGCCACTGCTGCGCGAGGTCGTGCCAGACGTACTCGGCGTCGTACAGGCCAGGCACGTCGGACACCCACGTGCGGATCAGATCGGGTCGCGCCATCGCGACGTTGAGTACGTGGCCGCCACCCCAGTCGTGGCCGACGAGGTCCACGGGTTCCTCGATGGCCTCCAGTTCGGCCACCAGCCAGTCGCGGTACCCGTGCATCGTGGCGTTGAAGCCGTCCGGCACCGGCGCGCCGAAGCCCGGCGGCGAGAGCCTTCGGACGTCGGTCTCGCCGAGATCGGCCAGCGAGGCGACCAACAGGTCCCACACCGCGGCCGTCTCGGGCACTCCGTGGACGAGGACGACGGTCATGGCGCTCTCCTGTCGGTCGACGAGCATCTGTCGCAACCTACCTCCGACAGGTGACGACGCGTCGACGATCCCGAGACCAACGCCCTCGGGTCAGAACAGTGTGGGCTGCAGTTCGGCCACCGCGACGGGTGCGGGCCGCACGCGGAACGGCCGGTTCCGCGCCTCCAGGCCGTGTCGACGGACCAGCGGAGCAGCTCTGTCGCGCAACGCATCCCGATAGTCCTGCGGCAGGTAAGCGCCTCGCCGGTACAGCTCGCGGTACTGCGGCAGCAGCTCCGGCCGCGCCTCGGCCAGCCAGTTCATGAACCACCCGCGCGTCGACCCCCGCAGGTGCAGACCGAACACCGTCACCCCGGTGGCTCCCGCCGCGGCGACGTCGGCCAGCAGCGCGTCGAGGTGCTCGACGGAATCGGTGAGGTGTGGCAGCACCGGGGCGATCATGACGTGGCAGCCGAGGCCGGCGTCGCGGATGGCCCGCACCAGGTTGAGCCGGGCGCGCGGTGTCGGCGTCCCGGGTTCGATCTGGTGGTGCAAATCAGCGTCGCCGATCGCCAGCGACACCGAGACGGTGACGTCGACGGTCCTGCCCGCTTCGGCGATCAGCGGCAGATCCCGTTGCAGCAGTGTGCCCTTGGTCAGGATGGACATCGACGTCCCTGACCCGGCCAGCGCGTCGATGATTCCCGGCATCAACGCGTAGCGCCCCTCGGCCCGCTGATATGGGTCGGTGTTGGTGCCGAGGGCGACCGTCTCGCGTGTCCACGATCTGCGGCGCACCTCCCGGCGCAGCACGTCGACGACGTTGGTCTTCACCACCACCTGGGTGTCGAAGTCGACGCCGGAGTCGAAGTCGAGGTACTCGTGGGTGGGTCGGGCGAAGCAGTAGCGGCAGGCGTGGCTGCACCCGCGATAGCCGTTGACGGTGAACCGGAACGGCAGGCCCGAGGCCTCGGGCACCTTGTTGAGTGCCGACTTGCAGAGCACTTCGTGGAAGGTGATGCCATCGAACTGCGGCGTGCGCACCGACCGGACGAAGCCGATGCGCTGCAGTCCGGGCAGCGCTCCGTCGTCGACCTCGATGCCTTGACCGTCCCATCGCACGTCTCCATTCGAACGTGCGTTCGATGATCTGTCAAGGCATGGTCAGGAACGGGTGGCCGCGGCGACCACCGCGGCGGCGACCCGGCGTGCCGTCGCACTGCGGCGACGGCGGTCGTCGCGCAGCCGCATCGCGAGTTCGCCCGTGACCACCAGCAGGATCTGTTCGGCGAGGTCGTCGGGTGCGTCGCACGGCAGCCGGGCCGCGAGCCGCCGCAGCGTGCCGCGCAGGTGATCGGTGTCCCGCTCGATGGCCGCGGCGATCTCGGCGGGCGGGTCGGCGTATTCGGCTGCCGCGCCGAGGAATGCGCACCACCGGGCCCCGTCCGGGCGATCGGCGTATGCGTCGACCGCATCGAAGATCGCCAGCAGGCGCTGCTCGTCATCGCTCGCCGCGGAGACGGCGTCGTCCCATACCTGCCGCCAGCGTTCGTGGCGCCGCTCGAGCGCGGCAGCGATCAGCGCCTCCTTGCTCCGGAAGCCCCGGTAGAGGGTGGCCGCCGACACGCCGGCCCTGGCCAGCACCGCGTCGACGGGGGTCGACTCGATGCCGCGAGAGAACACGACGTCGTCGACCGCGTCGAGCAGCTTCTCCTCGGAGCCCTTGCGCACCGGCATGTCGATCAGCCTAGACTCGCAAAGGTGAAACGATCGTTTTCGTTTGATGACGTCCGTCCGACACTCGTCGTGGTGTTCGGGACGAGCTTCATCGCCGCCACCTACGGGCTGGTCCGGCTGGCGTACGGTTTGTTCCTTCCCGACGTCCAGAAGGACCTCGGGCTCGGCTCGGCCGGCGCCGGGTACGTCTCGTCGGGCTCCTCGCTGGTCTACTGCGCGGCGGCGGTGGCCGGCTTCTACCTCGCCAGCCGCCGGCCGCGTGCGCTGGTGCTGGCAGCCGCCGCCACCGCGTGCATCGGCGTGCTGGGCATGGCGGCCGCCACCAGCGTCGCGGCCTTCGCCGCGTACGCCGTGCTCAGCTCGGCAGGCGCAGGCTTCGCCTCACCGGCGCTGGTCACCATCGTCGCACGCAACGTGAGCCCGCGCCGTGTCGACAGCGCGCAGTCCGCGGTGAACGCGGGCACCGGACCGGGGCTGGTGGGCGCCGGAGCGTTGGCACTCCTGCTCCTGCCGCAGTGGCGCACCAGCTGGGTCCTCGTCGGCGTGGTCACGGCAGTCCTCGCCGCAGTGCTGCTGGCCGTCGACCGGGGATCGGCCGCCAGCGCGCCTACAGCGCAACGCCTTCCGACGGCGTGGATCAGGAGCCACCTGGCCGCCATCGCCGCAGCCGTCCTCCTGGGCGCGGGATCAGCCGCGGTATGGACCTACGGTCGCAGCCTGCTCGTCGAGACCGGGGGCGGATCCGAACGCGACACCGTGACCTCCTGGATACTGCTGGGCGTGGGCGCCACCGCGGTCGCCGCGACCGCCCGGCCGCTGGCCAGGCTGAACCCTACCGACGCGTGGATGCTGACCTGCGCGCTCGTGACGTGCGCGGTTGCGGTGCTTGCCATCGCACCTCGGCACGCCGGCATCGTCGCGGCCGCCTGCCTCACCTTCGGCTGGGCGTTCGTGGCCGCCACCTCCGCGCTCATCGCGTGGACCACCCGCATCGATCCCGCCAACGCCGCGGCCGGTACGGCAATGCTGTTCGTGGCGTTGACGTTCGGTCAGGCCGCCGGCTCCACCGCCCTGGGGTTTGCGATCCCCCGGTCGGGTTTCACCACGGCGTTCCTCGCCGCGTCGGCCCTCACGGCGGCCGCAGTCGCCGTCGGCGCACTGGACCGGCGCCGCGGCGTCGGTGTCAGTTCCAGGACCGCAGCTGGCACTGCGTGGTGAACGGGCCGGTCTGCTCCACGACCACCTGACCGTCGACGGCGATCTCGCAGCGCACGTTCGGGTCGGCCTGCATCGCGTGCGCGGCACCGCTCGCGGAGAGGAACGC
The DNA here is from genome assembly GCA_042666295.1 of Mycolicibacterium sp. GCM10028919. Taxonomy (GTDB): domain Bacteria; phylum Actinomycetota; class Actinomycetes; order Mycobacteriales; family Mycobacteriaceae; genus Mycobacterium. The sequence continues at coordinate 368,167 of JBHTFJ010000001.1, forward strand.
CCACTGGGAATCGGCCAGCGTGGTCTCGAAGACCCACGGGGCGCCCGGCGCCAGGTTCACCTTCTCGCTCTTGACGAACGCGTTCGGGTCGGCGTGGTACGCCTCGAGGCTCGGCGGCGCCGCGAACGAGTAGTAGAGATTGAAGTCCCCCGGCCCCAACGCCGAGAGCGTGTACCTGACCTGGTGTGCGGCGGGTTCCGCGCTCGCCGTCTGGCTCAGTCCGATCGACGCGGCCGCCAGCGCGAACGCGGTTCCAACCACTGCTGTCTTACGCATGATCGTCACATCGACGGACCGTACCGCACCGTTACACGACGCACCCAGGGCCGCGGAGCCGCATCGGATACCCATCGATCGGCCGGTGAACACCGTGCGAACACGTCGTTAATTCATTCGTCACGTACAGAAATTTCACAGAAACAAAGCGTCTCTAACGTCCGCATCGACGCTCGACGAGCGTCAAACCTCAGCGCCCGCACCGGATCCTGTTCGCGTGCCGGCGCCTTGCGGCACGACGAAAGGTTGTTCATGCGGTTGTCCACTGGGGGTACCACCCGCTCGCGGCTCAACAAATCCGCCCTGGCGGCCGGGAGCCTGATCGCCACGACCAGCCTGCTGCTGGTCGGTTGTGGCAGCAAGGCGAGCGAAACCGACGGCGCCGCAGCCGAGTCGTGCGTCGACACCTCCGGCTCGACCGTCAAGGTGGGTTCGCTCAACTCCCTGTCGGGCACCATGGCGATCTCCGAGGTCACCGTTCGCGACGCCATCAAGCTGGCCGTCGACGAGATCAACGCCTCCGGCGGCGTCATGGAGAAGCAGCTCCAACTCGTCGGTGAAGATGGCGCGTCGGAACCCACGGTGTTCGCGGAGAAGGCCGAGAAGCTCATCAGCAGTGACTGTGTCGCAGCGGTGTTCGGCGGCTGGACGTCGTCGAGCCGCAAGGCCATGCTGCCGGTCTTCGAGAGCAACAACGCGCTGCTCTACTACCCCGTGCAGTACGAGGGCCTCGAGTCGAGCAAGAACATCTTCTACACCGGTGCCACCACCAACCAGCAGATCGTGCCCGCACTGGACTATCTGAAGGAGAAGGGCATCAAGTCGCTCTACCTCGTCGGTAGCGACTACGTGTTCCCCCAGACGGCCAACCGGATCATCAAGGCCTACGCGAGCGCCAACGGCATCGAGATCAAGGGCGAGGACTACACCCCGCTCGGTTCCACCGACTTCTCCACCATCGTCAACAAGGTGCGCAGCGCGGACGCCGACGCCGTGTTCAACACGCTCAACGGCGATTCCAATGTCGCCTTCTTCCGCGAGTACAAGAACGTCGGACTGACCCCGCAGCAGATGCCGGTGGTCTCGGTGTCGATCGCCGAGGAAGAGGTCGGCGGCATTGGCGTGCAGAACGTCGCGGGCCAGCTCACGGCCTGGAACTACTACCAGACCATCGACACCCCGGTGAACCAAAAGTTCGTCGAGGCCTACAAGAAGGCCTACGGCGCCAACAAGCCGACGTCGGATCCGATGGAGGCCGCGTACGTCTCGGTCTACCTGTGGAAGAACACCGTCGAGAAGGCGAAGTCGTTCGACGTCAAGGCCATCCAGGACAACGCGGGCGGAGTCACGTTCGACGCGCCCGAGGGCCTGGTGACCATCGACGGCGAGAACAACCACATCACCAAGACCGCACGCATCGGCGAGATCCGGCCCGACGGACTGATCTATACGGTGTGGGAGTCCCCCGGCCCGATCCAGCCGGACCCCTACCTGAAGTCCTACCCGTGGGCCGCCGGCCTGTCCGGCTGATAGATCCGTGGATGTCCTGATCGGACAGCTGGCAACGGGATTGAGCCTCGGCTCGATCCTGTTGCTGGCTGCACTGGGCCTGTCGCTGACCTTCGGTCAGATGGGCGTCATCAACATGGCGCACGGCGAGTTCATCATGGCCGGCTGCTACACGGCGTACGTCGTGCAGCAGGTGTTCTCGAACGCCGGTGTCTCCCTGCTGCTCTCACTGGTCATCGGGTTCTTCGTCGGTGGCCTCATGGGAGTGGTTCTGGAGGTCACGCTGATCCAGCGGATGTACGACCGGCCGCTGGACACCCTGCTGGTGACGTTCGGCGTGGGGCTGATCCTGCAGCAGGTGGCGCGCGACGTGTTCGGCGCCCCCGCCGTCAACGTCATCGCCCCGTCGTGGCTGTCGGGCGGTGTCGAGATCTTCGGCGCCGTCGTGCCCAAGACCCGCATCTTCATCCTGATCCTCGCCGCCGTGTGCGTGGCGGCGCTGGCCACGGCGCTCAAGACGAGCCCGATGGGACGACGCATCCGCGCCGTCGTGCAGAACCGGGATCTGGCCGAGACGAGCGGCATCTCGTCGCGCAAGACCGACATCACGACGTTCTTCATCGGATCGGGTCTGGCGGGTGTGGCAGGCGTAGCACTGACGCTGATCGGCTCGACGAGCCCCACCACCGGCCAGAGCTATCTGATCGACGCGTTCCTCGTCGTCGTCGTCGGCGGTCTCGGCCACATCAAGGGCACCGTGATCGCGGCCTTGGGGCTGGGGTTCTTCAACTCCTTCATCGAGTACAACACCACCGCCTCGCTGGCCAAGGTGATCGTGTTCGTGATCATCGTGTTCTTCCTGCAGGTTCGCCCGCAGGGACTGTTCACCGTTCGGACCAGGAGCCTCGTATGACACGCGTACTCGGCCGCTGGCAGACGTGGGCGGGGTTCGGCGTCGCCGCCGTCGCGCTGTTCGGCGTCGCCCCCGCGCTGCTGTCGGACTTCCGGCTCAGCCTGCTGGCGAAGTTCCTGTGCTTCGCCATCGTGGCCGTCGGCATCGGATTGGCCTGGGGCCGTGGCGGAATGCTGGTCTTGGGCCAGGGTGTCTTCTTCGGCCTCGGCGGCTACATCATGGGGATGCACCTGAAGATCTCCGATGCCGCACTGACCAAGCAGGCGGTGCCGGACTTCATGCAGATCGCGGGCGTTCGCGAACTGCCCGCCTACTGGCAGCCGTTCGCATCGCCCATCGTCACGCTGCTGGCGGTCGTGTTCGTCCCGACGGCGATCGCCGCTCTGCTCGGCCTCGGCGTGTTCAAGCGCCGCGTCAAGGGCGCGTACTTCGCCATCCTGTCCCAGGCGCTGGCGGCCGCCCTGGCGATCCTGCTGATCGGCCAGACCAGCATCGGAGGAAGCAACGGGCTCAACAACTTCCGCACGTTCTTCGGGTTCGCGCTCAAGGACCCGGTGAACAAGCAGATGCTCTACTTCATCGCCGCGGCGGTCCTGTTGATCGTCGTCGCGATCGTGCGCCAGCTGATGCAGAGCCGCTACGGCGAACTGCTGGTCGCGGTGCGTGACGGCGAGGAGCGCGTGCGCTTCCTCGGGTACGACCCGGCGAACGTCAAGGTCGTCGCCTATACGGTGGCCGCGTTGTTCGCGAGCATCGCGGGCGCGCTGTTCGCCCCGATCGTCGGGTTCATCGCGCCGTCGCAGGTCGGCATTCTGCCGTCGATCGCGTTCCTCATCGGCGTGGCGATCGGGGGCAGAACGACGCTGCTCGGACCCGTACTCGGTGCGATCGGCGTGGCGTGGGCGCAAACCGTGTTCTCCGAACGCTTTCCGTCGGAGTGGACCTACGCCCAGGGCCTGCTGTTCATCGTTGTCGTCGGGTTCTTCCCCGCCGGCTTCGCGGGACTCGGCGTCTTCCTGCGCCGCCGTCGCAAGGGCAAGCCGGAACCGGAACCGGAGCCGGTGGCGATACCGGACCCCGACCCCGAGCCCGAGAAGGCAGGAGCCAGCCGATGACCGAGACCTTGGGCGGCGCAACGACGCCGGTGGCGGGCGGCAACGTCGGCATGGGCACGCAGTACCTCGAGGTGCGCGGGCTGACCGTGGACTTCGACGGGTTCAAGGCCGTCAGCGACGTGGATCTGACGCTCTTCCAGGGTGACCTGCGATTCCTGATCGGGCCCAACGGCGCGGGCAAGACCACCGTCATCGACGCCATCACCGGGTTGGTGTCGGGCACCGGGTCGGTCAGCAAGTCCGGCGTCGAACTGCTCGGCAAGAAGGTGCATCAGATCGCCCGCCTCGGCGTGGGCCGCACGTTCCAGACGGCGAGCGTGTTCGAACAGCTGACGGTGTTGCAGAACCTCGACATCGCCGCAGGCGCGGGGCGGTCGGCGTGGACGCTGCTGCGGCGACGGTCCGGGGTGTCGCCCGCCATCGAGGAGGCATTGGAGATCACCGGATTGGCCGACCTGGCGGAGCGGCCCGCTGGGGTGTTGGCGCACGGGCAGAAGCAGTGGCTGGAAATCGGCATGCTCCTCGTCCAGAACGCCGACGTGCTGCTGCTGGACGAACCCGTGGCCGGGATGAGCCACGACGAACGCGAGGAGACGGGAAACCTGTTGCGGCGCATCGGTAGCGAACGGACCGTGGTCGTGGTCGAACACGACATGGACTTCATGCGGGCCTTCGCGACGTCGGTCACGGTGCTCGCCCGCGGGCAGGTGATCGCCGAGGGAACGGTCGCGCAGGTGCAGGCCAACCCCAAGGTGCAGGAGGTCTACCTCGGCACGGCCGCGGCGGGCACCGACGCTCTGGTAGAGGAGTCCTGATGCTCGAACTCGTCGACGTCCGCAGCGGATACGGCCGCTCGGAGGTGATCCACGGGGTGAACCTCGAGGTGCCCACCGACGGCGTGGCCGCGGTGATGGGGCACAACGGTGCAGGCAAGACCACGCTGCTGCGCGTCGCGGTCGGGCTGCTCAAGTGCTCGGGCGGCAAGGTGATGTTCGATGGCGAGGACGTCACGAAGATGCGGCCGAGCGCCCGGGTGGCGCGCGGGCTGGCCTACGTGCCGCAGGGTCAGCAGTCCTTCGGGCAGCTCACCACCGCGGAGAACCTGCAGGTGGTCGCCGACGGTCGCAAGAACGGCAAGCAGCTGATCGACGAGCAACTGGATCTGTTCCCGGCGCTGAAGGAGCTGCTGGGTCGGCGGGCCGGGTTGCTGTCGGGCGGTCAGCGCCAGCAGCTGGCGATCGCGCGCGCACTCATCACCACGCCCACGTGCCTGATCCTGGACGAGCCGACGGAGGGCATCCAACCCTCGGTGGTCGCCGAGATCGAGGCGGCGATCACGGCGCTCACCCGCAGGGGCGGTCTCGGCGTGCTGCTCGTCGAACAGCACATCGGGTTCGCGCTCGAGTCGGCGCAGCGCTACTACATCCTCGAGTCGGGGCGGGTGACGTCGAGTGGCACCGGCGGTTCCGCGTCGGAGGCCGACGTGCGCGCCGCGATGGCGATCTAGAACCGGGCGCTAGGACAGTTCGAGCAGCACGGTCACCGGACCGTCGTTGACCAGTTCGACCTTCATGTCGGCGCCGAAGACGCCCGTCTGGACGTCGGCGCCGAGACCGCGCAGTGCGTCGCACATCGCGTCGACCAGGGGTTCGGCGACGGCACCGGGTGCGGCGGCGTTCCACGACGGCCTCCGCCCCTTCGCCGTGTCGGCGTACAGCGTGAACTGGCTGACCACGAGGATCGGCGCCGCCACGTCGGCAGCACTGCGCTCACCGTCGAGAATGCGCAGGCGCCAGAGCTTCTCGGCCATCCGCGCGGCGACGCCGGCGTCGTCGGTGTGCGTGATGCCGACGAGTGCCAACAGCCCCTGACACACGGGGGTGATTTCCCCCACCACGTCGCCATCGACCACGACCCGCGCCGAGGTGACCCGCTGCACCAGTACTCGCACGAGGGTCGATGCTGCCATTACCGCGGCGCTCGGTGGCGGCGAGGGGTTCAATGGCACGTGGCTCGGGGGCGGCCAGACTTCGGTGCTGTCGAGTGGCCACTTATGTCACGCGATACGCCATTTCGCGTGACCTAAGTGGACACTCGGCGAGCGCCCCGGCTATGCCCTGAGTGGAATCGACTGGTCAGGTCTACCAACCCATGGATACGCCTTGCCGGAAGTGCTTCACAGAATCGTCGGATGACTGGGTCGCTGGTTGGCGGAGGCGGTCCGGAGTTTCAGGTGCCATCGGTCCCTTCGGTTCATCGTCGGGTTCCGGCGAGGCAGGGCGAGTTCCGCCGCCCCAAGAACGATCGCAACCGTTCCAATTCATCGGCGTCGCGGTAGTACTCGTTGATCGTCCAATGGCTGCTGTTAGGACCGGTTTCAGCTTCTAGCCGCGCCGCACGCTTGCGGGCTCGTGCCACTGTCCACTCGTCAGCGCGGTCCGGCCAAAACCTCCAGCTATCGCGAGTATCCGGGACTATGGCGTCGATGTCGGCAACGATCTCGGCGGCTCGCTCGCCGCTAATCGATGAGTAGCGGCCGGAACCAATTGCAGGGTCGTGCGGGGTCCAGGCAGGGAATGGGCCAACCCATCCGTCTTTCGGCCCCACGTAGCGCTCGGCGAAACGGCGTCGGAGGTCAGGGGCGCCGCCGGTCGGTGGGATACGGACGAGCGACCTCGAGCCGTCGGCGTAGTAGAGATACTGCTCCATCACAGGTCCCCCTTCCGGGGCTGGGGTGTCGCAGGACATCTCAACGGTCTCATCACGCTGCCGCCTGCAGTCACAGTGTACCCAAGGGGCCTTCGCCTTCCTGGCTCCGCTTCCTCTAAGTCGAACCACTACTCACCTCGTCGATGAAGCGTGAATCTCTCGGTCGCCAATGGCAACGGGCCCCATCACCCCGGAGAACACCGATTCCCTGGGGGATGCAGTCCGAGGTCCGTCCGATGACGCCCGACCTGCCGCGAACCGAATGGTTGTGACGCATCCATTTGGCAATTGTCGAGCGTCGCGTTGTGTCACGCGTCACGGCGTTTCGCGTGGCTCAAGTCGACACTCGGCGCGGACACCCCACCGCACCCACCCAGCGAGCGTGCGCAAACTCGGGTTTCCACCCGGCGTGTCGCCCGCAGACACGCACGCTCGTCGAGAGTGCCCGGCAGGGATCAGAGGAGGCGGACGCGGCCGAGGCGCGCGAGCACGTTGCCCACGACCGCGTCGATCGCAACGTCGACCTGCTCGCCGGTGGCGAGGTCCTTGACGCCCACGGTGCCCGCCTCGACGTCGCGGTCACCGGCGACCAGAGCCATCGACGCGCCGGAGCGGTCGGCGGCCTTCATCGCGCTCTTCATGCTGCGGTCGCCGTAGGCCAGGTCCACCCGGACGCCCGCATCACGCAGTGCAGCACCGAGTTTCACCAGCTCGAGCTTCGCCGCGTCGCCCAGCGGCACGGCGAATACGTCGACCGCGCTGGTCTGCCCCACCGTCTTGCCCTCGGCCTTGAGCGCGAGCAGCGTCCGGTCCACGCCGAGCCCGAAGCCGATGCCGGACAGGTCGCGCCCGCCGAGTTGGCGCATCAACCCGTCGTAGCGGCCACCGCCACCGATTCCCGACTGCGCGCCGAGACCGTCGTGGACGAACTCGAACGTCGTCTTCGTGTAGTAGTCCAGCCCGCGCACCATCCGCGGGTTGATCACGTACGGCACCCGCAGCGCGTCGAGATGCGCCAGCACGGTGTCGAAGTGCTGCTTGGCCACGTCGGACAGGTGGTCCATCATCACCGGCGCGTCGGCGGTCATCTCCCGCACGTGCGGTCGCTTGTCGTCGAGCACCCGCAGCGGGTTGATCTCGGCACGCCGCCGGGTGTCCTCGTCGAGGTCGAGTTCGAACAGGAACTCCTGCAGCAACTCCCGGTACTGCGGCCGGCACGTGTCGTCGCCCAGGGAGGTGATCTCCAGGCGGAAGCCGTCGAGCCCGAGCGCGCGAAACCCGCTGTCGGCGATTGCGATCACCTCGGCGTCGAGCGCCGGGTCGTCGACGCCGATGGCCTCGACGCCCACCTGCTGCAGCTGCCGGTAGCGGCCGGCCTGCGGGCGTTCGTAGCGGAAGAACGGACCCGAGTAACAGAGCTTGGCGGGCAGCGCACCGCGGTCGATGCCGTGCTCGATCACCGCGCGCATCACGCCCGCCGTGCCCTCGGGCCGCAGGGTCACCGACCGCTCCCCGCGATCGGCGAAGGTGTACATCTCCTTGGACACGACGTCGGTGGACTCCCCCACGCCGCGCGCGAACAGCGAGGTGTCCTCGAAGATCGGCAGCTCGACGTAGCCGTAGCCGGCACGACGGGCCGACTCCAGCAGACCGTCGCGGACCGCGACGAACGCAGCGGACTCGGGCGGCAGGTAATCCGGGACGCCCTTGGGCGCCTGAAATTCGCTCATCACAGACCTTCGAGGAAGGGGTTGGTCCGGCGTTCGTCGCCGATGGTGGTCTTCTCGCCGTGCCCGGGAAGCACCACGGTGGAGTCGTCGAGGACCAGCAGCTTCTCGACGATCGACGTGTAGAGGTCGCGACCGCTGCCGCCCTCGAGATCCGTGCGGCCGATCGACTTCTTGAACAGCGTGTCGCCCGTCAAGGCCATCTCCGCCGGCCCGTTCGTGATCCGGAACGTCACCGACCCCCGCGTGTGCCCCGGGGTGTGGTCGACGGTGACGGTCATGCCGCCCAGCGCCAGCTTGTCGCCGTCGCGATCGAGTTCGACCACCTGCCGCGGCTCGCTGAACATCACGCCGACCGCGAGTTGGGCGAGCCGGGGACCGAAGCCCTTGATCGGGTCGGAGAGCATCGCGCGGTCCTCGGGGTGGATGTACGCCGGGCACCCGTAGGTGTCCGCCACCTTCTGCGCTGACCAGACGTGGTCGATGTGGCCGTGGGTGAGCAGCACCGCCGCCGGGGTCAGCCGGTTCTCGTCGAGGATCTTGCGCAGCCGCGGCATGGCCTTCTGGCCAGGGTCGACGATGATCGCGTCAGCGCCCTGACTCGGGGCGAGGACGTAGCAGTTGCACTGCAGCCATCCCGCAGGGAAACCGGTGATCAACACGGAGTCCAGTTTCCCACCTCGTGGTCGACTGCCGGTCGTGCGGGTCGCGGGACCTCTTTTCAGGCATTCCTGGCACACTCGGTGCCGAATGCGAGTGAGGTCGCCGTCCCGGCGACACCCCGTTCACCGAAGAACGAAGCGATGACCAGGAGGACAGCGGCGGTGCCGACCAACGAACAGCGGCGAGCAGCGGCCAAGCGCAAGCTCGAACGGCAGCTGGAACGCAGAGAAGCACAGGCCAAGCGGCGACGCCAGTTGACGATCATCGGGTCGGCAGTCGGTGCGGTGGCCCTGGTCGCCGCGGTGGTGGCCACCGTCGTCATCACCAACCGCGACTCCGGCAGCACCACCGCCTCGGCCGCCACGACCACCAGTGGTGCGGCCAGTTCGGCGCAGGAGCCGCCCGCCGACGGGTCCGCACTGCCCGCGTTCAAGGCACCCGCGGATCTCGGCGCCGACTGCCAGTACCCCGCCGCGGAAGCAGCGAGCAAGAAGAACAATCCGCCGCGGACGGGCAAGGTGCCGACCGACCCCGCCCAGGTCAGCGCGAGCATGACGACCAGCGAGGGCAACCTCGGCCTGCAGCTCGACAACGGCAAGGCACCGTGCACGGTCAACAGCTTCGCCAGCCTGGCGCAGCAGGACTACTTCAACGACACCCCGTGTCACCGGCTCACCACCGGCGGACTCGCGGTGCTGCAGTGCGGCGACCCGACGGGCAAGGGCACCGGTGGCCCGGGGTACGAGTTCGCCAACGAGTACCCGACCAATCAGTTCCAGCCCGACGACCCCGCGCTGCAACAGCCGGTGATCTACCCGCGCGGCACGCTGGCCATGGCCAACGCCGGGCCGGGAACCAACGGCAGCCAGTTCTTCCTGGTCTACCAGGACTCGCAGTTGCCGCCGAACTACACCGTGTTCGGCACCATCGACGAGACCGGCCTGGCCACGCTCGACAAGATCGCGGCAGCAGGCGTGCAGGGTGGCGGGGGCGACGGACCGCCCGCGAAGCCGGTGCAGATCAAGACCCTCGGGCTGGACTGACACCACCGGTGTCGACCCCGTGACCGTTCCGCCACCGGCTCCACCGGGACCGCCGCAGCAGCCCTACCCGTACGGCGACCCACAGCCGTACGGGTACGGGTATGGGGCCGGGTATCGCCCACCACCGCCGACCGGAACCAACGGCCTGGCGATCGCGTCGCTGATCTGTGCGTTCCTCTTCGCGCCGCTCGGCATCCTGTTCGGCCACCTCTCGCTGGCGCAGATCAAGCGCACCGGCGAGCAGGGGCACGGCCTGGCGCTGGCGGGCCTGATCCTCGGGTACGTCCTGACCGCTCTCGGCGTGCTGTTCCTGGTCGCGACCATCGTCGTCGCGAGCCTCGCGATCCGGGCCGTCGACGACTACCGAGCCCAGAACCCGGGTTTTCCCGGCACTACGGCCGGCCCGCTTCCGCAGACCGGTCTGCCGCCGTTCAAAGCGCCGGCGACGCTGGGCTCCAACTGCCAGTACCCGGCGACCACCGAGGCCGCCAGCAGGCCCAATCGGCCGCCCCGCACCGGCCGGGTGCCCACCACACCCCCGGTCGTGGACGCCACGCTGGTCACCGACTCGGGTGCGATCGGCCTGCGGCTCGACAACGCCAAGTCACCGTGCACGGTCAACAGCTTCATCAGCCTCGCGCAGCAGGGGTACTTCGACGGCACCACCTGCCACCGGCTCACCACGTCGGAGTCGTTCCGGCTGCTGCAGTGCGGTGACCCGTCGGGCTCGGGAAGTGGCGGACCCGGCTACCGGTTCCCCAACGAGTACCCCACGAACCAGTACCGGATGACCGATCCCGCCTTGCAGCAACCGGTGCGCTACCCGCGCGGGACGCTCGCGATGGCCAACAGCGGCCCGGGCACCAACGGCAGTCAGTTCTTCGTCGTCTACGGGGATTCGGCGATGCCGCCGACGTTCGCGGTGTTCGGCACGGTCGACGAGACCGGTCTCGCGGTGGTCGACCGGATCGCGGCCGACGGTGTCGAGGACGGGTCGGACGACGGTGCGCCGAGTACGGCGGTGACCGTCGAGTCCGTGCGTCTGGATTAGGTGCGCCCGTCTCGACCGCCACCGTCAGTTGGTGTCAGCGCTGAGCCGAATCGCATCCGTTTGCGTGCGTGTCGATAACGCCGCCCGCTGGTGTTGAACGTCCTACTCTTGGCCGATCGAGGTGGATGTCCCCGAGATCGGCGGTGCTTGGATGACAACGGGCCTGGCGTGCGCAGCATGCGGCACCGGCCTGTGGCAGGACGCCAAGTTCTGTGCCCAGTGCGGTACCGCGGTTCGGAAGCCGGGTGAAGCACCCGAGTACAAACAGGTGACGGTGCTGTTCGCGGATGTGGTGCGCTCGATGGACCTCGCGGCCAGTCTCGACATCGAACGGTTGCGCGAGATCATGACCGAACTCGTCGAGCGGTCAGCGATAGCGGTACGTCGCTACGGCGGCACCGTCGAATACAACGGCGACGGGGTGATGGCACTGTTTGGCGCTCCAGTTGCATTGGAGGATCACGCTTTCCGCGCCTGTCTGGCCGCGCTGGACATTCAGCAGGACGCCGAACAGTTGGCCGCCGACGTGCACAGCCGTGACGGTGTGGCCTTGCGGCTGCGGGTGGGCCTGAATTCAGGCCGGGTCATCGCCGGCGAGATCGGCTCCGGGACACTGGGCTACGCCGCGACCGGCCAGCCTGTCGGGTTCGCGCAGCGGATGGAATCGGCGGCTCCCCCGGGCGGCGTCATGCTCTCGGAGTCGACGACACGGCTGGTCGAGCACACGGTGGTGCTCGGTGAGTCGGAGTGGGTGGACATCAAGGGCACCGACGAACGGGTGCGTGCCCGGCGGCTGATTGGCATCAAGCCACGAGACTCCCTGGCCGGGCGCAGCGAGGCGAGCCTGATTGGCCGACGGCGGGAGATGGCAGCGCTTGACGCGGTGATGGAGCACGCCATTCGCCGGAGCGGTGGTGTGGTGAACGTCGTTGGGCCCGCCGGCATCGGAAAGAGCCGTGTGGCCCGGGAGGTCTCGACGATCGCCACCGGCCACGGGGTCCAAGTGTTCTGGACCTTCTGCGAATCGCACGCTCGTGACGTTCCCTTCCACACTGTCACTAGGCTGCTGCGAGCGACCACCGATGTGAGGGACCTCGACGACCAGACCGCACGCGCGAAAGTGCGTCAGCATTATCCGAATGCCGATCCACGAGACCTACTACTGCTCGATGACCTGTTGAGCATCGCCGACCCGAAAGTGCCTCCGGCCCAGATAGACCCTGAAAGGCGGCGGCGCCGGTTGACTGAACTGGTCAACACGAGGGCATTGACCCGAAACAGGCCGGCGCTGTTCATCATCGAGGATGTGCATTGGATCGATGCGGTCAGCGAGTCGATGTTGGCCGACTTTCTGGCAGTGGTCCCGCGTACGGCGTCGATGGTGCTGATCACTTCCCGACCCGAGTATGAGGGCGCGCTGCTGCAGATGAGTAGCGCCCAGACGATAACGCTTGCCCCATTGGGCGACTCGGATAGCACCGCGCTGCTGGATGAGCTGCTGGGGCCGAGTCCATCGGTCGGCGAGCTGGCGCGGGTCATCGCCGAGCGTGCCGCAGGCAACCCGTTCTTCATCGAGGAGATGGTGCGCGAGTTGGTGCAGCGCGGAGTGCTCGCCGGCGAGGTTGGTGACTATGTCTGCGGGGTGGATGTCGCCGAGGTGAACGTGCCTGCCACGGTGCAGGCCACCATCGCGGCACGCGTCGATCGGCTCAGCGGCCCGGCGAGGCGGACGCTGAATGCCGCGTCCGTGATTGGGAACCGCTTCAGCGCGGACCTGTTGTTCGTCTTGGGCATCGACGCGACGTTCGACGAGTTGCTCGGCGCGCAGCTGATCGATCAGGTGCGGTTCACCCCGAGCGCCGAGTACGCGTTCCGACACCCGTTGATTCGCGCGGTGGCGTACGAATCGCAGCTGAAGTCCGATTGCGCCGAGGTCCACAGGCGCCTGGCCTCAGCGATTCAAGAGCGTGCGCCGGACTCGGTCGAAGAGAACGCAGCGATGATCGCCGAACATCTGCAGGCCGCCGGGGATCACTACGCGTCGTATGGCTGGCACATGCAAGCCGGCGCGTGGCTGACCAATCGCGATCTCGCCGCCGCCCGGCTCAGTTGGGTGCGGGCAAGCGACATCGCCGATGAGCTACCGGGCGAAGGATCCGACCAACTGTCGATGCGCATCGCCCCGCGCACCATGCTGTGCGCCACCGACATTCAGGCCAGAGAGATACGAGAGAGCCGGGCCCGCTTCGCGCAATTGCGAGAGTTGTGCAACGCGTCCGGCGACAAGGTCTCGCTGGCCATCGGCATGAGCGCGATCGCCACCGAGGCGTTGTATTTCGGGCGAGCGCGTGAGGCCGCGCAACTGTCATCCCAACAGGTGGTGCTGCTCGAGTCGATCGAGGATCCCACCCCGACGATGGGGTTGGCTGCCGTCGCCTTCTGCAGCTGGCACGGTGTCCTCGACTTCGGCGAAGTCGTGCGGTGGTCGCAGTCGATCGTCGACCTGGCGGCCGGTGACCCTGTCAAGGGCGCCGGCTACGGCGTGGGATCACCGCTGGCCATCGCGTTGGCATGGCGCGGCACCGCTCGGTGGTGCCTGGGCTATCCCGGATGGCGTAGAGATCTCCATGACGCTGTCGCGATGGCTCGAGGCAGCAACGCGGAGACATATTCCAGTGTCATCGCGTGGGCCTACGGTATCGCGATGCAGTACGGAGCGCTCCGGGCTGATCAATCCCTCGTGGGCGCCAGTGAAGAGGCGCTTCAGACCGCCCTGGGAGCGAGCAACGATCGCGCGCTGGGACTGGCCGGGTACACGTTGGCCGTCTGGCTGCTCAACCAGGACGCTGCGGCCGCCCGTGATCGTGGGCTCGAACTCATGATGCAGACCCGCGACGTATGGCTGCGCAGGAGCGTCCTCTTCCTCATCCCGGTGACCGACGTGTGGGCCGCCCGCGAAACGGCGAGGAGCGGTGACCGCGATGCTGCCATACCAGTGATACGCCAAGCCGTCGGTGAGCTGCGCGAGGGATACCCTTGCTATGGCGTTTGGGGTTCCGGTGTTCTGGTGGAGACGCTCCTGGAGCGCGGCGCCCAGGGCGATCTGGCCGAAGCCCAGGCAGAGTTCGACCGGCTAGCGAACCTGCGGGCCGACCAAGCTTCTGCGATGCTCGATATCACACTGCTGCGGCTGCGCGGACTACTAATGCGAGCCCGCGGAGACGACGTTGCCTTCGCGGAGTTGGTGATTCGCTATCGCGCGATGGCTGAGTCGCGGGGTTTCGAAGGACACATCGACTGGGCCGAGGCGTTGATCGGGGAAGGCGATTAGTGGCCATCGCTTGAGAATGAGTCTTCGTATCGCGGGCACGGTTCAACGCCGCCTCTCCCCCAAGGCTGGCGTTGAACCGCGGCCCATTCATCAAGAATCCTCGGAGTCGCCGCCCGAGGGGGCGCTGTCCGTCGGGGACGAGGCGGCTGGTGATGCGGCAGAGGGAGATCCGGCCGTCGACACCCCATCGCCGGTTGCGGCCGTCCGAGTCGTCGAGTCGTCGCGAGGACCGCGGTGCCGCAGATCGCGCGGCCGCTCCCCCACGTCGAGCGAACCGCGCGCCAGGGTGCCAGGAGTCGCCCGCCGTACGGTCGGCTGCTGCGGCTCGGATCTGGACTCATCAGCCACCGGTTCGAGGCCGCGTGCCGCCGCCGCCCCGTCCACCGCGTCGGTTTTAGTGACGTCCGTCGTCGATATCGCCGCGTCGGTCGACAACTGCTGGTTCACGCTCGCTGGTTCCGTCAAGGGCACCTGCTCGGTGTCGTTCGGCGTCACCGGTTCAGTGCTATCCGCCTTCTCTAAAGGGCGGGCCGGCGCCACGCCCGCTTGTCGTGCCGTTGGGGTGGGGACAGTCGCGAAGTCGGTCGCCAGTTGACTGCTCGTCAACGAGGGGACGAGCGTCGCGGTTTCGTCGACGCCAGCGGTAACTACACCAAGGGCGGCTGGCAGCGCTGGAACTCCGACGGCACCCAGAACCGCATTGACCGCATTTGCAATGGGAAGAACGATGTAGTGGTAGAGGGGTACCAAGATGAAATCTAGTGGAATCGCGACAAAGACCAGGAAAGGGACGCGCAGCGGCACCGGTAGCAGCATTGCAAATGCGTTGAGCAACAGTGCGGGGTTGGGAGGCACGATGGCAGCCGTGCTGATCTGTTCGCTCATCATGGCGGCCTCGGTGCTCAACTGAGTTGTGCCGCTGGCCATCTGCGTGCGCCTATCCCTCAGTGCCGCGGTGGGAATGTCCGCGACGCCACCGTCGACCACCCTGGTGAGAGGTACGGCGCCTTGGGGTTGACCACTGATGAGTTTCTCCAGCGCACTCAAGAGTGCCGGCGGGGATAGCACGAGGGCTGCGAGCTGTACCTGACGGACTTCAGGCCCGGTGCCACGAACGTCCGGTGGTGCCGCGACGAGCCCCAGCGCGAGGATGCCGGCGCTGACGGAGGTAACGCCCGTGGTGAGGTGACGGCGAACCGATGTGCAATGCCCCAATGCGGCGGTTGTGCTTAAGTACTCCATTGGCTTCCCTTTCATGAGGTCCTGCGCGGGGAATCGTCCCCCGTATCCATCCGTGCGGGCGCAGTAGTCCACCACTGCAATTTCGCCCGGCTTCGAGTTCCTCACGGCTGATAGACCTAGCCGTCGACGATGGGAATGGCTAGGAACCGTCGCTGTCGCCGGCAGACGCTCCGCCTGCCGACGACGAAGCGGTCGACGACGCTGCGGTCGAGGAGGGTTCGCCTGTTCCCGCTCCATCGTCGCCAGCGGTCGTCCGAGTGCTCAAGTGGTCGCCTTCGCCGCGCTCGGACCGGCCGCGCGGCTGCTGGACCACCCCGAGCGAGTCCCGCACCAGCGGCCGCGGCTTCGCTGGTTTGGACGTCGAGGCGCGAGCAGCGTTCGACGACGTCGACTGTTCGGTGTCGGCTACGGTTTGCGCTGTCGTTGGCGGATCGGTTTCGGTCACCAGTTCAGTCGCAGCGCCCTGCGGGGAGGCGCCGACCTCGGGGGCCTCCGTCACCGTAGCTGTCAATGTCTCTGTGGCCATCGACATCTGGCGGGTGGCGATCGCCGACCCCCTCGATGTCACCTGCGTGGACATGTCGGCTTCTACGGTCTCGGTGGCCGGTGCCGCAGGAGTGACCGGCGCCGGCATTCTCAGCTGCGGCGAGCCGACTAGGGCCGCGGCGTTGTCGATGCCCTCGCCGATCGCTGCGACGAGATCGGTCGTCAAAGTCACAGGATTGAGCGTCGGGATCAGCCGTGCTGGGGTGGGCTCCCACGGCGGGATGCTGCGGTCGTAGCCCAGTTCCACCAGCACCCGGAAGAACGGCTCGATGACATCGATCAGCGGCTCAGGCACCCCAAGACTGCGCAGCGGATTGAACAACGGCAGGTTCTCGGTCTCGAAGAAGTAGTAACTGCTGTCGCCGTGGGTGCCCTGGTACGCCGGGGACGTCGTCGGATCTTCGGGCAGGCTGACATCGAACGGCCACGTATGCACGTACAGGAGACCCAGTACCGCATTCAGGTCGGCGATGATGTTGAGCGGATACAACGGGAAATCGGCAAAACCGTCGTACTGGCGAGTGATGACGACCGTGTCGAACTGGGTGTCGGTCGGGTGGGCGCCATCGTAAGACCAATCAAGGATCGGGATGTGGAGACCCGGGAACCGGGCACCAAAGCCACCGTTGGGCACGCCGACGTCAGCGGCAAGCACGAAGTCGATATCGGGCGCTATGGTTCCCTCCGGATACCGTTCGGCAAGCTTGCGCTTCTCCTTAGCTGCAATCACCGCGCCCAGCGAGTAGCCATAAACAACGAGGTGGTCGCTAGGGTGGCCGGCCATCGCCTCCTCCAGATCGGCCACACCTGCCTCGATCGACTGATTGCCGGTGAGATCGACCAGCCCCGAGAGTTTCCACCACGGCTCATCCGGCCAACCGTCGCCGCCGGGTCTGCCAATGCTCGGATCCCCGAACGCGAACTCGAGAAGGCGGAAAAGCCCGGTAATGGGCCACGCCTCCCCTGGCGCGGTCACCGCGATCGGCGTGATCGTCCGGCCCGGATGAATCGGCGTGATGAACTGATCCATGATGACCTCGACGTGGGCGTCGTTCCACTTCGGGCAGCTGATCCCGCACAGGAGCAACGCGGTCGAGTCGGCAGACAGCTTCACGGCCGGCGACACCGTCGGTACCGGCACCGACACAGCGGCGGCCGTCAGCACGACGGCCGCGACGCCGATCGACACCGTCATCCGGGTGGCAACGGGCCGAAACCTCCCGACTCCCATCGCTACCGCCATTGCGCCGATACGACCGATGTGATTTGCGGTACCCACCATCGTCCTCCATCGATGTCCTGGCGGAACGATGGCCACCGGTTCGGTCGAGTTCCGCGATTCGAATCGTCACTCCGCCACCGTGCGACGAGCGCAGTGGTGCGCCACTGCAATTTCGGCCGGCTTCGGTGCGTGCACTACCGCGCGCTTTGGCGCGGTAGCAGAGCGGCGAGTTCTTCGCGGCTGCTGGTTCCGGTCTTCGCCATGGCCCGGTAGACGTAGCTCTCGACGGTGCGGAGGGACAGCATCAACCGTGCGGCGATTTCGTTGTTGTGCAACCCATGGCGGATCAAGTTCACGACTTCGAGTTCGCGATCGGTAAGCGGCAAGGGATTGGCGGCGTGACGGAGCGCAGGGGTGCTGATGGCCCACTGGTCGGCAATGGCGGACGCGCGCGCCGAGCAGCTCAATGACGATCCTCGCCGGCCCTTGCTACGGTGCACCAGCGCGGCCTGCGCAGCCGCGTCGACGGCCGCGACGACGTCACCCATAGCTTCGTATTCTATTGATAACAAGGTCAATTGATCTGCATCGCCGTCTCGCATCGCCGCGGCGAACCGGGCAGCAAGACCGACGCGCGGCCCCTCTACGACCGCTTCGAGTTCGCACAGCCGAGGTGCACATGACCGATCACCGAACTGAGTTGCGGTCTGCAGGCACATCACCTCGGCGGCGAATCTGCCTTTTGCGGCGGCCCTTTCGGCCGCCGACAGCAAGACGGTGATCGCCTCGCTCACGGCGCCCTGGCAGGCAGCCACCCAAGCCCTGGCATGGCTCCGCTCATAATCCAGTGACCGAAACGGACGTTGAACCGCATCGATCACCGAGAGTCCAGCAGCGGCCTCGTCGGCTGAACCGCGTATCGCGAGCGCGGTAATGCTCGGGACGCGGTATCGGAACCCCCAGCCCATGGCGTAGCCGGCCGCAGACAACGCAATGGCTGCCTGTTCCAACGACACACTTGCAGTATCGATGTCGCCAACACCGAGTGCGGCCCGGCCTGCGACAGCAGGTCCCAGCAACTGGGCCGCGCCGGGTAGGTCGGCCGCCTGCTGCCGTGTCCTCTCGGCCGCATCGAGGGCGTCCCCGATCCGACCGGCCAACAGCAGCGCGCTGACGTGCGCGTCGGCGATGTTGAACCGCATGTGCGGTGCGTCGAGTGAGCGAGTCGCCGCGGTGTATCCGGCTTCAGCGATCGCCACGGCTTCGGTGGTGCGCCCTGCATCCCCGGACATGACGGCGAGCACACCGGCTACCTCAGCGCCAACGACCTCGGGCAACTCGTCCAATGCGAGGTGCTGCGACGCCTGGATCGCCAGATCCGGTTGATCCATTGCGAACCAGTACACAGTGAGGAAGGCGTCGATATGACTGCGGGCGCGCGGTGTCGTACTGGACGACACGTCATCGATGATGGCCTTTGCCCGCGACGGATCCCCGAGCGCCCAGAGCATGTTGCTGGCACGCAGGAACGCGAGTCTGGCACGGTCGCCGGCGGTCAACTGGCCGGTGTCGATTTCGGCGAGAATCGCCTCAGCCTCCTCACCGTGACCCAGCCATGAGAGTGCGTGCACGCGAACGAATTTCGATTCCAACCCCGCTCCTGCACAGCTTGCCGCCTCGGCGATCCGGGCGGCGAGGGGAAGATCCGCCAGCCAGACGGCGCCGTTCGCAGCTCTGACCAGCAGGTCGGGGTCCGGGGCGAGGTCGGACTCCAGGCTCAACGTCGCGCGACGCACGACGACCCGCATGTCGTCGTGATCCCTTGATGCCGCGAGTTCGGCGGCGACCAGTCCGCGCAACCGCCGCAGCCGGGTAGCCGGCGCGCGCCTGCGGCGGACCTCACCGTAGAGCGGATGCGCCACCCGCACCTGTGCCCCGCCAACCGCGGGCTCGAGCGTGATGAGACCACGGCTGTCAGCCTCCTCGACGGCCGCCGGATCAGTGATGCGCTGCAACGAGACCAACTCGATCGGCTCGCCCACGGCTACCGCGTCGATAACCTCGCCGACCGGCATGGGCAGGGCGCCGATGCGGGATTCGATGAACTCGACGAGGCCCGGTGGCATGATCGGGTCACCGGTCCACCGCCAGAGGCCGTGCTGCAGAGCGATTCGGCCGTCGGCCACCTCCTGCTCCACGATGTTGCGCAGGTAGAGAGTGTTGCCGAGAGTCAGCTGCCACAGCCGCTGCGCGGTGTCCGGATCCACCGCTCCGGCCAAGGTCGCCGACAGCAGGGCAGCCGTCGCGTCAAGCGACAACGGCTGCACTTCGAGCCGGTCGAACCGGGCGCCCCTCCAGATCTCCTGTACTGCGGAGGGAGTCGGTTCAGCGTCGCGCACCGTGAGCACCAACTTGGCCAGGCCACGGTGCACGATCTGCTGCACGACGAATATCGACAGGTCATCGAGCAGATGTGCGTCATCGACACCCACAATCACCGTGGTGCCTGCGCTCGCTGCGGTCAGCGATGCGATCACCCCGCCCAGCAGTTGGACGGTGTCGGTGACGCCCGACTCTGCCCAGGCGCTGAAGGCACCCAGTGGAACCGACCGCGCCGACGACGTGCCCACCGCCCACCGGACCTCGCATCCCTGCGACGCCGCGACCGTCAACGCCTCGCGGGCGATCGCGCTCTTCCCCACGCCCGCCCCACCCCGAACGACAACGCCCGAGACATCCGAGGTCGAGATGGCGGCTTCAATGGCGCTCATCTCCCGCGAGCGACAGGTCAACGGCCACGTCAACTGCACCCCGAGAGCCTAAGAGCGCCACCCTGGGCAACAGGTGCATTTGGCAACGCCGCGTGGAACTGATCGGCACAGAAGCGCATTGCGAGCCTAGGCCGACCCGAACTCCCGGTTCGCCTTCTCCACGACAGAACTCAACAGCCCGGGAACGGCGGCCTCGACGTCGTCGACCCGCAGCCGCTGGTGGATCTGGCCGTCGTGCACCAGGCGCTCGGTGAGACCCGCCTCGCGCAGGATTTTGAAGTGGTGGGTGGCGGTCGACTTGTTGATGCCGTCGTAGAGCAGCGCGCACGGCGTCGGCTCGCCGGCGTTCATCAGTCTGCGCACCATCTCCAGCCGGACCGGATCGGCGAGCGCGGACAAGATCCGGTGCACGCCGGCGACGGGCGCGACGTCGAGGCTCCCACTCGTCACGCCGTGCCCTCCGTCACAACCGGTTTGATGACCATCGAACCCGAGCGTACTCTCGATCGAGTTCGACGTCCGTCAAACCCATCCGCAGGAGGCACCGTGACAGTGGCCCCGACCGACCGGCTCGCCGGTGAGTCGCAGCGCTGGGCGTACTCGCTGCTGCTGGTGCTGTCCGGCGTCGCGCTCGGAGTCTCGGGGCTGCCTGCCCCGCTCTACCAGATGTACGAAGAGGTCTGGCACCTCTCGCCGCTGTCGACCACCATCGTGTTCGCCGTCTACGCCGTCGCCGCACTCGGGGCGGTCCTGGTCTCCGGACGGATCTCCGACGTCATCGGCCGCAAGCCGGTGCTGCTCGGCGCACTCGCCGCGATGATCGTCGGCCTCGGCGTGTTCTTGATCGCCGACAACATGGCGCTGCTCATCGTGGCCAGGGCCATCCACGGCGCCGCCGTGGGCTCCATCGTCGTCGCAGGCGCCGCGGCGCTACTCGACCTGCGACCCGACCACGGCGTCCGCTCCGGGCAGCTCAGCGGCGTCGCCTTCAACATCGGCATGACGGTCGCCATCCTCGGCTCCTCGCTGCTGGCCCAGTACGTGCCCCACCCCATGCGCACCCCGTATGCGGTGGTCGCCGTCGTCTGCGCGATCGTCGGGGTGGGCGTGATCGCCCTGCGCGAACCGCACTCCGCCCGCTCGTCGGGGCCGATCCGCATCGCGAAACCCTCGGTGCCACGGGAGATCCGCGGCGACTTCTGGTTCTCGGCCCTCGGCGTCATCGCGTCGTGGTCGGTGCTCGGCGTGCTGCTCTCGCTCTACCCCGCACTGGCGTCGGCGCAGACCGGCGTGCACAACCTCGTCTTCGGTGGCGCGGTCGTCGGTGCCACGGCCTTCTCGGCGGCCATCGCGCAGCTGGTCGCGACCCGGGTGCCCGCCCGGCGGGCGGCCATCATCGGCGACGTCGGCATGGCGGTCGCACTGGGGCTGACGATCCCGGCGCTCGCCACCCACCAGTGGCACCTCGTCCTCGGCGCGGCAGCACTGCTCGGCGCGACGTTCGGACTCAGCTTCGGCGGATCGCTGCGGCACCTGTCCAACGTCGTGCCCGCCGACCGCCGCGGCGAGACCATGTCGGCGTACTACCTACTGGCTTACACGGCGATGGCCGTCCCGACGCTCGTCGCGGGCTGGGCGGCCACGCAGTGGGAACTCGGCGCCGTGTTCCCGTGGTTCGCCGGCACGGTCGGCGTGGCCTGCATCGCAGCGGCGGTGGTCGGCGCCGTCAGTACGCGACGCGCGGCCAAGGTCGATCTGAGCGGCTAGGCCGCCGACGTCACGCGGTAGACGTCGAACACGCCCTCCACGTTGCGGACCACGTTCAGCACGTGGCCGAGGTGCTTGGGGTCGCCCATCTCGAAGGTGAACCGGCTGATCGCCACGCGATCGTTCGACGTGGTGACCGACGCCGAGAGGATGTTGACCTTCTCGTCGGCGAGCACCCGCGTCACGTCCGACAGCAGCCGGTGCCGGTCGAGCGCCTCGACCTGAATGGCGACCAGGAACACCGACGACGGGCCCGGCGCCCACTTCACGTCGATGAGGCGCTCCGACTGCTGCTGCAGCGATTCGGCGTTCGTGCAGTCGGTGCGGTGCACGCTGACACCGCCGCCGCGGGTCACGAATCCCATGATGTTGTCGCCGGGCACCGGCGTACAACACTTGGCCAGCTTGGTCAGGACACCTGCCGCACCGGGGACCGACACGCCGACGTCGTCACTGGTGCGCTGTCGCACCGGCATCGTCGCGGGAGTCGACCGCTCGGCGATCTCGTCCTCGGCCTCCTCGTCACCACCGAGTTGGGCCACCAGGCGCTGCACCACGTGCCGCGCCGAGACGTGCCCCTCGCCGACCGCGGTGTAGAGCGCCGAGACGTCGGTGTACCGCAGCTCGCGCGCCAGCGCGGCCATCGATTCGGCATTCACCAAGCGCTGCAACGGAAGTCCGCCGCGGCGCACCTCGCGCGCGATGGAGTCCTTGCCCGAGTCGAGCGCCTCCTCGCGGCG
Source organism: Mycolicibacterium sp. GCM10028919 (assembly GCA_042666295.1). Taxonomy (GTDB): domain Bacteria; phylum Actinomycetota; class Actinomycetes; order Mycobacteriales; family Mycobacteriaceae; genus Mycobacterium. The sequence goes on from JBHTFJ010000001.1 coordinate 390,792, forward strand.
CTCCTTGGCGAACCACTGCCGGATCTTGGCCTTCGCGCGCGGTGACACCACGAACGTCTGCCAGTCCCGCGACGGGCCCGCGTTGGGCGCCTTCGAGGTGAACACCTCGACCGCCTCACCGTTCTCGAGCTTGCGTTCGAGCGCGACGAGCCTGCCGTTCACCCGCGCCCCGATGCAGCGGTGCCCCACCTCGGTGTGCACGGCGTAGGCGAAGTCGACCGGCGTGGAACCCGTGGGCAGCGTGATCACGTCACCCTTGGGGGTGAACACGAAGATCTCCTGCACCGCAAGGTCGTAACGCAGCGACTCGAGGAACTCGCCGGGGTCGGCGGCCTCTCGCTGCCAGTCCAGCAGTTGCCGCATCCACGCCATGTCGTCGATCTCTGCGGCGGCGTTGGTCGCCGGTAGACCGTTGCGGCCCTTGGCTTCCTTGTACCGCCAGTGCGCGGCGATGCCGAACTCGGCGGTCTTGTGCATCTCCTGCGTGCGGAGCTGCACCTCCAGCGGCTTGCCCTCGGGGCCGATCACGGTCGTGTGCAGCGACTGGTACACGCCGTACCGGGGCTGGGCGATGTAGTCCTTGAACCGGCCCGCCATCGGCTGCCACAGCGAGTGCACGACGCCGACGGCCGCGTAGCAGTCGCGGATCTCGTCGCACAGGATGCGGACGCCCACCAGGTCGTGGATGTCGTCGAAGTCGCGGCCCTTGACGATCATCTTCTGGTAGATCGACCAGTAGTGCTTGGGCCTGCCCTCGACGACAGCGCTGATCTTCGAGGCGTTCAGCGACGCGATGATCTCGCCACGCACCTTCGCCAGATACGTGTCGCGCGACGGCGCCCGGTCGGCGACCAGGCGGACGATCTCCTCGTACTTCTTCGGATGCAGGATCGCGAACGACAGGTCCTCGAGTTCCCACTTGACCGTCGCCATCCCGAGCCGGTGGGCCAGCGGAGCGATCACCTCGAGCGTCTCGCGGGCCTTGCGGGCCTGCTTCTCCGGCGGCAGGAAGCGCATCGTGCGCATGTTGTGCAGCCGGTCGGCGACCTTGATCACCAGCACGCGCGGATCGCGCGCCATCGCGATGATCATCTTGCGGATGGTCTCGCCCTCGGCCGCCGAACCCAGCGCGACCTTGTCGAGCTTGGTGACGCCGTCGACGAGGTGGCCGACCTCGGTGCCGAACTCGGCGGTCAGCGCCTCCAGCGTGTAGCCGGTGTCCTCGACCGTGTCGTGCAGCAGCGCGGCGATCAGGGTCGTGGTGTCCATCCCCAGCTCGGCGAGGATGTTCGCGACGGCCAGCGGATGGGTGATGTACGGGTCGCCCGAGCGGCGCATCTGATCGGCGTGCCGCTGCTCCGCGACCTCGTACGCACGCTGCAGCAGCGTGAGGTTGGCCTTCGGATAGAACTCCTTATGCACCGCGACCAGCGGCTCGAGCACGGGGTTCACCGCACTGCGCTGCGCGGTCATGCGCCGTGCGAGCCTGGCCCGCACGCGCCGTGACGCGCTGGAGGTCGACTTGGGCGGGTCGGCGGCGTCGGCCGGGATCACCGGCATCGGTTGCGTCTGCGTCAGGGCATGATCGTCAGCCACGTCACCACCTCCTGACCTCTGCCGGCATCTCGAGGATATCCCTCAGTCTGCGCTGCTCTTCGCGCGAGCGCTCATCGGTGCGAATTGCTCTTCGCGACAAGCGCTCATGGCACCACCGTCAGGCTCGTCACCTTCAACGGACCCACGACCTCGCGCCCACCGAGCGCCGCCAACTCGAGCAGCACCGCGGCGCCCACGACGACCGCCCCCGCCCGCTCCAGCAGCTTCACCGTCGCCGCCACCGTGCCGCCGGTCGCGAGCACGTCGTCGATCACCAGAACGCGCTTGCCGGTCAGTTCGATTCCGTCGGCGGGGATCTCCAGCGTGGCGGTGCCGTATTCGAGGGTGTAGGTCTCGCTGAACACCGGCGGCGGCAGCTTGCCGCCCTTGCGCACCGCCAGCACGCCCGTGCCGAGCCTGATCGCCACCGCCGCCCCCAGCAGGAACCCACGGGCATCGATGCCCGCCACGATGTCGCAGCCGTCGGCGACCTCGGCGAGCGCGTCGGTGACCGTGGCCAGGCCGGCTGGGTCGGCGAGCACGGGCGTCAGGTCCTTGAACTGGATGCCCGGTTCGGGGAAGTCGGCGACCTCACGGGTCAGTGAGGCGATGGCCCGGGCCGCCGCGGAGGCGCCCGCCCGCTCCTCGCTCACGATTCCAGCGCCCAGCGGTCCATGTTCCAGCCGGCGCCCCAACGGGTCGGATTGCTACTCACGGCGTCCATCTTGGTCGACACCAGCAGCATGCGCTGCTGGCGGTACAGCGGAAGCGTCGGCATGCCGTCCCACAGCACCCGGCTGCCCTCGCCGAGCAGGCGTGCGGACTCCTTCGGATCGGCGGTGACGGCCAGCGCGCCGATGATCCCGTCGATCTGCTCGTTGGAGTACCCCGAGAGGTTGTTCCCGTTGCCGGTGTGCAGCTCGTAGGCGTCCATCGCCGACGATCCCGTGGAGCCACTGCCCACTGCTCCCCCGGTGCTCGCCAGCAGCGCGTCGATCTGGCCGTCGCGCAGCGCCTGCGGCCCGACCGCGTCGCCCGCGGAGTCCTCCACCACGATGCCTGCCGGCTCGCACGCCTTGGCGATCGTCCCTGCGATCGCGGCCAGGCGGGCGTTGGGAGTCTGGTAACCCAGTCGCACGGTGAGCGGCCTGCCGCCGATGGCGTCGCGTGCGGCAGCGGGGTTCGCGATGACGAATTGCTCTGCGCCGCCACCATTCTCGGCCGCGGTGATCGAGTCCTCGGCCGCGGGGTTGAGCCTGTTGTTGGCGATCGGCACCTCGGCGTTGCGCGCGATCACGTCACGCGGCGTGCACAGCGCCAGCGCCCGGCGTGCCACGGGGTCGGCGACCGATCCCCTGGCGCCGAAGATGATCTGCTCGATGCCTGCGGACGGTGCGTCGGTGCGGGCGTAGTCGTCGGACAGCGTGAGCGTGCCCGACGAACCGGCGGCGACGTCCACGACGTCGTAGAACCCCTCGTTGACGCGGTCCTGGATGTCGGCGCCGCGGGGCCACACCGTGATCTCGGCGGTGACGGGCTTGGCGCCCCACCACTTGTCGTTGGCGACCAGGACCACCGCGCCGTCCTCGGTCACGGCGTCGAGCTTGTACGGACCCGACGACGGGAACTTCTTCAGGTCGACGTCCGGCGTCAGGTTCCAGGTCTGGTTCCAGGCGCTGGCGACGCGGTCGACGACCGGTTGATCCCCCGCCTGCAGCGCCGTGGTGACCCCGCCGTCGCCGAGACCGAGTTCGTCGGCGATGACGTGCGACGGCATCATCGACGTCGCGGCGAACAGTTGCCCGTAGTCGACGAAGCCACGATCCTGGGCAAACGTCACCCTGGCCTTCTTCTGTCCCGGTGCGCAGTCGATCGTCGCGATGTCGCCGTACCCGGCGCGGTTGGCGGCGTCGAAGCCCGGGAACCGGCCGGACTGTGCGGCCCAGGCGAGCACCATGTCGTCGCACGTGATCGGCTTGCCGTCGGAGTAGACGGCGCTGTCGCTGATCTCGTAGTCGAGCACCTGCGGGTTGCGTCCCACCACCGAGATCGACCCGAAGTCGCGGTCACCGACGATCTGGCCTTCGGGCCCGTGGTAGTTGAACCCGGTCAGGACCCGCGAGAATGCCTGTGGCCCACCGGAGGCAGCGCCCACCACGGTGTTGGTGTTGTAGGTGACGAGCGTGCCGTCGACGGCGTAGTCGATCTGATCGGCCGTGCTTCCCGAGCACGACGCGGTCAGCCCGGCGACGAGTGACAGCGTGGCTGCGACGATCGCAGTTCGCCGGAAGGGGGCAGCCATCGCCACCTACCGCCTGGGGCTCCGCTTGCCCGAGGGACGGCCGGTCGGACGGGTCGGCTTGACGCCGGGCGCCGGCTTGTCCGGGGCGATCGCGACCGGTGCGGACACCGCCACCGATGCCGGCTCGGCGGCGCCGCCCGACTCCGCTGCAGCAGCCTTGGCCGACGCGCCCTTCCTCCGGTTCATCACCCGTCGGGTGTGGTTGCGGACCAGTTCGGTGCGTTCGCGCATCGTCACCAGCAGCGGGGTCGCGAAGTAGATCGACGAGTACGTGCCGACGATGACGCCCACCAGCTGCACCAGCGCCAGGTCCTGCAGCGTGCCCACGCCGAGCAGCCACACCGCGATCACCATGAGCGCGAGGATCGGCAGCACCGAGATGACGCTGGTGTTGATCGACCGCATGAACGTCTGGTTGATCGCGAGGTTCGCCTGCTCGGCGAACGTGCGTCTGGTCGTGTGCTCGAACCCGCTGGTGTTCTCCTCCACCTTGTCGAACACGATCACGGTGTCGTACAGCGAGAAGCCGAGGATGGTCAGCAGACCGATGACCGTCGCAGGCGTCACCTCGAACCCGACGAGCGAGTAGACGCCCGCGGTGATCACGAGGTCGAACACCAACGCGGCCAGCGCCGCGGCGGCCATGTACCGCTCGTAGCGCAGCGTGATGTAGATGGTCACGATGACGAGGAAGACCACCAGCGCGATGAGCGCCTTCTGGGTGATCTGCCCACCCCACGTCTCGGACACCGCCGAGTCGCTGATGAGCTGCTTGCTGGGCTGACCGTCGCCGCCCTTGGGCTGGAACGCGTCGAACAGTGCGTTGCGCAGGTCCTCGGTCTGGTTGTTGTCCAGTGTCTCCGAACGGATCTGCACGGTCGCCGATGCGCCGTTGCCGACGACCACGACGGACTCCGGCGGCGTGCCGATGGTGTCGTTGAACACCGTCTCGACCTGTTCGGTGGTCACCGCGCCCTGGGCGCCCTGGGCCGGCATCGACACCTTGGTGCCGCCTTCGAAGTCGATGCCGAAGGTGAAGCCGCGCAGCAGGATGCTGGCCAGGGCGATCGCGACGAGGGCGCCGCTGATGACGAACCACATCTTGCGCTTGCCGACGACGTCGAAGGCCCCGGTGCCGGTGTAGAGGCGGATGAAGAAGCCGTGCTTCGGAGCGGCTCCCGCAGCGCCCAGCTCGGCTCCGGTGGATGCCACGTCTACGTCGGCGGTGTCGTCGATGGTCTGGTCCTCGGACTTCCCGTGCTTGGACATGCTCACTTCACCCCCGCCGTCGCGGCGGCGGCCCGCCGCTCCCTGGCGATCTGCTGGACGGCGCCGAGCCCGTTGTACTTGGCCTTCGACAGCCACGTGGACTTGGAGCCCAGGTACACCAGCGGCCACGTCACCAGGAAGACCACGACGACGTCGAGGATGGTGGTCAGGCCGAGGGTGAACGCGAAGCCCTTGACCTGGCCGACGGCGAGTACGTAGAGCACCGCGGCGGCGATGAAGCTGACCGCGTTGCCCGACAGGATCGTCTTGCGGGCGCGCGCCCAACCGCGGGGCACCGCCGATCGGAACGACCTGCCCTCGCGGATCTCGTCCTTGATGCGCTCGAAGAACACCACGAAGGAGTCCGCCGTGGTGCCGATGCCGATGATCAGACCCGCGATGCCTGCGAGGTCGAGGGTGTAGTTGATGTAGCGGCCGAGCAGCACCAGGATGGCGAACACCATCGCGCCGGACGCCACCAGCGACAGCGCCGTGAGCACACCGAGCACGCGGTAGTACACCAGCGCGTAGACCAGCACCAGGGCCAGGCCGACGGCGCCGGCGATCAAGCCCGCGCGCAGCGAGGTCAATCCCAGTGTCGCCGAGACCGTTTCGGCCTCGGAGGACTCGAACGACAGCGGGAGCGAGCCGTACTTCAGCACGTTCGCCAGTTCGCGTGCCGAGTCGGCGTTGAACGACCCGGTGATCTGGGTCCGGCCACCGGGGATCGCCTCGTTGATCTGCGGTGCGCTGACCACCTCTGAGTCGAGCGTGAAGGCGGTCTGGGTGCCCACGTTGGCGGCGGTGAAGTCTGCCCAGATCGTGGTCGCGTCACCCTTGAACTCGAGGTCGACGACGTACTCGCCGCGCTGGGAGTCCAACCCGGACGTCGCGTTCGCGATCTGCTCGCCGTTGATGATGGACTTGTCCAGCAGGTAGACGGTCTTGTGATCCTGCGAGCAGGTCACCAGCGGCAGGTTCGGGTCGTCGTTGCCCGCCAGGACGTCCTCGTCGTTGCAGCGAGTGGCCTGGAACTGCAGCGCCAGGAGCTGGATCTGCTGATCCGCACTCTGCCGCAGCGCCTTCTCGTCGGAGATGCGCTGGGCCAGGTCGGCGCGCGTGTTGCCCGTGTTCGGCTGCCCCGGTGCCGGCGTGCCGCTCGGCGCGGGTGACGGTGCCGGACTCGACGGAGCGGGGGTCGACGGCGGCGCCGGACTCGGCGACGGTGCGGGTTCCTCGGGGAACGGCCGCGGCTGCGGGGCAGGCGATGCGGGTGCCGGTCGAGGCGGCTGCCCCGGCGTCGGCGCGACGATCGGCGCCTCGGGCTCGGCGGGCGCGATCAGCGGTGGCTGACCGGGCGCGCCGGGAAGTCCTGCGCCACCCGGCAACCCGGGCAGGCCGGCGCCACCCGGCAACCCGGGCAGGCCCGGTGCTCCCTGGGGTGGCTGCGCGCCGGCGGGCTGCTCGCCCTCGGCGGGGATGGCGTGAATGACGGGACGGACGTACAGACGAGCGGTCTGGCCGAGGTTTCGGGCCTCGCTGCTGTCATTGCCCGGCACCGTGATGACCAGGTTGTCGCCGTCGATGACGACCTCGGACCCGGACACGCCGAGGCCGTTCACGCGGTCGCCGATGATTTGTTGGGCCTGCATGAGCGCGTCCCGGGTGGGAGGCGATCCGTCAGGGGTGCGCGCCGTCAGCGTGACACGGGTCCCGCCCTGCAGGTCGATGCCGAGCTTGGGCTCGGGCTGCTTGTTCCCGGTGAGGAAGACGAGCAGATAGGCACCGATCAGGAGGACCAGGAAGAGTGTCAGGTAGCGGTACGGGTGCACCGGCGTTGAAGACGATGCCACGTTGCTCGAATCTCCTCAGGTCAGTACGTCAGCAACCGCACAGGGTACGGGGTCGGGCTGAGTGCCCGGCTGTCAGTCCTTCTTGACCTGGTCGGGGTCGGATTTCTCGATCTGAACGGCCTCGACGGCGCCGTCGTGATCCTCGTACTCCGCGTCTTCGTACTCGTCGTCCTCGAGTTCGTCGGCGGCGTCGATGCGGTCGCGCACGGCGAGCTTCATCCACGTGGTCACGACGCCCGGGGCGATCTCGAGGTCCACGCTGTCGTCGGTGATGCCGGCGATCGTGCCCTCCATGCCGGAGGTGGTGTGCACCCGGTCGCCGATGGCCAGCGAGTTGTGCAGGTCGATCGTCTGCTGCATCGCCTTCTTCTGGCGGCGCGAGGCGAAGAACATGAACGCGCCGAGGATGATGAGCAGGGGAAGGAAGACGACCAGATCCATCGCAGCACTTGTCTTTCGTGTCGGTCTTGCGTATTTCGGCGCCCGAGCAGGAGTCATCGGGGTCGCCTCGTCAGCCCCTAGTGTGCCATCACGACCGATTTCCACGGAGCCTGCGTCCGTCGGCCCGCCGATCCACCCGGCGCACGGGCCGGGGCCGCGGGCGCCCGACGACCGAAAGCGTGGCGATGGGCCGCTTTCGGTACTCGATGCGTGGCGCCGGTGCCGATTCGTCGACCATATCGTTGCTTCGGGCACGCGCGGGACTAGGCTTGACCGCGCCGACACGGGGTAGTCATCCCGTCGACCGACCCACCACCGCGAACAACCTGGAGTCAGACGTGAGCACCCTCGAACAGAGCCGCTACCTGGCCACTGCGATCCCCGGCCCCAGGTCGGCGGCGCTGATCGACCGCAAGGGCGCCGCGGTGGCCCGCGGCATCGGCAACACCATGCCGGTGTATGCGGCGCGGGCCGCGGGCGGCATCCTCGAGGACGTCGACGGCAACCGCTTCATCGACCTGGGCTCCGGCATCGCCGTCACCACGATCGGCAACGCCTCCCCCCGCGTGGTCGCCGCCGTCTCGGCGCAGGCGGCCGAATTCACCCACACCTGTTTCATGGTGACCCCGTATGAGCAGTACGTCGCGGTCTGCGAGCACCTCAACCGACTCACTCCGGTGGCGGGCGAGAAGCGCTCGGCACTGTTCAACTCCGGCTCCGAGGCCGTCGAGAACGCGGTGAAGATCGCCAGGGCGTACACCCGCAAGCAGGCGGTCGTGTCGTTCGACCACGCCTACCACGGTCGCACCAACCTGACGATGGCGCTGACGGCCAAGTCGATGCCCTACAAGCACGGGTTCGGCCCGTTCGCATCCGAGATCTACCGCGCCCCGATGTCGTACCCGTTCCGGGACGCCGAGTTCGGCAAGGAACTGGCCACCGACGGTGAACTGGCGGCCCGGCGCGCGCTGTCGATCATCGACAAGCAGGTGGGTGCCGACAACCTCGCCGCCGTCATCATCGAGCCCATCCAGGGCGAGGGCGGCTTCATCGTCCCTGCCGAGGGCTTCCTCCCGACGCTGCTGCAGTGGTGCCGGGCCAACGGCGTGGTCTTCATCGCCGACGAGGTGCAGACCGGGTTCGCCCGCACGGGCGCCATGTTCGCGTGCGAGCACGAGGGCATCGACCCCGACCTGATCGTGACCGCGAAGGGCATCGCCGACGGTCTCCCGCTGTCCGCAGTGACCGGCCGGGCCGAGATCATGGACTCGCCGCACGTCGGCGGGCTCGGCGGCACCTACGGCGGCAACCCGCTCGCATGCGTGGCGGCGCTGGCCACCATCGACACCATCGAGAGCGACGGACTCGTCGGACGCGCCCGCGAGATCGAGGCGCTGATGAAGGACCGGCTGGGACGGTTGCAGGCCGACGACGACCGCATCGGCGACGTCCGCGGGCGTGGCGCCATGATCGCCGTCGAGCTGGTGAAGTCCGGGACCATCGAGCCCGACGCCGATCTCACCAAGGCGCTGCTGGCAGGCGCGCACGCAGCGGGCGTGATCGTGCTGTCCTGCGGTACCTACGGGAACGTGCTGCGCTTCCTGCCGCCGCTGGCGATCAGCGACGAACTCCTCCACGAGGGCCTCGACGTACTGGCGTCGCTGCTCGCAGACCTGCGCTAGGCCGTCACCAACGCGACGACGACGGCGCGCAGGTCGTCGGCCGTGAGCCCGTCACCGTCGACGTCCGCGAGGACGAGGTCCGACATCAGATCGTCGGTGAGCCTCCAGCAGCGGTCGGCGATCATCAGGTCGACGTAGGCGTCGAGCGCGCGCATCGACTCGGCGTCGTTCATCCACGCCCATCGCGAGATCGAGGCCCAATCCCTGCGTGGCACACCGAGACTCGCGCACTTCAACCGCATCGACGAGCGAGCACCAACCTCGCTCACGGCGGTGGCGCCACCGCGCAGGGTCGAAACGACCTCGGTGCGCAGTGCGCGGATGCTCTGCACGGTGAAGGCGTCGGTGTCGGGTCCCGAACGGATCAGCGTGCTCACCGTCGTGCGTCCGTCATGCCATGCGTCCCATCGTCGAGGTGTCCACCGTGTCTACCTCGCACCTACCCCGCGCGGCGATCCACGACCTCCAGCTGTGATGGACGGAACAGAGCGAGAACAGGCGCGTGACCCAGTCGGACTGGGTCACGCGCCTGCGAGGAGAGCGTCGGGGCTTAGCGGTTCACCAGGGTGCCGTCGCGGCGGGTGCCGCGGTTGCGGCGCGAGCCGAAGAGCTTGTCCTTCAGTCCAGGCCGGCGTCCATCGGTGACCACGGGCGCACCGGTGGGGTCGGTGGTCACGGTGTCTTGGGTATGGACCACGCCGCGGTCGTGCGCCACCGGGCGGTTGACGAATTCGACGTCGCGCACCGACCGGACCGACAGCCTGCCCAGCGCCATCGCACCGAAGAAGATCAAGAGAGCGCCGAGACCGTAGAAGTAGGTCAGCTCGAGCCAGACGCGCTTGGTGTCGGTGTCGGCGACCGGCGTCCCGACGTTGCCGAGGCCCAGCGGACCGGCGAATGCACGCCCGACGACGAACCAGGCTCCGGCGGCAACGGCCAGCCATCCGCCGAGCATGCCGGTGGCGCGGTTGCGCGACGTCAGCAGCAGGAAGCCGCCGATCACCGCGACGACGCCCGGCAATACCTCGAGCCAGCCGCGTCCGATCGACCACGACTCCTGCAGGCTGTACGCGAAGTCGAAGCTCGGCCCCACGAAGGGCACGGCGGCCCCCCAGATGCCGAGCAGGATGACCACGATGCCGCTGAGGGCGCCGCGGCTGCGTGGGATTCTCATGCGTCCACCGCGGACGCGGGGTTCGGGTTCGTTCAATGCGGTCATGGGAGCCTCCTCTTTCTCGCAGTGAGGTACCCCCGCCAGGACGGAACCAACCAGCGCCCGGCGTCCTCCACCATTTCGTGACCAACTGGCACCTCGTTCGGCTGGACACATACCCCGGGTATGAGATCGACGTTGATCAGCAAACTGCTTCCGAGTTTTGTACGATCCGGAGCGGGGACTCGAAAATCGCAGCGGGGCCCGGTCATGTCCGATTCCGCGGGTTCGCGGCGGCGTGGTCGACCACCACGAAGAGTGAGCACATCGCAGTGGACTGGATTCGCCAATGGTGGCGACAACCCGATCATTTCGATTGGCTCTCGGCGTACCTCGGCGCACGCAATCTGCTGCGCTTCACTCGCTTCATCGTCGCGGCGGTGGTGCTGCTCCTCGGTGTCGCACCGTTGCTGATGCTCATGAGTCCGGTCGGGCCGCAGAGCACCACGAGTCGGCTGATCTCGATCTTCGCGGCTGCCATCTGCGGAATCATGGCGGTCATGTGGGCCACCCAGTGGCCCACCCGGCGCCAGTCGCTGGTCTTCACCGGGGTGTTGGCGGTCTGCATCGCGGCGGGTTGCCTGGTGCAGTCCACCCCCGTGGCCGGGCTCCAGGGCGCGACGGCGTTCGCGGCACTCGCGGGCTACGTGGCGTTCTTCCATACCAGTCGCGCGTTGTTGCTCACCCTGGCGGTATCGGCGACGACCGCCACGATCTGTGCAGTTCAGATAGCGACGCACCTCGATCCGTTCGCAGCACTCAGCAAATTGCTGATCTTGACGGTCGGCGTCCTGGCGGTGCCCTACTCCGCCCACGTCCTGGTGCACGTCCTCGGCGTCGATGCCCTCAAGTCCGACGTCGACCCGCTGACCGATCTACCGAACCGTCGCGGCTTCCATCGCTCGATGCGCACGCTGACGGCCGAGTCGATCGGCAGCCGCGCCGCCGAGCTGTCGGCCGTGATGATCGACCTCGACGCGTTCAAGCGCGTCAACGACACCGCCGGCCATGCCGCGGGTGACCAGACGCTGATCGCCGTTGCCGACATCCTGCGCAGGACCCGCCGCGGTGACTCGGTACTGGGCCGGGTGGGCGGCGAGGAGTTCGTGGTCGGAATCGTCGGCCCGAGGCACCACGCCACCGGCCTCGCGGAGCGGCTGCGCCGCGAGATCGCGGCGATGCCGTGGAACGTCACCGCCAGCGTCGGGGTGGCCACGGTGCCGCTGCGGCGGATGCCGCCCGACGGGATCCGGGGCCTGCTACAGGGTCTGATCGAGTCGGCCGACCGGGCGATGTACACCGCCAAGCGCTCCGGCGGGGACCGCGTCCACGTCTCGGGGACGCCCGCGGACGACTACGCCGACGCGCCCGTCGCCAGCGCGATGCCGAGGAGGACCACCGCCACCGCGGGCAAGGTGCCCTGGACGATCGCCGCGCGCCCCTTCGTGGGATCGGAGGCGAACAGGACGAGCGCGGCGGCCAGCATGGAGCCCGCACCCGCGAAGATCAAGGCCGCCCCGACCGCGGTGCCACCGGAGATCGTGAACCCGACTCCCACGCCGGTGACGATGGCCAAGAAGAGGTTGTAGAACCCCTGGTTGAACGCCAGCAGCCGGGTGGTCTCGGCCTCCTCGGCGGTGGTGCCGAACGTCGCCCTGGTGCGCGGCGACGTCCACTGAAACGACTCGAGCACGAAGACGTACACGTGCAGCAGTGCCGCAAGGCCTGCGAACGACGATGCCGCGGCGATCAACGGGTTCTCCCAATCATGTTGCGCTCGAGTGTCATTCGAACAGGCCAGGCTGTCCGAGGCTGGTGACCCCCGCGGGCGGGGTCATGCCGAGGTGGTGCCAGGCCTGACTGGTCGCGACCCGGCCACGCGGCGTGCGGGCGATCATCCCGGCGCGCACCAGGAACGGCTCGCACACCTCTTCCACCGTGGTGGCCTCCTCGCCGACGGCGACGGCCAGCGTCGACACTCCGACCGGTCCCCCGCCGAAGCTGCGGGTCAGCGCGGAGAGCACGGCACGGTCGAGCCGGTCCAGGCCGAGTTCGTCGACGTCGTACACCTCCAGCGCGAGTTTGGCGATGTCGCGGGTGATGACGCCGTCGGCGCGTACCTCGGCGTAGTCGCGAACCCGCCGCAGCAGCCGGTTTGCGATGCGGGGCGTGCCGCGCGAGCGCCGCGCGATCTCCGAACCGGCGTCGGCGCCGACCTCGATGCCGAGGATGCCTGCCGAGCGGGTGAGCACCCGCTCCAGTTCGACCGGATCGTAGAAGTCCATGTGCGCGGTGAAGCCGAACCGGTCGCGCAGCGGGCCGGTCAGCGCGCCCGAGCGGGTGGTGGCGCCGACGAGCGTGAAGGGTGCCACCTCCAACGGTATCGACGTGGCGCCGGGCCCCTTGCCGACGACGACGTCGACGCGGAAGTCCTCCATCGCCAGGTACAGCATCTCCTCGGCGGGCCGCGCGATCCGGTGGATCTCGTCGATGAACAGCACGTCGCCCTCGACGAGGTTGGACAGCATCGCCGCGAGGTCCCCGGCCCGCTCCAACGCCGGACCCGACGTAACCCGCAGCGAGGTACCGAGTTCGGCGGCGATGATCATGGCCAGCGACGTCTTGCCAAGACCGGGCGGACCCGACAGCAGGATGTGGTCGGGCGTGCCGCCGCGATTCTTCGCGCCCTCGAGGACGAGTTGCAGCTGCTCGCGCACCCGGGGCTGACCGATGAACTCCCGCAGGGTCCGCGGGCGCAGGCTGGCGTCGACGTCGCCCTCGCCGACGGTCAGTGCGGCCGAGACGTCCCTCTCGTCCTCGGCCGCCTCGTCGAATCCCGACTCTCCTTCGAACCGTCCCACGTCACCTCACCGCCTACTTCTTGCCCAGCATCGACAACGCGGACCGCAGCGCGCTCTGCGTGGTTGCGTCCGGGTCCTCGGCGAGCACCTTGTCGGTGGCCTCTTCGGCCTGCTTGGCCGCGAAGCCGAGGCCGATGAGCGCCTCGACGACCGGGCCGCGGATGGCATGGCCACCGACGACCGCACCGGCACCCGAGGTCATCTGACCGATCTTGTCGCGGAGTTCCAGCACCAGTCGTTCGGCGCCGCGCTTGCCGATGCCCGGCACCCGCGTCAAAGCGGTGACGTCGCCGTCGCCGAGGGCCTGACGCAACGTCTGCGGGTCGTACACCGCGAGCGTCGCCAGCGCGATCTTCGGACCGACTCCCGACACCCCGAGCAGCGTGGTGAACAGGTCCCGCGACTCCGGATCGGCGAACCCGTAGAGCGTCATCGAGTCCTCGCGCACGATCATCGCGGTGATCAGCCTGGCCTCGGCGCCTCTGCGCAGCGTGGCGAGCGTCGCCGGCGTGGTCATCACCTTGTACCCGACTCCGGCGGCCTCGATCACGGCGTGGTCGAGTGCGATGTCGAGGACCTCGCCACGTACCGAGGCGATCACCTGACTGCCTTCAACTTGGCCTGGTACTTGCGCTTCTGTTCGGCGGCCATCGCCTCCGCCGCGGCCATCCGCGCGATCATCGGCGCACGCCAGCAGTGACAGATGGCCAGCGCGAGGGCGTCGGCGGCGTCGGCGGGGGTCGGCTTCGACTGCAGCTTGAGGATTCTGGTGACCATCTCGGTGACCTGGGCCTTGTCGGCCCTGCCATTGCCGGTGACCGCTGCCTTGACCTCGCTGGGCGTGTGGAAGTGCACGTCGATCTCGCGCTTCGCTGCAGCCAGGGCGATGACACCGCCTGCCTGCGCGGTGCCCATCGCCGTGTTCGCGTTCTGGTGGGCGAAGACCCGCTCGATCGCGATGACGTCGGGCAGGTGGGTGTCCATCCAGTGCTCGACGGTGTCGCTGATCACCATGAGTCGACGCGCCAGTGGTTCGTCGGCAGCCGTGCGCACCACGTCGACGTCCAGCGCGGTGACGTCGCGGCCACGGCCGGTCTCGATCATGGACAGGCCGCATCGCGTCAAGCCGGGATCCACGCCCATCACCCGCACTCGACTCTCCTACGCGCCTCGTCCCCGAACAGTTGTTCGAGAGCGTAGTCGGTCGCACGCGGCGCATCGGGGAGGACACGCGCCCCGGTTCGGAGCACCCGGTTCAGAGGACGAAGCGCCCGTACTGATGCCTGCCCTGAGCGATCTCGAGCGCGAGGTCGTTGATCCGCGCCGTCGACCTGCGCCAGCCACGGACCAGTTCGGTGGAGGCATCCGCGTGGTCGCGCTCGACGATGATCCGCCACCGGGCGCCGAGGAACTTCGTCGCCAGCCAGAACGGCCACAGGACGAACAGCGGCAGCGCCAGCAGCAGGCCGAGCAGACCGATGAACGAGAGGTCGAACAGGTCGTCGGCGCCGAAGAACGGCCACCACTTCCGACGCACGCTCCACTGCACTCCACCGGGATCGGATACGACGACTGCCACGGCGCCATCTTCGCTGCCGAAGCACGGTTTTCGCGCGGCAGTCGCCGACTCCGACGCCAAAGGCGATGTGACGGCACGGGATTGCGCCGCTACCGTCGAATGGGTCCCGACCCCAACCCCTAAGGCTGTTTTCACACGATGCCCGACGAGAACGAACTCGCATCCGCAACGAATCTCGCCGTCACGCTCGCCTGGGTCGCAGGTGCCGTGGTGCTCGCATACCTGCTGGGGGTGGTCCTCACCTGGGTCGTCGGACGCCTGGGTCGGCGCAGCGCCATGGTGTGCGACATCGCCGAGCTGACTCGCCTGCCGGTGCGCGCGTCGCTGATCGTGTTCGCCGCGACGGTGGCGGTGCAACGCGCCTCGACGCCTGCCGATGCGTGGCGGGGTTGGGTGGATCACACCCTGCTCATTCTGCTGATCGCGACGCTGACCTGGCTGCTGGCGAGCTTCGTCGAGGTCGCCGAACGGCGGGCGATCGCGCTGTACGGCGGTGGTGACGACGAGATCACCGACGCCGACCGGCAGTGGCGCCGGATCCGCACACAGGTCACCGTGCTCAAGCGGCTGGCAACGGCCATCGTCGTCGTGATGGGCGTGGCGGCGATCCTGATGACGTTCCCCAAGTTCTCCGACATCGGTACGACGCTGTTCGCCTCGGCGGGCGTGCTGTCGGTGGTCGCGGGCCTGGCGGCGCAGACGTCGCTGGGCGCGGTGTTCGCCGGCATGCAGATCGCCTTCTCCGGTGCCATCCGCGTGGGCGACGTCGTCGAACTCGAGGAGGGCCGCTGGTGGGGCCGCATCGAGGAGATCACGCTGACCTACGTCGTGGTCCGGCTGTGGGACGAGCGGCGTTTGGTGCTGCCCTGCACGTACTTCACCACCACGCCGT
Source organism: Mycolicibacterium sp. GCM10028919 (assembly GCA_042666295.1). Lineage (GTDB taxonomy): Bacteria > Actinomycetota > Actinomycetes > Mycobacteriales > Mycobacteriaceae > Mycobacterium. The sequence continues at coordinate 406,480 of JBHTFJ010000001.1, forward strand.
TCGAGAACTGGACGCGCAACGCCACGCAGATCATGGGCACCGTCGAGTTCGACGTCGACTTCTCCGTGCCGTTCGACGACATGCGCGCCGAACTGGACCGGCTACTGGCCGCGAGCGAGCAGTGGGACGGCCGCAGCGGCGTCCTGCAGGTGACCGACGCCGTCGGCGGGGTGGTGCGGGTCCGCATCGTGGTCAGCGCCCCGAACGCCGGCGCGCTGTTCGATCTCCGGTGCGCCGTCCGCGAGGGCATGGTCGACTGGGTGCGCCGCACCGGCGGCGTGGTTCCCATCCAGCGCATCGAACCGACTGCGACGCCGCCGGAGACCGACGACCGTCCCGCCGTGGACGCCGAGGCCGCGCGCCTGGCGGCTCCCGGGCTGTTCTCGGGCAGCGCGGAGGCCGATCAGCGTGCGCGGGACTTCGACGACCGTTGCGCCGAGTCGAACGGCGAACTCGTCCGGTCCTCCGGCCGCGGCTGATCGCTGCCCCGGTCGCGTAGCCGCTGCCCGCGGTATGCAGGCGCCAGCACCCGCCCCGCCACCAGCAGGGGTTCGGTGCTGCGCAGCGTGCGTGCGAGGACGAAGGCGCCCTCGAGTGCGCCGACCAGTGCGACGGTGACGTCTCGGGCAGCGGCGTCGGGAACACCGCGTTCGACGAAGTAGGCGGTGCCCCCGTCCAGCCAGCCGTCGAACACCGCCGCGGACGTGGTGCGGAGTTCCTCGACGGTGTCGGCCACCTCGGCGGCGACGCTGGCGACGGGGCACATGTTGGCGAACCCCGTCGCCGCCATGTCCTCGGCGGCCTGTACGAAGACCGCCTCGATCGCCTCGCCCAGGTCGTCGTGCGGGTCGATGAGCGTGGGGATGAGCATCCCGTAGGCGATGCCGGCGTTGACCAGTGCTTCCCTGGCGATCTGCACCTTCCCGCCGGGGAAGTGGTGGTACAGCGAGCCGATCGGCGCGCCGGACGCCTTGACGACGTCCTTCATCCCCACCGCGGCGTAGCCCTTGTGCCGCATCAGTTCCGCCGCAGCGGTCAGGATCGTCTCTCGGGTGGACCTTGCCATCGTCGCCTCCTACCGACAGACTAGAGCACACGTTCTAGAACCGTCGTTCTAAAGGAGTGGCCAATGCAGTCCATCGACGTCCCGGCAGGCACCATCGAGTACCGCGAGGAGGGCGATCCGCACGGCCCACCAGTGGTCCTGCTGCACGGCCTGCTGATGAACGACACGCTCTGGGCACGCGCTCTCGACCACCTCCCGCGCGGATTCCGATACCTGCTGCCCGTGCTGCCGATCGGTGGGCACCGGATACCGATGCGCGACGACGCCGACCTCACGATGCCGGGCATGGTCGGCATCGTCGCCGACTTCCTCGACGCCCTCGACCTCGACGACGTCGTCCTCGTGGTGACCGATTGGGGCGGCCCGCTGTTCCTCACCGACCTCGGCCGGGACGGGCGGGTGTCGCGCATGGTGATCTGCCCGTCCGAGGCGTACGAGAACTTCCCGCCCGGCTTCCCGGGCAAGGTGACCTGGCTGGCCACCCGCACCACGGGCACCGTCAAGCTGGCGCTCAGTCAGATGCGCATCCGGTGGCTACGGGACCGGTTCTTCATGTTCGGGATGATGGCGGCCACGTCGATCCCCCAGGACGTGATGGAGGCGTGGACCGCACCCGGCATCGCCGACGTGCGGATCCGCAGGGACCTGCTCAAGTACGCCAGGACCAGGTTCTCCAAGCGCGACCTGGTCCGCGCCACCGAGCGGCTCGCCGAGTTCGACGGCGAGGTCCTGGTGTTGTGGAGCGATCAGCGCGTGATGCCGGTGGCCCACGCCCGCAGGCTCGCCGAACTCACGGGCGGCACGCTGCGCATGATAGACGACGCCAAGGTGCTCGTCATGCTGGATCAGCCCGAGCAGACCGCCCGCGAGATCGGCGCATTCCTCACCAGGGTGGCCGAGCCCCAGCCCTGAGATCGGGCCCGGACGCTCAGTCCTCGTCGAGTTCGGCGGCCACCTCGTCGGAGATGTCCACGTTGGTCCACACGTTCTGCACGTCGTCGCTGTCCTCGAGCGCATCGACGAGCTTGAACACCTTGCGTGCGCCCTCGGCGTCGACCGGCACCGACACCGACGGCTGGAAGCTGGCATCGGCGGAGTCGTAGTCGATGCCCGCGTCCTGCAGTGCGGTTCGCACGGCCACCAGGTCCGTCGGCTCGGAGATGACCTCGAACATCTCGCCAAGATCGTTGACGTCCTCGGCGCCGGCCTCGAGCACCGCGGTGAGCACGTCGTCCTCGGTGAGCCCGTTCTTCTCCAGCGTCACCACGCCCTTGCGGGAGAACAGGTAGGACACCGAGCCCGGGTCGGCCATGTTGCCGCCGTTGCGGGTCATCGCCACGCGCACCTCGCCGGCGGCCCGGTTCTTGTTGTCGGTCAGACATTCGACGAGCACCGCGACGCCGTTGGGGCCGTAACCCTCGTACATGATCGTCTGCCAGTCGGCGCCGCCGGCCTCTTCACCTGCGCCGCGCTTGCGGGCCCGCTCGATGTTGTCGTTGGGTACCGACGTCTTCTTCGCCTTCTGGATCGCGTCGTACAGCGTGGGATTGCCCGAGGGGTCGCCGCCGCCGGTACGGGCCGCGACCTCGATGTTCTTGATCAGCCGGGCGAACTCCTTGCCGCGACGCGCGTCCTTGACGGCCTTCTGATGCTTGGTGGTTGCCCACTTGGAATGGCCGCTCATGCAGTGCTACCTCGTTCTCAATCGCTGCTCGTGTCCTGCTGCTGCTCTCTACCGAGAAAGTCCGATCGGCCAGTCTACGTGGGGCCGCTAGAGCGACGACACGAACAGGTGGTGCACCCGTCGGTCGCCGGTGATCTCCGGGTGGAATGCCGTCGCGACGACGCGGCCCTGCCGCACCGCGACGGGATGTCCTGCCGCCTCGGCGAGCACCTCGACGCCCTCGCCGATGCGCTCGACCCACGGGGCGCGGATGAACACGGCGTGCACCGTCCCGTCGAGCCCGGAGAACGCGACGTCCTCCTCGAAGGAGTCGACCTGGCGGCCGAACGCGTTGCGGCGCACGGTCATGTCGATGCCACCCAGCGGCAGCGCCTCGCGGCCGGGAACGCCTGCGTCGACGATCTCGCTGGACAGCAGGATCATCCCCGCGCACGAACCGTAGGCGGGCAGGCCCTCGGCCAGGCGCGCACGCAGCGGCTCGAGCAGGTCGAGTTCCCGCAGCAGGTGGCTCATCGTGGTGGACTCGCCGCCGGGGATCACCAGACCGTCGACCGCGTCGAGTTCCGACCGCCGCCGCACGGTGACGGCATTGGCACCCGCCTCGCGCAGCGCCGCCATGTGTTCGCGCGTATCACCCTGCAGCGCAAGCACTCCCACTAGAGGAGCCGGGCGGCCGGCGACATCGGGCCGCGGAGCCGGGCGGCCGGCGACATGAGGCCAGGGTGCGCTCACGTACCGGGCCGCGTGAAGTCGCGCTGGTAGCGGGTCAGACCCTCCTGCATGACCGCAGCCACCATCTCGCCGTACTGGTTGAACAGCTTGCCGTGGGTCAGCGCGCGACCGCCGCACGCCGACGGCGACGACTGGTCGTAGAGCAGCCACTCGTCGGCCCGGAACGGCCGCATGAACCACATGGCGTGGTCGAGCGAGGCGATCATCAGGTGCTTGCGCTCATCGGGATGATGCACCTGCGCCGACCCGAGCAGCGTCAGGTCGCTGAGGTAGGCCAGCGCGCAGATGTGCAGCACCGGATCGTCGGGCAGCGGGTCGGTGTGGCGGAACCACACCTGCTGCTGCGACGCCATGCCAGGGACCTCGACCACCTGGTCGCGCGGAACGATCCGGACGTCCCACTCGGCGAACTGCGCGAAACCCGCGTCGTCGAACGCACCGCCGGACCGGAAGCTGGGCAGGTCGTCCGGCGGCGGCGCGGCAGGCATCGCGTCTTGATGCTCGATGCCGCTCTGATCGGTCTGGAACGACGCCGACATGGAGAAGATCGTCTCGCCGTGCTGAACGGCGTTGACTCGCCGCGTGGCGAACGAGCCGCCGTCACGCAGGCGTTCGACCAGGTACACCGTCGGCGCCCTGGCGTCGCCGGGACGCAGGAAGTAGCCGTGCAGCGAGTGCACCTGGTAGCGCGGCTCGACCGTCCGCACCGCCGACACCAGCGACTGGCCGGCGACGTGACCGCCGAAAGTCCGTTGCAGGAAACCGGATTCGGGGCTGAACACGCCGCCCCGGAACATGTTGACCTCGAGCTTCTCCAGGTCGAGGATCTCTTCGATCGACACGCGCTACCGTCTGCTCTTCGCGCAAGCGCTCATCGTCGTGTTCTACCAGCCGCGTTCGGCGAGTCGGTGCGGCTGCGCGATGTCCTCCACGTTGATGCCGACCATGGCCTCACCCAGCCCGCGCGACACCTTCGCCAGCACGTCGGGGTCGTCGTAGAACGTCGTGGCCTTGACGATCGCCGCGCCGCGCTCCTCCGGGTTGCCGGACTTGAAGATGCCCGATCCGACGAACACGCCCTCGGCGCCGAGCTGCATCATCATCGCCGCGTCAGCGGGGGTTGCGATGCCGCCCGCGGTGAACAGCGTGACCGGCAGCTTCCCGGCCCTGGCGACCTCGACCACCAGGTCATAGGGCGCCTGCAGTTCCTTCGCCGCGACGTACAGCTCGTCCTCCGACAGCGAGGTGAGCCGACGGATCTCGCCGCCGATCTTGCGCATGTGGGTGGTCGCGTTCGACACGTCGCCGGTGCCTGCCTCACCCTTGGAGCGGATCATGGCCGCGCCCTCGCTGATGCGACGCAGCGCCTCGCCGAGGTTGGTCGCACCGCACACGAACGGCACGGTGAACTTCCACTTGTCGATGTGGTTGGCGTAGTCGGCCGGGGTGAGCACCTCGGACTCGTCGACGTAGTCGACGCCGAGGCTCTGCAGGATCTGCGCCTCGACGAAGTGGCCGATGCGGGCCTTCGCCATCACCGGAATGGTGACCGCGGAGATGATGCCCTCGATCATGTCGGGGTCGCTCATCCGGGAGACGCCACCCTGGGCGCGGATGTCGGCCGGGACGCGTTCGAGCGCCATGACCGCGACGGCGCCCGCGGCTTCGGCGATGCGGGCCTGCTCGGGGGTGACGACGTCCATGATGACGCCGCCCTTGAGCATTTCGGCCATGCCGCGCTTCACCCGGGCAGTGCCGGTCTGGCCGTTCACCGACCCGTTCGTTCCAGGTGCGGTATTCACAACTATCTCCTCCAAATGAGTACCGATTCAGTCTAGTGGCCGGGCCAAATCGATTCGATCCGCACGTCAGTGGATCGGCTCGGGCTCCCGGTCACCCACCGGCACCAGGCCCGTCACCAGCGCGTTCACCTCGGCGAGCCGTGCGCCGAGCTGCCCCGGGTACACCTGTTCGCCACCTGCCACCAGCTCGGCGATGACGGCCTCGTCACACCACCGGTGACCGTGGATGTAGCGGCGTTCGAGCGCGGTCCGACCCGTGGTCGACGGGTCGAAGCGGGCCGTGCGGTAGGCGAAGAACATCTCCTCGCTGCGGATGACGGACCCGTTGAAGTCGATGACGGCGTCGCGCCGCCACACCGGGCCGACCAGGTCGCCCGGGCCGACGATCAGGCCGGTCTCCTCGGCGAGTTCGCGCACCGCGGCGTCGCGCAACGACTCACCCGGGTGCACCGCTCCCCCGACCGTGAACCACCAGCGCGGCGCCGTCGCAGAGTCGATCGCGGGGTCCGACCCGCGCAGCAGCAGCACGTGGCCGTCCTCGTCGAGCAGCACGACGCGCGCCGAGGTGCGGCGGCCCGCCTGCCCGACCAGGGTGCGGGTGGCCCGCTCGGCGATCTCGAAGTACGTCGGCATCGCAGCCGTTCCACCCAGGTGCAGGAAGCGGACGAGCGGGCGTTCGCGCAGCGCGAGCGTGTCGCGCACGGCGTCGTTGTGGAACCGGCGGGCCAGCAGCACGCGCGCCTCGGCGTCGGCGAGTTCGGCGACCAGCGGCAGCGGCACCGACGTCGCGTCCACCAGGGCCAGTTCGGCGGACAGGTCGTTCTCGGCGTCCTCCCGGGTGGACCGCGGGGCACGCTCGGCGATGTCCGCCAGCGCGGTCAGCCGCTGCCCGGGCGGACTGGACCCGTAGGCGTCGGTCGCCACGGCGCGGGCCACCACGGCGCGGCGGGCCAACGCGCCGTCGAGCGCCTGCCAGGACAGGTCGTAGCGCACGTGCAGCCGGTCGAGCCGGTTGGCGGTCTGGTAGGCCCACACGCCACCGATCGCCAGCACGACGAGCAGCAGTGCCGCGAGAACGACGAGGACCCATCCGACCGTCATCCCGCCACCTGAATCTTCACGCCGGATCCGGCGACGGTCTCGTAGACCTGCTGGATCTGGCGGGCGACCACCGACCAGTCGTAGCGCCGCACCGCGAGCGCCGCAGCAGCCACGTAGCGCGCCCGGGCCTCGTCGTCGCGCAACATCTCCACCAGTGCGGCCGCCAGCGCCGCCGCGTCGTCCACCGGCACGAGTCGGCCGGCCTCGCCGTCCTCGAGCACCCGGCGGAACGCGTCGAGGTCGCTGGCCACCACGGCCGTCCCGGCGGCCATCGCCTCGACCAGCACGATGCCGAAGCTCTCGCCTCCCGTGTTGGGCGCGCAGTAGACGTCGGCGCTACGCATCGCCGAGGCCTTCTCCGCGTCGTCGACGAGGCCGAGGAAGCGCAGATGCCGCGCGAGATCGCCGGCCTCGGAGGTCAATTCGGCCTCGTCGCCGCGACCCACGACCATCACCTCGACGTCGGGGAACGCCTCGACCAGCCCGGGCAGGGCACGCAGCAGCACGCTCATGCCCTTGCGGGGCTCGTCGAACCGGCCGAGGAACAGCACCGTGCGGCCCGGCCTGGGATAGCCGTCCAACGGCGGTGCTGTGGCGAACGAGTCGACGTCGACTCCGTTGGGGATCTCGACCGCGTCGGAGCCCAGCGCCTCCATCTGCCAGCGCCGCGCGAGGTCGGACACGGCGATGCGACCGACGATCTTCTCGTGGTACGGCCGCAGGATGCCTTGGAACACCGACAGGGTCAGCGACTTGGTGGTCGAGGTGTGGAACGTCGCCACGATCGGGCCCTCGGCGGCCTGCAGAGCCAGCATCGACAGGCTCGGCGCGTTCGGCTCGTGCAGGTGCAGTACGTCGAATTCGCCGTTCGCCAACCACTTCTTGACCAGGCGGTGGGTCGCGGGGCCGAACCGCAGGCGCGCCACCGACCCGTTGTAGGGAATGGGCACGGCCTTGCCGCCCGACACCACGTAGTCCGGCAGCTCGACGTGCGGCGAGAAGGGGGCCAGCACGCTGACGTGGTGGCCGTAGCCGCGCATCACCTCGGCGAGTTGCAGGACGTGCGCTTGCACGCCGCCCGGCACGTCGAACGAGTAGGGGCACACCATCCCTATCCGCATCAGATGGCGCCTTCGGTCCCCGCGTCCCGTCCTCCGGCCAGTCGCCGCCGGCGTTCCTCGGACAGGTCGGCGATCCACTGTGGCTGCATCATGTGCCAGTCGGCGGGGTGGGCGCCGATGCCCGCGGCGAAGCGATCGGCCAGCGCCTGGGTGATGACGCCGACGTCGCCGGACGAGGTGTCCAGCGGCTCGTGCAGGCGCGTGCCCCAGTCCTCGCCCTTGAACCAGGTGAAGGCGGGGATGAGCGCGGCGCCGGTCTCGAGCGCCAGCCGCGCCGGACCCGCGGGCATGCGGGTGCGTTCGCCGAAGAACTCGACCTCGACGCCGGACCGGGTGAGGTCGCGGTCGGACATCAGACACACCAGCCCGTTGCCCCGGAGTCGTTCGGAGAGCGCCTCGAACGGCGGTCGTGCCCCGCCGGTCAGCGGCAGCACCTCGAACCCGAGGCTCTCGCGGTAGGCGACGAAGCGGTTGTAGAGCGACTCGGGCTTCAACCGTTCGGCGACGGTGGCGAAGGTGCCGAACGTGTTGGTCAGCCACACCCCCGCCATGTCCCAGTTGCCGCTGTGCGGGAGCGCCATCACGGCACCACGCCCGCGCTCGAGGGCTGCGGCGATGTTCGCGCTGCCCTCGACGTGGGCGTCGAGACGCCGGGCCAGCGTCGCGTGGTCCATCGACGGCAGTCGGAACGCCTCCCGCCAGTACCGGGCGTAGGAGGCGAGCGAGGCGCGCATCAGGTCCGCGGGCACGTCGGCTGGCGCCACGCCGGTCACGCGGGCCAGGTTCTTGCGCAGCTGGTCGGGGCCGCCGCCGCGTGCGGCGTAGCGGGCTCCCGCGTCGAACGCGTTGCGGGCCGCGATCTCCGGCATCGCCCGCACCACCCGCCAGCCCGCGGCGTACCCGAGGTCGGTGAGCTGATCGGTGAACGGCAGCTTGACGCCGCGGGCGACGGGCACCCCCACGGGTGCCGGCGGCGTGCTCACTGGCCGCTCGTCTCCTCGGCCGACCCGGCTGCGGTGTCGGTGCGCAACGGTTCCGCCGCACCCGGCGACCGGCGTACCGAGTGCAGCCGCTGTCCGAGCGTGACGAGGCTGGCGACGGCGAGCACCCACATCGCGACGTGAACGAGCCACGGCACGTGCAGGAACCACACGCCCGACAAACCGGTGCCGATGAGCACGATCAGCAGCCGCTCGGGACGTTCGATCATGCCGCCGTCGCCCTTGAGGCCGTTGGCCTCGGCGCGTGCCTTCGTGTACGAGATCACCTGCGAGGTGACGAGGCAGATCAGCGTCGCCACCGCGAGCGACGAGCTGTGGATGCCGAACGCGGCCCACCACAGCAGCCCGCAGAACACCGCACCGTCGGCGAGCCGGTCACACGTCGCGTCGAGCACGCCGCCGAAGCGGGTGCCGTACCCGCGCTCCCTGGCCATCGCGCCGTCGAGCATGTCGGCGAGGACGAAGAACGCGACCGCGAAGGAGCCCCACCACAACTGGCCGTGCGGGTAGAGCGTCAGCGCGGCGATGATGGTGCCCGCGGTGCCGAGGATCGTGATGCCGTCGGGGGTCAGCCCCAGCCGCAGCGCACCCCTGGCGGCCGGCCCGCTCAACTTCGCGTAGGCGGCCCGGGTCATCAGGTAGAAGTCGCTCACGGCGTCCTGGTCCACTCGTCGGCGAGCAGTTCGCGGGTGTCGCGCAGCAGCTGTGGGATGACCTTCGCACCGCCGATCACGGTGATGAAGTTCGCGTCGCCGCCCCAGCGTGGCACCACGTGCATGTGCAGGTGCTCGGCGAGCGACCCGCCCGCCGACGTGCCGAGGTTCAGCCCGACGTTGAAGCCGTGCGGGCGCGAGACCCGCTTCATCACGCGAATCGCCTTCTGCGTGAACGCCATCAGCTCCGCGCTCTCGGCCTCGGAGAGGTTCTCGAGTTCGGCGACCCGGCGGTACGGCACCACCATCAGGTGGCCGGGGTTGTACGGGTAGAGGTTGAGGACCGCGTAGACCAGCTCACCGCGTGCGACCACCAGACCGTCTTCGTCGGTCATGGTGGGGATGTCGGTGAACGGTTCGGTCGACTTCGCCGAACCGGACTTGATCGAGTCGGCGATGTAGGACATGCGGTGCGGCGTCCACAGGCGTTGCAGGTGGTCGCCGTCGCCTACGCCGTGGTCGACGACGGTCTGGCTGTCGCTGCCGGTCGGCTGTTCCGCTTCGCTCACGTTGAACTACCCACCTCAACGAGTTCTGCGGTGGGCGCGGCGTTCTCGCGTCGCGCGATCCAGTCGGCGATGGCCTCGACCGCGACGTCGCGCGGGACGCCGTTGATCTGCGTGCGATCGCCGAACCGGAAGCTGACCGCGCCGGCCTCGACGTCGCGGTCCCCCGCCAGCAGCATGAACGGCACCTTCTGGTTGGTCTGGTTGACGATCTTCTTCGCCATCCGGTCGTCGCTGGAGTCGACCTCGACCCGCACCCCTCGCGATTTTAGTTGTGCGGCAACGTCTTCGAGATACGGGACGAAGGCGTCCGCGACCGGGATGCCCACCACCTGGACCGGTGCCAGCCACGCCGGGAAGGCGCCGGCGTAGTGCTCGGTGAGCACCCCGAAGAAGCGTTCGATCGATCCGAAGAGCGCGCGGTGGATCAGCACCGGACGCTGCCGGGTGCCGTCGGCCGCGGTGTACTCCAGCTCGAAGCGCTCGGGCATGTTGAAGTCCAGCTGAATGGTCGACATCTGCCAGGTGCGGCCGAGCGCGTCCTTCACCTGCACCGAGATCTTCGGTCCGTAGAACGCCGCACCACCCGGATCGGGCACCAGGTCCAGGCCGGACGCCTCGGCCACCTCGCGCAGCGTGTCGGTGGCCTCGTCCCACACGTCGTCGTCGCCGACGTACTTGACCGGGTCCTTGGTCGACAATTCGAGGTAGTAGTCGTCGAGGCCGTAGTCGGCGAGCAAGTCGAGCACGAAGCGCAGCAGCGACGTGAGTTCGTCGCGCATCTGCTCGCGGGTGGTGTAGATGTGCGCGTCGTCCTGGGTCATGCCCCGCACGCGGGTCAGCCCGTGGATGACGCCGGACTTCTCGTAGCGGTACACCGACCCAAACTCGAACAGCCGCAGCGGCAGTTCGCGGTACGACCGGCCGCGCGCCCGATAGATGAGGTGGTGCATCGGGCAGTTCATCGGCTTGAGGTAGTAGTTCTGGCCGGGCTTGCGGACCGTGCCGTCGGAGTTGAGCTCCTCGTCGATGTGCATCGGCGGGAACATGCCGTCGGCGTACCACTCGAGGTGGCCGGACGTGACGTAGAGGTGCTCCTTGGTGATGTGCGGGGTGTTGACGAACTCATAGCCGGCCTGCTCGTGCGCCCGGCGCGAGTAGTCCTCGAGTTCGCGGCGGATGATGCCGCCCTTCGGGTGGAACACCGGCAGCCCGGAGCCCAGTTCGTCGGGGAAGCTGAACAGGTCGAGTTCGACGCCGAGCTTGCGGTGGTCGCGCCGCTGCGCCTCCTCGATCAGCTCGAGGTGGCGGTCGAGCGCCTCCTGCGATTCCCACGCGGTGCCGTAGATGCGCTGCAGGCTGGCGTTGGCCTGGTTGCCGCGCCAGTACGCCGCCGAGCTGCGGGTCAGCCGGAAGGCCGGGATGAAGCGGGTGGTCGGGATGTGCGGGCCGCGGCACAGGTCACCCCAGATGCGTTCCCGCGTGCGGGGGTTTAGGTTGTCGTAGGCGGTCAGCTCGTCGCCGCCGACCTCCATGACGTCCGGGTCGCCGGACTTGTCGTCGACGAGTTCGAGCTTGAACGGCTCGTCGGCCAGCTCCTCGCGTGCCGCCTCCTGCGAGGCGTAGACGCGGCGGTCGAACAGCTGCCCGTCCTTGACGATCTGGCGCATGCGCTTCTCGAGCGCCACGAGGTCGTCGGGCGTGAACGCACGCGGCACCTCGAAGTCGTAGTAGAAGCCGTCGGTGATGGGCGGGCCGATCCCGAGCTTCGCCTCCGGGAACAGGTTCTGCACCGCTTGGGCGAGCACGTGGGCCGCGGAGTGCCGGATGACGCTGCGGCCGTCCTCGGTGTCGGCGGCGACCGGGGTCACCTCGACATCCTCGGCGGGGGTCCACGACAGGTCGCGCAGCCGGCCCTCGGCGTCGCGGACCACGACGATCGCGTCGGAGGCGCCGCGGCTGGGCAGCCCCGCCTCGCGCACGGCGGACGCCGCGGTCGTCCCGGCAGGCACCCGGATCGGGGCTGCGGGGGCGGTGCTGGCGGCGGCGGTCATCGGCGGTACTCCATCGGGTCGAGGGGGGTGGTGACCGCGACCATGCTATCGGGGACTCAAGTCGAACACCCCGTCGCTCCGCTCGCCCGTGCCTAGTCGCCGAAGCCGATGGGACTGTTGAACCAGTGGGGGTCCAGGCCCACGAGTTCCGCACCCCAATCCAGCGCGCCGAGCAACCACAGCGTCGCGCCGACGATCAGGGCCGTGAACAGTCCGCCCACCACCTGCACCCATGCGGGCTGACGGTGGAACCAATCCATGAACCGGTCGTAGCGTTCCTTGGCGTAGGCCAGCAGCTTCCGGGCCCAGTCGAACTCGGTGGCCAGGATGCCGAGGCCGATGAACACGATGGCCCAGCCGGGCCCCGGGTACGGGATCGCCAGGATGCCGAGCCCGAACACGACCATGCCGACGACGCCGACCGCGATGCGGTAGAAGAACTCGACCCTGGGCCGTTCCCGCAGCCGGTCGCGCCAGCGCCCCCACCGGCGCTTGACGGCCGAGAAGCGCGACGCATCGTCGTCGTTGCGCTGGTCCGAATCCGGCTGGTCCGAATCCTGCTGGTCAGTGGACTGCCGGTCGGTGCGCTGCTCGTCCGACGTCACGGTTGCCCCGGTTTCAACATCACGAACAACGCCTCCGCCTCACACAACACGTCGTCGCCGTCGAACAACCGACCGGCGACGAATATCTTCCGACCCTGTATCCGTTCGATGCCCGCTTCAACCCGCAGTTCCCGATCGATGGGCACGATCCTGCGGTAGTTCACGTGCAGGTAGGCCGTGCGCTGCTTCTTGCTCTCGCTGAGCTTGAACGCGGTGAAGCCGAGCAGCGAGTCGAACAGATGCGCCAGTGAACCGCCGTGGACGGCGCCGTTGCGGCCGAGATGGAAGCGCCGGAACGTGGCGGTTCCCTCGATGCGCGCGCCGCGCTCGTCCTCCACGACGTCGAGGACGACGGGGACCGACAGGATGCTGCCCCGGTTCGGCAGGTCCATCCGGCGTCCCGACGGCGAATGCCATTCGTCGGCGTCGAAGGGCTCCAACAGACGGTTGACGTCGTCGAGGAGGTCGGCGGCCCTGGTGATGACGTCGTCGGGTGCGTCGGCGGCCCTGGCATGGTCCTGCAGCGTCCGCACGGCCTCGATGAACCGGCCGTAGTCGGGGCCGCCACCGAGGGTCGGCACCGGCGGGTTGAACCCGCCACCGGACTCGGCCTCGTCGATCGTCACTGCTCCACCGTATTGGCTCGCCTCGCGGCGCTGGTGGCAAGGTGGCCGGTGTGATCGGCCGACTGCCCCTGCGCGACCTCTCGGGCCTGCCCCTGACCTACCCCGAGGTGGGCGCCACGGCGGGTCCGCTGCCCGCCGGATACCGCCACGTTCGCGAGTCGGCGCTCGTTGGCCACGGCAGGCCCCGGTTCGAGGAGGCGGCCGCGTCGGTGATGCGCTGGGGCATGCTGCGCGGCGCGGGCGCACGGGTGCGCGCGACCTCCGAGGTCGCGGAGGTCGGGTCCGAGGTGGTGGTCACCCTGGGACCGATCCCGGCTCCGTGCCGGGTGGTCTACGTCCTCGCCGAACCCGATCACCGCGGCTTCGCCTACGGCACCCTGCCGGGGCATCCGGAGATCGGCGAGGAACTGTTCGCGGTGCGCTACGACCCGTCGGACGGCGCCGTCTACGCCGAGGTCACGGCGTTCTCCCGGCACGGGACCTGGTGGAGCAGGCTGGCGGGCCCGGTCACCTCGCTGGTGCAGCGCGTCGTGAGCAGGCGCTACGTCGCAGCGGTCTGAGCCGCGACCGGCGTGACGGGCAGCAGCGCCCGCGTCGCGACGTCGAGCTGATACGACAGGATCGCCAGCGCGAACAGCCCGATCGACAGGTTGATCAGCGCGCCGAAGCCCTCGGTGGCGAAGTCGACGAGTGCGGTCAGCAGGGTGAAGACGAGTGCTGCGTTGCGCAGCCACCGCAGCGGCCAGATGTCGTCGGTGCGCCTGCGGGCCACCATCGCCGGTAGCGAGATGGCGAGGGTGAGAACGGCGGTCACCAACAGGATGACCGACGGCACGTTGAGGCCGTCGAGGTGAACCTTCAGCCGGTCGTCCTCGTAGAAGTAGCCGCCGAGCGCGACGCCGAGGGTGCCGAGTGACACCCCGAGGAACGAGCCGGCGACCAGCAGCCAACCCACGACCGGGATCCACCGGGGACTGCGCAGGAAGCCGGGGACGAGCGCGATGGCCCGCTGCTGCGCCGCGTGCAGCCGGTCGGAGGCGGGGTCGGCGGACAGCAGCAGACCGTGGACGCGGTCGGCGTCGTCGGTGTCGGCTCCCAGTTCGCGGGCCCGCTCGACGAGCACCAGACCGACCTCGCGCCTGCGCCGGGCCAGTCCCCTCGCGACGCCGTCGGCGGCGATCGACGCCGCCGACGCGAGGCATTCGACGGCGCTGAGCGGCCGGAAGTCCCGCACCATCCGGGCGCCGAGCAGGATGACGACCACGAGGATGTACATGATCTCGGCGGCGGGGCCGTAGAAGTAGTCGTTGTCCTTGGTGATGAACTTGCCGACCTCGTCGAGGAACAGGCCGAAGCCGATGCCGCCAAGGACGACGCAGAGCACGCGGGTGCCGAAGCCGAGCGTCATCCATCCGATCACCAGGGCCAGCATCATGAACGCCCCGCCCCACAGCGCGTGCGCGATGTGCAGGTTGCCGCCGCCGATCTGCGGATAGCCGGTGAGCTGCAGATAGCCGCGGGTCAGCAGGATCGTCGCGATCGCGATGATGATGAAGGCCTCGGTGGAACCCGGGCCGACCGCGCTGCGGGTGATGACCCCGTGCCGCCCACGACGTGTCGCTGCCACCCAACCTCCGGACGTCGTCGAACGGTTACCCCACCGTTCTCTCGAGCCACTCCAGCACCCCGCCGGCCACTTCGTCCAGTGCCGATTCCGCGACGATCCAGTGCGGCAGGTCTGGATGCACCCGGTGTTCGGCGCCGTAGCGGGCCGCGATGCGACGCGAGAGCCAGGGTGCGACGTTGCGATCGGCGCCTGCGCTGACGCAGAGCACCGGGCACGTGACCAGGGCAGCATCCACCCGCGTGGCCGGTGCCCCCATCGACATCTCCCGGAAGACCCGGCCCGAGTCGCGCACCAGCAGCGGGATCAGGGCGGTCCGCTCGGCGGCGGGCAGCGTGTTCAGCGGGACCTCGCGCATGGTGCGCGCCGACGGCAGGAAGGGGCGCCCGGCCAGCACCCTGGGCAGGATCGGCACCAGGTACGGCAGCGATCGCAGCCGGGGCCACAGCGCGCCCGGCGGGACCGATGCCAGCAACACCGCGGCGAGCGGCGTACGGGCGGCGGCGATCTTCTGGGCGAGCAGACCGCCCATGCTGTGGCCGATGACGATCGCCGGCGCGCCGATGCGGTCGTAGGCGTCGAGCGCCACCGCGAAGCAGTCCTCGATGCCCGTGCGCGCGAGGACGTGGTCGTCCGTTGGGTCGCGGCCGGGCAGTGCCGGCGCGTGCACCGCGTAGCCCTGCGCCTCGAGCCCGTCGATCCACGGCCGCAGCAGTTCTGGTCGACCGAACACACCGTGCAGCAACAGGATTGATGGTTTCGGGCGGTCCGTGCGGTCGTCGGCCATGGGCTCAGTATGCCGACGGGAGCGACGGGTTTCGATTACCCCGGAGGTAGTCGGCAGCTTGCGATCACCGGCCGCGCCGTCGATGCTCGACGGTGACTTGCCCCGCGGGGCGACCAGGCCGACGAAGGGATGACGAGACGTCGTGAAGGTTCACCACCTCAACTGCGGCACCATGGACTCCCCCGGCGCGGCGATCGTGTGCCACGTGCTGCTGGTCGAGACCAACGGCGGCCTGGTGCTCGTCGACTCCGGGTTCGGACTCGCGGACTGTGCCGACCCGTCGCGGATCGGCGTGACCCGGCATCTGCTTCGGCCCCGCTTCGACCCCGACGAGACCGCCGCGCGGCAGGTTCAGCGGATGGGCTTCGAGATCGCCGACGTGCGCCACATCGTCACCACGCACTTCGACATCGACCACATCGGCGGGCTGGCCGACTTCCCCGACGCCAAGATCCACGTCACGGCATCGGAGGTGGCGGGCGCGATGACGTCTCCCGACCGGATCGAGCGGTTCCGGTACCGGCCCGTGCAGTGGGCGCACGGGCCGGACATCGTCACCCACGACCCCGAGGGCGAGGCGTGGCGCGGCTTCCCGGCGGCCAAGGAACTCGACGAGATCGCGCCCGGCATCGTGCTGATCTCGCTGCCCGGGCACAGCCGGGGCCATGCCTGCGTGGCCGTCGACGCGGGACACCGCTGGGTCCTGCACTGCGGTGACGCGTTCTACTACCGCGGCACCCTCGACGGCCACTCGCCGGTACCGCTGGCGATCAGGGCGTCGGAGGCCCTGGTCGCGCACGACTCGAAGAGGCTGCGCGAGAACCAGGCCCGCCTCGCACGGCTGCACGAGCGCCGCGACCCGGACCTACTCATCGTGTCCGCGCACGACCCGACCCTGCTCGCGGAAGCCGTGGCCACCAGCGACGTCGCGCGGTAGGTTCCAGCGATGGACGACGCCGCCGCGCTGATGGAGATCGAGGCGATCAAGCAGCTGAAGGCACGGTATTGCCGCCTGCTGGACGCGAAGGACTGGCCGGCGTGGCGGCAGCTGTTCACCGACGACTTCGTCAGCGACACCAGCAAGGCCGGCGGTGTGGTCATAACCGGCGCCGACGACTTCGTCGCCTTCCTGCGCAAGACGCTGGGGTCGCCGAACAAGCCGACCGTCCACCAGGTGCACGCGCCCGAGATCGAGTTGACATCCGCGACGACGGCTCGCGGAGTGTGGGCCCTGCACGACGTGGTGCGGCTGGCCCCCGCGCTGAACCTGGCGGGCTACGGCCACTACCACGAAACCTACGAGAAGAACGAAACCGGTTGGCGCATCAAGACGTCGACGCTGACGCGGCTTCGCGAGGACCTGTTCAACCCGGTGCTCAGCGTGCGGATCTCCGACCGGATGCGCCGGGGTGGAGCGCGTCTGGCCAAGCGAATGGCCCAGTAACGCCCGACCGGGGTCAGACCGGAATGGCCGTGCCCGTCTCCCGTTCGGCGAACTCGACGATGCGGGCGGCGATCTCGTAGTCGCACGCCACCGCGGACCGGCCGATCAGCACGGGACCGCCGCGCAGGCCGAACCGGCCGTCGACCCCGACGTAGCTGCCCGGCGGGATGGGCTCGCTGAGGCAGTACAGCGTGGGCGCCGCGCCCTCCTCGATGTCGTTGGCCAGCACGCTGCCGACGGCCTGCACGCCGCGGTGCACCAGTGACATCACCCGGTTGTCGGAGACGTTGGACAGGTTCGATGCGACCCAGCCGGGATGGGTCAGCTGCGACATGACCGGTGAGCCGGCCGCGCGCAGCCGGCGGTCCAACTCGAGGCCCCACAGCATGACCGCGAGCTTCGACCTGGCGTAGGCGCCCATGACGTTCCACTTGGCGTTGCGCAGGTGCAGGTCGTCGAGGTCGAGCTTGGCCGAGCGGTGCGCGTCGGAGCCGACGTTGACGATCTTCGACCGCACCCGGCCGAAGAGCAGGTTCGTGAGCGCGAACGGGCCGAGGAGGTTGGTGCCGATCGTCATCTCGAACCCGTCGACGGTGTCCCTGCGGTGCTGGGACAACGCGCCCGCGTTGTTGATCAGGACGTCGACGTCGCCCTCGAGCTTGGCGGGAAACGCTCGCACCGAGGACATGTCGGCGAGGTCGAGTTCGACCACCGACGTCGACCCGCCGATCTCCGCGGCGCGCTGCTCCCCCAGCGTGGTGTTGCGCACGGCGAGGATGACGTGCGCGCCCGCACGGGTCAGCGCACGGGCGGTGCCCAGCCCCACGCCGTTGGTCGCGCCGGTCACGATGATGCGCTGACCGCTCAGGTCGCCGAGTCGGTCAGGGGTCCAGTTCGTCGTCACGGTAGGTGACCCTACCGACGCAGGTACCAGGTCAGGCGATCGCGCCGGACTCCTTGAGGGCTTCGATGCGGTCCCAGTCCAGCCCGAGTTCCATCAGCACCAGCTCGGTGTGCTCGGATGCCATTGGCGCCCTTGTGGTTTCGAGTGGCTCGTGGTTGAACTGCACGGGCCCGCGCACCACCTTGAACGGGTCGCCGCCGTCGCCTGCCTCGACCTCGACGATCATGTCGTTGGCGATGGCCTGCTCGTCGGCGGCCAGGTCCAGCAGGCTCTGGAATGGCGCCCACTGACCCTTCATGGTCTTGAGGTGCTGACGCCAGTAGTCGAACGGCTTGCTGCGGATCGAGTCGGCGATCATCTCTGCGGCGGCCGCGGCGTTCTCGATGAGCGGCATGACGTCGGAGAACCGCGGATCGTCGGCGAGTTCCGGCAGACCCAGGTGCTCGAATGCGTCCCGGATGTAGCCGGTAGGACTGACGATGCACAGGTTGATGGTGCCGCCGTCGGAGGTCAGGTAGTTGCCGAGGAACGGATTGAACGTCGGGCCAACGGCATTGGGCATCGTCGAGCGCATCGTCTCGCCGACCTCCATGCCTTGGGTCACGCTGGCGCCTGCCGCCCACCATGCGGTGCTGAGCAGGGAGACGTCGATCTCGGCGGTCTCCCCGGTGCGCTCGCGGTGGAACAGCGCCGCGGAGATGCCGCCCGCGATGTTCATTCCGCCGATGGAGTCGCCGAACGCCGGAATGCCCTGGGACAGTGCGCCACCGAGTTCCTCCGGGGTGAATGCATGGCCGACGCCGCTGCGGGTCCAGAACGCCGTTCCGTCGAAGCCGCCGACGAGCCGTTCGGGCCCCTTGTCGCCGTAGGCACTGCCGCGGGCGTAGATGATGTCCGGGTTCACGGCGCGGATGTGCTCGACGTCGAACTTGTTCTTCTGCCTGGCCTGCGGCATGTAGTTGGTGAGGAAGACGTCGGCGGTCTTGGCGAGTTCGTAGAGCACCTCCTGCCCCTCGGCGGTCGAGACGTCGATGCCGACGCTGCGCTTGCCGCGGTTGGGATGCTCGATCAGCGGGTGGCGGTTCGGGTCGAGTTGGATGCCGCCCATGTAGAGGAAGCCCCGCTGGGTGTCACCGCGCACGGGGTGCTCGACCTTGATGACGTCCGCGCCCCAGTCGGCCAGGATCGCGCCCGCCGCGGGGACGAACGTGAACTGGGCAACCTCGAGGACCCGCACTCCCTCCATCACCTTGATCACGTGAACGCACTCCTTCGCCTCGTCAGCACCGCCATTACACTTCCGGCTTCGACTGTAACCGCTCACGCGTCGGCGCCCGGGTCTTATCGCGCCCAGATCCGGAGGCTCGCCGCGCCGACGCCGTCGTCGCGGATGCGCTGGAAGTTGCGGCCTCCGCGCGCGAACGTCGCCAGCACCGCGGGCGGCGCTTCGGTGGGCGGGACCGGACGGTGCTGCCAGTCGCATCTGCGCACGTGCACCAGATCGACGGCCCTCGCGTCGGGGTCGGCGTCGTAGAACCAGGGGCCGCGCAGTCTGCCGAGCCAGTACAGCCCGTCGGGGTCACGCGTCCAGGCGAAGGCGCCGTCGGGCACGTCGGCGAACCGGGCGATGCGTCGCGCCAGCCCGTCGTCGTACCGGTCGGCAGCCATCCGCACCGCGGTGTCGAGGTCGTCGGGCGCCACGTCCAGGACACCGCCGAACCCGCACAGGCCGTGGGCGAGACCCCGGCGAATCGACGACTCCGGTGGCACGTCGTCGCGGCGCGACCGCATGGGGGCGCGGTAGGCCTCGGGTTCGGTCATACCGCTCAGCCCGTGACCGACGGAGCGGCGCGGCGGCCGTCGTGCACCAGCAGGGCGACGTGCAGCGAGGTCATCGACTCCGCGTCGTCGAGGTCGACCCCGAGGGTGCGCTCGATCGCGGCGAGCCGCTTGTAGAGCGACGGGCGGCTGATGTGCAGTCGCTGCGCCAGCGCGGCCTTGTTGCCGGCTGCGGTGAGGAATTCGCGCAGCACGGTGAGATTCGACGGCTGGGCGGTGTCGGGGCTGGTGAGCAGCGCGCGCAGTTCCGTCTCGGCGAAGCTCTGCACGCGCGGGTCCTCCCGGAGCAGCGAGAGCAGCCCGCGCAGCCGGACGTCGGAGGCGCGGAAGTACGAGCGCCCGTGGGTCGACGAGCCCATGCCGATGGCGACCTCCGCGACGTGGGCCGCCTCGGCCAGGCCGCCGACCGCGTCGACGACGTCACCACCCGGTGGCCCGACCGCGACCACGGCGGCGACGCCGTGTGCCTGGCGGATCCGTTGCCCGACGACGTCGCCCAACGCGGTCAGCGCCTTCTCCTCGGTCCCCCCGCGGCCGGCACCCAGCGACAGGACGGCGCCGATCTCGCCGTCACGCCGGATGGCGAACAGCGCGGTGTGACCGGCCGCGTTGACGGTGTGCGCGACGGTGTCGAGGAGTTCGACGTTGCGGCGTTGAGCGGCAACGGGATCGGTGTCGTCGGACGTCCGGTCCACCCGCACGGTCACCGGCAGATACCTCGCGGCCTTGCGCAGTCCGAGCGCGTGCGCCCGAGCTGCCGCCTCGGCGTCGTCGGTGATGCGACCACGCACGATGTCGTCGATCAGCCCGCTCTGCGCCTGCTGGTGCAGCCCGGACCGGTCGCGTTCGATCATCCGGTGCAGCGCGAGCGCCGCGGAGGCGCGCTCGAGGACCCGGCGGGCGCGGGCGGCGTCGGCCGGGCGACGCGGCACGATGAGCCGGCCCCATTCCTCGGCGCGTGGACCGACCGACGTGACCACCCACTGCTCGTCACCGCCCGGGGGCACCATCCGCGACCGGCGCTCCCAGTCGTCGAGCAGCGCCGCCGCGGCGCGACCGCTGGCCGACACCGCCAGCGCCTGGTGCGTGAGGTCCTCGAGCACGACGGGTTCGTCGAGCATCCGTGCGGCCGCATCGACGATGCCGGGGACCGAGGCCCTCTTCATGCTCAGCTCGGTGAAGACCTCGTGCACGCGCCGGTCGAAGGCGACCTCGTCGTACTGCTCGGCGACGATCCGGCGGTGCACCGTCTCGGTCACCTCGACGAACTTGATGGGCCGGTGCAGGACCACCAGGGCGAGATTCATGTCCCGCGCGGTCGCGGCGACCGAGGCCGGCACCGATCGAAGGGACGCGCCGAGTTCGACGACCACGCCGAGGGCGCCGGCGTCGGCGAGGCCTCGGAGGTAGGGCTTCGGTGCGCGTCGCAGCGGCGCGCCGGTGGTCAGCAGCAGTTCCCCGCCCCGCAGGAGTGACGAGAGGTCGGCGACGTCGCCGACGTGCACCCAGCGGATCTCGTCGGCCCAGCGGCAGTCGCTGAGGACCTCGGGCTCGCCGCGCGCCACGACGTCGAGTGCGACGACGTCGGCGATGGTCACTGGCACTTACACAGTGTAAGCCGATGGGCGGTGATCGAGACGTTTCGTCACCGGTCTGGGACGTCGCGCACTGCCAGACTCGACGGTGTCACCACCAGCAACGCGGCTGGGCCGGCCCACCACCCGCACGAAGGACACTTGATGCCCACGATCTCCCACTGGCTGAACAACGAGACCTTCGCGGGCGAGAGCAGCGCGACGGCCCCCGTGACCAACCCCGCGACCGGTGAGGTCACCGGCGAGGTATCGCTGGCGAGCGTCGCCGACGCCCAGGCCGTGATCGACGCCGCCGCTGCCGCGTTCCCGGCGTGGCGCGACACCAGCCTGGCCAAGCGCACCCAGATCCTGTTCAACTTCCGCGAGCTGCTGAACTCCCGCAAGGGCGAACTGGCCGCACTCATCACCGCCGAGCACGGCAAGGTGCTCTCCGACGCCCTGGGCGAGGTCAGCCGCGGCCAGGAGGTCGTCGAGTTCGCCTGCGGCATCCCGCATCTGCTCAAGGGCGGCTTCACCGAGAACGCCTCGACCAACGTCGACGTGTACTCGATCCGCCAGCCGCTCGGCGTCGTCGGCGTCATCTCGCCGTTCAACTTCCCCGCGATGGTCCCGATGTGGTTCTTCCCCATCGCGATCGCGACCGGCAACACCGTCGTCCTCAAGCCGTCGGAGAAGGATCCGTCGGCGTCGCTGTGGATCGCCGCACTCTGGGCCGAGGCCGGCCTGCCCGCGGGCGTGTTCAACGTGCTGCAGGGTGACAAGACCGCCGTCGACGAGCTGCTGACCAACCCGAAGGTGAAGTCGGTCAGCTTCGTCGGGTCCACCCCGATCGCGCAGTACGTCTACGCCACCGGCACGACCGCGGGCAAGCGCGTCCAGGCCCTCGGCGGCGCCAAGAACCACGCGGTGGTCCTGCCCGACGCCGACCTGGACCTGGCCGCCGACGCAATGGTGAACGCGGGCTTCGGCTCCGCCGGTGAGCGCTGCATGGCGATCTCGGCCTGCGTCGCCGTCGGCCCGATCGCCGACGACCTGGTCGCGAAGATCGCCGAGCGTACGACGCCGCTGAAGATCGGCGACGGCACCAAGGACTCCGACATGGGCCCGCTGGTGACCAAGGCCCACCGCGACAAGGTGGCCTCCTACATCGACGCAGGCGAGAACGACGGCGCCAAGATCGTCGTCGACGGCCGCACCGTCTTCGCCGACGGCGGGCAGGACGGCTTCTGGCTCGGCCCCACCCTGATCGACCAGGTGACCCCCGAGATGAGCGTCTACACCGACGAGATCTTCGGCCCGGTCCTGTCGGTCGTGCGGGTCGAGACCTACGACGAGGCGATGGAGCTGATCAACGCCAACCCCTACGGCAACGGCACCGCCATCTTCACCAACGACGGTGGCGCGGCCCGGCGCTTCCAGAACGAGGTGCAGGTCGGCATGGTCGGCATCAACGTGCCGATCCCCGTGCCGATGGCCTACTACAGCTTCGGCGGCTGGAAGAACTCGCTGTTCGGCGACTCCCACGCCCACGGCATGGACGGCGTGCAGTTCTTCACCCGTCAGAAGGCCATCACGCAGCGCTGGCTCGACCCCAGCCACGGCGGCATCAACCTCGGCTTCCCCGAGAACGCCTGACCCCCTCCCTCGGCGAGCGTGCGTGTCTGCGGCCGACACGCCGTACTCCGACCGGAGTTCACGCACGCTCGTCGTGGAACTAGTTGCCTGCCGACGCCGACCACAGTGAAAGATGGACCCATGACCACCACCCAGGACACCGCGACCCTGCCCAACGGCTTGTCGGTCGAGGACGCGCGCGCCGAGGCAGCCCGCACCTACGAACTCGACCGCACGCACGTCTTCCACTCGTGGTCGGCGCAGGCGCAGATCAAGCCGATGACGATCGTGGCGTCGGACGGCTCCTACGTGTGGGACGGCGACGGCAACAAGCTGCTCGACTTCTCCGGCCAGTTGGTCTTCACCAACATCGGCCACCAGCACCCCAAGGTCGTCGCAGCGATCCAGGCGCAGGCGGCGAAGCTGTGCACCGTCGCGCCACAGCACGCGAACGACGCGCGTTCCGAGGCGGCCCGCCTGATCGCCGAGCGCACGCCGGGCGAGCTGAACAAGATCTTCTTCACCAACGGTGGCGCCGACGCCGTCGAGCACGCCGTGCGCATGGCGCGTCTGCACACCGGCCGGTACAAGGTGCTGTCGCGCTACCGCTCGTACCACGGTGGCACCGACACCGCGATCAACCTGACCGGCGACCCGCGCCGCTACCCCAACGACTACGCCAGCGCCGGCGTCGTGCACTTCAACGGCCCGTTCCTGTACCGCAGTTCGTTCCACGCGGAGAACGAGCAGCAGGAGACCGAACGCGCACTCGAGTACCTCGACCGGCTGATCCAGCACGAGGGCGCGTCGTCGTTCGCCGCGATCATCCTCGAGTCGGTGCCCGGTACCGCGGGCATCATGGTCCCGCCGCCCGGCTACCTGGCCGGCGTCCGGGAGATCTGCGACAAGTACGGCATCGTGATGATCGCCGACGAGGTCATGGCCGGATTCGGCCGCACCGGTGAGTGGTTCGCGATCCAGAACTTCGGCGTGACGCCGGACCTCATCACGTTCGCGAAGGGCGTCACCTCGGGTTACGTGCCGCTCGGCGGCGTCGCGATCAGCTCGGAGATCGCCGCGACGTTCGACGACCGCGCCTACCCGGGCGGGCTGACCTACTCCGGTCACCCGCTGGCCTGCGCGGCTGCCGTCGCGACGATCAACGCCATGGAGGACGAGGGCATGGTGGCCAACGCCAAGCGCATCGGCTCCGACGTCCTCGGTCCCGGACTGCGCGAGCTGGCCGCCAAGCACCGCTGCGTGGGCGAGGTCCGCGGGCTCGGCGTGTTCTGGGCGGTCGAGTTGGTGGCCGATCAGCAGACGCGGGAACCGTTGGCGCCCTACGGCGGATCGAGCCCCGCGATGAACTCGGTGCTCGCGGCGTGCAAGCAGAACGGTCTGCTGCCGTTCGCGAACTTCAACCGCATCCACGCGGTGCCCGCGTGCAACATCACCGACGACGAGGTGGCCGAGGGTCTGCGGATCCTCGACGCCGCACTCGACGTCGCCGACGCCGCGCTGTAGTCACTACCCCGGGCGGCCCGCTAGAACGGCGGGTCATCCGGAGTGGGGTCGGCCTGCGGTGGTGGCGGCCGCCAATCGGCGGCGATGAACTCGTCCTCCAAGGGGTCGTTGGCCCACGTGCACCATGGACTGGTGCTGGGTGCGCCGCCCTTGAAGACGAGCAACTTGCGGCGCATGTCGTTGCGCCACTTGCGAATGTCGATCTCGTGGTGCCGGGCGCGGTTCAGTGCCAGTGCTCGCGCATTGGCTGCCGCCTTCGCGTGCATGCCGCGGCGTGCGGCGGCGACGCGGGCGGCCTTCTCCCGACGCCTGTTGCCGAATCGGAGCGTGGGC
The DNA here is from genome assembly GCA_042666295.1 of Mycolicibacterium sp. GCM10028919. GTDB lineage: Bacteria > Actinomycetota > Actinomycetes > Mycobacteriales > Mycobacteriaceae > Mycobacterium. The sequence continues at coordinate 431,155 of JBHTFJ010000001.1, forward strand.
GCACCGCACGCGGCGGCGATGTCGTCGAACAGTTCTGCACCGTCGGGGGTGCTGCGGTAGACCCGCCCGGTGGGTGACGTCCAGGTGATGGTCCCGTCGGCGGCCTGTTCGTCGCGCCAGCCGTCGGGTCCGCCGTGGAAGGTCTTGAGCCGATGGTGCTGGCGGCAGTAGCAACCCAGGTTGGTCCCGAGCGTCGGCCCGCCCGCGTGCGGGTCGTCGTGGTCGAAGGGCACGGTGTGGTCGACGTCGGCTCGCCACGCGGGCCGGTCGCACCCGGGGAACCGGCATCTCAGGTCACGGCAGCGGATCCAGCGCTCCACCGCCGCTGACGGTTGGTACCGCAGCGAGGCGGCCACATCGGTGGTGCTGGGCGGTGGACCGACCGGTCGCAGGATCGCGGTGTCGGCGATCTGGCGGACCTGGTCGGCGTCGATGACGCCGTAGCCCTCCAAGTGGCCGGGTTCGTCGCTGCGGCCCGCCACGGTCGCGTCGGTGGCGATGACGTTGATGACGAAACGCGGTGCGCCGCTTCGCGAAGCGGGATCGGCGAGTCGGGCGGGGCAGTCCGTACGCTCGCATGCGCACGTCAGGTCCCTGCCCTGGCGGAGTGCGTCGATGGCATCGGCACGCCGCTGAGTCATCGTGCGGGGATCGTCGGTGCACACCGAGGCGGCCATCTCGGTCAGGTACTTGTCGAACATCGCAGCCACGGGCGCCGGCAGTGACGCGACCATCTTGGCCATGCCGTTGGGTTGGGCGGTGACGGTGACGTGGCGCTCGGTGTCGGCCTTGATGCGGCGCTTCTTGGCAGCCTCGGGATCGATCTGGGCGATCGCGGCGTCGGCGGCATCGAGGACCCGCTGCCGCGACCACGACTGCCAGGTCGACAGCTTCGTGGCCAGCCGTTGATCGACCTGCGGCATCAGGTCGGCGTCGACGAGTTCGGTGCGCCGGATGATCGCCTCGGCGGTGGGCCAGTCGATCCGCCCGTCGGAGAGCAGGGACGCGACCTCGGGCAGTCGGGTGTCGAGGGCTTCGGCCTGGGACACGATCGCGCTGGCCGCGCTCGGCGTCGTGTTCAGCGCGGCGCCGACTTCGGCGCTGGCGCGGGCGAAGCCGGTGATGAGCGCGTAGCCCGGGTCGCCGTCGATGCCGTCGGCTTCGCCCGTGCGGTGCCACAGCAGGCCTGCGATCGCCGCCATGCGCCGGGCGATGATCGCGGACTCCGCACGACGGCACTCCTCGACCTCCGTGAGCAGATCGCCGGCCGACCGTTCTTCGAACACGTGTTCGATTCTACGCCCGTACTACGACACCCGCCACGATTCTCGTCCCCGTTCTCACGCGAACCGGTGGACGTCCGGCGACGGCTCCCAGCCGGGATCTCCGGTGCGGGCGTATGCGACCCAGGCGCCGTGCATCTCGTCGGCGAGCCGCGCGGGCGGGTCGACGTCGCCGAGCAGACCACGTGGGCCGCGCAGGGCAGGCACCCCTAGACGGTCGAACACGAACGGCAGTTCGACGGTGTGCGCGGCACCAAGCAAACCGTCGACTGCGGTTGAGCGCCAATGGAACTCATAACGGTGCGTCGGGGCGCTCCCGCGTGAGGCGTGAGCGTCGGCCAGCCGTTGCGTGCCGATGCCGAACAACGCATCGCCGAGGATCGCCGACCGCACCGATCCCCAGCCGGCGCCTGCTAGACGGGTCCGACACTCCTGCACCGCCGCAACCGGATCGGCGTGGGCCTTGGCGGCCACATTCAGCGCGTCCTGCTCGGTCGAGTCCGCGAAGCCCCCGCCCGGCACCACGTACAAGTTTCCCTCTCGCGCGTTCGTCCCGAGCAGCAACGGGATGTCGGCCGCCGTGCCGTTCTCGACGGACTCGGCAGGCTGCACGTCGAGCACCACGCTGAATGCGCTGAGACCGACCAGTGGGTCGAACCTCGTCTCCGTCCGCAGATCCAGGCCGGCCAACTTCGGCACGACGCCGACCAACTCCTCGACCGGAACGCCTGCGAAGTCGGCGGCCGTCGGCGAGACGCCGAGCAGTGTCGCAGCGCGGTGGGTGACACGTGCTGCCTGCTCGCTGGAGAAGGCGCCAAGACCGTTGCCGCTCTGCATTATTGCCCGCCGGACCACACGTGCCGTGTCGGGCCTGGCGAGTATCGCGCCCACCAGCGTGGCACCCGCCGACTGGCCGAACAGCGTGATGTTGTCGGGATCGCCGCCGAAACTCACGACGTTGGCCCGGACCCAGTCGAGCGCCGCGAGTACGTCGAGCATTCCGCGGTTGGGTGGCGCATCGGGCAGGTCGAGGAAGCCGACGATGCCCAACCGGTAGGTGACGTTGACCAACACGACCCCGTCCCGCGCGAACGCCGTCCCGTCGTAGAGCGGTGATTGCGTTGCGCCCGAGATGAATCCGCCGCCGTGGACGAACACCATCACCGGACATGCCACGCCGTCCGCCGGCGCGTACACGTCGACCGTGAGGTAGTCGGGATCGGTGCCCGCGGCCCCGAAGTACGGGGACATGTCCAGTTCCCCGAACCCGCCGCGGGGAGCTTGCGGCGCCATGGCCCCCGGCCGGGTCGCGTCGCGAATGCCCGGCCACCATTCGTGCCGGCGCGGTGCCGCGAAACCGGAAGCGCCGACAGGTGCTGCGGCGTAGGGGATTCCGTGAAATGACGCGGATCGCGACGTGACGTGGCCCCGGACCCGGCCGGTCGCGGTGGTGACGACGGCCTCAGACATCGGTGACCCTGGCGAACGCGGCCCACTGCGCGATGGTGAACCGGTCTCCGTCGCGGCGCAGTTCCGCGCCGCCGTGACCGCCGAGATGGGCGGGGAACACCAGCGTGTTGGTGTCGGCGGCCCGGCCGAGGATGCGACGGCGCGTCGCCCTCGACTGCCCGGGGTCGACGCAGAAGCAGCTGTTGACCTCCGGCTCGAGGAACTGCAGCGGGGTGTGCAGCATGTCGCCGACGAACAGTGCTCTGTCCGTGCCTGATTCGAGCGCGACGATCGACGAGCCGGGCGTGTGCCCAGGGGTCAGCTCCAGCCGCAGCCCGGCGTCGATGGTGAAACCCTCGTCCCACAGTTCGACGAGGCCTGCATCACGCACGGGAGCAACGCTGTCCTCGAAGACGTTCTCGTTGCCCAGCCCCCGCCGCGGCACGTGACCGTTGTCCGGGTCCCAGTACTCGAAGTCGCGCCGCGGCATCAGATACGTGGCGTTCGGGAACGTCGGCACCCACGAGCCGTCATCGAGGTAGGTGTTCCAACCCACGTGGTCGTTGTGCAGGTGGGTGTTGATCACCAGGTCGACGTCCTCCGGGCTGACCCCTGCTCGGTGCAGGTTGCCGAGGAAGTCGGTGTCGAGGTGGTCCCACACCGTGGCGTGCGGCCGATCCTTGTGGTTGCCGACGCCCGTGTCCACCAGGATCGTCCTGCCCGCACTGCGCAGCAGCCACGTCTGGATCGCGCTGACGCACACGTCCGCCGCCGGGTCGTAGAAGTCCGGCGCCAGCCAGTCTCCGTTGCGGTGCCAGGCGTCCTCGGAGCTGTCCGGGAAGAAGGTCGACGGTGACAGCTCGACCGACCCGAAGTACTCCATGACGCGGGTGACCGACACGTCACCCAACACGATCTCGTTCATGACTCCAGGCTGCGGACGACCCGGCCCGTCTACCAGCCCCTGCCGTGCCTACCCCTGCCAGGATCAGTCACGCGCTCGAAGGGAAGCGCATAGTCGAAGGATGAACTCCGCGTCCCTCGGTGACTTCCTGCGCGCGCGTCGAGCCCAACTCGTCCCCGACGACGTGGGCCTGTCGACGTTCGGCGAACGGCGTCGGGTCAGCGGCCTGCGCCGCGAGGAACTCGCTCGACTGGCCGGGGTCAGCGCGTCGTACTACACCCGCCTGGAACAGGGGCAGTCCGTCAACGCCTCGGAGGCGGTCCTCGACGCTATCGCCACGGCGTTGCGACTCGACGACCACGAGCGACGCCACCTGCACGCCTTGGCCTCCAGCCGGCCGAAGCCCCGCCGGCGGCCGCCCGTCGAGAAGGTCGACGTCGCGACCCGGGACCTGCTGCGTTCCCTCGCCGACGTGCCCGCACTCGTCATCGGTCGGCGCACCGACGTGCTGGCATGGAATGACCTGGGACACGCGCTGCTTGCGGGCCACGTCGAGCGAGACTCGGTCGACCGGCCCGGGGAGCGCCCCAACCTGGCCAGAATGGCATTTCGCGACCCGCATACCCGCGAGCTTTACGTCGACTGGCACCGCAAGGCCCGCACACTCGTCGGCAACCTGCGACACGTGGCCGGACGCCATCCCGACGATGCGGCACTGGCCGAGTTGATCGGCGAATTGTCGATGAACAGCGCGGAGTTCGTGACGATGTGGAGCGACCACCGGGTGCAGCCGTGCGAGGCCGGATCCTACGAACTCCGACACCCGACGGTGGGACCGCTGACGATCACCCAGCAGAACCTGGTGCTGGCGCGATCGCCCGAGCAGTCGCTGTGCATGGTCACGACGGCTGCGGGCTCGAGTTCGGCCGACTCCATCGGCCTACTGGCCCGGTCGGTCCGAGACGCATCGGCGCAGCGGGCAACGGTCGACGCGTCCTAGCGCGCTCTCAACCCGCGCGGGCCGCCAACGCCTTCGCCCGATCGCGCGCCGACATGGCTCCCCAGACGCCGTACGTCTCGCGCACCGACAGCGCATGCTCGCGGCAGCGGTTCAGCACCGGGCAGTCGAGGCAGATCTGCTTCGCGCGTTCCTCCCTCGCGCGCAGACCCGTTCGCCCCGAATCCTCCGGGAAGAACACCTCGGGCGGCAGACGACGGCAGCTCCCCCGGTACTGCCAATCCCATTCTTCGACCAGCGGTCGTGGACCCTGCCATTCGCCGTCGTGCATAGTCGTCACCCGCGTCAGTGTCGCGAGCGCGGCGACGGGAAGCCAGAGATCGACTCGCCGTGAATCGAGCCCCGTCACTAAAACCCGGCGCGAGTCGAAGTCCGACCCGGGTGGCACCGAGCGCCGTTCCGGCTGGTCGAGAGCGCTTCAGGAGATCATCAGAGGCGTCATCGACGCGGCCGACGCCATCGACGCGGAATCAACCCGCCATCGCCGACCGTTGACTTGGGGACCGCGAACGAAAGCGAGCACCGTCCGTGTCCACTGCGCCGTTTCACCTCGCCGTCGCACTCGACGGCACCGGATGGCACCCGGCGTCCTGGCGTGAGCCCGACGCCCGGCCCCTCGATCTACTGACCGCCCGGTATTGGGCCGACCTCGTCGCCGAAGCCGAGCGCGGTCTGCTGGACTTCGTCACGATCGAAGACGGACTGATCCCGCAGTACGACGATCCGCTACTCGCCGACGACCGCACCGATCGCGTCCGCGGCAGGCTCGACGCCGTGCTGATCGCAGCTCGGGTGGCGCCGCTGACCCGTCACATCGGCCTCATCCCGACCGCGATCGTCACGCACACCGAGCCGTTCCACCTGTCGAAGGCCATCGCGACACTCGACTACGTCAGCACCGGTCGCGCGGGGATTCGGGTGCAGGTGACCGCGAGCCCGGAGGCCGCGCGGCACTTCGGCCGCCGCGACGTCGCATCCGGGACCGAACTGCTCGACGAGGCGGCCGACTACGTCGAGGTCTTGCGTCGGCTGTGGGACAGCTGGGAGGACGACGCCGAGATCCGCGACGTTGCCACCGGCCGGTTCGTCGACCGAAAGAAGCTGCACTACATCGACTTCGAGGGCGCGACGTTCTCGGTGCGGGGGCCGTCGATCACCCCGCGGCCACCGCAGGGTCAGCCGATCGTCGCTGCCCTCGGCCACGGCGACCCCGCCTACGACCTCATCGCGGGCAGCGCCGACGTCGGCTTCGTCACGCCTCGCGACGCCTCGCAGGCCGCAGCCATCGTCACCTCGCTCGCGGCCCGCCGGCCGGCAGATGTCCCACCGGTGCAGGTGTTCGCCGACGTCGAGGTGACCCTCGACCGCGACGACGCCGCAGCCCACGCGCGGCGTGCACGACTCGACGACCGCGCCGGTGATCGACCACCCAGCGACGCCCACTCGTTCGTGGGCACTCCGGCCGGGCTGGCCGACCTCCTGCAGGACTGGCATGGCGCCGGTCTCTCGGGCTTCCGGTTGCGACCGGCGACGCTTCCGCACGACCTGACGCAGATCGTCGACGGGCTGGTCCCGGAGCTGCAGCGGCGCGGGTCGTTCCACGAGCAGTACTCGACGCGCACGCTGCGCGACGCGCTCGCACTCCCCCGGCCCGTCAACCGCTATGCCGACGCCTGAGTAGCAGGGACACCGATGACCAAGCCCACGAAGCAGATTCACCTCGCCGCCCACTTCCCGGGCGTCAACAACACCACCGTGTGGAGTGACCCGGAGTCGGGCAGCCACATCGAGTTCGAGTCCTTCGTGCGGTTCGCGCAGACCGCCGAACGAGGGAAGTTCGACTTCATGTTCCTCGCCGAGGGCCTGCGACTGCGCGAGCAGGGCGGCGAGATCTACGACCTGGACGTGGTCGGGCGACCGGACACCTTCACCGTGCTGGCCGCGCTCGCCGCCGTCACCGAACGCCTCGGGCTGACGGGGACGATCAACTCGACGTTCAACGAACCCTACGAGGTGGCGCGGCAATTCGCGTCGCTCGATCACCTCTCCGACGGTCGAGCCGCATGGAACGTCGTCACGTCGTGGGATGCGTTCACCGGGGAGAACTTCCGCCGCGGTGGCTTCCTCGCCGAGGATCAGCGGTACGAGCGGGCCGAGAGCTTCCTCGACGCCGCGCACACCCTGTTCGACTCCTGGCGGGGAGACGAGATCGTCGCCGACGAGGACACAGGGACGTACCTGTCGGATCCCCGCGCCGGCGAATTCCGCTACCAGAGCGATCATTTCGACATCGCCGGCCGGTTCAACGTCCCGCGCAGCCCCCAGGGCAGGCCGGTGATCTTCCAAGCGGGCGACTCCGACCGCGGGCGCGAATTCGCCGCGTCGACAGCCGACGCCATCTTCTCCCGGCACGGAACGCTCGAGGAGGGCCAGGCGTTCTTCGCCGACGTGAAGGGGCGCCTCGCCAAGTACGGTCGCGGCAACGACGAACTGCTGATCCTGCCTGCGGCGACCTTCGTGCTCGGTGACACCGACGCCGAGGCCGCCGACATCGCACACGACGTACGGCTGGCCCAGGTGTCGCCTGCGACGGCGATCAAGTTCCTCGAGCAACTGTGGAACCGGGACCTGTCCGACCACGACCCCGACGGTCCGCTGCCGACCGTCGACCCGGTGGTCGGTGAGAACACCATTGCCAAGGGCCGGGCCAGCGTCCGCATGCATCGCGACCCCATTGCGGTGGCCAACGAGTGGCGCGCGAAGGCGGCGGCCGAGAAGCTGACCACCCGGGAGTTGATCATCGAGGTGACGGGCAGGCAGAACTTCATCGGCTCGCCCACGACCGTCGCGGAGTCCATCGACCACCTGGTGCAATCCGACGCGAGCGACGGTTTCATTCTCGTCCCACACGTGACACCCGGCGGCCTCGATCCGTTCGTCGACCGGGTGGTGCCGCTGCTGCAGGAGCGCGGTGTGTTCCGCGCCGACTACGCCGGCACGACGTTGCGCGACCATCTCGGCCTCGGCCACCCGGCCCGGCGCGTCTCGACGGGCGTCTGACCGTTTCGGCCGACCCTCCGGTGGCAATCCGAGCCTCGTGATCGGAAGACTTCGCACCGTCGTCGTGGACTGCCCGGACCCTCGCGCGCTCGCCGACTTCTACGCCGGACTCATCGGCGGAGACGTCGACGCGAACGACGAGGACTGGGTGGTCCTCGACGAGCCCAATGGGACTCGGCTGGCGTTCCAACGCTCACCGGAGCACGAACCGCCGAGCTTCCCCGACCCGCACGCATCCCAGCAGTTCCACCTCGACGTCGAGGTCGAGGACCCCGACGACGCCGAGCGGCAGGCGCTCGAGCTGGGCGCTGCCCGGATCCCGGGCGTGGGCAACGAGTTCGACGACCCGTTCCGGGTGTTCCGGGATCCCGCAGGGCACACGTTCTGTCTGGTCTGGGGCGTCTAGCGCGACGCGGCGCGTCAGCTCCGCAGCTGCGGTAGGACGTCGCGCTCGAAGCTGGCGAAGAACCCCTCCGTGTCCGGACCCATCTGCTGGACGAACACCTCGTCGACGCCGGCCTCGACGTACTCCCGTATCTGCTTGGCGTGGTCATCCGGGTTCGGCCCGGTGGCGACGGACTCCCCCATCTTCTCGCGGGGCACCAGCGTCATCGCGTCGGCGAAGTCCTTGGGGCGCGGCAGCGTCTGAGCGAGCTGGCCGGGGAGCATGTCGTTCGCCCACAGGCGGTGAGCCGCGTCGAGGGCGACGTCGGCGTCGCGGTCCCAGCTCACCTTCGTGCCTGCCTGCACCGGCTTGTCACCACCGCCGGAGCTGCGGAACGTCTTCACGAGTTCGGCGTCGGGCGTGACCGTGCAGAAGCCGTCGCCGATGCGGCCGGCGAACTCGGCGGCCTGCGGCCCGAAGCCGGACACGTAGATCGGCACCGGCTGCTCCGGGAGCGTGTAGATCCGCGCCTCCTGCACCTCGTAGTGCAGCCCGTGGTGGCTGATCTCCTTGCCTTCGTGCAAGATCCGGATCACGTCGATGGCTTCCTCGAGCATCTCGAGGCGCACGCCCACCGACGGCCAGGGGTCGCCGAGGATGTGTTCGTTGAGTGCCTCGCCGCTGCCGACTCCGAGTACGAAGCGCCCGTCGAGTTGCACGGCGGCGGTTGCGGCGGCTTGGGCGATGATCGCGGGATGGATGCGCATGGTGGGGCACGTGACGCCGGTGGTGACGGGTAGTGACGTCGCCTCGGACAACGCGCCGATGACACCCCAAACGAACGGACTCTGACCCTGCTCGTCGTTCCACGGATGGAAGTGGTCGCTGATCCACAGTGACTCGAACCCGGCCGCTTCAGCCCGCTTCGCCTGGTCGATCAACTCCTTCGGGCCGTTCTGTTCACAGGACAGGAAGTATCCGATCTTCGCCATGCGCGCGGTCTACCCCTTCTTCGAGGCGGTAATCCGGCGCGCCCGAGTGGCGACACGGTACCGTCGCACCGAGGTTGACGACCCAGCCTCGACGCACGTCACGGTGGCGATCAGACTCCCCGCCGGCGCGATCCGCTCGCGTGGACGTGCGTCCCTGAGATTCACAGCGCAACAACGATGCCGCCGGTGCACGGTCGCCGGGCATATCGAGGACCGTGGTGAGCAGTTTCACCGAGACCATGTTCAACAACGCCCGCAACAGCATGAACGGGATGGTCACGGGAGAGCCCGACCAACCGGTGCGGCACACCTGGATTCAGGTGCACGAGCGCGCTCGCCGCATCGCCGGTGGGCTCGCTGCCGCGGGTGTCGGTCGCGGCAGTGCCCTGGCCGTCCTGGCCGGTGCGCCCGTCGAGATCGCCCCGACCGCACAGGGCATCTGGATGCGCGGCGCGAGCCTGACGATGCTGCATCAGCCGACGCCGCGCACCGACCTCGTCCGGTGGTCCGAGGAGACGATGGCGGTCATCCGCATGATCGACGCCGCCGCGGTGATCGTCTCGGATCCGTTCATGCCCGCGGCTCCGCTGCTCGCCGGGCAGGGCATCACCGTGCTGACGATCGCCGACCTGCTGGGCCACGACCCGGTCGATCCGCTCCCCACCGATGACGACGACATCGCCCTCATGCAGCTGACGTCGGGATCCACCGGATCGCCCAAGGCCGTGCAGATCACCCATGCAAACGTCGTCGCCAACGCCGAAGCAATGATCGTCGGCTGCGACTTCGACGTCGACACCGACGTCATCGTCAGCTGGCTGCCGTGTTTTCACGACATGGGCATGACGGGGTACCTGACCGTGCCGATGTACTACGGCGCCGAGCTGGTCAAGGTCACGCCGATGGACTTCTTGCGCGACACGCTGTTGTGGGCCAAGCTGATTCACCGGTACCGGGGCACGATGACCGCCGCACCGAACTTCGCCTACAACCTGTTCGCCAAGCGTCTGCGCAGGCAGGCCGCACCGGGTGAGTACGACTTGTCGTCGCTGCGCTGGGCGCTCTCCGGCGCAGAACAGGTCGACCCGCTCGATGTCGAGGATCTCTGCGACGCAGGTGCCCCGTTCGGTCTGCGGCCCGAGGCGATCATCCCGGCCTACGGCATGGCCGAGACCACGGTGGCCGTGTCGTTCTCGGAGTGCGGCGGCGGCATGGTCGTCGACGAGGTCGACGCCGACCTGCTGGCGGTGCTGCATCGCGCGGTCCCGGCGACCAAGGGCCACACGCGGCGCCTGGTCTCCCTCGGCAAGCCCCTGAAGGGCATCGAGGTCCGCATCGTGGACGAGGAGGACGCCGTCGTGTCCGCCCGTGGCGTCGGGGTCATCGAGGTCCGCGGGGCTCCGGTCACCAAGGGTTACACCACGGTCGCGGGCTTCATCGGCGCGCAGAACGAGCAGGGCTGGTACGACACCGGTGACCTCGGCTACCTGACCGAGGCCGGCGAGATCGTGGTGTGCGGTCGGCTCAAGGACGTCATCATCATGGCAGGCAAGAACATCTACCCGACCGACATCGAGCGCGCAGCGGTCCGCGTCGACGGTGTCCGTCCCGGCTGTGCCGTGGCGGTGCGCCTGAACGCCGGGCACAAGCGTGAGACGTTCGCCGTCGCCGTCGAGTCGGCTCAGTTCGGCGATCACGAGGAGGTTCGGCGCATCGAGCGCGAGGTCGCCCATCAGGTCTTCGCCGAGGTGGACGTGCGACCACGCAACGTCGTGGTGCTGGAACCGGGCATGATCCCGAAGACCCCGTCGGGCAAGTTGCGCAGAGCGCACGCACTGTCGCTCGTCGACTGACTCGCCGACGCGATTGTCCGAGGCCGTCGACGGGTATGTTCCGGCCAGTACGCACCCGTTTTCGTCGCCTGCCCTCTCGAGGCGGGGGGAGGTTCGATGGTCGACTTCGACATGCAGCCGGGCCGCGACTCACCCGTCGACGCGGACCTGACCCCAGAACGCCTCGACGCCGACGAGGTCGACCTCCGGGACGGCCTGGCCGGGGTCGCGGCGATGGTGGCGTCCGCGCTCGACGCCGGCGACATGCTCGACGCCGTCGCGAAGTTCGCGGCGCACGCGATCCCCAACGTGGACGGCGCAGGCGTCGCGCTCGTGGAATCCCACGATGGCACGGGGTGCGTCAGGAGTACTGCGGCGACGGCGGACTTCGTCACCGAGATCGATGGGGTGCAGTACGACGAACTCCGCGAAGGCCCCTGTCTCACCGCGATGCAGTCCGGACGCCCCAGCGTCAGCGGCTCACTGGGATGCGACCGGCGCTGGCCGCACTTCGGTGGTCGCGTCGCCCGGATGGGCGTGCACTCCGCGCTATCCCTGCCGCTGATCGTCGGCGACCGGGTGATCGGCGCGATCAACTGCTACGCGCGACGGCGCGACGTGTTCGCCGAGCATGCGGTGGAGTTGGGCACCCAGTTCGCTGGACCCGCCGCCGTGGCGGTGTTCAACGCGCAACTGCTCTCGGAGGCGCGGGAGCGCACGGCCCGTCTGCAGCGCGCGCTGGAGAGCCGAGCGATCATCGATCAGGCCATCGGCATCGTTCGCAGCCGCACGGGGTCCGACGGTGACGAGGCCTTCGCGCGGCTCGTCCGCATCAGCCAGGCCGAGAACGTGAAGTTGCACGTCGTCGCCCAGCGCCTCGTCGACGAGGCGGTGCGCCGGGCCCGGCTGCGCCATCGGACTGCCTGACCTCAGTCACCACCACGTCGTGGCCGGTCGGGGTCGAATTGCAGCCGGCGGTCGAGGACGTCGCGGGCCACCTCGGTCGCGCTGCGTCGGGTGGCGTAGGCGTGGGCGCGGAGGCGAACCAGCGCCTCGGCGGGCTCGATGTCGAGCTGCGCGACGAGCATGCCGGTGGCTTGGCCGACCTCGGTCCTGGTGAGCGCGGTGAGTTCCGACCAGGCATCGGTGGCGGGGTCGGAGGCGGCGGCGAGCAGGTCGCCGTCCACGAGATCCAGCATCGGCACGCCTGCCATGTCGCCGGCGAGCATCGCGCCTGCGAACTGCGCGGCGGTGAGGTGGCCCGGATTCGACCGGAACAGGTCGAGCGCGCCCACGTACTCACCGGCGACGACGACGGGCATGGCGAACACGCCGCGGATGTCCATCTCGAGCATCGCCGGGCCGTAGAGCGGCCATCGGGATTCCCCGCGGTCGGCCAGGTCGACGACCAGGACGGGCCTGCCGCTGCTGACCGAGTCGAGGCAGGGGCCCTCGCCGACGATGAATTGCAGTTCGTCGTACTGACGAGCCGGGCCGCCGCTGTGGCCGAGGGTCGCGGCGTTCGCGCCGTCGAAGACCAGCGAGATGGCCGCGGCGTCGACGTCGAGCAGCTCCACGCACGCCTCGCACAGGCGGTTGGCGGCGGCCTCGCCGCGTCGTCCGTCGATCGCGGCGAGGAGGCGCTCGTGGAACGCCACGTCAGCCGGACTGCAAACGCACGGGGGTGGGCGTCCCCGACCGGCCCGGCGCTGGCATTCTCCTACCTTCCCCCACGCGGCACGCTTTGGCGAACGTTCGGGAGTCCGGGCCCGACGGCGGCCGCTCTGCAAGTGGCTGTCGCGGCAACCGGTGCGTAGACTGGGCCGGGCTGGCAACCAGCCCGTTCGGGCAGCCTCCACCGTAGGCTGCGAGCGACCGCTCAACGCCGAACATCCGAAGCCTTTCAGCCCGATCCGCGATGCCGACCGGCGTCACCACTCCCCTGCCGCTGAACCGACTCGCCCCTTTCACTCTTAGTTTCACGCGGCCGCTCCGATCGGCTTCGTCCGAGGACACATGACCCCCACGCTCACCCGCACCGGTCGCCGACCGGGCACGCCGATGACGAACTCCGACAAGCCAAGTCGTGATAGCGCACGCCACCAGGCGAGGATGCTCCATGGCCATCACTGACGTCGCCGCGTATGCGCACCTCAGCCCGGCGGACGTCGAGGAACTCGGGATCCGGCTCGACGACCTGCGAAGCGAGATCGAGGCCTCCCGCGGATCGCGCGACGCGAACTACATCCGCCGGACGATCTTGTTCCAGCGGACGCTCGACGTCGCCGCGCGACTCCTCGTCCATGCGAGCGCGTCGCGTACCGGGTGGATGGCCGGGACCGCGGCGCTGGCCCTGGCGAAGTGCGTCGAGAACATGGAACTCGGCCACAACATCGGACATGGGCAATGGGATTGGATGAACGATCCCGAGATCCACTCCACCACGTGGGAGTGGGACATGGTGGGGCCGTCCGCCCAGTGGCGGTACTCGCACAACTTCCGCCATCACGTCTACACCAACGTGCTGGACATCGACGACGACATCGGCTTCGGGGTGCTGCGCGTCACGCGTGACGAACCGTGGCAGCGACGCAACCTCCTGCAGCCCCTGCACAACCTGCTCCTCGCGGTGACCTTCGAGTGGGGCATCGCCCGCCACGGTCTGCACTCGGAACACGAGCGTGCGACGTCCACCGACGAGCAGCTCGAGCAGTCGACGTCGTTCAAGCAGAAGGTGCGCCGCCAGGTACTGAAGGACTACGTGTTCCTGCCCGCGCTCAGCGGCCGACGATGGCGCCGCACCTTGACGGCCAACGTCACGGCCAATCTGCTGCGCAACCTCTGGGCGTACGCCGTGATCTTCTGCGGTCACTTCCCCGATGGGGCGCAGAAGTTCACCGCCGAGGCGGTGCGCGACGAGAGCCGCGGTGAGTGGTATCTGCGGCAGATGCTCGGAACGGCCAACTTCGACGCCGGCAGGATGCTGGCATTCGCCAGCGGCAACCTCTGCTACCAGATCGAGCATCACCTCTTCCCCGATCTGCCCAGCAATCGTTACGCCGCCATCGCCACTCGCGTGCGTGCGCTCTGCGACGAATACGACCTGCCGTACAACAGCGAGTCGCTGCTGCGGCAGTTCTTCCAGGCCCAGCGCACCATCGTGAAGCTGGCGGTACCCGACCGCTTCCTGGTCGCCACGGCCGACGATGCGCCCGAGACGGCGTCGGAGCGGCGGTTCCTCGCCGAACCGTCGGCGCCCGGCGCCGGGCTGCGTACCGCGTTGCGGCACGCCGCCGAACGCAAGATGGCGCAACGCCGTTCGAGGCGCCGACGCGTGGTGTCGAGCCTGCTGGTCCCGTCGACGTTTGTTTGAGCACCTCCCGGGTACGCGCAGAGTGTCGCTGGCTTCCAGACCGTGGAGTAGCAGCGGCCGCTACTGATTGAAGGCTGGCTCGTGCCGCTTCGTCATCTCTGCGCACGTCGACGTCCAACGGGCGTCCTGCGTATTCGACGCATCCTGCGGTACGTGTCCGTGACCCCGTCCGGTGCCGTCGCACCGCCGCGCACGCTACTCGAAGGAGACCCATGTACCTGCATACCGAGCTACTGATCAACGACATCGCCGTCGACGAGCCCGACCCAGCTGCGGCCAACGCGCTGCAAGAGGGGCTGGGCGGCCAGTTCGGCGAGATGCGCACCATGATGCAGTATCTGTTCCAGAGCATGAACTTTCGCGGCGACGTCGCCTCCAAGCCCTACAAGGACCTGCTGCAGGGCGTCGGCACCGAGGAGATCAGCCACGTCGAGCTGATCGGGACGACGATCTCGCGTCTGCTCGACGGTTCGCCGAAGTACAACGGCAAGAAGACCGATCCGGTCGACGCGCCCGGCGCCAAGGGTGCGACGCCCTTGAAGATCGCCCTGGACACCAGCAACATCCACCACTACCTGGTGGGCGCCCAGGGCGCACTACCGGTGGACGCCGCGGGTAACCCGTGGTCGGGGTCATACGTCTACAACAGCGGCAACCTCGTGCTCGACCTGCTGTACAACCTGATGCTGGAATCGACCGGCAGGCTGCAGAAGTGCCGCATCTACGAGATGACGGACAACAAGACCGCCCGATCCACGATCGCCTATCTCATCGTGCGGGATCAGGCCCACGAGAACGCATTCGCCAAGGCGTTGGAGAGCTTGGGCGTCAACTGGGGGTCGGTGCTGCCGATCCCGAAGACCAACGCGGAGGCGTTCCCCGAGGTGAAGAAGCTCCTCGACAAGGGCCTCCAAAGCGTCCAGTTCACCTTCAGCGCCGACGACAAGAGCCAGGCCGCCAAGCTCTACCGTGGCGCGTCACCGTCCAACGACGGGACCGAACTCAGCACGGCCGTGATGCCCGAGGGGGTTCCGATCACGATCTCACCCGAGCGCCGCGAGGAGTTCTCCCCCGGTCTGGATCCCGAGCTGCTCGCCCTCATCCAGGCAACGGCCGAGGTCGAGATCGCGTCGAACCAGTAGCTGGCCGGCGACTCAGGGCAGCACCACCCTGAGTCGCTCCCAGCCCCGCACCGTCGACGTCGGGGCCAATTGCGCTGTGTCGTCGTCGATCTCCCATTCCGGCCACCGGTTGAGCATCTCGTCGAGCGCAACCCGCCCTTCGAGGCGGGCAAGGTTGGCGCCCAAGCAGTAGTGCACCCCCTTGCCGAAGGTGAGGTGCGAGATGTTCTCCCGGTGGACGTCGAACACGTCGGGCTCGGCGTACCGCCGCTCGTCGCGGTTGGCCGCGCCGAACAGCAGCAGTACCGCGCTGCCCGCCGGGATGGTGTGGCCGTGGAGTTCGGTGTCGCGCGCCGCCCACCGGCCGACGTGCGGGCCGGTGGGTTCGAAGCGCAGCGTCTCGTCGATGGTGCGGTTGAGCAGTGACCGGTCCTCGCGGACCATCCGGCGTTGATCCGGGTGGTCGGCGAGGACCTTCGCCAACCACCCGATGAGTCGGCCGGTCGTCTCGTTGCCCGCGCCCGCGACGACCTGCGTGTAGTGCAGGACCTCCTGGCGCGTCAGCTTCCTCGTCACCCCGGTGTCGTCGACGAACTCGACGTTGAGCAATGACGTCATGAGGTCATCGGACGGGTTCTCGGAACGCCACTGCACGTAGTCGGCGTAGATGCGTCCGTCGGCGATCGCGTCGGGGTTCGTCACCTTCATCGGTGCCCCTGGTCTGGTCCGCAGATTGGCGTCGTTGGCGTCTCGCACCGCGGTCTGCTCGGATTCCGGTATGCCGAGCAGCATTCCGATGACGCGCATCGGCATCATCGATGCCAGTTCGGCGATGACGTCGAAGCCGTCGGATCCGACGTGCGGATCCAGGCAGGCGATGCAGTAGGCCCGAATCTGGTCCTCCAGCGCCGCCATCCGGCGGGGGGTGAACACTCGCGACATCAGCCCGCGCAACATCGTGTGGGTCGGCGGGTCCTCGAACATCATGACGCCCTCGGGCATGTCGAAGTCCGACTTGATCAGTTCGAGGATGTCACTGCGGTCGTTGGAGAAGGTCTGCCAATCGGCCAGCGCGCGTTCGACGTCGGCGTGCCTGGAGATGGCCCAGAAGTCGTAGCGGTCGTTGTAGTAGACCGGCGCCTCGTCGCGCAGACGGGCATAGACGGGATAGGGGTCCCGCACGATCCCGATGTCGTATGGGTCGTAGTACACCTCGGAGCCGAGCGTGCTCATGCGGTGGCCTTCCGTGACGGACCCGCACCGATGTTGGGCGATCGCTCAACAGGGTGGTCGGCGTCTTTCTAACAGCCGCGCCACGCGACCGTCAAGGGTGTGCGACCGTGGCGTGACACCGACGGAGAGGATCGTGGGATGGCCGAGACGACGAGACGTCCACTCCGTGTCGTCGTCGTCGGCGCGGGCATCATCGGACTGACGGCAGCGATCCGGCTCCTCGAGGGCGGGCACGGCGTGCGCATGGTGGCTGCCGAGCCGCCCGCGGCCACCACGTCGGCGATCGCGGCGGCCGTATGGTTCCCCACCCACGTCGGACCGCCGGAACGGGTGTCCCGTTGGGGTAGTGAGGCTTTCACCGTCCTCGTCGAGCAGGCCGCACGTGGTGTACCGGGGCTCGTGATGCGGGAATCGCTGCAGCTCTACCGCACCCCACCCGGCGAACCGGGGTGGACCACGGCGCTCGACACCGTGCGCGCCGCCACGGCCGGGGAACTACCGGAGGGATACGCCTACGGTCTGCGGTTCACGGTTCCACTGGCCGAGATGCCGCTGTACCTGCCGTGGTTGCAGCGCCGAATGCTCGATCTCGGTGGCACTTTCAGCCAACAGAGGATCGATGCGCTCGACGAGGTGGCCGCTGGCTCGGACGTCGTCGTCAACTGCACCGGCCTCGGTGCGCGGACGCTGGTCGGCGACCGGTCGGTACACCCGGTGCGCGGCCGCATCGTCCGGGTGACGAACCCGGGGCTGAGCCTGTCGGTCCGCGACGAGGACCATCCGGCCGGCCGCGCCTACGTCCACCCCCGCACCCGCGACTGCGTCCTTGGCGGAACGCTGGACGAGGGCGCCTGGGACACCAGCGTCGACCTCGCGGCCGGCGAGGCCATCGTCGAGCGCTGCCGCGACCTGGTGCCGGAGCTGCGCGACGCGCGGGTGCTCGAGCACGTCGTCGGACTGCGCCCAGGCAGGCCAACCGTCCGGCTCGAGGAGGACGAGCCACTGGCCTCCGGCGTGCGCGTCATCCACGACTACGGCCACGGCGGCGCGGGCATCACCCTGGGATGGGGATGCGCGCGCGAGGTGGTGGATCTCGTCGACTCTCGCGACGCGTAAGCCCCGGGAGCCGTTTACCCAGACGTGACACCGCTTTTCACGACCGACACGGATGCATCGAGATACTTGAGAGCCAATACTCGTCCAGCTCAAGAGGATCGATGACCGAAGCGCATCACATTCCCGCCACCACGCCCGTGCCGGAGATCGTGGACCACTTGCGGCAGGACGGGTACGTCATCGTCGACGACCTGGCCTCAGCCGAGATGATGGACACCATCGACGAGGAGCTGGCGCCGTTCCTGGCGACGACGCCCACCGGGTACAACGCCATGATCGGCAAGAAGACCCGACGCACCGGGGCCTTGATCGCCCGGTCCCCCGCGTGTCGCGACCTCGTCCAGGACCCGACCGTACTGGGCGTCTGCAAGGACTTCCTCGGTCACGCGAGTGCGTTCCAGCTGATGCTGACCCAAGTCATCTCGATCGAGCCGGGCGAGTCCGCGCAGGCACTGCACCGCGACCAGAACGCCTGGGACTTCTATCCGTTCCCCGACGACTATCACGTGCAGTGCAACACGTTGTGGGCGATGTCGGAGTACACGGCCGAGATGGGCGCCACGCGCATCGTGCCGGGGAGCCAGGCGGCGAGTCACCGGAAGCCCACCGACTACACCGACGCCGACTGCATACAGGCGGAGATGTCACGGGGGTCGGTGCTCATCTACACCGGGAAGATCGTGCACAGCGGTGGCGCCAACCGCACGGCCGACAAGGTGCGCCGGGCCATCAACGTGAACTACTCGGTGGGCTGGGTCCGTCAAGAGGAGAACCAGTTCCTCTCGGTCCCACCCGAGGTCGCACGAACCCTCGACGACGACCTGCTCAGGCTGATCGGCTATCAGGAGGGCGCGTGGGCCATGGGCTACTTCCGCGACTTCGAGGACCCCATGCGCGCGATCCGGGGCGAGCAGGGTGACTACGGCTTCGATCCGAGCCGGCTGACGGGCAGCGCGGGATCGGCATTCGAGGAGATGTTGACGCACAGCGATTGAGAGGTGCGCCCGGGCGCCGCTGCGTGACTGGTGAGGCTGAGGAAACCCCTGCGGCAGGTGATGCGCAGGCATTCCGACACGCCCCGTGCAACCGACCTCCCCGCCTTTCGGTGTCCTCGCGGTGGCCTATGTTGGATCGTCCTAGCCACCGCACGAGCGCGTCCGAAGGGAGGTAGGTGGACCACCACACCGCGATGTCGGCGACCGACCTCGTCGAACTCAACCGAGAGATTCAAGGTTCCCCGACCATCCGACTGCTGGCCACGCTGAACCTGGGCGTCTACGCCACGCTCATGGAACGCCACCTGAACGGCGGCGTGGTCGCCGAGACCGACCTGGTGGTCCGCCTGGAACGCGACCTCGAGGAACTCGGCCGCCCGGGCGGCGAGCAGTCAGGCCTCGGTCTGATCAAGACGTGGGCCAGCCAGGGGTGGCTGCACCGCGTGGCCGACACCCGCGCGGGGCACGAACGCAACCTCTGCTACCTGACGCAGGAGGCTCGCCGCGCGCTCGACCTGCTCCGCGGCATGCGCCGTCAGGACACCATCGCCACGGGCGGGTCCATCAACGGCATAGCGTCACGGCTCAAGCAGATCGCCCTGCGCGTCGGCAACGACCCGCAGCGGATCCGCGCAGGCATCGAAGCCGAGATCGAGGCGCTGCGAGCCGAACTCGACGACCTCGAACGCGGGCAGGTACGCCCGGAGACCGAGGTCACCGACATGTACGACGAGGCGCATGCCATCGCGTTGCAGATGGAACGGCTCATCACCGACATCGGCCAGTACGGGACCATGATCGAGCAGGCCACCGCCGCACTCGGCGATCCGATCGACAGCAACCTCGAATACCGGGACCGGCAGCGCCAGATGTACGCCGACTATCAGGCGGCATGGGATTCCCAGGGCCGCGACAGCCACCGTGCCTTCCTGCGCATGATCAACGACCCCGAGCAACGCGCCGAGTTCGAGGCCGACGTCGCCGCCGTCGCCGAGGCGCTGCCTGCACTCGATCCCGCGCTGCGCACATTGATGGCCGGGTTCTTCGAACTCGTCGGCCATCAGATCGACGAGGTCGAACGCATTCAGCAGCGGTGCGCGCAGCGCGTCAAACGGTTCACGGCTTTCGGCACCCTCGAGCAGAGCCGCGGGGTCGCCCGTCAACTCGGCGATGCGATCGGCGCGGCACGCACCCTGCTCAAGGCGTCGCTGACGGACTCCAGGCTCGACATCGAACTGCCGCTGGCCCGCCACGCGATCAGCTCGGTCGGCGCGCTCAGCTTCCGGATCGGCGATCTGTCCCGCCCCCAGCCCGCGCACGCCGCCGAGGGCGAGGTGGACCTGCAGAGCTTCGCCGCGCTGACCACTCAGGTCGACGCCCCCGCCATGTCGGACATGATCAACTGCGCGATCATCGAGGGTCCGCTGGCACTCGCGGACGCGGTCGATCTCGTCTCGGCCACCGGCCAGGGCCCGTACCTGGGGCACGTCATCGTGCTGTGGTCCTGGGCACTCAAACAACCCGCCGCCGTGGCTGCCGACCAACCGACCGACACGGTCACCGTGCGGTTCCGTTCACTGGACGGACGCGACCGCAAGATGGAGGTTCCCCAACTCGTGTTCACCGAACCGATCTCGAGCCTTGTCGCGGTGGCGTCGTGACCGTCGACCAGTCCCCCGACTACGCGGGTTTCTCGGCACTGCCCGACGTCGACTCGACCGCAAGGACCCCGCAGCGGCGGCGACCGAGGTTCGACGGCGACGTCAGCGAGCTGCCCGACCGCGCCTGCTGGGCACTGCAGCATTTGCTCACCCGGCGCTACATCAGCGCCGAGACCGATCGGGACCTCTACACCTGGGTGCTCGAATACCGTCCTCAGCTCACCGTGCGACTGTCCGAACTCGACCTCGTCCTGCGCATCGTCGAGGGCGCCTTCGAAGACGGCGGTGTCGCGTTCGTCGAGCAGGCCCGGTACGAATCGGCAAGGGGCGTCAAGTTGTTGCGTCGGGAGCCGCTCGGCACGTACGACTCGATCCTGGCCCTGCACCTGGCTCAGATGATGCGGGCATCCGGCGACCAGACGGTCCTCATCAGCCGTGACGAGGTGCACGGACTGTTCTCCGGCGTGCTCAACGACGTGGACCGCGACGCCGTGACGTTCGGTGCCCGCATCGATGCCGCCATCGCGCGGCTCACCGGGCTGGAGATCCTGCGCAAGAGCCGCGACGACGAGGACAGCTACACCGTGAGCCCGGTGATCACCGCGGTGATGACGGCGTCGGTGATCGCCGAACTGCAGCAGCAGTTCGAGTTGCTGCTCAGCGGCGGCACGCCGGCTCCGCAGGACCAGGAAGCAGACGACGAATGACCGAACAGTTCCACCTCTCCCGCCTGCAGGTCATCAACTGGGGCGTGTTCGACGGCTACCACTCCATCCCGTTCACCGAGGGTGGAGCGCTGATCGCCGGCGCCTCGGGCAGCGGCAAGTCCTCACTGCTGGACGCCATCTCGCTGGGCTTCCTGCCCTTCAACCGCCGCAACTTCAACGCCTCCGGCGACAACTCGGCCGCCGGGTCGAACGCGGGGCGCCGCACCGTCGACAAGTACGTCCGCGGCGCGTGGGGCCAGCGC
Organism: Mycolicibacterium sp. GCM10028919; assembly: GCA_042666295.1. GTDB lineage: Bacteria > Actinomycetota > Actinomycetes > Mycobacteriales > Mycobacteriaceae > Mycobacterium. The sequence continues at coordinate 452,547 of JBHTFJ010000001.1, forward strand.
AGTGACAACGGCGTCAGCCGGGTGATGTACCTGCGCGGCGACGGCACCGCCTGGTCCGCCATCGCCGTGACCTATGCGAGCACCACCGGCCGCACCGTGACCGGCCTGGTCCTCAAGTGGCTCACCGGTGAGAACCGGTCGGATTCGTCGAGCCGGTTCGTCCTGGCCGACGGTGACCGCGACATCGAGGACGTCTGCAACCGCTGGGCTGCCGGCCGGTTCGATGCGGGCGTGTTCAAGGTCCGGGGTGAGCGAAGCGACGGGGCAGATTCGGAGTGGCGATTCTCCACCAAGGTGGAGTCGCAGTATCTGGCGCAGCTCTACGCGACGATCGGCATCCGCGCCTCCGACGCCGCCCAGCAGCTGCTCGGGAAAGCCAAATCGCTCAAGAGCGTTGGCGGACTCGAGCAGTTCGTGCGGGAGTTCATGCTCGACGAGCCGGACAGCCTTGCCAGGCTGCCGGAAGCGCTCAAGCAGATCGACCCGCTGGTGGAGGCCAGAGAGCTGCTGGCCGTCGCGCAACGCAAGCGCAAGATCCTCGGCGACATCGAGAAGGTCCAGCAGCGGTATGCCTCCGAATCCTCGGACCTCGGCATCATCGACCTCGTCGACCAGGCGATGGTCCGCGCCTACACCGACCACGAGCGGCTGGCTCGCTGCCCGTCGCAGATCACGTCGCTGGACGCCACGATCGACCAGCTCGGCAACGAGTACGAGGACGTCACGCGTCAGCTGAATCTGGCCAAGGCCGAGGGTGATTCGCTCAACGCCCAGATCAGCGGGTCCAGTGCCAGCATCGGGCCGCTGCAGTCACAGGTGGCAGGCGCCGAAGCGCAGGCCGAGGAGGTGTCGCGCCGTCAGGCCGCCTACGAGACGCTCGTGATCGCCCAAGGCCTCGACGTCCCCGACACCGCCGACGAATTCTGGAACCTGCGTGAGGAACTCGCGACACAGGCCAACGAGCTGCTCGCAAAACTGGATCGGGGCCGCGAGGCGTCGACGGACGCGGAGTACGCCCAGAAGTCGGCACGCCTCGTGCGCGACGAGGCCGCCAAGGAACTCAAGCGCGTCGAGCACGTGGGCTCGGCACTGCCGGAGTTCGCCACCACGATGCGCGAACACATCTGCGCCGCAGTGGGAATCGATCCCGGTGAGCTGCCCTACGTCGCGGAGCTGATGGACCTGCGGCCCGAGCAGAGCCGGTGGCGCGTGGCCGTCGAGAAGGTGCTCCGCGGCGTGGGGCTGCGGCTGCTCGTCCCCGACCGCCACCACGCAGCCGTACTGCGCTTCGTCAACGAGACGAACATGGGCGGCCGGCTGCAGCTGCACCACGTGCGCGCGAGCCTCGCAGGCGCCGAACCCACCGAAGCGCAACCCAATACGTTGGCCGGCAAGCTCTTCGTGGTCGATCCGACGCACGTCTGCGCGGCGGAGGCCGCCGACGTGGTCGCCGCAGCGGGCGATCACGTGTGCGTCGACACCCCCGACGTCTTCGCGCGCTTCCGGCGAGCGGTCACCGATGCGGGCCTGTACAAGGACTCCGACCGGCTGGCGATCAAGGACGACCGACGGCCGCTGCGGCAGTCCGAGTACCTCTTCCAGGGGGACGTCGCCGCGAAGATCGATGCACTCACCGTCGACCTGGCCGCCGCCGAGGAGGCCTACCAGGCCGCTCGGCGCGCAGCCGACGACATCGCCGCCGAGCGCCAGCGGTGGCGAGACCGGGCCGCCGCGTGCAAGGCCATCTGCGAACAGTTCCCGCAGTGGAACCAGGTGGACGTCGAGACCGCCGATGGGCACGCCGACCGGCTGCGCGAGCAGTACGAGCTGCTGCTGGCCGATCACCCCGACATCGAGGCGCTCAACGCCCGCGCCGACCAGTGCTGGGAGGAGATCCAGACGCTGATGACCCGCCGCGGCGCGATCCAGACCCGCCGCGACGACCTCGACCGCCGACGGACCAGCCTGCTCGAGTTGCAGGAGCGGTTGGCGCCGGCCTTCGTGTCCGAGCCGCTCACCGACCTGCTGAACCGGTATGCCGACGACGTGCCCGTGACGCTGGACCTGCTCGATCCCGAACCGCACCGCGATGCGGTGTTCACCGCCATCCGTCGCGAACGAGAACAGCTGCGCGACAGCCGTCGGCGTTCCTACGACGAACTGGCCCGCATCCTCAACACCTTCGACACGGCGTTCCCCGACTCGGTGCCCAACGACAGCGACGTCTTCGACGAACGCGTGCACGACTACGTCGCACTGTGCAGGCACATCGACGAGCGCGAGCTGCCGGAGGCCTACGAGCGGATGATGCGCCTGGTCACCGAGCAGGCCCCCGACGCGATCCTGACGCTGCACCGGGTGGCCGAGCAGGAGACCCGTCGGATCAGCGACCAGATCGCCAGGGTCAACACGGGTCTGGGGTCGGTCGAGTTCAACCGCGGCACGCGGTTGACGTTGCGCGCCAATCCCCGCGCACTCACCGCGGTGTCGGAGCTGACCGAGATCGTCAAGGCCATCTCTCGGCGCATCGCCGAGGTCGGGCTGGGCGACAAGCAGGCCATCCTGGACCAGTACGCCGACATACTGCGGTTGCGCAACCGGCTGGCGTCCACCGCACCGGAGGACAAGGCGTGGACGCGCGACGCCCTCGACGTCCGCAACCGGTTCACCTTCGACTGCGCCGAATGGGACACCGGCACAGAGGAACTGATCCGCACGCACAGCAACGCCGGGGACAACTCGGGCGGCGAGCAGGAGAAGCTGATGGCGTTCTGTCTCGCCGGCGCGCTGAGCTTCAACCTCGCGAGCCCTGACAGCACCGACAACCGGCCGGTGTTCGCGCAGCTGATGCTCGACGAGGCATTCTCGAAGTCGGATCCGCAGTTCGCCCAGCAGGCGCTACAAGCGTTCCGCAAGTTCGGCTTTCAGCTCGTCATCGTCGCGACCGTACAGAACGCCACGACCATCCAGCCCTACATCGACAGCGTGGTCATGGTGTCGAAGCGGGAGGCGACGGGCCGCAATGCGCGGCCGGTGGCGACCGTCTCGACCAAGACCATCTCGGACTTCACCGCACTCAAGCAGGAGATGACCACCTCGGCGCGGATACCTGCCGGGGTCTGAGGGCCCAGGACTGCTACACCCGGACCCCGCGGTCGCACACCATGACCGGCACCTTGCTGTTGTGCAGCAGATTCAGGCCGGTGGAGCCCAGCATGGCGGCAGCCAGTAGCGACCGACCCCGGTTGCCGACCGCGACCAGTTGAGCGTCGTCCAGGTGGTCGAGCAGGGCGCGACTCGGGCCGGGCCGCTCCCACACGATGGACGCCTGCGCCCCGGGATGGCGGCGCCGCGCCTCGTCCACGATGGCCGTGATGCGAGCCCGCGCCGCCGCGTTCACCTCTTCCCAGTCGGGAAACCCCGGTACGTCATCGGGGATGGACGCCAGGGTCCACGAGTGGACCACTCGGACCGGCGCGGCGAAGCTCTCCGCCATGGCGAGCGCAACGTCGAGAGCGGCCAGGGCCGACGAACTCTCGTCGAGCCCCACCACGATGGGCGCGGTCGAGGGTTCGAGGGCGGCGCCGCGGAACGCGACCACCGGACACTGCGCACCCGCGGCCACCCGCAGCGTCGTGGACCCGAGCAGCACGGCCGCAGCGGGCCGCACGTCGACGCCGCCGACCACGATCAGGCGCGCGTGCACACCCGCAGCGATCAGTGCGCTGTCCACCGGCTCCGACGTGGCCACCGTCGACACCGACGATTTCGGTTGCGCGGCAACGACTGCCGATCGGACGTCGTCGAGTATTCGTTCCGCGTTCGCGGACAGACTGGCCATCGCCGCGGCGCGGATCGCTGCGCTCGTCTCGCCGAAGGCGAACCCGGTGTCCGGCACGGCGTGCACGAGGCGCACCGCGGTACCCAGTTTCACGGCCACCGCCGCAGCCCAGCAGGCCGCGGCAGTTGCACTGTCGCTGCCGTCGACGCCGACTACGACCTCGCCTTTGGTGACCTCTGCACTGGTGTCGTTCACGTGAGCGCTCCCCTCCCGATCGGACAGCTGCCGACTTCGACGACCGGAACCTTGGACGTTACTCCCGCAGCCGGCGCCAGAAGGCCGAGACCGCGACATGCAGTCGGCCCGTTCGGAGCGCGCGAAACGGGGAATGCACATCCGGCGCGCGGTTCGAGGAGAGGACGACGACATGCTGACTTCGGTGTTCTTCGGTCTGGCGGCGTCCAGCGCACTGGTCGTGGGCAGTGCCGTCGGCACGCGGTGGAGCCCGCCCAAGACCATCACGGGGGTTCTACTGGCCTTCGCCAGCGGCGCACTGATCTCGGCCCTGGCCTTCGAACTCTTCGAAGAGGCGTTCACGATGGGTGGCGCCCTGCACGCCGGGTTGGGATTGCTCGCCGGAGCGGCGACCTTCGTCGTGTGCGACACCCTGCTTGACCGCTACGTGACCGGCGGCTCCGGTCCCGAGCAACGCGAGGTGACGTCGGCCGGCGCACGCCGAGGGGTGGGCCTGGCGCTGCTGGCGGCGGTGACGCTCGACGGCGTTCCGGAGAACCTCGCGCTTGGCGTGTCGCTGGTCGGCGGCGCATCGCTGTCGCTGCTGGTCGCGATCTTCTTCTCGAACCTGCCGGAGTCGCTGGTGGGCGCCGTCAGCATGAGGTCCTCGGGGATGAGTCCTCGCACCGTGATGGCGACCTGGGTCGCGTGCGCCGTACTGCTCGCCGCCGCGGTGGTACTCGGACGGGCGACCGCAGGTGCGCTGAGCGAGGAGGTGCTGGGCGTCGCACTGGCCTTCGCCGGAGGGGCGGTGCTGGCGTCGCTGGCCGACACGTTGATGCCGGAGGCGTTCGAGCACGGGCGGCCGTTCAACGCGTTCGCCACCGCAGCCGGGTTCTTCTTGTCCTTCGTGCTGGCTGCGTGATGGTGGTCCCGCGCGTCAGTTCTCGCCGTCGTGGCCATCGTCGTTGAAACGCTGGCGCTGTCGAACGCCGTAGGCCGCCTCCTTCACGGCCTCGTCGTCCTCCATGCCCGATCCCAGCGCGCCGCCCAGCGTCGCGATCGCCGCTACCAGCCAGGCCATCCTCAGCAAGGTCGGTACGTCGACGGGGTGGCCGATGTTCTGGGCAATCAGTTGCGGCGGGAGCGTCCACCAAGCGGTCAGCAGGAGCAGCAGGAACAGCCCGACGTGGAAGATGACGACACCTGTGGTCAGGGTGACGACGGTCGCCGCGTTGTACAGCGCCGCCCGTTCGCGTTCCTGGGCCGACGCCGGGCGCTCCCACAGGTCGTGCTCCAGGATGAGCCACGCGATCATCGCCGCGGTCGCAAGGACGGTCGCAACGCCCATCCGCCACGGCCCCATGGTGTCGGACAGCTGCCAAATGGTCGGGTACGCCAGGCTGACCGCACCGGTGGCGAACGCCGCCATGATGACCTTCGACATGCCGGCCGCCAGTCGCCACGGACGATTCGCGTAGACCATGCCCATCAGAAGCCGCAGTCGCGATAGTCCCGACGGCGCCACGTAACGGACGACGTCGTCGTCCTGCATGCGCGTCAGCCGTCTCATCGATCGATGTCGCTGATCCGGCTGCCGCGTCACCTCGGCGACCACCGTCTGGGCGACGTTTCTGACGCGACGGTCGATGGACAGACCACCCACGCCCGGGATGGAGATCAGACCGAAGCGGTTCTTCACACTGATGTCGGCCACGACCGGCGTGGTCTCGAGCCGTCGCGGAAGGTCGGTCAGATAGATGACGACGTCTTGGGTCTCGCTTGCCGGGTCGACAGTGCGGACCACGTCCGCCACCTCGGAGTGCTCGTCGATCGGGTGTGGGTCGCACCGTACCGACACGTCCCACCCGCCGCGTTGCGAGGCAAGCTCTTTCGGCAGCGAATCGGCCAGGCGCTTGGCAATCTCCGCCGGAGCACCCGGGTCGGCGATGAGGAGGATGGATGACGGTGTGCCGCTGACCGCGACGTGCCGGCCCGATGCTGAACGTTGCGGTGCTGAAGTCATGGCAATCCCCCGTCACGGTGGTCGGCATCCGTTGCACCAGAGTGCCTCGCGCACAGGGCACGCCGCCTCGCACCACGGGGCCGATTTCGCATCCCGGGTTCCGCCCTGCGGGGTCCATGACCACGCAGGCCGGACGCTGACCCTCAGGCCTCGGGAGTGAGGAAGCGCCATACGCGCGTGGCGGCATGCAGGTTGAAACGCGTGTCGACGTCGCGGAGGTCCATGCCCGTCAGCTCCGCGATGCGGCTCAGGCGATACCGCAACGTGCTTCGGTGAACGTGTAGTGCGGCCGCCGACTCGTCGTAGTTGCCGCCGCACTCCAAGTAATGACTCAGGGTGTGCAGGAGGTCGGAGTTCTTCGCGGCGTCGTAGTCGATCAGGGCCCCGAGCCACTGTCGGACGTATTCGTCGGCGACGCCCACGGTGTTCGCCGCGTCCACCAGGTGGTAGAAACCGAGGTCCTCGTAGTCAGACGTCCCGTGCGGTTGTGCCGAGTTCAACCGAATGTCCATTGCGCGGTGAGCTTTTCGGAACGCTTGCGGAAAGTCCGCGGGCACGTCGCACCGTGGACCGATGCCGATGGCACTCGTCGAGTGCCCGAGCTGTCTACTCACCTCTCTGTGCAGAACCTCACCGGACGGGCGGCCATCGGCGAGTAGGACGATCGCGTTCCCCTGCTGACCCACCATATGATTCAGGCTCAGTTTCATCGCCGCGCGGCAGATCCCGGCGGTGTCGGCCGCGCTCGCGCCTCGCCCGGTGTGGATGACGACGACGTGATGCGGACGGCGCAGATCGTGGCCCATCGCCTCGGCTCGTGCGTAGGCCCCGTCGGCGTCCGTCCCCGCCAGCAGGTCATCGACCAATTCGCGCCGGAGGTTGGTCTGCATCTCGGCGAGGCGGCGTCGATGGGAGAACTCGAGTCCCAATACGCTGCTGCCGTATCGGAGTGCGAACAGCCGACTTTCGTCCGCCCCGTCGCCTGCTTCGACGAGCGCAACGACCCCGAGTATCTCGGAGTGCAGCCGTATCGGAACGCAGATGCGGTCATCGGTGCGCATCGGGAGGCTCTGCGTCGACAGCGACCGCAGAAACGACTCGCGTTGACGCGGCGTCGGCTTGGAGTACCGGGATGGTCGTCCCGGCCCGGCCCATGCCAGCAGGTTGCCGAACCTGTCTTCGACGCAGACCGAACATCCCGTCAATCGATGCAGGAGGTCGGCGACGCCTTCCACGCCTGATCCGGCTGTCACCGCCGCCTCCAGCAGTTCGTGGACGCGAGTGCGCGCCTGTAACCGCTCCACGGCATTGGCCAGGTGCTCGTTGGACTCCTCGAGTTGGCGGGCTCGACGAACGTCACGCTGGTGCAGCTCGGCACATGCGAGTGCGGCACCCGCTCGCTTCCCGAGGACGTCGAGCAGCAGAAGACGATCCGGGGTGGGCGCCGTAGGGGCGCTCAGCACGAGGCAGCCATGGACGACGTTTCGATGGGACAGCGGAAGCGCGCGGCCCCACTGGCCCCGGTCGAGCGGGACTTCGCCTTCCCAACTCGACCGCACGAGCCATTCGGTCAACTCGGGACGCTCGTCTTGCGTAGGCGGGCTCAGCTTCGTGATGTCGTGATCGACCCAGTAACTGGCCTCGACGCGGCACTCGCACAGCGCTTCGGCACCGTCCGTCGCCGTCGCGAGGATCTCGGAGGGATCAAGGGAGGGAAAGCTGATCCGAGCCAGCGCGGCGAGACTGCGCGCGGGGCCCGTCACACCGAGATCGTCGTCGATTGCCGAGTCCGCGTTCATGATCGATACGGGCGCCTTGCGCCGCCTTCCTCCCACGCCGAGTGAACCACCGTCGAGCACCGTCCCCACGGGACGTCGGCCCACCCAGCAGCCGAACAGCAGTGCGGCTACCCCCGAACGTCGGACCCAAACGCACTACTTTCGGCGCCTCAGCAGCCTGCTGAGGACGAAACCGGCCAGGACCCACGGGCCGGCAACGATCACCGGGTCGACCCATAGGTGCTTCACGTCGACCCGTCTGCGGCCGAAGCGAGATTTGATTCCGCCATGGCTGAATTCGGCCTTCACACCGGTCTCGGTGATCGGGTTGTCGGGGCGCAGGCTGAGCAGCGACCGCGCGTGGTGCTCGGCGGCGTCCACCCTGTCCGCATAGAGCAGGATCAACCAGTGCGCGGCGCGGCCCTCGCTGAACTTGTAGGCGAACTTCCGCATCACGCCCGAGAGGCCACTGGGTGGCTGCGCCGTACCGAATACCGGGGTCAGGAAACGGTGCTCGACGGACCGTTCACGCGGCCACTTCTCCGGCTGTCGCTCGGGGAAGTCCCAGTGCGCCCCAGTGTCGAGGAACTGCAACTTGGGAACCGATGGCCGGTCCTCCTTGTTCAGGTCAGCGCCCCAGCCGGGTATGCGGGCCCGTAATTCATCGGTGTCCGGTACCGGCGGATGGTCTGCCGTGTAGGCGGGCAGGCGTTGCGATGTTTGAGTCATGGCGATTCCCCTTCATTCAGTTCTGGTCGACGAGGACGACCGGCTTGATGATGTCGTCCAGCTTGGAAGAGAAGATGTGATAGCCCTCGGCGATGTCGTCGAGCGGAATGCGATGCGTGACAATGTCACTGGGCTTGAGGTACCCGTCGTGAATGTGCGACCACAGTCGCGGCCACTGCCGCTTCACCGGGCACTGGTTCGTATGGATCGTGAGGCCCTTGTTCATGGCGTCGCCGAACTTCACCGCACTGAACATCGGCCCGTACGCACCGACCACGGACACGGTCCCGCCCTTGCGAACTGAATCGATGGCCCAGTTCAGGGCGATCGGGGAGCCTCCCTGCAGCTTGAACTTCGCCGTGGACATGTGTTGAAGCAGGTTGCCGTCCGCTTCGGCGCCGACCGCGTCGATCGCCACGTCGGCACCGAGGAAGTCGGTGGTCTTCTTCATCTCCACCACGATGTCGTCGTACTCGCCGAAGTTGACGACTTCCGCGTTGGCGAAGGTGCGTGCCTTCTCCAGCCGGTACTCCAGGTGGTCGACCACGATCACGCGGCCGGCTCCCATCAACCACGCGCTCTTCGCTGCGTACAAGCCGACCGGTCCGGCACCGAAGACGACGACGGTGTCTCCCTCGACGATGTCACCGAGTTGTGCGCCGAAGTACCCCGTCGCGAGCGCGTCGGTACACAGCAACGCGTCCTCGTCCTCCATCCAGTCGGGTATCACCGACGGACCGACGTCGGCGAAGGGAACCCGCACGAACTCGGCCTGCCCGCCGTCGTAGCCACCACAGGTGTGTGAGTAGCCGTAGATCCCGCCAACCGCAGTGGCGTTGGGATTCACGTTGTGACAGTTCGAGTACAGCCCGCGAGCGCAGAAGTAGCACGAGCCGCAATAGATGTTGAACGGCACCATGACCCGGTCACCGGGCGACAGGTTCTGCACCGACGGACCCACCTTCTCCACGACTCCGATGAACTCGTGGCCGAAGGTGTGGCCGACCCGGGTATCCGGCATCAAACCGTGATACAGGTGCAGGTCGGATCCACAGATCGCTGCCAACTTCACCCGGACGATCGCATCATTGGGATGCTCGATCGCCGGGATCTCCTTCTCTTCGATGCGGACCTTGTACGGACCGCGGTAGGTCATCGCCTTCATGGCGCCTCCTGTCGGATCGATGAATCCCTTCCGTACCCTGAGCCGCTGACGAAAAACGGACACCCGGTGTCGAAGAAGTGGTCCACGAGTTGACATTTCAGTGCGAACGGACTGGATCCGGCTTCCTTCAGACCGGCTTTTCGGCCCACGCCGCACGCCGGGATCTCCCGTGCTCCCGGTGGGCCACTGGTGCTCGCAGGACCACTTAGTGCGTGAACTTTCCGACTGGGGTGACGACGCCGAAATCGGGCGCGGTCGGCACAGTTCCAGATGAACCAGAATCGACGGATCGAGGACATCGACATGCGACGACTGCAGGGCCGCCGGATCGCGGCACTCGCGGCGGACGGCTTCGAGAAGGTAGAGCTGACGTTACCGATGCGCGCCCTCCAGCTGGCGGGCGCGAAGGTGGACGTCATATCACTGCGACACGGACGCATACGCGGGGTCAACCTGCACATGCCGGCCACCCGGGTCCGCGTGGACAAGACGACGAGCGAAGCCGATCCGGCCGACTACGATGGCCTCCTGCTGCCGGGCGGCTTCATCAACCCCGATCTGCTGCGACAGTCTGCGCTGGCACGCCAGTTCGTCCGGGAGTTCGCAGACGCTGGCAAGCCGATCGTCACGCTGTGCCATGGCCCCTGGGTACTCGCGTCGGCGGGCCTGCTCGATGGGCGGACGTTGACATCCTGGCCCGGTATCCGCGACGACCTGGTGAACTCCGGCGCCACCTGGTTGGACCGGGAGGTCGTCAAGGATGGGAACCTGCTCACCAGCCGCGGACCTCAAGACATGGCGGCCTTCATCCCCGCCATCCTGGACCACTTCGCCGGAACCGATGCGCAGTCGTCGACCGCTGGACCCGGGCAGATCTCCGATGCCCAGCTGAATTCACCCGTTGGTTGGGCGGTCGCTGCGCTGCGCTGGTCGCCGAAGCCGTCGATACCGGCGACACTGGCAGGCCTGATGGCGGGTGCGCGGATGTCCGCGCGGTCGCCGCTGCGGAGGATCTCGTCGTGAGATGGTGGCCTGAGAAGACGCCGGGCCCGTGGCCGGCCGATTACCGCTGAACCCGCTGTGAGCTGCGGGTTCGTGGTGGTCCCGACTGGGATCGAACCAGTGACCTTCCGCGTGTGAGGCGGACGCTCTCCCCCTGAGCTACGAGACCGGGGACGCCATCGACCGTGATCGAATGGACGAGAAAGATTAACACGGCGGTCGCTCGGCGCGAGAATCTGGATCCGCGACGGGGTCGACGCCCCCGCGCGGTGGGCCGCTGGCCCCCATCCGGGGTTGCGGTCCCACCGCGCCGCGGTCACCGGCGGGTGAACGTCACTTCACCCGGCTGACCGACTCCGTGTCGTCGTCGCCGTCGTCGTCACTGGGCAGATGGACGTCGTGGACGGTGACGTTCACTTCCGTGACCTCGAGTCCGGTCATGCGCTGAATGGCCGCGATCACGTTGCGGCGCAGGCCCGCAGCGAGGTCGGCGATGGACACGCCATACTCGGCCACCACGTCGATGTCGACGGCGGCCTGCTTCTCCCCCACCTCGACGGAGACGCCCTGGGACATGTTGGTGCCCGTACCGGGAATGCGGTCGCGCAGTGCGCCGACGACGCGCGACGCGCCGCCGCCGAGGTCATGGACGCCGCTCACCTCGCGCGCGGCGATGCCCGCGACCTTCGAGACCACCGTGTCGGCGATCGTGGTCTTGCCCTGCGAGCTGACGAGCGCTGATTCAGCCGATGCGGCAACGCTCTTACCGGGTGCTGCGGCGGTGGTCTGAGTGGTCATCGTTCTTCGATCTCCTTGGCATTCGAGTGGCACGTACCCGAGTCGGTACCTACCGGAGTGGTTGCGGCGCAGCGACTTCGCGCTGACGCCGATGGTGCGGACCGTGCCGCTTCCGCGCGGAGGCGGCACGGTCCGCGGTGGACGCCTACTTGTTGAAGGTGTCCTTGATGTTCTCGCCGACCTTCTTCACGCCGGACACGCCCTGGTCCTTCTTGCCTTCAGCGGCCAGCTCGTCGTTGTTGGTGACGTCGCCGACGACCTCCTTGGCCTTTCCGATGGCGTCCTCGGCGGCGTTCTTGGCCTTGTCAACGATTCCCATGAGATTCCCTTCGTGGTGTTTTCCTCTGCCTCCGAACGGTTTCGGAGGAAGTTCGTCAGCGGGTAAGTGCGTGGCCCACGCCGGCCAGTGCAGACCGCGTGACCTTCGATCCCCGGCTACGCGTTGTCTCGGTGCGAGCGCGACGAGCCAGGAGCAGTGCGGCGATTGCGGCTGCGACGATCGCTGCGACGATCACGCGGTTGTCGCGTGCCACCGACGCGGCGTCGTCGAGGTGCAGTTGCCGGGCGGCATCGGCGGTCTCGTGCGCCAGGTGCGAGACCTTCTCCTGCGCAACGTCGGCGGCTTGGCTGACCGACTCCTTGACCTCGGTGGCCTTGTCGGCCGCTGCGTCGATCCCCTGCTTGACCTTCGCCTCCGCTTGATCAGCGGCGCCTTCGGCTTCGAGGTCGTCGTTGCCGGTGAGGTCGCCGGCGGTGCGCTTGGCGCGTCCTGCGACCTCATGGGCCTTGTCTGCGAAATCCGCCATGACGGTGGTGTCCCTCCTACTCGTCGCGCGCGCCGCGGATCGGCGTGCGGTGCTTCTCGGTTTCGAGGAGTCGCAAGTAGGACGGCACGGGGCCGTGAGACCGAACGGGTGATCTTGGTGAGCCCGCTCACAGAGGGGCGAACCCGCTCGGCCGACGTGACTCGTCCGCGGCTGTCAGGTGGTGTCCTGACCTGCCGCGACGGCCGCTTGTCTAGGGGATTTGTGCCCGCTCGATCGAGTCGACTATTGTCGTCCTTCGCAACGTGCGACGATCTCGGACGTAGCGTGCGGACGTGGCGCAGTTGGTAGCGCACAACCTTGCCAAGGTTGGGGTCGCGGGTTCGAATCCCGTCGTCCGCTCGGAGTACGAAGTGGTATCAAGCCCAGCGGTGGAGTGGCCGAGTGGTGAGGCAACGGCCTGCAAAGCCGTGCACACGGGTTCGATTCCCGTCTCCACCTCCGAAGAATGACCCCCGGCGCGATTAGCTCAGCGGGAGAGCGCTTCCCTGACACGGAAGAGGTCACTGGTTCAATCCCAGTATCGCGCACCAGCATTACTGCAGTTCTGGCCCTCCCAGGCCCCTTTCGGGTGGCCGCTTAGCCCCATCGCGCCCTCGGCGGTAGATCTGCATCGCCGGCCCCGTCTCGATCCGGACGTGCAGCATGCGTTGATACCCGCGCATCCACAGCTTCGCCAGCACCAGCGACTGTCCGGCATAAGGGTTGCCATCACCGGGCTCGGCCAACGAGCCCTCGTAGAGGGCGTAGATGTCGTTCTGGCCGAGGCCGTTCCGGCGTTGCGGACGAGGCGCGAATGCCTACCCGGCGTCGGGGTGTTCACGGCCGAACGCATCGAAGGCGTCGGCGATGTGGTCGGCGGTGGCGTCCGGATGCTCGAGGGCGATGGCCTCGATGGCCGAGTACGTCTGGTCGCCCAACCCCTGGGCGTGCGGCGGGCGTGCGCCCTGGGCCAGGGCGCGGTGCAACGAGTCGCGGAAGACGCCCACTACGGGAGATTCTGGTGCCAACACCATGCCAAGTTACGACCCTCGCGGCCCGCGCGCTGACCGAGGGACCGGAAATTTACCGGTTGGTCAAATGGGCGTCATCTTCGCGCCTCGCCTTCGGCGCGTGATCCGTGCGATGAACGTCACGTGACGACGGATTGACCGGCGGATGACCGACTGCGACGCTCATCCCGTGGCACGGGACAGCGAACGGCATCAGATTCAGCAGGTCATCACCAGGCTCACCGCCACGTACCCCGAGGTTCCGCAGGCCCGGATAGTGGACGTCGTCAAGACCGTTCACGCGCGCTTCGACGGCCGGCCGCTACGGGAGTTCGTGCCTCTGTTCGTCGAGCGCGCCGCCAAGGCCGAGCTACGCGATTCGAGCCTGCTGGGCGTGTGACGCCCGCCGGCTACGGCGATTCCGACGGGCAGTACGTCGCCGCGGCCGCGCCGACGAAGAAGCCGCTGTCTTCGAGGCTCAGGCTAGTCTCGGTCGCCACCTCCTCGGTGGCATCCATCAGCGAGTTCCCGGCCAGCAGCATGTCGCAGACCGCCAGACCCGCCTTCACTGCGTCGATGGGCGACGAGTAGACGATGCCTTCGTCGTCGAGCACGCCGAGGAAGATGTCATCCGCCTCGTCGGCATGGGCGGGCGCAGCCAGCGCGGTCGCCAACGCGACGCCGGCCGCAGCTATGAACGACACGAACACTCCGCGCATGGCGGCCTCCTGTGTATCGACTGAGCGCAGAATACGCACAGGTCGCGGCGCTGCGCTCAAGATCAGCAGACTCCGTTCACCATCGCGTCACCGCCGATCGCGCTCGACACCGGTCGGTTGCTGACACGATCGGGCGATGACCGACCGCATCGAAGTCCAGCGCCCCATCGCCGCCCCGCCCTCCGACGTCTTCGCCCTGCTGTGCGACCCGCACGGCCACGTCGCCATCGACGCCACCGGGATGCTGCAGGACGCCGACGGCGACCCGGTGACCGCAGCCGGGGACAGCTTCGTCGTCCACATGGATCGCGAAGCGCTGAACGACTTTCCGCTCGGCAAGTACGACGTGACGGTGCAGATCACCGACTACGCCAAGGACGAACTCATCGCCTGGACCATCGTCGGTCAGATCAAGCCGCAGATCGGTCACGTCTACGGCTACCGGATCGAACGCGACCCCGAGAACGCGAAGGGCAGCCTCGTCACGTCGTTCTACGACTGGAGTGACATCGACCAGCACTGGCGCGATGCAGGCATCTTCCCGGTCATCTCCGAAACCGCGCTGCGGGGCACGCTCGGAATCCTCGACCGCACGGTCCGGCGCGGGTATCCCCGCGGCTGACCCGAGCGCCCCGGCGAGGCGGCAGACACGGTCGTCAAGCCGCCGAGTTTACGACAGGGAATGTCATTTCGGCGGAAACTAGGCGTCAACTTGGGGTTGACGAAAGCGGGTCGTCAACCTACCGTTGACGCATGCCCGCCACACCCGACATCACCCACCCCGTCCGCCTCGACGACCTCATCTCCGTCATCAAGGGAGTTCACGATGAACCCCTCGAGCAACTGACCGACGCCGTTCTCGCTGCGGAGTCACTCGGCGAGGTGGCCGATCACCTCATCGGCCACTTCGTCGACCAGGCTCGCCGCTCCGGAGCCTCCTGGACCGACATTGGCAGGTGCATGGGCGTCACCAAGCAGGCCGCACAGAAGCGCTTCGTGCCCAAGGCCGACACCACGCCCATCGACCCGAACGAGGGCTTCACTCGGTTCACCCCACGCGCTCGCACCGCCGTCGTCGAGGCGCAGAACGCCGCCCGCGACGCCGAGAACCTCGAGATCACCCCCGACCACCTCGTCCTCGGCATGCTGACCGACGGGGAATCCCTCGCCATGCGACTACTAGCCAGCCAGGGCATCGACGCCGAACGCATCCGCGCCGCCATCGACCTGCCGCCCGCGACGGGCGAGCGGCACGAGCTGATCCCGTTCAACGGACCCGCGAAGAAGGTGCTCGAGCTGACGTTCCGCGAAGCACTTCGTTTGGGGCACAACTACATCGGCACCGAACACCTCGTCCTGGCACTGCTGGAGGCCGAGAATGCCGAAGGGCCGCTGCACGCCGTCGGCGTCGACAGGGAGCGCTTCGAGACCGGCCTCGCCGAACTACTTCGACAGTTCACCGGCGACGCCACCCAGTGACGAGGGAATACATGCCGCACGCCTGCGGTAGATAGACGCATGAAACTCGTCGACTCGGCACGCGCACTCATCGGTGACGGCGCGGACGCCACGCTGGTCACCATCAACCCCGACGGCAGCCCCCAGGTGTCCCTGGTGTGGGTGGCTCTGCAGTCCACTCCCAGCGGCGACGAACTCGTCAGCGCGCACCTCTCCGAGTACCAGAAGACGCGCAACGTCCGCCGTGACCCGCGGGTCGCGCTGACCATCCTCGCCCCTGCCGAACCCGGTCAGCAGCGCGAGTACCTGTCGATCCAGGGCACCGCGCGCATCGTCGAGGGCGGTGCACCCGAACTGCTCACCGAGCTGGCCGAGGCGCTCCTCGGTTCCAGCGAGCACTTCCCGCCCCCCAACGCCCCCGCCGGACTGCTGACCCGCATCCGCATCGACAAGGTCGCCGGCATGGGCCCCTGGGCCCAATGACGATCATGGGCCCCTGGGCCCAATGACGATCGAGGCCCCCTGGGCCCAATGACGATCGAGGCCCCCCGGGCCTCCTGACGACCGAACCCGTCGTCGCCGCTGCCGCGGTGTGCCATCATGCGAGGCAGCAAACGATGGGAGTGGTGGGGCGATGAGCAGTGGGATCGGCACGGCCGAACGGACCCGCCGACGGTGGCTCGCCGTGGTGGTCACGATGCTGGCGATCATCGGCATCGTCGCGGCCCCGCCCGCAGTCGCCGAGGTCACGCCGATCGGCAATCTCGGTGAGACCCTGCGCGTCGAGTACAAGGGCATCGTCGCCGACGTCACCGTGCACGACGTACTCCCCACGCCTCCCCCGCCCGGGTACGTCCCGACCGGTTCGCCGCGCTGGCGCTACGAGGGCGGCCCATGGCGCGCCGGCGTCACCGTCCACACGATCCAGACGCCCAGCCCCTTCGTGCAGTCGCTGGCGTTCGCGTTCAACGGCGTCACCCCCTATGGAGATGCCTACGCGCCCAAGAACACCGACGCCCCCGACGCCCTGCAGTACGCGCTGCTGAACGCGCCCGCCGGCTCCACGGTCAACGGCGCGGTGTACTGGCAGGTCTACCGCGACCTCGTCACGAACGTCGTGCTGCTCGATCCCAAGACCGGCGCACACCTGGCCCAGTGGAACATCTGGCAGCCGGGCGCACCTGCCCCCCTGCCGCTGTCACCACTTCCCTGACCCCCGTGCCCACCGGCGTCACCGCAGCCACGATCGACGACCTGACCGAACTCGCCGACGTCGCCGCGCGCACGTTCCCACTGGCGTGCCCGCCCTCGGCCACCGCGGAGAACGTCGCCGCCTTCGTCGCCGAACACCTGTCCCCCGAGCGCTTCGCCGACTACCTCGCCGATCCCGACCGCGCCGTCCTCGTCGCCCGCGAGCACGGCCGAGTCACCGGGTACGCCATGCTGATTCGGGGCGTCGTCGACGATGCCGACGTCCAGCGCGCCGTGACCGCGCGGCCCGCCGTCGAACTGTCGAAGATGTACGTCTCGCCCGACGCGCACGGCGGTGGCGTCGCGCACGCCCTCATGACCGCGGCGATCGACCGCGCCCGCGACATGGGGTCGGCGTCGGTGTGGCTCGGCGTGAACCAGGAGAACCGGCGCGCGCAGAAGTTCTACTCCAAGCACGGGTTCCTCATCACCGGAACCAAGACGTTCCGGTTGGGCGCCGGCGTCGAACGCGACTACGTGATGGCGCGCCCGCTCTGAGACGACGGCGTCACTGCGACCCCGCGTGGGTGAGCGCCAACAGTCGCGACGTGGCGCGCAGGTACTTCTTGCGGAACCCGCCCGCCAGCATCTCCTCGCTGAACACCGTGTCGAGCTTCGCCCCCGACGCCACCACGGGAATGCCCGCGTCGTAGAGGCGGTCGGTCAGCGACACCAGGCGCAGCGCGACGCTCTGATCGTCGATCGGGTGCACGCCGGTGACGAACACCTCGGTCACGCCCTCGATCAGCGCGAGGTAGCGCGACGGATGCATCGTGGCGAGGTGCGTGCACAGCGCGTCGAAGTCGTCGAGCGTCGCGCCCTCCACGCCGGCAGCCCGGGTCCGGACCTCGTCGTCGGACGGCGGCTGCGGGGCCGGCGGCAGGTCGCGGTGGCGGTAGTCGGGACCCTCGATGCGCACCGTGGTGAACATCTTCGCCAGCGTGTTGATCTCCCGCAGGAAGTCCTGCGCGGCGAACCGGCCCTCGCCCAACTGCTCCGGCAACGTGTTGGACGTCGCCGCGATCGACACGCCCCGCTCCACCAGAGCCGACAGCAGCCGCGAGATCAGCGTCGTGTTCCCCGGGTCGTCGAGTTCGAACTCGTCGATGCACACCACGACGTAGCCCGAGAGCAGCTCGATGCACTCGACGAAGCCGAAAACGCCTGCCAGCTGGGTCAATTCGCCGAACGTCGCGAACGCCGCCGGGGCGTCCTGGGCTGCGGCGAGGCGGTAGTAGGTCGACGCGAGCAGGTGGGTCTTGCCCACGCCGAAGCCGCCGTCGAGGTACACCCCGACCCCCGGCAGCACCTCGCGCTTGCCGAACAGCTTCTTCTTGCCCGCCCGGCGCGCCACCGCGGAATCACAGAACTCGATGCACGACTGCACCGCGGCGGCCTGCGACGGCTCCCCGGGGTCGGGCCGGTAGGTGTCGAACGAGACGTCGGCGAACGTCGGCGGCGGCACCAGCCCGGCGATCAGCCGTTCCGGGGTCACGCTCGGATGGCGATCGGTCAGGTGGGCCACGGTCCCGGAGGGCGCCGTGTCGTCGTGAGGTGAAGGCCCGTGCATGCAGGCACCCTATCGACGTGTTGCAATTGTCCCCGTGTCCGAGGCCGACGCTGCGACAGAGCTCACAGAGCTGGGGCCCGTGGGCGCCTCGTTCGACACCGACGACGACGAGCGCCTCGCGGCGTTCTACGCGTACCCGGACGGCCTCGAGCGCTGCTACGTCCGCGCCAACATGCTGGCCAGCCTCGACGGCGCCGCGACCGACGACGGCACCTCCGGCGGCCTCGCGGGGTCCGGCGACCGCGCCATCTTCAACCGCATGCGCCGTGAGGCCGACGTAATCCTCGTGGGGGCGTCCACCGTGCGCATCGAGAACTACTCGGGCGCCCAGATGTCGACCCTGGCCCGCCAGGAGCGGCAATCGCGCGGCCAGAGCGAGGTGCCGCCGATCGCCGTGGTTACCCATCACGCCGACCTCGAACACGACGCCAAGCTGTTCACCCGCTCCGAGGTGCCGCCGCTGATCCTGACGTGCACCGAGACCGTCGCCGAGGCAGCGCACCGGTTCGGCGGCACCGCGGACGTGGTCGACGCCTCCGGTGCCCACGGCGACCGCGTCGACCCTGCCCGCGCGCTGGAGATCCTCGCGGGCCGCGGACTGCGCCGGGTACTCACCGAGGGCGGGCCGTCGCTGCTGAGCCTGTTCATCGAACTCGACCTGCTCGACGAGCTGTGCGTGACGATCGCGCCGATCCTGGTCGGCGGCAACGCGCGCCGCATCGCCACCGGCTCCGGCGAGGCCCACACCCGCATGCGTCGCAGCCACCTGCTCACCGACGCCGAGGGCTACCTGTACTCCCGCTACGTCAAGGCCGACTGACCGACGCGTGGTCGGGCGGGCGGGAGTGACACCGGCGATCGCTACTGTGGTCAGCATGCGTCGGCGTCGTCAGCTGTTCCGGGCCATGTGCCTCGCGACCGTCACGTCGGCCGTGCTGGCCGGTTGCGCGCCCATCCTCGCCGCCAATCCCCGCTACGCCACCGACTCGGGCGCCCGCCCCCAGGGCGAGCCGCAGTCGACGCAGGCGCCGACCGGCCCGCCGCCCGTCGAGGCGCCCAAGAACGAGCTGTCGTGGCGGGACTGCACGAGCAGGCTCTTCGGGGCCGCCGCGGTCCCGGCACCGGCGGGCGTCAGCCTGGAGTGCGCCGAGTACGACGCCGACCTCGACTCGATCAACGGCGCCACGGGCACGGTGAGCATCGGCGTCGTGCAGGCCAAGTCCGTCGCCACCCCGTCGGACGCGGGTCCGCTGGTGATGACCACCGGCACCGACGTGGCGTCCTCGGTGGGGCTGCCGATCTGGCTGTCGCGCAACGGGACCGACGTGCTCAAGACCAACCCGATCGTCGCGGTCGACCGGCGCGGCCTCGGCACGTCGGGTGACCTCGACTGCCGTGACCTCTACGACCGTCAGGAGATGATCGACCAGGCGCAGTTCGAAGGCGGCAACGATCCCGTCGCGAACCTCGGCGCCATCGTGCAGACCGCCACGACGAGCTGCACCGACACGATCGCACCCGGCGACTCCGCCTACGACAACTCCCACGCCGCCGAGGACATCGAGCGCCTGCGCAGCACCTGGGACGTGCCCTCGCTGGCGCTGCTCGGCGTCGGCAACGGCGCCCAGATCGCGCTGGCCTACGCGGGCTCACACCCCAACAAGGTGTCGCGGCTCATCCTCGACTCGCCGCTGCCGCTCGGCATCGGCGCCGAGGCCGCGGCCGAACAGAAGATCCAGGGCCAGCAGGCCGCGCTCGACGCCTTCGCCGCCCAGTGCACCGCCGCTGCGTGCCCCCTGGGTCCCGACCCCAAGGGCGCCATCGACTCGATGCTGACCCAGGCGCGCGAGGGCAGCGGGCCGGCAGGCGCCTCGGCGTCCGCGCTCACCGACGCGATCACCACGGCGCTGGCGTTCCCCACGGGCGACCGGGTGGGCTCGACCAACGCACTCGCAGCCACCCTCGCCGCCGCGCGGGGCGGCGACACGGCGGGGCTCACCGCGCTGCTGTCGGACGCGGAGTCGTTGCGCAACACCGACGGCCAGTTCGTCAACGCCTGCAGCGACGCGTTGAACCGGCCCACCCCCGACCGGGTGCGCGAACTCGTCGTGGCGTGGGCGCGGCTCTACCCGCAGTTCGGCCGGGTCGGCGCGCTCAACCTCGTCGACTGCCTCAACTGGCCCAGCGGCACGCCGCCCCAGGAACCGAAGGGTCTGGGCGTCCCGGTCCTGCTCCTCGGCGTGCAGAACGACCCGATCGTGGGCAACGAGGGCGTGGCCGCGGTCGCGGCCACCGTGATCAACGCCGGCGCACCCAACCGGCGCGTGATCTGGCAGGGCATCGGCCACGGCGCGTCGATGAACTCCCCGTGTGCGCTCACGCCGGTGCTGTCGTACCTCGCCAGCGGCAAGCTGCCGGGGACCGACACGTACTGCCCCGCCTGACCGAGGCCTCCGGAGAGCGGCCGGAATCCCGTTATAGGGTGCGCTGGTGGCGGTAGCTGAAACCTCGATGCGTGCGTTCCGGCCCAGCGAATCCGCTCCGACTGCCGCGACGGTGTTGCGGTCGGTCCTGTGGCCGCTGGCCATCCTCTCGGTGATCCACCGCACCTACGTCCTCGCGACCAACGGCTACATCACCGACGACTTCGGGCCCGTGTACCGGGCCGTCGTCAACTTCAAGATGGGCTGGGACATCTACAACGAGCACTTCGAGTACGTGGACCCGCACTACCTGTACCCGCCCGGCGGCACGTTGCTGCTGGCGCCGTTCGGGTATCTGCCGGTCGACGCGTCGCGGTACTGGTTCATCACCTTCAACACCCTCGCGATGCTCCTCGCCGCCTACTTCCTGCTGCGGCTGTTCAAGTTCTCGATGGCCTCGGTGGCCGCGCCCGCCCTGGTGCTGGCCATGTTCTGCACCGAGTCGGTGACCAACACGCTGGTGTTCACCAACATCAACGGCTGCATGCTGCTGGCGGAGGTGCTCTTCTTCCGGTGGCTGCTCGACGGCAAGCGCAACCACGAGTGGCTGGCCGGCGCCGCGATCGGCCTGACGCTCGTGGTCAAGCCATCGCTGGCGCCGCTGCTGCTGCTGCCGGTGCTCAGCCGACAGTGGCGCGCCCTGGTGCCTGCGTTCGGCGTGCCACTGCTGTTCAACGCGGCGGCCTGGCCGCTGGTGTCCGACCCGATGAACTTCATCACCCGCACGGTGCCCTACATCTTCTCGACCCGCGACTACTTCAACAGCTCGATCCTGGGCAATGGCATCTACTACGGGCTGCCCGATCTGCTGATCCTGGTGTTGCGCATCGCCTTCGGGCTGCTCGCCGTGGCCACCCTGTGGCTGCTGTACCGCTACTACCGCGAGCGCGACCCGCTGTTCTGGATGCTCACCTCCTCCGGCGTGCTGCTGATCACGTCGTTCCTGGTGCTCTCGCTCGGCCAGGGCTACTACTCGATGATGCTGTTCCCGTTCCTGATGACGGTGGTGCTGCCGAACTCGGCGATCCGCAGCTGGCCTGCATGGCTGGCGATCTACGGGTTCATGACCATGGACAGGTGGCTGCTGGTGCACTGGCCGTCGACCGGCCGGTTCCTCGAGTACTCGAAGATCACCTACGGCTGGTCGCTGATGCTGATCGTGGTGTTCTGCTCGCTGTACTTCCGGTACCTCGACGCCAAGGCCGACGGGCGCCTGGCCGACGGCATCGACAGGCCGTGGATGAAGCCCCTCGACTCCGACCGCGTCGTCCGGGTCTAGGCGATCCGCGGCGCGCACGGTTTCGAGTCGTGCGCGATGTCGCTAGCGTGGAAGCATGACGACTCCTCGAGTGCAGCTCACCGACGACGAGTGGCGCACGAAACTGAATCCTGCCGAGTTCGCGGTGCTGCGCGAGGCGGCCACCGAGCGCCCGTTCACCGGTGAGTACACCGACACCAAGACCGAAGGCGTGTACCAGTGCCGCGCGTGCGGCGCCGAACTGTTCCGCAGCACCGAGAAGTTCGAATCCCACTGCGGCTGGCCGTCGTTCTTCGACCCGGCGGACTCCGACGCCGTCATCCTCAAGACCGACGACACCCTGGGGATGCGCCGCGTCGAGGTGATCTGCGCCAACTGCCACAGCCATCTCGGGCACGTGTTCGAGGGCGAGGGCTACCCGACGCCCACCGATCAGCGGTACTGCATCAACTCGATCTCGCTGAAGCTGGTCCCCGCCGAGGGCTGACCCCGCGCACGAGGATTAGGGCAGACGCGCGATGAGGTCTTCGGCGGACACGCGCGGCCCGGTGAAGAACGGCGTCTCCTCGCGGACGTGGCGACGGGCGTCGGTGTAGCGCAGCTTCCACATCAGCTCGACGATGCGGCCGAGGTCGGGACCTTCGAACGCGAGGATCCACTCGTAGTCGCCCAGCGCGAACGCCGGCACCGTGTTGGCGCGCACGTCGGGGTACTCCCGGCCGGCCATGCCGTGCTCGACGAGCATCTTGCGGCGCTCGTCGTCGGGCAGCAGGTACCACTCCAGCGAGCGGACGAACGGGTACACGCAGATGTAGTCGCCGGGCTCCTCGCCCGCGATGAACGCGGGTACGTGGCTCTTGTTGAACTCGGCGGGCCGGTGCAGCGCCACCACGCTCCACACCGGGTCACTGGCCAGCCCCAGCGTCGTGCGGCGGAACGCCCGGTAGGTCGCCTGCAGATCCTCGACGCGCTCGGCGTGCGTCCACATCATGAAGTCGGCGTCGGCGCGGAACCCCGCGACGTCGTACAGGCCGCGGACGACGACGTCGTTTTCCTCCTGCTGCTTGAGGAACGTCGCGGTCTCGTCGACGAGCGACGACCGCTCCTCCCCCAGCGCTTCGGGCTGCACCGCGAAGACCGACAGCATCATGTACCGGGTCATCGAGTTGAGTGCGTCGTAATCGAGCTTGGCCATACGACTATCGTGCCACGCCCGACGTCGTCAAACGCGCGGCCGCCCTGGTGCCGGACGCCACACACGCCGGGACTCCGATGCCGTCGAGATAGCCGCCCGCGACCGCCAGCGTCGGCGGCAGACCCGCCCGCAATTCGGCGATCAGGTCGGCGTGGCCGGGTCCGTATTGCGGCATCGCGTCGATCCAGCGCTGCACGAAGCAGTCGACGGGATCCTGCCGGATGCCGAACAGGTCGGCGAGGTCGTCGGCCGCCCAGGACAGCAGCTCCTCGTCGCCTGCGTTGCGCGCCAGGTCGTCGCCGAACCGGCCGTAGGACAGCCGCAGCAACTCGGCGTTGCCTCGCCTGCCCCACTTGCGCGACGTCAGCGTCACGGCCTTGGCGTGCAGCCGCTCACCGCTGGCCACCAGCACGCCGGACTGGTCGGGCAGCGGTGTGCCTCCCGGCAGCGCGAGGACGACCAGCGCGTTGGACGCGACGCGGATGCGCTTGGCCGCGGCCGCCGTCCCGGGCGCCACCTGCTCGACGAGACGCGGCAGCCTGGGCGCGGGCACGGCGAGCACGACGGCGTCGGCGTGGCAGTGCCCTCCGTCGTCGTCGAGCACGCTCCACGCGTCGCCCGACCGTTCGATGCGTTGCACGCCGACGTGCGCCCAGCGGAACGCGGCCCGCCGCGCCAACTCGTCGACCAGCACCTGGTAGCCGCCGTCGATCGCGCCGAACACCGACCCGCCGGTCGGCGTGGGCAGTGACCGGCGGACCGCCTCGGACAGGCTCGGCGCGCCGCGGTCCAGTGCGGCGGCCAACGGCGGCACCGCCGAGCGCAGACCGATCGTGGCCGCAGACCCGGAGTACACGCCGCCGAGCAGCGGATCGACCGACCGTGCGACGACCTGCTGGCCGAACCGGTCGGCCACCAGCGCGCCGACCGAGGGGTCCGCGCCGGGACGCCACGGCAGCGGCCGCCTCGGTTCGTCGGCGATCCAGGCCAGGGTGGCGTCGTCGACCAGCCCGGCCATCGACGAAGCGTCGGCGGGGATGCCCTGCAGCGTGCCCTGCGGCATGGGGTTCAGCCTGCCGCCGGCGTAGATCAACGGCCGGACGCCGGTGGTGCCCACCTGGCGCGACGCGAGGCCCAACTCCGCCAGCAGCGCCGACACCTCCGGCCTACGGGCGATGAAGGCCTCGGCGCCGACGTCCACGGCCTGGCCGCCGATGCGCTCGGTGCGCAGCACCCCGCCCAGGCGATCGGCCGGATCGAACAGCGTGATCGAGGCATCCGGGCCCGCCGTCACGCGCAACCGGTAGGCCGCCACCAGCCCGGAGATCCCGCCTCCGACCACGCAGTACGACGGCACGGCCGGACTCACAACGAGTGCACCAGCGCCACCGTGTCGGTGACGATGCCCGGATCGGTCGGCGGCAGCACGCCGTGGCCGAGGTTGAACACGTGCCCGGTGGCGCCCGCGTCGACGGCTCGCCTGCCGTCCTCGACGACGCCGCGCACCGCACGCTCCACCGCGGGCCAGCCCGCGAGCAGCACCACGGGGTCGAGGTTCCCCTGCAGCGCCTTGCCGGGGCCGACGCGCGTCGCGGCGTCGGTGAGCGTGGTGCGCCAGTCGACGCCCACCACCGTCGCGCCCGCCTCGCCCATCGCACCGAGCAACTCGGCGGTGCCGACGCCGAAGTGCGTCATCGGCACGCCGTACATGGCAAGCGCCTCGAACACCCGCGTGCTGTGCGGCAGCACGAAGTGGCGGTAGTCGGCCAGCGACAGCGTGCCCGCCCACGAATCGAACAGCTGGATGGCGTCGACGCCGGCGTCGAGCTGCGTGCGCAGGAACGCGATGGTGACGTCGGTGAGCTTGGTCATCAGCGCGTGCCACGTCTGCGGCTCGCCCAGCATCATCGCCTTGGTGCGCTCGTGGTTGCGGCTCGGCCCGCCCTCGACGAGATAGGACGCCAGCGTGAACGGGGCGCCCGCAAACCCGATCAGCGGCACGTCGCCCAGCGCGCCGACGAGCATGCCGATGGCCTCGGCAACCGGAGCGACCTCGGCGGCGTCGAGCGGACGCACCGCGGCGACGTCGGCGTCGGTGCGGATCGGGTGGTCGATCACCGGTCCGACGTCGGGCACGATGTCGAGGCCGATGCCCGCAGCGCGCAACGGAACGACGATGTCGGAGAACAGGATTGCCGCATCGACACCGTGCCTACGTACCGGCTGCAACGTGATCTCGCAGATCAGTTCGGCGTCGAAGCAGGCCTGCATCATGGTGTTCTTGGCCCGCAGTTGGCGGTACTCGGGTAGCGAACGCCCGGCCTGCCGCATGAACCACACCGGAACCCGGTGGGGCTTGCGGCCGCCGGCCGCAGCTAGATACGGGGACTCGGGCAGGTCACGGCGGGTATTCATCAGCGTCCATGCTGCCATGTCGGGCCACTACGGCGCGCCTGCGCCGTCACCTGCCCAAATGGTCTAGCGTCAAACGCCGTGACCTCCGCCGCCGAACCGGCTCCATTCCGCGAAGCGGTCGCGGCGATGAATGCCGCTACCGTGCGGGCGGAGATCGAACTCGGCCCGATCCGTCCCCCGCAGCGCCTCGCGCCGTTCAGTTACGCCCTTGGCGCCGAGGTCCGGCACCCCGAGACGGCGATCGTGCCCGAACGCTCCGAGGGCGACGCCTTCGGCAGGCTGATCCTGCTTCACGACCCCGAAGGCGCAGAGGCCTGGGACGGCACCATGCGCCTGGTCGCCTACATCCAGGCCGACCTCGACTCGATGGAGGCGGTCGACCCGCTGCTGCCCGAGGTCGCGTGGAGCTGGCTGGTGGACGCGCTGGAGGTCAGCGGCGACGCCGTCACCGCCCTTGGCGGCACGGTGACGGCCACCACGTCGGTGCGCTACGGCGACATCTCCGGTCCCCCGCGGGCGCACCAACTCGAACTGCGGGCGTCGTGGACGGCGACCAACCTCGAACTGGGCCCCCACGTCCAAGCGTTCTGCGAGGTGCTCGAGCACGCCGCGGGCCTACCACCGGCGGGTGTCACGGACCTGAACTCCCGCACCCGCGCCTGACATGACCGACACCCCGGAAGACCCCGGCCCCGGCACGCCCGAAGAGACCGAGCCCGACGCGACGCCCCTGCTGGCGCCCGCCGACGGCGTTCCCCCGCTGGCGATGTATCCGAGCGACATCGCCGAAGCCGCCGCATTCCTGGCGTCCGGAAGCGGACCGTTCGCGATCGACGCCGAGCGGGCGTCGGGTTTCCGCTACTCGAACCGCGCCTACCTGGTGCAGATTCGGCGCCGCGGCGCGGGCACCGTGCTGATCGACCCGGTCAACCACGGCGCCGACCCCGTTGCAACGATGGCGCCGGTGGCCCGTGTGCTGGCCACCGACGAGTGGGTGCTGCACGCCGCCGACCAGGACCTGCCGTGCCTCGCCGAACTCGGCATGGTTCCGCCGAGCCTGTACGACACCGAATTGGGCGGCAGGCTCGCCGGATTCGACCGGGTGAACCTCGCCGCGATGGTGCAGCGCCTGCTCGGCCTGCAACTGATGAAGGGCCATGGCGCCGCCGACTGGTCCAAGCGCCCGCTGCCCGCCGAATGGCTGAACTACGCCGCGCTGGACGTCGAGGTCCTGCTCGAGCTGCGCGACGCCGTCGCCGCCGTACTCGAGGAGCAGGGCAAGAGCGACTGGGCCGCCCAGGAGTTCGAGCACCTGCGGACCTACGTGGCCCCACCCACGCGTCGCGACCGCTGGCGCCGCACCTCGGGCATCCACAAGATCCGCAACCCGCGCGCACTGGCCGCCGTACGCGAACTGTGGACCACGCGCGACGGCATCGCCCAGCGCCGTGACATCGCGCCCGGCCGCATCCTGCCCGACTCGGCGATCGTCAACGCCGCGACCACCGACCCCGACACGGCCGAAAAGCTGACCGCGCTACCAATATTCGGCGGCAACCGGCAGCGCCGCAGCGCGCAGGTGTGGCTGGACGCGCTGGCCCGCGCCCGCCGGTCCGAGGACATGCCGACATCGTCGGATCCGCAGTCCGGCCCACCACCCGCCTCGCGATGGGCCCGCCGCAAGCCGGAGGCCGCAGCGCGCCTCGAGGCCGCCAAGGCAGCACTGACCGATCTGTCGCAACGACTCACCGTGCCGTCGGAGAACCTGTTGACCCCCGACACCGTGCGCAGGCTGTGCTGGGACTGGCAGCCACCGGCCAACCCGGACGACGTGCCCGCGGCGGTCGAGGCGTTCCTCGCCGACGCCGGCGCGCGACGCTGGCAGCGCGAGTTGACCGTGCCGATCCTCAGCGACGCACTTCAAGCGGCCGCGGCCGTCGGGAGCCCGGACGCCCCAAGCCCAGAAGTCCCGGCCCCAGAAGACCCCGCCGAACCCGAGGGTTGAGAGTCAGCCTGCCGCAACGCGGTCGACGTGAGCCAGGAAGTGCGTCAGGACCGCCTCGGGCGCCTCGAGTTGTGGCCAGTGCGCGATGTCGTCGGCCAGCATCACCACGTCGGCGTCCGGGATCACCTCGGCGTACCGGCGGGCCATGTGCGCACCGGAATTCGGGTCCGCGGGCCCGTCGATCAACCGCATCGGTACGGCCGTCTGACGCATGGCGCGGACCCAGCGGTTCCGGTGCTGATAGCGGTCGGTGACGAAGCGACCCACCTTGTGCATCACCGCGGTCCCGTCGTTGTACTCGAGGATCTGATGGAACCGATCGAGTTCGTCCGGGGTCGGCCGGGTGTTCGGGCCGAACAGTTCGTCGAGGGTGCGGTCGACGACCCGACGCATCACGGGACCGTTCTGCACGCGGGCGAAGGCGTCGCCCAGCGGGGTGCGCGACATCAGCCTCTGCACCAGCCGTGGCGCGTACGCTTCGTTGAACATGCCGCCGTTGAGCCAGGTGATCGACTCGAATTCGACTGCGCCGTATGACCAGTCGCCGAACTCATGTCGGGCCAGCAGTTCCTGGGCGACGGAGTCGCCGAGGTCGTGGGCCAGCACGTGGCACCTGGTGACGCCGAGGTGGGCCAGCAGCGCCTCGTGCGCGTCGGCGTGGTCGTGCACCGAGTACTGGTAGATCGACGGCTTGTCCGAGAACCCCATCCCCAGCATGTCCGGTGCGATCACGGTGAACCGCCGAACCAGGGTGGGCCAGAGGCGGACCCAGTCGAACGAGTTGAACGGATAGCCGTGGATCAGCAGCAGGACCGGACCCTCGCCCAGCGGGAGGCCGTCGACGCGATGGAAGACGTCGAAGCCGAGGTAGTCGAAGTACTGTCCGGCGGACTTCCACCGCTCGAGTTCGGCGTCCATGCCAGGAGACTAGCCCCGCGGACTAGTCGATGCGGTCGCCGACCTCGGACTCCCTCGGGCTCGGCAGCGCGGCCACCCAGCCGGTGATCTGGCGCGCGACGTTCTGATCGGTCAGACCGACGGCGGTGAGCACCTCGCCGCGCGAGGCATGGTCTTGGAACTCCTGCGGCATCGCGACGTCGCGGCACGGCACGTCGACCTCCGCGCGGCGCAGCGCCGACGACACCGCGGAGCCCACACCGCCGTGCACGCCGTTGTCCTCGAGGGTGACGACCAGGCCGTGGTCCTTGGCCATCTCGACCACGACGGGCGGCACCGGCAGGACCCAGCGGGGATCGACCACGGTCACGCCGATGCCCTGCTTGCGGAGGCGTTCGGCGACCGACAGCGCCATCGACGCGAACGGCCCGACCCCGACCAGCAGTACGTCGCTGGAGAGGCCCTCGGCGGGTTCGGCTAGCACGTCGACCCCGGCACGGCGCGCGACGGCGGGGATGTCCTCCCCGACCGCGCCCTTCGGGAACCGCAGCGCGGTGGGTCCGTCCTTGACGTCGAGCGCCTCGTCGAGTTCCTCGCGCAGGCGGGCGGCGTCGCGGGGCGCGGCGACGCGCATCCCCGGGACGACGCCCAGGATCGACAGGTCCCAGATGCCGTTGTGGCTGGCGCCGTCGGGCCCGGTGACGCCCGCGCGGTCCAGCACCAGGGTGACCGGAAGGCTGTGCAGCGCAACGTCCATCATCAGCTGATCGAACGCGCGGTTGAGGAACGTCGAGTAGATCGCGACCACAGGGTGCATGCCGCCCATCGCGAGGCCGGCGGCCGAGGTCATCGCGTGCTGTTCGGCGATGCCGACGTCGAAGAAGCGGTCCGGGTACTGCGTGCGGAAGGCGCTCAGACCCGTCGGCCCGGGCATCGCGGCGGTGATCGCGACGACGTCGCGGCGCTTGGCCGCACGCTTGATCAGCTGATCGGAGAACACCGAGGTCCAGCCCGGCGCGGCGACCGACGTCGCCAGTCCGGTCTGCGGGTCGATGATGCCGGTCGCGTGCATCTGCTCGGCCTCGTCGTTCTCCGCCGGGCCATAGCCCTTCCCCTTGCGGGTGACGACGTGGACGATCACGGGTCCGTTGAACCCGCGTGCGCTGCGCAGTGCGGTCTCGACGGCATGCTCGTCATGCCCGTCGATCGGGCCGACGTACTTCAGGCCGAGGTCGGTGAACATCACCTGCGGCGCCAGCGCATCCTTGATGCCGGCCTTCACGCTGTGCATGCCCTGGTAGAAGATCTCGCCGACGACCGGGACACCGCGCACGGTCTCGCGGCCCCGCTCGAGCAGCTTCTCGTAGCCCGGCTGCAACCGCAGGCCCGCGAGGTGGTCGGCGAACCCGCCGATGGTCGGCGCGTAGCTGCGCCCGTTGTCGTTGACGACGATCACGACGGGCCGGTTGGAACCCGCGATGTTGTTCAACGCCTCCCAGCACATGCCGCCGGTCAGCGCGCCGTCGCCGACGACCGCGACGACGTGCCGGTTGCGGTGCCCGCTCAGCTCGAAGGCCTTGGCCAGGCCGTCGGCGTAGGACAGCGCGGCGCTGGCGTGGCTGGACTCGACCCAGTCGTGCTCGCTCTCACTGCGCGACGGATAACCCGACAGACCGTCCTTCATCCGCAGGTTGTCGAAGTCGGCGCACCGGCCGGTCAGCATCTTGTGCACGTAGGACTGGTGGCCCGTGTCGAAGACGATCGGGTCGTGGGGCGAGTCGAAGACGCGGTGCAGCGCCAGCGTCAACTCGACGACGCCCAGGTTCGGACCCAGGTGTCCGCCGGTCGCGGCGACCTTGTGGATGAGGAACTCGCGGATCTCGATTGCGAGGTCGTCCAACTGGGCCTGCGACAGGTGCTGCAGATCGGCGGGACCTCGGACCTGTTCGAGCATCCCGTCAGTTTACGCACCTCGGCGAGAGGGAGTCCTGTCCTGACGGCTGTGATGAGACACACTGGAGGGTCACTCCGACGCCGTATCCACGGGCTTCGACGGCTCGACGCACCGACGTCCCGTCACAGTCATGTCAGCATCGCGGCCGACCGATAGACTCCCCCACCAGGTGCGCCGGGAAGTCTGGTCGGCAAATTGGTTCGTCATGCCCGTGACCCCTACACCGATTCGAGGTGCTCCTCTTGGCCAAGGACCGTGGCCCAATCGCCCAGGCTCTCTTCAGCCGAGGTTCCTGGGCCGAGACGTCCCGCGTGTCGGAAGTCCTACGCAAGGAGACCGTCGGCGGCGCCCTGCTGCTGTTCGGTGCGGTCGTGGCGATGGTGTGGGCGAACTCCCCCTGGTCGGAGTCCTACGCCGCGCTGCGCGACCTGCACGTCGGGACCGACTCCCTGGGCCTGCACCTGGACCTCACCCTGGGGACCTGGGCCGCCGACGGTCTGCTGGCCATCTTCTTCTTCGTGGTGGGCCTCGAGCTCAAGCGCGAGTTCGTCGCGGGCGATCTGCGCGACCCGAGGCGCGCCGCCCTGCCCATCGCGGCGGCGGTGGGCGGCATGGTGGTCCCCGCGCTGATCTTCGTCGCCTTCACCGCACCCGTCGGCGACGGGGCGATGAGCGGTTGGGCCATTCCCACCGCGACCGACATCGCCTTCGCGGTCGCGGTGCTCGCGGTCATCTCGACGCACCTGCCCGCCGCGCTGCGCACGTTCCTGTTGACGCTGGCCGTGGTGGACGACCTGCTGGCCATCACGGTGATCGCGATCTTCTACACCGACGACATCAACCTGATCGCGCTCGGACTGGCCGTGATCCCGCTGGCCCTGTTCGCCGTGTTGGTGCAGAGGCGCGTCCGCTCGCTGTGGCTACTGTTGCCGCTCGCGCTGGCGACGTGGGCGCTGGTGCACGAATCGGGCATCCACGCCACGGTGGCAGGCGTGCTGCTCGGCTTCACGGTGCCGGTGCTGCGCAGTGAGGCCGCGGGCGGGCCGGATGCCGGGCCGGGTCTGGCCGAGCACTTCGAGCACCTCATCCGACCGGTGTCCGCGGGCTTCGCCGTCCCGGTGTTCGCATTCTTCGCCGCAGGCGTGACGATCGGCGGCCTGAGCGGCTTCACTGCGGCACTGGCCGACCCGGTCGCGCTGGGCATCGTCTTCGGCCTGGTCGTGGGCAAGGTGATCGGCATCTTCGGCACCACCCGCATCCTCTCGGCCGTCACGCGGGCGTCGCTGGACAGCGCC
This sequence comes from Mycolicibacterium sp. GCM10028919, assembly GCA_042666295.1. GTDB lineage: Bacteria > Actinomycetota > Actinomycetes > Mycobacteriales > Mycobacteriaceae > Mycobacterium. The sequence continues at coordinate 484,376 of JBHTFJ010000001.1, forward strand.
CTGAAGTGGATCGACGTGTTCGGCATGGCGATGCTCGCCGGCATCGGCTTCACGGTGTCACTGCTGATCGGCGAACTGGCCTACGGCCCGGACTCCGACCGCGGCGAGCACGTGAAGATCGGCGTGCTGACGGGGTCGTTGACCGCGGCGCTGCTGGCGGCCGTCGTGCTGCGGATGCGCAACCGGCACTACCGCGCGATCTGTGCCGAGGAGTCCCAGGACGCCGACCTCGACGGCATCCCCGACGTGTACCAGCGGCCGAACGAGGCGTGAGACTCAGCCGCGGCGCAGCACCGCCACGCACTCGACGTGATGGGTGAGCGGGAACGAGTCGAACACCCGCAGCTCCTCGACCTCGTAGCCATGGCCCAGGTACAGCCCCACGTCGCGCGCGAAAGACGCTGCCTCGCAACCGATGTGGATGATGCGCGGCACGTCGGCCGCGGCGAGCAGATCGATGACCTCGCGACCGGCCCCCGCACGCGGCGGATCGAGCACCGCGACGTCGGCGCGTTCGGGCTGCGCCGACAGCGCCCGCCGCACCGATTCGGTCACCACCGACACCCAGCCGAGGTCGGCCAACGTCGCGCGCGCAGCCCGCGCCGACCCACGCGAGGTGTCCACGGTCACCACCCGGCCCGTCTCGCCGACGGCGTCGGCCAGCACGGCGGCGAACACCCCGGCGCCGCCGTAGAGGTCCCACGCCGTCATGCCGGGCTCCAGCCGGGCGTGCTGGGCGATCAAATCGCTGTAGCGCGTGGCCGCGCTGCGATGCGCCTGCCAGAACGCGGTCACCGGTACGTGCCAGGTCCTGCCGCCCACCCGCTGGGTCGCCTCGTATTGCCCCTCGATGACCTGGGTCGGCGACGACGTGCCGCGGTTCTTCTTGCCGCCGCGCCCGCCGGTCTTGGGCCCGGTCTGCACGACGTGGCGCCGGCCGTCGTCGTCGAGCGCGACGTGAATCTCGGCGCCCGCCGGCCACCGCGACCCGTCGAGCCCGTCCAGCAAGCCCGCGGGCAACTGCCCGCAGTCGAGGTCGGTCACCAGGTCGGCACTGTGATAGCGGTGGAACCCGGCGTGACCGTCGTCGGTGGTGGCCAATCGGACCCGCGTCCGCCAGCCGGTGGCGCCGAGGTCGTCGAGCGCCTCCGCTTCGCCGGACCACTCGAAGCCACCGAGGCGCTCCAGCTGGTTGGCCACCACCCCGCCCTTGAGCCGCCGCGCGGCCGAGGGCTCGGCGAAGGCCAGGTCGCAACATCCGGAGCCGTGCTCACCGGCGATCCGGCACAGCGAGTCCACCCGGTCGGGCGAGGCCTCGAGGACCTCGACCGTCACCGCATGCCAGTGCTTCGCGCGCTGGTCGGTGACCAGCACGCGCACCCGCTCGTCGGGCAGCGCACCGCGCACGAACACCACCCGGCCGTCGTGCCGTGCGATGCAGCTGCCACCGTTGGCCGCGGGCCCCACGGTCAACTCGAGTTCGGTCTCGCTCATTCGAGGAATCCGCGTCGCGCATCACCGGGAGCCGACTTGGGCTCGAGGTTCTTCAGTCGCTCCGACGAGTTGAGCTGGTAGGGCACCGACGTCACCATCACTTGGGGTTCGAAGAGGAGGCGGCCCTTGAGCCGCAGGGCACTCTGGTTGTGCAGCACCTGTTCCCACCAGTGGCCGACGACGTACTCGGGAATGAAGACCGTGACGACCGTACGCGGCGCGTCCTTGGTGATGCGCTTGACGTAGTCCATCACCGGCCGCGTGATGTCGCGGTACGGCGACGCCACGATCTTCAGCGGCAGCGAGAAGTCCGAGCCCTCCCACTTGGTCTTCAGCTCGCGGGCCTCCGCGTCGTCGATGCTGACGTGGATGGCCTCGAGTTCGTCGGGCCGGGTGGCGCGGGCGTAGGCGAGCGCGCGCTTGGTGGGCAGCGTGACGTTGGAGACCAGCACGATCGCGTGGTTGCGACTGGGCAGCACCACGTCGTCGCCGGCCTCGGCGTCGGCCTCGGCCAGCTCGCGCTGCACGGTGGCGTAGTGCTTGTGCACCAGCTTCATGACCACGAAGAAGAAGCTCATGACCAGGATCGCGATCCACGCGCCCGCCGCGAACTTCGTGACGACCACGATGACCAGGACGGTGCCGGTGCAGACGCATCCGATCGTGTTGATCACCCGCGAACGCATCATCTTGGCGCGCTCGGCGGCGTCGGTCTCGACCCGCAGCAGGCGCGTCCAGTGCCGCACCATGCCGATCTGACTGAACGTGAACGACACGAACACCCCGACGATGTACAGCTGCAGCAGCGCCGTGACCTCGGCCTGGAACGCCACCACGAACGCGATCGCCGCGAAGGCCAGGAAGAGGATGCCGTTGGAGAACGCGAGCCGGTCGCCGCGGGTGCGCAGCTGGTGGGGCAGGTAACTGTCCTGGGCCAGAATCGATCCCAGCACCGGGAACCCGTTGAACGCGGTGTTGGCCGCCAGTCCGAGGATGAGCGCCGTGACGAGGGCGATCAGGAACAACCCCAGCGGGAAGTCGTGGAACACTGCGTCGGCGAGCTGCGCGATCAGCGTCTTCTGCTGGTAGCCGTCCGGCGCCCCGACGAGTTGTTCCTCGGGCCGCTCGGCGATCTGGACGCCGGTTTCCTTGGCCAGCAGCGTGATTCCCATCAGCAGCGTGACCGAGATCCCGCCGAGCAGCAGCAGGGTGCTGGCGGCGTTGCGCGACTTCGGCTTGCGGAACGCGGGAACGCCGTTGCTGATCGCCTCGACGCCGGTCAGGGCGGCCGAGCCGGACGAGAAGGCCCGCGCCACCAGGAACACCAGCGCGAAACCGACGATGTCGCCGTGCTCCGAGTGCATCTCGAATCCGGCCGACTCGGCCTGCAGCGGCTCACCCAGGATCTCGATCTGGAAGAACCCCCACCCCAGCATGATGAACATGCCGACCATGAAGGCATAGGTGGGAATCGCGAACGCCGTGCCGGACTCCCGGATGCCACGCAGGTTCAGCGCAGCCAGCAGCAGGATGAACGCCACCGCGAACCACACCTTGTGCTGCCCGATGAACGGGATGGCCGACCCGATGTTCGACATGGCCGACGACATCGACACCGCGACCGTCAGCACGTAGTCGACCATCAGGGCGCTGGCCACCGTCAGACCCGCCGTGCCGCCGAGATTGGTGGTCACCACCTCGTAATCGCCGCCGCCCGACGGGTAGGCGTGCACGTTCTGCCGGTAACTCGCGATCACGATCAACATCACGCCGACCACGGCCAGCGCGATCCACGGCGCCATCGTGTACGCCGCGACGCCCGCCACCGACAGCACCAGGAAGATCTCCTCGGGCGCGTAGGCGACCGACGACAGGGCGTCCGAGGCGAACACCGGAAGCGCGATGCGCTTGGGCAACAGAGTGTGTGCGAGTTTGTCGCTGCGGAACGGTGTTCCTAGGACCAGTCGCCGCGCGACGGTCGAGAGCTTGGACACGAGGACCAAGGGTATGCCTACGCGGGAAGGACCGTCCGAATAGCTGTAGCGTTCCGTGTTGCCAGCTTGGCGACGATCGATGTCACGGCCACCCCAGGGAGGACCGACGCGTGCGTGTTGTGGTGATGGGGTGCGGCCGAGTGGGCGCCTCGCTGGCCGATGGGCTCGCCCGCATCGGTCACGAGGTGGCCGTCATCGACCGGGACGGTACGGCGTTCCACCGCCTCTCCCCCGAGTTCCCCGGCGAACGGGTGCTCGGCATGGGCTTCGACCGGGACGTGCTGCTGCGGGCCGGGATCGAGGAGGCAGGCGCCTTCGCTGCGGTGTCCTCGGGCGACAACTCCAACATCATCTCGGCGCGGGTCGCGCGTGAGACGTTCGGCGTCGAACGCGTCGTCGCCCGCATCTACGACGCCAAGCGTGCCGCGGTGTACGAGCGGCTCGGCATCCCGACGGTCGCGACCGTGCCGTGGACCACCGACCGACTGCTCAACGTGCTGACCCGCGAGACCGAGACCACGAAGTGGCGCGACCCGTCGGGCAACGTGGGCGTCGCCGAGCTGCCGCTGCACGAGGGCTGGGCGGGCCACCGGGTGACCGCCCTGGAGAACGCGACGCGGGGTCGGGTCGCCTTCATCATCCGCTTCGGCAGCGGGATGCTGCCCGAGGCGAAGACCGTCATCCAGGCCGGCGACCAGGTCTACCTGGCCGCGGTGTCCGGCCACATCGCCGAGGCCATGGCACTGTCCGCCCTGCCTCCCGCCGAAGACGTGGACGACCAGTGAAGGGTCAGGTGAGCACCCCGTGAAGGTCGCCATCGCAGGAGCCGGCGCCGTCGGCCGGTCCATCGCCCGCGAACTCGTCGAGAACCACACCGTCACGCTGCTGGAACGCAATCCCGACCACCTCGACGTCGACGCCATCCCGGCCGCGCAGTGGCGGCTGGGTGACGCGTGCGAGCTGAGCCTGCTCGAGTCCGTGGGACTGGAGGAGTTCGACGTCGTCATCGCCGCCACCGGCGACGACAAGGCGAACGTCGTGCTGAGCCTGCTGGCCAAGACCGAGTTCGCGGTGCCGCGCGTGGTGGCCCGCGTAAACGATCCCCGCAACGAGTGGCTGTTCGACGAGAACTGGGGCGTCGACGTCGCGGTGTCGACACCCCGCATGCTCGCGTCCCTGGTGGAGGAGGCGGTGTCCGTCGGCGACCTCGTCCGGCTGATGAGCTTCCGCAAGGGGCAGGCCAACCTGGTGGAGATCACGCTGCCCGACGACACCCCGTGGGGCGGCAAGGCCGTCAAGCGCCTCGATCTGCCCCGCGATGCGTCCCTGGTGACGATCCTGCGTGGCTCCCGGGTGATCGTGCCCGAGGACGACGAGCCGCTGGAGGGCGGCGACGAGTTGCTGTTCGTCGCCGTGGCGGAGGTCGAGGACCGGCTCCGCGAGCTGATCCTGCACTCGCCCTAGCGGCGTTCGCGCACCGACGGCGCAGGCGGTGGCGTCGCCCGGTCGTGGCAGTGCGCCGTCGCCCCTGCCGTGACGGTCCGGAGCTCGCCGATCCCGTTGCGGATGCCGACGGCCGACACCACCCCCGCCATCGCGAACAGGATCGCCACCGCCAGCGCGGCGTTGCGGAACCCAGCGAAGTCCATTGCGCCAGATGCGCTTTCACCGCGGCCCAAGCCAATGATCACCCCCATGAACGCCACCGCGATCAGGCCGGAAACGCGCGACACGGCGTTGTTCACCGCCGACCCGATGCCGCTCTGCCCCGGTTCCACGGCGGCCAGCACCGCGGCAGTCAGCGGCGAGACGGTGACCGACAGGCCGACCCCGAACACCAGCAGCCCGGGCAGCATCTGGGTCCAGAAGTCGAATGGCTCGGATGCCGTGCACATCAGGAGGAAGCCCGCCGCGGCGAGCAGCGGACCGACGCCCATGTAGAGCCGGGGGCCGTGCTTGCCGGCCAGCGCTCCGAACCGTGGGGCGAGGAAGAACGACAGCACGGGGATGGGCAGGGTCGCCAGACCCGCCATCGACGCCGACATGCCGACCGCCTCCTGCAGGAAGATCGGCACGATCAGCGTTCCGAGCGACACCGCGGCGTAGAGGAACACCGTGGCGAGGTTGCCGACCGCGAAGTTGCGGACGGCGAACAGGCCCAGCGGCATCATCGGGTCGGGGGTGCGACTCTCCCACCAGGGGAACGCGGCCAGACATGAGATGCCTACGACCAGGGCCGACGCGACCGCGGGATGGCCGGGGCCGAGGCGCTGCCATTCGATGAGTGCGAACACCGTCGCCGCCAGACCCACCGCGGCCAGCGTCGCGCCGACCACGTCGATGCCCCGGCGGGCACCGGTGTGGGCGTCGTCGGCGGGCAGCCGGGTGGTCAGGTACAGCGTCACCGCCAGCGGCAGCAGGTTGAGGCCGAACACCCAGCGCCAGTTGAGCGCGTCGACCAGCAGGCCGCCCAGCGGCGGGCCGACGACGAACGCCGTGCCCGTCCACGCCGTCCACGTGCCGATGGCCCTGGCCTGCGCAGCGCCGCTGAAACGCGCGTTGATCATCGCCAGCGAACTCGGCACCAGGAACGCGGCGCCGACGCCCTGCAGGCACCGCGCCGCGACCAGGACCCAGCCCGTGGGCGCCACCGCGCACAGCAGCGATGCGACGGCGAACACCGCCAGCCCGAGTCGCAGCACCCGCAGTCGGCCGTATTCGTCGGAGATGGCGCCTGCCACCAGGATGAGCGCGCCGAGCGCGAGCAGGTAGCCGTCGACGACCCACTGCTGCAGCGCGAGCCCGCCACCCAAGTCAGTCGAGATGGCAGGCAGCGCGAGGTTGACCACCGAGCCGTCGAGGAACGCCACGAAGGACGCGAGCACCGCAACGGCGATCACCGACCGGTCGGCCGCAGCAGTCCGTTGCATCCAGCGTCCGTCAGTCGGTTGTGCGTCAGTCGGTGTGTGTCGCCCTCGAGGGCTCCTGCGGGCTCGATGCGGACTCCGGTGCGTCCGGGTCCCCGTCGTGCTCGCGGAGCGCGCGCTGCGCGGTGCGGATCGCGAAGTAGGTGACCAGTGCGGCGACGGCCGTCAGCGGCCAGCCCATCGCGATGCGGGCGACGCCGAGCAGACCGGTCTGGTCCTCGTCGTAGAGGTGGTTCTGCACGATGAAGCGGGCGCCGAAGACTCCGGCCCAGAACAGCGTGGCGACGTCGAAGGCTAGGACCGCCCTGCGCACGCGCCGCCAGCCCCGGTCGCGTCCGTTCGCCCAGCCCCAGACATAGCCGACCAGCGGCCTGCGGATCACCACCGACAGCGTGAACACCCCGGCGTACACCAGCGACGACCAAATGCCGAGGAGGAAGTAGCCCTTCGACTCTCCGACGACGTAGGCGACCAGCGCGCTGACCCCGACGGCGAAGAACCCGGACACCGCCGGTTGCAGCGACTCGTGCCGGATCAGGCGCCAGAGCAGGATCAGCGTGGCCACCCCGAGAGCGGCGTAGATCGCGGGCATCAGACCGAACAGCGACGACACCGGCACGAAGACCAGCACGGGCAGCGAGGAGTAGATGAGCCCGCTGATGCCGCCCATCTGCTCCAGGACGGCCTGCGCGCTCAGTTTCGATTCGGGCTGGTCCGGCTCGTCGGCCGCGTTCGCGTCGTCGATCCCCTTGTCGGGGTCCGTCACTTCTGAATCTCGTAGTGCGGGTTGTAGATCGCCTTGCTGCCGTTCTCCAGCGTGCCGAGGCGTCCGTGCACCCGCAGGGTGCGGCCCGAGTCGATGCCGGGGATGCGGCGCTGTCCAAGCCAGACGAGCATGACCGAGTCGGTGCCGTCGAACAGTTCGGCACGGACACCGCCCGCGCAACCCTTGGACGCCGTCTCGACGCACCGCAGGGTGCCGACCATCGTCACTTCCTGACCGCGCCGACAGTCGATCGCCTTCTGGGCGCCGGTGCAGTCGGCCTCGTCCGCGAGTTCGTCGACGTCGAGTCGTTCAGGGTCCTCCGTCAGCCGACGGGTGAGCCGACGCAGATAACCTTCGGCCGTGGCCATGGTCTCTCCTGACCGCTGTGGCGAATCCACCGTGGATTCTCCCTAACCAACGCCACGGTAGACCTCTTGGTTCCGATGCGCCACGTCGTCCCCGGGCGTTGCGGACACACCGAATCGGCCACGCACGGCACCATCGAACGATGGCCATGAACCTGCACGGTGCGACCGCAGTTCTGCTGCCGGGCACCGGCTCGGACGACGACTACGTGCACCGTGTGTTCTCCCCCACACTCCACGGGTTGGGCGTGTCGGTCGTGACGCCGCCACCCCGGCCGGATCGGCTCCTCGACGGGTACGTCGACGACCTCGACGAGGCAGCCCGCAGCGGTCCACTCCTGGTCGGCGGGGTGTCGATCGGTGCAGCGGTCGCCGTCGCGTGGGCGCTGCGGCATCCCGCGTCGACGCTCGGCGTGCTGGCGGCACTGCCGGCGTGGACCGGCTCGCCCGAGAACGCACCCGCGGCACTCACCGCGCGCCACACCGCCGAACTGCTGCTGCGCGACGGCCTGGGCGCCACGATCGCCGGGATGCGGGAGTCGAGCCCGGCCTGGCTGGCCGAGGAACTGACCCGGTCGTGGGCCGGGCAGTGGCCCGGGCTGCCCGACGCGATGCTCGCGGCTGCGGCGTTCGTCGCGCCGACGAGCGAGGAACTGGAGGCGCTGGCCGTGCCCATGGGCGTGGCCGCCGCGACCGACGACGCCGTGCACCCCGTGGAGGTGGCACTGGAATGGGTGTCGGCGGCGCCGCGATCGGCACTGCGCACCGTGACGTTGGGCGCGATGGGTTCGGACCCGACCGTCCTCGGCGACGCGTGCGTGGCCGCCCTGCTCGACGCGGGCTAGCCGCCGGTGATCGTGCGCAACTGCTGCATGGCCGACCCCTGCTCACTGCGGCGGGCGACGGGTGCGGCCTGCTCCGGAGCCTGCGGCGCCTGCGGTGCGGTCTGCTGCTGCGCCTGATCGGCCACCATCTGCTGGGCGCGGGCGCGCAGCCGTTCCACCAGCGACTCCGACAGTTGCAGCGGCAGCATGGCGCGTACCGGTTGCGGCGTGTCACCGCGCCGGATCACGGTGTCCGACAGTGCCTTTCGCGTCTCGGCTGCGATGGCGTCGGCGAGCTGAGGCGGCCCGATTGCCGCGCCGCGGACCATCCACCGATAGCCGTCGATGCCGATGAACCGCATCACGACCGGCTCCGGACCGTTGGTCACCACGCCGACGACCTCGCGGCCCCACGGCCCGTCCACGATGCTCACCTGGGCGTTGTCCTTGCGCAACGAGTCGGCGATCTCGGTGACGACCTCTCGCCACAGCCCGCCCGTCTTCGGAGCCGCCCAGGCCGTGATGTTGTACCGACCGTTCGGCGTCACCATCCACACCGCGGACGGCACGCCCTGCTGGTTGACCTCGAAGACGAGTTCCGCGGTCTCGTTCTCCGGCAGCAGGACCGAACCGAGATCGTGCCGCCCCACCACCGCCACGGCCGGATCGTCGAAGTCCCCGATGTCGAACGGCCCCTCGAGGTCGTCCCCGTCGTCCTGCTGCGGCGGATCGGCGACCTCCGGTGCACGACCAGCGTCGCCGTCGTCCTTGCCGCCCTTGCGCCTACCCAGTGCCATTACAAACTCTCGTGTCCGCCGGAGGAACCGTGGCCGCCTGCGCCACGGGTGGTGTGTGCCAAGCCTGCCTCGTCGAACGAGGCAACCTCGACCAGTTCGGGAAGTTCGACCCGCTGAACCAACAACTGCGCGATCCGATCTCCACGCTTGATCGCGATCGGCTGGCTCGGGTCGAGGTTGATGAGCGAGACCTTGATCTCGCCGCGGTATCCGGCGTCGATGGTGCCGGGACTGTTCACGATCGACAGACCCACCCGGTTCGCCAGACCGGACCGCGGGTGGACGAGACCGACCATCCCGTGCGGGATCGCGACCGCGACGCCGGTGGCCACGAGCGCGCGCTCGCCGGGCGGCAGGAGGACGTCGACCGCGCTGTACAGGTCGACCCCCGCATCGCCGTCGTGGGCGCGTGCGGGCATGGGCAGCTCACGATCGAGCCGCACGACCGGCAGAGAGGAGGACACGTTGCACGAGATTACTCTTGGCTTCGTGTCCGACACGCGTGCGACCGCCCAATCCGTGCGCTACCGCGAGCGCTTGCGGGTGCCGTGGTGGTGGTGGCTGCCCGGACTCGGGCTGGCGGCGCTGCTGGCGTTCGAGATCAACCTCGGCATCGAGGCCGTCCCGATGTGGGCCGCGTTCGCGGTGCTCGGACTGGTCGCCGCGGCGACCCTGACCTGGCTGGGCCGCGTCGACGTGCGCGTCGTGGAGGGCGGTGCGAGCGGTGTCGCGGAGTTGTGGGTCGGTGACGCGCACCTTCCGGTGAGCGTGATCGCCCGCAGCGCCGAAGTACCCAAGACCGCGAAGTCCGCCGCGCTCGGTCGACAACTCGACCCGGCGGCGTTCGTGGTGCACCGGCCGTGGATAGGGCCGATGGTGTTGGTCGTACTCGACGATGCGGACGATCCCACGCCGTACTGGCTGATCAGCTCCCGGCGTCCGGAACTCTTGCTGGCGGCACTGACCGCCTGACACTGCGCCGTCAGGCAGCGCAGTCGGTGCAGATCAGCTGCCCGTTCTTCTCACTTGCCAGACGGCTGCGGTGATGCACGAGGAAGCAGCTGGAGCACGTGAACTCGTCGGCCTGCTTGGGGACGACGCGTACCGACAGCTCCTCGCCCGACAGGTCGGCGCCCGGCAGTTCGAACGACTCGGCGGTCTCCACCTCGTCGACGTCCACTGCTGCGGACTGTGCTTCGTTGCGCCGGGCCTTCAATTCCTCGAGCGAATCCTCCGAGACGTCATCGGTCTCGGTGCGCCGTGGGGCGTCATAGTCGGTAGCCATTTACCTCATTCCCCTACGTACTGTTGCGACAGAGCTTTGTACCAGCGCAGAACGCTTCCGCCAAATGATTCGTGCCCGGAGGTCGTTCGGATTGGTTGTGATTTGTATCACAGAGCCTGTGTGCGAGTGGCGACCGGTGGGTTGACGAGCCTCTAAGGTGCAGGAGTGGTCGCGTACATCACCCCCGGAACGGCTTTCGACAAGCACGGCAGGCCGTTCCGTCGGCGCAACTACGTACCCGGTCTGGCCATGCTCGCGGTGCTGGCCGTGGTGGCCCTCGTCTTCTGGTTGGTCGCGTTCAACCGGCCCTCGGAAGTGCAGCAGGCGCTGGCGTGCAACGCCCCGCCGCCCGGCACCGGCGCCGCCGATCAGCCCACCCTCGGCGAACGGGTTCCGGTCTCCGACATGTCCGACGTCGTGCCCGCGAAGCTCGTCGACACCAAGATCAACGTCCTGAACGCCAGCGGCCAGGGCGGGCAGGCTGCCGAGGTCGCCGGAGCCCTGCGCGATCTCGGGTTCGCCCAGCCGAACGCCGCCAACGATCCCGTCTACGCCGAGGTGCGGCTCGCGTGCCAGGGGCAGATCCGGTTCGGGCCCGCCGGGCGCGCCGCAGCCGCGGCGGTCTGGCTGGTGGCTCCGTGCACCGAGCTGTACCAGGATCAGCGCGGCGACGACACCGTCGACTTCGCGGTCGGCACCGAGTACACCGAACTCAGCCACAACGACGACACCGACGCGATGCTCGAGAGCCTGCGCCCGGACGCCACGCAGCCGCCGGATCCGGCGCTGCTGAGCAAGATCCACGGCGCGGCCTGCTGACTGCCCGCGACGCCGGTCACCGCACCGGCGCACCCGCGGTCCGCAGAGCCTCCGACAGCGGACCCGCGATGCCCGGCGCCGCCGCGACGATGATGTCGTCACCAGTGACCTCGGGCAGGTCGAGCACCGCGCCGGCCTCGGATGCCACCAGCGCACCCGCCGCCCAGTCCCACACGTGCACGCCGTCCTCGTAGTAGCCGTCGAGACGGCCCGCCGCGACCATGCACAGGTCCAGCGCGCACGACCCCATCCGTCGCACGTCGCGCACGACCGTCACCAACCGCGTCAGCACCCGCGCCTGCTCCTCGCGCCGGTCCTCGTCGTAGGCGAAGCCGGTGCCGACCAGCGCCAGCGACAGGTCGTCGACGGCAGTGCACCGCAGGGCCGTCGTGACGCCGTCGCGCCGCACCCGGGCGCCATGACCGCGTGCGGCCGAGAACACCTCGCCCGTCGCGACGTTGGCGACCGCACCCGCCACCGAGACGCCGTCGATCTGAACCCCGACCGACACGGCGTAGGACTCGATGCCGTAGAGGAAGTTGACCGTGCCGTCGATCGGGTCGAGCACCCACACCGGACGGCCCGGCTCGCCGATCGCGGAGCCGCCCTCCTCCTCGCCGAGCACCGCCTCCCCCGGCCGGACCACGGCCAGCCGCTCGCGCAGCAGCCGCTCGGTCTCGGTGTCGACGATCGTCACCGGATCGGTGGGCGTCGACTTCGACTTCACCGCCGACCCGCTTGCGGAGGCATCGTCGCCGAACACCTCGAGGCGCCGGCGACGCACGTAGTCGGCGGCTTCGGTGGCGAGATCTTCGGCGACTGTCCGCAGGGCGATCGGGTCGAGGTCGTTGTCGGTCACCCACACATCGCAGCACAAAACCGGATCTGCTTGCGCAGCAGCCCGACATGGCAATTGCCCACGCACTAGTGTTGTGGTTCGCGTCTCACCGCCGACCTCTCGAAGAGGAGTGCTCATGACCGCCACCGACACATCGGTCCCGGATCCCGGGACCGCCGCGCCGCAACGCCGCGGTTTCGGCGTCGACGTCGGCGGCAGCGGCGTCAAGGGCGGCATCGTCGACCTCGACACCGGCGAGTTGATCGGCGAGCGCTTCAAGCTCGCCACCCCGCAGCCGTCCACCCCGGACGCGGTGGCCAAGACCGTCGCCGCGGTGGTCCGCGAGTTCGACTGGACCGGCCCCCTGGGCGTCACCTACCCCGGTGTGGTCACCAACGGCATCGTGCGCACCGCCGCGAACGTCGACAAGGGCTGGATCGGGGTGAACGCCCGCGAGGTCATCTCGGCCGAACTCGGCGGGCAGCAGGTGACGGTGCTCAACGACGCCGACGCCGCGGGCCTGGCCGAGGAGAAGTTCGGCGCCGGCCGCGACAACACCGGCGTGATCGTCCTGCTGACCTTCGGCACCGGCATCGGTTCCGCGGTCATCCACGACGGAAAGTTGCTGCCCAACACCGAGTTCGGCCATCTCGAGGTCAGCGGCAAGGAGGCCGAGCACCGCGCCGCCTCCTCGGTCAAGGACCGCAAGGAGTGGACCTACGAGCGCTGGACACAGGAGGTCACCAGGGTTCTCGTGGTCATCGAGAACGCGATCTGGCCCGATCTGTTCATCGCAGGCGGCGGCATCAGCCGCAAGGCCGACAAGTGGATTCCGCTGCTGAAGAACCGCACCCCGGTGGTGGCGGCCACGCTGCAGAACTCCGCGGGCATCGTCGGCGCCGCGATGGCGGCCGAGGTGGGCGCCGCGCTGGCAGCCGGGATCGACATCCCGCTGGGCTGAGGTCAGTCCTCCCCGAAGGCATCGGCGTGCCTGGCCAGTTCCGCGCGCGCCCGGATGCCGAGCTTGCGGTACACCCGGGTCAGGTTGTGCTCGACGGTCTTCGGCGTGATGAACAGCGCCGCGGCGATGTCCCGGTTGGACCGTCCCGCCGCCGCCAGTCGCGCGACGCTGGCCTCCGACGGCGTGAGACTCGACGCACGACCCCTCGTGACGGTGACCCTCGCCAGTTCGGCGCGGGCCCGCTCCGCCCACAGTGGCGTCCCGAGCGCCTCGAACGCCCGCATCGCCGAGGTCAGGGTCTGCGACGCCACCTGCTTGCGGCGGCGCCGGCGTGCCAGTGCTCCGGCGAACAGGGCGGTGCGGGCGCGCTCGAAGGGCATGGGCAGCCGGTCGTGCGCCGCCATGGCCCGCGTGACCGAGGCCTCGGCCGCCTCGAGATCTCCGCGCGCCGCCTGCAGCATCGCCCGGCACCTGGAGCCGACCGCCAACATCCAGGGCCGGTCCAACTCGGCGCCGTTGCGCTCGAGCGCCACGACGAACGGTTCGGCGTCGTCGAGCCGGCCGAGGTTGACCATCGCCTCGACGGCGTCGGGCAGATGCGACGACGACACGATCTCGGTCCCCTGCCCCGGCGTGAACGCGGCCAGTAGCGGGTCGAGCACGGCAAGGGCCTCGTCGTAGGCGCCCCGTGAGACCTCCAGGAAGCCGAGCGTGAACCGGGGGCCTCTCGCCAGCGACGGCACCCCGCAGCGTTTCGCCGCCTCGATCGCGGCGTCGGACTCGTTGCGGGCGGGCCCTTCTCGGCCTTGATACGCCCACACCATGGCCCGTTGTGCATGTCCCTGGGCGATCGCGTGGTCGCTGCCCAACTGTTCGGCGCGCCGCACCATGTCATCGGCGACCACCTCGGCCGCGCCGTACCGCGCCAGCCAGACGTCGGCCATGACGAGGTGGCGCGACACGTGCACGAGGTCGGCGTCCGATCCGCGCTCGATGCACTGGCGGCGGATGGCGAGCAGCTTCGTGCGGGCCTCCTCCAGCCGTCCCAGCCACGCCAGTGTCACCGCGTCGGCTGCCCGCGCCCGGAAGGCGACCGGCACGTCGGCCGACGGGTCTTCGAGGTCCAGGGCCCGCTGCAGCGCCACTTCGTCGCGGCCGAGGCCCACGCCTGCCGCCACCGAGACCCGCGCGGTGAGTGCCTGGCTGAGCAGGGCGGGCACCGCGAGGCGTTCGGCTTCGGCGACCGCCAGGTCGGCGTACCGCAGCCCCTCGGCGAACCGGCCCGTCATCGTGTGGACCAGCGTCGAGCGCAGATACGTGCGGAGGAGGAGATCGGGTGCCGCCGCGGCGTCCGCCTCCGCAGAGGTCAGCAGATCCACCGCCTCAACGAAGCTGTTGTCGTGCAACCAGGTGTCGGCCAGGACGAGCCGGGCCGAGGCCCGTTGCGCACCGGGTGGCATCGCCGCGGCGACGGGGTCCAGAAGTGCGCGGGAGCGATGCGCATCACCCGCCTGCAGGGCGTACGTCGCGGCCCGCAGCCGCCTGGTGAACGTATCGCCGCCCAGCCCGATCGCCAGCTCCATCAGTTCGGCTGCCGCGGCCACCGCACCGCGGGCACCCGCCAAGTCGGCCGCGGTGTCGAGCGCGTGCAGGGTCTCGGCGTCGGCGCTGGCCGCGCCCAGGGCCATGTGCCGCGCCCTGAGTTCGGGCTGCACCTCGACGGCGGCCAGCGCGCGGTGCATGCGGCGGCGGCGTGCCGGCCCAGCCTGGGTGTAGATGCCACGGGCCAGCAACGGGTGGGTGAATCGGACCCGTTCGTCGTCGATGACGACGATGCCGTCGCGGCCGGGTTCGGCGAGCAGCTCGAGAACGCGCTGCGCCGTCGATCCGGTCGCCTCGGCCAGCAGTCCGACCGTGGGGTCGGCGACGCAGGCCGCAGCCAGCAGCATGTCGCGCACGGCTTCGCCGTAGTGCCCGGTGCGCAAGTGCATCAGGTCGGCGAGCGTGCCGGGCAGCGCGGGCTCGCCGCCGACCGACTGCCCGTCGACCGCTCGCGCCAGCTCCAGTGCGTAGAAGGGGTTTCCGCGCGATGCCTCGGAGATGCGGAGCAGCGTCGAGCGCGAGGGTGTGCGGCCGAACCTGGCCTGGATCACGGTCTGTAGTGCCGCTGGTGACATCGGACGCACGCGGATGCGGCGCACGGCCTCTGGCACGCTCATCGTCAACCAGGGCGCGGCCACGACGTCGTCCGACGGCGTGCGCTCGGTGAGCACGACACCGACCCGCCAGGTCATCCGCCGCATCGCGAGGTCGAGCACCGACTGGCTCGACGAGTCCAACCACTGTGCGTCGTCGATGGCCACGAGGACCGGACTGGACGCCACCAGCGTCCACACGATCGACACCAGGGCCGCGGCGGTGACGCGCTGGTCGGTGGGTGGACCGTCGGCGTCTGCTCGCAACAGCACGCGGTCGACGGCCAGGCGCTGCAGGTCCGGCAGCTGATCGAGCACCCGGTCCTCGACGTCGGCGAGCAGATCGGCGATCGCAGCGTAGGCGAGCACGGATTCGGCCTCACCCGAGCGCGCCGACAGCACGCGATGGCCCTTCGCGCGGGCCAGCTGCACGGCCTCGGTCCACAGCGTGGTCTTGCCGATGCCGGGTTCGCCGCCGATGACCAGCCCGCACGGACCGACGGACGCGGCCGCCAGCAACGCCTCGACTGCGTGTGAATCCTCGGTACGGATGACGGTTCCCCCCGGCACGTCTCCGATCATCCCAGACAGCAAAGAAGATGGCATCTACCGCTTCGGCGGGCGTGGTCGGTTCTCGACCACGATATACGCACTTGGTCGACGTCCGTGCCGTTCATCGAACGCAGATCTCGTGCACGACGGCCCAATTCTGGCTATGAAGTGGCTCGAACTGCACTCACCCGGGGGCTCGCCCGGATCGAGAAATCGCCAGCGAGGCGGGCGGTTGCCCACTCTGTCGTTACAATGGTCTCCGGCGGCCGCGCAACGCTAGCGGCGAGTATCCGAACTGATATCACGCCAGCATTCGACAGCCGACTAATTTTTCGGTGGCGCACGCCCACGCCACCGACCGCAAGACCGAAGGGGTGCCCGTGGCAGCGACGAAGGTAGAGCACGACACCGAAGAGCCTGCGAAGCGCGCGGCCACGAAGGCGCCCGCCAAGAAGGCCGCTGCCAAGGCTCCCGCGAAGAAGGCCACGAAGTCGGTTCGCGCCAAGGCCGACTCGCCGGCCGCCGCGAAGAAGGCCGCAGGCCGCGCACCGCGCGCCAAGACCGACGCGGCCAAGAAGGGCACCGAGGACGACGTCGAGTCGACCGAACTGGACGGTGCGGACGTACTCGAAGGCGAACCGGCCGACATCGAGGTTGAGGAAGCCGATCTGGAACTCGACGACCTCGACGGTGACGACGCCGAGGCGGCGCCCGCCGACAAGCCGGTGGCCAAGGTCGCCGAGCCGGCGAAGGCCGATGCCGAGGAGGCCGACGAGGACATCGCCGAGCCGTCCGAGAAGGACAAGGCATCCGGCGACTTCGTCTGGGACGAAGAGGAATCCGAGGCGCTGCGGCAAGCCCGCAAGGACGCCGAACTCACCGCCTCCGCCGACTCGGTGCGTGCGTACCTGAAGCAGATCGGCAAGGTCGCCCTGCTGAACGCCGAGGAAGAGGTCGAGCTGGCCAAGCGCATCGAGGCCGGCCTCTATGCGACGCAGAAGTTCGCGGAGTTCGCCGAGAAGGGCGAGAAGATCACGACGCAGGTGCGCCGTGACTACCAGTGGATTCAGCGTGACGGCGACCGGGCGAAGAACCACCTGCTCGAGGCCAACCTGCGTCTCGTCGTCTCGCTGGCCAAGCGCTACACCGGTCGCGGCATGGCGTTCCTGGACCTCATCCAGGAGGGCAACCTCGGTCTGATCCGCGCGGTCGAGAAGTTCGACTACACCAAGGGCTACAAGTTCTCCACGTACGCCACGTGGTGGATCCGCCAGGCCATCACGCGCGCCATGGCCGACCAGGCCCGCACCATCCGCATCCCGGTCCACATGGTCGAGGTCATCAACAAGCTCGGCCGCATCCAGCGCGAGCTGCTCCAGGACCTGGGCCGCGAGCCCACGCCCGAAGAGCTGGCCAAGGAAATGGACATCACGCCCGAGAAGGTGCTGGAGATCCAGCAGTACGCGCGTGAGCCGATCTCGCTGGACCAGACCATCGGCGACGAGGGCGACAGCCAGCTCGGCGACTTCATCGAGGACTCCGAGGCCGTGGTGGCCGTGGACGCGGTGAGCTTCACGCTGCTGCAGGATCAGCTGCAGTCGGTGCTGGAGACGCTGTCCGAGCGCGAGGCCGGCGTGGTCCGGCTGCGCTTCGGCCTCACCGACGGTCAGCCCCGCACCCTCGACGAGATCGGCCAGGTCTACGGCGTCACGCGTGAGCGCATCCGCCAGATCGAGAGCAAGACGATGTCGAAGCTGCGCCACCCCAGCCGTTCTCAGGTGCTGCGCGACTACCTGGACTAGGCGACACTCCCCGCGGGTGGCGGGCCGAAGCCGTCGGTTTTCCGGCGACGTCGCGCAACCCGTGGGTACACGCACGGCCCCACTGCTTCGCCGTTGTCCGAGGTGGCCGTGGCCAAGAACGTTGCTGTGGCCACGTACACGCAGTAAAAGGCCGAAGTCGACCCCCGATTGACGACCTCCTGCTAGGTTTGCGAAAACTTTCGGGATAGTCAATTTATGGGGGCCTACGTCATGGCAACACACCGCAGGCCATCCACGGGCCGAACGCACGTGCTCGTCGGCGCGGCATTCGTCGCGTCGGGCATGCTGCTCATCGCGCCCGCCGGCCAGGCCTTCGCGGCGCCACCAGGCGACAGTGGAGCCGGTACGACATGCACCAACTCAACGGCACCCGAGTGCCTGACGAGGAACACCACGACAGCGGCGGTTTCGCCGGGGATCGGCGCGATGGCTGCGCTTCCATCCTTCGCGGTTAGACCCGGTGGCCCATTGTTCGGACTCTTCGGCAACGGTGCCGACGCACTCCCAGGGTGTGTTGACTCCGCCTGCAACGGCGGCAACGGTGGCCTGTTCTTCGGGAACGGCGGCAACGGGGCCAATGGTGGCAAGGGTGGCAGCGCGTTCCTGTTCGGCAACGGTGGCAACGGCGGTATCGCGACGCACGCCGGTCAGGCCGGTGGCAACGGCGGTGTCGGTGGCTTCTTCATCGGCAACGGCGGCAACGGCGGGGCGGGCGGACTGGGGGCCAACGGCGGCAACGGCGGCAACGCGGTGCTGTTCGGCGATGGCGGGGCCGGCGGGGTCGGCGGACGGGGCGTCACCGGCGAGCCTGCAGCCAACCCCTCGCCAGCCGGTACCGCGGCAGCGGGCGCCAACGCCCCGGCGGCCGGGTGCCCTACCGTCTGTGTCGGCGCTTCGGGCGGCGCCGGCAGCGACGGGACTGAGGGGCAGGCCGGAGGCGGCGGCGGTAGAGGCGCCAATGCCCTTGGCGGCGCCTTCAACACCGGCGGTACGGGCGGCGCCGGGGGTGCAGGCGGTACCGGGGCCGACGGCGGCAGCGGCGGGCGAGGCGGAATCACCTCCCCCGCCTGCGGTGGTTGCTCGGGCACCGGCGGTAACGGTGGTGCGGGCGGCGACGGCGGCAACGCCGGCACCGCCCCAGGTGGATCCGGTGCTACCGGCGGCACCGGCGGCACGGGTGGCACGGGTGGACTGATTGCGGGCAACGGCGGGGCGGGCGGGCCCGGTGGCACCGGCGGCACGGGCGGTGCTGCGGCGACCGCGGGTCGCGGCGGAGCGGGTGGTAACGGCGGCGACACCCTTGCCGGCGGCGTCTGCACTGATGCGGGCCGTTGTTCGATCGCGGCGGGGTCAGGCGGCGCGGGAGGCACCGGCGGCACGGGCGGCATCGGGGGCGCCGGGGGAACGGGCGGCACCGGCGGTGTCGGCGGGAGCCGCGGCGGACCGCTGGGCAGCGCCGGCATGGGTGGACTGCCCGGTGCCGGAGGCGAGGGCGGGGCTGCCCCGGGCGGCGCCGGTGGTTCCGGCGGCTCGCCGGGTGGCATATCCGGCGCGCCCTTCGGCACGCCCGGCACGCCCGGAGCCTCGGGCGCGACGGGAAATGCCGGAACGGCCGGCGACACCGGAAGCGCCGGCACCGCAGGTTCTGCAGGTTCTGCAGGAACCGCAGGACCGTAACCGCGTCGACACGTCCCGCGCATCGGCGGGACCGCTTGGCTGATCAGTCCGCCCATGTGCGCCGTGCCACCGGTGGCGGCCTCGGCGACGGGAGTCAGCGCTGCTCGCGCACCTTGTAGGACACCGGCCACGATTCGCGGGACTCGTCACCGGTCAGCGGGACCCCCTTGCCGCCGACCTGTACGGCGTAGGCCTCCATGCCCGCACCGACCTCGCGGTCGGCTTTCTCCTTCGCCAGGTACAGCAGCTCGTCGATGCCGAGTTCCTTGAACGCGACGAACGAACTGCGCCGCACCGTGTGCGGGCTGGTGGCCTCGGCGACCATGTGGTCGCTCAGCGCGCGGCCCGCCAGCACCGCCGCGGCCAGCAGCACGAACGGGATCACCCAGTAGCAGACGAACGACAGCGGCGTCCCGACGTCGAGGACGGTCGCTGGCCGACCGTTCAAGCCCTGCACGAGCGGCGGGATCGCCGACGACACCGTCATACCCGCGAACGCGGCCACCCAGATCCACGTCACCAGGGTGGTGATCCGCCCGAACAGATCGCTGTTGATGACTTCCTTGGGCTGATCCGTCTCGGCGAACTCACGCACGAACGGCTTGCCCACCGCGATGCCGATCAGCGCCACGAGCAGGATGCCCGCACTGCCCAACGGCTGGATCCACCGTTCCACGAACGGCTGGCTCGCGGTGAACGTCACCACGGCGAGCACGAACAGGACTGCGACCGAACCGATTTCGAGTGTGCCGCCCGGCGACCGGCGTCGCCGGCTGACCACGAGCGCACCCACGGCGACCGCAAGGGCCACCAGCACGGCGGCGGTGAAGGGGACGTTGCCCACCAGAACCCAGTACACGATCCACGGCGCGAAGCCAGACAGGATTGCCATACCGGCAGTCTAGGGAACCGCCGTTACACTCGGGCGCAGACCTGTCAACCTGCCGAAAACGCCGTTGTGACCGTGGTCGCCCGCCGATATCGTCGACGACTGTGCCAAGCAAGCCCACGTCGCCTCCCCTCTGGTTGATCGACGGCATCGGACGCGTGCGCGCCGCGCTGACGGTCGCGAGCCGTGCCGCCGTGCCGCCCAACATCGCTCTGCTCGAGATGGCCCAGGGCGCGTGGCTGACGCAGGCGCTCTACATCGCCGCCGAGTTGGGCCTCGCCGATGCCTTGAGCGACGGCCCGCGCACCGCCGAGGACGTCGCCCGCCGGATCGGAGCCAGACCTGATCCGACGTACCGGGTGATGCGTGCGCTGGCGGCCAACGGCGTGTTGAAGCTGCGCCGCGACGGCCGGTTCGCCCTGACCCGGGTCGGGCAGGCGTTGCGGTCGGACCACGAGGGCTCCATGGCCCCGATGATCAAGCTCGTCGGGCGCGCCGAGCACTGGGAGCACTGGAGCCAGCTGATGCACTCGGTCGTCACCGGACAGACGGCCGTGGAGGCGATCCGGGGGATGTCGACGTGGGACTACCTCGAGTCCAATCCCGAATACGCCGCGGTGTTCAACGACGCCATGACCGGCGTGTCCGCCGTCGCCATCGAAACCGCCGTCCCCCTCTACGATTTCACGGACCGCAGCCTGATCGTCGACGTCGGCGGCGGCCACGGGGCCTTACTCGCGAAGATCCTGACCCAGACCCCTCGGGCGCGGGGCGTGCTGTTCGACCTGCCGACGGTCGTCGACGGCGCCCGACCGCTGCTGGCGGCAGCAGGGGTGGCCGACCGGTGCGCCGTCGAGGACGGGTCCTTCTTCGACTCGGTCCCAGACGGCGCCGACGCCTACGTGATGAAGACCGTCATCCACGACTGGGACGACGAGGAGGCACTGGCGATCCTGCGCAACGTCCGCACGGCGATCGTCGGCGGCGGCAAGCTCCTGCTGTTCGAGATGGTGCTGCCCGAAGGCGCGCGGCAGCACCCCGGGATGCTGCTCGACCTCGAGATGCTCGTGCACGCCGGTGGCCGCGAGCGCACCGCGCAGGAATACGCAGACCTCCTTGCACGCGGGGGATTCCGGCTCACCCGCGTCATCGCAACCCCCGGTCCGATGTCCATCGTCGAGGCGCTGCCGGCGTGAGCCCACCGGTTCGTCGGATCAACGTGTCGTCCGGGTCGCCGTTCGAGGACGAGGTCGGGTACTCGCGTGCGGTCCGGGTGGGTCCGCTGGCGGTGGTCGCGGGCACCACGGCGCCCGGCGACGACGTCGGCACGCAGACCCGCGAGATCCTGCGCCGCATCGAGGCGGCGCTCGCCGAGTGCGGCGCGGCGCTGAGCGACGTCGTACGCACCCGCATGTTCGTCACCGACATCACCTCGTGGCGCGAGGTCGCCGTGGTGCACGGCGAGGTCTTCGGCAACGTCCGACCGGTCGCCACCATGGTCGAGGTGTCGGCCCTGATCGCACCGGACCTGCTGATCGAGATCGAGGCCGACGCCTACGTCGGTGACTGATCGATCGGCGGGAAGAGACCGTCGTCGCCGGGTGCGTAGGAGGTGACTTCCGTCACAGCGCCGGTGGGCAGCGGGCCGTAGAGGTGCGGGAAGCGCATGGCCTCGGGATCGCCGGGCACGCCAGGCTCCCAGAGGATCTCAGCACCCAGTGCGGCCGAGTCACACCAGAGAAGCAGCATGTCGGAGCGCCCGGCGTACAACCGATTCGCGGGCAGATGCACCTGGCCGGGCGCCGAGAGATGGACGAAACCGGCCTCGCTCAGCGACGGCGGACGGCGCTCCCCCGCGGCGACTGCCTCGTCCCACTCCTCGGTCGTGCACAGGTGCACCAGCAATGCCGAAGTCGTGATCATGCGCCCAGTGTGCGGGCCCTGCAACCTGGGTACTAGGTGAGACACGACACACCGGTGAACGTCTGGGGAACAACGCCGAACGCCCAAACGTCTGACACAGTAGAGCTACGCGAGACCGGAGGAGGAGCCATGAACGCAACTCTGACCAGCCCAGAACTAACTCGGGCTGATCGCTGTGACCGTTGCGGCGCGGCCGCCCGCGTCCGAGCGGTACTGCCGTCGGGTGCTGAGCTGTTGTTCTGCCAGCATCACGCAAACGAACACGAGGCCAAGCTCGTCGAACTGGCCGCGGTGATCGAGGTAAGCCCGCTCGAATCCTGACGGATTCGCGCGCCCGCACGGGCATGAACGCCTCGCGTCGGGAATGCTGGTCTGGACATGACTGACCAGCCTTCCCGCGTGAAGCCTTCCAAGCACCATCTCTGGCGGGTCTTCAAGCGAACTCTGTCGAAGAGTTGGGACGACTCGATATTCGCGGAGTCCGCGCAAGCTGCGTTCTGGTGCGCTCTATCGCTTCCACCCCTGCTGCTCGGGATGCTCGGCAGCCTGGTCTACATCGCCCCCCTGTTCGGGCCCAACACCCTGCTGACCATCGAGAACCAGTTGATCGCCACGGCGGGCAATCTGTTCTCCGACAACGTGGTCAACGAGATCATCGAGCCGACGATCTCCGACATCGTGGCGGGCGCCCGCGGTGAGGTCGTGTCGCTGGGTTTCGTGATCTCGCTGTGGGCCGGCTCGTCGGCGGTCTCGGCCTTCGTCGACTCGGTCGTGGAGGCCCACGACCAGACCCCACTGAGGCACCCTGTGCGCCAACGCTTCTACGCGTTGGGGCTCTACATCATCATGCTCATCGGGATCATCGTCATGGCGCCGTTCGTCGCGCTGGGACCGCTCAAGATCGCCGAATACATCCCGCAGAGCTGGGACAGCGTCCTGCGCTACGGCTACTTCCCGGTGGTGTTCCTCGGCCTCGTCATCGCGATGACCCTGCTCTACCGGGTCTCGCTCCCCCGTCCACTGCCGACGCAACGCCTCGTCTGGGGCTCACTGCTGGCGGCCGCGGTGTTCCTGGTGGCGACCCTCGGGTTGCGCATCTACCTGACCTGGATCACCGGCACGGGCTACACCTACGGCGCACTCGCGACGCCGATCGCCTTCCTGCTGTTCGCCTTCTTCCTCGGCTTCGCCATCATGATCGGCGCCGAATTGAACGCGGCGATTCAGGAAGAGTGGCCCGCTCCCGAGACCCACGCGCGCCGGTTGCGGGGCTGGCTCGAGCAGAAGGCCGAGGCGAGGTCGGGTGGCGCGCAGAAGGTCTCGGCCGGCGGGGCGCACGCAGGGGAGGCCACGACCGCCGCTCCCGCGGCCCCCGATGCGCCTGCCGCTACTTCTTGAGCGACTCGTACACCCGCTTGCAGTCCGCGCAGACCGGCGAACCGGGCTTCGCTGACTTCGTCACGGGGAAGACCTCGCCGCACAGTGCGACGACGTGAGTCCCCATCACCGCGCTCTCGGCGATCTTGTTCTTCTTCACGTAGTGGAAGACCTTGGGGGTGTCGTCGTCGGTACCGTCGTCGACCTGTTCGTCGGTGTCCGTGCGTTCGATGGTCTCGGTCTGCATGACTCCATTGTGCCCGGCAAGAGTTCGGTAAGAAACCGGACCGTTTCAACGGCGTCCAGTGTGGAACAGTGGAGTAATGAAACACGGCGAAGAGCTGAGTTTCGACGACGATGGTCGGCCGGTTCTCATCACTCGTGCGGCAATTCCCTACGAGGAGCAGCACCGAGAGCGGGTGCGCAAGTACCTCAAGATCATGTCCTTCCGCATCCCCGCTCTGCTGCTCGCTGCCGGTGCCTACGGCATCTGGCACAACGGACTCATCTCCTTGGCGATCCTGGTCGCCTCGATCCCGCTGCCCTGGATCGCCGTGCTGATCGCCAACGACCGTCCTCCGCGCACGGCCGAGGAACCTCGTCGATTCGACAACCGGCGCAAGATCCCGCTCTTTCCCACCGCGGAACGGCCGGCCCTGCAGGGCTACCGCGCTCCGATTCCGCAGGCCGAACCGGCACCGCCGCGGTTCGACGTTCCCGACTGAGCAGAATCTTGCCCACTTCTCAGGACATTCTCAGGTCGAGGGCGAAAAACTGCAGCTCAGGACGTGTGTAAGCGGCAATCCCGGGGAACTCTTTGGACCATCACGACGTTGTAGTCCTTGACAGTTCCAGCCGAGCAGGAGGCCTTGAATGGTTGCCACCGCAAGCCGTATAGATTCCGATTTGGACAGCCAGAGCCCAGCCGCCGACTTGGTGCGCGTGTATCTGAACGGCATCGGCAAGACCGCCCTCCTGACGGCTGCCGACGAAGTCGAACTGGCCAAGCGCATCGAAGCGGGTCTGTACGCGCAACATCTGCTGGCTACCAAGAAGCGGCTCGGCGATGCACGCAAGCGCGACCTGGCGGCAGTGGCCCGCGACGGCGAGGCCGCGCGCAGGCACCTGCTGGAGGCGAACCTCCGACTGGTCGTGTCGCTCGCGAAGCGCTACACCGGCCGCGGCATGCCGCTGCTCGACCTGATCCAGGAGGGCAACCTCGGACTGATCCGCGCGATGGAGAAGTTCGACTACGCCAAGGGTTTCAAGTTCTCGACGTACGCGACGTGGTGGATCCGGCAGGCGATCACGCGTGGCATGGCAGACCAGAGCCGCACCATCCGGCTCCCCGTCCACCTCGTCGAGCAGGTCAACAAGCTCGCACGCATCAAGCGCGAGATGCACCAGAACCTCGGCCGCGAGGCCACCGACGAGGAACTGGCCGAGGAGTCGGGCATCCCGGCCGAGAAGATCGCCGATCTGCTCGAGCACAGCCGCGACCCGGTGAGCCTGGACATGCCGGTCGGCAGCGACGAGGAAGCACCGCTGGGTGACTTCATCGAGGACGCGGAGGCCATGTCGGCCGAGAACGCCGTGATCTCCGAGCTGCTGCACACCGACATCCGCCACGTGCTGGCCACCCTCGACGAGCGCGAGCAGCAGGTGATCCGCCTGCGCTTCGGGCTCGACGACGGACAGCCGCGCACGCTGGACCAGATCGGCAAGCTGTTTGGACTCTCCCGTGAGCGGGTCCGTCAGATCGAGCGCGAGGTCATGGCGAAGCTGCGCCACGGCGATCGCGCCGAGCGGCTCCGCTCGTACGCCAGCTGACACGTGCGCCGAGAGGCGCCCAACCACACCACCGTTGATGCCCGCCGCGACCCCGCGGCGGGCATCACAATGTGACGCGAGCGCGATGGACCCCAGATCAGCGTCCGTCACCGGTAGACTCGGCCGCGACGGAGGGCGGCACCATGAACGATCTCATCGACACCACCGAGATGTATCTGCGGACCATCTACGACCTCGAAGAAGAGGGCGTGGTGCCTCTGCGCGCCCGCATCGCCGAACGCCTCGAGCAGAGCGGCCCGACCGTCAGCCAGACCGTGTCCCGCATGGAGCGCGACGGCCTGCTGCACGTGGCGGGCGACCGTCACCTCGAACTGACCGAGAAGGGCCGCGCGCTAGCCGTCTCCGTGATGCGCAAGCACCGGCTCGCCGAGCGGCTGCTGGTCGACGTCATCGGACTGCCCTGGGAGGAAGTGCACGCCGAGGCCTGTCGCTGGGAACACGTCATGAGCGAGGACGTCGAGCGCCGGCTGGTGCGCGTCCTGGACAACCCCACGACGTCGCCGTTCGGCAACCCGATTCCCGGTCTGTCGGATCTGGGCGTCACGCACCCCAACGCCGAGGACATGAACCTGGTGCGGCTCACCGAACTACCGGTGGGCTTCCCGATCGCAGTGCGCGTCCGTCAGTTGACCGAGCACGTCCAAGGGGACATCGGGCTGATCAGCAGGCTCAAGGACGCCGGCGTGGTGCCGAATGCCCGTGTGACCGTTCAGGTCGGCGAGCACGGCAGCGTCATGATCGTCATCCCCGGCCACGAGCAGGTCGAACTCCCCCACGACATGGCCCACGCAGTCAAGGTCGAGAAGGTCTAGCCGGCCCGTCGGCCGTAGGGCTGACGCGGCGGCAGTGACACGCCGATTCGGGCTGCCACGCGGAACCCGCTGAGCCCCAGTTCGCGGATCTGTTCGGGGCGCATCCCCCGCTGCAGTGCCTCGTCGAGCATCCGGGCCATCTCGTGCGTCGGATCGCAGCCGATCGCCGCGTCCAGCGAGATGCCCGCCAGCGGCCCGTCGCCACGGGCGTAGGCCGAGAACGCCAACAGCACCAGCGCGTCGGCGCGCCATGGGCTCGGCAGGCTCCGCGCCAACGTCGACCACAGCGACTCCGCTTGTGCCGCCTTCGATCCCACCGCCAGCGCGTACAGCACGTCGCGCACGTGCGGATCGAGCAGCGCACACGCCAGGCGCGCGGCATCGGCGTCGGACGGCCGCTCCCCCCGCGCGGCCGCGGACGCGGCGACCATCGCCGCCTCGACGTCCTCCCGGGTGGCCGCGTCGTCGTGCGACCGTCCAGCCCGCGACGCCATCGCCTCGACGATCGCGACCTCGAGCGCCGCGGTGTGGTCCGCGTCGGAGATCGCGATCACGTCCTGCAATTCGGAGCGGCGCCGGTAGAGCCGACGGCCGTCCAGCACGGCGGCTGCGGCCACCGGCGAGGACGACGGATCCTCGACGGTCCCACCGCGGCCGCACCCGTCCGCGCAGTGCCATCGCGCACCGGCGGCGATCCGTTCGACGACATGGATGTCGCGCAGCTCGATGCCCTGGCCGTCGAGGGCGTCGGTGAGTGCGTCGGCGAGGAACCGGTGGTCGTCGTTGCACATGCGGCAGCCCGCACCCAGCTCGTCCACGATCACGGCTATGGCCGCATCTGGTGCTCCCCTGGTGGCCACCTCCGCCAGGTGCGCCAGCTCGCCCTCGAGGTCCGGGCCGAGAACCGCGGCGAGGTCCGCGCGCATCACGCAGCCCAGCTCGCCGCGATCGAGGGTGACCAGGACGAGCGATTGTTCGGGGACGAAGCCCAGCACGGCGGGCAGCGCGGCGATCAGCGCCCCGGGTCGGTTCAGGTGGAAGTCGGAGTCGGGTGAGGTCGTCATGGACCAAGGTCACCGCATGGCACCGTCGGAACCCGTGCCGCAGACGGCCGATGAGTGCCCGCTGTGGACGAAACCGCGACTGGGGATGAATGTGCGGGGCTTGCCGCCTAGGGCGACGTACTCGAGCCGTCTGTCGAACCGGTTCCCGACGAGTCCGTGCCACCGGTGGTGGAGCCGTCCGTGGTCGAGCCGTCGGTGGTCGCGCCGTCGGTCGTGGATCCCGTCGTCGTCGAGCCATCGGTGACCGTGCCGGTGGGCGTGGCTCCCGTCGGTGCGGTGACCTCGTTGGTCGCGGTCGGGTCGGCCGTCGGTTCGCTCGTTGCGCTGGGCTCCGCGACCGTGGACCCCTCGGCAGGAACGTCGGCGGGCGCGCTCGGCGCGGTCGGCGCAACCGATGCCGCAGTCGACGGAGGTGCTGTGGTGCTGGGCGCACCCGCAGTCGGGTTCGTGGTCGCCGTGGGGGTGGGGAACGTTCCTGGCTGATCCGCCTCCACGATGGCCTTGATCCTGCTCTCGTAGGCGTCGAGTTGGGCCTCGATCTCCTCCGGGGGCACCTCGCCGGCTTCGATGGCCTCGCCGTAGGCGGCGATCTCCGTCCACAGCGCATCGAGTTCGGCCATGGCCCCCTCCGACAGCGGCTCGTCGAGCGTGACGAACAGCTGTCGGGCCAGCGCGTAGGTCAGACAGTTGACGCAGTCGTAGTTCAGCGCGCCGGCCAGGTTCTGGGGCGCCACCACGTTGTCGCCTGCCTCGTCCTCGTCGATGACGAACACGACCTGGAACGCGACGGCCACGGCCGAACACGACGAACACGACGCATAGGCCTGGGCTTCGTTGACGTTCGTCACGTCGGTCTCGTCGGTGGTCCACACCAGGGCGAAGGCGGCCTCGTACTCCGTGGTGCCGTCGGTGGTGTTGACCGCCAGCGCCTGCGTGTCCCCCGGACCGGGGGCCAACGGCTTGTCGACCGGGAACACCCAGCCCTGATCTGCGTTCGGGGTCGCCGCCGCGGCGTACCCACCGCCGCCAACGGCGGGCGCCACAGGCGCCTTCGGCACGAGGATGACGGCGAGTTCGGGTGCCCGCTTCACCGGACGCGGCGTGGCCGTGTCCCACACCGCCTGCAGGACACCCTGCTTGCCCTTGTAGAGGGTGGGCGTCGACACCGCGCGGGGCGTGACGTCTCCGGTTACGGGTTCGGCGAGCCGGTCGCTGTCCAAGGCGTAGACGATGTCACCGATCGTGCCTCGCTCGTCCGGGCTGATCGGCCGGTAGTTGTCCTCCCGCGGCAGCCAGGCGTAGCCCACCGCGCCGACGATCGCGACGCCGAGTGCGGCGACCAGGATTCGCCTCACCGGCTTGCCCTCGGTGCCCGTCCACGCCGCGGCGCTCGACTGACGGACGAACCGGATCAGCATGTAGAGCACACCGGCGACCGGAATCACGATGGCCACCATCGCCAGCACCCGGGCCGTGGCCTGGACCATGTCACCGTCGGCCCACGCCGTGCCGAGCACGTCCTGCTGCTTGTTCAGGCTCGCCCACGCGGTACCGATCAGACGCGGGAGCGCGATGACGGCCGCAGCGAGCGCGCTGATCAGGAGCGGGATGACGACGATCACCCAGCAGGTGACGAGGATCCGCGCCCAGGGCTTGAGTAGACGGGCGCCCGGGTCACCCCACCGCCAGGGCAGCGCGCCGAGGAGTGTGGGCTTGATGCGCGAGTACAGATCGGGCACACCCGTGAGGTCTGCGAGGACGTGGTAGCCGTCGAAGCGCACCATGGGCGCCAACTGACGGAGCATCTGCAGGATCTGGGTCGCGACGACCAGCAGCAGGGCGTCGTAGCGCAGCCCCCACCAGAGGGCCGTGATGCCGACCGCGACTATCGCGTTGAAGTAGAGCCCGCCGAGGTCGGTGCGCACCCGCCCGGCCCGGCCGAGGCGGTAGGAGTCGGTGACGTCGGTGTAGAAGGCGGGCCACACGAGGTAGAGCCCGACGCCCATCACTCCGGGTGTGGACCCGCCGTACCTCGCCGCCGCCGCGTGCCCGAACTCGTGGAAGCCCGCGGACAGGATGGTCACGGCGAAGACCAGGATCAGCAGCCCGGGACGCTCGAACGCGTCGTAGGCCGCCGAGGCCAGCCCCTTCTCGAGGAAGACCCACCAGCACACGACGGCGAACGCAGCCAGCATCGGTACGACGACCCACGGCCGGAACAGGACGCGGAACGGGTCGGTGAGGCGACGGGTCCGCTCCGGATCGGTCACCGCGTAGCGAAAGCGCAGTCCGAGCAACGGGTTGCGCTTCTTGAGCACGGGCTGGCCACCGTCTGCCCGCACCAGCAGACCGAGCGGACGCAGCTGCTTGTCGACCAGGTGGTCGACGTTGTCGGCGCTCACCGTCCGGCCGGTCGACTCCGACACCGCAGCGGCGATGTCGGCGGAACTCTGGTGCCCGGCGCTCTCCCGGAGGATCGCGTAGAGCAGCGGGGTGAGTTGGATCGTCTGCCCGTCCGCGCGTCGGGCCAGAGATGGCGGTACCCGGTAGCCGGATCCCGCCATCTCCCCGATCAGCTCGACCCCGTCGGCGCGCCTCGGACCGGCGTCGACCGATCCCGACTCGTGCGTGGACACCGTCATGTGAGTTCTCCCGGTGGGGTCGCAGCTCGTCGGTCAGCCGTCAGGCGCCCGATTCACTCGAGCTGCTGCTCGAGCCGGCGTCGCCCGTGCTGCCCGCCGTACTGCCGGAGTCACCCGCCGTGCTGCCCGTGGTGCCGGTGGAGTCTCCGTCACCCTGGGTGATCGTCGAATCCTGGTTGGCCGTGGCGTTGGCCTCACCGGTGATGCTCTGGGTGATGATCGCGTCCTGCTGCGCATCGGCGATGGCATCGGAGTCGATGGACCCGATGTTGGCAGCGACGCCGGCGTTGATCGGCGCGGCGACGTTGGCGTTGGCGGCGACCGCACCACTGATCGGGGCCGCGAGGTCGGTGTCGAGGTCGACGTTCACGTTGACGTTGAGCAGGTTCCCGTCGAGGAGGCCGCCGGTGCTGGTGTCGACGGCGGGCTCGGTCACCTCGCCGCCCGTGTCGGTGCCGTCGGTGACGCCGCCGGTGGTCGGATCGGTGACCGTTCCGGTGTCGTCGTCGTCGGTGTCCATGCCGCCCTGGTCGATGCCGCTGACCTGGTTGGAGGTCGCGAAGGCGTCGGCGTCGAGCGTCTGGTCCAGCATGACGCCCTGGTCGACCGTCGCCTGGGCACCCGAGCCGTACGACAGCACGTTGGCGGCGGCGGCCGCGTCGAGCGGCGCTGCGACGTTGAGGTTGGCCGCGGCGGCCAGGTCGATGGGCGATGCCGCGTCGATCGCGACGTCGACGTCGGCGTTCAGGTCGAGGATCGAGACGACTTCCTTGTCCGGCAGCGCGATGGCGCTCTCGGCGAGGAGTTCTTCGGTGGTCAGTCCGTCGGCGCTCATGTCACGCTCCAATCCGTTCGGGTCCCGACGGCCGCCGGGGCGCTCGTTTGCTGTGTGGCTCGGGGTACCCACGAAAATTGACGATCCAACCAACTTCGTGCAGAAAAATCGCGAGATCTTCCAGAAATCAGTCCTTTGTTATGTTTGCTAACGACCTGGGCTGCACCGGATCTCGGCCGTTCGAGCCGACGCGGACGTCGCCGCGGGCGGCTCCCGGGCGCCCGTTCGGGGCACCGTGCAGGCGCGATGTTCACGCGTTGTTGACGTCCACGGCATCTTCCTGGGACCCGGGCCGCGTAGGACTACTCCCATGGGTTCCACGCAGGAATACGACCTCGTCGTCATCGGGTCCGGCCCGGGCGGACAGAAGGCCGCCATCGCCGCGGCCAAGCTCGGCAAGTCGGTCGCCATCATCGAACGCGGCCGCATGCTCGGCGGGGTCTGCGTGAACACCGGCACCATCCCGTCGAAGACCCTGCGCGAAGCCGTCGTCTACCTCACCGGCATGAGCCAGCGGGAGCTGTACGGGGCGAGCTACCGCGTCAAGGAGAAGATCACCCCTGCCGACCTGCTGGCCCGCACCCAGCACGTGATCGGCAAGGAGATCGACGTCGTCCGGTCGCAACTGATGCGCAACCGCATCGACCTCTACGAGGGCCACGCCCGCTTCGTCGACGAGCACTCCCTGGTCGTGGAGGATCCGTCCCGCGCCGAGCGAATCACGTTGGCGGGTCGCAACATCGTGATCGCCACCGGTACGAAGCCGCTCCGCCCGGCGGGCGTCGACTTCGACACCGAACGCGTGCTCGACAGCGACGGCATCCTGGACCTCAAGACCATCCCGACGTCGATGGTCGTAGTCGGCGCCGGCGTGATCGGCATCGAGTACGCGTCGATGTTCGCCGCGCTCGGCACCAAGGTGACCGTGGTGGAGAAGCGCGCCACGATGCTCGACTTCTGCGATCCGGAGATCGTCGAGGCGCTGCGGTTCCACCTGCGCGACCTCGCGGTCACGTTCCGGTTCGGCGAGGAGGTCACCGCCGTCGACGTCGGCACGGGTGGCACCGTCACCACGCTGGCGAGCGGCAAGCAGATCCCGGCCGACACCGTCATGTACTCCGCTGGGCGACAAGGCCAGACCGACCACCTCGACCTCCCCGCGGCGGGGCTCGAGGCCGACGCACGCGGCCGGATCTTCGTCGACGACGACTACCAGACGAAGGTCGACCACATCTACGCCGTCGGCGACGTCATCGGGTTCCCCGCGCTGGCCGCCACGTCGATGGATCAGGGCAGGCTCGCGGCGTACCACGCATTCGGCGAGCCCTGCAAGGGCATGACCGAGCTGCAACCCATCGGCATCTACTCGATCCCCGAGGTGTCGTACGTCGGCGCCACCGAGGTCGACCTCACCAAGGAGTCGGTGCCCTACGAGGTCGGGGTGTCCCGCTACCGCGAACTGGCACGCGGGCAGATCGCAGGCGATTCCTACGGCATGCTCAAGCTGCTGGTGTCCACCGACGACCTGCGCCTGCTCGGCGTCCACATCTTCGGCACCAACGCCACCGAGATGGTGCACATCGGACAGGCGGTCATGGGCTGCGGCGGCACCGTCGAGTACCTGGTCGACGCGGTGTTCAACTACCCCACGTTCTCCGAGGCCTACAAGGTCGCGGCGCTCGACGTGATGAACAAGCTGCGCGCGCTGTCCCAGTTCCGCCGCTAGCAGTCGTCACCGAACGCGTCCGGCGCCCTGTCGGCCTCGCCTCCGGCCTGTGCGCGGGCGAGCAACCGGGCGACCGCGTCGTCGAACGGCGGCGAGTAGGACACGTCGTCATGGCAGCCCCCGCCATCGAGTCCCCCGGTGATGCCCGCGACGGTGGAACCCGACGCCCCTGACACCCAGGGCGACCCGCTGGTGCCGTCGACCAGGCCTGCGCACCGCAGCGACGGGAAGGCCTCGTCGTGGGCTGCGATCGTCGTACGGCAGCCGATCGGTCCACCGCCGACGCCCATCGGGTAGCCGGTGACCGCGACGTCGGCGCCCACGGCCGGCACCCGCCCCAGCGTGTAGCCGCCGCCCGCAGCGTCGCGGACGGACCCGCCGCCATCCCGGCTCACGCGCGCGATCGCGAAGTCCGCCAACGGGTCCTGGTCCGCCAGCCAGCGTGGATCGAGGAAGACCTCGTCGACGTGCCAGGCATCGTCGGGCTGGACGTCGCCCGAGAAGCCAGGGACGAAGTACGCGTCGACGCCACCGGCGACGCAGTGCGCGGCGGTCAGGATCAGGTCGCCGGCCACCGAGTTCAGCACCGAGCCCGAACACGTGTGCAGCGTCTCCCCGCCCAGGAACACCGCACCCACCCGCCGGTCCGGCGTGACCGGTGCCGCGCTGGCCGCGTCGGGTGCCTGCTGCGTCGACTGCGCGGGGTGCTCAACCGGCTTCTGGCTGGAGCAGCCGACCGCGATCGTCGCCGTCGCGACGACCACGAGCGACCGGATCCACATCCCCCGATGGTGCCCGACCGGCGTCGGTCCGGCAGTGCTCCGGAATGCCTCCCGGTTCGACGACGTTGCCAACGGGTACCGGGGCTGACGTGGCGCCGATGCCCGAGTGCGGGACACTGGGGTGACGAGGGCGCGGGTCGGACGATCGGCCCATGGGCGTGGTGAGGAGGCGAAGCACGATGACGGACGATCCGAACAGTCCAGAGCAGCAGTATCAGCCAGACCAGAGCGGGATGTACGAACTCGAGTTCCCGGCACCCCAGCTGTCGGCGGCAGACGGCCGCGGACCGGTGATGATCCACGCGCTGGAGGGGTTCTCCGATGCCGGGCACGCGATCAAGCTTGCTGCCGAGCACCTGAAGAACGCGCTCGACACCGAACTCGTCGCGTCGTTCGCGATCGACGATCTGCTCGACTACCGGTCGCGCCGCCCGCTGATGACGTTCAAGACCGATCACTTCACCCAGTACGAGACGCCGGAACTCAACCTGTACGCGCTGCACGACAGCGTCGGGACGCCGTTCCTGCTGTTGGCCGGCCTCGAACCGGACCTCAAGTGGGAGCGGTTCGTCACCGCGGTGCGCTTGCTGTCCGAACGTCTCGGCGTCCGCCGGGTGATCGGCCTGGGCACGATCCCGATGGCGGTGCCGCACACCCGGCCGGTGTCCATGACGGCGCATGCCGCCGACAAGGAGCTGATCGCCGGTCACGAGCCCTGGGTCGGCGAGGTCCAGGTGCCCGGCAGCGTGTCGAATCTGCTCGAGTTCCGGATGGCGCAGCACGGCCACGAGGCCATGGGTTTCACGGTGCACGTGCCGCACTACCTGGCTCAGACCGACTATCCGCCCGCCGCGGAGGCGCTGCTGGCCGAGGTGGCGCGGTCCGCTGCGCTACAGATCCCGCTGGCCGCACTCGGTGAGGCTGCCGCCGAGGTGCACACCAAGATCAACGAGCAGGTCGAGTCGAGCGCCGAAGTCGCTCAAGTGGTGACCGCGCTGGAGCGCCAGTACGATGCGTTCGTCGCAGCTCAGGAGAATCGTTCGCTGCTCGCCCGGGACGAAGACCTACCGAGCGGCGATGAACTGGGCGCCGAATTCGAGAAGTTCCTGGCCGAGCAGGCCGGTGACGATCCCTCGGAGGGGGACGGCGGCACCGCAACGCCCTGACAGGAGTTGGCATGACCGACCGCACGCCTCATCTACGACCGGTGCGCGAGGTCACCCCGACACTGCACTACCGGACCATCCACGGGTATCGCCGCGCGTTCCGGGTGGCGGGCTCCGGTCCGGCGATCCTGCTGATCCACGGCATCGGTGACAACTCGACGACGTGGAGCACGGTGCAGTCCGCGCTCGCGCAGCGGTTCACGGTGATCGCCCCCGATCTGCTCGGCCACGGCAAGTCGGACAAGCCGCGTGCGGACTACTCGGTGGCGGCGTACGCCAACGGGATGCGCGACCTCCTCAGCGTGCTGGACGTCGAGCGGGTGACCGTGGTGGGGCATTCGCTGGGCGGCGGCGTCGCGATGCAGTTCGCCTACCAGTTCCCCCAGCTGGTCGACCGCCTGATCCTCGTCGGGGCGGGCGGCGTGACCAAGGACGTCAACGTGGCGTTGCGCATCGCCGCGATGCCGATGGGCACCGAAGCGCTGGCGCTGCTGCGGCTGCCCCTGGTGCTGCCTGCGCTGCAGGCGGTGGGCCGCGTCGGCGGCGCACTGCTCGGCAAGACGGCGGCGGGCCGCGACATCCCCGACATGCTCCGCATCCTGGCCGACCTACCCGAGCCGACCGCATCCTCCGCGTTCGCCCGCACGCTGCGTGCCGTCGTGGATTGGCGCGGCCAGGTGGTGACGATGCTGGACCGCTGTTACCTCACCGAATCCGTTCCCGTGCAACTCATCTGGGGCTCACACGATTCCGTGATCCCGGTCGGCCACGCCCGCATGGCCCACTCGGCGATGCCGGGTTCCCGGCTCGAGGTGTTCGACGGTTCGGGCCACTTCCCCTTCCACGACGACCCCGACCGGTTCGTGGAGGTCGTCGAGAAGTTCATCGAGTCCACCGAACCCGCGGTGTACGACCAGGATCTGCTGCGCAACCTGCTGCGCGCGGGCATCAGCGAGCAGACGATCACGGGCTCGGTGGGCACCCGTGTCGCGGTGCTCGACGCGATGGGCGCCGACGAGCGCAGCGCGACCTGAGCGGTGGCGATCGCGGGTTTCGCCGCGGTGGAACGTCGTAGCATCGGAGCATGGCGATCGACGTGACCGTGCTGCGTGTGTTCACCGACTCCGACGGCAACTTCGGCAACCCATTGGGCGTGGTGGACGCCGCGACCGCGCCGCCGTCCGAGCGGCAGCGCATCGCGACCGAACTCGGATACAGCGAGACCATCTTCGTCGACCTGCCCGCCGCGGGCGCGGCGACGGCGCGGGCGCACATCTTCACTCCCGCAACGGAGTTGCCGTTCGCAGGTCACCCGACGGTGGGTGCGGCGTGGTGGCTCAACCGGCGCGGCACCCCGGT
Organism: Mycolicibacterium sp. GCM10028919; assembly: GCA_042666295.1. Taxonomy (GTDB): domain Bacteria; phylum Actinomycetota; class Actinomycetes; order Mycobacteriales; family Mycobacteriaceae; genus Mycobacterium. The sequence goes on from JBHTFJ010000001.1 coordinate 520,119, forward strand.
GCGCACGCTGCAGGTGCCCGCCGGGATCGTCGGAGTGTCCTACGACGACGGAGCCGACGGCGAGATGGCGATCATCCGGGCCCGTTCGGATTGGGCGCCGGACTTCTCGATCTACGACATGGCATCGGTCGAGGAGGTGCTCGCCGCCGACCCCGACGACTACACCGAGGACGTCGAGCACTACCTGTGGGCGTGGATCGACCGGGAGGCGGGAACCATCCGGTCGCGGATGTTCGCCAGCCATCTCGGCATTCCGGAGGACGAGGCCACCGGTGCGGCGGCGGTGCGCATCACCGACCACCTGAGCCGCGATCTGCTCATCACCCAGGGCGAGGGTTCGCAGATCCGCACGTGGTGGGATCCCGAGGGGTGGGTGAAGGTGGCCGGCCGGGTCGTCGATGACGGGGTCAGGCAGATCGACTAGCGGCGAGCGGAGCCGGTCAGCTCGGCGAGGCGACCTGGCGGTGGGCCCGCAGGGCCTCGATCTCGCGTTCGAAGTCCTCGGCGGAGGAGAACGAGCGGTAGACGGAGGCGAAGCGCAGGTAGGCGACCTCGTCCAGGTCGCGCAGCGGCCCCAGGATCGCGAGGCCGACCTCGTTGCTCGGCACCTCGGGCGATCCGGTGGAGCGCACGGCGTCCTCCACCTTCTGCGCGAGGACGTTCAGCGCGTCGTCGTCGACGTCGCGGCCCTGGCAGGCACGCCGCACACCCTTGATGACCTTCTCCCGGCTGAACGGTTCGGTGACGCCGCTGCGCTTGACCACCGCCAGCACCGCCGTCTCGACCGTGGTGAACCTCTTGCCGCACTCGGGGCACGACCGGCGCCGGCGGATCGCCTGGCCCTCGTCGGCCTCGCGCGAGTCGACGACCCGGGAGTCGGGATGACGACAGAACGGACAGTGCACAACCGCTCCTTCGCCACGTATGTCGAGTCCGGGCGCCCCGGCCACATACGAGCGTACCGATTGACGGCAGCGGAAATCACGGCGCATGGCGCGGATCAGGCGACGGGTGCGATCAGCGTCTGCCCGGCGTCGACGCCGGCGGAGGAGAGTTCGTTGAGTTCGCGGATCTGGTCGACCACTGCGGCGACGGGCGCATCGGGTGCCACGCGCTGGGCGAGCTGCTGCAGCGACTCCCCCGTCTGCACCTGAACGACCGCCAGCTGACCCGGCGCGGGTGCCTCCGGTGGCGCGCCGAACTGTGCGACCAGCCCGAGCCACACCGTGATCGCGGCCGCCACCAACGCCAGCAGAACCGTGGTGGCGGGCGTGATCGGCTTGCGGCGGTTGGACGCTCGCGACATCAGCACGCCGGTGCCGCGGTACCGCAGGGGCTCGTTGGCCGGCCTGCGGCGCTGCGGACCACGCCGCACGTCGGGGCGCGGCCGCATGGGGCGGGCGACGATTTCGGTGGGGTACTCCCGCGTGATGATGGTCATCTCTGGCGCCTTTCGTCCTGTCGTGCAGTGCCGGTCGTTCGCTACTGTGTTCGAACCATAATCGCTCAGGTGTTCGATGACTAGAACATGTGATCGAACTGTTGCAAATGATATCGGCGGGCACCGACAAGTCGGATCGAGTCAATCCCCGGTCGCTCCCCTCCTGCCCTCCGCGGCGAACCCAAGCGCGACACGCGTCGAACACATGTTTGAAAAACGCTCCCGTCCGGACTAGATTCGGCGCCATGAGTGACAGCAGCGGCACGCAAGACGGCAGCGAGGCACGTCGCCCAACGGGCGGGGACGCCGCCTTGACCGAGCGACAGCGCACCATCCTCGACATGATCCGAAACTCGGTGACGACGCGCGGATATCCCCCGAGCATCCGCGAGATCGGCGACGCCGTCGGCCTCACGTCGACGTCGTCGGTCGCACACCAGCTGCGCACCCTGGAGCGCAAGGGCTACCTGCGCCGCGATCCGAACCGTCCGCGTGCCGTCGACGTGCGCGGCTCCGAGGACAACGTCACTCCGATCGTCGCCACCGACGTCGCGGGTTCGGACTCACTGCCCGAGCCCACCTACGTGCCGGTGCTGGGCCGCATCGCCGCGGGCGGACCGATCCTCGCCGAGCAGGCCGTGGAGGACGTCTTCCCGCTGCCGCGCGAGCTGGTCGGCGAGGGCTCGCTCTTCCTGCTCAAGGTCGTCGGCGAGTCGATGGTCGACGCCGCGATCTGCGACGGGGACTGGGTCGTCGTCCGTCAGCAGAACGTCGCCGACAACGGCGACATCGTCGCGGCCATGATCGACGGCGAGGCCACGGTGAAGACCTTCAAGCGCACCCGCGGTCAGGTGTGGCTGATGCCGCACAACCCGGCGTTCGATCCGATTCCCGGCAACGACGCCCAGGTGCTGGGCAAGGTCGTCACGGTCATCCGCAAGATCTGACGCCGCGCGTGGGTCAGCCTCGAGTGAATCCGTTGGTGAGCGCGAATTCCTCGCTGGCGAACCAGATCTCGGCGCGCACCCGGTCGTACTCCCCGCTGCCGGGCAGCCAGTAGAGGCCGGACTTGGTGTCGGCCTTGATCGGATAGCCGTCGGGCGCGTCGAATGGACTGTCGAGGGCCAGTCGCATCGACGTCTGCGACGGCGCGGACTCCTCCATCGAGAGCGCGGCGTGCCGCCCACTGGGCGGCCCGCTGGCCGGCTCCTCAGCGAACGCCGTCGTCTCGGGCTCGTCGAACGACGAGTAGCGGTACTCGGAAGCGGAGGCGAAGGGATCGATGCCCGTGAGCGCCGACGTCCTCTCGTTTTCCGCACCGTCCGCCGACGCATCGTCGAACGTGTCCCTCGATGTGACGTCGTCCGGAGTCGCGTCGTCCGGGGTGGTGTCGTCCGGGGTGGTGTCGGCCGGTACCGAGGTGGCCGGCAGTGGTTCATCGGCCGCCGCCCCGTCCGGAACGGTGCCGCCCGTGGTGTCGGCCCGGGCCACGTCCTCTGCGGTCACCACGCGCGTCGGCGCGGTGTCGATGGCGTCCTGGTCTTCGGCGAAGTTGGCCGGGAATGGACCGCTCCCCGGCACGCTGCCGGGACCCGACGGCTGGTCGTCGTCGACCGTCATCGCCCACGCGCTGAGCGGAACGTTGGGCGGCTGGCCGACGGCGGGCCGGTCGTCGGCAGCGGGCATCGGACCGGACTCGAAGTCCTGGTCGTCGTCGAAGTCGTCGTATTCGTCGAAGTGGTTCAACGGCTCGCGGTCGTCGGTGCGGCGCCGCACCACGGCCGCCACGATCGCGGCGATGAGCAGCAGCACGGGGATGACGGCCAGTGCCCACCAGTACTTCTGGTACCACGGCTGCGCACCCTCGGCGTCCGAGTCGGCGGCCTGTGGCGCCTGCGGCGCGTTCTGGCCCGGCACCTCGAGCCCTGCCAGGCCCGCCGCCAGGTTCGTCGGTTCGGTGGTGAACTCGCCGGTGGACCGGTTCCAGGAGATCGCCCCGTTGGCGAACTTCTGGGTGACGACGTCGCCGTCCTCGGTCTGGTCGGCAGTGGGAGCGCCCAGTTCGCCTGTCGCGCCGCCGAGCTTCGCCCAGGCCGCGTTCATCGCACCGCGCACGATGACGGCGCCGAAGTCGGGGGTCCAGAAGATGACCGGGTTGTCCTCCGCGGTGAAGGAGGCGGTCCTGCTCGCCGGTGCCAGGCCGCCGTCGGCCTCGTTGGCCTTCGGGAAGCCCAGGTCGCTCTCGGGGCCGCCGACGCTCTCGTACTTCTCGAGCAGCTGGCCGGTGATGACGGTCGCCCCTGTGGCGGGGCTGTAGAAGATCTTGCCGCCGGCGAAGGTTTGCTGGAGACCGTCGTCGCCCATGGGCTCGGGTGGCCCCTCGGCCGCACCCAGCGGTCCGAGCGGACCACCTGCGGCGCGTCGGGCGGCGTCAATCTCGGTGTTCGCGTTGCCCGGGATCTCGAGGCCCTCGAGCTGTGCGGCCAGTTCGGGTGGGGTGGTGGTGAACGTCTTGGTGCTGCGGTCCCAGGAGATCTGGCCGCCGGTGAAGGTCTGGGACACCACGTTTCCGCGGAAGACCTCGTCCTCGGTCGGGACGCCGAGGGTGCCCGCCGACCCGCCGAGCCTGTCCCACGCCGCGTTGATCGCCCCGCGCACCACGTGGGCGCCAGTGTCGGGCGTCCAGAAGATCACCGGGTTGTCCGCCGCGCTGAATGTCGTATTGCGGCTGTTCGGCGCGCGCCCCGCGCCTTCGTCGATGTTGGGGAAGCCGAGGTCGCCGTCGCCGGGGCCGCCGAGCGACAGGTACTTCTCGAGGATCGCGCCCTGCATGATCCGCGCGCCGGTCTCGGGGGTGAAGTAGATCCTGCCGCTGGCGAAGTTCTGGCCGAAGCCCGCACCGACGGCGTACACGCCGCCGTCCTTGGGGCCCAGTGCGCCGGTCGGACCGCCGCCTGCCTCCCACGCCTGCGTCATCGCCACGTCGGCATCGCCCTCGGGTGAAGCCGAAGCGATCGGGATCGCCGGGGCGAACGCGATGACGGCAATCGCCATCACGAGCGCAACGCCGGCGCGCCCGATGAGCCTGCCGAGCAGGGTGTGCAGCACAGTCATCCGTCCTCCCCGCGACCCGCTCGGGGGTTCCCTCGAAGTATCGCGTCCGTCAACTCTGCGTCAGACGACGTCCATCTTGAGGGATATCCAAGCGTCTGCGGGCAAGTGTCGCGCGACCGGTACCCAATCGACGTCCAGCGCGCGGGCCCGCCGAGGTGCCTCAGACACCCATGCTGCGGCCGATGATCTCCTTCATGATCTCGGTGGTTCCGCCGTAGATGGTCTGGATCCGGGCGTCGAGGAACGCCCTGGCCACCGGGTACTCGCGCATGTAGCCGTAGCCGCCGTGCAGCTGCAGACAGCGGTCGTTGAGTCGCACCTGGGTCTCGGTGGCGTACCACTTCGCCATGGCGGCCTGCTCGACCGAGAGCTTCTCGTCCAGGTGCAGGCGGAGGAACTCATCCACCATGATCCGGACCATGGTGGCCTCGGTGGCCATCTCGGCCAGCGCGAACCGGCTGTTCTGGAAGCTTCCGATCGGCTTGCCGAACGCCTTGCGCTCCTTGGTGTACTGGAGGGTCTGTTCGAGCACGGCCTCCATGCCCGCGGCCGCCATCACGGCGATGCTGATGCGCTCCTGCGGCAGGTTCTGCATCAGGTAGACGAAGCCCGAGCCCTCTTCGCCCAGCAGGTTCTCCGCGGGGACGCGCACGTCGGTGAAGGACAGTTCGGCGGTGTCCTGGGCGTCCAGGCCGATCTTGTCGAGGTGGCGGCCGCGCTCGAAGCCCTCCATGCCGCGCTCGACGACCAGCAGCGAGAAGCCGAGTGCGCCCTTCTCGGGGTCGGTGCACGCGACCACGATCACCAGGTCGGCGTGAACGCCGTTGGTGATGAACGTCTTCGACCCGTTGAGCACCCAGCTGCCGTCCTCCTGCTTGACGGCGCGGGACTTGATGCCTTGGAGGTCGCTGCCGGTGCCCGGCTCGGTCATGGCGATGGCGGTGATCAGTTCACCCGAGCAGAACCCGGGCAGCCAGCGCTGCTTCTGTTCCTCGGTCGCCAGGCGCAGGAAGTAGGGCGCGATGACGTCGTTCTGCAGCGAGAAGCCGAGGCCGCTGTAACGGCCCGCGCTGGTCTCCTCGGTGACGATGACGTTGTAGCGGAAGTCGGGGTTGCCGCCACCGCCGTACTCCTCGGGCACCGCCATGCCGAGGAAGCCCTGCTTGCCGGCCTCGAGCCAGACGCCGCGGTCGACGATCTTGTTCTTCTCCCACTCGTCGTGGAACGGCGCGACGTGGCGCTCCAGGAACGAGCGGTAGGACTCGCGGAACATGTCGTGCTCGGCCTCGAACAGCGTGCGATCGAACTTGACGGCCTGGGCCATGGCGGACCTCCGGATTGGCGGACGGGATTGCCTTCGACCATATACCAGCCAACCGGATGGTTGGGACCGGCGGCAACGGTGTGCCGACCCTAGAATCGTCAGAATGCCCCGCCCCGCGAGCCTCACCCACTGGGGCGCCTTCACCGCCGACGTCCGCGACGGCGACCTCGCATCGGTGTCACCCGCCGAGGGCGACGCCGACCCCTCTCCCCTGCTCGGCAACCTGCCCGGCTCCATCAAGCACCGCTCGCGGATCACGGGCCCGGTGGTGCGCCGCGGTTGGCTGGAGAACGGCCCGGGCCCCACCGACGTGCGCGGCGCCGACGAGTTCGTCGCCGTGTCGTGGGACGAGCTGACCGAAATCCTGGCCGACGAGTTGCGCCGCGTCGTCGATGCGCACGGCAACGAGGCCATCTACGGCGGCTCCTACGGCTGGGCCAGCGCGGGACGCTTCCACCACGCGCAGAGCCAGGTGCACCGCTTCCTGAAGATGCTCGGCGGCTATACGTTCTCCCGGCACTCCTACAGCCTGGGCGCGACCGGCGTCATCATGCCCCGGGTGGTCGGTACGCACGACGACCTGTTCAAGCGCTCGACGGACTGGAACGTCATCGCCGCGCACACCGACCTGATGGTGTGCTTCGGCGGCGTCGCGATGAAGAACACCGCGATCAATCACGGCGGGACGACGGCGCATCCGGCGCGCGACGCGCTGCGGCGCCTGCGCGACCGCGGCGGCCGGATCGTGTCGTTCTCCCCGCTGCGGGACGACGTCGACGGCGAGTGCGAGTGGCTGGCGCCGGTGCCGGGCACCGACGTGGCGATCATGGTGGCGCTGGCCTACGTGCTGGCCACCGAGTCGCTCGCCGACCGGGCGTTCCTCGACCGGTACTGCACGGGCTACGACCGGTTCGAGCGCTACCTGCTCGGCCTCGACGACGGGGTGCCGAAGTCGCCGGAGTGGGCCGAACCGATCTGCGGTCTGCCCGCCGACCGGCTCACCGAGTTGGCCCGCCGGATGGCGTCGAGCCGGACGCTCGTCACCGTCAGCTGGTCACTGCAGCGGCTGCGCCACGGCGAGCAGGCACCGTGGATGGGTCTGACGCTGGCGGCGATGCTCGGCCAGATCGGTGTTCCGGGAGGCGGTTTCGGGCACGGGTACGGATCCATGAACGAGCCCGGCCTGCCGCCGCTGCGGTGCCGGCTCCCCGCGCTGCCGCAGGGACTCAACCCCGTGCGGTCCTTCATCCCGGTCGCGGCGGTCAGCGACATGCTGCTGCACCCCGGCGAGCCGTTCGACTTCAACGGTCTGCGCCTGACCTATCCCGACATTCGCCTGGTGTACTGGGCGGGCGGCAATCCGTTCCACCACCACCAGGACATCGCGCGGTTGCGCCGGGCGCTGGGCCGGCCCGACACCATCGTCGTGCACGAGCCGTACTGGACGGCCATGGCGAGGCACGCCGACGTCGTGGTGCCGTCGACGACGGCCTATGAGCGGGAGGACTTCTCGGGTTCCCGCAACGATCCGATGTTCGTCGCGATGCCCGCACTGACCGAGCCGTACGCCGACGCCCGCGACGACTACGCGACGTTCTCGGCGCTGGCGCACCGGCTCGGCTTCGGCGAGCAGTTCACCGAGGGACGCACCGCGCGGCAGTGGCTGGCGCACCTCTACGAGAAGTGGTCGGCCGAACTGGACTTCGACGTCCCGACGTTCGAGGAGTTCTGGAGTGCAGGCTCGCTACGCCTGCCCACCGAGGACGGCCTGAGCCTGCTCGGCGACTTCCGCGCCGACCCGGTCACCCATCGGCTGGGCACGCCGAGCGGGCGCATCGAGATCTTCTCTGCCGACATCGACGGCTTCCGGTACGACGACTGCGCAGGCCATCCGCGATGGTACGAACCGCAGGAGTGGCTCGGCGGCGACCGGGCGGCAGCTCACCCGCTGCACCTGCTGGCCAACCAGCCGTCGTCGCGGCTGCACGGGCAGCTCGACGGCGGCGCGACCAGTCAGGCGTCGAAGGTGCAAGGGCGCGAGCCCATTCGGATCCATCCGCGGGCGGCGGAGCTGCGCGGGATCGTCGACGGCGACGTCGTGCGCGTGTTCAACGACCGGGGTGCGTGCCTGGCCGGCGCCGTGCTCGACGACCGCATGCGGCCCGACGTGGTGCAGCTGCCCACGGGTGCCTGGTACGACCCGGCCGACGCCAGCGACGTCGACGCCATGTGCGTGCACGGCAACCCGAACGTCCTCACCGCCGACGTCGGCACCTCGTCGCTGGCCCAGGGCTGCACGGGCGCCCACGTGCTCGTCGAGATCGAGAAGTTCACGGGCGCACTGCCTCCCGTGCGCGCGCCCGAACCGCCGGTGATCGTGCACCGCTAGCGGCGGTCAGAACGTTGCATAGTCCGCGAGGCTCGCCGCCAGTGCGGCCGACACCCGCGCCTTGATGCGCGTGCCGTCGTCGGTGTGCTCGGTCGCGTCGATCATCCCGTCGGCGTGGACGCGGGCGACCAGGTCGCCGCGGTCGTAGGGAATGGTCACGTCCACCGTCTTCTCGGTGGGGATGACCATCTCGCTCATCCGCTGCCGGAGTCGGTCGATCCCGTCGCCGGTGCGAGCCGAGACGAACATTGCGTCCGGCAGCGCGCGGCGCAGGTGCGCCAGCGTCAGACCCGACGCGGCGTCGGTCTTGTTGACCACGATCAGCTCCGGCGGCGCGGCGATGTCGTACTCGGCGACCACCTCGTTGACGACCTGCCGGACGGCATTGATTTGCGCCAGCGGGTTGGCGTCGGAGCCGTCGACCACGTGCACCAGCAGGTCGGCACCCATCACCTCTTCGAGCGTCGACCGGAACGCCTCCACCAGTTGGGTGGGCAGGTGCCGGACGAACCCGACGGTGTCGGTCAGCACGAACGGGCGTCCGTCGTCGAATTCCCCACGGCGCGTGGTGGGTTCGAGCGTGGCGAACAGCGCATTCTCGACCAGTACGCCCGCGCCGGTGAACGCGTTGAGCAGGCTCGACTTGCCGGCGTTGGTGTAGCCGACGATCGCGACCGACGGGATCTCGCTGCGTCGCCGCCCACCGCGCTGGGTGTCGCGGATCTTCTTCATGTCCTTGATCTCGCGGCGCAGCTTGCTCATCCGCTCGCGGATGCGTCGGCGGTCGGTCTCGATCTTGGTCTCACCGGGGCCGCGGGTGCCGACGCCACCGCCTGCACCACCCGCGCGGCCACCGGCCTGACGGGACATCGACTCGCCCCAGCCACGCAGCCTCGGCAGCATGTACTCCATCTGCGCGAGGGCGACCTGAGCCTTGCCTTCCCGGCTGGTGGCGTGCTGGGCGAAGATGTCGAGGATCAGCGCGGTGCGGTCGACCACCTTGACCTTGACGATCTTCTCCAGCGCGGTGAGTTGGGCGGGACTGAGTTCGCCGTCGCAGATGACGGTGTCGGCGCCGGTGGCCTCGACGACCTCGTGCAGTTCGGCTGCCTTGCCGGAGCCGATGTAGGTCGACGTGTCGGGCTTGTCGCGGCGCTGGATCAGGCCCTCGAGCACTTCGGAGCCTGCGGTCTCGGCCAGTGCGGCCAGCTCGGCGAGGCTCGCCTCGGCCTCGGCAGCCGTGCCGTCGGTCCACACGCCGACGAGGACGACGCGTTCGAGTCGCAGTTGGCGGTATTCGACCTCGGAGACGTCGGCCAGTTCGGTCGACAGTCCTGCGACGCGGCGCAACGCCGTACGGTCTGACAGCGCCAGTTCGCCGAGGCTCGGATCTTGGGAGTTGATGTCGGGGTATGTCATGGGCGACTCAAGCGTCGCATGGAGATCACTTCTCATACACCTCGTTTAACGCTGATGGGAGCGCCACCATTCCTCGGCGAGGTCGCCGGCGGCGACGAGTTCGGACGGTCCGCGCAGGTAGCTGGTCGCGTCGGTGACGGTCACGGTGACCTCGCCTCCCGGGATGCGGACCAGCAGTGTTCCGGTGTGGTCGCCCCGATGCTCGAGGGCGGCGACGGCGGCAGCGACGGTCCCGGTGCCACACGACCTCGTCTCTCCGACACCCCGTTCGTGTACCCGCATCGACACCGCACCACCCGCCGGCGCGGTCAGCACTTCCACGTTGACGCCGTCGGGAAACTGACCGGAGTCGAAGTCGACGGGCGCGGCCACGTCGAGCGCGGCCAGATCGGCCTCGGTGAGATCGGGGGCGACGCACGCGAGGTGCGGATTGCCGACGTCGACGGCGGTGCCACCGAAGGTGCGCCCTCCCACGACGGCGGTGCCGGTGCCCGTGGTGTTGGCCTTGCCCATGTCGACGGTGACGTCGGCGAACACGGGGCCGGCTGCGTGCAGCGTCACGGGTCGCGGCCCGGCCAGGGATCCGACCACGAACTCGTCACGCGACTCCAGGCCGCTGGCCCGCAGGTAGTGGGCGAACACGCGGACGCCGTTGCCGCACATCTGCGCGATCGACCCGTCGGCATTGCGGTAGTCCATGTACCAGTCGCCGTCGGCCAGACCCTCGGGGATCCGCTCGAACACGCCCGCCGCGAGCGCCGAGCCCACAGTGGTGACCCGCAGCAGGCCGTCGGCGCCCAGCCCGCGACGGCGGTCGCACAGCGCGGCCACCGCGCCGGCGGTCAACCCGATGCGGGCGTCGAGGTCCGGCAGCACGACGAAGTCGTTCTGCGTGCCGTGCCCCTTGGCGAACTTCACCTGCTCAGGATATCCGTCGCGGCGCCGTCGTCCCGTCCGCCGTCCCAGGCGCGCAGCACCGCGTCGACGTTCTCATCGGCAGCACCGTCGAGCCAGAGGATGCGGTGATCGCGCCGGAACCACGACCGCTGCCGCCGCACGTAGCGCCGCGTGCCGATGAAGGTGCGTTCCCTGGCCTGCGCGAGCGCGTCGGCTCCGCCGCCGGCGGCCAGTGCGTCGAGCACCTGCGCGTAGCCGAGGGCGCGCGATGCGGTGACGCCGTCGCGTAGGCCCCGCTCGCACAGCGCGACCACCTCGTCGACGAGCCCACCCGTGAACATCAGGTCGGTGCGTTGGGCGAGCCGGTCATCGAGCAGCGCGGTGTCCCAGTCGAGGCCGACGAGCAGCGTGCCCCAGCGCGGCGTCCCGATCACCGGGGCGCTGGCCGCGAACGGTTGGCCGGTCAGCTCGACCACCTCGAGCGCCCGGACGACGCGGCGGCCGTCCGTCGGCAGGATCGACGCGGCGGCATCGGCGTCGACGCAGGCCAGTTCGGCGTGCAGCGCAGCCACCCCGACCTCGGCCAGCCGGCTCTCCCACCGGGCCCGCACCCGAGGGTCGGTGGCCGGGAACGACCACTGGTCGAGCAGTGACTGGACGTAGAGCATGGATCCGCCGACCAGGATGGGGACCGCACCGCGGGCGGCGACGTCCTCGACGTCGGATGCCGCGGCGTCCTGGTACCGCGCGACGGTCGCGGTCTGGGTGACGTCGAGGACGTCGAGCTGGTGGTGCGGGATGCCGCGACGCTCCTCGACCGTAAGCTTCGCCGTTCCGACGTCCATGCCGCGGTACAGCTGCATGGCATCGGCGTTGACGATCTCGCCGCCGACGCGTTCGGCGACCGCCAGCGCCAGCGCGGACTTGCCCGTGCCGGTGGGGCCGACGATCGCGATGGGTCGGGTCATTCGCTCCTGCCCGCCGGTGTCTCTCCCCCGGTCGCTTCGCTCCTGCCCGCCGGTGTCTCTCCCCCGGTCGCTGCGCTCCTGCCCGCCGGTGTCTCTCCCCCGGTCGCTGCGCTCCTGCCCGCCGGGACCCACGTCCCCACGAAGTACCCCACCCCGTACGGCGCCCCGCGGTAGCGCTCCTCCGCCGCCACGGGTGCGGGCCCCGCCAGACCTGCCAGGACCTGGTGGGCGACCCGGCCGAGCCGCGCGAGGGCGGCCACGTCGCCGGTCGCCAGCGCGTCGTCGAGCCCCTCCTGCCCAGCCACCGACGCCGGGTCGTAGCCGCCGGGTGCGGTGGGGGTCAGGGTGTTCGCACCGTCGGCGACGACGAGCACCCCGACGTCCTCGGCCAGCGCGTCGATCTCGGCGCGCAGTGCTCGACCGGCGGCCGCGGCGGCATCGGGATCGAGATCGTCGGCGAACACCCGCACCTCGACGGTGGCGGCCGGGTTCGCGCGTCCGCGCACCCAGCCGGCGATCAGCGCGCACAGCGGCAGCGCGCGCGGCGCCGAGGTCACCGCGGGTGCGAGCGCGACGCGCACGTCGACGCCGTAGCCGGCGAACGTGCCGACCGCCTCGGGTCCGATCACCTCGGCGTCGCGTGCGGCGCCGACGACCACCCAGCGGTCGGGCAGCGCGGCGGCGGCGTCGAGCGCCGCGGTCCTCAGGTCGGTCAGTTCCTCGGCGGCGCCGGTCGCGAGTTCGGTCACCAGCACGGGGGCCGACGGGACGACGGCGATGGCGCTCAGCACGCGTCCACGCTAGCCACGTCTCCCCGGGTCGCTTCGCTCCTGCCCGCCGGCGCCCGGCTGGGCGGCCTCGTCGCGACCCTGGGCGTTGGCGGCCTCGCCGCGGGCCAGCGCGGCGGTGGCCACGACCATCACGGCGAAGGCGGCGACGAGGGTGAACCAGCCTGCCTCGCCGGGTCGCAGCGCCTCGCCGAGGATGACGACGCCGAGCACCGACCCCACGACCGGCTCGGCGACCGTCATCGTGGGCAGCGACGCCGTCAGCGCCCCGGCGCGGAACGACGACTGCTGCCACGCCGTGCCCAGTACCGCCACCACGGCCCAGGCGTACAACTCCGGGGTCTTGAGCACTTCCCACAGTCCGTCGTCGAGCCGGTCGACCACGCCCTTGGTCAGCACGGCGAACACGCCCCACAGCGATCCCGACACCAGCGCCAGCAGCACGGCGCCGGCGGGGCGACCGGACAGGAAACGCGCGGCGACCACGCACACCACGATCGCGGGCACCAGCACGGCGATCACCAGCGACCAGGTCTCCAGCGACGCGCGCGACTGCCCCTCGGTCGGGTTGCCGACGGTGACGATCACCGCGACCGACGCGGCGAGCAGCGCCGCCCACGTCCACTGGAACCGCGTCACCCGGTGGCCGGTCACCCTGGCGTTGATGGGGAGGGCGAACAGCAGCGACGTGACCATGATGGCCTGCACCAACAGCACCGAACCGAACCCGAGAGCCGCTGCCTGACAGGCGAATCCAGCAGCCGACACACCGCTGCCCAACCACCACTGCCGGTCGCGCAGCAGGCGGAGGAACAGCTCCAGGTGCCCCACCGGCTCGTCGGTCACCTCGTGTGCGGAGCGCTGGTGGATGACGTCACCCACCGCGATGAAGAACGCCGCACCGAGCGCGAGCAACGCTGCGATGTCAGCCTCGTCCACACCGTCTCCTTCGGCTCCGTCGACCCGTCCCGGCCGGTCGCACGAGTCCCGCGCGGATCGAGCCTAGGCAACTGCTGAGGCCAAGGCGTGCGCAGACCGCACGGCGACCTGTTTGAATAGCGGGCGAGACATACGGCGCCGCGTCGCGCGGCAGGAGCGTGAATTCCACGCAGAGTGCACGGAGATGACGGACATGACGACCAGCGAGTCAGGCAACCCCCCCAAGCCAACTCCCAGGCCCGGGCCACGGCCCGTTCCCCGGCCGGGACCCGTCGCGTCGACCGCGCCGGTGGCTCCCTCCGTGCCCTCGACCGCCGACCCGCACCGGTTCGGCCGCGTCGATCCCGACGGCACCGTCTGGCTCATCACCAGCTCGGGCGAACGGCAGATCGGGTCGTGGCAGGCGGGTGACACCGAGGCGGCTTACGCGCACTTCGGGCGCCGGTTCGACGACCTGCACACCGAGGTCGTGCTGATGGAGCGCAGGCTCGAGTCCGGCACGGGCGACGCCCGCAAGATCAAGGCGGCGGCGAGCACCCTGGCCGAGACGCTGCCCACCGCGTCGGTGCTGGGCGACGTGGACTCGATCGCCGCGCGGCTGGCGACGATCCTGGAGAAGGCAGACACCCACGCCACCGAGGAGCGTCAGCGTCGCGACGAGCACCGCGCCGCGCAGACCGCCCGCAAGGAGGCGCTGGCCGTCGAGGCCGAGGAGATCGCCGCGTCGTCGACGCAGTGGAAGGCCTCGGGCGACCGGCTCCGCGAGATCCTCGACGAGTGGCGCACGATCACCGGCCTGGACCGCAAGACCGACGACGCCCTGTGGAAGCGCTACTCGAGCGCGCGCGAGACGTTCAACCGGCGGCGGGGCTCCCACTTCGCCGACCTCGATCGCGAGCGGGCAGGCGTTCGGCAGGCCAAGGAGGCGCTCTGCGAGCGCGCCGAGTCACTGTCCGACTCGACCGACTGGGGCCCGACGGGTGCGGCGTTCCGCGACCTGCTGGTGCAGTGGAAGGCGGCCGGACGCACGGCCAAGGACGTCGACGACGCGCTGTGGAAGCGGTTCAAGGCGGCCCAGGACACGTTCTTCTCCGCCCGCAACGCCGTCAACGCCGAGCGCGACGCGGAGTTCGAGGAGAACGCCAAGGCCAAGGAGGCGCTACTCGCCCAGGCCGAGGCCATCGACCCCTCCGACGAGAAGGCGGCGCGGAACGCGCTACGCGTGATCGGGGACAAGTGGGACGCCATCGGCAAGGCACCACGGGAGCGTGGCGCCGAACTCGAGCGCCGGTTGCGCGTCGTCGAGAAGAAGATCCGCGACGCCGTCACCACCACCGGAACCGATCCCGAGGCCCAGGCGAGGGCCGACCAGTTCCGGGTGCGTGCCGAGCAGTTCGAGCGCCAGGCCGAGAAGGCGGACGCGGCGGGCCGCACCAAGGACGCCGAGCAGGCACGGGCCAGCGCGGCGCAGTGGCGCGAATGGGCCGAGGCCGCCGTGGCAGCGCTCGGCAAGGAGCGCTAGCCGACCGGCGGTTCGCCGTCGGTGTCGTCCAGCAGGCTCTTGCGTTCGCGCTCGGCGGCCAGGCGTCGACGCTCCTCCTCGGCTGCGAGTTGCACGGCCGTGCGCGACCACACCACGCGAATCCAGTGGAAGGTCAACAGGATCACCGCGATCCACGCCACGACCAGGCCCCAGCCCGGCCCCGGATAGGGGTCCGCGGCGGTCTGGCGCGACCAGACGGCCAGCATGCCCACCGGGCAGGCGACGGCCGATCCGGCGGCGGCCACCCAGGCCAGCCCCCAGCGACGGGTGAGCAGTGCCAGCATCGAGAACCCGATGCCGAACACCAGCACCAGCCAGGCGAAAACCCGGGACGGGAGCGCCACGCCTTCGCGCACGGCCGCGTCGCCGCCGATCAGTGCGTCGAGTCCCTTGGCGCCACCGGTGTGCGGCAGCAGGAAGGTCAGCAGCAGGACGAACACCAGTCCCGCGACGACCACCGCCCGGGCGCCGGGGTCGATCTCACGCGCCATGCGGCGTTCGACGTCCTCGATGTCGCCCTTGAACTGGTCGAACTCGCGGTCGCCGGTCACAGTCCGCACCCCGTCGCCGCGGGTGCGGCCGGTGGCGCCCCGATGCCCGGCATGCCGAGGCCGACGTTGGTGGTGACCCGTCGGCCCGCGGCGTGGGCGTCGCCGGCGCGGGTGCGCCGGTGGTCGCTGACCTCGGCGTCGGCGGTCAGATGGTGGGGTGCGGCCGCCGTCACCGTCGTGACGACGACGTCGCCCGGCCGGATGTCGCGCCCGCCGGGGGCGAAGTGCACCAGCCGGCCGTCGCGCGCACGACCGGACATCCGCGCGGTGGCGACGTCCTTGCGTCCCTCGCCCGCGGCGACCAGCAGTTCGACGGGGCGTCCGATCAGCGCCTGATTCTCTTCCAGCGAGATCCGCTCCTGTAGGTCGATGAGGCGTTCATAGCGTTCCTGAACAACGGCTTTGGGAAGCTGGTCGGGCAGGTCGGCGGCAGGGGTGCCGGGCCGCTTGGAGTACTGGAAGGTGAACGCGTTGGCGAACCGGGCGCGCTCGACCACGTCGAGCGTGGCGGCGAAGTCCTCTTCGGTCTCGCCCGGGAAGCCCACGATGATGTCGGTGGTGATCGCGGCGTGCGGGATGGCGGCACGAACGCGGTCGATGATGCCGAGGAAGCGGTCCGCCCGGTAGGACCGGCGCATCGCCTTGAGGATCCGGTCGGACCCCGACTGCAACGGCATGTGAAGCGTGGGGCACACGTTCGGCGTGGTCGCCATGGCCTCGATGACGTCGTCGGTGAACTCGGCGGGATGCGGTGAAGTGAACCGCACCCGCTCCAGACCGTCGATGGCACCGCACGCGCGCAGCAGCTTGGCGAACGCGCCGCGGTCACGCGGAACCTGCGCCCAGTTGGTCGACTCCTCGCGCAAGCGCTCGTCGGTAGCGAACGAGACGCCGTACGCGTTCACGTTCTGCCCCAGCAGCGTCACCTCGAGCACGCCCTGGTCGGCGAGCGCCTTGACCTCGGCGAGGACGTCGCCGGGCCTGCGGTCGACCTCCTTGCCGCGCAGCGCGGGCACGATGCAGAACGTGCAGGTGTTGTTGCAGCCGACCGACACCGAAACCCATGCGGCGTAGGCGGATTCGCGGGTCGCCGGCAGCGACGAGGGAAACTCCTGGAGCGCATCGGCGATCTCGACCTGGGCGACCCTGTTGTGCCTGGCACGTTCCAGCAGCACCGGCAGTGAGCCGATGTTGTGTGTGCCGAAGACGACGTCGACCCACGGAGCCTTGCGCAGCACCGCGTCCCGGTCCTTCTGGGCGAGGCAGCCGCCGACCGCGATCTGCATGTTCGGGTCGGCCTGCCTGCGCGGCGCCAGGTGGCTGAGGTTGCCGTAGAGCTTGTTGTCGGCGTTCTCCCGTACGGCGCAGGTGTTGAACACCACGACGTCGGCGTCGGAGCCGTCGGCAGCGCGACGGTAACCGGCCTCCTCGAGCAGTCCGGCGAGACGCTCGGAGTCGTGCACGTTCATCTGGCAGCCGTACGTGCGGACCTGGTAGGTGCGCTGCGGCGGGACGTCGGCGGTTTCGGCGTCGGTACGCGCCTGCGCGTCGCTGATCGCCATCGAAGTCACGGACCAATGGTACGGCGGGCCGCGACGACACCAAATTCGCCGGATTGATCTAGACACCGGCGGTCCACGCCATACCTGGGTAAGGTCTGTCCGCATGGAATCAGACGGTCCCTGCCCGCGCCGAGGCAAGGTATGAGCGAACCGGCTTCGCAGAGCCAGCCGATGATCTCAATGCAGGCCGTCAACAAGCACTTCGGCAGCCTCCACGTTCTCAAGGACATCAACCTCGAGGTGGATCGCGGCCAGGTGGTCGTCGTGCTCGGTCCGTCCGGCTCCGGCAAGTCGACGTTGTGCCGCACCATAAATCGGCTCGAGCCGATCGACTCGGGCACCATCGCGGTCGACGGTCAGCCGCTGCCCGACGAGGGTCGCAAGCTGGCTGCCCTGCGCTCGGACGTCGGCATGGTGTTCCAGTCGTTCAATCTCTTCGCGCACAAGACGATCGTCGACAACGTCGCACTCGCACCGATGAAGGTGCGCAAGCAGTCGAGGGACGAGGCCCGCGCTCAGGCCATGAAGCTGCTCGAACGCGTCGGGGTGGCCAACCAGGCCGACAAGTACCCCGCCCAACTGTCCGGCGGGCAGCAGCAGCGCGTGGCGATCGCCCGGTCACTGGCGATGAACCCCAAGGTGATGCTGTTCGACGAGCCCACCAGCGCGCTGGATCCCGAGATGATCAACGAGGTGCTCGCCGTCATGACGTCACTGGCCCGCGAGGGAATGACGATGGTGGTGGTCACCCACGAGATGGGCTTCGCCCGCAGCGCCGCGAACCGGGTCGTGTTCATGGCCGACGGCGCGATCGTCGAGGACGCGAAGCCCGAGGAGTTCTTCTCCAATCCGAAATCCGATCGTGCCAAGGACTTCCTCGGCAAGATCCTCAACCACTGAACACTGGCGAAAGGAAACCAACAGTGTCGAACAAAGCGATGTCGAAGAATCAGTCCCGCAGAATCCGGGTGGCCGCCGTCCTGGCGATCGCCGCCGCGTTGCCGCTCTCGCTCACCGCGTGCGGTGGCGGCGGCGGCGGGAGCGACGAGGGCAAGATCGTGATCGGCACGAAGTTCGATCAGCCAGGCCTCGGCATGAAGAACCCCGACGGCACGATGAGCGGTTTCGACGTCGACGTGGCGACCTACGTCGCGCAGCAGCTCGGCTACAAGCCCGAGGACATCGAGTGGAAGGAATCTCCCTCGAGCCAGCGCGAGACGTTGATTCAGAACGATCAGGTCGAGTTCATCGCCGCCACCTACTCGATCACCGACGCGCGCAAGGAGAAGGTGTCCTTCGCGGGCCCGTACCTGGTGACGGGTCAGAGCCTGCTGGTCAAGGCCGACAACACCGACATCACCGGCAAGGACTCGCTGGCCAACAACAAGAAGCTGTGCTCGGTGTCCGGGTCGACGCCCGCGCAGAAGATCAAGGACGAGTTTCCCAGCGTGCAGCTGCAGCAGTACGACACCTACTCGGCGTGCATCGAGGCGCTCAAGAACGGCGCGATCGACGCGGTGACCACTGACGAGGTCATCCTCGCCGGTTACGCGGCGCAGACTCCGGGTGCGTTCAAGCTGGTGGGTCAGCCGTTCTCCGAGGAGAACTACGGCATCGGCCTGAAGAAGGACGACACCGAACTGCAGACGAAGATCAACGACGCACTGACCAAGATGGAGTCCGACGGCGCGTGGAAGGCCGCGTTCGAGAAGAACCTCGGACCGGCGGGCATCCAGGTCCCGTCGCCGCCGGCGATCGCGAAGAACTGACCGGACCGGCGAACTGAGAGGGAGTCAGCGGAGTCCACGTGGAGGTCTTCTCCGAGTATCGCGGCCAGATCTTCGAGGCGTTCTGGACCACGATTCAGTTGACGGTGTTCTCGGCCGTGGGTGCGTTGATCCTCGGCACGGTGCTGGCGGGCATGCGCCTGTCCCCCGTGCCGATGCTCAACTGGCTCGGGACGTCTTACGTCAACGTGGTGCGGAACACTCCGCTGACCCTGATCATCCTGTTCTGTTCGTTCGGCCTGTCGCAGACGCTGGGCATCACGCTGGTCGACTCGCAGTCGACGACGTCGATCGAGGACGGCAACTTCCGGCTCGCGGTGCTGGGGTTGACGGTCTACACGGCGTCGTTCGTCTGCGAGACGATCCGCTCCGGGGTGAACACCGTGCCGCTGGGGCAGGCCGAGGCGGCCCGCTCGCTGGGGTTCACCTTCGGCCAGAACCTGCGAATGATCTTGCTGCCGCAGGCCTTTCGCGCGGTGCTCATCCCGATGGGCTCGGTACTGATCGCGCTGACGAAGAACACGACGATCGCCTCGGCGATCGGCGTGGCTGAAGCGGCGTTGCTGATGAAGGAGATGATCGAGAACACCGCGGCGCTGCTGGTCATCGGCGTGATCTTCGCGCTCGGGTTCATGGTGCTGACGCTGCCGATGGGCTTGTTGTTCGGGTGGTTGGGGAAGAAGTACTCGGTGAGCCAGTGAACTCCTCCTCCGTCCTCTTCGACGCCCCCGGCCCGCGCGCCCGGGTGCGCAACCGGGTGGTTTCGGCCATCACGGTCGTCATCATCCTGGTGATCGCGTGGCTGGTGTACTCGCAGCTGAGCGCCAAGGGGCAGCTCGACGCCGCGAAGTGGGAACCGTTCCTCACCCCGGAGCTGTGGACCACCTACGTCCTGCCGGGCATCAAGGGCACGCTCACGGCGGCGGTCGTGTCGATCGTCCTCGCCATGGTGCTGGGGTTCGTGCTGGGCGTGGGCCGGATGTCGACGCACCGTCCGCTGCGGTGGTTCTGCTCGGTGATCGTCGAGTTCTTCCGCGCGATCCCGGTGCTGATCATGATGATCTTCGCGTACTTCCTGTACGCGCTCTACGACGTGTTTCCCGGGCAGTACCTGGCGCTGGCCGGCGTCATCACGGGCCTGACGCTGTACAACGGCGCGGTGATCGCCGAGATCGTCCGCGCCGGGGTGAATGCCCTGCCTCGCGGGCAGGCCGAGGCCGCCTCTGCGCTGGGCCTGCAGTGGGGCCAGACCATGCGGGCGATCCTGCTGCCGCAGGCGATCACGTCGATGCTGCCGGTGCTGGTGTCGCAGATGGTGGTCGTCCTCAAGGACACCGCGATCGGCTACCAGATCACGTTCGTCGAGATGGTGCGCCAAGGCACGGTGGTGGGGTCCTCCTACGGCAACTACATCCCCGCGCTCATCGTGATTGCCCTGCTGATGATCGCTGCCAACTTCGGGTTGTCGGCTCTGGCGACTCGACTGGAGCGCCGGATGCGCCGGTCGCGTCGCGGGCCGGCCCCGTTGCACACCGACGCGGTGGAGCAGGAAGGCGCTCCGGGGGCCAAGGCCGTGTGATGCGGGTGTCCGCGCTGGAGATCCTGCCCGAGTGGGCGTTGCGCGACGTCGTCGACCTGATGGTCCGCCTCATCGAGGCCTGCGGCGCGGTCGTCATCATGATCGGCGCGGTCGTCGCGATCACGAAGTTCGCCGTCGCGCTGGTACGCCGCGACATCAATCAGTTCTCGTCGGTGCGGTTGTCGCTGGCGCGGTTCCTGGTACTGGGTCTGGAGTTTCAGCTCGCCGCGGACGTGCTGCGGACCGCGATATCGCCGTCGTTCGAGGAGATCGGGAAGCTGGCGGCGATCGCCGCGATCCGTACGGTGCTGAACTACTTCCTCAACCGCGAGATAGCGCAGGAGCAGCGCGAGATCGCGTTGCTCGAGAACGAACAGCCGCCGGATCCCGCCCCGCGGCCGTGACCGTCACCGACGTCTCGTGGGTCATCGCGGCCGCCGGCATCGTGGTCGCGATCGCCGGGCTCGTCGTGTTCCGCCGGCCCTTGGTCGCGCTACGGGTCATGCTCGAATTGTTCACCGCGGCAGGGCTGCTGCGGTTGAGCGTCGACCTGTCCTGGGAGTCGATCGCCGGAGTCGCCGTGCTGATCGCAGTGCGTCGACTGGTGACGCGGAGCTTGGCAGCGGACTTCGCCGCCGGCCTCGCTACACCATTCGGCGTTCGCGCTCGCCGGCCAGCGCGACCTTGACCACGTCCAAGGCCATCGACTGGTTGTAGCCACGGCGGGCGAGCATGCCGACGAGCCGCCGGATCAGCTTCGTCTCCTCGGCGTCGTCGTCGAGGCGCGCGCGCCGGAGCTTGTCGGCGACGAGTTGCTCGGCACGCGTGCGTTCGGCGTCGGCGTCGATCTCGGCCAAGGCACCGGCGATCACGTCCTCGTCCACACCCTTGGTGCGCAGTTCGGCCGCGAGTGCGCGCTTACCCTTGCCGGCGTGGACCGTTCGGGATCGCACCCACTGTTCGGCGAAGTCCTCGTCGTCGATGAGCCCGACGTCGGCCAACCGGTCGAGCACCCGTGCGTTCACGTCGTCGGGGAAGCCACGCTTCTCCAGGCGGCCGGCCAGCTCGGCCCGCGTACGGGCCCTCGCGGTGAGCAGGCGCAGGCAATGCGCCCGCGCCTGCTCTTCGCGGGAAGCCGAATCCGTCTCCGGTGACTCAGAAGTCGACGGGGGCGGGCAGGGCTTCGACATTGCTCTTGTCGTCCGTCAGCACGGCTCCGATGCCGAGCTTCTCCTTGATCTTCTTCTCGACCTCGTCGGCGATCTCGGGATTCTCGAGCAGGAAGTTGCGGGCGTTCTCCTTGCCCTGACCGAGCTGCTCACCGTCGTAGGTGAACCAGGACCCGGACTTGCGGATGAACCCGTGCTCGACGCCCATGTCGATCAGCGAGCCCTCCTTGGAGATGCCCTTGCCGTAGAGGATGTCGAACTCGGCCTGCTTGAACGGCGGCGCCATCTTGTTCTTGACGATCTTGCAGCGGGTGCGGTTGCCCACCGCGTCCGTACCGTCCTTCAGCGTCTCGATGCGGCGCACGTCCAGGCGCACGGAGGCGTAGAACTTCAACGCCTTGCCGCCCGTGGTGGTCTCGGGCGAACCGAACATCACGCCGATCTTCTCGCGCAGCTGGTTGATGAAGATCGCCGTCGTGTTCGAGTTGCTCAGAGCTCCAGTGATCTTGCGGAGCGCCTGGCTCATCAGGCGGGCCTGCAGGCCGACGTGGCTGTCACCCATCTCGCCCTCGATCTCCGCGCGCGGGACCAACGCGGCCACCGAGTCGATGACCAGGATGTCCAGTGCGCCGGACCGGATCAGCATGTCGGCGATCTCCAGCGCCTGCTCACCGGTGTCGGGCTGGGACACCAGCAGGGAGTCGGTGTCGACGCCCAGCTTCTTGGCGTAGTCGGGATCGAGTGCGTGCTCGGCGTCGATGAACGCCGCGATGCCGCCGGCCGCCTGCGCGTTGGCGACGGCGTGCAGGGCCACGGTGGTCTTACCCGATGACTCCGGGCCGTAGATCTCGACGACGCGGCCACGGGGCAGACCTCCGATGCCCAGGGCGACGTCGAGGGCGATCGACCCGGTCGGGATGACCGATATCGGTGCGCGCACTTCGTCGCCGAGGCGCATCACCGAGCCCTTGCCGTGACTCTTCTCGATCTGAGCGAGGGCGAGCCCGAGTGCCTTCTCGCGGTCGGGGGCTTGCGGCATGGTGTTTCTCCGTCCTGGTGGGTTTTCGATCGGTTTCCGATCGGTTGGCCGCGACGTTAGGGGAGGCCACCGACAAGTCCCGCGTTCGAACGATTCCCACAGTAGACGAACACGTGTTCGATTCAAGTCAACACGCCGGGCCGCGCATCGGGTCGCGAGCCGTCAGCCCCTCACCACTGGTCGCGTGGCACGTCGAACTCCGCGCACAGTGCCCGCCAGACGTCGCGGGGATCGACGCCGTCCTCGATCGCCTGCCTCGGAGTGCGCCCGTCGACACTGCTCAACACGTAGTCGACCAGCAGCGAGGCACCCCGCACCGGGCCGAACTGCGCATCCACCAGCTCGTGGAATTCCGTCAACCGCACGCCACGAATCTACCGAGCGGCCGCCAGTGCGTCGTGGCACACCCGTACCGGATCGGCGACGGCGCCCGAACTCGCGCCCGCCCGCCCGGCCGCGACCCGGTAGCGCGGGTCGGCGAGGACCGTGCCCACCGCGGCCGCCAGCGCGTCGGCGGTCAGCGGCCGGATCAGCTCCGCACTGCCTTGGCGCACCAGGCGATTGGCGATCTCCCACTGGTCGCCCCCGCCCGGCACCACCACCATCGGCACCCCGGCGAGCAGCGTCTTGGACACCATGCCGTGCCCGCCGCCGCAGACCACCAGATCCGCCGCCGCGAGCAGTTCGTCCTGGCGCCCCAGTCCGACGACCGCCCACGGCGGCACCGGCACGCCTGCCCCGCCCAGCCGCGACACCACCACGCGCGCACCGTCGGGCAGCGTCCGCCCCGGCACCAGGGTCTGCAGCGCCAGTTCCGCGAGGCCGTCCGCACCCGTCGTCGCCGTGGACGGCGCGACGACCACCAGCGGACCGGCACCGTCGGGAACGTCCAGTGCGGCGTCGGTCGGCTCGAAGTGCAGCGGCCCGACGATGACGGCCTCGGCGGGCCAATCCGGCCGGGGAACCTCGAGCGCGGGCAGCGTCGCGATCAGTCGCCGCCGCGGCCCGGGGTCGAGGCCTGGCAGCCCGATGCCGGCCCGGGCCTGGGCGCGCTGCGCCTCCCCCTGTCGTACCGACCGCCCGGTGAGCGCCCGCATCACGGTGTCGCGCAACCGTCCTCGCACGCCGGTGCCGGGGGCGAGCCCGCTGCCGATCGGCGGGAGCCCCTTCGACGGGCGGTACAGCGGATGCGGGCACAGCTCGACCCACGGCAGCCCGATGAGGTCGGCGGCCATGCCGCCGCAGGCCGTGATCACGTCGGAGACGATGAGGTCGGGCGCGAGGTCGCGCAGCCGCGCCTCGTTGCACACGGCCATCTTCGCGGCCCTGCGATGGATCTTGGCGCCGGCGTCTTCGTCGTCGTCATCGGAGGTGGCGTCGAGGCCGTCGAGTTCGATGGCATCGATGCCCGCGCGACGTGCGGTGTCCAACCACTGCCTACCGGTCAGCAGAGTCGGCTCGTCACCGCCGGATAGGAAGCGCAGGCACAGGGCGATCGCGGGGAACGCATGACCGGGATCGGGTCCTGCGACCACTGCCACGCGCATCGCATCACCCTGCCACAGGCACCCTGTCGCGCCGTGGATGAGGAGCATAGGCTCTGCAGACCATGACCGAGCAGACGCCGGCGATAGCCGCCACGGACAACGCCACCATCGTCGAGACGTTCCTCAACGCGCTCGCCGACCAGGACTTCGACGCCATCGAGTCGCTCCTCGCCTACGACGTGGCCTACCAGAACGTCGGGCTGCCGACGATCCACGGCCGGGACCGCGTGGCGAAGCTGATGCGCGGCATGGAGGGCAAGATGGCGTTCGAGGTGAAGTTTCACCGCAACGTCGCGCAGGGGTCGACGGTCCTCAACGAGCGCACCGACGCGATCGTCGTCGGACCGCTACGGATGCAGTTCTGGGTGTGCGGCGTGTTCGAGGTCGAGAACGGCCGGATCACCCTGTGGCGGGACTACTTCGACTACCTGAACTTCACCAAGGCGATCGTGCGGGGCGTGCTCGGGATCGCAATCCCGGCGCTTCGACCGTCCATGTGACCGGTCGGGTCGTGTGACCGGTCAGGCGCCGCGGCGCAGGTGACCCAGCTCGTCGAAGGCATACGCCCAGCCGGCCAGGCGGTCGGTGGCCATCCCCAGCTCGCGGCGGTGCCGCTCACCTGACATCGCCGACGACGACATTGGCCCGTTGTTCGCCGCGGAGACGAGTTGCGCTGCAGCAGTGACCATGTCGTCGTACTGACGCACGCCGGTCTGCAGCTGGGCGGTGAACGCGCCGATGGTCGGGGTCAGGTGGGCGCGCGATTGCGGCGCCGAGGCGATCGCCCGCTCCATCGACACCACTTCCTTGGCGGTGGCCGCCATGGCGGTGGCGGTTTGATTGGCCGCGTCGGTCACCTCGCGCAGTTCGTCGGCGGGCAGCATGCGGCCCCGCTCCATGACGCCGAGCAGGGAGAACAGTCCGCGCTCGGCCGACGCCAGCGCAGCCATCGGTTGCCGGGCTGCCGATCCCCACGGCGGCAGCCGCCGGGTGGACCGCTGTGCGGGCAGCGGTTGCGCCTTGAGCCAGCGGTAGCGCAGGAACGCCAGCGTGGCGAGGAACGCCGCACCGATCGCGATGGGGCTGGGGATCAGCAGCGCCCACGCGGGCGTGCTCCACGACGCCAGCACCGCGGTGACCGCAATCCAGAACCCGGTGGCGAAGGTGAAGAAGATGCCTGCGCGCAACGCCCACCGCCGCTTGCGGAGGAGCTTCGCGCGCTGATCGGCTGCCGCACCGAGGCGCTCGGCCAGCACGTCCGACCACTCTGCGGCGGTGTCCACACCGCGCTGCATCATGGTCTTCCACGCCTGCTGGCGGAGCGGCTGCGGGTTGGTCGGCATGGTCCTCACCTACTCATCGGGTTACTGCGACAGCGGGTTCTCCGGCGCGGCTGCCGGAGGGTTGGTGGCCGGCGTGGCGGGGGTCGCGGTGGACCCACCGGCAGCCAGGGAGTCCCCGCGCATCGACGCGCGGATCTGCTCGAGGCGCGAGTGGCCGGCCATCTGCACGCTGGCCTGCTGCACCTCCATCATTCGACCCTGCACGGAGTTCTGTGCGAGTTCGGTCGCGCCCATGGCGTTGGCGTAGCGGCGTTCGATCTTGTCGCGCACCTCGTCGAGGCTGGGCGTGCTGCCGGGCGCCGAGAGTTCGCTCATCGACTGCAGCGACGCGCTGACCTGCTCCTGCATCTTGGCCTGCTCGAGCTGGCTGAGCAGCTTGCTGCGCTCGGCGATCTTCTGCTGCAGCACCATCGCGTTCTGCTCGACGGCCTTCTTGGCCTGGCCTGCGGCTTGCAGCGCCTGGTCGTGCAGCGACTTGAGGTCCTCGACGCTCTGCTCGGCGGTCACCAGCTGGGCGGCGAAGGCCTCGGCGGCGTTGGTGTACTCGTTGGTCTTGGCCGCGTCGCCGTTGGCCGCGGCCTGGTCGGCCAGGGTCAGGGCCTGGCGGACGTTGACCTGAAGCTTCTCGATGTCGGCGAGCTGGCGGTTGAGCCGCATCTCGAGCTGACGCTGATTGCCGATGACCTGTGCGGCCTGCTGGGTCAGGGCCTGGTGCTGCCGCTGGGCATCCTCGATGGCCTGCTGGATCTGCACCTTCGGATCGGCGTACTCGTCGACCTTGGAGCTGAACAGCGCCATCAGGTACTTCCACGCCTTGCTGAAGGGATTGGCCATGAGTTCGGTCCGCCTTACGAATCGTTGTCCGGTCGATCTGTCACTGCCCGGAGCCGGCACGCCGGCCCAGCGGGGTTCGCGCTACCTGCCAACTTAATGGTTTGGCACAGACCGCCACACCCCTGCACGGGATTTACCGACGGCCGCGCCGACCGCAGCGGCTACGCGACCGCCATGGAGACGACCTGTGGGATGACGACCTTGGTGGAGACGTCGATGTTGGCTGCGCTCGCGGCCCGGGTGTCGGCTTCGCGTTCCGCGTGCTCGAGCACCTCGCCCGCGTTGGTCAGCACGCGCGACATCGGCACGTCGAGGGCCGAGCAAATGGCGCTGAGCAGCTCGCTCGACGCCTCCTTGCGGCCACGTTCGACCTCGGAGAGGTATCCGAGGCTGACGCGTGCGTCGTCGGACACTTCACGCAAGGTACGGCCCTGCGCAGTCCTGGCTTGGCGCAGCACGTCGCCGATCACTTCACGCAGCAATGCCGTCATCGGGGCTCCTTCGACTGGGTCTTCGGGCAGTCTTAGTTGCCAACGCCGACGACCGCCGGTTTGGTTCCCGTCGCCGCGACATCGTCTGCGACGGGTGACGGGAACCTCAGACGGTGCGCGCGCCCCGCACGGCGGACAGCACGTAGTCCAGGCCGGTGAGCACGGTGAGCACGACGGCGGCGACCATCAGCACCCACGCCCCGGTCAGCCACGCGCCGGACAGCGGGAGCACGAAGAGTCCGATCGCGACGGCCTGCACCAGCGTCTTGAGCTTGCCGCCCCGGCTGGCGGGGATGACCCCCCGCCGGATGACCGCGAAACGCAGGAGTGTGACGGCGATCTCACGGACCAGGATGACCACGGTCACCCACCACGGCAGGTCCCCCAGCAGTGAGAGACCGATCAGGGCGGCCCCGATCAGCGCCTTGTCGGCGATCGGGTCGGCGAGCTTGCCGAACTCGGTCACCATGCCGTAGGCGCGGGCGATCTCGCCGTCGATCCGGTCGGTGATCACCGCGACGGTGAACACGGCGAAAGCCACCAACCGCCAGAACGTTTCGTGTCCGTCACCGACGAAGAGCGCCGCGAGGAACACCGGGACCAGGACGACCCGCAGGCCGGTCAGGAGGTTGGCGACGTTGACGACGCTGACGTGCGGAACCACTGGATTGCTCTCAGACTGGCTCGGCACCGCAACAGAATATCCGTTGCGCATGCGGATACCCTCGCTGCTGTGACCGAGGCGCCCGGAAGTGACGGATTCGTGGTCCGTCGTGCCCGTACGTCGGACGTGCCGCACATCAAGGCTCTCGTCGACATCTACGCCGGCCGGATCCTGCTGGAGAAGAACCTCGTCACCCTCTACGAGGCGGTCCAGGAGTTCTGGGTGGCCGAACTCGAGGGCGAGGTGGTGGGCTGCGGGGCTCTGCACGTGCTGTGGTCGGACCTCGGTGAGGTGCGCACCGTCGCCGCCCACCCGAAGGTCCGCGGTCGCGGCGTCGGACACGCCGTGGTCGAGCGGCTGCTCGACGTAGCGCGCGAGCTGCGGCTCGAGCGCATCTTCGTGTTGACCTTCGAGACCGACTTCTTCGCTTCGCACGGGTTCGAGGAGATCGACGGCACGCCCGTCACCGCCGAGGTGTACGACGAGATGCGGCGGTCCTACGACATCGGCGTCGCCGAGTTCCTCGACCTCTCCTACGTCAAGCCCAACACCCTCGGCAACACCCGAATGCTGTTGCTGCTCTAGGCATCGACGCAGCCCGGCATAGTCGAGCCAGAAGCCCGGGCTAGAAGTCCGGCTCCTCGTCGTCGCCACCGTTGGCATCCGACCCGCCGCGGATCAGCGCCAGGGTGCCTGCCAGCTCGTCGGGCTTGACCAACACCTCGCGCGCCTTCGATCCCTCCGAGGGCCCGACGATCTGCCGGGTCTCCATCAGGTCCATCAGGCGGCCCGCCTTCGCGAACCCCACGCGCAGCTTGCGCTGCAGCATCGACGTCGAGCCGAACTGCGAGGACACGACGAGTTCGACGGCTTGGAGGAGGACGTCCATGTCGTCGCCGATGTCGGGGTCGACGTCGGTGCGCTCCCCCGTGGCCTTGGCGGCGGTGACGCCTTCGATGAACTCCGGCTCGGCTTGGGCCTTGGTGGCCTCGACGACGGCCTGGATCTCCTCGTCGGAGATGAAAGCGCCCTGCAGTCGGATCGGCTTGTTGGCGCCCATCGGGAGGAACAGGCCGTCGCCCATGCCGATGAGCTTCTCGGCGCCGGGCTGGTCGAGGATGACGCGACTGTCGGTCAGCGACGAGGTCGCGAACGCCAGCCGGGACGGCACGTTGGTCTTGATCAGACCGGTCACGACGTCGACCGACGGCCGCTGCGTGGCCAGCACCAGGTGGATGCCTGCGGCGCGGGCCTTCTGCGTGATGCGGACGATGGCCTCTTCGACGTCGCGCGGCGCGGTCATCATCAGGTCGGCCAGCTCGTCGACGATCGCCAGGATGTACGGGTACGGCTTGTAGACCCGCTCGCTGCCCAGCGGCGTGGTGATCTCGCCGGACCGGACCTTCTCGTTGAACACGTCGATGTGCCGGACCCGCGAGGCCTGCATGTCCTGGTAGCGCTGCTCCATCTCTTCGACCAGCCACGCCAGCGCGGCTGCCGCCTTCTTCGGCTGCGTGATGATCGGGGTGATGAGGTGCGGGATGCCCTCGTACGGCGTCAGCTCGACCATCTTCGGGTCGATCAGCACCATCCTGACCTCGTCGGGCGTGGCGCGCGTCAGCAGCGAGACCAGCATCGAGTTCACGAAGCTGGACTTGCCGGAGCCGGTCGAGCCCGCGACCAACAGGTGCGGCATCTTGGCGAGGTTGGCGTAGATCATCTCGCCCTCGATGTCCTTGCCGAGGCCGATGATCAGCGGGTGGTGGTCGCTGCGCACGCCCGGATCGGTGAGGACGTCGGCGAGCCGTACCATCTCGCGGTCGGTGTTGGGCACCTCGATGCCGACGGCCGACTTGCCGGGGATGGGCGCGAGCATGCGGACGCTCTCGGTGGCGACGGCGTAGGCGATGTTGCGCTGCAGTGCGGTGATCTTCTCGACCTTCACGCCCGGCCCGAGTTCCACCTCGTAGCGGGTGACGGTCGGCCCGCGGGTGCATCCGGTGACGGCGGCGTCCACCTTGAACTGCTGCAGGACCGAATTGATCGAGTCCATCATCGCGTCGTTGGCGGCGCTGCGCAGCTTCGGCGGATCGCCTGCGATCAACAGGTCGAGCGGCGGCAGTGCGTACGGCCCCTCGACGACGCGATCGAGGACCAGGGTCTCCTGCTTCTTGGGTGCTGCCTTCTTGCGCTTGGCGGCGCGGGCCGGCTCCGGCGCAGCAGGCACCTCGTCCTCGAGGGGGTAGTTGTCGTACGGAGTGCCACCGGACGGCGGCGCGATCGGGGCTGCCACGGCGGACGCGGGAGCAGCACCCGGCCACGCGGCCACCTCGTCACCGGAGTAGGCGGCTGGGTCGTCGTAGTAGCCGTCGGAGAAGTCCTCGTCCTGCGCCTTGCCCGATGCGTGGGCCGGGAGGTCGTCGTCGTACTCGTCGTCGTAGTCGTCGTCGCGGTAGCCGGTCGAGAACAGGTCGCGCAGCGTGGCGGGTACCTCGCGGATGGTGGTGCCGGTGATGAGCAGGACGCCGAACAGTGCCCCCATCACGAGCAGTGGCGCGGCGATCCACGGCGTGAGGCCGTCGGAGAGCGGGCCGCCGATGGCGAAGCCGACGAACCCTGCGCCGTCGCGCCGCGCGACCGGATCGGCCGGGGCTCCGGCCCAGAGGTGCCACAGCCCGAGGACGGGCAGCGCGATCATCGTGGACCCGAGGATGAGGCGCGGCCGGATGTCGGGTTGCGGTTCGGTGCGCATGAGGACGACGGCGATGGTCGCGAGCAACAGTGGAACCAGCGCGACGGCCGAGCCGACGAGCGTGCGCACCGCGACGTCGATCCAGCCGCCGACCGGACGGGCAGCGTCGAACCACGAACTCGCGGCGATCACGACGGCGACGCCGAGCAGGGCCAGCGCGATGCCGTCGCGCCGGTGACCCGGCTCGAGGTCGCGCGCACGCCCGATGGACCGGGCGGTGCCGCCCGCACCCTTGGCGAGCATCAGCCAGCCGGCACGGGCGCCACGGCCTACCGCGGCGCCGGCGGATCCGGCCGCGGAGTTGCCCGTGCTGCGCTTCTGCGGCTTCCTTCGTGGTGCGGCCGGGCGCTTCGGTGCCGAGGCGCCTCGGGAACCCGCCCCCGACCTGGTGTTCTTCGAGCCAGATCGGTTGACGGTCTTACTTGCCATGCGGGTCAGCCTAGTCGCAGAGGACCCATTTGCACCATCAGCCACACGGGTAACAAGTAGGCATCCATCGGGCAACGGAATGCACTGCGCCGCCGCACAGTCGCCGACCTGCGCCTTCGCCAAACGTGGCTAGCGTCACCGATTGGTAACGCGACGGAATCCGTAGCCGCCGCTACTCTCGACACGGTGAACGCGACGACCGATCTCGCCAATGTTAAACCATTGTTACGCAATGTTTTTCGATACGACCTCCCGGCGTCGCTCGTGGTTTTCCTTGTCGCACTGCCGTTGTCGATCGGCATCGCCGTGGCATCCGGCGCCCCGGTGGTCGCCGGGCTGATCGCCGCGATCGTCGGCGGCATCGTCTGTGCGGTCGTCGGCGGCTCGCCGCTTCAGGTCTCGGGGCCCGCCGCGGGACTGACCGTCGTCGTGGCCGAACTCGTCGCGCAATTCGGTTGGAAGGCAACGTGCGCCATCACCGCGGCGGCGGGCGTGATGCAGATCCTGCTGGGGCTCAGCCGGATTGCGCGCGCAGCGCTGGCCATTGCGCCGATCGTCGTGCACGCGATGCTCGCGGGCATCGGCATCACCATCGCCCTGCAGCAGGTGCACGTGCTGCTCGGCGGCGGACCCCGCAGCAACGCCTGGGAGAACCTGACGGCACTGCCCGGCCAGTTGGCAGCACCGCAGTGGTCGGAGGTGCTGGTCGGCAGCCTGGTCATCGCGGTGATGCTGCTCTGGCGTTTCGCGCCCCGCGCGGTTCGGGTGGTGCCCGCGGCACTGGTCGCCGTGGTGCTGGCCACGGCGGTGAGCTACCTGCCCGGTCTGAGCACCGACCGCATCACGCTCGACGAGTCGGTGATCGACGCGATCGGACTACCGGAGATGCCGGAGGGCACCTGGAGCGCGATCGCGATCGCCGTGCTCACCGTCGCCCTCATCGCGAGCGTCGAGAGCCTGTTGTCGGCGACCGCCGTCGACAAGATGCACACCGGCCCGCGCACCGACTTCAACAGGGAACTCGTCGGCCAGGGCACCGCGAACGTCGGGTCTGGACTGCTCGGCGGACTCCCCGTCACCGGCGTCATCGTCCGCAGCACGGCCAACGTCTCGGCAGGCGCCAAGACCCGCGCGTCGGCGGCGCTGCACGGCGTGTGGCTGCTGCTGTTCTCGGTATTCCTCGTCAACGTCGTCGAGATGATTCCGAACGCCGCGCTGGCCGGCCTGCTCATCGTCATCGGCATCCAGCTGGTCAAGCTCGCGCACATCGACCTGGCCCGCCGCACCGGCGAATTGGTCATCTACTGCGTCACGCTGGCGGCCGTCGTCTTCCTCAACCTCCTCGAGGGCGTGATGATCGGGCTGGTGCTCGCGATCGCCATCGCCGCGTGGCGGATAGTACGGGTGTCGATCGTCGCCGAGGACCTGACCGATCGCATCGAGACCGACGGCCCGGCCCGCTGGCACGTCGCGATCACCGGGTCGTGCAGCTTCCTGGCCCTGCCGCGACTGACCGCGGCGCTGGCGAGCATCCCGCCGGGCGCCGAGGTGTTCGTCGACCTCAATGTCGACTACCTGGACCACGCGGCGATGGACACCCTTGCGGAGTGGATCCGGCAGCGCCGCGACAAGGGCGACGAGGTGACGGTGACCGAAACCGGGACGGCGCGAATGGAATTCGC
This sequence comes from Mycolicibacterium sp. GCM10028919, assembly GCA_042666295.1. Taxonomy (GTDB): domain Bacteria; phylum Actinomycetota; class Actinomycetes; order Mycobacteriales; family Mycobacteriaceae; genus Mycobacterium. Next base: position 552,370 of record JBHTFJ010000001.1, read on the forward strand.
CCACGACCGGCCACCCCGACGTGACACCGAGGGTCGGCGGGTGATCTCCGCACTGCGGTCGATCCTGCCGCCCCAGTTCGCCGGTGGCGTCGATCGCTTCAACAACGGCCTCGCCCCACTGCTGCGGATGGCCGACGCCGATGCCGCCCATGATCCGCACACGATGCTGGTGACGTGTGCCGACGCCCGGATCCTGCCCAACCTGATCACCGACAGCGCGCCGGGAGAACTGCTCAACGTGCGCAACGTGGGCAACCTGGTGGGCGGTGACCTCTCGGTCGAGTCGGCGCTGAGCTACGCGGTGGAGCGGTTGTCGGTGCGGACCATCGCGATCTGCGGCCACTCCGGCTGCGACGCGATGCACGACCTGATGCACGGCACCGCACGGGGATCGGTGCAGCGGTGGCTCGACCACGGCGCCGAGAGCCTTGCGGCGTTCCGCGACTACCACCCGGTGGCACGCGCCGCCGCCGAGGCCGGCTTCACCGGCGCCGATCAGTTGAGCGTGGTGAACGTCGCGACACAGGTGCAGGCCGTACAGCGGCACCCCCAGGTCGCCGAGCGGATCGCCGAGGGATCGGTGACGGTCGTCGGCATGTTCCTCGACCTGGCGACGGCGCGGCTCTACCTCGTCGGAGCGGAGGAAGTCACCGAGATCGACCAGCGCGGTGCCAGTGCGGCGAAGTCGGCGACGACGTAATCGGTGCCGACGTCGGCGAGGTCGCCAGTTAGTGAGGTGACCTAAGCTGCGGCCCAGTAGTGTGTGCGCCGAATCACTCATCGAAGAGTCACGAGGAGCCACCATGCCAGTCGTCGTCGTCGCCACCATGACCGCGAAGCCCGAGTCCGTCGACGCGGTGCGGGACGCGTGCGTCAAGGCCATCGAGGCGGTGCACTCCGAGCCGGGTTGCGAGCTGTACTCGCTGCACGAGGCCAACGGCACCTTCGTCTTCGTCGAGCAGTGGACCGACGAGGAGGCGTTGAAGACGCACAGCACCGCCCCCGCGATCGGCGCGCTGTTCGGCGCGGTCGGCGAGCACCTCGACGGCGCACCGGACATCAAGATGCTGACGCCGGTGGTCGCCGGCGACCCCGCCAAGGGTCAGCTCCGGAACTGACGTGACCGCGCCCGACGGCCCGCTGAAGGGCAAGGTCGCCTTCATCACCGGCGCCGCCCGCGGTCAGGGCCGCGCCCACGCCGTGCGACTGGCGTCCGACGGCGCCGACATCATCGCCGTCGACCTGTGCGACCAGATCGCCTCGGTCCCCTACCCGATGGCCACGGCCGACGACATGGCCGCCACGGTCAAGCTGGTGGAGGACACCGGTGCCCGCATCGTGGCGACCCACGCCGACGTGCGCGACCGCGCCGGGCTCAAGAATGCGCTGCGGTCCGGCGTCGACGAACTCGGTGGGCGCCTCGACATCGTGATCGCCAACGCGGGAATCGCGCCGATGGCCGGCGAGAACGCCTGGCACGACGTGATCGACGTCAACCTCACCGGTGTGCACCACACCGTCGACGTCGCGATGCGCCCGATGATCAAGGCGGGCAACGGCGGGGCGATCGTGCTGATCAGCTCGGTCATGGGGCTCGTCGGCCTCGGCTCGCCGTTCGCCGGGTCCATCGGCTATGCAGCCGCCAAGCACGGGGTCGTTGGCCTGATGCGTTCGTATGCCAATCTGCTGTCCCCGCAGCGCATTCGGGTCAACTCGGTGCACCCGGCCGGGGTGCGCACCCCGATGATCGACAACGAGTTCACCCGGCAGTGGCTCGCAGAGATGACGGGCGACGACGGGGGCTCGCAGAACATGGCCGGTGCTGCGAACATGGAGACCGTCGAACCCGAAGTCATCGCCGAGACCGTGGCCTGGCTGGTGTCCGACACGGGCAAGCACATCACCGGCGTCGCACTCCCCGTCGACGACGGCTACGTGAACAAGCGCTAGTCCTCACCCCGGAAGGGACGGAGGTGCCGACGATGCCGCGAAACCCGGCGGCTGCCACCGCATTCGGCCCCATCGTGCTGTCGGCGATCGAGCACAACGAGCCAGCGGACCGCCGCCTGGTCGACGACGACCTCGCCACGGCGTTCCTGCCGCTGCCGTTGCGGCTGTTCGTCACCGCGACCAGGTGGCCCCGAGTCCGACGTGCCGTGATCGCCGCCTCCGAGCGCTCCGGGCCCGGACTGTGGGCGAACCTGACGTGCCGCAAGCGCTACGTCGAGGACAACCTGCGTCACGCACTCCCCGACGTCGGCGCCGTGGTGGTGCTCGGCGCGGGTCTCGACACGTTGGCGTACCGGACGGCCCGGGTCAGTGACGTGCCGGTGTACGAGGTCGACCTGCCGGTCAACGTGGCACGCAAGCACGACGTCGTCGCGCGCGTCCTCGGCGCGCCGCCGCCCTCGGTTCGGCGGGTTCCGATCGACTTCGAGCGTGACGACCTCTTCGCGGTGCTGGCCGCGCACGGCTATCCCTCGGACGCCCGCACGTTCTTCGTGTGGGAGGGCGTCACCCAGTACCTCACCGAGTCGGCCGTGCGGGCCACCTTCGCCCAGTTGGCCGGAGCGCCCGCGGGCAGTCGGCTCGACCTCACCTACGTCCGCGCCGACTTCATCTCCGGTGCCGACCTCTACGGCGCCACGTCGCTGTATCGGCGGTTCCGGCAGCGCCGCGAGATCTGGAAGTTCGGGTTGGCACCCGAGGACGCCGAGGACTTCCTCGAGGGTTACGGCTGGCGGCTGATCGAACAGCTCGGCCCGAACGAACTGCACGAGCGGTACGTTCGGCCCACCGGGCGCGAGCTGCCCGCATCCGAGATCGAGTGGTCGGCGTACGCGGAGAAGCGCTGAGTCGGATGAGAGTGCTCTCATCTGCCTCTCACCGCGGCGACATCGCCGGCCGCGAGGATCGATCGGGTGCGCACGCTTCTGGTGGTCCTCGTCGGCCTCGGTGTCGTCGCCGGCGTAGGAGCGACTGCGGTCGCGGTGATGCCGACGTCGGACGGTGACCCGATCAGGTCCATTCGGGTCGACGCCCCGCAGCGGATTCAGCCCGTCCTTCCGGCACCCCCTGACGTCCTGCCCAACCCTCCGTCCGAGCCGCCGCCGACCGTCCCCACACCCGCGGTGGCTCCCCCGCCGCCGGCACCGTCCGCCGGTGTCGCCGAGCCGCCGCCCGCGGTCTGGCGCGGTGACGACGCCGACGACTGGGACGACGACGCCGACGGGGATGACGACGGTGACGACGACTGAGCGCGCCGACCGCCTACGGCAGGATGGTGGACAGCCATGCCTCCCCCAGAGCACCGATGACCGCCGCGAGCGCCGACGCACCGGTGCGATCGTGGCGGCGCGTCCTGCCATCTGCTGCCCGCACCCGGATCATCGGGTGGATGCTCCTGCTGGTGATGGCGGCACTCGGCGTGGTCACGCTGGTGACCTGGCTGCTGCTGGTGTCATCCATCAACGCCCGCATGGATGAGGCCCTGCGCTTCGAGGTCCAGGAGTTCTCCGAGTTGACCGAGCCCGGCGTCAACCCCCGCACCGGGGAACCGTTCGGCACCGTCGACGAGGTGATCCGGGAGGCGATCGCGTACAACATCGCGCGGCCGAACGAGAAGTTCCTCGGCTACGTCGACGGCGAGTACCGCACGCAGAGCCGCCAGGAGCCGGGCACGCCGGAGGTGTTGGCGGGCGACGCCGAGTTCGCCGCACTCGTCGGATCGGTGACCGAGCCATCGGAGGGCCGCTATCAGCACGGCGACGTCGGCGAGGTCCGTTACCTGGCCATTCCCGTTGCCCTCGGCGGTGACGCCGGTCGCGGGGTCATCGTCGCCGCGTATCTCGGCGATGCCGAGCGGGCCGAGGCCGCCAATGCCGCCCGGCTGATGCTGCTCGTCGGGTCTGCGACGCTGCTCGGTGCCGCCGTCGCCGCCTGGGTGCTGGCCGGCCGCATCCTGCGGCCCATCCGCGACGTGGTCGCGACGGCCCGCAGCATCTCCGATTCCGATCTCTCGCAACGAATCCCGTCGGAGAACGGTGGTGACCGCGACGAACTCTCGGCGTTGGTCGACACCGTCAACGGCATGCTCGACCGCGTGGAGGGTGGAGTGGCCGCTCAGCGCCGCTTCATCGACGACGCGGGACACGAACTGAAGACGCCGATCACGATCGTCCGCGGTCATCTCGACGTCCTGGAGCCGACCGACCCGGCCGACGTCAGCTCGACCGTCGCACTCGTCGACGACGAGCTGACCCGGATGAACCGCATGGTCTCGGATCTCCTGCTGCTGGCTCATTCCGAACAGCCCTCGTTCTTGCGGCCGGAGCTGGTCGACGTCCGCGACCTGACCGAGGAGGCGTTCGAGAAACTCTGCGGCCTGGGCGACCGCGCCTTCACCCTGCAGGGCACCGCACCCGTGGTGGCACTGCTCGACCGGCAGCGCATCACCCAGGCGCTGATCGCGCTGGCGGACAACGCCTGCCGGTTCACCGCACCCGGCGACTGGATCGGCGTCGGATCCGCCGTCTCCGGCGGCTGGCTGCGATTCTGGGTCTCGGACTCTGGACCCGGGGTCAGCCCGACCGACCGTGCCCGCATCTTCGAGCGCTTCGCCCGCGGCGAGCAGCGCGGTCACCACTCCGACGGGGCAGGCCTAGGCCTGTCGATCGTGCGCGCCATCGCGGTCGCACACGGCGGCGACGTCCTGCTCGACAGCGTCGAGGGACGCGGCGCCACGTTCACCCTCGTCATCCCAGCCGTGGAGGACCAATGGCCGCAATCCTGATCGCCGAGGACGAGCCACGCATATCGTCGTTCATCCGGAAGGGACTGTCCGCGAACGGATTCGCCGTGACCGTGGTGGCAGACGGCCCCGCCGCCTACGAGTATGCCCGCAGCGGCGACTTCGATCTGCTGGTACTCGACATCGGACTGCCCGGCATGGACGGGTTCGCCGTACTCGAACGCCTCCGTGCCGAGGGATCGTCGATTCCCGTCATCGTCCTCACCGCCCGCACCAGCGTCCAAGACACCGTCGCGGGACTCGAGGGCGGCGCCGACGACTACGTTCCCAAGCCGTTTCGCTTCGAGGAACTCTTGGCCCGAGTCAGGCTGCGCCTGGCCACCGACCGCGGCGGCGACCTCACGGCGCTGGCCTGTGGTGGGCTGCGGCTGGACCTGCGGTCGCGCCGCGCCCACGTCGACGGCCGCACCATCGATCTGTCGGCGCGCGAATTCGCCCTTGCCGAGGCGTTCCTGCGCCACCCCGGGCAGGTGCTCTCTCGCGAACAGTTGCTCAGCCAGGTGTGGGGTTACGACTACGACCCCGGCTCGAACGTGGTCGACGTCTACGTGCGCTATCTGCGGCGCAAACTGGGGGCCGAGCGGTTCGTGACGCTGCGCGGCATGGGGTATCGGCTCGAGGCCATCGCCTGACCGGGACGGCGCACCCACCGCCTCGACGGTGGGTGCGCCCGGCCGAGACGATCGTCAGTCGTCGTCCTGGTCGTCGTCGAACCGGTCGTCCCAGTCGTCGTCATCCCAGTCGTCGTCCATCGCGACCGCCGTGACGGTGGCGACGGACCTGGGGTCGGTGGGGCTCGCGACGGCCGTCGCCGCACCCGCGACGCCGAATCCGGCGAGTGCGACGGCCAGCAGTAGCGACGCGCTCAAGGGGGCTCTCATGGTGACTCCTCGTGTAGGTGTTGTCCCGACACCTCCGAGTCTCGCGGTCCTCCGTGAACTGCCCCCGAGAGCGAGATGAGTGATCTCTCATCCACCGTCGATCAGCGCTGCGTCGAACGCACCAGCTTGATGGCGGCGTCGGCGATCGTGTCCTCGGAAAGCAGGACCTCCAGCGCCGCATCGCCCAGCGGGATGAAGCTGTCGCGGCTCGCCACCCGTGCCAGACCGCCCGCGTAGCCGTGGTCGATCAGCGCGGTCACGACACCCTCGCTCACACCGCCACTCTCGCGGGTCTCGTCGACGACCAGCACGCGGCCCGTGGCCGCCGCCTCGGACAGGATGTCGCGCACCGGAAGTGGCGCGAGCCACCGCAGGTCGACCACGCGCGCGAAGATGCCGAGTTCGGCCAACCGGCGCGACACCCGCAGGCTCATCCGCAGCCCGTTGCCGAACGTCACGATGGTGAGATCGCCTCCGTCACCGTGGGTTCGGGCGCGGCCCACGGGCGCGACGCCGCCGGTGTCGGGCGCGAGCCACAGCTCGTCGCCGTCGTCGTGAAGGTCGCGGCCATGATAGAGCGCAATGGGCTCCAGGAAGATGCACACGGTGCCCGCCGTCTTGGCCGCGATCACACACGAACGCAGCAGCGCCGCAGCGTCGTCCGGGCGGGCCGGTGAGGCGATGACCACGCCGGGGATGTCCCGGATGGCGGTGATCGAGTCGTCGTTGTGGAAGTGCCCGCCGAACCCCTTCTGGTAGCCGTACCCGGCGATGCGGACGACCATCGGGTTGCGGTACTGCCGGTTGGAGAAGAACTGCAGCGTGGCAGCCTCACCGCGAATCTGGTCGGCGGCGTTGTGCAGGTAGGCCAGGTACTGGATCTCGGGGATGGGCAGCAGCCCCGACACCCCGGCGCCCAGGGCGAGGCCGAGGATGGACTGCTCGTCGAGCAGCGTGTCGAACACCCGCGCCGTGCCGTACTGCGCTTGCAGACCGCGCGTCACGCCGTAGACGCCGCCCTTGCGTGCGACGTCCTCGCCGAACACCAGCGCCTCGGGGTGCGCCGCCAGAACTCCGTCCAGCGCGCGGTTGATCGCCTGGGCGACGGTCACCGGCGTGGCGCCGGCCGTGGCGTCGTCCCGAGGGGCCGCGGCCGCCTCCTCGGTGGCCGAGACGGCGTCGGCAAGGCTCTCGCGCAGTGGCGCCATCACGGCGGCGGGCTCGTCGAGCTGGGCGAGTTCTGCCACCTCGGCGGCCATCTCGAGCACACGGGTGCGCTTCGCCTCGTAGGCGTCGAGCACCTGCCGAGGGTCGACGACCCCGGCCTCGACGAGCAGCTGGGCGGTGCAGGTCAGCGGGTCTCGCGCGAAGTCGGCCGTGATCTCGTCCGGCTTGCGGTACGCCGGTTCGTAGTCCGATCCCGCGTGCCCCATCAGGCGCACGGTTCGCAGGTGCAGGAACGCGGGCTTGCGGTGAGTGCGGACGAACGCCGCAGCCTCACCGGCGACGGCGAGCACCGACGGCAGATCACGGCCGTCGGCGCTGAAGTACCGCAGTCCCTCGCGGTCGTCGTAGGTACGCGCGATCCACCCCTGCGGCGTCCGCGTGCTGATGCCGATCCCGTTGTCCTCGCACACCAGCAGCAGCGGCATCGGCAGACCCTGATAGGCGGTGTGCATCGCGGCGTTGATGGCGCCGACCGCGGTCGAGTGGTTGGCCGAGGCATCCCCGAAACTGCACACCGCAAGCGCATCGGTGGGCCAGGCGCTCTCGACGCCGAGCTTGCGCGCCCTGGCGATCGAGAAGGCCACGCCCAGTGCCCGCGGCAGATGGGAGGCGATGGTCGAGGTCTGCGGGATCACGTTGAGGTCGTGGCGGCCGAACACCTTGTGCCTGCCCCCGGAGATCGGCTCCTCGGTGGCGGCCACCAGCCCGAGCAGCACGTCGCGCAGCGGGTCACTGCCCGTCACCTGGGCCGCGCGGGCGAGGAAGAAGCCGCCGGAGCGGTAGTGCAGCAGCGCGGGGTCGGTTGGGCGCAGCGCCGCCGCGACGCCCGCGTTGCTCTCGTGGCCCGCGGAGCCGATCGTGTAGAAGCCCTTGCCCCGTGACCGTAGCCACCGCGCGGCCAGGTCGAGGTGCCTGCTGCCCAGCTGTGCGTCGAAGACCTCGAGGCACTGTGACGGCGAGAAACCGCGCAGCACTTCGGGGTTCGGATCATCGGGCACCGTCAGTGCCGAGATGGTCGCGGTGAAGTACTCGTCGATCGATTCGGCCACCGTGCTCTACCGTGCCTTCCCTGCGTTCCCGACCCGACCCGTCAGCGGAACGCGGCGGTGCCGGTGAGCGCCTGCCCGATCACCAGGGTATGCATCTCGCTGGTGCCCTCGTAGGTCAACACCGATTCCAGGTTGTTGGCGTGCCGCATCACCGGATACTCGCCGGTGATGCCGCTGGCACCCAGGATGGTGCGCGCGGTGCGTGCGATCGCGATCGCTTCGCGGACGTTGTTGAGCTTGCCCAGACTGACCTGCTCGGGCCGCAGTCCGTCGCCGTCCTTGGCCCGGCCGAGGTGGATCGCCAGCAGGAATGCCTTGCCGTACTCCAGCGTCATGTCGGCCAACTTCTGCTGGGTGAGCTGGAATCCGCCGATCGGCCGGTCGAACTGCATGCGCGACTGCGCATAGCTCAGCGCGGTCTCCAGGCAATCCCTGGCGGCGCCCACCGAACCGAAGACGATGCCGAACCTGGCCTCGTTGAGACAGCTCAGCGGAGCCCGCAGACTGGTCGCCCCGGGGAGGCGGGCGCTCTCGGGCAGTCGCACGTCGTCGAGCACCAGTTCGCTGGTGACCGATGCGCGTAGCGACATCTTGGCGGTGATGGTGCGGGCGGTGAAGCCCGGTGTGTCGGTGGGAACGGCGAAGCCCCTGATGCCGTCGTCGGTGCGAGCCCACACGATCGCGACGTCGGCGACCGAGCCGTTGGTGATCCAGGTCTTCGTGCCGTTGAGCACCCAGTCGTCGCCGGATCGGGCTGCGCGAGTGCGCATCCCGGCCGGATCGGAGCCGAAGTCCGGTTCGGTCAGCCCGAAGCACCCGATCTTGCGGCCGGCCGCCATCTCCGGCAGCCAGTGCTGCTTCTGCTCCTCGCTGCCGAACGCGTGCAGGGCGAACATGGCCAGAGACCCCTGGACGCTGACCAGCGAGCGGATGCCGGAGTCGCCTGCCTCGAGTTCGAGGCAGGCCAGGCCGTAGGCCACGGCTGACGTCCCTGCGCAGCCGTAGCCTTCCAGGTGCATGCCGAGCAGTCCGAGGCTGCCGAGTTCGACGGCCAGTTCGCGGGCGGGCAGTTCACCCTTCTCGTACCAGGAGGCGATGTCGGGTGCGATGCGACTCTTGACCAGCGCGCGCACGGTATCCCGGATCTGGCGCTCCTCGTCGTCGAGCAGGCTGTCGACCCGGAGCAGGACGTCCGGCGTGGTGGGTCCGGTGTGTTGAGAAGGCCTCGTGGACATGGGAACTCCTGATCTATCGGGGGCCGGATGAAACGTGTCAGCAGCAGCCGGAGGCGTGCGCTCCGGCCGGGGTCGGTCGGTCCGCCTCGCGACGCCGTGGCGCACCGCGCCAGGTCACCGCCCTGCTCGGCGGAGGTGTCTGCTCGCTGCGAGTGGCGACCAGCGGAACCCCGTCGACCAGTACCGACGCGATGCCGGGCAGGTCGCCCATGGCGAAGCATTCCAGCGCATCGGTCGCCGTGGACCCCGTGATGGGTCCGAGGACCAGCAGGTCGGCGGGCATGCCCTCGGCGATGACGCCGGTGTGCAGCCCGTGTGCACGAGCGGTCTGACCGGTGGCGGCGGCAACGGCCGACACCGGGTCCATGCCGCACACCGAGGCGATGAAGCACACGTTGCGCAGCATGCCGCGCGGGATGACCCCGGTGCCGCCGGGTGTGTCGGTGCCCAGCGTCAGCCGGTCGAGCCGGCCATGCCGGGTCAGCTCGTCGACCACCACCGTGGTGGCTCGGTAGTTGTTGGAACTGCACACCTCGACGTACGTGTCGGGCAGGCCGGCGATGATGGCCTTGATGTCCGAGTCCGGCGGTGGGATCGGTCCACCCGAGATGTGGCCCACCACATCGGGTCTCACGGCCATGACCACGTCGGCGCCGGCCACGCGGCTCGAACCCGACCGGGACACTCCGCCGGAGTGCATCTTGACGGTCATGCGGCGTTCATGGGCCCACTGAACGTAGCGCTGGGCTTCGCCGTCGCCCAGCCGATTCCAGTCGTAGAAGATGAACTTGAGCTGGTCGATGCCCTCGCGGTGCGCACGGTCGAAGTGCTCCTCCGTCATGCCCGGAACGAGCAGGACCGTGCCCGCGTCGACCTTGACTCCCGACGGCCGCATGCGTCCGGTGGTGTGCTTGCTGGTGATCGCGATGCTCAACACCAGTTCGGGGGTGAGGGCGTCGAATGCCAGACCGGGGATGTGCAGTTCACCGGCCGAGACCATCGAGGTGGTGCCGCCGTGCAGATAGTTGTGGATCCACCCGACGGCGTTCTGAGCCGGTGTCCACTCACCGAAGGTGGGGTGGACGTGGCCGTCGACCAGACCCGGCATCACGGTGAGCCCGTTCGCCGAAAGGACCCGGTCGGCGTCTTCGCCACCGGTGCCGATCGCTGCGATGAGGCCGTCCTCGATGAGCAGCGTGGTGTCGCGAATCGGCGCCATCGACCGGTCGCCGTGCACCAGGAGGCCGATGTCCTCCACGAGCAGCGAACTCACCTGACTCCTCCTTGTTTGGATTTTGTATACACTATCCGAATTTGCCTTCTCGGGGAAGCCGGTCTCGAGAGGTGAACCGGCCCAGCAGTAATGGCCCGAACACCACCGCGACCACGATCGCAGCGCCCGCCAGATTCATGAGCAGACGCACGCCGCCCTCGTACCAGGGGAACAGCGCCGGGTACTCGCTGATGACCAGCAGGACGGGCGGTCCCGTCACCGCCCACCACGTGTAGTTCACCGGCCGCAGTGCCATCGCCAGCGTGAACAGCACCACCGTCGCGGCGGCGATCACCACGAAGCCGGGCCGCGCGCCCAGCAGGACCGCGGCGATCAGCGCGCCCACGGCGTTGCCCGAAAGCCGCTGTGCCAGCCGCATTCCGGTGTCCGCCGCGGTGGGCTGCACGGTGAGCAGCACGCTGGTGACCAGCCAGTGACCGCCCACCAGATCGTCGGGCAGCAAACCAGCGAGCAGGACGGCGACCGCGACCGCGACGCCAACCCGGACGGCGTGCCCGCCCGCGTCCCTCGACACTGGTCGGCCCGACTGCACCGTGCCGACTGGTTCCGGTCGACCGCCGGCGGATCGCACGACGCGGGAGCCCGCGAACCACACCGTCCAGGCCACCACGACCAGCGCGGCCCCTGCCGCGTAGGACAGCAGCGCGGCCACCGGGAACCGCTGCGCCCCGCCGACGTGCGCCACGTCGACGGCGACCAGCACGACCGCCAGGCCTGCAGTCGGTCCGACCCTGCTCGCGAACGCGCCGACGACCGCGGCCGTCACGGTCGCCACGCCGAGGGCGATCGGGTGGTCGACGGCGAGCACGGCGGCTCCCGCACCGAGGACCACCGCCCCGGACCTGATGGCCATGACGGGGACCGCCTGCCGCCAGGCCTGCGGGAGCGACGGCACGGCGACCAGGACGAAGCCCAGTGCCACCGCCGATCCCGTCTCCCCGCGGTCGAGGGCGGCAGCCACCGCGAGGATGGCTCCGAGCGCCAGCGCGAGGCATGCCGCCATCCCCCACCTGCTGCGACCGACGGGACGCAGCAGTTCCCGAACCCGCCGGCGTGGTGACGACACGGCGGGCCCACCGCCGTCAGTCGGCACTGTCCCCGCTGTCCGGGGGCGCCGCGGCATCGAGGACCGCCGCCACGATGCCCTGGTACCCGGTGCATCGACAGATGTTGCCCGACAGCGACTCTCGCACCGAGTCGGCGGTGAGCGGCTTCTCGGCATCGGGGTCCCGGAGCAACTCCACCGCGCTGACCAGGAAGCCAGGGGTACAGAACCCGCACTGCAGGCCGCCACGCTCGGAGAACGCCTTGCGCAGCCGCGCCGACTCCTCGAACTGGTCGAGCCCCTCGACGGTGTCGACGCGCATCCCGTCGACCTGGACGGCCAGTGTCAGGCACGCCCGTGCGGACCGGCCGTCGACGAACACCGTGCACGCTCCGCACACCCCGTGCTCACATCCGAGATGCGTTCCGGTGAGACCGAGATCGTCGCGCAGGAAGTCGGCGAGGACGCGTCGCGGCGGCACCGATCGCGATACCGATCGGCCGTTGACGGTCACCGTGATCGTCACTTGCGCCGGGGTGCCAGTGGCCGGGATATCAGTGGACAAGGTGGGACTCCCCTCTGACGGCGGTGGCACGCCGAGTCGCCTCGGCCATCGATTCGGCGAGTGCGGTCGCGCACAACCGGCGGGCGTAGTCGGCGTCGTCGGCGGCCGGTTGGACGTCCCTGGTCCAGGCCTGGGCGAGGTCCTCGAAGAGCCGATCGCCGGGCAGCATGCCCACCGCGTCGTCGCCGGCGAACGGTAGCGGTCGGTCGGCGACGCTCAGAGCCGCCGCCCGCAACGCTCCGATACGTCCGTCGGGCCGCAGGGTGATCAGACAACCCGCGCCCGCGAGCCCGTAGTCGCCGTGCTGGTGGGCATACTCGACGAAGCCCCAGCCCTGGTCCGGCCGGATCGCGGGCACGGAGATCCACGTGACCATCTCGTCGGGTTCCAGCGCGTTGGTGTAGAACGACACGAACATCTCGTCGGCGGGCACCTCGCGCCTGCCCCTGGCGAGGGAATCGACGTGGAACGTCGCGCCGAGTACCAGTGTCGCCAAGGGCATCTCGGCGGCGGGGTCGGCATGGGCGATCGAGCCACCGATGGTGCCGCGGTTGCGGATGCCGACGTGACCGATGTAGCGCGCCGCGTCGGACAGCAGAGGTGCGCGCGCGGCGATCAACGGGTCGACCTCCACCGTGCGGTGGGTCACCAGCGCGCCAAGGATCAGATCGTCGGTGTCGTCGAAGATGCGGCTCAACTCGGTGAGCCTGCCGACGTCGATGATGGCCGAGGGTCGCGCGAGCCGCAGGTTCATCAGCGTCAGGAGGGACTGCCCGCCCGCCAGCAGTTTGGCATCGGGGTCCTCGGCCAGCAGGTGCAGTGCCTCGGCGACCGATTCCGGCCTGTGATAGGCGAATTCGGCCGGCTTCACGCAGGAGCCCCCGTCATCGCCCGGCACAGGTCGCCGCTGTGGATCGGCGTCGTCGCCACGTGGAGGCCACCTCCCACGGCGTCGTCCACGGCGCTCGCGATCGCCGAGTACACCGCGATGGTGCCGCTCTCCCCCGCACCGCGAACGCCGATCGGATTGACCGGGGTGTCGACGTGGAGGTGGTTGACGACGACGTTGGGTACGTCGGTGGTCAGCGGCAGGTGGTAGGCGGCGAAGGTCGTGGACGTCGGTTCACCGGTCGCCGAGTAGCGCCACGCCTCGAACAGCGCGCCGCCGATCCCCTGGGCGACACCGCCGACGATCTGGCCCTCGACGATGCGGGGGTTGATCTCGCGGCCGCCCTCGTGAGACACCGCGTAGCGCAACACCTTCACGATGCCGGTGCGGCGGTGCACGCCGAGGATGACCGCGTGGACCCCCATCGTCCACGTCACCGTCGGGACGCGGAACACGGTGCTGACGTCGAGCGCGGGACCGCCTTCGTCGGCGCCGCCCACGCACCGTGCGGCGGCCAGGTCGGCCCAGTCCACCGTTCGGGCCCCTGCGCGGAACCGTCCGTCGACGTAGTCGACGACGTCCTCTTCTGCGTCGAGGCCGAGGAGTGCGGCGGCCCGGCCCGAGGCCAGGTCGATCAGTTCGCCTGCGGCCTGGTGCACCGCGGAGCCGGCGAGGATGGCCGACCGGCTGGCGAAGGTGCCGACGCCGTCGGGCAGCCGTTCGGTGTCGGCGGGCCGGTAGTGCACCTGTCCCAGTGGCACGCCGAGGGCATCGGCGGCCACCTGCGCGAAGACCGTCTCGTGTCCCTGGCCCGCGGACGCCGCGCCCGCCGTGACCTCGAACCGGCCGTCCGAGCGCAGCCGCATCCGGGCGGTCTCGTGCGGGCCACGGCCCGTCGCCTCGAGGTACGACGAGAGTCCATAGCCGATGCGGTGGTCGGGATGCTCGGCGGCGCAGTGCTCGACCTCGGTGGCGGGCAGTGCCCGGACCGCCGACTCGAGGCACGCGACGTAGTCGCCGCCGTCGAACGCGATCGGCACGCCGTCGCGGTACGGGATCGGCCGGGCGTAGGGCATGTCCTTTGCGGTGAGGAGGTTGCGTCGGCGGATCTCCGCCATCGACAGCCCGAGGGCTGCGGCGGCCGCATCGAGGCTGCGCTCGAGTGCGAAGGTGGCCTCGGGACGGCCGGCGCCCCGGTACTGCGCGACGAGGGTCTTGTTGGTCAGGGCAGCGCGGCCGCTGACGTGCACGGAGGGGATCCGGTACGGACCCATGAGGTGGATCGCGGTGTTGGCGACGATGCCGGACACCCACAGGCTGCCCGCGCCGATGTCGACGACGAAGTCGTCCTCCCAGGCCAGGATTCGGCCGTCGGCGTCGACGGCGAGCCGGGCGCGATGCAGCTGATCGCGCGCCTGGGCGCTCGCGACGAGGTGTTCCTGGCGGTCCTCGGTCCAGATGAGCCTGCGGGCGGTGTGGCGTGCCAGCACGGCGAGCACCACTTCCTCGCCGTAGACGTTGGCCTTGGTGCCGAACCCGCCGCCGACGTCGGGTACCGAGACCTTGACGTCCTCACGCGTCCAGCCCGTCACCGCGCAGATCGCGTTGCGCACCATGTGCGGTACTTGAGTCGACGTCGTGACGTCGACCCGCTGCCGCGCCGGGTCGTAATCGACCAACACGCCGCGGCATTCGAGTGGGACGGCGCCGTGCCGCTCCATCCGGTAGGTGCCCTCGGCCACGTGATGCGCGGCCGCGAAGGCGGCCTCGGGGTCACCGAACGAGTACTCGAGACTGGCGGCCTCGTTGCCGGCGAGGTGATCGAAGAGCACGGGACTGGTCGGTTTCAGGGCCTCTTCGGCGTCCACCACCGGCGGCAGCGGCCGGTACGACACCTCGACGTGCTCGGCGGCGTCCTCGGCCAGGTACCGGTCGTCGGCGATCACCACGGCGATCGGTTGGCCGACGTAGTACACGGTGGCGGTGGCCAGGATGGGCAGTCGCTGCTCGGCGAGCCTCAGCGACGTGGCGGCGGTGAAGTCGGGGTCCGGGATGGTCAGCGCCGGGATCGGGGTGTCGGCGAGCCCGAGATCCGCGGCCAGGAACACACCGTGCACGCCCGGCATTGCCTGCGCGGCAGCCATGTCGACGCGATCGATCGTGGCGTGCGCCTGGGTGGAGCGCACGAACACGACGTGCGCGGCGCCTGCGGAGTGATCGGCGAGGAACCGGCCGTTCCCGCCGAGCATCCGGTCGTCCTCCCGGCGCCGCACCGACGTGCCGACCGATCCTCGGGCGGTACCCGGCTCAGGCGATGGGGACATCAATGGAGCCGTTTCTCCCACTGCCACAGCGCGATCGAGATACCGAAGGAGATGGTGATCAGCAGCATGATGGTGGCCACCATCGACGGGTAGTCGCCGTGACTGTAGGCCTGCAGGACGACGCGGCCCAGACCGCGTCGGGTGGCGAAGAACTCCGAGAGCACCACGCCGACGACCGCGAGGCTGACGGCCAGCCGAACACCGGTCAGCATCGGCCTGCGGATGGCGGGAAAGATGATGTGCACCAACGTCTGCCACGCATTGGCCTGCACCGAGCGGGCCAGCTTCCAATACACCTTGGGAATCTCCTGGACCCCGGTGGAGACGTTCACGAGTACGGGGAACAGCGCGAACAGCACGCCCATGACGACCTTGGAGCCGGACAGGCTGAAGATCGGCAGGAGTACCGGGTACAGCACGATCTTCGGGATGCCGTTGAGCATGATGATCAGCGGCTCGAAGATGGTCCGCAGCCGGCGGGACAGGCCGAGCGCCAAACCGGTTGCGCCACCGACGGCCGTGCCGATGACGAAGGCCATCAGCACCGACTGCGCCGTCACCCTCAGGTCGAACAGGTACGCCGGATCGGACAGGTTCTCGACGAGCACGGTGAGGGTTTGCAGCGGCGACGGGATCACGAACGTCAGGCCGGACATCACCTCCCATGCCACGACGACGAGGACCGCCAACGCGGACGCACCGAAGAGCTGGCTGCCGAGCACCCGGCGCAGCGTGGGGCGCCGACGTGCCGGTACCGCTGCGGCCTCCGGCGTCCGGGGGGTCTGCGGAAGTGTCGCGGTCACGAGTTCCTCCCTCGCAGCAGGAGCCGCTCGACGGCTGCCAAGACGAGCGTCAGCAGGCACGACAGCAGCAGGACCACCACGATGTAGGCGAACATCTGGGTGTTGTCGAAGATCTCGTACAGGTACCGGATACGGTAGCCCAGACCGGCCTGGGCCGTGGTGAACTCCATCGCGATCGTGCCGATCAACGCGTAGACCACGGCCAGGCGCAACCCGGCGACGATGTACGGTCCCGCGGCCGGGATCGCGATGGCGAACAGGGTCTGCCGGGGTGACGCACGCAGCGAGCGCGCGAGTTTCAGGTACACCGGCGGCATCTGGTTCAGCCCGACCGCGGTGTTCAGTGCCATCGGGATCGCGGCCATGATCGTCGCCAGGATGATGACGGACATCGCGTTGATGCCGACCAGCACGATCATCACCGGGTAGAACAGCACGAGCGGCACGGCGTAGAACGACACCAGGTAGGGCTCGAACACCCGGCCCAGCAGTGGCACCTTCCAGAACAGCAGGCCCGCAACGAAACCGAGGAAGCACCCGAACAGGATCGACAGCGACACCTCGACGCCGGTGCGCTGTGCGTCGAGCCAGAACTGCGGCTCGGTGAGCAGGCGGCCGAGGGCTTCGAAGATCACCGACGGTGCGGGCAGGACGGCGTCAGTCCACCAGCCTGCGCGGGAGCCGATCTCGGCCAGGGCGGTGAACAGCAGCACCAGCCCGATGGTGGAGCCCATGCCGACCGCCAGGTCGCCGAACCTGCGCTTGCGCGGCGTCGGCTCGGGCGTTGCTGCCTGCGGGGGCGTGGTCTGCATGGGCGGGTCGTCGGTGGCGGTGATGGACGCGGTCACGTCGCCGCCACCTCGTCCTCGCGCTCCGCGGGTGTCTCGCCCGTCTCCTGCTGCTTGAATCCGCGCATCGACTCGGCCTGCAACGAACCCCAGATGCGGTTGTGCAGTTCGTTGAACCGCGGCGTCGAGACCACGCCCGCGTCGCGCTCGGCGGGCAGGTCGATGTCGACCACGTCGATGATCGTGCCCGGACGGTAGGACATCACCCACACCTGCTGCGAGAGCAGGATCGCCTCGGAGATGTCGTGGGTGACGAACATGATCGTCTGCTTGGTGCGTGCCCAGATCTGGCGGACCTCGGCGCCGAGGAACAGCCGGGTCTGCTGATCGAGCGCCGCGAACGGCTCGTCCATCAGGACCACCTCGGGTTGCACGGCGAGCGTGCGGGCGAGCGCGACGCGCTGCCGCATGCCCCCCGAGAGCATCGAGGGGTAGGACTTCTCGAAGCCGCCGAGCCCCACCAGTTCGATGGTGTCCTGCGCGCGTTGCTTGCGCGTCGCCTTCGGGGTCCCGATCATCTCCATCGCGAACGCCACGTTCTCCTCGACGGTGCGCCACGGCAGCGTCGAGTCCTCCTGGAAGACCACGCCGATCTTGGGGTCGGGCCCGGTGACCGGCTTGCCTGCCACGCTGACCGAGCCGGTGGTCGCCTTCTGCAGGCCCGACACGACGGCCAGCAGCGTCGACTTGCCGCACCCACTCGGGCCGACGATCGACACGAAACTCGAGTGGGGAACGGTCTGGTCGATGCCGGTGACCGCAGTGACCTTGCGCTCGGGCGTGTCGAATACCACTGACACCCCGGCCATCTCGATGCCTTGGGAGTTCACGGGTTCACCTCTCGGGATCGGTGTGTCTAGCGGTGTCGATCAGAACGACGTCTTGGCGTCTTCGGGCAGGTACTGCTGATCCAGGACGGTGGCCCAGTCGACGGGGGCTTCGATCTGGCCCGCGGCGACCATCAGGTCCGACAGGTTCTTCAGCCCGTCGGCATCCACCTTCAGCGAGTAGCCCTTGGCGAGGTCGGGGCTGTTCGCGAACGCCGCCTTCATGACTTCGGGCGACACGCCCACCAGCGGTGCGATCTCGGTGGCCGCCTCGTCGGGGCTCGACACCACCCACTCGTTGAGCCGGTCCGCGACCTTGAAGAACGTCTTGACGTTCTCGCCGTTGGCCTCGGCGTACTCGGTGTTGATGGCGACCAGATCGGCGGGCAGGTCGCCGAGCACGTCGCGCGAGTTGACCAGGATCTGCGCATCGTCGGACGCCTGCTTGTCGGCGATGAACGGCTGCATGGCCCAGCCGGCCGTAATCTGGTTCGCCTTGGCGGCCGTCCAGTTGTCGCCCATCTGACCGACGGCTTGGGCGCGCACGCCCTGGCCGAGCTTGCGCTCGAGACCCTTGACGAGGAGTTCGGTCGAGGAGCCTGCCGAGCTGAAGCCGAGCGTCGCTCCGGCGATGTTGCGTCCCGGCGGGGAGATCCAGGAGAAGTCGTTCACCTGGAACCACGGCGCGATGACCTTGAGATTCGAATTCGGTTGCTGCGCAGCGAGAAGCACTGAGCTGTTGCCCGCGATGGCCATGTCGGCGTCACCGCTGGTGACCACGCGCAGGGTGTTGCCCCCGCCGCCACCGGAGAAGAGGTCGACCTTCAATCCCTCTTCCTCGAACCACTTCTTGTTGATGCCGGCCTGCAGGATCGCCATGAACGGCAGGCTGTCGACGCCGGTCGCGGAGATGCTGAGCGTGTCGGTGCCCGAGCCACCGCCTCCCTCCCCCGGGCCCGCACCCTCGTCGGCGCACGCCGTGGTGCCGACGAGCAGGGCGGTGGCGGCGAAGACGGCGCCGATCAGCTTGGGGAAACGAGACATCAGAGAGACCTCCGAGGGTCGATGAATATTGGATACACTATACGAAGCACTGTGATGTGCGTCAACATTTAGCGGCGTCGTCGCCGCGTCAGGATTCCTGCGATCTCGAGGCCCGCCGCGATCCCCACCATCGCGGCCGCGGCGGTGAGCGACGAGCTACCGCCGCGACTCGAGTGCTCTGCAAGTGATTGCAGTGAAGGGCTTTTCGGCGTCGTCCGCAACTCGGGGCGCACCGGATCGGGCACCCCGTCGGCTGCGGTCAGCGGCCGCCGCAGCGGCGGCGGCGCCCCGGGCACGGCGCTGCCGGGCGCGGGATGCGCTCCCGGATCGGCCGCCCCGGCACGGGTCACGAGTCGTGTCCGTCGCGAACGGTCAGATCGCCGACGATCTCGGAGAAGGCCCGGATGGTGCCCTCACGGCTCTGGCCGGGCCGGACGAACGGAACGATCGACACCTGGTCGACACCGAGCGACTCGATCTCGGAGAGCCGCTGTGCGCACTCGTCGCGAGTTCCGGCCAGCGCGAACAGGTCGACGAGTTCGTCGGGCACCAGATCGGCGTGCGCGGCTTCGGTGTTCATGTGCTCGTAGTAGTCGTACTTCTCGCGGATGCGGTCGATCGCCTTCTCCAGCGCGGGGTCGACCTTCGCGGGCAGCGGGCGGATCGCGACGCGGGAGACGTGGGCGCGGACCAGGTCGCGCGCCTCGGTGCTGTCGTCCCCGATCGCCGTCGGCGTCCACAGCACGATGTGCAGGTCGTCGAGCGTGCGGCCGCTCGCAGCGGCGCCTTTCTCGATCGTGGCGAGCGCGGCTTCGATGAAGTGCGGTGCGGTGCCGACCAGGACGATGACGCCGTCGGCGATGCGACCGGACATCTCCAGGATCTTCGGCGCCGACGCGGCGATGTAGATCGGGATGTCGACCGGCTCGGCGAGGTAGTTCAGGTGGTACTCGGCCCCGCTGGTGGCCTCGGCGACCTTCTCGCCGCGGAACAGGGCGCGCAGATCGTCGATCGAGCGCTCCAACTCGGCGAGCTTCTGCGGCTTGAGGCCCATGGTGCGCAGCGAGGAGTCGCCCGTGCCGATGCCCAATGCCACACGGCCGCCGGTGAATTCGGCCAGCGTTGCCCACGTCGAGGCCAGCAGTGACGGGTGCCGGGTGACCGCGTTGGTGACGCCGGTGCCGAACACGATCCGATCGGTGCCGACGGCGGCCGCGCCCATCACCGTCGACGACTCTCGCCAGATGTTTTGCGAGTCGCCGAACCAGACGTTGTCGTATCCCAGGTCTTCGCACAGGCGGACGTAGTCGCACATCACCCCCGTCGGCTCGGTGGGGAACAGTCCGACACCCTTGCTCAACATCCTGTTCAAGACCTCCTGAGCCCGCCATGCGTTAGCGTTGTATATCGTATCCAATCGTAAGTCGGTGGGAATCGATCCACAACCGCTGGAGGCAAATCGTGCAACTCGTCAACGAGTTCCGCGTCGACGCGCCGCTCGACGTCGCCTGGTCGGTACTGACCGACATACCGAAGGTGATCGACTGCGTGCCGGGCGCCGGACTCGACCGCCGCGACGGCGACGACTACCACGCCCACGTCGCGATCAAGGTCGGACCCGTGGGAATGACGATGTCCGGCAAGGCATCCGTGGTCACTCGCGACGACGCGGGCAGGGAGATGGTCGTGCGCGGCAGCGCCCGCGACCGCCGGGGCAACGGGACGACCGAGGCCACCGTGCGCCTGCTCGCGCGCGACGACGGAGGCAGGGCCGTGGTCACGGTGACCACCGACCTCGAGTTGAGCGGTCGCATCGCCCAGTTCGGCACGGGCGTCATCACCCAGGTGAGCAACCGCATCATCGGGCAGTTCGCCGACCGGCTCGACGCCGCGATCGCCGGCGACGGCCCGACCGACCACGAGTCCGACCGCGTCGATTCGGTGACGCAACCGCCGCGGCGGCTCGGCGCCGCGTCCGACCCGGTCGCCCTGGTACTCACCGCTCTCGCCGGAGCGGTGCTTGGCCTGGCGATCGGGCGGTTGGCGGATCGGGTCAGCCACCCACCTCGGCGAGGCTGACCACCAGCTCGAGTTCGACGCAGGCGCCGCCCGGTAGCGAGGCCACGCCGATCGCGGTGCGCGCGTGCGCGCCGATCCGTGCGCCGAACACGTCGATCAAGAGTTGGGACGCACCGTCGACGATGGTGGGATGTGCGTCGAATTCCGTTGTGGCTCTGACGTATCCGCGCAAATGAACGATCGCCGCCACCGCGTCCAGACCAGCCGCTGCCTCGACCGCGCCCAGGAGGTTCAGCGCAGCCGTCGCGGCCTGTGCTCGCGCCTCGTCGACGGTGACGTCCGCTCCGACCACACCGCGCAGCGCAGGACTACCGCCGCGGCGCGCCGTCGCGCCGGAGACCCAGAGCTGGTCGCCGCACCGGCGACTCGGCGAGTACGTGCCCTTCGGCGGCGCGGGAGGCGGGAGGACGAGGCCCAGTTCGGCGAGGCGGTCGGCGACGCTCACGCCCCCTGCGGCTCCGTCGAGAAGATCCGGTGGATGGGATCGAGTGCGTGCGAACGGTGTTCGTGGTTGAGGACCACCATTCGCTCAACGTCCCGCTCGGCCATCGCGTCGATCATCAACGTGTGTTCGTCGCAGACCTTCACCATGTCGAGCAGCGGCGAGTACAGCGGCCGGTACGCGTCGGCGGTGTTCCACAGCTGAGTGACGATGCGCTTGGTCCTGGCCATCCCACTCTGCTGGAACGTCAGGAAGTGGAACCGCCGGTTGGCCACGCCAACCGCGATCAGATCGCCGGCCGCGAGCGCTGCGTCCATCTCCGCGTTCGCCGAACGCATCTCGTCGACGACCTCGGCCGTGACGGCGGGCATTGCATCCCGGATGAGCGCCTCCTCGAGGATGGCCCGCAACTCGAACACCTCGAGGAGGTCGTCGAGGCTCAGCTTGGTGACGCGGTAGCCGCTGTGCGGCACGTAGGTGATGTACTCCTCGGCCTCGAGGGTCTTGAGCGCCTCGCGAACCGGGATGCGCGACATGCCGAATTGTTCGGCGACGGCCTCCTGGACGATCCAGCTGCCGGGGGCGAGCTTTCCCGTCGTGATGTCGTGACGCAGCGCCTCGGCGACCGCCTGCTGGGCGGTCTTGGGCCGGACGAAGTCGGACCGTGGGCCACCCGAACGCGCGGTCGGTGTGCCCTTGTCTGCGCCCGCGGAGTCCGAGCGCTTGGTAGCGGTGCGCGGTGGCATCGACCCTCGCTTTCAACAGATATTGGATACTCTATTCGATCGACCCCGCGAGAAGGCAACCCCGTCGTCGGCGTTTTCGGCGAGTATGCCGGGCGCCCAGCCCATGCCGCTCACCTCGTGCGAGTGCAAGGGTTTCCCCCGATTCATCGCCGACCGCGCGCTCGTAGCGTGAGGCCAGGCCATTGGCACTGACGGGGGTCACCACAATCGCCAGCTGGAATCGCATCGGGGCACTTGCCGTCGCGCTCGGGGTCGGGCTGACGGTCGCCGACCCGACCGGCATTGCGTGGGCATCGCCCGAGGACACCGAGACCAGCGACGTCGTCGACGGCACCGACGTCGGGGCCGGGGGCGAGCCGACACCGAACGACCCGGCCATTCCCGCGCAACCGCCCGAGGGTTCCTCTACCGGGGCGACGGCCGAGGTGGGTCCTGAGTCCTCGCCACCGGTCGTGGTCCGCAGCACCGGCGGCGCCAACACCACCATCAACGGCGAGAGCGCACCCGACGAGACGACCGTGGCGCCCGACGACGGCGCGGCGGCGGATCCGGGTCCACCCGCGCAGTCCGAAGAGCCCGCTGCCGAAGCACCCGCCGAACCAGGCGTCGTCGTGGAGCCGACGATTGCCGACCCGACCGACTCGGACCAGCCGGTAGGCGACGGTTCGGAGACCCCGGCGTCGGATTCCTCGCGGCGATCGGCCGGGCGGCGGGACGTCGGGTGGCTACCGGCACCCGCCGCGGCCGACACCGTCCTGGTCGAGGTGGACGCGCCCCCGGCCCGCCGGGAGCCGGCGAATCCGTCCCCCATCGGGCGTTCGGCCGGCGAGCCGCAGGCCGTGGTCGCCGCCCGGCCGTCGGTCGACGAACCCGCGACCCCCGCGAGCGCCGTCCTCGCGTTCGCCGCGAGGGCGGGCATCGCGCTGTTGGCACCGTTGGCGGGCTTCGGCAACGGCACGCCGACAGCGCCACCGATGGCCTGGACGGTGTTGGCCTGGGTGCGCCGCGAGTTCGACGATGCCATCGACGCGCTGCTGGCCGAGCGCGATCGCGCCACGGCGTCCGGCGATGCGCTGATCGTGCTGACGGCCGAGACGCAGGAACCCGATCTGGCCGGCCGCACCGCCGTCATCACGTCGGTGGCCGACGCCGCGGAGTCCAACGCTCACGTCGCCGTCCTCGACGCCGGAACCGGCAGTGTGGTCGGCGAGCCGCTCGTCCTGGTCGGGCAGCGGGCGGTGGCGGTCGCCTTCGCCTCCGACGACACGCGCATCGTCGTCGCGACGTACGGCGACGAGTCCGCGGTCACACGGCTGGTCGTCGCGCATGCGGCCACGGGCGACCCCGTCGGCGAGGGCGCGATCGTCGATGGCTGGCCCGCCGGTTTCGGCGTCGCCTCCGGCGGCGCCCTGGCCGCGGTCGTCGCGATCGCCGACGACGCCACCACCGGCAGCCAGGCGGCGACCGTACTCACCGTCGACATCGACACCGGGGAGGCAGTCGGCGACGTCGTGACGGTCGTCGATCAGTCGGTGGTCGACGTCCTGGTGGTCGGGGACGCGGACAGGGCCGTAGTGACCACCGAGGCGGTCGACGCCGGATCAGGAGCGTTCGTCACCACGGTCACGGTCGTCGACCTGCTCGGACCCGGCCGGCTGGCATCGGTCACCGTCGACGGATCCGCCGAGTCGACGTCGATGGGCGCGGACGGATCGACGATCGCCGTCACCACGTCGACACGGGACGTCGACACGGGAGTGCCGGGGAGCGGCCTGACGCTGATCGACGCCCGAACAGGCACCGAGCTGGTCTAGGGGTCAGTCGATCTCGAGGACCGTGGGCACGATCATCGGCTGCCTGCGGTAAACCTCGCCGACCCACTTGCCCACCGACCGGCGGACAGCCTGGGCGATGCGGGCCGGATCGGTGATCTTCTCGGCGGCGAGGGCGTCGAGCGCCTCCTCCACCTTGCGCGCGGCGGGTTCGAGGGCCTTCGGGTCCTCGGAGAAGCCGCGGGAGTGCAGCTGCGGCGGTGCCGCCCGCTTCCCGGTGGCGCGCTTGATCACCACGTTGATCGCGATGAAGCCCGACGTCAGCGTGAGGCGCTCGCCCAGCGTGGTGTCGCCGACGTCGCCGGTGACCAGGCCGTCGACGAACATCTTGCCCACGGGCACCGCCCCCGCGATGGACGCCTTGCCCGCCACCAGGTCCACGCTGACGCCGTTCTCGGCGAGCATGACGTTCTCCGGCGGCACACCCGACTTCACGGCAAGGCCGGCGTTGGCCCGCAGGTGCCGCCACGTGCCATGCACCGGCATGACGTTGCGGGGGCGAATGCCGTTGTACAGGAACAGGAGTTCACCGGCGTAGGCGTGGCCCGTGACGTGGATGCGCACCTGGGCGTTGGTGACGACGCGGACGCCGATCTTGGCCAGCGAGTCGATGACGCCGTAGATCGCCTCTTCGTTGCCAGGGATCAGCGACGACGAGAGCACCACGAGGTCACCGTCGGTCAGCGTAATGCTGCGGTGTTCACCGCGCGACATCCGCGACAGCGCAGCCATGGGTTCGCCTTGCGTGCCGGTGGTGACCAGCACCACGCGGTCGGGCGGCAGCATCTCTGCGGCCGCGATGTCGACGACGTTGTCGGGGTGGACGTTCAGGAAACCCAGCTCCCGGGCGATGCCCATGTTGCGCACCATGGAGCGTCCGACGAACGACACCTTCCTGCCCAACGCCACGGACGCATCGATGATCTGTTGCACGCGAGCGACGTTGGAGGCGAAGCACGCCACGATCACCCGACCCTCGGCCGACCTGATCAGGCGGTGCATGTTGGGCCCGATTTCGCTCTCCGACGGCCCGACACCGGGGATGTCGGCATTCGTCGAGTCGCACAGGAACAGGTCGACGCCTGCGTCGCCGAGGCGGGACATGCCGGGCAGGTCCGTCGGCCGGCCGTCCAGGGGCAGCTGGTCGAGCTTGATGTCGCCGGTGAGCAGAACCGTTCCCGCCCCGGTGTACACGGCGATCGCCAGTGCGTCCGGAATCGAGTGGTTGACCGCGAAGTACTCGCACTCGAACACGCCGTGCCTGCTGCTCTGCTTCTCGGCGACCTCTACGAAGACCGGCTTGATCCGATGCTCGCGGCACTTCGCCTCGATCAGGGCGAGCGTGAACTTCGAACCCACGACCGGGATGTCGGGCCGCAGTTTCAGCAGGTGCGGGATGGCGCCGATGTGGTCTTCGTGGGCGTGGGTGATGACCATCGCCTCGATGTCGTCGAGCCGGTTCTCCACGTGACGCAGGTCGGGCAGGATCAGGTCGACGCCGGGTTCGTCGTGATTGGGGAACAGGACTCCACAGTCGACGATCAGCAGGCGACCGAGGTGCTCGAACACCGTCATGTTGCGGCCGATCTCGCCGATGCCGCCGAGTGCGGTGACCCTCAGCCCGCCCGGAGCCAACGGCTTCGGGGGCGTGAGTGCTGCGGAGGGGACGGTCATCTGAGCACCGCGGCAACGCGCATGTCGGCGGCCAGCTCCTCGAGTTGTTGGGGTGTCGCGGGGATTTGAGGGAGTCTCGGCTCCCCCACGTCGATGCCGAGCAGACGCAGCCCGGCCTTGGCCATGGTCACGCCACCGAGCCGGGTCTGGGCGTCGTTGAGGCGACCGAGAGTCACGTGGTACTTGCGCGCCGTGGCGAGGTCACCGGAGGTGAACGCGGACAACATGTCTCGCAGCTGGCTGGCTGCGACGTGACCCCAGACGCTGATGAAGCCGGTGGCGCCCATGGCCAGCCACGGGAGGTTGAGCGCGTCGTCGCCGGAGTAGTAGGCGATGCCGGTCTCGGCCATGATCATGGCGCCGCCGTGCAGGTCGCCCTTGGCGTCCTTGATCGCCGCGATGTTGGGGTGCGCTGCCAGCGTCCGGATGGTGTCCCACTCGATGGGCACCACGGAACGGGGCGGGATGTCGTAGAGCACGTTGGGCAGCGCCGTCGCGTCCGCGACCGCGGTGAAGTGGGCCAGCAGACCGGCCTGCGGCGGGCGCGAGTAGTACGGCGTCACGACGAGCAGCCCGTGTGCGCCCTCGCGCTCGGCGGTCTTGGCGGCGCCGATCGTGTGGGCGGTGTCGTAGGTGCCGACCCCGGCGACGATGCGCGCACGGTCGCCGACGGCCTCGAGCACCGCGCCCAGCAGAGCGGTCTTCTCCGCATCGGTCGTCGTCGGCGACTCGCCGGTGGTGCCGGACACCACCAGGCCGTCGCAGCCGGCGTCGACCAGGTGCGTGGCTACCTTCTTCGCGGTCACCAGATCGAGCGAGCCGTCCGGGCCGAACGGCGTCACCATGGCAGTCAGCACGGTGCCCAGGCGTGCGCCGACGTCGATTCCACTGGTGGTCACGGGGGCTAGGTTACCCGCCGGTCGTCATCGATCAGGGCCGACGGGTACCCAAATCTCGTCAGTCCTCGACATCACTCGTCGACGACGCCCGCACGGCGCATCGCGGTGGAGATGTGTTCGAAGTCGATCGCGACGTGCGCGCGCGCCAGTGCGTCGGCGTCGTCCCCCCGCCGTCCGGCGATCGCGGCGATCAGTTCGACGTGGTCGTGCAGGGACCGCAGTTCCATCTCGCGCATCGTCGACGGCTCGCCCCACAGGTGTGCGGGAGCGCCGATGCTGACCGACGCCTCCAGATCCAGCAGCACCTGCTTGAGCACCGAATTGTGGGCAGCGTCCATGATCGCGAGGTGCAGCCGGCTGTCGGCCTGCTGGGCTCCGAGTCCGCTGGATGCGGTGCGGAAGGCCTCCAGCGCTTTCTCCAGTCGCTCGATGTCGTCGGCGCTGCGGGACTCGGCGGCCGCCCGGCACACCGCCCCGTGCAGTCGGCAGATGGCGTCGCACCGGTCGCGCAGCTCGGAGAGCCGCATCGACAGCGTCCGGCCCACCGCCGCGGTGGACGACTCGGGCCATTGATCGACGACGTAGGAACCGCCGCCACGACCACGCCGAGTCTCGAGCAGACCGCGGTCCACCAGCCGCGCCAGTGCCGCGCGCACGGTCATCCTGCCCACGCCCAGCGCGGAGGCGAGGTCGCGTTCGACCGGGAGCCGGGCTCCGGGGAGGTACTCGCCGATCGCGATGGCGGTGACGAGGCGGTCGGTGATCTCGTCGACCCGCGACGGCATCGCCAGCTGACTGTCGAGCAGGCCGGGGCGCCTCGATGTCGGCGTACCGCTGGCGTCGGCCATGGTTGATCTTCACCCCTCGTCGTCACCGGCATGTTAATTCCACGTTTTGGTCTTGCAGCTAGACCTTTACCGGTTCATGCTGATCGCCATGCCGGTCACGACGCGCACCGTGCCCTTCCGCGGGTACGAGACCTGGGTGCGAATCACCACCCCCACCGCACTCAGTCCGGGCGCGCTGCCCCTGTTCGTGCTGCACGGCGGGCCGGGCATGGCGCACGACTACGTCCGCAACATCGCCGCTCTCGCCGACGAGACGGGCCGGACGGTCGTGCACTACGACCAGATCGGCTGCGGGCGGTCCACCCACCTGCCCGATGCCCCCATCGACTTCTGGACCCCAGACCTGTTCGTCGAGGAGTTCCACACCGTGCGGGCCGATCTCGGCTTCGACGACTACCACGTCCTCGGCCAATCGTGGGGCGGCATGCTCGGCGCCGAGATCGCGGTGCGCCGCCCCGAGGGCCTGGCGTCGCTGTCGATCTGCAACTCCCCCGCGTCCATGGCGCTGTGGATGGCGGCCGCGGCCAAGCTGCGGGCCGAGTTGCCCGCGGAGACCCAGGCCGCGCTGGACCGGCACGAAGCCGCAGGCACCGTGACCGACCCCGAGTACGTCGCCGCCACGCTCGAGTTCTACGCGCGCCACGTCTGCCGCACGACGCCGATGCCGCAGGACTTCCTCGACAGCGAGGCGCAGATGGAGCGCGAACCCACGGTGTACCACACGATGAACGGTCCCAACGAGTTTCACGTGCTCGGCACGCTGCAAACGTGGAGCATCGTCGACCGGCTCGATCGGATCACCGCGCCGACGCTGGTGGTCGCAGGCGAGTACGACGAAGCCACGCCCGAGACCTGGGCACCGTTCGCCGAGCGCATCCCCGGCGCCCGCAGTCACGTCTTCGCCGGCGCGAGTCACTGCACCCACCTCGAACAGCCCGAGACCTTCCGGGCCGTCATCGCCGACTTCCTCACCCACCACGACCAGGCTTGAGCCCGGTCCGACCCAGAACAGACGGGACCAACATGTCCGAACCCGACATCGCCGCCAAGCAGCGCGAACTCGAATCCTTCGGGTACGCGCAGGAATTGAAGCGCGAAGTCTCGACCGTCGACCTGCTCGTCTACGGGCTGGTCTTCATGGTGCCCATCGCGCCGTGGGCCATCTTCGGGACGGTCTACAACAGCTCCTCGGGCATGGTGCCGCTGGTCTACCTCATCGGCCTGATCGCCATGGTGTTCACCGCTCTGGCCTACGCCCAGATGGCCAAGTCGTTCCCCCTGGCAGGCTCGGTGTTCTCCTACGTCGGGCGCGGCGTCCATCCCGGCGCAGGGTTCTTCGCCGGGTGGGCGATCCTGCTCGACTACCTGCTGGTGCCCACGCTGCTCTACGTGTTCGCCGCTGAGTCGATGATCGGGCTCTTCCCCGATACGCCCCGGTGGTTGTGGGCCATCGTCTTCGTCATCGTCAACACCCTGATCAACCTGGCGGGCATCGGCTCGCTGAAGGTGGCCAACCGCGTGTTCCTCGCCATCGAGCTGGTGTTCGTGGCGATCTTCATCGTCATCGCGGTCCGCGCGATCAACGGCCAGTCACTGCCCGACGTCAGCTGGGGGACCTCGCCGATCTGGGACCCGAGCACCGTCAGCGCTCCGCTGCTGGCCGCCGCACTCTCCATCGCCGTCCTGAGTTTCCTTGGCTTCGACGGCATCTCGACGCTTGCCGAGGAGTCGACCGGACGCAAGAACCCGGCAGGCCGGGCCATGATCATCGCCCTCTTCGTGGTCGCGGCACTGTTCATCACCCAGACCTGGCTGGCCAGCCTGCTCGCCGGTGGTCGCGAGTCGTTCAGTGACGACGAGATGGGCAACGCGTTCTTCACGCTGGTGGAGGCGGCGTCGAACACCGGGTGGATGAACGCCTTCTTCGCCGTCAACGTCATGGCGGTGGGCTTCGCGAACGCGATGGCGGCACAGGCCGCGACCAGCCGACTGCTGTACTCGATGAGCCGCGACGGCCAACTGCCGAGCTTCCTGTCGAAGATCAGCAGCCGCAAGGTCCCGATGGTGGCTCTGCTGTTCGTCAGCGCGATCAGCCTGGTGCTGGTGTTGTTCTTCGTCGGCCAGATCGCGCTGATCTCGTCGCTGGTGAACTTCGGTGCGCTGTTCGGCTTCTGCCTGCTGCACATTTCGGTGGTCTGGTACTACGTCGTGCGGCAGAAGTCGAAGAACTACCTGCTGCACCTGGTCGTGCCGGTGCTCGGCTTCGTGATCATCGCCTACGTCCTGTTCAACGCCGACGCACTGGCGAAGATCGGCGGGCTGGTGTGGCTGGCGATCGGCGCGGTGGTGTTCGGCGTCAACGTCGTCCGTGGTCGCGGTGTGCCGGAGTTGTCGACGGACACGACGAAGGACTGAGCACCACCCCCTCGCGCCCGGCCAACGGGCCGTCGGGCGCGAAGGCCCCCAGGGCGAACCGCTCGCCGATCAGCAGATGCGTTGCGGCATCCGGGTGCAACGCATCGGGCAGCGGGTGGGCGGCGAAGTCCGACGGGCCGTACAGCTCGTGGCCGTCCAGGTAGTGCAGGTTGGGGTCGTCCGCCGTGCGCGCGGCCACGAGGTCGGCGAGCTGTTCGCGAATCACGCTCAGCGTCAGGCTGCCGCGGCTCGCGGCCGCGGGATCGCCGGTCGCGACGAAGCGCACCGTGCCGCGAGCGAGCGCGGCCGGATCGAAGGCACCGGGCCCCGGCGTGGTCTCGTGGATGGGGCAGTACAGCGGCCCGACGACCAGCAGCGGCGCGTCCGGGTGGCCGTCGCGGATCGTGTCGAGGAAGCCGTGCACGGCGGGCCCGAAGGCGCGTACCCGCATGACGTCGGCGTTGACGAGGTTGATGCCGATCTTGACGCTGATGGCGTCGGCGGGCGTGTCGCGCATCGTGCGTGCGGTGAACGGGTCGAGCATCGCACTGCCCGCCAGACCCAGGTTGACGACGTCCACGCCGCCGAGCGCTGCGGCCACCGCGGGCCACGTCGTGCTGGGGCTCGCCGCGTTCGAACCCTGGCTGATGGAGCTGCCGTGGTGCAGCCATACCCGGCGGTGCCCGACCGGCAGCGGCGTGATCGGTGCGTCGGTCCGCAGCGCGACGATCTCGGTGCGTTCGTGGAAGGGCAGCCAGATCTCGAGGTCCTGGTCGCGCCCGGACAGGCCGTCGAACCGCACCGTCGCAGGCGCGCCGCGCTCGAAGTCCGCGTGCCCCGTGGCCATGTCGACCCGGACGACGTCGCCGCCGCTGCTGCCGGTCTGCGCCGCCAGGCGACCGTCGATGGTCAGGTCGACGGTGCCGTCGGGCCGCTCGGGAACCCCGGTGAGAACCGTTCGGGTGCGCAGCAGTTCGAGTTCGACGACGGTGGCACGGCTGCGGAACGCCAACCGCACCCCGGACGGTTGCGCCTCGGCCGCCGCCAACTGAGGGTCGGTGGACTGGGCACGGGCGCGGGCGGGAAGCCGGTGCGGCAGCCACCCCCTCTCGGTGCGCTCCAGTTCGGCCAGCCCACGGAACAGCTCGGCGGTGATGGGTCGGTCTTCGATCCCGGTCGTCACGGTCGGTCGTCTCCAAGTCCTGGTGTGCGCGGTGTGCTGGTGGGTTCGGCGTGGTGCAGCGGCCGGGCACTGTCCACCGCGTCGGTGATCGTCACCTCTGCGTCCGAGGCGGTGGGCACGAGGAGCGTGCCCTCGAGCCCGACTGCAGTCGCACCCCACCGTAGGGCGGCGCCCAGTGCGTCGACGCGGCCGCCCCGGCTGCCCAGATAGCCGGCGAGCATCGCGTCCCCGGCGCCCACCGTGCTCACCACGGTGGCGACGGGCGCCTCGCCCCACAGCGCGCCCTCGTCGTCGACCAGGACTGCGCCGTCGGCGCCGAGACTGGCCAGCACCGCCCGGGCACCGCGGCGGCGAACCTCCTGCGCCGCCTCGACGACTTCTCCCAGCGTGGTCGGCGTCGTTCCGGCGAGTTCGGCCAGTTCGGTCAGGTTTGGCTTGACCAGAGCCGGTCTCGCAGAGAGGCTTTCGGCGAGTGCCGGTCCGGAGGTGTCGACGGCGACGGGTACGCCCCGTTGCCCGCCGAGGGCGACGAGTTCGCCGTAGAAGTCGGCGGGCACTCCCCCTGGCAGGCTGCCCGCGCAGACCAGCCAGCGCGCCCCGGTCAACTCCCCGGCGACGGCGGCGAGCAGTGCGCCGAGTTCATCGCCGTCCAGCCGGGGCCCTGGCTCGTTGACCTTGGTGACGGTCCCGTCCGCCTGGGTCAGGCTGACGTTGCTCCGGATGTCCGCTGCGATCGGCACGATCACCGCGTCCAACCCGGTTTCGTCGAGCATCTGGCGCAGCTGTGCGCCCACCGGACCACCTGCGGTCACCACGGCCCGCACCGGCATGCCGTGAGCGTGCAGGGCGAGTGCGACGTTGACGCCCTTGCCGCTCGGCTCGCTCCAACTGCGGCGTCCGCGGTTGACGGCTCCGAGGACCAGGTCGTCGAGGAGCACGGTGCGGTCGACGCTGGGATTGGCCGTCACGGTGACGATCACGTGCACCGAACCTCGACGCCCGCAGTGCGCAACCGTTCGCACCAGTCGTCGGACAACCCGGTGTCGGTGATCAGCACGTCGACGTCGCGGACGTCGGCGTGCTTGCTGCCCTTGACGACCCCGAACTTGCCGTGGTCGGCGAGCACCACCCGTTTCGCGGCGCAGTCGAGCATGTGCCGCTTCACCGCGGCCTCGTCCGGGTCCGGCGTCGTCAGTCCCCGCGTCATCGAGATCCCGTTCGTACCGAGGAATGCGACGTCGACGTTGACGTCGGCCAACGCCCGCACCGCCCCGTCGCCGACTTCTGCGAACGTGGTCCTCCGCAGCCGCCCGCCGAGTGTGTACACGGTCAGACGGGGACGGGTCAGCAGTGCCATGGCCAGGGGCAGGGCATTGACGTGGACGGACAGGTCGCGGTCGCCGGGGAAGACGTCGACCAGCTTCGCCGTGGTCGACCCGGCGTCGATGAGCACCGAACCCTCGACGGGCAGGTACTCCAGTGCCGCGGTGGCGATCCGTGCCTTCTCCGAGGCGAACTGAGTGCGGGTCTCCACCGCCGGCTCGAAGGTCGGGGACTGCGCAGGCACGGCGCCACCGTGCACCCGGCGCAGCAGCCCGAGACGTTCGAGTGCGATGAGGTCCTTGCGCACCGTCTCACCGGTGACCCCGAGTTCGTCGGCGACCCGCACCGCGTCGACGCGGCCACTGCGCCGCATGTGCTCGAGGATGTGGGTGTGGCGTTCGTCGGCGAAGGGTTTGGCGTTCCGCCGGTCGGTCGGCGTGGTCAGGTCGGTCATGACGCGGCGGCCCGGGCTGCCAGGAGGGCGGCACCCCGTGCCCC
This sequence comes from Mycolicibacterium sp. GCM10028919, assembly GCA_042666295.1. Lineage (GTDB taxonomy): Bacteria > Actinomycetota > Actinomycetes > Mycobacteriales > Mycobacteriaceae > Mycobacterium. The sequence goes on from JBHTFJ010000001.1 coordinate 585,150, forward strand.
GGCTTCGTCGACGTCGGACCGAACCAGCTCGCCGAACCGTCGGCGCTTGACGGCGAGCAGTCCCTCGCTGCGCGACCACCCGCCGGTCACCACCAGCGTGCGGTGCGGTCCGCTGACCGCCGTCATCGCATCGTGGATCTCGCCGGCCTGCTCGGTCACCTCCTCCAGCGCCGCCCGCCACAGGTGCTCGGGGCCGTCGCCATCGGTGATGCCGGTGACGTCCAGCCGTCCGAAAGGTGGTGCTATTACGGCGATACCGGGCCGCTCGAGCGCGATCGCCTTCACGTCGAGCGCGGGCAGGCCGGCCACGTCGACGCCCAGCAGCGCGAGGATCCGCTGCAGCGCCAGGCCGCCCTGGGTGGCGCCCAGCAGGCACCAGTGGTCGGCCACCGCGTGCCAGCCCGTGGTGATGCCAGCGTCGGCGAGTTGGGCCACGACGGCGGGCGCCAACCCGGGGGCGACGGTGCGCACCAGCGCTTCGGCGGTACCGCACGAGTCCAGTTCGTCTCCGGGCCCGTCCGCGCCCGCTCCCACCACCGCTGCCTGGTGATCGTGGCCGGCCACGGTCAGCACCGCTCCGGTCAGGCGGGACAGGCCGGCATCGGAACTGACCCGGCCCAAGGGGGTTCCGGCCGTGACCAATTGCGGCATCAGGGATTCGGTGGCCCCGGACCATTCCAAGGTGTCGGTCCACCACGAACGATCGGCCAGCCGCAGCCATCCGGTTCGCGAGGCCAGCGACTGTTCGGTGGCCTCCTCGCCACCCAGGCCGCGGACGATCCACTCGGCGACGTTGAGTCGGCGCACCGCACGACGCGCCGATGGAACGTTGTCGACCAGCCAGCGGTGCTTGGTCAACGACCACTGCTGCCGGAATGGAAGGCCCGTCGTCGCGGCGAACTCGTGGGCGTCGACCGTCTGCCGAAGGCTCTCCAACTCGAGTTGGTCGCGGGTGTCGTGCCACGCGATCACCGGGGCCGTGGGTGCTCCGGTCCCGTCGAGCAACACGCCCGCTTCGGCCATGCTCGTCACGCCCACCCCGGCGATGCGCCCCTCGGGTGCACCCGACAACGCCTGCGCGACAGCTGATGTGACGGCGTCGAGAAGTTCCTGGGCATCGAGTTCGGCGCCGGTGGGCACGAACGTCCACGGGGTGTCGGCCCGTCCGGCCGCGACCTGGTCGCCCGCGTCGGTGAAGACCACCGCCTTGCTGGTCTGCGTCCCCACGTCGATGCCGACGTAGAGGGTGGGGCTCATGTCGTCCTTGCCTTCGCACCTTGCTCTGTTGGATGTCGATGGATACGGTTGTACTTCGTTGGAGCCTTGTCAAGACACGCGAGCGTTGGTCCAGCTCTGGGAGGGATCGCCGAGATGCCCTTGGCCCGTACCGCCGACCTCGTTGCCGCAGCGCAGCGGGCAGGCACCGGCGTCGCCGCGTTCAACGTCATCACCCTCGAGCACGCCGAGGCGATCGTCGATGGCGCCGCACTGGCCGGCCGCGCGGTGATCCTGCAGATCAGCGAGAACGCAGTGAAGTTCCACCGCGGCCAGCTGCGCCCGATAGTCGCCGCTGCCGCCGCGGTGGCAGCGGAGGGCTCCATTCCGGCGTCGATACACCTCGACCACGTCGAGGACGTGCGACTGCTGCACGCCAGCGCCGACACCGCCGTCAGCTCGGCGATGTTCGACGCCGCCGCGATGGAGTACGACGCCAACGTCGAGGCCACCCGGTCCGCGGCGCACTGGGCCCACGCGCGTGGGATGTTCCTCGAGGCCGAACTCGGCGAGGTCGGCGGCAAGGACGGCGCGCACGCCCCCGGGGTGCGCACCGACCCAGCCGAAGCGGCTGCCTTCGTTCACGCGACCGGCGTCGACGCCCTCGCCGTGGCCGTCGGCAGCTCGCATGCGATGTCGACTCGCGTGGCGCGACTGGACTTCGACCTGATCGCACGGCTGCGCTCGGCCGTGCCGGTACCCCTGGTGCTGCACGGCTCCTCCGGCGTCGCCGACGACGATCTGCGCACGGCGGTGAGCGCGGGACTGGTGAAGATCAACGTCGGCACGTTGCTCAACGTCCGCTTCACGCAACGGGTTCGGGACTACCTGAGCGCCGACGACGCCGTCACCGATCCCCGGAAGTACCTGGCCCCCGCGCGCACCGCGATTGCCGATGCCGTCGCCGAACTCCTCGCAGTCATCAGCTGACGGCCGGCCGGGACTCCCCCGCGACGCCGTCGTGCCCGCAGGCCGGTTGCTCCCCTGGCAACGCGCACGACGCGCGGGTCACCAGGGACACGGGTAGGACGGTTCGTCGACGAAGCTTGCGAGTGGGCTGGTCCAGCCGCGTGAACAGCCGGTCGACGGCGAACCGTCCCATCGCGTCGCCGTCCTGGTGGATGACGGTGACGGCGGGGGTCAGCGCCGCGGCCGTCGGGAAGTCGCCGAAGCCGATCAGTCCGACGTCCGTGCGCCCCAGTGCCCGCAGCACCGTCAGCAGCGACACCGTGCACCGTGCATTCGAGGAGAACACGGCGGTGGGCGGCTCGGGCGTCTGCAGCATCCGCGCCAGCACGGGGGTGAGCGTGTCCACGTCGACCTCACCCAGGTGCGCGAGATCCCTGCGCCGCGGCAGCGCCACGCCGTCGAGTGCCCGTTGCCAGCCCTTCAGCCGGCGCTCGCCGGTCCAGCTGTCGTCGCCGACGAACGCGATGCTGCGATGGCCGTGGCCGATCAGGTGCCGGGTCGCCGCATCGCCGCCGCCGACGTCGTCCTGGACGACGGCGTCGGCGGTCAACCGTGCGGGTTCCCGATCGGCGAACACCAGAGGCGTGCGCGCCTGCCACGGCCGCAGGTACGACATGTCGTGACCGACCGGGCAGATGATCATGCCGGTGACCTGACGCTTCAGCACCGCCTCGATCGATCGCTGCTCGTGCGAGGGTTCCCAGCCGACGCCGGTGACGATCACCGCGACGCCCCGTCGACTCGCCTCGCTCTCGACGGCGCCAATGATGCTGGCGAAGAACGGATCTGCGACGCCGGGCACCGCGACGCCGATGGCGGCGTCCCGCCCGGCCCGAAAGCTGACGGCGAGCGAGTTCGGCACGTACTGGAGTTCCTCGATCGCGCGCTCGACGCGTTGGCGAACGTCGGCCGAGACGTACCGATCGTCGTTGACCACGCGCGACACCGTCTTGGCACTCACCCCGGCGCGCTGGGCAACGTCGCGCATGGTCGCCATCGACGTTCCCTTCTCCCGCTCGGCAGGCAGCAAGTATGTCACCGATGTCATGGGTCGGATCGAGTCTTCGACTGACACCGGTGACATAGCGGCGCGGGTGGCGTACTGTCACCGCAGAACGTGACCCAGGTAACACCCGAAGGAGGCATCCGACGGCCGTGCAGCCGCAACTCCTACCTCCCAACGTCGTGCCGCACTGGTACGCGGGCGGCCCCGCGTTGACCGCCTGGCGCGGCATCGCACCGGCCGGCGACCGCTCCCCCGAGGAGTGGGTGGGAGCCACCGTCGCCCGCTTCGGCGAGCCGGATCTCGGCCCGGCCCGGCTGGCCGACGGCACGCTGCTGCGCGACGCAGTATGCGCAGATCCGTTGGACTGGTTGGGCCGTGACGACGGCGAGCCGGGTGACATCGGCGTACTGGTCAAGTTGCTCGACGCAGGCCAGCGACTGCCGGTGCACGTGCACCCGACCCGCGCCTACGCATCGCGGCACCTCGGCTGCGCCTACGGCAAGAGCGAGGCCTGGTACGTCCTGGCGGCCGACGAGGACGCCGCGGTGTGGCTCGGCTGGCGCGAGGACGTCGATCCGGCTCGGCTGTCGGCGCTGGTCGACGCCCAGGACGCGACGGCCATGTTGGCGTTGATGAACCGGATCCCGGTGCGGCCGGGCGACGGCGTCTTCGTACCCGGCGGCACGCCTCACGCCATCGGGGCGGGCATCCTGCTCGTCGAGGCGCAGGAGCCCACCGATCAGTCGATCCTGCTGGAGCACGCGAACACCGCCGCCACCGACGACGAGGCGTTCCTCGGCCTCCCCCGGGACGTGGCACTGTCGGCCGTCGACACCCGTGCCACCGCCGACGTCACCCATCTGACACGGCACACGACCGCAGGCAGCGGTTCGACCGCCGTGCTGCCCGACGAGGCCCTGCCGTACTTCCGGATGGAGCTGCTGACAGCCGGTTCCGCCGTCGCTGCGGGGTTCGCGGTGGCGGTCGTGGTGTCCGGTTCGGGAACGCTGGCATCCGAATCCGGCGAACCGCTCGCCGTCGCACGCGGGCACACCGTGGTGGTCCCCGCCGCTGCCGGTGCCTGGCACGTCGCGGGCGACGTCGGGTTGCTCGTCTGCCGGCCGGGCACCACCTGGCCGCCGATCACGAAAGGCTCGACGTGAGCACACTTCTCGAGGCACGGCACCTCTCGCGCGGGTTCGGGCACGTCCGCGCCCTGGACGGTGCGGACTTCGACGTCGACGCAGGCGAGGTAGTCGGGTTGATCGGCGACAACGGAGCGGGCAAGTCCACGCTGATCAAGGCATTGTCGGGCAACCTCGACCTCGACGACGGCGAGATCCTCTTCGAGGGCAGGCCGGTTCGCCTGTCGACCCCCCGCGAGGCCGAGGCACTCGGCATCGAGGTGGTGTACCAGGACCTCGCGCTCGCCCCGCACCTCAACCCGGTGCAGAACGTGTTCCTCGGCCGCGAGATCCCGCACGGCGGCATCCTCGGGCATCTCGGGTTCATGGACGAGAAGGAGATGCGCCGAAGGGCTTCCGAGTCGTTCGCCGACATCGGGGCCACGGTGCGGTCGCTGTCGTCCCCCGTCGGTGCGATGTCGGGTGGCCAGCGCCAAGGCATCGCCATCGCCCGCGCCATCGCTTGGGCGAAGAAGGTGCTGATCCTCGACGAGCCGACGGCGGCGCTCGGAGTCGTGCAGACCAAGAACGTGCTGGACTCGATCAAACGCGTCCGCGACAGCGGTATCGCCGTCGTCTTCATCAGTCACTCGATGCCCCACGTACTCGAGGTGTGCGACCGCATCCAGGTGCTGCGGCTCGGCAAGCGGGTTGCCACCTATCCCGCGCGGGACACGTCCGTCGAGACGTTGGTCGGGGCGATGACCGGTGCCCTCGACGCGAAAGAGGGTGCCGCATGAGCACGTTGGCGAACCACCCCAGGGTCGTCAGCGGTGATGGCGACGGGTCGGAACCGTCGGAGTCGCTGCTCAAGCGCATGCTCGGACTGCAGGCGTTCTGGATCCTCGGCGTACTGGTCGTCATCTGCGCCTGCTTCACCGTCCTCGCCGGGGACCGGTTCCTGTCGGCAGGCAACTTCTCTCTCATCTCGCAGAACGTCGCGGTGTGGGCGGTACTCGGCGTCGGCATGACGTTCGTGATCATCACCTCGGGGATCGACCTGTCGGTCGGATCGGTGCTGGTGTTCTCCTCGGTGGTGTCGGCCAAGGTGATGGAGTCGATGGGCGGCACCGGCATCGGCGTGGCGGCCGTGGGGATGGTGGCAGCCGTCGTGGGCGGGCTGGCCTGGGGCGTCTTCAACGGCGTGCTGGTCGCCGTCGCCAAGGTGCCCGCGCTCATCGTCACGCTCGGCACCCTGTCGATCGCGCTCGGGCTCGCGCAGGTCCTCACCGGCGGCATCGACATCCGCTCCGTGCCCGACGAACTCACCGACTTCAGCGTCTACACGAAGATCCTGGGCGTCCCCGGTCTGCCCTTCGTCGCACTGATGGTCATCGTGGTCGGCGCAATCGTGCTGCACAAGACCAGGTTCGGCCGCTACACCTACGCCATCGGGTCCAACGAGGAAGCCGCCCGCCGCACCGGCATCAAGGTGACCCGCCACCTCGTGTCCGTCTACGCGTTGGCGGGCACGCTGGCCGGCATCGGCGCCATCCTCTCTCTCGCACAGTTCGGTACCACCACCATCGCCGGGCAATCGCTGACCAATCTCAACGTGATCGCCGCGGTCGTGATCGGCGGTACGTCGATCTTCGGCGGCCAGGGCACCATCTTCGGCACCGTCGTCGGACTGTTCATCCCTGCCGTCCTGCAGTCGGGATTCGTCATCATCGGCGTGCAGCCGTTCTGGCAGGGCGTCGCAGTCGGTTCGGTGCTGATCGCCGCCGTCTACGTCGACCAGTCCCGCCGCGCCGCCGCCATGCGCGGAGCACGTTCCTCAGGCCTCCTCAGACGCAGAAGGTCCCCGAGTTCCAATCGAAGGGAGAAGCAGTGAACCGCAACCGGACAAGGCTGATGGCGGGGGCATTGGGCGCGTTGGTGCTCGTCCTACCGTCGTGCACGTCATCGAAACCCGAGTCGGCGCCGTCGGGTGAGTCGACCAGCGGCGCGGCGGCCGCCGCTGCCGCCACCACCGTCACCGCGCCCGCCAAGGCGAGCAAGGACTACGACATCCAGTTCCTCCAGGGCGTGACCGGCGACCAGTTCTACATCACGATGCAGTGCGGCGCACAGGAAGAGGCCGCGAAGCTCGGCGTCCGCGTCACCACCCAGGGGCCCCAGAAGTTCGACCCGACACTGCAGAAGCCGATCCTCGACTCGATCATCGCCAGCAGGCCGGATGCACTGCTCGTCGCGCCGACCGACGTCCAGGCCATGCAGCAGCCGCTGCAGCAGGCGGCCGACGCGGGCATCAAGGTGGTGCTCGTCGACACCACCACCAACGACCCGTCGTACGCGGCGTCGGAGATCGCCAGCGACAACGAAGGTGGCGGCCGAGCGGCCTTCGACGCCATCAAGGCGCTGCGTCCCGAGGGCGGCAAGGTCATGGTCATGAACATCGACCCCGGGGTCTCGACGACCGACGCCCGCGCGAAGGGATTCGAGGAAGCGGTCAAGGAAGACAGCAAGTTCCAGTACGTCGGGGTCCAGTACAGCCACAACGATCCCGCGACCGCCGCGCAGCTCATCGGGGCCCAACTGCAGAAGGATCCCGATCTGGTCGGCGTGTTCGCCACCAACCTGTTCTCGGCCGAGGGGTCGGCGACCGGGGTCAGGCAGGCCGGCAAGAGCGGGCAGGTGCAGGTGGTCGGCTTCGACGCGGGTCCCAACCAGATCAAGGCGTTGCGCGAGGGCACCGTGCAGGCGCTCGTCGCCCAAGATCCCGGGCTGATCGGCAAGTTCGGCGTCGACGAGGCGGTGACGGCACTGGACGGCGGTGAGAACACCAAGAAGGTGCAGACCGGTTTCACCATCATCACGCGGGAGAACCTCGATGGTGACGGCGGCGCTGCTGCCTACAGGTCGAACTGCTGAGCGCGCGGCGTATGGGCGACTTCACCGGACGCGGCGTGCTGGTGACGGGGGCGAGCGGTGGCATCGGGGCGGCCACCGTTCGCCGGCTCGTCGACCAGGGCGCGACGGTCTACGCGGGCGGCCGGGACCCGGAGAAACTCGGCAGGCTCGCAGACGAGACGGGCGCGCATCCGGTGCCCTTCGACCTCACCTCGGCCGACGAGGTCCGGGAGGCGGTGTCGCCGCTGGACCTGTGGGGCGTGGTCAACTGCGGCGGCTTCGGCGGTGAGATCGCCACGCCGCAGGAGACCGACATCGAGGTGTTCGACGCCGCGATGAGCATCAACGCCCGCGGCAGCCTCCTGGTGATCAAGTACGCGACGCCGGGGATGATCGCCCGTGGCCGTGGCGGATCGATCGTCAACGTGTCCAGTCAGGCGAGCCTGGTGGCGTTGACCGGTCACATCTCCTACGGATCGTCGAAGGCCGCGCTGGACAACATAACCCGGGTGGCTGCGCTCGAACTGGGCCGCTACGACATCCGTGTCAACAGCGTGAACCCGACCGTGGTGATGACGGAGATGTCCGAGTACTACTGGGGACGCCCCGACGTCGGCCCGCCGTTCCTGGCGCAGATGCCGTTGGGGCGGTGGGCCACCGAGGACGAGATCGCCGGACCGATCAGCTTCCTGCTCGGCGACGATGCGTCGATGATCACCGGCGTGACGTTGCCGATCGACGGCGGATACACCTGCCGGTGACCCGTGCGGAGTAAGCAGGAGCCATGAATCTTCACGAAGCCCGCCCGCGCATCGAACGCGACCGCACCGACGCGCCGCCCGGCGTGTTCGGCGAGCACTACGAGATGGCCGATGGTTCCATCGCGATCCCGGTGACCAAGCCGGTCGGGGTGTTCGTCGTCAAGGACGGCAAGCCGGTGTGGGAACCGGCCGTCGATGCCACCCGCATCGCGATGCTGGGGATACTCGTCGGCCTCGCGTCGGCGACGCTGGCCGGGATCGCGATGGTCCGCCGTCCCCCGTGGCCGGAACTGCATGGCGACGTGTCCAAGCGGATCTAGCGGCGTCAGAGCGCGGCGCGCAACGCCGTCACCAGGTCACCACGTTCGCCGACGACGACGTCCGCCAGCCCCAGCCACGAAGCCATGGACCGCAACTCGACGGCCAACGCCGTTGCGACCCGAACCGGGTCGCGGCCCGGCTCGGTGAACGCACCGACGACGTGCAGTGCCGTCGATCCGTCGGGGCGGTTGCGCTCGGCCTTGAGGTCGACGCGACCCACCAGGTGCCCGTCGAGCAGGAACGGCCATACGTAGTAGCCGAACTGGCGCTTGGGCGCAGGGGTGTAGATTTCGATGCGGTAGTGGAACCCGAACAGCCGCTCGACGCGCGGCCGGAAGAAGATCAGCGGGTCGAACGGGCACAGCAGCGCGGTGCCGCGGTCGCGCCTCGCGACGGGCTGGCCGACCCGCAGGTACGCAGGCACGTCCCACCCCTGCACCTCGACCGGTTCGAGTTCACCCTCGGCGACCAGCGCCGCGACCGCGGGCTTGCTCTGCTTGGGGTTCAGCCGGAAGTAGTCGCGCAGGTCGGTCTCGGTCGCCACGCCCAGTGACGTGGCCGCACGCAGGACGAGTTCGCGGACGGCCTCCTCGTCGTCGACCTCGCGGGCGAGCACCTCGGGTGGCAGCACCCGTTCGGTCAGGTCGTAGTGACGCGCGAACCCGACGCGGGTGGCGGTGGCCAGCACACCGGCCGACCACAGGGCCTCGGCCACCCACTTCGTCTCGCTACGGTCCCACCACGGGCCCTTCCGGCCGCGCGGCTCCGACTCCAGGTGCGCCTCTACTTGACCGGCCGTCGACGGCCCCAGTTCGGTCACCGCGGCGACGACGTCCTCGGCGAGCTTGGCGTTGTTGCGGACGATCTCCCGCCCCCACCGGCCGTGCTCGTACTCGCGCATCCGGAACCGCAGCAGCGGCCAGTCGTCGACCGCCATCAGCGCCGCCTCGTGCGCCCAGTACTCGACGAGCAGCCGCGGTGACCGTGCGCTGTGGCTCCACGCCGAGCGGTCCAGCACGTTGCGGTCGTAGGGCCCCAGCCTGCTGAACACCGGCGCGTAGTGCGCGCGCACCGCCACGGACACCGAGTCAAGTTGCAGCACCTGGATGCGTGAGACCAGCCGGCGCAGGTGGGCGCGGGTGACCGGGCCGCTGGGCTTGGGTTCGGCGAACCCCTGCGCGACGATCGCAGTGCGGCGGGCAGCGTCAGCCGTCAGTCGCGTCATGCCCGCAGATAGGTGGAGAACCGGTACCGCAGGCCGGACGCGCTGGTCAGCCACTCGCCGTCGGTTCGGGTCCACTGTTCGTCGAGCACCGGCGCCACCGCGTCGTCGTCCTCGCGGGGCAGGTCGACGTCCACTTCGGTCACCTCGCACCGGGTCGCCATCGGCAGGGCCAGCGCATAGATCTGTGCGCCGCCGATCACCCAGGTCTCGTCGTCGAGCGCGTCGTCGAGATCGCCCACCACCGTCGCACCGTCAGCCACGTAGTCAGCCTGCCTCGTGACTACGACATTCCTGCGGCCCGGCAGCGGCCGCACCTTCGCGGGCAGCGATTCCCACGTCAGCCGGCCCATGACCACGGTCTGCCCCATGGTCACGTCCTTGAAGCGAGCCTGATCCTCGGGCAGCCGCCACGGGATGCCGTTGTCGCGACCGATCACTCCCGACGTCGACTGGGCCCAGATCAGACCAACCGTCATACGGCTACTGGCGCCTTGATCCCGGGATGCGGGTCGTAGTTCACGATGGCGATGTCCTCGTAGGCGTAGTCGAAGATCGAATCCCTTGGCGCGAGAACGAGTTCCGGGTACGGCCTGGGGTCGCGGCTGAGCTGGAGCGTGACCTGCTCGACGTGGTTGTCGTACACGTGGCAGTCACCGCCGGTCCAGATGAACTCGCCCACCTCGAGCCCCGCCTGCGCGGCCATCATGTGGGTCAGCAGCGCGTAGCTGGCGATGTTGAACGGCACGCCGAGGAACAGGTCGGCGCTGCGCTGGTACAGCTGGCACGACAGCTTGCCGTCGGCGACGTAGAACTGGAAGAAGGCGTGGCACGGAGGCAGAGCCATCTGCGGGATCTCGCCGACGTTCCACGCCGAGACGATGATCCGGCGCGAGTCCGGATCGCGCTTCAACAGATCGAGGGCGGCACTGATCTGGTCGATGTGCTCCCCCGACGGTGTCGGCCAGGAGCGCCACTGCACGCCGTAAACGGGTCCCAGATCGCCTGTCTCGCTGGCCCATTCGTCCCAGATGGATACGCCGTGCTCGTGCAGCCAGGCGACGTTGGAGTCGCCGCGCAGGAACCACAGCAGTTCGTAGACGACCGACTTGAGGTGCACCTTCTTGGTGGTGATCAGCGGGAAGCCGGCCGCCAGGTCGTAGCGCAGCTGGTGACCGAAGAGGCTCCGGGTGCCCGTCCCGGTGCGGTCGGCCTTGGCGACCCCGGTCTCGAGGACCAATCGCAGGAGATCCTCGTACGGGGTGGGAATCGGCACGTGGTCAGTTTACGTGCAGTGCCGTGGAGTAGAACGTAAGGGCGAGCGAAGCGACGGGAGAACACTGAAGCATGCCGACGATCAACGACGTCATCACCACCTCCGCCGGAACCTGCCAGGTCACGTTGAGCACGCCCGACGGCGACGCTGCCGGCGGCCCGTGGCCCGGCGTGGTCATGTACCCCGACGCCGGTGGGGTCAGGCAGACCTTCGTCGACATGGCCGAACGGCTCGCCGCGCTCGGGTACGTCGTCCTGGTGCCCGACGTGTACTACCGCGACGCGGGTTGGGAGCCATTCGACATGGCGACGGTGTTCAGCGACCAGGGTGAGCGCCAACGCCTCTTCGGGATGATCGCCAAGGTCACCCCCGAGATCATGGCGAGCGACGCGGCGGCGTTCTTCGACTACCTCCAGTCCCGGCCGGAAGTGCGCGGCTCGACGTTCGGCACCACCGGGTACTGCATGGGCGGACGGACGTCGCTGATCGTCGCGGGCCGGCTGCCCGAGCGGGTGGCGGCGGCGATGTCGTTCCACGGCGGCGGCCTCGCGTCCGACGACGCCGACAGCCCGCACCTGCTTGCCGACGCCATCCGCGCGACCGTCTACGTGGGCGGCGCGACGGACGACGGGTCCTTCACCCCCGAGCAGGCCAAGACGCTGGACGAGGCCTTGACCGCGGCGGGCGTCGAGCACGAGATCGAGACCTACGACGCCGCACACGGTTTCGCCGTGCCGGACAACGGCCCCTACGACGAGGCGGCGGCCGAGCGGCACTGGCAGGCGATGGAGCGGGTGTTCGGCGCGAATCTGCGCTAGCGGTCAGTCCAGGACGGCCGTCGCCTCGATCTCCACGAGCAGGTCGGGTTCGGCCAGCGCGGCGACGCCGATTCCCGTCAACGGTGGCGCGTGGTCGACGCCGAGAGCCGTCATGGCTCTCCCCCTGCCCTCGACGAACTGCTCCATCTTGTCGGGCGTCCAGTCGACGAGGTACACCGTCAGCTTCGCCACGTGCTCGAACGTCGCGCCCACGCCTGCCAGGGCGCTTGCCACGTTGAGGTAGCACCGCTCGACCTGAGCCGCCAGGTCGCCGGCGCCGACCACCGTCCCGTCGGCGCCCGAGGCCACCTGGCCGGCGATGAAGATCAGCTTCGACCCGCTCGCGACCGCCACGTGGTGGTACAGCTCGTTGGCCGGCACTCCGTCGGGATTCACCAGGTTGATCGGCATGTGTCATCAATAGCCCGGCGGGCCGCCGGTGGCAACGTTTTGGTCGGGCGAGGTCCGGTAGGCGACGATTGGCGCGTGTACGACCAAGCCTTCTCCGAATCCGACCCCAGCGCGCCAGGGTTTCGCATCGACCCCGTGCTGGCCCGCAGCTGGCTCCTGGTCAACGGCGCGCAGTTCGACCGCTTCGCTCCGGCCGCGCATTCGCGCGCGGACATCGTGGTCCTCGACATCGAGGACGCGGTGGCGCCGAAGGACAAGACGGCCGCCAGGGACAACGTGACCCGGTGGCTGGCCGAGGGCAATTCGGACTGGGTGCGGATCAACGGCTTCGGCACGCCCTGGTGGGCCGACGATCTCGCGATGCTCGACGGCACGTCGATCGGTGGCGTCATGCTGGCGATGGTCGAGTCGGTCGACCACGTCAGCGAGACCGCGAAGCGGCTACCCGACGTGCCGATCGTGGCGCTGGTCGAGACGGCGCGCGGACTCGAGCGCATCACCGAGATTGCCTCGGCCAAGGGCACTTTCCGCCTGGCGTTCGGCATCGGCGACTTCCGCCGCGACACCGGCTTCGGCGACAATCCCGCGACGCTGGCCTACGCCCGATCGCGATTCACGATCGCCGCGAAGGCCGCGCACCTGCCGAGCGCCATCGACGGACCGACCGTCGGCTCCAGTGCGCTGAGGTTGAGCGAGGCGACGGCGGTGTCGGCGGAGTTCGGCATGACCGGGAAGATCTGCCTGACGCCCGACCAGTGCCCCACCGTGAACGAGGGCCTGTCACCGTCGCAGGAGGAGATCAGCTGGGCGAAGGAGTTCTTCGCGGAGTTCCAGCGCGACGGCGGCGAGATTCGCAACGGCTCCGACCTGCCCCGCATCGCCCGTGCCAACAAGATCCTGGATCTGGCCAAGGCCTACGGAATCCACGAGTCGGAGTTCAGCGACGACCCCGATCACGCGCCCGCACCGTCGGACACCTACCACTACTGACGGCTGCTACTGAGCGTCGCGGCGGTGCGTCACCGACGCGAACGCTCGAGCGATACCGCGCAGCGCGTAGAGGCCGGCGGCCACCGACACGATGATCATGACGATGAACATCAGCAGCCAGTTCGCGCGGCTGTGCGGCACGTTCCACCAGACGATGGTGAAGAGGATGCCGCAGATGAACACGACGATGTCACGCCAGTTGCCCTGGTAGGACGCGGCGACCTCGCGCAAGCTGCGGTTGCGGTCGACGCCGGCGATGATGTCGTCGAGGCGCAGGTCGATCACGCGTTGCAGTTCTGCGCGGCGCTCGACCTGCTCGGCGGGCAGCCGATCGAGCAGATCCATGTCCTGTTTGATCGTGCCCCTGATGTCGGGCCCGCGCAGGTTGCCTGCGACGACGCCGAGCAGCGCGCCGCCTGCGATGGGAGCGCCGGCCATGGCGAGTTCGGCGAATCCAGGCATGGGTCTCCTTCGTCAGTCGGCGAGGACGACGCTATCGGACGACGAGCACTCCTCACGTGCCATCGGGGCCCGTCGCCGCCTCGAGTTCGGGCAATGTCCACGTCCCGTCGAAGAAGTCCGGGCGCGGGCGATAGAACCGCACCAGGTAATTCCAACCGGGCGGCGTGATGATCGAGTTCGGCTGCTCGCCCGTCGTGGTGAAGTGCACCGTGATGGAGCCGTCCTCGTTGGGGATGCCGGTGACACTGTTGACTGAATAGAGTTGCCGCGGATTCGGTTCGAAGAATCCCTCGGCGTTGTATACCGAGACGGACCAAAAGGCGTCCACTGGCACGTCTTCGAACACGAGCCGGTACTCCCCCGGCGGTAGACCGGGATCGCAGCCCACGTAGGCGGCTTCCGACGTCGGCAGGCCTCCCCACCCGGCCGCGGTGCCGATCAGATGACGAACGGGGTCGACCTCGTCCCGCCTGCCGAAGGTCTTGTCGAAGCTCGTCAAGCCGCGGGCCAGCGTGAGCAACGCGGAGCGAGTGTCGTCGAGGCTCGTCGAGTCGTAGTCGGGCGGGGTGAACGTCTCCGATGACGTCGATTCCAGCGTGGTCGAATCCTGCAGCGCGACGACCGCGGCGATGTCGTCCGGATTCGACGGGTCGACCAGTGTACGAACGGCGACCAGGACATAGCGTGACCCACAGAGTTCACGGTTCAACTCGTGGCGACCCGGCGCGTGCAGGACGACGTTGATGAAGTGATCCTCGTTGACCACCATCACGGACATGTATCGGCCACCGGCTTCGGGCATCGTGAGCCATGCCGGCTCGGCCAGGTCGACGATCGCAAAGCTGTAGAGCGTGTCTCGGTTCAACCGGATGACGGTCTGCTCGTCGATCGCGGCCGGGGCACGGTTGTGTCGGAATCGACCGATCCCACCGGCATCGCGTTGGATGTCGTGAAACATCCGGTGCGTCTCCGCGCGGACGAAGTTCTCGACATTGATCTGGATCGTCATGACCGTCCCCTTCGATTGCACCCTGCGATGCCCAGTTATCTGCCGGATCACGTTATTGCGCGAGGAAGCCGCCGTCGACGGGCAGCACGGCCCCGGTGATGAACGAGGCTTCGTCCGACGCGAGGAAGGCGATCGCACGCGCCACCTCGGCCGGTTCGCCGAGCCGGCCCATCGGGTGCATCCGCTCGATGTCCGCCAGGTACGCCGCGCCACTGGGCTCCTCCCGGAGCCGAGCAACCGCCTCGGTCTGGATCGTCCCCGGGGCAACGGCATTCACCCTGATTCCGCGGTCGGCCCACTCGACCGCCAGGTGCATGGTCAGGCCGGTGGCCACGAACTTGGCGGGGCCATAGGCTGCCTGCCGCTTCTGGCCGGCCATTCCGGAGATCGACGACAGACACACGATGGCGCCGCCACCGGTCCCCAGCATCGCCTCGATCGCGAACTTGCACGTGAGGAACATGCCGCGCCCGTCGACGGCCATGACCTGGTCCCAATCGGCAGTCGTCATCTCCATGACGTCGCCGAGCGGGATGACCCCGGCGTTGGCGACCAGTACGTCGAGCCGTCCGAAGCGGTCGGCCGCCGCCGCGATCATCCGCCGCGCGTCCTCCTCGACGGAGACGTCGCCGACGACCGTCTCGACCTCTGTTCCACCGCTTCGCAGTTCGTCGGCCAGCGCGACCAGCGGGTCGCCCTGGATGCAGCGGCCACCGTCGCACCGAGGTTCCAGCACGCGTCGACGTCCGGCTTGGCCGGCTTGCCCGAGACCACGACGGTCGCCGCCGCCTTCACCCAGCCCAGCCCGGCGGTGATGCCGTCGATCGCGCGCTCGGCTCCCTCGGTTCCCTCGTTGCCGTGCATGAAGACGCCGAACGGTCGGCCGCGCGTCGAGTCCAGCAGCTGGTAGTACGACTGGTCGAACGCGTGCTTGAGCGCACCGCTGAGGTATCCGAGGTTGACGGGGGTGCCCAGCACGTAACCGTCGGCCTGCAACATCTCGACCGGCGACACCGTGAGCGCCGGACGTCGGAGCACCTCGACACCCTCGATCTCGGGGTCGGTCGCACCGGCCACCACGGCCTCGAACATCTCCGCGCAATGCGGCGACGGCGTGTGATGGACGATGAGCAGCGTCTTCACCTGCGCTGCTCCAGCTCGACGGCCTTCTTCATCGTCTCGCGTGCCCGCCCCCGGTCACCGGCGTAGTCGTACGCCCGCGCCAGGCGGTACCAGCGGCGCCAGTCGTCGGGCTCGGCCTCGACCTCCGCTCTGACCTCCTCGAAGAGGGCGTCGGCGGCCTCGCGCTCGATGCGTCCCGACGGCCTCCGTGGCAGGTCGCTGACGTCCAGCTCGAGACCCTGCTCGCGGGCCTGTCGAGCGAGGCGCTGATGCGCCAACCCGGCGCGCAACGTGGCGACCATGGCCCACAGCCCGACGATGGGCATGAGCAGCACCGCCGCGCCGAGACCGACGGCCGCCAGTTCGCCCGAGGCGATCAACTCGACGGCGGTGCGCCCCAGCAGCACGAAGTACGTCAGCAGCGCCAGACACATGAGTCCGATCAGGATCTGAATGCGCAGCGCGCGGGCTCCGTCGGAACTCATGGGCTAGAGATCCAGCAGGGGTTCGATGCCCACGGTCAGCCCCGGACGTTCCGCCACGTGCCGGACGGCGAGGAGCACACCGGGGACGAACGACGTGCGGTCGATGCTGTCGTGTCGGATGGTCAAGGTCTCGCCCTGCGTGCCGAACAGCACCTCCTGGTGCGCGACGAGTCCCGCCAGTCGCACCGAGTGCACGCGCACCCCGTCGACGTCGGCGCCGCGGGCGCCCTCGAGTCCCGTGCTCGTCGCATCGGGGCTGGGCGGCAACCCCTTTCGCGCTTCGGCGATCATGCGCGCCGTCCGTGCGGCAGTGCCCGACGGCGCGTCGGCCTTGTGCGGGTGGTGGAGTTCGACGACCTCGACGGATTCGAAGAACCGCGCGGCCTGCTTGGCGAACTGCATCGACAGCACGGCCCCGATCGCGAAGTTCGGCGCGATGAGCACGGCGGCATCGGGCTTGGCCGACAGCCACTCCCGCACCTGCGCGATGCGCTCGTCGGTGAATCCCGTGGTGCCGACGACGGCGTGAATGCCGTTCTCGATGAGGAACTTCAGGTTGTCCATCACGACGCTGGGATGGGTGAAGTCGACGACGACCTGGGTATCGGTGTCGGTGAACAGGCTCAGGGCGTCGCCGGCGTCGACGCCGGCCGTGACCGTCAGGTCGCCGGCCGCCTCGACGCCCTCGACGATCGTCGCCCCGACCTTGCCCTTGGCGCCAAGCACTCCCACTCGCATGGGTGGCAGCCTAGTCGGCGGGCTCCATAGGCCACCGCGACGGCCGAACGCCCGCGGGAGCGCGGTGGCCCGCCCTACCATCGGCCCATGCACGGCTTCAAGATCCTCATCACCGGCCCGACCGGTCAGGTGGCCGCCCCTCTCGCTCGCGCCCTCGCGGCCGACAACGAGGTGTGGGGCATCGCCCGGTTCACCGACGCGGCGGCCCGCGAAGCCCTGGAGAAGGACGGAATTCGTTGCGAGAAGGTCAATCTCGCCGCTGGTGACTTCACCGGCATACCGTCGGACTTCGACTACGTGCTCAATCTCGCGGTGGCCAAGAGCGGACGGTGGAACAAGGACCTCGCCGCCAACGCGGAGTCCGTCGGGCTGCTCATGGCGCACTGCCCCGACGCGAAGGCGTTCCTGCACTGCTCGTCGGCGGCGGTGTACGACCCGCCGAACGACGACCCGCGCACCGAGGACACCGCGCTCGGCGACAACCACAAGTCGCTGTTCCCGACGTACTCGATCTCGAAGATCGCCGGTGAGGTGGTCGCGCGGACAATGGCCCGTGCCCTCGGCGTGCCCACGACCATCGCGCGCCTCAACGTCCCCTACGGCGACAACGGTGGCTGGCCCTACTTCCAGATGGAGATGATGCTGTCCGGCATGCCGATCCCGGTGCCTCCCGGTGGGCCGGCCCGCTACAACCCGATCCACGAGGACGACGTCATCGCGATGCTGCCGAAGCTCCTCGACGCGGCATCGGTGCCGGCGACCACCGTCAACTGGTGCGGTGAGCAGACGGTCAGCATCCAGGAGTGGTGCACCTACATCGGCTCGCTGGTCGGCCGCGAGCCCACCTTCGAGGTCAGTGACGAGGCACTGCGCGGCGGACCGACCGACAGCACCCGGCTGCGCGAGATCGCCGGCAGCAGCACCGTCGACTGGCGCGACGGCATCCGCCGCATGGTGACGCAGTTCCACCCCGAGCTGGTGGGCGCAGGCGCCGCGGGCTGACTTCTTCCGCGGCACCCCTTCTTCCGCGGCACCCTTTCTTCCGCGGCTCCCCTTCTTCCGCGGCTCCCCTACTTCCGCGAGCGTGCGTGTCTGCGGGCGACACGCCGGGTGGAAACCCGAGTTTGCGCACGCTCGCCGGGTGGGTGCGGTGGCGCTTCGCGAGTGGCCAGTTGTGCTACGCGAAACGCCGAAATGCGTGACATAAGTGGCCACTCGTCGATTATCGAAAACTCATGCGTCACAACGGCTTCACCAGCAACATCGCTGGGTTCACTTGTCGGACTCTCGCTCTAGTGTTCGATGTATGGCACCCAGTCTGGTCGACGCGGCAGCAGCGTTGCGCGCTGCGGCGGCCGACCTGATCGCCGCCGACACCGACGCCGCGAGTGCCGCGGAGTTGCTGGCTGCGATGGACGACGTCGAAGCCGTGCGGCGGGTGCTGCCGGTGACCGAACACCGCATCGTCAACCGACTGAGCGCCGAGACCAACCCGCTGGACTACGGCGCCACCACGATGAGCAAGCTGGTGGCGTTTCGGCTGCGGATCAGCAGCGGCGAAGCCAGTCGGCGCCTCGCCGAGGCCAAGGACCTGGGCCCGCGCCGCACGTTGGTCGGTGAACCCTTGGATCCGGTGCTGGCGCTGACCGCGGCAGCGCAAGCCGATGGGGCGATCAACGCCGAGCACGTGAAGATCATCCGCGGGTTCTTCGCCGGCTTGCCCGATCACGTCGACCTCCAGGCCCGCCACGGCGCCGAGAGAGATCTGGTTAGGGTGGCCCGCGAACACGGCCCCGACGGTCTGCGCGAGGCCGTGAAGCTGTTGCTGGCGCTGCTGCACCCCGACGGGAACTTGAGCGATGAGGAACGCAAACGTCGCCGCGGTGTCACCATCGGCAAGCAGCAGGCCGACGGGATGAGCCCGGTCACCGGATATCTCACGCCAGAAGCGCGCGCGACGTTCGAAGCACTGTTCGCGAAGTTGGCCGCCCCGGGCATGTGCAACCCCGACGACGACACCCCGACCATCGAGGGCGAGCCCGATGACGAGGTCGCCGAACGCGATGAGCGGACTCCGGCGCAACGCAATCACGACGCCCTGGTCGCGATGGGTCGGATGGTGTTGTGTTCGGGAACATTGGGTCAGCTCAACGGTCTGCCCGTCACCGTCATCGTGTCCACCACCCTGCAAGACCTGGAATCCGCAGCGGGCCGCCCGGCGGTCACCGCCGGCGGGAGCCTGGTGCCGATGCCCGACCTGATCCGCATGGCGTCGCACGCCCATCACTACCTGGCAGTGTTCGACGGCCACACCGGCCAAGCACTGCACCTGGGCCGCACCAAGCGGTGCGCCAACCCCGCCCAACGGATCGTGCTGCATGCCCGCGACCGCGGCTGCACCCGGCCGGGCTGCACCGTCGACGGCTACCACTCCCAGGTCCACCACGCCGTCGCCGACTGGAAGCACGACGGGCAGACCAACGTCGACGACCTCGCCTTCGCCTGCGGACCCGACAACCGGATGATCGAAACCACCGGCTGGACCACCCGCAAACGCAGCGACGGCAAGACCGAATGGATCCCACCACCACGACTCGACACCGGCCAAGCCCGCGTCAACGACCTCCACCACCCCGAACGACTACTCCGCCCACCCGACGAAGACGACGACCCCGGCTAGCGGTCGATCGCGCTAGCCGCCTTCGAGCTTCGCCAGCGCCTTCTCGGCCGCGGCGAGGGCAGTGTCGGCTGCCTCTACGCGCTCCGCCGCGTCACCGGCCGAGCGCTGCGCCGCCTTGAGTTCCTCATCGGCGGCGTCCACCTCGCGCTCGGCGGCGTGCAGGGACTCGAGCAGCTTCTCGTAGCGGCGGCGGGCGCTCGCCAGCGTGGCCTTGACGTCGTCGACCGCATCGGCAGCCTTGCCCTGAGCCGCTTTGGCCGCCTTGACCTCCGACTCGGCGCGGTCGCGACTCCGACGGGCCGCGCGCAGTTCAGCCGGATTCGGCTTCGGCGCAGCGGGTTTCGCCCGGGCCGTCGGGCTCGACGATGACTTCGCCGCTGACTTCGCCGTTGACTTGGAGGAAGCAGACTTCGCCGCAGCAGGCTTCTCCCCGCCGCCCTTCGCCCGCGACGCTGCCGCAGCCTCCGGCAAACCTGCCGCGAAGCCACCGAAGTCACCGAACCCCGAGAACTGTTCGGCCTTGGCCAGCCGGCCCAACCTCTCGGCCACCTCCGGATCGGCGATCGCCGCCTGCAGTGTGTTCGTCACGTCGTCCCGCATGGCAGCCGACGGGTCCGCGAGGTCTGCCGCATCGAAGGCACTGCGGACCAGCTCGTGCACCAGCTTGCGCTGCGCGGTCGTGAGTTCCCGGATGCGCGGCCCGTCCATCTCGGCATGCGCGGCGCGCAGTCCCTCGCTGAGGTCGGACAACCGCGTCGGCGCACTCGGGTCGGCCCTGACGAGCTGGTTCACCACCCAGGCCGCGGCGGTCGGCTTGCGGGCCGCAGCGATCGCCTTGGCGTCGTCCGCGTCGCCGCGCTTCTTGGCCGCCGCGGCCAGCTCCTTGCGTCGGGCCGTGAACTCCTCGGGCGCAACGCCGTAGAGATCGTCGAGGGCGTCGTCGAGGCTCATCGCTGCCCCACCGGAGAACTCACAGCGGTGACGCCCCGCGCAGATGCTCGAAGATGATGGAGGTCTGAGTCCCCGCGACGTCCGCGTCGGCGTTCAGGTATTGCACGACGAACGACCGGAGGTCGTCGGTATCGCGCGCGGCAACGTGAAGGATGAAGTCGTCGGCCCCGGCCAGGAAGTAGACGTCCATCACCTGGGGCCGTCGACGGATGTTCTGGATGAACTGGTCGATCTTCCCCCGCGCGCTCGACTGCAGGCTCACCGAGATCATCGCCTGCAGCGACAGGCCGATCGCCGCGGGGTCGATGTCGGCGTAGAACCCGCGGATCACGCCCATTTCCTGCAGGCGACGCACCCGCCCGTGGCACGTCGATGCGGCGATGCCGACCAGGTCGGCCAACGCACTGTTCGACATCCTGGCGTCGGCATGCAGCGCGGTGAGGATCCGGCGGTCGACGTCGTCGAGGCCGACGGGCCGAACATTCTTCGAAGCGGATGGCCCGTCAGGCAGCAGATCCGATGATCGTGATGTCACGAGACCAATCTAGCGAAGATCAGTCATCCCCATTGTGTTGTTTCCGACGTTTCTTCACAATTTACGAGAACGCATCGCCAATCGAGGAGCAGAAATGCGCGTCGGGATCCCCGCCGAGATCAAGAACAACGAGTACCGCGTCGCCATCACACCCTCCGGTGTCGCCGAGCTGACCCATCGCGGTCACGACGTCCTGGTGCAGGCGGGCGCGGGCGAAGGCTCCGCGATCTCCGATCAGGACTTCAAGGCGGCCGGCGCCCAGCTGATCGCCACCGCCGACCAGGTGTGGGCCGAAGCCGACCTGCTGCTCAAAGTCAAGGAACCGATCGAGGCCGAATACGGCCGGATGCGCAAGGGCCAGACTCTCTTCACCTACCTGCACCTCGCGGCCTCGCGCCCGTGCACCGACGCGCTCATGGCGTCGGGCACCACGTCCATCGCCTACGAGACCGTGCAGACCGCCGATCGCGCACTGCCGCTGCTCGCACCGATGAGCGAGGTCGCAGGCCGACTGTCCGCCCAGGTCGGCGCGTACCACCTGATGCGCACCCAGGGTGGGCGCGGCGTACTGATGGGCGGCGTCCCCGGTGTCGCCCCGGCCAAGGTCGTGGTGATCGGCGGCGGAATGGCCGGCGACAACGCCGCTGCCGTCGCCTGGGGCATGGGCGCGCACGTCACCGTGTTCGACCTCAACGTCAACACGCTGCGCAAGATCGACGCCGAGTACGGCGGCGCCATCGAGACCCGCTACTCGTCGACGCTCGATCTCGAGGACGCCGTCAAGCAGGCCGACCTGGTGATCGGTGCGGTCCTGGTGCCCGGCGCCAAGGCACCCAAGCTGGTCACCAATTCGACCGTGGCGCAGATGAAGTCGGGCGCAGTGCTGGTGGACATCGCGATCGACCAGGGTGGCTGCTTCGAGGATTCCCGTCCCACCACGCACGACGATCCCACGTTCACCGTGCACGACACCGTGTTCTACTGCGTGGCCAACATGCCAGGGGCCGTTCCGCGGACGTCGACCTTCGCGCTCACCAACGCGACGATGCCCTACGTCCTCAAGCTCGCCGACAAGGGCTGGCAGGCCGCATGCAAGGCCGATCCTGCACTGGCCAAGGGCCTTTCGACGCACGAAGGCGCGCTGCTGTCCGAGCAGGTGGCCTCGGACCTCGAACTGCCCTTCACCGACCCAGCCGACGTGCTGGCCTAGTACCTTCCTCCCCCTCGCCCGGTCGGCGCCTTCGGGCACCGGCCGGGCGATGACCATTCTTGACACCCGTCAAGTATCGTGGAGGCATGATCCTCGCCGACGTGCTGCCCGACGCACCGACCACCACCGTCGACGCCCTCGCGATCTTCGACGCCGCCCCCGCCGTCGAGCCGGACTTCATGATCGGCACCTGGCACGGCGCAGAGATGCCGACCGGGCACCCGCTCGACGGACTCCTGGCCGCCAGCGGCTGGTGGGGCAAGCAGTTCGTCGACGGCGAGACCGTGCACCCACTGTTGTTCCTGACCGCCGACGGTGCCGCGCTGTGGGCGCTCAACCCGATGCTGGCGTTCGGCGGCATGGGCGTCGCGACCAAGGTCCCCGCGCTGAAGAAGCGCAACTTCACCGGCGTCATCTCGGCACTCAAGCCGGTGCTCGGCACGTCGTCGCCCAAGGCCCGGTTGCGTACGACGCGCTACCGCGGCGTCGACACCGCGACGATGGTCTACGACCAGCTGCCGATCAACGACGTGTTCCGCCGACTCGACGACGAGACAGTCATCGGCGCGATGGACCTGCGGGGCCTGCGCAACCCGTACTTCTTCGTCCTCCGGCGGGACGACTCGCTGCGGCTGCGCTAAGCAGCGGCGGTCAGGTGCGGCACGACCAGTGCCGCCAGCTCGCCGATCATCGGCCGCAGCGTGGCCGCGTCGGGATCGTTGGACTGCGTGCGCGTCATGAACGCCAGCAGCAGCCGTTGCCCCTCGGGCCCGTAGGCGATGCCGACGTCGTTGGTGGTGGCGTAGTCGCCGCTGCCCGTCTTGTCGGCGGTGGCCCAGCCCTGCGGTAGACCCGCACGCATGCTCGACGTCTGATTGGCGCGCATCCAGTCGTCGAGCCGACGTCGTTCGGGCTCACCGAGGGCATCGCCGACGAGTAGGTTGCGGAACCCGCCACCGAGTGCGCGCGGGGTGCTGGTGTCACGCGGATCGCCCGGCACGGCCGAGTTCAGCTCGATCTCCCAGCGGTCCAGGCGCGACCGCTCGTCGCCGATGCTGCGTGCGAAGTCGGTGATGCGGGACGGGCCGCCGATCACCCGCAGCAGCCAGTTGGCGGCGGCGTTGTCGCTGCGTTGCACCGCGGCGACGCACAGCTCTTCGATCGTGATGTTGCGCCCGACCCGCGTCTCGGTGATCGGCGAGTTCGGCAGGATGTCGGACGCCTCGATGGTGACCGCGTCCGTCAGGTTCAGCTCACCTCGAGCGGCCTTCTGCAGGACGCGGGCGGCGGCGTACGCCTTGAACGTCGAGCACATCGCGAACGCGTCGTCGGCGCGGTGCGCCACCGACCGGCCGGTATCGAGGTTCTCGGCGTAGACGCCCGCGAACGCGCCGTACTGGCGTTCCAGCGCCCCGATGCGCTCCTCGATCGACGGCGGCGTCGGCTCGGCGGGCGCGGCAGTGCTCGTCTTCTCCTGGGAGCACGCCGCCAACACGGCGAGCGCACCCCCACCGATCAGGAGGCTACGTCTGCGCATCAGGTCGCCAGTGCCCGCAGCGGCTTGGGCAGCGACCGCTTGCTCCGGTGCGGGCCCAGCACGGCTGCACCGAACGACCGCTCGAGCAGTTGCCGCGCTATGTGATTCACCTGGTCGACGCTCACGGCCTCGATGAGGTCGAGCGTCTCGGCGATGGTCCGGTGGCCGGCGTAGTTCAGCTCGCTGCGACCCAAACGGTGCATCCGCGATGCGGAGTCCTCCAGGCCCAGCACCAGCCCACCGCGCAGTGATCCCTTGGCGATCTTGCACTCGGCCTCGGTCAGCCCGTCGCGGGCAACCCCCTCCAGCACGTCCATCGTCACGCGGACCACTTCGTCGAACCGGTCGGGCAGGCACGCGGCGTACACCGACAGCGCGCCGGCGTCGGAGAACGTGTCGACCGTCGAGTACACCGAGTACGCCAGCCCCCGCGTCTCCCGAATCTGTTGGAACAAACGCGAACTCAGGCCACCGCCGAGTGCGCAGTTGAGCACTGAGAGCGCCCAGCGGTGTTCCCAGTGCCTGCCCGGCGTGCGCACGCCGAGGAACATGTGCGTCTGCTCGGTGTCGCGGTTCACCAGTTGCAGGGTGGGCTCTCCCCCGACCCGGCCGGTCCCCTTGCGGGGCGCGACCGGCTCCTTGCCCTCGACCAGGTGGCCGTCGAAGTACTTGCGCGCCAACCTGATCACCTGATCGTGATCGATGTTGCCCGCCACCGCCAGCACCATCCGCTCGGGGGTGTACCGGCGGAGGTGGAACGAGTGCAGTTGCGCCCGCGTCATGCCCTCGATGGAGCCGACGCTGCCGATCACCGGACGGCCCAACGGATGCGTCCCGAACATCGCCGACAGGAAGACGTCGCCGAGGGTGTCCTCGGGGTCGTCGTCGCGCATCGCGATCTCTTCGAGCACCACGTCGCGTTCGACCTCGACGTCGTCGACGGCGCACCGGCCCCGCAACACGACGTCGGCGACGAGGTCGACGGCGAGTTCGAGGTCGGAGTCGATGACGTGCGCGTAGTAGCAGGTCTGCTCACGCGCGGTGAACGCGTTCAGCTCACCGCCGACGGCATCAACGGCCTGGGCGATCTCGACGGCCGACCGGGTCGGCGTCGACTTGAACAGCAGGTGCTCGAGGAAGTGGGCGGCGCCCGCCACGCTCGGCCCCTCGTCTCGGGACCCGACGCCGACCCACAGGCCGACCGACGCCGAGTGCACCGACGGGATGTACTCCGTGACGACGCGCAACCCTCCGGGGAGGGTTGCGCGCCGTACCGAGTCAGCTGTCCGCGGTCGCGGCATCTGCAGGCGCTGCCGCCGCATCCGGGGTGGAGCCGTTGCCACCGGCGGCCTCGGGTGCTGCTGCCTCGGCAGCGGCTTCCTCGGCCACCAGCACCAGCGAGATCTTGCCGCGGTTGTCGATGTCGGCGATCTCCACGCGGAGCTTGTCACCGACCTTCGCCACGTCCTCGACCTTGGCAATGCGCTTGCCGCGGCCCAGCTTCGAGATGTGCACCAGTCCGTCGCGGCCCGGGAGCAGCGAGACGAACGCACCGAAGTCGGTGGTCTTGACGACGGTTCCGAGGAACCGCTCGCCGACCTTGGGCAGCTGCGGGTTGGCGATGGCGTTGATCTTGTCGATCGCCGCCTGTGCCGCCTCGCCGTTGGAGGCGCCGACGAACACCGTGCCGTCGTCCTCGATGGAGATGGACGCGCCGGTCTCCTCGGTGATCGAGTTGATCATCTTGCCCTTGGGGCCGATGACCTCGCCGATCTTGTCGATCGGCACCTTGATCGTGGTGATCCGCGGTGCGTACGGGCTCATCTCGTCGGGCTCGTCGATGGCCTCGGCCATGACCTCGAGGATGGTGATCCGGGCGTCCTTGGCCTGGGCCAGCGCACCCGCGAGCACCTGCGACGGAATGCCGTCGAGCTTGGTGTCCAGCTGCAGCGCGGTGACGAAGTCCTTGGTGCCTGCGCACTTGAAGTCCATGTCGCCGAACGCATCTTCGGCGCCGAGGATGTCGGTCAGCGTCACGAAGCGACGCTCGGTGCCACCACCCTCGACCTCGACGTCGTCGGACACCAGGCCCATCGCGATGCCTGCGACCGGCGCCTTCAGCGGCACGCCGGCGTTCAACAGCGACAGCGTGGAGGCACAGACCGAGCCCATCGACGTCGAGCCGTTGGAACTCAGCGCCTCCGACACCTGACGGATCGCGTAGGGGAACTCCTCGACGCTCGGCAGCACCGGCATTAGGGCGCGCTCCGCGAGCGCTCCGTGCCCGATCTCGCGACGCTTGGGCGAGCCAACGCGGCCGGTCTCACCGGTCGAGTACGGCGGGAAGTTGTAGTGGTGCATGTAGCGCTTGCTCGTCTCGGGTCCGAGCGAGTCGATCTGCTGCGCCATCTTGACCATGTCCAGCGTGGTGACGCCCATGATCTGGGTCTCGCCGCGCTCGAACAGTGCGCTGCCGTGGGCACGCGGGATGACGGCCACCTCGGCCGAGAGGGCGCGGATGTCGGTGATCCCGCGACCGTCGATGCGGAAGTGGTCGGTCAGGATGCGCTGGCGAACGAGCTTCTTGGTCAGCGAGCGGTACGCCGCGCCGATCTCCTTCTCGCGACCCGCGTAGGTCTCGGCGAGGCGCTCGAGCACCTCGACCTTGATCTCGTCGGTGCGCGAGTTGCGCTCTTCCTTGCCCGCGATCGTGAGCGCCTCGGACAGCGCATCGGTGGCGACCGAGGACACGGCGTAGAACACGTCGTCCTGGTACTCGGGGAACAGCGGGTAGTCGGCCGTCTCCTTGCCTGCGGCCTCGTGCAGCTCCTGCTGCGCGGTGCACAGCGCGGCGATGAACGGCTTGGCGGCCTCGAGGCCCTCGGCCACGACGGCCTCGGTCGGGGCGCCCGCGCCACCGGCGACGAGTTCGATGACCCGGTCGGTGGCCTCGGCCTCGACCATCATGATCGCGACGTCATCCTCGGTCTTACGACCCGCGACGACCATGTCGAACACGGCACCCTCGAGCTGCTCGACGGTGGGGAACGCGACCCACTGGCCGTCGATGAGCGCCACGCGCACGCCACCGACGGGACCGGAGAACGGCAGACCCGATATCTGCGTCGACGCCGATGCGGCGTTGATCGCCAGCACGTCGTACAGGTCCTTGGGATCCAGGCTCAGCACGGTGACGACGACCTGGATCTCGTTGCGCAGACCCGAGACGAACGTCGGCCGCAGCGGCCGGTCGATCAGGCGGCAGGTGAGGATCGCGTCGGTGGAGGGACGGCCCTCACGCCGGAAGAACGAGCCGGGGATGCGTCCCGCGGCGTACATGCGCTCTTCGACGTCGATGGTCAGCGGGAAGAAGTCGAAGTGATCCTTCGGGGTCTTGCTGGCCGTGGTGGCCGACAAGAGCATGGTCTCGTCGTCCAGGTAGGCGACGACCGCGCCCGCGGCCTGCTTGGCCAACCGGCCGGTCTCGAAGCGGATGGTGCGGGAGCCGAAGCTTCCGTTGTCGATGACGGCGGTGGCTTCGAAGACGCCGTCTTCAATCTCTACTGCAGACATACGTGTCTGACCTCTTTAATTCTCGTGTTCGTCTGTTTCGCGACGTCACTCGCGGGCACCCGGCAAATCCTGACGGCCGTCGATCGAAGCGGCCGGATCGAGATCCGGCAGCCACTACCGAAGACCGCCCATTCGAGTTCGGGCGCGGGCGGTGACGCACTGGGACTCCTCGCGCGGTTCTGCGCGAATCGCACCGATCGTTCGAGCCGATGCGGCTCAAAACATCTTTCATGCTACATGGCGGCCTCGAGCCGACCGCGCAGCGGCGAGGGGTCAGGTCACGTCCTCGACGCACACCGTGAACTGGCGTTCGTCGTACGGGTAACCCACCCCGGTGCTGCACTGATCGACGTTGGCTACGCCGTCCAGGATCTGCGTCGCGCGCTGACGATGCGGTGCGGAGTCGTCGTCGCAGTCGACGCGGAACGGATCGGTGGCGTTCTCGGGATCGATGCTCATGCAACCGCCGACCACCCAGTCGATGTCCATGCAGATCGTGGGCCCGGTTCCGCTGAACGACGACTTCGTCGAGTAGTACGAGTCGACGTCGGTGGGGCAACCGTCGGTGTTCTCGACGGTCTGCACCACCTTGAAGTTCGACGCGGTGCTCCCGCAGTCGACCTTGCTGGCCTCCGGGCGGTCGGGCGGTCCCCCGACCTTGAGGCAGTCGCCCACCTGCATGTCCGCTGCGGCCGCCGATGAACAGCCGGTGGTACCGGCGATCAGCAGGCCCGCAGCGACTGCGAGGAGGTGGGCGCGAAGGCGCACGTGCGTCAGCGACGCAGGCCCAGGCGCTCGATCAGCGAGCGGTAGCGTGCGACGTCGACCTGCGCCACGTACTTGAGCAGCCGGCGACGACGGCCGACGAGCAGGAGCAGACCACGACGCGAGTGGTGGTCGTGCTTGTGCAACTTGAGGTGCTCGGTGAGGTCGGAGATCCGCTTGGTCAGCAGGGCGACCTGAGCCTCCGGCGAACCGGTGTCGCTCTCGTGCAGGCCGTACTGGCCGAGGATTTCCTTCTTCTGCTCAGCAGTCAAGGACATGATGAACTCCATCTGTTTCAGTCCGCGAGGAACTACGTGAGCGCGGCCGCCGCGAACTGCAGCGCGCGCTGGGTCGCCGGGAAGTCTAGCTCAGCGCAGGTGCAGTCGACGAATCGCTGCTCAGCGGTCAGAAGGTCTCACGCAGGATCGCGCGGGCGCGTTCGGTGTCGCCCTCCATCGCCGTGACGAGTTCGGACACGGAATCGAACTTCTCCTGGCCGCGCACCCGTGCGACGAAGTCGACGGCCACGTGCTGGCCGTAGAGGTCGGCTTCGGTGTCGAGGACGAAGGCCTCGACCGTGCGGGTACGGCCGGAGAACGTCGGGTTGGTCCCCACCGACACCGCGGCCTGATAGCGCTCGCCAGGGATCACCGTCCCCACCCCGGGGCCGTGTCCGAGCAGCGTGAACCAGGCGGCGTACACGCCGTCGGCGGGAATCGCGGAGTACATCGGTGGGGCCACGTTCGCGGTCGGGAAGCCCAGTACCCGGCCACGCCCGTCGCCGCGCACCACCACGCCCTCGACCCGGTGCGGCCGGCCGAGCGCCTCGGTCGCGGCACCCATGTCGCCCGCGTCGACGCACGACCGGATGTAGGTGGAGGAGAACGTGACCGTCTCGTCGCGTTCCCTGGCCTCGGAGACCAGGTCCATGCTCTCCACCGCGAAGCCGAACCGTTCACCGGCCTTGCGCAGCATGGCGACGTTGCCCGCAGCCTTCTTGCCGAACGTGAAGTTCTCCCCCACGACGACCTCGACGACGTGCAACCGTTCGACGAGCAGTTCGTGGATGTAGCGCTCGGGCGTGAGCTTCATGAAGTCGGTGGTGAAGGGCATGACGAGGAAGACGTCGATGCCGAGTTCCTCGACGAGTTCGGCACGCCGCGTCAGCGTCGTCAGCTGCGCGGGATGGCTACCCGGGAACACGACCTCCATGGGATGCGGGTCGAACGTCATCAGGACCGTGGGGATGCCACGGGAGCGTCCGGCCTTCACCGCGTGATTGATCAACTCGGCGTGTCCGCGGTGCACACCATCGAACACGCCGATGGTGACGACGCATCTTCCCCAGTCCGTGGGGATCTCGTCCTGCCCCCGCCAGCGCTGCACACCGTCAGCCTACGGCGCGGACGCTCCGGCGGGGTCGCTGGATCCCCGGTTGAGGCGATGATTGCCTAAACTTCTCCGGTGTGAGCCCCGAAGGTAACCCCCGCGACCTGTCGTCGGTGGCTCAGGACTACCTCAAAGTCATCTGGACGGCGCAGGAGTGGTCGCACGAGAAGGTCAGCACCAAGATGCTGGCCGAACGCATCGGGGTGTCGGCCAGCACCGCGTCGGAGTCCATCCGCAAACTGGCCGATCAGGGTCTCGTCGACCACGAGAAGTACGGTGCCGTCACGCTTACCGACGAAGGCCGCCACGCCGCGCTTGCCATGGTGCGCAGGCACCGTCTCATGGAGACCTTCCTGGTCAACGAACTCGGCTACGGCTGGGACGAGGTGCACGACGAGGCCGAGGTGCTCGAGCACGCCGTGTCCGACCGCATGCTCGACCGCATCGACGCCAAGCTCGGCTACCCCACCCGCGACCCGCACGGTGACCCCATCCCGGCCGCCGACGGCAGGGTGCCGACGCCGCCCGCCCGGCAGCTCTCGGTGTGCATCGACGGCGACGCGGGGACCGTCGCCCGCATCTCGGATGCGGATCCGGAGATGCTGCGCTACTTCGACAGCGTCGGCATCAGCCTGGACTCCCGGCTCAAGGTCGTGGCCAGGCGCGATTTCGCGGGCATGATCTCGGTCGCGATCGAGTCGCCGACCGGCTCCGACGTGCCACCAACCACCGTCGACCTCGGCAATCCCGCCGCCGAGGCGATCTGGGTGGTCGGCTGACGGACGCGGCAGCGCGAATCGGCCTGGGCTTCAGCTCGGCCGAGGTGCACGCTTGCCGACCCCTCGCCGCTAAACGCTTTCGGCAAGCGTGCACTCGGCGCTGTACCGCTGCTCAAAACATACATTCAGTCCGGTATCCAAGCAACGGATAGGCAAATAATTTGCGGATCCGTCAGGTTGACGGCATGCCTTCCTGCGCCAAGGCCTCCCGCAGATCCTTGTTCAGCTTGGAACAGGCCCGGTTCCAGCGCCGACGCGCGCGGCCGGCGTCGTCGTCGACGAAGCCCGCGACGAGGATGCCGCGCAGCGCATCCATCGCCGTGTAGAGGACGTAGCGAAGTTCCTTGTCGTCCGAACGGTCCGGCAGCAGTGAGTCGATCGCGGCGAACATCGCGCCGTTGACGACCGGTTCGACACGCTGCACGTGCCCGGCGAGCACCGCATCGGTGCGGCCGGCGATCCAAAGTTCAAGCGTGGCAACGAAGAAGGGGCCCTGATGGGACTCCCACAGGAACTCGAGGACCGTGGCCGCGGGGTCCGGACTCTCGTGGAGACGACTCAGTTCGCGGACCACCGCCCTGGCGCGTTGCTCGGCCAGATGCTCGATCGCGGCGATCACCAGGTCTTCCTTGGCCCGGAAGTGGTGGATCTGCGCCCCGCGGGTGACGCCCGCCAGCTCGGCGACGCGATGGGTGGTGGTCCCGGCGTAGCCGTAGGTCACCAAAGACTCGACGGTGGCGTCCAGCAGGCGCTGCCGCATCGCTGCGCTGCGCTGCGCCTGGGTGCGCCGCGCGACGGGAGTGTCGGCCCGGTCGCGTGTGCTGACCATGACTCACCTCCCCCGATGTGGGTGCTCACACGCCAGGTTACCGCCCAAGCGGCAGGTAAGTGGGTGCCCGCCGATTACCATCCTGCGAATGGCGAAACTCGAGCTGTCCCGCAAGTTGGCGCTGTCCCCCGAGGAAGCCTGGACGCATGCGTCCGATCTGTCCGGGATGGGTGACTGGCTGAGCATGCACCAGGGGTGGCGCTCCGATCTCCCGCAGGAACTCGAGGTCGGCACCAAGGTGGTCGGCGTCGCCGGGGCCAAGGGCTTCCGCAACCGCGTCACCTGGACCATTCAGAAGGTCGACCCGCCGCGACTGCTCGAGATCACCGGCGACGGGGTGGGCGGCACCAAGTACAAGCTGGCGTTGCAGGTGTCGCCGGCCAAGGAGGGGTGTTCGTTCAGCGTGAAGATCGACCTCGGCGGTGCGCCCCTGTTCGGCCCGGTCGGCATGGCCGCGTCGCGCGCGGTCAAGGGCGACATCGAACGGTCGATCAAGAAGTTCGAAGAGCTCTACGCGTCCTGACCGATCGCCCGGCGACCTACAGCGTCGCGGGCCGGACGACGACGACCGACTTCGTCCTGGCGCCCTCGTCGGTCAAGAGGGCGACGACGTCGCCGTCGGGTGCGGTCGCGGCGTAGATCCCGTCGATACCCGCAGCCTGCAGCGCCCGTCCGTGCCGCACGGACTCGGCTTCCTCGGCACGGAGTTCGCGGCGCGGGAACGACTGCAGGCACGCCTCGTCCAGCGACAGGCTCAGCTGCGGCGCGTCGGCCAGTTCGTCGAGCGTCCGCGCGCGGTCGAGCCCGAACCCGCCGACCCGGGTTCTGCGCAGCCCGGTGAGGTGACCCCCGACGCGCAGGGCGTCGCCGACGTCGCGCGCCAGCGCCCGGATGTAGGTGCCCGACGAGCAGTCGACGTCGACGTCGACGTCCACGAACTCACCGCTGCGCCGCACGGCCAGCACGTCGAACCGGTCGATCCGGACCCGGCGGGCCGCCAGCTCCACCGACCGTCCCTCGCGCGCGAGCTTGTAGGCGCGTTCGCCGCCCACCTTGATTGCGCTGACCGCCGACGGCACCTGGTCGATCTCGCCGCGCAGCGGGGCCACCGCCGCGCGGATCGCGTCGTCGGTCACGTGACCGGCCGGGATCGTCTGCAGCACTTCGCCTTCGGCGTCCTCGGTCGACGTCGTCTGCCCGAGCCGAATGGTCGCCGCGTACGACTTGTCCGTCGCCGTGAGCAGCCCGAGTATCTTCGTCGCCCGCTCGATGCCCACTACGAGCACGCCGGTGGCCATCGGATCCAGCGTTCCGGCGTGACCCACCTTGCGCGTGCCGAACAGCCGCCTGCACCGCCCGACGACGTCGTGACTGGTCATGCCCGCCGACTTGTCGACGACCACGATGCCCGGGGGTGGCAGTGCTTTCTCCCCGGTCGCTGCGCTCCTGCCCGCCGACCCGCTCACAGGACGATTGCCGTCAGCGCCAGCCCGTCGCGCACCGACCACCGGCCGCGCAGCACCTCCAGCGGTGGCCCGTGCTCGGCAGCCGGATCGATGAGGACCCGCGACACGAACGTGCCTGCGCTACCGGAGCCGTCGACCTCGAACGAGATGCGCGCGTCCTCGAACCCCAGCCACCGGTGCGTCAGCGGAAACCACGTCTTGTACGTGGCCTCCTTCGCGCAGAACAGGATTCGATCCCAGTGCAGGTCGCCGGGCAGCGCGCCGAGCTGAGCACGCTCCTCGGGCAGGCTGATCGCGTCGAGCACCCCCTTGGGCAACACGTCGTGCGGCTCGGCGTCGATGCCGACCGACCGGACGTCCGACGACCACCCGACCACGGCCCCGCGGAAGCCCTCGCAGTGCGTCAGGCTGCCGACCACGCCGTCGGGCCAGCAAGGTTCGCCCTTGTCGCCCTTCAGGATCGGGACCGGGCCGACGCCCAGTTCACCGAGCGCCTGCCGGGCGCAGTACCGGACCGTCACGAACTCGTTGCGGCGCTTGGCAACCGACCGCGCGATGAGCGGCTCCTCCTCCGGCAGCGGAGCGATGTCGTCGGGATCTGAGTACAGCTCGGCGGCGACGACGCGCGGGGTCAGCACCCCGGACAGCAGGGTTGCGCTCATCGGTGCCGTCTCCTCTTCGCGCAAGCGCTCATCGGTCCCGCCGGTCCTTGATCCGCTGCTCCATCTTCTGCGCATTCGCCCGCATCTCCGGGGTGATCTCGAAGTGACCGCCGAAGTCGTTGAGGTACCCGGGCGGGTAGTTCGGGTCGGGCAGGATCTGCCGCAGCCACCGATAGGGCTTGCGGCGCCGCCACTCTCGCGGGTAGCCCACCGACACCTCTTCGAAGCGCACGCCGTCGTACCAGGTGGTGCGCGGGATGTGCAGGTGGCCGTACACCGAGCAGATGGCGTTGTAGCGGGTGTGCCAGTCCGCGGTCGCGGTCGTCCCGCACCACATCGCGAACTCCGGGTAGAACATGGCGTCGCAGGGTTCGCGAACCATCGGGAAGTGGTTCACCAGGATGGTCGGCGTCATCCAGTCGAGGTCCTCGAGCTTCTTGCGCGACGTCGCCACACGATCACGGCACCACGCGTCGCGGGTGGCATAGGGCTCCGCCGACAGCAGGAACTCGTCGGTGCCGACGACGTTGCGCTCCCGAGCGACGGCCAGACCCTCGGCCTTGGTCGCCGTGCCCTCGGGCAGGAACGAGTAGTCGTAGAGCAGGAACAGCGGCACGATCGTCGCCGGGCCGCCGCCCTCGGTCCACACCGGGAACGGGTGCTCCGGGGTGACGATCCCCATCTGGTCGCACATGTCGACGAGGTAGTCGTAGCGCGCCTTCCCGAAGATCTGCATCGGGTCCTTCTGAGTGGTCCACAACTCGTGGTTGCCGGGCACCCAGATGACCTTGGCGAAACGCTTCCGCAGCAGATCGAGCGACCAGCGGATATCGTCGGTGCGCTCGGCGACGTCCCCGGCCACGATCAGCCAGTCGTCCGGCGACGCCGGGTACAGCGACTCGGTCACCGGCTTGTTGCCCGTGTGGCCGATGTGCAGGTCGCTCACCGCCCACAGCGTCGGACGTCGGTGCGGGTCCGGCGATGGACCTCGGTGTTCTCCAGTTGGCGCAGACACAACCGACCAGCGTACTTGCGTGGCCGCACCGCGCTCACCTGGCAACTAGAACATGTTCTGGTTTCCGGGCCTCGGCGGCCTCGCGGACTTGTAGACTCCCGGCAATGGCCGACGACCGCGAGGGACGCACACCAATGCGAATGAGCGCCAAACTGCGCCTGCTGTCGGCGGCGTGCGCGCTGTTCGCGGCCGTCATCGTCGTCTGTCAGGCGAATCCGCTGGCCGGCTCGGACCTCGGCCGTGTCGACCTGCGGTCCACCTCGGCGCCGATGACCGGGGTGTCCTCGACCATCAAGTGGCCGGTCATCGAGACCGTCGACCCCAAGCCCTTCGATCCGTGCGCCGAGATCCCCATCGACGTCATCGAGCGCCTGGGCCTCGGGTTCACCCCGCCCATCCCCGAGGACGGGCTGCGCTGCCACTACGACGCCGGCAACTATCAGATGGCCGTCGAAGCGTTCGTCTGGCGAACGTACGAGGCGACGCTGCCTGCCGACGCCGTCGAACTCGACATCCAGGGCCATCGCGCGGCGCAGTTCTGGATCATGAAGCCGACCGACTGGAACAACCGGAACTGGATCACCTGCATGATCGCCTTCAAGACCAGCTACGGCGTCCTGCAGCAGTCCATCTTCTACGCACCGGTCTACTCGGCCAACGACGTCGACTGCCTGCAGACGAACATCCAGCGCGCCAACGAACTGGCGCCGTACTACAAGTTCTAGGGGCGCGGTCGCACGGCCCGGCCGATGCGTAGCCTGCAGACGTGCCCTCCGGAACCACTGCCGCCCGCTTCGCCTCGAAGAGCCTCGCCCGTCTGCTGACCGTTCCACCGCCGACGTCGGACGTCACGGTGGAGCGTGGACTGCGGGTCCCGATGCGCGACGGCGTCGAACTCGTCGCCGACCACTTCGTCCCGGACACCTCCACGCCGGCGGGCACGATCCTGGTGCGCGCGCCGTACGGCCGCCGGTTCCCGTTCTCCGCGCTGTACGGCTCCGTCTACGCAGCCCGCGGCTACCACGTCGTGTTCCAGAGCGTGCGTGGCACGTTCGGCTCCGGTGGTGACTTCATGCCGATGGTGCACGAGGTGGAAGACGGCGCCGACACCGTCGCGTGGCTCCGCGAGCAGCCGTGGTTCACCGGCACGTTCGCGACGATGGGCCTGTCGTACCTCGGGTTCACGCAGTGGGCGCTGATGATGGACCCGCCGCCGGAGCTGAAGGCGGCGATCGTCTGCGTCGGACCCCACGACTTCAGCACCGCCACCTGGGGCACCGGCGCGTTCACCGTCAACGACTTCCTCGGCTGGAGCGACATGGTGTCGCACCAGGAGGAGCCCGGCCGCGCGAAGATGCTGCTGCGCCAGGCGCGGTCGAACGCCGTGATCCGCCGCGCCGCGAGCGAGGCGCCGCTGGGCTCCTCGGGCCGCACCCTGTTGGCGACCGGCGCCCCGTGGTGGGAGTCGTGGGTCGCCGAACCCGAGCGCGATCCGGTGTTCTGGGACCGCGTCCGCGTGGGCGCCGCACTCGACCGCGTCGACGTGCCCGTGCTGCTGATCAGCGGATGGCAGGACCTGTTCCTCGAACAGACCCTCCAGCAGTACGCCCACCTGCGCGACCGCGGCGTGCCGACGGCGCTGACGGTCGGTTCGTGGACGCACTCCCAGGTGATGACCAAGGGAGCGCCCACGGTGCTGCGGGAGTCGTTGCAGTGGCTCGACGAGCACCTCGCCGGACGGACGGTGCCACCGCGTGCCCCGGTCCGGGTCGACGTGCACCGCAGCGGCTGGCGGGAGCTACCGGATTGGCCGCCCGCGACGGCCGAGCACACGCTGTACCTGCAGCCCGCCCACCGGCTGTCCGACGCGCCTGCCGGTGCCGACGCGCCTGCGACCAGATTCACCTTCGACCCGGCCGATCCCACGCCGACCGTGGGCGGCCGACTGCTCTCGCCGCAGGGTGGATACCGGGACGACAGCAGCCTGGCTCTGCGCGGCGACGTCGCAGACTTCACCGGCGAGCCGCTGGCCGAGGATCTCTACGTGCTGGGCACGCCGGTCGTCGAACTCGAGCACGGGTCGGACAACCCGCACTGCGACGTGTTCGTCCGCCTCAGCGAAGTCGACCCAAAGGGCGTGTCGCACAACGTGAGCGACGGTTTTCGCAGGCTCGCGCCGGGGACGACCGACTCCCCCACGACCGTGCGGCTCGAACTCGATGCCGTCGCGCACCGATTCTCCGCCGGATCACGGGTGCGGGTGCTCGTCGCAGGAGGGTCGCACCCCCGCTTCGTCCGCAACCTCGGCACCGGCGAACCGGTCGACACCGGGACGCGGATGCAACCGGCAACCCACGAGATCCACCACGGCGGATCGAAAGTCGTTCTGCCGGTGGAGAGTCCCTCAACCGACTGACGTACGCACCCTGTCCGCGACGGCCGCGAGCGTGGCCTCGTCGTGCACCGGGGCGCCCAAGGACGGGTCGACGTCGAGGTCCACCCAGCTCTTGCACCCGGCGTAGTCGGGCGTCCTGTCCACCGTGACGGGGGTGACGAGCGGGCGCACCGAGACCACCAGCACGGTCAGCCGGTGCTTGGGCCGGAAGTCCACCCGGTCGGCGTGCACCGACTCGTCGGTCCAGATGTGGGTGTCGGCGATGGCCGCGAGCGCCTCGGGCCGGTTGACCGCGACGGCGGCAACGACGGAGGCACCGGCCCGCAGCACGAGCGTCGACTCGGTGCTGTCGGATGCCGACGC
Organism: Mycolicibacterium sp. GCM10028919; assembly: GCA_042666295.1. GTDB lineage: Bacteria > Actinomycetota > Actinomycetes > Mycobacteriales > Mycobacteriaceae > Mycobacterium. The sequence goes on from JBHTFJ010000001.1 coordinate 622,201, forward strand.
GTCGAGCAGGTCGCGGTGTTCGGGCCGGACGCGTTCGGCGTGGCCGTGCGCGACGGTCGGAAAGAAGACGAACTCCGAAGCGGTGAGGTCGAACCGCTTCTCGCCGATGCCGCCCTTGCGCAGCAGCACCGTCTGGCGGCCGTCGAGCATCGCGTGCACGGCCGCACTCCACTCCTTGAGCGCAGGCGTGGCCACTCAGCCGCCGGCCGCTCGGGCCTCGATGCGTGCGCGCACCTCGGGCCGGCGCAGCGGCGGGATCGTCTTGGGTGGCTGCCGACGCGCAGGTAGCTCGGCCAGCAGCCGCATCGTGGTCGCGGTGACCTCGGCGACGGCGGTCTCGAATGCGGTCTCGTTGGCCGCCGTCGGACGGGTGATGCCGCTGACCTTGCGGACGTACTGCCTGGCGGCGGCCTCGACCTCTTCGTCAGTGGCCGCGGGCTCGAGCCCGCGCAACTCGGTGATGTTCCGGCACATGGTCCAACCATAGGTCGATACGGTGACCCCGTGCCCGACACCGATGACTCTCACGACAGCACGGACTCCTACGTCTTACTGATCGAAACCACCGACCGCATCCGGACGCTGACCCTCAACCGGCCGCGCGCACGCAACGCGCTGTCGGCGGAACTGCGCACCCGGTTCTTCGCGGCTCTCGGCGATGCCGAGCGCGACGTCGACGTCGACGTCGTCATCGTCACCGGCGCGGACCCCGTGTTCTGCGCCGGGCTCGATCTCAAGGAACTCGGCGACACCACCGAGCTGCCGGACATCACGCCCAAGTGGCCCGCCATGCGCAAACCGGTGATCGGCGCCATCAACGGCGCTGCCGTGACCGGCGGGCTCGAACTCGCGCTCTACTGCGACATCCTGATCGCCTCCGAGCAGGCTCGGTTCGCCGATACCCATGCCCGCGTCGGGCTGCTCCCGACCTGGGGGTTGAGCGTCCGGCTGCCGCAGAAGGTCGGCATCGGCATGGCGCGGCGGATGAGCCTGACGGGCGACTACCTCTCGGCGAGCGACGCGCTGCGAGCGGGTCTGGTGACCGAGGTGGTGCCGCACGACGAGTTGCTGGCCACCGCACGCCGGGTGGCCACGTCGATCACCGGCAACAACCAGAAGGCCGTGCGGGCACTGCTGGAGTCCTATCACCTCGTCGACGACCAGCAGACCAGCGCCGGACTCTGGATCGAGGCCACGTCGGCGTCCCGCTGGATGCGCGAGACCTCGGGTGACGACGTCGCCGCCAGCCGTGCCGCGGTGTTCGAGCGCGGCCGCGAGCAGGTGCGCTAGTCGTACTACGAGCTAGTACCAGGAGCTAGACCGTCTCGCCGAGACTGGGCAGCACCAGCTTCCGGTACCGCCGCTTCATCGTCTCGACCACGTCGCGCGGGTCGCTGGCCCACACGTCGTCGTTGAAGATCTCGACCTCGACGTCGCCGCGGTAGCCCGCGGCGGTCACCATCTCGGTGATCGACGCGAAGTCGATGACGCCGTCGCCCATCATGCCGCGCGACATCAGCGGGTCGGCCGCCATCGGCACCAGCCAATCGCAGATCTGATAGCTGCTGATCCGGCCCTGGGCGCCCGCCTCGGCGACGCGAGCCCGAAGGTCCGGGTCCCACCAGACGTGGAAGGTGTCGACGACCACGCCGACGACGTGCGCGGGGTGTGGCGCCGCGAGGGCGAGGGCTTGGCTCAGGGTGGAGATGACAGCACGGTCGGCGCAGTACATCGGGTGCAGGGGTTCCAGCGCCAGGCGCACGCCCCGGTCGGCGGCGTACGGCACCAGCGCGGCCAGCCGGTCGGCCAGTCGCGCCCGTGCGCCGGGCAGGTCGCGGTCGGGTATGCCGCCCGCGACCACGACCAGTTCGGGCGCGCCGAGCGTCGCGGCCTCGTCGATCGCGCGCCGGTTGTCGTCCAGCGCACCGCGGCCGTGGGCACCGTCGTCGAAGCCGGTGAGGAAGCCGCCGCGGCACAGGCTGGAGGCGCGGATGCCGTTGTCCCGCAGTATCTTCGCCGCTTCGTCGACGCCTGCTTCGGCCACCCGGTCGCGCCACAGCCCGACGGCGGGCAGCCCCGCCGCCACAGCGCCCTCGACGGCCTCGCGCAGAGTCCAGGCGTTGGTGGTCTTGGTGTTCAGCGACAGCCGGCCGTAGGGGTCGCTCACTGCCCCACCCCGTTCACGCCGAGGAACAGCCGCATCCGGTGGGCGGCGAGGTCGGGGTCGGCGAGCAGCCCGGCGCGGTCGGCCAGTACGAACAGCCGGGAGAGATGGGGCACCGATCTGCCGCCGGCCAGGCCGCCGACCATCGCGAAGCCGGGCTGGCGGCCGTTGAGCCAGGCGAGGAACGCGATGCCCGTCTTGTAGTAATAGGTGGGCGCCTCGAACACGTGCCGGCCCAACTCCTGGGTCGAGTCCAGGATCGCGCGGGCGCGCCCGGCGTCGCCGGCGTCGAGTTCCTGCAGCGCCGTGGACGCGGCCGGGTAGATGGCGGCGAAGATGCCCAGCAGCGCGTCGGAGTGCCCTCGGTCGTCGCCGACGATGAGTTCCGGATAGTTGAAGTCGTCGCCGGTGTAGAGCCGTACGCCATCGGGAAGTGCACGGCGCAGCGCGATTTCGTGATCGGCGTCGAGCAGCGACACCTTGACCCCGTCGACCTTCTCGGCGTGTTCTTCGATCAGGCGCAGGAAGGTCGCGGTGGCCGAGTCCACGTCGGTGCTGCCCCAGTAGCCGCGCAGCGCGGGGTCGAACATCTCCCCCAGCCAGTGCAGGACGACGGGCCGGTCCACGTGGGCCAGCAGCGTCCGGTACACGGTCAGGTAGTCCTCCGGCGACTGCGCGACCGCCGCCAGCGCCCGGGACGCCATGACGACGACGCGGGCGCCTGCGCCTGCGACGACGTCGGTCTGCTCGCGGTAGGCATCGCCGATCATGCGCAACCCCGCCACCCCGGACGGAACGTCGGCGAGACGGAGTTGGTCGGTGCCCGCGCCGCAGGCCAGCCGTCCACCCGCCTTGGCGGCTTCCTCGCCGCTGCGTCGGATCAACTCGGCGGTGGCGTCCCAGTCCATGCCCATGCCGCGCTGGGCGGTGTCCATGGCGTCGGCGACGCCCAGCCCGTACGACCACAGTTCGTGGCGGTAGGCCAGCGTGGCGTCCCAGTCGAGGTCGGCGGGCGCGCCGGGAGCGTTGTCGGCCATGGCGCGCGGCACGACGTGCGCTGCGGCGTAGGCGATCCGAGACCGGATCGGCCCACTGGGTTTGCGCCACGGACCCGGTGCACCGAGGCGGTGTGCGCGCAGTTCGCCGTCGAGGGGAAGGGTGACGACGAGGTCGGTCGGCGCGTCGGTGAGCGTCACAGCGCGATCTCCGGCACCTCGACGCGGATGCCCCGGGCGGAACTGGTCAGGCCGAGTTCGGCGAGTTGCACGCCGCGCGCTGCCGAGAGCAGCCCGAAGCGGTGCGGCCTGCCGGCGACGACGTCGCGCAGGTACTCCTCCCACTGCAACTTGAACCCGTTGTCGAGGTCACCGTTGGCGGGCACCTCGAGCCACTGGTCGCGGAACTTCTCGGTGACCGGCAGGTCGGGATTCCACACGGGTTTCGGGGTGTGCGCGCGCTGCTGTGCGACGCAGCGCCGCAGCCCGGCGACCGCGGACCCGTGGGTGCCGTCGATCTGGAATTCGACGAGTTCGTCGCGGTAGACGCGCACGGCCCACGACGAGTTGATCTGGGCGATGATCCCGCCCTCGATCTCGAAGATGCCGTAGGCGGCGTCGTCGGCCGTCGCGGGATAGGCCGTGCCGGACTCGTCCCAGCGTGTCGGGATGTGCGTGACGGCCTTCGCGGTGACGGCCCGCACGGTGCCGAGCAGGCCCTCCATGACGTAGTTCCAGTGGCAGAACATGTCGACGGTGATGCCGCCGCCGTCCTCGGCGCGGTAGTTCCAGCTGGGCCGTTGCGCGGCCTGGCCGTCGCCTTCGAAGACCCAGTAGCCGAACTCGCCGCGCATCGAGAGGATCCGGCCGAAGAAGCCTTCGTCGACCAGGCGGCGCAGTTTGACCAGGCCGGGGAGGTAGAGCTTGTCGTGCACGACGCCGGCGACCACGCCGGCGTTCTCCGCCATCCGCGCGAGTTCGATTGCCTCGGTGAGGGTCTCGGCGGTGGGTTTCTCGGTGTACACGTGCTTGCCCGCCTTGATCGCGGCGGTGAGCGCCTCGACGCGGCGTGAGGTGACCTGGGCGTCGAAGTACACGTCGACCGACGGGTCGGCGATCACCGATGCGGCGTCGGTGGTCCAGTGTTCGATGCCGTGCTCGGCCGCCATGTCGGCGAGCCGATCGGCGTTGCGGCCGACCAGGATCGGTTCGACGTCCAGGCGCGTGCCGTCGTCGAGGGTCAGGCTCGACTCGCGCAGCGGCAGGATCGAGCGGACCAGGTGCTGGCGGTACCCCATCCGGCCGGTCACGCCGTTCATCGCGATGCGAAGGGTGCGGCGGTCCGACTGGCGTGCGGTGGTGGTGGAGGAAGACATGTGAGTGTGCCCCGTCTGATGGGCGCGGGCGTATGCGACGCCGCGCGAATGCGGTCGGTTGCACTTCGGAATGCGCTTTCCACGGTAAGCTGCCGAGGCGCGGCGGTCAAGCGTCGCGCCGGATCCGTGTCGATCCGGTCAGCGGCACCCGGATGTGGAGGCGCAGCAGATGGCGGTGACCCTGCAGGACGTGGCCGCGCGGGCGGGAGTCTCGCAGGCGACCGCGTCGCGCGTGCTGAACGGTTCGGCACGCGTTCCCGGCGAAGGCGTCGCCGACCGGGTTCGCACGGCCGCCCGCGAACTCGGATACGTCCCAAATGCCCAGGCCCAGGCACTCGCCCGCGCCTCGACCGGCCTGCTGGGGCTGATCGTGCACGACATCTCGGACCCCTACTTCTCGTCGATCGCCCGCGGCGTGCAGTTCGCCGCCAGGACGGCCAACAAACAGGTCCTGCTGGCCAGCACCGACCGCGACTTCGACATCGAGCGCGACGCGGTCAGCACGTTCATCTCGCACCGCGCCGACGCCATCGTGCTGGCGGGTTCGCGTCAGAGCGGCGACCTCGACCGCGACCTGGAGACCGAGTTCGGTCGCTACCGGTCCAACGGCGGGCGTGTCGTGGCGATCGGACAGCCGCTGGCATTCGGCGGTGCCGTGGAACCCGAGAACCACTACGCCTCAGGCCAATTGGCAGACGCCCTGATCGAGGCCGGGCATCAGCGGTTCGCCGTGATCGGCGGGCCCGGCAACATCCGCACCTCGGTGGACCGCCGCAACGGCTTCGTCGAGACCCTCGCCAGGCGCGGGCTCACCCCACTGGTCGAGGTATCCGGCGACTTCACCCGCGACGGCGGCCATTCCGCGGCTCACCGCCTGGCGGCGGCGTTGCAGGTGAGCGCCGATTCCGGGACTCCGCCGGTATGCGTCTTCGCCGTCACCGACGTCATGGCCATCGGTGCGATCGCCGCGTGGCGCGACCTCGGCCTGAACGTGCCGCGCGACGTCTGCATCGCCGGCTTCGACGACATCCCGACACTGCGCGACCACACCCCCAGCCTGTCGACCGTGGCGCTGCCACTGGAGGAGATCGGTACGCGCGCCGTGCAATTGGCGTTGCGCACCGACGCCGACGCTGCCGATCTGCGCGAGCGGATCCCCGGCCGCGTGATCCTGCGCGACAGCACACGCCTCTGATCTGCACGAACACGCCGAGTGCGGCTGAGGCGTTGACAGTGTGGGCTGCATCACGTTATCGTCGGCCTTGCTTCGGAAAGCGCATTCCCAACGGGCGTTGAGACGCCCGGGCCCTTCGAACTTAGGACTGTCAATGGCCGTTACCGCTCCGGCCGGGCTGCGCGACACCGCGCAGCCGGTCTCGCAGCCGGCATCACGACGACCGCGCCGCCCATCGTTCTCACCACGTGCCACCCTGTCGAACTTCTGGCGCCCGATGGCGCTGTTGGCCGCACTGCTCGCAGGCTGGTGGGCCGTGACGGAGGCCGAACTCGTCGCGCCCTACATCCTCCCGTCACCGGCCGACACGTGGGCCACCGCCCAGGAGAACGCCGCCTACCTGGCCCAGAACACGTGGGTGACCACCTGGGAGACGGTGATCGGGTTCGCGATCGCCGCCGTCTTCGGCGTCCTGATGGCCGTCGTGATGGTGTACTCCACGAACGTGGAGAAGACGGTCTACCCGTTGATCCTCTTCGCACAGGTGGTGCCCAAGATCGCGATCGCGCCGCTGTTCATCGTGTGGCTCGGCTTCGGTCCCTCACCGAAGATCCTCGTCGCCGTACTGATGGCGTTCTTCCCGGTCGTCATCTCCTGCCTCGCGGGGTTGCGGACGGTGGATCCCGAGATCCTCGAACTCACCTCGACGATGGGTGCGAGCCGTTTCAAGACCTTCATGAAGATCCGCTTCCCTGCCTCACTGCCGCAGCTCATGTCCGGCCTGAAGGTCGCTGCGACGCTCGCGGTCACCGGCGCCGTGGTGGGCGAGTTCGTCGGCTCCAACGAAGGACTCGGCTACGTCATCCTGCAGGCGAACGGCAACGTCGACACCGCAATGCTCTTCGCCGCCCTGATCATCATGTCCTTCCTCGGCATCGTGCTCTTCGCCATCATCGAGATCGCCGAGAAGCTGCTCATCCCCTGGCATTCCTCGCGACGCGCCGCGTCATCGACCACCCACGCCGTCTGACCTACCCACCGTCTGACCCTCCCAAGGAGACACCCATGACGTTCACCCGACGCCGCGCCGTTGCCATCGCCGCGGCCGCCACCGCCACCGCTCTCACCCTGACCGCCTGTGGCGGAAGCAGCTCGGAGAGCACCGATTCCGCCGACGGATCGGCCACCCCGGCGACGCTGATGCTCAACTGGTACCCCTACGGCGAGCACGCGCCGTTCTACTACGGCGTGGAGAAGGGGATCTTCGCCAAGCACGGCGTCGACCTGACGATCGACGCCGGCCAGGGCTCCACCAAGACCGTGCAGGCCGTCGGCTCCCAACAGACCGACTTCGGCTGGGCCGACACTCCCGCGGTGCTGAGCAACATCGACAAGGGCGTCGACGTCAAGAGCGCCGGGGTGTACCTGCAGACCACGCCGTCGGCCGTGCAGGTGTTCGCGGACTCCGGGATCGCCACGCCGCAGGACCTCGTCGGCCGCACGATCGCCGTCTCCGCCGGTGACGCGCCCACCACGACGTTCCCGATCTTCCTCGACAAGGTCGGCATCGCCGACGACCAGGTGAAACAGCAGAGTCTCGACGCGGCGGGCAAGATGGCCGCGATGCTCTCGGGCCGCGTCGACGGCCTCATCGGCTTCGCGCACGACCAGGGCCCGACGATCGCGAACAAGAGCGGACGCGAGGTGCGCTACCTCCGCTACTCCGACGCCGGCCTCAACTTCTACAGCAACGGGCTGATCGCGAACACCAAGACGATCGCCGACGACCCGGAACTGGTGCAGGCCATGGTCGATGCCACCAGCGAGGCGTACGCCGCCGCGGCGGCCGACCCGCAGGGCGCCGTCGACGCCATGGCGGGCAAGGACCCGCAGATGCCGCCGCGCGAGGTGCTGCTCGAGCAGTGGCAGCAGACCATTCCGCTGCTGAGCACCCCCGCCACGGCGGACAAGGCGCCCGGCGTCAACGCCGAGGAGGACTGGACGGCCACCATCGCCACCCTCAACCAGGCCGGCCTGCTGGAGACGGCGAAGAACCCGTCGGAGTACTGGGATTCGTCCTTCGCTCCGCGCGGCGAGCAGTAGGAGTCGGACGCAGATGAGCACCGCCATGATCGACACCGAGACCGGCGTGACGCCGGCGGCGATCTCCATCGCCGACCTCACCGTCACCTTCTCGTCCAAGCGCGGCACCACCACCGCGCTCGAGGACATCGACCTCACCGTGGCCGACGGCGAATTCGTCACGATCGCAGGCCCGTCCGGCTGCGGGAAGTCGACGCTACTCAAGGTGATCGCAGGCCTCACCGACTCCACCCGGGGTGAGGTGAGGCTGCGGGGCCGCGACGTGCGCGGGCCGCAGCGCGAGATCGGCTACGTCTTCCAGCGCGCAGCGCTGCTGGAATGGCGCAGCGTGCGCAAGAACATCCTGCTGCAGGCGGAGATGCGCGGCATGTCGCGCCAGGCGGCTGCGCGCCGCTGCGACCACCTGCTCGAGATGACCGGACTGACCGGGTTCGAGAATGCCATGCCGTATGAGCTGTCCGGCGGTATGCAGCAGCGGGTTTCACTGTGCCGGGCGCTGCTGCACGAACCCGACGTGCTGCTGATGGACGAGCCGTTCGGCGCACTCGATGCGTTGACGCGGGAGAAGATGAACGTCGAGCTTCACCGAATCTGGCGCGAGACCAAGACCACCGTCGTCCTGGTCACGCACTCCGTCGCCGAGGCGGTCTACCTGGCCAACCGCGTCGTGGTGATGAGCCCGCGTCCCGGCCGGATCGTCGAGACGCTCGACGTCGACCTGCCGGGGCATCGGGACTACGCCGAGACGATGGAACGCCCGGAGTTCATCCACGTCGCCAACCGCGTGCGCGAACTGTTGGGCAGCGCTTCGGCTGCCGACTGATCTCGTGGTGACGGCGATCCGCCCCGCTCGACAGACGAGCGGGGCGGATTCGTTGGTACCGTCAGCCGCTCACGTTCTGAGTGGACTCGCCGATGGTCACCTGCTTGCCGTCATAGGTTGCCGTGCACGTCACCGTCGCGCGGTAGCTCATCAGCGGTAGCGGCCACGCCACGTCGGTGATGTTCCCGGTGCTATTCGCGCCGACACTGATGTTCCTGTTCACCGATGCCGGACCGACTCCGGCCGTTCTCGTTGCGGTGTAGGCGCATTCGGCTGGCAGCGCCGACTTGTTGGTGACCGCAACGTTTGCGCTGAGCCCCTGCCGGGTGATACTGAGCGTGACGGCATTCGTCGGGCCTTGGCATTGCTGGCCGGCCGGGACGTCTGGCGTAGCCGACCCTGGCGGGCACGTCTTCGGCGGCACCGCTGCGCACTGGCCGAGGCTCGCGGCCTCAGGCGTCGGCGAACCCGCGGGACACTTCACGCTCACCTTCTTCGGCACGCACTGCTGCCCTGCCGGGACCTCGGCCTGTTCGAAGTTCCCCGCCGGGTTGCACTTGACCGTCTGGGCTGCCGGAGGCGTGTACGTGTAGTTCGACCACGCACCGCAATCATCGCTGCCGAACGTCGACTTGCGGCAGCCTTGAACCGCGTAGTCGAATCCCTCGGACGTGTTGATCGTCTGCGTCGTGGTGTTGCCGCACGCCTTGCTGAGTTCGGCTTGGGGCCCGCCATTGACCTTGGTGTGCACCACGTCGCCGGCTAGGTCTTCGAACACTCGCGGGCAGCCGGCAATGGTGCACACCACCTGGCCACCGGACTGCGTGCAGTTCACGTCATAGCCGTTCGGCTGCGGGACTGCACTCGCGCTCGGCATCGGCGACATCGTCGGTGACATCGCCGGCGTCACCAGTACGACCCCCAGGATGCACGCCGCCGCGGCAAGGACACCACATAGTCTGGACATTCGAATTCTCTTCACATCTCCCCCTTGATGCAGGCGCTGAGCGCACAGTGGAACTGGCCGAATGCGTTCGCAAGACCACACACCTGGCAAGCTGAGCGGAGCCTATGGCGGCGCGGCGGTCGGATTAATCAGGTGTTTCCCTACACTTTCGGACTACGGCACGCCGACGCCGGCGTGTCAGCCCTCCACCGGACCGGAATGCTGCTCCGCGATCTGCTCGACGGTCGCCCCGTCGACCAATCGATCCAGCGCGCCGATCATCGTGGTGCACTCCCGGGCCGGATGGTCGGTCGGGCAGTTGAGCGCATGGGTCAGGAACTCCTTGGCACCCCGGGCCTGCGCGATCACCCGGTCCAGTTCGGCGATCTGGTCGCGGATCGTCGCGCGCCACTGTTCACTCGGGGCGTCGAGCACCTCCGCGGCCGCGTCCAGCGGCAGGCCCAACCGGTGCGCGATCTTCAGGAACGCCAGGCGACGCATCTCCTGGGGCCCGTACATGCGCTTGCCTGCGCGACGAGCCACCGGTCTGACCAAGCCCCGGTCGTCGTAGTAGCGCAGCGCCGACGGCCGCATCCGCAGCCGCGCCGCCGCCTCGCCGATCGAGATCGCATCCATAAGACATTTGACTTCAACCCGACTTGAACCGGCAAGGTCGAGTCCGTGAGTCAGCCAGCGTCACCCCAACCCGTCAACCACCATGCCGACCACCCCGGTTTCGCCGGCATCGGCGGAGCGCTCTGCGGTCTGGCATTCCTCGCCGTCGGCCGCGCCAACGCGAGGCTCGCCGTCTCGCTCGCTCAGCCGACGGCGGGCGACCACGTCGTCGACGTCGGATGCGGGCCCGGCACCGCCGCCCGGGCTGCCGCGCGGCGCGGTGCGAGCGTCACCGGTGTCGACCCGGCCGAGACCATGCTGCGCATGGCGCGCGCCGTGACCCGCCACCGGGACGTCGCGTGGGCCGAGGGCTCGGCCGAGGCCCTACCCGTCGCCGACGGCGCGGCGACCGTCGTATGGGCGCTGGCCACGGTGCACCACTGGCGCGACGCGAATGCCGGTGTCACCGAGGCACACCGCGTGCTGCAGCCTGGCGGACTCCTGCTCGCGATCGAACGCCGAACGACCCGGGACGCGACCGGCCTGGCCAGTCACGGCTGGACCCGCGAGCAGGCCGAGTCCTTCGGCGCGCTGTGCCGCAGCACCGGCTTCGTCGACGTCGACGTGCGCGCCGAGCGGGCCGGGCGACGCGACGTGTGGGCGGTCATCGGTCACCGCGCCTGACGCTCACCCCGTACCCGCCACCAACCACCGGCCCGACGCGGCGCGCCAGCCGACGAACACCAAGCGGAGCACCATGAACGTGGTCAGCCCGGCCCAGATGCCGAGCAGACCCCAGCCGAACGCCAGCGACAGCCAGATCGGCGGCAGGAAGCCGATCAGGGCGGACGCCAGGGTGGCGTTGCGCATGAACTTCGCGTCCCCCGCCCCGAGCAGGACGCCGTCGAGCGCGAAGACGATGCCCGCGATCGGAAGCTGCGCCACCAGGAACCACCACGGCACGTCGATCTCGTCGAGCACCGAACGGTCGCTGGTGAACAGCGTCGGCACCACCGAGGCGCCTGCCGCGAACGCCGCCGCCAGCACCGCGGCTGCCAGCGTCGAGAACACCGTCACCCGCCACGCGACGGACTTGGCGTGCGCGAGCTGACCGGCGCCCAACGCCGCGCCGACCAGTGACTGTGCCGCGATGGCAAGGGAATCGAGCACCAGCGCGAGGAAGCTCCACAGTTGCAGCACCACCTGATGGGCAGCGACCGCGGCGGCCCCGAACCGCGCGGCGACGGCTGCCGCCGAGACGAAGCAGGCCTGAAAGGCCAACGTGCGCACCAGCAGATCCCGACCCATCACCACCTGGGCGCGCAGGATGCCGACGTCGACGCGCAGCGGCACGCCCTCCGCGAGCAGCGCCCGGCAGAACAGCAGCGCCGCCAGCCACTGCCCCACCAGATTGGCCACGGCCGAGCCCGCCAACTCCAGCCGCGGCATCCCCAACCAGCCGTAGACCAGCAGCGGGCACAGGACGGCCGACACCGCGAAGCCGAACACCACGAAGCGCAGCGGCCGCACGGTGTCCTGCACCCCGCGCATCCAGCCGTTGCCTGCCAGCGAGATCAGGATCGCAGGGGCTCCGAAGATCGCGACCCGAAGCCACGGCAGCGCCTCGTCGGCGATCTCACCGCCATCGGCGATCACGCCGAGCAACGGCACCGCGAAGATCTGCACCACCGCGACGACCAGCAGACCGATGCCCACGGCGAGCCACGTCGCCTGGACGCCCTCGCCGACCGCCGAATTCCGTTCGCCCGCACCGAAGTAACGCGCCGAGCGCGCCGTCGTGCCGTAGGACAGGAACGTCAGCTGCGACGCCACCAGCGACAGGATCAGCCCACCGATCGCCAGGCCTGCCAGCGCCAGCGCGCCGAGGCGGCCGACCACCGCGAGGTCGAACAGCAGATACATGGGCTCGGCCGCGAGAACGCCGAGCGCAGGAAAGGCGAGTCCCGCGATGCGCCGCCCGGTGGCCGGCGTCAGCGGGTCCGGACCCTCAGCCAAGTCGCGCGTCGACAGGGTCGGCCAAGGCACCGGAGCCGACGTCGGCTGATGGGCCGGAGCCTGGGTCAGCCGAGCGCACGGGTCAGTGCCTCGACGACGTCATCGGCAGGACCGGTGGCGCTGAACCCGGCGGCCAGCCGGTGCCCACCCCCACCGAAACCGCTTGCCACCGAAGCCAGGTCGACCTCGGACTTCGAGCGCATCGACACCGACCACTGCTGCGGCTCGATCTCCTTGAACACCGCCGCGACCTCGGCCTGGGACGTGGTGCGCACGATGTCGACGATGCTCTCCACTTCCTCTGGCCTGGCGCTGGACCATTCCTGGTGCGGCACCACGGCGTAGACGAAACCGAGGCCGCCGACGGCCGCCGGCACAAGGCACGCGGAGGCGAGCACCCGCGACAGCATCGGCAGCCACGAGAACGGGTGGGTGTCGAGCAGCGTCCGGCTGATCGAGGCGTTGTCCACGCCGAGTTCGAGCAACCGTGCCGCCAGGCGGTGCGCCCGCGCCGACGCCCACCGGAACGAGCCGGTGTCGGTGGTCAGGCCCGCGTACAGGCAGTGTGCGACCGGCACGTCAATGCGCTCGTCCCATGCGTCGAGCAGTTCGGCGACGAGCATCGTCGTGGAGTCGGCCGTCGGGTCCACGTAGTTGGCGGTCCCGAAGAGCAGGTTCGACGCGTGATGGTCGATCACCAGCACCTCGCGGCCCTCGTCGGCGAGCCCGCTCAACGCACCGAGGCGGTTGGGGCTGGGGATGTCGACGGTGACGACCAGATCGGGATCCCGGCGCATCAACTCCGGTGCCACCAGCAGATGACCGCCGGGCAGGCTCTGCAGCGACTCCGGAAGCTCCGACGGCGCGGCGAAGCCGACCTCGACGGACTTGCCGGAACGCTCCAACACCAACGCCAGCGCGAGGCCGGCGCCGATGGTGTCCGCGTCCGGAAAGACGTGACACACCACGGCAACTCGGCTCGCCGCAGCGAGTAGTGCCGCCGCGCCGTGCGCATCGACACGGGTTGCGGCGACGTCCCGCTCAGTCGTCGGTTCTATCGCGGTCACCGGTGTCCTCAGGGTCGAAGTCGTCGTCAAGCACGTCAGGCTCCCCGTCCGATTCCTCTCCCCCCGTCACACGGTACGGGTCGGCGTCGCCCGCGGGCTTGGCGCCTTCCCGTATCCGTGCCAGGTCGGCGTCCGCTGCCCGCGCACGGGCGAGCAATTCCTCCATGTGTTGCGCCGTGTCCGGCACCTTGTCGAGCACGAACGACAGCGTCGGCGTGAACCGCACACCCGTCGCAGCGCCGACCTTGCTCCGCAGCGTGCCCTTGGCACGGGTCAGAGCCGCAGCCGCACCGTCGTAGTCGGGCTCGTCCTGCAGCGTCTCGCCGCGCACCGTGTAGAACACCGTCGCGTCGTGCAGGTCACCCGTCACCTTCGTGTCCGTCACGGTCACGAAGGCCAACGGGGGATCCTTGATCTCGAACTCGATCGCCGAGGCCACGACGGTGCCGATGCGCTTGGCGAGCCGTTTCGCGCGAGCCGGGTCAGCCATGGAAAACCGCCTCGGTCGTCATCACGTGCGTGCTTTTTCTACCAACTCGTAGGCCTCGATGACGTCGCCCTCCTTGATGTCGTTGAAGGTCAGCGTCAGACCACACTCGTAGCCGTCGCGCACCTCCGTGACATCGTCCTTCTCGCGCTTCAGCGAAGAGATGGTGACGGTCTCGGCGATCACGATGTTGTCGCGAAGCAACCGCGCCTTGGCGTTGCGTCGCATGATGCCGGACGTGACCAGGCAGCCGGCGATGTTGCCGACCTTCGAGCTGCGGAAGATCGCCCGGATCTCGGCGCGGCCGAGTTCCTTCTCCTCGTAGATCGGCTTGAGCATGCCCTTGAGCGCACTCTGGATCTCGTCGATGGCCTGGTAGATCACCGAGTAGTACCGGATGTCGACGCCCTCGCGGTTGGCCAGCTCGGTGGCCTTGCCCTCCGCTCGGACGTTGAAGCCGATGATGATCGCATCCGAGGCCGACGCCAGGTTGACGTTGGTCTCGGTGACGCCGCCGACACCGCGGTCGATGACGCGCAGTTCCACCTCGTCGTCGATCTCGATGCCCAGCAGGGCTTCCTCCAGCGCCTCGACGGTGCCGGAGTTGTCGCCCTTGAGGATCAGGTTGAGTTGAGACGTCTCCTTCAGCGCGGCGTCCAGATCGTCCAGGCTGATGCGCTTGCGCGTACGTGCGGCCAGCGCGTTGCGCTTGCGTGCACTGCGGCGATCGGCGATCTGGCGGGCGGTCCGGTCTTCGTCGACCACCAGCAGGTTGTCACCGGCGCCCGGCACCGACGTGAAGCCGATGACCTGGACCGGCCGCGACGGCAGGGCCTCGTGGACGTCCTCGCCGTGCTCGTCGACCATGCGACGAACGCGACCGTAGGCATCGCCCGCCACGATCGAGTCGCCGACCCGCAGGGTGCCGCGCTGAATGAGCACGGTGGCCACGGGACCACGGCCACGGTCGAGGTGAGCCTCGATCGCGACGCCCTGGGCCTCCATGTCGGGGTTGGCCCGCAGATCCAGCGCCGCGTCGGCGGTCAACAGCACCGCTTCGAGCAGGGCGTCGATGTTGGTGCCCTGCTTGGCCGAGATGTCGACGAACATGGTGTCGCCACCGAAGTCCTCGGCGACCAGACCGTATTCGGTGAGCTGCGAACGGATCCGCTGGGGATCCGCGCCCTCCTTGTCGATCTTGTTGACCGCCACCACGATCGGCACGTCAGCTGCCTGCGCGTGGTTGATCGCCTCGACCGTCTGCGGCATGACGCCGTCGTCGGCCGCGACCACCAGGATCGCGATGTCGGTGGCCTTCGCGCCACGGGCACGCATGGCGGTGAACGCCTCATGACCGGGGGTGTCGATGAAGGTCACCAGTCGCTCGTTGCCGTCCAGCTCGGTCAGCACCTGGTAGGCACCGATGTGCTGGGTGATGCCACCGGCCTCGCCCTCGCGGACGTTGGCCTGACGGATCGAGTCGAGCAGTCGGGTCTTGCCGTGGTCGACGTGACCCATGACGGTGACCACCGGCGGACGGAACTCGAGGTCGTCCTCGCCGCCCTCGTCCTCGCCGTAGGTGAGGTCGAAGGACTGCAGCAGTTCGCGGTCCTCGTCCTCGGGCGACACGACCTGGACGACGTAGTTCATCTCGCTGCCGAGCAGCTCGAGGGTCTCGTCACCTACCGACTGGGTAGCGGTGACCATCTCGCCGAGGTTGAACAGCGCCTGGACCAGCGATGCCGGGTTGGCGTTGATCTTGTCGGCGAAGTCGACCAGCGACGCGCCGCGGGCCAGCCGGATGGTCTCGCCGTTGCCGTGCGGCAACCGCACACCACCGACGACCGGTGCCTGCATGTTCTCGTATTCGGCGCGTTTCGCCCGCTTCGACTTGCGGCCACGACGAACGGCGCCACCGGGGCGACCGAACGCACCCGCTGCACCGCCACGCTGACCGGGACGACCACCGCCGCCACCACCACCGGGCCTGCCGCGGAAACCGCCCGCAGCTGCACCGCCGGCACCGGCACCGGCACCACCGCCGGGTCCGCCACCGCGGTAGTTGCCACCGCCACCTGCGCCGGGAGGACCACCGGGACGACCGCCGCCGCCACCGGGTCCGCGGCCACCTGGGCCGGGACGGGCACCGCCGGGACGCCCCATGGCGCCGGGCCGTGCGCCGGGCGGGCGCGGAGGCATGTTGCCGGGCGTCGCGCCGGGACGTGGGCCGCCACCGGGACGCGGGCCGCCGGGACCTGCGGCGGGACGCGGGCCACCCGGGCCTGCCGCACCCGGACGCGGAGCCGGACGCTCGACCGGCTGCTGCGACGAGAAGGGGTTGTTGCCGACGCGCGGCGTGCGCGCGGCGGGCTTGGGTGCACCTGGCCGGGGACCCGGCGTCGGGCCTGCGGGGCGCGGGGCCTCACTGGCGGCAGGTGCCGCCGGAGCGGCGGGCGCAGCCGGAGGTGCGGGCGTCGCCGGTGCGGCGGGCGCAGCCGGAGGTGCGGGCGGAGCCGGCGGTGCTGCTGCGGCCGCCGGCGGGGCGGGCGGAGCAGGCCTCGGGCCGCCTGGCTTCGGCGCCGTCGAGACCGGGGCCTCGGCTGCGGGCGGCTTGGGCGCGCCCGGCTTGGGTGCCGTCGATGCGGCGGATCCGTTTCCGGAGGGTGCGGGGGCCTTTGCGGCCTTGTTCCCCCCGAACGATTCGCGCAACCGGCGCGCGACGGGGGCCTCCACGGTGGAGGACGCTGACTTCACGAACTCGCCCTGATCGCTCAGTCGGGCGAGTACTTCCTTGCTGGTGACACCGAGTTCCTTAGCCAACTCGTGCACGCGGGCCTTGCCTGCCACTACATCTCCTGTCTGGGAGACACGGCGGTGGGTCGGCCGCGCCTCGGGTTTAGCTATGACGCATGGTCATCGGAACTTCACGGTGTGCTCATGTTCTTCGCTACCTGTTCTGTTGCCGGGTGGGCTCGTCCCTCGTCGTCCTCTAGCTCGACGACGAAGAACTCGACAACCGCGGATGTGTCCGGCGGACCGGTGATGCGCAACGCTCGGGTGAAGGCTCGCCGCCGGATCGCTGAGTCGAGGCACTGCTGGTCGAGATGCAACCACGCACCCCGCCCCGGCAGATTACCCGCTGAGTCAACGGTCACGACGCACTCGCCGTTCCCGTCGCGCTCGGCGACCACTCGCAGCAATTCGGCAGCCAACTCTCGTCTCCGGCATCCCACGCACGTACGCACCGGTCCCTGGGGTTCGTCGGTGCGTCCGGGCACGGAGGCAGAAGTCTCGCGCTGGATCACGGTTCAGTCTAGCCGCACCGGACCCGCACGCGGAATCGCGTGTCGACCTAGCCTTCCCGGGCAGCTCCACGGGCTGCGCTCGGCGCGGGCGACCCGTCTGCCTCGGCCGCCGCGTCACTGCGGATGTCGATGCGCCACCCCGTGAGGCGGGCCGCCAACCTGGCGTTCTGCCCCTCCTTGCCGATCGCGAGCGACAGCTGGAAGTCCGGAACGATGACGCGGGCGGCGCGGGTGGCCTCGTCGATGACGGTCACCGACACCACCTTGGCCGGTGACAGCGCGTTGGCGACGAAGCGGGCCGGATCCTCGTCGTAGTCGATGATGTCGATCTTCTCGCCGGACAGCTCGCTCATCACGTTGCGCACCCGCTGACCCATGGGACCGATGCAGGCGCCCTTGGCGTTGAGACCCGACGCCCGCGATGCCACTGCGATCTTCGACCGGTGCCCGGCCTCGCGTGCGACGGCGGCGATCTCGACCGAGCCGTCGGCGATCTCCGGCACCTCGAGCGAGAACAGCTTCCGCACCAGGTTCGGGTGGGTGCGGGACAGCTCGATGCGCGGCTCGCGCGGGCCGCGGGTCACGCCGATCACGTAGCACCGCAGCCGATCACCGTGTTCGTAGCGCTCGCCGGGCACCTGCTCGGCCGGGCGGATCATCCCTTCGGAGCCCTTGGCCTCGGTACCCAGGCGCACGACGATGTTGCCGCGAGCGTTCTCCCTGGCGTCGCGCTGCACGACGCCTGCCACGATGTCGCCCTCGCGGGCCGAGAACTCGCCGTAGATCCGCTCGTTCTCCGCGTCGCGGAACCGCTGCAGCATCACCTGGCGCGCGGTGGTTGCGGCGACGCGACCGAAGCCTTCGGGAGTGTCGTCCCATTCCTGGATCAGGTTGCCGTCGGCGTCGTTCTCGCGGGCCATCACCCGCACCGACCCCGACTTGCGATCGATGTCGATCCTGGCCTCGGCCTGGTGACCCTCGGTGTGCCGATAGGCGGTCAGCAGCGCCGTCTTGATCGTCTCGAGCAATTCGTCGACCGCGATCCCGCGGTCGACCTCGATGGCGTGTAGTGCGGCCATGTCGATGTTCATCCGGCCGGCTCCTCTCCGGACAGGCCGGCCAACTCGAGTTCGCGCCGATTCGGCGGCGAGAACTCGACCTGGACAACGGCGTTGGAAATCTCGGTCAGGGGCAGACTGCGCACGGCGTACTTGCCGCGGGCACCGTCGGCGAGCACCACCGACACGGCGTCGTCCTCCAGCGGGCCCAGCCGGCCCTCGATGCGTGACCCATCGGCCAGGGTCAACTCCACCTTGCGTCCCTGCGCGCGTCGGTAGTGACGGGGCTCGGTCAGTGGCCGATCCACCCCGCGCGACGTCACCTCGAGCACATACGGCGGTCCGCCACCTGTCGGCTCGTCGAGCTGGTCCATGAGTTCGGACGCGATCCGGCCGAGTTCGGCGACGAGGTCGAGGTCGAGATGCCCCTCGGTGGCGTCGTCACCGTCGGCGATCACGGCGATCCGCGGGGGGCGCGACGACGCCTGCACCTCCACGTCCTCGATCACGCAGCCGCGGCGCGCGAACTCCACCGTGAGCAGCTCGGTCACCTCGGCCGGCGTGGGCAGGCGGGCGGACCGTAGCGGGGCATCCGATGCCACGGCGAGCTCCTCGTCTTGAGTTGTGCGGACATGTTCCCAGGTGGGCGGCACCCGGGATCGAGTATCAACGATACGCCAGCCCGGGCGGCCCGATTGGCAAACCGCAGGCAGGCGGGCCGGGCTGGCCCGCAGGACGCCCGACGCCGGGATGGCAGGATGTCGGTGTGCCGAGCGCCCTCCCCCACCTCAGCAGGCGGCGACTGCTGATCGGATCGGCGGCGCTGGCAGCGCTCGGCGCGACGTCGGTGGCCTGTGGAGCCAAGACGCCGCCGCCCGACGTCTCCGCGCTGACCGCGCAACTGGAACGGGCCCGATCCGACAGCCAACTGGCGGCCGGCGCAGCCTCGTCGGCGCCGCCGCCGGTCGCGGCCGCCCTGACCGCCGTCGCCTCCGAGCGGACGGCTCACGCCGACGCGCTGGCCGAGGAGATCACCCGCATCACCGGCGCAACGCCCACCAGCTCCACCTCGTCGACCGGGGCGTCACCTTCGGCGCCGAGCCAACCGCCGGCGACGCCGACACCGGGCGCGGTCGTCGAGGCCCTGCGGCAATCGGCCGACGGCGCCGCGCAGGCCGCCGCAGGTGAGTCTGGTTACGCCGCGGGCCTGCTGGGGTCCGTCGCTGCGTCGTGCACCGCGGCATTCAGCGTCGCGCTGGCAGGAGTCACGTCATGACCTCACCGACACCGTCGACCACACCGTCCACCACCACCACGACGTCGACGACGCCCCCAACCACGACCACCACGACGACCACCACCGCGACCACCACTACCACCACGACGACGCCGTCGCCCATCACCAGCGCCAGCCGCACGCCCGATCCGGCACGGCCCGAGGGACCCGACGGCGCGCTGTTCGACGCGATCGCGACCGAACACGGCGTGATCTACGGCTACGGCCTGGTCTCCGCGCACTCCACACCCGACGTCAACGACATCGTCTCGGCGGCCATGCGAACTCACCGCGAACAACGCGAGGAGGGCATCGCCCGACTCAGCGGCCGTGGTGCGGCCGCACCGCTGCCCGCCGCCGGCTACCAGATCCCCATCGACGTCGACGACCCGGACGACGCCGCGACACTGGCCGTCCGGATGGAAGAGGACAGCGCCGTCGCGTGGCGCGCCGTTCTCGAGCAGGCGACGACCGCAGAGGACCGGACGCTGGCCGTCACGGCGTTGACCGAGGCCGCCGTCACCGCCGCCAGGTGGCGGGCAGTGCTCGGCACGTCACCCACCACCGTCGCGTTCCCCGGCGGCAGCGAGTGACGGCGACGCCCGTCAGCTGGTGAGGGCCGTGAAGATCTCGCTCGCCGCGGTGTCGACGGGAATCTCCGTCGTCGCGCCGGTGAACCGGTTGCGCAGCTCGACCTTGCCGTCGGCCCAGCCTCGGCCGACCACCACGATCCACGGCACGCCAAGGAGTTCGGCGTCCTTGAACTTGATGCCCGGCGAGGACTTCCGGTCGTCGAGGAGCACCTCGATGCCCATCCGGTCGAGGTCGTTGGCGATGCCCGTCGCGCCGACGCGGGCGTCGGTGTCCTTGTTGGCGATCACGACGTGCGCGGCGAACGGTGCGACGGCACTCGGCCAGCGCAACCCGAGTTCGTCGTGCTGCTGCTCGGCGATGACCGCGACCATGCGGGATATCCCGATGCCGTAGGAACCCATCGTCAGCCGCACCGGCTTGCCGTTCTCGCCGAGCACGTCGGCCGAGAAGGCGTCGGTGTACTTGCGGCCGAGCTGGAAGATGTGGCCGATCTCGATGCCGCGCGCCGACACCAACGGACCCATGCCGTCCGGTGAGGGATCGCCGTCGCGGACCTCGGCGGCCTCGATGGTGCCGTCCGGGACGAAGTCGCGCCCCGCCACCAGCCCAACGACGTGCTTGCCCTTGGCGTCGGCACCGGTGATCCAGGTCGTGCCGTCGACGATGCGCGGATCGACGAGGTAGCGAACGCCGTTGGCCAGCAAGCCCTTCGGGCCGATGTACCCCTTCGCGAGGAAGGTGTTCTTGGCGAAGTCGGCGTCGTCGAGCAGTGCGTACTCGGCAGGGTCGAGCGCCGCGCCGAGGCGCTTGTCGTCGACCTCCCGGTCACCGGGTACGCCGACCGCGAGCAACTCCCACTCACCGCCGGGCAGACGCGTCTTCAGCAGGACGTTCTTGAGGGTGTCCGCGCCGGTGACCTCGCGCCCGGCGAACTGCGGAAGGTCGGCGCCGTTGGCCCATTCGACCAGCGTCGCGATGGTCGGCGTGTCACCGGTGTCGTGCACGACGGCCTCGGGCAGATCGTCGAACGGCCGGGGCGCCGGCGGCCGGGTCACGACGGCTTCGACGTTCGCGGCGTACCCGGATTCCAGGCAGCGCACGAAGGTGTCCTCACCGACCTCGCTCTCGGCGAGGAACTCCTCCGACGCGCTGCCACCCATCGCGCCCGACACCGCGGAGACGATCACGTAGCGCACGTCGAGCCTGCCGAAGATCCTCGTGTACGCCTCGCGGTGCGCGTGATAGGCGTCCTTGAGCCCGGCGTCGTCGACGTCGAAGGAGTACGAGTCCTTCATGACGAACTCGCGGCCGCGCAGGATGCCCGCGCGGGGACGCGCTTCGTCGCGGTACTTGGTCTGGATCTGGTAGAGCCGGAGCGGGAAGTCCTTGTAGGAGCTGTACTCCCCCTTCACCGTCAGCGCGAACAGTTCCTCGTGGGTCGGGCCGAGCAGATAGTCGTTGCCACGCCGGTCCTTGAGCCGGAACAGGTTCGGGCCGTACTCGGTCCACCGGTTCGTGGTCTCGTACGGCGCACGCGGCAGCAGCGCAGGCAGCAGGATCTCCTGGCCACCGATTGCGGCCATCTCCTCGCGCACCACCTGCTCGACCTTGCGCAGCACCCGCAATCCCAGCGGCAGCCACGAGTACAGACCCGGTCCCACGGGGCGGACGTAGCCGGCGCGGATCAGTAGTTTGTGGCTGGGCACCTCGGCGTCGGCCGGGTCGTCGCGAAGGGTGCGGAGGAACAGCTCCGACATGCGGGTGATCACAGGCGACAACCTTAGCGATGCCGGCGGTCAGTCCCGTCCCTGCCACGTGCAGATGCACGCCTCGTTGCCCTCGGGGTCACCGAGGACCCAGAACGACGGAGCCGCGGCGGCGTCGAGCAGCGTGCCGCCCGCCGCGAGCGCGGCGTCGATGCGGGCCTGGGCGTGTTCGGGCGGCACGTCGACGTCGAGATGGATGTTGTTCCGCTGGGTGCGGGGCTCGTCCATCTGTTGAAACCAGATCGCCGGGCCGCGGCCCAGCGGGTCCACCAGCGCGTCGGGTGGCAGGTCGGCAGGCCGTGGTTCGTCGACGTAGCCCGTGACCGCCTGCCAGAACGGCCGCACGCGGGCGATGTCGATGGCGTCGATCGCGATCTCGATGGTCTGCGGGGGGACCATGTCACCGGCGACGGTGGTGAGCGACTCGGCGGCCAGCGCCTCGGTGATCCGGCGCGCGAGCGCGACGTCGAGCCCGGTGATGGCGGCGCGGGCCGCGGTGTGCAGCCGCAGTACCGCACGGCCGGAGGTGACCTCCGCGGTGAGGTGACCGGTGCCGTCGGTGCCCGCCGCGGACACCGCGACCGTGACGGCGCGGACGGCATCGTCGAGTGCGACGACCAGCACGTGCGTGGTCACCACGCCAAGGATCAGTCGCCACCCGAGCGGGTCGACGGCCTCGCTGACCTGGCCGCGGGTCAGCGTCGCGTCGTACGCGTGGGTCACAGCTCGCCCGCCTCCACTGCCTCCTTGGTGTGCTGCGCCCGCGCGATGTCCTTGGCGGAGAAGCCGATCCAGAACGCGGCGACGCCCACCAGGATCGAGACGCCCGCGACCCAGAGCAGGGAGTACGTGTAACCCTCGCCGAGGGCGTCGAGCTGGGTCGGTGTCATGTTCTTCACCGGGCCCGTCGTGCCGCCGAGGTACAGCGTGCGCGACTGCTGGACCGCCATGATCGCGACCAGGACGAGCGGCCCGCCGAGGTTCTGCACCATCAGCGTGATCGCAGAGACCGGTCCGATCTCGCTGGGCCCCACCTTCGCGACCGCGCACAGCGGCAGCACCACCGAGATGATGCCGATGCCGAAGCCGCCGATCACGATCGGCAGGAAGAGGTTGGGGAAGTACGGGATGGTGCGGTCCAGCGTCGATCCGTAGAGCATCGCGGCGAGCACGAACAGGCCGCCGCCGATGATCAGCCAGCGTGGCGCGTACATGGGCGCGAGCCGGGTGGCCAGGACGTTGCCGACGCCGACCGCCACCGCGAACGGCAGGAAGCAGATGCCTGCCTTCAGGGCGGAGTAGCCGAGGACGTCCTGTGCCAGCAGACCCACCATCACCGTCACGGTCAGCAGCACGCCGCCGCCGAGGAACCAGGCGGTGAACGTCGCCACCCGGTTGCGGTCGCTGAAGACCGAGAACGGCACCAGCGGGTTGTCCGCGGTGCGCTCGACGAAGAAGAACGAGACGAAGAAGACCACGGCGGCGATCGCCGCCCCGATCACCCACGGGTCGACCCAGCCGCGTGGCGGGCCCTGGGTGAACACCAGGACCGCCGACGCGCAGCCCAGCGTCGCCAGCAGTGCGCCGGTGACGTCGAGTTTGAGCCGTTCGTGGTTGGTCTCGGCGATCTTGTAGACCGCCACGACGATGATCACGATGCCGATCGGCACGTTGATCAGGAACGCGAGACGCCACGAGATGACCGTCAGGAGGCCGCCGAGCACCAGACCCATGACCGACCCGATCGCCTGCATGCCCGCCGACACGGCCATCGCCTGGTTCCTGGCTTGCCCGACCGCATAGGTCGTCGCGATCAGCGCCAGCCCGGTCGGCGCTGAGACGGCGGCCCCGACCCCCTGCAGCGCCCTGGCCACGATCAGCGTGTACTCGTCGGTCGCGAGCCCGCAGACCAGCGAGGCGATGGTGAAGACGCCGACGCCGGAGAGGAACGCGCGCTTGTGGCCGATGGCATCGCCGACGCGGCCACCGAGCAGCAGCAGCCCACCGAACGCCAGCACGTAGGCGGTGATCACCCAGCTCTTGCCGGCATCCGACATGTCGAGGTCGGCCTGCATCCGGGGCAGCGCGACGATCACGATGGTGCCGTCGAGCGTCGACATCAATTGCATGCCGGTGATCGCGACGATGGCGGCGCCGAGCACCGACGAGGACAGCGGTGCGGTACCGCGCTCGGCAGACATGTCTCGCCACCCTACCGATCAGTAGGGACCGCCGGTACCGGCAACCGTCGACCGCGTCTTACGAGTCGCTAACCGATGTCGGCGGTCGCGGCTCCGTCGCGCTGCGGCACCAGGTCGTCGAGTCGTTCCCGCAGCGCCGTGGTGACCAGGCGCCAGGCGTCTGACCCGAGGATGAGCCGCCGCGGCGGGTTCGCCGAGTCCCCGGCCCGGATGATGGCGGCGACGGTCTTCTCCTGGCTGTCGACCATCTCCTCGACCGACGTCGGCGGCGTGTCGGCCGGGCCGCCGCGGTACGGCTCGCTGAGCGGCACCCTGGTGGCGGCGTCGAAGAATCCCGTCCGGACGACGCCCGGTTCGACGAGTGTCGTGCGGATGCCGAACGGTTCGACCTCCTGGGCCAACGCCTCGTAGAACCCCTCGATCCCCCACTTGGTCACGTGGTACATCGAGAACCCCGGGAAGGCGATGTGGGCGCCCATGCTCGACATCTGCATCAGGAGGCCGCCACCCTGAGCGCGCAGATGCGGCACCACGGCGCGCGCCAGCTGCACCGAGCCGGTCAGGTTCGTGTCGATCATCCGCTGCACGTCCTCGTCGGAGAGGTCCTCGGCGGCGCCGAAAACCCCGTAGCCGGCGTTGGCCACGACGACGTCGATGCGGGCATGGGCGTCGAACGCCTCGTCGACGACGGCACGCAGCCGCGCCGTGTCGGTGACGTCGAGCGACCGCAGCCAGAGCCGGTCGCCATGGCGATCGGCGAGGTCGGCGAGCGCGCCGGTGTCGCGGGCGGTCGCCGCCACGCGATCTCCGCGGGCGAGCAGTTGCTCGGCGAGTTCGCGCCCCATTCCGCGGGATGCGCCTGCGATGAACCAGGTCTTGGGTGTCTCGGATGCCATGTCGGCCCTCTTCCTCTGCTCGGAGTCGTTCGACTCGTGCAACGGACGCCGAGGCCGGGTTGATCCATGTGTGCGATGAGCGTTGCGCATCGAAGGCATACGCTTGCTGCATGGCTGCGCGCACCCGTGTCGACGAGATGACGCTGTCCGGTCTGCGCGTCTGCCGCGAGATCGCCTTGCTCGGCTCCTTCAGTGCCGCGGCCCGGTCGCTCGGCTACTCGCAGCCCGCGATCTCGCGTCAGGTGGCTGCGATGGAGGCGGCGGCCGGGATGCCGCTGTTCGTGCGCGAGACCCGCGGCGTCCGCCTCAGCGCGGCCGGGATGGCCGTGGTCAACCACGCCGGTCGCATCCTGGGCGACGTCGACTCGCTCGGTCGTGACCTCGAGGGTCTCGGCGACAGACTGGTGGGCCGGCTGCGATTGGGGGTGTTCCCCACCGCGGCCGCCGTGCTCGCGCCGAGGGCCATCGCGCACCTGACGTCAAAGCACCCGGGGCTCTCGGTCCAGCTGAGCGAGGCGTCGACGCCCACGCTGCTCGGCGAGCTGCGCAACGGGCGTCTCGCCGTCGCCGTCGTCGCGGCGGGCACCGGTCTACCGTCCTACGACCTGGACGGGCTCGTGGTGCGCAGGATCCCGGCGGGCGACCTGTGCGTCGCCGTGTGGGACGGCCACCGACTGGCCACCCGCGCGGGCAGCGCGCCCGCGGTCCCGGTGGACGAACTCGCAGGCGAGCGCTGGGTGGTCGGCGTGGGCGACCGGGGCGACCCGCAATTCACCGCGTGGCCGACGCTGCGCGAGCCGGTGATCGCCCATCGCGCACGGAGTTGGCCGTCGCGGCTGGGTCTGGTGGCGGCCGGGCTCGGCATCTGCGTCATCCCCGAAATCGCCGCGGCCTCGGCGCCCGAGGGCGTGACGACGGTCCGCGTGGACGACCCGGGCTGGCCCGGTCGCGTCACGCTCGCCGTGACGCGGGCGGATCCGACTGCCGAGGTGCGTGCCGCGCTCGACGCGCTGGAGGCAGCCGGCCTCGCCATCCGTGCGGATATTCGGGGACCCGACTAGCCGAGGAGCTACAGCTCTCCGGCGTCGATCGCGTCCTTGACTTCCTGCGCGTGCGCGACCTGCTCGGCGGTGTAGCCGATGAACAACGCGACGGCACCCACGACGACGGCGACGGCGGCGACCCACAGCAGCCCGTAGGTGTAACCCTGGTCGAGGGCGTGCAACTGCGCGGCGTCCATGTTCTTCACCGGCCCGGTCGTGCCGCCGAGGTACAGCGTGCGCGACGTGATGACGGCCTGGATGATCGCGAGCACCACGGGGCCGCCGAGGCTCTGCAGCATCAATGCGATCGCCGACACCGGACCGATCTCGTCGAAGCCGACGCCCGCGATGGCCGAGATCATCAGCGGCACCACGATCATGCCGATTCCGAGGCCGCCGACCGTGATGGGCAACACCAGGTTGGGGAAGTACGGGATGTCGCCGTGCAGCGTCGACCCGTAGAGCATCGCCGCAAGCACGAGAACGCCACCGCCGATCACGAGCAGCCGCGGCGGGAACCGCGACGCCAGGAACGAGGACAGCCCGAGGCCGATGCCGAGTGCGATGACGAACGGGATGAAGCCGATGCCGGCGCGCAGGGCGCTGTAGCCCATGATGTCCTGCACGTAGAGGCCGATCAGCACGGTCAGCGTGAACATCACGCCGCCGGCGAGGAACACCGCCGCGAAGGTCGCGACCCGGTTGCGGTCACGGAAGAGGCTGAACGGTACGACGGGGTTGACCGCGTTGCGTTCGACGAAGACGAATGCTCCGAACAACACGAGCGCAGCGGTGCAGGAGCCCAGCGTGAGCGCTGAGGTCCAGCCCTTCTCCGGTCCCATCGAGAAGCCGAACACCGCAGCCGTGCAGGCCAGGGTCGCCAGGATGGCGCCAGCCGCGTCGAGCTTCATCCGCTCGCGGTTGGTCTCGCGCAGCGTCTTGCGGGCCAGATAGATCATGACCAGGCCGATCGGCACGTTCACCAGGAAGGCCCAGCGCCACGACACCTCGGTCAGCGCACCGCCGACGACCAGACCCATCACGGAGCCGATGCCCGTCATCGCCGCGAACACCGCGGTGGCGGTGTTGCGGGCCGGGCCCTTCGGGAACGTCGTCGCGATCAGCGCGAGACCGGTCGGCGACGCGATCGCGGCACCGACGCCCTGCAGCAGGCGAGCCACGACGAGCGTCGACTCGTCCCACGCGACACCGCAGAGGACGGAGGCGATGGTGAACAGCGCGACGCCGCCGATGAAGGTCTTCTTGCGACCGATGGTGTCGCCGAGGCGACCACCGAGCAGCATGAGCCCGCCGAAGGTCAGCACGTAGGCCGTGATGACCCAGCTGCGCCCAGCGTCGGAGAGGTTGAGTTCGTCCTGGATCTTAGGAAGCGCGACGATCGCGACGGTGCTGTCCATCGTCGCCAGCAGCTGCATGCCGCCGATCGCGATGACCGCGGCGAGGAAGCGACGTGACGGCAACCACGTTGGGTACCAACTGCTTCGCGTGATCTGCGTGGGCGTGATCGGCATGGGGAGCGCCCCTTCGCCGGAGTCCTCGGACTTGCGGCCGGCAACGGCGCGGTCCGCGTCATTGAGAGCGGGCATGCTCGATTACCTTACAGTAATCTTAGGAATCCTTTAACCCGCGAAGGCTGCCACGGCCCCGATCACGATGATTGCAGGGGGCCTTATGCCCTCCGAACGGATCTGTTCGGCCGCGCCGGCCAGGGTCGTCCGCAGCGTCCGCTGCGCGGCGGTCGTGCCGTGTTGCACGACGACCACCGGCGTTTCCGCAGGTCGACCGCCTTCCAGCAGCACCTTCGCGAATAGCTCGATGCGCTCGACGGCCATCAGCAGGACGATCGTCCCGGACAGCGCAGCCAGCGCATTCCAATTCACTAACGATTCGGGATGGTCGGGTGCGAGATGCCCGCTGACCACCACGAATTCGTGGTTCACGTACCGGTGCGTCACCGGTACGCCTGCCATCGCGGGAACCGATATGGCGCTGGTCACACCGGGTACGACGGTCACCGGAATCCCGGCTTCGGCGCACGCGATCACCTCTTCGTAGCCGCGCGCGAACACGAACGGGTCGCCGCCCTTGAGGCGGACGACGAACTTGCCCTCGCGCGCCCGTTCCACCAGCACGGTGTTGATCGCGTCCTGGGCCATCGCCCGCCCGTACGGGATCTTCGCGGCGTCGATCACCTCGACGTGCGGCGCCAGCTCGGCCAGCAGTTCGGGCGGGGCCAGCCGATCGGCGACGACGACGTCGGCCTGGGCCAGCAACCTGCGCCCACGCACCGTGATCAGCTCCGGGTCTCCGGGTCCGCCACCGACCAGCGCGACGCCGCCACGCAGCGACTCGGACCCCGTGTCGGCGATGACGCCGCTCTGCAGTGCCTCGTTGATGGCCGTGCGGATCGCCGCCGAGCGCCGGTGCTCCCCGCCTGCCAGCACGCCGACCGACAGCCCGTCGTACTCGAACGATGCCGGTGTCACCGCGGTGCCGTCCTGCGCCGCATCGGCGCGCACGCAGAACACGTGCCTGCTCTCGGCCTCCGCGACGATCGCGGCGTTGACGGCCGGGTCGTCGGTCGCGGCCATGGCGTACCAGGCGCCGTCGAGGTCACCGTCGCGGTAGTCGCGCAGTTCCAGGTGGATGCCCGGCCGCTGATCCTTGAGCGCCTCGACTGCGGGCGTGGCGGCCCTGGCGATCACGTGCACGTCGGCGCCGTTGGCCAGCAGCAGGGGCAGCCGCCGCTGGGCCACGGTGCCGCCGCCGATCACGACGACCTTGCGGCCGGACAGCCGGAGACCGACGAGGTAGGCGTTCTCGGTCACGATCACCCGCCGAGCTTAGAGGCTGCGCGTGGGGCCCTCGACTCATCCCACCCAGCTCCGCCCACCCGACCAGACTCCGCCGCCGCCGCCGCGAACCGGGCCGCCGCGACCGGGTGGGCCGCGGCGTGGGTGTGCAGGTACGCCGCATGCACGCCGTCGAGCACGGCGCCGTCGGACACCGCGCGCATCGCGGCGCTCGTCGGCCCCGTGCGAAAGACCCACGCCGGTGCGTAGTCTCGCGTGAACTCGACCGCGGTGCGGTGGAACTCGTGACCCACCGCACGCGAGCCGGCGGCGTGCAGCGCCGAGTCCGACGTCGCCACGGCGTCGCGGTAGCCGAGCGTGAGCCGCGGCGTGAAGGTCGCCGACCCCGCGAGGACACCGCACATCGGCGCCCCGTCGAGGTCGTCGACGAGGTAGGTCAGCCCCGCGCATTCGGCGTGGATGGGCCCGCCGGAGCGGGCGAGGTCCCGAATCTGTTGCCGCACGGTCTCATTGGCCGACAGCTCACCGGTGAACTGTTCGGGGAACCCACCGGGCAGCACGACCCCCCGCGCACCGTCGGGCAGCGGATCGATCAGCGGGTCGAAGTCGACGACCTCGGCGCCGGTGGCGCACAGCAGTTCGCGGTGCTCGGGGTAGCCGAAGCTGAACGCCCGCCCTGCCGCCATCGCGATCACCGCACCCCGACCCGTGGGTTCGGCGACGGCCGGGTCCCATGCCGGACCGGCGACATGCCCTGCGGCAGTGGCGATCACTGCCGCCAGGTCGACGTGGCGCGTCACCAGATCGGTCATCGCCGCCACCGCACGATCGGCCATGGCGCCGTACTCCACGGCGGTCACCAAGCCGAGATGCCGTGACGGGATGGACAACTCGTCGGCTCGGGGAATGGCACCGAGCACCTGCACGCCGGCGTGTTCGCAGGCCTGGCGCAGCACCTCCTCGTGCCGCGGCGATCCGACGCGGTTGAGGATCACCCCGGCGATCCGCAGCGAGTCGTCGAACGTCGAGAAGCCGTGCAGCAGCGCGCCGACGCTTTGACTCTGGCCGCGGGCGTCGACCACCAGCACCACCGGAGCGCCCAGCAGACCGGCGACCTGCGCGGTGGACCCGCGGGCCACGCCGACGGCGTGCGGATCGATGCGGCCGTCGAACAGACCCATGACGCCTTCGATCACGGCGACGTCGCAACCGTGGCTGCCGTGCCGGAAGAGTGGCCCGATCAGGTGCTCCCCCACCAACACCGGGTCCAAGTTGCGGCCGGGCAGCCCGGTGGCCAGCGCGTGGTAGCCGGGATCGATGAAGTCGGGGCCCACCTTGAACGGCGCGACGCGGTGTCCCGCCCGCCGCAACGCCCCCATCAGGCCGGTGGCGACGGTGGTCTTGCCGCTACCCGAGGAGGGCGCGGCGACGACGACGGCGGGCACGCTCACGCCGACCCACTCACCATTCGATGCCGCGCTGACCCTTGCGGCCGGCATCCATCGGATGCTTGACCTTGGTCATCTCGGTGACGAGGTCCGCGGCGTCGATCAGTGCGGCGGGAGCGTCGCGGCCGGTGATGACGACGTGCTGATTGCCGGGCCGCGACGCCAGCACGTCGACGACGTCACCGACGTCGACCCAGCCCCACTTGAGCGGGTAGGTGAACTCGTCGAGCACGTAGAAGTCGTGGCGCTCCTCGGCGATTCGCCGGGAGATCTCGGCCCAACCGTCGGCGGCCGCCGCGGCATGGTCGACGTCGTCACCCTGCTTGCGGGTCCACGACCAGCCCGAGCCCATCTTGTGCCACTCGACCGCTCCGCCGACACCGTGCTCGTCGTGCAGCTCGCCGAGCCGACGGAAGGCGGCCTCCTCGCCGACCTTCCACTTCGCACTCTTGACGAACTGGAAGACCCCGATGTCGAAACCCTGGTTCCACGCGCGCAACGCCATGCCGAACGCTGCGGTCGACTTGCCCTTGCCCGGACCGGTGTGCACGGCGAGCAAGGGTGCATTGCGGCGCGCTCTGGTCGTCAGTCCGTCTGCGGGGACGACGAGCGGCTGACCCTGTGGCATCGGACTCCTTCGCTACCTAGGCGGCTTCATGCCGGACCAGTTGGGCCAGGCCGTCGGCGCGGAGATCGGCCAGCCGGACGGCGGGCGCTCCCAGCCGGCGGGCCAGGTCCTCGGCCAACCCCAGTCTGACGTACGACGTCTCGCAGTCCACGACCACGGCGGCCACCCCCTCGGCGGCCAGCATGGCGGCTGCGGTCCTGGTGCGTCCCAGCGGATCCGGACCGCCCGTGGCCCGACCGTCGGTGACGACGACGACGAGGCTGCGGCGGGCGCGGTCGCGGGCCTTCTCGCGCAGCACGACGTCACGCGCCTTGAGCAGCCCGAGCGCCAGCGGCGTCTTGCCGCCGGTGTCGAACCGCGCGAGCCGACGGCTGGCGATGTGCACCGAGGACGTCGGCGGCAGCGCGACGTCTGCGCGCTGGCCGCGGAACGTGATGACGGCGACCTTGTCACGACGTTCGTAGGCGTCGCGCAGCAGCGACAGCGTGGCGCCACCCACGGCGGCCATCCGGTCGCGGGCTGCCATGGATCCGGACGCGTCGACGACGAAGACCACCAGGTTGCCCTCGCGGCCCTCGCGCACGGAGCGCCGGACGTCGTCGGCCGCGACGGTCACCCTGCCACCGCGTCGCTGTCGACCGGCCGCGGTCAGCAGCGTGCCGAACAGATGTACGCCGTGCCCTGCCACCAGGTCGTCGGTCGCCGCGATCGACTTGCCGGTCGCATTGCGGGCACGCGACCGCCGACCGGGCGCACCCTCGCCCACGCCGGGCACGACCAGGGCCTTGGTCCGGAACGTCGCCGACGGCGCGGCATTGGGCTTCGACGTGGACCCGGAGTTGGACGGCCTCGACTTCTGCTGCGGCGCATCGCCGTTCGGCGCGTCCTCGGCCTGACCACCGCCGCCACCGGGCGGCTCGGGCTCGGGACCGTCTGGCTCGGAGCCTTCGGACTCGGCGCCATCAGAGGGTGCGTCGGCGGGCTCGTCGGCGGACTCCCCCGCCTCGGCCAGCGCCTCGTCGAGCCGATCCTGATCCAGCCCCGGATCGTCGAACGGGTCACGCCGGCGGCGATGCGGCAGCGCGAGTTCCGCGGCGACGCGGATGTCCTCCTCGCCGACGACTAGTACATCCCCCGTCGCTTCGCTCGCCCCAACTCCTCGCCACGCCGCGTGCGCCACCGCTGTCCGCGCCACCACCAGGTCGGCCCGCATGCCGTCGACGTCGAACGCAGCGCACAGCGCGGCGATCCGTCGCAGCTCGGAATCGGGCAGCACCACGCCTGCCACCGCGGCGCGGGCCGCGGCGATGCGACCCGACAGCTCGGCGTCGGCGCCGGCGTAGCGGTCGGCGAAGGCGTGCGGATCGGCCTCGAAGGCCATTCGGCGCCGGATCACCTCGACGCGCACGTCGACCTCGCGCGACGCTCGCACGTCGACGGTCAGGCCGAACCGGTCGAGCAGCTGAGGGCGCAGCTCGCCCTCCTCGGGGTTCATCGTCCCGATGAGGATGAAACGCGCCTCGTGACTGTGCGATACGCCATCACGCTCGACGTGCACCCGCCCCATCGCCGCCGCGTCGAGCAGCACGTCGACCAGGTGGTCGTGCAGCAGGTTGACCTCGTCGACGTACAGCACGCCGCCATGCGCCCTGGCCAGCAGCCCCGGGGAGAAGGCATGCTCGCCGTCGCGGAGCACGCGCTGCAGATCGAGCGAGCCGACGACGCGGTCCTCGGTGGCGCCGATCGGCAGCTCGACGAGTCGCGCCTGCGAGTCGATGGCGGTCAGGACGTTCGTCAGCGCGCGGACCGCAGTCGACTTCGCCGTGCCCTTCTCGCCGCGGATCAGCACGCCGCCGATCTCGGGCCGCACCGCGCACAGCACCAGTGCCAGCTTGAGCCGGTCCTGTCCGACGAGCGCGCTGAACGGGTAACCCGGGCCCATCGCGTCAGCCACCGTGAAACCCGCTGCGCACCATGGGCACGTGAGGTATGCCGTCGTCGAGGAACTCGTCGCCGTCGCGCACGAACCCGTGCTTGGCGTACATGTCCTCCAGGTAGGTCTGCGCGTTGATGTGGCAGGGGTAGTCACCCACTTCGGCCAGCGCCGCCTGCATGAGCCGGCTGGTGTGGCCGTGGCCGCGCTCGGACCGCTTGGTGCACACCCGGCCGATGCGGAACACCTTCTCGCCGCCGGGATGCTCCTCCATCAGCCGCAGCGTGGAGATGACGACGCCGTCGCCGTCCTCGAGCCAGAAGTGCCGGGTCTCGGCGAGCAGATCGCGCCCGTCGAGTTCGGGGTAGGGCGTCGCCTGCTCGACGACGAACACCTCGACGCGGAGCTTGAGCAGTTCGTAGAGCGTCGCGGCGTCGAGGTCCTTGGCCCAGCTGCGTTTCGAAGCGACCGTCACGCTGACGCGACGGCCTGCGCAGCAGCGACTTGCGCCTTCGGCTCGTTCAGCTTCAAGATCTCGGTGCCCCTGGCCCACACTTCCTCGAACAGCTTGGGCTCGGTAGACAGTTGCACGCCGAGCGACGGCACCATCTCCTTGAGCTTGGGCTGCCAGGCGGTGAACCGCTCCGGGAAGCAGCGCTCCATCACGTCGAGCATGGCGGGCACCGCGGTGGACGCACCGGGCGAGGCGCCCAGCAGTCCGGCGATCGATCCGTCCTCCGCAGTGAGCACCGTGGTGCCGAATTCGAGCACGCCACCGGCGCCCTTGCGACGGATCACCTGGACGCGCTGGCCTGCGATGTCGAGTTCCCAGTCGGAATCGACTGCGCTGGGCGCGAATTCGCGCAGCGCGTCGACGCGGTCGGCCTCGCTCAGCGCCAGCTGACCGATGAGGTACTTCAGCAGGCTGACCTCGGTCAGGCCGACGCCCAGCATCGAGACCAGGTTGTTCGGCTTGACCGACAGCGGCAGGTCGGTGACCTTGCCCTGCTTGAGGAACTTCGGCGACCACCCCGCGAACGGTCCGAACAGCAGGTAGGAACGTCCGTTGATCACGCGGGTGTCGAGGTGGGGCACCGACATCGGCGGGGCGCCGAGCGGCGGGGCGCCGTAGACCTTGGCCTGGTGCATCGCGGCGAGTTCGGGATTGCCCGAGCGGAGCCACTGGCCACCGACGGGGAAGCCGCCGAATCCCTTGGCCTCCTTGATGCCCGACTTCTGCAGCAGCGGCAGCGCGCCACCACCGGCGCCGACGAACACGAACTTCGCGTTGATCTTGCGCTTGTTGCCGTTGCGGCGATTGACGACCTTCACGGTCCAGGAGCCGTCGGACTCCTTGTGCAGGTCGCGCACGTCGTGCCCGAACAGCGTCGTCATCCCGCGCTGGGCGGTGTAACCGATCAATTGCCGTGACAGCGAACCGAAGTCGACGTCGGTGCCGTCCTGGGTCCAGTTCAGCGCGACGGGCTCGGCGAAGTTGCGCTTGGCGGCCATGAACGGCAGCCTGCGGGCGAACTCGGCCTCGTCGTCGATGTACTCCATCGTCGCGAACAGCGGGTTGGTGACCAGAGCGTCGTACCGGGCGCGCAGGTACTTCGTGTTCTCCGACCCGTGCACGAAGCTCACGTGCGGGATCGGGTTGAGGAAGCTGCGCACGTCCGGCAGCACCCCGTTGTCCACGGCGTACGACCAGAACTGACGCGAGACCTGGAACTGCTCGTTGACGTGCACGGCCTTGCTGATGTCGACGGTTCCGTCGGAACGCTGCGGGGTGTAGTTCAGCTCGCACAGCGCAGAGTGACCGGTGCCCGCGTTGTTCCACGGGTCGCTGCTCTCGGCGGCGGCGCCGTCGAGGCGCTCGACGAGCGTGATCGACCAGTTGGGCTCCAGCAGGCGCAGCAGCGCCCCGAGGGTCGCACTCATGATTCCGGCGCCCACCAGGACGACATCGGTCTTCACTGTCTTGAGCTCAGTCACCTGTCAGGTCCTTCGTGGTCGCGCATCGTTTACGGCTTACCGTCCATCAGGTTATCGGGTGCTGAGTACCCGTTCGCCGCCGCAGGTACCGAATCCCGCCAACGTCACGAGGCGATCCTCACCACACCGGCGCCCCGGGCGGCCCTACAGTTGACGTCGTGACTCGGTCCGCGGCTACGTGGCAACCCGACGTGCTTCCCGGCTACTGGCAGCAGACCATCCCGCTCGGCCCCGACCCGGACCGCGAGGGCGATCTGGTGGCCACCCTGGTCCGCCGTGGCGACGGCGGTGGCTCGACCCGTGCGGTGCTCGCACTGCACGGCTACACCGACTACTTCTTCCACACCGAACTGGCTGATCGCTTCGCCGCGCGCGGATTCGCGTTCTACGCGCTGGACCTGCACAAATGCGGCCGATCGCGGCGGGCCGGGCAGACACCGCACTTCACGACCGATCTCGGCGGGTACGACCAGGAGCTGGTGCGCGCGCTCGAGCTCGTCGAGTCGGACACCGGCGGAGCGCAGGTGTGCGTCTACGGCCACTCGGCCGGCGGCCTGATCGCAACGTTGTGGCTGGACCGGATGCGGCGGCGCAGCGAGGCGCCCGGCGTCGTCGGCCTCGTCCTCAACAGTCCGTTCTTCGACCTGCACGGGCCGCCCGTGCTGCGGGCCGCGCCCACGTCGGCGGCACTGCTGGCGCTGGCCCGGGTGCGCAAGCGTCAGGTCGTCCGCAAGCCGACGCCGGGCGGGTACGGCACGTCCCTGCACCGCGACTACGGCGGCGAATTCGACTACGACCTGGAGTGGAAGCCGGTGGGCGGCTTCCCGGTCACGTTCGGTTGGCTGAACGCGGTGCGCCGCGGGCACGCGCGGTTGCACCGCGGACTCGACGTCGGCGTGCCCAACCTGATCCTGCGGTCCGACCGCAGCGTGGCCGAGGCACCAGACCCCGACGGCATCCAGCGCGGCGACGCGGTTCTCGACGTCGCTCAGATCGCCCGCTGGGCGGGGTGCGTCGGCAACCACACGACCGTGGCACCGATCGTCGACGCCAAGCACGACGTCTTCCTGTCGCTGCCCGAACCGCGCGCTGCGGCCTACCGTGAACTCGATCTGTGGCTGGACCGGTTCCTGCCGGCGCCCGAATCGGGATCCGGGCACGACTCCCCCACCAACACACGAACCGAACGAGGCTGACGCACGTGGAGCACTACGACCTGACCATCATCGGATCCGGTTCCGGCAACAGCATTCCCGACGCCGGCTTCGATCCCCGCTACGGATCGATGCGCATCGCACTGTGCGAGGAGGGCGTCTTCGGCGGCACGTGCCTCAACGTCGGCTGCATCCCGACCAAGATGTTCGTCTACGCCGCCGAGGTGGCCCAGATCGTCGAGCGCAGTTCGCGATACGGCATAGACGCGCACACCGACAACGTCCGCTGGCGCGACATCGTCGACCGGGTCTTCGGCCGCATCGACCCGATCGCCGCGGGCGGCGAACAGTACAAGCGCACCCTGCCCAACATCGACGTCTACGGCAGCCACACCCGGTTCGGGCCGACCCAGCCGGACGGCCGCTACACGCTGCGCACCGATGCCGGCGAGGAGTTCACCTCCGATCAGGTGGTGCTCGCCGCGGGTTCCCGGATCAACGTTCCACCGGCGATCATCGACTGCGGCGTGCACTACGAGACCAGCGACACCATCATGCGGATTCCGGAACTGCCGGAGCACATGGTGATCGTGGGCGGCGGCTTCGTCGCGGCCGAGTTCGCGCACGTCTTCTCGGCGCTCGGCGTGCGGGTGACGATCGTCGTGCGCGGTGACGGCATGCTCACCCACTGCGACCCCACGATCTGCCACGGTTTCACCGACATCGCCATGCGCAAGTGGGACGTGCGCACCCACGAGAACGTCGTGGGGTCCCACCAGAACGGCGACCGCGTGGTGCTCCACCTCGACGACGACCAGGAACTCGAGGCCGACCTGCTGCTCGTCGCGACCGGCCGCATCCCCAACGGCGACCGGCTCGACGCCCACCTGGCCGGCGTGAAGGTCACCGACGGCGGCATGGTGGTCGTCGACGACCATCAGCGCACCACCGCGCGCGGGATCTACGCCCTCGGCGACGTGTCGTCGGCCTGGCAGCTCAAGCACGTGGCCAACCACGAGATGCGGGTCGTGCGGCAGAACCTGCTGCACGACTGGGACGACACCGCTGCGATGGCGCGCAGCGACCACCGCTTCGTCCCGTCGGCGGTCTTCACCGACCCGCAGATCGCCATGGTCGGCCTCACCGAGATCGAGGCGCGCGAGCAGGGCTACGACGTCGTGGTGAAGACGCAGAAGTACGGCGACACCGCCTACGGCTGGGCGATGGAGGACACCGTCGGCGTGGCCAAGGTGATCGGCGACCGGGCGACCGGCACCATCCTCGGCGCGCACGTGATGGGCTACCAGGCCTCGACGCTGATCCAGCCGCTGATCCAGGGCATCAGCCTCGGGCAGACCGCGGCCGAGGTGGCCAAGGGCCAGTACTGGATTCACCCCGCGCTGTCGGAGGTCATCGAGAACGCGCTGCTCGGGATCGTCTAGCGAGACGTTCGCCGGGGGTCAGGAGACCGGCGGGCTCCAGCGTTCCTCGACGCGACCGAATTTCCAGAAGGCAAGGGCCACCAGCCACGCGACGACGAACATCCCCACGATCATGAAGCCGACCGACTCGAGGTCCGCAGACCCGATCGCCGCCAACGGTCCGGTCTCGATGCCGAGGCGTTCGGCGAGCAGACCGGCGAGCACGATCACGCCGATGACGAGCGCGACGAAGACCGACAGCACGGTCACCGTGAGGTTGTAGTAGACCTTGCGCACGGGCTTGAGGAAGGCCCAGCCGTAGGCGCGGGACATGAAGATGCCGTCCAGCGCGTCGAACAGGCTCATCCCGGCGGCGAACAGGACCGGGAGCACCAGGATCGCGTACCACGGCAGTGTGAATGCGGCTGCGCCCGCCGCGAGCACCAGCAGCGCAACCTGCGTCGCGGTGTCGAAGCCCAGGCCCATGAGCAGGCCGACCGGATAGAGGTGCCACGGCTTGTTCACCCGACGCATCACCCGGCCCAGCAGCCGTGCCAGGAAGCCGCGGTTCTCGAGGTGGCGTTCCAGTTCCGCCTCGTCGAAGTCACCGGAGCGCATGCGGCGCAGCACCTTCGCGATGCCGACGACGGCGAACAGGTTGCTCAGGCCGACCAGGATGAGGAACGTTCCGGCGACCACCGAGCCGATCAACCCGAGCGTCTGCAGCATCGGCGATTCCTCGTCCTGCACCGGTCCCGCCAGGGCGCGGACGCCGAGGGCGAGCAGCAGGGCCAGGCCGAACACGACGCTGGAATGGCCGAGGGAGAACCAGAAACCCGCGGACACCGACCGCTTGCCCTCGCCGACGAGCTTGCGGGTGGTGTTGTCGATGACCGCGATGTGGTCGGCGTCGAAGGCGTGCCGCACCCCCAGCAGGTAGGCCGTCACGCCCAGCCCGATCCCGAACACCCCAGCCGACCCGAGGGTGATGTGCTGCGGTGCGACGCCGAAGACCAGCACGCCCCAGCCGAAGCCATGCAGCGCGACGACGATCGCGGAGATCGTGGCGATCGAGGTCCAGTCGACCCGGTCGAAGCTGGCCGCGCGGACGACCGGTGCCGGCGCTGAGGAGGACTCGACACTCATCGCAGGAGCCTAAGCCGCAATCGGAATATCTGTCCACGTGAACAGATGTCGTGATGTCGGGGCAGCCCCGCGATCAGCGCTTGATCGCGGTCACCACCAGGTATTCGGCCTCCCACGTGCCGTCCTCGCGGCGCCAGTCGGTGAGGAACCGCAGGAAGTCGCGGTCGAGCGCGGCGACCCGCTCGGGATCCTCGGCGTTGAATCGGTACGCCGCGATGGTCGGTCCGTAGTTGCGCTTCCAGTACTCCCGGAAGTCCTCGGGGTCGGCGCAGTGGTCGAGCGTGACCGTCTGACGCCTCGTCGTCAGGTCCGAGACGCGATCGCCGAACAGTTCTCGCACGTGGTCTTCGTCGCCCCAAGACGGCGGCGGGCTCGCTCCGGGCGGCGGTGGCGGCGCATACGGCTTGATCGTGGCGAACAACTGACCGATGAACCCCAGCGGCGTCCAGTTGATCATCCCGATGGTGCCGCCCGGCCTGCACACCCGGACCAATTCGTCGGCCGTCGCCCGATGGTGCGGCGCGAACATCGCACCGACACAGGACATCACGACGTCGAATTCGTCGTCGCCGAACGGCATCGCCTCGGCATCGGCTTCCACCCACTCCAGCTCGACACCGTGGGAGGCCGCGATGCGGCGCCCCGGTTCGAACAGTTCCGGGGTCAGATCGCTCGCGGTGACCACGGCGCCGGCGGCAGCCGCCGGGATGGCCGCGTTGCCCGACCCCGTCGCGACGTCGAGCACCCGGTCACCGGATTCGATACCGCACGCCCGCACCAGTTCCGGGCCGAGGGCCGGGATGAGTTCCGCCGCGACCGCGGGGTAGTCACCGGATGCCCACAGCGCCCGGTGCTTGGCCTTCAGCGTCCGGTCGGCGTCGTCGGCATTCGCCGTTCCGGTATTCGCATCGTTCACCGTGCTCATGGACCGACTGTTGCGCACGCCGAACACGCGCGGCGCGTTTTCGCACTACTGGTACGGATCCGCCGATCAGCCGTGCCGGGCGCCGATCCAGTGCAGCAGATCGTGCACGGTCTCGTCCTCGAGCCGGTAGCTGACCGAGCGTCCCACCCTGGTGCTGGTGACCCAACCCTGGCCGCGCAACACCCGAAGCGCCTGGGAGACGGAATTCTCCGAGCGGCCCAGCGCCGCAGCCAGATCGCTCACGCAGATGCCGGGCGCCCGGTGCAGGCCCAGCAGGATCTCCAGCCGGTGGGAGTCGGACAGTAGGTCGAACCGCCGTGACCATCCCGGGGTGTCGACGTCGGCCAGCGCCGACGACGCCCGTTCGACCGAGTGATCGTCCACCACTGCAATGTAGTCCGCGGGGGCGGGTCGTCGGTCGGTACGGCTAGTCCAGGAATCCGTGCAGCAGCGCGGCCGAGCCCCACACGTGGGCGGTCATCACCTCGGCCGCGGCCTGGGCGTCGCCCGCGAGGATCGCCATCACGATCGCCTCGTGCTGTTCGTCGGAATGCGCGATGTTCAGTGACAGCAGGGGGATCTGGTCGAGCAGTTCGTTGAGCCGCATGCGGTTGTCGGCGACCAGGGGCACCAGCGACGGCGTTCCCGCGGCCTCGGCGATCGCCAGGTGCAGGCGCGAGTCGAGCCGTCGATAGTCCTCCGGCGCCGCTGAGCGCACGTCACACAGCTTGCCCCACAACGTCTCCCGATCCGCAGCGGTCAGCGTCCGGCCCGCCGCCATGCGTGCGGCACCCACCTCGAGGATCTCGCGCAGGCGCAGCGCGTCGTCGATGTCGGCGCGGCTGAACCGGATGCCGTCGGGGCTGGGCGTGGGCAGCTCCTCGGCCAGGAACGTGCCGCCGTACCGTCCTCGCCGCGACACCAGGTAACCCGCCTCGGCGAGCGACTTGATGGCCTCGCGGACCGTGTCGCGGCTGACGCCGAGCCGGGTGGCGAGTTCGCGTTCCGGAGGCAGCGACTCCCCCGGTGCCAGCACGCCGAGCCGGATCGTCTCGAGCAGCCGACCGACGGTGTCCTCAAACGCATTGCCGAGCCGCACCGGACGCAGCAGCGTCGCAGCCGCCGCCTCCGCGTCGGAGCGCTCGGGCGTCGGCTGCGGCTCGGTCATGGGATCGTCGTCCCTTACAGCGGTGTCACGTAGTGGCCGCTGATGCCGCCGTCGACGAGGAAGCTCGATGCGGTGATGAACGATGCGTCGTCGCTGGCCAGGAAGGCGACCGCCGCTGCCAGCTCGTCGGGTTCGGCGAACCGCCCGACCGGCACGTGCACGAGCCTGCGGGCCGCCCGTTCGGGATCCTTCGCGAACAGCTCCTGCAGCAGCGGGGTGTTGACCGGGCCGGGGCACAGTGCGTTGACCCGGATGCCCTGACGCGCGTACTGCACGCCCAGTTCCCGCGACATCGCCAGCACGCCACCCTTGGACGCGGTGTAGGAGATCTGCGACGTCGCCGATCCCATGACCGCGACGAACGACGCCGTGTTGACGATCGAGCCGCGCTGCTGGGGCACCATGTGTCGCAGCGCCGCCTTGCAGCAGAAGAAGACCGACTTGAGGTTGATGTCCTGGACCCGGTCCCACGCCTCGATGCCGGTGTTCTCGATGAGATCGTCCTCCGGCGGGCTTATGCCCGCGTTGTTGAAGGCGATGTCGACCGAGCCGTGGGTCTCCGCGGCGGTGTCGAACAGCGTGTCGACGGCTACCTGATCGGAGACGTCGACCTGGACGAAGGTGCCGTTCAGGTCGTCGGCGACGGTCTTGCCGGTCGCCGGGTCGATGTCACCGATCACGATGGTGGCGCCCTCGGCGCGCATCCGCTTGGCGGTGGCCAGACCGATCCCGCTGGCGCCGCCGGTGATGACGGCGACCTTGCCGGCCAATCGCTTGGTCAGGTCCATGTCTAGCTTTCCTCCGATACTGCGTAGAAGACGTTCTTGGTCTCGGTGAAGTGCAGCGGTGCGTCGGGTCCCAGTTCGCGGCCGAGGCCCGACTGCTTGAAGCCGCCGAACGGGGTGTTGTAGCGCACCGACGAGTGCGAGTTGACGCTGAGGTTGCCTGCCTCGACGGCCCGCGAGACCCGCATGGCGCGGGACAGGTTGTCGGTCCAGATCGAACCGGACAGGCCGTAGGGGCTGTCGTTGGCCAGGTCGATGGCATCCGCTTCGTCGTCGAAGGGAAGGACCGCCACGACGGGGCCGAAGATCTCCTCGGTGACGGTGCGGTCGGTGCGCTGCGGCGTCAGCACCGTCGGCGCGAACCAGTAGCCGGGGCCCTGGGGCGCCGACCCGCGGAACGCCACCGGTGCGTCGTCGGGCACGTAGGACCGCACCGACTCCCAGTGCGGCCTGGAGACCAGCGGACCCATCTCGGTGCCCCTGTCGGTGGGGTCGCCGACCGCCACGCCTTGAACGGCGGGCTCGAGCAGCTCCATGAACCGATCGAAGACGCTGCGCTGCACCAGGATCCGGCTGCGGGCGCAGCAGTCCTGGCCGGCGTTGTCGAACACGCCGTACGGAGCGGTGGCCGCGGCCTTCTCCAGGTCGCAGTCGTCGAACACGATGTTGGCGCTCTTGCCACCGAGTTCCAGCGTGACGCGCTTGACCTGCGCTGCCGCGCCTGCCATCACCCGCGTGCCCACCTCGGTGGAGCCGGTGAACACGACCTTGCGGACGTCGGGATGGGTGACGAAGCGCTCGCCGACGACCGAACCTCGGCCGGGCAGCACCTGGAAGAGATCGGGATCGAGCCCCGCCTCGACCGCGAGTTCGCCGAGCCGGATCGTGGTCAGCGGCGTCCACTCGGCCGGTTTGATCACCACGGCGTTGCCCGCCGCGAGTGCGGGCGCGAAGCCCCACGACGCGATGGTCATCGGGAAGTTCCACGGTGTGATGACCCCGACCACGCCGAGCGGTTCGTGGAACGTCACGTCGAGGCCGCCGGCGACGGGAATCTGCTTGCCCGCCATGCGTTCCGGGCTCGCCGAGTAGAACTGGAGGACGTCGCGGACGTGGCCCGCCTCCCACTCCGCGTTGCCGATCGGATGCCCGGAGTTGGCCACTTCGAGGGCGGCCAGCTCGTCGACGTGGGCGTCGACGACGGCCGCGAAGGCCCGGAGACCGGCCGCACGCTCAGCGGGAGCCGCCTTGGCCCACCGCTTCTGGGCGACCTTGGCGCGCGCCACGGCGTCGTCGACGGCGTCGACATCGAGCTGCTCGACGGTGCGCAACACCTCCTCGGTCGCCGGATTGATCAGCGTGCTGCTCGTCATCAGACCCTTTCTCCTGTGTGTACCGGTTCGTGTCGGGAAGCGTTCGGCGAGTAGTGCGAGGCCGCCGCGACCACGGCGGCGAACAGCCGCAGGTCGTCGAGGCGTTCCTCGGGATGCCACTGCACGGCCAGGACCCAGCTGTCGGGGTGCGCCTGCGGGTCCACCTCGACGGCCTCGACGACGCCGTCGGACGCATCGCGCGCGGCCACGATCAGACCGTCACCCAGGCGGTCGATGGCCTGATGGTGGTAGCACTGCGCGTCGGAGGACTCGCCGATCAGGCTCGCCAGCCGGGTGCCGGGCACGGTGCGGACGGCGGTCGTCGTGAAGA
Organism: Mycolicibacterium sp. GCM10028919; assembly: GCA_042666295.1. Lineage (GTDB taxonomy): Bacteria > Actinomycetota > Actinomycetes > Mycobacteriales > Mycobacteriaceae > Mycobacterium. Next base: position 665,247 of record JBHTFJ010000001.1, read on the forward strand.
CGGCGTTGCCCACCTGGTGCCTGCCGTGGCCGAGCACGTCGGGCAGGTGCTGGTGCAGCGTGCCGCCGAGGGCGACGTTCAAGACCTGCGCACCGCGGCAGATTCCGAGCACCGGCAGCCGTCGCGCCAACGCCGCGCGCAGCAGCGCGAACTCCCACGCGTCACGGTCGTCGGCGGGTTGGTCGGTGCTCGGATGCGGCTGCTGACCGTAGCTCGCAGGCGACACGTCCCGCCCGCCGGTCACGATCAGCCCGTCGAGCCCGTCGAGCACCCGGTCGACGATGCCGGAGTCCACCGGTTGCGGCGGCAACAGCGTTGCGATGCCGCCCGCCTGGGTGACCCCTTCGACGTAGATGGCGGGCAGGAAGCTCGCCCGCACGTCCCACACCCCGGTCTGAGCCTGCTGGAGATAGGTGGTCAGCCCGAGGACGGGCCTCGATCTGGAACCAGCATCAGAGCCGTTCGAACCCACGGCGCCTCTCCCAATCGGTGACGGCCGCGTTGTACGCCTTCAGTTCGACGCGCGCGTAGTTCAGGTAGTGGTCCACCACGGCATCACCGAAGGCCGCGCGCGCGATGGTCGAGCCGTCGAGCAGTTCGGCGGCTTCGGCCAGCGTGGTCGGAAGCCGTTCGGCGCCCGAGGTATACGCGTTGCCGACCGTCATCTCGGGCAGTTCCAAGCCCTCGTCGATGCCGTGCAGACCACCGGCGATCAGCGCGGCGACGGCGAGGTACTGGTTGACGTCGCCACCGGGGGCGCGGCACTCCATGCGCATGCCCGGTCCGTGCCCGACGACGCGCAGCGAGCAGGTGCGGTTGTCCATGCCCCAGGCGACGGCCGTGGGCGCGAAGCTACCGTCTGCGAAGCGCTTGTAGGAGTTGATGTTCGGCGCGTAGAAGAGGCTGAACTCGCGCAGCGTGGCGAGCTGGCCCGCGATGAAGCTGCGGAACATCTTCGACATGCCGAGTTCGTCGTTCTCATCGGCGAACACGGCAGTGCCGTCCTCCCCGCGGAACGAGATGTGGATGTGACAGCTGTTGCCCTCGCGCTCGTCGAACTTCGCCATGAACGTCAGGCTCTTGCCGTGCTGGTCGGCGATCTCCTTGGCACCATTCTTGTAGATGGTGTGGTTGTCGCAGGTGATCAGCGCCTCGTCGTAGCGGAAGCCGATTTCCTGCTGCCCCAGGTTGCATTCGCCCTTGACGCCCTCGCAGTACATGCCTGCGCCCTCCATGCCGAGCCGGATGTCGCGCAGCAGCGGCTCCATCCGCGTCGACGCCAGCATCGCGTAGTCGATGTTGTAGTCGGTGGCGGGAGTGAGCTTGCGGTAGTCGGCCTTCCAGGCGTCGCGGTAGGAGTCGTCGAACACCATGAACTCGAGTTCGGTCGCGGCGACCGCGCCCATGCCGCGTTCGCTCAACCGGTCCAGTTGCGTGCGCAGGATGGTGCGGGGCGCCTGGTCCACCGGCTTGCCGTCGGTCCACGACAGGTCGGCCATGACCAGTGCCGTGCCGGGCAGCCATGGCAGCAGCCGCAGTGTCGAGAAGTCCGGCGTCATCACCATGTCGCCGTAACCGGTCTCCCAGCTCGAGATCGCATAGCCGTCGACGGTGTTGTTCTCGACGTCGACCGCGAGCAGGTAGTTGCAGCACTCGGCGCCGTGGGCCGCGACGTCGTCGACGAAGAGGCGCGACGAGATGCGTTTGCCGATCAACCGGCCCTGCATGTCGGTGAACCCCACGACCACGGTGTCCAGCTCGCCCGCGGCGACGAGGCGTTCCAATTCCGTTTGCGACAACATGCCGGGCGTACTGCTGCTCTTGGGCGTCACGGGCTCTCCCCTGTCGGACATGTCGGAAAGTCAACCATTGGGTATCGGGACACCCGAGTCGACCAGTACAGATTTACACGACTGACATGCCCAAAGGTAGGACAGCAGACCAATACGGTCTTATTCTCCCTAGGCAGTGCGCGGCGTCAAGTCCGGGCTCGGAACTCCAGAAGGGGTACGACAGTGCCAGAGGGTCACGAACTACTGGACGACGACGAACGGCACCTCGCCTCGCTGGGCTACACCCAGGAGCTGAACCGGAACTGGTCCGGGTTCAGCAACTTCGCCATCTCGTTCTCGATCATCTCGATCCTGGCGGGCTGCTTCACCTCCTTCGGCCTGGGCTGGAACAACGGCGGCCCCGCCGCCATCGCCTGGGGCTGGCCGATCGTCTCGGTGTTCATCCTCATCATCGGCCTGTGCATGTCGGAACTGGTCTCGGCCTACCCGACGTCCGGCGGAATCTACTGGTGGGCAGCCAAACTCGGCGGACCCAAGGCCGGCTTCTACACCGGCTGGCTCAACCTGATCGGGCTCATCGCGATCCTGGCGTCCGTCGCCTACGGCTGCGCGACGTTCCTCGACCTCACGCTCGGCACGTTCAGCGAGACGTGGCTCAACGGGTACAGCCTGACGCGCACCTTCGTGCTGTTCGTCGTCATCCTGGCGATATCGGCACTGATCAACATCTTCTCGTCACACCTGCTCGCCGTCATCAACAACATATCGGTGTGGTGGCACGTCGCGGGCGCCTCCGCGGTGATCCTCATCCTGTGGCTGCTGCCCGAACAGCACGCCGGCTTCGGCGACGTGTTCGCCAAGACCATCAACAACAGCGGCATGTTCGGCGGCGAGACCTCTGGCATCGGGTTCCTGCTGTTCGTGCTCCCCATCTCGGCGATCCTCACGCAGTACACGATCACCGGCTACGACGCCTCGGCACACCTGTCCGAGGAGACCAAGAGCGCGGCCGACGGTGCGGCCAAGGGCATCTGGCGATCGATCTTCTACTCGGCCATCGGCGGCTGGATCCTGCTGCTGACGTTCCTGTTCGCCGTCAACGACTCCGACGCGGTGTCGGCGGGCGGCGGCGCCGTGGTCGGCATCTTCAACCAGGCGCTGGACTCGCAGTGGGTGGCGATCATCCTGCTGATCTCGACGGCGGGCCAGTTCTTCTGCACCACCGCCTGCCAGACCAGCTCGTCGCGCATGCTCTTCGCCTTCAGCCGCGACCGCGCCGTGCCCGGCCACCAGTTGTGGTCGAAGGTCAGCAGGAACAAGATCCCGGCCAACGGCGTCATCATCACGGCAGTCCTCGCGATGGTGATCACGCTGCCCGCCCTGGTGGAGGTGGACATCAACGGCGCTCCGGTGCCCGTGGCGTTCTTCGCGGTGGTGTCGATCGGCGTGGTCGGCCTGTATCTCTGCTTCGCCGTACCGATCTTCCTGCGCTGGCGGATGGGCGACGACTTCGCGGTGGGCAAGTGGAACCTGCGTGGACACCACAGGTGGATGGCACCGGTCGCGGTCGTCGAGATCGTCATCACCTCGATCATCGCGATGTTCCCGACGTCCTCGGGCGGCGTGCCCTGGGGCGACGCGTTCGAGTGGAAGTACGTGAACTACACCCCGCTACTCGTCGGCGGCGTGCTGCTGATGCTGTGGATCTACTGGCACGCATCGGTGAAGAAGTGGTTCACCGGTCCGATCAAGCAGGTCGAACTGAGCGACACCGGTGACGAGGTCGTCCTGGACAAGCCGTGACGCGTCACCGCGTCAGCGCGTCGTAGAGCGTCTCGACGAATGCGTTCTCCGACAACGACCGTCGTGACATCGGCCCGGGTGCCCCGATGCTCAACTGGTAGATGCCGACGGTCAGCGTGATCGCCATCGCGGCCCTGCGCTGAGCCTCGGCCTCCGGCTGGCCCAGTTCGACGAGTAGGTCCGCGACGTAGTCCAGGCGGCGTGCGACCACGCGCTCGACCGACGCCGTGACGCCCTCGCCGCCGGCTTCGAGATAGAGCATCAGTTCACCGGGTGCCACGGTGCCGTCGAACGTCGACACCACTCGGGTGAGGAGGCGCCGGAGTTTGTCGGCTGCACCCTCCCCGCGCTCGGACTCGGTGATGATCGCCTCGGTGCTCTCGGCCTCCCAGGCGTCGATGGCCGTCTCCAGCAATGCCCGGCGATCGGCGAAGTGCCAGTAGAAGGAGCCCTTGGAGACTCCGAGCGTGCGTGCCAGGGCCTCCACGCGAACCGCCGACGGCCCACCGGTTCGCAAGGCGCTCAGTGCTGCGGCGGCCCAGTCCTCGCGCGTCACGGTGCCCGAAGGGCTTCTCGGCGGCATCGCCATACGGTACCGTATGGACATCCATACGGGGGCGTATGGATCTCACTCCGGAGGGCAGCCATGGACACCAACCACCTGCACCGCGTCGGTGCCGCGACCATCGCGACCGGCATCGGCCACAACCTGATCGGAGCGTGGCTCTACCGACGCGAACTCGCCGGTTACGTGCACGACGGCCTGGTCGACGCCGTGGAGAACCCACGGCTGGCCGCCTCGGAGCGGGTCCGGCGTCAGACCGCGCTGTGGTTCCTGATGTCGGGTGCGGCGTTCATGACGTTGGGCGCAGGCCTGCGACGCAGCAGCCCCGGCGACGGGGCGATCCGCCCGATCGCGACCGGCATGACCGCGATGGGCGCCATCGGAGTCGTCGCGATGCCGAAGTCGGGATTCTGGCTGCTGCTCGCCGAGGGCGTGTCGGCACGCCGGTTGAGCCGACGGCCGGCGATCACCAGGTACTGGTCCGCATGACGATCTCGGCCGCGAGCTGGGCCGTGGACTCCTGGGCGTTGCGCCGACCCAGCAACTCGACGAGGCGGTAGTCGCCGTACACGTAGCGCTGGCTGGCCCTGGCCACCGCGCGAGCAGCGGGTGAGCTGACCAACGCGGTCGTATTCACCTCGACGGGCGGACAGTCGGCGTCGCGGACGATGCCTGCCTGATCGGCCACGCACGGGTGGCCGCGGTCGACCACGACCAATCCGATGAAGCGGTCGAGGCGCGTGGCGGCCAACTCCCATGCCAGTTCGCCCCCCACCCGGTCGCCGACGAGCAGCGCCCACCGGACGCCGAGCGCGTCGAGGATGCCGATCACCGACTTCGCGGAGAGGTTGGGGTCCGGCCCGATCACGATGGTCTTCAGCGACGCGGTGTGCAAGCGTTGGCACACGCCGTCGTAGGCCGACGGCCCCTGGTGCGCGGCGCCGAGCAGTACCACCACCGACCCCTGTTCGGGGCCTGAGACGTCGACGGTTGCGGCGAACCCGTCGACGGTGAGAACGGTCGAAGGCATCCGGCCACGCTACAGGCAATGATCATGCCGGGTGCAGGTTTCAACCGGTCTGGAACCCGACACTCAGCCGGTCTCCAGGCGCGCTGCCTGCCGAGCCGCGATCTCCATAAACGTTTGGGGCAACTCGGCTTTGACTCCGATGTCGGGATTCGGCGTCGGGAAGGCGATGCCGAATAGCGCCGACGAACCGACGTTGCCGAACCAGAAGTAGACGCTGCTCTCGGCACTGCCGAGACGCATCGTCTGTCGGTACGCCAGCGTGTCGGCGCTCGCCGTCTCCAACCGAGAAGTGGTCATCGGAATTCCTGGCGACGACGAATCGAAGAAGGCCTCGAATCGCGAACACCGCTGCGCCTCTGCGGCCAGCGCGTCGATGTCGAGGCGCCACGACAGCACGGTCATCGAGATTCGCGCACCGTCGTAGCCGACGACGTACTCGATGGCGCTGCCGGGGCCGCGCTCGGCCGACCCCGCGATGACCCGGGTCAGTCCATCGGTGCATCCCGTCGGCTTGGACAGCATGGGAGGCGGGCCGCCCGCGCCGTCGGCCCTGCCGGGGTCGGCTTCGGCGCGGTCGTAGCGCACGCCGGGCGGGAAGTCCTCGGCGCGCAGGACGCCGCGCTCGATCCGTGCTCCGGGCCAACTCGGGGTGCCCCCGACGACGGTGCCGTCGACCAGCGGAGCGCAGCCGCCGCTGACCACCGCCACACTCACCAGCGCGGCGACGCGGGCGCTCGATCGCCGGGAACGGCCGGTCACGGTTCCACGCTACTGGAGCGTCGAGGCGATGATCGGCCGTCGCGGGGGCCCGTGCCGGGCGAGCCCGAGCAGGGCCTCGACGTCCACGTGCTGCTCGAGCAGATCTGCCGTGATGTCGAGTTGCGCGTCGCGGCGTGCCTGGACGTCGACGTCGTCGGCGACGGTGAAGCCGTGCCGCCCGGAAGCCGCCGCCGCATCGGCCAGCCACGTACGACGGACGTCGTCGTTGTCGAGCAGCCCGTGCCAGTGCGTGCCGTACACGTGGCCCCGCCGGATGCCGATCCCGAGCCAGTCGTCGTCGCCGCTGCGCGCGACCCTGCCGTGGTGGATCTCGTAGCCGTGCAACGGGGTCTCCCAGTGCCGCAGCGTCTTGTCGGCGTCGAACTCGATGTCCGCGTCCAGCAGCGCGAGGCCGTCGACGTCGACGCTGCCCGACTCGACGGGATCGTCGATCCGGCGGCACAGCATCTGGAAGCCACCGCACACTCCCAGCACGACACGCCCCGACGCGGCATGGGCGGCGATGCCATCGGCCAGCCCCCGTTCGCGCAGCCACCGCAGGTCCGACACCGTCGCCTTGCTCCCGGGGATCACCACCACGTCGACGTCGGCGAGGTCGGCAGGGTCGGCCACCCACCGGACGAGCACGCCGGGTTCGCAGGCCAGTGCCTCGACGTCGGTGGTGTTCGAGATCCGCGGCAGCCGGATCGCCGCCACGGTCAGCCATTCCGTGCCACGCGGCGCACCGGGCCTGCCGACCGTGCGGTGCACGTCGACCGACAACGAGTCCTCGGCGTCGAGCCACAACTCGTCGCTGTAGGGCACCACGCCGTAGGTCGGGCGACCGGTCAGGTCGCGCAACTGGTCCAGACCCGGCGCGAGCAGCGCGGGGTCACCGCGGAACTTGTTGACCAGGAAGCCTGCGATCAGCTTTTGGTCCTCCGGTTCGAGCACCGCGACGGTGCCGAAGAGGTGGGCGAGCAGCCCGCCCCGGTCGATGTCGCCGACCACGACGACGGGGATGTCCGCCGCCCGCGCCAGACCCATGTTCGCCAAATCGGTTGCCCGCAGGTTGATCTCGGCAGGCGAACCGGCGCCCTCGCACACGACGACGTCGAATTCTCCTCGCAGTGAAGTCAACTCGTCCAGCACGATCTCCGACAGGTACGCGCGGTGCCGGAAGTAGTCCCCCGCCCGGACCGTCCCGGTCACCTTGCCGCGGACCACGAGTTGCGACGTGCGGTCGGAGCCGGGCTTGAGTAGCACGGGATTGAACCGCGTGCTCGGCGCCAGACCCGCCGCGCGCGCCTGCATCGCCTGGGCTCGGCCGATCTCGCCGCCGTCGGCGGTGACTGCCGAGTTGTTCGACATGTTCTGCGCCTTGAACGGCGCGACCCGCACCCCACGGCGCGCCAGCAGCCGGCACAGCCCGGCGACCACCATGGACTTGCCCGCGTCCGACGTGGTGCCTGCGACCAGCAGCGCGCCGCTCAACTATCCGGCAGCGTCAGGACGTCGGCTCCGTCGTCGGTGACGACCAGGGTGTGCTCGAACTGCGCCGTCCACTTCTTGTCGCGGGTCGCCACGGTCCAGCCGTCGTCCCAGATCTCGTAGTCGAGCCCACCCAGGTTGATCATCGGCTCGATGGTGAAGGTCATCCCGGGTTCGAGGATGGTTTCGACGGAGGGCTGGTCGTAGTGCAGGACCACCAGACCGTTGTGGAAGGTCGTGCCGATCCCGTGGCCGGTGAAGTCGCGAACCACGTTGTAGCCGAACCGGTTCGCGTAGGCCTCGATGACCCGGCCGACCACCGAGAGCGCGCGCCCCGGCTTGACGGCCTTGATCGCGCGCATCGTCGCCTCGTGCGTGCGCTCGACGAGCAGCCGATGTTCCTCGGACACGTCGCCGGCCAGGAACGTGGCGTTGGTGTCGCCATGCACCCCGTCGATGAACGCGGTGACGTCGATGTTGACGATGTCGCCGTCGGAGATCACCGTCGAGTCCGGGATGCCGTGGCAGATGACCTCGTTGAGCGACGTGCAGCAGGACTTCGGAAACCCCTTGTAGCCCAGCGTCGACGGGTAGGCGCCATGGTCGACCATGTACTCGTGCGCGATGCGGTCCAGCGCGTCGGTGGTGACGCCGGGCGCGACGGCCCTACCCGCCTCGGCAAGCGCGTTCGCCGCGATGCGTCCTGCGACGCGCATCTTCTCGATCACCTCGGGGGTTTGCACCCACGGTTCGTCGCCCTCGCGCACGGTCGGCTTCCATGCGTACTCCGGCCGCGGGATCGCGGCGGGGACCGGCAGTGTCGGCGAGAGGTCACCGGGGCTCAGAGCAGTGCGTACAGCCATCGGACAAGCCTAATTGGTCGGCGCGGGGACCGGCGGGCACCAGCGGTAATGGTGTTACCGTACGGCGGTGATCGAAGAGGGACACATCCTGCGCCGGCTCGGCATGCGCGACGTCGAGGAATGCCTCGACCAGGGCAACGAGCGGCTGGTGATCGAGATGGACAACCGCCCCGATCTGGTCAACATCCGCGGCGCCCTCCAGGGCGGGCTGGTGGCCACGCTGATCGACATCGTGGCCGGGCGGCTCGCGGGCGAGGTCGCCGGAGCGGGCAAGGACGTCACCACCGCCGACATGAACGTGCACTTCCTCGCGCCGATCGTCGAGGGACCCGCGCGGGCGGAGGCCACGATCGTGCGGTCGGGACGGCGGCTGATCGTCACCGCGGTCGACGTCTACGACGCGGGCAGGCAGCGTCTGGCGACGCGGGCCACGCTCACCTTCGCGGTGCTCGAGGCTAGATGATCCGCTAGCCGCGGCGAATCCGGCCCAACCCGGCGCGCTTCGGTCCGCGGATGTCGATCGACCCGCACACGCTGCGGCCGGTGAGGATGACGTGCGGCCTGCCCTCGGCGGGCGCATCCTTGCGGTGGTCGCGTGCGCTGCCGACGATGACCTCGACGTCGTCGATCGAGGCACTCGCCCCCTCCGGCAGCCGGATGTCGACCGAGCCGAACCTCATGTCGAGTTCGATGACGACGATGGGGCCCGCGAAACGGGCCTTGGTGAGATCGAGGTCCACCGACCCCATGCGGCGGTGCAGCGCGAGCCGGGTGGGCACCACCCACTCCCCCTGGCGCTTCAGCGATCCGAGCACGCCGCGCAGTTCGACGCGGTCGGTGGCGGTGGTGACGATGGCGCCGGGGCCTGGCAGGTCGCCCACGAGTGCGGCCAGCTCCGCCTGCAGCCGGGCGCCCGAGACGGCGGCGGACCGCTCCTCGAACTCGTCGATGTCGATGAGCCCGAGCGCGACCGCGTTGTGCAGGCGGCGCAGCGTGCCGTTGCGATCGGCGTCAGATATGCGCAGCGCGTCGGCAGCTGTCACCGCTGGTGGGCGGGCGACGTCCTCGTCGGTCATGGCAACGTCAACGTTACCGCTGCTTCAGGCGAGGTAGTCCGACGGCAGCCCACCGAACATGTCGCCGACCATCCGCACGGCGTACTCCGAACTGCCACCGCCGACGATCAGTGCGGCGAAGGCCATGTCCCCGCGGTACCCGGCGAACCACGCGTGCGAGCCGCCTGCGAACTCAGCCTCACCGGTCTTGCCGCGCACGTCGCCCGCGTCGCCGAGGTCCTTGGCGGTGCCGTTCGTGACGACCAGTCGCATCATGGGCCGCAGACCGTCGACCATCTTCGGTGAGATGGGCGCGCCCGCATCGGTCACCTCGGTCGGCCTGCCGGCGATCAGCTGCGGCACGGGCGTCTTGCCCGCCGCCACGGTGGCCGCGACCAGTGCCATGCCGAACGGGCTGACGAGTACCTTGCCCTGGCCGAAGCCGTCCTCGGTGCGCTCGGCGAGGTTCACCGTGGGCGGCACCGAACCGGTGACGGTGGTGATGCCGTCGACGACGTAGTCGGGGCCGATGCCGTACTGCGCGGCCGCGTTGGTCAGCCCGCGCGGCGGCATCTTGCTGGCGAGTTCGGCGAACGTCGTGTTGCACGAGCTGGCGAAGGCGCGTGACAGCGGCACCGTGCCCAGGTCGAAGCCGCCGTAGTTCGGCACGGTCCGATGTCCGATGTCGAGGTGCCCGGGGCAGCCGAGCAGGGTGTTGGGCGTCGCCATGTCGCGGTCGATCGCGGCACCGGCGGTGACGATCTTGAACGTCGAGCCGGGCGGGTACAGGCCCATGGTCGCGGTCGGGCCGTCCTGGTCGGCCGAGGCGTTCTGCGCGACCGCGAGGATCTCCCCCGTCGACGGCTTGATCGCGACGATCATCGCCTTCTTGCCGACCATGTCGACGGCGTCCTGTGCGGCGTTCTGCACGGCGCGGTCGAGGCTGATCGTGACCGAGGGGGCCGGCGCGCCGGGGACCTCGTTGAGCACGTCGACCTCGGCGCCGTTCTGGTTCACGCTGACGATCCGCCAGCCGGCCTCGCCGTCGAGCTGGTCCATCACCGACGTCTTGACCTGGTTGACGATGGCCGGCGCGAAGCCGTCGTCGGTGGGCAGCAGGTCGGGCTGCGGGGTGACGACCACACCGGGCCGGTTGGCGAGCACCGCCTGAACGCGGTCGTGGTCGGCCTGGTTCAGCGTGACCAGGCTCATCGGGCGCGGCGACGAACTGGCCTGCTCGGCGAGGCGCTGGCCGTTCAACGCGGGGTCGAAGGGGCGCAGCGCGTCGGCCACCGCGGTGGCGGTCGGCATCAACTCACCCCCGGCGGCGCGGGCATCGAGGGCGTAGCCGTACCGGTAGCCGGGCACCAGCACGTCGGTGCCGCCGTGCTCGTTGACCGAGGCCCGGCGCGGCGGGTCCGACCGCAGCGCGAATTTCTGGTGCTGCCCGAGGTTGGGGTGCAAACCCGCTGCGCTCCAACGGACTTCCCAGCGTCCCTCGTCGCGGATCATGTTGAGCTGGCCGTCGTAGCTCCACGTGCGGTTCTTGGGCAGGTGCCACGTGTAGCGGTACTTCACGCTGCCGGTGTCCTCGGCGTAGCGCGAGCCGATGACGGTTGCCTCCAGGGAGGTCGCCTGCAGCCCCTTCCACGCTTCGTTGAGCGCCTCGCGTGCCTCGGCGGGCTGGTCGGCCAGATCGGCGGCCGCGGCGGTGTCGCCCTTGCCCAGCGCGGCGAAGAACGCCTCGGCCGTCGGCTCGGGGCCTTGCGGTTTCGGGGTGCATGCACTGAGCGCGCCCGCGGCGAGGACGGTGACCGTCATCAGCGCTGCGACGCGCGATACAGATGAGGTTATCGATGCCATTGAGGCTGATGTTAAGAGTGTGACGACCGGATGCGTCGGAGGCGCACCGAGAGCGTCGAGATCCGACCGTGACGAGCCGGTGATCGCGCCGAGACGGCGTCTACGGTCGCTACGCACACCTCTGCACGACAGTGGGTTCCGTCTCGGCGAGGCGGGCCGAGTTCAGTCGAGCAGGACGGTGGCGAACGTGCCGACCTGGCTGAAGCCGATCCGGTCGTACGTCGCGCGGGCGACGGTGTTGAACGCGTTGACGTAGAGGCTCGCGATCCGGCCGCTGCGCACCACGGCACCGGCGAGGGTCGCCGTCCCCGCCGCGCCGATGCCGCGACCGCGCCACTCGGGATGCACCCACACGCCCTGGATCTGGCCAACGGCAGGCGACTGAGACCCGACCTCGGCCTTGAACACGACCTCGCCGCGTTCGAACCGGGCCCATGCGCGGCCGGCAGCGATCAGGCCCGCGACCCGCCTGCGGTAGCCGCGACCGCCGTCGCCGAGCCGGGGGTCGATGCCGACCTCGCCGATGAACATGTCGATGGCCGCGACCAGGTAGGCGTCCAGCTCGTCCATCCGCACGGGACGCACGCCGGCGTCGAGCGCGCACGTCGGCTCGTGGTCGAGCGCCATCAGCGGTTGGTCGTCGCGGACGTCACGCGCTGGGCCCCAAGCCCTTTCGAGCCGCGCCCACATGGGCAGTACCAGATCGGCGTGCCCCACCAGCGACGAGCACCGCCGCGGCGAACTCATCGCCTTGTCGGCGAACGCGACGACGTCGGCCGCGTCACCGCGCAGCGGGATCAGGTTGGCGCCGGCGAAGCACAGCGACTGGGTGGGCTCGCGCCGCGTCCAGAGTTCGCCGCCGATGGCCGTCGGATCCACGCCGTGATCGGCGACCCGCGAGGCGACCATGCAGGAACCGACGGGATCGTCGGCGAGGACGCGGTGCACCGCCGCGGCATCGCGCACGACCGTTACGCGTCGCTCGTCGGCGATGCGGAAGAGCGGAGGAGCCGACATGGGGACTCTTTCTGCGGCGATGCGGTCAGCGGTGACCCCGCTCACAGGGTCGTGCTCAGCTTACGGTCACCACCGGCGAACCGCTGGCACTTGCCTCCGGACCCGATGCGGCGTTCGTCTCTTCGGCGATGCGCATGGCCTCTTCGATCAGCGTCTCGACGATCATCGACTCCGGCACCGTCTTGATGACCTCGCCGCGCACGAAGATCTGGCCCTTGCCGTTGCCCGACGCCACGCCGAGGTCGGCCTCGCGCGCCTCACCCGGTCCGTTCACCACGCAACCCATGACGGCGACGCGCAGCGGTACGTCCATGCCCTCCAGACCCGCCGACACCTCGTTGGCGAGCGTGTACACGTCGACCTGGGCGCGACCACAGGACGGGCACGACACGATCTCGAGGCCGCGGGGCCGCAGGTTGAGCGATTCCAGGATCTGGTTGCCGACCTTGATCTCCTCGACCGGCGGCGCCGACAGCGAGACGCGGATGGTGTCGCCGATGCCCTTGGACAGCAGCGCACCGAACGCGACGGCCGACTTGATGGTGCCCTGGAACGCCGGCCCGGCCTCGGTGACGCCGAGGTGCAGTGGGTAGTCGCACTTCGAGGCGAGCAGCTCGTAGGCGGCCACCATGATGACCGGGTCGTTGTGCTTGACGCTGATCTTGATGTCGCCGAAGCCGTGCTCCTCGAACAGCGACGCCTCCCACAGCGCGGACTCGACGAGCGCCTCCGGGGTGGCCTTGCCGTACTTCTTCATCAAGCGCGGATCCAGCGAGCCGGCGTTCACGCCGATGCGAATCGGGATGCCCGCCGCGCCGGCCGCCTTCGCGACCTCCTTGACCCGGCCGTCGAACTCCTTGATGTTGCCGGGGTTCACGCGCACAGCCGCACAGCCGGCGTCGATGGCCGCGAAGATGTACTTGGGCTGGAAGTGGATGTCGGCGATCACCGGGATGTTCGCCTTCTTGGCGATCGCGGGCAGCGCGTCGGCATCCTCCTGCCGCGGGCACGCCACGCGAACGATGTCGCAGCCCGACGCCGTCAACTCGGCGATCTGCTGCAGCGTCGCGTTGATGTCGTGGGTCTTGGTGGTGCACATCGACTGCACCGCGATCGGGTGGTCGCTGCCGACCCCGACGTCGCCGACCATGAGCTGTCGGGTCTTGCGGCGCGGCGCCAGGGTGGGCGCCGGCGGCGCCGGCATGCCCAGGCCGATGGAGGTGGTCACGAGTTCTCCTACTGGAAGATCCTGATGGGGTTGACCAGGTCGGCGGTGACGGTCAACAGCATGTACGCGCCCACCACGGCCAACACGACGTAGGTGGCGGGCATCAACTTGAGGTAGTTCACCGGGCCGCCGGCGACCAGGCCGCGCGCTCGGCGCACCATGTCGCGCAGCTTCTCGTACGTCGCGACCGCGATGTGGCCGCCATCGAACGGCAGCAGGGGCAGCAGGTTCACCGCACCCAGGACGAAGTTCAGCTGCGCGAGGAAGAACCAGAACATGACCCACAGGCCACGGTCGACGGTGTCGCCGCCGATGATGCTGGCGCCCACGACGCTGATCGGCGTCTCCTTGTCGCGCTCCGCTCCGCCGATGGCGTCGACGAGCGCGCCGACCTTGCTGGGGATCTTCGCGAGCGACTTGCCCAGCTCGACCGCCAGGTCTCCGGTGAACGCGAACGTCGCGGGCACCGCCGAGAGCGGGTTGTACTGCGTCGGGCCGAACGTCGCAGGCGCGATGCCGACGGCTCCGACGGGGGTCGGCGCGGTGGCGTCGGCCGAAGTGAATCGGTCGGCGCGGGTGACGTCGACGGTGGTGGTGAACTCGCGCTCCTGCCCGTTCTCGTCGCGGCGCACGGTGAACGCCGTCGGGCCGTCGAGCTTGCGCACCGTGGCCACGAGTTCGTCGAAGTTCGCCACGTCGGTGTCGCCGACCTTGGTCACGACGTCCCCGGCCTGGATGCCCGCCAGCGCGGCGGGACCCGGGCCGGTGCACTCGCCCAACTCCTCCTTGGAGATCTGCGATGCCACGCAGGCGGTCTCCCCGACCATGGCGTTGGTGGGCTGGTTGAGGTTCGGCAGCCCCCAGGCGATCGCGATGCCGTAGATCAGCGCGAGGCCGATGATGAAGTTCATGCCAGGCCCGGCGAACAGCACGGCGACGCGCTTCCACACCTTCTGCCGGTACATGGCGTACTGGCGGTCCTCGGGTGCCAGTTCCTCGACCGACGTCATGCCCGCGATGTCGCAGAACCCGCCGAGCGGAACCGCCTTGACGCCGTATTCGGTCTGGCCGAGTCGGTTGGGTCGCATGGTGGACCAGATCGTCGGACCGAAGCCGACGAAGTAACGACGCACCTTCATGCCGGTCGCGCGCGCGACCCACATGTGTCCGCATTCGTGCAGGGCCACCGAGATCAGGATGGCCAGGGCGAAGAGCACGATGCCCGTGACGAACATCATCGAGTTCCCAAGACCTCCTGTGTCGCGCTCGCGTGGGGTGCCAGAGCACTCCGGGCCCTGGCCCGGGCCCAGTCCTGCGCTTCGAGTACGTCTTCCACGGTAGCCGGTTCGGCTGCCCACTGGTCTGAGGCGTGCAGCACGTCACCGATGGTTCGCACGATTGCCGGGAAGCCGATCCGACCCGCCAGGAACGCCTCGGCGGCCTCCTCGTTGGCGGCGTTGTAGACCGCGGTCATGCAGCCACCCACCGTCCCTGCGTGTCGGGCCAGGTCGACGGCGGGGAACACCTCGTCGTCGAGCGGTTCGAACTCCCAGGTCGAGGCGGTGGTCCAGTCGCACGCCGCTGCGGCCCCTGGCACGCGGGCGGGCCAGCCGAGAGCCAATGCGATCGGCAGCTTCATGTCGGGCGGGCTGGCCTGGGCGATCGTCGACCCGTCCACGAAGGTGACCATCGAGTGGACGATCGACTGCGGGTGCACGACGACGTCGATGCGGTCGTACGGCACGCCGAACAGCAGGTGCGTCTCGATGAGTTCGAGCCCCTTGTTCACCAGAGACGCCGAGTTCAGCGTGTTCATCGGGCCCATCGACCACGTCGGGTGGGCGCCGGCCTGTTCGGGCGTCACGCCTTCCAGCGCATCGGCCGTCCAGCCGCGGAACGGTCCCCCGGACGCCGTGAGCACCAGCCGGGCCACCTCGTCGGGCGTGCCGCCGCGCAGACATTGCGCCAGCGCGGAGTGTTCGGAGTCGACAGGAACGATCTGTCCGGGTGCCGCGGCCTTGACGACCAGTGGCCCGCCCGCGACCAGGGACTCCTTGTTGGCGAGCGCGAGCCGGGCGCCGGATTCGAGGGCGGCGAGCGTCGGCCGCAGACCCAACGCTCCGACCAGAGCATTGAGGACGACGTCGGCCTCGGTCTCCTCGACGAGCCGGGTGGCGGCGTCGGGTCCGGAGTAGGTGACGTCGCCCAACCGGTCGGCGGCCCGGGGATCTGCGACCGCCACGTTCGCGACGCCGGTCGCGGCGCGCTGGCGGGCCAGCAGGTCGGCGTTGGCGCCGCCCGCGGCGAGACCCACGACCTCGAAGCGGTCCGGATTGGCCGCGATCACTTCGAGCGCCTGCGTGCCGATCGACCCCGTGCTGCCGAGCACCAGAACGCGTAGCCGATCGCCGGTCATCGCTGGCCGCGCGTGCGCTGGTCGGTGGTCACTCCCTCATTGTGCCGCCCGGTAGCCGCAGGTCCGAATTGTGACGCGACTGTGACGCAAGTCGCCTCGGCCCATCCGTCCCCCAGGTCAGCGCGAATCACCCACGTCATCGACCTAGGGCCGCGACATCGCAGCCCCAGACACATTGGAGTGTGATCAGCAATGAATTCAGCTCACCGCAGGGTGATCGCCGCAGCAAGCCTGAGCGCGATTGCCGCCTTCGGCGCAGTTGCGTGTTCGAGTGAGACTGCCAATGAAGGGTCGAGCAGCGCGAGCAGCGCCTCCTCGAGCGTCATGAGTTCCTCGTCATCGCCGACTGAGACCTCGACCGCCATGGCCGACCCGGCCGCCAACCTCGTCGGCGCAAGCTGCGCGGCCTACGCCGAGCAGGTGCCCTCGGGTCCCGGCTCGGTCGCAGGCATGGCGATGGACCCGGTCGCCACCGCGGCGTCCAACAACCCGATGCTCAAGACGCTGACCTCGGCGCTCACGGGCAAGCTCAACCCGAACGTCAACCTGGTCGACACGCTCAACGGCGGCGAGTTCACCGTCTTCGCGCCGACCGATGACGCGTTCGCGAAGATCGACCCGGCCACCATCGAGAAGCTCAAGACCGACACGGATCTGCTGACCAGCATCCTGACCTACCACGTCGTGCCCGGCCCCGGTGCCGCACCGGCCGACGTCCCGGGTGAGCACAAGACGGTGCAGGGCGCCAACGTCACCGTCACCGGCGAGGGCGAGAGCCTGAAGTTCAACGACGCCGGCCTGGTGTGCGGTGGCGTGCAGACCGCCAACGCGACGGTCTACATGATCGACACCGTCCTCATGCCGCCGGCCGCCGGCTAGTCCCACCCCAAGACCCACGAGTGGCGCCCCGGCGCATCATCCCCGTGCTCGCGTCGGGGCGCCCCTCGTGCCTGAACGTTCCCAATCGAAAGGTGCTACCGCAATGAACCTGATGGACCACACCAAGAAGGCCGTGACGGGCGCCTCGATCGCTGGCATGGCGTTCGCAGGAATCCTGCTCTCCAGCGGCGTCGCAGCTGCGGATCCCGCAGCCGGACTGGTCGGACCGGGGTGCGCCGGCTACGCCGCGCAGAACCCCATGGGCCCCGGATCCGTTGCCGGCATGTCGATGGACCCCGTCGCCACCGCAGCGTCGAACAACCCGATGCTCAAGACTCTGACCGCGGCCGTCTCCGGCCAGCTCAACCCCGAGGTGAACCTCGTCGACACGCTCAACGGCGGTGAGTTCACGGTGTTCGCGCCGACCGACGACGCCTTCGCCAAGATCGACCCGGCCACGATCGACAAGCTCAAGACCGACGCACCCCTGCTGACCAGCATCCTCACCTACCACGTCGTCCCGGGACGCGTAGCGCCCGCCGACCTGGTCCGGATGCACAAGACGGTCGAAGGCAAGGACGTCACCGTCACCGGCATGGGCAACGACCTGAAGGTGAACGACGCATCGGTCGTCTGCGGCAACGTGCAGACCGCCAACGCGAACGTCTACCTCATCGACACGGTGCTGATGCCCCCGGCGCAGCCCGCGATGTAATCGCACTTCACGTAGAAGGCGGTCCGGCCATTGGCCGGGCCGCCTTCGTCGTCAGCCGGTGGCCGTGGCGCGTACGCCGAGCGGCGTGCGACCAGTCCTGCGGTTGAACGCACGGTGGAACGAGTTCGGGTCGTCGTAGCCGAGCAGGAACGCGATCTCGGTGAGCGGCAGTGCGGACTTCGTCAGGTAGTGGCGCGCCAGTTCCTCGCGCACGTCGGCCAGGATGTCGCCGAACGTGGCGCCCTCCTCACCGAGCCGGCGCTGCAGCGTTCTGGTGCTGACGCCGAGGTGTCGCGCGACGCGGTGGGTGGTGCCCGCACCGGCCGGCAGCAGTTCGACGAGCGCGGCGCGGACCTTGGCGCGCAGGGTCGCGTCGGCGGCGAGATCGTCGAGGCGACGCCGCAATTCGGGTTCGAAGAACTCCCACATGCCCGCGTTCGCGGTCAGAAACGGCCGGGTGGCGTCGAGCCGGGAGAACCGCACGAACGTGGTGGCGCCCCGCTCGACCCGCGTACGGAGCCACGTCTCGACGGCGGCGGGGTTCCTGGGGGCCTGCGGCAGCACGACGCGCTGGGGCACCACCTGGGTACGGGTGCCGAAACGGGCCAGGGCGACCCAGAACGCGACTTCGACAACCGGCAGCACCGCGGGCGGCGGATCGCCTGCGGGCCAGGTGATCTCGAGATCCACCCCGTCTGCGTCGGCGTCGACCCTAAGGCGCAGCGGGCCGAGCAGCCGCTTGTGGACGGCGATGCGCTCGGCTGCCACGTGCAGGTTGGGGCTGCACATCGCCGCGAAGATCGGCGGGTCGAACACCTCGGGGCTCAGCGTGTCGGCGACCGTGATGGCCAGGTCCCGATCGCCGACGAGGTGCTCCAGCGATTCGAACAGCGCGTAGTACTGCGCCGGCGACAGCACGGCCTCGTCGCGACTCATCAGGTCGCCGGGTAGATCCGCGGCGACGAGCAGGTCGGCCGGGCGCACGCCGAGGTCGGCGAGCAGGACCCGCACGAACGGCAGCGACAGCCGGAACGGCGCGAGCAGACCGCTCATGGCCGGACGGCGGCGCTCACGTCGACCGCGAGGCCGGTCTCGGACTCGGCGACGCGCCAGAGCGTTTCGATCGCGCGGGCGCTGCCGGGCCGGACCAGCGGCTTGCGCACCGGCGGACCGTTGGTGACGAACAGCGGTCCGTAGAACCCGCCGCCGGGGGCCTTCGGGTCGACGGCCGCGCGCAACTGGCTGAGCGCACCTCGGTCGGTCGACATGCCCGTGCGCTTGACCAGCTTCTCCGAGATGGTGCCCAGCAGGCCCGCGCTCCCGTGCGCCTGCGTCGTGGTCTGGAGGTCGGAGTTCGTCAGCCCCGGCTGAGCGGACAGCGCCTTCGCATCGACGCCGGCCCGGTCGAATTGCGCCTGCAGGCCCACCGCGAGATGACGCATCGCCAGCTTGGTCTGGCCGTACATGCGCCATTCGTCGAAGCCGTTGCGCATGTGCGGGTCGGCCGGATCGATCGCGCGGCCCGCGTGCTGGGCGGTACTCGACAGGGTCACCACCCGCGCGCCTGGTGTCGCGAGGACGACCGGCAGCAGGTGTGAGATCAGCGCCCAGTGACCGAGGACGTTGGTGCCCATCTGCGTGTCGAAGCCGTCGACCGTGGTTCCCTGCGGCAGCGCCATGACCCCGGCATTGCACATCAGGATGTCGATGCGGTCGTGGGCGGCTGCGATCTGCTCGGCAGCGGCCGCGACCGACGCCAGCGAACCGAGGTCGAGCCGAACGACCTCCAGTGCCGCACCGGGGTGGGCGGCCATGATCTCGGCGTGCGCGTCTGCCGCCTTGGCCTCGTTGCGCACCGCCATCACCACGTGGGCCCCTCGGCCTGCGAGCGCCTTGGCGGACGCGAGGCCGAGTCCGCCGTTGGCGCCGGTGATCACGGCGACCTTGCCGTGCAGATCGGGGATGTCGTTGGTCGTCCAGCTCATGGCATGTCCTCGTGGTCGATGGGTAGTCGATTGCTTCGATTGACCCAAAGCTACGGCGACATTCGCGGCACCGCGCTCGCAATGCGCGCCACCGGACTCGCAGATCGCGCCACCTCGTCGGCGCCGGTCGTCAGATGGTGCGCACGGTCCCGCCGTCGACGACGACGTCCGCCCCGACTATCGATCCCGCCGCGTCCGACACCAGGAAGCCGATCACCTCGGCCACCTCCTCGGGCTCGGCGGGGCGGCCGAGCGGGATGCCGCCCAGCGAGGCCATCACGGACTGGAGCGCCGCGGCCTCGTCACCGTCGGCGCCCGCCGCGATGCGCTTGATCAGCGCGTCGGCGGCGCTCGTCCTGATGAAGCCGGGCGACACCATGTTCACCCGGATGCCCTTGGGCGCGAGTTCGTCGGCCAGCCCCTTGCCGTACGTACGCAGCGCAGCCTTGGCTGCGGCGTAGCCCAGCGTGCCGTCGTACAGCGGCAGTCGGCTCTGGATGGAGCCGACGTGCACGATGGCGCCGCGGCCGGCCTCGATCATCGCCGGTATCAGCGCCCGGTCCAGGCGTACGGCGCCGAGCAGGTTGAGGTTCAGTTCGTCGGCCCAGTCGTCGTCGGTGAGGGTGACGAATCCGCCTGCGGGTGAGGATGATCCGCCGGCGACGTGGACCAGGATGTCGATGCCTCCGTGGCCGGCGACGTGGTCGGCGACCGTGCGGGCACCATCCGCCGTGGTGAGATCCGCGGCGACGAAGTCGACCGATCCGTCGGCGTCGGCTGGACGGTTGCGGGCCACGGCGGTGACGTGGGCGCCGGCCGCTCGGAGTCGCGCGACCACCGCCGCGCCTGCACCCTTGCTTCCGCCCGTGACGAGCGCCCGTCGCCCGTCCAGGCTCAGTGCGGCGCTCACGATGCCGACCGATCGGACCGGAAGACGGGCCAGCAGAGGTCGGTCATCCATTGCGACGAGTCCTCGGTGTCCCAGAGGAAGCGGTCGTAGTACTCGCGCAAAGGCGCCTCCACGCTGATCTCGTGCCGGGTGGCGTAGGTGCCGAGATCGGAGTAGGCCAGGTCGACGTCGTCGTGCGGTCCGCGGTGCCGGACCACGACGAGTTCGGCTGCGGGGACGGTGATTCCGCGGGCCCGCCCGGCCCCGCCGACCTCACCGGCCACGGGCACGAACGCCGTCGCGGGTCCGCGATCGGTCGCGAACACCTCGAAACCGTAGAGCCCGCCGACCGGGCCGTCGCGGCGCACTCCCCGCGACTCGGCCACGTCGATCAGTTCGGCTGCGGCGTCGAGGAACCACTGCCCCAGGTCGTCGCGATCCACCTGATCGGCGTGGATGGCGAGCGCCCGTTGCGCCGGGACGCTGCGGTGCTCGAGTTCGGGTGTGGCTGCGGGCCGGTCGAGGATCGCCCGTAGGGCCTCGACCGCGGCCTGCGTACCGGCGAGCCGGGCCTCCAGTCGCGCCAGATGGGCGCCGATGAGCGCGTTGCGGTCGTCGGGGTCGGCGGCCAGCACCGACTTGACCTCGGGTACGGGCATGTCGAGGTCGCGCAGCCTGCGCACCACCTGGGCGCTCGCCGCCTGGTCCCTGTTGTAGTAGCGGTATCCGGTGTCGGGGTCGACGCGCGCGGGCGTGACGAGTCCGACGTCGTGGTAGTGCCGCAGCGTCTTGACGCTGAGTTGCGTCATCCTGGAGAAGTCGCCGATCGTGAGCATGCCGCCAGTCTGGGGTCTCCCCCTGCGGGAGGGTCAAGGACTCACTGCAGCGCGACGCCCAGTTCCTGCGCGAAGACCTTGATCATGTGTTGGACGCCGATCTCGTTGCGGCCGATGATCATGTGGTCGTGCTGGCCGTGCCGCACCCCTTCGCCGCACTGGGGCAGTATCGCGAAGTCCTCGTCGCGCACTGCGGCGTGCACGCTCTCGAACACCATGTCGTAGCCGGCGCGCATGTCGTCGGTGGTGGCGGGCATCCGGCCCATCCAGCTGTGCCGCACCGAGCAGCGGGTCGGCTCCCCCGCGGGCAGGATGTCGATGATCTCCACGCCCACCGGACTGTTGGCCAGGATGAGATTCGGGTAGATCCAGTAGATGACACCCATGTTCTGATGCGGATCCCACGAGCCGGACGGATCCTCGGCGAGCTGGGTAATCCAGTTGAACGGGAACCCGATGCGATGGTGCCTACCGTACTCGTCGTAGACGCCGGTGTTGGGCAGCGTGTTCTGTCCGATCACGCTGGCGCCGTGGACGAAAGGGAAGTGATAACCCTCCGCGAAGGCCTCCAGCGCCCCCTTCCACGACACCTGAGACTGGAACTCCCGCTCGGTGTGATAGCCGTAGCTCTGGTAGTTCATCGACTCGAGTTCGGGGCCGATGTCACCGAGGTGGCCGTCGACGTCCATCGCGGCGTCAGCTGTCAGCACCGCCCAAATGAAGCCGAGGCGTTCCTGATTCGGTAGTTCGACCAATCCGTAGTCGGCCTTGTCCATCGAGTCGAAGCCCGCCTTGCCCGGAACTGCGAACAGCTCGCCGGTGTTCTTGTAGCTCCAGGCGTGGTACGGGCAGGTGAACCGAGAGGCGTTGCCCGTCCCGCATGCCGGCATCGCACCACGGTGTCTGCAGTAGTTCAGGAAGACGTGGCTGACGCCCTCGCGGTCGCGGGTCACGAGGAGCGAGTCGCCGAGTACCGATCGCACGACGAAGTCGTTGGCATTCGGCAGCTGTGCCGACGGCACGATCGCCAGCGGCACGCGCCGTAGTACCTGCGACTCCTCGATCTCGGTGATCTTCGGGTCCCGGTAGTAGTGCAGCGGCACCTTCAGTTCCCGCGTCGCCATGTCGGTGGTCTTGTCGATCGCGTGGCGCAGCGCGCGCCGCGTCAGTTCCTCGTCGTGATGGTCGACGGGCGCGTGCACGGTGGACGGCATCTCGGGCCATTCCTCTCGATCGTCGGATGCTCTTGACCATACATCTATGTGTGTATGTATGGTCAAGTGATTCGACGGGCGAGGCGCCCACGTCGCCGCTGCGGATGACACGATGCCCGCATGCGCAGACACGGATGGTCCGGCGACATCCCGGTCGACGACGATGCCGCGGTACATCGCATCATCGGTGCTGCACGCGCGTCGTTGGACGACCGTGGCACCGTCAGCGTCTCGGAGGTCGCCACCGCCCTTGGCGTGACACGTCAAACGGTGTACCGCTACTTCCCCACCCTCGACGCACTGCTGACCGCGACGGCGATGTCAGCCGTCGACGGCTTCCTCGACCGACTGGCCGACGACTTGCGCTCGGTCACCAACCCCACGACGGCCGTCGTCGAGGGCATCGCCTACACCCTGGAACGCCTCCCCCACGACCGTTACCTGGGCCTGGTCGTCCAGCCCGGTCGCACCAGCGCATTCGCCGCCGGCGTCACCTCGGAGGTGGCGATCTCCTTCGGCCGCTCCATCCTCGAACGCTCCAGCGTCGACTGGGTCGCAGCGGGTTTCGACGGCGACGGGCTCGACGAACTCGTCGAGTTCATGCTGCGCGTGCTGCAGTCGTTCATCCTCGACCCGGGCGGTCCGTCACGGCACGGACCCGAATTGCGCAGCTTCCTCCAGCGGTGGATCGCACCGGCGGTCGACGCGCGCAGCCGGCACATTCCGACCGGTTAGCCGGCAGGTGTGTCGACCGCCGCCCCCGGCGGGAAGGTGCGCACCCAGTGCTCGGCGATGTCGACCCGTCGTGCGAGCCAGACGCGGTCGCGGGTACGGACGTGCTCGATGAAGCGTTCCAAGGCGGCGGCGCGCCCCGGCCGCCCGGCCAGTCGGCAGTGCAATCCGACCGACATCATCTTCGGCGCGCCCGCCTCGCCTTCGGCGTAGAGGACGTCGAAGGCGTCGCGCAGATAGTCGAAGAACTCGGTGCCGCTGGCGAATCCGCTCGTCGACACGTACTTCATGTCGTTGGTGTCGAGCGCATAGGGCACGACCAGGTGGTCGCGACCCGCCTCACTGGTCCAGTACGGCAGATCGTCGGCATAGGAGTCGGAGTCGTAGAGGAAACCGCCGTGCTCGACCACCAATGCCCTGGTGTGCGGGGAGTCCCGCCCGGTGTACCAACCCCGCGGCGGGGCGCCGGTCAGCTCGGTGAGCAGCGACGCCGCCTGCGCCATGTGCTCGCGCTCGATCTCGGGATCAGCCAGTTGGTAACTCAGCCACCGCAATCCGTGGCAGGCGATCTCGTCACCGCGGGCGGCGAATGCGGCGACGGCATCGGGATTGGTTGCCAGCGCGGTCGCCACGCCGAAGACGGTCAGCGGCACGTCGTAGCGGTCGAACAGCCGCAGCAGCCGCCACAGCCCGGCCCGCGATCCGTACTCGTAGAGCGACTCGACGCTCATGTGCCGGTTCGGGAAGGGTTGCGCCCCAATGACGTCGGAGAGGAACGTCTCCGACGTGGCATCGCCGTAGAGGACGTTGCTCTCGCCGCCCTCTTCGTAGTTCAGCACGAACTGCACGGCGATGCGCGCGTCGCCGGGCCACTTCGGATCGGGCGGATGGGCGCCGTACCCGACCATGTCGCGCGGGCGGTCAGGCGGAGTCGTCATGCTGCGATTGTCGCA
The DNA here is from genome assembly GCA_042666295.1 of Mycolicibacterium sp. GCM10028919. Lineage (GTDB taxonomy): Bacteria > Actinomycetota > Actinomycetes > Mycobacteriales > Mycobacteriaceae > Mycobacterium. The sequence continues at coordinate 689,333 of JBHTFJ010000001.1, forward strand.
GCGCGTCACCGGACTTTCGCGATGACCGTCTCGGCGAACCGTTCGATCGGCGCACGGAACTCCTCGACGCCCGCGCCCGGCTCGGTGGCGCCCATCCACGGCGCGCACATGACGGCGGTGATGCCGGCATCCTCGGCCCGCCGATACAGATCCACCGTCGGCGCCTCGAGCAGCGCGAGCATGATCTCGAACGGCTCGTCGCAGCGGCCGTACTCGCGGCGCAGTGCGCGCAGTCGCTCGACGTGGGCCACCGCGTCGTCCCACCCGTAGGCCGCACCCACCCACCCGTCGCACAGCCGGGCCGCGCGCCGCAGCGCCGCATCCGATTCGCCGCCGCACATGATCGGCACGGGGCCGGGTGGATGCGGCTCGATCATCAGCTCCGGCACCCGGTAGTGCTCGCCGGTCCACGACACCCAACCGCCCTGCCACAGTGCGCGCAGCGCGGGGATCATCTCGTCGAGCCGCTTGCCGCGGTTGCCGAAGGGCTGCCCGAGCAGCTCGAACTCCTCGCGCATCCAGCCCGCCCCGACCGTCAGCGCCACCCGGCCCTGGGACACCACGGCCGCGGTGGCGACCTGCTTGGCGACCTCGAGCAGCGGACGCGCGGGCGCGACGTAGACGGCGTTGGTGAACCGCAGTCGCGTGGTGGTCGCGGCCATCGCGCCGATCATCACCCAGGAATCCGGCCACGCCGTCTCCGGCGGCCACGGCGGGGCATCGGCGCCCGACGGATAGCGCGACCTCAGCTCGCGGGGGTAGACGAGGTGATCGGCGCAGATCATCCCGTCGTAGCCCGCCTCGTCGAGCATCCGGGTGACCGCGAGGGCGTCGACGGTGTCGAGGAACGCGGTGCCTGACCAGAACTGCATCGGCACAGACTGCCCCACCGCGGTGTTTCCGCACCGGGGAATCTGGGCAGGAACAGGGCATGCCCACGCTGCTGTGGTTCCGGCGCGATCTGCGCCTCCACGATCTGCCCGCCGCACTGGACGCCGCAGCCGGCGACGGCGAGGTGCTGGCCTGCTACGTCCTCGATCCGCGCCTGCATGCGTCGTCGGGCGCGCGCAGGCTGCGCTACCTCTACGACGCGCTGCGGGATCTCCGCGACGGTCTCGACGGCAGGCTCCTGGTGACCAGCGGACGTCCCGAGGACCGGATTCCCGCGCTGGCGAAGGCCGTCGGGGCCACCGCGGTGCACGTGTCGGAGGACTTCACGCCGTTCGGGACCCGCCGCGACGCGAAGGTCCGCGCCGCGCTCGGCGACGTACCGCTGGAGGGCTCCGGTTCGCCGTATCTGGTTTCACCGGGTCGCGTCACCAAGGACGACGGCACGCCGTACAAGGTGTTCAGCCCGTTCTTCACGGCGTGGAAGCAGCATGGCTGGCGCGGACCGGCGAAAACCGGCCCGAAGACGGCGACGTGGATCGATCCGTCCGCGGTGGACGGCATCGAGAACGAGGAGATTCCGCGGGTCGACGTCGACATCGACATCGCGGCGGGCGAGACGGCGGCGCGCGCGGCGTGGAAGCACTTCGTCGCGAATCGGCTCGACGACTACGCCGACGACCGCAACCGCCCCGACATCGACGGCATCAGCCGCATGTCGGCGCACCTGAAGTTCGGGGCGATCCATCCGCGGACGATGGTGGGAGACCTCGGCAGCGGCAAGGGGGCGCAGGCCTACCTGCGCGAGCTGGCGTTCCGCGACTTCTACGCGAATGTCCTCAACGAGTGGCCGCACAGCGTCTGGTGGAACTGGAACAAGACGTTCGACGGCATCGAGGTCGACGAGGGTCCGGAGGCGCAGCAGCGGTTCGAGGCGTGGAAGGCGGGACGCACCGGCTTCCCGATCGTCGACGCCGGCATGCGGCAGCTCTCCGAGAGCGGCTTCATGCACAACCGGGTGCGGATGATCACCGCGTCGTTCCTGGTGAAGGACCTGCACCTGCCGTGGCAGTGGGGCGCCCGCTGGTTCCTCGACCAGCTCGTCGACGGCGACATGGCCAACAACCAGCACGGCTGGCAGTGGACGGCGGGCTGTGGCACCGACGCGGCACCGTTCTTCCGGGTCTTCAACCCGACCACGCAGGGCGACAAGTTCGATCCCGACGGCGCGTACGTCCGTCAGTGGCTGCCCGAAGCGGGAACCGACGACTACCCCGAGCCGATCGTCGACCACAAGGTCGAGCGCCTCGAGGCGCTGCGCCGGTACGAAGGGATCCGCTGAGCCGCTGGCCCAGACTCCGTACGACGCCCCGTCGTAGGGCCGGGCCGCCTATGTCAGAATGACCGACAACACCGACCGTGAGGAGCACCCGTGGCCAACACCGAGGTCGAGCGATACACCGGCGTCGACGTCGAGGACGTGCCCTCGGCAGGCTGGGGATGGTCGCGCGAGAGTCCCCGCGTCATCCACGTCTTCGGGATCGTCATCGGCATCTTCCTGCTGACGATGCTGCGCGGCAACCACACCGGACGCGTCGAGGACATCTTCGTCATCCTGTTCGCCGTGGGGATCTTCTTCTTCGTCGGCCGCGACTGGTGGCTGCGCCGCCGCGGCTGGACCCGCTAGCCCCGGTTCTTGGGGCGACCGGTCAGACGGTCACCGGCGGCAGCACGTCCCCGACGGACGTGAGTTCCCCCGACAGCCCCGCAGCGATCCGCGTCTCGACGAACGCGCGGGTGATCGCGTCGGTCACCTCGTGCGGGTCGTCGGTCGTCAGGTCGTCGGTGAGCACCGAGACGTCGAGTTGGTCGACGTAGCTCCATACCGTGACGTTCATGCCGCTGCCCACGACGAGCGGCCCCACCGAGTAGATCTCGCTGATCGACGCGCCGTCGATGGAGCCGCGCTCCTGCGGCCCTCGGACGTTCGAGATGGTCAGGTTCATGACCGCGCTGGTGCCCATGCGCTTGGACTGCCAGCGGAACGCGGCGGGCGCGACCGAGGGTGGCAGGTAGTTCATCCACGACGGCAGCAGGCTGGGCCCGAGCAGTTCGTGGTTCTCCTTGGCGATCCGCGTCGCCGTCCCGGTCAGCCGAACGCGCTCCACCGGATCGGCGACGTGCACCGCCAGTGACGGCGTCATGTACGTGAACTCGTTGCCCACCAAGCGATCCGGGTTGCCGTAGCTGACCGGCACGCCCGCGATCAGCGGCACGTCGGCCGCGCCGTCGTACCGGATGAGCAGCTCGCGCAGCGCGCCCGCGACGACCGCGAGCACGATGTCGTTGAGGGTGACCCCGAGCGCCTTGGCCGTCTCCTTGACGTCGCACAGCGCCAGCGGTGCGGTCGCGAAACGCCTGACCGGGGACACGACGTGATTGAGGAACGTGTCCGGCGGCGCGAAGTTCGACGCGAGCCCCGCGGTGGCACCCCGCTCCCTGGCCCGGCGCCGCACGCGCACCACCCCGCGCCCCGTCTGCGCGAGCAGTCCCGGCAGGCGGCGGAGCTGCCGGGCGTGGTCGCGGCCCGCTGCCACGACCAGGCCGGCCGTGGTGCGCTCGGCATCGGTGGTGCGCAGCGCCGGGGTCGGCAGCTCGGGCGGATGCGGCTGGATCGCCCATGCCATCTGGTTCGCCGAGGCGACGCCGTCGGCCAGCACGTGATGCACCTTGTGCACGATCGCGATCCGGCCGCCCGCGAGCCCGTCCGCGACGTACATCTCCCACAGCGGCCGGCTGCGATCCAGTGGCGTGCTGGCGATCTCGCCGATCACCTGGTCGAGTTCGCGCCTGCCGCCCGGCGCGGGTACCGACACCCGCCGCAGGTGGTAGTCGAGGTCGATCTCGGCGTTCTCCACCCACATCGGGTGGTGCAGCTTGAACGGGATGTCGACCAGTTGGTAGCGAAGGGGTTTCAGCTCGTGCAGACGTTCGCTCGCGATGCGCCGGAACAGCTCGTGGGTGAATCCGCCCGGCATCGCCGACACGTCGATCACGCCGATCTTCAGCGTGTGCATGTGCGTCTCGGGCGCCTCGCTGTACAGCAGCAGGGCGTCCACACCGTTGAGCCGCCGCACAGGGCCTCCAGCCGTCGTCGTCGCACCCTGTGTACCCCATCCTCCCGCGAGCGTGCGTGTTTGCGGCAGACACGCCGGGCGAGAACCCGAGTTCGCGCACGCTCGCGGCGGGCGGGGTGACGGCGAGCGGTCAGCCCGCGGCGATGACGAGCCGGCCGAACCGGTCGATCGCCTCGGTGGCTCGAGCGAGGCTGTCGCCGGGCACCTGCACCTGCACCCAGGTGACGCCCATGGCGGCGAGTTCGGCTGCGCCGTCGAGGAAGGCGTCGGCGTCGAAGTCGTCGTCGCCGGGCGTTCCTCGTGCTGCGTTGGTGAACGTGACGTCGAGCGTGGCCGGGTCGCGCCCGATGGCCTCGCAGCGGCGGTGCAGGTCGGCGATCCCCGCCCTCAGGTCGTCGAGGGTCTCCAGCGGTGCGGTGCGCGCCGTCTGCGCGAGCAGGGCGGGCGCGGGGAACGGACACCAGCCCGCCCCGAACTCCGCGACGCGGCGCCGGGCAGCGCCGGTGTTGCCGCCGATCCAGATCGGCGGATGCGGATCGGAGGTGGGTCGGGGGTGTGCGGTGATCCCGCTCGCGGTGAAGTGCCTGCCCTCGAACGACACGTCGTCGCCCGTCCAGATGGCGCGGATCACCTCGAGCGCCTCCTCGACGAGATCGCCACGTTCGTCGAAGTCCACACCGAGCGCGGCGAATTCGCGCCGCAGATAGCCCACCCCGACGGCGAGTGTGAACCGGCCGCCGGACAGGACGTCGAGCGTCGCGCCTGCCTTGGCGACGACGAACGGGTTGCGGTACGGCAGCACGACGACGTTGGGGATCAGGCGCAGCGTGGTGGTGTGCGCTGCTGCAAAGCCCATCGCCACGAACGGGTCCAGCGCGTCGTGGCCGCCGGACTGTAACCACTTCTGGGTGGGCGCAGGGTGATCGGTGAAGCCGAAACCCGAGAATCCGGCGCGTTCGGCGGCCACGGCCACCGCGGCGACGCCGGCCCCGGTGACCAGTTCCGGGTTGTACGGGTGGCTGTGCATCGGGTGGGTGAACGTGTAGCGCATCAGGACGCCCCCGCCTTCCGGGCCGGCCGGGCTCCGTACGCGGGCCGCCCCAGACCGAGGGCGTGCTGGGCGATCATGTTCCGGAACACCTCCAGCGTGCCGCCGTAGACGCCCATCGGCGAGGCCAACCGGAAGAGGTATTCCGCACCGCCGTCGTCGGTGGCCCCGTCGGCTCCCCTGGTCAACCCGCCCGCGGCGCCCAGGACGTCCATCAGGTCCGGTGTCACCTCCCGCATGGCCTGCGCGATGGCGACCCGACCGAACATGCCTGCGGTGCTGGCGGCGACCTCGGTCCGTGCGATGCCCCTGCCGAGCCGGTAGGCCACGGCGTCGTCGTCGATGGGCCGCCTGCCGTACTCGTCGGGACGTCCCGCCACGGCGGCGACCCGGTCGCACCCCTCGGCGAGCAACAGCAGGTGGTCGGTCATCACGGCGAGCTTCTGTAGGCCGTCGGCACCGGGGGCGACGGTGCCGTGTTCGGCGTCGAGTGCCCCGCGCAGGACCGCCCAGCCGCCGTCGACCTCACCGATGCGGTACCGGTCCGGAATCCGGACGTCGGTGTAGTAGGTGATGTTGGTGCGGTCGCCGTCGACGGTGCGGATGCCCTGGATCTCGACCCCCGGCGTGTCCAGCGGCACCAGGAACATCGTGAGGTCGTGGTGTTTCGGGGCGTCGGGATTCGTGTTGGTGATCAGGAAGACGTACTGGGCGTTGTGGGCGTTGGACGTGAACATCTTGGAGCCGTTGACGATCCAGTGGTCACCGTCGCGCACCGCCCTGGTCTTGCAGGTGGCGACGTCCGAGCCGCCGTCGGGTTCGGTGTATCCGAGGCACAGCCGGAGCCGGCCCGCCAGCACGCCGTCGAGCACCTCGTCGACGAGGTCGTCGGAGCCGAGCCGTTCGACCGACTTGGCAACCATCGCCGTGGTGCCCCAGTGGAACCAGGGCGTGTGCGCGCGGCCGATCTCCAGTTCCCAGATTCGCCGCTGCACGCGGGTGAACCCACCGTCGGCGGCATCCCGGTAGTCACGATCGAGGTACCGCTGCTCGCCGAGCGCGAGATGGACTGCCTCGTCGAAGTTCTCGCCGGTTCGCCGGTCGCGTTCGATCACTTCGTCGGTGACGACGGCTGCCAGGAACTCGGCGAGCCGGGCCTGGAACTCAGCGTCCTCGTCGGAGAGTTCGACCCGTGAGAAGTCCATTGGTCGTGCTTAACACCGGGTGCGATATTTGTAAAGCAACGCGCGGCGGCGTCAGTGTGCCCGCCGAAGCGCCGACACGGTCTCCAGGTCCTCGATGGCCGCGACCGCGCGGCGTAGCCCCTCCAGGGCGACGGCCTCGTCCTGCATTCCGCCGAGCCCCGCGGTCGTCAGCGGCGACACGAACGCGTAGGTGACGGCCTGGCGGTAGCGCAGCCAGAGGTTCTCGCGGTCGAGTCGGGGCCCACCCGCGGCCTCGAGCGCGTCACGGTAGACGTCGAGCAGATCCCGTTCCGCGGAACGCCGTTGCTCGACCGGCAGGCCGAGTACGAGGGTGTAGGTCAGGTCGCGCGAGGGGTGACCGCGACGCACCACCTGCCAGTCCAGCAGTCCCGCGCGCCCGTCCCGGACGTAGGTGTTGCCGGGGTGCGAATCGCCGTGCAGGACGGTGTGCGGGCCGTCATCGACGACGTCGGTGGCGCGCTGGTAGTTCTGCCAGAGCCACCGGCCGACGTCGATCGGCACGCCCGACCGGTCGGCGAGCGTGCGCGCCGACGCCTTCATCAACGCGGGTGTGAGCAGGTTGGCCGGATCACTCGCGGGCGCGGTCAGCCATCCCAAGGGGCCCGCGCCACCAGGCTTCTCGGGAAGCCTGCCCCAGAACGTCCCGTGCAGCGCGGCGAGTACCTCCATCAGCTGCGCCATCTGGCCGAGGTCGAGCGGGTGCAGCGTGTCGGCGAACCGGCACGGCGTGACGGTCATGTCCTCCAGGACGACGACGTAGCGCCCCGTCAGCGGGTCGAACGCCGCACCGTACGAGCGCGGCACCCCGTCCCCGAGTTCGTGCGCCAGGTCGCGATAGAACCGCGCCTCGGTTTCGCCGAGACGCGCGAGTTCACCGAGCATGCGGGTGGCGGCGGAGGCGGAGGAGACCTTGACGAACACCGTGCCCGGCAGATCCGGCCCGGTGAGCGCCAGCCGGGCGCGCGAGGACGTGCCGGACTCGGCGTCGACGACCGACACCGACTCGACCGGTCGGCCGAGCACGCGCGACAACGCGTCCGGCGTGAGATCGGTGACGCGGCGCGGGAATCGCCGCCGCCCGCCCAGCGCGGAGTCGAGCGCGATCCGTCCGGCGCCGTGTACCACGTGTGCGCCCAGCCGGGCGGCGCGCATCGCCATCATCGTCTCCAGTCGTCACGAGAGAGCGTGACAATCCGCGCCCGATTTGTAAAGCTACTCGTCGAGTGTCGCCGACGGCGGCGGAACTTCGGAGAGGCCAGACCCATGGGAATCGTCACCACCAGCTCGGAAACTGCGTTCACCCACTCCCCCGAGACTCTCTACGACTTCGTCACCAACCCACAGAACTGGACCAAGACCTACCCCGGCAGCTCGCACGTCGGCAACGCCGACAACGACATGCCGCTGCGCGTGGGCGATACGTGGACCGAGGCGGGCCCCGACGGCGAGCGCATCTTCACCTGGCACCTCGCGATCGCGGTACGCCCCACGATGTGGGTGTTCACCTCCGTCGGCCGGCTCGGTCACGACCGCGAGGGCAACGGCGGCATGGAGGGCCGCATCACCGTGCAGTACCACTTCACCCGGCCCGGTGAGGACGTCACGTTGTTCACGCGGACCATGACCATCGAGGCGCCCAAGCACGCGCCGCTGCCCGATGGCTTCTTCCGCATCGTCAACCCGGCGAACATCGACACCTATCACCGGGCGATCGCCCGCGAACTCGACTCGGCCGCAACGGGTTAGTCGGTCAGCGCCCGGCGCAGCGCCTCGCCCTGCATCGCGAACAGCGCCTGCGCGACGTCGCACTCGGGCGCCATCGAGTCGAAGCCGTGACACGTCCTCGGGAAGACGTGCAGCTCCGTGGGCACGCCGGCCCACATGAGTCGCAGTGCGTAGTCGACCGCCTCGTCGCGCAGGGGGTCGAGTTCCGAACAGGTGATCAGCGCCGGAGCGACACCGGTCAGATCGGCCAGCCGCGCAGGCACCGCATCGGCCGGCAGCTCGCCACCGCCGGCCAGGTGGCGCCACATCCGTTCGCACGCCACGCCGTCGAACCCCGGGGTGTCGTCGAACTCGTCCTTCGACGGGGTGCGCCGGTCGTCGAGGACGGGTTGGTGCAGGAGCTGGAAGGCGACGGCGGGAGCAGATCCCACGGCCGCGCACTGCGCCAGCGTCGCCGCCAGTGCGGCCCCTGCGCTGTTGCCCGCCACCGCGAGGCGATCGGCGTCGACTCCCAGCGACTTCTCCTCTTCGACCACCCATTCGAGCACCGTCAACGCATCCCGAAGGGCCGCCGGAAAGGGATGCTCGGGTGCCAGCCGATAGTCGACCGACACCACGGTGCACTGGGCGCGGCGCGCCAATTCGACGCACTGGCGGTGATCGGTGTCGAGGTTGCCCAACACGAACGCACCCGAATGGCAGTAGACGACGACGGCTGCGGGCACCGGTCCGCCGCGATAGATCCGGACGTCGACCGCGTGGCCCATCGACTCCGGAGTGGTGGCGTCGACGACCTCGACCCCCCGCGCGTCCAGCGCGGTGACGCCCTCGCGGCGCCGGGCGTCGAGCGACGCCCGGACCACGGGTAGGGCGTCGATGCCCAGGTCGACGCGGAACGTGGCGAGGTGGCGCAGCGCGGGCACCAGCCTGCGCGCGTGGTCGACCGTCACGGCGCACCCTCGAGCACGGCATGCGGATCGACGTGGACGTCGGGCCGGTAGGCCGACGGCTGGAAGTGGTAGTCCCGCGGCCGGAATCGCCGCGTCAGCACCCAGAAGTCGCGGGCGCTGCGCGGCCACTGCGTGACGACGCGGCCGTTGGCGGCGCGGAAGTAGCTGCTGCACCGGGTGGTCCACACGGTGCCCTGCATCCAGCGATCGATCCTCTCGATGAACGCCCGCATGGTGTCGGGGCGCACCGCGACGTAGGACTTCCCGTGACGGCGCAGGTACGTCAGCGCGCGCACCACGTAGTGCGCCTGAGCCTCGAGCATGAAGATGACGCTGTTGGAGCCGACGTTGGTGTTGGGGCCGTAGAGCATGAACATGTTTGGGAAGCCGGGCACCGCCATGCCGAGGTAGGCGTAGGCGCCGTCGCGCCAGGCGTCGTGCAGCGAGCGGCCACCCTCGCCGGTCACCTCGATCTGGCCGAGATAGTTCGCCGCGGCGTAGCCCGTGGCGCACACCACCACGTCGACGTCGAGTTCGCGACCGTCCTCGGTGACCAGCGACCGCGCCCGCAGCGCCTTGGCGGGGCTCGACACCACCTCGACGTGCGGCTGGGTCAGTGCCGGGATGAAGTCCGACGAGAACACCAGACGCTTGCAGCCGAATGGTGTCTCGGGCGTCAATCGTCGGCGCAGCTGATCGTCCGGTACCGCTCGCTCGAGCATCGCGTCGGCTGCCGCCCGGAACTGCTGGGTCTTGTCGCTGCCGTGCTCGATGACCGAGATGTTGGACTCACTGCGCAGCCACAGCCGGGTGCGGTAGAACTTCTTGGCCAACGGCACGTGGGCGAAGAGCCACCGTTCCCTGTCGGTGTACCCGCGGTCCGGTTTGGGCAGCACCCAGGTCGGCGACCGCTGTACCGAGTACACGGCGCTGGCCAGCTTGACGACCTCGGGAACCAGTTGCGCTGCGGTGGAACCGGTTCCGAGGACTGCGACGCGCTTGCCGGTCAGGTCCAGCGAGTGGTCCCACCGGGCGGTGTGGACGACGGTTCCGGTGAACGGCTCCTCCTCGCGGAGGTCTGGCATGACCGGCTGGGTGAACAGTCCGACGGCCGACACGACGACGTCGAACACGTGCTCGGCGCCGGTCGACGTGGTCAGATGCCACGTGCGGGTGATGTCGTTCCAGCGTGCCGACACCACCTCGGTGCGCAGCGCGAGGTGCGGCGCGAGCCCGTAGCGCTGCGCGCATCGCTCGAAGTACGCCAGGATCTCGGCCTGCCCCGACCACAGGCGCGACCAGCCCGGGTTGAGGTCGAACGAGTACGAGTACAGGTGCGACTTCACGTCGCAGGCCAGTCCGGGGTAGGTGTTGATGCGCCACGTTCCGCCGACGCCGTCCTCGCGGTCGAAGATGGTGAAGTCGTCGAATCCGGCCTTGCGCAGGAAGATACCGAGCGCGAGGCCACCGGGTCCGGCGCCGATGATGCCCACTGAGACGTTCCGCGACATGTCGGTCATCCAATCCGTAGCGACTGACCACCGTCGACGACGAGTTCGGTGCCGGTGATGAACGAGGCCGCTGCCGAGACGAGGAATGCGACGGCGTCGGCCACCTCCATCGGCTTGCCGAGCCGGCCCCCGGTGGACGTCTCGACCAGCCGGCGCTGCGTGGCCTCGTCGAGCATCGGAGTCTCGATCGGCCCGGGCAGCACGGCGTTGACCCGGATGCCCGTCGGCGCGAGTTCGGCGGCCGAGATCTGGGTGAGGCCCCGCAGCGCCCACTTCGACGACCCGTACGCGGCGTGGCCGGGGAACGGCCGCAACGCCCCGGTGCTGCACGTGTTGACGATCGATGCCCCCGCGCCGTCGGCCGCTGCGGTGCTCAGATGCGGCAGCGCGGTGCGGATGCCGAGGAACGGGCCGAGGCAGTTGACCCGCCAGCTGTCCTCGAACCCGGCGACGGTCTCGTCGCCGATCCTCGCGCGGTGCAGGACACCCGCGTTGTTGACCAGCGTGGTCAGCCCGCCGAACCGGTCGACCACGGTGCGGACGGCGGACTCCCACATCTCCTCGGACGTCACGTCGAGCGGCACGGTGACGACGTCGGTGCCCGTCTCGGTGTTCTGCCGTAGTCCGTCGACGTCGAGGTCGCACGCGGCGACGCGCATGCCGTCGGCCCGCAGCCGTGCCACGATCGCCGCGCCCTGCCCGCGCGCCGCTCCGGTCACCAGCGCGATGCCTGGGTTCGTGGTGGTCAGCTGTATCCCCCTCCGCGCGAATCGCTTCCGTCGTCAGCGCGCTTGGCCGTCGCGAGGTGATGGGCGGCGCCGTGGCGTAGCGCCTGGGATTCCGAGGCCAGGGTGATGATGCGGAAGCCCATGGCAGCGGCGGTGGCACCGATGGTTCCGTCGCCCGCGTGCACCCCTGCGGGCAGCCCGGCCGCGGCCGCCCGCTCGACGACGTGCGACATCGCCTCGAGCACCGCGGGGTCGCGCCACGCGTCGGCCACCGGCCGACCCATCGAGATCGCGAGGTCTGCCGGTCCGACGTAGACCCCGGCGAGCCCCGGCACGCAGGAGATCTCGTCGACTGCGGCCACGCCCGGCTCCGTCTCGATCATCGGGTAGACGGCGACCCGGGCCTCCAGCGCCGCCACGTCGTGCCCGAGGCTGGCGCGCAGTGGGCCGAAGCTGCGCACGCCGTGCGGCGCGAACCTCGTCGCGGCGACCGCGTCGGCGGCCTGGCCGGCCGATTCGATCATCGCGATCACGATGGCGTCGGCGCCTGCGTCGAGGACGCGGCCGATCGGCGCGGGCGCCGTGGACGGCAGCCGCACGGCGGTGGCCACCGGCACGTGCTCGAGCCCGGCGAGCAGCATCGCCACGCCCGCGTCGTCGAGATAGCCGTGCTGGCAGTCGAATCCGACGTAGTCGTACCCGGCGTGGGCGAAGGCCTCCGGGCCGATCACAGTCGGACCTACGACCCAGCCGCCCCAGATCGTCGGATTCGTGGCGAGCAGCGCGCCGAACCTGCCCGTCACGCCACGATCGCGATCTTGACCCGACCCGGGGTCGGTCGGCACGCCAGCTCGAACGCCGCGGCGACGTCGTCGACCGAGAACCGGTGCGTCAGATAGCTCGTCAGGAGACCAGGGTGTGCCGCCGCGAACTCCGACGCGGCGGTCAGCATGCGTCGGCGTTCCAACGTCACACCCGCTTTCAGCGTGAGGTTGTTGCGCAGCATGGTCCGCATGCTGATCGGATAGCTGTCGTCGTCGGGGACCCCGAAGTAGAACACCGTGCCGCCGAAGGCCACCGCCTCGATGGCGTGCCCGAGAGTGGCCACCTGGTGCCCGACGGCTTCCACGACGACGTCCGGCTCGTCGTCGGCATCGAGGTGCCGGATCCACCGGTCACTGGTCGCCCGGATCACGCGGTCGACCCCGAACGCAGGCCCGACGTCCGCCCGGTCCACGGGGTCGACGCCGGTCACCAGGCGTGCGCCCGCGGCCTTGGCCACGTACGAGAACAGCAACCCGATCGAACCCTGCCCGATGACCGCGACGTGCCGGTCTGCGAACTCGAGTTGCTCGGCGGCGTAGAGCACGCAGGCCAGCGGTTGCAGACCGACAGCGAGTTCCGGTGTGAGCGCAGCGTCGTAGGCCGCCAGCCCCTCGCCGTCGGCGACCACCTGGCCGTTGAGGCCGTCGAATCCGGACGCCCACCCGACGACGCGGTCACCGGGTGCGTGACTCGGATGGCGGCTCGCCAGCACCTCGCCGGCGATCTCGTGCACCGGGAAGCCGTGCATGCCCGACGCGTGGACGCCGGTGTCGCCGGGCAGCCTGCCCTGGCTGCCGCGGAAGCCCGGCAGGTCACTGCCGCAGATGCCCGCTGCGAGGAACCGCAGCAGCACCTGACCGTCGCCGAGTGCGTCCGGTGACGGTTCTGGGCGTTCGGAGCGTTCGAAGGTGAACGGTGCGACGAGCCGGTAGGACCACACGTCTCAGTGCCCCCTCGACGACATCGAGGACTGCATCGAGGCCGAGACCGACACCGGAAGGCTGTTCCAGCCCCACTGGAAGCTCGACGGCGGCCGCCAGGCGGCGTCGACGTCGACCTCGAAGTCCGCAACGCGTTTCAGCCACTCGGTGATCAGGATGGTGATCTCGAGGCGCGCGAGGTGTACACCGAGGCAGACGTGCTGCCCACGGCCGAACGCCAGGAGTCGCTCGATGGGCCGGTCCCACGCGAACTCGTCGGGGTCGGCGTACTCGCGCTCGTCGCGCGCCGCCGAGGCGAGCAGCGTGATGATCCGCTGGCCGGGCCGGATCGTGGTGCCGTGGACGGTGTAGGGCTTTCGGGCTGTGCGCGCGAACCACTGTGCGGGAGCGCAGAACCGGATGATCTCCTCGCGGGCGACGGGCACGTTGGCGTCGAGGTCGCCGCGCACGGCGGCGAGCTGGTCGGGCCGGCGCGACAGCTCCCACAGCCCGTGCGCGACGATCTTGGGCACGGTCTCGGTGCCGCCGATGAAGACGCCCAGCATCTGGGTGGCCACCTCGACGTCGGACAGCGCGGAGCCGTCGGGCAGTCGGTACCTCAGCAGTCCGTCGACGATCGGCTGCGTGCCGTCGGCGCCCTCCGCGCGTCTCGTCTCGACCAGCGGCACCAGGTATTCGAGGTAGCCGGGCCGGGCGGTCGCGGTGTTCACGCCGTCACCGGGTTTGGCGAGGCTGCCCGCGTTGACGGTGCCGAGCACGTCGGGCGCCAGGTGGTCGGGCAGGCCGAGCAGTCCGCAGACCATCGATGCGGCGACGATGCCGCCGTAGTCCTGCGTCAGGTCGAACGAGCCCCGGGCGAGCAACTCGTCGAGTCGCTCGTTGGCCAGCCCGCGGATCCGGTCGGCGAGCCCGGCGACGTTGCGCGGCCGCAGCGGTTTGGAATGCGACCCCCGCACTCCCCCGTAGATGGGATCGTCGAAGTTGGCGTGAAAGGGCATGGGATGCAACGGCGGATCGTCGACGGGTCCGTCGTTGTGCCGCGTGAGCACCGTCGCAGCGGGCAGCGTGCCCTCCGACGCGACGAAGGTACCGTCGTTGCGGCCCAGCACGTCCCAGACGTCGGCGAAGCGGGACAGCGCGAAGGTGTCCCACTGCTCGACGTAGTAGACCGGATGCCGGTCGCGCAGCACCCGGTAGTACGGCAGCGGGTCGGCCATCACCGCGGGATCGAACGGGTCGTACGAGAAGTCCCGCATCGCCGGCGTCACGACCGTCCGAGAGTCAGGTCGGTGGTTGACAGTGACACCCAGCGAGCGTGACACTCAAGGCGTGTTTTGTAAAGTAGTGCCGCTGTCACCCCGATTCGGCGCGTCGTGAACCCCACGCCACTGGCCAACGGGTTCTGCTTCGGCGAGGGGCCGCGGTGGTTCGAGGGCCTGCTGTGGTTCTCCGACATGCTCGGCGAGGCCGTGCACACCGTCGACCTCAACGGCGCGATGAGCACGCTGCCGCTACCGGGCCGCGCACCGTCGGGGCTCGGATTCCGGCCCGACGGAACACTTCTCATCGTCTCCACCGAGGACCGCCAGATCCTGCGGTACGACGGGGACGACGTGACCGTGCTGGCCGATCTGTCCGACGTTGTCCCGGCGAACCTGGGCGACATGGTGATCGACGACGCCGGTCGCGCCTACGTCGGGTCACAGGCGCGCGCCGGCGGTGTGATCGTCCGCGTCGACCCGCGAGATGGCGACGACGACTCGGTGTCGGTCGTCGCCGACGATCTCGAGTTCCCCAACGGGATGGTGCTGACCCCCGATGGCGGCACGCTGGTGGTCGCCGAGTCGACGGCGCGGCGGCTCACCGCGTTCACCGTCGACGGCCGAGGCGCACTGTCGGAGCGGCGGGTGTTCGCCGATGGCCTCTCGGGTCCACCGGACGGCCTGGCACTCGACGCCGAGGGCGGGGTGTGGGCGGCGATGACGCTCGCCCACCGCTTCGAGCGCATCGTCGACGCGGGCGAGGGGCGGCACGAGATCACCCACGGCATCGACATGGCCGGTCGGACCGCGATCGCCTGCGCACTGGGCGGTCCCGCGGGCCGCACGCTGTTCCTGTTGTCGAGTACCGACGCCTACCCCGAGCGATTGATCGGCACGAAGGCCTCGCGCGTCGACGCGATCGTCGTCGACGTCCCTGCGCCGGGCCTCTTCGAGCACTGACGCATCGAGCACTGACGCATCGAGCACTGAACGGGAAGGTCGCGATGTCCGACTGCTACTACGAGTTGATCGACGCCGACGACACCGGCGAGCGGTTCCGTGCAGGCGATCTGGTGCGCAGCACGTGGTCGGCGTCGATCCAGCACGGTGCGCCGGTGTCGGCGCTGCTGGTGCGCGGGCTGGAGCGGTGCGCGCCGCGTGCCGACACCAGGTTGAGCCGCGTGATCGTCGACCTGCTCGGCGGTGTACCCGCCGAGGGTGACCTGTGGGTCCGCAGCCGGGTCCTGCGCCCCGGCAGGCAGATCGAACTGGTCGGCGCGGAGCTGCTGGCTGCCGGGCCCGACGGGGCACCGCGGGCCGTGGCCCGCGCCAGCGGATGGCGGCTGGCGACGCTCGACACCTCGGCCGTGCAGCACGCGGCGGCACCGCCCCTGCGCCCGCTGGCCGAGGCGGCGAGCCGCGACATGGCCAAGGACTGGGACCGCAACTACGTCCACAGCATCGACTGGCGTTGGCTCACCACGCCGTTGGCCGGTGGCCCCGGCGAGTCGTGGCTGCGGCCGACCGTCGACCTGGTGCAGGGCGAGACGCTTACACCGCTGCAGCGGTTGTTCACCGCGGCCGACGACGCGAACGGCATCGGCACCCGACTCGACATCCGCCAGTGGACGTTCATGAACACCGACCTGGTGGTGCACGTGCACCGCGTGCCCGCCGGGGAGTGGATCGGCATCCGTGCCGAGACGAGCTACGGGCCGGACGGTATCGGGACGACGTTCGGCACGCTGTTCGACGAGCACGGTGCGGTCGGCGGCATCCAGCAGTCGGTGCTCGTCCGTCCGATGCCGGGCCGGTAGGGCGGCGCACCGTGGACGACCTCACCGTCCCCGAGATCGACAACCCCACCCGCGAGCGGATCCTCACCGCCGCGGCCGAGGTGCTCGGCCGCCGAGGCACCACCAAGTTGAGCCTGTCGGACGTCGCACACCAGGCCGGCGTATCCCGTCCGACGCTGTACCGGTGGTTCGGCTCGAAGCGGGATCTGCTGGACGCCTTCGTCGTGTGGGAGCGGGAGTACTACGAGCGGGCGGTCGCCGAGGCGTCCGCGGGGCTGTCGCGCGCCGACCGGCTCGACGCGACGCTGCGCACGATCGTCGCCTATCAGCAGTCCTATCCCGGGCTGCGCATGGTGGACATCGAGCCCGAACACGTCATCGCGCGGCTGTCGGCGTTCATCCCGCTGATGCGCCAGCGGCTGGAGCGCCTCATCCCGGGTCCCGATTCCGCCACCGCGGCCGCGACGGTGGCGCGGGTGGCGATGGCGCACTACCTCGTTCGCAGTGACGACGCCGACCAGTTCCTCGCGCAGTTGCGGCACGCGGCGGGGATCAAGGCGCCGCGCACCGACGGGTGACCCGGAGCGGTGACTCAGCCGCGGCGCCGCCGCTGCGCGAGTTCGTCGAGGATCTCCTCGGTGTGCTGGCCCAGCGTGGGTGCCGTCGACCTCGGCTCCCATGGTGTGCCGTGGAAGTCGGCGGGCGTGGCGACCATCGACTGGGCGCCATCGGCGTCGGGCACGTACACGACGCCGCCCGCGGCGTGGAACTGATCGTCGGCGAGTACGTCGTCGAGGGAGTTCACCGGTGACCAGAAGAAGTCCGGCTCTGCTGCGAACACCTCGGCCCAGTCCTCGAGCGGGCGGGTGACGAAGATGGCGTCGAGTTCGCCGATGAGTTGCACGGCGTTGGCGGCCCTGGCCCGCGCGGTGGCGTACCGCTGGTCGTCGAGCCATTCGGTCCGGCCGACCGCGCGGCACAGTGCCGGCCAGTGCCGGTCACCCTGCAGGCCGACGATCCAGAACCGTCGCCCGTCGGCCGTGGCGTAGTTGTTCATGCACGGGTTGCCCATGGTCTCGCGCTGCCCGACGGCGATCTGCTGGCCGGTCAGCAGCACGGTGTTGAGGTCGAAGCTGACGGTGTAGGCGCCCTGCCGGTACAGCGACGTCGACACCAGCTGCCCCTCGCCGGTCCGCTGGCGCGCGACCAGCGCGGCGCACACCGCGGCCGCGAGCGTCATGCCCGCCGAGTGGTCGCCCATCCCGCCGCGCTGGAACGGCGGCACGTCACCGGGACGGGTCAGCAGGTCGGCGATGCCTGCACGGGCCCAGAACGCCGCGACGTCGTAGGCGGCGCGGTCGGCGTCGGGCCCGTCGGCGCCGTACCCGGTGATCAACCCGTACACCAGCTGGGGATTGCGCTGAGCGAGCGTGGCGAAGTCGAGGCCGAGGCGCGTGAGGGCACCCGGGCGGACGTTGGTGACGAACACGTCGGCGTCGGCGACCAGGTCGAGGGCCACGCCCCTGCCCTCGGCGGTGGTCAGGTCGGCGACGATGCTGCGCTTGGAGCGGTTGTCCATCTCGAACGGCGGGTTGACGCCCGACTCGATCTGCAGCATCCGGCCGAACGTGCGGGCCGGATCGCCCTGCGGCGGTTCGATCTTGATCACGTCCGCGCCCCAGTCGGCGAGGATGCCACCCGCCGCGGGGGCAGCGACCCACACGCCGAGTTCGACGACCCTGGTGCCTTCGAGCGGTCCGGCCACCGTCATCCTCCAGTCACTCCGGCGATCACGCCGTTGGCGCCCTCGCGGCCACCGCGTACCTTACGATCATCGGAGCATTCGTAACCGTCGGGGCAGGTGACGCCCGTTGTCCGAGGTAGAAGTTCCGAGCTGGGAGTGATGAGCCGATGAGCGCCGATCAGGCCCACCCTGACTTCGGTGACGACACCTCGACGCGCCGCCGGATCCTGTCGGCCACCACCGAGGTGCTCGCGCGCAGCGGCCAGTCCAAGCTCAGCCTCTCCGAGGTCGCGATGCAGGCCGGGGTGTCGCGCCCGACGCTCTACCGGTGGTTCGCCTCCAAGGAGGAACTGCTCCACGCGTTCGGCGTCTACGAGCGGGAGATGTTCGACTCCGGCATCAGCAAGGCCACCGCGGGCCTGCGCGGCAACGAGAAGCTGGACGCCGCGCTGCAGTTCATCGTGTCCTACCAGCAGTCCTATTCGGGTGTGCGGGTCATCGACATCGAGCCCGAGGTGGTGATCGCGCAGCTCGACCGGGTGATCCCGGTGATGCGGACCAGGCTCGAACGCCTGCTGCAGGGTCCGAACCGCGCGGTCAAGGCGGCGACGGCGATCCGGGTTGCCGTCTCGCACTACATCGTTCGCAGCGACGACGACGACCAGTTCCTGGCCCAGCTGCGGCACGCGGTCGGCATCAAGCCGCCCGCCGGCGACTGATCGCCACCATCTCCCCGGCCAGCGTGGGCCTCGTGCACGCCTGAGTGCCGCTTTGCGTACATCGCCCCCACGCTCGCCGAAACGCCTGACACTTCGGAGATAGTTTGTAAAGCTATCCACATGACGACCGTAGAGACCGAATCCGGAGTTCTGGCCGGCGAGCAGCGCATGCTGATCGACGGGGAACTGCAGCACACCAGCAGCGGCGCGACGTTCGACGTCATCCATCCCGCCAGCGAACAGGTCGCGGGCCAGGCCACCGACGGCACCGTCGAGGACATGTCGCGGGCCGTCGCGGCTGCCCGGCGGGCGTTCGACGAGTCCGACTGGTCGCGCGACATCGACTTCCGCTACCACTGCCTCACCCAGTTGCACGACGCGTTCGACCGCAACAAGGAGCGTCTGCGCCGCATCCTCATCACCGAGGTCGGCTGCCCGGTCACCGTGTCGGGCTCGCAGATCGAGAGCCCCATCGAGGAGGTCGAGCACTGGGCCGAGCACGGCAAGGCCTTCGAGTACCTGGTCGACACCGGCGTGCACCCCACCCAGATGGGCCCGGCGCGCCGCAAGATCCACTACGAGCCGATCGGCGTGGTCGGCGCCATCACCCCGTGGAACGTGCCGTTCTACCTCAACGTCGCCGAGACCGTGCCCGCACTGATGGCGGGCAACACCGTAGTGCTCAAGCCCGCGCAGCTCACGCCGTGGTCGGGCAGCGAGTACGGCCGCATCGTCGCCGAGGAGACCGACATCCCGGCCGGCGTCTTCAA
The DNA here is from genome assembly GCA_042666295.1 of Mycolicibacterium sp. GCM10028919. Classification (GTDB taxonomy): domain Bacteria; phylum Actinomycetota; class Actinomycetes; order Mycobacteriales; family Mycobacteriaceae; genus Mycobacterium. The sequence continues at coordinate 708,603 of JBHTFJ010000001.1, forward strand.
CGTCGTGGTGTCGAACGCCAACGAGGTCGGCGCGGCCCTGTCGGCCGATCCGCGGGTCGACATGATCACCTTCACCGGGTCGACGGCCACCGGCCGGGCGATCCTGGCCGCGGGCGCGCCGACGGTGAAGAAGACGCTGCTCGAACTCGGCGGCAAGTCCGCCCACATCGTGCTCGACGATGCCGACTTCAACTCCGCGCTGCCCATGGCGGCGATGATGGCGTGCGTGATGTCCGGCCAGTCCTGCATCCTCCCGAGCCGAATCCTATTGCCGCGCAGCAGGTACGACGAGGGCATCGAGATCCTCAAGGCCAGCATGGAGAACTTCCCGTACGGCGATCCGTGGGATCCGGGCAACATGCAGGGCCCGCAGATCAGCGACGGCCAACGCAAGAAGGTGCTGGGACTGATCCGCTCCGGCATCGACTCCGGCGCCCGGCTGGTCACCGGCGGTGGCATCCCCGAGCACCTGCCGACCGGCTACTACGTGCAGCCGACGCTGCTCGCCGACGTCGACCCCGACTCCCAGGTGGCGCAGGAGGAGATCTTCGGGCCGGTCCTGACGGTCACGCCGTACGACAGCGACGACGACGCCGTCGCGATCGCCAACAACTCGATCTACGGCCTGTCCGGCGAGGTGTCCGGCGGCGACGTCGACCGGGCGTTCGCCGTCGCGACCCGCATGCGCACCGGCAACGTCACCATCAACGGCAAGAGCCACTTCGGCATCACCAGTCCGTTCGGCGGCACCAAGCAGAGCGGTCTGGGTCGACGCAACGGCGACGAGGGCTACCGGGAGTACCTGGAGGGCAAGACGATCGGCATGCCGGAGTGAGTGCGGCAGCGGGGGCGGACCACGTCGAGATCACGGCGCTGCTCTACCGCTACGCCCGCGCCGTCGACACCAAGGACTGGGAGCTGTACCGGTCGGTGTTCACCGACGACGCGCTCGTCGACTACTCGTCGGCCGGTGCGGTGGTGGGCACCCGCGACGAGGTGATCGACTGGTTCGCAGCGAACTTCGCGGTGATCCCGTGGAGCATGCACTACGTGACCAACGTCGAGATCCTCGACCGCACAGCGGATTCGGCCACGGTGCGGGCGATGTTCTACAACCCGATGCAACTGCCTGGCATGACCGCGATGTCGTCGTGCGGCGGGTACTACCACCACGAGGTGGTGCGTACGGCCGACGGTTGGCGCAGCCGCAGCCTGCGCGAGGAGAACGTGTGGTTCGACAACGCGCCGGCGCGCTGAGCGCGGTCTAGCCCTCGGCGGCCAACTGGCCGCACGCCGCGGCGATCTCCTGGCCCCTGGTGTCGCGGACGGTGCAGGACACGCCGCGATCGCGGACGCGCTGGACGAACTCCCGCTCGACCGGCTTGGGGCTGGCGTCCCACTTGCTGCCCGGCGTCGGGTTGAGCGGGATCAGGTTGACGTGCACGAGCGGGCCGAGCGCGGCGTGCAGTTTCTTGCCGAGCATGTCGGCGCGCCACGGCTGATCGTTGACGTCGCGGATCAGGGCGTACTCGATCGACACGCGGCGCCCGGTCACGTCGGCGTAATACCGTGCGGCATCTAGTGCTTCGCCGACGTTCCACCGGTTGTTGACCGGGACCAGGGTGTCGCGCAGTTCGTCGTCGGGTGCGTGCAGCGACAGCGCCAGCGTGACGCCGAGGCGTTCGTCGGCGAGCTTGCGGATGGCGGGGGCCAGGCCCACCGTGGACACCGTCACCGAGCGGGCCGAGATGCCGAACCCGTGCGGCGCGGGCGCGATGATGCGGCGCACCACCGACAGCACGCGGTTGTAGTTCGCCAGCGGCTCCCCCATGCCCATGAACACGACGTTCGACAGGCGTCCCCGCGACAAACCCCCCGAGTCGCTGCGCTCCTGCCCGCCGAACTCGTCGCGCATCGTCGCCGACGCCGCGCGCACCTGCTCCAGGATCTCCGCGGTGGACAGGTTGCGGGTCAGCCCGCCCTGGCCGGTCGCGCAGAACGGGCACGCCATGCCGCAGCCGGCCTGGGAGGAGATGCACACCGTGCTGCGCTCGGGGTAGCGCATCAGCACCGACTCGAATGTGGTGCCATCGCCCGCGCGCCACAACGTCTTCCGCGTCTCCCCCGCGTCGCACTGGATGGCCCGCACCACCGACAGCAGCTCGGGGAACAGCGCCTCGGCCACCTGGCCGCGGACGGCGGCGGGGAGGTCGGTCATCTGCTGGGGATCGGCGATGAGCCTGCCGAAGTACTGGTTCGCCAACTGCTTGGCCCGGAACCCGGGCAGCCCGAGTTCCTTCACTGCCGCGGCTTGCGCGTCGTCGTCGAGGTCGGCGAAGTGCCGCGGTGGCAGGCCGCGACGCGGTGCTTCGAAGATCAACTCTTGCTTCATGTTTTGCCCCGTATCAGATCTGTTGGGCCAGCACGTCGCGGACGGCGCGGTCCACGTCGGCGAGCACGTCGGCGTCGACGCCGGCACGGCCGCGCACGAACACCGAGGCGCGGCTGGTGGGTGGGAGCCCCTCGGCGAGGCAGAGTCCGTCGGGCAGCCGCCCGATCATCGGCAGCAGCGCCACGCCGAGACCCGATCGCACGGCGGCGAACAGGCCGGAGAGATCGGAACTCTCGGCGGCTATCCGGTACGGCACCGCAATGCGGTCGAGCGCGGCGAAGGTGGGTTCGCGCAAGGTGCACGGCTCCGAGAACATCACCACCGGAAGCGGCTCGGTGGCGGGTACCGAGAAGTTCCGGCCCGAGATCCACTTCAGCGCCACCATGCCCGAGGCGTTGGCGGGGTCGAGGCCGGAGCCGTCCAGCATCACGGCCAGGTCGACGACGCCCTGCTCGATGGCGTCGGCGAGCATCACGTTGCGGTCGAGCCGGAACCGCAGCCGCCAGTCGGGCAGACGCTGGCCCAGTGCCGCCGTGAGGCCGGGCAGCAGGACGTCGGCGCCGTGCTCGGTGGCGCCGACCAGCAGCACCCGTTCCTCGGCCGCTCCGAGGTCGGCGAGTGCGGCGTCGTGTGCGGCGAGAATCGAGCGGGCGTGGGTCAGCACGCGGTGGCCGAGTTCGGTGAACGCGACGCCGCGTCCGGACCGCTCGACGACCGGACCTCCGACGACCGCCTCGACCCGGCGCACGTGCTGGCTCACGGCCGACTGCGTGATGTGCAGGACCGCCGCGGCGCGGTGAAATCCGCCACAGTCGGCCACCGCCGCGACGCTGCGCAGCGGGGCGATGTCGAGCACCTGGGACATGGCCCCAAGGTACTCCGATCAGTAGAAACGATCAAAGAAACGCGATCAGGCAGTGATGTGTCGCACTTCCCGCACATACCGATCACGGATGGCGATCAGTCCCGATCGCCGATATTCGTTGGACCCGGCGCACCATCGGGCCAACCATGGATGGGTGACCCCCACCCGCATGCCGCTGCACACCGCCGCGTTCGTCACCGTCACCTACGCCTTGGGCTACCCCATCGGCAACATGGCCGTGCACGCGATGTCGCCGATGGCCGTGCTGGTGCTCCGGTTCGGTCTGGCGGGCCTGATCCTCGGGCTGTGGGCCGTCGTCGCCCGGGTGCCGCTACCGAGCGGCCGCAAGCTCGGCCACGTCCTGGTCACCGGGCTCCTGATGCAGGCGGTCCAGTTCTGCGCCCTGTACTTCGCCATTCAGAACGGTGCGCCCGCGGTGTTGTGCGCGGTGCTCATCGCGATGAACCCGGTCGCCACGGCCCTGCTTGCCGCCGCGTTCCTGCGCGACCGGCTGACCCCGGGGCGCATCGTCGCGCTGGTGCTCGGCGTGGCCGCGGTCCTGGCGGCGTGTGCGAGTCGGCTGATCGCCGAGGGTGGCTTCGACCCGGCCGTGCTGCTGCTGATGGTCGCGCTGCTCGGACTCGCCGCAGGCGGGGTCTACCAGCAGAAGTTCTGCGCCGACGTCGACTTCCGCGCCTCGACGGCCGTGCAGAACGCGGTCGCATTCGTGCCGGCCGTCGTCCTCGCGCTCGTCACGCCGTTCGAGGTGCACGACGCCACCAAGGCGGCGTTCGCGGTGACCGGCGTGGTCCTGCTCAACGCGGTGCTCGGGGTGTCGCTGTACGTGCGGGCCATCAACCTGCACGGCGCGTCGGCGGTCTCGATGCTGTTCTGCGTCATCCCCGCCGTCGCGGGCGTGATGTCCTACTTCATGCTGGGCGAGCGCGTCGACCTCGGCATCGGCGTCGGCCTGGTCCTCGGGGCGCTGGCGTGCTGGCTGAACGGCAGGTCGGCGGCCAGGTCAGGCAAGAAGAGTCAGGACGATCCAGGTCGCGACGGCCGACGGGAGGACGCTGTCGAGGCGGTCCATCAGCCCGCCGTGACCCGGTAGCAGCGTGCCCATGTCCTTGATGCCGAGATCGCGCTTGACCTGAGACTCGATGAGGTCGCCGAGCGTTCCGGTGATCACCAGCATGATGCCCAGCGGGATGCCGACCCACCACGGCTTCTCGAGCAGGAATTCGACCGCCAGGACGGACACCGCGATGCCGAACACCAGTGAGCCGCCGAGGCCCTCCCAGGACTTCTTCGGGCTGATCGCCGGAGCCATCGGGTGCTTGCCGAACAGGACGCCCGCGGTGTAGCCGCCGATGTCGGAGAACACGACGCCGAGCATCAGGCAGAACACCCGGCCCGCCCCGTCCTCGGGATAGACGAGCAGCACCCCGAAGGCGCCGAACAGCGGTATCCACGTCGCCAGGAAGACGGTCACGGCGACGTCGCGCAGGTAGTTGACCGGCGGAGCCTTCAGCCCGCCGCTCAGCAGCCGCCAGATCAGGCAGGTGACGACGGTTCCACCGAAGGCGCCGAGGGCACCCGTGGCGCCGTACGGCCACGTCAGCCACACCATCGCCTGCCCGCCGACCAGCAGCGGGATCAAGGGTATGGAGTAGCCGCCCTCGGTGAGCCTGCGCGTCACCTCGAGCGTCGCGACCACCATGGCCACCGCCACGACCGGAACCCAGAGGCGCGGCGCGAACAACAGGATCGCGATGACGCCGAACCCGAGGAATGCCCCCACTCCGATGGCGGCGGGGAGGTTGCGCCCGGCCCGCGAGGACTTCTTGGGCTCCCCGGCGGGAGCGGTGTCGGTTTCGGCCACCGTGCTGATCGCTGAAAGGTCTGGTCTGGTGATGACCTAGACCTCCAGCAGCTCGCCTTCTTTGTGCTTGACCAGGTCGTCGATCTGGCTGGTGTAGGTGGAGGTGCTCTTGTCGAGTTCCTTCTCGGCGCGGCTGACCTCGTCTTCGCCGGCCTCGCCGTCCTTCTTGATCCGGGCCAGCTCCTCCATCGCCTTGCGACGGATGTTGCGTACCGACACCTTCGCGTCCTCGCCCTTGGACTTGGCCTGCTTCACCAGGTCGCGCCTGCGCTCCTCGGTGAGCTGCGGGATCGAGATGCGGATGATGTTGCCGTCGTTGCTCGGGTTGACGCCCAGATCCGAGTTGCGGATCGCGTCCTCGATCTGGCGGAGCATCGTCGCCTCGTAGGGCTTGATGACCACCATGCGCGCCTCGGGCACGTTGACGCTCGAGAGCTGCGTGATGGGCGTCATCGCGCCGTAGTAGTCGATGTTGATGCGGTTGAACATGCCGGGGTTGGCTCGGCCGGTCCGGATGGCTGCGAGGTCGTCGCGCGCCACCGACACCGCCTTCTCCATCTTCTCCTCGGCGTCGAAGAGCGTTTCGTCGATCACTGCATCTGCCCCATATCGCTTCTCATCTGCGCCGCCTCATCTCGAACCCGTACCGGTGCGGTGCCCGGTCAGGTGGTGACCAGTGTTCCGATCTTCTCACCTGCGACCGCGCGAGCGATATTTCCGTCGGTCAGGAGGTTGAACACCAGGATGGGCATGCGGTTGTCCATGCAGAGGCTGAACGCCGTCGAGTCGGCGACCTGGAGTCCACGGTCGATGACCTCGCGGTGCGTGATGGCGGTCAGGAGTTCCGCGTCGGGGTCCGTGCGGGGGTCGGCGGTGAACACGCCGTCGACGGCCTTGGCCATCAGGACGACGTCGGCGCCGATCTCCAGCGCGCGTTGGGCGGCGGTGGTGTCGGTCGAGAAGTAGGGCAGGCCCATGCCAGCGCCGAAGATGACGACGCGGCCCTTCTCGAGGTGCCTGCGGGCGCGGCCGGGGATGTAGGGCTCGGCGACCTGACCCATGGTGATCGCGGTCTGCACGCGGGTGTCGATGCCCTCCTTCTGCAGGAAGTCCTGCAGCGCAAGGCTGTTCATCACCGTGCCGAGCATCCCCATGTAGTCCGACCGGCTGCGCTCCATCCCGCGCTGCTGCAACTGCGCGCCGCGGAAGAAGTTGCCGCCACCGATCACGACGGCCACCTGCACGCCGGTGCGGACGACCTCGGCGATCTGACGGGCGACCAGCGCGACGACGTCGGGGTCGAGACCCACCTGCCCGCCGCCGAACATCTCGCCGCCCAGCTTGAGCAGGACCCGCGAGTATCCGGACTGCTCGTCCGGGTCGGCTGCCAGGACCGTCTCCGCCATCTGACTCCTTCGGGTCCGCACCTCGTCGCCATCGCAGGAGATTCCCGCACGACAGCGCCCCCAATCCTGCCAAACGACAGGACCAGGGGCGCCAACGGGTCGATGCACTTTCCCCGCGAGCGTGCGTGTCTGCGGGCGACACGCCCTGCCCGAACCCGAGTTAGCGCACGCTCGTCAGGCCAGGTGGGCGGACAGCAACCACGCGCCGACCGTCATGCGGCCGTTGCCCAGGTCTTCGAGGCTCTCGCCGGCGAACTCCTTGAAGCCGGTGTAGCTCGCGGCGACCTGGACGTGGATGCGCGCGGGACGGATCTCGTCGACGGTCCAGTAGGGCGCGACGGCGGCACGCAGCTCGGGCTCGGTGACCGCGTTGACGGTGCCGGCGGGCATCGTGGTGGCGTCGAAGACCAGCACGTAGTAGGACGCTCCCGGTGCCGCGGCGCGGACGATCGACTGCTGGTATCCGTCCCGCAATTCGACGGGCATCGAGTGGAAGAGGGTGCTGTCGACGATCGTGCCGAATCGGCCGTCGTAGCCGGTGAAGTCGCTGATGTCGGCGACGTCGAAGGTGACGTTCGGCAGGCCACGTCGCTCGGCTTCGGCGCGAGCGAGTTCGATCGCGGTCTCGGACTGATCCAGGCCGACGGCCGTGACGCCACGCTCGGCGAGGTAGAGCGCCGTCGCCGCCTCGCCGCAACCGGCGTCGAGCACGTCGCCGTGGAACCGGCCCGCGTCGATCAGTGCGGCGATCTCGGGCTGCGGTTCGCCGATGCTCCACGGCGGCTTGGTGCCGAATCCCACCACGTCGGCCTGCCCGCGGTAGGCGGAGTCGAACATCTCGTCAGTCGGTCGCGTCATGATTCCTGTTTATCAACGTAGTTGATATGTGTCAACATGGTTGACATGACAGCCGACGAGGGTCACCCGCTGGGCTACCTGCTGACCAGGGTGGCGACGGCGCTGCGCACCGAGGTGACCGCCGCGGTGCTGGACCCGATCGGCCTGTCGTTCCCGCAGTACGTCTGCATGCGGATCCTGTCGCACTCGCCGGGCCGGTCGAACGCCGAACTCGCCCGCGACGTCAACGTCTCCCCGCAGGCCATGAACATCGTGGTCCGCAGCCTGCAGGAACGGGGGCTCGTGGTCAGGCCCGCCAGCGTGTCGTCGGGCCGCTCACTGCCCGCCGAACTGTCCCGCGAGGGCACCACTCTGCTCGCGAGCATCGATGCGGGCGTGCGCGACGCGGAGGCCGAGGTGCTGGCCCCCCTCGACCGGAACGACCAGCACCACCTGCGCCGCCTGCTCGCCAACCTGACCTGACCGTTCTCCCGCGAGCGTGCGTGTCTGCGGGCGACACGCCGCAGTGAAACGCGAGTTCGCGCACGCTCGCGACGGGATTCGGTCACGTTCGCGCCCGCTGCCTCGTCCAATTGGTGCACCCGAGAAACGGACCCAGTTGGGAGTGATGACCATGGCAGGCAGGACGTCGTTGAACACGGCGGTATCCGAGGCGTACGCGAGCACGCTGGCCCTCAGCGAGCAGACCGAGAGGGCTGCGCTCGCCGCAGGCGTCGACGGACTGACCCTCGAACTCGTTCGGCTGCGGGTGTCGCAACTCAACGGCTGCGGCTACTGCCTGCGGATGCACGCCCGCGACGCGCTCGCCAAGGGCGAGACCCCCGACCGGATCGCCGTGCTGCCTGCCTGGCGCGAGACTGCCTACTTCTCCCCCGCCGAGCGGGCGGCCCTGGCGATCGCCGAGGAGATCACCCACATCGGCACCCCCGTGGCCGGCGCCGACGACGACGCGCTGACCAAGGATCAGGCGGCCGCCATCCGATGGGTCGCGATCGTCATCAACTCCTTCAACCGGATCGCGATCTCGAGTCACTACGTGGTGAAGCCGTGAACCCGACCCCCGCACGCCAGACGTCGGCGACCGCAGGTTCGCGGTCGCCGACGTAGGTCGAACGTGCATGGCGTGTCAGGACTCCCGGGCACGCTCCGCAACCGGCAGTCCCGCTGCGGCGTGGCACGCCTTCGGCGGTGACGGCGGCAGGTCGAGCGCCGGGTTGCCATCGAAGAACCCGACCGGTTTGAGGTGGAAACCCGTGTAGGCACAGGGCATCACGGGCCAGTCCTCGGGCCGCACCACGTGGTGTGCACCCAGGGTGTACCAGAGGACGACGTCGGTGTCCTCGAGCGGCGCGTCGTCGGCGATGAACTCCGGCAGCCCCTGGGCGTCGTTCGACTGGTACATGTAGTCGCCCGCGGCGAACATCTCCGAGGGGTCGTACTTGGTGACCCAGAGGTTGTGCTGGACGAAGCGGGCCCGGTCGTAGATGTAGGAGCCCTCCTGCACCATCACCGGAACGATCTCCTTGGGCACCAGCTTGTACGCCACCGGTGCACCGAGTTCGTTCTGCTTCGACGGGTTGGCGATCTTCCAGTAGCGGCCGGTCTTCCAGTCCCAGTCGCGCGCACCCTCGGCCTCCGAGGCCACCAGCGTGTCCTTGGTGATCCAGGCATTGTGGTACGGGTTCAGCTCAGGATCCGGCTCGGGCACCGAATCCACCTCGTACACACTGTTGCTCGCACCGTCGACGCTCATGTCGAGTCGGAAGTTGAAGAAGTGCTGATGATTCGGGCCGTAGATGCCCGGCGCCACCATCTTGCCCCAGCGCGGTACCTCACCCTCGGCGACGGCGCCGGTGGTCAGCACGCCGGACAGCTTCACCTCGACCTCGATCGACGCATCGTTGTAGAGGTACCAGAAGAACCCGTACTCGTAGTTGCCGACGGTGCAGATCATCGAGATGACCAGTCTGCGCGACCGCCGCACCTCGACCTCCTCGGTGCGGAAGTCGGTGTGCTTCCACGAGATTCCGAAGTCTTCTTCGTGCATGCAGATGGCGTTGGGAATCACCACCGCGTTGCCGCTCGAGTCGTTGACCGTGCCGTCGAAGTAGTGGATCTCGCCGAGACAGTCGCAACCCAGCGTCAACGGGTTGGCCGAGAAGCCCATGCCGACCTCGCCCATGTCGAAGACGTTCTTGTTCCAGTGCGTGGGCGACGTGTCCCCATAGGGCACCACCATCTCCGAGAGCGATCCTCGGTACATGATGGGCCGCACCTCGCCGCGGTCGGTGTAGGTGATCTCGTGCAGGGTGATGCCCTCGCGCGGGTTGAACCCGATGCGCAGGGACCACTTCTGCCACTGCACCTTCCACCCGTCGACGGTGAAGCTGGGGCCCTCGGGCTGAGTGATCTCGATCGGCTTGACGTCGGACCGGAACTCGGTGAACGCCGGCCGGTTGTTCGGGTCGAACATGAACTGCTCGGAGTAGTTGCCTGCCGTCGGGGGCAGCGGCACCACGCCGTGGTCCTCGATGTCGATGACCTTCATCTGATCGAGGTCGAAGGTGACGATCAGACCCTCCACCGGACGGGCATACCCGTGCTCGGACGGTGCCGAGCGCATGAACGTCAGCGGACGGCACAGCAGCGGTGCGTTCTCGTAGTGATCCTGGGCGCCGTAATAGCCTGCGGGCCAGGGATCGATCATCGCGAGGCTGAAGTCGGTGACGCCACGCTTGCGCATCGCTTCCTGCCACCGCGGGTCCTCGCGGACCTTCTCCTCCACGCCGGTCATGTGCTCGACCAGGTAGGACGGGAAGCGCCCGGGCACTGCCTTCCACGACTCGATGACCCGAGCGCCGAGGTCGACGACCGCCTCGTAGATCATCTTCGCCGCCGCGTCGTACATGCTGGCGAAGGCGCACCGCGGCACCTCGAGCACGCCCTCGAACGTCAGCCCCGTGTTCTTCGACGGCTCCGCCAGCTGAATCATCACGAACTTCAGTGTGGGCGTGCCGTACTCGGAGGCCATGATGATCGACGCCGCGGCCTCGATCTCCGCCCCGCTCAGCGGGTCCAGCGGATACCGCGTCGTCGCCTCTCCGGCCGAAGTGGCAACCGTGTCTTCCATCGTCATGCGTTACACCGCTTCCGTGTCGGACTTCGCGTCCTTGTTGAGGTCGAAGACGGCCAGGTGGGCCAGCGCGTCTTCCTGACTTACCTTGTGTGCCGAACGGCGGCCGAAGAAGTACACGACCACGCCGAGGGCGAACATGCCCAGGCTGATTCCACCGACCCACGTCATCCAGGTGGATTGCGGGACGTCGATCCAGGGGGTTACGAACGAGTAGTAGATGCCGCCGACGGTGCCGATCGAGCCGACGATGACCACGATCCAGACGCCGACCATGCCGCCGGGGATGCGCCAGAACTTCTCGGTGTCGTAGCGATCGGCGTACTTCTTGCGGGCGACGACCACCGGGATGAGGAAGAAGAACCCGGACAGCAGCCACACCGTGCTCAGGCCGCCCTGCAGGTAGATCGTCACGTTGGCCATGCTGCTCTGCGAGTACAGACCCACCAGGATCAGCGACGAGATGACGCCCTGAATCAGGATGGCCGACACCGGGTTACGCGTGCGCGGGTTGAGGTGGGTGAAGATGCGCGGCAGGTGGCGCTCCAGACCGGAGACGAAGATCAGCCGCGAGTAGGCGACCTGGTAGGTCATCAACGCCACGATGATGATGCCGGCGAGGATAACCGCCGAAACCTCCATGAGGCCTGGGAAGCCGGCGACGTCGAGCATGCCGATGATGCCGGTCACGGGGTCGATCTCGTCCCCGGGCAGGGCCATCATCGTGCCCACCGTCGTCAGCAGGTAGATCGCCACCAAAGCGGTGGAGCCCCACAGGATCATGCGGGGGCCGCTCCTGCGCACCGACAGGAATTCCGCGCCCATGTTGTAGGGCGTCTCCACACCGAGGAGGTACAGCAGCACGGTGCCGTAGAGGAACCCGGCGATGGCGAAGTTCGGGATGGTCGCCTCGGCCCAGCTGAACGGGGTGGCCGAGCCGTTCTCGACCGCGAACAGCAGTCCGCAGACGAAGATCGTCAGCGTGAGGACGCCATAGACGACGAAGACGACGTTCATGATCTTCTGGTTCGCCGACAGCTTCGCCAGCGCCAGACCGATCACCGTCCACAGGATGACCAGCTGCAGGATGATGCTGGTGGTCAGACCGAGTTCGGTGTGGAAGGCCAGCAGCAGGAACTGCAGCACGACGGCCGGCGACGACGCGGCGTTGAGGATGACGGGCACCCAGGACAGGTAACCGCCGATGAATCCCCAGGTTTCACCCATGGTCCGGTAGGCCCAGATGTAGACGCCGCCCTGGCCGGGCCAGAGGTTGCCCAGTTCGACCACGGCCATGCCTGCGGGGATGAGGAACGTGAGGATGCCGAGCACCCACATGGGGATCGCGGTCCAACCGCCCGCGGCCATGATCGACGACCCGGTGACCCAGCAGATGATGAACACGTACGCGGCGGTGAGGCCGAACGTGCTCATCACCTTGGGCAGGATCTGCTCGGGGACGAGTTCGGTGGTCATCAGTTTGTCGCGGTCGGCGGAGCCGACGGTCGGGCCGGAGCCGGGCGTGGAAGGCGGTGACGCCTCGATGTTCTGTGTCATGCGTTCTCTTTCAGGGGGGATCGAACGGCAAGGGGATCGAGCGGCAGGGGTGACGTGCTGGTCAGGTGACGATCTGTCCGTCTCTCATGCGGACGACACGGCTCGCTTCGTCGGCCACCGTGGGATCGTGGGTGCTGGCGACGACCGTGACACCGAGCGTGGAGCACAGCTCGCGCAGCATCCGGACCACCGTCTCGCCGGTCCGGTGATCGAGGTTCGCGGTCGGTTCGTCGGCGAGGACGAGCGTCGGGTTGCTGATCAGCGACCGCGCGATCGCGGTGCGCTGCTGCTCACCGCCTGACATCTTGGTGGGTTGGTGGTTCACCCGGTGACCGAGACCGACGAGTTCGAGCAACTCGGTCGCACGCTTGCGCAGTGCCTTGCGGTCGTACGGTTCGAACATCAGTGGCAGTTCGACGTTCTCGACCGCCGAGAGGAACGGGATCAGGTTGTAGCTCTGGAAGATGAAGCCGATCGTGTCGTGGCGGAGCGCGGCGAACTGGCTCTCCGACAGTTGCGCGGTGTCGCGGCCACCGACCTTCACCACGCCCTTGGTCGGACGGTCGAGGCCGCCGATGATGTTGAGCAGGGTGGACTTGCCGCTGCCGCTGGGACCCATCAGGCAGACGAACTCCCCTGGCATGACGGTGAGTTCGGCGGCGACGAGAGCCTTGACGACTTCGTCGCCCAACTTGTGCAGCTTCCACACGTCGGAGACCTCGATGACGGGTGCCGCGCCAGGGTCCGCCACGAAGGCCGGCGCCGGAGCGGCGACCTCGGTGATCTCGCCTGCGTCGTCGATGGTGGTCATGTCAGCCTCCCGTGGACAGTGAGCGGATGGGCGGCCGCGACGCTGCGGTCCAGGTGGGCAGGATGCTGGTGGCGATCGCGGCGGCGATGCTGACCACGATGGCGATGCCGGCGCCGGCCAGCAGCCCCACCGTCGACACTCCGGTGGCGACCAGACCGAGGGCGCCGAGCGTGAGACCGATCACGGCAGCCAGAGCGGCACCGGCGACGGCGCCCAGTACCGCGGCGACCATCGGTTCGACGAGCAGCGCGGCGATCACCGGCTTGCGCGGAATTCCGTTGGCTCCCAACACTCCGAGTTCCTTGGTGCGGTGGGCGACTGTGCGCGTGGTGGCGACCGCCACTTCGACGACGCCGACCAGCAGCACGGTGACGGCGATCAGCATCACGGCGCGCCCGATCTCGTCGGCATGGCCGAGAGACGCCGACTGCGCCCTGATGCCATCGGCCATGCCGAACACGATGACGACGAGGAATGCGCCCGTCGCGGTCGTGATGACCGGCAGCACCATCTCACCGATGCGGCGACGCGCGGACAGCCAGCCGTACGCCAGACCCTTGCTCAGCATGTCTACCTATCCCCCAAGAGATCGACCGGCTTCTGTTGCAACAGCTTGTGCACCGGCACCAGCGCCCCGACGATCGCCATGGCGGGCAGGAACGCTGCCACCATCCCCGCCGCCTGAGCCCAGGCCAACGGAGTCGCGATGCTCGGGATCACTAGTGCCACAGCGGCTCCCGCACCGAGCACGCCGACCAGGTAGGCGACGACGAAGACGATGGCCGATTCCACGAGGAAGAAGTACAGGACCTCGTCGGCCAGGCCGATGCTCGACATGATGCCGAACTCGCGCTTGCGCTCGGCGACGGCCGCGAGGAACGACGACAGTGCGATCACGAAGCCCAGCCCCAGGCCGATCATCGAGATGAGCCCGAGCGTCGAGCTGGTTACCTTGCCGGAGAACAGCGCCGAGAACTTCTGCTCGAAGGTCAGCGGCCCGGAGCCGCCGACGGTGTCGTAGATCAGCCCGGCTCCCGACGGGTCTGGCGTCACCGACGGATCGGCCGTGGCGGGCAGATCGACCGCAGCGCCGAATCGCTGCGCGAGGTCGCGACGCTGCTCCTCCCCCGGCGGCGCGAACACCGTCCACCAGCCGTTGGTGCCGACGACGCTCTGCGCCAGTGCCGACGCGACGGTGAGGCTCTGCCCCTCGCCGGCGATCTGCGCCTCGAGCGGTTGGCCGCCGACGACGACCGAGTCACCGGGTGCGACGCCCAGCCGCTCCGCGAGGGCCGACCCGAGAACCGCTTGGCCAGAGGGGATGTCGTCACGCCCCCGTACCGACACCCGGGCGCCGTCGACGTCCGTCACGCCGGACAGGGTGCGCACCGCGCGCCAGCCGTCGGGCACGGTGATCGCCGGTGCCTCTCCCCCCGCGATGAGCGCCTCGGACTCCGGGTCGTACTGCACTCCGGCCGCCGGCACCGCCCACAGCTGGGCGCCGTCGAGGACGTCGGTGACCGAATCCGCCCCGGTGATGGCGAAACTCGCCGAGATGGTCCGGACGATCGTCACGCACGCGATCGCCAGGGCGATGCCCAGCACCGACAGCACGAACCGCTCGGGTCGACGCCGGATGTTCGCCAGCGCGAATCGGACGAGGCACATGAACGTGCTTCCCGATGCCGAGGCGGCGATCTCCGGTGGTCGAGCGGTGGTGGTCGCAGATGTCTCCACACGAGAGATGTTGGGAGCGGCACGTTTCGCGGAAAGCTATTTACGGTGTCGTCAAGGTTAACGACCACGCCCCTGCGTTACCGAGGCATTGCGCTGCACCGACGGATTCCGTCGACCTCACGGAGCCGTAACTCGAATTATGTTCTGGAGCTAGGAATTAGCTCGAAGGATTCCGCAGCCGCGGCCACGGTGCCGCTGCCTCCAACTCGTAGGCAAGTTCGAGCAACACGTTCTCACGCCCTGCTCGCGCACTGAACATCATGCCGACCGGCAGGCCCGAGGCGGACCGAGCGAGCGGCAGCGAGATCGCCGGATCGCCGGTGACGTTCTGCAGCGGGGTGAACGCCACCCACTCCACCAGTCGCGAGATGATCTGGTCGTACTCGGCGGTCGGGTCGAGGTGACCGATCCGTGGGGTCTCCTCGGCCAGCGTGGGGGTCAGCAGGACGTCGTAGGCGGCGAGGTGGCGCTGCATCCGCCTGCGGATCGTGGAGAGCCGGGCGATGGTCAGCGGCAGCCGGTGCAGATTGCGGCCGGCGTGGCGCTCCAGACCGAGTGTCAGGTTGTCGAACTTCGTCCGGTCGAACGACGGTCCGAACCGCTTGCGGCCGCTGCGCACGAGCGCGAACGCGAGCAGCGACCAGTACAGCAGGAAGTCGTCGATGAAAGACTCCGGTACCGGCGGCACGTCCAGGTACTCGACGTGATGTCCCATGCGCTCGAGCAGCGCCCCGGTGTCCAGCGTCAAATCACGGATCTCCGGGCCTGCTTCGCGTAGCACCGACTTCGTGTAGACCGCGACGCGCAGCCGTCTGTTCCCGGGCCCGGTGATGTCACCGATGGGCGGCAATTTGGGGTTGCGCCAGACGGTCTCGACATTGCGGTAGAACGCCGCCGTGTCGCGCACCGACCGCGTCACGACGCCGTTGGCGACGATCCTGATCGGCATCTCGCGCATGTCGGCGTCCAGCGGCAGTCGCCCCCGCGTGGGCTTGAGCCCCACCAAGCCGTTGCACGCGGCCGGGATCCGGATGGAACCACCACCGTCGTTCGCATGGGCGATCGGAACCACGCCTGCGGCAACGAACGCGCCGGACCCGGACGACGAGGCGCCGGCCGTGCGCTCGGTGTCCCACGGGTTGCGGACCGGCCCGATGCGAGGATGCTCGGCCGAGGCGCTGAACCCGAACTCCGACAGCTGGGCCTTGCCCAGCGGTATGAGTCCCGTCGAGAGGTAGGCCCGCGCGAAGTCGCCGTCGACCTTCGCCGGACGCGGAGCCCAGGCGTCCGTCCCGTCCATCGTCGGCATGCCAGCCACGTCGACGTTGTCCTTGACGAACGTGGGCACCCCGTCGAAGCCGCCACCGAAGCGATGCGGGGCCGCGGCGCGGGCGCGTGCGCGGTCGAACGCCTCGTACGCCAGGCCGTTGAGCGCCGGGTTGACCTTCTCGGTGCGCGCGATCGCCGCGTCGACCACCTCGGTGCGCGACACCCGTCCCGCGGCGAGTGCTTCGGCGACGCCCACGGCGTCGAGGTCACCGAGCGCGTCGTCGTCGAACGCGGAGATGGGCTTGGCGGTATCCATGGCGCTGACGGTACCAACCCGTACCGCGGGGCCGGTCAGACCCCGCAAACGAAGGGACCCCGTGCCCAAGGTGCGGGCACGGGGTCCTTCGATGCGCGGTTGACGCCGCGCAGATGCTGACTAGGCGGAGGTCAGATTGTCCTGCTCCTCCTCGGGCCTGGGGGCCCGCATCGTCTCAGGCCTGACCGACCTCGAAGCGGACGAACCGCGTCACGGTCACGCCGGCGTCGTCGAGCAGCGCCTTGACGGACTTCTTGCTGTCGGACACCGACGGCTGATCGAGCAGCACGACGTCCTTGAAGAAGCCGTTGAGGCGACCCTCGATGATCTTCTGCAGCGCCTGCTCGGGCTTGCCCTCGTTGCGGGCGGTCTCCTCGGCGATGCGGCGCTCGTTGGCCACCAGCTCCTCGGGCACCTCGTCACGCGTCAGGTACTTGGCCTTCAGCGCGGCGATCTGCAGAGCGACGGCGTGTGCCGCCTCCTTGGAGTCACCCTGGTACTCGACCAGCACGCCCACCGCGGGCGGCAGGTCGGCCGAGCGCTTGTGCAGGTAGGTCTCGACCTGGCCGTCGAAGTACGTGGCACGGCGAAGCACGAGCTTCTCGCCGATCTTCGCACTCAGCTCGGCGATGACCTGCTCGACGGTCGTGTCGCCGACCTTGGCGGCCTGCAGCTCGGCAACGTCGGTGGCCTTGGCGGCCGCCGCAGCGGTGACGATCTGATCGGCGACGGCCTGGAACTCGGCGTTCTTCGCGACGAAGTCGGTCTCCGAGTTCAGCTCGATGAGCGCGCCGTCCTTGGCCGCGACCAGGCCCTCGGCGGTCGCACGCTCAGCGCGCTTGCCGACGTCCTTGGCGCCCTTGATGCGGAGCACCTCGACGGCCTTGTCGTAGTCACCGTCGGACTCGGCCAGCGCGTTCTTGCAGTCCATCATTCCAGCGCCGGTCAGCTCCCGAAGTCGCTTGACGTCGGCAGCGGTGTAGTTCGCCATTCTCGGCTCTCCTAGGAGGATTCAGTGGTCGTTTCGGTGGGGGCGGCATCTCCGCCGGCCGCAGGTGCGGCGGGTGCAGACGCCGTGGCGCCTGCCAGCAGCTCCTGCTCCCACTCGGCGAGCGGCTCGACGGCACCTTCGGCGCCGGCTTCGGTCTTGCCGGCACCGGCGCGGGCCTGCAGGCCCTCGGCGACCGCGGAGGCGATCACCTTGGTCAGCAGCGCGGCCGAGCGGATCGCATCGTCGTTACCCGGGATCGGGTAGTCGACCAGGTCGGGATCGCAGTTGGTGTCCAGGATCGCGATGACCGGGATGTTCAGCTTGCGGGCCTCGGCAACGGCGAGGTGCTCCTTGTTGGTGTCGACGACCCAGATCGCCGACGGAACCTTGGCCATGTCGCGGATACCGCCGAGGCTGCGCTCGAGCTTGTTCTTCTCGCGGGTCAGCATCAAGATTTCCTTCTTGGTGCGACCCTCGAAGCCACCGGTCTGCTCCATGGCCTCGAGTTCCTTCATCCGCTGAAGGCGCTTGTGCACGGTCTGGAAGTTGGTGAGCATGCCACCCAGCCAGCGCTGGTTCACGTACGGCATGCCGACGCGGGTGGACTCGTCGGCGATCGACTCCTGCGCCTGCTTCTTGGTGCCGACGAACAGAACCGTGCCACCGTGGGCGACGGTCTCCTTGACGTACTCGTATGCCGAGTCGATGTAGGTCAGCGTCTGCTGCAGGTCGATGATGTAGATGCCGTTGCGGTCGGTGAAGATGAACCGCTTCATCTTGGGATTCCAACGACGGGTCTGGTGCCCGAAGTGCGCGCCGCTGTCGAGCAGCTGCTTCATTGTTACAACAGGCATGATTGCCTTGTCCTTACATGTTGACGGTTGCCGTCCGGAATCGGGTGATACCGGACCCTGGCGTCTGTTGCGTGCCGGACCCGCCTCGTACGAGGCGGGACCGCCCGACAAGCGTGTGCAGCCTTGGGCCCCGTCGTGTGAACTCCGGGGTCGGACTGCGGCACAGGCGCGCGAAGTCAGTCCGCCTAAGCGAACTGCGGGACTGAGTTTACACCGTTGACGTGCGTGCTTTCGCCACGCGCAACCGGCGGGCGCAGCCGCGGACTCCGTCACGGTGCCACGTTCATCCCCAGGCCCGAGCGGCGCCCCTTCCGTCGTCGAGTCGGATGCGCTGAGCTGGACGTATGCGGATTCTCACGGCACTGCTGACGGTCGGACTGGTCGTCGCTCCTGCGGCAGCCGCCGACGACGGCCGGCTGGACTGGCCGCTGCGCCCGCGTCCGGCGGTGGTTCGGGTGTTCGACGGGCCGAAACCCGACTGGAAGCCCGGCCACCGCGGCGTCGACCTCGCCGGCGTCGACGGTCAGACGGTGCACTCGGCCGCGCCGGGCACCGTGGTGTTCGCGGGCGAACTGGCCGGACGGCCCGTCGTGTCGGTCGCGCATCCCGGCGGATTGCGGACGAGCTACGAGCCCGTGCGGGCGACGGTCAGGCCGGGCGCGCTCGTCGGCGCGGGGACCCCGGTCGGCACGCTGGCTGCCGGCCACTCCGGCTGCCCGGCGTCGGCATGCCTGCACTGGGGCGCGATGTGGGGTGCGGCGTCGCGGGCGGACTACGTCGACCCCCTCGGGCTGCTGGTCACGACCCGAATCAGGCTCAAGCCGCTGCACCCGTGATTGAAGATGCCCGCGTTGCGGGAACACGTCCCCATGGTGATTGCCGCAGAGACACACCGCACCCGCCCGATGAGGTTCGGCCTGACGACCGCGCTCCCCCGTGGCCGCGAGTTCGCGGACTACGCGGTGGCAGTCGAGAGCGTCGGGTTCGACGTCATGACGTTCGCCGACCACCTGACCCCCACGATCTCGCCGTTCGTCGGCGCCACCATCGCCGCGATGGCCACCACCCGGATGCACACCGGCACGCTGGTGCTCAACAACGACTTCCGTCACCCCGTCGAGGTCGCCAGGGAGACTGCGTCGCTGGCGGCGGTCTCGGGCGGGCGGTTCGAACTGGGGTTGGGCGCCGGCCACATGAAGCCCGAATACGACGCGGCGGGACTGAAGTTCGACTGGAGCGCCACGCGCGTGGACCGGCTCGTCGAGTCCGTCGAGGTGATCCGCGCGCTGCTGGCGGGACAACCGGTCGACGTCACCGGTGAGCACTACCAGGTGCACGCAGGCGCCGGGGAATTGGTGTCGCCGTCACCGAAGGACGTGCCACTGTTGATCGGCGGCAACGGAACCCGGGTGCTTCGGCTGGCCGGGGAGGTCGCCGACATCGCCGGCTTCGCAGGCATCACGCACAGCCACGACGCGTCGCGGGTCACGTTGTCGCACTTCGACGATGCGGGCCTGGCCGAGCGGATCGCGGTGGTGCGCGAGGCGGCCGGCGACCGGTTCGAGGCGATCGAACTGAACGCCCTGATCCAGTTCGTCGTTCCGACGTCCGACCGGGCATCGGCCGCCTCGGAATTGGCCGCGATGTTCAACGTCGCGTCCGGGCTCATCCTCGAATCGCCGTTCGTCCTGCTCGGCACCCACGACGAGATGGCCGAGACCCTCGTCGACCGGCAACGCCGCTACGGGATCAGCTACTGGACCGTGTTCGACGAGGTGCCCGGCCGCACGTCGGCGCTGCCCGACATGGCGAAGGTGATCGCGCTGCTGCGCGGTTAGGCGCGGGGATGGGCCTGATCGTGCACGGCACGCAGGCGGGCCACGGTGACGTGGGTGTAGAGCTGAGTGGTCGCCAGGTTCGAATGGCCGAGGATCTCCTGAACGACGCGCAGGTCCGCCCCACCTTCGAGCAAGTGGGTCGCCGCGCTGTGCCGCAGGCCGTGCGGTCCGATGTCGGGTGCGCCGTCGACGGCCGCCATCGTCTGGTGCACCACGGTGCGGGCCTGGCGCGGGTCGATGCGTCCGCCGCGCGCGCCGAGAAGCAGTGCCGGGCCTGAGGATTGGGTGACCAGCGCGGGCCTGCCGCCCGACAGCCACGCCTGCGTGGCGCGCAGGGCGGGTTCGCCGAACGGCACGGTGCGCTGCTTGTCACCCTTGCCGAGAACGCGGACCAGCCGACGGGAGGTGTCGACGTCGTCGACGTCGAGCCCGCACAGTTCGCTGACGCGGATTCCCGTCGCATAGAGCATCTCGACGATCAGCCGGTCGCGCAACGCCAGCGGATCGCCCTGCTGCGCACCGGAATCCAACGCGTCCATGGCGTCGCGCGCCTGATCCTGACGAAGCACTGCGGGCAGCGTGCGGTGCGCGCGCGGCACCTGTAGCCGGGTCGCCGGGTCGACGTCCATCAGGCCCCGCCGCGACGCCCAGGCGGTGAAGGTCTTGACCGCGGAGGTGCGGCGCGACAACGTGGTTCGCGCCGCCCCCGCCGTCGCCTGAGCCGACAGCCACGACCGCAGCAGCGGCAGCGTGAGGTCGGACGGCTTGGCATCGGGCTCGCGCTGCTCGACGAACCCGAACAGCGACCTCAGGTCACCGAGATACGCGCGCCGGGTGTGTTCGGAGCGCCCGCACTGCAGCGCGAGGTACTCGTCGAACTCCTCGAGCACGGCGATCACGTACGGCGTCACTCCTCCACCGTGGCAGAGTTCGCTCGCGCAATGGGATCGGCACTCGCGGGCGTGACACTTTCGATACCTGCCGTTTTTTCCCGCGAGCGTGCGTGTCTGCGGGCGACAC
This sequence comes from Mycolicibacterium sp. GCM10028919, assembly GCA_042666295.1. Classification (GTDB taxonomy): domain Bacteria; phylum Actinomycetota; class Actinomycetes; order Mycobacteriales; family Mycobacteriaceae; genus Mycobacterium. The sequence continues at coordinate 729,532 of JBHTFJ010000001.1, forward strand.
GCCGGGTAGGAACCCGATTTCGCGCACGCTCGCGCTAGTGAACGGGACGCAGCGACTCCGGGGTCAGGTCGGCGAGCGACGGATAGCCGTCGATGCCCATGATGAGGTCGGTCTCGGCGAGCAGCGACCGCAGCACGTGCACCACGCCGTCGGTGCCGCCGAGCGCCATGCCGTAGGCGTACGGCCGCCCGACGCCCACGGCCGTGGCACCGAGCGCGAGCGCCTTCACGATGTCGGCGCCGCTGCGAATGCCAGAGTCGAACAGCACGGGAACGTCGCCGGACGCTTCGATGACTGCAGGCAGGCAGTCGATCGCGGGCAGACCGCCATTGGCCTGCCGGCCACCGTGGTTGGAGCAGTAGATGCCGTCGACTCCCCCGTCGATCGCGCGCCGGGCATCGTCGGGATGGCAGATCCCCTTGACCAGCAGCGGTAGATTGGTCAGCGAGCGCAACCACGGCAGGTCGTCCCACGACAGCGAGTTGCCGAACGTCGAAACCCATTGCAGGACCGCACCTTGCGGGTTCTCCTCCGGCGTCTGCGCCAGGCGGGAGCGGAACACCGGATCGCTGGTGTAATTCGACAGGCAGTGTCCGCGCAGCTGCGGGAAGTTCGACGTCGACAGGTCGCGCGGCCGCCAGCCAGGCACCCAGGTGTCGAGCGTCACGATGATGCCCTTGTACCCGGCAGCCTCGGCGCGGTGGACCAGGCTCGCAGCGAGGTCGCGGTCCTTCGGCGTGTACAGCTGGAAGAAGCCGGGTGTATCGCCGAACTCGGCGGCCACGTCTTCGAGCGGGTCCGCCGTCAGCGTGGACACGACCAACGGCACCCCGGTCCGCGCCCCAGCCCGGGCGGCGGCCACGTCGCCGTGCCCGTCCTGCGCGCAGATGCCGATGACCCCGATCGGCGCCATGAACACCGGCGACGGGAGCTTCAGACCGAAGAGGTCGACCGTGAGGTCGCGCTCCGTGGCGCCGACGAACATCCGTGGCATCAAGCCCCAGCGCTCGAACGCCGTGGCGTTGACCCGTTGCGTCCGTTCGTCTCCCGAGCCACCGGCCACGTACGACCAGACCGACGGCGGCATCGCGGCCTCGGCCTTCGCCTCCAGTTCCGCGAAGGACATCGGCAGCGACGGCACGATGCCGGACAGGCCCTGCAGGTAGATCTCGAGCTGGTAGTCACCGAACGCCATGGGGTCAGCGTGCCAGCCCGGCGTCAGTCGCCGGCTTGCGCCTCCGCCTTGGCGAGTTCGGCCTTCCACTGCCGGAAGGTCTCCTCGGTGCGGCCGCGGCGCCAGTACCCCGAGATCGACGCCCACTTCGCGTCGACGCCGCGCTCCTTGCGGATGTATCCGCGCAGGTTGTGCATGACGGCCTGGGCCTCACCGTGGATGAAGACCTGCGGCTGACCCGCCAGCCACGGCGTCTCCTTGACCGCCGCGATGATCGGCGCATGGTCACCCGCGCGCTCCTCGGGCACCAGGTCGGCACGGCCACCGCGGTAGACCCAGCGGACCTGCACGCCGTCGGGGGCGGTCAGCTCGATCTCGTCGTCCGGGCCACTGACCTCGATGTAGGCGAATCCGCAGGCGTCGGCCGGCATCGCCTCAAGGGCAGCGCTGATGGCGGGCAAGCCCGCCTCGTCACCGGCGAGCAGGTGCCAGTCGGCGGCCGGGTCCGGGGCGTAGGCGCCGCTGGGACCCATCAGGTACGCGGGCTGACCAGGCTGGGCCGCGGCGGCCCAGGGTCCGGCCACCCCGAGTTCGCCGTGGACGACGAAGTCGATGGCGATCTCCCGACGCTCCGGATCGGCTTTTCGCACGGTGTACGTGCGCACGACCGGACGGTGTTCCTCGGGCAACTCGTTGAAACTGTCGAGCGTGAGGGGTTGCGGTAGTGCGCTGACGTCGACGTCGTTGCGCACGATCGCGACCTTGACGTACGCGTCGGTGTAGTCATTCGGCGTGAAGGTGTCGAAACCGGGGCCGCCGAGCACCAGCCGGATCATGTGGGGCGTCAGCTGCTCGCTACGCACCACCTCGAACGTGTGGATCGGGCGCCCTGCCACTCGTACCTCCCTGTCACGAAGCCGCTTGCCAGCCGCGATGTCGTATATCCCGACTATACGAGCGCCAATCTGCGCTGGGTGGGCTACCGCACGTCGGCCGCCGTGCGCCTCGTTAGCTGCCATCGGCCCTGGTGGCGTGTCACCAGGCCGGCGAGTTCGAGCGTCGCCAGCGGACCCAGCAGCTGCGTGGCGGGAACGCCCGCGGCTTCGGCGAGCTGGTCGACGGTCCTGGCGGCGCGCGCGGGAAACGCCTCGTAGGCCCGCCGCTCGGCGTCACTCAACCCGTCGAGCGGTGTCGACGGATGTTCGGGTTGGGCTTCGAATTCGCCCATCCGGCCGACGTATTCGACGAGATCGGCGGCGCGGGTCACGAGGTTGGCACCCTCGCGCAGCAGTACGTGGCAGCCGGCCGACGCAGCCGACGTCACCGGACCGGGCACTGCGCAGACGGGCCGACCCAGCGCCTTGGCCCACGCCGCCGTGCTTGCGGCACCGCTGCGCAGCCCTGCCTCCACGACGACCGTTGCGCCGCTGCACGCAGCGACCAGGCGGTTGCGCGCGAGGAATCGGTGTCGCGCCGGTCGCACGCCGGGTGGGTACTCGGTCAGCAACAGACCTTGCTCGCCGATGCGACCCAGCATGGTCTCGTGTCCCTTGGGGTAGAACACGTCGATGCCTCCGGCCAGCACCGCTGCCGTGAGCCCTTCGCACGCCAGGGTGGTGCGGTGTGCGACGCCGTCGATGCCGTACGCGCCGCCCGAGATGACCGCGACGTCACGCTCGACGAGCCCGGCGGCGAAGTCGGAGGCGACGTGTTCGCCGTACGCGCTGGCGGCACGGGTGCCGACGATCGCGCACGCCCGTTCGGTCACGTCGACGAGCCGTTCGGGCCCGAGCGCCCACAGCACCATCGGCGGCTGGGTCTGCGCTCGCGGTCGTCCGGTCGCGCCACCGAAGGCTTGCAGCGCCAGGTGCGGCCACTCCGCGCAGCCCGGTGTCAGCAACCGTCCCCCCATCCGGGCCAGCAGGTCCAAATCCTCGTCGGCGCAATCCATGTCGCGACGCGCCGCAGTGAGTGACAGCAGACCGTCCTCGACGTCGCCCCGTCGAACCAGGTCTGCCGCCTCGACCGGACCGACGTCAGCCACCAGGTCGGCCAGGTCGGCGCACGGCGGCTCGGCGACGCGCGACAGGTACGCCCAGGCTCTCGCCTCCTCGCGGGTCATGTCGCCGGTCACCTCGTCGACCCCGCACCGCGGAAGCTGAGCGCCGTGGTGACCTGGTCCAGCCCCGGCGAGGTGAGACCACCCAAGTCGGCCAACGTCCACGCAACCCTCAGCGTCCTGTCGAGCCCTCGCACGCTCAATGCGCCGCGATCGAGCGCGCTGCTCAACGGCGCCATCGCCGCCCGCGACGGTCGATATCGCCGCCGTAGCAGTGAGCCTCCGACTTCGGCATTGGTGTGGAAGCCGTGCTCAGCCCACCGTTCGGCCGCCGCGGCTCGCGCGGCCGCCACCCGGGCGCGCACTGCCAACGTCGACTCCCCCGTCACCTCCGCGGCGATCGCCCCGGACTTGATCGGGTGCATCTCGACGCGCAGGTCGACGCGATCGAGCAGCGGACCCGAGAGCTTGCCCAGGTAACGGCGTTTGATCGCGCCCGGGCACACGCAGTCCTGCGGATCGGCGGGCGCGCACGGGCAGAGGTTGGCCGCCATCACCAGCTGGAAGCGCGCCGGATAGCGGGCCACGCCGTCTCGGCGCGCCAGCCGTATCTCGCCGTCCTCGAGTGGTGTGCGTAGTGCTTCAAGCACGCTGGTCCCAATCTCCGCGCACTCGTCGAGGAAGAGGACGCCGCGGTGGGCTCGGCTGACCGCTCCCGGGCGGGCCATCCCGGACCCGCCGCCCACCATCGCCGCGACTGACGAGGTGTGGTGCGGCGCGACGAACGGCGGGCGGGTGATCAGCGGCGCGTCGCCCGAGAGTAGGCCCGCCACCGAATGGATCGCCGTCACCTCCAAGGACTCGTCGGGCGACAACTCGGGCAGCAGCCCCGGAAGTCGTTGCGCCAGCATCGTCTTCCCAATCCCGGGCGGGCCGGTCAGCATCAGGTGATGCGCGCCGGCGGCGGCCAACTCCACCGCGAACCGCGCAGTGGTCTGCCCGACCACCTCAGCCAAGTCGGCCACCACGTCGGGCGAATAGGCCGGGGCTTCGATGCGCCCGTCCAGATCCGCCTTGCCCTCCACCCACTCCTGCAGGTGGCGCAAGGTGCGCGCCCCGAACACCTCGATGCCCTCGACCAGACTGGCCTCGGCGAGGTTGGCGAACGGGACCACCACCGCCGGCACGCCCTCGCGCTTGGCCGCCAGCACCGCGGGCAACACCCCGTGCACAGGACGCACCCGCCCGTCGAGCGCCAACTCGCCCAGCAGCACCGTCTTCTCCAATCGCGGCCACGACGCCTTCCCCGCCGCCGAGAGCACCGCCAACGCCAACGCGATGTCATACAGCGACCCCGTCTTGGGCAACGTCGCCGGCGACAGCGCCAACGTCAGACGCGCCATCGGCCAGGTGTTGCCGCAATTGGTCACCGCCGCACGGACTCTGTCGCGCGACTCCTGCAGCGCCGCGTCACCCAAACCGACCAGGTGCACCCCCGGCAGACCCGAGGTGATGTCGGCCTCGATCTCCACCAGATGCCCCTCGAGCCCGCGCACGGCCACCGAGAAGGCCCGACCCAGCGCCATCACCCCACCCCACGCAGATGAGTGATTTCCGGCGTTCCGCCCGGCGCGATCCGGACGCCGATGACGTCGATGCGGATCTGCGACCAACTCCCGCTCTGTGCGGCCAGCCACAGCCCCGCCAACCGACGCAGGCGCCGCACCTTCGGCGGCGTCACCGCCTGAGCGACGCCGCCGAACCCGTCGCCAGAGCGGGTCTTGACCTCCACGAATATCACCGCGCGCTCGACCGGATCGGCCGCGATCACGTCCAATTCGCCCCAGCGGCACCGCCAATTGCGGGTCAGCACCCGCCAACCCAACGACTCCACGTGGTCTACCGCCAATTGCTCGCCGAGCGCCCCGAGCTGAGCGCGGGTCAAAGGATGCGTCATGGCCACCACGCTGCTCACAAACGACGACACCAAAGCGCCGCCCAACGCCATCCATCCCCAGACGCGACTTCATCCACAGGGCCGCCGCCCGCTGCTGCGGGCTTCTTGCAGCGAGCGTCGTGCGGTGCGCGACGCCATCGATGCCGGGAACGCCCGATTGACAGCGCTATGTCGGACGGCAGCAAAACGACACCAGAGTCCCGTCTCTTAGCTAGCCTTGCCCAACCGGCTGGGGAGGCCGCGTAATTACAGGTGGGGAAACTAATGAAGATCTTGGTTGGCATTGCCTTGGCGACCGGTGCATTTGCGTTCGCACCAGTCGCGCACGCAGACACGACACTGACCGTGCAACAGATCTGCTCCGAAGCGGGGCCGAACTTGGTGCCGATGACAGTCGTCGCATCTCCCGAACTCGGTTGCGGCGACCCGGCTTACTGGGCGAGTACCGGCACCATGCCGGGACTTTTCATCGCGGCACCGCCGTCTGTCAGTCGAACGATCACGCGGCTTCATCAAGGGTCGTTTTCGACGGATCCCGCCAACCCGTGGGCTGACTGGATTGTGCCGGCGGGCTCGCGGCTGGCCCCGCCGTACGTCGATCCGCAAATCGCCTGCGACAACATCGGTCCCAACCGGTCGATTATCTGCAACCACGAGATCTGGGTTGACGCGATGAGCTGAACGGCACCTCGCCATCTCGTTCGCTGATCCACACCCGCCCACCGCGAGCGTGCGCAAACTCGGGTTTCCGAACGGCGTGTCGCCCGCAGACACGCACGCTCGCGGAAGGACGTCACCACCGCAGAACCCAAGAACGCAAGAACCCCCACAAACCACGACCGCCGCCGCAGCTCTGGGCTGCGGCGGCGGTGCGATCTGCTGCTGGTTACAGCTCGTCGATGAGCATCTGCAGCTGGGCGGGCGACACGGAGACGCCGCACTGGTTGCGCAGGTCCTTCAGCGGCGCGACGATGCGCTGCAGGTCGAAGTACTCGTTCGTGTTGGCCGTGAAGTAGGCCCGCACCGAGGACTCGGCCTCGCCGGCGGGCTGCGTGGCCGCACGGGTCAGCACGTCGTTGGCGCCGGGGTGCGCGTCGAGGTACCGACCCGCTTCACCCAGCACGCCGCTGGCAGTGTTGGCGTAGCCGCTGGCGTTGCACGGGGCTGCGCTGGCAGCCGGCATCGCGACGGTTCCGCCGACGACTCCGAGGGCACAGGTGGCGACGACGCCGGCGATTCCCCGGCGCACGGCCGTATTCATCGATTTCATGAGTGAATTCCTTGCTTCGATTTCGTTGGGCAGATCCCCCTACCCACGAGCCAACGTACCGGCGCTCGACACCTCGAAATCGGGCTCGAACGCCCGCGAATAGCGCCTTTCAAGAGCGTTACATCGCACGGCGTGACATTCGCCGCAATCTCGTCGGTTTCTCTAAAGCACCCTTAAGACCTCGCCGGAGTAATTAAGGATTCGGCGACACCGGGCGATGCAATCGTGACCGTTCCGTGATGCGGCGGTCGATGATCATCGACCAACGGCCACAGCCATTTTCGCCGTCAGCGTACAGCTCCGGACTTGTCGGACCCCAGCGCTACGTTCACCTCATCCCCACCCCGCGCCCCCACGAGGAGACCGTCGATGCACAACCCCATCCGCCACGGCGAAGTCATGCTGCTTCCCGTCCGGTCCGCGCCCGCCGGCACCCGCGAGCAGGTCACCACCTGCATCGTCGGCCACAGCGAGTCCGGCCATCACCACGTGCTCGACAGCGACCGGGAGTTCGCGAAGATCGTCGCCGCCAACGGCGACGTCTTCGTCGACCTCGACGAACCCACCCGGCTCGTCCACCTCAAGGACCACGACCGGCATCGCGAACTCGAGGTGCCTGCGGGCGTGTGGCGGGTGCTGCGCAAGACGGAGTTCGACATCGGCGCCACGGTCGACCGGAACCCCCGAACCCGGTACGTCCGGGACTAACCCGGCCGATGCCGTTCGACGGTCCCGTCGTCCTCGATGCGGTCGCGCGGTTCTGCGACACCCGCGGCCTGACACCGACCAAGCTCAGCGTCGTCGCGAGGCTGAGCCGGGCCCTGACGATCGCATCGCACCACGGGACCGACCCGCGCTGGCGGACTGCGCCGTACTGGGCGGCCGACGACGACCCCGGCCAGACGCTGTTCGCGCACCTCCTCCCGCAGGACCTCGACAGCCAGCCGCGCGACGACCCGAGCCGCGCCACCGGTGACCGGGTCCTCGCCGCCGAACTCAGGCGCCGCCGCGAGCCGACGGCACGCTGGATGGAGAACAACGCGGTCGTCACCGCCGACCGGTGGGCACGGTTCTCGCGGTCGATGAGCGCCGCCCGCTGCGCCGGGCTGGGCTGGCTGGTCCCGGTGCGCGGCGAGCTGCTGGCCGTTCCCCTGCCGGCGGTCCGCACGGCAGAGGGGCGGCCCGACGTCCTGCACGACGACACGGGCAGGCCCGCCGTGGAATGGTGCGACGGCACCGGGACCTACTTCCTGCACGGCGCCGAATTCGACGAACGGCACTACCGCAAGGTGATCGCCAGCGAATTGCTCATCCAGGACATCGCTCAACTGCCGAATGCCGATCAGCGCTCCGTCGCGCTGACCTATCTGTCATTCGAACGCCTCGTCGTGGACTCCGATGCCGAATTGCTCGACGTCGGTGTGCGTGGTACCAAGCTCTATCGTTTGCCGCTGCCCTTTCGCATTCGCCGCGACCGCGTCGTGGGCTACGGCCTGTACGACTACTTCATCCACATGCGCGACGCCAGCCATCCCGAGCGCGAGTTCGTCGAGTGGGTGGACCCGGCGATCGGCGCCCAGCGCAACGCCGAGCTGTGTCAGGCCCATGCGTTCGGCATCACGCTGGAGCAATGGCTGGCCATCGACGCGGAGGGTTGAGCAGCACACGTCACCGAAGCGCAACCGGCCACGCCAGCTGCTAAGGGTATGTTCGTTAGGCAATCCTCACCTTGTAGAAAGGCCGGTCGATGTCAGCCCGTCGTAGTCGTTGGAGTCGCATCACCGCACTAGGGGCCGCCGTCGCGCTGGCAGCGGGCCTCACCGCCTGCTCGTCGTCGGAGGAAGAAGACGGCCTGCTGGTCTACAACGCGCAGCACGAGTCGCTGACCAAGGAGTGGATCGAGGCCTTCACCAAGGAGACCGGCATCAAGGTCACCTACCGCCAGGGCGGCGACACCGAACTGGGCAATCAGCTGATCGCCGAGGGCGACTCGTCGCCTGCCGACGTGTTCCTCACCGAGAACTCGCCCGCCATGGCCGCCGTCGAGAAGGACGGTCTGTTCACCGACGTCGACCAGGCCACCATCTCCCAGGTGCCGCCGCAGTTCCGCCCCGCCACCAGCAAGTGGACCGGCGTCGCCGCGCGCACGACGGTGTTCGCCTACGACAAGACCAAGCTCACCGAGGCCCAGCTGCCGCGGTCGATCATGGATCTCGAGAAGCCCGAGTGGAAGGGCCGCTGGGGCGGCCCGCCGGTCAAGCCGGACTTCCAGGCCATCGTCGCGGCGATGCTCGAACTGACCGGCGAGCAGGCCACCAGCCAGTGGCTGGCCGGCATGAAGTCGGGCGCCGAGATCTACTCCGACAACATCGCCACGCTGCGCGCCGTCAACGACGGCCAGGTCGAGGGCGGGATCATCTACCACTACTACTGGTTCCGCGATCAGTCGCAGACCAAGGAGATCTCGGGCAACACCGCGCTGCACTACTTCCGCAACCAGGATCCCGGCGCGTTCGTCTCGATCTCCGGCGGCGGCATCCTGAACTCCAGCAAGAAGAAGGAAGACGCCCAGAAGTTCGTCACCTTCATCACCAGCAAGGCCGGCCAGGAAGTGCTCGAGAAGGGCACCTCGTTCGAGTACCCCGTGGCCAGCGGCGTCCCGGCCAACCCCGCGCTGGTGCCTCTCGCCGACCTCCAGGCGCCCGCCGTCAACCCGTCGAACCTCGACGCGCAGAAGGTCACCGACCTGATGACGAAGGCGGGCCTGCTCTAGATGGGTGGCTGACGTGGTCACCCCCACCGCGACGGCCGTCGACGCGGCACTGATCGACGCCCTACCTCCGTCGGAGACGCCCGGCCGGGCCTCGGCCACGCGGCCCGGGCCGGTCCTGACCGCCGGTGTGGTGCTGCTGGTGGTCGCGACGTTCGTGCCGATCGGGTACGTCGCCTGGTCGGTGGTGTCGCTGGGGCCCGCGCGGGTGTGGGAACTCCTTGCGCGACCGCGGGTGCTCGAACTGTTCGTCAACACCGTCGGTCTAGTCGTCGTCACGGTCCCGATCTGCATCGTGCTCGGCGTGGGCGCGGCATGGCTGGTGGAGCGCTCCGACGTCCCGGGACGCGCGATCTGGCGGCCGCTGTTCGTCGCTCCCCTTGCGGTGCCGGCGTTCATCAACAGCTACGCCTGGGTCAGCGTCGTGCCCACCCTGCACGGCTTTTGGGCGGGCATCCTCGTCGCCTCGCTGTCGTACTTCCCGTTCGTCTACGTGCCCGCCGCCGCCACGCTCCGTCGCTTAGATCCGGCGATCGAGGAATCCGCTCGCACACTCGGTTCCAGCCCGGCGGCGGTGTTTCGGCGCGTGGTCCTGCCGCAGCTGCGCCTCGCCGTCCTCGGCGGCGGACTGCTCATCGGCGTACACCTGCTGGCCGAGTACGGCGCATTCGCGATGCTGCGGTTCTCGACGTTCACCACCGCGATCTTCGAGCAGTTCCAGGCCACGTTCGACGGCGCGGCGGGTAGCACGCTCGCCGGCGTCCTCATGCTGCTGTGCCTCGTGTTGCTCGTCGGCGAGGCGGGCGTCCGCGGCAACGCCCGCTACGCCCGCCTCGGATCCGGCGCGCAGCGCACGTCGCCATCCCACGGCCTCGGTGGCATGACGCTGCCCGCACTGGCGGCCCTGGCCGCACTCGCCGTGCTGTCGCTCGGGGTGCCGGTGTGGACGATCGTGCGGTGGCTGTGGATCGGCGGCAGCGACGTGTGGGCGCTCGACGAGATCGTGCCGTCGACGTTGCAGACCGTCGCGCTGGCCGCCGGGGCAGCGGCGCTGACGACGGTGCTGGCCTTCCCGTTCGCCTGGATCGCGGTGCGGCACCGCGGCTTCTTCGCCCGCTTCGTCGAGGGCTCGAACTTCGTGACGAGCTCCATGCCGGGCATCGTGACCGCGCTCGCGCTCGTCACCGTGGCGATCCGCTTCGCACCGCCGCTCTACCAGACGGCGACGCTGGTGCTCGCCGCCTACGTGCTGATGTTCATGCCCCGTGCGATGGTGAACCTGCGGTCGGGGCTGGCCCAGGTGCCGCCGACGCTGGAGGAGGCGTCGCGCTCTCTCGGCGTATCGCCCACCCGCACGCTGCTGCGAGTTACGTTGCGGCTCACCGCACCTGCCGCCGCCGCAGGCGCCTCGCTGGTGTTCGTCGCCGTGGCGACCGAGCTGACCGCCACCCTGCTGCTGGCCCCGACGGGCACCAACACCCTCGCTATGCGGTTCTGGTCGCTGTCGAGCGAGCTGGCCTACGCCGGCGCCGCACCGTACGCGCTGCTGCTCGTCGTACTCGCGGTCCCGGTCACCGTCGTGCTGTTCCAGCAGTCGAGCAGGGCGGCCGCGCTATGACGAACGCGCTGGACGTCAGCGGTCTGGTCAAGTCCTTCGGCAGCCACACCGTGCTGCACGGCATCGACCTCGGCGTGACCGCGGGCACCATCACCGCCGTCGTCGGCGCCTCCGGCTGCGGCAAGACCACAATGCTGCGCCTCGTCGCCGGCTTCGAGAACCTGGACGGCGGAACGATTTCCATCGCCGGACGCCAGGTGGCGGCCGCCGGACGCAGCACGCCCGCGCACCGCCGCGACGTGGGTTACGTCGCCCAGGACGGCGCGCTGTTCCCGCACCTGACCGTGGGGCAGAACATCGCCTACGGATTGTCCGGCCGCCGCGATACCAAGCAGCGCGTCGCCGAGCTACTCGCCACGGTCGCCCTCGACGAGTCCTACGCCGCGCGCCGCCCGCACGAACTCTCCGGCGGGCAGCAGCAGCGCGTGGCCCTCGCCCGCGCCCTCGCCCGCCAGCCCGCGCTCATGCTGCTCGACGAACCGTTCAGCGCCCTGGACACCGGCCTGCGGGCGTCGACCCGCAAGGCCGTCGCCGCACTGCTCTCCGATGCCGGTGTCACCACGCTGATCGTCACCCACGATCAGGAGGAGGCGCTGTCGATCGCCGACCAGGTCGCGGTCATGCGCGACGGCCGGTTCACCAAAGTCGGTACGCCGCAAGCGGTTTACCGCGAACCCAACGATCGCTTCACCGCCGAGTTCCTCGGCGACTGCGTGCTCCTGCCGTGCACGGTGGCCGACGGGGTCGCCACCTCGGCGCTGGGCCGCCTGCCGGTCCGCGGCTCCGTCCCCGACGGCGGTGGCACGCTGATGCTCCGCCCCGAGCAACTGGAGGCGACGGCCGTCTCCGACGACGACCTCGGCGACGGTATCGCGACGATCCTGGCGTCGGAGTTCCGCGGCCACGACGTCATGCTCACCGTGGACCTCGGCGGGGACGCCGCGCCGATCACCGTCCGCCAGCACAGCGTCGCGCCGCCCACGGTCGACGCGAAGGTCCGCATCCACGTCACCGGCGCCGCCGTCGTGTTCGGTGACCGCCCACGCGACGGCCGATGACAGCGCCATGATGTTCGAACGGCTCGTCGACCACCTCGCCTGCCACGGCGACGACGTCGCGGTGATCACGGCCGAGAAGACGCTGAGCTACGCCGAACTCGCCACCCGGGTCGCCGCCCGGGCCGCCGAACTGGGCACGCGCCGCGAGCTCGTCCTGCTCGAGACCCGCAACGACCTACCGACGCTGGTGACCTACCTCGGCGCGCTCGCGGGCCACCACGTGGTGCTGCCCGTCCCGGCCGGCGGCGACCACCGGTCGGTCATCGAGACCTACCACCCGGACGTCATCGTCGCCGACGGCGTCATCACCGAGGGACCACGCCACCGTCGCGCCCCCGAACTGCACCCCGACCTCGCCCTGCTGCTCTCGACGTCCGGCAGCACCGGCTCGCCCAAGCTGGTGCGGTTGTCCCGGTTCAACCTCGCCGCCAACGCGGAGTCGATCGCCACCTACCTCGACATCACCCGAACCGACCGGGCCGCAACGACTCTCCCGATGTCGTACTGCTACGGGCTGTCGGTGATCCACAGTCACCTGCTGCGCGGCGCCGCGCTCGTGCTCACCGAACTGTCCGTCGTCGACGACGACTTCTGGACCGCGTTCCGCACGCACGGCGCAACGTCGTTCGCCGGCGTTCCGCACACCTTCGACCTGCTCGACCGGATCGGCTTCGAGGCGATGTCGCTGCCGAATCTGCGCTACGTCACCCAGGCAGGCGGACGACTCGACCCGGATCGCGTGCGGCGCCTCGCCGATCTCGGCGAGCGGGCGGGGTGGCGATTCTTCGTCATGTACGGCGCCACCGAGGCCACCGCACGCATGGCCTACCTGCCGCCGGACCTCGCCCGCGACCACCCCGAGTCGATCGGCGTTCCGATTCCCGGCGGCTCGTTCCGCATCGAACCGGTCGACGGCATGCCCGACGGCACCGGCGAACTCTGCTACCGCGGGCCGAACGTGATGATGGGCTACGCCCACACCGCCGCCGACCTCGCCGCCGGTGCCGACGTCGAGGAGCTGCGCACCGGCGACGTCGCCCGCCGACGCCCCGACGGCCTCTACGAGGTGGTCGGCCGCAGCGACCGATTCGTGAAGCTGTACGGACTCCGCATCGACCTGCAACGCGTCGAGTCGGCCCTACACGCCGACGGCGTCGACGCGATCTGCACCGACGGCGACGGCCTCTTGATCGTCGGCGCCGCCACCCGTCCACGGGACTCCGACGTCGCAGCAGCGGCGGTCGACGCGTCCGGGCTTCCCCGGGCGGCGATCCGGGTGGTCGACGTCGACGAGATCCCACGGCTGCCCACCGGCAAGCCGGACTACCGCAGCCTGCGGGAGCGGGCCGCCGAGCGGGCGACCGACGACGCCCGCCTGGACCTGCGTGGCCTGTTCGCCGACGTGCTGCAGATCGACGCGGCCGACATCGATCCGCGCAGCAGCTTCGTCGACCTCGGCGGCAATTCGCTGTCCTACGTCGCCATGTCGGTGCGGCTCGAACGCGCTCTCGGGCACCTGCCCGCGGACTGGCAGCGGCTGCCGCTGAGCGAGTTGGAGTCCGCCCGCAGAACCCGCCGGTGGTGGGGAACGACGCTCGAGACCAGCGTGGCACTGCGTGCGGCGGCGATCGTCCTGGTCGCGGGATCGCACGCCGAGCTGTGGGTGCTGTGGGGCGGCGCGCACATCCTGCTGGGCGTCGCCGGCTACAACTTCGGCCGCTTCTGCCTCACGCCCTTGCCGCGCGCCACCCGGGTGCGCCACCTCGTCGGCACCATCGGCTGGATCGCCGTGCCCGCCATTGCGTGGGTGGCGTTCGCACTACTCGTCACCGACGACTACGCCGCCTCGAATCTGTTGCTGGCCAACAAGTTCCTCGGTCCAGAGGACAGCATGACCGCCGGGCGGCTGTGGTTCGTCGAAGTCCTGGTGTGGGTCCTGGTGGGGTTGGCGCTGCTGTGCGCGACGCGGTGGGGCGACCGCGCCGAACGCCGATGGCCGTTCGGCGTCGCGGCAGCGTTCCTTGCCCTGGGCATGGCCCTGCGGTGGGACGTCTTCGGGATCGGCCTGGGCAAGGCCGCATGGTTCACCATGCTGGCGTTCTGGTTCTTCGCGATCGGCTGGGCCGCCTCGAAGTCGTCCACGGTGTGGCAGCGGCTCGCCGTGACCGCGGTCCTCGCCGTCGGCATCGTCGGGTACTTCGGCCAGCCCAACCGCGAGGCCCTGGTGTTCGTCGGCCTGGCGCTGCTGATCTGGCTGCCCGCCATCCGCTGCCCGTCGGCGTTCACGGTCACCGCAGGCGTGATCGCCGAGGCGTCGCTGTTCATCTACCTGACGCACTACCAGGTGTATCCGCTGTTCGGCGAGCACAGGTTCGTGGGCGTACTGGCCGCGATCGTCGTCGGCATCCTGCTGACCCGTCTGGTGACGGTGTCGCGCAGGTGGGTTCGCGGGCGCACGCCCAGCGGGCTCAGCCGGCGGGAGGCTGCTCCCGCTCGGCGATGAGCCCCTCCTGCGCCAGCGTGGCCGCGATGACCCCGTCGGACCCGACGAGGCTGCCGGTGATGACGCCGCGGCCGCGCGCCGCTGCCGGCGAGCGGGTCTCCAACAGGTTCCACCGATCGGCGTGTACCCGCCGGTGGAACCAGATCGACGAGTCGGTGGTGCCGCTGCGGTGCGTTCGGGCCGCCATCGAATGACCGTGGACGGCCAGTGCCGGATCGATCATGTAGACGTCGCAGACGTACGCCGCGATCACCGCGTGCAGCAATGCGTCGTCTGGCACCGGGACGGTCACGCGCCACCACAGCCGCCGCACGAACTCGCCCGTGGACCGGTCGTCGTCGAGTCTGATGTCGATCTCGTCGAGCGGCATCGACGGGGCAGGTCCCGCGGGACCGGTGCGCGGCAGCGCCTCGGGGTCACCGGGCATCGCATCGCGACGGCCGTGCTCGGGACCGGCCATCGGTGCGGCGAACGACACGGTGGCCGCGGTCAGCAGGCGTCCGGCCTGTGTGGCGTCGACGCGTCGCGCGGCAGCGGTGCGGCCGTCGAACACCTCGGTGACGGCGTAGTCGACGGCATCGCCCGCCTCACCGCCCCGCAGAAACTGCAGATGCATGCTGGTGGGCTGCTTCTCCGGCGCGACCGTGCGGGCGGCCGCGGCGAGACTCTGGCCCATGAACTGACCGCCGAACGCCCGCTTGCCCTCGGGTCCACTCGCAGGGCCGACCCAGGTGGTTCCGTCGCCGTGGACGTCCAGGACCGCGAGCAGGGCGCTCATGCCACGGTCCCCGCGTCGGTCAGCGCCCGGACGTCGTCGTCGGACAGTCCCAGGCGGTCGCGCAGCACCGCCGCGGTGTGGTCACCGAGTTCCGGTGCGGGCACCGCCGCCGGGTAGGTGCCGTCGATCGCCACGGGTAGGCCGGGTGCCAGATGCGTGCCCACCCGCGGCTGATCGAGCGAGGTGAACAGCGGGTTGTCGGTCACCTTGGCGTCGGTGACGACGTCGGCGAAGGTGCGGTACCGCTCCCACAGGATCGACGTCGAGGACAGTGCATCGGACACCTGGGTAGCGCTGTGCGCGGTGAACCACACGGTGAACAGCCCGGTGAGCGCGTCGCGGTGCCGATAGCGGTCGCCCTCGTCGGTGAAGTCCGCGCCGAGCGCAATACCAAGGGCCGCAACGGCTTTGGTGGTGCCGGTCAGTTCGGTCAGATCGCGGAAGTGCCGTCCGGTCAGCGCCACCACCATGAACGACTCGCCGTCGGAGCTGGTGAAGTGCTGACCGTACTGGCCGTAGATGGAGTTGCCGATCCGGGACCGCGACGCACCGTTGATCATCACCTCGGTGAGGAAGCCGAGGTTGCCCGCCGTGGCGAGCGCGACGTTCTCCAGTGGGATCGAGATGCGCTGCCCGGCCCCGGTCGCGTCACGGTGTCGCACCGCGGTCACGACGGCGAGTGCGGTGTACAGCCCGCACGCGACGTCCCACGCCGGCAGGACGTGATTGACCGGGGTCGCCAGCGCGGTGGGGCCGGTGACCATCGGGAATCCGATGCCCGCGTTGACCGTGTAGTCGACGCCCGTGCCCCCGTCGGCGCGGCCGGAGACCTCGACGTGGATGAGGTCGGGCCGGAGCCGCTCCAGCGTTTCGTGCGAATGCCATTGCCGCCCGGCGACATTGGTGATCAGGATGCCCGCATCGGCGATCAGACGCTGGATCAGGTCCTGTCCCTGCTCGGAACGGACGTCGACGGCCACCGACTGCTTGCCCTTGTTGAGCCCTGCCCAGTAGATGCTGGTGCCGTCGTCGGTGAGAGGCCACCGGTGGTAGTCGGCGGCACCGCCGACCGGATCGACGCGGGTGACCTCGGCGCCCAGCTGGGCCAACGTCATGCCGGCGAGCGGCACGGCCACGAAACTCGAGATCTCGATGATCCGCACCCCGGCCAGCGGCCGGGTGGGGTCGGGTCGGTCGGTCATGCGATCACGATATGGGGCGCGGGGTGCACCGCGGCCACGCACGTCGGGTCAGACGAGATCGATGACGTCGGCGATGGAGTCGAACACCCGGCTGGGCCGGAACGGATAGCGCTCGATGTCCTCGCGCGTGGTGGAGCCGGTGAGCACCAGGATGGTGTCCAGCCCCGCCTCGATGCCCGCGACGACGTCGGTGTCCATCCGGTCGCCGATCATCACGGTGCCCTCGGAATGTGCCTCGATGCGGTTCATCGCGCTACGGAACATCATCGGATTCGGCTTGCCGACGAAGTAGGGCTCCCGGCCGGTCGCCTTGGTGATGAGCGCGGCGACCGATCCCGTGGCGGGCAGCGGTCCCTCCGCCGACGGTCCGCTCACGTCGGGGTTCGTGGCGATGAAGCGTGCCCCGCCGAGGATCAAGCGGATCGCCTTGGTGATGGCCTCGAAGGAGTACGTGCGCGTCTCCCCCAGTACGACGAAGTCCGGGCCGACGTCGGTCAGCGTGTAGCCGACGTGGTGCAGGGCCGTGGTCAGGCCCGCCTCGCCGATCACGTACGCCGACCCGCCCGGCAGCTGGTCGTGCAGGAACGCCGCGGTCGCCAGGGCCGACGTCCAGATCGACTCCTCCGGCACGATCAGCCCCGACCGCGCCAACCGGGCCGCCAAGTCGCGCGGGGTGAAGATCGAGTTGTTGGTGAGAACCAGGAAGGGCCGCTGCCGGTCGGTGAGCGCCTGGAGGAACTCGGCGGCCCCGGGCAGGGCGTGCTCCTCCCGGACCAGAACGCCATCCATGTCGGTCAGCCAGCACTGCGGTGTGGTGCTCATGCACTAAGTCTCGCAGGTATGACCGCCGCGGTACCGCGCTCGGCGCGACTCAGCGAATGACTGCCGGATGCGGAACCCGCGGCGCGCCGAACGCCTCCCGGTGCGACGGCGGCCGGCGGCCACCCTCGTCGGTGATCTCGTAGCGCACGGCCAGTTCGGCGCCGATGTGCGTGCGGCCGCTGAGGTCGGGCAGTTCGGGGTCGCGGTAGAGCGCGTCGATGACGTAGCCGGTGAACTCCGGCGTCTCGGCGTGCTCGGCGGTGCGGGCCAGTGCGTCGGGATGCCCGTCGAACGCCCGGCGGAACTTGTCGGTGAGCAAGATGCCCATCCAGATCGACGCGGTGGCGACGCCCGTCCCCGCGAAGTCGACGGCCATGTCGGCGGCCAGCTTGTCGACGCCTGCCTTCTGCGCCCCGTAGGCGGGGCCGTGCATGTAGCAGACCGCCCCGGGTGACGAGGTGAACGCGACCAGCCCGCGCCCGCCGCGCACCAGCAGCGGTGCCGCGTACCAGGAGGCGACGTAGGCCGACCGCAGGCCGACGTCGAGGACGTCGGCGAGGTGAAGGGGCTTGTCCCAGAACGGCTTCGCACCGGTCAGCTGATCGTCGATCGCGGCGGCGTTGTTCACCAGCAGGTGCAGCGCACCCGAGTCCCTGGCCACGCGCGCGAAGAGCGCCTCGACCTGCGCGTCGTCGCGGTGGTCGACCGGTACGGCGATGCGCCCGTCGCCGGGATCGGTGATGGTGCGCCCCGTGACGTAGACCTGCCAGCCGCACCGCAGCAGCGCGGTCGCAATGCCGAGCCCGGCACCACGGCTGGCGCCGGTGACCACGGCGACGGGCGCGTCGGTCACGTCACTCGGAAGGCCACGTCACTCGGGAAGCCTTAGTTCCGGCTTCTCGACTTCTTCGATGTTGACGTCCTTGAAGGTGATCACGCGCACCTGCTTGACGAACCGTGCGGGCCGGTACATGTCCCAGACCCAGGCGTCGGCGAGACGCAGTTCGAAGTAGACCTCGCCGTCGGCGTTGCGCGGCACCATCTCGACGCTGTTGGCGAGGTAGAACCGGCGCTCCGTCTCCACGACGTAGCTGAACTGCCCCACGATGTCCTTGTATTCGCGGTACAGCGAGAGTTCCATCTCGGTTTCGTACTTCTCGAGATCTTCGGCACTCATCGGTTCAGCGGTCCTCCGGTCGGTATCCGATCCATCTTCCCTCAGCCCCATTCCGCGCGCTGCGTCGGCTCCTCGTCGGGCAGGGATTCGAGCCCGCCGCCGTCCCATTCCAGATCACCGTCACGCACCGTCACCTCGTTGTGGTTGCCCGCCCGCCGCACGTTCACGAACGAGTACCTGTGCTCGCTGCACGGGCCCAGCTCGGCCAGTGCCGCAGTGTGGGTGGACGTGCAGTACCCCTTGTGGACGGCGAAACCGTAGCCGGGGTGCGTCTTCTCCATCTCGACCATCAGCCGGTCACGGCTCACCTTGGCCAGCACGCTCGCCGCGGCGATGCAGGCCGCCGCCGCGTCGCCGCCGATCACCGGAAGCGACGGCATCGGCAGGCCGGGCACCCGGAAGCCGTCGCTCAGCACGTAGCCCGGTCGCAGCGGCAACCCGGCGATCGCCCGCCGCATGCCCTCGATGTTGGCGACGTGCACGCCGCGCCGGTCCACCTCGGTCGAGGGGATGAACACCACGTGATAGGCCAGCGCATACCGGCGGATCAGTGGGAACAGCCGTTCGCGCTCCCGTTCGGTGAGCTTCTTCGAGTCGTCGAGTGCCGCCAGGCTCTCCAGACGGTTGGGCCCGAGCACGCAGGCGGCGACCACCAGGGGTCCGGCGCAGGCCCCCCGACCGACCTCGTCGACCCCGGCCACCGGGCCGAGACCGCCTCGGTAGAGCGCGGATTCGAGTGTGCGCAGACCCGCGGACTTGCGGATCACGGTGCGCGGGGGCCAGGTCAGAGCCACGGGGATGCTTATTGAGAGGTCTGCGGATTCACGCTGGACACGCCGCCCCACCGGCCCGGAGGCCAGGCGATGAACCGCGCCTTGCCGATGACGTTGTCCACCGGGACCGTGCCCGCCATGGGATCGCCGGTGCACAGCAGGCCGCGCTGGGCGTCGGCGGGCAGGTTCGTGCAGTGCGCGCGTGAGTCGGCGCTGTGGGTGCGATTGTCTCCCATCACCCAGAGCCGGCCGTCGGGCACCGTCACCGGTCCGAACTCGTTGCCCAGGCAGGGGTAGATCGCGGGGTCGGCCATCATCGTGTTCGCATCGAGGTACGGCTCGTTCAGTTTCCTGCCGTCGACCGTCAGACCTGTCGCCGCGCGGCACTCGACGGTCTGACCGCCGGTGGCGATGATGCGCTTGACCAGATCGTTCTCGTCCGGCGGCACGAAGCCGACCACGGACAGCGTGTTCTGCACCCAGCGCAGGGCCGGGTTGTCCGAGCGGATCGACTTGTAGCCGACGTTCCACGCGGGCGGGCCCTTGAACACGATGACGTCACCCGGCTCGGGTTCGCCGAAGCGGTAGCTGACCTTGTCGACCATGATCCGGTCGCCGACGCATCCCGGGCAGCCGTGCAGCGTCGGTTCCATCGACTCGGACGGAATCAGGTACGGCCGCGCGACGAACGTGAGCATCACGTAGTACAAGACGATCGCGATCGTCAGGAGGATTGCCGCTTCGCGCAGAGCGCCGCGCTTCTTCTTCGGCGGGTCCGCTTCCACGGCATCGCGAGAGGTTGCGTCGGTCTCGGCAGCGTCTGCGGCGTCGGCGGGTCCGGTCACGCCAACAGAGTAGCCACGAAGGTGATCAAGCTACTGAACCCAGCAGCGCGGGTCAGCGCTTCTCCTTGATCTTGGCCTTCTTGCCGCGCAGCTCGCGCAGGTAGTAGAGCTTCGCGCGACGGACGTCACCGCGGGTGACGACGTCGATGTGGTCGATGTTGGGCGAGTGCACCGGGAAGGTGCGCTCGACGCCGACGCCGTAGCTCTCCTTGCGCACGGTGAAGGTCTCGCGCACGCCGCCGCCCTGGCGGCGCAGCACGACGCCCTTGAACACCTGGACGCGCTCCTTGGAGCCCTCGATGACCTTGACGTGCACGTTGAGAGTGTCACCGGGGCCGAAGGTCGGGATGTCGTCGCGTAGCGACGTCTGGTCGACGAAGTCCAGCGTGTTCATCGGAGACACTTCCTGTCGTGTGGGCCCGGGTGCGTCATCGCGGTAGCGACGCAGCACCAGGCCGATTGTCATGCGTACGTGTGAGGTGCATCCCGCAGCAGACCGTGGCCATGATGAAGTGAAAGGCCCCGAGCCGTGCGCGGACAACTGCTCAATTGTGCCAGACCGCCCCCCGAGCGGCGAAATCGCGTCGATGCGGATTCCCACGCGCGGCACCCGCAGCGCAGAGCGATTAGGCTTGAAGCCGCGGGCCAGGAGCGCGAGCACCCCCGCCCGACCGGCCCCGGGGTCGATCTCAGTACGTGCCCAGACTAACCCTCCCGGAGGAGCGCCATGCACCGGCAGCCGTCGAAGCTGCTGATGGTCTCGGCCGCAGCCGCAGCCGTCGTCACGGTGTTGTCGGGTTGCGAGGCGAGGGTCTACGGCAACCCGCCGCCCAACCCCGAGGCGCCTCAGCTGACCGTGGTCGCACCGCTGGGCGACATGGCACCGTTGCCCGAGGCTCCCCCCGACCAGCCGCCCCGGACGTTCCTCGGCCTGGCCGACCGCGAGCGGCTGGCCACCGCCGAGGCCGCCGAGTCGGGCGCCGACGTCACCGTCGCCGTCCTCGACCGCAACACCGGTGAGCTGATCACCAACGGCAGCAACGAGACCATCGCCATCGCGTCGGTGGTCAAGCTCTTCATCGCCGACGACCTGCTGCTGCAGGTGTCCAAGGGGCAGACCGAACTGTCGCCCGCCGACCGCAAGATGCTCGACGTCATGCTGCGGTCGTCGGACGACAGCGCCGCAGAGGTGTTCTGGAACCGCAGCGGCGGCAGCGCGATCATCAACCGCGTCGTGGCGCGCTACGGGCTCGGTTCGACGCGGCCGCCCAGCAACGGCCGGTGGTTCAACACGATCAGCACGGTGACCGACCTGGTGCGCTACTACGACATGATGCTGGCGGGCACGGGCGGACTGCCGTCGGAGCAGGCGAGCATCATCCTGTCCAACCTGGCGGCGTCGACGCCGACCGCGCCCGACGGCATGGTGCCCGGCGGCGTGTACCCGCAGCGCTTCGGCATCCCCGAGGGCCTCCCCGGTGAACCCGTCGCGGTCAAGCAGGGCTGGATGTGCTGCGTGAGCGGCGACTGGATGCACCTGTCCACCGGTGTGGTCGGCCGGGACCGTCGCTACGTCATCGCGATCAGCTCGATGCAGCCCGCAGGGGCAGACGAGGCGCGTCAGACGATTACCCAGGCGGTCAAGACGATGTTCCCCGAGGGTCGGATCTAACCGAGCAGGTCCGGTCGGCGCTCCCTGGTGCGCTCCAGCGACTGTTCCCGCCGCCACGCTTCGATCTTGGCGTGGTCGCCCGAGAGCAGCACGGGCGGCACGTCGAGGCCCCGATAGCTGGCCGGCCGGGTGTAGCTGGGCCCTTCGAGGAGCCCGTCGGAGTGCGAATCCTGTTGGTGCGACGCGGGATTCCCGATGACCTCGGGCAGCAGGCGGACGACGGCCTCGATCATGACGAGGGCCGCGGACTCGCCGCCGTTGAGGACGTAGTCGCCGATCGACACTTCCTCGACCCGCATGTGCCGCGCGGCGTCGTCGGCAACGCGCTGATCGATGCCCTCGTAGCGTCCGCACGCGAACACCAGGTGCTGCTCGGTGCTCCAGCGTTGCGCGGTCGCCTGGGTGAACAGCCGACCCGCCGGCGTAGGTACGACGAGAAGCGATTCGGCAGTGCAGATTTCGTCGAGGGCGGCGCCCCACACCGGCGCGGTCATCACCATGCCCGGCCCGCCCCCGTACGGGGAGTCGTCGACCGAGCGGTGGACGTCGTGGGTCCACCCGCGCAGGTCGTGCACGCCCAGTCGGACCCGGCCGGACTCGATGGCCCTGCCGGGCAGCGACTGTCGCAGCGGCGCGAGGTAGTCGGGGAAGATCGTGATGACGTCGACGCGCACGTCGCGCCTACAGGTCTTCGAGATTCAGCAGACCGTCCGGCGGATCGATCTCGATCAGCCGATCCTGCCTCGACACCGACGTCACGATCGCTCCGACGAACGGCACCAGCACCTCGGCACCCTCACCGGTCTTGACCGACAACAGCTCCCCCGCCGCGGTGTGCAGGACCTCGGCGACGACGCCGACGTCGGCTCCGGCGACCGTACGCACCCGCAGCCCCTCGAGTTCGTGGTCGTAGAACTCGTCGGGATCGTCGATGGGCGGCAGGTCGGTGGTGTCGACCAGGAACAGCGTGCCGCGCAACGCGTCTGCGGCGTTGCGGTCGGCGACGCCCTCCAGGCGGACCAGCAGCCGGCCCGCGTGGTCGCGCACCGACTCGACGACGAACGGTCGCTCGGGTCCGTTGCGACCCACCTTGCCGCGCAGCGTGATTCCCGGGGCGAACCGGGTGTCGGGGTCGTCGGTGCGAACGTCGACGACCACCTCACCGGTCACGCCGTGAGCCTTGGCGACCCGACCGACCACGAGGTCCATGAACGGTGTTCGCTACTGGTCGGTGTCCACCACGTCGACGCGGATACCGCGACCGCCGATGCCGGCGACCAGGGTGCGCAGCGCCGTCGCGGTACGACCGCCGCGACCGATCACCTTGCCCAGATCGTCGGGGTGCACGTGCACCTCGACGGTCCGGCCGCGGCGGTTGGTCACGAGGTCGACGCGAACGTCATCCGGGTTGTCGACGATTCCGCGCACCAGGTGCTCGACGGCGTCGACGACGACCGTGCTCATTCGGCAGCGGGTGCGTCGGCCTCGGCGGCCTCGGCTGCGGCCTCAGGCGTCTCGCCGGCGGTGGCGGTCGCCTCATCAGCGGTCCCAGGGGTGTCGCCCTCGGCCTTGGCGGCCGGAGCCTTCTTCTTCTTCGGCGTGGTGGCAGCGCCGGTGGGCGCGTCGTCCGCGGCGGCAAGGGCGGCGTTGAAGAGGTCGAGCTTGCTGGTCTTGGGCTCCTTGACCCGCAGGGTGCCCTCGGCGCCCGGGAGGCCCTTGAACTTCTGCCAGTCACCGGTGATCTTCAGCAGCGCCAGGACGGGCTCGGTCGGCTGTGCGCCGACGCTCAGCCAGTACTGCGCGCGCTCGGAGTCGATCTCGATGAGGCTCGGCTCTTCCTTCGGGTGGTACTTGCCGATGACCTCGATGGCGCGTCCGTCGCGACGGTTGCGCGCGTCGGCGACCGAGATGCGGTACTGGGGGTTGCGGATCTTGCCGAAGCGGGCGAGCTTGATCTTGACAGCCATGTCGAACTACTACTCCTGTGATTGCCACGCTTGCAATTCAGCGACTCGGGCAGGTTGCCAGGTCCGGTTTTGCACTGCGTGTGTGACCGCCGCGCGGCGCATCGGGCGCGTGACCGCACGAACCTCCAGCGAGGAGCTTGCGGATCGCGCATCGAACGGAGTCGCGCGGCAGACAGCCGCCCATTGTGCCAGAGCGTGCTGGTCAGATGGAAATCGCGGCCACCCGGCGGCGGCAGCCGCTCAGACGATCTTGTCGAAGCACTTGGTCTCGACGCGCCGCGTCATCCGCCAGCCCTGCTCCGTGCGCACGAACTCGTCGTCGTACCAGAGCCCGCAGAACATGATCTGCCCCGGCGCCTCGGGTGAACCGCCCAGCATCATCGGGTTGAAGCAGATGATCCGCGACGTGGCTGTATCGCCGGTGATCTTCACGTCGAAGTTCCCGATCAGGTGGGAGTACGCCGGGAAGTTCGGCAGCACCTCGGCCAGCCACTTCTTCACGTCACCGAACGTGCCGTCGATGCCACCCATGGCGCGGTAGTCGATGTAGGCATCCGGGGTGAACACGCGGTCGAGGTCGTCGAACCGCCGGTTGTCGATCGCCGTGGAGTAGTCGACCAGCAGCTGCTGGATTTCGAGGCGGTCGGAGATCTCTTCGAGGCTCAGCACACCAAGAGTTCTACCGCCGAACGCACGCTTGGCGAACCCGAACGTCGAATCAAGCCTGCGGACCCTCGGCGGGCGGCCACTGCTCCCCCGACCACTCGCCCGGCTCGGTGAAGTCACCGCGCGACAGCGGCACCCACTGCTCGCTCGGCGCGGGCTGCTTCGACGACGGGAAGTCACGCAGCTTGCCCGACGGGTGGGCGTCCCAACTGCCGAAGGTGAGCGGCGTCTGCATCCAGCAGTTCAGCAGGTTGTAGGTCGCCTCCAGCGACTGCAGGTGCGTGCGCTCCCACCCGTGGCTGCCGTCGAGCCCGAAGCCGACCAGCGCGGCGCGGGTTCCTGCGCCGGCCTCGATGGCGGCTGCGGCGTCGGAGCGGTAGTAGCGGAAGACGTCGCGCGCGTGCGGGATGCCGTGGTCCTCGGCGAGGCGGCACAGCTTGCGGGTGAGGTGGTAGTCGAACGGGCCGTGCAAGTCGGCCATCGGGATCGTCACGCCGTCCTCGATGGAGTGCTGCCCTGGCGCGCACACCGCGTTGTCGACCGAGATGAGTTCGGCGACGTCCGGCGGCAGACCGTGGCTCGCGCCGTGGCCGACCTCCTCGGTGATCGTGACCATGATCGTGGTGCGGTGCGGCAACACCATCTGCTTCTGGGCGACGGTGCGGGCGAGCGCGAGGGCCACCGCCACACCGGCCTTGCCGTCGAGGTGCCGCGAGACGATGAACCCGTCCTCGGTGAGTTCGGGACTGGTGATGAACGCGACGAAGTCGCCGACGTTGAGGCCGAGCTGCTGCAGGTCGGCGCGCGAGGACACCTTCCGGTCGACGCGCACCTCGACGTGCTCCCAGTCGGTGGGCTGGGTGTCGATCTCGTCGCCGAACGCGTGCCCACTTGCCTTGAGCGGCATGATCGTTCCGGTGATGAACGCATCGGGATCGCCGCCGAAGATGCGGACGCGGGCACCTGCGGCGAACCGCGCCGAGAACGTGCCGACCGGCACCAGTTCGAGGCGGCCGTTGTCCTTGAGGTCGCGGACCATGCACCCGATGGTGTCGGCGTGCACGACCAGCGCACGGTCGATGGTGTCCGACTCGCCCGGCAGTTCGGCGGTCAGCGCGCCACGCCGGGTCAGCGTGAACGGCACGCCGAGTCCGTCGAGGATGTCGCCGATCAACTGCATCACCGCGTCCGTGCGACCCGACGGGCTCGGGGTCTGCAGCAGCGCCAGCAGCGTGTCGACCATCCACGTTCGGTCGTCCACGGGCATGGCCGCGATTTCGGACACGTTTGCTCCTTCGGGGCTCGGTTCGAGAGTGCGTCCCCACGCGGGGTGACGCTCAGAGATCGTAGGCCCTCGCTAGGTCTGCTCGACGGGGCCCGGTTGCCACGCCCACGGCGTCGCCGCGGTCCGCGGGAACAACAGGTCCACGAACGCCTGCGCGGTGGGGCGCGGCTCGTGGTTGGCCAGGCCCGGCCGCTCGTTGGCCTCGATGAAGACGTACTCGTCCTCCGAGATGTCCGGCACCATGAGATCGATTCCGGTGACCGGGATTCCGATGGCGTCGGCGGCGTCGACGGCGACCTTGGCCAGCTTCGGGTTGATGTCGTCGGTGACGTCGACGATCGTGCCGCCGGTGTGCAGGTTGGCGGTGCGACGCACGACGAGGCGTTCGTTGGTGGGCAGGATGTCGTCGAGCTTCCAGCCTGCTTCCTGCACGGTGTCCTCGGTGAGCGCGTCGACCGGGATGACCGACTCGCCGTGCGTGGCGGCCGACCGTCTGCGGCTCTGCGCCTCGATCAGCTGCCGGATGGTGTGCGTGCCGCTGCCCACGACCTCGGGCGGCCGTCTGACCGCCGCGGCGATCACCTTGCCGTTGATGACGACCAGACGCAGGTCCTCGCCCTCGCACCGCTCCTCGATGATGACGTCCGGGCAGTGCTTGGCGGCCCACTCGATCGCGCGGTCGAGGTCGTCGGGCTTGCTCACCCCGACGGTGATCCCTGCGCCCTGTTCACCCCGCGCGGGCTTGACCACGACCGACCCGGCCTCGCGCATGAACTCGTAGTCCTCGCGGTCGAAGGTGGCCGTGCGTCCGTGGGGCACCCGGATGCCCGCATCGGACACCACCTTGCGAGCCACGCGCTTGTCGTCGCAGCGACTCATCGCAACGGCATTCGTCAACTCCGACAACGACTCCCGCGTCACGATGCTGGTGCCGCCGTGCGTGAGCCGCAGGTAACCGCCCTTGCCGTCGAGGACCTCGACCGCGATGCCACGCATGATCGCCTCGTCGGCGATGATCCGCGCGTAGGGGTTCAGTTCGGCGAGCCCCTCCTCCTCCTGGACCGGGGCGAACAGCTTCTCGTTGATGGCGTTCTTGCGCTTGATGCCCAGTGGCGGCACCCGCTCGAATCCCATCCGCTCGTACAGCGCGATGGCGCCCTCGTTGTCGTGCAGGACTGACAGGTCCATCTGCGAGCGGCCGCGGCGGACGAACTCCTCGACCAGTGAACGCACCAGCAGCCCACCCACACCCGGCCGCGAGACGGTCGGGTCGACGGCAAGACACCACAGGCTCGAGCCGTTCTCCTCGTCGTCGAACAGCATCCGGTGGTCGATCCCGGTGACGGTGCCGATCACGGCGCCCGTCTCGTCGTCGGTGGCGACCAGGTACACCATGTGCGGTTCGGACTCGGCGTTGCGCCACATCAGGTCGACGTCGGCGGGAACCATGCGGCACTGCACGTAGATGTGGTTGATCGCCGCGCAGTCCTCGAGCGAGGTGACGTCGCGCACCGACACCCCGGTGACGTCCGCGGGGCGGTAGTCACCCGGTCGATCGAAGGTCAGCCGGTAGGTGAAGCTGGGGTCGATGAAGAACTCGTGCGGGTGTAGCGCGACGAACACGTGCGGCGCGTCGAGGTACATCCCGATGTCGCGCCGACCACTCGCCTCCCCCCGCAGCGCGTTGCCGAACTCGTCTGGGTCGGCGAACGTCTGGCCGAACACCAGCCGGCCCCAGCCCAGGTCCTGGACGACGCCCTGGGTGGGCTCGGTCTGATCGGCTGCCCGGGTGGTCACGTCATCCGATTCCGTCGACGTGGCGGGCCAGCCACAGTTCGAGCAGCCCGACCTGCCACAGCGGGTTTCCGCGCAGCGGGGTGAGGTTGCCGTTCGGGTCGGCGAGCAGTCCGTCGACCGCCTTGGCGTCGAACAGTCCGCGCGACCGGGCGGCGTCGCTGTGCAGGGCGTCCCGAACGAGGTCCAGGTACGGGCCGGCCAGGTGCTTGAGCGCGGGCACCGGGAAGTAGCCCTTCGGCCGGTCGATGACCTCGGCCGGGATCACCTGCCGCGCCGCTTCCTTCAGCACGCCCTTGCCGTCGTGGGCGGTCTTCAGTTCGGGCGGGCAGGTCGCGGCGAGTTCGACCAGCTCGTGGTCGAGGAACGGCACGCGGCCCTCGAGGCCCCACGCCATCGTCATGTTGTCGACGCGCTTCACCGGGTCGTCGGTGAGCATCACGGTGGTGTCGAGGCGCAGTGCCCGGTCGGTGGCCGTGGCCGCGCCCGGATGCGAGAAGTGCCGCAGCGCGAAGTCGCCCGAGGCGTCGTGGTCGAGCCGCCACTGCGGTTGCAGCAGGCCGTTGAGCGCCTCGTGGCCGCGGTCGAAGAAGGCGGGCCGGTAACGGCTCAGCGCGTCCGCGGGGTCGCTGTCGGCGGCGTAGGCCATCGGCGGGTACCAGTGGTAGCCGGCGAAGATCTCGTCGGCACCCTGACCGGACTGCACCACCTTGACGTGCTTGCTGACCTCCTCGGACAGCAGGTAGAAGGCCACGCAGTCGTGGCTGACCATCGGTTCGCTCATCGCGCCGATCGCACCGGACAGCGACGGCAGCATGCGCGCGGTGTCGATGCGGATCTGGTGGTGGTCGGTGGAGAAGTGCCTGGCGATCACGTCGGAGTACTTGAACTCGTCGCCCTCTTCACCGCCGGCCGCCTCGAAGCCGATCGAGAACGTCTGCAGCCCGTGCTGGCCGGCCTCGGCGAGCAGTCCCACGATCAGGCTGGAGTCCAGGCCGCCCGAGAGCAGACATCCCACGGGAACGTCGGCGACGAGGCGCCGCTCGACCGCGGTGCGCAATGACGCGAGCACCGCCTCCTGCCAGTCGTGCTCCGACCAGCCCGCGCGTTCGTCGGACCGCTCGAACACCGGCTCCCAGTAGGTCTTCTCGCTGCGGGACCCGTCGGGCTCGATGCGCATGAGCGTGCCGGGCGGCAGCTTCCGCACGCCCTTGAGAATCGTGTACGGGGCAGGCACCACGGAGTGGAAGCTGAGGTAGTGGTGCAGCGCGACCGGGTCGAGGTCGGTGTCGACGCCGCCTGCCGCGACGAGGGCGGGCAGCGCGGACGCGAAGCGCAGCGCCCGGCTGCCGTCGGCCTCGACGATGTCGGCCCAGTAGAGCGGCTTGATTCCGAGGCGGTCGCGGGCCAACAGGACGCGGCCGCTGTCGGTCTCGGTGACGGCGAACGCGAACATGCCGAACAGATGCTCGACGACGCGGTCGCCCCACTCCTTGTAGCCCTTGAGGACCACCTCGGTGTCGCTGTGGGAGAAGAAGCGGTAGCCCTTGCCGCTCAGCTCACGCCTCAGCTCGGGGTAGTTGTAGATGCAGCCGTTGAACGCGACGGTCAGGCCGAGTTCGGGGTCGTGCATCGGCTGGTGACCGTGGCTGGACAGGTCGATGATGGCCAGGCGGCGGTGGCCCACCGCGATGCGGTCGCTCGACCACATGCCGGAGCTGTCCGGGCCGCGCGTGACCATGGCATCGGTCATGGCCGCGACCGCCGTCAAATTGGCCGGTCGCCCTGTGGCGATCTCGCCGGCGATGCCGCACATGAAGTCACATACCTCTCGTCGTCGGGGCGACGGGGGTTGGTGAATTCATGGTGAATCAAGATCGTCACCCGCGCCGCACGGATAGCCCGGGAGCCTCGGGATCAAACACGACCTGCGTCACACACAGCGTCGTCGGGTTAGGCTCCTGAACCCATGGGCAAGTATGCGGCCGCTCTCCTCGGCTGTCTCGTCGGCGTGTTCCTCCTCACCGCACCCACGGCCGTCGCGGACGTCGACATTGCGCCGGTCGGAGCGGTCCCGGTGCCCGACGGTCCCGCCCCCGCGTGGATCCTCGCCGACATGGACACCGGCCAGATCCTGGCCGGGCGCGATCAGTACGTGACCCACGCTCCTGCCAGCACCATCAAGACCCTGCTCGCGCTCGTCGCGCTCGACGAGTTGCCGCTCGACGCGACGGTGGTCGCCGACGAAGCCGACACGCAGGTGGAGTGCAACTGCGCCGGGGTCGCCGCGGGCCGCACCTACACCGCGGCCGAACTACTCGACGGCCTGCTGCTGGTGTCGGGCAACGACGCGGCCAACACGCTCGCCCACATGCTCGGTGGCACCGACGCCGCGGTGGCGAAGATGAACGCCAAGGCCGCCGCGCTCGGCGCCGCCGCGACCAGGGCCGGATCGCCGTCGGGCCTGAACGGCCCCGGGATCGACGGCTACACCACCCCGCACGACCTCGCCCTGATCTTCCGCGCGGCGCTGGCCAACCCGGCGTTCGCGGCGATCACCTCGGCCCGCACGGCCCCGTTCCCCACCGAGACGGGCACCATCACGCTGATCAACCAGAACGAGATGCTGTTCCGCTACCCCGGCATGCTGGGCGGCAAGACGGGATTCACCGACGTGGCGCGCAAGACCTACGTCGGCGCCGCGGAGCGCAACGGCCGCCGGCTCGTCGTGGCCATGATGTACGGCCTGGTCCGCGAAGGTGGCCCGACCTACTGGGACCAGGCGACCAGCCTGCTCGACTGGGGCTTCGCCCAGGACCGCTCGACCGCCATCGGCGCGCTCTAGCGATTCGTGGAGTATTTCCCGCGGTGAGCGCGGGTGAGACTCCACAAACCGCGATCTGAGCGTGACCGGATCGAGTCCGGCCGACCGTAGCGTCGGCGTTCGTGCGGACACTCTTCGCGGCGATGGCCCTCGCCCTCGCCACGATGCTGACCGCGTCTCCCGTCCTCGCCACGGCACAGCCCAACGTCGAACCCGCCGCCGCGATCGCCGACGGCCCGGCCAAGGCCTGGCTGCTGGCCGACCTCGACAGCGGCGCGGTGTTGGCGTCGAAGGATCCGCACGGTTCGTACGCGCCGGCAAGCACGATCAAGGTGCTGCTCGCGATGGTCGTGCTCGACCACCTCAGCCCGGACAACTTCGCCCGCGCCAACCAGTCGCACACCCAGGTGGAGTGTTCGTGCGTCGGGCTCGTGCCGGGCCAGCCGTACACGACCCGCCAACTGCTCGAGGCGCTGCTGATGGTGTCGGGCAACGACGCGGCCAACATGCTGGCCGACATGCTGGGCGGGCAGCGCGTCGCCGTCGCGGCGATGAATCGCAAGGCCGCGAGCCTGGGGGCACGCAGCACGCGCGCGTCGTCGCCCTCGGGTCTCGACGGGCCGGGCTGGGAGTCGGTGACGACGCCGCACGACCTGGCGATGATCTTCCGCACGGCGCTGACCTATCCGATGATCGCCCACATCCTGCGGCAGCCGTCGGCCCGCTTCCCCGGCAAGACCCTCGCGGCGCAGAACGAGTTGCTCAGCCGCTATCCCGGCGATTTGGGCGGCAAGACCGGCTACACCAACCTGGCCCGCAAGACCTATGTCGGTGCCGCCCAACGGGGGACGCGGCGGCTGGTCGTGGTGCAGATGTACGGCAGCGGCGACCTCTACGGTCAGGCCGCCGCCCTGCTCGACTGGGGTTTCAGCCGGCCCTGACCGGCAGTTCGGCGAACGCACGCACCGGGAACGTCCCGAATCCCTCGACGGCGGGCGGCGCGGCGGTGAACCGGGCGCCAGTCTCTGGCACGTCGCCCAGACGAGTGAGGTGTTCGACGACGTGAACGCCTGCGCCGAGCAACACGGTGTGGGCAGGGCGCTCCCCACCGGACTCGGTGTCGTCGATGTTGAGCGAGTCGATGCCGACCAGCGTGGCGCCGGCGTCGACGAGGTACTCGGCACCGTCGGCGGTCAGGAATGGTGCGCCGGAACCGTATGCGGGCGTACCGAAGTGACGATCCCAGCCGGTGTGCAGCAGCACGGCCGCACCGCGCACGTCCCGGCCGGCCAGCGCGTCGGGACCGATGCCGCGGCGCTCCGGGCTCCAGCCGCCTTCGAGGTGGAAGACCTCGGCCCGCAGGCCGACGAGGCTCTCCAGGTCGAGGCCCGCCAGGTCGCGCCCGTCGGCGTAACGATGGAACGGCGAGTCGAGGTAGGTGCCGGTGTTGCCGATCATCGTGATGACGTCCATCGCGAACTCGGTTCCCGGCGCGTACTTCTGCCGCGAATCCGCACGGGTCAGATGGGGTTCGATCACCGGCGCGGGCAGGCCCGGATAGGTGACCAGACCGGCGCGGATCGGGTGGCTGAGGTCGACGACGCGGCGCGGCTGCTCGGGCATGCCGCCGACAGTATCGAAAGGGAGGCCCCCACCGGACATTCCATCGAAGTAAGGTCACCCTAATTCGACGCGGACGGCGTCGATCGACCCCGAGGAGCCAGGTGACCGACGGACCCGACTTCTCGCTGATCGTCGCCTACGGCACGGACATGGGCAATTCCGAAGACGCGGCGATGACGTTCGCCGAAGGCGCGTCCGCCGCGGGCATCGCGGCCGAGGCGATCGAGCTGAATCAGGTCGACTACGCCGACCTGCTGGCGGCCACCCACTTCGTGGTCGTGTGTTCGACGTTCGGCGAAGGCGAGTTCCCCGACAATGCTCTGCTCTTCTGGGAAGCACTCGCCGCCGACGATGCCCAGCGCCTCGAGCACCTGAGCTTCGCCGTACTCGCACTCGGCGACACGGGCTACGACTTGTTCTGCAATGCAGGCAAATTGCTCGACGAGCGCTTGGAGGCGCTGGGCGCCACCCGGCTGACCGAGCGCGTCGACGTCGACGGCTTCTACGACGAACCGGCCGCGGCGTGGACCACCGACGTCGTCAAACTCCTGCAGGAGGCGCAGACGGCACCCTCCCCCACACCGCTCGCCGCGGCACCGACCACCGAGGCCGTCGCCACCGCGAATCGCGAGCGCCACCTACCCGTCGACACCAGGGTCACCGTCAACCGGCTCCTCAACGTCCCCGGGTCCGACAAGGAGGTGCGGCACTACGAGATCGACCTCACCGGTACCGGAATCACCTACCGGGCAGGCGATTCCCTGGCCGTACACGCCACCAACGATCCCGTTCTGGTCGACGCGCTGCTCACCCAACTCGGCGTGGGACCGGACCACGTCGTCCCTGATAACGACCAGCCGCTCGGCGTGCTGCTGACCGAGCATCGAGAGATCCGCATCCCGTCGCGGGCTCTGCAGGATGCCGCAGGCGACGCAGCATACGGCGAGGACGTGCTCGACCTCGTGAAGCGGGCCGACCTGACCGTCGACGAGGTGGTCGACGCATTGCGGCCCTTGCAGTCTCGCGACTACTCGATTGCATCGAGCCCACTCGCCCACCCCGATCACGTGCACCTGACGGTAGCCACCGTGCGCTACGACGCAGGCGAGCGGCGGCACGGCGGCACGGCATCGACGTTCCTCGCCGACCGCGGCGACAGGCTGCGGGTCCACCTGCGGCCCAACCACAACTTCCGCCTGCCCGCCGACGACGTACCGATCATCATGGTCGGGCCCGGCACCGGCATCGCACCGTTCCGGGCATTCCTGCAGGAACGCCGGGCCACCGGAGCATCGGGCCGGTCGTGGTTGTTCTTCGGCGACCGGCGACGGCGGACCGACTTCCTCTACGGCGACGAACTGGAGGGCTTCGCGACGTCCGGGACGCTCACCCGCCTCGACCTCGCCTTCTCACGCGACGGGTCCGGTGACGCCCCGAAGACCTATGTCCAGCACCGGATGCGGGAGAACGCCGCCGAGCTGTTCGGATGGCTTCGGGACGGCGCTCACCTCTACGTCTGCGGCGACGAGAAACGCATGGCCAAGGACGTCGACGCAGCACTGCGCGAGATCGTCGCGGACTCGGGCGGCATGGACGCCGATGCGGCGCACGCCTACGTCAACGACCTGATCAAGACCCACCGCTACGTGCGCGACGTCTACTAGCGAAACACTCTGCCGCGCAAAATGACCAGCGCGGGATGGTCGAGCGCCCCCGGCAGCCGGGGATCGTCGGCGTAGCAGATAAGGTCCGCGGGAGCACCGTGTTCCAGCGCCGGTCTACCCAGCCAGACGCGCGCATCCCAGCAGGCGGCACCCAGTGCGTCCGTCGCCGAGAGCCCGACCGTTCGCAGGGCGGCGACCTCGTCGCCGATGCGACCGTGGGCGATCATGCCGCCCGCATCGGTGCCTGCGAAGATCGGCACTCCGGCGTCGTGGGCCGCGGCCACCCGTTGGTGGCACGTCGCGTACAGGTCGCGCATGTGCTTGGCGTACGTCGGGTACTTGCTTGCCGCGTCGGCGATTCCGGGGAAGTTCTCGATGTTGATCAACGTGGGGACCAGCGCCGTGCCGTGCTCGAGCATCAGCTCGATGACGTCGTCGGTGATGCCGGTGCCGTGTTCGATGCAGTCGATGCCCGCGTTGATCAGCCCGGGTAGCGCGTCCTCACCGAACACGTGGGCGGTGACCCGAGCACCCTCGGCATGTGCGGCCGCGATCGCGTCGACCAGGATGTCGTCGGACCACAGCGGCGCGAGATCACCTGCGCCACGGTCGATCCAGTCCCCCACCAGCTTCACCCAACCGTCGCCGTACCGGGCCTGTTCGGCCACTGCGGCAGGCAGCTGAAACTCGTCCTCGACGTCGATGGGCACACCGGGCAGATAGCGCTTGGGCCGGGCGATGTGCCGGCCCGCGCGGATGATGCGCGGCAGATCGTCACGGTCGTCGAGGCTGCGGGTGTCCACCGGCGACCCGGCGTCGCGCAGCAGGAGCGCACCCTGGTCACGCTCGGTCTCGGCCTGCTCGACGGCCTGGTCGAAGTCGACCGCCCCGCCTGGTCCCAGCCCGACGTGACAGTGCGCGTCGACCAGACCGGGGATGATCCAGCCGCCATCCCCGTCGGCCCCGAACACCGTCTCCGCGTTGGCGATCGGCTCGGCACTCAGGACGCCGCGGTCCAGCCACCACTGCACGGGCTCACCGTCGGGCAGTGCCCGACCGCGGACGTGCAGCGGACTCATCGCCTACTTCTGGCCGGGGAATTTCAGCTTCGACAGGTCGAAGTCCGCCAGCCCCGGCGGCAACTCGTCGAGCCCCTTGGGCATCTTCGACAGATCGGGGAAGCCGGCAGGCAGACCACCGGCACCCAACGGGTTCTGGACCTTCGGCGGCGTGGGCCCCCGGTTGCCCTTCTTCTTGCCCGCCTGCTTGTTCTTGCCCTTGGCGGCCTTGCGCGTCGATCCCTTGCGGCCGAACGGCATACCCATCTGCCCGGCCATCTGAGACATCATCTTGCGCGCCTCGAAGAAGCGGTCGACGAGCTGGTTGACCTCGGCCACCGTGACGCCGGAACCATTGGCAATGCGCAGTCGCCGGGAGGCGTTGATGATCTTCGGGTCGGCGCGCTCCTGCGGCGTCATGCCGCGGATGATGGCCTGCACGCGGTCGAGCTGGCTGTCGTCGACGGCGGCGAGCGCGTCCTTCATCTGACCCGCGCCGGGCAGCATCCCCAGCAGGTTGCCGATGGGACCCATCTTGCGGATCGCCAGCATCTGCTCGAGGAAGTCCTCGAGCGTCAGCTCCCCGGAGCCGATCTTGGCGGCGGTGGCCTCGGCCTGTTCGGCGTCGAAGTGCTGCTCGGCCTGCTCGATCAGCGAGAGCACGTCGCCCATGCCAAGGATGCGGCTGGCCATCCGGTCGGGATGGAAGACGTCGAAGTCCTCGAGTTTCTCACCGGTCGACGCGAACAGGATCGGCACGCCGGTCACCTCGCGGACCGACAGCGCGGCGCCGCCGCGGGCGTCGCCGTCGAGCTTGGTCAGCACGACACCGGTGAATCCGACGCCCTCGCGGAATGCGTCGGCCGTGGTGACGGCGTCCTGGCCGATCATCGCGTCGAGGACGAAGAGCGTCTCGTCGGGGTTGACCGCGTCCCGGATGGCCGCGGCCTGGCCCATCAACTCCTCGTCGATGCCCAGGCGGCCCGCAGTGTCGACGATCACGACGTCGAAGTGCCTGGCCTTCGCCTCAGCCAGACCTGCGGCGGCGACCTCGACCGGGTTGCCCGCGGTCATGGTCTCGATGCCCTCGCCGCCGGGCGAGACGCCCGGGTGCGGTGCGAATACCGACACGCCCGCTCGCTCGCCGACGATCTTGAGCTGGGTCACCGCGCCGGGACGCTGCAGGTCACACGCCACCAGCAGCGGGGTGTGGCCGTGGCCCTTGAGCCACTTCGCGAGCTTGCCCGCCAGCGTCGTCTTACCCGAGCCCTGCAGGCCGGCCAGCATGATGACCGTGGGCGGCGTCTTGGCGAACGTCAGGTTGCGGGTCTCGCCGCCCAGGATCCCGACGAGTTCGTCGTTGACGATCTTGACGACCTGCTGGGCGGGGTTCAGCGCGCCCGAGACCTCGGCGCCCTTGGCCCGTTCCTTGACACGGTTGATGAACTCGCGGACGACGGGCAGCGAGACGTCGGCCTCGAGCAGTGCCAGTCGGATCTCGCGCGCGGTGGCGTCGATGTCGGCATCGGAGAGCCGCCCCTTGCCACGCAGGCCTGAGAGCGCCCCTGTCAGCCGATCGGAGAGGGATTCGAACACGGGGCCAGCCTAGCGGGCCAAGGATACCGGTACGGCGCAGCCGCTGGTGAAACGCACGTACGCGCCGGGGAGGGTCGTCGAAACTGCTCCCAGGGCTGTGCTTCCGGTCGATCGACGACCCTCCGCGCAGTGTCGATGGGTGTACGACCGATCAACTGGCCTCGGACACCGGCTTCGGCCGCGGCGGCGTGGGAAGGACGGCGTACATCTGCTCCTCAAGCGCCCGACGCGCGTCCTCGGCGTCCGCCCGGTCCCGGCGGTAGGCCTCGGGCACGACGAGCCCGAACACGTCGATCACCGACGATCCGAGCGTCGTCACCCGGGCCCACGCGATGTCGAGCCCGTCGCGCTCGATGACGGCGGTCAGGCGGGCAAGCAGCCCGGCCCGGTCGGTGCTGCGGATCTGCACCACGTATTCGTCGTCGGAGGCGCCGTCGAACCACAGGATCCGCGGTGGTGCCACGGCGGGATTGCCGGGCACGGCCGCCGGGATCTCACCGGCACGCGCGGTGGTGGCGGCAAGCAGCCCCTGGGCGTCGGCATCGCGCCGCTCGAGGGTGCCGATGGCGTCGAGGTCGCCCGCGAGCGCGAGGATGAACTGCTGCCGGAGCAGCTCGGCTGCGGGCGGCGACCCGAAGTGCGGTGACACCACGAACGTGTTGATCGCGACGCCCTCGTGGCTGTTGACCGACGCCGAGTGCACGCGCAGTGAGTTGAGCGCCAGGATGCCCGCCGCCTTCGACAGCAGACCGTGCTGGTCGGGGGCGATCATCGTCACGCCGAAGACGTGGGCGTCGGCAGCGACCATGTCGACGTGGACGCCGCCATCGGCCGCCAGGGCGAGGTGCCGCGGTTCGACCGGGTCGGGCTGCGGCAGCGGCTCCCCCGTCATGACGAGGCGGCACCGACGCACCAGGTCGCCGATGAGCGACGCCTTCCACTCCCCCCACACACCGGGTCCGGTGGCCAGTGAATCTGCCTCGGCGAGAACGTGAAGCAGCTCGAGCAGCACCGTGTCGCCACCGAGCTTGTCGACGACCGCATCGATGGTCTTGGGGTCCTGCAGGTCGCGCCGCGTCGCGGTGTCGGGCAGCAGCAGGTGGTAGCGAACCATCTTCGACAGCAGCTCGACGTCCTCGCTCCACAGCCCGAGCCGGGTACCGATCTGGACGGCCAGGTCCGCGCCGATGACGCTGTGGTCGCCGCCGCGGCCCTTGCCGATGTCGTGGCACAGCGCGCCGAGCACCAGCAAGTCCGGTCGCGACACCCGCGTGGTGAATGCGCTTGCCCGCGAGACGGTTTCGACCAGATGGCGGTCCACCGTCCAGATGTGGACGACGTCGCGGGGCGGGAGGTCGCGCACCGCACCCCATTCCGGGAACAGCCTGCCCCACAGCCCCGTCCGGTCGAGTGCCTCGATCGTGGCCACCGCCGACGGACCGGCCGCCAGCATCACCAGGAGGTCCTTGAGGGCCTGGCGCGGCCAGGGCGTACGCAGTTCGGGTGCGGCCTCCGACAGCCGGCTCAGCGTGGAGGCGGCCATCGGCAAGCCCGTCAGCGCCGAGGCCGCGGCCACGCGCAGGATCAGGCCGGGATCGCGTTCCGGGCGTGCGCCCTTGGCGAGAATGACCTCGCCGTTGAACTCGATGACGCCTTCGTCGAGCGGCCTGCGGATGGGCCTGCGCAGTGCGGCGAATCCTCGCCGCGGCAGCGCGTTGGCGGCGGTCCGCAGCCCGGCGTCGACGTAGTAGCTGATGGTGCGTGCGGCGTCGGAGAGCGTGCGGGCCAGATCGAACCGGTCGCCGATGCGCAGCGCCGCGCCGATCTCGTCGGCGTACTGCGCCAGCAGCATCTCCCGTCCGCGGCCCGAGATGCGGTGCAGCTCGGTGCGGACGTTCAGCAGCGCGAGGTGCGCATCGCCGAGCGTGCCGGTCGGCGACGCGAGCAGCGTGCTCGGGTAGACGTCGGCGAGTTGCGCGATGGCCAGGGCGTTGAGCAGTTGGACGTCGCGTAGTCCCCCGCGGCCGTTCTTCAGGTCCGGCTCGGCACGGTGCGCGATCTGGCCGCTGCGGTTCCAGCGCGCCTCGGCGTGTGCGACGAGTTCCTCGAAGCGCGGGGCTATCCCCGTGCGCCACTGTCTGCGGGCGCCGCCGACGAGCAGCGCCGAGAGATCGGCGTCACCGGCGATGTGCCTGGCGTCGAGCATCGCCAGGCCTGCCGAGATGTCCTCGCCGGCCACCTGCAGCGCCTCGGGCACGGTCCGCACGCTGTGATCGATGTGAATGTTGGCGTCCCACAAGGGATACCAGAGTAGTTCGGCGACCTGGGTGACGACGTCGCGCGGCATGTTGTCGTGTACCAGGGTCAGGTCCAGGTCGGAGTAGGGCAGGAACTCGCCGCGGCCGAGTCCGCCCGTGGCCACGATGGCGAACCCACTGGTGGGCGTGATGCCGATCTCGGCGGCCTTGGTGGTGAGCCAGAACTCGTGCAGGTCGAGCAGCGCGTTGCGCAGCGCACCCGAATCCAGTTGACGCGCACCGCCACCCAGGAGCTGCGCGGCGGCCTTGGCCAGATCAGTGGCCGGACGCGAAGATCCCGCCGGCGGAGCCTCCCAACGAGAGGCTCCGGCGGCGGGATCTGGTGGTGTCTGCTTCGTCATCTCGGTCCTTCCCCGGACGTGCTGTCGTGTGTCGATGAGTGCGCGTCCGGGAGACGACGCTTCAGATCACGGTTGCATCAAATGGCGTCGGTTCCCCGCTCACCGGTGCGTACCCGCACGACGGTGTCCACGGAACTGACCCAGACCTTCCCGTCACCGATCTTGCCGGTGCGGGCGGCCTGGACGATGACGTCCACCACCTTGTCGACGGCGGAATCGTCCACCAGCACCTCGACCCGGACCTTCGGGACGAAGTCGACCGAGTACTCCGCGCCGCGGTAGACCTCGGTGTGGCCCTTCTGACGCCCGTAACCCTGGACCTCACTGACGGTCATGCCGAGGATGCCGGTCTGCTCGAGGCCCGTCTTGACGTCTTCGAGCGTGAACGGCTTGACGATCGCTGTGATCAGCTTCATTTAGTCGATCCCTTCCGGGTCACTTTGGGGGTCATCGTGAATACTTCCCGATCAAGCGAGTTCATAAGCAGTTTCCGCATGCTCGGTCTCGTCGATGCCGGTGTCCTCGTCCTCGCGGGTGACTCGCCAGCCCAGCGGCTTGACGATGAAGGCGATGATCACGGTCATGATGCCCGTGAAGATCACGGCAACCAGTGCGATCACGATCTGCACGACCAGCTGCTTGTAGTCACCACCGTAGAACAGGCCCGCCGGCTCCTCGGTCGAGTACGCCAGGAAGCCGATTCCGACGGTGCCCCACAGGCCTGCGACCAGGTGGACGCCGACGACGTCGAGCGAATCGTCGTAGCCGAACTTGTATTTCATGCCGATGGCCAACGCCGACAGCACACCGGCGACCGCACCCAGGATCAGCGAACCGACCGGGGTGAGCGCACCACACGCCGGGGTGATGGCCACCAGGCCGGCGACGACACCCGATGCGGCGCCCACGCTGGTCGCGTGTCCGTCGCGGATGCGCTCCACCACGAGCCAGGACAGCATGGCTGCGGCGGTGGCGGCGGTCGTGTTGATCCACACCTGGCCGGCGATCATGTCTGCCGCGCCCTCGGAGCCGACGTTGAAGCCGAACCAGCCGAACCACAGGATGGCTGCGCCGAGCATCACGAACGGGATGTTGTGCGGACGGAACGCGGTCTTGCCGAATCCGGCGCGCTTGCCGAGCAGCACGGCGAGGACGAGTGCGGCCATACCCGCGTTGATGTGCACGACGGTGCCACCGGCGAAGTCGATGGGGGCCACGTTGGCGACACCCTCCTCGTCCACGCCGAACAGCTTCGCCGCGATGCCGCCTTCGGACGCCGACAGCAGGCCGCCGCCCCAAACCATGTGCGACAGCGGGAAGTACACCAGCGTGACCCAGATGCCGCCGAACAGCATCCACGTGCCGAACTTCATGCGCTCGGCGACGGCGCCGCTGATGAGCGCGACGGTGATGACCGCGAAGGTCAACTGGAACGCCGCCCACACGATGGCGGGGACGGTGCCGAAGCCGCCGAGCACGAAGCCCGTTGCGCCGTCGGCGAGTTCCTTGGTCTCGAGCAGTTGGCTCAGGCCGAAGAGCGCGAACGGGTCGGCGATGATGCCGCCGATGTCGTTGGCGCCGGTGTGCCCGTTGGAGAAGGACATCGAGTAGCCCCACAGCACGTAGATGACGCTGACCAGGCCGAGGGAGCCGAACGACATCATCATCATGTTCAGGACGGACTTCTGGCGCGACAGGCCGCCGTAGAAGAACGCCAGGCCCGGTGTCATGAACAACACCAGCGC
Source organism: Mycolicibacterium sp. GCM10028919 (assembly GCA_042666295.1). Lineage (GTDB taxonomy): Bacteria > Actinomycetota > Actinomycetes > Mycobacteriales > Mycobacteriaceae > Mycobacterium. Next base: position 770,091 of record JBHTFJ010000001.1, read on the forward strand.
GGCCGAGGTGAGTACCCAGGCGGTGTCACCGGAACTCAGCCCGTCTGGGCCGAACGGCAAGAACGCATCGTCGGGTAAGGCTAAGACCACTTTGTGTGAACCTCCTTGGGAAGTGCGCCGAGGTGAATCGGCCTCCCGATGAGAGTCGTGGTCCCTGGTTTCATCCGTGGTTCACAGGTGTTTCGCACGCGTGAACGGATCGACCACCGGTGTTACACCTGTGTTTCCCGCTGGGATTTGCTGGGAACCGACTGGATTCGACGCGCTCGTCGAAACCCATGCTCCTCGCGCGAGCGCTCGACGAAACACATACTCCTCGCGCGAGCGCTCGACGAAACACACGCTCCTCGCGCGAGCGCTCGTCGAAACACATGCTCCTCGCGCGAGCGCTCGTCAGCCGAGCAGGGCGTCGACGAACGCGCCCGGCTCGAACGGCGCCAGATCGTCGGGCCCCTCGCCCAGTCCGACGAGCTTCACGGGCACCCCGAGCTCCTGCTGGACCCGGAACACGATGCCGCCCTTGGCGGTGCCGTCGAGCTTGGTCAGCACCACACCCGTGATCTCGACGACCTCGGCGAAGACACGCGCCTGCGGCAGCCCGTTCTGACCGATCGTCGCGTCGAGCACCAGCAGCACCTCGTCGACGGCGGCGCGCTTGGTCACGACGCGCTTGACCTTGCCCAGTTCGTCCATCAGCCCGGTCTTGGTGTGCAGCCGGCCCGCCGTGTCGATGACGACGACGTCGGCGCCCGTCGCGATGCCCTTGTCGACGGCGTCGAACGCGACCGACGCCGGGTCGGCCCCCTCGGGCCCGCGGACGACCTCGGCGCCCACCCGGGACGCCCAGCTCTGCAGCTGGTCGGCGGCCGCGGCGCGAAAGGTGTCCGCCGCGCCCAGGACGACGCGGCGACCATCGGCGACCAGCACGCGAGCGAGCTTGCCGACGGTGGTGGTCTTGCCGGTGCCGTTGACGCCGACGACCAGCAGTACCGACGGCTTGTCGTCGTGCGGCAGCGCCCGGATCGACCGGTCCATGTCCGGATACAGCTCGCCGACGAGCACCTCGCGCAGCACGGCCCTGGCGTCGGCCTCCGTGCGGACGTTGCTGCTGGCCATCTTGATGCGCAGTGCCGCCACGACGCGCTCGGTGACGACGGGCCCCAGGTCGGCGATCAGCAGGACGTCTTCGATGTCCTCCCACGACTGCTCGTCGAGGTCGCCGCCGCCGAGCAGACCGAGCATGCTGCGGCCCAGCGCGCCTTGGGACTTCGCGAGCCGGCCGCGCAGGCGTTCGAGCCTGCCCTCGGCCGGGGAGATCGTGTCGATCTCAGGCGCGGCCGGGGCGAGAGGCTCGTCGACGACCAGCTCCGGCTCGACCACCGGCTCGGGCGTGGCGGGCTCGGCATCGGGTTCCGGCCTGGCTACCGGCGGCTCCGGCTCGACCTCGACGGGTTCGGGCAGCCGCACGTCGGCGATGGGCCGCTTCGGGGCGTCGCGCGGGATCGTGGCGTCGTCGCCCACCGCGGGCAGTCCGCTGGTGTCCAGCCGGCCCGGCGGCTGCTTGGGCGGCGCCGGGGGTCGCTCGACGGTCGACGGCGGCGCGGCCTGGCTGAACGTGATCCCCGATGACGCCGTATACCCGCCGGACTTGTCGATCTGGGTGGTCGTGGTGGTGTCGGGCGACGACAGGCTGATCCGCCGGCGCCGGTATCGCACCAGCCCGACGACCAGCGCGATGATCAGCAGGATCGCGACGACCGCGATCGCGATCCAGACGCCTAGAGGCAGTATCTCGGTCACCGGGTCATTGTCTCAGGGGGTGTCGACGCCGCCGACGACCGGTGACCCGCCACCTGGTCAGTTGGGGGTCGAGACCATCGTCTCTCCGCGGTCGCTGCGTTCCTGCCCGGACTGAACGTCCTGGCCGCGCAGCCGCTGCGAGATCACCTGCGTGATGCCGTCGCCCTGCATCGTGACGCCGTAGAGCGCGTCGGCGATCTCCATCGTCGCCTTCTGGTGGGTGATGACGATCAGCTGCGAACGCTCGCGCAGCTGCTCGAACAGCCCGAGCAGACGGCGGAGGTTCACGTCGTCGAGCGCCGCCTCGACCTCGTCCATGATGTAGAACGGCGACGGCCTGGCCCGGAAGATCGCCACCAGCATCGCCACCGCCGTCAGCGACTTCTCGCCACCGGACAGCAGCGAGAGCCGCTTGACCTTCTTACCTGGCGGCCGGGCCTCCACCTCGATGCCGGTGGTCAGCATGTCGCCCGGGTTGGTCAGCAGCAGCCTGCCCTCGCCACCGGGGAACAGGGACGCGAACACCCCGGTGAACTCCCGCTCCACGTCGGCGTAGGCCTCGGTGAACACCTGCAGGATGCGGTCGTCGACGTCGGTGATGACGTCGAGCAAGTCCTTGCGGGCACCCTTGACGTCTTCGAGCTGCGTGGAGAGGAAGTTGTAGCGCTCCTCGAGTGCCGCGAACTCCTCAAGTGCCAGTGGGTTGACCCGGCCCAGTTCGGCCAGTTCGCGTTCGGCCTTCTTGGCGCGGCGCTCCTGGGTGGGCCGGTCGAACGGCATGGGCGCGGGCTCGGTCACCTGCTCGCCGCGCTCGCGGGCCTGCTCGTACTCGGCCATCTCGAGTTCGGTCGGCGGCAACGCGACCTGGGGGCCGTACTCGGCGACGAGGTCTGCGACGGCCATGCCGAACTGTTCGAGCACCTGCTGCTCGAGTTGCTCGATGCGCAGCGCCGCCTGCGCCTTGGCGAGTTCGTCGCGGTGCAGTGCGTCGGTGAGGGCGTTGAGCCGGGTGCCGAGGTCGTTGACCTCGGTGCGGGACCTCGTCAGGCCCTCGCTGCTGCGCCTGCGCTCCTCGGCCAGCTCGTCGCGGGTGCGGGACGCGACGGCCACGGCGTCGGCCAGCCGCGCGGCGATGAGCCGTGCCGATTCCTCCACTGCCGCAGCCACTTTCGCGGCGTGCTCGCGGGCCTGCCGGGCACGTTGCGCGCGCAGCCTGGCCTCGCGTTCGGCGGCAGCGGCCCGGCGCAGCGACTCGGCGCGCCCACGTACGGCGTTCGCGCGTTCCTCGGCGGTGCGCACGGCGAGCCTGGCCTCGACCTCGACGGCCCTGGCCATGTCCGCCGCCGCAGCGGACTCGTGCCGGTCGACGGGTTCGGATTCCATCGTGGGCGCCTGCTGCGCGTTGTGCAGCCGGGTCTCCAGCTCGGTCAGCTCTTCGAGTGTGCGATCGCGGCCGGTCTCCAGTTCGCTGCGCTGACGGATCAGTCGCTGCCATTCCTCGTCGGCGATGCGGGCTTCCTGGCCGAGCCGGCCCAGCTGCTCGTAGACCGACGAGATCGCCGCATCGGACTCGTTCAGTGCGGCCAATGCCTGCTCGGTGGCGTCCTGGCGGGCCTGCTGCTCGGCCTGCGCGCCTGCCAGCGCGGCGGCGAGTTCGCCCACCTGTCGCTCGGACCGTTCGAGGTCGGCCTTGGCCTTGTCGATCTCGGAGGCGATCTCGAGCGTGCTCGGCTGCCGGTCGGATCCGCCGCTGACCCAGCCCGCGCCGACGACGTCGCCATCGGCGGTCACGGCGTGCAGCCGGGGACGTTGGGCGACGAGCTGCTGGGCGGCGGAAAGGTCGTCGACGACCACGACATGCCCGAGCAGCGCGGAGAACGCTCCGCGCAGTCGCGGCGGCGCCTCGACGAGGTCGAGCGCCCACGTCGCACCCGGGGGCAGGTCGCCGCCACGCTCGGCGGCGGTGTCCTCTGGCCAGTCGCCGAGGACGAGCGCCGCCCGGCCGCCGTCGCCGTGCTTGAGCGCGGTCACCGCCGTGCGGGCGGCGCCAAAGTCGTCGGCAGCCACCGCGTCGGCGGCCGAGCCGAGCACCGCGGCGATGGCCACCTCATAACCGGGCCGCACCCGGACCAGTTTCGGCACCGAGCCGAAAAGCCCTGCACCATCGTGGTTCTCGCGGAGCCAGGCGGCGCCGTCGCGCCGGTTGAGGCCGACGGCGAGTGCGTCGATACGTGCGCGCAGTGACGCGACCTGACGTTCGGCGCCGCGTTCGGCTGCCAGCAGTTCCGCCACGCGCTCGTCGGCGAGCCGCAGGGCCGCCACGGTGCGGTCGTGGTGTTCGTCGAGGCCCGCCTCGCCCGCGTCGAGTTCCCCCACGCGGCTCTGCACCGTCTCGAACGCGGCCCTGGCCGACTCGGTGCGGTTGGCGGACTCCTCGATGCTTGCCGTGAGCCGGGCGACGCTCTCGTCGGTCGATTCGACGCGGGTGCGCATCGTGTCGACCTGGCCCGCCAGCCGGGCCAGACCTTCCCGGCGGTCGGCCTCGGCGCGGGCCGCGGCCGTGTGCGCGCGCTCGGCCTCGGCGGCGACGCGCTCGCGTTCGGCGAGTTCCTCGCGGGCGGCCTCGAGCCGGAGCTTGCACTCCTCGAGGTCTTCGAGCAGCTCGCGCTCGTGCTCGGCGACCTCTTCCGCCTCGGCGTCCAGCGCGTCGGGGTCGGCGCCCGAGGACGTCTCCACCGCGGCCTCGAGGTGCGCGGCGCGGTCGCGGGCGATGCGCACGGTCGCGCTGACGCGCTCGGCCAGCGCGGAGAGCCGGAACCACGTCTGCTGAGCGGCTTCCGCCCTGCCGGACAGCCCGCTGACCGCCGACTCGTGTGCAGCGAGTTCGACGGTGGCGGCCTCGAGACGGGTGGTGATCTCGTCGTGGTCGCGGCGCAGCGTCGTCTCGGCCTGATTCGTGTTCTCGAACTCGGACTGCCGGGTGACCAGGTCGTCGGCGGCCAGGCGCAGACGTGCGTCGCGGAGGTCTGCCTGGATGGTCTGTGCGCGGCGGGCCATCTCGGCCTGGCGGCCCAGCGGCTTGAGCTGACGCCGCAGCTCGGTTGTCAGGTCGGTGAGCCGCGCCAGGTTCGCCGCCATCGCGTCGAGCTTGCGGACCGCCTTTTCCTTGCGCTTGCGGTGCTTGAGGACGCCCGCGGCCTCCTCGATGAACGCGCGACGGTCCTCGGGGCGCGACTCGAGAATCTCGGAGAGCTTGCCCTGACCGACGATGACGTGCATCTCGCGGCCGATGCCGGAGTCGCTCAGCAGTTCCTGGACGTCCATCAGCCGACAGCTGCTGCCGTTGATCTCGTACTCGCCCGCGCCGTCGCGGAACATCCGCCGGGTGATCGACACCTCGGCGTACTCGATCGGCAGCGCGTTGTCGGAGTTGTCGATCGTCAGGGTCACCTCGGCGCGGCCGAGCGGGGCCCGCGACGACGTGCCGGCGAAGATGACGTCTTCCATCTTGCCGCCGCGCAGCGTCTTGGCGCCCTGCTCACCCATCACCCACGTGAGCGCGTCGACGACGTTCGACTTGCCCGATCCGTTGGGTCCGACCACGCACGTGATGCCCGGTTCGAAGCGCAGAGTCGTCGGCGAGGCGAAGGACTTGAAGCCCTTCAGCGTCAGACTCTTCAGATGCATGGGGTGCCACCTTACCGCCCGGTGCCGTCGGCGCCGGTCGCCTTTCGGCCTACCTTCCGGCCTACCGTTCGATGAAGCCGTCGAACGCCTCACCTGCGTCGGACCAGTCCTCGACCACGGTGTCGACCGAGCCGGGCGTGTCGCCGCCGCGCAGTTGGTCGAGCAGCCGCTGACAGGCGTCGCGTGGCCCGCGGGCGACGACGTGGACGCGGCCGTCGGCCTTGTTCGCGGCGAAGCCGGTGAGGCCGAGTTCCAGTGCCCGCGACCTCGTCCACCACCGGAAGCCGACGCCCTGCACGCGGCCGTGCACCCAGGCGCTCAGCCGGACCGGGCCATCGGCGTCAGGGACGCGGCTCATCGGTGCCGAATTCTCTTCGCGCAAGCGGCTCATCGACGACCTCGAACGTCACCTCGGTGCCACTCTTGAGCGTGCGGCCCACGGTGCACACCTTGTCGATCGAGCGTTCGACGATGGTCTTGAGCTTGGCCACCTCGGCCTCGCTGAGACCCGACAGGTCGACCTCGAGGCGCTCCTCGAGCAGCGGGTAGCGCTCCTGCTCGCGGTCGGCCGCGCCGGACACCCGGATGGTGGTCTGGTAGTCGTCGCCCAACCGGCTGCGCAACGGGTAGTCGCTGCTCAGCCCGCTGCACGCGGCCAGCGCGATCTTGAGCAGTTCACCCGGCGTGAAGACGCCCTCGACGTCCTCGGAGCCGATCAGCACCTCAGCCCCGCGCGAACTCCGCCCGGTGTAGCGGCGCACGCCGGTGCGCTCGACCCACAGTTCGGTCATGACGGTCCTCTTCTCTCAGTCGCCGAAATGACGTTCCCTGTCGTCGAGATTGCCGCTCAACGACGGGGAACGTCATTTCGGCGGGGTAAGTCTCGGTTGGCGCGGCTTCGGTTGACACCGCGGACAGTAGAACGACGAGCGGTTCATGAACTTGTCCCGGCGCATCACCGCTCCGCACCGACGGCAGGGCTCGCCTTCGCGGCCGTAGGCGTCGAGCGACCGGTCGAAGTAGCCGGACTCGCCGTTGACGTTGACGTACAGCGAGTCGAACGAGGTGCCGCCCTGGCTCAGGGCGTCGCGCATGACGTCGGCGGCGTGGTCGAGGATCTCGGCGAGCTTGGGCTTGGTCAGCGACTCGGCCAGCCGGGCACCGTTGACCTTGGCGCGCCACAGCGACTCGTCGGCGTAGATGTTGCCGATGCCGGAGACCACCGTCTGGTCCAGCAGCTGGCGCTTGATCTCGGAGTGCTTGCCGCGCAACACCTTCACCACGGCGTCGCGGTCGAACCGGGGGTCGAGCGGGTCGCGGGCGATGTGCGTGACCGGCTCGGGCAGGGCGGTGCCGTCGACGGTGACGAGGTCGGCGAGCATCCACCCGCCGAAGGTGCGCTGGTCGACGAAGCTCAGCGCCGTCCCGTCGTCGAGCAGCGCCGCGATGCGGAGGTGATCGGTCTTGACGATCTCGCCGAGCAGCATCTGCCCGCTCATCCCCAGGTGGACCACCAGGGCCTCGTCGGAACGGTTGCCGCCGAGCACCAGCCACAGGAACTTGCCGCGCCTGCCGGTCCCGACGACCTTCGCTCCGAGCAGCCGCCCGGTCAGGTCGGCACCGCCTGCGACGTGCCGCCGGACCGCACGGGGGTGGTGCACGCGCACCGCGGTGATCGTCCTGCCGGTGACGTGCGCGTCGAGGCCGCGGCGCACCACCTCGACCTCGGGTAGCTCAGGCATCGTCCGACGGCGGGGGTATGCCGCCGTCGCCGGCACTTTGGGCGTCGAGCAACGTCCAGGCCTGCGCGGCCGCCTTGATCTCGGCTTCCTTCTTCGTGCTGCCGACGCCGGAACCGTATTCCACGCCGTCGACCAGCACGACGGCGGTGAACACCCGGTCGTGGTCGGGCCCGTCGAAGGTGACGACGTACTTCGGCACGCCGAGCCCGCGTGCGACGGTCAGTTCCTGCAGACTCGACTTCCACTCCAGCGCCGCGCCGAGTGACGGTGCCGTGTCGAGCAGGTCGCCGAACAGTCGCAGCACCACGTCGCGCGAGGCGTCGAAGCCGTGCTGCATGTACACCGCGCCCAGCAGGGCCTCCACGCCGTCGGCCAGGATGCTGGCCTTGTCGGGGCCGCCGGTCACGATCTCACCGCGGCCCAGCAGCAGGAACGCGCCGAGTCCCGCGTCGGCCAGGCCACGGCCTACGGTGGCCAGCGCCTGGGTGTTGACGATGCTGTTGCGCAGCTTGGCGAGTTCGCCCTCGGGGCTGTCCGGGTGCCGCCGGATCAGGATGTCGGCGACGAGCAGACCGAGCACGGCGTCACCCAGGAATTCGAGCCGCTCGTTGGTCGGCAGCCCACCGTTCTCGAACGAGTAACTGCGATGGGTGAGCGCCATGGTGAGCAACTCGTCGGGCAGGTCCACTCCGAGCGCCTCGAGCAGTGGCGTCCGGTCCACCGTCACGCGCCGCCCTCCTCGGTGCCCGAGGCATCCCGGTCGATGGGCAACATCGCGGTGAGCTTGGCCCACCGCGGGTCGATCTTCTCGTGGCCGTGCCCTGGTTCGGCGTCGGCGAGCCGCACGCCGCAGTCGGCGCACAGTCCGAGGCAGTCGTCGGTACACAGCGGTGAGAACGGCAGCGCGAGACCGACGGCGTCGACGATGGGTTGCTCGAGGTCGATGGTGTCGTCGACGACGTGGCCGACCTCGTCTTCCTCGGTGGTCGCCTCGGTCGCGCTCTCCGGATAGGCGTACAGCTCGGTGAGGTCGAACTCGACGTCACCGGCGATCGTGGTCAGACACCGCGCGCACTCTTCGACCGTGGGCGCCGACACGGTGCCCGTCACCAGGACGCCCTCCGACACCGATTCGAGCCTCAGGTCCAGTTCGACGGGTGCACCCGCCTCGATGCCCGCGAGCGCCACGCCGATGCGCGCCGGCGCCTCGACGGTCTGGTGGACCTCCTGCATCGACCCGGGCCTACGGCCTAGTTGCGATACGTCCAGGACGAACGGTGACCGTGGGCCGCGCTGAACTCTGTGTCCCTTGGTCCCAGCCATGAGGAGAATCCTACGACCGCGGGCTGGGAGTTCCGAACGCGTGACCCTCGATCAGCGCTGGGCGTAGTCGTGGGTGCCGGCGGCGGTGCGCAGCTGGTGACGCCCGCGGCCCACGGACCGCAATGTCCCGTTGAGGTAGTCCTCGAACTCGGCGAGCTTGCTGTCGACGTAGATGTCGCACTCGCCGCGCAACCGGTCGGCCTCGGCGTGGGCGGAATCGACCATCCTGGTGGCCTCGAGCGTGGCGGTCTGCACGATCTCGGTCTGATGGACCAGGCGCTGCTGCTCCTTGATGCCCTCCTGGACGGCCTTCTCGTAGGCGAGGTTGCCGTTCTCGATGAGCCGGTCGGCCTCGGACTTGGCGCGTCCGGTGCTGGCCTCGTACTCGCGCTTGGCGGCGGCGGAGATGCGATCGGCCTCGGCACGGGCCTCGGCGACCATCCGCTCGCTGTGCTGACGGGCCTCGGACACCATCCGGTCGGCCTGCGACTTGGCGTCGGCGAGCAGCCGGTCGGCCTGCGACTTGGCGTCGGCGAGCAGCCGGTCGGCCTCGGCGCGCGAGCTGTTCACCAGCGAGTCCGCTTCGGAGGTCGCGCTGGCGACCATGTTGTCGGCATGCTCCCTGGCCTCGCGCAACATGCCGTCGCGGGCGTCCAAGACGTCCTGCGCGTCGTCGAGTTCGCCGGGGATGGCGTCCTTGATGTCGTCGAGCAATTCCAGGACGTCGCCGCGGGGCACCATGCAGCCTGCCGTCATCGGCACGCCTCGGGCCTCTTCCACGATCGCCCCAAGCTCGTCGAGCGCTTCGAAAACTCGGTACACGGCAACACCCTCCAGGCGTAGTTGTTGATACCAGTGTGCCTGGTGTTACGTCTGTGACTCGGCTTTGCCGACCGGTGTGTCGCCTTCGACCTCAACGTGAGGGTTACTAGCGGAGGACGGCGTCGATCGCGTCGCGGGCCCGGTCGAGCATCGAGGCGAACGGACCGACCACGAAGTTCAGCTTCGCCGACTCCACGCCGGGGTGCGGGCGGGTGGGCGCCATGGCCTCCGCCGCGTGCACTGCCGCGAGCATGCGCTTGAGGTCGTCCGCGTCGACCTCGCGCACCAGCTTGTCGAACTCCTCGGTCTCCTCGCGCTCGGCGTGGTCGAGCACGGCGCCCTGGAACAGGCGCAGTGCGTCGAGGAACTCCTGCGAGCCGATGTCCATCGACTCCAGCGCCGACAGCTGCTCCTTGGCGTCGTGCTCCTCCTTGAGGCGGGCGTCGACGATGATGTCGCCGCCGTCGACCTCGCGCCGGACGCGCGGGTGGATCACCATCTCCTCGGCCGTCTCGTGCACCGCGAGGAGCTGACGCAGCTCGGTGAAGGCCGTCCGCCGGGCGTCGTCCGACGATGCGGAGAAGACCTCCTCGAACATGTCCTTGATCAGATTGTGCTGGTCCTTGAGGAACCTGACGACGTCGTCGGTCGACTGAACGAATGTCTCGACCATGGCAAGGCCTCCGGATGTGAATCGGCTGTGGGCGGCACCCGGGCTGTGGGCACCAAGTGCGTGCTACCCGCCGCACATCCGGTTCAACCCTGCAGCTTGGCCCTTAGACGTGCGTTGACGGGCTCCGGCAGCAGGTCGGAGACGTCGCCGCCGAGACCGGCCACCTCCTTGGCGAGCGACGAGGACACGAACGAGAACTGCGGCGTGCTGGCGATGAAGAAGGTGTCGACGCCGGCGACGTGCTTGTTCATCTGCGCCATCTGCAGCTCGTACTCGAAGTCGGTGCTGCTGCGCAGACCCTTCACGATCGCGGACATGCCACGCGCCCTTGCGAAGTCGACGACGAGCCCCTGGCCCGACTCGACCCGCAGGTTCGGCAGGTGCGCGGTCGACTCGCGGATCAGCTCGATGCGCTCGTCGGCGGTGAACATCCCCTTCTTGTTGGGATTCACCAACACCGCGACCACGACCTCGTCGAACTGGGCGCACGCCCGCTCGAACACGTCGACGTGACCGAGGGTCACGGGATCGAAGGAACCGGGGCACACCGCGCCACTCATGCGACGAGACGCTACGCGATCCCGTGTTCGCCGAACTCGACGCGGGTGTCGCCGTAGCGGCGGTCCCGCCCCGGCGTCCACCCGTCGGGCCAGCTCAGAGACGGTGACGACGCCGGACGCTCGATCACGGCCAACGCGTGCGGCGCCACCCATCGGTTGTCGACGAGTGCGCGCAGCACGGCTTCGACGTCGGCGTTCGACACCGCGTACGGCGGATCCGCGAACACCAGGTCCACCGGTCGGGTCGGCGCGACGGCGAGCACGGCCGCGACGGTGCCCCTGCGCACCGCGGCGCCCTCGGCCCCCAGCTCGGCGAGGTTCGCGGCGATGGCGTCACCGGCGCGGCGGTCGGATTCGACGAACGTCGCCGACTCCGCACCGCGCGACAGTGCCTCGATGCCGAGCGCGCCGGACCCGGCGTAGAGGTCGAGCACGTGCAGGCCGTCGAAGTCGATGCGGGCGGCGAGCACGTTGAACAGCGACTCGCGGACGCGGTCGGTGGTGGGGCGGGTGCCAGAGCGGTTCTGCGGCACGGTGATCCGTCGTCCGCCGAACCTGCCCGCGATGACGCGGGTCAGGTCACCACCACCAGCAGATCACCGCCCTCGACCTGCGCGGTGGCCGCGACGGCAACGCGCGTCACCGTGCCTGCCTTCGGTGCGGTGATGGCCGCCTCCATCTTCATGGCCTCGATGGTGGCGATCGTCTGTCCGGCATCCACGCGGTCGCCCTCGGCCACGCCGACGGTGACCACGCCCGCGAACGGGGCGGCGACGTGGTCGGGGTTGGACCGGTCGGCCTTCTCGGCGGCGGGCACGTCCGCGGCGATCGACTCGTCGCGCACCACCACCGGGCGGAGCTGACCGTTGAGCAGGCACATGACGGTGCGCATACCGCGCTCGTCGGGATCGGAGATCGCCTCGAGCCCGATGATCAACTCGACGCCGCGTTCGAGGTAGACGCGGTGCTCGTCGCCGTGGCGCAGACCGTAGAAGAACTGGTTGGCCGACAGCCGCGACGTGTCGCCGTACTGCTCGCGGTGGGCCTCGAACTCCTTGGTCGGTCCGGGGAACAGCAGCCGGTTCAGGGTGGCCTGCCGGACGACCCCCGGCTCGGCGAGCAGCTTCTCGTCCTCCGCCGACAACTCCGTGACGGCCTTGGCGGGCGCCCTGCCCTCCAGCGCCCTGCTACGCAGCGGCTCGGGCCATCCGCCGGGCGGATCGCCGAGTTCGCCTCGCAGGAAACCGATCACGCTGTCGGGGATGTCGAATCGCTGTGGGTCCTCGGCGAACTCGTCGGCGCTGACACCCGCTCCGACCAGAGCCAGCGCGAGGTCGCCCACCACCTTGCTCGACGGGGTCACCTTCACCAGCCTGCCGAGGATCCGGTCCGCACCGGCGTAGGCGTCCTCGACGTCCTCGAAGCGGTCGCCGAGGCCCAGCGCGATGGCCTGGGTGCGCAGGTTGCTCAGCTGCCCACCGGGGATCTCGTGGGTGTAGACCCGTCCGGTCGGGGCGGGTAGGCCTGCCTCGAACGGCGCGTACACCTTGCGCAGCGCCTCCCAGTAGGGCTCGAGGTCGCAGACCGCGCCCAGCGACAGACCCGAGTCGTACTCGGTGTTCGCGGTCGCCGCCACGATCGACGACAGCGCGGGCTGACTGGTGGTGCCCGCCAACGGTGCTGCCGCCCCGTCGACTGCGGACGCGCCCGCCTGCCAGGCCGCGAGATAGGTCGCGAGCTGACCGCCAGGGGTGTCGTGGGTGTGCACGTGCACCGGCAGGTCGAACCGGCTGCGCAACGCGGCGACCAGCGTGGCGGCGGCGGGCGGGCGCAGCAGTCCGGCCATGTCCTTGATCGCCAGGACGTGCGCACCTGCCTCGACGATCTGGTCGGCGAGATTCAGGTAGTAGTCGAGCGTGTACAGCGTTTCGCCGGGGTCGGACAGGTCACCGGTGTAGCTCATCGCGACTTCGGCGACCGCAGTGCCGGTGTCGCGCACGGCGTCGATCGCCGGGCGCATGGAGTCGACGTTGTTGAGAGCGTCGAAGATCCGGAACACGTCGATGCCGGTGCGGGTGGCCTCGTCGACGAACGCGTGCGTCACCGACTCCGGGTACGGCGTGTAGCCGACGGTGTTGCGGCCCCGCAGCAGCATCTGCAGGCAGATGTTCGGGATCGCCTCGCGCAGGGCGGCGAGCCGCTCCCACGGATCCTCCTTGAGGAAGCGCAGTGCCACGTCGTACGTTGCGCCGCCCCAACATTCGATCGAGAGCAGCTGCGGCATCATCCGCGCCACGAACGGTGCCACCATCAGCAGCCCGTTGGAGCGCACCCGGGTGGCCAGCAGCGATTGGTGCGCGTCGCGGAAGGTGGTGTCGGTGATGCCGAGATCCGGTGTGTCACGCATCCATTCGGCGAAGCCACGCGGCCCCAACTCGATCAACCGCTGCCTGCTGCCCGGCGTGGGCGGCGCCTCGAGATCGCACACCGGCAGCTTGTCGTGCGGATAGACCGTCGACGGGCGCTCGCCGTGCGGCTTGTTCACCGTCACGTCGGCCAGGAAGTTCAGGATCTTGGTGCCGCGGTCGGCGGGCGTGTGGGAGGTGAGCAGCTGCGGGCGGTCGTCGATGAACGACGTCGTGACCCGGCCTGCGCGGAAGTCGGGGTCGTCGACGACGGCCATCAGGAACGGGATGTTCGTCGACACGCCGCGGACGCGGAACTCGGCCAGCGCGCGCCGCGCCCGTGCCTGCGCGGTGGTGAAATCCCTACCGCGACAGGTCAACTTGACGAGCATGGAGTCGAAGTGGGCGCCGATCTCGGCGCCGAGGTGCGTGCCGCCGTCCAGTCGGATGCCCGCGCCGCCCGGGGACCGGTAGCCGGTGATGCGTCCGGTGTCGGGCCGGAAGCCGTTGGCCGGGTCCTCGGTGGTGATGCGGCACTGCATCGCGGCCCCGCGTACCCGCAGCGTGTCCTGGCTCAGACCCAGATCGGCCAGCGACTCCCCCGCGGCGATCCGCAGCTGCGAGCCGACCAGGTCGACGTCGGTGATCTCCTCGGTGACGGTGTGCTCCACCTGGATTCGCGGATTGCACTCGATGAACACGTGATTGCCACGCTCGTCGAGCAGGAACTCGACGGTGCCAGCGCAGAAGTAGCCGATCTGACGCGCGAAGGCGACGGCGTCACCGCAGATCCGCTGCCGCAACTCCTCCGAGAGGTTGGGCGCGGGCGCCAGTTCGATCACCTTCTGGTGGCGTCGCTGCACGCTGCAATCGCGCTCGAAGAGGTGCACCACCTCGCCGCGTGCGTCGGCGAGGATCTGCACCTCGATGTGGCGGGGGTTGAGCACCGCCTGCTCCAGGTAGACCGTCGGGTCGCCGAACGCCGACTCCGCCTCGCGGCTGGCCGCCTCGATCGCCTCGGGCAGCGCGGCGGGGTCGGCGACACGGCGCATGCCGCGCCCGCCACCGCCGGAGACGGCCTTGACGAACACCGGGAACTCCATGGTCTCCGCGGCGGCGACCAGCTCGTCGACCGACGCCGAGGGCTCCGAGGACGCCAGCACCGGCAGCCCGGCCTCGCGTGCAGCGGCGATGGCGCGGGCCTTGTTGCCCGTCAGTTCCAGGACGTGTGCTCCCGGTCCGACGAACGTGATGCCCGCGGCGTCGCAGGCAGCGGCCAGCTCGGGGTTCTCGGAGAGGAACCCGTAGCCGGGGTACACGGCGTCTGCGCCGGAATGCCGCGCAACGCGGATGATCTCGTCGACCGAGAGATAGGCGCGGACGGGATGGCCGACCTCGCCGATCTGATAGGACTCGTCGGCCTTGAGCCGGTGCGACGAGTTGCGGTCCTCGAGGGCGAACACCGCAACGGTCGCGATGTCCAGCTCGTAGGCAGCCCGGAACGCCCGGATCGCGATCTCACCACGGTTTGCGACCAGCAGTTTGGAAATCACGCGTAACCCTAACCCGAGGTCACGCGCGCCTGGAATCAGATCAGCGTGGACCAGTAATTCCAGAACCGCACCAGGATCATCAGGATCAGCGCGGTGAACCACAGGACGACCAGCGGCCAGCGCCACTGGTAGAGCACGCGTGCGACCGGGTTGCCGGCCAGCGACCGCAGCGCGATCGGGGCCACGACCGCGAACAGCGGGATCATGACCGCCCACACCACCATGCAGTACGGGCACAGGGCGCCGATGTGGTAGAGGCTCTGGATGATCAGCCAGTGCACGAACACGACACCGAGCAGGGTGCCGACGGCCAGTCCGGCCCAATACCACTGTGGCAGGTGAACTTTCGCGAGCGCGAGGACGCCGGTGACCGTGACGACCGTGAACGCGACGATGCCGATCAGCGGGTTCGGGAAGCCGAACAGCGCGGCCTGCGGGGTGACCATCACCGAGCCGCACGACAGCACCGGGTTGATGCTGCAGGACGGCACGTAGGCCGGGTTGATCAGGATCTCGATCTTCTCGACCGTCAGCGTGAAGGCGGCGGCGAAGCCGACGACACCCGCGATGAGCAGCCAGATCGCGCTGGCGCGACCCACGCGCACCGTGTTCCCGGCCGCCGGTTCGTCGGCAACCGGGACGGCATCGGGCGCGGTGACGGTCATGGCGCGGCCGGAGCCTGGCCCGGAGCGGTCGGCGCGGGGGCGGCGGGCTGGGCGGATGCGCCGGGCAGCTCGCCGACGATCTCGGTGATCTTGGCGACGAGGGCGTCGGGCGTGGAGTACTCGAACTCCTCGCCGTTGATGCGGACCGTCGGGGTGGCGTTGATCTCGACCGCACCGGCGAGGCCCTCGGTCATCTTCGTGTACCGGCCGCTGTTGATGCACTCGGGCACCGAACCCGCGGCGCCGGCCTGGCGTGCGGTCTCGATCAGCTGCTCGTCGGTCGGGAAGTTCGTGCCGACCTCGCTGGGCTGCTGGGCGTAGAGCGCGGCGTGGAACCGGCTGAACGCTTCCTTGTTCGGGGTCTTGTCCTCGTCGGCGACGCAGTACGCAGCGGCAGCGGCACGCGAGGAGTAGTTCTGGTTCGCCGGGCGGTCGAGAATCGCGACCATGTAGTAGTCGGTGGCGATCGCGCCACTGGCGACCAGCGAGCTGATCGTGGGGCCGAACTGCTGCTCGAAGCGGCCACACACCGGGCAGAGGAAGTCCTCGTAGAGGCTCAGCACGGCCTTGGGCTCGGTGGTGCCCTCCTTGGTGACCACGTTCGCCGACGCCACGCGGATGGACTTGGCGTCACCGGCGGCGGGCTTGTCCTTGGCGTTCAGCACGATGGTGAGGACGACGGCAACCGCGATGATGACCACGGTCGCGGTCAGCCCGATCTTGATCAGCATGTCGCGCCTGCGGTCCGCAGCCTTCAGGTCGTAGCTGGCGGTCTTCTTCGGTTTCGTGGCCACGAATCACAGGGTACCGGCGGCTGCGCCCTGCACCGACGAGCCCGCCGGGCTGGGGCTCAGCAACGGCTGAGGTGAGCCTTCAGCGCGGACACCATGTCGGCCGTGGCCACCGCACTCCCCCCGCCCAGCGGGAAGAAGTTCGCGAACGCGTGCACCACCGAGCCGTACTCGCGGTAGTCGACCGGCACGCCTGCGGCGACCAGCGCCTCGGCATAGTGATGGCCCTCGTCGCGCAGCGGGTCGAACCCCGCGGTCAGCACGAGCGCTGGCGGCAGGCCGGACAGGTCGTCGGCCAGCAGCGGCGAGATCAGCGGATCGGAGACGTCCACCGACGCGCCGCTGAGGTAGTTGTCCCGGAACCAGTCCATGTGCGGCTTGGTCAGGAAGAAGCCCTCGGAGAACAGCAGCTTGGAGCGGGTGTCGCCGGCGAAGTTGGTCGCCGGGTAGAGCAGCAGTTGCAGCGCGGGCAGGGGCACGCCCTGGTCGCGGTCGTCGCGGGCCAGCCTCGACACGACGGCGGCGAGGTTGCCACCGGCGCTGTCGCCGCCGACGGCGATTCGATGCGGGTCGGCGCCCAGCGTGGCGGCGTTGTCCACGGCCCACCGGTAGGCGGCGTAGCAGTCCGCAACGGCGGCGGGCGCCTTGTGTTCCGGGGCGAGCCGGTAGTCGATGGACAGGACACCGACGCCCGCGTCACGGCTGATCAGCCGGCACAGGCCGTCGTGGGTGTCGAGGTCGCCGACGACGAATCCACCACCGTGGAAGAAGACGAGCAGCGGTGAGCCGTCGGGCAGGCCGTCGACCGGCGTGTAGTGGCGGGCCCGCATCTGCCCCTCGGGCCCGGGGACGGTCAGCTCGCGGGTTCCGACGGTCACGCCGGAGTCGATCTTCGCCGAGAGGTTGCGCAGCTGTTCGCGGGATACGACCACGTCGTCACTGGCCACCAGGCCGTTGACGCCGGAGGCGCGCTGCATCGCCAGCACCAGGGCCAGCGTCGGGTCGAGCGTGTTGCCGTCGATCGTCACCGCGCGGCGACCGAGCATCTTGCGCTTGACCGGTTCGGGGATGCGCTTGACCAATGGCAGCAGCGTTCCGCTCACGGCGTTGAGCGTCGCGAGCTTGCGGCGGCTCGGCCGACCGGCACCCGGGTCGGCCACCGTGCCCACCGGAGCAGTGGGCGGGATGCCGACTGGCACACTCTTGGTCATGGCTCGCTCCTCAGGTCCCTCGGTCACGCTGAACGACGGTAATTCGATCCCGGCCGTCGGGTTGGGAGTCTGGCAGACCCCGGCCGACGACACCGAGCGTGCGGTGAGCGCGGCGCTGTCGGCAGGCTACCGGCACGTCGACACCGCAGCCGCGTACGGCAACGAGGAGGGCGTCGGACGCGCCGTGGCGGCATCCGGCCTGGACCGTGACGACGTGTACGTCGTCACCAAGCTGTGGAACTCCGAGCAGGGGTACGACACCACGCTGCGGGCCTTCGACGAGAGCATGACCAAGCTCGGACTCGACCGGCTCGACCTGTACCTCATCCACTGGCCCATGCCGGAGGTCGACGCCTTCGTCGACACCTTCAAGGCCTTCGCCCACCTGCGCGAGCAGGGCCGCGTCACGTCGATCGGCGTGAGCAACTTCGAGCCCGAACACCTTCGCGCGCTGGTCGACGCCACGGGGATCGTTCCGGCGGTCAACCAGATCGAGCTGCACCCGCTGCTGCCACAGCACGAACTACGCGAGGTGCACGCCGAACTCGGCATCGCGACCGAGGCCTGGAGCCCGCTGGGCCAGGGGTCGCTGCTGAGCCATCCGACGCTGACCGACCTCGCCGCGACACACGGCAAAACGCCTGCGCAGGTCCTGATTAGGTGGCACATCCAGCTCGGTAATATCGTCATCCCGAAATCGGTGAACCCCGAACGCATCGCGAGCAACTTCGACGTGTTCGACTTCGAGCTGAGCGAGCAGGACATGACGTCCGTCGCGTCGCTCGAGGACGGCACGCGACTGGGTCCCGATCCACGCACGTTCAACTTCAAAGGGTAGGTGGAACATGGCCACGGCAGAGATTCCGAACACGAGCCTCAACGACGACAACACGATCCCGGTGCTCGGCATCGGCACCGGCGAGTTGTCGGAGGCCGAAGCCGAGCACGCCGTCTCCGCGGCGCTGGAGATCGGCGTCCGGTTGATCGACACGGCCGCCGCCTACGGCAACGAGGCGGCGGTGGGACGGGCCATCGCCGCGTCGGGCATTCCGCGGGCCGAGATCTTCGTGACCACCAAGCTGGCGACCGAGGACCAGGGTTACCAGGCGTCGCAGGACGCGCTCAAGGCCAGCCTCGAACGGCTCGGCATGGAGTACGTCGACCTCTACCTCATCCACTGGCCCGCCGGAAACCCCAGCAAGTACATCGACAGCTTCGGCGGTCTGATGAAGCAGAAGGAACTCGGCAACTCGAAGTCCGTCGGCGTCGCCAACTTCACGCCCGACGACCTGACGACGATCATGGATCTGGCCTTCTTCGTGCCTGCGGTCAACCAGATCGAGCTGCACCCGCTGCTGAATCAGTCGGCGCTGCGCTCCTTCCACGCCGAGCACAACATCCTCACCCAGGCCTACGGTCCGCTCGGCGTGGGCAAGCTGCTCGAGAACCCGACCGTGACGTCGGTCGCCGATGCCTACGGCAAGACCCCGGCACAGGTGCTGATCCGCTGGAACGTTCAGCTGGGCAACTCGGTGGTCTACCGCTCCTCGAAGGCCGAGCGCATCGCGGAGAACCTCGACGTGTTCGACTTCGAACTGACCACCGAGCACGTCGACGCGCTCAACGCGCTCGACGACGGCACCCGGTTCCGGCCCGATCCGGAGACCTACACCGGCTCCTGACCCCGGCCCGGCCGATACGATCAGCGTCGTGCCGAGCCAACCGCACGAGCCGGTGTTGCGTGGCCGCGACCTGGAATGCGCGGCGCTCGACGACCTCGTGTCCGCACCGCGGTCGGGTGCCCGGGTACTGGTGTTGCGCGGCGAGGCCGGCGTCGGAAAGACCGCGCTTCTGGAGTATCTCGGCGCGCGGGCGACGTCCCACCGAGCCGTCCAGGTGGTCGGCGTGGAGTCGGACATGGAGCTGGCCTTCGCCGGCCTGCACCAACTGTGCACGCCGCTGCTGAGCCACCTCGACGCCCTACCCCCGCCTCAGCAGGATGCCCTCAACGTGGCCTTCGGTCGCGGCGCGGGCGCCGCGCCCGACCGGTTCCTGGTCGGTCTGGCCGTCATGAGCCTGATGGCCGCCGCTGCCGCCGACCGCCCACTGCTGTGCGTGGTCGACGACGCCCAGTGGCTGGATCAGGTGTCGCTGCAGACGCTCGGTTTCGTGGCGCGGCGCCTGCTGGCCGAACCCGTGGCCCTCGCGTTCGCCGTCCGGGAGTGCCCGGAGGCGCTGCGGGGCCTGCCGGAACTGGAGGTCGTGGGCCTGTCCGACTCGGTGGCGCGGGACCTCCTGGAATCGGTGATGGTCGGGGGCATCGATCCGCGGGTGCGCGACCGCATCGTCGCGGAAACGCGCGGCATACCGCTGGCCATCCTCGAAGTGCCCCGCAACGTGTCCCCCACCGAACTCGCAGGCGGCTTCTGGATCTACGGCAAGCGCTCCTCGACCGCGGCCATCGAAGGTGACTTCGTCCGCCGAATCCAGGAATTGCCCGCCGACACCCGTCTGCTGCTGCTGACCGCGGCGGCGGAACCGGTGGGCGACACGGCGTTGTTCCTGCGCGCCGCAACCCGACTCGGCATACCGGTCGACGCACTCGGACCCGCGGAGGCCGAGGGGGTGATCGAATTCGGCACGCGCATGCGATTCCTGCACCCGCTGATGCGGTCGGCTGCCTACCGCGCGGCGGACCTGATGGAACGCCGCACCGTGCACGGGGCCCTCGCCGACGTCACCGACCCACGGTCGGACCCCGACCGCCAGGCGTGGCATCGCGCCAACGCGGCAGCCGGTCCCGACGAGTCGGTGGCGGTCGCGTTGGAGGAGTCGGCGAGCCGCGCGCAGAGCAGGGGCGGAGTCGCCGCGGCCGCGGTGTTCCTGGAGCGGGCCACGGCACTGACGGCGGATGCGCGGCTGCGCGGGGCCAGGGCGATCGCCGCCGCCGAGGCCAAGCGCGAGGCGGCAGCACCCGAGGCGGCCAGTGACCTCCTGGCGATCGCCGAACTGGCCGCGTTGACGCCGTTGCAGCGGGCGCGGGTCGCCCGGATGCGCGCGCAGATGGACTTCACTCGCAGTCGATCTGGCGCACCGGGTGCACCGCGCACCAGTGACGCCGCGGCTGCGCTCCTGCGGGCCGCCCGGCGGTTGGAGACCCTCGACGACGACGCGGCCCGTGAGACCTATCTCGAGTCGATCAGCGCAGCCATGTATGCGGGCCGGCTCGGCGATCCGCGGATCCTGACGGAGGCAGCGCGGGCCGGCCTCGATGCCATCTCGCGGATGCCCACCGTGACGCGTCCGATCGACTTGCTGTTGCACGGCATGGCATGTCGCATCATCGACGGCCCCGGTGCCGGCTCCGATCACGTGCGTAGGGCTCTGCACTCCTGGAACGAGCACGCCAAGAACGACACCGGGCCGGTCCAGAACTGGCCGTTCCCGATCGTGCAGGAGTCGGCAGCGCACGAGCTGTGGGACGACGACGTGCTGTTGCAGATCTCGACGGACATGGTGCGGCGCGCCCGCGACGCCGGGGCACTGGCGGTGCTGGCACCGGCACTCACCTATCGCGCGGGCGTCCACGTCTACCGCGGCGAGTTGGCCTCTGCGGCAAGCCTTCTCGAAGAGGCCAATGCCGTGACCGCGTCGATGGGCCACACCCCGGTCAAGTATCACTCGCTCACGCTCGCGGCGTGGCGAGGAGTCGCCGCCGAGGCGGTACCTCTGATGGCGGCGGCCACGGCGGGTGGCACGGCCAAGGGCGAGGGACGCCTGGTCGGCGTGGCCGACTACAACCTCGCCGTCCTCTACAACGGTCTGGGCCGCTACGAGGAGGCACTCGCCGCGGCCCGCCGGTGCTGCGAATACGAGGACCTCGGCTTCTACGGCTGGTGCCTCTTCGAACTCGTCGAGGCCGCCGCCCACGCCGGTGACGCGCAGGCGGCGTCTGCTGCCGTCACGCTCCTCGCAGATCGTGCCGGCGCCAGCGAAACACCCTGGGGCGCAGGCGTAGTCGCGGCCGCTCAGGCCTTGGTCGCCGACGACAGCGGTGCCGGTGAGCTGTTCGACCGCGGCGTCGACCTCCTCGACCGCGCGGGCATCACCCCGCATCTCGCACGCACCCGCCTGTCCTACGGCGAGTGGCTGCGCAGGGCCGGTCGGCGAGGCGATGCCCGCCGACAACTCACCGAAGCGCACGACGCCTTCACCGAGATGGGCGCCGAGGCGTTCGCGCAGCGGGCCCGCCGCGAATTGATCGCCGCCGGCGAGAAGGTGCGCAAGCACCCAGTCGCATCCGGCGACGGGCTCACCGCGCAGGAGAGCCAGATCGCCCGGCTCGCCGCCGACGGCCACACCAACTCCGAGATCGCGGCTCAACTCTTCCTCAGCGCCCACACCGTGGAATGGCACCTGCGGAAGGTCTTCGTCAAGCTCGGCATCACCTCGCGCCGACAGCTCCGCACCACCTCCTGGACCGGCTGACCCACCCCGACCACGGGTACACCACGGGTTCGACCACGAACTTCCAGTGGTCCGCTTCCGCCGCCTTGCGGCGAGTCTGGATTCGACGGCTCGACCGGGCCGCGCGGAGCCAGACCAGGGACGTGTCATGACGTGCACCACCAGCGCAGGCGAAGTCGAGTCGGACGACGACCTGGCCGCGCGCTTCGCCCGCGACGCCCCTCCCCTGTTCGATGCCCTCGCCCGACGCGCGCGTCGGCTCACCTACTGCGACGCCGACGCCGAAGACCTGCTGCAGGACACGCTGCTGCACGCCTTCACGGGATTCCGGTCGTTTCAGGAGGGCACGAACCTGAAGGCCTGGCTCTTCCGCATCCTGCACAACCGGTGGGTCAGCACGCACCGGTACCGGGAGCGGCGCCCGACCGAGGTCCCCGTCGACGAGTCCGATGTCCTGGATCTGGTCGACGGCGGCACGCGGCGCCGGTCGGCCGAGACCGAGATCGTCGACGCCATGCCCGATGACGACGTCAGGGCCGCGCTCGCCACGCTGCCGGACGGGGTGCGGTCGGTCATGTACTACGCCGGCGTGCAGGGATACACCTACGCCGAGACCGCCGCCCTGCTGAACATCCCCGTTGGCACCGTGATGTCGCGGGTGTCCCGGGGCCGCCAGCGGCTGCGAATCGCCCTGGCCCACCGCGACCACCGACCCCCGGCAGCGATCGCCGAGCAATGCAGTGCCTGAGGAGATGACGAAGATGGAATTGGACGATCACGTCGCGTTGGTGACCGGCGGTACGGCAGGCATCGGTCTGGCGTGCGCCAGGCTGTTGGCCCGTGAGGGCGCCACGGTGATCATCAGCGGGCGAAACCCGTTGCGCGGGAACGCCGCAGCAGACGAGATCGGTGGCCGCTACCTCCAGGCCGACATGTCGGATCTGCAGTCGGTCCGCTCGCTGGTCGAGCAGGCAGGCGCCGTCGACATCCTGGTGAACAACGCCGCGAGCTTCCCCGCGGCCATGACCGTGGACCAGGACGTCGCCGCGTTCCAGCACACCGTCGACACGAACCTGCGCGGTACGTACTTCCTGACGGCCGGCCTCGCCGAGGGGATGCTGACGCGTGGACGCGGCGCCGTCGTCAACGTCACCTCGATGGTGGCGTCGAAGGGCGTACCCGGCGCATCGGTGTACTCCGCCTCCAAGGCGGCGGTGGAGTCACTCACCCGGACCTGGGCCGCAGAGTTCGGGCCCCGCGGCGTGCGCGTCAACTGCGTCGCCCCGGGACCCACCGACACCGAGGGTGTCGTCGCCGAATGGGGCGACACCAACGAGGAATTGGGACGCGCCCTGCCGCTTGGCCGCACAGCACGCCCCGACGAGATCGCACAGGCGGTGCTCTTCCTCGCCTCGCCCAGGGCGAGCTTCATCACCGGATCGACGCTGCACACCGACGGCGGCGGCACCGCAATCTGACCCACCCGTTCACCGACGACGAGAGGAGCACGCATGTCCGAGAGGTACGACGCTGGATGGGAGAGCGCACTGACGGTCCTCCAGGAAGTGCAGCCGCCCTTCATTCCCCCGAACGCTCATGCGATGACCGTGACGATCGCCTACCCGCCGGGCAGCGCAGGCGCACCGCCGCACCGACATCCGAGCGGCCCCGCGTTCGGCTACGTATTGGAGGGCGAGATGCTGTTCGAACTCGAGGGCGAGCCCCCGCGCGTCCTGTCCGCCGGCGAGGCCTTCTGGGAGCCGGGCGGAGACGTCATCCACTACTCCGATGCCAACAACCGCGACGACGTCCCGTGCCGCTTCGTGGTCACGATGCTCTGCGTCCCCGGACAACCGATGCTGACCCTCGTCGACGAGGCGGAACTGGAAGCGCGCAAGCACCTTCGGGTGCCGCGGTGACGCCCCGGCGTGGTCAGCCCACCGGGCAGGTGGCCGCGCCGTCGCGCAGCACCACGGCCGAACGCTGGTCGATCGGTAGCGCGTAGCCGCGCAGCACCTCGGCGAATTGCACCGAATACTGGCACCAGAACGCCCGATTCGGCGGCATCCAGTCGGCCGGCTCCGCGTCGCCCTTGTCCTGGTTGACCGGACCGGCGACCGCGATCAGGTTGGCCGGATCGTTGGCGAAGCGCTCCCGCAGGTCCTCGGGCCAGGCGAACGCGCCCAGATCCCATGCCAGCGCGAGCGGTACGAGGTGGTCGATCTGCACTGCCGCGCCCACCTGATTGCCGCGGGTGAAGTCGATCACCACGTTGGAGTACGGGTCGTGCAGCACACCGGTCGCAACGGCGGTGGGGCACCGCTTGATCGACACGTAGGTCTTCTCGATCAGGTCCCGGTCGAGGATGTCGTTGCGGGTGTCGCAGCCGTTGCGACCACCCGGCGCACTGGTGTCGTCGGTCCACGATTCGCCGAACGCCGCCCTGCGGTAGTCGTGGGCGCGGACGCGCACCGGTATCTCGACGACGCCGGCAAGCACGTCGACGCCGGGCGCCACGGTCGGCACGTCGGCGCGCGCGATGAACGGCGCGTCCTGCCGCGCCCCCGAGGTGACCTGTACGGCGACCAGTACCGCCAGCGCGACGCCCGCCGCCAGCCACGCGACCCGCTTCACGCCTTGTCCAGGTACTCGATGGCCTCGGTGACCACGAACGGCGCGGCGAGGGTCTCGACTCCGCGGTGCTCGACGAGCCTCGGGTCGGTCTCGTATACGTGCTCGGCGAACTCCCGGGCGGCTTCGATGATGCTGCGGTGTTCTGCCAGTGACAGCATCTTCAGCGTGATCGGCCGCCCGCTCTGGGTGAGGCCGAGCACGTCGCCCTCACGGCGTTCGGCCAGATCGAGGTCGGCGAGTGCGAACCCGTCGAGTGTCGACGCCACCGCCTTGAGCCGCGCACCGGCCTTCGATGCCTCCGGCAGATTGGTGACCAGCAGGCAGACGCTGGGGTGCTGGCCGCGGCCGATGCGCCCCCGCAGCTGGTGCAGCTGACTGATGCCGAACCGGTCGGCGTCCATCACCACCATCACCGTCGCGTTGGGGACGTCGACGCCGACCTCGATCACGGTGGTACACACCAGGACGTCGATCTCCCCGGCCCGGAACGCCGTCATCACCGCGTCCTTCTCGTCACCCGACAGGCGGCCGTGCATCAGCCCGAGACGCAGCCCGGCCAGCTCGCCGCGGCTCAGGCCGTCGAGCAGTTCGAGCACCGTCGTGGCCGGCGGGCCCACCTGGGCAGCACCGTCCTTCTCGGATTCGTCGATGCGCGACGCGACGACGTAGGCCTGCCGTCCCGCGGCGACCTCCTCGCGCACCCGCTGCCATGCCCGACCCAGCCACTTCTTGTGCCGCTCCTCGCGGGTGAAGATGGCCGTGGTCGAGATCGGCTGCCGCCCCCTGGGTAGTTCGCGCAGCGTCGACGTCTCGAGGTCGCCGTAGACCGTCAGCGCCACCGTGCGCGGGATCGGCGTAGCCGTCATCACCAGCAGGTGCGGGGTGATTCCGTCGCTGGCCTTCGCACGCAACCGATCTCGCTGATCGACGCCGAAGCGGTGCTGCTCGTCGACGACGACCAGACCCAAGTTCTTGAACTCGACCGAATCCTGGATCAGCGCGTGCGTGCCGATCACGATGCCCGCCGCCCCGCCGGCGATCTCCTCGCGCACCTGCCGCTTCTGCGGTGCGGTCATCGAACCGGTCAGCAGCGCGACCCTCGTGCCGTCGTCGTCACCGCCCAGTTCACCGGCCATCGCGAGCGGTCCGAGGACGTCGCGGATCGACCGGGCATGTTGCGCCGCAAGCACTTCCGTGGGTGCGAGCAGCGCGCACTGGTACCCGGCGTCGACCATCTGCGCCATCGCGATCACCGAGACGATCGTCTTGCCCGACCCGACCTCGCCCTGCAGCATGCGGTGCATGGGCGTGGTCGAGGCCAGCTCGGCGGTCAGCACCTCGAGGACCTCGTGCTGACCGGCGGTCAATTCGAACGGCAGCCGTCGGCGCAGCGCCGCCGCGATTCCCCCGTCCCACACCGGCGCGATCGGACCCGTCGCGGCGAGGTCGCCGTGCCTGCGCAGCATCAGTGCCCACTGCAGACCGACGGCCTCGTCCATCGCCAGGCGCTCGCGGGCGCGATCGCGGTCGCCCTCGTTCTCGGTCAGGTGAATCGCGCGTAGCGCCTCGTCCTGGGAGAACAGATAGAACTGGTCCTTGAGGGACTGGGGCAGCGGGTCGTCGACGGGGTCGAGGACGTCGAGGACCTGTCTGATGCAGGCGTAGACGTCCCAGCTCTGGACCTTCGCCGTCGCCGGGTAGATGGGGAAGAAGTCACGCTCGAACGCCGACAGATCGACCTCGCCGTCGTCCGTCGTCGAGGCGACCTTCGCCAGTGACTTGGATCCCTTCCCCGCCTGAGGGCCCTCCAGGATGAGGAACGCGGGGTGCGTGAGCTGCAGCGCGTTGCGGAAGTAGCCGACCACGCCGCTGAGCATCAGCCGGGTGCCCACGGTAAGGGTCTTCTTGGTGAACCTCGCGTTGAAGAAGGTGGCGGTCACCTTCGGGTGCCGGCCTGCCAGCGTGATGACGAGGAACTCACGCTTGGGTTGCCTGTTCGTCCACTTCGCCTCGGCCTTCTCGATCACGTCGACGAACGTCACGTGGTCGCCCTCCCGGAGAAACGGTGGAGACTCGCCCTCCTCCAGGATGGTGGCGCCCTTGCTGTACGCACGCGGGTAGTGGCGCAGCAGGTCGTCGACGGTCACCAGCCCGAGATGCTCCTCCAGCGGCTTCGCGGACTTGGCGCCGATCACGTGGACGAGGCGGTCGGTCAGCGCGGCCATGGCTACTCCACTCCGATCAGCAGTACGTCACCCCGGTGACCGGTGTGATAGGTGACCAGTTCGGCGCCCAGGTGCTCCCGGTGGACGTGGTCGCGCAGCGCCTCCCCGACACTCTCGTCGACGTCGGCACCGGTCAGCACCGTGA
Source organism: Mycolicibacterium sp. GCM10028919 (assembly GCA_042666295.1). GTDB lineage: Bacteria > Actinomycetota > Actinomycetes > Mycobacteriales > Mycobacteriaceae > Mycobacterium. The sequence continues at coordinate 796,794 of JBHTFJ010000001.1, forward strand.
CCAGCTCGCCGCCGGAGAGCAACAGCAAGTCGATCAGACCGGCCCCGGCGGTGGCGACGTCGGCGCCGACGATCAGCACCTCGTCGCCCGCGATGCCGAGGCCGTCGCCCGGACGGCAGGTACCCGCCCAGGTCAACGCTTCCTCGGTGGCCACCCGCACCGAACCGTGCCGGGCGCTCGCGGCGGCGCGCGCCATCGTGTAACCGTCGTCGACCGCGGCACGGGCGGGATCGTGCACCGCCAGCGCGGCGAGTCCCTGCACCATCGACCCCGTCGGCACCGGGACGACGTCGATGCCGCGGTCGATGGCCGCCGTGCACCCCGCCACGAGTTCCTCGGCGGCGACGTAGCCGTTCGGGAGCACCATCACCTGACCGGCGCCGGTGTCGACGAGCGCGCGCAGCAGATGCTGGGCCCGCACCGGCGAATCGGCGTCGGGCACCACCACCGTGGCGCCCTCGCCCGCGAACAGTTCGTGTGCTCCGCCGCCGTCGACGACCGCAAGCACCGCCCGGTCACGTGCCGCGCGACCGGGCTGGGGCCGCAGTCCCGTCGACAGCGCGGTGATCTGGACGCGGCTGAGCGCGCCCAGGTCCAGGGCAGCTTCGACGGCGCCACCGGCATCGTCGGCGTGAACGTGCACCGAGTAGTGCTCGCCGCTGCCCGACGAGGCGATGGCGACGGAGTCGCCGAGTCGTTCCAGGCGGGCGCGCAACGTCTCGACCGCGGCGTGGTCGCAGCCCGCGAGCAGGTACATCACCTCGAACTGCGGCGGTGTCGCGTCGGCGGTGATCGCCCCGACGGCCGCGGGTTCGTAGCGCCTGCGGTGCGGTGCGTCTCCGGTGAGCACCTCCGTCAGGGCGTCGAGCAGGACGAGCAGACCGCGGCCACCCGCATCCACCACGCCGGCCTCGGTGAGGACGTCGAGTTGGTCGCGGGTGTGGTCGAGCGCCACCGACGCGGCGTCGGACGCGGCCCGCAGCGCCGTGACCAGATCGGCCGCCTCCGCGTGCTCCTCGGCGGCACCGGCCGCAGCCTGCAGCACCGACACGATGGTGCCGGGGACGACCTCCCCGACCGACGCGGCGATCAGGCCGACGGCATGGCGCAGCGCGGCGCCGAACGTCGCGGCGTCGATGAGAGTCAGGTCTCCGGAGCGCTGGTCAGCGGCGTCGGCGGTCACCTCGGCCAGGCCGCGCAGGATCTGCGAGAGGATCACCCCGGAGTTGCCGCGCGCCCCGTGCAGCGCGCCTTCCGACAGCGCGTTCGACACCGCGACGACGTCCGCCGCGACGCCCTGCTGGTCGGCGGCGGCAGCGGCCGAACGCATGGTGAACAGCATGTTGGTGCCGGTATCGGCGTCGGCGACGGGGAACACGTTGAGCCGGTTGATCTCGTCCGCGTGAGTGCTCAGGCCGTCGACCGCGGCGCGCGCCCAAACTCGCAGGGTGGTCCCGTCGAGCACAGCAGCCGACATCCCACCTCCAACCGTTCTCGGTGGCCGCAAGCCTAGCCACTCGCGCCGACAGCACCCTGCGGCAATCTGCTCGTGGATGCCATTTTGGTGATCGCCGCGGCTGCCGGTATTCTGGTCGGGTTGTCGGATCGAGTCGCCGCGGGTCGCGGCGGAGATCCAGACCCCCAAGTACTGATTGAGGAGTTTTCCATGGCTGCCGTATGCGATGTCTGCGCAAAGGGCCCCGGCTTCGGCAAGTCGGTTTCGCACTCCCATCGCCGGACCAGCCGCCGCTGGAACCCGAACATCCAGACGGTGCGCGCCGTCGACCGTCCCGGTGGCAACAAGCGGCGGATCAACGTCTGCACGTCGTGCCTCAAGGCCGGCAAGGTCTCCCGGGGCTAGTCCCGGGGCCGGGCCTAGGCCCACCCAAGCCTCACCGCCGAGACTGCGGCGAGATCGCGTTTCCACGCCGAAACGCGATCTCCCAGCAGTCTCGGCGGCTTTTGGCGTCTAGGGCAGCCGCCAGTCGAGGGGCTCGGCGCCCAGCTCGGTCAGCAGCTCGTTGGTCCGGCTGAACGGCCGGGACCCGAAGAATCCCCGCGACGCCGACAGCGGCGACGGATGCACCGACTCGATGGTGCGGCACCGGTCGCCGGTCAGCATGGGCTTGAGCGTTGCGGCGTCGCGCCCCCAAAGCACCGCGACGAGCGGCTGCGGACGTTCGACGAGCGCGCGGATCGCGCATTCGGTGACCGCCTCCCAGCCCTTGCCGCGATGCGACGCCGGCGTGCCGGGGCGCACCGTCAGCACCCTGTTCAGCAGCATCACCCCGCGCTGCGACCACGGCGTCAGGTCACCGGTCGAGGGCGCCGGATGTCCGAGATCCGTGGCGTACTCCTTGAAGATGTTGTCCAGGCTGCGTGGTATCGGCCGGACGTCGGGTGCCACCGAGAAGCTCAGCCCCACCGCATGCCCGGGTGTGGGATACGGGTCCTGGCCCACGATGAGCACGCGCACCGCGTCGAACGGAAACGTGAACGCGCGCAACACGTTCTCGCCCGCGGGTAGGTAGCGCTCCCCCGCCGCGATCTCCGAGCGCAGGAATTCGCCCATCTCGCCCACCTGCTCGACGACGGGCTCCAGTGCACGGGCCCAGCCCGCCTCGACGATCTCACTCAGGGGACGTGCGGCCATGACGAAAGAACCTAGCCGACGGCGCTAGAAGGACTGCCAGCCCGACGCCCCACCCCACGCCGCGCCGTCGACGAGGACCCGGGCGGGTCCGTCGACCACCGTCCCGATGACGTGCCAGCCGTCCGGTGGCGACGCCGGGAACGTGGCGACCAGCGCGTGGTCCTCACCGCCGCCGAGCACCCAGGCCCACGGGTCGCCGCCGGTCGCGGCGGCGGCCGCGAGCAACCCGCCGTGCTCGTCGGACAGCGCCGCCGTCGACACGTCGATGCCGACCCCGGACGCCCGGGCCACGTGCTGCAGGTCGGCGATCAGGCCGTCGGAGACGTCGGTCATCGCGGTGGCGCCCGCGTCGGCGGCGGCCGGACCCTGCCCATAGGCCAACTCGGGAACCAGATGACTCGCCCGCAGCTCGTCGAATCCGCGAACGTCGTTGCGCCACAGCTCGAATCCCGCGGCCGAACGCCCGAGGGCACCCGCCACCGCGAGCACGTCACCGGGTCGGGCGCCACCGAGCAGCACCGGCGCGCGCCCACCCAGGTCACCGAGCGCCGTCACCGAGATCACCCACTGCGGGGCGGCCACCAGGTCACCGCCAACGATCCCGGCGCCGGTACGCGCCGCCTCGGCCCACATGCCGTCCGACAGCGCCGTCGCGGACTCGGCCGGGGTGTCGCCGGGCGCCCCGAACCCGACCACGAAGGCCGTGGCGGTGCCGCCCATCGCCTCGATGTCAGCGGCGTTCTGCGCGATCGCCTTTCGCCCGACGTCGTACGGGGTGGACCAGTCGAGCCGGAAGTGCCTGCCCTCGACGAGCATGTCGGTCGAGACGACCACCCGCCCGTCGCCGGTGACCACGACGGCGGCATCGTCACCGGGGCCCACCGCCACGGTGGCCGGCTGGGTGCGGCCCGCGACCAATCCGTCGATGACGGCGAACTCGCCGAGCCCGGCCAGCGTGGGCCGCTCGTCGCTCATCCGCGTGCTCCGTTCGTGCCCTGAACCCCGCCGCCACCTGCGGTACCTTTGGGCCCTGCGGCGCCGAGTCTATGCAGCGAGACGGAGGAGACACCGGGTGGTCGAGGCTTTCATGCTGATCCAGACCGAGGTGGGCCGCGCCGAAGTGGTGGCCAAACAGCTGGCCGGTCTGGCCGGCGTGCTGTCGGCCGAGTACGTCACCGGCCCCTACGACGTCGTGGCGCGCATCGGCGCCGGAACCCTCGACGAGCTGAAGGCCACCGTCGTGCCGAGCGTGCAGAAGGTCGCGGGCATCACCCGCACCCTGACCTGTCCCGTCGCCGGAGCAGCACAGTCCTAGCATTGCTCGGGTGACCGACCCCGAGCCACTCGACGAACCCGACGGCCCTCCACGCGGTTTCCTGATCGCAGCCCTTGCCGTGGCGGCAGCCGCCGTCATCGCGCTGCTCGTGGTCGCCGCCGTCCGGGAGTCCCCCGAGACGCCGCAACCCGTTGCGCTGGCCACCATGCCCGCACCCCAGGCGGGCGGCGACGAGTGCCGGGCGCTGCTCGAGGCGCTACCGGGTGACCTCGGCGAGTACCGCCGCGCCACCCTCGTCGAACCGGCCCCGGCCGGCGCGGCGGCGTGGCAGGCCGACACCGGCGCGGAGGCGTCTGCGAACTCGAGTCAGGAGGCCGTCGTCCTGCGCTGCGGTCTCGATCGCCCGGTGGACTTCGTCGCGGGCGCTCCGGTGCAGGTCGTCGACGCCGTCAGCTGGTTTCGGGTCGGCGAGCAGGGCCGCAGCACCTGGGTGACCGTGGACCGCCCCGTCTACGTCGCGCTGACGCTGCCCGACGGTTCGGGTCCGTCGCCCATCCAGGTGGTCTCCAAGGCGGTGGCGGCGACGATGCCTGCCGTGCCGGTCGATCCGGCACCGGTCGGCTAGCGCAGACCCGTCCCGCGGGCGACCGCCGTTTCGACCATGGTGGACAGCAGCGTCGGATAGTCCACGCCGCTGGCCGCCCACATCCGCGGGTACATCGAGATGGTGGTGAAGCCGGGCATGGTGTTGATCTCGTTGATGACGGGTCCGTCGTCGGTGAGGAAGAAGTCGACGCGAGCCAGCCCCTGGCAGTCGATCGCCCGGAAGGCGCGGATCGCGAGCCGGCGGATCTCGTCGGCGACGTCGTCGTCGATTTTGGCGGGTACGTCGAGTTCGGCGGCGTCGTCGAGGTACTTCGTCTCGAAGTCGTAGAAGCCGTCCTCGCGGCCACGCACGCCGGCGACGCGGATCTCACCGACGGTGCTGGCTTCGAGCGAGCCGTCCGGGAATTCGAGCACGCCGCATTCGAGTTCGCGGCCGGGGATTGCGGCCTCGACGATGACCTTGGGGTCGTGTCGACGGGCGCCGTCGATGGCCATCGGCAGCTGATCCCACGCGGTGACGCGGCTGACGCCGATCGAGGATCCGCCGCGCGCAGGCTTGACGAACACCGGCAGGCCGAGCCGCTCGCGGTCGGAGAGTTCGACGGTGGGCTCGCCGGGGCGCAGCACCACCTGGTCGCCGATCGGCAACCCCTCGGCGGCGAGCAGCTTCTTGGTGAACTCCTTGTCCATCCCGGCGGCGCTGGCCAGGACGCCAGCGCCGACGTACGGGACCCCCGCCATTTCGAGCAGTCCCTGGATGGTGCCGTCCTCACCGTAGGGCCCGTGCAGGACGGGGAACACGACGTCGACGGCCGCGAGCAACTCACCGGCTCCGTCTTCGAGTGACAGCAGTTGACCGCGACGGGCGGGATCGGCCGGCATGGCGAGTTCGGTGCCCGAGGACCCGCTCACGGCGGGCAGCCTGCCGTCGGCGATGGCCAGCGTCTCGGGCCGACCGTCGGTGAGCACCCAGGACCCCTCCGGCGAGATGCCGACCGCGACCACCTCGAAGCGTTCGGGGTCGAGATTGCGCAGGATGCTGCCTGCGGAGACACACGAGATCGCGTGTTCGGAGCTGCGTCCGCCGTAGACGACGGCGACTCGGGTGCGGGCAGTCACAGTCTGAAGAGGCTACGGGACCACATCAACTGAGCGCCTCCTCTATATCGGCGAGCAGGTCGTCGGTGTCCTCTATCCCCATCGACAGCCGCGCGAATCCGGGGCTGACGGGGTCGCCCCACCTGGCCCTGCGGTCGACCGAGGTGTGGATGCCGCCGAAGCTGGTGGCAGCCACCAGCAGGTCGCTGCGCTCGACGAGCGCGTGCACGGCCGCGGCGTCGGCGAGTTCGACGGCGACCAGTCCCCCGTACCGCTTCATCTGGATGGTGGCCACCTCGTGCGCCGGGTCCTGCGGCAGCCCCGGATAGCGGACGCCGCGGGCCGCGGGATGGCCGCGCAGCATCAGGGCGACCGCCATCGCGTTCTGGCACTGCCGGTCGACGCGTAGCCCGGCGCTGCCGAGACTGCGCAGGGCCAGCCACGCCTCGAACGGCCCGAGGATGGCTCCGGCGAGCAGCCTTTCACGTTCGACGGCTGCCATCAGGTCGGGCCGGCTGCCCGCGACGTACCCGAGGACGAGGTCGCTGTGGCCGGACAAGCCCTTGGTGGCGCTGGCCACGACGAGGTCGGCGCCGAGCGACAGCGGCCGCTGGCCGAACGGCGTCGCAGCGGTGTTGTCGACCACGAGGACCGATCCGCGTCCGCGGCACACCGACGCGAGCCGGTGCAGATCCACCACGTCCAGCGTCGGGTTGACCGGCGACTCCGCCAGGACGACGTCGGCGTCAGCGGCTGCCGCGCACATGTCGTCCGCGATGGCCTCGACGATCGTGATGCCGAGTGGAGCAAGGCTTTCCGCGGCGTAGCGCCGCGTCTGGTAGTACCCGTCCGCCGGTACGACGAGCGTCATCCCGGGCCGCAGGAGGACCCGCAGCGTCGAGGTGATGGCCGCCATGCCCGACCCGAAGGCGCACGCCGAGGTCGCCCCCTCCAGCTCGGCGAGCGCCGACTCGAGTCGTCGCCAGGTGGGGTTGGAGGCACGGCCGTAGAAGTCGATCGGTGCGGACTCGTCGGTCGACAGGTGGTAGGCGGCCGCGGGAACGGGTGGCGGCGTGATCGGCTCGCCGGCGACCGCGGGTGCGCCCGAGGCCTTCACGCTCCTGGTCGAGTCGCCGTAGTGGCCGTCCACGGCTGCTACTCCGGCTTCGTGCTGCGGCCCAGCAGCAGCGCGACCGCGGATTCGACGGACAGACCCCGGTGGCACACCCGGTGCACCGCGTCGGTCAGCGGCATCTCGACGTCGTAGCTCGAGGCCAACGCGAGCACCGACTGAGACGACGTCACGCCCTCGGCGACGTGCCCTCCCCCTGCCGCCAGCGCCGTCTGGATCGTCCCGCCCTTGCCGAGGCGTTCGCCGAACGCCCGGTTGCGCGACTGGGGTGACGTGCAGGTCGCCACCAGGTCGCCGACGCCGGCCAGCCCTGCGAGCGTGGCGCCCTTGGCGCCGAGCGCGATTCCGAGCCGCATGATCTCGGCGAGTCCGCGGGTGATGATGGCCGCCGCGGTGTTCTCCCCCAGGCCGACGCCGGCCGCCATGCCGCACGCCAGCGCGATGACGTTCTTGCAGGCGCCGCCGATCTCCGCCCCGATGACGTCGGCGTTGGTGTACGGACGCAGGTAGCCGGTGGAGAACGCGCGCTGCAGTGCGACCGCCCGTCCAGAATCGGTGCACGCCACGACCGTCGCGGCCGGCTGCTCGTCGGCGATCTCGCTCGCGAGGTTCGGCCCGGTCACCACCGCGATGCGTGCCGGGTTGGCGTTGGTGACCTGTTCGATCACCTGGCTCATGCGCAGCAGGGTGTCGAGTTCGATGCCCTTGGCGACGCTGACCAGCGTCGCTTCGTCGTCGATGTGCCCCGCCCAGCCCTCGAGATTGGCTCGCAACGTCTGCGACGGCACGGCAAGCAGAACGGTGCAGGCGCCGGTCAACGCCTCGCGGGCATCGCTGGTGGCCCGGATGGTCTTCGGCAGCTCGGCGTCGCCGAGGCGGCTCGCGTTGCGGTGGGTGTCGTTGATCTCGTCGGCGAGTTCGGAGCGCCGCGCCCACAACGTGACGTCGTTGCCCGCGTCCGCCAGGACCTTGGCCAGTGCCGTGCCCCAGGCACCAGCACCCATTACCGCCGCGTTGACCACGGGAACAAATCTAGCCCCAGCTCGTTGCTCTTCGCGTGAGCGCTCACCGCAGCCCTGCTGCTGGCAGGATGGCAGACATGAGCGGCAACCCGGCCCGCCCCTCGACCGACGTCGGGCTGATCATCGCGGTCAAGCGGCTCGCTGCGGCGAAGACCAGGCTCGCCCCGATGTTCCCCGCCCCCTCGCGGGCCGCGCTGGTGCTCTCGATGTTGGTCGACACGATCACCGCCGCCTCTGCCGTGCCCGCGATCACGTCGATCACCGTGGTCACCCCCGACGACCTCGCGGCCGATGCGGCCCGTGACGTCGGCGCCCGGGTGCTCGCCGATCCGACGCCGGCCGGTCACCCGGATCCGCTCAACGCAGCGCTGCGGGCCGCGGAGGTGTACGTACGGGAAACGGCGGGCAACGTCGCGGTGCTCCAAGGTGACCTTCCTGCCCTGCAGCCGCGCGAATTGGCGCAAGCACTTTCGGCCGCGCGCGCCAACGAGCGCAGCTTCGTCGGCGATCGCCACGGCACCGGTACCGCCGCGCTGTTCGCGTTCGGCGTTCCGCTCGATCCTCGGTTCGGCCCGGAATCGACACGGCGACATGAGGATTCGGGCGCGGTCGCACTCACCAGGGAGTGGCCGGGGCTGCGGTGCGACATCGACACCCCCGACGACCTCGCCGCCGCGCTGCGGCTCGGCGTGGGCATCGCGACCAAGCAGACGGTCGCCGACATCGAGGTTCCCGACACCGACCGGTGACCTCTGCCGCCTAGCACCGGCGCCCGCCGATGGTGGATGATCTCCTGTGTGACCGAAGCCGAGACTCGAACAGCTGACGCCGAGTGGACGTCGGGAAACACGAGGCCCAACGTGCCACCGGCGGCCACGCCCGGTGCGGCCGACCCGAACCAGCCCGAACCGCTGCCCGACGACCGCTACCTCAACCGCGAACTGAGTTGGCTCGACTTCAACGCCCGGGTGCTCGCGCTGGCCGCGGACCCGTCGCTGCCGCTGCTGGAACGCGCCAAGTTCCTGGCGATCTTCGCCTCGAATCTCGACGAGTTCTACATGGTGCGCGTCGCGGGCCTCAAGCGTCGCGACGAGATGGGGCTGTCGGTTCGCTCGGCGGACGGACTCTCCCCGCGTGAGCAGTTGCGCCGCATCGGCGAGCGCACGCAGCAGATCGCCACCCGGCACGCCAGTGTGTTCGGCGAACTCGTCCGGCCCGCCCTCGCCGAGCGCGGCATCGTCATCGTGACGTGGAGCGAACTCGACGACTACGAGCGCGACAGGCTGTCGACGTACTTCCACGAGCAGGTGTTCCCGGTCCTCACGCCGCTCGCGGTCGACCCCGCTCACCCGTTCCCCTTCGTGAGCGGGCTGAGCCTGAACCTGGCGATCACCGTCAAGCTCCCCGACGACGGGACGCAGCACTTCGCGCGAATCAAGGTGCCCGACAACGTGGACCGCTTCGTGGAGCTGCGGGCACGCGACGACGACGGCGGCGGCGTCCGGTTCCTCCCGATGGAGGAACTGATCTCGGCGTTCCTCGACGTGTTGTTCCCGGGGCTGGAAATCGTGGAGCACCATGCCTTCCGGATCACCCGCAACGCAGACTTCGAGGTCGAGGAGGACCGCGACGAGGATCTGCTGCAGGCCCTCGAACGCGAATTGGCGCGCCGCCGGTTCGGTTCCCCGGTGCGTCTCGAGATCGCGGGCGACATGACCGAGAACATGCTCGAGTTGCTGCTGCGCGAACTCGACGTGCATCCGGGTGACGTGATCGAGGTGCCGGGTCTGCTCGACCTGTCTGCGCTGTGGCAGGTGTATGGCGTCGACCGACCGGAACTCAAGGATCCGCCGTTCGTGCCCGCCACCCCGCCGGCATTCGGTGAACGCGAGACTCCCAAGAGCATCTTCTCCACGCTGCGCGACGGCGACGTCCTGGTGCACCACCCGTATGACTCCTTCTCGACCACCGTGCAGCGCTTCATCGAGCAGGCGGCCGCCGACCCGAATGTGTTGGCGATCAAGCAGACCCTGTATCGCACGTCGGGCGACTCGCCGATCGTCAGCGCGCTCATCGACGCCGCGGAGGCAGGCAAGCAGGTCGTCGCGCTCGTCGAGATCAAGGCCCGCTTCGACGAGCAGGCCAACATCAAGTGGGCGCGCGCGCTGGAGCAGGCGGGCGTGCACGTCGTCTACGGCTTGATCGGACTCAAGACCCACTGCAAGACGTGTCTGGTCGTGCGCCGCGAGGGCTCCACGATCCGGCGCTACTGCCACATCGGAACCGGCAACTACAACCCGAAGACCTCACGCCTGTACGAAGACGTGGGCCTGCTCACCGCGTCTCCGGACATCGGCGCCGACCTCACCGATCTGTTCAACTCGCTGACGGGTTACTCGCGCAAGGTGTCCTACCGCAACCTGCTCGTCGCTCCCTATGGCGTGCGCAGGGGGATCGTCGAACGGATCGAGCGCGAGATCGCCGCCCACCGCGACGGTGCGGACGCCCGAATTCGACTCAAGGCCAACGCACTGGTCGACGAACAGGTCATCGATGCGCTCTATCGCGCGTCGCAGGCGGGCGTCCGGGTCGAGGTGGTCGTCCGCGGCATCTGCGCGTTGCGGCCCGGGGTGGAGAACTTCTCGGAGAACATCGTCGTGCGTTCGATCCTCGGCCGTTTCCTCGAGCACTCGCGAATCATTCACTTCCGCGCCATCGACGAGTTCTGGATCGGCAGTGCCGACATGATGCATCGTAATCTCGACCGTCGCGTCGAGGTGATGGCACAGGTCAAGGATCCGAGGCTGTCGTCGCAACTGGACGACGTCTTCACCTCCGCCATGGATCCGGCCACCAGGTGTTGGGAACTCGGCGCCGACGGACGCTGGACGGCTTTGCCGCACGAGGGTGAGACGGTGCGCGACCATCAGGTATCGCTGATGGAGCGCCATCGTCACCACTGAGGCGTCCGTGTTTTTCTGATGACCTGCAGGAGTTGAGGTGTCGAAGAAGAGTCCGACGTCCGGCAAGCGCGATGGCCGCCAGACGGTGCTCGCTGCCGGGGCGGTGCTGTGGCGCGACGACGGCGATGGACCGCTCGAGGTCGCCGTCGTCCACCGCCCGCGGTACGACGACTGGTCGCTGCCGAAGGGCAAGGTCGACCCCGGCGAGACCGAGCCGATCGCGGCCGTGCGGGAAGTCGAGGAGGAGACCGGTTTCGCCGCCGAGCTGGGCAGGCGACTGGCGTCGATCTCCTATCCCGTCGAGCAGGGCACCAAGAAGGTGCGGTACTGGGCCGCGCGCGCGGTGGGCGGAGACTTCGAGCCGAACGACGAAGTCGACCAGCTGCTGTGGCTGCCCGTCGGCGAGGCGATGAAGCGACTGCAGTACCCGCATGACCGGAAGGTGCTGCGCCGCTTCGCCAAGCATCCGGCCGACACCCGCACCGTGCTGATCGTGCGCCACGGCGTGGCAGGCAGCAAGTCGCGGTACAAGGGTGACGACCGCAAGCGGCCGCTCGACAAGAAGGGCCGCGCGCAGGCGGAGTCATTGGTGGGGCAGCTGCTGGCGTTCGGCGCCACTGATCTGTACGCCGCGTCGCGCACGCGCTGTCACCAGACGCTCGAGCCGTTGGCGCAGGAGTTGGGCGTACCCATCTCCGACGAGCCGACGGTGACCGAGGAGGCCTACGCCGAGGATCCTGACGCGGGACGCCATCGCGTCATCGAGATCGCGAAGAGCGGCGCGACGCCCGTGATCTGCACGCAGGGCAAGGTGATTCCCGACCTGATCGCCTGGTGGTGCGACCGCGACGGGGTCAAGCCCGACAAGTCGCGGAACCGCAAGGGCAGCACGTGGGTGCTGTCGCTGGCCGACGATGCCCTGGTCTCGGCCGATCACATCGGCAGCCCCCTGGCGACCGCCTAGCTCCGGACGCGGCCCGACCACATACGCGAAACGCGCCGTGGATCCGGAGATCCACGGCGCGCTCGCTGCCCGAATGGGGCTGTGATGCTGGGTGTTACTTGCGGCCCCGCTTGGCGGGAGCCTTCTTGGCGGCCGGAGCCTTCTTGGCCGGTGCGGCCTTCTTGGCGGCGGGAGC
>JBHTFJ010000001.1:808780-4003163 GCA_042666295.1 Mycolicibacterium sp. GCM10028919
GCCTTCTTCGCGGGCGCAGCAGCCTTCTTGGCAGCCGGAGCCTTCTTCGCGGGCGCAGCAGCCTTCTTGGCAGCCGGAGCCTTCTTCGCGGGCGCAGCAGCCTTCTTGGCAGCCGGAGCCTTCTTCGCGGGCGCAGCAGCCTTCTTGGCAGCCGGAGCCTTCTTCGCAGGCGCAGCAGCCTTCTTGGCGGCGGCCTTCTTCACAGCGGTCTTCCGGACCGGCGCAGCGGTCGCACCACGCTTGACGGCGGGGCCGTCAGCCGGGAGCTTCTGCGAGCCGGACACGACGGCCTTGAACTGAGCACCGGGGCGGAACGCGGGAACGGATGTCGGCTTGACCTTGACGGTCTCGCCGGTGCGCGGGTTGCGCGCCACCCGGGCCGCGCGGCGGCGCTGCTCGAACACACCGAAGCCCGTAATCGTGACGCTGTCGCCCTTGTGGACGGCACGCACGATGGTGTCGACGACGTTTTCAACGGCGGCAGTTGCCTGCCGACGGTCTGTGCCCAACTTGTCCGTGAGGACATCGATGAGCTCTGCCTTGTTCATGCAAAACCTCCGGAGCCAGTGGTCCACTTTGAACCGACTATTGCCCACGGTAAACCCTCGTGCTGCAGATATCCAAGAGCCACGCCCAATTTCGGAGATTGCTGGGGCTGCTTTCGGAATCCGATTGCCCCACATGGGCTGTGGTACGCCAGTCCTAGAACTGGGTTGCGGAGCGGCTGTTTCGGCTCCGCCGGGCCTGAATTCAGGCGTTGATCGTGCGGGGCTTCCAGCTCGGCCTGGCCTGTTCGTAGGCCTCGATCTCAGCCTGTTTCCGCAGCGTAAGGCCTATATCGTCGAGTCCTTCGAACAGCCGCCATGCGGTGTAGTCGTCAATCGTGAACGGCACCACCACCGTTCCTGCGGTCACGGTCCTATCCCGTAGGTCCACAGTGAGTTCCAGCCCCGGATTCTGCTCGATGAGCTTCCACAGCAATTCCACATCGTCCTGAGCGACTTCGGCCGCCAGAAGACCCGACTTGCCCGCGTTGCCGCGAAAGATGTCGGCGAATCGCGACGAGATCACGACTCGGAAGCCGTAGTTCATCAGCGCCCAGACCGCGTGTTCCCGGGACGAGCCGGTGCCGAAGTCCGGCCCCGCCACCAAGACCGAACCCCGGTCGAAGGGCGACAGGTTGAGGATGAACGCCGGGTCGTTGCGCCATGCCGCGAACAGTCCGTCCTCGAAACCCGTTCGGGTGACCCGCTTGAGGTACACCGCGGGGATGATCTGGTCGGTGTCGACGTTGGTCCGCCGCAGCGGGACCCCGATACCGGTGTGGGTGTCGAACGAATCCATCGAAAACTCCTAGCGGCTCGAGACGGGGGCCAGGTCGGCCGGTGAGGACAGGGTGCCGCGCACGGCGGTCGCCGCTGCGACGGCCGGGGAGACGAGGTGGGTGCGGCCGCCCTTGCCCTGTCGTCCTTCGAAATTGCGGTTCGACGTCGACGCGCAACGTTGGCCCGGCTCCAGCTGATCCGGGTTCATGCCGAGGCACATCGAGCAGCCGGCCTGGCGCCACTCGGCGCCCGCGGCGGTGAACACCTCGCCCAGGCCCTCGGATTCGGCTTGGGCGCGCACGCGCATCGATCCGGGGACCACCAGCATCCTGACCCCGTCGGCGACCTTGCGGCCCTCCAAGACCTCGGCGACCACGCGCAGATCCTCGATGCGGCCGTTGGTGCAGGACCCGACGAACACCGTGTCGACGGCCACCTCGCGCATCGGCATACCCGCACGAAGGTCCATGTACGCCAATGCCTTCTCGGCGTTCTGCCTCTCGCCCTCATCGAACATCAGTTCTGGATCCGGCACGGCGTCCGCCAGCGGGACCCCCTGCCCCGGGTTCGTGCCCCAGGTGACGAACGGGCTCAGCGAGGCCGCGTCGATGTAGACCTCGGTGTCGAATTCGGCGCCCTCGTCGGTGCGCAACTGCCTCCACGCCTCCACGGCCGCGTCCCAGTCGGCGCCGGTGGGCGCGTGCGGACGGCCGCGCAGGAACTCGAACGTGGTCTCGTCCGGAGCAACCATGCCCGCGCGGGCGCCTGCCTCGATGCTCATGTTGCAGATCGTCATGCGACCCTCCATCGACAGCGATTCGATGGCGCTGCCGCGGTATTCGATGACGTGCCCCTGCCCACCGCCCGTGCCGATCTTGGCGATGACGGCGAGGATGACGTCCTTGGCGCTCACGCCGGGGGGCAGCTCCCCGTCGACGTTGACGGCCATGGTCTTGAACGGGCGCAGCGGAAGTGTCTGCGTGGCAAGCACGTGTTCGACCTCCGAGGTGCCGATGCCCATCGCGAGCGCACCGAACGCGCCGTGGGTGGAGGTGTGGCTGTCGCCGCACACGACCGTCATTCCGGGCTGCGTCAGACCGAGCTGCGGGCCGATGATGTGCACGATGCCCTGTTCGACGTCACCCATCGGATGCAGGCGGATGCCGAATTCCTCGCAGTTGCGCCGCAACGTGTCGACCTGGGTGCGCGACACCGGGTCGGCGATCGGCTTGTCGATGTCGATCGTCGGCACGTTGTGGTCTTCGGTCGCGATCGTGAGATCGGGCCTGCGGACCGGACGCCCGGCCAGCCGCAGACCGTCGAAAGCCTGTGGGCTGGTGACCTCGTGGACGAGGTGCAGGTCGATGTAGATGAGGTCGGGCTCGCGGGCGGCGCCTTCGCCTCCGCCGGTGGTGACGACGTGGTCGGCCCACACCTTCTCGGCCATGGTGCGTGGAGTCATGCGTTCATTCCTTCGGGCGACCCGCAGGTGAAGGGCTGGCAATCTCACGATGCGGGAAGCTAGTATCTCCCTGTGAGACAGGATAGCGGCATCGGCGTCCTCGACAAAGCCGTGGGGGTACTGCACTCGGTGGCCGAGTCACCCTGCGGCCTCGCCGAACTCTGCGAGCGCACCGGGCTTCCGCGCGCCACCGCCCATCGACTGGCTGCGGGCCTCGAGGTGCACCGGCTGCTGGCCCGCGACGCCGAGGGGCGGTGGCGGCTGGGTCCCGCGGTGACCGAGTTGGCAGGCCACGTCAACGATCCACTGCTGGCCGCCGGCACCGTCGTGCTGCCCCGCCTGCGCGAGATCACCGGTGAGAGCATCCAGCTCTATCGCCGCGAGGGCACCTCACGCGTCTGCGTGGCCGCGCTCGAACCGCTTGCCGGGCTTCGCGACACCGTCCCCGTCGGCACCCGGCTGCCGATGACTGCGGGCTCGGGAGCCAAGGTGCTGCTGGCCTACAGCGACGCGGCGACGCAGCAGGCCGTGCTGCCCCAGGCCAAGTTCACCGACCGGACGCTGGCGGAGGTGCGCAGGCGCGGATGGGCCCAGAGCGCCGCGGAGCGCGAGCCGGGTGTGGCGAGTGTCTCGGCGCCGGTGCGCGACGGCCGGGGCGCCGTGGTCGCAGCCGTGTCGGTATCCGGCCCCATCGACCGCATGGGCCGCAGGCCGGGCGCGCGCTGGGCAGCGGACCTGCTCGCGGCCGCCGAGGCGCTCACGCGCCGGCTGTAGGGCCGAGACGACGAAAGCGCCCGGTCCGTGTGGACCGGGCGCTTTCGCGTGTTGTACCCCCGATGGGATTCGAACCCACGCTACCGCCGTGAGAGGGCGGCGTCCTAGGCCGCTAGACGACGGGGGCTAGAACTAATTCGCGACGGTCAGCATATCTCAGGGACGATTGCTGACCTAATCGCTTCGGTTGGCTGGGGTACCAGGACTCGAACCTAGAATGGCGGTACCAGAAACCGCTGTGTTGCCAATTACACCATACCCCAATGGCTACCCAAGACCGCTGGTCAGAGGCACATTTCGGAGTTCGTCACGTCGCGGTGGCCACCGCGTGCGCGCCGTTCTCCGGCCGACAGGCAGACTACCAAAGATTCCGGGGCCTCAATCTCACGCCTCCCTGCCGGCGTGCTCGCGGCCCGCTCGCAGCCGCTCCAGACTGCGCTCACGGCCCAGCAACTCGAGCGATTCGAACAGCGGCGGGCTGATCGACGAACCCGTCGCCGCCACCCGGATCGGGCCGAACGCCTTGCGCGGCTTCAGTTCGAGACCGTCGATCAACGCCGACTTCAGCGCCTCCTCGATCGCGGGCGTGGTCCACTCGCCCACGGACTCCAGCGCTGCCACTGCGGCGTCGAGCACCGCGACTGCCTCGGGGCGCAGTTCCTTGCCCGCCGACTTCTCGTCGAGCGCGAAGGACGACTCGTCGAGGAACTTCAGCAGGTCCCACGCGTCGCCGAGCACCACGATCCGGGTCTGCACCAGCGCGGCGGCCGTCGCGAACCCGGCGTCGTCGAGTCCGGTGTCGTGGCCATGCGCCACGAAGTAGTCCCGCAGGCGTGCGGTGAAGTCCTCGACCGGCAGCAGCCTGATGTGCTCGGCGTTGATCGCGTCGGCCTTCTTCTGGTCGAAGCGTGCCGGGTTGGAGTTGACGTTGCGGACGTCGAACGCCGCGACCATCTCGTCGAGGCTGAACAGGTCGTGGTCGTCGGCGATGCCCCACCCGAGCAGCGCCAGGTAGTTGAGCAGCCCCTCGGGGATGAATCCACGGTCGCGGTGCAGGAAGAGATTCGACTGCGGGTCGCGCTTGGAGAGCTTCTTGTTGCCATCGCCGAGCACGCTCGGCAGGTGCGCGAATTCCGGCACGCGTTCGGCGACGCCGATCCGGATGAGCGCCTCGTACAGCGCGATCTGACGCGGCGTGGACGGCATGATGTCCTCGCCGCGCAGCACGTGGGTGATCTTCATCAGCGCGTCGTCGACCGGGTTGACCAACGTGTACAGCGGATCGCCGCTGGCGCGGGTGATCGCGAAGTCCGGCACCGTGCCCGCCGGGAAGCTGACCGGGCCGCGCACCAGATCGGTCCACCCCATGTCGTGGTCGGGCATCCGCAATCGGAGTACGGGCTTGCGCCCCTCGGCGACGAACGCCGCCCGCTGCTCGTCGCTGAGCGTGCGGTCGTAGTTGTCGTAGCCCAGCTTCGGGTTTCGGCCCGCGGCGACGTGTCGCGCCTCGACCTCCTCGGGCGTCGAGTAGGCCTCGTACACCTCGCCGGCCTCGATCAGCCGGGCGATCACGTCGCGGTAGATCTCACTGCGCTCGGACTGCCGGTACGGCGGGTAGGGCCCGCCGACCTCGGGACCCTCGTCCCAGTCGAGGCCCAGCCATCGCAGCGCATCGAGGATGGCGGCGTAGCTCTCGGCACTGTCACGGGCCGCGTCGGTGTCCTCGATGCGGAAGACGAAGGTGCCCCCGGTGTGCCGCGCGTAGGCCCAGTTGAACAGGGCGGTGCGCACCAGCCCGACGTGGGGAGTTCCGGTGGGCGACGGGCAGAACCGGACGCGGACCGGCGCCGTGCGCTCGTTGTCCGTCATCACTTCGCCTTGCGGACAACGGGGTTGGACAGCGTGCCGATGCCCTCGACGGTGATGGCGACGGTGTCCCCGTCCTCGATCGGACCGACGCCCTCGGGCGTACCGGTCAGGATCAGGTCACCGGGCAGCAGCGTCATGACCGCCGAGACCCACTCCACGATGGCGCCGACGTCGTGGATCATCAGCGAGGTGTTGCTGCTCTGGCGCACAGTGCCGTTGACCTCGGTGCGCAGATCGACGTTGAAGGGGTCGACGTCCGTCTCGATCCAGGGCCCGACCGGGCAGAAGGTGTCGTGACCCTTGGCCCGCATCCACTGCCCATCCTTGCGCTGCTGGTCGCGCGCCGACACGTCGTTGGCGATCGTGTAGCCGAGGATGTTCTCCGCCGCGCGGGCGGCGGGCACGTCCTTGCACGGCCGCCCGATGACGATGGCGAGTTCGCCTTCGTGATGCACCGGATTGGCGTCGGCGGGCAGTTGAATCGGCACGTTCGGTCCGATGATGGCCGTGTTCGGCTTGAGGAAGATCACCGGGTCCTCGGGAGCCACTCCCCCCATCTCCTCGGCGTGAGCGGCGTAGTTCTTGCCCATGCAGATGATCTTGCTCGCGAGGATCGGCGCGAGCAGCCGTACGTCGGCCAACGGCCAGGACCTACCCGTGAACTCGGGTGTGCCGAACGGATGCTCGGCGAGTTCGCGCGCCGTCGCGCCGTCGGGGGTGGTGACGTCTCCTTCGATGGTGACGAAGGCGACACCGTCGGGACTAGCGATTCGACCTAGGCGCATTCGACCAGCTTAATCGCCGGTATGCCGGGCCGGTCGATGGGTCTGCCGCGCGACGCATCTCACGATCCGAGATTGCTATTCAGCATGCTGAGATCGCCGTGCGACGATGGCAGCCATGACCGCCAGCCACATCGGAACCGCCCGACGGTGGTCGATGCTGGCGATCGGCCTGACCGCGACGTTGTGCGCCAACGTGTTCATCAACGGCGTGGCCTTCCTCATTCCGACGCTGCACCGGGACCGCGGCCTCGACCTCGCCGAAGCCGGCCTGGTGTCGTCACTGCCGAGCTTCGGCATGGTCGTCACGCTGATCGCCTGGGGCTGGGTCGTCGACCGCCTCGGTGAACGATTCGTGCTCGCCGTCGGGTCTGCACTCACGGCGGCTTTCGCATTCGCCGCCGCGTCGACGAGTTCACTGTTCGCGGTCGGCGCCTTCCTGTTCCTGGGCGGCATGGCCGCGGCAGGCAGCAATTCGGCGAGCGGGCGCCTCGTCGTCGGGTGGTTCCCGCCACACCAGCGGGGTCTGGTCATGGGGATCAGGCAGACGGCTCAGCCGCTCGGCGTGGGAGTGGGCGCGCTGGTGATGCCGCAGTTGGCCGAATCCCGCGGCATCGCAGCCGCTCTGCTCTTCCCCGCCATCGCGTGCGCCGTGGCAGCCGTCGTCAGCGCCGTAGGCGTCGTCGACCCGCCGCGGCCACCGCGCGCCGAGGCGCCGACCGGCGATCTGGCCAACCCCTACCGCGGATCGTCGACGCTCTTGCGGATCCATGCCGCCTCGGTGCTGCTGGTCATACCGCAGGGCGTGCTCTGGACGTTCACGCTGGTGTGGCTGATGACCGACCGGGGGTGGTCGGCCGCATCGGCGGGCGCGATGGTCACTGCCGCCCAAGTGCTCGGTGCCGCAGGCAGGATCGCCGCGGGCCGCTGGTCCGACAAGGTGGGTTCACGCCTGCATCCGGTGCGCACCATCGCGATCGGAGCTGCGATCGCCATGGGACTGTTGGCGCTGACCGACCTCCTGAGTTCGCCGGTGTCGATCGCCGTGATGGTGGCGGCGTCGGTGATCACGGTGTCCGACAACGGATTGGCCTTCACCGCGATCGCCGAGATCGCCGGGCCGTTCTGGAGCGGTCGCGCGCTCGGCACCCAGAACACCAGTCAACTGTTCGCCACGGCGGTGGCGCCACCGGCGTTCGGCGCGCTGATCGCCGCGACGGGCTTCCCGGTGGCGTTCGCGTTGTGCGCGGTGTTCCCGCTGCTGGCCGTCCCACTCGTCCCGGTCGGCCGGGATCCGCTACGCGCGCTCGATGCCGCCCCACCGTCGCAGGGCCCGCGGCCCTAGCGGCAGCAGCGCGGCCATCAGGAAGCACAGCGCGCCGACGAAGGTGCCCGCGTTCGCGAGCGCCTCGTCGGCCGTGACGCCCGACGCACGGACGAACGCCCCCAGCGCACTGCATCCGAACGCGACGCAGCCCAGCATGTTGATCCACGTCGACTGCCAGTCAGGCGATCTCGGCCGCCAGGCGCCGGCACCGCCTTCGAGCGCGGCCACGGCGAGGACTCCGCTGACGAGGAACGCCACAGAGCCGGTCGCATCGGGTGCCCAGACCAATCCGCGTTCGGCGATCGCGCGGTGCGCCAAGACCGAGGCGCCGGTGCTGACGTTGAACAGGACGGTACCGACAAATTGGGTTGCAGCAGAGTGCCATTGAAGGCTGCCCTCGGGGCCCGACCGCACCAACTGGATCCACGCGGCACTGGTGAAGAACCAGGACCCCACGAAGCACAGCGCGTTGGCCGCCGTCTCCCCGGCGACGTCGGCGAAGCCGGGTGCGGTGGCCAGGGCGAAGAACGCCGAACCGACGGCGAACAGCCAGCACTGATGGGTCAGCGTGACTGCTGCGCGCAGCCGGGTCACGACGCCTCGAGGTTCTCCGCGCACCGGACCAGGGATTCGCACAATCGACGTCGCGCGTCCTCGGCCAACCCGGTCAGCATCGACTCCTCGACCGAGAGCACGGCATCGTGACTCGCGGTCAGGCGCTTGCGTCCGGCGTCGGTGAGCGCCAACGCGGTGGTGCGACCGTGATTCTGCGTCGTGGCGTTGCGGATCAGGCCTGCGGAGCGCAGGCCCGCGAGCAGGTCCTGCAGCGACTGCCGGGTGACGAAGCAGAGCCTTGCCAACTCGGCCGCTGACGCATCGGGGTGGTCGGCCAGTGCGCGCAACGCCACGTACTGCGCCATGGACAGGCCGGTCGGACGCAGCGCGGCGTCGCATTGCCGCCGCAGCGACTGCTGGACCCGCTTGATCAGATAGCCCGCGCCCGCCTCGACGTCCGTCCCCGACTCGCGCTTCGGCTTCGGCTTCGACTCCGGCTCCGACATGACAGGAACCTTACATGGGGCCTACCATCGCCAATGTAAGGAACCTGACAAGGAGAGAACGATGGCCACCATCACGACCGAATCCAGCCACGCGACCCTGATCAACGTCTTCACCGTGGCGCCGGACCGCGCCCACGCACTGGCCCGACTGCTCACCGAGGCCACCGAGGAGGTCATGGCGCACCTGCCGGGCTTCGTCTCGGCGAACATCCACGTCAGCACCGACGGCACCCGCGTCGTCAACTAAGCCCAGTGGGCCAGCGCAGAGGCCTTCTCCGCCATGCAGGCGGATCCGACTGCGCGAGTGCACATGCGTGCGGCCGCCGAACTGGCCGACGGGTTCGACCCGCACTTCTACACCGTCGAATCGGTGCACGAACGGGCCGCGGTCTGACGCGTCCGCGTCTAGAGCAGCGACGCGATCCGGTCGCCCACCGCGGAGGTCGACTGGGCCTCCGTGCCACGGGTCGCGAGATGCTGCTCGACGGCGGCGTCGACGCGCGCCGCGGCAGCGTCCTCACCGACGTGCGAGAGCAGCAGCGCCACCGACATGATGGCCGCCGTGGGATCGGCGATCCCCTGTCCGGCGATGTCGGGCGCGCTGCCGTGCACCGGTTCGAACATCGACGGGTTCGTGCCCGTCGCATCGATGTTGCCGCTGGCGGCCAGCCCGATGCCCCCGGACACGGCTGCGGCGAGGTCGGTGATGATGTCGCCGAACAGGTTGTCGGTCACGATCACGTCGAACCGGCCCGGGTCGGTGACCATGTGGATGGTGGCGGCATCGATGTGCTGATAGGCCACCTCGACGTCGGGGAACTCGCTGCCCACCTGCTCGACGATGCGGGCCCACAGCCTGCCCGCAAAGGACAGGACGTTGGTCTTGTGCACCAGCGTGAGGTGCTTGCGCCGCTTGGTCGCCCTGGCGAAGGCGTCGCGCACGACCCGCTCGACGCCGAATGCGGTGTTGAGGCTGACTTCGGTCGCCACCTCGTGCGGGGTTCCGGCGCGGATGGCGCCACCAGTGCCGGTGTAGGGACCCTCGGTGCCCTCGCGGACCACGACGAAGTCGATGGGCGGGTTGCCCGCCAGCGGGCTGTCGACCCCGGGAAGCAGCCGGGACGGACGCAGGTTCACGTGGTGGTCGAGCTGGAAGCGCAGCGTCAGCAGCAGGCCGCGTTCGAGGACGCCGCTGGGCACGGACGGATCTCCGATGGCGCCCAACAGGATCACGTCATGGCCTCGCAGCTCGTCGACCATGCCGTCGGGCAGCGTCTCGCCGGTGGCGTGATAGCGGCGCGCGCCGAGGTCGTACTCGGTCCGTTCGGTTCCCGGCAGGACCACGTCGAGCACCTTGAGTGCCTCGGCGATGACCTCCGGTCCGATGCCGTCACCGGCGATCACGGCGAGCTTCAACGGGGAACTCACGACAGGTCCACCAGTTCCAGCGTGGCGGCGTCGACCTCGGCGCCGATGGTCGAGAGCACGTCGGCGTCGACCCGACGGTCCAGCCGCAGCATGATCGTCGCGCCGTCGCCGTCGGCATCCTGGCTCAGCTGCGCGGCGAGGATGTTGACGCCGGCTCCCCCCAGCAGCGTGCCGATCTTGCCCAGTGCGCCTGGCTGATCGCTGTAGTTGATGATCAGGTTGACGCCCTCGGCGCGCAGGTCGAAGTTGCGCGCGTTGATCTGCACGATCTTCTCGACCTGCTGCGGCCCGGACAGCGTGCCCGCGACGTTGACCGACGATCCGTCGGCCGCCACGGCACGAACGTCGACGACGCTGCGGTGGTTGGGGCTCTCCGACTCGGTGTCGATGGTCGCCTCGACGCCGCGCTCGGCGGCCAGCGCGGGTGCGTTGACGAAGGTCACCTGATCCTCGATGACGGCGGAGAACAGCCCGCGCAGCGCCGACAGCCGCAGCACCTCGACCTCTTCGGAGGCGAGTTCGCCGCGCACCTGCACGCACAGGTTGGTGGGCAGTTCAGCCGACAGCGCACCGACCAGGAGGCCCAGCTTGCGGGCGAGGTCGAGCCACGGCGCGACCTCCTCGCCCACGACGCCGCCGCCGACGTTCACCGCGTCGGGAACGAACTCCCCCGCCAGCGCCAGCCGGACGCTGGCCGCGACGTCGGTACCGGCTCGGTCCTGCGCCTCGGCGGTCGACGCACCGAGGTGCGGGGTCACGACGACCTGCGGCAGCTCGAACAGCGGGCTGTCGGTGCACGGCTCGGTGGCGAACACGTCGAGCCCGGCACCGCGGACGTGACCGCTGGTGATGGCGTCGGCGAGAGCCTGCTCGTCGATCAGCCCACCGCGGGCGGCGTTGACGATGATGACGCCGGGCTTGGTCTTGGCCAGCGTCTCCTTGCCGAGCAGTCCCGCCGTCTCCTTGGTCTTCGGCAGGTGCACGGAGATGAAGTCGGCGCGGGCGAGCAGCTCGTCGAGCGTCAGCAGTTCGATGCCGAGTTGGGCGGCGCGGGCCTGCGACACGTAGGGGTCGTATGCGGTGATGTGTGCGCCGAACGCGGCGAGCCGCTGCGCGACGAGCTGACCGATGCGGCCGAGACCGACGACGCCGACGGTCTTGCCGAAGATCTCGGTGCCGGAGAACGACGAGCGCTTCCAGGTGTGCTCGCGCAGCGTCGCGTCGGCGGCCGGAATCTGCCGGGCGGTCGACAGCAGCAGGGCCAGCGCGTGCTCGGCGGCGCTGTGGATGTTGGACGTCGGCGCGTTGACGACCAGGACGCCACGGGCGGTCGCGGCCTCCACGTCGACGTTGTCGAGGCCGACGCCGGCCCGCGCGACGATCTTCAGCTTGGGCGCCGCGGCCAGTACCTCGGCGTCGACGGTGGTGGCCGAGCGCACCAGCAGCGCATCGGCGTCGGGCACGGCGGCCAGCAGCTTGGGCCGGTCCGGCCCGTCGACCCAGCGCACCTCGACCTGGTCACCCAGTGCGTCGACGGTCGAAGAGGCCAGTTTGTCGGCGATCAGTACCACGGGAAGACTCACGCGGTAAGAGTAATGGGCTGGAAATGCGGCCCGGCGGGCAGGAGCGGAGCGACCCGGGGAAGTATCGGGCGGGCAGGAGCGCAGCGACCGGGGGAGAGTCATAACGTGGACGTCACCGTCGTCGGCAGCGGACCCAACGGGTTGAGCGCAGCCGTCATCCTTGCGCGCGCGGGTCTGTCGGTGCGGGTCGTCGAGGCGCAATCCACCCCGGGCGGCGGTGCGCGGACCCTTCCCGACCCGGAGTACCCCGGCGTATTGCACGACGTCTGCTCGGCCGTTCACCCGCTCGGTGTGGCATCGCCGTTCTTCGCCGAGTTCGACCTGGCTGCCCGCGGCGTCGAGCTGGTGGCGCCGGACATCTCGTACGCCAACCCGCTGCCGGGCCGTTCCGCGGCCGTGGCGTACCGCTCGCTGGAGCGGACCTGCTCGGAACTCGACGACGGCGCGTCCTGGCGGCGATTGTTCGGACCGCTGGCCGACCACGTCGACGGCGTGCTCGGATTCTTCCTCGGCGACAAGCGCTCCCTCCCACCCGATCTGATCACCACCGTGCGCACCGGGCTGCGGGTGCTCGCCATGGGCAGCCCGGCATGGGGCCTGCTGCGCGGGGACGACGCGCGCGCACTGTTCACCGGCGTTGGCGTGCATGCCATCTCGCGGATGCCGTCACCTGTCAACAGCGGTGCCGGGCTCATGCTCGGCACGGTCGCCCACACCGCGGGCTGGCCGGTACCGGTGGGTGGAACGCAAACCATCGCGGACGCTCTGATCGCGGACCTGCGGGCCCACGGCGGCGAACTGGTCCTCGACGAGCCCGTCACCACGCCGCCCGAGGGCGTGGTGGTGTGGGACACCGCGCCGACCGCGCTGCTCGACGCCTACGGCAACGCCGTACCGGCGCGGTACGCAAAGGCGTTGCGCCGGTACCGATTCGGCCCCGGAGTGTGCAAGATCGACTTCGTGCTGTCCGGGGACATTCCCTGGAGCGACCCCCGCGTCGGGCAGGCGCCGACGGTGCACATGGGTGGTACCCGAGCCCAGATGGCACTGGCGGAGCGCGAGATCGCTGCGGGACGCCACGCCGAATGGCCGATGACGCTGGCCGCGCAGCCGCACGTCGCGGACCCGTCTCGCATCGACGAGCACGGTCGTCGCCCGCTCTGGACGTATGCGCACGTCCCCGCGAATTCCACCGCCGACCTCACCGCGACCGTCACGGCGATGTTCGAGCGTGCCGCGCCCGGTTTCCGCGACCTCGTCGTCGCCGCGAGGTGCGTGCCTGCCGCGCAGATGTCGCGTCACAACGCCAACTACGTCGGCGGCGACATCATCGTCGGCGGGGCGACGCTGTTCGCGGCGATGATCGGCCCGACGCTGCGGCTGGACCCGTGGACGACGCCGATTCCGCAGGCCTACCTATGTTCGTCGGCGACTCCGCCGGGCACCGGCGTCCACGGCATGGCCGGCTTCTACGCTGCCCGATCGGTGCTGCGCCGCGAGTTCGGCATCACCACGATGCCCGCGCTCGCGCCGTAGGAGTTATTTCCATTCGCTGAATTCCACGAGCCGAACGTTTCCCGAACGTCCGCTGCCGTGATTGGCTGGAGTCACCATGGTCGGGGCAGCACGGGGAGCTGATGACGCAATCGTTACGCGTCGGCGCTCGCCGATTCGCGACCGGCCGAGCGGGTATTCCGCCGCGAAACGGCGGGCGACGAGAAACGAGATGCGCTTGAACACGGGCCACCACCGGCAGACAGCCCCCACGACGACGCCGCGGGCGTCCTGATGCGCACCGTCGGAGGTGGCAGCGGACGCGTCGTCGTCGTCGGAGCGGGCCTCGCGGGACTGTCCGCCGCGCTACACCTGGCCGGCCGCGGTCGCGCCGTGTCGGTCGTCGAACGTGGCAGCCACCCGGGCGGGCGCGTCGGCCGGGCGGACATCGGCGGGTACCTCCTGGACACCGGACCCACCGTGCTCACGATGCCCGAGATCATCGACGAGACGTTCGCCGCGGTTGGCGAGTCCATGGCGGCGCGGTTGACGCTGCACCGCGTCGACCCTGCGTACCGCGCATCGTTCGCCGACGGGTCGACGCTGAACGTCTACGCCGACGCCGACCTCATGGCCGCGGAGATCACCCGCTTCTCCGGGCCCGACGAGGCCCGCGGCTATCTCCGGCTGCGGGAATGGTTGACGCGGCTCTACCGCACCGAGTTCGACGGCTTCATCTCCTCGAACTTCGATTCACCGCTGAACCTCGTCACCCCGCAGCTGGCGCGCCTGCTGGCGATGGGCGCGTTCCGCAACTGGGACACCATGGTGCGCAAGTTCATCAGCGACGAACGCCTGGTGCGGGTCTTCACCTTCCAGGCGCTCTACGCGGGCGTACCGCCGCAGCGGGCGCTGGCCGTCTATGCGGTGATCGCCTACATGGACACCGTCTCGGGGGTCTACTTCCCCGAGGGCGGCATGCGGGCGCTCCCCGACGCGATGGCGGCCGCAGCCGTCGACGCAGGCGTTGAATTACATTACGACGCAACGGTGTCGGAGCTGGAACGCAGCGGAGACCGCGTGACCGCCGTGCGCACCACCGACGGCCGCCGGGTCGAGGCGGGCACCGTGGTGCTCACCACCGAGCTGCCCGACACCTACCGGCTCCTGGGCCGGACTCCCCGCAGGCTGCTCAAGGTGCGTCCTGCACCGTCCGCCGTCGTGGCGCACGTCGGCTGCCGCGCCGTCGAAGGCGCGGCGAGCGAATCCGCGGGGCACCACACCATCGTCTTCGGTGACGCGTGGAAGCAGACGTTCACCGACATCATCGACGACGGCCGCGTGATGGGTGATCCGTCGCTGCTGGTCACCCGCCCGACGGCGAGCGAACCCGGGCTCGCACCGGCCGGCCGCGACCTGCTCTACGTCCTCGCCCCGGCGCCCAACACCGAAGTCGGAACGATGGACTGGGACCGCACCGGCTCCGACTACGTCGACCGCATGCTCGACGTCGTCAGCCGCCGACTGCCCGGTGTGGGGCTGGACGCCGAACTCCTGCACACCATCACGCCCGCGGACTGGGCCAGGCAGGGCATGGCCGCGGGAACGCCGTTCGCGCTGGCGCACACCTTCGCCCAGACCGGCCCGTTCCGCCCGGCCAACGTCGTGCGGGGCATCGACAACGTGGTGCTGGCCGGGTCGTCGACCGTTCCCGGTGTCGGGGTGCCGACGGCCATCATCTCCGGGCGCCTCGCGGCCGACCGGGTCACGGGTGTAGCGGCAGAGGGTAGGCAGATCCGGACGGTGACGTCGTGATCAGTTCGGAATTGGACGCCGCGGGGGTGCGCGATCCCGAACTACGCGACGCCTATGCCAGGTGCCGTGCGATCAACGCGCAGTACGGCCGCACGTTCTTCCTAGCGACCAGACTGCTCGCACCCGAACAGCGCCCCGCCGTGCACGCGCTCTACGGCTTCGCCCGGCATGCCGACGACATCCTCGACGACTTCAGCACCGCCAGTGTCGACGAGCGCGCGAACCGATTGCAGGGACTGGCCACCGACCTGTTCAAACGGCTCGTCGACAACGTGGACTCCGGCGACGATCCCACGCTGACGGCAGTCACCCACACGGCGCGCAAGTACGGCCTCGACTGGCAACTGTTCGACGACTTCCTCGAGTCGATGCGCATGGACCTCACGATCACCGACTATCCGGACCGGGCGGCGCTGGGCCGCTACATGTACGGGTCGGCCGAGGTGATCGGGCTGCAGATGCTCCCGGTGCTCGGCACCGTCGGCACCCGCGAGGACGCGGCCCCGTACGCCGCCGCGCTGGGCACGGCATTCCAGCTGACGAACTTCCTGCGCGACGTCGACGAGGACCTCGAACGTGGCCGCGTGTACCTCCCGGCCGACGAACTCGCGGTGCACGGCGTCGACCGCGAGGTACTGACGTGGTGCCACGACAACAAGCGCACCGACCAACGGGTCCGCCGGGCACTTGCCGAGCAGCACGAGGCCGCACGCCGGGTGTACGACTACGCCGAAGGCGGTATCGCCGAACTCGCGCCGCGGTCCCGACCGTGCGTCAGCGCTGCACTCACGCTGTACTCCGAGATCCTCGATCGCATCGAGGAGATCGACTTCGCGGTGTTCAACCAGCGAGCCACCGTCGGCAAGCGGCGCCGCCTCGCGGTGGCCGCGACGGGGCTGACCCGAGCGTGGCGCGCCCGGCGCGCCGGACGGGGATCATGACGGTGCACCACACTGTGGCAGCGTGAAGGGGCGCGGCAACCCAAGGAGGACACCATGAACGTTCGTCGTGACGTACCGGTCGCATTCGATCCCGGAGCGAAGTCGTACGACGCCCTCGTCGGAGCGAATCCCGGCTACAACGAACACCTTCGGCTCTCGGCGGAGCGCATGGCGCTGCCCGACGGTGGCCGTGGGCTCCGCCTGCTCGACGCCGGCTGCGGCACCGGCCTGTCGACGGCCGCACTGCTGTCGGTGGCCCCGCACGCCGAGATCGTCGCCGTCGACGGATCGGCAGGCATGCTGGAACAGGCCCGTGCCAAGGAGTGGCCCTCGACCGTGCGCTTCGTCCACTCCTACGTCGAGCAACTGGCCGACGTCGGCATCGAGGGCCCGTTCGACGGCATCCTCGCCGCCTATCTGATCCGCAACCTCGACGACCCGGACGCCACCCTCGCCGAGTTCCGCGGGCTGCTGACGCCCGGTGCGCCACTGGCGATACACGAGTACTCCGTCCGCGACTCGCCGAGGGCGAAGATCACCTGGAACGCCGTGAGCACCGCCATCATCATCCCGTTCGGCAAGCTGCGCACCGGTGACGCGAGCCTCTACCGCTACCTGCGTGACAGCGTGAACCGCTTCGACGGCGCGACGGCGTTCCGGGAGCGGTTGCAGCGCAACGGCTTCGTCAACGTCCGCAGCGAGACGATGCCCGGATGGCAGAGCGGAGTCGTGCACACCTTCCTCGCGGACGCGCCGTGACCGCCTTCCGCACGCTGCGCACTCGGGTGGCCAAGGCGTCGCCGTTCCAGGTGTTGCCGCCGCTGCGCTGGGCTGCTCAGGAACCGACCTACCGCGACGCCTCCCCCGCGCTGATCCAGTCCGCGCTGCGCCGTTCGCAGAGCCGGCCCAGCGGCAACTGGTACGTCTTCGCCGCGAGCACGGACGTCGGCCAAGAGCCGTTCGCCGCCAACGTCGCCGGCGAGGAGCTGGTGGCCTGGCGCGACGACGCGGGTGATGTGCACGTCGGCCCGGCCGAGTGCCCCCACCTCGGGGCCGATCTGTCCACCGGCCGGGTCGAATGCGGCACGCTCATCTGCCCCTGGCACGGACTGCGGCTCTCCGGTCGCCGCGAGGCCGGGTGGAAGCCGTACCCGGCGCATGACGACGGTGTGCTCGCCTGGGTTCGCCTCGACCGCATCGGCGGGGAGGAGCCCACCGACGAGCCGATCATCACCCACCGCCCGCCGCAGCCGAGCATCGCCGCCGTCGCCCGACTCGTCGGCACGTGCGAGCCCGCCGACGTCATCGCCAACCGCCTCGATCCGTGGCACGGATCCTGGTTTCACCCCTACTCGTTCACCCAACTGGACGTGTTGAGTTCGCCGCCGATCGCCGACGAGCTGCCCGTCGAACAGGACGCGCTCGCGGTCGCCGTCACGTTCCGCATCGGCCGGCTCGGCGTGCCGGTGATCGCCGAATTCATCAGCCCCGAGCCCAGAACCATCCTGATGAAGATCGTCGACGGTGAGGGCAGCGGCAGCGTCGTCGAGACGCACGCCACGCCGCTGGCCCCCGGGCCCGACGGGCTGCCGCGCACCGCGGTCATCGAGGCGGTCGTCGCGTACTCCGACCGCTCCGGGTTCGCCAGGGCGGTGGGCGTCGCGCCCATGATCACGCCGCTCATGCGGTACTCCGCGGCGCGATTGTGGCGCGATGATTTGGTCTACGCCGAGCGGGTATTCGCGTTGCGACGTCGCCGTCGCGAGAGGCGTGACGCGACCGCCGAGTAGGGAGACGCGACATGGCCGGCAAGGACGACGACCACGACGAGGCGGCCAAGGAGTTCCACGACGTGGTCAACATGACCGCGGGCGAACTCGAGAAGTGGCTCGCTACAGACGAATCCAAGAACGTCGGGCAGAAGTCCGACGGTGGCGGCGAGTCGACCGGGCACGCCAGCGGACGCAGGATCATCGAGCTGCTCAAGGCCAAGAAGTCAGATTTGTCCGACGATGACTACGCCCACATGCGCAAGGTCGTCGGGTACGTCCACCGCCATTCCGCGCAGCGCCCCAAGGGCGACGTCGAGGACACGCACTGGCGCTACTCGCTGATGAACTGGGGTCACGACCCCCTCGCGGACTGACCCGCAGACGAGTTCGGCGCGTTCCGGGAGCATCAGATGCTCCCGAAACGCGCCGAAGACGTGCTGGTGCTAAGCGGTCTCGGTGATCGGCCGGTCGACCCAGCTCATCAGGTCGCGCAGCTTCTTGCCGGTGACCTCGATGGGGTGCTCGGCGTTCTCCTTGCGCAGACCCTCGAGTTCCTTGTTGCCGCCCTCGACGTTCGCGACGAGCCGCTTCACGAAGCTGCCGTCCTGAATGTCCTTGAGGATGGCGCGCATCCGGTCCTTGGTGTCGGCGTCGATGACGCGCGGGCCGGAGATGTAGCCGCCGAACTCCGCGGTGTCGGACACCGAGTAGTTCATCCGCGCGATGCCGCCCTCGTACATCAGGTCGACGATCAGCTTCAGTTCGTGCAGCACCTCGAAGTAGGCCATCTCGGGGGCGTAGCCGGCCTCCACCATGACCTCGAAGCCGGCCTTGACCAGTTCCTCGGTGCCGCCGCACAACACGGCCTGCTCGCCGAAGAGATCGGTCTCGGTCTCCTCCTTGAACGTGGTCTTGATGACGCCGGCCCGCGTGCCGCCGATGCCCTTGGCGTAGGACAGCGCGAGCGCCTCGCCTTCACCGTTGGGGTCCTGGTCGACGGCGATCAGCGCGGGAACGCCCTTGCCGTCGACGAACTGCCTGCGCACCAGGTGACCGGGGCCCTTGGGCGCCACCATGCCGACGGTGATGTCGTCGGCAGGCTGGATCAGGTCGAAATGGATGTTCAGACCGTGGCCGAAGAACAGCGCATTGCCCGCCACGAGATTCGGCTCGATGTCGGTGGAGAAGATCTCCGCCTGCGCCGTGTCGGGCGCCAGCAGCATGATCACGTCGGCCCACTTGGCGACCTCGGCGGGGGTGTCGACCTCGAGGCCCTGCTCGGTCACCTTCTCACGGGACTTGCTGCCCTCCTTGAGACCGACCTTCACCTCGACACCGGAGTCGCGCAGGCTCAGTGAATGCGCGTGTCCCTGGCTGCCGTACCCGATGACGCCGACCTTGCGTCCCTGGATGATCGACAGGTCCGCGTCGTCGTCGTAGTACATCTCTACTGCCACTTGATATTTCCTTTTCTCTTCCGTAACTGAAGACTATTTGGTGGTGACCATGCCGCGCGGCCCTCGGGCCAACGTCACCATGCCGGACTGCGCGATCTCACGGATACCGTAGGGCTCCAGCAGGTTGAGCAGCGCCTCGAGCTTGCCAGGCGTGCCAGTGGCCTCGACGACCAGCGACTCCGCCGACACGTCGACCACCTTCGCACGGAACAGGTTCACCGCCTCGATGATCTGACCGCGGGTGGCCGCGTCGGCACGGACCTTGATCAGTGCCAGCTCACGCGACACCGAGTTGTCCTCGTCCTGCTCGACGATCTTGATCACGTTGACGAGCTTGTTGAGCTGCTTGGTGATCTGCTCGAGCGGGAAGTCGTCGACGGCGACGACGATCGTCATCCGCGAGAGGTGCTTCTGCTCCGTGGCGCCGACCGCAAGTGACTGGATGTTGAAGCCGCGGCGCGAGAACAGCGATGCGACGCGGGCGAGCACGCCTGGCTTGTCCTCGACGAGGACCGAGAGGGTGTGGATGGTCGTGGTCATGCTGCGACTCCTTGGTTCTTCGCGCAAGCGCTCATCACTACACCTGATCCTCGTTGTCGAACAGCGGGCGGATGTTGCGCGCCGCCATGATCTCGTCGTTGCCCGTGCCTGCGGCCACCATCGGCCACACCTGGGCGTCGGCACCGACGATGAAGTCGATGACCACCGGACGGTCGTTGATCGCCCGCGCCTGGTTGATGACGTCCTCGACGTCTTCGGCTCGCTCGCAACGCAATCCGACGCAACCCAGCGCTTCGGCCAACTTGAGGAAGTCGGGGATGCGGTGGCTGTGCGTGGACAGGTTGGTCTGGCTGTAGCGCTCGCCGTAGAACAGCGTCTGCCACTGCCGCACCATGCCCAGGTTGCCGTTGTTGATGAGCGCCACCTTGATCGGCGCACCCTCGACCGCGCAGGTCGCCAGTTCCTGATTGGTCATCTGGAAGCAGCCGTCGCCGTCGATGGCCCAGACTTCGGCCTCGGGCCGGGCGAACTTGGCGCCCATCGCCGCGGGCACGGCGTAACCCATCGTGCCGAGACCACCGGAATTCAGCCAGGTGCGCGGCTTCTCGTACTTGACGAACTGCGCCGCCCACATCTGGTGCTGCCCGACGCCTGCGACGTACACCGCGTCCGGGCCTGCGATGCGGCTCAGCGTCTCGATGACGTACTCCGGGCTGAGGCTGCCGTCGCTCTGCGGGTCGTAGCTCAACGGGTAGGTGGCCTGCACGTTGTTCAGGTACTTCCACCAGTCCTCGAGATCGAGGGTGTCCTTGGACGTGCCATCCCGACGCAATGCCTCGGAGAGATCGGTCATGACGGCCTTGATGTCGCCGACGATCGGCACGTCGGCGTGGCGGTTCTTGCCGATCTCGGCAGGGTCGATGTCGGCGTGGATCACCTTGGCCTCCGGCGCGAACGACGACAGCTGTCCGGTCACCCGGTCGTCGAAGCGCGTGCCGAGCGCGATCAGCAGGTCGCTCTTCTGCAGCGCGCCGACCGCGGCGACGGTGCCGTGCATGCCGGGCATGCCCAGGTTCTGCTCGTGGCTGTCGGGGAATGCACCGCGGGCCATCAGCGTGGTGACGACCGGGATGCCGGTCAGCTCGGCCAGTTCCAGCAGCTGCTCGCTCGCGTCACCGCGGATGACGCCGCCGCCGACGTAGAGGACCGGCTTGCCGGCGGCCGCGATGAGTTTGGCGGCCTCCCGGATCTGCCTGCTGTGCGGCTTGGTGTTCGGCTTGTAGCCGGGCAGATCCATCACCGGCGGCCAGCTGAACGTGCACTGCCCCTGCAGGATGTCCTTCGGGATGTCGACCAGCACGGCGCCGGGGCGACCCGAACTCGCGATGTGGAACGCCTCGGCGATCACGCGGGCGATGTCGTCGCCCTCGCGGACGAGGAAGTTGTGCTTGGTGATCGGCATCGTGATGCCCGAGATGTCGGCTTCCTGGAAGGCGTCGGTGCCGATCAGCCCGCGACCGACCTGGCCCGTGATCGCGACCACGGGGATCGAGTCCATCTGCGCGTCGGCCAGCGGGGTGACGAGGTTGGTCGCACCGGGACCCGACGTCGCCATCATGACGCCGACCTTGCCGGTGGCGTGGGCGTAACCGCTGGCTGCGTGCCCCGCGCCCTGCTCGTGACGGACCAGCACGTGGCGCAGCTTCACCGAGTCGAACAGCGGGTCGTACACCGGCAGCACTGCACCGCCGGGGATGCCGAAGATCACGTCGACGTCGAGTTCCTCGAGCGAACGGATGACCGCCTGGGCGCCCGTCATCTCAACGGGAGCAACCCTTTTCGGCTGCGGGGCGGATGCGGTGGGGACGGCTGGCGCGCCGCTGCTGCGGTGCGTGGATGCCGGCGGTCGCGTGGTGGGTGCGCTCACGGTGTCCTCTTCAGTCCTGATATCGGGTCATGCGTTTCTGGGGCAACAAAAAACCCCCGTCAGCTTCCGCTGTACGAGGGTGCGCGTCGGTGTTCGTAGCTCCCGACTGGTCAGTCAGTCTGGTTACGCACCAACGCGCGAACCAATTACTACGAGAATGCCGAAGATCTGCATGCGGTCGACGGTAGTCCTCGCACTGGTCAAAGGTCAAATTCCGGTCCCCCACCCGCAGTGGGAGGATGGTGGGGTGAATCGGAAGAAGCCTGCGCCCGAAGCGAGTGCGGCATCAAAGCCCGTGGTCATCAGGATTGCGCCGACGGCACTGCTGGCCGTCGGGTTCTTCACCGTGGCCCTGCTGAGCATCGTGATGGCCCTGCCGGTGTGGGGCACCGCCCTGCTGATCGTGCCCCTGATCGCGGGCGTCGCCGTCTTCCGCTACCGCACGATCGCCGACCGCGACACCGTGACCGCGCGAACCCTGTTCGGCAGCCGGACCGTGCCATGGGGCGACGTCGACGGTCTGCAGTTCGACAAGCGATCGTGGGCGCTGGCCCGACTCAAGGACGGCTCGGCCGTGCGCCTGCCTGCAGTGACGTTCACGACGCTGCCGCAGCTGACCGAGGCCAGCGGCGGTCGGGTGCCCAACCCCTACGACTAAGCCGGACTGACCGGCTCAGGCGAGCGGGTTGACGCCGTTCAGCAGCGCCCACACCGCGACGCCCGCGCCGACGCCGAGCAGCAGCGCGGCCAGCGACCCGATGAACGGACGCCGAGCCCAGCCCCGCCCGGCGTCGAAGCCGTACAGACCGGGTCCGGTCAGGCACAGCGCGGCGGCGAGCACCAGCAGCACCACCTGGTATTCGTGGCCGTCCGGCAGGAAGAACGGGAAGTGCCCACCCTCGGGTTGCGCGACGACCGCGGCCAGTAGCGCGTTGACCAGGTATGCGACCGCGGCAGCAGCGGCCAGCGGGGTGAACAGCCCGAGCACCAGGAGGGCGCCGATGGCGATCTGGGCGCCCGCACCGACGTAGGTGAGGATGCCCGCGTGCTGGTAACCCAGGTCGGCGAGCGACTGCTCGAAGCCGCCGAGACCCTGGCCACCCCAGAGTCCGAAGGCCTTCTGCAGGCCGTGGGCGATGAACAGCGCACCGAGGCTGACGCGCAGCAGCATCAGCCCCAGGTCCTGGGTGCCGCGCTTGCCCGCGGAACGCACCCGGTCGTCGACCATCGGGTCGGGACCGATCTCGACGGGCTCGGCGGGGTTCACGGCGTGCCGGGTGTGCGGCTGCACGTACGGCAGCGGTTCGGGGTCGCCGAGGAGTTGGAACGGGGACTGCTGCTGCGGCGGCGACGCCTCGTAGCGGGGGATGGCGGTGGTCGCCATGTCCCCGGAGTAGGGAGTCGAAGGGACGTCGTCCTCGGGGTCGACCAGGCGGGCCGACGCGGGGCGCTCGGCCGAGCCTTCGAGGCCATCGGGCCGTTGCCAGGCGCGCGGATCGTGTGAGGTACTGGTCACGAAACCCAGCGTAAGTGCTCGTCACCCCCGAGCCGTGGATTGGCGCGTCGCATTCGGACGTCGTTGCACAGCCGTGACACGTGCCTGACCGCCGGCCTACCGCTGGCCCCGACGTGGCGCATGTCGCCGAACGATCCGTAACCTGGCCAGCATGAGACTGCACCGGCCGATGCGGGGTGTGCTGGTGCTGCTGTGCAGCGCGTTGCTGGTTGGGTCCGGCTGCGCGCGATTCGACGCGGCCCAGTCCGAACCGTTCACCACCGAGCCGGCGCTCGAGCCAGGGTCGAGTTCCCCGCCGCCTCCCCCGCCCCCGCTGCCGGGTCAGCCGTTCCCCAAGGAGTGCCCCGCGCCGGGCGTCATGCAGGGCTGCCTGGAGAGCACCAGCGGTCTGATCATGGGTCCCGACAGCAAGTCGGCCCTGGTGGCCGAGCGGCTGACGGGCGCGGTGAAGGAAGTGGCCACCAACGCCGAACCCAAGGTCAAGCTGGTGCTGCCGGTGGATCCGTCCGGTGACGGCGGGCTGCTCGACATCGTGCTGTCCCCCACCTACTCCCAGGACCGGCTGATGTACGCGCTGGTCAGCACGCCGAGCGACAACCGGGTCATCCGCATCGCCGACGGCGACGTACCCAAGCCCATCCTGACCGGCATCCCGAAGGGCACCACCGGGAACACCGGTGCGCTCAAGTTCACCAGTCCGACGACGCTGGCGGTACTGACCGGGGACGCGGGCAACCCCGCGCAGGCATCTGATCCCGGTTCGCTGGCGGGCAAGCTCCTGCGCATCGAGGCGCCGACGACGGTCAACCCCGCGCCGCCCACGACCGCGCTCAGCGGGATCGGCGCCGGCGGCGGATTGTGCACCGACCCTGCCGACGGCTCGCTGTACGTGACCGACCGCACCCCCACCGGCGACCGGTTGCAGCGCATCACCAAGGACTCGAAGGTGTCGACGGTGTGGTCGTGGCCCGACCGTCCCGGCGTGGCGGGCTGCGCTGCGCAGGACGGCACGGTCCTGGTCAACCTGGTGAACACCAAGCAGACCGTCGCGGTGCGCATGGCGCCCGACACCGGCGCCGTGACCGGCGAGCCGGAGGTGCTGCGGCAGGACACCCGCGGCCACGTCTGGGCGTTGCAGCTGTCACCCGACGGCAACGTGTGGGGCGCGACGGTCAACAAGACCTCCGGCGACGCCGAGCGGCTCGACGACGTCGTGTTCCCGTTGTTCCCGCAGGGCGGGTTCCCGCGCAGCAGCGACGAGAAGACCTAACCGGCAGGCCGGGCAGGCACGTCGAGCTGTTGGTGCTGTTGCGGGCCTGGCAGTCTGAGCATCAGCCGCGTGCCACCCATCGGGCTGACCTCCAAAGACGCCGTCCCTCCGTGCAATTCGGCCTGCTGGGCAACCAGCGCCAATCCCAGTCCGGAGCCCGACCGCGACGCCGTGGTGCCGCGGTGGAAGCGCTCGAACACCGCGGTGCGCTCCTCCTCCGGCACCCCGGAGCCGTTGTCGTCGACCGCGATCTCGACCCCGTTCGCCGAACTCAGCACACTGAGCCGGACCTGGGTGGCGTTGCCGTGCTTGACGGCATTGGCGATCGCGTTGTCGATCACGAGGCGCAGGCCGGCGGGCAGGCCCAGCATCAGCACGGTCGTCGACGACCCCAGCGCGACGTCGACGTTCGGGTAGTTGTGCCTGGCGTCGTGTGCCGCGCGGTCGAGTAGCTCGGTGACGTCCACCGGCACGAAGTCGTCGAAGGTCGTCAACTCGCCCTGCGCGAGCCGTTCCAGTGCCGTCAGCGTCGCCTCGATGCGGGTCTGGGTCCGCATGACGTCGCCGATGACCTCCTTGCGCTGTTCGGGCCCCAGGTCGAGGGTCAGCAGCACCTCGAGGTTGGTCCGCATGGCCGTGAGCGGTGTGCGCAGCTCGTGCGACGCGACGGCGGAGAAGTCGCGCGCCGATTCCAGCGCCGCGCGGGTGCGCTGCTGCTCGTCGCCGATGCGGGCCAGCATGCCCTCGACCGCCTCGGAGATCTCGACGGCCTCCCAGACCCCGCGCACCTGAACCTCGTCCGGATTGGACTGAGCGTTGATCGCACGGGCCTGCTGGGCCAGCATGCGGAACGGGTTGACCATGATCAGCGAGATGACCCAGCCGATCAGCAGCGTGCCGACGATGACGCCCGAGCAGATCCAGAACACGCGCCAGTGCAGGGCGTCGATGCGGTCGATGGTGTCGGCCAGCGGCGCCCCGAGCGCGATGGACGCGGCGCCGGTGTCGATGGTTCGGACGCGGTAGGCGACGCCGTCGATCGTGGTGTCCGAGTAGCCGTTCGGGAGTTCGGGCAGCACGATGTCGGCGGGATTCGACACCGTCGCGGGGCCGATTCTCGCGGTCCGCACGAACCCGCCGTCGTCCGACGTCGGGCTCGGGTCCTCCTCCTGGGCACTGCGCAGCAGCGTGTTGACGTCACCGAGGCTGCTCAGCGAGTCCAGCCGCCTGTCGAGCTGGCTGTACTGGTCGTTGGTGACGCCGACCCACACCCACACGCCGAGCACCAGCACGAGGATGATCACCCCGAGCTGACCGACGATCACGATCGAGCGCAGCGAGAGCAGCCGCAGCGGTTGCCGGAGCAGGCGGTACACCAGATCCTGTGGCGTCATCACGGGAACGGCCCGCCTCAGCTGCAGGCCGCGATGACCATCTCACGCACCTGGGCGGCATCCGCCTGCCCCTTCGTGGCCTTCATCACCGCGCCCACGATCGCGCCTGCCGCTTGCACCTTGCCGCCACGGATCTTCTCGGCGATGCCGGGGTTCGCGGCCAGCGCCTCCTCGACGGCGGCCTTGATCACCGAGTCGTCGCGGACCACGGCCAGCCCACGATCGGTCATCACCTGCTCGGGTTCACCCTCACCCGCCAGCACGCCCTCGATGACCTGACGCGCGAGCTTGTTCGACAGCTTCCCCTCGTCGACCAGTCCGATGACCTTTGCGACCTGCGTCGGGCTGATGGACAGTGCGTCGAGTTCGACGCCTGCCTCGTTCGCCTTCTGCACGAGGAAGTTCCCCCACCAGGCGCGCGCCGCCTCACTGGAAGCGCCGTGATCCACGGTGGCCGCGACGAGTTCGACCGCTCCGGCGTTGACGAGGTCGCGCATGACCTCGTCGGACACTCCCCACTCCTGCTGGGTGCGCTTGCGGGTCAGCCACGGAAGCTCGGGAATGGTGCCGCGCAGCCGTTCGACGAGTTCGACGCTCGGAGTGACGGGTTCGAGGTCGGGCTCCGGGAAGTACCGGTAGTCCTGCGCCTCTTCCTTGCTGCGGCCCGCCGTGGTGTGGCCGGACTCGTGGAAGTGCCGCGTCTCCTGGATGATTCGGCCGCCCGCCTCGAGAACGGCTGCCTGACGCCGCATCTCGTAACGCACCGCCACCTCGACGCTGCGCAGCGAGTTCACGTTCTTGGTCTCGGTACGGGTGCCGAACTCCGTGGCGCCCTTGCGCATCAGCGACACGTTGGAGTCACACCGCATGGAGCCCTGATCCATGCGCACGTCCGATACGCCCAAGCGGCGCAACAGGTCTCGCAGCGCAGTGACGTAGGCGCGGGCGATCTCGGGGGCACGCGCACCGGTGCCCTCGATGGGCCTGGTGACGATCTCGATCAGCGGTACACCGGCCCGGTTGTAGTCCAGCAGCGACGTCGTCGCACCCTCGATGCGGCCGGTGTCGCTGCCGAGGTGGGTCAGCTTGCCGGTGTCCTCCTCCATGTGGGCACGCTCGATCTCGATGCGCCACGTGGTGCCGTCGTCGAGCGGCACGTCGAGGTAGCCGTCGACGGCGATGGGCTCGTCGTACTGGCTGATCTGGTAGTTCTTCGGCTGGTCGGGGTAGAAGTAGTTCTTCCTGGCGAACCGGCCCCACGGCGCGATGTCGCAGTTCAGCGCGAGCCCGATGCGGATCGCGGACTCGACGGCCAGCTGGTTGAGCACCGGCAGGGAGCCGGGCAGGCCCAGGCACACCGGGCAGACCTGGGTGTTGGGCTCGCCGCCGAACCGGTTGGGGCAGCCGCAGAACATCTTGGTCTCCGTCGACAGCTCGACGTGGACCTCCATGCCCATGACGGGGTCGTAGCGTTCGACCACCTCGTCGTAGTCGAGGAGTTCTGCGGTAGCGACTGTCATGGCGTCGATCCTAGTGGCCGGGCCGACGGCGCAGGCAGCGCGCCGGAGGAGGTCAGCCGAAGAACTCCGCGGCGTCGTCGTAGCGGCTCTGCGGGACCAGCTTGAGCTGGCGCACGGCGTCGGCGAGCGGCACCCGTCCGATGTCCTGGCCACGCAGCGACACCATCATCCCGTATTCGCCGGCATGCGCGGCGTCGGCGGCGTTGACGCCGAACCTCGTCGCCAGCACGCGGTCGTACGCCGTGGGGGTGCCACCACGCTGCACGTGACCGAGCACCGTCGTGCGCACCTCCTTCTTGATCCGCTTCTCGATCTCGACGCCGAGCTGGTGGGCGACACCGGTGAACCGGACGTGCCCGAATTCGTCGATGCCGCCGTCGCGCAGCAGCATCGAGCCCTCGGCGGGCCGGGCGCCCTCGGCGACCACGCAGATGAAGTGCGAGTCCCCGCGGACGAACCGCTGCTTGACCAGGCGGCACACCTCCTCGACGTCGAACGGCTGCTCGGGGATTAGGGTCATGTGCGCACCCGAGGCCAGGCCCGCGTTGAGCGCGATCCACCCGGCGTGCCTGCCCATCACCTCGACGAGCATCACCCGCTGGTGCGATTCGGCGGTGCTGTGCAGCCGGTCGATCGCCTCGCTGGCCACCTGCAGTGCGGTGTCGTGGCCGAAAGTGACGTCCGTGCAGTCGATGTCGTTGTCGATGGTCTTCGGCACCCCGACGACCGGGACGTTCTCCTGCGACAGCCAATGCGCCGCGGTGAGCGTGCCCTCGCCGCCGATGGGGATCAGCACGTCGATGCCGTTGTCCTCGAGCGTCTGCTTGATCTGGTCGAGGCCCGCGAGCAGCTTGTCCGGGTTCACGCGCGCGGTGCCGAGGATGGTCCCGCCCTTGCCGAGCAGGCGGTCGTTGCGGTCGTCGTTGGCCAGCTGGATGCGCCGGTCCTCCAGCAGTCCCCGCCAGCCGTCGAGGAAGCCGACCACCGTCGAGCCGTACCTGACGTTGCACGTCCGCACGACGGCCCGGATGACGGCGTTGAGGCCGGGACAGTCACCGCCGCCGGTGAGCACTCCGATCCGCATGATCTAGTCCGTTCCTCGCGTGCGCATGATTACCGATCCTGCCAGCTTCGCCCCGTCGCGGCGCGACGGCGGGTCAGCGAGCGAACGGCGACACCAGACCGGACTCGTAGGCGACCACGACGGCCTGGGCGCGGTCGCGCAGACCGAGCTTGGCGAAGACCCTGCCGACGTGGGTCTTCACGGTCTCCTCGGACACGACGAGCGCACTCGCGATCTCGGCGTTCGACATGCCGCGGGCCATCGCCTCCAGCACCTCCGTCTCGCGCGGCGTCAGGCGCGCCAGCTCGTCGGCCGAGCGGCGCGGCGGGGCCTGCCTGCCGACGAGGTCCGCGATCATCCGCCGGGTCACCGAGGGCGCCAGCAGCGCATCGCCGGCGGCGATCACCCGGACCGCCCTGATCAGCTCCTCGGCGGGCGCGTCCTTGAGCAGGAACCCGCTGGCTCCCGCGCGCAGCGCCGCGTAGACGTAGTCGTCGAGGTCGAACGTCGTCAGCATCAGCACCTTCGACGTGGTCTGCGCGAGAATCTCGCACGCGGCGTCCAGCCCGTTCATCTCGGGCATCCGGACGTCCATCAGCACGACCTCGGGCGCCAGCGCGTGCACGCCGGCCACGGCGTCCCGGCCGTTGGCCGCGTCCCCGATCACCTCGATGTCGGGCTGGGCGTTCAGCAGTGCGCCGAAGCCCTGCCGGACCATGGCCTGGTCGTCGGCGATGAAGACGGTGATCGTCAGGCCGGGCACCCCGTCACGCTAGCCGCGACGCACGGCAGATAGGACCAGACGACGAACTCGCCCTCGGTGTCGTGGATGGCGACCATGCCCCCGACTGCCGCGGCCCTCTCGCGCATGCCTGCGATGCCCAGACCAGGAACCGGGGGCTCCCACGACTCGTGGGCCATGCCGTTGCGGATCTCGACCCCCACGCCGTCGACGGTGATGCTCACCTCGGCGTGCACCGCCGACCCGGGTGCGTGCCGCGCGGCGTTGGCGAGGCACTCGGCCACGATGCGATACGCCGCCGTTCCGACCAGGTCCCCGACCCACTCGGTCGACCCGTCGATCCGCCACGTCAGCGGCACGCCCGCCCGCTGCGTCGCGGTGAACAGCGCCGGCAGGTCGGCGATCGTCGGCGCGGGCGCCAGCTCGACCGGTTCGGAGCCGCTGCGCAGCACGCCGAGCAGTCCGCGGATCTCGTTGAGCGCCTGGCGACCGGTGGCGGCGATCGTCTCGAACTCCGCCTGCAGACTCGGCGGCACGTCGGGATGGCGGTACGGCGCGGTCTGGGCCGACACCACCACCATCGACATGTGGTGGGCGACGACGTCGTGCAGGTCCCGCGCGATCCTGGTGCGCTCCTGCAGCACCGTGCGCCTGGCCCGCTCCAACTCGCCCTCCTCCTCGAGCTGGGCGACCTGACGGCGCGAGAGCACCAGCCACCGCACCAGCATCACGGCGAACACGATGGCGGTGACGCCGAAGGCCCATCCGCCGTC
Organism: Mycolicibacterium sp. GCM10028919; assembly: GCA_042666295.1. Taxonomy (GTDB): domain Bacteria; phylum Actinomycetota; class Actinomycetes; order Mycobacteriales; family Mycobacteriaceae; genus Mycobacterium. The sequence continues at coordinate 838,577 of JBHTFJ010000001.1, forward strand.
CACGTGCCCCGGCATCGCCACGAGGAACAGCACCGCCGATGCCAACCACACCTTGACCACGACCGGCAGCGGCCGGGTCCATGCCACGGCGACGATCGACGCCAGCAGCACGATGACGTGCACGACCTGCCACGGGTAGTTCCATGACGCGAGCCGGTCGAAGAACAGCGGGATCAGCACCGCGGAGCCGGCCGAGAGCGACCACGCGAGAAGCGGATTGACCAGGACGAGCAGAAGGGGCAACGCGGCCAGCCCTGCGACGACCGGTGCCAGCGCCGCAGGCACCTCGTGGGTGAGGAAGAGCGTCGGCCAGGCCACCACGTAGAGGATCCCGGTGACGACCACCAGCAACCAGGCCGACCAGCGACCGTGCCGCAACCACTCCACGAAACCCATTGGCCTGTTCACGGGCCAAATGCTATGGCGATTCGCGTCTCACGCCATCCCCCTGCGGGGTGATCTAGCGGCTGGCTCCACGGAGCCAGGAGGTCACAGCGCGGTCGGCAGTTCGCCGCGTGCGGCCTCGTACGCCGCACCAACCCGGTAGAGCCGGTCGTCGGCCAGCGCCGGCGCCATGATCTGCAGGCCGACGGGCAGACCGTCGTCGGGCGAGAGGCCCGACGGCACCGACATCCCGCAGTGGCCTGCGAGATTCAGTGGCAGCGTGCACAGGTCGAAGAGGTACATGGCCAGCGGGTCGTCGACCTTCTCGCCGAGAGGGAAGGCGGTCGTCGGGGTCGCGGGCGAGATCAGCACGTCGGCCTTCTCGTAGGCCCGGTCGAGGTCGCGGGCGATCAGCGTGCGGACCTTCTGCGCCTGGTTGTAGTAGGCGTCGTAGTACCCGGCCGACAGGGCGTAGGTGCCGATCATGATGCGACGCTTGACCTCTGGGCCGAAGCCGGCCGCGCGGGTCAGCGCCATCACCTCTTCGGCACTGTGCGTGCCGTCGTCGCCGACCCGCAGTCCGTAGCGCATCGCGTCGAAGCGGGCGAGGTTGCTCGACACCTCCGAGGGAAGGATCAGGTAGTACGCGGCCATGGAGTAGTCGAAGTGCGGGCAGTCGACCTCGACGACCTCGGCGCCCAGCTCGGTCAACTGGTCGACCGCGGCGTTGAACGACGCGAGCACGCCGGGCTGGTAGCCCTCGCCGCTGCGCAGCTGCTTGACCACCCCGACCCGCACGCCCGCGAGGTCACCGTGGGCCCCGGCCCGGGCCGCACCGACCACGTCGGGCACCTCGGCGTTGACCGAGGTGGAGTCGCGGCGGTCGTGACCGGCTATCACCTGGTGCAGCAGCGCGGTGTCCAGCACGGTGCGCGCGCACGGCCCACCCTGATCGAGCGACGACGCACAGGCGATGAGCCCGTAGCGCGAGACGGTGCCGTAGGTGGGCTTCACCCCGACGGTGGCGGTCAGTGCGGCCGGTTGACGGATCGAGCCACCGGTGTCGGAGCCGATCGCCAGCGGCGCCTGGAACGCGGCCAACGCTGCGGCGCTGCCGCCACCCGAGCCACCGGGCACGCGCTCCACGTTCCACGGGTTGCGGGTGGGGCCGTAGGCGGAGTTCTCCGTCGAGCTGCCCATGGCGAACTCGTCCATGTTGGTCTTGCCCAGGATCGGCACGCCGGCGGCGCGCAACCGCGTGGTCACGGTCGCGTCGTACGGCGACCGCCAGCCTTCGAGGATCTTGGAGCCACACGTCGTGGGCATGTCGGTGGTGGTGAAGACGTCCTTGAGCGCCAGCGGCACCCCGGCCAGCGGCGACGGCAGCGTCTCCCCCGCGGCGACCGACGCGTCGACGGCGGCCGCGGCGGCCAGCGCCTCGTCGCCCGCCACGTGCAGGAAGGCGTGGTACCGGTCGTCGGTCGCGGCGATCTGGTCGAGATGCGCCTGGGTGACCTCGACCGAGGACACCTCCTTGGCCGCGATCCTCGCGCCGAGCGTCGCCGCGTCCATCCGAATCAAGTCGCTCATTCGGCTTCTCCCAAGATGCGCGGCACCGCGAACCTGCCTTCGGTCGCGTTGGGCGCGGCGGCCAGCGCCTCGTCCTGCGTGAGGCACGGATCGACGACGTCGGGCCGGGTCACGTCGCTCAACCCGTCCGCGGGTCGCGTCGCCGCAGCCCGCCGGGCCGCGAGCGGATTGTCGGTGGCCTCGACTCCGGTGACGTCGACGGCCTGGATCTGGCCGACGTGGGCCAGGATCGCGTCGAGCTGGCCGGCGAAGCCCTCGAGCTCGCCGTCGGTCAGGGAGAGCCGGGCGAGACGCGCGAGGTGAGCGACGTCGTCCCGCGATATCTGAGACACGTGAAGGAAGCCTAGTGGTGGCCACGGCCGGGGTGCTCACGTGCTGCCCCTAGGTTGTCTTCCCGAGTCGCTCCGCTCCTGCCCTCCGTACAGACTTCCCGAGTCGCTCCGCTCCTGCCCTCCGTGTAAGGGTGTGCGCGTGCCGTCATATCTGCTGCGAGTCGAACTCGAGGACAGGCCCGGCCGCCTCGGATCGCTCGCCGTGGCCCTCGGGTCGGTCGGCGCGGACATCCTGTCCCTCGACGTCGTCGAGCGCGGGGCCGGATACGCCGTCGACGACCTGGTGGTGGATCTGCCTCCCGGTGCGATGCCGGACATGCTGATCACCGCCGCCGAACGGTTGGAGGGCGTGTACGTCGACAGCATCCGGCCGCACACCGGACTGCTGGAGGCGCACCGCGAACTCGAGCTGGTCGATCACATCGCAGCAGCGCCCGGCACGCCGGCGAAACTGCAGGTGCTCGTCGACGAAGCACCCAAGGTGCTGCGCGTCGGGTGGTGCACGGTCGTGCGGCTCACCGATTCCGGGCCCGAGCGCGTCGCGGGCAGCCACGGCGCTCCCGAGACCCAGGCGGCCGCCGCGCCCTGGTTGCCGCTCGACCGCGCCCTTGCCCTCGACGGTGCCGCCGAGTGGCTGCCCCAGGTCTGGCGCGACATCGACACCACGCTGGCCGCTGCCCCGCTGGGCGACGCCAACACCGCGGTGCTGCTGGGCCGCCCCGGCGGTCCGGCGTTCCGGCCCTCCGAGGTCGCGCGGCTCGGCTACCTCGCGGGCATCGTCGCGACGATCCTTCGCTGAGAGTTCGCTGAAGATCGGCTCCGGGCGCGCTGTTACGGTGAAGTGAGTCCATTCGTCGGCGTAGCAGGGGGTTCCGCGTGGGAGATCTACTGGTCATCCTGGCGATCCTGTTGGGGCTCGCCGCCGTCGTCGTGTTCGTCATGGCGCTGCGGCGACCGAAGAAGGGCGCCCCGAAGCAACGTCAGGATCCGCTGCAGTTCGCCTCGCAGACCGCCACGTTCGGCCCCACCCAGCTCGGTCCCGGCGCCATCGTCAGCCACGGAAGCACCGACTACGTCGTCCGCGGTTCGGTCACGCTGCACCAGGGCCCGTTCGTGTGGTGGGAGCACCTCCTCGAGGGCGGCAAGGGCGACGACTCCGCCTCCGGCACCCAGCCGGTGTGGTTCAGCGTGGAGGAGGACGAGGGCCGACTCGAGCTGGTGACCTGGGTACGCCGCAACGACCTTCAACTCGAGCCGGGCGGCGAGCACGTGGTCGACGGCATCCGCTTCCGCGAGACCGAGCGCGGCAGCGCCGGCTACACGACCGAGGGCACGACGGGCCTCCCTGCAGGCGGCGACGTCGACTTCGTCGACTACGCCAACGACGACGAGACCAGACTCCTCGGCTTCGAACGCTGGGCGCCCGGGATGCCGTGGGAGATCTCGGTCGGCACCAAGGTGCGACCGGGCGAGCTGACCGTCTACCCGGCTCCGCCGGCCGGCGCGTAGGTCAAGCCGTTGCCGTTGCACGAGCTGGCGGTTTCACCGGCCGACATCAGCGGCGCCGTCCTGCGGCTGGCGCTGAACGCGGCTGCGCCGCGTCCGCTGGCCACGCACCGCCTCGACCATCCCGACGGCGGAGCGCTGACCCTGGGCATCCTCGGCGCCTCGCACGTCATCACCGCCGAGCACGACGGCACACCCTTCTCCGAGCAGGTCTCGTGCATCGCGCCGACCTCCGACGACCACCTGCCGCACCGCGCCGACGCCCCCGGTTATGAGTTGACCTCGAGCAGCACCGAACACGACGAGCCGTCGTTCCGTGCGCTTGCGGCCGAGCTGCGCAGGTGCTGCGCGGACGAAATCGGCTGGCTTGGCGGCACGTTCCCCGGTGACGACGCGGCGCTCACCGCGCTCGCGGCCGCACCCGACGGCCCGGGCTGGCGCTGGCGGACGTGGCACCTCTATCCAGCCCCACACGGCGGGACCGTCGTGCACACCGAGAGCAGGTGGCAGCCGTGAGCCGCGGACGGTTGTTCCTGGTGTCGGGCGTGCTCGCACTCGCCGCCCTGTTGTGCCTGGCCCTCGGCGCGAGCGCGACGCCGGACATCCGGTCCCACATCGACCGCACCTATCAGCGGTACGCCACCACGGCAGACGCCAACCTGTACGAGTGCTCGGGCCGACCGGCCAGCGTCGCCGACGAACTGGCGGCCGTCCGCGAGCCCCAGGCTCGCGCCTCCGATCGCGGCACCGAGTACCTGCGCTACGACGATGACATCGTCGCGATCGGTCCGGATGGCAACCGGCCGTGCACGATTCGCGTCGAGGACATTCGTCGCGGCGGGTACAGCGGAGGTGCCTTCATCTTCCTCGGTCCGGGATTCTTCCCTGGATCGCCGGCGGGCGGGTCGGGCGGCGGCACAGGCGGCGGCTCCGGCGGACCCGACGGCCCCAAGTAGCGCCCACCCGGACCAAGACCTAGGAGACACCGATGCATCAGGCCCTCGTCGAGTTCGGATCCATCAGCGCCGGCGCGACGCTGCAGAACGTCGTCGCGGCGGTGCTGTACTTCGTCGTCGGCATGGTGGTCCTCGGCGTGGGCTTCGTCGTGGTCGACCTGCTGACCCCGGGCAAGCTGCGTCGCCTGGTGTTCGTCGAGTACCGGCCGAACGCGGTGGCCGTGGCATCGGCCATGTACGCGGCGCTGGCACTAGTCGTCGTGTCGTCGATCCTGGCCAGCGCCGACGAACTGGGTCAGGGTCTGTTCGACGCCCTGGTCTACGGATTGATCGGCGTCGCCCTGCAGGGCGCGGCGCTCGCGGTGCTCGAAGCCGTGGTACCCGGACGGTTCCGCGACCTCGTCGAGGCCGAGCGGCTGCACCCAGCGGCGATCGCGACCGCCGTGATCATGCTGGCCGTGGGAGGGGTCAACGCCGCGGCCCTGTCGTGACCGTGGCGGCGGATCCGGCGGAGTCGCCGGGAGCGTCCGAACCGGACGCCGAGCCCACGCGTTCCCCGCGATGGCGTTCGGTCCTGCTCGCGGCCGTGGCCGCCTGCGCGGCGTGCGGATTGATCTACGAGCTTGCGCTGCTGACGCTTTCGGCGAGCCTCAACGGCGGTGGGATCGTCGCGACGTCGTTGATCGTCGCCGGGTACGTCGCCGCCCTCGGGGTGGGCGGCCTGCTGGTCAAGCCCCTGCTGGGCCACGCTGCCATCACGTTCATCGCGGTCGAGACGCTGCTCGGGATCATCGGCGGGCTGTCGGCGACGGTGCTGTACGTGACGTTCGCCTTCATCGGCAGTTCGACATGGGTGCTCGTCCTGGGCACGGCGCTGATCGGCGTCCTCGTCGGTGCCGAGGTGCCGCTGTTGATGACGCTGCTGCAACGCGGGCGCACGACGGGTGCGACCGACGCGGGCCGAGTACTGGCGAACCTGAACGCGGCCGACTATCTGGGGGCGCTACTGGGCGGATTGGCATGGCCGTTCGTGGTCCTGCCCGCGCTCGGGATGATCCGCGGTGCGGCGGTGACCGGGATGGTCAACCTGGTCGCGGCCGCCGTGGTGGCCGTGTTCGTGCTGCGGTCGGTGGTCGGCTTCCGTCAGCTCGTCGCCGCGCTGTGCGTGCTCGCGGTGGCCTTCGCGACGCTCGCCGGGGTGATGGTGAGTGCGAACGGGATCGAGACCACGTCGCGTCAGCGCTTGTACGCGGACCCGATCATCGCCTACGAGCGCTCCGCGTACCAGGAGATCGTCGTGACTCGGCGCGGGTCGGACATGCGCCTGTATCTCGATGGCGGACTGCAGTTCTCGACGCGCGACGAGTACCGCTACACCGAGAGCCTGGTGTATCCGGCGCTCGGTGCCGGCGCGCGGTCGGTGCTCGTACTGGGTGGCGGCGACGGCCTCGCTGCGCGGGAACTGCTGCGTCAACCCGGGATCGAGAACGTCGTCCAGGTGGAACTCGACCCGAACGTGGTGCGTCTGGCCCGCACGACGATGCGCGAGGCCAACGCCGGCTCCCTCGACGATCCTCGTGTGCGGGTGGTCATTGCCGACGCCATGACGTGGCTGCGCGACCCCGACCCGACGCTGCTGCCCGCAGGCGGGTTCGACGCGGTGATCGTCGACATGCCGGATCCGGACAACCCGGTCCTTGGCAGGCTGTACTCGACGGAGTTCTACGCCCTGCTCACCCGCGCACTGGCCCCCGACGCACTGGTTGTGGTGCAGGCAGGTAGTCCCTACTCGACGCCGATGGCGTTCTGGCGCACGGTGTCGACGATCCGGTCGGCCGGATACGCGGTGACGCCGTACCACGTCGACGTCCCGACGTTCGGCGACTGGGGCTTCGCGTTGGCCCGACGCGGCACCGAACCGCCGAAGCCGGCGATGCCGAACGACGTTCCGCCGCTGCGGTTCCTGAACCAGAGCGTGCTCGACGCCGCGACGGTGTTCGGCGGCGACGTCGCCCCCGTCACGCTGGAGCCCTCGACGCTGGACGATCCGCGGGTCGTCGAGGACATCCGGCGCGGTTACCGCTAGGCGTCCTCGGGCTCCGGCTCGGACTCGGCTGCGAGTTCCGGCTCGGGCTCCGGCTCGGCCGCGGGCTCCGGGCCGTTCTCCAGCAGTCGCCGGAACCCGTCCTCGTCGAGCACCGGTACGCCCAGTTCGATCGCCTTGTCGTACTTCGAGCCAGGCGCGTCGCCTGCGACCACGTACGCCGTCTTCTTCGACACCGAACCCGCCGCCTTGCCGCCGCGCGCGAGGATCGCCTCCTTGGCCTCGTCCCTGGAGAAGCCGGTCAGCGATCCGGTGACCACGATCGACATGCCGTCCAGCGTGCGTTCGATCGAGGCGTCGCGTTCGTCGGCCATGCGCACGCCCGCAGCGCGCCACTTGTCGACGATCGCGCGATGCCAGTCGACGGTGAACCACTCGACGACCGCCGCGGCGATCGTCGGCCCCACGCCCTCCGACGATGCCAGCTGCTGTTCGGAGGCGGCCTCGATCGCCTCGAGGCTGCCGAACTCGCTCGCCAGCGCCCGTGCGGCGGTGGGACCGACGTGCCGGATCGACAGCGCCACCAGCACGCGCCACAGCGCCTGCTGCTTCGCCTTGCCCAGGTTGGACAGGAGCCGCTTGCCGTTCGCCGACAGCTCGCCCTTCTGCGTCGTGAAGAGTTGCGTGCGCAGCAGGTCGTCCTCGGTGAGGGTGAACAGGTCGCCCTCGTCGGTGATCGCGCCGGCCTGCAGCAGGGCGATGCCCGCCTCGTAGCCCAGCCCCTCGATGTCGAACGCGCCGCGGCCGGCGACGTGGAACACGCGCTCCCGCAACTGCGCTGGGCAAGACCTGGCATTGGGGCAGCGGATGTCGGCATCGCCCTCCTTGGCCGGTGCCAGCGTGGTCCCGCACTCCGGACACTCGGTCGGCATCACGAACTCGCGCTCGGAGCCGTCGCGCGCGTCGACGACCGGGCCGAGCACCTCGGGGATCACGTCGCCTGCCTTGCGGATCACCACCGTGTCGCCGATCAGGACGCCCTTGCGCTTGACCTCCGACGCGTTGTGCAACGTCGCCAATCCGACCGTCGACCCGGCCACCTTCACCGGCTCCATGTAGGCGAACGGGGTGACCCGGCCGGTGCGCCCGACGTTGACCCGGATGTCGAGGAGCTTGGTGGTGGCCTCCTCGGGAGGGTACTTGTAGGCGATCGCCCACCGGGGTGCCCGTGACGTGGCGCCGAGCCGCCGTTGCAGTGACACGTCGTCGACCTTGACGACCAGGCCGTCGATCTCGTGCTCGACGTCGTGGCGGTGCTCGCCCCAGTAGGTCACCTGCTCGGCCGCCGCGGCGACCCCCTTGACGCGGGTGGTGTGAGTCGAGACCGGCAGTCCCCACGCCTTCAGCGCGAGGTACGCATCGTGCAGCGTGGTGGGCGTGAACCCCTCGGTGCGGCCGAGGCCGTGACAGATCATGTGCAGCCGCCTGCGGGCGGTGATGGCCGGGTTCTTCTGCCGCAGCGATCCCGCCGCGCTGTTGCGCGGGTTGGCGAACGGCGCCTTGCCCTCGGCGACGAGTCCTGCGTTGAGTTCCTCGAAGTCGGCGACCCGGAAGAAGACCTCACCGCGCACCTCGAGCACCGTGGGCACCGGGTATTCGTGGCTGGGGGTGAGCCTCTCGGGCACGTCGTCGATGGTGCGGGCGTTGAGCGTGACGTCCTCACCGGTGCGGCCGTCGCCGCGGGTGGCCGCCCGTTCGAGCTTGCCGTCGCGGTACACCAGCGCGAGGGCGACGCCGTCGATCTTGAGTTCGCACAGGAACTCCGGGTCGTCGCCCACCTCGCTGGTCAGCCGCGCGGCCCAGGCGCTGAGTTCCTCGGAGTTGAAGACGTTGTCCAGGCTGAGCATGCGCTCGAGGTGGTCGGCGGAGGCGAACTCGGTGGCGAAGCCGGCACCGCCGACGAGTTGTGTCGGCGAGTCCGGCACGCGCAGCTCCGGGTGTTCCTCCTCCATCGCATTGAGTCGGCCGAGCAGCGCGTCGAACTCGCCGTCGGAGATGACGGGAGCGTCCTTGACGTAGTAGCGGAACTGGTGGCCGCGCACTTCCTCGGCCAGTTCCTGCCACGCGCGCCGGACGTCCGGTGCGACGGGATCGGCGGGCGTTTCGGGCTCGGCGTTCACCCAGGCAGATTATCGGAGGCGGCCGACACGTCGGCCGGTCTCGGGGTCACTGCGGGCGACGGAACCGGACGACGTCGTGCCAGGTGTCGGAGATGGTGTCGCAGTACCAGAACCCGGCCTCCTCGGCCATCTCGCGAAGCGCCGCGGCGGGCAGCCGGTCGGGGTCGGGGAAGCCTTCGAGGAACACCAGCAGACCGCCGGGTCGCACGACGCGCGCGAGTGATCGCAGGCATCTGCGTTGGTCGGATACCTCGCCGATGACCATGGCGAGGAAGGCGACGTCGAAGGAGTCGTCCGGCAGCGAGATCCCCCTGCCGGCATCGCCGGTGTGGAACCCGACGTCGCGGAAGCCGTTCCGTGCGAGCTTGCGCCGGGCGCGTTCGAGCATCTGCGGCTGGAGGTCGAGCAGGTGCAGCCGGCCCGTGGTGAGGCGTTGGGCGATGGCGACGCTGTAGAAGCCAGGGCCCGGACCGACTTCCAGTACCCGCTCGGCTCCGGTCAGCGCGAGGTGGTGCACCGCCGCCCGCGGGTTCGAGACGGCGCGGCGCACCGGGTTGTCGAGGAACACCGAGGCGCGATGCGGATGGGCGAGCGACCCCGCCCGCCGCGTGTGTCGGGTCAACTTGTCGAGCCACGTCGTCGGCACTGCACTCCTCGAGCTTTCCTGATAGGTAAGGCTTGCCTAACTTAGCAGTTAGGCCGATCGGATAGCATGATCACGTGCCGCACCCGATCGTGTTCCGCGAGGACGATCCAGGGCTGGCCGAGCTACGGGCCATCGCCCTGGGCTTCCCCGACGCCTTCGAGAAGGTGTCCCACGGCCGTCCGGTGTTCTGCGCCCCCAAGATGTTCGCGATCTACGGCGGCAGCACCAAGGAGTCGGGCCCGATGCGCACCGTGCCGAACTGCGTGCTGGTCAAGGTCGACGACTCCGAACGTGCCGCCCTCGAGACCGATTCGCGGGTGTTCTACCCCGCCTATCTGGGTGCCTACGGGTGGCTGGGCCTGGACTTCTCCGTGGCCGAGGTCGACTGGACCGAGGTCGCCGAGCTGGTCGACACGTCGTTTCGTCTGGTCGCATCGCGCAAACTGATCGAGCAACTCGACCAACGTTGACCGGCAACCGGAGCGACATGGTTCGATCGGACGCGAGATGAGTTTCGACAGCCCCTTCCCCCAGGTCCACGTTCCGACGACGAGTGTCTACGACTACCTGTTCGGTGATCTCGACGAGTCCGATGCCGACCGCATCGCGCTCTTCGACGCCAAGACCGGTAACGAGACCAGCTACCGCGACATGATCACCAAGATCGACGCCTTCGCAGGCGCGCTCGCCGAGCGCGGCATCGGCGTCGGCGACGTCGTCGCACTGCTGGCCCCCAACAGCTCCGCCTTCGCGATCGCCTTCCACGGCATCCTCCGCTCGGGCGCCACCGCGACCACGGTCAACGCACTGTTCACCGCGAAGGACATCGCCAAGCAGCTGACCGACTCGCAGGCCAAGATGCTGGTCACGGTGTCCGTGCTGCTCCCCCAGGCCGCCGAGGCCGCTGCGGCGGTCGGGCTCGCCGACGTTGACCTGGCCGTGCTGGACGGGCCCGGCGTCGAGGCGGACGGGCACCCCAACGCGGCGGACCTGCTCGGCCCCGCCCTACCTGCGCCCGAGGTGACGTTCGACCCGGCCGAGCACCTCGCGGTGCTGCCGTACAGCTCGGGCACCACGGGAAATCCCAAGGGGGTCATGCTCACCCACCGCAATCTCACGGCCAACGTGGCGCAGATCCGGCCGCTGCAGGGCATGCAGTCCGACGACCGCATCCTGGCGGTGCTGCCGTTCTTCCACATCTACGGCATGACGGTGCTGTTGAACGCCGCCATGCACGCCAGGGCGCAGCTCGTCATCATGCCGAGCTTCGACCTGACCGAGTTCCTCCGCAACATCGCCGAGCGCAAGTGCACGTATGCGTTCATCGCGCCGCCGGTCGCCGTGGCGCTGGCGAAGCATCCGCTGATCGAGGAGTTCGACCTGTCGAGCCTGCGCGGCATCATGTCCGGTGCCGCGCCGCTCGACGAGGACCTGGGCCGCGCCGTCGCGGAGCGACTGGGGTGCGCACTTGTGCAGGGCTACGGCATGAGCGAGCTGAGCCCCGTGAGCCACGTCTCGCCGTTCGACGGCGGTCAGGAGATGGTGGGAGCGGTCGCTCCGCTCAGCTCGTGCGGGTGGACGGTGCCCAACGCGACCAGCAAGATCATCGACCCGGAGACCGGCAACGAGATCGAACCGCCCGCAACGGGTCTCAGTGACACCGGCGAGCTGTGGTTCAAGGGGCCGAACGTCATGGTCGGCTACCTGAACAACGACAAGGCCACCCGCGAGACCATCGACGACGACGGCTTCCTGCACACCGGCGACCTCGCCCGCGTGGACTCCACCGGGTGCGTCTACATCGTCGACCGGCTCAAGGAACTGATCAAGTACAAGGGCTACCAGGTGCCGCCCGCCGAACTCGAGGCAGTGCTCCTGAGCCACCCCGCGATCGCCGACGCCGCAGTGATCGGCGTGCACGACGCCGATTCCGGCGAGGAGATCCCGAAGGCCTTCGTCGTCAAGCAGAACTCCGAGCGCGACGACCTCGACGCGGCCGCGGTGATGGAGTTCGTGGCCGGCCAGGTCGCCCCGTACAAGAAGGTGCGCCAGGTCGAGTTCATCGACGCCATCCCGAAGTCCGCCTCCGGGAAGATCCTGCGCAAGGACCTGCGGAAGTAGGCGCGGGCCCTAGCCGCCGGCCAGCGACGTCGTCAGTTGGTCGGCGGCCTTGGTGGCGCGCGCCTGCCGGTAGCCCAACCAGATTCCGGCCAGCGGGGCGAGGAGCAGTCCCGCCAGACCCCACATCGCGCCGATGCCACCGGTGGTCGGCGGCGCAGTCATCAACGGCGGGGCCGCCTCGGACGACTGGTCGACCGGGTTGATCGGTGCCGGCAGCGGCGGTGCCGCGGGGGGTTCTGCGGGGACCACCACGGGTGCTGGTGGCTCGACGTTCGAGGGCATGATCGGCGCCTGCGCGACCGGCGGTTCGACGCGGTCGATGCTGCCCTCACCGGGCACGCGTCCGTTGCCGACGACGACACGCGGGCTGACCGGTGCGCCGGTCGCTTGGTCGGCCCCGCCGCCGCCGCCACCGCCGCCGCCGTCGGACTCGTCGGTGGCCTCGGACGTGAACGATGGCGTGTCCCCTGCCGAGGCCGATGGTGACTCGTCGGTGACGGGTGCTCGGGCAGCGACGCGGGCCGTCGGCGCCGCTACGGCGGGCTCGGCGGGTTCGGGCGCCGATGCCTCGGATGTCGGCACGTCGCCGGGTCCGCTCGGGACCCACTCGCCGTCGGACCCGTCATCGCCTTCTGCGGAGTCGCCGTCGGTGCGGTGCTGGTCACGCTCGGATTCGCCACGCTCGGATCGGCCGCGCTCGGATTGACTCCGCTCGGATTGACCCCGGCCGTCGCGAGCGTCCCGCTGGGAGTTCCCACCATCGCGGCCACCACGGCCGTCCCGATTGGACGAATCACGCCCGTCACGCGAATGGGAGTGTCTGGGCCCAGGGTCGCCGACTGCGACCGCAACACCCGGGCCGGCCACCAGCACGCCGGCCGCCAGCAATGCTGCGGCCAAACCGCCGACGGCGTCGGAACCACACGTGGATGGGGCCACGTGCCCATCTTCGCACGCGTCAATCACGATTGGCGCGTGCTGAAGCGAATGAGTCGACTTATGCCGAGTCCGGGTCCACCGCGATGCCGTCGGCAACCTTCTGCGCCAGCTCGATCGCGGTACGGGCCCAGTCGGCCGTCGCCTCCGCCAGTCCGCAGGCCGGCGAGACGCCGATCCGTTCGCGAAGCACCGTACGGGGGAAGCCGAGACGGTCGGTGATGCCGGCGGCCGTCGCCGCGATCTGCTCGGGCACCGGGCGGCTCGCCGGCGCCGCGGTCGGCACCACGCCCAGCACCACGACGCGGCCCGACTCGACGAACTCGCCGATGCCGTCGAGATCCGTGACGACCAAGCGGCTGGCGTCGAGCATCACTGCGCTGAAAGCGCTCCGCCGCAACACCTTCCACGGTAGGTCCGACGCGCAGCAGTGCAGCGCGACCTCGCCACCCACGGCGGCAACGCATTCGTCGAGCAGGTTGCCTGCGAACGCCTCGTCGACGGGATGCACGGGGGTGAACCTGGTGACGCCCGTCAACCGGCCAAGCAGCGCCGCGGGCAGCGACGGCTCGTCGAACTGCACGACCACGTGCGTGTCGAGCCGCCTGGCGAGTTCGTTGCGGTGCGCACGAACCCCTTCGGCGAGGGAGGCCGCCAGGTCGCGGACTGCGCCCAGGTCGGTCAGTGCGCGGTGCCCACCGGGGAGTTCCAGGTGCGTGGCAAGCGTGATGGGGCCGGGCGCCTGCACCTTGATGGTCCGTCCGCTACCGCGCAGCCCGGCCTTCTCCCAGGCCTCCTCCAGCGCATCGACGTCCTCGTCGAGCAGGCTGACGGCCCGTCGCATCGCCGAGCTGCGGCCCGGGGCGATCCGATATCCGCGCGGCACCGTGTCCACGCCGATGTCCACCAGCAACGCCGCTCCGCGGCCGACCATGTCCGCGCCGACGCCCCGGCCGGGCAACTCCACCAGGTGGGCCAGGGTGGTCAGTTCGCCAACGACCACCTCGGCGGCGTCTCGGGCGGATACACCGGGCCAGGAGCCGACGCCGGTGGCCGTCGCGAAAACACTCACGTGGCCAACACTATTCGATGCCGAACCAGACGCGTTAGTCTCAACCATGCCCGCCGCGATCCGTCGCATGCTGCTCGGGCCCACTGCCGCCTTCCTCCTGGCCGCCACGGTCGCCTGTGCGCAGACCGTCTCGGGCGCGCCGGTACGCGCGATTCCGGGCATCGACGACGACTCGAGGTCCCCGGTCGACGTCGATGCCGTGCTACTCGAGCAGACGCAGATGAGGGCCATCACCGGCGGGGGCGAGGACCTCACGGTCATCCCGAGCATGGACGGCAAGCAGCCCGTCGACATCGTGGCGCTCGCCGAGTCCGCACCCGAGCAGTGCCAGTGGTACTTCGTCGAGACCCAGACGTTCGGCGCCGAGATCGAGGAGTTCCACAAGACCACCTACCAGGACCCGCCGGACGCAGCGCTCATCTCCCAGGGCGCCGCAGGCTACCGCGACGCGGCCACGGCGCGGCGGGCGTTCGACGACCTGGCCGGGCTGATCGACCGCTGTGGATCGACGTCGTCGGGTGCGCTCTACGTGGGCGATTGGACCGTCACGGCGGACGGGTTGCAGACCCGCACGTCGAGGTGTGGGCGTGACTATCGGGTCAAGTCGGCGGTGCTCGTGGAGATCACCTTCTGCGGATACCCGTCGACGGTGCCCGACATCGTCATGACCAACGTGCTGGCGAAGGTGCCGGCCTAGCGGTCGGCGCCGACGATCGTGGCGCTGGCGATGACCTCGTCGCCTGCGGGGTCCGGCCGGTACAGCACCATCGTCTGTCCGGGAGCGACACCGCGCAGGGGGCTGCGCAGGTCGGCGACGAGCCTGCCGTCGCGGACCTCGGCCACCGCGGGCGCGAGCCCACCGTGTGCGCGCACCTGGATCTCGCACTCGACCGGTCCGTCGAGGGCCCGGCCGGACGTGAACACCGGCCGTTCGCCGGTCAGCACGTTCACGTCGAGGTCGGCGACGTCACCGACGCGCACCGTCCCGCTGTCGGCGTCGATGGCGGTGACGTAGCGCGGCTTGCCGTCCGCACCCGGTCCCGCGATGCCCAGACCCTTGCGCTGCCCGATGGTGAATCCGTGCACCCCGTCGTGCTCGGCCAGGACGGTGCCGCCCGCGTCGACGACGGCGCCGCGCCGCACCCCGATGCGGGCGCCCAGGAAGGCCTGGGTGTCACCGGACGGGATGAAGCAGATGTCGTGGCTGTCGGGCTTCTGCGCGACGGCCAGCCCACGTCGGGCGGCCTCCTCGCGGATGGCCGGCTTGGGGGTGTCGCCGATGGGGAACGCGGCGCGCGCCAGCTGCTCGGCGGTCAGCACTCCCAGCACGTAGGACTGGTCCTTGTCAGCGTCGACAGCGCGGCGCAACCTGCCATCGGCCAACCGGGCGTAGTGCCCGGTCGCCAGCACGTCGAAGCCGAGCGCGACCGCCCGGGCGGCGAGGGCGGAGAACTTGATCCGCTCGTTGCAGCGCACGCAGGGGTTCGGGGTCTCGCCCCTGGCGTAGGACTCGACGAAGTCGTCGATCACGTCCTCGGCGAATCGGTCCGCGAAATCCCATACGTAGAAGGGGATGTCGAGGATGTCGGCGACGCGCCGGGCGTCGCCGGCGTCCTCCTTCGAGCAGCAGCCGCGCGAGCCGGTGCGCAGGGTGCCCGGTGTGGCCGACAACGCGAGGTGCACACCGACGACGTCGTGGCCGGCATCGACCATCCGCGCCGCCGCCACCGAGGAATCGACGCCGCCACTCATCGCGACCAGAACCCGCATGACTACTTCCCGTATCCGGCGCTGGCCAGTGCAGCCTGGCGCGCCCGGTCGACGGCCGCGGGCAGGACCTCCAGTGCGGCGGCGACGTCGGCGTCGGTGCTGGTGTGTCCCAGCGACAGTCGCAGCGATCCCCTGGCGCTCGCCGGATCGGCGCCCATCGCGATCAACACGTGCGACGGCTGGGCAACTCCCGCGGTGCAGGCCGACCCGGTCGAGCACTCGATTCCCTTGGCGTCCAACAGCATCAGCAACGCGTCGCCCTCACACCCGCGGAACGTGAAGTGCGTGTTGCCGGGAAGTCGGGCATCGCCCATGGCACCGTTGACCACGACGTCGCCGATGGTCGCGAGCACGCCGTCGATCAGGGTGTCGCGCAGTGCGGACACGCGACTGCGGTGCGCGTCGAGACCCTCGACGGCGATCTTGGCCGCGGCGGCCATCGCCACCGCGCCTGCCACGTCGGGCGTGCCCGAACGCACGTCGCGCTCCTGGCCGCCGCCGTGCAGCAGTGGGACGCACGTGGTGTCGCGCCGGAGCAGCAGCGCGCCGACTGCCGCGGGGCCGCCGAACTTGTGGGCGGCGATGCTCATGGCCGACAGGCCGCTGGCGGCGAAGTCCACCGGGACCTGACCGACGGCCTGGATGCCGTCACTGTGCATCGGAACGTCGAATTCCGCTGCGACGGCGGCGAGTTCGGCGACCGGCAGGATGGTGCCCACTTCGTTGTTGGCCCACATGATGGACACCAGCGCGACGTCGCCGGCTTCACAGTGGTCCTGCAGCACCTCGCGCAGCGCGGCGGGCGACACGGATCCGTCCTGACGGACCGGCAGGAACGTGACGTCTGCACCCTCGTGCTCGACCAGCCATTCGACGGCGTCGAGGACAGCGTGGTGTTCGATCGGCGTCGTCACGATGCGCGTGCGGCGCGGGTCGGCGTCGCGGCGGGCCCAGAAGATGCCCTTGACCGCCAGGTTGTCACTCTCGGTGCCACCGGCGGTGAAGAGGATCTCCGACGGTCGGGCGCCCAAGAGTCCGGCCAGCGCCTCGCGCGCCTCCTCCATCCGGCGCCGCGCGGCGCGGCCCGTCGTGTGCAGCGAGGACGCGTTGCCCACCGTCGCCAGGGCGCCCACCATCGCCTCGATCGCAGCGGGGTGCATCGGGGTCGTGGCAGCGTGATCTAGATAGACGGCGGTCATGGCCAACCCAGGATACCGGCAGGCCAGGTCGGACCTAGGCGACCAGGGCGTGGCCCCCGGCGACGTGCTGGTGGGCGGGCAGCGTGCGCGACGTTCCTCGCACCGCGGCCTCGCAGCGTGCGGCGAGGTCGCGCCGGTCGTCACCGGGTAGCTGCAGTGACGAGACGTGCACGTGGCACACCGTCTGACGCGTGGTGATCACCCGTTTGATCGACTGCAGCAGCGAGTCGTCGCCGATGAACGACGGCACCGTCGAACGCCTGCCGTCACGGTGGTGGTAGGTCAGACGCAGCGGCTGCACCGGACGTCCCGCGTCGATCGCGCCCTGGAACATCGCGGGCTTGAACGGTCCGTATCCGACGCCGCACCAGGTGGTGCCCTCGGGGAAGGCCACCACGGTCTTGCCCGCCTGCAGCCGGTCGGCGACGGCGCGCACCACCCCGGGCAGCCGTCGCAGATCGTTGCGGTCGATCGGGATGATCTTCATCAGCCGGACGACCCGGCCCAGTCCCGGCCAGTCGACGAGGTCCGCACGGGCGACGAACGACCCCGGTAGCACCGAGCCGATCGTGAAGACGTCAATCCAGGAGACGTGGCCGCTGACCACCAGCACGCCGCTGAGGTTGCGGATCGGGCCGCCGGACACCGTGATCCGCACGCCGAGGCAGCGCAGCATCATCCGGCAGTACAGGCGTTGCAGCCGCGACCGACCGGGCAGTGGCAGCGCGAGCAGGGCGAAGGCAGGGAAGACGACGATGGCGCAGGCGATGCGTGCGGCCGTGCGCATCGCCACGACTGCGGGGTGGGAGGCCGTCACGGTGTCGACGCGGATGCAACTCGAGTCGCACGACGCCCGCGGCAGCCAGGCGTGGTCGACCAGGCCGTGGCTGCTCATCGGGCGATCCCCTCGGCCATGTCGCCCGCGGCCGAGACCGACCGCAGCCGCTTCAGGTATCGGACGTCGGCCTGCCGCTTGTCCAGCAGCGCCGGGAAGTCCCCGACCCCGAAGTCCGGGTCGTGGGCCGGGTCCCCGCACACCCGGGCGCCGAGCCGCAGGTAGCCCCGCATCAGCGGTGGCACCGACACCCGCGAGGGCGGGTCGATGTCGTCGAGTCCCCGCCCGCCGAGCACCACCGGCCGGTACGGCCGCACCACGTACTCCGACGCGTGCCGCCGGCGCACGAAGTCGCGGACGCCGCGGATCCCCGCACCGGGCGTCTCGCCGGGTTCGCCCTGCACCGGGACCGACACGCACCCGGTCACGTAGTCGTAGCCGCAACGGTCCAGGTAGGCGAGGATGCCCGCCCACATCAGCAGCACGACGCCGCCGTTGCGATGGTCGTGCCGCACCACGGCGCGGCCCATCTCGACCATCGACGGCCGGATGCCGTCGAGCGCGCTGACGTCGAATTCGGTGGCGGTGTAGAGGCCGCCTGCGGCGATCGCTCCCGGCGGCGGCAGCATGCGGTAGCAGCCGACGATCTCTTGCGACTCGTCCTCGCGCACCAGCAGGTGGTCGCAGAACTCGTCGAAGCGGTCGACGTCGCGTCCGTCGGACGACCCGGCCAGGTCGAAGCCGGGCTCGGAGGTGAACACCTCGTGGCGCAACCGCTGGGCGGCATCCACGAGTTCGGGGTCGGTGGACAACAACAGTGTGTAGCGCGGGCCGGTCCCCCCGGACGCCGTGCCTTCGGTTTCGTCGGCGGCAATGAGTACGGATGCCATGCTCATGGCTTGCACGGTCGCCCAGGTGTCGGGCGGGATGCCTACGGCGGCGTGACGTGTTCGTGCACGCTGGGTGACGACTCCGTGCGGACGGGGGGTTCTCGGCGGTGGGCTGCTAGCGAACGCCGTGGAAGGCGACCGCCAGAAGGGCGTCGACGTGCCCGGGCTCGATCGGCATCGCGTGGAACATGCGGTATTCGATGACGCCGTACAGCACGTCGCGCAGGGTCTGGACGTCGGCGTCGGCGCGAATCTCGCCGCGCTCCCGAGCCACGGCGAGCCGCGCGCCGAACGCCGTGACGTTGGGCGCGATGATCTGGTCGGACACGGCGCGCAGGAGGTCGGAGTCCGATTGGCCGGCGGCGATCACGCCTCGATAGGCCGGTCCGAAGCCCGTGGTCGTGATGATCTCCAGGATGCCCAACAGCTGGACCCGCAGGTCGGCGACGATGTCCCCCGTGTCGGGAAAGACGACCACGGGATCCAGACTCTGCGTCGCGGCTTCGAGCATCACCGCTCCCTTGGAGGGCCACCAGCGGTAGATCGTCTGCTTGCCCACGCAGGCCCGCCGTGCGATCGCCTCGATCGAGACGTTGTCGTACCCCACCTCGCCGACCAGGGCGATCGACGCGTCCAGGATGGCTCGCCGCGAGTGTTCGTTGCGCCGGCTGGGGTCACTGGGGTTCGCAGGCATGTCAGCACCCTAAACGAACGTCTTCGTGGACGAGACGGACCGGTTCGTGTTGACGCGAGACGGACCGGGCCGTACTGTCAGCCCGGTGACTCACGCTTCGTCGTGCAGGTTCTCCTCCCCCGAGTCACTCACCCCCTCATCGAACGGCGTTCCAGCCGAAGGAGATTCCTCGTGCCCAAAACCGGTCTCGACGCGTTGTTGCGCCCCCAGGACAGCGCGGTCGTGCTCAACGCCCGCGTTGGTGCAGGCATCTGACCGTCATGCCAGCCATCACCGCAGACACACTCACGCTGCCTCGTATTTCCGTGCCCGATCGTGCCACCGGCACGCAACGGCCCGTGCGATCGATCACCACCGCGCCGGTCGGATTCGAGGGCGACGGCTTCCCCGTCCGACGTGGCTTCGCCGGGGTGTCGCACACCGACCTGGACCCGTTCATCCACATGGACCAGATGGGCGAGGTCGACTGGGCACCAGGCGAACCCATGGGGACACCGTGGCATCCCCATCGGGGGTTCGAGACCGTCACCTACATCATCGATGGCACGTTCGAGCACACCGACTCGCACGGCGGCGGCGGAACGATCACCAACGGCGATACCCAATGGATGACCGCAGGCAGCGGAATCCTGCACATCGAGAAGCCGCCGGAGCACCTGGTGGTCTCCGGCGGGATGTTCCACGGCGTGCAGCTGTGGGTGAACCTGCCGCGCGAGAGCAAGTTCGTCACACCGCGCTACCAGGACATCCGCGCCGCGAAAGCCCGACTGCTGTCCTCGGCCGACGGCGGCGCGCTCCTGCGCGTCATCGCCGGAGACGTCGCCGGGTACTCGGGTCCGGGGACGACCTACACACCGATCACCGTCGTGCACGCGACCATCAGCCCCGGCGCGCGCCTCGAACTCCCGTGGCAGGCTGACTTCAACTCGCTGGCCTACGTGCTCGCGGGCAACGGCACCGTTGGTACCGCGGCGCAACCCTTCCACAAGGGTCAACTCGCCGTGTTCGGCGCCGGAGACGCACTGACATTGGCTGCCCGGGAGAGCCAACCCGCCGCAGAGCCGAACCTGGAGGTCATGCTGCTCGGCGGCCGGCCGATCCGAGAACCGGTGGTTCAGTCCGGCCCCTTCGTGATGAACACCCGCGAGGAGATCGTCCAAGCCTTCGAGGACTACCAGGCGGGCCGCTTCGGCGTCATCCCGACCGAACGCGTACCCCACCCCGAATAGTCGCCGCGGCGGTCCACTCGGGCAAGGGCACACTGGGCACCGACGCGGTGTCACGACGACGAGGAGTTTCGAATGACCGATGTCCGAGCGGGTCAGGGCTGGCCGGCGCTACGGGTCGACGACTGGGAGCCGACGCGACGGTCCTTGCACATGTGGACTCAGATCGTCGGCAAGATCCGACTCGCCCACGCGCCGTTGGTCAACCACTGGTGGCAGGTGCCGCTCTACGTGTCACCTCGAGGCTTGACGACGTCGGCGATCCCCGTGGGCACCGAATCGTTCGACGTGGAGTTCGATTTCGTCGACCACGTACTCAAGGTGCGGGTGAGTGACGGCGGCGCCGCCACCATCGATCTGCGGGACACTTCCGTGGCAGGCTTTCATCGAGCAGTGCTGGACACGCTCGGCAGTCTGGGCGTCGACACGCGCATCTCCAACGGGCCCAACGAAGTAGACCCCGCGATCCCGTTCGCCGAGGATACGCACGTCGGCTATGACCCCGCTGCGGCCAACGCGTTCTGGCGTCAGCTGGTGCAGGCCGACCGGGTCGTCAACCGGTTCCGTTCGCACTTCGTCGGCAAGGTCAGCCCGGTGCACTTCTTCTGGGGTTCCTTCGACCTGGCATGCACCCGCTTCTCGGGTGGCCTCGCGCCCCGGCATCCCGGAGGTGCGCCGAACTGCGGCGACTGGGTGATGGAGGAGGGGTACTCCCACGAGCTGAGTAGTTGCGGGTTCTGGCCCGGCGGCGGGGACGAAGGCGCGTTCTACTCGTACGCCTATCCGGAGCCCTCCGGATTCGCCGACGCCGCAGGCCTTCCCGACGGCGCCTTCTACGACGAAACGCTGCGGCAGTACCTGTTGCCGTACGAGTTCGCCCGTCAGGCGAAGGACCCGGACCGGGCGGTGATGGACTTCCTCGAGTCGACCTACCGCGCGGCCGCCGACGCGATGGGGTGGGACCGCAGCGCCCTCGAGAGCGACCCCGAGCGCTGGACGCACAAGGTCCGGCCGTCGTAACCCGTTCTGCTACGACGGCTCGTCTACAACAGCCACTGAGCCAGTGGGTGCACGAAGTATCTCAGTGAGAACGCCTCGTACACCGCGCCGACCACGAGCAGGACGAAGGCAGCCAGCGACAGCCAACCAAGCTGTCGTAGACCGCTGACGTATGCCTCGCGCCGGCTGTCGGCCCCAACGGACCGGGGCCACACCCAGTGCCTGCCGAGCACGTACGCACCCAGCATGAACAGAACGTAGGCCTGAACCTCGATGACCAGCGTGAGGGAATGCGGGATGAGGGCCACCCACCCGATGTCACTCGCTGGAACGAGGGTGATTCCCGTCGTGAATGCCCAGTAGGCGAGCAACGGGATGCCCAGGAAGGGCACGATCATCGACGGCACCACGATGGTCGCCGCGCCCATCTTCAGCGTGTTCACCCCGAGGATCACCAGGGCGAAGAGCCAGGGTTCGTTGATCAGCGACCGCACGAGATCCGTTGTGCCATCGTCGTTCAACCGGTCGACCTGCTCCTGGTTGAGGTGGGGAAAGAAGAGCCCGACGACGAAGCCGACGAGGAACAGGCCGTACGCGATCGCGTTCAACGCGAGATATGCGCGGCCGTTCGCGCGGATGACGAGCAAGGGTTGCCGCGATGGCTTCAGCGCGTGGAGGTGTTCGTGCAATGCCATGCCGTCAAGGAGACACCCGGACGTTGCGGCACAGTCAAGTCGAAGCAGGATGAGGATGGCCGGCTTCCATGGTGTCGAGGATGCTGGCGAGTTTCTCTCGGGCCGCGGTGAGTTCTTCGATGCGCAGGTCTATCCGAGACATCTGGCCACGTACCACCGCGAGCATGTCGTCGGTGACGTCCTTCGTGTGCTCGCACGGCAGCAGGGCCGCGATGGCTTGGCTCGACAACCCCGCGGCGTAGAGCCGCTGAATCAGCCGGACGCGCCCGGCTGCCTCGTCGTCGTAGGTGCGGTGTCCGCCGAGCGTGCGCTCCGAGGTGAGCAGCGCTTGCTGCTCGTAGTAGCGCAGCGATCGCACGCTGACGCCCGTCGCGTGAGCGAGGTCTCCGATGCGCATGTGAACCTGCCTCGTCTTCGACTTGAACCTGACACCCATGTCAGATCCTAGTGTTCGTGGCAAGCCCGAAGTCCGGGGTGATCGAAGCAGAGGAGATTGATGAAGATCAGCGATCAGGTCGTGTTCGTCACCGGCGCCAACCGAGGGATAGGCCGAGCCTTCGTGTCGGAGTTCCTGGTGCGCGGCGCCGGGAAGGTCTACGCCGGTGTGCGCGATACCCGCACGGTGGATCAGCAGTTGGCGCGCGACCCACGCGTCGAGATCGTCCGTCTCGACGTCACCGACCCGGACGAGGTCGCCCGCGCAGCAGCCCAGGCCACCGACACCTCGATACTGGTCAACAATGCCGGCATCGTCGCGTTCGACTCGCTTCTCGACGGGTCCGTGGACGCGATGCGACGGCAGTTCGAGACGAACGTGTTCGGCGTGCTGGAGGTGACCCGGGCGTTCGCTCCCACCTTGCGCGCCCGCCACGGTGCGGTCGTCAACGTGCTGTCGGCCGCAGCCTGGTTCTCCGCGCCGCAGAACGGCGCGTACTGCGCCTCGAAGGCTGCGGCGTGGAGCATCACCAACGGGCTCCGCATGGAACTCGAACCCGCCGGGGTACTCGTGCAGAGCCTGCACTTCGGAGCCGTCGACACCGATTTCTCGTCTGGATACGACGGACCGAAGATCACCGCCGACGACGTGGCGAGAGCGGCACTGGACGGCTTGGCATCCGATGCGGCCGAGGTCCTCGTCGACCCAGATGCCCGCATGGCGAAGGCCGCGTTGACGGGACCACCGAACGGCTTCCTCGAGCAGATGGGTGAGGGAACCGTGGCCTAGCGAGACAGCCAGTCGCCGAACCGCGTGGTACCCAGCGTGGCACCCGGGCCGGTCACCAGGCTGTCCTGGCCGACGGGCGTACCGAAGTAGGTCGCCGTGGCGTCCACCACCACCGCCATGTCGGCACCCTGCGCGGCGAGAACGGCCGTGGCCATGTCGGCGAACGAGATCTTCTCCGGCCCACCGAAGTCCACGGTGCCGTTCGCGGGCTCGGCGGTGGCGGCACGGGCCACCTCGGCCGACACGTCGGCGGCCGCCACGGGCTGAATCCGGGCGTCGGGGGCGCGCACCTCGCCGTCGGCGACCAGCGAACCGGTGATGGCCTCGGCGAATTCCTGGAACTGCGTGGCCCGCACGATCGTGTACGCCAGGCCCGACTCGGCGATCGTGCGCTCCTGCACGACCTTCGCCCGCATGTAGCCGCTCTCGGGCAGATCGTCGACGCCGACGATCGACAGCGCCACGTAGTGCCCCACGCCCTCCGCCTTGGCCGCCGCGACGAGGTTGCCCGACGACCGGGTGAAGAAGTCGAGTACCGGACCATCCTCGAACGACGGCGAGTTGGTGACGTCGACGAGCACGGCGGACCCGGCCACGGCGTCGGCGAGACCTTCTCCGGTCAACACGTCCGCACCGGTGGACCGCGACGCGGCGACGACCTCGTGTCCGTCCGCGGTGAGCAGTTCGACGAGCTTGCTTCCGACGAGGCCCGTGGCCCCGACCACTGTGATCTTCATGCCTTCAGCCTGGCACTGCGGCTCGGCGTCCGGACCCCGGAAACTTCGTGGTCGTCCGCGCGCCCCGGGGTCGGAGGAACGCGAAACCCCGGCGTCGCGGGGACGCCGGGGTTTCGTGTGGTGCTGGTGACCGGAGGTCAGCCCTTGCGAGCCTTGACCGCGTCGGTCAGCTGCGGGGTGACCTTGAACAGGTCGCCGACGATGCCGAGATCGGCGATCTCGAAGATCGGCGACTCCTCGTCCTTGTTGACCGCGACGATGGTCTTGGACGTCTGCATGCCCGCCCGGTGCTGGATCGCACCGGAGATGCCCAGGGCGATGTACAGCTGCGGCGCGACGGTCTTGCCCGTCTGCCCCACCTGGAACTGGCCCTCGTAGAAGCCGGAGTCGACGGCCGCACGCGAGGCGCCCACGGCGCCGCCCAGTGCGTCGGCGAGATCCTCGACGATCGCGAAGTTGTCCTTGCTGCCGACACCACGACCGCCTGCGACGACGACCTTGGCCTCGGTCAGCTCGGGACGAGCGCTCTTCTGCGCCGGCTGACGCGACACGATCTTGGTCGAGTTCTCCGGCACCTCGGGCACCTCGACGGTGACCAGCTCGCCTGCACCGGCCTCCGGCGCCGCCTCGACGGCACCCGGGCGCAGCGCGATGATCGGCGTGTCACCGGCGGTCGCCTCGACGGTGTACGCACCACCGAAGACCGAGTGCACGGCGACGCCGCCGTCCTTGACGCCAACGACGTCCCACAGTGCGCCGAAGCCGGTCTCCGCGGCCAACCGGCCCGCGATTTCCTTGCCCTCGGCGCTGGACGCCACCAGGATGCCCGCGGGGCTGGCTGACTCCGCCAGCGCCGCCAGCACTGCCACCTGCGGGGTGACCAGGTACTGCTCGGCGGTATCGGACTCGGCGGCGTAGATCTTCGCCGCGCCCGCTGCCTTGAGCCCATCGGCCAGCTTCTCGGCGGTACCGGGGCCTGCGACCACGACGGCCGACGGCTCACCCAATACCCGAGCGGCGGTGATGAGTTCTCCTGTGATGCTCTTCAGATTGCCTTCTGCGTGCTCGACGAGCACGAGTACTTCTGCCATTGCCTATACGCCTCTTGCTAGATCCGTGAAGTCTTGGTGATCAGGGTGATGGAACTCAGAGAAGCTTCTGTCCGACCAGGTACTCGGCGATCTTCTGACCGCCCTCGCCCTCGTCGGTGATCTTCTCGCCTGCGGTCTTCGGCGGCTTGGGAGCGGCCGACTGCACCTTGGACTCGGATACGGCGCCGCCGACGATGCCGTCCTCGACGCCGATGCCCTCGAGGGTCAACGGGGTCACGGTCTTCTTCTTGGCGGCCATGATGCCCTTGAACGACGGGAACCTGGCGTCCTCGACGATCTTCTCGCTGATGCTCACCACGGCGGGCAGCGAGGCCTCGAGTTCGAAGATGCCGTCGTCGGTTTCCCGCTCGCCGGTGATCTTGCCGTCGGCGACGTCGATCTTGCGCATGTGCGTCAGCTGCGGCACGCCCAGGTAGTAGCTCAGGATCGCCGGTACGGCGCCACCGACGCCATCGCTGGACTCGTTGCCCGCGATGACGAGTTCGACGTCTTCGATCTGGCCCAGCGCACTGGCCAACGCGTAGCCGGTCTGGACGATGTCGGAGCCGTGCAGGCCCTCGTCGGACAGGTGGTAGGCCTCGTCGGCGCCCATGGACAGCGCCTTGCGGATCGCGGTCTCGGCACCGGACGGGCCTGCGGTCAGTACGACGACGTTGTATCCGGCGTCGGCGTGCTTCTCCTTGAGCTGCAGTGCGACCTCGACCGCCTTCTCGTTGATCTCGTCCAGCACCGCGTCGCTACCGGCGCGGTCCAGGGTGTGATCGTCCGCGAGCTTGCGGTCTTCGTAGTCAGGGACCTGCTTGATCAGGACCACGATGTTCGTCATAGATCTGGTTCGTCCTCCTCGATGAGGCCGTTGGGCGGCCGCAATACCACGTATTTCGGGTTCGCCACCATGTTACCCGGCGGTAACTTGGAGTGGCTGCAACCCCACCATAACCTGTGGCAGTTTGCCCTTTGACCTCCCCTGAAAGTGGCATCACTCACACGTGAACCGGTGCCGCCCCGCCAGGCTGGGTTAGCCTGCCTCTCGATGAGCGCCATTTCTCCCCACCACTCCGACACCGGGCAGTCGGCCGAGGACACCGGTCACACGACCCTGCCGTTGACCGGCGAACGGACGGTGCCGGGGCTCGCCGAGGAGAACTACTGGTTCCGCAGGCACGAGGTCGTCTACCAGCGCCTCGCCCGGCGCTGCGCGGGACGCGACGTGCTCGAGGCAGGCTCGGGCGAGGGGTACGGAGCCGACCTGCTCGCCGGAGTGGCCCGCCGCGTGGTCGGCCTCGACTACGACGACTCCGCCGTCGCGCACGTCCGCGCCCGCTACCCGCGCGTCGAGATGCTGCACGGCAACCTCGCGGAACTTCCGCTCACCGACGGCGAGGTAGACGTCGTCGTCAACTTCCAGGTGATCGAGCACCTCTGGGATCAGGGACAGTTCGTCGCCGAGTGCCGTCGCGTACTGCGGCCGTCGGGGACGTTGCTGATGTCGACGCCCAACCGCATCACCTTCTCCCCCGGCCGCGACACCCCGATCAACCCGTTCCACACGCGCGAACTCAACGCCGACGAGCTGACCGAACTGTTGACCGGCAACGGTTTCGAGGTCGAGGCGATGCTCGGCGTCTTCCACGGTCCGCGGTTGCGCGACCTCGACGCCCGCCACGGCGGGTCGATCATCGACGCCCAGATCGAGCGCGCGCTGGCGGGCACCCCGTGGCCCGCCGAACTCCTCGAGGACGTGGCCTCGATCGGCACCGACGACTTCGAGTTGACCTCCGACCGCGACATCGACGAGAGCCTCGACCTGGTCGCGATCGCGGTGCGCCGTGAGTGACACCGGTCGCGACTCCTCGGTGTCATCCCCCGAGTCGCTTCGCTCCAGCCCGCCGGTGCCGGGGATGTTCACCATGGTGCTGCACACGCACCTGCCGTGGCTGGCGCATCACGGCCGCTGGCCGGTCGGCGAGGAGTGGCTCTACCAGTCGTGGGCGACGTCCTACCTGCCGCTGATGCGAGCCCTCGACACACTGGCCGCCGAAGGCCGCGAGAACCTCGTCACGCTCGGCATGACACCGGTGGTGACCGCGCAACTCGACGACCCCTACTGCCTCACCGGCATGCACCACTGGCTGGCCAACTGGGAGCTGCGGGCCCGCGAGGCCACCACCCGCACCAGCGGCGAGGACGGCGGCTACACCGCACCGGAAGCGATGCGCGCCTTCGGTATTCGTGAACGCGACGACGCTCGGCGGGCACTCGACGACTTCGCGGTCGGGTGGCGCCACGGCGGCAGCCCCCTGCTGCGCAGGCTCGTCGACGCGCGCACCATCGAACTGCTCGGCGGTCCGCTGTCGCACCCCTTCCAGCCCCTGCTCAACCCTCGGTTGCGCGAGTTCGCGCTGCGCGAGGGGCTCGCCGACGCCCACGCGCGGTTCGCCCACACCCCCGGCGGCATCTGGGCGCCCGAATGCGCGTACGCGCCGGGCATGGAGCACGACTACGCCGCTGCGGGCGTCACCCACTTCATGGTCGACGGCCCGTCGCTGCACGGCGACACCGCGCTGGGGCGGCCCGTCACCGACTCCGGCGTCACCGCGTTCGGGCGCGACCTGCAGGTGAGTTACCGCGTGTGGTCGCCGAAGTCGGGTTATCCCGGCCATGCCGCCTACCGCGACTTCCACACCTACGACCACGTCACGGGTCTCAAGCCGGCCCGTGTCACCGGCCGCAACGTGCCGTCGCAGGAGAAGGCGCCGTATGACGCCGAACGCGCCGATCACGCCGTCGACGTGCACGTCGCCGACTTCGTCGACGTGGTTCGCAGGCGGTTGATCTCGGAATCCGAGCGGATCGGCAGGCCCGCGCACGTGGTGGCCGCGTTCGACACCGAGTTGTTCGGGCACTGGTGGCACGAGGGACCGCTGTGGCTCGAGCGGGTGCTGCGCGCACTCCCCGCGGCGGGCATCCGGGTCGGCACGCTGACCGACGCGATCACCGACGGCTTCGTGGGCGACGCCGTCGACCTGCCGCCGAGTTCGTGGGGTTCGGGCAAGGACTGGCAGGTGTGGTCGGGCGAGCAGGTCGCCGATCTCGTGGCGCTCAACGCCGAGGTGGTCGACACCGCGTTGGCGACCGTGGACAAGGCGCTCGATCAGGCCGCGTCCACCGGGTCGAGGGCGCCGCGAGACACCGTCGCCGACCAGATCCTGCGCGAGACGCTGCTGACGGTGTCGAGCGACTGGCCGTTCATGGTGAGCAAGGACACCGCGGCCGAATACGCCCGCTACCGCGCACATCTGCACGCCCACGCCACACGCGAGATCGCCGGTGCGCTCGCATCGGGCCGGCGTGACCACGCCCAGCGGCTGGCCGACGGCTGGAACCACGCCGACGGCTTGTTCGGCGCCCTCGACGCCCGGCGGCTCCCCCGATGAAGGTCCTGATGGTGTCCTGGGAGTACCCGCCGGTCGTGATCGGTGGACTCGGCAGGCACGTGCACCATCTCGCGACCGCACTGGCCGACGCGGGCCACGAGGTCGTGGTGCTCAGCCGCCGGCCCACCGACACCGACCCCAGCACGCACCCGACCACCGACGAGGTCGCCGAGGGCGTCCGGGTGATCGCCGCCGCGCAGGACCCCCACGAGTTCGGCTTCGGCACCGACATGATGGCGTGGACGCTGGCGATGGGCCACGCGATGGTGCGCGCCGGGCTGAGCATCGACGCGGACGGCACCCGCTGGCAGCCCGACGTCGTGCACGCCCACGACTGGCTGGTCGCGCATCCCGCGGTCGCCCTGGCCGAGTTCTACGACGTACCACTGGTTTCCACGATCCACGCCACCGAGGCGGGCAGGCACTCCGGGTGGGTGTCGGGCACCATCAGCAGGCAGGTGCACGCCGTCGAGTCCTGGCTGGTACACGAATCCGATTCCCTGATCACGTGTTCGGCGTCGATGGGCGACGAGATCGACGAACTCTTCGGACCCGGACTGGCCGAGCGCCACGTGATCCGCAACGGCATCGACGCCGCGCAGTGGCCGTTCGCGCGACGCCACCGGCGGCCCGGGCCCGCGAAGCTGCTCTACCTCGGCCGCCTGGAGTACGAGAAGGGCGTGCACGAGGCGATCGCCGCGCTGCCACGCATCCGGCGCACCCACCCCGGCACCACGCTGACCATCGCTGGTGACGGCACGCAGGAGGCGTGGCTGATCGAGCAGGCGCGAAAGCACAAGGTGCTCAAGGCCGTGACGTTCGTCGGCCGCGTCGACCACCAGGGCCTGATCCGGCTGCTGCACGACACCGACGCCGCCGTGCTGCCGAGCCACTACGAACCGTTCGGCATCGTCGCGCTCGAGGCGGCCGCGACCGGGGCGCCGCTGGTGGTCTCGAACGTCGGCGGGCTCGGCGAAGCGGTGATCGACGGCCACACCGGCTTGTCCTTCCCGCCGCGCGACGTCGCCGCACTCGCGTCGGCCGTCCGCGCCGTGCTGGACGACCCGGTAGCCGCCCAACGACGGGCCGATGCCGCGCGGGAGCGTCTGAACTCCGACTTCGAGTGGCACACCGTCGCCGTCGAGACCGCCCAGGTGTACCTCGCCGCCAAACGCCGTGAGCGCGAACCGCATCGGCGGCGAACGATCGTGGAGCAGCCCCTGCCGGGTCGCTAGTCCGACGAGCGTGCGCGAACTCGGGTCGGGAGGCGGCGTGTCGCCCGCAGACACGCACGCTCGCCGAAGAACGGGAACTGGCTAGCGGGCGGCCTTCTTGCGCTCGATGTCCGCCAGCGCGGCGGCGAGTTCGGCGCGTTCGGCGGCCGACGTCTCCCACGCGAGCTTGCGGTTCTTGACCACCTTGGCCGGGGCGCCGACGGCGATGGAGAAGTCGGGGACCTCACCCTTGACGACCGCGTGGGCGCCGAGCACACAGCCCCGGCCGACGCTCGTGCCGCGCAGCACGGTCACCTTGGCCGCGACCCAGGTGTCCGGGCCGATCCGCACCGGGGCCTTGACGATGCCCTGGTCCTTGATCGGCATCTCGACGTTGTCCATCTTGTGGTCGAAGTCGCAGACGTAGCACCAGTCGGCCATCAGCACGGAGTCGCCGATCTCGATGTCGAGGTAGGTGTTGATGACGTTGTCGCGGCCGAGCACCACCTTGTCACCGAACCGCAGCGAGCCCTCGTGGCAGCGGATGGTGTTCTTGTCGCCGATGTGGACCCAGCGACCGATCTCCATCGTCGACAGCTCGGGGGTCGCCTGGATCTCGACGTCCTTGCCGAGGAAGACCATGCCGCGGGTGATGATGTGCGGGTTGGCGAGCTTGAACTTGAGCAGCCGCCAGTACCGAACCAGGTACCACGGGGTGTAGGCCTTGTTGTCCATCACCCACTTGAACGACGCCGGGGTCAGGAACCGGGCCTGACGGGGGTCGCGCAACCGTGAACCGCGCCAGCGAACGTATAACGGGGCGCCCCACATGGTCGTCATGGCCGGACAGCCTACGCGAGGCTCGCGGGTCCTCCGGCTAGTCTTTGCACCCGATGCCTGCTCCACGAACGGCCGTGCGCCGAATGGTTGCCGTGACGGCCGCAGCGGTTCTGACGGTGCTGCCCACCGCGTGTGGGACCACCGACTCGTGGGTGGAGTCCACGGCGTCGGACGGCTGGCCCGCGCAGTACGGCAATGCGTCCAACAGCAGTTTCGTCGACTTGCCAGGCGCCGAGGCGCTGCGGCTGGACTGGGTGCGCTCGGTGAAGGGCGAACTGTCCGCGCAGGTGGCGCTCGGATCGGGCGAGTACCTCGCGGCCAACGCCCAGACCGAGAGTGGCTGCTCCCTGATGGTCTGGGAGGCCGACAACGAGGGCAGGCAGCGCTGGTGCAGCAGGCTCTGGCAGGGCGGCGGTATCAACAGTCCCTTCTTCGACGGGTTCGACAACCTCTACGTCGGACAGCCCGGCGCGCTGCTGTCATTCCCCTCGACGCAGTGGGTCCGCTGGCGTCAGCCGGTGATCGGGCTGCCGTTGACGCCTCGCATCGTCGCGCCCGGCCAACTGCTGGTGGTCACCCACCTCGGCCAGGTGCTGGTGTTCGACACGCACCGAGGCACGCTCGCAGGCACGCCGCTCGACCTGGTGGAGGGCGTCGATCCCACCGACTCGGGCCGGGGCCTTGCCGACTGTCAGCCCGGGCGGGCGGCGTGCCCTGTCGCGGCCGCACCCGCGTTCTCGCCTGCGAACGGGATCGTCGTAATCAGCCTGTGGGAGCCGGGCGCCGAGGCGCCGGTGCTGGTGGGTCTACGGTACCGGCAGGACCAGAAGCCGATGCTGAGCCGGGAGTGGACGAGCACGGCGGTCGGCGGCGGCCCGCTCGCCAGCCCGGTCCTGTCGGAGGACGGCGAGACGATCTACGTCAACGGCCGCGACGACCGCCTCTGGGCGCTGCGCGCCGACGACGGCACCGCGAAGTGGTCGGTGGAACTCGGCTACCAGCCGCAGACCCCGCCCTCGGTGTCCCCGGACGGGCTCGTCGTCGCAGGCGGCGGACCGGACGCGAAGCTCACCGCCGTGCGCGACGACGGCGACGCCGGCGAGGTGGTCTGGACGCGCGACGACGTCGAACCGCTGGCGACGTCGAGCCGGGCGGGCGCCGACGTGGCCTACACGGTGGCGCGGGACGCAGAACGCGGCATGGCGCTGCTGGCCTTCGACCCGGAGGACGGCCGCTCCCTGAACCGGTACCCGCTGCCGAACGCCGAGGGTTACCCCGTCGGCGTGTCGATCGGCCACGACCGTCGCGTGGTCACGGCGACCAGCGCGGGCCGGGTGTACGCGTTCGCGCCGGCCTGACGAGCGCTCGCGCGAGGAACCGACAACCCTGACGAGCGCTCGCGCGAGGAACCGACAACCCTGACGACGCTCAGGCGAGCATCGGCGCTACGGCACTACGCGGCACCGAGACCTCGACTGCGCCCGCCGCTTCCGGCAGCAGTTCGCCCTGGCCGAAGAAGAAGATCAGCGCGTCGTCGGTGACGGCGAAGTTCTGGTACTTCTGCGGGTCGAGCCCCACCCCGGGTGAGATCTCGACCGGCTGACCGGACTGCTTCTCCAGCTCGCTGGTGACGATCGGCAGGATCACTGGGAACGGGTCGGTGCCCGGCCGGAACAGGTCGTCGACGGTGACCGGCCGGCGCAGCGCCTGGTCCCAGGTGAACGACTCGTAGTAGGTCTGCGGGTGCGCGCCGCCGACGTCTTGGAACGTCTTCATCACGACGCCTTGGGTGGCGCGCGAGCCATAGCGGGTGGCGGTCGTGTCCAGCTCGTACGGCATCTCGTGCGGGCCGGGCGCGTTGGCCACGTTCAGGAACCCGTCGCGGGTCTGCTGCACGTAGTCGACCACCGCCGCCTGGTCGGGATAGTCCACCGGATAGCTGACCGTGAGCGAGTACGCGGGGTCGACGGCCTCGATGCGGCAAGTCTGGCCTGCGTCGAGGACGCCGGAGAGATCCGCGCAGGTGGGCACGGCCGGAACCGTCGCCGGGGCCGCCGGGGCGACGGCCGGGGTCCACAGCCCAGACGCCAGGACGGCTGCCGCCGCGGCCAGTGCGGGCTTCATGATCACGCCGCCACGATACCTGCGGTTTCAGTGCGTCGGCCTACACACATAGGCCACCGCCCTGCTGTCGCGGCCGGTTCCGAGCCGGGTGATGACCACCGACAGCCGCTGGGCGCCCCGCATCCGCAGCCGGGGCCGCAGCGCGTCGGGGTCGACGTCGACACCGCGGACCAGAATCTCGACGGCGCCGACGTCGTGAGCCGAAAGCGCTTGCCGCAGCCGCCGTTCGTTGAAGTCGATCTGGTCGAGCACCTCGAAGCCGCGCACACCCGGCGGCAGCGTGTCGCCGGACAGGTAGGCGATGTCCGGGTCGAGTTGCCACAGCCCGTGCCGTGCGGCGTAGTGCCGCACCAGCCCTGCGCGCACGACGGCGCCGTCGGGGTCGACGATCCACCGACCCGCCGGGGCGACGGGGCAGTCGTCGGATTCGGCATCGGTGACGGTCTCGGTACCGAGTCCGGGGCGGTCGAGCACCGTGGCCCGGCGGGTGACGCCTGCGCTTGCGAGCCCGCCCGACCACAGGCACGCCTCCCGCACACCGCCCGCCAGCGAGGTCACCTCGATCTCGCCGCGGAAGCCGAGCCGGGCGAGCTGGTCGAAATCGATTCCGGGAGCACACTTCACGGCGAGATCACGGTCCGCGTAGACCTCGAGCAGGGCGTCCAGGGCGGGCGTGTAGTCGCGCGGATCGAACCGCCGTCGTCCGCCGCTGCGGCGGGCGGGGTCGGCCACGACGACCGCCGACCGCGTCACCGGCGCGAGTGCGTCGGCGCGCAGCACCGGCACCCCGGGTACGTTGTGCCGGGCCATCGCCAGCCGGACCGGGTCGACGTCGCTGCCGACGACCATCGACGCCGTCGCGCTCAGCGCCGCCAGTTCCGCGCCGACCGAACACGTCACGTCGTGCACCACGGCGCCTGCAAGGCGGATGGCGCGGTGTGCGGCAACGGGTTCCGGGGTGGCCTGCTGCATCGCCTCGTCGGTCAGTAGCCACGCGCCTGGCTCGGAGAACTTGGCCGCCGCACGCCTGCGCAGCAGCACCGTCTCCACCAGGACTGCCGTGCGGTCGCCGAAACGCGTTCGTACCGAGCCGATGTCGGCGACGCGGGTCGCGTCGGTCAACCCGAGCGAGGACACCGCGTCGAGCGCCGCACGGCCGTCGTCACCGCTGAGATAGGCGACGTCGTCGAGCGTGAAGTGGAGCACCGGCGCCGTCTAGGACGGCTTGACCCCGGTGATCATGACGTTGTAGAACCAGCCCTTGGGCACGACGTGACGCCACAGGGTCTCGTCCACCCAGCTCAGCGTCGTCCAACCACCGAAGGCGAACTTCGCCCAGCCCCAGCCGAGTTTGCCCGGCGGCACCGTGGACTCGAACGTCCGGACCGGCCAGCCCAGCATCGCTGCGGTGAACTCGTCGGTGGCGGTGTCGACCTCGACCGCGCCCGCGTTGGTCGCCATCTTCTCGAGGTCGGCGGGATCGAACGTGTGCAGGTCGACGATCCATTCCAGCGCGGCGGCCCGGGAGTTCTCGTCGAGTTCGGCCTGCGGGCGGCGCCAACTGCTCAGTCCAGGCAGCTTCATCGCCGCGACCGTCGTCTTCCAGGTGAGGTCCGCAAGCCGGCGCGCGTAGGCGTTGCCGACGGTGGTGGGTTCACCGGCGAAGACGAACCTGCCGCCGGGCTTGAGCACCCGCACCACTTCGCGCAGCGACAGCTCGACGTCGGGGATGTGGTGCAGCACGGCGTGCCCGACCACCAGGTCGAAGCTGTTGTCCTCGTACGGGATGCCCTCGGCGTCGGCGACGCGGCCGTCGATGTCGAGGCCCAGCGACTGGCCATTGCGGGTGGCGACCTTGACCATGCCGGGCGACAGGTCGGTCACCGATCCACGCCGCGCAACGCCGGACTGGATCAGGTTCAGCAGGAAGAAGCCGGTGCCGCAGCCGAGTTCCAAAGCCCTGTCGTAGGGCAGTTCACG
The DNA here is from genome assembly GCA_042666295.1 of Mycolicibacterium sp. GCM10028919. GTDB lineage: Bacteria > Actinomycetota > Actinomycetes > Mycobacteriales > Mycobacteriaceae > Mycobacterium. The sequence continues at coordinate 873,321 of JBHTFJ010000001.1, forward strand.
CTGGACCTGCTCGGGCACGATGGCGTCGAAGCGGCTGCGGGCGTACTCCACGCAGCGCTGGTCGTAGGAGATCGACCACTTGTCGTCGTAGCTCTCGGCCTCCCAGTCGTGGTAGAGGACCTGGGCCAGCTTGGTGTCATGGCGCGCGGCCTCGACCTCCGCCGCCGTCGCGTGCGGGTTGGGAGCCTGATTTGTGCTCGTCATGAAGGGCAGCCTAACGGCCTAGCGGCCGGACGCGAACGCTGCCTTCGCGGCGGCCAGCGCGGCCCGGGGCGAGCCGGCGAACCGACCGGCCCAGCGCAGCGCGGCGTCGTAGACGTGGTCGGGAGCCACCATCTCGTCGATCAGCCCGATCGCGAGCGCCTCCCTGGCGTCGACGAACCGGCCGGTGAACACCAGGTCCTTGGCCCTGCTCTCCCCCACGGCGCGCGACAGCCTGACCGACGCACCGTCCGAGGCGACCAGCCCGTCGAGGATCTCGGTGGCACCGAACTTGGCGTTGTCACCACTGATCCGCCAGTCCGCGGCCAGCGCCAGGGTGAGCCCGCCGCCCAGCGCGTAACCGGTGACGGCGGCCACCGTGGGCGTGCTGATCGCGGCCACCGCGTCGACCGCAGTGCGCAGGACGTCGACGGCGACCGCCGACTCCTCGGCCGTGAGGCAGCCGCGTTCGGGCAGGTCGTCACCCGCGCAGAAGGTCTCGTGCCCGCCGAACACGATGACGGCCGTGACGTCGTCGCGGGCACTGAGGTCGGCTGCTGCGGCGGTGATCTCGCGACACACCTGACGGGTGAGCGCGTTGGTCGGCGGCCGGGACAGCAGCAGGGTGCCGACGCCGTCGTTCACGTGGACGCCGACGAACTCGAAGTCGCTCACGACGCGGGATCGTTCACGACGAGGCGCCGGGTCCGTACCCCTGGGGGGCCCGGCGGTTGCGAGCCGCGTTGTAGCGCTCGCCGTTGAAGAACTCGATCTCCCAGTTCCTGGTGTCCTTGTTCGCGGCCAGGTGCGGCTCGACCGCGACGATCTTGCGTTCGACGGCGAGCACTTCCTCGACCGTGTGGCCGGCGAGGGAGTCGAGTTGGGTCCAGGTCGGGGGTAGCAGGAACGACCGGCCTTCGGCGAACTCCTCGAGCGCCGCTTCCGGGGTACTCCAGAACGCGCGGTCGGTCTCGGTGTTCTCGCCGTCGGCACGCTGGCCCTCGGGAAGCGCGGCGACGAAGAAGTACGTGTCGTAGCGGCGGGTGCGCTCTTCCTTGGGGGTCACCCAGTTCGCCCATGGCCGCAGCAGGTCGGCCCGCAGCACCAGCTTCTCGTCGCGCAGGAAGTCGGCGAACGAGAGCGAGTGGTTGGCCAGTGCGGTACGCGCGTCACGGTAGACCGACGCGTCGGACACGATGCCGTCCGGATCGTCGGCGGGGCCCGCGAACAGCACGCCGGACTCCTCGAACGTCTCGCGCGCGGCGGCGCACACCAGTGCCTCGGCGAGGTCGACGTCCACGCCGAGCCGCTCGGCCCACCAGGCGGGTTCGGGCCCGAACCAGGCGATGTCAGTTTTCTTGTCGCGCTCGTCGACGCCACCGCCGGGGAACACCATCACGCCGGCGACGAAGTCCATCGCCGAGTGCCTGCGCATCAGGAAGACCTCGATGCTCGAGCGTTCCCGCACCAGCATCACCGTCGATGCCGGCCTGGGCACCAGCGGATCGGCGTTCTCGGCCTCGGTCATGCGCGCCTCCTGTGTGCCGCGCGGGTACGGGTGCGCCGCGCGAAGTATCGGCCGTCGATGAGGTCCAGGGCGATGGACTGCCCGAATGCCTTCGACAGGTTCTCCGAGGTGAGCACGTCGGTCAGCAGCCCGGCGGCGACGACCTCGCCCTCGGACAGCAGCAGGCAGTGGCTGAACCCCTGCGGGATTTCCTCGACGTGGTGGGTGACCAGGACCGTGGCCGGCGCGTCGGGATCGGCGGCGAGGTCGGCCAGTCGTGCCACCAACTCCTCGCGCCCACCGAGGTCGAGGCCGGCTGCGGGCTCGTCGAGCAGCAGCAGTTCGGGGTCGGTCATCATCGACCGGGCGATCAGCACGCGCTTGCGTTCACCCTCGGACAGCGTGCCGTACGTGCGTTCGGCGAGGTGCTCGGCACCGACGCTCTCGAGCATCTCGACGGCCTGCTCGTAGTCGACGTCCTCGTACTGCTCGCGCCACCGGCCGAGCACCGCGTAGCCGGCCGACACCACGAGGTCGCGGACCACTTCTCCGTCGGGAACTCGTTGCGACAGCGCCGAACTGCTGAGCCCGACGCGTGAGCGCAGCTCGGCCATGTCGGTCTTGCCGAGGCGTTCACCGAGGACGTAGGCGGTGCCGGACGACGGATGCTCCATCGCCGCAGCCATCCGCAGCAGCGAGGTCTTTCCCGCGCCGTTGGGGCCGACGACGACCCAGCGCTCGTCGAGTTCGACGGCCCAGGTGATGGGACCGACCAGCGTCTTGCCGCCACGCCGCAACGTGACCTTGGCGAAGTCGATCAACAGGTCTGGGTCGGCTGCCTCGTCTGGTGTCTCTCCTGCCCCGGGCACTCGCCCATCGTAGTCAGGCGGGGCGTGACGATCGCCCACCCGCTGACGGCGAGCCACCGATCCGGTGTCAGGCGCAGGACGAGTTGGACGAGCGGGCCGATGCCGAACGCGTAGACGAGGGTGCCGACGCCGACGGTGCCGCCGAGCAGCCAGCCGACGGCCAGCACGGTCGCCTCGATCGAGGTACGGACCAGTCGCACCGACAGGCCGGTCCGCATGACGAGACCGGTCATGAGGCCGTCGCGCGGGCCGGGGCCGAGGCCCGAGCCGATGTAGAGCACCGTGCTGACCGCGTTGAGCAGCACCGCACCGAGCATCATCGAGATCCGGACGGCGAGGTCGGACGGCTCGGGCAGGATCGCCATTCCGGCGTCGACGGTGACCGCGATGACGATGACGTTGGCGACCGTGCCGACGCCGGGCCGGTTGCGCAACGGAATCCATGCCAGCAGTACCGCCACGCCGACGACGGCAGAGGCCAGGCCGATGGTCATGCCGGTGCGCTCGGCAAGACCCTGGTGGAACACGTCCCACGGATCGAGGCCGAGGTTGGCGCGCACCATCATGGCCATCGAGAAGCCGTAGCCGGTCAGGCCGAGGAGCAGTGCCCCACCTCGTGCTGCGCCGCGCCTCATGCGTGGTCGGGGAAGCGCGCGCGGATGGCGTCGAGGTCGGCGCTCATCCGGCGGGCGTCGGCGTCGTCGGCATGGCCTGCCGACCCCGCCGCGCGGGGCGTCGTGCGGAACACCCGTCCCAGCTTGTGAGCCGAGTGCGTCATGCGAGAGGTCCAGTGTTGTGCCATGCCACGATACTGGACCCCGATACCCTTGTGATCAATAGCCAGTTAAGGCAAACTGGCTCGAATGATCGACGATCTGGTAGGCCGACGCCTCGAGGTGGACCTCTTGGTACGCGAACTGGGTAACTGGCGCACCGCCAACACCAGCGGTCCGGCGTATCAGGGTCTCGCGGACGGCCTCCGCATGCTGATCGTCGACGGCCGGGTTCCGGTCGGTGGACAACTCCCCAGCGAGCGCGCGCTGGCCGACGCGCTCAGGGTGTCCCGCACCACGGTGACGGCGGCCTATGCCCAGATGCGGGACGACGGCTACCTGCTCGGGAGACGAGGTGCGCGCAGCACCACCGCGCTGCCGGTGGCCACGGTCGCCGCCGTCGCTCCCGCCCCGGCGACGGTCAACCTCGCGGCGGCCACCTTCGCCGCACCCGCCGCGGTGGCGTCCCGCGCCTTTACACAAGCGGCCGAACAGGTGACGCCGTACCTGCACGACATCGGCATCGAACTCGCCGGGGTGACGCCCCTGCGCGTGGCGCTGGCGCAGCGGTACACCGCCCGAGGACTCCCCACCGAGCCCGACGAGATCATGGTGACCACCGGCGCGCTGCACGCGATCGGCCTGATCCTGGCCACCTACACCCAGCCCGGTGACCGCGTCCTGGTCGAGCAGCCGACCTACCACGGTGCGCTGTCGGCCATGGCCACCCGCGGCATCCGCCCCGTCCCGGTCGCGGTCACCAGCGACGGCTGGGAGGTTCCGGCCATCGAGACGGCGATGCGGCAGTTGGCGCCCAGCCTCGCCTACCTGATTCCGGACAACCACAACCCCACCGGACTGACCCTGCCGGAGAGTGGACGGCGCGACCTGGCGCGCATCATCGCCGAGACCCGCACCCGCACGATCATCGACGAGACCATCACCGACATGTGGCTCGATCAGCCCGTGCCCGCACCGCTGGCGGCGTCGATGACCTCGCGCCGCGACCTGATCCTCACGGTCGGGTCGATGTCGAAGTCGTTCTGGGGTGGTCTGCGCATCGGCTGGATCCGCGCGGAACGCAGCACGCTGGCCACGATCGCGGCACTGCGACCGTCCATCGACATGGGCACCGCGATCGTCGAACAGCTGGCAGCCGCAACGCTTCTGGGCGCCGAGGCCGAGGTGCTGCCCGAGCGGCGCGACATCCTGCGCGGTCGCAGGGCGCTGCTGCTCTCGCTGCTCGACGACCTGCTCCCCGACTGGCAGCCACTCCCCGGGACCGGCGGCATGTCGCTGTGGATCCGGCTGCCCGCGCCGATGAGTTCGGCATTGTCGGCGGCGGCGTCGCGGATGGGTCTCGAGATCCCGCCGGGCCCACGGTTCGGGGTCGACGGCACACTCGAACGGTTCATCAGGGTGCCCTACACGATGCCCGAGGAGCGACTCACCGAGGCGATCGAATTGCTCTCCCGCGCTTGGTATTCGGTCACCGGATCGGCGACCACCGAGTACGGCGCGGTGGTGGTCTAACCCAACTCGGGGATCTCGACCCGACGGTACGTGCCATCGCTGGCGTCGGCGGCCTCGATCTCGCCGCGGGTGACGCCGAGCAGGAACAGCACGGTGTCGAGATACGGGTGGCTCAGTGAGGCGTCGGCCACCTCGCGCAGCGCAGGCTTGGCGTTGAACGCGACGCCCAATCCCGCCGCCGCGAGCATGTCGATGTCGTTGGCGCCGTCGCCGACCGCCACCGTCTGCTCCATCGGCACGCCGGCCTGCTGAGCGAAGTCACGAAGCGCCTTGGCCTTGCCGGGCCGGTCGATGACCCGTCCGACGACGCGACCGGTGAGCTTCCCGTCGACGATCTCGAGTTCGTTGGCGGCCACGAAGTCCATCATCAGCTCGTGCGCCAGCGGTTCGATCACCTGACGGAAGCCGCCCGAGACGATGCCGCAGTGGTATCCGAGCCGACGCAGCGTCCGGATGGTGGTCCTGGCGCCGGGCGTGAGTTCGATCTGGTCGGCGACGTCGTCGAGCACCTCGGCGGGCAGCCCGGCCAGCGTCGCGACGCGGCGGTGCAGCGACTCGGCGAAGTCCAATTCACCGCGCATCGCGGCCTCGGTGACCTCCGCGACTGCGGCCTCGGCCCCGACCCGGGCGGCCAGCATCTCGATCACCTCGCCCTGAATGAGCGTGGAGTCGACGTCGAACACGATGAGGCGCTTGGCCCGCCGCGACAGGCTGTAGTCCTCGAGCGCGATGTCGATGCCCTGGGCGACGCCGACGCGTGCCAGCGCCTGCTGTAGCTGCCCGTACGCCGCGCCGGGTGGCACCGACACCCGCAACTCGAGTCCCGTCACCGGGTAGTCCGAGACGCCGCGGATGGTGTCGATGTTGACGCCGAGCAGCGCGGTCTCCTTGGCGACGACGCCGAAGGCCTCGGCACTGATCGGCCGGCCGAGCACCACGATGGTGTGGGTGGACGGCTCGCGCAGTACCGCGAGGTCGTCGCTGCGCTCGATCGTCACGTCGAGCCCGACGCCACGGATGGCGCTGGTGACCTCGTCGTGCAGGGCGGCATCGCCCGCGGCCTCGTCGCGGCCCGCGACCAGGACCGCCAGCGTGAGGCGACCGCGGACGACCACCTGCTCGACGTTCAGCAGGTCGACGTCGTGCCGTGCCAGCACCTCGAAGAGGGCCGACGTGACACCTGGCTGATCGACTCCGGTGACGGTGATGAGAACCGACACCTTCGACTGATTCACTCCGAGGAGGTCAGGTGCGCACTTGCGCGTCGTCGAGCCGGGTCACGTCACCGTCGTCCGGGCCGTGAGCCTTGCCGACGTGCGCCTCGGCGCGCATCCGCTCGACCATGTGCGGGTAGTGCAGCTCGAATGCGGGACGCTCCGAACGGATTCGGGGCAGCTCGTTGAAGTTGTGCCGCGGCGGCGGGCAGCTGGTGGCCCACTCCAGGGAGTTGCCGTAGCCCCAGGGGTCGTCGACCACGACGGGCTCGCCGTAACGCCAACTCTTGAACACGTTCCAGACGAATGGCAGCGTCGAGATGCCGAGGATGAACGCACCCGCGGTCGACACGATGTTCAGCGTGGTGAAGCCGTCGGTGGGCAGGTAGTCCGCGTAGCGGCGCGGCATGCCCTCGTCACCGACCCAGTGCTGCACCAGGAACGTGGTGTGGAAGCCGATGAACGTCAGCCAGAAGTGCAGCTTGCCCAGCCGCTCGTCGAGCAGACGGCCCGTCATCTTCGGGAACCAGAAGTAGATGCCCGCGTAGGTGGCGAACACGATGGTGCCGAAGAGCACGTAGTGGAAGTGCGCGATGACGAAGTAGCTGTCGGTCACGTGGAAGTCCAGCGGCGGGCTGGCGAGCAGCACACCCGAGAGGCCACCGAGCAGGAAGGTGACGAGGAAGCCCACCGAGAACAGCATCGGTGTCTCGAACGTCAGTTGGCCCTTCCACATCGTGCCGATCCAGTTGAAGAACTTGATGCCCGTCGGGACGGCGATCAGGAACGTCATGAAGCTGAAGAACGGCAGCAGCACCGCACCGGTGGCGTACATGTGGTGCGCCCACACGGCCACCGACAGGGCCGCGATGGCCAGCGTCGCGTAGATCAGGGTGGTGTAGCCGAAGATCGGCTTGCGGCTGAACACCGGGAAGATCTCGCTGACGATGCCGAAGAACGGCAGCGCGATGATGTAGACCTCGGGGTGCCCGAAGAACCAGAACAGGTGCTGCCACAGCAGGACGCCGCCGTTGGCGGGGTCGTAGATGTGGGCACCGAGGTGGCGGTCGGCGGCGAGGCCGAACAGCGCGGCGGTCAGCAGTGGGAACGCCAGCAGCACCAGGATCGACGTCACCAGGATGTTCCAGGTGAAGATCGGCATGCGGAACATGGTCATGCCGGGGGCGCGCATGCACACCACGGTGGTGATCATGTTGACGCCACCGAGGATGGTGCCGAGACCACCGACGGCCAGACCCATGATCCAGAGGTCACCGCCCGCACCGGGCGAGTGGATGGCGTCGGTCAGCGGCGAGTACGCGGTCCAGCCGAAGTCCGCCGCACCACCGGGGGTGATGAAGCCGGCGATCGCGATCAGGGCGCCGAAGAGGAACAGCCAGAACGAGAAGGCGTTGAGTCGCGGGAAGGCGACGTCGGGAGCACCGATCTGCAGCGGCAGCACCAGGTTGGCGAAGCCGAACACGATGGGCGTCGCATAGAACAGCAGCATCACCGTGCCGTGCATGGTGAACAGCTGGTTGTACTGCTCGTTGCTCAGGAACTGCAGCCCCGGCAGGGCGAGCTCGGTGCGCATCAGCAGGGCCATCAGGCCGCCGATGAAGAAGAACACGAAGCAGGCGACGCAGTACATGATGCCGATCAGCTTGTGATCGGTCGTGGTCACCAACTTGTAGATGAGGTTGCCCTTGGGACCCAGCCGGGCCGGGAAGGGGCGCCGTGCCTCGAGTTCTCCGATTGGGGGCGCTTCGGCTACCAACAGATCCTCCAGAAAATCAGACGGGATACCCCGCATGCTCTTCTGAATCCTAACTCTCTTCGGGCGCTTCGCCGCCTTGGGTCCTACAAACCGTCGTATTACGTCTGCGAGGCCCCGCCGCCAGCGCCTGAGCTACCGGGAAACGGCTGGATGTTACCGTCGGCGCCGTGCCGATCTCCCGACCCCGACTGGGTCCGCTGGCGGCGGGTGCCGCAGTCCTGGTGGCACTTCCGGTCGTCTTCCTCGGCGGTTGCGGCGAGTCCGGCGACGGTGCCACGGCGACGTCCCCCAACGCCTCGGGCGCGCCCATCACCAGCACCACCCGGGTGGCCGGCGCCAACGTGCTGGGCAACGACCGCAGACCCGACGAGTCGTGTCCGGCGGACCCGCCGCCGCCGGCCCAGGGTCCGGAGCGGCGCGAGGTGCGCCACGCCGCAGGAAGCACCGAGGTGGTCGCGGATCCGCGGCGGATCGTCGTGCTCTCCAGCGATCAACTCGACGCGCTGTGCGCGCTCGGCATGCAGTCCCGGATCGTCGCCGCCGCGCTGCCCGACGGATCGCAGGAGCAGCCGTCCTACCTCGGCTCGGTCATCCACGATCTGCCCGCGGTGGGTTCGGAGACCGACCCCGACCTCGACGCGATCCGAGAGGCCGACCCCGACCTCATCCTCGGCTCCGAGGGGCTCACCCCCGGCGAGTTCGGCGACCTGTCCCGGATCGCGCCGACGGTGTTCACCGGCCCGCCCGGCCCGGGCTGGCAGGACACCCTGCGGACGGTCGCCGCGGCCGTGGGTCGAGACGGTGCCGCCACCCCGCTGCTCGAGGGCTTCGACGCCGATGCCAAGAAGCGGGCCGCCCAGAACGACACCGCGCACTTCCAGGCGTCGGTGGTGCGCCTGATGGACGACACCGCCCAGATCTCCGGGATCGACGACTTCCCCGGCAGCGTGCTGGCCATCGCCGGTGTGGACCGGCCGTCGGCGCAGCGCTTCACCGACAAGCCCTACGTGGAAGTGGGCACCTCGGATCTGTCCGAGGCGGACTTCACCCCGGCAGAGGGTGACGTGGTCTTCGTCTCCTTCGGTTCACCGGCCGCCAGGGAGCGGTCCCGTGAGGTGCTCGACAGCCAGGCGTGGCGGCGCCTGTCTGCGTCGAAGGACGGCCGCGTCTTCGTCGTCAACGACGAGGTGTGGCAGTCGGGTCAGGGCATCGTCGCCGCGCGGGCCATGCTCCCCGACCTGCGCTTCGTGAACTCGCCGGTCAATTAGGCGCGATCAGCCGGCCGCGGACGCCCCGTGTAGTGCCTGCTGACCGAACTGGCCCAGCCCGAGTGACCCCTCGGGCAGGACGAGGTCGCCGCTGTCGATCCGGCGCCGCAGGTAGGCGAACGACTGGGCGGTCTGGGCGAACAGGTGCTCCCCCGCGCGCAGCGCCGCCCGCTGGGCACCGGTCCCGGCGAACTGCGGCAGCGGCTCGACCACGGTGTCGTAGTCGACGTTGAAGAACAGCGGGAACGAGTACCGCTCCTCCTTCACCTTTCGCACCCGGTGGCTGGTGGCGACGAACGCGCCGTTGGTCCACAGCTCGAGCAGGTCGCCGATGTTCACCACGAAGGTGCCCGGCACCGGGGGGACGTCGATCCACTCCCCTGCCCCGTTCATCACCTCGAGGCCCGGTGCGGTGCCCTTGAGCAGGGTGAAGCACTCGTAGTCGGTGTGGGCGCCGATGCCGATGACGTCGTGGGCATCCGCGTTGAAGGGATAGTGCACCAGGCGCAGCTGACTGGGCGTCTTGATCGCGTGCCGGGAGAACACGTCCGGGTCCTCGCCGAGGGCTACGGCGAACGCCCACAGCAGCCGGTGCCCGACCTCGAGCACGGCGTCGTAGTAGGCGGTGACCGCCTCGGCGAAGCCGGGCAGATCCGGCCACGCGTTCGGGCCGAGCATCGGGTTGCCCGCCAGGTAGTCCGGGTCGTCGGCCGGGAGGTCGAGCGCAGTGTCGAATGCCTCCTTGAGATCGGGCGTGCCGCTCTCGACGCCCTCCTCCCCGATCGGCACGTAGCCGCGGTGGCACCGCGACAGCCCGATGTAGCTGCGCATCTTCTCCTCGAGCGGCAGCGCGAAGAATCCCTTGGTGGCCTCGAGCATGTCGTCGAACAGTGCGTCGTCGACACCGGAGCCCTTGACGTAGAGGAACCCCACGTCGCGGGCCGCGCGGCCGATCTCGGCGGCGACGCGTTCCCGTTCGGCGCGATCGGGTGACCGCAGTCCGCTGATGTCCACGATCGGTATCGACGTGAAAGACGTTGCGCCACTCATTGATTCACTACTCCCTCGTATCGTTCGATGATCCAGCGCACACCGTTGGCACGAATCTGGTTGTCCGAAGGCTGCAATGCGGTCCAGCGCGGACTGCCGACCGCGTCGATCACCACCACCCCGCCGCCCGCCCACCCGAACAGGTCACCGGCGCGGACGACGAGCCCGGGACGACCGTCGGGACCGCGGACGAAGACGGCCCCGCACGGCGACGTCGGGCGCGCCTCGCGTTGCCAGTGCTCGACGTAGGACTCGTGCACGCCGGTCTCGACCAGCGTGTCCCCGTCCCAGTGCATGGCACCAGCATCGGGATGCGGCCCGGGCGGTTCGACGTCGACGTCGCGATGCCACTCGAACACGTCGCCCCGCTGGTGCAGCGTGCCCGCGAAGCCCCTGGTGTCGACGTAGGCGGTGGGCCCCTGCAGCCACATCACGTCGGTGCCGGTGTCACGCGTGCCGTCGGCGCCGATGAGCAACGTGCGCCGCCACAGGCCCGCACAATCGGACGCGATCACCGACGTCATGACGACTCCTCCCACCGAGTGCGTAGCGCTTCCCACCCGCTCGGGGTCGGCGTGCCGGAAGCGCGCACCCTGGCGATGCCCCCGTCCGGATAGGCCTGGACGCGCAACGCCGTGACGTCCGGGCAGTGCACGGCGAAGACCTGCCGGGTGTCGGCGGCCAGCCGAGTCCTGGGCAGTACCTCGACGTCGAATGGCACCAGCGCCCAGCCGTGTTCGCCGTCGGGGCGGATGCGGCTACCCAGCACGGCGATCTCCGGCGATGCGTTGAACACGAAGTAGGACGTGTCGATCTCGATGCGCCGCAGGTCGGTTGGCACGGCGAAGGAGATCAGCACGGCGTCGTGGGTGTCGGGCCCGACGTCGCGGCGGCGTCGGGTCTCCCACCCGTCGCCCATGTTGGCGGGGCGGTCGGGTTTGATGAGCGCGCCGGCATCGGAATAGAAGCCGTCACTGCACCATTCGACGCGACCGCCCTGCTCGAGCCCCGATACCTCGACGGTGACGTCGGCCCACGTGACCGGGTCGGGGATCACCTCGCCGTAGACGCGTAGCCGGGCCACGCCGCCGTCGGAGGACAGCCGCAGGCGCAGGTGCGTCCAGCGGCGCCCGCTCGACACCTGGAAGACGTTGTGGCCGTCGGCCTTCAGCGCCACGTCCGCCACCAGCGTCGTCCACTCGACGTCTGGCAGCGTCGGGTCGGCCGTCGGGCCAAGCACGCACGCCTCGATCCGGCACCCCGTCGGGTGATTGCCCGAGAAGTACCGGGTGTCGACGTCGACGGCGTGGATGCGCCCCGGGGTGCCGAGCCGTACGACGGCCCAGTCACCGTCGGCGCCGGCGTGCCGCCGCGTCTCCCAGCCGTCGACGACCTCGCCGCGCAGGTCGTAGGTGCCCGGGACGAACGCGGGTTCTGCCGGGTCGACCAGACGCTCCTTGACGCCGAACGACTCGTCGCTCGCGGCGATGACGCTGCCACCGACGACGCGCGACGCCAGATCCACCTCAGTCATGGGACGCCAGTGCACGTGAGATCGGCCAGTGCGACCGTGGATTGGCGGGCCCTGGGGCGTACACGCCGGCCTTGCTGGTCGACAGTCCGAGTCCGGCGACGGCTTGCGCGAGGGCCACGGCCGCCGCGACGCCGTCGATGGCGGGCACCCCGAGTGTGGCCGTGATCGCGCTCGTCACCCCCGCCATGCCCGCGCAGCCGAGGCAGATCACGTCGGCGCCGTCGTCTGCGATCGCCCGCGCCGCCTCGTCGACGATGGCCGCCACGGCACCGGCCGGATCGGCGTCGACCTCCGCGGTGCCCAGCCCGCAGGCGCGTATCGATGCGCAGTGCGAGTTCAGGCCGGCCAGCAGCAGCCGGTCCTCGATCGGTGGGATCGAACGCGCGAGCGTGGTGATCACCGAGAACCTCCTGCCGATGAGATGCGCGACGTGGGCGGCGCATTCGGCGATGTCGAACACCGGCACCGCGAGCATCTCGGCGAGTGCATCCCTGCCGTGCTCGCCGAAGCCGGCCAAGACCACCGCGTCGTAGCGAAACTCCCCCGCCTCGAGCAGCGACGCGACGAGGTCCATCACCGCGACGGCCGACAGGTAGCTCTCGGCGGCCGAATCGATGGCCGAGGCGCCGAATGGAGCGGCCATCGCCACGATCTCGGTGTCGGAGGCTGCCGCGGCCCGAGCGGCTACGGCGATCCCCTCGGTCATCGACGGCGAGGTGTTCGGGTTGAGTACGAGAATCCTCACGCGGGCACCGCCGCACGCTCGTACGCCGATCGTCCCGCGACCCAGGTCTGCGCGACGGTGCCGCGCAGCGTCATGCCGTCGTACGGGGTCACCCCGTGGCGGTGCCGCAGCCGGCTGCCGTCCACCACGCCGGAGCCGTCGGGGTCGAAGGCGCACAGGTCGGCGCGCAGGCCCACGGCGATCCTGCCGCGGTCGGTCAGACCGGCCAGCGCTGCGGGCCGCTCCGCCATCCACCGGCTGAGTTCGGAGAGTCCGAAGCCTCGTTCGGCGGCATGGGTCCATACAGCGCTGGGGCCGAGCTCCAGTGAGCTGATGCCGCCGAAGGCGCGGCCGAAGTCGCCGTCGCCCTTGAGTTCCGGTGCGCACGGCGAGTGGTCGGAGACCACCATGTCCAGGGTGCCGTCGAACAGCGCCGCCCAGAGCGGGTCGCGATTGCGGTCGTGGCGGATCGGCGGGCATGCCGCGTACTCGGTGGCGCCGTCGCCGACGTCCTCGGCTGCGAAGGTGAGGTAGTGCGGACACGTCTCGGCGCTGACCCCGATCCCGTCTCGCTTGGCCTCCGCCAGCGCGGGCAGGACGGTCGCGCTCGAGACGTGGACGACGTGCAGGCGAGCGCCGGTGGCCCTGGCCGTCTCGATCACCAGCCCGACGGCGTCCTCCTCGGCGGCAGCCGGCCGCGATCCCAGGAACGACTCGTAGTCGACACCGGACGGCGGCGCACTGGCCTCGATGACGTCGTGGCTCTCGGCGTGCACCAGCAGCACCGAGCCGAGGTCGGCGATTCGTGCCGCCGCCGACCGGAACTGCGCTGCGTCGAGGTGGCCGAAGTCGGGATTGCCCGAGTCGGCGAGGAAGCACTTGAAGCCGGCCACGCCCGCCGCGGCCAGTGCCGTGAGGTCGCCGAGGTTCTCCGGCACGACGCCGCCCCAGTAGCCGACCGAAACGCGGCAATTGCCCGCGGCCGCAGCCTGCTTGGTGCGCAGGGCGGCGACGGTCGTGGTGACGGGCACCGAGTCGAGCGGCATGTCGACCAGCGTCGTGATGCCCGCCGCCGCAGCGGCGGCGGTGGCGGTCGCGAAGCCCTCCCAGTCGGTGCCGGGGTCGTCGACGTGCACGTGGGTGTCGACGAAGCCGGGTAGCAGGACGGTCTCCGGCTGCAGGGTCACCTCGGTCGTCACCGTGAACCCGGCGTCCACCGGTCCGACGTCGACGACCATGCCGCCCGCGATCGCCACCGACGCCGCCCGCAGTTCACCGTCGAGCAGGACCCGGTCGGCCCGGAGCACCAGATCGATCACGGAACGCCGAAGCGGTCGTGGAAGTGCTGGGTCATCTCCGGCCACACGTGCGGATCGTGGCCGGGGATCAGCGGGTAGCCCTTGTCCTTGGCGAGCTTCTTGAGCCTCCGGATCGGTTCGATGGTCTCCTCGGGTTCGACGTCGATGTATCCACCGATCGCGAGTTCGTGCTCGATGTTCTCGGTCAGGTCTGCCGCGTCGAACGCGAAGACGTATCCGTTCGGACCGTCTCCGCCGGTCACCGACTGGTCGAGTTCGACCACGAAGCTCTGGTGACCAGGGGTGTGGCCGTACGTCGGCACGGCGGTGATCCCTGGCGCGACCTCCGACTCGCCGTCTGCGAGCTGCCAGTCGATGGTCGGATCGTCGAAGTCCACCCGGAAGATCGCGTGCTTCTGCGGTTCCGGGTGATTCGACAGTCCGTACTCGAGTTCGCGTCGTTGCGCGTGCACGGGCACCTTGCCTGCGAACAGCTTGAGCCCGCCGGCGTGATCGGTGTGCAGGTGGGACACCGCGACGAGGTGGATGTCGTCGACGTCCACCCCGATCTCGGCCAGTGACTCCTCGATCGGCTCCCCCGGCCCGGGCAGCACCGGCTGGTACTCGACGCTCGGGTAGAAACGCCTGCGCAGGTGTGGATCTCGGATCAGCGCCGTGTTGAACCCGGTGTCGAGCAGCACCCAGCCGCCGTCGGTCTGCAGCAGCACTCCCGGTACGGGTTCACGCATCGACTGGTCCGCCGGAGCGCCGTGCACCGAGACCGACTTGGGCAGGTCCTCCCATCCCAGGGTCAGCAGGATGATTCGGCGGACACCGCTCCGGTGGACCAGCGTCGCCATCAGCCCGCCGACAGTTCGAACAGCCGCAGCGAGTTCGGGTTCGTCACGACGTGCGCCTGCTCGACGCCCTTGAGCCATGGTTGGGCGACCACGAAGTCGTCGACGTCGGCCATGTTGAGCCAGCAGCCCGTCTTGATCGCTTCCTGCGCAGCGGTCGAGAACGGTTCGGGAGCACCGGTGTTCAGCCCCTCGGCGAGTGCGGCGGTGACCGGCGGAGCCGAGCAGCCGAGGTAGTTGAGGCCGCCGTCGGGATCGAACGAGATGTGTCCCCAGGTGTACGGCGACGGGGCGTCCGGCCAGGCGGTGGCGGAGAAGATCTCCGGCGCCGACTGCCCGTCGGTGCCGATCCAGCCGTAGATCTCCGACGTCGGGTAGCTCTGCACCTTCGCGGTCAGTCCCGCCGCGGCGAGCTGCGTCTGGATCAGGTTGCTGATCAATTGGTTGTCCGGGTTCGACGAGTCGTAACCGATGGTGATCGACTTCTGATCCGGCGGCAGACTCGCGGCCACACCGCTGAGCACCGACGGGTCGTGGGTCACGTTCTGCTTGGCGAACTCCGGTTCCATCATGTTGGGCGGGTACACCTGCTCGGCCTTCTTGCCGCGACCGAAGTAGGTCTGCTTCACCAGGGCGTCGACGTCGATGGCCTGCATCACGGCGTTGCGCTTCGCAGGGTCGGTCAGCATGCCCTTGTGCGGGTTCAGGTACAGGTAGTTCGACATCATCGTCGGCAGCGAGTAGTGCGAGTACTTGTCGTCGTTCAGGTACTGCTCGACGGCCGAGGACGGCAGGTCGTGCATGATCGCCGCGATCTGGCCGTTGTTGAACTGCAGCTGCTGGGCGGACACGTCGGTGATGACGGGGATCTCGACCTGCTCGAAGTACGGCTTCTCGCCCCAGTACTCGGGGTAGGCGGCCAGCGCGTAGCGCGATCCCACCTCTGCGGCGGTCAGCGTATACGGGCCGGTGCCGAGGTCGTGGTTCGTCAGATAGGCCTGGGCGTTGTCGCTGCCTGCGTTCTTCTGCAACCCCTCCGGGCTGACCATCCTCGGGCCGTACGGCGAGGCGAGGTAGTCGAGGAAGGCCGAGTTCGGTGCCTTGAGCGTGATGGTGGCGTCGTAATCACCCTGGGTGGTGACTGATTCGACGTCCTTGACCATGTACGCCGGGCCCTGGTCGACGGCGAGCCGGCGATCGAAGGACGCCTTGATGGCCGCCGACGTGAACGGCGTGCCGTCGTGGAACGTGACGCCCTCGCGCAGCTTGAAGGTGAACACCCGATGGTCGGGTGATTCGGTCCACTCGGTGGCCAGCAGCGGTTCGATCTCGGGCTTCTCGGTGCCGCCCTTGTACTGCAGCAGACCCTCGTAGAGGTTCGTGGTGAGCAGCAGGCCCTGACCGGCGTAGAAGATGTCGGGGTCCGGCGGTTGCCCCGGATCCTGGAGGAACGACACGTGCAGCACCTTGTCGGTGGGTGCGGCGTTCGGCGTGCCGCCGCCGGAGTCGGAGCCGCCACACGCGGTGAGCGCCAGCATGGTCGCCGCGCCCAAGGCGAGGGCGGCGCGGAGGGATTTGTTCATCGGACGGCTCCTTCGAGGACGGGCGCGGCGGCGGGGGCGAGTTCGGCGAACGCGGCCAGGATCTCGTCGGTGGTGCGCATCGCGCCGGTCTGGAGGTACTCCATGGCGTCCAGGGCCGCGTCGTGGCGGTACTGGGTCGAGCCGCCGACGCAGTCGGTGACCACCCGCACGTAGAAGTCGCGCTGGTGCGCGTCGGCGAACGTGTAGTGCACGCAGACGTCGGTGAGTCCGCCGACGAGGATCAGCGTCGAGGCCTTCAGACCGGACAGCACGATCTCGAATTCCGTTCCGATGAAACCGGAGTAGCGGCGCTTGACGATGTGGAACTCGTGATTGGGCCCGTCGAACTTGGGCAGCAGCGCGGGATGCAGCGGCGTCCCGGGCCTGCCGTCGACGCAGTGCTCGCCCTCGACACCGTCGAGTTCGCGCCCGAAGTCGATCCCGCTGGGTCGGTGCACCTCCTGGAAGAACACGATGGGGATCAGAGCCGCACGCGCCGTCTCGATCAGGCGCTGGGCCCGCTCGATGCGTCCGTCGTATCCCGGCATGTGCTCGATGCCGACTTCCTCGGCGGGCATGTCGCCGGCTTCCTGCATGTCGACGACGACCAGAACGGGATTGCCCACGATGAGTGGCTGTTTCGGCACCTATCCTCCTATGACTGCGATGCGTGGATCAGCGGCGGCCTGCAAGAGGTCGACCGCCGTGTTGATGAACACGTAGAGGGCGCCGAGCATCAGGGTGACCCCGGCAATGGCGGGAAAGTCGGCGACGGGGATGCTCTGGGCGATGTACTGGCCGATGCCGGGCCAGCCGAACACCTGCTCCACGACCAGGACACCGGAGAACATCAGGCCCACTTGCAGACCCGTCATCGAGAGCGCGGCGCCGACGCAGTTGCGCAGAACGTGGCCCGCCATGATCCGGCCCTCCGAGAGCCCCTTGGCGCGCGCCGTGCGTGCGTAGTCACTGTCGATGTCGGACAGCAGGCTGCTGCGGAGCACGCGGCCGATGGCCACCGCCGGGCCGAGCGCGATGACGCAGGCGGGCAGGATCAGATGGTGGATGGCGTCGGCGACGACGTCGAACCGGCCCCGTAGCAGGCCGTCGACCGTCAGCAGCCCGGTCGGCCCGTCGGGTGGATTGGGTATCGACAGGCGTCCGTTGGCAGGCACCCAGCCGAGGTTCTGATAGAAGACGATCAGGCCGAGAATGCCGAGCAGGAACATCGGCGCCGACGATCCGGTGAACAGCACGGCACGCAGGACGCCGGCGCCGCGCCACTTCAGCGTCGTGCTGAACGCCAGCAGCACCGCGAACACGATCGCGATCGCCATCCCGAACAGAGCCAGTTCCAGTGTGGCGGGCAGGAAGTCGCCCAGGTCCGACAGTACGGCGTGCCGGGTCCGGTACGACGTGCCGAGATCGCCGCCGACGGCGCCGGTGAGGTAGTTCCAGAACTGGACCAGGATCGGCTCGTTGAGGCCGAGCGCCTCGCGCCGCGCCGCCACGGCTTCGGCGGAGGCCTGAGCGCCCAGCTGCGCCTTGACGGGGTCGAGCGGTGAGACGTGCTGCAGGATGAACAGCACGCCGGTCAGGGCAATGAGGATCGCCACCATCGCGCCCAGCCGGGTCGCCACGAACGTCTTCATCGCGACCTTCTCCTCTTCGCGCAAGCGCTCATCGGGACCCCTTCATGAGATTCCGCAGGCAATCCCCCGCCACGTTGCCGATCAGCGCCAGCACCAGGACGCCGATGCCCGGCATCACCGGAATCCACCACTGCTGCAGGAAGTAGCTCAGGTTGCGCGCGGAGTCCGCACCGAGTTCTGGTGCGGGAGCGGACTGCCCGAGCCCGAGGAACGACAGCGCCGCGAGCGTGAGGATCAGCGTGCCGATGTCGAGGCTGGCCGCCACCACGGCATTGGGTACGGCACCGGGGAGCAGGTGCCGCCGGGCCAGCCGGATCGGGCCGACACCGGCGAGCTTGGCCGCCTCGACGTGTGGCCGCGCCGCCAGCCGCACGACCTCGCCGCGGACCAGGCGGGCGTAGAACGGCCACCACACGATCGACACCGCGATCAGGGTGTGCACGAACCCGGGTCCGAGCGCTGCGACCACGGCAATCGCGAGAACCGGTGCGGGCAGGGACAGGAACGCGTCGGTGATCCGCATCAGCACCGTGTCGACCCAGCCGCCGACCGTGCCGGCGATCAGGCCGACCAGTCCGCCGATGAGCAGGCCGATCGCGACGACCACGAGCGCGGCGAACCAGCTCGACCGGGCGCCGTAGAGCACGCGGGACAGGATGTCGCGGCCGATGCTGTCGGTGCCGAGCAGGAAGCCGCCCTTGCCCGGCGCCTGCAACGGCATGCCCGCGGGCGTCAGCGGGTCGTACGGGGCGAGTACGGGAACGGCAAGGCAGACCAGGGTCACCACGATCACCAGCGAGAAGCCGACCCAGTTGACGATGCTCGACGTCGACTCGGGAAGCGAGAGGACCCGTCGTGAGCCACCGCGCACCACCGGGGCGGCGGGTAGTGCGATTGCCATCTAGACGGCCCTCCGTTCGATGCACGCCACCTGGTGCGGGTTCCCGGGGCTGCCCTCGAGGCGGACGTCGAGTTCCTCGCCGCCGCACGCGTCGATCGAGATCAGGCACCGCGGATGGAACGCACATCCCGATGGCGGGGACAGCGGGCTGGCGGGTTCCCCTGCGAGGACGCGTGATTCGCGGCCCAGGTCGGGGATGGAGTCGACCAGCGCCTGGGTGTAGGGGTGAGCGGGATCGCCGATGACCCGCTCGGCAGGTCCTATCTCCACGATGCGGCCGAGGTACATGACGGCAATGCGGTCGGCGACGACCCGGGCCACGGACAGGTCGTGGGTGACGAAGACGACCGACATGTCGAGACTGCGGCGCAGGTCGCCGATCAGATTGAGCACCGAAGCCGCCAGCGACACGTCGAGCGCGCTGGTGGGTTCGTCGCACAGCAGGACGGACGGCGGTACCACCGTGGCGCGCGCCAGCGAGACCCGCTGACGCTGACCGCCGGAGAGTTGACTCGCACGGGACTTCGCGACGTCGCCGGGCAGGCCGACGCGCTCGAGCACCTCGACGACTGCGGCCTGGCGCTGCTTGCGCGACATCGGGGTGCTGCGTAGGCGTTCGGCGATCAGCTCGCCGACCGACATCCACGGGGTGAGCGAGGCACCCGCGTCCTGGAACACCATCTGCGGGCGTTCGCCGTCGGCGAGGTCGACCGTTCCCGAGGTCGCCTTCTCCAGCCCGGCGATGACGCGCAGCAGCGTCGACTTGCCCGACCCGCTCTCGCCGACGAGCGCGACGGATTCACCGTGTCCCACTCGCAGCGTCACCCCGCGCAGCGCCTGCAGTTTCCCGCCGCCGTCGTTCGAGCGGTCCAGCCATCGGCGGGTCACCGCGAAGGTCTTCGTGACGTCGGCCAGCGCCACCGACGGCGGGTGCGCGGCGCGCTCCACCTCGGGGTACGGCTGCGCGGTGTTGGTGGTGGCTGCGCCGAGCCCTTCGGCGACGGCGTCGAGGGGCCGGATGCACGCGCTGACCCGATCCGGTTCGACGGGGATGGGCGCGGGCGGTGCCGTGGTGCAGTCGTCGGTGGCCAGCGCGCAGCGCGGGACGAAGGCGCAGCCCGGTAGCGGGGTGACCGGGCTGGGCACCGATCCCGCGAGGGCGGCGAGCTTTCGGTCGCGTGCGGTCTCGAGCGTGAGCCGCGACCGCAGCAGACCGTGGGTGTACGGATGCGCGGGCCTGCTGAGCACCTCTGCGGCGGGGCCGATCTCGGCGATGCGGCCGGCGTAGAGCACGGCGATGCGGTCCGAGATCTGCGCTGCGACGCCGAGATCGTGGGTGATCAGCACGATGCTGCAGCCGATCTCGTCGCGGAGGCGCTGCAGCAACCGCAGCACCTGCGCCTGCACGGTGACGTCGAGTGCCGTGGTCGGTTCGTCGGCGATGATGAGTTCGGGGTCGCCCGCGATGGCGATGGCGATCATCACCCGTTGGCGGAGGCCGCCGGAGAGTTCGTGGGGGTAGGCCCGCATCCGGCGCTTGGGGTCGGGGATACCGACCGCGGTGAGCAGCCGCAGGGCGTCGTCCTCGCTGCCTGCGGCCTCCGCGACCTGCCGACCGATCCGCATCGTCGGGTTCAGTGACGTCATCGGGTCCTGGAACACTGCGCCGAGGTCGAGCCTGCGGACCTTGCGCAACGCCTTCGGGTCACCGTCGACCATGTCGGAGCCGGTCACGCGCACGGCGCCGTCGACCTTGGCGGCCTTGGGCAGCAGGCCCAGCATGGTGAAGCCAAGGACGCTCTTGCCGGAGCCCGACTCCCCCACCAGCCCGAGGATCTCGCCCGGCGCGATGGTCAGTGACACCCCGCGCAGCGCATGCACGTCATCGCCGTTGCGGCGGAACGTGACTCGAAGGTCGCTGACGGTCGCCACGGCGTCGGGGGTCACTGGCACCGCGGCACGCTCTTCCGGTGCGTCCACTGCCGAAGCGGCGATGCCCATGGAACTCCCGGGTGTGTGGTCGGTTGCCTGCTGGCCTGTCAGTTGACAGTTTTCCGGTGCCGCAGCCTCGGTGGGTGTCGCTGGCGTAACCAAATGACGGCCCGCGTAACCGATGCGTATCGCGCGTTTCTGTCGTGTGACAGAAACGGAAGGGCTACCGCATCGGGGTCTCGATGGTCCACGATGGGTGCATGCCGCTCACCCGGGCCGGACGTCCCCGACTGCACGACCAGAGACGTCCGGGCACCACCGCCCGTGACGAGATCCTGGATGCCGCAGGCGAATTGTTCACCACGCTGGGTTACACGGGCACGTCGACGAGGTCGATCGCCGAGTCGGTCGGGATCCGGCAGGCCTCGCTGTATCACTACTTCAAGACCAAGGACGACATCCTGTGCGCGCTGCTGGGCCAGACCGTGGCTCCCACGCTGTCGTTCATCCCGAACCTGCTCGGTGCCGAACCCGCGCTGTCGGCGGCCGAGCATCTGCACGCCCTGGCAGCCTTCGACGGTGACCAGCTGCTCTCGGGCCAGTGGAATCTCGGTGCGCTGTACCTGCTCCCGGAACTGCGCGACGCCCGGCTCGAGCCGTTCTGGTCCGACCGTGAGCGGCTGCGGTTGCACTACCTGGCCCTGAGCAGCGCGGTCGTCGACCAGACCGGCGTGCACCAGGCCGCGGCCGATCTCCCGTTCCGGCTCGTCGAGTCACTGGTGAACATGTGGGCGGTACCCGACGGACCCGAGCGCTCCGAACTGCCCTTCCACGTGGCCGACGCCTGCCTGCGGGTGCTTGGCATCCCGGACCAGGCGACGCCCGCGGTGCGCCAGCGCAGCCTGCGCGAGGTCGAGCGCTACGCCCGGGACGGGGCGGCGTCGGCGTAGCGCAGGTAGCTCGGCCAGTCGCCGAAGTCCGAGATGTCGGCACCGTCGCGCCACGCGTCGAGAGCGCAGCCGAACCCGACCACCTCGGTACCGTCGGCGAGGGTGACGCGGCCCAGCGCCATCGGTGCGGGCAGGGCGGCGAGGAACTCTCCCAGCATCGCCGTTCCGACCAGCCACAGCTCGCCGCTGATCGACGTGCCGTCATCGGCCCCCACCCGCATCAGACCCGGCTTGGGCGGTGTGGTGTCCAGCCGCGCGAAGCGGTACAGCGGTGCCGTCTGCGCCGGCCCGAGCCAGCGGGCCCCGCGGTCGGTCAGCTGCCAGGCCAGGGGCTGACCGCGCAGATGTGCCCCGACCACCATCAGCGGCGTGGCGGAAAGCCCTGCGCGCGTTGGCCACGGCGCACGGGCCGGGTCGCCGGATCCCGTGAGCAGCCGCGCCACGTCCAGCGCGACGGCATCGGCTCCGGCCCGCGCCACGACCGTGACCCCGAACTGATCGTCGCCGGCCGTGCCCGATGGCACCGCGACCGCGCACATGTCCATGAGGTTGCAGAAGTTGGTGTAGGTCCCGAGCCGGGAGTTGACGGCGATCGGGTCGGCCGCGACCTCGGCGAGCGTGGGATGTTCGGTGGTCGTCGGGACGAGCAGCGCGTCGCAGCCGCTGAGTTCGGCCAGTGCTACGGCCGTGAGGTCGTGCAAGCGGACGCGGTCGCGCAGCAGCGTGGTGGCCGCTACCGAGCGGGCGGCCTCGACGATCAAGCCGACGATCGGGTCCACCTCGGCGCGGTGCGCGTCGACGAACTCGCCGACCGCCTCGTGTCGTTCGGCGACCAGGCCGCCGTCGTACAGCAGTCTGGCGGCCTCGAGGAACGGGTCGAGGTCGATCTCCCGCAGTGTCGCACCGGCTTTCGCGAGCCGATCCCTCGCCTCGCCGAATGCCGTCCGCCAGGAGTCCGACAGTCCCGGCAGCTCCCGCGGGACGGCCACCACCGGTGTCCGGGGAGCGGCCAGCGGGGCGTCGGGCGGGAACGGTCGAGTTCCGGGACCTCCTGCCATCACCCCCATCGCCGCGTCGGCCGTGTCGACGTCGCGCGCGAACACCGTCACGCAGTCGTAGGAGCGGCACGCGGGCACGACGCCGTCGGTCGGCACGACGCCCAGGGTCGGCTTGATGCCGACGATGCCCTGCAGCGCCGCGGGCACCCGGCCCGATCCCGCCGTGTCGGTGCCGATCGCGATGTCCACCAGGCCCAGCGCCACGGCGACCGCGGATCCCGAGCTGGATCCGCCGGAGATGCGGTCGGGCCTACGCGAGTCGCGCACGGCCCCGTGCGGGCTGCGCGTCCCCACCAGGCCGGTGGCGAACTGGTCGAGATTGGTGGCGCCGATGACGACCGCGCCGGCGTGGCGCAGGCGCGCGACGACGGGGGCATCGGTGGCGGCGGGCGACGACGCGTAGGTGGGGCAGCCCGCGGTGGTGGGCAACCCTGCGACGTCGACGTTGTTCTTCACCGCCACAGTCGTTCCGGCCAGCGGCAGGTCTTCGCCCGCCGCGACCGCGGCGTCGACCACGGCGGCGTCGGCGAGCGCATCGGCCATCGGGCGCAGGAAGATCCAGATCTCGGGCCGGTCAGCGGCCTCGATCGCCGCGTACGTCGCGCGGACCCGATCGGTGGTCGTCATGCCGGGATGTCCGTGACGTCGGGTTCGGCCGGGCCGACCACGACGAGCGGCGCGCCGGGGTCCACCTGGTTGCCTGCGGCCACCAGCACGCGCGTCACCGTCCCGTCGGCAGGTGCGGTGAGAACCGTCTCCATCTTCATTGCCTCCAGTGCGAGTAGCGGCTGTCCGGTCGTGACGTGGTCGCCGACTTCGACGTCGACCTTCCACACGCTCGACGCGAACGGTGCGTCCACCCGTTGCTCGCCGTCGGCGAGCACCAGGTCCGAGGTCAGTGGAACGGCTCGCGATTGCGCCCGTTCCGCGCGGTCGAATTCGCCGGCCGCAGCCCAGGCGGCGCGCTCGGCGCCGAACGCAGCACCCTGCCGGGCGCGGAACCGGGCTATCGAGTCGGCGTTGTCGGCGAGGAACCGTTCGTGCTCGGCCAGTGAGAACGTGCCTTCGGTGATGTCGACCGACCCTCGACCGGCGGCGAGATCTGCGCGCAGGTCCAACAATTCGTCGGCCGACACGGGATACCAGGAGATGCGGTCGAAGAATCGCAACAGCCACGGCGTGCCGGGTTGGAACGGCGCGGTGTGGCGGTAGCGGCTCCACACCTGCGTGGTGCGTCCGACGAACTGGTAACCGCCGGGGCCCTCCATGCCGTAGATGCACAGGTAGGCCCCACCGATGCCGACGGAGTTCTCCGCCGTCCAGGTCCTGGCGGGGTTGTACTTGGTGGTGACGAGGCGGTGTCGCGGGTCGAGCGGGGTGGCGACGGGAGCGCCGAGGTAGACGTCGCCGAGGCCGAGGGTCAGGTACTCCGCGGCGAACACCACGTCCATCACGTCGGCCTGGGACGCCAAACCGTTGACCCGGCGGATGAACTCGATGTTCGAAGGGCACCACGGCGCGTCGTCGCGCACGCCGGAGGTGTAGCGGGCGATGGCCTCCCGGGTGGCCGGGTCGTCCCACGACAGCGGCAGCCGGACCGACCGGCTCGGCACGACGAGTTCCGAGGTGGCGGGCAGCTCGTCCTCGAGTTCGACGAGCAGCCCGAGCAGCTTCTCGATCGACAGCCGGTCGGGGTCGACGTGCACCTGCAGCGACCGGATGCCGGGCGTGAGGTCGCGGATGCCGCTGACCGTCCCGTCGGACATCGCCGTGCGCAGACACTGGTGCAGCGCGTGCACCCGGGCCCGCAACGCGAGGTCGAGCACCATGTCGCCGTACTCGATCAGCACGTTGTCGTCGCCGTTGCGTCGGTAGGTGACCGCAGGC
Source organism: Mycolicibacterium sp. GCM10028919 (assembly GCA_042666295.1). GTDB lineage: Bacteria > Actinomycetota > Actinomycetes > Mycobacteriales > Mycobacteriaceae > Mycobacterium. The sequence continues at coordinate 897,889 of JBHTFJ010000001.1, forward strand.
GCGCGGTCACCGGCCCGCCGGGCCAGCACGCCGTCGTCGCCATCACCGCCGCGTGCCTGGAGTACCGTTGCGCTACCGCGCGTTTCGACGTCTCCGACCGAGGCGGCGTCGGCCACCCGGATCGGGACGAACCGCACGGTGTCACCGGGACGCAACTGACCGAGCTTCCACCGGTCGGCGGAGACCACCGTCACCGGGCACGTGAAGCCGCCGAGGCTGGGTCCGTCGGGCCCGAGCAGGATCGGCGTGTCGCCGGTGAAGTCGAGGGCGCCCACCGAGTAGGCGGTGTCGTGGATGTTCGACGGGTGCAGCCCGGCCTCGCCGCCGTCGGGGCGGGCCCATTCGGGGCGCGGCCCCTCGAGGCGGACGCCGGTGCGCGCCGAGTTGAAGTGCACGCGGTAGGGGGCGCCGTAGAGCGTCTCGATGTCGCTGCGGGTGAAGAACTCCGGGGCGCCGTGCGGTCCTTCGGTGACCGCGAGTTCCCACTCCGACGCCATGACGGGCCGGCGTCCGGGCACGACCGCCGACCGTCGTGTCCCGTCGGACGGGGCTGCGCGCAGGACGTCGCCGACCACGAGGTGCCTGCCCCCGTGGCCGCCGAAGCGACCGAGGGTGAACGTCGACGCGCTGCCGAGGTAGGCAGGCACGTCGAACCCGCCGTCGACGAGCACGTAGGTTCGCAGGCCCGTCGTCTCGGCCGCCCCCACGTCGAGCACTCCCCCGGCGGGCACCTCGACGGGCTCCCACATCGGGACGACCACGTCGTTCACCCTGACCGTGCACTCGGCGCCCGTCACGCAGAACGTGGTCGGGTGCGTGACGCGCAGCAGCGGTCCCGAGGCAGTGCACTCCAGACCCGGGGCGCCGTCGGGGTTTCCGAGTGCCTGGTTGCCGAGCCGGAACGACAGGTCGTCCATCGGACCGCTGGGCGGTACGCCGACGTCCCACATGCCGATCCGGCCGGGGAGGTCCTGCACCGTCGTCATCAGCCCGGGGCGGTCGACGGTGATGCGCGGCCTCGGGTCGGTGACCTCGGCGAGCGTCGCGGTGCTGTGCGTGGCCCCGCGCACGTCGGCGCGGTCGACCGAGGCGCGCAGCATCCCGACGTTGACCTCGATGCCGTGCAGGACGGTGTCGTCGAGTGCGGCGCCCAGCGCGTCGAGCGCCTCGTCGCGGTCGGCGCCCGTCGTGATCACCTTGGCGAGCAGCGGGTCGTAGAACGCGGACACCTCGGTGCCATCGTCGACCCAGGTGTCGACGCGGACGTCAGCGGGGAACGCGACGGCGGTGAGCGTGCCGGTGCTGGGGCGGTAGTCACGTGCCGGGTCCTCGGCGTAGACGCGTGCTTCCACGGCGTGGCCACGGACGGGTACTTGGCCGTCGGGGTGGGCGTCCAGCAGGCCGTGCTCGCCGCGCGCGAGGCGGAACATCCAGCCCGCCAGGTCGATTCCCGTGACCGCCTCGGTCACCGGGTGTTCCACCTGCAGCCGCGCGTTGACCTCGAGGAAGGAGGCTTCCCGGCGCTCGGCGTCGTAGACGAACTCCACGGTGCCCGCCGACCGGTAGGCCACCGAGCCGGCCAGCGCGCGGGACGACGAATGCAGCCGTGCCCGAACGTCGTCCGGCAGGCCCGGCGCAGGGGCCTCCTCGATCACCTTCTGGTTGCGGCGTTGCAGCGAGCAGTCGCGGTCGCCGAGGGACACCACTCGCCCCAACCCATCGCCGAAGATCTGCACCTCGACGTGGCGGGCACGTTCCACGAAGCGCTCGACGAACACTCCCGCGGACCCGAAGCTGCGCTCGGCCAGGCGGGTGACGCGGTCGAAGGCAGCGCGCAGCTCGGCGGCGCTCCGGCACACCTGCATGCCGATGCCGCCGCCACCGCCGGTCGCCTTGAGCATCACCGGGTATCCGATGCCGTCGGCGGCGGTGACCGCGTCGGCGGAGCTGTCGAGCAGGTCCGAGCCGGCGAAGACCGGCACGCCCGCCGCCATCGCCGCAGCACGGGCGGTGTGCTTGGTGCCGAACACGCGCAGCTGGTGTGGTGTCGGTCCGACGAACGTCAGGCCGGCGTCTTCGACCGCCTCGGCGAAATCGGCGTCCTCGGAGAGGAATCCGTAGCCCGGGTGGATCATGTCGGCGCCGGAGGTCACCGCCGCTGCGACGATGGCGTCGGCACGCAGGTAGCTCTCGCTCGGCGCGGCGGGGCCCAGTCGCACGGCGTGGTCGGCGAGCAGGACGTGGGGCGAGCCGCGATCGGCGTCGGAGAACACCGCCACTGTGCGCAGGCCGAGCAGCTGGGCTGCGCGCACCAGGCGGACGGCGATCTCGCCGCGGTTGGCGACGAGTACCGTGCCGTTCACGCTGCGTCCGGTCGGGTGACGATCATGCGCACGGGTGTCGGGTCGAAGGCGTTGCACGGGTTGTTGATCTGCGGACAGTTCGACACGAGCACCAGGGTGTCGACGTCGGCGCGCAGCGCGACGCGCTTGCCGGGACCCGAGAGCCCGTCCACGATGCCCAGTGCGCCGTCCGGGTCGACCGGCACGTTCATGAACCAGTTGATGTTGCTCGCCAGGTCGCGCGCCCCGAGGCCGTACCGCGCGCCTTCGAGGAGGAAGTTCTCCATGCAGCCGTGCTGGGCACGGGTGTGCTGGCCGTAGCGCAGGGTGTTGGACTCCTTCGAGCACGCTCCGCCCAGGGTGTCGTGCACCCCCACCTCGTCGTCGACCACGGTCATCAGTGCCGCACCGGTGTCGGCCCGCAGTACCGACCCGGTCGTCAGCGCGATCCGGCCCTGCCTGCTGATGGTCTCCTGCGCGGAGTAGCGCACCGACGTGTCGGCCGCCGCGTACAGCAGACAGTCCACGGCCTGGTTGCCTGCGAGGTCGACGATCGTGAGTACGTCGCCGGCGGTTACCACCGCCGACCAGGACGCCCGCGCTGGGACTGTCTGGTCGAGCACCACGGTGCCGGGCACGAGGGCGGGCGCGGTCACAGGATGCCCCGCGCGGTCAGGTCGGCGTCGGTGTTGGCCAGTGCCTGAACGTGTTCCGGGCCGAGCGGGCCCACCAGTTCGCCGAGGCGGCCGAGGTCGTCGTCGGCCGACCAGGCGTGCACCCGAAGTGGTGAGCAGGTGAACTGCGGTCGGGGGTCGAGCGGATGTGCCGTGTTGGCGAGCAGCACGATCGCGTCGACGTGCAGCAGCAGGTCGACGGCCGTGCCCGGCCCGGCGGACCCGGTCCAGCGCAGAGATCCGTCGACGTCGACGCGCACGCCCTTGAAGAACGACAGCGAGGGAGGCAGATCTCGTTGCGAGAGGCCGTGTTTGAGCGCGCCGAGGAGGAGCAGCTCCCGCCCGGCAGGCGATGGGGATTCCGGTGCGGAGGCACCGTAGCGGGCCAGGTTGCCCTCTCGGGTGGTGGTGCCTGCGAGTGCGTCGTGCGAGGTGGAGGTGTCGGCGACGATGGTCGCCAGTACGCGGCCGAAGCCACTGAGCAGCGGATGGCCCGTGGACGGATAGGCCTGCCACGGGACCTTGACGGTGTCGGCGATGTTGAGCCGCTCGTGGGGTGCGTCGGCGCGATGCAGGAGCAGGTGCGCGCATGCGTCGCCGAGGGGGTCGGCCAGCCGGATGCGGGTGCCGCGGGCCAGCACGGCCGTCGAATATCCGCCGGAGGCAACGGTTTCCGCCCACACCAGGCGGTCGACCGGGACGTCGGCGGGCACCGTGGTTCCGGCCGTGGCGGGCACGTGGCGCATCTCGTCCACCGTGCGTCCGTGCTGCGCGCGGGCGTGCGCCTTCGCGCCGGCGGTCGTCGCCGTACTCACGACGGTGGTCAGGTCGCTGGTCACACCACACTCCCGGTTCGACTATTTCTGTCGATTGATAGTTTTCGCCTCTCGACACCGCCGGTGGTTGCCCGCGTGTAACCGATCGCCCGGACTTCGTTAACAACGGGAGACGGGTGTGTCTGTCATGTGACAGGTATTCGGTCGCCCCGGTGCCGGGCCGTTAGGGTTATCGCGTGTTCCACGTCCTCACGCTGACCTACGTTCGACCACTCGACGTCGTCGATCAGACGCGACCGGCCCACCTCGAGTGGATCGACGCCGAGATCGCGTCCGGCCGCCTGATCCTGGCCGGCCGGCAGGAGTCGGGCGCCGGTGGCGTGCTGGTCACCGGCGACATCACCACCGAGGAGGCCGACGACCTCATCGCGAACGACCCGTACCAGCTGGCGGGTCTCGTCGACTACGAGCGGGTCGGGTTCAACGCCGGGAAGCGTGCGCCCGGGCTCTGACGCGCGAGACCTGGCAAAACGCGCGATCATGGTGATCCGGGATTAAACCCGGGACGTGGGCCGTTGGACCGGCCGGACGGGCTCGATGCTGCGCCCATATTCATTACCTTCGCTAAACGTCACAGCGAAGTAATGTTTGCCAGACGATACGAAGAGGCACTTGGAGACATGACCACAACCGTTAACGCATACGCCGCGACCGCCGCCTGGGGCGCGGACGCACCGCTGAGCAAGACCACCATCGACCGCCGCGACGTCGGCGCGAACGACGTGTCCATCGACATCAAGTTCGCAGGCATCTGCCACTCGGACCTGCACACCGTCAGCGGCGAGTGGGGCAAGGTGAAGTACCCGATGGTCCCCGGCCACGAGATTGCGGGCATCGTCACCGAGGTCGGCTCCGACGTGACGAAGTACGCAGTCGGCGACCGCGTCGGGGTGGGCTGCTTCGTCGACTCCTGCCGTGAGTGCGAGTACTGCAAGGCCGGCGAGGAGCAGTACTGCAACAACCCCGGCATGATCGGCACCTACAACGGCGTCGGCCGTGACGGCCAGCCCACCCAGGGCGGCTACAGCGACACGATCGTCGTCGACGAGAACTACGTGCTCCGCATCCCCGACTCGATCGAGTTGGACAAGGCGGCTCCGCTGCTGTGCGCCGGCATCACCACCTACTCCCCGCTGCACCACTGGGGCGCGGGCCCCGGCAAGCGCGTCGCGGTGATCGGTCTCGGCGGCCTTGGCCACCTCGGCGTGAAGATCGCCAAGGCGATGGGCGCAGAGGTCGCCGTGCTGAGCCAGTCGCTGAAGAAGATGGAGGACGGCCTGCGGCTCGGCGCGTCCGAGTACTACGCGACCAGCGACCCCGACACGTTCAAGAAGCTTCGCGGCTCCTTCGACCTGATCCTGAACACGGTGTCGGCCAATCTGGACATGGCCGACTACTTGGGGCTGCTCAAGCTCGACGGCACGCTGGTCGAACTGGGCATGCCGGAGAACCCGATGCCCGTGCCCGCCGGTGCGCTGATCTTCGGCCGCAAGAGCCTGTCGGGCTCCTTGATCGGCGGCATCCGCGAGACGCAGGAGATGCTCGACTTCTGCGCCGAGCACGACGTGACCCCCGAGATCGAGGTCATCGAGGCGTCATACGTGAACGAGGCCTACCAGCGCATGCTCGCCAGCGACGTGCGCTACCGCTTCGTGATCGACAACTCGACGCTGTAACCACTCCGACGACGACGCGGGCGGGGTTCCTCACCGGAGCCTCGCCCGCGGAGCCTCGATCGACTACTTCTTGAAGATCGTGAAGGTTGAGCCCGTCGCCAGGAAGAAGTCGCTGGCGTTGCCGCATATCGTGGCCGCGACAGACGAACCGTCGTATTGCTTGGTTCCAGGATCAGTCGCAGAGATGACTCCCGAGACGCCCACTCGCGCAGGATGGTCGGCCGGGCATGACGTTCCGTCAGCGGGAGCGCCAGTGGTGATGTTGGTGAGTTGAAGTGAGATTCCCTTGAGGAACGGCGCATCGAAGTAGATCGTCTCCGTCCCGGGCGCCGTACGCTGCGTGTAGCCGGATCCCGGTTGCTTCTCCCCCCGGGCGATGCAGCCACCAATTGGATGGGGCCACGACTGGTTTGGTCCCGAGAAGCTCGTGCACTGAATCCAGACATTAGATGGCACGGGCGGTTCCGCCCAGGCCGGCGCGCTCGTCGACATCACGGCTCCGATCAATCCCGTAACGCTGACTACGAATGCCGCAGCGATTGAGCTGGAACGACGACTCGTTGGAGACTTCATTGGATCCTTCCCGTGGCGGCTACCCGACTTTCGGCCGGCGCTGACCCCGATCGATTGGCCGCTGTACAGGCGTACAGCATGACTGTCCCCAATGCCTACCACACGTGTGATCCGCAACACAAGTAGATGCCTGCCATGTCGGCTGCACCGATCATCACCACCGCGCGGGTGCTGGAGTGTCCACCCTCAGCGGACGTTCGTAGGACAAGTCGTGACGGTCACGGGTGCCAACGAGGTAGCCCTTCTCGGTGAAGAACGGTGACTGCAGAACCCGAGCGTCGCCGATGAACATGCCTTCGACCGTGGATCGGCGAACCGCGATGCGCCACTCGCCATCACGGCGCTCCAGTCGGTCGACGTAACGACCGGTGATGAACTGAGCGCTCTTGGCGTCCGGCCCGATCAGCACCACGAGCACGTAGCTCTCGGCGTGCGCGGTGTCGCCATCGATCTGGCAGTTGTGGGTGGTGATGTTGTGGGTGTGCACACGCGACGTATCGGCGTGTGTGCGGTTCGCCCATTCGCCATAGTCCGGCCCCGGGTTGACGGCGTGGCCATGCTCATCGACACCGTCGCCGTGATAGGCCGAGGTGATGAGGTCGACGTCGTGCCGGTCGCAGCCGCGTGCGTGGCGCGAGATGCAATCCAGAATCTCGGTGCGATCCAGCAGATAGCGGACGTCCCTCTGGAGCGCATTCAAGGAGATGGGGGTGGAATCGATGGTCATCGTCGTCCTGCCGGTCGCGTAGGTCGGCGCCGACGCATGCCGGCGCACAATCAGACTATACGACCGTACAGCACCGACAGGGATGTCAGAATACGTTCAGCGAACAGATCGGGAGACCATGACGACATCGTCGCGGCGCGTCGGCGCCGAAACGTCGAAGACTCGGGACGTGCTTCTCGACTGCGTCGAGAAGACCATGCTCGAGGAGGGCTATGCGAGCGTGACGTACCGGACACTCGCGTCGAAGGCCGGCGTCACGCCCAGCCTGGTGCAGTACTACTTTCCCACGCTCGACGACATCTTCGTGGCAGCGATCAAGCGCTACTCGGCGCGCAGCCTGACCTACCTGACCGAGACGTTCGAACGCCGTACCGATGATCCCCTGCGCGCCGTCTGGGAGTACTCCTGGCACGAGGCGACCGGCGCGATGATGACCGAGTTCATGGCGCTCGGAAATCACCGCAAGTCGATTCGGGCCGAGATCGCGACCGCCACCGAGGGTGTCCGCAAGATTCAACTCGATGCACTGGTCGCGAAGTTCGGCAAGGACGCCCGACCGATTGGTGACCTCTCCTTGCCTGCGTTGCAGTTACTGATGTCGGGTCTGCCGAAGCTCCTCAATCTCGAAGAGGGAATCGGCGTGAAGTCGGCACACGCGGAAGTGACCGAAGCCTTCGAGCAGTACATCGACACCGTGGAGCCGCGGACCAAAGCGCCGAAACGAAAGCCGACTTCGCGTCGCCACACCCCCGCGCGCAAGGCGTGAGCGACGGCGGCCGTGCCCTGACAGCAGGTCGTCCGTTCACCCGCCGCAAAACATGCCCCGGTAGCCATACGCGGGATGGCGCTCGCCGATGTCGGCGGTGGGGGTCTCGAAGAGCTTCTCCCGCAGCGTTCCAGGGTGATACTCGGTCTGCATCAGCCCCTTGTCCTGGAGCACGGGCACCACATAGTCGAAGAAGTCGTGATAGCTCTCGGGCATCAGAGCATTCATAATCTGGACGCCGTCGACTCCCGCGGACTGATAGTCGACAAGGCGGGAGGCGATGGTCTCGGGTGATCCAACGACCATCTGCGGCAACGACAATGACGTCAGGAAGTCCTTGACCGTCGGCTTCGCTCCGGCCGGCCATGCATTGATCATCGACAGGAACGCGCCGCGGATTCCCGGGATCTCGTCGAGAATGTCTTCAAGGGGTGTGTGGGGGTCGAACTGGCCGAGATCCATGCCGCTGAGGCTGGAGAAGTAGGCGGTCTGGGCTTCCTGACTGCGGTATTCCTCGAGTTCGCCCCATTTGCGGTGGGCCTCTTCGTCGGTGGACCCGACGATGAACATCATGCCCTGCAGGAAGAGGATGTCCCCGTCGCGGCGGCCGCGCTCCCGCGCCATCGCGCGGACGCTGCCGATCTGCTGGGTGATCGTCTCCAGTGACATCGCCGAGAGGAACATCAGCTCGGCGTGACTGCTGGCGAAGTCCAGTCCTGCCGGGGAACCGCCCGCCTGGGCGAGCACCGGTGTGCGTTGCGGCGAGGGCTCCATCAAGTGGAACCCCTCGACGCTGTATCGCTCGCCCACGTGCCTGATGGGGTGCACCTTGGACGGGTCGGCGTAGATACCCGTTGCCGGGTCGTCGACGATGGCATCGACGTCCCAGGAGCCCTCCCACAGCTTGTACGTCACGTCGACGTACTCCTTGGCCCACGCGTAGCGCTCGTCGTGCGACAGATTCCCTGGCAGGCCGAGATTGCGGAACGCCTGCTCGTTGGCCGAAGTGACGATGTTCCAACCAATGCGGCCGTTGCTCAAGTGGTCCAATGTGGATGCGGCGCGGGCGAATACGAAGGGATGGTGCTGGATCACCGAGCTGGTGTAGAGGAAGCCGATGTCGCGGGTTTGGTGGGCCATCGCGGGTATCAGCATGGTGCAGTCGCCGATGGGCACGTTCATCGCCATCTCGAAGACGACGTCGTTGGAACCCTTGTACTGCCCCTGCACACCGATGACATCAGTGAAGAAGAACGCGTCGACCTTGGCCTGCTCGGCCCGTTTCGCGAGGTCCACCCAGGGGTCGAAGGCCTTGAACTCCCGGTTGCGTGCGCGCGGATGACGCCAGATTCCATGGAAGTTGTGACCAATGGAGTCCATCACCAGCAGCGTGAAGATCATCCGCTTCGCCATCGTTGTCCCTCGTTCCGAGTTGCGCCAGGCAGACTGCTGTACGACTGTAAAGCACTGTGGGTAATCCGTTGGGCAAATGGACACCTCACGCGCTATTCATTGCGCGCCTTCGCGTCATCACACCCCAGCGCGGGTCGTATTGACCGAGTTCGGCGGGTCAGTACACGCGTTGAACCAGGTCGGGAATGTTTCGCGGCGGGGTGGAGCGTTCCAGAGCACCCGCTGCGACTTCGTCGCCCCACTGGTACCGGACGCCCGCTTGATGAAGTGCCGCGAGTGCGTTGTCTGACTGCGGGTCGCCGAGATTAAACACCGACACGGTGGTAGTACCGGCCACTTCCACTGTGCCCACTTCAGATTCAAGGATGAGGGACACATCCTCACCGATGTAGGGGGGACCTGACAGCCACGGTGCATGAATGACGCGGGCGGGAACGAGGTGCCCGTCTCCGGTGAAGACGTAGCCTTCGTTGTAGGAACTCGTACCGTTTGGGCGAGGGCGGTAGGCGATGTAGCCGAAGCCGCGGCCGCTGGGGAAGGTGGCCGACTGCTGGCAATGGCCCCAGAAACCGGCCATGTCGCGTGGTCCCTGCCGCCGGACTCGGGTGCCGGTTCCGGTGAAGGGGTGCTCTTCGCCGTCGACGCGGACATAGCCGGTGGCTCGGAATAGCTGTTCGAATCGGTCCCCGCCCATGAATGCGCCTTCGACGGAGGAGCTCAGGCGGCGAGACGCATCCGCGGACATCGAGCCGTTGACCCATGGCGGTGCCACCATGGTCGCTTCGAGGTGGAACTGCAGGCGGGCGGACTGGCCGCCTCGTTCTCCGCGCAGCAGTGCCTCGGTGGAGGTTCGCAGGGCAGTGCCGTCGAACGAGGCCGTCGACGCTTCGAAGGGTCGGATGCACCGGATTTCGAGCGGGCCTGCGCCGAGCACGGTCGCGTTGCCGTCGGCTCCGGTCGGCGGGTGGCGGGGCCCGGATTCTCGGATGCGGTAGACGCGGCCGTCGGCGAGGGCCACGTTCACCTGGTATTGATGCTCGGCCCACTTGGAGCCGACGGCCTCGATCCCGATCCGGGGCAAGCCGATGCACCCGCCATCGTCGTAGGCCCAGAAGCTGGCCGAATCGCGCATGTCGGGATGGGGTTGGTCGACCAAAAAGCATTCCTGCGCAGGGTCGAGTCCACCGCTGAGATCGACAGTCATGCGCGAGGTTTGGACGCCGGGGTTGGCCATGGAGCGCGGACGAACAGGCCGCCGTCGAGGTGGATCAGTTGCCCGGTGATGACCGCGGCGCGGTCGGAGAGCAGGAACACCACCGCTTCGCCGATCTCCTGAGCGGTCGGCGAGCGTCCGAGACAGTTCAGCGAGGCCGCTGCGGCGCCGACCGGCCCCTCCAGAACGAACGGCAACACGGCGTTGGCGCGAATGCCCTGGCGGCCGTACTTTCCGGCAACGAAGCGCGTCACGGCGTTGAGCCCGGCCTTTGACACCTGGTATCCGAATCGCGTATCGCCGGCCACAATCGACGCTGCGGACGACGTGAACACCAAGGAGCCGCCTCCGCGTTCGATCATGCCCGGCACGGTGCGTCGGGCGACGCGAACTGCGGCGTTGAGGTTGACGTCCATGGAGGTGTCCCAGTCGTCGTCATCGATGTCGAGGGAGGCCTGGCGATTGTCGTAGTAGGCGGCGTTGAAGAAGACCGTGTCGATGCCGCCGAACTCGGTCCTGGTGTCCTCGAGTGCGGCATCGACGTCGTCGTCGCAGGTGACGTCACACCGCAGGGCCACCGCGTCGCCGCCGGCCTTCCGGATGGCCGACGCGATATCCTCGGCGACCTCCACGCGCCGGGCCGCCAGGGCGATACGCGCCCCTTCTCGCGCGGCGATGTGGGCGGTGGCGGCGCCGATCTGAGGGCCGGCGCCGGCGAGGAAGAGCACTCTGCCGCTGAGGATTCCATTGGTCACGGGTCAGTCCAGATTCTCTGAGGGGACGTCGAAGAATTCCTGGTAGCGCCGGGCACGCTCGCGCCACTCGTCGGCGTCCAACCCGGTGGCGGCGAACGTGTACCGATGTCCGCCGTGTTTGTCCTGCGGGTGATCTGCCAGGAAGTCAGTGATGCGGCGGTGCACGTCGGTGGTGAAGGGCAGCCCGAGTTCGGCGTAAATCCGTTCGACCGTGGCCACTTGGTCGTGCATGAAGTCACCGAATCCGACGTCCACGACCTTGGCGGCATCCAGCGTGCCGTCCTGGCGGGCCGTCACCGACCTGTCGAGACCGGTAATGATGTGTTCGGCCCATTCAGCGGCGATATCCGTGGAATCCACAGTGTCGCTCGTCGTGCCGCGCAGCGTGGTGTACATCGAGGTGACCGAGGCAATGATACGCAGCGGGTCGCGGTGGGTTTGGACCAACATGGCCGCCGGATAGGCGGTCATGAGGTCCCCCAGTGTCCAGATGTGTCCGGGTGACTTGAGTACCCACCGATCGGTGGGGTGACGAGACTGCAGATGCTGCAGAAAGATTCGGTGCCAGTCGTAGGCGGGCCAGTGATCGGCGTGATCGAAGAGCCACCGGGCGTAGGACGGAACCCGGTACTCGGTGGCGAACAAGATGCTGCGGAATGCCGACGTGGTGATGCACACGCATTCCTGGCCAAGCTGCGCACCCATCGGATGCATGCCGAACAGGTCGGGCATCGCCGCCCCGACGGCGGCGATCCGGGCGTCGACGGCGGCGATGCGTGGATCAACGCCGTAGGTCGCAGCTTCCGGTGGTGGACAGGGCCGTTGGACTTCCCAGGTGAGCGGGACCCGTGCTGCGGGGTCCTGAGCCAGCAGGTCGTGCAAGATCGTCGTGCCGGTACGCGCCTGGCCCACGATCACGATGGGGGGCACGACGTCGGCGGTGGATACTTCCGGGTGTGCGTTGCGATGGGCAACGATGCCCAGCCGCGCCATCAGTAGGTGCTTGAGTTCCTTGAACGCGGCGATGCTGCCGGCGTCGTTGAGCCCTGCTTCGTCCACGAGCGCTTGCACCAGGCGTTCGAGTCCTTCTCGCCAGTCGTCATCGCCGAAGTCGTCGAGCCCGGTGGCAGAGATGGCTGCTTCGAGGAGGCCTCCAGCGCTGAGCATCTGTGCGCGTGTGTCCGAGCCCATGCCTGACACCATACACTCGTACAGCATCGCGCGGAGTCGGTTAGAGCACTCCGCGTGGCAGCCCTAGTACGCGTTGAGCGGGGACGTTGCGCTGGATCTCCGAGGTGCCACCGGCGATGGTGGCACCGAAGCTTCGCAGGTACCGGGTGAACCAACTGCTGGTATAGGCCTCGAGGTGATACGGCGAGAACGGACTTGTCTGACCTCCCTCGACGAGGGCTTCACTTCCGGCGGAGCCCAGTGCCGCCTCGGTTGCAGCCTGAATCGCCTCGGAACCAAGCAGTTTGAGGACCGACATGGATGACGGATCGCCGTGTCCGCGGGAGGCTCGTGCCATTTCCGCTGATTCCAGCAGGCGCAGCGCCCACGTGTCCATGATCAAGGTGACGTGTGCGTCACGGTCGAGGGGAGCGCATGGTGTCCAGTCGTCGATGAACTCCTAGAGCCGGTCGGCATAACTGAGCCACAGCAGCGTCCGTTCGTGACCCAGGGATGAATTGGCCACTCGCCAACCGGTGTTCACCTCGCCGACGAGGTTCTCGGCCGGTACACGGACGTCGGAGAAGAACACCTCATTGAAGTCGATGTCGTCCATTCCACAGGCGGAGGCGAACGGGCGTCGCACTACGCCTGGCAAGTCCGTGGGGATCAGCAGCACGCTGATCCCCTTGTGCTTGGGTGCGCCTGGATCGGTACGCACCAAGGTGAAGATGACGTCGGCGTCGTGGGCCCCCGAGGTCCACACCTTTTGGCCGTTGACGACGAAGCAGTCTCCATCGCGGATCGCCCGCGTTCTCAGTGACGCCAGATCCGAGCCCGCACCAGGTTCGCTCATGCCCAGTGCAGCCGTGATGTCTGCACGCAGGATGGGCACGGCCCACCGCCGCTGTTGCTCGGCGGTGGGCCGTGCTGGATCAGCGAAGCGGCGATGATTCCCACGCCCTGCGGGTTGAATGTTTGATAGATGCGCCGCCGCGACAGTTCCTCGAAGTACACGTACTGCTGGACCACGGTCGCGTTGCGCCCGCCGAAATCGGGCGGGTAGCCCGGTTGCAGCCAGCCGTTGTCGAAGAGCGCGCTGCCACCGACGTGCCCACTGCGGGACGTGGGCGCTGGATCGTGGTCGTTCCGCCGACGCGTCCGCCGTGGTCGGCAGATTGGCGTCGAGGAAGTCGACGAATTCAGCACGGAACGCTTCGACGTCGGCGTCGAAGTCCAGTCTCACGTGGCGCTCATCGCATGACGTGGGCGCACTGCTGCTGGGGGTGGACGTCGTAGAGGTCGCGGTAGGACGGTGGTTGCCGTCCGCCCTCGTCGGTGATTCCGTACTTGATCGCCAATTCGGCGCCGATCAGTGTCTGGCCGGTGACGTTCATCAGGTCGGGGTCGTTGTAGAGCGCCCAGATGACGTGGCCGGTCAGTTCGGGGGTTTCGGCAGATTGCAGGATGTGGCCGAACTTCTCGGGGTTGCTGGCAATGATCTTGCGGACGCGGTCGGTGAGTAGCGAACCCATCCAAATCGACACTGCCGCAATGCCGAACTCCTTGAGGTCGAACGCCATGTCGGCGGCCATCTTGTCGGTACCGGCCTTCGGAACTCCGTAGGCGGGTCCAAAGGCATAGTGCACTGCGCCCGAGGACGACGAGAAGGCCACCAGCCCCTTGCGCTGCGGCAGCATCAAAGGCGCTGCGTGCACCGTGGCGACATAGCTGCTGCGCAACCCCACGTCGAGGGTGTCGATGACGTTGACTGGCTCCTCCCAGAACTTCGTCCGGCCCATCATCTCGTCGCGGATGATCGCGGCGTTGTTCACCAGGATGTCGACGCGGCCCGACTCTTCGCCGACGCGCGCGAAGAGTGCTTGCACCTGGTCGTCGTCCCCGTGATCGACGGCGACGGCGATTCCCGTTCCACCCGCGGCGGTGACGCGCGCCGCGGTCTCGTCGATGGTGCCCGCCGAACGTGTTGCGGTGGAATCCGTGCTGCGACCGGTGACGTAGACCGTGCACCCGTGGCTTCCCAGTGCATGGGCGATCCCCGCACCAGCACCGCGACTGGCGCCGGTGACGACCGCGACCGGGTTGTCGTTGGACATGACTGCCTCTTCCTGTGGGGTGGCGGTAGGGACGCGGCCTAGTCGCAAATCCGCGCCGATTCCTTCATCTCGGTGATGGGACGCGCCAACCCTTGCTCGTCGCACACTTTCTGCAACTTCTCAACGGTCTCGTCGACACCAGGACCCGTTCGCTTCCGCGGAGTGAACGTGGCGGGCAGATGCCGCATGCCCTGGATGACGCCGATACTGTCGTAGTGCACGGCCGCTGCGGGGTCACACTCGTAGTCAGGCATCCGGTCCAGGACGGCGGTCACCATCGACTTGAACACCGTACGCGCCACGTTGGAGCCGATGCACCGATGAACGCCCAGCCCGAAACTGAAGTGGCGGTTGGCCTTCCGGTCGAGGACGACCTCGTCGGGGTCGGCAAACAGCGCAGGATCACGGTTGGCCATCGCCCAGGACAGCCAGAGCCGCTGACCTTCCTTGAGGTGAGCGTCGCCGACGGCGAGGTCCTCGGACACCGTGCGTCCGTCACCGGGGGCCGGAGTGAAGAACCGCAGGAACTCTTCGGTCGCCGGATTGAGCAGGGTGTCGCGTTCCCGGCTCAACCGTGACCGCTGGTCAGGATTGGCCGACAACCACTCCAACGCGTGCGCGGTCAGCGCTGTGGTGGTGTCGAATCCGCCACCGATCAAGAGATTCAACATCCCGATGTGCTCGATGTCCGGGGGCGCCTGTCCATCGATCCGCATTCTGGCCAGCGCGTCGATGATCCCTGGGCGTGGGTCCTCGCGGATCGCCGCCAGGTTGGTGAAGAGGTCCACGGCCATGGCCATGTAAAGCTCGCGTACCCGTTCGGAATCAGGCGAGTCCGGTGGCGTGTATACCGAGGCGTGGGCCGGCTCGTTGTACATCGACCACTTCTCCAGAGGCACACCGAGCATCGCAAGCGTCAGCACCGCGGGCACGACGTTGGCCAGGTCGTCGACGAAGTCGATGCGACCCGATTCGATGTGGTCGTCGATGCAGGCTCGCACGATCTCATCGACGAACGGTTCCCACCGTTTGACCGCCGCCGGTGACAGGTAGGGATTCAGCGCTGTGCGGTAATACCGGTGTTCCGGGTCGTCCATCTCCAACATGCCGCCACGGAATCCCTCCGTTTCGATCATGACGGGGATGCCAATGCCCTTGTAGCCCCGGCGCTCATTGCGCACGTCGTGGTCATTGCTGACCTGCGGGCAGCGCGCCAGCTCGAAGACCTGCTCACCGCCGGCGGCCACCCAGTGGCCGTCATAGATGTCGGTCCACGCAATCGGGCATCGCTGGTGCATTTCGTGAGTGATGTCGAGAAAGCTCTCGCGGTAGTCCGCAGTGTGGCGGTCGAAGTGAAAGCGCGGCTCCGCGTCACGAGACCGGGAACCGTCTGAAAGGTCGGTCACGTCGTCGTTCCTCGTCGGCCGTGGGCGGCGCGAGCCTGCGCGAGATGCTCGACCATCACGACGATGGCCTGCGCATGGCCGTCGACGTCGTCGAGTACGAACGACTCGGGCGCGATCATCGCGCACGGTGTGTGCCCTTGGCAGCGGGATGGGTCTACTTCGACGCGCACGTCACCTCCTGGTGTGCAAGCCCAGCGATTGGGTTTCGAGATCGATCGATCACACGACGGCGCCGCCGTTCACGCCGATCACCTGTCCGTTGACGTAACCCGCGCCCTCGGAACAGAGGAACGAACACACGGCGGCCACGTCGTCACCCGCGCCAAGGCGTCCAGCGGGGATGGCCTGGGTGAGGTATTCAGTGGCGGGGAGCTTTCCGTCTGCCTGCTGTTGCCGGAGCATCGGTGAGTCGATGACGAAGGGCGGCACGGTATTGGCGGTGATGCCCTTGCGCGCGTAGTCAAGCGCGAGCGTCTTGGTCATCGCGATCACGCCACCCTTGGTGGCCGCGTAATGCCCCTGCCGAGGCGCACCCTGTTGGCCGGCCGCTGACGAGATGGTGACGACCCGGCCCCAGTTGGCTTCCACCATGTCCGAGAGCGCCGCCCGGACGGCGAGGAACGTTCCGGTCAGGTTGACCGCCAGGTAGCGATTCCATTCCTCGAGGGTGATCTTGTCGAAGCGGGTGAACCCTGCGATCGCGGCGCTGGTGACGAGAATGCCGACGGGACCCAGTGATTCGCGAATGTCGGAGAAAGCGGAATCCACGGCCGCTTCGTCCGACACGTCCACTCCGACCGCGAGTGCCACGCCCCCCGTCGCCTGAATCTCGGCGGCGACCTTCTTGGCGTTCTCCAGATTCACGTCCAACACGGCCACCCGATGGCCGTCCGCGGCCAGCTTGGCGCTGATCGATTCTCCGAGCCCTGAACCCCCGCCGGTCACGACTGCTGTTCGGCTCAACTCACACCACTCCTCGACTGTGACCATGCGCGCTCACGCTGTACGAATGTATAGCGAAGGCGGGCTGAAGCACAAGGTGGAGGTCTGGGCGTCAGACTCCCGCCGGCCCCGGCGCGCCGTGCATGTACAGCGTCTGCCCCGAACAGAAGCTCGATGCGTCAGAGGCGAAGAACAGCACGCCATAACCGATCTCGTCTGGTTCGCCAAGCCGGCCCACCCCGTTGGACATGGCGAGCGTGTTCTCGTCGAGGCCAAGCTTCTCCGCTTCGTCCATCAGGGTTGCCGCGCGGACGGCACCGCATGCGATGGCGTTCACGCGAACTCCCTTGCGCGACCACGCGGCCGCCATGGAGCCGGTCAGGTTGTTTACCGCGGCCTTCGCGGCCCCGTACGGCGCCGCCATGGGCATCGCCAACAGGCTGGCACCAGAGGAGATGTTGACGATCGCACCCTTGCCCTGGGCGAGCATCGGCACCGACGCAGCCCTCGACAAGTGCCAGACACTGCCCAAGTTGAGGGCGAGCACGTCGTCGAACTCGTCCTCGGACCACCGCTTGATCGGCTTGGTCTGCGCCCCGCCCGCATTGTTCACCAGGATGTCCACCCGGCCGAACTCCTCGAGTGTGGTGTCGATCAACTGCTGACAGGCCTGCATGCTGGTGACGTCGGAGGGGACGGCCAACGCACCACGACCCAACGCCACGACCTCCTTGGCCGTCGACTCCAGCGGATCCGGCCGGCGGCCCGCCAGCACGACGTCGGCGCCGTGTTCGGCAAGCACGAGTGCAGCACCGCGACCGATGCCGGTGCCTCCGCCGGTGATGACGGCGACGCGGCCGTCGAGTGAGAACCGACTGCTCATTGCGGACTCCTCGGGTTTCGTGGGCGGGGCCATCGGCGCGGACCGGCCGTACTGTACGAGCGTATAGCACAGGTCGTCCGCCTCGAAACGAAGCGTCATCGGACGCCGACTTGGAAGTCGGCGCGGCGCTCTACACTCGTACAGTTCATGGACCCTAGCGAAGGCACCACGATGACTCTGGACCTGACCAACGACGAACTCCTGTCGACGACCCGATCGGTGCGCCTGCGGCTCGACTTCGACACCGCGGTGCGGCGCGAGGTCTTGAGCGAATGCCTCACCCTTGCACTCCAAGCGCCCAGCGCCTCCGGCACCCAAGGCTGGCGATGGGTGTTCGTCGAGGACCCCGAGAAGAAGCGCGCGCTCGCTGACGTCTACCGGGCCAATCTCGCGGGATCCAACCGGAACGCTGCAGGTAAAGCGTCGGACCAAACGCCGCAGCAAGCACGGATGGCCGCCTCTGGAGCACATCTGGTCGCCCATCTACAGGACGCGCCGTTTCTCCTCATCCCCTGCCTGGAGGGGAGGGTCGACCGCAAATCCTCCGCGATGAGCGCCACCTTCTGGGCGTCGGTGATGCCCGCGGTGTGGAGCTTCTGCCTGGCCCTTCGCTCCCGCGGATTGGGCACGTGTTGGACCACGCTGCACCTCTTCGGCAACGGCGAGCGGGCCGCGGCCGACGTGCTGGACATCCCGTACGACGACTACAGCCAGGTCGGAATGTTCCCCATCGCCTACACCAAGGGCGTGGACTTCAAGCCGGCGCGACGACTCGAACCCGAGCGCGTGACGCATTGGAACGGCTGGTAGTCCGGAAGCGCCTATGGCAATGCGCGGTTGCCTCGCCGTCCTCAACTCCTATACAGTCGTACAGCAGCACGGGTGTTGTGCGCGTGCAATGTGCCGTTGCCGAGGGAGCCGACGTTGAGCGATCTGTATTACGACCCATGGGACTTCGACATCGACCTCGATCCCTATCCCACTTACCGGCGTCTGCGCGACGAACAGCCGGTCTACTACAACGAGCGGCATGACTTCTGGGGCGTGAGCCGATACGCCGATGTAGATGCAGCGCTGAAGGACACGGCGCGACTCAGTTCGGCCAAGGGCGACATCCTCGAAGTCGTCATGACCGATCCGGTGATGCCGCCGGGCATCTTCATCAACGAGGATCCGCCTCTGCACACGATCCACCGCGCCATCGTCTCGCGAGCGTTCACACCGAAGAAGATGCGCGCCATCGAGGACAAGATCCGCGCGTTCTGCGTCGCGTGCCTCGATCCGCTCGTCGGGGAGGACCGCTTCGACTTCGTCGTGGACCTCGGTGCCGAACTTCCCATGCGCACCATCGGCATGCTCGCCGGAATCCCCGATGCCGAACAACCCGCAGTACGGGAGCACGCGAACGAGGTGTTGCGCAACGAAGCGGGTAAGCCCATGAAGATCAAGAAAGACCAGTACTTTCGCGGCGACATGTTCGGCGACTACGTCGACTGGCGCGAGAAGAACCCCTCCGATGACCTCATCACCGAACTGCTCAACGTGGAGTTCGAAGACGAGAACGGCATCACGCGGAAGTTGACCAAGCAGGAACTCGTGGTGTTCCTGGCTGTCGTCGCGGGCGCGGGTGTCGAGACGACGGGGCGCCTCTTCGGCTGGATGGGCAAGGTGCTCGCCGAGCACCCCGACCAGCGCAAGGAGTTGGCGCAGGACCACGAGCTGATTCCGATGGCGATCGAGGAGCTGCTGCGGTTCGAGCCTCCGGGTCCCCACGTTGCGCGCTACGTCGCCACCGACGACGTGACCTTCCAAGGACAGGTGGTGCCGGCGGGGAGTGCCCTGCTGATGATGCTGGCGTCCGCGAACCGCGACGAACGGCACTTCGAGGATCCGGACAGGTTCGACATCCACCGCAAGCCAGGCGGGCATCTGACCTTCGGCCGGGGCGCGCACTTCTGCGTCGGTTCCCCGCTGGCACGCTTGGAGGGCCGAGTGGCTCTGGAGGAGGTCCTCAAGCGGTGGCCGGAGTGGGACATCGACATGGCGGGCGCGACGCGGTCGCGCACTTCGACGGTACGCGGGTGGGACACCATGCCCGCCAACGTTTCCTAGGATGGACTCCTCACCGAACCGCGTCGCGGTGATCACCGGGGCCGCGCGGGGGCAGGGACGCAGCCACGCGGTAGCCCTGGCACGCCACGGGATGGACGTCATCGCCATCGACCGGTGTGCCGACATCGCGTCGATCCCCTACCCGTTGGCCACCGAGGCCGATCTCGCTGAGACCGCGCAGTTGGTACGGGAGGCCGGGGGTCGAATTCGGACCGCCGTTGCCGACGTGCGTGACTTGGCCGGGGTGCAGGCGGCGGTCGACTCCGGAGTCGCGGAGTTCGGGGACGTCGACGTCGTAATCGCCAACGCCGGCGTCGTCGGCATGGGCCTGACCGACTCGCTCGACGAAGAGGTGTTCGACGACATCGTCGGCACCAACTTGCGCGGCGTCTGGAACACGATCGCCGCCACCGCCCCCTCGATGATCCGCAGCGGCACTGGCGGTTCGATGGTGCTGATCAGCTCGATGCAGGGCCTGGTCGGTCGCGGCGGCGACGGTAGCGCGGCCACCTTCGCCTACGCGGCCTCCAAGCATGGTGTCGTCGGCCTGATGCGGTCTGCCGCCTACGCGTATGCGCAGCATGGCATTCGCGTCAACTCGGTGCACCCGACCGGGGTGGGGACCCCGATGATCTTCAACGAGCACATGGCCGATCTATTCGCGGCCAACCCAGACGCCAGCGCCATGTCGGGCAACCTGTTGCCCGTTCCGTTCATCGAACCGATCGACGTCACGAACGCGGTGCTGTTCCTCATCAACGACTCCGCGCGCTACCTCACTGGCACGGCGTTGCCCGTCGATGCAGGCTTCGCCACGATGTAACGATCACCCGTGGTCGGGTCACCGACGGTCAAGGATCAAGTCCGCTGCGCGCCAGGCCATTGCCATCATCGGGCCGTTGAGGTTGCCGGCCACCATGGTGGGCAAGACCGAACAGTCGACGACACGCAGCCCGTCGACACCGCGCACCCGCAGCTGGTCGTCAACGACGTCGTCGTCACCGGGACCCATCGCGCACGTCCCGGCGGCGTGATAGCCGCAGTAGCCCCCATCCAGCACCGTATCGACCAGGTCAGCATCGGAGAGCACGCTCGGGCCGGGATAGGTCTCGTGACTGATGCGCTCGGCGATGGGTGACTGTTCGAAGATGCCGCGCATCGTCCGCAGCAAGTTCGCGCTCGTCGTACGGTCGTAGTCGGTGTCGAGGTAGTTCGGGTCGATACTCAGCGGCGCCGACGGGTCAGCGGAGGTGATCTCTATCGAGCCCTCCGAGGTCGGACGCAGCACCATACCCAGGCACGAGACACCGGCCTGCCGCTCGATGGCCACGGGTTCACCGAGGTTGTATGGCGGAATCGTCCACGGACCCAACATGATCTGGCCATCGGGACGTGCCACGCCGGGTTCGGACTCGACGAATCCGACGATGTCGAAGGACGGGGCGGCCAGGGGCCCCTTTCGCGTTGCGAGATACCGCGCGGCGGTCAGGGCCTGTGCCACGCTGCTCGACAACTGCCGGTTGTAGCCGAGGTCCTCGTTCAACCGCAGGCGCAGGGTGGCGCAGCGGTGTTCGTGTAGCCCACGTCCCACGTTCTCGCGGTCGAGGTGGACGGCCACACCCGCGGCATTCAGGACGCTCCGTGGTCCGATCCCCGACAGGTGCAACGCTTTTGGGGTGTTGAGGCTCCCGAGGCTCAAGATGACTTCGCGAGCCGCGTGGACGGTTGTCGATCCGCCCTTGGCCCTGACGCGCAGCCCCACGGCTCTGCCGTTGCGGAATATGACCTGCTCGACATGCGTGCCGGTGCGCACCGTCAAGTTGGGCCGGTTCAGCGCGGGCTTGAGGAAAGCCGAGGCCGCGCTGACCCGGATTCCGTCCCGAATGGTAGAAGTCGCGTATCCGATTCGGGCTTGGTCTGAGTCGTTGATGTCTTCGACGCGCTGCAGGCCGAATGCTGCACCTGCAGCGATCATTTCCTCGCACAGCGGGTCCGGATCTCGGGGGACGGAGACGTGCACCGGACCGCCGACGCCGCGGGTCGCGGATGCGCCCAGGACGTGGTCTTCGAAGCCCATGAAGATGGGGAGCATGTCGTTCCAGCCCCAGCCCTTGTTGCCGAGTTGTTCCAACCCGTCCCAGTCGGCGCGGTGACCGCGGTTGTAGATCATGCCGTTGATCGAACTGGAACCACCGAGCACCTTCCCCCGCATCCACTGTTCGGAGTGCGGGTTCGGGCCGAACGCAGTGGTGACGTAGTGCCACATGTGCTTCTCGCTGTCGAACAACTTTCCCGACCCCTTGGGAACGCGGAACAGGGGGCTGCGATCGGCGCCACCGGCTTCTAGCAGGAGCACGGTGATGTTCGGGTCCTCGGACAGGCGGTTGGCCAAGACGCATCCGGCCGAACCTGCGCCGGCGATGACGTAGTCGTAGCTGCTCATCGGATGCCCTTCTCGAAGTTCAGCGCCACGACGTGCGCTGTACGGTCGTATGGTACCGGACGGACGTCACCGTCCCGCCGGGGTGGGCCGATCGGGAAGCGGCGGAACGTCGCTCGTATCGACCCCGTCTTCGACCTGAAGCTCCCAGCTGTTGAACGCCATGGCCAAACTCGTATAGGCGCCGACGATGAAGGGCAATTCGACGAGTTGCTCGTCGTTGAGCAGACCGCGTAGGCGTTCCCAGGTGTCGTCGTCGACGCGGTAGTGGTCGAGCAGTTGATCGGTCGCCGCGACGAGGTCACGCTCCAACGGTGACCACGATTCCGAGTCGCCGTGGGCGATGGCAGCGACATCACGGGCATCGAGCCCGTAGGTCTTCGCCAGCCGGACGTGGTGCACCCATTCATAGCGCGCCCGGGTACGCCAGGCCACCCGCAGCAGCATCAGTTCTCGCTCGCGATGACCGATCGCCGGCTCTGCCAGCAGCACATTGCCGAACCGGTTGAACGATGCCGCGAGCGCCGGATGGTGAAGCATCGTGGCCAGCACATTCGGCACCAGCCCCTTCGTCCGGAACGCTTGAACCGCTCTCGCGGGGAAGGCTTCACGGATCGCCGCAACGGCGACGTCATCCCATTGATCTGCTGGAATCGGCATCAACCGCGGGACGCCTCGCGACTCGTTCTCTTCGGCCATGATTGGACTGTACATCCGTACAGCACCGGTGTTACCTTTCGAACCATGACCCTCGCCCCCGAGTCGGCCGGCACTGCAACCGGCCGAGGACGTCTGAACGGCCGCAAGATCATCGTCGTCGGTGCGGGTTCGCGCCCCTCGCCTGATCCGGACGTAACGGTCGGCAACGGACGGGCGATCGCCGTGCTGTGCGCACGCGAGGGCGCCAGCGTGGCCTGTGTCGACGTCAACGAGGACGCTGCGCGATCTACCGCCGATCTGTGCACGGAGGAAGGCAACGCGGCGGTACCCGTCGTGGCCGACGTTCGTGATGCCGGGGCGTGCGCGCGCCTCGTCGACGAGTCTCACGAAGTCCTTGGTGGCCTCGATGGCGTAGTGGCCAACGTGGGGTACGGCGAGGGCAAGGGGCTGGAAGGTACGACGCCGGACTTGTGGGACGACATCTTCGCGGTGAATGTGCGGTCGCACTTCCTCGTGGCGCGTGCGGCCATGCCTCTGCTCGAGGAGGATGGTGCGTTCGTGTTCATCGGGTCGGCGGCCGGATTGAAGGCCGGCACCCGGTTCCCGGCCTACGACTCCTCGAAAGCCGCGCTGTTCGGCCTCACCCGGCATGTCGCGCTCGAAGGCGCGCCCCGGCGAATTCGAGCGAACTACGTCATTCCGGGTCCTGTCGACACGCCACTCGGCCGCGTGGGCGACGCTACCGTCGCGGGCCGTACCAAGATCCGCTGGCCTCTGGGGCGACAGGCCAGCGCCTGGGACATCGCCTACGCGACCGTCTTCATGCTCAGCGCCGAATCTTCATACATCACTGCGCAGTCACTCGTCGTGGACGGCGGTATCACACAGTTCGGCTGACCGATCAAACTAGACGTACGTGGCGAGCAGGACCGCGCTCTCCCCTACAGTCGCACCCTTACAACCCAGCCATGTCCAGGCTGAAGCGGAACTCGACGTCGTTGCGCGCCAGGCGGTCGAAGGCGTCGCCGACCGCCGTGGCGGGCAGCACCTCGACGTCGGCGGTGATGCCGTGTTGGCCGCAGAACTCGAGCATTCGCCGGGTCGCCGGCCTCCCACCGCCGCCGGCGACGGTGAGGTTGCGCCCGAGCATCGCCAGCGGGTTGATCGACGTCGGGTCGAGGGCGCCCACCAGACACAGCGTGCCGCCGAACCTCAGGGCCATCGTGTATCCGGAGACGTCGTGGGCCACGGCCACCGTGTCGATGATGAAGTCGTAGCGGTCCCGCGCCTCGGCCATCTGCTCCTCGTCGGTGGACACGACCACCCGACGTGCGCCGAGCCGCCGTGCCGCGTCGGCCTTGCCCGGTGACGTCGTGAACAGGTCGACTTCCGCGCCGAGTGCCACCGCGAACTTGACCGCGAGATGGCCGAGACCACCCAGCCCGACGACACCGACCGTCATGCCCGGACCGATCCCCCTCTGCTCCAGCGGTTCCCACACCGTGATGCCTGCGCACATCAGGGGCGCCACGCCGGCCGGATCAAGCCCCTCGGGTAGGTGGTAGACGAATCCCTCGGTCACGACGTACTCCGTCGAGTACGCACCGTGGGTGGGCCGGCCGTCGCGCCGGTCGACACCGCCGTAGGTGAGGGTCGGGAACTCGACGCAGAACTGCTCGTGCCCGCCGACGCACATGTCGCACACCCCGCACGAATCCACGATGTTGCCGACCGCGACGGCGTCACCGACGGCGAAGTCGCTGACCGAGTCGCCGATCTCGGCGACCTCACCGACGAACTCGTGACCCGGCACCAGGGGAAAGACATTGCCGTAGGCCGGTTCTCCATGCCAGGCGTGCAGGTCGGTATGACACACGCCGCAGTAGGTGATCCGCACCGCGACGTCGTCGGGACGCAGATCGCGCCGCTCGAAATCCCATTCCGCCAGCGGTTGGTCGGCCGCGGGGGCGGCCAGTCCTCGCACTCGTCGCGCCATCATGACTCCATCCAAATAAACCAACTAGTCTGTTTAGCGTACGCCTCCTTCGGCGTCGAAGACCAACCGGTCGGTTTACACTCGGCGGATGCAGACGGCACCGACCCCTCGCGGCGAGGCCACGCGCCAACGACTGATGGACGCCGCCGCCTCGGAGTTCGCCGAACGTGGGATCGCGGGCGCCCGCGTGGACAGGATCGTCGCGGCAGCACAGTCGAACAAGGCGCAGCTCTACCAGTACTTCGGCAGCAAGGATCGCCTCTTCGACGCCGTCTTCGAGAGCCACATCGCGTGGCTCGTCGACGAGGTGCCGCTGGACGCGCGGGATCTCCCCGGGTACGCCGTGGCGCTGTACGACAACTGCCTCAAGCGTCCCGCACTCGTCCGGCTCGCCGCGTGGATGCGGTTGGAACGCAACCCCACCGGCACGCTGCTTCCCGACGGCCGGGATGCAGAGAAGGTGACACTCATCGAAGCGGCCCAGGCGAGCGGCCACGTCGACCCGTCGCTCGACCCGGTGGACGTGCTGTCCATGCTGACCGCGATCGCACTCAGCTGGTCGCCGTCGTCGCTCCAGGTGACGGCGTCGGCGCGGGAACCGCGCAAGGTGCACGATCGCCGCCGAGCCGCGCTGGCCCGGGCGGTGAGCCACGCGTTCGACCTGGTGTCACGTTGACACAGACTCTCGTGGTCAGAAGACTCATCAGCGTGCCCACGACCCAGGGTGATGCCAGCGCCGCCCCGCTGCCACTGCGCGAGCGGCAACGCATCGCGCTGCGCGCCGAGATCCAGCAGGCCGCGTTACGTCTCTTCGCCGCAAAGGGTTTCGACAACGTCACCACAGAGGCCATCGCCGACGAGGTCGGTATCTCGCCGAGTACGTTCTTCCGACACGTCCCGAGCAAGGAGCACCTGCTCCTGGGCGCGACCCAGCGCGGGCGAGCACGAATCGTCGCCAACTTTCGCGCCCGCCCTCTCGACGAGGACGTCGCCGACTCGCTGGCGGCGGCCATCCTCGCCCGCACTTCGCAGTTCGTGGACGACGACGAGACACTCGAATTGTGGCGGCGCGCAATGGCATCGGCGCCGGTTGAGTTGCGCCGCGCCTCCCTGCTGAGCCGCGAGGAGTGCGACGAACTCGTCGGCGCCGTCGCGGCGCGCCTGTCGGACGCCGACATCGCAACCGACATGCGGGCCGGCGTCCTGGTCCGCAGCGCCGTCGCCGCCGTCGAGTACGCCTACGAGTGGTGGCTGACATACGGCCGGAGTGAGTCCCTGCACGCGCTCACCGAGCAGGCCCTCGACCAGGTCGCGCGCCGGCGCTGACTCCTGCGCCGACCGGGGTCAGTGGCTGGGACGCAACTGCGGTACGGGCACGTTCATCGCCGGTCGCTCGCAGCCACCGTCGACGTGGAGCAGCTTGCCGGTCACCCACGACGACGCCGGCGACGCGAGATACAGCGCGGCGCAAGCAATGTCGCGCGGCGTTCCCGGCCTGCCCATCGGGGTGTTGGCCTCGAACTGAGCCCGCAGGTCGTCGTTGGTCAGCACGACCTCGAGTCCCTGGGTCGCCACGCCGCCGACGATGATCCCGTTCACCCGCACCAGCGGCGCGAACTCGGCCGCGAGGTTCCGGGTCATCTGATTGAGCGCGGCCTTGCCGGCACCGTAGGCGGTGAACGCGCCGAGGACCATGTCCGACGCGCGCGAGGAGATGTTGACGATGGCCCCGCTGCCCGCGGTGTCGACCATCGCCTGCGCGGCGAGCTGGCTCGTCAGGAACGGCGATGTGACGTTGAACTTCATCGCCATGTCGAAGAACCGCTCCGACGTCGCCATCGCGGGCCGCGGTCCCGTGCCGCCGGCGTTGTTGATCAGAACGTCGAGGCGGCCGTACCGCTGGACTGCCGAGTCCACGAGGCGGCGCCGGTCCTCGTCGACCAGGACGTCGGTCACGACGGCCATCGCGGTGCCACCGGCGCCCTCGATGTGGGCGACCACCTCGTCGAGATCGGCAGCGGTGCGCGCCCCGATCACGACGCTCGCGCCTGCCTCGGCGAGTCCGATCGCGATGCCGCGACCGATGCCCTGCCCAGCGCCGGTGACGACCGCGACGCGGCCGTCGAGCCGGAAGTCGTCGAGGATCACGACGTGCGGCCCCGTCCGAATTGAGGCGCCGCCCGGCCGGCCAGCAGCGGCAGGTCGAGGTAGGTCTTGATGCCGGGTTCGGCCGCCACCACGTAGGGGATCGCGCTGACGCAGTGATTGGCGGTGACGACGATGCCGGGGTTGCGGATCAGCCCCTCCTCGATGGTGTCGGGTTGCAGGCCCTTGAAGGTGACCAAGACGTCGGGCTCACCGCTGATCTCGATCTCGAACCGCTCGCCCTTCGGGCCGAAGCTCCACGCGGGGTCGAAGTGCTCCTCGCCCATGAACCAGTTGACGCTCGCAGTGACCACGGGCGTGCCATCCACCAACGCTCGCCAATGGAACTTCCGGGCGGCCACCTGACCCGGCTCGATGACGCCCACCGGCGTATCGATCGGCTGGGTGGCGACCGCGACCTCCTGCACCGTGTCCAATTCGGGATCGACGTCGAATCCCATCTCCGTCACGATCATCCGCACCGATGCCTTGAAGCCGGCGCCCAGCAGGCCGACGATCGGGCCCGCCATCGCCTCCTCGGGCGTCACGCCGAATCCCATGATGTGCCGCACGACGTCGGGCGCGTTGTAGGTGCGGATGTCACTGAACTCCTCCGAGCGCACGTGGGTGACCCCGGCGGTCAGCGCCGACACCATGAGCGGGAACCGCTCGGTGATGCCGCCGGGGTGAATCCCCGTGCCGTGCAACGTACTGCGACCTTCGGCGCAGGCGTCGAGAATCGCTTCGCAGTTCGCCAGGTCGGGGTAGACCCAACCCACGGGCGTCACCACGTTCTTGCCGGAGCGCAGCAGCGCCACCACCTCGTCCTCGTTGGGGAGCAGCGGGCTGTAGACCACGCAGTCGGCGTCGAGGGCGAGTATCTCGGCCGCACTGGTGGTGGCGGCGATGCCGATCGGGTCCAGGCCGACGAGTTCGCCGACGTCCTTGCCGTCCTTCGCCTTCGAGTGGACCCACGCGCCAGCCAGTTCGAGGTCGGGATGGGCTAGGACCGCCTCGATGGCCGCCTTGCCGACCCCACCCGTTGCCCACTGCACCACTCGAATCGCCATGGCTCATTCAAAGCCCGCGTGAGAGTCACTGTCAAGATCGCTGTCGCTGTCACGCGCAGCCGTTGCGTTGCGGTCAGGGTGAGGCGAGGCGTGGTGGGGTGATGTTCCGATCGGGATGGGCTCCGGGAATCGCCATCCCGGGACCCGGCATCCACGCGGATTCCCCGATCAACTCGCCGATCTCGGCGATGTTCAGCACGTCCAACTCGTAGTCGAAGAGCCCCTCACCCGCGTGGTGGAGCAGCGAGAACGCCGGCGCCTGATAGTGGGATCCGTCGGCGCGACTGCCGGGCAGCCGATTCCACCAGTACGTCACCAGACGGTCGCCGTCGACCATCGTCCACTCCTCCGGGAAGGTCCATCCCTGGAAGCCGGCCATCGAGTGGTCGAGGTAGCGGGTGATCTCGTCACGACCCTGCACCCGGCCCCACGCCGGATCGACGAAGACCGCATCCTCGGTGAACCAGGCGCCGATGGTCGACCACGGCGCCTCCCCCGTCACGCAGAGTTCCCGCTGCGCGACGTATCGGCGGTAGGACTCCAGCGCTTCCCGCTCACGGTCGTTCAACTCGGCCATCGACGCCTCCCGGTGCTCGTGGCTCGGCGCGCGAGGCTAGAAGTCCCAGTCCTCGTCAGTCGTGTTGACGGCCTTGCCGATGACGTAGCTCGACCCCGAGCCCGAGAAGAAGTCGTGGTTCTCGTCGGCATTGGGGCTCAACGCCGACAGGATGGCCGGGTTGACGTCGGTCTCGTCCTTGGGGAACAGCGCCTCGTAGCCGAGGTTCATCAGCGCCTTGTTGGCGTTGTAGCGCAGGAACTTCTTGACGTCCTCGGTCAGCCCGACTCCGTCGTAGAGGTCCTGGGTGTACTCCACCTCGTTGTCGTACAGCTCGAAGAGCAGCTCGTAGGTGTAGTCCTTGAGTTCGGCCTTGCGGGCGTCGTCGGCGAGCGCGAGGCCCTTCTGGAACTTGTAGCCGATGTAGTAGCCGTGCACGGCCTCGTCGCGAATGATGAGGCGGATCATGTCGGCGGTGTTCGTCAGCTTGGCGCGGCTGCTCCAGTACATCGGCAGGTAGAAGCCCGAATAGAACAGGAAGCTCTCGAGCAGGGTCGACGCGACCTTGCGCTTGAGCGGATCGTCGCCCTTGTAGAAGTCCATGACGATCTGCGCCTTGCGCTGCAGGTTCGGGTTCTCCTCCGACCAGCGGAACGCCTCGTCGATGTCGACCGTCGAGCACAGCGTCGAGAAGATGTTGCTGTAGCTCTTCGCGTGCACCGACTCCATGAACGCGATGTTGGTGTACACCGCCTCCTCGTGCGGGGTCAGCGCGTCCGGGATCAGGCTCACGGCGCCGACGGTGCCCTGGATCGTGTCCAGCAGCGTCAGTCCGGTGAAGACCCGCATGGTCAGCTGCTTCTCGTGGTCGGTCAGCGTGCCCCAGGACGGGATGTCGTTGGACACCGGCACCTTCTCCGGCAACCAGAAGTTACCGGTCAGGCGTTCCCAGACCTCGGCGTCCTTCTCGTCGGGGACGCGGTTCCAGTTGATCGCCGAGACGCGGTCGACCAGCTTGATTCCTTCGGACACCAGAACCCCATTTCACTGCAGAAGAGTTGTCGCCGAGACGACTTGGCCAGCTGAAGGCGACACTACCCCTGGGGTCCGACATCGCGGGACAACACAACCGCTTGTGTTCGCGTGTCGGCGCGCGATCCGTTCGTCAGCGTCCGGAGAACGTGAACTCCGAGCGACGCAGCCGACGCGTAGCCAACCAGTACTGCCAGGTCATCCCGCCCCACAGCGTCCGGTTCCTGCCGTGCTCGTCCATGTACCAGCTACTGCAGCCGCCCGTGCTCCACACCGATTTGTCCAGATCGGCGTGCAACTGCCGGTTGAACTCGTCCTGTGCGTTGCGCGTGGGCGCCAACGCCTTGACGCCTGCCTTGTCGACGGCGGCGATGGCCTGGGCGACGTAGCGGATCTGCGCCTCGATCATGAACACCACCGAGTTGTGCCCGAGGCCCGTGTTCGGACCGAGCAGGAAGAACAAGTTGGGCATGTCGGCGACGGCGATGCCGCGGTGCGCCTGGACGCCCTCGCGGTTCCACCGGTCCACCAGGTCCTCGCCGCCGGGGCCCTTGATGTCGACGTAGGTGTAGGAGTCGGTCACGTGGAAGCCGGTGGCGAACACCACGACGTCCACGGGGCGCTCGCGACCGTCGGCGGTCACGATCCCGTTGGCGGTGAACCGGTCGATGCGGTCGGTGACCACCTCGGTCTTCGGATTCGCGATGCCGCCGTAGTAGGTGTCGGAGTTCAGGATGCGCTTGCAGCCCGCGCGGTAGTCCGGCGTGAGCTTGCGGCGCAGATCGCGGTCCTTCACGCTGCGACGGATGTTCCACTTGCCGAGCCACGACCCGACGCGCAATAGGGCCGGCTGCTTGGTCATGCCGAAGCCGACCACCTCGTGGGCCCAGTAGATGCCGAGCCGGGTCAGCGCCCTGGTGCCAGGGACCTCGGTGAACAGGCGCCGGATCCACTCCGGCAGTGCGTTGTTGGGCCGCGGCATCACCCACGGTGGCGTGCGCTGGTAGACCTGCAGCTCGGCCACCTGGTCGACGATGGCGGGCACCAGCTGGATCGCGCTGGCGCCGGTGCCGATCACCGCGACGCGCTTGCCGGTGATGTCGACGTCGTGCTTCCACTGGGCTGAGTGGAAGGACTCCCCCTCGAACTCGTCGAGCCCGGCGAACTCGGGCACAAGCGGAATGTGCAGCGCCCCGGCGCCCGAGATCAGGAACTGTGCGACGTACTCGTCGCCGTCGGCGGTGAAGACGTGCCACGCCGACTCGTCCTCATCCCAGTGCGCGCGCTCGACGTGGGAGTCGAACCGGACGTAGCGGCGCAGGCCGTACTTGTCGGCGACGCCCTTGAGGTAGTCGAAGATCTCCGGCTGCAACGACCACATGTGGCGCCAGTCCGGCTTGGGCTCGAAGGAGAAGGAGTACATGTGCGACGGGATGTCGCAGGCGCAGCCCGGGTAGGTGTTGTCGCGCCAGGTGCCGCCGATGTCGTTGGCCTTCTCGACGATGAGGAAGTCGACTCCTCGCTTCTGCAACGCGATGGCCATGCCCAGCCCGGAGAATCCGGTGCCGATGATGAGTGCACGGGTGCGGACGGGCTCCGAACGAACGGAATCTGAGCGGACGGACGTGTCGTCGGCCTGAGCGGCTGCGGTCATGCCGACCAGAATACCTGGGAACCCGGGTACCGGATATCAGGCGACGGATTCGCGGCGCTGCACACCCTCGTGCAGCGGCAGTTCGGCGTCGATCTTGATGCCGAGCAGCTCGCACGTGCCGTTGATGGCGCCCAGCATGATCGTCGCCATGTACCCGACGAATTGCTCGCGCGGCATCCGGCGCTCGCTGTCCACCTGGGGCCCGAGCCACCAATCGGTCGCGGCCGCCGCCGACCCATAGGTGGTGTACGCGGCCAGCTCGATCGCGGCGCTGTCGAGTTCCATCTCGCGTAGTTCGTTGCTGAACATGCTGGCCATCGCCAACGTGACCTCGCGGCCCTCGTTGAGCGCGCGCATCGTCGACTCGCTCTGCTCGGCGAACCGCCCCTGGATCAGGAATCGGCAGACGTTGGGATGCTGGTCGACCAGCAGGACGTACTGCTCGACGCTGCGCCGGATCACCTCACGGGCCGGATCCTTGGCGATGTCGATGTGCGGGAAGATCGCCGCCCACAGCATGTCGCGCAGCCGCTCGCCGATCGCCTGGAACAGGTCCGACTTGTCGGTGAAGTGACGGTAGATCTTCGGCTTGGCGGTGCCGGCTTCCTCGGCGATCTCGCGGAGGCTCACCTCGGGACCGAGGGTGTCGATGGCGCGAAACGCCGCGTCGACGATCTCCGAGCGGACCTTCTTGCGGTGCTCCCGCCAGCGTTCGCTGCGCGCGTCGACCTTCACCCCGGGCTGGGGCCCCGGACGGGGTATCGACGGTCTGCGCACGAAGTTACTGTACCCGCTGGTACCGCCTGACCTGCTCTACCGCGCCGTTCCGCTCAGCCCGCCGGGCCCTCTCGCCACGGGTACGATCTCTGCCGAGATGCAGCCCCCGCGAGTGAGACGAGCCCCATGACGCAGCGATACGACCTGGTGATCGCCGGAGGTGGACCCTCGGGTTCGGCCGCCGCGTGGCAGGCCGCACGAACCGGCGCCAAGGTCGTCGTCCTGGACAAGGCTCAGTTCCCGCGCGACAAGCCCTGCGGTGACGGCCTCACCGCACGCGCGGTCAGCTATCTGCAGAAGATGGGCCTGGCCCACGAGGTGTCCGCGTTCCACCGGGTCAACCGCGTCACGGTGTTCAGCCCCAGCGCGTGGGAGCTGTCGTTCCCGCGGCGGCCCGGCATGCCCGACCACGGCCACACCGTCAGCCGCACCGAACTCGACACCCTGCTGCTCAGGCACGCCGAGTCCGCAGGCGCCGAGGTGCGCCAGGGCGCGGAGGTCAGCGCGCCGGAGATCGACTCCAACGGCCGCGTCGTCGGGGTCGTCCTCAAGGGCGGTGAGAAGGTCCTCGGCGACGCGGTGATCGCAGCCGACGGCGCCTACTCCCCCATCAAGCGCGCGCTCAAGATCGACTCGGAGTACAAAGGCTACTCGGCGATCGCGATCCGCTCGGAGATGCACGCCAACCGCGCCGACACGGACTCGCTCGACATCTACCTCAAGCTCGTGTTCGACGGTGACCAGCTGCCCGGCTACGGCTGGGTGTTCCCGATGGGCAACGGCGTGTTCAACATCGGGCTCGGCTACGTGAACAGCTACAAGAATTGGCAGTCGATCAACGCGACGCAGTTCCTCGGTGAGTTCCTGCGGACGCTGCCGCGGGATTGGGACTTGCCGCCGATCGAGGAACTCAAGAAGAACAAGAGCGTGCGGGCTTGGCGGCTGCCGATGGGGTTCACGGCGTGGCCGCCATGGCGACCCGGCGTGCTGTTCACCGGTGACTCGCTGGGGGCAGGCAAGCCGGCATCGGGCGCGGGCATCTCCAAGGCGCTCGAATCTGGCCTGGCGGCAGGCGAATGCGCGATCGCGGCGCTGACCAACGGTGGCCCCGACGACTTCACCAACTACGCGCAGCGCATGGAGGCCGCGTGGGGCCGGGAGTACCGGCGCGGCCGCTACATGCACCAGTTGATCGGCCGGCCGAGGCTCGCCGGCGCCGGCGTAAGGCTGATCGACAACGCCGCGTTCCGTGACCGCATGCTCAAGTCGCTGTACAAGAAGGCCCAGGGGCCGCAGCACACCCCGAAGTAGCCGCGCCCCTAGTGGTGGTGGTGCGGTCGAGCCCCACCCTCGCCGCGTCGGCGCGCCGCCTCGCCTTCGGCGATCAGGCGGAGCTGCTCGTCGACCTCGCGTCCCGCGAGCAACGGCTGGCGGGGATCCCAGGTCGTCCCCTGTTCGGCATCCTTGCGGCGCCGCGCGATGGCCGATATCACCTCCAGGACGACGCGGTTCCCGAGCAGCGCCGTGATGTCGGCGTGGTCATACGGCGGTGCCACCTCGACGACGTCCACGCCGAGGACGGGCAGCTCGTAGCAGATCCGCCGCACGGCATCGAGTAGCTCGCGCGCCGAGAAGCCGCCCGGCTCAGGGGTTCCCGTGCCGGGTGCATGACCCGGATCGCATACGTCGATGTCGACCGACAGGAACACGCCCTCGCAGTCGTCGGTGGCGATCGCGAAGGCCTCGGTCAGGCAGGTCTCCAACCCACGGCTCACGATCTCCGTCATCTCGTAGGACCGCAGGCCCTGGGCGGCCATCCACTGCAGCACCGGCTCGTCGGGCCAGTACCCGCGCAGCCCGAGTTGCAGGAAGCGATCGCCGCGCAGTGCGCCCGACTCGATCAGCCGCCGCATCGGCAGACCGTGCCCGACGAGCGATCCCGAGTGCAGGTCGCCGGTGTCGGCATGGGCGTCGAAGTGGATCATCGACACCTTGCCGAAGCCGTGCTGACGGGCCACCCCGGTGTGATCGGGCCAGGCGATCGTGTGATCGCCGCCGAGGATGATCGGGATCGCACCGGCGGCGCAGACCTTGTAGACCTCTTCCTCGATCAAACCGACTGCCTGCTCGATGTTTCCGTTGTAGAGCGCCACGTCGCCCGCGTCGTACACCTTCAGGTCCTTGAGCCCGTCGACCCGCAGCGCCAGGCTGGGGCGGGACCCGTCCTGCGGCAGGTAGCAGGCCTGGCGTAGTGCCGACGGCCCGAAGCGGGCGCCCGATCGGTACGTCGTGCCGCCGTCGAGCGGCGCGCCCAGGATGACGATGTCGGCATCGGCGTAACTCGACACGTCGTCGAGGTCACACCGCGGCACGCCGAGGAAGGTGATGTCCGGTCCGAATGCGCTGCCCAGCAATTGACTTCCGCCTTCTGTGAGGTGAGCTGACGCTCAGGTGGTTTCGTGCATGGCGATCAAGGCCCGGAACGCGTGCCGGATGGTGGCGCGGATCCGTCGCTTGTCCACCGGTCCCAGCGGTCGGTAGATGTTGTCGATCTCCAGCCCCGCGGTCACCGCCATCACGGTGCGGGAGTCCAGTTCGGGCTGACGGGAGCCGAGATCGCGGAAGAGCCGGCTCAGGGCGGGAACCATTGCGGCGTACCACGCTTCGAACATCGGCCGTAGCCGCTCATCCCGGCTGGCCTCGGTCACCAGTTCGTAGCGCGTGACGATCGCGCCCTGCGGTGACGTGAAGCCGTCGATGATCATGTCGGCCACGGCGTCCGCCAACTGGTCTGCCGACATCGACGGCGACAACTGCTCGGCGGTGCGGACCACCCGCTCGATCTCGCGGTCCGACAGCTGCTGGAAGGCCTGCGCGACCAGGTCGGCCTTGTCGTCGAAGTAATAGCTCAGCGCACCCAGTGGGATTCCGGCCTGATTGGCCACTACCCGCATCGAGAGCCCGGCCAGGCCCACCTGCGCCATGACCGCTATCGCGGCGTCGATGATCTCGGTGCGGCGCTGCACGCCACGCGCGGTGTTCCCCGTCTGGGTGGCCACTCACCTCACCCCTGATACGTGACCGTGGAGAAGTCGGTGTCCCACATCCAGGCCGGCTGGCTGCTCCAGTTGGAGTAGCCCTTCCGGGCGGCGATCGTGTTGTGGAGGTCTCCCAGATTCACCCAGCACATCGAGTCACGGTAGGCCTTCGCCGCGTCGACATACAGCGCCTGCGACCTGGCCGGGTCGGGCTCGGCGCTACCGGCGTCGAGCAACTCGTCCGCTGCGGGCACCGAGCACCCCTGCAGGTTGACCGGCGCATTCGTGTACTGGTAGATCCGCGACCACGTATCCGGATGCGCCGCATCGGGATTGAAGGAGGCCAGCAGGAGGTCCGGCCGCTGGTCGGGGTTGTCGACGAGCGCGAAGAACTGCGCGAGGGGAAAGTCGCGGACGGTCGCCGTCAGTCCCGCCTGCTGCAGGATCACCTGCATCTGGTTGGCCAGGTCCTGCAGGCTGCTGTCGCCGGTCGGGAAGCCGATCTCGACGTCGCCCCCTGCGGCGCCGAGGGCCTTCAGCTTCGACGGATCGAAGGCGTGGACGTCGGGAACGGCACCGTCGGGCAGCATCCCGGTGGGATAGAACTGCGTGGACGGGGACCCTTGATCGCCGAATACCGCTGTCGTCAGCGCGGTCTGGTCGAGGCCCGCGGTCAGCGCCGCCCTTGCCGGGGCAGGCCCGAAGACGCGCGAGTCGGGGTTCACCATCACGAGTGCCTTCACCAGCGCGTTCTCCTGCCGCACCTCGGTGTTGGGGTTCGTGCTCAGGCCCTCGTAGTCGCCCTTGGACAGCCCGTGCAGGATCATGTCGAGCTGCCCGTTCTCGAGTTGCAGCCGTTGCACGGCGGTAGCCGGAATGACCGGCAGGGAGACGGTGGAGATCTGCGGCTTCTCGCCCCAGTAATTCGCATTGGCGCTGAGCGTGTAGTGACTGGCCGGGACCGCCTCGGTCAGCTCGTAGGGGCCGGTGCCCGCGGTGTGCGATGCCAACCATGCCGCGGCGCGGTCGTCACCGGCTGCGTGCTCGGCGATGGCGGCCGGGCTGGTCATCAGCGGACCATAGGGCGAGGCGAGATAGTCGACGAATGGCGCCACCGGCTTGGTGAGCGTGACGACGAAGGTCAACGGGTCGGGTGTGGCCATGCTCGCGACGTCGGCGAGCATGTACGACGGGCCCGCTGCCATGTCGATCCGGCGCTGGAAGCTGGCCTTGGCTGCCGCCGAGTCGAACGGTGTTCCGTCGGAGAACTTCACGCCGTCGCGCAACGTGAACGTGTACGTCAGACCGTCGGGTGAGACAACCCATTCCGTGGCGAGCAGGCCCTCCACCTTGGTCGTCCCCGGTGCATAGCGCAGCAGGCCCTGGTACGCCGACGTCATGATCAGCAGGCCCTCGGGTTGATAGAACACGTCGGGGTCCAGCGGCGGCGGGTCGGACATCATCGGGGTCCGGATCGACGACGTCAAAGCTTCGGCGTCGGTCGCCTGATTGCTGGAGCCCGAGCAGGCAGTGGTCGCCAACAGCAGGACGGTCGCGGCCAGAGATGCGATGCCGGACATGCGATTCATGCTCACGTCAACGAGTGTCAGCGCGATCCATTTCGTCGGCGTGACATGGCGGTTACTAGTTTGTACGAACGTCCAAGTTTTGGTCATTCGACCTAGAAACGGATCGAGAGGCGATCTAGTGTTCTTCCGACAGGCCAGCCCGGCACGGGTTGGCACGCTGAAATCGGAAGGGACGTAACACGATGCCCACAAAGGTGCCCGCCGCATTCGATCTGACCGGCCAGGTGGCGCTCGTCACGGGATCGAGCAGCGATCTGGGGATCGGGTTCGCGTCAGCCCGGCTGCTGGGCCAGTTCGGTGCGTCGGTGATGGTCACCGGGACCACCGATCGAGCAGCCGAGCGGGCCGGCGATCTGCAGGCCGAGGGCATTGCCGCGCACTCGTTCGTCGCGGATCTGATGGATCCCGGCGCCGCGCGTGATCTGGTCGCCGCGACGGAGGCGGCGTTCGGCAAGGTCGACATCGTCGTCAACAACGCGGGGTTGGCGTCGGTCAACAGCCCGGAGCGTCCCAACTCGCTGATGGTGATGACCGACGACGAGTGGGCGCTGGCGCTGCGACGCAACGTGGACAGCGCGTTCTTCGTCACCCGCGCCGCACTGCCCGGGATGGTCGAGCGGAGGTACGGACGGATCGTCAACGTGGCCTCGACGGCCGGCATCCTCACCGCCTATACCGGGGACGTCGGCTACCACACCGCCAAGGCCGCGATGCTGGGGATGACCCGGTCGGTCGCGGTCGACTACGCTGCCGACGGCGTGACCGCCAACGTGGTGGTGCCGGGTTGGATCGCCACGGCCGCCCAGTTGCCGTCCGAGGTCATCGCGGGCAACGCCACGCCGGTCGGCCGGTCGGCGACCGCTGCCGAGGTGGCCGCGGGTGTCGCGTTCCTGGCCGTGCCGGGCGCCTCGTACGTCACGGGCACCACGTTGGCGATCGACGGCGGAAACTCGATCACGGGCGCGAAGGTGGCCGATTGAGCCGGGTCAGAGTTTCTTGACCACCGTCAGCAGGACCACAGCGTCGTCGAGCGCGGCGAGGTTGTGCCGCTCGAGCGGGAGCAGCAGGTAGTCACCCTCGGCGCATTCGACGGCGTCGGCGTCGTCCGCGGACGTGGCGACGCGCACCCGTCCGCGGAGCACCAAGAGCGTTGCCTGGCCCGGGCTTTCGTGGTCGTCGAGGCGATTCCCCTCGGTCAGCGCGATCACGGTCTGACGCAACTCGTGGTCGTGTCCGCCGTAGATGGTGTGGGCGGAGCGCCCGGCGTGGGCAGTGCGCGCTATCTCGAGTTGCTCGTCAGCCAGTCCCGTCAGCGAGAACTTCTCCATGCCCACTCCCCTACCCACGCCCGCGGGGATCAAACCGGGCGCGCGGTTCTAGCGTCGACCGCGCTTGACAGCGCCCGGCTTGCGAGCGACCTTCCCCGCAGCGGCGCGGGCGGCCTGCTTCGCGAGTGTCTTCTCCCGTGCCGTGCGCTTCGGTGCCGGCTCCGCTCGCCCGCGCGACGAACCCGGGGTGCGGCCCCGCACGATGCCGATGAACTCCTCGACCAGCACGGGCGGCGGCCCTTCGGCGAAGGCCAGCGCCACTGGACAGCCGGGCGCCTCGGCGATCGGGCGGTACGCCAGGTCCTTGCGGTGGTGCAGCCGGGCCAGCGACTGCGGAACGATGAGGACACCGACGCCCGCGGCCGCGAGTTCGGTTGCGTCGCGCGTGGTTTCGGGCCGGTGCTCGACCGGCACGCCGGGGGCGGCGGCCCAGTCGACCACGTCGTCCAGTGGGATCAGGACCGGCTCGTCGTCGAGGTCGGCAGCGGTCACGGTGTCGACGGCGGTGAGGACGTGGTCGGCAGGCACCACGACCACCGTCGTCTCCTCGTAGAGGGGGATGACGGCCAGCCCGGACGCATCGGCCGGCGGGCGAAGCAGCGCTACGTCGACAGAGCCGGTCCGGACGGCGTCGGCAGCGTCGGCCGCATCGACGGTGCTCAGCCGAAGCGGTACGTCGGGGTGGCGTTCGGCCCAGATCCGCGCCCACTTCGCAGGCGTCACACCGGGCACGTACCCAACGGTGAGCGAGGACGGGGCCACGGCCTCAGGCTACCGATACGCTGGGCCCATGAGCAGGCCGAACGCGCAGTCCATGAAACCCGCCACCGCGGCGAAGAAGCTGGACGTGTACCTGCCGGCGACGCCACCGGAGTTCCAGGAGAACGCGATCACCCGCTCCGACCTGGCCGCCCTGCAGGCCGACCCACCGGAGTGGCTCAAGGACCTCCGTAAGAACGGCCCGCACCCGAAGAACCTCGTCGCGGCCAAGCTGGGCGTCTCGATCGCCGGTCTCGCACGCGGCGGGGTCACCGAAGCGCTCACCACCGAGCAGATCAATGCGCTGCTCGAGGAGAAGCCCGAGTGGCTGATCGCCGAACGCGAGAGCTATCAGACCGTGCTGCGCGAGGAGCGACGGCTCAAGGCGCAGCGCGAGGATCAGGCCCG
The DNA here is from genome assembly GCA_042666295.1 of Mycolicibacterium sp. GCM10028919. Lineage (GTDB taxonomy): Bacteria > Actinomycetota > Actinomycetes > Mycobacteriales > Mycobacteriaceae > Mycobacterium. The sequence goes on from JBHTFJ010000001.1 coordinate 936,946, forward strand.
CGAGGGCTAGCGGAAGAACTTGTCATTGACGCGATCGAATAAGTCGTCGATGCGCTGCTCCAACCGACTGCCGACGACCCACTTCTCCCAGGCGTAGATCGCGCCGAACATCGCGACGACGATGCCGAGGACCAGCGCGGTGATGAGGATGACCTCAACGGTCGTCGAACTCATTCCGACTCTTCAGCGCAGTATCGACACGTGTCCTTCGTGATTCCCCGATTGGTGTGATGCCGAGTGTGAGCACTGCGCCTGCTCGACGGCATCGGCCGGCCCCTGCGGACGGCCGACATCTTGGCACGCGTTTCATCGCTCGCCCGACGCCCGAAATTCGGATTCCCGGCTCCTCGTCGCTGCTCCGCAAGTGTCTCGCGGGCCTGCTCCGACATGACATGGCCGAAGCTGGGGTGATCTTGTCCGAACTTCCCGTAGTTGGGATTGTTCGGCCCCAGGTTCTGTCCCCGCCGGAGTTGTGACCACTTCGCGCGCAGTTGCGCGTCGTGACTCCGACCGTAGAACGGATTCTCTTCAGCGAATCTGCTTACGCCCTTGCGCCCCGTCGAGCGAAGCCGAGCAGCTTCCCGCATCTCGGCGGTCCACTCGATGCCCATGGGCCCCAAACCCCCCTGTGAGAGGTTGAGCAGCGGATGGCCCTCCCGCCGGAGCATCTCGATCCACAGGATCTCCGTTTGCCCGAGTTCTTGCAATCCGTCTACCTGCTCGAGTTCGTCGGCGACGATGTCGTCGCCGTCGTGGACTCGGAGCCAGTCGTAGAACGGCGTCTTGCGCCCCGACCGAGCCACTTTGACGTGTTGCCGCAGTCGAATCGCGACGGATTTGGTCGTGAGACCTACATAGCGATAGACGAACTCCGACCGGAGCGTGATCCCGTAGATCACACCGCCGGTCGGAAGTTCGCCTGCCACAGGGTTTCTGCTTTCAGAGACCCGAGGTCACAACATGCAGCTGACGCAATTTTCCACCTCAGTGCCTTGCAACGCCATCTGGCGTAGGCGGATGTAGTACAGCGTCTTGATGCCCTTGCGCCAGGCGTAGATCTGCGCCTTGTTCACGTCGCGGGTGCTCGCGGTGTCCTTGAAGAACAGCGTCAGCGACAGACCCTGATCCACGTGCTGGGTGGCCGCGGCGTAGGTGTCGATGATCTTCTCGTAGCCGATCTCGTACGCATCCTGGTAGTAGTCCAGATTGTCGTTGGTGAGATAGGGCGCCGGGTAGTAGACGCGCCCGATCTTGCCTTCCTTGCGGATCTCGATCTTGCTGGCGACCGGGTGGATCGACGACGTCGAGTGGTTGATGTAGGAGATCGAGCCGGTCGGCGGAACGGCCTGCAGGTTCTGGTTGTAGATGCCGTGCGTCTGCACCGACTCCTTCAACCGCTTCCAGTCCTCCTGCGTCGGGATGCGGATGCCCGCGTCGGCGAACAGCTCCCGCACCCGCGGGGTCGCCGGCTCCCACACCTGATCGGTGTACTTGTCGAAGAACTCACCGGACGCGTACTTCGAGTCCTCGAAGCCACCGAAGCGCGAACCACGTTCGATCGCAATGCGGTTCGACGCCCGCAGCGCGTGGTACAGCACCGTGTAGAAGTAGATGTTGGTGAAGTCGACGCCCTCTTCGGAGCCGTACATGATCCGCTCGCGGGCCAGGTACCCGTGCAGGTTCATTTGCCCCAGCCCGATGGCGTGGGACTCGTTGTTGCCCTGCTCGATCGACGGCACCGACGTGATCGAGGTCTGATCGCTGACCGCGGTCAAGCCGCGGATCGCCACCTCGATGGTCTGCGCGAAGTCCGGCGAGTCCATCGCCTTGGCGATGTTGAGCGACCCGAGGTTGCAGGAGATGTCCTTGCCGACCTTGGCATACGACAGGTCCTCGTTGAACTCCGAAGGCGTCGACACCTGCAGGATCTCCGAGCACAGGTTGCTGTGGGTGATCTTGCCCTTGATCGGGTTGGCGCGGTTCACCGTGTCCTCGTACATGATGTACGGGTAGCCGGACTCGAACTGCAGTTCGGCGAGGGTCTGGAAGAACTCGCGCGCCTTGATCTTGGTCTTGCGGATCCGGGCGTCGTCGACCATCTCGTAGTACTTCTCGGTGACCGAGATGTCGGCGAACGGCACGCCGTACACGCGCTCGACGTCGTACGGCGAGAACAGGTACATGTCCTCGTTCTTCTTGGCCAGCTCGAACGTGATGTCTGGGATCACGACGCCCAGCGACAGCGTCTTGATGCGGATCTTCTCGTCGGCGTTCTCGCGCTTGGTGTCGAGGAACCGGTAGATGTCGGGATGGTGCGCGTGCAGGTACACCGCGCCTGCGCCCTGGCGTGCCCCGAGCTGATTGGCGTACGAGAACGAGTCCTCGAGCAGCTTCATGATCGGGATGACGCCGGAACTCTGGTTCTCGATGTTCTTGATCGGCGCGCCGTGCTCGCGAATGTTGGTCAGCAGCAACGCCACTCCGCCGCCGCGCTTGGACAGCTGCAGCGCCGAGTTGATCGAGCGGCCGATCGACTCCATGTTGTCCTCGATGCGGAGCAGGAAGCACGACACGGGCTCGCCGCGCTGCTTCTTGCCCGAGTTGAGGAACGTCGGGGTGGCCGGCTGGAACCGGCCGTCGATGATCTCGTCGACGAGCTTCTCGGCCAGCGTGGTGTCACCGGCGGCCAGCGTCAGCGACACCATCACGACGCGGTCCTCGAAGCGCTCGAGGTAGCGCTTCCCGTCGAACGTCTTGAGCGTGTAGGAGGTGTAGTACTTGAACGCACCGAGGAACGTCGGGAAGCGGAACTTCTTGGCGTACGCCCGGTCGAGCAGCGTCTTGACGAAGTTGCGCGAGTACTGGTCGAGCACCTCGCGCTCGTAGTACTCCTTCTGCACCAGGTAGTCGAGCTTCTCGTCCTGGTTGTGGAAGAAGACCGTGTTCTGGTTGACGTGCTGCAGGAAGTACTGGTTGGCGGCTTCCCGGTCCTTGTCGAACTGGATCTTGCCGTCCGCGTCGTACAGATTGAGCATCGCGTTGAGCGCGTGGTAGTCCATCTCGCCGGCCACGGCGTGTGGCGTGACTACAGGTTCTGCAGTGAGGGTTGGTGACACGTCTGGTCCTTCCAAAAGTCTTCTAGGCCCGCTCGCACTGCGAAGACGTCATCGGTCGTCCCCATCAGTTCGAAGCGGTAGAGGTATGGGACGCCGCACTTGCGGGAGACGACGTCGCCGGCATAGCCGAATTCGGCGCCAAAATTGCTGTTGCCCGCGGCGATGACGCCGCGGATCAGCGATCGGTTGTGTTCGTCGTTCAGGAAGGCGATCACCTGCTTGGGGACGTATCCCCCGGCGTCGGGATCGGGGCCGTTCGCGTGCCCACCGCCGTAGGTGGGCAACACCAGCACGTAGGGGTCACTGACCTGGATGCGCTCGCGGAGCGGGATGCGGATCGCAGGCAGTTCCAGCTTCTCGACGAAGCGGTGGGTGTTCTCGGAGACGCTGGAGAAGTAGACGAGATTCGTTCCCGACATCCCGCTTCCTCCTCCCTGGTCGCCGAACACCCGATCGTCAGGCCGTGACAGCGACGGCTCCGCCGAGGGTCTTGATCCGGTCGGGCCGGAAACCCGACCAGTGATCGCCGCCGGCCACCACGACGGGAGCCTGCAGGTACCCGAGCGCCATGACGTAGTCGCGCGCCTCGGGGTTCTCGGTGATGTCGATGACGTCATACGCGACGCCCTGCTTGTCGAGCGCCTTGTAGGTGGCGTTGCACTGCACGCAAGCCGGCTTGGTGTAAACGGTGACGGTCATCTGCGGCACGACTCCTCTGCGGAAACTGACTAACTGGCTACTGCTTCTCACTGATGTTCAGCGACCCACGGACCCGTGAAATTCCTGCGCTCCCGGCCGATCGGGGCGACGAATCCACCCGGGTCCGAGACCCGATCCAGCCGGATTGTGCGCTCCGGCCGACCTGCGATTCGGTGAGGAACCGTGGGGGTCTGTCGGTCTGCAAGACACTACACCTAGTGGCCGACAAGCGATACGGATACAAGATGTTCTGAACGACATTCATGGAATTCCCTGGTCGTAAGCGCTCGGCACTAGAAATCACCGGCGTGTCGCACGTCACATCCGCGCCGTGTCGTGCGTCAGATGTCGTTCTATCAGCCGGCACCGACATCCAGTCGGTGGCAGGCCCCCGACAGCAAATTCAGACCCTGCCCTGCGGGTGCGTTGACTCCGACACCATCACCGCAGCAAGGGCCGCGTGTCCGTCGAAGCCGCAGGTCCGGGCAAGCGCCAGATACCGAGCGGCAAAGTCTCGCTCGGCCAGGACATCACCGTCGGCACGGGCCAACAGGGCCCGTAATCGCAGCAGCGGGATCTCGTGCAGCACGAATCCTGGATCAGTGGGCATCGTCGCGAGTCGCTCGACCGCCGCGCGGGCTGCCGACACGTCCCCGTATGCGCCGCGTGCGAGTAGCGCCTCGACCAGAACAATCACCGCCGGGGCACGCCAGACCACGGCGCCGGTGGAGAACAAGGCGTCCACCACCCCACCGGCGAGGGATATAGCGCCGTCCAGGTCACCGAGTGCACTTTGCCGGCGTGCGAACTGAATGTCGGCGATGTGCACGATCGACGCATTGCCACACCCTCGCAGGGCGCTGCACCGGGCCAATCCCAAATGTTCGTAGCCGGCGTCGACATCGATGCCATCCCCCGCGAGCAGGACTATCCCCCGGGCCAGGTGCGCGTGCACCACGGTGAAGTCATCCCCGTCGCGTAGTGCGGCGGCGAGCGCCTCAGCGGTGTCCCGCAGCGCGTCGGGGCCGGGTCGCAGCGCACCAAGACCGATCTGTGCGTATTTGTGCAAGGTGGTGACGACGAGAATCAACGGCTCGAGCGTGCGTGACATCCCAATCGCACAGTCGAGGTCGTCCTTCCACCCCGGCCTCCCGAAGCACATCCCGGCGATGCCACGGATGGCAATCGCCAGCGCCAACGGCGACCCGAAGATCGCGCCACCCTCGTGCGGGTCCCCGGCTGCTAGGTCGATGACCCGTTGGGCCATCCGATCCATCTCCGCTACCTCAGCGGTCTCCCAGTTGGCCGCCAGCGCCCCGAACGACAAGGCGACTGTCAGCGAGTCATCACCGATGCGCTCTAGCAGACGCACTAGCACCGACGCATGTGCCGATGCCGCGCGTGGGCGATTGTGGAAGGTCAGAGCCATCACGTAACCGGACATCCCGGTCGCAAGGGATCGCTGATCGTTCTGTTCCGCGCACAATCGCCGCAATTTGTCGAACTCGGCCTCGGCGTCGGCCAGGCTGGCGCGCCATGCCATTCCGCACAGCGTGGCGCTGGCAGCGATGTGCAACCGCAGACGGTCCGGATCGCCCGCGGGCAGCCGTTGGGCCACCTCGGCGGCGCACCGCCAGCTCGCGCAGGCGGCCGCGACGTTGCGTCCGGTCAGCCACGCCCCGGCGCGCATGTGCCAGTCGAACGCCGCCCTCAGGTCGCCGGCGGCCTCGAGGTGACCGGCGATCAGCGCAGCATTGGCCTCGGGTGTGCCCGGCCCGTGCTCCTCGATGATCGAGGCCAACCGGCGATGCAGCCGGGCGCGTTCGGAGCGCAGCTGCGATTCGTAGGCGACCGTCCGGATCAACGGATGCCTGAACCCGTATTCGGTGCCGGCAGCCATCGTTTCGATCATCTCGGCGGCGATCAGCTCATCGATGCATGCCTGCTCGACGAGGTGATGTAACCGGCTTTCAGTGAACCGGGCACCAATGACCGCCGCGGCGTTGAGCGCGTTCTTCGCCGCGTCTCCGAGCCGGTCGATGCGCGCGGCTATGGTCGAGTGCAGCGTCGCGGGCACCCCAGTCACGGTGGCGCCATCGGCGGCCACATAACAGCCGGCACGACCCCGTAGGACGCCGCGCTCGGCGAGATCGCGCACGATCTCTTCGGCGAAGAACGGATTGCCCGCGGCGTGCTCGGCGATCTCGTCCGCCACCGAGGCAACGGAGGGGTGCGTGCCGAGCAACTCACCGATCAGCACAATGGACTGCGAGTCATCCAACGGCACGAGCGAGATCGCATCGTGGACGGCCAACCTGCCCCGATATTCGGGACGGTAGGTGACCAGCGCCATGGACCGGCTGCCGCGCAGCAACGAGAGGAAGTCCGCAATGGTGGACTCGCTGGCCTCGTCGATCCAGTGCGCGTCCTCCACGACGTAGACCGACGGATCCGGGCGGGCCGCCGACGCAGCGGCCAGCAGTGCGCTGAGGCGGCGCCGGCGGGCGTCCGGATCGATGGCAGCGATGTCGCTCCCCGACTCCCTGATGCCAAGGAGGTCATCTAACAGGAGCAGTTCGGCCGGGTCGGTGCCGGGCAAATGGTTACGGACGCATTCGCGCGCGGCCTGCCCGTGCAGGCTGCCGACGCCGGTGAGATTGCGGAACAGCCGGGCCGCCGCGTGGAACGGCACCTGACGGGCGTGCGCCTCGCAGAACGTGGAGACGACGCCGATCCCCTTGCCCTGACCCACGCGGAGCACCTCGGTGACGAGCCTGCTCTTGCCGATACCCGGCGGCCCGATGACCCCGACGATGCCGCCTGCCCCACTGAGAGCGTTGTCCAGATGGGTTGCTAGCGAACGCAACTCCGTATCTCGCCCGACCAGACTTGACTCCCGGCGCCCGCGGCCCGCGCTCATCGCCGCGGACATCAGCAGTCGAGCAGGCACCGGGGCGTCGGCGTTCTTGATTCGCACCATTTGCGTCGCACCGAGCTCGACGACACCGTCCACCAGCCGCGCGGTCGAACCGCTGAGCATTACCCCGCCGGGCGGGGCCACGGCCTCCATCCGCTGCGCCATCCCAACATGTGACCCGATGGCGGTGTAACTTCCTGGCAGGGAACCGATTTCACCGGTAATCACCTGGCCCGAGTTCAGCCCGACCCGCAACTGCAGCCCTACCCCGTCGCGTCGGTGCACCTCGGCGTCGAACTGGCGCACCTGCTGTTGCAGGTCCAATGCCGCCAGACAGGCGCGCAAAGCATGATCCTCCAGAGCAACCGGTGCGCCAAAGACCGCCATCACGCCATCACCGGTGAAATCCACGGATCCGCCGTACTGCCCGACCACCGTCCTCGAACGCTTGAACAGCTCGCTCATCACCTCGCGCAGTCGTTCGGTGCCCAAAGACGCCGCCAGATCCATGGATCGAACGACGTCGGCGAAGAGCACAGTCACCTGTTTGAACTCGGCGTGATGCGGGGCCGACATGGGTGCGCCGCAGGCGTCGCAGAACCGGGCTCCCACACGGGGTTCGGTACCGCACTTGACGCATTGCACGGGCATCTCAGCCGCCGGTCGCCGGCATTCCGAGTAGTCGATACTCCAGAAGGTCTGCTCCCCGCCTGGGCCCCCCGGCCGCGGCAAAGCCGTCGGCCACCCTACGGGCGCCTGCGGTCATGGTCATTGCTTTGAGAACCGCCGATCGCAGCCGTGGCGGGCTCAGCCGTCTCCCCACCAGTCGTGTGCCGCTGCGTGACATCTCGACCCGGCGGGCCACCTCGAATTGATCGCGCCCAAAGGGCACGACGCACACCGGCACGCCCCGGGCCAGTGCCTTCTGCGTCGCGCCCATCCCGCCGTGTGTGATCGCACACGCCGCGGTGTCCAGCAACGGGCCGTGCTCGGCGAAGGAGTGCACGGTCGCGTTGTCTGGAATGTGAATGCCGTCGGGCACACCGCACGGGAACGTCGCGATGACGCTCACGGGCTGCTCAGCCAGCGCCGCCATCGCCACGACGGGCAGAGCGTCGTCACCTTGACGCTCGGAGGAATTCGTTACCAGGACGGTCGGCCGTTCCGATGATCTCCGTGCGCGGATGGTTGCTGGCGCACCGAACTCGCACGGGCCGATCAACGACACCCGCTCCCCCCAGTCCGGCCGGGGATACTCGAACGGCTCGGCTGTCCCGACCAGAACCAACGGTGCGCGCCGGATGAAATCGTCTGCCGAGCTGATCGGTTGGGTGCCCAGCGCACGCTGGATGCGGCCCAGCGGTTCGATCATCGACCGGTCCAGTAGGCCGTTGATCGCCGTGCCCACCACCCCGTCACGCACCCGTCCGAGGACTCCATGCCGCGGGCGTAGGCCGAGCCCGAAAGGCGGGACGGCAGGAGAAGGAAGGTAGGGCGGATACGGCCAGAACGACGCCCACGGCAGATCCGCCGCCTCGGCGAATGCTGCTGCTCCCCAACAATTGGCATCGATGAGGAGGGCGTCCGGCCGGGACGCGGCAACCGCGCAGCGCAGGTCGTCGACCTCGAGCGCGGCCCGATCGGCGAACACCCTGAAACCCGTCTTGATCGCCTGCCAACCGGTGCGCGCCATCCAATCCGTCATGGCGATCGCCTCGATACCTGGATCGACGGGTGTGACGTCGAAACCGGCCCGACGCCCGACAGGTTGGCCTGCGACATGCGTCTTCAGCACGATCCGATGGCCGCGCCGCCGCAGTTCGCACAGTAGCGCCGCGATCGGATAGAGATTGCCTAGAGATGGCGAGGTATACGCCAGAATCGTGGACATCGTGGCACGCCAACACTCCACGCTTCGGAGCCGAGCCGGTGCTTCAGCTCATCAGCGAGGAGTCTATTCCGCTGATGCCCTCGTGACACGCATACGAACGAACTAGCCGACCTCTGCCACCAGCTTCTCGACGACGTCCCGCAGGTCGGAGACCACCTCGGCGTTCTCGCGCGGGTGCTTGCCGTCGAACGACGTGGCCGGGATGGACAGCTTGAGGTCCTCCACGACCCGGGCGCCAGCGATGCCGAAGGACTTCCGGGTCTCGTCGTGCGCCCACACGCCGCCGTACTGACCGAACGCAGCACCCACCACCGCGGCGGGCTTGCCCGCGAACGCGCTGTTGCCATACGGCCGCGACAGCCAGTCGATGGCGTTCTTCAACACGCCCGGGATGCTGCCGTTGTACTCGGGCGTGACGATCAGCGCAGCGTTGGCCTCGGCGGCCGCGGCACGTAGTGCCCGCACCGGTTCCGGTGCGTCCTCGTTGTCGATGTCCTCGTTGTAGAAGGGCACCTCACCCAGCCGGTCGAACAGTTCGACCGACGTCCCCGCCGGCGCGACGTCCGCGGCGACTTCGGCGAGTTGCCGATTCACCGACTCCTTCCGGAGGCTGCCCAGCAGAACCAATACCTTGACGTTCGACATCTTCCATTCCCTTTCGTAGCCCCTTGATGCTTGCACAGGATAACCGGACCGTGGTCCGATTGATTCCGGCTGAGCTAAAGTGCGGTAGTGGCCGCCATCAACGAGTCAGCCGGGCTGGCCGGGCTCCCGATCACCGATTCTGCGCCGCACGAACGCGGCGATGCCGCCCGCAACAGGGCGCTGCTCCTCGACGCGGCTCGCACGCTGATCGCCGAGCACGGCGCCGACGCGGTCACCATGGACGACGTCGCCTCGGCTGCCGGTGTCGGCAAGGGCACGCTGTTCCGCCGGTTCGGCAGCCGCGCCGGCCTGATGATCGTCCTGCTCGACGAGGACGAGAAGGTACAGCAGCAGGCCTTCATGTTCGGTCCGCCTCCGCTCGGACCCGGGGCGCCGCCGCTCGAGCGACTGCTGGCCTACGGCCGCGAACGCCTCCGCTTCGCCTGGGACCACCGGGCGCTGCTGTCGGACGCGGGCCGCGACCCGCAGACCCGGTTCAACGCGCCGGCGATGCTGCACCGCTCCCACATCCGGATGCTGCTCGCCACCGCAGGCACCAACGGCGACCTCGACGGCCAGACCGACGCACTGCTGGCCCTGCTCGACGCCGACTACGTCACCCACCAGGTCGAGGACCTGCGCCGCAGCCTCGAGACGCAGGGCAAGGCCTGGGAGGACGTGGTTCGGAAGCTGTGCGGTACCTGACATGAGTTGGGTTCTGCACGTCGACCTCGACCAGTTCCTCGCGTCGGTCGAACTGCGGCGCCGTCCCGACCTCGTCGGGTCACCCGTGATCGTCGGCGGCAACGGCGATCCGGCCGAACCACGCAAGGTCGTCACGTGCGCGTCGTACGAGGCGCGTGAATTCGGCGTCCATGCGGGCATGCCGCTGCGTGCGGCGGCACGCAAGTGCCCCGACGCGGTGTTCCTGCCGTCGGACTCCGCCGCCTACGACGAGGCGTCGGAACAGGTGATGGGCCTGCTGCGCGATCTCGGCCACCCCGTCGAGGTGTGGGGCTGGGACGAGGCGTACGTCGGACTCGACGACCCGGACGGCACGGTCGACCCCGTCGAGTTCGCCGAACGCATCCGCACCGTCGTCGCCGCCGAAACGGGCCTGTCGTGCTCGGTCGGCATCAGCGACAACAAGCAGCGGGCCAAGGTGGCGACGGGCTTCGGCAAGCCGGGCGGGGTCTACGCGCTGACCGACGAGAACTGGATGCCCGTCATGGGCGACCGGGGGGTCGACGCGCTGTGGGGCGTCGGCCCGAAGACCACGAAGCGTCTCGCGGGGATGGGCATCACCACGGTCGCCGACCTCGCGACCACCGACCCCGCCGTGCTCACCGACGCCTTCGGCCCGTCGACGGGACTGGGAATCCTCCTGCTCGCCAAGGGCGGCGGCGACGAGACCGTCCGATCCGAGCCGTGGGTACCGCGCTCGCGCAGTCACGTCACTACGTTCCCGACCGATCTGACCGACCGCGACGAGATGACTTCGGCCATCGAGACTTTGGCCAAGCAGACCCTCGCCGAAGTGGTGGCGCAGGAGCGCGTCGTCACCCGGGTCGCGGTGACGGTGCGCACCAAGACCTTCTTCACCAGGACGAAGATCCGCAAGCTGCCGGCGCCCACCACCGACGAGGCCACGGTCGTCGAGACGGCGCTCGCGGTGTTCGACCAGTTCGAACTCGACAGGCCGGTGCGCCTGCTCGGCGTGCGACTCGAGTTGGCCATGGCGGGCTCCGAAGCCGCGCGCCCGGAATCCGTCGGTCTCCCGGGTTAACGTCGCCACCGTGCTGCACACCGTCGCCGTCCGGGGCTACCGATCGCTGCGCGAAGTGATCATGCCGCTGTCTCGCCTCACCGTCGTGACGGGCGCCAACGGCACCGGCAAGTCGTCGGTCTATCGCGCGCTCGGTCTGCTCGCGGCCTGCGCGCGCAACGAGGTCATCGGCTCGCTCGCCCGAGAGGGCGGCCTCGAGTCCGTGCTGTGGGCCGGGCCCGAGGTGCTCGGCGGAGCGCGTCGCACCGGCACCCTCGAGGGCACCACCCGCAACCGGCCCGTCTCACTCGAACTCGGCTTCAGCTCAGACGACTTCGGCTACCTGATCGATCTCGGGCTGCCCCAGTACGCCGGTCCGAAGTCGATGTTCGGGCGCGACCCGGAGATCAAGCGCGAGGCGGTGTTCGCGGGCCCGCGACTGCGCAGGAGTGCGACGCTGGTGTCGCGCGGCCGCGACTACGCCGAGGTGGCATCGGAGTCCGGGCGCGGGTTCGATCAACTCACCAAGTCGCTGCCCGCCTACCGCAGCGTGCTGGCCGAGTTCGCGAGCGCCGGTGCGCTGCCCGAACTGGCCGCGGTGCGAGATCGGTTGCGCACGTGGCGGTTCTACGACGGCTTCCGGGTCGACGCCGGAGCACCCGCACGCCAGCCGCGGGTGGGCACCCGCACGCCCGTGCTCGCCGACGACGGGGCCGACCTGGCCGCCGCGGTGCAGACCATCGTCGAGGCGGGTTTCGACGATCTGCATCGCGCGGTCGCCGAGGCCTTCGACGGGGCGACGGTGTCGGTGGCAACCAACGACGGCCTGTTCGAACTCCAACTGCAGCAGAAGGGGATGCTGCGCCCGCTGCGCACCGCCGAACTGTCCGACGGCACCCTGCGCTTCCTGCTGTGGGGAGCGGCGCTGCTCAGTCCGTCGCCGCCGTCGCTCATGGTGCTCAACGAACCGGAGACGTCGCTGCACCCCGACCTCATTCCACCGCTCGCAGCGATGATCCGGTCGGCCGCGGCGGTGACGCAGGTCGTCGTGGTCACGCACTCCCCCGCCATGCGCGAACTCCTGGCGGGCGAGGACGCCGCGGAGATCGAACTGCACAAGGACTGGGGCGAGACCCTCATCACCGGTCAGACGAATCTGACTGCGCCACCCTGGGATTGGGGCAAGCGCTGAGCGTCAGCCGGCCTTCGACGGCCGCAGCGCCTTGGTGAAGATCACGTTCACCTGGCGCATGGCGACGCTGTAGGGCCACCACGCGAACCGCTTGAAGGCGTACAGCGCCCGGATGTCGGGCGAGGTGTAGATCAGGTAGCGGTTGCGTCTGACGCCGACCAGGATGCGATCGGCGACGTGCTCGGCCGAGACGGCGTGGCCACCGAACCGGTCGACCCACTTGCGCACCTGCGGGTGCTCGCGGTCGACGCCTGCGATCTCCACGGTCTGCACGAGCGGCGTCTGCACCGCGCCGGGAACCACCAGCGACACCCCGATGCCGTGGCGCGCCAGGTCGAACCGCAGCACCTCGCTGACCCCGCGCAGCCCGTACTTGCTCGCGCTGTACGCGGCGTGCCAGGGCAGCGCGACGAGGCCGGCTGCGGACGACACGTTGACCAGGTGACCGCCGCGACCCGCGGCGACCATGGGCGGGACGAACGACTCGATGACGTGGATCGGCCCCATCAGGTTGATCGACACCATCGATTCCCAGTGCCGGTGCTCGAGGGTGCTGACGGTGCCCCATGCCGACACGCCCGCGATGTTCATCACGACGTCCATGGCCGGGTGCGACGCGTGAATGTCGGCGGCGAACGCGGCCACCTGCTCGTAGTCGGAGACGTCGAGGGCGCGGTGGGCGCTGACCTGCGCGCCCAGTGCGCGGGCGTCGGCCACCGTCTCGGCGAGTCCGTCGGCGTTGCGGTCGGTGAGGAACAGTTCGGCACCCTCGCCGGCAAGCTTCAGAGCCGTCGCCCGGCCGATGCCGCTGGCCGCTCCGGTGAGGAAGCACCGTTTCCCTGCGTAACCGCTGCGCTGCGCCATGCAGCCGACCCTACCGGCGGGGGTCAGCGCAGCTCGGTGGCGTCGCCGCCCCACAGTGCGTTGAGCCACAACCGTTCGACGACGTCGAGCGCTCGGGCGGGATCGGTGCCGCGGCCCACGAAGCCGCTGTCGCGGGACAGCGTCATCGCGGTGGTCGCCGTCAGCATGCGGACCAGTGCGGGCAGGTCGTCGGTGATGGGTCGGGCACCGGAGTCCTGCTGCACCAGGCCGACGATCTTGTCGATCACCGTGTCCTCGAAGTCGTTCATGATCTCGCGGATCTGAGCGTCGGTGTTCTGCGCCAACGTGAATGCCTGCATGACGGGGTCCCGGCTGCCGAACACCGCGGCGGCGCTGCCGACCATGCGCTTGGCGAACTCGGCCGGTGTCTCGTCGGGCTCGCGCGGGGCGTAGTCGTGAGTGAGCTTGTCCAGCTCCTCCATCGCGTCGGCCACGATGACGGCGAGCACGGCGTACTTGGAGTCGAAGTAGAAGTAGAAGCCCGACCGGGCCACCCCGGCCCGCTCGCTGATCATGCTCACCGAGAGGTCGGCAAACGACTTCACCTCGAGCAGTTCGCGGACGGCGGCGATGATCGCCTCGCGCTGGCGGTCGCCTCGGCTGCGACGGGGCTCGGCGTCGGCGGAGACCGATGCCGACACCGATGCGGTCGACGAGTCGGGGGTCATGGGCATCCACCTTGGCACCGCGCCACGCCTGGGACAAACTTGACAGGCGTCAAGACAGCACATCAGGATGGTGCCCAGAGTGAGATCGACCACACGAACTCAGCCAAGGAGAATCATGGCGACCATCAACACCCCCGAGTATCTGCTTGGTGAGGCGAAGCGACGCCTCACCCCGTCGATCAACAACTTCCCGGGGATGGGCGCCGTCGAGAAGCGGCTGCGCCAACGCGAGTGGCCGCAGTTCGTGCTGGCCGAGCCGCCCGCGGGCAGCGACCTCAAGCCCGTCATGGGCGACGCCGGTCTGCCGGTGCTGGGCCACATGATCGAGACGTTCCGCGGCGGACCCGACTTCGTGCTCGACGTCTACCGCAAGCACGGACCGGTGCACTACATGCACTCCGCCGCCCTGCCGTCGGTACTGGCGCTGGGACCCGACGCCACGCAGACGGTGTTCTCCAACCGCAACAAGGACTACTCGCAGAAGGGCTGGCACCCGGTGATCGGGCCGTTCTTCAATCGCGGCCTGATGATGCTCGACTTCGACGAGCACATGTTCCACCGGCGGATCATGCAGGAGGCGTTCATCCGCAGCCGCCTCACCGGCTACGTCGAGCACATCGACCGGGTGGCCTCCGACGTCGTGGCCAACGACTGGGCTGCCAACGACAACCGCTTCCTGTTCTATCCGGCGGTCAAGGAACTCACCCTCGACATCGCCAGCGTCGTCTTCATGGGCCACGAGCACGGCGGTGACAAGGAACTCGTCACCAAGGTCAACGACGCGTTCACGATGACCACCCGCGCGGGCGGCGCGATCATCCGCACCCCCGTCCCGCCGTTCAAGTGGTGGCGCGGGCTGCAGGCCCGCAAGGTGCTCGACGACTACTTCGTCGCCCGGGTCAAGGAGAAGCGCAACTCCGAGGGCACCGACATGCTGAGCGTGTTGTGTCACACCGCCGACGAGGACGGCAACACGTTCTCCGACGAAGACATCGTCAACCACATGATCTTCCTGATGATGGCGGCGCACGACACCTCGACGTCGACGCTGACGACGATGGCCTACAACCTGGCCGCCAACCCGGAGTGGCAGGACCGGGTGCGCGAGGAATCCGACCGCCTCGGCGACGGACCGCTCGACATCGACGCACTCGAGAAGCTCGAGACGCTCGACCTCGTCATGAACGAGTCGCTGCGGCTGGTCACCCCGCTGCCGTTCAACGTGCGGATGACGGTGCGCGACACCGAGTTGTGCGGTCACCACCTGCCCGCCAACACCACCGTGGTGACCTGGCCGTCGATGAATCACCACCTGCCCGAGCTGTGGACGGATCCGGAGAAGTTCGATCCGGCTCGCTTCGCCGAGCCGCGCAACGAGCACAAGCAGCACCGCTACGCCTTCGCCCCGTTCGGTGGCGGCGCACACAAGTGCATCGGCATGGTGTTCGGTCAGCTCGAGATCAAGACCGTCATGCACCGGCTGCTGCGCAAGTACCGCCTCGAGCTGGCCCGCCCCGGGTACAAGGCGCACTGGGACTACGGCGGCATGCCGATCCCGATGGACGGCATGCCGATCGTGCTGCGGCCGCTGCGCTGAGGCGGCGGTCGTAGGCGCCAGTTCGGATCGGCGTGCGCACAACCCTTGAACGGCCGGCGAATCTCGGGCTAAGTGCCTGTACGTGACGACCACCGACTCCTCGACCGACGCACGGCCGCCTGCGGACGACTCCGCGAAGACCGTCCGCACGGCGCTGGCCGCGAGCCTCATCGGCACCACCATCGAGTGGTACGACTTCTTCCTCTATGCCACCGCCGCGAGCCTGGTCTTCAACAACGCGTTCTTTCCCGACCAGAGTTCATTGGTCGGCACGCTGCTGTCGTTCGCGACGTTCGCCGTCGGCTTCGTGGTCCGACCGATCGGCGGCTTCGTCTTCGGCCACGTCGGCGACCGCATCGGGCGCAAGCGCACCCTCGCCCTGACCATGCTGCTGATGGGCGGCGCCACGGCGCTGATGGGCGTGCTCCCCACTGCAGCGCAGATCGGCGTCCTGGCCCCGATCCTGCTGCTCCTGCTGCGCATCGTGCAGGGCTTCGCCCTCGGCGGTGAGTGGGCGGGCGCGGTGCTGTTGGCCGTCGAGCACAGCCCGCCCAATCGGCGCGGATTGTTCGGCAGCATCCCGCAGGTCGGTCTGGCGCTCGGCCTGGCGCTGGGCACCGGGGTGTTCGCGCTGCTGCAGGTCGCGATGTCCGACGAGGCCTTCCAGGCCTACGGGTGGCGCATCGCGTTCCTGTTGAGCATTGCGCTCGTGGTCGTCGGTGTCGTGGTGCGACTGAAGGCGACCGAGACCCCGGAGTTCGAACGAGCGCGAGCCAGCGGCGACACCTCGACGGTGCCCGTTCGCGACGTCTTCCGTCCTCCCGCGCTGCGCTCGACGGTGCTTGGCATGTTGTCGCGATGGGGTGAGGGTGCGGCGTTCAACACGTGGGGTGTGTTCGCGATCTCGTATGCGACCGGCACGTTGCACTTCGCGAAGGTGCCGACGCTCGTCGTCGTGACCGTCGCGGCGCTGCTGATGGCCGCGCTGATCCCGGTGTCGGGCCTGCTGGCCGACCGGTACGGCCCGAAACGCGTGTACGCCAGCGGGATCGCCGCCTATGCGCTCGCGGTCTTCCCGGTGTTCGCGTTGTTCGGCACCGGCAGCCTCACCGCCTTCGCGATCGGGATGGTGCTCGTCTTCGGCGTCGTGCACGCCTGGTTCTACGGCGCGCAGGGCACGCTGTACGCGTCGCTGTTCCCGACCCGCATCCGCTACACGGGTCTATCGACGGTGTATCAGCTGTCGGGGGTCTACTCGTCCGGGCTGACACCGCTGATCCTGACCGCGCTGATCGCCGCGGCGGGCGGCTCGCCGTGGCTGGCGTGCGGCTACCTGGTGCTGACCGGCGTGATCAGCGTGGCTGCGACGCTGGCTCTGCGGCCGCTACCGCTTCAGGACGCGGTGGCGTAAAGCCGGTTCGCGCAGGCGATCACCGCGCGCAGCGCCGATTGGGTGGAGTCCTCGGCCAGGCCCATCGCCCAGTCCTGGCGGTAGCCGTCGGTGCCGCGGACGAACGTCGCCGTGGCACCGTCGACCTGCCTCTGGTGGAACCCCAGCATCTCGACGGCCATGCCGCGTTCGTGCAGCATCGCGGTGAGCGCGCCGATCGGTCCGGCCGCTGCCGCCGTGGACGTCCGGATGCTGTCGCCGAGGGCGATGGTGGCCTGGTAGGTGCGCGCCTGCGGGCCGAGCGTGCCTGCACGTTCGTCGGTGCACTCCCACTTGCCGAGCCGCAACGGTCCGGACGTGGGTGCGTAGGTGGCGTGGAATGCGTCGAACGACATGGACCCTGCCTCCTCGCGGAGGCCCCGCGGCAGCGAGGCCGTGATGGTGGTGGACGGCCCGAGTGGGCTCGCGAAGGTGGAGATCATGTGTGCCGGAACTTTCCAGTGGAGGAAGTGACCGACGGTGTAGCACGACCCACAGCGAGGGGTCGGTCTGGATCAGACCCCGCTGCGGGTTGCTACTACGAGTCGCTTCGGCACGTCAGCGATGCTAGGCCGTCGGCGACCGCTCGTGCAAGCGATATCACTGACGGCTAGGGTTCATCGCCGATGACGGCGCTGACGTGGTGGAACCTGGCGCTGCTGTTCGTGGCAGGCGTCGGCGGCGGGCTCGCAGGCAGCATCGCCGGTCTGGCCTCGGTGTCGACGTACCCGGCGCTGCTCCTGGTCGGCCTGCCGCCGGTGACCGCGAACGTCACCAACACCGTTGCCCTGGTGTTCAACGCCGTCGGATCGGTGTGGGGCTCGCGGCCCGAACTCGCAGGCCAGCGCGCGGCGCTTCTCAGGCTGGTCCCGATGGCCGCGGTCGGCGGTGTCGTCGGCGCGGTGCTGCTGCTGTCGATCCCCTCGGAGGGCTTCGAGGACGCCGTTCCCGTCCTCCTCGCCGTGTCATCGGTCCTGATCGCGCTGCCGCGCCGCACCCGTGCCGACGGCGACCAGGGCGGCGTCGTCCAGACGGTGCTGGTGTGCGCGGCGGTGTTCCTGATCTCGATCTACGGCGGGTTCTTCGGCGCTGCGGCGGGTGTGCTGCTGCTCGCGCTGTTCCTCAGCACCGCGAGCGACACCCTGGCGCACGCCAACGCCACCAAGAACGTGGTGCTGGGCATCGCGAACGGCGTAGCCGCCCTGATCTTCGTGGTCTTCGCACACGTGCACTGGCCGGCCGTGGTCGCGATGGGCGTCGGATGCCTGATCGGCGCACGCCTGGGACCGATCATCGTGCGGCGCGCGCACGCGACGCCGCTGCGCCTCGGCATCGCCGTGGCCGGCCTGGCGCTGGCGGCCAAACTGGGCTTCGACGCCTACCGCTGACCGCTCACGCGAAGACGTCCTCACCGTGGGCCACCCGTGTGCCGAGGTCGATCAGCGAGACCGCCGACTCGTGCAGCCGTTGGCCCGCTTCGCGATTCGCCTGCCCGGCCAGGTAGCGCGACCAGGTGCCCTCGATGACGATGCCGAGCTTGAAGCACGCCAGTGCCACGTACCAGGGCAGGTGCGACGTAGCACGTCCACCGGCGGCGAGGTAGGCCTCCAGCAGTTCGGCCCTGGTGGCGAGCCCGCCGAGTGCGGCCAGTTCGGCGCCGGCGTCGATCGTGTTCGGTTCGGTGGGCCAGCACACCATCATCCAGCCGAGGTCGAGCAGCGGATCGCCGACGGTGCACATCTCCCAGTCGATGAAGGCGGCCAGTTCGGCTCTATCGCGGCGCAGCAGAACGTTGTTCAGGTGCGCGTCGCCGTGCATGACGCCGGGCCGCCCGTCGTCGGGCTGATTCGTCCGGAGCCAGTCGGCGAGGTCGTCGACCGGCAGTGTGCGCGGGTCGTACGCGTCGTGCCGGTAGCTCTCGAGTAGCCGCAGGAACTGCGGGACCTGCCGCCCGATGAACGATCCCGGTCGCTGCAGCTCGGCCAGCGGGCTGCCCTCCCACGAGACGTCACCGAGTCGCGCGAGGCTTGCGGCGTAGGACAGGCAGACGTCGTGACGCATGGCGGGGTCGTCGACGTAGGGCTGGGCCATCTCGTTGCCCGGGTTGAACCCGTCGACCTCCTCCATCAGATAGAAGACGACGCCCAGCACGCTGAGATCGTCACAGCCCGCGACGAACTCGGGATGCGGCACGTCGGTGCCCGCCAGCGTGCGTAGCACGGCGATCTCCCGCAGCATCGTCTTGTCGCTGGTGGGCCGAGGATGTAGCGGCGGCCGCCGCAACACCATGGGCCTGCCGTCGACGAGCAAGTGCACGACGATGTTCTGCGAGCCGCCGGTCAATGGCCGGACGTCGGCGACCTCTGAGCCGAGACCCTGCTGACGGACCCAGCGCCGAACCGCCTTCCGGTCGTCGTCGCTGAGTGTCGGTGTGGTCGGCGCGGTCACAGCCCGAACTGATCGTCGACGAGTCCGAGCCAGATCTGCGCGGCGTCGATGGCGACCTTCTCGCTGATGAAGGCGTGCTGCGTGCCGGTGTAGACGTCGCGGAAGGCCCGTTCGAGTCGCGTGCCCTCGCGGATCGCGCTGGTGCCCGCGACCAGATGCGACCACTCGGCGCACTCGCGGGCCACGTCGGTGGCGTAGACCGCCGCCACCCGCATGTCGGCGCGCAGAGTCGGCGTCAGGTCCTCCCCCGCCGCGACGGCCGCCTCCGCCGTAGTGAAGGCGTCGAGCACCAGCAGCCTCGCGGCTCGCCAGGCGGCAACGTGCCGAGCGAGTCCCTTCTGAAACGTCGGCCGGCTGGCCAGTGACGCCATGTCGCTCATCCGGTACTTGGTCTCGGCGAGTTCGGCGACGTCGTCGAGCATGCTCTTGGCGACCCCGAGCGCCCAGGCGGCGTGGCCCGCGGCGGTCACGGGCATCATGCCCATCCGGGTGGCCGGGGAACTGCCCCGGTGCGGTTCGCGCGCGAACAGCGGGAACGTCCTCGACGCCGGCACGAACACGTCGTCGACGGCGTAGTCGTAGGAGCCGGTTCCCTTGAGCCCCTGCACGTGCCAGTTGTCCTTGAACGTGATCTCGTCGCGCGGGATGATCGCGACGTGCATCTCGGGGATGCCCTCGGAGACCCAGCGCGGCTGACCGTCGTCGGTGGGCATGAAGCCCGCGGCCACGTACTGCGCGTGCCCGGTGCCCGATCCGAAACTCCACGCGCCGGTCAGCCGGTAGCCGCCGTCGACCACCGCGCCCTGACCGTTGGGGAAGAACTGGCCGCCCATGGTGACGCGGTTGTCGTTGGCGGTGAACACTTCCGCGAAGCCCTCGTCCGGCAGGTAAGCCGCGGCTGCGAACGAAGACGGCAGGTTGGCGATGCCGATCCACCCGAACGACCCGTCCTGCCAAGCCATTTCGAGCCAGGTCTCGATCATCTCGGCGAACGACGGCTCGGCGCCACCCGCGGCCGCCGGGTTCATCGAACTCATGAGGCCCGACGCCCACATCTCGTCGACGATGTCGGGCGTCAGCGTGCGCATCCGCTCCGATTCGCACGCTTGGGCGCCGACCAGATCGCGCATGCTGCGGGCCGCGGCGACGACGGGACTGTCACGGGGTGGGGCAACCTGGGTCATGCCTCACATCGTGACCGCAGCGGCGCCGATCGCGTGGCGAAATCGGGAAGTGGTTCAGCGCCTGCGTGCCACCACCAGTAGGTATTCCCATTCCATCGTCGACGGCCCCGTTACGAACCGGTCCCCCACGGCGGCGATGTCGGCATCCAACGCCGCGATGCGGTCCTGGTCGTCACCGATGGCGCGGTAGGCGGAGATGGTCGGCCCGTAGACGGCCTTGAAGTAGTCGCGGAACGTCGACCCGTCGGGGAAGGCGGTGACGGTGAGGGAGCGTCGCTGCAACGTGACGTCGTCCACCCCATCGCCGAGCAGCTCTCGGACGTGGTTCTCGTCGCCCCACAGCGGCGGGGCCTGGACCCCTGGCGGCGGAGCGGGCAGATGCGGTTTCATGGCGGCGAACAACCGCCCGATGTGCCCTTCCGGGGTCCAACTGAGCAACCCGATGGTGCCGCCGGGTCTGCATACCCGGAGGAGTTCGCCGGCGGCCAGTTCGTGGTGGGGTGCGAACATCACGCCGATACACGACATGACCGTGTCGAATTCGGTATCGCCGAACGGCAGCGCCTCGGCATCGGCCTCCTGCCAACGCAATTCGACACCGCGCTGTTCGGCCTCGAGCCGTCCGGCGTCGAGCAGCTCGGGTGTCAGGTCGCTGGCGACCACGTCGCCGCCGGCGACCGCGGCGGGAATGGACGCGTTGCCGGTGCCCGCGGCGACGTCGAGGACCCGGTCGCCGGGCTTGACTCCACACGCCTCGACGAGCACGGGACCCAGCGGTGCGACCAGCTCGGCGGCCAGCCGGGGATAGTCACCCGTGGCCCACATGGCGCGATGCTTGGCGGTCAGGGCGGGATCGTGCACGGCAGTTGTCATCTCTTGCTCCTTCGGCTCCGGTGAATTCATCGTCGCGCCGCGGATCGTGCCATTCCAGTTCCAGATCTGTACCACGGTGGTTTCATGGTTACGGGGGGTTTGACCTGCGATGGGGGTGATCGCACTGTCCGGATACGGCCAGTTCTGTCCGGTGTCCAAGGCGATGGAACTGCTCGACGAGCGGTGGACGATGCTCGTCGTCCGCGAATTGCTCTTGGGTAGCCGTCATTTCAATGAGCTTCGCCGTGGCGTTCCGAAGATGTCGCCTGCGTTGCTGTCGAAACGGCTCAAGTCGCTCGTCCGCGCCGGGGTGGTGCAGCGCGACGAGGTCGACGGCCGTACCGCCTACTCGCTGACCGAGTGCGGTCGGGAACTCGGCGCCGTGGTCGACGCACTGGGTCGCTGGGGGGTGCGCTGGATAGGCGAACTCGGCGACCAGGATCTCGACCCCCATCTCCTGATGTGGGACATCCACCGCACCGTTCCGATCGACTCGTGGCCGGCGCAGCGCACCACCTTGGCCTTCCGTCTCGACGGGGTCGCCGCCAAGGCGTCCCGGTGGTGGCTGGTGGTCGCCGACGGCAAGTCCGACGTGTGCGACTTCGACCCGGGCTACGAGGTGGCGGGGACGGTGGAGACCGATCTCCTGACCCTCACTCGCGTGTGGCGCGGCGACATCGGGTGGACTCGCGCCATGCGCGACGGCAGCGTCTCGCTGACCGGTTCGGCCGACGTCCGCCGCGCCATCCCGACGTGGATCGGTCAGGGCGGGCTTGCCGACGTACCGAGACCGGCGTGAGGAACATCGACGAGAAGGGAACGGTAGTCGACCATGTCCAACCCCGTTAAGCAGGCGGTCCTGCGCATCACGCCTGCCATCGACGTCATCATCTTCCCGCTCGTGTACCTGTGCGCACTACTCCTCAGATTCGTCAGAACCGTTGGAGTGGACCGTCTTCCCGCGTCCAGGGCAATGCTCTTTCGCGCCGGCTGCTTTCCGCTGCGGGATCACTACTACGAACCGTCCTTCGACAACGCAGCCATACGGGAGCTGATAGCCGCCGACAGGGTGCTGCCAGGCATCGAGTGGAACGTCGACGAACAGCTGAGGCTGTTGAACTCGTTCACGTTCGCCGGCGAGCTGGCCACGCTGCCGCGCCACGACGCCGGAGGGTACGACTTCTATCTGGAGAACCGGGCGTTCGAGTCCGGGGATGCCGAGTACTGGTACAACCTCATTCGCCTCAAGAAGCCGAAACGAATAATCGAGATAGGCAGCGGGTTCTCCACGAGGATGGCCATCCGGGCTCTAGAGGCGAACAGGCGAGAAGACCCGAACTTCACGTGCGAGCACACCTTGATTGAGCCGTACGAGCACGAGTGGCTCGAGGAGCTGGACGTCACGGTGATCCGCGAGAAGGTCGAGTGCACCGATATTCGGATGTTCGAGAGCTTGGAGGCCGACGACATCCTGTTCATCGACTCGTCGCACGTGATCCGCCCCCGAGGTGACGTCGTCTTCGAGTACCTGGAGCTACTCCCCGCCCTCCGACAGGGCGTCATCGTCCACGTGCACGACGTCTTCTCACCGAGAGACTATCCAGCCGAGTGGATCGTCGATGAGGTGCGACTCTGGAACGAGCAGTACCTACTCGAAGCCTTCTTGACGTCGAACGGCGACTGGAAGATCCTCGGTGCACTCAATCACCTACGGCATCACCATTACGACGAGCTGAAGGCTCAGTGCCCGTTCTTGACGCCAGACCGAGAACCCGGTTCGTTCTACATGCAGCGAGTTGGTGGCTCGCCTGACTGAGAGCCTCGGGCCCTACTTCGGGGCGAAGCGCTGTCCGGCGTCCAGACGGATGCACTGGCCGTTCAGCATGGGGTTCTCCACGATCGCCAGCGCCAGCTTGGCGTACTCCTCTGGCTTGCCGAGACGCTTCGGGAAGGCGGCGTCCTTGGTGAGGGCCTTGGCGAAGTCGTCGGGGATGCCCTCGGTGAGTCCGGTGGCGAAGAGGCTTGGCGCAATGGCCGTCACGCGGATCCCGAGGCTGCCGAGGTCGCGCGCCATCGTGAGGCACATGCCGGCGATCGCGGCCTTGGACGCCGTGTAGGCGACCTGGCCGATCTGGCCTTCGAAGGCGGCGATCGATGCGGTGTTGATGATGACGCCGCGCTCCTCGGCCTCGTCGTCTACCGGCTCCTGCTGGCTCATCTGCCAGG
Source organism: Mycolicibacterium sp. GCM10028919 (assembly GCA_042666295.1). Lineage (GTDB taxonomy): Bacteria > Actinomycetota > Actinomycetes > Mycobacteriales > Mycobacteriaceae > Mycobacterium. Next base: position 960,481 of record JBHTFJ010000001.1, read on the forward strand.
CGGCGAGACGGCTGATGTTGAACGTGCCGATGAGGTTGAGGTCGATGCAGAAGCGGAAGGAGTCGAGGCTGTGCGGGCCGTCCTTCTTGATGGTGCGCTCGCCGATGCCGCCGCCGGCGGTGGTCACGATGACGTGCAGTCCGCCGAGTGCCCCCACTGCGTCGTTGAGCACCTTCTCGGTTCCGTCGAAGTCGGTGACGTCAACCTCGTGGAAGGCCGCGCCGATCGAGTCGGCTACTTCCTTGCCCTTGGATTGAGGCCGGTCGAGGATGGCCACGGTCGCGCCGCGCTTGGCGAGCGATTCCGCGGTGGCCTTGCCGAAGCCCGATGCGCCGCCGACGACGATCGCCTTCTTCCCCGAGATCTCCATGTGGCTCCCTTTCCGCTGCGTACTTTCCAGTTTGACGTCATTGTGTAAAGCACTGGCGTCGTCACTTTACGGTAAGGCTTTCGGGTGCCCGAGTAGGTACCTTGGCGGCATGGCACGACAGGCTGTTCGCCCCCGCCCGATGGCGGGCGTAGCTGCCGCCGCGGTCGCTCTCGGGGTTGCCCAATTGGTCGCGGTTCCGTTCGGGCCGTCCGCCGATTCGCGTACGGCGGTGGGGTCGGCGGTCATCGATCTCACGCCCGGGCCGGTGAAGGAATGGGCGATCCAGACCTTCGGCACCTCCGACAAATTGGTGCTCACGCTGCTGGTCCTCGGTGTCATCGCGTTGATCGCAGGGCTTGCAGCGCAGTTGGAACGGCCCCGCCTGCCGGTGGGGAGCCTCGTCATCGCCGCAGCGGGGATCGCCGGGTGCGCGGCCGTGCTGTCACGGGAAGGCGCGACGATCGCCGACGTGGTGCCCACGCTCGTGGGAACGGTGTGCGGTATCGCGGTGCTGCGGTTCCTTGCGTCGGGCAGATTCACCGACGGGCCGCCGGCGCGCGACGATCGTGGCCGCGCCACCGCGGGCACCCGGATCGGCCCGGTGCCGGACCCCGGCCGACGGCTGTCGCTGATCACGCTGGGCTTCCTGGCCGGTGGCGCGCTGACCGGCGTGGGCGGAGCCGTGCTGACGAGGATGCGCGCCTCGGTCTCCGGAGATCGCAGCGCCTTCGCGCTGCCCACGGCGAAGGCCGTCGCCGCGCCGGTGCCGCCGGCCGTTCAACCCACCGGTGTATCGCTGCCGACGTTCATCACCCCGAGCGCCGACTTCTACCGGATCGACACCGCGCTGTCGGTGCCGCAGCTGAGCCGCGAGGACTGGCGTCTGCGAATTCACGGCATGGTCGACCGCGAGGTGAATCTGACGTTCGACGACCTGGAGCAGTTCGAGGTGGTCGAGGACGTCGTGACGCTTGCGTGCGTGTCGAATCCGGTGGGCGGCGATCTGATCTCGAACGCCAAGTGGACGGGCTATCGGGTGCGGGATCTGTTGGAACGGGCGGGCGTTCAGTCCGATGCCGACATGGTGTTGTCCAAGTCGATCGACGGGTTCACTGCCGGATCGCCGATCGAGGCGATGACCGACCAACGGGATTCGATGCTGGCGATCGGCATGAACGACGCCCCACTGCCGACCGAGCACGGGTATCCCGCGCGTCTGGTGGTGCCCGGCCTGTACGGCTATGTGTCCGCGACCAAGTGGGTCGTCGACCTGGAACTCACCCGGTTCGATCGGGCCGAGGCGTACTGGACGAAGCTCGGCTGGTCCGCGCTCGGGCCGATCAAGACGCAGTCGCGTGTGGACGTGCCCCGCAGCGGGCAGGACGTGCCGCGCGGCACCGTGACGTTCGGCGGTGTGGCGTGGGCGCAGAACCGCGGAGTGAAGGCCGTCGAGGTGCAGGTCAAGGGGCCCGGTGGCGACGATCGTTGGCAGCCAGCGGAATTGGGCGCGGCCTACTCGAACGAGACCTGGCGGCTGTGGAAGTTCACGTGGGAGGCCGGCGAGCCCGGACTTCACGAGATCTCGGTGCGGGCGACCGACGGTACCGGCGCCACCCAGACGTCACAGCTGGCCGACGTGATACCCGATGGCGCGACGGGCTGGCACACGGTGTCGTTCGCCGTGGTGTGAGGTCGGGGCGGCCACTCTGCGAAATGCCCGCCTCTGAGCGACGACTCGCGACAATGTGGTGCGTGATCGGTGAGCCGCGTCCTACATCGGACCCCACCGCACCGCACCGCGCACTACACCAGGGGTCCGACAAACTGACCACTCTCGGGTGGAGTCCTCCCCAGTGCGGATTCCATCCACAGCCTGGTCACGACCGCTTTCTGGTGCGAGGACTTGTCGTACCCAGGTAGTAGATTCGAAAGTATGTTCGAACAGTTCGCGACGGTCCTTCGGGCCACCGGCACGGTGGCTGAGTGGGCGCGCGTAGAGGCCGCAGCCACCGCCCGCCGGCTCGCGGCGATGGTCGTGCTGCTCGATCAGGCATATGCAGCCGACGGTTCCGCCGACCGCGAGCAGTGGTACCTCGACAACTGGGGTGCCGTCTCCGCGGAGATTGGGGCCGAGCAGAACATTACTCAGGGCGCGGCGTCGCATCAGTTGTTGATCGCGAACGCACTGCGGGATCGGTTGCCTCACGTGGCGGCACTGTTCGCCGACGGGCTCGTCTCCTTCCGGGTGGTGTCGGCGATCACGACCCGCACCGCCCTGGTCCGCGACCGCGACGCGCAGCTGGCGGTCGACAAGGCCTTCGCAGAAGTCTTGACCGACTGGGCGCCGCTGTCGGAAGACAAGCTGAACACCGCGATCGACGCGATCGTCGCCGAACACGACCCCCACGGGGTGTACCGCACCAAGCTCACGGCCAAGGGCCGCAACGTTCAGTTCGACTACGACGGTTCGGGCATGGCCACGATGTTCGGCACGCTGTTCGCGACCGACGGGAAGGCCGTCGAGAAGCGCCTGAACCTTCTGGCGAGAACCGTGTGCCCGGGCGATCCCCGGACCGTCGAGCAGCGCCGCGCCGACTCGTTCCACTCCGTCCTGCGGGGTCTGGACTACCTGCCGTGTCTGTGTGGCAGCGACGACTGCCCCGGCCCCACCACAGCCCCGGCGGGTGATCGGGTGGTCTATGTCGTCGTCAATGACGACACCCTCGACGACGCTAGTGCTGCGGCGGACGTTCAGGACGCCGCGCTCGACGGTGAATCGGAGCCGTTGTTCGACAAGCCGCTGGCCGAGATCACGACGTGGGATGAACTGGGCGGCAACACCAACGACGCTCAAGGCATCAAAGCCGACATCACCATCACCAACACTGGCATCAGTGCTGGTGATGTCTGCGAATCGGACGGAGTCGATAGCCCCGACGCGGATACCGAGGGCGAGGCCGCCGAGGGTGAAGCTGAATCTGGGGCGGTGGACGAAGGCGTTCCCGCCGCCGACCGCGACGCCGGCTGCAGGGCGGACGATCACGCTGCGGATGGCGCTCCTGGCTCCAGCGAACCGGGCCCCACCAATAGCCAACCCCCCGCCACGCGCCCCGGCGCGATTCTCGGCGGCCCGTTCCTACCGGGCGCCCTCGCCCGACGGTTCGCACTCACCGCGAAGATCCGCAAGATCGTCCACCCCGGCGACAGCCCACCCGAACCCCGCTACACACCCTCCAAACGACTCGCCGAGTTCGTCCGCTGCCGAGACCTCACATGCCGATTCCCCGGCTGCTCCCAACCAGCCACCGAGACCGACATCGACCACACCATCGCGTGGCCGATCGGCCCCACCTGCGCCTCCAACCTCAAATGCCTATGCCGCCGACACCACCTCTTGAAAACGTTCTGGAGCGGGCCCACCGGCTGGCGTGACCGACAACTCCCCGACGGGACCATCATATGGACCTCGCCGCGTGGCCGGACGTACATCACCGAACCGGGCAGCAAGCTGCTGTTCCCCAGCCTCAGCCTGCCCACGGCACCAGTCACGATCACCGACGAAGCGAGAACCAAAGCGGGTCAACACAACCCGGGCCTCACCATGCCCCGGCGCCAACGCACGCGCGCCCAAGACCGAGCGCAACGCATCACCGACGAACGCCGACTCAACGAAGAAGAGGCGGCGCTCGAGGCCGCAGGTCTCGAGCCCCCACCCGTCTGGGTCAGTGCGCGATCAAACGGTGAATCGGAACGCCCGTGTCAGTGAGAACACGCGCCACCGTGCCGCAGCCGGCGACGAGTTCGACCGTGACGCCGGCAGCCTGCCACTCCCGCACCGATGGCGCGAAGACGTGATCACCCGACGCCACAACGACGCGCTCGTAACACCGCTTCGCCCAAGCGATGTCAGCCACGCCCAGCAGGGCCCGGTCGGCGCCGTCGCGGCCTCGACCGGTGAGCAGACGAATCCCCGGCGGCAACGACTCCGAGGCGGCGAATGCCCGCGACCCGTCAACGGCCACCACGACACCGTCGTCGTTGTAGACGCCCACCCGGTCCTCGTAGAGATCCCAAATCCGGCGAACCGCCCGCGGCGTGACATGTCCGCGCGGACAGAGGTTCTCGAGGTCGATCATGTGGAATGTCCGCGGCAGTGGCCGCCGGTGTCTGCCGCACGGTTGCTGCCGTCTGCGTTGCTTCGGTGTGGTCATCGATCCCCCCAGGTCGTTGGAGCGACAGGATGCCAGCGACCACCGACAAATGACATGACACGAACGAGAGCGAGGTAGCACTATGACCGGATGACCGAGCCAGCGACGACGTGGCGCGAGACGCTGCGCGCCCAACTGCTCACAGCGCGCAAGGACCGCGACCAGACGAGAGTCTCCGCCCTGCGCAGCGCGCTGAGTGCGATCGACAACGCTGAAACCCCAGACGCCGACACCTCGTACAAGGCGCAACCAGACCGAGCGACTTCCGATGGCGCGATCGCCGGGGCCGCGACCGGTCTCGGGTCCACCGAGGTCGCCCGGCGGCAGCTGACCGACGCGCAGATCCGGGGGTTGCTCCGAGCAGAGATCGACGAACGCCTGAGGGCCGCCGAGCAGTTGGCCGACAATGGCGCCGAGGATCGTGCCGCGGCGGTGCGGTCCGAAGCCGACGTCCTGACCGGAGTACTCGCCGACGAGTCCAAGCAAAGCTAGGCGCCCACGTCAGCCGACCCGCTCCCGCGGTGTCACACCGCCGTGCCAGTCTGGAGGCGTGCTGCTCCATGACGTCGCCGCGGCGTCGGTCGACGTCGGCGCGGTGTCGTCACGCTCGGCGAAGATCGCCAGGATCGCCGAGCTGCTGACGGCTGCGACGACCCCCACCGACCCACCCGACACGAACACCACCCCAGCCGACACCGCCGCCATCGTCGTCACCTGGCTCTCGGGCGACCTACCGCAACGGCAGATCGGCGTCGGGTGGGCCGCATTGCGCTCGCTGCCCGCGCCTGCTGCCCAACCCACGCTGACCGTCACCGGTGTGCACGCCACCTTCAGCGAGATCAAGGCCGTGGCGGGCAAGGGTTCGCAAGCCCGCCGCGCCGAACTGCTCGCCGGACTGTTCGGCGCAGCCACCGACGTCGAGCAGACGTTCCTGCGCCGACTGCTCGGCGGCGAACTGCGTCAGGGTGCGCTGGTGGGCGTCATGGCCGACGCCGTCGCCAAGGCCGCAGGCCTGCCCGCTCCTGGCGTCCGTCGGGCGGCAATGCTCAGCGGCGACCTCGCCACCGTGGCGGCCGCCGTGCTCACCGAGGGCGCCGAGGCGCTCGAGCGATTCACCCTGCACGTCGGCACCCCCGTCGGGCCGATGCTCGCGCAGACGTCCACCGGCGTGGCGCACGCGCTCGAGAAACTGGGTGGCACGGCCATCTTCGAGGCGAAACTCGACGGCGCGCGCGTCCAGATCCACCGCGACGGCGACGACGTGTCGATCTACACCCGCAGCCTCGACGACGTCACCGACCGCCTGCCCGAGGTCGTCGAGGCCACGCTCGCCCTACCAGTGCACGCACTCATCGCCGACGGCGAGGCCATCGCGCTGCGGCCCGACGGCAGGCCCGACCGCTTCCAGGTGACTGCATCGCGATTCGGCTCACGCGGCACCAGGGACGCCGTCGCCCAACCGCTGTCGGCCTTCTTCTTCGACCTGCTGCACCTCGACGGCGTCGACCTGCTCGACGCCTCCACCACCGACCGGCTGGCAGCCCTCGACTCCATCGTCCCCGCCTCCCAGCGCGTCGACCGACTGGCCACCGACGATGCCGACGCGGCCGAGGCATTCCTGCAGGCCACCCTCGACGCCGGGCACGAGGGCGTGATGGCCAAGGCACCGTCGTCGCCGTACGAGGCGGGCAGGCGCGGCGCGGGCTGGCTCAAGGTCAAGCCCGTCCACACGCTCGACCTCGTGGTGCTCGCCGTCGAATGGGGCTCGGGCCGCCGCACCGGAAAGCTCTCGAACATCCACCTCGGCGCCCGCGACCCCGACACCGGCGGCTACGTCATGCTCGGCAAGACGTTCAAGGGCATGACCGACGAGATGCTCGATTGGCAGACCGCGCGCTTCACCGAACTCGCCACCGGGCCGACCGACTCGTACGTCGTCCCACTAAGACCCGAACAGGTCGTCGAGATCGCCCTCGACGGCGTGCAGGGGTCCACTCGCTACCCCGCGGGCATGGCGCTGCGCTTCGCACGGGTGGTCCGTTATCGCGACGACAAGCGTCCCGAGGAGGCCGACACCGTGGACACCGTGCGGGCACTGTACGACCGCCCCTGAACGACACACGAAACGGGGCGTTCTCGCCAATCGCCAGAGCCGCGATGACAAGATCGCCCTATGGCTGCATCACCACCCACACCCCGGGCCACCACGTCGGAACGCACCGAGGAGACCGTCGGCGACGTCACGTACGTCCGCAATAGCGCCGACCTGCCCCCGGTCGCGATCATCGACCGCTCACCGATCACCCTGAAGCACAAGATCATCTTCGGCGTCATCGCCATCATCGGCGCGGTCGCGTGGGCCGTGATCGCCTTCTTCCGCGGGGAGACGGTGAACGCGGTCTGGTTCGTCATCGCCGCGTTCTGCACGTACGTCATCGGCTTCCGGTTCTACGCCCGGTTGATCGAGATGAAGATCGTCAAGCCCCGCGACGACGTCGCCACCCCTGCCGAGATCTTCGAGAACGGCACCGACTACATGCCCACCGACCGGCGCGTGCTGTTCGGTCACCACTTCGCAGCCATCGCCGGCGCAGGCCCCCTGGTGGGCCCGGTGCTCGCCATGCAGATGGGCTACCTGCCCGGCACCATCTGGATCATCATCGGCGCGTTGGTCGCCGGCTGCGTCCAGGACTACCTGGTGCTCTCGATCTCGGTGCGCCGCCGCGGCCGCTCGCTGGGCCAGATGGCCCGCGACGAACTCGGCACCATCGGCGGTGTCGCCGCGATCGTCGGCGTGCTGGTCATCATGGTGATCCTGCTGGCGGTGCTGGCGCTCGTCGTCGTCAACGCCCTGTCCGAGAGCCCCTGGGGCGTCTTCTCCATCGCCATGACGATCCCCATCGCGATCTTCATGGGTCTCTACCTGCGGTACCTGCGGCCCGGTCGGGTCTCCGAGGTCTCGCTGATCGGCGTCGTGCTGCTGCTGCTCGCCGTCGTCTCCGGCGGCTGGGTTGCCGAAACGGCATGGGGCACCGACTGGTTCACCCTGTCGAAGGTGGCCCTGTCCTGGTGCATCATCGCCTACGGCCTCGCCGCCTCGGTGCTCCCGGTGTGGTTGCTGCTCGCCCCCCGCGACTACCTGTCCACCTTCATGAAGGTCGGCACGATCGTGCTGCTGGCCATCGGCATCCTGCTGGCCCGCCCGATCATGGAGGCCCCGGCGGTCTCGTCGTTCGCCGCCAGCGGCACCGGCCCGGTCTTCGCCGGATCGCTGTTCCCATTCCTGTTCATCACGATCGCGTGCGGCGCGCTGTCCGGTTTCCACTCGCTGATCTCCTCGGGCACCACGCCGAAGCTGCTCGAGAAGGAAAGCCAGATGCGGCTGATCGGCTACGGCGGCATGCTGACCGAGTCGTTCGTGGCGATCATGGCGCTCATCACCGCTGCCATCCTCAACCAGCACCTGTACTTCACGATGAACGCGCCTGCCGCGTCAACGGGCACCACCGCGCAGACCGCCGCCGACTACGTCAACGGTCTCGGCCTGTCGGGCCCGCCGATCACGGGAGCGGAGATCGACGCGGCCGCCGAGAGCGTCGGCGAGGAGTCCATCGTCTCCCGCACCGGCGGCGCACCCACGCTGGCCTTCGGCATGTCCGAGGTACTGCACCAGGTGTTCGGCGGTGAGGCGCTGAAGGCATTCTGGTACCACTTCGCGATCATGTTCGAGGCGTTGTTCATCCTCACCACGGTCGACGCGGGCACCCGGGTGGCGCGCTTCATGCTCTCCGACGGTCTCGGCAACCTCGGCGGCCCGTTCAAGAAGCTGCAGAACCCGAGTTGGCGCGTGGGAGCGTGGATTTGCAGCATCATCGTGGTCGCGGCGTGGGGCAGCATCCTGCTGATGGGCGTCACCGACCCCCTCGGCGGCATCAACACGCTGTTCCCGCTGTTCGGCATCGCCAACCAGTTGCTGGCCGCGATCGCACTGACGGTCGTCACCGTCGTCATCATCAAGCGCGGGCTGCTCAAGTGGGCGTGGATCCCAGGCATCCCACTGGCGTGGGACCTCGTCGTGACGATGACCGCCTCGTGGCAGAAGATCTTCTCGGGCGACCCGAAGGTCGGCTACTGGACGCAGCACTTCCAGTACCGCGACGCGAAGGACGCGGGCAAGACCGCGTTCGGCGCCGCCAAGGACGCCGGCCAGCTCGACGCCGTCATCCGCAACACCTTCATCCAGGGCACGCTGTCGATCGTGTTCGCCGTGCTGGTGGTCATCGTGTTCGCCGCCGGTGTCGTCATGGCGCTCAAGTCGATCCAGGGCCGCGGCAGGCCGCTGACCGAGGACGAGCCGGTGCCGTCGCGCATCTTCGCACCGTCCGGACTGCTGGCCACCAAGGCTGAGAAGGAGGTGCAGAAGCAATGGGACGAGTCACCGCATACGCCCGCCAGATCGGTTGGTACTGGGGGTCACTGATGGGCGACAACCACTATCGCCGCTACGTCGAACACCGCTCGCGCACCCATCCCGGCGACCCGGTGATGTCCGAGCGGGACTACTGGCGCATGCGTCACGATGCGACGGAACGGAATCCGCAGACGCGCTGCTGCTGAGTTCCTCCACCGCTGAGTTGCGCCACGGCCGAGTTCCCCACGGCCCCGTCCCGTGTGCCCCGCCGTGTACTGTCGAATTTACGGTAAGGGCATTCAACGGGAGGTTCGCGATGGACAAGAACGACATGATCTTGATCAGCGTCGACGATCACATCATCGAGCCGCCGAACATGTTCGCCAACCACCTGCCCAAGAAGTACGCCGACGAGGCACCGCGACTCGTGCACAACGCCGACGGCTCCGACACGTGGCAGTTCCGCGACGTCGTGATCCCCAACGTCGCACTCAACGCGGTCGCGGGCAGGCCCAAGGAGGAGTACGGCCTCGAACCCCAGGGCCTCGACGAGATCCGCAAGGGCTGCTACGACCCCGACGAACGCGTCAAGGACATGAACGCAGGCGGCGTCCTGGCCACCATGAACTTCCCGTCGTTCCCCGGCTTCGCCGCGCGGCTGTTCGCCACCGAGGACTCGGAGTTCTCACTCGCACTGGTGCAGGCCTACAACGACTGGCACATCGACGAATGGTGCGCCAGCAACCCCGGCCGCTTCATCCCGATGGCCATCCCGGCGATCTGGGACCCGGCGCTGGCAGCGCAGGAGGTGCGCCGCGTCGCCGAGAAGGGCGTGCACTCACTGACTTTCACCGAGAACCCGTCCGCACTGGGCTACCCGTCGTTCCACGACCACGAATACTGGGCGCCACTGTGGCAGGCCCTCGTCGACACCGAGACCGTGATGAACGTGCACATCGGGTCCTCGGGTCGGCTCGCCATCACCGCGCCAGATGCACCCATGGACGTGATGATCACGTTGCAGCCCATGAACATCGTGCAGGCCGCGGCCGATCTGCTGTGGTCGGCGCCCATCAAGCAGTACCCGACGCTCAAGATCGCGCTGAGCGAGGGCGGCACGGGGTGGATCCCCTACTTCCTCGACCGGGTGGACCGCACCTACGAGATGCACTCGACGTGGACGGGACAGGACTTCGGCGGCAAGAAGCCCAGCGAGGTGTTCCGCGAGCACTTCATGACGTGCTTCATCTCCGACCCCATCGGCGTGAAGAACCGCCACGAGATCGGCATCGACAACATCTGCTGGGAGATGGACTACCCGCACTCGGACTCCATGTGGCCCGGCGCTCCGGAAGAACTGTGGGCCGTGTTCGACACCTATGACGTCACCGATGCCGAGATCAACAAGATCACCCACGAGAACGCGATGAAGCTCTACCACTTCGAGCCGTTCGCCCACGTGCCCAAGGACCAGGCGACGGTCGGCGCGCTGCGCAAGGCCGCCGAGGGCCACGACGTCGCCGTCCGCGCACTGAGCCACGCACGCACCGGCGAGAAGACGAGCGTCAGCGACTGGACGGCGAATCTGGAGAAGGCGACCGCGGCGCAGAAGTAGCGCTAGCGCAACGAATACCGGATCGGCAGGTGCTTGAGCCCGCCGACGAAGGTCGTGGCCAGGTAGTCGGGCCGGCCTGCGAGTTCGACCGACGCCAGCCGCGGCAGTAGCTCGCTGAAGAAGCTGTTGATCTCCAGTCGGGCCAGCGCGGCGCCCAGACAGAAGTGCACACCGTAGCCGAACGCGATGTGCCGGTTCGGATCCCGGCCGACGTCGAACGCGAACGGGTCGGTGAACACCTCCTCGTCACGGTTGCCGGAGACATACGACAGCAGCACCGACTCGCCTGCGGCGATCTTCACACCGCGAATGACGTAGTCGCGCTGTGCGGTCCGCATGAACTCCTTCACCGGGGTGGTCCAGCGCACCATCTCCTCCACCGCAAGCGGCATCAGGCCAGGGTCGTTGCGCAGGCGCGCCAACTGCTCGGGATGCTCGACGAGGGCGTGCATTCCGCCGGAGATGCTGGCGCTCGAGGTGTCGTGACCGGCTGCGGCGATGATCGCGTAGTAGGACACCGTCTCGATGTCCGACAGCGGCTCGCCGTCGATCGTGGCGTTGGCGATCGCCGACGCCAGGTCCTCGGTCGGGTTGGCCCGGCGCGCCGCGGTCAACTCGGTGAAGTACTGGAACATCTCGAGCAGTGCCGTCATCTGCTCGGCCATGTCACCGCGCTTGAACTCGTCGTCGTCGCTGCCGAACAGTTCCTGCGTCAGCTTGAGCATCAGCCCGAAGTCGTCCTCGGGCACGCCCAGCAGCGTCATGATCATGTACAGCGGGTAGTTGACGGCGACCTTCTGCACGAAGTCGCATTCGGGCCCCTCGGCCACCATCCGGTCGACGAACTGCTTGGCCAGTTCGTCGGCACGATCCTTCAACGCGCGCATCGCCTTTGGCCGGAACCAGTTGGCGCCGATCGCCCGCACGTCACGGTGCTGCGGGTCGTCCATGTGGATGAGGGTCTTGATGCCGACGGCCGCTTGTTGCTCGTCGCCCTCCCTGGTGACCAGCACTGGCCGCGGCGAGTTGGTGAACACGTCGTTGGCCCGCTCGATCTCCATGATGTCGGCGTGCTTGGTGATCGCCCAGAACGGCGCGTAGTTGCCGACGTCCACCCATGACACCGGCGCGGTGGCGCGCAGGTGGGTGAGCGCGCGGTGCAGGCCCACCTCGTCGGTGTAGGCCGACGGATCAGCCAACACCTTGGCGGCGTCGTCCATGGTCGGAGTGCTCACCGTGGGCTCCCTTCATCGGTGGTCCGGAGTCGAGTCAGCACCGACTCGACGACCTCGTCGCTCAGCGTGGCGGGCAGGGCAGGCAGCACGCGGTCGATCGCGCCGTCGCATCGCACACGCAGCGCATCGGTGACGTCGCTCAAAGGAGCGACCACGGCGAAGGCGCCGAGGACGTCGTCGTCGATCAGATCGCCCATCGCATCCCACTGCCCCAGCTTCGACAGCCGATGCAGTTCGGCGTGGAGGTCACCCCACCCGTGCAGCTCGAGCACCTTGCGGTACGCCGGGGTGGATCCGTAGAACGCGATCTGCTTGCGGACGGGCACGGCAGCCTCTGCCATGGCCTCCTCGGTGTCTCCGGTGACGACGAACACCGGGCACGACACCTGGACGTCACGGCGTTCACGTCCGGCGCGGCTCAGTCCGCGCTGCAGTGCGGGCGTGGTGATCTCGTCGCTGTAGCGCTTCGTGGTGAAGGCGTGGGCGAGCAGACCGTCGGCGACCTCGCCGCACATCTCGGTCATGGCCTCGCCGACGGCGGCGACGAAGACCTTCGGCTGCCCGTAGGGCATCGGCTCGGGCGAGAACATCGGCGTCATCAGCGTGTGCGTGTAGAAGTCGCCGCGAAAGCTCAGCCTGGTGCCGTCCTGCCAGCACGTCCAGATCGCCCGCAGCGCTTCGATGAACTCCCGCATCCGGCGCACCGGGTGACTCCACGGCATGCTGAATCGCTTCTCGACGTGGGCCTGAATCTGGGATCCCAGACCGAGATTCAGCCGGCCCGCCGAGTAGGCCTGCAGGTCCCAGCCGAGGTTGGCGACCGTCATGGGACTGCGCGCGAAGGCCACGGCGATGCTGGTGCCGATCTCGAGTCGCGACGTGTGTTCGGCGGCGAGCAGCAGTGGGAGGAAGGGGTCGTGGTCGATCTCGCCCGTCCAGCAGCCGTCGTAGCCGAGGCGCTCGACGTCGCGGGCGACGCCGGGAACCCGCGAGAGGTCGCTCGGCATGCCCCGGTCGACGCGTAGTCGCGGGGCGAGGTCAGCAGTCAACGGCCCGCGCGGCAGCTCGCCCCTCGTCGCCGCAGTGCATGCGGCAGACGCTACAGTAAGCACTTCAGTATGGTCAACGGTCTTGGTAGGAGGACGACGTGGCGAAGGCTTCCGACTGGGACGAGACGCTGGCGGACCTGGAGCGGCGGCGCAACCACACCAGGGCCATGGGCGGGCCGGAGCGGGTCGCCAAGCACCACGCCAAGGGCAAGCTCGACGCCCGCGCCCGTCTGGACCGGCTGCTCGACGCGGGATCGTTTCGCGAACTGGGCACCCTGGTCGGCGGTGACATCGCCGCCGACGGCATCGTCGTCGGCTCGGGCGCGGTGAACGGCACCCCCGTGATGGTCGGCGCCGAGGACTTCACGACGCTCGCGGGCAGCATCGGCCCCGGCGGCAACTCCAAGCGGTACCGCATCGCTGAACTCGCGCTGCGTGATCGCGTACCACTGGTGATGTTGTTGGAGGGGGCCGGTTTTCGGCCCACCGGCGGCCACTACGGCCGCACGCCTACCGACCTGCTGGCCCAGGCGAACTGCTCGGGCAAGGTACCGACCGTGGCGGCGGTGCTGGGCCCCTCTGCCGGGCACGGCGCGCTGGTCGCCCCGGTGTGCGACTTCCGCATCATGAGCCGCCAGGGCGCGATCTTCACGGCGGGGCCGCCGGTGGTCAAGGAGTCCACCGGCGAGGAGATCACCAAGGAGGACCTCGGCGGCCCGGACGTCGCGCTGTCCAGCGGGGTGATCCACAACGTCGGCGAGGACGACGAGACCGTGATCGACGACGTCCGGCGGTACCTGTCGTACTTCCCGCCCAGCGCGTGGTCGTACCCGCCGCGACTGCCCGATGACGCGGCCACCGCAGCCCGCCCGACCCCGGAGCTGCTCGACATCGTCTCGCGCGACAACAAACGCGTCTACGACATGCGCAAGGTGCTCGACGTCATCCTCGACCGTCCCGACTGGTTCGAGGTGCAACCGAAATTCGGCAGGGCGATCATCTGCGCGCTCGGTCATCTGGGAGGCAATCCCGTTGCAGTGGTGGCGAATCAGCCGCAGGTGATGGCCGGCTCGATCGACGCCGACGCTGCCGACAAGGCCGCGCACTTCATCATGGTCGCCGACTCGTTCCACCTGCCGATCGTCTTCCTGGCCGACAACCCGGGCATGATGCCCGGCAGCCGATCCGAGCGCAGCGGCGTGCTGCGCGCCGGGGGCCGCATGTTCGCTGCGCAGACCGCGGCGACGACGCTCAAGTTGCACGTGACCCTGCGCAAGGCATACGGATTCGGCTCGATGGTCATGTCGCTGCTCGGCTTCGACAACCAGGGCGCCACCTACGCCTACCCCGGGGCGACGATGGGCGCGATGAGTGCAGCGGCACTGACCCGCGCCACGCACGCCGAGGAGGACGTGAGCGCCAAGCTGCGCGACGCCGAACTGCAGGCGTCCTACCGCTCGGCGGAACACCTCGGCTTCGACGAGCTGATCGATCCGCGTGAGACGCGCGATGCGCTGCTCGCCGGCCTGCATCGCGGTCTCCACGCCAGGCAGGCCGCCGCCGAACCCGTGAGTCGGACGGTGATCCTGCCGTAGCGTGGCAGCATGCCGACTCCTGCCGAATTGATGGTCGAGTGCCTCGAGGCCGAGGGCGTGACGCTGGTCTTCGGCATACCCGGCGAGGAGAACATCCACTTCGTGCGGGCGCTCGCCCGGTCCGAGCAGATCCGGTACGTGCTGTGCAGGCACGAGCAGGGCGCCGCGTTCATGGCCGAGATGTACGGCCGAGTCACCGGCCGGCCCGCGGTCGTCTCCGCCACGCTCGGCCCGGGTGCGATCAACATGCAGCTCGGCGTCGCCGACGCGACCACCAACAGCACTCCGCTGGTGGCGATCTCGGCGCAGGTCGGACAGAACCGCGAGTACAAGGAGTCCCACCAGTACGTCGACCTGGTGGCCATGTTCGCCCCGATCACGCGGTGGTCCGACGGCGTGCCGTCACCGCTGGCCATTCCCGAGATGTTCCGCAAGGCGTTCAAGCTGGCCGAGACCGAACGCCCGGCCGCGGTGTACCTGGCGATCCCGGAGAACATCGACGCCGACGAGTCCGGCTACGACATCGCTCCGCTGCCACGCAACGTCGTCCGGGCGGAGGCGCCCTCACCGGCACAGGTGGCCCGCGCCGCCGATCTGCTGCGGTCCGCGAAGCGTCCGGTGGTGCTCGCCGGCCATGGCGCGGCACGTGCGCACGCCACCGCGCCGCTGGTGCGGTTGTCCGAGGAACTCGGCATCCGGGTGGCCAACACCTTCCACGGCAAGGGCGTGATGCCCGACGACCACCCGAACGGCATGGGCACGATCGGCTTCATGCGGCACGACTACGTGAACTTCGGCTTCGACGACGCGGACCTGGTGATCGCGGTCGGCTACGAACTCCAAGAGTTCGACCCGGTCCGGATCAACCCCAAGGCCGACAAGCGCATCATCCACGTGCACCGCTTCCCCGCCGAGGTCGACGCCCACTACTCCGTCGACGTCGGCATCGTCGGCGACATCGGGGCGTCCCTGGACGCGCTGCGGGAGGCCCTGCCGGGGCACCGCTTCGAGGGTGCGGATGCGGCCGCACCCGGCGCCGACCTGCTGAGCGAGGAGTTCGCCCGCGGGCAGGCCGACGCCCGGTACCCGTTGGCGCCCCAACGCATCGTCGCCGACACCCGCGCAGCACTCGGACATGGCGACGTCGTACTGGTCGACACCGGCGCCGCCAAGATGTGGATGGCGCGGCTGTACCCCACCTACGAGGCGAACACCTGCCTGATCTCCAACGGCCTGTCGACGATGGCGTTCTCGCTACCCGGCGCGCTGGGGGTGAAGCTGGCCCGGCCAGACGCCAAGGTCCTGGCGGTGATGGGCGACGGCGCATTCCTGATGAACTCCCAGGAGATCGAAACCGCTGTACGCGAACGGATCCCGCTGGTGGTGCTGATCTGGGAGGACAACGGCTACGGCCTGATCGAGTGGAAGATGGACCTCGAACTCGGCGACCACTACTACGTCGGCTTCGGCAACCCCGACGTCGTCAAGTACGCAGAGAGCTTCGGGGCCAAGGGCTACCGGATCGAGGCCGCCGACGACCTACTGCCCACACTGCGCACGGCCCTCGCGGACGACGGAGTGTCGATCATCGCCTGCCCGGTGGACTACTCGGAGAACCTGCGGCTGACGGACCGTCTCGGTCAGCTCGACGGGACGCTCTGAACCATGTTCTCCGCGACCTCCGACTGCCAGAAGTCGTTGGCATGCGTGGTGTCCACCTCGAGTTCGAACCTGTCGGTCATGTCCGGGGTGACGTCGGCGACGTCGACGTAGAACTGCTCGTACCACCGGCGGTGCTGGTACACCGCACCGTCCTCCTCGGTGAGCAGTGGATTGTCGATGCGCGCCTTGTGCTTCCAGATCTCGACGTCCTCGAGGAAGCCCTCCCCGAACGACTTCGCCATCGAACCCGCGAGCTTCGCTGCCTTGTCCGCGGGCAGACCCGGGATCGCCTGCACCGCCACGCCCCACTGCAGGACGAACGAGTCGTGCGTCACCGGGTAATGGCAATTGATCAGGGCCACCTCGATGGTGAAGTCGGGCGCCACGTCGTTGTGCAGCCAGTTGATCATGTAGGCCGGGCCGAAGTAGGTCGCCTCGGACCGCAACTTCGTGCCCTCCCAGAGCTTCTCGAAGTTGGGCGTGACGTCGGGCCTGGCCCTGGACTCCATGAACTGCGTCGCGGTGTGCCCTTCGATCACGTTCTTGAAGTACGTCGGGTAGGCGTGGTGGATGTAGAAGAAGTGCGCCATGTCGACGTTGTTGTCGACGATCTCGCGGCAGTGCGAGCCCTCGATCAGGATGCGGTTCCACGACCACGGCGACCACACTCCGTCGGAGTAGCCGTCGATCTCGGGCGGGAAGAGCCCCTCCGGCGGCGCCGAGCCCTCGGGGTCGTGCCAGACCAGCAGCTGGCCGTTGACCTCGCGGGTGGGCCACCGGCGCGTGCGCGCGAGACGTGGTGTGCGCTTGGCGTAGGGCACCAGCGAGCAGCGGCCCGTCGAGCCCTGCCAGCGCCAGTCGTGGAACGGGCACGCCAGCGAGTCGCCCTTGACCGTGCCCTGCGACAGGTCTCCACCCATGTGCCTGCAGTACGCATCGAGGACGTGGCGGGCACCGTCGGCGTCGCTGAACACCACCAGCTTGGTGCCGAACGCCTCGATGCCGTGGGGCCTTCCGTCGGCGAAGTCCTCGGCCAACCCCAGGCAGTGCCATCCCCTGGCGAAGCGCTGCATGGGCGAACCGGTGTCGATCTCCCGAATTGCGTCGGCCTCGGTCATGGGCGTCCCCTTCGTCGACCACCGACACTAAGCGAAATCGCTTAATTCTTCAAGTAGGATTACCGCATGGCCCGGGGCGAGCAGACCAGACACGCCATCCTCGACGCCGCCGAGCGGCTCATCGCGGAGCAGGGCGTCCGGGTACCGCTGCGCGACATCGCACTTGCCGCGGGGCAGCGCAACAACTCGGCGGTGAACTACCACTTCCGCAACCGGCAGGACCTCATCGACGCGATCGTCGTGCGCAGACTCGAGCCCATGGAGTACGAGCGCCGCCTGCTGCTCGAGGGGCTCGATCCGGATCAGCGGACCGACGTCGACGTGCTGCTGCGGGTCATGGTGCTGCCGCTGCTTCGGGTCGACAGCGCCTACTACGCGCGCTTCCTGCACGCGGCAGCCCACTACCTGCGCACTGACACCGATCAAACTCCGAACTCGGTCTGGCCCGACGTCATGGACGGGCTGGCACGCGCGGTTCCCACCACCGACCACGCGAGCCGCCACCGGCGCGTCGGCGCCGTCGCCACGGCCATGTTCGCCCTGCTGGCCGACCGCGAACACCGCGCGCAGAACGAGCCGGACACGGCCGCATCGGCCGAGGAGTTGATCGCGATGCTGGGTGCGATGCTGACGGCACCCCTTCCGGCCGCGATGGCGGGCGCTAGCCCACGGACTCCCGATACGCGGCGACGATCGGCGCCAGCTCGTCCGGCGTAGCGCCGTGCATGATGACCGCGTCGGCGCCGTAGTCGAACTCCTTGCGCACCCTGTCCACGCACTGGCTCGCCGTCCCGGTGGCCGACGGCTCCAACCACTCCTGCGGAATCAGCGTCGCGACGTGCTCGATCTGGTCGGCGGTGGCCTTGTGGTCGATGCCGCCGGGGATGGACTGCACCACCGGATCGTCGCGGAATCGTTGCAGCACGGCAGGATCCCAGCCGTTGGTCTTGACCAGTAGATCGCCGTAGCCCTGCAGGTAGGTCGCCAGCCGGGCGACGGTCTTCTTCAGCCGCAGTTCCTCCGGCAGGTGGTCACCGACCGTCGCGAAGCACGACCACACCCGCACGCTGGCCGGGTCGCGCCCGGCCTGCTCGGCCGCGTCCTTGACCGTCTTGACCGCCCGCTGCAGCGTCTCCGGCGTGAAGTAGGTGTGCAGGATGACGTCGTCGAACTCACGGCCGCCCAGAGCGAGCGTCTGCGGACCGAACGCGACGATCGCCAGCCGGATGTCCTCGTCGAAGTCGGGATCGAGGAACAGCACCTGGTACTTGCCGATCGGCCCGTCGTGGCCGAAGATCAGCTCCCCGTGCCAGAGCTTGCGCATCACCTGCGCGAAGTCCTCCATCTGAGCGGTGGTGACCGCGGGCACGCCGAACGCGTCGTACATCGCGGCGATGCCCCTGCCGAGTCCGAGGGTGAACCGGCCGCCGGACAGGCGGTGCATCGTCGTCGCCCACGAACCGGTGATCAGTGGATGCCGGGTGTTGTGATTCGTTGCAGCGGTGGCGATCTGCATCCGCTCGGTGACGGCGAGTGCCGCACCGGTGAGCGACGACGCCTCCTTGACGTTCCACCGCTCGGAGATGAAGCCGGTGCCGAAGCCGAGTTCCTCACCGCGGCGGGCCTCGTCCATCAGCGTGGCCGGCCCCTCGCCACCGGCACCCGCGAGTAGGTAGTAGCCGAGTTCATCCAAAACGCGCTCCGACACTCCCCGGTCGCTACGCTCCTGCCCACCGTTCACGCCCAGACTCCTTGCTTGTAGCCACAATTCCAGACCTCGGTGATCCTGCCGCCGACCACGCGGAAGATCTCCATGCTGCCGACGGTGGTCTCGGTACCGTCCTTCAACGACATCGGCGACTGGTACACGATGGCCACGTGTTCGCCGTCGTCACCGGCCACCACCAGGTTCAGCTCGAAGCGGATGGTCTCGAACATGGCCCAGTGGTCGACTATTCGCGCCACCGCCTGCGCGTGGGTCAGCACCGTCGCCTCCCCCACGTCGTGGCGGGTGACCGTCTCGCCCATCAACTCCTCGGCCAGTGCGAAGTCCCGTTGGTTCCACACCACCAGGTTGTACAGCTCGACCACCTCGCGCGCCGACCGCGTCACGGGAACGCCGCCAGCGCGTCGATGGCGTCGATCGCGGCGACGGCCCGGTCGGTCAGCGTCAGGCACAGTCGTCTCGACCGTTCCGGCAGCCCGTCCCACCCGTTGAGCGTGATGACCGGAAGCAGCATCAGGTAGACGGCGGCCAGCCGGTAGTGCCGCCAGGCGTCGTCGAACCCGTAGTCCCGCAGTCCCGCTGCCGTCAGGTGGTCGAGGTACTCGCGGACGAGGACCTCGTCGTGGCCCTCCCGCACGGCGCTCGGCAGACCCTGGGTCACCAGGTAGGCGATGTCCGATGCCCCGCACCCGCGGGCGGCGAACTGGAAGTCGACGACCTTCATCGCGTCACCGGAGAAGAACAGGTTGTCCGCGCGGATGTCTCCGTGCAGCAGCATCTCGCGCTCGGTGAGTTGCGGCAGCGCTGCCGCCGCCCGCTCGGCGAAGCGTTCGGCGAACGCGCCGACCGCGTCGGGCACCGTCGCGTCCGTGTGGTCGCGGTAGATCTGCCAGCCGGGCGCGAACACCGGCAGCAGCAGATCCCGCGCGATCGGGGTGTCCAGGCTCGGGAATGCCTGCAGCACGGCCGGATCCGCCGACGTGTGCGACCACGCGTGCAGCCCGGCCAGTGCGGCGATGCAGGTTCGCGCCCGGTCGAGGCAGAGTCCGGCGAGGTGGTCGGCGTTCTCCCAGTCCGAGAGGTCCTCGAGGATCAGGACGAAGTCGGCGCCGCCGTCGGCGATGCGGGCCGCGTGCACGTGCGGTGTCGCGATCGGGGCGTGGCCCGCCACGGTGCGGTAGAACATCAGCTCCCGGCGATATCCGCCCAGCAGTTCCATGGCACCGCGCGCCTCGGACTGCGCGGGCAGCTTGGCGATCACGGTCGCCGGGACGTCGTCGCCGGTCAGGCGCAACCGGTACAGCAGCGACGAGAACCCGGTGTCGAGTGCGATGCGATCGCTTCGGACGCCGGTGACCTCGACGCCGAGGGCCTCGGTGAGCCATGCCGCATCGACGCCCTCGATGCCGGACGGCACTGCTGGTTGATTGACGATGGGCTCAAGTTAATTGTCGAGCGTCTAATATGCAAGGGTGCCCTCCCCCGCCCGCGGGCTGACCCAAACCCAGCGCGTCGAACTGTCGGCCCGCAAGCTGGTCGAGGCCGCGGCGAGTCTGATCGTCGAGAAGGGCTGGGAGGCAACCACGGCCGCCGAGATCGGCCGGCGGGCCGGGTACAGCCGCGCGATGGTGCACGCCAGATACGGCAACAAGGAGGCCATCCTCGACACGCTGTTCCGCGACACCTACGAGGCTCGACTGGATGCCACACCGGTGGCCGGCGCCGACGGCCTGACCACGGCGCTCCGCCACGTCGACCGGATCATCGAGCTGTACGCCGAGGACACGGCGTTCACGCGCGCGGTGTTCGTGCTGGCCTTCGAAGCGGTCAAGTCCACGTCGCCGGTCAGGAGCCGCATGCAGCAGTGGATCGCAGGCGGTGCGGCCACCGTGGAGGCGGGGTTGCGCGCCGGGCTCGCCGACGGATCGGTGCGCGACGGCATCGACGTCGAGGCCGCGACGGCCGACATCAGCACTGCCGGGCTGGGGGTGGTCTACCAGTGGATCCTGTTCGACGACTCCCAACCGCTCGATGGGGCGTTGAACACGCTGCGAGAGCGCATCATCACCGACTATGGCCGGCCCGCACGTCGGCGACGTCGGATCGACCACTTGCCGTAACCGCTACTGTAATGTCTTCCGTTAGCGTCCCGGCTCGGAAGGGGTCACCAGTGAAAGTCCCGTTCACCTGGAAGGTCACCGGCTGGTTCATGATCGGCTGGTCCGCCGAATTCGGAGTCGGCGACGTCAAGGCGCTGAGGTACTTCGGCGAGGACCTGGCGGCCTATCGCGACGAGTCCGGCGAACTGCACCTGCTCGAGGCGCACTGCAAGCACCTCGGCGCCCACATCGGCCACGGCGGCAAGGTCGTCGGCGATTGCGTCGAGTGCCCGTTCCACGGCTGGCGCTGGGGGCCCGACGGCGCCAACCGCTACATCCCCTACCAACCCGAGCGCCCCAACCGCGGCCTGCGGCTGCGCTCCTATCCCGTGCGGGAGAAGTACGGCTGCATCTTCGCGTGGCATCACCCCGCAGGCGACCCGCCGCGGTGGGAGTTGCCCGACCTCTTCCACGAGTTCCCTGAGTTCGAGACCGATCCATCGGCGTACTACCGGCCGTATCCGGAGTTCTCCAGCCGCGCCGACGCCATTCCCGTGCACCCGCAGATCGTCGCGGAGAACGGCCCGGACAGTTCGCACTTCCGCTACGTGCACGGTGCGTCGGTGACCCCGGTCTGTCTGCACTGGGAGAACGTGGACGAACAGTGGCGGTTTCTGACCGGCTGGCCCGACGCCCGCAGCGACGACCCGGACGCGATGGCCTTGCGCATCCACAGCCACTTCTCCGGACTCGGCTTCGCGATGAGCGTGTTCGAAGGGTCGTCGAACCACCGGTTGATCTTCGCCTGCACACCGGTGGACGACGAGGTGTCGGACATGTTCTATTCGATCTGGTGGCCGAAGGTTCCGGGTGAGACGTCCGACGTCCCACCGGATCACGTCCGCGCGAAGGTCGAGAAGCAGTTCCTGAAAACGGTGTGGGAGGACTGCGACATCTGGCGGTACCAGAAGTACGTGGAGCACCCGGCCTTGGCGAAGATCGACGCCAAGCCCTACATGACGATGCGCGAATGGGCCAAGCAGTTCTACGAAGTGCCGGCGTGAGGCCGAAGCTGGCGGAACTGGCGGCGCCCGGGCACACTGCGCTGGTCACCCAGGAGTGCCAGGGCGCGGTGATGGGCGTCGATGCGGGATTGGCGGTGCTGGCCGCCGAGGCGCGCCGCGAGGCCCTGCCCAACATCACCAGGCTCGTCCCCCTCGCGCGCCGCGCGGGCGTACGCGTCGTGCACTGCCTGGTGCAGCGCCGACCCGACGGGCTGGGCTCCAATCACAACGCCCGCCTCTTCGGTGCCGCGGCCCGAGGGGTCGACCTCGCACCGGGTAGCGTTGGCGCCACGCTGCTGCCCGAGTTGGGGCCCGAGTCAAGCGATCTCGTGCTCACCCGCTGGCACGGGGTGGGCCCGATGGGTGGCACCGATCTCGACGCCGTGCTGCGCAACCTGGGCGTCACGACGATCGTCGCCGTCGGGGTATCGCTCAACATCGCCATACCCAACCTGGTCATGGATGCCGTCAACCACGGCTACCGGGTGGTGCTGCCGCGCGACGCCGTCGCCGGCCACCCGGCGGAGTACGGTGCGGCGGTGATCGACTACAGCCTCTCCCTGCTCGCCACGGTGACCACCACCGACGAACTCGTCGACGCCTGGCGGCCCCGATGAGCGAGACCCGCGGCTTCCCGGAGATCACGCCCGTCGAGGCGCCGCCGGAACTCGACCGCTTCGCCACCGCGGTGCGACGACTCCAGGACCTCGCCGTGTCCACCAACCCCGACGGCGACACCTGGTCTGCCGCGGCCGAGCGCATCGAACGCGTCTGCGACGATCTCGAGCCGCACGTGGTGCCCGACGGGCAGGCCCCGGCAGGTCGGGCCACGAAACTGCCGGGTCTCGGCCATCCGCTGATGCCGCCGTGGACGTTCACGGCGTCCGACTCGGACGGCAACGTCACCATGGAGGGCCACTTCACCCGCTATCACGTCGGCGGCAACATGGCCGTGCACGGCGGCGTGATTCCCCTGTTCTACGACTGGCACTTCGGGATGATCGTCTCCGCCGCGGGGAGGCCGATCAGCCGGACGGCGTATCTGCACGTCGACTATCGCGCAGTCACGCCGATCGATCAGCCGCTGATCAGTCGTGGCCGCATCGACCGCCTCGACGGGCGCAAGGCGTTCCTGACCGCCACCATGACCGACCTCGACGGCACGGTTCTGAGCGAGGCCAACGGGCTGATGATCAAGCTCCTGCCCCACCAGCCGTGACCCGGCGGTGGCGTCGTAGCCGCCTGTGGGTGCGACGGCGGGCCAACCGCAGCGTCACGTCGGCATAGGCCTTCATCGGCCGGGTGAACGGCGGTGCGGCCGAACCGGTCACGCTGAACGGCAGATCCGTTCCGACCACCGTGCGCTGGTGGCTGAACGCGTCGAATCCGGCCTTGCCGTGGTAGGCGCCCATGCCGCTGCGTCCCACGCCGCCGAAGGGGGCGGCCGACGGGATCATCTGCGCGGCGAAGTCGTTGCGGGCCACTCCGCCGCTGCGCGTGCCCGCGACGAATCGGCGGAAGTCGGCGCCGTCCGGCCCGTACCAGTACGCGACGAGCGGCGCCGGACGGGCGTTGACGTAGTCGATCGCATCGCGCAGCGCGCGGTATCCCAGCACCGTGAGCACGGGACCGAACACCTCCTCCTCGGCGATCCGCATGCGGTCGTCGACGTCACGGACGATGGTCGGTGCGATCTTGCGCGTGCCGGGGTCCGGCAGCGTCTCACCGGCCGGTACCACCGCGTCGATGCGGGCGCCGCGGTCTCGCGCGTCGTCGATCAAACCCACGACCCGCGAGTAGTTGGCCTCGTTCACCGACGAGCAGTAGTCGGCGTTGGCGACGATGTGGGGGAACATGGCGCGCCACGTCTCGCTCGCCTGATCGACGAACGCGTCCACGCGGCCCTCGGGCACGAAGACGTAGTCGGGGCACACGCACACCTGGCCGCCGTTGACCATGCGCGCCTGCGCGATTCGAGTTGCCGCGCGCTCGAGGTCGGCATCGGGAGCGACCACCACGGGGTTCTTGCCGCCGAGTTCGAGGGTGACGGGGACGAGGTTCTCCGTTGCGGCGCGCGCGACCAGCGCCCCCACCGACGGTGAGCCGGTGAAGAACAGGTGATCGAACGGCAGCCGGGCGAACTCCTGCGCGACGTCCGTTCCGCCGGTGACGATCTCGAGTTCCTCGGTGTCGAAGTACGACGGCGCGGTGCTGCGCATCAGTTCCGCGGTGGCGGGGGTGATCTCGGACATCTTGATCATCACCCGGTTGCCCGCCGCGAATGCCGCCGCGGCGGGGAGCACGACGAGGTTGAGCGGGAAGTTCCAGGGACCGATGATGCCGACCACCCCCAGCGGGGTGGCCTCGACCTCCGCCCGCATGCCGAACAGTCTCGCAGGACGCATGATTCGCGTCGGCTTCATCCACGTCTGCACGTGCGCCCGGGTGTGCTCGATCACCGGGATCACTCCAACCACCTCGGTGAACAGCGACGCCGCCCGTGATCGGGTGCCGTAGTCGGCGGCCATCGCATCGACGAACGCATCGGTGTTGTCGAGAACCAGCGCCAGCAGCCGGTCGATGCGGTGGAGCCGGGTCTCCAGTGTGGCCGGCCCCTCGGCGACGAACGCCTGCCGTTGTCGATCCAGGATCGCCAGCATGGCCTCACGCTAGCATCTTGCGCACGTTGGTGGCGGACTTACCGTATGGTTTACAGTATTGTTTGCAGGTGGGATCGGTCGAGCCGTGGAGGACATCGTGGGGGACGCCGGCATACTGCGAGATCCGTACCCGATGTTCGCCAAGCGCCGCAGCGAATCCGGCGTGTTCCGCGGCAGCGTCATGGACTGGTCGAAGGCAGCGGACTTCATGCCCGAGAACCTCTACGCCGCAGTCTCGTTCGACGCCGTCAACCGCGTCTTCCGCGACGGCCGGACGTTCGACTCGAAGATCTACGACGACACCATCGGCCTGTTCATCGGACCCACCATCCTGGCGATGGAGGGCAAGGCCCACCGCGACCACCGCAACCTGGTGTCGGCCGCATTCAAGACGCGGTCACTCGCCCGGTGGGAGCCGGAGATCGTGCGACCGGTGGTCGACGCTCTGGTCGACGAGTTCGTCTCGGCCGGCGAGGCCGATCTGGTGCGCGACTTCACCGTCGAATTCCCCACCCGCGTCATCTCGAAGCTGCTGGGCCTGCCGTCGGAGGACCTGCCCTGGTTCCGCGAGCGCGCGGTCGAACTGATCAGCTACCACGTGAAGTTCAAGCGGGCGTTCGAGGCGTCCGCCGCCCTGCGGGACTACTTCATGACGCAGATCGACCTGCGGCGGTCGACCCCCACCGACGACGTCATCGGCGATCTGGTGACGGCCGAGATCGACGGCGAGAAGCTCGGCGACGAGGCCATCTACTCGTTCCTGCGCCTGCTGTTGCCCGCCGGGCTCGAGACCACCTACCGGTCGTCGGGAAATCTGCTCTACCTGCTGCTCACCCACCCCGAACAGCTCGACGCCGTCGCGCGGGACCGCGAGCTGATCGCACCTGCCATCGAGGAGGGGTTGCGGTACGAGACCCCGCTGACCACCGTGCAGCGTTCGGCCACCGAGGCCACCGAACTCGGCGGCGTGGCCATCCCACGGGGCGCCGTCATCGACGTCTGCATCGGCTCGGCCAACCGCGACGAAGCACGCTGGGGGAACGCCGAGACGTTCGACGTCTTCCGCAAGCGCGTGCCGCACATATCCTTCGCCGCGGGCGAGCACACCTGCATGGGGCTGCACCTCGCCCGCATGGAGACCCGCGTGGCACTGGAGTGCCTGCTCGATCGGTTGTCGGACATCCGGCTGGTCACCGACGGCGACCCACACATCCACGGCCAGCCGTTCCGCTCCCCCACGGCGCTACCGGTGACCTTCAGCGCGCGCTGACGATCACGCGGGCCGCGGCATCCGCCAGCCGATGGTCTTGGTCTCCAGGTACTGGGTGAAACCCTCGATGCCGCACTGGCGTCCGATGCCGGAACTCTTGTATCCGCCGAACGGTGCGTCAGCGCCGTAGAACATCCCTCCGTTGACGCCGAGCGATCCGGTCCTGATGCGCCGCGCGATCGCCATCCCGCGCTCGGTGCTTCCCGACAGCACCGCGCCCGCCAATCCGAACGCGCTGTCGTTGGCGATGCGCACGGCATCGTCGTCGTCGACGAACGGCAGGATCACCAGGACGGGCCCGAAGATCTCCTCCCTGGCGATGGCCGCGGTGTTGTCGACGCCGACGATCACCGTCGGCTGGACGTAGAAGCCGCCCGCCAGTTCGGCGGGGAGGTCGTCGAAGGAGCAGCCCCCGGTGAGGATCTCGGCACCGTCGCGGCGCGCGCGGTCACAGGCGTCCAGTACGCGCTGCTTCTGCCGGGCGCTGATCACGGGGCCCACCAACGTGTTCGGTGCGGCCGGGTCGCCGACGGGCACCATCCCGAAGGCTGCCACGACCTGCTGGACCGCCTCGTCGAACAGTGCCCGGTGGACGAGCAACCGGGTGGTGAGCGCGCAGGCCTGGCCGGCGTGCACGCACACCCCGACCGCAGCCCGAAGGATCTTGGCCGGGTCGACGTCCTCGGTGACGATCAGTGCCGACTTGCCGCCCAGCTCCAGGAACGTCCGCTTCATGGTGTCCGCGCCAAGGCGTATGAGATCCTTGCCGACCGCGGTCGAGCCGGTGAACGAGATCATGTCGACGCGCGGGTCGGTGGCCAGCGCCTGCGCCACGCCGTTGTCGGGGGTCGGCACCACGTTCAGCACGCCCGGCGGGATGTCGGTGTGCTCGGCGACGAGCCTGCCGATCCGGGTGGCGTTCCACGGGGTGTGCGGATCGGGCTTGAGGACGACGGTGTTGCCGGTCGCCAGCGCGGGCCCCAGCTTGTTGAGGATGACCTCGATCGGGAAGTTGGACGGCGTGATGGCGCCGACCACGCCTACGGGCTCCTTGACCACGGTGCGGACGTTGCGGTTGCCGAACAGACCGCCGCCGTCCAGCGTTCGCTCCCACTCGAAGTCGTCGATCAGTCCCGCCGGGTAGCGCAGCGCGTCGGCGAGCGGCCAGTCGAGCTGTGCCGTGGCGATCGTCATGTCGGGGCAGCCGACCTCGGCGATCAGTTCCTCGCGCAACGCGTCCCGTTCGGAGGTGATCGCGGCCTGCAGCTGCTCGAGGCAGCGCTTGCGGAGTGCACGGTTGGTCGACCAGTCACCTGAGTCGAACGCCCGTCGGGCCGCCCCGATCGCGCGGTCCATGTCGGCCGCACCGGCAGCCGCCGTGGTGCCCAGAACGAGACCGGTTGCGGGAGCGATGTTGTCGAACTCGGCACCGGACTGCGCGGCCAACATCTCGCCGTCGACGAGCATCCGGTATTCGGCTCGGCGGGCGGCCCGCTCGCCGATCTCGACGCTGCTCACGCCCGAACCTGCACCGGCACACCGGTCAGCCACGACATCCCCGCCAGTGCCTCGACGTCGCGCGGGTCGCTCGACGTCAGCTGGTTGACGTTGGCCCCGCCCGCACGGTTGGCGATCCGCCAGCCGCCGGTGCCCCGGTGTCCCCAGCCGTGCGGAATCGCGATCGTGCCGCGGACGATGTCGGCGGTGAGTGCCACCGGCAGCGCGATCCGGCCGTGTGGTGAGGACACCTCCACCACGTCGCCGTCGAGAATTCCGCGGTCGGCTGCGTCGTCGAGGTGCATGAGCCCGCGATGGCCGCGCTCGCCGCGCATCAGCAGGGGCGCGTTGTGCATCCAGGAGTTCTCCGACCGCGGCTCTCGCATCCCGATCATCCGCATCGGGAAGCCCGCCGGCGGGTCACGCCGGACCATCGCGGAGATCTCGTCGGCAATGCCGTTGTGCCTGAGGCGAATTCGGCCGTGCCGGTAGGTCACCACCTCGCGCAGCACGCCGGTGCGGATGTGGGGTGCGACGACGACGCCATGCGGGTGCTCGTCGGAGAGCCGGTCGAACGTCAACCCGCCCCGGCGCATGCCGAACCGGTCGCCGCCGTCGGACAGCCGGATCATGCCGTCGACGATCACGCGCGGGTTCAGCTTGCGCCCGAATACGCCCAGCACCCTGCGCATCCCGGCGAGTACCGCGAAGACCGGGGTGTGAGCGCCGATGCGGTCGGTCAGGTCGTCGATGACGTCCCACTCGGTGCGCGCCTCGCCCGGAGCGTCGACCACGGCCTCGGTGGTCTGACGGAACGGCGTCGCCTGGAACTGCTGGAACGTCAGCGCGAAGTCGTCGCGCTCGTACATCGTGGTGACGGGCAGGACGTAGTCGCAGTGTGCGGTGGTCTCGGTGACGTAGAAGTCGAGGCCGACGGCTAATTCGAGGCCGTCGAGCGCAGCCTCGAGTTCCAGACCGTTGGGTACCGACAGCACGGGATTGCCCGCACTCACGAACAGCGCCTTGATCTGCCGTTTCCCCGGGGTCGACATCTCCTTGGCCATCAGCGCCGCAGGCTCCGACGCGATCACCGACCGGAAGCCCCCGACGCGGGTGCGCTTGCGGCGGTAGGACCGGCGCAGGAACGCGCCCATGGCCACCAAGCCCAGCCGTTGGCCGGGGATGCCGAGGGTGCTGAACACACTGCCGCCGGGCCGGTCGAGGTTGCCTGCCACCAGATTCACCGCGTCGATCAGATACGACGTCAGCGTTCCCTGCCGTCCCACACAGGTGCCGAGCCGCCCGTACACGGCGGCGCGCGGGGTCCGGGCGAGGTCGCGGGCCAGTGCGCGGACGGTGCCGGGTGCGATTCCGGTGAATTGCTCGGTGCGCTCGGGCGGAAACGGCTCGCACTGAGCTGTCAGCCATTCGAGCCCGTCGGCCTGGACGTCGACGGCAGGCCGGTCGACGAGGCCCTCGTCGAACATCACCGAAAGCAGCGACAGCAGGAAGTAGGCATCGGAGTCCGGCACGATGCCGAGCCACTCGAATCGGGCCGCCGTCTCGGACCGCCGCGGATCGACGACGACCACCCGGCCACCCCGGCCGACGACGTCGTGCATCCGGTCCTTGATCCGAGGCGCGGTGAGGAAGCTGCCGTGCGAGACGACCGGATTGGCCCCCATCATCACCAGCAGCTCGGTCCTCATCAGATCGGGAATCGGCACCGACACCGGTGTGCCGTAGAGGAATTGGCTGGCGAGCAGACGACTGCTGGTGTCCTGGGTCGACGACGTGAAGTAGTGACTGTGCCGACCGATTCCCTTGATGAAGGCCATCACGCCGAACAGGTGGGAGTAGCTGAACGCCGCTGGGTTGCCCATGTACCAGGCGAATGCGCCAGATCCGTGCCTGCGGTGGATGTCGACGCACCGAGCCGCGATGTCATTCAGCGCCTCGTCCCAGCTCACCGGCTCGAAGCCGCCGTCGCGACGGCGCAGCGGTGTGGTCACGCGGTCGGGGTCGTTGACCACCTCGGTGAAGGCGATGCCCTTCTGACAGGCGAAACCCGCCGACAGCGGATGGTCCGCGTCCGGCCGCAGTGCCGTGAGCCGGCCGCCCTCGACGGTGGCGATCATGCCGCACAGCGGCTCGCAGATCCGGCAGAAGGTGGGCTTGTACTCGACCATCGGAACTAGGTTACTGTAAGAGTTACAGTTGAATGTGGTTTTCGACAGCGCGGGGACGTTCATGCTCACCAACGACGTGGCCATCATCGGCGTCGGCATCCACCCGTTCGGACGGTTCGAGGGCAAGAGCGCCCTCGAGATGTGCGTCGACGCCATTGGAGCGGCCGTCGCCGATGCCGGCGTCGAGTGGGGTGACGTCGGCGGTGCGGCGGGCGGCAGTTGGACCGTCGCCAACCCCGACGCCATCGTCGGCATGGTCGGCCTGACGGGCATCCCGTTCACCAACGTCTTCAACGCATGCGCCACGGCCGCCAGCTCCATGAAGGCCTGCGCCGATGGAATTCGGCTGGGCGGGTACGACATCGGCATCGCAGTCGGCCTCGACAAGCATCCCCGCGGCGCGTTCACCGAGGATCCCGCGTTGGTCGGCATGCCGCGCTGGTACGCCGAGAACGGCCAGTACCTCACCACGCAGTTCTTCGGCATGAAGGCCAACCGCTACCTGCACGACCACGGCATCTCGCACCGCACGCTGGCCAAGGTGGCCGCCAAGAACTTCCGCAACGGCGCGTTGAACCCGAACGCGTTCCGCCGCAAGCCGATGAGCGAAGACGACATCCTGAACTCGGCGATGCTCAACTACCCGCTGACCCAGTACATGTTCTGCGCGCCCGACGAGGGGGCCGCAGCGGTGGTGATGTGCCGCGCCGACATCGCGCACCGCTACACCGACCAGCCGGTGTACCTGCGCGCGGTCGAGGTGCGGACGCGCACCTACGGCGCCTACGAGGTGAACACCACGTGCGCACCGGTCGACGAGGGCGTCTCCCCCACCGTGCACGCGGCCCGCGCGGCGTTCGCCACGGCCGGCATCGAACCGCGCGACGTCGACGTCGTCCAGTTGCAGGACACGGACGCAGGCGCCGAGATCATCCACATGGCCGAGTGCGGGTTCTGTGCCGACGGCGACCAGGAGCGACTGCTGGCCGACGGTGCCACGGAGATCGGCGGGGCGCTGCCGGTCAACACCGACGGCGGCCTGATCGCCAACGGCGAACCGATCGGCGCGTCTGGGCTGCGACAGATCCACGAGCTGGTCCGCCAGCTCCGCGGCGAGGCGGGCGAGCGCCAGGTGCCCGGCCATCCACGGGTCGGTTTCGCCCAGCTCTACGGCGCCCCGGGCACCGCGGGCGCCACCATCTTGACCACCTGACCCGTTTGCCCCCCTTCGTTGCGGGTACCGGTGGCGTCAGCGCGCCGCCCACCCACCGAAGGAGCAGCCCAGTGACCCTGTCGCATCGATCACCGGCAGCGGACCCGGCCATCGTCCTGCCGTCGGCCGAGGAAGCATCGCGGGCAACCGTCGACGGGGCGCTGCGCCTGATCGCCGAACGTGCCGTCGGACTGTCCGAGGCGGGCCCCGACGACGAGCGCGGTTGCGGCCTCATCCTGCTCACCCGCACGGGGCGACGGATCACCTCCGTGGGCACCGACGCACTCGCCGAACGACTCAGCGCGCTCTACGACGACCATTGCGAGAACCCCTGCCGCGCCGCGTGGCACGGCAGGACCACGATCCGCGCCGCGGCACCCGGTGACGGCGAATGCCAGCAGGCGTGGATGTCCGAGGCCAGCCGGCTCGGCGCGCGATCCATCCTGTGCGCGGCGATGGTGACCGGTGATCGTCTGCTCGGCACCATCACCGTCCACTCGAGCCGGGTCGGCGCGTTCAGCCCCGTCGACGAGGACCGGCTGCGGGCCTATGCCAGTGCGGCAGCCGTGCTCATCGACGAGATCCAGGCGGTCCGCGCGGCCGCCCACGCCGCGCTGCGCGCGCGGGTCTGACGCGCTCTACAGCCGTACCAGTCCCCGGGGCAACGGGAGGACGTCGGCGTAGGTGACGATGCCGGGCGCGGCGGCGACCACGTTCGGGATGGCGTTGATCGCCGGCATCGCGGTGAGGATCATCGGCAGCTTCATGAAGTCGTTCATCGTGGTGCCGGTGAAGTCGGCGGGGGGCGTGATGTCGACCTTGATCGACACGTTGGGAGACCCGTCGATCACGACGCGGTGCCCGGTGTCGATGGGCCAGTCCGGTTCCAGCGTCTGGCCCTTGCGCCACAGGAACTTCAACTCGACGACGCTGCGGTCGGCCACCTTGCCGTGCCAGCTGAAGGCGATGCCGGCAACGCAGCCCGCGGCGATGGACCACGAGCCCAGGTCGACGTCGGCTGTGGTCTTGGCGTAGTCGGCCTCGCAGACCACCTCGTCGAACTCGACGCCGAAGGCAGCGCCGAGCAGGTGGACGGCGTCGATGAACACGTCGGTCGCCTTGGCGGTCATCGCCTGCAGGTCGGGATGGTCGATCGGGTGCGAGAACCCCACCGGTATCTCCGTGGCCGGCGAGTCGTAGCCGCTGATGTCGGCCTCCTCGATGACGGTCACCTTGTCGACGCGGTTGCAGCCGCCCGCGGCGACGATGGCCAGCAGGTCGACGAACCCCGGGTTGATGCCGGACCCGAAGATCGATGCGCCGCCGTCCGCGCAGGCCGCGGAGATCCGGCCCCGACCCTCGCCCAGCGAGTGACCGGTGATGAACGCCGCGGTCGTCACCACGTTGACGCCGGATTCGAGGATCCGCACCAGTTCGTCGACGTCGATCCACATCGGGTTGTAGACGACGCAGTCCGGTTTCAGCGCCAGCAGCGCGTCGACGTCGTCGGTGGCGGTGACGCCCAACGGTTCGATGCCGCTCAGCACGCCGACGTCGCTGCCGACCTTGTCGGGTGACCACGCGTAGCACCCGACGAGGTCGAGGTCGGGATGAGCGGCGATCGCCTCCACCGACTGCTTTCCGACGTTGCCCGTGGTCCACTGGACGACCCGCAGGCTCACGAGGCCTTCGCCACCGAGTAGCTGGGCTTGCCGAGTCCGAGTACGTACTGCGCGATCATGTTTCGGAAGACCTCCAGCGTGCCGCCGTAGATGCCGACCAGCGGCGCGAATCGGTACACGTACTCCGCGGCGCCGTCGTCGACCGCCCCGTCGGTGTCGATCGGCAGGGCGGCCGCCTCGCCGAGCACGTCCATCAGGTCCGGCGCCACGTCGCGCATGGTCTGCGCCAGTGCCACCCTGCCGAAGATGTTGGGGGTGCTGATCGCCACCTCCATGCGCGCGACACTGCGGCCGAGTCGGTAGGCGACCGACCCGTCGTCGACCGGCCTGCGCCCGTCGTGCCCCGAGCGCCCCACGATGGCCGCCGCCCGGTCGCACGCGCTGACCATGAAGCCACCCTGGTGCATCATGATCGAGACGTCCTGCAGCCCATCGGCACTGGCGTCCACGGCGCCGTGCTCGGCGTTGAGCGGCTCGCGCAGCACCGTCCAGCCGCCGTTGACCTCGCCGAGCCGATAGCGGTCGTCGACCCGCACGTCGCTGTAGTACACGATGTTGGTGCGATCGCCGTCGACGGTGCGGATGCCCTGGATCTCGATCCCTGGCGTGTCGAGCGGGACCAGGAACATGGTCAGGCTCTGATGCTTGGGCGCTTCCGGAGCGGTGTTGGTGATCAGGAAGACGTACTGACAGTTGTGCGCGCCGGTGGTGAACATCTTGGCGCCGTTGATCACCCAGTGCTCACCGTCGCGGACGGCGCGGGTCTTGCAGGTGGCGATGTCGGAGCCGCCCTCGGGTTCGGTATAGCCGAGGCACAGCCGGACGTGACCGCTCAGGACCCCGGGCAGCACCTCGTCGCGCAGCTCGGGACTGCCGAACTTCTGCACCGAACGCGCCACCATCGACGTCGTGCCCGACGTCACCCACGGCACGTGGAAACGTCGCTTCTCCTGCTCCCACAGTCGCCGTCGCATGCGCGGAAAGCCACCGTCGGCCTCGGAGTTCCATTCTCCTGCGATGTACCCGGCGGCGCCCAGCGCGAGGTGCACGCCCTCGTCGAAGTTGTCCCCGGTCTCGCGGTCCCGTCGTAGGACCTCGTCGGTGACGAGGGTCGACAGCAATGCACGCGTGTCGTCGAGGAACGCTTGGTCCTCGGCGGACAGCTCGACCCGCTCGAAGTTCATCGGGTCTGCTCGACAGCAGCTGCGGCCGAGGCGTTCTCGCGCTCGGCGACGATGCGGGCGATGCGGACCGCGGTGGCACCGGGATCTCCGCCCGCCAGTGGCCACCCCCTGGCCCGCACCAGGTAGGCCGTGGCTGCGGCTTCGGCCGACACGCCGAGCCCGCCCTGGACGTGCACGGCCATCGTCGCCGCCTTGGCAGCCTCCTCGGACATGAACACGAAGGCGCACGCACCCAGCTCCGGCCGCACGCCGGGTTCGTTGTCGAGGTACCAGGCCGCGCGACGGGCCAGCGCCCGCCCGCCCTGAACCACGATGGCCATGTTGGCCAGCGGGTGCGAGATGGCCTGCAGGGTCCCGATCGAAACGCCGAGCGTGTACCGCGTCTTGGCGAACTCGGCGGCGATGGTCATCGTCTCCTCCACCAGGCCGGCCAGCGCCGCTGCCGTGAGCAGGCGCCATTCGTCGAGGGCCAGTTGGTAATCGGCCAGCGCGCCGGGGCCGCTGGCCAGCACGGTGCGGGTGTCGGCCGCCGCGGGGTCCACCCACGCCATCGGCAGCCGCCCGATGTTCTCCACCCGCGTCGGCCGTGTCGCGAACGTCAAGCGCACCACGTCGTCACCGTCGCGCACGATCACGTGGTCGGCCACCGCACCGGACGCAATCAGCCGCCGGCCGGGCGCGTCCACCTCGCGGGCGTCGAAGCCGACGATCTGCTCACCCCCGACGATCGGCGGTTCGGACGCGCCGAGGCGGGCCAGTAGCCGTGCCGCGCAGACGTGGTCGATCCACGGTACCGGCGCCAGCGACCGGCCGAGTTCCTCGGCGACGAGCGTCAGATCGACGAGCGTGGCACCGTCGCCGCCCACCGACTCGGGTAGCGCCATCGTCGTGGCGCCGGTGGCGCACAGGCGCTCCCAGAGGCTCTTGTCGAAGCCCGTGGTCTCGGCGGCGCGAACGGCGTCGATCGAGCAGTTCGCCTTGAAGAACTTCCGGTAGGCGTCCACGAGATCGGACTGATCCTCCGACAGGCTGTAGTCCTCGCGGCGGAGTTCGTAGCGGTCCATCCGATTACCGGTCCTCTCCTGCGCCGAAGAAGAACTTCTCGGCGTTGTCGTACAGATACCCGTCCAGCACGTCGGGCGGCAGGTCGAGCGCCAACGCTTCTGGGACGACGCGACTTTGACGCAGAACGGGCCAATCGGAGGCGAAGATCACCTTGTCCTTGCCGCGAGTCCGCATGAAGTGCAGCAGGGAGTCGGGCAACCGCTTCGGCGACCATGCCGACGTCATGAGGCGCAGATTGGAGTACTTGATCAGCATCCGGATCGCGACGTCCCACCACGGGTCCGCGCCGTGGATCATGCACAGCTTGAGTTCCGGGAACCGCACGCACACCCGGTCCAGGTGGATCGGGTTCTGCACCTCGCCGGGGATGGGCGGCCCGGGCATGCCGGTGTTGACGCACAGGGGCAGTCCAATCTCGGCGCACTTGGCGTAGAGCGGGTAGTACACCGCGTCGCTCGGGGGGTACATGCCGTCACCCCAGAAGCTGGGGCCCACAGCGGCGTAGGCGACCGGTAGGTCGGCCGCGATGGCCGCGAGATCGCGCAGCGCGGGAACCGGCCGCAGCAGATCGACCCCACCCACGGCGAGGGCGAACCGGTCCGGTCGCTGCTCGACGAACGACCTCGCCGTGACCGAGGGCTTGACCACGTTGTCCATCAGGATCGCCTTGACGACGCCGTGCGCGTCCATCTCGTCGAGCAGCTGGGATAGTTCGACTTGGTCGTAGAGCGATTGTGGGCCCTTGAAGTAGTCGTCGCGCACCTTGAGCATGAACTCGGGTTGCTTGGCCGTCTCACCGAAGTGGACGTTGACGAGGCAGTCGATGGCGCGGTGGGTCATGCGCGAGCCGCTTCCAGTTTGGCCCAGCGGTAGTCGGCCTTGCCGTTGCCGAGCCGTCTGACCGCGTCGACGAAGACGACGTCCTTGGGCGCCTTGAACCGCGCGAGGTGTTCGCAGCAGTGTGCGTGCAGCAGCTCGCGCGTCGGCGCACAGTCGGGTCGCAGCGCGACGAGCGCCACCACCTCCTGTCCCCACCGCTCACTGTCGCGGCCGACGACGAGGGCGTCCCGTACGCCCGGGTATGCGCGCAGCACTTCCTCGACCTCCTCGACGAACACCTTCTCGCCGCCGGTGTTGACCACCAGCGAGTCCCTGCCGAAGAGCCGAAGCGTGCCGTCCGGCTCCATCGAGGCGCGATCCCCGGAGATGACGACGCGCTGCCCCGCGACGGTCGGGAAGGTCTTGGCCGTGGCGTCGCGATCGTCGAAGTAGCCCAGCGGAATCC
Organism: Mycolicibacterium sp. GCM10028919; assembly: GCA_042666295.1. Classification (GTDB taxonomy): domain Bacteria; phylum Actinomycetota; class Actinomycetes; order Mycobacteriales; family Mycobacteriaceae; genus Mycobacterium. The sequence continues at coordinate 996,681 of JBHTFJ010000001.1, forward strand.
GGCCGCCTCGTGCCACCCAACCGATCTCGTCGTCGCCGGGGTGCAGGAATCGCGTGTAGTCCTCCGACAGCACCAGCCCGCCGGGGCGAAGCTCGAAGGTGTCCTTCTGGTCGCCTCGCTGACTTCGGCCGAACCCCATGTTCCCGGTCTCGGACGACCCGTACCCGTTGATGATGGTGATCTGCGGCAGGTATTCGAGCAGTGCCGCTTGATGTTTCGGGTTGGTCGCAGCGCCGCCCGTACCGATCGCGAACAGCGACGACAAGTCGTAGGACCGGCGGCCCAGTTCCTCGACCAGGGGCGCTGCGTAGGCGTCGCCGACCATGGTCATGAGACCGACCCGGTGGCGCTCCGCCGTCCGAAGCACCGTGCCGGGGTCGAACCCGTGCCTGGTCTCGGACAGGATGGTGGTCTGGCCGCACAGCACCGCCGAGAACGCGGTCCACAGGCCGGCGGCGTGCATCAGCGGGGACACGGCGAACCATGATGGCCCGGCGTGCGCGACCTTCTGGTGGATCTCGCCCACCGCGTCGTGGTCGGCCCCGTTCATCGACGACACGTAGATGTCGCCCTGGCGCCACATCACGCCCTTGGGGCGCCCGGTGGTGCCACCGGTGCAGATCATCAGGAGGTCGTCCGGCGAGGTGGCGATCGGTTGATCGACCTCACCGGCGGCGAGCGCATCGTCGAACGTGATCGCGCCTGCGAGCATCGGCGCGTCGCTGCCATCGTCGACCGAGACGAGCAGTTCGGCGCTCTCGCAGGGCAGTACGTCGGCGAACGTGGCTCCGAGCGACCGGTGGTACATCACCGCGCGCGGCTTCACGTACGCGAGGAGTTCTGCGACCTCCCGCGGGGTGTAGTGGTAGTTCACGTTGACCGGCACGACGCGCGCCTTCAGACACCCGATCACCGCGTCGGGGTAGAGGTCGTTGTGCATGATGAGCGCGACGCGGTCCTGTCCGCACTCCCACTGCTCGAGTTCACCGCGCTCTCGATGCGCCCCGAATCCTTTGGCCGCGAGGAAGTTCGCGAGCCGGCGTGTGCGCTCGGCGGTGTCGCCGAAGGTGCTGACGCGTTCCCCGCAGATCGTCATCACCCGATCCGGCACCACCTGGGAGATGGCGTCGACGACGGCACCGATGGCCCATTCGCTCATGATCGGGACGCGGCCGCCACGTTCGCTCCGAGTAATTCGAGTGCGTTGTCGCGCATGACCTTCCGGGTGTCCTCGGCACTGAACTCCGGGAACTGCGGTATGTCGGCCGTGAAGGTCATCGGGTCGGCGAGCCCTTCACCGTGCGGCCAGTCGGAGCCGAACAGGATCTTGTCGACGCCGATGGTGGCGGCGAGCAGTTTGACGTCGTCCTCGTAGTACGGCGCGATCCAGACGTTGTTGCGCAGCTGCTCGACGGGGTCTTCGGCGAAGTGGTACGGCGCGGTGTTGGCCGCCTTCTTCAATCGCTTGATGAGCCGGTAGACGAAGTAGGAACCGTTCTCGATGCTCGCGACCTTGAGCGTGGGGTGCCGGGTGAAGACCTGGTGCACGATCATCGAGGCCATCGAGTCGTGGATCGCACGGTCGTCGAGCAGCACCTGGTCGAGCGGGTCCTTCTTGCCGAAGCCCTCGAACGTCGCCGTGCCGCCCCACAGTGCCGCGATCGCGAGGTAGCCGCTGTCGGACAGGTGGAAGACCACCGGGACACCGGCTTCGGCCAACCGCGCCCACACCGGATCGTGCAGTGGATCGCCCAGCGAACGGGGTTTGACGACACCGGGCACGGGCGCCGGGCGCACGCAGACGATCTTCGCGCCGCGCGCCAGCACGAACTCGACTTCGTCGACCGCTCGGTCGGGGTCGGCCAACGAGATGATCGGCGCCGAGAGGAATCGGTGGTCGGGCCGGTCGAAGCCCCAGTCCTCGTCGAGCCACAGGTTGAAGGCGTGTACCGACGCCATCGTCGCCTCGATGTCGTGCTTGAGCGCCTCCTCCACACCGCAGGCGAACGTGGGCAGCATGAACACCGTCTCGAGGTTCTGCTGGTCGAGGATCTTCACCCGGGCGTCGCGATTCTGGTACTCGGGGTGATCGCCCAGCCGGTCGACCTTCATCAGCGACGCCGGGTCGACGCCTTCGGGAATCTCGCCGCGGAACAGCAGATCCAGGCAGCCCGGTTCGATGATCGGGTCGAACGTGGGGTTCGGGATGAAGTGGTTCACCACCCCACCCATGACCGCGAAGGTCCGCTTGCCCTCGATGAGCATCTGCACACCGCGGCGCTTGAACTCCTTGGGCAGGTGCCGGGTGAAGGAGTCGATGGGTTCGTAGTAGTGGTTGTCGACGTCGATCGCGCGGTAGTTCAGGGGCACGGGCTCGCTCACCTCGGGTCCTCCTCGTACGGCGGGAAACTGGGCTGTCGCTTCTCGAAGAAGGCGGTGATGCCCTCGATGAAGTCGGGCCGCTGCATCGACTCGTGCATCAGGGTCTCCGCGCGGTCGCTGGTGGTCTCGACGTCGCGCAGCGCGTCGTCGTACAGCTGGCGCTTGATCACCGCGAGCGCGCTGGGGGCGCAGTGGACGGCGATGTCCTCGGCGTACGCCAGTGCGGTGGGCATCAGGTCCTGCGGTGCGACGACCTGCTTGACGAGGCCGAGTTCGGCGGCCTCCTCGGCGAGGAACGTGCGCCCACTCAGCAGCAGATCGAGGGCCACGCTCCAGCCCACCACCCGCGGCAGGATCCACGAGATGCCGTACTCGCCGATCAGGCCGCGGCGCGCGAAGGCCGTCGTGAACTTCGCGCCTGCGGCTGCGAATCGGATGTCGCACATCAGGGCCTGGGTGAGCCCGATGCCCGCGCAGGCTCCGTTGATCGCCGCGATCACGGGTTTGCGCAGCTTGGTGACGAAGTGCGGGTGGCGCTCGCCGACGAGCGCCGTCACGTCGGTGTTTTGCCCGCTGGATTCACCTGCGCCGCTGATCGTGTCGAGGTCGCCCATGTCGGCACCTGCGCAGAAGGCACGTCCGTTGCCGGTCACCACGATGACCCGTACCGCTGGGTCGGCCTCGGCAGCGTCCATGCAGCGGCAGAAGGCCGCGGCCAATCCGCCACCCCAGGCGTTCAGCCGTTCCGGCCGGTTGAGCGTCACGACGGCGACGCCGCTGCTCCGCACCTCGTAGAGCACGGGACTGGTGTCGGTGGCGGTCAATGCGACCTCATCGTCGTCGACTCCTGAAGGGGCAGGGCGCTGTGAATGGACTTACTGTACACCTATCGGTAGTGGCTTCGGCAGTGCTTCGGCGGAGTCTCGAGCGGGCCTGCTGCTCGCGATCAGATGAAGTCGCTGCCGCCGTCGACGTTGACGTTCGCGCCGGTCATGTAGGAGTTGCGCCGCGATGCCAGGAACGCGGCGACGGGCCCGATCTCGTGGGGCAGGCCGGCGCGGGGCAGGTGCGCGGGGTGGCCGAAGTGCTCGCCGATCGCCTCCATCAGGCGATAGGGGTCGGACCCGTCGACGCCGACCGAGTCCGCCCACCCGATCAGTGCGTCGGAGGCGATGCTGCCCGGCGAGACGACGTTGACCATGATCTCGTCGGGAGCAAGCAGCAGCGACAGGTTCTTCGAGACGCTGTTCACCATCGCCTTGGCCGCCGTGTAGGCGGGCAGCCTGACGCTCTGGCGTTGAGTGGAGTGCGCCGAGAAGTTCACCACCCGTGCCCATTCCGCGGCGCGCAGTAGTGGTATCGCGGCACGCACGCAACGCACCATGCCCATCACGCCTGCGTCGATCGCGGCAAGCCACTGGTCGTCGGTCAGGTCCTCGAACGTGCCCGCCGCACCTGGCCCGACGGTGTTGATCAGCACGTTGAGTTCGCCGCCCCAGCGTGCGGCGACGTCGCCGAACAGGTCGGCGACGCGAGCGGCGTCGCCGGTGTCGGCGACGAGTCCGAACGCCTCGGGGCTACCGCACCGCACGAGTTCGGCCGCGGCCTCGCCGAGCACGTCGCGGGATCTGCCGACGAGCGCTATCCGCGCGCCGTCGGCGGCCAGGCAGCGCGCCGTGGCCAGACCCATTCCGCGACCACCGCCGACGACGACGGCGGTGGCATCGGCGAAGCCCAGGTCCACGGCTCGACCTCGTCGGTCAGGCGCCGGTCCAGTTCGGCTTGCGCTTCTCCGCGAACGCCGTCGCACCCTCCATCGCGTCCTTCGACGAGAAGACGGGCATGACGAGTTCGTTCTGCTTCTTCCACATCTCGGCCTCGCTCCACCCGGCGGACTTCGCGATGATCTCCTTGGTGACCGCCACGGCGAGAGGACCGTTGGCCGTGATGCGTTCGGCGAGCGCGAGCGCACCGTCGAGTGCGCCGCCTGTCTCGGTGAGCACGTTCACGAAACCCCACTGCGACGCTTCCTCGGCGGTGAAGCTGTCGCCGGTCAGGGCGAGTTCGAGCGCCTTCTGGTACGGGATGCGGTGGGGCAGGCGGAGCAGGCCGCCACCCGCTGCCACCAGGCCGCGCTTGACCTCGGGAATTCCGAACTTCGCGTCCTTGGCGGCGACGACGAGGTCGGTGGCGAGCACGATCTCGGTGCCACCGGCCAACGCGTAGCCCTCGACTGCGGCGATCAGCGGCTTGCGCGGCGGGCGCTCGGTGAAGCCGATCCCGCGGCCGGGGATGGCCGGGACCTCGCCTGCCATGAACGCCTTGAGGTCCATGCCCGCGCAGAAGTTGCCGCCCGCGCCCGTGACGATCGCGACCGACAACTCCGGGGTGTCGTCGAGTTCGTCCATCGCGTCGGCGAGTCCCTGGGCAACCGCGAGATTGAACGCGTTGCGGGCCTGCGGCCGATTGATGGTGACGATCAGGGTGCGTCCCCGTCGCTCGCGAATGACTACTTCATCGGACACGTGGGGCCCCTTTGCCGTCGAGTTCGAATGCCACTTCGGGTCGGTACGGGTGAAACCTACTATAGGGCTTTCGGTAGCGGTGGACCGGCCGATGGCCATTCCGAATAGCTCTGCGGGGCATACTGTTTCACCTCTGCGGCAGTGAGGGACACCGGGCGGGTGTGGGACGGTCCGGCGCGGGCGAGCGGGGCCCACAGCGTGACGAAACCCACACGGTATGCCTACCGGTAAGCTTCACGGTGTCGTCCGCCCACTGAACCGATGGAGGTGCCCCCGGTGGCCAAGCAACCGACCGCAGAGAAGCGGCAGCGCCGTGAGCGCGGTTCCATCAACCCCGACGACATCATCAACGGCGCGTTCGAACTCGCCGAGGACGTCGGCATCGACAACCTCAGTATGCCCCTGCTGGGCAAGCACCTGGGCGTCGGAGTGACCAGCATCTACTGGTACTTCCGCAAGAAGGACGACCTCCTCAACGCGATGACCGACCGCGCACTGCGCCAGTACGTGTTCGCCACGCCGTACGTCGAAGCCTCCGATTGGCGGGAGACCCTCCGCAATCACGCTCGGGTGATGCGAAAGGCGTTCCTGGGCAACCCGATTCTCTGCGACCTCATCCTCATCCGCTCGGCGCTGTCACCGCGCGCCGCCAAGCTGGGCGTCGCCGCCGTGGAGAAGGCCATCCAGAGTCTCGCCGAGGCGGGCCTGTCGCCCGAGGATGCGTTCGACACGTACTCGGCGGTCTCGCTGCACGTCCGCGGCTCGGTCGTCCTGCAGCGGCTCTACGACAAGAACCGCTCGACCGACGGCGGGCCCGGCGACTTCGAGGAGGCGATGGTCATCGATCCGGAGACCGCTCCCCTGCTCGCCAAGGTCAGCGGCGAAGGCCACCGCATCGGGGCGTCGGACGAGAAGAACTTCGAATACGGGCTCGACTGCATCCTCGACCATGCCGCACGGCTGATCGACGAGGCGTCGGCGAAGCCTGCGCAGCGCCGCAAGACCGCGGCGCCGCGCCGGAAGGCCGCTGCCGACCGCTAGACCTCGATGACGACGGCGCCGCCCTGGCCGCCGCCCGCGCACATGGCCGCGACGCCGATGCCACCGCCGCGACGGCGCAGCTCGTAGACGAGGGTGGTGACCATCCGGGCGCCCGAGGCGGCGATCGGGTGGCCGAGGCTGCACCCGCTGCCGGAGAAGTTCACCCTCTCCTCGTCGAGGCCGTACTCCTTGCAGGCCGCGATCGGCACCGAGGCGAACGCTTCGTTGATCTCCCACAGGGTGACGTCGGAGGCCGACAGGCCGGCACGCTCGAGCACCTTGCCGATGACCCGCACGCCGCCCAGACCGGTGTCACGCGGCGCCACGCCGATCGAGGCCCACGCCTTCACGGTGGCCATGACGTCGAGGTTCTGCGCCTCGGCATAGCCGCGCTCGGTCAGGGCGACCGCGGCGCAGGCGTCGTTGGTGCCGCTGGCGTTGCCCGCGGTGATGGAGAAGCCCTCGATCTCGGGGTGCAGGACCTTGAGACCGGCCAGCTTCTCGACCGTGGTGTCACGGCGAGGGTGCTCGTCGACGGCGAACTCGGTGATCGAGCCGTCGAACTGGGTGATCTTCAGCGGCAGGATCTCGTCGTCGAACTTGCCGGCATCCTGGGCGGCGACGGCGCGCTGGTGCGACCGGGCAGCCCACGCGTCCATCTCCTCCCGGCTGATGCCCGCCGCCTGCGCGGTGTTCCATCCGACGGTGATCGACATGTCCTTGGCGGGCGCGTCGGGCGTCTCGACGTGCGTGGGCGGCATCCACCGCTCCTCGAACTTCAGCTCCGGTCCGGGAATGCGCCAGTTGGTCAGCGGCGTCATCGACAGTGACTGCACGCCACCGGCGATGAGCGCACGCTCCATGCCGGAGCCGATCTGCGCCGAGGCGTTGCCGATCGCGGTGAGGCTGCCCGCGCAGTGCCGGTTCACCGACTGGCCCGGCACGTGCTCGAGGCCCGTCGCCGTCGCTGCATAGCGGGCGAGATCGCCGCCTCCGTAATGGGATTCCGCGAAGATCAGGTCGTCGATGTCCGCGGGTTCGATGCCGGAGCGGCGCACGACCTCCGGCAGCACGGCGGTGATCAGGGTCTCCGGCGGCGTGTTGACCAGCGTGCCCTTGAAGGACCGACCGATGGCGGTTCGGACTGCTCCGACGATGACGGGTGTGGACATGTCTCAAACCTCGGGATTCTCGGGCTACCTCGGCAGTGCTGGCGGCAGCGTGGACCTGCGTTACAAATCTAGCAGAAACTGTAGTGCCGCCAACAGTAGGTCATGGGACGTCGGGTTCGGGGACGTGGAAGTGCTCGTCGCGGAGGCGGAACGCCTCCCTGGTGCCGTGCTGCGCCCTGGTCTTGACGAAGTTGAACTCACCGTCGGCGAACTGCAGGTTGGTGCCGTAGGCGTGGAAGAGGTAGCTCGCGACCTCCTCACCCTGGTAGGCCTGACTCTGCTCGACCAGGCGGAACGCCTCCTTGGCGATGACGACGCCATCGGCAGGCATCTTCGCGGCCTTCTCGGCCCAGAAGCGCGCCCTGGCCGTCAGCGCCGATGGCGCGCACGTCTCGGTGAAGACGCCGAGGTGTTCGATGGCGCCGGCCTCGATGACGTCGCCGGTGAGCAGCATCCGCCGCGCCAGCACCGGCCCCAGCCGGTGGAAGAACATGTGCAGGCTCCCGAGTGCCGGTCCGAGGAAGCGGGTGGCCGGCATGCCGATGCGCGTGTCGCGCGCGATGACCGAGATGTCGGTCATCAGCGCCATCTCGAAGCCGCCGCCGAGTGCGTACCCGCCGATCTCGCCCACGGTGACCTTCGGAAAGCCCAAAAGATTGTGGTAGAAGCCGAATGACTTGCGATCCACGGTCAGTCGCCTGCGCTGGCTGGGTCGGCGTGCCGACGTCTCGTCGCCGGAACCCTCGCCGGGCTTCCCGTACCAGCCGTAGGCGTTGTTCATGTCGGCGCCGGTCGAGAACACCCCCTCGGCCCCGCGCAGCAGCACCACGGTGACGTCGTCGTCCTCGGCGACCCGGTCGAGATGGCGCGCGATCTCGTCGCGCATGGCTGCGTCGTAGGCGTTGCGCCGTTCCGGGTTGTCGAGCGTGATCGTGGCGATCCGCCCGTCCGGGTCGACGTCGAACCGCACGCGGTCGTCGCTGGTCATCGGTGGGACTCCTCGTGTTCGGTGGTGGGAACCCGGCGCGCGCCGAAGTCCGTGCCCGTGAGCTTGTCCGGCGGCAGGGCCACGGTCTCCACCACGCCGACGCACAGCACCTCGCCGTCGAGTGACAGCCGCGCCGTCGACGTCAGCCCACGGTCGGCGTCGGCGCGGTCGATCGCGAAGTCCAAATCGGTGCCCAGCGGGGTCGGCCTGCGGTACTTCACGGTCAGCGACCGGGTCTTGCCTGCCAACCCGGTGGCACAGTTGTGCTGCGCGACGATGCAGTCGAAGAACACCCCGAGGAATCCACCGTGGACCAGCCCGGGCGGGCCCTCGTAGACGAGCGGGAAGGTCACGGTGCCCGAGGCGCCGTCCCCGGACATGACGGCGAAGCGGTACTCCGGGAAGCACGGGTTGTAGGCGCCGACGTCGAAGGCATGGTCGAGGTACACGCGGCGCCTGCCGTCGGGGTCCTCGCCGATCCGTGGCGAGTCGTCGGCCGGTGCGGCGGCGGACAACTCGGCCTGCCATCGGGGTAACCGCGCGAGCATGTCGTCGACCGCGGGGTGGTCGTTCTCCAGACTCAGCAGTAGGCCCGTGAGCCGTCGGAGTGCGGCGGCGGCCTGCGTCGTCTGCGTCAACGGCTGCTCGCCGAAGCGCGGAGGGTCGGTCACGCAGCCTCCCTCCACCAGGTCGTCCGTCGCGGCTCGCCGGCCACCTTTCGTCCTCGGCCTTTCCTTGCTAACTTGTACAAGAATGGCCCTGAAATGTCTACTGTATGGCTATCGGTAACCAGTGGAACGAGGATGCGTGGGCGACCAGTCGAGCACCGCCGCTGCCGACGGTTCCGTCCACGTCAGCCGCGACGCGACGATCCTGCGCATCGTCCTGGACCGCCCCGACCATCGAAACTCGCTTAGCCACATCATGATCGACACCTTGGTGGCGGCGCTGGCCGACGCCTCGACCGACGACGCACTGCGCGCAGTGCACATCAGCGGTGCCGGCAGCGACTTCTGCTCCGGCGCCGACTGGGTGGCCACCAACTCTGGGTCGGAACGGCCACGCGCGGGCGGCCTGATCCGTCGCATTCCGCTCACCGCGCACCGCGTCATCGAGTTGCTCGGCACGATCGCCCTGCCCGTCGTGTGCACGGTGCGCGGCTGGGCAGTCGGCCTCGGCTGCAACATCGCACTGGCCGCGGACTTCACCGTCGCCGCGCAGGACGCGGTGTTCTGGGAACCGTTCGTCGACCGCGGATTCACCCCGGACTCCGGGGCGACCTGGCTGCTGCCACGACTCGTCGGCGTGGCCAGAGCCCGGCGCATGCTGCTGCTCGGCGAGAAGGTCGGCGCCTCGGATGCCGTGGACTGGGGCATGATCCACGCCGCGGCGGCGCCGGATGACGTGGACGCGGTGGCCGAGGAGTTGCTGTCCCGGCTGGCTTCGGGCCCCACCGTCGCTTTGGGACTGACCAAGTCCGCGATACGCACGAACGCGAACGCAACGCTGGCGGCGGCCATGAACCAGGAGCTGTACGACCTCGAATTGTCCTGTCGCACCGCCGACTTCAAGGAGGGCCTGGCAGCCTTTCGCGAACGCCGTACCCCCGGATTCAGTGGGCGATGACCGAAGGGATCCACATGTCCTACCGCGACATCGACTACGCGGTCGCCGACCACAAGGCCACCATCACGCTCGACCGGCCGCAGGCACTCAACGCGCTCAGTCCCGGGATGGTCGCCGAACTTCGGGCCGCCTACGACGCCGCCGAGAACGACGACGACGTCTGGATCGTCATCGTGACCGGCACCGGCCGCGCGTTCTGCACCGGGGCCGACGTCGGCGAGATACCCGACGACGGCAGGGTGATCTACGAGCGGCCGTACCTGTCGACGTACGACCAGTGGGAGGCGCCGCAGGAGGGCACGCCGCCGTTCCGCCGGATGGCCAAGCCCGTACTGGCTGCGATCAACGGAATCTGCTGCGGCGCAGGGCTGGACTGGGTGACTACCGGCGACATCGTGATCGCGTCCGAGGAGGCGACGTTCTTCGACCCGCACGTCAGCATCGGCCTGGTCGCCGGGCGGGAGATGGTGCGACTGGCCCGCGTACTCCCCCGCAACATCGCACTGCGCATGTCGCTGATGGGCAAGCACGAGCGGATGAGCGCACAGCGCGCGTACGACCTCGGCATGATCAGCGAGGTCGTCGAACACGACCGGCTGCTCCAACGCGCCCACGAGATCGCCGACGTCGTGAACTCGAACGCCCCACTGGCCGTGCGTGGTACGCGGCTGGCGATCCACAAGACACTCGACCTGCCGCTGCACGAGGCGGAGATCCTGGCCGAAACCTTCCGCGAGCGCGTCGTGCGCACCGAGGACGCCGCAGAGGGACCGCGGGCGTTCATGGAGAAGCGGGCGCCGAACTGGAAGTGCCGCTGATGGAGTCGGTCCTCCTCGACGTCGACGAGGCCAGCCGGGTGGCCACCGTCACGCTCAATCGGCCGGATCGGCTCAACGCGTTCGACCGGGACATGTGCCACGAGATGGCCGACGTCTGGCGCACGGTGAAACTCGACGACCGGGTCAACGCGGTCGTCCTGCGCGCCGCGGGTGAGCGCGCGTTCAGCGCCGGCCTCGACGTCAAGACGCCCTACGGTCAGCCGTCGGTCGTCTGGAACCACGAAGATCCCGGCGAATTCCTCAGCCCCAAGTGGCAGAAGATGTGGAAACCCGTGGTGTGCGCGGTACAGGGCATGTGCACCGCGGGCGCGTTCTACTTCGTCAACGAATCGGACGTCGTCATCTGCTCCGAGGACGCGACGTTCTTCGACTCCCACGTGAGTTCGGGCATGGTGTCGGCGCTGGAACCCGTCGGCCTCATGCGGCGCATCGGCTTGGGCGAGACGCTGCGGATGGCCCTGACCGGCAACGACGAACGGGTGAGCGCGCAGACCGCGTTGCGGATCGGGCTGGTCACCGAGATCGTCAGCGCCGAGGCGCTGTGGGCGCGCGCCGACGACATCGCCGCCGGGATAGCCGCCCACCCGACGTCCGCTACGCAGGGCACGGTGAAGGCGATCTGGGAGTCCCTCGACAAGCCCTACCGTGCGGCGCTGGACCAGGGCTTGATCTACACCCGGCTCGGGAACGCGCTCGGCCGTGCCGGACTCGACCCCGATCGGCCGCGCCGGTCACCCAGAGTCCGGTGACGCGTCACCCGCTCAGCCGACGCATCGCCGACGTCCTGGCACTCGCGCCCGACTCGCCCGCGATCGAGTTCGACGACGCCTGGTGGTCGTGGGGCCAGGTGGACGCCGCTGCCCGTCGCATCGCACACCTCGCCGAGCAGCACGGCGGCACCCAGACCGCAGTCCTGTTGCGCAACAGCCCCACTCACGTCGCGACGGTCCTCGGACTGCTGCTCGCCGACGCGACCGTGGTGGTGGTGAACCCGGCCCGTGGCGACGACCGCACCCGCGCCGACCTCGCCGCGCTCGCACCGGCGCTGGCCATCGGGACACCCGACGACGTCGCCACGCTCCTCGCACCATCCGAGCGGACCACCGTCGCCACCATCACCACACTCGCGGAGGCACCGGCCGTCTCGACGATCGGGCGCGGCACCCCCGATCCCAAGCCTGGCGTCGCCGTCCGCATGCTCACCTCGGGCACCACGGGTCCGCCGAAGCGCATCGACCTGACCTACGACATGCTGGCCCGCAGCACCCTCGGTGACATGCCCTCGGCACCGCGGCGCGGCGTCGCGATCGTCAACGCACCACTCGTCCACATCGGCGGGGTGTACCGCGTCCTGCAGTGCGTCACGGCGGCACGGCCGTTCGCGTTGCTCCCGCGTTTCGACCTCGACCGCTGGTCGGAGGTGGTGCGCAGGCACCGGCCCAAGGCGGTGTCGCTGGTTCCCGCGGCGCTGCGCATGGTGCTGCACTCCGGCCTCACCCGGGAGGATCTCGCGAGCATCCGCGTCGTGACGTCTGGCACCGCTCCCCTGTCCGCCGATGACGCCGACGCGTTCACCGAGAAGTTCGGCATCCCGGTGTTGACGTCCTATGCGGCAACGGAATTCGGTGGGGGTGTGGCCGGCTGGACCCTCGCCGACCACGAACGCCACTGGCGGGCCAAGCGCGGCAGCGTCGGCCGGGCCACCCTCGGCGCCGGCCTGCGGGTGGTCACCGAGCGGGGTGACCCGGTGCCACCCGGTGAGGCCGGGCTGCTCGAGGTCAAGCCGGGTCAGCTCGGCCCCGGCACCGAATGGCTCCGCACCACGGACCTCGCGAGGCTCGATGCCGACGGGTTCCTCTGGATCCTCGGCCGCGCGGACCAGGCGATCATCCGTGGCGGCTTCAAGGTGATGCCCGACGACGTGCGGTCCGCGCTGGAGGCGCACGCCGCCGTCGCCGGCGCCGCGGTGGTCGGGCGGCCGGACGAGCGACTCGGCGAGACCCCGGTGGCGATGGTGGAACTGCGCGCGCCGATCACCGCCGACGAGCTGGCGGACCATCTGCGCGCCCGGCTCGCGCACTACGAGGTTCCGGCCTCGATCGCCGTGGTGGACGCGATCCCCCGCACTCCCTCCGGCAAGCCCGACCTGACTGCGGTGCGGGCGCACTTCGCCGACGACCTCGGGGGTGGCCGTGGCGGCTGAACCACGCACCGTCGCCGAACTCGTCACCGAGCGGGCGAGCGCCCGAGGTGACCATCCGCTGCTCGTCTGCGACGCCGACCGGTTGACGTACGCCGAGGCCGAACGCCGATCGGCGGCGCTGGCCCGCGGGCTCGTAGCGCTCGGCGTCGGCAGGGCGACGCACGTCGGCGTGCTGTACCCCAACGGCGCCGACTTCGTGGTTGCAATGCTGGCCGTCGCGCGCATCGGCGCGGTCGTGGTGCCGTTCACGACCTTCTCGACCGCCAGGGAACTCGCCGAGCAGCTCGCGCACGCCGACGTAGCCGTCCTGCTGGCCACACCGCGGTACCGCTCGCACGACTTCACGGTCGAGCTGCGCGACGCGCTCGGCGTCGACGCCCTCGACCGTCCACTGTTCTGCACCACCGCACCACTGCTGCGCCACGTCGGCCTCGATCAAGACGACGTCGCCCGCCACGCCGCCGACGTCCCCGAGTGTCTGCTCGCGGCCCTCGGTTCCGACGTCCACCCGTCGGATGCCCTCGCCATCGTCTACACCTCCGGCTCGTCCGGCACGCCGAAGGGCGCCGTGCACACCCACGGGTCGCTGCTGGCACACCAGCGCAACCTCAACGGAATCCGTGCACTGACCGCCGATGACCGACTGTTCTGCAACTCGCCGTTCTTCTGGGTGGGCGGCTTCGCCTTCGGACTGCTCGCCACGATGGTGGCCGGGGCGACACTGGTGTGCTCGAACGCGACCGACGCCGGCGAGGTCCTCGACCTCCTGGAGGCCGAACGACCCACGCTCACCAACGGTTTCGCCGCCTCCGTCGCGCACCTCGCCCGGCACGAGTCGTTCCCCATGCGGGACCTCACCTCGATGCGCCGAGGCAACCTGTACCCGATCATGCCCGCCGACGTCCGCCCCCGCGATCCCGCACTGCGGCACGGCATGCTGGGGATGACCGAGGCGGGCGGCACCTTCCTGCTCGACGCCGACGAGTCCGACCAGCCCGAGGAACGGTGGGGGTCGTTCGGCAGGCCCGCACCGGGTTTCGAGGTCGCCGTCGTCGACTTCGCCACCGGTGCCGCCGTGGAAGTGGGCACACCGGGTGAGCTACTGCTGCGCGGGCCCCATCTTCTCCAGCGCTACCACCGGCGCAGCCGCGAGGAGACCTTCGACGCCGACGGCTGGCTCCACACCGGCGACGTCGTGTGCGCCGACCTCGACGGCTACCTCTACTACCTCGGTAGGCGCGGGTCGATGATCAAGACCGCAGGCGCGAACGTCTCGCCCATCGAGGTGGAGACCGCCATCACCCGCGTGACGGGCGGGATGGTCGCGCACGTCGTCGGGCTGCCCGACGGCGAGCGTGGCGAGGTGGTGGGCGCGGTGCTGGTCACCGACCGAACCGTCGACCCGTCGGCGCTGCGCGACCTGCTCGCGGTCGAACTGTCGTCGTACAAGCTGCCGCGCCGTGTGGCGACCATCAGCGAGGCGCCGTTGCTGGCCAGCGGCAAGGTCGACGTCCAGCGCCTGCGCGAGGCCTTCGATGACTGACACGATCGACGCACTCCTCCGGTACCGCGCCGAGCACACACCGGACAGGACTGCCGTCGTCGATCCGGACGCTCGAATCGACTACCGGGCACTGCATTCGGACAGTCGGTCGATCGCAGCGCGACTGATCGACATGGGCGTCGGCAAGGGCACCCGGGTGGGACTCGTCATGCCCAACGGCACCGACTGGGTGCGGTTCGCCATGGCGCTCACCCGCATCGGTGCGGTACTCGTCCCGCTCAGCACCCTGCTCGCACCCCGCGAGCTGGTGGCGCAACTCGCGACGGCGGCCGTGCGGGCGCTCGTCACGGTCGACGAGTTCAGGGGCCGCCGGTACGCCGACGACCTCGCTACGGAATTGGCCGCCGCGGTGACGGGGCGAACACTGCTGCACTCGCGGCTGCCCGCGTTGCGCCACGTGTGGGCGCCGGATGAGGTCGCGGGGACCGCGCCGAGCGACGACGCGCTGCGAATCGTCGATGCGATGGCCGGCGCCGTCACCCCTAGCGACCCGCTGGCGATCGTCTTCACCTCCGGCAGTAGCGGCGCACCCAAGGGGGTCGTGCACTCCCACGGCAGCGCGCTCGGCGCGGTCGCCTCCAGCCTCGAGCCGCGGTGCATCGCCGCGGATACCCGGCTGTACCTACCGATGCCGTTCTTCTGGGTCGGCGGCTTCGGCTCGGGCGTGCTGTCTGCGCTGGTCGCAGGCGCCACGCTGGTCACCGAGCCGACGCCGCGTCCCGAGACCACGCTGCAACTCCTGGAACGCGAGCGCGTCACCCTGTTCCGGGGCTGGCCCGACCAAGCGGAAGCAGTTGCCCGCCACGCTCGTTCGTTCGACGTCGATCTGTCGTCGTTGCAGCCGGGCAGCCTGGATGCGCTACTTCCGGCCGAGCTCCGAGGCCGACCCGGAGCCAGGGCGCGATTGTTCGGCATGACCGAGTCCTTCGGCCCGTACTGCGGCTACCGCGCCGACACCGACATGCCCGAGTCGGCCTGGGGCAGCTGCGGCACGCCGTTCGACGGCATGGAGGTGCGCATCGTCGACGTCGAGAACGGCAGTGCCACTGCGCCAGGGACGATCGGCGAGATCCAGATCCGCGGGCCACACACGCTGCGGGGTGTGTGCGGGCGCAGCCGCGAGGACCTGTTCACCACCGACGGGTTCTACCCGACCGGCGATCTCGGCCACCTCGACGACGACGGATTCCTGTTCTACCACGGGCGATCCGACGACATGTTCAAGGTCAGCGGGGCCACGGTGTACCCGAGCGAAGTCGAGTCGGCGCTGCGCACGCTGCCCGGCGTCGTCGCCGCGTTCGTGACCAACGTGGCCGCCGGCGGCTCGAACCGGGTGGGTGCCGCCATCGTGCGTGATGAGGTGTGTGATGAGGCGTGCGATGACGCCACTCTGCGGCACGCCGCCCGGAAGGTGCTGAGCGCGTTCAAGGTTCCCACCGTCTGGCTCCGGCTGGCCTCCGACGACCAGGTGCCGCGCGGCACCACCGGCAAGGTCGATGTCCCTCGGCTCCGCGACATGCTCGCCGAGGCGGACCGGATGGTCCTGACCAGCGCCCCGACCCCGATCGTGTACGAAGGCAAGAGGACAGTGGTCGAGCAGACCCCGGAAGGGAATGACACGTGAGCGGACGCCTCGAGGGCAAGGTCGCATTCATCACCGGCGCGGCACGAGGGCAGGGCCGCGCGCATGCGGTCCGGATGGCGGAGGAGGGCGCCGACGTCATCGCCGTCGACGTCGTCGGCGAGCTTCCGCCATGCGTGCGCTACGACCCCGCCACGCCGGAGGATCTCGACGAGACGATTCGGCTGGTCGAGAAGACCGGACGCCGGATCCTGGCGTCGGCAGTCGACACCCGCGACCACGACCGGTTGAACGCCGTCGTCGCCGACGGTGTGGCCGAGTTGGGACGCCTCGACGTCATCGTCGCCAACGCGGGCATCGCCGTCCCCCAGACCTGGGACGAAATCACCCCGGACTCGTTCCGCGACGTCATGGACGTCAACGTGACCGGCACCTGGAACACCGTGATGGCGGGCGCACGGCACCTGATCGACGGCGGGCGGGGCGGGTCGATCGTGCTGATCAGCTCCGCGGCCGGATTGAAGATGCAGCCCTTCATGATTCACTACACCGCCAGCAAGCACGCGGTCACCGGCATGGCCCGCGGATTCGCCGCCGAACTCGGCCGCCACGGCGTCCGGGTGAACACCGTGCACCCCGGGCCGGTCGCCACCGACATGGGATCGGGCGACATGGTGGCCGAGATCGGCAGGACCATGGAGTCCCACCCGCAGCTGTCGAACATGCTCGTCGGTTTCCTGCCCGAGGGCATCTGCGAACCGCAGGACATCGCCGACGCGGTGCTGTGGCTGGCCAGTGACGAGTCGAGGTTCGTCACCGCCGCGTCGATCGCGGTCGACGGCGGCACCACCCAGTACTGATCGCCATGAGCGCCGGACCCAATTTCGCCGAGACGCTGGCCGCCGGTCTGGCGAGCTACGGGTCGGGCACCTTCATCGAGTTCGATCGGAAGTGGCACTCCGGCAACGACATCGCGGCCTACCGAACCATGCTCGACGATGCGCTCGACCGGGCGGGTGTGCGTCCCGGCGAGCCGGTCGGGGTGGTCGTCCGCAACCGGCTGCCCCACGCCGCGGCGATGCTGGGGTTCATCTCGTCGGGCCGCCCCGTGGTGATGGTGTACTCCTACCAGTCGCCAACGGCCATCGCCGCCGACGTGGAGCGACTGGGGCTCGCCGCGGTGCTTGCCGACGTCGTGGACTGGACCGACCCGGTCGTCGCCGCCGCCCAGCGCACCGGCAGCGCCGCCATCTCGCTGACCCCGGCGACGGTGGGAGTCCTGCACGGGCGCGGCGCGGCGACGTCGGACCCCGCACTCGCCGAAGCGGGCATCCACGTGCTGACCAGCGGCACCACCGGCGCGCCCAAGCGGATTCCCATCCCCACCGCCGTGCTGGCGCACACCGTGCTCAGCATGACCCACGGCCATCAACCGTCGGCCGACGATCCCCCCGACCTGGTGTTCTGGCCGTTCGGCAGCATCGGCGTGTGCCAGCTGCTGGCGGCGCCGTTCGTCGGCAAGCGAATGGTGTTGCTGGAGAAGTTCACCGTGGCCGAATGGGTGCGCGCCGTGCGGACCTACCGCCTCACCCGCACCGCCGTCCAGCCCGCGATCGTGCGCATGCTGCTCGACGCCGACGTCGACCCCGCCAACCTGTCCTCGCTGCAGTGCGTCGTCGGCGGATCGGGCCCGCTGGAGCGCGAGCTGCGCGAGGCGTTCGAGCGCCGCTTCGGGATACCGGTGCTGTGGGCCTACGGCGCAACCGAATTCGCCGGGTCCATCTGCGCGTGGACACCGGACCTGCGCGCCCGGTGGGGCGCGGAGAAGCTCGACAGCTCGGGTCGGGCACTGCCCGGCGTCGGAGTTCGGATCGTGGACGCCGACACCGGGTGCGAGATGCCGACGGGTGCGGTGGGACTGCTCGAAGCCCGAGTCGAGGTGATGGGCCCGCACTGGCAGCGCACCACGGACCTGGCGTCGATCGACTCCGACGGATTCATCACGCTGCACGGCCGGGCCGACGGCGCGATCAATCGCGGCGGATTCAAGGTGCTGCCCGAGACCGTCCGGCGGGCACTGCTTGCCCACCCGGCCGTCCTCGACGCGTGCGTCGTCGGCGTGCCCGATGGCCGCCTCGGCGACGTCCCCTTCGCCGCCGTCGAACTGCGCCATGGCGCGCCCGCACCCACCGAGGACGAACTGAAGGCCCTGGTGCGCGAAACGCTACCGAGCCATCACGTTCCGGTGGCGGTCGCGATCGGCACGTTGCCCCGGAACGCCGCGATGAAGGTCAGGCCTGCCGACGTGGCGGCGTGGTACCGGCCCCGCTGATCGACTCCGCCCGGCCCACCGCGAACTCCCTGCGCAGGAACGCCACCTGATCCTCGGCGGCGCGTGCGTGCCAGTCATGACCTGGCCACACGTCGAAGTGGTCGCACGGGTAGTGATGCACCACCGCCCTGCCGTGGACGGCGGTCTTCGCGACGGATTCGGCGGGCACGTATCGGTCGAAGTCCGCGATCTGCACCAGCAGTCGCGCACGCATCCGCTTGGCGGCGGCCGTCGTCCGGATCGCGCCGATCTCCAGCCCCACCGACGCGTCGATCTCGTTGCGCCACGTCGGACCGGCCATGGACGTGTAACTCTCGTAGGCACCGTCGAGCGCCAGCGCGCCGATCTCACCGGGCCGCGCGACCAGTGGCATGGTCCTGGGCTTGCCGCCGCGGCGCACGGCGACCTTGCTGGCGACGCCGTCGGCGGTCCACTTCAGGGCGGTCAGGACGCTGCGCTCACCGATCGACGCACGACCCGCCGCGAGGCCGCTGGTCAACGGCGTCATGGCGATGACGGCGGTGACGTCGGTGCGGTCGGCGGCCACCTGGAACACGTGCGCGCCGGACATCGACGAACCCCACAGGCCGATGCGCGCCGGGTCCACGCCGTCCAGCGCCCGGGCTGCGTCGACGGCGGCGTGGAAGTCCTGCTGCTGTCGGCGGATCGAGATCGTCTGCCGCGGTTCGCCATCGGACGCGCCGAACCCGCGGTAGTCGAATGTCAGCACGTCGATGCCCGCGTCGCAGAGGCGTTCGGAGAACGGTTGCAACCCCGAGCCCATGGTGCCGCCGAACCCGTGCGCCATCACCACGACGGGTCGGCCGTCGGGACCTGTCAACGCGTCCGATTCGCCGCGGAAGTGCCAGCCGGCACAGGCCACGCCCTGCGAGGTGAACGCGACGTCGGTGCGCGTCACGCCGTCTCCGCCGAACGCTTCGAGGGCTCGCAGACGCCGTAGATCGCGTTGAGCCACACCGCCGTACCGCCTGCCATCAGGTCTTCGCGCGACAGGGGCCCGCCGAGCGTGAGCCGTTCGAGCAAGCGGTCGTTGAGTTCCAGCAGAACAGAGGCGAGGATCTCGGGCGCAACCCCGTCGGGCGCAGCGCCTGCGGCGCGTTCGGCGCGGATCATGTCCGCGACCGGCTCCACGAACGACTCGCGCGCCTGGTCCCAGATGTCGCGCACCGACGCACTGGAGCCCCGCGCGTCGAGCATCGCCTTGAACATGTGTCGGTGCCGCTCCCAGCTGCCGAACAGACCCTCGAGCATCGCCCGGATGCGCTGCTCGGGCGGACCGCCCGCTGCGGTGAACACGTCGTTGAGGTCGAACACCTCGTCGACCATGCGCTCCATGAGGGCAGCGACCGCCGCACCCTTGTTCTCGAAGTAGAAGTAGAACGCCGAGCGGCTGACGCCCGCCTGCTTCGAGATCTCGGCGATGTTCACCGCCTCCAGGCTCTCCTCGCGCAGCCAGCGGTCGAGCGCGTCGAGGATGGCCTCACGGCGATCGTCGCTGCGCTGCGCCGGACGTCGGTCGGTGGGTGACCTCATACCGGCGCTAATCGCGCCAGGGGCGAACGGTTTCCGGCCCGTTCGAGACCTGCGGGCAGCTCCCGCGTGCGCATGTCGTGCTCGTAGTGGAAGAAGTCCACCTGCTGCGTGTGTCGCGCGGAGTCGGTGCAGTGCCCGGTGTAGAGCCGCTGGTCGGCGTCGATGACCCGTTCCATCTCCGCGACCGGCGGCAGCGCGTAGCGGCCAACGGCGTAGGAGGCCAACAACCGCGACTGGCACTCGACGAAGGGGAACAGCGTCGGTATCGACTGGGCGAAGCCGATGAACACGGCGTCGTCGAGACCCGGCACGAACATCCGCTTGTAGAGCCGGATCTGATTGCCGGGGGCGCTGAGGAACTCGGTGTCGAAGAACGGGAACGTGATGTCGTACCCGGTCGCGTAGACGATCACGTCGAACTGGGATGCGGTGCCGTCGACGAAGTGCACGGTGTCGCCGTCGAGCCGCTCGACGTTCGGCTTGGGCGTCACGTCACCCGAGCCGAGGCGCAGCGGCAGTTCCACCGACTGGGTCGGATGTGCCTCGAAGAGCTTGTGATTGGGGGCGGGCAGTCCGTACTTCGTCGGGTCGACGCCCATGACGGGCGCCACCAGCTGCAGCGCCTTGCGTTGCCACGACAGCGGCAGGTGCGGACTGGTGCGCCACAGGGTGTCGCCCGGGCGTCCCGCGATGTACTTGGGCACGATCCAGGCACTCGACCGAGTCGACAGCGTGACCTCGTTTTGCAAAGCCCTCGACGACAATTCGACGGTGATGTCCGCGGCGCTGTTGCCGAGTCCGACGACCAGGATCCGCTTGCCGGTCAGCTCCATCGGCTGGTGCGGATCGACGTAGTGGTGCGAGTGAAACGCCTCGCCGGTGAACGTACCTGGGAAGTCGGGCAGCCGTGGATCCCAGTGGTGGCCGTTGGCGACCACCAGCAGATCGAAGTCCCGCTCGTTGCCTGCCTGGTCGGTGATCTCCCACCCACCGCCGTCGCGGTGCGCCGCGTGCTCGACGCCATTTCCGAACTCGATGTTCTCCAGCAGCCCGAAGGTGTCGGCGTACGCGTCGAGGTACTCCTTGACGTCGGTGTGGTGCGGGAACGATGGGTAGTGGTCGGGCATGGGGAAGTCGCGGAAGCACAACCGCTGACGGGAGGTGTCGATGTGCAGCGAGCGGTAGGCGCTGCTGCGACCGTTGGGGTTGCCGAACGCCCAGTTGCCGCCGATCCGGTCCGACGTCTCGAAGGTCGTGTACGGCACGCCGTAGTCCTTGAGCATCTTGCCTGCCGTGAGACCGCTGATGCCCGCGCCGATGACGGCGGTGCGCGGAAGGGTGGGGGTCACGGCCGCTCCTCGGGGTCTGCGGCGGACACTATCAGCGCCTTCTGACGCCCGTCAACGATTTCTGACAAGTGTCAGACGGTGTCCAGCGCGGTTGACATAGCGCTCACGGACACCACCACCCGCACTTCCCCACCGTCAGCGCTACCTCAACGCAGATGGCGCCGGTTCTATCACGCCGCGCTCGACGAGGTGCTCCGTCAGCGGGGCGACGCCGATGGTGAAGTGCTCGGCCATCGCCGTCCGCGCCCGCGTGGCGTCGCGGCGCTCGAAGGCGGCGATGACGCGGCGATGGTCCCTGATCGACTGCTTGGGCCAGCCCTCCAGCGTCGGGAACACCGACTCCGGCGCGTATCTCGTGATGGTCGACATCACGTGCGTCAGCTTCGGCGACCCCGCGGCGACGTTGATGGTGCGGTGGAACTCGTGGTTGAGCCGCACCGTCCGCTCGAGATCGCCGGTCTCATAAGCCCGTTCGAGTTCGTCCTGGACGGCCTTGAGCGACGCCAGCTGGTCGTCGGTGATGTTCACCGCGGCCCGCGCGGCCAGCTCTCCCCCGATGAACGCCTGCACCCCCGCCACGTCGGCGATGTCGCGCGCCGTCACCTCGAGCACCATGAAGCCGCGCCGCGGATGCTGGACGAGCAGACCCTCGGCCCGCAGGTTCAGCAGCGCCTCCCGCACCGGGGTGACGCTGATGCCGAGTTCGGCGGCCAGCTGGTCGAGGCGCAGGTACACCCCGGCTGCGAACGTGCCGTTGAAGATTCGCCGACGGACGTAGCGCGCGACGTCGTCGGAGAGCTGCGGCCGCGCCGCGAAGGCCGGCTCAGAGTCGGTATTCATGGAGGAGGTTCTTGCTGATGATGGTCTTCTGGATCTCGCTGGTGCCCTCGCCGATGAGCAGGAACGGCGCGTCGCGCATCAGCCGTTCGATCTCGTACTCCTTGGAGTAGCCATAGCCGCCGTGAATGCGGAAGCTCTGCTGGGTGACCTCGATGCAGTACTCACTGGCCAGGTACTTCGCCATGCCGGCAGCGACGTCGTTGCGCTCACCGGAGTCCTTGAGCCTGGCGGCGTTGACCATCATCAGATGCGCCGCTTCGACCTTGGTCGCCATCTCGGCGAGCTGGAACGCGATCGCCTGGTGGTCGGCGATCGGCTTGCCGAAGGTGCTGCGCTGCTGGGCGTATCGCACCGCGAGTTCGAACGCCCGCAACGCCACCCCGCAGGCACGGGCCGACACGTTGACCCGACCCACTTCCACGCCGTCCATCATCTGGGCGAAGCCACGGCCCGGAGCGTTGCCGAGCACGTCGTCATCGGAAGCGATGTACCCGTCGAAGATCAGCTCGGTGGTGTCGATGCCCTTGTAGCCGAGCTTGTCGAGCTTGCCCGGGATCGTCAGCCCGGGAGACACCTCGCCGAAACCGGGCGGCTTCTCGATCAGGAACGCCGTCAGGTTGCGGTGTGGCTTGTCTGCGCCCTCGTCCGTCTTGACTAGCGCCGCAACCAGACTCGAGCTGCCACCGTTGGTGAGCCACATCTTCTGTCCGGTGATGGCGTAACCACCCTCGGGCCTGCGGACGCCCCTGGTGCGGATGGCTGCGACGTCGGAGCCCAGTTCCGGCTCCGACATCGAGAAGGCTCCGCGAATCTCGCCGGTGGCCATGCGTGGCAGGAACCGTTGCTTCTGTTCGTCGGTGCCGTGCTGGCGGATCATGTACGCCACGATGAAGTGGGTGTTGATCACGCCGGACACGCTCATCCAGCCGCGGGCCAGTTCCTCGACGCACAGCGCGTAGGTGAGCAGCGACTCCCCCAGCCCGCCGTACTCCTCATCGATCATCAGGCCGAACAGCCCCATCTCGCGCATCGCGTCCACGATCTGCTGCGGGTAGGTGTCGGAGTGCTCGAGTTCCTGGGCGTTCGGGATGATCTCCCGGTCGACGAATTCGCGCACCGTCGAGACGATCTCGCGCTGCACGTCCGTCAGGCCGACCGTCTGAGCGAGCCTAGTCATGGGCGATCCCGCTCCGCTTCTCGCTGGTCATGCCGGGCCCACCCTCTCGAACACGGCAGCCAGACCCTGGCCGCCGCCGATGCACATCGTCTCCAGGCCGTATCGACCGTCGCGGCGGTGCAGTTCGCGCGCCAGCGTGGCCAGCATCCGGCCGCCGGTGGCGCCGACGGGGTGGCCCAGCGAGATACCCGAGCCCGCCACGTTGGTGCGGGCGAAGTCGCTCGGCCCGAACCTCCACTCCCGCGTCACCGCGAGCGCCTGAGCGGCGAACGCTTCGTTGAGTTCGATGAGGTCCATGTCCGCGATGGCGAGCCCCGCCTTGCGTAGCGCCACCTCCGTCGCGGGCACGGGACCGATGCCCATCACGTGGGGCGGCACCCCCGCCACGCCCCAGGACACCAGCCGCACCAGCGGCGTCAACCCCAGTTCGGCCGCCTTGTCGACGGTGGTCACGATGCACATCGACGCCGCATCGTTCTGACCGCTCGAGTTACCGGCAGTCACGGTGGCGTCCGGATCTTGGTTGAGCAGAACGGGTTTGAGCGCGCTGAGCTTCTCCACCGAGGTGTCGGACCGTGGGTGCTCGTCGGTGTCGATCACGGTGTCACCCGATCTGTTCGACACCGTGACCGGGACGATCTGTTCGGCCAGCGACCCGTCGCGCTGCGCTGCCACCGCACGCTGGTGCGATCGCACGGCCAGCTCGTCCTGCTCGTCACGCGGGATGTCGTACTGCCGGCGCAGGTTCTCGGCCGTCTCGAGCATGCCGCCCGGGACGGGGTAGTCCCGCCCGCCTGCGGTGGTGCGGCCGCGCGACAGAGCATCGTGCACCCGAACGCCTCCCCGCGCGCCACCCCAGCGCATGTCGGTGGAGTGGAACACCACGTTGCTCATGGACTCGGCACCCCCGGCGACCACGAGGTCGTTCTGGCCGGTGCCGACCTGCATGGCGGCCTGGATGACGGCCTGCAGGCCCGAGCCGCACCGGCGATCGATCTGCATGCCGGGCACCGTCACCGGCAGGCCGGCGTCGAGGGCCACGACGCGCCCGATCGCGGGGGCCTCCATGCTCGGATAGCAGTGCCCCAGGACGACGTCCTCGACGTCGCCGGCCCCGACGCCGGTGCGCTCGAGCAGCCCCCGCAGCGCGGCGACGCCCAGATCCACCGCGGTCAGGCTCTTGAACATTCCTCCGTAGCGGCCGATGGGCGTGCGGACGGGCTCACAGATGACGGCATCGCGATCCATCAGATGTGCCGTCCCCCGGTCACTTCCAGCACCGTGCCGGTCATGTACGACGACAGGTCCGAAGCAAGGAACAGCGCCACCGACGCGACCTCGCTGGGCTCGCCGGCGCGCGCCATGGGAATCTCGGCCAGCTTCGCGTCCCAGATCCGTTGCGGCATGGCCTCGGTCATCGCCGAGCGGATGAGCCCCGGCTGGATGGCGTTGATCCGCACCCCCAGGTGGGCGACCTCCTTGGCAGCGGCCTTCGTCAGCCCGACGATCCCGGCCTTGGCCGCCGAGTAGTTGGTCTGCCCGATCAGCCCTACCTTGCCCGAGATCGACGAGATGTTCACGATCGCGCCGCGCTTCTGCTCGCGCATGACGTCGGCGGCCTTGCGGGTGCCGTTCCAACTGCCCTTGAGGTGTACGGCGATCACCTGGTCGAACTGCTCCTCGGTCATCTTCCGCATCGTCGCGTCACGCGTGATGCCCGCGTTGTTGACCATGACGTCCAGCCCGCCGAACTCCGAGACGGCCGCCGCCACGAGCGCCTCGACGTCGTCGGCCCTGGTGACGTCGCATCGCACGGCGCGAGCCACGTCGGCACCGCCCAACCGGCCGACCGCCGCCTCGGTGGCTTCGAGATCGAGGTCGCCGAGGACGACGCGGGCGCCCTCCGCGACGTAGCGCTCGGCGATGGCGAAGCCGATCCCCTGTGCGCCGCCGGTCACCACCGCAGTTCGTCCGTCAAGCAGTCCCATGGTCGTCGTACCCCTCTCAGTCGAGCCGTCGGCGTCAAACATAAAATATGATATTCGCGGCACGCATGCCGCATCCCCGAGGCAGGAGAATCGACGAATGGCCAACCCCACCACGGTCGACACCGCCACCGTCGCGCACGACGAGTCGGTCAGCGACGCCGACTTCGCCGACATCCTGGCCGCCACCCGGGAGTTCGTCCGCGGCGTCGTCATGCCGCGCGAGCAGGAGATCATGGCCGGCGACCGGGTACCCGACGACATCCGCCAGCAGGCCAAGGACATGGGCCTGTTCGGGTATGCGATTCCCCAGCAATGGGGTGGGTTGGGCCTGAACCTCGCCCAGGACGTCGAGATGGCCATGGAGTTCGGCTATACGACGCTCGCCCTGCGATCGATGTTCGGCACCAACAACGGCATCGCGGGCCAGGTCCTGGTCGGGTTCGGCACCGATCAGCAGAAGGAACGTTGGCTCGAGGGCGTCGCGAGCGGCGACGTCGTGGCGTCCTTCGCCCTGACCGAACCGGGGGCCGGGTCCAACCCGGCAGGCCTGCGCACGAAGGCGGTGCGTGACGGATCCTCCGACGACGGGGACTGGGTGATCACCGGCCAGAAGCAGTACATCACCAACGCGCCGACCGCCGACCTGTTCGTGGTGTTCGCCAGGACGCGGCCCGCCGACGCCGATGGGCCCGGCATCGCAGTGTTCCTCGTCCCCGCAGACGCCGAGGGCGTACGGGTCGGGGGCAAGGACGCCAAGATGGGTCAGGAGGGCGCCTGGACCGCCGACGTCGCGTTCGACGAGGTGCGCGTCGGCAACGATGCCCTCATCGGCGGCGCGGTGGACATCGGCTACCGCGCGGCGATGACGTCACTGGCACGCGGACGCATCCACATCGCCGCCCTCTCGGTGGGCACTGCGCAGCGCGCACTCGACGAGTCGGTGCGCTACGCCGCCACCGCCACTCAGGGCGGCACGCCGATCGGGGACTTTCAGCTGGTGCAGGCGATGCTCGCCGACCAGCAGACCGGTGTGATGGCCGGTCGGGCGCTCGTCCGCGACGCCGCTCGGCTGTG
Source organism: Mycolicibacterium sp. GCM10028919 (assembly GCA_042666295.1). Classification (GTDB taxonomy): domain Bacteria; phylum Actinomycetota; class Actinomycetes; order Mycobacteriales; family Mycobacteriaceae; genus Mycobacterium. The sequence goes on from JBHTFJ010000001.1 coordinate 1,022,917, forward strand.
GCTGTCCGGGGAGGACCGGCGCATCGCGCCGTCGGCCGCGAAGCTGTTCTGCACCGAGATGGTCGGGCGGGTGGCCGATCTCGCGGTTCAGGTCCACGGCGGCGCGGGATACATGCGCGACGTTCCCGTCGAACGCATCTACCGCGAGGTGCGGCTGCTGCGCCTCTACGAGGGCACCAGCGAGATTCAGCGCCTGATCATCGGCGGCGGCCTGGTCAAGGCAGCTCAGCGCTCCCGCTGATGCCCTGCGGGCGTCAGGCGATGTAGCGGATGATCGACTCTGCGACCGCTGCCGGCTTCTCCGAGCCCTCGATCTCGACGGTGATCGTGGTGGTGGCCTGCACTGCGCTCTCGAGCTGGTTGATCGCGGTGACCTCGCCGCGGGCGCGGATTCTGGCCCCCACCTTGACCGGCGTGATGAAGCGCACCTTGTTGTAGCCGTAATTCACCGCCAGCGAGATGCCGTCGACGCGGTAGAGGTCGTGGGAGAAGTGCGGGAGCAGCGACAGCGTCAGCAGTCCGTGGGCGATCGTGCCGCCGAACGGGCCATCGGCTGCCTTCTCCGGATCGACGTGGATCCACTGGTGGTCGTCCGTGGCGTCGGCGAACAGGTTGACGCGGTCCTGGCTGATCTCCATCCACTCGGTCGGGCCGAGTTGGCTGCCCTGGGCCGCTGCAAACTCGTTCAGATCCTTGAAGACTTTCACGCCTGCTCCTCTCGGTGAGATCGCGGCGTCGCACGCCGCCCGTAATAGATGTAGTCGCTACGCGATCTGAACACAATCTCCCATTTGCTGGAAAACCGGGGAATTGGTCGGATTCGTCGCCGAATTTTGCCGGCCGGGTTCGTACGCTGGACTAATAACCTAAATTGCCATTGCAGAGTTTTGACGCGCCTGCACAATTCTCCGGCTTAGGCTTGTGACCTGCGGGTAACCATATTTCACGGCTGGTTTCCTGGCCCGTACGGCCCGATACTGACAGCGCGATTCGCATTAATCCGATGCGAATGAACGGCGGCCGGCGGCGCCGTACTAGGCCGCTCGGCTGCCCTACGAATGGGGCAATAAATGAGCGTTCCCAGCCTGGAATTTCCCGACTACGTCGCTTTCGGCATGCCCGAGAACATCAGCTGGTGGGACAGGGACTCTAGGTCCACGATGGTCATATCGACCCCGGCACTCGACCCCGCGCTGTGGTCGGAATACCTGTGCTGCGCCGAGCGCAGCTACCGCAAGCACGGCGTCGAAAAGGCACTCGACGCGGCGGCGATCGCCGACGGGGCCGACACCGCGTTGTTCTGGGCGCTCGTCGACGACGACGGGGTCATGCTGGGCGGCGTTCGCGCCAAGGGGCCGCTGACGGGAGCCGACGACTCGCACGCCGTGGTCGAGTGGGCGGGCCACGAGGGGTTGCCCATGGTGCGCAAGATGATCGACGACCGGGCGCCGTTCGGCATCCTCGAGATGAAGTCGGCGTGGACGACCGATGATCGGACCCGGGCGGGCCTGGTGTCCACCGCTCTGGCGCGCAGTGGCTTTCACGCGCTGGAACTCATGGGCATCCAGTTCTGCATGGCGACCTCCGCACCTCACATCCTGGAGCGCTGGGGGTCGTCGGGCGGCGTGGTGGCCCCCATCCCCGCGGCGCCGTACCCCGACGAGCGCTACCGCACGAAGATGATGTGGTGGGACAGGCGGACGTTCGCCAATCATGCTGAGCCCGAACAGTTGTCGAAGATCCTGCGGGAGACCGCCGCGATCGCGTCCCGTCCGGCGATCGCCCTGTGACCGCCCGCGACGGCGTCGCGATCGCTACGGCCGGCCGAATTGCCGAAACCACCGCCCTGGTGGAGCACGGAGCCGAGGCGGCCCGCGCGCCCGCCAAAGTCGCTTGCCAACGCGCAGCGCGCGGGTGGCGCGGTCGCCGGGCGTGCGAGGTGCCCGGCGAGAGGGCAGTGCCGCGGGCCTCGTCGGCGACCGGTGCGACCGGTAGCCGTACGCCGGCGCCCCCCGATCGTTGGCGACCACGCCGCACCGCGCGCTCGGCGGCGTCGACGTTGCCGGCAGGTTGCGGTGAGTGGTCGAACTGAAGCGTCCGGCGTTGCGATCCCCGCGGGGCGCGACGGTCCCGCCCGTCGGCGGCCGTGCGCGCAGGGCTCGTCCTCAGCGACGCGCCCGCAGTTGGCCGGCACCGTACTTCCGCGCCCGAGATGACGCATCGGTGTCGGTCGGGGCCGTACGCAGCGTGAACGCACACGACCGGCGATACTGTCTACACAATGTCCGGAGGAACGCCTCGCGTAAGCCTTGAGCGGCTGGTGACCGACGTCGCCGTCGATCTCATGGCGTCGAATGCGGCCACCTCCGTCCCGGTGGCCCGCAAGGTGCTCGCCATGCTCGTCGCGTACTTCGACGTCGACGTCAGCTTCCTGCGCTACAACGACCATTCGATTCGGGCGTCGCTGCTGGTGGCCGAGTGGCCGGAGCGCCTGGACGTACCCGACCCCGACCCGCTCGGCGTCGTCTACTTCGCCGACGCCGACCCGGTGTTCGCGGCGTCGGAGCACGGCAAGAAGCCGCTGGTGTTCCGGCCCGAGAACGAGGACTACCAGCGGCGCATCGAGGAGGCCCGCACCGTCCCCCAGACGTCGATGGCCGCGGCACCGCTGGTGTCCGGCGACCTCACGACCGGCGTGCTCGGCTTCGTGAAGTTCGGCGATCGCGAATGGCGACCCGAGGAGCTCAACGCCCTCGAGGCCATCGGGTCGCTGTTCGCACAGGTGCAGGCGCGGGTGAAGGCCGAGGATCAGCTGCGCCACCGGGCCGAGCACGATGACCTGACCGGCCTGTGCAACCGGCGGGCGCTGCTGGACCACCTGGCGGCCAGGCTGGCGCCGGGTAGCCCTGGCCCGGTCGCGACGTTGTACTTCGACCTCGACCGGCTCAAGACCATCAACGACTACCTCGGACACACGGCAGGCGACTGGTTCATCCGGGTGCTCGCCGACCGGCTCCAGCAGAGCACCAAGCGTCCGAGCGTCATCGCGCGCCTGGGCGGCGACGAATTCGTGGTCGTGCCGACCGAGCCGACCTCTGCGACCGAAGCCGAGGAACTCGCCGAACACCTGCTCGGCGTGCTGCGCGAGCGCGTCGCCATCGACGGCGAGATGCTCACTCGCACGGTCAGCATCGGGGTGGCGCTCGGCGTTCCCGGTCGCGACACCACCAAGGAGCTGCTGCGCCGGGCCGATCAGGCGTTGATGACCGCCAAGGCGGACGGCGGCAACCGCGTCGCGGTAGCCACCGAGGAGATGGCGCTGGAGTCGGAGTTCCGCAACGACATCGAGTTGCACCTGCAGAACGTCATCGAGAACGGTGCCCTGTTCCTGCGCTACCTGCCCGAGGTCGACATGCGCACGGGGCGCGTGCTCGCCACCGAGGCCCTGGTCCGATGGGAACACCCGACCCGGGGGCTGCTGTCCCCCGCCTCGTTCATCGCGGTGGCCGAATCCATCAACCTGGCCGGTGAACTCGGCCGGTGGGTGATGCGCACCGCGTGTGCGGAGTTCGCGCGGTGGCGTGCCACGGGCGTCGCCGACGACGTGGTGCTGCGGCTGAACGTCTCTCCGGTGCAACTCGTCGCCGGCGGGTTCGTGGAGTCGGTGGCCGGCATCCTCGCCGAGTTCGGCCTCCCCCGCGGGTCGGTGTGCGTCGAGATCACCGAGAGCGTGGTGGTGCACGACCTGGAGACCACCAGCATCACGCTGGCCGGCCTGCGGGAGGCGGGCGTCAAGGTGGCGATCGACGACTTCGGTACCGGCTACAGCGTGTTCGCACACCTCAAGCAGTTGCCGGTGGACGTCCTCAAGATCGACCGCAGCTTCGTGACGGATCTGGGCCGCAATCCCGACGACCTCGCGATCGTGCGCGCGATCATCGCGCTCGCCGATGCGTTCGGTCTGCAGCTGGTGGCCGAAGGCGTCGAAACGGAGGCGGCAGCGCAGACGCTGCTGCGCCACGGCTGTAGGCGGGCGCAGGGCTTCCTGCTGTCCGAGCCCCTGGCCGGCGACGAGATGCTGGCGCTGCTCGTCGCAGGTGGCGTCTCAGTGCACTTTCCGGCAGTGCCCGGGGCCTGAGCGGGAGTACCGCGCGTCGCGCAGCGCCCGGTGCACGGCTGAGCACGGCGGGCGGGCGCCTGCGTCCGGCGGAGCCGTCTGCAAGATCTCCACGCGACCGAAGCGACTCGCGGTACGACCCACCAGGCAGACCTGTCGATGCTCACCGCCGACGCCGGCCACGGCATCGCCGATCAACCCCCCGTGCTCGGTCGGCGCCACGCTGATTCCCCTGCGGGCACGCACCGCCAGCGGCCCATCCGGTGTGCCGAACACGGCGCCGACCACGCGTCCGTCGTCGAACACCAGCCGGTGCAAGGGCGTACCGGTCAGCACGTCGACGTCGCGACTGCGCGCCTGGCCGACCATCCAGTCCCGTAGTTCGGGCGCGCCCATGCCGTGCCGCCATCCGATCGAGCCGATGGGCAACACCTCGACGGTCCCGCCGTCGGCTGCTCGCATCGTGTGGTCCCCCCTGGCGAAGACGCGCGAGTGCAGCATCCCGTAAGGCGACGTGAGGCACTGCACGGCCCACTCGCTCAGGCGCGAGCCGATGAAGGGTTCGATCTCGCCCTGTCGGACCGCAGTGACGACGCGTGTCGGCACGGGCACGTCGCGAGAGACGTAGGCAGACCCGGGTACCCATCCGGCGAACTCCGCGAAGTAGTCGGCGGTCTGGGCGTCGGTGGCCTCGGCGATCAACCACCCGCAGGCTCGAACGCGCCGCCGCGTGACGACTCCCGAGCCCTGATGCGCGCGCACGGGTGGGGCGTCGGCGACCAAGACGTCGTGTCCGGCATCGACCGCGGCGATCGCTCCCGCGAGGCCACCGACGCCTGCACCGATCGAGACGAGATCGACCTCGCGGTCCCACTTCTGCATCAGCGAACCCCCCTCCGGCTGCTGTGAGGATGCTCACTAGGCGACCCGCCGTCCCGGCCGATCGCGGTGTCGAAGCACTGTGTGAAGGCGACGACGCCGGGTCTCGACGCGACGCTCGGTCGCCACGGGGCCGCAGCGGGCACTGCTGGCCAAAGCCGCACGTCAGCGCGGTTCGAAGCCGCCTCGCCACGGTGGCGGACTGCTCTCGGAGCTAGACCCGAAGTCATCACGATTCGGACTTTACATACCCAAGGAATGCTACGCAGCGCGTCCGTATACCGGGAGTTTGGCCGGAATCCGCCCGCGTTCCGAGTCCATGGAACGCAGCAAATACGTGTACAACTTCCTGGGGCGCACACGCACGCGGGGATCGGTCAGCACGGAAAGTCGAGAACGGGCAACAACGGTGAGTGACAACCCCGAACGTCGACCCGATGGCACCCGCATGCAGATCCTGCGGGCAGCGGCTCAGCAACTCGCGCGCGAGCCGTACGGTCAAGTCAGCCTCGACCGCGTCCTCGAAATCGCCAACGTGACCAAGGGCGCGCTGTACTTCCACTTCCGCTCCAAGCACGACTTGGCCATCGCGATCGTCGAGAACCATGCCCAAGCGCGAGCGGAATCATTCGACGAGGCCTTCGCGCAGTCGCGCCCCGGCCTCGAGTCGATGATCGAACTCACCTACCGCATCGGCAGCGAGGACATCGGCGACGACGTGGCCCGCGCCGGCCTCAACCTCCTCGAGTCCCTCGGCCGGTTCGATGGCCTGCAGTCCAAGGTGCTCGACGGATGGGTCACCGCCTTCACCGACCTCGCGCGACGTGCGGCCGACGACGGCGACATCGCAAAGGGCATCGACCCGGCACACCTCGCCCGCCTAGTGGTGTCGCTGTACCTGGGCCTGCGGCAGACGAGCAATCTGGACGATCCCGCCGCGTTCACGTGCGACCTCGAGGCGCTCTGGCTACTCATCCTGCCGGGTTTCGCCAGCCCGGACCGGCTCCCGTATCTGAAGGGCTTCGTGGAGCGACGCACCGCACGCGCGATCAAGAATGCAGCGTCGCGCAGCACCGACGTTCTATGATTCGGCTTTAGCTTGTTTTCCGGGGACCGAGCCAAACGGAGGTAGTCGAACGTGGTGCGCCAGGCCAGATCCGAGGCGACCCGACGGAGGATCATCGACTCGGCAATTGATTTGATCAACGAGATCGGTTATCCCGCCGCTGGATTGGCGGACATCATCGAACGCGCCGACCTCACCAAGGGTGCGCTCTACTACCACTTCGATTCGAAGGAAGCCCTGGCGACCACGATCATCGAGGAAGGTGCGAACAAGGTCCTCGAGTCGTTCCGCGCGGCGGGCCGGTCCAGTTCCCCCGCGATGGAGAACATCGTCCACGGCCTGTTCGTGGTCACCGACGTACTCGGCAACGACCGCGTCGCCCAGGCCGCAGGTCGCTTGCTGCGCACGTTCGGCGGATTCAACCCCGCGGCAAAGAAGACCTACGCCGTGCTGCTCGACGAGATGACGATGCTGACGACGAGCGCCGTCGCCGAGGGCGACCTCCGTTCCGAACTCGACCCGGCCGAGGCGAGCAGCGCCATCATCGGCTCGCTGCTCGGTGCCGAGTTGCTGTCCAGCGCATTGAGCGACGGCAAGGACCTCCGCGGACGATTCGGACGCACCTGGGCGCTGCTGCTGCCCGCGTTGATCTCCGAGGATTCGCTGGCCTACTACCGCGAGTTCCTGGCTCGGCAGTCACTGCGCGGCGACGCCCGTGGGGCCGACCGCCCGGCCGACACCCGCGGCGACGACCAACCGGGTGACTCCCCGCAGGAACGCTGAGCGCCACCCGTTCCCGCAACCGATTCCCTGCACCCGCGAGCGCTCCACCTGACTAACTAGGTTTACTGTCTTCGAAGACGCTTCGACTGACGGGAAGACCCATGGACGTGACGTGGTCCGCCGCCGACCTCGAGTTCCGTGACGAGGTGCGGGCGTTCCTCCGGGAGAAGCTGACACCGGACCTGCGAGACGCCGGTCGGTTGATGACCAGCGTGTACAGCGACCACGAGGCCAGCCTGCGGTGGCAGGCCATCCTGCACGGGCGCGGGTGGGCAGCGCCGGCGTGGCCCGTCGAGTACGGCGGCTGCGACTGGAGCCTCAGCCAGCACTACCTGTTCAGCCGTGAGTCGACGCTGGCCGGCGCGCCGTCACTGTCGCCGATGGGCATCCGGATGGTGGCCCACGCCATCATCGCGTTCGGCACTCCCGCCCAGAAGGAGTACTTCCTGCCGCGCATCCTGACCGGCGAGGTCTTCTTCTGTCAGGGCTACTCCGAACCGGAATCCGGATCGGACCTGGCCTCGCTGGCCATGGCCGCGGTCGACGACGGTGACGACCTGGTCTGCACCGGCAGCAAGATCTGGACGACGCACGCTCAGGAGGCGAACTGGATGTTCGCCCTCGTCCGCACCTCCCGCACCGGCAAGAAGCAACAGGGCATCACGTTCGTCCTGATCGACATGACCTCGCCGGGGATCGAGATCCGGCCCCTGGTCATGACTTCGGGCGAGGAAGTGCAGAACCAGGTCTTCTTCGACGACGTCCGGATCCCCCAGTCGAACGTGATCGGGCAGATCGACGACGGCTGGACCGTGGCCAAGTACCTCCTCGAGTTCGAGCGTGGCGGTGGCGCAACGGCGCCTGCGCTACAGGTCATGGCAGAGCAGGTGGCCGCGAACGCAGCAGCACAACCGGGACCCGCGGGCGGCCGTCTGGTCGACGACCCGTCGTTCTCGCGCAAGCTGGCCGACGCCCGGATTCGCACCGACGTGCTCGAGATCCTCGAATTCCGGGTTCTCGCCGCGCTATCCGGTGGCGGCCATCCCGGAACGGACTCGTCGATGCTGAAGATCCTGAGCACCGAACTGAGTCAGACGATCACCGAACTGGCAATGGAGGCCGCAGGGCCTCGCGGCCGCGCCTATCAGCCCCATGCCACCCGTCCCGGCGGCCCGGTCGCCGAATTCAGTCCTCCAGCAGACGGATACGTCAGCGGCGAGCCGTGGCAGGCCGTGGCCCCGCTGCGTTACTTCAACGATCGTGCCGGCTCGATCTACGCCGGTAGCAACGAGATTCAACGCAATATCCTGGCCAAGGCGGAGTTGGGACTGTAGATGGACTTCACGCTGTCGAACGAACAGAAGATGCTGCGCGACGGGCTCACCAAGTTCCTCTCGACGCGGTACGACCTCGCCGCGAGCCGTGCCGCCGTCAAGACCGGCGCCCGCTGGCAGCCCGAGACCTGGCGTGCCTTCGCAGAGGACCTGGGCATCCTCGGCGCCGCACTGCCCGAGGACGTCGGTGGCATCGGGGGTGGTCCCGTCGAGGTGATGGTGATCGCCGAGGCGCTGGGCCACGCGCTGGTGGTCGAGCCCTACGTCGACACCTCGGTGGTGGCCGCCGGCCTGCTGCGCCGCGCCGGTGGGCCCCGGGCCACCGAGCTGCTCGAGCGGATCGCCGCTGGGCAGGCGGTCGTCGCCCTCGCGGCATCGGAAGCGGAGTCGGGCGACGACTGGTCGCGTGTCACGACGGCCGCGACGAGCGACGGCACCGGCTGGCTGCTGCAGGGCACCAAGCACGTCGTCGTCTCCGCGCCGCTGGCCACCCACCTGTTGGTGACGGCGGGCACGCAGGCGGGTACGTCGCTGTTCCTGGTCGATGTCGAGGCTGCGGGCCCCGCCCTCGTTCGACACGCCTACCGCACGGTCGACGACCGCTGGGCAGCCGACGTCGAGTTCTCGGGCGTGCGACTGGATGCCGACGCGCTGCTCGGCGACGACGGCGCGGCATGGCCGTCGCTGTCGCGGGCGCGCGACGAGGGTGCCGCCGCGGTGTGCGCCGAGGCGGTCGGATGCATGCGGAAGGTGTTGGCCGACACCGTCGAATACAGCAAGCAGCGACACCAGTTCGGGCAGCCGATCGGAGGCTTCCAGGTTCTCCAGCACCGCATGGTCGACATGCACATGGAGGTGGAGCAGGCCGCCGCAGCGGTACTGCTCGCCGTACTCAACCTCGAGGCCGACGAGACCGCGAGGGCGAAGGCCGTGTCGGCGGCGAAGGTCACCATCGGGCGCGCGGCGCGCTTCGTCGGACAGAACGCGGTGCAGTTGCACGGCGGGATGGGCATGACCGAGGAACTCGCGATCGGCCACTACTTCAAACGTCTGACCGCCGTCCAGTACGAATTCGGCAGCACCGACTCCCACCTCGCGCGGTACGCGGAGCTGACGACGGCCTGACGACCCCTGGACACCTGTCCGGCACTGACCACTGGCGGCCGTGGGTGCGCCGCCTGTCGTAGGCCGTGCGCAGGCGTTCGAGCTGCTATTTCGCCCTGTTCGAGGATGTTTCGCGGGTCATTGCCAACCCCACCGGGGTCAGCTAGCCTGGACACATGTCCAGTTCAGCGGTGACCCACGTCACCCGGCTACGGGACCCGCACGCCCACCACGGACGTACGCAGCAGCGCGTGCTGGGCGCTGCCGCCTCGATGCTGGACGAATCGGCTCGTCCGGACGTCTCGGTCGCCGCGCTCGCCGCGCGTGCCCGCGTCGAACCGACGGCCCTACGCGCGCACTTCCCCTCGCTCGACGCGGTGTTCGCCGAGCTGTACCTGCAGCACGTTTCGACGCTGCCACTGGTCATCGACCGATCCGCTCGCGCCGAAGCACGCGTGGGTGCGCAGCTCAGAGCGATCACGATGATCCTGGCCGACCGCCCCGGCCTGGCCCGGACGTGCAGTCGTGCACTGCTGTCGACCGACGACCCGGCGGTCACCGACGTGCGGGCGCGCATCGCCGCAGAGGTACGGCGCCGCGTGGCGGCCGCACTCGGCACCGGCGCGTGGCCCGAGGTGCTCGCCACCGTGGAAACCGTGTTCTGGGGTGCGCTACTGCAGGCCCAATCCCGCGACATCGACTACCGAACCATGGCCGACCGCCTCGACACGATGCTGTCCCTGATCCTTCCAGGGGACGACGGCTAGCCGGGCCGCATCGGCCACCACTTCTGCAGGAGGACAACGAGTATGGGGTTACGTGGCGAGGCCGCGATCGTCGGCTTCACCGAACTTCCGGCGACCAAGCGGCCCACCGGACCCCTCGAGTTCAACCTCGAGCAGTGGGCACGTCTGGCTGCGGCGACGCTCGCCGATGCCGGTCTCGACGCCTCCGAGGTCGACGGCATCTGCACCGGCCACCTGCAGGAATCGCAGATCTTCGTGCCGTCGACCATCGTCGAGTACCTGGGCATCCGGGCGAACTTCGCCGAACTCGTCGACCTCGGCGGCGCCAGCGCCTCCGGCATGGTGTGGCGCGCAGCGGCAGCCATCGAGTTGGGAATCTGCAACGCGGTGCTGTGCGTCCTGCCCGCCACTCCCCTGACCCCCGTCAGCGAGCACAAGCCGGTCGACTTCGGGGACATGCTCTACTTCGGCGCGTCGAGCAACCGATACGGGTCACCACAGGCCGAATTCGAGATCCCGTACGGCAATCTGGGCCAGAACGGACCCTATGGCCAGGTGGCCACGCTCTACGCCGCGACGCACGGCTACGACGAGCGGGCGATGGCCAAGATCAGCGTCGATCAGCGGGTGAACGCCAATCACACGCCCGGGGCGATCTTCGCCGACACGCCGCTGACCATCGACGACGTGCTCGCCAGCCCGGTGATCGCATCGCCGCTGCACATGCTCGAGATCGTGATGCCGGTTCTCGGCGGTGCCGCCGTCCTCGTCGCGAACCCGGACGTCGCCCGCCGCAGTCGAAATCGGCCGGTGTGGATCAAGGGATTCGGCGAGCGGGTGCCCTACAAGACGCCGACGTACGCCGAGGACCTGCTGCAGACGCCGATGATCAGGGCGGCCGAGAGCGCCTTCACGATGGCGGGTCTGGGCCCGTCGGACATGGACGTGGCATCGATCTACGACTGCTACACCATCACCGCGCTGCTGAGCCTCGAGGACGCCGGCTTCTGCGACAAGGGTGAGGGTCTGCGCTTCGTGGCCGACCACGACCTCACCTTCCGCGGCGACTTCCCGATGAACACCGCGGGTGGTCAGCTCGGCTACGGCCAGGCAGGCACGGCGGGCGGCATGCACCACGTGTGCGATGCGACCCGACAGGTCATGGGACGTGCCGATCGAGCCCAGGTCGCCGACTGCCACCGCGCCTTCGTGTCGGGCAACGGCGGCATCCTCTCCGAGCAGACCACTCTCGTCTTGGAGGGCGACTGACCATGAGCACCACCAGCCGGCCCATGCCGATTCCCACGCCCACGACGCGCCCCTTCTGGGATGCGTTGGCCAGACACGAGATTCGCATCCAATACTCGCCGTCGGCCGACCGCTACGTGTTCTACCCCCGAGTCCTGGCACCCGGGACGCTGGCCGACGACCTGGAGTGGCGCGAGATCAGCGGTGCGGGAACGCTGTACACGTTCACGGTCAGCCATCGACCGGTCTCACCACACTTCGTCGACGACGTGCCTCAGATCCTCGCCGTCGTCGAATGGGACGAGGGACCGCGCTTCTCCACCGAGATCGTCAACGCCGCGCCCGATCAGGTTCGGGTCGGCATGCGGGTGCGGCCGGTGTTCACCGACCATCCCGACGCCGGCATCACCATGCTGCGGTACGAACCTGCCGACTGATCAGTCGCGATCGCTCACCGTCCGTGGGTGTCGAAGAACTGCCACGACGCCACCGATGCGTCGATGACGTTGGTCGTCGCTCCTGCGGCGTCCATCAGAGTGGGGGCCCCGGGCCAGGTGTGGCCTCCCCCGTCGACGCGATTGAACACCACCGCGGTTCCGGCGGCGCAGGGCGCCGACGTCGTGCGCTGAATCTGCTGCCCGTACCCGGCGCCGAACAGGGTCTCGTCGACCGGCGGCGGGCAACCGTCGACCTGTCGCCAGCGATCCGCCATCGCCGGTGCCGCGACGACGGTGCTGGCGCCGCCGCGCCCCGTCATTCCGCCGCCGCCGTAGGGCACGATCGGGTCGACCGTTCCGTGCGTTGCGAACACCGACACCGGCCGGGATGGGTTGCACGCGACGTTGGTTCCGAGCGTCCCGGCAACCGGGGCCACGGCGGCGTACAGATCGGCACGCTCACACGCCATCCGGTTGGCCATGAAGGCGCCTGCAGACAGGCCCGTGATGAAGACACGGCCACCGGGAATGCCGTAGTCGGCGGCGAGCTTGGTGGTCAGCGCCGAGATGAACCCGACGTCGTCGACTCCCTGCCGATCGGGAACCGAGGCCCCCCGGCCGTCGGCCCAACTCAAGTCGATGCCGTCGGGATAGGCCACGACGAACCCGTTGGCGTCGGCGACGGCGTCGTAGCGGGTCAATGCGGCTTGTCCGCCACCGTTCGCGCCCGCGGCATGCAGGTTGATCACCAGGGCCGAGGGGCGTTCGACTCCCAGCGGCGCATGCACGACGTAGGTGCGCGGCAGACCGCCGTGGTCGAGTTGAGCGGTCTTCGCCGGAATGGCGGACGCCGTTGGAACGGGCGTCAGGGCCAATGCCGCGAGGCCACCCGCGAGCAGGACGGCGGGGAGGCGTAAAAGCCGATGGCAAACTGTGAACACCCGCCAACCGTAGGTAGTGGACGCGAACGGCGTGCGAAGAATGCGTGGCGCGCAGATTCGCCGGGCTGGCGGGCACAGGTGGCGAGCAAACGCTTTTGGCAGAAGCTGACACTGTCACCGACGTCAATATTAGCCCGTGCGCCAGCGCTGACGTTGCTCGGTGGACGGTCCCAACATGGCCGACGACGTGCGCAAATCGTGAACACTATGAACACTAGTTGACTTCTCGATGAACTCGCCGCACGCTCTTTTGGTGACCGAATTGAGAGAACAGACGGTCATCGAGCAACTGGCCCGACGCTTGGCCGAGAAGTTCGATGAGGTTCCGCCGTCCACCGTGGAAGACGTCGTCAAGAGTCAGTACGCGAAGTTCGACGGCAGGCCCGTTCGCGACTACGTGCCACTGTTCGTCGAGCGGCACGCGATCTCCGAACTCCTCGCGCTCCCGCGGTAGCGCCAGCTACTTCGTCGCCGCGAGGTGCTTCTCCTCGTACAGGCGCGCCCACTCCTTGCGCGGCTTGATGGACACGTCCACGTCTGTCGCATTGGCGCGCAGCGCACCGACGGTGGCCTGATCCCTCGGAGTACGCGCGAACGGATCCCAGCCGAAGAACCGGCACGAGTTCTCCCACGTGATCTTGTTGATGTCCGAGTCATCGGCACCTGCGCCGTTCAACTCGGCGAGCACCTGTTCGGGTGCGTCCGGCCAGAAGCAGTCGGAGTGCGGGTAGTCGCACTCCCAGGCAATGATGTCGATGCCGATCTCGTGGCGCAGCCGCAGTGACGTCTTGTCGGTGACGTAACAGGCCAGCGAGTGCTCGCGGAACACGTCGCTGGGCAACTTGTCACCGAAGTCGCGGCGCAGCCACTTCTGGTTCGTGTAGTGCCGGTCGCTGCGATCGAGGTAGAACGGAATCCAGCCGATGCCACCCTCGGAGAACGCGAACTTCAGGTCCGGATAGTTGCGCATCGCAGGCCCCCACAGCAGATCCTGGGCACACATCGCCGAGACCTGGGTGGCCAGGATGATCAGGTTGTCGATCGGCGCGTTGGGCGCCATGCTGATCGCTCCGAAACCGGTCCCAATGTGCAGGCACATCACGACGTTCTGCTCGGACAGCGTCCGGAACACCGGACCCCAGTAGTCCTCGTCGTGGTAGCTGGGCAGCCCCTCCAGGTGGGGTAGCTCCGGCATGGTGACCGCACGGCACCCCTTGGCCGCGACCCGGCGGATCTCGTCGCACATCGCCTCCGGGTTCCACGTCGGCAGCACGGCGATCGGGATGAAGCGGTCCGGGTAACTGCCCGCCCACTCGTCGATGTGCCAGTCGTTGTAGGCCGACACCATGACCAGCGTGACGTCCTCACGGTGCATGTTGAGGTGGCGTGCCGAGAAGCCGGTGAAGGTCGGGAAGCACATCGAGGCCAGGATGCCGTTGCGGTTCATGTCGCGGACGCGTTCGTGAACGTCGTACACGCCGGGCCGCATCTCGGCGAAGCCGGCGGGGTCGCGACCCCACTCCTCCGGTGGCCAGGACACCACGGCGTTGAGCCCGCTGACGCCCTGTGGCCTGCCCTGATACATCCACTGGTCGACGCCCTTGTCGTCGGTGACGACGATCGGGGCCTCGGACTTGTACTTGGCAGGCACGTGGTTGAGGAACATGTCCGGCGGCTCGACGACGTGGTCGTCGATGCTCACCAGGATCAGGTCTTCGGCTTTCATGTCTCAACTAGTACCCTCGGATCCCGTGACCGTCTCTGCACCTTCGGACAGAGGTTTGACTCTTTCGGCCAAGGCCCGGGCGACCACCCGTGACGGCGCGTTCCGGCCGGTCATCGAGCTGCGCCGAGGCGGCAGGGCCATGGCGGGCAGCTATCTCTACGAGGGCGACGGGCTGATCACCGGCTGGCACTCGCACGAGGTGCATCAGATCGAGTACGCCCTGCATGGCGTCGTCGAGGTGGAGACCGACACGGCCCACTACCTGCTGCCACCCCAGCAGGCGGCCTGGATCCCGGTGGGCCTCGAACACCAGGCGGTGATGAACCCGGACGTCAAGACCGTCGCGGTGATGTTCGCGCCGGAGCTGATTCGCGACGCGGGCGGACGGGCGCGCATCATCGCCGTGTCGCCGCTGATCCGCGAGATGATGATCTACGCGCTGCGCTGGCCGATCGACCGCGCACAGAGCGACGGCAGGTCCGACGACTTCTTCCGCACGCTGGCGGCACTGGTCGCCGATGCACTCGATCACGAGGCGCCGCTGAGCCTTCCGACCTCCGACCATCCGATCGTCGCCGCCGCCCTCGCCTACACCAAGGAACACCTGAACTCCGTGACCGCAGACGAGGTGGCCCGCGCAGTGGCCGTATCGGAGCGCACGCTGCGCAGACTGTTCTCCGACACCCTCGGAATGTCCTGGCGCAGTTACCTTCTCCAGGCGCGAATGCTGCGGTCGATGGCGCTTCTCGCCGCGCCGGGCCAGTCGGTGCAGGCGACGGCGACGGCGGTCGGTTTCGAGAACCTCAGCTCCTTCACCCGATGCTTCGCCCAGTTCTGTGGCGAGACGCCGTCGTCCTACCGGCGGCGGGTCGCCGAGAAGGGGTCCTGACCACGATGCCGACCGACGGCCCGCTCCTGCACGACCTGGTGACGTCGGCAGCGCGGACGGCGCCCGATCGGCCCGCCGTGATCGCCGACGACGGCACCTCGATCACGTTCGCCGAGTTCGACCGTCAGATCGCGCGCCTCGCGGGATGGGCAGCGCAGCGATGCGGACGCGGCGATCGCATCGCGGTCATCGCCGACAACGGCGTCGATTACGCCCGGCTGTACTACGCGATACCGCGCAGCGGTGCCGTGCTGGCGCTGGTCAACCAGCGACTGAGCGTCAGCGAGCAGGCGTCACTGCTGACCGCCATCGAACCGGCGATGATCGTCGGCGACGCCCGCTACATCGACCCGCTACCCCCGACGACCGCACCGGTGATGAGCTTCGAATCCCCCGAATGGCAGGCTGCACAGCGTCATTCGGCGGGTGACGCAGGCGCGAGCCCCGAGGACGCGAACCCCGACGACGTCGCCTGGCTGCTGTTCACCAGTGGATCGACCGGCGCCCCCAAGGGGGTGCTGCACACGCATCGGTCGATCACCGCGGCGGTGCGCGGCACCGTCGAGGGCCGGTCCGTGCGCTCGGGCGGGGTCTACCTGCTGCCGTTTCCGATGTGCCACGTCGCCGGCTACAACGTGCTCGTCCACCACGCGGCACAGTCCACCGTGGTGCCGGTACCCGCGTTCCGGCCAGAGTCCTTCGTCGCCGCCGTGAAGGCGTACGGCGTCACGTCGTGTTCGCTCGCGCCCACGATGCTGCACGGGCTGCTGGCCCACCTGGAGCAGACGGGCGCCGACCTGCCGACGCTGCGCGAGATCGCCTACGGCTCCTCTGCCATCCCCGCCGACCTGTTGAGCCGCGCCATGGCCCGGCTCGACGTCCGCTTCCACCAGGGCTATGGCATGACCGAAACCGGTGGGAACGTCACCTTTCTCGGCCCCGACGACCACCGAGCAGGTGCCCGCGGCGACGCAGGAGTGCTCGCCACCGCGGGGCGGCCGCACAGCGGTGTGGAGGTCCGCATCGCAGGCGGCGACGTCGGCGAGATCCAGGTGCGCGGACCGCAGGTGGCGGCGGGCTACTGGCGTGATCCGCGACCGGTGACGGACGGCGGATGGCTGAGCACCGGCGACGTCGGAAGGATCGACGAGGCGAACAGGCTCGTCGTCCTCGACCGCAGCAAGGACGTGATCATCACCGGCGGCGAGAACGTCAGCTCTCGGGAGGTGGAGGACGCCCTGTCGACCCACGGGGACGTCGACCAGGTGGCCGTGGTGGGAGTGCCCGACGAGTACTGGGGCGAGGCCATCTGTGCGGTGGTCGTCGCTCGCCGCGGGACATCGCCGGCCGCCGACGATCTCGTCGCCCACGTGCGGGCCGTCCTGACACCGTGGAAGCGGCCGAGGCACGTGCTGTTCGTCGACGCCCTTCCCACCACCACCAACGGCAAGGTCGCCAAGGACGCGGTGCGCGCCAGTGCCCGCGACGCCGTCAGGCAGGCAGGCTCCGCTGAATCTTCGCGGCGATCTCCGATGCCGAGGTGACGATCGGTAGCGGTGGACGGCACGCCTCGACGTCGATGATGACGTTCGAGTAGATCGACAGGACTCGTTGACACACCCGGTTTTCCGCGCCCATGCCCATGGCGACCGGCATGGCGAGTTGGCCCTCGGCGCGGCCGAGGTCACCCGAGAGCCACTTCGGCATCGGCCTGTCGTTGAGAGTGATGTTGACGCGGTGGTTGGTGCACTGCGACCACCGCTGCGCCGACTGGTCGAAGAACCGTTGGGCGGCCTCCGCCGACGGGTACGAGACGACGGACTGACGCACCAGGCTGGACCACTGATCGGTGTCAGGGGTGCGAAGCGTCTGGCGCGCCAGCGCATTCCACCCGTCGGGCTCCCCCGGCGCACCGTAGATGGCAGCCTGGTCAGGCTGCCAGACGCCCAGACAGTTGAGGTTGGGCAGCAATGCGCGATCGTCTGCCATGGTGTCGGTCACCGGATGCGGCGTCATCGCGGTGCTGTCCATCACGCGGTTGACGTCAGCGACGCTCGCCAACGACCGAACCAAAGCCGATGCCGGCACGGTCGCCGGTTCGCCTGCGCCTTGCGCCCTTTCGCTCGA
Organism: Mycolicibacterium sp. GCM10028919; assembly: GCA_042666295.1. Lineage (GTDB taxonomy): Bacteria > Actinomycetota > Actinomycetes > Mycobacteriales > Mycobacteriaceae > Mycobacterium. The sequence continues at coordinate 1,040,314 of JBHTFJ010000001.1, forward strand.
GCAGCCCTGCAACGCTGCCGCGACGACCACCAGGGCGGCAACGAGGCGCGCCATGGCACCGACGTCAGGCATGGGTTCCGGCAGTAGCGCACGCTGCCTGGACGTTCGAGGCGTCGGTGTTCATGTCGTCAGCGGTCGTGTTCAGGGTTTCCCGGCCGCCGCGAACACCCATCTTGACGAGCAATTTCGTTGCGCCCCATGACCACGAACGCATCGGCTCGGCGATCTGAGGCGCCAGGCCGGGCGTGTTCGCCGCTGACATGGTGACACCCGCGCCCTGTCGCAGAGCGGTACGGGCCGTCACGTTGCTGGCGCTGGTCGCCGGGTCGTTGTAGTCGGGATGCTCGTAGGTCTCTAGCGCGTCGGCGAAATCGCCGTAGTAGGTGGCGGTTGCGGTGAGGACCTCGGCGAACTGGCTGCACGCCAGCACGGCGGCAGGGTCGGCGTCGTCGGCCGTCACCGGCGCGACGACCGGAGCAGGCAGGCCGGGATCGACGACGTCTTCGGGCTCGGCGCCGGCACCCGATGCCATCGACAGTGCGATCGCGAACCCGACGAGGGTCCCGATCGCCGCGCGTCCTGCAACGTGTGATGACTCCACGTTCACTCCCTCCAAGTGGGCCGCGTTGATGCGACCTCTCCGCCTCGGCAACGTCCTCGGTGCCACGGGCTCCCCTACGTTCAGAGCAGGACATGTCCGGATGGTGAACGGAGCGCGCCCGGCCGGGGGTACTCCGGCGGCGATTGGGTGTCCGTTGGCTGCCGACTCGCTGTCAGCCGAAATCGACTTGCGGACAACGGCGTACGCCACGACGCCCACGCGCCCACTCGACGGGAACGCGGCGTGAACCGTTGGCCAGCCGTTCACCGATCGGCAACTCTCCCCATGGATGCTCCGACGCGACAGATCCCCCGGGCCGCTGCGGTCCGGACAAACGAGAGGCGCCCACGACCCCATGCTCACTCGCTTCGCCACTCTGGCTGCCATCGGCGTACTGGCAACCGCCGGCACCACGCCCCTCGCGTTCGCGGAGCCAGCACCGCCGCCTCCCAACGATCCCGCCATCGTGCCGGTGACCAATCCACTGCCGCCAGAGGGCGCCGTACCGTCCGCCGCTCCCGGCATCCTCGACACCCCCGACGGCTGGCACATCGAGGTTTCCGGCAGCAACGAGACCCAGCTGCCGGTGGCACCCCTGACCACGGCCATCTCCTCACGCGAGTACCTGATCGCCGGCACGTTCACCGGGAAGATCACCGGCGGCGGCAAGACCAAGCTGGCCGGTGGCACGCTGGAGGCCGGTGAGCAAATCGGTTGCGGCATCATCTCCGACGAGGTCGAGATCAACCCCGGCGCCAGCATCAACCCGGGCATCAGCGCCATCGGCCTGCCGAGCGTCAGCGCCGGCGTGAGCCTGCAGGGCAAGGTCTACCTCAAGCCCGGCACCGTCACCACCGTCGCGATCGACAAGAAGTCCTTCAAGGGCACCACGGCGCGTGTGTCCATCACCGGCGTGCGCATCAAGACCGACCAGTGCGCGGGACAGTCCTTCATCCGCTCGTACGCGACGCTGACGTCGTCGACGGAGAACACCGACGACGTCATCACCTACATCGGCGTCACCAAAGCCGTCTGACCGGCCGTCCGACTCACCTCACCGAGAACGAAAGAGCACAATGAATCGCTTTGCCACGGTGGCCGCCACGCTCGTCGCCATCCCCTTCGCCGTCTCGTCCCCGCTCGCGTTCGCCGAGCCCCCCGTCGACCCGGTGGGCAACCCCGGCCCCCCGCCGGACACCGGTGTCGTCGCCTCGGCCCCTCCCGGGGTCGTCACCACCCCCGACGGCTGGACGCTCACCGTCACCGCCTCCAACGAGACCCAGCTGCCGATCGCACCGCTCACCACCGCTGTGTCGTCTCGTGAGTACCTCGTCGGCGGCACCTTCACCGGCACCGTCACCGGCGAGGGCAGCACCACGCTCAGCGGCGGCAACATGGAGAGCGGCTACCAGATCGGCTGCGGCATCGAACTCGGCCAGGTCCGCCTGATCGGCCAGGCCGGCATCGGCCTCGGCGGCTTGAGCTTCCCCGCAGGCGGTCCCGTGTTCGCGCCGGCCCTGTCGTTCCCCGTCTCGGGCACCATCGAGATCCACGCCAAGCCCGGCACGGTGCAGCAGGTCGCCGTCAACAAGAAGTCCTACAAGGCCGCTCCGGTCCGCGTCACGATCAAGGACACCCACATCAAGGTCGACGGGTGCGTGGGTCAGTCGTTCCTGCGGTCCTACGCGACGCTCACCAGCTCGACCACCGACACCGATGACATCGTCGCCTACTACGGCGTGACGAAGTCGGTCTAGGCAATCATGGCGTCACGCAACGACATCGGGGCCCTGACTCCGCGTAGGGCCGTCGGTGTCGCCGTCGGCGCCGCACTGATCGGCGCGGCGGTCGCCTTCCCGGCGACCGCCGTCGCCGAGCCGGTACCGCCACCTCCCCCGGCACCGGTCGACCCGGCCGCGCCGCCACCCCCCGGGCTTCCGGTTCCTCCGCCACCACCGGGGCCCACCGTTCCCGTGCTCGGTCAACCGTTGACCAACGGCTTGGGCGTGCTGGGGCAGACCGGTCAACCCGGCGTGCCGGGTGGACTCGGCGCACCGGCGATGGCGGGGCTGGACCGCAGCAGCGTGCTGGGCCTCAATCCCACCCCGCTGCCGCCCGGCGCCGGGCCCGGCGCCGTGCCGAACCTCAACGTCTTCAACAACGCATACGGCCTGCCGCAGAACGAAGTCCCCGCCGCACCCGGTGAGGGCCAACAGTTCGACGTGGCCCCGGGCCAGGAGAACGCCAACGTGGGCAAGCGCGAGTGGCTCGGACGCTACGTCGACCTGTACCGCGACGGACGGCTCAAGGGCGGATTCCTCGGCCAGATGCCCAAGGAGCAACTGGGCCAACCACTGCCGGGCACGGCTCCACCCCCGGGGACCGTCATCTCACCGGGACTGGTGCAGAACCTGCCGCCCGCCCCTGGCGACGGCACCCCTGCGCCGCCACCCGGACTGATCCTTCCGCCGCCGCCACCCCCGCCGGCGGGCTGACGTCAGCGCTGGCCGTCCTCGAGGTTGCGCCGCACCTCGAGCCGGCGCAGCTTGCCCGACGACGTGCGGGGCAGGGAGCCGGGCCTGACGAACGTCACATCGGCTGGCATGACGCCACATTCGGATGCCACCAGACGCATGAGGTCGGCCCGGGCGCCGGACTCGTCGGGTCCGCGGAACTCGGCCACGACGGCGAGACCCGGTCGAATCGACCGTTCGCCGATGCCGACCGCCACCACAGCACCTTCGCGAACGCCAGGTATCGTGGCCGCCACCCGCTCCACTTCGGCCGGAAAGACGTTGCGCCCGGCCACGGTGATGATCTCCTTGGCGCGGCCGCACACGACGAGGCCGCCGTCGGTGAAGTAACCCAGATCGCCGGTGGCGAACCAGGACTCGGGGTCGCGGGGCGTTTCTCCGACGTAGCCGCTCATCATCGACGTGCCGCGGATGAGAATGTCACCGATCTCGCGGTCGTGGTGTTCGGCCCCGATGTCCTCGCGGGGTTCGATCCGCACCGACATCCCCGATATCGCCTCGCCCAGCACGGCATGTCGCCGCGACGAAGTGGCGCCGTCTGCCGTGCGAATCGCCGTCTCGTCGACACGCATGCCGACACCGGGCACGGGCACCGTTACGGCACAGGTTGATTCGGCCAGACCGTAGGACGGCGACAGAGCGCCCTCGGAGAATCCGAACCGAGCCATCTCGGCGGCGAACCGTCCGGTGAGTTCCACGTCGACGGGTTCGCCACCGTTGAGCGCGAAGCGCAGTGGGCCCAGGTCCACGTCGGTGACCCGTCGTGAGTACTTGCCGATCAGGCCGTAGGCCATGTTCGGCGCCGCCGTGATGGTGCCGCGGCTCTCGGTCAGCCAGGTGAGCCAGCGGAACGGCGACGCCTGGAACGCCGCCGTGGGGGCCTGCCACACGTCGGTACCGCCGAGCGCGCCGGACAGCAGGAAACTGAGGCCCATGTCGTGGTAGAGCGGAAGCCACGAGCACCCGACGTCGGCCGGGGTCACGCCGATGCGCGCGTTGAGCCCGTCGAGGTTGGCCAGCACCGCCTCGGGTGAGAGTCGCACCGTCCGAGGGCTTCCCGTGGACCCGGCGGTGCCCTGCAGGATCGCGGTGGCAGCCGGCCGACCCGGGGCGACGAACGCGGTGCTGCGCGCGGCGGGCGCGACGTCGCTCAGTGCGTCGACGGGCAGCGGCCCAGCTGCTGCGGTGAGCCCGTCGAACTGTGTGCCGTTGCTCAGCACCCGCCGCACGCCGATGCCGTCGAAGCGCGCCAAGGTCGACTGGGCCCATTGGCCGGAATCCGCACCGCGGATCGGGCCCGGCAGGATCGACAGGGCCGCGTCGGCGAGGAACGCCCCGAGTATCGCCGCGATGAACTCCACCGTGGGTTCGCCGACCAGACCCACCGCGTCGACCTCTGCGTCGAGGAGACGTTCGGCCACGTTCTCGGCGCGCTGGAGCACCTCGGGCCACGGATGGTGTTGCCACACACCCTCGGTGAGGACGACGAGGTGGTTGTCGCTGGTGCTCAGCCGGTCGGCCAGTGCCGATGCAAGCGGGTTCATGCCGTCACCAACATGGCGACGAGGCTATCCCGGCAGACTTCGCCGGCGCGTGTCGACCGGGTGGCGAACGCCGTGGCCCGCGGGCCACTGCGACCCCGGTGACGCGCCGTCGATGGAGTGATTCCCGCCAACGCGAGTTCGGAGTCCGAGCGCACGCTGCGAAGGTACCTGGCGAATTAGCGGAGGTGTTAGTTACCAGGGCCCGCGTAATCTCGCGCTCGATGACCTTCAGCCTCGCCACCGTCGTCGCCGTCGCTCAGGCGACCCGGAGGATGCGACGCATCACCCTCGACGTAACCGATCCCGCAGCACTGCACCTGCGACCAGAGGGCGACTCGGCAGTCGGGGTGTACTTCGAACCGGCCCGTTTCGAACCCTCGGCCGACAACCCCGGCCGCAACTACACGGTGCGCCGCCATCTCGTCGACGGGGTGGCCGAGCGGATCGACCTCGACGTTCTGGTGCATGGCGACGGGATCGGCTCGACGTGGGCCGAGACGACGATGGTCGGCGCGAAGGTGGGCCTCGATCACGCACGCTCCTGGTATCAGCCCGGTGCCGCCGATTGGCAACTGCTGGTGGCCGACCTGTCCGGGCTGCCCGCCGCGGCGCGCATCGTCGAACAACTGCCTGCCGGAGCGTCGGTCACTGCGCTCGTCGAGGTTCTCGACGACGACGACCTGGCCTACCTACCCGATCGTCGCGGCGTCACCGTGATCCCGACCGTCGGCACGGGCAACGGACGGGTTCCCAGTCGCCTCGCCGAGTTGGTCCGCACGTGGCCGCGCCCGAACGGGAGGGGGTACTGCTGGTTCGGCGGCGAGGCCGCCGAGTCCCGTGCGGTGCGAAAGCACTTCCGCGGCCTGGGCTGGGCCGTGGAACAGCTCGACGTGACGGGGTACTGGAGGTCAGGCAGCGAGGCGTGGGACGCGAGGTTCGCCCGCCTCGGCGACGAGGCCGTGGCCGTCTACTCCCGCGCACTGGCCGACGGGAAGGGCGCCAAGGTGGCGGCAGAGGAATTCGACGAAGCGCTCGAGCGCGCCGGGCTGTAATCGTGCGACCCGCCCGTCCGTCACGATCGCCTGCGGGTCACTACGGTTGACCCCGTGAAGTATCTCGAGTTCGACGGAGTGGGCCGGGTCAGCCGCATCGGTCTGGGCACCTGGCAGTTCGGCTCGCGCGAATGGGGCTACGGCGACCAGTACGCCACCGGTGCCGCACGCGACATCGTGGCGCGCGCCCGCGCACTCGGCGTGACGCTCTTCGACACCGCCGAGGTCTACGGTCTCGGCAAGAGCGAGCGCATCCTTGGCGATGCCCTCGGCGACGAGCGCGCCGAGGTCGCCGTGGCCAGCAAGATCATGCCGGTCGCGCCGATCCCGGCCATCGTGAAGCAGCGGGCCCGGGCGAGCGCAAAGAGGCTGCAGCTGTCCCGCATTCCGCTCTACCAGATCCATCAGTCGAATCCGCTGGTGCCCGACACCGTGATCATGCCGGGGATGCGCGACCTGCTCGACGACGGCGTCATCGGCGCGGTGGGCGTCTCGAACTACTCGTTGGCGCGCTGGCAGAAGGCCGATACCGCGCTGGGCCGGCCGGTGATCAGCAATCAGGTGCACTTCTCACTCGCCCATCCCGGCGCTCTCGACGACCTCGTTCCGTTCGCCGAACGGGAGAACCGGATGGTGATCGCCTACAGCCCGCTCGCCCAGGGGCTGCTCGGCGGCAAGTACGGGCCGGACAATCGGCCCGGCGGCGTACGCGCGCTGAATCCGCTGTTCGGTACGGAGAACCTGCGTCGCGTCGAGCCGCTGCTGGACACCCTGCGCGACGTGGCCGCCGACGTCGACGCCAAACCGGCGCAGGTGGCGCTGGCCTGGCTGATCAGCCTGCCGGGCGTCGTCGCCATCCCGGGCGCCTCGAGCGTCGAGCAGCTCGAGTTCAACGTCGCGGCGGCCGACGTCGAACTCACCGCCACCGCCCGGGACGCGTTGACCGATGCAGCCCGCGCGTTTCGACCGGTCTCGACGGGCGAATACGTCACCGAGCTGGTCAAGGAGAAGCTCGGCCGCGGCTGACTGTTTCAACAGCGCGCCAAGCTGGCAATACTGCGACGGACACCAGTCCGGAGGACTGATCGACCATCGGTCCGGGCAGGCAACTACTTCGTGAAGGGCATACATGTCTCAGGCGGCCGAGTCGGCACACGACGATCAAGGCACCGAGGAACAAGGCACCGAGGAACAAGGCACCGAGGAACAAGGCACCGAGGACCAGGGCAACGAGCCCAGTGAAGTCACCTTCGACGAGTATCTGCACCCCGCGCGTCCCCGCGCGCTGCGGTACCGGCCACGCGTCAAGGCTCCCTTCACCCGCCGATCGGTCACGCAGGACGGTCCGGCGACGGGCGACAACCAGGCCTACGTCTCCTGGCTGCTGACCCAGTCGATGCTGGCGGATGCGAATGAGATCAGCCAGCAGTTCTCCGGCCAGGGCTCGATGTGGCAGAACCCGTATGCGAATCCCAGTCCGCGTGGCGCCGTGGAGACCGCCTCGGTGTGGTTCACGGCCTACCCGCTGTCGTTGATCACCCGACCCAACGAGTCGTTCCTGCACTCGATGGCCGACGAAAACATGTGGCAGGCGTTCTCCGACATCGGCATCGAGGCCATCCACACCGGCCCCGTCAAGCGGGCGGGCGGCATCTCCGGCTGGGAGACGACGCCCAGCGTGGACGGTCACTTCGACCGGATCAGCACGCAGATCGATCCGGCGTTCGGCACCGAGGACGAATTCCGCAAGATGTGCGGCACCGCGAACTGGTACGGCGGCACCATCATCGACGACATCGTGCCCGGCCACACGGGCAAGGGCGCCGACTTCCGGCTTGCCGAACTGAAGTACGCCGACTACCCCGGCATCTACCACATGGTGGACATCGACCCCCGGGACTGGGAGCACCTGCCCGACGTCCCGCCCGGTGTCGACTCGGTCAACATCGATGCCGCCACCGAGGAGTGGCTCGACAAGGCCGGTTACATCATCGGGCGGCTGCAGCGGGTGATCTTCTACGCCGAGGGCGTCAAGGAGACCAACTGGAGCGTGACCCGTCCCGTGGTCGGCGTCGACGGCGTCGAACGCCGGTGGGTGTACCTGCACTACTTCAAGGACGGTCAACCGTCGATCAACTGGCTCGACCCATCCTTCGCCGGCATGCGGCTGGTCATCGGCGACGCCCTGCACTCGCTGACGGACCTGGGCACCGGCGGACTGCGCCTGGACGCCAACGGCTTCCTGGGCGCCGAGAAGACCGCCGCCGAGGACGGCGTGGGCTGGTCGGAGGGGCATCCGCTGTCGGAGGCCGCCAACCACCTGATCGCCAGCATGGTGCGCAAGGTCGGCGGGTTCACCTTCCAGGAACTCAACCTGACGATCGACGACATCCGCGAGATCGGCGAGGCCGGGGCGGACCTGTCCTACGACTTCGTCAACCGCCCCGCCTACCAGCACGCACTGGCGACCGCGGACACCGAGTTCCTCCGGTTGACGCTGCGCACCACGCTCGAGCTGAACGTCGACCCGGCCTCGTTGGTGCACGCGCTGCAGAACCACGACGAGCTGACCTACGAACTCGTGCACTGGTCCACCGGCCACCGCGACGACATCTACACCTACAAGGGCGAGGAGATCACCGGCGAAGCCCTCGGGGAGACCATCCGGTCCGACCTCGCCACCCGGCTGACCGGCGAGAACGGCCCCTACAACCTGGTCTTCACCACCAACGGCATCGCCTGCACGACCGCGACGGTGATCGCTGCGACCCTGGGCATCACCGACCTCGACGAGATCACCGACGTCGATCGCATCCGACGGGCGCACCTGCTGCTGGCGATGTTCAACGCGCTGCAGCCGGGCGTCTTCGCCCTGTCGGGGTGGGACCTGTGCGGAATGCTGACGCTGCCCGCAGGCGACGTCGCGGAGCTGCTGCGCGGCGGCGACACCCGGTGGATCCACCGGGCGGCACACGACCTGATGGGGGTCAACCCGACCGCGACCCAGTCGAGTGCGGGCATGCCGCGGGGCAGGAGCCTGTACGGCTCGATTCCCGAGCAGCTCGAGGACGACGCCAGCTTCCTGCGCCAATTGCAGGCCATCCTGCGGGTGCGGTCGCACTACGGCATCGCGACGAGCCGTCAGATCGACATTCCCGAGGTGTCGCACCGCGGGATGCTCGTGCTGGTGCACCAGCTCGCGGACGAGGATCGCTACCAACTCACCGTGTTGAACTTCGCCAACGAAGAGGTCGCGGGCACGGTTCGGTCGGACAAGATCCCCGCGGGTGGCGTGGTGTCGGACATGTTCACCGGCAAGCCGATGGCGACCGTGGACGACCTGCACAGCTTCGCAGTGGAGATGCCCCCGCACCACGGCATGTCGCTTCTCGTCGAGGCGCCGCCAGCCGACGCCGGGTCGGCCTGACGGCACCACGCACCCGCGACGACGTCGGAGCAGGATGGCATGATTTAGGCGTAAGGGGTGCAGAACGCCGCCCGCCAGGTTCTCTCGGTTCCTTCCGAACCATGACAGCTGATTGGCAGCAAGGTGGCGACGTGAATCCTGCGCAACCGCGCGGTGTTGAACTGACCGTTCGCGACGTCGATGGGGCCCGCGTGCTCGACGTGCGAGGTGTGATCGACCTACTCTCCGCGCCGACGTTTCGCGAGCACGTCGACGCGGCTCTGGCCAAGGCGCCTCGGGCGCTCCTGATCGACCTCACCGAGGTCGACTTCTTCGCGTCGGTGGGCCTCGAGGTTCTCGTCAGCGCGCACCGGTCGGCGCCGCCGACCACCCGCGTGGCCGTGGTCGCGGACGGGCCTGCCACGAGCAGGCCGATCCGCATCACCGGTGTGGATCAGATCGTGGCGCTGTACCCGACTCTGCAACAGGCCGTCGAGAGCATCGGGCACTGAGAGCATCGGGCGCTCGCTGCCTCGGGCGCCGCGATCATCCGAATCGGTCACATCTGGTCGACGTGGCGTACAAGTCCGTTTGTTTGGGTAACCAAACCTTCATCATGTCTTCGTCAACGATTGAGCGCCCGGTCGGTGCCGGCCTCGCCCGTTGGGGCCGAGCCGACGCCGACACCGTCGCAGAGTTCCGCAATGCCGTGGACGAGTGGATCGACGACACCGTCAGCGTCACCCTCGAACGTCGTTCCGACATCCTTCTCGCGACCGACGAAGCGCTGTCCAACTGCGCCGATCACGCGTACCGCGAGCACGGCGATCTAGGCACGATGGCGATCGAGGTGACCCATCGGCGCGAGGACGCGACGGTCGTGGTCTGCGTCAGGGACTACGGGGCGTGGACGGCACCCGAATCGCGCACTGCCGCGGCACTGCGTGGCCGAGGAATCGTGTTGATGAACGCGCTGGCCGATGACGTCTCCATCGATGGGCGCGGTGACGGCACCACGGTCAGCTTGCGGTTCTCGGCGTGCCGGGCGAAGTCGCCGCGTCGCCTTCGCGGCGTCGCATAGCGTTGCAGTTTTGGTTAATTAGGCACTCGTTCCGATCTCCGGCACTGCCTGCAACAAGCTGTTGGACATGTCACAGCAGCAAAACAAACCTTTTCCCCGTTTCGAATGGACGGCATCCGTTGCGTTGGGTAACGTCCCTACCCATGCGGAACAAGGGGTCCAAGTACGCGCTCGCGGCGAAACAGACTTCGATCGACGCCGCCAATGCGGCGCTGGACGCGGAACTCGCCGCACAGTGCGAGTGCGGACACCGGCACCCCGAGCACGGCCTGTCGGGCCCTTGCCACGGGTGCCACTGCTGCAACGACGACGATGATCGCAGCGATCACGTGTACGAGCGCTGCCGCTGCACGGCCTTCGTGCTTGCCGGAGACGTCGCCACCGAGGCGGCTTCGCTGACCCGCGTCGGGTAGCGGCGCAGGCGCGTCCGGTCCGGATCACCGCGTTCGGGCCGCTGACCGCGTCACATCGGTAACGCCAGTCACTGGCCGAGGCGCAGCAAGTGATCGGCGTTTGTCCCATCTGGTCAGCGAATCAAGACAAGGCGACTGTGGTTCGGGCGGCGATTCGCGCGCCAGGTGAAACATCCGGCGGTCGAGTGGGCCGAAGCTTTCAGTGACTGATGTGGCCGGTGTGATCATCGTCAGCCGACCACCGCCGTCGCCGAGCCGCACCTCGAAATCCGTTGCACGCGTGCGCTGTAACCGCCGTCACATATCGGCCGCGGATGTGCTCGGCATCATCGACGGCAAGCTTGCACGCGATGTGTTTAGCCGTACTATGTAAAAAGCCGAGCCGCCCCGACCGCCGCGAGCGGTCGCCGACCGTCGAAGAGGTCGCCTGCGCCGGCTCCGATCGGCGACGCCGATTCCACGCGACGAACGGTGAACGATGACACGCGCCACCCCGACGTCCGGCCGAGCGGCGCGGCCGGTCATCCCACGCATGATCCGGACACTGGCCGTCCCGATCATCCTGGGCTGGATCGCGATCATCGCGGTCCTCAACGTCGTCGTGCCGCAGCTCGAAGAGGTCGGCAAGATGCGCTCGGTGTCGATGACGCCGGATTCGGCACCGTCGATGATCGCGATGAAGCGCGTCGGCGAGGTGTTCGGGGAGTTCGACTCGAACAGCTCGGCCATGGTCGTGCTGGAAGGTCAAGAGCCGCTGACGGACTCGGCTCACCAATTCTACGACCAGATCGTCGCCAAACTGCAAGCCGACGACCAGCACGTCGAGCACGTGCAGGACATGTGGAGCGATCCCCTCACGGCCTCGGGATCGCAGAGTTCCGACGGCAAGTCCGCCTACGTCCAGATCTACCTGCGTGGCAATCAGGGCGAGACGCTGGCCAACGAATCCGTCGAGGCGGTACAAGACATCGTCGCCGGTGTTCCCGCGCCACCGGGCATTACGGCCTACGTCACGGGCGCGGGTGCACTGGCCGCCGATCAGACCACCGCGGGCGACCAGAGCATGCGGTTGATCGAGGCGGTCACGTTCACGGTGATCATCGTGATGCTGCTGCTGGTCTACCGATCGATCGTCACCGTCCTGATCACCCTGGCCATGGTGGTGCTCGCACTGACCGCGACCCGCGGGGTGGTGGCCTTCCTCGGGTTCCACGACGTCATCGGGCTGTCCACGTTCGCGACCAACTTGCTGGTGACGCTCGCGATCGCCGCCGCGACCGACTACGCCATCTTCCTGATCGGGCGATATCAGGAAGCCCGGGGCATGGGTGAAGACCGAGAACAGGCCTACTACACCATGTTTCACGGCACCGCCCACGTGGTGCTCGGATCGGGTCTCACCATTGCCGGCGCGACATTCTGCCTGCACTTCACGAACCTGCCGTACTTCAACACGATGGGCATCCCGCTGGCCATCGGGATGGTGACCTGCGTGCTGACGGCGCTCACCATCGGCCCGGCGGTCGTCGCCGTGGCCAGCCGGTTCGGCAAGACCCTCGAGCCGAAGCGCGCCCTGCGCACCCGTGGGTGGCGCAAGGTCGGCGCGGCGGTCACGCGGTGGCCCGGCCCGATTCTCGTCGCCACCGTCGCACTCGCCCTGATCGGCCTGCTCGTGCTGCCGGGGTATCGGACCAACTACAACGACCGCAACTACCTGCCCCAGAACATGCCCGCCAACGCGGGGTACGCGGCGGCCGAGCGGCACTTCTCCCCCGCCAGGATGAATCCCGAACTGCTGCTGGTCGAAACCGACCGGGATCTGCGCAACTCCGCCGACTTCCTGGTGATCGACAAGATCGCGAAGGCCGTGGTGAAGGTCCAGGGAGTCGGCCAGGTGCAGGCGATCACCCGCCCCGAGGGCAAGCCGCTCGAGCACTCGACGATCCCATTCCAGATCAGCATGCAGAGCACGACGCAGACCCTCAACGAGAAGTACAACGCCGACCGATCGGCCGACATGCTGAAGCAGGCCGCCGACTTGGACAGGACCATCGCCACGATGGAGAAGATGTCGGCCCTGACCGCTCAAATGGCCGACGTCACCCACGAAATGGTGGCCAAGACCAAGGGCATGGTCGTCGACATCACCGAATTGCGTGACAACATCGCCAACTTCGACGACTTCTTCCGCCCGATCCGCAACTACTTCTACTGGGAACCGCACTGCTACGACATCCCGGTCTGCTGGTCGATCAGGTCGGTGTTCGACACCCTCGACGGCATCAACACGATGAGCGACGACATCCAGCTGCTGGTACCGGAACTGGAGAAGCTGGACGCACTCATGCCGCAACTGGTGGCCCTGATGCCCGAGCAGATCGCATCGATGAAGTCCCAGAAGACGATGATGCTGACGCAATACGCCACCCAGAAGGGCATGCAGGACCAGCAGGCCGAGGGATCGGAGAACGCCACCGCGATGGGCGAGGCGTTCGACGCCGCACGCAACGACGACTCGTTCTACCTGCCGCCGGAGATCTTCGACAACGCCGACTTCAAGCGCGGCATGAAGAACTTCATCTCCCCGGATGGAAAATCCGTGCGCTTCATCGTGTCTCACGAGGGTGATCCGTTGACACCCGAGGGCATCGCCCGCATCGACGCGATCAAGCTGGCAGCCAAGGAGGCCATCAAGGGCACGCCGTTCGAGGGATCGAAGGTCTACCTGGCCGGTAGTGCGGCCACGTTCAAGGACATGTCCGACGGCGCGAATTACGACCTGGTGATCGCAGGCATCGCCGCACTGGCGCTGATCTTCATCATCATGCTGATCATCACGCGCGCCGTGGTGGCGTCGGCGGTCATCGTCGCCACCGTCGCGATCTCGCTCGGGGCGTCGCTCGGGATGTCGGTCCTCATCTGGCAGCACCTCATCGGCATCGAGCTGCACTGGATGGTCCTACCGATGTCGCTCATCATCCTGCTGGCGGTCGGCGCCGACTACAACCTGCTCCTGGTGGCCCGATTCAAGGAGGAGATCCACGCCGGCCTGCACACCGGCATGATCCGAGCCATGGGCGGCACCGGCTCGGTCGTGACGTCGGCAGGCCTGGTGTTCGCCTTCACGATGATGTCGATGGCAGTCAGCTCGCTCACGGTCATCGGGCAGGTCGGCACCACCATCGGCCTCGGACTGCTCTTCGACACCCTGGTGGTCCGGTCGTTGATGATGCCGTCGATCGCGGCACTGCTCGGGCGCTGGTTCTGGTGGCCGCAGATCGTCCGCGCCCGACCACGTCCCTCCCCCTGGCCCGCGCCGCCCCGCCACGATCAGGAGCCCGCACTCCCCTGATCTGGGCGTCCGCCCCGTCGTGACGCCGTAGTCTCCTAGTCGGCGTCCACCCGTCCAGCCACCTCGGGCGCCGCGTGCGCGCGACGAGTTGGGGGACTACATGCCGCGGTCGAGGTTCACCCTCGTATGCGGTGTGCTCGGCGTCTGCTTCGCCGTGTTCGCCGCCTGGCTCATCGGCGGCTGGGGTGGCCCGGCGACGGTGCTGGTGGTCAGTGACATCGGCTCCCTGCTGGCAGGCGGCTTCGCGGCGGTGTGCGCCGCGGTCACGACACGGGCGAGCAACGGTCGGCAGCGTCGGGCCTGGGGGGCCCTGACCGTTGCGCTGGCCGGCTGGGTCTTCGGCGACGCGGTGTGGGCGTACACCGAGCTGGTGCAGGGCGTGGGCACCGCCCCGTTCCCCTCACTGTCGGACGCCGGTTATCTGGTGTTCCCCGTCGCCGCATGCGTGGCGCTGCTGCTGCTCCCCATCGGCACCGTCGGACAGTCACAGACGCGTCCGCTCCTCGACGGGGTCATCATCGCCGGGTCCCTGTTCGTCATCATGTGGACCACCGGGCTCGACGAGGTGTTCCGGCTGGGCAATGAGGATTGGTTCGCCTTCGCGGTGTCCGTCGCGTATCCGATCACCGACATCGTGCTCTTGAGCGTGGCATCGCTGATGCTCACCCGCGCTCGCTCCGGGCAGCGTGGTCTGGTCGTCGTGTTCACGATCGCCTTGGCGGTCATGGCGGTGTCCGACAGTGCCTTCGTGCTGCTCAACGCCAACGGTTCCTACATCAGCGGTGGCCTGATCGACGCGGGCTGGGTGGCGGGCCTGCTGCTGCTCGCCGTCGCGGCGATGATGGGACTCCGTTCGGCCGACATCGAGTTCGGGCCCGCGCGGCCGGGATCCCAGACGGCGCTGTGGCTGCCGTACGTGCCGTTGCCGCTGGCGGTCGCGTTGGGCGCCAATGACGACGGGTCGCCGACGCTGATGGTCGCGGGACTGGTGGTCGTGGCCGCCGTGGTGGCGCGGCAGCTCATCATCGCCGAGGAGAACCGGCGCCTGCTGACGACCGTGGCGGACCAGGCGCTGCGCGATCCCCTGACAGGGCTGGCCAATCGCGCGCTGTTCCGGGACCGTCTCGATCACGCCGTGGCGCTGAGGATTCGGGACGGTCGCAACGTCGCCGTGCTGACCATCGATCTCGACGACTTCAAGCTCGTCAACGACTCGCTGGGCCACCCGGCCGGCGATGCCCTGCTCAAGTCGGCGGCCGTGCGCATCGCCGGGTGCGTCGGGCCGGGCGACACCGTCGCGCGGGTGGGGGGCGACGAGTTCGCCGTACTGCTGGAGGACGGCCCCAAGCCGCCGATCGTGGTCGCACACTGCATCTTCGACGCCTTCGACGAGCCGTTCTCGGTCGATGGCCAGGACGTGTTCATGCGGCCCAGCGTCGGGCTGTCGGGTGGGCCGACCGGCGACGAACCCGCTCCGTCCGCCGAGGAACTGCTCAAGCAGGCCGATCTGGCGATGTACGCCGCCAAGCGCAGCGAGCACGGCGGCGTCGCCGCATTCACCGCGGACATGCACCGCATCGATCTCCGCGAGGTGGATCCGCCGCGCGACCGCGACGTGACGCCACGCCGCAGTGGTTCGGCCGGCCTGCAGTTGTTCGCCCAACTCCGTCGCGCCATCGACCACGCCGAGCTGAGCCTCGTCTACCAGCCGAAGTTCGACGTCCCGTCGGGTCGGATGGCGGGTGTGGAGGCACTGGTGCGGTGGGAGCATCCGCAGCGCGGGCTGATGCTACCCGACGAGTTCCTCCCGCTGGCCAGACAGAACGGTCTGATGGGGGCGCTGACCGAGGCGGTGGTCGAGCGCGCCGTGCGCGATGCCATTGCGTGGCGCGCCGAGGGCTCCGACGTTCCGTTTGCCGTCAACCTCTTTCCGCCGACGCTCGGCGACCTGGAGCTGCCGAGCCGCATCGTCCGGATAGTCACCAACGGGGGGCTGGCCACGAACTGCCTGACCGTCGAGATCACCGAGGACTTCCTGCTCGGCAACGTCAAACGGGCGGGCAGAGTCCTCGAGATGTTGCGCGACCGGCAGGTCCGCGTCTCCATCGACGACTTCGGCAGCGGCTACTCGGCCTTGAGCTATCTGCGCGAGCTGCCCATCGACGAACTCAAACTCGACCGCCACTTCATCGCTCCGATGCTGACCGACGAACGCGCCGAGGCGATCGTGCGCGCGATCATCGATCTCACCCACCGGCTCGGGATGACGTGTGTGGCAGAGGGAGTCGAGAACGCGGCGACGGCGATGCTGCTGGCGGAGCACGGCTGTGACGTCATTCAGGGCCACTACTGCAGTCCGCCGGTGGACGCGACCCAGGTGTTGAGCGTCGCCTCACCGTGGTGACGGCCCGCGCTACCCGGGAGGCGTGATGCTGCGCGGCACGAGTCCGAGCGAGCGAACGTGTTCCGCGATCGTGCCCAGGTTGGTCACCCACACGTCGTCGTGGTCGACGACGTACCGCATCAGGTCGTCTAGTTCGGCGGCGCGCGAGGGGCGACCGGACAGGAAGGGGTGATTGGTCAACACCCAGCACCCGCCGACCCGCCGCAGACCGTCGAACTCCAACTGCCACAGTTCGCGTGCCTTGCGTGGGCTCTCGATGAGTCCGCTGCCGGAGACGTCGGGCAGGAAGCAGTACTGCTCCCAGTCGTCGAGCGCCCACTGAATCGGCAACTCCACCAGTGACTCCGACGCACCCGGGATGATCGCGAGTTCGTACGGGTGGTCGGCGTCCATGAGGCTCGAGTCGTACAGGAATCCGCGCTCGGCCAGCAGCGCGGGGGTGCGCCACGACAGATCCCACATCGGCGCGCGGTAGCCCGTCGGCCGCACCCCTGCGACGTCGGCGAGCACGGCCAGACCCTTGTCGAGGACGTCGATCTCCTCCTCGAGCGTCAGCGACGTGGGCTGCTCGTGCAGGTATCCGTGGTGGGCGATCTCGTGCCCGGCGGCGACGATGCTGCGGATCGCCTCTGGGTAGCGCACGGCGGTGTGTCCGGGGACGAAGAACGTCGACGCGATCTGATGGCGATCGAGCATGTCCAGGATTCGCGGTACGCCGACCAAGGGTCCGTACGCCTGATGGCTCATGACGCTCATCCGGGCGCCAACGGCCTCGTTGTTCCACAGCACGGCGGATTCGGCGTCGACGTCAAACGTGAACGCGGCTGCGGCGACCTTGCCCTCGGGCCAGGGATATTCGCTCATCGGTCGGCCATCAGGGTGACGAGTTCGTAGGCCAGGTTCGCGGCGGCGACGGCGGTGACCTCGGCGTGGTCGTAGGCCGGGGCGACTTCCACCACGTCGGCGCCGACGATGCGGAGTCCTCGCATGGCGCGTAGCACGGCCACCAGTTCGCGACTCGTCATCCCGCCGATCTCGGGGGTCCCGGTACCCGGCGCGAATGCCGGGTCCAGCACGTCGATGTCGATCGACACGTACACGGGGTGCTCGCCGACGCGTTCGCGCACCCGCTCGATCACGCCGTCGACGCCGATGCGGTCGATGTCGCGGCAATGCACGACCGTGAAGCCGAGTTCGGCGTCTTCGAGCAGATCCGCCCGGTCGTAGAGGGACCCACGAATCCCGACGTGCGCGGACCGGTCCTTGACGAGCAGTCCCTGTTCCGAGGCCCGCCGGAAGGGAGTGCCGTGGGTACACGGTGCGCCGAAGTACGTGTCCCAGGTGTCGAGGTGAGCATCGAAGTGCACCAGTGCAACTGGGCCGTGCACCTCGTTCATCGCCTGCAGCGCGGGCAGCGCGATGGTGTGGTCACCCCCGAGCAGGACGACGCGTTGCTCGGGCCTCGTCAGCACGCCGAGGACGCCCTCGCGGATCTCGTCGACCGCAGCGGAGATGTCGAACGGGTTGGCCGCGATGTCACCCGCGTCCACGACCTGGGCGGCGGCGAACGGGCTGACGTCGAGCGCCGGGTGGTAGGGCTTCAGCAGTCGCGATGCCTGCCTGATCGCCGACGGCCCGAAGCGCGCCCCCGGACGGTAGGTGACCCCGCTGTCGAAGGGCACGCCGACCACCGCGATGTCGTGGTCGTCCACGTCGTGCCGCTGCGGCAATCTCGCGAAGGTGCCGATGCCCGCATAGCGGGGCACCGCACGGGCATCCACCTGACCGACGATCCCGTCGGCCGTTCGCACGTAATGCTGGCCGTCCACCACGTTTCCCTCCGTCATGCCCGACTCCGGGTCGAGCCGCCATTGCACGAGATGACCTGACCCACGATCGCTTCGACGTCGAAGTCCGCCAGCAGCTCCACTGCGGCAGCGACCTCGTCGCCGACCCCGATGCGCCGCAACGGGATCGACGACGCGTACCGCTCGTGCATCTCGTCGAGCGCGATACCGGCGGCATCGGCGTCCACCAGGAGCTGGGGTGTGTCGGTGACGCCGGGCGCCACGGCGTTGACGATGACGTGCTCGTGCGCCAATTCCCGACCCAGCGTCTTGACCAGCGAGACGAGGCCTGACTTGGCGGCGGCGTAGGCCGTCGCCTGCGGCCAGCCGGTGACGCCCCACTCGCTGCTGATCACGACGATGCGTCCGGCCCCCGCGCGACGCATGTGCGGAAGCACGGCCTGCACCAGGAAGAAGGTGCCACCGAGGTTGGTGTCGACCACCTTCCACCAGTCGGCGTCGTCGTGGTCGGTCAGCGCAGCCATGGTCATGTAGGCGTGGTTGGCGACCAGGACGTCGAGGCGGCCGGCCGCGTTCGCGACGTCGGCCGCGATGCGCACGCACTCCGCGGGGTCGGATATGTCGCCCGCCGCGGTCAGGCCGCCGATCTCCTCGGCGAGGGCGCGCAGGGCGTCGCCGTCACGAATGTCGTTGACGGCCACGGTGGCTCCCGCAGCGGCGAGGCGGCGGGCGTGCGCAGCGCCCATCCCCTGCGCCGCGCCGGTGACCAGCGCGACGTGTCCGGTGAGGTCGGTGGTCATATCACTGCTCCGGAGTTGACGCTCACGACGTCGCCCACGCTGAACGTGCCGTCGCAGATCAGGTATTCGACGCAACGCGCCACCTCGGGCGGCGTGGCCAGGCGGCGCAGCGGCAGCGTGTTCAGGTATTCGGGTGCGCGCCATGGTGAGTCGGCGGCCAGCAGTGGCGTGTCGGTCGGGCCGGGTGCGACGGCGTTGACCCGGACACCGTGGGAGGCCACCTCGACGGCGAGGCTGCGCACGACACCGAGGATGGCGCCCTTGGCTGCCGCGTAGTGCACGTCGTGATCGCCGCCCCCGATGGCGAGTTCACTGGCCACGGCGACGAGCGCGCCACGCCGCTCGATCAGGTCCGGCAGCGTCGCCCGGGCCACGTTGACGAGACCGCCCAGGTGCACGCGCAACATCCGGTGCCAGGACTCGGGGCTGATGTCGGTGACGGCAGCCATCTCGTAGTACCCGGCGCACGTCACCACCGCGCTGATCGGACCGAGCCGGGACCGGACGTCCTCTGTGGCGGCGAACACCGCATCGGCGTCGGAGACGTCGACGGCCACCGTGTGCTCGGCGCCGGGCGCCGAACCCCGCAGATCGAGGCAGCCGGTGACGAACCCCCGGCCGACGAGTGCGTCGACGATGGCGGCGCCGATGCCGCTGGCACCGCCGGTCACCAGCGCGACGGGTCGATCGGTCACCGGGTCGCGCCCCTGTCGTCGGTCCGTGCGTCCATCGCGTCGATGGCCTCGATCTCGTCGACGTCCGCCGTGCTCGCGATCTTCGTCCGCACGCTGGCGAACAGCACTCCGCCGACGACCGCCAGGACCGCGATGCCGATCCACACCGACCAGTCGAGGTAGCGCTGCTCGAAGGCCACTCGCGGCCATGCGATGTTGAGGAACTGCAGCACCGCCCACACGACGGCGACCAGCGCCACCGGCAGCGTCGCGCGGCCCAGGGAGAACTTCGCCGGCGTCCAGCCGCGGCGCAGCAGCACCACCAGGAAGCCGACCAACGGGAACAGGAAGGCGAGGTAGAACCCGCCCGCGGTGAAGTTGACCATCAGCGAATACACGTCGCCCGCAACGATGCTCAGGAGGAACAGGCCGGCACCGATCACCGTGGTGACCAGGATCGCCACCGTGGGGATGCGGGCCTTGCCGCGCAGTCGCACCAGGGCGTCGGCGGCAGGCAGCGCACCGTCGCGGGAGTAGGCCCAGATCACGCGTGACGCCGATGTCTGCAGAGCGAGGAAGCTGGCGAGGAAGCCGATGACGAACAGCACCTCGACCGGTTTGGCGACCCCGGCACCGAGCGCCGTGGTCAGCGTGTCGTACACGGGGTCGGCGACCGTACCGTCGGCCACCGCACCGAGATCCGGGATGGCCAGGATGATCGCGAGGGCGGAGTACGCCACCACCATGAAGATGAAGACCAGCGAGAACAGCACCGCCTTGGGCAGGTCCCTGCGCGGTTCGCGCACCTCCTCGGCGATCGAACCCGCGCTCTCGAACCCGACGAACGACCAGCCGATGAAGGCCACCGCGAGCATGAACGGGCCGGTCAGGTACGCGAGCGTGTCGGTGTTGTCCGCGCCGCCACCCTCGAACAGCACCGACAGCGAGTTCTGCCGGTGGAAGAGCAGCAGCCACGTGCCGAGCACGACGGAGCCGATCACCTCGGCGATGATGCTGCCGACCATGAAGATCTTCAGCGCCCGCCGCCCCACCAGGTTGACCGCGGTCCCCGCCAGCAGGATGAGGAGAGCGATCAGCGCGAGCGTGCCGCCGGACGGCTCCGCGATCCCGAAGATGTTGGCGATGAAGCCCGCCGCGCCCAGTGCGACGGTGGCCATGGCGATGACCAGGGTCCACATGTAGACCCAGCCCGCGAACCAGCCGTAGGTGGTGCCGAGCAGTCGGCGCGACCACTGGTAGATCGATCCCTCCAGCGGCCAGCGCGACACCAGGGTCGCGAAGACGAGGGCGACCAGGAACTGGCCGCTGAACACCAGCAGGAAGCCCCACCAGAAGCTGGGCCCTGCGGCGGACAGTGCCAGACCGAAGATGCCGTAGAGGGCGACGATCGGCGAGATGAAGGCGAACGCGAACGCGAACGCCGACCACAGCGAGAACTCGCGGCGCAACTGCTGGGGTCGCTCGGCGGGGGTGACCGGTGTCGACATGGACTGCTCCCACTACTCGGTGCTGGTGGCAGGAACCATTCCCCGGCGCCTGCCCGGATGCCAGCCCATTGGCCGAAGACGCAGAGAATGCACTGCTGCGACCCTCTGCCGTTGAACGATTGCACAACGGTGCCGCTCCGGCGTGTGTCCGCGGCGTTACGCTCGGGCGGTGACCTCGCCGCAGCGCACTCCTGCGGACGAGCCGGTCGCGCCCACGCTGGCGGACCTGCTCGACGCTCCCGGCCTGGGTCTCGCGGTGCCCGACGGATTGGACCAGGACCTCGACCGACCGATCAGCTGGGTGCACACCACCGAGATGGAGGACCCGTCGCGGTATCTCCGGGGCGGCGAGCTGGTCTGCACCGTCGGCATCAGCCTGCAGACGGTTCGGGACTGCCAGACGTTCGCAGCGGCACTGAGTCGAGCGGGCGCGGCCGGCGTCTGCTTCGGGGTGGGCGACCGCCACGACGCGGTTCCGGCGGCGCTGCTGGCCGAGTGCCAAGCCCTCGGGTTACCCGTCTTGGTGGCCTCGCCCGACGCGCCGTTCAGCGCCGTCAGCCGATACGTCGCAGAGTCGTGGCTGGGTGCGGAGATCGCGGTGGCCCGCGCCACCAACGCACTGGTGCCGGAACTGCTGTCGTCGCTGCGGCGGCACGACTCGGCACGACAGCTGCTCGACGGCGCGGGCCGAATCCTGGACTGCTACTTCCTCCTCGAGCCGGACGGCGTTCCGCAGGCGAAGGACGCGGGCCACGACGATCAGGTAGCCACCGTCGCAGTGCCCGGGCTCGGCACCCTGGTGTGGATCGGCCGCGGCGAGCAACCCGAACCTGCACTACTGGACGTCATCGCCCGCTTCGTGCGTGCGGCGCAGGGAGAACGGGACATCGAAGCCGTGCTGGCGCGGGAACGCGTCGGCCAGCTGCTGTCACTGGTCGAACGGCGCATGCTGCTGCCCGACGCCTTGAGCCAGCTGATCGAGTGGCCGGGTTTCACCGCCGACGAGGTGACCTGCTCGGCATGGCCCGCCGGTGCGGGTGCGCTGCTGTCGATGGCACTGCCGGACGCCTTGATCGGCGATGCGCCGGATCTGTGTCTGATGTTGACGGCGCAGCCATTCGACGTCACCGACGATCTGTCCCTGCCGTCCGGTCACTCGGCCGCGGTGGCCATGACGGAGATCGGTTCGGCCATCGCCCAGGCCCGCATCGCGCTGGACCTGGCCCGGTACCGCGGCGGCCACGTCGGCCCCGACCAGTTGAGCACCTTCGAGAGCCTGCTCGAGCAGTTGCCGCTGGCTCAGCTGACCCCGTTCAAGCAACAGTTGATCGATCCGCTGGCGGAGATGGATCGGGCGCGCGGGACCCAGCACGTCCGGACCCTGCGCGCCTTCCTCGACGCGAATTGCTCGCTGAGCGAGACCGGCAGGGCGCTGTACCTACACACCAACACGGTGCGGCACCGGCTCGCCCGCATCCAGGAGATCACCGGACGTGATCCCCTCGCGCACTCCGACCAGACGGCATTCGCCATCGGTCTGCACGCCAGCGCCCGCGAGGAACGCGCTCCCCGACTGCACTGAGCCGCGGCCGTGAACGGTGCGCTTAATCGGGTTTCGCTTCCACGAGGCCCCTGACGTGCCATCCTTCGAGCAGCGAACGTCGCGGCGTGAAGGAGACCGACCGTCATGAGCAGGCTCGACCGCACACCCATCGTCATGGCCGGCGCCCTCGCGCTGTTCGGGCTCGTACTGGCGCCTGCGGCGCATGCCGATCCCACGCTCGACCAGATCACCGAAGCCGTCGCCACCGTGCGCGAGAGTTCCGGCTGCCCCGATCTGGCCTACTCCCCCCAACTCGAGGCCGCCGCGCAGCAGCTCGTCCGAGCGGGCTCGCTCAATGCGAACGGTTACCCGGGCGTGCCGACGCCGATCGTGGCGACGTCGGCGCCGACCGCCGCGGCGATCGAGCAGGCGCTGTCGTTCGGCAACGGCCACATCCTCGACTGCCGCAACACCGATCTCGGGGTGGGCATGGTCGGCAGCGGCGAGTACAGCGTCGTCGGCCTCGTGCTCGGGGCGATCAGGGGACCGCAGGCTGCACAGGGCTCGTAGCGGCTGAATCGTCGCTTCGGGGCCAGGGTTTCGGCACCGGACGCAGCCGGACGTGGCGCGGCCACCAGAACCATCGGCCCAGCAGGGCTGCCAGTGACGGTGTCATCAGCGACCGCACGACCAGCGTGTCGAACAGCAGGCCCAGACCGATCGTGGTGCCGACCTGTCCGATGACGATCATCTCGCTGACCGCCATGGCGGCCATCGTGAAGGCGAACACCAGTCCTGCCGAGGTGACGACGGACCCGGTGCCTGCCATCGACCGGATGATGCCCGTGTGCAACCCGGCGTGGATCTCCTCCTTCATGCGCGACACCAGCAGCAGGTTGTAGTCCGCGCCGACCGCGAGCAGCACGATGACGGTCATCGGCAGCACCATCCAGTGCAGCGGGATGCCGATGAGGTGCTGCCACAGGAGAACCGAGAGACCGAAGGACGCACCGAGACTGAGCACCACGGTGCCGACGATCACGGCAGCCGCGGCGATCGCCCTGGTGAGGATCACCATGATGAGGAAGATGAGGATCAGCGCGGCGACCGCGGCGATCAGCAGGTCGTAGTCGGCGCCCTGCTGCATGTCCTTGTACATCGCTGCGGTACCGCCGACGAACACCGTCGACCCCTCCAGCGGTGTGCCCTTGATGGCGTCGGCAGCCGCGATGCGCAGCGGTTCGATGTGCGACGTGCCTTCCTCGCTCAACGGGTCGCCCTGGTGAAAGACGGTGAACCGCACGGCATGACCGTCTGGTGACAGGAACAGCTTGATGCCCCGCTTGAAGTCGGCGGTCTCGAACGCCTCGGGTGGCAGGTAGAACGTGTCGTCGTTGCGCGCGGCGTCGAACGCCTTGCCCATCGCGGTGGCGTCGTCCTGCATCGCCATGTTCTGGTCCTGCTGTGCCTTCTGCGCCTGATACTGGTTGAGCATCATCTGCTTCTGGTTCTTCATCGTCTGGATCATCGCGGGCATCAGTGCCGCCAACTGCGGTGTCAGATCAGCCAATTCCTCGATGTCCGGCACCAGGTCCTGGATGTCGGCGGACAGCGTGTTGATGCCGTCGAGCGTGTCGAAGATCGACCGCATGGCCCAGCAGACCGGGATGTCGTAGCAGTGCGGCTCCCAGTAGAAGTAGTTGCGGATCGGCCGGAAGAAGTCGTCGAAGTCCGCGAGGTGGTCGCGAATCTCGTTGGTGTCGGCCGAGGTGTTCCTGAACTTCTCCGCCATCCGCCGGGTGACGTCGGCCATCTGCAGCGTGATGCCCTGCATCTTGGTCATCGAGTCGATGGTCACCTGCATCTCGTCGGCCTGCTTGAGGGTGTTGGCCAACACGGTCTGTTGCATGTCGTTGTTCATGAGTTGGCCAGTGCCGCCCTGGCTCACCGAGTACGCGAGCGAGGCGTGCTCGATCGGCTTGCCGTCCGGGCGGGTGATCGTCTGGACCTGCGCGATGCCGTGGACGCGGACCATCGCCTTGGCGATCTTGTCGATGATGAGGAAGTCCGCCGGGTTGCGCAGGTCGTGATCGGCTTCCACCATCACGAGTTCCGGGTTCATCTTGGCGTCGGAGAAGTGGCGGTCGGCGGCGGCCATGCCGACGTTCGCAGGCACCTCCTCGGGCAGGAAGATCCGGTCGTCGTAGGTGGTGTGGTAGCCGGGCAGCGTCAGGAGGCCGACGAGCGCGAGCACGATGGCCATGACGAGGACGGCTCCGGGCCAGCGCACGGTGGCCGCGCCGATGCGCCGCCATCCCCTGGCACGTCCGGAACCCTTGGGCTCCAGCACCTTCCCGAAGCGGGTGACGATCGAGATGAGGGCGGGCCCGAGAGTGAGTGCGGCCGCGACCACGATCGTCATGCCGATCGAGAGCGGGAAGCCCATCGTCTGGAAGTAGGGCAGCCGGGTGAAGTGCAGGCACAGCGTTGCGCCCGCGATGGTGAGACCCGATGCGAGCACGACGTGCGCGGTGCCGTGGAACATCGTGTAGTACGCGGATTCTCGGTCTTCGCCCGCTCGACGCGCCTCCTGGTAGCGGCCGATCAGGAAGATGGCGTAGTCGGTGGCCGCGGCGATGGCCAGGGTCACCAGCATGTTCGTCGCGAAGGTGGTGAGGCCGAAGACGTCGTGATAGCCGAGGAAGGCGACGATGCCGCGCGCGGAGAGCAAGCCCACGACGACCATCGACAGCGTCACCAATACCGTGACCACGGAACGATATACGAGCAGCAGCATCACGGTGATGACCGCGAACGTCAGCGCCTCGATCGTCTTCATGCTCGCGTCGCCGACTTCGTTCTGATCGGTGGTCGTCGCGGCAGGGCCCGTCACGTACGCCTCGACGCCCGGTGGCGCCTTGATGCTCGCGACGATGTCGCGCACGCTGGCCACCGAGTCGTTCGCCAGCGTCTCGCCCTGGTCGCCTGCGATGTACACCTGCACGTAGGCGGCCTTGCCGTCCATGCTCTGGGCGCCTGCCGCGGTCAGGGTGTCACCCCAGAAGTCCTGGACGTGCTGGACGTGGGTGGTGTCGTTGCGCAGCTCGCGCACCATCTCGTCGTAGAAGAGATGCGCGTCCGGTCCCAGCGGATCGTCGCCCTCCAGGACGATCATCACCGAACTGCTGGTGTCGTACTCCTGGAACACCTCGCCGACGCGCTTGGTCGCGATGAGCGAGGGTGCGTCGTTGGGGCTCATCGACACCGCGCGCAGCTTCCCCACCTCTTCGAGCTGCGGCACGCTGGTGTTGAGGAACGCGATGATCGCGATCCACACCAGGACGATCGGTATGGCGAACAGGCGGATGAACCGCGCCACCGGGGGCCGGGCGGCGTGCCGGGCGCGCGGGATCGGACTGGTCGGGTTGCCTTCGAGAATGCTGGTCATGCCGCCTTCACCAAGCAGTACGTTGCGGGATTCACGCCGTCGGCGATCCTTTCGTCCTTGACCTCGTCGTCGACGGTGACGCGACAGCCGATCGAGCCACCGTCGCCCTGGGCGACGAGGTTCGGCTGAACCGACGGGACCGTGGTCTCGAGCCGCAACGACCACGGCAGGGTGACCTCGCCCGTCCGTTGCGGCAACCCGTCCAGGTCGGTGTAGTTGATGACGGCGGTGCTGCCGGATCCGAACACCTCGTAGGTGACGACCTTCGGATTGAACGAATCCGCGGTGTCCGAACCGACCGGCGTCACGACGGCACCATCCGAGCCGAACACCGAGCGCAGGTTGCCGACGCTGACGACACCGATCGCGATGGCCGCGACGATCAGGACCGGTAGCCAGACGCGCTTGACCGCGGCGATCACCATGGGCGACGCGCCGTGGCCCGGGCGCCCTCGATCGTTGGAGACACGGTCGGGCCTTTCGTCGAAGGACTAGTAGACCGGCCCCCGACGGGTGATCTAGATAGGCAATCTAAGTCCCGAAGTGGATAGAGTCAATCCGGTTATGGACCGTAAGTCGCGCACATCACTAAAGTGGGGGCGATGATTGACAAACCGTGCCGCGGCCTGCGCAAGGACGCCGAACGCAACAGGCAGCTGGTGCTCGAAGCTGCCCGTGAGCTGTTCGCCGTGAAGGGCATGGAGGCGACGCTCAACGACGTCGCCCGGCACGCGAACGTCGGCGTCGGTACCGTCTACCGGCGCTTCGCGACCAAGGAAGAACTCGTCGAGGCGATCTTCGAGGACGGTATCGAGCAGGTGGTGTGCCTCGCGGAAACCGCGTTGCTGCACGACGATTCGTGGGATGGGTTCGTGTGGTTCGTCCAGCACCTATGCGAGTTGACCGCGACCGACCGCGGCCTGCGGGAGATGGTCTACAGCAAGGCATACGGCGGATATCGCGTCGAATGCGCACGCGACCGGCTCAGCCCACCGATCTCGAAACTAGTCGAACGGGCCCGCCACGACGGCTACCTGCGCCCCGACGTCGAGCACACCGACATGCCGATCATCGGCATGCTGGCCGGCACCGTCAGCGAATGGGCCGGCCACGTCGAACCCGAACTGTGGCGCCGCTACGTCGCGCTACTGCTGGACGGCATGCGGCAGGGTGACGGTCAGAAGCCCCTGGCCGTCGACGCGCTGGCCGACGACCAGATGGACGAGGCGATGCGGGGCTGGCACCCGGCAGGCTGAGCGGTCGCCGACTGCCGGGTGCCACCGCACGGCCTACCCGACGTTCTCCCGCAGCCGCCGCCAGGAAGGCTCCTGACCTTCGCCTCGGAAGGCATCGCGGTTCGAGGCGGTGAACTCCGCGACCGTCTGCGCCGGCGATCCGGTGATCACTTCGACGAGATTGTTCGTGCCCGAGAAGATTCCGTCGCGATAGTCCTGCGCCACGTTCGTCAGGTGCTGGATCAGGAACTCGCCGTACCCCTGCTCCCGCAGCGCGTCCGCGAAGGTCTCGATCTCCACCGGCTCGTACCGCACCGGATGTCCGAGAACTCGCGCCATCTCGCCGGCGATCCCGTGGTGGTCGGCTTCAACGGGACCGTACAGCGGGTAGACCTGACGGTCGTGCGGGGCCGGATTCCGCAGGATGGCCGCAATCACGCGGGCCTGGTCCTGCGCCGCGATCGGAGCGTGTCGACCCTCGCCGAAGGGCAGCCGCAGCACCCCGCCGTCGTCGTCCCGCGACCACTGCCAGGCCAGCCACTCGGCGAAGAAGGTGGAACGCAGGTGAGTGGTCGTGAACGCCGACCGATCGAGCAGCCGCTCCCCCAGCCAATGGTTCCGAGCGGCGTGGCTTCTGGCCTCCCGTCGTGCACTGATCTGCGACATGTTGACCACCGCGCCAACGCCGGCCTCCGTCGCGGCCTGAGCGAAGACGGCCGTCGCGTCGAGCAGCCCGTCGGGATCGATGGGATAGCAGAAGTACGCCGCCGTCACGCCGGCCATCGCCGAACTCACGTCGTCGAAGTCACGCAAGTCTCCGTGGACCACGTCGGCACCGAGTTCGGCCAGAGCGGCCGACCGCTCGTCGATGCCGTGCACCAGCGCACGTACGCGTAGGCCTTTGGCTGTCAGCAGTCGTACGACGTGGGCGCCCGTCTTGCCGGTGGCCCCGGTAACGAGGAAGAGATCGTCGTCGGTCACGAGCGTGCCTCGCTGTGCCGCAGGTTCCCTGGCGTCGAATGTGCGTTGACCCAGCCCACGGTCAGGTCCGCAACCTCGCGCCATCGGGAGTCGATGACGAGTGAGTGTCCGCGGTCCGGGAAGACGTGGTAATCGGTGGTCGCGCGCGACGCCGAGTGCAGTTCCGCTGCTTGTCGGGTCACCGCCTCCGCGACGATGTGGTCACGTCCACCGCCGACGATCAACAAGGGTCCTCGGTCGTGATTCGCGACGTTCACCTGAGTGGGCGACGCCGAGTCCCGCTTGGCGCCCACCACCTCGAACAGCGGCTGCCCCGGTGCCGGGATGGAGAACTGGCGGTAGAGGTCGCGCGCCTCGTCGCGCGGCACGGCGTTGGCGATCACGTACCGAAACTGTCGTTCCGTCAGCGCGATTGCGCGGTCACGGTTCTTCTTGCTCTTCAAGACCGGGAGCGTAGAGCGGATCTGCGACCACGGGAGCTTGGTGACGCCCTTGATGGGCGCCGGGTCGATGGCGACCGCCGCGGTGGCGTACCCGTCGTCGAGCAGTCGCTGGGCGATGAGCCCGCCGAACGAATGGCCGATCACCACCGGGCGTACCGACAGAGTGTCGATCAACCGGGCGTAGTGGGCGACCACGTCGGCCACGCCATGGCCGCCGACGCGGTCGCCGGCGCGACGCGTGGCGTCGACGGTGGCGCCGTCGCCCGGCCATCCGGCGACGATGGGTTCGTACCCCTCGCGTCGATAGAGCGCAGCCCACGGTTCCCACGCGCTGGCGTGAATCCACAAACCGTGGATGAATAGGACGGGTTGGTTGGACATGATCGTATTCCGTTCTGCTGTAGGTGATTACCGCGGCGGTGCGGCTTTACGCGCAAGGTGCCGCAGTAGCCCGCGCATTCCGCACGACGGCGTGATGTGACGTGGATCATTCGACACGCACCTCCTTCGGACTCGTTGCACACCGATCGGTTTACATTTTGGCACGAGTCCACTACGGTTGGGCCGTGATCCGAAAACCGTTCGGTGTACATCGGAGGCGAAACATGAACGCGAGGCAGGTATTCGGTTTCCTCGTCACGATCGAGGCGATCCCGGGACGCCAGGACGACGTGATCGAGTTCCTGGAGAAGGCCAGCACCTGGTCGACGCCGAGCGCGGCACGCGGACGTGGTACGCCTTCCGTTCGGGTCCAACGACGTTCGGGATCTTCGATACCTTCGACAACGCCGACGACCGCGAGGTTCACCTTCATGGCGAAGTCAGACGCGCACTCGAGGAGTTGGGCGACGACTCGATCGGCGCACCACCCGTCATCACGCCGGTCGACGTGCTCGCCTCGAAACCACGCGAGCCCTTGATCCCACGCCTCGACCGTGGGCCTCCTGCACGCAATCGGCCGCTTCTGCGTACACAACCCCCACGCTCGAGCGCCCGAAACCACGCGAGCCCTTGACTCCATGACCCGACCCTGGGAGGGTTCCTGATCAGTCGATCAGTTTCAATCGAGGCGCCCGTGGTTGCACGGTCACCGTCGGGAGTGGAGGACATGATGAGCGGTCGGGTCGAGGGCAAGGTCGCCTTCATCACGGGTGCAGCGCGCGGGCAGGGGCGCAGCCACGCGCTGCGACTGGCCCAGGAGGGCGCCGACATCATCGCCGTCGACGTGTGCGCGCCGATCAGCAACTCCAGCGTGATCCCACCGTCGACGCCGGACGACCTGGCCGAAACCGCCGACCTGATCAAGGGACTGAACCGCCGCGTCGTCACCGCAGAGGTCGACGTCCGCGACTACGACAGCCTGAAGGCCGCCGTCGATGGCGGCGTCGAACAGCTGGGGCGGCTCGACGTCATCGTGGCGAACGCGGGCATCGGCAACGGCGGACAGACGCTGGACAAGACCAGCGAGCAGGACTGGCAAGAGATGATCGACGTCAACCTCTCAGGAGTGTGGAAGACCGTCAAGGCCGGCGTGCCGCATCTGATCTCGGGTGGTCGAGGCGGTTCGATCGTGCTCACCAGCTCGGTCGGGGGCCTCAAGGCGTACCCGCACACGGGCCACTACATCGCGGCGAAGCACGGGGTGGTCGGACTCATGCGCACGTTCGCCGTCGAACTGGGCGAGCACTCGATCCGGGTCAATTCGGTGCATCCCACCAACGTGAACACGCCGATGTTCATGAACGAGGGCACGATGCGACTGTTTCGCCCCGATCTGGAGAACCCGGGCCCCGACGACATGGCCGTCGTCGCGAAGATGATGCACGTGCTCCCCGTCGGCTGGGTCGAGCCGGAGGACATCAGCAACGCGGTGCTCTTCCTGGCCTCCGAGGAGTCGCGCTACGTCACCGGGCTTCCGGTGACGGTCGACGCGGGCAGCATGCTGAAGTAGTTCGGCGAGCGCGTCATCGGGCACTCCCCGGTGGCGCGCTTCCGTCGTACTCGGTCAGGAATCGTTCGATGAACGACGACATATGGTCGTGCCCGTCGGTGACGCCGATGGCGACCTCGTTGCACAGACTGCGGGCCATCTGGGCCAGCAGCATCGAGATCACGATCGGCGGGTAGGCCTCGAGGTCCACGCCGTGACCGCGCAGGGCAACGGTCACCGCGGCCGTCTCGATGTCGCGCACCCGCTCGGCGTAGGCCTTCAATTCGGCGCCAATCACCTTGCGATGGTTGGCCAACGCCATGAACTCCGTATTGAGCCCGGTGCGGCGGGGGTCGGAATTGACGAGCCACAGTGCACGCAACGGGTTGTCGTCGGTCAGGGCCCGTCGCATCTGCTGCAGCGACACCTCGGCACCGGCGCGGAGCACGGCCAGGAACAGATCGTCCATGGTGTCGAAGTAGTAGTACACCAACGCCGGCTTCACGCCTGCCAGCGCCGCGACCCTTCGCGACGTCGCCGCGGCATACCCCTCGTCGCGCATGATCTGAGCGGTTGCCTCGATCAAGCGCGTACGGGCGCCGGCGTCCTTCTCCTTGGGCTTACTGGCGGCAGGCATGGCGACGTTCCCTACGTAATCGGCTGACGGGAAGCATATACGGCGCACGCCATCCGGTCCTTGACCGTCCGATCCGACGCGTGCTATCCATGACCATCGCAGCATTTTGATCGATCGATCAGTTTTCGAGGAGTGTGCATGGCGGCGTCGGAGCCACGCGTTCGGGTCGACCCTCGGCTATGCGAAGGACATGCGCTGTGCATCGACCTCGCACCGGAGGTGTTCGACCTCTCCGACGACGACGTCGCGACGTGCGACGAGCAGCCCTCGATGTCGTCGAGGGACGCCGTAACCGCCGCGATGAACGCCTGCCCGCGCGGAGCGATCACCATCGAGCCCGCCCAGCCCGCACCAGCCCACGACCGCTCCGAGAGGACCACCGCATGACCGACCTCGCCTCGGCGGACTACTTCACCGACGCCGCCATCGCCCAGGACCCCTACGACTACTACGAGCACCTGCGCAGTCACGGTCCCGTCTACCAAGAGCCGCACCACGGGGTCGTTGCGGTGACCGGCTACGCCGAGGTGATGGCGGCGTTCAAGGACACCGACTCGTTCTCTGCGGTCAATGCCATCGGCGGGCCGTTCCCACCGCTGCCGTTCGAGCCCGACGGCGACGACATCACCGCCCAGATCGAGGCACACCGGCACGAGTTCCCGATCCACGAGCACATGGTGGTCATGGATCCGCCTGCGCACGAACGGGCCCGGTCGCTGCTCAGCCGGCTCCTCACGCCGCGCAGGCTCGCCGAGAACGAGGAGTTCATGTGGCAACTCGTCGACACCCAACTCGACGAGTTCATCGGCAATCGGCGGTGTGAGTTCCTGTCGGAGTATGCGCGGCCCTTCGCGACCCTGGCGATCACCGACCTGCTCGGCGTGCCCCCGGAAGACCGTGCCGAGTTCCGTCGGGCGCTGGGTGCCGAGAAGCCGGAGGGCAACCGCGTCGGCGCCCTCGACGGTGCGGCGGTGGGGCTCAACCCGCTGGAATATCTCGACGACAAGTTCAGTGCCTACATCGCGGAGCGACGGCGCAATCCGCGCAACGACGTGCTCGGCGGCATGGCTGCCGCAACCTATCCCGACGGATCGGTACCCGAGCTGCTCGAGGTCGTCCGACCCGCCACGTTCCTGTTCGCCGCCGGCCAGGAGACCGTCACGAAACTGCTCAGCGCCGCGGTTCAGACGCTCGGCGACCGGCCGGAGCTACAGGGCCAGCTCCGTGAGCACCGGAAGTCGATACCGGCGTTCATCGAGGAGGCGTTGCGGTTGGAGAGCCCGACCAAGGTCGACTTCCGACTGGCGCGCAAGACGACCACGCTGGGCGGCGTGCACATTCCCGCGGGCACGGTGCTGATGCTGTGCCTGGGCGCCGCCAATCGGGACCCCGCGAAGTTCGAGGATCCGCACGAGTTCCGCCTGGACCGCAAGAACGTGCGCGAGCACATCGCCTTCGGCCGCGGCATCCACACCTGCGCAGGCGCTCCCCTGGCGCGTGTCGAAGGACGGATCACCGTGCACCGCCTCCTCGACCGCATGCGCGACATCACCGTCAGCACCGACGCGCACGGGCCTGCCCATGATCGGCAGTACGCCTACGAGCCGACGTTCCTGCTGCGCGGGCTGACCGACCTGCACATCGAGTTCACGCCCGTCGAAGCGTCGTGAGCAGGGCTGCAATTCTGGGCACGGTTTCCGCGCTGATCGTGACGTCGGTCCTGTCTGCTCCGATCGCCCACGCGGACATGCGAATCGGCAACTACGAGGTGCTGACCGACCGCTGGAACGACCACTCGTGGATCTGGTCGGTAATGCACTCCTGCGGTGCCCCCGACTGCGGCACGTACTTCGAGGATCCCGTCATCGCCCCTGCCACCGAGACGATGAACGTCCGCGCCATCCCTCGACCACTGAAGAGCCACGCATTCCAGCAGTCGGCGTTCTTCGCCGATGGCCGGTACACGCTCACCGTCGACGTTGCCGACGGCGTCCGGTGCATCGGCTACAACCTGCCGTCCCACGACGTCTACACGTGGGACGCGGTGAGCCTCGTCGGCTCGATCGAATCATCCTTCGCGGCAGGGTGTTACGGAGGGCCAGGCGGAGTCGAGACGCATTCCTTCGCCCTGCGGCGCCACTAGCGCGTCGTAGCCGCTGGTCATCCAGAACACGGCGCGCTCCAGGGTGGGCACGATGTCGGTGATGGCGATCTCGCCGGCGGCGAACCTACCGAGCAGGCCGTAGACCAGGCTGGACATCACGGCGTCGAGGTCGGCGACGAACCGCTCGTCGACGCCGGCGAGCACTTCCATGCCTGCGGGGACGACGAGGTCCAAGCCCTGGTGCAGCAGCGCCTGGCCGCCTGGCGAGGACCTGGCTCGATAGAAGGCGGCCAGCATCGCGGGGTGCTGCTCCCACGGTTCGAAGATGGCGCGGAAGAGTCGGGCGAGACCGTCGGACATGGATTCGTCCGGTCCCCGCGCCGGCCGTGGCACCCGGGAGTAGCGGTTCTCGGTCATCCAGGCCTGCAGCGCGGCGAGGATCAGTTCGTCGCGGTTGGCCCACCGCTTGTAGATGGTCGCCAGGGACGTCCGCGCACGGCGGGCGACCTCGCGCAGCGCAACGGCGTCGTAACCGTCGGTTTCGAGCATCTCGACGACGATGTCGAGGATCCGGCCGTCTGGCTGGCGTGAACCAGCTTCTGCCGCTTCGATTTTCCCCACGGAACCGCCCCTTGCCGTCGAC
Organism: Mycolicibacterium sp. GCM10028919; assembly: GCA_042666295.1. Lineage (GTDB taxonomy): Bacteria > Actinomycetota > Actinomycetes > Mycobacteriales > Mycobacteriaceae > Mycobacterium. The sequence continues at coordinate 1,074,455 of JBHTFJ010000001.1, forward strand.
GTGTAACCACGTTACTGTACCTGGAGTAACCGTGTTACCCAGGTCACGGCTCAGCACCCGATGTGACCACCACCGCAATGAAGCGAGGATCGATGAGTTCTCTGGACGGCAAAGTCGCGTTCATCACCGGCGTGGCCCGAGGCCAGGGCCGCAGCCACGCCGTCCGGCTGGCTGCCGAGGGAGCGGACATCGTCGGCGTCGACATCTGCGCCGACATCCCGTCCAACGGCTACGCGATGGCGTCGCGGGACGAACTGGACGAGACCATCGCACTGGTCGAGGCCCAGGGCGGCAAGATGGTCGGCTCGGTCGCCGACGTCCGGGACTACCACGCACTCAAGTCCGCCCTCGACGCCGGCGTCGCGCACTTCGGGCGACTCGACATCGTGCTCGCCAACGCGGGCATCGCCACGATGGCCTTCCGCGAGCTGAGCATCGAGGAGGAACTCGAGCAGTGGACCGACGTCCTGGACGTCAACCTGGTCGGGGCGTTCCACACCGCCAAGGCCGCCATCCCCCACCTGATCGCCGGTGGCCGGGGCGGATCGATCGTCTTCACCAGCTCGACGGCCGGCCTGAAGGGGTTCGGCGGGCTGCAGGGCGGCGGGCTGGCGTACGCCGCGTCCAAGCACGGCATCGTGGGCCTGATGCGCACGCTCGCCAATGCGCTTGCCGCTCAGAGCATCCGGGTGAACACCGTGCACCCGACGGCGGTGAACACGATGATGGCGATGAATCCGCAGATGCAGGACTTCCTGGCCAACATGCCCGACGGCGGCGGACCGCACCTGCAGAATCCGATGCCGATCGGCATGCTCGAACCCGAGGACATCAGCGCCGCCATCGCCTACCTGGTCTCCGATCAAGCCAAGTACGTCACCGGGGTCACCCTCCCCGTCGACGCGGGCTTCTGCAACAAGCTGTGAGCGCCTCCGACGGCCGCGTCGCCGGCAAGCGGGTGGTGATCACCGGCGCGGCACGCGGCATGGGCCGCAGCCACGCGGTCCGACTGGCCGAGGAGGGCGCCGACGTCGTCCTGATCGACGTCTGCGAATCGCTGCCGGGCCTGGAGTACCCGCTGGCGTCGATCGACGACCTCGAGGAGACCGCGCGCCTGGTACGCGCCCACGGACGCCGGGCGGTCACCAAGGTGGTCGACGTCCGCGACGAGGAGGCGATGAAGCGCGCCGTCGCCGACGCTGCGACCGAACTCGGTGGTCTCGACGCCGCCGTCGCCAACGCCGGCGTCCTCACCGCCGGGCTGTGGAGCGAGACCACCAACGAACATTGGCGGCTCGTATTGGACGTCAACCTGATCGGCGCCTGGAACACGTGCGTGGCCGCGCTCCCCTTCATCCTCGAGCAGGGCGGTGGCAGCCTCGTCAACATCAGTTCGGCTGCAGCCATCAAGGGCAACCCCCTGCACATCCCCTACACGGCCTCCAAGCAGGCGATCGTCGGCATGAGCATCGCGCTCGCCAACGAGCTTGCCGCCCAGAGTGTCCGCGTCAACACCGTGCACCCGACCGGTGTGATGACCGGCATGGCGCCCGCGACGATCCACACCCTGCTCGCCGAAACGCGGACCGACCTCGCGCCGCTGTTCGGCAACGCGCTCCCGACACCGCTGATCGAACCCGTCGACGTGAGCAACGCAGTGCTCTACCTGGTCTCGGACGAATCGCGGTACGTCACAGGACTGCAGTTCAAGGTCGACGCCGGCGTCACCATCAGATAGGACGAACGATGAATACAGCACACCGCCGCGAGACCGGCCTTCGGCAGTACGCCGAGGTGATGACGGTCGACGCTCCGTCCGACGCCAGCCCGGCGATCGCCGACGGGTTGATCGACTTCGTGTTCGCCGAGATCTGGTCGCGCCCGGGCCTGAGTCGGCGCGACCGTCGGTTCGTCACGCTGGCCTGCGTGGCCGCTGCCGACGCCGACGAGCCGTTGGAGCAGCACGTCTACGCGGGGCTGAACAGCGGCGACCTGAGCATCACCGAGATGCGGGAGACGGTGCTGCACTTCGCGGTCTACGCGGGCTGGCCGAAGGCGTCGCGCTTCAACATCGTGGTCGACGCACAGTGGGCGCGGATACTCGACGAGCGCGGCCTCACCGACACGGCGCCGGATCCCCTGTTGCCGTTGACCACCGAGAGCGATCCCGAACTCCGGCTCCAAGGCGGCGAGCGATCGTTCAAGGAGATCAACTGCATTCCGTTCGCACCGGTGCGTGACAACCCGTACTCCGGTGCGGGCATCCTGAACTTCGTCTTCGGCGAGATGTGGCTGCGTCCCGGGCTCGGCATGAAGGAGCGGCGCCTCGTCACGGTCGCCTGCGTCGCCTTCCAGGACGCGGAACTGCCGATCCAGTCCCACGTGTACGCCGCCCTGAAGAGTGGGGACGTCTCCTTCGACGAAATGGACGAGGTGGCGCTGCACTTCGCCGCCTACTACGGGTGGCCCAAGGCATCGCACCTCAACTCCGCCATCGGCGTGCAGAAGCAGCGCGTGCTCGCCGAGGCAACGTCCGAGGCGGCCTCGTGACCACGGCGGCGCTCACCCGGCCCGCCGCTCCAACCGGTCCGGTGGGGCTGCTGATCGGCAGCGACCGCATCACGACCACCGCCGCGGGCACGCACGCTCACCTCTACCCCGCGACCGGCGCACCCAACACCACCGTCGCGCTGGCGTCGGAGGTGGAGATCGACCTGGCCGTCACCGCAGCCGCACGGGCGCAACGCGAATGGGTAGCACTCACCGTCGACCGACGCCGCGACCTGTTGATCGACCTCGCCGACGTCGTCGGAGAACACCTCGACGAACTCGCCGCGCTCAACGTGCACGACTACGCGGTCCCGGTGTCCTACGCCGGCACGGCACTGCTCCTGGAACGGTTCCTGCGCCACTACGCCGGCTACGTCGACAAGCCGCACGGCCTCAGCACGCCCGTCCACGGCTCCTTCGACGTCAACCTCGTCGAGCGGGAACCGTACGGCGTGGTCGGGGTCATCGCCCCCTGGAACGGCGCCCTCGCCGTCGCGGGCAGTTGCGTCGCGCCCGCCCTGGCGGCGGGCAACGCCGTGGTGTTCAAGCCCTCGGACCTCGCTCCGCTGGCCGCCCTGCGGTTCGGCGAGCTGTGTCTCGAGGCAGGCCTACCGGCCGGCCTGGTCAACGTCGTGCCCGCGGGCCCCGAGGGCGGCGACGCACTCGTCCGCCATCCCGGCATCCGCAAGATCCACTTCACCGGTGGAGGCGCCACGGCACGCACCGTGATCCGCGCGGCGGCAACGAATCTCACGCCGGTAGTCGCCGAGCTCGGCGGCAAGTCCGCCAACATCGTGTTCGACGACGCCGACCTCGACGCGGCGGCCATGCTGTCGGCGCACCAGGGCCCGCTGATGCAGTCGGGACAGAGCTGCGCGTGCGCCAGTCGCCTCCTGGTGCACGACTCGGTCTACGACGCGTTCACCGAGCGCTTCCTCGCCGTCGTCCAGGCAGCCAAGGTCGGCGACCCCTTCGATCCAACGGTCGGTTTCGGACCGGTCATCAACCAGGCAGCAGTCGACCGCATCCTCGGCGCGGTCGGCGAGGCGGTCGACGGGCGGGCCGGCGAGTTGCTCACCGGCGGGCACCGCATCGGCGCGAACCTGGCCGACGGCTACTACGTCGAGCCGACGGTGCTGGGCAACGTCGACAACTCGTCGAACCTGGCGCAGCTCGAGACGTTCGGACCGGTGGTCTCGATCATCCGGTTCTCCGACGAGGCCGAAGCCGTGCGCCTCGCCAACGACACCCCCTTTGGGCTGAACGCGTTCATGCACACCCGAGACCTGCGGCGCGCGCACGGCGTCGCTCGGCAGCTGGAAGCCGGTTCGGTGTGGATCAACACGTTCAGCGACATGGCGCCGCAGGGTCCGTACGGCGGCTACAAGCAGAGCGGTTTCGGCCGTACCGGCGGGCTCGACGGCCTCAACGAGTTCCTGCAGATCAAGAACATCCGCATCGCGATGGGATGAGCACCCCGCCAGCTTAGTGCAGTGCACCATCAGTGCGTTATAGTGCACTCATGGACGACGATGCGGCCAAGCTGGCCACTGCCATCGGCGCACGGGTGAGGCACGAGCGCACGACGCGCGGGTGGACGCTGGATCAGCTGGCCGAAGCGTCTGCCGTGAGCCGGCGCATGGTGGTCAACGTCGAGCAGGGCGCGGTGAATCCCAGTGTGGGAACGCTGCTTCGGCTCAGCGATGCGCTCGGCGTCGGCTTGCCCGCCCTGGTGGAGCCGCCCGAACGTTCGCCGGTGACCATCACCCGCGCAGGCGATGGCGCCGCACTGTGGGCGGGAGAGTTCGGCGGACGCGGCGTACTGGTGGCCGGCACCACGCCGCCGGACGTCGTCGAACTGTGGGATTGGACGCTGGGCGTCGGCGACGGCCATGTCAGCGAGGCCCATGCCGGGGGCACTCGGGAACTCGTGCACGTGCTCGACGGGGCGCTGGTGATCGACGTCGATGGTCAGTTCATCGATCTGGACGTCGGCGACGCGGTGACCTTTCCCGGCGACGTCCCACATTCCTACGTCAACCGGGGCGAGGCGCCAACGCGCTTCTCGCTCACGGTGTTCGAGCCCGGTGTCGGCGCCGGCGCCCCACGGCCGCGGGCCAGCCATGACTGAGCCCGAGCCGAACCCCGAGTGGCTATCCCGCGCGTGGGTCGACGCCGCGGTGTTCGCCCTGCGGCCCGACTACCGGGTCGTGCTGATCACCGCCGACGGCATCGAGCCCGGGCGTGGCGACGCGGGCAGCGAGGCATTGCTGCGCGACGCCGAGGCCGCCGCCGGCGAGGCGCTCACCGAGTCCCCGGTCGATCAGCTTCCCGAAGTCGCCGCATGGCGCGACGCCTACCGTGCGTTCGGCGCCAAGCCCCAGCGCACCCGCAACAGCGTCGAGGCTCTGCTCCGCCGCGCCGAGTCGGGACTGCCGAGGATCAACCGGCTGACCGACGTCTACAACGCCGTGTCCGTGCGCCACCGCATTCCGATCGGCGGCGAGGACCTCACCCGGTACGCCGGTCGACCCAGACTGGTTCGCGCGATCGGTGACGAACCGTTCGACACCGTCGTCGGCGGCGTCGACGTCGTCGAACACCCCGAGCCGGGCGAGGTGGTGTGGCGCGACGACGCCGGGGTGACGTGCCGGCGATGGAACTGGCGGCAGGCCCGGCGGACCGCACTGCGCGACGACACCACGACCGCCCTGTTCATCCTCGACGCACTCGCCCCGCTGACCGATGCCGACCTGCAGGCCGCGGCCGACGACCTCTGCGGGCACCTGACCCGACTCGGTACCGACGTCCGGATCACCCGCAGGCTCGTGTCGAACGACGCAGCGCCACACCAAGGAGATTGACATGCTCATCCACCCATGGGATTCCGCTCTCGACGCCGACGAGTGGCAGAGGTGGCTGGCGTCCACCGACAGATTCGGCACCCTGGCGGTCAACAACGTCGACCCTGCCGAAGCGCCGGTGCTCGTTCCGACCCACTTCACCCTGGACGGCGACGACCTGCTGATCCATCTGGCCCGGCCCAACCCCGTGTGGCCGCACCTGCAAGCCGCCACCCGGGTGCGCCTGGCGATCATCGGCGACTACGCCTACATCCCCACCTACTGGCGCGCGAAGGCCGGCGGGCCCGACGAGGACGGAGTGCCCACCAGCTACTACTCCGCCGTCCAATTCGTCTGCGAGCCAACGATCGTCGACGACCCCGAGGAAAAGGCGCGAATACTCGCCACCCAGCTGGCGGACTTCCAGCCGGAGGGCCGGCACGCCGCCGTGGCGCCAGACGCCGACCCGTACGGTCGGATGCTGCCCGGCATCCGCGGTGTCCGGTTGAGGATCGTGCGGGTGGAGGCCAAGTTCAAGTACGACGACGCCAACCCCGTCGAGCATCGGGAACGGGTCACCACGAACCTCGAGCAGCGCAACAGGGGACTCGACGGCGGCGCCGCCGCACAGCAGCGCAGACGCCTCGCCGCGATCGGCGACTGGAAGCAGCGCAGGCAGAGCTGAAACGGGTCCGCCCCAGCGCGCGTTCATCCCCGCGGGTGCCACGGATTCGGTTACCGTGCCCGGATGAGCGATAGGACGTCACCCCCTGTCCCGACCGGTCCCACCCGCGCGCCGACCAGCACCAGGCGCGCGGTTCTGAACACCATCAGGGGTTCGGCGGGCAACCTCGTCGAGTGGTACGACGTCTACGTCTACACCGTGTTTGCGACGTACTTCGAGGCGCAGTTCTTCGATCAAGACGACGAGAACTCCACGCTGTACATCTACGCGATCTTCGCGGTCACGTTCCTGATGCGGCCGGTGGGCTCGTGGTTCTTCGGCCGTTACGCCGACCGCCGCGGCCGAAAGGCCGCACTGATGCTCAGCATCACGATCATGTCGTCGTGTTCGTTCCTCGTGGCGATCATGCCCACCAGGGAGGTCATCGGCTGGTGGGCAGCGGTCATCCTGATCCTCGCTCGCCTGCTGCAGGGCTTCGCGACGGGCGGTGAGTACGGCACGTCGGCGACCTACATGTCCGAGGCGGCCACCGCGAACCGGCGCGGCTTCCTCTCCTCGTTCCAGTACGTGACGCTGGTCGGCGGCCACGTCCTGGCGCAGTTCACGCTCCTCATCGCGCTCAGCGTGCTCGACGTCGACGCCGTCAGCGACTGGGGATGGCGCATCGGGTTCTTCATCGGCGGCATCTCGGCGCTGGTGGTGTTGTGGATGCGACGCTCGATGGACGAATCACTGAGCGAATCGCACCTCGAGGCGATCCGCGAGGGCAAGGACCAGTCGGCAGGCTCGCTCAAGGCGCTGTTCACGACGCACTGGCGACCGCTGCTGCTGGTCTTCCTCATCACCGCGGGCGGCACCGTCGCGTTCTACACGTACACGATCAACGCGCCGGCGATCGTGAAGTCGACGTTCGGCAAGGACCAGGCGCTGACGGGTACGTGGATCAACCTGGCCGGGTTGATCTTCCTGATGCTGTTGCAGCCCATCGGCGGCCTGCTCAGCGACCGGGTGGGCCGCAAACCGCTGCTGGTGTTCTTCGGCATCGGTGGCGTGCTCTACACCTACGTGCTGCTCACCTATCTCCCGCAGACCGAGTCGCCGCTGATGGCGTTCGCCCTGACCGCCGTCGGATACGTGATCCTCACCGGGTACACGTCCGTCAACGCGATCGTCAAGGCTGAGCTGTTTCCCGCCGAGATCCGCGCCTTGGGCGTCGGATTGGGCTACGCGCTTGCCAATTCGGCGTTCGGCGGCACGGCACCGCTGCTCTACCAGGGCGCCAAGTCGGGCGACAACATCGGCTGGTTCATCCTCTACGTGACGGTGATCATCAGCGTCAGCCTGCTGGTGTACGTCTTCGCGTTGAAGAACAAGAGCCTGACCGTGCTCGACCGCGAGCAGGGCAGCGCCTGGCTCCAGCCCACTCCGGCGGTCAAATAGCATCGCGGGATGGGCATACCCGAAGTCGACCCGACGGCCGGATCTGCACTGCTTCGCCACGGCGCCCGGGTGACGGGCAACAAGCCCGGTCGCTGGCTGGCCCGGCGGGTGGCGCCGCGCGTCGACCGCCAATTGCTCCGCCTGAGCAAGGGCAAGCTGTCGACGGCGATGGTGACGCCCGAACTGCTGCTCGTCAGCACCGGCGCCAAGACGGGTCAGCGACGGACCACTCCCCTGACCTACTTCACCGACGGCGGACGGGCCATCGTCGTGGCGTCGAACTACGGCAGCTCGCGGCACCCGTCCTGGTACTACAACGTCCTGGCCCACCCGCGGGTCACCATCTCCGCGGGCGGGTACACCGGCGACTTCATCGCCCGGGAGGTCTCGGGTTCCGAGCGGGACCGGCTGTGGAGCCTTGCGACCACCTTCATCCCGTCCTACGCCCAGTACGAAGAGTTGGCGGGCAAGCGCACCATCCCGGTGGTCGCGTTCACCGAGACCGCCTGACCGCTGGTCGCCCCGCCACGTACGGTCTAGGTCGCTGGACACCAAGCCGGGAGGAATGACGAATGGCCGACGCAGACGCCGCATCGATCCGAGCAGCCCGAAACGAGTGGGCGGATGAACACCTGCGGAGCTACCTGGAATCGGGCGGTACACAGGGCCACATCCTGGATCTCAGCTCCGTGGGCGGCCACGCGCTGACGACCCATTGCCTGATCAAGTGCGTGGGGCGCAAGTCCGGGCGGGTTCACGTCAAGCCACTGATCTACGGCAACGTCGCCGGCGAAATCGTCATCGTGGCCTCCAAGGGCGGCGCCGACGACAATCCCCAGTGGTACCTGAACATCCAGGACAGCGAGACCATCGGCGTTCAGATCGCCACGCAGGCATTCGAGGCGACGTGGCGCGAGCCCGAGGACGAAGAGCGTCATGCCGTCTGGACGTACATGACCCACCTGTACCCGCCGTACCTCGGCTATCAGACGTCGACGACGCGCCGCATCCCCGTCGTGATGCTGAAGACGGTGCGCCCGATCGGAGTCTTCACCCCCGCCGACGCCTGACTCCCCGACATGCCCCCTGTCGAGGGGTGGCGGTCCCTACGATGGGGTGATGACCGACGATCTGGCGATCTCCGACGTCCCCTTCACCAACGACCCCTGGGTAGCGGCGCGGGAACGCTATGCCGCGATGCCCTACCGACGGGTGGGGACGTCGGGGCTCCTGCTCCCGGCGATCTCCCTGGGCCTCTGGTACAACTTCGGCGACAACCGCCCGTTCGACGGGCAACGAGAAGTGTTGCGCTACGCGTTCGATCGTGGCATCACGCACTTCGACCTCGCCAACAACTACGGCCCACCGTACGGCTCTGCCGAGGAGAACTTCGGCCGGATGCTGCGCCGGGACTTCAAGCCCTACCGCAACGAACTGATCATCTCCACCAAGGCGGGCTGGGACATGTGGCCGGGGCCCTACGGCCAGCTCGGCGGCAGGGCCTACGTCCTGGCGAGCCTCGATGCCTCACTCGACCGGCTCGGTCTCGACTACGTCGACGTCTTCTACTCCCACCGCATCGACCCGGTCACGCCGCTGGAGGAGACGATCGGCGCACTGGACACCGCCGTGCGCGCGGGAAAGGCTCGCTACGTTGGCATTTCGTCCTACTCGGCAGCCAAGACGTCCGAGGCAGCAGCCATCGCACGCCGCCTGGGCACCCCGCTGGTCATCCACCAGCCGTCGTACTCGCTGCTCAACCGGTGGATCGAGGGTGACTTGACCGCCGAACTCGGAAACGCCGGCATGGGGGCCATCGCCTTCACCGCGCTGGCGCAGGGCCTGCTCACCGACCGCTATCTGCAGCGGCCGGCGGGTGACGTCGACCGTGCCACCGCGCGACCGACGTTCGACGACGAGCTGGTGACCGACGAGGTCCTCGAACGACTTCGGGGTCTCGCAGGCATCGCCGAGCGCCGCGGTCAGTCACTGGCCCAGCTCGCACTGGCGTGGGTGCTGCGCGATCCCACGGTGGCCTCCACCCTGGTCGGCGCATCGAGCGTCGCACAGCTCGAGGAGAACCTGGGTGCGCTGGACAATCTCGACTTCACGGCGGAGGAACTCAGCGAGATCGACCGCTACGCATCCGATTCCGGCATCGACCTGTGGCGCGAGAGTTCCGACGTCTGATTCCTCGTCCGCACCGGCGGACGAGGCGGCTAGTCCCTGCGGGCAGCCGTCGTGCGGCGAACGTGCGCGGCGATCCGCATGTCACGCATCCGTTCCAGGTGTGACGTCATCGACTTGCTCGCGGCCTCCGGGTCACCGTCGCGAATCGCCTCGAGGATGACGACGTGCTCCTGGTAGCCACGCTCGGTATTGGCGGCGGCCGACCGGTCGGGCCGATATTCGGTGAGAAGGTCATCGAACTGACCGAGGGAAGCGGCGACGATCGAACTACGGGCCGCGTCTCGCATCGCCACGTGGAAGTCGGAATTCCACTCCGCGTGTCGCGCGACGTCGGATTCGTCGCGCCGCATGACCAGCAGGTGGTCGAGTCGGTCGACGTCGATGCGGCTGCGACGACGGGCAGCGAGGGCGGCGGCCGTGGCCTCCAACGGAATCCTCGCCTCGTAGATGGCTTCGATCTCTTCAGCCGACCTCTCGCGCACGACGTAGCCGCGCTCGGTGCGGTCGATGAGCCGATCGTGTGACAGCCGTGCCAACGCCTCGCGCATCGGGGTTCTGGACAGACCGTAGAGCTTGCCGAGCGTGGTTTCCAGCAACACGGTCCCCGGCTCGAAGCGACCGGTTAGCAAGTCGTTCTTGACCTGAAGGTAGTGCGCGTCCGCACGGTTTGCGGCCATGAATGCGCTGCTACCCATGATGTTTGGCAACTCCTCTGCCAGCGATTCGTACGAGTTGACGGTTCGGAACGCCAGTGTATACGCTTGTGTACGTGAAGCGATGGCTGCAGCATGCCACTCTGGCGAGCCGCCGTCGTTTGGCGTGTACGCAGTCTCCGCGCCGCGTCTTCGCCGATGCGGCGAGCCTGGTCCGCCGGCGCTATGTCGACCTGCTCCTGGTCAACAGCTGCCTCTGTCGCAGCTGACGTTTTCCCCAGCGCACTCCTCCACCTCCGGCGCCTGACGCCAGAGTCCTCGACTCTTCCCACCCGCACGAGCCCACCTTGGCTTACGGGGACGACGAGGCAATCCATCCTGCCCTGACGGGCGAAAGGTGATCCCGCACATGTCCGATGACCGTCGCATGCATCTCGGCCTCACCATCTGGCCCACCGGATTCCACCCAGCTGCGTGGCGGCTTCCCGGCTCGCACCCCGATGGCAATTCCAATCCGACCCTGCTCAGAGACGCCGCGCGCACCGCGGAACGTGGCGTCTTCGACTTCTTCTTCATCGGCGACCGGCTCGTGGGTCTGACGAACTCGCAGTTCGCCAATCCCAACGAGGTCCTCCGCCCGGAGGCGCTGACACTCGCCTCGCACATTGCGGCGGTGACGACCCACATCGGGTTGATCACGACGGTCAACACCACCTACTCCGACCCCTACAACGTCGCACGGGCGACGGCGACGATCGATCACCTGAGCGCTGGACGGGTCGGGCTCAACATCGTCACCGGCAAGAACGTGGAGGCCGCACGCAATTTCGGACGAGATCAGCACTGGGACAATGACCGTCGCTACGACTGGGCGGCCGAGTACATTCAGGTACTGCAGCTGCTCTGGGACAGCTGGGAAGACGACGCCCGGGTGGCAGATCCGACGACCGGTCAATTCGTGAATTCCGACCGCGTGCATCAGATCGGGTTCAGAGGCGAGTTCTTCACCGTAGACGGCCCACTCAACGTCCAACGCCCCGTGCAGGGCAGGCTTCCCATCATCAACGCCGGAGCGTCGGAACGGTCCAGAGACCTCGGGGCGCGCTTCTCCGACCTGCGGTTCACCAACTCGTCGACGCTCGGCCTCGAAGGGGCCCGCGCCTACTACGCCGACCTGAAGTCGCGACTACCGGCATACGGGCGCACTCCCGACGAACAACTCGTCATCCCGGGAGTGGCGGTATACGTCGAAGAGACCGACGCTGCTGCGCGCGACCAGTATTCGGAACTGCAACGGCTGCTTCGGACGGGGCCGTCAGGCCGGGCGAAGCTATCGCAGGTCTTCGGTACCGACCTGTCCGATCTTCCCGAAGATGCCCGCATCCGCGACGTCGTCGAAGCATCCGCCCTTCCGGCCGAGGCGCATACGGCGCTCACCGAAGCAGCCGAACTGTACGGTCATGACGACCTCACCGTGGCCGAACTGACTGCGGCAGTCGTGCGAGGCGGCATGTTCAAGGAGGTCGTCGGCTCGCCGACACGCGTCGCCGACGTGCTGGAGGAGTGGTTCACCACCGGTGCCGCCGACGGTTTCATGATCTTCCCGCCCAGGGTGCCGCACAACATCGACCGCTTCGTCAACCTGGTCATCCCGGAACTTCAACGCCGGGGTCTGCACCGCCGCGAGTACACCGGGAGCACCCTGCGCGACCATCTCGGCCTGTCTCGTCCGGCCAACCAGTTCATCGCCGCCGGCACGACGGCGGTGGCTCCGTGACGGCGACCGTCTTCGTCGGCGCCGACGAGTTGGCGCGACTCATTGCCGACCATCCGACCAAACTCCGCGTCATCGAGGTTCGGCGCGACTCGGGTGATGATCCGGTCACCCACCTCGACGGGGCCGTCGTGGCCTACCTCATTACCGACCTGTCTCGCGAAGGCACCGCTCCCACTGAAGGCAAGCGCCCGTTACCCGAGGTGCCCACCCTGCAAGCAACCCTGCGACGGTGGGGAGTGGACGACGACTCCACCGTGGTCGTCTACGACGTCGACGGCAGTTTCGTGGCCGCCCGCGCCTGGTGGGTTCTGCGATGGGCCGGTCTCCGCGACGTCCGGATCCTCGACGGTGGGCTGCCCGCCTGGGTGGCCTCGGGTCATCCGGGTGGCGAGACCGCCGCCGACGTTTCGCCCGGCCGCGTTACCGTGACCGGTGGACACCTCGAACAACTCGACGCCGAGGGCGCGGCCACCTTGGCCGCCGAGGGGCGACTCATCGACGCACGCAGCGCCGATGCCTACGCCGCCGGCCACATACCTGGCGCCCGCAACGTGGGATCCGGCGAAACCGTCTCTGCCGACGGGTCTTTGCGCGATACCGCGGCACTGCGGAGGCTCTACCAGTTCGACGGTGATCCGCCAGGACTGTACTGCGGGGGTGGCGTGGCCGCCGCCCACGGAGTGGCAGTGCTCACCCACTTGGGCGTGCAGGCTCCACTCTTCGTCGGCTCCTTCTCGGCGTGGAGTGCGGATCCGAATCGGCCCGTCGCGACCGCCACTCCCGCAGGTGGCACGTCGTGAACCGGCCGCTGAGCCGCGAGCGCCGCTCGCCGGCACCCGAGGAGCCGACGGGTCGGGCCCAACCGCCGGATGAACTCGTCCGCGCCGACCGCCGAGATGAGCGCAGGCGACGCATAGTCATCGTCGGCGGGCGGGTGGCGATCGCGGTGTTGGTCGTCGCCACGTGGCAGTTGTCGTCCGACCGGATCTTCCCGTCGTTCTACGTCTCCTCACCGCTGGCGATCGCGCAACGCCTCGTCGATCTGATCCGAACTGGTGAACTGTGGCCACACCTTGGCCAGACGCTCATCGAAGTGGCACTGGGCATGTCGATCGGCGTTCCGTTGGGCGCGGTGCTCGGGATCGCACTCGGGTCGTCGGTGCTGCTCGGTGGTTGGCTGTTGCCGTACATGATGGCGCTCTACAGCCTCCCCCGCGTCGTGCTCGCGCCGCTGTTCATCATTTGGTTCGGCGTAGGTCTGCTGTCGAAGGTCACCATGGTGGTGACGATGGTCGTGTTCGTCGTCTTCTACAACGTCTACCAAGGCGTCAAGCAGATCGACCGCGACCTCCTCGACGTGACGCGATCACTTCGCGCCACTCGCCTTCAGACACTGCGCTGGGTCATGACCCCGTCACTGGTGCCGTGGCTCATCACCGGTGTGCGACTGTCCATCGGCATAGCGCTCATCGGCGCCGTCATCGCCGAGTTGATCGCCGCGAGTGAGGGTCTCGGCTACTACATCAAGTACTCCTCGAACCTGCTCGACGTCACCGGCGTATTCGCCGGACTGGCCGTGATCACCGCGGTCGCGATCGCACTCGACCAGTTGCTGAAGACCCTCGAACGCCGGATCACCCCGCGCTGAGCGCGGATCCCTTCGAAGACCACGAAACAGGAGACCACCATGCCCAGTAAGACCTTCACGGTGATGGCCGCCGCGGCGATGGCCACCACCCTCACCCTCGCCGGGTGCTCGGACGACGGAGGAAGCCAGAGCCTCAAGGTCGGCATCGTCTGCGGCGGACTCAGTCTCGCTGCGCTGGCGATCGACGAGAACCAATTCGGTGATGGCGCCGAGAAGACGACGGCGGAGAAGGTGTGCTTCGACAGCGGATCGGATGCGGTGCAAGCACTCAGCGGCGGGAGCATCGACGCATTCGTCGGCGCGGGCGAGCACATCGTCCGCAACCGGATCAAGAATCTGGACGTCAAGGGTTACGCCGTCACCAGCCAAGTTCCCCCCTACGCTCTGGTCACCCCATCGTCATCGGACATTCGCGAGGTGTCCGACCTCGCGGGCAAGTCGGTTGCGGTGACAGCACCGGGAAGCCTGTCGGACACCGAACTGCAGCGTGCCAGCGCAGACGCAGGCATCGACTACAAGGGGCTGCGCGTCGTCGGAAGCGGTACGGGCGCAACCATGCAGGCGACGATCGAGAAGGGCGGAGCGGCTGCGGGCATGGTGACCGATCCGCTCCTGACCACCATGGTTCGGTCGGGCAAGTTCCGAGAGGTGTGGAAGCCGGACTTCCGTTACGTCGCACTCACCGTCATCGCGAAGGAGTCGTGGGCGCAATCCAACCGTGACTCGTTGGCGGCGTTCGTCAAGGGTATCGACGCCAGTCTCCGACGTGGCACGTCCGATCTCCCGGCCAGCTTGGAAGCGGCCAAGAAGCAGGCGCCCGAACTAAATCCGGCGATCCTCGAGGCGGTGCTGAAGACCACGCTCGAGCAGGCACCACCTGGACTGATCGTGGATTCCGCCGTCTATCAGGACACCGTGGGCCTGTTGGAGCAGGTCGGACAGATCGAACCGGACACGGCGCCACCCTTCGACGAGGCATTCGACTTCAGCCTGCTGAGTTCGTCGTGACCGCCGTCGACTTCGACGACGTGAGCCTCGCCTACCGAACCTCGGGCGGCAGGCGGCTGGCACTGGACGGCGTCGACCTCTCGGTGGGTTCCGGTGAGTTCGTCGCCCTCGTAGGGCCGAGCGGCTGCGGGAAGTCCACTCTGCTGAAGGTCGCGGCGGGCCTGGTCGTGCCGACCGCCGGAGAAGTCCGGTTGGACGGCGCCGCCGTGACGGCGCCGCCGGCTGGAGTGGGCATGCTGTTCCAGAACGACGCACTGCTGCCCTGGCGATCGGCCGGGGAGAACGTCCGACTTCCCATGCAGATCGCCGAAGTGCCACGTGCGGAACAAGATCGACGCATCTCCGCGCTACTCGAACGGGTAGGACTGGCCGATTTCACGGACTACACGCCGAATCAGCTGTCGGGCGGCATGCGCAAGCGCGTGGCCTTGGCCCGTACGCTCGCCGCCGATCCGAATGTGTTCCTCATGGACGAACCGTTCGGACCGCTCGATGCGCTCACCCGTCGGGAGATCGGCCGAGACTTCCTCCGACTGTGGGAGGAGCTGCGCACGACGGTGCTCTTCGTGACCCACGACGTCGACGAAGCACTCCTGCTGGCGGACCGGATCGTCGTCATGTCACCCGCACCCGGCCGTATCGTCGAGGACTACACCGTGTCCCTGCCACGACCGCGCGATCCCCGCGAACTGAGGTTCACCGCCGAGTACCACGACCTCTACGACGCGGTGTCCGACACACTCGGAGTGACCTGAGGGGCTACCCGGCGCGACATCGGCGGACACACCTGAAATCCGCCCGAGCAATATCGAGGCGTGACGGTCGAGGCCATGGTCAACTCAGCCGTCAGATCAGCGTCCGGCCGCCCGACGGCCGCGAAGGGAGCACCGATGAGCGAGCACACCTACCGCGTCATCGAGATCGTCGGCACGTCGCCCGACGGCATCGACACCGCGATCCGCAACGGCATCGGCCGCGCCGCGCAGACCACGCGGAACCTGGACTGGTTCGAGGTCGCCTCGGTGCGAGGCGAGATCGAGGACGGCGCCGTTGCGCACTTCCAGGTGACGCTCAAGGTCGGCTTCCGCATCGACGACTGAGTTCCTGCCCGGCCGCATCGGCCGCCGGTCACCTATTGACAATCGATAGATATCGATTGACTGTTGATGCATGCCACCTGAACGCTGGGCCGTTCCCGCCCTGAGGACCTTCCTCGTCGTGCTGTTCGCGGTGCTGCTGCTCCTTCAGGTCATGTCGCTGCCGGGCCAGTTCGCGCACATGGCCCAGGAGTCGCCGGACCAGGCGCACCTCAGGTGGCCTCTGACGGTGGTCTCCATCTTCTGGGTGCTGTGCGTCCAGGTCGTGCTCGTCTGCATCTGGAAGCTGCTCGCGATGGTCAAGAGCGACCGCATCTTCACGCCGGCATCGCTGGTGTGGGTGGACGTGATCATCTGGGTTATTGGGGCCGGGTGGCTGACGTTCCTGGGCGTCTTTCTCTACGTCGGCTTCCACGCAAACGACCCCGGGACGCCTCTGCTGATGTTCCTGCTGCTGACCGGCGGCGCCGTCCTCGGGTCGCTGATGGTGGTCATGCGGGCGCTCCTGCGCCAGGCCACCACGCTGCGCACCGACATGGATGCGGTGATCTGATGCCCGTCGTCGTGCGCATCGACGTGCAACTGGCGAAGCGGAAGATGAGCGTCGGCGAATTCGCCGAACGGATCGGACTGACGCCGGCGAATGTCGCAGTGCTGAAGAACGGCCGGGCCAAGGCGATCCGCTTCAGCACGCTGGATGCCATGTGCCGGGTGCTCCAGTGCCAGCCCGGCGATCTGCTCGAGTGGGTCGAGGAGTGACCGCGTTCCGCGTGCTCGACGCCAGGCGCTTCGAAAAGCATGGATGTGCTATGCATATTTGGTGCCGTGCCCTTCGACCCCGATCCCCGGGCTGACTCCGCGGCACGAACGCACGGTGTCCACGTGACCGCCGAGGCCGAAGAGGCCGCGGAGGCCGAAGAGGCCGTAGCGACCCAGCGTCCACGAAACGCGCTGGGGCTGATGTTCGACCCCGTGTTCGGTGCGCTGTTCTGGGGAAAGATGTTCGCGGTCGTCGCGGTGTGGACGCACGGCATCGTCGCAGCCATCGTCATCTACGACGCGACGCGATCGGCCCTCATGGTGGGCCTGGTCGGTGTCGTCCAGTTCGGGCCGCAGCTGATCCTGACGCCCACCAGCGGCAAGTGGGCGGACACCGGCAATCCGGCCCGGCAGATCCTGCTGGGCAGGGTGCTGTGCGTATTCGGGTCGGGGTTGGTGGCAGCGTGGCTATTCGTCGACCCAGGGCTCCAAGGGCTCGCGGTGGCCGTCCCCGTCCTCATCGGATCGTTGCTGGTGGGGCTCGGTTTCGTCGTGGGCGGCCCGGCCATGCAGTCGATCGTCCCGAACATCATTCGCAACGGCGAGCTGTCGACCGCCATGGCGCTCAACAGCATTCCGATGACCGTCGGCCGCATCGTCGGTCCCGCCGCCGGCGCCTACCTCGCGGCGCACCTGGGATCGGGCGCCGCGTTCGCCGCGGCGGCTGCGCTGCATCTGGTCTTCACACTCTTCATCCTCGCCGTGCGCTTCCCCGCACCGCCGAAGCGGCGCTCCGGCACCGACTACCGCGTGCGCGCGGCCGTCAAGTACGTCTGGCGCGACCGCCCGCTGCTGCTGGCGCTGCTCGCGGTGGCCACGGTCGGCATCGCCTCGGACCCGTCTATCACGCTGGCGCCCTCGCTTGCCGATGCCCTCGGTGGAGACAGCCGCCTCGTCGGAACCCTGTCGGCGGTCTTCGGCCTCGGCGCGGCCGTGGGCATGGCCAGCCTGGCGCTGATGCGTGGACGAGTCGCGTCCGCGTGGGTCTCCTCGATCGGACTGGGCGGCCTCGCCCTGGGATCCGCCGTCCTCGCGGTGGGCACCGTGACCGAGATCGCGTTCGCCGGTTTCGCCCTCGCCGGCCTCGGTTTCGGATGGGCGATGACTGGCTTGAGCACCGTGGTCCAGGAGCGCGCACCCGAGGAGTTACGCGGCCGCATCATGGCCCTCTGGCTCGTCGGGTTCGTCGGTTCCCGACCGATCGCCGCCCTCGTGCTCGGCGGGACCGCAGACCTGATCAACGTCCAGGCGGGGTTCGCCGTCGCGGCCGTCCTGACCATCGTGGTCACGCTGCTGTGCCGGCCGTCGAAGCTGACCGGGCCCCTACCGGCCTAGTCGCTCGCCGAGTTGCGGGTGTCATCCGATTGCCGAACGAACGACCCCTTAGTTCCTCGCGAGCGAGCACGATCCCGACGCTCGGAGTCCGTAGATTTCGTCTCACCGCAACGAGATACGGAGTCGAGCATGACCACTAGCCAGACCTCGATCACCTTCGAGCTATTCCACGAGCTGTACGAGTCGTGCAACAACTGGGGGCGGTGGGGCGCGGAGGACCAGCGGGGAACCCTCAACTTCATCACTCCTGACGTCGTCACGAAAGCCGCGTCGCTGGTGCGCAGCGGTAGGGGAATCTCGCTGCAGCTTCCGCTCGACGGCAATGGGCCGCAGACCGGAGCGTTCGGTCGCGTCAACGCGGTGCATCAGATGGCCGCCACCGGTACCGACCACCTCGCGGGAACCCAGACTTACAGCGCCGACCCGCTGGGGTGGGGCTTCGCCGACGACAGTCTGTTCCTGTTCCTGCAGGGCGGAACGCAGTGGGACGCACTGGGCCACATCTTTCGCGACGGGAAGATGTTCAACGGATTCAGCGCCGGCGAGGTGACCTCTGCGGGCGCCGCGCGAGGCGGTGTCGAGCACATGCCCACAGTGGTGTCGCGCGGTGTCCTGCTCGACATTCCACGCGTCAAGGGCAAGGCTTCGCTCGAACCCGGCGAGGCCATCTACCCCGAGGATCTCGACGAGGCGTGCGAGGAGCTTGGCGTGACGGTCGGCCGCGGTGACATCGTGTTGATCAGGACGGGCGACATGGCTGCGCGCCGCCACCTGCCCGGCTGGGCGGGCTACTCCGCCGGCGACGCACCCGGTCTGTCCCTGTCGGTCGCACGATGGCTGTACGACCGAGACGTCGCTGGCATCGCCACCGACACCTGGGGCGCGGAAGTCCGCCCGAATGAACTGGAAGGCACCTTCCAACCGCTGCACCTTGTCATGATCGTGTCCATGGGCCTGCTCGTAGGCGAGATCTGGTACCTCGACGCACTGGCGGAAGACTGTGCAGCCGACGGTCGTTACGAGTTCCTTCTCGTCGGGCCGCCTCTGGTCATCCCGGGCGCGGTCGGCTCGCCGGTGAATCCTCAGGCCATCAAGTGAGTGGGAGCGCGGTCGATGCCCTCGTCGGTGGCGCCTCCCTCAAGGGCAAACACGCCTGGGTGACCGGTGCGGGTTCGGGCATCGGTCGCGCGTCCTCAGTTGCGTTGGCGCGTCTGGGCGCAACCACTCATCTGGTCGGTCGGACCGAGGACTCGCTCCGCGGAACGGCTAAGCTGATCGGTGAGCATGGCGGTACGGCGCACGTGCACGTCGGCGACGTCACGGACGTCGAGTTCGCGGCAACCCTGATGGACGGCGAACGCGTCGACGTGCTCGTGAACAGCGCCGGGCGCAACATACCGCGACGACTGGAATCGATCACACGTCAGGACTTCGCCTCGGTGATGAGTGTGAACGTCGAAGCCGTCCTGTTCGTCACACAGCAGGCAGTGGCCCGGATGCGTGAACGCGGCCAAGGTGGGTCGGTCGTCATGATCAGCTCCCAGATGGGCCACGTCGGCGGGCCGGAGCGAACGTTGTACTGCGCGTCGAAGTGGGCCATGGAGGGGATGACCAAGGCGCTGGCGCTCGAACTCGCCGGCGACGGCATCCGGGTGAACACCGTGGCGCCCACGTTCATCGAGACCGAACTGACCGCCCGCAGTCTTGCCAAGCCGGACTTTCGCAATTGGGTGCTCGGCGAGATACCGCTCGGCAGATTGGGAACGGTCGACGAAGTCGCGGCCGCCGTCGCGTACCTGGCGAGCCCGGCATCATCGCTGACCACCGGCAGTTCACTGATGGTCGACGGCGGGTGGACGGCGCACTAGGCGCCTCCACCCGCCGTTGCCGCGAAGCGTCGGCTCAGCGACCTGCCCCGTGCAGTCGGCGCAGCGAACCCAACACCAGGCGATCACGTGCCAACTCGTACGACTGCCGCTCCGAGAGCGACTCGACCGAGCGCAGCATCGACCGTATCTCGTTGTGCACCCGGTGTTCTCCAGCGAGCAAGGCCTCCACCTTGTTGGTGATCGCCGAGTCGAGTGCGTCGGTATCGTCGACCACCTCGTTGAGCAGTCCGATGCGCACCGCGTCGTCCCCGGATACCGGGGCTCCGCTCGCGGTGAGCCAGAACGCTTCCCGCCTACCGACCATGTGAGGCAGCCACGCGAGCACCAGTGCGGGAGCCAGGTTTATCCGGACCTCGGGGAAGGTCAGCCGCGCCCCACGCGTCGCTACTGCGACGTCGCACAGTGCCGCGAGCCCGACTCCGAACCCGGCGGCGTCGCCCTGCACCCTGGCGACGGTCACCAAGGTCGTCGAGGCCAAGGCTTCGTTGACCGCCACCAGTCGCCGTACTTCCTCGGGGAGGTCGTCGGGTGTGGCAGCAGTGCGCTCACGTCCCATGCAGAACTGGTCCCCCGCCGCCGCCAACACCAGAACGTGGACGCCCTCAGGAGGATTCGTCAGCACGGCCGCCAACACGTCGCACATGTCCATGGTCATGAGATTGCCGCCGGCAGCATCCAACCGTGCCGTCAGGACGGCGCCTGCCCGATCGAAGGTCAGTCCTGGCACGGCCTCTACGGGCGCCGAAGTAGCCGTCATCAGTTCAACCTCTCGAGTGCGATTCCGCCGTACCAGTCGACGTCGTCGGCTGCAGTGCGCACCGTGACGGCGCGTACGTGGCTGAAGTCGGCGAACGATTCACTGCCACCCTCGCGACCATGGCCGCTCTCACGTACACCGCCCCAGGGCGAGCACGGATCCAGTCGGTGGTGGTCGTTGACCCAGACGATCCCGTGCTCCAGCTTCGACGCGACACGGTGGGCGCGCGCGACGTCGCGCGTCCAGATGGACGAACCGAGTCCGTACGGGGAGTCGTTGGCGATCGCGATGGCATCGGCCTCGTCCCGGAACGGGATCACGACCAGAACGGGGCCGAAGATCTCCTCACGCGCGACGCGCATCTGATTGGTGACGTTCGACAGCACCGTTGGGGTGACGAAGTAGCCGTCCAAACCGGGAACTTCCACGGCCTTGCCGCCGGTTGCCAACGTCGCGCCCTCGGACACACCGACGTCGACGTAGTCGAGGATCCGCTGACGGGCTCGCGCCGAGATCACCGGACCCATCTGGGTCTCAGCCTGGCTGGGGTCGCCGACGCGAATCCGTTCGGCCTGGGCCACCAGCCCCGCTACGAAATCGTCGTACACGGATTCCTGCACCAGGATCCGCGTGCCGGCGATACAGGTTTGGCCGGCTCCCACGAACCCGCCGAATGCAGCCCCGCGCGAGGACACTTCGATCGGAACGTCGTCGAAGACCAGTACCGGCGTCTTGCCACCGAGTTCCACGGTGGACTTGGCGAATCGTGATGCGGTGGCGACGGAGATGATGCGTCCCACCTCGGTTCCTCCGGTGAACACCACCTTGTCGACGAGTGGGTGTTCCGCCAGCCCGGCGCCGGCGATCGGCCCCAGTCCGGGAATCACGTTGAACACCCCTGGTGGGATGCCGGCCTCGAGCGCAAGCTCGCCGATCACCAGAGCCGTCAGCGGAGTCTGCTCCGACGGCTTGAGGACGACGCTGTTGCCCGTCGCCAGTGCCGGAGCCACGCTCTTCGACGCAATCATCAGTGGGTGGTTGAACGACGACAAGGTGGCCACGACGCCGAGGGGGAACCGCGACGTGTACGAGTGGTACTGCCCCGACATGGGCACGACCGAGTCGCGACCGGCCAACAGGAGTGCCGCGTTGTACCGGTACCACTCGGGCAGCCGGGTGATCTGTGCCTTCGTCTCGGTGATCGGCCGGCCGTTGTTGACGGTCTCGAGGCGGTACAGCCTGTCCATGTCGCGTTCCAACAGATCACCGAACCGGTTGAGGATCCTAGACCGTTGGTGGATGGGCATTTCCGACCACACGCCGGTGTCGAAGGCGGCGCGGGCGGACCGGACGGCGTCATCGGTGTCCTCGGCACTGGCACTGTGACAGCGTGCGAACACCTGTGCCGTAGCAGGATTGACGATTTCGAGGATGTCACCGCGGCCGGGCCGCAGCTCCCCGTCGATGAGGAGGCCGTGCACGTGTTCGCCATTGCCTGCCGTATTCGTCATCGGCACGGCGGAGGTCACAACGGATTCAGTCACTTGAATTTCTTCCTTGGTTTAACGATTTCAGGCACTGGCCGGGGCAGCAGCGCGTTGACGGGCGGTGGCTTCGAGGTCTTCGAAGCGACGCAGGATCGAGGCCTCGAGGACTGCGACGTCGGTGTTCGACGCCTTTCGAGGGCGCGGCAGGTCGACCGTGATGTCCTCGTGAATCGTTCCGCCGGGGGCGAGCATCAAGATGCGGTCCGACAGCTCGGCCGCTTCCTTGACGTCGTGAGTGACGAACACGACCGTCTTGCGGGTCTGCGCCCACAGTTCCTGAAGGTGTTCGCGTAGTCCACGCGCGGTGATCGCGTCGAGATGGCTGAACGGTTCATCCATCAACAAGACGTCGGGTTCGATCGACAATGCGCGGGCGATGCCCACGCGCTGCTGCTGACCACCGGACAGTTGCCCCGGCCACTTCTTCTCGGCGTGCCCGAGGCCGACTCGCTCGAGGGCTTCGTGCACGCGCTGCTTCGCGGCGTCGTCGCGGACCTTCTGGACGTACATCAGGTTGTCGAAGATCGACCGCCACGGCAGCAGCCGAGGCTCCTGGAACACGTACGCCAGCTTGGCTTGTGCGCCGGGCTTGCCGATATTGACGGTGCCCGAGGTCGCGGTCTCGATTCCGGCGATGATGTTGAGCAGCGTGGTCTTGCCGCAGCCCGACGGCCCGACCAGCGAGACGAAGGAGCGGTCGGCGATCTCGAACCCGATGTGGTCGATGACGGTCTGAGGTCCGGTGGGGGTGCCGAACACCTTGAGCAGATTGCTGACGGTGACGTTTGCCATGTGAGGTCTCCTTGAACGTGGGGCAGGGGGTTATGCGGCAGCCGCTGCCGCGGGTTCACCAGGTGCGGATTCGCCGTCGCGCCAACGGAATGCGCGTCGGGACAGCCGCTCGAGCAGCACTCGGTCGGTGACGACCATGAAGAGGATGAAGAATGCGATCCAGGCGACGAATCCGGGCAGCTGATTGGCGTCGTACCAGTAGCGGGCGCGATGCCCGACGCCGTCTGCTGAGCCGAACCACTCGGAGAGCAGCAGGCCGTTCCACCCCGACATCACGCCGAAGCGAATGCCGGCCACCACGTATCCGGTCACTGCGGGAAGCACGGCATGCCGCAGCCGTCGCGACCGTGGGACGTCGTAGGACTGCGACATGTCGAGCAGTGCCGGTGGTACCGATCGGGCTCCCGCCGCGACGTTCACGACGATGAACGGCACCGCCGAGAAGATCACCGTGACGATCGGCGCCGTGTCGGCGAAACCAAACCACATGGCGCACAGCAGGGCCCAGATCACCGCGGGGATTGCCAGGCCGACGAGGTTCACGTCGCCGAACAGGTCGTCGAATCTGCGGGACGACCCGATCGCGAGGCCGATCGCGATGCCGACGACGATGGAGATGAGCATCGCGATGACGAAACGTTGCATGCTGATCGCGAAGTTGTAGAAGAACTCTCCGCGCTCGATTTCCTTCATCGCGGCGTCGAGTACCGGACCGGGGCCGGGGATGCGGTCGCCGACCACACCCGCGACCTGCCACAGCACCAGGAACAGCAGGGCCGCGGCGATGCCCGCGCCGACCGGACCGGTCAGCCAAGAGCGCCCGGAGGTGCGAGACTCCGAAACTGCGTCACTACGTTCTGTCGTGGGTGCGCTCATGTCAGCGACCCCCTCTCCATGCGAAGAATCGTTGTTCCAGTCCTGCGAGGAAGACACGCTCGATCAGGAGGATGAAGATGACGAAGAACCCCGTCCAGGCCAGCACGCCCGCGACTGAGAACTCCTGGAACGACTGGCGGATCATGAACCCGATGCCGCTGCGACCGCCGAACACCTCGGTGAGCGCCTCGACCTTCCATGCCATCGCGAACCCGTAACGCAGCGCGGCGAACAGGAAGGGCATGACGGAGGGAAGGAAGACCGACCTGATCACGTCACCGCGGCCCAGTCCGTACACCGTGCTCATGTCGACGAGTCGTCGATCGACTTCCTCGACGCCTTGAGCGACGTTGAGCGCCACGTACGGGAGCGCGACGAACGCCACCACGACGATGGGGCCCATTGCACCGATCCCGAAGAGAATCAGGGCGAAGACGGCGAACGCGAGTCCCGGCACGTTGCCCAGGACCAGCAGAGGCTGCTGCCAGAAGTACTTCCAGTACTTGACCCGGCCCATCAGCAGTCCGAGTGGAACGCCGACCACGGTGCCGATCGCGAAGCCAAGAGCGATCTTCACGATGCTCGAACCGAACTGCACGAACGCAGTACCGTCGGCGGCCAGGTGCCACATCTCGGCCCCGACCGTCCACGGTGCGGGAAGCACGTACTCGGTGAAGAGGACGAGCGAGCACAGCGACCAGACGCCCAGCAGGAGGGCGTATCCGATGACGTGCAGTCCTGCCCGGCGCGCGGATGCGGCCACGGGTCGGTCCGGTGCCTGCTTCGGCGCTGGTCCGGTACTGGCCGCGTCAGCCGGCTTGTTGGTCGTTACCGTCACGACTGGCCACCGCCCTCGGATGGGCGGAACTTGGGCAGTGCCTGCCCCTGCTCCATGAAGCCCGTCTCCTTGAGCAGCGGGAACACCTTCGACTCGTTGTCAGCCCACGCCTGATCGAACCGGACGTCGCGAACGAACCAATCGTGGTCGTTGACGTAGTCCTGAACGAAGGCGACGTCCTCGGGAGACTCGACCGCGAAGTGCTGCGGGTAGGTCTCCATGATCGTTGCCTTGTTGGCCTCCCACTCGGCGAGTCCGCGCTGCCACACGTCGAGGAAGAACTCGACCTGCTCCGGGTTCTGTTCTGCCCATTCCGATCCCGCCAGGAAGACGTTGATCATCGGGCCTTCGTGGCCCTGAACCACGAGATCGGAGTACATGTCCGAGGATGCCTTGCCGTCGTAGATCACCTTGAGTTCACCACTGCGCAGACCGGGCGCGGCGAATTCGGGCAGGCATAGACAAGCCGCGACCTCACCCTTCTCGACCAGGTCCGCCTGCTGTTGCGGGTCAGAGACGATCAGGTTGTAATCGCCTCCGCCGGTGCGGAAGTCGACGTCGTGCATCTTCTTGGCATATGCGCCCCAGACCAGGGTCGCGGAGACCGCGGTATAGGCCGAGATGTCTTGGCCCTTGAGGTCGGCCAGCGTTTGGGCCGGGTTGTCCGCGCGGGTGATGATGACACTTCGGTCGGTGTTGTACTTGCCGATGATGACCGTGTCGCGGCCAGTCTCCTCCTCGATCACCGGCACCTCGTAGGAGGCCGAGGAGACGATGTCGGCATGGCCGCCGGCGAAGACGCCGAACTCGTCCCAGGTGGAGGAGGCCTCGATGTTGATGCCCGACTCCTTCGACATCTCGGCGAGGATTCCCTGGTCGGTGATGTAGTCCCACACGGGATCCGGCGCGAAGGTGAACCGAATGGTTCCAGCCTCGCCGCCGCCTTCTCCGGAGTCTGGCCGGGAGACACAGCCGGTCATCGCCACTGCCGTCGTGGCCGCGATCAGCGCGGCAGTCAGCCGGCGCCCCAGTCCATTCACGATTGTGTTCCCTTCACTCGAGCGCCCCGAGGCTTCGATGCCGTGGGTGCGGGTTCTTGATGGCCTTGATCGTGATAGCTGACGAGGTCGTCGCTTCCGGTCGCGGTCGGATGTTCAAGCAGGTAGGACAAGATGTAGTCGTGCGAGGTGGCCAGGTGCTGCCTGGTGAGTTCCGCGGTCAGTACGGCATCGCCGCTCTCCACGGCCTCCAGGATCCCGGCGTGTTCGGCGTGCAGATGCTCGGTCTGACCGATCACCTCGAGGTGCATGTACAGGTATCGGTCGGTGAGCCGGCGCAGCTGCTCGACGAGTTCGATCATCCGAGGCCTGCCCGCCCGCTTGTAGACCGCAGCGTGGAAGTCGGCGTTGGCAGCAAGCCAGATCGGCGCCTCGTTGCTGGTCTCCATCAAGGTGATCTGCCGACGCATCGTCATGATGTCTGCGCGGCCGACCTTCGGCACCGCGAGCTGAGTGGCCATCGGCTCGATGGCCTCACGAAGTTCGTAGAGTTCCTGCAGTTCCTGTACGGACATCCCGATGACCACGGCCGTGGCATTCGAGGTCGGCAAGACCAGCCCTTCACCGGCCAGCATCTGCAACGCGTCGCGAACTGGAATGCGGCTCACGCCAAAGCGTTCGGCGAGGCTCAGCTGCGACAACCGCGAGCCAGGTGCGGTCACCCCGTGCAGGATCTCGTCTCTCAACGCGTCGGCTACGCGACTTGCCGCGCTTGGGTATCCCATTCCGCCTCCTTGTGTACCAAACAACGTAAATGTATACATCTCGAGGTGTGGCGTCAATCACCTCGCCAACATCGAAGCGATATGGGTCACAATCGCCGGCTACCGCCCCGAAGCGGATCGGCGGTACTGCCGGACGCCGCCTCGTCGCGGTCAGTCCCCAGGAGACCGGATACGCGGCCGATGCACGACGGGGTGGACCGACGCTTCGATCAGTCCAGCCCCAACCACCGAAGTGCGTTGTGCCGCAATGCGTCCTGTTCCAGTCCGAGCGCCAGCGACGATTGGACGGGATGTCGATCCGCCATGTCGAATGGGTAGTCGGAACCCAGGGTGATCCGTTGGGGATCGATTGTCTTGCAGAGCAGCTCCCCCGCCTCGACGGAGTGTGCCAGTGCGTCGGCGTAGACGTACTCGCGGAAGGTGGCGCTCGGCGGCCTCGACGTGTGGGCTGCCACGTCGGCGCGCATCCGCCAGCCGTGATCCCATCGACCGAGCAACGCAGGGGCCACACCTGCGCCGTGCACGAATGCGATACGCAACTCCGGCCGTCGGTCGAACGTCCCGCCCAGCAAGATCGATGCAATCGCCGTCGCCGACTCGACCGGGTTGCCGATGAGATTCTGTAGGTAGTGGTCGTTGAAGCCTGGTCGCGGTTGCTGCGTCGGGTGCACCAGAATTGCCAGCCCGGCGTCGGCACAACCATCCAGTACGTGACTCAGCTCGGGGTCACCCAGCGTTGCCGGCCCGACCACCGGAGGCACTGCGACACCCCGGACCCCGTCGGCAACGAGACGTGCCACCTCAGCAGCGGTGGCGGCGCCGTCTTGCACCGGCAGCACGCCGATCGGAATCAAGCGGTCGGGGTGATCACCGCACATTCGGACGAGTCCCTCGTTGACGCGGCGGGCATAGTCTGCCGCGGCCTCTGGTCCCGCAGTGACGGCGAATGCATAGGGCGGCGCAGACACTACCCGCACCGCGATGTCCTCGGCATCCATGTCGGCCAGGATTCGCGGCACACCGGAGATCTGATCGCGGGTCACGGCGATGGGGAACTCGCCGAAGTACAGTTCGCCGCCTCGTTCGGTGAGGGCCCGGGTGCCCTCTGCGGCCGGAATCTCGTAGCAGTCCTCCGGCAGGAGGTGCGCGTGAATGTCGATGTGGCCGGGGGCGAGTTCGTGGATGGGCACCCGCCGAGTCTAGGAACGATGGATGCGTGACCCTTCCTTCTCTCGCAGGAAAGCCGACGCCAGCCATTCGCCCTTTGGATGACTACTGCCTCCAGTCGTCGGGCAGACTGTGGGCGTGGAGACTGACACTGCCGGCTTCGCGCTGCACGACCTCCCCCGCGCAATCGGCGACGACCTACTGGCCGTGGCTGTTCCCGCACCCGACGATTCGGCCAGGATCCACTCGGTGGGCGTCCTCGACGGACACTCCGTCGACCATTGCGACTTGGTCCTCGCCATCGGAACCGCCTGGCCCGACGTCGTCACGCTTTCCGCGGCTCGGGGCGCGTCGGCAGTCGTCGTCGATTCCTGTCAGGAGGACGTGCTCGCCGATCTACGTGCCCAGGCCGTCGAAGCAGGCATCTGTCTCCTTCGACGCAACGCGGACGTGCCATGGCTGACGCTGGCCGATCTAATCCGCGACTTGATTCGACACGCGGAGGCCGAGGACATCCGGGGCTCGGGAGTAGCGCTGGACGATCTCGCGGGCTTGGCCGAGTCGCTTGCGCAGATGCTGGGCGGACCAGTCATCATCGAAGACAACAAGTTTCGGTTGTTGTCGTACTCGAGTTCCAGCCATCAGGTCGACCCCGGTCGCGACGCAGCCATCCTCGGCCGACGCATTCCCGACGACTGGCTCTCACACCTGCAGTCACTGGGCGCCATCGACACCCTCGTCGGGTCGGACCAAGTGGTAATGGTGGACGACGGCCCGTTCCACGCTCGACGCCGACTCCTGTGCTCCATCCGCGCCGAGCGGTTCCTCCTGGGCATCCTGTGGGTGGCAGAGGGTGACGCCCCCCTTCCCGGCGACGTACGCGACCGCATGACCGTCGCGGCTCGCACAGCGGCGCCGTTCCTACTGCGGCACGAGGAGGCCGGCTTCAGGCGACGATCAGCGCAGGACCGACAGTTGCGGGAACTCCTCGATCGGGGCGACATGTCGCGGTCCGTAGCCGAGGAACAGGGGCTCTCACCCGCATCCGGGTTCACCGTGGTTGGCCTTCGCCTGGCCCCGGACGCGACGCTCACCGACCTGGATGGAAATCGGCTGGTCGAGTCCGTAGGCATGTTCTGTCTGTCGTATCGCCGGCGCGCCGCAGGTACGACGATCGGCCACACCGTCTACTTCGTGCTGGCCCACGGCGAGGACACCGACCCCTCGCGCGTAGTCGAGTTCGCCTCTGCGATGGCCGAACACGTCGGACGGGCGCTTCCGGGCCGCAACGTCCACATGGCATTGAGCAAGAGCGTCGACGAGTTGCGTGGCATCCCGGACGCCCGGCGGCAGGCCGACCAGGTACTCGACATCTTCGCGGAGACGACGACGTCGGCCGTGGTGACGTTCGACGATGCCTACCCACGAATCGCACTCTCCGCGGTGGGTCGGTTCATCGACCAAAGCCGCATCGAATACCCCAAGCTCGAGGTACTGCGCGCCTGCGACCGGTCGGGCGGGTCCGACTACACCACGACCCTGGCCGCATACCTGTCGGCGTTCGGAAACGTCGTGGCAGCCGCCCAACGCCTCAACATCCACGTCACCACATTGCGGTATCGGCTGCGGCGGATCGAGGCGATCTCCGGCCTCGATCTCGAAGATCCCGCCGAGCGGCTACTGTGCGAACTGCTCCTCTTGGCGGCCTAGTCGCTCGCCGAGTTGCGGGTGTTGATCGAATCCATCAGAGCCTCGACGTCACCGGGCCCGACGCCGCTTCCGGCACCGAAGCTTCCGACCATCCTGCCGATGGGAATCGAGGCAGCCATGCGGAGCATGTCGACGCCGAGCGCCTCGCCTCCGCCGTCACCGGTCGGCGCGAACGATGCGAGCGCCTCGCCGAGCGCCTGGGCGCCGACGGGATCCGACATCAGCTCCCCCATTGTGGATTCGAGTGTGAACGGCAGCCGTACGTCGTCACCGTCGACTTCGACGTCCTCCCCGAGCCGGAGGTCACGGCTCGACGCGCCCGCCTCGATGCGGTAGGTCCCGCCTTCCACGACCCACCGGTTCAGCCGGTCATGCCAGTACGCGAGATCGCGGCGCTCCATTCGCACCGAGACCACCGTGCTCGCACCGGGTTCGAGGTCGACCGACCCGAAGCCGACGAGTTCGCGCGGCGCACGGCTGACCGTCGAGGTGACGACGGACGCGTAGAGCTGCACCACTTCTCGGCCGGCACGATCGCCAGTATTCGTCACGGTGACCCGGGCGAGTATTCCCTCGCCATCGGCGTTCAGGGCAAGTTCGTCATAGCCGAAGGACGTGTAGGACAGGCCGTGACCGAACGGGTAGAGCACCTCCTGTCCGCGCACGTCGTAGCCCCGGTAGCCCACGAAGATGCCCTCCCCGTAGCGCACACGCGAGTGCTCGCCGGGGAAGTGCGGAAAACTGGGAGCGTCTTGAAGTCGCAGCGGGAAGGTCTCGGCCACGCGACCCGAGGGGTTCACCGCACCGGTCAACACGTCGGCGATCGCGCCGCCACCCGCCTGCCCGAGCAGTGCGCCGCCCAGGATTGCGCGCGCTGAAGCGTGCACCGGCGCGAGGCGCAAGACACCTCCCGAAGACACGACCACGACGGTATTGGGTTGCGTCGCAACCACTTCCTCCAGCAGCGCCAGCTGATCGGCGGGCACGTCGATGTCCTCGCGATCGAACCCCTCGGACTCTTGACTGGCGGCAAGACCCACGAACACGACGGCGACGTCGGCGGCCGAAGCCGCGCGGACAGCCTCGGCACGCAATGCGCCACCGTTGGCCGTGCCGTCCGTGTCGAAGCCTCGGGCGAAGGTCACCTCGCCGTCGATGGCCGCGCGGATCTCCTCCAGCGGCGAGTCCACCCGAGTGGCAGTCACGTGCGAACTGCCGCCGCCCTGATAGCGCGGGTCGTCGGCGAACGCGCCGATGACCGCCACCGACCGGCTCGTGTCGAGCGGCAGCAGGTCGTGCTCGTTCTTGAGCAGGACGATGCTGCGGCCCGCCGCCTCCCGGGCCAGGGCGTGGTGGGCATCGGCGTCGACGGTGACGTCGCGCCGTCCCGCGTCCACCCGCGCCGAGAGCCGGGTCACGGCCCGCGCCGCTCGATCGACGGCGGATGCGTCGAGTCGACCATCGGACACCGCGGTGACGACCGCGGCGTCGGCGGCGGCGGTATCGCCTGGCATCTGCAGGTCGAGTCCTGCCGCGACCGCTGCCACCCGGTCGGCCACCGCACCCCAGTCGCTCACGACCAGACCGTCGAAGCCCCACGTGTCGCGCAGCACCTCGGTGAGCAGCCAGTGGTTCTGCGAGGCATAGACGCCGTTGATCCGGTTGTAGGAGCACATGACGGTCCACGGCTCGGCGTCGCGCACGACCCGTTCGAACGCGCGGAGGTAGATCTCTCGCAGCGTGCGCTGGTCCACCTCGGCGCTGGTGCGCATGCGGTCGTGTTCCTGATTGTTGGCCGCGAAGTGCTTGAGGGACGCGCCGACTCCACCCGACTGCAGTCCGCGAACCCACTCGGTGGCGAGCCTGCCGGACAGGTACGGGTCCTCGCTGAAGTACTCGAAGTTCCGCCCGCAGCGCGGATCACGCTTGATGTTGATGCCGGGCCCGAGCAGCACACCCAGCCCGACTGCCTGCGCCTCGTCGGCGAGCGCTACACCGATGCGTCGGGCCAGCTCGGGGTCCCAGCTCTGCGCCAGACCGACGGCCGGAGGGAAGCAGGTAGCCGGCACGCTGCCTCCCAGCCCGAGGTGGTCACCGGCCTCGGCCTGGAAGCGGACGCCGTGTGGCCCATCGGACATCGCCACCGCCGAGACGCCCGCTACGGCCTTGGTCCGCCAGAAGGACGCCCCGCCCCCGAGCGCGGCCTTCTCCTCGAGCGTGAGTTCGCCGACGGCGTCGCCCGACGCCCGAGTACTGTGTTCCGACCCGTCCGTCACCACATCCGGTGTACCACGGCCGACGGATCCACCCCCTGGCGCGCGGCTTGAAAATCGCCAGGCCGGGCATCCCTGCAGGGACCCGACCCCGACCCTGGAGATGCACATGTCCTCGTCACTGACCGACGACGCCAAGAAGATGCTGGCCAAGCCCAATCCTGCGGTCATCTGCACCACCCGGCGCGACGGCCAGCCGGTGTCCGCCGCCACCTGGTACCTGTTCCGAGACGGTCGCATCCTGGTCAACATGGACGTCGGCCGCAAGCGCCTGGATCACATGCGCAGGGATCCGCGGGTCTCGCTCACGGTGATCGACGAGAACGACTGGTACACCCACGTCACCGTGATCGGTCACGTGACCGAGATCTACGACGACGACGGCCTGGCCGACATCGACGCGCTGTCCACGCACTATCAGGGCAAGGAGTATCCCGACCGGAGCCGCCCACGGGTCAGCGCCCTGATCGAGGTCGACCGCGTGCACGGCTGGGGCGCACAGAAGAACAACGATCAGCCCGATGGAAGCGGCTAGCCAGAGCCGAGACTGGTTGCCGCACAACGCCGCAATTCTCAGCGGTGATTGCGATGGATGATGATGATCTGGGGTTGGGGTTGAACGTGCGGCGCGACTGCGGTGATCTGGCTGTTGCCAGGCGAGACGCATTGGGTAGCCGATCCGACGTCGGTACACGTGAGCGGAGACGCGGCCGCCGTGGGCGCTGCGAGAACCGCCGCTGCAGCCGCCGCCACGAACAGCGGGGCCAGGTGAGAGGCTGTGAAGTGCATGGGAATCCTTTGACGAGTGAGACCTTGGCGATGTGCCACGACCACCTACGAGTCAACGACCCACACGGGCAGGGTCATTCCGTGGCGCGGCGTTCGCACAGCCGACTGACAGGAAGCGGCGCGTCCGCGGGGCGTAGATTCGGTTCAGTGGTCATGGCTTCGAGACGTCACTGGAATGCCCCCAACGACGCGCGAACCACACGGCGGTGACGTCGACCTCGACCGCCGCCGTTGGGTTTCGCTCCGAGCGCGGACCCGTCCTGATTTCGGTCATGCTGAGCACCGGCCTGGTCGCCATCGACGCCACGGTGCTGGCGACTGCCGTGCCCTCGATCGTCGGCGAATTGGGTGGATTCCACCAATTCCCCTGGCTGTTCTCGGCCTATCTGCTGGGACAGGCGGTGACCACGCCGATCTATGCGAAGTTGTCCGACGTGTTCGGCCGGAAGTCGATCCTGCTGGTGGGGATCGGAGTGTTCCTGCTGGGCTCCGTCTTGTGCGCCGCGGCGTGGAACATGCTCGCGTTGATCATCTTCCGAGCCATTCAGGGCATCGGTGCCGGCGCAGTGCAACCGACGGCCTTGACCATCGTCGGTGACGTCTACACGGTCGCCGAGCGAGCGCGGGTGCAGGGTTACCTGGCAAGCGTATGGGCCGTCTCGTCAGTCGTCGGACCGATGCTGGGCGGAGCCTTCTCGCAACTCGGGATCTGGCGCGGCGTCTTCCTGATCAACATCCCGCTGTGCCTGCTCGCGGCGTGGATGTTCAACCGCCACTTCCACGAGGACGTGACGCGCAAGGACCGCAGCGTCGACGTCCTCGGCGCGGTGCTCCTGGCGGCGGCCATGACCTCACTGGTGCTGGCGGTCCTGGGCGGCGGCCAGACGTGGGCGTGGACCTCCGCGCCCAGCATCGGCGCCTTCACGGCGGGCGCTGTGCTGCTGGCGATCTTCTTCGTGGTCGAACGCCGCGCTCCGGAGCCGATTCTGCCGATGTGGGTGTTCTCCCGCCGCCTGCTGTGCGCGACCACGATCGTCGCGTTCGGAGTGGGCGCCATCCTGATGGGGCTGACGTCCTACGTGCCCACGTACCTCGAGGGATCACTGCGGGTCCAACCCATCGTCGCCGGACTCGCCCTGGCGGCGTTGACCATCGGTTGGCCCGCCACCGCGGCGATCGCCGGCAAGCTCTATCTGCGCTGGGGGTTCAAGCGCACAGCGGTTCTGGGCGCCTCGCTGGTGATAGCGGGGGCGTCCGGGCTCGCGGCGTTGGCGCACCGGCCGAACGTCGCCAGCGTGGCGGTCGTGTGCTTCGTGATCGGCGCAGGCATGGGTCTACTGGCCGTACCGACGCTGATCGCCGCACAGTCGAGCGTCGACTGGGACGAGCGCGGCATGGTGACCGGCAACAACATGTTCGCCCGCTCGCTCGGCAGCGCGGTCGGAGTCGCCGTCTTCGGCGCCATCGCCAACTCGATCTTCGGTTCCGGTGACCTGAACTCCCTGGGGCCCGCGGTCGTCCAGTCCGGCTCGGCCGCCGTCTTCATCGGCGTACTCGTGGTGGCCGTGGCGACCGCCGTCGCCGTGTTCGCCATGCCGCGCACGCCACCGGCGACCACGGCGGTTCCGACGACGCCCGAGTGACGCCTCCGCACCCCTCCACGAGCCGCTAAGTCACCATCTGTTGACACAGTGATCCACACCGCATAGCGTGCTAAGTCATCACTCGTTGACATAGCCCAGGGGTCACTCGATGAAACTCTCAGCCCGCTCGTTCGTCACCGCCGGGGTCGCACTGACCGCAGCAAGCGCAGTCGCCTTCACCCCAGTGGCGATCCCCGGCCGGGCGGTGAGCCTTCCGAGCGTCGCGGCACCCATCGTCTCGATGCGCGACGTCCGGTTGGCCGTCTCCGCAGCGGATCTCGAGGCGTTCTTCGCCGGCGCGCAAGCCGTCCTCGCCCGCTCCACCGCCGGCGCCGCAAACCTGGCCGGCGTCCCGGGCCAGAATCTGATCGGCGTCGTCGACGACGTCGTGACGCTGATCGACACCGTGTTCACCGGCTTGATCGACTCGACGAACGACCAGACCCTCGTCGCCTCGCTGACCATCCTGAAGACGCTCTCGGTCGACGCGTTCGCCATGCTCTCGGAGAACCTCGGCCGGATCAACCCGGTCATCACGACCACGACGGCACAGGTCGGCGACCTGCTCACCACCGCGCTGACGGCGGCACTGCGAAACGTCTCGGTCGCGCTGCTGAACCTCGCCACCGACCCGTTCTCCCCCGCGAGCAGCGTCGGACTGATCACCGCTGGGCTCACGAGCGGCCGACTGCTCGCCGCCAATGGCCTCACTGCGGTGCGGACCGTCGGCGACGCCGTGTTCGCGATCGCGGGGATCGCGCTGGACGAAGTGACGTTCCAGTTCAACAACGCGGTCAGTGGCCTGAGCGCTCTGCTCACCCAGCTCGGTTCCGCCTCGGGCAACGCCGTCGTCGAGGCGGTCATCGGAGCGGTTCGCGCTCTTGCGATCTCGCCGGCCGTGACCGTGGTCAACCTCGGTTCCGCCGTGGTGGGCACCGTCCTGAACGTCGCGAACGTCGGATTCGGCGTGGTCCTCGACGGCGCGATCGGCATCGTGGACGGCCCCGGCAGCGTGCCCGCGGCCACGCTGGCCGTCCACGACACCGAGACCGCACCGCAGACCGAACTCGCAACGGACATGTCGGAATCCGTCGATACGGAGGCCCCTACGGACGTCGCCATGGTGCCTACACTCGACACCTCCGCAGCGCCGGAGACAGCGGGTCCCGTCACGGTCACACCGAGCGACGTCGTCGTGGAGATCGACGTCGACCTCGACCTCGCCATCGACGACGACGACGGTCCCGCCGAGACCGGCACCCAACCGATCGCAGACGCGCCGGCAGACGATGCACCGAACGAGACGATGACGCCGAGAACCGAAGAAGATGCCCAAGAGCCCGGCACGGAGGCTGCGAGCCAGTCGCGTCCGCACGAGCCGAGTCGACCCGAGACCGAGAAGGGTTCGACGGCCGATCGCGACGCAGCGGCCAGTGAGCCCGGCGACGAGTCATGACGACGCACAACAGGATTCGCACGCCGTTCCTGCAGCAGATCGCCGAACACGCGATCACCGGCCCTCGGCGGTTCCTGGTGATCGCGGCGATGGTCACCGTGGCCGCGGGCATCTTCGGGGTGCCGGTCGCGAAGAGCCTGTGTGCGTGCGGTTTCGAGGATCCGGCGTCCGAGTCGGCAACGGCGTCCCGGATGCTGGTCGAGAAGTTCGACCGCGGCGATGCCCAACTGCTCTTGGTCGTCGGCTCACCGGACGGTTACCGCAGCCCGGCCGCCGAGGCCACCGCCGGCCGGATCGTCGACGAGTTGTCGCGATCGGAACACGTCGCAACCGTCGGCTCCGCCTGGACGTCGCCCCCACCGGTCGCCGCAGGCATGGTCAGTACCGACCAGCGCGCCGGGCTCGTCGTCGCCGGGATCACCGGCGGGGAGAGCGATTCCCCGAAGTACGCCAAGGAACTCGCCGACCGGCTGGCGCACGACGGCGACGGGGTGACGGTCCGCGCGGGTGGAGCAGCCATGGTCAACGCTCAGATCACCGAGCAGTCGCAGCGTGACCTGCTGCTGATGGAGTCACTGGCGATACCGCTGTCCTTCGCCGTGCTGGTATGGGTCTTCGGCGGTCTGCTGACTGCCGCCGTTCCGGTCGCCGTCGGCGCGATGGCGGTCATCGGAGCGCTGGCCGTGCTGCGTGCGGTGACCCTGTTCACCGACGTGAGCATCTTCGCGCTCAACCTCAGTGCCGCACTCGGTTTGGCGCTGGCCATCGACTACACCCTGCTGCTGGTCAGCCGCTACCGGGACGAGTTGTCGGAGGGGGCGCGTCGCGACGACGCGCTCGTCACGACGATGACGACCGCCGGGCGGACGGTGATCTTCTCGGCCTCCATCGTCGCGCTGTCGATGGCGATGATGGCGCTGTTCCCGATGCACTTCTTGAAGTCGTTCGCCTACGCGGGCGTGGCGACCGTCGCCTTCGCCGCCGCAGCCGCGCTGCTCGTCACGCCTGCCGCCATCGTCCTGCTCGGGGACCGGCTCGATCCGTTGCGCGCTCGGGTGGGTTTCGGCAGGCACCGGCCGACTCAACCGGTCAAGGCCACGTTCCTGTACCGCTGGACGAAGACCGTCATGCGGCGCGCGGTGCCGGTCGGACTGGCCGTCGTGACACTGATGCTGGTTCTCGGCGCACCGTTTCTCGGGGTCAAGTGGGGCTTCCCGGACGACCGCGTGCTGCCGCGAGACGCGTCGGCCCACCAGGTCGGGGATCGACTGCGCGACGACTTCGCCAACGATTCCGCGACCGCCGTCACCGTCGTCGTCCCCGACAGCACCGGGCTCGGCGCAGCGGACTTCACCCGGTACGCAGCAGACGTCTCGCGCGTTCCGCAGGTCGCCGGTGTCTCAGCGCCCACGGTGGTCGACGGCAGTGCTTACCTCACGGTGGCCAGCAGCGCACCGCTGTTCTCCGACGACTCGCAGCACCAGCTCGACCGCATCCACGACGTGAGCGGGCCAGGCGGACGTGACGTGCTGCTGACCGGCACCGCACAGGTCAACAGCGACAGCGTGCATGCCATCACCTCGCGGCTACCCGTGGTCCTCGGCCTGATCGCACTGGTGATGTTCATCCTGCTGTTTCTGCTGACGGGCAGCGTCGCCATCCCGCTGAAGGCCTTGGTACTCAACGTCTTGTCGCTGACCGCGGCGTTCGGCGCGATGGTGTGGATCTTCCAGGACGGTCATCTCGGCGGGCTCGGCACGACGACCACCGGGACGCTGGTGGCGAACATCCCGGTGCTGTTGTTCTGCATCGCCTTCGGTCTGTCCATGGACTACGAGGTGTTCCTGGTGTCTCGGATCCGTGAATACTGGCTCTCCGGCGCCGGGGGAGGTTCGGCCCGACTACGCAACGACGAAAGCGTCGCCCTCGGCATTGCCCGCACCGGACGCGTCGTCACCGCCGCAGCAGTCGTCATGTCGATCTCGTTCGCCGCGCTGATCGCCGCCGAGGTCTCGTTCATGCGGATGTTCGGGCTGGGTCTGACGCTCGCGGTGCTCGCCGACGCCACCTTGATCCGCATGGCGCTGATGCCGGCGTTCATGCATCTGATGGGCGGTTGGAACTGGTGGGCACCGCGGTGGCTCAACCGCATTCACGCGAACTTCGGCCTCGACCACGGGTCCGGAAGTCGAACTCACGACGACGTGAGCGAACTGCAGTCATGTGTCTCGACCCAGATGAGGAGTGATCGATGAGCGTCATAGCAAGTGTGCGAGGAGAATTGCCACCACGGCGCTACACCCAGGACGAGGTGACCGAGGCGTTGCTCGCGATGCCCGGCTACGCCGATCACGCCGACGCGATCCGCAAGCTGCATCGGAGCGCGAAGGTCGACAGCCGGCACATGGTCCTGCCACTGGAGGACTACGCGAGCCTCAAGGACTTCGGTCGGGCCAACGACGTGTTCATCGAGCACGCAGTGGAACTGGGGTGCGCCGCGGTGCTGGGCGCCCTCGACGATGCAGGGCTGACACCCGCCGACGTCGACGTCATCTACACGACCACGGTCACCGGCCTGGCCGTGCCCACGCTCGATGCACGCATCGCGGGCATCATCGGCCTGCGCCCCGACGTCAAGCGCATCCCGATGTTCGGATTGGGCTGCGTGGCAGGGGCTGCCGGCATCGCGCGCGTGCACGACCACCTACGCGGCGCCCCCGACGACGTGGCTGTCCTGCTCGCGGTC
The DNA here is from genome assembly GCA_042666295.1 of Mycolicibacterium sp. GCM10028919. GTDB lineage: Bacteria > Actinomycetota > Actinomycetes > Mycobacteriales > Mycobacteriaceae > Mycobacterium. Next base: position 1,112,766 of record JBHTFJ010000001.1, read on the forward strand.
GAACTGTGCTCGCTGGTGCCGAAGACCGACCCGTCGATGGCCACCGTCGTCGGTTCGAGCCTGTTCGGCGACGGCGCGGCCGCGGTGGTGGTGGTCGGTGACCGGCGCGCCGAGCGGATGGACGCCTCCGGACCCGATGTGCTGGACTCGCGCAGCCACCTCTACCCCGACTCGCAGCGCACCATGGGTTGGGACGTCGACTCCAGCGGCTTCCGTCTGGTGCTGTCCCCCGACGTGCCTCGGGTGGTCGAGCAGTACCTCGGCGACGACGTCACCGGATTCCTCGCAAGCCACGATCTCGAAGTCGGCGACATAGGTGCCTGGGTGAGCCATCCCGGCGGGCCGAAGGTCATCGAGGCGATCACCTTCACGCTCGGATTGCCCGACGACGCACTCGAACTCACGTGGCGATCGCTGGCCGAGGTGGGCAACCTGTCGTCCGCCTCCGTGCTGCACGTCCTGCGCGACACCATCGCCAAGCGTCCACCGGCGGGAAGTCCCGGCCTGATGATGGCGATGGGTCCGGGGTTCTGCTCCGAACTCGTCCTGCTGCGCTGGCGCTGAGGGGGCTGATCCGATGTCCTGGTATCTCGCCCTCATCGCCGTGATCGCGGTCGAACGCCTGGCGGAACTCGTGGTGTCCAAGCGCAATCTGGCGTGGACCACCGCCCGCGGCGGCACCGAGTACGGCCTCGGGCACTATCCCGCGATGGTCGCGCTGCACGTCGCCCTGCTCGTCGGCTGCGTGCTGGAACCGATTCTGCTGGACCGTCCGTTCCTACCTGCACTGGGATGGCCGATGCTGGCAGTGGTCATCGCGGCGCAGGTGCTGCGGTGGTGGTGCATAACGACTCTCGGCCCGCAGTGGAACACCCGGGTAGTCGTCGTCCCGGGCGCCGAACGGGTGACCGGTGGCCCATACCGCTGGATGCCGCACCCGAACTACGTCGCGGTCATCGTCGAGGGCGCGGCACTACCGCTCGTGCATTCCGCGTGGCTCACCGCCATCGCGTTCACGGTGCTCAACGCCATCCTGCTGCGCACGCGCATCAGGGTGGAGAACGCCGCGCTCGCGAGTCTCTACGGCGGGGGAAGCGACCGGGGTATGAGCCGGTGATCGACCTCCTGGTCGTCGGCGGTGGGCCGGCGGGCCTGGCCACCGCGATGTACGCGGTCCGTGCTGGCCTCGAGACGGTGATCGTCGAACGCAGACCCGGAACGCTGGACAAGGCGTGCGGCGAAGGCATGATGCCGCACACCCTCGCGCACCTCGAGCGCCTCGGGATCACCGTCGAGGGGCGGCCGCTGCGAGGCATCAGCTACGTGTCGGGCAGCAAGCGGGTGGACGCCACGTTCCGCGCGGGGGCGGGCCGCGGTGTCCGCAGGACCGCATTGCACGCGGCGATGTCGGACGCTGCCCGCACCGCCGGGGTCAAGTTCATCCTCGGCGACGTGGACGGAGTGACCCAGGATGCCGAAGGCGTTCGAGCAGGCGGGCTTCGGGCTCGCCACCTGGTAGCCGCCGACGGTCTGCACTCGCCCATCCGGAAGGCGCTCGGCCTCACCCGCCCGTCGCGGGGGCCGCGCCGCTGGGGCATCCGAAGGCACGTCCAAATCAGCCCGTGGACCGACTCGGTCGAGGTGCACTGGGCCCCGAACGCCGAGGCGTACGTGACACCGGTGGCCGACGACACCGTCGGGATCGCGGTCCTGTCCTCCGGCCGAGGTGCCTTCGAGCGGCACTTCGATGCATTCGGAGAACTCCGGGCGCGGGTGGAGGGCCATCCGCACGGGCCCGATCGTGCTGCCGGGCCGCTGCGCCAGAATGCCAGTACGCGAGTGGCGGGTCGCGTGCTGCTCGTCGGTGATGCCGCCGGGTACGTCGACGCACTGACCGGGGAGGGCATGGGCCTCGCCTTCGGTGCCGCCGGACTCGCAGTGGACTGCATCGTGGCCGACCGGACGAGCGACTACGACCGCCAGTGGCGCACGCTCACCCGGCGATACCGGCTGCTGACCGAGGGTTTGGTGCGGGCCAGCGCGCATCCGTCGATCCGCTCGCGGCTGGTGCCTGCCGCGACGGCCCTACCGCGCGTCTTCGGAGGCGCGGTCAACCAGTTGGCGTACTGACTACTGGGCCGAATGCGGCGTCACGAGGAACTTCTCCCCCGTCGCGCGCTTGACGTAGGCGGTGAACGCCTCGGGTGCCAGCATCCCGGCCAGTGACACCTCACGGGTGTAGGTGCTGGCGAACGTGGTGGTGAGTTCTTCGCCCACCCGCGCGCGGAGCCGGCCGATCGTCTCGGCGCCTGCGGTCTGCAGGAATGGGGTGAGCAGCCATCCGCCCAAACCCCATGCCATGCCGAAGTTCCTGGTGAGCACCGTCGGGCCCGTGTCGAGCCCGCCGTATACGTACACCTGCTTGTGGACGGCCGATCCGTAGCGGGAGTACTCCGCCGCCGTTGCGTTGATCGCCTGCTCCATCGCATTGAGGATGTCGCTGGCCAGCGTCCCTCCGCCCGTGGCGTCAAACGCGAGCGTCGCCGACGTCGCCTTGAGCGCCTCGACGAGATCGGTCGCAAAGGACGGCGACGACGTGTTGCAGACGTGCGTTGCCCCGAGCCCGCGCAGCAGGTCCTCCTGCTCCGCCTTGCGGACCACGTTCACGAGCGGCACCCCGTCCTTGGCGCACAGCTTGACGAGCATCTGGCCGAGGTTCGACGCGGCCGCGGTGTGCACCAGGGCCGAGTGGCCCTCGCGGCGCATGGTCTCCACCATCCCGAGGGCGGTCATGGGATTGACGAAGGACGATGCGCCGTCCTTCGCCGAAGTGCCCTCGGGCAGAACGAGACACGATGCGGCGCCGACCACGCGGTACTGGCTGTACATCGCGCCGCCGGCGACGCCTACCGTCCTGCCGAGGAGCGCCTGCGCGGCCGGGGACGATCCCGCGGCGACGACGGTCCCCGCACCCTCGTTGCCCACGGGAAGTGACTCGTCCACGCGAGCGGACAAGGCCTTCAGCGCGCCCGCGCCCAGCGGTGCCGTCACGACGGGACGCTCCGGTGTGCCCTCGACCGTCGCCGCGGACATGTCAGCGCTGGCGACGAGCAGTCCCAGATCCGATGGATTGATCGGGGCCGCCTCGACGCGAACCAGCACCTCGTCGACGCCGGGTGCCGGCACGCTCACGTCCTGCAGGGAGAGTTCGAGCGTGCCCTGCGACGTCACGAGCGAGCGCACTTCCAGCGCGGTGTCGGGTAACGGTGCGGTCATGGCTGGTGCCTCGTTCCTGTCAGGGGGTCTCACACCAGTGTGCCCGCGCGTCAGCGCGACGCGTCGTGCTCGGGCGCACTCATGTCGCCGGTCCCGGGCGTCCCGTCGGCCAGCCCGTAACGCAGGAACACGGTGCCCTTCGGGCTGGCCACGGGAGGCTCGAGGAGCGCCAGGCTCGTGGGCACCGCGCCATCGTCGAAGACCTTCTTCCCGACTCCGAGAACGATCGGATGCACCCAGAGGTCGAGGCGGTCGAACAGCTTCTCGCGCAACAGGGTCTGGACCAGGTTCAGGCTGCCGACGACGACGACGTGTTCGTGCCGATCGCGGATCTCGCGCACAGCGTCAGCCAAGTCGGGACCGAGTCGAGTCGATCCGGCCCAGGAGAGATCGGGTTTCCCACGGGAGGCCACGTACTTCGGTACGGCGTTGAAGAGGGTGGCGAACTCGTCGTCCCGGTGCGGCCAGTAGGCGGCGAAGATGTCGTAGGTGCGCCTGCCCAGCAGAAGGGCATCGGTGCCCTCGTAGGCAGCATCGATTTGGGCACCTGCGACCTTGTCGATCAGAGGCGCCTGCCATCCGCCGAACGAGAATCCGATCGGGTCCTCGTCGGGTCCCCCGGGCGCCTGCCCGACGAGATCGAGCGTTGCGAACACTTCGATGTGGATGAGGCCCATGCGATGCTCCCGCCAGAGTTGGTCGTCTCAGTCGGGAGATGGACCCGTGGGCCGTGCGGAATTCATCGCCGGAGGCGAATCAGCTGCCGGGCCACTCGCCGGTCGCCCGCTGGAACATCCGGGCACCTTGGCGGTCGATGACGGTCTTGACCACGCCGAAGATAGCGCCCTGGATTGCGGCGGCGATGAGGATCTGGCGCAACGGATACTCGGTCTCCAGCGGACCGGGCGGGTCCGCCTTGGGTCCCGGCGCTGCCCTCTGCCAGATCTGCTTGAAGATCGCGGTCGCGATCACACCGCCCAGCAGAGAACCGGCCAAGCCGATCGGCCGGTACATGATCTTCGCCGTCGTGCTGGATTGATTCGGCATCGAAGCCCCTTTCGCTGATGTCTGACAACGGCCCCTCGACGTGGGCGACATGCCCGCAACCGGGACCACCCAAACCGCCCGGCCAGGAAAGGCCAGCTCAGGACGGTGTCGTCGGCGGCGACGAGGGGCGGTTGGGTGATGGCCGGCTGCACGATGCAGTAGTCCCGGCGTTGACGCGCGCGAAAGTGCAGTGGTCCGTTTCGCACCGTGTCGGGTCGCGTGGCCCCACAATGAGCCGGGCGGTGCTCGCATTGATCACCGCACTTCGTGATGGGATCTCGATGCTCACTTTGTTGGCGGCAGTGGTGCTCGTCGTGGTGGTGACGACTGCGGTCGTGGTGAAGCTGCTGGCGCGGCGTCGTGCACCGGACCCCGGGTGGTTCATCGACAGCACCCGGGCCGCAGGGGCCCTCACGGTGATCGGCACGATGTTCTCGGTGCTGCTCGCCTTCACCATCTTCTACGCGCTGCAGAACTATCAGCGCGCCCGCGACGGCGGCACCATGGAGGCCATTTCCGTCACGGAACTGCACAACGTGGCAGACGTCCTCGAGGGCCACGACGGGACGCGCCTGCACGGTGATCTGATCTGCTACTCGCGCGCCGTCGTCTCCGACGAGTGGCCCGCCATGGAGCGCGGCGAATCCTCCGCGGCAGTGCAGGGCTGGGTGGACAAGATGGTGGCCGACTTCGAGGCGACCAATCCGACCAACGCGAAGCAGGAGGCGGCGTACAGCCAGTGGTTCGACCAGCAGGCGCAGCGCCGTGACGGTCGACGCGCCCGCGCCGCCGAGGCCGCACCCTCGGTGCCGATGCCGCTCTGGATCGTCCTCGGCATCGGAGCAACGGCCATCCTCACGTACATGTGCGTGCAGGCCGACCGTCGCGAAGGCCCCGTCGTGCAGGCCGTGCCGATCGCGTTCGTGTCCTCGTTGATCGCGTCGGCCCTGCTCGTCGTGGCGTTCCTCGACCATCCCTACGACGATTGGTCGGGCAGCATCGAGCCCAACCAGATGCGGGTGACGTTGCAGCTCATCGACGACGGCCGCGACGCGCCATGCGACACGGGTGGCCTGCCGACGTAACGCCTTGGGTCGGGGGCTACTGGGCGGTGTATCCGCCGTCCACGTTGATGGTCGTACCGGTGACGTAGGCGGCGTCGTCCGAGAGCAGGTAGACGACGGCCGCCGCGACGTCCTCGGGTATGGCGACGCGCCCCAGCGGAATTCGGGACACCACGTCGCGTGCGGTCCGTTCGGGGTCCGCAGAGCCCGAGAGCCAGGCGTCGTAGAGCGGAGTCGCGGTCATTCCCGGCGCCACCTCGTTGACCCGGATGCCTCGCGGGGCCAGTTCCACGGCGGCCGAGAGCGTGAAGGCGTGCACTGCTCCCTTGGACGCCGCGTAGACGGCCATCTCGGGCACGCCCGCGTACGCCAGCCGGGACGTCACGTTGACGATCGACCCGCCGCGCCCGGGCATGGCCCGGACCGCAGCCCGCGTCATCGCGATGGTGCCGAACGCGTTGACCTCGAACACCTTTCGCACATCGTCCATCGAGACGGACGCGAGCGGTCCGGTGTGGTCGAGCGCCGCGTTGTTCACCACTCCGTCGACGGCGCCGAACGACGCGACGCAGGCGCCGACCACCTCGTCGGCCACCGCCGGGTCCGCGAGGTCTGCGGCGACGAAGTCGGCGCGGTCACCCAGTGTCTCGACCAGCGCCCGTCCCCTGTCGACGTCGCGGCCGGTCGCCATGACGCACGCGCCGTCGGCGTGCAGTCGGACGGCCGTCGTCCAGCCGATTCCCGAGGTGGCACCGGTGACCACGACGGCCTTGCCGTCGAGTCGCAGGGTCACGGCAGTTTGCCCGCGATCTCGCGTGCTGCTGCGATCACCTGCGTGCCGGCGTGTTCCAGGTTCTCCTGGGTCAGCCGGTGGGTCAGGAAGCTGATGCTCAGCGCGTAGCGCGACGGTTCACCGGTGGAGGTGGGCACGGCGGCGGCCACGCACGTGAGTTCCTCGGCCGCCTCCTCCCGGTCGACGGCGAAGCCATGCTCTCGAATGTCCTTGATCTCGGCCGCCATCTTCTTCATCGACGTGATCGTGTGCGTGGTCAACTCCGGTAGCCCGGCCGAGGCCACGATGTCGCGCCACACGCTGTCGGGCATGGTCGCCAGCAGCGCCTTGCCCAGCGCAGACGCGTGCCAGGGGTCGGTCTGCCCCACGTCACTAACCTTCTTCACCGCTCGCCGACCTTCGACCACGTCGAGGATGACCACGCTGCGGTCCTTGTGCGCGGCGAAGTTGACCGTCTCGTTGAACTCGTTCACCAGGCGCTCCATGGTGGGGAGCACCGCGTCGGACGGCACCTGGTTCGAGAAGGCACGCTGCCCGAGTCGGAAGATCTCCCAGCCCAGCCGGTACTGGTTGGCGTTGAAGCGTTCGACGTAACCGAGCGACGACAAAGAGTTGAGATAGCGCAGCACCGTCGCCTCGTTCAGCTCTGTGCGCCTTGCGATTTCGGTCAGATTTCCGACCTCGGAATCGGCCACCGCCGTGAGGATCCTCGCAGTGCGCTCGACGCCGATGAGAGTCGAGGGCTTCTCCGAGACCGATGCTGTTTTCACTCAGTGAAGGTTACCAGTACCCAGTGAATCGGCCGTCCCTGTTGACAGGTGGGTCCGCGCCTCCTAGATTTCATTCAGCGCAGTTAGTTATCACTCAGTGAAATACGGATCAGCGCAGTCCGTTCCTCGAAGGAGACGCGATGCCCACCGCAGCCGAAAGCCGTACCTCCAAGGTCGACGGAGCCAGCATCCTGGCCTCACAAGATCTCTTGACGGCCGACGACTACGCCCTCACCCCGTCGACGAAGGCTTTCGACGACGGCGGCAAGTACCGATTGGAAATCTCTGGCGTCGAACGCCTCTCGACGCTCGAGGCCATGCTGGACGAAGCCGATGCGCATGGCGTCTTCATCCACCGCGTCATCGCGTTCGGCGGCGGCACCACGCTGTTGTCCACCAAGGAACTGAGCGACGTCGCCGCCCTGGCCGCGGAGCGCGCCATCGAACTGATCGCGGTGCCCGGCCCGCGCACCGGCTGGGACCTCGGCCGTCAGGCACTGAGCACCGAGGGCCAGGCGGGTGGGCGGCGCGTGCGCGGCCTCGACAACATCCGGTACCTGCTCGACGACTACCTCAGGATCTTCTCGACCGGCATTCGCGGCGTGCTGGTCTGGGACGAAGGCGTGCTCGACATCCTCAACAAGGCGCGCGATGCCGGCCACATCCCGGCGGATGCGAAGTTCAAGATCTCGGTCTACGCGGGTCATGCCAACCCGGCGTCCATCCGGATCCTGCAGGATCTCGGCGCCGACAGCGTCAACCCCGTCGGCGACCTGTCCCGGCCGATGCTCGCCGCCATCAGGAACTCGATCGACATCCCGCTGGACGTCTGGGCCGAGACCTTCGAGTCCTTCGGCGGGATGAACCGGCTCTGGGAAGCCGGCGACATCGCCCGCGTCGCGGGTCCCGTCTACTTCAAGATCGAGCCCGGCGAATCCGAGGCCGTGATGTACAACGGCTGGGTCCGCCCCGAGTTCCACTCGGAGTTGGTGCGCCACAAGGTCCGCCACGCCGCCATCCTCAACGAACTCGTGCAGACCAGCGCCCCGGACGTGGCGGTGTCCCCCGCCCCGCGCACCGCCGCTCACGCGCTCACCAACTGACTCTCGAGACGGGCGAACGGACGACGAGTGACTCGACGACATCTGGCCGCGATCATCGGCTCGGGCAACATCGGTACCGACCTGATGACGAAACTGCGCCGCTCCACAGTGCTCGACATCGCAGCGATGGCGGGAATCGACCCGGCCAGTGACGGTCTCGCGCGCGCATCGGCGCTCGACGTGGCCGTCACCGCCGGTGGCGTCGACGGGCTGCTGGAACTCGACGCGTTCGACGACGTCGAGGTGGTGTTCGACGCCACCAGTGCCAGTGCCCACCACGTCAACGACGCCACGCTTGCCCGGTCCGGCAGGCGCGTCGTCGACCTGACCCCCGCCGCGATCGGCCCGTTCGTCGTGCCCGCGGTCAACATGTCGCGCGTCACCGGACACCGGAACCTCAACATGGTGACGTGCGGTGGTCAGGCCACCATTCCCATCGTCGCCGCGATGGCCGGCGTCACCGAGGTGCACTACGCCGAGATCGTCGCGTCCATCTCGGCGCGGTCGGCGGGCCCGGGAACCCGCGCCAACATCGACGAGTTCACCAGCACGACGGCACGCGCCATCCAGACCGTGGGCGGTGTTGCCCGCGGCAAGGCCATCATCGTCCTCAACCCGGCCGAGCCGCCGATGCTGATGCGCGACACCGTCGCTGCGCTGGTGTCCGCGACGGACGAAGACGTGCTCGATGCGGCAGTCACGGCAATGGTCGCCGACGTGGCGCGGTACGTGCCGGGATATCGCCTGGCGCAGGGGGTTCGAATCTCACCCGTCCCGCTCGGTGACCCTCGGCGGCGGCTGGCCGGGGCCGCCGGCCGACTGGACCTGCAGCAGGTGACGGTCTTCCTCGAAGTGGAGGGCGCCGCCGACTACCTCCCGGCCTATGCCGGGAATCTCGACATCATGACCGCAGCCGCCGTTCGGGTCGGCGAACGGCTGGTCACCCAAGAACTCGACACTCACGCACCGGAGCCCGTCCGATGACGACCGAGGTGTACGTCCAGGACGTCACGCTGCGCGACGGCATGCACGCCGTCGGTCACTCGTTGCGCCTCGACGACGTCAGGCTCATCGCGAGCGCGCTCGACGCGGCGGGTGTCGCGGCGATCGAGGTTGCGCACGGCGATGGTCTGGCAGGCGGCAGCCTGACCTATGGCGCAGGCGCGCACGACGACGGAGCGTGGATCAGCGCGGCGGCCGAGGTCGTTCAGAACGCCCGCCTGACAACGCTTCTCATTCCGGGGATCGGGACGCTGGACGACCTGCGTGCAGCCGTCGATCTCGGCGTGACCTCGGTACGGGTCGCCACCCACTGCACCGAGGCCGACATCGCCCGGCAGCACATCGGCACCGCCCGGAACCTCGGCCTCGACGTCGCCGGCTTCCTCATGATGTCGCACCTCTGTCAGCCCGACCGTCTCGCCGAGCAGGCGAAGGTCATGGAAGGCGCCGGCGCCCACTGCGTCTACGTCACCGACTCGGGTGGCCGGCTGACCATGACCGGCGTCCGCGACCGGGTGCGCGCCTACCGCGACGTGTTGGCACCGACGACGTCCATCGGCGTGCACGCGCATCACAATCTGGCGCTGGGAGTGGCCAACTCGCTGGTCGCCGTCGACGAGGGCGCGCACCGAGTCGACGCTTCGCTCACGGGTCTCGGTGCGGGAGCGGGCAACTGCCCGTTGGAGGCGTTCATCGCCGTCGCCGAACTCAACGGGTGGCGCCACGGTTGCGACCTGTACGCGCTCATGGACGCCGCCGACGACATCGTGCGACCGCTGCAGCAGCGACCGGTCCGGGTGGACCGCGAAACGCTGACGCTGGGCTTCGCGGGCGTCTACTCCAGTTTCCTACTGCACGCCGAGCGCATCGCCGCCGACGTCGGCGTCGAGACTCGCGACCTGCTGGTCGAAGCCGGCCGCAGGTCGATGGTCGGCGGCCAGGAGGACCTGCTCCTAGACCTCGCTCTCGACATGAGGAGGTGAGGGAGACCCCAGCCGGGGCCAGGTCACCGCACCCTTCACACGCCCAAGACACGAGGAATGAACGACTATGGAGAACGTCACTGCATCCTTGCCCCCGCGACGGCCGACGCCAACGGCCGTCGATCCGCCACCGTCCGACACGTCGCCGCCTGCCGGGCGGCGCAATCATGGCCTGAGGGAGAACAGCCTCGGCGTGCCGAGCATCTTCTTCTACATCATCGCTGCGGCGTCGCCACTGACCGTCGTGGTCGCGCTGTACCCCATCATCATCGGCGCGGGCAACGGCGTCGGCATGCCAGGGGCATTCGTCATCGCCGCGGTGGTGCTGATGATCTTCGCCGTCGGATACGTCGCGATGAGCCGACACGTCACCAACGCAGGCGCCTTCTACGCCTACGTGACGCTCGGGCTCGGGCGGATCGCCGGGCTGGGATCGGCGTTCCTCGCGATCTTCGCCTACAACGCGATCCAAGCCGGTCTGTACGGCGGCTTCGGGTACTACGCCTGGGAGTTGATCAACCCTCGTCTGGGTGTCGAAATCCCCTGGTGGGTGTACGCATTCGGCGCCCTGGTGCTGTGTCTCGGGCTCGGCGTGCAAGGCGTGCACTCCGGCGCCAAGGTCCTCGGGGTGTTCATGACGCTGGAAGTCACCGTGATCACCGTTCTCAGTGCGTTCAGCTTGTTCGGTGACGCCGTCCCCGTGTCGCAGTTCTCCTTCGAGCCGTTCGCACCGAGCGTGGTGCTCGGCGGAGCGCTCGGCGTCGCCTTGATGTTCGCGCACGCCTCGTTCATCGGCTTCGAGGGATCGGCCATCTACGGCGAGGAGGCACGGGACCCGGCGCGCACCATCCCGCGCGCGACGTATCTGTCCATCGCGTTCATGGGCGTCCTGTACGCGGTATCGGGCTGGCTCATCATCAACGCGATGGGCATCGACGAAGTGGTCGGGATCGCCACCGAAACCGGGGGCAACTTCATCTTCGTGGCCAGCGACACCATCATCGGTCACAACGTCTCGCTGATCTTCCAGATCCTGATCGTCACCGCGACGTTCGCGGCCATCGTCACCTTCCACAACAACGTCGCCCGCTACATGTTCTCGCTCGGGAGGCAGGGGCTGATCTGGAAGCCACTGGGATGGACACTGCCCCGTCGCCAGAGCCCGTGGGTCGCCGCGATCGCGCAGAGCGCGTCCGTCGGCATCGTGATCGCCTTGTTCGCACTCTTCGACCAGGACCCGTTCGCGACGCTGTTCACGTGGGCGACGGGCATCGGCACGGTCGGGGTGATCCTGTCGCAACTCGTCGCGGGCATCGCGATCTTCGCGTTCTTCCGCAGGTCGAACGTCGACAAGCGGCCATGGAACACCGTGATCGCACCGCTGTTGGCGATCGTGGGGCTGGCCGGGTTCTTCGTCCTGACCCTCGACAGCCTCGACGTCCTGCTCGGTGTGCAGGGCACGATGGCCGCGGTCATGCTGTCGCTGGTGTTCATCGCGTTCCTGGCGGGCGCGGCGTATGGGCTCTACCTGCGGTTCGTCGCACCGGCGCGATACGAACTGGTCGGGCAGGCGCTCAACGAGCGTGACCTGGCCGAGCCCGCGCCAGAAGCTCAGTAACCCAGCAACACCAACCTCTTTCACGATTCGCCGCGCGCCGACGCTCGACGTTACGTACATTTGTCCGCAACGATGCGTACGAATGTTCTTAACGAAGGAGTGGGCATGGGTTCCGCACCGCGGCGGGCACGTCGACACGACCCCGACAGAAAGGAGCGCATCGTGGCCTCGGCCCTGGACGTACTCGCCCGCGACGGCGTGGCCGGCATCACGCACCGGGCCGTCGCCACGGCCGCAGACGTGCCACTGGGCTCGGTCACCTACCACTTCGCCACGCTCGACGACCTCGTCCAGCAGGCGTTCGAGGCGCACGTCGACACACTGGCCAGCAGGTTCGAAACCCGTCTGGCGTCGTGCGGCGATGGTGACGACCTCATCGAGTGCATCGCCTCGGCGATCACCGACGACCTCGCGGGCCGTCCCAACGAACTCGCCGTCACCTACGAGCTGTACGGCGACGCAGTGCGCAGGCCGGAGATCAGGCGCCTGACCCAGCGCTGGATGGAACGCGCCGAAGACGCCCTGGCGGTGCACTTCGACCGCACCACCGCTCGGCTCGTCGACGTCGTCGTCGAGGGCCTGATGGTGCACACGTCGATTGCGCAACAACCCATGTCGAAGAACGAAGTCCGCGCCCTGCTGACCATGGCGGCCGGCGGCGCACCCACCACCGACGCGACACCCACCACCTAGGAGTGAGCATGACCTTCCACACCAAGATGTTCATCGACGGCACCTGGACCGACGCAGTCGACGGCGGCGTCGACCACGTCAACGCCCCGACCACCGGAGAGCCCTTCGCCGAGATCGCCCGTGGCGGTGCGGCCGACGTCGACCGCGCGGTCGCAGCCGCCGAGGCGGCGTTCCCCGATTGGGCGAAAACACCCGTGGGAGAACGGGCCCGGGCATTCCTCACCCTCGCCGACCGCGTGGAGGCCGACCAGCGCACGCTCGCCGAGATCGAGTCGCGCAACGTGGGCAAGCCCATCGGCCTCGCGCTGGAGGAGATGGAGATGATTCCCGATCACCTCCGGTTCTTCGCCGGCGGCGCCCGCACCATGGAAGGCCGGGCCGCAGCCGAGTTCGTCCGTGGCAAGACCAGCATCATCCGCCGCGACCCGCTCGGCGTCGTCGGCTCGGTGGCCCCCTGGAACTACCCGCTGCTGATGGCGATCTGGAAGATCTCCCCCGCTCTGCTCACCGGGAACACGCTGGTGCTCAAGCCCTCCGAGCACACCCCCTACTCGGTGCTGCGGCTCGCCGAACTCGCCGAGGACCTGTTTCCCGCGGGCGTGTTCAACGTCGTGACCGGCGACGGCAAGGACGTCGGCGCCCGACTGGTCGCCCACCCGCGGGTGCGGATGTCGTCGCTCACCGGATCGGTCGCAACGGGGCGGGCGCTGATGCACGCCTCAGCCGACTCCAACCTCAAGCGGTTGCACCTCGAACTCGGCGGCAAGGCGCCGGTGCTGGTCTACTCCGACGCCGACGTCCCGCTGGCCGTCGGCAAGATCATGGAGGGAGCGTTCTGCAACTCGGGCCAGGACTGCATGGCCGCGTCGCGGCTCTACGTCCACGCCGACGTGCACGACGAGTTGGTCGCCGGCCTGGAGAAGGCGGTCAAGGAACTCGATCTCGGCGACACCGCCGACGAGAACACCAGCATGGGGCCGGTCATCACCGCGGCCCACCGCGACCGGGTCGAGGGCTTCGTGGAACGGGCCAAGGCCACCGGGCACACCGAACTGATCCAGGGCGACAACCCCGGCACCGGCTTCTACACCGCCCCCACCGTCGTCGTCGGCGCCCTCCAGGGCGACGAGATCGTCAGCACGGAGGTGTTCGGTCCGGTCACGTCGGTGACGCGGTTCGACGACGGCGACGACGTCATCGCCTGGGCGAACGACACCGAATACGGGCTGGCGGCATCGGTGTTCACCAACGACCTCTCGAAGGCCATGACCGCGTCGAGCGATCTGCAGTTCGGCACCGTGTGGATCAACGACCACCTGCCCGTCACGCCCGAGATGCCGCACGGCGGCTTCAAGCAGTCCGGCAACGGCAAGGACATGTCGGTCTACGCCCTCGAGGAGTACACCGAGATCAAGCACGTGATGATCAACCGCGAGATCGCCTGACATGGCGGTCAGCGCGATCAACACCTTTCGGTTGCGTCCCGGGGTCGGCGCCGAGCAGTTCGAGCGGTTCTCCGCCGAACTCGACCGGCCGACGTGCCTGGCCTTCGACGTCGTACTCGGGTTCGACGTCTACCTCGCCGAGCATGCCGACGACGCGAGCGTCACGGTCGTCGAGGTCATGACGGTCTCGTCGTGGACCGAATGGCAACGGCTCCTCGAGTCGGCACCCGAACTCGAGCCCGTGATCGAGAGGTTCGACGAACTGGTCGAACCCGGCAGCGTCTCGACACTGCTGACCCGCGAACTCACAACTTCCGCAGGAGATCTGACATGACCGAGACACCGGAGTACGACGCCGTCATCATCGGCGCCGGGCACAACGGCCTGGTGACCGCCAACTACCTGGCCCGGGCCGGGAAGCGGGTGCTGGTCCTCGAGGCGCGGGCCGTCGTCGGCGGGGCCTGCGTCACCGAGGAGCTCATCCCGGGCAGCAAGTGGTCGTCGTGCGCGTTCATCGCGGGCCTGCTACGACCGGAGATCATCGACGAACTCGAACTGGCACGGTTCGGCCTCGAGCTGTACCAGGGGGACGCCCTGTCGTTCAGCCTGTTTCGCGACGGCACCTCCTTCACCATGTGGAAGGAAACCGACCGCACACTGCGCGAACTGGAGAAGATCAACAGGAACGACGCGCAGGCCTTCCTCGACTTCGGGGTGCGGTTGCAGCGCTTCGCCGGGCTGGTCACCCCCTACCTGCTGGCGCCGCCGCCGCAGCGTTCGGAGGTCTTCGCCGCGTTCGAGGCCGCGGGTGAGCAGACGCTGTTCGACGAGTTCACGCTGCTCTCCGTCCGGGACCTGCTGGACCGGTACTTCGAAGACGAGCGCCTCAAGAGCATGCTGACGTTCTTCGGCATGGTGTCGATCTTCGGCGGTCCCTCGACGCCCGGGACCGCCTACACCTACGGGCACCACTCCTGGGGCGAGTTCAACGGCAACTTCGGTCAATTCGGCTTGGCGCGAGGCGGTATGGGCGCCATCAGCGAGGCACTGGCTGCCGGCGCGCGCCACTACGGCGCGACCATTCGCACCTCGACCCCGGTCGAGAAGGTGATCGTCGAACGCGGCGCGGCCACCGGCGTGCGCCTCGCCGACGGCAGCGTCGTCACCGCGAGACAAGTCTTCTCCAACGCCGATCCCAAGCGGTCGCTACTCCGGCTGATCGAGCCCGGGGTGCTGCCGGCCAAACTGGTCCGCGACGTCGAGAACATCGACACCCGCGGGTCGATGGCCAGGATTCACCTGCTCGTCGACGAACTGCCGCAGTACCTTCCGTTCCCCGACGCCTCGGAGGGACCACAGCACCACGGGCATCAACTGCTGGGACCCAGCCGTGAGGCGTTCGAGGAAGCCTACGAGGCGCAGCGCCGCGGCACCTTCCCCAGCACGTTCGTGATCGAGGCGGTCACGCAATCGGTGACCGACGACTCGCTGGCGCCTGCGGGCCTGCACACCATGACCCTGGGCATCCAGCAGCTCCCGTCCGAGCTGATCGGCACGACGTGGGCGGCCGAGAAGGAGAAGTGGGCCGACCTCGTACTCGAAGACCTGTTCACCTATGCGCCCAATCTGCGTGAGCACATCGTCGGCCGCGTGATCATCACACCCGACGATCTCAACGACGAGTACCTGATCACCGACGGGAACATCTTCCACGGCAGCATGATGCTCGACCAGCTGTTCGGGGCGCGACCCATCCCAGAGTTGGCGAATTACCGCACCCCCGTGACCAATTACTACCTGTGCGGCTCGGGCACCCACCCCGGCGGCGGCGTGATGGGGGCCAACGGGCACAACGCGGCCAAGGTCGCACTCGCCGACGCGGCGGGCATCGCCGCCCCAACCGCGACGACGGGCGTTCGCACCGGAGGCAAGAAGGCCCCGTGGCAGCAGCGCTTCGTCGGCACCCTGATGTCAACCAAGCCCGGACGCTGGGTGGGCTACCGTGCGGCACGACAGCCGGCGCTGCGCAAGGTCACCGCGTACGCGGCGCGGGTCCGCTGACCGTGTCGACGCCGCCCGTGGGGTTGCGGAGCGCGAAGTGGTTCGCGGGCAAGGACGTGCCTGGCTTCGTCCACCGGTCGGCGATGCGGGCGTCGGGGTTCTCCCGGATGGCGTTCGAGGGCCGACCCATCGTCGGCATCTGCAACTCGTGGTCCGAGGTCGTCAACTGCAACATGCACTTTCGCGGTCTGGCGGACTCGGTGCGACGCGGCGTACTGGCGGCGGGCGGGTTCCCGCTGGAGTTCCCCACCATGTCGCTCGGTGAGCAGCTGATGAAGCCGACCACCATGCTGTTCCGCAATCTGATGGCAATGGACGTCGAAGAGTCGATCCGCGCCTACCCCTTCGACTCCGTCGTCCTGCTCGGCGGTTGCGACAAGACGGTCCCGGCACAGCTGATGGGGGCGGCGAGTGCCGACGTCCCCGCGATCGCGCTGACCGGCGGGCCTGCCGCCCCCGCGGTCTTCAGGGGCAAGCAACTCGGGGTTGGCACCGATCTGTGGGAGTACATCGACGACGTGCGGGCAGGCCGGATGTCGATGGCCGAGTACGAGCAACTGGAGGCGGCGGCGGGGCCGTCGCGGGGGCACTGCCCGGAGATGGGCACCGCGTCGACGATGGCCACGCTGGTGGAAGGCCTCGGCATGACGCTGCCCGGCGGTGCGGCCATCCCCGCGATGGACTCGCGCCGTCTGCAGGTCGCCGAGGAGGTCGGGGCGCGGGCGGTCGGGTTGGCCGTCGAGCGGCTGCGGCCGTCGCAGGTCATGACGGCCGAGGCGTTCGACAACGCCATCACGCTGATGCTGGCCGTCGGCGGGTCGACCAATGCGATCGTGCACCTGCTGGCCATCGCGGGCCGGGTCGGAGTCCCGCTGTCGCTGGACCGCTTTCACGAACTCTCGGCGCGCACACCGCTGGTCGTCAACGTGCGGCCTGCCGGCGAGCACCTCGTCGAGCAGGTCTTCCACGCCGGCGGGATCCCGGCGGTGATGAAGTCGGTCGAGTCGCTGCTGCACACCGACGCCGTGACCGTCACCGGCAAGACCGTGGCCGACAACCTACCAACCGCCGCGGCGACCGAGACTGCGGTCATCGCTGCGCTGAGCCGGCCGTTCCAACCGCCCGGCGGACTCGCGGTCGTCCGCGGCAACCTCGCTCCTGACGGCGCGGTGATCAAGTGCAGCGCGGCCACTCCGTCGTTGCTCGTTCATCAGGGGCCGGCCGTGGTGTTCGAGGACATGTTGGATCTGATGCGACGGTTCGACGATCCAGACCTCGACGTGACCGCGGATTCGGTGCTAGTGCTGCGATCTGCGGGTCCGCGCGGCGCTCCCGGCATGCCCGAGTGGGGCCAGCTGCCCATTCCCAGCAAGCTGCTCAAACAGGGCGTCACCGACATGGTCCGCATCTCCGACGCCCGGATGAGCGGCACCGCCTACGGCACCTGCGTGCTGCACGTCAGCCCGGAATCGGCGGTCGGCGGCCCGCTCGCCCTGGTCCGCGACGGGGACGTCATCGCACTCGACGCCCACGCGGGGACACTCGACGTGCTGGTCTCCGACGACGAGTTGTCCGCGCGGCGATCGGCATTGGTGCTCACACCGCCCCGTCATACCCGCGGCTACGCGTCGATGTACGTCGAGCGCGTGCTGCAAGCCCACCAGGGCTGCGACTTCGACTTCCTGGTCGGGCGTTCGATGAGTCCCGACGACGAACCGGATGCGATCTTCGAGGGCTGGATCGGCGGCTGGTGACGCACTGCCGGGTCAGCTCTCCGACACGGCCACCACGACCTTGTCGCCGTGCCGCTCGGCAGCGGAGCCGAAGGCCTTGGCCGCCTCCGTCAGCGGGTGCCGTTCGGTGACCAGCTGATCCAGGTCGATCGCCGTGGTCGCCAGCTCGATCGCGCGTGGATAGGTCTCGTTCATCCGGCGCACCATCGCGAACGTCAGTCCCTTGCGGCGCGCCGCCGCGGCGGGGAACGACGACGCGTCCTCCGACGGGATGCCGCCCAACGCAATCCGGCCGCCCGGCCGAACTCCCGCGACCGCCGTGGCGATCGCCGCGTCGGTGCCTGCCAGTTCGATGACGACGTCGACGCCCCGACCATCCGTGGCGTCGAGCACCGCCTGCGCCCCTTCACCGGCGCTCCACACCGCGTCGGTGCCGCAGCGCTGCGCGGTGGCGCGACGGTGCGCGAGCGGTTCGACGGCGAACACCCGGCCTGCCCCGGATTGCCGGGCCACCTGGACGGCGAGCACGCCGATCGGCCCCGCTCCGACCACCAGTACGTCGGCACCCTCCCGCACGTGACCGACGCTCACGGCATGAATGGCGACACCCAGCGGCTCGAGCAGGGCGCCGGCATCGTCGCTGAGATCGTCGGGCAGCGGGTGCAGCAGATGGTCGGGCCACACCAGCTGCTCCCGAAGGCCGCCGTCGACCGCACCGTGCCCGGCGAACTCCACTGTCGGACACAGGTTGTGGTACCCCGAGCGGCACATCTCGCACAGCCGGCAGGGAATCGCGGGGTCGACCGCGACCCGCCGCCCCGCGTACGGGCCGGTGAGGGCCACCCCCGCGAACTCGTGTCCCGGCACCACGGGGTGCTCGATCCGGTTCTCGCCGATCCCCCCGTCGGTGAACCAGTGCAGGTCCGATCCGCAGATTCCGACCGACGTCACGGCCACCAGCGACGAGCCGGGGGCGGGTTCGTCGGGAGCCGGCTCGGGCGCTACCCGAACGTCACCGACGGCGTGCAGGCGTGCGGCGAGCATCCGGCCCCCGCCGGTGTCAGAGGCCGACGGCGACATGGTGATACACGTCGTTCCACTTCAGCTCGTGCGCGAAGCCGCGCACGGTGGTGTCGGCGTCGATGAGGAGCAGCTCGGTGTTCGTCATCGCCGCGAGGTCCTCGATCGCGTCGGTTCCCACCGCGGTCGTCATCACCGTGTGGTGCGGCGCACCGGCCATCAGCCATGCTTCTGCTGACGTGGACCAGGACGGCAGGGGCTCCCACACCGCGCACGCCACCGGCAGGTTCGGCAGTTCGGCGGGCGGCTCGATGATCCGGACCTCGTTGGCCACCAGCCGGAATCGCGAACCCATGTCGCAGATTCCGATGACGACCGCGTCGGCGGCGGCGGCGGTGAAGCGCAGTCGCACCGGATCCTCCCTGCCGCCGATGGACAGCGGGTGCACCTCCACGGTGGGCGTGGCGCCCGCGATGCTCGGGCACACCTCCAGCATGTGCGCTCCGAGGATGCGTTCGCGACCCGGTGTCAGGTCGTAGGTGTAGTCCTCCATGAACGACGTCCCACCGGGCAGACCCTCGCCCATCGCCTTGATCGTGCGCAGCATCAAGGCGGTCTTCCAATCGCCCTCACCGCCGAAGCCGTAGCCGTCGGCCATCAGCCTCTGCACCGCCAGACCCGGCAGCTGTCGCAGGCCGCCCAGGTCCTCGAAGTTGGTGGTGAACGCGTGGAAGCCACCGTCGTGGAGGAACTTCCGCAACCCGACTTCGATCTGCGCGGCGTACCGCAGCGAGGCGTGCTGGATCCCGCCCGGCAGCAGCTCGGCGGCCACCTCGTAGGTGCCCATGTACTCCCGCACCAGCTTGTCGACGTCGACGGGTCGGACGCGTTCGACGACGTCGACCAGGTCGTTGACACCGTAGGCGTCGACGGACACACCGAAGTGCGCCTCGGCCTCCACCTTGTCCCCCTCGGTCACGGCGACGCCGCGCATGTTGTCGCCGAAGCGTGCGACCTTCATCGTCGACAGCTCGGCGTGCCCCAGGGCGGCCCGCGTCCACGACCCGATGCGCTCCCGCGTGCGTGGGTCGTCGACGTGTCCGGCGACCGTCTTGCGCGGGTGCGACAGCCGCGACTGGATGTAGCCGAACTCCCGGTCGCCGTGCGCGGCCTGATTGAGGTTCATGAAGTCCATGTCGATACTGCTCCAGGGCAATTCGACACCGAACTGCGTGTGCAGGTGCAGCAGTGGTTTGCGCAACGCCTTCAGCCCACGGATCCACATCTTCGCCGGGGAGAACGTGTGCATCCACGCGACGACGCCGATGCACTCGGCGGACGCGTTGGCTTCACCCAGGACCCGGGCGATCTGGTCGGAATCGGTGACCACCGGGATCCAGCGCACCTCGACGGGGATCTCGGCGCTGCCGTCGAGGCGGTCGGCGATCCGGCGGGACTGATCGGCCACCTGCTCGAGGATGTCCTGCCCGTACATCGATTGGCTGCCCGTGAGGAACCACACCTGACTGGTCACGAGTCGAGACGCGATCATCGCTGGTCCTCCTGCACGGGGTCGGCATGCCGGCCGGCCTGGCCGTACACGTTCTGGTACCGCTCGAACAACGCCGACACGTCCGCGGCACCGATCGGGGTTGCGTCCCCGAGTTGCCTGCTGATGTGCACGGTGCGGGCGACGTCCTCCACCATCACGGCGGCCTTGACCGCATCTCGAGCAGTGCGCCCGATGGTGAACGGCCCGTGGTTGCGCATTAGCACCGCCGGAGATCGGCTGTCGCGCAACGTCTCCACGATGCCGCGACCGATGGAGTCGTCGCCGATGAGCGCGAATGGTCCGACCGGGACGTCACCGCCGAACTCGTCGGCGATCATGGTGAGCACGCACGGTATGGGCTCGCCGCGCGCCGCCCACGCGGTCGCGTAGGTGGAGTGGGTGTGCACGACGCCACCCACCGCGGGCATGTGCCGGTAGACGTAGGCGTGCGCCGCCGTGTCCGACGACGGGCTAAGGACTCCGTCGACGAGGTTTCCGTACAGGTCGCAGACGACCATGTCCTCGGCGGTCAGCGTGTCGTAGTCGGCACCCGACGGCTTGATCACCATCAGGTCGCGGCCGGGCACGCGGGCCGAGACGTTGCCCGCGGTCCAGATCACCAACTCGTAGTGCGTCAGGTGCGCATGCAGGTCGCAGACCTGGCGGCGGAGTTCGGAGACGACGTGGTCGATTTCGGAGGTGATGGTCATGACGAGGCACCCACCGTTTGGCGGGTGTCGATGCGGCGTAGCCGCCGCATCATGTCGTTGCCACGGCCGAACCACTCGTAGGCGGCGACGTATTCGCGGTACAGCCGGTCGTAGGCCGCCACGTTGTCCGGGATCGGCTTGTACGCGGCAGGAATTCGTCTGCCCATCGCCGCGGCGGCCGTGCGGACGTCGGCATGGACGCCGGCAGCGGCGGCAGCGTGGATCGCCGCACCCAGTGCCGGCGCCTGCGCCGACGGCACGATCGACAGCGGCAATCCGACGGCGTCGGCGTAGATCTGCATCAGCAGGCCGTTCTTCAACAGTCCACCGGCGACTACCAGCTCGGTCACCGGCACGCCGCTGTCGACGAACGTCTCGACGATCATGCGGGTCCCGAACGCGGTCGCCTCGAGCAGCGCCCGGTACATGTCGACACAGGTCGTCTCGAGCGTCTGGCCGATCATGACGCCGGAGAGTTCGTGGTCGACGAGCACCGAACGGTTCCCGCTGTGCCAGTCCAACGCCACCAACCCGTGCTGCCCCACGCGCTGGCGGCCCGCGAGATCGGTGAGGTGTTCGTGGACGGTCAACCCGCGGCGGCGCGCCTCGACCTGGTAGTCCTCTGGAACGCAGTTGTCGACGAACCAGCCGAAGATGTCGCCGACGCCCGACTGCCCGGCCTCGTAACCCCAGCTGCCCTCGCAGATTCCGCCGTCGACCACGCCACACATGCCCGGAACGTTGCGCAGCACATCGGAGTTCATCACGTGACACGTCGAGGTACCCATGATCGCGACCAGGTGCCCCGGCTGCAACGCATCGGCCGCAGCCACGGTGACGTGGGCGTCGACGTTGCCCACGGCAACGGGGATCCCCTCGCGCAGGCCGGTCCAACCCGCGGCCTGCTCGGTGAGCGAGCCCGCGCGGTCGCCGAGCTGGCCGATCGGGTGCTCAAGCTTGTCGGTGACGAAGTCGGCGAAGCCCGGACGCACCTCGGCGAGGAACTCCCGCGACGGGTAGAGGCCGCTCTGACGGATGCCCTTGTAGCCGGCCGTGCAGGCATTGCGGACGTAGGCACCGCACAGCTGCCAGACGATCCAGTCGGCACCCTCGACGAAGGAGTCCATCACCTCGTACAGCTGTGGGTCCTCGTCGAATATCTCCAGCGCCTTGGCGAACTCCCACTCGCTCGAGATCAGGCCACCGTAGCGCGGCAGCCATGACTCGCCCCGTTGCGCGGCAACGGCATTGATGCGATCGGCCTGCGGCTGGGGCGAGTGGTGACGCCACAGCTTGGCGTAGGCGTGCGGCCGGTCGCGGTAGGCGGCCACGTCACACAGCGGCGTTCCGTCGCCGAGCACCGGCACCATCGTGCAGGCGGTGAAGTCGGTTCCGATCCCGATCACGTCGACCGGATCGATGCCGGATCTGGCCACGGCCTCCGGCACCGCGATCCGGAGCACCTCGACGTAGTCGCTGGGAACCTGCAGGGCCCACCGCGATGGAAGTCGCGTGGCACTGCCCGGCAGCGACTCGGAGACCACTCCGTGCGGATACGCGTGCTCGGCGCTTGCCAGTTCGTGGCCGTCACTGACGCGGACGACCAGCGCGCGACCGGACAGGGTCCCGAAATCCACTCCGACCGTGTACTTCTCGTCACTCAAGGGGTCTCCTAATGCGTTGCGTGCTCTTGCGGATGATGAGTTCGGGGGGAAGGAGCGGCACGGAGGCCGGCATCCCGTTCAGCGTCGTCGTCACGAGGTCGATCGCCCGTTGGCCGACTGCCTGGAAGTCCTGCCTGATCGTGGTGAGCGCGGGGTTGAGGTAGCCGGCTTCGGGAATGTCGTCGAAACCGACGACGCTGACGTCCTCGGGCACCCGCACGCCCGCCTCGGCGAACGCGTGCAACACGCCGATCGCCATCTGGTCGTTGGCGACGAAGACACCCGTCGTGTCACCGCGTCGCGCCAGCTCGCGGCCGATCTCGTATCCGCGCGCGGGCGTCCAGTCGCCCTCCCAGTGCTCCTTGGGCACCGTCAGCCCGGCATCGCGCAGCGCTGCCTCGTACCCGGTCCGGCGCCCCTTGGCCTCGGTCCAGGTCATCGGACCCGAGACGTGGACGATCGCGCGATGCCCGAGATCGATCAGATGCCGGGTGGCCTGGCGCGCTCCGTCGATCTGGTCGACGCCGACGCTGAGCCCGCGCCCCGAGAGATCGCCTTCGACCACGATCAGCGGCAGGCCGGCGTCGGCGGAGTGCACGACGGCCAGCGCCTCCTCCTGAGCGGCGATCATGACGATCGCCTCGACGGACTGACGAGCGAGATGGTCCAGGGCACTTCGGAGTTCGTCGAGCGTGATCTCCGAGAGCGGCACCAGGCTGGAGAAGTAGCCTGCCGCGTGGGCGGCTTCCTGGACGAATCGCTGGATGCTCGAGGGGCCGTACTGCGCGCTGTTGGTCCCGACGATGCCGATGATCCCCGAGCGTCTGGTCACCAATGCCCGCGCCGCGGTGTTGGGCCGGTACCCGAGTTCTTCGATGGCCTGCTCGACGCGCGCCTTGGTCGCCGGGCGGATGCTGGAGGAGCCATTGATCACGCGCGAGACGGTCTGGTGGCTGACGCCTGCGAGTCGGGCGACGTCGGCCATGACCGGCTTGGGCGTCATCGGGGGCATCGAGGGGCTGTTCATCCGGGTTTCCTCATCACTAGGCGTTGAACCAGGACGAATACCAGCAACAGGACGCCGGTCATGATTCGGGTCCAGTACGAGTCGAGGTTCTCGGCCGTGACGAACGTCTGGATGGTGCCGAGCACGAGCACGCCGATGACGGAGCCCAGGACGAATCCGACGCCGCCGGAGAGCAGGACTCCGCCGATGACCGCCGCGGCGATCGCGTCGAGTTCCAGTCCGATGCCGTTGAGGCTGTACCCGGACAACTTCTGGACGGCGAGCAGCAGACCGGCCAGCGCCGCACAGAGGCCGCTGATCGCGTACACCGACACCCGTGCCCGTGCGGCGCCGAGTCCCATCAGTTGCGCCGACTGGCGGTTGCCCCCGATGGCGTGCACCGTTCGGCCGAAACGGGTCTCGTGCAGTACGTACGCCGCGACCAGTACCACCGCGACGGCGATGATCACCGTCCACCGGATGAACTTGTCCTCGTACAGGTACACGTAGTTCAGTCCGAACTCGCGCAACAGCGGGTCCTCGATCGGCAGCGTGTCGACGCTGATCACGTAGCAGAGTCCGCGGGCCAGGAACATGCCTGCGAGCGTGACGATGAACGGCTGGACGTCGAAGTACTCGATGACGAGCCCCATCATCAGCCCGAGCAGCGGCCCGACGATCAGCACCGCCCCCACTGCCAACGGCATCGGCCAGCCGGCCTGAAGCGTGGTGGCGACGATCACCGTGGACAGTGCCACCACCGATCCGACGCTCAAGTCGATGCCGCCGGTGAGGATCACGAACGTCATCCCGACGGCGAGGACGACGAGATACGCGTTGTCCACCAGCAGGTTCAAGAACACCTGAGTGGGGCTGGCGAAGTCGTAGCGAGCGATCAGAGCACCGAACATCGCGATGAACAGCGCCAGCGACACCAACGGTGAGAGGTAACGCCCGCGGGCGCGCTGCACCAGCTGCCGGACGACGAGACGGGGCGCGGCCTCGGTGGGTGCGCTCACCGTGCTCATTTCGTGGCCATCCCGGACACCGCCGACTCAGGCGCCAGGATGGGCTCCTGCGCAACGCCTTCCGTTGTCGGGGTCGTGGCACTGCGGGTCGGCCTGCGCCGGGTGAGCGCTGCCCGGAACTTCGGCGCCTGCAGCAGACACACCGCGATGACGACGAGGGCCTTGAACACCAGCGTGGTCTCCGGGGTGATCCCGGCGGTGTAGACGGTGGTGGTGAGGGTTTGGATGATGAGGGCCCCGATGATCGTCCCGGTCAGGCTGAAGCGCCCACCCAGCAGCGACGTGCCGCCGATGACGACGGCGAGGATGGCGTCCATCTCGATCCAGAGCCCCGCGTTGTTGGCGTCGGCGGCGGAGATGTTCGACGCGATCATGAGGCCGGCGATGCCGGCGCAGAGCGCGCAGAACACGTAGACGGCGAACACGATCGAGCGGTACCGCACCCCGGCGAGCCGACTCGCCTCGGGGTTGATGCCGACCGACTCGAGCAACATGCCGAGAGCGGTACGCCGCGTGAGCAGACCGACGAGGACGAACACCGAGAGGCTGACCAGGATCGCCACCGGAAGGCCGAACGCGTAACCCGCGCCGAGCACCTTGAACGGCGCGCTGGTCACCGTGACGATCTGCCCGTCGGTGATCAGCAGCGCGATGCCCCGACCTGCCGTCATCAGGACCAGCGTGGCGATGATCGGCTGGACGCCGAACACCGATACCAGCGCGCCGTTCCACAGGCCGAGTGCGACGGCGACACCGAGCGCGATGCCGGCCGCCGTGATCACGGTGCCCGCGCCGGCCGGGTCGGCGGCGGAGGCGATGTGGGCGCACGCCAGCGCGCCACTGACGGCGACGACTGCGCCCACCGACAGGTCTATGCCGCGCGACGCGATCACGAGGGTCATGCCGAGGGCGACCAGCATGGTGGGCGCACCGTTGCGCAGGATGTCGATCAGGCTGCCGAACAGGTGTCCGTCCTGAACGCGGATGGCCAGGAAGCTGGGTGTCAGGACGACGTTGACGGCCAGCAATGCGATCAGCGCCAGCACGGGCCACAGCAGCGGCGAGGCGATCACCTTCTGCCTCACCGTGCATCACCGCCCGCGATCAGCGCCGTCAGTTCCCGCACCGTGCATTGGTTGCCGACGGTCGCGACGCAACGTCCTTCGCGCAGGACCACGATGCGGTCACTGATGCGCGCGACTTCGTCGAGTTCGGCCGATATGAAGACCACGCCCATTCCGTCGGCGGCGAGATCGGTGACGAGTCGCTGAATCTGCGCCTTCGCGCCCACGTCGATGCCGCGGGTGGGTTCGTCGAGGATGATGAGCTGCGGCTCGGTGATCAGCCACCGCGCCAGCAGCACCTTCTGTTGATTGCCGCCGCTGAGATTCCGCACCAGCGCCCACGGGTTGCGCGGCCGAATGTCGAGCGCCTCCATGTACTGGGCCACCAGGTCGTCCTTCGCCTTCTTCGACAAGGGACGTGCGAACCCACGACGCGCCTGCAGCGCCAGCACCAGGTTGTCGCGCACGGTGAGTTCGCCGACGATTCCCTCGCGCTTGCGATCCTCCGATGAGAACGCGAAGCCCTTCGCGATCGCGGCGCGGGGCGAGCGCACCGCTGCTGGCTTCCCGTTGACCGAGATCTGGCCGCTGGTCGGACGGTCGGCACCGAAGAGCAACCGCGCCAGCTCGGTTCGGCCGGAGCCGAGTAGCCCGGCCAGTCCGACCACCTCGCCGCGACGGACGTCGACGTCCACGGGCTGCAACCCTGGTGCTCGTCCGATCCCCCGTGCGCCCAGTACCTTCTCGTCGGATGCGTCCTCGCTGGTGGCCACGGCTTCTTCGATCTTCTCGAGCATCTCGAGGTCGTGGCCGATCATCGCCGCGATCAGGCTCACCCTGTCCAGTTCGGCGATCGGGTACTCGCCGACGAGACGGCCGTTGCGTAGCACCGTCATCCGGTCCGAGATCTCGTACACCTGGTCGAGGAAGTGCGACACGAACAGGATCGCGGTACCGCCGTCGCGCAGGCGACGCATGACCCGGAAGAGTTCTGCCACCTCGTCGGCATCGAGGCTGGAGGTGGGTTCGTCGAGGATCAACACCCGCGCCGACACCGCCGTCGCTCGCGCGATGGCCACCAGTTGCTGCAGTGCGATCGGATGGTCGCCCAGAGTGGACCTCGCGTCGATGGTGACGTCCAGTTCGGCCAGCAGTTCGCCGGCCCGTTCGTTCATCGCCCGGTAGTCGATGCGCCCGAATCGACGCGGCTCGCGACCGAGCAGGATGTTCTCCGCCACGGTCAGATTGGTGCAGAGGTTGACCTCCTGGTAGACGGTGCTGATACCGGCGTCCTGCGCCTGGCGCGGACCGTTGAACCGCTGCTCGACACCATCGACGGCGATGCGCCCCGCGTCGATGTCGTAGACCCCGGTGAGCGCCTTGATCAGCGTCGACTTCCCCGCGCCGTTCTCGCCCATCAACGCGTGGATCTCGCCGGGCAGCAGCCGGAAGTCGACACCGTCGAGCGCCTTGACGCCGGGGAAGCCGATCGTGACGTTGCGCATGTCGACCACGGGTGTGTCGGTGGGCGCGAGAACCGAAGCGGTCATGGCGATTTCCTGGTCTGGAGTGTGCGTCAGTACTTGCGGTCCGGGAGGACTGCGGCGGCCTGCTGTTGGTCGAAGGCCTCGTCCGGAGTGACGACGCGCGGCGGTACCGGCTCGCCGGCGACCACCTTCTTGGCGAGATCCATGAGCTGCGGCCCGAGCAGCGGGTTGCACTCGACGATGTAGTTGAACTTGCCATCGGCCAGGGCCTGCATGCCGTCATGTGTGGCGTCCACGGCGACGATCTTGACGTCCTTGCCGGGAGTGAGCCCCGCTGCCTCGATGGCCTCCATGGCGCCCAGGCCCATGTCGTCGTTCTGCGCGAACACCAGATCGATCTTCGGATTCGCCTTCAGGAAGGCCTCCATGACCTGCTTGCCGCCTGACCGGGTGAAATCGCCGCTCTGGGAGGCGATCACCTTCAGGTTGGGATTCGCCGCGATGGCGTCGGCGAATCCGGTGTTGCGCTCGATGGCGGGATCGGCACCCGTCGTGCCCTCGAGCTGGACGATGCTCACGGGTCCCGGCGCCGACGCGTACTGCTCGACCACCCACTTGCCGGCTCGGCGGCCCTCCTCGACGAAGTCCGCTCCGACGAAGGTCTTGAAGACGTCCTTCTCCTGGGTGTCGACGGCCCGGTCGGTGAGGATCACCGGGATCCCGGCGTTCTTGGCCTCGAGCAAGACGGCGTCCCAACCCGTCCTGACCACCGGACTGAACGCGATCACGTCGACGCGCTGCTGGACGAAGGAGCGGATCGCGCTGATTTGGTTCTCCTGCTCGCCGTTGGCGTCGGAGAACTTGAGGTCGACGTCGGCCGCCGTTGCCGCCTCCTGAATGGACTTCGTGTTGGCGGTTCGCCATCCGCTTTCGGCGCCGACCTGAGAAAACCCCATGGTGATCGGGCCGCCCTGCGAACCGGCATCGGATCCGCCGCTCGGCGCAGGTCCGCTACCGCAAGCGGCCAGCATGCCCATCGTGGCGATGGCGGTCATCGCGGTCATGACTCTGTTCACGTCGACTCCTCGAGTTGGGTGCGTCCGCCCTGGTCAGGGCGGTGATGATGAGCGGAGAGCTGGTCGCGGTGCGGACTGGAGCGCTGTGACCGGGATTACACTGGCTCGGATGTTAACGCTCACATTCCATGGCTGTCAACGGTCTCGTGAGCGCTCACATCGGATCGCGATGCTCCTTGACAAAGCGTGAGCCGCGTCACATGATCTTCGATGTTAGCGCTCACATCGCAGGTGGCCTGCTGCCCCGCGACCGAGATGGGCGACACGGATCAACCGGAGGAATTCATGCGCAAGAGCTTTGTTCGTGTCGCGGGCGCGCTCGCCGTCGTCGCCGCGCTCGCCAGCGCCGGCTGCGGTCGCTCCACCACGACGGAGGCAACCGGTGGCAGTGATGGCGAGCGCACGGGGACGGTCGGCATCTCGATGCCGACGAAGTCGTCCGAACGGTGGGTCGCCGACGGCAACAACATGGCAGAGCAGTTCACCGCCCTCGGCTACGAGACCGACCTGCAATACGGCGACGACGTGGTGCAGAACCAGGTCTCGCAGATCGAGAACATGATCACCAAGGGCGTGAAGGCGTTGGTGATCGCACCGATCGACGGCTCGTCGCTGACCGACATCCTCCAGCGCGCCGCCGACGCCAAGATCCCCGTCGTCAGCTACGACCGGCTGATTCGCGGTACCGCGAACGTCGACTACTACGCCACGTTCGACAACTTCAAGGTCGGCGTGCTGCAGGCGTCCTACATCACCGACAAGCTGGGTCTCGCTTCGGGCAAGGGGCCCTTCAACATCGAGCTTTTCGCCGGTTCGCCGGACGACAACAACGCGACGTTCTTCTTCAACGGCGCGATGAGCATCCTGCAGCCCTTCATCGACAGCGGCAAGCTCGTCGTCAAGAGCGGTCAGACCACTTTCGACCAGGTGGCGACGCTGCGCTGGGACGGTGGCCTCGCACAGTCGCGCATGGACAACCTGCTGAGCAAGGCCTACACCAGTGGCCGGGTCGACGCGGTGCTGTCCCCGTACGACGGCATGTCGCTGGGGATCATCTCCGCGTTGAAGAGCGCCGGCTACGGTACTCCCGACAAGCCGCTGCCGATCGTCACCGGCCAAGACGCCGAACTCGCCTCGGTCAAGTCGATCATCGCAGGCGAGCAGACGCAGACGGTCTTCAAGGACACCCGAGAACTCGCGAAATCGGCTGTGCAGATGGCTGATTCGCTGCTGACGGGCGGCACCCCCGAGGTCAACGACACCACGACCTACGAGAACGGGGTGAAGGTCGTCCCTGCCTTCCTGCTCGAACCGGTCAGCGTCGACGAGGACAACTACCAGAAGGTGCTCGTCGACTCCGGCTACTACACGGCTGCACAGGTCGCGTGAACGATGCCGCGGCCGCGCCCCTGCTCGAGATGCGCGGCATCACCAAGCGGTTCGGCGACGTCACCGCCCTGAGCGACGTCAACCTCACCGTGCGCACCGGCGAAATCCACGCGATCTGCGGCGAGAACGGTGCCGGCAAGTCGACTCTGATGAAGGTGCTCAGCGGCATCTACCCGCACGGCAGCTACGAGGGCGACATCGTCTTCGACGGCGCCGGTAGCGAGTTCAAGGACATCCGGTCCAGCGAGCGGCGCGGCATCGTGATCATCCACCAGGAACTCGCGCTGGTACCCGTGTTGTCGATCGCCGAGAACGTCTTCCTCGGCAACGAACACGCGTCCGCCGGGGTGATCAGCTGGCACGAGACGATGACCCACGCGCAGCAGCTGCTCGAACGGGTCGGCCTGCAGGAGAGCCCGCACACGCGTATCGCGGACATCGGCGTCGGCAAGCAGCAACTGGTCGAGATCGCCAAGGCGCTGTCGAAGAAGGTCAAGCTCCTGATCCTCGACGAGCCCACCGCGGCGCTGAACGACGAGGACAGCAGGCATCTGCTCGACCTCATCGTCGAACTCAAAACCCAAGGCCTGACCTGCATCATCATCTCGCACAAGCTCAACGAAGTGATGCGGGTCGCCGACACGATCACCATCCTGCGCGACGGACAGACCATCGAAACCCGGCCGGTCGAAACGGGGCTCACGGAGGAACACGTGATCCGCGGGATGGTGGGCCGCGACATGGTCGACCGCTTCCCCGAGCGGAGCCCGCACGCCATCGGCGACGTCACCTTCGCCGTCGAGGACTGGACGGTGTTCCATCCACTCGACCAGCAGCGCAAGGTTGTCGACGGCGTCTCCATCAACGTGCGGCGCGGTGAAGTCGTCGGCCTCGCCGGCCTCATGGGCGCAGGGCGCACCGAGTTGGCGATGAGCGTCTTCGGCCGCAGCTACGGAAAGAAGGGTGGCGGCGCGGTCTTCAAGGACGGCAGGGAGATTCGCACCCGGACGGTGTCCGAGGCGATCGGCCACGGCATCGCCTACGCCACCGAGGACCGCAAGCACTACGGGCTCAACCTGATGGATGACATCGCCCGCAGCGTGACCTTGGCCTCGCTGTCGAAGGTCAGCAGGGCATCGATCGTCAACGAGCACCAGGAGACGGTGGTCGCCGAGCGCTTCCGCAAGGACATGCGCATCAAGGCGCACTCGGTGAAGTCGATCACCGGCAACCTCTCGGGCGGCAACCAGCAGAAGGTGGTCTTGAGCAAGTGGATCTTCGCCGACCCGGACGTGCTG
The DNA here is from genome assembly GCA_042666295.1 of Mycolicibacterium sp. GCM10028919. Taxonomy (GTDB): domain Bacteria; phylum Actinomycetota; class Actinomycetes; order Mycobacteriales; family Mycobacteriaceae; genus Mycobacterium. The sequence continues at coordinate 1,143,648 of JBHTFJ010000001.1, forward strand.
ATACTCGACGAGCCGACGCGCGGTATCGACGTCGGCGCCAAGTACGAGATCTACACGATCATCAACGACCTTGCTGCGCAGGGTAAGTCGGTGATCGTCATCTCGTCCGAACTGCCGGAGCTGATCGGCCTGTGCGATCGGATCTACACCCTCAACGAGGGCAGGCTCACCGGTGAGGTACACCGCGCGGACGCTGCCCAGGAGACATTGATGCACTTCATGATGAAGGGACCCACCACATGACCACCAGTTCGACGGTGGACGCGGCGTCGAGCGCGCAGGCACCCCCACCACCGGACTCCCCGGCGTCGCGACTGAAGACCGCGCTGCGGGGCAACTTCAGGCAGTACGGCATGGTCGTCGCGCTGGCGCTGATCGTGATCCTGTTCCAGGTCTGGACCAGCGGGATCCTGCTCAAACCGCTCAACGTCACCAACATCGTTCAGCAGAACGGCTACATCCTCATCTTGGCGATCGGGATGGTCATCGTGATCATCTCCGGGCACATCGACCTGTCGGTCGGGTCGATCGCGGGCTTCGTCGGCGCCATGTCGGCAGTCCTGATGATCCGGTACGACATGCCCTGGCCCGTGGCCGTGATCGTGTGCCTGCTGCTGGGTGCGCTGATCGGTGCGTGGCAGGGGTTCTGGATCGCATACGTCGGCATTCCCTCGTTCATCGTGACCCTCGCCGGCATGCTGGTGTTCCGCGGCGCGACGCAGTATCTGCTCGAGGGGCAGTCGATCGCCCCGTTCCCCCGCAGCTTCAGTCAGGTCAGCAGCGGATTCCTGCCCGAGGTGGGCGGCGCAAGTCTCTACCACTGGCCGACGGTCATCCTCGGGGTCTTCGTCATGGCCGCGGCCATCTGGCAGCAGGTCCGCCAGCGAAGGACGCAGACTCGCTACGGCTTCGACGTGCTGCCGCTGGTCTGGTTCGTCGCCAAGTGCGCCGCGATCGTCGCCGCGCTGGCCGCCTTCACGCTGTTGCTCGCCAGTTACCGGGGCGTCCCGGTCGTCGGCATCATCCTTGCGGTGGCATTCGTGCTGTACGCATTCTTGATGCGCAGCACCGTCTTCGGGCGTCAGGTGTACGCCGTCGGCGGCAACGTGGCAGCCGCGCGGCTGTCCGGCGTGAAGACCAAGCGGGTCACCTTCCTGGTGTTCGTCAACATGGGTCTGCTCTCGGCCCTGGCCGGCCTCCTCTTCGCCGCCCGACTCAACTCCGCCACGCCGCAGGCAGGCATCGGCATGGAGTTGGAGGCGATCGCAGCGGCGTTCATCGGCGGCGCGTCCGCGAACGGCGGGGTGGGGACGGTGTTCGGCGCGATCATCGGCGGCTTCGTGCTCGGCGTGCTCAACAACGGCATGTCGCTGATCGGGATCGGTAGCGACATTCAGCAGCTCATCAAGGGTCTGGTGCTCCTGGCCGCGGTGGGCTTCGACGTCTACAACAAGAAGAAGGGCGGGTCGTGACGTGATGGATCGGTTCGACCGACAGCTTCTGGACTTCGTCCGCAGTTGGGTCCCCTACGGCGGTCCTCCCGCCGAGGAGGTGATGCTGGAGTTCGGCATGACTCGCGAGCAGCTCACGCGCAGAGTTCATCTGATCGTCGCTGCCGAGCAGGCTCGTCGTGAGCAAGAGATGCGCCAGCCATGGCTACGGTTGCAGCACAGTGCTCCCCAGGCCGTCCACAGCCCAAGCAGTACCGGACCCCAAGGATGACGATGGACCCGATGCGAGACTTCGCGTTGCTCACCACCAATCGGATCGCACCCGAGACCGTGGAGCAGGCCGCCGCGCGGTACGCGGCGGACGCCAGGATGCACGAATACCGTTCCGCTCAGCCGGGATACGACAGCGTCAGGGAATCGGCGCTGGCCAGTTGGGCGTACGAGTACTCGCTGGAGTTGCTTCGCTCGACGAGCTAGTTGCTCGGTCGCGTCGCGAGCCTCTCCCGCTGCTCGTCGGTCACGACGTCGAGCCGTCCGCGTGCTCGGCGAACCGCCCAGAAGGTCACCAGGAGCGCCAGCGCGAGCAGCGGGTAACCCATCGCGATCCGTGCGAACGCCAACCAACCGGCGGAACCGGCGTCGTACAGCCAGTCCTGGACGACGAACCTCGCGGCGAACACCGCGACGAAGGTCAGCGTGGCGACGTCGAATGCGTGCAGGGCACCCTTGTCGGCGTGCCAGGCGGTGCGGTCCCCCGTGCTCGTGAGCGCGTGCCAGACCACGCCCACCAGTGGCCGTCGCACCACCACGGAGATCGCGAACACGGCGGCCAGCGCCAAACTCACCCAGATGCCGGGTAGGAAGTAGCCCTCGGCGGAACCGGTGTACAGGGCGATCAACGATGCGACGACCACGCCAAGCAGTCCGGAGACGGCCGGCTGGATCGGTTGCTTGCGGTACTTCCTCCACGCGATCAGCGCGACACTGACGGTCAGAGCAGCGACGATTGCAGCGTCCAGTCCAGCCAGCGCGTTCGCCACGAGGTAGGCGAACGTGGGCACGCTGGCGGCAACCAGGCCCGACACGCCACCCATGCGGTCCAGGAGTGTGATGTGCTCGTCTGCTCGTGTCGTGTCCTGCGGGGTCACGTCGGATGTCGTCGCGTCGTGTGATGCCATGCCGCCAGGACACACCGTGACGTAGCGGCACAGTCAAACCAAGACGTGCCCGACAATGGACGCGTGGCATGGAGCACCCGTGAGATCGCCGAACTCGCAGGCACGAGCCTGCGAGCGGTCCGCCACTATCACCAGGTCGGTCTGCTCGCCGAACCCGACCGTCACAACAACGGCTACAAGCAGTACGGCGCTGCTCATCTCGTTCGACTGGTGCGCATCAAACGACTGACCGACCTGGGTTTCTCCCTCCCCCAGATCGCCGCCATGGGCGACACGGACGAACACCCAGAAGAAGCACTGCGCGCCCTGGACGACGAACTCGCGGCCAAGATGGAGCGCATCCGGAGCGCACGCGCCGAACTGGCCGCGCTACTGAACGATTCTGCGCACATCGACCTGCCGCCGAACTTCGTCCGACCCGATGCAGTGGCCAAGCTCTCGGACGCGGACCGGTCGCTCGTCGTCGTCATGACGAGGGTGCTGGGACCACGCGGCCTCGCGGACTACGGCGAGTTGTTGGAGAACGTTCCCGAGGAGCCTGCGGGCGTGCTCGCGTTCGACGACCTGCCTGCCGACGCCGACGAGTCGACTCGTCGGGAACTCGTCGAGCATCTCGTGCCATACCTGCGCGAGGTCTACGCCGCGCACCCCGGCGTACTGGAGTCGCGGGCAGACGCCCCGAAGGGGCCGCGCCACTTCGATCGGACCGTCGCCGCGGCCATGTCGGAGTTGTACAACGACGCGCAACTGGACGTGATGCGCCGGGCCCGCGAGATCCTGCGTACCGAGGACGCCGAACCTGGAACGGGTTGATCCGTTCTTCGAACGCGTGTTCTAATGACTGCTCCAGCGCCCGCCCGCGCACAGCGGGCAATCTTTCGAGGAGATCGCCGCCCAATGACCGTAGACACCCTGCCGATCGACGCACCGCCCGCCGTTTCCACCCCCGCCCCGGCGGAGGAGGCACCCACGAAGGCTCCGGCCAAGAAGTCAGCCGGCAGGAAGGCCAAGACCCTCGAACTCACGCTGACCGTCACCGGTACCGCTGACGGCGAATGGCGCGCAGAACTCAAGCAGGGCAACACGTTCCTCGCTCGGGACCTCGCCGTCGCGGCCGCGGCGGTCTCCCGCGCGGCCAAGGAACTCCACGAGGACCTGGCCACCCCGATCGACGAGGTGATCGAAGAGGCACGCGTACAGCAGGCCGCCAAGGTCGCTGCCCTCGAGGCCGAACTCGAGGCCGCCCGCAAGGCCCTCGCCGAGTTGGACTGAGGTTCCGGGCGCGCCTAGCTGACGGTGAGCGCCACCTTGCCTGCGACCTTGCGGCCGAGCAGCGCATCGATCGCGACGTCGAAAGCGTCCCAGGAATCGCGATGGCCGATCTGCGCATCCAGTTGGCCGCTCGCGGCCAGGTCGACCACGTATTGCAGGTCTGCCGCGATCGGCCACTCCATCATGAAGATTTCGATCCGCTTCTTCGACATCGTCATTCGTTCCGCTTCGTAATCGATGGTCGTCGGTTGACCCGAGGCAGCACCCACGGAGATCACCCGTCCACCGTCGTGCAGCAGAGCGAACGCCTCGGCTAGCATCGCGCCGCCAACGTGCTCGAGCACCCCGTATACGGGTGCCACTCCCTGCAGTCCGACGACGACCTCGTCGGCCCCGAGTTCGCGCAGACCAACGCCCCGCTCGGCGCTTCCGACCGCTGCGACGACGTGCGCGCCGGCCGAGCGGCCAACTGCACGGCCAACCTGCCCACACCGCCCGATGCACCGGTGATCAGAACACGGCGCCCGACGACGGGCCCGAGACGTCGCACGATCTGTAGCGCGGTCACGCCGGCGACCGGAAGCGCCGCCGCAGTCTGAAAGTCCAGTGCGTCGGGCACCACTGCGACGTTGCCGGAGGCGAGGACGCGCTGTTGCGCCCAGGCCTGCGACCACCCCGCGCCAACGACCCGCGTACCCGCGGGCGGGCCCGATCCGTCAGCAGCCGGTACCACGACCACTCCCAAACTGTCCCAACCCGGGACATCGCCGGAATCCTCGGCGTTGTCCGTCGAGAACACCTCGCCGAAGTTCAACGAGATGGCCTTGACCTCGATCAGCATCTCGCTCGGCGCAGCGGGCACGGGGTCGGCCACCACGCCGAACCTGAACTTCCGAGGGACATCGGGATCGAAGACTATGGCTCTCACGCGCGTGACGTCCCTCGGTCGAATCGGGCTCGAACTGTTGACCATGACAGCCCCGGACGGGTCGGGGAAATTTCCGTGTGTAGACCTACCGTCAGGCCACGGCGGCCCGGAAGTGCGGGTAGTCGGCAAGCAGCATCGCGCCGATGCCGGTCCCGCCTGCTCGTTGTTGCAATCCGAATGGCGACAGCAGGAACAAAAGGAAGATCAGTTCACGCACCGACCAAGATCGCCAGGACTGGGAACCGTCGTGTCAATCTCCTCGGATGGGTTCGGCCGTCCGGCGAAGTTCCGTTCGCGCTGGGTCATTTCAAGATCACGAGACCGGACACGCGAAGAAGACGTCCAGCCTCGACTACGTCTGCGGAATTCGAGACGGATTCGAGCGACGGTCACGGATGGGTGATTACAGCAATCATCAACGCACGCAGGACCGTCCGCGCTTCACATTCGAGCGAGATTGCACCCCACACGTGAAACAGTGCCGGTTAACGACGAATCCTGTTCTGATGGAATCGGTTTCACGACGCCTGAGCCGAACGGCCGCCTTGACGCCGGTCGGGTCATAGTCGCCACTTCGCCCGCACATGCCGTTTTAGCTACCGCAAGACCTTCAAGCATGAATCCAAGCCGGAATTTGATCTTGTTGCGCGTCAACGGGAACGAGGCCATTCGTACCGTTGGTCGCATTTCTGCGGCGTAGCGGAGCGAATGAAGCGAACACCCGCAAATCTGGACCCTCAACTTGCCGATGGACCCCTACACAGTATTCTCACAGGGCATGGGGAGTGCGGGACATACGGCGGACATCAGCGTGGTGATCCCAGTTCGCAACGGGGGCAGGTTCATAGGCAAACAGCTCGACGCGTTGCTGGCGCAGGATTCACATGCGACGTTCGAGGTCATCGTCGCCGACAACGGATCGACTGACGAGACGGTGCAGATCGCACGGGGTTTCGCGAAGCGCGATCCGCGGGTGCGAGTGGTGGACGCGTCCAGGAAAGTTGGCGTCAATCAGGCCCGCAACGTCGGCGCCCGTGCCGCGCGTGGCCGAGCCATTCTCCTGACGGATGCCGACGACGTAGTGCGGCCCGGGTGGATCGACGCATATTGGCGGGCGTTCCGAAGCGGCGCTCACACAGTCGGCGGCTCCCTGAACCGCGTGCTGGCTGACGGGACGGTGCTGGCGAGGGAATCGAAGTTGTACAAGTCGATGATGTGCGAGAGCGCGTACGCGAACGGCACGAACTGCGGGTTCACCCGTGAGGCGTTCGACGCGGTCGGCGGCTTCGATGAAGGCTTGGCGGGCGGGGCCGACGAAATCGACTTCTTCGCCCGTACGTCGCGCGTCGGGTACCAGATGACGTTCGTGCCGCACGCGGTCGTGGACAAGCTGCAGCACACCGACCTGTCGGCAGCCTTCCAGCAGCACTTCAACTTCGGCCGCGGCGAGGTCTGTCTGGCCAAGAAGTTCAAGCCCCATCTCGTCTCCGTGCCGGTCGCGGCGGTCGCGGGCGCGCAAGCGGCGCTCTGGTTTGCGCTCTGGGCGACGGTCGGACGAGTGCCGCGCTGGCGCCGGAAGACCGTGATGATGCTGGCGTTCTCCCTAGGAATGTTGGTCGAAGAAGCCGGCGCGCTCTCGAAGCCCAAGAGCGAACCGCGCGACGTGGCCGAGTCGGCTCCGCGGTTGCGGGGCAACGACCGCACCCCGATCCGCCGCGCGTCGCATGCAATCTCCTCGAGCCGATGAGGCTGCTCGTTGACTGAGATCGTCGAGCAAATCCGCAGCCTCCTCCTGGACGAACTCAGGCCAATCTTCGCTGGAACCCGCGAATGGGACCTGACCGACTTCCCTCACCACTTCAACTGCGGCGACTCTGCGATTTGGCTCGGCTGCCTCGCGGTCGCCGACGAGTTGGGCATCAGGGTGCGGTCGACGACGTCGTCACGGACGTACCGGCGCGACAAGATGACGGCGAACGGGCCGATCGTGCTCAATGGTGGCGGCAACCTCGGCGGCCTCTACCCCGTCCACGACGACCTTCGAGTGCGCATTCTGACCGACTTCCCCGACCGGCAAATCGTGCAGATGCCTCAATCGATCGAAGTGACCGACGCGGGGGTCCTGGACCGGTTGAAGCGAGCCATTGCATCGCATCCCGACTTCACCCTCCTCGTGCGCGATCATCGCTCACTGGCGATCGCCCAGCGAGAATTCGAGTGCCGAACCGTTCTCGTCCCCGACGCAGCCTTCGCACTGGGAACACTCGACCGGCAGCCTCCGCTCGAAGACGTGGTCCTGCAGGCGCGCCGAGATGGCGAAGCCGCAGCCGAACGAAATCCTGGGCGGCCCACCGTCGACTGGAACACGGCGCGCATCCTCAGTCTTCGCAACTTCGGTCGGAGCGCCGTAACCGTGGCCGACGCGCTTCCGTCGCCCGCGCTGTCCGCCGCCGTGGCGAACGGATTCGCGCGACAGAACCTGCAGTGGGGCATCCGAACCCTGTCGCGGGGCCGAGTCCTGGTCACGGACCGCCTGCACGGACACGTCATCGCGACGCTCTGCGGGATCGAGCACATCGTCGTCAACGATCGCAACGGCAAGGTCCGTGCGCTGTGGGAAGCCTGGACGAGCGATGCGCCGATGGCGAGGTTCGTGCCGACGTGGCGTGACGCCGAAGCTGCGCTGGACGATCTGGTGAACGGCCGACACGTGTCGTAGGCGCGTCCCGGTCCGAACTACTTCGGCGTCACCCACGTGGTGATCTCGGCGTGTACGACCTCGACGCCGTGTCGGTCGGTGACGCTCACCGGCACCACGATCTCGGTCCCCTCGCTGATCGTGCCGAAGTCAGGTACGTCGAGCTGTGCCGTGGCGCGTAGCGACGTCGTCGCCTTCTGCAGGTACTGGACGTTCATCGCCTTCGGAATCCAGCGGTGGGTGGTCGGCACCGTCGCCTCCATCAGCATTCCCATCGCCATCTCGGCGGCATTGCACGACGCGATTGCATGGACGGTGTGCAGGTGGTTGTGGATCATCGGCCACTTCGGAATCTCGACCACGGCCAGGCCCAGCTCCATGCGGACGACGTGAGGCAGGACGGAGGCGAAGTACGGCACGCGGGCCATGGCCGCGACGGAGAAGATGCGGCTGCCACCGGGCTTGCCGGAAAGACTCTGCCAGGCACGGTAGGTGAGTGAGCTGGTCATCGCGCTGACCTTACTTTGAAGTAAGGTCGCGTCGAGTCCGCGCATGCTCCGTCTTTTCAGTGCGGTTCGTCACCTGCGGCTTCCGACGCCCTGCTCGCCCCAGGTTTCCGGGCTGAGCCCGCTTTGCGCCGACTCTTGCGCCCCGCCAACACCGGTACCCTCGAAACAGAACGCCCCCAACGAAAGGCGGCTTGTTGGCGACGCACTTCGCCACCGATGTCGACGGTGTCGCTGGCTGGACAGTCGAATTGATGGAGCGCTGGGGGGGTCTCGGCGCGGGCCTGGCGATCGCCGCCGAGAACCTGTTCCCCCCCGTGCCCAGTGAGGTCATCTTGCCAATGGCCGGTTTCGCCGCGCGTCTCGGCGACCTGTCGCTGGCTGAGGCGATCATCGGCGCCACGATCGGCTCGGTGGTCGGGGCTTGGTTGCTTTACGGGCTCGGCGCCTGGCTCGGGCACGAACGAATTCGCAAGCTCGCACTGCGTATCCCGCTGCTGGCCGCCGAAGACGTGGACAAGACGACCGCGTGGTTCGCGCGCCACGGCACCAAGGCGGTGTTCTTCGGACGGATGGTGCCGCTGTTTCGCAGCTTCATCTCGATCCCAGCAGGTACTGAGCGGATGAGCGCCGCGACCTTCACCGTCCTGACCCTGCTGGGCAGCTTGGTGTGGAACAGCGCGCTCATATCGGCCGGCTACGCGCTGGGCGCCAATTGGGACGCCATCGAGCCCTATACGGCGACCCTGCAGTACCTGATCGCGGCCGCCGTCGCGGTCTGGGCGTTGCGATTCGTCGTGACCCGGCGCCGCCGACTGCGCTCAGCGGAAGCGGACCCCGATCACGCCTGAGATCGCGGATCAGAGCACCTGCGACAGGAGTCCGTGAAACCCGTCGGTTCTCGCGGACTTGCGTGGTCCTGGCGAAGCCCATCTCGCTCGGGCGGCCCGCAGGCCCGCGTCAATGGCGACCGCACGCAGGCAAAGTGCGCACGGGTTGACGCGCATCCGGGCCAAGCCTCTGACCTGCGATTATGAAGTGGAGCTAAGGGGATTCGAACCCCTGACCCCCACACTGCCAGTGTGGTGCGCTACCAACTGCGCCATAGCCCCTCGAGTCGTGCCAGTCGAAGTTACACCACTGGTAACCCGCGGTTCAAAAGCAGTGGTCAGGGCACCTCTCCACCGGCGTCCGGACCGAGCGGTCGGGCGGGTGTGTGCTCCGGACACGGCTGCGGGCGGGTTTCCGGGGCGAATATCCAGAAGATCGCCGCCGAGAGCAGGATGGCGCCGCTGATCGTGAACGCCGTCCCATAGGACAGGTGCTCGGCGATCTGTCCCACCGCGAGCGAGCCCAGGATCGCCCCGAAGTCCGACATCATCTGGAACGTCGCCACGGCCGTTCCTCCGCGCGCCTTGCTGCCGACGATGTCGGCCACCGCCGCCTGCTGCGGCGAGATGAAGATGCCCGTCGCCGCGCCCGTGATGAACGCCGCGACCAGGAACACCGGCAGCGACGTCGTGAAGCCGACCAGCACGGTCATCGCCGCGGCCACCGGCAGCCCGACGAGCAGCGGTATCCGTCTGCCCACGCGATCGGACAGGTACCCGCTGAAGATCACCACCGACACGTTGCCGACCGCGAACGTCGCCAGCGCCAGGCCTGCCACGCCCGTCCCCCGGTGCAGCACCTCCACGACGAACAGCGGGACCAGCGCGACCCGCAGCCCGAACGCCGACCACCCCGTCGCGAAGTTCGACGCCAGGGCGGCACGGTAGGCGCTGTTGCGCAGCGCCTCGCGCACGCTCAGCGCCCTCTCGGTCTGCTCGCCGGGCGTCGCGAGCGACGACTTGCGCAGCACTACCAGCACGACGCCCGCCGCGATCAGCAGCGCGCAGCCGTAGATGACGAACGGCATCGACAGGCCGAGTCCCGCGGTCAGGCTGCCGAGTACCGGGCCGCCCACCGACCCGACCAGGAACGCCGACGTGAACATGCCCGCCACCCGGCCACGCGCATTGGGCGGCGAGATCCTGATCATCAGCCCCAGCGACGACACGGTGAACATGGCCGAGCCCAGTCCGCCGAGGGATCGGAACACCAGCAGCTGCCAGTACGTCTGCGCGAACGCGCACGCACCGGTGGACAGCGCGACGATCAGCAGGCCCGAGACGTAGACCCGCCGCTCCCCCCATCGCTGCACCAGCATGCCGGCGGGCGGTGCGCCCACCAGGCGCATCAACGCGAAGGCGGTGATGACGAACGTCGCCGCGCTGATGCTGACGCCGAAGTTGCGCGCGTACTGCGGCAGCACCGGCGCCACGACGCCGTACCCGAGTGCCACGACCGCGTTGCAGAAGATCAGGACCCAGACCTCGCTGGGCAGCTTGTCCTTCGGGGCCGACTCGCTCGCCGCCTTGCCGTTGCCTTTCGTTGCAGCCGGACAGTCGGCTTCGGCGTCGGAACTCACGCCACGACTGTATTCACCCGATCACCGAGCTGACGACGGACCGGGCTGCCTCCTGCACTTGCGCGAGATGCTCGGGCCCCAGGAAGGACTCGGCGTAGATCTTGTAGACGTCCTCGGTGCCCGACGGGCGCGCCGCGAACCACGCGTTCTCGGTGGTCACCTTGAGCCCACCCAGCGGAGCGCCGTTGCCTGGCGCCGCGGTCAACTTCGCGGTGATCGGCTCCCCCGCGAGTTCGGTCGCGGTGACCTGCTCGGCCGACAACTTGGCCAGCCGCGCCTTCTGCTCGCGGTTGGCCGGCGCGTCGACGCGTGCGTAGGTCGGCGCGCCGTACTTCTCCGCCAGCTCGGCGTAGCGCTGCGACGGCGTCGAACCCGTCTTGGCGAGGATCTCCGACGCCAGCAGGGCCAGGATGATGCCGTCCTTGTCGGTGGTCCACACCGACCCGTCGGTCCGCAGGAACGATGCGCCTGCGCTCTCCTCGCCGCCGAACCCGATGGAGCCGCCGATCAACCCGTCGACGAACCACTTGAATCCGACGGGCACCTCGACGAGCTTGCGGCCCAACCCGGCGACCACGCGGTCGATGATCGAGCTACTCACCGCGGTCTTGCCGACGGCAGTAGACCCTGGCCAGCCCGGCCGGTTGCCGTACAGGTAGTCGATGGCGACGGCGAGGTAGTGGTTCGGATTCATCAGCCCGCCGTCGGGCGTGACGATGCCGTGCCGGTCGGAGTCGGCGTCGTTGCCGGTGGCGATCTGGTAGTCACCGATCTTCCCAATGAGCGACGCCATCGCGTTCGGCGAGCTGCAGTCCATCCGGATCTTGCCGTCGGTGTCGAGCGTCATGAACCGCCACGTCGCGTCGACGAGCGGGTTGACGACGGTGAGATCCAATTTGTGCGTCTCCGCGATGGCCGCCCAGTAGTCGACGCTGGCCCCGCCCAGCGGATCGGCGCCGATCCGCACCCCCTCGGCGCGGATCGCATGCAGGTCGACGACGTTCGGCAGATCCTCGACGTAGGCGTTCATGTAATCGTGCCGCTCGGCGGTGTTGAGTGCCCGCGCCAGCGGGATGCGCTTCACGTCGGCAAGACCGCCGCGCAGGATCTCGTTGGCGCGCTTGGCAATCGCACCCGTCGCGTCGGTGTCGGCCGGGCCGCCGTTGGGCGGGTTGTACTTGAATCCGCCGTCCCGCGGCGGGTTGTGCGACGGCGTCACGACGATCCCGTCGGCAAGATCGCTGTCCCGGCCGCGGTTGAACGTCAGGATCGCGTGGCTGACCGCCGGGGTGGGCGTGTAGCGGTCGGCGGCGTCGATCATCGCCACGACGTCGTTGGCGGCCAGCACCTCGAGCGCCGAGGCCCACGCCGGCTCCGACAGCGCATGGGTGTCGCGCCCGATGAACAACGGTCCGGTGGTGCCCTGGGCGGCGCGGTACTCCGCGATGGCCTGCGTAGTCGCCAGGATGTGCGCCTCGTTGAACGCCGCATCGAGGCTGGACCCCCGATGCCCCGAGGTACCGAACGTCACCTGCTGCGCGACGTCGTCGGGATCGGGCGCCACCGTGTAGTAGGCGGTGACCACGTGGGCCACGTCGATGAGGTCGTCTGCTTGCGCTGGTTGCCCCGCGCGGGGATTGGCCGCCATGGTGACGATTCTGCTCTTCCCGACCGCCGCGCACCCGCCCGTCCACGAGAATTCAACTTCCGCGGCTCCTATGCTTCCCACGATGTGGCGGACACTGGCGGTCGTCTCGCTCGGCGGCGTGCTGGGCGCCCTCTTGCGCGCCGTGATCGAGCAAACGTGGCCGCATCCCGTGACGTCGATCGGCTGGGCGACCTTCACCATCAACGTCACCGGCTGCTTCCTGATCGGCGTCCTGGTCGCCGGCGTCGAACGGTTCGCGCCACACCACCTCCTGCGGCCGTTCCTGGGCACCGGGTTCCTCGGCGGCTACACCACGTTCTCGACGCACATCGTCGAGGTGCACCAGCTCATCGCCAACGGCCGCATCGGGCTCGGGATGACATACCTCGGGCTGCAGCTCGTCTCCGGCGTCCTCGCCGCGGCCCTCGGGCTATGGGTCTTCGAGAAGAGGACCGCACGATGACGCTGCTGTGGGTGGCGCTCGGCGCGGCGATCGGGGCGCCCCTGCGGTACCTCGCGGACCGGGCGTTCAACGCCGGACGGACGTACCCGTGGGGCACGTTCGGGGTGAACGTCGTGGGATCGTTTCTGCTCGCCGTTCTGGTCAGCGTCCCCGTCGGGCCCGTCGCGTCGCAGATCCTGGGAGTCGGCTTCTGCGGTGCGCTGACCACGTATTCGACGTTCGGCCTCGAGTGGATCCTGCAGCTGCGGACCCGTCGACGGGTGGCGCTGCTCTACGGCGTGGCGAGCCTGTCGGTGGGCCTCGCCGCGGCGTTCGCGGGCTTCGCCGTCGGTGACCTCGTCACGGGGACGTAAGCATAGCCTTGCCTTAGGTGGCGGTGTACTGTCCCCGGCCATGGAGAACTCGACTTCGGACTCGGTCAACGCTGCCCTCAGCGAGATCCTGCGCGACGACATGAACGTCGACATCAGCCGCGTCACGCGTGATTCGCGCCTCATCGACGACGTCGGACTGGACTCGGTCGCGTTCGCGGTCGGCATGGTCGCGATCGAGGACAAGCTCGGCGTCGCGCTGACCGAAGAGGACCTCCTGAGCTGCGACACCGTCGGCGAACTCGAAGACGCCATCCTCGCCAAGACGCCTGCGGCGCCCAGCAACTCGTGAACGTCCTCGCGTCCGCACTGTCGGAGGCGATGACGAGGTCGCCCAACGCGCTCAACGTCTTGGACGCCGACACCGGCGACTGGCAGCGCCACCCGTGGGACGAGGTGCATGCCCGCGCCCAGAACGTCGCCCAGCGCATCGACGGCGCCCCCGCGATCGGCCTCGTGGGCGAGCCCAGCATCGAGTTCCTCTCGGCGATTCCCGGCACGTTCCTCGCAGGCGCTGCGCTGTCGATCCTGCCCGGACCCATTCGCGGTGCCGATCCCGACCAGTGGGCCGACGCCACGCTGAGCCGGTTCCGCTCCATCGGCGTCACGACCGTGTTCAGCCACGGCGCGCAGCTCGACCTGCTCCGTGGTCGCGACGGTGCCGTTGCGCTGCACGACGTGACCGAGGCGGCGCACGACCGCCGGTCCACCACCTCCACGACGTCCTCCGACGGCCAGGTCGCCATCCTGCAGGGGACGGCGGGCTCCACCGGAACGCCCAAGGCAGCGCGCATCTCACCCGCGGCGGCGCTGGCGAACTACCGCGGTCTCGTCGACCGCGTCGTCGTCGATCACAACAGCCGGGCGCACAGTTGGCTGCCGATCTACCACGACATGGGCCTGGCCTTCATGCTCACCTCGGCGCTCGGCGGCGCCGATCTCTGGCAGGCTCCCACGACGTCGTTCGCAGGCAACCCATTCGGGTGGCTGAAGTGGCTCACCGAGAGTCGCGCGACCATGACCGCCGCGCCCAACATGGCCTACAACATCATCGGCAAGTACGCGCGCATCGTCGGCGACGACGTGGACCTGAGCAACCTCGGGTTCGCTCTCAACGGCGGTGAGCCGGTCGACTGCTCGGGCACCCAGCGGTTCGCCACCGAGATGGCGCGCTTCGGGTTCGACCCGACCGCCCTCGCACCCTCATACGGTCTGGCCGAATCCACCTGTGCAGTCACGGTTCCCATGCCGTTCTCCGGACTGGCGGTCGACGAGCCCGCCGTCGCGACCGACACCGGTGAGTCGACCCGGCGGTTCGCCGTACTCGGCGACGCCATCCCGGGCATGGAGGTGCGGATCAACACCGACGCCGAGCGGGGCACCGAGGTCATCGGCCGCGACGTGGGCGACGTCGAGGTCCGCGGTACGTCGCTCATGAGCGGCTACGTCGACGACGACCCCATCGACCGCGACGCGTGGCTGCCGACGGGCGACATCGGCTACTTCGTCGACGGCGGTCTCGTCGTCTGTGGCCGCGCGAAGGAACTCATCACCGTGGCCGGCCGCAACGTCTTCCCCACCGAGATCGAGCGCATCGCCGGGCAGGTGGACGGCGTGCGCGAGGGTGCGGTCGTCGCGGTGGGCACGGGCGAGTCGTCCGCACGCCCCGGCCTGGTGATCGCCGCGGAGTTCAAGGGTGCCGACGAACCCGCCGCACGCAGCGAGCTGGTCGCGCGCATCGCATCCGAGTGCGGGGTGGTGCCCGCCGACGTCGTGTTCATGGCACCCGGGGCACTGCCCCGAACCTCGTCGGGCAAGCTGCGCCGGCTGGAGGTCAAGCGAAACCTGGAGGGCGCGAACCCATGACCGAGAGCTACACCGAACTGCTCGACCGCGTCTTCGACGACCGGGTGACCAAGTGGACCGCCGAGGCCGAGGACACCGAGCGCTTCCCGCGTGAACTCATCGAGTACCTCGGCGAGAGCGGCGTCTTCGCGGCGAAGTGGCCGCCCGGGCAGCAGCAGTCCGACGTGGCCAAGGTGATCGCGTTGGCGCGGAAGCTGGGCCAGCTGGGATCGGCGGGCATCGGAGTCGGTGTCGGCCTGCACGATTCGGCGATCGCCATCCTTCGCCGCTTCGGCAAGTCCGACTACCTCAAGGACATCGCCGAGCAGGCCATCCGCGGCGAAGCCGTGCTGTGCATCGGCGCCTCCGAACAGTCCGGCGGATCCGACCTGCAGATCGTCGGCACCGAAGTCCGCACCGACGGTGACGGGTTCCGCGTCACCGGCATCAAGAAGTACGTGTCGCTGTCCCCTATCGCCGACCACGTCATGGCCGTGGCCCGCAGCGTCGATCACGACCCGAACAGCAAGCACGGCAGCGTCGTGGTCATTGCCGTCCCACTGGCGCAGTGCGAGGTGCAGACGCCCTACCGCAAGGTCGGCGCCGGACCGCTCGACACCGCCGCCGTCCACATCGACACGTGGGTGCCCGCCGATGCTCTGGTCGCCCGCGCGGGCATCGGTCTGGCGGCGATCTCGTGGGGACTGGCGCAGGAGCGAATGTCGGTGGCCGGGTTGGTCTCGTCGTCGGCTCAGCGCGTCCTCGGGATCACGTTGGCGCGCATGATGACTCGCCGCCAGTTCGGCCAGACCCTCTACGAGCACCAGGCACTCCGGCTGCGGATGGCCGACCTGCAGGCGCGCGTCGACATGCTGCGCTACGCACTCGACGGCATCGCCGCGACCGGCAAGCTGGATCTGCGTACCGCAGCGGCCATGAAGGTCAACGCCGCCCGTCTCGGCGAAGAGGTGGTCAACGAATGCATGCACGTCTTCGGTGGCTCGGGCTACCTGGTCGACGAGACACCGCTCGGAAGGTGGTGGCGTGACATGAAGTTGGCACGCGTGGGCGGCGGCACCGACGAGGTGCTGTGGGAGCTGGTGGCGGCGGCGATGAAGCCCGACTACGACGGGTACGCCGAGTTCAACCAGCTGCCGTAGATATCTAGGGCTACTTGGGCACGTCGTCCGGGGTGCGGGGCAGCGCGTACAGCGCCATTCGGCGGTTCGCCATGTCGTGCTCGCCGAGGAACGCGCACCCCGCCCACTCGCAGACCGCCCGCGCGCCGGTGTTGCGGTGATCGGGGTCGAACATGATGCGGCGGCACTCGGGTTCGAGTTCGAACAGGCTGGCCATCACCCGCGGCAGCAGGATCGGCGCGATGCCCTTGTTCACGAACCGCAGGTCCGCGATCGCCGCGTGCACCCCGAGATCGTGCGGATCGGAGGCATACCGCGGAGCGATCGAATCCCTTGCGGCGCGGTACACCTCGAGGTAGGCGATCTCCTTGCCCTTGAAGCTGGCGATGAACGGCCGCGAGTAGTCGCCCGCCAGTTGCGCACCGAGGTAATTGCGCCACCAGCTCGGCGGGTGCGGGTACTCCCACGCCTCGACGAGGTGCGGCCGGTTCATCCACTCGGAGATCATCTCGGCGTCGGCACGGGCATCGACGAGGCGGAAGTGGTACGGCTCGCCCAGCACCGGGGTCGGTGGCGCCGGAACGGCGCGCACCTCGTCGGTGATGGACGTCAGCTCGCGCGGGAGGACCGGCAACGCTTCATCGATCTCAGTCATCTCGACCGCAGAGCCTACCGGACCTGCTTAGGGTAGCTTTGCCTACCTTTGACGTACATCCGCGCATCCCAACCGCCCAGGTCGAGGGCCGCCGACTCGATCGCGGCCGGGGTTCCAGCAAGGTTGCCCAGCACCAGTTCGGCTGCCACCCATTCGGGGCCCACGTCCACCGTCCGGCGATCCCGCCCACAGTTCGCGACCACCAGGAGTGCGGTCTCGGCCGTGCTCCTGACGTAGCCCCAGAGCTGCGGGTCCTCCTCCCACAGCGGCGTCAAGTCACCGTCGACCAAAACCGACAGTTCGTGGCGGAGCCGGATCAGTGCCCGATAGTGGGCGAACACCGAGTCGGCGTCGTCTGCCTGCGCCTCGGCGTTCAGCCAGGAGTGGTTGGGATTCACCGGGAGCCACGGGTCACCGGTGGTGAAGCCGGCGTTGGGCCCGCCGTCCCACTGCATCGGCGTGCGGGCGTTGTCCCGGCTGAAGTGTGCCAGACCGGCCAGCGCTGCAGCCGCGTCGCCGCCGCCGTCGAGCACGCCCCGGTGGTAGTTCACGGCTTCGAGGTCCACGAAGTCCTGCGCCGATCGGAACGGGAAGTTCGTCATCCCCAGTTCCTCGCCCTGATAGACGAACGGGGTCCCGCGCATGCCGTGAAGGACGGTGCCGAGCGCCTTCGCCGAAGCCGCCCAGTACTCCGGGGAGTCGTCGCCGAACCGGGACACCACGCGAGGTTGGTCGTGGTTGTTCCAGTACAGGCTGTTCCACCCGGCGTCGGCCAGCGCTGCCTGCCATCGATGCAGTGACTTCTTCAGCACGACGAGGTCGAGGCCCCCGTCGACGTACTTGTCGTTCGGCGCCTGGTCGACCGACATGTGCTCGAACTGGAACACCATGTCGAGTTCGCCTCGAGCGGGGTCGGTGTAGAGCCGGGCCTGCTCGGTCGTCACACCGGGCATCTCGCCGACGGTGATGAAGTCGGCGTCCCTACTGCCGAACACCTCTCGGCGCATCTCCGCGAGGTAGTCGTGGATGCGGGGCCCGTCGGCGAATTGGTCGAGGGCGCTGACGAACTGCTGCCCGGAGGCCGGGCGGGCGTCGGGAAGCCCGTCGACCTTCGAGATGAAGTTGATGACGTCCATGCGGAAGCCGTCGACGCCGCGGTCGAGCCACCACGACATGGTGTCGTGAACGGCCTTCCGTACCTCGGGGTTCTCCCAGTTGAGGTCCGGCTGCTTCCGGTCGAACAGATGCAGGTAGTACTGGCCGGTGGTGTCGTCCCACGTCCAGGCCGAGCCCGAGAAGAACGACGCCCAGTTGTTCGGCTCCGCGCCGTCGCGTGCGTCGCGCCAGATGTACCAGTCGCGCTTGGGGTGTTCGCGCGACGACCGCGACTCGACGAACCACGGGTGCTCGTCGGAGGTGTGGTTCACGACGAGATCCATCACCAGCTTCATCCCGCGTCGGTGCACCTCGGCGAGGAGTTCGTCGAACTGCGCCAAGGTGCCGAACAAGGGATCGATGTCGCGGTAATCGCTGATGTCGTAACCGTTGTCGACCTGCGGCGAACGGTAGACCGGCGACAACCAGATCACGTCGACCCCGAGTGCCTCGAGATGGCCGAGCCGCCGCAGGATGCCGCCGAGGTCACCGATGCCGTCGCCGTCGGAATCGGCGAAGCTCCTCGGATAGATCTGGTAGACCACGGCGGTTCGCCACCACGGGGCGTCGGAAGGCAGTGTCACGGTCGGTCTCCGATCACGTCGCGGTACACCTCCACGTAGCGGTCCACCATGGTCTCGACGGTGAAGCGCCGCGCCGCATGGTCGGCGATGCCGGCTCGGTCCAGCCCGCCGACGTCGTCGATCGCCCCCACGGCCGCGGCGAGGTCGCGGACCAGGAACCCGGTCCGGCCGTGGGTGATCAACTCGGGCATGGACCCGCGGTCGGCCGCGATCACCGGCGTGCCGCAGGCCATCGCCTCGACGACGCTGTAGCCGAACGGCTCGTCGAAGTCGATCAGATGCAGCAGCGCGTGCGCACCGCCGAGGACCTCGGCCCGGGTCGACGCGTCGACGGCACCGAGATAGCGCACCCGATCGCCGTCGACGTGGGGCTCGACCTCGGTGCGGAAGTACTCCTCGTCCTGGATGATTCCCGCGATGTCGAGCCGTCGGCCGCAGCGGCGGGCGACCTCGATCGCGTGGGCGGTGCCCTTGTCGGGATGGATCCGTCCGAAGAACAGCAGGTGTTCCCCCGGCGACGGGTGCACGGCGAAGCCGCCGAAGTCGATGCCGTGGTGGATCGTCGCGGCGTAGTGCAGGCTCGGGTGCCGGTCGGCGTCGCTGATGGAGACGTAAGCCGTTGTCGCGTCGTAGCGTTCGTAGACGGGCACGATGCGCTCGGACGAGAAACCGTGGATCGTGGTGACCACCGGCGTGCTGACGAGGTCGCTGTACGTCAGTGGCAGGAAGTCGAAGCCATTGTGGATGACGTCGAAGTCGTCGGCCCGCTCGAAGACCGACGCAATGTGCAGGCACTCGGCCACTTTGGCGTCGATCGACTCGTCCTCCGACCACCCGCGCCGCGTGGTGGAGTGCAGCTCGGCCGAGGTGAGCGAGTCACCGGTGGCGAACAGCGTGACGTGGTGGCCTGCCGCCACGAGTCCCTCGGTGAGCAGCGACGCGAACTGCTCCCACGGCCCGTAGTGCCGCGGGGGTGTCCGCCACGCGAGGGGGGACAAAACGGCAACGCGGAGCGCTGGGCCGGACACGTCGTTGATGGGGATGATCGTGAGCCTACTCGGGTAGCGTGTCACCTCTTGCTCGCACCGATGTGGAGGCCTTGATCATGAACGACCCGTACGTCGTGTTGGGAGCCACCGGTGGACAGGGTGGCGCCGTCCTCGACGCGCTGCTCGAAAGCGGGCAGTCCGTCCGTGCCGTGGTGCGCTCGGCGTCCTCGGCGCGGTCGCGATCACTGCAGGAACGCGGGGCCGAACTGGCCGAGGCCAACATCAGCGATGCCCACGCGCTGGCCGCTGCGATGCGCGACTCGGCCGGTGTCTTCGCGATGACCACGCCGTTCGAGGACGGTGAGGAGGCCGAACTGGCCCAGGGCCGGGCCGTCGTCGCTGCCGCCGGAATCGCCGCCGTGCCGCACCTGGTCTTCTCGTCGGTCGCCAGCGCAGACCGCGGCACCGGCATCCCGCACTTCGAGACGAAGGCCGCGACCGAGCGTCTGCTCGCCGATTCAGGAGTGCCGTACACCATCGTCGGGCCGACGTACTTCTACGACAACCTCCTTGGAGGCATCGACGACGTGAAGGCCGGCCGCCTCGACCTGGCCGTGGGGCTGGACACTCCGCTGCAGCAGCTGTCCAGGCGTGATCTCGGCCGGTTCGTCATGCACGTCTTCGACGATGCCGCAACGCATTTGGGCGTGCGCATCGACGTCGCGTCGGATGCGCCGACACCGCGGCAGATGGCTGCCGTCCTGTCCGCGACGTGGGGGCTCGAGGTGGTGGCGCACTCTCACGACCCGGCCGAGATCGAGTCACCCGACATGCGGGCAATGTTCGGGTTCCTCTCGACGACCGGTTACAGCGCCGACATCCCCGCCCTGCACGCCCGCTACCCCGACGTCGAATGGCAGTCCTTCGAGAAGTGGGTACAGGAGTCGGGCTAGCTCCCGAGTAGGAGGATGCCGCTGACGATGAGCGCCACCACCTTCAGCACCTCGAACGCGATGTAGGCGTAGTGCGCGACCGACCGCGCCCGCTCCTCACCCTCGAGCACCGCCGCCGTCCGCCGCGACAGCATCGGCCTGATCAGCACGGTCTGCACCAGCAGCGATCCCACCGCCACCGTCACTGCGGCGTCGATGCTCGTCGAGGTGTCGTGGGTGAACAGTGTGACGGCGATGACGACGGCGAGCAGGAGTTCGCAGACGTTGAGCGCGCGGAACACCAGCCGGCCGATTCCCAGCCCCAACTGCAGCGTCACGCCGGGCGCGCGGAACTTCAGCGGCGCCTCGAGAAACGATATGGCAAGGACCATGCCGAGCCATACGAACACGGCACCGATGCCTACCCGCGAGCTGACGTCCACGGCGGCAGCCTATTACAGCGAGTCACGCGCGAGGGTGTGCAATCGTGGGCACATGTCCGCAGACCGGGACCGTGTGGCCGAACTCCAACGCTGGGTAGACGCGGGCGCCACGTGGGAGGTGATCGCCCGCACCCGCCACGGCGTGACGGTCGCGCTACTGCGATGCGACGGAGGCGAGGAGGTCGACCGGTTCACCTCCGACGATCCCCGGCTGATCGCGTTCGTCGACGGCTAGAGACCCCGCTTGCGCCCGACGGAGATGGTGCCGTTGCGGCGGACCATGGCCACTGTCGTCGCGAGCCGACCCCGCCCGAGGTCCGGCTCGAGGCCCGCGCCGACGCGGTGAAGTTGATCGGTGTGCCAGCTCAATTCCAGGATGCCGTCGAAGGACTTGAGGTTCACGAACCTACCGAGTAGTCGACGCATTCCGGCCCGCACCTCGTGGGCGACGACCGCGTCGGACCGCCCATCGAGGATCGCGTCGGCAGCGTCGATGGTCGTGACCGTGGGCCGGCCGAGGCCGATGACGTCGCACTCGCCGGCGCTGATCGCATCTTCCATTGCCGATCGTGAACGAAAGCCTCCGGTGACGGCGAGCGGGACGTTACCCACGATTTCACGCACCGTGCGGGCGTATTCGAGGAAGTAGGCCTCGCGCGCCCTGGTGCTGTCCGCGGCCTTGCCCATCATCGCCGGCGTCTCATAGCTCCCACCGCTGACCTCGATGAGGTCGAGACCCTCTCCGGCGAGCGCGGCGAGCACGCTGCGGGACTCGTCCTCGGAGAAGCCACCTCGTTGGAAGTCCGCGGAGTTCAACTTGAGCCCCACCGCGAAACCGGGCGACACGCGTGACCGGATGCGGCGCACCACCTCGACGAGGAACCGCATCCTCCGCTGCGGGTCACCGCCCCACTCGTCGTCGCGCTGGTTGGACAGTGGCGACAGGAACTGCGCGATGAGGTAGCCGTGCGCACCGTGGATCTGCACTCCGTCGAAGCCCGCCGACTCGCAGACCGCAGCGGCGGTCGCGAAGCGGTCGATGACGTCCTCGATCTCCGACGACGTCAATTCTCGCGGCGTCGGCGAGCCGGGAAGGCTCGTGGCGACGGCGCTCGGCGCGACCGGCTGATGTCCGAGTGCCAGTGGGTTCGATTGCCTTCCTGGGTGATTCAACTGCACCCAGATGGGCACGCCGCCGTCCTTGGTGGACTTGGCCCAGCGGGACAGCGCATCGAGGTCCCGCTCGTCCTCGATGGCGACGTTGCCGGGCTCGCCGAGTTGCGTGCGGTCGATCATGACGTTGCCGGTGATCACCAGCCCGTAACCACCCCGGCTCCAACTGGCGTACAGGCGTTCCAGGCGCTCGTCGGGAGCGTTGGTCTTGCTACCGAGCGCCTCACTCAGTGCGGCCTTCATGATCCGGTTGGGCAGCACCTGCCCACAGGGCAGGGTCAATGGTTCGTGCAGGGGTGTCGTGCTCATGTTGCGGTCGTGGTCCTTTCGAGCGTTCGGGTCGGTCAGGAGCCGGCGAGGAACGCCACGGCGTCGGGAACGAAGGTCTCGTGATGCTGGAACACTCCCCCGTGCCCGGAGTTCGGGTAGATCTTCAACGTAGCGTTGGGCATCCGGCGCGCCATGTCCGCCGAGTGGCGGCTGTCCACCATCAGATCGTGGTCGCCGTTCGCGACGAACACCGGAGCGGTGATCACGGACAAGTCATCGGGCGCGCTCGTGCCGGCCTGTCGGATCGCCTTGAGCTGGCCGATGCGGGCCTGCAGGCTGATCTTCCGGTCCCGGTCTGAGGTCCGTTCCCTCAGCCTGCGGAAGTAGTCGGACGCGGCCCGCTTCCCCTCGCCCGTGCGGGGAAAGAAGAGGAAGTTCCGAGCATCGCTGAAGGTCGCGAATGCCTTGACGTAGGCGAGCGCCGTGATCGCACCGATCTTCTCGATGCCGCCACCACCGCGGGGCCCGGTGCCCGCGAGGATCATGCGGCGGACGAGGTCCGGTGCCTGCAGGGCGATCATCTGAGCGACGCCTCCGCCCAGCGAGAACCCGAACAGGTCGACCTTCTGATAGCCGAGGGCACAGATGAACGCGATCGCGTCGGCACCCATCTGCTCGACGTCCGGCGGCACGGTGGACCCCGTCGAGCCGACGCCGCGATTGTCGAAGGCAATGACGTGGTGCCGCGCGGCGATGCCGTCGATGATTCGGGGATCCCAATCGTCCAGTACGGCCATGAGGTGGTGGAGGAACACGACGGGAACGTCGGAGCCGGTACCGAGCTCGCGATAGGCGAATGTCGTTCCGTCGACGTCGACCGTCTTGGTCGGTACGTCGCGCCACGTCGTCGTCGTGGTGGTCATGTGTGGCCTCTCGGTCAGGCTGTGTCCGATAGTGCGTGAATGTCCAGGTACACCATTCGGTATACCAACCTCGACCACCGTAGTAAACCGATTGGTATATTGCAAGCATGCGCGTAAGAGATCGGCTCACCTCGGCGACCGCCACCCTGATGCAGCGGCACGGCGTCGCGGGCACCGGCATCGCCCAGATACTGGACACCAGTGGCGTGACCAGGCGGTCGATCTACCTCAATTTTCCTGGCGGGAAGTCCGAACTGATCACTGCCGCAACGCGTGCCGCTGGCGATGAGATGACGACCACCATCCGGGAGTACGTCGACGAGCCGGATCCAGTCGCCGCTTTCGCCCTCATGTGGAGCGACGTGCTGACGAACTCCAACTTCGAGGGCGGCTGCCCCATCATGGCGGCGGCGTGCAGCGGAGAGGAGGCCCCGGCAGCCAAAGAGGCAGCTGCTGAGGTCTTCGCGAATTGGGGCGGAATACTCGCCGAGCGATTGGCCCGTGACGGCATCGCGGACGACGTGGCGCAGTCGCTGGCGACCACCATCGTGGCGTCCATGGAGGGAGCAGTGATCTTGTCCCGTGCCGCGCGCACGACCGAGCCGTTGACCCAGGTCGCACACCACCTCGAAGAACTCATCGACGCCAACCGGCCACCGACGTCCCGACGTCGGGGTAGATGACACCGACCGGTTTACTTCCTTCACGGCAGCATGTACCGTCCCTCGTACACCAATCGGTATACCTAAGACCGGGACTCGACACGCGTCCGCGCGGTCACCGAAGAGAAGGAACCCATGAAGACCTTCACCCTCGACCGCTATGCCAAGAAGAGCGCGCTTCGGGCAGCGGACATGCCCGAACCCGTCGTTGGCGACGACGACGTCCTCGTCGAGGTGCACGCCGCCGGGGTGAATCAGCTGGACGTCAAGATTCGCGACGGGGACTTCAAATTGCTACTGCCCTACCGTCTTCCGCAGATCATGGGCAACGACGTCGCCGGCGTGGTGACCCGAGTGGGCGCCCACGTCCGCGGCTTCACGCCAGGCGACCAGGTGTACGCACGTCCAGACAAGGACCGAATCGGCACGTTCGCCGAATTCATCGCAATGAACCAGCGCGATGTCGCGCACAAGCCCACGACGCTTGGCATGGCCGAGGCCGCCTCGGTTCCCCTGGTCGCACTGACCGCATGGCAGGCGCTCGTCGAGCAGGCCGGCCTTCGGTCGGGGCAGAAGGTCTTCGTTCAGGCGGGCACCGGCGGGGTGGGCACGGTCGCAATCCAGCTGGCCAAGCACCTGGGCGCCTCCGTCGCTACCACGTGCAGCCCCGCCGGCTTCGAGCTGGTGAAGAGCCTCGGCGCCGACGTCGTCATCGACTACAAGACAGAGGACTTCGAGAAAGTCCTGCACGACTACGACGTCGTTCTGCACAGTCAGGGAGGCGCCGAGCTGAAGAAGTCGCTACGCATCCTCAGGCGCGGCGGCACGCTCGTCTCAATCTCCGGTCCGCCCGACCACGTGTTCGGCGAGACGATGGGGGCCGCGTGGTACGTCCGACTGCTGCTGCGCATCCTGAGTTCGGCGACGAGGCGCAGGGCCCGGCGCCTGGGCGTCTCGTTTCACTTCCTGTTCATGCGCGCGAACGGCGACCAGCTCCGGGAACTCACCTCGCTCATCGACGCAGGCGTCATCCGACCGGTCGTGGACAGGGTGTTCCCGTTCGCCGAGACGAACGACGCGATGGCCTACGTCGAATCTGGTCGGGCGAAGCGCAAGGTCGTCGTGGCCGTCAAGCCGAACGTCGGCTGACCGCATCGTCGAGGAGGGTCTGAGCGGCCTTCCTGGCGTACGTCCAGGGGGCGGGCTCGTTGAGCGACGTCGACATTGCGGCGGCGCCCTCGAACAGGAGGGCGAGCTGGTGGCCGACCAGTCTTGGGTTGGCAGCACCGGCGTGCCGCGCCAAGTCGGTCATCGCCTCGATGTAGGTGCGCTTGTGCGCCTCGACGATCTCGTGCACCTCCGGCATTCCGTCGGCGGCTTCGACGGCGGCATTGTGGAACGGGCAACCACGCATCAGCCCTGCTGCGGGCGGCGTCTCGAAGGACGCCAAGATGCGCGATCTTGGACTGCGCCTCGCCGTCGCGCTGGGATGGGCGGGATCGCCGACGGTTCGCTGGATGTGGCGGAGGTACTCCTCCACGACGGCCGTCTTGCTCGGGAAGTGTTGGTACAGAGTCCGCTTCGATACCGAGGCTTCGGCTGCCAGCCGTTCCACACCGGTGGCATTGATGCCCTCCTGGTAGAAGAGTTTGACTGCGGCATCGATGATCCGTTGCCGGGCACCCCGGCCACCGCGCTGCGGCCCCGCTTGCGTAGTCATGCCTGAAGTATACCGGTTGGTTTACAAGCTAGCTGCCGAACGTCTCGCGCAATAGGTCGTGCGGTAGCGCGTGCACCGTCATCCCGTTGCGTCCGGTGAGCGTGGTCGCGCCGACGATGGCGTTGACGATCGCTTCCTCGGTGGCCTCGATCGTCAGGTCGAACAGTCGCGTCATCAGTTGCGGCGCAACCATTCGCAGCGGGATCTCCGGTGTCCCGGCGTCGGCGTCCTCGTCCCAGGCGTAGGCCGGGATGCCGCGGTTGCCCGTTGAGAACGCCAGCATCAGGTCACCGCTGTACTGCTCGCCCCTGCCGCCGACGTTCGCGACCCCGAGCGCGGCGCGCTGCGCGAGACGGGCGCACTGGTGCGGCAGAAGCGGGGCGTCGGTCGCGACGATCACGATGATGGATCCCGAACCACGTTCGTAGCGCGGCGGGACGCCGGGCAGCGGAACGCGGTCCGGTCCGATCTTCTCGCCGACGGGCACGCCATTGATTCGCAGGTGCTCCCGCCGCCCGTGGTTCGCCTGCACCAGCACGCCGACGGTGTACTCACCGGCGGTGGTGCGGGTGACCCGCGAGGCGGTCCCGATGCCTCCCTTGAACTCGTGGCAGATCATCCCCGTGCCGCCGCCGACGCCGCCTTCGGCCACCGCCCCGTCGCTGGCGGCGGCCAGCGCCTCGCGGACGTGTTCGGCGCGGACGTGGTGGCCGTTGATGTCGTTGAGCAGGCCATCGTAGGTCTCGCCGACCACCGGCAGCGACCAGTACACCCCGTCGCCGCGTGCTTCGATCTGGGCGTCGACGAGCGCGTCCCGGACCACGCCGACGCTGTGGGTGTTGGTCAGCCCGATCGCCGTCGTCAACTCGCCCGACTCCCGGATCCACTCGAGACCGGTCAGCTCCCCGCTGCCGTTGAGCCGGTGCGCCCCGGCGAACACGGGCTCGCCCCAGATGCCTGCGTGGGGTACGACGACCGTCACGCCGGTATGGACGGCGGGTGGCCCGTCGGCATGCAGGGTGACGTGCCCCACGCGCACGCCACTGACGTCGGTGATGGCGTTGTGCGGTCCGGTCGGGTGCGACCCGACCACCACGCCGAGGTCTCGTGCGCGCATGGCAGCTCCGCTTCCAGTGGTTCTTTTCCTACTGCGAAAATAATGCGGGTCCGACCGGGCTACCGCAACGTAACGCCGAAAGTCGGGTTTGCCCTCGCCAGCCGTTCCCCCGCGTGGATCATGGACCCGTGGCCCGACCCAACCGGCAAGCCGAGCGCCGCGAGGAGATCCTCGCGGCCGCGGTCGGGCTGATCGAACGCCACGACCTGGCCACCTTGCGCATCGCCGACATTGCCGCCGAACTCGGCCTGACGGCGAACGCGGTGCGCTACTACTTCCGCGACATGGACCATCTGCTGTCGGAGCTGGCGCTGCGATCCGACGTGCGGTTCTACGACGACCGCCTGGCGATCGCCCGCAGTGCCGACGACGTCCGCCAGCGCCTTGCCCTGACCATCGCGGCCGGCCTACCGACCGGCCCCGAGGACGCCGAGTGGCGGGCGATCTGGCGGGCCGTGCTGGCTGCCGGCTTCGAACTCGACGAGCGCCCCGACGTGCAGGGCATCTATCACCGTCAGGTCGATCTGTACGCCCAGATCCTCACCGAAGGCGTCGACGCCGGCTGCTTCCGGCTCCCGACACCCGCCCGCGACGTCGCGATGACGCTGATGTCGATGGAGGACTACCTGGGCTACCGCATCGTGGCGCGGGATCCCGACATGGACCGGGCCACCGCGCTCCGGCTGATGCGCGACTATGCTCAGTTGGCCACCGGCGCAAGGCTTCCGGCGACCCTCTGACTAACCCGGCGGCTCGACGGCCCAAACGCCGCGGCGGAGCACGCCCGCGACGTCGAGTTCGGCCCCGAGCACGACGAGGTCGGCAGGCGCGCCAGGGACGAGACCCGACGCGGGAAGACCAAGCGCGCGTGCGGGATTGATCGACGCTTGCCGCACAGCGGACAGCAGTGCGTCGTCGCGCGCCAACCCGCCGTGCGTGACGGCGTAACGAAATACGACGTCCATCGTGGCGGTGCTGCCTGCGATGGTGTCGGTGCCGGCCACCCGTGCCACTCCCCCGACGACGTCGACCGCCAGCGGCCCCAGGTGGTAGACCCCGTCGGCCATCCCGGTGGCGGCCATGGCGTCGGTGATCAGCGAAACCCGATCGGGACCGGCCGCTCGCGTGACGTGCCGGTAGATCGCCGGGTCGACGTGCACGCCGTCGGTGATGAGTTCCACGGTCACGCGCGGGTCGTCGAGCAGCGCGATCACCGGGCCCGGTTCGCGACGGTCGATCGGTCGCATGGCGTTGAAC
Source organism: Mycolicibacterium sp. GCM10028919 (assembly GCA_042666295.1). GTDB lineage: Bacteria > Actinomycetota > Actinomycetes > Mycobacteriales > Mycobacteriaceae > Mycobacterium. The sequence continues at coordinate 1,171,497 of JBHTFJ010000001.1, forward strand.
AGGTGCGTGCCGACGCGCGCGCCCGCCTCGATCGCCGCGCGGGTCTGGTCGAAGCTGGCCTCGGTGTGTCCCACCGCGGCAACGACTCCCGCTGCCGTCAGTTGGCGAATCGCCGCGATCGCACCGGCACGCTCCGGTGCGATCGTCACCATGCGGACCGCTCCCCCACCCACTTCCAGGATGCGGTCGATCTCGGCCGGGTCGGGATCGCGCATCAACGACGGCTGGTGCGCGCCACAACGTCGGGTCGACAGCCACGGCCCCTCGAGATGGATCCCGTCGAGGTGGCCGGCCCGCACGTCGACCGCGAGTGCCTCGACTTGGCGCAGCAGATCCTCGGCAGCCGCCGTGACCAGCGACGCGACGAGCGTGGTGGTGCCGTGACCGCGGTGCAGCGCCACGGCCGTGGCCGTCTCGTCGGGTGACGCTGCGGAGAAGTTGCCGCCACCCCCGCCGTGGACGTGGGTGTCGACGAATCCCGGCACGACGGTGACCTCGCCGAGGTCGCGGTCCGGCGCACGCTCCGGCGGGCCTTCACCGACACCGACGACGGAACCTCCGGAGACCTCGATCCAGCCGGGGCGCAACAGGTTCGAGCCGGTGACGACGGTGCCTGCGGTGAGCAGCACTCAGATGCCCTGCCAATCCGGTTTGGACAGGTACGTCTCGCGGTAGTAGTCGATGAGTTGCAGCCGCCGGGCGGCAGCGTCGTCGAGCAGCACCGTCACGTGCGGGTGGTGCTGCAGGATCGTCGCCGGCCACATCGCGCTGACCGCACCCTCCACCAGTTGGTGCACGGCCTCGGCCTTGCCGCGACCCGTGGCGACCAGGACGACGTGCCGGGCCGCCATGATCGTCGCCAAGCCCTGCGTCAGGCAGTGCGTTGGCACGGCGTCGACGTCGTCGCCGAAGAACCGGGCGTTGTCGATGCGCGTCTGTCTGGTCAGCGTCTTGATCCTGGTCCGCGAGGCCAGTGACGATCCCGGTTCGTTGAAGGCGATGTGGCCGTCGGTGCCGATCCCGAGGATCTGCAGGTCGACCCCGCCCGCGTTGCGAATCGCCGCCTCGTACGCCGCGCACGCTGCGGGTATGTCGGCCGCCAGGCCGTCCGGGCTCTGCACGGCGTCCGGCCCGAAGTCGACGCGCGAGACGAACACCTCGTCGATGACCGTGCGGTAGCGCTCGGGGTGGTCCGCGGGCAGACCGACGTACTCGTCGAGAGTGAAGCCCTGGGCGTGTGCGAACGTGACGTCCCCGGCCTCGCAGCGCGTCGCCAGCTCGTCGTAGATCGCCAGCGGCGAGGAGCCCGTGGCCAGACCCAGCACCGCCGTGGGCTTGCGCTGCAGGAGCGCCCCGATCGCGTCCGACGCGAGCGCGGCGATCTCCCTGGCGTCGGCCAGGATGACGACCTCCATCTACCGGTGCGCCGTGAACAGCGCTGCACCAGAGGCGATGTCGGCCCCCTCGAAGACGGATTCGGTCGGCACCACGTTGGCCGCCTCGCGTTCGTCCATTACGACGACCGGCACGATCGGGTTCAGGCCCTTGGCCACCACCGCCGGCACGTCGTAGGTGATGATCAACTGTCCTGCGGTGACGTCGTCGCCCTGGCTGACGTGCGCGGTGAACCCCTCGCCCTCGAGCGCGACGGTGTCCAGACCGAGGTGCACCAGCACGCCGACGTTGTCGGGAGTGAGGACAACGAAGGCATGCGGCATGAGCTTGAGGAGCTTGCCGCTGACCGGCGCGACGGCCTCGACCACCTCGCGGGGCGGGTCGATCGCCGCGCCGTGGCCCACCATGCCCTGACTGAAGACGGGGTCGGGCACGTCCTGCAACGCGACGGCACGTCCGGTGACCGGCGCGAGAACTGGCGTGGTGCTCACAGTGATGGCTCCTTCGTCTTCGGTTGACTCAACAATACGAGCGCGCGTGCAAGAGGGTCTCGCGTTCATGGGTTCTCGTCTAAGCTTCCGCAAGGCTTCACCCAGCGGGTGACGTACGCGGCACGGGAGGAACACGACCATGGGCGAAGCGACGAAAACCCCCAAGGCACAATCGAAGTCCGGACTCCGGATACCGGGCTTCGCCCAGCTGCAGCGGTTGGGCAAGAGCCTGATGCTGCCGATCGCCGTGCTGCCGGCGGCCGGCATCCTGCTCCGTCTGGGACAACCGGACCTGCTGGGCCGCATCGACGCGCCGGTGATCGGCCCGTTCTTCCTCGCCATGAGCGCGGCCGGCGACGCGCTGTTCGCCAACCTTCCCCTGCTGTTCGCCGTCGGCGTCGCGATCGGATTCGCGAAGAAGGCAGACGGATCGACGGCGCTGGCGGCCGTGGTGGGCTACCTCGTCGTCGAGGCGGTCTTCAAGACCATGTCGCCGATCGTCCTGGCCGGCGAACTGGACAAGGCCGGTGACCAGGCACAGATCAACTACAGCGTATTCGCGGGCATCGTCGTCGGGTTGCTCACGGCATGGCTGTTCGACCGCTATCACACCATCGAATTGCCCTCGTACCTCGGCTTCTTCGGCGGTCGACGCTTCGTGCCCATCGTCGTCTCGCTGGCGTGTCTCTTCCTGGCGTTCGCGATGAGCTACTTCTATCCGATCTTCGATGCCGGTCTGACGAGCCTCGGCCAGTTCATCGGCGGCGCCGGAGCGCTGGGCGCGTTCGTCTACGGCTTCGCCAACCGCATGCTGATTCCGCTGGGGCTGCACCACATTCCGAACTCCTACGTGTGGTTCATCTACGGCGACTACCAGACCCCGGACGGCAACGTCGTGACCGGAGAACTGACCCGGTTCGCTGCCGGCGACCCCACGGCCGGTCTGCTGACGTCGGGCTTCTTCCCGATCCTGATGTTCGGTTTGCCGGCAGCCGCTCTGGCGATGATCCACGTGGCCAACAAGAAGCAGCGCAAGGTGGCGGTCGGCATCCTGTCGGCCGCCGGCCTGACCGCGTTCGTCACCGGAATCACCGAGCCGCTCGAGTTCGCGTTCATGTTCGTCGCGTTCCCGCTCTACGTGGTCCACGCCGTGCTGACCGGCCTCTCGCTGGCCATCGCGTACCTACTCGACATCCACCTGGGCTTCTCGTTCTCAGCGGGTCTCATCGACCTCCTGCTCTACGGCACGGCCCCTGCGGCCAAGAACATCCCACTGCTCATCGGCATGGGCGTGGTGTTCTTCGCGCTCTACTACCTGCTGTTCCGGTTCGCGATCACGAAGTGGAACATGCGCACACCCGGCCGCGAACCCGAGGAGGAGTTCGAAGCCGAGGAGCGTGCCAACCTGGGCGAGGGCACCGACGCACCCACCACCGTCACCACCGGAACCGGCACCGCGACCGCCACGGAGACCGCCGTCGAGAGCAAGGCCGAGCAGGTGATCTCGGCGTTCGGCGGCCGGGACAACCTGGTCAACGTGGACGCCTGCATCACGCGTCTGCGCATGGAGGTCGTCGACAAGGGCAAGGTCGATCAGGCGCGGCTGAAGAGCCTGGGCGCAGCGGGCGTCGTGGAGGTCGGCAACAGCGTTCAAGCCGTGTTCGGCACCCAGGCCGAGGCGCTGAAGAACGACATCACCGACATCCTCTGAGCGCACCCACGCTCGGATGTTTCACTCGCGCAACGCGGTGGTAGACACCTGTCATGTTGCTGAACACTGATTTCACGAAACGGATCGTCATCGCAGGTGCGGCCGCCGCCGCTCTCGCCATCACCCCGCTTGGTGTTCCGACCGCGCTCGCCGAGCCCGCGCCGCCGCCGCCGTGCTCAGACGTCAACGCACCGGGCTGCGCGACCGCGGGCCCGGGTGGCGCGCAGGCAACGGTTCCCGGCGCGGGCGCCGTCGCAGGCCCCGACGGTGCGCAGGCGGTCGTCCCGGGCGCCGGTGCCGAGGCAGGCCCCGGTGGCGCTGGCGCGACCGTGCCCGGTGCGGGTGTCGAGGCAGGCCCGGGTGGCGTGGTCGCGACCGTGCCGGGTGCCGGCGCGGTTGCGGGCCCCGATGGTGCCCAGGCCAACGTGCCGGGAGCCAACGTCGAGGCCGATCGCGGTGGCGCGGTTGCCACGGTCCCGGGTGCCGGCGCCGTTGCCGGTCCTGACGGAGCGCAGGCGAACGTGCCAGGCGCGAACGCCGAGGCCGGACCCGGCGGCGCGGAGTTCTGCATCGCGAACGTCGGATGTGTCGGCGGTAGCAGGTAACCGAAGCTCATCGAAGGCGAAGGCGGGCCAGGACGTAGAGTCCTGGCCCGCCTTCGTTCGTCCTGCGATGGTGATGTGCCTACAGGCGCGCGAAGCAGGGGTCGGCGTCCTCCTTGGGGATCGTCGCGTCCTGGCTGGAGAACTTTCCGACCACGCCGGCGTCGGTGACCTCGACACTGTCGGCGTGAATGCCCAGCGGATAGTTGTCGTTGAGCTTCGTGGTCAGGTCGTCGAGCGCCTTCTGGATGGTGTCCTTCGGGATCGGACCGGTGACCTCGAGCACCTGAAGGTCCAGATCACCGTCGACGACAACGGGTTTGGCGACGACGCTGTTCTCCCCGGCTTCGAGGACGATGGTGCCCTGGCCGGTATTGGTGCTCACCCCGGTGATCAGGTTGCCGACCCCGGGAAGCTCGGCGGCCACGGTGTCCTTGATGCCTGCCGACTTCCAGGTCAGCGTCGCCTGCAGCGAACCGATGGTGCCCTTGGAGTCGTCGGTCTCCTGCAGCCGCACGTCCTCCAGCGTCACGTCCGCCGTCATGCCGTCGGCGGACTGCACGCGGTCGCCCGCCGTGACCACCGAGATATTCGTGTAATGCCCGGTGACGTGCTGCCACAGGAACGGCGGGTTCACGCCGAACGAGATCGCGGCTCCGTCCTCGACCACGCATTCTGCGACCGCGACCAGGATCCCGTCGGCCCGGCTGCGGGCATACAGTTCCCCACCCGCCAGGCCGCCGGCGAGTACCGCGACGACGATGAGGGCCAGCAGTGCGACGGTCTGCCGGTTGAGGCCGAGCCCGCGGCGTGCCCGTGGTGCGGGTTGATCGGGGTCGGCGGCGACCGCCGGTTCCGACGGCGGAAGTGGCGGTGGCGGAGGCGGCTGGCGCGGCGGTGCCTGCGGCGGGGGTAGCGGGCGCTCGACGGGGCGGGTCGGAGGCTCCGGCGCAGCGCGCGGCGGGGGCGGCATCCGCGGTGGTGGCGGCGGCTGGCGGGGCGGGGGTGGCACGCGTGGTGGAGGCGGTGGGGCCCCTCGGCCGGACGGACCGGGTCGGCGCGGTGCGCGAAATTGTTCGGTCGGCGGTTCGGGCGCGTGCGGGATGCGCCGCGTCGCGGGGTCAGACGGCGGCGGCGGTGGAGTCCGCCGGCCGCGCCAACCTGGCTCTCCCGGACGTTGCGGTGGCGGCGTCGTCACCTGCGCCATGATGCCTCATCGCAGCCGTCGGCCGACGGATTCCGACGTCAGGTGGCATCACCCATCACCAAACCCTCGCGGCGGGGATCCGCACCGCCGGTCCAGCCGGGCTCGCTGCGCACGATGGCGGACAGGCCGCTGGATTGGTCGGCCAGGTCGACCTGATGGCCCAGCGCCCGTAGGCCGCGCACCAGGGCGTCGTGGTCGCCGTCGTCGGTGACGTCGACGTTGGGGTGTTCTCCGCCGACGTTGGTCTTCGGCGAATTGGCGGCCCCGAAGTCCACCATCGAGACGGCCTGCTGTGGGTCCATGCCCCAATCCAGCATTCCGACCAGGGTCTTGACCACGAACTGGATGATCACCGAACCGCCTGGTGAGCCGAGCGCGGCGTACAGCGGCCCGCGGCCCTGCTCCGTTCGGTCGAACACCAGGGTGGGGGCCATCGTGCTGCGCGGCCGCTTGCCCGGCTCGATGCGATTGGCCACCGGCGCTCCGTCCGGCCCCACGGGTTCGGCGGAGAAGTCGGTCAGCTGGTTGTTGAGGATGAAGCCGTCGACCATGTGGAACGACCCGAACGCCGATTCCACTGTGGTGGTGAACGATGCGGCATTGCCCTGGGCGTCGACGATGCTGATGTGGCTGGTGCCGTGCTCGGGCACGTCCGGGGCGGGTGCCTTCGGCGGGCCGAACTCACCGGGCTTGGCGGTGCCCATGCTCCGTCGTTCGTTGATCCCGGCGGATCGCTGCGCGAGGTATGCCGGGTTGAGCAAGGTGTTGGGCGTGCCACCGGGAAGCGGCACGAACTCGGTGTCGGCGACGTACCGGTCGCGATCGGCGTAGGCCAGCCGCTCGGCCTCGGAGATGAGGTGGACGCCCATCACGGTGGGCTTGCCGCCGTTGAGATCCATGTCGGTGGGTCGGTGTTCGCCCATGTCGAAGCGTTCGATCATGCCGAGGACTGCGGCCACCGCGATACCGCCCGACGACGGTGGCGGCATGCCGCACACCTCGTGGTTGCGGTACGGAACGCACAGCGGCTCACGCTTCTTCGCGGTGTAGCGCTCGAGGTCGGCGAGTGTCATGAGACTCGGCGTACGGCCCCCCGAGGTGTCCGCGGCTTCGGTCACCACTGCCTCGGCGACCGCCCCGGTGTAGAAGCCCTGCGGGCCTTCGGATGCGATGGCGCCCAACGTCTTCGAGTACGCCGGGTTGGTCAGACGCGTGCCTGCCGTCTTCGGGCTGCCGTCGGGCCCGAGGAAGTACGCGGCGGCTTCGGGATCGATCTTCAGCTTCGCGGCGGAATCGGCGATGGCGCTCGCCAGTCGCGGGCTGACGTCGAAACCACCGTCGGCGAGGTCGACGGCGGGTGCGAACAGGTCACGCCACGGCGCCTTCCCGTGCTCGGCGTGGACGTCGCCGAGCATGCGCACCACGCCCGGTACGCCGATCGACCGGCCCGAGGCGCGGGCGTCCGGCTTGGGCGCGGTGCGGTCGACGTCGTCGACCCACCGCAGGTAGTTCTCGGTGGCCGCGGCGGGAGCGACTTCGCGGCCGTCGTAGGCCTGCACCGACTTCGACGCGGCGTCGTAGTACACCAGGAAGCCGCCGCCACCGATTCCGGACGACTGCGGCTCGACGAGCCCGAGCACCGTCTGTGCGACGACGAGGGCATCGGCGGCGGTTCCGCCTTCGCCGAGCACTTCGCAGGCGGCCTGCGTGGCGAGTGGGTTGGCCGTCACGACGCCGTACGTCGACGTCCGAACCGGGGTCATGTCGGTCCGGTAGCCCGTCGCCACCTCCGGGTTCGTCGCGAGGTTCTGCGTGGTCGTCGGCGACGCGGCAGGCGACGGCTTGGCCGACGTCTTGGGCGCGGGCGTGCCGTTCGAGACGATCTCGCATGGCGTGGGGGCCACGGCGGTCGACGCACCGTCATCACCGCAACCGGCGAGCACGAGCACCAGGATTGCGAGGTGGACCGTCACCATGCGGGGAGTGAGCTGGATCCGCAGCATCTTTGGACGGTAGTTCATCAGTAGCCAATTCGTGACCCTGTTACTAGAGTGATCCCTGTGGCGCATGGGTATATGCCCAGCACGTCCATGTCGAGGAGATCCCGTGTCCGTCGGTAGCACGCAACGCGCACGCACGACCGCGATGGTCGCGGCGGTCCTCGGCGTACTCACACTGTCGACCTGCATCGGGATGCCTGCGGCTGCCGCCGCCTCGAAGTGCCCCGACGTCGAGGTGATCTTCGCCCGCGGCACCGACGAACCCCCGGGCATCGGGAAGGTCGGCAAGGCGCTGGTCGACGCCCTGCGACCGATGGTCAAGGGTCAGAAGGTCGAGTCGTATGCGGTGAAGTACCCCGCGTCGTACGACTTCCTTCAGGTGGCGGCCGGTGCCAACGACGCCAGCAAGCGGCTGCAGGCGACCGCCGCGAAGTGCCCCGACACCAAGATCGTGCTCGGCGGGTACTCCCAGGGCGCGGCGGTCATCGACGTGGTCACGACCTCGCCGATCGCCGGGCTCGGGTACACGGCGCCACTGCCCGCCGCCGTCGTGCCGCACGTCGCGGCCGTCACCGTCTTCGGCAATCCGGCAGCGCGCCTGGGCCGCCCGCTCACCCTCATGAGTCCCGACTTCGGCGCCCGCACGGCGGACCTGTGCAACACCAACGACCCGATCTGCTCACCGGGCAGGGACTTCGACGCCCACGTCCGGTATCAGCAGTCCGGGTTGGTGAAACTCGCCGCCGAGTGGGTGACCAAGCACGTCGAGCCGCAGGACTGAGTGTCCGACGTCAGTCGAAGAGCCGGTCGAGCGCATCGTGTTCGAGTGCGATCCACCGATCCCGTTGTCGCCGAATCTCCTTCACCTCGTCCTCGCCGAGGTGCTCGGCGCCGTCCGGCGTGATGCGGCACAGGTCCATCGGTCCACCGACGCTCGGTGACGACGCATCCAAGGCGTCGAGCACCCGGATCGCCGCCACCATGCCGTATTCGACGTCGCGTTCGGTCATCTGGAAGTGGGCGAGCAGCGCGTGGGCCTGCTGAGCCATCGGGGCGCCGCTGCCGATCGACTGGAACCCGGTCTCCTCGTGATGCCCGATGAGCCCGTTCGGGTCGAGGTCGACGATGAAGGGTGTGCCGTCCGCATATCCGGCGGTCAGGACGTAGGTGGCGGGCGTACCCGCCTCCCCCTGGCCCGGCACGTGTTCGATGAAGTTCGCGTAGTGATGCTTGAGTACCGGGACGACCCTGGCCTGCAGTGAGTGGCCGACGTCGTTCGACTCCACGACGGCCTCACCCTCGGCATCGAAGATCTGCTCGAGGTCGTAGAGCACCGCGCGGGATCCGCTGCCGCCCCATGCCGCGTGCTTGCCCATCGCGTGCAACTTCTGCGCCGGATAGGTCAGCCCGCGGCCAGGATCGGTGATCTGCGAGTCGGACGCCATGGCGATTCCGTTGGCGCACTTGATGGCCAGGACGACGGTCATGTGCCTACTCTCGTCGAGCCGCGCGGGTGCGCAGTGACTCGACCCTACGGGAGGGTGATCAGCGCGTGCCGCGAACCAATCGACCCGGCCGGGCGCCCGTGTCGGCACCGTGTCGCCGGGTCACGACGCCGCTCACGATCGTCGCGTCGTACCCCGAGGCGCCCTGCACCAGACGGTGACCGCCGGCGGGCAGGTCGTACGCCATCCGCGGCGCGTGCAACGTCAGGGCGTCCATGTCGATCACGTTGACGTCGGCCTTCTTCCCCACGGCGATCACGCCACGGTCGGAGAGACCGAACAACTGCGCGGTGTCGTGGGACTGCTTGCGCACCACGTACTCCAGCGGGAGCTTGTCACCGCGGTGCCTGTCACGCGCCCAATGCGTAAGCAAGAACGTCGGATACGACGCGTCGCAGATCATGCTGCAGTGCGCACCGCCGTCCGAGAGCCCCAGAACGCCCGCGGGGTGGGTCATCATCTCGCGGATCGCGTCGTGGTTGCCGTCGGAGTAGTTGAACATCGGCAGCATCAGCATCGCGGCGGCGTTCGCCTCGAGCATCAGGTCGTACATCGTCGGCAACAGCTCCTGGCCGCGCTCGCGGGCGATCGACGCGACGGTGCGGTCGGCGGTGGGCTCGTAGTCCGGCGGCTCGCCGAGGTGGTAGAGCCGGTCACCCGAATACTGCGCCAGCGCGAACATTCCGTCGAAGAGGACGTTCGGGTCGAGCGGCAGGTCCTCCTCGCCGAGGATCGCCGCGCGCACGGCGGGCTCGGCCAGACGGGCCGCGAGTTCCTCACGGCTGCACTGCGCCTTGAGCTTTCGATACGTCGGGCGGTGCGTGAAGGCGTGGTGGCCAGAGAAGCCGAGCAGCATCCCGAAGGGGCGCGCGGCGACCTGCGGGTGTAGCCGACTACCGGCCTCGTGCGCCGCGGCGGAGATGTCGAGTTGTTCCCGCCACAGGTTGGGGTCGGCGTCGACCTGGATCAGCGCGAAGCTCAGCGCACAGTCGATCTCGGAGCCCAGGCGCTGCATCCACTCGAGTTCCTTCTTCGGCGCGATGATGTCCTCGCCGGCCGCGCCTTGCGGCGCGAGTTCGAAGACGCCTGCACCTCCGGCCGCCATTGCTCGGCCGAGCGCGAAGAGTTCCTCCTCGGCGGCGAAGGTGCCGGGAACGGGTTCGCCGTCCATGGCGCGGTGCGCAAGCGTCCGCGACGACGAGAATCCCAGCGCGCCGGCTTCCGCCGCCTCGCGCACCAGCCGGCTCATCGCGGCGATGTCGTCTTCGGTCGCGGGCTCGTTGCGGGCGCCGCGCTCCCCCATCGCGTACGCACGCACGGTGCCGTGCGCGACCTGGCTCCCGATGTCCACGGCCAGCTCCCGGCGTTCGATGACGTCGAGATACTCGGCATAGGTCTCCCACCCCCAGGTGATGCCCTCGGTGAGCGCGGTGCCCGGGATGTCCTCGACGCCTTCCATCAGCTCGATCAGCCACTGCTCCTGACCGGGGCGTACCGGCGCGAACCCGACGCCGCAATTGCCCGCGACGACCGTGGTCACACCGTGATTGCTGGACGGTTCGAGCAGACTGTCCCAGCTGACCTGTCCGTCGTAGTGGGTGTGGATGTCGACGAAGCCGGGGGCGACGATTCGCCCCGTGGCGTCGATCGTCTCGGCCGCCTCACCACCGAGCGGCTCGTCGCCGGGACCTCGGCGGCGGACTTCGACGATCTTGCCGTCCTTGATCGCGACGTCGGCGGCGAACCGTGCCGCGCCCGTTCCGTCGACGACGGTTCCGCCAGTGATCTTGACGTCGAACACGAATACTCCCTCGCAGGCCGCTTGTGGTTGTAACGTCGTTACACGGCAGAATGTAACACCGCTACAGAGACCGTGGCGCCGAAATGAGGAGGCACGTCATGACTTCCGTGAGCGCCGAATCGATCCTCGACGCCGCCGCCCACCTGATCGAGCGCGACGGCGTCGAAGCGTTCACCATGCGCAGCCTCGCCGACCGCCTCGGCGTCGCCGTGACGTCCATCTACTGGCATGTCGGCGGCAAGGATGCCCTCTTCGACCGGCTGGTCGAACGACTGCTCGGCGAGTTGGCGAACCTGCCTGCCGACGGCAGCGCGCCGGTCGAGCGCATCGCATCGCTTGCCCGCAACCAGCGCCGCGTACTCATCGATCGTCAACACCTCCTGGCCATCGCCCACGAGCGGGACCGGACGCCGACGCTGTTCCTGCCCATTCAGCAGACGTTGGCCGCGCAACTCGCCGAATTGGACGTCACCGGAACCGATGCCGCGCTCGTCCTGCGCGCAATCCAGGTGCACGTCATCTCCTCGGCGGTGATGCAGTTCTCGGCGGTCCGCGGCGCCAAGCACGACGAAGAAGACCCGTCGTTGTGGACCGACGACTGGCCCGACCGCGAACTCGTCGGGGCCCTGCAGTCGCCCACCGACTACGACGCCGTCTTCGAATACGGGCTCGACGCGTTGGTCGCCCCGCTGCGTCATCGTCGTCAGCCGTCGACGTCGAGCGAGTACTGAACCGCTATCCCGTTGAGCAGCAACGTCATACGGCGGTCGAATGCCTCGTCGCCGAACGGGTCGTGCCCGGACGCCGCGACTGCCCGCAGCGTCGGATGGGCGCCCGGCCCACCACGGGCGGTCAGCGAGAAGATCCGCGACGTCCACGGTCGACCGGACTCGGCCAAGATCCGCTCCCTGTGCGCCTCGGTGACGCTGCCCATCGCCAGAGCCGTGACGGCAGCCCACGCCTCGATGGCCTGATCGGGCTCGAGCCCTTGCGCGCCAAGTGCATCAAGGGCGTGCGCGACGTACTCCATCTGTCCGTCGTCGGCGACCTGGCCGCCGACGAACTTCTCCACCAGTGCGGGCTCCGCCGACAGTGCGCCGCGCACGTAGGTGGCGTAGGTCCGCAGGAACGCCGCCCAGTGCTCGCCCGCGTAACGAGGCGGAGGCGCGTCCCCCAGCGCCCGTCGCGCCGCCAGCCGAAGGAGTTCGTCCTTGTTCTTCACGTGGTGGTACAGCCCCGGCACGCTGACGCCCAGCCGCTCGGCCACCCGCCGCATCGTCGCGCGTTCGGCGCCCACGTCGAGCACCGCCTGTGCGATGGCATCCTGGCTGATGCGCCGCGGTCTGCCGCGGCGCGGCGTCGAATCCTCGGGCGGCACCGTCACACCCGACTGACCTGGCACGGCACCCCGTTGAGTGCGTGGGTATTGCTGGGCACGTCGATGACGTCGGTCGGGTTCAGCAGATTGTTGTTGACCCCGGGATGCGCGTTGGCAGTAGTCATTTGGGTGCCATCGACACCGTGCCCCCAGCCGTGCGGCAGCGACACCACACCCGGCATCACCTCGTCACTGACCTCGGCGACGACGGTGACCGCACCCTCGGTCGTACGGACGCACACGTCCTGATCGTGCAGCACGCCCGCGCGGGCGGCATCGACGGGATTGATCAACAGCGTGCACCGCTCCCGGCCACGCATCAGGGCGGGCACGTTGTGCAGCCAGGAGTTGTTCGACCGCAGGTGCCGTCGACTGATCAGCACGAGTTCGGGGGTATCCCGTTCCATTCGCCGCACGAGCCGCGGTATGTCGTCGACGAGATGGGGATGGATCAGTTCGACCCGTCCGGACGGCGTCGTCACGGCGTCGTCGAGCCGGCCGCCCTCGAGTTCGGCGAGGCGCAGGCCGTCGGGGTGACGCCGAACCTCTGCGAGCGTCAACCCGTCCGGCCGTTCGCCGAAGCGGTCACCCCATGGCCCGACCCGAATGCCGAGATCTGCCAGGCGCTCCGGCCCGCGGCCATCGAGCCGAGCCATGACCGTCGCGGCGTCCAGGCCGCTGATCGGGTTGTCCGGCAGCGCCGACATGGTGGCGATCATGCCACCGACGTAGAGGTCGTCGAGCCCGGCGACATCGACGTCGGGCACCGGTGTGCCGAACATGGCGCCGCCGAGGCGCAGTAGCAGTTCCCACTCCGGAGGGCGTCCGGGGTCGGGCTCGAAGACGGCGTCGGACCACTTCACGCAGGACGCGATCGAGTGCATCCAGTACAGGTCGTCGACGTGGGGCCGTTCCAGCGGGGAGAGCCCCGGGAGGATCACGTGCGCGTGTCGCGTCGTCTCGTTGAGCCAGTTGTCGACGGCGATCATCGCGTCCAGCCGGGGCAACGCCTCCGCCAGCCGGCCCGCTCCGGGTGCCGAGACCGCCGGGTTGCCCGCCACCGTGATCAACGCCCGGAGCCGGCCGTCGCCCGGGGTGTCGATCTCCTCGGCAAGGCAGCCGACCGGATACTGCCCCAACACTTCCGGAGCCCCGCGCACCCGGCTGTGGAACCGCCCGAACTCCCACCCCACGCCCGTCTGATCCGGCGGCTTCGCGAACATCGGCGTCCACACCGGGGGCTTGGGGAACACCGCCCCGCCGGGTGCGTCCAGCGCGCCCAGCGCGGTGTTGACGACGAACACCAGCCACGTGGCCAACGTCCCGAATTCCTGGGTCGATGCACCGATTCGGCTGTACAGCACCGGCTTGGCAGCGTGGGCGAGTTCGTGGGCGAGCCGCCGGATGGTCTCCGCCGGTACCCCGGTGACGGGTCCGACACGCTCGGGGGTGAACGGCTCGGCGAGCGCGATCGCCTCGTCCAAACCGTCGACGCGGCCCGCGAGATGTGCGGGGCGACGGACCCATCCCTGCTCACCGAGCGTGCGCAGCAGGGCGAACAGCAGGAGGGCATCGGTGCCGGGCTGGATCGGTACCCATTCGCTCGCCTGCCGGGCCGTGCCCGTGCGACGCGGGTCGACCACCACCACCCGACCGCGCTCGGCGATCGCCGAGAGCAGACCCATGACGTCCGGCGCCGAGAGCATCGATCCCTGTGACGCAGACGGGTTGGCGCCCAACATCATCAGGTAGTCGGTGCGCGACAGGTCCGGGATCGGGGCGTTCCACATCGCGCCGAAGAGCAGCGATCCGACGACGTTGAGTGGCCACTGGTCGACGGTCCCGGGTGAGTAGTACGCCTGCATCCCGGCCGCCTGGGCGAAGCCGATCAACGCTCCGATGTGTGTTCCCAGGGCGTGATTGTGCGCCACCGGGTTGCCGACGTAGACGGTCAGCGCACGTGCACCGTCGGTGTCGAGGACGGGCCGCAGGACACGCTCGGCTTCGGCGAACGCGTCGTCCCAGGACACCTCTTCGTGCCCGCCGCTGCGGCGACGCACCATGGGTCGGCGCAGTCGATCGGGATCGGCGTGCAGGTGCCCCAGGGACACGCCCTTGGGGCACAGGTGTCCACGCGACCAGACGTCGTCGGCGTTGCCACGGATGCCGGTGACACGGCCCTGCTCTACCTGGACGCGGAGTCCGCACATGGCCTCGCACAGCGGGCAGGTGATCTTGCGTTCGTCCACGTCGACCCCTCGCACCGCGCGCCCTTGCCACAATGATTTTGATAATGCCTATCTAAAATATGGCCACCGGTCAAGGGGGCTGAGGCATGCTCGTGGTGTGCGGTTGCCCAGCAAAGCTGCACGTCGGCGGCCATCCCCGCTGCGCGTGAACGAATCGCACACAGGTTGAGGGTTTTGGCAAATTTCCTATTTACGCCGGTCGACAATGTGACCACGCAACGTCGTAGCCCGTGAACTGCCTATTTCGACTCCCGCATCCACCAAATGTGCGCGAAACCTAGCTTTTAGCAATCTTTGCCCCTAGGGTGGAGAACGTTCAGCAGGGTGGCGTATGAGAACGGGGCGGGGACATGAACGGCGAGCACGATGCGATCGACCGAGACCGTGCCCTGCTCGCCGCCGTCCGGGTGGCGGTGGCGGCCTTCGGTCCGCGGCCGCACGAGTGGCTCGACGATTCGGCCGACGAGCGGGTCTGATCGCTTCCGATCTTTCGCGTCGGTGACGTGACGCTCGATCGTCCGCTCTGACTGCGTGAGTCGCTCTTTCGCGGGGTAGTACCGCCACATGGCATTGGTCAACAGCTCCGGGTACGCCCACGTCCGTCTCACGGTCACCGACATCGGCCGCTCTGCGAGCTTCTACGACCAGGTGTTCGGCTGGCCGAGGGCCATCGACGCATCGGACTCGGCGAACGATCCCGGCGTCGAGGACGCACCGGAGAAGTTCTACGGGGGCGTCGTGTATCAAACGCCCCAGGGCACGCTGTTCGGTCTGAGGCCCGTCGGCAGCGATCAGTTCGACTCCACTCGAACCGGCCTCGACCACATCAGCTTCGCGGTCTCGAGCCGCGAGGACCTCGAGACGGCAGCACGGTCGATGAGCGAGGCGGGCATCGAGCGCGGTGAGGTCATCGACCTGACCGACGCCGGAATCGCCATCTTGTCGTTTCAGGACCCCGACGGCATCAACGTCGAACTGACCG
Source organism: Mycolicibacterium sp. GCM10028919 (assembly GCA_042666295.1). Taxonomy (GTDB): domain Bacteria; phylum Actinomycetota; class Actinomycetes; order Mycobacteriales; family Mycobacteriaceae; genus Mycobacterium. The sequence continues at coordinate 1,186,818 of JBHTFJ010000001.1, forward strand.
CACCGTTGTCGTAGCCCGTACATGGATCGACCGCACATGCTCGACGACGACGAGTACTTCGACCTCGGTAGCTACCACCGACCCGTAGACACCGAGTCGCCAACTGCGCAACGTTGGTTCGACCGCGGAATGGTGTGGGCCTACGGGTTCAACCACGAAGAGGCAGTTCGGTGCTTCGAACAGGCGCTGGCGCTGGATTCGAGGCTGTCCCTGGCACGCTGGGCCATCGCGTACGCGGTCGGCCCGAACTACAACCGGGCGTGGGCGTCGTTCGACACCGACGGCCGTACAGCGGCCCTCGAGCGGGCACGGACCGAGCTGACACTCGCCGCCGAACACGGCGGCGGCCCCGTCGAAAAAGGCCTGATCGCGGCGCTGTCCACCCGCTTCCCTACCGGCGACGCCGAAGACCTCGAGACACTCGAGACGGGGCACGCCGCGTACGCCGACGCGATGCTGGAACTGACGCGCGAACACCCCGATGACGTCGACGTGCAGACGCTGGCCGCCGACGCGTTGATCAACCTGACGGTGTGGAAGCTCTGGGACGTCAAGACCGGCGAACCGGCGCCCGGGTCCCGGGTGGTCGAAGCCCGTCGGCTGATGGAGACCGCGCTCGGCACCCCCGAGGGCCGCCGCCACCCGGGGCTGCTGCACTTCTACCTCCACGCCATGGAGATGTCCGGCACCCCCGAGGCGGCGTGGCCCGCGGCGGACTGGCTCCGCGGACTCGTCCCGGGCTGCGGTCACCTGCAGCACATGCCGTCGCACATCGACGTGCTGTGCGGCGACTACCGGAATGCCGTGGTCGCGAACCAGATCGCGGTGGAAGCCGACCGAGCATTCGCGCACCGACGCGGCGTCGCCAACACCTACTCGCGCTACCGCGCCCACAACCTGCACTTCGTCGTGTACGCGGCGATGTTCCAGGGCTCGTACCAGACGGCCATCGAGGCCGCCGACGAACTCTCCCGCCAGCTCACGCCCGAACTGCTGAGCGACCCGTCGCTGCCGATGGCCGACTGGTTGGAGGCGTTCACCCCGATCCGCGTCCACGTGCTCATCCGATTCGGCAGATGGGCGGAACTGATCGACGAGCCGCTGCCCGAGGACACCGACCTGTACTGCACGACGGTGGCCACCATCCTCTACGGCCGCGGCGTGGCGCTCGCCGCGACTGGTCGCGTCACCGAAGCGCGTGCCACCCGCGAGGAATTCGAGGCTGCCCGCCGCCGCGTACCCTCGTCGCGGTCGTTGTTCAAGGTCAAGAGCCTCGACACCATGGCGATCGCCGCAGCCATGCTCGATGGCGAAATCGCCTATCGCGAGGGCGATTACGACGTGGCGTTCGACCATCTGCGTCGAGCGGTCGAGCTGGACGACTCGCTGCCCTACGACGAGCCGTGGGGGTGGATGCAACCGGCGCGGCACGCTCTGGGAGCGCTGCTGCTGGAGCAGGACCGCGTCGAGGAGGCCGCCCGGGTGTACGCGGCCGACCTGGGACTCGACGACACGCTGGGCAGGTCCTGCCAGCATCCGGGGAACGTGTGGAGCCTGCACGGGTACCACGAGTGCCTACTGCGGCTGGGTCGCGACGACGAGGCCACCATCATCGGCAACCAGCTGGCGCTGGCGGCGGCACGGTCGGACGTCAACGTCCGGGCGTCCTGCGCCTGCCGACTCGATGAACCGGAACCATGTCGTAACTCAGACCAGCGGGTAGCAAGTGCCCGCAACGGGTAGCCGAACGTTCATGGTGACGACGCCGAGTGCCCACGCGAGCCGCGGCAAACAACTCAAGGAGCGGGGGCGGGCGGACGGACGGACGGCGGCGTCGTTCCGCATGAAGGTCGACGAGTGGATCCACGGCGCCGTGACCGTCTCCCCCGAACGTCGTGCCGACATCATCCTGGCCACCGACGAAGCACTCTCCAATTGCGCCGAACACGCCTACCGCGATGCCGATGCGTGCGGACCCATGTCGCTCGGCGTCACCCTCGACCACGCCAAGAGCGTCGTGACGGTCTGCGTCGCGGACGAGGGCGCCTGGGCCGAGCCCACGGCAGATCCGACCCCGTCGGCGCGCGGGCGGGGCCTGCTGCTGATGAAGGCGCTCGCTGACGACATCACCATCGACGGTCGCGACGACGGCACCACGATCTGCATGCGGTTCGCGCAGTGCTACTCGAAGCCCACGTCCATCGCGGGCGGCCGGCGGGTCTGAGGCGCTCGCGGCTACCAGTTGCTCGGCTCGTAGTCCTTCAGGAAGCACCCGTGCAGGTCCTCGCCGGACTCGCCGCGCACGATCGGGTCGTAGACGCGGGCGGCACCGTCGACGAGGTCGAGCGGAGCGTGAAAACCCTCCTCGGCGAGCCGCAGCTTCGTCGGGTGCGGGCGCTCGTCGGTGATCCACCCCGTATCGACGGCGGTCATCAGAATGCCGTCCTGCTCGAGCATCTCGGCGGCGCTGGTCCGCGTCAGCATGTTGAGCGCGGCCTTCGCCATGTTGGTGTGCGGGTGCCCGGGCCCCTTGTACGCACGGCTGAACTGCCCCTCCATCGCAGAGACGTTCACCACGTAGGTCCGCCGTGATGACGACGCGGCCATCGCCGGGCGCAGCCGACTGATCAGGATGAACGGGGCGGTCTGGTTGCACAGCTGCACCTCGAGCAGCTCCATGGCATCGACCTCGTGCACGCGTTGGGTCCAGCTGTTGACCGCCGCCGTGTCGGGCAGCAGACCACCCGCGTCGATGGCCGTGCCCGCCGCGATGCGATCGGGCGAGGCGCTGCGCGCAGCGAGCGCGAGTTCGGTCACCGCAGGGTAGGAGTCGACCGACGGCGGGTGCGGCGTGTGCTGCTCGGCCAGGCTGCCGGCGAGTGCGGCGGGATGGGCGTCGCTGATCCGGTCGAAGGTGACCACGTCGACGAGTTCCGGCGCTGGGGTGCGCTCTGCCTCCACGAGCGCCGCGTACGAGCCTCGGGCTCGGCGCACGGTCTGCGCGGCGTTGTTGACCAGGATGTCGAGCGGACCCCGCGCGGCCACGGTGTCAGCGAGCGCGACGACCTGAGCGGGGTCGCGCAGGTCGATGCCGACGACGTGCAGCCGGTGCAGCCAGTCGGCGCTGTCGGGCATCGCGGCGAAGCGGCGCACGGCGTCGTTCGGGAAGCGGGTGGTGATGGTCGTGCGGGCGCCGTCGCGCAGCAGACGCAGCGCGATGTACATGCCGATCTTGGCGCGACCACCGGTGAGCAGGGCATTCTTGCCCGTCAGGTCGGTGCGGGCGGTGCGCTTGGCGTGGTTGACGGTCGCGCAACCCGGGCAGAGCTGGTGATAGAAGGCGTCGACCATCGTGTAGCGGTTCTTGCAGACGTAGCAGGCGCGTGACCGGAGCAACGTGCCTGCGCTGGCGCCGACGGCCGTGGAGATCAGGGGCAGGCCCTGCGTCTCGTCGTCGATGCGCCCGGGTGCGCCGGTGGCGGTAGCGGCAGTGACGGCGTGGTCGGCGACGGCCACGGCGTCGCGCTTGGCGTCGCGGCGGGCCTTCTTGACCGACTTGAAGATGCCTGCGGTGGCCCGGCGAACCGTGACTGCATCGGGGTGCTCGGGAGGCAACGACTCGATGTCGGCCAGCACCTGCAGGCACGTGTTGAGTTTGTCCGGGTCGATCGCGTTCACGTGGGAAGAGTACGGGCAGCCGCGCCCTCGACCAGCATGGCGAATCCGCGATCTCGGCAATCAGCACGGTGCCCCGCCGCATCGGAAAAGAGTGCACTTGGCTGAACACTCGGCGGCGGGGCCTCGCTGGACCGGCTCTTGGAGTCGTGTCCTACGAGGTGGATCGCCGTAAGTGCTTGTCGTCAAACGCAAATAAACCGGGCAACCGGCGCGACGGGACATGTTGAACGAGTGGTTCATTAACGCGCGACACGTCACATCGACCCGAAGTGCCGCACCGGCGGCCGACACCGGACCACAATCGCCGCATGCGCTTCGGAAACTTCATGGCACCGTTCCACCCCGTCGGGCAGAACCCGACGCTTGCAATCGAACGAGACCTCGACCTGATCGTGGCCATGGATCGCCTCGGTTTCGACGAGGCGTGGGTCGGCGAGCACCATTCGGCAGGCTTCGAGATCATCGCGTCGCCCGAGGTGTTCATCGGCGTCGCCGCGGAGCGGACGAAGCACATCAAGCTCGGAACCGGCGTCAGTTCGCTGCCCTATCACCATCCGCTGATGCTGGCCGACCGCATGGTCCTGCTCGACCACCTCACCCGCGGCCGGGTGATGCTCGGGTGCGGTCCCGGGCAGCTCACGTCGGACGCGCACATGCTCGGCATCCCCGCCGACGAACAGCGTCCGCGCATGGAGCAGTGCCTCGACGCGATCATGCGGCTGTTGCGCGGCGAGACCGTCACCATGCACACCGACGGCTTCACACTGCAGGACGCGCGGCTGCAGCTGAAGCCGTACAGCGATCCGTGCTTCGACGTGGCCGTCGCGGCGTCGTTCTCCCCGACCGGCCCGCGCGGTGCAGGCAAGCACGGCATCGGCATGTTGTCGATCGCGGCCACCGCGAAACAGGGCATGGATCTGCTGGCTCAGCACTGGTCGACGTGGGAGGAGGTCGCGCATGCCCACGGTCACGTCGCAGACCGCTCGAAGTGGCGACTCGTCGGACCGATGCATCTCGCGGAGACCCGAGAGCAGGCGGAGCGCGACGTGGAGTACGGCATAGCCGAGTTCTCGCAATACTTTTCGCACATCCTGCCCGCAGGACCGGTGCAGGGCGAGACGACCGCGGAGATCATCGCCAACAATCACGCATCGGGTTTCGCCGTGATCGGCACACCGGCCGACGCGGTGGCGAAGATCGAAGAACTCGTCGAGGCGAGCAACGGCGGCTTCGGGGCGTTCCTCCTCTTCGATCATGACTGGGCCCCACCGGCCGCCAAGCTACGGAGCTACGAGCTGTTCGCCCAGTACGTGATGCCGCACTTCACCGGTCATCTCACCGCACCGCAGGCGTCCCGCGACTGGGTCACCGCGAGCGGCACCGAGTTCGTCGACCGGGCCTCGCACGCGATCGGCAAGGCGATCGAGGATCACGCGGCCGAACAGGCGGCGGTCACTAGCTAGGGCACCGCGTCAGGTCGTACTCACCACCGGGAAATCACGTCGTCGGCGATGAGGCTTGCGACCCTCGGTGCCGAGTCGGCGGGGTTGGCGCTGCACGTGTTGACGTCGACGATGATGTTGTTCCGCTGTGCCAGAGCGCGGCCGCACGCCCAGCCGGGGGCTGCGGCGTCCTTCTGCGTCGCGATCACGCTGAGCGTCGCAGCGACGTTCGAGATCTCACCCGGGTACCACATCGATCCGCTTTGGGTGTGGGTGTATTCGCGGCAGGCCGGCCATTGCTCAGCCGAGGCGTCGAAGAACGCGCGGGCCAGCTCGGGTGTCGGGAACAGCACCACCGCCTGCTTCAAGTAGTGCGTGAATCGGTCGCCGTTGTTGAGGCTCTCGTCGCGCTCGGCCCAGAAACCGCTGTTCGCGTAGACCGGCGCCTCCGCCGCGCCGTCGATGGCGAGGCATTCCATGGGCGCCATGGTGGCGCTGTTGTCACTCATCGCCGCCTGGCTGCCGGTGGGCGCCATTCCCATCGTTCCCATCGCCGCGTTGACCTCGTCGGGGGTGAGCAACAGGCTGGCCAGCTCCCGCTCGACGAGGGGACGCGGGACCAGGGTCGGGGTGGGCACCGCCATGTCGGCGTGACCGGTGCTCGTACATCCACCGATGAGGATGCAGATGGCGGCTGATGCGAACGTCGCCATTGATCGGCGCATGTAGCTCTCCCTTCGAGCCGGGACCGAACGTTCCACGTGGCACCAATTCGCTTTAGCGCACGGGGAAATGGTCCAGCAAAGCCAGTCAAACCCGCGAAATGTCGGCCGGTGATTCGTGATAACGATGTACGGCGCTTCTTGGTAACGATTCGTGCCTCGTGAGCCATCATGGATTCATGGGGAGACGTCTCTGGGGGCTCGACGTCACACGGTTGCTCGCCATCGGCGCGGTGATCGTCGTGATCGTCGAGATCGTCGCCGGTTCGATGACACTCGCGTCAGCGACGCCGAAGTCCCGTGCCGCCGTGTCGTTGCGGAACGCCGTCCCGGTGGACCCCGAGTACGAGAACGTCAACCGCGTCGCCGGCTGGCCACGGGAGTGGCTGGAAGCGGTGTGCGCGCCGCCGCTGCATCAATTGCACGACTACCAACGCCTGCCGAACGCGACCAGCACCGCTTCGTGCCGGTCGGCGACGGAGTATGCGGGCGAGGGTACGTACCTGATGATCGCGCGATTCCCGAGCGAACTGCCGATGCAGGTGGACCTCGGCAATGAGCGCTACCGGTACTACGCCTTCGCGCGTGAGAGTGGCTCGCTCATCGCAATGGCGACCGTCTCGCGAACGTCGGTCATCAGTAGCCGGGGCCTGGCCGTATCGCCCTATCTGCAACCTCTCGAGCAGTTCGGCTTCAACGTCTACAGCGGCCCGGGGCCGCCCTGATGTCGGGCGTGAAGGCACGACGGCTGCTCGTCGCCGGCGCGGCAGTAGCCGTCGTCGTCCAACTGGTTATCGTCTCGTTGGCGGTCACGTCCGCGGCGCCCCGGCCCCGCGCAGCTCTGTCGGTGCGCGACGCCATCCCGTTGCACCAGGTGCTCCGGAATGCCGATCGAGAGTCGCCGTGGCCCGACGTGTGGGTGGACGCGGTCTGCGACCGTCCGGTCTACCCGCTTCGAGGGTCTGAGGAGATGCCGCATGCGACGCGGCTCGCGACGTGTACGTCCCGGGTGAAGCTGGGCGGAGACGTCGATTACCTGATGATCGCCCACTACCCCAGCGATCAGCTGATGCAGGCCGACCTACGCGACCGTGGCTACACCTACTACTGGCCCGGCAGCCGGTGGGGCAAGCCCTTCGTCATTGCGACGGTCTCGGAGACGACGGTCATCGGTGCGGCAGGCTTACCCGTCTCGTCGTCGCTCCAGCCGCTGGAGCGGTTCGGACGAAACGTCGAGCGGGTTCCGCAGGATCCTTGACCTCCACACGCGATCAGATGGCTCATCGAAGCAGTCGGGACGCGTGCGCTGTTCTCATTTGGGCAGATCGAGGACGCGTTCGGTGATGTGCGTAAGCGTGCTGCGCAGGGTGTGGTCGTCGATGTCGGCGACCAACGGGTTCACCACCGATCCGGCGATGGCCGCCGACATCACCGCCGCCGCGACTCGCGCGTCGGTGTCGTCGCGTTCGTCGAGCAGCACTCCATAGAGGCGGCTGACGAAGGCCACGAACGGCGGATGCTGACCGAGGAGCCGGACGATGACGGGATCGTTGGTGAGGGTGCCGATCCACTTACGGCGGGCAACGGTCATATCGATTACCTTGCTCAGCAATAAGGTTCGTGCACGCGAGCGGTCCGGCTCCGCTTCGGCGGTAGCCAGCGGTTCCTCGAGCGTCGCGAGTTCGCGTTCGGTCATCGCGATCACGATCTCGTTCTTGGTGTTGAACTGGTGGTAGACGGCGGCCTTGGTCACGCCGATTGCATCGGCGATCATTTGAAGCGAGGTTCCACCGACGCCCTGGTTGCCGATCAGTTCCATGGCTGCGTCTAGGACGCGGTTCTGCGCAGCGCTCCACGGGGTGGAGCCAAGGCTGCCGTCTGCGGTGGGGTGGGCTGCGGACACCTGGTCAGGATAAGGCTCAACCGATGGGCGCTACCCTCCCTGCACCAGGTAGATCACGAGTACGGCTAGCCAGAAGATGGCCAGCCACGCGTCGGTGGCGACCTTGAGCCACGCCGGCGCTGTTCGGACCTCCATGAAGTAGCGCATGATCACGCGGCTCTTGACGACACCGAGCACGATCACCGTGACGGTGATGGGCACGCTGGCGGCCGCTACACCGCTGGCGTGGCCCGGCGCCAACCACCACGACGCGATCGTGATGAGCGACAGCACGACCCATGCCAAGGTGATCACGCGCGAGGCGTGGTTGACAGTTGGAAGTGTGGTCATTGGGCTACCTCATCACGTAGAGCAGGGCGAAGATGATGATCCAGAGAAGGTCGACCATGTGCCAGTAGGTGGCGCCGGACTCGGCCATCGACAGGCGGCGTTTGCGTGGGTTGCGCAGATCGCGGACCACGATGCCGAGGATGAGTAAGCCCAAGGCGACGTGGAACAGGTGGACGCCGGTGAGCATGTAGTAGAACCCGAAGAATTCGTTCGTCCCCAGCGTGTAGCCGGCTGACATCTCGGTAGTCCACTCATAGGCCTTGATCGCGATGAACACGGCACCCATGCCACCGCCGAAGAAGGTGAGTTTGATGGCACGTTCGTGATCACCGTCGCGGGCGGCGATCACGCTGCGGGCGATGAACCAAGAGCTGGTGAGAAGCACGACGGTGTTCACGACACCGACCGTGAGATTCAGATGCTGCTGAGAAGTGATGAATGCCTGCGGGTTCATCGAGCGATGAACCATGAAGATGATGAAGTACGAGCCGAAGATGACCAGGTCGCCTAGGACCATCACCCAGATTGCGGTATCACCGGGTAGGTGCGAATGAGATTGCGGGGCAGCGGTAGTCGTCACGGCACCGGCGCCTCGTCGTGGGGCTGCCGCTCAGTCGCCTTCTTGAGGAACATGATGACGCACGACAGCCAAATCCCGAACACGACAGTGCCCATCCAGAAGGATATGGACCCGTTCCAGGCGAATGGTCCGGCCTTGGACACGAACACCGGCACGGCCATGACCTCGGTGACGATCTGCCACACGGTCACGTAGGCAAGCCACTTGGGGAAGATCTCGTTGCGGTCGTAGAGGATTGCGACGGCGAACGCGAAGTAGGCCACGGCGAAACAACCGAGCGACCCGACGTAGGACAGCAGCCCGAGGTCATACAGCAGCGCGAGCAAGCCTGGGTCGCGGTCGGCCCTGAAGGTTGCAACCAGGAAGGCGCACGCAACCAGAAGACAACCCGGCAGGGCACCGACGGCCATTCCACCCATGTAGGCGTACGCCATGACCGATCCGGTCGACATGCGCAGCATGTGGAAGACCACGATGCCGTTGGCGATCCCAGCACCGGCGATGATGAGAATGAGTGCGCCAAAGCCGATTTGGATCGTCGTTGCGTGGTCGACGAAGAAGTCCGCAATCTGCGAGGTAGTGACGTCAGGCCGCGGAGGCGGCATCACCCGTGCGAGAGCGAAGAAGATGATGCCGAACAAGGTGTAGAACGCAGGCACGATCCAGAACACCAGCCACACGTCTCGTTTCCCGGCCGCGCGCGGTGCGTTGGCATCAGCACCGATGACCGGGGTGTCGACCCGCGTCATCAGGCCGAAATTCCTTCTGCGACTGCCTGCCGACGCAGCGTTGCCCGCAGCACGAAGAACATGACCACGACGAACGCGGCGTAAGCGCCGTTGCGAAGCCAAAACGAGATCAGCCCGTCCCATGCCAAGGGGCCGGTGTGGAACACCGCTGCGCACGCCGCCGGCGCGATGGCCAGGGCGGTGGCGATGGAGAGGTGGCCTACCCACCGCGGAAATACCGGCTGGGAGCCGCGGTCGAAGTAGACCGCGAGACCGAGCACGAGATTCTGCCCGACGATCATGCCGACAGGCGCGATGAAGATGATCCACGCCATGTCGTTGAGCAGCATGATCAACTCGGGGTCGCGTTCCGGTCGGAACGCTGCGACGAGGAAGAAGATGTTCGCCAGCGCGAATATCGTTGCGCCACTGACGGCAGCGGTCAGGAAGCAGTACGCGAAGACGTGGCTCTGGGTGGCCATGCGTTTCATCTGGACGACTATGACCATGAAGAATGGGATCAGCATGACGCCGCACAGGTCGTAGGTCACCATGCTGAACCTGATAGCGGCGGTGTGCTTGGCATAGAACGCCGCCACCTGTTCAGCCGTCCAGTCCGGAGCCATGGGCGGAGTGAACCCTCGGAACGCGACGAATGCGATCACGTAGACGACGAGGAACACCGGCGCCGTCCATAGCGCCACGAGTTGGGTCTTGACGTTGGCGGTCTTCGGTAGGTCTTCGGCCTCGGCGAGGAGTTCCATCGTGCCTGCTTTCGATCGGTTCGCTCGAGGCTAGCCGATCGGCTACTTTGGCGGCAATGGCTGGTCGAAATCGCTGCCCCCGGGCCGATCCGGCGACGGCTCAGCTACCGGGAAGGGAACAGGCCCAAGTGGACGACCCCAGGGGCTTGTCTCAAAGTAGCCGATTGGCTACCTTCTGATGACTCGTTGAGTAGCCATTCGACTAGTCACTTGGGTCGGTGCCCAGATCTGCATTCCAAGCCGCCACGGCGTCGGCCTCGCGGCAACGAGAGGTGGGAAGACGATGCACTACGGGTGCACGAAGGGCGTCGCGTATGTCTAGCGCAGCCGCTCGTCCTCTCGCGGGCCTCGGGATGGTGATCGCCATCGCCGCGATCGTGGTGTTCTCGATCGGCATGTTCCGCGGTGGGTTCGGGACGACGGTGCCGGTCACCGTGGTGTCCGAGCGTGCCGGCCTGGTGATGAACCCCGAGGCCAAGGTGAAGATGCGGGGAGTCCAGGTAGGGCAGGTCGAGCGGATCGAGAACCGCTCGGATGGCACCGCCGTGCTGCATCTGGCGATGGATCCCTCGCAGCTGCAGTACATCCCGGGCAACGTGGACGTGAACCTCGCCTCGACGACGGTGTTCGGCGCGAAGTCGGTCGAACTCGTTGCACCGGCCGACCCGTCGTCGACGCCGTTGGCCAAGGGGCAGCAGCTCGACGCCCAGCACGTCACCGTCGAGACCAATACCCTGTTCCAGCAATTGACTTCGGTGCTCAAGGCCATCGATCCGGTGCAGCTCAACGAAACCCTGGCCGCGATCTCCGGCGCCCTCAACGGCCGTGGCGAGAAGTTCGGCCAGACGATCACCGACTTCAACGCCTTCTTCACGAGCATCAACCCCAGCCTGGGCAACATCGCCCGCGATCTGGAGGTCGCCCCGGTGGCGCTCAACGCCTACGCCGACGCCGCACCCGATCTGGTGAACATCCTCGACAGCACCACCAAGGTGGGCGACACCCTGGTCGATCAGGAGGACAACCTGGACCGGTTCCTGGTCAGCGCAATCGGGTTGGCCGACACCGGAAACGACGTCATCGGCACCAACCGCCAACCGCTGACCGACGTGCTGCGGATGCTGGTGCCGACCACCGAGAAGCTCAGCCAGTACAGCGACAACCTGCGCTGCGGCATCCAAGGGTTAGCTCCTTTCGTCAAGGCGCCGCCCGCTTATCAACCCGGTGTGGTCATCAATGCCAGTTTCCAGCTGGGCGTCGAGCGGTACCGCTACCCCGAGGACCTCCCGATCGTGGCAGCCAAGAGCGGCTCGTCCTGCAAGGACCAGATGCTGCCCGCCGTCCCGAACGGCAAGCGGCCGCCCTTCCTGGTCACCGACATCGGCGCCAACCCCTGGAAGTACGGGAACCAGGGCGTCCTGCTGAACTCCGACGCACTCAAGCAGGCACTGTTCGGACCCGTGCAGGGACCGCCCCGCAACAGCGCACAGATCGGGATGCCCGGATGACCGGACGTGGGTGCATTCTTCGGCGTGTCGTGCACTCGATGACTGCCGGACTGGCAACACGAAGAGAGACTCAAGCTCGAGAACCTCTCCATCTTGCGAGCCGGGCGGTCGCCGACCGCAGGCAGGTGACACCGCCACCACTTCCGACGGCTTCCACTTCTCCACCCGGCCAGTAGGGGTGCGAAGAAGTGGACAGATCTTCTACGAAGCCTGATTCGCCCGCTCCCGCTCCGTATGCCGCCGCGCCCCCGACACCTCCGGCAAACTCATCGCCAGCCATTTCCTTCGAACTCAGCCTTTGCGTCGCTCTCGTGGGCGAGCATCTCAGGCCCGCCATTGTGCGTTTTTCGCTTCAAGCGGCGCGCTACTGCGGAGAGAGCTGTGCGGCTCATCTGCGCTATCTACCGAGACGTCGTCGGTCACGTGGCGGGGCGCCTCCGCGTCTCTCGGGTCCAGGTCGAGGTCCCGTAGGAATCAACGTCGGCGAAATCGACTCAGGCCCCGTGGTGCCGCTGTACGACTGGTCGTGAGACCCATGATCGTTGACGAGCCTTTGCCCAACGAAAAGGGCCCCCATTACTGGGGGCCCTTTTCGTACTCGGTGGAGCTGCCGGGAATCGAACCCGGGTCCTACGGCATTCCCTCAAGGCTTCTCCGTGCGCAGTTCGCTATGTCTCTACTCGGATCTCCCGTTCACGCGAACAAGACGAGATGACGATCCCAGTCGCTGTTTAATGTCCCCATGGGTCCCGCGACCGAACCCATGGGTGGGTCCCTCTAGCTGATGCCAGGGTCCGGGCCGAGGGCGCTCCCGGTCTGACAGACACACCGTCGCTTAGGCAGCGAGGGCGTAGTCGCGCTGATTTGAATCGGCGCTTAATTGGTTGCAACGACGCTTACGGTGGTCAATTGCCTGCACCGGCACGCTTCCCTTGAATCGATGCGCGAAGTCGAAACCGTTCAGCCCCTCGCGCCCCTGCCAACTTCAGCAGGATCTTTCATCTTACCGGCAGGTATGACAAACGCCAACGGCCTTTCATTCCATCTAGATCACGTAGTTCAGATTGGCCACGATCCGCTGGCCCACCTCGACGTCACCGCCGTACTCGATCTCCTCTGGCCGGCCGGCGATCATCGGCCGTCCACCGCACAGCCGGGTGAACTGCAGGCCGTCGACCTCGATCGTGGTCGTCGGTTCGGCTCCGCCGAAGTCGTCGACGAGCGCCGCCCGGCCGTCGACCGCTACCCGGATCGTGCGTGACAGCGGTCCGGTGAGGCGAATCTCCACCCGTGACCCGTCCGGCGCCTTGCCGCGCTTGCCCACCACGAAGCCCATGCTGACGGTCATCTCGTCGAGCGCCAGTCTGGCCGTCGGCCCCTCGAGGTCCGCGTCGGCGGCCGCAGTCGACAGCGCGTCGCGGATGTCGTGCTCGTGCATCCAGCAGTCGAACACCCGGATGCGCATGAACCGGCCATAGGTGTCGGGTCCGGCGGGGGTGACCGTCGGAGCGTTCCACTCGTCGTCGCTCATCGCGAACAGGACGTCGCGGCGGCGACCCGTCACGCTGCGGAAGCGCTCCAGCACCCGCGCGCCTGGCTCGCCGCTGAGGTGGCGGACCCAGCATTCGTTGAGTTCACCGATCGGGTTGCGTACGTGGTCGAGAGACGAGACGTCGTGCTCCGGCGTCGGTTCGCCGAGCAGCATCGATTCGGTGCCGATGACGTGGGCGACGACGTCGCCGACACACCATCCCGGCAGCGACGTGGGCATCGACCAGGCGTCGGCCGGGGCGTCGGCGAGCAGACGGTCGATGTCGTCCCACGACTCGAAGAGGCCGTCGAGCACCTCGGTCTTGTCGAGCAGGGTCAGGGGTCGTGAAGGGCTGTTCACCCGACGACCGTAGCGCGTGCGCCTCAGGCCGCTGCGATCATCGCGACGGCGGCGAGCGCCAGCACCATGCCGGCCGCCTGCCAGCGCGTGACGCGTTCCTTGAGCACCAGCATCGCCAGCGCCACCGTGCCCGCGGGGTACAGCGAGATCAGCACCCCGGTCAGTGAGAGCAGCGACGCCTGCAGCGCCAGCAGCATCGCGACGTTCGCAACGGTGTCGAGCACCCCGGCGGCGAGCGCCAGCTTCAGCGGGACGCCGCGTGGCACCACGAGGTTGGCGCTCGCCAGCGCGATGAGAATGACGAGCACGCTCGCCGATATCCGGGCGAACACGAGCGGCCACAGCCCCGCCTCGGCCGGCGCCTGATCGATCAGCACGAAGTTCAGCCCGAACGCCAGACCCGCACCGACCGTCATCCACGCGACCGGCTTGGTGAAGCGATGCGGCCGGTCTTCCTCGCCCTCGGCCTCGCGGCTGACGAGGACCACGGCGAGCAGGGCCACCACGATCCCGGCGTAGGCCACGCCGCTCGGCCGCTCCCCCAGCGCCACGCCGACCCCGACGGGCACCCCGGCCACCAGGATCGCGGTCAGCGGCGACACCACCGATATCGGTCCCGCTGCCAGCGCCGCGTAGAACCACCACACCCCGAACGCCTGGCTGATCCCGCACAGCGCGCCCCACACCACCGCGGGCGTCGTGACCGTCCCGCCGACGACGGCGGCCAGCACCGTCAGCAGCACCATCGCGACCGGATAGGAGACGAGGACGACGCGCAGCGCGGCGACCCGGCGGGACGCGATGCCGCCGACGAAGTCGCTCACCCCGTAGCCAGCGGCAGACAGCAGGGCGAACAGGATTCCGGTCAGCGTCGGAGCCGCTCCGGCGGCGACATCAGCGCATGCCCTTGATGCGGCGGCCCAACTCGCGGGTCACCTCGCGCTCGGCGTCTCGCTTGGCCATGTCCTGGCGCTTGTCGTGCGCCTGCTTGCCTCGGGCGAGTGCCAGCTCCACCTTGACCTTGCCGTTGGTGAAGTACAACGACAACGGCACCAGCGTGAGGTTTCCGTCGCGGATCTTGCCGATCAGATTGTCGATCTCGCTGCGGTGCAGCAGCAGTTTCCGGTTGCGCCGCGGCGCGTGATTGGTCCAGCTGCCGTGGTGATACTCGGGGATGTGCAGGTTGCGCAGCCAGATCTCGCCGTCGTCCACGGTGGCGAACGCGTCGGCCAGCGACGCGGTCCCGTCGCGCAGGGCCTTGACCTCCGTGCCCATCAGCGCCACACCCGCTTCGAAGGTGTCGAGGATCGCGTAGTTGTGCCGCGCCTTGCGGTTGGTCGCGACGACCTGGTTGTTGCGCCGCGTCGCCTCGTCGACCTTCTTCTTGTTGACCACGCTAACGCCGTACGTAGAGGCGCAATGTCGCGTACGCGGTGACACCGGCCATCGCCAGGGCCACGAACAGCAACAACGGCGAGATGTAGAGGATGTCGGCGTAGTCGATCCGGGCTATCAGGTTGGCCTCGTAGAACTGGTTGAGCGCCTTGTCCAGGAACAACGCGCGCACCGTGATGAGACCGAGGATCGATATCACCACGCCGAGGAAGGCCGCAAGCATCGCCTCCAGCAGGAACGGCAGTTGGGTGTACCAGCGACTGGCGCCGACCAGCCGCATGATCCCGACCTCGGTTCTTCGGGTGTACGCCGCGACTTGAACCATGTTCGCGATCAACAGGATCGCGCCGACGGCCTGCACGAGCGCGACGGCGAATGCGACGCTGCTCAGCCCGTCGAGCACCGCGAACAGCCGGTCGATCAGGTCCTTCTGGTTCAACACGTTGAGCACGCCGGGTTGCCCGACGAGCGATCTGTCGAAGTCCTCGTGTTCCTCGGGGTTGTTCAACTTGACGATGAACGACGCCGGAAATGCGTCCTTGCCCGCGACGTCCTTGTACTGCGGGAACTTCGCGATCGCGTCGTCGTAGGCCTCGTCGCGGTTGAGGAAGCGGACCGACCGGACGTCGTCGCGATCCTCGATCTGCTTGCGCAGCGCGGCACACGGGTCGGCGTCGCACGACGGATCGTTGGCCGACACGTCGTTGTTCAGGAAGACCTGGCTCTCGACGCGGTCGAGGTAGATGGTCCGCGAGCTGTCGGCCAGTCGGACCACCAGGAGCCCGCCACCGAACAGCCCGATGGAGATGGCGGTGGTCAAGATCATGGCCACCGTCATGGTGACGTTGCGGCGAAGTCCCGTGAGGACTTCGTTGATGAGGAAGCCGAAGCGCACTTAGCGATCCATTCCGTAGACACCGCGTTGTTCGTCGCGGATCAGGCGTCCCAGCTCGAGTTCGATGACGCGCTGGCGCATGGAGTCGACGATGTGATGGTCGTGTGTCGCCATCAGCACCGTCGTACCCGTGCGGTTGATCCGCTCGAGCAGATCCATGATGTCCTTGCTGGTTTCCGGGTCCAGGTTGCCCGTCGGCTCGTCGGCCAACAGCACCAGGGGTCGGTTGACGAAGGCGCGCGCGATCGCGACGCGCTGCTGCTCGCCACCGGAGAGTTCGTTGGGCAGCCGGGTCGCCTTGCCGGACAGGCCGACCATCTCCAGGACGTCGGGCACCACCCGGTTGATGACGTCACTGCGCTTGCCGATCACCTCCAGCGCGAAGGCGACGTTCTCGAAGACCGTCTTCTGCTGCAGCAGCCGGAAGTCCTGGAAGACGCATCCCAGCACCTGCCGAAGGCTCGGGATGTGGCGGTTCGACAACTTGTTGACGTGAAACTTGGAGACGCGGATGTCGCCGTGCGTCGGGTGCTCTTCGGCGAGCAGCAGGCGCATGAACGTCGACTTGCCCGAACCCGACGGGCCGATGAGGAAAACGAACTCACCCTTGTCGATGTTGAGCGACACGTCGTCCAGGGCCGGACGGCCAGAAGACTTGTACTGCTTGCTCACGTGGTCGAGGGTGATCATCACGGCACGCCAGTGTAGCGGGACACCTTTTCCTGCCCCGGCTACTGCGGGGGCGGCGTCGGAGACGGGGCCGGTCCGGGCAGCGTGGGCAGCTGGAATGGCAGCCCCGGCTCCGTCGTCTGCACCACGGTCGTCGGTGGCAGCGGCCCTGGGCCGTCGGGGTCGACGACGGTGGACGGTGCCGGCGGGCCCGTCGTCGTCGGTGACGTCGGAGTGGTCGGCGACGTCGTGGTCGTCGGCGTGGTCGTCGTCGGAGTGGGCGTCGTGGTGGTCGTGGTCCGCGGCGTCGTCGTCCTCGGACGTTCCTGGACGTTGGTCCGCGGCACCCACGTGTACTCGGGGTCGGGAACGAAGCCCGGCGGCACGATCGCGGTCTCCGGCGCTGCGGGTGGCGCAGGCGGCTCCGGCTGATAGGTGTTGTAGAGCCACAGGACCAGGAAGTACGACACGACGAGAGCGGCCGTGGAGGTGCGGATCCGCCCGTTGATGATGTAGCCCGGCCAGCCGCGGTCGGTGCGCCTCCTGGTCACCCACTTCCAGAAGGTCACGACGCGTCCTCGGTGTTCGCCACCGGGCCGACGTTGGCCGGGCTCGGGATCGTGTTCACCACGGGCGACGTGTCCGACGAGGTGACGATGCCGGCGCGCATGAGCGCGGCCACGACGAGCAGACGCAGCCTGCGACCCACTTCGAACTGCTTGCCGGGCAACGTGCGCGCGACCATCCGCAGGTTGACCGTCTCGACCTCGATGCTCTCCACGCCCATGACCTGGGGAGCGTCGAGGAGCAGCTTGCGCAGACTCTCGTCCTTCATCGCGGTCTCGCTGACACCGTGCAGCAGTTCGTCGACCCTGGTGAGATCGGCGGTCGTCGGGACGGGGATGTCGATGACTGCGCGAGCCCAGTCCTTCGACAGGTTCATGGTCTTGACGATCTGGCCGTTGGGGATGGTGAACACCTCGCCCTCGGCCGACCGCAGCTTGGTGACGCGCAGCGTGACGTCCTCGACCGTGCCCTCGGCGGGCGTCGACACGCCCGTGACCGTCAGCGCGACGAGGTCACCGAATCCGTACTGCTTCTCGGTGATGACGAAGAAGCCCGCGAGCAGGTCCTGCACGATGCGCTGGGCACCGAAGCCCAGTGCCGCGCCCAGCACGGCTGCGGGTGCGACCAGCGACCCGACGGGGATCGCCAGCGCATCGGTGACCTCGACGAGGACGACGACGAACAGCACGGCGATCGAGACCCACGAGATGACCGAGGCGACTGCCTGCCGGTGCTTGGCACTCTCGGTGCGCACCAGCTGATCGGTTTCCTGGAAGTCCGCGTCGATGCGACGGGTGATCTTCTGCGCGGCCCAGTTGATGAAGCGGGCAGCGAGCACGGCGAAGATGATCAGCAGCGCGATCTTCAAGCCGCGCGTGATGATCCACTCGCCGATCTCGCCTCGCCAGAAGTCCTGCCAGCGTTGCGCGACCGAGAATGCGAGGTAATTCGTGTTAGTCGTCATCTTTCCTATTGCGCCAACGGATTCCCGCTTCGAGGAACCCGTCGATGTCGCCGTCGAGCACTGCGGCCGGATTGCCGACTTCGTAGTCGTTACGCAGATCCTTGACCATCTGATAGGGGTGCAGAACGTAGGAGCGCATCTGCGAACCCCAGGAACTGCCGCCGTCGCTCTTGAGTGCGTCCATCTCGGCGCGTTCCTCTAGACGCTTGCGTTCGAGCAACTTCGCCTGCAGAACACGCATCGCCGAAACCTTGTTCTGCAACTGCGATTTCTCGTTCTGACAGGTCACGACGATACCCGTGGGAATGTGGGTCAAACGAACCGCGGAGTCGGTGGTGTTCACCGACTGACCGCCCGGTCCGCTCGACCGGTAGACGTCGACGCGCAGGTCGCCCTCGGGAATCTCGATGTGGTCGGTGGTCTCGACGACGGGCAGCACCTCGACTTCGGCGAACGACGTCTGCCGTCGGCTCTGGTTGTCGAACGGACTGATCCGCACCAGCCGGTGGGTGCCCTGCTCCACCGAGAGCGTCCCGTACGCGTACGGCGCGTGCACTGCGAACGTGGCGCTCTTGATACCGGCCTCTTCGGCGTAGGAGGTGTCGAAGACCTCGACGCCGTAGTCGTGCTTCTCCGCCCACCGGATGTACATGCGCATCAACATCTCGGCCCAGTCGGCGGCATCGATGCCACCTGCGCCCGACCGGATGGTGACGACGGCCTCGCGCTCGTCGTACTCGCCCGAGAGCAGCGTCCGGACCTCCATGGCCTCGATGTCCTCGCGGAGTGCCGCGAGTTCGGCGTCGGCGTCGGCGAGGGCTTCGGTCGCGCCCGCACCTTCCTCCTCGGCTGCCATCTCGTAGAGCACGGGCAGATCGTCGAGCCGCTGGCGCAACGCTTCGACGCGACGAAGTTCGCCTTGGGCGTGGGACAACGCGCTGGTGACCTTCTGCGCCCGGGTCTGGTCGTCCCACAGCTTGGGGTCGGACGCTTCCTGCTCCAGGGTGGTGATGCGATCCCGGAGTCCGTCGACGTCGAGCACCCGCTCCACCGTGGTCAGCGTGGTGTCCAGTGCAGCGATGTCTGATTGACGGTCGGGTTCCACGGTGGTTCAGCGTACCGACAGGCTCGTGCAAACCCTTCGCTCCTGCCCACGCGACCGACGATGCGGAGTTAGAGTCGGCGTGCAACCGCCCTTGGCGACGACGCGACAGCCCCCTGCGCGCCGCCCGGCCCAGGGCCTCGAGCAGATGTCTGCAGAGAAGGCGGAGGTATGCGGCCGTACCACGTGGCGATAATCGGCTCGGGACCTTCGGGTTACTTCGCCGCAGCCTCCCTGCTCAAGTACGCGGACTCGAAGGAGCCGCTCGACGGGGTCGAACCCCGCGACGTGCGGGTCGACATGTTGGAGATGCTGCCGACGCCGTGGGGCCTCGTCCGCTCCGGGGTCGCCCCGGACCATCCCAAGATCAAGTCGATCAGCGCGCAGTTCGAGAAGACGTCGTCCGACCCGCGGTTCCGGTTCTTCGGCAACGTCGAGGTCGGCAACCACGTCACCGCGGACGAACTCGCGGAGCGCTACGACGCCGTGGTCTACGCGGTCGGCGCGCAATCCGACCGCGCGCTGAACATCCCCGGCGAGGACCTCGTCGGGAGCGTGCCCGCGGTCGACTTCGTGGGTTGGTACAACGCCCACCCGCACTTCGGCGAGATGCTGCCCGACCTCACCTCGGGCCGCGCCGTCGTGATCGGCAACGGCAACGTCGCCCTCGACGTCGCGCGCATCCTCGTCAGCGATCCCGATCTGCTGGCAGCGACCGACATCGCCGACCATGCTCTCGACTCGCTGCACGCACGCGGGGTCGAGGAAGTGGTCGTGGTCGGTCGGCGCGGGCCGCTGCAGGCGCCGTTCACCACGCTGGAACTCCGCGAACTCGGCGATCTCGAAGCGATGGCCGACGTCGACGTGGTCGTCGATCCCGAGGACTTCGCAGGCATCACCGACGAGGATCTCGAGGCAGCGGGCAAGACCGTCAAGCAGAACGTCAAGGTGCTGCGCGGTTTCGCCGAGCGGCCGTCCAAGGGCGCCAAGCGCCGCATCGTCTTCCGGTTCCACACCTCCCCCATCGAGATCAAGGGCGACGGCAAGGTCGAGTCGATCGTGCTGGGCCGCAACGAGCTGGTCGACGAGGGCGGCCGCGTGATCGCGAAGGACACCGGCATCCGCGAGGAACTGCCTGCCCAATTGGTGGTGCGCGCGGTCGGCTACCGCGGCATCGCCACTCCGGGCCTGCCGTTCGACGAGCGCTCGGGCACCATCCCGCACAGCGACGGCCGTGTGGAGGGCACCCGCAACGCCTACGTCGTCGGCTGGATCAAACGCGGGCCGTCGGGCGTGATCGGCAGCAACAAGAAGGACTCTCAGTCGACCGTCAACACCTTGCTCGCAGACCTGGCGTCGGCAGACCTACCCGATCTCGTGCCGGACCACGACCGGCAGATCGCCGAATGGCTGGTGGAGCGCCAACCCAAGGTGGTGACCGGCGATCACTGGAAGCTGATCGACGACTTCGAGCGCTCGGCGGGCGAGAAGCTCGGGAGGCCGCGGGTGAAGGTGACGAGCCTGGCGGAGTTGCTCCGGATCACGCACGGCTGACGACGATCACGCACGGCTAGCGTGCCGGCGGGGTCACCTTGTCGGCCTCGATCGTCACGATGATGCGGGTCTCGTCGGGATTCCCACTGAAGTACGGGTACGGCGCCCCGATGTACTTCTGCGAGATCTCGTCGATGCTCTCCTTGCCACCCTCACTCGTCATCGAGACGACGCGTCCCCGGATCGCGTAGAAGCGGTAGACGTTCTCGGGGTCGACGACGTTGATGGCGACGCGCGGGTCGCGCTCGAAGTTCTTCTGCTTCTGCATGCCGCCGACGATGTTGAGGACGACGTTCTCCCCATCGGTGGTCACCCACGTCTCGGTGAGTTGCGGGGAACCATCTGGCATCAGCGTGGCGACGAAGCACGGGCTGGGCTTGCGCATGAGATCGATCAGGTCGGACGGGAGCGGAGTCGGCATGCCTCCGTCATACCCGTTTTGTCGGTGGGTGGTCGTAGAATCGAACACATGTTCGAGATGCTCGACTTCGACCCCACCACGGTGGACGAGGCCGGCCTGATCGACCGCATCGCCCAGCTGGAACGACTGAAGTCCACCGCCGCCGCCGCACAGGCCCGGATGACCGCCGCGCTGGACCTGATGCGCCGCACCGCCGAAGCCGACGCCGGAATCCCGATGCGCAAACGCGGCCAGGGCCTGGCCTCCGAGATCGGTTTGGCGAGGCGTGAGTCGCCCAAGCAGGGCAGCCGCCACCTCGGCTTCGCCCGCGCCCTAGTCCACGAAATGCCCCACACCCTCGCCGCCCTCGAATCCGGCGTGCTCTCGGAATGGCGCGCGACGCTGCTCGTCAAGGAGTCCGCCTGCCTCGACGTCGAGGACCGCCGCACCCTGGACGCCGAGATGTGCGCCGACCCCACGACACTGGAAGGCAAGGGCGACAAGCGCATCGAAGCCGACGCCAAGGCCATCGCCTACCGCCTCGACCCGCACGCCGTCGTGGACCGGGCCCGCCAGGCGGAGAAGGACCGATGCGTCAGCGTCCGACCCGCCGCCGACGCCATGGCCTGGGTCAGCATCCTGCTCCCCGTCGCCCAGGGCGTGGCGGTCTACGCCGCCCTGAAGCGGGCCGCTGACACCACGTGTGATGGCCGCAGCCGCGGCCAGGTCATGGCCGACACCGCCTTCGAACGCATCACCGCCCGACCCGCCGACGTCCCGATCCCGGTCACCGTCGATGTGGTGATCACCGACGAGACCCTGCTCGGAGGGGACACCGAACCCGCCCGCATCCCCGGGTACGGACCCATCCCCGCCGCCGTCGCACGACACCTCATCTCAAACACCGTCGGCGACGACCGATCGCGGGCCACCCTGCGCCGGCTCTACCGACACCCCAAGACCGGGACGCTGGTGACCATGGAGTCCCGGGCCCGGCGGTTTCCGAAGGCGTTGGCGGCGTTCATCGCGCTGCGCGACGACACCTGCCGCACCCCCTACTGCAACGCACCGATTCGCCACATCGACCACGCCGTTCCCGATTCCCGCGGTGGGCCTACCTCGGCCGTCAACGGCAACGGAGTGTGCGAAGCGTGCAACTACGCCAAGGAAGCACCGGGCTGGCGCGTGCGCACGTCCAAGGAATTCGACTGTCACACAACTGAAGTCACCACACCCACCGGCACCACCTACACCGGCAAGGCCCCACCACTACCCGGCCGCAACCAAGAACACGTCACCAGCATCGACGTCGCACGCTTTCGAGTCGTGGTCCGCCGCCGCGCGGCCTAGTTCGGCGACGGAGGCGGCGGCTGGTACGGCGGTGGCGGGTACGGCGGCGGCTGCTGCGGAGGGGGCGGCGGCCCGTCCGGATACGGCACATCGGGTTGTTCGGGCGGAGCGAAGCCCCACTTGTCAGGATTCTTCGGCGAGTACACGACCGGAATGAGCTGTCCCATGGTCGGCCAGGCATTCACGTCGACGGCCATCTGCTGATAGACGACGTGCTCGTTGACCGTCGGGCCGTTGATGACGCCGGTGATGGTGACGAACTGCTCGCCTTCGGCATCAGCCGGGCGCGGGCTGAGCCCCGTCACCAGCAGCGTGCCGTGCGCCAATCCGCCGCCGCGGGCCCCGCCGCCCCCGAATCCACCTCCGCCGGGACCGCGATTGCGGAGTCGAGGCACCACGATCATCGCCAGCACGCCGAGGATGACCACTATCGCGAGGAATTCGAACACACCACCCATGGTAGGACTCTTGCCATGAGCACCGTTTCTGAAGACATCACGCTCGCCCTCCGAATGGCCGACGAGGCCGACGCCATGACGATGGATCGGTTCGGCGCGCTCGATCTGCAGATCGAGACCAAGCCCGACCTCACGCCGGTCACCGACGCCGACCGCGGCGCAGAGGAGGCGCTGCGCGAGGTGATCTCCCGCGAGCGCCCCGGCGATGCTCTACTCGGCGAAGAGTTCGGCGGCACAGCAGTTTTCGAGGGCCGCCAGTGGGTGCTCGACCCGATCGACGGCACGAAGAACTTCGTCCGCGGCGTCCCCGTCTGGTCGACGCTCATCTCCCTGCTCGAGGACGGCGTGCCGACCGTCGGCGTCGTCAGTGCACCGGCGCTGGGACGCCGGTGGTGGGCCGGCACGGGCGAAGGCGCCTTCACGTCATTCGCCGGCAAGACACGCCCCATCTCCGTCTCGAAAGTCGGCGACATCGAGTCGGCCAGCCTGTCGTATTCGGACCTCGTGGGCTGGGAAGACAAGCGCTCGCACTTCCTCGACCTCACCGAAGCCGTGTGGCGGGTCCGCGGCTACGGCGACTTCTGGTCGTACTGCCTGCTGGCCGAGGGTGCGGTGGACGTCGTCGCAGAGCCCGAGGTGAAGTTGTGGGACCTCGCCGCCATCGACGTGCTGGTGCGCGAGGCAGGCGGGCGGTTCACCAACCTCGACGGCGCTGCGGGCCCGCACGGCGGCAGTGCCGTTGCCACGAACGGTCTGCTGCACGACGCAGTGCTGGCGCGACTGTCGGCTTCCTGACGACGGTGTGACGGCGCTAACAGAGCGCCGCTATCTTACTCGGGAGTAAGATACGGTCAGATTGCACTGCCCCAACGACGCGAGGCTGCGACATGACCAACACTCTGCCGTCCAAGAGCGGAACCAACCAGCGCGCCCGGCGCGCCGGATCCGAGAGCGGCATCGGCCTGCAACGGCCCAAGCGGTCGGCGACCTCCATCGGACTGGCCCTCGTCACTCCCCTGGTGGGTCAGGAGTTCCTGGATCGCTACGGACTGCGCGACCCGCTGAACCGCGGTCTGCGCTACGGCGTGAAGACGGCGTTCTCGGCGCTCGGCGCATCCACCCGCCAGTTCAAGCGGGTACAGAGCGGCGGCAAGCCCCCGACCCGCTTGAAGCCGAGCGGCGCCGACTACTTCGACCTCACCCCCGACGACGACCAGAAGATGATCGTCGAGACGGTCTCCGAGTTCGCCGACGAGATCCTGCGCCCCGCCGCACACGACGCCGACGCGGCCGCGACGTACCCGCAGGGCCTGATCGCCAAGGCCGCCGAACTCGGCATCACTGCGATCAACGTTCCCGAGGACTTCGACGGCATCGCCGAGCACCGCAGCACCATCACCAACGCCTTGGTCGCCGAGGCGCTTGCCTACGGCGACATGGGTCAGGCACTGCCGATCCTGGCTCCCGGCGGCGTCGCATCGGCCCTGACCCACTGGGGCAGCGCGGATCAGCAGGCCACGTACCTCAACGAGTTCGCGGGCGAGAGCGTGCCGCAGGCGTGCGTCGCCATCGCCGAGCCGCACGCGCTGTTCGATCCGACCGCGCTGAAGACCACCGCGGTACGGACCCCCAGCGGCTACCGCCTCTCGGGCGTGAAGTCGTTGGTGCCCGCAGCCGCCGACGCCGAGCTGTTCATCGTCGCCGCGCAGCTCAATGGCAAGCCTGCACTGTTCATCGTCGAGTCGGCCTCGGAAGGCCTCACGGTCAAGGCCGATCCCAGCATGGGCATTCGCGCCGCCGCGCTGGGCCGCGTCGAACTGAACGACGTGGCAGTGCCGCTGCACAACCGGCTCGGCGAGGACGAGGCCAGCGACTCGGACTACTCCGAGGCGATCGCTCTGGCCCGATTGGGTTGGGCCGCATTGGCCGTCGGTACCTCACACGCGGTGCTCGACTACGTCGTGCCCTACGTCAAGGAACGCGAGGCGTTCGGCGAACCCATCGCGCGCAGGCAGGCCGTCGCCTTCATGTGCGCCAACATCGCCATCGAACTCGACGGCCTCCGCCTGATCACCTGGCGGGGCGCCGCGCGTGCCGAGCAAGGCCTGTCGTTCGCGCGAGAAGCAGCACTGGCCAAGCGCATCGCCACCGACAAGGGCATGCAGATCGGCCTCGACGGCGTCCAGCTGCTCGGCGGCCACGGCTTCACCAAGGAGCATCCGGTGGAGCGTTGGTATCGCGACCTGCGGGCTCTCGGCGTCGCCGAGGGTGTCGTCGTCCTCTAACGGCCACGCAACAGACCAGGAACGGAAACCCAGTCATGGCAATCAATCTCGAAATGCCGAAGAAGTTGCAGGCCGTCATCGACATGGCCCACGAGGGCGCCGCGGAGATGCTGCGGCCGATCTCGCGCAAGTACGACCTGTCCGAGCACGCCTACCCCGTCGAGCTGGACACCCTGGCCGACCTGTTCGAGGGGATCACCGAGGCCAACACCATCTCCTTCGCCGGCACCGATGCCTTCCGCGGCGTCGACGGACCGAAGGAGAACGTCAACGGCGCCAACATGTCTGCGCTCGTGAACGCGCTCGAGATCAGCTGGGGCGACGTCGCCCTGCTGCTGTCGGTGCCGTTCCAGGGCTTGGGCAACGCCGCCCTGTCGGGTGTCGCCACCGACGAACAACTCGAACGCCTCGGCAAGGTGTGGGCCGCCATGGCCATCACCGAGCCCAGCTTCGGCTCCGACTCGGCGGCCGTCTCGACCACTGCGAGACTCGACGGCGACGAGTACGTCATCAACGGCGAGAAGATCTACGTCACCGCAGGCGCCCGGGCCAGCCACATCGTGGTGTGGGCGACGCTGGACAAGTCCAAGGGCCGCGCGGCGATCAAGTCGTTCATCGTGCCGCGCGACCACCCCGGCGTCTCGGTCGAGCGGCTCGAACACAAGCTGGGCATCAAGGCGTCCGACACCGCGGCCATCCGCTTCGACAACGCGCGGATCCCGAAGGAGAACCTGCTCGGCAACCCGGACATCCAGGTGGACAAGGGGTTTGCGGGCGTCATGGAGACGTTCGACAACACCCGGCCCATCGTGGCGGCGATGGCCGTCGGCGTCGCACGCGCGTCGCTCGAGGAACTCCGCAAGGTCCTCACCGAGGCCGGGGTCGAGATCTCCTACGACAAGCCGGCACATGCCCAGAATGCGGCCGCCGCGGAGTTCCTCCGCATGGAGGCCGAGTGGGAATCCGGTTATCTGCTGACGCTGCGCTCGGCGTGGCAGGCAGACAACAAGATCCCGAACTCCAAGGAGGCGTCGATGGGCAAGGCAAAGGCCGCGCGCGTCGCCTCCGACGTCACGCTCAAGACCGTGGAACTGGCGGGCACCACCGGTTACTCCGAGGAACTGCTGCTGGAGAAGTGGGCCCGCGACTCCAAGATTCTCGACATCTTCGAGGGCACCCAGCAGATCCAGCAGCTCGTCGTCGCGCGCCGCCTCCTCGGACTGTCGTCGTCAGAGCTGAAGTAGCCCAACCCCGATGCCTCGACGCGCTAGCGTCGGCGGCATGGATTCCTTCAACGCTCTCGTCGCCCGGCAGGACGGCGATCGGATCACCACGTCGATCGAGACCCTGAGCCGTGACGATCTGCCTCCGGGTGAGGTCACGATCCGGGTCGCGTACTCCAGCGTCAACTTCAAGGACGCGCTCGCCGTCACCCCCAAGGGTGGCGTCGTGCGGGACTACCCGATCGTCCCGGGCATCGACCTCGCCGGCGAGGTCGTCGACTCCCAGTCGCCGGACTTCTCCGTCGGCGACCAGGTGTTGGCCCACGGCTACGACATCGGTACCGCGAAGCACGGCGGCTACGCCGAGTTCGCGCGGCTGCCCGCCGACCAGGTGGTCCATCTCGGCGCACTGAGCGCGGAGGACGCCATGGCCATCGGCACGGCTGGCTTCACCGCGGCCATGAGCGTCCAGGCGCTCGTGAATCGTGGCATCACACCCGACGACGGCGAGATCGTCGTGACCGGCGCCACGGGCGGCGTCGGATCGCTCTCGATCGACCTCCTGGCGTCCGCGGGCTACACGGTGGTGGCGTCGACCGGCAAGCAGGACGCCGCCGACCACCTGAGGGCTCTGGGCGCCAGCGAGGTGATTCCGCGGCTGCCCGAGGACCCCGATGCCAAGCCCCGGCCGCTGAACAAGACGCGGTGGGCCGGCGCCGTGGACTGCGTCGGCGGCGCCACCTTGGCCCACGTCCTGAGCACGATCGCCTACGGCGGCGCCGTGGCCGCCAGTGGGCTGACGGGCGGCCCGGCACTCAACACCACCGTGATGCCGTTCATCCTGCGCGGAGTGGCGCTGCTGGGCGTCGACTCGGTCCTGCTACCCATCGAGCCCCGCCGGGAGCTGTGGCGGCAGCTGGGCGACTCCATGCGGCCTAAGCACCTGGACAACGTAAAACACCCCGTCGATGTCAAGGACGTGGTGTCCGTGATCGACGAGGTGCGGGCCGGCCGTTACTCCGGCCGGGGTGTGGTGCGGGTGGCGGGCGGTTTCTAAGCGCCCGCCACCCGACTCACATCAGGCGACCAGCACGCGCTGGAGGTCGGGCTTCATCTGCTGAAGCTGCTGACCCCAGTACGCCCAGGCGTGGGTACCGGCATCGGGGAAGTTGAAGACCCCGTTCTTGCCACCGGCAGCGATGTAGTTGTCCTGGAAGGTGCGGTTGGTGCGCACGGTCAGGCCCTCGAGGAACTTGGCGGGCAGGTTGCCGCCACCGAGCTCGTTGGGCTGTCCGTTACCGCAGTAGATCCAGAGCCGGGTGTTGTTCGCGACCAGGGTCGGGAGCTGCACCATCGGGTCGTTGTACTTCCAGGCCGGATCGGTCTCGGCGGGGCCCCACATGTCGTTGGCCTTGTAGCCACCGGCGTCGCCCATCGAGATGTTGATCAGGAAGGGCCACCAGCCCTCGGACGGGTTCAGGAACCCGGACATCGAGCTGGCGTAGATGAACTGGCCGGGGTGGTGCGCAGCCAGCGTCAGCGCCGCGCTACCCGCCATCGACAGACCGACGGCTGCGCCGCCATCGCTCCGGACGCCCTTCTCGGCGGCCAGGTATGCGGGCAGTTCCTGGGTCAGGAACGTCTCCCAGTTGTAGGTCAAGCAGCCCGACTTGCCGCAGGCAGGCTTGTACCAGTTGGCGTAGAAGCTGGACTGGCCACCGACCGGCATGACCATGGACATGCCCGAGTCGACGTACCACTCGAAGGCTGCGGTCTCGATGTCCCAGCCGTTGAAGTCATCGCGTGCGCGCAGGCCGTCGAGCATGTAGATGGCCGGCGAGTTCGGGCCACCGCTCTGGAACTGCACCTTGATGTCGCGGCCCATGCTCGGCGACGGCACCATCAGATACTCCACCGGCAGACCGGGGCGTGAGAACGCCCCCGCGGTCGCGCTACCGCCCGTGAGGCCGATCACCGCGGGCAGCATGACCGCCGCCATGACCGACACAAACAACCGGCGCGCCCATCGGCCGCCAATTCTGTCAAACATCAAAGAGTTTCCCATTCAGTTCCGTTTACGGCATGAGGCCGTGCATCCTGCGGCCGGATGACCGCTTCTAGCACCGCGGCGGCGCCAATGCCCCGCGATATGCCCACTCAACCACGCCACGGGCATAGTCGAGTAGACCGTAAGCATTCAGTTGTGGTGAAGGCAGTAAAACATGTAGCCGACGCCTTCAGAAAGTCCAGGGCCGGTGACGGCGTCGTCAGAATCGACGTTTCGACCGCCCGTAGAGTGCCGCCATGGCAACTTCGCGGGGTCGCTCGGACGACGGTTCTGCGGCACGCCTCGGCGTCGACGATTGGCTGCAGGCGGGCTTCGCCATCCTCGCTGAGCAGGGCATCAAGGCCTTGAAGGTCGACTCCCTGTGCGCCCGACTCGGGGTCACCAAGGGCAGTTTCTATTGGCACTTCACCGGGATGCCCGGCTATCGATCCGCGCTCGTCTCGTCCTGGGGCGAACTCCGTGACGCCGATCGACGTGATTTCGAGGAACTCGGCGTGTTGCCGCCCCGCGAACGTCTGACTCGGATGATGGCGTCGCTCGTCAGCCCGACGCACTGGACGCTCGAGCGGGCGATGCGCGAGTGGGCCCGCACGGACGAGTCGGTCGCCGCGGGCGTCCGGGCAGCCGATCGCAGGGTGCTGCGGGCGGTGCGCGACGCGTTCGTCGACTTCGGGTTCGACGACGAGGAGGCCGACGTGCGCGCCAACGCGACGTTCGCCGCAGGCGTCGGCCTCCTGCATCTGTCCGGCAACGCGCCGGCACCCCGGGACGCCGCCCGGGCGGAACGCTTCCTCGACCTGATGCTCGCCCGCTGATCTCAGCAGCGATCTTCCATACTAAAAAGTATGTTAGGTTTCGGCGATGCCGACCGCCATCACCGACGAGTTCGTCGAACGTCTCGCCGACCGCGCGCGCAGCGCCGAGCGGATGCGGCGTCTGCCCGATGAGACGCTCGACGACCTCGCGGCGAGCGGCTTCACCGAACTACTGGTGCCCAGGCGCTTCGGCGGCGACCAGGCGGCGTTCCCGGAGGTGCTCGACCCCGTGCGGCGCATGGCCCACGGCTGCACGTCGAGCGCGTGGACCATCGGCTTCTACGCCCTGCACAACTGGATGCTCGCGCTGTTCGGCGAGCAGGCGCAGGAGGAGGCGTTCGGCACGCGGCCCTTCCTGGCGCCTGCCCCGCTGGCACCCACCGGCCGCGGCCTGCCCGCTGACGGCGGCATCCGGCTGACCGGCAGATGGTCGTGGGCCACCGGCGCGATGGGCGGCAACTGGATGATCGTGGCCTGCATCTGCGGCCCCGACGAGGCCCTCCATCCCGCGCTGGCACTGCTTCCCATCGGCGACGTGACGATCGAGGACGTCTGGCACACCGACGGCATGTGCGCAACCGGCTCTAACGACGCCGTCGTCACCGACGTCTTCGTCCCCGACCATCGGATGGTGCGGGTCGCCGACATCTACGGCGGCACGGCTCCCGGCGCCCAGCTGCACGACAGCCCGACGTACCGGTGGCCGCTGGTGCCCGCGCTCGCCCTCCTCGCTGCCATGCCGGCGCTGGGCAGCGCCGAGCGCGTCACGCAGATGTATGCCGACAGGGTCGGGCAACGCGTCCTGGCCTACGAGGGCGTGATGCAGAAGGACAAGCCCATCGCCCAGGCCCGGCTAGCGGAGGCCAGGGTGCGGCTGCGCGCGCTGCACGGGCTGCTGCGCTCCACCGTCGACCAGATCGAGGCCACGGTGACCGCGGGCGAGGTCGTCGGGCGCCCGGTCCGTGGCGATGCGCGGATGGCGGCCGCGCACGTCGTTCACGAATCCCGGGCCGTGATCGCCATGCTCTTCGAGGCGTCGGGCGCCAGCGTCCACTTCCTGGACAGCCCGCTGCAACGCTTCAAGCGCGACGTCGACGTCCTGTCCGGCCACGTGGTGTTCGACTACGACACCAGCCGCGAGCTGGCAGGCGCCCTGACGCTCGGCATGAAGATCCCACGCACGGCGATGGTGTGAGGAAGGCTGCGCTGCATGGCCGACGACGTACGTGACCGCTTCACCGCCTTCTTCCAAAAGAAGGTCGCCAACCCCGTGATGCGACGGAATCCCCTTCAGACGCTGCTCGAGACGACGGGGCGCAAGTCCGGCCAGCCCCGGCGCACCCCACTCGGCGGCAGCCGGATCGGCGACGAGTTCTGGTTCGTCTCCGAGTTCGGCGACCAGTCGCAGTACGTCAAGAACATCCAAGCGAATCCCCGGGTGCGGGTGCGCCTTCGGGGACGTTGGCATTCCGGGTTAGCACACCTGGTGCGCGACGACGACCCCCGGCGTCGCCTCGAGTCACTCCCCTCGTTCAACAGCTTTGGCGTGCGCACGTTCGGCACCAATCTCTTGACGATCCGGGTCGACCTCGACGGTTGACGGGTGTTGACGACCTCCGGAAGTAAAACTAATGTCACTTTTAGTTCACTGCGCCGAAGGGGTCGCCATGGAATCGTTCGTCCACCTCCGCAAGGGCACCACGCCCAAGCGGTTGCACGCGGATCTCGACGGGTTGAAGGACGACGAACTCGGCCGCGGTGGCTTCGTCGGCCGGACCGCGAACATGTACCGCCGCAACGACCCAACGGCATACCGGTCGGTCGGCCCGCTGCGCCCGGTCGACGTGCTGTCCAGCGAACTGAAGCCCAGCGACGCCACCGACGCGCACGGCGGACCGCTGCTGATGTTCTCCAACGCCGACTGCCAGGTGCTGCTCTCGCGACGCAGCGAGCCGATGCCATTCTTCGTCCGCTACGTCGACGGGGACCTGCTGTCCTTCGTGCACGAGGGTTCCGGAGTGCTCGAAACCGAGTTCGGTCCGCTGCGCTACCGGGCGGGCGATTGGGTCTACATCCCAAAGGCGTGCACGTGGCGCCAGATACCCGACTCATCATCCAGCACGTGGCTCATGGTGCAGGCCACCGAGGAATTCCGGGTGCCGCCGCCGGGGACGCTCGGCAGGCACTTCCCCTTCGATCCGTCACAGACCGAGATTCCCGACCCGCAGCCCATCGACGACGGCGACGGCCCCCTGGTCGACGGCGAGTACGAGGTCCGGCTCGTCCACGAGGGCGGCCCGACCTCGCTGTTCTATCAACACCATCCGCTCGACGTGGAGGGCTGGCGCGGCGACAACTTCGCGTTCACGTTCAACATCTCCGACTACAACGTCGTCACCTCCGACAGCGTCCACCTGCCGCCGACGGTGCACCTCTTCATGGAGGCCACCGGCGTCTACGTCATGAACTTCCTGCCCAAGCCCGCCGAGAGCAGGCCCGGCACCGAGCGCACGCCCTGGTACCACCGCAACGTCGACTTCGACGAGATCGCGTTCTTCCACAGCGGCTCGCTCTACGGCATCCCGATGCCTCCGGGACTCGTTTCGCATGCGCCGCAGGGAGTTCACCACGGCGCGCCGGAGAAGGCGCGGGAACGTTCCCGCCGCAAGTTCGACGACTACGACCGGGTCGATTGGTCGGTGATCGCCGTGGACACCCGGCGCCGACTCATCCCGTCGGAGGAGATCCTCGCCAACGACCTCGGGCAGCACTGATGAGCGCTTGCGCGAAGAGGAGACGGACCTAGTGAGCGCGCCCAAGAAGCACGCCTACGATCGCATTCCGTATCTCGTTGCCTACCAGAACACCTCGGGCGTGCGCGACGTCTACGGCGGCGTCGCCGAACTCGTCGTGCTGGAGAGCTATCTGCTCAGGCCAAATACTTCATCAGACACCGTGCTTGTGTTCATGCACCCGATCGGCGGCGGCGCGTACCTGCCGATGATCAACGCCCTGGCCCGCGCCGGTCACCACGTCATCTACTGCAACAGCCGATTCCGCGGCACCGACTCGGCTCTATTGATGGAGAAGGTGGTCGAGGACCTCGGCGAGTGCATCAAGGACGCCAAGAACCGGCTGGGCTACGCCAAGGTGGTGCTGGCCGGCTGGAGCGGCGGCGGGTCGCTGTCGGCGTTCTATCAGCAGCAGGCGCAACACCCGACCGTCACCGCGAGCCCATCTGGCGACGGCCCGGACCTGACGAAGCTCGGCCTGATCCCCGCCGACGGCATCATGCTGCTGGCAGCGCACGTCAGCAGGCACGGCACCATGACCGAATGGCTCGACGCGTCGATCCTCGACGAGTCCGACCCGTCACGCCGCGACCCCGAGCTGGACCTCTACGACCCGGCGAACCCGAACCAGCCGCCGTACACGGCCGAGTTCCTCGAGCGCTACCGCGCGGCGCAGATCGCCCGCAACCGCCGGATCACCGCCTGGGTCAAGGACAAGCTGGCCGCCCTGCGGGCCGCCAGCCGCCCGGACGACGAGTTCGCGTTCGTCGTGCACGGCACCATGGCCGACCCGCGCTGGCTCGATCCGACCGTCGATCCCAACGAACGCACCCCGGGCACCTGCTATCTGGGCGATCCTCAGGTGGTGAACAACTCCCCCGTCGGCCTCGCGCGGTTCTGCACGTTGCGCAGCTGGCTCTCACAATGGAGCTATGACGACGCCAACGGTGACGCCGTGAAGGCAGGACCCGACATCGCGGTGCCCGCCCTGGTCATCGGCAACCTCGCCGACGACGCCTGCACGCCGAGCCACACCCGCCGGCTGTTCGAGGCCATCGGTCACCCCGACAAGGAGATGCACGAGATCCCGGGCGCAAACCACTACTACGCGGGTCCGGACCAGCGCGACACGCTGCGCCAGGCCGTCGGGATCTGCACGGATTGGTTGCAGCGGCACGGGTTCTCGAGGTGACGGTGACCGGCGGGCAGCAGCGCGGCGACCAGGGAAACGTGTCAGGCCCGCTCGACGGGATCCGGGTCATCGAGGTCGGCACGTTGATTTCGGGCCCGTTCGCCGGCAGGTTGCTCGGCGACATGGGTGCCGAGGTCGTCAAGATCGAGCCGCCCGGCGCACCCGACCCGCTCCGCACCTGGGGCCAGGCCGAACTCGACGGGCACCACTTCTTCTGGACGGTGCACGCCCGCAACAAGAAGGCCGTCACCCTCAACCTCCGCGAAGCCAGGGGCCGCGACCTCTTCCTCGACCTGGTCGAGCAGTCCGACGTCATCGTCGAGAACTTCCGGCCCGGCACGCTGGAGAAGTGGGGTCTTGGCTACGACGTTCTGCGACAACGCAATCGAGGAATCATCCTGGTTCGGGTGTCGGGCTATGGCCAGACCGGACCCGACTCGCACAAGGCCGGCTACGCCTCGGTCGCCGAAGCCGCCAGCGGCCTGCGGCACATGAACGGCTTCCCCGGCGGTCCGCCGCCACGCCTGGCCCTCTCCCTGGGCGACAGCCTGGCGGGCATGTTCGCCGCCCAGGGCGCACTGGCGGCGCTGTACCGGCGCAGCGTCACCGGTGAGGGGCAGGTGGTGGATGCCGCCCTCACCGAGGCCTGCCTGGCGGTGCAGGAGTCGACGATCCCCGACTACGACGTGGGCGGTGTCGTCCGCGGCCCGTCGGGCACCCGGCTCGAAGGCATCGCGCCGTCGAACATTCACCAGAGCGCTGACGGGAGCTGGGTGGTGATCGCCGCCAACCAGGACACCGTGTTCCGGCGACTGTGCACCGCGATGGATCGCCCCGAGCTTGCCACCGACGAACGGTTCGCCGACCACGTCAGCCGGGGCCGGAACCAGGACGAGATCGACGCGATCATCGGCGCGTGGGCCGCGGAACGCCAACCCGCCGACATCATCGCGACGCTGTCGGCCGCAGGCGTGATCAGCGGCCCGATCAACACCGTCGCCGAGGTGGTGGCCGACCCCCAGCTGCAGTCGCGCGGCATGATCGCCGATCACTTCGACGAACGGATCGGCCGCAACGTCAAGGGCCCCGGCGTCGTGCCGGTGCTCTCCGATACGCCAGGCACCATCCGCTACGCCGGTTCCGCCACGCCGGGGCAGCACAACGACGAGGTGTACCGCGACCTGCTGGGCCGGTCGGCCGAGGAACTCGACGAACTCCGAGCGGAGGGCGTGCTGTGACGACGAGTTCCACCGTGCCGGGGCACGTCACGATACGCGAGGTCTCCTTGCGCGACGGCCTGCAGATCGAGGCGCCGATCCCGTTGGCGGCCAAGCTAGAACTGCTGGAGGCGGTGCTCGCCACCGGGGTGCGCGAGGTCGAGGCCACCGCGTTCGTCTCACCGTCGAAGGTCCCCGCCCTGGCCGACGCTGCCGCGCTCGCGGCCGAACTGCCCCGGCTGCGCCAGTCCTACGACGTGGAGTTCTCCGCACTGGTCGCCGGGGCGGGCGGCGCCGGGCGCGCCGTCGCGGCCGGCATCGATTCCATCGAGTACGTGGTCTCCGCAGCCGACGGCCACAGTCAGGCCAACGTCGGCCGCTCGACCGCCGACTCGACCCACCTCATCGCCGACATCGCGAGGATCGCGCACGAACACGACGCCACCATCGAGGTGATCATCGCGACGGCGTGGGACTGCCCGTTCGACGGACCCACCGACCCACGCCGTGTACTTGACATCGCCACGGCGGCAATGGAAATCGGCGTCGACCGGCTGGCCATCGCGGACACCATCGGAACCACCACGCCACGGCGAGTCACCACGCTGGTCGAGGCACTCGCACCCGTCGTGGGCGACCTCCCGCTGGGCGCGCACTTCCACAACACCCGTGGCGCCGGGCTGGCAAGTGCGTACGCCGCGGTGTGCGCGGGCGTCACCCGGCTCGACGCGTCCGTCGGGGGGCTCGGCGGCTGCCCGTTCGCACCCGGCGCGAGCGGCAACATCGCCACCGAGGATCTCGTGTACATGCTGCGCGATAGTGACATCGGCGTCGACGTGGATCTCGAAGCCGCCATCCGCGCGGCCGACGTCGCCCGCCGGTTGGTCGGCCACGATCTGCCGAGCGCGCTGCTGCGCGCCGGTGACCGTATCCTGAGTTGAGCACCCAATGACAGTCCTCACCGCCAAGGGTCGGCAGACCCGCGAGTCCATCGAACGCGCGGCACGGAAGCTGTTCGCCGAGCGCGGCTTCCACGGCACCACTCTGGCGGACATCACGTCTGCGGCAGGCAAGTCGTCGGCTGTGTTCTACCGGTACTACACCGACAAGGAAGACCTGCTGTACGCGCTGGCGGAGTCGTTCCTGCACGACGTCGTGATGCCGTCGGGGCTGACGGTGCACCTGCCCGAATCGCCGGACGACACCGCGTTCTTCACCGCGGTGGTCACCGGGTACTGGAACATGTTCAAGCAGAACTTCGGCATCATGGTCGCGGTCAACCAACTCGCGGACACCAAGCCGCGGTTCGCCCACGTGCAGAACGAGTTCAGGCGCTTCGGCATCGACATGGTCGCGGCGTCGGTACGCCGCGCCCACGAGCAGGGCTATGCCGCCGACGTCGATCCCGAGCACACCGGTGCGGCGATCGCGCTGCTGTTCGAGAACTTCACCGTGGTCTCACTGCGTCCCTCCGGGCTGGGCCTGGACATCAGCGACGCCGACGCCGTCACCACGCTCTCGACGATTTGGAAGAAGACGCTGTACGGCTATTAGCGACGCAGTCGCCGAAAGGAATCAACGTGGATTTCGCCCTGCCCGAACACCTTCCCGGCCTGCTGGCCGAGATGGACGCCTTCATCGAGGCCGAGATCAAGCCGCTCGAGGCCGAGCACATGCAGTACTTCGACCGGCGCCGCGAATACGCGCGCACCGACTGGGAGAACGACGGCATCCCCCGCCGGGAGTGGGAGGACCTGCTCGACGAGATGCGCAGGCGCGCCGATGCCGCGGGCTGGCTGCGGTACGGCCTGCCGTCGCGGTTCGGCGGGCGCGACGGCACGAACCTCGACATGGCCGTCATCCGCGAACACCTGGCTCACAAGGGGCTCGGTCTGCACAACGACCTGCAGGACGAGTCGTCGATCGTCGGGAACTTCCCCCAGGTCATCATGATGGACCGGTTCGGTACCGACGAGCAGAAGCGGGACTGGATCGAGGCCCTGCTCACCGGTACGCGGTCGATGGCCTTCGGTCTCTCCGAACCCAGCCATGGATCGGACGCCACCTGGCTGGAGACCACGGCCGTCGCCGACGGGGACGGGTGGGTGATCAACGGCACGAAGCGCTGGAACACCGGTGTGCACCGCGCCACCCACGACCTGGTCTTCGCCCGCACTTCCGGCGAGGCTGGCCAGGCACGCGGCATCACCGCGTTCCTGGTGCCGACCGACACCCCCGGATTCACCGTGCCGTTCTACTGGTGGACGTTCAACATGCCCACCGACCACGGCGAGGTGGAACTCAGGGACGTGCGGGTGCCCACCGACGCCGTGCTCGGAGAGGTGGACCGCGGACTCGAGGTTGGGCAGACCTTCCTGCACGAGAACAGGATCCGGCAGGCCGCGAGCAGTCTCGGTGCGGCGCAGTTCTGCATCGACCGCGCCGCCCAGTACGCAAGTGAGCGGGTGGTTTTCGGCAAGCCGCTGTCGGTGAACCAGGCCGTGCAGTGGCCGCTCGTCGAGCTGCAGACCGAGGCTCAGATGGTGCGGCTGCTGGTGTACTACGCCGCCTGGCACCTCGACCGCAATCACCACATGGAGGTCAGCGACAAGGTGTCGATGGCCAACTACCGCGCCAACCGGCTGGTGTGCGAGGCCGCCGACCGTGCCATGCAGGTGCACGGCGGAATCGGATACAGCCGCCACGAACCGTTCGAGCACATCTACCGCCATCACCGGCGCTATCGAATCACCGAGGGCGCCGAGGAGATCCAGATCCGCCGGGTCGCGCAGCGGATGTTCAAGTTCGGCTCGCGGCGCGAAGAGCCGAAGGCACCGTGAGCCCCGAGGAACTCGCGCCTGCGCTCGCCGCGGTGCTGGCGCCCTCGCTCGGCGCCGTCCGGGTCGACGACCTGCGCGTCCTGACCGGCGGCGCGAGCCGGGCGACGTGGGCGTTCAATGCGGTGACGGGTGGCCAGGGCGAGCGAAGCGACGGGGAATCGTCAGGTCCCCGGCCGCTGATCCTGCGCATCGGCCCACCCGACGAGGTGCACGCCGGCATGACGCTCGAGGCGGCGGCGCTGACCCGGGCTGCTGCCGCCGGTGCGCCGGTCCCCCACGTCCTGGTCGCCGAGGACGCCACGACCTCGCTGGGCAATCCGTTCCTGGTGTGCGACTTCATCGGCGGCGAGACCATCGTGCGGCGCATCCAGCGCGCGCTCGACGACGCGTCGCGGGCCGAGCTGCTCACCCAGTGCGCGGGCGCGCTCGCGACGATCCACCGCGCCGACGCCGATGGCATCGGCCTCCCGGCCACCGACCAACTCGAGGAGTGGCACGGCCAGCTCGATGAAATGGGCGACACCACGGCCACATTCGAGTGGGCATTCCGCTGGCTGGCCGCCAACCGGCCCCCGGTGTCGCCGACGGTGCTCGTCCACGGCGACTTCCGGATGGGCAATCTCATCATCGACACCGACACCTCGCCGGCCCGGCTGGCGGCGGTGCTGGACTGGGAACTCACCCACGCGGGCGAGATCTACGAGGACATCGCCTGGTTCTGCATCAGGGCATGGAGGTTCGGTGCACCCCGGTCACTGGGCGCCGGTGGGCTGGGCAGCGTCGAGGACTTCCTGCGAGCGTACGAGGCGGCGTCGGGCGTCGACCTCGATCGCGCTGCCGTGCACTGGTGGCTGGTGCTCGCGACCCTGCGGTGGGGCGTCATCTGCCGCTACCAAGCCGAGCGGCACCTCTCGGGCCAGACCCGGTCGGTCGAGTTGGCGGCGATCGGGCGCCGGGTGTGCGAGACCGAGTTCGATCTACTCAATCTCCTCGAGGAGCACACGTGACCGGACTCCACGGCAGACCCACGGCCGCCGAACTCGTCGCGGCGGTGGCCGAGTTCCTGGACACCGAGGTGCGTGGGAGGTCGACCGGACCCGATGGCCGGCTCGCGGGGGCGGTCGACTTCCACGCCCGCGTCGCCGCCAACGCGCTGCGGATCGTCGAGCGCGAACTGCTCGACACCGCACCCGATCCGGACTTCCTCGGCTTCGGCGACGAACGCGCGCTCGCGGCGGCGATCCGCTCGGGTGCACTCGACGACCGGGCGGCCGACGTCCTGCCCCTGCTACGCACACTGGTCACCCGGCGGCTCGCCGTCGCGCACCCCGGGTACGAGGACGAGTAAGGGCTCAGATCCGGCGGACGCGCGCGAGCCACGCCGGCTCGTTGACCGTGGTGCCCACCGGCAACCCCAGCGCCTCGGCATGCGCCTCGGTCACCATGCCGCGGTAGGTCGTGACGTCGAGGGCCTCGACGTCCCAGCCGGTCCCGAACGCCTCGCGGATCGTCGCCTCGCTGACCTGCGGGCCGAAGCCGCTACCCGCGTCCGACAGCGCCAGCACGTGCACCAGTCCGCCGCTGCGAAGTACGGCGTGCAGGCTCCGCACGTATCGCTCGCGGTCGGCGTCGCCAAAGAGGTGGAACAGCGCGCTGTCCACCACGGTGTCGTAGGTGGGCTCGCCGCCCAGGTCCGTTGCGTCGGCGACCGCGAAGCGCGCGTCGACGCCCTTGGCCTCGGCGTTGGCGCGAGCCTGCGCCACGGCGCTGGGCGCGAAGTCGATGCCCAGGACGTCGTAGTCGAGCGCAGTGAGCAGGATGGTGTGCTCGCCCAGTCCGCATCCCGCGTCGAGCACCCTGCCGCGGATCCGGCCGGTCTGCTCCAGGGCGACGATCGCAGGTTGCGGCTCGCCGATCACCCAGGGCGCGGTATGGGTCTTGTAGGCGTCGTCGAAGCGTTGCATCGCTGGTGTGGTCATGGCGCCAGTGTCATACCTCAACCATTGTCGAGGTCAAGAGCCGAGGAGCGCCGATGACGGGCGCGGCCTGAGCACACGGATCGACGAGTACTTCGACCCCGCGGACATGGCACCGCTGCTGTCGTAGCATCGGCGACGTGCCCTCAGCGCAAGAGTCGGCCGCCAGTTCCTCGGGCCACGTCCGGATCCTCGTGTACAGCGACAACGCACACGTCCGCGACCAGGTCCGGTCCGCACTCGGCACGCGGGTGCACCCCGACCTGCCCGAGTTGACGTACCTCGACGTCGCGACCGCGCCCGTGGTGGTCTCGACCATCGACGCAGGTGGCATCGACCTGGCGATTCTGGACGGCGAAGCGGCACCCGCAGGCGGCATGGGACTGGCCAAGCAACTCAAGGACGAGGTCGCCGACTGTCCGCCGATCCTGGTGCTGACCGGCCGGCCGGACGACGCCTGGTTGGCTTCCTGGTCCCGCGCGGAGGCTGCCGTCTCGCACCCCATCGACCCGATCGCACTCGGAGAGGCAGTCGCGGCTCTGCTGCGCACGCTGGTCAACTGACCAGCACGAAATGGCCTGTGGCCGTGTGACCTTCGCGCCGCTCATCGCGGCGGACCGGCGAGTGACTCAGCCGTCGATCAGCTGATTTCGATCCTATCCAAAACCTGTCGGGTCATCCGTTAACGTGACTAAGCTGTGTCGTAGCTCACATCGACAGCCCTACGAGGGAGCGGCGGCGGTATGAACGCATACATACCCATCCTGGTCATCGGGGCGATCGCGACGCTCTTCGCGGTCGGCTCGGTGGGCATCGCGCTGCTGATCGGACCCAGGCGGTACAACCGCGCCAAGCTCGAGGCCTACGAGTGCGGCATCGAGCCGATCGAACGCGGGTCGGTCAACGGCTTGGCGACGGGTCAGCGGTTCCCGGTGAAGTACTACCTGACGGCGATGCTGTTCATCGTCTTCGACATCGAGATCGTCTTCCTCTACCCGTGGGCCGTGTCGTTCGACTCGCTCGGACTGTTCGCCGTGGTCGAGATGCTGCTGTTCATGCTGACCGTGTTCGTCGCCTACGCCTACGTGTGGCGCCGCGGCGGACTCTCCTGGGATTGAGGACGAATGGGACTCGAAGAACGCCTGCCGGGCGGCATCCTGCTGTCCACCGTCGAGAAGGTGGCGGGCTACGTCCGCAAGGGCTCGCTGTGGCCCGCGACGTTCGGGCTGGCCTGCTGCGCCATCGAGATGATGGCCACCGCCGGGCCCCGCTTCGACATCGCCAGGTTCGGCATGGAGCGGTTCTCGGCGACGCCCCGCCAGGCGGACCTCATGATCGTCGCGGGCCGCGTCAGCCAGAAGATGGCACCGGTGCTGCGCCAGGTGTACGACCAGATGGCCGAACCGAAATGGGTTCTGGCGATGGGTGTCTGCGCCTCCTCCGGCGGGATGTTCAACAACTACGCCGTGGTGCAGGGCGTCGACCACATCGTCCCGGTCGACATCTACCTACCCGGGTGTCCGCCCCGGCCCGAGATGTTGATGAACGCGATCTTGAAGCTGCACGCGAAGATTCAGGAGATGCCGCTCGGCGTCAACCGCGCGGAGGCCATCGCCGCCGCCGAGCAGGCGGCACTGGCATCGCGGCCCACCATCGAGTTCACCGGGTTGCTGCGGCCATGACCGACGTCGAGAACGGCAACGCCACCGACGCCGAGGACGGCCGCGAGGTGATCGGCGCACGCCGAGGCATGTTCGGCGTCCACGGCAGCGGCGACACGTCGGGCTACGGCGGACTGATCCGGGAGGTGGCGCTGCCTGCCAGTTCACCTCGGCCCTACGGCGGCTACTTCGACGAGATGGTCGACACGCTGGCCGCAAGCCTGGGTGACACCGCCTTCGCCGCCGCGATCGAGCGCGTGGTGGTGTTCCGCGACGAGCTGACCCTCGACGTGCGCCGCGAACACCTGGTCGCCGTCGCCCGCACGCTGCTCGACGAGCCCAGGCTGCGCTTCGAACTCTGCCTGGGGGTGTCGGGCGTGCACTACCCCGGTGACGTCGGACGGGAGCTGCACGCCGTCTATCCCCTGATGTCGATCACGCACAATCGCAGGATCCGGTTGGAGGTGGCCGCACCGGACGCCGATCCCCATGTGCCGTCGCTGTATTCGGTGTATCCCACCACCGACTGGCACGAACGGGAGACCTACGACTTCTTCGGGCTCGTCTTCGACGGGCATCCCGCACTGACCAGGATCGAGATGCCGGACGACTGGGTCGGGCATCCGCAACGCAAGGACTACCCGTTGGGCGGCATCCCCGTGGAGTACCACGGGGCCAAGATCCCCCCGCCCGACCAGCGGAGGGCCTACAACTAGTGACCGATCACGACACCGACCGCCGCGAGACACTCGTCACCGTCGGCGGACAAGACTGGCAGGACGTCGTCGCAGCGGCGCGCGACGCGTCGTCGGCGGGCGACCGCATCGTCGTCAACATGGGGCCGCAGCACCCGTCGACGCACGGCGTGCTCCGGCTGATCCTCGAGATCGACGGCGAGACCATCACCGAGGCGCGCTGCGGCATCGGCTACCTGCACACCGGCATCGAGAAGAACCTCGAGTACCGCACCTGGACCCAGGGCGTCACGTTCGTCACCCGGATGGACTACCTGTCACCGTTCTTCAACGAGACGGTGTACTGCCTCGGCGTCGAGAAGTTGCTCGGGGTCACCGACGACATCCCCGAGCGCGCCAGCGTCATTCGCGTGCTGCTGATGGAACTCAATCGCATCTCGAGCCACCTCGTCGCACTGGCCACCGGCGGCATGGAGCTGGGTTCGATGTCGGCGATGTTCTTCGGCTTCCGCGAACGCGAGCTGATCCTGTCGATGTTCGAGACCATCACCGGGCTGCGGATGAACCACGCCTACATCCGGCCCGGCGGGCTGGCAGCCGACCTGCCCGACGAGGCCATCCCGCAGCTGCAGGAACTGTTGGTCCTGCTGCCGAAGCGGTTGTACGACATGGAGAACCTGCTCAACGAGAACTA
Organism: Mycolicibacterium sp. GCM10028919; assembly: GCA_042666295.1. Lineage (GTDB taxonomy): Bacteria > Actinomycetota > Actinomycetes > Mycobacteriales > Mycobacteriaceae > Mycobacterium. Next base: position 1,229,176 of record JBHTFJ010000001.1, read on the forward strand.
CATCTGGAAGGCGCGCACCGTCGGCGTCGGCTACCTCGACCTGACCGGCTGCATGGCGCTGGGGATCACGGGTCCCGTGCTGCGCTCCACCGGACTTCCGCACGATCTGCGTCGGGCGCAGCCGTACTGCGGCTACGAGAACTACGAGTTCGACGTCGTCACCACCGACGAGTGCGACGCGTACGGGCGCTACATGATCCGCGTCAACGAGATGCGCGAGTCGATCAAGATCGTCGAGCAGTGCCTCGACCGCCTACGGCCCGGGCCGGTGATGATCACCGACAAGAAGCTGGCGTGGCCCGCGGATCTCAAGATCGGCCCCGACGGCCTCGGCAACTCCCCCGAGCACATCGCGAAGATCATGGGCAGCTCGATGGAGGCGCTGATCCACCACTTCAAGCTGGTGACCGAGGGCATCCGCGTGCCGGCCGGGCAGGTGTACGCCGCAGTCGAGTCGCCTCGCGGCGAGCTGGGCGTGCACATGGTCAGCGACGGCGGCACGCGTCCGTACCGGGTGCACTACCGCGATCCGTCGTTCACGAATCTGCAAGCGGTGGCGGTGATGTGCGAGGGCGGCATGGTGGCCGACGCGATCGCGGCGGTGGCGTCGATCGATCCGGTGATGGGCGGGGTGGACCGATGAGCGCTCGCGCGAAGAGGAGACAGCACAGGTGAGTCTCGTAGAACTCCAGCTGGGGCAGCGGCCCGATGAAGCCGGGCCGCCGATCACGACCGGCCCGCAGACCCATCCCGCGGACGTCACCGCGCGACTGGCCGACGACGCTGCGTTGATCATCGCCAAGTATCCGCACCCGAGATCGGCCCTGCTGCCGCTGCTGCACCTGGTGCAGTCGCAGGACGGCTACCTGACTCCCGCGGGAATTGCGTTCTGCGCCGACCGGTTGGCGCTCAGTCCCGCCGAGGTCACCGCCGTCGCGACGTTCTACTCGATGTACCGCCGGACGCCGACCGGTGACTACCTGGTCGGCGTGTGCACCAACACGCTGTGCGCCGTGATGGGCGGGGACGCCATCCTCGAGGTCCTCGAGGAGCACCTCGGCGTGCACGCGGGCGAGACCACACCCGACGGCCGGGTCACGCTCGAGCACGTCGAGTGCAATGCCGCCTGCGATTACGCGCCGGTGGTGATGGTGAACTGGGAGTTCTTCGACAACCAAACACCCTCGTCCGCACGCGATCTCGTCGACGACCTACGAGGCGGCCATCCGGTGACGCCCACCCGCGGGGCGACGCTGTGCTCGTTCCGCCAGACGGCGCGCATCCTCGCGGGCTTCCCCGACGACCGCCCCGGCGCCAACGACGGGATGCCTGGCGCAGCGACGCTGGCCGGTCTCGAGGTGGCCCGGGAGCGCGACATGAGTGCGCCGTCGCCGGGCGAGAAGCTCCCGGCGGCAGAGGCACCCGACGACGAGCACATCGCTGCGGAGTCGGCCCGCAACGAACCGGCGCCCGCGCCCGAGGCGCCACCGACGAACGGTTCCAAGCCATGACCCTCGCACCCGTCCTGAGCCGCTACTGGGACGAGCCGTCGTCCTGGACGCTGGATGCCTACCGTCGCCACGACGGCTACCAGGCGCTCGGCAAGGCCTTGGCGATGACCCCCGACGAGGTCATCGCCCTGGTGAAGGAGTCGGGACTGCGCGGCCGCGGCGGCGCGGGGTTCCCGACGGGCCAGAAGTGGTCGTTCATCCCCCAGGGTGACGACGGCCCGGGAGCCAAGCCGAAGTACCTGGTGATCAACGCCGACGAGTCGGAACCCGGTACGTGCAAGGACATGCCGCTGATGATGGCCAACCCGCACGTGCTCGTCGAAGGCGCGATCATCGCCGCGTATGCGATCCGCGCCCGGCATGCGTTCATCTACCTGCGCGGTGAGGTGGTGCCGGTGCTGCGTCGGCTGCAGTCCGCCGTCGCTGAGGCCTACGCGGCGGGGTACCTGGGCAGCGACGTCATGGGTTCGGGTTTCGGTCTGGACCTGATCGTGCACGCCGGGGCGGGCGCCTACATCTGCGGTGAGGAGACCGCGCTGCTCGACTCGCTGGAGGGCAGGCGCGGTCAGCCCCGGCTGCGGCCGCCGTTCCCGGCCGTCGCAGGCCTCTACGCGTGTCCGACGGTGGTCAACAACGTCGAGTCGATCGCCAGCGTGCCAGCGGTGGTGTCCGGCGGCGTCGACTGGTTCAAGTCGATGGGATCGGAGAAGTCACCGGGCTTCACGCTCTACTCGCTGTCCGGTCACGTCACGCGTCCCGGTCAGTACGAGGCGCCGCTCGGCATCACCCTGCGCGAGCTGCTCGAGTACGCCGGCGGCGTACGGGCCGGGCACGAGTTGAAGTTCTGGACCCCCGGCGGCTCGTCCACGCCGTTGCTGACGGCCGAACACCTCGACGTGCCACTGGATTACGAGAACGTGGCGAAGGCGGGCTCGATGCTCGGCACCAAGGCGCTGCAGATCTTCGACGAGACCACGTGCGTGGTGCGGGCGGTGCGGCGGTGGACGCAGTTCTACGCCCACGAGTCGTGCGGCAAGTGCACGCCGTGCCGCGAGGGCACGTACTGGCTGGCGCAGGTCTATGCGCGGCTCGAGGCCGGACAAGCCGACGAGGCCGACATCGACAAGCTGCTCGACATCTCCGACGCCATCCTCGGCAAGTCGTTCTGCGCCCTCGGCGACGGTGCCGCCAGCCCGATCGTGTCGTCGGTCAAGTACTTCCGCGACGAGTACCTCGCCCACCTCGACGGCGGGTGCCCGTTCGACCCCCTCGCATCCATGCTCGCGGCGCCGGAAGGGGTTGGCGTATGACGACGGCCGAGAACAGGACCGGAAACGAGGCCGGACCGAAGCCGGCGGCATCCCCGCCAGAGGTCGAGATGGTCTCGCTGACCATCGACGACCACCAGATCAGCGTGCCGAAGGGCACATTGGTGATCCGGGCCGCCGAGCTGATGGGCATCCAGATCCCCCGATTCTGCGACCACCCGCTGCTCGACCCCGTCGGCGCCTGCCGTCAGTGCCTGGTCGAGGTGGAGGGACAGCGCAAACCGCTCGCGTCCTGCACCACCACCGCAACCCCCGACATGGTGGTGCGCACACAGCTCACCTCCGAGGTCGCCGACAAGGCGCAGCACGGCGTGATGGAACTGTTGCTCATCAACCATCCGCTGGACTGTCCGGTGTGCGACAAGGGCGGCGAGTGCCCACTGCAAAACCAGGCAATGTCGAACGGCCGGGCCGACTCCCGCTTCACCGACGTCAAGCGGACCTACCCGAAACCCATCAATCTGTCGTCGCAGGTGCTGCTCGACCGCGAACGGTGCGTGCTGTGCGCGAGGTGCACCCGGTTCTCCAACCAGATCGCAGGCGACCCCTTCATCGAGCTGATCGAGCGCGGTGCGCTGCAGCAGGTCGGCATCGCGGCAGGCGAGCCGTTCGACTCGTACTTCTCCGGCAACACCGTGCAGATCTGTCCCGTCGGCGCACTGACCGGGACCGCCTACCGCTTCCGGGCCCGACCGTTCGACCTGGTGTCGTCGGCCAGCGTGTGCGAGCACTGCGCCTCCGGGTGCGCTCAGCGCACCGACCACCGGCGCGGAAAGGTGTTGCGCCGCCTCGCCGGTGACGATCCCGAGGTCAACGAGGAGTGGAACTGCGACAAGGGCCGCTGGGCCTTCACGTACGCCAGGCAGGGCGACCGGATCACCACCCCGTTGATCCGCACGCCCGAGGGCACCCACCGCCCGGCGTCGTGGTCGGAGGCCGTCGCGGTCGCGGTCCGCGGTCTGACGTCGGCGTCCGTTCGTACCGGCGTCCTGGTCGGGGGCAGGGCGACGCTCGAGGACGCCTACGCGTACGCCAAGTTCGCGCGAATCGTGCTCGGCACCAACGACGTCGACTTCCGCAGCCGCGCCCATTCGGACGAGGAGGCGCGCTTCCTGGCCGCAGCCGTGGCGGGCCGCTCGATGGCCGTGACGTACGCCGATCTGGAGGCCGCGCCCGCCGTGCTGCTCGTCGGGTTCGAGCCCGAGGAGGAGTCGCCGATCGTCTTCCTGCGGCTGCGCAAGGCCGCTCGCAAGCGCGGCCTCGCCGTCACCGCCGTGGCGCCGTTCGCCAGCCGGGGTCTGGCCAAGCTGGGCGGAACGCTCGTCAGCACCCCACCCGGCGGGGAGGCCGAGGCGCTCGACGCGCTGGCCGCCGACGTCGCGCCCGGGACGATCGTGCTGGTCGGCGAGCGGCTCGCCACGTCACCCGGTGCCTATTCCGCGGTGCTCCGACTCGCGCGAGCCGCGGACGCGCGGGTGGGGTGGGTGCCACGTCGTGCGGGTGACCGCGGCGCACTGGAGGCCGGTGCGATGCCCAATCTCCTGCCCGGCGGCCGCCCGGTGGAGGACGCCCGCGCCCGCGCCGAGGTGGCCGGGGCATGGCACGTCGACGAATTGCCGTCCGACGCCGGGAGGGACACGTCGGCGATACTTGCCGCCGCACTCGACGGGTCCCTCGACGCACTGCTCGTCGGCGGCGTCGAACTCGCCGACCTGCCCGATCCGGAGGCAGCGCGGCTCGCGTTGGACGCCGCACGGTTCGTGGTCAGCTTGGAACTGCGGCACAGCGACGTTACCGAGCGCGCCGACGTGGTGTTCCCCGTGGCACCCGTCGCCGAGAAGGCGGGTTCGTTCGTCAACTGGGAGGGCAGGCTGCGGCCGTTCGAGCCCGCGCTGCCACCAGAGGCCACCGCGGACATGCGCGTCCTGGCGGCACTCGCCGACGAGGTCGGCATCGACCTGACCCTCCGCGACGCCGCAGGCACCCGCGCCGAGATCATGCGACTCGGCGCGTGGGAGGGACCGACGCCGCAGGCTCCCGACGCCGCGCCGCCGGCGCCCGCGCAGCCTCCGGCGGGCACCGCGGTACTCACCGGATGGCGCATGCTGCTCGGCACCGGCACGGTCCACGGCCGACTCCAGGACGGCGAGCCGCATCTGGCCGGGACGGCCAGGCCCGCCGTCGCGCGGCTGTCGCCCGCCAGCGCCGAGGCCATCGGCGCGGCCGACGGTGATCCGGTGGTCGTGGCGGGTGCGGTCACGCTGCCGCTGGAGGTCACCGCGATGCCCGACGGCGTGGTGTGGGCGCCACTGGGCCTCGTTGCCGCGCAACTCGGTTCGGTTGTCGACATCGCCAGGGCGGGTGACGCGTCGTGACCTATCCCGACCTCTCGTCGTTCGGGCACGACCCCTGGTGGTTGGTGCTCGCCAAGGCGCTGGGCGTCTTCGTGTTCTGCGTGCTGACCGTGCTGGTCGCGATCCTCGTCGAGCGTAAGGTGCTGGGCCGCATGCAGATGCGGTACGGCCCCAACCGCGTCGGTCCGTTCGGCCTGCTGCAGAGCCTCGCCGACGGGGTCAAGCTCGCCCTCAAGGAGGGACTGGTCCCGGCCGGTGTCGACAAGCCGATCTACCTGCTGGCGCCCGTCATCTCGGTGGTGCCGGCGATCATGGCGTTCGCCGTCATCCCGATGGGCGGGATGGTCAGCGTCTTCGGCCACCAGACGCCACTGCAGCTGACCGACCTGCCCGTCGCCGTGCTCTACGTGCTGGCGGTCACGTCGATCGGGGTCTACGGGATCGTGTTGGCGGGCTGGGCATCCGGTTCCACCTACCCGCTGCTCGGCGGACTTCGCTCCAGCGCCCAGGTGGTGTCCTACGAGATCGCCATGGCGCTGTCGTTCGCCGCGGTGTTCCTCTACTCGGGCACCATGTCGACCTCGGAGATCGTCGCCGGGCAGCGCGACCTGTGGTACGTCTTCCTGCTGCTGCCGTCGTTCCTGATCTACGTGACCTCGATGGTCGGCGAGACGAACCGCGCGCCGTTCGACCTGCCGGAGGCGGAGGGTGAACTGGTCGGCGGCTTCCACACCGAGTACTCGTCACTGAAGTTCGCGATGTTCATGCTGGCCGAGTACGTCAACATGACGACGGTGTCGGCGCTGGCCGCCACGCTGTTCCTCGGCGGTTGGCAGGCACCGTGGCCGATCAGCCTGATCGACGGCGCGAACACCGGCTGGTGGCCGCTGCTGTGGTTCGTGGCGAAGGTCTGGGTGTTCCTGTTCTTCTTCATGTGGCTGCGGGCCACGCTGCCGCGGATGCGCTACGACCAGTTCATGAATCTGGGCTGGAAGGTCCTGATCCCCATCTCGCTGGTGTGGATCATGACCGTCGCGATCGTGCGCACGTTGCGCGCCGAGGGGTACGACGGGCTGGCGGTCTTCCTCGTCATCGCGAGTGCGGTGGTGGGCGTCGGCCTGCTCGCCTACCTCGGAAGGCGGCTGCGCCGCAGGCGGATTCGCCTCGATCCCGGCCCCGCTCCCGACTCGGGTTCGTTCCCGACTCCCCCGATCCCCAGCAAGGAGGTCACCCGTGCCTAGCAAACCGAACTTCATCGACGCGGTCGCCGGTTTCGGCGTCACGTTCAAGGCGATGTTCCAGAAGCCGATCACCGAGGAGTATCCGGAGAAGCCGGGTCCGACCGCGACGCACTATCACGGTCGCCACCAACTGAACCGCTACGAGGACGGGCTGGAGAAGTGCATCGGCTGCGAGCTGTGCGCCTGGGCCTGCCCGGCGGATGCGATCTTCGTCGAGGGCGCCGACAACACCGAGGCGGAACGCTTCTCACCGGGTGAGCGGTACGGCCGCGTCTATCAGATCAACTATCTGCGGTGCATCGGCTGCGGCCTGTGCATCGAGGCCTGCCCCACCCGGGCGCTGACCATGACCAACGACTACGAGATGGCCGACGACAACCGGTCGGACCTCATCTACGGCAAGGACAAGCTGCTGGCCCCGCTGCAGCCGGACATGACACCACCGCCGCACGCGATGGCCGAGGGCAGCACCGACGAGGACTACTACCGCGGCAACGTCACCGCCGACGGACTCGCCGCACCGAGGGAACCCGTGCTGTGACGGCGGAACTCGTACTCGCCGCCGACGCCGCGTTCCGCACGTCCACCGGTGAGGCCGTGCTGTTCTACGCCTTCGGCACGCTCGCCGTGATCGCCGCGGTCGCGATGGTCGCGGCACCGCGGGCCGTGTACTCGGCGATCTTCCTCGCGTGCACCATGATCATCCTGGCGGTGCTGTACATCGCCCAGGGCGCGATCTTCCTCGGCGTGGTGCAGATCGTGGTGTACACCGGCGCGGTGATGATGCTGTTCTTGTTCGTCCTCATGCTCATCGGGGTCGACTCCGCGGACTCCCTCGTCGAGACCATCCGTGGACAGCGGGTGGCCGCGATCGTCTCGGGGGTGGCGTTCGGACTGCTGCTGATCGCCGGTGTGGGCAACGCGTCGGCGGGCGGGTTCACCGGCCTGGCCGAGGCCAACGCCGGCGGGAACGTCGAGGGCCTTGCCGCGCTGATCTTCATCCGCTACCTGTGGGCGTTCGAACTCACCAGCGCGCTGCTGATCACGGCGGCGCTCGGCGCGATGGTGCTCGCGCACCGGGAACGGATCGGCCGCCGGAAGACGCAGCGCGAGATGGCAATCGAGCGGTTCGCCGCGGGCAGTCACCCGACGCCCATGCCCAACCCGGGCGTCTACGCCAGGCACAACGCCGTCGACATCTCGGCCCGGCTCCCCGACGGGTCCGACTCGGAGCTGTCCGTCAGCGCCATCCTGACGCCCAGGAGCGGGACGTGAATCCCACCAACTACCTCTACCTGTCGGTGCTGTTGTTCACGATCGGGGCGGCCGGAGTCCTGCTGCGCCGCAACGCGATCGTGATGTTCATGTGCGTGGAGCTGATGCTGAACGCCGCGAACCTGGCGTTCGTGACGTTCAGCCGCATGCACGGCCACCTCGACGGCCAGGTGGTGGCGTTCTTCACGATGGTGGTCGCCGCGTGCGAGGTCGTCGTCGGGCTGGCGATCATCATGGCCATCTTCCGGGCCAGACGGTCGGCCGAGGTCGACTCCGCGAACCTGTTGAGGCACTAGTAGATGACACTTCCGGTGTGGCTGCTGATCGCGCTACCGCTGGCCGGTGCGGTGGTGCTGTTGCTCGGCGGGCGGGCGACCAACGCCTGGGGGCACCTGCTGGGCACGGCCACCTCCGTCGCCTCGTTCGCGGTAGGGGTGCTGCTGTTCGTCGATCTCCTCGGCCGCGGCGCCGAGGACCGCGCGATGCACCAGAATCTCTTCTCCTGGGTGCCGGTCGGCGAACTCCGGGTGGACTTCGGGCTGCAGCTGGATCAGCTGTCGATCTGCTTCGTGCTACTCATCACCGGCGTCGGCTCGCTCATCCACGTGTACTCCATCGGCTACATGGCGCACGACCCCGAACGCAGGCGCTTCTTCGCCTACCTGAACCTGTTCGTGGCCGCCATGTTGCTGCTCGTGCTCGCCGACAACTACCTCGGCCTCTACGTGGGGTGGGAGGGCGTCGGCCTGGCGTCGTATTTGCTGATCGGGTTCTGGTCGCACAAGCCATCGGCGGCGACCGCCGCCAAGAAGGCGTTCGTGGTCAACCGGGTCGGCGACATCGGGCTCGCGCTGGCGCTCATGGTGATGTTCGCCCAACTCGGAACCGTCTCCTACGCAGGCGTGTTCGACGCCGCCGGACAGCTGTCGCCGGGCGCACTCAACGCCATCGGGCTGCTCCTGCTGCTCGCGGCTTGCGGCAAGTCCGCACAGGTGCCGCTGCAGTCATGGCTGGGCGACGCCATGGAGGGCCCCACGCCGGTGTCCGCGCTGATCCACGCCGCCACCATGGTCACCGCGGGCGTGTACCTGATCGTGCGGTCCGGGCCGGTATACGACCTGGCGCCCGCGGCACAAACCGGCGTCGTGGTGGTCGGCGCGGTGACACTGCTGTTCGGCGCGATCATCGGATGCGCGAAGGACGACATCAAGAAGGCGCTCGCCGCGTCGACGATGTCGCAGATCGGGTACATGGTGCTCGCTGCGGGCCTCGGCCCGGCCGGCTACGCGATCGCGATCATGCACCTGCTCACCCACGGCTTCTTCAAGGCGGGGCTGTTCCTCGGTGCGGGCTCGGTCATGCACGGCATGAACGACGAGACGGACATGCGCCGCTATGGCGGGCTGCGCAAGTACATGCCGATCACGTTCGTGACGTTCGGACTCGGCTACCTGGCGATCATCGGCGTGCCACCGCTGTCGGGCTTCTTCTCCAAGGACCCCATCATCGAGACTGCCTTCGGCGCAGGCGGTCTGAAGGGCATCCTGCTCGGCAGTGCGGCACTGCTCGGCGCGGGCATCACGGCGTTCTACATGACGCGGGTGATGCTGATGACGTTCTTCGGCGAACGGCGTTGGCGGGCCGGGGCGAGCGAAGCGACGGGGGATGTGACGGCGAGCGAAGCGACGGGGGATGTGACGGCGAGCGAAGCGACGGGGGAAGTGACGGAGCCACATCCCCACGAGTCGCCGGCGTCGATGACGGTGCCGATGATCGTGCTCGCGGTCGGTTCGGTCGGCGCCGGTGCGCTGCTCGCGATCGGCGGCACGCTCGAGCACTGGCTCGAACCGGTCGTCGGCGCGCACGAGGCGCACCACGTCGTCCCTGCATGGGTGATGACGGTGATCACCATGTCGGTCATCGCCGTCGGGGTGCTCATCGCCTACCGGATGTACGGCAGGCGAGCGGTCCTCGAGGTTGCCCCCGACGACGTCTCCGCCCTGACCGTGGCCGCTCGCAGGGACCTGTACGGCGACGCCGCCAACGAGGAGTTCCTGATGCGGCCCGGCCAGATGCTCACCGCCGGTCTGGTCGAGATCGACGACGAGGGCATCGACGGCGTGTCCCGCGGCGTGGGCGCCGTCGTCGGCGGGTCTTCGCGGGGCCTCGGGCGACTGCAGACGGGCTTCGCCCGCAGTTATGCGCTGTCGATGCTGGGCGGGGCTGCCGTCGTGGTGGCGGCGATCCTGGCGGCGAGGGTCTGGTGACGAGCATGCCGTGGTTGACGATCCTGTGGGCCGTGCCGATGGTCGGTGCCGCCTTGGTGATGCTGTTGCCGTCGGGGGCTCGGCATCTGGCGAAGTACGCCGCGCTGGCGGTATCGCTGGCGGTGCTGGCCGTGACCGTGCTGCTGGCCGTGAACTTCGAGCCCGGCGGCGACAGGTACCAGTTCGTCGAGGACCACGACTGGATCCCCTCGTTCGGCACCGGGTACATCCTGGGCATCGACGGGATCGCGCTGGCCCTGGTGGTGCTGACCGCGGTACTCGTCCCCGTGCTGATCGTCGCCGGCTGGAACGACGCGGGCGATCAGGCCCGTTCGGTACACGCCTACATGGCCTTGACGCTGGCCGTCGAGGGCATGGTGCTGATCTCGCTGACCGCGCTGGACGTCCTGCTGTTCTACGTCTTCTTCGAGGCGATGCTGATCCCGATGTACTTCCTCATCGGCGGCTTCGGCGGGCGTGAGAAGAGCAAGGCCGCCGTGAAGTTCCTGCTGTACAACCTCTTCGGCGGACTGATCATGCTGGCTGCGGTCATCGGGCTGTACGTGGCCACCGCGGGCAGTGACGCGTTCGCCTCGGGCACGTTCGACTTCCGCGCCATCGTCGACGCGATGTCCAGCGGTGCGCTCGACGTCGATCCCGCGGTGCTCAACGCCCTGTTCCTCGGCTTCATGTTCGCGTTCGCGGTCAAGGCGCCGCTGTGGCCGTTTCACCGGTGGCTACCGGACGCGGCGGTGGAGTCGACACCGGCGACCGCGGTGCTCATGATGGCGGTGGTCGACAAGGTCGGCACGTTCGGCATGCTTCGGTACTGCCTGCAGTTGTTCCCCGACGCGTCGATGACGTTCCGCCCCTTGATCATCACTCTTGCGGTGATCGGCATCGTCTACGGCGCGATCGTGGCGATCGGCCAGACCGACGTGATGCGGCTCATCGCGTACACGTCGATATCCCACTTCGGGTTCATCATCCTGGGCATCTTCGTGATGACCAGCCAGGGGCAGTCGGGCTCGACGCTCTACATGGTCAACCACGGCATCTCGACCGCAGCGCTGTTCCTGGTCGCCGGGTTCCTGGTGTCTCGCAGGGGCACTCGGGCCATCGCGGCGTACGGCGGGGTGCAGAAGGTGGCGCCGGTGCTGGCCGGAACGTTCCTCGTCGCCGGGCTCGCGACACTGTCGCTACCGGGCCTCGCCCCGTTCGTCAGCGAATTCCTGGTGTTGATCGGCACGTTCACGGTGTACCCCGTGTTCGCGGTGTTCGCCGCGCTGGCCCTGGTGCTCTCGGCGATCTACGTGCTGTGGGCATACCAGCGGATGATGACGGGGCCCGTCACCGCCGGCAACGAGGCCATACCCGACCTGGTGCCGCGGGAACTGCTCGTGATCACGCCCCTGATCGCGATCCTGTTGGTACTGGGGGTGTATCCGAAGCCTGCGCTGGACGTGATCGACCCGGCCGTGGGCCACACGCTGACCACCATCGGCCAGCAGGATCCGGCACCACGCGTCGCGCAGGAAGGACCCGCCCGATGAACCTCGTGCCGCCGACGGTCGAATACGGACTGCTCTCGCCGCTGCTGATCGTGCTGGGCGCGGCGATCGTCGGCGTGTTGATCGAGGCCTTCGTACCGCGCCGCGGCCGCTACCCGGCGCAGCTGACGGTCGCGGTGGTCGCCCAGGCGGCGGCACTAGTCGCCGTGGTCAAGGTGTGGCTGGACCTCGGCGACTCGGTCGGCCGGACCGCGGTGATGGGATCGGTCGCGATCGACAGGCCAGCGCTGTTCCTGCAGGGCACCCTCCTGGTGATCGGGATCCTCGGCACGCTGCTGATCGCCGAGCGCCGCATCGCCTCCGAGGTCGACGCGGACGACGGCGCGGCCGGCCTGGACGCCTTCACCCCGCAGGCATCGGCGGTGCCGGGCAGCGTCGCCGAGATTCAAGCAACCAAAGCCGGTGTCGCACAGACCGAGATCTTCCCGCTGACGATGTTCGCGCTCGGCGGCATGCTGCTCTTCGGCGCCTCCGAGGACCTGCTCACCATGTTCGTCGCGCTCGAGGTGCTGTCGCTGCCGCTCTACCTCATGTGCGGTCTGGCCCGGCACCGCAGGCTGCTGTCGCAGGAGGCCGCCCTCAAGTACTTCCTCCTCGGCGCGTTCTCGTCGGCGTTCTTCCTGTACGGCATCGCCATGCTCTACGGCTACTCCGGCGAGCTGAGCCTCAACGGCATCGGCGACGCGGTCGAGGCAGGCACGGGCGACACCACGATGGCGCTCGTCGGCGTCGCGCTGCTGGCGGTGGGCGTCCTCTTCAAGGTCGGTGCGGTGCCGTTCCATTCGTGGATCCCCGACGTCTACCAGGGAGCGCCGACCCCGGTCACCGCCTTCATGGCCGCAGCCACCAAGATCGCCGCCTTCGGGGCGACCCTGCGCATCTTCTACGTGGCGCTGCCCGGGCTGGCCGACGACTGGCGACCCCTGATGTGGGCGGTCGCGATCCTCACGATGGTGGTGGGCACCATCACCGCGGTGTCGCAGAGCAACGTCAAGCGCATGCTGGCGTACTCGTCGGTCGCCCACGCCGGCTTCATCCTCACCGGCGTCGTCGCACTCAATGAGAGTGGGCTCTCGGCGACGTTGTTCTACCTCGCCGCATACGGTTTCAGCACGCTGGGCGCATTCGCGGTGGTGAGCGTGGTGCGCAACACCGCCGGCGAGGAGGAGACCGACATGTCCCGGTGGGCGGGTCTGGGTCGCAGGCATCCGCTGGTGGGCGTGGTCTTCGCGCTGTTCCTGCTCGCGTTCGCAGGCATCCCGTTGACCAGTGGCTTCGTCAGCAAGTTCGCGGTGTTCAAGGCGGCAGCCGAGGGCGGCGCGTCGGCACTCGTGATCGTCGGCGTGTGCGCCAGCGCGGTCGCCGCGTACTTCTACGTCCGCGTGATCGTGCTGATGTTCTTCACCGACCCTCCCGACGAGGCGCCGACAGTGGTGGTGCCGAGTTCACTGAGCATGGCGGCGGTCGTCGTGTCCGCGGCGATCACCCTTGCGCTGGGCGCGCTCCCCCAGCCGCTGCTCGACCTGGCCAACGACGCGAGCCGGTTCGTGCGCTAGCGTGCCCGCCATGAGCGAACTGGTGCTCGTCGCCGACCACGAGCACGTCCGGGTGCTGACGCTGAACCGGCCCGAGTCGCGAAACGCGTTGAATCGCGAGCTGATTCGGGCGCTGTACTCCGCGCTTCGGGCTGCCGACGCCGACGACGCCGTGCGAGCCGTCGTGCTCACCGGCACCGATCCGGCGTTCTGCGCGGGCATCGACTTGAAGGAGGCCGCGCGCGACGGCCTCGAGTACTTCGAGGAGTTCAAGACCCAGAGCTGCATCGCAGCCGTGGCCCAGATGACGACACCCATCGTCGGTGCCGTCAACGGCGCCACCTTCACCGGCGGGCTCGAGATGGCGCTGGGCTGCGACTTCCTGATCGCCTCCGACCGCGCGGTGTTCGCCGACACCCACGCGCGAGTCGGCATCCTGCCGGGCGGGGGCATGACGGCCCGGCTCCCACAGGTGGTCGGCGTGGCGATGGCACGCCGGCTGTCGATGACCGGCGAGGTGGTCGACGCCGCACGCGCCGAGCACATCGGGCTCGTCACCGAGGTGGTCCCCCACGAACTGCTGATCGCCAGAGCGCTCGAACTTGCGAACCGGATCGCCGAAGTGCCACGTCCGACGATGCTGGGACTCAAGGAGATCTACGTGCGCGGCGCTGCCACCGTGACCCGGCCCGCACTGGCCGCCGAGGACGACATCGCCGGTGCGCACGACTATGACCTCGCGGGACTGGATCAACGCCGCCGCGACGTCGTCGCCAACAACAAGTCCCAGATCGACCCGAAGGCGGCACCGTGACCATCGACGCAGACCTGGTCGTCATCGGCTTCGGCAAGGGCGGCAAGACGCTCGCGGCCACCCTCGGGAAGCAGGGCAAGCGCGTCGTGATGATCGAACGCTCGGCCGCGATGTACGGCGGCACGTGCATCAACATCGGCTGCGTTCCCACGAAGTCGATGGTCTACCAGGCCGAGGAGGTGTCGGTGCACCCGCCGGAGCCCGCGGTCTACACCGCCGCGGTGCGGGCCACCGCGGACCTCACCACGGGGATGCGCGGTGAGAACTTCGCGATGCTGGACACCATTCCGAGCGTCGACGTGCTCACCGGCGCCGCGTCATTCGTCGATCCGCACACCGTGGCCGTCGACACCGCCGACGGCACGGTGACCGTCACCGGTCGCACCATCGTCATCGGGACGGGGTCGGAGCCGACCTGGCCCGACCTTCCCGGTCTGCGCGACAACCCGCGTGCGGTGACGAGTACGGACCTGCTGTCCACCGAGGACCTGCCCGCACGGCTGGTGGTGCTCGGCGGCGGCTACGTGGGACTGGAGTTCGCCGCGATGTACGCGGCGTACGGCGCCGAGGTGACCGTACTGGAACGCCACGACGCGGTCCTGAGTCGCGAAGACGACGACATCGTCTCGTGCGCAACGGAACTGCTGGGCGAGGCCGGTGTCCGCGTGGTCACGTCGGCGCAGGTGACGGCCGTCGATGTCGGAACCGTGCACTACGAGGTGGGCGGTGCGCCGACGACCGCCGACGCCGACCTGATCCTGGTGGCGCTGGGTCGGCATCCCGTCACGGCGGATCTCGGTCTGGCGAATGCCGGCGTCGTCACTCGGCCCGACGGTTCGATCGAAGTCGACGAGCACCTGCGCACCAACGTGCCGCACGTGTTCGCGGTCGGTGACGTCAACGGCGGCCCGCAGTTCACGTACGTCTCGCTCGACGACTACCGCATCGTCGCCGACCAACTCACCGGCTCCGGGTCCCGCTCCACCGCCGACCGGCGGGCAGTGCCCTTCTCGCTGTTCATGACGCCGCCGCTGTCCCGGGTGGGCATGACCGAGCGCGAGGCCAGGGCCGCGGGTCACCGCGTCAAGGTGGCGGCACTGCCGGTGGCCAAGATGGCGACCGTGCCGCGGGCGCGCATCGTGCACCAGGCCAAGGGAATGATGAAGGCCGTCGTGGACGCCGACACCGACGAGATCCTCGGCGCCGCGCTGCTGAGCTACGACTCGCACGAGGTGATCAACACCGTCGCCCTGGCCATGCGCCACGGCATCACGGCCTCGACGCTGCGCGACGAGATCTACACCCACCCCTCGATGACCGAGGCGTTCAATCAGCTGTTGGGCGCCCTGGTCTAGTCGGGCATCTCGTCGTCGGAGCCCGCCATCAGGACGTTCCAGGCCTCCCGCCGCTTGCGGTCCTGGACCTCCTTGCGCCACTGGGTGCCGCGCCGGGAGAACTGCCCCTCGGCAGCCAGCTCGGCGATCTCGGTGATCCTGCGACCCAGGACCAGGGCTTCGCCGATGGTCATGGTGAGCAACACCCCGGCGCGGTCACCGTCGGGTCTGCCGACGGGGTCGACGACCACCCTGGCGGTCTCGGCGCGACCATCCGCATCGTCTGTCCAGGGCGGGGTGGAGTAGACCTCGGGCACCCCGTCCTCGTCGTTCACGGTCAGCTGCACGTACATGCCGTAAACGGTACTGGTCAGACCTTGACGCCGTGGCTGATGATGGCGGCGGTCTGATCGACCCAGGTGTCGTCGAGTCCGCCACCGGGGTCGAGCAGCAGGCGAAGAAGCGTTGCGCCACCCACGATCTCGATCAGGCGCACCGGGTCGACGTCGGGGTGCACCTCGCCCTGGGAGATCGCGTGTTCGAGGCGTTCGCGGACCAGGTCGAACAGCCCGACGAAGCGGTTCAGGACGCGGGCGTTCAGCTCGGGGTCGCCGGCCATGTCGGCGATGAGGCCGGGTAGCGCCGACCGCACGACCGGGGTCACGAAGACGTCGCGCGTCGCGGCGATCATCGCCCGTACGTCGCCTGCGATGTCGCCCTCGGGCGCGCTCAAAGCCGTCGGCGCAGCGGGGAACGCGGCCTCGTGGACGAGTTCGGCCTTGCTGGACCAGCGGCGGTAGAGGGCGGTCTTGGTGGTGCCCGCCTTCTCGGCGACCGCGGCCATCGTCAGGTTGGCATAACCGATTTCGACGAGAAGGTCCGCGGTGGCCTCGAGTATGGCAGCGTCGATGCGCGGGTCGCGTGGTCGACCGGCGCCCGAATTCTTCCCCTGATCGTCGCGGGTCTCGACATCGGCACCCGAGTCTGTTTTCATAACGCTACTCACCGTAGCGTTATTCTCCGGAAAGGTGAACCGTGGCCAACGAACCGGCTGTCGAAGACGTCAGCCGCCTGCAGCACTCCTCCCGCGACACCACGGCCCTTCCCGCCGTGCTGTCGCAATGGCTCTCGACGGTCATGCCCGGCGGGGTCGCGCCCGACGTCACCGTGGAGAGCGGCATCGACTCCAACGGCATGTCGTCGGAGACGATCATCCTCACCGGGCGGTGGGAACAGGACGGACGACCCGTCGAGCAGAAGTGGGTGGCCCGGGTGGCGCCAACCACCGAGGACGTTCCGGTGTTCCCGGCCTACCGGCTGGACCATCAGTTCGAGGTCATCCGCCAGGTCGGCGAACTGACCGACGTCCCGGTACCTCGCGTCCGGTGGATCGACGACGTGGGCACCGTGCTCGGCACGCCGTTCTTCCTGATGGACCACGTCGACGGCCTGGTGCCGCCCGACGTGATGCCCTACACCTTCGGCGACAACTGGTTCTCCGACGCTCCGTTGGAGCGACAGCGCGAGTTGCAGGACGCAACGGTTCGAGTGCTGGCCGACCTGCACTCGATCCCCGACCCGCAGCAGCGCTTCGGGTTCCTCGCCGAGATGGACCCGCCCGGTGACAACCCGCTGCGCAGGCACTTCGGCTGGCTGCAGGAGTGGTACGAGTTCGCCGTCCCCGACATCGGCCGCTCCCCCACCGTCGAGCGGGCGCTGGCCTGGCTCGACGAGAACTTCCCCGACGACGTGGCCGCGCAGCCGCCCGTCCTCGCGTGGGGCGACTCGCGGATCGGCAACGTCCTCTACGAGGACTTCCGTCCCGTCGCGGTGCTCGACTGGGAGATGGCCACCGTCGGACCGCGCGAACTCGACGTCGCATGGATGGTGTTCGCACACGACGTCTTTCAGGAACTGGCCGGCGTGGCGGGGCTTCCGGGCCTGCCGGAGGTGATGCGCGAGGACGACGTGCGCACCACCTACGAGGCGCTGACCGGCGTCACGCTCGGCGACCTGCGATGGTTCTACGTCTACTCCGGGGTGATCTGGTGCTGCGTGTTCATGCGCACCACCGCCCGACGCGTCCGCTTCGGCGAGATGGACCAGCCCGACGACGTGGAGTCGACGTTCTATCACGTCGGCCTACTCAAGCGGCTGATGGAGCCGGAGGGCAGGAGCGCAGCGACCCGGGAAGAAGGAAGAGTCTGATGCTTGGCCCCATGGACGAGTTCCCCGTTCACCAACTCCCGCAGCCCATTGCGTCACCCGGGTCGTCGGATCGCAACTTCTACGACCGGTCGTACTTCAACGCCCACGACCGCACCGGCGACGTCTTCCTCATCAGCGGGATCGGCTACTACCCCAACCTGGGCGTCAAGGACGCGTTCGTGCTCGTGAGACGCGGGGACGAGCAGACGGCAGTGCACCTGTCCGACGCGATCGACGGCGACCGGCTCAACCAGAACGTGGTGAACTACCGCGTCGAGGTCGACGAGCCCCTGCACCGACTGCGCATCGTGCTCGAGGAGACCGAGGGCGTCGCCGCCGACCTCACCTGGACCGGCCTGTTCCCGGTCGTGCAGGAGCAACGCCACGTCCTGCGCGCGGGGAACCGCGTCACGCTCGACGCCCAGCGGTTCGCCCAACTGGGTTCCTGGAGCGGGCGTCTCGCGATCGACGGTCAGGAGATCACCGTCGACCCGCAGACGTGGATCGGGTCGCGGGACCGGTCCTGGGGCATCCGCCCGATCGGCGAGTCGGAACCCGCCGGGCGGCCTGCCGATCCGCCGTTCGAGGGCATGTGGTGGTTGTACGTGCCGATGGCGTTCGACGACTTCTCGATCGTGCTGATCATCCAGGAGGAGCCGACGGGGTTCCGCTCGCTCAACGACTGCACGCGCATCTGGAAGGACGGCCGCATCGAGCAGTTGGGCTGGCCGCGGATCAAGATCCACTACCGGTCGGGCACCCGGATCCCCACCGGGGCGACCATCGACGCGACCGCCGGGGACGGCTCGCCGGTCCGGTTCGAGGTGGAGAGCAAGCTACCGGTCCCGATCCACGTCGGCGGCGGGTACGGCGGCGACTCCGACTGGGTGCACGGTCTGTGGAAGGGCGAAAAGTTCACCGAACGACTCACCTACGACATGTCCGATCCGGCGATCGTCGGGCGGGCCGGTTTCGGCGTCATCGACCACGTCGGGCGGGGCCTGTGCACCGAGGGCGACGCGCCACCGGTCGAGGGGTGGGGTTTGTTCGAGCACGGCGCACTCGGCCGGCACGACCCCTCCGGCTTCGCCGACTGGCTCACCGTCGCCGACTAGCCCCGAACGCGAAAGGGGCACCCGATTGCTCGGGTGCCCCTCTTCGTCGTAGTACTAGCGGCCGTTGCCGATGGTCGAGGACACCACGCCCACGGTGGCCTGCTGCTGGATGTCCTGGATCCAGCCGTGGTGGGTGCTGTCGGCGGCGGCGGGTCCGGCCAAGCCCAGCAAAGCAGCGGCGAAACCGGTCGCGATGACGCTGGCGAATCCAAACTTCTTCATGATGATCTCTCTTCTCTGCTCTGGTTCTCGGTCGCCGGGGAAGTTCTCCGGCCGGTCTAATAGCTAGAACCTGCAGGTCAGGGGTTTAATTCCGGTGGCAGCAATTGATCGGCGAGTGGCAGGAATCCACTACCCCTAGGCTGGCTTGGTGAGCCTCTTACTCGGTCCCGTCCTACGTCACGTCGGCGCGACCACAGCCCAGGTGTGGGTCCAGACGGAGCACTCGGCGACCGTCGAGGTACTGGGATGCTCGGCGCCGACGTTCGAGGTGCAGGGCTTCCACTACGCCATCGTCCCGGTGCAGGGCCTGACCCCGGACTCGACCACGGAGTACGAGGTCCGGATCGACGGCGTCAAGGCCTGGCCGGAGGCCGACTCGGCCTTCCCGCCCAGCGTCATCCGCACCCGCGGTCCGGAGTCCGCGTACCGGCTGCGCGCCATCTTCGGGTCGTGCAGATACCCCAAGACCGGCGACGCCAAGCTCGACGACAAGCTCGGCCAGGACGCGCTGGACTGCTACGCCCAGCGGTTGACCGAACTGCCCGTCGACCAGTGGCCGGATGCGCTGATCTTGCTCGGCGACCAGGTCTACGCCGACGAACTGACGCCCGACGCGCGCCGCAAGCTGGCGGGTCGCCGGTCGGGCCGTCGAACTTCGGGCCAGCGGCCGCCCGACGAGGTCGTCAGCTACGGCGAGTACGAATCGCTGTACCGGCACACGTGGGGCGACCCGGAGATCCGGTGGATCCTCTCGACGCTGCCGACCGCGATGATCTTCGACGACCACGACATCCGCGACGACTGGAACACCTCCGCCGCGTGGCGCAAGGAGGTCAACGCCAAGCCGTGGTGGCGCGACCGCATCCGGGCCGGCCTGGCCTCCTACTGGGTGTACCAGCATCTGGGCAACCTCAGCCCGGCCGAACTGTCGGCCGACGAGGACTACCGCAAGGTGCTGACCGCGGAGTCCGACACCTGGCCGCATCTGTCCGATCTCGCCGACCGTGCCGACAGCGAGGTCGACGGCGACAAGGGCCTGCGGTTCAGCTACCGGTGGGATCTGGGCCGCAGCCGGCTCATCATGGTCGACTCGCGCAACGCCCGGATCCTCGACAGCGGCGATCGCAAGATGCTGGGCGACCGTGAGTTCAAGTGGCTGGAGGATCAGGTCGACGAGGGGCTCGACGACCTCGACCACCTCGTGCTCGGCTCCTCGCTGCCGTGGCTGCTGCCGCCGGCCATCGGCGACCTGCAGACCATCAACGAGATCGCGGCCAACCGCAGCGGCATCCGCGGAAAGCTGGCCGAGAAGTTCCGTCAGGCAGCGGACTTCGAGCACTGGGCCGCGTTCCTGCAGTCGTTCCTGCGGCTCACCGACACCATCGTCCGGGCCGCATCGCGCGCGTCCGACGGCAAGGGCGGTCCCGCCACCGTGTCGGTGCTCTCCGGCGACGTCCACCACAGCTACGCCGCACGCGCGGTCGTGCCCGGGTCGACCTCGGCGCGGGTGCACCAGCTGGTGTGTTCACCGGTCCACAACTACGTGCCGATGTTCGTCAAACCCGCGTTCAAGCTCAGCTGGTCACCGCGCGCAGCGCGGGTCACCCGGCGCCTGGCCCGCCACAGTGGGTCGCCCGACCTACCGATCGAGTGGCGCAACCTGAGCGGGCCGCTGTTCGGCAACACGATCGCGGCGCTCAACACCGCGGGCAGGAAGGCCGAGGTTGTCTTCGAACAGCCCTCGGAGGCAGGCGATCTGGTCGAGGTCGCCAGGATCCCACTGACCGAGTGAGCGGCTAGGCCGTCTGCGCCGCCTGGTTCGCCGGAGTCGGGGCGGGGGCCCGACCGTGCGTACGGCCGAAGACCATCGACTCCTCGATCCGGTCGAAGCGGTGGTCGATGACGTCGAGCAGGTAGTTGTGCCGGACGTGCCACGGCCGCTTCGTGCCCGATCGCGGCAGCGCGTGCGGTGAGCGCTTGATGTAGTTGGCCTGCAGGTCGAAGGTCGGCTTCTCGTCGATGGGGCCGTCGCCGAGATGCGGGTAGGCGTGCGTGTAGCCCTTCGAGTCCATGTAGGCGAGCAACTTCGCGAAGGCGCGGGCGGTCATGTCGGCGCGCAGCGTCCACGACGCGTTGGTGTAGCCGATGCACCACGCCATGTTCGGGACGTCCTCGAGCAGGTACTCCTTGTAGACGAAACGGTCGGCGGGATTGACCTCCTGACCGTCGACGACGATCCGGATACCGCCGAGCGCCTGCAGTTGCAGCCCGGTCGCGGTCACCACGACGTCGGCGTCGAGGTGCTTGCCCGACTTCAGCACGATGCCGGTGGCGTCGAAGTGGTCGACGTGGTCGGTGACCACTTCCGCTCGCCCGGAACCGATCTCGTTGAACAGGTCCCGGTCGAGGATCAGGCACATGCGCTGATCCCACGGGTCGTAGCGCGGCTTGAAGTGGGTGTCCACGTCGTAGCCCTTGGGCAGCGCGGCCATGGTCCGATTGCGGATGAGCCATCGCCCGAACCGTGGAGCCTTGCGGAACATGAAGTAGGACAGCACGTGGAACAGCGCGTTGCGCAGCCGGACCACCGCGTGCGACGGCTTGGGCGGCAGCACCTTTCGGATGGCCTCGACCATCGGGTCGATGCGCGCCATCGACATCATGTAGGTGGGTGAGCGTTGCAGCATCGCCACGTGCGCCGCGGTACGCGCCAGCGCGGGGATCAGGCTGATGGCGGTGGCGCCACTGCCGATCACCACCACGCGCTTGCCGGAGTGGTCGAGGTCCTCGGGCCAGAACTGCGGGTGCACGACCTGGCCGCCGAATTCGTCGATGCCCGGAAAGTCTGGGCGGTGCGGCTCGTCGTAGCTGTAGTAGCCGGTGCCGAAGAACACGAACCGGCCCCGGTAGGTGGTGGCCCGTCGGCCATCGGGACCGTCCTGTTCGGCGCGGACCGTCCACGTGTCGGTGGCCGGGTCCCACTCGGCGGAGGTGACGTGGGTGTCGAACCGGATGTGCTGGTCGATGCCGTGCTTGCGGGCCGTCGTGTCGAGGTAGTCGCGGATGTCGCCGCCGTCGGCCACGTTCTCCCGCCGCGTCCACGGCTCGAAGGGGAAGCTCAGCGTGAAGATGTCGCTGTCGCTGCGGATGCCGGGGTACCGGAACAGGTCCCAGGTGCCGCCGATCCGCGACCGGCGTTCCAGGATGGTGTAGCGCAGCTGCGGATTGCGCTCGGCGATCCGGTACGCCGCCCCGATGCCGGAGATCCCGGCACCGATGATCAGGACGTCGACGGTCTCGGTGATCTCGGTGTCTGCTCCGGTGGCGTCGTGCTCGGTGACACTCATGGCGAACCTCCATTGGCTGTCGAAGACCACTCGTCGAGCTTCATGGTCCTGTCGCGTACCAACACCCTAGGGGCCCGAGCGCGACTCGTGCACGAAAAGGTGCGGTAGGCGCTCCTGCGCGTGCACGAATGGCCACACTGGGTGCATGGCGGACGTGGTGGTGGTGGGGGCGGGCTTCTCGGGCTTGACGACGGCGCGGATGCTCACGCAGCGCGGTCTCGAGGTGGTGGTGCTCGAGGGCCGCGACCGGGTGGGTGGGCGGTCCTACACCGACACGATCGCCGGGGTGCCGGTCGATCTGGGTGGCACGTTCGTCGGCCCGACCCAGACCGAGGTCAACGCGCTGGCGGCCGAACTGGGCTGCCCCACCGTGCCGACGTACAGCCAGGGCAAGAACCTGATCCAGTGGCGCGGACGGGTGCGGTCCTACCGCAGCACGATCCCGAAACTGTCGCTGCTCGAACTGGTCGACGTGTCGCGAATCCAGTGGCGGTTCGAGCGGCTCGCCAAGCAGGTCCCGCTGGCGGAGCCGTGGGCCGCGCCGGGTGCGCACCGACTCGACTCGCAGTCACTCGACGGGTGGCTGCGCTCCGTGCACGCGGGTGCGTCGACCCGGGACCTGATGGCGATCATGTCGCGGGTGACGTGGGGTTGCGAGCCCGACGAGGTGTCGATGCTGCATGCCGTGCGGTACGTCAAGGCCGCGGGTGGGATCGGCCCGATGCTCGACGTCGAGGGCGGTGCCCAGCAGGACCGCTTCCCCGGCGGTACCCAGCAGATAGCCGAGCGGATGGCCGCCGAACTGGGCGACGACGTGCGCCTGGGCACGGTGGTCACCCGGATCGAGCGCACCGCGGACGGCGTCGTGGTCCACGCAGGCGACACGTCCACTCAGGCCCGCGCGGTCGTGGTCGCGATCCCACCGCAGCACCGTGAGGCGATCGCGTTCGAGCCCGCGCTCCCGCCCGGGTATGCCGCGCTGGCCCGGCACTGGCCGCAGGGCAGGCTGAGCAAGGCCTACGCCGCCTACGAGACGCCGTTCTGGCGGGCGGACGGCCGTTCGGGTGAGGCGCTGTCGGACGAGGGGCCGGTGTTCATCACCTTCGACACGAGCCCCGGAGATCCCGCATCCACGACGGGCCCCGGCGTACTCCTCGGCTTCACCGACGCCCGCACCTTCGACCCGCTGCCCGCCGAGGAGCGGCGCGAACGGGTCCTGGCCTGCTTCGCCGAACTGTTCGGCGCCAAGGCGCTGCACCCGATCGACTACCTCGACCACCGGTGGGGCGCCGAGGACTTCGCGCCGGGCGGCCCGACGGCAGCGGTGCCGCCCAGGTCGTGGACCGAATACGGACAGTGGCTGCGCCGACCCGTCGACGGGGTGTTCTGGGCGGGCACCGAGACCGCCGACACCTGGACGGGCTTCCTCGACGGCGCGGTGCGCTCGGGGCGCCGCGCCGCGAACGAGGTCGGCGACTTCCTGGCGGCCGGCTAGGAACCGGCGGGCTAGGAACTGAGCCGCGTCTCGCGGGCCGCCTCGACCAGGCTGCGCAGGTGGGCGTTCACCTCGTCGGGGCGCTCGAGGATCGCACAGTGACCTCCGTCGAGTTCCACGAAGGACGCGAGGTTGGGCACGTCGGCCGCGATCCGGCGGGATGCGCGGATGGGCAGCAGCCTGTCCTGGCGGCTCCCGATGACCAGCGTCGGCACGGTCAGATTGGTCAGCGACAGATGTCGCTGACTCATCGAGTCGACCAGCACCCTCGCCCACGCACCGCGACCGGCGGGAGGCGTCTTGGCGAAGAGGTCGAACACGAAGTCTGCGATGGCCGGATCGGCGTTCGGTCCGACCGCCAGCGTCGAGACGAGCCGTCGGCTCTGCTGGACGGAACCGGGAAGCAGCGGCGCGGATCCCAGCCGCTTGAGCAGCTGACCGCCGGCCCTGACGCGACCGGCGGCCAGTGGCCGCGGGACGGGCAGGAAGTTGACGTGGTGCAGGATCTCGCCCGAGGTCGTGTTGATCAGCGCAACCGCATCGGCGCAGCGGCGCACCCGGGCCGGATAGCGCTGCGACCACGCCTGGATCGCGATGCCGCCCATGGAATGGCCGGCGATGGTCGCGCGCTCGCCCGGCGCCAGCGTCGCGTCGAGCACGGCGTCCAGGTCGGCGGCGAGGAAGTCGAGGCTGTACCGCCCGCGCTTCGGAACGGCGCTGCGGCCGTGGCCGCGGTGGTCGTAGGCGATCACGCGGTAGTCGGTCGACAGGTCCGCGATCTGGTTGGCCCACACGCGCATTGCGCAGGTGATGCCGTGGGCCAGCACGATCGGATAGCCGTCGGCGGGACCGAATACCTCGGTGTGCAGCCGGGTGCCGTCCGACGAGCGGACCAGCACGGGCATGCCCCTCGGCAGCGTCTCGACCGGCGCGTAGGGCAGCAGGCGCCTGGGCACGGCAACTCCGATCCGCCACGGCACCCTTGCCGCGGCGGGAGAAGTCTAACTAGGTGGGGTTGACGCCTGTCAACTATTCCGCGCCGACGCGCATGGTCGTCGTCGAGATGTGCTCGACGAGCCGACCGGCGTCCACGTCGGCCGATCGGTACGACACATACCCGTCGGGCCTGATCAGACACGCCTCGGGCACCTCGTCGGCCGTGCCGAACCCGTAGGCAGCTGCGAGTTGAGCTTGGCCGTCGACCAGCGTGGTGCCCGACACCGCCTCGTCCTCGAGTGTCGCGGGCACCGCGACGACGGCCCGCAGGTCACCGGCGGCCCGCCGTGTCAGCGTCTCCGCCAGGTCGACCGCGGCCTGCCACGACGACGGCGAGGTGGCCCAGAGCAGCAGCGTGTGCCCGGTGTGCCGCAGTGACTCGTGGAACCGCACCGGCCCCGCGATGGCTCTGCGCCGCAACCCCGTCGCATCGGGAGCCCGCTCCCCCGGGAGGGGTCCGGCAGGCGCGTCGCCCCCGTCGGACGCGACGATCGGACTGCCGACGTAGTTCACCAGCAGCTGCGCCTGGCGCAGCATCGTCGTCTCGAAGTCGTCACCCGCGGTGAGCCCTTCGCGCGCAGCGCGGACGGTCCTGCCGACGACCTCCTCGCCGACCGGGTGACGTTCAGCGTGATAGCTGTCGAGCAGCCCGGGTGCAGCCGCGCCGCGTACCGCGAGCGCCAGCTTCCAGCCCAGGTTGTAGGCGTCCTGGATGCCGGTGTTCATGCCTTGCGCACCGGTCGGCGGGTGGATGTGCGCCGAGTCGCCTGCGAGGAAGGCGCGACCACTGGAATAGCGGTTGACCAGCCGATGGCTGATCCGGAACACCGATGACCACCGCATGTTCCGCGCCGTCGTCGGTTCGGGGGCGAGACGGTCGAGCACGGCCTGGACGTGATGCATCTGCGGCTTGGCTGCCTCGGTCGCGATGCCGTGGGTGACGCCGTCGTCCGACTTGGCGTCGGCCTGTGACAACTCGGGCGGCACGAGCATCGAGATCCGGTACCGGCCGCGGCCGGGCAACGGTATGCACACCGCGAGGTCGTCGACCGTGCCGTCGGTGACGCGCGAACTGCGCAGCGCGTAGCCCGGCGGCAGATTCCAGTCCACCTCGACGTCGGCGAGCATGTATTCCTCGGGGAAGGCGTCGCCCTCGAACGTCAGACCCAGCGATTTGCGCACCAGGCTGTGCGCTCCCTCGGCGGCGACGAGGTACTGCGCGGTGACCCGACGCTCACCGTCGGCGTCCCGCAGCGTGGCAGTTACGCCTGCGTCGTCTTGAGCGAAGCCGGTCAGTTCCACCCCGCGCCGCACCGTCGTGCCGAGGGCGACCAGGTGCGATCCAAGGACCTCTTCGGTGGCGTACTGCGGGATGCAGACGAAGCCGTACGGAACCTCTTGCGGGAGGCTCAGTTCGAGTCGACCTGCCGGCTCGCCGTTGACGTAGGTGAGCTGACCGCGCATGAGCATCGACTCGTCGAGCGCAGCGCCGAGGACGCCGATCTGGTCCCAGATCTCCAAGGTGCGCGGCTGCACTCCGACGGCCTTCGCCCAGGGCGCGACGTCGTCCCGCTTGTCGATGATGAGGACGTCGACTCCTCTGCGCCGCAATTCGATTGCGGCCGTGAGACCGACCGGCCCTGCTCCGACAACGATCACCTGCGCGTCCACGCCGATGACTCTAGATGATCTTGATCCGGGACGGTCGGGATTCAGCCTGGAGACATCGTCACGACCGGCTTGATCGCCGTGCCGGACGTTGCGGCCGCCCACGCCGCGTCGAAGGCCTCGAAGTCGAAGCGCGTGACGAGTCTCTCCAGCGGCAGGTCGCCCCGACGATAGAGGTCGGCCAGGCGTGGGATGAACACGTGCGGGTCGCTGTCGCCCTCGACCACGCCCACCACCCGCAGGCCCCGGCCCATGATCAGACCGACGGGCAGGTCGGCGGTCATCGCGCCCAGCCCGACCAGGGCGAGTGTCCCCCGAGCGCGCAGCGAGGTGAGCGCCGTGGCGATGACGTCGGCCACCGCGGTGGTGTCGATTCCGATCGTCGCTCCCCCGGACGTGGCCTCGACGACGGCCGCCGCGACGTCGCCCTCGGCCGGGTCGATCACGGCGGTGGCACCCAGTTCCGTTGCAAGGGAACGACGCTCGGGCACCGGGTCGACGGCGACGATGGCTCGGCAGCCGGCCACCCGACCGCCCATCACCGCCGAGGAGCCGACGCCGCCCACGCCGAACACCACCAGCGCATCTCCGGGTCCGGCGTCCAGCGCGTTGAGGACCGTGCCGACCCCGGTCTGCACGCTGCACCCGAGTGGCGCGGCCAGCGCCGGGTCGATCGGCTCACGCAACACCACGGTGTTCGCCGAGCCGGCGAGAGCGTGGGTGGCGAAACTGGACTGCCCGAAGAATCCGCCGACCACGGGTCGGCCGTCGAGGCGCAGCGCGCTGGCGTCGTCCCCGCGGTCACCGCGCAGGTTGAGCGCCGTCGAACGGACGCAGTACGCCGGGGCGCCCGCCGCGCATTCGGCACACCGCTCGCAGCTGTCGAAGGTCAGCACCACCTGTTCGCCCTCGCGAGCGCGGGCGGCGGGCCCCGCGGCGACGACCGTGCCGACGCCCTCGTGCCCGAACGTCATGGGCATCCGGGCGGCGGGCCAGCGCCGCGAGACGCTCACGTCGGTGTGGCAGATGCCGACGGCGTCGATGCGGACCAGCACCTCGTCGTCGACCGGCGGCCGGATCTGGACGTCGACCACTCGGGGGGCGGAGCCCTCGTCGAGCAGCACCGCGGCACGGGCATCGATCACGCGGGGATGTTAAATGGTTCCGATGCGCGCCATTCACGTAGCCCGGCTCGACGGTCCGCAGTCCGCGGAGCTGGTGGAGATCGACGAGCCCACCGACGGCGGTGTCGTGATCGACGTCCACGCCGCGGGTGTGGCCTTCCCCGACGCCCTGCAGACCCGCGGGCTGTACCAGCACAGGCCGGAGCTGCCGTACATCCCTGGCGCCGAGGTGGCCGGCGTGGTGCGCAGTGCGCCCGCGGGCGCCCACGTGAAGACCGGTGACCGGGTTGCCGCCCTGACCATGCTGTCGGGTGCGATGGCCGAAGTCGTTGCGCTGCCTGCCGATCGGGTGTTCACGCTGCCCGAGTCCGTGTCGTTCGAGGCCGGCGCGGGGCTGCTGTTCAACGACCTGACGGTGCACTGCGCTCTGCGGACCCGCGGCAGGCTCGCTCCCGGCGAGACGTTGCTCGTGCACGGCGCCGCCGGTGGAATCGGCACCTCGACCCTGCGCCTGGCCGCCGCCTGGGGCGCATCGCGTGCGATCGCCGTGGTGAGCACCGAGGACAAGGCGGCCGTCGCGCGCGCCGCCGGGGCCACCGACGTCGTGCTCGCCGAAGGCTTCAAGGACGCGGTGAAGGAACTGACCGGCGGCCGGGGCGTCGACGTGGTCGTCGACCCCGTCGGCGGCGACCGGTTCACCGACTCGCTGCGCTCGCTGGCCCCCGGAGGTCGCCTGCTGGTCATCGGGTTCACCGGAGGCGACATCCCGACCGTGAAGGTCAACCGTCTGCTGCTCAACAACGTCGACGCCGTGGGCGTCGGCTGGGGCGCCTGGGCGGCCACCCACCCCGGCTACCTGCAGGAGCAGTGGGCCGAACTGGAACCGTTGCTCGCATCCGGCCTGGTGGTCCCGCCCGAGCCGGTGGTCTACCCGCTGGAACGGGCCGGGGACGCGATCGCATCGCTGGAGGACCGCTCGGCGCGCGGCAAGGTCGTCGTCAAGATCCGCTGACGTGGCCCGCCTGGTCGTTGCGCAGGAACAGGGCCGCGAGGACCGCGGCGACGGCGGTGAGTGACAGGATCGTCACCGCGACGGCAGTCCACCCGTGGGCGTCGAACGCGACGCCGCCGAACCATCCGACGGCGCTGGATCCGCCGTAGTAGAAGAGGTTGTACAGCGACGACGCCTGGGCCTTGCCCGCAGGCGCGGACTGCCCGGTCCATCCCGACGCGACGGAATGCGCACCGAAGAAGCCTGCCGTCGCGATAACCAGTCCGGCGAGTACGGCGATCACGTTCTCGGTCAACGTGATCGCGACGCCGATCGCCATCACGACGATCGAGGCGAGCAATACCGGCTTGCGGCCGAAGCGGGTGGTCTCCGCGCCCGCGCGCGACGACGCCCACGTCCCGGCGAGGTAGGCGAGGAACACCAGGCTGACCACCGACGGCGCCAGGTCGAATGGCGCACCGGTGAGGCGGAAACCCAGGAAGTTGTACAGCGCGACGAAGCCGCCCATGAGCAGGAACGCCTGTGCGAACAGGGTCAGCTGACGTGGCGAACGCAGGTTGGCAGCCAGCCGGTGGGCCACGCTGCCTTCCGGGTTGGCGCCGCGGTGCCGTGACGGCGTGAAGCCCCGGGGTGGCGGCGCCAGTTTGACGAAGGCCAGGGCCGCCATTCCGCACACGACCGCGACGGTGAAGACGCCGATGCGCCATCCGATGACCTCGGCGACGGGGCTGGCCACCAACCTGCCGAGCAGGCCGCCGATGGTCGTGCCCGCGACGAACGTGCCCGCTGCGCGTGCCGCGTGGGTGGGCTCGACCTCCTCGGTGAGGTAGGCGACGGCGATGGCGGGCACTCCGCCCACCATCAGGCCTTCGACGAAACGCCCGAGCAGCAGGATGTCGTAGGTGGGTGCGAACGGAACGAGCAGTCCGACGGTGGTCGCGATCGTGACCGACAGCGAGATCGCCTGCACGCGGCCGATCCGGTCGGCGAGCATCGACCACGGGATGACGCCGATGGCCAGGCCGACGGTCGACGCGGAGATAGTGAGCGCCGCGCTCGCCGCGCCGACGCCGAGGTCGGCCGAGATCAGCGGCAGGACCGCCTGCGGCGAGTAGAGCTGGGCGAACGTCGCGATACCTGCACAGAACAGCGCCGCGAGCAGCCTGCGGTACGCCGACGTCCCGCGGGCGTGGCCCGCCCAGGGCTCGGCGTAGGACTGGTCGATCGACACCGAGACGACGCTAGGAGCGTCGGTTCAATGTGTCCAATGCATGAAGTTTTACTGAGTCATTCATTCAGCGCATGAGGACTGCGGCCATCGGCGAGGAAGTCGGCGAACCTCTGCGCGGGCGGCGACAACGGCCGGTGCCCGTCCCAGATCAGACCGACCTCGCGTTTGGCCCTGGTGTTCGTCAGCGGGACGTGAACGACCTTCGCGTCGGTGCCCTCGCGCGGAACCGGGACCACGGCGACGCCGAATCCCGCGGCGACGAGCCCCTCCATCGTGGGAATCTCGGTGGCCTCGAACACGATGTCGGGGTCGATGTCGTCCTCGGCCCACAGGTGGTTGGTGAGTTGGCGGAGTCCGAACGGATCCTCGAGCGCCACGAAGGGCTCCTCGGCGGCGGCGGACAGGCGGATGCGCGACCGAGTGGCAAGACGATGCCCGCGCGGCACCGCCAGGCACAGTCGCTCGACGTACAGCCGGTGCCAGGAGAACTCCGCCGGGTCCGGCCGCGGCGAGGTGACTCCGATGTCGAAGCCGCCGGTGCGCACCCGCTCGGCGATCTCGTGCGCCGGACCCTGGAAGAGATCGAACCCGATGGCGGGAGCGGCTTGGCGAAAGCGTCGAAGCTGTTCTGGCACATACCAGTTGGCAAGCGAATGCAGGAAGGCGAGGCGAACCCGACCGGAGTCGGGGTCGCGCATCGCGCCGATCCGCTCCGTCGCGACGTCCATCTCGGCGATGCTGCGCCGCGCGTGCTCGAGCATGATCCGGCCGTACGCGTTGAGCCGCAACCGGCGGTTCACGCGGTCGAACAGTTCCGTGCCCGCCTCGTCCTCGAACCGGGCAAGCGCCCGCGACAGCGTCGGCTGACTGACGCCCAGCACGGCAGCGGCGTCGGTGACGTGCTCGGTCTCGGCGAGCACGACGAACCACTGCAGTTCCTCGAGGTGCACGGGTCCGACGATAGCCAGTGTTAGATTCCGCGAAATCGCGGCTGAGAGAAGCAGAACATGAATGGGTTGAGGGACAAGGGCGTCCTGGTCACCGGAGCGGCTTCCGGCATCGGCGCGGCAACCGTGCAGCGGCTGCTGGCCGAGGGAGCCCACGTCGTCGGCGTGGACCTCGCGGCCGACGCGCCCGCGGGGCTCGGCGGCGCGGGATTCGGCTACCGGCGAGCCGACGTGCTCGACGCCGCGGCCATCGCCGCCGCAGTGGCCGACGTCGTCGCAGCAGCGGGCCGACTCGACGGGGTGGTGCACTCCGCCGGAGTCGCCGGCGGCGGCCCCGTGCACCTGCTGCCCGACGAGGAATGGGACCGGGTCGTCGACGTCAACCTCAAGGGCACATTCGTCGTGACCCGCGCCGCGCTGCTCCAGATGCTCGAGCAGGATCGGGTCGACGGCGAACGCGGCGCGATCGTGAACCTGTCGAGCATCGAAGGACTCGAGGGCACGGCGGGCGGCAGCTCGTACAACGCGTCCAAGGGCGGTGTCGTGCTGCTGACCAAGAACACCGCCATCGACTACGGGCCGAGCGGCATCCGCGCCAACGCCATCTGTCCCGGATTCATCGAGACCCCACTGTTCGACTCGGTGGTCGGCCTGCCGGGGATGGAGCAGGCCCGCGAGGGGCTGCGCCACGAACACAAGCTGCGCCGGTTCGGCCGCGCCGAGGAGGTGGCAGCCGTGGCGGCCTTCCTCGTCTCCGGCGACGCCTCGTTCGTCAGCGGTCAGGCGATCGCGGTCGACGGTGGCTACCTCGCAGGCCGCGACCACCACGTCACCGAGATGATGGGCCTCGGCGAGCGGTAGCGCGAGCGCGCCCGGCAAACCGATCCTCCGCCCGCCGCTGCGGTCATACACTCGAACCACTTGGCACATCAGCGACGACCATGCTCAGCGAGGAGCGAACCATGTCGATCACCGAAGCGGACGCCCCGGTTCACGGCCCCATCGAGCAGGACGTGAACGACACCCAGCAGTACTTCGACGGACCGCGTTTCGAGGGCATCATCCGGCTGTACTCCGCACGTCAGGTCGCCGAGCAGCGCGGCACCATCCCGGTCGACTACACCGTGGCGCGGGAAGCGGCCGCGGCGTTCTACGACCGCCTCCGGGAACTGTTCGCCGCCAAGAAGAGCATCACGACCTTCGGGCCGTATTCGCCGGGCCAGGCGGTCACCATCAAGCGGATGGGGATCGAGGGAATCTACCTCGGCGGCTGGGCCACGTCGGCCAAGGGGTCGCTCGACGAGGATCCCGGCCCCGACCTCGCCAGCTACCCACTCAGCCAGGTGCCCGACGAGGCCGCGGGCCTGGTGCGCGCGCTGCTGACTGCCGACCGCAACCAGCAGTACCTGCGCCTGAAGATGACCGAAGCCGAACGGGCTGCCACTCCGGCAGTCGATTACCGGCCGTTCATCATCGCCGACGCCGACACCGGACACGGCGGAGATCCGCACGTGCGCAACCTGGTTCGGCGGTTCGTCGAAGCCGGCGTGCCGGGTTACCACATCGAGGACCAGCGTCCGGGCACCAAGAAGTGCGGCCATCAGGGCGGCAAGGTCCTGGTGCCGTCCGATGAACAGATCAAGCGGCTCAACACCGCCCGGTTCCAGCTCGACATCATGCGCGTGCCCGGCATCATCGTGGCGCGCACCGATGCCGAGGCCGCCAGCCTGATCGACAGCCGGGCCGACGAGCGGGACCAGCCGTTCCTGCTGGGCGTCACCAATCTGAAGATCCCGCCCTACAAGTCGTGCTTCCTGGCCATGGTGCGCAGCTTCTACGACGCCGGGCTGACCGAACTCAACGGACACCTGCTGTACGCGTTGCCCGACGGCGAGTACGCCGCGGCGGACGCGTGGCTGCAGCGGCACGGTGTCGCGCAGACGGTGTCCGACGCGGTGGCGTCGTGGCGCAACGACCCGACGGCGAGGTCCGTCGACGAGCTGTTCGACGACGTCGAGTCTCAATTCGTCGACGTGTGGCAGGTCGACGCCGGGCTGCAGACCTACGGCGAGGCGGTCGGCGAACTCCTCGAGTTCCGTGAGCGCGAGGGCGAACCGCACGACATGACCGCCAAGGAGTGGCGACGGTTCGCCGAGCGGGCGTCGCTGTACGCCGCCCGGGAGAAGGCCCGCGAACTCGGCGTCGACGCCCCGTGGGATTGCGAGCGGGCGAAGACGCCGGAGGGCTACTACCAGGTGCGCGGCGGCATCCCCTACGCCATCGCCAAATCCCTTGCGGCGGCGCCCTTTGCCGACATCCTCTGGATGGAGACCAAGACCGCCGACCTCGAGGACGCCCGGCAGTTCGCCGACGCGGTCCACAGCGTCTACCCCGACAAGATGCTGGCCTACAACCTGTCCCCCTCGTTCAACTGGGACACCACCGGCATGAGCGACGACCAGATGCGCGCCTTCCCCGAGGAGATCGGGAAGATGGGGTTCGTCTTCAACTTCATGACCTACGGCGGGCACCAGATCGACGGCGTGGCCGCCGAGGAGTTCGCAGGCGCACTGCGTCAGGACGGCATGCTGGCCCTGGCCCGTCTGCAGCGCAAGATGCGGCTGGTCGAATCGCCCTACCGGACACCGCAAACCCTCGTCGGTGGCCCACGCAGCGATGCCGCGCTGGCTGCCTCGTCGGGACGGACGGCGACCACGAAGTCGATGGGCAAGGGCTCCACTCAGCATCAGCACCTGGTGCAGACCGAGGTGCCCAAGAAGCTGCTGCAGGACTGGCTGGCGATGTGGGGCGAGTACTACGAACTCGGCGAGAAGTTCCGCATCCAGTTCCGGCCGCTGCGCCCGGGCGGCGAGGTGCTCGAACTCGGCATCTACGGCAAGCGGGGCGACGACGAGGAGAAGCTCGCCAACGTGCTCGTCGACCCGATCAAGGATCGCAACGGGCGCAGCATCCTGACGGTGCGCGACCAGAACACGTTCGACGAGCGGCTACGCCAGAAGCGCCTGATGACGTTGATCCACCTGTGGTTGATCCACCGCTTCAAGGCCGACGCCGTCTACTACGTGACGCCGACCGAGGACAACGTCTACCAAACGCAGAAGATGAAGTCGCACGGCATCTTCCGCGACGTCCACCAGGACGTTGGCGAGATCGTCGTGGCCGACGTGAACCACGACCGGATCGACGAGCTGCTGGCCTCCGATGGCGGGGCGCTGCAGCGGTTGATCCGCAAGGAGGGCTGACAGACGACCGAACGGCTCCCGGAGACACTCCGGGAGCCGTTCGTCGTCAGCCGTCAGGTCTGCTTGGCGTACCGGGTGAGGAAGGCGAACGCCGCGACCGCCGACACCACGCCGATGGCACCCCACAGGACGATCGGGACCACCAGCGACACCGGCGACCACCCGATGCCCGAGAAGGTCACGGAGACGTACAGCGCCCAGAACACCCGGTAGAGGCTCCAGAACGCGAGCACGGCGCCCGAGATGCCGAACGCCAGGCTGCGGTTGCGGTCGGTGCGGTTGACGAATTCCTCGAAGGGGGTCGGCAGGATCTTCATGCGTGGTCTTCCTCTCGTGATGCGCTGCCCCTGCGGCACCGGCATGCGTTCATGAAAGTGCGCGACGACGGCTACCGATCCCAACAACCCGCGCCTTGCTGGCCGAATGCGCCAGTGTTGGACAGAATGTTCAGTTAGTTCGTATACTTCTTGGTCATGCTGCAAGCGCGTGATGACATTCGGGGTGACGATGACTCCACTGATCGTCACTTTCAAGATCAGTTATCCGAAGCAGTGCAAGAGGTTTCGAACCATCGGGCCGTGATCGAACAGGCCAAGGGCATGTTGATGCTGCTGCACGACCTGGACGCCGACGCCGCGTTCGAGTTGCTGCGCTGGCGGTCTCAAGACCGCAACGTGAAGCTGCGCGTGCTCGCCGAACAGGTCGTGGCCGAGTTCCGTCGGCTGAGCGCAGCGGTGCCCCTGCCCCGTGACGTCTACGACCGGTGCTTCATGAACGCCCACGAACGCCTGGGCGACGCCACCGCCTGACCCCGGTCAGAGGCCGAGATCGCGGCCGATCAGTTCCTTCATGATCTCGTTCGAACCGGCCCAGATCTTGGTGACGCGCGCATCCTTCCACGCGCGGGCCACCCGGTACTCGTTCATGAACCCGTATCCGCCGTAGAGCTGCACGCAGTGGTCCAGGATCTCGTTCTGCACCTGCGAACTCCACCACTTGGCCTTGGCGGCATCGATCGCGGACAGCTCGCCGTGGGTGTGCGCCACCACGCAGTTGTCGATGAATGCCTGTGCCACATCGAGTTTCGTGACCAGTTCGGCCAGCAGGAACTTGTTGTACTGCAGTGACCCGATCTGCTGACCGAACGCCTTGCGCTCCTGGGCGTACTGCAGGGTGTCCTCGAGATTGCGGCGGGCGTGGGCGATGTTCTGCACCGCACCGCTGATCCGCTCCTGCGGCAGCAGCTGCATCATGTGGATGAACCCGCCGTCGAGTTCGCCGATCATCCGCGAGGACGGCACCCGCAGATCCTCGAAGAACAGCTCGGCCGTATCGGCCTCGGGCTGCCCCACCTTGTCGAGCTTGCGGCCGCGTGAGAAGCCCTCGTCGGTGGCCTCGACGGCGAACAGCGTGATGCCCCTTGCCTTCTTCTCCGGTGACGTCCGAGTGGCGACGATGATCAGATCGGCTTGCGTGCCGTTGGTGATGAAGGTCTTGGAGCCGTTGATGACGTAGTCGTCGCCGTCCTTGACCGCCGTGGTCTTGAGCGCGGCCAGATCGGACCCGCCGGACGGCTCGGTCATCGCGATCGCCGTGATCAGTTCACCCGCGCAGAACTTCGGCAACCACCGTTGCCGCTGCTCCTCGGTGGTCAGCTTCACCAGATACGGCGCGACGATGTCGAATTGGATGCTGAACGCCGAGGCGATCGCGGCGCTCGAGCGGGACAGCTCCTCGTTGAAGATCGCGTTGAACCGGTAGTCCTCGGCTGCGCTGCCGCCGTACTCCTCGGGGACCTCGAGACCGAGGAAGCCGTTGCGACCTGCCTCGAGCCAGCTGTCCCGGTCGACGAACCGCTGCTCGATCATCTTCTCTTCGGCCGGCTCGATCGTGCGGGTGACGAACTCGCGGACCGACTCGCGGAATGCCTCGTGGTCGGCTTCGTACAGGGTGCGCTTCATCGTCTTCCTCCATGCCGGCGTGCTCACCGCCCAGCATATATACCGGCCAGTAACAA
This sequence comes from Mycolicibacterium sp. GCM10028919, assembly GCA_042666295.1. Classification (GTDB taxonomy): domain Bacteria; phylum Actinomycetota; class Actinomycetes; order Mycobacteriales; family Mycobacteriaceae; genus Mycobacterium. Next base: position 1,265,051 of record JBHTFJ010000001.1, read on the forward strand.
CGGTCGGCACGGCCGGTCGCGGCGTATGGCACCCTGAGGTCCGTGCCAGCTGAACCGACCTCCGTCGAGCGTTCCACCACCGATGCCGGAGCCGACGTCGCCGTCCTCACCTTCCACAACGGGCCCCTGAACCTCTTCGACCAGGCGATGTTCGACTCCCTGATCGACGACATCGCCGACCTGGCCGCCAACCCGCCGCGCGCGCTGCTGCTGCGGGCCGAGGGCAAGGTGGTCTCCGCAGGCGTCGACGTCCACGTCTTCCAAGGGCTCACCGCGGCGCAGGGCGCCGACCTCTGGCGCAGGCTCTTCGCCCAGATCATCGACCCGTTGGAGGCGCTGCCGTGCCCGGTGGTGTTCGCGGCGCACGGGCTCACGCTCACCGCGGCGTTCGAGATCTCCCTGGCGTGCGACGTCATCCTCGCCGCGCCGAAGGCGAAGTTCGGCCTGGTCGAGACCGTCGTCGGCCTCACCCCGTCCATGGGCGGGCCGCAGCGACTCGCCGAGCGGGCCGGCTCGGGCCGCGCTCGCGAACTGGTGATGACCGGCGATCTGTACGACGCCGCGACACTGCACCAGTGGGGCGTGGTCAACGCCGTGCACGACGACCTCGACGACGCCGCACGGGCGTTGACCCACCGCCTCGCGGACGGGCCGACGAAGGCGCATGCCGCGACCAAGGAGATCGTCGGCGCGTGGCGTTCCGGTGGCGTACGTCACGCCGACTCGGTGACGCCAGAGGTGTCCGGGGCCCTATTCGACACCGATGACCTGCAGCGCGCCGTGGTCAGCTTCCTCGAGACCGGCCCGGGAAACGCGACCTACACCGGCCGCTGATCGGCTCGCCGGTCCGTTTGACCGGTCCTTCCGGGGGTAGTCGACGGGCCATGGGTTACGGACGACATCAAGTGACCGGGGCGGCAGCGCTTGCCACGTTGACCGATCTCGGCCTCTCTTCGATCGCCGCTGGAGTGCTCGCCAGGCGCCGGCCCGTGGTCCGCGTGCTGGAGCGCGCCCAGGCCGACACGCGGGCCGGACAGCGGTTGCAGCAGCTACGCCGCCAGTTCGGCCGTGGCCCAGTCGAGTTGGTGATCCCGGGACGACGGTTCATCGTCATCCTCGATCCGCAGGACGTGGGTCGGGTCCTCGACGGTGCACCGACCCCGTTCCATCCCGCGAACCTGGAGAAGCGCAAGGCATTGCAGTGGTTTCAGCCGCACGGTGTCCTCATCTCCCAGGGACCGATCCGGCAGACCCGGCGGGACTTCAACGAATCGGCTCTGGAATACGGCCGGGACGTGCACCACATGGCCGGCTCGTTCGTCGCCAAGATCGCCGAGGAGGCAGGGCAACTCGCCGATGACGCCCTCGATCGTGGGCACCTCGATTCGTCGGCGTTCATGGTGGCGTGGTGGCGCATGGTGCGACGCATCGCCCTCGGCGACCGTGCCCGCGACGACCACGAGATCACCGATCAGCTGACACGCCTGCGCAAGGCAGGCAACTGGTCCTTCCTGTCGCTGCCCCACTACCGCCGGCGGGCGGCGTTCCTCGAGCGTCTCTACGGCTACGCCGAGGATCCCGAACCCGGCACGTTGGTCAGTGCCGTCGCCTCGACACCGGCAAGCGGTGCGGTGGACCCCGTGGGTCAGATGCCGCAGTGGCTCTTCGCATTCGACGCCGCAGGCATGGCCTCGCTGCGTGCACTGGCGTTGCTGACGAGCCATCCCGACCAGATGACCCGGGCGCTCGAAGAAAGTACCGATACCGATCAGCCCGCCCTGCGGCCCTTCCTACGCGCTTCGGTGCTGGAGTCGGTGCGGTTGTGGCCCACGACGCCGACGATCCTGCGCGACACCACCGAGGACACCGAGTGGGGTGAGGGCGACGACCGTTTCACCGTCGCGAAGGGCGCGGGTCTGATGATCGTCGTACCCGCGTTCCACCGCGACGACGAACTGCTGCCGTACGCACACCATTTCGCGCCCGACATCTGGCTCGACGGTCGCGCTCAGCAGCAGCCGCAGTTGGTGCCGTTCTCGGCGGGACCCGCAGAGTGCCCGGGACGCAACCTCGTCCTGCTGGCGACCAGTACCCTGCTGGCGAATCTCATTGCTGCTCTGGAGCTTCGGCTCACCTCGACACCGCGGCTCTCCCCCACCGAGCCGCTGCCCATGACGTTGAATCAACTCACCCTCGACTTCGCAGCACAGCCGAGGCGAGTCGTGCAGTCCAGCGCGACCGTGCGTTGACGAGCGTCCGTTCCCGAGTCCCATCAGCGGAGGAATACGTGTTCGATCAGTACAGCAGTGCGACCGAGGCCCGACTCGAGGGTGCCGAGCGAGAGATCACGGGTGTGGTCAAGAAGCTCGCAGGCGCCATCACCGGTCGCGAAGAACTCGCCGAGGCAGGCGAATCCGAGCTGGCCGAAGGAAAGGCCCTCATCGAGGAGTCGCGACGGCGCGCCGAGGTGCAGTCCGCCCGGGTGGAGGCGCAGCGCGACACGATGCTTGGTGCAGGCGAGGGCCGCTAGCGCGCTGGCTCGATGGCCTCGAGCACGAACGTACGCACCTGCCCCTCGACGGTGGCACTGCACTGGGACAGCAACGGAGCCGACATCTGCTCGCCCAGCCTGACCTCGATGCTGCCCGCGTCGGTGCCCAGCGTCACGCGCGTAGTCGCGTGGTCGCGCTCCACTCGAAGCGGTGGCAGCGCATCGATGCGGTCGTCGCCGAACGCCTCGCGCGCGAAGTGCTGCGCGGCCTGCACGACGTGCGGGAGCGACGTTCGCCCGCGCAGGTGCGAGTCGACGAGACGGCCGTCGAGGTATCGCCGCACCAGGTCGGCCGCATCCGTCGTGTCGACCCGCCCGTAGCACAGGCCCTCGGGGAGGACGAGCATCGTGGCGGCGAAGCGGTCGCCGCCGAGATGCGAGCACTCCCAGACCAATTCGGGGTACTGCGCGGCGATGGCCGCGACCGCACCGCGACCACGCACCGCACAGCACTGATCGTGCTTGCCGTGTGCGCACACGGTGACGAGTGGGCCGGCGACCGCGACGCCGTCGGAACCGTCGAGCGCGAGGTCGAGATAACCCGTCGGGCCGTCCACCTCACCGCCGTACAGCGCCTCCTCGCCGGGGCGAGCGTGCGCGACGAACCACCGCCATCTCGGCGCCTCGGACCTGCGACCGTGCCTGCGGATCGCCGCGATACGCATGCCTGCCATCTCCGCACGACGGACGATCGCGCGTCCCAGGACGGGGTCGATCACCGTGGGCGACTGCAGGAACGCCGAATGACCCCAGGGACCGGACAATTCGAGCATCAGCCAGGAGAAGCCCGCCGAGGCGGTGCCGTACATCGGGTCGTTGCGGGCAAGGCTTTGGTCGCTGCACGGGACCCGTTTGACCACTGCGGTCATTCGCCCGCCGTCGCGACGCGCTCGCCGACCACCGGCACGACGACGGCCTCGCGCAGGAGCCGGCGGAGTACCACCTCGCCGTCGGCGGCATCCAGCCCGGGCAGGTCGGCGGCACCGAGGGTGGCTCCCCGATGCAAGGCGGCCAGCGCGTCGGCGCACGACTCCGGGAACGTGATCGTGCGGTCGGTGAGGCGAAGCCGGACCGTGCCGGCGTCGCGTTCCACCGACGCGATCAACCCGTGCCGCCACCGCACGCTCACCGCGGCAGCGCGCGCGGCGGCCTCCAGCGATGCCAGCGGCCGGACCGCAATGGGCCGCGTGCGCTGCGCGTGCTGCTTGGTGAGTCGGGCGGCGACGCCCTCGTCCAGACCGGGTGGGCCGTCGCGCAGCGTCGCAGCGAGTTGCGCGACGACCTTGGTGGCGGTGGCCGTCATCTCGTCGCGGTCGGTCGCGTCCATCCCCATGGGAAGCGACCTTCTCAGGTCGGCCGTATCGGCCAACTGGTCGACCAGTGCTCGCACGACGTCCATCCCGGTCATCGCGGCGACGCCGATGGTCAGGTGGATCGACACGCCGCCCAACGCCTGCGCGGAGTGGATCCAGCCGCGCGGCAGGTAGAGCGCGTCCCCAGGTCCGAGGACGGTGTCGATGACCGGATCGTCCTTGGCGCGCTCGGTGACCGCGGCGCGGTGGTCGGTCCACGGTTGATCGGCCAGCGGATCGAGGTGCACGGGCTCGTGCACGATCCAGTGCTTGTGGCCGGTGGTCTGCAGCACGAACACGTCGTGCACGTCGTAGTGCGGGTCGAAGCCGCGGTTCTGCGGCGGCGTGACGTAGGCATTGGCCTGGACGGGGTGGCCGAGGTCGTCGACCATGCCGCGGACGAAGTCGATGACCGGCGGCCACAACCGGTGCAGGCCTTGCAGGACGATGGTCGCGCCGGCCGCGAATTGGGCGAGCACCTTCGCCGAGTCGACCTGATCGGGCATTTCGGCCCCGAAGCCCGCCGCCGCGAGATAGCCGTCCTTGGCCACGACGCCGCCCTCCTTGGCGACGCGGATGAACGGCGCGCGCACCCCGCGTTCGGCGAGCAACTCGTCGACGGCGGTGGCCGAGAGCAGATCGTCGAAGTCGCGGGGTAGCGCGGCCGATCGGCTGAGCAACGGCGAACGCCCCCAGTGAGTTCGGGCGAACTCCTGGGGGTCGATCGAGATGCAGCGGCTCAGCATCGAGCGTTAGGCGGAACCGTCGGCGCCGCCGTCGTGTCCCTCGGGGTTCGAGCCGCCGTCAGCGGTGCCCTCGCCACCGGCCGAACCGTCAGCGCCGCCGTCATGACCCTCGGGGTTCGAGCCGCCGTCAGCGGTGCCCTCGCCACCGGCCGAACCGTCGGCACCGCCGTCATGACCTTCGGGGTTCGAGCCGCCGTCGGCCGTGCCCTCGCCGCCGCCGGCCGAGGTGGTGATGTCGTCGTCGTTGATCGCCATGAAAATCTCCTTCGTCGGACCGCACCGGGCTAGATGAGCAGGAGTGACCTGCTGGGGCGCGGTGCCGCGTGGATTGCCACCGGAGGCGATCGGTAAACGGAAGGCACGCCTTGCCTTCGTGGGCAGGGTCAACGCGGGGCAGCGACCGCGCGGTCGGGCAGGCATCACGGAGCAGAATGCTGGTATGTCCCGGCGAGCGATCTTCGTGCTGCACGACCATCGCAAGCCCCGGCCACACTTCGACCTGCGGCTCGAGGAAGGCGGCGTCCTGCGGTCCTGGGCGGTGCCGAAGGGCCTGCCGACCGACACCCGCCGTCCTCGGCTCGCGGTCGCCGTCGACGATCACGACCTCGAACACGCGGCGTACACCGACGAGCACAAGTCGATCGCCGACCACGGCTGGTGGAAGCTGCTCGACCGCACCGATCGTCGGTTCGTGTTCGAACTGCATGGCGAGCGGGGCGTCGTCCGCTACGCCCTCATCGACACCGGCAAGGGTTGGCTGGTGCATCTCACCAAGGACCAGCCTGGCGACGACAGGCGATGAGCGCGTAGGCAGCGCCCTAGCCCAGATACTGCTCGTCGGTGACGTGTTCCATCCAGTCGACGACCTCCCCGTCGACGACCTGCTGGATCGCGATGTGCGTCATGGCTGCGGTGTCGACGGCACCGTGCCAGTGCTTGACCCCGGGCGGCGTCCAGATGACGTCGCCAGGATTGATCTGCTGCTTGCCGCCACCCCACTGCTGCACCCAGCCGGTGCCCTCGGTGACGATCAACGTCTGGCCGCCGGGATGGCTGTGCCATGCGGAGCGCGCACCCGGGCTGAAGCCGACCTCGGCCGCCCCGGAGTGGCGGGCGTGGTTGGGATCGAACAGGGGTGTGACGCTGACGGCGCCGGTGAACGTTTCCGCAGGGCCTTGCCCGGCCGGCCGGGCGTCGCTGCGCGAGACCTCCATGGTCGGTTCGGCACCGGCGGGCGTGGCCTTCCACAGGCCGAGCGGGACGACGGCCGCCAACGCGGCGGTGATGGACAGGATCTTCTTCATCGTGGTTCCTCTCGGAGCGGGGATCATTCCTGGCTGTTCAGGCTGTTCTGGAAGAACGTGGTGAGCGTGTCGAACGGAATGAGGTCGACGCGGTCGTAGAGGTCGACGTGGCCGGCACCGGGCACCGTGACGAGTTGCTTGGGCTCAGCGGCGAGCTGGTAGGCCTGCTCGCTGAATTCGCGAGAGTGGGCCTGGTCGCCGGTGATGAACAGCATGGGGCGGGGTGAGATCGTCTCGATGCCCTCGAACGGGTAGAAGTTCATGAACCGCACGTTGCTGCTGAGGGTGGGGTGCGTCGTGGTCGCCGGGCTGTGTCCCCGTGCGGTGCGGTAGAAGTCGTAGAACTCCCGGTCGACGGCCGTCGACTGGTCGGTGAGCTCCTCCGGCGTTCCACCGGTGTATTCGACGTCCCCGCCGGCGAACTCGACGTCGCGCTGGGCAGCGGCCGCGGCGAGGATCTGCTGGCGCTGTTCCGGGGTCACCGAGTTGCGCAGTCCATTGCGATTGGCGCCGCCCATGTCGTACATGCTCACGGTGGCAACGGCTTTGATCCGCGGATCGATCTTCGCGGCACTGATGACGAAGCTGCCGCTGCCGCAGACGCCCAGTGCTCCGATCCGCTCGGTGTCGACGAACGACTGGGTGCGCAGATAGTCCACCGCGGCGCTGAAGTCCTCGGTGTAGACGTCGGGGGCGACGAGATTGCGCGGTTGGCCGTCGCTCTCACCCCAGTACGACAGATCCAGCGACATCGTGACGAACCCCTGTTCGGCCATCTTGGTTGCGTACAGGTTGGCGCTCTGCTCCTTGACCGCACCCATCGGGTGTCCGACGACCATCGCCGCGTTCTTTACGTTGCGATCCAGATCGTTGGGGACGAACAGGTTTCCGGTCACGTTCATCTGGTACTGGTTCTTGAACGTCACCTTCTGGACTGTCACCCGATCGCTGGTGTAGAAGTTGTCCGCTCCGTTGGACGTGTCCCCCGCGGCCAGGGTCGACGACGGCGGCGCCGACGACGACGCGGACGGAGCGGCCTCGGGTGCGGACGGTGCGCATCCCGCCGTGGCCAGTACGCCGAGAGCGGCTGCACCGCCTGCCAGTTTCATCAGGCGGCGCCTGCTGGATCCCGTGGTGTCGAGTGTGGTCATGACGAGTACTCCTTCGTGTGACGTGAAATCGGTTGTTGGGATGAGTTTTCAGTGAACCTGGGCTTCAGATGTGCGCGCGCCAGTGCAGCGAGCGGAACGAGCGTCAGCGCGGCGATCACCGTGCCGATGACCGGCGGCCCCAGCTCCGAGAGCGGGGACTCGAGTGCACGCCCGGCCATCCACGATCCGACCGCAGTGCCGAGGTTGAAGGCGGAGGTGCTCAGCGCCGACGCCAGCGTGGGCGCCTGCTTGGCGAAGCGGACCGCCAGGGCGATCAGGATGGGGTTCACGGTCATCGACGTCAGTCCCAGCAGGGCGACGAGGACCACGGTCGGCAACGTGTGGCGAGAGACGAGACAGATGGCGAGCAGGATGGCCGCCGTGGCGCCGGCCGCCACGAGCGCGGTGGCATACGGGCGGGTGTCGCCGAGACGGCCGCCGAGGAAGGAACCGGCGAGGGCACCGACGCCGAACCCCACCAGCGCCAGCGGAACCAGATTCGCCGGGAGCCCGGCGCGACCGGTCAGCAGCGGCGCGATGTAGCTGTAGGTGGCGAGCGTGCCACCCATGATCATCGTGGCCGACGCCAGCACGAGCCACAGCCGCGCGGAACGCAGGCTGGCGAACTCCGACCGCACCGACGCCTGGGGCTGGGTCGGATCGTCCTGGGGGACGTATCGGATGACCAGGACGAAGGCGAGGGCGGCGAGTACCGCGAGCACCCAGAAGGGCCCGCGCCAGCCAATGAGCTGGCCCGCGAAGGCGCCAAGTGGGACGCCGATGACGTTGGCGAGCATGCCGCCGCCGAGCACGATGCCCAGTGCCCGTGAACTCGCGGCCGGGCCTGCGGCGCGGCTCGCGACGACGGCGGCCACCGCCCAGAACGCCCCGGTGGCCAGAGCGGTGACGAAGCGGGCACCGAGGAGCAGCGTGAAGCCCGAACCGAAGGCGACCACCAGGTGCCCGACGGCGAACACGCACAGTGCAAGGGCCAGCGTCGTCCGGCGGGGTAGCCGCAAGGTCAGGATCGCCATGCCCGGCGTCCCGACGATCATGCCGACGGCGAAGACCGTGATGAGCAAGCCCGCGCGGGCGGGCGTGACGTCGAGGTCGTTGGCGATCTCCGGCAGCAGTCCGGCGATGATGAACTCGGTGGTTCCCATCAGGAACGTGCCGATCGCCAAGACGTAGGTGACGAACGGCAGTCGACGGGTGTCGGCATCCGTTGTGGCGCTGGTCATTCAAGCCTCCTTCCGGGGGGTAGTGGTGGCGGTGCGATGCAATCGGCGACCGCGCTTGCTCATTCGAGGAAACACCGGCGCCACGCGGCGTGGGAGTCCCTGACGAAGGGTGTATCGGTAGTACGTCCCATCTCGGGTCGAGCCCTCGTACCGTGGTCGCCATGGACAACCGTGCCGAGGTTCGCGAATTCTTGATGTCGCGGCGAGCCAAGATCACACCGCAGCAGGCGGGCATTCCCGAGTACGGCAACCGCCGCGTCCCGGGGCTGCGCCGCGGCGAGGTCGCTTCACTGGCCGGGGTCAGCATCGAGTACTACAGCAAGCTCGAGCGCGGCGGGTTGGCCGGCGTCTCCGCGTCGATCCTCGATGCGATCGCCAGGGCCCTGCAGCTCGACGACGCCGAACGCGCTCACCTGTTCCACCTCGCGCACGCCGCGGACGGCACCAGCGCAGGCATGCGGCCGCGACGACGACCTGCCAAGCGCTGGGTCCCCCGCCCGAGCCTGCAGTGGGCGCTCGATCACTTCACCGCTCCGGCGATCGTCCGCAACGGTCGGATGGATCTGCTTGCCGTCAATCACCTCGGCAGGGGCATGCACGCGGCGCTGTACGACAGCGATCCCGGCCGGCCGCCCAACTTCGCCCGGTTCACGTTCCTGCACGACGATTCGCACACGTTCTATCCGCACTGGGACGAGGCGGCGGACATCTGCGTCGCCATCCTTCGCACGGAGGCAGGCCGCGACCCACACGACACTGCGCTCCAGGATCTGGTCGGCGAATTGTCAACTCGCAGCCAGGAGTTCAGGCGGCGGTGGGGAGCCCACGACGTCCGGACGCACGGGGCCGGGGCGAAGACGTTCCATCACGACGTCGTCGGTGATCTCGAACTGTTCTACGAGAGCGTCGACATGATCTCCGACCCAGGACTCACCCTGACGCTCTACGTCGCCGAACCCGCCTCCCCCACTGCGCATGCGCTCGACCTGCTGGCGTCGTGGACGGCGAACCAGCCGGTCGAGGTCGAGTCCGGGCAGCAGCTGACGTGAGTTCGCTCAGCGCGGTGGTCGCTGCGCTGGCCGGGGTGCTGGTGACGGGTTGCAGTTCCGCACCACCATCGCCCGCCGCCCCGTCCAGCGACCCAGAACCGGTGGCGTCCAACGCGTCACCGAGTGACTCCACCCGGATACGCATCGTCGTCGGTGACGTTCAACTGATGGGTCGACTGTTCGACAACTCGGCTGCCACGGACTTGAAGGCACTGCTGCCGGTGACGCTGAACTTCGCCGACCTCAACGGCGTGGAGAAGACCGCACCGCTGCCCCGGAAGTTGGCGGTCGACGGCATGCCCGACGGCGACGACCCCCGCGTCGGCGACCTCGGATATTGGTCGCCCGACGGCGATCTGGTGATCTACTACGGCGACGTCGGCTACTGGAGGGGCATCTCGCGGATCGGTGAGGTCGATGGCGACATCCCAGCCGTCCTTCGGAACGCCGGTGAGTTCAGCGCGACCGTGGAGTCCGCATAATCGGTCAGCTCAGATGCGTGGCGAAGAACGCGAGGATGCGACGCCACGCGTCCTCGGATTCCGGCTCCGAGTAGTGGAAGCCCGTCACCCGTTCCACGACGCGCACCGGTGACGGCGTACCCCAGTCGTTCATGAAGGAATGACCGACGTCCGGGTACTCCCTGACGTCGTGCGGCACGTTTCCCTCCGTGAGCACGGTCTCGAGTCGGGCGGCGGCACCGGGCAGCATCCGATCCTTGGCGCCGTAACTGCCGACCAGCGGGCAGGATTGGGTCAACGCAGAAAGGCCCTCGCCGGGCAGCACGCCGTAATTCGGTGCGGCGGCGTCGAATACCCCGCGCGGCGCGAGCAACAGGCAGAATCCGCCACCCATGCAGAACCCGACGATCCCTACCTTGCCGGTGCAGCGTGCATCGGCTGCCAGGTGGTCCCGCGCGGCGATGATGTCGTCGATCGCGGCGCCGCGACCGGTCGACAATGCCCGCATGGTCGACACCACGCAGCCGGGCTTGAAGCCCCGGCGGAACAATGCGGGGGCCAACGCGAGGTACCCCTGCTCGCCGAACCGGTCGGTGATGGCGCGAATGTCCTTGGTGAGCCCGAAGGCGTCGTGGACGACGACGACGCCCGGCACCGGCTCCGACGACGTCGGCGCGGCCAGGTGTCCGGGCAGTGGCCCGGCCGGGGCGGAGATGCTGATCTCGGGCATGGCGCTCCTTCGTGGCGTGACGGTGGCCATGGTGCCCGATGCGCCCCGGCGCCGCGGGACATCAGCTCATCCGTTGGGCGGAATCAGCACCGTCCACAGGTCGGTGATCAGACCTTCCTCGATGAGCGCGACGTCGAAGCCGGACATGGACGGCTGCCCGCTGGCGGGGTCGACGAGATGCCAGGCGAGGTACCCGAAGCCATGCAGGAGTCGGACCGGGCCATCCGCGACGAACTGCTGATCGCCCAGGTTCTGCTGCAGTCCAACGCACTTCGCGTCGAGCGCCGCGTGGCCGGTGGTCACGCCCTCGTCGTCCGTCCAGCGCACGTCCTTCGCATACGTCCGCTCGATCGCCGCCGTGCGCGTGTCGGCGTCGCGCTCGTTGAACACCTCGATCAGGTTGGCGTGCATCAACTGCTCGATCGCGTCTGCCATGGCACTTCCCTCTTGTTCTCGGACGACGTTGCACAGCGGGCCTGGCAGCACGCTACGACCGGGACCCTAGCAGTTTTGTAACGGTGCGAATAGAACCCCAGCTGCCGTCGACACCGCCGTCATCCGAGCCCATCGATCGGCGGTACGTGGATCGTCGCGTTGCCACCTTGGCGCTTCGCATCGAACATCGCGTGGTCGGCCCGCTCGATGATCCGGTCGAGCCAGGTCGCCGGCTCGATGCCCGTGAGGGCGGTTCCGCCGAGTGCAACGCTGGAGACGCCCACGCTCGCCGTGATCGGTGGTTCGGCGGGTGCGGCGATCGCGGACCGGACGCGGTCGACGTCACGGTGGGCACGGCCAGGATCGACGACCACGAACTCCTCGCCGCCCACCCGCGCCACGAGGGCAGTACCGCGAACCGCGGACTTGATCCGCCGTGCGGTGCGGATCAAGACCTCGTCTCCGATCGTGTGGCCGAAGGTGTCGTTGACGTCCTTGAACCGGTCGAGGTCGACGACCATCACGGTGGCGGCGTCGTCGGAGTGGGAGCGCAGCAGATCGCCGACGTGCAGATGCAGACCGCGCCGATTCAGCAAGCCGGTGAGCGGATCGGTGATGGACTCGTTGGCGTCGTTGCGCAGCGCCCAGATCGCGGCCTGGATCCCCAGCGGTGTGCCGACCACGAGCGCCACCGACATCAGGGTCTTTGCGGTGAACTCGACGACGTCGAACTGCCCTGCGATGCTGACGTGCACGGCGAACGCCGCCGTCGTCAGCAGTATCCACAGCACATGTCCCGCAAGGGCTCTCGGGCCGTCGAAGAACGTCAGGTACACCGACAGCATGGTGAAGAAGCTGAATCCGAACGAGCCGAGCACCCAGCTCGGATCCAGCAGCACCATCACGGTGATCGCGATGTCGGCCGACACCACGAACGCGAGCGACATCCTCCGCGACGGCCAGGGCCGGGAACACCACACCCACGCCCATGCCAGTTGCAGCGCGGCGAACGCGGCCACGGCGACCTGAGACGCGCGCGAGTTGGCCGACGGCAGGAGGATGATCAGGGAGATCACGCCGTCGAATCCGGTGCCGAGGCCGATCAGGTACTGGACGGCCCCGGACATCGAGCGCTTGGCGAAGTACTGCACCTGGGCGGCGTAGTCGACCGGCTCACCCCACCACTGGCGGACGTGGCGGCCGAATACGGCGAAACTCCCCGCTTTCGCCAGCATCCCGCACTCCCCCGTTCACGTCCCCTGCATCGAGTCGCCGGGGTGCTGAGTCCAGACCTGCCGGATTGACGCAGGTGTCAAGACGTTGTGACCATAGCCGGTGCATGCCGGTGGTGGGCAGTTGCGATCTCCGAATAAGCACAGGCCCCCGAAGCCTCCGGGGGCGTCCTACGTAGTAGCTGGCGCGTAGCCACCACGCGCTTGGCGGGGTTACGGCGTTGTGGGCGCGGAGACAGCCGTGAACAGCAACGTGTGGTAGGCACCTGCAGAGATCGCGGTATAGCCCGTTCCACCCGGGACATTGGTTTGTCCAACGCTATTCAGGCCCAGGGCTACCACGACTCCATCGGAACGCAGCAACACCGTGTGCTCGTTGCCTGTCGCAACCTGGGTGTACTTCACGCCCGCCGGTAATGCTGGGATGTTCAGTTCCCCGAAGCTGTTGTCGCCGACGGCGACGGCAGTGCCGTCGGAACGCAGCAACACCGTGTGCACCTGGCCTGCGGCAACCTGGGTGTACTTCACTCCCGTCGGCAATGCCGGAATGGCGTTCTTGCCATAGCTGCCAGAGCCGAAGGCGTCGACCAGCCCATCCGAACGCAGCAACAGCGTGTTGTCTGCCCCGGCAGCGGCCTGCACGTACGTGACCCCGGCCGGCAACGCCGGGTACTCGTTCGACTCTCCGAAATAGATCTCCTCGACCTTGATGGCGCTGCCGTCCGAGAGCAACAAGACGCTGAAACTGCCGCCCGCAGCGACCTGCGTGTAAGAGAGCCCGGCAGGCGGTGCTGGGATCGACGTTTGGCCATTGTTGTTCGAGCCGACTCCGACTGCCGTGCCATCCGAACGCAGTAGCACAGTGTGGCTGCCGCCCGCAGCGACCTGCGTGTAGAAGACCCCGGCGGGCGGTACTGGAATTGCGCCTAGCCCGTTGGCCGTATTGCCCACGTTGATCACGGTGCCATCTGAACGCAGCAACACGGAGTTCGTGCCGCCGGCGTCGATCTGGGTGTAGGTCATCCCGGGAGGCAGCGCCGGGATGGCGCTCTGCCCGTACACGTTCCACCCGACGGCGACGACGTTGGAGACGGTGCCGACGGTCTTGGTCGTGCTCACCGGGAGACCGTGGCCGTCGGTGGCTGTGACGACCACGGCGATCTGGGCGCCGGCGTTGGCCCGCGCCCATGCGGCATCGGTCACCGTGACGGTGTACGGGCCGCCTCCGTTTCCGGTGACCGTGACATGGGCGGCGTCGACCGCAGTCACCGCCACCGTCAGCGGTTCCCCGTCGACGTCACTGGTGGCAACGCTGACCACCCAGGTGTTACCCGTCTGGGGGGCGGAGGTCACGCTCTCGATCACCGGGTCGCCGTCGTTGACCGCGGTGACGGTGACGGTGACGGTGGCCGTCGAGCCGCCGTTGAGCGTGTAGCCGAAGGTGTCGGTGCCGTAGAAGTTGGTGGCCGGGGTGTAGCTGAGCGTGGTGCCGGTGACGGTGACGGCGCCGTGCCCGGGCTGGGTGACCGCGGTGATCGTCTTGGGGCCGCCGTCGACGTCGGTGTCGTTGGTCAACACCTCAATGACCGTGGCGGTGCTGTCCTCGGCGACGGTGACGGCGTCATCCGCCGCGACCGGAACGTCGTCCACGGCTGTCACGGTCACGGTCACGGTGGCCGTCGAGCCGCCGTTCAGCGTGTAACCGAAGGTCTCGGTCCCGAAGAAGTTTGCCGCCGGGGTGTAGTTGACCGCGGTGTCGGTAAAGGTGACGGCGCCGTGCCCGGGCTGGGTGACCGCGGTGATCGTCCTCGGACCACCGTCGACGTCGGTGTCGTTGACCAACACCGGAATCACGGTGGCAGCGCTGTCCTCGACCACGCTCACGGCGTCATCCGCCGCGACCGGAACGTCGTCCACGGCTGTCACGGTCACGGTCACGGTGGCCGTCGAGCCGCCGTTCAGCGTGTAATCGAAGGTCTCGGTCCCGAAGAAGTTTGCCGCCGGGGTGTAGCTGACCGCGGTGTCGGTAAAGGTGACGGCCCCGTGGCCGGGCTGGGTAGCGGCGGTGATCGTCTTGGGGTCGCCGTCGACGTCAGTGTCGTTGACCAACACCGGAATGACTGTGGCAGCGCTGTCCTCGACAACGGTCACGATGTCACCGACCGCGACCGGAGCGTCGTCCGCCGCGGTGACGGTGACGGTGACGGTGGCCGTCGAGCCGCCGTTGAGCGTGTAACCGAAGGTGTCGGTGCCGTTGAAGTTGGCTGCCGGGGTGTAGCTGATTGCGGTGCCGATGACGGTCACGGTGCCGTGGCCGGGTTGGGTGACCGCGGTGACCGTCCTGGGGCCACCGTCGACGTCGGTGTCGTTGGACAACACCGGGATGACCGTGGCGGTGCTGTCCTCGGCGACGGTCACGATGTCACCGACCGCGACCGGAGCGTCGTCCACGGCTGTCACGGTGATCGTGACAGTCGCCGGGGCGGTGGCGGAGTGGCCATCGTCGCCGAACGCGCCGAGCGTGAACAGGTTGAGCAGACCGGTCAGGCCGTGAATATGGGTGCCGCCGGTCTGGTCGGTGACGGTGTAGGTGAAGCTGTCGGTTCCGTTGAAGTTCGCATCCGGCGTATAGCCGAACGTGCCGTCGGGGTTGAACACCAAATCACCGTGGGCCGGGCCGGAAACCACCGTTGCGATCAGCGGGTCGGCATCGGCGTCGTTGTCGTTGACCAGCACTCCGAGCCCGGCGGGCACCGTCAATCCTGAACCCTCTGACGTGCTGTAGCCGTCATTGACGGCCTCGGGCGTCTGGTTGAAGAGTTGGCGGCGGACCGCGGCCAGCACCGCCCACAGCAGCGGGGAATCCGGTGATGTGCCGGGTACGGGCGCGAGCACAGCGTTGATCACGGCGTTCACCAAGCCGATGGCGGTGTTGATGAGGGTCACGGGGATCGCGATCAGTGCGGCGATCGGGTTGGCCGGAGCGGGCGCGACGTTCGGTACCACAAGTGCGGCGAAGGTAGTAGCTGCCGCGGGGATGGGTTGCGTGGCTGGAGGATCGGCGTTGAGCGTGGTGATGCGCATCGCGTTGGGCTCCGCCAAGCGCACGTCGGTGTTGGTGGTGACCGCTGTGAGGCTTGGCCGCGACGGCGAAACCGGTTGCGATGCGCTGGATTCAGCATTCGACGCCGCGGGCGATTGCGGCGTGGCCGGAGTCGACTCGTCACTCGCGGGCTGCGACTCGGGAGGAGTCGTCGGGGTGGACGGCTCGGACGCAGGCGTCTCGATGATGGGCAGCGTGGGGATGGTCGGCGTGGGGATGGTCGGCGTGGGGATGGTCGGCGTGAGAGGCGTTTCGCTGACGGCCGGAACGTCATCGGAGGCACGGATCACTGCCTCGGGCTCGACTGGATCGGCCGGGGTGGTATCCGTGTGGGACTGCCTGATCGCCGGTGTATCAGTCGTCTCGGCGGTATCGGACTCCGTCGACTTGGATGGCGTCGATGCCGTGTTCGTCGAATCTGTGTCGGAGGCGGGACTCGCAGCCTTCGGCTTATGCGCCGTGACGCTGGCGGACGACGCCGCGTCGGTGGAGGTGTCGTTCGGGTCCGTGTCGGCCCACGCCGCCCCAGGGGTAACTGCCACGGCGAGGCCGACACCCAACGCCACTGCCAACGCGCCGACTCGACCGATGTACTTTGCGTGACCGATAACGGCGCTCCCCTAGACAAACGTGGTCGCCGCTACGAACGACTCGGTCAAGAGATCAGCGAATCGTCATGCAAAGGCTGAATCAGCAACTTCGAACGAGCGGAGCGTACCTCTTTCATTTCAATCGGGCCGCCTTTATTGACGCTGCGGCCAGCAATCGTTGCTGAGAGAGCGATCCGCTGCCCCGTGAAGACTCTGTGATGGTGCTGCGGGTTGTTGACGGAGGTCCCTCAGCCCGCCGAGGGATGGGCGCCGGCTCCCTGAAACCGCCGCCGCGTTCAAGCGGGGCAAGCCGACATGATCGTCGTTCCCGTTGAACCGAAGCCATATCCCGTCTCGACCGACGTCCGCGCGACGTGGCGTTCACGGATCCGTTCAACAGTGGCATGAGAACGGCCCCCGGAGAATCTCCGGGGGCCGTCCTACCTAGTAGCGGGGACAGGATTCGAACCTGCGACCTCTGGGTTATGAGCCCAGCGAGCTACCGAGCTGCTCCACCCCGCGTCGGGTGAACGCAACGTTACCGAAGGCGTTGGGCTAAAACCAAATCGGCTGCTCAGGCCAGTATCCCGGCCGGATCGTGGCGTGCCGCGAGAGCCTTGAGCCGATGCAGGGTGCCATCGTCGTAACACCTGCTGAGCCGCGCCGGATCGTGCGACGGCGCGAAGTTCGGCATCTGCCCACCGGTCGACCATGGCGCCAGCCCGGCGACCAGAGCGGCAGCGTGCTGCGGCACCACCTCGGCCACCTGCGGAGCCAGCACGCCGATCACCGCCAGTGAGTACGCCGCATCGCGGTGGCAGAACGCGCTGGCGTGACGCGGCTCCCGCGCCATCGCCCCGCCGAGCAGGCGCAGCTCGACGAGAACCTGCGGGGAACCCGTTTCGGGGCCGGCCGCGGCCAGGATCGCGTCGACCGCCTCGGGGCTGAGTTCGCGCAGCAGCGCGTGCTCCTCGTTGATCGGCATCGGATCGACGGGATCGGCGTGCACCGCGCCGATCGCCGCGTAGGGCAGCAGCGCGACGTACCGCACGGCCACGGTCATCCGTCCGGCAAACGGCTCGGGCACGCCAGGCAGCGGCGGCAACTGCTGAATCGCAATCGACGTGTTCACGCTCTCGGGTAGTACTTGGCTCCACGACCGCCACGCGTGCAGTACCGCGGCCGCATCGGCCGCGTCGAAGTAGATTGCGCCGCCGTAGAACTGGTCGATGGGCAACAACTCGAACTCGACGGTCGTGACGAGGCCGAGCATGGCCTTGCCGCCGCGCACGCCCCAGAACAATTCGGCCGACCGTGCGCACCAGCGAGCCCATCCCGCCGCCCGTCAGGTAGCCGACCACGCCTACTCCCGGCGCCGATCCGCACGGCGGTGCCAGGCCTTGAGGCACCGCTGCGTCGATCACCTGCTGCCACGTGAGCCCCGCCCCCACCCGGGCGGTCCGCTCGGCGACGTCGATCACGCACCCGCGGAGCCCGCCGGTCAGCACCAGGATGGTGTCGTCACCGATCCCCACGGCCCCGTGCCCGGTGGCCTGAACGGCGACCCGGAACCCTCGCTCTGCTGCGAACCTCATCACGGCGGCCACGTCGGCGGCCGACGTGGCGAGCACGACGGCTGCCGGGGCGATGTCGGCCGCAACGTTCCACGGCGTCGCACGCGCGTACACCCGTTCGCCGGGGAGCGCGACCGGCGCCGCGACGACGTCGCGAAGGCCATCCAGGCGGCTCCGCACGTCGTGCGAGGTGCGTCCGGCGTCGTCGGTCAGGGTCATCGTTGGGTCCTTTCACCAGTGTCGGTTCTGGTGAAGAGGATGGCTCAACGCGCTCGGCAGGCACTTGGAACGACGTCCAAGAACCTGCCAAGCGACGAGCTACTGCGGCCTACTGCGCCTCGCGATACCTGTTCATCGCATCGTCGAGCCGCTGCAGCGCCTCGCCGAACTCGGCGAAGTCACCGCTCTGCTGAGCCTGCTGCATCCCGTCGAGCGCGGTGTTGACCTCTTGCAGCGCCGCGGCCTTGGTCGGCGACAACTGCACCGGCCCGCCCGGCGGCACCGCCACCGGTGGCGTCGGCACCTCGGCTGCCCGGTTCTGGCCAGGAGGCGGCGTCGCCGCGGGCGGCGTGCTACCCGGCTGTGGCTGTGCCGCAGGCGGATTGCCGTTGCCGTTGGCTGCCGGCTGGCCCGCAGTGGGCGCCGGCCCCGTGGCAGTCGCACCCGCACCCGCACCGAACAGTTCGTCGAGCGCGTCGCGCACCGTCGGCCCGTAGCCCACCCTGTCGTTGTAGAGCATCGCCACGCGGATCAGGCGAGGGTAGGACGACGCGGCGTCACTGGCACCCGGCGACGCGTACACCGGTGCCACGTAGAGCAGCCCGCCGTCGCTCACCGGCAGCGTCAGCAGGTTGCCCCACCTGATCCGGTTCTGATTGTCACGGCCGATGACGCCGAGGTCCTGACTGACCGCGGTGTCGGTACTGATCGCGTTGAACGCCAGCTTCGGACCGTTGACCTGACCGGGAATGGTCAGCACCGTGATCTTGCCGTAGGAGTCCGGATCCGAACTCGCGCTGATGTACGCGGCGAGGAAGTCACGCCGGAACCGGTTCATCGCGGTGGTCAACTGGAACGAGGCCGAATTGTCGTTCGCGGCAAGGTTCTTCGCCACGATATAATACGGCGGCTGATAGCTGCTGGCCGTCGGGTTCGGGTCCAGCGGGACGTCCCAGAAGTCCGACGTCGAGAAGAACGTCACCGGGTCGTCGACGTGGTACTTGGCGAGCAGCGCACGCTGCACCTTGAACAGGTCCTCGGGGTACCGCAGGTGCTCCTGCAGTTCGGCCGAGATGTCCGACTTCGGCTTCACGGTGTCGGGGAACACCGCCATCCACGCCTTGAGCACGGGGTCGGCCTCGTCCTGGGCGTACAGCGTGACTGAGCCGTCGTAGGCGTCGACGGTGGCCTTGACCGAGTTGCGGATGTAGGACACCTGCTTGTCGGGCGCGAGCCGGTTGAGCGCCACCTCGGTGGAGTCGGCCGTCGCGTCGGACAGCGAGGTCAGCTCGGAGTACGGGTAGTTGTCCAGCGTGGTGTAGCCGTCGACGATCCACACGATGCGCTTGTTGACGATCGCCGGGTAGGCACCGTTGTCGGTGGTCAACCACGGCGCCACGGCCTGCACGCGCTTGGCGGGATCCCGGTTGAACAGGATCCGGCTATTCGAGCCGATCACGTTGGAGAACAGGAAGTTCCGCTCAGCGTACTTCGCGGCGAACACGCTGCGCGCGAGCCAGTTGCCGACCGGCACGCCACCCGAGCCGGTGTACGTGTAGTTCTTCGTCTCGGTGTTGGTCTCGACGTCGTACTCGCGGTCGTTGCCGTTGCGGCCGACGATCGCGTAGTCCTCCGCGGTGTTCGCGATCACGGGGCCGTAGTAGATGCGCGGCTGATCCAGCGGCGCCGGTCCAGGCGACACGATCTCGCCGTTAGCGCCCACGACGCTGGCGAGGAACTCGGGGTAGCCGCCGTTCTGGTTCGGGTCGTTGGCCACGCCACGCACCGTGTTGGCCGGCGAGGCGATGAAGCCGTTGCCGTGGGTGTAGACGGTGTGGCGGTTGATCCAGTCGCGCTGGTTGTCGATCAGGCGGTCGGGGTTCAGCTCGCGCGCGGCGACGACGTAGTCGCGCAGGCGGCCATCCGGCCCGTCGTAGCGGTCGATCGACAGCTGCTCGGGGAAGAAGTAGAAGTTCTTGCCCTGCTGGAACTGCGTGAACGCAGGACCGACGATCGTGGGATCGAGCAGGCGGATGTTGGACGTGGTGGCGCGGTCGGCCGCGACCTGCTGCGCCGTGGCCTGGGAGTTGCCGCTGTAGTCGCGGTAGGTCACCGTCTCGTCGGTCAGCCCGTAGGCCTGCCTGGTGGCGGTGATGCTGCGGCCGATGTACTCGGATTCCTTGGCCGCGGCGTTCGGCTTGACGCTGAACTGCTCGACGATCATCGGCCAGCCCGCACCGATGATGAGCGACGACAGCAGCAGCAGCACCACGCCGATGGCGGGGATGCGCAGGTCGCGCAGGAAGATCGCGGAGAAGACGGCGACCGCACAGATGACGGCGATGGCCAGCAGGATGAGCTTGGCGGGCAGCACCGCGTTGATGTCGGTGTAGCCGGCGCCGGTGAACGGCTTGCCGCCGCGGGTGTGGCTCAGCAGCTCGTAGCGATCGAGCCAGTAGGCGAACGCCTTCAGCAGGATCAGCGTGCCGCCCAGCGAGATCAGCTGGATGCGTGCCGCGCGGCTCAGCGCGCCCGTGCGACCGGCCAGCCGGATGCCGCCGAACAGGTAGTGGCCCAGCAGGTTCGCCACGAACGCGAGGAACGTTGCCACGAACAGGTAGCTCAGGATCAGCCGGTAGAACGGCAGGTCGAAGGCGTAGAAGCCGAGGTCCAGGCCGAACTGCGGATCAGTCACGCCGAACTCACCGCCGTGCAGGAACATCTGAATCCGCACCCAGTAGGTCTGCGCCACGATGCCTGCCAGCACGCCGATGAACGCGGGCACGCCGATGGTGAACAGCTTCATCCGCGACATCACGGCGGTGCGGTAGCGCGCCACCGGATCGTTGGGTCCGACTGACGGGACGAAGACCGGCCGCGTGCGATAGGCCAGCGTCAGAGCGCCGAAGACGACGGCGCCCACCACCAGGGCCGCGACGAGGAACACGACGAGCCGGGTGGTCAGCACGGTGGTGAACACCGACCGGTAGCCCAGTTCGCCGAACCAGAGCCAATCGACGTACGCGTCGATGAACCGTGGCCCAATCAGCAACAGCAGCACGAAGGCCAGCGCGATGCCGACCAGGATTCGGCTACGTCGAGTCAGCTTCGGCATCCGTGCCGCAGGCCGCATTGCCACTCGTCAACTCCAGTCTGAGTGCTCGTTCTTCGGTGACGTCGACGAGTCGACGTGCCCCAACTCTACGCACCAGGCCCCAAGAGATCTCTCAGCAACCGGGAGCTTCGCCACCGGCGGAATAGGTCTTCAGCGACTCCACCGCCGTGGTGAGCGTGTCCACCTTGAGCAGGGTCAGGCCGTCGGTGTCCCCGGTGTTCGCCTCCACGCAGTTCTCCGCGGGCACCAGGAACACCGTCGCACCCGCCTCGCGCGCCGCGACCATCTTGTGGGTGATGCCGCCGATGGGCCCGACCTTGCCCGCGTCGTCGATCGTGCCGGTGCCCGCGACGAACTTCCCGCCGTTGATGTCCCCGGTGGTCAGCTTGTCCACCACGGCGAGGCTGAACATCAGCCCGGCCGACGGCCCGCCGACGTTGGCCAGGTTGAAGTCGATGGTGAAGTCGGCCCACGGCGCCTCCAGCACGCTGACGCCGAGGAATCCGTAGTCGCGGTCGGGGTTGTCGCCGAGCGTGATCGTCGTCGTCCCCAGGTCACCGCCCTTGCGGCGGTAGTCGACGACGAGCTGATCGCCCGGCTTCGTGGTCTTCAGCAGCGCGGTGAACTCCTCGAGGCTGGCCACCGGCTTGTCGTTCACCATGTCGATGGCGTCGCCGTCCTCGAGCTTGCCCGCCGACGGGCCCGGTTCCGTCACCGACTCCACCGTGACCGACTTCGGGTACTTCAGGTACGCCAGCGCGGCGTACTCGGCACTGTCCTCGGAGCGCTTGAAGTCCTGGTTGTTGGACTCGTCGACCTCGTCCTTGGACTTGTCGGGCGGATAGACCAGGGCCCTCGGGACGAGCTGGTCGCGCCCGGAGATCCACAGCGCCAGGGCCTGGCCGAGCGTGATGCCGTCACTCTGCGCCACCGTGGTCATGTTGAGGTGGCCCGACGTCGGATGCACCTCGGCGCCCTCGATGTCGACGACCTCCTTGCCCTCCACCTCGCCGAGGGTGTCGAACGTCGGTCCGGGACCCAGCCCCACGAACGGCACCGTGACCGCCGAGAGCAGTAGGCCGAACACCACGATGGGTACCAACGCCACCAGCAGGGTCAGAATCCGCCTGTTCACGCCGCCCACAGTAGGGCTCTACTGGAGCAATCCCCCGGTCGCTCCGCTCCTGCCCGCCGGGAATCAGCTCACAGCGTGACCCGCCGACCCACGGCGAACGGCTGCAGTGAGTACCGTTGAAGCATGTCCGACCTGCCCTTCGGCTTCTCCTCCGGAGACGACCCCGACCGCGACAAGTCCAAGAAGGATCCCAATTCCGGTGCGCCCGGGTCCGACCCGTTCGGCTTCGGCGGCGGTGGGTTCGACATGGGCGACCTCGGCCAGATCTTCTCCAAACTCGGCGAGATGTTCAGCGGCGCAGGCAACATGGGCGGCGGCAAGCAGACCGGGCCGGTGAACTACGACCTGGCGCGCCAGCTGGCGTCCAGCTCGATCGGCTTCGTCAAGCCCGTCCCCGAACAGACCACCTCGGCCATCGCCGACGCCGTGCGGCTCGCCGAGACGTGGCTCGACGGCGTGACGCCGCTGCCCGCAGGCACCACCAGGACGGCGGCGTGGACGCCGAGCGACTGGATCGACAACACCCTCGACACCTGGAAGCGGTTGTGCGACCCGGTGGCCGAGCAGATGTCATCGGTGTGGACGTCGGCGCTCCCCGAGGAGGCCCGCGCGATGGCGGGCCCATTGATGGCGATGATGCAGCAGATGGGCGGCATGGCCTTCGGCTCGCAGCTGGGCCAGGCGCTTGGCACGCTGTCCAAGGAGGTGCTGACCTCCACCGACATCGGACTGCCCCTGGGACCCAAGGGCGTCGCCGCGCTGATGCCCGACGCCATCGAAGCCCTCGCAGAGGGCCTCGAGCAGCCTCGCAGCGAGATCATGACCTTCCTCGCCGCGCGCGAGGCCGCCCACCACCGCCTCTTCTCCCACGTGCCATGGCTGTCCAGCCAGCTCATGAGCGCCGTCGAGGCGTTCGCCAGGGGCATGAAGGTCGATTCCAGCGGCATCGAGGAACTCGCCCGCGGCATCGACCCGTCGGCGCTGACCGACCCGTCGAAGATGGAAGAACTGCTCAGCCAGGGCATGTTCGAACCCAAGGCCACCCCCGAGCAGACCGCCGCCCTGGAGCGGCTCGAGACGCTGCTGGCCCTGATCGAGGGCTGGGTGCAGACCGTGGTCACCGCCGCCCTCGGCGACCGCATCCCCGGAACGTCGGCGCTCAGCGAGACACTGCGTCGGCGCCGCGCCACCGGCGGGCCCGCCGAGCAGACCTTCGCCACGCTGGTCGGCCTGGAACTGCGCCCGCGCAAGCTGCGCGAGGCGGCCGCCCTGTGGGAGAAGCTCACCGACGCGATCGGTGCCGACGCCCGCGACGGCGTCTGGCAGCACCCCGACCTGCTGCCCTCGGCAGGCGACCTCGACGAGCCCGCCGGATTCATCGACCGGATGATCGGCGGCGACACCGACGGCATGGACCAGGCGATCGCCGACCTCGAGAGGGACGCCAACGGCGGGGACGACGGCCCCGGCAGGCCCCCTGTGGATAACTAGAGCGCGACATCCGCCGACCGTGATTGAGTCGGCGCGTGACCCGCTACACGCTCGACCCGGCGATGCCGGTGCTGATGCGGCCCGACGACACCGTGCAGGTGGGCTGGGACCCGCGCCGTGCCGTCCTCGTCAGCCCACCCGCCGGGCTGACCCCTGACGCGCTCGCCGATCTGCTGCGGGCGCTGCAATCGGGGATGACGCTGCCCGTCTTCACCTCGCTGCTGCTCAACCGCGGCGCCCACGACGCCGCAGCGGCCGCCGAACTCGTCGAGTCCCTCACCCGATCGAAGGTCCTGACGGTCGACGTTCCCCGCACCCGGTCGGCGTCGGTGCGGGTGCACGGCCGCGGACCGCTCTCGGACCTGCTGACCGGTGCGCTGCGGTGCTCGGGCAACCGGATCGCGATCAGCAGGCTCAGCCACGCGGGCGTGAACCCGCGCAACACCGACCTGGTGGTGCTCTCGGACTACCTCGTCACCGACCCGCAGGTGGTGCACGACCTGCACGACGCGGGCGTGCCGCACCTACAGGTTCGGGTGCGCGACGGCACCGGACTGGTCGGCCCGCTGGTGGTGCCGGGCCAGACCAGCTGCCTGCGGTGCGCAGACCTGCACCGCAGCGACCGCGACGCCGCGTGGCCCGCGGTCGCCGCGCAGTTGCGCCGCACCGTCGGAAACGCCGACCGCGCCACGGTGCTGGCCACCGCCGCGCTCGCGCTCGATCAGGTCGAGCGCGTCGTCAAGGCCGTACAGGCCTGCGGCGGTCCCGGATTGCGCGACGCACCGCCGCCCACCCTGGACACGACGCTGGAGTTCGACGTGCACACCGGATCGACGATCAGCCGACGCTGGTCGCGCCATCCTCGGTGCGGTTGCTGACGGTTGCTGCCACTTCCCGCGGTGTTCGGGACGTCACAGGAACCGGTGTGGCGCAGTCGTGGATGATGGAGTGGTGGCAGACATCAAGCGTGGTCGGGCAGCGCGCAACGCGAAGTTGGCTTCGCTTCCCGTCGGGTTCGCCGGACGTGCTGCGCTCGGCTTCGGCAAGCGACTCACCGGCTCCTCGCGGGACGAGGTCAACGCCGAGCTGATGGAGAAGGCCGCCAATCAGCTGTTCACCGTTCTCGGTGAACTCAAGGGCGGCGCGATGAAGGTGGGCCAGGCACTGTCGGTGATGGAGGCCGCCGTCCCCGAACAGTTCGGCGAGCCCTATCGCGAAGCGCTGACGAAGCTGCAGAAGGACGCACCGCCCCTGCCCGCCGACAAGGTGCACCGCGTGCTCAACGCGCAGCTGGGCACCAAGTGGCGGCAACGCTTCCAGTCGTTCGACGACGCACCCATCGCCTCGGCCAGCATCGGCCAGGTGCACAAGGCCGTGTGGGCCGACGGCCGCGTGGTCGCCGTGAAGATCCAGTACCCCGGCGCCGACGAAGCGCTGCGTGCCGACCTCAAGACCATGAAGCGCATGGTCTCGGTGTTCAAGCAGCTGTCCCCCGGTGCCGACGTGCAAGGCGTGGTCGACGAACTGATCGAGCGCACCGAGATGGAACTCGACTACCGGCTCGAAGCCGACAATCAGCGGGCGTTCGCCAAGGCCTACCGCGACCACCCGCACTTCGTGGTGCCCGCCATCGTCGCGAGCGCCCCCAAGGTGGTCGTCGCCGAGTGGATGGAAGGCATCCCGATGGCGAAGATCATCCGCGAGGGCACCGCCGAGCAGCGCGACCTGATGGGCACGCGACTCTTCGAACTCACCTACGACGCGCCGCGGCGGCTCGAGATGATGCACGGCGACGCGCATCCCGGCAACTTCATGCTGCTGCCCGAGGGCAAGATGGGCGTCCTGGACTTCGGCGCCGTAGCGCCGCTACCTGGCGGCATCCCCGTCGAACTGGGTCGCGTGGTGCGCTACTCACTCGAAAAGGACTACGACAACCTGCTTCCCGCGATGGAGCGGCTGGGTTTCATCCAGCAGGGCGAGCAGGTGTCGACCCGCGAACTCGACGACATGCTGCGCCAGTACGTCGAACCGCTCGAGGTGGAGGTCTTCCACTACACCCGCAAGTGGCTGCAGAAGATGGCCGCCAGGAACATGGACCTGTCGGTCGACCAGATCAAGACGGCCCGTCAGATGGACATCCCGGCCAAGCTCGCGATCCCGATGCGGGTCATCGCCTCCAACGTCGCGATCTCGTGTCAACTCGACGCGCACATCCCCACCAGAGCGCTTGCGACGGAACTGATCCCGGGCTTCACCGACTGACCCGGCACTCGATCGAGCACGACGAGGCCGCCCAGCGGATCACGCCGGACGGCCTCGCGTCATGCTGCCGCAGGGCTCGGCTGCGGGTTCTTGCGGGGGCGACCACGCGGCCGCTTGCGCGCCACGATGGATCCGCGGTCGAGGATCTCTCCACCCCAGACCCCCCACGGCTCTTGACGTTCCAGCGCTGAGTCCAGGCACTCGCGGCGGATCGGGCAATCCGCGCACAGCTCCTTCGCGCGCTCCAGCTCCGTGGGACTCTCGGCGAACCACAGATCCGGCGATTCCTCGTGACAGGGCACCGTCAGCCTCTCGCGGCATGTCCGGTCCGACATGTCTCTCCTGCTTCCTGGTCGTGTTGCTCGGTCATCTGTCTGTAGATGGATCCTTCGACCAGGTCCTCGGGCTGTCCCGATGAAAATGGCCACGGATCCGATGTCGGGTCCGTGGCCATGAGGCGTGTCGTGGGCTGTCCTAGCAGGTGCCCCGATTCACGGACGCGAGGGTCGCAGCGGCGGTGCGGCGCTTGCGCATGATTGCGGGCGCGGCAACGGCATAGGCCGCGACGGCGGCATTCGGAATGGCATGGTGAGCCGTGTGGGTACGGTCGGCCCATGCGACGCCGAGGAGGCCGCCGGAAGCGACTACGCCGGTAAATGGAATGCTGATCATGTCGCCGGACCTCCTCTCCATGCCTGTCATTGGGGCGCCCGTGAAGGCGTCTATGAGGCTAGACGCTAACACGAAAAAGCCACAAGCGATTTTCTGACCAGCGCTTTTGGCGTGATCTTTGCGATTCGTGGCAGTTTCACGAACGGCTGCGAACCAACTCCAGGACGTCGGGTCCGAACTGTTCGAGCTTGCGTGCCCCGATGCCCGGAATCGCAACGAGCGCGGCGTCGTCGGTCGGCAGGGTCTCGGCGATCGCGATCAGCGTGTTGTCGGTGAACACCACGTAGGCGGGCACGCTCATCTCCTTGGCGGTGCGCGAACGCCAGTCCTTCAGCTCGGCCAGCAGGTCCTCGTTGATGTCCGACGGGCAGTTCTCGCACCGTCGCAGCATGATCGACGCCGGCGTGGACAGCGCTGCGTTGCAGACCCGGCACCGAGGGGCGGGTCCGCGCTGCCGACGCGGCTTGGCGCCGCCCGTGTCGGCCGCGGTGTGCGGTGCGACGCCGTTGAGGAACCGCGACGGCTTTCGCCCCTGCCGCCCGCCGGGTGCACGGGCCAGCGCCCAGCTCAACGCGAGATGCACACGCGCCCTGGTGATTCCGACGTAGAACAGCCTGCGTTCCTCTTCCACGGCCTCGCTGTCGGGGCCGTGGGACAGCGCATGCGAGATGGGTAGCGTCCCGTCGGCCAGGCCCACCAGGAACACCGCGTCCCACTCCAGGCCCTTCGCGGCGTGCAGTGACGCCAGCGTGACGCCCTGCACCACCGGTGGGTGGCGCGAGTCGGCGCGTTGGCGCAACTCGGTCACCAGGGCGGGCAGGGTGAGTTCGGGACGCTGGGCGACGTCCTCGTCGACGAGTTCGGCGAGCGCGACCAATGCCTCCCAGCGTTCGCGGGCCCGGGTGCCCGCAGGCGCCTCGGCCGTCAGCCCCAGCGGTTCGAGCAGTTCGCGCACCCCCGCCGCCAACTCGGGGCCGGACACGTCGGCGCCCCGCTCGGCGGCGCGTTGCAGGGCCAGCAGGGACTGGCGGATCTCCTGCCTGCTGAAGAAACCCTCGCCGCCGCGCACCTGGAACGCCACCCCCGCTGCGGTCAGCGCCTCCTCGTACACCTCGGACTGGGCGTTGATCCGATAGAGGACCGCGATCTCGGCGGGCGGCGTACCCGCCTCGATCAGCTTCTTGATGCTCTTCGCCACCGCGGTGGCCTCGGCGACCTCGTCGGTGTTCTCGCTGAACGACGGCTCCGGACCGGGCGGACGCTGACCCACCAGGTGCAGCCGGCTGCCCGCCATCCGGCCGCGCGCCGCTCCGATGACGCGGTTGGCCAGCGACACCACCTGCGGGGTGGACCGGTAGTCACGCTCGAGGCGGACGACCGTGGCCTCGGGGAACCGGCGCGAGAAGTCGAGCAGGTAGTTCGGGGTCGCGCCCGTGAACGAGTAGATGGTCTGGTTGGCGTCGCCGACGACGGTCAGGTCGTCGCGCTCGCCGAGCCACGCGTCGAGCACGCGCTGCTGCAGTGGCGTCACGTCCTGGTACTCGTCGACGACGAAGCAGCGGTAGCGGTCGCGGAACTCCTGCGCCACCGCCGCGTCGTTCTCGATCGCGGCGGCCGTGTGCAGCAGCAGGTCGTCGAAGTCCAGCAGTGTCGTGCCCTCGCGGCGCGCCTTGGCGGCCTCGTAGCCGGCGTAGACGGCCGCCACCTTCGCGGCGTCGAACGGGATGTCGCGGCCCGCCTTGGCGACCTCGGCGGGATAGGTCTCGGGGCTGATCAGCGACGCCTTGGCCCACTCGATCTCGCCCGCGAGGTCGCGGACGTCATCGGTGCCGGTCTTCATGCCTGCCCGGTTGGCGGCCTGGGCGACCACCGAGAACTTGCTGTCGAGCAGTTCCCAGCCCGTGTCGCCGACCAGACGCGGCCAGAAGTACTGCAACTGGCGGCGGGCGGCGGCGTGGAAGGTCATGGCCTGCACTGAGCCGGTGCCCACTCCACCGGCCTGCTGATCCAGGGATCGCAACCGCAGCCGCATCTCCCCCGCCGCGCGCGAGGTGAACGTGACGGCCAGCACCTGGCTGGGTGCCACGTGCCCCGAGGCGACCAGGTGCGCGATGCGGCGCGTGATGGTCCTCGTCTTGCCGGTGCCCGCGCCGGCGAGCACGCACACCGGACCACGCGGCGCCTGGACGGCCTCGCGCTGCTCCTCGTCGAGATCGTCGAGGAGTCCATCGGTCGGCGCCGCAGAACCTGGACTGGGCATGCCGACCATCTTGGCAGGGCGATCGGACATCGGGCATCTTCGGGAGCTCCGATACGTTGTGAAACTCATGAGCACTTCAACTTCTTCGGGCCTGACCATGTACACGACGTCGTGGTGCGGCTTCTGCTCCCGCCTCAAGACCGCGCTGAAGTCCGAGGGCATCTCCTGGACCGAGGTTGACATCGAGGCCGACCCCGCGGCCGCCGAGTTCGTCGGATCGGTCAACAACGGCAATCACGTCGTGCCGACCGTGAAGTTCCCCGACGGGTCCACGCTGACGAACCCGAGCGCCAAGCAGGTCAAGGCCAAGCTCGGCGCCTGAAGCTTCGACCAGGCGTCAGTCCAGCGCGGCCCAGGACTCGATGATCTCCCTGGCGATCGAGATCGATCCAGGCAGCAGCAGACGTGACGGCGAGTCGCTGCTCCAGTCGCCGTTCTCGAGGGCGTCGCGGACCTCGGCCCTGGTGAACCAGCCCGCCTCGGCGATCTCGCCGTCGTTGAACGAGAATTCCTGCTCCGGGTCGCCGATGGCGTGGAACCCGACCATCAGCGAGCGCGGAAACGGCCACGGCTGGCTGCCGAGGTAGCGGACGTCGGTGACCGACAGCCCGACCTCTTCGTTGATCTCGCGCACCACGCAGGCCTCGAACGACTCCCCCGCCTCGACGAAGCCGGCTAGCAGTGAGAACAGCCGCTCGGGCCACACCGTCTGGCGGGCCAGCACTGCGCGGTCGTGACCGTCGTGCACCAGGCAGATGATCGCCGGGTCGATGCGCGGGAACTCCTCCTGGCCGTTGCCGGGGTTGATCCGGCCCCACCCGCTCTTGATCGCCTTCGTCGGTGACCCGTCGACCGGGCTAAACCGGGCATGGTCGTGCCAGTTGAGTAGCGCGGTGGCCGTCGAGACCAGCTGCGCGCTGACGTCGTCGAACACGGTGCCTGCGCGGCGCAGGTCGAGCACCTCGGTCTCCGCGGTCGGATCCTCGGGCGCCTCCAGCGCAGCCCGCGCGCCCCAGACGTGCCTGCCGTCGGGCATGCGGCCGAGGAACACCGCGTGCTCGTCGGGGTGGTCGGCGTACTTGGCGGCGGCGGTCAGCACCACGCGGCCGTCGGAGATCAGCACCTGATTGCGCCGGTCGACGCGCAGCAGCAGCGCATCCGGCCAGCCCGCGATGGCGGCGTCGACGTCGGTGCGCAGGACGTCTGCGCGGTCGGCACCGATGCGTGAGAGCAGCGGGACGTTGCGCAGGGTGAAGTCGGTCATGCGGTGGTCAGTCCTCCGAATTGGCGGTCTTGATGACCAGCAGCTTGTCGCCGAGTTCGACCGCGTCGGCCTCGGGCAGATCGACCCGCAGGAGCTGGCCGTTGCGGACCACGCCCAGCACGATCTCCTTCATGTGCCGCGGCGACGCCCCGACCTCCTTGGCGGTGACCGGACGCTCCGCGATCGCGAAGCCCGCGTCCGGGGTCAGCAGGTCCTCCATGACCTCGACCACGCTGGGGGTCTGCTTGGCGATGCCCAGCAGCCGGCCCGCCGTCTCCGAGGTGACGACGGTGGTGTCGGCGCCGGATTGCTTGAGCAGGTGCTGGTTCTCGGCCTCGCGGACCGCGGCGATGATCTTGGCCTTGGGTGCGAGCTCCCGGGCGGTGAGCGTGACCAGCACGGCATCGGAGTCGCTGTTGGCGGCCACGATGATCGTCTCCGCGTGCTGGACGCTGGCGAGTCTGAGTGCCTCGGCCTTGGTGCCGTCGCCTCGCACGGTCACCAGACCCGCGGCCTTCGCCCGCTCGAGCGCGAAGTCGTTCTGCTCGACCACCACGATGTTGCCGGGCGCGACGCCGTCGCTGACCATCGCGGTGACGGCAGTCCTGCCCTTGGTGCCGTAGCCGACGACGACGGTGTGATTGCGCACGGACTTCCTCCAACGCTGAATCTTGAGAGCTTGTCGCGACTGCGTGGTCAAGGTCTCGACCGTGGTGCCGATGAGCACGATCAGGAAAGCCACCCGCAGCGGGGTGATCACCAGGACGTTGATCAGCCGTGCCGAGTCCGTGACCGGCGTGATGTCGCCGTAGCCCGTCGTCGACAGCGACACGGTGGCGTAGTACAGGCAGTCCAGTAGCGACAGCGGGTTGTTGGCGTCCGGGGCCGACTCGATGTCGCGGTAGCCGTGCCGATCCAGATAGACGATGGCCACCGCCGCGAACAGCGCCCCGAGCGCGTAGACCACGCGCATCGCGATCCTGCGTGCGGGACTGACGAAGTCCTCGGGGATCGTCAGGACCTCGACGAGGGCCGCGTCGTGGCGCGCGCTCAGGTTCTCCTGGTCGAGCCGCTGCAGGCGGCGACGCAACTTACCCCTCGCCACGAGGCCCCATCACTAGCCGAAGGCGCTGCACAGCACAATGTAACCATGACCTCCCTCACGCCATCGCGCGTCGACACCAGTAGCCAGGCCACCGCGCAGCGAATGGGAGCGATGCTGGTCGGCATGGGCGCCCTGCACTTCGTGGCTCCCAAGCCGTTCGACACCATCGTTCCCGCCGAACTGCCTGGCAGCGCACGGGTCTACACGCACGCCTCGGGCGTCGCGGAGGTCGCGACCGGCGCACTGCTGTTGGTGCCCAGGACGCGCCGCCTCGGCGCACTGGCCGCGATCGCGCTGTACCTCGCCGTCTTCCCCGCGAACGTGAACATGGTCCGCCTGTGGTGGAGCAAGGGCTGGCCGGCCCGCATCGGCGCCATCGCCCGGTTGCCGCTACAGGTGCCGATGGTGATGCAGGCGCTGAAGGTCTACCGCAACACCCCGCGCTAGGCGACCTCGAGCAGCGTCGCGAGTTCCGCGGCGTCGGGCAGTGCGTCGGGCGTGACGGTGACACCGCTGCGCACGTAGTGGAACGCCGCCCGCACCATCGACGGCTCGATGCCGTGGGTGGCGGCCCACGCCAACCGGTACACCGCCAGCTGAACGGCGTTGTGGCGCAGGTCCTCGTCGTCTGCCGGCGGGTCGCCGGTCTTCCAGTCGACGACGGTGAACCCGCCGTCGTCGTCGGCGAACACCGCGTCGATGCGACCCCGCACGACCGTGGCGCCGACGACCATGTCGAACGGCACCTCGACGTCGGTGGGCGTACGCGACGCCCACGCGGACGTCGCGAACGCGGCCTGCAGTTCGGCCAGTCGGTCGGACTCGACGCGACCGAGTTCGCCGTCGACCGCACCGGGCAGATCCTCGAGGTCGAACAACCGCTCGGCGTGGAAGAAACGCTGCACCCAGTCGTGGAACGCCGTGCCCAGCAGCGCATGTGGATCGGGCCGCGCAGGCAGCCTGCGCTGCAGCCGCCGCAGGGCGCCGTCGGGGTCGCGCCCCACGTCGACGAGCGCGCTGACCGACAGATGGGCGGGCAGTGCGGGCGGGGGCCGGTGCGCGGCCTTCTGCCGCTCGGCGAGCAGCGCGTCGACGTCGGCCTCCCACGCCTGGGCGTCCTCGACGTCCGCGCTCTCCCCGGTGGGCTCGACGGGGGCGGATGGCGCCAGGTCGCCCGTGAGCGCGCGTGCGACGAGTGCGGCACCCGCTTCCACGTCGTCGGCGCCGCCCCGGCCGGCAGGCCACTGCCGTTCGATCACCTCGTCGCGCAGCGGATTGGGTTCCCCGTCGGCCGGTTCCGATGCCCAGTGCTCGACGACCCCGCACGGCTGGCCGGCGGCGGCCGCCTGGTCGATGACGTCCTTGATCTCCAGCAGGAACTCCGACGGTCCGCGGGGCTTGGACTCCGTGGCGCCCCAGTGGTGACCGGACAGCAGCAGGGTGTCCTCGGCGCGGGTGAGCGCCACGTACAGCAGCCGTCGCTCCTCGTCGCCCCGACGCTGATCAAGCGTGCGCTTGTGCTCGGTGATCTTGTCCGACAACGCCTTGCGGTCGTTGACGTCGGACGTGTCGAGCACCGGGACGCCGTGTTCGGACAGCGTCGCCCGGTCACCGCGCAGCAGCGGCGGGAGGTCGCCCGCGTCGCTGAGCCAGGTGCGGGCCATCGCCGTCGACGGGAACACCCGGCCGCTGAGGTGCGGGACGGCGACGATCTGCCACTCCAGGCCCTTGGCGGCGTGCACGGTGAGGATCTGCACCCGGTCGCGCGAGACCGAGACGTCGGCCGGAGCGAGACCGTTCTCCACCTCGGCCGCGGCGTCGAGGTACGCGAGCAGTCCCGACACCGTCGCCGACGGGCGCGCGGCGTAGTCGGCCACCACGTCGGCGAACGCGTCGAGGTGCTCGGACCCCGTCCAGCCGGCCGAAACGGGTTGCGCTGACCGCACTTCGGTATCGACGCCCATAGTCCTGCGCACCTCCGCGACGAGTTCGGGCAGCGGGTGGTGCAACTGGCCGCGCAGCATCGTCAGCTCACGGCTCAACGTGACGATCCGCCGGTAACCCTCGGTGGAGTAGCGGTCGGCCGGGCCGGGATCGCAGATGGCGTCGGCAAGGCACGCGGCGTCGGCGTCCGGGGCGGCCGACGCGACGATGTCTCCGATCGAGCTGCGATCCCGAGCGGTGTCGAGCCGGTCCAGTTCGACCGCACGCCGCCACAGCGCTGCCAGGTCGGCGGCTCCGAGACGCCATCGCGGCCCGGTCAGCACCCGCACCGCCGCCGCGCCCGCCATGGGCTCGGCCGCGACCCGCAGCGTCGCCACCACGTCGGCCACCTCGGGTATGGCGAGCAGCCCCGCGAGACCGACGACCTCGACCGGCACGCCGCGCTCGGTGAGCGCGTCGGCCATGGGCACCGCGTCGGCGTTGC
Organism: Mycolicibacterium sp. GCM10028919; assembly: GCA_042666295.1. GTDB lineage: Bacteria > Actinomycetota > Actinomycetes > Mycobacteriales > Mycobacteriaceae > Mycobacterium. Next base: position 1,298,521 of record JBHTFJ010000001.1, read on the forward strand.
GGCGCACCAGCACCGCGGCGGTCGGAACGGTCTCGCCCGCCTCGAGCGCGGCGTGGTAGGCCCGCGCCAATTCGTCTGCCACCCAGCCTCGTTCGACCGAGACGTCGGAGTGCAGCGTGCACCGGATCGTGCCGGGCTGCGCGTCGGGCCTGGGCAGCAGTTCGCGCACCTCGACCGAACGGCGTCGGGCCTCCGCGGACACGGCGTTGGCCAGGTGCAGGGCGCTGGGCGGATTGCGCCAACTGGTGCGCAGTTCGAGGGTGGGAGCGGGCGTTCCGTCGGACAGCGGGAAGTCGGTGGTGAACCGGGGCAGGTTCGTGGCCGAGGCCCCGCGCCAGCCGTAGATCGACTGGATCGGGTCGCCCACCGCGGTGAGCGCCAGGTCGTCGTCGACGCCGCCACCGAACAGCGACGAGAGCGCGACCCGCTGCGCGTGCCCGGTGTCCTGGTACTCGTCGAGCAGGACGACGCGGTACCGGGCCCGCAGTTCCGCCCCGACGCGCGGGAAGCGCTCCGCCAGCCGCGCGGCCGACGACATCTGCATGCCGAAGTCCATGACGTTCTCGGCCCGCATGCGCTCGTGCAGCGCGTCGATCATCGGGATCAGCACGGTGCGCTCGGTCTGCGTGCCGAGCATCTTGAGCAGCGACTGATTTGGGCCGGTGTCGCGTTGCCGCGGTCCGGGGGGCAGCGTGTGCACCAGCCGTTCCAGCTCCAGATGGGTGTCACGCAGCTGCCCCGTGTCGACGAGGTGCTCGGCGAGCTGACCCGACAGCCGCAGCACCATCGCCGTGATCGCCGCGGGAGACTTCTCGGTGTCCAGCTCGCCGGGGTGTTCGCACACCACCCGAAAGGCCAACTGCCACAGCTCCGTCTCGGTGATCAGCCGGGTGGAGGGCTCGACCGGGAGAAGCAGCCCGTGGTCGCGCAGCAGCGTTCCGGCGAACGCGTGGTACGTGCTCACGGTGGCGTGCTCCTCGATGCTCGGCGCGCCGGCGGCCAGGCCCACGCCCGCCAGCCGCGACAGCCGGGTGCGCACCCTGCGCAGGAGTTGACCGGCGGCCTTGCGGGTGAACGTCAGCCCCAGCACCTGCCCTGGCGTGGCGTAGCCGTTGGCGACCAGCCACACCACCCGGGCGGCCATCGTCTCGGTCTTGCCCGCACCGGCGCCGGCGATCACGACCAGCGGCCCCGGCGGAGCGGCGATCACGGCCGCCTGCTCCTCGGTGGGCGCGAAGATGCCGAGTGCGTCGGCGAGTTCGGCTGGGCTGTAACGCGGTGTCACGGGCGTCCCTCCATCGCGGCCTGCGCCGGGCACATCGCGCGCACCGGGCAGTGCGCGCAGCCGTCGTTGACCCGCGCGGTGAAGTGCGGCCCCTGCGTGGCGGAGGCGGCCTCCCCCACGGTCTGGCGCCACTGCGCCTGGCCGTCGTCGGTCATCGGATCCTGCTCGCGCTGGGTCGGACCCGCCGAGCCGATCTTGCCCAGGTACACGAGCCGACCGCCGCCGGCCTGATCGCCCTGGGGCACCAGTCCCTCGGCCACCGCCAGCTGGTAGGTCGCGAGCTGGGCGTGCCGCTGCGCGTCGTCCTTGCTGACCGGCGACTTGCCGGTCTTGAGGTCGACGACGACCAGCCGGTCCTCGGCGTCGCGCTCGAGCCGGTCGACGCGCCCGCGCACCCGAACGGCAGGGCCGTTCCCGTCGACGGGCGTGACGACGCCGTCGACCTCGATCTCCGTACCCACCTCGGTCAGTTCGCCACGGGTCTGGGCGCGCCACTGAGCGAACGCCGAGAGCATGGTCCGGTGCCTGCCCAGCTCGTTGGCGGAGTACCACTCGGCGTCGAAGGGCAGTGCGGACCAGAGCGTTTCGAGATCGGCCAGCATCTGATCCTCACTCTTGGAGGAGTCCGACACCAACGCGTGCACGACCGAACCCAGCGCCGATCGCACGTCGCGGCCGTCCTGGCCGCCGTGGCGCTCCAGCAGCCACCTCAGCGGGCAATCGGTGAGCGTCTGCAACGTCGACGGCGACATGGTGACGACGTGGTCGTCCCCGTCCCACAGCGGCGCCTCGGTGGACGGCGTCGTGGTCGCGTGCCACTGGTCCGGGGTCGCCCCCGCCACGCCCGCCGCGGCGAGACGTGCCAATTGCGTTGCCGCACAGGCACGTGACTGCGGATCGACGGCCTCGGCGGGTGCACACACCACCGCACGCAAGCGACCGACCACCGCGGTGGGGGCCAGCACGCGGGGAGCCAGCAGCGGCGCGGCGTCGGCGTCGGGCCGCTCGGTGGCCAGCGCCGCGACCTCGTCGCAGAACGTCGACGGCAGCATCGCCTCGTCGCCCTCGTCGCTGTCGACCGCGGTCACGAGGACGTGGCTGCGCGCCCGCCCGAGCGCGGCAACCAGCAGGCGGCGCTCCTCGGCCAGCAGCGGCGCGGTGCTGGAGACGGGAGTGTCCGGCCCGTCGACGACGCCGTCGAGGACGTCGACCAGCCGCTGCGTGCCGAGGATGCCGCCGCGCGGAACGGTGTTGGGCCACAGCCCTTCCTGCACGCCCGCCACGACCACGAACTCCCACTCTCGGCCGAGCGCGGAGTGCGCGCTGAGCACCGCCACCGTCTCCCCCGGCGTCACCTCACCGCGCGCCGCGGCGGGCAGCGTCATGGCACGCACGTGGTCCACCAGGCCGCTGAGCGACGCACCGGTGGTGCGGGTGACGTACTGCTCGGCGACGTCGAAGAGTGCGGTGACGGCGTCCAGGTCGCGGCCGGCCTGCCCCGCCGACGAACCGCCACGCTCGACGGCGGTGAGCCACCGGCGCTGCAGACCGCACTGGTGCCACGCCTGCCACAGCACGAAGCGCGGATCGAGGTCGTCGCGCTGGCTGCGACGCGCCGCCGTCAGCACCGACCGGACGCGCCGGACGGGCCGCGCGAGGTGGTCGGGCAGATCCGCTCCGCGCCCCTCCAGCGCGTCGAGCAGCAGGTCGGCGAACTCCCGCGGCGGCGTGCTGCCGTCCGCGCGGCGCAGCGTACGACGCAACTGGCGCAGCGATACCGGGTCGACACCGCCCAGCGGACCCGTGAGCAACGCCGTCGCAGCCGCACCGGTCAGGCCGTCCGCCACGGCGTCGAGCACCAGCAGCAGGCCGGCGACGACCGGGTGCTCGGCCAGTGGCGAAGACGGCGACGGCTGCTCCACCGGCACGCCCGCAGCCGTCAACGCGCGGGCGAGTGCCGTGCCCGCTCTCGGCACCGAGCGGACGATGACCGCCATCTCCGACCACGGCACGCCGTCGACGAGGTGTGCGCGCCGCAATGCGTCGGCGATGAGGGCGGACTCCGCGTGCGAGGTCGCCGCGATGCGCACTGCCACCGACCCGGGCCGATCGTCGGCCGCCGTCATGTGCCTCACCTCGTCCACGCCGGGCAACCGGCTCGCCACGCCCGCCACGGTGCGGGCCACGGCCGGGGCGCAGCGGCGCGACTCCGTCAGCACGATCGCCGGTTCGGCGCCCGGCTGCAGCAGCGCCGGATCCGCGCCGCGGTAGCCGTACACCGTCTGGTGCGGATCGCCTGCGATCACCGCTAGTTCGGTGCCCGCGGCCAGCACGCGGACGAGCAGAGCGGCCTGCGGATCGAGGTGCTGGGCGTCGTCGACGAGCAGCAGTTTGATCCTGGCTCGCTCAGCGGCGAGCAGGTCGGGATCGGCAGCAAGCGCGTCGAGTGCGGCGCCGACGAGTTCGGCCGCACCCAGCGCCGGGACCGTGGCCTGCGGTGCCGCCATGCCCACGGCCGAACGCAGCAGCATGATCTGCTCGTAGGACTGCGCGAACTGGCCCGCGGCGATCCACTCCGGGCGGCCCGTCCGCCTGCCGAGGCGTTGCAGCGCAACGGGATCGACGCCACGCTCGGTGCACCGAGCCAACAGGTCGCGCAGTTCGGTGGCGAAGCCCACCGTGCTCAGCGCCGGACGCAGCGAGGCCGGCCAGTCCACCGACGAGGCCGCGCCGTCCTCCACATCACCGGCCAGCATCTCGCGGATGATGCCGTCCTGCTCGGCGCTGGTGACCAGCCGCGGCGGCGGGTCCCCGTTGCGCTGGGCGGCGAGGCGCAGCACGGCGAAGGCATAGGAGTGCACGGTGCGCACCAACGGCTCGCGCACCGCGACGGGTCCGCCGCCGCCCAGGAGCGCGGCCGTCACCGCGGCGCGCGCCCGCCCGCCGAGCGTCGCGGAACCCGTCAGCAGGAGAACGGATTCCGGATCGGTTCCGGCTGCCACGTGCGCCGCCGCCGTACGCACCAACAGCGACGACTTGCCGGTGCCGGGACCGCCCAGTAGGCGCACGGTGCCACGCAGGCCGGGTTCGGTCAGCGACTCTGGCGTCAACGCGGTGTGTGAGGCGGGCACGGTGAAATGACACCACGGGGGTCCGACAAGAGGCCCTGACCTCGGGCTGGCAGCATCGAGGGGTGACCTCACCGCTGCACGTGTACCGCTTCGGCTCACCCGAGCCCGCCCGCGTCCTGCTCGTCCACGGCCTGACCGGGCACGGCCGACGGTGGGAATCGCTGGCGGCCAACCACCTGTCGGACGTCGGCGTGCTCGCTCCCGACCTGCTCGGCCACGGCCGCTCGTCGTGGGATGCGCCGTGGACCATCGAGGCGAACGTGGCCGCGCTGGCCGCACTGCTCGACGCCGAGGGCGGCGCACCGGTGGTGGTCGTCGGTCACTCGTTCGGAGGTGCCGTCTCGCTCAATCTCGCTGCGGCACGGCCGGATCTCGTCGACGCACTGGTGCTGCTCGATCCCGCCGTCGGGCTCGACGGAGCGTGGATGCGGGAGATCGCCGACCAGATGTACTCCTCGCCCGACTACGCCGACCGCGCCGAGGCGAGGGCCGAGAAGCTCGACGGCTCCTGGGGCGAGGTCGACGACGCGGAACTGGAACGCGAACTCGACGAGCACCTGATCGACCTGCCGAACGGACGCGTCGGGTGGCGCATCAGCGTGCCCGCGATGCTGTCGTACTGGAGTGAACTGACCCGACCGGTACCCGTGCCGCGCGACGGCACCCCGACGACCCTGATCCGGGCGACCCGCACCCAGCCGCCCTACGCCACCGACGAGTTGCTCGCCGCCCTCGACGCCAGCACCGACTTCACGCTGCTGGAGTGGGACTGCGACCACATGGTGCCGCTGGCGAAGCCGGCTGACACGGCCTCGGTGATCCGCGACCGACTGGGCTGATATGGCCCCGATCACCGACGAGCAGGTCGAGCGGGTCCGCGCGCTGGTCGCCGCCATCCCGGCGGGCAGGGTGTCGACCTATGGCGACATCGCCGCTGCCGCAGACCTTTCCAGTCCACGCATCGTCGCCTGGATCATGCGCACGGACTCCTCGGACCTGCCCTGGCACCGGGTGATCACCGCGTCCGGCCGCCCGGCCCCGCACCTGGCGACCGTCCAACTCGAACGACTCCGCGCCGAGGGCGTACTCGCCGTCGACGGCCGGGTGCCGCTACGCGACGTGCGGCACGCGTTCTAGAGCACCAGCCGGACCAGCGCCGCGGTTCGCGCCAGACCCGGGAAGGCCGCGGCCGTCGACCGTGGGTGCAGGGCGTGGACGGCGAGCCGGAACATCAGCGCCCGCAACAACATCTGCGGCCACTCCGGCAGCGACGCCCAACGCTCGACCAGACCGTCGTCGGCCTCGCCCCACGCCAGGGCATCCACCACCACGACGCCCGCTGCCCACGATCCGGGCCGCCAGTACGGGGTGATGTCGGTGATGCCGGGCGCGGCCGTACCTGCGAACAGCACCGTGCCGTACATGTCGCCGTTCACCAGCTGGCTGGGGGCACGAGTGGGTTTGCGCAGTGCGGCAAGCTGATTGAGCAGGTCGATCGAGCGCTGCCCGTCGGCGGCACCCGGTGCGACCATCGCCCCGGGCGGCAGCGAGTGCAGCGGCCGGTCCTCCCACGCCGCGCGGTCCGCGGCGGTGAACACGTCGACCTCGTTCCACGGCACGCCCGGCGGCTGCGTCAGGAACCGCGGCCGCTCCAGTTTCGCGGTGGCCTCGTGCAACCGGACCGCCGCCGACACCACCTCGTCGTGCCGGGGTTCGGGACTGCCCGCGACGAACGTGTCGGCGCGCCACCCGGCCACGACGTAACGGCCATCGGTGGACCGCACCGGCCGGGCCAGTCGCACGCCGTCGACGAACAGCGTCTCGCGCACCTTGGCCGACCATGCGGCACGGGCGGGATCGGCCACCATCGAGAGCACGACCTCGCCGCAGCGCCAGCCACCCTCCCAGCTGGGGCCGAGTTCGACCGGCCGCAGTCCGGTCAGACCGAACGCCGCAAGCACGTGTTCAGGCGGCCCGTCGACAGTCACGGCCACAGCCTAAGGCGTTGACCGGCAGATTCGGCGTCAGTACATGACCATGTCGGGTTCGAGTTGCTTGGCCCACGCCACGATCCCGCCCTGCAGGTGCAGTGCGTCGGCGAAACCGGCCTTCTTCACCGCTGCGAGCGCCTCCGCGGAACGAACACCGGTCTTGCAGTACAGCACTGGAACCCGGTCGTGCGGCAGACGTGCCAGCCCGTCGCCGGCCTCCAGCGCGGACTTCGGGATCAGCTCGGCGCCGTCGATGTGGTTGATGTCCCACTCGACGGGTTCGCGCACGTCGATCAGCGCGTACTTCGTGCCCGAGTCGAGCATCTCGCGCAGCTCGCGCGGGGTGACGGTGGCGCCGGACGCGGCCTGGGCGGCCTCGTCGGACACCACGCCGCAGAACGCCTCGTAGTCGATCAGCTCGGTGATCTTCGGCGTCGCCGGGTCCTTGCGGATCTTGATCGTGCGGTAGGTCATGTCCAGCGCGTCGTACACCATCAGCCTGCCGAGCAGCGGATCGCCGATGCCGGTCAGGAGCTTGATGGCCTCGGTGCCCATCACCGAGGCGATCGACGCGCACAGGATGCCGAGCACGCCACCCTCGGCGCACGACGGCACCATCCCCGGCGGCGGCGGCTCCGGGTAGAGGTCGCGGTAGTTCAGGCCCAGCCCGTTCGGCGCGTCCTCCCAGAACACCGACACCTGGCCCTCGAACCGGTAGATCGAGCCCCACACGTAGGGCTTGCCGGCCAGCACGGCCGCGTCGTTGACCAGGTACCGGGTCGCGAAGTTGTCGGTGCCGTCCAGGATCAGGTCATACTGCTCGAACAGTTCGACGGCGTTGTCGGGTTCCAGGCGCACCTCGTGCAGCCGGACGTCGACCAGCGGGTTGATCTCCTTGATGGAGTCACGCGCGCTCTGCGCCTTCGACCGGCCGATGTCGGACTGACCGTGGATGATCTGGCGCTGCAGGTTCGACTCGTCGACGACGTCGAACTCGACGATGCCGATCGTGCCGACGCCCGCGGCGGCCAGGTAGAGGAGCGTGGGCGAGCCGAGCCCACCCGCGCCGATGACGAGGACCCTCGCGTTCTTCAGGCGCTTCTGCCCGTCGACGCCGAGGTCCGGGATGATCAGGTGGCGGCTGTAGCGCGCCACCTCTTCGCGCGTCAGTGACGCGGCGGGTTCCACCAGCGGCGGCAGCGGTGAGGACACCGGTACTCCCTCGATCGAAGTCTGTTCCTGATGACCATCACACCAGGCTCAGAGGTTCAACGACAATCGCCTGTCAGACCTTCCCCGGGAGCGACGAGCGCAGTCCCGGCTCCCGCGAGCGTGCGCGAACTCGGGTTTTCGCACGGCGTGTCGCCCGCAGACACGCACGCTCGCGGAAAGAAGAGAGCGGTGATCAGGCGATCGGGTAGGGCCAGGGGTTGAAGCGGCAGGTCTTGCCGTCGGCCTGCACCGACTCGGGGTCGAACTTCGCGTCGTCGTCGTTGCTGGTCGAGAACGTCTGCTGCATCATGATCGGCGCGAGCGCACCGTTCTCGGCGCAGGGTTCGTGGCGCTGATAGCCGATGGCGTGGCCGACCTCGTGGTTGATCAGGTACTGGCGGTAGGAGCCGATGTCGCCCTGGAACGGCACCGCGCCGCGCACCCAGCGCGCCTCGTTGACGAACACCCGCGGCTGGTCGGTGAGGTACGCCGGGTTGTAGCAGGACGCCTCGAGCTGGATGTCGTACCCGCAGCCCTCGCGGACCGTGATCGGCGAGGTCAGCGAGATGCGGAAGTCCGGCACCTGCGCGGGGTCGTCGGTGCGGACGAACGCGAACTGCGGGTTGTGCGTCCAGCTCTTGGGGTTGGCCAGCGTCTCGGTGACCATTCGCGCGAACGCCTCGTCACCACCGATCGCCGCGGTGTCGATGCCATCCTCGACCTCGACGGTGTAGGTGAACGTCTTGGTGGTGCCCTCCCCGACCCTCGGCGAGGTGCCGGGCACGACGTGCCACGTCTTGGCGCCCGCCTCGGTGAAGGCCCCGCCCTCGGGCAGGATGCCCGTCGGCAGGTTCGCGTCGAACTGGGTCAGCCCCTTGGGCGGCGCACCGATGATCGCGGTGCTCGACGCATCGAACGTCGGCGGACCCTGCACCGGGCCTGCCGCATCGACCGGTTCCACCGTCGACGGTGACGTGACGGTCTGGAACAGCACGATGGCCGTGAGGACGGCGAGGATCGGCAGGGCGTAGGCACGCCAGCCATAGGTCGAGACGAAGCGGCCCAGCCAGGTCTGCTTGCGCCACTGCCTGTGCTCATCGCGGTTGGAACGCGGCCGTCCCGTATCGCCTGCTACCGGATCCCGTTGCGCGCGCAGCGGCTCACGCCACTCATTGCGCAGCACGGGGGCGCGACCGCCGCCCCTGTGTCCTCCGTCGCCGCGATCACCGCCGGCATACCTCCCGTCGCTGCGCTCGCCCCACCGACGCTCTTGGTCGTAGGTCACGGGACCAGAATGGCACAGCGCGGCGCGTGATCGGCTTTGGCGCGCCACCGGGTCACCCGAGGCGCAGATCACGCGATGCCCCAAGCGGGAGTAGTAGTGTCGTTCCGATGAACTGCCGGACCATGTCCGGCCAACCAGTGACCATTCGGGGGGTCAGTCCCTCGCGGTCGGAGATTGAGGACGTGATGAGCGAACTCGCCAACGCCGCCGAGAGGAGAGGCGGGCAACCGGCGAACGGCGATGGCCCCTCGGCGCGGCCGGCGGGCAATCGGCGGGGCAACCGGCTGCCGCGCGACGAACGTCGCGGCCAGCTGCTCATCGCCGCGAGCGAGGTGTTCGTCGACCGGGGTTACCACGCAGCAGGCATGGACGAGATCGCCGATCGTGCCGGCGTGTCGAAACCGGTTCTCTACCAACACTTCTCGTCGAAGCTCGAACTCTATCTCGCGGTTCTGCAGCGCCACGTCGACAACCTCGTGTCGGGCGTGCGACAGGCACTGCGCACCACCACCGACAACCGGCGGCGACTGCACGCCGCGGTGGGCGCGTTCTTCGACTTCATCGAGCACGACGGCCAGGGCTACCGGCTGATCTTCGAGAACGACTACGTCACCGAACCGCAGGTGGCGGAACAGGTGAAGGCCGCCACCGATTCCTGCACGGACGCGGTGTTCGACCTGATCAGCATCGACTCCGGCCTCGAGGCGCACCGCGCCCGGATGATCGCCGTCGGCCTGGTGGCAGTGAGTGTCGACAGCGCGCGGTACTGGCTGAACGCCGACCGGCCGATCTCCAAGGAGGCCGCGGTCGACGGCACCGTGCAGTTCGCCTGGGGCGGACTGTCACACGTGCCGCTTACGCGTTCTTGACCGCCTCGGAGCCGACGGTGCCGATGCCGAAACCCACGCGGCGCGTATCGGCGGCACCGATCTCCACGTAGGTGATCTTCGCGGTCTGCACCAGGAAGCGGCGGCCCTTCTCGTCGGTCAGGCTCAACAGCTTCGAGTCCTGGTTCAGCGCGTCGGCGATCAGCTGCTCCACCTCGCTCGGAACCTGCGCGCTGTTGAAAACCAACTCGCGCGGGCTGTCGGCGACACCGATCTTGACCTCCACCGCTGACCCTCTTCTCATTCGAAAGCGTTGACTGCACTGAGGCTAGTGGACGCGGGACACCGGCGGTGCGCCGGTGGCTACGCGGTCGGCGAACACGGGGGCTTGATCCAACTGAGTCCCGACCGTGACCCCGCAGCAGGCGTCTGAGCCACTTCCGTCACTTCTGTCTCGCTAGCATCGGAGAAGACATGCCGCCGAGACCTTGGGAAGCGTGATGAGCAGGGAGAACCGACCGTATTCGCCGTCATCCGGACGGTCGCCGCGCGCCGAGTCGTGGCGACCCGACCGCACCTACGGGGACCACGGCCGGGAACGCCGATACGGCTACGGCTCGAGCTACGAGAGTCCGTATTCGTCGACCTACGGTGGCTCGGATCCCCGCACGCAGGTGCTCGACGGCGATGACCGTCGCGGGTACGGCGGTCGCGACGAGGCCGGCTTCGGCTCGAGTCACGGCTACAGCGGCTCCCGCTACGGCGCACGTGACGACGGGCGCTACGACGACCATGGCACCCACGACTACGGCACCCACGATCACGCCGCAGACGACTATCCCGACGACGACGAGATCTACGAGTACTACGAACCCCTCGACCGCCGCTGGGTCTGGGTCGGCGGCGTCGCGGGCGCAATCCTGCTGGTCGCCGTGATCTGCACGGTCGTCATCCTCGGCGGCGGCGACAGCGGTTCGGTCTCGGCCACCGTCGTTCCGCCGACCGCGACCAGCCAGGCGCCGGCCACGACCTCCAGGCCACCGGTCGCCAGCACACCTCGGGTGCTCCCGCCGGTCGCGTCACTGCCTCCGGAGACCGTCACCACCGTGTCGCCGTCGCCGAGCGCCACCGTCGCACCGCCACCACCGGTCGCGGCAGCACCGCCGCCGGCACCGGCCGCCAACACGGTGACCTACTCGGTCACCGGCACCCGCCCGCTGATCGATCTGGTGACCGTGATCTACACCGACGCCCAGGGCGCACTGAAGACCGACCTGAACGTGTCGCTGCCGTGGAACAAGACCGTGGTCCTCGATCCCGGCGTGACGTTGAGTTCGGTGACCGCGACGAGCGTCACCGGGCAGCTCAACTGCTCGATCATCGATGGCGCGGGCGCCGCGATCGCGGTTCAGAACTCCAACTCGATGATCACGACCTGCACCCGCTAGCTCAGGTGAGTCCGAGTTCCTCGACGCGCCTGCCGTGGGTCTTCTGGAGCCGGTCGAAGAACTCGGTGAGCTGCGCGAGCCCACCGCTGGACATCACCAGGTCGACGAGTTCGTCGTGATCGGCGAGTACGAACTGCGCCTGGGTGATGGCCTCGCCGAGTAGGCGACGCGACCACAGCGCCAGGCGGTGCCGCTGCTTGTCGCTGGCCGTGACCGCGGCCTTCACCTCGGCGACCACGAACTGGGAGTGCCCGGTCTCCGACAGCACCGCGCGCACCACCCCGGCGGCGTCGTCGGGCAGCGCGTCGGCGATCTCGAGGTAGAAGTCGGCGGCGAGCGCGTCGCCGATGTAGGTCTTGACCAAGGCCTCCAGCCACGTGCTGGGCGTCGTGAGGCGGTGATAGTTCTCCAGCGCGGACGCATACCGGGTCATCGCGCGCACCACGTCGACGCCGCGGCTCTCGAGCGCTTCGCGCAGCACCTCGTAGTGGTTCATCTCGGCTGCCGCCATGCTGGCCATGTTGATCCGGCCTGCGAGATTCGGCGCCATCCGGGCCTCGTCGGTGAGCCGGTAGAACGCCGCGACCTCGCCGTATGCGAGTAGCGCGAACAGTTCGGTGACCCCCGGATGGTCCACCGACACGCCAGTAACGCCGGGGGCTGCGGCCTGCTCGGGGGAGGCCGCGGGCTGGGTCGGAGTCATGCGACGACTCTAGTCGGCGACACTGCGACCGTCGGTTTCCGAGCGCCAGCGGGTAGCATGGCTACTGGTTTACCTGCTCAGGCAGTCGTGACCAGAGATAATGTGCGTGCACGCAGTCGGTCTGCCTTACCTATGAGGCCCGGGCCCCGGTGCTACTTCGTCGAAACTCGTGCGCGCGTGAACATCCGCGATGACTACGAGGATCGACCCCGAAAGGCACCGTCCACACCGCATGACTGAATCCACCGAATCGACCCAAGAGACCACCACCACCGAGATCGTCGAGATCACCGAGATCGTCGACGCGGAACCCGCGAAGATCTCGTTCGCCGACCTCGGCGTCCGCGAGGAGATCGTCCGGGCGCTGGCCGAGGACGGCAAGGAACACCCCTTCGCCATCCAGGAACTGACCATGCCGATGGCGCTGGCCGGCGACGACCTCATCGGTCAGGCCCGCACCGGCATGGGCAAGACCCTGGCCTTCGGCGTCCCGATGCTGCAGCGCATCACCACCGACCCCGACCGCGAACTCAGCGGCATCCCGCGCGCGCTGGTCGTCGTCCCCACCCGCGAACTGTGTCTTCAGGTGTTCGAGGACATCGCAGGCGCCGCTCGTTATTTGAGGGCGGACGCTGCCGGCCATGGTGACCGCAAGCTCTCCGTCACGTCCATCTACGGTGGCCGCCCCTACGAGGCGCAGATCGAGGCCCTGCAGAAGGGCGTCGACGTCGTGATCGGCACCCCCGGCCGTCTGCTCGACCTCGCCCAGCAGGGCCACCTGCAGCTCGGCGGGCTCAGCATGCTGGTCCTCGACGAGGCCGACGAGATGCTCGACCTGGGCTTCCTGCCCGACATCGAGCGCATCCTGCGCCAGATCCCCGACGTCCGTCAGGCGATGCTGTTCTCGGCCACCATGCCGGACCCGATCATCACCCTGGCCCGCACGTTCATGACGCAGCCGACGCACATCCGTGCCGAGTCCGCGCAGTCGTCGCAGACTCACGACACCACCGAGCAGTTCGCCTACCGCGCCCACGCGCTGGACAAGGTCGAGATGGTCGCCCGGATCCTGCAGGCCGAGGGCCGCGGCGCGACGATGATCTTCACGCGCACCAAGCGCACCGCCCAGAAGGTCGCCGACGAACTCGCCGAGCGCGGCTTCAAGGTCGGTGCCGTACACGGCGACCTGGGGCAGGGCGCCCGCGAGAAGGCGCTCAAGTCCTTCCGCAACGGTGAGGTCGACGTCCTCGTCGCCACCGACGTCGCCGCCCGCGGCATCGACATCGACGACATCACCCACGTCATCAACTACCAGATCCCCGAGGACGAGCAGGCCTACGTGCACCGCATCGGCCGCACGGGCCGCGCGGGCAAGACCGGCATCGCCGTCACGCTCGTCGACTGGGACGAATTGCCCCGCTGGACGATGATCGACAAGGCGCTCGGCCTGGACAACCCGGACCCCGTCGAGACGTACTCGAGTTCGGATCACCTCTACGAGCAGATGCGCATCCCGGTCGACGCCAAGGGCTCGATCGGCAAGGCGACGCGTAGCACCGACAAGCCGAAGCGCGAACCCCGTGACCGTGACCGTGACCGTGGGCCCCGCAACACCGAGGGTGACGGCAGCGGTGAGCGGCCACCCCGCAGCCGCAACCGGACCCGCCAGCGCACGCGCGGTGGTCAGGAGGCGTCCGGCCACGTCGAGGGTTCCGAGGCACCGGCGCAGAACGGCCCGGCCGACGAGTCGTCCGACGCACCGTCGGGTGCCCGCTCGGCCCCCCGTCGCCGTCGCCGTCGTCGCACCAACAGCAACGCCGCGCCTACCACCGGATAGCGGGACCGCCGCCACCCGATGGTCACACCCGAACGCCGCACGAAGGGCGACGTCCTGGTCGCCGTTGCGATCGCCGCCGTGGTCGCCGTGGTCGCCGCCTTGATCTGGTGGACCAGCGACGCCCGCGCGACGGTGAGCCGTCCCGCCGCCGAACCGGTTCCCGCGCTGAAGTCGGCGCGCGACGTGCCAGGCGCACTGCGTGAACTGTGGACCGCCCCCAGCCCGAAGACGAGGCAGCCGGTGGTCGCGGGCGGCAGCGTGGTCACCGGTGACGGCGACCAGATGGACGGCCGCGACCCCGCGACCGGCGACGTGCTGTGGACCTACGCCCGCGACGTCGAACTGTGCGGCGTCACCGCGGTCTACCAGAACGCCGTCGCGGTCTATCCGGACCCGCGGGGCTGCGGCCAGGTCACGACGATCGACGGCAAGACCGGCAAGCGCGGTGCCACCCGCAGCGCGTACGCCGATCCCGCCGTCAAGCTCTCCTCCGACGGCACGACCGTGCTCTCGGCCGGAGCCAACCGCCTCGAGCTGTGGCGATCGGACATGGTCCGGATGATCAGCTACGGCGTGCTGGACGCACGCATCAAACCGGACGTCCCGGCGCAACCGCTGTGCACGTTCACCTCGGCCGCGGCCAGCACCGCGCTGGTCGCGGTGACGGAAGCCTGCCCCGGCCAGGCCGACATGCGCCTGACCCTCCTCAAGCCCGCCGATGAAGAAGACCAGCCCGAGACCAAGTTCGTCGAGCTGCCGGGCGTGTCCGCCGAGTCGGACGCGCGGGTGATCGCGGTGTCGGACACGCTGACCGCGGTGTACGTGCCCACGCCGAAGCCGGTGGTCAACGTCGTCGACGACACCGGCACCACGATCGCGACCACGATGCTGGCGCGCGGCGCCGCACCGGACGCCACGGCGACGAGTTCAGGCGACCTGCTCACGTGGTGGACGGGCGACGAATTGCTGGTCTTCGAGGCCAATGGCATGCGCTACCGGTTCACGGTCAATCCGGTCGACGGCCAGGCCCCGGTGGGACCGGGCGTCGTGATGGCGGGCCGCCTGCTGGTGCCGGTCACCGGCGGCTACGACGTGTTCGATCCGCAGACCGGGGCCGGTGAGCGGCACATCGACCTGGCACGCGCCGCCGGGTCGGGGCCCGTGGTGCCCGCGGTCGCGGGTTCGATGGTGCTCGAGCAGCGGGGTGCGAACGTCGTGGCGCTCGGCGGCGGCTGAGCCGCCCATCTAGCCGGCGGCTAGACCTCGGGCGTGAACGTCGGCAACGCCTTGCCGTTCTTCCAGTGCTTGAGCAGCGCCTCGGCGAGTTCGCGATACGCGTTGGCGCCCTTGTTCTTTCGCCCGGCCAGCACAGACGAACCCGATGCGCTCGCCTCGGCGAACCGCACGGTCCGCGGGATCGGCGGAGCGAGTACCGGCAGTTGGTAGCGATCGGCCACGTCGAAGATCACGTCGCGGCTGTGCGTCGTGCGCGAGTCGTAGAGCGTGGGCAGCGCACCCAGCAGAACCAGGTCGGCGTTGGTGATCTGCTGGACGTCGTCGACCGTGCGGAGGAACTGGCCGACGCCGCGGTGGGCGAGGGTCTCGCACTGCAGGGGAACGATGACCTCGTTGGCTGCGGTCAGCCCGTTAAGCGTCAGCACGCCCAGCGACGGCGGGCAGTCGATGATCGCGACGTCGTAGCCGGAGGTGATCTTGGCCAGGGCGCGCTTGAGCGCGTATTCGCGACCTGCCCGCATCAGGAGCATGGCCTCGGCGCCCGCGAGGTCGATGTTGGCGGGCAGCAGCGTCATGCCCTCAGGCGTGGTGACCAGCGCCGCGTCGGGTTCCACCTCGCCGAGCAGCACCTCGTGGATGGACACCGGCAACTTGTCGGGATCCTGACCGAGCGAGAACGTCAGCGAACCCTGCGGGTCGAGGTCGACGAGCAACACCTGCTTGCCCAGTTCCGTCATCGCGGCACCCAACGACGCAACCGTCGTCGTCTTGGCCACCCCGCCCTTTTGATTGGCGACAGCCAGTACCCGCGTCACGCCCCCATCCAAGCACGACTCGCGCCGAACCGGGCGTGCGGCACAATCGCGGTGTGACTGTCGAACGGCACCGCCTGCTGTTGCTGCGCCACGGCGAGACCGAATGGTCGCGAACGGGACGCCACACCGGACGCACCGACGTCGAGCTGACCGACGACGGCCGAGACCAGGCGAGACTGGCCGCCGAGGCCATCGCCGACCTGCAGCTCGACGACCCGCTGGTCGTCTCCAGCCCCCGCCACCGCGCGCTGGCCACCGCCGAACTGGCGGGCTTGCGGGTCGACGAGGTGACGCCCCTGCTGGCCGAGTGGGACTACGGCGACTACGAGGGACTCACGACCCCGGAGATCCGCGAACACGTGCCCGGCTGGACGGTGTGGACGCACGACTGTCCGGGCGGCGAGAGCATCGACGCGGTGACCGTGCGGGCCGACCGCGCCGTAGAGCTGGCGTTGTCGCACATGGCGGAACGCGACGTGGTGTTCATCGGCCACGGCCACTTCTCCCGCTCGATGCTGACCCGCTGGATCGAACTGCCGGTGTCCGAGGGCATCCGGGTGTCGATGGTGGCGGCGTCGATCGCGGTGTGCGGTTTCGAACACGGTGTCCGCCAGATCAGCGCACTGGGGCTCACCGGACACACGAACCCATGCCTACCGGCCTGATGCCAGAACCGTCGTTCGTCCTCTCGGGACCCGAGCGGACACTGGTCGCCGACGGGATCCACACCCCGTATCCGGAGTTGACCGACGCCCGCGCTGCGCTCGCCTCGGGCGCCGCGCCCATGGTGCTGGGGGCCCTTCCGTTCGACCTCACCCGGCCCGCCGCCCTGATGCGGCCCGAGGCGTTCCGATTCGTCGACGCGCTGCCCGACGGACCCGTCACCGACATGCCCGGGGTGCGGGTGGACGGCGAAATCCCGTCGCCCGAGGTACATCGCGCGCGCATCTGCGAAGCGCTGCGCAAGCTCAACGATCCGCGTTCGGCGCTGCACAAGGTCGTGCTGGCCCGCGCCCTGCGCCTGGTCGCCGACCGGCCGCTCGACGTCACCTCGGTGATGCGTCGACTGGCCGAAGACCCCACTGCCATCGTGTACTTCGCCGACCTGAGCCCCGCCGGGGGCCGCCACGTGGGTACCGGTCTGATCGGCGCGAGCCCAGAACTGCTGGTCGCGCGCCGGGGTGACGTCGTGACGTGCCGCCCGTTCGCGGGCTCTGCGGCCCGCTCCCCCGACCCCGCCATCGACCGCGCCAACGGCGAAGCCCTGGCGGCATCGGCGAAGAACCGGCACGAGCACCAACTCGTCGTCGACCAGATGCGCGAGGCCCTGGCGCCGCTGTGCACCGACCTCCGCATCGCCGCGGAACCCCAGCTCAGCAGCACCGCGGCGGTGTGGCACCTCAACACTCCGATCAGCGGCCGGATCCGCCAATCCTCCACCACGGCACTGGATCTCGCGGTAGCGCTACATCCGACCCCTGCCGTCGGCGGCGTACCCGCCGCCGCGGCCACCGACCTGATCAACGAGCTGGAGGGCGACCGCGGGTTCTACGCAGGCGCGGTCGGCTGGTGCGACGACTCCGGTGACGGCACCTGGGTGGTGTCGATCCGGTGCGCAGAACTGTCGGCCGACCGCCGCACCGCCGACGCACGCGCGGGCGGCGGCATCGTCGCCGAGTCGGATCCGGACGAGGAAGTCGCCGAGACGAGTACGAAGTTCAAGACCATCACGACAGCATTGGGGGTACGTCCATGAGCGTGCTGATCCGCCGCGCCGAGCCGGGCGACGAGGCCGAACTCACCGCCATGGTGCACGAACTCGCCGAGTTCGAACACGCCGCCGACGAGTGCCTGCTCACCGAAACCGGTTTGCGCACAGCACTTTTCGGTGAGTCACCGACGGTCAACGGGCACGTCGTCGAAGTCGACGGACAGGTGGCGGCGGGCGCGCTGTGGTTCCTCAGCTTCTCGACGTGGGACGGGGTGGCCGGGATCTACCTCGAAGACCTCTACGTCCGGCCCGCCTTCCGCCGACGCGGCCTGGCGCGCGACCTGCTGGCGACCCTCGCCCGGGTGTGCGTGGACAACGGCTACAGCCGGCTGTCGTGGGCGGTGCTGGACTGGAACAGCAACGCGATCGGCCTCTACGACTCGGTCGGCGGACGGCCGCAGACCGACTGGATCACCTATCGCGTGTCGGGGCCGGAGTTGTCGGCGCTGGCGGGGCCGGGCTGAGCCGCGACCCACTCGAGTGCCGACCGGCTGAACAACAGGGCCAACACGATCACGGCGATGAGTCCGACCGGCACGCCGAGCGCCCACTGCCCGGAACCGACGGCCATGTAGTACGCCACCGGCAGCAGCAGCAGCTGGGCGAAGACTGCGATGCCGCGCCCCCAGCGGCGCCCCGTCCACAGGGCCCAGCCTGCCGTCAGCACGCCGGCGCCCATGATCGCGAACCAGATCGCCGTACCGAGCCCGTTGAGCCACGCGAGGTGCTGGGACTCGCTGAGGTACAGCACGACCAGGACCACGGCGACCACCAGCGCCGCCGCGCCTTCCAAGGCCACCGCCGCACCGGCTTGGCGCACCGGCGTCGGTGAGGGAACCGTCATCGGGCCATCCTGGGATCGATCACGGAGACCAAGCGTAGAGGCATCGCCACGGCGCATGGCTAGGCTGGGTTTCCGTGCGCGCCGTGCTGATCGTCAATCCCAATGCGACATCCACCACCGCGGCCGGGCGTGACCTGCTCGCCCACGCGCTCGAGAGCCGCGTGGACCTCACCGTGGTGCACACCGACCACCGTGGCCACGCCATCGAGATCGCCCGCGACGCCACCCGCGACGGCATCGACGTCGTCATCGTGCACGGTGGCGACGGCACCGTGAACGAGGTGGTCAACGGCATCCTCGGCGAGTGCGGGCCCAACCGGGCGATCCCCGATCCGAACGCTCCCGCCGTCGGCGTCGTGCCCGGCGGATCGGCGAACGTGTTCGCCCGGGCGCTCGGGATCAGCCCCGATCCGGTCGACGCCACCAATCAGCTGATCGACCTGCTCAGCGCGCGCCGCAGCGGTGCAGCCTGGCGGCGGATCGGGTTGATGGACTGCGGTGAACGCTGGGCCGTGTTCACCGCCGGAATGGGCGTCGACGGTGACGTGGTCGCCGCCGTCGAGGAGCAACGCGCACGCGGGCGGAAGGTGACGGCGAGCCGCTACATCCGGGTCGCGGTCCGCGAGATGCTGGCCAGCGCCCGCAGGGAACCCGGGCTGACGCTGCGCACGCCCGGCAACGAGCCCGTGTCCGGCGTCCACTTCGCGTTCGTGTCGAACTCGAGCCCGTGGACCTACGCCAACACCCGCCCGGTGTGGACCAACCCGGCGACGACGTTCGAGACCGGTCTCGGAGTGTTCGCGATCACCAGCATGAACGTCTGGGCCAACCTGGGCCTGGTGCGACGGATGCTGTCGAGCAAGCCCAACATCGAGGCCAAGCACCTGATTCGCGAAGACGACCTGTCGTGGATCACCGTGACGGCCGACGCGCCCGCGGCCTGCCAGATCGACGGAGATTTCGTCGGACCGAGGGAAACGATGACGTTCACGTCGGTTCCGGATGCGCTCGCCGTCGTGGCGCCGGCGGCCAAAAGCCTCTGAACTGTGACGTTGTTATCACTGCAACGAACTCAGGGCGCAGGTACGTTGAGTGTAGTACGAACGTATGAGGGGATCGTCAACGCGGTCCCAATCGAACGTCTCAGTGACATTGCCCACGTGTGAACTCGGTTCTATTGACATCTGTTCAGCCTGTGAAAGCATCGGATGCAACAGCACTGAAACATTTCGTGTGCATGCGTTAACAGCCGAACAAAAAGCTAGTGCGCTTTGCTGCGCACACAGCGAGTGATCTGACTAGGAGTTAAGAAATGGATTGGCGGCACAAGGCAGTCTGTCGTGACGAGGATCCCGAACTGTTCTTCCCGGTAGGGAACAGCGGTCCGGCACTCGCCCAGATCGCCGACGCGAAGCTCGTCTGCAACCGCTGCCCGGTGACCACCGAGTGCCTCACCTGGGCGCTGGAGTCCGGTCAGGATGCCGGCGTGTGGGGCGGCATGAGCGAGGACGAGCGTCGCGCGCTCAAGCGTCGCAACGCCCGCACGAAGGCACGCACGGGCGTCTAGCCCGATTCGACATTCGGTTACGGCCCCGGTGAAAACCGGGGCCGTAAGCGCGTTTCGGGGCAAGCGAAACGGCTATGCGCCATTGCTGCGGGCGTGCGGGGACGTTTCGAGTAGTGACGCTGCCGCGTAATGAAGCTGTGAACGCTTAGATCTGCGAACGCCCGCGGCGGCCGATCGGCACCCGCAACACCACTTCCGTTCCTCCCCCGGGCCCGTCGTGCATGCCGAGTGAGCCGTCGAGTTCGGCGGCGACGAGCGTGCGGACGATCTGCAGGCCGAGGCGGTCGGACTTCTCCAGACTGAACCCCGGCGGAAGCCCGCGGCCGTCATCGCTGATCACCACGTCGAGCCAGCGCGCCGACCGCTCGGCCCGGATGGTCACGCAGCCCTGGGCGGTGTCGCCGTCGTAGGCGTGCTCGATGGCGTTCTGCACCAGCTCGGTGACCACCATGACCAGCGCGGTCGCTCGATCGGCGTCGAGCACGCCCAGATCACCCTGCCGCACGATGCGGATGGGGCTGTCCACCGACGCCACGTCGTTCATGATCGGCACGATGCGGTCGACCACCTCGTCGAGGTTGACTTCCTCGTCGACCGACATCGAGAGCGCGTCGTGCACCAGGGCGATCGACGACACCCGCCGTACCGATTCGTTCAAGGCCTCGCGGCCCTCGGCGTTGTTGGTGCGCCGGGCCTGCAGGCGCAGCAGGGCGGCCACGGTCTGCAGGTTGTTCTTCACGCGGTGATGGATCTCGCGGATGGTCGCGTCCTTGGACAGCAGCGCCCGGTCCCTGCGCTTGACCTCCGTGACGTCGCGCACCAGCACGGCAGCGCCCGCGGCGGCGCCGTGCACGATCAGCGGCAGCGTACGCAGCAGCACGGCCGCGCCGTTCGCGTCGACCTCCATCCGCATGCTCGACCCGCCAACCAGCGACTCGCGCACGTGGGTCGCCAGCTCCTGCGCTTCGAAGGGATCCGAGATCAGCGGTCGCGTCACGCTGACCAGGTTGTGTCCCTCGAGTTCCGCGGCCAGACCCATGCGGTGATAGGCCGACAGCGCATTGGGGCTGGCGAAGGCGACCACGCCGTCGCCGTCGAGCCGGATGAAGCCGTCACCGACGCGCGGGCTGGACCGTGACATGGCCACGTCGCCCACGTTGGGGAAGGTCCCCTCCGACAGCATGTGCAGCAGATTCCGGGCGCAGTCGAGGTAGGCCCGTTCGAGCGGGCTGGCCTTGCGCTGGTCGGCGAGCGCCGTCTGATGGGTGAGCACGGCCACCACCTGGTCGGCGTGCCGGACCGGTACGGCTTCGACGTTGAGCCAGTGCTCGTAGTGCGAATCGTTGGGCAGGACATCGCTCTCCCTACCGATGTGGCCCGAGACGAACGCGGCGGTGACGACGGGCATCGCGTCGGCTTCGCTCTGCGTACCGACGGCATCCGCGAGCACCACCGTCGGCGCGGTGTTGGGCCGCACCTGCGCCACGCAGACCAGCCCGGCGTCCTCGCGGCGCACCCACATCAGGTAGTCGGCGAACGACAGGTCGGCCAGGAGTTGCCACTCGCCGACGACGGCGTGCAGGTGATCGACTGCGCTACCGGGCAGCATCGTGTGCTCGGCGAGCAGGTCACCGAGGGTCGACACGGTGCGGTTCCTCCGGTGAGCGCCTAGCTGATGACGGCGATGAGGTCGCCGGCCTGGATGACGTCGCCGACCGAGACGTTGACCGACGAGACGGTGCCTGCTACCTCGGCGAGCACCGGGATCTCCATCTTCATCGATTCGAGCAGCACCAGGGTGTCCCCTTCGCCGATCTGATCGCCTTCGCTCACCACGACCTCGAGCACACTGGCCACGATCTCGGCGCGAACGTCCTCGGCCATCTTCACTCCGCTCGTCTCGACGCTTGCCTCATGGGGACCCAGGGGGTCTGACGTACCGGACCATCGAACCACACCGGCAGGCTGACAACGCATTGGAACTCACCGGCACGATCGTGAGACACTGGGGAGTAAGCACCTGATTCACCAGACTCGACGGGAGACCGACCATGGCCAAGCGAGGCCGCAAGAAGCGCGATCGTAAGCACTCGAAGGCCAACCACGGCAAGCGTCCCAACGCCTGACCTTCACCCCCACACACGACGGCGGCCCTTTGGGCCGCCGTCTTGCGTTTCAGGACCGGATGATGGTGGTGCGGCTGATCTCGATGCGGAGTCGCTGACGCAGGCTGTCGGGAGCACGCTCACCGCTGCACTTGCTGGCGATCAGGTTCTTCACCCGCTCCTCGACCCCGTACTGCCGCAGGCAGGTGGGGCATTCCTCGAGATGGTGACGCAGCTTGTCGCGGGTCTCGGTGGTGCACTCGCCGTCGAGCAGCGTCCACACCTCGGCGATCACCGAGGCGCATTCGGGATGCTCGGGATCGACCGGACCGAGCGGCGGCTCGAAGTCGTGACCCTCTGGGCGCGAGAAATCGGCGGTCATGAGGTGACCTCCTCCACTTTGCTGAACTCCGGACCTCGAATGAAACCGCGATCGCGCGCCACGTCGGCCAGCAGCTCACGAAGCTGCTTGCGTCCGCGGTGCAGTCGCGACATGACCGTGCCGATCGGGGTGTCCATGATCTGCGCGATCTCCTTGTATGGGAAGCCTTCGACGTCGGCGTAGTAGACCGCCATCCGGAATTCCTCGGGCAACGCCTGCAGCGCCGCCTTGACCTCCGTGTCGGGCAGCGCCTCCAGCGCCTCGACCTCCGCCGAGCGCAGACCGGTCGACGAGTGCTCGGCGTTGGCCGCCAGCTGCCAGTCGGTGATCTCCTCGGTCGGATACTCGGCCGGCTGTCGCTGTTTCTTGCGGTAGCTGTTGATGTAGGTGTTGGTCAGGATCCGGTACAGCCAGGCCTTGAGGTTGGTGCCCTCGCGGAACGACCGGAACCCGGCATAGGCCTTGACCATGGTCTCCTGCAGCAGGTCCTCGGCGTCGGCGGGGTTGCGGGTCATCCGCAGCGCACCGCCGTACAGCTGGTCGAGCAGCGGAATGGCGTCGCGCTCGAACCGCGCGGTCAATTCGGCGTCGGTCTCCGCGGGCTTCGGTGGTTCGTCGGTCAGCGCATCGGGAACTGTCCCGGCTGACAGAGTCGAGTCGGTCATGTCGGTGGACACCGTCCCTTCGATTGCGGCACCGAACGGGTCCAGCACATCGACTGGACGTTCCAGGCAGGCCGTTGGCACCAAGGTCCCCTTCCACCGATCCTAGTTGCTGAGTCCGACAACGCGCCGAACCGTCGTGATCGCCTCGAACAACAGCCCGTACGCAGGGGTTGTTCCCGGTGGCCGGGCCGGGCCGTCGACGACGCCGGCTGGCTAGGGTGGCCGGATGCCACGTGCTGCGACCCCGGCTATCGCCGCGCTCGTGACGGCAGGCGTGCCGCACGAGGTGCTGCGCTACCACCACGACCCGCGCGTCGAGTCCTTCGGCGACGAGGCCGTCGCCGAGCTGGCGGAAACCGAGGGCGTGGCGGCCGATCAGATCCTCAAGACGCTGATCATCGAACTGCCGACGGGACTGGCGGTCGCCGTCCTCCCGGTTCCGGCCAAGCTGTCGCTGAAGGCCGCCGCGGCCGCACTGGCGGCGCCACGGGCCGCGATGGCCGACCGCCGGGCGGCCGAACGGTCGACCGGGTACGTCCTTGGCGGCATCTCACCCCTCGGTCAGCGCAAGCCGCTGCCCACCGTCGTCGACGCCTCCGCCATGGCATGGGACCGGGTGCTGTGCAGTGCAGGCAAGCGCGGCTGGGACGTGTCTCTCGCGCCCGAGGACCTCGTCCGCCTCACCGACGCCGCCGTCGCCGACATCCGGGCACCCGGATAGACCCCTGCCGCTGCCGATCGTCCTAGGGTGACCCCATGTCGCTATCAGGGAAGACCATGTTCATCTCCGGCGCCAGCCGTGGCATCGGGTTGGCGATCGCCAAGCGCGTCGCCGCCGACGGCGCCAACGTCGCGCTGGTAGCCAAGACTGCAGAACCCCATCCGAAGCTCGAGGGCACGGTCTACACCGCCGCCAAGGAGATCGAGGAGGCCGGCGGCAACGCCCTGCCGATCGTCGGCGACATCCGCGACGGCGACTCGGTGACCGAGGCCGTGGCCAAGGCCGTCGAGGCGTTCGGCGGGATCGACATGTGCGTGAACAACGCCTCCGCCATCAACCTCGGCTCGATCGAAGAGGTGCCGCTCAAGCGGTTCGACCTGATGAACGGCATCCAGGTGCGCGGCACCTACACGGTGTCGCAGGCCTGCCTCCCGCACATGAAGGGTCGCGAGAACCCGCACGTGCTGACGCTCTCGCCGCCGATCCGGCTCGAGTCGGAATGGCTCAAGCCGACGGCCTACATGATGGCCAAGTTTGGAATGACACTGTGCGCGTTGGGCATCGCCGAGGAGATGCGGGACGCGGGCATCGCGTCGAATACGCTGTGGCCCCGCACCCTGGTCGCCACGGCAGCCGTGCAGAACCTGCTCGGCGGCGACGAGGCGATGGCCAAGGCGCGCAAGCCCGCGGTGTACGCCGACGCGGCATACGCAATCCTGACCAAGCCCTCGACGTACACCGGCCACAGCCTCCTGTGCGAGGACGTGCTGCTCTCCAACGGCGTGTCGGATCTGTCGGTGTACGACTGCGTGCCGGGCTCCGACCTCGGCGTCGACCTCTGGGTCGACACCCCCAACCCGCCCGGGTACCAGGGCTGAGCCCGATGAGTTCACTGTGGTCCGCCGGACGATACGAGTCAGTGGCAGAACGCATCTCGGACATCGCCGTGCAGACGGTCGAGTTCGCCGACCGGCGTCGGCCGCTGCGCGATGCGACGTTCGTCGACCTGGCCTGCGGAACCGGTAGCGCCGCGCTGGCAGCAGCGCAGCGTGGCGCACGCGTCACGGCCGTCGACCTCACGCCCGAACTGATCGCCCAGGCCCGGGAGAAGGCCCAGGCGGCGAACCTCGACGTGACGTGGGTGGCGGCCGACGCCGCCGACACCGGGCTGCCCACCGACGCGTTCGACGTCGTCGTGTCGAACATGGGCATCATCTTCGTCGAGCCGGTCCGCCAGGTCGCCGAGATCGCCCGGTTGATCAAACCCGCTGGCGTGCTGGCCTTCTCGTCGTGGGTACGCAGCGATCGGAACCCGTTCTTCGACCCGATCGTCGCGGTCCTCGGCGCGCCACCCGACACCGGCTACTCCCCCGACCAGTGGGGCAACTCCGAGGTGGTGGCCCAGCGTCTGGCCGCTGACTTCCAGGACGTCGAGATCACCGAGGGCAGGCACGGGTGGGAGTTCGACTCGCTGGACGCGGCGTTGGCGTTCGTCACCGAGGAGTCCCCGATGCACGTCGGCACCTTCGGCCGCGCCGACGCCGGCCAGCGCGACCGGCTGCGCGAGGCGTTCCGCGAGGCGCTGAGCGAGCACGCCACCGCCGATGGCATCCGGTTCGAGGCGCCCTACGTGGTGGTCACCGCGACGCGACGGGCGTGAATCACTCGGCTTCGT
Organism: Mycolicibacterium sp. GCM10028919; assembly: GCA_042666295.1. Lineage (GTDB taxonomy): Bacteria > Actinomycetota > Actinomycetes > Mycobacteriales > Mycobacteriaceae > Mycobacterium. The sequence goes on from JBHTFJ010000001.1 coordinate 1,324,021, forward strand.
AGAGGATTCCGCGACCGATGGCCTCGCGCACGACCGGCAGCGCCGCCTCGGCAAGGGCGTCGCCGTCGACGCCGTGCACCGATGCGAGCAGGTCGATGAGCATGCCCAGCGGCACCTCACCACGGCATCCCGCGAGCAGCGCCCGCGACACCTCGTCGACGCCGAGCACCGCGCCGGGTCCGCCGGGCCTGCGCACCGCCGCCCCGACGGTCTGCCAGCCCTCGGGCCCGGGCAACGACTGCTCCTCGAGGAAGACCGGGGCCGTCGACAGCCGGGCCGCCAACAGCTGGTCGTCGCCAGTGTCGTGGAGGTACTCGCGGCGAGCGAAGAACGCCGCCACCTCGGGCCCGGTCAGTCCCTCGTCGGCGCCGGTGATCTCCTCCAGCACCTGATCGGGCGGGCGGCTCTCGTCGCGGCGCGGGGCACGCACCGTCACCATGCCCATGCCGATCCCCGCGATGTCCTGGTCGGCGAACCAGTCCAGCCACAGTCCACCGCGGCGGGCCGCTTCCTCCGGCGGCTCCCCCGCATCCGAGGTCCACAGCGAGACGTAGCTGATCGGATCGGCGAACTCGCGCTGAACCACCCACGCATGCAGGCCGGTGTCGGCGAGCCAGCCCCGGACGCGGTCCCGCCACGCGCCGTCCTCGTCGCCGCGACGGACGATCCAGTTGGCCATGATCTGGGCGGTCCCACCCGGTTCGAGGTGGTCGCGAGCCTGCCGAATCAGCATCTCCGACAGGGAGTCCCCGGCCATGCCGGAGTCGCGGTACTCGTAGTCGAGTGCGCCGGTGCCCACCACGAACGGCGGGTTCGACACGATCAGGTCGAAGCGCTCACCGGCAACCGGCTCGAACAGGCTGCCCGGCCGCAGGTCCCACGACATGCCGTTCAGACGGGCGGTGGCCGCGGCCAGCGCAAGCGCACGCGCGTTGGTGTCGGTGCCGACGATGGCGTCGCAATGCGCATCGAGGTGCAATGCCTGGATGCCGCAGCCCGTGCCGAGGTCCAGTGCCCGGCGCACGGGTGCTCGGACGACGGCGTGCGCCAGGGTGACCGACGCACTGCCGATGCCGAGCACGTGGTCGCGCGCCACGGCGCCGGGGCGGACCGCGGCATCCAGATCGGAGACGACGAGGAAGTCGCGCACCCCGTCGCCGTGCGGACGGATGTCGAGGGCGGCGCGCAGCGTGCCGTGCGGAGTGACCTCGAGGACGTGGTTGGCGACGAGCGCGTCGACGCCCGCCGTGGGCATCGCCTGCGCGGCGCGGTCGCGCGGCTCCTCGGCACCAAGCAGGAACAACCGGACCAGGATGGCCAGTGCCTGCCGTTCCGGTGTCGCGCGATCAGTCGCGCGCAGTGCCGACCACCACGACCCCCGGCTGAACGCTGCTCCGGCTTCGGCGCCGAGCAGTCCGGCGACGCCGTCGGTCGTGTAGTCCGCCGCGCGGAGGTCGTCGGCGAGGGCGTCGACGACCGTGGGATCCGACAGGGGGTGGGTCAAAGCAGCGTGCCCTGCTCGGCCTGCGGCTCCGCAGGCTCGATGAGTTCCGGGCCGTTGTTGCGCACGCTGTTGACCAGTCGCGAGACCTCCCGGATCTCGATGCGGTCGAGATCGCCGTGGCCGCGCAGCAATCCCTCGTCGACGGGCGCGTCCGGGTCGAGCCAGCGGTCCCAGTCGGCCTCGCTGATCGTCAGCGGCATCCGGTCGTGGATGTCGGCGAGCTTGGCGGCGGCGTCGGTCGTGATGATGGTGCAACTCAGCAGCGGCGGCGCGTCCTTGGGGGCGTCCTTCGGCCGCCACGTCGACCACAGGCCCGCCATGAACAGCGGCTCACCGTCGCCGGCGTACATGAAGAACGGCGTCTTCGAGCCCTTCTCACCGCGCCACTCGTACCAGCCGTCCATCGGGACCAGGCAGCGCTTGCCCTTGGCCGAGGAGCGGAAGGCCGGTGACGACGTGATCTTCTCCGCGCGCGCGTTGATCAGCAGTGGCCCCTTCGTGTCCGGGGTGCCGCCGTCGGCGGCCTTGGTCCACGCGGGGACGAGGCCCCAGCGCATCAGCCGCACCCGCCGCGTCGACTCGTCGTCGGGTTCGGTGTGCCGCTTGACCACCGTGGCGATCGTCGTCGTGGGCGCGACGTTGTAGTTGGCGCTGGGTGCGTCCTTCGCACTCTCGGTCGCCTCGTCGATCGCCTTGATCTTCTCGGCCAGCAGCGCCGGATCGGTCGTCACCGCGAATCGCCCGCACATACGTCCATGGTGGCAGAAACCGGCGACAAGGCAGGATGGTGACCGTGACAGACCGTGCACACGACGATCGAGGGCAGCTCTGGCCCGCACCGACCGCATCGGTGCCCATCCGGGCGACCGTCACCGTCCCCGGTTCGAAGTCGCAGACCAACCGGGCGCTTGTTCTCGCCGCGCTGGCCACGCCCCAGGGTGCGTCGACCGTCACCGGCGCGCTGCGCAGCCGCGACACCGACCTGATGATCGGCGCCCTGCGCGCACTGGGCGTCACCGTGGCCGGCGACGGCATCGACCTCACGGTCAGCGGCGCCATCGAGCCCGCGGCCGACGCGACCATCGACTGCGGCCTCGCCGGCACCGTGTTGCGCTTCGTCCCGCCGCTGGCAGCGCTGGGGACCGAAGTGGTCACCTTCGACGGGGACGAGCAGGCCCGATCCCGGCCGATCACGCCGCTGCTGGCTGCGCTGCGCCACCTCGGCGTGGCACTGGACGCCGACGGTCTGCCGTTCCAGGTGCGGGGCGCCGGCTCGGTCCGGGGCGGCACCGTGGAGATCGACGCCTCGGCGTCGTCGCAGTTCGTGTCGGGACTGCTGCTGTCGGGCGCGACGTTCGCCGACGGACTGACCGTGGTGCACACCGGCGCCGCGGTGCCCTCGGCGCCGCACGTCGCGATGACGGTGTCGATGCTGCGTGAGGCAGGCGTCGACGTCGACGACGGCCAGGGAAACCGGTGGCACGTGAGTCCCGGACCGGTGGCCGCGCGGCACTGGCCGATCGAGCCCGACCTGTCGAACTCGGTGCCGTTCCTCGCTGCCGCGCTGGTGACCGGAGGCGCCGTGCGCATCGCGGGATGGCCGACCACGAGCGTGCAACCGGCCGCCGCCATCATCGACCTGCTGCAGAAGATCGGCGCCTCGGTGCATCTGGGTGTCGGTCACCTCGAAGTCGCCGGCCCCTCCGATCCCGGCGGCTACGCCGGGTTCGACGCGGACCTTGGCGAGATCGGCGAACTCGCACCGTCGGTCGCCGCCATCGCCGCCCTGGCCGAGCCCGGGTCGACGTCGCGGCTGAGCGGCATCGCCCACCTGCGGGGCCACGAGACCGACCGGCTCGCGGCGCTGACCGCCGAGATCAACCGACTCGGCGGCCAGTGCGAGGAGACCGACGACGGCCTGGCGATCGTCGCGCGCCGGATGCACGGTGGGACGTGGCAGTCCTACGCCGACCACAGGATGGCGACCGCGGGCGCGATCATCGGACTGAAGGTGCCCGGCGTGGAGGTCGAGGACATCGGCACGACCGCCAAGACGCTGCCCGACTTCCCCGGCATGTGGGCGGACATGCTGTCCGGGACGAGCGAGCGGCATTGAGCGGACGCGAGCTAGACGAATCGGACGTCCGGGTGCGCTCGGGCCGTGGTTCGCGGCCGCGCACCAAGACCCGTCCCGACCATGCCGACGCCGAGCGGGCGATGGTGGTCACCGTCGACCGCGGCCGGTGGGGCTGCGCGCTGGGCGGTGACCCGGACCGGGTGGTCACGACCATGCGCGCGCGTGAACTCGGCCGGACGCCGATCGTCGTCGGCGACGAGGTCGACATCGTCGGCGACCTGTCCGGCCGCCCGGACACGCTGGCACGCATCGTCCGCCGAGGCGAACGGCGAACGGTATTGCGCCGCACCGCAGACGACACCGATCCGACCGAACGCGTCGTCGTGGCGAATGCCGACCAACTGCTGATCGTGGTGGCGCTGGTGGATCCCCCGCCCCGCACCGGCTTCGTGGAACGCGCGCTGATCGCCGCCTACGCGGGCGGCCTGACGCCGATCCTGTGTCTGACCAAGACCGACCTCGCGCCGCCGGAGCCCTTCGCCGAACAGTTCAAGGGGCTGGACCTGACCGTGATCGCGACGGGCCAGGGCGGCGACGTGGCGCCCGTGGCAGCCCTGCTCGCGGGCCGGGTCACGGTGCTACTGGGGCACTCCGGCGTCGGCAAGTCGACTCTCGTCAATCGCCTTCTCCCCGATGCGCATCGAGCGGTTGGCGTCGTGTCGGGCGTCGGCAAGGGCAAGCACACGTCCACGCAGTCGGTGGCCCTGCCGCTCGCGGACTCCGGCTGGGTGGTGGACACCCCGGGCGTGCGGTCGTTCGGCCTGGCGCACATCGCCCCCGACGACGTCATGATGGCGTTCTCCGACCTCGCCGAGGCGATCCAGGACTGCCCGCGCGGCTGCACCCATCTCGGCCCGCCTGCCGACCCCGAGTGCGCGCTGGACGGATTGACCGGCTCGGCAGCCGACCGCGTGGTCGCCGCCCGACGGCTGCTGGCGGCGATGCGGGCGGGCTGACGTGGACTTCCTCGACGCGACGCGGCGCGGCTACGATGCGACCGCCCGCGAGTACGCCGACGCGTTCCACCACCACCTCGACGACAAGCCGTTCGAGCGAGCCATGCTCACCGCGTTCGCCGGCTATGTGCAGGCGACTGGGAATCACCGCGTCGCCGACGTCGGGTGCGGAACCGGCGCCACCACGGCGATCCTGCACGGCCTCGGGATCGACGCCGTCGGTAGTGACCTGTCGCCGGGGATGATCGCGCAGGCCCGCGAACTCAATCCTCACCTGCACTTCGCCGTCGGCTCCATGACCGCCGTCGACTCGCCCGATGCCTCGGTTGGTGGGGTGTGCGCGTGGTACTCGACGATCCACGTCCCCGACGACGCCCTGGCCGAGGTGTTCGCCGAGTTCCGTCGCGTACTGGTGCCGGGCGGGGTGGCACTGCTGGCGTTCCAGGCCGGCGAGGGGTCCCGGTTGCTCACCGAGGCATTCGGCGTAGCCGTCGATCTCGAATTCCGCCGCCGCACTACGACTTTCGTCACGAGTGCGCTCGAATTGGCCGGATTGACGGTGTTCGCCGAAGCCGTGCGGGCGGCCGAGCCCTGTGGCATCGAGTCGACACCACAGGCGTTCCTGCTGGCCAGACGGGTCGCCGACGTCACCCGCTGATCCGTTTGCGCCCGCCTCGCACCGGGCACGCTGGGGCGGTGAGCACAGTACCCAACATCGACCTCAACGACGGCGCCCGAATCCCGCAGCTCGGGTTCGGCGTCTACCAAATCGACCCCGACGAGACCGCGGCCGCGGTGAAGACCGCGCTCGACATCGGCTACCGGCACATCGACACCGCGGAAATGTACGGCAACGAAGCCGGCGTCGGCCAAGGGATCCGCGACGCCGGCCTCGCGCGCGGCGACGTCTTCATCACCAGCAAGCTGAACAACGGCTTCCACGAACCCGACGCGGCGCGGAAGGCCTTCGACGAGACGCTGTCCAAGCTCGGCTTCGACTCGCCCGAGGACGATTACGTCGACCTGTTCCTCATCCACTGGCCGCTGCCCACGAAGTACGGCGGCGACTTCGTCTCGACGTGGAAGGCACTGGAGGGCTTCAAGGCCGACGGCCGGGCACGCAGCATCGGCGTCTCGAACTTCCAGGTACCGCACCTCGAGCGGCTGGCCGCCGAGACCGACACGGTGCCCGCGGTCAACCAGATCGAGGTGCACCCCTACTTCGTCAACGAGGCCGTGCGCGCGTACGGCGCCCAGCACGGCATCGTCACCGAGGCGTGGTCGCCGATCGCACAGGGCCAGGTGCTCGACGATCAGGTGGTCGAGGGCATCGCCAAGGCCACCGGCAAGTCGCCCGCGCAGGTCGTGCTGCGGTGGCACATCCAGCGCGGCGACGTCATCTTCCCGAAGTCGGTGACGCCGCAACGGATTCAGGACAACTTCGACATCTTCGACTTCGAGTTGAGCCCCGACGACGTCGACGCTCTCACCGAACTCGACAAGGGCGAGGAGGGTCGCACCGGCCCCAACCCCGACACGTTCGACATGATCCCCGACTGACACTCCCCACATAGCGAAACTGCGGGCAGATCGTGAATCCTCGAGGATTCGTGATCTGCCCGCAGTTTCGTTGGTGAATCAGGCTGCGAGTGCCCGCTTCTCGCGTCGGCGAGCCCGCACTGCGGCGATCGACGACTTGAGGCCGCGACGCTCACTGGCCGGGAGTTCGTCGAACATCCGCTCGCTGCGCGTTTCCGGCGCATCGTCGCGGGTGCCCGTGAGGAACTTGTCCGGAAGCGACAGCTTCGCGATGGTGCGCCACGACTTGCCGTACTGCAGCAGGAAGTTACCCGTGGTGTAGGGCAGGTCGTACTTGTCGCAGATCTGGCGCACCCGCACCGCGATCTCCTCGTACCGATTGCTCGGCAGATCCGGGAAGAGGTGGTGTTCGATTTGATGCGACAGGTTGCCGCTCATGAACCGCAGCGCCGGGCCTGCGTTGAAGTTGGCGCTACCGAGCATCTGGCGCAGGTACCACTGCCCCTTGCTCTCGCCGACCATGTCGGTCTTGGTGAACTTCTCGGCACCGTCGGGGAAGTGGCCGCAGAAGATCACGGCGTTCGCCCACACGTTGCGGATGACGTTGGCCACCGCGTTCGCCGTCAGGGTCGACCGGTAGGTCGCCCCGGGCGACAGCGAGGTCAGTGCCGGCCACGCGACGTAGTCCTTGGCGACCTGCTGGCCTGCCTTGACGCCGAACTCGCGCACGCGGACCATCGTCCCCTTGCGGTCGTCGCGACCCATGAAGATCTTGCCGAGCTCCAGGTGCTGGAGTCCGACGCCCCACTCGAAGCCGATCGCGAGCAGCGTGTTGAACAGCAGGTTGCCGTAGAGGTTGAACGGCTTCCACTTCGCATCGCGGGTGACGCGGATGACGCCGTAGCCCACGTCGTCATCCATGCCCAGGATGTTGGTGTACTTGTGGTGCATGAAGTTGTGGGTGAACCGCCAGTGCTTGGACGCCCCGCTCATGTCCCACTCCCACGTCGAGGAGTGAATCTCGGGATCGTTCATCCAGTCCCACTGGCCGTGCATGACGTTGTGGCCGATCTCCATGTTCTCGATGATCTTGGCCACGCCCAAAGTCGCGGTTCCGGCCCACCACGCGGAGCGTCGCGAGCTGGCGGTCAGCATCAACCGGCCTGCCACCTCGATCGCGCGCTGGGCGGCAATGGTGCGGCGGATGTAGCGCGAGTCGCGCTCACCTCGGGAGTCCTCGATGTCGAGTCGGATTGCATCCAGCTCGTTACCCAGATTCTCGATGTCCGCTTCAGTCAGATGCGTGAATTCCGGTACGTCTGTGATCGCCATTTCTCGGCCTCCTTTCTACCTACGCTACCGTAACCTACGTACCCGTAGGTTACCAGTCAGTAAACCTCACACGTCGAGCGTGCAGTCGCCCGAGGCGGCCGATACGCAGGTCTGAATCCGGCTTCCCGGTTCGTGCTCGTCGCCGGTGCGCAGGTCGCGAACGTAGCCGTCGACCAGCCCGACCACGCACGACTGACATATACCCATTCGGCACCCGAAGGGCATCTGGATCCCGGCGCTCTCGCCGGCGTCCATCAGCGACGTCGCCCCGTCCGCGGTGACGGTCTTGCCGGCCCGCTCGAACGTGACCGTGCCGCCTGCGCCGTGCGCGGCCGCCTTCTTGGCGGCGAACCGCTCGAGGTGCAGCTTCTCCTTGAGGCCCGCCTCACCCCAGATGCGGTCGGCGTCGTCGAGCATCCCCTCGGGACCGCACGCCCAGACCTGCCGGTCGCGCCAATCCGGCACCACCTCGTCGAGCTTCGACAGATCGAGGCGCCCCTCGGTGCGCGTGGCGCGCAGGTGGAGCCGGTAACCCTCGTGCTCGTCGGCCAGCGCGGCCAGCTCGTCGGCGAACATGACCTCGGACGCCGACGGCGCGGAGTGCACGTGCACGATGTGGCCGGCGCCGCCGATCTGCTCGCGGCGCACCAGCGTGCGCAGCATCGACATCACCGGTGTGACGCCCGAGCCTGCGGTGAGGAACAGCACCGACGTGGGTGCCGGGTCCGGCATCACGAAGTTCCCCTGCGGTGCCTGCAGGCGCACGATAGTGCCCGCGGCGATGCCGTCGACCAGGTGCGTCGACAGGAAGCCCTCGGGCATCGCCTTCACGGTGATGGCGATGTTGCGCTCGCCCCTGCCGGATGTCGCCGCCGGGCCGGCTCCCCGCCGCGAGGTCGTCTCGTACACCGGACTCGACGTCAGCGAGTACGACCGCCACCGCCACCGTCCGTCGACGAGCACGCCGATGCCGATGTACTGGCCCGGTTCGTAGTCGAAGGAGAAGCCCCAGCCCGGCTTGATGACGAGGGTCGCCGAGTCGGAGGTCTCCCGCCGCACCTCCAGGACCCGGCCGCGCAGCTCGCGCGCCGACCACAGCGGGTTGGCCAGCTGCAGGTAGTCGTCGGGCAGTAGGGGGGTGGTGATGCGCTGGACGATGCGGCGGACTGCATGCCAGCCCGGCCGCTCCCTGGCGCCCGCGATCTCGGGGCGCACGGTGTCGGCGATCTGGGCCGATACCTTGATGGTGTTCTTGGCCATGACGGCTCCTGCTCGCGTTCGGGCTGTGCGGAGTCCAACCGCAGGATCTACAACCTACGGTACCGTAACCTACGCTTGCGTAGCTAGTGCGTCAGAGCAGTTCGAGCAGGAATGGCAGCTCTTGGGCGGCATACCAGGCCAGGTCGTGGTCCTGGGCGTCGCCGACGGTCAACTCCGCGTCCTCGTCCCCCAGGTCGGCATCGTCGACGACGTCCACGGCCGCGGCCACCGCAGCCTCGGCACCGGCGTTGTCGACGAAGGCAGCGACGACGTCGGTCAGGGCCAACGGTCCCCCGAGACGCACCACGGCGTCGTCCAGGTCGGGTCGCGCAGTCACGTCGTCGACGTCCGCGACCAGGACCGCGCGGCGCCGCGGGAAGCCCTCGACCTCGCCTTCGGCGGCGAGCAACCGTAGCGACGCCATCGCCGCCTCGCGCAGCGCGACCTCGGCGAGTTCGTCGTCGTCGCCCTCGGCGTAGGACTCGCGCAGCGTCGGCGTCACCGCGAACGCCGTGCCGCTGCGGGCGTGCAACGTGTGGTCTGCGACCAGTCCGGCGAGCATGGCCAGGGTCACCGGAACGTAGACGCGCACAGCAGCGACTGTAGCGATCAGCGCGCGGAATCCAGCAATTCGTCGAGTGATTCGCGCAACAGGCCCGGCATCACGTCGACGTCGCTCATGCCGTCCCGGTCGGCGTTGATGCCGAAGTAGAGCATGCCGTTGTAAGAGGTGACGCCGATCGCCAGCGCCTGGTTGTGCAGCAGCGGGGGTACCGCGTACGTCTCCTGCAGCTTGGTACCCGCCACGTACATCTGCTTCTGGGCACCAGGAACGTTGGTGATCAACAGGTTGAACAGACGCGCCGAGAAGCTGGTCGCAACTCGAATCCCCATGGCGTGCAACGTCGGTGGCGCGAACCCCGACAGCGTGACGATGGTCCTGGCGTCCACCAGGCTCGCTGCCGTCGACGCCGACTCGGTGGCATGGGCGATCTGCGACAACCGCACGACGGCGTTGCCCTCGCCGACGGGCAGGTCCACCAGGAACGGCGACACCTCGCTGATCGCCTGCCCCGGCCCTGCGGCGTCGAGTTCCCCGTCCGGGTACACCGACATCGGCGCCATGGCGCGCACCGTCGACGACGAGGTGACCGGTTCGCCGCGCGACATCAGCCAGTTCCGCAGCGCGCCCGCCACGACGGCCAGCACCACGTCGTTGACGTCGCAGTCGTAGCGCGCCCGGAGCGTGCGGTAGTCGTCGAGATCGTGGGACGCGACGGTGAACCTGCGGTTGCGCGACACCGTCGTGTTGAGCGGGCTGCTCGGCGCCGTGCCCCTGGCCACGGTGCGGGCGACGTCGGCGAATCGGCGTGCGGTCTCGACCGCCTGCGACGTGTTGGTCACGACCTCGGTCACCGCGCTGCGGGCGGCCGACAGCTGGGCGCCGGGCCGGGCGATCCACTCGAGCGCCGCGCCGAGCAGCAGTTGCCTGTCGCTGGGTTCGCGGGCCGGGATCCAGATGTCCTCGCCGAATTCCGGGCTCTTCTGCGTGCGGTCGGCGATGACGTGGCCGATCTCGAGGGCCGTCATCCCGTTCACCAGCGCCTGATGCGACTTGGTGTAGATCGCAATGCGGTTCTTGGCCAGACCCTCGACGAGATACATCTCCCACAGCGGGCGCGACCTGTCGAGCGGCCGCGACCCGAGTCGAGCGACCAGGTCGTGCAGCTGGGCATCGCTGCCCGGGGACGGCAGCGCCGAGCGCCGGATGTGATAGGTGATGTCGAAGTCGCGGTCGTCGATCCACACCGGCCGGGCCAGGCCGAACGACACCTCGCGCACCTTCTGCCGGTAGCGCGGGATCTGCGGCAACCGCCGTTCCACGGTGGCGAGCAGAGCCTCGTAGCTCAACCCGTTGCGCGGCTTGCGCAGGATGGACAGCGTCCCCACGTACATCGGCGTGGAGGTGTTCTCGAGGTGGTAGAACGACGCGTCAGCTGCTGACAGCCGAGTCACCATGACGCCGCACCCCTCCCCCTCCGAGCCATCGCCACGACGTGCGCGGACCCCGTCACGGTAACCGCCGTTTCTGCGGTCCCGCATCACGGGTGCATGGAGGTGTCTTCCCGCCGTGCGATCATGAATGCATCTGCGCCTCTCCAGCAGATGCCACCACACCGTGTCGACCGCTGGAGACCCATCATGAGCGCATCACCCATCGCCCCCGCACGTCAGAGCCTCACCGCGCCGGTCATCGACTACGAGCCGCCGCCGATCGGCCCCACCGCGCCCTGCCCGATGCCGACGCCGGCCACGATGCACCGGCGTACCCCGCGGCCCATGACGCCCGCGACGAGGCCTGCGCGCGAGGCACCCGTCCCCCGCGCAGCCGCAGTGTTCGCCGACGCCGCGCTGCGCCGCGTGCTCGAGGTGGTCGACCGGCGCCGGCCCGCCGGCCAGTTGCGCGCAGTGCTGCGGCCGAGCCTGGTCGACGCGGTGTCCGTGCTGACGCGCGCGCCCTCACCCGACGGCGCGGCCGCGCTCAAGCGCGTGCGACTGCGGGCGGTGTCGGGCTGCGCTGGGGAACCATGCGCGGCCGAGGTGTTCGCCACCTACACCAGGGGCAAGCGCGTGCGAGCGATCGCCGGCCGCATCGAGGTGGTCGGCGGCCGCTGGCAGGTGGTGGCGCTGCAGATCGGCTAGCCGCTCAGGCTGATTCGCGGCTAGCCGCGGCGAGCCTTGGGACCGCCGCGGTTCTGCTTGCGCGCAGCCTCGCGACGCTCCTTGCGGGTGCCGCCGTTCGACCCCGCGGAGTGCCTGCCGCCGGCGCCACCCTGACGCTGTACCTCGGCCGAGCCGTCCTCGGACGGTCCGACGTAGGTCATGGGCCGACGTGTTTCGTCGTCGTCGATGCCCTTGACCCGCAGCGCCGGGGCCGGCTCCTGCGGGGCTTCCTTGGTCGCGACGCCGCCGCCTTGAGCCTGCGCCTTGGCAGCAGCATCCTTGGCGAACTGCGCCAGGTTGGCGGGCGCGGCGACCGGGGCGACCTGGCTGGCCGGGTCCTGAGCCGCCTGCACCTGTGCGTTGAACAGCAGGCCGACCGACTCTTCCTTGAGGCCGTCGAGCATCGCCATGAACATGTCGTAGCCCTCGCGCTGGTACTCGACCAGCGGGTCGCGCTGCGCCATCGCGCGCAGCCCGATGCCCTCCTTGAGGTAGTCCATCTCGTAGAGGTGTTCGCGCCACTTGCGGTCGATGGTCGACAGCAGCACGCTGCGCTCCAGGTACCGCATGGCGTCCGGGCCGCCGATTTCGACCAGCTGCGCCTCGCGCTCGGCGTAGGCACGCTCGGCGTCGGCGATCAACGCCTCGAGCAGCTCCTCGCGCGTCAGTTCACCCGGCTCGCCGACGGCGCCGCCGTCGATCAGGTCGTGGTGGTCGATGCCGACCGGGTAGAGCAGCTTGAGCGCCGTCCACAGCGCCTCGAGGTCCCAGTCCTCGGAGTAGCCCTCGGCCGTGGCCCCGTCGACGTAGGCGGTGACGACGTCGACGAGCATCTTGCGGGCCTCGGCCTGCACGTCTTCGCCCTCGAGGATCATGCGGCGCTCGGCGTAGATCACCTTGCGCTGCTGGTTCATCACCTCGTCGTACTTGAGCACCTGCTTGCGGATCTCGAAGTTCTGCTGCTCGACCTGGGTCTGCGCGCTCTTGATCGCGCGGGACACCATCTTGGCCTCGATGGGCACGTCGTCGGGCAGGTTCAACCGGTTGAGCAGCGACTCCAGCGTCTCGCCGTTGAAGCGACGCATGAGTTCGTCACCCAGCGACAGGTAGAAGCGGGACTCGCCCGGGTCACCCTGACGGCCGGAGCGACCGCGCAGCTGGTTGTCGATGCGGCGCGATTCGTGACGCTCGGTACCCAGCACGTAGAGGCCGCCTGCGGCGATGACCTCCTCGGCCTCCTTCGCGACCTCGGCCTTGACGTCGGCCATCGTCTGATCCCAGGCGGCTTCGTAGTCTTCCGGCGTCTCGACGGGATCGAGCCCACGGTCGCGCAGCCGCTTGTCGGCGAGGTAGTCGGGGTTGCCACCGAGCACGATGTCAGTACCGCGACCGGCCATGTTGGTCGCGACGGTGATGGCCGCGCGCCTGCCGGCCTCGGCGATGATGCCGGCCTCCTGCTCGTGGAACTTGGCGTTCAGCACGTTGTGCGGGATGCGGCGCTTGGTGAACTGCTTGGACAGGTACTCCGAGCGTTCGACGCTCGTCGTGCCGATCAGGACCGGCTGGCCCTTCTCGTAGCGCTCGCTGACGTCGTCGACGACCGCGATGTACTTGGCTTCCTCGGTCTTGTAGATCAGGTCGGACTGGTCCGCGCGGATCATCGGCTTGTTGGTGGGGATGCTGACCACGCCGAGGCCGTAGATCTCGTGCAGTTCGGCCGCCTCGGTCTGCGCGGTACCGGTCATGCCGGAGAGCCGGTCGTAGAGGCGGAAGTAGTTCTGCAGCGTGATCGTGGCCAGCGTCTGGTTCTCGGCCTTGATCTCGACGTGCTCCTTGGCCTCGATGGCCTGGTGCATGCCCTCGTTGTAGCGGCGGCCCAGCAGCACGCGGCCGGTGAACTCGTCGACGATCAGGACCTCGCCGTTGCGGACGATGTAGTCCTTGTCGCGTTGGAACAGTTCCTTGGCCTTGATGGCGTTGTTCAGGTAGCTCACCAGAGGTGAGTTCGCAGCCTCGTAGAGGTTGTCGATGCCGAGTTGGTCCTCGACCAACTCGACGCCGATCTCGTGCACGCCGATGGTGCGCTTCCGGATGTCGACCTCGTAGTGCTTGTCCTTCTCCATCAGCGGGGCCAGACGGGCGAACTCGAGGTACCAGTTCGACGCGCCGTCGGCGGGTCCGGAGATGATCAGCGGCGTACGGGCCTCGTCGATGAGGATGGAGTCGACCTCGTCGACGACCGCGAAGTTGTGTCCACGCTGCACCATGTCGGCGGTCGAGTGCGCCATGTTGTCGCGCAGGTAGTCGAAGCCGAACTCGTTGTTCGTGCCGTAGGTGATGTCCGCGGCATAGGCGACGCGACGCTCGTCGGGCGTCATCTGCGACAGGATCACGCCGACGTCGAGCCCGAGGAAGCGGTGGATGCGGCCCATCGACTCGCGGTCGCGCTTGGCCAGGTAGTCGTTGACGGTGACGATGTGGACGCCCTTGCCGCTCAACGCGTTGAGGTAGGCGGGCAGCACGCTGGTCAGGGTCTTGCCCTCACCGGTCTTCATCTCCGCGACGTTGCCGAAGTGCAGCGCGGCACCACCCATGAGCTGCACGTCGAAGGGCCGCTGGCCCAGCACGCGCCAGGCGGCCTCGCGGGCCACCGCGAACGCTTCTGGCAGCAGGTCGTCGAGCGACTCGCCGTCGGCGACGCGCTTCTTGAACTCGTCGGTCTTCGCGCGCAGTTCGGCGTCGGAGAGCTTCTCCGTGTCGTCGGCCAACGAGTTGACGTATTCGGCGACCTTCTTGAGGCGCTTGACCATGCGGCCTTCGCCAATTCGGAGCAATCTCGTCAGCACGCTGCATCCCCTGCGGGTTCGATGGATCTTTCGATTGACCGGTGTTCCGTCAAACGACACCCATCGTAGGTGACTCGCCGAGACAACCGCCCGAACCGGCACGTGAGCCCCCGTTCGGGGACCCCGTGCCGGCCGGGGTGGTCAGGACAGTCTGATCAGCCCGTAGTCGTAGGCGTGCCGTCGGTAGACGACGCTCGGCCTGTCGCTCTCCTTGTCGTGGAACAGGAAGAAGTCGTGGCCCACGAGTTCCATTTCGTACAGGGCGTCGTCGACGGTCATCGGGTTGGCGGGGTGTTCCTTGGTCCGCACGATGTGACCGGGTTCGTGTTCAGGGGCCGCGCCATTCTGGTCGGCGGCCTCCTCCGCAGCGGGAACGGGAGGAAGGAATGCATCGGGGTCGACGACCTTGGTCGCCTCGGCCACCGACACCGGCGTCTTGTCGCCGTAGTGGATCTTGCGTCGGTCCTTGCTGCGACGGAGTCGGTTCTCGAGTTTGCTTACCGCACCCTCGAGCGCGGCGTAGAAGCTGTCGGCGCAGGCTTCTCCGCGAACAACCGGGCCGCGGCCGCGCGCCGTGATTTCCACGTGCTGGCAGTTCTTGCGTTGACGACGGTTGCGCTCGTGGTCGAGTTCGACGTCGAACAGGTAGATGGTGCGATCGAAGCGCTCGAGGCGAGCCAGCTTCTCGGAGACGTAGGTGCGGAAGTGGTCGGGGACTTCGACGTTGCGGCCCTTGACGACCACCTCGGCGCTTGGCGCTGCTGGTCGTTCCCCGTCGACGACCATGGTCGACTGGTCGGGTTGCACGGATTTTACTGACATACTTGGCATCTCGTTTCTCTTCGCGTCGCACGCATCGAGGCGTGCCGGCTAATCGGGAAACGCGCCGACGGGACCTGCAAGTCGCCACCCACCGGCGCAAGGTGTCGAG
Organism: Mycolicibacterium sp. GCM10028919; assembly: GCA_042666295.1. Classification (GTDB taxonomy): domain Bacteria; phylum Actinomycetota; class Actinomycetes; order Mycobacteriales; family Mycobacteriaceae; genus Mycobacterium. The sequence continues at coordinate 1,339,250 of JBHTFJ010000001.1, forward strand.
GACTCACCTCCTACCGCTGCCAGGCGATGTGGCGCTGGTTGAATCAACGCCCTCGTGAGGAACTCACGATCGGTTGCCTTCGAAGGTAGTCCGAGTTCACCGGTTCGTGCCACAAATTTCGCAGACCGGTCGCCAACTGTTCGTTCCCGTTCACCTCGGCGTGACACCGGCCGACGGTCAGGCGTGGGCGACTGCGAGAACGGCGCTGACGCGCACGCCGGCTGTTTGCAGGACACGGACCGATTCGGCTGCGGTGGCACCGGTCGTCACGACGTCGTCGATCAGGATCACCTCACCGTCGACCGGCCGTCGCAGCCGGACCCGACCCGCGACGTTGCGTTGTCGCTCCGCGGCGGACAGACCGACCGAATCCCTGGTGAACGCGCGCATGCGCAGCGCTTCGACGACGACGCCGTCGGGACCCGCCGCGAGCTTGGCCATGCGTGCCACCGGGTCGCCACCGCGCCGGCGCGCAGCCGTGGCACGGGTGGGTGCGGGCACCAGCACCGGCCCTCGCGGCACCACGCCCCAGGTCAGCAGCCTGCCCAGGCCGATCTCGAGCGCCGCACCCAGCGGAACGACGAGGTCGGCGCGTCCCCGTTCCTTGACCGCGACGATGGCCTGCCTGCGGGCGCCTGCGTAGCGGCCGAGGACGAACACCGGCACGCCGGGGTCCAGTCGCGGCGAGACCAGCAGCGGCTCGGCGGCCCTCGTCACGACCGCATCCGAGCAGGGCCCGCACCACCGGACACCGGGTGCGCCGCAGCCGCCGCATTCGAGCGGGAGGACGAGATCGGCCAGCACGCGACCAGTCTGGGGCGGGCCTCCGACACCCGTCGTCGCGAAGGCGGCCGCCCGCGGTGTCGAGTCACTTACAGTTGGCCGATCGTTAGACCGACTACGTGGAGGCACAGTGACTGAAGACGACGGCGGGCGGACGGCACTCGTCATCGGGGGCGCGTCGGGCATCGGCTGGGCCTCGGCGAAGGCCTTGGCCGCCGAGGGCTACCGGGTGTTGGTCGCCGACCTCGACGCCGACGGTGCGTCGGCGCGGGCCGCCGACCTCGGCGAGCCGCACGCGTCGGCTGCCGTGAACGTCACCGACGAGGACTCCGTCGCTGCGCTGTTCGAGGCGTCGGGACCGCTCGACGTCGTCGTCACCACGGCGGGCTTCAGCAACATCAGTCTGATCGTCGACATGCCGGTCGACCAGTTCCGCTCCGTCATCGACGTCTGCCTGACGGGATCGCTGATCGTCGCCAAGCACGCGGGTCGCCATCTGCGCGACGGCGGTGCGCTGCTGTGGATCTCGTCGCTCAACGGCCGCCAGCCGGCGCCGGGAATGAGCGCCTACTGCTCGGCCAAGGCGGGACTGTCGATGCTCACCCAGGTGGCCGCCATGGAACTGTCGGTCCGAGGGATCCGCGTCAACGCCGTCGCGCCGGGATTCGTCCGCACCCCGCTCACGGAGGGCGCGGCGCTGGTGCCCGGCGTCGTCGAGGACTACGTCGAGAACACCGTGCTGGGCCGGGCGGGCACGCCCGAGGACATCGCCGACGCCGTGGTGTTCCTCTGCTCCGAGAAGGCCTCGTGGATCACCGGCGAGGTCCTCGACATCAACGGCGGCGCCCACATGAAGCGCTACCCCGACGTGATGGGTCACCTGAACCGGCTGATGGGTACGGCGTGAGGGATTGGGCCGGTGGGCAGGAGCGGAGCAACCGGGGGTTCTGGTCCGGTGGGCAGGAGCGCAGCGACCGGGGGTTCTGGTCCGGTGGGCAGGAGCGCAGCGACCGGGGATTTTGGTCGGGCAAGACGGCCATCGTCACCGGCGCCGGCTCGGGCATCGGCGCCGCACTGTGCCGGGCGCTCGCCGGCGCGGGCGTGCAAGTGGTGTGCACCGACGTCGACGGTGACGCCGCGGAGCGCACCGCCGCTGCGCTCGGCGCGCGCTCCGCGCGGCTCGACGTCACCGACGCGGCCGCGGTGCAGGCGTGCGTCGACGACGTGGTGGCCACGGCGGGCCGGCTCGACCTGATGTTCAACAACGCGGGCATCACCTTCGGCGGCGACACGGAACTGTTGACGCTCGACCAGTGGAACGCGGTGATCGACGTGAACATCCGCGGCGTCGTGCACGGGGTGGCCGCCGCCTATCCCCAGATGGTTCGCCAAGGCCACGGCCACATCGTCAACACCGCCTCGATGGCGGGTCTGGCGGCGGCGGGCCAGATCACCAGTTACGTGATGAGCAAGCACGCCGTCGTCGGGCTGTCGCTCGCCCTGCGCTCGGAGGCGGCGGGCCGCGGTGTCGGCGTGCTGGCCATCTGCCCGACGGCGGTCGAGACGCCGATCCTGGACAAGGGCGCGGTCGGCGGGTTCGTCGGCCGGGACTTCTACCGGATGGGGCAGCGCAGCGCGACGTTCGCCTCACCCGACGACCTGGCCCGTGACACGTTGACCGCCATCGAACGCAACAGGGCGCTGCTGGTCTGGCCGCGACAGGCCCGCACCGCCTGGCGGGTCGCGCGTTTCGCCCCGGGGTTCATGCAGCGGATGTCGATCGAGTTCGTGAAGCGCCAGCGCTCGGCGCAGTCAGCCCGGTAGCACCGGCATCGCACCGGCCACCATCAACGGCCGCACCTCGGTCCAGACCGGATCGCCCTCGGCGGCGGCACCCGAGAGTTGCAGTACGCCACGCTGATCCGCCACGTACACCGACGACGGGTTGGCCGCCACGGTCGTCACCGGGGCCAGCAGGTTGCGGCTGGGTCCGTCGGAGTTCACCCCGTCGAGGTTGACGTAGGACACCGGGTGCTGCGCGTCGGTCCGCGTCACGACGATGTCGTCGCCGGTGCGCCACGCCAGCGACACCGCGGTGTCGCGCAGACCGAAGCCCAGCCGCCGCGGGTAGGTGAGCGCGTACTGCCCGCCCTGGGTCTGCACCACGCTCGCGAGGATCACCTGCCCCTCGACGACGATCGCCGCACGGGTCCCATCGCGCGACAACTTCAGGTCGGTGATGGGGCCGGGAAAGCGCGTCGCCACGGCCGCCGAGTCGACCGGGATGCGGGCGGGCTGCCCCGATGCCGCCTCCTGGATGACGCGGACCACGTTGACGCCGTCCACGACTACCCAGATCGCCGAGTCCAGTGACCAGGTCGGCCGGGTCAGCATTCGTCCGTCGATGGCCTGTGCAGCGTTGCCGCCCAGCGGTCCGACCCACAGCGCCGAGGCCATGTCCGGCGCACCGGGGCGCTGTGTCACGACCGCTGCCGCCTCCTGCCCACTACGCGACAGCGTCGCCGCGGTCTGGCCGGGCAATTGCCCGAACGATCCCGGCACCCGCGGCGCGCGCTGTCCGTCGAGCGCCACCAGCGAGCCACCCACCAGGGCGTGCAGCCCGGCGGCGGCGCCAGGGTCGGCGCCGGGGTCCGTGGCCGCGACGTCGGAGGTGCTCCAGCCCTCGGCGAACCGGTCGTCGAGCGCGGCACCGTCGGCGTTGATGACGTACGGCCCGTTGACGCCGGCCCGCGACAACGTCCAAATCAGCTGCGCGGCAAGCAGTGTGCGGCTGTGCGGATCGGTGGTCGAGAGGTTCTCGAGTTCGACCCGCGCCCCGCCGTACCCACGGCCCACACCGGTCTTGCCGCCGTCGGCACGCGTCACGGGACCGCGCAGCCGCAGCGGCGAGCCGAGCAGGTTGCGGACGGTGTCGTCCATCTCCGGCCGCGGTCCCGACACCAGCTTCGTGACGAGTTCGGTGGCGAGCAGTTCGGGATCGGACACCGCGACGTAGCGAGGGTCGGGGACGACGGTCTGGCCGGTCGGGTCGACGAAGTACAGCGTGTTGCGCTTGTAGGTGGCCTGGAACTGCGCCCAGTCCAGGAACACTCCGTTGGGCAGCTTGTCGATGCGCCACCCGGCCGGGGTCTTCACCAGCTCGATCGGCCCGGGGTCGGGCAGGGCGCCCTCCCCCGTTTCGAAGACGCCCATGTCCGACAGCGAGCCGAGGATGTCGGCCTTCATCGTGACGGTGACGCGTTCGGGCCCGCGGGTCTCGACGAACACCACGCGGTCGATCAGCAGCGCACTGCCCGCGTCGTCCCACGCTTGGGACGCCGACTCCGTCAGGAACTGGCGCGCGGCCAGATGGCGGTTGGCTGGGTCGGCGGTCGCCTTGAGGAACTCCCGCAGCAGCACGTCGGGATCCATGCCGGGATTCGGCGTGGGCAGGCTCGGTGGCGCGGGGCGTTCGACGGTGCCGATCGCTTGTGGCGCAGATGAACTCGGCACACCGGCGCAGCCCACCAGGCCGATTCCGATCGCGATCGCGGCCACGGCGGCCACGGCGCGTCTCACGCCCGGTCCCCCGCCGGTTCGCGTTCTCGCGCCGGTCGGCGCGGCGGCCGGTCGGGGCCCGCCGGCTTCAACGGCAGCGGGCTCGCCGTCACCTTGTGACCGCGCACCAGCGGCAGGGTCAGGCGGAAGCACGCGCCCTTGCCCGGTTCCCCCCAGGCTTCGAGGCGGCCCTGGTGCAGTCGGGCGTCCTCGATGCTGATGGCCAGGCCCAGCCCGGTGCCACCCGAGCGCCGCACGCGCGACGGGTCCGAGCGCCAGAACCGGCTGAAGACCAGCTTCTCCTCACCGGGCCGCAGACCGACGCCGTAATCGCGCACGGTGACGGCGACGGTGTCGTCATCGGCGGCCATCCGGATCCGCACGGGCTTGCGCTCGGCGTGATCGATGGCGTTGGCGATGAGGTTGCGCAGGATGCGTTCGACGCGGCGGGGATCCACCTCGGCGATGACGTGCTCGCCGGGCAGGTCGACGATGAGGTCGACGTCGGCGTCCTTGGCCAGGTGCCCGACGTCGTCCAGCGCGCTCTCGACGGTCGACCGCAGGTCGACCGACTCGACGGACAGTTCGGCGACGCCGGCGTCGTGGCGGGAGATTTCGAGCAGGTCGCTCAGCAGGCTCTCGAACCGGTCGAGTTCACTGACCATCAACTCGGTCGACCGACGCAGTGCGGGCTCGAGGTCGTCGCTGTGGTCGTAGATCAGGTCGGCGGCCATCCGCACGGTGGTCAACGGCGTACGCAGCTCGTGGCTGACGTCGGAGGTGAAGCGGCGCTGCAGGTTTCCGAATTCCTCGAGCTGGGTGATCTGCCGCGACAGGCTCTCCGCCATGTCGTTGAACGAGACAGCCAGGCGGGCCATGTCGTCCTCGCCGCGGACCGGCATGCGCTCGGTCAGATGGCCTTCGGCGAACCGCTCGGCGATCCGCGACGCCGAGCGCACCGGCAGCACGATCTGCCGGGCCACCAGGAGTGCGATCGCGGCGAGCAGGCCCAGCAGCACGATGCCGCCGGTGGCCATGGTCCCGCGCACCAGCGCGATGGTGGATTCCTCGTTGTTCAACGGGAAGATCAGGTACAGCTCGAGATTCGTGACGGCCGACGACGTGGGGCTGCCCACGATCAGGGCGGGCCCGTTGAAGCCGTCGGTGCGGACCGTCGCGTACTGGTAGCTGACCTGACCGGCCTTCACGAAGTCGCGCAACGTATCCGGCACCTGGCCGACCGGGCCTGCGGCGGTCGCGGCGCGCGGCCCGTCGCCCGGCACCACGAGCACGGCGTCGAACGCGCCGGCGAGACCGGCGCCGGAGTCGGCCTTGCGGTCGATGAGCGTGTTGCGCGCGAGCTGCAGGCTGCTGTCGAGCGAGCGGGTCTCCTCGCCGCCGACGATGCCGCTGACCGTGGTGCGGGCGCGGTCGATCTCCTCGGTGGCGGCACGCACCTTGACGTCGAGGATGCGGTCGGTCACCTGGCTGGTCAGCACGAAACCGAGCACCAGGATGACGGCCAGCGACAGTCCGAGGGTCAGCGACACCACCCGCAATTGCAGGGAGCGTCGCCACGCGAAGGACAGCGCCCGGGTCAGCGCTCCAAGCCCGCGCAGCACGGGGCCTTGCCCCCAGCCGCCCCGGATGCGCTTGGAGCCGAAGATCATGGGGGTCCGGCCTTGTATCCCACTCCTCGAACGGTGAGCACCACCTGCGGGTTCTCCGGATCAGTCTCGACCTTGGCGCGCAGCCGCTGCACGTGGACGTTCACCAGACGGGTGTCAGCGGGGTGCCGGTAGCCCCAGACCTGCTCGAGCAGCACATCTCGAGTAAACACCTGGCGCGGTTTGCGTGCCAATGCCACGAGCAGGTCGAACTCCAGCGGCGTCAGCGAGATCTGCTCGCCGGCGCGGGTGACCTTGTGCGCGGGCACGTCGATCTCGATGTCCGCGATCGACAGCATCTCGGCGGGGCCGTCGTCGTTGCGGCGCAGACGTGCGCGCACGCGGGCGACGAGTTCCTTCTGCTTGAACGGCTTCATGACGTAGTCGTCGGCGCCGGACTCCAGCCCGAGCACCACGTCGACGGTGTCGGTCTTGGCGGTCAGCATCACGATCGGCACACCGGAGTCCGCGCGCAGGACACGGCACACGTCAATGCCGTTCATGCCGGGCAGCATGAGGTCCAGCAGCACCAGATCGGGCCGCAGTTCGCGCACGGCGGTCAGCGCCTGGCTGCCGTCGCCGATCACGGCCGTGTCGAATCCTTCACCGCGCAGCACGATCGTCAGCATCTCGGCCAGCGATGGATCGTCGTCGACGACCAGAATCCTTTGCCTCATGGTGACCATGGTGTCACCGATGCGCGATAAACCTCGGTTACCACACCGGGCGTTTTGCCGTTGGGCGGCCGGCGCGTCCGGCGCTCAGGCGCGCAGCGCCGACGCCAGCTCGGCGGCCGTGGTGTCCGGGCCCGCCACGTGCCAAGGGCCGCACCAGTTCTGCGCGGCCAGCGCGGCGTACGCCTCGCTGGTGCGGCGCTGCAGACCGTCGTCGCGCTCGTAGGCGTCGCGAGCGCGGTCGGCGTCGGTCTCGGCGCGTCGCTGCGCCCGTTGGGCGGCCAAGTCGGTCGGCACGGCCAGCAGAACCTGCCAGTCGGGCACCGGCATCGCGAACCGATCGAACTCCAGCGCCCGCACCCAGCTCACCACCTCGCCGTCGACGCCCTGGTGCAGACGCGCGGCGCTGTAGGCGGCGTTGGAGGCGACGTAGCGGTCGAGGATCACGACGTCGAAGTCGGCGCGGAGCCGCTCGATGTCGGCGCGCGCGCCTGCCCGGTCGAGCGCGAACAGCATCGCCATCGCGTACACCGAGTCCGCGAGGTCGCCGTGGCCACCGTGCAGCGCCTCGGAGGCGACGTCGGCGTGCACGGACTGCTTGTAGCGCGGGAACGCGAGGGTGGTGACGGTCTTGCCGTCCGCTTCGCACGACGCCCGCAATCCGTCGGTCAGGGTGCGCTTGCCCGCGCCGTCGACGCCCTCGATCGTGATGAGCACGCTGTCACTTCTCCCGGGTCGCTGCGCTGGAGCCACGGTGCGTGGACTGCCGTGCGGCGAGAATAACTGGTGCATTCGACCCCCTCCGACCGCCGATAGGCTCTTTCTCAGCTGACCGTCGAGAGGCTGGAGGTCCGTCGGGTGGGGCAGTCCGTCGAAGTCGTCGTATCGGAGTTGGACTCGGCGGCAGCGCGTCTGGACGACGCTGCGCAGCGTCTTCGGGATGGGTTGTCGGGCGTCGACGACGAGACCATGCAGCTGTTGGGCTCGGGATGGAAGGGCGGCGCGGCGTCGGCCTACGCACCGGCCTGGGAGAAGTGGCACGACGGGGCGCAGCAGGTCGTCGAAGGCCTGCAGCGCATGTCGGAGCTGTTGACGATCGCCGGCAAGGAGTACGCCAAGACCGACGAGTCCGCGTCGGGCGCTCTCGGCACCACCGTGCAGGGCGCTGATGGGGCTGTGGATGCCCAGCTCGCAACTGCCGTCGTCGAGCAGGCCGAGGCCGCGGCATCCCAGGGGAACGCGTCGGCAGGCCCGGCACCAGTCCAGGCGCCTCCGGTGGACCCTGATGAGCCCGCGCGTTCCGTCGAACGGCCACGAAGCCGGGAGGTGTGACGATGCTGGTGGTGGATTTCGCCCAGTTGCAGGCAGCCATCGATCACATGGCGAAGTTCGGGCAAGAGGTGACCGAGATCCTCGACGACGTGGACGCGGCGATGGCCGCGTTGCGCTCGACGTGGCACGGCGAGGCCTCGGATCAGCAGGCCCAGGCACAGCGGCAGTGGGACGAGGGCGCCGACCAGATGAAGGCGGCGCTCGAACAGCTGAAGACCATCGCCGAGGCCGCGCACAGGAATTACTCGGACGCGGTGAGCAAGAACGGCCAGATGTGGGGGTAGTTGGCGCAGGCGGTAGAGCGGCGGGGGCGCGATCGTGCGGATAGAGGTCGATCCGCAGGTTCTGGTGGACTCCGGGCGGCGACTGGGCTCCGTCGGCTCGCAGCTGGGCATGCTGTCCGACGCGCTGGGCGCGGCCTTGGGCAGTGGCATCGCCTCCGGCATGGATCCGGCCGGGCTGAACTTCGGCATCAAGTACGGGCGCCAGGCTCAGCAGTTCGCCGACGCGTTGGCGAAGGCCGTCGAGGCCCACGAGGTGGTCGGCTTCATGTTGGCGGCGACTGGCGACAACTACCGAAACGCCGACGCGGCATCGACCATCGGCGGACCGGGGCCCACCGGTGGTGTGGGGGGTCAGCCCGGGAAGACGACGGCTGCAGACGTTCCGATGGGTCCCAGCGGCGCCGTCATACCGCCGCCGACCAAGTGGGCCATCCTCCAGCCCTTCCTCGGCCCGATGATGTCTTGGCCGTCGGGCAACCCGTCGCTCCTGCGCGTCACCGCCGCGCAGTGGCGCAACCTCGCAACGGGACTGTCGGCGTTCGTCGGCGACATGGCTGCACTCAAAGGCGCAGTGGCACAACAGGACATCCCCGAGGCCGGGAAGATCGGCCAAGCCTTGACCGACCTCGACGAGGGCGTGACCACGCTGGCTGACATGGCCAAGACGATCGGTGAATCGGTCGACGACTTCGCCGGCGGCGTGCAGGACACCCAGGACGCCATTCGCCGCCTGATGGATCGGATCTCACTCGACGGGCTGTGGGACACGGTCACCGGGTTCCTCACCGGTGAGGGCGATGACATCCTGCGCGAGATCGCCCATGACGTCGGCGAGGTGCTAGAGAACTTCCAGAACCAGGTCAAGGGTGTCGTCGGACTGCTCGAGGAACTCACGATCGCCCTCGGCCTGGCAGCGGACGCATTCCAACGATGGATCCGACCCATCCTGGTCGAGACCTTCGGCGATGACGTGGGCAATGCGCTCGCCGACTCGGTCACCCTCTACACCGACTTTCAGGTGGGTTTGACCACCGGTCTGATCAACACCGTGTCGGGTGTGGTGTCGATGGCCGACGTCGACACCTGGAAGGGCATGGCCGAACTCGCCCAGTCGGTGGCACAGGATCCGTCGACGTTGCCCGGCGTGCTCGCGAACATGGGCAAGGAATTCGTGGCGTGGGACAAGTGGTCGGGCGACCACCCCGGCAGAGCCGCCGGAGAGGCGGCGTTCAACATCGGGTCGCTGGTCGTTCCCGGTGGCGCATTGTCGAAGACGGGCTCGGTGGCCAAGGGCCTGAGCTACACGACCCGACTCTTCGACGAAGGGCGGCTCCCCCGGCTCTCGGACGTCCCGGGCCTCGGCGGCGGCGACCGCCTGCCCGATCTGGACGACGTACCGGGCGCCGGACGGGGTCTCCCGGAGGTTCCCGAGTTCCGGCCTGGCACCGTGCCCGACTCGGTCATCGGACCGTTCGCGCCCAATGGTGCTGGCACGCCTACGAGTCCGAGCGCTCCCGGTGGACCCGCCAGGTCGGGTGACTCGACCGGGACGACGCCTCCTGGCGGGAGGGGTCAGGGAACTGGCGGCAGCGATGGCCCACCGGCTACGTCGCCGAAGTCGACCACCGGATCACCGGACCCAGGAGCGGGCGCTGCTGCCGGACCGGGACGCGGGGACGGACCAGCGCCGGTCGATTCGGGTACGCCTGCTGCCGGCAGCGACCCCTCGCCGACCGACGCGGCCCCATCTGCCGCCCCCGGCGGATCACCAGTCCCCGACTCGGCGAGCGAAAACGGTTCTGCCGCAACGGGATCCGACCCCGGTACGTCAGTGGCCGCACACGCGGGTGGGGAGCCGCCACGGGCGGATGGTGCCGGTACCGGCGAGGGCGTCGACCAGCAGACAACCGAGCCAGCCGCGACCGCGCCAGCAACCACACCCGACGACGTCCCTCTCGACGCAGATCAGCATCATTCGGCGACAGGGGACGGTCTATTGGGCGACCCCGCGGACGAGCCCCCAGACCGGCTCCCGGAGCCCGACGACGACACCGCTGTCGATGGGCCGAGATTCAATCTCGACGAACCGTTGAGCCATATGTCGCCAGAACTGCGCGTGCTGTCAGAGCAGTTCCTCACCGGAAGCGGCGAGACGGTGCTCGGCCCATTCAATCCACCTGGCGGAGGGCCGTCATACATTGCCGTGGCCGAGGACCGCGGTGCGAGTTACTTCAGCCTCGGAGACAGGTGGGAGGAGTTCTCGCCGATCGAGCAACTCGCAGCCAACCAACACGTTCTCGACGTCGCGATCGCCAACGGGGACGTGATCACGTTCTCAGTAGACCTCGAGAAGATTCGAGAAGGCAGTTACACCGAAGCCGAACTCCGATACCTCGAAGAACATGGGTACAGGCGATCGGGCGACCGTACTCTGTTACCACCACCATAGGAGAAATCCGTGAAGACTCTACTGGCGCACTTATACAACAACTTCGAGTTCCTCTACACGAACCCGCGATACCGGATCACCGACTCGAGCACCGACGGAAGACCCACGGGTGACGCCTCTCTGCGATTGACGGGCCCGTCGGCCAGCTTCTGGTTCAGTAACGAGCGGGGCCGACTATTTTGCGATGTGGCACCCACCCAGCTTGACTCGCAGAAGAATTGGTTCCGCATACCCATTGTTCGTCAGTACCTCGAGGGGCTATCGGAAGCGAGTGCAACGTCCGCCAAGGAGTCGGCCGCATGGATGGAGAGCAATCTGGAACGCATCGAGACGTTGTTCGCAGAAGACGCGATTGCCCGTTCGTGCTCCGAAATGTCATCCCTGGAGAAGATCTCCGCCGAGCAGCGTTTCGGTCCGGCTTAGCCGATCATTCCCAAGTCGCGCTGGGTCGATTGCGACGATGGCGCCGACGATCTGGATTTCCGCAGGGCAACTGATGGTTGAAATTCCCGTAACTGGTGCGGTCGCCGAGTACCGAGGTAGTCGGTTCCCCATCGTCTTTAGTGGCGATGACTGGGTGGCTTTACGTGCAGCTCCCGGACCCGAGGTGCCGGACGGATTCGAGTCGGGTGAGTCCTCGGTGGGGATGGGTCAGCGCGGCCCGTGGGTGAAGGTGCCAAGGTCGGCTCTCGACGGTGTGCTTCACCTTCGCGCAAGGGCAATTCTCGGGGGGCAGCAAGTCTCGCTTCAACGGACTTTGCCGGATGGCCGCGTTCTGGTGGAGTTCGTGGGTCCACCCGCGGTGGGCAAAGAACTGGGCCTGGAAGGTGACCAGTACATGGGATGGACGGGCCTGATCGATCCTGCGGACCTGAAGGACATTCACGTAGAGGAGACGCGCCGTGCCTGAACCCGTCGTATTACAGAAGCTGCTCACCGGCAGCGTGGCGGCTGCGATCGTCGAAGCCGGATCCGATCACGTCGGTTATTACGTGACATTGGCCTCGGAGGTAGCGAGCCTGCGGACACCTACGCAACTCCTGGCGGCTTACGGCGTCGATGGGGCCCCCGAATTCGCAGGCGTCGTTCGCTTCGAACAGCCCCGTCTGGCGACGGTCGACACGAGTCGACTGGCCAACCTGAGGGCGTGTAGAAACCAGTTGACCGGGGCGACGGAATGAAGTTCGAAGACACATTCGTTTCGAGAGCGGACCGCTACTCCTTGGGCGTCGAGGTCGATTCAGGGGCGTACTACGCCTCAATCCCGGTGAGCAACCAACTGGTCGACTACGCGGAATACTACGAACTGACCGCTGACGAGTACCAGCGTTTCTCGAGTGAACCACCTCGAGCGATCGTCTTCGTCGAGTCGTGTCGCAATCGGCAACAGGATCGCAGACTCCTGATGAAGCCGGGTACTGACCGTGGCACTCCGCGGTAGTTCGTCCTAACGCGCTCCGGGACATATGGTTCCGTTGCTCGGATCGCGCTCTCCGCGATGGAGATCAGGTACACACGCGCGTTCGTCGACGTTCGACGCGTCAGTACCCGTCCCGCGCAACGCCGAAACCGGCGGGCCTGGCAGCCATCAGCTCGGCCGAGCGCGCAATGCGCACCACCGCAACGTCATCGGTCAAACCACCGTGCTGGCTGGCCCGTCGCTCGGCGCCGCCGATCAGCGCCTCGACGAAGTCCCCGGCCTCGAGCGCGGACACCCCCCGGGCGATCTCCAGCAGACCGTCCTCGCCGAGCCTGTCGTTGCCGGACCCGCTGTGCCCCTCGAAGAGCCCGTCGGTCAACAGGATCAGGCCCACGCCGTCGGGCAGCGCGAAGGACTCCAGCGGCCACACGACGCCGCCCAGGCCCAGTGCCGGCCCCCTGCGGGGCTCCACCCAGTGCACGTCCGAAATCCCATGCCACAGCATGCCGGGGTGGCCCGCGCAGACGGCGTCGACGGAGCCATCTGGCTGGATCGAGAGCGACAGCGCCGTGGCGAAGCTGCTCGGGCCGTCCCTCTCTGCCCGCAGCAGCCATTCGAGTCGGGGCATGACGGCCGCGCCATGCACCCCGGACGCCACCAGGGTGCGCCAGGCGATCCGCAGGGCCACTCCCAGCGCGGCCGCTTCGGGGCCGTGGCCGGACACGTCGCCGATCACCACGTGCGTCACCCGATCGGGTGTTTGCACCACGTCGTAGAAGTCGCCACCCAGCAGCGTGCCCGCGCGGCTGGGCCGGTAGGAGGTCACGACGTCCACGCCCGGCGCCGGCAGCAGCAGCGGTCTCGGCTGCAAGCCCCGCTCCAGGCGGGAGTTCTCATCGGCGTTCAGGCGTATCGACTCGAGTTCCAGCGCAGCGAGTTCCCCGCGCTTGCGCTCGATCGAGTACATCAGGGCGCGGCGCAGGGAGTCGGCGTCGGTGCGGTGTTTGACGAGGAAGTCCTGCGCGCCGGAGGCAACCGCGACGATGCCGAAGTCGACGTCGTCCGACGCGGTCAACGCAATCACGGGGATGGCCTGCGCGGCAGCCGTCATGCGGTCGAGCCCTGCCAGACCCCGGCCGTCGGGGAGATCCAGGTCGAGTAGCACGCAATCCGGCCGCAGCCAGGTCAGGTGCCGTTCGACGCTCTCCATCGACGTCGTCCACACGACTTCGGCGTCGGAGAGCGCTTCGGCGATCAGTCCGCGGAGCCGGGCGGCCGAGTCCGTGTCGGCGTCTGCCACGAGGAGGCACAAGCGGTGCCAGGGTGCAACGGGTCCCACACCCGAACCTCTCCGATCGTGGAGGGAGGGCGGCCGGTCTGCACCCTGGGACGATGTTGATCATGCCACGTCGACCTGGGAAATGACGCCCGGTCGGAGCCGGATCAGTGGCCGGCCGTCCCCGCCCGCACCAGGCGGCAGCGGACACCGAAGTGATCCGACGGGAACACCCGCGGCAACGTCGGCGAGATCGGTGCCGTGCCCAGCAACTCGATGTCGGTGGGCACCCAACGGTCGCTCTTGACCAGCACGCGGTCGAACCGGACGTGACGCTCCTTCTGCGTGCTGTCGAGGCGCATCAGGTTGATCGACGTGTCCTCGGTGTATCCCGGGTCGTCCGGTCGCAGGCTGGGCCACACGTCCCGGTATCGCGGGTCGATGCCGTCCTCGTGGTCGCGCATGTTGAAGTCTCCCAACAGCACGACGTCGCGCTCGCCCGCCGTCGCCTCGAAGATCGCAGCCAGCTGACGCTGACGCAGGCGCGCCGAGGCCTTGCCGCTGTCGAGATGGACGCACCCGACGGTCAGAGGTGTCCCGTCGACGTCGACTCCCGCGGTGAGCAGCCCCCTCGCCGCCGCGGTGGGCAGCCTGCTGTAGACGGCGTCTCCGAGCGGCAGTCGCGACAGGATCAACATGCCGTAGTTGCCCACGCGTCCGCCCGCGACGGCAGCGCTCCGGTACTCCGCGCGTATCCACGGTCGCGCGAGCAGGACGTCCAGCGCGGGCGCCGTCACTTCCTGAAACACCATGACGTCCGGTGCATCTCGCTCGAGTTCGTCGGCGATGGCGGCGTACCGCTGGCGGGCGTGGTACTCGTCGAACCAGACGTTGAACGTCGCCACCGTGAGCACGTCGCGCGTCGTGCCGGTCGCCTCGGCCTCGGCGCCACGCCATCCGCGGGTCGCCGCGTCGTAGGCGCGGACGGGGACGGAGACCCGACGCCGCGACAGGGCGAAGCGAAGGTCGCGCACCCAGCCACCGATCGACGTCACGGCCACGATCATGCCGTCACGCCGACGTCGGCTTCAAGCGACGTCGGCCACCATCCCGCGGTGCATCACGCGCCGCCCCACGACACCGGAGTGGTCGGCCTTGTGCATGACGCAGCGGTTGTCCCACATGACCACGTCGCCCGGCGCCCACGCGTGCCTGGTGACGTTGTGCTCGCGGGTCGAATGCTCGAACAGGTACTCCACCGTCGCGGCGGCCTCCTGCGGCGCCAGCCCGCTGACCGACGCGCACCGCTTCGGCGTCGTCAGGAACAACGCGGTGCGGCCGGTGACGGGGTGCGGGCGCAGGACGGGATGCGTGGCGGACGTCTCGTCGTCCTCGCCGACCTCCACTCCCGTGACGACGTGCTCGATCATCCGGCCCTCGAGGTCACGCCGCATGCGGTCGGGCAGGGTGTCGAAGGCCCGGTACTGATTGGAGAACAGCGTGTGCCCGCCCCGTTCGGGCACCTCGACGGCGCGCAACGCGGTGTAGGCGGGCGGCGTGCGCACGTAGCTGGTGTCGACGTGAAACGTCGAGCGCGGCGGCGTCGTTCGGCCGACGTTGCTGATGACGTTCAGGTCGGCGAAGCCGTCGACGGGCGTCTCACCGGCGGTGAACATCAACTCTCCGAAGCTCCGCAGGAAGTTCAGGAAGCTCTCGTCGTCGGCGTCCTGGCCCGGCATGATCAGCACTCCGTGCTCGCCGAGCAGCACCCGGAGCCGGTTCGCGGTGGCGTGGTCGAGACCGTCGACGCGGACGCCCTCGACGATGGCCCCGACGGGGTTCAGTGACGTGACGTGCACGCGGCGCTCCGTTCGCGGTCGAGTTGTTCGAGGGTGTCGGCGAAGAGCTGATACACCGGGGTCCCGGCAGCCGCTGCCATCACCGCGATCACGCTGGTGGGGGCGAACGAGCAATACGGTCCGGCTTCGAGGAACCACGGGTTGCCCTCGGGGTCGATGCGGAAGTCGAAGAGGCTGTAGTGCCGACATCCCAGTGCCCGATGGGCGCGACGGGCTGCGGCCCACACCCTTTCGTTCACCGGGTCGTCGGACGGGACGATCCACGCCCGGCTGCTCTCCTTGGCCACCAGGAACAACTCACCGTCCGCCGAACGGGCGAGCTTGTCGTCACCGCCGCGAATCGGTTTGGTCGCGGTGTCCACGGCGTACTCCTCCAGGGGCAGGCACACCAGCTCGTCGTCGCGAACGATGATGCCGCAGCGTACTTCTCGCCCGAGTTCGACGTAGGACTCGACGAGCGCCCGACTCCCGTGGGCCAGTGCCGCCCGTACGGCGGGCCCGTACTCCGACTCGCAACGGACGAGCGAGACGCCCACCGAGTTGTCCGCACCCACTGGTTTGACCACCACGGGCAACGGAACACCACTGGGCGCGTCGTCGCGGACGACACGGCCGTCGGGTACGCGGACTCCGGCAGCGGCGACGATGGCGCGCGTCTTGGCCTTGTCCGCGGCGATCGCCATCACCTCGGCTGAGTTGCCGACGTACGGGATCCCCAGCGTCTCGAACAGCGACCGGTAGGCCGTCATTCCGGGAAGGCAGAACATCTGCGGGACCACCACGTCGACGTCGAGGGTGCCGACGTGAGCGATCGCCTCGGCCACGGACATCGGCGGCGCCGCGGCCAGTGCCCGGTCCGAGAGATCGGCCGGGAACCGCCAGCTCCGGTCCGGCGCAACGTAGGCCACTCGTGCGTCGTATCGATCTGGGTCGGCCAACGCGGTCAGGCAGGCGCCGGCGTACAACCGGGACAGTTCGGCGTGGAAGTCGTCGACGGGTGATCCGACGAGGTGCAGCACGGTGCGCGGTCCGGTCACGTCAGTCCCCACCCGGTTCCACCAGCTTGCCGATGTTGAAGTCGATGCGCGTCCAACCGGTGCCGCGCCGCAGGTTGCGCCACAGCAGCGACGGGATCTGGACGTGATGGACGGCGAAGAACGGCAGTGGATCCCAGCGCGTGAAGATCGCGTCCTTCCCTGCCATGATGGTCGCGATCCGGTCGCGCCGACCGGACTGGGTGAGCAGCCGCCACACCTCGTGGTAGAGCCAGTACGTCGGCCTCGCAGCCGCATTCGGTGTGATCGTTGGGTGACCGTCCTCGAGGTAGGCCGCCGCGACGTCCGCGTGGTCGTAGAACATCGTGATCGCCGAGTGGGTGCGCGGGTTGCACTCGATTGCGTAGACGTGGCCGTCGGCGGCCTCGATGAAGTCGAACGACACCTGTCCGGTGAGTCCGAGGGCCGTGACGAAACGGCGCACCCAGTCCTCGATCTCGGGCTTGTCGACCGCTGCGTAGTTGATCTGGAACGCCGACGACTCGCAGCAGCAGTAGACCTGCAGGTGGCCGTTGCGGACCGTGCCGTGCGTGCAGTACTCCTGGCCGGTGACGTACTCCTGCAGGATCCACGGGTCATCGGCGGTGATGTGCAGCCGACGCGCGAACTCGGCGTTGCGGGTGGGCGTCTCGCGCGTCAGACGAGTCAGGTCCATCCGTCCGACGGGGTTGTACGCGACCCGCTTGAGGATGTAGCTGCGACCCTCGGGGAACTCGAACTCCTCGACCTGTCGCGCGTCGGTGATGCGGCGGGAGTCCGGAACCCGCAGACCGATCTCCTCTGCCGTGCGGGAGAACTCGGACTTGTCGTCCACTCGCCGCACCATCTCCGAATCGAGATGGATGACCTCGCACACCTCGTCGAGGAGACGACGGGCGTCGGACTCGTACACGCTCGACGCCGGGCTCGACACCGGCACGAAGACGTCGACCCCCTCGCGGCGCACGATGTCCAGCAGCGCCTCGGCGTACCCGGGTGCGGTGGGTTCGGGCACGACGTGGAAACGGTCGACTGCCCGGGAGAACCTGTGGCCGGTCAGCCGGTACTTCGCGGACTCGACGAGGATCACCCGGTGACCTGCGGTGTGGAATGACCGCGCGAGCTGCAGCGCCTTGGTCATCTTGCCGCCGCTGATCAGAATCGTTCTCGGGCTGCCGGTTCCGTCGCCGTGACGTGGTCGCGGCGCCCTGGTGGCGAGCGCCAGAGCGACCACGGCCAGGTTGATCGGCGCGGTGACGCACAACCCGGCGAGGGCGAGCAGCGTGCGGACGGCGGAACCCGGACGCACCTCGGCCCCGGCGGTGATCGGCGCCGGGGTCGAGGTCATCGTCGACGTCGTCACGTCGGGATGCGCCGGATCAGCGTCAATCCATCACGCAGCGGCAGGATCACCTGCTCCACCCGGGCATCGGCGGCGACCGCCTCGTTGAACGAGGCGATGGCCGAACCGTTGGGCGTCACGCCCACACCGGTGTACGGCTGACCCTGCATCAGGGTGTTGTCCACGGCGATGACGGCGGCCGGGCTCAGCAGGTCGCCGTCGAGCAGCAGATCGAGGTAGCCCAGGTAGCCCGACTTGTCCGCGTCGATGAAGACGAAGTCGAACGGCCCGGTCTCCGGCACGTCAGCGGCCAACCGGCGCAGCGTGTCCATGGCGGGACCCACCTCCACGCTGATGCGGTCACCCACCGGGGAGTCGTCGAAGCAGCCCCTGGCGAATTCCGAGACGCTGGCGTCGACCTCACACGCCACCAGAGATCCGCCGTCCGGCAGTGCCTCCGCCATCGCGAGTGCCGAATAGCCGGTGAACATCCCGACCTCGAGCACTCGTCTGGCGCCGCAGAGCCGGACCAGGAACTTCAGCGCCTGCCCCTCGACGTGGCCCGAGAGCATCTCCTGCTCGAGTTGCCCGGACGACTGGCCGACCCAATCCGTCTCGCGCGTTCGTTGCGCCAAGCGGGCCAGCGCGGGCGACTCGGCGGTCGTGCAGTGGTCCAGGTACGGGTCCAGTCCGCCTGCCAGATCGCGCACGCGGCGCATCCGGTCCAGCAGGTCCGTCGACGCCCCGCCCCACGCCTCCAGTTCCGCGCACAGGTCGACCAGTTCGGCGGCGACGATCGTCGTCGGCGTCACCGCGCGCGGCGGTGCCGCCACGGTCTCCTGCGCCGCCATGGCGTCAGGCATGGGAGGCGGCGGGTGTGGCCGGCGTGAACATGTCGACACCGTCCCCGCCACGGTCGAACTCGAGGCACAGCTTCTTGTGCAACGTCAGCGTGTCGGCGAGTTCGTCGACGGTGACGTCGTTGAGGAACCGGCACGAGCCGATCGGATCCGGGACGGCGGCCCGCAGGATGCCGTCGCGGGTCTTCAGGATCGAGTCGGTGGCCGAGGCCAGCAGATCGGCGGTGAGGTAATCACTGTCGAGTGCCAGGCCGAGCGCGCTCATCACGTTGAGCACCCGGTCGCGATCGGTTGCCGAGAGTAGACCCCGCTGTTCGGCGAGCGTGGTCGACAGCGCCATGTCGATGTTGATCGCATGCCCGTGGAAGAACGGCTCCGGCGGCGTGAGTTCCAATGTGGGACTCCACGTGTGACCGAAGGCGATCACCCGGTCCAGGTCGATCTCGTGCAGGTTCGGTGCCTCGAGGTCCAGCATCGTGGCGATGGCCTGGTAGGTGAGACGGTCGGCGACCTGCCGGAGTTCTTCGGTCCCGTCGAGGTGCCCGAAGCGGGTGCGCAGCAGGTCCGCGCCATGCTTCTCGAGCAGGTCGAAGATCTCCGCGTTGCCGACGACGGCGATCTTGATCAACTCCGCCATGCCGTTGCGTACCTGATCCTCGGGCAGCGTCCGCAGGAACGAGAAGTCGAGGAACACCTTCTGCGAGGCGTGGTAGGCGCCTAGGCGGTTCTTGTGCTTGCCGTGGTTGACCGCCACCTTGATCGACACACTGGCGTCGATCAGTCCGATCAGCGTGGTGGGGATGCGGATGTAGGGCGTGTTGCGGCGGTAGCTCGCGCACGCGAAACCCGCGACGTCGGTGGTCAATCCGCCACCGACGACGAGGACGGGTTCGGTGCGCACCAGACCGTAGGCGTCGAACTCACCGACGATGCGTTCGAACGTCTCCAGCGACTTGGCCGTCTCGCGGATCTGCACGGGTATCACCGTCAGCGCAATGTCGTGATGATCGAAGTAGACGCAGATCTGATCGCCGTAATGTTCGTACACCGCTTCGTCGATGACCATCAACACCCGGCCGTAGGGGCGGTAGCAATCGGCCAGCGCTCCCTGCTCGGGTGCGAAGATGCCGTCGACGTACAGCAGGTCGTACTCGATCTTCTCGTAGCCTTCGACGTGAAACGCCCTGTCGCTGCTCGTCACTCGAGCCTGCATGTTGCTCATGAGGTTCTCCTAGGTCTGGTTGTTGGGTCCGCGATCAGGCGCGGGTCAGCTCGACGATGCGGTCGGCGTCGAGCGCGTCGACGGTTTCGGCGGCCGCACTGAAGTCACCGCCGCTGGTGTTCTCGTTGGGGAAGGCGACGCAGGTGACGCCGGCGCGCGAGGCGGCCTGCACGCCGCCCACGTTGTCTTCGATCGCGACGGCGCTCGACGCGTCCTCGCCGAGCTTCTCGAGGGCGAAGAGGTAGGACGCGGGGTCGGGCTTGGACTCGTCGACCGACGAGCTGTCCACGACCAGGTCGAAGGCGTCGGCATTGAGCGTGCGCTGGAGTGCGGCGAGCAGCGCCGCGACGTTCTCGGTCGACGTGGTCGTGACCAGGCCGAGCTTGTAGCCCTCCTGCTTGGCCCTCTCCATCGTGGGAACGACCCCGGGTCGCGGTGCGACGTCCTCGCTGCCGAGCAGCTTTCGGAAGATCTCGGACTTCGTGGCGTGGATGGCCGACGAATCGACGTCCTGGCCGCGTGACGATGCGTACTCGGCCACGCGCTGGGCGCCGCCGTTGGACCCGAGCATGGCGGTGTAGTCGTCCCTGGACCAGTCCCAGTCCAGGCCGTGGCTGGCGAACGCCTCGTTGAACGCGCGTCGCTGTAGTTCCGACGTGTCGGCGAGGGTGCTGATGGAGCCGAAGAGGATTGCAGACATTGATGGCCTTTCGCTCGACGCATGGCGCCGTCTGACGGTTGATGCGACGCGAACCCACTCACCCGACCCGCATCCCGCGCGGTGAATCCCCCGTCCAATACTGCGCTAAACGTACATTTGTGAACATTCATGTCATTATTGAACAGAGCGTTCATTAGATACTTTGTGCCCTTCGGTGCACACGACGGCGAGGAGGTGGCCCGTGACACCTCCAGACCGATCCGAATCGGCCGATTCAGGACAGGACGCCCGGGTGGCGCGCACGCGCGGCGACGTGTCCCGGGCTGCGCTGCAGGTCCTCACCGGCGAGGGCGCCGACGCGCTGACCCACGCCCATGTCGCGGAGATCGCCGGCTACTCGAAGACCACCCTCTACACCCACTGGCCGTCGCGGGTGGAACTGATCATGCTCGCGCTCGACGCACTCGGCGACTTCCCCCATCAGGAACCCACCGGCGACCTGCGCACCGACCTGATCGGCGAACTACGCATCTTCCGGCAGGCGGTGACGGACTTCCGGCTCGATCAGATCCTGTCGGTCATGGCCCAGTGGGCCTCGGTCGACGAGATGGCCGCGATCCGGGATCGCATCAACGGCGACGGCCAGCGGCCCATCCGCACCATGCTGGGCCAGGTCTTCGAGGGGTCGCGGCTGCAGGCGGCCACCTCGATGCTCTCCGGCGTGGTGGCCTGCCCGACGATGATGTTCGGCGCACTCCCCGACGACGACGTCATCGAGGCCGCAGTCGACCTGGTGCTGACCGGCGCGCCCTAGAACTGACCGCAGTTGGGCGTCGTCGGCAGACCGTTGAACCGATCGGCGATCCACTGCATGGCACGTTCACCGTCGACCAGCATCGGCAGGGCGTGGTTGACGACGGCCTTGTTGAGGAACGGCGGCTGTTCGTTGGTCCAGAACTGGACGTCGGCCCCGTGGCCACACCAGTCGCGGCCGAGTTGATTGGAGGCAGTCCAAGGGACGAGCGGGTCGAACCGGTTGCTCAGGATGAGCGCGGGAGCATTCGGCACGAGCTTGCCGATGCGCTGCATGTCGAACAGCGTCTTGAACGGCTCCCGCTCCACCGTCGCGAAGATGTCGTCCTCGAAGTAGGGCTGCAGGTGCCGGAACATGAACTTGGTGGCGGTCTCGGCGACGCACTGATCCTGGACCTTCGCCAACATGTCGGCGCCACGCGGGGTGAGCTTGTCCCGGATCGTTTGCGCGAATTCCGGATACGTCGTGATGACCGAGTTCAGCGCGTATCCGACCACGCCCACCAGCGCGCTACCGTCGGCGTAAGGGAACAGTTCCTTGAGATCGGCAGGCGGCGCACCCGCGTAGGTTCCGACGACGTGCAACTCCGGCGCGTAGGACGACGCGAGTTCTGCGGCCGACGCCGCCGCACCGCCGCCCTGGGAGTAGCCCCAAAATGCCAGCGGCCCATTTGGATTCAACGACGTCTCCGGCAGGCGCATCGCCGCCCGGCCCGCGTCGAGCATCGCGTTGCCCTGCGCGACGCGGTTGACGTAGGTGTGCAGACCCGGGGTACCCAGGCCCTGATAGTCGGTCATCACGATCGCGAAGCCCCGCGCCACCATGGTGGCGACGAACAGCTCCTCGTAGTTGAACGCGATGTCGAGGTACGGCGAGAAGTGGATGCCCTGGTTGAACTGCCGCGACGGCGCGCACTGGTCGCCCTGCCCCTGCGTGCCGGGACCGTAGACGATCAGCGGCCGCGGACCCTGCCCCGGCCAGTCGTTGAACGGTTCGAAGTAGGTTCCGGTGACCGCCATCGGATTGCCGCGGGCGTCGGTGCTGCGGTACATGATTCGGGTACCGGTGGCCATGATGGCCCCGAGCTGGCCGGACGGCTCGAGCACGAGGCGCGACGGCTCCGAGCGGACCACGTCGCCCGGGCTACCGGGCGGCAAGGGGTCCGGCGGCGTGTAGAACGCCAGGTACTCGTCCTCGTTGTACTTGGGGTCACGAACGTCGTTGGTCGGGTCCGGCTGCGCGTATGCCGACGGCAGTGCCCCCAGCGTTCCGAACAGCAGCGCGACGACGACGACGACCCCCAGTAAGCGACCCATGATGGCCGAACCGTAACAAATCAAGCCACTTATGTAACGGCTTCGTCGCACTGCTCGAGTTCTGAACCGTGAAAGTCCTTGCGCTCGAACGAGGTTGTGACCATTTTGCCATTACGCGCACAGATCGGGTACGACGGCGAACAACGGCCACAGCAACGCGACCATTCCGAACGCAGCGAGATCGGCGGCTGCGGGGAGCAGCGGTTGCAGTTGCTTCTCGAGCGCGGTGATGGTCTCGTAGCGAAGCAACGAGTAGCCCAGGCCGATCAGGATGTGTGGGATCGCCAACCACAGCCCGAATTCGATCATCGCCTCGACGCTGACCTTGCGGCCGAGCAATCGACGTGCCCGGCCGCGGACCGGTTGATGCACTTCCCGAGTCTCCATGTGTCACACCAATCGTCGATGGGTTCGGATTCGACGGCGTACGTCCGCGAGCAGGACGTAGCTGCCACCCTGACGGACGAACGCGGGCAGGAATCTGTTCGCGAAGGCGACGCTCAGGAACAGGCGCTCGAAGGCGAACTGTCGTCCCCTCCCCCAGCCCATTCCCAGTGCATCGCGAAACAGGGGTGCAAGGAAACCCGCGGTAAGGAATTTCAGCAACGGCCGCATCGGTAGCCGCAGAACGGGATTGATCATCTGGAGGTTCAGCAGGTCCCGCAGGTAACTCCGCACGACCGCGTCGACGGCGACGCGCCGACAGGCATCGACCCAGTAGTCGTCGAACTGGGCGCGGGTACCAGGCCATTGGTCCTCGGTGACCTGCAGCGTGGTGCCGAGTGGCCATGCCGACCGATAGAACTGCTCGGACTGCTCGGGCGTCATCACACCCCGCAGCAGTTGATAGGTGTCCTCGAGGCCGACGAACAGGCATGCGGCGACCCACATCTGAAGCTCGCGGTCGAACGCGCTGTAGCGGACCGGACTCGCCGTCGTCGACGTGACCTCGCGGTGGACGCCGTCGACCGCCGCCTTGAAAGCGACGCGGTCGTCGTCGGAACCCAGCAGCGCCACGGCGAGGTACTGGAACGTCGTGCGCGCCCGCTTCCACGGGTGCACCAGCAGGTTGCCGGATTCGACCCTGCTCTCGACGACGCCGTACCCCACCTGCGGCCGGGACAACTGCATGACGACGTTGGCGGCGCCGGCGGCGAAGGCCCAGAAGTCCATGGCGTCGGACGCGGTGACGTCGTCGTCGGTCCAACGGGCGGTGCGGCGACCGATCGTGATGCGGCACTGCTCCAGCGCGAGTTCGGACCTCGCAGAAGATGATTCGCCCTCGACGGGATCAACGGACACGGGTCGTCACACCGTGCACGCGCCGACGAGGAGCAATGGCCACGCCAGCACGCTGCCCACGACCGACACCACCAGGTGCATGCCGGTCAATCCGGCGAAGCGGTCGGCGTGGAGCAGTGCCCACGCCACGCCCAGGATCGCATAGGGCGCGTTGACGATCACCGCCAGACCGATCCACTCGGCGATCGTCATCTCCGTGCGCAGCAGTGCGCGCGCACTTTCGTATGCGTCCACGACGTCTCCCCGACTCTCGACTGACCCGCTATGTTAATGATCATTCCGGGCCACGAGGTCGATTCCTCCGCATCCGACGGTCGTTTCGCCCCACCCAACGGGAAAACCCCCGGCACACGATGTGTGCCAGGGGCTTTCCGTGAGACGACGCTCGCCGGTGATACGGCGAGACGATCAGTAGCGGTAGTGCTCCGGCTTGTACGGGCCGTCGACGTCGACGCCGATGTACTCGGCCTGCTCCTTGGTGAGCTTGGTCAGCGATCCGCCGAGTGCCTCGACGTGGATCTTGGCGACCTTCTCGTCGAGGTGCTTGGCGAGGCGGTAGACCTCGTTGTCGTACTCGTCGTTCTTGGTCCACAGCTCGATCTGGGCGATGACCTGGTTCGAGAAGCTGTTGCTCATCACGAACGACGGGTGCCCGGTCGCGTTGCCGAGGTTCAGCAGACGACCCTCGGACAGCACGATGATCGAGTGGCCGTCGGGGAAGATGAACTCGTCGACCTGCGGCTTGATGTTGATGCGACGGATGTCCTTGTCGCGCTCCAGACGGGCCATCTCGATCTCGTCGTCGAAGTGGCCGATGTTGCCCAGGATCGCCTGGTGCTTCATCTTCCGCATGTGATCGAGCGTGATGATGCCCTGGTTGCCGGTGGCGGTGATGACGATGTCGGCCCAGCCGATGGCCTCTTCGACGGTCTTGACCTCGAAGCCGTCCATGAGCGCCTGCAGGGCGTTGATCGGGTCGATCTCGGTGACCGCGACGCGCGCACCCTGTGCCTTGAGCGCCTCGGCGCAGCCCTTGCCGACGTCGCCGTAGCCGCACACCAGTGCGGCCTTGCCGCCGATGAGGACGTCGGTGCCGCGGTTGATGCCGTCGATCAGTGAGTGGCGGGTGCCGTACTTGTTGTCGAACTTGCTCTTGGTGACCGAGTCGTTGACGTTGATGGCCGGGAAGGCGAGCTCGCCGGCTGCGGCGAACTGGTACAGCCGCAGGACACCGGTGGTGGTCTCCTCGGTGACGCCCTTGACGGACTCTGCGACCTTGCTCCACTTCGTGCTGTCGGCCTCGATGGAGCGACGCAGCAGGTTCAGGAACACCTTGTACTCGTCGGAGTGCTCGTCGTCCTCGGGCGGCACGACGCCGGCCTTCTCGAACTCGGCGCCGCGCAGCACCAGCATGGTGGCGTCGCCGCCGTCGTCGAGGATCATGTTCGCGGGCTCACCCGGCCAGGTCAGCATCTGCTCGGCCGCCCACCAGTACTCCTCGAGGCTCTCGCCCTTCCACGCGAACACGGGGACGCCCTTGGGCTCCTCGACGGTGCCGTGCGGCCCGACGACGGTTGCGGCGGCGGCGTGGTCCTGGGTGGAGAAGATGTTGCACGAGGCCCAGCGGACCTCGGCGCCGAGGCTCACCAGGGTCTCGATCAGCACGGCCGTCTGCACGGTCATGTGCAGCGAACCGGACACCCGGGCGCCCTTCAGCGGTGCGACGTCGGCGTATTCGCGACGCAGCGCCATCAGACCGGGCATCTCGTGCTCGGCGAGGCGGATCTCCTTGCGGCCGAATTCGGCGAGCGAGAGGTCGGCCACCTTGTAGTCGATGCCATTGCGGACGTCGACGGTCAATTCTGGTGCAGTCATGTATTTCGTCCCTTTTGTTCGTAAGTCGTGCCGTGGGCGCGCGGAAGCGTGCAACGGCAACAGCAAGTAGACACCCTCGGCCTGCGGGCTCGCGGGACAGGCGACTGAAGCGCTCTGCCGGCTAAGGGGTATCTATTACACCGTAGCGTTCGGCGAACGGTGTCATCAATCTGGCCAGGTCACGAGCCACGTCGTGATTGGCTTCCGGCGGCATCGAGACGTAGCTCATGGCCAGCCGGACGATGGCGCGGGCGAGGACGCCGGAGTCCTCCTCGCTGGCGCGCACCCAGCTGTGCATGAAGGTCGACGTCAGCCGTTCCGAGCAGCGCGTGATGATCGGCGCACTGTCGGTGGTGATGATCTGCAGCAGGTCCGGCTTGGCCACGCCGGTCAGCAGCGAGATGACCAGCGGGTCGGAGGCGGACTCGGCGAAGAACGCGCGAAAGCCCTCGAGGAACGCGGTGTGGATGTTACCGACGTTGCCGTCGATCGCGTGGTCGACGGCGTCGACCAGGCGATCGGATAGGCGCAGCGCGTACCCCTCGGCGAGGCCCTGTCGCGACCCGAACTCGTTGTAGATCGTCTGCCTGCTGATGCCTGCCGCCTTGGCGACGTCGGACAGCGTGATCGACGACCAGTCACGGGACAGCAGCAGCTCGCGCATGCCATCGAGGATCGAGTCGCGCAGCAGCACCCGGGACGCCTCGGCGTACGGCACCCTCTGGGCCGAACGACGGTCACGGTCTGCGCTCACACGGGCGACAGTATCGGTTTCGGGCGCCAGGGACGTCGTCACTGCCGGGTCGCGTTCACGGCCTGGCGACCTCGATCATCTCGAAGTCGGACTTGGCCGCACCGCAATCCGGGCAGCTCCAGTCGTCGGGGATGTCGTCCCACCGGGTGCCCGGCGCGATGCCGTCCTCCGGCCAGCCCTTCTCCTCGTCGTACTCGAATCCGCATTGCACGCAGACGAACAGCTTGTAATCACTCATGCCGACGATCCTTCTGTGTCATTTCCCGTGGCTTCGCTCGCCCCGGGTTCGAAGTCGATCTTCTCGCGCACCGCGCAGTCGGGGCAGGCCCAGTCGTCGGGTATCTGGTCCCACGACGTGCCGGCCGGAAACCCCTCGCGCGGCGCACCTTTGGCCTCGTCGTAGACGAAGTCGCAACCCGGGCAGCGGTAGGCGCTCACTGCTGCTCGCCGTACTTGGCCAGCACCTTGTCGCGGACCCGCGGGTGGACGTTGACGCGGCTGATGTCGCCGTCGTAGTGCGCCAGCACGCGGTGGTCCATCACCTTGCGCCACAGCGGCGGGAAGTAGGTCAATCCGATCATCGACGCGTACCCGCTCGGGAGGTTCGGAGCGCCCTCCATGCTGCGCAGCGTCTGGTAGCGGCGAGTCGGGTTCGCGTGGTGATCGCTGTGCCGCTGCAGGTGGTAGAGGAACAGGTTGGTCACCAGGTGATCGGAGTTCCAGCTGTGCTGGGGCGCGCAGCGCTCGTACCGCCCGCTGGTCGTCTTCTGCCGGAGCAGCCCATAGTGCTCGAGGTAGTTCACTGTCTCCAGCAGCGCGAACCCGAACACCGCGGAGATCACCACGTACGGGATCAGCGCGAGACCGAACACCGCGATCAGCGAGCCATAGAGCACCACTGACATCGCCCAGGCATTCAGCACGTCGTTCGACCAGTGCCACGGGCTCTTGTCGAGCCGGCGCAGCCGCTGCGCCTCCAGCTCCCACGACGACTTCAGGCTGCCCCACACGCTGCGGGGCAGGAACTCCCAGAAGGTCTCGCCGAACCGCGCCGATGCGGGATCCTCGGGCGTGGCGACCCGGACGTGATGGCCGCGGTTGTGCTCGATGAAGAAGTGCCCGTAGCAGGTCTGGGCGAGCGTGATCTTCGACAGCCACCGCTCGAGCGAGTCCTTCTTGTGGCCCAGCTCGTGCGCTGTGTTGATGCCGACGCCGCCCATCATGCCGACCGACAGTGCGAGACCAATCTTCGCCGGCCAGCTCAGTGAGCCGTCGAACCCCAGCCAGCCGAGATCCGAGGCCGTGAAGAGGTAGGCGCCGATGACGACGGTGAGGTATTGGAACGGGATGAAGCTGTAGGTGCACCAGCGGTAGTACTTGTCGTTCTCCAGTCGCGCGACCACCTCGTCGGGCGGGTTCTCGCCGTCGGGTCCGAACTTCCGGTCGAGCAGCGGTAGTACGACGTACACCAGGATCGGCCCGATCCAGAACGGGACCTGCGCCGCCGCGTGCCAGCCGAGCTGATTGAGCGCCCAGACGATCGGGAGCATCACCAGCACCGCCGTCGGCACGATCAGCCCCATGAGCCACAGGTAGCGCTTCTTGTCGCGCCACTGGTCCACCGGGACGTTCGCATTCGGTTCGATCTGCGTGGTCACAGCTAATTCACCTCCATGTGAGAGCCATCACTGCCTGCGTTGACTATAGGACCGTATTTGTCGGTTGTCTAGACAGAAAGCCATGTTTTGTAAAACCGACTGACCCCACAACGGCCGAGACTGCTGACAGATCGGGTTCCAGAGGTGAAACGCGATCTGTCAGCAGTCTCGGCGGGAGGTGAAGGGGCGCGGGGCCCCGGAAGGGGTTACGTCGTCGGCGAGGCGGTGGCCTCACGGCGGCCGAGCAGCGAGTGCCTGCGGCCGTAGAGCAGGTAGACGACGACGCCGATGACCATCCAGATGCCGAACCGGATCCACGTGAGCCCGGTGAGGTTCAGCATCAGCCAGAGGCAGGCGAGGATCGACACGATCGGCAGCACCGGCACGAACGGGGCACGGAAACCCCGTGGCAGGTCGGGCCGCGTCCGCCGCAGCACGATCACCCCGGCCGAGACCAGGACGAATGCGAACAGCGTGCCGACATTCACCATCTCCTCGAGGCGTTCGATCGGGAACACCGAGGCGGCGAGCGCGACGACGAGGCCGACCACCACGGTGATCCGCACCGGCGTGCCATGCGATCCGGTCTTGGCCAGCTGACGCGGCAGCAGACCGTCGCGGGACATCGCGAACAGCACCCTGATCTGCCCCAGCAGCAGGACCATCACCACGGTGGTGAGACCCGCGAGAGCACCGATCGAGATGATCGTGGCTGCCCAGTCGACCCCGTTGGCGGTGAACGCCGTGGCCAGATTCGCCTGACCGTCGGGGCCGGTGGTCAGGTCGGTGTAGGGCACCATGCCCGACAGCACGACCGACACCGCGACGTAGAGGAACGTGACGATCGCCAGCGAGTACAAGATGCCGCGCGGCACGTCGCGCTGCGGGTTCTTGGTCTCCTCCGCGGTGGTCGCGACGATGTCGAAGCCGATGAAGGCGAAGAACACGATCGACGCGCCCGCCAGCAGGCCGTACCAGCCGTACGTACTGCCCTCGGCGCCGGTGATCAGCGAGAACACCGACTGGTCGATGCCCGATCCGGTGTCGGCGTTGGTCTCCGCGGGCGGGATGAACGGGCTGTAGTTGGCCGCCTTGACGTAGAACGCGCCGACGATCACGACGAGCAGCACCACGGTGACCTTGATCGCGGTGACGACCGCGCTGAAGTTCGACGAGAGCTTGGTGCCGCGCGCCAGCAGCAGACATAGCACGCCGATGATGATCAGTGCGCCCCAGTCCAGCGTGACGGGGCCGAGATCGACCGTGCCGCCCGAGAAGCCGAAGACCGTGCCCAGATAGGACGACCAGCCCTTCGCCACCACCGCCGCGGCGACCGCGAACTCCAAGATCAGGTCCCAGCCGATGATCCAGGCCGTGAACTCGCCGAAGGTGGCGTAGGAGAACGTGTAGGCACTACCGGCCACCGGCACCGTCGAGGCGAACTCGGCGTAGCAGAGAGCCGCCAGCCCACAGGTGATGGCGGCGATCACGAACGAGATGGAGATCGCCGGTCCGGTGAGGTCACCGGCCGTCGACGCGGTGATCGTGAAGATTCCCGCCCCGATGACGACCGACACCCCGAAGACCGTGAGGTCACGCCACGTGAGGTCCTTGCGTAGACGGGTGTCCGGCTCGTCGGTGTCGGCAATCGACTGCTCGACCGACTTGATACGCCACCGTTCCGTCATCTTCGGAGCTCCTCCATGGTTCGTGTGACGGGGACCATACCCAGTACCGTCGCAGTCATGGGCAAACAGGCCATTGTGATCGGTGCGAGCCTTGCGGGACTGTGCGCGGCTCGAGTGCTGTCGGACACCTACGAGCGCGTGACCATCTATGAACGCGACGAACTCCCCGACGGCCCGGCCAACCGGACCGCGGTGCCGCAGGGCCGCCACGTGCACCTGCTGATGGCACGCGGGGCCGCCGAGTTCGAGGACCTGTTCCCCGGGTTGCTCGACGACATGGTGGCCGCGGGCGTACCGATGCTGGAGAACCGGCCCGACTGCATTCACTTCGGTGCTGCCGGCCACGTGCTCGGCACGAAGACGACGCTCAAGCGCGAGTTCACCGCGTACGTGCCGAGCCGGCCGCACCTGGAGTGGCAGATCCGCAAGCGCGCATTGGCCATCCCGAACGTCGAACTGGTCAGGACCAGCGTCGCCGAACCCCGGTACGACGCGGCCCGGGAGCGCGTGACCGGCGTCTATCTGCGGGCCGGTGACGAGTCCAGCGTGGTTCCCGCCGACCTGGTCGTCGACGCGACGGGCCGGGGCACCCGGCTGCCGGTCTGGTTGGAGCAGTGGGGGTTCGGCCGTCCGACCGAGGACACCGTGGACGTCGGGATCGACTACGCGACCCATCAGGTGCACATACCCGAAGGCGTCATCAAGGAGAAGGTCGTGGTGGCCGGGGCGTCCCACGATCATCCCGTCGGCCTCGGCATGCTCCTCTACGAGGACGGCAACTGGAGCGTGACGACGTTCGGGACCGGCAAGGTTCCGCCGCCGCAGAACCTGGCGGAGATCTACGAACTCGCCGACACGCTGCTGCCGCCGCACCTCAGCGCGGCGCTGCGCAGCGGCGAACCCATCGGCGAGATGGCCTTCCACAAGTACCCGACCAGCCGGTGGCGGCGCTTCGACAAGATGGATCGGTTCCCGTCGGGCATCATCCCGTTCGGCGACGCCGTCGTGAGCTTCAACCCGACGTACGGCCAGGGCATGACGATGACGTCGATCCAGGCGCGCAATCTGCGGGCGGTGCTGGAGTCCGGTGAGCAGGACATGGCGGCGCGACTGTTCCGGGCGACGAAGAAGACGACGTGGCCGGTGTGGACGATGAACGCCGTCGGCGACCTCGCGTTGCACAACGCGACCGCCGAGCACGTGCCCTGGTGGTACATCAGGGTGGGCAAGCTGTTCGACCAGTTCCTCGGTGCCGCCGAGACGGAGGCCGATCTGGCCGAGTGGTTCCTGCGCCGCTTCAGCCTGTTGGACAGCCTCTACATGGTCCCGGATGCCCGCACACTGGGCCGCACGATCCGGCACAACATGGGTCTGTTGATCGCCGAGAAGCGCCGGTCCCTGCGGTCGGCACCGCAGCGGGACCGGGTGTCGGCGTCCTAGATTCCGACGGTCGCGCGGAACAGCTTGCTCGGCCGCTCGGCGACCAGCCGGATGGGGCCGTCGTCGGCGGGGACCCACGCCGACGCGCCGCGCTCGAGGGTCAAGGTGTTCGACTTCGCATGCACGGCAACCGAACCCTCGGTACACAGCAGCACCTGCGGTCCGTCGTGGCGGGCAGGCGCATCGAGTTCGTGGCCGAGGTGCTCGCCGTCGAGTGACAGCACCGACACCGCGAATTCCGGTGCGGGAGTGTCGTAGACCAGTTCGAGGCCGTCGCCGACGACCCGGGGTTCGATGACGACCTCAGCATTCGGCGTGAAGTCGAGCACGCGCAGCAGCTCGGGTACGTCGACGTGCTTGGGCGTGAGCCCACCGCGAAGCACGTTGTCGGAGTTGGCCATCACCTCGAAGCCCATGCCGTGCAGGTATGCGTGCAGGTTGCCCGCCGGCAGGAAGATGCCCTGGCCCTCGTCGAGACTGATGCGGTTGAGCAGCATCGCCGCGAGCACGCCGGCGTCACCGGGGTAGCGCTCGCCGAGTTCGAGCAGTGTCTTCGCCTCGGCGGCGAACGCCGTCTGCCCCGAGCGGATGTAGTTCACCGCGCCGTCGAGGACGGTGGGCACCAGCACGTCCAGCTGGGGTTGGGGCGCAGTGATCCAGGTGGTGAACAGCGCGCGTAAACCGTCCGCATCGGACTGGCCCGACAGCAGACCGATGTACGGGTCGAGTGCGGGAACGGCCAACGCCTGCATGAGTTCGACGCTGCCGGCCGCGGGACGGAACCCCGCCAGCGCCTCGAAGGGGCCGAGCGCGACGATCAGTTCCGGTTTGTGGCTGCGGTCGCGGTAGTTGCGGGCAGGCCCGTTGATCGGGATCCCGAGCCGGTCCTCCCTGGCGTAGCCCTCGGCGGCCTGCGCGGCGCTCGGGTGTGCCTGCAGCGACAGCGGCTCGTCGGCGGCGAGCACCTTGGCGAGGAACGGCAGCGCATCGCCGAAGCGGTCGCGCGTGGCGGCGCCCAGCTGCCCTTCGGCGTCGCTCCCGATGACCTCGAGCAGCGAGGTCTCGCCGTCGTCGGACATCAGCCGGGCGGGATCACCGGGGTGCGCGCCCAGCCACAGTTCGGCTTCCGGATGCGGTGTGGGGCTTGGCCTTCCGGTGAACTCCGCGATCGCCGTGCGCGAGCCCCAGGCGTAGGTCCGCAGTGCGCCCTTGAGTAGGTTCATGCGACTAACCCCGAACCAATCGCAGATACACGGCCGCCATCTCGAGCCGTACCGCCAACATCGCCAACTGCTGTTCGAGCCGACCGCTCGGCGGAGGCGCCGCGGTGTCCCCCACGTCGCCTGCGCTGGTGGTGGTGACGTCGTCGTACCCGCTGAGCCGCGACAGCGTGGTCGGCCGGTCCTGATCGGCGGTCAGCACGATGGCGCGGACGCGCGACGGCAGCGGGCCGTCGAGTTCCTCGTCGTGGAAGATCGACGTCTCGAAGTCGTTGGTGTTTCGGTTGAGCCCACCGCGCAGGGCCACGAGTACGTCGGTCAACGCGGCCGACGTCACGGGTCGAAGACCCACGCGCAGCAGCACGGCGCTCACGTGCCGGGCCAGTGCCAGCATCGGCGCGCCCTCGCCGGCGACGACGACGGTCGCGTCGGACATCCGGTCGGCGAGCGCCTTTGCCGGATTGGTGAAGACGTCCCGGCCCGCACTGTTGCGCAGTGCCTCGGCGTCGAGTTCGTCGGCCAGGGCCGCCACGTCGACCTGCATGCCGGGGTCGACGACGTGCAGGAGGAGCAGCCCCGCCGCCAGGTACCGGGCGAGGCTGAAGTCGTCGGGCACGGGTAGGCGCGGGCCGAGCAGCACCGCGCGGCCTGCGGCGGCATCGCGCAGCGGCCCCTCCTCCGGCGCGACCACCAGAACGCGTGCGCCGCGACGCACGCCCGTGGCGACGGCGGTCACCAGCGCGGGATCGGCGGCGTCGTCGCCGGCCACGACCAGGACGTCGAGGGCGCCCACCCACGGGGGCACCTCGGACGCGGTGACGATCGGCGCGACCGTGGAGGCGCCGAGTGCGGCGACCAGCAGTGCGCCCGCCGCTGAGGCGGTACCGGTGCCCGCCACCCAGATCACGGTGCGGGGTGGATGATCCGAGCGCATCGGCTCGAACAGGCCTTCGTCGAAGGCGGCTGCGGTGGAACGCATCTGAGCCCCGGCCATCGATGCGGCGCGGAGCAGTCCGTCGCGGTCGGCGTCGAGCAGACCGTCGACGTCGTCGAGGTCGATGGTCGCAGCGCCGGCGCGCGGTTCAGCGCTCATGGGACGGGCTGGCCGCTTCCCGAGGCGGCGACTATCCGGCCGCCGACGTGCCCGACGATCTCGTCGACCTCTGCGGCCGTGCGGGCCTCCACGTTGAGCCGCAGCAGCGGTTCGGTGTTCGAGGTGCGCAGGTTGAACCAGCGCCCGTCGCCGAGGTCGACGGTGACACCGTCGAGGTGGTCGATCGAGTGGATGTGTCCCTCGTACGACTTGAGCACCGCGTCGACGCAGGCCGCGGCGTCCGCCACCGTGTAGTTGATCTCGCCGGACGCCTCGTAGCGCTGGTAGTCGGCCATGATCGCCGACAGCGGCCGCTCCTGCTCGCCGAGCGCGGCTAGGACGTGCAGCGCCGCCAGCATGCCGGAGTCGGCGCCCCAGAAGTCGCGGAAGTAGTAGTGCGCCGAGTGCTCACCGCCGAAGATGGCGCCGGTCTCGGCCATCAGCCCCTTGATGTAGGAGTGGCCGACGCGCGACCGCACCGCGGTGCCGCCGCGTTCGACGATCAGCTCGGGCACGGCGCGCGAGGTGATCAGGTTGTGGATGACGGTGGCGCCGATCTCGCGGCCGAGTTCGCGACCGGCCACCAGGGCGGTGACGGCGGACGGCGAGACGGGCATGCCGCGTTCGTCGACGACGAAGCAGCGGTCGGCGTCACCGTCGAAGGCCAGGCCGATGTCGGCGCCGGTGTCGAGTACGTGCTTCTGCAGATCGACGAGGTTGGCCGGGTCGAGCGGGTTGGCCTCGTGGTTGGGGAAGGTGCCGTCGAGTTCGAAGTAGAGCGGCAGGAGCGTGATGCCGGGGATCGCACCGAGCACGGCGGGCGAGGTGTGCCCGCCCATGCCGTTGCCCGCGTCGACGGCGACGCGCAGCGGCCTGCTGGCGCGCAGGTCGACCAGTGACCGCAGGAAGTCGCCGTACTCGGCGAGGACGTCGCGATCCTCGATCGAGCCGGTCGCTCCGCCGCCCTCGGGCACGCCGCCGATGACCTCGTCGCTGATGGTCGTCAGGCCGGTGTCCTTGCCGACCGGCTTGGCGCCCGCGCGACACAGCTTGATGCCGTTGTAGGCGGCGGGATTGTGGCTTGCGGTGAACATCGCGCCGGGGCAGTCGAGCAGGCCGGAGGCAAAGTAGAGCTGATCGGTCGAGGCGAGGCCGATCCGGACGACGTCGAGCCCCTGGGCCACCACCCCGTCGGCGAACGCCGCGGCCAGCGACGGCGAACTCTCCCGCATGTCGTAGCCGATGACGACCTGGCTGGCTCCGGGGGTCTGCTCGTCGCGCATCAGGCGGGCGAAGGCGCCGCCGACGTCGCGGACGAAGTCCTCGTCGATTTGCTCACCGACCAGCCCGCGTACGTCATACGCCTTGATGACTCGTTGGACAGCGGCAGCGGGCCGAGACATAGAACTCCTAGATCCCATCAACGGTCACCGCATCCCCTCGCAGAATGCTCGTGACTCCAGCCTATCGGCTCGCGATTTCTCGCGCCGCCGCTCACACGGGTCCGTCAGCGATCCGTTCGCTCAGTCCGAGGGATCGGGCAGGACCCGCAGATGTCCCCGTCGGCGGCCGTTGGGCTCCACGCGACGAGCAGCGGGCGCCATCAGCGCTCCGCCCTGGATCCCCGTGGTCGGATCGGAGAAGCCGGCGACCGCACCACTCGACGGCACGGCCCCGTCGCGGGCCTCGCGGACGGCGTCGGCCAGGGCGACGAGATCGTCGTCGTCGGTGTGCGACGGCAATGGTCCGGCGTGGCGAACCAGCTCCCATCCACGCGGCGCCGTGATGCGCCCGGCGTGCAGGACGCACAGATCCCAGGAGTGCGGTTCCGACACGGTGGCCAAGGGTCCGACGACCGCAGTCGAGTCCTTGTAGACGAAGGTCAGCGTCGCCACGGCGTAGTGCGGGCACCCAGGCCGGCAGCAGCGACGAGGAACGTTCACGGAGCAGAGGCTATCGCGCGGCACCGTCACCCGGTGACGGACACGCGCGTCGGACGACCGCCGATCCCGAACCGTTACGATCGACCGATGCCCGCACAGCGTCGATGGGGCTCGCGCCGAGGACGGGGGATGCGAGGACCACTGCTGCCCAGCACCGTCCCCGGTTGGCGCAGCAGGGCCGAGCGCTTCGACATGGCGGTGCTCGAGGCCTATGAGCCGATCGAGCGACAGTGGCAGGAAAGGGTGTCGGCCCTCGACGTCGCGGTGGACGAGATTCCGCGGATAGCCCCGAAGGACCCGGAGAGCGTGCAGTGGCCGCCCGAGGTGATCGCCGACGGTCCGATTGCGCTGGCCAGGCTGATCCCGGCGGGAGTAGATGTTCGGGGCAATTCGACACGAGCCCGAATCGTGTTGTTCCGCAAGCCGATCGAGCGTCGGGTGAAGGACGCCGACGAACTCGCCGATCTCTTGCACGAGATCTTGGTGGCCCAGGTGGCCACCTTCTTGGGCGTCGAGCCCAACGTCATCGACCCGACGATCGACGACGACTGAGCGCGAGGCTCAGGTAGGTCGCGCGAAGGGTCTGTCAGATGATTCCGCGCTTGAGGCGACGGCGTTCCCGCTCGGAGAGCCCACCCCAGATGCCGAACCGCTCATCGTTGGCCAGCGCGTACTCGAGGCACCGGTCGCGGACTTCGCAGCCCTGGCAGATGCGCTTGGCCTCGCGGGTCGAGCCACCCTTCTCGGGGAAGAACGCCTCGGGGTCGGTCTGAGCGCACAGACCGCGCTCCTGCCACTGATCGTCGTCCTCGTCGTCCGACTCCATGTCGAACCGCTCGTGCAACGGCACCAAACTCAGCTGGGGCCGCGCTGGCGCGGCGAACTGGGCTGGCTCCGTATTGGCGTGCGGCACGCTGCCCACTGAGCCGAGCATCCGTCCGTCGAACTGTACGACGCCGTCGAAATCGACACGCTCATAAGACATATTCCGCCTCCTCACTTGTCTCATAGATCGCTCACTGGAGCCCCACCCCTGCAAGTGGCGCCAATTCAATTCGAACAAGTGATCGAATCTCGGTCTGCGACACCGGAACCGGAGGGCCAACCGCGAAATGACACTGATGTGATTAGACACGGGTTAGCTGCACCGGTCAAGCGGTAGAGCAGGATTTCATATCATCCCGTGATCAAAACGCGGCGCGTCGGACATCCGGCGTGTCGGTCACACCCACCCGCGGGCGACACCATTGCACGCCAAAGCCTAGTGTCGATCGGTGTGAAGGTGACGGTTCTGGTCGGCGGAGTGGGTGGTGCCCGCTTCCTCTTGGGAGTGCAGCGGTTGCTGGGCCTGGGTCAGTTCAGCGCAACGCCCCCGGCACCTTTGCCAGGCGAGCACGAACTGACCGCGGTGGTGAACGTCGGGGACGACGCGTGGATGCACGGCGTGCGCATCTGCCCCGATCTCGACACCTGCATGTACACCTTAGGTGGAGGTATAGATCCCGAGCGCGGGTGGGGACACCGCGACGAAACTTGGCATGCCAAGGAGGAACTCGCGGCCTACGGCGTGCAGCCCGACTGGTTCGGCCTCGGAGACCGAGACCTGGCCACCCACCTCGTGCGCAGCCAGATGCTGCGAGCCGGCTATCCCCTGTCCCAGGTGACCGACGCACTGTGCGACCGGTGGCAGCCAGGGGCCCGACTGTTGCCGGCGAGTGACGATCGGAGCGAAACGCACGTCGTCGTAAGCGATCCCGGCCAGGGCGAGCGAAGCGACGGGGAGAAGAACCCAGACGGCGATGGAGGCCGACGAGCGATCCACTTCCAGGAGTGGTGGGTGCGCTACCGCGCCAAGATCCCCACCCACGGTTTCGCCTTCGTCGGTGCCGAGAAGGCCACCGCCGGCCCCGGCGTGACCGAGGCGATCGCACAGGCCGACGTCGTGCTCGTCGCGCCGTCCAATCCCGTCGTCAGCATCGGCGCGATCCTCGCCGTACCCGGCGTGCGGGCCGCGTTGCGTTCGACGCCCGCCCCGGTGATCGGCTACTCCCCCATCGTCGCCGGACGGGCGTTGCGCGGCATGGCCGACGAATGTCTCTCGGTGATCGGCGTGGAGACCTCGTCCGAGGCGGTGGGTGCGCACTACGGCGCGCGCAGCGGCGTCGGCATCCTGGACGGCTGGTTGATCGACGACGGCGACGAGGCGACCGTCGAGGGCCTCGAGGTCCGGTCCATACCCCTGCTGATGTCCGATCCCCCGACCACCGCCGAGATGGTGCGCAGCGGACTTCAGTTAACGGGCCTGGCGTGAGCGTCGACCACGGCTCGGCGGGAGCGGTCGAGATCCTGCCCGTGCCCGCCCTGCCCGAGTTCCGCCCCGGTGACGACGTCGCCGCCGCCATCGCCGGTGCGGCGCCCTGGCTGCGCGACGACGACGTCGTCGTGGTCACCAGCAAGGTGCTGTCCAAGAGCGAGGGGCGCATCGTCTCCGCCCCGACCGACCCGGACGAACGAGATGCCCTGCGCCGTCGCCTGATCGACGACGAGGCCGTCCGCGTACTCGCCCGCAAGGGCCGGACCCTCATCACCGAGAACGCCATCGGGCTCGTCCAGGCCGCCGCCGGCGTCGACGGATCCAACGTCGA
Organism: Mycolicibacterium sp. GCM10028919; assembly: GCA_042666295.1. GTDB lineage: Bacteria > Actinomycetota > Actinomycetes > Mycobacteriales > Mycobacteriaceae > Mycobacterium. Next base: position 1,377,419 of record JBHTFJ010000001.1, read on the forward strand.
CTCCGCCGAACTCGCCCTGCTCCCCGTCGATCCCGACGGCAGTGCAGCGGCGCTGCGCGACCGCCTCCGCGAACTGCTCGGCGTCACGGTGGCCGTCGTCGTGACCGACACGATGGGCCGCGCGTGGCGCAACGGACAGACCGACGTGGCGATCGGAGCCGCGGGCCTCGCCGTGCTGCACGGCTATGCCGGCGCCCAGGACGGCCACGGCAACGAATTGATCGTCACCGAGGTGGCGGTCGCCGACGAGATCGCCGCTGCCGCAGATCTGGTGAAGGGCAAGCTGACCGCCATCCCGGTCGCGGTGGTGCGCGGCCTGTCTCCACGCGACGACGGCTCGAACGGACACTCGCTGGTTCGCGCGGGCGAGGAGGACCTGTTCTGGCTGGGCGCAGCCGAGGCGATCGAACTCGGCCGCACCCAGGCCCAGTTGCTCCGCAGGTCGATTCGTCACTTCGCCCCGGAACCGGTGGATCCTGCCGTGATCGAGGCAGCGGTCGGTGAGGCGCTGACGGCCCCCGCACCACACCACACCCGCCCCGTGCGGTTCGCGTGGGTGCGCGACCGGGACCGCAGAACCCGACTGCTCGACGCCATGGCGGACCACTGGCGTTCCGACCTGCTCGGTGACGGCAGGCCCGCCGACGCCGTCGAGCGTCGCGTCGCGCGCGGTCGAATCCTCTACGACGCGCCCGAATTGATCATCCCGTTCATGGTGCCCGACGGCGCCCACGAGTATCCCGACGCCGAGCGGACCGCTGCGGAGCACACCATGTTCACCGTCGCGGTCGGCGCCGCCGTACAGGCGCTGCTCGTCGCACTCGCGGTCCGCGACGTAGGCAGCTGCTGGATCGGGTCGACCATCTTCGCCGCCGACCTCGTCCGGACCCACCTCGAACTGCCCGCCGACTGGGAACCCCTGGGCGCCATCGCGATCGGCCATGCGGCCGAGGGCTCGGTACCCGACGGTCCGCGTCCGCCGGTGCCGACCACCGATCTGCTCGTCGAATTGTGAGCCCGCACGCCTCCGTCGTCGAGACCCTGAGCACCTGGCGCCCAACCGATCCGGCGCAGGACTCGGTGCGCAATGCGGTGCTGGCATTCGTGCTGGCCCGCCCCGATGCGTGCTCCAGGTCGTGCGAGCCGGGCCACGTCACCGCGTCGACGCTGCTGCTCGACCACACCGGTCGCCACGCCCTGCTGACGCTGCATCCGCGGATAGGCCGTTGGGTTCAGCTCGGCGGCCACTGCGAGGACACCGATCCGGACATCGCGTCGGCCGCGCTGCGGGAGGCCACCGAGGAGTCGGGCATCGAGGGCGTCGTGGTCGACCCCGTCCCCGCGGCGATTCACGTGCACGCGCTGACGTGTTCGCTGGGCGTCGCCACCCGTCACCTCGACGTCCAGTTCGTGGCGCACGCCCCGGCAGGCGCCGAGATCATGCGCAGCGACGAATCGCTCGACCTGAGGTGGTGGCCGCTCGACGGTCTACCAGATGACGCCGACTTCGGCCTGCGCCAGCTCGCCGCGGCCGCCGCGGCTCGCGCCTAGACGTCGGTGGAGTAGCGGATGCCGCCGTCGGGGATCGTGATCCCCGGCCATACCCTGGCGCCGCGCAGCAGTTCACAGCGAGCGCCGATGTTCGCGCCGTCACCGATGACGCCGTCGCGGATCAGCGCCCGCGGGCCGATCCTGGCACCGAACCCGATGATGGACCGCTCGATCACCGCGCCGGCCTCGATGCGCGCCCCGTCGAAGATGACGGCGCCGTCGAGCCGTGCGCCGGCGCCGATCTCGGCACCGCGGCCCACGACCGTGCCGCCGATCAGCAGCGCACCCGGTGCCACGGCCGCGCCCTCGTGCACCAGTTCCTCGCCGCGGTGGCCCTTGAGCGCGGGCGACGGCGCGATGCCGCGGACCAGATCGGCCGAGCCACGCACGAAGTCGTCCGGCGTGCCCATGTCACGCCAGTAGGTGGCGTCGACGTAGCCGCACACCTTGAGGCCGTCGGACAGCAGCGCGGGGAACACCTCGCGTTCCACCGATACCGCCCGATCGGTGGGGATGCGATCGATCACGTCGCGCTGGAACACGTAGCAGCCCGCGTTGATCTGATCGGTCGGCGGATCCTGGGTCTTCTCCAGGAATGCCGTGACGCCGCCCTCCGAATCCGTTGGAACGCAACCGAAGGCACGCGGGTCACCCACGCGGACCAGGTGCAGGGTCACGTCGGCCTGACGCTCGTGATGGCTGGTCAGCAGCGCCTTGAGGTCGGCTCCGGACAGCACGTCGCCGTTGAACACCAGCGACGTGCCGTAGCGCAGCTTGGGCGCCACGTTCGCGATGCCGCCACCGGTCCCGCGCGCCTCCTCCTCGAACACGTACTCGATGTCGAGTCCCAGCTCGGAACCGTCGCCGAACTCCTTCTCGAACACGTCCGCCTTGTACGAGGTTCCGAGCACGACGTGCTTGATGCCCGCGTCCGCGATGCGGCTGAGCAGATGGGTCAGGAACGGCAGCCCCGCCGTCGGCAGCATGGGCTTGGGCGCCGACAGCGTCAGCGGCCGCAATCGGGTGCCCTGTCCCCCGACCAGGATGACGGCGTCCGTCTGCGCTGGATCCACCGGAGTTCCCACGATCAGCGCCGTCCCTTCGCCAGTGTTCGCCGAGAATTGCCCACGACCAGCCGCGCGCGTACTGCGAGGGCCGACCTGATGCTCCACCGAAGTGGAGCCTGCCACCAGCGAGGGTGCCGGTCGGCGAGGAAAGTGTAGGTGCTCACGTGATGGGCAGCCAAGTTGCGGGCCGGGTCGCGGCCCGTGCTGTGCCCCTTGTCGTGCAAAACCTCCGCCGACGGCACGTAGACGTTGAGCCAACCGGCCTGATGCAGCCGATCACCCAGGTCTACGTCCTCCATGTACATGAAATATCGCTCGTCGAAGCCGTTCACCCCATCGAAGGCGGACCTGCGTAGCAAAAGGCACGAGCCGGACAGCCAGCCGACCGGGCGTTCGCTGGGCTCCAGTCGCTCCTGGCGGTAGGCCGCCGTCCACGGGTTCGACTTCCAGAACGGGCCGACCACCGCGTGCATGCCACCGCGCACCAGGCTCGGCTGATGGCGCGCCGACGGATAGACCGACCCGTCGGGATCGCGGATCAGCGGTCCGAGCGACCCGGCGCGCGGCCAGCGCGCGGCGGCCTCGAGCAACTCGTCGATGCTGTTGGGGCCCCACTGCACGTCGGGGTTCGCGACCACGAAGAACTCGGCGTCGCCCGAGTACGACGGGTCGTGCAGATAGTGCTCGACCGCCCGGTTCACCGCGCCGCCGTAGCCCAGATTGGCTCCGGTGTGCAGCAATTGGACGTTCGAATGCTGCTGCACGGCCGCCTCCGGCGCACCGTCGGTGGATCCGTTGTCCGCCATCACGACCGTGACCGGACGCTCGGTGGCGTGCGACAGGGTCGCGAGGAATCGGTCGAGGTGGGTGCCGGGCGAGTACGTCACCGTCACGACCACCAACTCGTCGCTCACGCGACCACCATCGACTCGTCGCTCACGCGACCACTACCAACGCGTCACCCACGGCGTAGAGGGTAACCGGCCGACTGCCCCAAGCCGCCGTTCGAGTTGGCCCCTCTTCAACGGGCGAAGACTCCGGCGGCGTACTTCGGCTGGTAATCCGACGTCAGCAGTGCGCCGAAGTTGGACTCGCGGTCGCCGCGATTCCCGGTGTCGGTGTCGCGGATGCTGTAGATGAACGCCGGGCCGCTGTAGGGCAGACCTGCGACCGCCGACAGCACGTCGGTGATCTGCTTGGCCTGCTCCTGCTGGCTCACGCCGTCGCCACCCTCACTCGTCGGCGCCCCCAGTTCGGTGATCCAGATTCGCTTGCCACCGTCGCCGTTGGCGGCCATCACGTCGTGCACGGCGCCGACGTCGGACCATCCGTTCTCCGGGTTGGCCGCCAAGCCGGAGGGGAAGACGTACGGGTGTGCGGCTGCGGCGTCGAAGCTGCCCTTGGCGCCGGCGGCGTACATCTTCTCCATGAACGCAGGCGGCGACTCGTCACCGGGCAGTCGGCTGAGCCCCGCCAACACGACGGTGCTGTTCGGCTGCACGGCCTTGATCGCCGGGTAGGCGGCCCTCACCAGCTCGGTGTAGCGCGGGGCGTTGTGCGGGGTGAAGCCGAAGAACAGCGGCAGGTTCGGCTCGTTCCACAGCTGCCAGCTCGACACCCGGCTGCCGTACCGCTGAGCGACGGTCGACGAGAAGTCGGCATAGTCCGCGACGTTGTTCGGCGGGGCGGTGAAGTAGGAGCCACCGGGGCGCGCCCAATCCGGCGAGAACGCGATCACGCCGAGGACCTTCAGCCCACGAGAGGTCGCGGCGTTGATCACCAGGTCGGTCTGTCCCCAGTCGTACTGACCCTTGGCGGTCTCGATCTTGGTCCACGGGATGAGGACGCGCAGCCAGCTCGCCGTGGTGTTGGCGACCGCGTCGAGTTCGCGGTTGACGTCTGCCGAGCCGAGCCACGTCATCTGCGCGCCGTCGCCGAAGCCGTAACCCGCCGCCGGAACCGCCGGCGGCGCGGCGTGCGCCGTTGGTTGGGCGAAAACCCCCACGAGCAGGGCGGCGAGGCCCACGGAAAGGCGTGTGAAGGCAGTCTTGGCCCATCGACTCATGCGACAAAGCTACCGGACGGGCTGTTCGCTACCCGAATACGAGTCAGCCGACGTCGAGGGCGGCCATCAGGGCGTCCCGCCAGGGCCGCAACGGCGTCAGCCCCGCGTCGATCGACCGCCGCGAACTCAGCGAGGAGTAGGGCGGACGGGGCGCGGGCCGGGGATGCTGATCGCTGCCGACGGGCCGAACCTTCTCGGGGTCCGCGCCGACGAGTTCGTAGACCGCCCGCGCCTGGTCGAACCGGCTGGCCGGCCCGTCGTTGACGGCGTGCAGGACGGGACCCGACACGCCGCCGTCCGCGACCTCTAGCAGTGCCCCCACCAGATCGCCGACGTAGGTGGGTGACCCGATCTGGTCGGCGACCACGTCGACGGTCGCACCGTCGGCGGCCTTGCGGCGCATCATCGCCACGAAGTCACTGCCGTCGGCACCCTCGTAGATCCACGCGGTGCGGACGACGTGTGCGGTCGGCAATTCGGCCAGCACGGCACGCTCGCCCGCGAGCTTCGACCTGCCGTACACCGACAGTGGTTTGGTCTCGTCGTCCACGTCGTAGGGCCGGGGCTCGCCGCCGCCGAAGTCGCCGTCGAACACGTAGTCGGTCGACACGTGGATCATTCGGGCACCGGCTTCGGCGCACGCCCTGGCGACGTTGCCCGCGCCCGTCGCGTTCACGGCGTGGGCCCGGTCGGCCTCGCGCTCGGCGTCGTCGACCTTGGTGAAGGCCGCGCAGTTGATCACGACGTCGGACGCCGTGACGTGACGCGCGGGCGCAGCGGCGTCGGTGACGTCACACTGCGCGGACGTCAACGCGAGCACCTCGCGGCCGGCACGGCGTGCGTGAGCAGCGAGAACCGTTCCCAGGAGCCCGCCGGCGCCGGTGATCACCAATCGCTGCGACATGGTTGAAGAGTCTGGCACGCCGACTCGCGCTACCCGGTTCGAGGGCTTCTCGCCAGTAGCCTGGGCTGATGCCCGCTCACCTCGCCCGCAGCATCGCCGTGATCTCGGCGCTCGTGGTCGTCGTCGGCACGGGGCTGGCGTGGGGCAAGATCCGGTCGTTCGAAGAGGGCATCAACCACATCAGTGCCGAGGCGCTCGGCGGTGGCGGTGAGGACGGCGCGATCGACGTGCTGCTCGTCGGCATGGACAGCCGCACCGATGCGCACGGCAACCCGCTGTCGGCCGAGGAACTCGCGACCCTGCGCGCAGGCGACGACGTCGCGACCAACACCGACACGATCATCCTGGTGCGCATCCCGAACAACGGTAAGTCGGCGACGGCCATCTCGATCCCCCGCGACTCGTACGTGGCGGCACCCGGTTTCGGCAAGACCAAGATCAACGGTGTCTTCGGTGCGGTGAAGCTCGAGGAGATGAAGCAACTCGTCGAGATCGACGGCGAGGATCCGGCGACGGCAGAGCCCAAGGCGGTCGAGAAGGGCCGCGAGGCGCTCATCCAGACCGTCGCCGATCTGACGGGCGTCACCGTCGACCACTACGCCGAGATCGGCCTGCTCGGCTTCTCGCTCATCACCGACGCGCTCGGCGGCGTGGACGTGTGCCTGAAGGAACCGGTGTACGAGGAACTCTCGGGCGCCGACTTCCCCGCCGGCTGGCAGAAGCTCGACGGCCCGCAGGCGCTGAGCTTCGTCCGGCAGCGGCACAACCTACCGCGCGGTGACCTCGACCGCGTGACCCGCCAGCAGGCGGTCATGGCTTCCCTTGCCCACCAGGTGATCTCGAGCAAGACGCTGTCGAGCCCCGCCACGCTGAACCGGCTGCAGGCCGCGGTCCAGCGGTCGGTGGTGCTGTCCGACGGCTGGGACATCATGGACTTCATCGAGCAGCTGCAGAACCTCGCCGCGGGAAACGTCGCCTTCGCCACCATTCCCGTGCTGCAGGAGGACGGGTGGAGCGACGACGGCATGCAGAGCGTGGTGCGCGTCGACCCCACCGCAGTGAACGACTGGGTCGAGGGCCTGCTGCAGGATCAGGACGAGGGCAAGACCGAGCAACTGGCGTACTCGCCGGACAAGACCATCGCCGACGTCGCCAACGACACCGACATCAACGGTCTCGCCGCGTCGGTCTCACAGGTGTTGTCACAGAAGGGCTTCACCGAGGGGGCCGTCGGCAACAACGAGTCGGCCCACGTCGAACGCAGCCAGGTACAGGCGGTCAAGCCCGACGATCTCGGCGCGCAGGCGATCGCGAGGGAGCTCGGCAACCTCCCCATCGTGGTCGAGTCCTCGCTTCCGCCCGGCACGGTGCGGGTGGTGCTCGGCGCCGACTACACCGGCCCGGGTTCGGGTCTCGGCAACGAAGACCCCTCGACGATCGGGCTCGACACCGGCGACACGGTCGATCCGGCGGCAGTCGACACCGAAGGAGCACCACTCATCTCACCGATCCTCACCGCCGGCTCGGACGACCCCGCCTGCGTCAATTGACCACCGTCAGCGCAGCGCTGCTGGACGACCGGTTGCGCTCCAGCCCCACCGCACCGGCCATCACCTACTACGACGACGCCACCGGCGAGCGCATCGAGTTGTCGGCGGTGACGCTGGCCAACTGGGCCGCCAAGACCGGCAACCTGTTGCGCGACGAACTCGGCATGGGCCCGGGCAGCCGGGTGGCCGTGCTGCTGCCCGCACACTGGCAGACCGCAGGCGTCCTCCTCGGCATCTGGTACATCGGTGCCGAAGTCGTTGTCGGACAGTCTGATTGGCAGGGTGACTGCGACCTCGCGTGCACGACGGTCGATCGCCTCGACGAGGCGGACACCGCGGTGGTGCCGATGGGCGAGGTCGTGGCGCTGTCACTCGATCCGTTCGGCAAGCCCGCCGCCGGCCTGCCGCTCGGCGTCACGGACTACGCCACGTCGGTGCGGGTGCACGGCGACCAGATCTCCCCGGAGCGCGCACCGGGCGCCGCACTGGCCGGACGCAGCCCCGCCGACGTGCTGGCCGCAGCCGAGTCCTCCGCCACCGCAAGCGGATTGACCGCAGGCGATCGGGTGCTGTCGACCGCGGGCTGGGACACCGCCGAGGCCGTCGTGGACAACCTACTCGCGGTGTTCCGCGCCGGAGCGTCACTGGTGCAGGTGACCAACCCGGACCCCGCCGCTCAGGAGCGGCGCAGGGTGACCGAGAAGATCAGCGCGGACCTGCCGACTACTTGAGCAGCGCGCGCGACATCACGACGCGCTGAATCTGGTTGGTGCCCTCGTAGATCTGGGTGATCTTGGCGTCGCGCATGTAGCGCTCGACGGGGAAGTCGACGGTGTAGCCGTAGCCGCCGAAGAGCTGCACGGCGTTGGTCGTGACCTCCATCGCGACGTCGGACGCGAAGCACTTCGACGCCGACGAGATGAACCCGAGATTCGGCTCACCGCGCTCGGCGCGCGCTGCCGCGCTGTAGACCATCAGCCGCGCCGCCTCGATCTTCATCGCCATGTCGGCCAGCATGAACTGCGTGTTCTGGAAGTCGCTGATCGACTTGCCGAACTGCTTGCGCTCCTTGGTGTACGCGATCGCCGCGTCCAGTGCACCTTGGGCGATGCCGACGGCCTGCGCGCCGATCGTCGGGCGGGTGTGGTCGAGCGTGGCCAGTGCGGTCTTGAAGCCCGTGCCGGGGTCGCCGATGATCCGGTCACCCGGGATGCGGCAGTCCTCGAAGTACAGGTCCGTGGTGGGCGAGCCCTTGATGCCCATCTTGCGTTCCTTGGGCCCGACGCTGAAACCGGGGTCGTCGGCGTGCACCACGAACGCCGAGATGCCGTTGGCGCCCTTGTCGGGGTCGGTCACCGCCATCACGGTGTACCAGGTCGACTTGCCGCCGTTGGAGATCCAGCACTTGGAGCCGTTGAGCACCCAGCCGTCGCCGTCGGCCTTGGCGCGGGTCCGCATGGCGGCCGCGTCGCTGCCGGCCTCGCGCTCGCTCAGCGCGTACGAGGCGGTGGCCTCGCCGGCGCCGATCGACGGCAGGACCTGCTTCTTGATGTCCTCGGATCCGCGCAGCAGCATGCCCATCGTGCCGAGCTTGTTGCAGATCGGGATCAGCGAGGACGACGCACAGACGCGCGCGACCTCTTCGATCACGATGCAGGCGGTGATCGAATCGCCGCCCTGGCCGCCGTACTCCTCGGGGATGTGGATGGCGGAGAAGCCCGACGAGTTGAGCGCCTTGAGCGCCTCGTCGGTGTATCGCGCCTTCTCGTCGACATCCGCCGCGTACGGCGCAATCTCCTTCTCGCACAGATCGCGCAGGACGGAGCGCAACTCCTCGTGCTCGTCGGACAGCTTGAAGACGTCGAACGACGGGTTACCGATCGCCATGAAATATGCTCCTTGCTACTCGCCGGTAACTTTACCCTGCCCGGACGCGTCGCCGAGCAGTCGGTCTCGCAGTGCGGCGTCCTTGCGGAGCACCATCGCCTCGAGGTCGGCCTGGAACCGTTCCATCCTGGCCCGCAGGACTGGATCGGCCGAGGCGAGGATGCGCACCGCGAGCAGGCCCGCGTTCCTGGCCCCACCGATCGACACGGTGGCGACCGGTACGCCTGCGGGCATCTGCACGATCGACAGCAACGAGTCCAGCCCGTCCAACCGTGCCAGCGGCACCGGGACGCCGATCACCGGAAGCGGTGTGGCCGAGGCGACCATGCCCGGCAGATGAGCAGCGCCACCCGCGCCCGCGATGATCACCTCGATGCCGCGCCCCGCCGCGTCGCGCGCGTAGTCCAGCATCCGGGCGGGCGTGCGATGCGCCGAGACGACGCCGACCTCGAACCGCACGTCGAACTCGGCCAGCGCGAGCACCGCGTCCTCCATGACCGACCAGTCGCTGTCGCTGCCCATGATCACGCCGACCCGTGCCGACGGTGCGGCCCCAGCAGTCTGTTCCTCGCGCAAGCGCTCGTCAGCCGTCATGTTCGTCCCATCCGTCCGTCCATTCGGCGTGCGACAACCAGTGCGCCGCCCTGGTGGCGCGCTCGCGCACCCCTGCCACGTACTCCGCGTCGTCGAGCGAGCCGTCGGCCGCACCGACCACGTTGACGTGACCGATCTTGCGTCCCGGCCGTTCCGACTTGCCGTACAGGTGCACCTTCGCATCGGGCATCCGCGCGAACAGGTGGTGCAGCCGCTCGTCCATCGTCATCGTCGGCGCCTCCGGCGCACCGAGCACGTTGCCCATCACCGTGACGGGGGCAATCGGGCCGGTGGCGCCCAGCGGGTAGTCGAGGACCGCGCGCAGGTGCTGTTCGAACTGGCTGGTGCGCGCACCGTCCATGGTCCAGTGGCCCGAGTTGTGCGGACGCATCGCGAGTTCGTTGACCAGCAGGCGACCGTCGACCGTCTCGAACAGTTCGACGGCCAGCACGCCGACCACGCCGAGTTCACCGGCGAGTCTCAGCCCGAGTTCCTCTGCGGCCGAACCTAGTTCGGGATCCAGCGCGGGCGCGGGAGCGATGACCTCGACGCAGATGCCGTCGCGCTGCACGGTCTGCACCACCGGCCACGCCGCACCCTGTCCAAAGGGTGACCGGGCGACCAGCGCGGACAGTTCGCGGCGCATGTCGACCCGCTCCTCGACCAGCACCGCCGTGCCGTCGGCGAGGTACCGGCGGGCCGTCTCCCGGGCGTGGGCGACGTCGCGGGCCAGAGTCACGCCTCTGCCGTCGTAGCCGCCACGGGCGGTCTTCACCACGATCGGCCCGCCGATCCGCGCGGCGAAGTCGTCGATCTGATCGGCGTCGGTGATCTCCGCGAACCGCGGGATCGGCGCCCCGAGGGCCTCGAGCTTGCGGCGCATCACCAGCTTGTCCTGGGCGTGGACGAGGGCCTGTGGCGGCGGCGCCACCGTCACGCCCTCGGCCACCAGCGTGTCGAGCAGCTCGGTGGGAACGTGCTCGTGGTCGAACGTCAGAGCCGAGGCGCCGGCCGCCACCCGTCGTAGTGCGTCGAGGTCGGTGTGGGCACCGATGACGACGTCGGGACTGACCTGAGCTGCGGGGTCGCCGGGTGCGGCGGCCAGGACGCGCAGCGTCTGACCGAGGGCGATCGCGGCCTGATGGGTCATTCTGGCCAGTTGGCCGCCACCGATCATGGCGACTACGGGAGGTGCGCTCACGGTGCATATGGTGTCACGCCCACGGCCCCCGCCTGGACCGGCCGCGACCTGCACGGGTATGGGTCTGGCACCCGGTTTCCGTACACTCGCGTCTTATGTCCTTCGCTGACGCCACCATCGCGCGGTTGCCCCGCGTGATCCGGCCCTACGCCGAACGGCATCACGAACTCATCAAGTTCGCCATCGTCGGCGCGACGACCTTCGTCATCGACTCCGCGATCTTCTTCACGCTGAAGCTGACGATCCTCGAGCCCAAGCCGGTGACCGCGAAGATCATCGCAGGCATCGTCGCGGTGATCGCGTCGTACATCCTCAACCGCGAATGGAGCTTCCGCGACCGGGGCGGACGCGAGCGCCATCACGAGGCGCTGCTGTTCTTCGGCGTCAGCGGCGTCGGCGTGGTGCTGAGCATGGCACCGCTGTACTTCTCCAGCTACGTACTGGGTCTGCGGGTTCCCGAGGTGTCACTGACCATCGAGAACATCGCCGACTTCGTCTCGGCCTACATCATCGGAAACCTGCTGCAGATGGGCTTCCGGTTCTGGGCGTTCCGGCGCTGGGTGTTCCCCGACGAGTTCGGGCGCAGCCCGGACAAGGTCATCGAGGCGACCGTCACCGCAGGCGGCATCGCCGAGGTGCTCGAAGACAGCGTCGAGAGCCATTCCCCCGCCGATGGGGCGACCGACGACACCGTGACGCCCCTGCGCCGACCGACTCAGCAGCCGACGCGCAACGGTCAGCTGGGCGATTCCTCGGACCCCAGGGTGTCGAAGACTTCGTGATACAGCAGTGAGTGCACGTGTTCCACGCGAGGGATGTCGTGGAACTCGAGCGGATCCTGCGCCGCGGACTCGATGATCAGCGTGCCGGTGCGCAGCATCCGGTCGGTCAGGCCGTGCCGGAATTCGACGCTGTTGATCCGCGCCAGCGGGATGTCGATGCCCGCCCGCGTCATGACGCCGTGCCGGAACATCACGCGTCGATCGGTGATCACGAAGTGCGTGGTGCGCCATGCCATGAACGGCCACACCGTCAGCCATCCGACGACGATCAGCCAGATGATCCCGATGACGAGCATCACGATGTTCTTGGCCGTCTGATCCCAGCCCGTGGTGTTCACGACCGCCGCACCGAAGGCCGCCAGCGCCGTCGTCAGCAGGAGCACCAGGACCGGGCCGATCAGCCGCTTCCAGTGCGGATGACGATGCAGCACGACGCGTTCGTCGGCCGCGAGCACGTTGTCCGGGTAACCCACGGTGGCACTGTACCCAGGGGGTTTGGCTAGACGGGTCGAAGATGCACGATGTCGCCGGCCGATACGACCACGACGTCGCTCCCCGTGCCGGTGCCGCCGGTGTCGATCCGCAAGCGCCCCTGCTCGTCGACGCCGAGCGCGTGACCGACCACCTCGTGGTCACCCGGCAGGGTGGCGCGCACGCGGCGGCCCACGGTCAGGCTGCGTTCCACGTACTCGTCGACCAGGTTCGGGTCCACTCCCCCCGACTGCCGCAGTGCGTCCACGCGGCGCGCCATCTGGCGCAGCATCGCGGCGACGAGGGCAGTCCGGTCGACGTCGGCGGCGCCCAGTGCGAGCAGCGAGGTGGCGCCCGGATCGGGCAGTTCCTCCTGCCGGAGCGACACGTTCAGCCCGACGCCGACGACGATCACGCCCGCCGGGGCCGACACCTCGGCGAGGATGCCGGCCAACTTGCCCGATTCGGGGCCGGCAAGGACGTCGTTGGGCCACTTGAGTCCCGCCCGCACGTCGGCGACGTCCGAGACCGCGTCGACGACCGCCAGTCCCGTCACCAGCGGAATCCAGCCCCACGTGGCGGCGGGCAGTCCGGCGGTCGGGATGCTCATCGACATCGTCACCGAGGCGCGAGGCACCGCGGACCAGGTGCGGCCGTTGCGGCCGCGTCCGGCGATCTGGTTCTCGGCGATCAGGACCGCACCTGCCACGTCTTCGCCGGCAGCGGCGCGTGAGATGAGATCGGCGTTCGTCGAGCCGGTCTCCTCCACCACGTCGAGTCGGCGCCACCCGGAGTCCCCCGTGGTCACGGCCTCGCGCAGGGTGTTCGCGTCGAGCGGTTCGCGGGTGACGTCATCGGCCATGTCAGCAGCCTAGGGACAACGGGAATGGGCGTGTCGAGTCCCCCGTGATTACCGAATCGGAACCATTTGCGGCGTCCCTTTGTGACGGCCGTCACTAGGGTCGAAATCGACGCCTCATGAGTTTGCTGCTAGTACGCGCCGGAGCCCGTGGCAACTGTGCGGACAGTCTTCACCGCGATCAGGAGGTCATTGGTGATGGACCAGTTCTCGACGTAGGAGAGGTCAAGGCGAACCGAGTCCTCCCACGACAGATCGGACCGGCCACTTACCTGCCACAGACCCGTGATGCCGGGTAGGACCAGCAGTCGACGGCGGACCTGATCGTTGTAGGTGTCGACCTCGCGGCGCAGCGGCGGGCGCGGGCCCACGACGCTCATGTCCCGTTGGAGGACGTTGAAGAACTGCGGCAGCTCGTCGATGCTGTACTTCCGCAGCAACCTGCCAACCGCGGTCACCCTGGGATCGTTCTTGACCTTGAACAAGACGCCGCCGACGCTGTCGTTGACGTCCTTGAGGCTGTCGACCTGCTTGTCGGCGCCTTCGACCATGGTGCGGAACTTGATCATCTGGAAGGGCTGGCCGTCGAGGCCGATGCGCTCCGACCGGTAGAAGACCGGGCCACGGCTGGTCAGCTTGATCGCGATCGCCGAGGCCAGCATCACCGGCAGTGCGCCGATGAGCACGCTGATGGCGACGAAGTAGTCGAATGCCAGCTTCTGGATCTTCTTCGTGCCGCTGTACTGCGGCTTCTCGACGTGGATGAGCGGTAGGCCGGCGACCGGACGCATGGTCAGACGCGGGCCTGCGACGTCCACCACACCGGGGGTGACGACGAGGTCGACGCCCAGTTTGTGCAGGTCCCAAGACAGTTCGCGAACACCTTCGGGGCCGAGGTGATCGGTGGTGGTCAGCGCGACGGTGTCGGCGTTGGTCTTCAGGATGGCGTCGTGCACCTTGCCCTCGTCGCCGAGCACGGGCAGCGTGCCCACCTCGGGAACGTCGATGGTGCCGCCGCTGCTGCGCCCCGTCAGGCATACGCCGACGACGAGGTATCCGTAGCCCCACCCGCGGGTCAGCGACTGCACCAGGCTGCGCACGGCACGGGCGTCGCCGACGGCGAGCACGTTGACCACGCAACGCCCGCGACGGCGCTGCCTGGCGAGGTAGAGCCTGCAGAGATTGCGGCCGACGACCAGTCCGGCCAGGCCCAGCGGGAACGCGACGGCGAGGTATCCGCGGGCGTACTCGGGCCGGAAGATCATCAGCGCAACCGCGATGAAGCCGATGGTGGCGAGCGTCGCCGACACCACCCGGCGGTATTCCTCGACGCCCGCACCGACGATCCGGGGCGAGCGAGTGCGGTACGCGGCGAGCAACGTGAGCCAGATGGCGCCGACGAAGCACGACAGCATCAGGAAGTAGATGGAGGCCGGATCACCAGCGGTGATGGGGCGTCCCAGCTTGACCGTCTGGGCGCATACGAGTGCGAGAGCGACGACGACGACGTCGGTGACGATCAGGGCGCGGACGTATCGCTGCTGCCACTGGGGACCATTCGCGGGCGCGACTCCGCGAAACGGCGTCTCGGCGGGAGTGAAAACCTCTTCAGCTACCGACACTGATCGCCACACCTCCTGTTTGCTGACAGCTAATGCTTTTCATCTCCGGCCTAAGTTCGGTAACACTATGACACTGTTTGCCAGACTACGCCATACATTCAGGGAAACCCCAGTTCAGGAACATTCGCCTTGCGCTAAAGCCTTCGCGAGTCCAGCCCATTGGTATGCGAAGACGAACTCCCACCGGAATAGGGAATAACGATAGCGCCGCGGTACCGCCACCATGACCGTGGAGCCGGGGCGGTCGGAGAAACACTGGTCGAAGACCAGGCGAGCCCGCGGCAGGTGATACCGCCAGCTGACCACGATGATTCTCGACCAATTCCGCTCGAGTGCCAACCGCTGCATCAGGACCGCCTCGCCGCGCGTGGTCAGCGGGTCGGGCCGGGCGCAGATCACCTCGACGTCGGCGGCGGGACGGCACACCCGCTTCATCACCGGATCCCAGTCGTCGTAGGGGTTGGAGATGACGACGGTGGGCGCCCAGCCCTCGCGGGCGAGCGAGACTCCGTAGTCCTCCCGCCCGTCGTGCTCACCGCCGAGCACGATGATGGCGTCCGCTTGGCGCAGGTCGTCCGCCTTGGCGTTGACGAACACCAGGAAGCCGCTCACCGCGACGTCGACCGCGAGTACGACGACGACCAGGATCGACGCCTGGACCGCCGTCAACCACCTCCTTCGCCACGACATGGCTCGATCAGCGGCAATCGTTGGTCGCCGGCCTACCCGCGAAGCGCTCGAGGATCCACGACAGGGCCCGGGCGAAGTCGATGTCGCCGTGGCCCTTGCCCGGCTGCAGTTCCCACTCCACGTTGCCGCCCAGCGCGCAGGCCCGCGCTATCGCGTCGGTGGTCCACTGCGGGTCGATCAGCGTGTCTGCACCGCCGTACACCACGTACATCGGTGCCGACAGCGGTTCCTGCGGCAGCGCCCACCGGGTCAGGTGCCCGCGCAGACGGTCCGCTGCCTCCGGGGTGGCGGGCTCGATGTCCTGGGGTGCCAGCGTCGCCGAGGCTGCAGGCCGCTGCTCGACCAGGGGGCCGGCGCACGCGGTGAGGACGTCCCACTTCTGCGCCACCGCCCCCCGCCGGTAGTCGTCGCGGTTCACGTCGGGGAACCTGCGCGCCAGCGACTCGACCAGCAAGGTGAACGCCAACCGCTGATCCTGCGTCAGGGTGCCCGCCTGCACCTTGTCGACGAACCCGGTGACGTCGGCTGCGGGCGCGAGCGCCACCGCGCCGACGAGGTCGAGCTCCGGCGCGTACGGCTTGGCCTGTTCGTCGGCGGCCCAGACGGCGCCACCGCCTTGGGAATGGCCGAGCGCCGCCCAGCGAGTCGAGACGTTGCCGAAGGTGTGGCGCAGGGCCCGGACGGCGTCGACGAGGTTGAGCCCCGCGGTCTTCGCGTCGGTGTAGGGGTGCACGCCCGGCGCACCCAATCCCTCGTAGTCGGGCATGACGACGGCGAAGCCCTTGCCGGTCAGCCCCGCGACCACGCCTGCGGTGCCCATCAGGTTCGGCGACGCCGACGGTCCGCACGGTTCGTCGATGCCGGTGGTGCCGTGACCGAATGCCACGACCGGCCAGCCGCCGTCGGGCGGTGCTCCGAGCGGGACGAACACCGCACCGGACACGACGGTCGAGGACCCGTCGTCACCGGAGGTGGAGCGGTAGACGACGCGCGCGGACTGCTGGCGCAGACCCTCGGGACTGGCGGCGAGCCCCGGCATCGTCACCGCGCTGACGAGGGAGCCGGGACCTGTCCCGGAGAGATCGGCGTTGGCGATCGGCACCGTCTGCGCCCCGGAACGCGAGAGCGTGCCGATGAAGTCGGTCGCCACGTTCCACGACACGGGAAGCGAGAGGCCGACTGCGACGATGGCGACCGCTGCGGTGAGCGCGACGGTGACCGTCCGCAGCGTCTTGCGCATCATCCCATTCCGTACCGGTATCGCCTCGCCCAGTTGACGATTGGCTGTTCGACGGCGTAGTAGGTCACGGTCGAGACCAGCAGGGTCACGCACAGTCCGATCGCCACGTTGTAGACCATCCCGCCGAGGCTGTCACTGCCCATCAGGCCCCAACGACCGAGCAGGAGCATCACCGGGAAGTGCCATAGATACGCCGACAAGGAAACCTTACCGACGAATCGGAAGGGCGGCGTCTCCAGCAGATTCGCGATGGCGGACTTCTCCCCGCGCATCAGCGGCGCGACGATCACCAGGATGGCCAGCGCGGCCAGGACTGCGACGGCACTGACGCCGAAGAGCGCGAAGACGCCACCGGCGCCCAACAGGCCGGCGCACACGACGCAGGCGGGGACGATGGCGGTCCAGGAGGCCGCGCGCACCCGCCTGCTCAGCGATTCCCGTAACGCGCCGCGCTCGATGGCCACCACGACGACGGCGGCCAGCATGCCGAAGGCGAAGTTGTCGGCGCTGGCGATGAAGCTGCGCAGGAACACCGCCACCCAATTCGACCCCCAGTCGACCAGCAGCGGGTCGGTGACGTCGAAGCGCGCCATCAGCAGGGGCACGGCCAACTTGCCCGAGAAGCCGATGGCGATCAGCAGCAGCGGCGCGACCAGGGCGATGCGGTACGGCTGCATCGACGTGCGCGTGCGAAGTGCGAACAGCAGCATGCCGAGCAGGGGCAGCGACGCGTAGAAGGCGAACTCCAGCGTCAACGACCACGACGGGTTCAGCCCGGTCTGGAAGTACTGCGGCAGGTAGGAGTGCACGAGGGTCAGGTTCGCGATCAGCTGCCACGGGTCGGTGATCGTGCCGGTGCCCGCATCGCTGCGCGGCGGCTGCAGCGCGGCGTTCTCGATGTAGGCGACGCTGAAGACGTAGTTCACCAGCAGGAAGATCGCGAGGTAACCCGGCATGACGCGGGCGATCCGGTGGATCGCGAAGTTCCTGGTGCTCGGCAGGGCGGCGGTGGCACGGTCGGCGACGAGACTGCGGACGTAGGGCAGGAAGAGCAGGAACCCGCTCAGCACGTAGAAGAAGATCAGCCCCATGCCGAACAGGTTCGTCTTGTACGTCGAGGCGGTGTCCGGTGAGTAGTGGGCGCTGATGTGCATGATCGCGACGCCGAGGCACGACAGCCCGCGGGCACCGTCGAGACCGATGATCCGCCGCTTGCCGGGGACCGGTCGTTCCGTGGCGACGGCGCCGCGGGTGGCGTGAGCGGTCATTGCGGTGCTTCGAGCACTACCGTCGGCTCGACCGGCCCGATGAACGCGGGGCAGTCGTTGCGCGCCGGTTCACCAGCAAACCGCTGGTTGATCCATGGGAAGGCAGATCCGCCGTCGACGTCGGCGTGGCCCCTGTCGGGCTGCAATTCGATTTGAATGACGTCACCCTTCCGACATGCCTCGTCGAGGGCTCGATCAGTCCACACGGGCGGCACCAGTTGATCCTGACCACCATAGACGATGAGTATCGGTGCGGTAGCTGGAACCCGCGGAAGAGACATGGATTGGAGACGCAGCCGCAGGGCTTCTGCAGCTTGGGGGTTCGACGGCCGGAGATCATCGCTGGTTACCTCGTTCGCTAGCCGGTCTCGCTCCACGGTCGGCGGACCCTTGCATGCCATGAGGACGTCCCATTCGTCCTTGGCGATGCCGCGGCGGTAGTCGTCCAACGGGAAGTCGGGCGACTCCGCGGCGAGGGCGCCGAGGACCTGCAACCACGCCAGCCGTTGCTCCGAGGTCAACGTGCCATCGACGGCGGCATCGACGAACCCGGCGATCGCCAACGGCGCGGAGTAGCTGGCCGTTCCGACCAGCTGCAGCTCCGGGGCGTAGCCGCCCGCGAGTTCGTTGGCAGCCCACGCAGCCTGGCCACCCTGCGATCCACCGAATGCCGCCCACCTGGTGGAGGCGTCCGGCACGAGCTTGCGGGCGGCCCTGACCGAGTCGATCAGGTTCTGTCCCTCGGTGGTGGCGTCGAGGTACGGGTGGTAGGTGTCGTCCTTGCCCAGACCCTGATAGTCGGACACCGCCACCACGTAGCCCGCCTTCACCAGACCCGTCACCGTCTGGGACATGCCCAGCAGCATCGGGTCGAGCGAGGGCGCACACTCCGGGCGCGTGCCAGTGGTCGGGTGTCCGTAGGCGATGACGGGCCAGCCACCCTCGGGGGCGGTGCCCCCTGGGGCGAAGACCGTCCCGGTCACCTCCTGGATGCTTCCGTCGATGCCCGACGTCGAGAGGTAGGTGATCCTGGCCGCGACCGAGGAGGCGGCGCTGAGACGGCGGTCGACGGTCGGCATGGTGGTCGCCGAGAGCAGCGAACCAGCCTCGGTGCCGCCGAACTGCCCCGGCAGCTCGAGTCCGGAAGGCGGCGCCGACGATTGGTCCGGAGCGTCGTCGCCGCAGCCGGTGGCGAGCAACGACACCGCGGCGATGCAGGCGAACAGCGCCCGTGCGCGCATCTACCGGCCTTCCCCGACGCCGGCGGCCCGGTAGCGGGACAGGTCGTCGGCGCACATGGTCCGGTAGGCCGTCCACATGCGTTCGCCGAGTTCGCGCAGTCCGGCAGCGTTGTAGTGCCGGTCCTCGTCGCTGTTGATCGCATTGCGCGGCCCGGGCACGAACGCGGTGCGCGGGTGCCGGTTCGGGGTGTCCTGGTGCACGGCGTCGATTCCGGCGTACGGCTTGCCGCTGCGTTCCATCTCCTCTGCCACCATCTGCCCGAGCAGCACGGGCGTCTCGGCGCCGTACCTCGAGCGCAGGTCGCCGATCAGCCGGTCGAGCTTCTCGCGATACGTCGCCGGTGCCATCAGGGGCACGTCGGTCTCGCCCTGATGCCAGAGGATCGTCGCGACCTCGCTACCGGGGTAGCGGGCCAGCGCCGCGTCGATGGCAGCCACGCCCTGCCGGTACAGGTTGACCCGCGTCTTGGTGTCGTCGACGTCCCAGGTGTACCAGTTCTTCGGCGTGAACGAGGTGTCGCCGCGGGCGCCTGGGATCAAGAGCACCGCGCGGCCGGTCTCGTCGGCCAGCCGCTTGGCGAAGGTGACGCCGAAACCGACTCGGCGAGAAGGAATCTCGTGATACAGCGGGTCGACGCCGAGGACCGCCGTGCCCTTGGACGGACCGGACATCGCCCACTGGTGCACCGAGGGATGCGGTCGGTCGAGGCCGTCAGGGTCCAGCGGGAGCCCCATGCCGAATGCGTTGGACTGACCCAGGATCGGCACCATGAGGTACGGCGCCGCGGGCGGGTCCACCGGCACCCCGGGTTTGGCGATGCGGCGCTTGACGATGCACTTCGCCTGGATCAGCAGCCGCTGCCGGAGCGGGCCGTCGCCGTCGGGGTTCCTACGCGCACTCATTGGCCACCGGCCTTCCCTCGAATCGATCGTCGAGCCATGTCAGCCCGTTCCCCCAATCCACGTCGCCATGACCGGCGAGCGGGTCCTCGCGCCAGTCGACCACCCCACCGAGCGCACACGCGCGCGCTATCGCCGCACGCGTCCACGCCGGGTCGATGAAGGTGTCGTCGGATCCGAACTCGACGTAGAGCGGCGCGGACAGCGGGCGTTGCGGGAGTGCCCACGCGGTGAGATACCCGCGGAGCAGGTCTGCCGCCGCATCCGAACTGGGCTTGAAGTCGTTCGGGCCCAGCGCCTTCATGGCGTCGGTGCGGTCGTGGACGTCGGGTCCGCCACACGACGAGAGGACGTCCCAGTAGCGGACGGCCGCACCGTGCCGGTAGTCGTCGAGGTTCAGGTCCGGATGCAGGCGAGCCAGGGAGTACAGGATGCCCTGCAGCACCGGGCCCTGGTCGATGGTCAGCGTGCCCGCGACGGCCTTGTCGACGAGCCCGGCGACGTCGGCCGCCGGTGAGAGGCCAACGGCGCCGACCAGATTCAGCTCCGGTGCGTAGACGGCAGCTTGTTCGTCGGCGGCCCACGCCGCTCCCCCGCCCTGGGATCCGCCCATGGCGGCCCAGCGATCGGACACGCCGTCGAACGTGCGCCGCAGTGCGCGTACGGCGTCGATCATGTTGAGGCCCGCGGTCTTCGCGTCGCTGTACGGGTGGACGCCGGGCGCGCCGAGGCCCTGGTAGTCGGCCATTGCGACCGCGTAGCCACGGTTGATGAACCCCTGCACGGCGTCGACCTGACCCAGCAGCGTGGTGGACAGCGATGGGCCGCACCGCTCCTGCCAGCCGAGCGTCCCGTGGCCGAACGACACGATCGGCCACCCGCCGGGCGGTGGCGCCTCGATCGGGGTGAACACCGTGCCCGACACCACCGTCGGTGCGCCGTCGTCACCCGAGGTGGAGCGGTACAGCACCCGCGCGGACCGGATGGACCGGCCGAAGTTGGTTCGGTCGAAGTCGGGCATCTTCACGGCGCTCACCAGGGAGCCCGGCCCGGCGTCGGTGAGGTCGGCCGTGCTGATCGGTTCCGGGGCGTCCACTGCCGTTGCGTCCGTACCCTTCCCGCCACTGCGTCCCACCAGCAGGATGGCGGTGACGGCGACCACGATCACCAGCAGCAGCGGCACCGCGATCAGCAGGACGCTCCGACGCGTCACCGGGCACCGGGCCCGGGGGCGCCCGCCGTCACTGCTCGTACCACTGCTTCGGACTCAGCGGCAGCACCGGTCCATCTGGAGCAGTACAGGAGTCGTTGGGCGCGACGTTCGCGAAGCGCTGGTTCACCCACCCGAGGGCGACGGCACCGTCGATGTCGTCGTGGCCGCGTCCCGGTGCGGAGTACGCCTCCATGACGTTGCCCATCTCGCATGCCCGCCGCACGGCATCGACGGTCCACTGGGGTGCGACGACCTTGTCCATGTCGCCGAACAGGACCAGCATCGGGGCGTTGGCCTTGACCTTCGGCAGGCTCATCTCGGCCAGGTACTCCCGGAGCCGGTTGGTCGCTTCCTCGCTGGAGGGACGCAGATCGTCGGGTGTCACCTGCAGGGTGACCGCGGTGCGCTCGGCGACGAGGGGACCGACGCAGGCGGACAGCACGTCCCACTTCTCTGCGACGACGCCGCGACGGTAGTCGTCGAGGTCGAGGTCGGGATGTTCCTCCTTGAGCGCCACCAGCACCCACTGCAGCGCCGAGGCCTGCTCGGGGGTGAGCACGCCTGCCACCGCGGAGTCCGCGAGACCCACGACGTTGGCGGCGGGTGCGACGCTGGCCGACCCGACCAGCTCGAGGCCCGCACCGTAGCTGCCGGACAGTTCGTTGGCGGCCCATGCGGCCTGCCCGCCCTGCGACGACCCGAAGGCCAGCCACCGATCCGAGGCGTCCGGTACCAGCTTCTTCGCGGCGCGTACCGCGTCGATCATGTTGTAGCCGACGGTCGTCGAGTCCAGGTACGGGTGGTAGGTGTCGTACATCCCGAGGCCCTGATAGTCGGGCAGCGTGACGAGGAAGCCCGAATTGATCAGCGTGGCAACGGCTTCCGACGCCCCGAGCAGGTTGGGCCACAGCGATGGGCCGCAGTCCTGCTGGATGCCGGTGGTGCCGTGGCCCATGGCGATGATCGGCCAGCCTCCCGGCGGCGGTTGGCCCTTGGGCACGAAGACCGAGCCGGACACCACCTGGCGACTGCCGTCGATGCCCGACTTCGACTCGTACTCGACGCGGGCGGCGAGGGAGGAGACCTTGAGGATGCGCCGATCGACGGTGGGCAACGTCGTGGCCTTCTCGAGCGTGCCGCCACCGGAGCCACCGAAGTCGCCGGCCACCGGTACGCCGGACATGCTCGAACCCGCCGACTGCGGCGGTGGTGGTGGTGGTGGAGCGGCGGTCTCGGTGCATCCGCTCACCAGCGATGCGCACAGCGCCACGGCGGCGACGACGCCGGCCGCGGACCTGGTGATCGTCACGGCCTGCCCTCTTCGATCGTCGAATCCCCCGCGACGTACTCGATCTGATCCCGGTTGAGGACGCGGTCGCTGAACGCGCCCACCGCCAGCAGGGCGAGCGCGCTGAGTGCCAGACCCCAGGCCGCACCGACGCCGGCAACGGAGAGCAGTGACTCGCTCACCCGCGGAGCCGACTTCGCCTCGTCGACGAGCACCAGTCCGGGGCCGGACTCGGACTCGTCCCACTCGAGTTCCTCCGACGCCGCGATGAGGTTGCGGGTCACCGCATTCGCGACGTCGACGGTGCGGTCGGGGTCGTCACCGCTGACGTTCACGTCGAGCAGCACCGACAGCGGGTAGGAGAAGCGCGACAGCGTGTCCGGGGTCGAGGTGGTGGTGATGTGCTCGGCCAGTTCCTCGGGCGTCTCGGTGAGCCCGAGTTCGTCGATGGTCCGCTGCGTCACGATCGTGGACGTGGCCAGTTGCGAGTAGGTCTGGATGCGGACGCTGGCGCCACGGTTGCCCTCGTAGGCGGCGTGCGTCTGCGCGTCGCCGGGCACCACCGCGAACACCCGGCTGGTGGCGACGTACTCGGGGTCCTGCAGGTAGCGCGCGACGAGGACGCCCGCACCGGCGGACAGCAGTGTCGCGCACACGATCACGACCCACCCGCGGGCCAGCATTCGCAGGTAGTCGCGAATGCGCGGGACGCCGGCGGGTGGCTTCACGCCTGACCCGTGCAGGAGTTGGGGATGTCCTGGCCGGTGAGCCGGTCGCGCAGCCACGGGAGCCCGTAGGTGCTGTCGAGGTCGCTGTGCCCCTGGCCGATGCTCTTCTCGATCTGGATGTGATCGCCCTGCGCGCATGCCCGGGACACGGCCTGCTCGAACCACGCGACGTCGACGAGGGTGTCCTGGGTGCCGTAAACCACCATCATCGGCGTCGTCAGCTTGTTCTGCGGCAAGGCCATCTGCGCCAGCAGATCTCGCAACCGATCACGGTCGGCCGGGGTCTCGGGCCGCAGATCGGAGTTCTGCATCTTCGACCGCACCCGCAGGATGTCGTCGATGTCCGGCGGCAGGCAGTCCAGCAGTGCATCCCAGTTCGCCGCGGTGTAGCCCCGGCGGTACTTGTCGAGGTCGAGTTCGGGGTGCGACCACTTGAGCGTCTGCAGCACGAACACCATGGCCACGCGTTGGTCGGCGGTCAGCGTCCCGTTCCACGCCGCGTCGGCCATCCCCGCCATGTCGGCGGCAGGCGCCATCGACAGCGTGCCCATCAGGTCGAGACCCTGGCCGTAGACGCCTGCACGGTCGGCGGCTGCCCACGCGGCCATGCCGCCGAGGGAGTGACCGAAGGCGACCCACTGCGTGCTGAGGTCGGCGCCGACGCGGCGGGCTGCACGCACGGCGTCGATCATGTTGTTGCCGAAGGTCTTCGAGTCGAGGAACGGGTGGTAGTAACCCGCCACGCCGAGACCCTGGTAGTCGGTCATCGTCACGGCGAAGCCGTTGAGGATCATCGCCTGCATCATGAAGCCGTTGCCTGGCAGCGTCGGGAAGCGGCTGGGCGCGCACTTCTCCAGCACGCCGGTGGTGCCGTGCCCGAACGAGATCACGGGCCAGCCGCCCTTGGGCGGCGTTCCCGGCGGGATGGCCACGACGCCGGACACCTCGGTCGGGCCGTCGTCGATGCCGGAGGTGGATCGGTACACCACCCGCGCGTAGGTCGCGTTCGCGTCCTCGAGTTCCTCGCTGCCGCGCATCACCTCGACCGAAACCAGCGAGCCGGGGCCGTCGTCGGTCAGGTCGGGAGCGCCGAGTTCGACGGCGCCACCGAACGCGGGCTCGAACGTCTTCACCTTCGGCGTCTGCTCCGCCGGCGGCGGGGAGGCCTCGCGGGTGACGGGTGCGCAGCCCGCGGCCACCGTCAGTGCGACGACGGCCGTGGTCAGGATTCGCCAGGACACGCGGTCACCTACCTTCGCGTTTGGCACCGGACACCCGGTGCACCCCCGCCTGACTGCTGACACCCGGCTGGCTGATCGTCTCGGTGGCGGGGTCACCGTTCCCCCGCGGGCTCGGCGCGTCGGCCGCGGCCTGCTGGCGATCCGGCTTGGGCGATACAAGGTTCCGCGGAGCATCCGACGCCGGCTTCGACAGCTCGCGCTTGTGGCCGGGCTCGCAGGTGACGACGGTGCCGAGCAGTGCGGCGTTCGCGGCCTCGAGCACCTGCAGCGCGGTGCGCAGCGGCTTGGTCTTCGTGTGGCCGATGCGGGCCACCACGATGGCGCCGTCGCCGATGGCTGCGACGGCGGCGCCGTCGGAAACCGTGGTCAGCGGCGGGGTGTCGATCACGACGTAGTCGTAGGCCTCGCGCAGCTCGTCGATCAGCCGCGCGGCGTTCTCGTCACCCCACAGTTGGCGGCGCGAGGTGGGCGAGGGCCCCGCGGGCAGCAGCGCGAACGGTGCTCCGCCCGGCGACGGGATCACCGCGGCGGCGACGTCGTGGTCACCGGCGAGCGCCGTGCCGAGGCCGCGCTGAGCCGCGCGGGACCGCTCGTCGTCGGACAGCCCGAGGGTGGTCACCAGCGTGGGGTTGAGCATGTCGCCCTCGACCAGCAGCACCGACCGGCCCGACTCGGCGAAGGTGGCGGCGAGGTCGATCGCCGTGGTGGACCTGCCGTCGCCGTGCGACGGGCTGGTGACGGCGATGACCTGCGGGCGCCGGCCTGCCGGGGTGCGCGCGAACTGCAGGTTGGTCCGCAGCTCGCGGAGTCGCTCGGCGGCCAGCCCGCCGGCCTGCAAGTTGGTCACGGGCACGTCGGGGCGGCGCGGATCGTCCACCAGGTTGCCCAGCGTCCGAGA
Source organism: Mycolicibacterium sp. GCM10028919 (assembly GCA_042666295.1). Classification (GTDB taxonomy): domain Bacteria; phylum Actinomycetota; class Actinomycetes; order Mycobacteriales; family Mycobacteriaceae; genus Mycobacterium. Next base: position 1,402,679 of record JBHTFJ010000001.1, read on the forward strand.
CGGCGCGATCGCATCGACGTTGTCACGGGCGCGCAGCCGGGTGTCGGTGGCGCCGAGGAGCGTGGCGAGGAGGAGTCCGACGACCAGACCGCCGGCCGCGCCGAGCCCGATGAGCGTCAGCAAAGACATGCCAGCCACCTCGGTCGGGTAGTTGGCGTCGTCGAGGAGGATCGCTCCGGCAGCGGGTGTGCCGCCGCGACGTGAGGTCTCGAGTTCGCTGACGAGCTGCACCAGCTGGTCGGCGACGGCGTTGGCGTACGTTTGCGCGAGCCCGGGGTCCGCATCGGTGACCGAGATGTCGAGCAGCACGGTCTTGGGCAGCGGCGTCGCGGTGATCTTGGAGCGCAGCGCCTCGGGGCTGATCGGCATCTTCAGCTGGTCGACGGCACGCGCCGCGACCTGCTCACTGGTGGCCAGGCCCGCGTAGGAAACGACGCGCTCCTGCGAGAACAGGTTGTTCTGGTAGGCGTCGCCGACGGAGGTACCGCTCTGCGTCGTGACGAACAACCGTGCGGTCGACTGGTACTCGGGAGTGCTGAACAGCGTGGTGGCGTAACCGACGCCCGCCCCGACGAGGACGGCGACCAGGACGAGCCACCAGAACCGCCGAAAGGCCCGTAGATAATCCCCGATCGCCAACGGGATCTCCATTCCCTTAGTAGTTTGCCGCAACCCGCTCACCATAGCGGCAGAGGCGGCATAAAGCACACCACTGGTTCGTCACGCCTAGTTGCATTCAGCGAACACAACGTCGACTATTGATTCCGTGAGATGGCCGGTGCAGTCGCATTCAGAACTGTTGACGGGCATAGCCATTGTAGTCGCGGTGCCGATCGTTGCAGCTCTGGCGATCAGCGGCGGCACCAAGGCGATGCTTGCCGTGGGCGGGCTCGCTGCTGCCGCGATCGGCGTCTACGTGGGCATCCGGCACCCCCAGTGGCTCGCCTGGGGGCTTGCTGCGGCCCTGGGCTTCATGCCGTTCGGCTACTTCCCCGGCATCCATCTGCCCATGTACCTGCCCTTTGCGGGCGGGGTGGTGTTGGCGGCGATCGTCCACCGGTCCGGCCCCGCGGTCTTTCACCCCTTGGAAAAGGCCCTAATCGTTTTCGTGCTCGTCTCCGGCGTGTCATTGATCTTCACCGGGCGAACTGTCGTCGACGTCGGAGAATTCATCAAATGGTCAGTTGCCACGCTGACCGTGGTGGCTTTGCTGAGGTTTCCCCGTGACGTGCTGGCGAAGTTCGGCCGCATCTACGTCTACTTTGCGACGCTCAACGGCCTCTTCGGCATCATCGTCGTCGCCGCCGACCCGACGCACAGGTTCATCAAGGCGTTCAGCGCCTTCGGCTACGGCTTGGTCGAGACCGGCCGGTTCGTCTACACCGAGGAGGGCGCGCAACGATTCGCCCGCCTCGGCGGCCTCTGGGTCGACCCCAACATGGCGGGTGTCGGGCTCACGATCGCGCTCGCCGTCGGGGTGCTGCTGCTGACCGGCCCGTTGCGCGTGGGCGTCGTCACCATCCTGTCGGTGGCCATTCTGCTGACGCTCAGCCGCGCGGCGATCTTCAGCGTGCTCGTCGGCGTCATCCTGGTGCTGCTCTTCCACGGCATGCGCGCTCGCAACCGCGGACTCGTCCTCGGCGCCATGGGTGCCGTGGCAGCGGGGGCCATGCTCACGCCCGCCGTGCGCACGCGCCTGTTCAGTTCGTTCAGCTCCGACGACGTCGGCAGTTCGGCGCGCGGCGACGCGCTGCGGGCCTTTCCCGGTCAGATGGCGGGGCACTGGCCGTTCGGGCTGGGCTGGGGCCGGCCCGAGTTCAAGGACGGCAACACGGCGTTCACGCTCAACTTCGTCGCGAACGTTCCGCTGATCACGATCTACCGCGCCGGGTTGATCGTCGGGTTCGTCTTCCTCGTGGTGCTGGCCATCGGATGCATCATGAGTGCGCGCGCCATCCGCGGTGACTCCGGGGCGCGTGCGCTGTACGGCGGCATCTTCATCGGCGTGTGCCTGGTGGCCCTGCAGCTCGACCACATGGTGGCAACCATCCAGCAGGTGACCCTGATGTTCTCGATCCTGCTGGTGTTCCTGGTCGTCGTGGATCAAGATCAGAAATCTTCACGACACGCGCAGACGGCGCCCGAAGAACCCGTCACGAACCGGTCATACTCTCCATTGCTCCGTTGATTCGCACGGGGTTTCGCAGAGGCGGGTTGCGCCAGGAAGCCTGAGGTGATCCGTGCGTCGCCCCACCCGCCGACCGCGACACCGAATCGTTCTCCGGAGTGTGGCGACACTCGCGATCGCACTGCTGACGGTGGCAGGCATCTGGTCCGCGCCGTCGACCCCGCACCCTCGCATCGTCGAGGTCGCGGGCTCCAGCCGAATCACCCCGTCCCCCACCACCATCGGCTTCCACGACCCCGAGATCTACTTCGGCACCGACGCCACGGTCGCCCAGACCTTCGACAAGATGGTCGAGGCGGGCGTGAAGACCGTACGTCTGATGATTCCCTGGGCCGGGGTCGAGCAGGTTCAGGGCCGGTTCGACTGGACCAACGTCGACCGCACGATCGACGCCGCGCAGAGCCGGAACATGGCCGTGCTCGGGATCGTCAACTCGACACCGGCGTGGGCCGTCGCACCGGGTGCCCCGCCCATCACCGGCCGCCCCGCCTCCGCGGCGCAGTACGCCGCCTTCTGCCAGCAGGTCGCGACCCGGTACGCGGGCAAGGTAGCTGCGTACGAGATCTGGAACGAACCCAACGGCGCTCAGTTCTTCGCGCCGACGCCGGACCCGGCCGGCTACACCGAACTACTGAAGGCGGCCTACCCGAAGATCAAGGACGTCGACCCGAACGCCACCGTCATCGGCGGCGTCCTGGGCTCGGTCATCGACTGGGGCACGTGGCTCGTCAACCCCGTGACCTTCCTGCAGAAGATGTACGCCGCGGGAGCGAAGGGATCGTTCGACGCACTGTCGTTCCACCCATACCAATACACGCTCAAGTTCTCCGAGGGCTTCCCGATCGCCAACTCCCCCATGAACCAGGTGATCGCGATGCGTCAGCTCATGCTCGCCAACGGCGATGGGGCGAAGAAGATCTGGGGAACCGAGTACGGCGAACCGATGACCGCCGCCGACGACGCCACGCAGGCCGCGTTCATCGAGGATCTGCTGACGAAGTGGCAGGAGATGCCGTACGCGGGTCCGATCATGATCCACACCACCCGCGACCGGAACACCGGCAGCTCCGATCCGGAGGACGTGTTCGGCGTGTACCGCACCGACTGGTCCGCCAAGCCCAGCCAACGGGTGATCTCCGACGCCGCCACCGACGGCATCCCGAAAACCGCCGAGTTCCAACGGTTCAGCGCCATCACCGAGCCGTCGTACGGCGAAGTCCTCAGCCCGGTCTACCGTGCGACGCCTGCGGTTTGGGCGCAGGCCCGAACCACTAGCACCCTCTATGAGACCCCCACCGGCATCATCGCCTCGCCCAACGCCGTCGCGGACAAGGCCCGACAGTACGGCGTCGTGCCGAAGACCCCGTTCGCCAACGGATACCAGGACATGGACTCGCCGTCGGGCATGCGCGTGTGGTGGTCAGCCGCAACGGGGGCGTTCGCCGTCGGCGGCGGCATCGTCGAGGCATGGACGCCCAGGCTCGGGCTGGCCCTGTCCGACGAAGTACGCGACGGCTGGGGTGTCCGGGTGACGTTCGAACACGGTTACATCACCTGGCAACCGTGGGTCGGCGCCAAGGCGTTCTACACCTGACGCCCGACCCGTCCGCCGTCAGCGGCCGAGGCCGGCGTGAACGAGGTCCTCGACCGCCTTCTGCGGACGCTTCTGCTCCCAGTGATTTCGATTGACCTCGTAGAGATCGTTGCCGACCTTCACGGCGGCCTCACGGTCGAGCAGCATCCGTCGGCACTCGGCGACGAAGTCGTCGTCGTCGTCGAACGTCGGCATCCCGAAGAGCGTGCGCAATGATCCGACCGCCGGGCCGCTGCCGACCACGGGTAGGCCCTGGCTCGCGGCATCGAGGAGCTTGACGCGCACGCCGCCGCCGGTCTTGATGGGTGCCATCAGCGCGCGGCACGTCTTGAGGAATCCGGGCAGGTCGTCGACGAAGCCGAGATCCCGCACGCCGGCCGGGTAGACGGGGTCGGTGGACCCGGTCTTCTTCGCACCCACGATGACGAGTTCGGCATCGGGGATGCCCTCGGAGATCCGCGGCCACAACCGCAGCGCCACCAGGAACGCCTCCTGGTTCGGCGGCCAGTCCCGGCCACCCAGGAAGACCAGCCGGCGGCCGGTCTGCGACACGTCGATCTGCTCGATCGGCGGCAGCGTCACCTCCATGAACCGCGCGCCGGGAACGCCGTTGGCGCGGTACATCTCGGCTTCCTCGATCTCGTAGCACCCGACCGCGTTCGCCAACTTCGCCACCCGCAGTTCGTCGCGCAGCAGCCGCGGCGCCTCGATCTTGCCGAGCGTCCCACGCGTCGACAACCACACCTGCGACTCGGTGTTGATCGTGTTGATGACCATGCCCTTCTTACCGAAGTGCGCACTGCGGATGAAGGATTCGGCCATGTAGTTGTGCTCGCAGAAGAACACGTCGTCGTCGCTGGCCTCGATCGCCGTGAGCAGTTCGTCGGTGTCGAAGCGCACGTGCACCAGGCTGCGGCGGTGCCGGAGCGCGCCGGTCAGCAGCGCGACCTTGTTCACCGGGTGCTGAACGATGCGCTGCAGCTTGAGCCCGCCCTTGACGACGTCGACCACCGAGTCGCCGGGAGGCTCGTCGGAGAGGCAGATGGCGCGGATGTCGAACGACTCCGCTGCCAGGCGCAGTGCCACCCGCGCGAGTTCGACGTCACCGCCGTGTTCGGTCACCGGGTCCTTCGACACCAGGAATACGACTTTCGTCATGCATCCGCCTTTCGTCGGTAGATCGCCAAGAGATAGATCACGAGCAGGATGGCGTCGGTGGCCACCGTCGCGATGGCCGCGCCGATCGCCCCGAACTGCGCCAGCGCCGCGACCGCGCCGAGCTTCACCGGCACCAGACCGAGGTTGGCGCTCAGCCGAACGGTGTCCCGGCGCTGAGCGTAGAGAATCACGGCCAGCACCGAACTCATCGTCCGCATCGCACAGAACGCGGACATGATGAGCATGGCCACGCCGAGTTCGGTCGGAGCCGGGGTCAGCAACAGCACGACGCCGGTGATGACGACCAGTCCCCCGGTGCCGAGCCCGAGCAGCACGATGTGCTTGAGCGACGGGCCGGTCGAGAGGTCACCGCCGCTGCGACGCAACGGTTCGTTGTAGGTCATGGCGAACGACTGCCCGATGGCTGCCAGCGCGACCGTGACCGTCACCGTCAGCGCGTAGTACCCGACCGTGGTGTCGTCGGTGAGGAAGCCCAGCAGCAGCACGTCGCCCTGGAGGTAGAGGCACATGCCGAGCATCTCGCCGACGAGCGCGAGGATCAGCCGCGGCGGACCGGGAACGCCGGGTCGGTGACCCCAGACGCGGCGTGCGGCGAGCACGAGCACCACCAGGTAGGGCGAGCAGTACAGCAGGCTGGCCACCTGCAGGCTGGGGTCGTCGACCCCGAACAGGTAGCTGCCCGCGATCGCCACGCTGGTGATCTGGCGGATGGTGTCCATGCGCCACGTGAGCTGGGGATGCCCGTCCCGAAAGTGCTGGCTCTGATACGACTTGAACACCATCTCGCCGCCGGCGATGGCGAGCCCGAACCAGGCGATGTAGTTGACCTCGATCAGGCAGGCGCCAGCGATCATCAGCGTCAACCCGAGCAGGAACCTACTGGTGCGCTCGGCCTGGAAGTGCTCGTCGGCCTCGCGCATCGCACGCACGTTGAACGGGTTGTCCAGCGGCGGACCGACGACGGCCGACAGCGCGAAACCCATGCCATACCTGCCGTAGTCGCCGACGCTGAGCTTGCCGACCAGCGCCAACGTCCACAGCATGCCGATGCCGCGACCGCCGTACATCCATCCCACGGCGATCAGCGTCTTGAAGATGTTGCGCGGGGCAGCCGCGCCCGGCGTCGAGGTGTCAGTCACTTCCGTGCTGACGGCCCAGGATCTTCGACCACGCCGCCACGAACGCCTCGGCCGTCCGCGGTGTGGAGCGCTCCTCGCGCGTGCGGTCGGCGTGCTTGCCCAGTTCCGTGACGCGGGCGTCGTCGTCGACGAACGACGCGATCGCCTCGGTGAACCCGGGCGGCAACGCATTCGGGTCACCCTCGCCCATCGGCACCACCACCGCGCCGGTCTCGGGGCCGAACTCGGCCAGCGACCCGTAGCCGGTGGCGATGATCGGGGTGCGGTAGGCCAGCGCGTGCGCCGCCACCGACGACGCCGGGAAGGTGTCTGCGTAGAAGTGCCGCTTGCCGTAGGGAATCACGATGGCGCGCACGGACTCGAAGAACGCGTCTTCTTCGGCTCCGTCGACACCGCCGACGATCTCGACCCCGTCCATGCGCGGTAGCGCCTCGGTGCCGCGGCCCGCGACCCGGATCGTGATGTGGTCCGGCAGTTCCTTGCGGATCTGCTCGATCTGGTCGAAACCCTTGCCGCGGTAGACAAGTCCGAAGAACCCGATGGCCTTCGGCCGATCCTCGGCGGGCTTCACGGTCGGCTTCTCGGCGACCCGGTACGGCACGTAGTGGGTGTGCGAGTTCGGGTACACCCGGTCGATGGACGCCTGACCGGTCTTGCTCAGCGCGAAGATGTCCCGTCGTCCGTTGACCCGACCCTCGAGCCACCGCGAGAACGGCCGCAGCGGGTAGTGGAAGCCGTGCATCAGCAGCTTGTGCCGACCCACGAACCGCGTCCTGGCGATGAACCACAGCGCCTGGGGCGGGTCGTGCGCCGTCAGCGTCACCGGGATGCCCTTCAGGCCGGCGATCGACCAGAACGGCGACAGCATGCCGCACCCGATCTCGGAGTGCACCAGCACCTTGCCCGCCGGCCACGAGTCGACGAGACTGCGGATCTGCCTGCGCACATTGCGAACGTCCGCCCAGGTCTCGTCACCGGGTCCCGAGACCCGCACGCCCGCAACGTCGCCGAAGTGCGGCCGAAAGGCGGCGATCAGGTCCTCGGTGTAGTCACCGATGGCGGTGACGTGGTTGCGCGGCCCGACGTAGATCAGGCGGTATTCCTTGAGGTCGACCGCCATCAGAAGAACAGCGGGCGGTAAGGGCTGCTGTACTTCAGCGCCTCGGGGTTGCGCTTGGTCAGCACCTTGGCGGGCACGCCGCCGACGACCTCGAGTTCCTCGATGTCCTTGGTGACCACGGCGTGCGCCGCCACCACTGCGCCGCGCTTGATGTGCGACGGCAGGATCATCGCCCGGCTGGCGATCCAGACGTAGTCCTCGATGACGGTCGGGATCGGCATCGGGAGGAAGTCCGGATGGTTGATGTCGTGACCGCCGCCCAAGATGTGTGTGTCGCTGGCGATGTTGACGTTGTCGCCGATCGAGATGCCTGCCCGCGAGTCGAGGAAGCAGCGGAACCCGATGGTGGTGTAGTTGCCGATCGTGAGGAACTCGGGATCGAACACCGTCACGCCGCGCATGAGCGTCGACTTCTTGCCGATCGTGGTGCCACCGACCCAGCGCAGGAAGTTCTGCCGCACGAAGTGCGACGGGATGTAGGTGACCAGCATGTTGAACAGGATTGTGGCGATGCGGTTTCGCGCCTTGCGCGAGAACGTCATCCCCTGCATCTTGTAGGCCACGACGCGGCCGTCGGGGCCCACCTCCCACTCGGGGTCCGGCGGCAACTTCAGCCCCGGCGCCGCCGCCAGCTTCCTCGCACGGTCTTCGGGATCTGCCTTGAACGGTTCTGGAATCACGCGTCTCGCTCCTGGGGTAAGTCGGAATCGACCATGTTGACCACGATGTCGTGGAAGGACTTGGTGGGCTTCCAGTGCAGGAGGTCCCACGCCTTCGTCGCGTCACCGACCATTGCTGGCCGGTCGGCAGGGCGGATCAGACTCTCGTCGGTGGCCACCATGTCCTGCCAGTCGCTGATGCCTGCCGCGGCGAAGGCGATCGCGACGAAGTCGGCTATCGAATGTGCTTGCCCGGTCGCGACGACGTAGTCGTCACCCACGCCCCGCAGTGCCATCGCGTACATCGCGTCGACGTAGTCGGGGGCCCAGCCCCAATCGCGCTGCACGGTCACGTCACCCAGGGTCAAGGTGTGCTGCCTGCCCGCGGCGATCCTCGCGACGGCCTTGGTGATCTTGCGCGTCACGAACCGCTCCGGCCGCCGCGGCGACTCGTGGCTGAACAGGATGGCGTTGGCGGCCTGCAGTCCTCGAGCACGGTAGATCTGGCACAGGTGATGACCCAACGCCTTGCCTGCACCGTAGGGCGACGTGGGCGCCACGGCAGTCGCCTCGGTATCGACGCCGTCCGGCGATCCCGCGAAGATCTCCTGGCTCGAGGCATTGACGACGGTGATCTGCTCGCCGGTGCGATCCTGGGTGCGCAGGCAGGCGTCGAGGATCGCGGCCGTGGTGAGCGCGTTGACCTCGGTCGCCTGCACGGGGTCGGCCCAGGATGCCGCGACCGACGACATCCCCGCGAGGTGGAAGACCATGTCGGGTTCGACGGCGTCGAGCACGGCGGCGACCGCATCCGTCCGCGTCAGCGCCAGCTCGTGCATGGTCACCTCGGGGCGAACGGCCGCGGCGTGGTCGAGCGAGCGCGTGATGCCGTGCACGTCGACGCCCTCGGCCAGGAGCAGTTCGGTGAGGTAGTGACCGTCCTGTCCGGTGATCCCCGTGACGACGGCAGTCCTGCCCGTCATGAGGGACGGGCCGCCAGTTCGTCGACAGCGGCGTGCAGGGCCGCGGAGTAGCGCTCCTCGGTGAACTGCTCGACGTGGAGCTTCACCTTGTCCGGGTCGAACGACGTGTTCTCGAACCGGTCGAGGGCCTCGGAGATCGACGCGGACTCCGGGCTGTCGAAGTAGACGCCGGTGATGCCTTCGGCCACGGTGTCGAGGAACCCGCCCCACCGCAGCACGACGCTGGGCCTGCCCCAGACACCGGCCTCGATGGGCGTCAGGCCGAAGTCCTCGTAGCTCGCAGCGACCAGCGCGCGGCTGTGCTGGTAGAGCCAGGACATCTGCGCATCGGTCAGATCCGACAGCATCAGCACGTTCGGCGTCTTGGTCGCCGCGATGCGTTCGGCGTCCGGACCGCGCCCGACCACGACGAGGCGTTGGGGTCGGCCCGCGAACGCGCCGACCACCGCGTCGACGTTCTTGTAGGGCAGCAGACGCGAGACGCACAGGTAGAAGGCCTCGTCGGGATCCTGACCGTCGAGCCAGTCGAGGAGTTCGGGCACCGGCTCGGTGGCGCTGGACCGCGTCATCGCGACCGGCGACGGCAGCACGTCGGCGGAGATCCCGTAGGCGTCGGCGATGCGCTGCTGGATCACGGTCGACACCGCAAGGTAGCGATCGCACGATGCGGCGGCGCGGCGGTCCCAGGCCCGTAGGTAACCCGACGTGGCGGCCAACGCGGCGCGCTTTGCCAGCCCCGCGTCGTCGCCGAGGTACTTGTCCTGGAAGTACAGCCAGCGTGCCGGGGAGTGGCAGTGCACGAGCTTGCGGCCGGTGGTCTGGAATCCGTGCGCCCACCCGCTGGAACTGGTCACGACCACGTCGGCGTCGATCTTGACCGAGTTGGCGGCCAGCGGCAGGATCGGCAGCGCTGCGCGGTGGTACTTGCGGAAGAGCCCGATGCCGTTGATGCGGGATACGCGAATGTCGCGCTCAGCGAATTCCGGATAAGTGTTCGCGGGGTCGTACAGCAATGTGTAAATCGGCGCATCCGGAAAGGCGCGGCTCATCGATAGTACGACCTTCTCGGCACCACCGCGTTGCGTCAGATAATCGTGCGCAATCGCCACGCGAGGTGCGTCAGAGCCGCGTGAAGCACGGTCTTGACGCACGGCGGAGTTCCTTCCGAATGTCTTTGTTTCCATGAGCGTCACGGCGTGTCCGTCCAGGCGCGCCGAATGCTGGATACATGAAACAGCAAAAAGGGGTTGACGACAACTCCCGGCAAACTCTCGCAGGTGAGATCGGTGCGTCGCCAACGGCGCGCGGCGCAGCCGATTGAGTCATCACCGGAGCCAGTCGATAGCATCCCTAGTCATGACGAGCGTTGCGGGGACTTCTCAGCCGGCCGAAAGCCACGAGATCGACATCCACACCACCGCCGGCAAGCTGGCCGACCTGCGCAAGCGCGCCGAGGAGGCGCTGCATCCGGTCGGTGAGACAGCCGTCGAGAAGACGCACGCCAAGGGCAAGCTCACCGCGCGCGAGCGCATCCTCGCCCTGCTCGACGAGGGTTCGTTCGTCGAACTCGACGCGCTGGCACGGCACCGCAGCACCAATTTCGGCCTACAGCAGAACCGTCCGGTCGGCGACGGCGTCGTGACCGGCTACGGCACCATCGACGGCCGCGACGTCTGCATCTTCAGCCAGGACGCCACGGTGTTCGGCGGTAGCCTCGGCGAGGTCTACGGCGAGAAGATCGTCAAGGTGCAGCAACTGGCCATCAAGACGGGCCGCCCGCTGATCGGCATCAACGACGGCGCGGGCGCACGCATCCAGGAGGGCGTGGTCTCGCTCGGCCTGTACAGCCAGATCTTCCGCAACAACATCCTGGCCTCGGGCGTCGTGCCGCAGATTTCGCTGATCATGGGCGCCGCGGCCGGTGGCCACGTCTACTCCCCCGCGCTGACCGACTTCGTGATCATGGTCGACCAGACCAGCCAGATGTTCATCACCGGCCCTGACGTCATCAAGACCGTCACCGGCGAGGACGTCACGATGGAGGAACTGGGTGGCGCGCACACCCACATGGCGAAGTCCGGAACGGCGCACTACGTGGCCTCCGGCGAGCAGGATGCCTTCGACTACGTCCGGGACCTGCTGTCGTACCTGCCCAGCAACAACTATGCCGACGCGCCGCGCTACCCCGCACCGCCGCACCCCGGTGCCATCGAGGACAACCTGAACGAAGAGGACCTCGAACTCGACACGCTGATCCCCGACTCGCCGAACCAGCCGTACGACATGCACGAGGTCATCTCGCGCATCCTCGACGACGACGAGTTCCTCGAGGTGCAGGAGGGTTACGCGCAGAACATCATCGTCGGCTTCGGCCGCGTCGATGGTCGCCCGGTGGGCATCGTCGCCAACCAGCCGACGCAGTTCGCGGGCTGCCTGGACATCAACGCCTCGGAGAAGGCCGCGCGTTTCATCCGCACGTGCGACTGCTTCAACATCCCGATCGTCCTGCTCGTCGACGTCCCCGGGTTCCTGCCGGGCACCGACCAGGAGTTCAACGGCATCATCCGCCGCGGCGCCAAGCTGCTGTACGCCTACGGCGAGGCCACCGTCGCCAAGGTCACCGTCATCACCCGCAAGGCCTACGGCGGCGCGTACTGCGTCATGGGGTCGAAGGACATGGGCGCCGACGTCGTCGTCGCCTGGCCGTCGGCACAGATCGCCGTCATGGGCGCCTCGGGTGCGGTCGGCTTCGTCTACCGCCAGCAGCTCAAGCAGGCCGCCGCCGAGGGCCAGGACGTCGACGCGCTCCGTCTGCAGCTGCAGCAGGAGTACGAGGACACGCTGGTGAACCCGTACATCGCCGCCGAGCGTGGCTACGTGGACGCGGTGATCCCGCCGTCGCACACCCGCGGCTACGTCGCCACGTCGCTGCGGCTGCTGGAGCGCAAGATCAGCCAGATCCCGCCGAAGAAGCACGGCAACATTCCGCTGTGACCGAGAAGACTCAGTGACCGAGGAGAGTTCCGTGACCGACGAGGCTCCAGTGACCGACGCGAGTGCGCCCGAACAGCTCTCCACGGCGAGTGAACCCGTGATCCAGGTGCTCAAGGGTCAGCCCACCGACGACGAGGTCGCGGCACTGGTGGCCGTGCTGGCCGGCGCGTCGAACGGCGTGACCTCGGCAGACCTCGAGGCCCACGAGCGGGACCTGTGGGGCCATCCGGTCGACCGGCTGCGCTACTCGATCTTCAGTTGGCAGAAGGTCACCCTGGTGGAACGCCTGCACCTGCGTCGATGACGCGGGTCGTGCTGGGGTCTGCCTCCTCCGGCCGGCTCAAGGTGCTGCGCAGCGCCGGCATCGATCCCCTGGTGGTCGTCTCCGGGGTGGACGAGGACGCGGTGATGGCCGCGCTGCCAACAGATTCGAGTCCCGCCGCCGTCACCACCGCGCTGGCCGTCGCGAAGGCGGAGGCCGTCGCGGCGGCGGTCGACCCGTCGGTCGCGGCGGACTGCGTGGTGATCGGCTGCGATTCGATGCTCTTCCGCGACGGCGAACTGTGGGGCAAGCCCGCAACGGAGGCGGTGGCCGCGGAGGGCTGGCGAGCGATGGCAGGGCGGTCGGGCCAGCTCTTCACCGGCCATAGCGTGATTCGTCTGCGCGATAACGGGATTGCGAGTCAAGCCGCCGATCACACGGTGACGACCGTTCACTTCGGCAACCCCTCGGCCGACGATCTGGCCGCCTACGTCCGTAGCGGTGAACCCGTCGCGGTCGCGGGCGGCTTCACACTCGACGGTCTCGGCGGCTGGTTCGTCGAAGGCGTCGACGGTGACCCGTCCGCGGTGATCGGCATCGGCCTGCCGCTGACCCGTCGCCTGTTCGACCGCGTGGGCCTCACGATCGTTGACCTCTGGCGGGACAACCCGGTCGCCGGCTGATCTGCCGTCACCCGAACGGGTCAGCAGCACTCAACCGCATTGCCGACAGTCGGCCATCTTCGCCAGGCTGACCATTCGATCAGTACGAATCGGCGTCAACCCGATGCTGGACGCCCCACGCCGCCAGGCCCTGCGGGCACCTCTGGTTTTGCTGTGCGTCAACGCGGTACATGCTGATCAGATCGGCAAATCTGTCTACTCGGGTCAGTCTCTTGACCATGCACATCGGTGAGTGATAGGCAGTACCACGAATCGTGATCCTGATCACTCGATCAGTTTCCGGCAGATCGACGCTCGGTCGCGATTTGGCCACCGCAACTCGGCAGATCAATCAGACAGTCCTACCCCAACCGCAACGGAGCCGTCGCATGACTAGAAACCATCTGCCCGTCAACCCGCTGTTCGCATCTGCGACGAACCCGCCGACGGGCTCCGCCACCGGTCGACGAACACTGCAGAGCACTGCACTCGGGAGACACGTCGGACGGGTGGGCGCCCTGGCCGCGGCCTTGGGCATCGGCGTGATGGTTGCCACCTCGCCCGCCGTGGCGAGCGCGGACACGACGGACACGTCCTCGGAGTCGTCCTCGGCGAGTTCGGCGACGTCCCCCGGTGAACCGTCCGGCGGATCGACCGACGCGTCGACGACCGGTGCGGGCCCCTCCTCCACTGCGGACGAGGACTCGGATTCGACGACGGCTGCCGGATCGACGGGTGCCGGATCGACGACGGCCGGGACGTCGACGTCGGGAACGACGTCGTCGAGCACCCAGGTCGCATCCGGTGTCACCATCAGCAGTAGCGGCGGAGCGCACACCAGCACCACCGAGGCGCAGGCGTCGACGCCTCCGGCCCCGGAGCCGCTGGAAGGCACCATTCCCGTTGAGACACCAGCAGAGTCGAGCGAAGCCGCCGCACCCGTCGAGGCATCAGAACCCCCGCCGAACAAGTCGCCGGTGACGCCGATTGCCCAAGACCCGGTGACCGATCACACGACTTCTACCCCCGCGAATGACCGATCGGACTCGGCGAATACCGCAGCAGCCGACTCCGCCACACCGCCGACATCGGTCAACGCCGCCCAGACCGTCACCACCGGCGCGAGCGCGGCCGGCACCACCTCGACCGTTGGGCCCGACGTAGGAACCTCGTCCCTCGACACGACCATCAGCGCACTGACGGCCCGGGCGACGGTGGCGGTGACCGCACCCATCGCGCCGGCCCAGGTCGCCGCGCCCGCAGTGGGGCTGGTGGGATTCCTCAACGGCATCGTCACCAACCTGCTCAATCCGTTCCTCGCTCCGGCGCCCGCCACGCAGGAACCCGTGACACCCGTGATCTGGGCTGTCCTGGGGTGGGTCCGACGCGAACTCTTCAATCAATCACCGACGATCACCTACAACCCCACCACCACGGTGCAGACCGGGCAGACCGTCACCGGCAACCTCGGTGCCAGCGACCCAGAGGGTGACGCCTTGACGTACCGGGTCACCAGGGGTCCGCAGTACGGCACGCTGACGATCGACCAGGCGACCGGGAACTTCACCTATACCCCCGATGACATCGATTACGTTGCAGCGCAGACGGACTCGTTCACGATCTCCGTCGCCGACGGGAAGTTCAACCTGCTGAGCCTGTTCAGCCCGCACGGCGACCGGGAGACCATCGGCGTCAACGTGCTCAGCCCCACCGTCGAACGCGTGATCCTCGACATGCCCGGTGGCGTGACGAAGCCCGTCAATCCCCGCTACTCGGCAGACGGCAAGTCCATCTACTTCTCCGGCACGCCGGCCGGAGGCGGTCGCGGCGAGATCTATCAGATCGACATCGACGGCACGGATGCGAAGTGCCTCACCTGCGGCCTCGTCGCCCCGACGGTCGCCGGGACGGACCCGTCGGCGACGATCAACATCCTGAAGCCCGTGCCGTTCTACGACGGGACCGGGCGAGTCGTGGTGCTCCTGAACAATCCGGATCCCCGCTACGGAATCTTCGAGCCGGCCGGTTACAACGGCATCGGCTCACCGGCGCGGATCGTGAACGTGGTGACGCCCGATGGCGGTGGCGCCACCCTGCCCGGCCTGCCTCCCGGCGGCATCTTGAACCGCGAACGCGAGATGCGGCCATCGCCCGATGGCACCCACGTACTGTTCACTCGCATCGTCTTTGGTCAAACCGGCAATTTCCAGGCGCTCCCGATCGTGGGCGCCTTGACGGCCAGCGGTGATCACTACGAGGTCACCAACGCGCGGGTCGTGTGGCCGACTGGCGAGTCCAAGCAATGGACGCCCGACGGCAAGGGCGTGATCATCCAGGGCGGGGCAATCGAAGCCGGCAACATCGACGACATCTTGGTCGACCTGTCCGGCCAATCGGGAGACATCTTGTTCCCGGGCAGCGACTTCCGGGGGACGCGAGTGACCGGCAACCTCGACTACGACGAGGACATCGACATGTCGCCCAACAAGCAGTGGATCACGGTGGGGAGCACGCGCGGGTTCGAGGCGCTGACGCCGATGACCCGGATCGTGCGGCAGAACTTCCTGCCGGTCTACCTGGCGGCGATCTATGACCAGTATGCGGACAACCAGGTGCGCAACGTCTCGAACCAGAACTGGGCCGTCGCCATCGAGGATGATCTCAACCGGGAGAATGGGATTCCGCTCTTCGTGCAGGACGACCCCGCCACCGCCGGCGTGGACGAGGGCGATGGCTGGATCTCGCGGAGCATGCCCAGCTGGAATGCCGACGGCACTGCGGTCACGTTCTGGGAGTCCGGCAACGGCGACGAGCACGGCATAGCGCCGACCGAGTCACGCATCGTCATCGCCAACCTCAAGTACACGACCAGCGTCGGGGCGGTCGGGGACACGACGACGATGTTCGACCCGTCGGCATTCCCAGATCTGACCACCTACGTCGCCAAGACGACACCGCTGCCACCGACCGGGGCCTACGGCGGCGTGGGCGGTGGCACCGCGGTCGTCAGCGAGGTCGTCGACCCCACGACGCGCCAGACGACTCGGACGGTGCAGTACACCAACTACGTCAACGAGGACGGGCTGATCCTCAACGGCACCGAATCCGCGATCTACGGACCGTCCCAGCTCAGCGTGACGTACCTCGCCGACGTCGACGTGACCGACGCAGCCGGAACCACCAGGGGCGCGTTGGACGCCAACGCCGTGGTGACGTTGCTGCCCACCCAGTCGGTGACCGGCTACATCACCTCGACGCTCGATGGGGACACCCAGACCATCCCGGATCCCACGAAGGTCGAGGACGCGAAGACCGGCGCCTAGCGGTACCGGTGCTACATCAAGTCGTTGGCGGGCTTGTCGTTCCGGTGCTCGCGGTACCAAGCCACCGTGCGCTCGAGCCCCTCGTCGAGGTTGGTCACCGGGGACCACCCCAGGCCGCGCATCTTCGTGATGTCGGCGCAGCGGCGCGGGGTGCCGCCGTACTGAATGGGGCCCGGGCGGATGTCCAGGTCGACGCCGACGATCGTCCCGATGCGATGCGCGAGGTCCCGGATCGAGACCTCCTCGTCGCTACCGATGTGGTAGATCTCGCGGTGCCCGCCCTTGTCGTACATCGTGAGGATGCCCTCGACGACGTCGTCGACGTAGCAGAACGACCGCGTTTCGCTGCCGTCGCCCTGAATGTCGAACGGCGCCTTGCCTTCTGGATGGGCGTCCTGGGCGGCGAGGGCACGCATGATGAATTGCGGCTCGACGTGCTTCCAGCCCATGTTGGGCCCAAAGACGTTGTGCGGCCGAAAGACCTGCACCTGCCGGTAGTGCTCGCGGCCGTAGTTGAAGGCGATCAGCTCGCTGACGATCTTCCCGCCGCCGTAGGAGTACCGGGGATTGAGGCTGTCGGGCAGCATCAGCGGGATGGTCTCGGGCGTCGGGATGACCGCAGGTGTCTGGTACACCTCGGCGGTCGAGGCGAACACCAGGTCGGGCACGCCCACGGCGCGGCCGGCGTTCGCGACGGCCATCGCCCCGAGCATGCCGACCTCGAGGACCAGTTCGGGCTGGGTGTAGAAGTTCTCGGTGCCGTTGATCGCCGCGAGGTGCATGACGACCTCGGCGCCGGCGAACGCCTTCTCCAGGGCGGACTGGTCGCGCACGTCGCAGGTGTGCAGTTCGACGTCGTCGGCGACCTCGGCGAAGCGGCTGGCATCGCCGCGGACCATGTTGTCGACCACGACGACGTCCCAGCCGTCGTGGACGAGGCGCTTGACGAGGTATGCGCCGATGAAGCCACCGCCCCCGGTGACGACGACGCGCTTACCCACGGAACGGCTCCGCGGCACCCACGGCGCCCGACTTGCCGACCGCGAAGTACGAGTCCCCCAGCTCCGACGGCGGCAGATGGCTGAAGTGGTTCCAGTAGTCGAAGACGAAGCCCTCGGGATTCATGAATTCCTTCATGGCGCGCGGTGAGATGGTCTTGAGCGACGGGTGGTTGTTGCCGATCACGACGACCGACGCTCCGCTCACCGCGTCACCGAGCCGACTGAAGTTTCGTTCGTCGGGGAACTCGCTGGCGAGCAGCTCTTGCGGGGTCACCGGGTCGTAGACGCCGATCTCGGCCTCGGGGTGAGCTTTCTTCAGGGCGTCGAGCACCTTGATCGACATCGACCCGCGCAGGTCGCTGGTCTCGGGCAGGCCCTTGAACGCCATCCCGACCAGGTTGATCTTGAGCGGGCTGGGCAGCTCGCGGCGCTTGATCTCGCTGCTGATGAACGCGACGGTCTCCTCGGGCTGGCGCTCGTTGACCACGCGGCCCGCCGAGGTGATCTCCAGCTCGATGCCGCGGCTGCGCGCGCTCTCCATCAGGATGTGCGGGTCCTTCTCGAGGCAGGGGCCGCCGACGAGTCCGGGTAGCGGAATGTTCGTCCGGTCGTAACCGAGCTTGCCCGAGGAAATGACCTCGTGTGCGCTGACGCCGAACGCGTCGCACACTCGGGCGACCTCGTTGGCAAATGCGAACTGGACGTCGCGGAACGTATTGCTGACCAGTTTTGCGATCTCGGCGGTTTCGATGCTGGAAACGAGAACGATCGAATTGGTGAGTTTGCGGAAGACCGCCGCGGCGCGGTCGGCAGTCGCCTGATCGTCGGCGCCCACGATTTGCGGTAGCTCGCGCAATTCCTGCAATGCCTTGCCCTCGAGCGTGCGCTCGGGACACATGGCGATGTCGAACGTCTTGCCACTGGCCGCCAGGATCGGTGACACGACGTCGCGCGTCGTCCCGATCTTGACCGTCGAGCGCAGGATGACCAGGGCCCCGTCCTGCATGTTCGAGGCGATGTCGCGGGCTGCGGCCTCGATCATGTCGACCCGGGCAACGCCCTCGGGCGACAGCGGAGTGCCCACGGTGATGATGTAGACGTCACAGCTGAAGCTGTCGTCGAACCGTTCGGCGGCGACCAATTTCTTCGACTTGGTGACCCCGGATAGGGCATCGGGAAGGCCCGTTTCGGTGAAATGCGGAATTCCGGAGTTCGTCATGTCGACGATCTCGGCCCGTTTCTCCACACCGATGACCGAGTTACCCGCTTCTGCGAGCACCGTGGCCAAGGTGAGACCGACGTAGCCGAGGCCGACGATCCCGACGTCAAACTTTGCTGGCAAACCGCTCATTCCTGAGATTCTTACAGCAGTGGGTATGGTGCCGCCAACTCCACGTCAAGTCTGATCCCGATGTGTCGTGTCCGCATTTCCAGGTGGGTAGGCTCGCACTGTGCCATTGCCTGCAGACCCGCATCCGTCCCTTGCCGAGTACGCGCACCCGGAGCGCTTGGTCACCGCCGACTGGCTGGCCGGCAACCTCGGCCGCCCGGGCCTGGCCATCGTGGAGTCCGACGAGGACGTCCTCCTCTACGACACCGGCCACATCCCCGGTGCGGTGAAGATCGACTGGCACGTCGACCTCAACGACCCGAACGTCCGCGACTACATCGACGGCGCGCAGTTCGCCGACCTGATGAACCGCAAGGGCATCAGCCGCGACGACACGGTCGTCATCTACGGCGACAAGAGCAACTGGTGGGCGGCCTACGCCCTGTGGGTGTTCACCCTGTTCGGCCACCCCGACGTCCGGTTGCTCGACGGCGGCCGCGACATGTGGGTGTCCAACGGCCGCGACACCACTTTGGACGTGCCGTCCAAGCAGACGACGGGCTATCCCGTCGTCGAGCGCGAGGATGCCCCGATCCGCGCCTTCAAGGAGGACGTGCTCGGTGCGCTGGGCACGCAGCCTCTCATCGACGTGCGGTCGCCGCTGGAGTACACCGGTGAACGCACGCACATGCCGGACTACCCCGAGGAGGGTGCGCTGCGCGGCGGGCACATCCCGACGGCCCGTTCGATCCCGTGGGCCAAGGCCGCCGACGACAGCGGCCGGTTCCGCACGCGCCCCGAACTCGAGGAGCTGTACGGCTTCCTCTCCCCCGAGGACGACACGGTGGTCTACTGCCGCATCGGTGAGCGCTCCAGCCACACCTGGTTCGTGCTGACCCACCTGCTCGGACTGCCGAACGTGCGCAACTACGACGGTTCGTGGACCGAGTGGGGCAACGCCGTGCGCGTACCCGTCGCGGTCGGCGACGAGCCGGGCGAGGCTCCCGGCGCGTCATGACCATGCCCGCCGCCCTGGCGGACGTGGTGTCCGACTTCAACGAGATGCAGGGCCAGGACAAGCTGCAGCTGCTGCTCGAGTTCGCCAACGAACTCCCGCCATTGCCCAGCGACCTCGAGGAAGCGGCGATGGAGCCGGTGCCCGAGTGCCAGTCGCCGCTGTTCCTGCACGTCGACGCGGCCGATCGTGATCGGGTCCGGCTGTACTTCAGTGCTCCTGCCGAGGCGCCGACCACCCGCGGGTTCGCCGCGATCCTGGCTGCGGGCCTCGACGAACTGTCCGCCGACGAGATCCTCGCCGTGCCCGACGACTTCTACTCCGAACTGGGTCTCGGCAAGTTGATCAGCCCGCTGCGCCTGCGCGGGATGTCGGCGATGCTGACGCGCATCAAACGCCGTCTGCGCGACGCCTGAGCGTCGCTGCGGGCGTTCGGATTCCCCAGCGGCAGCAGGAGATCACCACTGCCGGGCGGCCTCGAGCGGACTTACCCGCCGGTAACCAGCACCGGCTCGCCGGGACGGATATAGCGCCGCCTAAACTGCCCCAGATAGATTCTTAAAGACGTTTCTTAGACACGCCACCAGGAGGCGCAGTGCCCAGTCACGCCAGCTCGAAGATCTCCAAGGTGCTCGTCGCCAACCGCGGCGAGATCGCCGTCCGGGTCATCCGGGCCGCCAAGGACGCTGGGCTGGCCAGCGTGGCCGTGTACGCCGACCCCGACGCCGACGCGCCACACGTCCGGCTCGCCGACGAGGCGTTCGCCCTCGGCGGCCAGACCTCGGCGGAGTCCTACCTGGTCGTCGAGAAGCTGCTGGACGCCGCCGCGAAGTCCGGCGCGAACGCCATCCACCCCGGCTACGGATTCTTGAGCGAGAACGCCGAGTTCGCCCAGGCCGTGATCGACGCGGGCCTGATCTGGATCGGGCCGAGCCCGCAGTCCATCCGCGACCTGGGTGACAAGGTCACCGCGCGCCACATCGCCGCGCGCGCCGACGCCCCGCTGGTGCCCGGCACGTCCGATCCCGTGAAGGACGCCGACGAGATCCTGGACTTCGCCAAGGAGTACGGCCTCCCGATCGCCATCAAGGCGGCGTTCGGTGGCGGTGGGCGAGGCATGAAGGTCGCCCGCACGCTCGAGGAGATCCCCGAGCTGTTCGATTCGGCCACCCGCGAGGCCGTCGCTGCCTTCGGTCGCGGCGAGTGCTTCGTCGAGCGCTACCTGGACAAGCCACGCCACGTCGAGGCACAGGTCATCGCCGACACCCACGGCAACGTCGTCGTCGCAGGCACCCGCGACTGCTCGCTGCAGCGCCGCTTCCAGAAGCTCGTCGAGGAGGCGCCCGCGCCGTTCCTGACCGACGCGCAGCGCAAGGAGATCCACGAGTCCGCCAAGCGCATCTGCAAGGAGGCCGGCTACTACGGCGCGGGCACCGTCGAGTACCTGGTCGGCCAGGACGGCCTGATCAGCTTCCTCGAGGTGAACACCCGCCTGCAGGTGGAACATCCGGTCACCGAGGAGACCGCAGGCATCGATCTGGTGTTGCAGCAGTTCAAGATCGCCAACGGCGAGCCCCTCGACATCACCGAGGACCCGACGCCCCGTGGCCACTCGTTCGAGTTCCGCATCAACGGCGAGGACGCCGGCCGCGGCTTCCTGCCCGCACCGGGCCCCGTCACCAACTTCGTTCCTCCGACCGGCCCGGGCGTGCGCCTGGACTCCGGCGTCGAGACCGGTTCGGTCATCGGCGGCCAGTTCGACTCGATGCTGGCCAAGCTGATCGTCAGCGGCGCCACCCGCGACGAGGCGCTGGCCCGGTCGCGCCGCGCGCTCGCCGAGTTCACCGTCGAGGGTCTCGCCACGGTCATCCCGTTCCACCGCGCCGTGGTGTCCGATCCCGCGTTCATCGGCAACGGTGAGGGCTTCGACGTCCACACCCGCTGGATCGAGACCGAGTGGGACAACACCGTCGAACCGTTCACCGGTGGCGAGGCGCTCGACGACGAGGACAACCTGCCGCGGCAGAAGGTCGTCGTGGAGATCGGCGGCCGCCGCGTCGAGGTGTCGCTGCCCGGCGATCTGGCGCTCGGCGGCGGGGGCACGGCGTCCGCCGGTGGCCCCGGCGTCATCCGCAAGAAGCCCAAGGCGCGCAAGCGTGGCGCAGGCGGCAACAAGGCCGCGTCCGGCGACTCGGTCACCGCACCGATGCAGGGCACCGTGGTCAAGGTCGCCGTCGAGGAAGGCCAGCAGGTCGCCGCGGGTGAGCTGATCGTGGTGCTCGAGGCCATGAAGATGGAGAACCCGGTGACCGCCCACAAGGACGGCACCATCACCGGACTCGCCGTCGAGCCTGGCGCCGCCGTCACCCAGGGCACCGTGCTCGCCGAGATCAAGGACTAGCGACCGGCACGACCATCCCCGAGACTGCGGGGAGATCGCGATTCGCTCGAGTTTCGCGTTCTCCCCGCAGTTTCGGCGTTTCGGAAGGAGGTGAGGACCCGTGGATCCCGTCGAGATCAACAACGGCACGTGGTACCTGAGGGGGCTGCGCTACGACGACCTGGTCGACGACCGTCCCGCGCTCGCCGAACTCGGTGAGACCGACCTCGACTACGTGCACGACGCCGAGGACGGCTGGGCGGACGACACCCGCTACACGTGGGCCGTCTGCGAGCCGACCACGGGCGAGATGCTCGCCGAGGTGACGCTCGACCCGAAGACGTCGTTCATGAGCAGCCGGGCGCGCCCCGGTCACGAGGACGCCGCGGCGATGTCCGAGGACACCGTCCGCAGGTACGCCTCCGAGGTGCTCGGCCTGCGGGTCGAGACCTAGCGCTCATCGGGCCCTTGCTCTTCGCGCGAGCGCTCATCGACATCCAACCCGGTCGCAGCGTCCCCACACTCCACCCGCACCACGTCGTCACGCCCGGCCAGGAACGGTCTGGCGCCCTCGTCGCCCGACAGCGTGCCGAGCAGGGCAGGCCAGAACCGGGACGCGATCACCACGGGGTGCCCCGGCCGGCCCCCGTAGGTGGCCCGCGCCAGCCCGGTCTCCGCTGATCGGGCCAGTACCCGCGCCACCACGTCGGCACCGACGTCGGGAGTGTCGACGGTGTGCAGCACGGCCAGCGCGGCGCCGTCTGCGGCCGACACTCCGGCTCGGACCGACGCGCTGACGCCACTGGCCCAGTCATCGGCGAGCACCGCCCGCGCCGGTGCGGGCACGTCCACCACAGCGGCACCGAGCACGACCACCACGTCGTCGCAGCCGCCGTCGGCGAGCGCTGTGACCGCGCGGCGCAACCAATCCCCTCCTCCGGCAAGCACTTTGGGCATGCCGTAGCGGGTTCCGGCTCCGGCGGCCAACACGATGCCCGTGACCAGTTCCCGATTCGACATGCGGATATCGTCCTCCTGCCCGATTCTTGACCGATGACGGCCCAGACTCCGGCCCGCTCGGAGGCCACCGCCCGCAAACGCGTGCACCCGGTCGACGAGGTGCTGCCCATCCCCCAGCTGGCCACGTACGGCTTCCAGCACGTCGTCGCGTTCTACGCCGGCGCGGTGCTGGTGCCGATCCTGATCGCCAGCGCCATCGACCTCCCGCCCGCAGACCTGGTCAAGCTGATCACCGCCGACCTGTTCACGTGCGGTATCGCCTCGATCATCCAGGCCGTCGGGTTCTGGAAGGTCGGCGTACGGCTCCCGCTGCTGCAGGGCGTGACGTTCGCAGGCGTGTCACCGATCATCGCGATCGGCCTCGCCCACGGTGGCGGCGCACCCAGCCTGCTCTACGTGTACGGCGCCGTCATCGTGGCGGGCGTCTTCACGTTCCTCATCGCGCCGATCTTCATCAAGCTGCTGCGCTTCTTCCCGCCCGTGGTCACCGGCACGCTCATCACGATCATCGGACTGTGTCTGGTGCCCGTCGGTGCGCACGACGCCGTCGTCAACCCGCACACCGGCGAGACCGACCCGACCAACGTGCGATGGCTGCTCTACGCGCTGGGCACCATCGCGATCATCGTTGCGATCCAACGCATCTTCCGCGGCTTCCTCTCGACCATCGCGGTACTGCTGGGCCTCGTGATCGGCTGCACGGTCGCATTCGCGTTGGGCGACATGGACTTCGACGCGGTTGGTCAGGCATCGGCGTTCGGCTTCACCCCGCCATTCTTGTTCGGCATGCCCAAGTTCGACTTCGTCGCGTGCCTGACGATGATCATCGTGCTGCTCATCACCGCCGTGGAGTCGACGGGCAGCACGTACGCGACCGGCGAGATCGTCGGCAAGCGGATCAAGCCGTCCGACATCGGCAACGTGCTGCGCGCCGACGGCATCGCCACCACCATCGGCGGCATCTTCAATTCGTTCCCGTACACGGCGTTCTCGGAGAACGTCGGCCTCGTCCGGCTGACCGGGGTGAAGAGCCGCTGGGTCGTCGCCGCCGCGGGCGCCATCATGATCGCCCTCGGCTTCCTGCCCAAGGTCGCCGCCATCGTGTCCTCCATCCCCCAGCCCGTGCTGGGTGGGGCGGCACTGACCCTGTTCGCCACCGTGGCCGTGGTCGGCATCCAGACGCTGGGCAAGGTCGACTTCACCGACCATCGCAACCTCATCATCGTGACGACCAGCGTCGCCCTGGCCCTGTGGGTGACGAGCTATCCGGATGTGGCGCAGGCACTTCCGCCCGGCATCGACCTGCTCTTCGGTAGCGGCATCAGCATCGGCGCGATCAGCGCGATCTTGCTCAACGTGGTGTTCTTCCATCTCGGCTCGCGGGGGCCGCGGGTCGCCGGTGGCGGGTCCATCACGCTCGACGAGGTCAACGCCATGACCGAGGACCGGTTCACCGAGGTGTTCGGCCACGTGGTCCAGGACGTCCCATGGGCCATCGAGCGCGCGTACGCCGCTCGGCCGTTCGCCGACACCAGGACCCTGCGCGAGGCGTTCCAGGACGCCGTGCTCACGGGATCGCCCGAGCAGCAGACCGAATTGCTGCGTGCCTTCCCCGATCTGGGCGCCGAGGACGAGGTGGGTCACGCCCTGGCCGTCGATCACACGGCGCTGTCGAACCTCGACGCCGACGACCATGACGACGTGGTGCAGCTGGCAGGGGCGTACCGGGAGCACTTCGGCTTCCCGCTGATCATCTGTGCCCGCGAGACCGCCCGATTCGACCGCGTGCTGCGCAACGGCTGGTCGCGAATCGACAACTCGGCGGCCGTGGAGCGGGCGTTCGCACTGATCGAGGTGGCCAAGATCGCCAACTACCGGTTCGGCGACCTGGTGGCCGACGCCAACCCCATCGCGGCGGCCCGATTCGGCCGGCTCGACGAATTCCGGTAGATGTCGGGCGTCGACGAGTTCAACCGGATGAGCGAGCGGCAGCGCATGCACGTGCTGTTCGGCGTCTGCTCCTCCACGATCTGGGCCAGGCGGGTGCTCGCCGGCGACCGCTTCCCCGATGCCGCCGCGCTGCTCGACCGCGCCGACCGGGTGCTGGCGGAGCTGCCCGACGCCGAGATCGACGCTGCGCTCGACGGCCATCCCCGCATCGGGGCACGCGCGGACAACCCGTCGTCGGCGCGCGAACAGGCGCGTGTCGCCGATGCTGCCGCCGAGGTGAAAACCGAACTGGCAACCAAGAATCGGGAGTACGAGGACCGGTTCGGGTACGTCTATCTGGTGTGCGCCAGCGGGCGGTCCGCCGAGGAACTGCTCGCGATCCTCACCGAGCGGCTCGGCAACGATCCGGAGACCGAGCGTCGGGTGATGCGCAACGAGCTGGCCAAGATCAATCGGCTGCGCCTGGAGCGGCTGCTCGCCTCCCCTGGCAGGCTGGAGGCATGACGATCTCGACCCACGTCCTCGATGCCGTCGCGGGCACGCCCGCCGCGGGTGTCGCCGTCACGCTTCTCGACGCCGACCACACCGTGCTCTCCGAGGGGAACACCGACGACGACGGACGCATCGCCCGGGTGGCCGAGACGCTGCCCACCGGTGTGTACCGGCTCCGGTTCGACACCGGCGCGTACTTCGCACGTCTCGGTACGCCCGCGTTCTATCCGGAGGTCACCGTGACGTTCGAGATCGTCGACGCCGCAGCGCATCACCACGTGCCGCTGCTGCTGTCGCCGTACGCCTATTCGACCTACCGAGGGAGCTGACGTGTCGGGCATCATCCTGGGCGAGAACCAGTACGGCAAGGCCGAGAACCGCATCGTCAGGATCTACCGCGACACTCCCCGGCACGAGATCCACGACGTCAACGTGTCGACCTGTCTGCGCGGCGACTTCAGCGCCGCCCACCTCGAGGGCGACCAGTCCGCCGTGTTGCCCACCGACACGCAGAAGCAGACCGCCTACGCCTACGCGAAGGAGAAGGGTCTGCGCTCGATCGAGGACTACGGCCTGGCGCTGGCCCGCCACTTCGTCGCCGACGTCGCACCCGTCACCGCGGCCCGCATCGAGATCGACGAATACGCCTGGGAGCGAGCTGAAGTCAACGGTGCCGAGCACGATCACACCTGGGTGCGCAAGGGCCAGGAGGTGCGCACCGCCGCCGTCACGGTGGACGCCGATGGCGAGTGGGTGGTGGCCGGGTTCAAGGATCTGGTGATCCTCAAGTCGACGGGGTCGGAGTTCGCCGGGTTCCTCACCGACCCCTACACCGTTCTAGAGCCGACGCACGATCGCGTGATGGCGACCTCGCTCGTCGCGCAGTGGCGCTTCGACACCACCGACGTCGCGTGGGAGCCCACGTACGCCGACGTCAAGGCGCGGCTGATCGAGCAGTTCGCGGTCGTTCGGTCACTGGCCTTGCAGCAGACCCTGTTTCACATGGGCAAGGCGGTTCTCGAGCACCATCCCGAGATCGTCGAGATTCGGCTGTCGGCGCCCAACAAGCACCACTTCCCCTACGACCTGGCGCCGTTCGGCATCGACAATCACAACGAGGTGTTCCACGCCGACGACCGGCCGTACGGACTGATCCAGGCGACGGTGACCCGCGACGACGCTCCTCCGGCCGGCCCGGCGTGGGACGTCCAGCGCGCCTGGCTCGGCTGAGCGGCGCCTACTCCAGCTGATCGCGCAGCTGTGCCAGCGACTTGGCGAGCAGACGCGACACGTGCATCTGGGAGATGCCGACCCGTTCGGCGATCTGGGTCTGGGTGAGCGACTCGAAGAACCTCAGCACCAGCACCGTGCGCTCGCGTTCGGGCAGCGATGCGAGCAAGGGCCGCAACGCCTCTCGGTTCTCGATGCGGTCGAGGTTGCTGTCCATGTCGCCGAGCGTGTCGGCGATCGCCGGCGCCTCCTCGGTGCCGCTGCCGCCGCCGTCGATGGACATGGTGTTGTACGAGCTACCCGCGATGAGGCCTTCGACCACTTCCTCGCGGTCCATCTCGAGTTCGGCGGCGAGTTCCGTCGGCGTGGGCGCCCGGCCGAGCCGCTGGGACATCTCGGCGGTCGCCGCGCCGAGGCGCAGGTGCAGTTCCTTGAGCCGCCGCGGCACCTTCACCGACCAGCTGTTGTCGCGGAAGTGCCGCCGGACCTCGCCCATGATGGTGGGCACCGCGAACGACACGAAGTCGGAGCCCGCGTTCACGTCGAATCTGATGACGGCGTTGACCAATCCGACGCGGGCAACCTGAACCAGGTCGTCGCGTGACTCGCCGCGACCGTCGAAGCGGCGGGCGATGTGGTCGGCGAGAGGAAGGCAGCGCTCGACGATCCGGTCACGCTGGCGACTGAATGCGGGTGTCCCCTCTTCAAGGTCGGCCAAGGTGCGGAACATGTCGATGACGTCCGCGTACTCCGAGTTCGATCGTGCCGGCGAACCCTGGGAGGACGACGCCGTCACCGAAGAGAACTCACTCGTCTCGTCGACATGGAGATGCCTACGATCTGCCCGTCGCCCGACCCGTGGCCGTCTTGATAGGTCTTGATGTCGTCGGTCAGCGAGCTGAGCACGTGCCAGCTGAAGCTTCCGGGTTCCATGATGTCGGTCGTGGTACACGACGTCGATGCGTCGATGACGACCTCTTCCAGTTCGGATCGCACGACGACCACCAGGGTGGCGTCGGGAACGGCGGAGCGGATCAGACGGGTGCATGCCTCGTCGACGGCGAGGCGCAGATCGGCAACGGTGTCGGAATCCAGGTCCTCGAAGGTGCCCACCGCCGCAACGAGGGTGCGCAGGAGCGCCAGGTTCTCCAACCTGGCGGCGACCCTGAATTCGACCTTGTCGTCCACTTCTGCCACGCGTCCTCCTGCCGACCTCCCGAGAGACTACCCCCGGGGGATTTCCGACTACTCACGAACTATCCGTTGCCCCACCGGAGGCAGGGCGCCGCGCCGATGTCGTTGACCTGGCGGCCCCTTCGCGGCATGCGCGCAGGACCGACGAGGGACGCCATGACCCGGCTCTCATAACCGTTTTTAGGGTGGGCTAAACCCGGCTCAGCCCGTGCGTCGGCTGCCGCTCCCCCTGCGCCGAGCGGCCCGATGGTGCGTTTGGCGACCGATCTTGACGGGAAGACAGCAGTCATGAGCGATCAGAACAGTGGACCCGCTGAGGGCATCAAGGGCGTCGTCGAGGACGTCAAGGGCAAGGCGAAGGAAGCCGTCGGCACCGTTACGGGCCGCGGCGACCTGGTGAACGAGGGCGAGGCCCAGCAGGACAAGGCCGAGGCTCAGCGTGAGGCTGCCAAGAAGGAAGCCCAGGCCGACGCCGCCCGCGCCGGCGCTGCTGCTGCAGAGAAGCGCCAGCAGGCCAACCAGTAGTCGATCGGCGAAGGGCCCGGCCGGAGTGATCCGGTCGGGCCCTTCGTCGTGCCGGTCGGGTGGCTAGTCCAGGCGTTCGGCGATGCGCTTGATCGCAGCCAGACGTTGATCCCAGCGGCGTCCGATCGTCTCGAGTTCCGTGGCGAGTGCGCTCAACCGTGCACCCAGTGCCCGGTAGCGCACCTCGCGTCCCGATCGGATCGAGTCGACGAGCCCCGCGTCGGCCAGCACTGCAAGGTGTTTGGCGATCGCCTGCCTGCTCACCGGCATCCGGGCGGCCAGGGCACTGGCGGACAGATCCTCCCGCCCGACCTCGGTCAGGATGCGCCAGCGGGTCTCGTCGGCGAGTGCTGCCAGGACGGCGGGAACCTCGCCGACCACCGCGTCGTCGCCGCTCATCGCGACTCGACGAACGCCACCAGTTCGCCGAGTTCGGCCTCCCAGCCACCGACATTGCCCTCGAGCTTGCCCGCGGGATCGTCGAGTTCCTCGAAGCCGGTCTCCAGCAGTGACAGCCGTGTACCCGACGCGATCTCGGCCAGGTCGAACCGGACGACGGTCGAGTTGCCGGGCGCCGGGTCGGCGCCTGCCACGTGGGCCCAGCGGTAGATCAGCGTCTTGGGTCGGTCGACGTGCTCGATGCTGACGCGGGATTCCGCTCCGTGCTCGGTCCACCCGAACAGTCCCTTGCCGCCCGGACGGGCATCGAATTCGCAGCGGTCGCCGAACCACTCCGCGATGAGCTTCGGTTCGGTGAGCGCAGCCCATACCTTCTCCACCGGGGCATCGATGTCGATGGACTTGGTGATCTCGAGTGTCGCCATGGCAGTTCTCCTTCGGTCGATGATGTGCAACTCCATGGTTGCATGAACTGCACGCCTAGTGCAACCCCCTAGTTGCACGACTCGATCGAGGTGCGTCGGACGCCCCCGGTGCCTACCGTCTAGTGATGGACCTCGACAGCGTCGAAGCGGTCATCACACCGACGTGCCGCGACGACGTGTGGCCGCTGCGACCGGGCGACGCCATGCTCGCCGGCGGCACGTGGTTGTTCTCCGAGCCCCAACCGCAGGTGCGCCGTCTGGTCGACCTCACCGCGCTGCGATGGCCACCGATCGAGGCCACCGACGACGGGCTCGACCTGGCCGCCACCTGCACGCTCGCCGACGTGTCGGCCCTGTCCACCATCCTCGTGCGCGACCGGCCCGATTGGTCTGCGGCGCCGCTGTTTCATCAGTGCTGCACCGCCCTGCTGGCGTCGGCCAAGATCTGGCGCACGGCCACCGTCGGCGGCAACCTCTGTCTCGCGTACCCCGCCGGGGCCATGATCTCGCTGCTGGCCGCCCTCGACGGTGAGGTCACCGTGTGGCGGGCGGATGGCACCGACTACCGGCTGCCGATCACCGACTTCGTGACGGGCGACTCGACCAATGCGCTGCGACCGGGCGAACTGATCCGTTCCGCGCGCCTACCCGCCCGGGCCCTGCGCGCACGCACGGCCTACCGCAAGCTCGCACCGTCGGCACTCGGACGCTCCGGGATCGTCGTGATCGGCCGTCGTGACGCCGCGGTCGACGGTGGGCGCGTCGTGCTGTCGGTCACCGCGGCTACCGTGCGGCCCCACGTGTTCGCCTTCGCCCACTCCCCGACGTCCGAGGACCTGCGTGCCGCGCACGCCACCATCCCCGCCGACGACTGGACGGTCGACGCGCACGGGGACCCGGACTGGCGAGCGGCGATGACGCTGACGCTGGCTCAGCAGGTCTGTGCGGAGCTGACATGACCGTCACGGTGAACGGCGAAGCGCTGCAGAATGATCCGCGTCCCGGTCAGTGCCTGCGCACCTATCTGCGTGAGCACGGCCACTTCGAGGTGAAGAAGGGGTGCGACGCCGGCGACTGCGGTGCCTGCTCGGTACTCGTCGACGGCGCCGCCGTGCACTCCTGCGTGTTCCCGGCGTTCCGTGCCGCAGGCAGGGCCGTGACCACCGTCGCCGGCCTCGGGACGCCTGACGATCTGCATCCGGTGCAGCGACGGTTCACCGAGGCCGCCGGCTTCCAATGCGGCTTCTGCACCGCGGGCATGGTCACCACGGCCTCGACCCTGACCGACACCGACGACCTGGCCGAGCAGCTCAAGGGCAACCTCTGCCGGTGCACCGGCTACCGGTCGATCGCCGACGCGGTCGCCGGCCGCAGGAACGTCGAGAAGTCCGAGGGCGCAGCCGATGCCGGCCGATCGATCGGCGCACCCGCCGGACTACGGGTGGTCACCGGTACCGAGCAATACACGATGGACTTCGCGCCCCCTGGGCTGCTGCACATGGCCGTACTGCGCAGCCCCGTGGCCCATGCCCGGATCACGTCGATCGACACCGCAGCGGCGCAACGCATCCCGGGTGTACGACTGGTGCTCACCCACCACGACAGCCCGCCCGTGGCGTTCTCCACCGCCCGGCACGACGACCGCAACGACGACCCCGACGACACCCGGGTGTTCGACGACACCGTCCGTTTCGCCGGACAGCGGGTCGCCGCGGTGGTCGCCGATAGCCCGGCTGCCGCCGCGGCCGCCTGTCGCGCCATCGCCGTCGAATACCAAGTGCTGCCTGCGGTATTCGATCCCGAGGCGGCCCGCTCCCCCGGCGCGCCACTGGTACACGCGGGCAAGGGGCCCGAGGCGCGGATCGGTGACGTGTCGCGCAACGTGGTCGCCGAGCTGCACGGCGGCCTCGGCGACGTCGACGCGGGCGTGGCGGCGGCGCGTGCCGCGGGCGGTGCGGTGGTGAGTGGTCGATGGACCACCCAGCGCGTGCAGCACGCACATTTGGAGACCCATGGGTGCACCGGCTGGCGCGACGAGCACGGCCGCCTGGTGATCCGGACGAGTTCGCAGGTGCCGTTCCTGGTGCGCGACGAGCTGTGCCACCTCTTCGGCCTGGAACGCGATGGGGTGCACGTGTTCACCCGCCGAATCGGTGGTGGGTTCGGCGGCAAGCAGGAGATGCTCGTCGAGGACGTCGTCGCGCTGGCCGTGCTGCGACTGGGCGAACCGGTGCGCTACGAGTTCAGCCGGTCCGACGAGTTCGTCGCCGCCCCGTGCCGTCATCCCTTCCGGGTCGACGCGACGGTGGCGGCCGGGCCGGACGGCGTACTCACCGCGCTGGCGGTCGACGTGCTGGTGGACGCCGGCGCCTACGGCAACCACAGCCCCGGCGTGATGTTCCACGGGTGCGGCGAGTCGATGTCGGTGTACCGCTGCCCGAACAAGCGCGTCGACGCAGAGTCGGTGTACACCAACAACATTCCATCCGGTGCGTTCCGCGGCTACGGGCTCGGGCAGGTGATGTTCGCGGTCGAATCGGCGCTCGACCAACTCGCGGCCGAACTCGGGATCGACCCGTTCGACCTGCGCCGGCGCAACGTCGTGGTACCGGGTGACCAGTTCACCGACGCGCACCTCGTCGAGGACGACCTGACCTTCGGCAGCTACGGGCTCGACCAGTGTCTCGACCTCGCCCAGCAGGCGATGCGCACCGGCAACGGCGTCGCGCCGCCCGAGGGTCCGCAATGGCGGGTCGGCGAGGGCATGGCGGTGGCGATGATCGCCACCATTCCGCCGCGTGGGCACTACGCCGAGGCGTCGATCGACCTCGATGCCGACGGCGACTACACCCTGTCGGTGGGCACCGCGGAATTCGGCAACGGCACGTCGACCGTGCACGCCCAGCTGGTCGCCACCGAGTTCGACGTCCCCGTCGACCGGGTCCGCATCCGCCAATCCGACACCGACGCAACGGCATACGACACCGGGGCGTTCGGGTCCGCGGGAACGGTGGTCGCCGGGCTTGCGGTGCAGGCGGCGTGCCGCGACCTGCGCGGCCAGTTGGCGGAGACGGGAGCGACGACCGGGGTCGGGCACGGCCGCCACGATGGGACGCCGCGGTCGGTCGCCTTCAACGTCCAGGCGTTCCGGGTGGCCGTCGACGTCGAGACCGGTGTCGTACGCATCCTGCAGTCGGTGCACGCCGCCGACGCGGGCGTCGTGCTCAACCCCGAGCAGTGTCGTGGGCAGGTGGAGGGCGGCGTGGCCCAGGCCATCGGATCGGCCCTGTACGAACAGATGCACGTCGGCGCCGACGGAGCGGTCACGACGACCACCCTGCGCAATTACCACATCCCGCAGTTGGCCGACGTCCCGGTGACGGAGGTCTACTTCGCCGACACCGTCGACGCGCTGGGACCGCTTGGCGCCAAGTCGATGAGCGAATCGCCGTACAACCCGGTGGCCCCCGCGTTGGCCAACGCCATCGCCGACGCATGCGGCGCACGCCTTCGCGATCTACCGATGACCCCCGCGCGGGTGTGGCGGGCGTTGCAGTTCACGCCGGCTGTCGGCACCCCGCCCTAGAGTTCGGGCCGTGTGGAAGGTCATCTGCGCCGTCGGCGTCCTCGCAGGCATCGTCGCCTACCTGAGCGGGCTGGATCCCATGTGGAGCGTCGTCGTCGGCGTGCTGAGTCCGGCCGTGCCCGCGTTCCTGGTCGGTGTCGCGCGGGGGGCGCGCACCGAGAGCCCGCGCGAGCATCCGGCCGCCGACAAGGAAGCCATGTCCGGCACCGAGTTCGAGGACTACGTCGCGCGCATCGCCCGCACGTGCGGCGTCCCGGTGATCATGACACCGCTGTCCGGCGACTGGGGCGTCGACCTGATCGTCGGGAAGCGGCCACACCGCCTGGCGATCCAATGCAAACGCCAGTCCCGGCCCGTCGGTACGGGCGCCGTCCAGGAGGTGGTCGCCGGCGCCCCGATGCAGGACTGCACCCGGACGATGGTCGTGACCAACCACGACTTCACGCCCGCCGCACGGCGTTTGGCCGAGCTACACGGCTGCGTGCTGGTCGGTGGCGCCGAACTCACCAGGCTGGCATCGACGATCCGCGCGCTGACGGTGCCCCAGGGCGGTCAGCGCATCTGAGCGAGCACGCCACGCACTGCGTCGACGGCGGCGTCGAGGTCGGCACGCGTGACGGTGAGCGCGGGCCGGAACCGGACGCTGTCCGTTCCGCTGGCCAGCATGATGACCCCGGCATCCCACAGTCCAGCGACCAGCGCGTCACGCTGGGCGGCCGAGGGCATGCTGAACGCGCACATCAGGCCGCGTCCCCGAGGCGACAGCACCAGGGTCGGGAACTCGTCGGCTAGGTCGGTGAGCCGGCCAAGGAGGTGCCTGCCCGCGTCGGCGGCGTGGGCGAACAGGTCGTCGGCTTCGATGACCTCGAGGATGCGGCGGGCGCGCACCATGTCGGTCAGGTTGCCGCCCCACGTCGAGTTGATCCGCGAGCTGACGGCGAAGACGTTGTCGGCGACCTCGTCGACGCGCCCACCGGCCATCACGCCGCACACCTGGGTCTTCTTCCCGAACGCCACGACGTCCGGCCGCACACCCAGCTGCTGGTAGGCCCACGCGGTTCCGGTGATGCCACAACCGGTTTGCACCTCGTCGAAGACGAGCAGCGCGTCGAACTCGTCGCACAGGTCGCGCATCGCGGCGAAGAACTCCGCCCGGATGTGACGGTCGCCGCCCTCCCCCTGGATCGGCTCGGCGATGAAGCACGCGATGTCGTCCGGGTTGGCCTCGAAGGCGGCACGGGCCTGCCGGAGCGACTCCGCCTCGAGGTCGGCGATGTCGGCACCCGGGCTGGGCACCGGGGCATCGATGCGGGGCCAGTCGAACTTCGGGAACCGGGCGACCTTGTTCGGATCGGTGTTGGTCAAGGACAGCGTGTAGCCGCTGCGCCCGTGGAAGGCGCCGCGCAGGTGTAGGACCTTGGTCCCGAGCTGGGGATCCAGTCCGCGGGACTCGTTGAGCCTGCTCTTCCAGTCGAACGCGACCTTCAGGGCGTTCTCGACCGCCAGGGCGCCGCCATCGACGAAGAAGAGGTGCGGCAGCTCGGGGTCGCCGAGCACGCGGGCGAAGGTCTCGACGAAGCGCGCCATGGGGACGCTGTACACGTCGGAGTTGCTCGGCTTGTTCACCGCGGCGGCGGCGAGTTCGGCGCGGAAGTCGGGATCCTCGGCCAGCGCCGGGTGGTTCATCCCGAGCGCCGACGAGGCGAAGAACGTGAACATGTCCAGCATCCGCGCACCGGTGCGGGCGTCGACGAGGTGCGAACCCACCGAGCGCTCGACGTCGAGGACGATGTCGAGTCCGTCGGCGAGGATGCTCCGACCGAGCACTTCGTGGACCTGGTCGGGTCGCACAACGGGTCCGGTCGAGTGGGAGCGGGCAGGCAGGACGGCGGTCATGCCGCAGATACTAACGCATTATTTACGGTCTCTGTCGATCTGACAGGAATCATTCCGGTACGTAGTCACGTCCGTCGTAAAAAGTCTGTAGGATGATCGTGCTTCGGGTGCGGACGTTCGCCGCCGTCCTGATCTGTTGCAACAACCCCTCCAGCGCACGCGCCGACGGGACACGCACCAGCAGGACGTAGCTCTCGTCCCCCGCCACGGAGTGGCACGACTCGATCTCGTGGATGTGTTCGAGCCGGGCCGGCGCGTCATCGGGTTGCGACGGATCGAGGGGGGAAATGGCGACGAACGCCGACAGCATGTTGCCGACGGCCTCGGGACTGATCCTGGCGCGGTACCCGGTCACCACGCCGCGCGACTCGAGGCGACGCACCCGCGCCTGCACCGCCGACACCGACAGCCCGGCGCACGCCGCGAGGTGCGCGAGGGTGGCGCGACCGTCGGCGACGAGTGCCCGGGCCAGCTTCCGGTCGATCTCGTCGAGTTCGTCGGGCGCGTCGCTCATGGCCGGAGACTATCGCGGGCGCCGACGCCCGCGCCGAGTCCCGAGAACACGACACCCAGACCTGCAGAACCACGACGAGAAAGCGACATCATGACCACCGTGAACACCTCGGAGTCCCCCACCTCGAAGCCGGCGGCCGGCTCGCAGCCCACCGCCGACGACCTGCGCGACCGGGTACGTGCCGCGCTGCAGGCGATCGGCGCCCACGTCACGCTCGGCGAGCCGGGCGCACCTGGGCTCGCCGCCAGCACGCCAGTCACCGGCGACGTGCTGTTCACCGTCGCCGAGACCACCGTCGAGGACACCGACGAGGCCATCGCCGCGGCGGCCCGCGCGTTCGTCGCGTGGCGCAGCACGCCCGCCCCGGTGCGTGGCGCACTGGTGGCCCGCCTCGGCGAACTGCTCGTCGAGCACAAGGCGGATCTGGCGACGCTGGTGACAGTCGAGGCCGGGAAGATCAGCTCCGAGGCGCTCGGCGAGGTCCAGGAGATGATCGACATCTGCCAGTTCGCCGTCGGGCTGTCGCGTCAGCTCTACGGCAAGACGATCGCCTCCGAACGGCCCGGGCACCGGCTGATGGAGACGTGGCATCCGCTCGGCGTGGTCGGCGTCATCACGGCGTTCAACTTCCCGGTCGCGGTGTGGGCGTGGAACACCGCGGTCGCGCTGGTGTGCGGCGACACCGTGGTGTGGAAGCCGTCGGAACTCACTCCCCTGACCGCCATCGCCTGCCAGGCGCTCATCGAGCGCGCGGCGGACGACGTGGGCGCGCCGCGGGACGTGAGCCGGCTGGTGCTGGGCGCCAGGGAGATCGGCGAACGCCTCGTCGACGACCCGCGCGTCGCGCTGGTGTCTGCCACCGGTTCGGTGCGGATGGGCCAGCAGGTCGGGCCGCGGGTGGCGCAGCGGTTCGGCAAGGCGCTGCTCGAACTGGGCGGCAACAACGCCGCGATCGTCACGCCGTCGGCCGATCTCGATCTCGCGGTGCGCGGCATCGTGTTCTCCGCCGCGGGCACCGCGGGCCAGCGCTGCACCACGATGCGCCGGGTCATCGCGCACCGTTCGGTGGTCGACACGGTCATCGAGCGCGTCGCCACCGCCTACCGCAGCCTGCCGGTCGGCGACCCGTCGGCGGACGGCACCCTGGTGGGCCCGCTGATCCACGAGCGGTCCTACCGCGACATGGTGGGGGCACTGGAGCAGGCCCGCGCCGACGGCGGCGAGGTGATCGGCGGCGAGCGCGTCGACCTGGGCGAGGGGTCCTACTACGTGCGGCCCGCAGTGGTGCGCATGCCGTCGCAGACCTCAGTCGTGCACGACGAGACGTTTGCGCCGATCCTCTACGTCATGGCCTACGACGATCTCGACGAGGCCATCGACATGAACAACGCCGTACCGCAGGGCCTTTCGTCGGCCATATTCACCACCGACATGCGCGAGGCCGAACGCTTCATGGCTGCCGACGGGTCCGACTGCGGCATCGCCAACGTCAACATCGGCACCTCGGGCGCGGAGATCGGCGGCGCCTTCGGCGGGGAGAAGCAGACCGGCGGTGGCCGCGAGTCCGGATCCGACGCCTGGAAGGCCTACATGCGCCGGGCGACCAACACCGTCAACTACTCCTCGGAGCTGCCGCTGGCTCAGGGCGTGACGTTCGGCTGAGCGATTTCGGCGCGCTCGCCCGCGGTGACCGCGGCTTTCCGCGCCGAACTCGCGAAGGATTATCATCGGCGCCGTGAGCGAGCAGGTCGAAACACGAGAATTCCAGGCAGAGGCCCGTCAGCTGCTGCAGCTGATGATCCACTCCATCTACTCCAACAAGGACTCGTTCCTGCGGGAGTTGGTCTCGAACGCCTCCGACGCGCTGGACAAGCTCCGCCTCGAGGCGTTCCGCGACAAGGACCTCGACGTCGACACCTCGGATCTGCACATCGAGATCGCCGTGGGGGCGGATGCCCGCACGCTGACCATCCGGGACAACGGCATCGGCATGAGCCGCGACGAGGTGGTCGACCTGATCGGCACCCTCGCCAAGTCCGGCACCGCCGAGCTGCGCCAGAAGCTGGCCGCGCAGCCCGGTGATGCCGAACAGTTGATCGGTCAGTTCGGCATCGGGTTCTACTCGACGTTCATGGTCGCCGACGCGGTCGAACTGCTGACCCGGAAGGCGGGCGAGACGTCGGGCACCCGTTGGGAATCGAACGGTGACGGCAGCTACACCATCGCGGCGGTCGACGACGCGCCGCAGGGCACGTCGGTCACGCTGCACCTCAAGCCAGCGGACGCCGACGACGAGCTGCACGACTACACCTCGCAGTGGAAGATCCGCGAGCTGATCAAGAAGTACTCCGACTTCATCGCCTGGCCGATCCGGATGCAGGTCGAGAAGACGGTTCCGGCCGAGGAGTCAGACGCGGAAGGAGCCACGGAGCCTACCGTCACCACGGAGACCGAGACCATCAACTCGCGAACGGCGCTGTGGGCCAAGCCCAAGAGCGAGGTCTCCGCCGAGGAGTACGCGCAGTTCTACAAGCACGTCGCGCATGCGTGGGACGAGCCGCTCGAGGTCATTGCGATGAAGGCCGAGGGCACGTTCGAGTACCAGGCGCTGCTGTTCATCCCGTCGCAGGCACCGTTCGACCTGTTCAACCGGGACGGACGCGCCGGGGTGCAGCTGTACGTCAAGCGCGTCTTCATCATGGGCGACTGCGACGAGCTGGTGCCCGAGTACCTGCGATTCGTCAAGGGCGTCGTCGACGCACAGGACATGTCGCTCAACGTGTCTCGCGAGATCCTCCAGCAGGACCGCCAGATCAAGGTGATCCGTCGCAGCCTGACCAAGAAGGTGCTGTCCACGCTGAAGGACCTGCAGGCGAACCGCCCGGACGACTACACCACGTTCTGGACCCAGTTCGGCCGCGTGTTCAAGGAGGGCCTGATCTCCGACGGCGACAACCGCGACGCCGTGCTGCGGCTGTCGTCGTTCGCGTCGACCGCCAGCGAGACCGAGTCCACGACGCTCGCCGACTACGTCACGCGGATGAAGGACGGCCAGGAGCAGATCTTCTACGCGACGGGCGAGTCACGCCACCTGCTCGAGCGCTCACCGCACCTGGAGGCGTTCAAGGCCAAGGGGTACGAGGTGCTGCTGCTGACCGACCCCGTCGACGAGGTGTGGGTCGAGTCGGTGCCGGAGTTCGACGGTCACGCACTGCAGTCGGTGGCCAAGGGCGAGGTCGATCTCGGCGCCGCCGAGGACGGCACCGCCGACCAGGGCGACTTCGCCGACCTGCTGACGTGGCTGAAGGAGACGCTCGACGAGCACGTCAAGGAGGTGCGTCTGTCGACCCGGCTGACGTCGTCGCCGGCCTGCCTGATCACCGACACCTTCGGCATCACCCCGCAGCTGGCGCGGATGTACCGCGCGTCCGGGCAGGAGGTGCCGGTCGGCAAGCGCATCCTCGAACTCAATCCCGACCATGCCCTCGTCATCGGTCTGCGGCAGGCACTTGCCGACTCCGAGACAAAG
This sequence comes from Mycolicibacterium sp. GCM10028919, assembly GCA_042666295.1. Classification (GTDB taxonomy): domain Bacteria; phylum Actinomycetota; class Actinomycetes; order Mycobacteriales; family Mycobacteriaceae; genus Mycobacterium. The sequence goes on from JBHTFJ010000001.1 coordinate 1,441,268, forward strand.
GACGGACTGGCCGAGACCGCCGAGTTGCTCTACGGCACGGCACTTCTCGCCGAGGGCGGTGCGCTGGACGACCCGGCCCGGTTCGCCGCGCTGCTGGCCGACCGACTGGCGCGGACCGTCTAGCCGACCGGCTCAGCGACCCGTCCGGCGGGCATCCAGTTCCGCCAGTACGTCGGCGGTGTCGGCGCCCAGCTCGGGCGCGGGTCCGGCCACGCGGCCAGGCGTCCGCGAGAACCACGTCGGCACTCCGGGGAAGCGCGTCGGCCCGTGCGGGGTGTCGATCGTCTCGAACATGCCCACCGCGTTCAGGTGTGGGTCGTCGAACAGCTCGTCGGGCGTCTGGATCGGCGCGGCGGGAATCTCCAACCCGCGGAACAACTCCAGCCACTCCGCGGTGGTGCGTTGCAGCAGCGTCTGCGCGATCAGCCCGTACATGCGGTCGATCTGCTTGGCCCGTAGCTCCAGGGTCGCGAACGCCTCGCCGTACTCTTCGATCCAGGCCGGTTTGACGTTGTCGACGAACGCCTTCCAGTGCTTGTCGTTGTAGATCAGCACCGCGACGTGGCCGTCCTTCGTCGGATACGGCTTGCGGTCGCGGGCCACCGTCCGCGGGTAGATCGCGGGTCCGAGCGGTGGCGTGAACATTCTGCCGTTGGCGTGCTCGACGAGCATGAAGGACGCCATGGTCTCGTACATGCTGACCTCCACCTCCTGCCCCTCGCCGGTCCGCTCGCGGTGGAACAGCGCCATCATCGTGGCGTACGTCGCGGTGAGTCCGCCGACCTTGTCCGCGACGATGGTCCCGACGTACGTCGTCTCGCCGGTGAGGAGTTCCTGCACGGCCGAGACCCCGGATTGGGCCTGGATGATGTCGTCGTACGCGGGACGGTCCGCCTCCGGGCCCCGGCGGCTGTAGCCGTAGCAGTTGGTGTAGACGATGGCCGGATTGATCGCGGCGACGTCGTCGTAGGCGAAGCCCAGCTTGGCGATGGCCCTCGCCCGCATGGAGTGGATGAAGACGTCCGCCTCTGCGATGAGACCCCGCAGCGCAGCCTTGCCCTCGTCGGTGACGAGATCGAGTACGACACTTCGCTTTCCGCGATTGACGTTGACGAACACGCCGCTCATGCCGGACGCCGGCCCCACCGAGATGTAACGGGCGTTGTCACCGTCGGGCGGCTCGACCTTGACGACATCGGCACCCATGTCCGCCAGGATCTGGGTGCAGTAGGGCCCCATCACCACCGCGGTGAGGTCCACGACGCGGATGCCCGCCAGCGGACCGGTCACTGATCGCTCGCCTGCGAGGCGCCGAAGCTGTACCGGATGTGGTCGGTGTGCCCGTCGGGTACGGGCGGGAACACCAGCGGCACGGTGTCGTCGCGGATCGCGTCGATGACCTCCGCCACGTCCTCGACGATCCACGACGGGCGGTACACCCCCGGCGTCTCGGCGATGAACGCTCGCGCCATGCGGCCCGCGATCGCCACGAACAATTCGCCGGTGACCGTGCAGGATTGATGCGCGAGCCAGCCCACCATCGGTGCGACGAGTCCGGGTTCCATCGGCGGGTAGGCCGAGGTGTCGAGCCCCTCGGCCATCCTCGTCACGGCGCCGGGGATGATCGCGTTGCACGTCACGCCGTCGGCCGCACCTTCGAGCGCCACGACGTTCGTCAGCCCGATGATGCCTGCCTTGGCTGCGGCGTAGTTCGCGACGCCGTGGTTGCCGTAGAGACCCCCGATCGACGAGGTCAACACCACCCTGCCGTAGCCGGCCGCCGCCATGACCGGAAACGCCGGGCGCACCACGTGGAAGGCACCGCGCAGATGCACGTCGAGCACGGCGTCGAAGTCCTCGTAGGACATCTCCGCCAGCGGCGCGCGGCGCACGTTGCCTGCGTTGTGCACCAGCACGTCGATGCGACCGAAGTGCTCGAGCGCGGTGTCGACGATCGCGCGCCCACCCTCGGCGGTGGCCACGGAGTCGCTCGATGCGACGGCTTCGCCACCGGCCAAACGGATCTCGTTGACCACCTGCTGCGCCGGGCCGACGTCGGTGCCCTCACCGGTGAGGGTGCCACCGACGTCGTTCACCACGACCTTGGCGCCCCTCGCGGCGAGCAGCACCGCGTACTCGCGGCCGAGTCCGCGTCCGCCGCCGGTCACGACCGCGACGCGCTCGTCGAAGTTCAGATTGGATGGAGATGCCATCTCAGGCGAACGGTTCCTCGCCGGCGAGCTTCGTCCGTTGCAGTAGTCGCCCGGACGTCGGATCGTATGGAGTGGCTCGGTGCATGGTCCCAGTGTTGTCCCAGATGACCAGATCGCCAACCGACCAGGTGTGGCGGTAGGTGAACTGGGGTTGGGTGGCCCACTCGCGGAGGCGGACCAGTAGTTCGGTGCTCGCCCGGCGGTCCAGTCCGACGACGTGGCCTGCCGTGCAGCCGAGGACGAGTGACTTGCGGCCCGAGCGGTGGGTCCACACCAGGGGCAGGTCACGCTCGCCGATCGACATCATCTGCTGGAGGATCTCGAGCGCGGGCTCGGGCTCGTAGTACAGCAGCGTCGTCCAGGTCGAATGCGTGACGTGGAGGTCCTCCAGGGCGGCCTTGTCCTCGTCGGGCAGGTCGTCGTAGGCGGCGTAGGTGTTGCAGAACTCGGTGTCGCCCTCCCCCTCGTTGCCGAGCGCCTTGCTCGTCAGCAGTGAGGCCAGGATCGGCACCTCGTTCATCGTGCCGTCGAGGTGCCAGTACAGCGAGCCCCGCAGGTAGCCGGCCTGCTTGTTGATCGTGGTGTCGAGGGTGACCTGATAGAGCTTCTCGCCCTTGCGTTCGGTGGCCATGGTGCCCAGCGTCTCGGTGAAGGCCACCTGCTCGTCATCGGTGAACCCGATCTTCGGGAACACCAGCACCCCACGCTGCTCGAGCAGTTCGCGGATTGCGGCCGCGTGGTCGCCCGAGAGCAGCGTCGCCTTGTCGGCGAGGATCTCGCTGCCGATCCGCGGGTGGATCTCGCTGGCGTGCAGCGCGTCGAGCGACGTGGTCACTGGCCTGATCCCCCGTCGCCCATCTTCAGCTCCAGCCCATCGAGGGTGCCCGCGTCGCGCCAGGCCTCCAGCAGATCGTCGAACGGGTAGAAACCCGGCGAGTAGAAGTCACCGAGGAAGGATCCGTTGCCCTCCGCTCCACCGCGACCCTCGTTGTTGTAATAGCCGGGCGTGCAGGACAGTTCGAACGCCGAATTGTCGATCGACAGCTCGCGCACGGTCGACACCCAGGCATCTTGGCCACCCTGGCTGGCCTCCACCGTGGTGGCGCCGCGGCTCTGCGCCTCGGCGAGGATGTAGGCGATGTGCTTGGCCTGCTGCTCGAACATCGCCGTGGTGTTCGCGGACACGCCGCCCTGGATGAATCCCATGTGGAACTGGTTCGGGAATCCTCGGCTGGTCATGCCGTGCAACGTCTTGTAGTCGTCCTTCCAATGGTCGAAGAGCGACAGGTCATCTCGGCCGGTGATGGAGTCGATGGCATACCTGCGGCTGATCTCCGTGGAGATCTCGAAGCCGCTCGCGAAGATGACGCAGTCGACCTCGTACTCGACGCCGCCCGCGACGATGCCGTTGGCCGTGAGCCGCTCGACGCCCTTGGTCGCCGACACGTCGACGAGCGTCACGTTCGGGCGGTTGAACGAGGCCAGGTAGTGCTCGCTGGACGTGGGCCGCTTGCACATGAAGCGGTAGTACGGCTTGAGCGCCTCGGCGGTGTCGGGGTCGGTGACGATCTCGGCGACGCGGCGCCGAAGTCGCTCCATGATCTTGTAGTCCTCTTCCTCACGGAACGCCATGATCTGCTCGATCGTCACCGTCGCGGGATCGTCGAGGCCCGCGATCCGGTTGGTCAGGTTGCGCCCCAGTTCGGTCCAGAAGTCGCACACCAGGTCCGGCTCACCGAACACGACGCCGACGAACGGTGACCAGTTGTGGAAGTTGCGCTTGCGCTCTTCCTGCCATCCTGGCTGCAGCGAGGCGGCCCAGTCGGAATCGGTGTGCGGGTTGGTGCGCTGGTCGACCGACGACGGCGTCCGCTGGAACACCAGGAGCGCTTCGGCATCTCGGGCGAGGTGCGGCACCAGCTGAATCCCGGTGGCGCCGGTGCCGACGAGGGCGACGCGCTTGTCCGCCAGCTCGACCAGTCCGCCGTCGGCGTTCCCTCCGGTGTAGTCGTAGTCCCAACGGGCGGAGTGGAACACGTGGCCCGCGAAGTCCTTGATCCCCGGGATGCCGGGCAGCTTAGGGCGGTTGTAGGACCCCTGGGCCATCACCACGAAGCGGGCCCGGATCTGATCACCGCGGTCGGTACCGATCTGCCAGCGCTCGGACGAGTCGTCCCACCGCAGCTCGCGTACCTGGGTCGAGAACAATGCGCCGTCGTAGAGCCCGAAGTGCTTTCCGATGTTGCGGCAGTGCTGAAAGATCTCGGCTCCGTCGGCGAACTTCTTCGACGGCATGAAGTCGAGTTCTTCGAGAAGTGGGACGTAGCAGTAGGCGTCGTTGTCGCACTGGACTCCGGGGAATCGGTTCCAGTACCAGACGCCTCCAAAGTCTCCCGCCATCTCGATGACGCGGATCCCTTGCACGCCGGCCTTCTTGAGGTAGGCGCCGGCGAGCAGCCCGGCGAAGCCACCTCCGAGGATGACGACCTCGGCGTCCTCGATGATGGGGTCGCGGTCGGTCACCGTCGTGTAGGGATCGACCTCGTAGAAGTCGGCGTAGTCACCTTCGAGTTCCAGGTACTGCGACGCGCCTTCGGGTCGCACGCGCTTGGCCCGCTCGGCGGCGTACTTCTCCCGCAGGGCGGGGATGTCGACGTCGGTCGGGACGTCAGTCGGACCACAGGTCGTCACGCTTCTCCTCCGAGTGCTCGCGGGGCTCCGGTGCCCATGTACGTGGCCAACTGGGTGTGCAGGTTGACCGTGCTGCGCTCGCGGTAGGGGTTGGGCATCGTGCCGGGGAAGCCCGCCGACTTCATGCCCTGTTGCACCGCGGCCATGTTCGAGAAGTCCTGCGGGAGTACCGAGAGCCAGTTCGGCGAGTCCTTCGGGGTGTACTGCCATTCGGTCTGCGGCTCTTCGCCCTTGGGATACAACTCGAACACCGCGACCTCGAAGATGCACTTGTTCGGGTCGTAGCTCGGGTCGGGGCGCGCGCTGTAGCACAGTGCACTGGTGAGGCCTTGGCCGATCTGCAGGTTCGGGAAGAGCTGCCATGCCGTGCCGCTCTGTCCGAGGATGTCCGGCGGGATGGTCGGCCAGATCACGCCGCGCTCCTCGTCGTCCCGACGCGCCGAGGCCAGCCAATGCTGGAGCACCTTGTCCGCGGGCGTGCCCTCGGGTAGCTCGTCGACGAGCCGCTTGGCCGCGTTCACCAGCGTCGCGGTGGTCGTCGCATTGGTCTGCTCCCACGTGTACATCTGCATCTCGGCGGTGGAGACACGCGGGTCGTCGCCGGTGCCGAGGCGGATCTTGGACTTCGTCTCCTCCATGCCCTTCGGCGCGTCGTAGCCGATGTTGCTGTGCCGGCCTTGCGCTTTCGCCCAGCCCTTGAACTCACCGAACCGGTTGAACTCCGGATGCGTGGTGAACACGTGGTAGGTCTCGTTGAAGGCCTCCATCGCGACTTTCCAGTTGCAGTCGAAGTACAGCCACTTGCGCCACTTGTAGCGCATGTTCTCCAGCCCGAACGGGTCGAGGATCTTGGCGGCGGGCATCAGGTAGTCCGCCAGCGATTCGCAGTCGGGGTCCATGTTCACGAACAGCCAGCCGCCCCAGGTGTCGACCTGGACGGGCGCCAGATGCGTGTTGCGCGCCGACAGCGTGCCCTTCCAGTCGTCCTGCTCGCGGATGTGGGTACACGTCCCGTCCAGACCGTATGTCCAGCCGTGAAATCCGCAGACGAACGACTTGCGCGCCCGGCCGATGGCGTTCTTGGCGCCCTCGGCGTTGTCGACCAGCTTGCGGCCGCGGTGCATGCACACGTTGTGGTGCGCTGCAAACTCGTTGGGGCCGGTCCGCACGACGATGATCGAGTCGTCGAGCACGTCGTAGGTCAGGTAGCTCCCGACCTCGGGAATCTCCTCGACGCGGCCGACCTGTTGCCACACCTTGCGCCACAGCTTGTCTCGTTCGGCACGGGCGTACTCGTGCGAGACGTATGCCTCGACGGGGATCGTCATGGGGTCCGACAGGTCTTCGGGGACCACGCCGGTCGAGTCGTCGGGATCGGCTGCGACTTCGATCGCCGCATCGAGGTCGGATTCGGTGTGAGTCACACTGTGCCTTTCACAATCGAGGGTCTTTCAGGGCCGTGTGATCGCTTCGCGGAAGGACTGGTCCTTCAGGAACAGCGACGTGTTGTCGGCGCCCAGGTGGGTCCACTTGAGGTTCAGTCCGCCGTCGACGAGCAGCGTCTGCCCCGTCACGTATCCGGACAGGTCCGACAGCAGGAACAGGATCGCGCCTGCTTGTTCCTCCGGGGTGCCGCGTCGCCCCATGGCGATCGCCGTGCGGTCGCGGTCGGGGTCGTCGTCGACGTAGGTCGCCGATGCCGCCGTCGCGGTGACCCCGGGTGCCACCGCGTTGACGCGGATGCCGGAGGCGGCGAGTTCGACGGCCATGGTGCGCGTCATCGCCACGACCGCCGCCTTCGCGGTGCCGTAGCCGATGTGGAACGGTGCGGTGTTCATGCCGCTGATCGACGACACCGAGACGATCGAGCCCGGGCTGTCGGTGGCGAGGAGTTCGGCGGCGACGGCCTGACTGAAGAAGAACGCGGTCTCCAGGTTCGCCGCGAACAGTGCTCGCCAGTCGTCGCGTGTCACCCGGGTGGATGGCATCCACGTCCCGGGGGCGGCGCCGCCCGCGACGTTCACCAGCCCGTAGAGCCTGCCGTCGGTCTCGCGTACCCGGTTCATGACGGTCGCGATGCCGTCGTCGGTGGACGCGTCGGCGGCGACGGTGATCACCGGCAGCCCCTGGGCTGCAAGCGGACCCACGTGTTCGTCGAGGTTGTCCTGCCGGCGGCTGACCGCCACGACCGTGGCCCCGGCGCGGGCCGCCAGCGCCGTGACCGTGGTGCCGATGCCACCGCCGCCCGCGCCGGAGACGACGACGATGCGACCGGTGAGGTCGATCAGGTCGGGCACTGCTACCCAGCCGCCGCGGGCGCCATGATCGACTTGGTCTCCAGGTATTCGTGGAAGCCGATGTCGCCCCATTCGCGACCGTTGCCGCTCTGCTTGTAACCGCCGAACGCGGAGTTGAAGTCGAAGCCGCCGTTGATCGCCACCCAGCCGGCGCGGATGCGTCCCGCAACGGTCTTCGCCGTATCGAGGTCCTCGCCCGAGACGTACCCGGCCAGGCCGTAATCCGTGTCGTTGGCGATCTCGACAGCCTGGTCGAGGTCGTCGTAGCCGAGGATCACGAGCACCGGGCCGAAGATCTCCTCGCGGGCGATCGTCATGTCGTTGGTCACGTCGGCGAACACCGTCGGCTTGACGTAGTAGCCGGTGTCCAGGCCGTCGGGCCTTCCGGTGCCGCCGGCGACCAGGGTTGCACCCTCTTCGATCCCCTTGCGGATCAGCGCCTGGATCTTCTCGAACTGGGTGCCCGACACCACGGGGCCGACGTCGAACCCGCCGTTCGGATCACCGACGGTGATGCCCGCCGCAGCGGCCGCGGCGATCTCCTTCGCCTCGGCCATCCGGCCGTTGGGCACCAGCATGCGCGATGGCGCGCTGCAGGTCTGGCCCGAATTGCCCATCATGGTGACCACGCCCGAGGAGACGCTGTCGGCGAACGCCGTGTCGTCGAGGACGATGTTGGGACTCTTGCCACCGAGTTCCTGGGCCACCCGCTTGACCGTCGGGGCGGCGTTGCGTGCGACCTCGATGCCGGCGCGGGTGGACCCGGTGAACGACACCATGTCGACCCCCGGGTGGCTGGACAGTGGGACGCCGACGCCGGGGCCGTCGCCCTGGATCAGGTTGAAGACGCCCGCGGGAACCCCTGCGGCGTGGAGGATCTCGGCGAACACCTGTGCCGAGAACGGCGCGACTTCGGACGGTTTGAGCACCGACGTGCAGCCGGTGGCGAGCGCCGGGAACACCTTGACCGAGATTTGGTTGAGCGGCCAGTTCCACGGCGTGATCAGGCCGCAGACTCCGATGGCCTCCTTCACGATGGTGAGGCCGCCGCGGTCCTCGGTGAACGGGAACGTCTTCAACGACTCGATGGCCGTGGTCAGATGTCCGAGTCCAAGCCCGACCTGCGGGCCGGCCGCGAGCCCCGCGGGTGCGCCCATCTCCTCGGTGACCGCCTCGGCGAGATCGCCTGCACGCTTCTGGTATTCGGCGAGGATGGCGTTGAGCACGTCCAGTCGCTCCTCGCGCGTGGTCACCGACCACGTTGCGAAGGCCCGCCGGGCGGCGTCGACGGCCTCGTCGACGTCGGCGGCGGATCCCAGCGAGATCCGTCCCGCCACCTGCTCGGTCGCCGGGTTCTCGACGTCGACGGTATTCGGCTCGACCGGGTCGACCCACTGCCCATCGATGTAGAACTTCAGATAACTACGCATCTTCGCTCCTGACGTCGCGGTGCATGTCTTATTGCGTCCCTTCGGCGTACCAGGTACGGAACTCGTCGTAGCTCGGCATCTCCTCCGAGTTGACCTTCGGGTCGATCGGGACGTGGATCACGGTCACCTTGCCGCTGGCGTAGGCGCGCTCGATCGCGGGTCCGAGATCCTCGGCCTTGTCGACGTACTCACCGCGGCACCCGAAGCCCTCGGCGATCTTGTCGAAGCGGACGTCCTTGCTCCAGTGCACGCCGGTCTCGAGCGAGCCCTGACCGAACGTCCGCTTGTAGACGCCGACCTCGAGGCCCCACTGGTGATCGACACCCACCACGCATACCAGCGGAAGGTTCAGCCGCGCAGCCGTTTCGAGTTCGGCGATCGCGAACATGAACGACGAGTCGCTGGTGAGCAGCATGACGGGCCGCTTGCGTCCGTCGGCAACGGACGCGCCGACGGCGTACGGCAGCCCGGTGCCGATGTGTCCGAAGTTCTGGTTCCACACGACGTCGTGCGGCTTGGCCTGCGAGTAGGTCCACTGGAAGATCACCGTGGCGCCGCCGTCGCGGACCATGATGCCGTCTTCGGGGAAGGCTTTCGTGGCCTCGACGACGAAACGCGCGGTGTGCAGTGGGGTTCCGCCGGGCGCGCTCTCGGCGAGTTCGGCGATCCGTGCGGCGTCGTCGGAGATCCAGCGCTCGAGTTCGGCCGTCGCCTGCCGAGGCGAGTCCTTGAGCGCATCGACGAGCTGCGGGACGATCGCCCGCAGATCACCGACGAGCGGGACGTCGATGCGACGGTTGACCCCGATCGCGGTCGGATCGAGTTCGACGCTGATCCACTTGCGGTTGGCCTCGTTGTCGAGCCAGTGCCTGCCCCGGCCGTAGTGGACGGGTTCGCCGAGTTCGGTGCCGATCGCGATGACGAGGTCCGACTTGACCACCGCGTCGACCGCCGACGGCGAGAAGCCGTACGGGAAGGTCCGATCCTCGAGGCCCTTGATGAACGACGTGCCGCCCGAGGTCTGGATCACGGGGCAGTTCATCAGCTTCGCGAGGGCCTCGACCGATTCGCCTGCGCGGTTCGTGTGGACGGCGTGACCGACGAGCAGGATCGGCTGCTCGGCCTTGCGGACGAGTTCGACGGCCTTCTCGATCGACTGGGCACTGGCACCCTGGTTGACCAGACGGTAGGCATCCGGCGCCAACGGCTCCGGCACGTCGAGTTCTTCGAGGATCACGTGCGACGGGTACTCGATGTAGGCGGGGCCAGGGGTGCCGGTCTGCGCGACGCGCAATGCGTTGCGGACGATCTCGTCGGTCTGGTCGGCGTACTCGATGCTTGCCGAGTACTTGACCGACGGCGCGAGCAAAGGCGCCTGTGAGACGAACTGGATGCGTCCGCGGCGTACCCGCTGCTCGGTGATGCGGGCCCGCTGACCGCCCAGGAAGATCACCGGCGAGTTCTCGACCTTCGCGCACATGATCGCGCCCGCCAGGTTCGCCAGGCCGGGGCCGAGCGTGCCGATCGCGAGGCCGGGCCGCCCGGTCATCCGCGAGACCGCCTCGGCCATGAAGCCTGCGGACTCCTCGTGGTGGGGCGCGACGACCGTCCATCCGCGCTCCTCGGCGGCGTGGAACATGTGGACGAAGTTGGGGTCGGGGATGCCGAACAGCGTGTTGATGCCCTCAGCCTCGAACAGCTGCAGGATTCGCTCGTAAACCTTCACGGCCACTGTCGACCTCTCCATTTCCGTAGATTGCGGCATCCGCCGAGGCGGACCGCGTCACCTTGCCGAACTAATTGTCCGGACAAGGCAGTGGTGTTGCACCAATTGGAGAGCATGATTCTCCTATGGCGAGCCGCACGTCAAGGTCCGATCGGGATGTGTCGAACTTATTGTCTGGACTAATGGGGCTTGCTATCGTCCGTCCGATGACGACCACCGGCACTCCCCCGACCCGCTATGGCGTCTCGACCACCCCGGACGTGGCCGTCGGCTGGCGACTCGACCGACTGACGGCGCCGAGCCGGCTGTTCGGCGCCAACGGTCTGCGCACGGGACCCGACGGTCGCATCTACGTCGCACAGGTGACCGGAAGCCAGATCAGCGCACTCGACGTCTCGTCCGGTGACGTGGAGACGATCAGCGCCAAGGGCGGTGACATCGTCGCGCCCGACGACGTGGCGTTCGACTCCCGCGGCAACCTCGTCGCCACCGAGGTGATGGACGGCCGGGTCAGCCTGCGCCACGTCGACGGCACCACGCGCGTGCTGCGCGACGACGTGCCCTCGGCCAACGGCATCACGTTCCACCAGGATCGGCTCTTCATCGGCGAGTGCCGCGAGGGCGGCCGCCTGATGGAGTTCGATCTCGGCGGCGGACCGCCACGCATCCTGCTGGAGAACGTGCCGTCGCCCAACGCCATGGAGGTCGGACCGGACGGGCTGCTGTACTTCCCCGTCATGGGCGCCAACGAGATCTGGCGCATCGATCCCTTCGCCGAAGGCGCGCAGGCAGAAACGGTCGCGTCAGGTCTCGGCGTACCTGACTCGGTCAAGTTCGACGCCGACGGCATGATCGTGTCCACCCAGGTCGCCTCGGGTCAGGTGCTGCGCATCGACCCGCGCACCGGCGACCAGACCGTGCTCGCTCAACTCAACCCGGGGCTCGACAACTGCACCCTGGTCGACGGGCGGCTGTTCGTCTCGAACTTCACCGGTGAGATCACCGAGATCCTGGGGGGCGGCGCGACCTCCACGACACTGCCCGGCGCGTTGAACTGGCCGCTGGACCTGGCGGTCGGTCACGACGGCACCGTCTACGTCGCCGACGGGACCTACTTCTACGCCGTGACGCCCGACGGCTCGCTTCGCACGGTCGGCATGCTGTTCTCACCCGGCTACCCCGGCTTCCTGCGCGGCCTGGTGTCTTCGGGGCCGGGCGAGTTCGTCGTCACGACGTCTGGTGGTCAGATCGCTCGCTATCGCCCCGGCAGTGACGAAACCGAGTATCTCGCAGACGGTTTCGACCAGCTGTACGGCGTCGCGGTCGTCGGCTCCGACGTCGTGGCCGTCGAGCAGGGCACCGGTCGCGTGTTGTCGGTCGGCGCAGGCGGCGTCGACGTGCTGGCGAGCGGTCTCGACGAGCCGGTCGGCGTCGCCGTGACCGCCGACGGGACCGTGTTGGTCAGCGGGGTGGGCCGGGTGGTGAAGGTGACCTCCTCCGGTGTCGAAACCGTCGTCGACGACCTGCTGCGCCCGCAGGGCCTCCTGGCCACGGCGGGTGCGCTGTACGTCGTCGACGCCGGGCAGAAGGCAGTCCTCGCGGTGAACCCGAAAACCGGCGCCCGCCAGACGATCGCGGCGGGCCTTCCGGTCGGACCGCCGCCCGGCGTCGTGCCCAAGCCGTTGAAGGGCATGCCGCCGTTCTCCGGTCCGCAGGGCCCGTTCGCGGGGATTGCCCAGGGTCCCGACGGCACGCTGTACGTGTCGGCCGATGGCGAGGGCAGCGTGCTGGCGCTACGCAGGAACGTCTAGTGAGCACCGAGCTGGGGACGTCGGTGGACCACCGCTACCTGCAGGTGGCGCGCACCCTGCGCAAGGAGATCGTCGACGGGGTCTATCCGGTCGGCACGCAACTTCCCACCGAGCACGAACTGCGCGAGCGGTTCGGCGTCAGTCGCTACACCGTGCGCGAGGCGCTGCGCAGACTGCGCGACGACAACCTGGTTTCGTCGCGACCGCGCGCGGGCACGATGGTGGTCGCCCGCGACGCGTCGAATTCGTATGCGCAGGAGGTCATGTCGATCAACGATCTGCTGGCGTTCGCCGCGGGGGCACGGTTTGCGATCGACTCCAACGCCATGGTGACGGTCGACGACGACCTCGCCGCCCACACCGGCCTGTCCCCCGGCACCCAGTGGCTGGCCGTCGTCGGGACACGCGAGGCCGACGGCGATCCCGTGCCCATCTGCCGGACCGAGTACTACGTCAACCGCGCGTTCGCCGCCGTCGGGAGGCTGCTGCATCGCCACGACGGGCCGATCTTCCCGCTGATCGAGGATCTGTTCGGGGTCAGCGTCGTCGAAGTGCACCAGGAGATCTCGGCCGTCAGCGTGTCGGCCGCCCTCGCCGATCGCCTCAAGGTGGACCAGGGCAGCGCCGCCCTGGAGATGCGCCGCACCTACACGACCTCGGATGGGGAGATCGCCCAGGTCACGGTGAACACCCACCCATCGTCGCGATTCCGGCACTCGATGACCATGCGGCGAGTGAAGGCTTGACCGCCCGCGTGGACACGACGCACCCGGGGCGACGCACGGTGGCCGGCAGGACCATGCGGTGGGACGACGAGTTCGCCGCCCGGGCGTACGCGGCCGGGATGTGGGTGGAGTCGACCCTCGCCGACGAGTTGCGGCGGGCAGCGCGGGACACCCCGGAACGAATCATGCTGGTGGACGGCGCAGTACGGCTCACCTGCGGGGACCTGCACCGGCGAGCCGAGGCCCTCGGCGCGGCGCTCGCCGCCCGGATGCCCGTGGGCAGCGTGGTGTCGTTCATGCTGCCGAACTGGCACGAGGCGGCCGTCGTGTATCTCGGCGCCACGCTCGCGGGCATGGTGGTCAACCCCATCCTGCCGTCACTGCGCGACCACGAGCTGCGGTTCATCCTGGCCGATGCGCAGTGCCGGATGATCTTCATCCCGAGCACGTTCCGCGGCCACGACTACGCCGCGATGCTGGGCCGGGTCGCCGGCGCCCTCGACGAGCCACCGGAAGTGGTGGTGCTGCGCGGGGACGCGGGCGAGCACACCGCGTTCGACGACCTGGGCGAGGCATCTGCCGAGCCTGTCGCGGTCGACCTGGATCCAGACGCCGTCCGGATGATCATGTACACCTCGGGCACCACGGGTCGCCCGAAGGGCGTGCTGCACACGCACAATTCGATTCATGCGCTGATCACGCAGATCGGCGCGCACTGGTCGGTCGATCCGGGTGACCGGTTCCTGGTGCCGTCTCCGATCGCGCACATCGGCGGGTCGATCTACGCCTTCGAATGCCCGCTGCTGCTCGGGTCGACGGCCGTGCTGATGGAACGGTGGGACGCCGACGAGGCGGTCGCGACGATGCTCTCCGAGGGCTGCACGCACATGGCGGGCGCCACCCCGTTCCTCGACGGTCTGCTCGCCGCCGCCGAACGCGCGGGATCCGCGCTGCCCGACTTGAAGGTGTTCATCTGCGGCGGGGCGTCCGTGCCGCCGTCGCTGATCCGCAGGGCGACCGCCTACTTCGCCCGTGCGGACGTCTCCCGGGTCTACGGATCCACCGAGGTGCCGGTCACGACGGTCGGTGCCCTCGGGGAGCCCGACGTGGCGGCGGACACCGACGGCAGGCCCGGCATCGCCGACGTGTGGCTGGTGGCCCGCGATCCCGGTGGCATGGGCGGTCAGACGGGAGAGATCCGCGTGCGGGGCGCGCAGATGCTCGTCGGCTATCTGCACGAAGAGGACGAGGCCGACGCGTTCGATGCCGACGGCTACTTCCGTACCGGCGACATCGGGCAGTGGGCCGACGGCGCGCTGGTGGTCACCGGCCGCGTGAAGGACCTGATCATCCGCAACGGCGAGAACGTGTCCCCGAAGGAGATCGAGGATCTGCTCGTCGGCCGGCTGGGCATCGCCGAGGTGGCAGTCGTCGGAGTGCCCGATGCCCGCACGGGCGAACGGGCCTGTGCGGTGGTCGTACTCGCCGCCGGTAGCAACAAGTCCCCCACGGTCACCGACCTCGGCGACTTCCTCGCCGAGCAGGGCGTGGCCAGGTTCAAGGTGCCCGAGCAGGTGGTCGTCTGGGATGCACTGCCCAGAAACGATGCGGGCAAGGTGCTCAAGCACCGGATGAGAGATGCGCTGGTCGGCAGCAGAGGAGACACGGCATGCAGGTAGCGATCGTCACCGGCGCCAGTAGCGGCATCGGCTTCGGCACCGCGGTGAAGCTGTCCGAGGCGGGCATGGCCGTGCTCGGCACCGGCCGCGACGAGGCGAGGCTCGCCGAATGGGCTGCCGCGGCAACGGCCGCGGGGGCGGATCCCGACCTCGTCGCCACGGTCGCCGTCGACCTGACCGCCGACGACGGACCGGCGCGCGTCGTCGATGCCGCCGTGTCACGGTGGGGCAGGATCGACTTCCTGGTCAACAACGCAGGCGTCGGCAGCCCGAAGCCGCTGCACGAGACGGACGACGATTCGCTGGACTACTTCCTCGGCTTGATGCTGCGGGCACCGTTCCGGTTGGCGCGAGACGTGTTGCCGCACATGCGCGATGGTTCGGGCATCGTCAACGTGACGTCGACGTTCGCCGTCGTCGGCGGGTTGCGTGGCGGTGCGTACTCCGCCGCCAAGGGTGGGCTGACGTCGCTCACGTCGCACATCGCATGCCAGTACGGGCCGCAGGGCATCCGGTGCAACGCGGTCGCTCCCGGTGTCACGGTCACGCCGATGGTCGAGCAGCGTCTCGAAGACGAGCGGTTCCGCAAGATCAACACCGAGATGACACCGTATCCGCGGCTGGGGCGCATCGAGGACATCGCCAGCACCATCGCGTTCCTGTGCTCGCCCGGAGCCGGTTTCATCAACGGCCAGACGATCGTCGTCGACGGCGGCTGGAGTTCGACCAAGTACCTGTCGGACTTCGCGCTGTCCGCCGAGTGGGTCGCCAGGTGAATCTGTTCGCCGTCCTCGACCAGACGGCAGCGCGGCACGGTGACCGCGGCGCGGTCTATCTCGGCGCGCGACGGGTACTCACCTGGCACGAACTACGTGATCGCGCACTGCGACTCGCCGCGTCGCTGCGTGCCGTGCACCCCGCGGGCACCCGGATCGCCGTCGCCAGTGAGAACCGGCCGGAGATCGTCGAGTTGATGTTCGCGGCCTGGGCGGCCGAGTGCGTCGTGGTACCGGTCAACTACAAGCTGCACGAGCTGGAGATGGCACAGATCCTCGACGACGCCGGTGCGGCAATGGTCTTCGCGTCGCCGAAGATCGCCGAGCGGCTGGTGGGCGTCGCGACCGTGCCCGTCGAGGTCGTCGCCGCCGACGACTACGCGGCCCGACTGTCGTCCGCTCCGCTGGCTCCGCCCCGGGAGACCGACCCGACGTCGCTTGCCTGGTTGTTCTACACCAGCGGAACCACCGGCCGGTCCAAGGGCGCGATGCTCTCGCACCGGAACCTGATGGCCATGACCGTGTCCCACCTCGCGGACTTCGACGATCCCGACGAGAACTGCAGCCTGGTGCACGGTGCACCGATGTCGCACGGATCGGGGCTCTACATCGCGCCGTACGTCCTTCGCGGCGCACGGCAGGTGGTGCCGGCGTCGACTTCGTTCGAGCCCGACGAGTTCCTCGACCTCTGCGAGAGTCACCCGGGGTGCAGCAGTTTCCTCGCACCGACGATGGTGGCCCGGCTCGTGGCCACGGGTCGGTCGCGGCCGGCGAACCTGCGGACGATCGTCTACGGCGGCGGTCCGATGTACGTCGACAGCCTGAAGAAGGCGATGGCAGCGTTCGGCCCGATCTTCGTTCAGCTCTACGGGCAGGGTGAGGCGCCGATGACCATCACCGGTTTGCGCCGCGACGATCACGAGGGTGCCGACGACGCAGTGCTCGGTTCGGTCGGCTACCCGAGATCGGGCGTCGACGTCGCGGTCGTCGACTCCGATGGCGAACCGTTGGCGGTGGGCATGATCGGCGAGATCGTCTGTCGCGGTGACGTCGTCATGTCCGGCTACTGGAACAACGCCGAGGCGACCGCCGCGACGGTGCGGAACGGCTGGCTGCGCACCGGTGACATGGGGTCGTTCGACGACCGGGGCTACCTCACGCTGCGCGACCGCTCCAAGGACGTCGTGATCAGCGGAGGCAGCAACGTCTATCCGCGCGAGGTCGAGGAGGTGCTGATCACCCACCCCGGCGTCGAGGAGGCGTGCGTCGTGGGCGAGCCCGACGAGGAGTGGGGCGAGGTGGTGGTCGCGTTCGTCGTGGGCTCCGCGAACGAGCAGGACCTCGACGCGCATCTGCTCGAGCGCATCGCACGCTTCAAGCGGCCCAAGCGCTACGAGTTCGTCGACGAGCTGCCGAAGAACAGCTACGGCAAGGTGCTCAGGCGGGCGCTGCGAGATCGCCTGGCCCGCTAGTTACTGCAGACGACGCGCGACCAGGACGTCGTCGTGCGTGTGCTGGCCCTCCGAACCGGCGGGCCTGCTGCGGAGCCGGCCCCGATCGATCCGAACCTCCCAGGTGTCGTCGAACAGTGCGGCCACGTCGTCGTGGCCGAGGTAGTCGGCGGGGTCGAACCCGTGTGCCTTGGCCGTCGCCACGTCGACGTCTGCGTGGTGCACGACGAGCAGCGTTCCCCCGACGGTGACGGACGCGAGGAGCGCCCGTTCCGCGTCGCCGCCCGAGGAGTGCAACAACGCGGGATAGTGCGCGGTCACCAGGTCGAAACCCTGAGGTGGCACCGCGGCGTCCTCCAGCCGGGACTGCTGCCACTCGACGCTCACACCGGCCTGTTCGGCACGGTCGGCTGCGCGATCCAGAGCGACCTGGGAAACGTCGAGCGCCGTGACGTCCCAGCCGCGGGCGGCCAACCAGATGGCGTCGGAGCCGACACCGCAACCGATGTCGAGCGCCCGGCCCGGTCGCAGTCGGGCCGCCTCTGCCAGTAGGGCCGGATTCGGTTCGGCGGGCAGCAGTTCCATCGACCAGCCGGCGTATCGCCCATCCCACTCGGCTGCGAGGACCTGACCGGCTTCCGTTGTCTTCGGCATGTCGTAGAGCGTGCTCCGGGCCGGCCGTGATGCGCAATCGACCTTGCTCATCAGGCAATCGCAAGACGACCGCACTCATCGGCGACAATGGCGCCATGCAGATCGAAGGCAGCGTCGCCGTCATCACGGGAGCCGGGTCCGGCATCGGCCGGGCGTTGGCGCGGGAGTTCGCCGCGGCCGGAGCATCGGTGGTCGCCGGCGACGTCTCCCCCGGTGGCGTACGGGACACCGCAGCGGAGGTCCGATCCGCGGGCGGCAAGGCCGTCGGCGTGGTGGCCGACGCCGCCACGACCGAGGGCATCACCAGCCTGGTCGACGCGGCGCGCGCCGAGTTCGGGCCCGTCGACGTGTTCGTGGCCAACGCAGGGATCATCGGCGCGCCCGGCCTCGGTGACGACGAAGCCGACTGGGATCGCATCATCGACGTCAACCTGCGGGCCCACGTGCGGGCGGCGAAGGTCGTGGTGCCGGAATGGCTGGAGCGCGGCCACGGCCACTTCGTCGCGGTCGCATCGGCGGCGGGCCTGCTGACCCAGGTGGGCGCGGCGGGCTACTCGGTGACCAAGCACGCCGCGGTGGGGTTCGCCGAGTGGTTGTCGATCACGTACGGCGACAAGGGCATCGGGGTTTCGTGCGTCTGCCCCATGGGCGTCGACACCCCGTTGCTCACCGGTATCACCGAGTCGTCGGACCCGACGGCGCGGATGTCGGCGGCCGCCGTCCGCAACGCAGGCGAGGTGGTGGGTCCCGAGCGCGTCGCGGAGCTGACCGTCGAGGCCGTGCGCACCGGGACCTTCCTGGTGCTGCCACATCCGGCGGTGCTCGACATGTATCGACAGAAGGGCGCCGACTACGACCGCTGGCTGTCCGGGATGCGGCGGTACCAGGCCAGTCTCGGAGGCTGATTGCCGCACCGACTTGTCAGTGGTCGAATGTATGTTCGAACCATGCAGGCGGACGGGGTGCGCGAGGCGGTCGCGGGGCTGCTCGCGGCCTACGACGCGCTGGCAGACCTGCCGGTCGATCTGTTGAGCCGCAACGAGATCGTAGCGGCGTTGGACGGCTTGGAGACGCTGAGCAGCCGGCTGCCGAGCCAACGACACCGGTTGCTGGCCCGCCTGCAGGCTGAGACCACCTCACGCGAGTTGGGCGCGAAGTCCTGGAACGAGGTCCTACGCACCCGATGGCGGCTGAGTTCCAGCGAAGCCAGCCGCCGGCTGTCGGAGGCCGCTGACCTCGGACCGCGGCAGAGCCTGACCGGGGAGCCGCTCGAGCCGGTGTTGCCCGCGGTCGCAGCCGCACAGGCCGCAGGCGCGATCACCGCCGAGCACGTCAAAGTGCTGCGCGAGGCGATGGGCAAGATGCCTGGGTGGGTGGACTCGGTCACGCGCGCACAGGTGGAGGTCGACCTGGTCCGGGTCGCGATCACCGTCGGCCCGAAGGATCTACGCGACGCGGCCGACCTCCGGCTGTTCCTGCTCGACCAAGACGGCCCCGAACCCGACGACACCGAACCGGAACGGTCCCGCGGTGCCGAGATGGGCCCGCAGGGCCGCGACGGCATGACCACCTTCACCGCCCGGTTGACCCCGGAGGCAGCGGCGGTGTTCGAGCCCCTGCTGGCCAAGTACGCCGCGCCCGGGATGTGCAATCCCGCCGACCCGGAACCCTGCACCTCCGGCACCCCGACCCAAACCCAGATCGACGCCGACCACCGCACCCTCGCCCAACGCCAGCACGACGCCCTCGTGGTGATCGGGCGGATCGCCTTGATGAGTGGGGATCTCGGCCAGCTCAACGGACTGCCGGTGTCGGTGATCGTCCGCACGACCCTGCAGGATCTGGAGTCCCGCGCCGGGGTCGGCGTCACCGGTGGCGGCACGAAGGTGCCGATCTCCGACGTCGTGCGGATGGGTGCGCACGCCAATCACTATCTGGCGGTGTTCGACCGCGCGACCGGGTCGGCGCTGGAGTTGTTCAGAGCCCGCCGGACCGCCTCCCCCGCCCAGCGGCTGATGTTGATCGCCCGCGACGGCGGCTGCACGAAACCCGGCTGCACCGTCGGTGCGTATGGCTGCCAGGTCCACCACGCCGTCACCGACTGGGCTCGGGGCGGCAACACCAACGTGGACGAGATGGCGTTGGCGTGCGGGGCGGACAACCGGCTCGTCGGCGAGGGCGGGTACACCACCACCATCACCGCCCGTGGCGACGTGGAGTGGCAACCCCCACCCGATCTCGATCACGGCCAAGCCCGCCTCAACTATCACCACCGCCCAGAATTGCTCCTAGGCCCACCCGACGACCCCGAAACGAAGCACCTCGCAACGGGATCCGTGGTCGACGTAGGGGCACTGACGAGCGCCCTGTGCAACCAGTTCGGCGCCATCCTGCTTCCACCCCCCTCGTGCGACGCCGACACCACCGATCCCGGCACGCTCCGGGACATCGGCCTCGCCGACGCGGGGTGCATCCGGCTCAGGATCGAGCTCGACACCGGCGAGCGCGGACCACCGGGCGCCGCCGCGGCCTAGAGCCGCAAGATCGACACCGCCGCGAAGCGTAGGGAAACACCCGATACATCCGCCGCGGACGTTCTGTTTGTGTTGAGCCTTCTGTTCAACACTGTGACGACGGGCCCATCATGCGCATTCGCAACGCTTTCTTCCGCACCGACGGCTCGCGCCACCGAGTGATGGCCGCAGTGGCGGCCGGTGCGCTCGTACTGGCGACGTTCGCGTCTCCTGCGCTCGCGGGGGCCTCACCGTCCGACGAAGACGGCGATGGGTTCGCCAACAGCACCGAAATCGACCAGATAGGGACCGACCCGTACAAGGCCGACACCGACGGTGACGGCTTGTCAGACCCCGAGGAATTCAACGTCACCAAGACGAGTCCGGTCGTGCCAGACACCGACGGCGACGGTGCCAATGACGGGTCCGAGATCAAGAACGGCACGAACCCGTTGGTCGCCGACAGCCAGGCCGCGACGGACGACGAGTCGCGTCCCGACTCCGACGGCGATGGCCTGTTCGACGACGACGAGCGAGACGTGTACGGAACGAATGCCGATCGCCCGGACACCGACTTCGACGGTCGGGACGACGGGCAAGAGGTTTACGACGGCACCAACCCGAGAGTGCCCCTGTTCTGACGCCCGCCACGCGTGAGTCGAGCGGAAGTGGGGTACCTCGCGCGTAGGAGGTACACCCATGGCCGACATCATCGACCTCATCTACGCCGACCACGACTGGCTTCGTCGGCAGTTCTTCCGGCTCGACGACGCCAGGACGAGCCCCGAACTCGCTGCGATCTGGGGCCAGCTCAGTGCCCGGCTCGACGCGCATGCCGAGGCCGAGGAGACGGTCTTCTACCCCGCGCTGCTGAAGCACGGCGGTCGCGACGACCCCGGAAATCCGGAGGGCGATCCCGAGGACGAGACGGAGGACGCGATCACCGACCACAACTCGATCCGCGATGCCGTCCGCCGATCCCGTCGGCTGGCGCCCGGCAGCGAGGAGTGGTTCGAAGCGGTCTTCGAGGCGCGCAAGGAGAATGGCGAGCACCTCGACGAGGAGGAACGCGAGGCGATGCCGGACTTCATCAAGAGCGCCTCACTGGAACTCCGGCACGAGCTCGGCATGCGTTGGCTGCAGTTCTACGCCGAGCACGATACGACGAAGGGCATCGACAACACCGACAAGGACGCCGACGCCTACATCGACGAACACGGCTGAGGTCTAGCGCCGCCGCACCGTAAGCCGAAATCCCCTCGGCATCATCGTGAGTCGCTCGGCGATGGCCAATTCGTATCCCGGGTCGGCGATGAGGTCGTACCGGCGGACGATGGTGCCGAGGATCAACACCGCTTCGTGTAGGGCGAACTGCCGTCCGATACAGGATCGCGCACCGGTGCCGAACGGCTTGTACAGCCCTGCGGGGCGGGCACGGACCTGCTCCGGTGCGAACCTGTCGGGGTCGAAACGGTCCGGGTCGGCGCCCCAGCGCGGGTCGCGGTGCAGCGTGGAGGTCAAGGCGAGCGCCCAATCTCCCTTGCGCATGGGATGAACGTCGGCGAGCATCGTGTCCTCGCGTGCGGCGCGGTAGTAGCCAGGCACGGTGGGCTGCAACCGAAGGGACTCGTCCAGGACGCGGCGGACGTAGCGGAGCTTCGCCACCTGTTCGAACTCTGGTTCGGACGCACCCCACACGTCGTCGACCTCCGCACGGGCGCGCGCGAACACGTCCGGTTCGCGCGACAGGTAGTACAGCGCGAAGGAAAGTGCACCCGAGGTGGTTTCGTGGCCCGCCACCAGGAAGTTGATCAGCTGGTAGCGGATGTTGGCGACGTCGAGGTCGGAGTCGAGCATCAGGTCGAGGAGGTCGGCGGGAGCCTCGCGGCCGCGGGCGCGGTCGGCGCGCCGGGTGGCGATGACGTCGTCGGCGACGGCGGCCATCGCTTCGGCATGTCTGCGCACCCGACGCTCGACGAGGTCGGCCAGCGCCTTCGGCAGGAAGCTCGCGCGCAAGGCCCCGAGGCGGTCCGCCCCCTTGAGGCCGGCGACCATGTGGCCGACGAAGGGATGGCGCGTCGTCTCCGACGGATCGTCGAGCACGCCGAACGAGTAGCCCGCCGCGCACCGGCCGATGGTCTCGAGTGTCACGTTGGTGGTATCGGCAGAGACGTCCACGCTGGTGCTCGCATCCCACCGTGCCGTCAGCCGACCGGTGATCTCGACCATGGTCGCGTGGTAGCGCCGCATGGCCGCCTGACTGAACGCAGGCATCAGGAGGTCGTGCGCCGCTTGCCAATTCGGCTCGTCGTTGTGAGCCGTGAACAGACCGTCACCGCCGATGACCCGCAGCGCCTCCATGTCTGGGCCGAGGTACTTGCAGAACCGGGCTTCGTCGTTGAGGTCCATCACGTAGTCCGCGCCGGCCGCGACCACGGAGCGCGAACCGAGCACCCGCATCTCGTAGAGCGGGCCCAGTTCTGCGGCGAGCGCGGCGGCCGACTGCGATGGAGTGTCCATGTCGAAGGCCAAGACGTCGCCGAGGATTGGCACCCTGCGCCGAGGATGGGGCAGCCGGGAAGTGCGGTGCGCGGTCGCGGAGCCGGTCGGCGTCATGAGGCCAGCGTCCCCCCCTATTGCACATGTGTCAACTAGTGCGCGGTCCGCCCAGACTCACGTCACCGCGATCTCGCCCATCTCCGACCATCCGTCGGCGTCGATGGACTGGCTGATGATCAGCGGCGTGCTGGCCAGGACGTTGGGGGCCTCGGCGACGAACGTCTTGAAGTGCTCGCTGTTCACGTGCTCGCCGCCGGCGTCACCGTCGCGGAAGCCCTCCACCAGTACGTACTCGGACGGGTTCTCCAGACTGCGGGACCACTCGAAGAACAGGTTGCCCGGTTCGGCGCGGGTGGCCTTGGTGAAGTCGGCCACGAGGTTCGGGAAGTCCTCGGCAAGCTCCGGCTTCGGCGTCCACTTCACCACGATGAAGATCACGGGTGTCTACTCCTTAAGGGATCAGGATGGCTCGGCCTCGGACGTTGCCGTGGTCGAGATCGGTTATGGCGGTCTGGAAGTCGTCGAGGGCGTACTTCTGGGTGTGCAGGTTCACCGAGCCGCGGGCGGCCAGCGCCATCAGGTCGCACAGGTCGTTGTACGAACCGACGAGGTTGCCGATGAAGTTGATCTCGCTGGAGACGATGTCGATCGTGGGCACGTCGATGTTCTCGCCGTAGCCCACGACGTAGTAGTCCCCCGCGCCGCGCAGCATGGCGACGCCTTCGCTGGTCGCGCCGCCCTCACCGACGAAGTCGACGACTGCCTCGGCGCCGTGTCCGCCGGTCAGTTCGAGCACCTGGTCGACGTGGGTGCCATCGGCGACGACGCCGCGGTCGGCCCCAATTGCCTCGGCGAGTTTGAGCGCATCGGGGTTTCGGTCCACGACGATGAGTTCCGCGGGCGTCAGCGCCTTGAGGACCTGAATCCCGATGTGCCCCAACCCTCCCGCGCCGATGACCACGCACCGGTCGCGCGGTGTCAGCCGCTTCGCGGCCTTGGCGGCTGCGTGGTAGGCGGTCAGCCCGGCGTCGGCGAGTGCTGCGACGTCGGACGGTTCGAGCGCGTCGTCGATCTTCACGACGCTGCGCGCCGAGGTCTTGAGATACTCGGCGTAACCACCGTTGGTGTCGATCCCTGGGAACGCGTTCGTCTCGCAGTGCACGTCGTCGCCCGAGCGGCACGCACGGCACAGCCCGCAGGTGATGAGGGGGTGGACGATGACCTTGTCGCCCTCGGCGACGTTGGTCACCGCCGACCCGACGGCGTGCACCCAGCCCGCATTCTCGTGCCCGATCGTGTACGGCAACTGGACCTGTGACTTCTCGGCCCACTGCCCTTCGAGGATGTGCAGGTCGGTACGGCAGACGCCCGCGCCGCCGATCTTGACGACGACGTCGAACGGGCCCGTCGGCGTCGGCATGGGAACCTCGGCCATCTCGAGGTTCTGGTGGTAGCCGACGACCTGTACGGCTCTCATCCGGGGCGAGCGGAGCGACGGGGAAGACGTGGTGCTCATCGCTGTGAATTCCTTCCTACGAGGGTGAGTTTGGGTTCGTTCGCGGTGACGGTTTCGCTTCCGCCGTCGGTGTAGCGGGTGCGCAGCAACCCTCGGCAGAAGTGCGCGTTGCCGTCGATGGAGATCCGGGTGGACCGCGCCCGGCGAAGCGCCATCGGCACGGTGTCGGGTGGGTAGCCGTTGCCGTGATGGTCGACCATCACCAATTGGTCGGGCGCGGTCGACAATCCGATGCCGGCACGCCGTTTGAGCAGGGACGCGGTCGCGTCGTCGTCGGGCAGGTCGCCCAGACGAACCGAACCGATCGAGGCCTCGGTCCTGGTCCGGTCGGCGCGCAACAGCGCGGTGAGGCAGCGTTCCATCGCCGCGGTGTGCGCCTTGCGGCGGAACGTCTCTCGAAGTTCGTCGAGCGAGTCCTCGGCTTCGTGTTGGAAGGTGCCGCGGTATCCCGCGTCGGCCGCCAGCCCGGCGTTGATGATCGCCGAGTCGTGGTGGTCGTCGAGTTCCACGGTGACGTGGCGGGTCCAGTCCAGTGCCGCGAGGACGTCCTTGGAGTCCGATGCCATCAGGTAGGCGAAGTTCGGCGAGCAGAACGACGTCGGCAGCCGGAGATGGACGGTCACGTCACCATCGGCGGTGACGTCGACCGTGTGCACGAACCCCAGACCGGTGATCGGCTCGTCGAGTTCGGGATCGATGACCGCGTCGAGCGCACGAAGGACGACGTCGCGTCGATCCATCAGGCACCCACCAGGTCGTCGGCGCCACGCGGACCGACGGCGGTCTCGTCGGCGTCGGGCAACCGCAGCTCTGCGGGCACGGGGATGTCGTACATCTTGGCGGCGTTGAGGCCGAGGATCTTCTTCTTCTGTTCGGCCGAGATGGGGGCGTACTCGGACAGCTCGTCCGGGATCTGGAAGTCGACGAATGCCTCGATCAGCCAGCGCGGCGTCCAGATCGCGTAGTCCGACGAGAACTGGATGCGGTCTTCGCCGATCCAGTAGAGCAGCTCGCCCATGATCTGACCGAAGTACTTGGGTCGGGTGTGGATGAACGGCATCGCCACGGCCAGGCCGGCGTGGACGTTCGGTTCCTGGGTGGCGATCCAGCAGAAGTCCTCCAGCCGGGGCAGGCCGCAGTGCTCGACGATGAAGTTGAGGTCCGTGAAGTCCGATGCCACGTGGTCGATGTCCGCCACGTCGAACGCGTCGCGGTCCAGCGGCCGGATGGTCGGGCCCTTGTGGACGTGGATGTTGCGGATGCCCAGCTCGCGGCAGGCCTCGAAGTAGCGGTAGGCCCAGGGGTCGTCGAGCTTCCAGCCGCGCGACTCGCCGTGCCATTCGGCGGTGTACAGCTTCACGCCCTTCAGACGGAACCGCTCTGCGTCGATGCGCAGCTGATCGAGGCCCACCTCGCCGTTGCGCGGGTCGAAGTGGTGGTTGTAGGTCAGCTTGTCGGGGTGCTTGGCGGCGAGTTCGGACGCCTCGTCGGCCTGTCCGAAGCCCTTGTAGTAGAACTCGCCGAGGTGCGCAGGCTGGAAGATCGCGTGGTCGACGTAGCCATCGGTGAACAGGTCCTTCATCAACCGGTCACCGCCTTGGTACAGGTAGTCGTCGTAGTCCCACACCTCGGACTCCGGCGACAGATTGCGGTGGTAGTCGTAGAAGCAGTCGATGAACTGCTTGCCATGGACGTTGCGCTGGTTCTCGGGCCGGGCGTCCCAGAGGGCTACGTGGGCGTCGACGATGAAGTAGGTGGTGTCGTCCTTCTGATACATGCTGTGTCCTCGTTCGGTGACGGCGTGCGCGCCTGGATTTGTGACGGCTGTCACAGGCTGCGAGCCGAGCCTACGAGCGTGCGAAGGCCATACCGAGAGCCCGAGCGTCTCAATCTGAGACGCTCGGGGTGGTGAATCGGCCGCCGACTCCTGGCACGCTTTGTAACGTGGATCACAGGAGGTTCGGCATGGGAGCTGACACCCCGGACCGGGTGGTCGCGCACCGGGAACAGCAGCGGATCGCCGGCATCGACGGCGACGACGGCGTCCCCGGCAGGCTGCTGGCTTCTTGGCAGCGCAGCGAGGACTACGGCATCTCGCCGGAGACGGTGGAGCCGGTGTTCACCGGCACCGACGACCTGGGCTCACTGTTCTACGAGTGCGGCAACCAGGTCCTGGCCGACCTGCACCGCACGCTCGCCAACGAACCGGTGAGCATGATGCTGACCGACGCCGACGGCGTGGTCCTGTCTCGGCTGTCGGGCGACCACGGCCTGCTCAAGGCGCTCGACGACGTGCACCTGGCACCGGGTTTCGCCTATTCGGAGCGTGAAGTCGGCACCAACGGTCTCGGTCTGGCCCTGGCCGACCGGGCGCCGACGCTGGTCCGCGCCGAGCAGCATTACTCGCAGAGCCTGTGCACGTTCACCTGCGCCGCCGTACCGGTGCTGGACCCGGAGTCGGGCCGGCTGGAGGGCAGCGTCAACCTGACCACCTGGTCGCGGTCCTCGAGCGATCTGCTCCTGGCTCTCGCCCGATCGGCGGCGAGCACGACGACGGCGCTGATGCTGGCCCGCACCACCGGCAGGAGCAGCCGACCGACCCCGCGGGGCCAGGTGTTCCGCGTGGAGGTGCCTCGGCTCGAACCCGGGTCGGGCACGCTGCACGAGCTGTCCGACGCCTGGAACGGCGCGGTGCACCGCGCGGAGGTCGGCATGGCGGCGGGCGGCATCGTGGCTGCCGTCGGCGAGCGCGGTTCCGGACGCGCGACGGCTTTGGCGCAGGCGGCGCGGCACGCGTACCCGCGCGACCGCATCCTGTCGGCCGCAGCACCTGCGCCCAGCGACGTGCAGACCTGGCTCGGCCTGTGGGCACCGGAACTCGGCAAGTCCCACACCGCAGTCATCGTGCGGTCGGTCGACATGTTGCCGACCTGGGTGGCCGAACGCATGCGCGACCTAGTGCTGCGTAGCCGCGACACCGCAACGGTGCCGTTCGCGATCACCGCCGAGCGGTTCGCCGACATTCCGCCGGCGCTGGCCGGCCTGGTTCACACGGTCGTCGACGTCGCACCACTGCGGGAGCGACCCGAGGACGTCTTGCCGCTGGCGCACCACGTCGCCCGCCGCGTGCGGGGACGCAACGTCGACATCCATCCAGGCGCGGGCAGGGCGTTGCGCAATCACGACTGGCCGGGCAACGTCGCCGAGCTGACTGCCGTGATCACGCGCGCGGCAGGCCGCGCCGATTCCATCGACATCGGCAACCTGCCGTCAGAAGTGTTGGCGGGCAACACCCGTCACCTGTCACGCATCGAGGCATTCGAGCGCGGCGAGATCGCACGGGTGCTCGGCGCGGAGGGGCAAACGATGGCCGCCGCCGCCCGCGAACTCGGCATGAGCAGGGCGACGCTCTACCGGAAGATCGCGCAATACGGCATCGGGTGATCGCCGCCGCCGACTGTCGACGACGCCTCCCCCGATGCGATCAACGTTGCTCGCGCCCACGGCCGATCGTCCGCGAGGAAGGGAATCTCCTGCGCCGTCCACTCGTCGACGAACTCGATGGGATCGTCACCTCGGGCGACGACGCGACGGTAGGCCACGTCGGCATCGGATTGCACCCACACCGTGGCGTCGAACCACGGCTGAAGTGCCCTGCGGCACGAGCCGACGCCTTCGACGATGACGACATCCGTGCCGGCCGGTATCTCGACGCAGCCTGCCCTGTCGCGCGCGTCCCACGCCGGCGGCCTGTAGCGAACGGGCGTTCCGTCACGGCGCAACGGCGCCAACACCCCGTCGACCAAGAGTTCGTGCCAGTCGAAGAACGAGTGATGCCAGGCGATGTCGTCGGTGTGGACCACCGCGACGCGCTCGCGCGTTCTGGCCAACTCCGCTGCGAACGTCGACTTGCCGGAGCCGCTGCGTCCATCGACGCCGATCAGCACGATCCCCGATTGCCGAGGATTGGCCGCGAGCATCGTCAACACCTCGGCGTACGTCGACTCCGTCCACTCGGTGATCGTCGGCTCGTCGTCGACGGTCACGAGCACCCAGCCATCAGCGGCCTTGGCGGCGCGGCACCGCGAGGTACTTGTACTCCAGGAACTCGTCGATGCCGACCTTGCCGCCCTCCCGACCCAGCCCGGACTGCTTCACCCCACCGAACGGTGCAGCGGGGTTCGACACCACGCCGGTGTTCACGCCCACCATGCCCACTTCGAGACGCTCGCTCAGGTCGAACGCCCGGTCGACGTCCTGGGTGAACAGGTAACCCACCAGACCCCAGTCGGTGTCGTTGGCGCGCATGATCACATCGTCTTCGTCGTCGAACGGAATGACCGGAGCCACCGGCCCGAAGACCTCGGTCGTCATGACGTCGGAATCCTCGGACACGTCCGCCAGGACGGTTGGCGGATAGAAGTAGCCCGGCCCGTCCGGGAGCCGACCGCCGGTCAGCGCCGTTGCGCCGCGTGCCAAGGCGTCGTCGACGAGCCGTTGCACTTTGGCGCGTCCTGCCGAGTCGATCAGCGGCCCCACGTCGGTCCCGTCGTCGAGTCCGTTGCCGACCTTCAGCGCCGCCATCCGAGCCGCGAGCCGCTCGGAGAACTCAGCAGCGACGTCGCGGTGCACGTACATGCGATTGGCCGCCGTGCACGCCTCGCCCATGTTGCGCATCTTGGCTGCCATGGCACCGTCCACGGCCGTGTCGACGTCGGCGTCCGCGCAGACGATGAACGGGGCGTTGCCGCCCAATTCCATCGACGATCGCATCACCGTCTCGGCGGCCTGTCGCAGCAGGATCTTGCCGACGCCGGTGGAGCCGGTGAAACTCACCTTGCGGGCCTTGCCGCTGGCCATCCAGCGGCCCACCACGGCTGCCGCGTCGGTGGTGTTGACGACGTTGAGGACGCCGTCGGGCAGGCCGCTCTCCTGCAGGATCGCAGCCAGGGCCAACGAACTCAACGGAGTCTGTGGTGCCGGCTTGAGCACCATGGTGCATCCGGCGGCGACCGCGGGTGCGATCTTGCGGGTACCCATGGCGAGTGGGAAGTTCCAGGGTGTGATGAGCACGCAGGGGCCGACGGGCTCGCGGGTCACGATGATCCGATTCGCCCCGTCACCGGTAGTGGTGTGGTCACCCGACACTCGGACGGCCTCCTCGGAGAACCACCGCAGGAACTCCGCGGCGTAGGCCACTTCCCCCTTCGCCTCGGCAAGGGGCTTGCCCATCTCCGACGTCATCACCTCGGCCAGCCAGGCCTGCCGCTCCATCACCAAGTCGTATGCGCGGCGCAAGATCTCACTGCGGTACCTCGGTGCGGTTCGCGCCCACGAACCCTGCGCCTCGACCGCAGCCGCCAGCGCGGCGTCCCCGTCGGCCGGGGAGGCGTCGGCGACGGCTGCGAGCACCTCACCCGTCGCCGGGTTCTCGACGTCGAAGACGCGACCGTCGACGGCGTCCCGCCACTGCCCGCCGATCAGGAGTCCTGTGGGGATCGAGTCGGTGGCGGGGTGAGCCGAGTCGACACGGGACGTCGTTGCGGTCATGCGGGGAACTCCTGTCGGGAAGCGGGATCGAGGATCTGCGCGAGGTGCAGGGACGCACTCGGCGCATGGTCGTCGGTGAGTTGCCGGGCCTGCATGTGGCAGCTGAACCCGTCGGTGAGCACGACGGCGTCGGGGTCGGCCCGCAGCGCCGGCGCGAGCGCCTGCTCGGCGACGGCCATGCTGACGTCGTAGTGTTCGCGCTCGAAACCGAAGTTTCCGGCCACGCCGCAGCACCCCGTTGCCTCGCGGACGTTCGAGATGCCAACCGCTGCGAGCGCACGCAGTTGCGTCGACGCCCCGAACACCGAGTACTCGTGACAGTGGGTCTGCACGGTGACCGACGAAGGCAGCGTCGCACTCGGTGTCCAGCCGCCGTCACGTTGAGCGCTGACCTGTTCGGCGAAGCTGCGGACGCGTCGCGCCACCCGGTGTGCTGCAGGCGTGTCGACGAGTTCCGGCAGGTCCTTGCGCAGCGCTGCTGCGCAACTCGGCTCGGTGACGACGATCGGGCGGTCGGAGCCGTCGTCGAGCGCAGACGTCGTGCGGAGCAGTCGCTTTCGCGCCTGTCGCAACTGTCCGGTGGAGATCCAGGTCAAGCCGCAACAGACGTCGGTGCGTACCTCGGCATGGTGTCCGGCGTCCTCGACGACGCGCAGTGCTGCCCCGGCGACCTCGGGCCGGAAGCCCTTGGTGAAGGAATCCACCACCAGCACCACGTCGCCACGCTCGGTGGCGTGCGGTTTCAGTTCGCGGCGGAGTTGGCGATTGGACGCGAATCTCGGCAGGGGCCGTTCGTTGGTCAACCCGCCGAGTCGGAGTGCGATCCCTCGCAGCGGACTGGCCAGCGCCCCGTTGACGAGCGGTGCGATCCGCGTCGTCACCGCCAGCCATCGCGGAAGCCAGCCCAGCGAATAGTGCGCCAGTGGGCGGATCCGTCGGTGGTAGTAGTGTTCGAAGAACTCGGCCTTGTAGGTGGCCATGTCCACGCCGGTCGGGCAGTCGGTCGAACACGCCTTGCACGACAGGCACAGGTCCAGTGCCTCGCGCACGTCCTCGGATGCCCATCCCTGTTCGACGGTTGGCGCGGAGCGAATCATGTCCTGCAGCACGCGGGCGCGGCCGCGAGTGGAGTCCTTCTCGTCCCCGGTGGCCCGGAAGCTGGGACACATCACGCCGCTGCCGTGGGAGCGACACCGGCCCACGCCGATGCAGCGCTGAACGGCGTCGGCGAAGGCCCCATCTGCTGAACCGTTCGCGTCGTGCAGGACGAACGTCGTCTGCCACGACAAGGCGGGAATGCCCGCGAGCGCCAGTTGCTCGGTCACCGACGCCGGGTCGACGATCACGCCGGGGTTCAGGACGCCGGTGGGGTCGAACAGGCGCTTGAAGCTCGCGAAGGCCGCCATGATCGTCGGGGAGTACATCTCGGGCAGGAGCGCGGAGCGGGCCCTGCCGTCGCCGTGTTCTCCCGACAGGGTTCCACCGTGCTCGACCACCAGACGTGCGGCCGCGGTCAGGAAGGTCGACATCACGCTGCGGCCCTGGGGCGTTCGCTGATCGAACGTGATACGGATGTGCATGCAGCCCGCCCCGAAGTGGCCGTACATCACGCCGATGAGGTGGTACTGCTCGAGCAGGAGCCTGAAGTCGGCGAGGTAGTCGGCGAGCTTCTCCGGGGCGACCGCCGAGTCCTCCCAGCCCGGCCACGAGGTGACGCTGGAGCCGTCGGCCAGTTCCAGCCGCGACGACAGTCCTGCCCCGTCTTCGCGAACGCGCCAGAGCTTCTTGCGCTCGGTGGGGTCGCTGACCTCGCGGCAGTCCAGCGCCCGCCCGTTGGCCTCGAGGTCGCCTCGGAGCTGTCGGGCCTGCGCCGCGACGGCCACTGAGTCGTCGCCGTCGAGGTCGACGTAGAGCCAGGCGCGGCCGGTGGGCAGCTCGGCCACGGAGTCCGCACCGCGCCGCACCTTCATGGTCGCCACGATCTGCTCGTCGATGCCCTCTACTGCGGCGGGCGAGTACTGCAGGATGGTCATGACGTCCCGCGCGGCGTCCACGATGTCGTCGTACGCCACGATCAGCAGCAGCGCCGACGACGGCACGTCCACCAGCCGCATGGTGGCGCCCACCACGATCGCGCAGGTTCCCTCGCTGCCGACGAGTGCCCGCGCGACGTTGAAGCCGTTCTCCGGCAACAGGTTGGCCAGGTGGAAACCCGACACCTGCCGGGGTATGCGACCGAGTTCGAGTCGGAACGCGGACATGTAGTCGGCGGCGAGGCCTGCGAGGCCGGCGGAGAGCCCTGCGGCCCGCTCGGCGGCGGCCTCGTCCTCGGGGTCCGTGGCGCGCAGGGCGGTTTGGGTGGCAGTCAGTCGGGTGCCATCGGCGAGCACCACGTCGAGGGACTGCACGTGGTCGCCGGTGCGGCCATGGCGGACGGAGTGATTGCCGCAGGCGTCGTTGCCGATCGACCCTCCGACGGTCGCGCGGTTTCTACTCGAGGGGTCCGGCGCGAAGGTCAGCAGGTTGCCGGTGGCGTGCTGGACCGCCTCGCTGAGATCGGCCAGGACGACCCCCGGCTCGACCACGACGGTCCGCCTCGCGGCGTCGATGGACACGATGCGATTCATGTACCGCGACATGTCCAGCACGACTCCGCCGCCGATCGCGTTGCCCGCCATCGACGTTCCGCCACCTCGCGCCACGATGGGCACGCCCGCGCGGTGGCAAGCCGCCACGATGCGGCCGACGTCGTCGGCATCGCGGGGAAACGCGACGGCCAGCGGCGGGACGCGGTAGTTCGATGCGTCGTAGCTGTACTCGGCGAGGCGCCTGCTGTCGCCGTCGATCTCCACTCCACTGGCAGCGAGCAGTCCGACGATGTCGGCGCCGTCTCGCACCGCGGTCATCGGCTGCGCCGCCGGTACACCCGGAATTCGTCGCTCAATGAAGCTCCTCGCGAAGGACGACGGCCAGGTTCTCCAGCATTCGATCCGCGTCCGCGATGGAGAACGGGAGCGGCGGGCGGATCTTCAGGACGCTACCCCGTGGCCCCGATGCGGACAGCAGGATTCGGCGCCGGCGCATGTGGTTGACCACTCGCAGCGTCGCCTCCCCGTCGGGGGTGTTGGAGTCACGGTCGGTCACGACGTCCACGCCGACGAACAACCCCGCGCCGCGTACCTCGGCGATCTGTTCGTAGCCGCCTGCCAGCGTGGCGATCTCGGACTTGACGTAGTCGCCGACCTTCTCGGCGTTGCCGATCAGACCTTCGTCGTTGATGACGTCCAGTACCGCCTGCGCCGCTGCAATCGACACCGAGTTCCCACCGAAGGTGTTGAAGTAGCGGATGTTGCGACCGAACTCGACGAGTAGTTCTGGGCGGAAGGCGGCCGCGGCAATGGGAATACCGTTGCCCATCGGCTTGCCGGTGGTCATGATGTCGGGAACCAGACCGTGTCGCTGAAAACCCCACCAGTGCCGTCCGGTACGCCCGAACCCCGGTTGAACCTCGTCTGCGATGAACAGGCCACCGGCGTCGTGGACCGCGTTGACGACAGGCTGCAGGAATCCCGCGGGATCGGCGTAGATGCCGTCGGAGGAGAAGATCGTGTCGGCGATGAAGGCCGCGATCCCGAAACCATGGCGCTCCAGATCGGCGATCGCCTCCCGCATCTCGCGAACCATGGTGGCGACCAGGTCGTCGTCACCGCCATGCCGTAGCCGGTCGGGTGCAGTGATCGTGCGTACGTGTGGCCCCAGTGGGACGCCGATTCCCAACGATGGCGAGAACGCCGACACGTCGGCCGTGAGCCCGTGGTACGCGCCGGAGGTGACGATGACGCCCTGGTTCCCGGTGTAGTAGCGGGCCACTCGCATCGCGAGGTCATTGGCCTCCGAGCCGGTGCAGGTGAACATGACGTGCCCGAGTTCGTCCGGCATGGTGCCCAGGAACTGCTCGCTATACCCGAGGATCGACTGCTGGAGGTACCGGGTGTTGGTGTTCAGCGTCGAGAGTTGCCGGTGGATCGCCTCGACCACGTAGGGATGGCAGTGGCCCACGCTCGTGACGTTGTTGTAGACGTCGAGATAGTCATTGCCGTCGGCGTCGTAGAGCAGCGTGCCCGCGCCGCGGACGATCTCGACCGGTTCTTCGTAGAACAGTCGGTACCCAGGCCCCAGGAGCCGTTCCCGGTCACCGACCTGCTGGCGCGTCCGGGGCGGCAACCGTCCGACGTCCGACGGGTCGAACCCGTTCACCATCGGTTCGGACGCCTTGAGCGTGAAGCCCTTGGTCACGTTCGGTTCCCTTCGTTGTAACGCAATGGGTCGGTGGTGGCCGCGATCATGTCTTCGACGGTGGACGTGGTGACCGACAGCGCGCAGCGCAGCCTGGTCCAGTCGAGCGCAGAGTGCGACAGTCCGTAGTCTCGGGTGCGCGCGTGCGTGCTCGATCGCCACCCGTAGACCAACGCGCGCAACAGGAGTCGCGCAGGACCGGTGATGGCGAGCAGGGCTGCCTCACCGTCGGTCAGTGGGCGCTCCGCTCGGTAGCCGCGCACGATGTCGAGCGCACTGGCCCACGGTCGCTCGGGGTCAGCGCCGATCTGGTTGGCCACCGCGACGCTCAGGTCGAACACCGTCGGGCTCCGCACGACGTCGCCGAAGTCGATGATTCCCGTGACGAACTCTTCGGACGTCGGGTCGACCACGACGTTGAAGGGGCTGAAGTCACCGTGGATCATTTGGGTGTCCAGATCGTTGATCCGGGGCGCGACCAGTGCGTCGAATCGGTCGAATACCCAGGTGGCCATGGCCACGTCGTCGTGATCGACGACCCATTGCAACAGCGGCCTCGTATGGGCGAAGTTCTTCAAATCCCAGATCAGTAGCCGGGAGTCATCCGGATGCCGAAACTCCCCCAGCGCGCGATCGAGCCGCGCGAGCATCGCACCGACTCCCGCGAACTGAGACGGTGTCGGCCTGACGGTGGCGAGAAGATCGCCCTCCAGGTAGCTCAGCACGCGCATGATGCGGTCGTTGCCGTCGGGATCGACGACGATGGACTCCACCTGGCCGTGCACCCCGCGAATCAACCGCTGGGCGGGGATCGACGCAGGGGCGTCCTCCAGGTGCAGCATGACCGAGGACTGCAGATTGACGATCTCCGCACTCTCCGACGCAGGTGCGATCTTGACGAGGAACTGCTCGCCCGGGGTGACCAGACGGAACGTGTCGTCCTTCTCGGTGGGGATGCGTTCCAACCGGCCCGCCAGGCGATAGTGCCGACGCAGCTCGGCGACGACCCGCTGCTCGGGAAACGCCTGACCACCGGGCGCCAGTGCGCTCTCCTGAGTGATCTGCGCGAGGAGATCCGAACTGGCCGTCACGTCGCCGATTCCTGCATCGGCGCCAACCGCGTCGAGCATCGCTGCGCGTCGGTGCAGTCGTGGGCGGTGTTCGGCATCGGCGGACCTAATCCTTCGCGATCGGGGAGCATGCGCCGGCTAGCGGCGCGCGCTGACAAGCTAGCCAACTGTAGAACACTAGGGCAGTGTGAGTCCAGGCACTGCCCCTCCGAGGCATCTCGACCATGGGTTTGTGGAACAGTTGTACGCTGCCACCATGTCCGTGGCTGATCGCATCCAGATAGTCGGGCGCAGCAGTGCGCAGCAGATCGCCGATGGACTGATGGACATGATCCTCGAGGGAGAACTCAAGCCGGGTGAGCGCATCCGGGAGAGCGTCATCGCCGATCAACTGAAGATCTCGCGCAACACGGTTCGCGAAGCCGTGCGACTCCTGCAGGGAACGGGCCTGGTTCGGTACGTCTTCAACCGCGGACTGGCGGTGTGGGACCCCTCCGACGAGGAGGTCCTCGACATCTATCGAGCGCGACTTCATCTGGAGACGGCAGCCGCCGCGTCGGTGAACTACGACACCGACCTGACACCGCTGACCGAGGCCATGGACGCCCTGAAAATGGCGATGAAGACCGAGGATCCGCGCACCATCGTCGAGAAGGACCTGGCCATCCACCGCGCGATCGTCGGTCTGATGAACAGTCCGCGGCTCAACAAGTTCTACGACGAGCTCCTCGGCGACCTCCGGTACTTCCTGCTCATCCTGTCGTTGGATCACCACGAGTACGAGAGCGGCTCGACCCTGGAAGAAGAACACCAGCGGATCGTGACGGCGTTCGCGTCACGCGACCCCGAGCTGGCACGCACCACGATCGCCGAGATCATCACCGAGAATCGCGACGAGGTACGCAAGATCCTGGCCGTCCGTACGGCCGGCTAGCCGCGGCTTTCGCCAACCGGTTCGTACTCCAGACCCACTGCGGGTTCGCCTCGTTGTCTTGCGCACTCCGTTGGCCTGTGCTTAAGTCCTCCATGTCAACTGTTCAACACTTGGACATGACGGCCACGAAGGTCGTCGGGCTCCAGTCGGGAGATACCTCACATGGCAGACGGCCACCTCATGTACGTCGCCGGCGAGCACGTCGCCGCCGCCACCGGTGCAACGGAAGCGGTCATCAACCCCGCCACCAACGAGCGCATCGCCACGGTCCCCCTCGGTGACGCGACCGACGTCGACCGCGCCGTCACCGCAGCGGAGGGGGCCTTCGACGCATGGGCCGCCACGCCGCCGGGGAAACGAGCGGAACTGCTGCTGAAGCTGGCCGACCGCCTCGAGGCTCACGCCGAGGAGTTCGCGCAGCTGGAGTCCAAGAACGTCGGCAAGCCCATCGCGGTGGCCCGCGACGAGGTCCCCTTCGGCGTGGACAACATGCGCTTCTTCGCCGGCGCCGCCCGCGTGCTCGAGGGCCGCGCCGCCGGTGAGTACTCCCCCACGCACACCAGCATCATCCGGCGGGATCCGCTGGGTGTCGTGGGCAGCGTCGCACCCTGGAACTTCCCGTTGGTCATGGCGATCTGGAAGATCTGTCCGGCCCTGATGACGGGAAACACGCTGGTGCTCAAGCCCAGCGAGCAGACCCCACTGACCACGCTGCGGTTGGCCGAACTCGCGGCGGACCTCTTCCCGCCCGGCGTCTTCAACGTCGTCACCGGTCACGGCGACACCGTCGGCGCCGCCCTGACGTCACACCCACGGGTTCGGATGAGTTCGCTGACCGGCGACACGAACACCGGCAAGCTCGTCGCCCGCGCAGGCGCCGACAACCTCAAGCGCCTGCACCTCGAATTGGGCGGCAAGGCACCGGTTTTGGTGTTCGACGATTGCGACGTCGAACTGGCGATCACCAAGATCTGCGAGGGCGGTTACGGCAACTCCGGGCAAGACTGCATGGCCGCCTCGCGGGTGTACATCGCCGACGGAATCTACGACGACTTCGTCACCGAACTCACCCGCGCGGTCTCGAAGGTCGCCATGGGCGACCCCACACTCGAGTCCACCGAAATGGGTCCGGTGATCTCCGAACGCCAACGCGACCGCGTCGCGGGATTCGTCGACCGGGCCACTGCCACCGGACCGGCCGCTCTCGCCGTCGGCGGACTCGGTACCGGACCTGGTTTCTGGTACAAGCCATCCCTGGTCGTCGACGCCGCACAAGACTCCGAGATCGTCCAGCGCGAAGTCTTCGGCCCGGTCGTCACCACGACCCGGTTCACCGACGAGGCGCAGGCCTTCACATGGGCCAACGACGTCGAATACGGATTGGCTGCTTCGGTATTCACCCGGGACGTCGGCCGCGCGATGCGCGCAGCCCGCAAGCTCCAATTCGGCACCGTATGGATCAACGACCACCTGCCGATCGTGTCGGAGATGCCGCACGGCGGCTTCAAGCAGTCGGGCCACGGCAACGACATGTCGATCTACTCCGTCGAGGAGTACACCGAGATCAAGCACATCATGATCAACCTCGAGTCCTGACCGAACATCAGTTCTCACAACCACGTTGGAGTCCCCGCGATGACGTCAACCAGCCGCCCGGTAGTGGCGGTCAACCTGTTCTCGATGCTGCCCGGCGTGGACCCGGCCGACTTCGAACGCTTCTCCACCGAAGTCGACCGACCGACGTGCCTGGCGCACGGCGACGTCGTCCGGCGGTTCGACGCCTATCGAGTCGACGAAGCACCCGACGGGGCTCCCGCCGACATCCTGGAAGTCATGGAGGTCACCGACTGGGCCGCGTGGGAAGAGCTACGCGACACCCACCCGACGATGAAGCCCGTCACCGACGGCTTCGACGAACTCGTCGACCCGGCCACCGTACGCACCTACTTCACCCACCTCGTCCCT
Source organism: Mycolicibacterium sp. GCM10028919 (assembly GCA_042666295.1). Classification (GTDB taxonomy): domain Bacteria; phylum Actinomycetota; class Actinomycetes; order Mycobacteriales; family Mycobacteriaceae; genus Mycobacterium. The sequence goes on from JBHTFJ010000001.1 coordinate 1,479,124, forward strand.
GGAGAATCTCGATGACCGACACCACCCCCTACGACGCGATCGTCATCGGAGCCGGGCACAACGGCCTCATCACGGCTGGATACCTCGGCCGTGCCGGCAAGAAGGTCCTCGTCGTCGAAGCCCGCGACGTCGTCGGCGGCGCCTGTACCAGCGAGGAACTGATCCCCGGTGCCACCTGGTCGTCGTGTGCGTTCATCGCCAGCCTGCTACGGCCAGAGATCATCGCCGACCTCGAACTGGAACGGTACGGCCTGGAGATGTACCAGACCGAGGCCAACGAGGTCAGCATCTTTCCCGACGGCAGCCATCTGTTCGTCTGGAAGGACATGGACAAGACGCTCAAGGAGATCGAGAAGTTCTCCAAGAGCGACGCCGGTGCGTTCCTGGACTTCGGACTGCGCGTGAAGAAGTTCGCCTCGATTCTCACGCCGTTCCTGATGTCCCCGGCGCCGAGCCGCTCGCAGGTGCTGGCCGCATTCGAGGCCGCCGGTGCCGAAGACCTGTTCAACGAGATGGTGCTGCTGTCCACCAAGGACCTGCTCGACCGGTACTTCGAGAACGAGCACATCAAGGGTCTGTTCACCTTCTTCGGGATGATCTCGGTCTGGGGTGGGCCGTCGACGCCGGGCACCGGTTACGTCTACGGGCACCACTCCGTCGGTGAGTTCAAGGGCACCCTCGGCCAGTGGGGCTTCGTCAAGGGCGGCATGGGCGGCATCACCCAGGCCATGGCCCGCAGCGCCGAGGCCCATGGCGCCGAGATCCGGCTGAAGTCGCCCGTCAGGGAGGTCGTCCTCGACCGGGGTCGAGCGACCGGGGTGCGACTGGCCAGCGGCGAGGTGCTCTCGGCACGCACGGTCATCTCCAACGCCGACCCGCAGCGCTCCATGCTGCAGCTGCTGCCCGCCGGTGCCATCGACGCCAAGCTCACCGCGAAGCTCGAAGACTACGACGCCCGCGGGTCGATGGCCCGCATCCACCTGCTCATCGACGAGCTGCCCGACTACATCGGCTTCCCCGCAGGCGAATTCGGGCCGCAGCACCAGGCCCAGGCGATCATGGGCGCCTCGATCGAGAACTTCGAGCGGGCCTGGGAGGCGGAGCGGCGCGGCGAGATCCCCGACGACTTCGTGATCGAAGCCGTCATCCAGTCCACCCATGACTCCTCATTGGCGCCGGCGGGCAAGCACACCATGACCCTTGGCGTGCAACAGCTCCCGTTCGAGCTGGCAGGCACCGACTGGGACACCATCCGCGACGAGTGGGCCGATCGCGTGCTCGAGGTGCTGTTCCGCTACGCCCCGAACCTGCGGGGCCACATCCTCGAGCGGGTCATCATCACCCCCAAGGACCTCGAGCGTGACTACGGCCTGACGGGCGGCAACATCTTCCACGGCGCCATGTTCTTCGACCAGCTCTTCAACAACCGCCCCACCCCCGAGCTGGCCGACTATCGCACCCCCGTCGGGAACTACTACCTCTGCGGGTCCGGTACCCACCCCGGTGGCGGTGTGATGGGAGCCAACGGACACAACGCCGCACAGGTGGTCATCGCCGACCTCGACGGCACCGCTGCACCCACCGCTGCGCGCGTCGCTTCGGGGCCCAAAGCCGGTGTCGTGGACCGTGCCATGGAGACGGTGATGGGCACCAAGACGGGCAAGAAGCTCGGCTACACCGTCGCGACGAGCCCCGCACTGCGCAAGGTCGTCAAGTTTGCCGCTCGAAGCAACACCAGCCGCTGACCCTCACCGAAAAGGACCGCCATGCTCCATCAAGATGAACCTCAGTCGCTGGCCATCGCCAAGGACTCGCCGGACGGATCGACAGGGCTGGCACGCAATCAAATCGGCGTGCTCGGCATCGTGTTCTTCGTCGTCGCCGCGGCCGCGCCCTTGACCGTGGTGGTGGCACTGTTCCCGGTCATCATCGGCGCGGGCAACGGGATCGGCATCGCCGGAGCATTCGTGCTGGTTGCTCTGGTGCTGACCATCTTCGCAGTCGGCTACGTCGCCATGAGCAAGCACATCACCAATGCCGGGGCCTTCTACGCCTTCATCACCCGAGGCCTCGGCCGACCGCTCGGGCTCGGATCGGCATCGCTGGCGATCTTCGCCTACAACGCCATCCAGCTTGGCGTCATCGGCGGGTTCGGCTACTACGCAGCGGAGTTCGTCTCCAGGCACAGCGGCACCAACGTCCCATGGTGGGTGTTCTCCTTCATCGCGATGGGAGCCGCGCTGTTCCTCGGCGTACGGCAGATCCATGCCGGCGCCAGGGTCCTGGCCGTGCTGCTGACCCTGGAGACGGCGATCATCCTGATCCTGAACGTCGGCATCCTCGTCAATTCACCCACGCCGATCAGTGACTACTCCTTCCAACCATTCGCTCCGTCAGCGGTGTTCGCCGGTGCCATCGGCGTCGCCCTGATGTTCGCCCACGCGTCGTTCATCGGATTCGAGGGCACCGCCATCTACGGCGAGGAAGCCAAGGACCCCAAGCGCACGGTGCCTCGCGCCACCTACGCGTCGGTGATCTTCATGGGCGTCTTCTACGCCGTCACGGCCTTCCTCATCGTCAACGCCGTCGGCGTGGGCAATGTCGCCAGCCTTGCGGAGACCGAGGGCGGCAATCTCGTCTTCGCCGTCAGCGACAGCGTTCTCGGCCGTGTAGGAACCGAGGCCTTCCAGCTCCTGGTGATCACCAGCCTGTTCGCCGCCATCCTCACCTTCCACAACAACGTGGCCCGCTACCTGTACTCGCTGGGACGCCAGGGCGTCATCTGGTCGCGCCTGGGCACCACCCACCCGACCCGCCACTCACCCGCGATCGCCTGCTACGTCCAGATCGCCATGGTGGCTGCGGTCGTCGCGATCTTCGCGATCCTCGGCCTCGACCCCTACACCACCCTGTTCACCTGGTGGACCGGTGTCGGCGCCGCGGGAATCATCCTGCTGCAGACGATCGCCAGCATCGCGATCTTCGTGTTCTTCCGCCGTTCCAACGTCGACAAGCGGCCATGGAACACGTTCATCGCACCGCTGCTCGGCATCGCCGGTCTCTTGCCGTTCCTCTGGTACGCCGTCACGGGGATGGACGTGCTACTCGGCGGTGGCGGCTGGCTGCAGATCTCTTTCACCGCAATGCTATTCGCCTCGTTGGGCATCGGCGTCATCGGCGCCTACGTCATCAAGGCGCGGTCACCGCAGCGCTACGAGCAGTTGAACTCGACGCTCGGCGACCGCATCTAGCGTTACCGCGCGAGAGCCTGATGCACTGATCGCACTGCGCTGGCACCCTCGCCCACGGCGGCTGCGACCCGCTTCATCGAGCCGGCGTGGACGTCGCCCACGGCGAACACCCCGGGCAGCGACGTCTCGAACGGAAGCGGTCGCCGGTTCAGCGTCTGCCAGCTGCCCTGCAGCACCGTCTCGGGCAGAGCCGAATCGGTGACGATGAAGCCCTTGGCGTCCCGCAGGACACCGTCGCACCACTGCGTCGCGGGACGTGCACCGATGAAGCAGAACAGTCCGCGGCAATGCTGTGGCGTCGACTCGGCGTCGGGGCCGGTGACGGTGATTCCCTCGAGGTGTGTGCTGCCGTGCAGGGCGGTCACCTCGCTGCCCAGTCGCAGTGTGATCGCGGGATGTTCGTCGATCCGGTCGGCGAGGTAGGCGGACATGCTCGCTCGCAGGCTGGCGCCACGCACGATCAGGTCGACCCGAGATCCACTGTCGGCCAGGTGGAGTGCGGCTTGCCCGGCGGAGTTGGCACCGCCGAGAACGGCCACCGGGTCAGCACCGCAGGCTTCGACCTCCAACTTGGTGGCGGCGACGAGGTAGAAGAAGTCGTAGTTCGATTGACCCGGCTCGAACAGGAGGTCACCCACCGCGACCGATTCACGGGCGCCGTAACTACCGAGTTGGCTCACCTGATGCTCGTCCAGCGCCGGGTAGGCGTTGTTCGCGCCGTACACCTCATTCACGAGCGAATGCACCAGTGCAGCACGAGTCTAGGCGACCGAGGGCAGACCCGGTGGCCGCGAGCTCACCGAGCTGACGTCGATCGGGTCGGCGTCACGGCGACACGCGTAGCAGATCGCTCAATCCGAGCCGGTCGTAGAACTCGCGCCGTACGCGGTCGCCCACGCCGTTGACCTCCTCGGCGCCGTCGTTCGCGGGGTCGATGTGAACCCGGAAGGGGCGCTGCCCCTTCGGCATGTCGACGACCTCGCGGATGGTCCGTGCCACCTCGGTCGGATCCGCTGACGACGGAGACAACTCGTTGAGCTTCTCGGTCACCTGATCGACGAGACCTCCGTAGCGAGCCTCGTAGGCCGACGCGGTCTGGGTGTCGGTGGGTTGGCCTGCATTGGCGAAGTGATTGGTTCCCGTGGTGAACGAACCGGGCACGACGATCGTCGTCTCGATGCCGAACCGGACGAGTTCGGCGGCATAGCTCACCGCAATGGAGTCCTCGGCGGCCTTGGCTGCGAAGTACGGGGCGAGGTACGGCGGAGTGCCACCGCGGGTACTGGTCGATCCGACCCACACCAACAGACCGTCCCCGCGCTCCCGCATGTGCGGCAGCACTGCGCGGTTAACGCGTTGGGTCGACAGCACGTTGACGTCGTACACCTGCGCGAGATCCTCCGGGGTGAAGGACTCCGTCGGCCCCAGCACCATGTGGCCGGCGTTGTGCACGACCACGTCGACGTGTCCGACCGACACCACCATCTTCTCGATGGCCTCGTCCACCGACTGCTGATCGCTGACGTCGAGTTCGATGGGCCTGAGGTCTACCGAGTGCTCGGACGCGAAGTCGGCGGCATCGGCCGCAGCCTCTTCGTTCTTGGTGTCGAGATGTCGCATCCCGGCGAAGACGGTGTGCCCGCCCATCGCCAACTCCCGCACGGTCATCGCGCCGAAGCCACTGGACGCGCCGGTGACGACGATCGACTTGCCCATCAGATCACCCCGCCGTTGACGTAGATGGTCTGCCCGTTCATCCACCGCGCCGGACCGGCGAGGAAGGCAACGACCTCGGCGACGTCGGCGGGTTCGCCGAGCCGTTCCAGCGGTGCCATGCCCGCCATGTGCTTGACCTGCTCGTCGCTCTTGCCGTCCAGGAACAGCGGCGTGGCAGTGGGGCCGGGGGCCACCGTGTTCACGGTGACGTCGCGGCCGCGCAACTCCTTGGCGAGGATCAGGGTGAGAGCCTCGACGGCACCCTTGCTCGCGGCGTACGCCGAGTACGTCGGCAGCGCCAGCTTCACCACCGACGACGAGAAGTTGATCAGGGCGCCTCCTGCACGGAGGTTCTTCGCCGCCCACTGCGACACGACGAAGGTTCCGCGGACATTGGTGCGCATCGTCCGGTCGAAGGTCTCCAACGACGTCTCGGCGAGCGGGGGCGAGCATCATGATGCCCGCAGTGTTGACGATGACGTCGACGCCCCCGTAGCGACTCGTCACCTCGTCGAACATCGCGGAGACGGCGTCCTCGTCGGCGACGTCGGCTTGCACCGCGAACGCCGAGCCGTTCGCGTCCGTGACGGTGCGGACCACCTGTTCGGCACGATCCGCGCTGCCGGAGTAGTGGACGGCGACCGAGAAACCCTCGGCTGCAAGCCGTTCCACGATCTCTCGGCCGATGCCACCCGACCCGCCGGTCACCACGGCAACACGTGCCTCGTGGGCGTTGCTCACGTCCGACCTCCCACGGCTTCGTACCCTCGACGAAGAACCGTCGTTGGAAAGCCTGCCGCGCCGGACACCACCTCGGTGACGCGATGTTGCGCCATCCGGTCGGCGGATTGCTCGATTTCGGGCGTGAGCTGCGCTCGAACTCGGTCAGCGGGCCGAGACGCGTGCGGTGCGGTAGGCCGTGGGAGACGTGCCGTGATGTTTGTGGAACGCCGCCGCGAAGTGACTGGCGCTGCGGTACCCACACCGGGCGGCCACCCAGCTCACTGTGCTGGTCCGCGCCACGAGCAGTTCGGCGGCACGCTGCATGCGGATCTCCATCAGGAATCCGTGGGGTGTCGCCCCCGTCGCCGTCTTGAACGACCGCAGGAAGTGGTGCTTGCTCAACCCGGCGACTGCAGCCAGCTGCTCGAGTGTGATCTCGTCGGCGACGTTGTCCTGCATGTATCCGACGACGTTCGCCAGCGCCCGTCCGCCAAGGCCGCGACCACGGGGTGCGCTTCGACAGGCCAAGTGCCGCTCCACCACGTGAGCTGCGAGGAACTGTGCCGCGGAGTCGGCGTAGAGCGACGACGCCTTAGACTCCAACGCCCAACCGATGGCACACGTCACCGTGGAGATCACGGGGTCGTCGACGGCGAGTGCATCGGGCAGGACGTCGAGTGCCCGGTCGTCGTCCTCGGCGCGGACACCCGCGAACAACTCGGGTGCCAGGTACACCTGGAGCGACGTCAACGGTCGGCTGCCGATGGCGCGCCACCGCAACGTGCTCGCGTTGCCAGGTGCCGTGATGCCGGTGGAGCCGGGACGGTATACCGTGCTGCGCCAACGCCCGTCGCTGACTCCTTCGATCGCATACATCCCTCCGGTGATCATGACGACCAGGAGGTTGGCCGTCGGCAGCGTGGTGAACTCGTCGGCGTTGGGCCGCTCCACGTACGTCCGGGCCAGCACCGATTGCCACTGCAGGTGGTGACTGCTCGACTGCCTCGTCGCAGGCAACTGCACCTCGGCGGCGTCGCACTCGGCGAGTGTGCTCAGCATGACGTCGTCGATCGGGCGCTTCCACGGCTTGCGGAGGTCGGGATCTGCATTCGAGGGCTCGTCCATCTGTGGGTTTTGGTGACCTGAGTCTCAACGTCGCATTTGCCCAGACTCTTCCCGCGTGCGTGGGGTTCCGAACTCGCCCCGGGAGTACTGCGTCAAAGCGATTAGGCTGGGTAATCAGTGGGCGCAGCGTTGAGCCTGGTTCAGTTTTTCAGCTCGGAGGAGTTTCATGCGTCAGCGGCGGCCGGGAACGGCGATGACCAGATTGGCGATCGTCTGCGCGGTGGCGCTGGTGGCCAGCGGTTGCGAGGCGCAGGTGTGGGGTACGCCGCCGGCCGCGTCGAACGCGCCGCAGGCGCCGGTCACCGCCCCGCAGGCGCCACTGTCCGCGGCGCCCCAGGCCCCGCCGGCCGGCCCGCCGGCGTCATTCGAGGGCCTCGACGCCCGCGTTCGTCAAGCGACTGCCGACGCGGCCGGGTCGGGGGCGGACCTCGAGATCGCCGTCATGGACCGCACCACCGGCCAGGTCGTCTCCAACGGCTCGAACGAACCGTTCCCGATCGCGTCCGTGGTGAAGCTGTTCATCGCCGACGACTTGCTGCTGCAGGAGTCGGAAGGCAAGACGACCCTGTCTCCGGCCGACCGCAGGTCACTCGACGTCATGCTGCGCTCCTCGGATGACAGTGCAGCGCAGAACTTCTGGGACCGCAGCGGCGGGAACGCCGTCATCGCGCGCACCAAGGCCCGGTACGGGTTGGGTGGAACGACCGCACCCTCCAACGGGCACTGGGACGTGACCACGAGCACCGCAGGCGACCTCGTCCGGTACTACGACATGCTGCTGGACGGCGCCGGCGGGCTGCCTCCGGAGCAGACGAACGTCATCATCGGCAACCTCGCCCAGTCCACGCCGACGGGGAACGACGGCTACCCGCAGCGGTTCGGCATCCCCGAGGGTCTGTTCGCCGAGCAGGTGGCGGTCAAGCAGGGCTGGTTCTGCTGCTGGAACGGCGGCAATCAGTTGCACGTGACCACCGGAGCCATCGGGCCGGAGCGCCGCTACGTCATGGCAATCGGTTCCTTGGACCCCACCGGCGCCGCGGCTGCGCGCGAGCACATGACTCAGGCCGTCAAGACGATGTTCCCCGGCGGCAAGGTCTGACGTTCCCGTGCAGCGGCACGGTCAGGCGTTGCGACGGGCATCGACGATCGTCAGCCAGATCGCCGAGACGAGGAAGTAGAACGCGCCGAAGGCTGCGTAGGGAGCGATCGCAGTGATCTGAGGGGCCGTGGCCGCAGCGGCCTTTGCGATGAAGCTTGCTCCAGCGGCGGTCGACTGGATACCGCTCAGCATCATCGGCCACTGTCCGCTTCGCTTCCGGCGTCGGATGGCCGTGGCGAGTTGTAGCAGACCGGTCGCAGACGCCCACACGCCGAAGACGCCAAGCACGGCGTTCATGCTCAGGGTCAACGCGACGGCGACGGCGACCGTGGTCACGGTGCTGACTGCCAGGTTGAACGTTTGAGCGGGATTGCGCCTGACTCCCCCATTGCACTGAGCGTCAACGAGATTGGCGACCGCATCCCATGCTGGGTAGACGAGCAGCAACGCGGCGACGATTGCGGTGGTGCTGTCGGCGAGGGCGTACGCGGCCGCCACCCACACGATCGAGAATCCCGCGCGCGCGAAGTAATAGCGCGTGAGCCACGCGTTGCCTTCGCTGGCGTCCCGCACCTCGCCGATGGCCTTCGTCATGTCTTGCTCCTTCAATCGATGGCCTGATCGCTCGGCGCATCGTTATCGTCGTTATCGTGATTCTGTTATCGACGGTAGCACAATGGTCGTAATGGCAGCCGTCCCGCCGTGGCCGCGGTGTTATCGTCGATAACATGCCCGTCGACACTCGCGCATCCACCTCCGACCGGCTGCTGGAAGCAGCGGCCGAACTCTTGCGCGAGGGTGGTGTCGACGCCGTATCGACTCGTGCAGTGGCCGCGGCGGCCGGCACTCAACCGCCCATCCTGTACCGACGGTTCGGAGACAAGGAGGGTCTGCTGGCGGCGGTTACCCTCCGCGTCCTCGAGAACTACATCGCGAAGAAGCGCACGTTGTTGAGGCAGTCCGAAGATCCGGTAGCCGACCTGCGGGCTCTGTGGGATCTGTTCATCGACTTCGGATTCGCCCAGCCCGAGTGCTTCGCCCTGATATACGGGCAACCGAGACGGGGGAAGGCACTCTCGGCCGCCGCCGAGACGACGGTGACCTTGCTCCAAGATGCGATCGCTCGCATTGCCGACGAGGGACGGCTGCGGATGAGCCTCGAACGCGCGACGGCCCTATTCCAGTCCTGCGGAGTCGGTTTCGTCATCACGCAGTTGATGGTGCCCGCCGCGCAACGCGATCACGAGATGAGCGACCTCGCCCGCGAGAATGCGATTGCGAGCATCACGGTCACGTCCGGACTGACCAAGTCGCGCAACACGCTCACAGGACGCGCCACTGCGCTACGACAAGTCCTCGACGGCCAGGACGTGCCGTTGACGACGGCCGAACGGAACCTCATGACCGAGTGGCTCAATCGCATCGCCGACAAGCGGCGATGAGGCTCGCGCTACTCGACGAACGCCTATGGAGACTCGGCGCTGATGCCGGAGAGGTCGGGCACGTTCTGCATCAGCTCGATGCGGGTGCCGTCGGGATCGGTCAGGTAGATGAACCGGCCCGACGTCGGGTCCTCGACGCCACCGAGGACGGTGCGCGTCGACTCCACGAACGTCCCGCCGGCGGCGACGATCGCGTCGGTCAGGCCATCGACGTCCTCCACCCGGAACGAGAGATGGGTGAAGCCGAGTTCGGTCATCGGCTTGCGCTCCCCCGACCCGGTCGTCGGGACGTCGACCCACTGCAGCAGTTCGATCCGGATGTCGTTGCGGATCAGCATCGCGGAGCGGAACCGGCCCTCCTGCTCCATGGTCGCGGCGACCTCGTTGTCGTTGAAGTCGAGTTGGTAGAGCAGCGCGAACCCGAACACGTCGGCGTAGAAGCGGATCGAACGGTCGAGATCGGTCACGCAGATGCCGATGTGGGAGAAGCCCTGGATCATGACTGGAGTCTGACAGACCGCGCCCGCCCGATGGCGCGAGTGCCGGGATCCGGTCGCGACGGGCTCGGCGCCGCGGTCACGTGGTCGTGGCATCGGCCCGGGCGGCCAGTGCCAACGTTCGCGTGATGGTCGCGGCTTGCGCTGCTGCACGGTCTATTTCGGGATACTTGGAGTCGAATAGCCCCGCCACGAAGAGGCTGGCGTACCCGTGGGCCGCGGCGACCTCGTGTTCGAGCAAGCGCAACGCCCGACGGACGTCCCCGCCGGTGGCGGTCAGCGCCGGTTCGAGGAAGGCATCGTTGAGCGAGCGCGCCACGTCCAGGCGTTCCTCGTCGCCGGCATCACCCACGTCAGTGCCGTAGATGACGTCCCACCCGATGCGCGTGCGCGCCACGAATCGGACGTAGGCCCCCGCGGTCGCGGCCATAGCCTCGATCGCCCACTCGCCCAGGTCTCCGTCGGGACACGGCGGGATCGCCGCACGCACCTCGTCGTCGAACTCGCGGGCCGCCGCCGTCGCGACCGCAGCGAGAAATGCTCGCCGATTCGGGAAGTGCCGATACGGCGCGGCGGCGCTCACGCCGGTCCGCTTGGCGGCGTCCGCGACGGACAGTGCGGCGATCCCGTGTTCGGCCACCATCTCGCGTCCGGCGGCGATCAACGCGGCGCGCAGGTCGCCGTGGTGGTACCCGGTGCGCGCCATCCCTAGTTCTTAGCACCTGGCGGGCACTGGTTGACCAGAAGTGAGAAACCTCTTACATTGGAATGTAAGAGGCAACTAACATGAGGAGAACGACATGAGCACCTGGTTCATCACTGGATCGTCGAAGGGCCTGGGCGCCGCGATAGCGCGCCACGCGCTGGCCCACGGCGACGACGTCGCGGCGACCGCGCGCAATGCGCAGACCGTCACCGACGCGCTCGGCGACGACGAACGACTGCTCGCCCTACCGCTCGACGTGACGGCGCCCGAGCAGGTTCGCGCCGCCATCGAGGCGACGGTGGAACGCTTCGGCCGCATCGACGTGGTCGTGAACAACGCGGGCCGGCCACTGATGGGCGCGCTGGAGGAAATGACGGACGAGCAGATCCGAGATCAGTTCGAGCTGAACGTCTTCGGCACCATCGACGTCATCCGCGCGGCACTTCCCACTCTGCGGGCGCAGCGGTCGGGCACCATCGTCAACCTCAGTTCGATGGGCGGTGTCATCGGCTTCCCCGCGTCGTCGATGTACAACGCATCGAAGTTCGCGGTCGAGGGCCTGACGGCGGGGTTGCGCCAGGACCTCGCCCCACTCGGCATCTCCGTGATGGCAATCGAGCCCGGCGCCTTCAGGACGAACTTCCTCGATCCCTCGACCGTGTGGGTAGCCGCGAACCACGGTTCAATCGACGACTACGCAGACACGCCCGCGCACGACCAACTCGATCGGATCGGGCCGATGGATCAGACGCAGGAGGGTGATCCGGACAAGCTGGCCGCCCTCCTCTACGACGTCGTCACCGCAGGCGCCCCGCCCACCCGGCTGCCCATCGGGCCAGACGCCGTCGCAGCCACCGAGCAGCGGGTCGCCGACGACGCAGCCGAGCTGGCCCCGTGGCGCGAACGCGCTATGGCGACCAACTTCTGAACGGCTGGCAGATCGGCCAGCCAGATGTGGGTCAGCGTGCGGGCGGGATGTCGAACCCGTCCCCCGGTTCGGGGTTCGACACCCGGAACGGGAACCGACCGCCGGCATCGGCCAACCTCTCGACCGCATCGGCGATCTCGACGTAGACCGGCGGCTGGTGGACTCCGAAGTGGATGGGCAGCACCGCTTTCGCACCGAGTATCGCTGCGGCGTGCGCGGCCTGCTCCGGTGTCATCACCGCGGGCAGTGGGCTGGGCGGTTGCAGGTGCGGGACGTTCACGACTGCTCCGTTGATCGGCAGCACCGCGAGGTCGACGGGCCCGGCTCGCTTGGCGATGAGCCACCAGTAGCCGTGAAAGATGGTGTCCCCGCCGTGGAAGACGCGCTGACCATCGGCTTCGATGACCCAATTGAGCTGCGGATCGCCGAGGCCGTCGACCGCCGGGACCGCGGTGATGGTGAACGGCGGCAACTCGATCCGCTCCCACTCGTCGACGGTGCGCACGTGCAACGTGCTGGCTTCGAGATCGGTCTCCGCACCGTCGGTGAACACGGCCTCGTCGGCCGCGGCGACGAACGGCGCAGGGCGCAGCACCAGACCCGCGACGCCCACCGCCGATTGGATCGCGGCGACGTCGGTGTGGTCCTCGTGCAGGTGGGTGACGAGCGCTGCGGCCGCAATACCCTCTGGCTCAGCGAAGGCGCCATCCGGCTGGGTGGCACGCAGCAGGGAGAAGTCCCGCACGAAGTCCACCACGAGGGACGGTCCCCGATCGCTGATCACCTCGATGCCCGCCCAGCCGAGGCGTCTGACCCTCACGAATCGACCGATCGCACGAGGTCTTCCAGCGATGTCGGCGGACGCCCGGTCAGGTCGCGCACAGCGGTGGTGACGTCGGCAAGGTATCCCTCACGAACTGCCCGACCGAAGGATGCGACGAAGCGGGCGGCACCCTCGGGAAGCCCGGAACCGACGAGTGCCTCGACGTAGGCTCCGTCGTCGAGCTGGACCACCTCGACGGTAGAACCCGCGAGATCGGCGAGGTCGTACGCGGACAACGCTCGTGGGCCGGTGATGTCATAAGCGGTGTTCGTCCTGCCGCCTCCCGTCAACGCGCCCACGGCCGCAGCCGCGCAATCCGCGCGGCTGACGTAGGCGGCCCGCCCGTCGCCGGAGTTGACGACCAGCCGTCCCGCCTCCACCGCCTGTTGCAGGCTGGCGAGCTGCATGTCCGCGTAGAGGTTGTTGCGCAACGACGTCCAGGCCATTCCGCTGGAGCGCAGTGCGTCCTCGGTCGCGAGGTGGTCCGGTGCGGCAAGGGCGGGGTTGGCGGGCACCGGATTCGGGACCGACGTGTAGACGACGTGACGCACGCCGGCTGCCTTGGCGGCCTCGATCGCCGCCACGTGACCCGCCACCCGATCCCCCACGCGATCGGTCGAGATGAGCAGCAGACTGTCGACGCCCTCGAACGCCGGCGCCAGTGATCCGCGGTCACCGAAGTCGACCGGGCGCACGCTCACGCCGCGAGCAGCGAAGTCGGACAGCGACTCGACCGTCCGGGTCATCAGCACGACGTCTGCCGCATCGACGACGCCGAGCAGTCGTGTCGCCACGGCCCTGCCCAGCTGACCCGACGCACCGGTTATGCCAATCGACACGCGATGACCTCCAGTTTATTCGCAATCACGATGATTGCGGTTCCGATCGAACTGTAGTCACGGCGGTTGCGATATGGCAAGCTTGACCCGTGGCGACACCGACCAACACTCAGTTCGCCGTGGCGGTGCACGTCCTGACTTACTTGGCTGACGCCGACGTTCCGGGCCCGGTCAGTTCCGACGAACTCGCCGCGAGCGTCAACGCCAGCCCCGTCTACGTGCGTCGAGTGCTCACGCCCCTAAGGCGATCGGGCATCGTGACTTCCACGCCGGGCGCCCACGGGGGCTGGGTGCTCACCCGGCCTGCGGAGACGATCACCCTCGCCGAGATCTGGCGGCTCGTTCAGGGCGATGACCCGGTGCTGGGGCTGCACGGCCCAAACCCGCGGTGCCCCACCGGCGTCGGCGTAAATCGAGCATTGGCCGCGCTGGATCGCGAACTCGCCGACGCCGTCGAGGCACGACTCGGGGAGGTCACCGTCGCCGACGTGGTTCGCGACGCATCGACAGTGGGAAAGACGGGACGGCGACCACGGTGATCAGCTCACGGCTTGGAGGTCGCTAGTGCAGATCCGTACCGCCGAACGGCGCGACGTCCTCGAGATCGCCGAGTTCTTCCGCCTGATCGTGGCCGACGGCGAGAGTTACGCATACCCCGAACCCCTGTCCGACGACGACGTCGAGCGGTTGTGGCTGGAACCGCCTCCCGCGCACGCAATCGTCGCCGTCGACGACCACGGACGCATCGTCGGCACCGCGAAGATGGGGCCGAACCGACCGGGGCGCGGCAGCCATGTCGGGACGGCGAGCTTCATGGTGGACCCGCGGGCCGGCACCCGCGGCGTCGGGCGCGCCATGGCCGAGTGGGTCATCGACTGGCAAGAGCGCAACGGCTTCGCCGCCATCCAGTTCAACGCCGTCGTCGAGACGAATCACCGGGCGGTCGCCCTGTGGCAGTCCCTCGGCTTCGCCATCGTGGGCACCGTGCCTGGCGCCTTCCGGTCACGTACCCACGGGATGGTGGGACTGCACGTCATGCATCTTCGGTTGCCCAGGGGTTGACCCGCGAGCACTCAGACGTGCACGGCCGGCAGGTAATTCGCGATGTTGCGCCACGCGCGCTCGACGTACTCGTCCTTCTCTCCGACGGGTGCGACGTAGTGCAGCGCGTCGTTGGCTGCGTCCCTACCCGCGAGACGGGCGATGATCCACGCAGCCAGATAGTGGGAGGCCAGGCAGCCGCCTGCGGTCGCGACGTTCCCTCTGGCGAAGAAGGGCTGATTGAGCACCTCGACGCCCGCGGCGACGACCCACGGCTTGGTCGTCAGATCCGTACACGCTGGGACATCCTTGAGCAGATCGAGTTTCGCCAAGACCAGCGCACCAGAACACTGTCCGGCGATGAGCTGGCGAGACGCGTCCAAACGTCGCAGCGTGTTCATGATGGTGCGGTCTTCGACGACGTCGCGGGTGGCGATGCCGCTGCCCACGATCACGGCGTCGGCGTCGCATGCTTCGTCCAGATCGGCCATTCGTTCGACGACCACGCCGTTCATCGACCGCACTCGCGGCGACGGGGTCGCGATGGTGACGCGCCAGTCGTCTCGCTGGACGCGGTTGAGCACGCCGAGGGCGATCAGTGAGTCGAGTTCGTTGTAGCCCTCGAAGGTGAGGATCGCGATGTGCACGGTCAGTCCTTTCGCCCGTCCCGATCACCGTATGGACGACCACGCAGGACGGTCAAAGAATTGTCCTGCATACAATCGGCCCCATGGCCGTGGCCAGGTACAAGCGCGTGGTCGACGCGCTGGCGGCCGACATTCGCACGGGACGAATGCCGGCCGGAACGAGGCTGCCCACGCACCGTGAACTGGCAGTCCGCGAGGGCATCGCCGTGGCGACCGCGACCCGTGTCTACGCCGAGTTGGGATCGATGGGCCTGGTCAGTGGCGAGCAGGGCCGCGGTACCTTCGTCCGCGACCTCGCGCTGCCCGCCGGACACGGCATCGACCAGCACGCCGTGGCAGCCGACGCCATCGACCTCAACTTCAACTATCCGGCACTGCCCGGCCAAGCCGACCTGCTGCGGCACGCACTGCGGGACCTCGCCACGTCGGGCGACCTGGAGGCGTTGCTGCGCTACCAGCCCCACGGCGGTCGTCCCCACGAGAGGGCCACGGTCGCCCGGCATCTGCGTCGACGCGGCCTCCGCGTCGGCGCCGACGAGGTTCTCCTGGTCTCCGGCGCGCAGCACGGCCTGGCCGTGAGCGCGATGGCACTGTTGCAACCGGGGGACGTCGTCGCGGTGGACGCCCTCACCTACCCCGGGTTCAAGGTGCTCGCCGAATCACTGCGGTTCGAACTCGCTCCGCTGCCGATCACCCCGGGCGGGCCGGATCTCGGTGCCCTCGAACGGCTTTGCGCGCAGCGGCACATCACCGCCGTGTACACCATGCCGACCCTGCACAATCCGCTCGGATGGGTGATGGACGCCGCCGCGCGTGCCCGGCTGGTCGACACGGCGCGCAGATTCGGACTCCTGATCATCGAAGACGCGGCGTACGCCTACCTCGTCGAGAAGCCACCGCCACCGGTCGCCGCGCTTGCGCCGGACGTCACCGTCTACGTGTCGGGGCTGTCGAAGAACGTGGCGACCGGCCTGCGCGTCGGGTTCATCGCAGCACCCACGACACTCGTTCCGGCGATCGAGCGCGCGATCCGCGCCACTACCTGGAACGCCCCGGCCATCACCACCGCGATCGCGTGCCGCTGGCTGGACGACGGTGTCGTCACCCGGCTCGAGCGGGAGAAGCGACTGGACGCCCGCGAGCGGCAGGCTATTGCCCGCGAAGCCATGGCCGGGCTAGCACATGTCGGCCACCCGTCGTCGTACTTCCTCTGGCTCCCGCTCGCCGAGGACTCGCGGGCGGACCGCCTGGTGGCCGCCCTTGCGGAACGGAACATCTCGGTGTCCACGGCCGAACCCTTCACCACCTCGACACACCAGCCGCAGGCCATCCGGCTGGCGCTGGGATCCACCGACCTCGACACCCTTCGCCAGACGCTGGCCATCGTCCGTCAAGCCATGGACCACGACGCCTACCGCTAGGTGAGCGCCGAGCGTGGGGGCTATGTACGCCATTCGGCTGATCTGCGTACGTAAGCCCCACGGTCGCGCCTATATCCCTTGAACCAAGTAGGCAATGAGCCGTTGAATGAGGCTCGTGACCGACGAATCGCACACCGGCAAGAGCGCGACACCCTTCGGCCGGTTGCACGAGCAGGGCTGCTTCGTGATTCCGAACCCCTGGGATGCCGGGACCGCGATTGCGTTGGCCGGCATGGGTTTCCCCGCCTTGGCGACGACCAGCGCCGGGGCGGCCTTCGCACGGGGACTTCCCGACGACCTGACGGCGCTCGGCGTCGACGACGTACTGGCCAACGTCGCAGCGATCGTCGATGCGACACCGCTTCCCGTCAATGCCGACTTCCAGTCCGGCTACGCCGAGGACCTCGATGGGCTAGCCGCCAACGTCAGGCGATGCGTCGAGACGGGTGTGGCCGGGCTCTCCATCGAAGACGTTCATGGCCACGGCGATGATCCCGTGTATGCGCTGGAGGTCGCGACGGAGCGGGTGCGCGTCGCACGAGCCGCCATCGACGCGTCGAATCCGCACGTCCTGCTGACGGGCCGTGCAGAGTGCTTCCTCTACGGACATCCGGACCCACTGCGCGAAGCCATCACGCGGTTGCAAGCATTCGCCGATGCCGGCGCCGACGTGCTGTACGCACCCGGTGTCCGGTCGCGAAGTGACATCGCCGCGTTGGTCGATGCACTGCGCCCGCATCCGGTCAACGTGCTGATGGGATCGGACACCGGCCTGCGGGTCAGCGACCTCCAAGAGCTGGGCGTGCGTCGGATCAGTTTGGGCTCGGCGCTGACCAGGGTCGCGTGGGGTGCGTTCCTGCGAACTGCGCGTGAAGTGGCTGACACGGGCTCGTTCACCGGCCTCGGGTCCGCGGCGAGCTTCGACGAACTGAATCGGCTGTTCACCCGGGATCAATGACCAACCTGACGGGTCATCGCTCGGCGAGGTACTCGCCGAAGAAACTGGCCAGGCGGTCGACGGCTCGGTCGACGTACTCGGGCACGTCGTACATCTCGTAGTGGCCGGCACCCTCCACGACCATCAGATCGATCGGATTGGGCGCCATCTGCCACAACCTCTGGCCCGCCTGGTACGACCCGGTGACCCCCTCACGTCCGGCGAGGACGACCTGCAGCGGCTGGGTCACGAGCTGATCGACGAGGTGGAAGGCGTCGTAGCCCATCAACAGCGCGTCACTGCGGACGAGCCGTCGGTTCGTCGAACGTGGGTGCGCTCCACGGGGAGTCCGGTAGTAGGTGATCGCCTGAACGTTGTCGATGTCACTGATCCCGGCCGCTGCTGCGTCCTCGAGCGTGTCGGGAAGCCACGGGACGCGACCGGATTCGCCGGCCTGGGCCTCGTGGGTCCGGACCGTCGCCATGTCGTCGAGGGCTACGGCGGGTCCGTCGGGGTGGAACCCCGCCGAGCGCCACGCGTCGCCGATGTTGACGGGCACCACGGTGCCCACCGCACGAATGCGGTGATCGGTCCGGGCAGTGTGCACGGCGTAGCCGCCACCGGCGCAGATCCCGAGCACTCCAATGCGATCGGCATCGACGCCCGGCATGACGTCCAGGGCGTCGATGACGTATGAGATGTCCTCACCGCGCTGGTACGGGTCCTCGAGATCCCTGTCGTCACCCCCACTCTCACCCTGGTGGGCCGGATCGAACGCCACCGCGACGATTCCGTGCGCGGCCAGTCGGGAAGCGTAGTTCGCCCCGATCTGCTCCTTGACGCTGCTACCGGGTGTCGAGAGCACGACCGCTGGGTACGACCGCGACCCGTCGAAGTCGTTCGGCAGGTGCACGTTCGCCGCGAGGGTGAATGCGCCGCGGGGGATGTGGATGGCTCGGGTCGTCACGTTCGGGCTCCGTTCGGGCATCTGGTGTGCAACCCGATTGGCTGCTCATCGATTCCGCGGCGCGGTCTTGCGGCCACGAACCCGCTTCAGGTTCGAGGCAGACCTGTCCCCAGGCCCCGTGGAGGCGAGGTAACTCGCGAGCCCCGCCAGTGCCACGTCGACCACGGTGTCCAGCCTCGCCGAGGTCACTCCTGCGGCGGCATGTACGGCGATCCCCTGTCCGACCGTCACGGCGTAACCCGCCAGGGCTGCGGTGTCGACACCGGGTTGGGTGGCGTCGACCGTCTGCGAGAGCGCTTTCGCCACAGTATCTTCGAGGCCCTGGCGATACTCGGCAAGAAGCAGCGGAATGCGCGCGTTGTCTGGCGCGCACGACAGCCCACCTTGGATGGAAAGGCATCCCGCCACGCTCCCCCGGGTAGCCGACTCCGCCACCGACCGCAGATACGATTCGAGGACCTCGTACGTGGTGGACTTGGCCAGCACCGCATCGAGGCGTACTCGATACAACAGGCCGTAACGCTCCAGCGCACGGACGAACAGTTCTTCCTTGCTACCGAAGACGGCGTACATACTCGGCTTGTTGATGCCCATTGCCCGCGTCAGTTCGGTCAGTGACGCACCCTCGTATCCGAGACGCCAGAACACGTCGATCGCTCCATCGAGCGCCTGCTCCTCGTCGAACGCGCGCGGCCGGCCCCCTGCAGTCCGTCGCTCTGCGCTCATGCACGTGATCCTAGTCCCCTCGGCGACAACGACTCTCCAATTCTACCGAACGGTACAAATCTGCTAGCGTGGACTCGCAACCGATCGGTACAAAACTAGGAGATCACGTGTCCAACCTGACAGGCAAGACCGCACTCGTCACCGGAGCAACATCGGGAATCGGCCTGGCCGGGGCACGCGCTCTCGCACGAGAGGGGGCCTACGTCTTCCTGGTGGGTCGCCGCCAAGACGCCCTCGAAGACGCCGTCGCCGGCATCGGAGCCGATCGCGCCAGCTTCATTCGTGCCGACGTGACCGAGCAGTCCGATCTCGACCGCGTCGCGTCGACCATCGAAGCCACGGGACGCCGGCTCGACATCCTCTTCGCCAATGCGGGTGTCGGCGAGGTCGCGGTACTGGGGGATCTCACCTGGGAGCACTACACCAACACCTTCAACACCAACGTTGGCGGCATCATCTTCACCGTGCAGACCGTTCTCCCGCTGCTGAAAGAAGGTTCGTCGGTGATCCTGTGCGGTTCCAGCGGCGACGTGAAGGCATCTCCCGGCATGAGTGTCTATGCCGCGTCCAAGACCGCGATCCGGTCCCTGGCCCGGAGCTGGGCCGCCGAACTCGTCGACCGAGGGATTCGCGTGAACGTCGTCGCCCCGGGGGTGACGGAGACACCGGGGCTGATCGATCTCTTCGCCGGCTCGGACGCCGGCCTCGCGGACCTCACTTCGTCGATACCGATGAAACGCCGTGCTCGCCCGGAGGAGATCGGCAGCGTGGTCACCTTCCTCGCCTCTGACGGCAGCTCGTTCATGACCGGTTCCGAGGTCTACGTGGATGGCGGAGGCAGTCAGTTCTAACGGGTCGTCAAGCCATCGAGTAAGACGGCGAGCAGTCGCGGGGTTCGGTCTGCCCACTCCTCTTCCTCCACGTGGGCGAGGAACCAGGACAGCAGGATCACGTCGCGCGAGTCGACGTCGTCGCGCAGTACGCCGTCCGCGCGGCCGGCGGCGAGCAGGGCGGTGAGCGCCTCGCCGAGCTTGCCCGGAGTCTGCGCCCCGATGTCCTGCCACACCGAGGCCTCGACCGCGGCGATGACCCCGAACTTCACCCGCGCGTACGCCGCCAATTGGGTGAACCACCGCTTGAGCGCCTCGTCGGGCGAGTGCTCGTCGAGCAGCGCATCGGCGAGGGCGACGAGTTCATCGATTTCGCGGTCGTAGAGGGCGCGAACCAGCTCCTCACGGGTGGCGAAGTGGCGGTAGAGGGTGCCTTGGCCCAGCCCCGCCCGCTTGGCAACCGCACTGAGCTTGAGTTCGCCCGGCTCGGTGATGAGTTCCCGGGCGGCCTCGATGATCAACGCTCGGTTGCGAGCCGCGTCGCTGCGTTCCGCCATGCCCCTCCCCACGGTCGCACCACTGGCCGACTTGCAAACGGACATTTTGTCCGGTTTGATGAAGCGGACAAGTCGTCCGCATCAATTTTGGAGGTTAGTCATGGGTTCACTCAACGACAAGGTGGTGGCCATAACCGGTGCCAGCAGCGGCATCGGCGCGGCGACCGCACGGCGGCTCGCAAGCCAGGGGGCCGCCGTCGTACTCGGGGCCCGCCGCGCCGACCGCCTCGACGCCCTGGCGTCGGAGATCGCGGCTGCAGGGGGTCGGGCAATTGGTGTCACGGTGGACGTCACCCGCGCCGAGGAGCTGGAGCGGCTCGTCGAAACCGCCGTCACGACATACGGCCGGCTCGACGTGCTGGTGAGCAACGCCGGCATCGGGCCGATCTCACCGATGTCGGCTCGTCGCCGAACGGACTGGGACGCGATGATCGACGTGAACCTCCGCGGCGTCCTGCACGGCATCGACGCCGCGCTGCCCATCTTCGAAGCACAGCGCCGCGGCCACTTCGTCACCATCGTCTCCACCGCCGGACTGAAGATCGTGCCCACGATGGCGGTGTACGCCGCCACCAAGAACGCCGTCCGAACCGTCCTGGAGGGGCTGCGTCAGGAGTCCACCGACGGGACGCTGAAGACCACGGCGATCTCGCCGGGCTACGTGCGCACCGAGTTCGGCGACTCCATCACCGACCCCGCCATACGCGACGAGATCGGCCGCGGCATGGAGGCCTTCGCGCTCGACCCCGACGCGGTCGCACGGGCGGTCGAGTTCGCCGTCGACCAACCATGGGAGGTCGAGATCGGCGAAATGTCCATCCGGCCAACCGTGCAGGGGTGATCTGGACGCCCGCGAGCGGGTGTGGCCCATGCCGACGAAGTGGTTGATGGCCATGGGTGCCAGCACTGCGCCAACGGGGTCCTCGAAACGCGCGAAGTGTTGTGCCCCCTCCAGCGTCACGAAGCCCGCGGTCAACGAGGCGACTCGCGAGCTGGGCGGGACCCTGGGTGTTGCCGTCATCGGTTCCGTGGCGCTGTCGGTGTACCGGGAAGGGCTCTCGGATGCGCCCCTACCCGCCCAGCTGACGGAACTCGCCCGAACGACTTTCGTCGATGGATTCAGCACCGGATGCGTCGTCGCGTCCGCAGTGACCGCGGCCGCAGCCGTCCTCACGTTGATCTATCTGCCGGCCCATCCCGAGTCCCTCCAGGCGGAGGTGCCACAACATGATCCGACGGCAACCCGGTCGCCTGCCTGAGCCCATTCCTCTCTAGTGCTAGTATCTAGTGCACTATGGAATCGCGCGCTGCAGATCAGGCCTCGTGGACGGGGAACCGGTTGGGCGAGCAACTGTCGTTCGCGCTCTACGGAGCTGCGAACCGCATGGTTCGGCTGCACAAGCCGTTCCTCGAGCCGCTGGGGCTGACGTTCCCGCAATACCTGGTCATCTTGGCGCTACTCGACGGTGCACCCCAGACCGTCGGCGCGCTTGGTGCCAGCTTGGACATGGACACGGGCACGATCACACCGTTGGTCAAGCGTCTGGAAGTCGCCGGAATGGTGTCGCGCGTGCGAGATCGCAACGACGAGCGCCGGGTGCTGGTCGACCTGACCGCTACGAGTCGCGCGCTCGAGTCGAAGGTCCGCGGCGTCACAGACCAGATCAAGTCAGCGTGCCAGCTCGACGACGCCGGCCTCGAAGACCTTCGGCGCACGCTCGAAGGCCTCGCATACCCGGCCGTCGAGTGACGAAGGAACAGGAAGAAAGGAACTAGAGATGACGACCAAGCCTGGAAACACTGACTTTCCGTCCAAGGTAGGGGTGTTCTGGAACAGCGAGCCCTGGCCGATCCGCGACGTTCAAGACATGGCTCGCCAGATCGAGGCACTCGGCTACGGGTCGTTGTTCATGCCCGAGGGCAACGGCAAGGACGTGCTGATCGAGTCCGCAGCCCTCCTGGGCGCCACCGAGCGCATGGTGGTCGGTACCGGCATCGCCAACATCCACGTCCGATTGCCAACCGCGGCAGAAAGTGGCGCCCGGATGCTCACCGCCCTGTACCCGGGACGGTTCGTCCTGGGCCTGGGCGTCAGCCACGCCCCCTTCGTCGAAGGCTCGCTCGGCGGCGCCTACCGCAAGCCGCTGGCGATGATGCGCACCTATCTGGACGGCATGAACTCGGTGCCCGACGAACTCGAACCCGGCTCACGACCGACGCGCCTACTCGCCGCGCTGGGCCCGAAGATGATCGAACTCTCCGGCGAGCGCGCCGACGGCGCACATCCATATCTGGTGCTGCCCGAGCAGACGCGGAACACCCGCGCCATCCTCGGCGACGACCGCTGGATCGTCACCGAGCAAGCTATCGCCATCGGCGGCAGCGCCGACGACCAACTGCGTCGCGCCCACAGCCACTTGGATTTCTACACGCGGATGGACAACTACCGGAACTCCTGGCTACGACAAGGTTTCGACGAGACCGACCTCGTGATCGGCGGATCCGAACGGCTGGCTCGCGCGCTGGTCGGCATGGGATCGGCCGAACAGGCGGCCGCCTCGGTCACCGCACATCTCGACGCCGGCGCCGACCACGTCGTCGTACAGGTCGCCGTCGACGCGCCGACCGACGATCCGCTGCCTGACCTGCGGGCACTCGCAGCAGCATTGGGCCTCTGATACGCATCACAGTGCCTGCGCCCCAATGACTCTCAAGACCTCCAGCTTCTCGTAGCTCTCGCTCCCCGGGGTCGCCGTGTACACCATCAGAGAGTGGCCCTGGGCGGGGTCGATGAGCCGCTGGCAGTTCAACTCCAATGCGCCGACCTCGGGGTGCACGAAGTGCTTGACGTCGTGCGGCCGTACACCGATCTCGTGGTCCTCCCACAGGCGACGGAACTCCTCGTTGCTCTCCAGGAGCAGGTTGGCGAGCTGCGCGGCTCGCGAACTCGGCCCGCGGAGCGTCACGAACTCGCGCAATCCCGAGGCGTACATCCGAGACATGAACGGATGCTCCTCGGGTGCATACCTCGCCCGCGCCGCCGGGTCGGTGAACCATCGGTAGCCGCTACTGCGGGAGGGTCCGGTGTATCGGGTGGTGTCGCCGTTGAGTGCGACACCCATCGCCGTCTGCCGCAGCGTCTCACCGAGTTCGGTCACGATCTCCGCGGGAGTGTCTTCGAGCCGATCGAGGATGCGCAACATGCCCGGGCTGATGTGTTCGCTCGACGTTCCCCGTACCGGCGGGTTGTGCCCCGCAAGGCGGAACAGGTGGTCGCGCTCGTCGACCGACAGATGCAATCCCTGGGCGATCGATGCCAGCATTTGTTGTGACGGCTGCGGGCCACGCTCGCGCTCCAGCCGGGAGTAGTAATCGCTGGACATGTTGCACAGCGAAGCGACTTCCTCGCGTCGCAGCCCGCTGGTCCGTCGCCGCTGTCCGCGTGGCAGGCCGACGTCTTCGGGCTGCAACGCCTCACGCCTGTTGCGGAGGAATCCCGCGAGCCCGGTGCGATCGATCACGCTGCTCCCCTTCCGTTCGAAGCGCTCCATCGTTTCTACCGGTTCCTGGCCGAAGTAGTCACGGCCTACCAATCCCCCTCTACGACTCCAGCGGTGGTCCGCTCAGCCTGTGATCGATGGGCCCTGGATAGACCCGTGCCCGCCGCCCGAGGATGGGGGCCACCGCTGCCCTCGTCCGCGGGGCGCCAATCGTGAGAACACAAGGAGCACAACCCATGCCACGTGCCCATCTGCGAACCGCCCAACCTGCCAGGACGCGAAGCCCGTGGGAGGTGGTGTTCGGCGCGGGTACGGCCGCTGCCGTCGGGCCTCAGATGTATCTCGCCACGATCGGCGTCTTCGTTGCGCCGATCGCGCAAGACACCGGCTTCGGGCGCACGACGGTCACCGGTTCATTCTCGGTGGCGGCCGTCGGGATGGTCGTCGGACTGATCATCGTCTCGCGGCTCGTCGATCGCTATGCCGCCCGCTACATTCTCGTACCGGCGTTCGTGCTCTTCTCGGCATCCCTTGCGTCGATCGGCCTGGTACCGCCCGTCGAGGCCGTCTACTTCATACCCTGCTTCTTCGTAGGCTTCTTCGGAGCAGGGACCACCGTGCCTGCCACCCGAGTCGTCGTGAGCTGGTTCGACAACAGTCGCGCCCTCGCAGTAGGAGTGGTCACGGGCATCATCGGGCTCGGCGCCGCGCTCGGTCCGCTCTTGGCGGGTGCACTCATCGACGGCGTGGGCTGGCGGCTTGCCTACGTCTTCATGGGCGTGATGGCAGCGACCGTCTCGGTCACCATGATCACGCTGTTCGTACGCGGTCGAGCCGAACGACACGTTCGTGGGCGGCTGGTCAACGAGGCCCACGTCGGAGACCGCGACGTCAGTCTCGAACTACCGGGTGCGACGCTCCGGGAGGCGCTCCACACTCGTCAATTCTGGGGTATCACCATCGGACTCAGCATGGTTGGCGTCGTGGTCTACGGCCTTCAAGTCCACCTGGTGCCGATGATGACCGACCGTGGCCTGAGTGCCGACCAGGCCGGCGCGCTGCTCGTGATCTTCGGGTTGGCTTCTCTGGTCGGCCGAGTCAGCGGCGGATTCGTCATCGATCGCGTGCATGGTTCCATCGTCGGGCCGATCGTGATTCTGGCGCCCATCCTCGGCATGTTCTTCCTGCACCCGCCCTTCCCCACCGCGGCGGTCGCGGTCGCCTTCATAGGCATTGCATTCGGCATCGAGGGCGACCTGCTCGCGCTCCTCATCACCCGCTACCTCGGCATCCGCAACTTCGGCAGCATCTTCGGACCCGTTCAGGCCGTATTCATCCTCGGCAGCGCTCTGGGTCCACTCCTCCTCGGGCTGGGCTACGACGAGTTCGGTTCCTACGACCCCGTCATACCGGTCTTGATGGGCATCCTCGTGATTGGCGCCCTCTGCATCGCAACCCTCGGCCGCTACGCGTATCCCGCAGTCAACGGATTCGATCGCCTCGCTGCACGTGACGAACTGGCCGCGGCCGAAGTGCTGAGCGACATCGCCAACCGCGGCCTCGCACAGAAGCGGACACCCGCCACTGAACGTCAGCGGTATGTAGCCGATTCCAAGTCATGAGAACCGATGGCCATCAACGAACAGAGCGCAGTGTGCGACGTCGTACCGGGGTCGGCGGTGAAGAGCAAGACCGACTGATCCCGGTCCGGAATGGACAGCACGTTGCAGTGCAATTCGACCGGACCGACCACGGAGTGGTTCAACGACTTCATCTGGTGTCGCGGTAGCACGTTGTCGACTTCATGCCATAGCCGCTCGAACTCAACGCTCCGTGAACGCAATTCGGTGATGAGCCCGTTCAACCCGCGGTCACCGGGGTAGCGCTCGGAAGCCGCGCGAAGCTGGCTGACCGCGAAGTCCGCGAAGTCCTCGGTTGCACTGACGCCGTAGTGGCGACGGGACGGGTCGGCCGCCAAGAAGAAGGCTCTCGCGAGGTTCCGCTCGGGGTCCGCCTGGGCTGAGAACTCCTCGAAGAGCACCCTCGCCAGCGGGTTCAACGCGAGTACGTCGAACATCGCATTCAGGATGATGGCGGCGGTCCCGGGCATGCGGTCGATGAGATCGAGAACACTTGGCGTGACGTCGCTGCGCAGCGTCCTGTCGTCGCGCTCGGGTGAGCGTCCCGACAGGGTGAAGAGCAGGGTTCGTTCATCGTCGCTCAGCCTGAGCGCGTTGGCGAGACTGCTGATCACCGCGGCCGATGGGCGGGGGCCACGGGCCTGCTCCAGGCGGGCGTAGTACGACGCCGAGATGTGCGCCAGCGCTGCGAGTTCCTCCCGCCGCAAACCGCCGGTCCGACGCGGTCCAATATCGGCCACACCGACGTCGGTCGGCCGAAGCAGAGCCCGACGACTTCGCAGGAACCGCGCCAGCGGCCGTTGGTCCATCACCCCAGTATGCCGCTGGATCGCGAACGCTGGCAGACACAATTGGTGTCTGGCAGTCCGACGGAGTCCGGACGATCGTGGTCGTATGAACATGACGTCGAAGATCGTCCTCGTCACCGGCGGGAACAAGGGGATCGGCAACCACATCGTCGAGCAACTCGCGCAGCAGGGAGCGCACGTCTACCTCGCCGCCCGCGACGTAGGCCGCGGCCGAGCGGCCGCGGACCTCCTCAAGGAGCAGAACCTCGACGTCGAGTTCGTTCGACTCGACGTCACAGACGCCGCGTCGGTCGCCGCGGCAGTCGAGCAGGTCGACGAAGCGAACGGCCGGCTCGACGTTCTCGTCAACAACGCCGCCATCACCAGCGGGCTCGAACCCGCCTCCGCGATGACCATCGACAACCTCCGACGGACCTACGAGACCAACGTCTTTGGCGTTGCCGCCGTCACGAACGCGTTCCTGCCGTTGCTGCGCAGATCCCCCTCCCCGCGAATCGTCAACGTGTCGAGCGGCATGGGCTCGATCAGCATGATGGCCGACCCCGACGTCGAACTGACGAAGATGAACCAGGCCGCCTACCAATCCTCGAAGGCGGCGCTCAACGCGTTGACCGTGCTGTACGCCAACGAGCTGCGCGACGAAGGCGTCAAGGTGAACGCCGTGTGCCCGGGTTACCGAGCGACCGAACTCAACGGCGGACTACCGACTCCCGGGGCAGGCGACCCGGCTGACGGAGCCGAGGTGGCCGTGCGGATGGCGATGATCGACGACGACGGGCCGACCGCTCAGTTCCTCGGCGACACCGGCGCCATCTACCCGTGGTGAGCGGCCACTAGCGCGGGCCAGCCGCCTGCCGGCAGATGTAGCTGAAGGCGGGCGGGAGGTTCTGCCATACGAGTCGGCTGACCCGCACCTCGGCGAAGATCCCCTCGAGCGCGCGGCGGAAACCACGGGCGCTGGGCAACGCTCTGGCGTGGGCGTAGGCGAAGGTGGTGAACACGCCGTCGGAGCCAATGACCTCGGCGATCTGCTGCAGGATGTGTTCTTGGCTGCCGGAACTCAACAGCGACCACGGAATCCCACCGATGACCGCTGCGACTGTCGAGATCTGCAGTCCAGCGAGCACGTCGACCAAATCGCCTGCGTCTGCAGTGATCACGTCGACTCCGGTGTGTTCGCGCCGTAGAAACGCGGCCATGGCCGGGTCGAGTTCGACGGCCAGGTGTCGGGCATCTCGAGGCAACCTGGCGGCGATCGCCGAAGTCACAGCCCCCGTGCCCGGCCCCAGTTCTACGACCACCGGGTCACCGACGGTCGGCACCACCGACGCCAGCAGGCCCGCCAGCCGCGGCGAGCTGGGCGAGATCGCACCGACCCGCTGGGGATTCCGGATCGCAGCGCGAAGGAACGTGGGCAGGGCAGCGGTCGATGGCCGGTGAATCCCCGGCGGCATCGTCGGCCCCGATCGATCTCCCAAGCGTGTCGTGGGGAACCCGCTGATCGACTTGCTCACATCGGCCAGTGTCTCGGCGATGCCTCCCGGCCAACAGGGCTCGTTGATCCGAGGAGCGGCAGTCCCCTGCGCCTTCCGAACGCAGGTGGCACTGTCTGATTCGATGCCCAGGGTTGCGACTGGGCCGCCGAATACGAATCTGGAGGCAAGAAGTGATGGCGAGTTCTAGCAGTAACGACGTGGTGGTCGTCGTCGGCGTCGGTGGGATGGGCGAGGCGATCAGCCGTCGAATCGGCGCGGGGCGCACGGTGCTGCTCGCCGATTTCAACCTCGAACTGCTGGCGCGGGTCGCCCAGACGCTGACCGAGGACGGCTTCATCGTGGAGACCGAGCAGGTCGACGTTTCCTCGCGCGACTCGGTCTCCGATCTCGCCAGACGAGCCTCGGCGCTCGGGCCGGTGCGGGCAGTGGCTCACACCGCGGGACTCTCGCCGGTTCAGGCCTCCGCTGAGGCGATCCTCCGCGTCGATCTCGCTGGAGTTGCGTACTCCTTGGACGAGTTCGGCAGTGTCATTGCCCCGGGCGGCGCTGGTGTGTACGTCGCGAGCATGGCGGGCCACTTCGCCTCGAGAAAGCTGACGTCAGAGGTAGACAGCGCATTGGCAACGACACCGTCGGAACAGCTCATCCATCTTCCGTTCCTCCAGTCAGGAGCGGTCGCCGATTCGCGTGCTGCCTACGGTCTGGCCAAGCGTGGCAACCAGTTACGAGTGCAGAGCGCGAGTGCCGCGTGGGGGGCACGCGGCGCGCGGGTCAACAGCATCAGCCCGGGCGTCATCGTCACACCCATGGGCCGTCAAGAACTCGCCGGAGAGTCGGAGATCCTGATGCGTCGACTGATCGAGAGTTCGGCAACCGGCAGACTCGGGACGTCAGCCGACATCGCAAATGCCGCGGCGTTCCTGCTCAGCTCGGACGCTAGTTTCATCACCGGCACCGATCTGCTCGTCGACGGTGGCGCCGTCGCCGCTTCTACGGGGGGATCGCCGATCCGTGGATAGGCGGCCCCTGAATGCCTTCCGATGATCCTGGCACGCTCGAAATCACAAGCGTTTCAGCAGAATCTGAGGAGTAAGACCATGGCGCGCAAGGCTGATGTGGAAGTACCGAATCTCACGGGGAAATTGGCCGTCGTCACGGGCGGTAGCGACGGCATCGGCCTCGGGCTGGCGGGACGACTGGCAGCTGCCGGCGCCGAAGTCATCCTGCCGGTGCGCAACCCGGCCAAGGGCCAACACGCCGTCGAATCCATCCGCGCCGCCCACCCCGGCGCCCGGATCAGCACC
Source organism: Mycolicibacterium sp. GCM10028919 (assembly GCA_042666295.1). Classification (GTDB taxonomy): domain Bacteria; phylum Actinomycetota; class Actinomycetes; order Mycobacteriales; family Mycobacteriaceae; genus Mycobacterium. The sequence continues at coordinate 1,508,148 of JBHTFJ010000001.1, forward strand.
CGGCAGATGGACTTGTCGTCACTGCAGTCCGTCGCCGACGCCGCCGACGGCCTCGTCGCCGAGGACCGACCGATCCACGTCCTGATCAACAACGCCGGGGTCATGAACCCGCCCGAACGGCGAACCACCAGTGATGGGTTCGAACTGCAATGGGCCACCAACCATCTCGGGCATTTCGCGCTGACCGCCCGACTGCTACCGATGTTGTCCGCCGGCAACGCCCGCGTCACCACCCAATCCAGCATCGGGGCACGCTCGAACGCCATCAATTGGGAGGATCCGAACTTCGAGAAGTCCTATTCTTCGGGCAAGGCCTACAGCCAATCCAAGATCGCCAACCTGATGTTCGGTCTGGAACTGAACCGCCGAAGCCAGGTCGCCGGCTGGGGAATCACCAGCAACGTCTCCCACCCCGGGATTACCTCTACGAACCTCCTCGCCGCCCAACCGCACATGGGCCGCGCCACCGACACTCTCTCGGTGCGCGTCATCCGGTCGCTGGCGCGCGTGGGCATCCTGGCCCAAACCGTCGACCAAGGCCTGCTGCCCGCGCTGTATGCAGCCACCCATCCCCGATCCGAGGGCGGCAAGTTCTATGGACCCAGCGGATTCCAGCACATGTCAGGTGCTCCCGCCGAACAAGACGTCTACCAACCCGCCAGCGATGCGGCCGACGCCGTCCGCCTCTGGGAATTGTCCGAAGCCCACGTCGGCCGTCAGTTCGTGCCGCACTAGATACCGCGAACTGTTCCACGCACGTACATCAATAGGATGGGCGCATGGCAGCACCGGGGCGCAGGCGACTCTCCCCCGGTGACCGTCGCAACGAACTCCTCGCGCTCGGTGCCGAGGTATTCGGGCAGCGCCCCTACGACGAGGTGCGCATCGACGAGATCGCCGAGCGGGCAGGCGTCTCCCGGGCGCTGATGTACCACTACTTCCCGGACAAGCGGGCGTTCTTCGCCGCGGTGGTGCGTGCCGAGGGCGAGCGCCTGTTCGAGGCCACCAACACCCCGCCGCAGCCCGGGCAGAGCCTGTTCGACCAGTTGCGGGCCGGCGTGCTGGCCTACGTCCACTACGACGACGACCACCCGCACGGCGCTTGGGCCGCCTACGTGGGCATGGGCCGGTCCGACCCGGTGCTGCGCGGCATCGACGACCTCGACAACGACCGCCAGGCCAACCGCATCTCGGCACGCATCACCGAGGCGATCGGCGATGCCTTGGATCCCAAGCTCGAGCGCGACCTGCGCGTGATCGTCTACGGGTGGCTGGCCTACACCTTCGAGCTGTGCAGGCAGCGGGTGCTCGACCCCACGATCGAGGGCGAATGGGTCGCCGACTCCTGCGCCCACGCGCTGCTCGACGCCATCGCCAGGGTGCCGGGCATCCCGCCCGAACTCGCCGACGCCGTGGCCCCCGAGCGTCGCTGAGCTGGGCGGATGCCTCGCTTGTCGGTACCGCGAGGCAACATGGTCAGATGGCCACGAAGACCGACCCGCTCGCGCCGTTCAGCGCGCTGACCCGGGACTGGTTCGCAGGCACGTTCGTGAAACCCACGTCCGCTCAGGCGCAGGCCTGGGCCGCCATCGCCGGTGGTGACAACACCCTGGTCATCGCCCCGACCGGTTCGGGCAAGACGTTGGCCGCGTTCCTGTGGGCGATCGACCGGCTCGCCTCGGCCGAGCCGACTCCCGCAGGCGAACCCAAGCCGGGCACCCGCGTGCTGTACGTCTCGCCGCTCAAGGCGCTCGCCGTCGACGTCGAGCGCAACCTGTCGACACCGCTGATCGGCATCACCCGCGTCGCCGAGCGGCTCGGCTCACCCGTGCCGAACATCTCCGTCGGCGTCCGCTCCGGCGACACCTCCCCCGCCCGCCGCCGCGAGCTGATCAACAAGCCGCCCGACATCCTGATCACGACGCCCGAATCGCTGTTCCTCATGCTCACCTCCGCGGCCCGGGAGTCGCTGACCGACGTCACCACCGTGATCGTCGACGAGGTGCACGCCGTGGCAGGCACCAAGCGCGGAGCGCACCTCGCGCTGTCGCTCGAACGGCTCGACCAGTTGCTCGACGCGCCCGCCCAGCGCATCGGACTGTCCGCCACCGTCCGCCCACCCGAGGACGTCGCACGCTTCCTGTCGGGTGCTGCGCCCACGTCCATCGTCGCCCCGGCCTCCGGCAAGAGCTGGGACCTCGCCGTCCAGGTGCCGGTGCCCGACATGGCGAACCTGGAGAACAACACGATCTGGCCGGACGTCGAGGAGCGCATCGTCGACCTCATCGAGTCGCACCGCAGCTCGATCGTCTTCACCAACTCCCGCCGGCTCGCCGAGCGGCTGACGTCGCGCATCAACGAGATCTACGCCGAACGCACCGGCGCCGAACTCGCCGAGGAGAAGAACCCGAAGGTCGCAGGCGGCGCGCCCGCCCACGTGATGGCCAGCGGCCAGGCCTCGGGTGCCGAGCAGCTGCTGGCCAAGGCGCACCACGGGTCGGTCAGCAAGGAGCAGCGCGCGATCGTCGAGGACGATCTCAAGTCGGGCCGGCTGCGCGCCGTCGTCGCCACGTCGAGCCTGGAACTCGGAATCGACATGGGCTCGGTCGATCTCGTCATTCAGGTCGAGGCGCCACCGTCGGTGGCCAGCGGCCTGCAACGCGTGGGACGCGCGGGCCACCAGGTCGGCGAGGTGTCCCGTGGCGTGCTGTTCCCCAAGCACCGCACCGATCTGATCGATTGTGCGGTCACGGTGCAGCGCATGCTGACCGGCGAGATCGAGACCATGCGGGTGCCCGCCAACCCGCTCGACATCCTCGCCCAGCACACCATCGCCGCCGCGTCGTTGGAGCCGATCGACGCCGACCGGTGGTTCGAGGTCGTCCGCCGCAGCGCACCATTCGCGACCTTGCCGCGCAGCGCCTTCGAGGCCACGCTCGACCTACTGAGCGGCAAGTACCCGTCGACCGAGTTCGCCGAACTGCGGCCGCGACTGGTCTACGACCGCGACGCGGGAACGCTGACCGCGCGGCCCGGTGCGCAACGCCTCGCGGTCACCTCGGGTGGCGCCATCCCCGACCGGGGTCTGTTCACCGTCTACCTGGCGACCAACGCCGACACCGAGAAGCCCTCGCGCGTAGGCGAACTCGACGAGGAGATGGTCTACGAATCACGACCGGGCGACGTCATCTCCCTCGGCGCGACCAGCTGGCGGATCACCGAGATCACCCATGACCGCGTGCTCGTCATCCCGGCTCCCGGTCAGCCTGCGCGGCTGCCCTACTGGCGCGGCGACGGCGTCGGCAGACCCGCCGAGCTGGGCGCCGCCATCGGCGCGTTCACCGGCCAGCTCGCCGGCCTCAAGCGGCCGAAGTTCGACGAGCGCTGTCAGACCATGGGGTTCAACGACTTCGCCACCGACAACCTGTATCAGCTGCTGACCGAGCAGCGCGACGCCACCGGGACGGTGCCCACCGACACCACGTTTCTCGTCGAACGGTTCCGCGACGAACTCGGCGACTGGCGGGTGATCCTGCACTCCCCCTACGGACTCCGCGTGCACGGCCCCCTCGCCCTGGCCGTCGGACGCCGACTGCGGGAGCGCTACGGGATCGACGAGAAGCCCACCGCATCCGACGACGGCATCATCGTGCGGCTGCCCGACACTGAGGACACCGCTCCCGGCGCCGAGCTGTTCGTCTTCGACGCCGACGAGATCGAACCCATCGTCACCACCGAGGTCGGCGGATCGGCGCTGTTCGCCTCCCGGTTCCGCGAGTGCGCCGCGCGGGCACTGCTGCTGCCGCGCCGCCATCCCGGCAAGCGGTCACCGCTGTGGCACCAGCGCCAGCGCGCCGCGCAGTTGCTCGACGTGGCCCGCAAGTACCCCGACTTCCCGATCGTGCTCGAGACCGTCCGCGAGTGCCTGCAGGACGTGTACGACGTTCCGACGCTGATCGACCTGATGAACCGGATCAGCTCGCGCCAGATCCGGATCCTCGAGGTCGAAACCTCCACCCCGTCGCCGTTCGCGGCCTCGCTGCTGTTCGGCTACGTCGGCGCCTTCATGTACGAGGGCGACAGCCCGCTGGCCGAACGCCGCGCCGCCGCACTGTCACTCGACAGCGTGCTGCTGGCGGAGCTGCTGGGTCGCGTCGAGCTGCGCGAACTGCTCGACCCCGTCGTCATCGAGTCGACGATCAAACAGCTGCAGCACCTGACCGAGGACCGCGCGGCACGCGACGCCGAAGCCATCGCCGACCTGCTGCGCCTCCTCGGTCCCCTCACCGAAGCCGAGATCGTGGCACGGTCGACGACCGACGACGTCGGCGGTTGGCTCGAAGGGCTCCGCACGGCGCGCCGCGCCCTCACGGTGTCGTTCGCAGGACAGACGTGGTGGGTGGCGATCGAGGACGTCGGACTGCTGCGCGACGGCGTCGGCATCGCCGTACCCGTCGGGGTGCCCGCGAGTTTCACCGAATCGGTCACCGACCCCCTCGGCGAACTGCTGGGCCGCTACGCCCGCACCCGCGGCCCGTTCACCACGGCCGACGCCGCCACCCGGTTCGGCCTCGGGCTGCGCGTCACCTCCGACGTGCTCGGCCGGATGGCGGTCGACGGCAAGGTGGTCAAGGGCGAGTTCTCCGACGAGCCCGGTGAACAGTGGTGCGACTCGGACGTTCTCAAGATCCTGCGCCGCCGCTCGCTCGCCGCGCTGCGCGCACAGGTCGAGCCCGTCAGCACCGCGGCGTTCGCACGGTTCCTCCCGGCCTGGCAGCACGTCGGGTCGACCCGCAACTCCGGCGTCGACGGGCTGGCCGGCGTCATCGACCAACTCTCCGGCGTTCCCGTTCCGGCCTCGGCGGTCGAGCCGCTGGTGTTCGGTCAACGCGTGCGCGACTACCAGCCCGCCATGCTCGACGAACTGCTCGCGGCGGGCGAGGTGACCTGGTCGGGTGCCGGACCGATCGCCGGCTCCGACGGCTGGATCGCCTTCCACACCGCGGACTCGGCAGCGCTGACGCTCGCTCAGCCCGCAGAGATCGACTTCACCGACACCCACCGCGAGATCATGGCCACGCTGGAGAACGGCGGCGCGTACTTCTTCCGTCAGCTCGGCGCGGCCGACGACACCGTGAAACAAGCGCTCTGGGAACTGGTGTGGGCAGGCTGGGTCACCGGCGACACGTTCGGTCCGGTCCGCGCGATGCTGGGCGGCACCCGCCGCCGGGCCGGCGGTGCACACCGGCAACGTCCGCAGCGGCCGCGGCTGAGCCGCTACAGCGTCGCGCACGCCCAGACGCGAACGACGGATCCGACGGTGGCGGGCCGCTGGTCGGCGCTACCGATGCCCGAGCCGGATTCGACCATCCGCAGCCACTTCTCGGCGGACCTCCTGCTGAACCGGTACGGCGTGCTGACCAAGGGCGCCGCGGAGGGGCTGCCCGGCGGTTTCGCGATGCTCTACAAGGTGCTCAGCGCATTCGAGGAGGCCGGCCGGTGCCAGCGCGGCTACTTCGTCGAGTCCCTCGGCGGCGCGCAGTTCGCCGTCGCATCGACCGTCGACCGGTTGCGCACCTACCTCGACGACGTCGACTCCGGAACCCGCGCCTACGAGTCGGTGGTGCTGGCCGCGGCGGACCCGGCCAACCCGTACGGCGCTGCTCTGCCGTGGCCGTCGGAGGGGACGCACCGACCGGGACGCAAGGCAGGTGCCCTCGTCGTGCTGGTCGACGGCGAACTGGTGTGGTTCCTGGAGCGCGGCGGCAGGACCCTGCTGTCGTACTCCGAGGATGCCGAGACGCATAGGGCGGCCGCGGTCGCCCTGGTCGAGCTGGTGGGGTCGGGGCGCCTGCAGGCCCTGCTCGTCGAGAAGGTCAACGGCACGCCGGTACTCGATCCGGCCGTCGACGTGCACGGCACGTCGGTGGCCGACGCACTGGTAGCGGCCGGCTTCTCCCGTACTCCCCGGGGCCTGCGCCTGCGCTAAACCTGACCCCAAATGTCAAAAGTGACAAAACCCGGGGTCGGTCTGGTCGATACTGACCGCATGGTGTCCCTCATCGTCCACTTCGTGCTCGGCGTCGCCGTCATCGCCTGGATCGTTCGGGCCAATCCTCTGGTCTTCGCCAAGCCCGCGGGCGGGCCGGCGTTCTCGGCGATGGAGATCGTCCTGTACGTCGTCGGGGTGGCCTCGATCGCACTCGGCTACTACTTCAACCACCAGTTCGTCGCCCAGTACGCGGTCGAGGGCGGCAATCCCATCTGGGGTCCCGGCAGTTGGCAGCAGTTCATCGTCCTGGGTTACGCGAACCCGGCAGCGGCGTCGGCGAGCCAGGACTACACCATCATCAACGTCATCCTGCTGCCGCTGTTCACCATCTGGGACGGCCACCGACGGGGTATCCGCCGGCCCTGGCTGTTCTTCGTGTCGAGCCTGTTCACCAGCTGCGCCTTCGCGTACGCGTTCTACTTCGCCGTCGTCGAGCGCCAGCACCGCCACCAGAAGGCTGACCAGGGCCTGAGTTCCATCCCGGCCTGACTGCCTACAGTGCAGGCATGGGGCTGCACACCGCGCTGACGTCACTGCTGGGCATCGACCATCCGATCGTGTCGGCCCCGATGGGCGGTGTCGCCGGTGGCCTGCTAGCCGCGGCGGTGTCGAACGGCGGCGGCTTGGGCATGGTCGGCAGCGGCGACCTCGACTGGCTTCGCCGGGAGTGCGCCGTGGCTCAGGCGAACACCGAGAAGCCATGGGGTGTCGGACTGTTGGCGTGGGCCGTCGACGACGACATGCTGAGGTGGGTCATCGACCAGCGGCCTGCGGCGATCATGTTGTCGTTCGGGGACCCCACGCCCTACGCCGACGCCGTGCGCACAGCGGGGATCCCACTGTTCGTCCAGGTGACCACGCTATCCGACGCGAACCGCGCGCTCGAGGTCGGCGCTGACGCCGTCGTGGCCCAGGGCGCCGAGGCAGGCGGCCACGGCGAGGGCCGCGGCACGCTGCCGTTCATCCCCGCCGTGGTGGACGCCGCGGGGGCCACGCCGGTAGTCGCCGCGGGCGGCATCGCCGACGGCCGCGGACTAGCGGCCGCCCTGATGCTCGGCGCGGCCGGCGCGATGATCGGCACCCGGTTCGAGGCGACCCCCGAGGCGCTGCTGAGCGATGGCGGACGGACGGCGATCACCGGGGCATCGGCAGCGGGCACCACCCGAGACCGCGTCCTCGACATCGTCGTCGATTCACCGTGGCCGCACCGCTTCACCGCGCGCACGCTGCGCAACCGCTTCACCGACGCGTGGCACGGCCACGAGGATGCGCTGCGCTTCGACTCGAGCGCCAAGGCCGAGTACCGCGACGGCGTCGAGCGCGGCGATCCCGACTACCTGCCGGTGTGGGCTGGTGAGGCCGTCGACCTCATCACCGACGTGCACGGCGCGACCGCGCTGGTCGAGCGCATCGCCGGCGAGGCGGCACACGCGATCGACACCGTGCACGCGAACCTGGGCGGGTCCTGATGCCCGAGGGTGACACGGTCTTCCGCGCCGCGGCCAAGCTGCGCGAGGCGCTCGAGGGCAAGACGCTCACGCGGTGCGACGTGCGGGTGCCGAAGTTCGCGACCGTCGACCTCACCGGCTGCGTCGTCGACGAAGTGCTCAGCCGCGGCAAGCACCTGTTCATCCGGGTCGGTGACGCGAGCATCCACTCCCACCTCAAGATGGACGGCGCCTGGCTGATCGGCGGACAGATCCGCCGGGTACCCGAGTACAAGGTGCGAATCCTGTTGGAGACGGCCGATTCCCGTGCGGCAGGCGTCGACCTCGGCGTGCTCGAGATCCTCAACCGCGCCGACGACATGGCCGCCGTGGCCCACCTCGGCCCCGACCTGCTGGGTCCAGATTGGGAACCCCGGGTGGCCTCGACCAACCTGGTCGCCGATCCCGAACGGCCGCTCGCGGAGGCACTGCTCGACCAGCGGGTGATGGCGGGCGTCGGCAACGTCTACGCCAACGAACTCTGCTTCGTGATGGGGCGGCTGCCTACCACCCCGGTCGGCGAGTTGAAGGATCCGCTGCGGGTCGTCCAGCGGGCGCGAGACATGCTGTGGCTGAACCGCTCCCGAGTCAACCGCACTACGACGGGAGACACCCGACCCGGCCGCGATCTGTGGATCTACGGCCGGGTCGGGCGCCCGTGTCGGCGGTGCGGGACGACGGTCCTGTCGGATCGGGCCGAGGTCACCGGCAGCGAGCGGATCTCGTTCTGGTGCCCGGTCTGCCAGACCTGACGGTCCCCGCTCAGAAGGGCTTGCGCGCCAGCTTGAAGATCTTGTTCACGACGGTGGCGAACTGCTTGGGCAGCGGGCCCTTGTTGTAGGGCAGGCCGTACCGCTCGCAGATCTCCTGGACCTCGGGGGCCAACTCGGCGTGCCGGTGCGCGGGAATGTCCGGGAACAGGTGGTGCTCGATCTGGAACGACAGGTTGCCGCTCATGATGTGAAAGAGCTTGCCGCCGGTCAGGTTCGCCGAGCCGAGCAGCTGCCGGAAGTACCACTGCCCGCGGGACTCGCTCTTGGTCTCCTCGACCGAGAACTCCTGCACGCCTTCGGGGAAGTGACCGCAGAAGATGATGGCGTAGGACCACACGTTGCGAATCAGGTTGGCGGTTGCGTTGCCCGCGAACGTGAACGGCGCGAACGGGCCGGACAGCAGCGGGAACGCGACGTAGTCCTTCATGGTCTGACGCTTGACCTTGTTCCAGATGCCCGCCGCGATCTCGCGCTTGTCGGCGATCGAGATTTCGCCGGATCGGATGCGCTCGGTCTCGAGTTCGTGCAGGGCCACGCCGTACTGGAAGAACACCATCAGCAGGAACGCGTAGATCGGGTTGCCGCGGTAGTAGGGCACCCACTTCTGGTCCTCGCTCATCCGCAGGATCCCGTAGCCCACGTCGCGGTCCATGCCGACGATGTTGGTGTAGGTGTGGTGCATGTAGTTGTGCGAATGCCGCCACTGGTCGCTCGGGCAGGCCGAATCCCATTCGAAGTTGCGGCTCGCCAGCGCCGGGTCGCCCGTCCAGTCGTACTGGCCGTGCATGACGTTGTGGCCGATCTCCATGTTGTCGAGGATCTTCGACACGGCCAGCATCGCGGTGCCGGCCAGCCATGCGGGCGGCAGCACGCCGGCCCACAGCAGGGCGCGGCCACCGGCCTCGAGGCCACGCTGGGCCTTGATGACGTTGCGGATGTAGGTGAGGTCGCGCTCGCCGAGGTCGGCGACGACCCGCTCGCGGATCGCGTCGAGTTCCTTGCCGAACGCCTCGACCTGCTCCGGCGTGAGGCTGATGGTCTCGCCGTTGACGGTCTTGCTGACGCCGCCCCTGCGGGTGACCTCGGGGGTGGTCTTGTCGGTAGTCCTGTCGAGCATGGCAGTCATGGCTGATCCTCTCTCGTACGGATGGATGGAATGGTCTAGAGCGCGACGTCGACGTCGCCGACGGGTGCGGTGACGCAGATCTGCACGTCTTCCTCGACGGACGTCGACACGGCACCGGTGATCAGGTTCTTCACCGCGCCGCTGGTCTTGCGACGGGTGCAGGTGTGGCAGATGCCCATTCGGCACCCGCTCTTGGGCGTCAGCCCGGCGGCCTCGGCCTGCTCGAGCAGCGACCGTCCGTCGTCGGTGACCTCGACGGCGCTCTCGGCGAACGTCACCCGCCCGCCGGAGGCCTCGGCCGGCACCTCGAAGACCGGCGGCACGAAGCTCTCCCACAGCGCGTCGGGGCGGAGTTCGCGGACGGCGTCCACCAGCGCGGGCGGGCCGCAGACGAACACTGCGTCGGCATCCGGTCGCTGCGCTCCTGCCCGCCGCCCCGAATCCGGCATGGCCGCTTCGAGGTGCGCGGCCCCGAATCGACCCGTCACGTCGCCGGCATCGGCGGTGCGGGTATAGCCGTGCAGGACCCGCACAGAGGCAGGCAGCTCGGCCAGCTCGTCGCGGTAGCAGGCCTCCTCGGCGCTGCGGGCGTAGTGCAGGAAGGCGATCTCCGCCCCTACCTGCTCGTGGTGGCCCTCCGCGACGAGCGTGCGCAGCATCGACAGCACCGGCGTGATGCCGCTGCCGCCCGAGACGAAGAGGATCCGCTTCGGCCGGACGGTCGGCAGCACGAAGTCCCCGCCGCCAGCTTCCAGCCCAACGACCATGCCCGGGCGAGCGTTGCGGAACAGGTGCTCGGAGACGGTTCCGCCGTCGTGCACGCCCACCGTCAACTCGACGAGGCGGGTGTTCTCGGCGTTGGCCGGCGAGTAGCAGCGCATCTGACGTCGGCCGTCGACCTCGACGGTGAGGTTCACGTGCTGACCGGCCCGCAGGGGCTGCCCGCCAGTGAACACGTGATTCGGTTCCAGCGTCAGCGTGACGCTGCGCGGGGTGTCCCGGCGAACGGCGACAACCTTGGCGCGGGCGTCACCGAGGGTCCACGTCGGTTCGACCAGCTCGGTGAAACGGTCGACGCCATGGGGTCCGGTCAGAAGGTCTACCAGCGACGAGCGCAGCACTCGATCGCGGAGGCGCAGCTTCGATGGTTGAGTGAACATGTGTATACCGTGCGCCCCGTCGGTACTGATCGTCAAGGGGTTTCTGCAGCTTGTGGTACGGTTCACAAACAGTGAACAGTCGTACTCCAAAGTCACACTCGTCCCGCTCTTCGCGGGACGGGACGTCGCGTGAGGAGCGCAAGGAAGCCACCCGACGGGCCATCGTCGCGGCAGCGCTCCGCCTCCTCGAATCCCGCAGCTTCAGCGGGCTGAGTCTGCGCGAGGTCACCAGGGAGGCGGGCATCGTGCCCGCGGCGTTCTACCGTCACTTCGAATCGATGGAGGCGCTCGGCCTCGTCCTCATCGACGAATCGTTCCGCGCTCTGCGCGACATGCTGCGTGGCGCCCGCGCAGGCAAGCTGGATCCCAACCGGGTCATCGAATCCTCGGTGGACATCCTCATCGCGGGCGTCAACGAACGCCGCGAGCACTGGCGGTTCATCGGCCGGGAACGAAACAGCGGCGTCACGGTGCTGCGGTACGCGATCCGCACCGAGATCCGGCTGATCACCTCCGAGCTGGCGATCGACCTCGCGCGCTTCCCCGGTCTGAACACCTGGAGCAGCGAGGACCTCAACATCCTCGCGACGCTGTTCGTCAACGCCATGATCTCCATCGCCGAGACCATCGACGACGCCAACGACAACGCAGCCCTCGAGGAAGTCCGGCGCACCGCGGTCAAGCAGCTGCGCCTGATCGTCGTCGGCATCACGGGGTGGCGCAGCACCATCCCCCATAACAGCGACGGCCTGAGTCGCGAATAGGGTCGCCTGATGGCGAACCTGCACGTGACCCGCCCCCGTCCCGACGTCGTCCTGATCACCCTCGACCGGCCCGACAAACTCAACGCGCTGAGCTACGGGCTCGTCGAGGATCTGCACCGGACCCTCGACGAGGTCAAGGCGGACAACGACTGTCGCGTCGTCGTCCTGACCGGCGCCGGACGCGGATTCTGCTCGGGCCTCGACCTCACCGAACCGTTCCCCGAGGAGGCCAAGGACGGGCTCGAGTTCCCGCGGTCGAGCATGCGGTGGCAGGAGCGGATCGCCGAACTCACCACGAAGCTCGTCCACCTGCGCCAGCCGGTGATCGCCGCGGTTAACGGCCCCGCCTACGGCGGCGGCTTCGCCCTGGCGCTGGCGTCCGACATCCGCATCGCATCCGCCGACGCCAGGTTCTGCACCCAGTTCATCAAGCTCGGCCTCGGCGGCTGCGACATCGGCGTGAGCTACACGTTGCCGCGCATCGTCGGTGCCGGACAGGCATTCGACCTGATCCTCACCGCCCGCACCGTGGACGCGCCGGAGGCCCTACGCCTCGGTCTCGTCTCGCGCATCTCGGACGGCACGGTGCTCGACGACGCGCTCGCCATCGCCGAGACGCTCTGCGGCTTCGGCAAATTCGGCGTGGAGTCCACCAAGCAGGTGCTGTGGGCGAACCTGGAGGCGTCGAGCCTCGAAGCCGCACTGCAGGTGGAGAACCGCAGCCAGATCCTCGCATCGACCAGCGGCGAACTACGCGAGGCCGCCGCCGCGTTCGCCAATCGCAAGAAGGATTGACCGACGTGCTCCACGACCCGGACTGGCGCGGTTTCGCCAGCGACAACTACGCCGGCGTCCACCCCGAGGTGCTCGACGCGATCTCCGCGGCCAACGGCGGCCACCAGACCGCCTACGGCGGCGACGCGTACACCGCGCGCCTACGGGAGGTCATGCAGCAGCACTTCGGCGAACGGACCGAGACGTTCCCGGTCTTCAACGGCACCGGCGCGAACGTCGTTGGGCTGACCAGCATGCTGCCCCGCTGGGGCGCGGTGATCACAGCGACCACGGCCCACGTCAACACCGACGAAGCCGGCGCACCCGAGCGGATGACGGGCATCAAGTTGCTCACCGTCCCCACCACCAACGGCAAGCTGGATCCGGCGGCGATCGCCACCGAGGCGTTCGGGTGGGGCAACGAGCACCGGGCGCAACCACTCGCGGTGAGCATCACCCAAGCCACCGAACTGGGCACCCTGTACACGCCCGACGAGGTCCGTGCGATCGCCGACTTCGCCCACGAGCACGGCATGGCGCTGCACATGGACGGCGCCCGGTTATGGAATGCCGCTGCGGCACTTGGCGTTCCGTTCCGCGCGTTCACCACCGACGCCGGAGTCGACGTCCTCGGCTTCGGCGGCACCAAGATCGGCGGCCTTGGCGCGGAGGCGGTGGTCGTACTGGATCCGGCACGCGCCGTCGGGCTGGTCTACCTGCGCAAGCTGACGATGCAACTGGCCAGCAAGATGCGCTTCGTGTCGGCCCAGCTCCTCGCGCTGTTCGACGACGATCTGGGCCTGCGCAGCGCCGCTCACGCCAACGCGATGGCCGCCCGGCTGCGCGGTGCGCTCGAGTCAGGCGTTGCCGACGGCTCGATTCCCGGGCTGACGTTCACCCAACCAACCCAGGCCAATGCGATCTTCGCGACGCTCGACAACGCGGCGGCCGACCGCATCCGGGAGCAGGCCCGCTTCTACGACTGGAACCGGGCGCGTGGCGAGGTGCGCTGGATGTGCTCGTGGGACACCACGGAAACCGACGTCGACCGCTTCGTCGACGTCATCCGCACCGAACTCGGGCGCAGTTAGCGCGGCGTCCCGCCGCCGTCGACGATGACGACGGTCCCCGTCATGTAACTGCCCGCATCCGAGCAGAGAAGCAGTGCGGCACCGACCATCTCGTCGGGCGAGGCCAACCGCTTCATCAGCGTGCCACCCACCATGTGGTCGATCGCCTGCTGCGGGTTCTTGCGCATCATGTCCGTGTCGACCGGCCCGGGCGCGATCGCGTTGACCCGGATCCCGTGGCCCGCCCACTCCGCCGCCATCGACCGGGTGAACGACATCATCGCCGCCTTGCCCGCCGCGTAGATCGACAGGCTCGGCGCGAAGTTGAACGCCCCGACCGACACCACGTTCAGCACCGCGGCACTCGCGCTTCGCTTCAGATGCGGCAGCGCAGCCTGGGCGAGGAACACCGGCCCCCGGACGTTCACGTCGTTGGACTTCGCCCACGCCTCGACGGTCATCTCACCCAATGGCTGCGCCAGCGCGTTGGCCGCGTTGTTCACCACGACGTCGAGACCGCCGTACTCCGCGACCGCGCCGTCGACCAGTGCCGCGAGACTGTCCACGTCCCCGGCGTGGGCGGGGATGCCGACGGCCTCGCCGCCTAGCCCGCGCAGGTGCCCGGCCGCCTCCTCGCAGGCGTCGGACTTGCGGCTGGACACGACGACCCGTGCGCCGGCCAGGACGAATCCCTCCGCCAGCGCAAGGCCGATTCCCCTGGTGCCGCCGGTCACGAGGACGGTGCGGCCGGACATGTCGAAGAGCCGGTCGAACGACGAACGATCCATGCGCTCAGTAGATCAGATGCAACCGCTGACGCTGACCCGCCGTCCGACGCTGGCGCACACGTTCACGTTCGGTGCAGGCGGTACGTACACCGGCGGTGGTGGCGGCGGCGGAGGTGGCGGTGGCGCCGCACCGGGCGGCGGTGGTGGCGGTGGCGGTGGAGGCGGCTGCAACGCGTCGTTCAGTTCGTACAGCGGATCCGAGCAACCGCTGACGTCGACGTGCCTGCCGCCGATCGACCCGCACACCGCGTCGGCGGTCGGCGCCTGCACGAGTCCCACCGCCGCAGCGGCGATTGCCCCCGCCAGTACCAGCTTCGCGATCATGAAGCTCATGGTGCGCCCATCGACGCAGCGCATGGTGCGGAACGACCGAATCAGAGTGTTCGTGCCGAGACGAACCGCCGCGGCCGTCCCGTGATCGGGTCGTCGAACGTCAGCTCGCGCGCCAGCAGCTGGAGGGGTCTGGTGAAGTCGTCGCCCGGCACCTCGAGCACGTCGGGATAGAGCGGGTCATCGAGGATCGGCAGGCCGAGCGACGCCATGTGCACCCGCAGCTGATGCGTGCGCCCGGTGCGGGGCGTCAACCGGTAGCGGCCCTCACCGAGATGCTCGATCAGCGTCTCGGCGTTGGGCTCCCCCGGCGCTTCGAAGGCCTGTAACCGGCTGCGCTCCTTCATGATTCGATTGCGCAGCGTCAGGGGGAAGGTCAGCGAGTCGTCGACGCCGGCGCGCGCCAGGTAGACCTTGCCGACCTCGCCTCGGGCGAACAGGGTCTGGTAGGCCCCGCGGACTTCTCGCCGGGTCGTGAACAGCAGCACTCCCGCAGTCAGCCGGTCGAGTCGGTGCGCCGGGCTCAACTCGGGGATGTTCAGCGACCGCCGCAGCCGGACCAGTGCGGTCTGTGCGACGTGGGCACCCCGCGGCATCGTGGCCAGGAAGTGCGGCTTGTCCACGACGACGACGTCGTCGTCCCGGTGGAGGATGGGCATCTCGAACGGCACCTCGACCTCGTCGGGCAGGTCGCGGTAGAGGTAGACGTACGCCCCGGCGGGTAGCACCGTGGTGCCGTCGAGCGGCTCTCCGGTGACCGAGAAGACCTCACCGGCAACGACTTTGGCGCCGGAGGCGAACCGCCGCTCGAACTCGTCGACCAGTGAACCGCCCTGCACGCGCACCCGGGCCGGACCAAGGCCGTCGCGCACGGGCAACGGCGCCTTCGTCTTTCCCCGGGTCGCTGCGCTCCTGCCCGCCGGCACCGTCCCCCGGCTCACGACAGCGGCACGGGTTCCAGGATCTCGGCGCGCGCCTCGGGCGCCGCGGCCCGCAGTGCATCGGCGGACTCGTCGTCGGGCTGGGTCTGCGACTGCACCTCGGCCTCGACGCGGGCCCGGTAGGTCTCGACCTCGCGGTCGATGTCCTCGGCACTCCAACCCAGCACGGGCGCAACGACTTCGGCGACCTCGCGCGCGCAGTCGACCCCGCGGTGCGGGTACTCGATGGAGATGCGCATCCGGCGGGACATGATGTCCTCGAGGTGCAGCGCGCCCTCGGCCATTGCCGCGTACCAGGCCTCGACCTTGAGATACACCGGTGCTTCGGTGATCGGCGCCAGCAGGTCGGGTCTGCCTTCCGCCATGTCGAGCACCTCGCCGAGCAGCGAGCCGTACCGGTCCAGCAGGTGCCGCACGCGGTAGGGATGCAGGCCGTAGTGCTTGCCGACGTGTTCGGTCTGATTGACCAGCGCGAAGTACCCATCGGCGCCCATCAGCGGGACCTTCTCGGTGATCGACGGCGCCACCCGCGTCGGCACGAACTCGGCCGCGGCGTCGATCGCGTCCTCCCCCATGACCCGGTAGGTGGTGTACTTGCCGCCCGCGATGGCGACCAGCCCCGGCGAGGGCACGGCGACGGCGTGCTCGCGCGACAGCTTCGACGTCTCCTCGCTCTCGCCGGCCAGCAGGGGCCGCAGCCCGGCGTAGACGCCGTCGATGTCGTCGTGATTCAGCGGTGTCGCCAGCACGGTGTTGACCGTGCCGAGGATGTAGTCGATGTCGGCCTTGGTCGCGGCGGGGTGCGCGAGGTCGAGGTTCCAGTCGGTGTCGGTGGTGCCGATGATCCAGTGCGTGCCCCACGGGATGACGAACAGCACCGACTTCTCGGTGCGCAGGATGATCGCCACCTCGCTGACGATGCGGTCGCGCGGCACCACGATGTGGACGCCCTTCGACGCCCGCACCCGGAACCTGCCGCGCTGCCTGGACAGCGCCTGGATCTCGTCGGTCCACACGCCGGTCGCGTTCACGACGACGTGCCCGTGCACGTCGGCGACCCGTCCGTCCTCGGAGTCGCGGATCTTGACGCCGGTGACCCGGTCGCCCTCTCGCAGCAGCGAGACGACCTGAGTGGAGTTGCGGACCACGGCGCCGTAGTGCGCAGCGGTGCGCGCGACGGTCATGGTGTGCCGCGCGTCGTCGACCACGGTGTCGTAGTAGCGGATCCCGCCGATCAGCGCGCTGCGCTTGAGCCCGGGCGCCAGCCGCAGCGCACCCGCCCGCAGCAGGTGCTTCTGCGGCGGCACCGACTTCGCGCCACCGAGCTGGTCGTACAGGAAGATGCCCGCGGCCACGTACGGCCGCTCCCACAGGCGCTTGGTCAGGGGGAAGAGGAACGGCAGCGGCTTGACCAGGTGCGGCGCCAACGTCGTCAGCGACAGTTCACGCTCGTGCAGCGCCTCGCGGACGAGGCCGAACTCGAGTTGCTCGAGGTAGCGCAGCCCGCCGTGGAACATCTTCGACGACCGGCTCGACGTGCCGGAGGCGAAGTCACGGGCCTCGACCAGCGCGACCTTCAGCCCGCGGGTGGCCGCGTCCAGCGCAGCACCGGCGCCCACGACGCCGCCGCCGATCACCACCACGTCGAACTGCTCGCTGCCGAGCCGCTCCCACGCACTCGCGCGCTGCTCGGGGCCGAGCAGGGTCTGCCCGTTGCCAGGACCGGGGATCGGGGAACTCACGCCGGCACTCCTCAGGTAGTTACTCGTCGGTAGCGTTCTACGTTCGAGCGTAGCCGTGATCAGTCCAGATCGTCGTGCGCCATCAACCGGCGGGCCGTCTCGACGGTCGATCCGGACAGCGACGGATACACCGACAGCGTCTGGGCCAGGTCCGTCACCGACAGGTTGTTTTGCACCGCCAACGCGATGGGCAGGATCAATTCCGACGCGATCGGCGCCACCACCACGCCGCCGATGACCACACCGGTGGCCGGGCGGCAGAAGATCTTGACGAAGCCGCGCCGCAGCAGCGACATCTTGGCCCGGGCATTGGTCGTCAGCGGCAGCATCAGCGTGCGGGCGGGCACCTCGCCGCTGTCGATCTTGGTCTGCGGCACGCCGACCGCCGCGATCTCGGGCCTGGTGAACACGGCGGCGGCCACCGTGCGCAGGCGGATCGGGGACACGCCCTCGCCGAGCGCGTGATACATCGCGATGCGCCCCTGCATGGCTGCGACCGACGCCAGCGGCAGCAGCCCCGTGCAGTCGCCCGCCGCATAGATGCCGGCCGCCGTCGTCCGGGACACGCGGTCCACCGGCAGGTAGTTGCCGGGACCGAGTTCGATGCCGACCCGGTCGAGGCCCAGCCCGCTGGTGTTCGGCACCGACCCGACCGTCATCAGGGCGTGGCTGCCGTCGACGATGCGACCGTCGGCCAGCGTCACCCGGACGCCGTCCCCGGTGCGGACCACCGAGTCCGCGCGGGCGTTCTTGACCAGCTTCACGCCGCGCTCGGCGAACGCCTCCTCGAGCACGGCCGCCGCGTCGGAGTCCTCGTGCGGCAGGATCTGGTCGCGGCTGGCGACCACGGTCACCTTCACGCCGAGTTCGGTGTAGGCGCTACAGAACTCCGCACCCGTCACACCCGACCCGACGATCACCAGATGGTCGGGCAGTTCGGTGAGGTCGTAGAGCTGGCGCCAGTTGAGGATGCGCTCGCCGTCGGGTTCGGCATTGCGCAGCACGCGGGGGCTAGCGCCGGTCGCGATCAGCACGACGTCGGCCTTCAGCACGCCGACCTTGCCGTCCTTCGTCGTCACCCGCACCCGGTGGTGCGCCATGCCGGGCACGTCGTCGACCAGCTCACCGCGGCCCTGCACCACGTTGACGCCCTCGCGCAGCAGGTTCGAGCCGATGTCGGCCGACTGCGACCTGGCGAGCGTCTTGACCCGGTTGTGGATCTGCTCGAGCGAGATCTTGGCGTCGTCGATCGCGATGTCGAAGCCCAAGCCGTTGGCGCGGCGGAGTTCGGTGCGCACGCCGGTCGAGGCGATGAACGTCTTGGAGGGGACGCAGTCCCAGAGCACGCACGCGCCGCCGATGCCGTCGGAATCGACGACGGTGACCTGTGCGACGTCCGATCCACGGCCCGCCGCGACGAGCGCGGCTTCGTAGCCGGCGGGACCGCCGCCGATGATCACGATGCGGGTAGCCACGGTGACCATCTAACCCGGTGTGACCGACGCCCCGCTCACCGATCGGCCACTCGGGCATGTCGATGGGCCGTTACCCCTTAGGCTTCCTCCGTGCCGATCTATGCCGCCTACGGATCGAACATGCATCCGGAGCAGATGCTGCAGCGTGCCCCGCATTCGCCGATGGCGGGAACGGGCTGGTTGCACGGCTGGCGGCTGACGTTCGGCGGCGCCGACATCGGCTGGGAGGGCGCGCTGGCAACCCTGGTCGAGGATCCCGACTCGAAGGTCTTCGTCGTGCTCTACGACATGACCAAGGAGGACGAGGAGACCCTCGACCGCTGGGAGGGATCCGAGCTGGGGTTCCACAAGAAGATTCGCTGCCGGGTGCATCGTGAGACGTCCGACACCGACACCGACCCCGTGCTGGCGTGGCTCTACGTCGTCGACGCGTGGGAAGGCGGCATCCCGTCGGCCCGCTACCTCGGCGTCATGGCCGAGGCCGCGGAGATCGCGGGCGCGCCGCCGGAGTACGTGCACGATCTGCGCACCAGGCCGTCGAGCAACGTGGGCCCCGGCACCTAGATTCGCGCGGTCAGATCAGCGCGCTCTGCTCCACGATGTTGACCAGCACGCGCACGCCAACGGCCAGCGCGCGCTCGTCGAGGTCGAACGTCGGCTGGTGCAGGTCCAGCTGCGGGCCGTGCCCCGACCACACGCCGAGCCTGGCCATCGCGCCCGGCACCTCCTCGAGGTACCAGGAGAAGTCCTCGCCGCCGCCTGACTGCCGGGTGTCGGCCAGCGCGTCGATGCCGATGGCCTCGATCGCGTGGGTCATGATGCGCGTCGAGACCTCCTCGTTCACGACCGGCGGAACGCCGCGGCGGTAGTGCACGGCGTAGTCGACCTGCAGCGGCGCCAATATC
This sequence comes from Mycolicibacterium sp. GCM10028919, assembly GCA_042666295.1. GTDB lineage: Bacteria > Actinomycetota > Actinomycetes > Mycobacteriales > Mycobacteriaceae > Mycobacterium. Next base: position 1,527,535 of record JBHTFJ010000001.1, read on the forward strand.
GACGACACGATCTCGCCGACGAGGTCCTCCATCACGACCCAGGCCTCGCGGCTCGCGGTGCGGATCGTGCCCGCGATCGAGCCGGACTGCGGAATCGCGTTGGCGGCTACCCCGGCGTTCACCGCGCCCCACACCATCACGGTGCTGTGCCGCGGGTCGACGCGGCGGGACAGCACGCCGGGAACGCCGGTGATGAGCGTGCCCAAGGCGTAGACCAGGTCGCCGGTCAGGTGCGGACGAGAGGTGTGCCCGCCGGGCGACTGCAGGGTGATTTCGATCTGATCGGCCGCCGAGGTGATGGGGCCGGGCGTGGTGGCGATCTTGCCGACCGCCAGCCGTGGATCGCAGTGCAGCGCGAAGATCCGCGTCACACCGCTGAGCGCACCGGCTGCGATCGCATCGATGGCGCCGCCGGGCATCAACTCCTCGGCGGGCTGGAAGATCAGCCGCACGCCGATCGGCAGCTCGGGCACCGATGCGAGCGCCAGTGCCGCACCCAGCAGCACCGACGTGTGGCCGTCGTGGCCGCAGGCATGGGCCGCGCCGGGCACCAGCGACGAGTACGGCGCCCCGGTGCGTTCGGTCATCGGCAGCGCGTCCATGTCGGCGCGCAGCGCGACCCGCGGGCCGTGTTCGGGACCGAAGTCACATGTCAGCCCCGTGCCGCCGGGCAGCACCTTGGGGTTGAGGCCGGCGTCGGCGAGCCGGGACGCGACGAACTGCGTCGTCCCGAACTCCTGCCTGCCCAGTTCGGGGTGCTGGTGGATGTGCCTGCGCCACGCGACCAGGTCGTCGGCGTGCGCGGCCAGCCAGGCATCGGTGTAGGACTGCATGTTCACGAGGCGACCCGCCGCTGCTGTCGAGCGAGCACGCGCTCGCGTTCGGTCGACGACTCGGCGAGGCGGACCACGGTGCGGGCCAACATGATCGAGCCCTCGATCACGGCGTCGTCGGCGCTGGGTCCCGCGGCCGCCGTCGCGAAGCCAGGCTGGTGAACCGACGCACCGCCCGCGTCGATGCCCACGATGGGGTGGATGCCGGGGAGCAGTTGCGTGACGTTGCCCATGTCGGTGCTGCCCAGCGGGAGCGCGGCCTCGACGTCGGCGCCGACGGGCGATCGGCCCACGCGCACCATCTCGTCGCGGAACACCTCCGCGAGCCACTGGTCGGGTGCGAGTTCGTGATACGCGGGTTCGGTCGGCTCCACGCGGTGTTCGCACCCGGTGGCGATCGCCCCGGCGGAGAAGCAGTCCGACATCCGGGCCTCGAGTTCGCGCAGCGACGCGGCGTCGTTGGCCCGCATCGTGTACGCCATCTCGGCGTGTCCGGGGATGACGTTGGTGGCCTGGCCGCCGTTGGTGACGATGCCGTGGGCCATCTGCCCCGGCGCCATCTGCTGTCGCAGCAGGCCGATCGCGACCTGCGCCACCGTGATCGCATCGGCGGCGTTCAGGCCGAGGAAGGGGGCGACGGCAGCGTGTGCCTCGCGGCCGAGGTAGGTGACCGCGACCTGCGACAGCGCGAGCGACCGGGCGCGGGCGATGTCGAGCGGACCCGGGTGCAGCATCACGGCCGCGGCGACGTCGTCGAACAGCCCCGCCTCGAGCATCAGCACCTTGCCGCCGCCTGCCTCTTCCGCGGGCGTGCCGAACAGGACGACCGTGAGGTCGAGTTCGTCGGCGACGTCGGCGAGGGCGAGCGCCGTGCCGACCGCCGAGGCGGCGATGACGTTGTGCCCGCAGGCATGACCGATCTCGGGGAGCGCGTCGTATTCGGCACATACGCCGATGACCAGCGAGCCGCTGCCGAAGTCGGCGCGGAAGGCGGTGTCCAGTCCGGCGACTGCCTTGGTGACCTCGAATCCGCGGTCGGCGACCAGTGTTTGGGTCTTCGCGCAGCTGCGGAATTCGGCGAATGCGAGTTCCGGCTCGGCGTGGATGCTGTGCGACAGCTCGATCAGGTCGCCGCGGCGGCGCCGGACGGCGTCCTCCACGGTGGTCGACGCGCTGGCAGTGGGCATTGAGGCAGTATCTCACCGCTTGCCGGGCGCTCGCGCTCGCGGCGGTGCCAGGCCCCGTCCGCACGTACGCTGCCTCACTGTGACCGGTGCGAACGACGTCCAGCCCCCCCGTGAGTCAGCCGATGCCGCCGCCGCTGCGATTCGCCAGGCCACGGGTATCGAGCGGTTCGACGTGGCGGTCGTGCTGGGCTCGGGGTGGGCGCCCGCGGCCGACGGCCTCGGCGAGCCCCGTGCCGTCGTTCCGATGGCCGACCTGCCGGGATTCACCCCTCCGACGGCGGCCGGGCACGGCGGGCGGGTGCTGGCGCTGAGCGTCGGCGGCAAGCAGGTGCTGGTGCTGCTGGGCCGCATTCACGCCTACGAGGGGCACGACCTACGGCACGTGGTGCACCCGGTGCGCACGGCGTGCGCGGCCGGCGCCTCGACGGTGGTGCTGACGAACGCGGCCGGCGGGTTGCGCGAGGACTTCTCGGTGGGTCAGCCGGTGCTGATCAGCGATCATCTGAACCTCACGGCCCGGTCGCCGCTGGTGGGTGCCGAGTTCGTCGATCTCGTCGACGCCTATTCGCCGCGGTTGCGCGAGCTGGCCCGGACGGTGGACCCGTCGCTGAGCGAGGGCGTCTATGCGGGTCTGCCGGGGCCGCACTACGAGACGCCTGCCGAGATCCGCATGTTGCGCGTGTTGGGCGCCGACCTGGTCGGCATGTCGACGGTGCACGAGACGATCGCGGCGCGGGCTGCCGGCGCCGAGGTGCTCGGGCTGTCGATGGTGACGAACCTGGCCGCGGGCATGACGGGTCAGCCGCTGTCGCACGCCGAGGTGCTCGAGGCGGGCCGTCAGTCGGCGACGCGGATGGGTTCCCTGCTCGGCGAGGTGCTGGCCCGCTTGTAGGCGAACCTGACGAAGCCGCGCGCCATCAGCGGTGCGGCGAACAGCATGAGCAGCACCCGAACGACCTGCGCGGCGACGATGAACGTCACGTTGGAGCCGGTCTCGACCGCGGTGGCCAGCACGGCGTAGATGCCGCCGGGACTGGTCGACAGATAGCCCTCGAGCGGGCTGATGCCGGTGAACCGGGCGAGCAGCACGCCGAGGCCGGCGCAGGCCACGTTGAGGAAGACGATGAGGGCGAGCGCCGCGGGGAGCGCACGACCGATGGACTTGATCGAGGCGCGGGTGAAGGCCACGCCGGCCTGCCACCCGATCACGGCGTAGCCGATCTGCACGAGCGCCAGCGGCACGGCCAGTCCGAACGACGTGCCGGTCAACTCCAGGGCGATCGTGATGGCCATCGGGCCGAGTAATCCCGCACCGGGAAGCCGGATCAACCGGCCGACCGTCGCCCCGACGAGGACGATCACGATGAGCATGCCCACGCTGAGATACCAGGGCAGCGTGGTGCTTTCGACCGGAACGCGGGTCTGGCCGGTCTTTTCGGCGTGATAGACGAGCGTGACGACGACGGGCATCGACGCCGTGATGAGCGCGACGCGCAGGTACTGCACGACGGCGACCACCCGGTCGTCACCACCGAGTTCCCGTGCGATGGCGACCAGGCCCGACGCGCCGCCTGCGACGAGGGCGAGGGCGCCGGTGAGCGGGGTGACGTCGCGGTGCAGGCCGAGCAGTGCGCCCGCCGCGAGGCTCAGGCCCAGGGTGGCGAGTGCGAGCCCGACCACGATGCCCCAGTCGGAGCCAAGGGCGTCGAGCGCGTCGCGGTGGACCATCGTCCCGATGTAGACGCCGAGGACACCTTGGGCCGCGACGCCCGCCTTGCGCGGAACGCCCGAGGGTGCGAGCGACGTCAGTGCCAGGGCGATGCCGACGAGGAGTGCGGCGAAGAGCGCTGCGGACGGCACACCGAGCAGCGTGAGCGGCACGGTTACCGCCACCGTGGCCACCACCAACAACATCCAACGCTTCACGAAGCCAAGTATGCGCTTGCCAATTCAAGATCTCAAACTGGTGTTCAGGACAACAATGCCAAGGTATAACTTGGTAATGCGATCCACTGTTTCGTCGCCCGGGAAGGCGAACGCCACTGAGCTGCGCGAGTCGATCATGGCGCTGACCCGTCAGCTGCGTAGGCATCGTTCGGACAATGGGCTGACCCTGAGTCAGCAGCAGATCCTCGGTGAGGTGAGCCGGGCCGGCGTCACCACGCCCGCGGAACTGGCCACGCGCATGCACGTGCGGGTGCAGTCGCTGACCGACGGCATCAACCACCTCGAGGGGCGCGGGCTGGTCGCGCGGCGGACCGATGCCGAGGACCGCAGGCGCCAGCTGATCGAGATCACGCCCGACGGCATGGCACTGCTGGAGGCCGACCGGGCCGAGCGCGACGAGTGGCTGCACTCGGCGATGCGGGACACGTTGACCGATCTCGAGTTCGATCTGTTGATGTTGGTAGCCCCGGTGCTGCGCAAGCTCGCCGACGGCGAAGCCGCACAATGAACCCATGACTGAGCAGCCACTGGCATTCGGCACCGCGGGCCTGCGGGGGCCGATGCGCAAGGGCCCCGGCGGCTTGAACGTCGGGACCGTCACGCGGGCCACGTGGGCGCTGGCGAAGGTGTTGAAGGACCGATGCCTGGGCGGATCGACGGTCGTGGTGGGCCGGGATGCGCGGCACCACTCGGACGACTTCGCCATCGCGACGGCCGAAGTGCTTGCAGCAGCAGGCTTCTCGGTGATGCTGCTACCGGATCCGGTGCCGACGCCGGTGGTGGCGTTCGCGGTGCGCTCTCGCGACGCCGTGGCGGGTGTGCAGATCACCGCATCGCACAACCCGCCTGCGGACAACGGCTACAAGGTGTTCGGCGACGGCGGCATGCAAATCATCAGCCCGACCGACCGCGAGGTCGAAGCCGCCATGGCGATCGCGCCCGCCGAGCCCGAACGTGTCGAGGTGTCCCCCGTCTGCACCGAGTTGATCCACGAGTACGTCCATCGCGCGGCGACCGTGCGGCGTGGCACGGGTGACGTCCGCGTGGCCTTGACGGCGATGCACGGCGTCGGAGGCGAGGTGGCGCTGCAGGTGCTGCGCGGGGCCGGGATCACCGACGTGCACGTGGTCGACGAGCAGTTCGCGCCCGACCCGGACTTCCCCACGGTCGCCTTCCCCAATCCCGAGGAACCCGGCGCTGCCGACCTGCTGCTCGCCCTGGCCGCCGACGTGGACGCCGACGTGGCGATCGCCCTGGACCCCGATGCCGATCGTTGCGCAGTCGGCATTCCGACGGCCGATGGGTGGCGCATGTTGTCCGGTGACGAGACTGGTTGGCTGCTGGGCGATTACCTGCTGTCTCGCCTCGATGCGGATGAGGCGTCTCGGTGCGTGGTTGCCAGCACGGTGGTGTCGTCGCGGATGCTCGCGTCGATCGCCGCGGGTTACGGGGCCGAGCACGTGGAGACGCTGACGGGCTTCAAGTGGCTGTCGCGTGCCGATGCCGACCGGCCCGGGAAGACGCTCGTCTACGCGTACGAGGAGGCCATCGGGCACTGCGTCGACCCGGCGGCCGTGCGCGACAAGGATGGCATCAGCGCCGCGGTGCTGGTGTGCGATCTGGTGGCGGCGCTTCGCCAGGAGGGCCGCACCGTGCCGGAGGCGCTGGACACCCTGTTCGGCCGGCACGGCGTGCATGCGACGGGGGCCGTGTCGCGCCGCTTCGACGACGTCAATGCAGCGCGGATGGCGATGGCGGGGCTGCGGGAATCGCCGCCGCGCGAGCTGGCGGGCTTCGCGGTCGACGTCGAGGACCTCTCGGCACGGCGCGGGCAGCAGAAAACCGACGCGGTGATCCTCTCGGGCGGCGACGATGCGACGTCGGTCCGGGTCGTCGCCAGGCCTTCTGGGACCGAGCCGAAACTGAAGTGCTACATCGAGGTTCGTCTTGCGCGGGCCGCTGACGTTGGAGCCGCTCGGGCCGACGCGGAACGACTGCTGGCGCGACTCACCGACGAGGTCTCGCGCTGGTGATCCTCGGCGGTGGGGCCTCGACGGCGGGGCAGCTACCAAGGTGGGTCACTCCCTCGTAGCCGGGCCTCCTCTTCGTTGAGGCGACGGTCGTCGGCAATGCGTTGGGCGCGGCCTTGGGCGCGGGTGCGTTGGCGGCGAGGCATGGTGAGGCCTGGGTTGTGCTGACTCGCTTTGGTTCTCGCTTCGTCGGTGAGCGTGATTGGTGTCGTGGGCAGGCAGAGGCTGGGGAACAGCAGCTTGCTGCCCGGGTCGGTGACGTAGGTCCGGCCGTGTGGTGAGGTCCAGATGATGGTGCCGTCTGGGAGTTGTCGGTCGCGCCAGCCGGTGGGCCCGCCCCAGAACGTTTTGAGCAAGTGATGTCGACGGCATAGGCATTTCAGGTTCGAGGCGCACGTGCGGCCGATTGGCCAGGCGATGGTGTGGTCGATGTCGGTCTGGTCGGCAGGTTCGCTGCAGCCCGGGAATCGGCAGGTGAGGTCTCGGCATCGGACGAACTCGGCGAGTCGTTTGGAGGGTGTGTAGCGGGGTTCCGGCGGGCTGTCGCCGGGGTGGACGATCTTGCGGATCTTCGCGGTGAGCGCGAACCGGCGGACGAGGGCACCGGGGAGGAACGGGCCGCCGAGAATGGCGCCGGGGCGCGTGGCGGGAGCTTCGCACTTATTGTGAGCCGCTGCTTTACCCGAGCGCGGTGTGCCATCCACTGCGTGGTCGCCGGCATCGCAGCCGGCGGGGGCACAGTCGGCCGCCTCGCCAAGGTCGGTGCTCAACTCGGGCCGTTCCGACACGTCGGCGTCGACGTTGGCCTCGTCCTCGTACTCGGCACCATCGCCGTTGCCGTCCGAGTCATCGGCCTCGCCCGCACCGCCGTCAGTGTTGCCGCATAGCTCATCCCACGTGGTGATCTCCGATAGCGGCTTGTCGAACAGCGGCTCCGATTCACCGTCGAGCGCGGCGTCTTGCGCGGCGGCCGCGGCAGACTCGTCGTCGAGGGTGTCGTCGTTCACCACCACGTAGACCACCCGATCACCCGCCGGGGCTGTGGTGGGGCCGGGGCAGTCGTCGCTGCCACACAAACACGGCAGGTAGTCCAAGCCGTGAAGGACGGAGTGGAACGAGTCGGCGCGGCGCTGCTCGACCGTCCGCGGATCGCCCGGGCACACGGTCTGAGCCAGGACTTTCAACCGCTTCTCGACGGCCTTCCCGTCGGTCGCGAACATCGTGCAGAACATCGTCGCCATGCCCGAACCGTCATAGTCGAACTGAACGTTGCGGCCCTTGGCCGTCAGCTTGGTGCGGTAGACGCCGTTCGGGTCATGCTCGGCCACGATCGCATCTATCGCGTTGTTCAGCTTCTCCTCCGACAGCGGCGCCCAGTCGGTCAGCACGTCGGCGAACGCCTTGTCGACCGCCCGCTGAGCGTCCCGATCCCGCACCAAGGCTGTCCGTGCGGTGATCGCCGACACCACCCGGAAGGACACCAACCCCTCGGCGAACAAGGCCGCCACGTGAGGCAGCCGATCCCGCAGTGCTGTCGCGATCAACAACTGATGCGACGCTGCGCCCTGAGTGATGTTCTGCTCGGCCCCGATCTCCGCGGAGACGGCACCCCAATTGTCCAGGTACCACTGCTCACGATCGGCCGAACCGTCCGCGGCGTACGCCTGGTCCAAGAGAACGACCATCGCCGCGAGCCGGCGGGCGGTGGCCGCAGCCTCCACGCGCGCCCATCCCGCAACCGTGCGGGAGGCCTCAGCCTCGGTGGCCATTGCTTCGAACATAGGTTCGAATCTACGCCACGAGTACGACACAAATGCACACCAAAAAGCGGTGTTGACCAGGTTGTGAATGAAATCGGCACTGGGGATAACTCAACCGAATAGCGAATGATTTGTCGGACTTAGGGTGTAGGGCGCGGAGCCGACGACCGACGAGCGGGCGACGGGGCGAAGCGGACGCTGAGGCAAGCAACAGTGCCAACCAGGGGAGCCCCATCTGAACCGCACATTCGATTGTCGCGAATTGTCTCTCAGAGGTGGGCAATTCGACGGGTGTGCCAGCCGACGGTCAGGCGGCGAATCGTCACCGGCCTTGGGGCTTCAACTTGAAGGAGAGCCTGTCCGTTCCGCTGTGGCCGAATCAATCACCGCCCCAACACAACTCAGCGCGGGCCGAACTGCCGATCCCCGGCGTCGCCCAGTCCCGGCATGATGTAGGCAACGTCGTTCAGACCGTCGTCCACCGCTGCGGTGTACAGCTTCAGGTCCGGCACCACGCGATCCAGGGCAGCTATGCCCTCCGGCGCGCACACCACGCACACCGCCGTGATGTCGACCGCGCGACGAGCCTTGAGCAGCCCCAGCGTGTACGCCATCGACCCACCCGTCGCGAGCATCGGATCCAGGACCATCACCGGCTGCGAACTCAGATCCTCCGGCAGCGACTCCAGGTACGGGGTCGGCTGAGCCGTGGTCTCGTCCCGCGCCACCCCCACGAAACCGACGTGCGCCTCGGGGATCAGCGCGTGCGCCTGATCCACCATGCCGAGCCCCGCCCGCAGCACCGGCACCAACAGTGGCGGCGACGCCAACCGCGACCCGGTCGTGTCGGCCAGCGGCGTGCGCACCTGCACCGCCTCCGACGCCAAGTCGCGAGTGGCCTCGTACACCAGCATCAACGTCAGGTCGCGCAGCGCGGCGCGGAAGCCGGCGTTGTCGGTGCGCTCGTCGCGCAGCTTGGTCAATCGCGCAGCGGCGAGGGGATGATCGACGACCCGGACGTCCATGGGCGGAACCCTAATGGAACCGAACGGCTTCGACCGGCGTCGTAACTACGTGCACGCCGACATCCCCGCGATCCGCGCCCTCGCCACGTCCCATGCCAGGCACGCGACCGACCTGGAAGCGCTCGCCGCCGCGCTCGCAAAACAAGCCCCGCCACCCGACGCATTCGGGAGCGTCGGCGCCGCCTTCCTCAATGCGGTCGCCGACGCACTGACGTCCGAAGCCCAGACCGCCGACGGGCTCACCGCACGCGTCGTCGCCGCGTCGAACGCGGGCACCACGACGGCCGATGCCTTCGACGAGGCTGACCTCCGGGTCGGTCAGGCCGTCGGTTCCGTCGGGATCTGATCGGTGCCGGGTTCAATCGCAGCGGCGCTTGCCGCACCACTTCACGACCTGCGGGCGACGCTCGGCACCGGCTCGACGGACGTCGCAGGCGGACTCACCGGCCTCCCGAGCGCACTGGCCGACGTCGCCGCAGCGTTGAGCAGCGACACCGCGCGGACGAGTTGGACCGGCGAGGCGGCGATCGCCGCGGACGACTTCACCCGCCACACGGTCGAGTCCATCGAGGCGATGGCCACGCGCGCCGAACGCCTCGGAGCCACGGTCGGGGCGGCAGCCGACGCGGTCGGCCGCGCCCGGGAACGGCTGGACGCGATCATCGCGGCATTCGAGTCCAGGGCTGCTGAACTGGAGCCGCACCTCGACGAGCCCGGTGTTGCGGAGGCACTTGCCGCGGAGGCTCAAAGCGCACTCGACGAGGCGGCGGCGGTGGTGGACGGCCTGACCACCGACCTGGCCACCCACCAGGCCGCGGTCACCACACCCTCCACCGCGACGCCGACCAGCCCCACCAGCCCAGCCGGGTGGTCCGCTGCAGCACCGCTGGCAGCCGCCGCGTCGGGACTGCGGTCGATGGCGGCCGCACCCGCCGGCTCCACGCCCGCCGGCTCCACGCCCGCCGGCTCCGCCACCCCCGGCGGGAGCCCCGCGAGCCGACCCGTGGCCACCACCCGTCCCGAGCAGTTCGGCAGCGAGACGGCGATCAACCTGCCCGGCGGCGGAAGTGCGACGGCGCCCAACGAGGTGGCGGCCGGCGCCGTACGACACGCCCTGACCCAGCTGGGAGTTCCCTACGACTGGGGCGGCACGACCCCCGGCGTCGGCCTCGACTGCAGTGGGCTGACCCAGTGGGCCTACCGCGAAGCGGGGTTGGACATCCCGCGCCTGGCTCAGGAGCAGGACATCGGGGCGCGGGTCGACGGCCAGTCGCTACGGCCCGGCGACCTCGCCGTGTGGGACGGACACGTTGCGATGATCGTGGGTGATGGCCTGATGGTGGAGGCGGGCGACCCGGTGCAACTCTCCCCCGTGCGTACGACCAACGCGGGCCAGGGTTTTCAGGGTTTCTGGCGGCCGACGGCATGACGGTCGACGGCGCAGGGAGTGTCGCTGAGACCGACATGGCCGTTCGACGGCCGGACGGAATTGCGGGATTGAAGCAAGACTTAGCTTTCTATGAGGTGAATTGAGTGGAACTCTCAGGTTTGCTGAGGACGATCGACGGGGAACCTCGACATACACCGCAAGCATTGGAGCGTCGCATGGTCCTCGGCACGAATTACCGTTTTGGCGCAGGCGCGTACCTCATCATGCTCAGCGTGGCGGCTTGGCAGGCTTCGGTGAACCGACCGGACTCGAGCAAATAGCCCGAACCCGACCGACGCGACCCCTCAGAACGAGGACCGTGTCAGTTCCACGAGCGACGTCGTTACGCTGTGCCGCATGGCTGCGGAAATCGTGCCGGTCCGGCTCGGACTGACCAAAGGCGACCTGTACACCCTGTGGGCTCCGTCTTGGCGGGACGCAGACGACGAATGGCAGGGCTTCCTCGGCAACGACGACGACCTCTACGCCTTCGAGTCGGTTGCCGACCTCGTGGCGTTCGTCCGGTCGAGCAAGGACAACGACCTCGCCGACCACCCCGCGTGGCCGGCACTGGTCGAAGCGACCGCCCACCGCTGCGACCCCGACGAGGAGCACGTCTACGACCTCGTCGACGTGCCCGAGGTCGCCGCGGAGAAGCCCACCGAGGCCTCAGTGGCATCCCTTCTGCGGTCGCTGTCGATCGTGCAGTCGCTCGGATCGGTCTGCGACCTGACCGCGGTCGCCAAGTTCTTCAACGGCAACCCGGTGCTGGGCTCCCTGGGCGGCGGCATCGACGCCTTCGCCGGACGCCCGGGCCGCAAGCGCTGGACCGAGATCGAAGGCGTCATCGGACGCAACTGGGAATCGGTACTCGACTCGATCGACGAGGTCGTCACCGTCCCCGACGTCGACTCGTCGGCCTCCGAGAAGGCTGCGGCCGAACTCGCCGAACCCGCGCCGGAACCGGACGAGCCGGAAGCCGAGGAGCCGGTGATCGACGGTGTCGTCGACACCGACGACGAAGAGGACGCCCTCGCCGCGCACGCCGAGGACCAGGTCCTCGGCACCGACGAGAACTTCTGGGTCCAGGTCGGCATCGACCCGATCCGCATCATCAGCCGGGGTGGCACCTTCTACACGCTGCGCTGCTACCTCGGTGAGAACCCCGTCTTCCTGGGTCGCAACGGGCGCATCAGCGTCTTCGGCTCCGAGCGGGCGCTGGCCCGGTACCTCGCCGACGAGCATGAGAGCGACCTGTCGGAACTGTCGACCTACGACGACGTCCGCACCGCTGCGACCGACGGTTCGCTCGAGATCGAGGTCACCGAGGAGAACGTCTACGTCCTCAGCGGTCTCGCCGACGACATCGCCGACGGGCCCGACGCCATCGACCGCGACCAGCTCGATCTCGCCGTCGAACTGCTGCGCGACGTGAGCGACTACGCCGAGGACACCACTGTCGACGCCGCCCTCGACCCCGACCAGCCGCTGGGCCGGTTCGTGGCACACGCTCTGGATCCCGAGACGGTGACCGCTCCCCCGGCGCCGTACGCCAAGGCCGTCGCGCAGTGGGAGCAGCTCGAGACGTTCGTCGAGTCGCGCCTGCGCACCGAGTGACGCGATGAGTTCTGCCGCGGCAGCCAGTCTGCACCGGCATGACCATCACTGAGGGAGCCGTCTCCCACTCGCTCGACGTCCCCGGCGCACGACTGCACTACGAAGTGCGTGGCGCCGGCCCCCTGCTGCTCGTCATCGGATCTCCGATGGCCGCCTCGGAATTCGCAACCGTCGCGGACGCGCTCGCCGCCGACCACACCGTCGTCACGTACGACCCGCGCGGGTACGCCGGCAGCCCACTCGACGACCCGACGAGCCCGTCCACGCCCGACATCCGGGCCGACGACGTCGCCGCGATCATCGACGCGGTCGGCGCCGGGCCCGCCGACGTCTTCGGCTCCAGCGGCGGCGCGGTCACCGGTCTGGCACTCGTCGCCAGGCACCCCGACAAGGTGCGCACCCTGGTCGCCCACGAGCCGCCGCTGACCGAACTGCTCCCCGACGCCGCCGAGCAACGGGCGGCGACCGACGCGATCATCGCGACCTACCACCGGGACGGGTTCCAGGCCGCCTGGGTCCACTTCATGGTCAACGCCGGCTTCGACCTGCCCGAAGGCGACGGGCCCGGCGATCAGGGCGCCCCGGAACCCACGGGTGATCAGGCCGCCGAGTCGGGTCGGTTCTTCGAACACGACCTCGCGTCCACGACGCGGTACCGCCCGGACGTCGAGGCCCTGCGCGCGGCACCGGCGCGAATAGTGATCGGCCTCGGCGTCGGATCCAGCACGCTGCTGACCGACGCGACGTCGCGTGCCACGGCCGACCTGCTCGGCGCCGAACTCGCCGAGTTCCCCGGCGACCACGGTGGCTTCATGGCCGTGCCCGATGCATTCGCCGACCGCCTTCGCGACGTGCTCGGCTAGCCGACCAGTACCGCGTAGCGCGGCTTGATGACGTCGTCGATGATCGACAGACGTTCGTCGAACGGGATGAACGCCGACTTCATCGCGTTGATCGTGAACCGCTGCAGATCGGTCCAGCCGTATCCGAAAGCGTCTACCAGCAGCCGCATTTCGTGGCTCATCGTGGTGTCGCTCATCAATCGGTTGTCGGTGTTGACGGTGACGCGGAAGCGCAGCCGCGCCAGGAGGTCGAACGGGTGACCCTCGATGCTCGGCGCGGCACCGGTCTGCACGTTGCTGCTCGGGCACATCTCCAGCGGAATGCGCTTGTCGCGCAACAGCGACGCGAGGCGGCCGAGCCGCACGGCGCCGTCCGGCATGCGCTCGATGTCGTCGACGATGCGGACGCCATGCCCGAGCCGATCCGCCCCGCAGAACGCGATGGCCTCGTGGATCGACGGCAGACCGAATGCCTCGCCCGCGTGAATCGTGAAGCGCGCGTTGTTGCCTCGCATGTACTCGAACGCGTCGAGGTGGCGGCTGGGCGGGTAGCCGGCCTCGGCGCCCGCGATGTCGAAGCCGACGACGCCCTTGTCGCGGAACCTGATAGCCAGCTCCGCGATCTCACGCGACCGGGCGGCGTGCCGCATCGCGGTCACCAGGCAGCGCACCGTGATGGGCCTGCCCTCGGCGGCTGCGGCCTTCTCGCCGTCGGCGAACCCGGCGAGCACCGCGTCGACGACGGCGTCGAGCGAGAGCCCGCCCTCGATGTGCAGCTCGGGGGCGAACCGCACCTCGGCGTAGACCACCGCGTCGGCTGCGAGGTCCTCTGCGCACTCCTTGGCGACCCGGTGCAAGGCCTCCGGGGTCTGCATGACGCCGACGGTGTGCGCGAAGGGCTCGAGGTAGCGGACCAGCGACCCGCTGTGTGCCCGGGTGCGGAACCACGTGGCGAGTTCGTCGACGTCGGTCTCGGGGAGGTCGTCGTACCCGCATTCGGCGGCCAACTCCACCACGGTCGCGGGCCGCAAGCCACCGTCGAGGTGGTCGTGCAGCAGCGCCTTGGGTGCCTGCTGGATGCTCTCCAGTGTCAACGGCGTCGTCATCGCAGCTCCTAGGTGATCCGATCGATGATGAGTGGGCCGATGTCGGGCCTCGGGTCGTCGGCCGAGAGCACCCGCCATCCGCCGTCGAGTTCGGCCATCGCTCCGGCGAACCGTTCCTCGGTGTCGGTGTAGAGGGTGAACAGCGCCTCGCCCGCCGCAACCGGCTCACCCGGTCGCCGGTGCATGACCACGCCCGCACCGAACTGCACCTGCTCGCCGGGGGCCGAACGACCCGCCCCGAGCCGCCACACCGCCAGTCCCACCGCCATCGCGTCGATGTCACCCATCGTGCCACCGTGCGGCGCCGTGATGGTCTCGGAACGGGCGCCGACCGGCAACGGGTGCGACAGGTCCCCGCCCTGCGCGCCGACCAGCGCGCGGAAGGAGTCCATGGCCGTGCCGTCGGCCAGCGTCTGCGCTGGATCGATGCCGTCGACACCGGCAGCGTCGAGCATCTCCCGCGCCAGGGCCAACGTCAGCTCCACGACGTCGTCCGGGCCACCGCCTGCCAGTACGTCGATTGACTCGGCGACCTCCACCGCGTTGCCCACGGCGCGGCCGAGCGGCCGGTTCATGTCGGTCAGCAGTGCACGCGTCGGGACCCCGTGCGCCGTGCCCAGGTCGACCATCGTGCGGGCCAGTTCGCGCGACTCCGCCTCGGTCTTGAGGAATGCGCCGCGTCCGACCTTCGAGTCGAGCACCAGGGCGCGGGCGCCCTCGGCGATCTTCTTGCTCATCACCGAACTGGCGATCAGCGGCAGCGACTCGGTCGTGGCGGTGACGTCGCGCAGGGCGTAGATCTTGCGGTCGGCGGGGGCGAGGTCACCCGCGGCGAACACGGCGGCGCCAATGCCCTGAAGTTGTTCGCGGATCTGGGCTTTGGAGATCTCGGCGGTGAAGCCGGCTATCGCCTCGAGCTTGTCGAGCGTCCCTCCGGTGTGCCCGAGCCCGCGCCCGGCGGCCTGCGGCACCGCGGCGCCACACGCCATCACGACGGGCACCAGCGGGATGGTGATCTTGTCTCCGACCCCGCCGGTGGAGTGCTTGTCCACCAACGCCAACGGCCGCCCGTCGCGCCGCAGATCGGTGAAGTCGAACCGCTCGCCGGAGCCGATCATGGCGGCCGTCCAGCGCGCGATCTCGGTCGGGGCCATCCCGCGCAGGAAGATGGCCATCAACAACGCCGACATCTGCTCGTCGTGGACGCGACCGTGGGTGTAGCCGTCGATCACCCAGTCGATGGCCGCGTCCGACAGCACGCCCCCGTCGCGCTTGGTGCGGATGACGGTGGGTGCGTCGAGGTGGGCTTGCGCCCCGGCGCGAGTGGCCGGCGCCCCGGCGCGAGTGACCGGAGCATTCTCGGATGTGAACTGGGTCACTGCGATTGCCCTCCCCCGTGCACGCGTTCGATGTCGTCGGGACCGAAGGCGTCGGGCAGCAGTTCGCGCAGCGGCCGGGGCCCGTCGGGGTGGGCGATCAGCATGTCGGCGCCGCCGTGCTCGAGCAGCAATTGGCGGCATCGTCCGCACGGCATCAGGAGGCGCCCGGAGGCGTCCACGCACACCAGCGCAAGGAGACGTCCGCCGCCGCCGGAATGTAGGGCCGAGACCACAGCGCACTCGGCACAGAGACCCAGGCCATATGAGACATTCTCCACATTGCAACCAGCCACGATCCGCGCATCGCTGGTCAGAGCGGCCGCACCCACCGGAAATCGCGAGTAGGGCGCATAGGCATGCTTGGAGACGTCCATTGCCTTGTCGCGCAACAGATTCCAGTCGATATCAGTCGTCACGTCAGCTCCGCCGGTTGGGCTCTGAATGCATTCCGAAAACTTGGGTCGGTGGCTCGAATCACTAGCTAGGACACCCTAACTTCGCCGTTGGGAGGGCTACCCCTGCCCACACGCTAGTTCTTCGGAGAGGACTATTGGGATTAGAGTCCCACCCGAGGTTTGGGCAGGTTCGCCGCCGATTGAGCAACAATCGAGCGGACCTTTTGCCCGGACGTCCACCGATGGCGTTGGAGGTCGGAAATTGAGTACAGCAACAGCCGCGGATTCGGCCATACCGGCCCCGCGATCGTCCCCACCGCGCCGCCGCACTCTCTACCGCGGCGACCCGGGCATGTGGTCGTGGGTTCTCCACCGCATCTCCGGTGCGACGATCTTCTTCTTCCTCTTCGTGCACGTGCTCGACATGGCACTGCTGCGCGTGAGCCCCGAGGCGCTCAACCAGGTCATGGAGACCTACAAGACCCCGATCATCGGCCTCATGGAGATGGGCCTGGTGGCAGCCGTGCTCTACCACGCCCTCAACGGCATCCGGATCATCCTCATCGACTTCTGGAAGGACGGTCCCCGCTACCAGCGTCAGATGCTGTGGGTCGTCGCCGGAGTCTTCATCGCCGCCCTCGTCGGCTCCCTCGGAGTGATTGGCATGCACATGGTGGAGCGTTTCCTATGAGCCCCGCAGTGGAGAACCCCTACGACCACATCACCGAGCGCGGCGGCCCCGCACCCGTGATGCAGCGGGCGTTCGACCGGCCCGCCGGGCTGGACAACCCGCGCGCCCCGCGCCGTCGCAGTGCGATGCCCAACTTCGAGAAGTACGCGTGGCTGTTCATGCGCTTCTCCGGCCTGGTGCTGGTGTTCCTGGCACTCGGGCACCTCTACATCATGTTGATGGTCGAGAACGGCGTGTACCGCCTCGACTTCAACTTCATCGCGCAGCGCTGGGCGTCGCCGTTCTGGCAGACCTGGGACTTGGCGCTGCTCTGGCTGGCTCAGCTGCACGGCGGCAACGGCATGCGGACGATCATTGCGGACTACACCCGCAAGGACTCGACGAAGTTCTGGCTGAACACCGTGCTGCTGCTGTCGATCGTCTTCACGCTGGTGCTGGGTACTTACGTGCTGCTGACGTTCGACCCGAACATCTCGTGACGGGCCGCCCGGAACCGGCAACATCGATCTTGGGAAGAAGTCAGGTGATCTCGAAGTGATTACTGAACACCGCTACGACGTCGTGATCGTGGGTGCCGGCGGCGCAGGCATGCGTGCCGCCGTCGAGGCAGGCCCCCGCGCCCGGACGGCCGTGCTCACCAAGCTGTACCCGACGCGCAGCCACACCGGTGCCGCGCAGGGCGGCATGTGCGCCGCGCTCGCCAACGTCGAGGACGACAACTGGGAGTGGCACACCTTCGACACCGTCAAGGGCGGCGACTACCTCGCCGACCAGGACGCCGTCGAGATCATGTGCCGTGAGGCCATCGACGCCGTCTACGACCTCGAGAAGATGGGGATGCCGTTCAACCGCACCCCCGAGGGCCGCATCGATCAGCGCCGCTTCGGCGGCCACACCCGTGACCACGGCAAGGCCCCGGTCCGCCGCGCCTGTTACGCCGCCGACCGCACCGGCCACATGATCCTGCAGACCCTGTACCAAAACTGCGTCAAGCACGACGTGGAGTTCTTCAACGAGTTCTACGCACTCGACCTGGTGCTGTCGGACACCCCCGGCGGCCCCGTCGCGACCGGCATCGTGGCCTACGAGCTGGCCACCGGTGACGTCCACGTCTTCCACGCCAAGGCGATCGTGTTCGCCACCGGCGGGTCGGGCCGGATGTACAAGACCACGTCCAACGCCCACACGCTGACGGGCGACGGGCTCGGCATCGTGTTCCGCAAGGGACTTCCGCTGGAGGACATGGAGTTCCACCAGTTCCACCCGACGGGTCTGGCCGGCCTCGGCATCCTGATCTCCGAAGCCGTGCGCGGTGAGGGCGGTCGCCTGCTCAACGCCGACGGCGAACGGTTCATGGAGCGGTACGCGCCGACGATCGTCGACCTTGCGCCGCGTGACATCGTCGCGCGGTCCATGGTCCTCGAGGTGCTCGAGGGACGTGGCGCCGGACCGAACAAGGACTACGTCTACATCGACGTGCGCCACCTCGGCGCCGACGTCCTCGAGGCGAAGCTGCCCGACATCACCGAGTTCGCCCGCACCTACCTCGGCGTCGACCCGGTGACCGAGCTGGTGCCGGTGTACCCGACGTGCCACTACGTGATGGGCGGCATCCCGACCACCGTGCACGGACAGGTGTTGCGCGACAACAACTCCGTCGTGCCCGGCCTGTACGCCGCCGGCGAGTGCGCATGCGTGTCGGTGCACGGCTCGAACCGCCTCGGCACCAACTCGCTGCTCGACATCAACGTGTTCGGCCGCCGCGCCGGGCTCGCCGCCGCGGACTACGCGATGAACCACGACTTCGTCGACATGCCGACCCAGCCCGCGGGGATGGTGACGAGCTGGGTGGGCGACATCCTCTCCGAGCACGGCAACGAGCGCGTCGCCGACATCCGTGGCGCCCTGCAGCAGTCGATGGACAACAACGCCGCGGTGTTCCGCACCGAGGAGACGCTCAAGCAGGCGATGACCGACATCCACTCCCTCAAGGAGCGGTACGCGCGAATCACCGTGCAGGACAAGGGCAAGCGCTACAACAGCGACCTGCTCGAGGCCATCGAGCTGGGCTTCCTGCTGGAGCTGGCCGAGGTCACCGTCGCCGGTGCACTGAACCGCAAGGAGTCCCGTGGCGGTCACGCCCGCGAGGATTACCCGAACCGCGACGACACCAACTACATGCGCCACACCATGGCGTACAAGGTGATCGACGACAAGAGCGAAGCGACCGGGGGCTCGGCCAAGGCCACCGACCTGCTCTCCGACATCCGCCTGGACTACAAGCCCGTGGTCCAGACGCGCTACGAACCGATGGAACGGAAGTACTGACGATGAGCGCTTGCGTGAAGAGCGAGGGCCGATGAGCGCACCCGCCATCGACAAGGTCGATCAGCAGGAGCCGCCCGTGCCCGATGGCGCGGTGATGGTCACGTTGAAGATCGCGCGATTCAACCCCGACGATCCCGACGGCGCAGGCTTCCAGAGCTTCCGCGTGCCGTGCCTGCCCACCGACCGGCTGCTCAACCTGCTGCACTACGCGAAGTGGTACCTCGACGGCACGCTGAGCTTCCGCCGGTCCTGCGCACACGGTGTGTGCGGGTCGGACGCCATGCGGATCAACGGCGTCAACCGCCTCGCGTGCAAGGTGCTGATGCGCGACCTGCTGCCGAAGAAGCCCGGCAAGCAGCTCACGATCACCATCGAGCCGATTCGCGGCCTGCCGGTCGAGAAGGACCTCATCGTCGACATGGAGCCCTTCTTCGACGCCTACCGCGCCGTGAAGCCGTTCCTGATCACCAGCGGCAACGAGCCGACGCGCGAACGCATTCAGAGCCAGACCGACCGGGCACGCTACGACGACACCACCAAGTGCATCCTCTGCGCCTGCTGCACCACCAGCTGCCCGGTGTACTGGACCGAGGGTTCGTACTTCGGCCCGGCCGCGATCGTCAACGCCCACCGGTTCATCTTCGACAGCCGTGACGAGGCCGCCGCCGAGCGTCTCGACATCCTGAACGAGAAGGACGGCGTGTGGCGCTGCCGCACCACGTTCAACTGCACGGAGTCCTGCCCCCGCGGCATCGAGGTCACCAAGGCGATCCAGGAGGTCAAGCGCGCACTGATGTTCGCGCGCTAGACCCCTTCCGCGAGCGTGCGTGTCTGCGGAAGACACGCCGGGTTTCGACCCGAGTTCACGCACGCTCGTGCGGTCAGAACGCGAGTTGCCAGGCGACGAGTTCGACGACCGCGTAGGGCACGGCGGCCACCACCCCGAGGACGGCCACCACGCCGGCACCGCGCATCCCAGGCTCCCTACCGCCGCTACCCCGCGCGAGCGTGCGTGAACTCCTGTTCTAGAGCGGCGTGTCGCCCGCAGACACGCACGCTCGCCGGAGAAGGTGCCCCCCGGAGATGGTGCACTCGGAGAAGGTGCCTGTCACACATCCGGGGGTTGCCTCGTCTGAGGGGTATGACCACGCGACTCGAACCCCTGTCCCCCGCCAAGGCATCGCTGATGACACGGCTGATGTGGCGCTACACCAAACGCCGATTCGGTGAGGTGCCCGAACCGTTCGCGGTGTACGCCCACCATCCCGGGCTGATGCTCGCGGGCGCCGTGCACGAGGGGATGCTCGACCGGGCGTCGGACGCCCTGCCCGCCAGCGTGCGGCAGCTCGCCGTCTACCGGACCGCGCGCACCGTCGGCTGCTCCTGGTGCGTCGACTTCGGGTCGATGCTCATGCGCATGGACGGACTTGACCTCGATCGGCTCCAGCAGATCGACGCCTACGCCACCTCGCCGCACTTCTCCGACGACGAACGCGCCGCGATCGCCTACGCCGACGCGATCACCACCGACCCCCACGCCGTCACCGACGAGCAGGTCGCCGACCTACGAAAGCGGTTCGGCGACAAGGGTGTCATGGAGCTGACCTACCAGATCGGCGTCGAGAACATGCGGGCCAGGATGAACACCGCGCTCGGCATCACCGAGCAAGGCTTCAGCTCCGGCGACGCCTGCCGGGTGCCCTGGGCGACCTAGTCCTGCGACTCGGCTGCGGCCAGCGGCGACGCCGTGAACTTGTCCGGGTTGGCGACATCCCAGATGGCATACACCAGGCCGTCGCGCACCGTGAGCGCCTGGATGCGCGGCGCCAGCTCCGGCCAGTCGCCGTCGGTCCGGGTGCGCTCGCTGTAGAACCCCAACTCGCCGTTGACGAGCGCAAAGCTCCCACCGGAGAACATCTTCGGCCCGTACCGCGCGGCCAGACCGAAGAAGAACCGCGCCACCTTCTCCGGGCCGTGGATGACGCGAGCGGCTGTCGGCGCCCTGCGATTCGAGTCGCCGGTGAACGTAACCTCGGGGTGCAGCAGGGCGACGACGGCCGACAGGTCACCGCTCGCCATCGCGGCCATCAGCTTGCCGACCACCTCGTCGTGGTTCGGGTCGCGCGGAGGCGGGGGCGCGCCTGCCACCGTGCGGCGGGCCCGCGACGCCAACTGACGCGCCGACGCCTCGCTGACCCCCAGCACGTCGGCGATCTCGGCGAACGGCACCGCGAAGCCGTCGTGCAGCACGAACGCCACGCGCTGGTCGGGCGTCAGCCGCTCGAGGACGACCATCGCGGCGAACCGGGCGTCCTCGCCCGCCACGACCGCGGCCAGTGGATCGCTGCCCTGCAGCGACGTGACGACGGGCTCGGGCAGCCACTCCCCCACGTAGGTCTCCCGGCGGTGCGCCGCCGACCGCAACCGGTCGAGCCCGATACGACTGACCACGGTCGTCAGCCACGCCCTCGGATCGGCGATGCCGTCGCGCTTGGCACCGAGGCCGTTCCACCGCAGCCAGGCGTCCTGCACCGCATCCTCGGCGTCGGCGAACGTGCCGGTCAACCGGTAGGCGACGGCGAGCAGATGCGGTCGCAGCCGCTCGAACTCGTCGACCCTCGTGGTCACCCCTCGAGCCTATCGGCGCGCACCGGTCCGGAACAGGCCATCAACGCGGCGATGCGACGGAATCAGTCGTGGCGGCACCCGTAACCGAACTGATCCGTGGTATCGACCCGTCGTAATCAGCGGAACCGTATATTCAGCCACCATGGCAATCGCTGAACAGCCGGGGACCGCGCCCGCCGTCGTGGACAAGGGCCTGCAAGCCGGCGCGCTCGGCCTGCTGGGCAACGTCACCATCGGACTCGCGTCGGTCGCTCCCGCCTACAGCCTGGCCGCCACCCTGGGCTTCGTGGTGCTTGCCGTCGGCGAGAAGGCTCCGTCGATGTTCGTACTCGCCTTCATCCCCATGCTCCTCGTGGCGTTCGCGTACAAGGAACTGTCGCAGGACACGCCGGACTGCGGGACCACGTTCACTTGGGGCACAAAGGCATTCGGGCCGTGGATCGGCTGGATCGGCGGTTGGGGCCTGGCCGTGTCGGCGATCATCGTCCTCGCGAACGTCGCCGAGGTCGCCGCCATCTACCTCTACCGGTTCCTCGGCCAGGACGAGTTGGCCGATTCGCTCACCGCGAAGGTCCTGTTGGGCTCGTTCTTCATCATCGCGATGACGTTGGTCAGTGCGCGCGGCATCGTGGTGTCCGAACGCATCCAATACGTCATGATCGCCGTGCAGTTCGGCGTCCTCATCTCCGTGAGCGTCATCGCGCTGATTCGGGTGTTCAGCGGCACGGCAGGGGATCAGGCGATCGCGCCGCAGTGGAGTTGGCTGTGGCCCGGTGGACTGGACATGTCCTCCATCGCCGCCGCCGTCATCCTGTGCATCTTCATCTACTGGGGATGGGACTCCTGCCTGGCCGTCGGCGAGGAGACGAAGGATCCCGAGAAGACGCCGGGTCGAGCTGCCGTCATCACGACGCTGATCCTGGTGTTCACCTACGTGCTGGTGGCCTATGCCGTGCAGTCGTTCGCGGGTTTCGGGGACACCGGCATCGGACTGACCAACGAGGAGAACGTCAGCGACACCCTCACCATCCTCGGCGAACCGGTGGCCGGCAGCATCGTCGCCTCGTTGCTACTGCTGACGGTGTCCATCTCGGCGCTGTCCTCGACGCAGACGACCATCCTTCCCACGGCCCGCGGCAGCCTGTCGATGGCCGTCTACGAGGCCATCCCGAAGCGCTTCTCCAACGTGCACCCCAAGTACATGACGCCCGCGTTCGGCACCATCGTCATGGGAATCTCGGCGCTCACCTTCTACCTGGTGTTGACCTTCGTCAGCCAGAACGCACTGGCCGATTCCATTTCCTCGCTCGGCCTCGCGGTCGCGTTCTACTACGGCATCACCGCGTACGCATGTGTCTGGTACTTCCGCAGGACGCTGTTCCAGAGCGCGCGCAACTTCTTCATGCGAGGCCTCTTCCCACTGCTGGGCGCGATCGCACTCACGTTGGCCTTCGTCAAGAGCGCGATCGACATGGTCCAGCCCGATTACGGCTACACGGCGTTCGGCCCCATCGGCGGCGTCTTCGTGCTCGGCGTCGGCATGTTGGCGCTAGGCGTCCCGTTGATGTTGGCGTGCTGGGCGTTCGGGACCAAGCGCTTCTTCCGCGGCGAGACGCTCAACGCCTCCACCGAGGCCAAGGTCCCGGACACCTTCTGATCCCTCGAGAGAACGGGCACGCCGCCCGAAGGAGACAACATGCACTTGACGGTCGGCTACCTCGCCACTCCGACGGGCGACGACGGCGTCGCGCTGGCCAGCGTGCTGGCGCGGACGTTCGATGCGACCGTCGACGTCGTGCTGGTGGTCCGGGAGGAGTTCCCCGACGGACAACCCGGCCGCGCCGAGTACCAGCAGCTGTTGGTGAACAAGGGCGAGCATTGGGCCGGGCAGGCGCTGACGGCGCTGACCGCCGATGGCGTCAGGGCGAATTCGACGGTCCTCGTCGGTGAGTCGTTCGCCGAATCGCTGGTCGGGTTCGCGCAAGAGAAGTCCTCCGACCTGATCGTCGTCGGCGGCGCCCGCGACGGATTCTTCGGCGGCCACACCATCGGACCCGTCACCCAGGCACTGCTGCACCTCTCGCCGATCCCGGTGGCGCTGGCGCCCCGCGGCTACGCCGAGGACCCGGACGACGCCATCCTCGCCATCACCGCGGCCATCCCCACCCGGCCCGGTGACGACAACCCCCTGCCGTTCGCGCTGACGCTGGCCAGTGCCGCCACCCTGCCCATCCGCATGCTGTCGCTGGTCTCGGCGGAGAACCTCGCCGAGGCCGCAAGCGTCAAGGAGGTCCGTCAGATGCAGATCGAGGCGGCCGAGGAGAACCTCGCCGTCGCGGCTCGCACCCTGCCGGACTCCCCCGAGATCGAGTCGCTGGTGGCCGACGGCCTGACCCTGGAGTCCGCGCTGAAGAAGCTCAACTGGGCCGACGGCGCGCTGCTGATCGTGGGGTCGAGCCGCTTCGCCGCGCCGCGGCGCATCTTCCTCGGCTCCACCGCCGCACGCATCCTGGCCGGGGTGGACGTGCCCGTGGTGGTCGTGCCCCGCACCGAGTGAGACCGCTACGGGGATAGCGCCCTGCATACTGATTTCGTCGCGAACGTTGCGGACCACGACTGAATTCGTGAAGGATCGAAGAGAACATGCCGCTTCCCAGAAGGAGCACCATCACATGAGCACGTCCCTGTACGCCGTCGTCGATCCATCGACGGGCGAGCTGGTCAAGGAATACCCGACTGCCACCGACGAGCAGATCGAGCAGGCCATCGCGGCCGCGGCGAAGGCCCACCGCGAGTGGTCGCGCACCTCCAGCGTCGCCGACCGCGCAGCGCTGATCCGCCGGGTGGCCGAGCTGCACGAGGAACGCAAGGACGACCTCGCCAAGATCATCCAGCGCGAGATGGGCAAGCCGCTCGACCAGTCGGTCGGCGAGGTCGAGTTCAGCGCCGCGATCTACACCTACTACGCCGACAACGCCGAGAAGTTCCTCGCCGACGAGCCCATCGAACTGCTCGAGGGTGACGGTTCGGCACTGATCCGGCGCAGCTCCGTCGGCGTGCTGCTGGGCATCATGCCGTGGAACTACCCGTACTACCAGGTGGCCCGCTTCGCAGGCCCGAACCTGGTGTTGGGCAACACGATCGTGCTCAAGCACGCCCCGCAGTGCCCGGAATCGGCCGCCGCGCTGCAGCAGATCTTCCTCGACGCCGGCTACCCCGAGGGCGCCTACGTCAACGTCTACGCTACCAACGAGCAGATCGCCGAGGCGATCGCCGACCCACGGGTGCAAGGCGTTTCGCTCACCGGCTCCGAGCGCGCGGGGGCAGCGGTCGCCGAGATCGCCGGCCGCAACCTCAAGAAGGTCGTGCTGGAACTCGGCGGCTCCGACCCGTTCATCCTGTTGAGCACCGACGACCTCGACTCGACCGTCGAGGCGGCGATCGACGGGCGCTTCGAGAACACCGGCCAAGCCTGCAACGCGGCCAAGCGGATCATCGTCGCCGAGGACGTCTACGACGAGTTCGTCGACAAGTTCACCAAGAAGGTGCTCGAGAAGGCCGACGGTCTCGCCCCGCTGTCCTCGGTCGCCGCCGCCGAGCGGCTCGACGATCAGGTCAAGCGCGCCGTGGACGACGGTGCGAACCTGATCACCGACGGTGAGCGCAAGGGTGCGTTCTTCCCGCCGGGCGTGCTGACGGGAGTCTCACCCGATTCAGCGACGTACCGCGAGGAGCTGTTCGGCCCCGTCGCCACGGTATACAAGGTCGCCAACGAGGAGGAGGCCGTCGAACTCGCCAACGACACCCCGTTCGGACTGGGCTCCTACGTGTTCACCACCGACGACGAGCAGGCCCGCCGAGTCGCCGATCGCATCGACGCAGGCATGGTGTTCGTCAACGCCGTGGGCGCCGAGGGTGCGGAGCTGCCGTTCGGCGGCGTCAAGCGGTCGGGCTTCGGGCGCGAGCTCGGCCGGTTCGGCATCGACGAGTTCGTCAACAAGAAGCTGATCCGCATCGTCTAGAGACCGGTTACGAGACCGTGGCCGCCGTGCGCTCCCAGAGGACGTGCCCAAGCACTCCGCAGACGAGCGTCGCGGCGGCCGCGGCGTACACCGGCGCACTGATGTGAAGCTTGATCATCAAGCCGCCCGCCAACGCCCCGGCGAAGATGGCCACGACGGCCCACAGCCGGCGGTGGGTGAACCACGTCAACCCGCCCTTGAACAGCGTCTCGCTCGCGTATGACGTGATGGTCGACGTAACCACCACGGTGGTCATGTCGGTCACCGCGAGGAACCGCGCCACGGACGCCTGGGCCCCCATGACCACTGCGATCGTTGCAGCGCAGGCGATTCCGGCCGGTGACCGCCCCGGTTCGGGTACGAACAGCAGTGCCGTCGCCACCGCGGCGAGCACCACGGCGTTGGCGACGACGGTGGCGGTCACCACGGCGGTCCACGCACGCTCGCGGCCGCGGATCAAGCCGCCCACGAGCGCCGCCCCCACCACGTAACCGATCAGCGCGATCAGCGGCCCGGCCACCGGGAGCCCTTCGTCGGCGGCGATGCCCATGCCGAGGATGACCACGTTTCCGGTCATGTTGCCGGTGAACACCCGATCCAGACCGAGATAGCCGACGGCGTCGAGCGCCCCGGTCACCACGGTCAGCGTCATCATCAGCCAGAGGTGGAGATGCCGGCTCACTGCCCGACCAACGGGGGTCGCTGGTGGCGGACGTAGTGCGCCACGATCGCCGATCCGTCGGCCCGTGGGTCGGCCGCTGCCGTGAGCTGCCCGCTCGAGTCCGTGGTCACCACGTTGGCTTGGCCGAGCCCCTCGGTGTGCGGCGGTACTTCGTCGACCGAGAGGCCCGACGCGCGCAGCGCCGCCAGCGCCTCGCCGTCGGCATCCGACTCGACGACGACGGTGTCCTCCGTTCCGCCCAGCATCTGCCGTCCCACGATGGCGCGCGGCGCGGCGATCGCGTCGGCGGCGCTCGCCCCGGCCAGCATGCGCAGGAACACCTGGGTCAGGATCTGCGGCTGCCCCTGCCCACCCATCGTTGCCAGCACCTGCCGCAGGTCATCCCCCTGGGTCACGATCATCGGCATCAACGTGTGAACCGGTCGCTTTCTGGGCGCCAACAGGTTCGGCGAGCCGGGCCGAAGCGAGAAGCTGGTGCCGCGATCGTGGAACAGGATGCCAGTGCGTGGGTCGACCAGTCCCGAACCGAACGCGTGGAACACGCTCTGGATCAACGACACCGCCATGCCGTCGCCATCGGCAGCGGCGATTCCGACCGTGTCACCGCGCGGCACCGACAGCGCGGCCGTCGCGTCCACCAGAGAGGTGGCTGCGCGCAGATCGTCGTTCACCAGCGCCGCGACGTCCACCGTGGCGAACCGGGGGTCGGCCAGGTGATCGGACCTCAACCGGTTGCCGTGGTGGAACATTCGCATCAACGTGCCGAGTCCGTCGGCCAGTGGCGCCTCGATGCCGAGTTCGTCGATGGCACGCAACGCCCGCAGCATCACGAAGCCCTGGGTGTTCGGCGGGCTGGTGAACACCGTCAGGCCGCGGAAGTCGACCGACGCGGGATCTCCCACCTCCGGACAGAATTCGGCGAAGTCCGCGGCGTCGAGTACCGACCCGCGGGAGCGCAGGTACTCGACGGTGCGCGCGGCGAGGCCACCGGTGTAGAACTCGTCGGGCCCGCCCTCGGCCAGCGCGGCGAAGGTCTCGGCCAGCGCAGGCTGCCGAAGGCGATCGCCGAGTCGCAGGTCTCGTCCACCCGGGCGGAACACGCGCTCGAAGTCCGCGAGTCCGTGCAGATCCGCGTTCTCCGGATCGACGAGGTGCGCGTGTAGGGAGGCCGGCACCGGCACTCCGTCCCTGGCGGCCTGCTCGGCGGGCTGCATCAGGCGCTCCCACGGAAGCCGACTCCCGAAGTCGCGCAGCACATCCCAGCCACGGACGCCACCGGGGACCGTGACGGTGTCCGCGCCACGGTCCGGGAGCGTGGCGCCGTGCTCGGCCTGCATCGCGGTGACGTCGGCGGCCGCACCCGCCCATCCCGAGGCGTTGACGTGGCGCACGGTGCCGTCCGGGGTGCGCACCACCGCGATCAGATCACCGCCCAGTGCCACGTTGTGTGGATAGACCACGGTGAGGACGGCGGCGGCGGCGATGGCCGCGTCGATGGCGTTTCCGCCATCCCGGTAGGCCGCAACCGCGGCGTCCGTCGCGGAGGCATGCGGTGTGGCTATGGCGCCGGTGAAGGCACCGGCGCGCGGTGTGGGCACGGTTGAACTGCTCCCCTCGTGGGGTCGTATCGACGACGGGTGGATGCGACGAGTCAGTGGATCGTCGACAGGAACGCCTTGGTCCGCTCGTTCTTCGGGTTGGCGAACAGCTCGCTGGGCGGTGCGTCCTCGATGATGCGGCCTGCGTCCATGACGATGATGCGGTCGGCGACGTCCCTCGCGAATCGCATCTCGTGGCTCACCACGAGCATCGTCATCTCCTCGCGCGCCAGTTCCCGCATCACTTCCAGCACCTCACCGACCATCTCGACGTCGAGTGCGCTGGTCGGTTCGTCGAACAGCATGACCTTCGGGCGCATCGCCAGCGCGCGGGCGATAGCGACCCGCTGCTGCTGGCCGCCGGACAGCTGGCTCGGGCGCGATTCGCCCTTGTCGCCCAATCCCACTCGCTCGAGCAGGGCCCTGGCATCTTCGCGTGCCTTGGCCTTCGGCTGACCGAGCACCCGGACCGGGCCGTTCCAGACGTTCTCCAGCGCCGTCATGTGCGGGAAGAGGTTGAAGTGCTGGAAGACGAAGCCGATCTCGCGGCGGCGGTGGGCCAGCTCGGCGACGCCGATCTTGCGTTCGGAACCCACCTCGCGGTGTGCGATCGACACGCCCCCGATCAACACCTCACCGCTGTCCAGCGACTCGAGGTGGTTCACCGACCGCAGGAGCGTGGTCTTGCCCGCGCCGGAGGGACCGATGAGCACGACGACCTGCCCGCGTTCCACGTCGAGGTTCACGTCGTTGAGGACGCGGCGTCCGCCCAGCGTGCAGCAGGCATTGCGCACCGACACGATGGGTACGTCGGTCCTCTCGCGTACGTCGTTCGCGCTCATGGCATCTCCCTCGGGTGCGGTACTCATCCGTGTGGTTGCAGGGTTGCGTTGGCCGTCGCGGTCGGACCCGAACGACGCGCGCCCAACAACCGCGCGGTGATGGGTACGCGCACCTCGATGCCGAGCTGCCGGGTGAGCCGGTTCTCGATGCCCGCCTGAATGAACGTCCACACGGTGGTCAGCGCCAGGTAGTAGATGGCGGCGACGATGAAGATCTCGAACGTGTGGAACGTCGCCGAACTGATCTGCTGGGTGACGAGGAACATCTCGCTCACGCCGATCACCGACAGCACCGACGTGGTCTTCATCATCCCGTTGAACGAGTTGCCCATCGGCGGCACCATGACGCGAAGCGACTGCGGCACGATGACGAAGCGCATCAACCTGGTGGGTGTCATGCCCAGTGATGCCGCCGCCTCGAACTGGCCCTTTGGCACGGAATCGAGTCCGGCCCTGATGATCTCGGCGATGTAGGCGCTCTCGTTGATCATCAGCCCGATGATCGCGGCTTGGACGGCGGCCTTGACCGACAGCCCGAGGAGCGACGCGTCGTGGAACTGGTAGAGCCCGATGGCTGCGAGGCCGGTGTAGATGATGACGAGCTGCACGAGCAGCGGCGTCCCGCGGATCACCCAGATGTAGAACCCGGCGCACCAGCGCACCACCGCAAATCGTGAGCGCCGCATCAGCGCGATTCCCAGGCCGACGAGCGTGGCGAGGACCATGGCGACCGCGGAGACGACGATCGTGAGGATCAGCCCGTCGACGAACGGTTCACTCGGGGCGAACAGCGACTTCCAGAAGAAGGCCCAATCGAACTGCATTGACTTCGCCTTCCGATCAGCTGGAGATGGCCAGGTCGCTCATGCCCCACTCATCGAGGATCTTCTCGTACGTCCCGTTCGACTCGAGTTCGGTGAGCGCCTGGGCGATGGCGTCGTGCAGGGCGGTGTTGCCCTTCAGCGTGGCGGCGCCGATCTCGATGGTGCCGAACGGGTCGCCCACCGGCGTGATCTTCGCGCCGGTCTTGGTGGCGTAGTAGCCCAGCGTCTCGGCGGTGTCCATGAACGCGTCTGCCTGACCGTTCTGCACCTGCTGGATCGACACGTCGGCCTGGTTGCTGCGCGTGATGTCGACCGGCGGCTTGCCTGCGGCCGTGCACTTCTCCGACTGCTCCTGCGCCAGCGACTCGGCCGTGGTGGCGACTGCCAGGACGACCTTCTTGCCGCACAGGCTGTCATCCATGCCGGTGATGTCGGCCGGCTTGTCCTCGGATACCGCGATGCCGGTGCCGGACAACACGTACGGCACGAAGTCGACGACGGCCTCGCGCTCCGGCTTGATGTACAGCTGGGCCATGATCACGTCGCACTGCTTGGCCTGCAACGTGGGAATGACCGTGGCGAAGGAGGATTCGTGGAACTTCGCCTTGAGACCCATCTGAGCGGCAAGCGCCTCGCCCAGTTCCACCTCGCTGCCGACCAGCTTGCCCGACTCGTCGTGGTAGACGTTCGGCGGCGTGCCGTCGTTCGGCGCGCAGATCGTGAGCGTGTCGGCCTCCAGGATCGCGGGCGGTGAGACCTTCGCGGGACCGGTCGGGCTCGGCGCTGCCTCGTCGGACGACGACGAACAACCCACGAGGCCGAAGAGTGCAACGCCGGCGAGGCCGGCGATCAACGATTTCTTCAACTTTTCCTCCAGAGATAGAGCGGTCCGGTCGCACGCCGTGCAGGTCATGGCGACTTCCCTATCGAACGATAGGGCACCGTCGGCCGTGGAGGAACGGTTTGACGGAACTCGTAACACGGTTTACGCAGTCGTCACACGGTCGACTGCCGGCGCGTCAGGGGACGGTGCTCATCTCGAGGTCGCCGAGGCGCGCAAGCGTCACCTCACGGATGTCCGGCAGCCTGGACTGGTCGACGAGCAGAGACCGCACGACGAAGTCTGCCGCCTGCAGGGGCCGCTCCTGCCGCATGGAACCCGAGGGACCACCCTGCTCGCGCAACGTCTCGAACAGCACGCCGTTGATGGCACGCTGCACGAAACTCGACTCGAACGGCACGAATTCCCCTGCCTGGCAACCACCGTCGATCACGCGCTCGATCTGATCGTGGAAGAGCGCGATGCCCTCGCGCTCGGCCGCGAACTCGTCGAGTGCGAGCACTGCGTCCTGATAGAGGCCGCGGGCGTCGAAGGGCTGGACGAGGATTTCGCGGACGTCACACGCGATCGCCAGGTGCAACTTCTCGGCCCAGCGGGAGTCCTCGCCGAGCCGTTGGTTCATCCGGTCGATCGAGGGCCCGAGGTCGAGTTCGACGAGCGTCCGGAAGATTTCGTGCTTGGCCTGGAAGTGGTGGAACAGCGAGGGCTGCCGGATCGCGACGGCCTCGGCGATGTCACGCGTCGAGGTGCCGAAGTAGCCGCGCTGGGCGAACAACACCGACGCCGACAGCAGGATGCGGCCACGCGTCGACGACCAGTCGACGGCCCTCGGTTCCCAGCCCTGCCCGTACTTCACCCGACAACTGTGACACACGGCCCCCTTGGTCGACGGCGCCGTACGCCGGCACCTAGAAGTGAAAGCCCAACCGCGCGGGCACGTCGCTGTGGAAGGCCGCATCGAGGCGCGCGAGTTGCGCGCGGTCGCTGCAGCGGATGCGATTGGCCGCCGCGAGCAGAGCGGCCGAGTGTCCGCCCAGGTACAGGCTGCCCAACACGTCGAGGTCGAGGGTGAACTCCGCGGGCGCATCCGTCGGGGCGCACTCCGCCCGGCCGTCCCGGATGGACAGCGCGAACCGTCCCCCGTCGGAACGGAATCCGTCACCGACCTCCAGGACCGTGTCGAGGTCGGCTGCGTACGTTCTCGCCGAGAGCGCGGTGGGCACGTCCATCAGCCGCAGCCACAGGCCGTCCTCCGACCCGGTGGTGCGGACCAGCCGCGGATCGTCGAGCAGGTAGGGCAGCGGGTCACCGGGGTGACTGACGACCGTGATGGTCTCGACCAGGTCGAGGCCGATCAGCGCTCGCCACAGCGCGGCGTGCGCCTCGGGCGTGACGGCCGTGAACTCCTCCACCCGAACGGTTCTCGCCGATCCGCGGAACATCCGGTAGAGCAGATAGCCGTCGTCGTGCAGGAAGCAGAACCAGGCGGTGCCCCCGCCACGCGAGTCCTCCCAGTCGGCGAGCAGGTCGTCCCACAGCGGTGTCGGACGGGCCAGGCCGCCTGGCGTGCGCCGCCGGTACCGGTCGTAGATGGCGGCGAGGTCGTCGCGGTGCTCGCCGGGCCGCACGATCTTGACACCGCCGGGATCGGGTGCGTCACGATGGAATCGGGCGAACCGGCGGTCGATGGTGAGTTCGGTGTCGACGGTGGCGGGGCCGTACCCGAAGCGGCCGTAGATGCCACCCTCGGTCGCGGTCAGGGCGGCCAGCGGATATCCGTTCTCCGCGAAGCGGTCGTGCAGGTCGGTGTACATCGCGCGCAGCAGCCCGCGGCGGCGGTGCGTCGGCGCCACCCCGACCCACGTGATGCCCGCGGTCGGCAGTACCGCACCGCCGGGCACCGTCAGTTCGAAGTCCAGGTAGTGCGCCTGTCCGACCAGGTCGTCGCCGTCGACGATGACCACCGAGCTGCGCGGCGGCATGGCCGTCCGCCACGCCGTGAACGTCTGGGGATGCCAGGTCGAGCCGAAGCTGGTGGCCGTCAGCAGAGGGACGTCGCGCCACTGCGCCTCGGTGATGTCTCGTGGGGCGAGGGTGCTCATCGCTTGCTGAAGATGATCCGGTGCCAATCCTTTTCGGCCACGGCGGTGATGTCGCTCATCACGTGCTTGATGGTGAGGTACTCCTCGAAGGAGTAGTCGCTCATGTCCTTGCCGAAGCCCGAGGCGCCGACGCCGCCGTGCGGCATCTCGCTGATGATCGGGATGTGGTCGTTGATCCACACGCACCCCGCGTGGATCTCGCGCGACGCCCGCTGCGCGCGGTACACGTCGCGCGTCCAGGCCGAGGCAGCCAATCCGTACTCGGTGTCGTTGGCCTGCCGGATGGCGTCGTCGTCGTCGGTGAACGGCCGGGCGACGAGCACCGGTCCGAAGATCTCGTTGCGGTAGGCCTCCGAGCGCTCGTCGACGTCGGCGATCAGCGTCGGGCGGTAGAACGACCCGGGCCGATCCGGCGCGCTGCCGCCGGTGACGACGCGGCCGCCCTCGCCGGGTGCGCGCGAGACGATGCCCGCCACCTTGTCGCGGTGCGCCATCGTGATCAACGGGCCCAGGTCGGTGTCCGGGTCATACGGGTCGCCGACGACGACCTTGCCCATGAGTTCGGCGACGCCCGCCACGAAGTCGTCGTAGAGGGGTTGCGCGACGATCGCGCGGGTGGCCGCAGTGCAGTCCTGACCGGTGTTGATCAGCGACGCCGCGACCGCGCCGTGGATGGCCGCGTCGAGATCGGCGTCGTCGAACACCACGAACGGCGCCTTGCCGCCCAGTTCTAGCTGGGTGCGATGGCCGTGCGCCGCGGCGGCCGCCATCACCTTGCGCCCGACGGGAGTCGACCCGGTGAACGTCACCAGGTCGACGTCGGCGTGGCCGGCGAGCGCAGTGCCGACGTCGTGTCCGGCGCCCGTGACGACGTTCAGCACGCCGTCGGGCAGGCCCGCCTCGGTCGCGAGCCGCGCCAGCGTCAGCGTGGTCAGCGGCGTGATCTCGGCGGGTTTGATCACCACGGAGCAGCCGGCGGCCAACGCGGGCAACACCTTCCATACCGCCATCTGCAACGGGTAGTTCCACGGCGTGATGGTGGCGACGACGCCGATCGCGTCGCGGCGGATGCTGGAGGTGTGGTCGCCCGAGTACTCGGCGGTCGCCTTGCCCTCCAGGTGCCGTGCGGCCCCGGCGAAGAAGTCGATGTTGTCGATGCTGCCCGGGACGTCGAACTCGCGGGCGAGGCGCACGGGCTTGCCGGTCTGGCTGACCTCCTCGGCCACCAGGTCGTCCGACGCCTCGTCGGCGAGCCTGGCCAGCTTGGCCAGCACGGTCGAGCGGTCCACCGGAGTGGCCGTCGACCACCCGCGGAGTGCGGCACGTGCCGAGGACACCGCGGCGTCGACGTCGGCCGTGGTGGCGAGGGAGTACTCGGCCACTACGTTCCCGTCCGCGGGGCTGACGATGGAGAATTGATCGCCACCCGTCTTGACCTCGGCACCGTCGACATAGCTGCTTGCCACCGTGTGAGCCATGGACGTCACGCTATCGCGTTCGACAGGGACACCGCGACCGAGTTGACGACGCATTCCCACGCTGTGGGCATCGGAAACGAGCGATTCCGTCGGCCTGGTTGCTTGTGGTGACGGATTCCGTGCACAATCGTGAGCATGGTCACGCCCGACGCCCACACCGGGTTGCCCGCTGTCTCGTTGCGAATCCGCCCCGGTGCCGCGTACCAGCTCGACGAGCTGTCCAAGGCCATCATCGAGAAGCTGCAGCAGGACGGCCGACGCTCGTACGCGGGCATCGGCAAGGCCGTCGGGCTGTCCGAGGCAGCGGTGCGGCAACGGGTACAGCGCATGGTCGACGCGGGCGTGATGCAGATCGTCGCCGTCACCGATCCCATGCAGCTCGGCTTCGCCCGCCAGGCGATGATCGGCATCCGCTGTACCGGCGACACCACCAAGGTCGCCGAGAAGCTGGCGACCATCGAATCCGTCGACTACGTGGTCCTCACCGCGGGCTCGTTCGACGCCATCGTCGAAGTGGTCTGCGAGGACGACGGCGACCTCCTCGACCTACTCAACACCAAGATCCGCGCCGTACCGGGAGTGATATCCACCGAAACCTTGGTCTACCTCAAACTCGTTAAACAGCAATACAATTGGGGCACACGATGACAATCATCTCTGAAACTGCCGAAACATCCACGACCGACCTCGACGCCAAGGCCAACCGCCACCTGTGGGGTCACTTCGCCCGTCACGGCGAGGGCATCACCCCGACGATCATCACCCGGGGCGAGGGCGTCCACATCTGGGACAGCAACGGCAACAAGTACATCGACGGCCTGTCCGGGCTGTTCGTGGTGCAGGCCGGCCACGGCCGCGCCGAGCTCGCCGAGGCCGCAGCCAAGCAGGCCGAGTCGCTGGCCTTCTTCCCGCTGTGGTCCTTCGCGACGCCGCCAGCGATCGAGCTGGCCGAGCGCCTCGCCGGATACACCCCTGGCGACCTGAACCGCGTCTTCTTCACCACCGGTGGTGGCGAGGCCGTGGAGAGCGCCTGGAAGCTGGCCAAGCAGTACTTCAAGCTCACCGGCAAGCCGGGCAAGTACAAGGTGATGTCGCGATCCATCGCGTATCACGGCACGCCGCAGGGTGCGCTGGCCATCACCGGCATACCGACGTTCAAGGCACCGTTCGACCCGCCGACCCCCGGCGGTTTCCGCGTGCCCAACACGAACTTCTACCGGGCCCCCGAGATGTTCAGCTCGGACCCCAAGGCGTTCGGCCGGTACTGCGCCGACCGGATTGCCGAGGCCATCGAGTTCGAGGGTCCCGATACCGTCGCCGCGGTGTTCCTCGAGCCCGTGCAGAACGCCGGCGGCTGCTTCCCGCCGCCGCCCGGATACTTCGAGCGGGTCCGCGAGATCTGCGACGAGTACGACGTGCTGCTGGTCTCCGACGAGGTCATCTGCGCCTACGGCCGTATCGGATCGATGTTCGCGTGCAACGACTTCGACTACGTACCCGACATCATCACGTGCGCCAAGGGCCTGACGTCGGGCTACTCCCCGATCGGCGCGATGATCGCCAGCGACCGGCTGTTCGAGCCGTTCAACGACGGGCAGACGGTGTTCGGGCACGGCTACACCTTCGGCGGGCACCCCGTGTCGTCGGCCGTGGCACTGGCCAACCTCGACATCTTCGAGCGCGAGGGACTCAACGACCGCGTCAAGGAGAACGCCCCGGCGTTCCGCGCGACGCTGGAGAAGCTGCTCGACCTGCCGATCGTCGGCGACGTCCGCGGCGAGGGGTACTTCTACGGAATCGAACTCGTCAAGGACAAGGCCACCAAGGAGACGTTCGACGACGACGAATGCGAGCGACTGCTGCGCGGCTTCCTGACGCCCGCGCTGTTCGAGGCGGGGCTGTACTGCCGCGCCGACGACCGCGGCGACCCAGTGGTGCAGCTCGCGCCGCCGCTGATCTCCGGGCAGGCCGAGTTCGACGCGATCTACGACATCCTCAGCGACGTCTTGGGTCGAGCCAGCCAGATGATGTAGTCCCCCGCGTTATCGTCGGCGGATGGCCCGCACTCGCAAGCCGCCGATCCACCCCGTCCGCTGGCAGCCGCCGCCGGTCGAGCCGCTGCCCGAGCAGTCGGCGCGGCCGGTGACGGTGGTGCCGGTGCCGGGCCACGGTCCCGAGGACGTCGTCGTCGACGCCCACGGGAACCTGTGGACCGGCCTGGTCGACGGGCGCATCGTGCGCATCGCACCGGGCGGCGAGCAGACCGTGGTCACGAACACCGGCGGCAGGCCGCTCGGGATGCACGTCGCCCGTGACGGTCGCGTCCTGATCTGCGACAGTCACCGCGGCCTGCTGGCACTCGACCCGGCGTCCGGGGCGCTCGACGTCCTCGTCGCCGAGGTGGCGGGTAGGCCACTTCGGTTCTGCTCCAACGTCACCGAGGCCGCCGACGGCACGATCTACTTCACCGAGTCCACCAGCGACTTCCACTTCGAACACTTCCTCGGCGCGATCCTCGAGGCGCGCGGTACCGGCAGCCTGTTCCGGCTCGACCAGGACGGAACGGTCACCACGCTGGTCGCCGGGCTGTACTTCCCGAACGGGGTGACGGTGACCGCGGACGGGTCGGCACTGGTGTTCGCCGAGACGATGGGTCGCCGGCTGTCGAAGTACTGGCTGAGCGGACCGCAGGCGGGCACCGTCACGCCCCTGGCGGTGCACCTGCCGGGCATGCCGGACAACATCTCGACCGGTTCCCACGGCCGGATCTGGGTCGCCTTCGTCACGCCGGTCAACGCCGCCGCGGAGGGCCTGATGCCGCGAACACCGTTGCTGCGCAAGATCATCTGGCGGCTACCCTCCCGGTTGCAGCCGAAGGTGCAGCCCGAGGTGTGGGTCGTCGGCTTCGACGCCGACGCGGGCACCGCGGTGGACGGCGTGCGGACCGACCAGCCCGGCTTCGGCGGCGTCACGGGCGTCGTCGAACACGACGGCAGGCTGTGGATGTCGACGATCGAGTTCTCCGCGCTCGGATACGTGGAGCTGTAGACCCCGGCGAAGAGCACCCCACCGGTAGCACTAGTCACACCAGTCACAGCGTGCCTCCGCGGATATCGGTCGCCGGTCTCTTAGCCTGCAAGGACCATGGCTACCTCCGGTCCCCTCACGCGCCGCGTCGCGTGCCTCGCGGCGGCGCTCACCTTCGCCGTGGTCCCCGTGTTCGCCGGCGTCCCGACCGCCGCCGCGGATCCCGACCCGTGCCCGTACAAGGTGGTCACCCCGCCTGCGGTCGACGACTCCGAGGTGCCCAAGGCGGGCCCACCGCCCGCGCCGCTGCCGGTGCCCGCGACGCCGCTGGGCGGCGAGGCCCTGTCCGGCTGCGGCATCGTCACCGCACCCGGCACGCCACCGGTGCCGGGGGACGTCTCGGCCGAGGCCTGGCTGGTCGCCGATCTCGACTCCGGTGACGTGATCGCCGCGCGCGACCCGCACGGCAGGCACCGGCCCGCCAGCATCGTCAAGGTGCTCGTCGCCATGCAGTCCATCAAGGACCTGCCGCTCAACAAGCAGGTCGTCGGTACCGCCGACGACGCGGCGGCCGAAGGCACCCAGATCGGCGTCAAGGACGGCAGCGTCTACACCGTCAACGACCTGCTGCACGGCCTGCTGATGCACTCCGGCAACGACGCCGCGCACGCGTTGGCCGGGCAGCTGGGCGGCATGGACGCCGCGCTGCGCAAGATCAACGACCTCGCCTCCAAGCTCGGCGGCCGCGACACCAGGGCCGCCACGCCATCGGGTCTCGACGGGCCGGGCATGAGCACGTCGGCCTACGACATGGGCCTGTTCTACCGGTACGCCTGGCAGAACGACGTGTTCACCGACATCGTCGCCACGCGCACCTACCAGCTGCCCGAGTACGAACTCGAGAACGACAACAAGCTCCTCGACAACTACCCCGGTGCGATGGGCGGCAAGACCGGCTATACCGACGACGCAGGCCAGACCTTCGTCGGTGCAGCCGAACGCGACGGCCGCAGGCTGGTCGCCGTCCTGCTGCGCGGCACCCGGCAGCCGATCGCGCCATGGGAACAGGCCGCGCGCCTGCTCGACTACGGGTTCGCGACCGAACCCGGCACCAAGGTCGGCACGCTGATCGAACCCGACCCGTCGCTGAGTCCCAAGGAAGCCGAGGACATCTCGACCCTCGACGCCGCCCAGGACCTCGCCGCGCTGCTCCCACCCGAGGACGCCACCCCGGTGCGCGTCGGCGTCGGCGTCGTCGGATCGCTGATCGTGTTCGCGCTCATCATGGCCGCGCGGTCGCTCAACCGGCGCCGCACCCTCTAGCGCCGTCGACGGGTCAGGCGCGACAACCCGATTGCCCCGATCGCGCCCGCCATCGCCGCCGCGACGGTGCCGACGCCGGACCCGTTGTGCACCTGCACGCGCGTAGTGATCAAGGCAGGGCCGGGCGGGTCGACCGGTGCGGCGGCGAGGTTCTCCTCCGACGTCGCGGCCCACGCGGTCGCGAACAGGATGAGCCGCGCGGTGACGTAGGCGAACACCATCAGGCCCAGCACCGGGCCGAACGTCGCGCCCGCAGGACCGGTCACGACCGACTTCAGATAGACCGATGCCAACTGCTTGAAGATCTCGAACGCGACGGCGGCGAGCAGACCCGCCCGTACCGAGCTGCGGAACGACACCCGCTCCCGAGGCAGTCGCGCGATGATCCACGCGAACAGCAGCCACGACACCAGCAGCGACAACACCAGCGACGCCAGGTACACGGCGACCCCGGCGCCCGGCACGTCCTGCAGTCCGAGCCATTCGAGGATCGTTTCCAGTAGCCGCGAGTTGCCCAGCGCGGTCTGCGCGATCGTGACGGCCAGCGCCGCGAACGTCGAGATCAGCGCCAGCAGGTCGGACAGCTTGGTCTTGACCAGATTGGCGGGTTCGCGGCGCTGCTCCCACATCTCGGACAGCGCCTCGCGCAGGTTGGCCATCCACCCGAGGCCGGCCCACGCCGCGGTCGCGAGCCCGATGAGGCCGACCGACGTGCGGGATTCGATGGCGGAGTTCATCAGCTCGACCAACTGCTCGCCGACGTCGCCCGACACCGCGGACCTGATCTGGTTCTCGACCTGCAGCAGCAGTCCGGAGTCGTTGGCCAGCACGAACCCGGCGGCCGCGAAGGACACCATCGCCAGCGGGAAGATGGCGAACACCGTGAAGTAGGTGATGCCCGCCGCGAAGAAGTCGCCCTTGCGGCTCTGGTAGCGCTCCTGCGCCCGCAACGTGCGGTCGAGCCACCGATACCTGGACCGGAGCCGGTCGAGCAGCCCGGGTTCGGCCGGTTCGGTCATCCGGCCTCCTTGTTCGGGGCGAGCGAAGCGACTGGAGGGGTGTCCTAGCGCGAGTGCTGCAGGAACCCTAACCGGTCGTAGACCCGGGCGAGGGTCTTGGCGGACACCTCACCGGCACGCTGAGCGCCGGCGTCCAGCACGGCCTCGAGTTCGGCGGGGTCGGCGAGCATCTCGTCGACTCGCGCCTTGATCGGCGTCACGAACTCGACGACGGCGTCGGCGGTGTCGGACTTGAGATCTCCGTACCCGCGCCCCTCGTAGCCGCGGACCAGCGTGTCGATGTCGACGTCGGTGACCGCCGACTGAATCGTCAGCAGGTTGGAGACGCCGGGCTTGGACTCCCGGTCGAAGCGGACCTCGCGCTCGCTGTCGGTGACGGCCGAGCGGATCTTCTTCGCAGTCTTCTTCGGGTCGTCGAGCAGGCTGATCAGGCCCGCGTCGGTGGCCGCGGACTTGCTCATCTTGGCGGTGGGATCCTGCAGGTCGTAGATCTTCGCCGTCGCCTTGGGGATCATCGCCTCGGGCACGACGAGCGCGTCGGAGAAACGGGCGTTGAACCGCTGGGCCACGTCGCGGGCGAGTTCGAGGTGCTGACGCTGGTCTTCGCCAACGGGAACGAGGTTGGTGTCGTAGAGCAGCACGTCGGCGGCCATCAGCACCGGATAGGTGAACAGACCGACCGTAGTGGCGTCCGCGCCCTCCTTCTGCGACTTGTCCTTGAACTGCGTCATCCGCGACGCCTGGCCGAAGCCCGTGAAACAGCCCAGCGCCCAGGCCAATTGAGTGTGTGCAGCCACCTGGCTCTGGACGAAGATCGTGGCGCGGGCGGGGTCGATGCCGAGTGCCAGATACTGCGCTGCGGTCACCAGCGTGCGATGGCGCAGTGTCGCCGGATCCTGGGGAATGGTGATCGCGTGGAGGTCGACGACGCAGAAGTACGCGTCGTAGTCGTCCTGCAGGCCCACCCACTGCTTGATCGCGCCAAGGGCGTTGCCCAGATGCAGGGAATCGGAGGTGGGTTGGACGCCGGAGAAGACGACGGGCTGAGTGCTCATGATGACCTCGATCCTCTCACTGTCGGCATCCCGGTCAGTCAGGGGCCATTCGCTGCAACGCGCGCAGGAACACTCGGCGTTCCTCGGCGTCCAGCACGCCCAGCCAGCGCTCCTCGCCGCGCTGGATCTCGGACTGGGCGGCGTCCTTGACCTTGCGACCGGCGTCGGTGATGGCCAGCACTCGCACCCGGCGGTCGTCGGGGTCGGGATACCGCTCGATGTAGCCGTCGTCCTGCAGGCCGTCGAGGGTGGCGATGATGCGGGTCTTGTCCGCGCCGATGGCCTCGGCGAGCGCCGCCTGGGTGCGCACGGTCCCCCGGTCCAGCGCGAGCAGCACGACGTATCCCCACATCGTCAGGCCGTGCGCCTTGAGCACCGGTGCCTCCGCGGCCATCAGTTCGCGGATCAGCGGACCGAGCATCGCAGCGAGGTCCGGACGCCTGGGTGTTGCAGCCACCGGGCGAGCGTAAGCGTTGCCATACCGTAAGCGTGCGCATACGATCTGCACATGCCTACTTTCAGATCGCAACATCGCGCCGCCGTCCTCGCCTCCGTGACGGTCGTCGACGCCGTCACGCCCCACCAGTTGACGCTCCCCACGCCGTGCGCCGGCTGGACCCTCGCCGCCCTGCTCACTCACATGACCGCCCAGCACCACGGTTTCGCTGCCGCTGCGCGTGGCCACGGTGCGGACGCCGACGTCTGGCGGACCGAACCCTTCGCACGAGCCGTCGCCGACGACCCCGCGGGCACCTACGCCGCGGCGGCCAGCGACGTCCTCGACGCCTTCGATGCCGAGGGCATCGACGAGAAGCCCTTCGCCATGCCGGAATTCGGCCCCGACGTCGTCATCCCCGGCGAGACGGCCGTCGGGTTCCACTTCGTCGACTATGCGGTGCACGCATGGGACGTCGCGGTCACCATCGGCGCGCCGTTCGCCCTGCCCGACGACGTGATCGCCGCGTTGGTGCCGGTGGCCATGTCAGTGCCCGACGGCGACTTCCGCGACGCCGACGGATCACCGTTCGCGCGCGCCCTGCAGTCGGCAGACGACGACGACTTCGCCCGCGTGCTGCGGCATCTCGGGCGCAGGCCTGACTGGACGACCACCGCCCCCGCGAGTCGCTGAACGGCCACCACCGGACGCATCTCGTCCAAAGCGCCGCCGGGCACCCATCGGGGGGCTATGCAGAGATCTATGGCGTACCTGGCGTCAGTCCGGCGTCGTCGTCCGGACACGAAGGAGAAGCGATCATGTCCGATACGACCGCGGGAGCACCCCGCTTCGCACCACTTGCCCACGTTGCGCTCACCGTCCGCGACCTGTCCGTGAGCGTGCCCTGGTACCAGGCGCTCATCGGTGCGGAACCGGCACTCGACGAGGACACCGAGGGCGGCTTCCGCCATGTGGTCTACCCCATCGGTGACGGCATGCTGCTCGGTCTGCACCAACACCAAACGGCTGCGCCGGACGGGCAGTTCAGCGAGTTCGGCGTCGGCCTCGACCACGTCGGGTTCGGTTGTCCGGACAGGACGTCGCTCGAGCGATGGGCAGCTCGGCTCGACGATCTCGGCGTCGCGCATGGCGAGATCGTCGACGCCGCTTACGGTTCCGGGTTGAGCTTTCGGGATCCGGATGGCATCGCCCTGGAATTCTTCGCACCGCCGGCGTGAAGTTCCGAGGTTAGGCCTGGCCGTATTCGACGGTGACCGGGGCGTGATCCGACCAGCGCAGCGCGTAGGCGTCGGCTCGTTCGACGCGGGCCACGGTGGCGCGACCGGCCAGCGCCGGCGTGGCGACCTGGTAGTCGATGCGCCAACCCGCGTCGTTGTCGAACGCCTTGCCGCGCCACGACCACCAGCTGTACGGCCCGGGCACCTCGGGGTGCAGGACGCGCACCACGTCGACCCAACCGGTGGTCAGCAGGTCGGTCATCCACTGCCGCTCGGCGGGCAGGAAGCCGGCCTTCTTGCGGTTCGCCTTCCACGCCTTGATGTCGAGTTCGGTGTGGCCGATGTTCCAGTCGCCGCACACCACGGCATCGCGGCCCGATTCCAGTAGGTGCGCCATGCGGGTGGCGACGGCGGCCATGAAGCGCTCCTTCTCGAGCTGCCGGTCGGTCTCCGCCTCGCCGGTCGGGAAGTAGACGCTGACGACGGTGAGGTCGCCCGTCGGGGTGGCGACGTCGACCTCGAGATAGCGCCCATGCGAGGCGAATTCGTCGACGTCACCACCGGGGCCGATCTTCGTGCGTGTGATCGGCTGCCGACTTAGCACCGCGACGCCGTTGCGGCCCTTGAGGTGCGGATCGGCCGAGGCCAGGTGCCAGCCGTCGTTCAGGGCGGGGGCCAGCGCCTCGGCGAGTTGCTCGTCGTCGGCACGCGTCTCCTGCAGGCAGACGACGTTGGCGCGCGTCGCGGCGAGCCACGGCAGCATGCCGAGATTGTCGGCCGACCGCTCCTTGACGGCGGCACGAATGCCGTTGACGTTGACGGTGCTCACGATCATCGAAGACATCAGCGCGAGACACTAACCGAGAGCGCCATAGCGGCGGTGCAGTGCCTGGCGCGGGACGCCGAGGATGCGTCCGATCTCACCCCACGAGAAGCCGGCGACGCGTGCACCCCGGATGGCGTCGACGTAGCGCTGCTTGGCGCGGGCCAGGTCGTCCCGGGCGCCTGCCAGCTCCCGCAATCCCGCCCCGCTGACGATCTCGTCGAACACGGGGTCGGGGCCGACGGGTTCGGGTAACCGCGGCGCGGCGTTCTCGATCTCCTCGAGGGCTTGGCGCGTGTTGGCCAGGATCGTCGGGTCCGTGGCCCACCATGGTCGGTCTCGGTAGAAGTTGGGGTTGGCGCTGAGCAAAGCACGTTCCGGCTGCGCGGCGTCATCATTTGATGACGCACTGGGATCGACGACTGCTCGCCTCCCGGCCATGTCAGCGTCCCCCGCCATGTCCCCCGACCCAATGACCCCCACCAGGCCACCCCCTCGTCCAAGGCTGTCATCACTTGATGACGCACTGGGACCGAGCATGCCGAGCCGCATCGACACCACCGTCTTGCGGTACCGGCGGTATCACCTTTAGTGTCGCCGCATGCCTGAACGCGACCCCATCCACGTCGGAACCGGTGAGCCGATCGTCCTCCTGCACCCGTTCCTGTGCTCACAGAACGTGTGGCGCACGGTCGCGGGCCAGCTCGCGGACACCGGTCGCTTCGAGGTCTTCGCCCCGACGATGCCCGGCCACAACGGCGGCACGCGCTCGGGCAGCTGGTTCCTCGAGACCTCCGCCCTGGTCGACGACGTGGAACGCCGGATGGACCTGCTCGGCTGGGACACCGCCCACATCGTCGGCAACTCGCTCGGCGGCTGGGTCGCGTTCGAACTGGAACGCCGGGGGCGCGCCCGCACCTTGACCGGCATCGCCCCGGCCGGCGGCTGGGGACAGCACGCCGCCACCAAGTACGAGACCGTGCTGAAGTTCCTGCTCGGCGGCCCGGCGCTCGTCGCGGCCCGGCTGATCGGCCCGCGGATCCTCGAGTACCCCGGGGTCCGCAGGATCGCGACGCTGCCCGTCAGCGGTCCCGCCGACGGCCCCAGCCACGCCGACCTGGTCGACCTCGTCGACGACGCCACCCACTGCACGGCCTACGTCCAGCTGCTGGTCAAGACCTTGCGACTGCCCGGCCTGCTCGAACTGGCCAACGTCGAAGCGCCCACCCACCTGGTGCTGTGCGAGAAGGACAGGGTGTTTCCCACCCCGCGCGGCAACCGCTACTTCATCGACAACCTGCCGAAGGACACCCGGGTGACCCGGCTCCCCGGCCTCGGACACATCCCGATGCTCGAGGCGCCCGGCCACATCACCGAGCTGATCAGCGAGTTCGTCGACGAGCACACCGAGCGCAAGCGGGCGGTGCCGCCCGCGGGTTAGCCCTGCGCGGCAGCCAGCGCCTCGTTGAACGTCTTGCTGGGACGCATCACCGACGTCGTCTTCTCGGGGTCCGGGTAGTAGTAGCCGCCGATGTCGACGGCCTCGCCCTGGACCTCGTTGAGTTCGGCGACGATCGCCTCCTCGTTCTCGGCGAGGGTCTTGGCGAGCGCGGAGAAGTGCTCGGCCAGTTCCTCGTCGTCGGACTGCCCGGCGATCGCCTCGGCCCAGTACATCGCCAGGTAGAACTGGCTGCCCCGGTTGTCGAGTTCGCCGGTCTTGCGCGACGGGCTCTTGTTCT
Organism: Mycolicibacterium sp. GCM10028919; assembly: GCA_042666295.1. Lineage (GTDB taxonomy): Bacteria > Actinomycetota > Actinomycetes > Mycobacteriales > Mycobacteriaceae > Mycobacterium. Next base: position 1,571,781 of record JBHTFJ010000001.1, read on the forward strand.
CCTCGAGCAGCCGCCCGGTCGCAGCGTCCAGCGTCTTGGCCAGGATCCGCGCCCGCTCGTTGTCGTGCTTGTTGCCCAGGTCTTCGAGGCTGACCGCCAGCGCGAGGAACTCACCCAGCGAATCCCAGCGCAGGTGGTTCTCCTCGACGAGCTGATGTACGTGCTTGGGCGCCGAGCCGCCGGCACCCGTCTCGTACAGCCCGCCGCCGGCCATCAGCGGCACGATCGAGAGCATCTTGGCGCTGGTGCCCAGCTCCAGGATCGGGAACAGGTCGGTCAGGTAGTCGCGCAGGATGTTGCCCGTCGCGGCGATGGTGTCCTGGCCGCGGATCACGCGCTCGATCGTGTACCGCATGGCCCAGACCTGCGGCATGATCTGGATCGTCAGGCCCTCGGTGTCATGGTCCTTCAGGTAGGTCTTCACCTTCGTGCGCAGCTCCGCCTCGTGCGGCCGCTCGGTGTCGAGCCAGAACACCACGGGCATGCCGGATTCGCGGGCACGGGTCACGGCGAGCTTGACCCAGTCCTGGATCGGCGCGTCCTTGACGATCGGCATGCGCCAGATGTCGCCGGCCTCGACGTTCTGGGTCAGCAGTACCTCACCGGTGTCGACGTCGACGATGTTGGCCACGCCGGCCTCGGCGATCTCGAACGTCTTGTCGTGGCTGCCGTACTCCTCGGCCTTCTGCGCCATCAGCCCGACGTTGGGGACGGTGCCCATCGTGGTCGGGTCGAACTGGCCGTGGGTCTTGCAGAAGTTGATGATCTCCTGGTAGATGCGGGAGAACGTGGACTCGGGGTTGACGGCCTTGGTGTCCTTGGTGCGGCCGTCGGCGCCGTACATCTTGCCGCCGAGGCGAATCATCGCGGGCATCGAGGCGTCGACGATGACGTCGCTGGGCGAATGGAAGTTCGAGATGCCCTTCGCCGAGTCGACCATCGCCAGCTCCGGCCGGTGCTCGTGGCAGGCGTGCAGGTCGCGGATGATCTCCTCGTGCTGCGACGCGGGCAGCGTCTCGATCTTGCTGTAGAGATCAGACAGGCCGTTGTTGACGTTGACGCCCAACTCGTCGAACAGCTTCTGGTGCTTGGCGAATGCGTCCTTGTAGAAGACCTTCACCGCGTGCCCGAAGACGATCGGGTGCGACACCTTCATCATCGTCGCCTTGACGTGCAGCGAGAACATGACGCCGGTCTTGTAGGCGTCCTCCATCTGCTCCTCGTAGAAGTCGCAGAGGGCCTTCTTGCTCATGAACATGCTGTCGATGACGTCACCGGCGCCCAGCGCCACCTCGGGCTTGAGCACCACGGTCTCGCCGCTCTTGGTCTCGAGCTCCATCTTGACCTTGCGGTCCTTGTCGATCGTCATCGACTTCTCGCCGTGGTAGAAGTCGCCGTGCTTCATGGTCGCCACATGGGTGCGGGAGGCCTGCGACCACTCGCTCATGCTGTGCGGATGCTTGCGGGCGAACTCCTTGACGGCCTTCGGCGCGCGACGGTCCGAGTTGCCTTCGCGAAGCACCGGATTCACGGCGCTGCCGAGGCAGGAGGCGTAGCGCTCCTTGATGGCCTTCTCTTCGTCGGTCTTGGGCTCGCCCGGGTAGTCCGGCAGGTCGTAACCCTTGGCCTTGAGTTCCTTGATGGCGGCGAGCAGCTGCGGCACCGAGGCGCTGATGTTCGGCAGCTTGATGATGTTGGTCTCGGGGTCCTGCGTCAGGTCGCCGAGTTCGGCGAGGTTGTTCGGCACCCGCTGGTCCTCGGGGAGACGATCGCTGAACTCGGCGAGTATGCGCGCGGCGACCGAGATGTCGCTCGTCTTCACGTCGATGCCCGCGGCCTCGGCGAAGGTTCGGATCACCGGAAGGAAGGCGTACGTCGCGAGCAACGGCGCCTCGTCGGTGAGCGTGTAGATGATGCTCGGCTGCTTGTCACCCATGGTCATTCTCCCGGCGTCCAGTCGGTGGTCTCGTGCAGTCCGCGACCCTCGGAATCGCGTCGAATACGAACCTACGCGTTCGTCACGGATGGGTAAGAGGCTCCCCCGGTGGCCGAGAACCCGCTGGCACCACCGCGAGGTCGTGAGCTACGCTTATCAGCGGTCATGAGTGCCAGCGTCAAGCCCCGGCTCGCTGGCCGGCAACCCTCCAACCGCGGTGGGGTGCCCCGGGTGATTGACCAGGTTGGGTAGCCGTCTGCGAAGAGCATGACAGTCGGCCACACGGCAAGCGCGGGTCCGCATCCACGGGCCCCGAAGACAGGGACACCTGGAGGCCCATCATGTGTCGTCATTCGTAGACCCCTCGTGCGCGCTTCGTGCTGCGCTGACACTTGATTCGACTCCCCTCACGTAGGAGCAGACCGTCATGACCACACCCGAAGAAGACCCCACTGCGAACTGGTCGTTCGAGACCAAGCAGGTACACGCCGGCCAGACCCCGGACATCGCGACCAACGCACGCGCCCTACCGATCTACCAGACGACGTCGTACACGTTCGACGACACCGCGCACGCCGCGGCGCTGTTCGGCCTCGAGGTCCCCGGCAACATCTACACCCGCATCGGCAACCCCACGACCGACGTCGTCGAGCAGCGCATCGCCGCACTCGAAGGCGGTGTCGCAGCGCTGTTCCTGTCGTCTGGTCAGGCTGCGGAGACCTTCGCCATCCTGAACCTCGCGGCCACCGGCGACCACATCGTGTCCAGCCCGCGGCTCTACGGCGGCACGTACAACCTGTTCCATTACTCGCTGCCCAAGCTCGGCATCGAGGTCAGCTTCGTCGAGGACCCCGACGACCTCGAGTCGTGGCGTGCCGCGGTCCGCCCGAACACCAAGGCGTTCTTCGCCGAGACCATCTCGAATCCGCAGATCGACGTCCTCGACATCCCGGGAGTCGCCGGTGTGGCGCACGACAGCGGCGTACCGCTGATCGTCGACAACACCATCGCCACGCCCTATCTCATCCAGCCGCTCGCGCTCGGCGCCGACATCGTGGTGCATTCGGCGACCAAGTACCTCGGCGGCCACGGGTCGGCGATCGCCGGCGTGATCGTCGACGGCGGCACGTTCGACTGGACCCAGGGCAGGCATCCCGGCTTCACGACGCCGGACCCCAGCTACCACGGGGTGGTGTTCGCCGAACTGGGCCCGCCCGCCTACGCGCTCAAGGCGCGGGTGCAACTGCTCCGCGACTTCGGCTCGTCGGCGGCGCCGTTCAACGCCTTCCTGATCGCCCAGGGCCTCGAGACGCTGAGCCTGCGGATGGAGCGTCACGTCGCCAACGCGCAGCGGGTCGCCGAGTTCCTCGCCGAACGCGACGACGTCGTGTCGGTGAACTACGCCGGGCTGCCCACGTCACCGTGGTACGAGCTGGGCCGCAAGATCGCCCCGAAGGGCACCGGCGCGGTCCTCGCCTTCGAGTTGGGCGGCGGCGTCGAGGCGGGCAAGGCGTTCGTCAACGCGCTGAGCCTGCACAGCCACGTCGCCAACATCGGCGACGTCCGCTCGCTGGTCATCCATCCCGCGTCGACCACGCACGCGCAGCTCTCCCCCGAGGAGCAGATCGCGACGGGCGTGACACCCGGGTTGGTGCGACTCGCCGTCGGCATCGAGGGCATCGACGACATCCTCGCCGACCTCGAGCAGGGCTTCGCCGCCGCCAAGGTGTTCGGGGGCACGTCGAGCACGGTGGCATCGGTGTGACCGTTCTCGACGAAAGCCGGGCGCTCGTGACCGGCGACCTGCCCGCGGAGGACGAGATCGGCGTGATCGGCATCGGTGCGCTGACCCTGGAGAGCGGCGTCGTGCTCGACGACGTGTCCATCGCCGTCCAGCGGTGGGGCGAGTTGTCGCCCGAACGCGACAACGTCGTCATGGTGCTGCACGCGCTCACCGGCGACTCGCACGTGACCGGGCCCGCGGGACCGGACCATCCCACCCCGGGCTGGTGGGACGGCGTCGCAGGACCGGGCGCACCCATCGACACCGACCGGTGGTGCGCGGTCTCGACCAACGTGCTTGGCGGCTGCCGCGGCTCGACCGGACCGAGTTCCATTGCGCCCGACGGCAAGCCGTGGGGATCGCGGTTTCCCGCGATCACCGTGCGCGACCAGGTGCAGGCCGACATCGCCGCGCTGGCGGCGCTGGGCATCACCCGGGTCGCCGCGGTCGTGGGAGGGTCGATGGGCGGTGCCCGCGCCCTCGAGTGGATCGTGGGCCATCCCGAAAACGTGGGCGCCGCACTGATCCTCGCCGTCGGAGCACGGGCGACCGCCGACCAGATCGGCACGCAGAGCAGCCAGGTCTCCGCCATCAAGGCCGATCCCGACTGGCAGGGCGGCGACTACCACGGCACGGGCCGCGCGCCCTACACCGGCATGGACATCGCCCGCCGCTTCGCACACCTCACCTACCGCGGCGAGGAAGAACTCGACGAACGGTTCCGCAACGACGGCCAAGTTGGCGAGAACCCCACCGAGGGTGGGCGTTACGCCGTGCAGAGCTACCTCGAGTATCAGGGCGGCAAGCTCGCCGCACGGTTCGACCCTGGCACCTACGTCGCGCTGTCGGATGCGTTGAGCAGCCACGACGTTGGGCGCGGCCGAGGCGGGGTGCCCGCTGCGCTCGCCACGTGCGAGGTGCCCGTCGTCGTCGGCGGCATCACCACCGACCGGCTGTATCCCATTCGCCTGCAACGGGAATTGGCCGAGCTACTGCCCGGCTGCGCCGAACTCAACGTCGTCGAGTCGGAGTTCGGGCACGACGGCTTCCTGGTCGAGACCGAGCAGGTCGGCAAGCTCATCCGGCGGACGCTGGAGCTGGCATCCGGGACGACTCAGAAGTGACCGAGTCCCAGGAACGGTCGCTGTCCTTCGGGTCGGCGGCCGCTGCATACGAGCGGGGCAGGCCGTCGTACCCACCGGAGGCCATCGACTGGCTGCTGCCGTCCACCGCGCGACACGTGCTCGACCTCGGCGCGGGCACCGGCAAGCTGACCGTGCGACTCGTCGAGCGTGGGCTCGACGTCACCGCCGTCGACCCGATTCCGGAGATGCTCGAGGTGCTCAGCTCGTCGCTGCCGGACACCCCGGCGCTGCTGGGTACCGCCGAGGAGATCCCGCTGCCCGACGACAGCGTCGACGCCGTGCTGGTGGCCCAAGCGTGGCACTGGTTCGACCGGGACCGGGCCAGCGCGGAGATCGCCCGCGTGCTGCGGCCCGGCGGGACGCTGGGCCTGGTGTGGAACACCCGCGACGAACGACTGGGCTGGGTCAAGGACCTCGGCCGCATCATCGGTCACGACGACCCGTCCAAGGACGACGTCACGCTGCCCCCGCTCTTCACCGGGCTGGAGCGTCGCCACTTCGAGTGGACGAGTTATCTGACCCCGCAGGCACTCATCGATCTGGTGGCCTCGCGCAGCTACTGCATCACCTCGCCGGACGAAGTCCGCACACGCACGTTGGGACGCGTCCGCGAACTGTTGGCGACCCACCCCGCGCTGGTCAACACGACCGGCCTCGCGCTGCCCTACGTGACCGTGGGCCTGCGCGCGACGCTCGCCTGAGCCGGCGCCGCCCAAATGACGTAGCCGTCGGGGCGGACGAGTCGGTCGTTTTTCGTTGACCTGAGTCGATGACCGACTGCGGCGCGCTTGGACTCCGTCACGCATTCGACTGCTTTGCAATCGCTTCGGTAGCGCGGGACATCCATGAGTGCCTTTTCGTTGACTTGAGTCAGTCTCACGAGCTACAACTGACGGACCATGACCAAGGCAGCGGACAAACCGTCAGCGCGGGAGGCGCAGCGTCTTCAGACGCGCGAGCGACTCATGGGCGCCGCCATCGCCGAGTTCAAGCGTGGTGGCGTGGCGGAGGCCGAAGTCAGCGCGATCGTGTCGGCGGCAGGCGTCGCCCATGGGACGTTCTTCTTCCACTTCCCCACCAAGGAGCACGTGCTGTTGGAGTTGGAGGTCCGCGAGGAAGCGCGCATGGCAGCCGACCTCATCAAGGCGCTCAAGGCACGCGACGACATCGCCACCGTCCTTGCGGAATCGGTCCGGGTGGTCCAGGACCTCGAACGACGACTCGGCCCGAGACTCTTCAAGGACTTCCTCGCGCTGCACTTCTCGACGTCTCGACCACCGGACGAGGAATCGACGAACCACCCCTACATCGTGGCGGTCGTCGACCAGATCGAGCGGGCGCGGCTACGCGGGGAGACCAACGGGAAGATCGACTCGTTCCACCTCGGCGTCTTCTTCCTCCTCGGTCTCTACGCCCTGCTCATCACCCTTCCCGAGGCGCCCAACGTCCGTCGCCCCGTGCTGGAGCAGTACGTGGCGTCCAACCTGCACGGAATGGTCGCACCGTGACTGCGCCGCAGCAGTTTTCGTCATACAACGACATCGATCGGAGGATCGACCATGTGGCAGGACATCCTGCGCCTGGCCATCGGCTGGGGCGCCATGCTCGCCGTCATCGCATTCTGGTACTGGGTGTTCAGCAGCATCGGCACCTTCTGACGGACACCCGACCGTGAACGGGACGTCGCCGGCTGAGATCGAACGGGGTTGTTCGGTCGCGGCGGTCGCGTTCTCCGACGGCCGGAGGCAGGGCGCCCGTCTGGTCTCCGGCGACCACCGGAGCTTCACGACCACCGTCGCACGAACCGTCGTCCACGTGCCGCATCCCCCGATCGCCTCGACGTGGACCAGGCGGTCGCTGACGTGTGGCGTTGCCCTGCAGTGCGCGCCGTCGAAGGACCGCGTGGCACTGATCGCGATGGACCGGCTGACGCCCAGGGAAGGCGCTGCGCTGAGCATCGTCGAAGCCGAGGCGGCCCTCGGCTGGCTGGCGCGGTCGTGGCCCGGGTTGATGCCGGAGGTCGGTCGACTGCTTCCCGACCTGCGCCCGGGAGATCCGGACATGGCGGCCGACGACATGGCCAGGCGTGCGGTCGAAATGGCTGGTGCGAACGACCGCATCGCCGTCGACCCGCTGCTCGGCACGCTGCCCTCGACGCGCTCTGCAGGCGGAGTGACCGCTGCGGTCAGACGAGCCTTCGGCCGCATGCCGTGGACGGCCAAGGGGCGTTTCTCCAAGGGCGAGTACACCATTCCGGTCGGTGGCGACGGCGGTGTGCGCAATCCCAACCTGCCACCGCCCAGCAGACCCGAGGACGAGGACCTGGACGTCCGGCCCGACCAGCGGCTCGGCATTCCGTATCCGGAGTGGAACTTCTGGCAGCAGCGGTTCCTCGCCGATCACGTCGCCGTGCTGGAGCGACACCACCCGCGAGCGCACGGCCGGTCGAGCCCCGCGGACCCAGAGGTCCGACGCTGGTTCCAACAGCAGACGCACCGAGCGATGCGCGGCGGTCTCGACGACGGTTCCGACCTGGACGTCGACCGCTACGTCGCCCACTACCTCGACGGCCTGGGCGGCCGGGCACCGGAGGGGCGGTTCTTCCGCGAACTGGTGCCGAGTTCACGCGACGTCACCACCGCTGTCCTGCTAGACGGCAGCTCATCGCTGGGCGCCCACCAGGGCCGGGTGTTCGCGCTCGAACTCGCCTGTGCCGACGCACTTTCCCTTGCGATGACCGCAGCCGGGGAACGACACGGCGTCTTCGTGTTCACCGGGAACACCCGCCATCGCGTGGAAGTCACCTGCCTGAAGGACTTCCCGGATCGGCACGTCGCGGTACCGAGCGGTGCCGGACTGTCGACGGCGGGCTACACGAGACTCGGCGCTCCGGTGCGACACCTGACCGCGCGCCTGCTGGACCAGCCATCCGAACGACGGCTGCTGCTCATCGTCGGCGACGGGATGATCTCCGACGAGGGCTACGAGGGACGCTACGCCTGGGCCGACGTCGGACACGCCGTCGAGGAGGCCGCCGACGCCGGCGTCTCCGTCTACTACCTGGGCGTCGGGCCTGCGCGGGTGGACCCGCTTCCCGAGGTGTTCGGAGTCCGCCGCTCCCAACGCATCAGACACGTCGAACAACTCCCCCGCGCGCTGGCCGACGTCCACCACCAACTGGTCGCGGCCTGAGGAGGGCGATGTCCACCGATTCGTACTGTCCGAGCGGCAGCGAAGTCGACCTGTTCACGATGGCCCATCAGCAGCGAATCCCGTTGATGCTGACCGGGCCCACGGGGTGCGGAAAGACCCGGCTCGTCGAGCACATGGGCGAGGTGCTCCGGCGCCCCGTCACGACCATCAGCTGCCACGACGACCTCACCAGCTCGGACCTGGTGGGCCGCTTCACGATCACCGGCGGCGACGTCGGGTGGAGCGACGGCCCCCTCACCCGCGCGGTGCGGGACGGCGGAATCTGCTATCTCGACGAAGTGGTCGAGGCCAGGCACGACTCGCTGGCAATCCTGCACTCGCTGACCGACCACCGCCGCACCCTCTACCTGGACCGCACCGGCGAGGCGGTGTCGGCGCCGGACACCTTCATGCTGGTGTGCTCGTACAACCCGGCGTACCGCAGCTCGCTCAAGGAACTCAAGCCGTCGTTCCGCCAGCGGTTCGTCACCATCGCACTCGACTACCTGCCACCCGATCGCGAGGCAGCGGTCCTGATAGCCGAAGCCGGGGTCGGCGTGGACGTCGCGAACCGTCTCGTTCGCTGCGCCAACGGCATTCGGAGCGCCGACGACGTCTTCCACTTCGAGCCGCCGTCGACCCGGGTACTCGTCGCCGCGGCACGGTTGATCGCGGCGGGCGCCGACGAACTCGCTGCCGCCGACGCCTGCATCCTCGCCCCGCTGTCCAGCGACGGCGCCATCCACGACGGGCTGCGCGAGATCGCCGCGGGCAGCCTGTTCACCCACCAGGAGGTCTCGTGAACGAACAGGACAAGAGGCGCAAGCGCGGCCTCATCGCCTTCCAGTTGTTCGCCTACGGCTTCCTCCTGATCATGTTCCTGGTTCAGCTGCAGATGTACTTCACCAGGGACTGGTAGGCGACGACGATGAACATGCCGACGTTCCGCACCGGCGACTCGGTGTCCTACGACCAGCACTACGACGACAGCAAGCGAGCGCAGCGCGAAGCCGACTGGTGGCTGAGCATCGGCTGCCTGTGCATGGGCACGCTCATCCTGGGCCCCATCGGCCTACCCGTCTTCCTCCGCGGCGTGTGGTTGCAGCGTCAGGCGCAGCAGGCGGGGCTCTCGGTGCGTCCGATCATCTGCACCCTGATCGGCTACCTGGTCATCCTCGACGCGGCCCTCAACAGCCTCGGGTGGGCAATGGACCTGCTGTCCAACCACACTCTGCTGTCGCGGGTGATCCTGAACGCCTGGGGCAACTTCTTCGACGCCGGCTACTTCTGGCACTACAACGAGTTGTTCATCGGTGGTGCAGGCGCTCCCGGCGAGAAGGGCTGGGAAGTAGCGCTGATGCTAACGGTCTTCCCGATGCGCATCGCAGCGGCGATCGCCTTCCTGCAGATGAAGCGGTGGGGCCATCAGTGGCTCATCGTGACGTGCTGGATGGGAGCGGTCATCTGGATCGGCTACACGTTCAACATGACGATGTACGCCGACGTGCGCTACTCCGGTGTCGTGCTACCGGTGATCGGCTGGTGGTTGTACGACATCTTCTACATCACCCCGTTCCTCGCAATTCCCTACCTGCACACCGTCAATCGCGAAATCTTCACGGACTGAGGAGCCCACGTGAGCACCGAAGAGGTTCAGCACGTCACCGAGGACTTGCCGCTCGGCACCACGCCGACGTTCGCGCGAATGCACAGGTGGCTCAAGCGGGGGCTGACGGTCTGCCTGGTCGCCCTCGTGATCGAAGGTGCGTTCACCATGCCTGCGCTCGCGCTGTGGTACGGCTGGCCGACGTTGTCGTTCAAGGAGATCTGCGACGAGATGATGAAGGTTCGCTATTCTGACGACACGCTGCAGTGTCAGTACCCATACCCGATGGGTGGGCCGCCGTTCGGCGGGGAACCGGAGGGCAACGTGCCCGGCAAGACCACGGCCCGCGACCAGTGGGGCATTCAACCCAAGCCGGAGTGGAAGCCGATCGGCTTCCGTGAGTTGGTCCGCAACCACGAGGAGCGCGAGGCGCGCACCGCCGGGCAGGGTGCGCCCTAGCTGGTGCCCAGCGGGTCGATGGTCCAGGCGATGTAGAGCATCGCCGCACTGACCGAAGCGGTGGTCGCGAAGTCGATCATCCGCGACCGCACCACCAGCAGCCCAGCCCGGTCCTCCGAGAGCGCCAGGCGCATCACCGCGGCCACACCGACGCCGATCGCCATGACGAGTGCACCGCGTCGCCAATAGCCCGCGACCACCAGACCGAACGCCGCGACGAAGAACAGCCCGACGACCAGGATGGGCCACTGGCCGGCGAACACCTTGCGCGCGAACTCCCTGGGAGTCAACGCACTTTCGCCTCGTCGGACCCATGCTCTTCGCGCGAGCGCTCATCGGCTTCGACGACGTTCGTCAGTAGGAACGCCCGCGTCAGCGGGCCGACGCCGCCGGGGTTCGGCGACACGTGGCCCGCGACGTCCCACACGTCGGGCGCCACGTCACCGACGAGCTTGCCCGCATCGTCGCGGCTCACCCCGACGTCGACCACGGCGGCTCCGCGCTTGACCATCTCAGCGGTGACCATGTGCGGAACGCCCGCGGCCGCAATGATGATGTCCGCCTCGCGCGTGAGCTGCGGCAGGTGCCGAGTCGCGGTGTGGCACAGCGTCACCGTCGCGTTCTCCGACCGACGGGTCAGCAGCAGACCCATCGGCCTGCCCACCGTCACGCCGCGCCCGATCACGACCACGTGCGCACCGGCGATCTCGACCTCGTAGCGCCGCAGCAGGTGCACGATGCCCCGCGGCGTGCACGGCAGCGCGGCGGGCTCGTTGAGCACCAGTCGACCCAGGTTGGTGGGATGCAGGCCGTCGGCGTCCTTGGCGGGATCGATGCGCTCCAGCGCGGCGTTCTCGTCGAGGTGCTTCGGCAGCGGGAGTTGCACGATGTACCCGGTGCACTCGGGGTTGGCGTTCAGTTCGTCGATGGTCTCTTCGAGCGCGGCCTGGCTGATGTCGGCGGGCAGGTCGCGACGGATCGACGTGATGCCGACCTTCGCGCAGTCCGCGTGCTTGCCACGGACGTAGGCATGCGAGCCGGGGTCGTCGCCGACCAGTACCGTCCCGAGGCCTGGGGTGCGCCCGGCGGCGCTCAGAGCCGCCACCCGCTCCAACAGGTCGGTGAAGATCTCGTCGCGCGTGGCCTTGCCGTCCAAAGTGATCGCTCCCACGGTGTTCATTGTGGCAGGCTCCGGGAATGGACAGTCAGCCCAATGTGTCCACCGACGTCTTCAGCCCCGCCCGGCTGGGGCCGCTGACTTTGCGCAACCGCATCATCAAGGCCGCGACGTTCGAAGCGGCCACTCCCCACGCGCTGGTCACCGACGACCTCATCACCTACCACCGCCTGCCCGCCGCAGGCGGAATCGGCATGACGACCGTCGCCTACCTCGCGGTCTCACCCGGCGGCCGAACCGACGGCGCGCAGATCTACTGGCGGCCCGAGGCCATCCCGGGTCTACGACGGCTCACCGACGCCATCCACGCCGAGGGTGCGGCCATCAGCGCACAGATCGGCCACGCGGGCCCCGTCGCCAACGCCAAGTCGAACAAGGCACGGGCGCTCGCACCGGTGCGCTTCTTCAACCCGATCGGGATGCGGTTCGCCAAGGCAGCGAGCCGGCAGGACATCTCCGACGTCATCGCCGCGCACGCGCACGCCGCCCGGTACGCCGTCGACGCCGGTTTCGACGCCGTCGAGGTCCACCTCGGACACAACTACTTCGCGAGTTCCTTCCTCAGCCCGTTGATCAACCGCCGCGACGACGAGTTCGGCGGCTCGCTGGAGAACCGCGCCAAGGTGGCGCGCGGCGTGGTGCGGGCGGTACGCGACGCGGTCGGCGGGCACATCGCGATCACCGCCAAGCTCACCATGACCGACGGCGTACGGGGCGGCATTCCGCTGGAGGAGTCACTGCAGACCGCCAAGTGGCTCGAGGACGACGGTGGCCTCGACGCACTCGAATTGACCGCGGGCAGTTCACTGGTCAACCCGATGTACCTGTTCAGGGGCGACGCGCCGATCAAGGAGTTCGCGGGCGCCTTCAAGCCGCCGCTGCGCTGGGGCATCCGCATGACGGGCAAGAAGTTCCTGCGCGAATACCCCTACCGCGAGGCGTTCCTGCTCCGCGACGCCAAGCAGTTCCGCGCCGAGCTGACGCTGCCGCTGATCCTGCTGGGCGGGATCACCAACCGCGAGACGATGGACCTCGCGATGGCCGAAGGCTTCGACTTCGTCGCCATGGGCAGGGCGCTGCTCGCCGAACCCGATCTCATCAACCGCATCAAGGCCGACGGTGACGCGCACACCGTGAAGTCGGCGTGCACCCACTGCAACAAGTGCATGGCGACGATCTACAGCCACACCCACTGCGTTGTCACCGGGGCACCGGGCTAACCACCGCCGGACGTCTTGGAGATCGGCGCCGATTCCGGCACGCGGCGGTCCTCGAACTGCAGCATCGTCTCGTCGCGGACGATCCTCATGCCCGCCGTGAGCAGCAGCTTGTTCGGCGAGACGGTGTAGTCCACGCCGTCACCGCGCACGCCGAAGCACCCGTTGGCCAGTTCGGTGGCCGGTAGTCGCAGCGGCGCGCGGTCGCGAATGCGCATCCCCCGGTACTCGAACCCGCCGCGCGGGTTCGAGCAGATCACGATCAGAGACAGCGGCGTGCGCCCCAGGGCGGCGGTCTTCATCGGTCCGTCGCAGCGCGCCGTGGTGCCGACGAAGCCCCTGGCGTCGGTCGGCCGGTCACCCGGCGCGCCCAGCGCAGCAGGCAAAGACGCACCCGTAGCCACGGAGCCGAAGCCGGCCGCTCCGAGGAGCATCGCCACAATCGCCGCGCGCGTCGCGGCCGCGAGGTTCGCCATGCGTCAACGAGACCACGTCATGCCTGCACATGGGTGGTTATGCGTCGTACCAAGACCCAATCGTCACGCGGTCGCAACCAACGCGCGGCCACCACCGGTGACGATCGACCCCAACGACCCAATAATCGTTTGCTTCGCAACCAGTTGGCAGCCGACCGTGTCGCGCGCGGAGCCCCACCGAGGCCGCGACCCGCCGCCGACACCGCCTCCTGGGCCGGCCTCGTCGCGCACCCTTGCCGTTAGAGTCGTAGCCGATGACGCGACCGACTCCGCCAGCGCTGACCGTCCGACACGACGGATCGTCGCGCACCTTCGCACCAGGCAGCGACGTCGTCGTCGGCCGCGATCTGCGCGCCGACATCCGCATCGCCCACCCACTGACGTCGCGCGCCCACCTGCTCCTGCGGTACGACCAGGGTCGCTGGCTCGCCATCGACAACGGCTCGCTCAACGGCGTGTACGTCAACGGGCAGCGCGTTCCCGTCGTCGACATCACCGACGGCCTCGGCGTCAACATCGGCAACCCCGACGGGCCGCGGCTGACGTTCGAGGTGGGTCGGCATCAGGGTTCGGCGGGGTCGCCGCCACCCACCGCCGCCGTACCCGTCGCGGGCCGCCCGAGCACCTCCTGGTCGACGCAGGCGCCGCATGCCATGTCACCGCAGACGATGCCGCCGCCGCGTCAGCCCTACCCGCCCTCCCAGCCGCCGCGCTACCCGTCCGGACCTGCGCCCGCGCCGCTGAGCGGCAGGCAGGCCTACCCCCAGGGTCCGCAGACCGGCTACCCGAGCGCGCCGAGCTACCCCAGTTCGCCGCAGCAGCGGTACGCCCAGCCGATCTCGCAGCCGTCCGCCGAACCCGTCACGACGCTCGGGCCGACCGCGGCGCCACGGCAGAGCGAGGGCAATCTCGCCACCAGCATGATGAAGATCCTCCGCCCGGGGCGGGGGGCGCCAGACACTCCGGCCGGCGCAGTCAAGATCGGCCGCGCCACCGACAACGACATCGTCATCCCGGACGTGCTGGCGGGGCGCCACCACGCCAGCCTGGTGAGCACCCCCGCGGGCACCGAGATCGTCGACAACCGCAGCATCAACGGCACGTTCGTCAACGGCACCCGCGTCGAGGCCGCACTGCTGCGCGACGGTGACGTGGTCACGATCGGCAACGTCGACCTCGTCTTCGCCGGCGGCAGCCTTGCCCGGCGCACCCAGACCGAGGCGACGGCCACTCGCACCGGCGGGCTCGAGGTCAACGGCGTCACGTGGACCATCGAGGGCAACAAGACGCTGCTCAACAACATCTCGCTGGCCGCGCGCACCGGCACGCTGACCGCGGTGATCGGCCCGTCCGGTGCAGGCAAGTCGACCTTCGCCAAGCTCGTCGCCGGCTACACCCATCCCACCAGCGGCACGGTGACCTTCGAGGGTCACGACATCCACTCCGAGTACGCCTCGCTCCGATCCCGAATCGGCATGGTCCCCCAGGACGACGTGGTGCACGGCCAGCTCACGGTCAAGCAGGCACTGATGTACGCCGCGGAACTCCGGCTGCCGCCCGACACGACCAAGGAAGACCGCGAGCACGTCGTCATGCAGGTCCTCGAGGAACTCGAGATGACCAAGCACCTGGAGACCCGCGTCGACAAGCTGTCCGGTGGGCAGCGCAAGCGCGCATCGGTGGCGCTCGAACTGCTGACCGGCCCGTCGCTGCTGATCCTCGACGAGCCCACCTCCGGCCTCGACCCCGCGCTCGACCGCCAGGTCATGACGATGCTGCGCCAGCTCGCCGACGCGGGCCGCGTGGTGCTCGTCGTGACGCACTCGCTGACCTATCTCGACGTCTGCGACCAGGTGCTGCTGCTGGCCCCGGGCGGCAAGACCGCGTTCTGCGGGCCGCCCGACCAGATCGGCGCGCAGCTGGGCACCACCAACTGGGCCGACATCTTCAGCACGGTTGCGGGCGATCCCGACGCGGCCAGCAGGCGCTACCTCGACCTCAACGGTCCGCCCCCACCGGCGCCGCCCGCGGAGGAACCCGCAGACCTCGGCAGCCCGGCGAGCACCAGTGTCATGCACCAGTTCTCGACGATTGCCCGGCGCCAGATGCGTCTCATCGTCTCCGACCGCGGCTACTTCATCTTCCTGGCCATCCTCCCGTTCATCATGGGTGTGCTGTCGCTGTCCGTGCCCGGTTCCACCGGCTTCGGTCAGCCCTCCCCCGTCGGTGACGCGCCCAACCAGCCGGGCCAGGTCCTGGTGCTGCTCAACGTCGGCGCCATCTTCATGGGCACCGCGCTGACGGTTCGCGACCTGATCGGTGAACGCGCGATCTTCCTTCGCGAACAGGCGGTGGGTCTGTCGACGTCGGCGTATCTGCTCGCGAAGGTCTGCATCTACTCGGTGTTCGCGGTCGTGCAGTCCGCCATCGTCACGGGGATCACGCTGATCGGCGTCGGCGCGCCCCAGAACGGCGCGGTGGTGCTGGGCGGCGGCGAGGTGGCCGCCTCGATCGAGTTGTTCATCGGCATGGCCGCCACGACCGTCTGCGCGGCGACGGTGGGCCTCGCGCTGTCGGCGTTGGCCAAGACCAGCGAGCAGATCATGCCGCTGCTGGTCGTCGCGATCATGTCGCAGCTGGTGTTCTCCGGCGGTCTGATCCCGGTCACGGGCCGCCTTGGGCTCGATCAGCTGTCGTGGATCACGCCTGCCCGCTGGGGCTTCGGCGCCACGGCATCGACGGTGGGCGTGACCGACATGGTGAAGCCGCCGATCATGCCGGACGATTCGCACTGGAAGCACACGTCGGAGGCGTGGCTGTTCGACATGGCGATGCTGGGCGTGCTGTCGATCTTCTACGTGTGCTTCGTGCGCTTCAAGATTCGGCTCAAGGCCGGCTGACGACGACTCGGGGCGAGGCACGAGCCGCGTGAGGAGTCAGCCCATCCAACCCGGCTGACGACGACTCGGGGCGAGGCACGAGCCCCGTGAGGAGTCAGCCCATCCAACCCGGCTGACGACGACTCGGGGCGAGGCACGAGCCCCGTGAGGAGTCAGCCCATCCAACCCGGCTGACCACTCACCCGCCGTGCACCTCGGGGTGTACGTCTGCCAGCTGGGCACTGTCCCAGTAACCGCGCTGGTGCACGATCAGGCCGTCACGCACCTGGAAGAAGCCGCAGCCCCGGAATCCGTCCGGGTCGGTCCACTCCAGGGCCGCCCACTCCCCCTCGACGACGAGGTTGATGGGCTCGCACGTCAGCGGTCCCCCGGCGGACGTCTCCCGGTGGAACTCGGCGATCGCCGCCCGCCCGACGACGGGCTGCAACGCGATCTGATGGTTGACGGCGTCCTCGGCGTAGATCATGGCGATGCCGTCGGCGTCACCGGCGTTGAACAGGGTCAGCCATCGCTCGATCGCGGCTCGGGTCGACATCGTGCCGGTCTATCGCACGCACCGAACCGCAGGCAAGCGATTTCAGTCGGCGAGCACCAGTCCGTGGGCCACCGCGAAGGCGACCGCCTGGTCGACGTCGACCTTCGCGCCGCGCATCTCCACGGTGGTCCAGAACGTCGCGTCGACGCGGGCGCCACGCAGGTCGGCCTTGCCGAACTTCGCGTTCTGGGTACGGGCGCCGGAGAGGTCGGCGCGACGCAGCACCGCCTCGCGTAGGTTGGCGCCCACCAGACTCGCCTCGCGGAGGCGGCAGTCCGACAGGTCCACCTTCTGCAGGTCGCAACCGCCGAGCACGGTGAGCGTCAAGTCCACCTCGTGCAGCGTGATCGGGCGCAGGCGGCACTCGGTGAACACCGAGCCCAGCATGCTGCACTGGCGGAACGTGCTGTGCGCCAGCGCCGTCCGACGGAAGTCGCAGTTCCGGAACGCCGAGCCCAGATGCTCCGACTCGGTCATGTCGACACCGCTGAAGTTGCACTCGGTGAACACCACCCGCTCGGTGCGCAGCCGGCTCAGGTCCTGGTCGCGAAAGTCGTGTCCCACGTACTCCCGGTCGACCCAGGTTTCGTCGGAATCGACCACGTCAGCCGGTCATCGAGCTGACGTTCATCAGCGCGTATTCGGTGAGCGCGATCAGCGAGGCGCGCGCCGAGTGCCGGTCGCGCGCGTCGACGAGTACCACGGGAACGTGCTCGGGCAGGGCGAGCGCCGTGCGCACCGCCTCGGCCGAATACCGTCGGCTGCCGTCGAATTCGTTGACCGCGATCAGGAACGGCATTTTGCGGGCCTCGAAGAAGTCGACGGCCGCGAAGCTGTCCTGCAGGCGCCGCACGTCGACCAGGATGATCGCACCGATCGCCCCGCGCACCAGGTCGTCCCACATGAACCAGAAGCGCCGCTGCCCGGGTGTGCCGAACAGGTACAGGATCAGGTCGTCGGCCAGGGTGATGCGGCCGAAGTCCATCGCGACGGTCGTGGTGTTCTTGTCCGGCGTGGCGTCGAGCCCGTCGAGACCCGACGAGGCGTTGGTGACGATGGCCTCGGTGCGCAGGGGCACGATCTCGGAGACGGCGCCGACGAACGTGGTCTTGCCTGCTCCGAAGCCACCGGAGACGACGATCTTCGTGGAGGCGGATGAGCGCTTGCGCGAAGACTCTGAGGCGGATGAGCGCTTGCGCGAAGACTCTGAGCCGGATGAGCGCTTGCGCTCAGAGTGCCCGTAGCCCACGCAGCGTCCTCCCTATGAGTTCCCGCCGTTCCTCTATCGTCGCCGATTCCGACAACGTGGCGTTCATCCGAAGATACCCCTGCGCCACGAGATCACCGATCAGCACGCGCGCAACGCCGAGCGGCAAGTCGAGCCGCGCGGCGACCTCCGCGACGGACGTGCTGCCGCCGCCGAGGTCGACGATCCTGGCCCGGACGTCACTGCCCGGCCAGCGTGCCGATGGGCTCGGTTCGACGGTGCTGATCGTCGCCTCGACCGGCAGATCCATCCGCGGCGCGGTGCGGCCTGCCGTCAGGATGTAGGGCCGCACCAGGCTGGGCTCAGCAGGCGCATCGCCGTTGCGCCGCCCGTCACGCACCTGATCCACGTCGACTCACGCCCGGTGCGCGGAGCGGCGGCCCGACTGCACCACGGCGCCCACCCGCTCGACCAGGATCGCCATCTCGTAGCCGATCTGTCCGATGTCGCACGACCTGGTCGCGAGGGTGGCGAGGTGCGACCCGTCGCCGACGCGCATCAACAGCAGGTAGCCGTTCTCCATCTCGACCACCGACTGCAGCACGTAACCGCCCTCGAACAGTTGGGCCGCACCGCTGGACAGGCTCGCCAATCCCGAGGCCACCGCCGCCAGCTGATCCGCCCGTTCGACCGGCATGTGCGCGCTGGCCGCCATCAGCAGCCCGTCGGCGGACACCAGGATGGCGTGTGACACCCCGGCGACCTCGTCGGCGAACCTGGCGACCAGCCAGTCAAGGGAGTCGCGCTGGGCGGAACGGGTCATTCGCGGTCGGTCTCCCTGCTCTCGCGGACGTGGTTGCGGCCTGCGTGCACGCCGCCGAAGTGACTGCTCATACTGGCCCGCACGGCTTCCGGGTCGCGCGCAGGCATCGGACGTGACTCGTCGACGGTCCCGTTCTGCGCACCGTTGCGGCCGTTGGCGCCGACGCCGTTGCGGTCGTCGTGGTCGTCATCGGCGGCGCCGGGAACCAGCCGCGCGCCGGGCTGCCGTACGGGCAGGCCGTCGTCGGTGTGTTCGGCGACGGGCGCCTCCTCGGCTGCCGCGGCCGCCGACCATCCCTTGTCCCACACCGTCTGCCAGTCGAGGTCGGTGCTCTGGGCGAGTTCGTGCGGGTCGTCGATGAGCCACTCGGAGAGCATCTTGTCGAAGATGCTGCCGTCGCCGCTGCCCTCCGCGCGGGGTTGGGCGGGAGCGCTGCGCGGCAAGGGTTCTGGCTCGGGTTCCGCCTCGGCTGCCGCGTGCGCGCGTGATGCGAAGAACGCGGAGGTGTCAGTCGGCGCCTGGACATCGCTCGGCGTCAGCTCGGTGAATTCCGGTGGTCCGGGCGGGATGTCGGCGATACCGCTGGCGCCCGGCTTGCGTTGCGGAAGGAATGACACCGGCACGTCGACGTGGCCGTTCCGGGCTGCGGGTTCCACTACCGGCTCCGCTACCGGCTCCGCTGCGGGTTCCTCTGCGGGTTCCTGAATGACGAACTCGTCGGTGTCCGGTGCGTCCTCGGTGTACTCGGCGAATTCGTCGTAGCCCACCTGGGCGAATTCGGTAGAGCCCACCTGGGCGAATTCGTCGGAGCCCACCTGGGATTCCGCCGCGGCGGATTCGGCAGGCGCTTGGGTGTCCGCCGGGATCGGCGCACCGTTGCGCAGCAGCAGCTCCGCGGGCACGTAGACACCGGCGGTGGTGCCCGAATTGCGTTCGCCGGCAGTGGTATTGCGCAGCCGCACCACCAATCCGTGCTGGGCGGCGAGGCGCCCGACGACGAACAGGCCCATGTGCCGCGCCGTGTACGGGTTGACCTCGCCACCGGACTGCAGCCGGGCGTTGGCGACGCGGAGGTCGGCGTCGGTCATGCCGAGGCCCGCGTCGCTGATCTCCACGACGAGGCCGCCGTTGCCGGTGTGCACGGCCGACACCCGCACCTGCGAGACCGGCGGCGAGTAGCGCAGTGCGTTGTCGAGCAGCTCGGCGAGCAGGTGGACGAGGTCGCCCGCGACCACGCCGAGCACCTCGCTGTCGGGGACCGTCGCCGTGACGACCCGCGTGTAGTCCTCCACCTCGGACGCCGCCGCGTCGATCAGCGCCGCGACCGGAACCGGGTCGGCGTGTTCGCGGGGCACCTTCGATCCCGCGAGCACCAGCAGGTTGGCGCCGTTGCGTCGCATGCGGGCCGCCAGGTGGTCCAGGCGGAACAGGCTCCGCAGACGCTCCGGGTCCTCTTCGTCGCGCTCGAGGTGGTCGATCAGCGACAGCTGCTGGTCCACCAGCGAGCGGCTCCGGCGCGACAGCGTCTCGAACATGTCGCCGAGCTGTACCTGCAGCCGCGACTGTTCCCCGGCGAGCAGGACGGCCTGCTCGTGCAGTTCGTCGACCGCGTGGGCGACCTGACCGATCTCCTCGGTGGTATATACCGGCAGCGGCTGGATCTGATGCACCTCGCCGCCGGAGCGAACCCGGTCGAGTTCGCGCGCCAAGTCTTCGTGCGCCACCCGCAACGCACCGTCGCGCAGCCTGCGCAACGGCCGGATCAGCGTGGTCGAGACGATCGCCACCAGAATCAGCGCCAGCAGCAGTGCTATCCCGACGATCACCGAGTCGCGAATGGCCTCGCTGCGCGTGGCCGCTGCCTGATCCTCCACGCCCGAGGAGAGGTCCGCGGTGGTGCGGTCGATGACCTGACGGGCGATGCCCTCGGTGGTCCGGATCGACTCGGAGATCTCGGGGTTGTTGACCAGCGGTACGGCTGGATCGGACATCAGCGCCATCCGCCGCACCATCTCGGCCTGCAGCTTCTCGGCGTCGGGGGAACCGACTCCGAGCACCTGCACCATGCCGAACAGCGTGGACGGCTCGGTGCCCGCCAGCGTGATCATCGACGTCCGCAGTTCGGGTTCGGGCACCTGTGCGCCGAGGTTGACCAGCAGCTGCTGCATCACCATCTGGCCGCGCGCGCCCATCGCCCGGGACAGTCCCATTGCGTCAGCGCGGATGCTCTCGTCGTCGACGCGGACCGACCCGTTCACGGCGTCCTCCGCCGTCAGCAGGATCGGCGCGTACCCGGTGATCCGGTCACGCAGGGCGACGCTGTTGGCGGTCACCTGATCGAGCAGCGACTGCCCGTCGTCGAGCAACGAGTCCACGCCGCGTGCCACGTCGGGAACGACGTCGGTGGTGCCCAATCGGCGCTGCAGTTCCTGCTTGGCTGCGTCGTAGTCGGCGATCGCCGATGCAGTGTCACCACCGGTCGAATTGGCCAGCAGGGCGGACTCCAGCGCCGCGGTGTAGCGCTCGATGGCGGGCACCATTTCCGCGCGGTCGGCAGCCACCTTCGAATCGGCTGCCTCATTCCACCCGGAGTAGACGCGCAGGCCGCCGAATGCGCCTGCCAGCAACAGCGGCACCAAGACGATGGCGAACACTTTCCAGCCGACGGGCCAATTGCTCACCGACCATCGCGCAGGACGCTTCGCCGGCGGCGCCGAATGGTCGCCGGATTCGGTTGCCGTGCCCGCGTATGGTGGCTGCGCAGCGACCGTCATCGCGACTGCGCCGCATTTCGGGCCGGTCGGCCGCATCTCCGTGATCGCGCGTCGTTCATGTGACTTCCTGCAGCTCTTCGCCCATCAATGGGCAGGCGTCATCGCCCGGCAATTGATCGAGTATGACAGCGATGAGCGGGCGTTTCCATGACTGTTGCTGATCGAACGGAGTTCGTGACCAGGGCGTTGCCACTTCGTGTGCCATACGAGCAAATGTCGTTGCACGCCTGAGACCATTGCCGTTCTCGCGGCGTCGAACGACGACTGGCCACGTAGCGTCGGCACTACTGACGATCGGGAAGGCGCGGCAATTGTTCAAGGTGATGTTCTACTCGCCGCGCATCGCGCCCAATACGGGCAATGCGATTCGCATGGTCGCGGGCACCGGATGCGAACTGCACCTCGTCGAACCGCTGGGCTTCGACCTGTCGGAGCCCAAGTTGCGTCGCGCCGGTCTCGACTACCACGACCTGGCGTCGGTGACCGTGCACGCCGACCTCGACGCGGCCTGGGCGGCGGTGCTGCCGGCGCGGGTCTTCGCGTTCACCGCCCACTCGCAGACGTCGTTCGCCGCCGTCGACTACCGACCCGGGGACGTCCTGCTGTTCGGACCCGAACCGACCGGGTTGGACGCCGAGACACTCGCCGACCCGAACGTCACCACGACCGTGCGCATCCCGATGCTGGCGGGACGGCGATCACTCAACCTGTCGAACGCCGCCGCGGTCGCCGTGTACGAGGCGTGGCGACAGAACGGGTTCGCAGGCGCGACGTGAGCGCGTGGCACGGGAATCAGTGCCGCTGTTCCCGTACCGGCGGCGCCTGGCCGGCCGGCGGCGGGGCGGGGTACCACTCCTGCGGCTCCGGCCAGACGAATCCCGGCGGGATCGAGTACGTCTCGAAGGTCGTGCCGGTGGCGGCCTCGGTGTCGAAGAACGCGAACGCGTTGGCGTCCATGAACCGGCCCGACTGCACCAGCGGGAAGCCCCGCCGCTCGAACTCACCGGTCCGCTGCTCCCACGGCTTCTCCTCGCAGTCGAAGGCGACGTGCTGGATGCCTTCGCCGTGCGCGTCGAGGAACTCCTGGAAGATCGACGGACCGTACAGGGGTTGCATGATCTCTACCGCGAGGTCGCCGACGTCGGCGAAGCAGACCTTGATCGCGTAGTCGGCATCGGCGCCGCGATACGTGCGGTCGGTGACCGTGGCCGAGTCGAAGGTGTACACCCGCCACGGCCCGATGCCGAGCCGCACCAGGCCCTCCATCGTCCGGCGGTGGTCGGCGGTGACGAAGCAGACCTCGATCAGGTTGCCCAGGAAGCCATTCGACAGCGTGGTGGCGCTGAGCACCGTGGGCAGGGACTGTTCGTCGCTCACGAGCGCGCCTCCCGCCGGGTGAGCAGGAAGTACAGCCCACCGGCGACGAGACTGCCGGAGAGCCAGGAGAAGTCGGTGTTGCCCAGCGCCTTGGCCAACGGGCCCTGCATGAACGGAACCAACCCGTACTGCCACGACCACCCTGCGACCAGTCCGGCCGCGAGGCTAACCAGTCCGCTGACGTTGAACGCGCGGCCGGGTAGTGCTCGGTCACCCGGGTACAGCGACGCGACGTCGAGCGATCCGCGCCGAACCACGAAGTAGTCGACGAGCACGATCGCCGCCCACGGGCTGATCCACACCAGGATCGACACCATCCACTGATCGAAGGCATGGGCGAAGCTGTCGGCGTTGACGAACACCGCCAGCACACCGGAGGCGACCAGCCCGGCGACCAGCGTCACCTTCCAGCGGGCCGCCCGGACGCCGATCGACAGCGCAGCCAGCGAGCACGAGTACAGGTTGAGGATGTTGGTCGCGATCGGTCCGTGCACCAGGAGCAGCAGCACCGGGATCGCCATCACGCCGAAGGTGCTGACCACCAGGGTGGACGGATCGTTGCCGCGGCCCGCGCTGGCGAGGCACGCGCCGAGCGCGGCGAGCCAGACCGTGGGCAGGTACATGCCGAGCGAGGACGACCAGAAGACCGCGCGGGCCGAAGCGGTGACCCGGACGAACCTGCTGTAGTCCGACGCGTACGGGATCCACGTCAGACCCCAGCCGATGCCGATGGCCGTCAGCAGCTGCGTCACAGCGGTGACCTTGTCGCCGCCGTCCATCGGGGTGCCGGTCAACGTCCAGTTCACGTCGGTGGTCGCCATGGCCATCACGGTCATGACCGCCATCACCAGCACGGTGGCGGGCACTGTGTACTTCTCGAAACTCCGGATGGCATAGAACCCGTAGAGGGCCAGCCCCAGTTGGACGACCATGATGCCTGCGGCCACGGCGACCTCGAGCCACACCCCGCCGGTGACGCCGAGTTCGGCCAGCATCGCCAGCGCCAGGTCCAGCACCACCCAGGTGTTGACGCCCACCCAGCCCATCGTCAGCGCGAACTGCACGAGCCCCGGGACGATGGCGCCCTTCCTGCCGAAGGGCGCCCGGCCCAGCACCATCTGGTTGACGGCGGTGCGGTGGCCGATGACGTTGAACACCCCGAACACGGCGCACCCGACGACATTGCCGAGCACCACCACCAGCAGCGTCTCGACCAGGCTGAGGCCCAGCGTGATGCCGAGTGCACCCAGCACCCAGTTGATGGGCGCGATGTTGGCGCCCGACCAGATCCAGAACAACTCCCACGGCGAACAGTCGCGGCTGTCGTCGGGAATCGGGTCGATCCCGTGGGCGTCGAAGGGCACCGCGGCATCTGCCGTGGGGTCGGTCGTGGTCGGTGCGTCGAGCGGACTGGTCGACATCGCGGACTCCTGTCGTTGCTGGCACGATCATCGAAACACCGCCGGAGACGGCGAGTGAGTGGATAAACGTCCACCGTCGCCCTCGTTGACTGGATGATGAGACACGTGCTCACGTTCCGCGCCCTGCTCGACGACGCCGCGCTCGAACTCGACCTCCTGGCGCCGGGTGGTCCGGGCGACACCGACCGGGAAGTGCTGTGGCTGCACAACACCGAGCTGCCCGACCCGTCGCCCTACGTCCGCGCCACCGAACTGGTGCTCACCAACGGACTGTGGCGCGACGTCGCCGAGGCAGCCGACTTCGTGGCGGCACTCCGGCGGGCTCGCGCCTCCGGCCTGGTCTTCGGGCTCACCGAGACGACGCCGACGGTGCCGCACGACCTGCTGGCCGCCTGCACCGACGCCGGGCTACCGCTTGCCTCGGTGTCGATCGCGGTGCCGTTCACGGCGATCACGGAGGCCGCCGCCCGCATTCAGGGCGCCGCCCGCCAGGAGGCGCTGACAGGTCTGGTGCGGCGCGGGAACGCGCTGGCGACGGCGATCTCGCGCGGCGGGGGCGCCCAGGGCGTGCTCGACGTCCTGCGCCGCGACCACGATCTTCCGCTGGTCGTGGTCGACAGGATGGGCCGGCGATTGGCGGGCGCCGGTGTGCATCCCGACTTCGACCAGTCCGCGGCGCACGCGCTCGCGCGAAGGCCCCCGCCGCTGGAGGTCGACCTGCCCGAGGGCGGTCGCGCGTCGGTGTTCCTGGTCGAGGGGGCGATGGGCGAGGTGGACGCCGGCGTGTTCTGCCTACGCCCCCTGGCCGACCTCACCCCCGACGAGCAGGGGGCCGTCGATCAGACGGCGCGGTTCCTGAGCTTGGAGGTCACCAAGCAGCAGGCACTGCAGGCGATCGAGTCGCGATTCTCCAGCGAACTCCTCGAGATGATCCTCTCGGGCGCTGCCCGGGCCGACGACGTCCGAGACAGGTTGCGGGCGTTCGGCATCGACCCCGCCGGCCGGATGGCGGTCATCACCCTCGTCGTCGGCGACGGCCCACGACGACCCGCCGGGTCCACCGACGAGGTCGAGGACTTCTTCGCCCGGCGGGGTGTTCCCGCGGTGGTCGTCGCGGGCAGCCAGGACACCGTCGTCGTCTTCCCGTGGCATGACAGCGCCGCCGCGATCGTCGCGCTGGCCGAGGAACTGGTGACGGCCATGGGCACCCGTTTCCCCGATGACCGCACCGTGATCGGGATCGGTTCGGTGGCAACCGATTCCGCGGCGCTGCGTGAACCCCTGATCGGGTCGCGGGAGGTGTGCCAGGTGCTACGCCGGCGCAGTACCGACTCGCGGGTCGGGACGTTCGCCGACGTCGGGACGCACCGGATGCTGCTCGGCCTGCACGACCGAACGGTGTTGCGGCGCTTCGCCGATGACATCCTGGGGCCGCTGCGCAGCCACGACGACCAGCACGCGACGGAACTCGAACCCACGCTGCGGACGTTCCTCGGCAACGACGGGCAGTGGTCGACGACGGCGGGTGCCCTGTACGTCCACGTGAACACGCTGCGCAACCGCATCGCCAAGATCGGCGAGCTGACCGGACGGGACGTCAGCCGCCTCGAGGACCGCGTCGACCTGTTCCTCGCGTTCGAGGCCGACGCGCTCGGCTGAGGATCACCGCGGGTACACCTCCGTCGGTACAGGCGGCGGGGTCAGCGTCCTGGGCACGATGGCGGGGTCGGCGCCCACGGCGTCGGCGACGTCGCGGCACCGCTCGAAGGTGACGTCGCCCAACTCCAGCGCATACTCGATCAGTTCCCGCAGCGCCGCGATGCGGCCGGGCCTGCCCGACAGGAACGGGTGCACGCACAGGTTGAACAGACACCGGTACCGGCGCATGCCGTCGAGTTCGGCCCGCCACATCTCGGCGACCTTGACCGGTGACTCGATCACCGAACCCACGTGCGGTTCCGGCAGATACGCGTACTGCTCCCAGTCGTCGAGCGACCAGTGCACTGGCAGCTCGACGATGGGGTCCGAGTCGGTGGCGACGCGGTAGGGGCGGTCGTCGCCCATCAGCGACGAGTCGTAGCCGAGCCCGTACTCGGCCACCAGGCTCGGGGTCTGCCAGCTCGCACCCCACAGTGCTGCGCGGTGGCCGCGGATCTCGATGCCCTGTGCGGCAAAGACGTCCAGCGCGCGTTCGAAGTCGGCGCGCTCCTCGGCAGCCGACATCGTCACCGGCGACCTGTGGGAGTAGGAGTGGTGTGCCACCTCGTGGCCCCGGTCCACGATCGACGCGGCCAGGCCGACCCGGTGCTCGGCCACCCAGCCCGGAATGAAGAACGTCGCGGCGACACCCAGATCGTCGAGCATGTCCAGGATGCGCGGTACGCCGACGTCCGGGCCGTAGGACTGGTGCGACATCGTCATCATGTGATCGGCGTACCGGCCGCCCGCAGCGAGGATCGGCGTCTCGGCATCCACGTCGAACGTCAACGTGGCGACGGCGGCGGCACCGCCGTGCCACGGTGAGTCGTTCGGCGTGCCCTCGTCCCTCATCGGACGCTGCGCGCAGTCGACCACTCCCGCGTGTTGGCGATCGTCGCCATCGGCTGAATCATTGAGTGGTCGAACGGAATCAGCTCGGCGCCCGAGGCGAGCCGCTCGGGCAGGTCCGGGTTGGCGAGCGCGCCGCGTGCGACCGACAGCAGGTCGGCGTGCCCTCCGTCGAGGACGTCGGCGGCCTGCCGCAGGTCGTGCATTCCACCGTTGGCCATGACGGGTACACCGCTGACCTCCCGGGCCAGTGCCGTGATGGTGCGGCCGTCGGACAGTCGCGCGGTGTCGATGAAGTCCCGGCCCTCACTGGCGACGTGCAGATAGTCGACGCCGGCGCGCGCCAGCGCGGCGAAGATGACCTCGGCGTCGGCGGCGCCGCCCGGCCAGCGGTAGGCGAAGTCGTTGACCTTGGTCTGCGACAGCCGCACCCCGATCGGGACGTCGGCGCCGACGCGGTCGCGGATCGCCGCGACGACCTCGGCCGTCAGCCGGATGCGGTGGGCCAGGTCACCGCCGTAGGCGTCGTCGCGCTGGTTGGTGTAGACGGTGAGGAACTGATCGAGCAGGTAGCCGTTGGCGGCATGGACTTCCACGCCGTCGAAGCCCGCGGCCACTGCACGCGCGGCGGCATCGGCGAAACCGGCTGTGGCGTCTCGGATGTCGCGATCGGTCGCCGCCCGCGGCGAGGGCCAGTGGTCGTGCCCGCCGTACTCACCGAGCGGGCTGCCGATCGGCGTGACGGCCGACGGTGCGATGGTCTCGACGCCGAATGAGTTGCCCTGAGACAGCGCGCCTGCGTGCATCAGCTGGGCGATGAACGGAACGCCGTGGGCGTGCACGGCGTCGGTGGCACCGCGCCATGCCTCGACGTGCGCCTCGGTCGCCAGGCCGGGCTGATTGGGGTATCCCTGGCTGTGGGAGGTGTCGGTGTAGATGCCCTCGGTGACGATCAACCCGAAGCCACCTCGCGCGAATTCTGCGTAGTAGTCGGCCATCTCGGTGGTGGCCGCGCCGTCGGGCATGGCGGAGACACGGGTCATCGGGGCGACGGCGAGCCGGTTGCGCAGCGCCAGGGCGCCGATGCGATGGGGGCTCAGGGCGGGGTGTGCGTACTGCATGGTGTCCTCCTGCTGGGGTGGGGTGCTAGGTACGGGGTGCGACGACGTCGATGGCGAGCGACGTGGGTCGGTCGCCGTTGATGGGGTTGAGGTCCATCGGGCAGGCCGAGACGACGATCACGCAATCCATGTCGGCCTCGAAGGTCACGGCATCGCCGGGCCGGCTCGGCGCGGGCAGCCAACTCAGGTCGCCGTCGGCGCCCACCGGGATGTTCATGAAGACGTTGACCGGTTGCGGGACGACGGGTGTGGCCATTGCTAACTCTGCGAGGGCGATTCGGAGGTTGTCCGCGCACGAGGCGTGTTCGGCTGCCCCGAGCGCGTCGTAGCGAGCCGGGTCGCAGGCGGCGATGAGCATGTCGTGCGCGCCCGGTGACGTGTCGGCGGCCAGGGTGAGGATCGGCCGCCGCCGGTTGGTCAGGAAGTGCTCCCCGATGCGCGGGAACAGCCTGCTGACCGCCGTTCGGGTGTGCGCGGCGGACAGGTACTCCCCCGGGTCGGCCGCCGCGAACGCGAACAGGTCGCCGACCTGACCGCCCTCGGGGTCGACGAGGCGGAAGCGGTCACCTGCGCGGATGCGGAACGCCAGCCCTTGGCCGGCGGGGATCACCATGCTTGCGGTGTCGTGCGTCAACTCCATGTCCACAGTCAACGTGGGCGTCACGTCGTCTGCTCATGTCGTTTCGTTCAGTGCCTGCGCGCTTCGATGTGCGTTCCTCCATGGCCGGTGGTGTGGGGGCTGGCTAGCCTCGGTGCGATGGAGTCCACCGACGGCGCGGCCCGGCACGCGTGCGAGCGCGCTCTGGCCCGCACCATGGACGCGGCGGCCCGGTCCGCGATGATCACCGTCACCGGCGAGCGAGCCCGCCGGGAAGCCGACCGCAGTGACCGCCGACGGCGCGACGATGCCCTGCTCGGGCCGCTCGACGGCGTACCGGTGGTGTGGAAGGACCTGTTCGACGTCGCAGGCACCGTCACCACGTGTGGCTCGGCGTCGCGCGCCGACGATCCACCCGCCATCGCCGACAGTGCGCTGGTGCGACGGTGCGCCTCGCTCGGCATGGTGACCGTCGGCAAGACGAACCTCAGCGAGTTCGCGTTCTCCGGGCTCGGCATCAACCGGCGATTCGGCACACCGGTCAACCCCGTGGACCCGGCGCTGGTGCCCGGCGGCTCCTCGTCGGGGTCGGCCGTCGCCGTCGCGATCGGCATCGCGTCCTTCGGAATCGGAACCGACACCTCCGGCTCGGTACGCGTGCCGGCCGCGTACAGCGGCTGCGTCGGCTACCGCGCGAGCCGACACCGCCACGGGGACCACGACTTTCGACCGCTCTCACCCACACTCGACAGCGTCGGCCTGCTGGCCCGCTCGGTGGAGGACGTCCGCCTGCTGGACCGGCTGCTGGTCGGACGCGACGGCCGAGTGCCCGCGGTGCGTCGCGCCGTCGTTCCAACCGGTGAATGGCTCGACGACTGCACCCCCGCGGTCCGGGCGTCGTTCGAGTCGGCCGTCGAGGCCCTGCGTGACGGCGGCGTGGACGTCACCGTCAGGCCTGTCGATGCGATGGATCGCGCGCAGGAACTCCTCGACGCGCACGGCACGATCGTCGGCGCCGACGCGTACGCCGCCCATGGCGCGCTGCTGTCGACGTCGGCCGACATCGAGCCCGCGACCGCGCGCCGCCTTGCTCGCAATGCCGGTGCAGCGCAGTCGATTCGACCGGTGCGCAGCGCGATGGGTCCGTTGCGGGCTCAGTTGGCCGCCGAGTTGGCGGGCGCCGTGCTGCTGTGCCCGACCGTGCGCCACGAACCACCGTGCGTCGCCGACCTCCTCGGCTCCGACGAGGTCTACGACGCCCGAAATGCGAGCACCCTGCGCACCACGATGGTGCTCAGTTACCTCGGCGCGTGCGGAGTGACGGTGCCGATGTCAGGGGCGACCGGCATACTGGTGTCCGCCCCGGACGGCGACGACGACGTCGTGCTGGCCGCGGCCGCGGAGGTGGAGCGGCTTACCAGGTATCCCAGTGCGTCAGCTGCTCGGCGGGCAGACGCTTGGCCTTCTTGAAGTCCGTTCCCTTGGTGTAGGCGACGGGGAACAGCCCGCCCTGGGCGTACTTGTCGAACGGGATGCCCAGCAGGTCCGCGACCTGCTTCTCGCCGTCGCCCATCAGGTGCAGCGAGGTCCACGCCGAGCCGAGCCCGCGCGACCGCAGGGCCAGCATGAAGCTCCACGCCGCGGGCATCAGCGATCCCCAGAAACCGGCGCTCATCCCGGCGGGCGCGCCGTCGGGCCGACCCTCGAGGCACGGGATCATCAGCACCGGGACCTCGTGCAGGTGGTCGCTGAGGTACTTCGCGGAGTCGACGACCAGCGGAGTGCGCTCGTCGCGGCTGTCGCCGTACTCCGGCTTGGGCGCCGCGAGATAGGGGTTCGCGGCGATCCGGTAGACGTCGGCGATCGCCTTCTTCTTCTCGGGGTCCTCGACGAACATCCACTGCCAGCCCTGAGAGTTCGATCCCGTGGGCGCCTGCAGCGCGAGGTCGAGGCATTCGAGGAGGACCTCGCGCGGCACCGGCTTCTCCAGGTCGAGGCGTTTGCGGACCGACCGGGTGGTGGTCAGGAGTTCGTCGACGGTGAGGTTCAGGGGCTCGGAGGTCATGTTTTGGAGACTACCGATGTCAGTCGAAGCTGAACGTGGCCTGCACTTCTATGGCGTCCGACCGCAGATCGGACAGGTCGGCGTCCGTGGTGACGCGGACGCGAACCGGTCGGCCGGTATCGGCATCGACGAACGCGAGTGGAGGCGTGCCGCCCTGGAGGTGATCGTCACCCCACTGCGCCATGGCCAGCAGCACCGGCAACAGGTCCTCGCCCGCCGACGTCAGCTCGTACGCCTCCCGTGACCGCGTGCCCGGCTCCCGGTACGGGACGCGGCGGACGATGCCGGCCGCTTCCAGGTGCTTGAGCGCTCGGGAGGCGGCCGGGGCCGACGTTCCGATGCGGGTCACGAAGTCCTCGAAGCGGGATGTTCCGTAGAAGCACTCGCGCAGGACGAGGAACGCGGTCTTCGTGTTGAGCAGATCGAGCACCTTCGCCACCGAGCAGGGATCGGCATGCCACCGCGTGCGGTCGGCCAGCTGGTTCTCGAACTTCATGAACCCACCTTACTAACGATTGCGTTATCCAGGGAAGCGTGGTTGAGTCTGGGTAATGAGGTCATTATCCAGCCCCGGAGTATTGCCCTCGCCGACACACCGGCAGGCACTGGAACGAGGTGATGCTCGATGACCCCCAAACCCATCAAGCTCGACGACCACCCGACCGTCGTGAAGCTGCGTCAGCGCAGCCGTCCGACCGAGCCTGCCGACCCACTCGATGCGACGTGGCTGCGCGACCTCTGCCTCGCGGCGGGAGCGGACGACGTCGGTTTCGTCGAGATCGGAAGGCCCGAGATCGCCGATCAGCGAGAGGATTTGAGCGCGGCACTGCCGGGCGTCCAAATGCTGATCAGCTTCGTATGCCGGATGAACCGGGAGAACATCCGCACCCCGGCGCGCTCGGTCGCCAACCTGGAGTTCCACCACACCGCCGACCACTCGGACGAGGTCGGCCGTCAGGTCGTCTCGAAGCTCGAAGCCATCGGCGTGAGGGCGATCAACCCCGCGATGGGGTTCCCGATGGAGATGCAGAAGTTTCCAAGCAAGACCTGGGTCGTCAGCCACAAGCCGGTCGCCGAGGCAGCCGGCCTCGGGCGGATGGGCATCCATCGCAAGGTCATTCACCCGAAGTTCGGCAACTTCATCCTGCTGGGCACCGTCCTTGTCGATGCGACCGTCACCGAGTACTCCCGCCCGCTCGACTACAACCCGTGCCTGGAGTGCAAGCTCTGCGTGGCCGCCTGCCCCACCGGAGCGATCGCGCCGGACGGGCACTTCGACTTCTCCGCCTGCTACACCCACAACTACCGCGAGTTCATGGGCGGATTCGGCGACTGGGTGGGACAGGTGGCCGACAGCAAGGACGCAGCCGACTACCGCTCCAAGGTGGGTGACAACGAGACCGCATCGGTGTGGCAGAGCCTGTCCTTCGGCGCGAACTACAAGGCGGCGTACTGCATGTCGGTGTGCCCGGCAGGCGACGACGTCATTGGAGCCTGGATGGACGACCGCAAGTCCCACCTCGCCGACGTCGTGCGCCCCCTGCAGCGCAAGGAGGAGACGGTCTACGTCATCGCCGGATCCGACGCCGAGGAGTACGTCACCCGCCGCTTCCCGGACAAGCACCCCAAGCAGGTCGGACAAAGTCTGCGGGCCAACAGCATCGACGGTCTGATCACCGGTCTGCCGCTGATCTTTCAGCGCGAACAGACCAAGGACTTCTTCGCCACCTACCACTTCAGCTTCACCGGCGCCGAGTCGCGCCAGTTCACCGTGAGCATCCGCGACCGCGAACTCGAGGTCACCGAAGGCCACCACGGCCTGCCCGATCTCCGCGTCGTCGCCGATGCGAGCACCTGGCTGAAGTTCCTGGACAATCGGTCAGTACTGCCCTGGGCACTGGTGCGCCGCCGAATCAAGCTGCACGGCTCGCCGAAACTCCTGCTGGCCTTCGGCCGCTTCTTCCCCACGCAGTAGCACCCCGGAATCGGAGAAGCCTTCGTGCCGCACGTCATCACCCAGAGTTGTTGCAAGGACGCATCGTGCGTCGCCGTGTGCCCGGTCGACTGCATACGCCCAGCGCGCGATGAGGTGTTCGTCGACACCTCGATGCTCTTCATCGACCCGGGGGTGTGCATCGACTGCGGTGCGTGCGTGGACGCCTGCCCGGTCGACGCCATCCAATACGACGCGGATCTGCCTGCGTCATCGACGTGGCTCGAGCAGATGAATGCCGACTACTTCCGGTCTCATCCCCTGCACTCGGACTTCTCGTCGGACGCCCCGGCGCATCCGGGGGTCGACGCCGGCGCGCTGCGGGTCGCCATCGTGGGCGCCGGCCCCGCCGCCTGCTACGCGGCGGCCGAGCTCCTCGAGTCCGACGGCGTCGAGGTCGCGCTGTTCGAACGGCTGCCCACGCCCTACGGATTGATCCGCGCGGGCGTGGCACCCGACCATCAGGACACCAAGTCCGTCACCCGACTGTTCGAGCGCGCATTCGACTCGGATCGGCTCGACTGCCACCTCAACGTCGCCGTGGGCCGCGACATCACCCACGCCGACCTGCTGGCGCACCACCATGCCGTGGTCTACGCCGTGGGCGCCTCGGCATCGCGTCGGCTGGGCATCCCCGGCGAGGATCTCGCGGGATGCGTTGCGGCGGCGGACTTCGTCGGCTGGTACAACGGCCACCCCGACCACGCCGACCGCGAGTTCGACCTGGCCGGCCCGACCGTCGTCATCGTCGGCAACGGGAACGTCTCGCTCGACGTCGCGCGGATGCTGGTCCTCGACGCCCGGTCCGTGGCCGTGACGGACACCGCCGACCACGCACTGCTCGCACTCGATCGGAGCACGGTCGAGGAGGTCGTGATCCTCGCGCGGCGCGGACCCCGGCACGCAGCGTTCTCGGTCGCCGAATTCGCAGCGCTGGGTGAGCTTCCCCGTATCGACGTGGTGATCGAGAGCGACGACCTCGCCGCCGAAGCCGGCGACGACGTCGAGACGACGTGGAAGTTGAAGACGGCACGCGCGTTCGCGGCGCGTTCCCGCACTGAGGGCAACAAGCGGATCGTCTTCCGGTTCGGAGTGGATCCGGTCCGCCTGCGGGGCAGCGAAGCCGTCGACGGGATCGAGATCGAGACGCCCGCTGGCACCGAAGTCATCGACACGGCCCTGGTGATCCGGTCGATCGGCTACCGCGGCGAAGCCGTGACCGACCTGCCCTTCGACGACGACGCGGCCGTGGTCCCCAACGACCGCGGTCGCGTCCTCGGCGCGGACGGCGGCCCGCTCGACGGCGTCTACGTCACCGGCTGGATCAAGCGGGGTGCACGAGGGGTGATCGGCTCGAACCGCACCTGTGCGAAGGAAACGGTGGATCGGCTGTGGTCCGATCACGACGCCGGGCGGCTCACCCGCGACGTCCGAGGCGCCGCCGCCGTGCGGAACCTGTTGCGGGGCCGCTCGATCGAGCCGGTCGACTGGGACGGGTGGCGGCGCATCGATGCCGCCGAGCGGGATGCCGTTGCGGCAACGGGCCGCCCGCGCCGCAAGCTGACCGCCCTCGACGAACTGGTGGTCGCGGCGTCGCCGAGACCCGAGTGACGGGAGTTGTCGGTGAGCGTGCGCAAAGTTCGCCTGGCCAGCGGCGTGTCGCCCGCAGACACGCACGCTCGCGGGGAAGGGGTGCCACCTACTGGAAGTCCCGGGACCGCGAGGCCACGCGCAGGTCGATGGGGCGCAGCTCGTCGGCGACGATGGTCACCGCGCCCGTCGCGTTCTGCACGATGCCGCGGATCACCAGCGCCGACGCCGTCTGCGCCAGCCTGCGGTGACGCCCCCACACCCCGCGCGAGCACATGACGTTGACCATCCCGGTCTCGTCCTCGATGTTCAGGAACGTCACGCCCTGGGCGGTGGCCGGGCGCTGCCGGTGGGTCACCGCGCCCGCGATCAGCACCCGGGTGCCGTCGCGCACCGACAGCAGCCGATCGGCGGGCACCACCCCCATCGCGTCGAGCTTCTCCCGCAGGAACTGCACGGGGTGACTGTCCGGCGACACCCCGGTGGCCCACACGTCGGCGGCGGTCAGCTCGAGGTGCGTCATGCCCGGCAGCGACGGCACGTGGGACGACGACCCCACTCCCGGCAGCCGGTCCGGCCGCTGACTCGCCGCCGCCCCCGCCGCCCACAACGCCTCACGCCGCTCGATGCCGAAGCAGCCCAGCGCACCCGAGGTGGCCAGCGCCTCGGTCTGCGGCACCGACAGCTGCACGCGACCGGTCAGGTCGACCAGGGACGTGAACGGACCGTTGGCATTTCGCTCGTCGACCAGCTGCTCGGCCAGGTCGGCCCCGATGTTGCGGACTGCACCGAGGCCCAGCCGCACCTCCATGCCCGAGTTCTCCAGCGTGGCGTGCGCCAGGCTCGCGTTGACGTCGGGACCGTGCACGAGCACGCCGTGCCGTCTCGCGTCGGCCACCAGCGACTGCGGCGAGTAGAAGCCCATCGGCTGAGCACGGAGCAGCGCCGCGCAGAACACCGCCGGATGGTGCAGCTTGAACCACGACGAGTAGAACACCAGCGAGGCGAAGCTCAGCGAATGACTCTCCGGGAAGCCGAAGTTCGCGAACGCCTCCAGCTTCTCGTAGATCCGGTCGGCCACGTCGCCGGTGATGCCGTGCCGGGTCCGCATGCCGTCGTAGAACCGGTCGCGCAGGCGTCGCATCTTCTCGGTCGACCGCTTGGAGCCCATCGCCCGGCGCAGCTGGTCGGCCTCACCCGCCGAGAACCCTGCGCAGTCGACCGCCAACTGCATCAGCTGCTCCTGGAACAGCGGCACACCCAACGTCTTGTGCAGTGCCGGTTCCATCGACGGGTGGTCGTAGATGACCGGCTCCTCGCCGTTGCGCCTGCTGATGTACGGGTGCACCGACCCACCCTGGATGGGGCCGGGCCGGATGAGCGCCACCTCGACCACCAGGTCGTAGAAGACCCTCGGCTTCAACCGCGGCAGCGTCGCCATCTGCGCCCTCGACTCGACCTGGAACACGCCGACCGAGTCGGCCCGCTGCAGCATCTCGTAGACGGCGGCCTCCGACAGGTCCAGCTGCGACAGGTCGACGTCGATGCCCTTGTGCTCGGCGACCAGGTCGATGCAGTAGTGCAGCGCCGACAGCATCCCGAGCCCCAGCATGTCGAACTTCACCAAACCGATTGCCGCGCAATCGTCCTTGTCCCACTGCAGCACGCTGCGGTTCTCCATGCGCGCCCACTCCACCGGACAGACGTCTGCGATCGGCCGATCGCAGATCACCATGCCCCCGGAGTGGATGCCCATGTGCCGCGGCAGGTTCTTGACCTGTAGCGCCAGGTCGATCACCGACTCCGGGATGTCCTCGACGTCGGGTGAGTCGGGCAGCCCGTTCCACCGGCTGATGTGCTTGCTCCACGCGTCCTGCTGACCCTGCGAGTAGCCGAGCGCACGGGCCATGTCGCGCACCGCACTGCGCCCGCGGTAGGTGATGACGTTGGCGACCTGCGCGGCGTAGTCGCGGCCGTAGCGGTCGTAGACGTACTGGATCGCCCGCTCCCGAAGATCCGACTCGATGTCGATGTCGATGTCCGGCGGTCCGTCACGCGCCGGCGACAGGAACCGCTCGAACAGCAGGCCGTTGGCCACCGGGTCGACGTTGGTGACGCCCAGGGCGTAGCAGACCGCCGAGTTGGCCGCCGATCCCCTGCCCTGGCAGAGGATGCCGTTGTCCCGGCAGAACCGCGTGATGTCGTCGACCACCAGGAAGTAGCCCGGGAAGTTCAGCCGGGCGATGACCTTCAGCTCGTGCTCGATCTGCGCGTACGCATGGGGCGCGCGCTCTCGCGGGCCGTACCGCCGCTCGGCGCCGGTCATGGTCAGCTGCCGCAGCCAACTGTCCTCGGTATGCCCCTCGGGCACGTCGAACGGCGGCAGTTGGGGCGCGATCAACGCCAGCTTGAACGCACATTGCTCGCCCAAATCGGCTGCTGCCGTCACGATCTCGGGGTAGTGCGAGAACAGCCGGGCCATCTCCTCGCCCGACCGTAGGTGCGCACCACCCAGCGGTGCCAGCCAGCCCGCGGCCTCGTCCATCGAGTTGCGGGCCCGGATGGCGCCCATCGCCATGGCCAGCCTGCCGCGCGAGGGTTCGGCGAAGTGCGCGGCGGTGGTGGCGACCACGTCGACCCCGAAGCGGGGCGCCAACCCGGCCAGCACGGCATTGCGCTCGTCGTCGAGCGGGTGGCCGTGACGACTGAGTTCGATGCTGACGCGGTTGGCGCCGAAGCGGTCGACCAGGTCGGCAAGCGCCGCCTCGGCCGCCTCCGGTCCACCCGTCGAAAGCGCTTGCCGGACATGCCCCTTGCGGCAACCGGTCAGCACGTGCCAGTGCCCGCCCGCCGCTTCGGACAGGCTGTCGTAGTCGTAGCGGGGCTTGCCCTTCTCGCCGCCGGCCAGATGTGCCTTGGCGATCTCACGCGACAGCCGCCGGTACCCCTCCGGCCCACGGGCCAAGACCAGCAGGTGCGGGCCCGGCGGGTCGGGATCCTCGGTGCGGGGCACGTTCCCGAGCGACAGCTCCGCACCGAACACCGTCGACACGTCGAGTTCCTTGGCCGCCTCGGCGAAGCGCACCACGCCGTAGAGCCCGTCGTGGTCGGTCAGCGCGATGGCGCGCAGGTCGAGCCTGGCCGCCTCCTCGACCAGTTCCTCGGGCGTGCTCGCGCCGTCGAGGAAGCTGTACGCGGAGTGGGCGTGCAGTTCTGCGTACGGAATGGCGGAGGTCTGCCGCTTCTCCCCGACCGGCTCGTAGGCGCCGCGCTTGCGCGACCAGGCCGGGCTGTCGCCACCGTCGCCCGTCGGTTCGGCGATGGGCAGGCCCGCCCGGCGTGGCTTGCTGGTGAGGACGCGCTCCATCTCCGTCCACGTCTGAGGTCCGTCGTTCCAGCCCACCCACGCATGTTATCGAACATGCGTTCGATCTTGTAGCGGTGGCGTCGACGCCTCAGGATGGGGGTGGCGATGAGTTCCAGGCCGAAGCCGAGTCGACACCTTCACGAGGACCAAGATCTGGAGGAGGCACCCATGACCGAACAGACCATGACCGCACAGACCAGCACCGCCAAGCCCCCCGTCGTCGACCAGTCGACCTGGAGCGCCGCGCTCGACGACCTGCGCCGTCGCGAGAAGGCCGCCACCCGCGAACTCGACGCGATCGCAGCGCAGCGCCGACGCCTGCCGATGGTCGAACTCCCCGAGTACACGCTCGCAGGCGAGGACGGCCCCATCCGGCTGGCCGACGTCTTCGAAGGCCGCAGCCAACTGATCACCTATCACCACATGTGGACCGACGGCGAGCAGTGGCAGTGCGGCGGGTGCACGGGGTTCACCTCGCAATTCACCCGACTGGACTTCCTCGACGCCTACGACGCCCGCTTCGTCGTCGTCACCAACGGTCCGATCGAGGAGGCGCTGGCCTACCGGACGAAGGTCGGTAACCGCATGGACTGGTACTCCTCTGCGGGCAGCTCGTTCGGCGCCGACGTCGACGCCGCACCGGGAGAGGGGTTCGCGGTCAACGTGTTCCTGCGCGACGGTGACACCGTCTACCGCACCTGGCACACCAACGGCCGCGGCACCGAGCAACTGAGCCACACCTTCGCGCTGATCGACCTGCTGCCGTGGGGCCGCCAGGAGGAGTGGCAGGACTCCCCCGAGGGCTGGCCGAAGTCGCCGACCTACTCCAAGTGGATCGACTCCCCCGACGTCGCCAGGTTCTACGGCCCGGAGGGCGCGCAGCGGTGAGCGCACCGACCCGGGAGCGCTACGTCGCCACCCGCACCATCGCCGCCAGTCCGGCCGAGGTGTTCGCCGTACTGGCCGACCCGACGCGGCACCGGGACACCGAACCCGGCGACTGGGTCCGCGACGCGATCGACACCCACCCGATCACCGGGGTCGGCCAGATGTTCGCGGTCAACATGTTCCTCGAGGCCGCCGGCGGCCACTACGTCATGCACAACGTCGTCTCCGAATTCGAGTCCGACCGCACCATCGCCTGGCTGCCGGGCCAACTCGACGACGCCGGCAGGCACGGCCCGGGCGGCTGGTGGTGGCGGTATGACCTGCAGCCCAACGGTTCCGGCACGGACGTGACGCTCACCTACGACTGGAGCGGCACCGAGCAGGGCTTCCGCGACGCGGTGGACGTGCCGGTCTTCGGCCCCGAGTTCATCGAGGAGTCGCTGGCCGCGCTGCAGCGGGCCGTCGTCGGGTGAGCTAGCCGCCCAGCAGTTCCGCGACGCGCTTGGCTCCGGAGTGCCCCGGTGCGACGCCCTCCACCAGCGCGGCGATCGACGACGAATTGTCCAGTCGCAGCGGCAGTATGCGTTGATATCCGGGCGACTCGTACCACCGCGTCGCGGCGTCGGGGTCCGGGAACCGGATGATCACCAACGTTCCGTCCCACTCGCCCTCCACGGCGGTCAGGCGGCCACCGTGGACGATGAACTCGCCCCCGAACGGCGCGAGAGTGGCGTCGATCTCCCGCATGTAGCGGATGATCTCCTCGTTGAAGTCGACGTCGCGCAGGTAGGCCACCGCGTAGGCAGGCACGGAATCGGTCATGACTCCATGGTCGCCCGCGCGGGCGACGAAATCGATTACCCGAGAGGTAATCGCGTCAGTCGACGTACTCCGCGGTGCCGTCGTCGAGTACCAGACGAGCGTTGGAGCCGTCGGGCTCGGCGGCCTCGGTGCGGTACACGGCGTGACCGGGTTCGGTCCGCCACACCGACGTCGTCAGGGTCTCGCCCGGGAACACCGGCGAGGTGAACCGCGCGCCGACGGCCCGGATCCTCGTCGCGTCGCCACCACCCAGTTCCGCGACCAGCACGCGGCCCGCGACACCGTAGGTGCACAGGCCGTGCAGGATCGGCTTCGGGAAGCCCGCGAGGTTCTGCGCGAACCACGGGTCGCTGTGCAGCGGGTTGCGGTCGCCCGAGAGCCGGTAGATCAGCGGCTGATCCTCGGTGGTGGGCAGCGGCACCTTCGCGTCGGGCTCCCGGTCGGGGAACACGGGGGCGGCGGGCCGGTCGCCCGGCTGCCCGCCGAAGCCGCCCTCGCCGCGGATCACGGCGGTCGACCAGGACTCGGCGACGACCTCGCCGGTCTCGGGATCGGTGCCGGTGCCCTTGAGGACGAGGATCGCGTTCTTGCCCTCGCCCTTGTCCTGGATGTCGGCGACCTCGGAGGTGACGTCGAGCGCCCCGGCGGGCGGCAGCGGCGCGTGCAGGCGGATCCGCTGGCTGCCGTGCAGCAGCATCGCCCAGTTGAAGGAGCCCACGTGCGCGGCGGCACCCCATGCCGGACAGGCGATCACGGCGTAGGTGGGCAGCACCTGCTGCTCGATGTCGTGACTGTTCTCGGTGGTGAATGCCAGATCCTTGGTGCCTGCCCCGACGCCGAGTGCGTACAGGAGCGTCTCGCGGTCGGTCCACGAGAAGCGCTGCGGCTCGGTTTTGGCACCGATGGCGTCCGGATTGATCGGCATGGAGGGTCTCCCTGTGGGCGAAGGCGTTCAGACGGGGTCGAGTCGGACGATAGCGGACGGGCACGAGACGGGCATTGACGTTCCGGGCGCCGAGGACGACCATGACCCGGATGCGCTATGTCGTTACCGGCGGTACCGGGTTCATTGGTCGCCGTGTCGTGTCCACGATCCTGTCCTCGGCGAGCCCCGGCGGCGACGCCCCACAGGTATGGGTGCTGGTGCGACGCGAGTCGCTCGGGCGCTTCGAACGACTCGCCGAGCAGTGGGGCGACGGCGTGAAACCGCTGGTGGGCGACCTCACCGCAGCGGACCTCGGGGTCAGCGACCAGACGCTGGCCGACGTCGGGCCGGTCGACCACGTCGTGCACTGCGCCGCGATCTACGACGTCACCACCGACGATGCCGGGCAGCGGGCCACCAACGTCGACGGCACGCGGGCGGTCGCGGACCTGGCGTCGCGCCTGGATGCGACCCTGCACCACGTCTCCTCGATCGCGGTCGCGGGCGACTTCCGCGGCGAGTACACCGAGGAGGACTTCGACGTCTCGCAGAACCTGCCCA
Source organism: Mycolicibacterium sp. GCM10028919 (assembly GCA_042666295.1). Lineage (GTDB taxonomy): Bacteria > Actinomycetota > Actinomycetes > Mycobacteriales > Mycobacteriaceae > Mycobacterium. The sequence continues at coordinate 1,612,286 of JBHTFJ010000001.1, forward strand.
CCGCCTATCACCAGACGAAGTTCGAGGCGGAGCTGATCGTGCGCTCGACGCCCGGGTTGCACTACCGCGTGTACCGCCCGGGTGTCGTCGTCGGGGACTCCCGCACCGGCGAGATGGACAAGGTCGACGGCCCCTACTACTTCTTCGGCGTGCTGGCCCGGCTGGCGAAGTTGCCGTCGGTGACCCCAATCCTGCTACCCGACGTCGGCCGCACCAACATCGTGCCCGTCGACTTCGTCGTCGACGCCCTGGTCGCGCTGATGCACGCCGAGGGCCGCGACGGGCAGACGTTCCACCTCACCGCCCGCAAGACGACCGGGCTCCGTGGCATCTACCGTGGCATCGCCAAGGAAGCCGGGCTTCCCCCGCTGCGGGGGGCGCTGCCGCGCGCCACCGCGGCGCCGTTCATGAACGCGTCCGGCGCAGTGAAGGTGCTGCGCAACATGGCCGCAACCCAACTGGGCATCCCCGGCGAGGTGCTCGACGTCGTCGAACTCGCACCGACGTTCGCCTCCGAGCACACATCGGAGGCGTTGCGGGACAGCGGAATCACGGTCCCGGACTTCGCCGACTACGCACCCCGACTGTGGCGCTACTGGGCCGAGCACCTGGATCCCGACCGGGCCCGCCGCGACCATCCCGCCGGCCCGCTGGTCGGCAGGCACGTCGTCATCACCGGCGCCTCGAGCGGCATCGGTCGCGCCTCGGCGATCGCCGTCGCGGAGCGTGGGGCCACCGTGTTCGCCCTGGCGCGCAGCGCCGACGCACTCGACGACCTGGTGGCCGAGATCCGCGAGAACGGCGGGCGCGCATACGCATTCACCTGTGACGTCACCGACTCGTCCTCGGTCGACCACACCGTCAAGGACATCCTGGGCCGCTTCGGTCACGTCGACTACCTGGTGAACAACGCCGGTCGGTCGATCCGCAGGTCGGTGAGCGCGTCGACCGACCGCCTGCACGACTACGAGCGCGTCATGGCGGTGAACTACTTCGGCGCCGTGCGCATGGTGCTGGCACTGTTGCCGCACTGGCGGGAGCGCCGGTTCGGTCACGTGGTCAACGTCTCGAGTGCTGGCGTGCAGGCCAATAGCCCGAAGTACAGCGCCTACGTTCCGACCAAGGCCGCGCTCGACGCGTTCTCCGACGTCGTGGGCACCGAAACGCTGTCGGACCACGTGACGTTCACCAACATCCACATGCCGTTGGTCAAGACGCCGATGATCGCCCCGTCGCGCCAACTCAATCCGATGCCGGCCATCACCGCCGAACACGCCGCGGCCATGGTGGTGCGCGGACTCGTCGACAAGCCCGCGCGCATCGACACCCCGGTCGGGACGCTGGCCGATCTCGGTACGTACGTCGTCCCGAAGTTGTCCCGCCGCATACTGCACCAGCTCTACCTCGGGTATCCGGACTCCCCGGCGGCCCGTGGGGAGAGCCCCGCGGCGCCTGCGGTGCGACGGTCGAAGCGGCCCACCCGGCCCGCCGTGGGTCAGGTGCGCCTCCCCGGCGCGATCAGGCGGCCCGTCACGCGAGCGGTGCGACTGGTCCCCGGCGTGCACTGGTAACCCCCTCGCCCCTATCGTTGGCGGCGTGACGGAGGCCGAGGCGTTACCCGTGTTCGCCGACGTGGACACCGGCGTCGACGACGCCATGGCGCTCGCCTACCTGTTCGCAAGCGCCGACGCCGAGGTGGTGGGGATCGCCTCCACCGCGGGCAACGTGCCCGTCGATCAGGTGTGCACCAACAACTTCGGGCTTCTCGAACTGTGCGGCCGCACGGATGTACCCGTATCCCGGGGAGCCGACGGTCCGCTGTCCATCCCGCTGCGCACCGCCGAGGACACGCACGGCCCGGAGGGCCTCGGGTATGCCCGGTTGCCTCCCGTCGACGGACGATTGACCGACTACGACGCGGCGCAGGCGTGGGTGCGCGCGGCGCGGGAGCATCCGGGGGAACTCGTCGGCCTCGCCGTGGGCCCGCTGACGAACCTCGCGCTGGCGATGCGCATCGAGCCCGCTCTGCCGCGGCTGCTGCGGCGCCTGGTGATCATGGGCGGCGCCTTCGGCTACCGCGGAAACACCACGCCGGTCTCGGAGTGGAACGTCAACGTGGACCCCGAGGCAGCGTCGGAGGTCTTCAACGTGTGGGGCGCGGCGTGGGGGCTGGAGAAGCCCTCACACCTGCCGATCGTGTTGGGCCTCAACCTCACCGAACACGCGGCGATGACACCGTCGACGCTCGGTCGCCTCGCGGCAGCCGCCGGGTCGTCGACCACGCCGATGAGCGTGCTCGACGACCGCGGCACGCGATCGGCCGCCGCGAACCCCCTGATCCGCGTCCTCGAGGATGCGATGCGGTTCTACTTCGAGTTCCACTTCGATCAGGGCGAGGGGTACCTCGCACACCTGCACGATCCGCTCGCCGCCGCAGTGGCGCTCGATCCCGACCTGGTGCGGTACCGGCAGGCGACGGTCGACGTCGAGCTGACCGGCACGCTGACCCGCGGTATGACGGTGGCCGATTGGAGTGGCGCGTGGGGCCGCCACCCCAACGCGCACATCGGCATCGAGGTCGACCCCGAGGCGTTCTTCGACCGCTTCATCTCCCGGGTGGGGCCGTTCGCGGCGAGCCTGGTCGATTAGTCGCTGGGTTGTCTAGTCGTCGCCGACGGTGAGCGTCACCTCGATGTTGCCGCGGGTGGCGTTCGAGTAGGGGCAGACCTGGTGCGCCTTCTCGGCCAGCGCCTGCGCTGCGTCGTGATCGAGGTTGGGCAGGGTGATCTCCAGCTCGACGGCGAGACCGAAACCGCCGCCGTCGATCTGGCCGAGCGACACCCGCGCTCCCACGGCGGAATCGGAGACGTCGGCCTTCTCCTGGCGGGCGACCAGTCGCAACGCCGAGTGGAAGCAGGCGGCGTAGCCCACGGCGAAGAGCTGCTCGGGGTTGGTGCCGTTGCCGCTGCCACCGAGTTCGGGAGGCGTGGCCAGGTCGAGATCGAGACGTCCGTCGGAGGTGCGGCCGTGGCCGTCCCTTCCCTCGCCGGTGGCCAGTGCCTCTGCGGTGTAGAGAGTCTTCACGATTCTTTCCTTCCTTCGGATGCGCTGAGCGCATCGGTGAGTCGACGGACCGCGTCGCGCAGGTCCTCGGCGTCTCGAGCGGTCATGCCGGTCGCGGAGAACAGTTGCTCCGGAATGCATTCGGCACGACCCGAGAGCCGGCGGCCCTCGGGAGTGAGGGTGACCTCGACGACGCGCTCGTCCTCGCGTGACCGCTGCCTGCTGATGAGACCGCCGGCCTCCAGACGCTTGAGCAACGGGGACAGCGTGCCCGAGTCGAGGTGCAGCCGGTCACCGAGATGCCGGACGGTGACCTGCTCCTCCTCCCACAGCACCAGCATCACCAGGTATTGCGGGTAGGTGAGGTTCAGTTCGGCCAGGATCGGCCGGTAGGCGGCGGTCATCGCGCGCGACGCCGAGTACAGCGCGAAGCACAACTGATCATCGATTCCGACCACCGCCATGCCAAGGACGGTAGTCCACAATTCAGTTGTGCACAATCAATGTGTCGTCGATCTCACTCGTAGACTCCTTCGAGGTACCACCTCCGCTGGCGGTAGCACAGCAGCATCGCGCATCCCGGACCTGCCTCCGATGGCGCCTCGAGCAGCACCTGCATGCGCGCGGTCCGCCCGGGACCCACCTGCCGGGTCGAGGAATGCCCGCCGTCCCACCATCTTTCGTCGACCGGCCACGGCCCGGCCCACCAGCTCACCGTGCCCACCCGCGCGCCACGTTCGGCCCCGGCCGTGGGCAGCAATGCAGCCACCAGCGGGGTGGGCGACTCCGCCACCCGCAGACGCGCCGGATCCGTGGAGAGCATCCCGCGACTGGTCACCCGCACCGGCGTGCCGTCGACGTCGAGCACCTCCACCGGGTCGTCGAGCAGCACCGTCGGTGACGGATCGGGCAGCTGCCCCGGCCACGGCTGCGTGGGATCGGCCCGCGGCACCGGTTCGTCACCCAGCGGGGTGAAGGAGATGCGTTCGGCCGGTCCGCGACCTCCACTGAGCACCGGCACCCGCACCGCTTCCGGCCCCAGCAGACCCTGCACCCGCACCAGCGCCCGTCGGGCCCGCAGCCTGTCCTCGTCACCGGACGATCCCCACAGCGGCAGCTGCAGCGCCGAGGACGACACCACCTCCACCGGGTGCAGACGCAGCATGGTGATGGGCGCGGTCGGCCGGTCTTGCATGCGCCGGTTCAGCCAGCCGTCCAGCTGCCAGCGCACGCGGTCGGCCGTGGCGTCCTCGGAGAGCGGTTCCGCACACCGCCAGACCCGTTGCAGTTCTTCGCCGTTCTCGGTGACGGCGTGAATGGCCAGCCGGGTGCAACCGATGCCCGCCGCCTCCAGGCTGCGGTGCAGTTCTGCGGCCAGCGACCGCCCGGCGAACGCCGCCGCGTCGACCCGCTCCACCGGCGGATCGCACGTGCGCACGGCATCGAGGTCCAGCGGCGGCTCCCTGCCCGACGGCCCACGCGACGACTCACCTCGGGCGAACCGGTGAGCGGCGACGGCGTCCGCACCGAATCGGGACGCCACGTCGGTGCGGGACAATTCGGCGAACTGGCCGACCGTTCGGATGCCCATGCGCCACAACAGGTCCGCCAACTCGTCGCGGTGCGGATCGGCCAGGCTCGGCTCGGCGGCCAGCTGGCGGATGGACAGCGGCGCCAGGAACCGGGCGTCCTCCCCCGGTTCGACAATCCGGCCTGCCCGCGCCGCGAACACCGCGGTGGCCAGCTGATTGGCGACACCGACCTGACACTCCGCGCCGGCAGCCGCCACGGCGTCGACGAGCCGCTCGGCCGCGCCCTGCTCCGAACCGAAGTAGCGGGCCGCCCCGCGGACCGACAGCACCAACAACCCCGGTCTCAGCACCTCGGCGCGGGGCACCACCTCGTCCACCGCCGCCGTCACGCCCTCGAAGTGCCGCGCGTCGCGGGCCGGGTCGGCGGCCGCGACGTGCAACTGCGGACACCGCGCCTGCGCCTCCCGTCGCCGCAGCCCACGGCGCACCCCGGCCGCGCGCGCCGCGGCCGAGCAGGCCACCACGCGGTTGGCCAGCGTCACGGCCACCGGCTCGGTCGGCGGCAGACCCGCCGCCGCCGCGGCCGCCACGGCAGGCCAGTCCATGCACCAGATCGCCAGCACCCGGGTGGCCTTGACGCTGGCCGACCGGGTGGTGGCCGACCGGGTGGTGGCCGAGCCCGTCACGTCACCCGCCCACGGCGCGCAGCGGATCACTCGCGCGGCCGCGGCCGCGCATGGCCAGCCGAACCCGGCTGATCCGGCCGCATCCCGGTATCGGCGCCCCCGCGCCCGCACCCGTCACGTCGAAGCCGCAGACCCTGGCCTCCAGCCGGGCCGACGCACCCGGCCAGTCACCGTTCGAGACCAGCAGGGTGCACTGCTTCTGCCGGGCACGCGCAGTCACCGCCCGCGCCCTGGTCGGCGCGACGGATCGTCCGCCCAGGTTCAGCACCACCAGGTCCAGGCCGTCCATCAAGACGGCGGCGACCTCGACGGGATCGGTGCCCGGATCGGGGATGACCGCAAGCCTGCTCAGGTCGGCACCCATCTCGACTGCTGCCAGCAGCCCGACGTCGGGCATGCCGACGATCGCCGCATGCCCGCCTTCCGACGTCACCGCGGCCACCATCGCGAGCAGCAGGGACCGCGCCCCCGACAACACCGCCACCGAACCCTTGGGCAACCCCTTCGGAAGCAGATCCGCCAGCGATTCCGGCACCGGCAGCAAAGTCTCGGAGTCGGGTAGCAGCGCCTGTCGGGGTGTCGCGGTAGGCTGCGGCGAAGCGGTGCCCGCAGCCCCCTTTCCAGACATCGCGGCCATCTTGCGGCGCAGCTGTTCTACCTGCTCAGAGCGGTCGGAGCGGTGGTGACGCAGACCCGTAGCACTCGTCACAGAAGCACCTCCCGCAACATCTGAATCAGGCGTTCAATCGAACACTTGTTCGATACGTCGAGTAAACACTCACCCTCCGACAACCGTCAAGCGGATGAGGCTCGAGAGGGGGCCGCTCGGGCGTGTCGAACCGCGGGCACGGACGCCTCTTTCCCGGTCGCTCCGCTCCGCCCGCAGGCCCTTCCCCCGGGTCGCTCCGCTCCTGCCCCGCCGGGCCTTCCCCCGGGTCGCTGCGCTCCTGCCCCGCCGGGCCTTCCCCCGGGTCGCTGCGCTCCTGCCCCGCCGGGCCTTCCCCCGTGTCGCTCCGCTCCTGCCCGCCGAACCCCACGGAGAGCGTCCCGGAATGACCATGCGGCGATTTGCCTCGTCGGTTAGAGTCAAGATCGCCAGAACCCACTTCGGGATGGGGCTGGTGTACGGGCCATGAACCGCAGGCAGAGGGACTCTCTCGGGTCCTCGAAACCGAACCACGGACCGTGCGGGATCGCGCTGCGATCCGCCGAAGATCACGTGTTCGCTACTCGGGGATAGTCAAAGGACAGCATCATGAAGTCGAATCGTCTGGCTCGTCGCATCGCGGCGGCCGTCGGCGGAACCGCGATCGTTGCCATGGTCGGCTTGACTGCCGCCTGTGGTACCGACGAGGAAGAATCCCCCGAAACCACGACCACCACCACCACTGAGACGTCGGCCCCTTCGGTGTCACCCACCGAGAAGTCGATCAACCCCACTGGCGGAAACCTCTTCACACCGTCGATCAAGGCGCCCCCGGCGCCGACCGCCGTTCCTGGCGACAACTGACATCGCGCAGCCTCGGGAGCGTTGACCGACCCACCACCCCGTCACCGGGGCCGGTGGGCCGCGTCGGCTGCTCCCGAGGTACTGCGGCAGTTCGACTCACGTGGCTTCTCAGCCGTCACACCCCATGACCGCGTCGCCGAGGCGCGGCCGGCCCGGGTGCTGGCTGCTGGTCGCGATCGTCGCCGTCAGCCTGCTGGTCGCCTCCGATCTCAGGATGCGACCGGACCCTCGGGCCCACACGATCGACGGACCGTTCGCACTGCTGCTCGCAGCGTCGACAGATCTCGGTCCCGCACGTGGTGACCACGTTCAACTGACCGCCACGCTCAATCGAGCCGCGCAGCCGCTCGCACTCACCAATTGGGCTGTCGGACAGGAACTCTCGGTCCGATGGCGCCCCGGTGACACCTGGGCGGTACTCGAGGGACCCCCGGACGCAGTGGCAGACGCGTTCGCCGTCGAGGTGCACGACTACCGCGGCAAGCGGGGCCAGGAGTTCTACGCCTCCCCGCAGCAACCGCAGGTGCCGGCATCGCTGCGTCACGAGGTGGCCGAACTCGGCCGGATCCTGAGCTACATGCCGCACAGCATGTCGCGGCCGGACCTGCCGCTCGACGTGCCGGACCGCGGACTCGACCCCACCGCACTGCTCAACACCTACAACGTCACCCCGCTGGCCCGCGCAGGATTCACCGGCAAGGGCCAGACGATCGTGATCTTCGCCTTCGACGGCTTCGCCCAGACCGATCTCGACACGTTCACCTCGACGTTCGGACTCCCGTCGCTGATCCCCGTCGTCGTCGGTGGCCAAGCGGGCAGGCCCCGCGGCGAGTTGACGATGGATCTGCAAGTGGCGCATGCCATTGCGCCCGACGCGACCAAGGTCGTCGTCAACGCCAGACCCACCGTCGAGGGCGAGGGTGGCTACGTCAAGATCGGCCAGATGCTCGAGCAGACCGACCGCGACTTCCCCGGCGCCGTCTGGAGTTTCTCCATCGGATGGGGTTGCGACAAACTGCTCACCGCAGCAGATCTCGCACCGGTGCGCGCAGCCCTGGTGCGCGCGCACGGCAACGGGACGAGTTCGTTCAACGCCAGCGGGGATCTCGCCGGACTGGAATGCCGCGGCGGTGACGACTGGGACTCACCACCCGGTGCATCCGACGTCGGATTGGACTCCGTCGCTTCACTTCCCGAGATGACCAGCGTCGGCGGCACCACGCTGTCGACCGACACCGCAGGCGGCTGGCTCTCCGAGCAGGCGTGGTTCGACGTGCCGCTATCCCAGGGCACCGGCGGCGGGGTGTCCACGCTGTTCGACACTCCGCCGTGGCAGCGGGGCATCAACAGCAGCGTCACGCCGGAACGCAACGACGGCAAGCGCATGACACCGGACATCGCGGCGGTCGCCGATCCGTTCACCGGCGTGAAGATCGTGCTCGACGGCAACCTGGTGGTCGGCGGCGGGACGTCGCAGTCCGCGCCGATCTGGTCCGGCCTGGCCGCCGTGATGAACCAGTACCTGCTGGCCAACGGCGGCCGCGAGATCGGCGACGCGAACCCAGTGCTGTACCGCATCGCCGCGGGAGCACCGCTGCCCGCCTTCCGCGACGTGACCCTCGGCGGCAATGCCGTCGACACCGCGGGTCCGGGGTACGACCTCGTCAGCGGGCTGGGCACCCCGGACGTCGACAACCTCGTCCGCAACATCCTCATCCTCCAAAGGGCAACGCGATGAGCACAGACGACACCAACGTCCCGACGACCGACGACGAACGCCCCACGATGGAGTGCTCGGTCTGCCAGACCGACGTCCCCGCGGGCGACTTCTGCGGACTCTGCGGGTGCCACCTCAAGGAACAGCCCGGCAACGGGCCGGAATGGTTGCGCATCCGCGCGTTCAGCGCCTCCCCGGGCGAGCACCTGCTGAGGCCCAACATCGTCAGCTCCCTGTTCCCCCACCTGGCCTCGGGATCCCGGACGCCTTTCATGCTCGGACTGGGCCTGCTCCTGGCCGCACTGGTCGCCGCGACCCTGTTCCGCCTGCCCGCCGCGCTCATCACCGTGTCGGCGCTGGGCCTACCGCTGCTCTTCCTGATCTACCTGCAGGAAGCCAACGTCTACCGCGACATCTCCTCGGCGACACTGGTCGCCACCGCAGCACTGGGCATCGGCATCGGCGTCGGGTGGGTGCTGCTGACCGGAGAGATGGTCTCGAACGCCTACGACGTGCCGCTCGGTGCGGGTGTCGCGGCGGCCCGGGTGCTCCGGGACGGCCTCGGCGTTCCCATCGGGGGCATGCTGCTGATGATCGTCCCTGCCCTGATCGTCCGGCTGGTACGCCCCGGCAGCCGAGAGGCGTTGGACGGCTTCGCGATCGGAGCGCTCGGCGCACTCATGTGCACCGGAGCGGCCACGCTCACCCGGCTGTCACCACAGTTCAAGACCGGCATGGTGGCCCGCGCCAGACCGATGGACGGACTGATGGTCGAGGCGGGCATCCGCGGGATCGCCGTGCCGCTGACCGCGGCGTGCGTCGGCGGACTGATCGGCGCGGCACTGTGGTTCACCCGACCGGCGAACAAGAAGAACCAGCACCGCAACTACGTGCGCCTCGCGCTGTTCCTGATGGGCATTGCCGTCATCGCCCTCTACGGCGGGCTCGGCCTGGTCGACGTCGCCCAGGTATCCCAATGGGTGCAATTGGCAGTGCATCTCGGGGTCGCGGCACTGGCACTGCTGCTGCTACGCGTCGGCCTGCACCTGGCGCTCCTGCACGAGCAGCACGACGAGATCTACGACGAGTTGATCCAGTGCCCGCACTGCGGCCACGTCATCCCCGACATGGCGTTCTGCCCAGCCTGCGGTGCGGCGACGCACGCCGCGTCGCGGTCGTCGCGGGCGGCTCGTCGTGAACTACGGCCAGTGCGAATCGAACCCGACGCAGGGGCGTCGCCATGACCACCGTCGCCCAGGGCTACCCCGCCTACGGCGGCACCTACGAGGTGCCCGAGCAGCCCAAGACCACCCACCGGCACCTCGTCGTCGTGTGGGTGCTGGCCATCGCCGTGGTCGCAGGCAGCCTCGTCGCGATGTCCGGGGCGATCCAGCAGCCGGCGGCCCGCTATGTGTGCCCGCCCGACTGCGGGACCCCGCCGATCGGCGACCCCGTGACGATCAACCCGCGGTTCACCGCCGCAGACGGCTCGTTCAGCGTCGCGTACCCGGCGCAGGGCTCCGCGTACGAGGTCAAGATGGAGCCCGACGGCATCAACGCCGATCTGCTGGTCGGCGACGGCGGTACCCTGCAGTTGTTCGGCGAGCCGGCCCGGGGCCGCGCGCCACGCGACATCGCCTACGAGCTGGTGCTCGAGTCGATTCCCGACATCAAGACCGCCTACGAGATCCCCAACGCGATGGTCGGCTACCAGCCCGGCTTCGGCGTCGCCGTGGACTGCTGGCCGCAGGGCATGGCCACCAGCTACACCCGGATGCGGGTGCTGATCATGGTGGCGGTGAAGAACGACCTGGCGTTGGTCGCCGCCGCGCTCGGCCCGTACCACGCGTTCGGCCCCGAGTTCGGCTCCGGCAAGCCCTCGGCCGCCAACCTCCAGATCGCCTTGGACATGGGCAAGTACGTCAACAGCTTCACCTGGCGCGGCGACCCCTCGCGCTGAGCGGCCGGTCCCCTGCTGCGCCGAACTGGAGAGTCACGTCGTGATTCCTCGCGCGCAGCGACGTGACTCTCCAGTTCGGCGGGCGTGACCGCCGCCGCACAATGCTGAATGGTGACATTGACCAATGTCACCATTGATGGTGTACTCGTCGGACGGTTCGACCAACGGAGGTCCGAATGCCCGCCACACCGAGCGCGAGCGATCCCGACATACCCATCCGCGGTTCGTTGCGCTCCCGCAGCGCCGCGAAGGTCAGCGGACTGACGCTGCGGCAGATCAGCGCGGTGCTGCCACCCGAGCGAGCCTGGGGGTTATGGACCTCGCGCCAGATCGTCGCGCGGATCATGGACGCCTTCGGGCCGTCCCTGGCGGGCACCCGCGTCACACCCGTCGACGTGCGGCTACCAGACGGCAGGCGCGTGGTCGGGGAATGGGTCCGCGGCGCAGGCGTCGGTGACGCTGACGGATCCACCCGCGCGATCTACTTCCTGCACGGCAGCGGCTTCGCGCTGTGTTCACCGCGCACGCACCGTCGCCTCACCGCGTGGCTGTCCCGGCTCACCGGACTGCCGGTGTTCTGCGTGGACTACCGCCTGGCACCCAAGCACCGCTTCCCCGCCGCGGCGATCGACGTTCGCGCCGGCTGGGAGTGGCTGTGCGGCGACCAGGGTTTCGACCCGGACCAGGTCTTCATCGCGGGCGACTCCGCGGGCGGCCACCTCGCCGTCGACCTCCTGCTGCAGCCCGACGTGGCGCATCCAGCGGGCGTCGCTCTGTTCTCACCGCTGATCGACCTGACCTTCGGGCTGTCCCGCACCCGCGAGGAGCTGCGGCGCGACCCGGCGATTCGCGCCGTCGACGCCGCCAAGCTGGTCGGGTTGTACTGCGCTGGCACCGATCTCACCGATCCGCGGCTCACACTCGACGTCGCGGCCGGCCGCACGCTGCCGCCGACGCTGATCCAGGCCGGTGGGGGCGAGATGCTCGTCGCCGACGCCCGCAGGCTCGCCGCCGACGTCGCCGCTGCGGGCGGCGACTGCACACTCGAGGTGTGGCCCGACCAGGTCCACGTCTTCCAGGCACTACCCCGGCTCACCCCCGAGGCCGCCCGTGCCATGCGCCGCGTCGCCGCGTTCGTTGCCGACTCGTGGGCGGACTCGAGCATGGAGCGGGCCGCCGGATGAACGTCTTCGGATTCGGAAGCCCCAAGCGCACCGTCGGAGCCGACGCCGTCATCACCGGCGCGGGCAGCGGCATCGGCGCCGCGTTCGCCCTCGAACTGGCCCGCCGCGGCGGCCGCGTAGTGTGCAGCGACCTCGACGAGAACACCGCCGCCGCAACGGCAAAGGCCATCGTCGACGCCGGCGGCTCGGCCACCTCCGTGCGCTGCGACGTCTCACGGATCGACGACGTCACCGCACTCGCCGCCCATGCGACGGACTGGTTCGGCGGAGCACCCACGCTCGTCATCAACAACGCAGGCGTCGGCGCAGGCGGCACCCCGATCGGCGAGGCGACCCTCGACGACTGGAACTGGGTGCTCGGAATCAACCTGTGGGGACCGATCCACGGCTGCCACGTGTTCGCGCCGATCCTGCGCGCCGCCGAACCCCGGCGACCGCGCGGCATCATCAACGTCGCCTCCGCAGCAGCATTCGGCGCCGCACCCGGCATGGCCGCCTACAACGTCAGCAAGGCCGGCGTGCTGTCCCTGTCGGAGACCCTGGCCGCCGAACTGTCCGGCACCGGCATCGGCGTCACCGCGCTGTGCCCGACGTTCGTCAAGACCGGCATCGTCGAATCCGGCCGCATCACCGACCAATCCACCCAGCTGGCCGACCGGTTGATGCGGTGGACCGGCTTCAGCCCCGAGCGGGTCGCCCGCACGTGCCTGGACACCCACGACCGCGGCGGCCTCTACTGCATGCCGCAGCCCGACGCCAGGATCGGCTGGGGCATCAAGCGATTCACCCCGACGGTGTACACCCGCGCCGTCGGACTGACCACCCGCGTGACGACTTCCTAGGAGGCCCCCGATGGCTATCGACATGGACATGATGCTGGCGAAGATCAAGGACCGGCAGTGGGCGCTGGCCGACATCGACTGGGACGCACCCGGCGCCGAAACCATCAGCGACGAATTCCGGCCCCGGCTGAAGGCCTTCATGGCCGACCTGTGCTGGATCGAGAACGTGGGTGCACGCGGATTCGCCGCACTCGCCAAGAAGGCGCCGACGCCGACGCTGGCCGAGATCTACCGCTACTTCCACGCCGAGGAGCAGCGGCACGCCAATGCCGAACTCGCGCTGATGAAGCGGTGGGGGATGCTCGAGGGCGACGAGATGCCCGAGCCGAACGTCAACATCCGCCTCGTCATCGAATGGCTCGACAAGTACTCCGACGACATGTCGCTGTCGGTCCTCGGCACCGTGATCCCGATGCTCGAAGTCGCACTCGACGGCGCGCTGCTCAAGTTTCTGCTCGACGAGGTCGACGACCCGGTCTGTCACCAGGTGTTCGAGAAGATCAACAACGACGAATCACGCCACATCGCAGTGGACTTCGAGGTCCTCAACATGATCGGGCATGCCAAGGCCCGCAAGCTGGCGATCGACTTCATCGCCAGCTTCGCCAGCCCCGGCCTGGTCATCGGGATGATCATGTACGTGCCGCTGCTCAACCGGATGCGCAACAACATCGTAGACATGGGCCTGGAACCCGAACGGCTCTACAAGGCGATGATGCGCTTCAAGGAACTGGGCGGCCGCGCCGAGTACACCTGGCGGGTGCCCACCTACCAGATCCTGAAGCTGCACGGAAAGATGGTCGTCAACCCGCGCAACCCCTACCACTGGGTGGCCAACCCGATGGTCAAGGCGTCCGACTACTACCCCAAGGCGCTGCTGCGGCCCATCCCGTCGTGGTTCAAGGAACTCACCCACGAGCCGGCGGCCTGACGTGGCGGCACGGAAGACGACCGGGATCCACGACACGCTCATCGTCGGCAGCGGCTTCTCCGGCATCGGCGCGGCGATCAAGCTGACCCAGGCCGGCGTCGACGACCTCGTCATCATCGAGCGAGAGCACCGCGTGGGCGGCACCTGGCGCGACAACACCTATCCCGGTGCGGCATGCGACATCCCGTCGCTGCTGTACTCGTTCTCGTTCGTCCCGAACCCCACGTGGTCGCGGGCCTACTCCCCCGCCGAGGAGATCCAACGCCACATCGAGGACATGGTCGACCAGTTCGACCTGCGGCGCCGCATCCACTTTGGCGTCGAGGTGAACGGCCTCGACTTCGACGAGGAACTCGGCATCTGGGACGTCCGGACCACCGGCGGCGAGACCTACCGCGCCCGCACCGTCGTCCTCGCATCCGGCCCGCTGCCCGACCATGACTGGCCCGAGATCCGTGGGCTCGACACCTACGAGGGCACCAAGATCCACAGCGCCCGCTGGGACCACGACTACGACTTCACCGGCAAGCGGGTCGCCGTGATCGGCACCGGCGCCAGTGCGGTGCAGATCGTGCCCGAACTCGTGAAGCAGGCCGACTTCGTCAAGGTCTTCCAACGCACCCCGGGCTGGGTGATGCCGCGCCTGGACCTCGCGACTCCCACCGCGGCGCAGAGCGTGTTCGCCAAGGTGCCTGCCGTGCAACGCATTGCGAGGGGTGCGCTGTACTGGGGACACGAGGCGAGCGCGACCGCACTGGTGTGGAACTCACCGCTCACGGGCGTGGTCAAGCGGATCAGCAAGGCCCACCTGAACCGGCAGGTTCGGGACCCGTGGCTACGTCGCCAACTCACACCCGACTTCACCCCCGGTTGCAAGCGCATCCTGATCTCCAACGACTACTACCCGGCGTTGCAACGGGACAACTGCAAGCTGATCGACTGGCCGATCGCCACCATCAGCCCCGTCGGAATCCGCACCAGCGACGGCATCGAGCACCACCTCGACGCCATCGTCTTCGCCACGGGGTACGACGTCCACCTCACCGGTCCGCCGTACCCGGTGACCGGCCGCAGCGGCCGGACGATGGCGCAGGACTGGGCGGGTGGAGCGCAGGCCTACAAGAGCATCAACGCCCACGGCTACCCGAACCTGTTCCTGATGACCGGCCCGAACTCCGGGCCGGGCCACAATTCGCTGCTGGTGTTCGTCGAGGGCCAGATCGACTACGCCGTCGCCGGCATCACCAGGATCCTGCGCGACGACCTGCGCTACCTCGACGTCAGGGAGGACGTCCAGCGCAGGCACAACGAGGTCATTCAGCGGCGGCTGACGAAGACGACGTGGATGAGCGGGTGCAGCAGTTGGTACCTGACACCCGACGGGTTCAACGCCTCGATGTACCCGGGATTCGCTACGCAGTATCTTCGACAGATGCGTGACTTCCGGTTCGGCGACTACGACGCGGTGCCGCGGGACGCGGCGAGTCCCGCACCCGGCGACGTGCGCGCCCGCCGATCCGGTGGAGCAGTCATGTCATCTGCCTGACGTGTCCGCCAAGCAGCCGCGGCAGCAGGCGGGCGCCATCTCGACGATCCTGAACGGGCTTCGACGGGCGCCGCGCCAAATCCGGCGCGGGTCGCGCGACGTCATCGAGAACGCGGTGTCGCAACTGTTCGACGCCGCGGTCCAACCGCACGGCATCGAGGCGTCCGGCGAGTACCGGATCGAGGAGCTGGCGCGGCTGGCGGGCACCACCACGCGCAACATCCGGGTGTACCGCGACCGTGGGCTGCTGCACCCGCCGCTGCGCGTCGGGCGGATCGCGCTGTTCAACGACACTCACCTGACCCGGTTGCGGCTCATCACCTCGATGCTCGACCGCGGCTACAACATCGCCCACGTGCACGAGATGCTCTCGGCCTGGGAGCAGGGCAAGGATCTCGGCGACATGCTGGGCCTCGAGTCCGCCATCGCGGGCACCTGGGCCACCGAGCGGCCCGAGCGCATGACCGAGGACGACGCACGCAGCCTGGTCGACGACGATGCGGCGTTCGAGCGGATGCTGGGCAACGGCGTCATCAAGCGCGACGCCGAGCACGACGGTCAGGTCACCGTGGTGCGCCCGCAGCTGATCGAGATCTTCAACGAGATCCGGCAGTACGGCGTCGCCACCGACAAGCTCGTCGACCTGCACGAGCAGATCGAGCCGCTGGCCGACCAGATCAGCGCCCTGCTGGTGCAGGCTGGCGTCGAGCACGTCGTCGACCGGATCAAGCCCGGCGCCGAGCTGCCTCCGGATACCGAAGTGGCCGAACTGATCACGATGCTGGTGCGGTTCCGCACCCAGGCGGTCAGTGCGGTCACCGCGACGCTGGCGTTCTCGATCGAGACGACGATCGAGTCGGCCGTCAGCCAGATCCTCGGCGACTACATCGCCAAGGCGGCCGACGCCGAAGCGGAGTAGCCCCCTACTCCCACTCGATCGTGCCGGGCGGCTTGCTCGTCACGTCGAGCACCACCCGGTTGACCTCGCGCACCTCGTTGGTGATGCGCGTCGAGATGCGTTCCAGCACTTCGTAGGGCACCCGGGTCCAGTCGGCCGTCATCGCGTCCTCACTGGACACCGGACGGAGCACGATGGGATGCCCGTAGGTGCGGCCGTCGCCCTGCACGCCGACCGATCGGACGTCGGCCAGCAACACCACCGGGCACTGCCAGATCTGGCCGTCGAGGCCCGCCGCGGTCAGCTCCTCGCGCGCGATCGCGTCGGCGCGACGCAGCGTCTCGAGCCGCGACGCGGTGACCTCGCCGACGATGCGGATGCCGAGGCCGGGACCCGGAAACGGTTGGCGCCCAACGATGTCCTCGGGCAGCCCGAGTTCGCGGCCGACGGCGCGGACCTCGTCCTTGAACAGCAACCGCAGCGGCTCGACGAGGCGGAACTTCAGATCGTCGGGTAGGCCGCCGACGTTGTGGTGGCTCTTGATGTTGGCCGTGCCGGAGCCGCCGCCGGACTCGACGACGTCGGGATAGAGCGTGCCCTGCACCAGGAAGTCGACCTCGCCATGACCGTCGGACACGATGTCGCGTACCGCACCCTCGAACGCCCGGATGAACTCCCGGCCGATGATCTTGCGCTTGCCCTCGGGATTGGTGACGCCGGTGAGCGCTTCGAGGAACCGGTCGGCCACGTCCACCGTCACGAGATTCGCGCCGGTCGATGCGACGAAGTCGCGCTGCACCTGCCCGCGTTCACCGGCCCGCAGCAGGCCGTGGTCGACGAACACGCACGTCAACCGGTCGCCGATGGCCCGCTGCACGAGGGCTGCGGCCACCGCCGAGTCGACGCCGCCGGACAGACCGCAGATGGCCCGGCCGTCGCCGACCTGGGCGCGCACCTGCTCCACGAGGGCGTCGGCGATGTTGGCCGCGGTCCACGTCGCGCCGATGCCTGCGAAGTCGTGCAGGAAGCGGCTGAGGATCTGCTGGCCGTGCGGCGTGTGCAGGACCTCGGGGTGGTACTGCACCCCGGCGAGCCGACGGGCACGGTTCTCGAACGCAGCGACCGGCGCACCGGCGCTCGTGGCGACGACGTCGAACCCCTCGGGCGCCTCGGTGACCGCATCGCCGTGGCTCATCCACACCGGTTGCGTCTCAGGGAGATCGGAGTGCAGCGAGCCGCCGGCGACCGACAGCTCGGTGCGGCCGTACTCGCTGGTGCCGGTGTGGGCGACGGTGCCGCCCAGCGCCTGCGCCATGGCCTGGAAGCCGTAGCAGATGCCGAACACCGGGACACCGATGTCGAACACGGCCGGGTCGAGTTGCGGTGCGCCCTCGGCATACACGCTCGCCGGACCGCCGGAGAGCACGATTGCCTGCGGGTCGCGGGCCTTGATCTCGTCGATGGTCGCGCTGTGCGGGATCACCTCGGAGTACACCCGCGCCTCGCGGACCCGCCGTGCGATCAGCTGCGCGTACTGCGCACCGAAGTCGACCACCAGAACGGGCCGTGGCGATGAAGGAACATCAGGGTCCGGAGCCGTTTCCACCGGCCCAGTCTAGTGGCGGTGGGAGCCCTGCCCGTCAGCCAGCCGAGCTGACGGGTTCGATGGGCAGCCGGCGCAGCGCTGCGGGAGCGTGCTCGGGCACCACGGGGCGCACCGGCGGGATGGGATCGAGCCTGCGGTACGGCTCACCCTGGCTGGGCCGGAGGTCTTCCTCGCCCTTGTTGGGCCACAGCGCTGCCGCGCGCTCGGCCTGGGCGGTGATGGTCAGCGACGGGTTGACCCCGAGGTTGGCCGACACCGAGGCACCGTCGACCACGTAGAGCGTCGGGTAGTTGTACACCCGCTGGTAGGGGTCGATCACCCCGTGCTCGACGTCGCTGCCGATGGCGGCACCACCGAGGAAGTGCGCGGTCAGCGGGATGTTGAACAGCTCGCCCCAGGTGCCGCCGGCGACGCCGTCGATCTTCTTGGCGATCCGCCGGGTCACCTCGTTGCCCACCGGGATCCACGTGGGGTTCGGCTGGCCGTGGCCCTGCTTGCTCAGGTACCGGCGGACGCCGAACCTGTTGCGCTTGGTGTACGTGGTGATCGAGTTGTCGAGGTTCTGCATGACGAGCGCGATCATCGTGCGCTCACTCCAGCGGCGCGGGTTGAGCAGGCGCAGCGTGCCGCGCGGGTCGGACTTCGCGGACTGGACCAGCTGCTTCCACCGCGGCACGCCGGAACCGTCGGGAAGCAGACCGTCGGTCATCAGCGTCTGCAGCAGGCCCATCGCGTTGGAACCCTTGCCGTAGCGGCACGGCTCGATGTGGGTGTCCTCGGACGGGTGGATCGACGACGTGATAGCGACGCCGTGGGTCAGGTCCAGGTCGTCGCGCACGCGCAGCCGTCCCGCGCCGACGATCGACTCGGAGTTGGTGCGGGTCAGCACGCCGAGCTTCTCGGACAGCTCCGGCAGTCGGCCCGTGTCGCGCAGCTTGAACAGCAGCTTCTGGGTGCCGTAGGTGCCGCCGGCGACGATGACCTGCGCGGCGGTGTACGTCGTCTTCTTCCGACGGACCCAGCGTCCCGTCCGGACGGTGTGCACCTTCCACGACCCGTCGGGCTGCGGTTCGAGATCGTTGACCGTCGTCATCGGGATGACGTCGGCCCCTGCGGATTCCGCGAGCCCGAGGTAGTTCTTGAGCAGGGTGTTCTTGGCGCCGTAGCGGCAGCCCGTCATGCAGGAACCGCACTCGATGCAGCCCGTGCGCTCGGGCCCCGCGCCACCGAAGTACGGGTCGGGGATGCGCTTGCCGGGGGTCTTCTGGCCGTCGGGGCCGAAGAACACGCCGACGGGGGTCGGGACGAAGGTGTGGCCGACGCCCATGTCGTCGGCGACTTCCTTCATGATCCGGTCGGCGTCGGTGAAGGTCGGGTTGGTGACGACGCCGAGCATGCGCTTGGCCTGCTCGTAGTGCGGCATCAACTCCTCGCGCCAGTCCGTGATGTCGCGCCACTGCCCGTCCTTGAAGAACGGTTCGTTCGGCACATAGAGGGTGTTGGCGTAGTTCAGCGATCCGCCGCCCACGCCCGCGCCCGCCAGGATCATCACGTTGCGGAGCAGGTGGATGCGCTGGATTCCGTACATGCCGAACTGCGGCGCCCACAGGAACTTGCGCAGGTTCCACGAGGTCTTCGCGAACTCGGCGTCGGCGAACCGCCTGCCGGCTTCGATCACGCCGACCCGGTAACCCTTCTCGGTTAGCCGGAGTGCGCTCACGCTGCCACCGAAGCCGGAGCCGATGATCAGGACGTCGTAGTCATGGGCCATTCCGACATTATGAACTTACCGACGGGTAACGAGCTAGACAGGCAACCCTAACTTGTAAAGAAAGCCGGGTATCGGCGCTGGCCACGCGCGCGCGTGATCGGGCCCTGGCCACGAACGTGACGCTGGAGTGACGATCGGGCGCCGGCGTGACGCTGGCGTCACGTTCGGTGCCGCGGGCGTCTAGCTCCCGACGGTCAGGCCGACCTTCTGGAACTCCTTGAGGTCGCAGTAACCGGCCTTGGCCATCGCGCGGCGCAGCCCGCCAACCAGATTGAGCGAACCGAACGGGTCGTCGGACGGGCCGGTCAGCACCTGCTGGAGCGACGGCCGCTCCCCCTCGACCACCTCGAGCATCGCGCCGCGCGGCAGCGACGGGTGGGCAGCGGCCGACGGCCAGAACCAGCCCCCGCCGAGCGCTTCCTCGGCAACCGCGAGCGGAGTGCCGAGCACCACCGCGTCGGCGCCGCAGGCAATGGCCTTCGCGAGGTCGCCCGAGGTGTGGATGTCGCCGTCGGCGAGCACGTGGACGTACCGGCCGCCGGTCTCGTCGAGGTACTCGCGGCGTGCGGCCGCGGCGTCGGCGATCGCGGTCGCCATCGGCACGCTGATGCCCAGCACCTCGTCGCTCGTCGTGACGCCAGCCGTCGACCCGTAACCGACGATCACGCCAGCGGCGCCCGTGCGCATGAGGTGCAGCGCGGTGCGGTGGTCCAGCACACCGCCCGCGACGACGGGCACGTCCAGTTCGGAGATGAACGTCTTGAGGTTCAGCGGCTCGCCTACGCCGTGATCCTGGGCGACGCGCTCCGCGGAGATGATCGTGCCCTGGATGACCAGCAGGTCGATGCCCGCCGAGACGAGCGCCGGGGTCAGCGCCTGCGCGTTCTGCGGGCTGACGCGGACGGCCGTGGTGACACCGGCCTCGCGGATCCGCGACACCGCGGCGCCCAGCAGTTCGGGGTCCAGCGGCGCCGCGTGCAACTGCTGTAGCAGGCGGATGGCAGCCGAGCCGTCGTCGGGCTCCTTCGCCGCGGTCTCGATGACCTGCAGGACCTTCGCCTCGACGTCGGCGTGCCTGCCGATCAGGCCCTCGCCGTTGAGGACGCCGAGACCGCCCTGCCTGCCCATCTCGATCGCGAACTCGACCGACACCAACGCGTCGGTCGGGTGGGCCACCACCGGGATCTCGAACCGGTAGGCGTCGAGTTGCCAACTCGTCGACACGTCCTGCGACGACCGCGTGCGACGCGACGGGACGATGTTGATGTCCCCGAGTTCATAGGTGCGACGGGCAGTTCTGCCCATGCCGATTTCGACCATGTCACGCATGACTGTGCCGTCTTCCTGTCAGCTCTTCAGATTTTCGCGCGGTCGGTTAGCGCGCGTAGTAGTTGGGCGCCTCGACGGTCATCGCGATGTCATGCGGGTGGCTCTCCTTGAGACCGGCCGCGGTGATCTGCACGAACTGCGCCTGCTGCAACTGCTCGATGGTGGCCGAACCGGTGTACCCCATCGCGGCGCGCAACCCACCGGTGAGCTGGTGGACGACCGTGGCCAGGGGGCCGCGGAACGGGACCCGGCCCTCGATGCCCTCGGGCACCAGCTTGTCCTCGCTCAGCACGTCGTCCTGGAAGTAGCGGTCCTTGGAGAAGCTCTTCTGCGCGCCCCGGTTCTGCATGGCGCCCAGCGAGCCCATGCCGCGGTAGCTCTTGAACTGCTTGCCGTTGACGAAGACCAGCTCGCCGGGAGCCTCGGCGGTTCCCGCGAGCAGCGACCCGAGCATGGCGGTCGACGCTCCCGCGGCCAGCGCCTTGGCGATGTCGCCGGAGTACTGCAGCCCGCCGTCGGCGATCACCGGCACACCCGAGGGCGAGCAGGCGGCGACGGCTTCCAGGATCGCGGTGATCTGCGGCGCCCCGACGCCCGCGACGACGCGGGTGGTGCAGATCGAGCCGGGGCCCACGCCGACCTTGACGGCATCGGCGCCGGCCGAGACCAGTGCGGCGGCCGCCGAGCGGGTCGCGACGTTGCCGCCGATGACGTCGACGCGATCGCCGCACATCTTCTTCACCCAGGACACCATGTCGAGCACACCGCGGTTGTGGGCGTGGGCGGTGTCGACGATCAGCACGTCGACCCCCGCATCGGCCAGCGTCATCGCGCGCTCGCG
This sequence comes from Mycolicibacterium sp. GCM10028919, assembly GCA_042666295.1. GTDB lineage: Bacteria > Actinomycetota > Actinomycetes > Mycobacteriales > Mycobacteriaceae > Mycobacterium. Next base: position 1,633,702 of record JBHTFJ010000001.1, read on the forward strand.
GGCGTCGCCGCCGACGCCGACGGCCGCGCCGACCAGCAGTCGCCCGTCGCTGTCCTTGGTGGCGAGCGGGAACTGCTCGGTCTTGACGAAGTCCTTGACCGTGATCAGCCCGGTCAGCTTGCCGTGCCCGTCGACGATCGGCAGCTTCTCGATCTTGTGGCGCCGCAGCAGACCCAGCGCGGCCTCGGCGGAGACGCCTTCCTGCGCGGTGATCAGCGGGGCCTTGGTCATCACCTCGGCGACCGGCTTGTTGGTGTCGACCTCGAAGCGCATGTCGCGGTTGGTGATGATGCCGACGAGTGCGCCGTGGTCGTCGACCACCGGCAGGCCCGAGATGTGGAACCGCGCGCACATCGCGTCGACCTCGGCCAGCGTGTTGGTCGGCGAGCACGTCACCGGGTTGGTGACCATGCCGGCCTCGGACCGCTTCACGGTCTCGACCTGGGCGGCCTGCTCGGCCACTGGCAGGTTGCGATGCAACACGCCCATGCCGCCGGCGCGGGCCATCGCGATGGCCATGCGCGACTCGGTCACGGTGTCCATCGCCGAACTCACCAGCGGCACCCGCAGGCGGATCCGCTTGGTCAGCTGGCTGGAGGTGTCCGCGTTGGCGGGCACGACGTCGGACGCGGCGGGCAGCAGCAGGACGTCGTCAAACGTCAGGCCAAGCATGGCCACCTTGGTGGGGTCGTCACCACCGGTCGGCACAGGAACGGTGAGGGGAAGGCTGCTTTCAGCGATCGACATGGGGTTGGCCTCCCGGAAGGCACGGCGCGGAAAAGTCGTCAAGTAACCATCCTATCGGGACCAGCGGCGGTCATCCGGTTCACGCCCCGTCGGGACCACGGAATCCGTGCAGGACACGCGCCGTGGAACGGCCCGCACCGCTGGCGCGATGCCCGCGGGCCTGCGTACTGTGGAACCGTGCGTGACCACCTGCCACCGGGTTTGCCGCCCGATCCGTTCGCCGACGACCCGTGTGACCCGTCAGCGGCGCTCGACGCGATCGAGCCGGGACAGCCGCTGGATCCGCAGGAACGCATAGCCGTCGAAGCGGATCTGGCCGATTTGGCCGTGTACGAGGCCCTCTTGGCGCACAAGGGCATTCGCGGGCTCGTCGTCTGCTGCGACGAGTGCCAGCAGGACCACTACCACGACTGGGACATGCTGCGCGCCAATCTGTTGCAGCTCCTCGTCGACGGCACCGTCCGTCCGCACGAGCCGGCCTACGATCCCGAGCCGGACGCGTACGTCACGTGGGATTACTGCCGCGGCTACGCCGACGCCTCGCTCAACGAGGCCACGTCGTCGGATTCCGACGGCTATCGCTGACGGCGTAACCCGCCTCGGCTAGAACGACCCCTGGTCTCAGCCAGCGCTCTCGGGCATCACGATCGTCGTGGTGACGGGCACCTCGGCGCCCTCTTCCACCTCGACCTCGACCTCATCCTCCGGAACGGGAGGCACGGTGGTCCTCGGCGCCGGTGGGATCGAACTGGTCGCCACGCGGGTCGGTGACGCGGGCGCCTGACTGACCGGGGCCTGGGGCGACGGAGCGTCGGCCACCGGCTGACGCGTGGTCGTCGTCGTCACCGTGGTCGGGACCGTCGTGGTCACCGTGGTCGGAACCACCGTGGTCGCGGGCGGCGGTGCCGCAACGGTCGTGCTCGGCGTCGGGATGGCACTGGTCGGCGTCGGGATCGGAGTCGTCGGCGTCGGAATTGGCGCGGTCGGCGTCGGGATCGGAGTCGTCGGCGTCGGGATCGGAGTCGTCGGCGTCGACGTCGGTTCGCCAGACGACGGTGTCGTCGAGGTGTCCGACGGCGACGGACTCGTCGTGGTGGCTCCCGGAACGTCACTGACCGACGTGGTGATGTCGGTGGTCGACGTCGTATCGGTCACGACCGGCACGGGCAGCAGCGTCAGCGGCGACTCCGGCAGCACCGGCAGCGGCTCGCCGGCGGGCGGCAGCGTGGCTGCCGGATCCTGCTCGACGACCTTGTAGGACAGGGCGTTGAACTGCTCGATCAGGTCGTGCTTGCGCTCGACCTCGTCAACGCTCTGCACGGTGGTCGACAACGCGACGAGCTTGTCCTGGGCCTGGTCCCACTGCCCGTCCTCGACGAGCTGCTGCACCTGCGCCAGCTCCTGCTGGGCGGCCAGTGCGACCTGATCGTCACGGGTGACCTGCTGCTCTCCGAAGATCATGTCGCGCATGCCGTAGAGCGCGTCGCCGGGACCGGCGCCGTAGACGGCGGCACCGAAGCCGCCGATGCACAGGACTGCTGCTGCGGCCGAGCCGACGATCGACAGCGTGAACCGGTTGGCATGGCGCGGCCGCTGCGCGGACCGCAGCGCCATCGCGGCGTCGTCCTCGGTGACCACGGCGAACAGCGGCGTCTCGCGGACGCCGTCGCGCCAGTCGGCGAGTAGATAGGCAAGCTCGGCGTCGCCGGGGTCGGTCGAGTAGACCGGCTGATTGGTGCTCAGCGCCTCGACGAAGCGGTCGGCGCGGTTGATGTCGTTGAGTGAGGAATCGCCGCCGTTGGACGTCCATCGACCGAAGTCAGGCATGGTCGGGTCCCGTCGCCACGATCTCGCTCTTGAGCCGCGCGAGCGCACGGTGCTGCGCCACGCGGACTGCACCGGCGGTGCTGCCCACGGCCTCGGCGGTCTCCTCGGCACTCATGCCGACGACCACCCGCAGGATGATGATTTCACGTTGCTTCTCCGGCAATATCTCGAGCAGCTTCTTCATGCGCGCCGCCGACTCGGAGTCGATGGCCAGCTGTTCGGGGCCGGCCGCGGTGGACGCTCGTTCCGGCAGGGCGTCGGTGGCGTCACTCTTGTTGCGCCCAGCGGCGCGGTGGGCGTCAGCAACCTTGTGTGCGGCGATGCCATAGACGAAGGCCAGGAACGGTCGTCCCTGATCCTTATAGCGCGGCAGCGCCGTGATGGCGGCCAAGCACACCTCCTGAGCCACGTCGTCAGCTGAGAGACCGCTACGGTCCGCGGTTCCGATCCTCGCCCGGACGTACCGGACGATGATCGGGCGGATGATCTCCAGCACCTTTCGGAGCGCATCTCGATCACCGGCAACCGCTTGAGCGACGACAGCATCGAGACCTTCTCCCGAAAATGTCATCGTGCGCGATCTCTCCAGCGTTACGGATGGGGGCAGGCCCCAGCAGATGTGTCAGGTAAAGAGTAATGATCCGTCTCAGCAGGGCGGAATCAGCGGACCGACCACGCGCCGCCCCTGCGACGTACGGTAGCGGCGGCATCCTCGCGAAGCGCGCCGATTTCCGCCGGGCCACGAGCCGCGCTGCCGACATCGGCGAGCAGGCACGCCAAAGCCCAGGTCAGGGGGACCAAGCCGAGATCCTGGGCCATGCTCAGAGCTGAATCCGCCACGGCCCGGCAGCCCTCCACATCACCCGAGCAACACAGGGCCGCAGCGCGCACCACCTCGGACTTCACGGCGTGTCGCGTCGAGCCCATCGCTGCCGCCAGGCCGACCGCGCGGTCGGCGTGGTCGACGGCGGACGACGCCCGTCCCGTGGCCATGGCGAGCTCGGCCGACACCCACTCGAATCGCACGGCGATGCGCTCCGAGGTGTCCTCGACGTGGTGCGCGCGGCGCAGCAGGTCTGACGACAGCGCGAACCGCCCGACCCCCAGCGCGTCGGCGGCGAGACCGATCAGGGCGTCGGCTCCGGCATCGGCGTCGTTCCCGGCGGCGGCCCAGGCGCGGCCATCCCACACTCGGGCGGCGGCGTGCCCGCCCAGCTGCCTCACGAACGAGGCACGTGTGCTGTGAGCGAGGGAGGCAAACGTCGCGCCGTCGGCCATCCGGGCGAGGACCTCCAGGTCGGCCAGCGCCGCGGCATAGCGGCCCTGTCCCCCGGCGGCGACCGCGCGGTGCCACGCCTGCGCGGCGGTGCCCGGGTCGGGCAGTGGCCATGACCCCGGCTCGCTTCCGAAGGCGGCGCGGGCCAACCGCGAGGCCGGATCGATCATCGAAGGTGACGCTACCAACCGCGAAAACACAGGACCACGAGAACCCGGTACCGGCGGGCACGCATTAATGCGTGTAGCGAATTCAACAATGGTTAACAGTTCGTGGTGGCCATGTTAAATCCACGTCAACTGCCTTTTCAGGGGTAGTCATAAGCGCCGCAACGCCGTTCGATGCGAGCTGCGGAAATACCACGAATCGTTGCTACGCGCCGGTTCTACCAGCACAGCCTTCGTTGCGAGCAGGTCTTGACTATGAACACGACGTAAATTCCCGAGCAGGGGTAAAGCCCCTGAGCAAGCGCTCACCCTATTGACTCGATTTCCTCAGCCCTTCTACGTTGTGCTCACGAGAAAGTCATCGGCGACTTGGACTCGGTTAGTTCACGACTCACGCGGCACGTTTTCCGCGGGAATCGCAGAGAGGGGTAACCCAATGCCACAGCCACAGCAGCTGCCCGGGCCCAACGCCGATATCTGGGACTGGCAAATGGACGGTCTTTGCCGAGGCGTCGATTCCTCGATGTTCTTCCATCCGGACGGGGAGCGCGGCCGCGCTCGCTCGCAGCGCGAGATGCGCGCCAAGGAGATGTGCCGCAGCTGCCCGGTCATCACGCAGTGCCGTAGCCACGCCCTCGCCGTGGGCGAGCCCTACGGCATCTGGGGCGGACTGAGCGAGTCCGAGCGGGAGATGCTCCTGAAGCGAGGCATCCGCCGCTCCGCCTGACCTGAACCCACGACCATCGCAAAGGCCCCCACCCGCCAAGGTGGGGGCCTTTCGCGTCGTCGATGCGCAGTACCGCTACTTCGCACCTGCAGCCAGCCACTGATCGAACGTGGTGTCGGTGATCCGGGCGTTCTCCCCGGGCAGCAGCACGTTGCCTGCCATCTCGACGCCCAGTGGCCCCGACCACGACGGGATCAGCCGGACGTCTACGCCCAGAACCGCGTGGGTGCGGCGCGCCATGTCGACCAGGTCGTGCGGTTCTGGTCCGGCGACGTCGACGTGGCGGCCCTGCGGTGGACCCGCGGCCACCTCGGCGAGGACTGCGGCGATGTCGTCGGGCGCGATCGGCTGAACGAGGAGCGGCGCGATGATGGCGACCCCGTCGCGCTCGGTCCAGCTCGAAGCCATCGCCGCGAAGTCGTGGAACTGGGTCGCGGGAACGATCGTCCAGGGCACCGGGCCGGCCTCGACGAGGCGCTCCTGCTCGCGCTTGCCTGCGTAGTGGGCGGTGCCGCCGTCCATCCTGTCGATTCCCACGATGGACAGCAGGACGTGGTGTCGCACGCCTGCCCGCTCTTCGAAGGCGAGGAGGTTGCTCGTCGCAGTCGCGAAGTACGAGCGCGTCTCATCGGGATCGACCGGTGGTGAGCTGACGGTGTCGACGACGGCGTCCACACCGTCGAGTGCAGCGTCGAGACCCTCTCCGGTGAGCAGGTCGACGCCGAGGGAGCGACTGATGCCGACGACGTCGTGCCCGTTCCGTTCGAGAGCCGACACCGTTCGGGCACCGATGTTGCCGGTCGCGCCGGCTACCGCGATCCGCATGGTCGACCTCCACGCACGTTCGACTTGAACCGAGGTCGATCATGCCACCGGGCGGATCTTGGCACTGCAAAAGAGAAGACACCCCCGGTCCGTGTGGACCGGGGGTGTCTCTTCGTGACGCTGCTACCTAGTGGGAGTGGCCGTGGTGGCCGTGCCCGGCGTGCTCGTCTTCCTCGACCGGCTTCTCGACGATCGCGGTCTCGGTGGTGAGCACCATGCGGGCCACCGACGCGGCGTTGACCACCGCGGACCGGGTGACCTTGACCGGGTCGACGATGCCGTCGGCCAACAGGTCGCCGTACTCCAGGGTCGCGGCATTGAAGCCCTGACCCGCAGGCAGTTCGGAGACCTTGTTGACCACGACGGAGCCGTCGAGGCCCGCGTTCGTGGCGATCCAGAACAGCGGCGCGGACAGCGCGGCGGAGAACACGTCGACGCCCAGCGCCTCGTCACCGCTGACCGACGCGCGCAGATCCTTCAGCGCCGATCGGGCCTGCACGAGCGCAGCGCCGCCGCCCGTCACGATGCCTTCTTCGACGGCGGCCTTGGCCGCGGCGACCGCGTCCTCGACCGCTTCCTTGCGCTTCTTCAGGTCGGTCTCGGTGGCGGCGCCGACCTTGATGACGGCAACGCCGCCGGCCAGCTTCGCCAGACGCTCCTCGAGCTTCTCGCGGTCCCAGTCCGAGTCGGTGGACTCGATCTCGGCGCGCAGCTGCGACTTGCGACCCTCGATGGCGTCGTCGGCTCCACCGCCGTCGACGATGACCGTGCTGTCCTTGTTGACCACGACGCGGCGGGCGGTGCCCAGCACGTCGAGTCCGGCTTCGCGCAGCAGCAGCCCGACGTCGGGGTTGACGACCTGGCCACCGGTGACGACGGCGAGGTCGTCGAGGAACGCCTTGCGGCGGTCACCGAAGAACGGCGCCTTCACGGCGACGGCCTTCAGGGTCTTGCGGATGGCGTTGACCACCAGGGTCGAGAGCGCTTCGCCCTCGACGTCCTCGGCGATGATCAGCAGCGGCTTGCCTGCCTCGGCGACCTTCTCCAGCAGCGGCAGGAGGTCGGGCAGCGAGCTGACCTTGTCGCGGTGCAGCAGCACCAGCGCGTCCTCGAGAACCGCTTCCTGCGAGTCGAAGTCGGTGATGAAGTAGGCGGAGATGAAGCCCTTGTCGAAGCCGACGCCCTCGGTGACCTCGAGTTCGGTGTTCACCGACGAGGACTCCTCGATGGTGACCACGCCGTCGGTGCCGACGCGGGTCATGGCCTCGCCGACCAGCTCGCCGACCTCGGCGTCACGCGAGGACACCGTGGCGACCTGAGCGATGGCGCCCTTGTCGCTGACGGGCGTGGCCGCAGCCAGCAGGGCCTCGGACACGGCGTCGGCCGCCTTCGAGATGCCCGAACCGACCGCGATGGGATTGGACCCGGCCGCGACGATGCGCAGACCGGCCCTGATGATCGCCTGAGCCAGCACGGTCGCCGTCGTGGTGCCGTCACCGGCGACGTCGTTGGTCTTGGTGGCGACCGACTTGACCAGCTGGGCGCCGAGGTTCTCGAACGGGTCCTCGAGGTCGATCTCGCGGGCGATGGTGACGCCGTCGTTGGTGACGGTCGGGCCGCCCCAGGCCTTGGCCAGCACCACGTTGCGACCGCGCGGGCCGAGCGTGACGCGTACCGCGTCGGCGAGCTTGTCGACGCCCGCCTCCATTGCCCGGCGCGCAGTCTCGTTGAATTCGATCTGCTTGCTCATGAATGTTCTTCCTGCTGATGTGATTTCCCGGCGCTAGCCGCCAGTTGAACGCATACCGCCCCGGACATCACCCGTACGACGGGGATCTCCGGGGCGGGACACGGGTGCTTACTTGTTGACGACTGCCAGCACGTCGCGCGCCGAGAGGATCAGGTACTCCTCGCCGCCGTACTTGATCTCCGTGCCGCCGTACTTGCTGTAGATGACGGTGTCGCCCTCGGCGACGTCCAGAGGAATGCGCTTCTCGCCATCCTCGTCCCAGCGGCCGGGGCCAACTGCAACGACGGTGCCTTCTTGCGGCTTTTCCTTGGCCGTGTCGGGAATGACCAGACCGGATGCGGTCGTGGTCTCGGCCTCATTGGCCTGAACGAGGATCTTGTCCTCGAGTGGCTTGATGTTCACGCTCGCCACGATGGGGTCCTCCACTTGGTTCGGGTGGGGGTCCGGACAACCCGGACCCGATCACTAACAGGTGTTCGGCATGCGTCCGTGCCCATTGCGCCGTCGTCGCGGGAGCCAGCGCGGGCTCGGCTGCGTGCCACCTAGCACTCTATACACGCGAGTGCTAGCACTCAAGGGTGGGGTTGTGCGTCGTGTGGGACGCCGGTCTCAACGACCGAAACTGGCCGGATCGACCGCCAGGTGAGCCGAAACGTCCCCCACCATCTCGACGTCGACCCTGCGCTCGGTGAAGTACCAGCCGCCTGGTTCATCCGCGTCGCGAGCGAATCGATCGAAGTACCGCCCCACGACGATGGGCTGTAGCGCCACGGTGTCGGTCTGCTGCACCACGCAGAACGTCGACCGCGCGGCGGCGGTGTCACCGTCGACGTCGACGATCGGGTTGAGCACCAGGTGCCGGGTGCGCGGGGTGTTGCCGTGCTCGGGAAACCGCCGGGTGGTCTTGGCGAAGAGCTTGCCGATCACGTCGGCGCCCGACGCACTGCCCGGCCCCGAGCTGCCACCGAAGGTCGCGCGGCGCAGCAGGACTCCCACGCCGTCGAAGTCGCCGGCGTCGATCAGTTCGGCGTAGCGGTACAGCAACTCGTGCACCGCAAGCGTGGCCGCCAGGTCGCCGCTCACGCCACCTGCCCCGTCAGCACCGGCAGCCCCGGGTCGCTGGGCACGTCCAGTGGCGACGGCAGCGCGCCCGCGGCGATCAGATGGGCGGCGAACGACGCGATCATCGCCCCATTGTCGGTGCACAGCCGTGGCCGCGGCACCCGCAACGTCAAACCGGCTGCCGCGCAACGCTCCTCGGCGAGTTCGCGCAGCCGTGAGTTGGCCGCCACTCCCCCGGCGATCAGCAGCGTCGACACGCCGAGATCGCCGGCGGCTCGCACGGCCTTGAGCGTCAGTACGTCGGCGACCGCCTCCTGGAAGCCCGCGGCCACGTCGGCAGTCGACGCGTCGGGATGGCGTTCGACGTAGCGTGCGACGGCCGTCTTGAGGCCACTGAAGCTGAACGCGTACGGCGCGTCGCGCGGTCCGGTCATGCCGCGCGGGAACGCGATTGCGTCGCGATCACCCGTGCGCGCCAGGTCGTCGAGCGGCTTGCCGCCCGGATAGCCGAGGCCCAACAGCCGTGCCACCTTGTCGTAGGCCTCGCCTGCGGCGTCGTCGACGGTGCTGCCCAGTTCCTCGATCGGGGCGCCGAGCGAGCGGACGTGCAGCAGATGGGTGTGCCCGCCGGACACCAGCAGTCCGATGCACTCGGGCAGCGGGCCGTGTTCGTAGACGTCGGCCGCGAGGTGACCGCCGAGGTGGTTGACCGCATAGAACGGGACACCCCACGCCGCGGCGTATGCCTTGGCGGCAGCCACCCCGACCAGCAAGGCGCCCGCCAACCCGGGGCCGATCGTGGCGGCGACGACGTCCGGCCTGCGGACCCCCGCGACGTCGAGGGCCCGGCGCATCGTCGGCCCGAGCGCCTCGAGATGCGCGCGCGAGGCGATCTCGGGGACGACGCCGCCGAAGCGCACGTGCTCGTCGACGCTGGAGGCCACCTCGTCGGCGAGCAGCGTGACGGTGCCGTCGTCGGCGAGGTCGCAGATGCCGACGCCGGTCTCGTCGCAGGAACTCTCGATGGCCAGGATGATCGTCATGACGTCTCTCTCGGGTCCCGTCGCATCGTGTACGCGTCGGCCCCGCTGACACGGTAGTACCGCTTGCGGAGTCCGACGACGTCGAACCCGACGCTCTGATACAGCTTGATCGCCGCGTCGTTGTCGGTCCGCACCTCGAGGAACACCGTGCCGCCGTCGGCGATCTTCAGCAGCATGTCGAGCAGCCGCCGTCCAATCCCCCGGCCCTGGAAGGCCGTGTCGACGCCGATGGTGTGCACCTCGTACTCGAACGGCGGCGTGCGGCCCAGCCGCGAGACCCCCGCGTACCCGACCAGTCTCCCGTCGACGCGGGCGGCGACGTAGTGGTTGTGCTTCGACTCCAGCTCGCGGATGAATGCGACGGCGGGCCACGGATCGTCGCCGGGGAACAGTTGCGCCTCCAGTTCGGCGCAGCGGTCCGCGTCACCGATGCGCAGTCCCTCGTAGACGACGTCGGTGGGCTGGTTCACCGGGTCTGCTCGCTGCGCGGCTTGGCGTCCGGCCGCCGCAGGTAGAGCGGGACCAGCGGCTCGGGCGGTCGCAGTGTTGATTCCCCGGTCGCTCCGCTCCTGCCCTCCGCCCAGTCCACGGCGCGCACCAGACCGGACGCCGTGGGGTACGTCGGCGTCAGCCGGGGCAGGTCGAATAGCGCGGCGTGGTCGGGCGAACCCGCCACCGTCAGCGCACCGTCGGGCACGTCGGCGGGTGCGCACACCTCGGGCCCACCCACCCGCACCCCGTCGCGGTAACGCGCCCAGTACACCTCTCGCCGCCGCGCATCGGTGACCACCAGCGCCTCGCCGAGGGTGTCGATGCCGATCGCGTCGAGGCTGCACACGCCGTAGACCGGCACGTCGAGCGCATGCGCGTACGCGGCCGCCGTCGCCATCCCGACCCGCAGACCGGTGAAGGGCCCGGGGCCGCACCCCACCACCACCGCCTCGAGGTCGGCCATCGCCACGCCGGCATCGGCCAACGCGCCCAACACGTTCGGGGTCAGCTGCTCGGCGTGCGCGCGGGCGTCGAGCGTGACCCGTTCGCCCAGCACCTTCACCTCCGACCCGTCGCGGCGCACCACTCCCGCGGTGACGGCGGGCGTGGCGGTGTCGATCGCCAGCACGAGGCCGCTCATCGCCCGTCCTCCCGTTCGCCCGCGCCGTTCCACTGCCAGATCGCCGTGCGCGTGTCGGTTTCGCCGCCGCGTTCCAGGCGGATGTCGAGGTGCCGGTCGGACAGCCGCTCGGCCAGGCCCTCGCCCCATTCGACCACCACGACCGCATCGTCGAGATCGGTGTCGAGATCCAGCGAGTCGAGTTCGGCCAGCAGGTCGGCGTCCACCGACTCGTGGCCCTCCAGCAGCCGGTACACGTCGACGTGCACCAGCGCGGGTCGGCCCGCGTCGCGGGCACGGTGCAGTCTGGCCAGTACGAATGTCGGCGAGGTCACGGCGCCCTCGACGTTCATGGCCTGCGCAATTCCCTTCGCCAGCACCGTCTTTCCCGCGCCCAGCGGACCCGACAGCACGACGACGTCACCGGCCCGAAGCCCCGCTCCCAGGCGCGCACCCAGCGCCATGGTGTCCTCGGCGGTCGCCAGTTCGGCGGTGCCGCCCGCCGTGGCGTCATGGGCGTCAGACACGATTGCGCACCCGTGCGCGCAGGCGCCGCGTCAGGGCGACGAGCTTGGACGGCGTGGCGCGCTCCACCAGGCGGACCAGCGCGTCGTCGACGATCACCGGCTGCTCGAGTTGGACGAGATGCCCTGCGCCACCGATGATCACCAGCTCGCACTTCGGCAGACGTGCGGCCATCGCCTCGGCGTGTTCGTGCGGGGTGAGCAGGTCGCGGTCGCCGCACACGACGAGCGTGGGGATCTTCGCGAGCGTGGCAAGCCCCTCGCTCTCGTCGTGCACCTCGAGTGCGTGCAGGAAGCCGACGAGCGTGGCGATCGGCGTGTCGTGCATCATCCGCTCCGAGAACGCCACCACGCTCGGGCTGATCTTCTCGTCGCCGTAGGAGGCGGCACGCAGCACCGGCCCGATGACCGATCGGGCGGCCCCGCGGGTGTGATGCACGGCCTGCGGCGCGTAGCGGGCGGCGAACCGGGCTGCCTCCAGGGCCGGGTTGCGCAGGATCTCTCCCAGCGGGGATCGCGAAATACCCTCTGCAGCAGACGATATCAATGCCGCGCCGACGATACGTGTGCCGTAGTGCTTCGAGAACTGCCTGGCGTGCGAGAGCACCGTCATGCCGCCCATCGAGTGGCCGACCAGCACGACCGGTCCGCGCGGCGCCATCACCGCGAGCACGTCCTCGAGGTCCTTGCCGAGCTGGGGCACCGTGAACGTGTCCGGCGAGGCGCTCCCCGACTGTCCGTGGCCGCGCTGGTCGTAGAACACCAGCCGCACCTGCGGGCCCCACTGCTCGGTGAGCCGCACGCGCTGGAAGTAGAACGCGCCCATGCGCAGACAGAACCCGTGCGCGAACACGACCGTGAGCGGCGCGTCCTGTGGGCCGACCTCCCTGACCGCCAGCGGTACGCCGTCAGACGTGGTGACGATGCAGCTGCGGTCGGCGTCGAGCAGTTCGAAGTCCTCGTCGCGGTACGGGTCGTCGGCGGTGACACGGCGGGTCAGCGACTTCGCCACCGTGGACCCGGCGAGGCTGCCGACGGCGGCCAGCCCGGCGAGACCCGCCAGCCAGCTCGCGTTGCGCCGACGGCCACGCCGCCGCTCCGATCCGCTCCGCGCGGCCTCGCTCATCGGCTCGTCCCGCCGGCGTACACGCGGTTGACGCGGCCCCGAGGGCTGGTCACCACCTCGTAGTTGATGGTGCCCAGCGTCTGCGCCCAGTCCTGCGCGGTTGGTTCCCCGTCGGACCCGGAGCCGAACAGGATGGCGGTATCGCCGACGGAGACGTCGACCGGACCAGGACCCAGGTCGACGACGAACTGGTCCATGCAGATCCGGCCCACGTTGGGCCGGCGCGTGCCGTTGATCTGCACGTCGAAGCGACCGCTGAGGTTCCGGAACACCCCGTCGGCGTAGCCGAGCGGGATGAGCGCCACCGTGGTGTCGCGGTCGGCGATCCACGTGTGCCCGTAGGAGACGCCGTCGCCCGCCTGGATCGGGCGCACCATCGCGACCGGGCACGTGAGCGTCATCGCGGGAATCAGGCCCATGCCACCCCGGGACGGGATGGGGGTCTGGCCGTACACCGCGATACCGGGGCGGACCAGGTCGAAGGCGAGGTCGGGCCGCGTCATCGTGGCAGGCGAGTTCGCCAGGTGTGCGATCTCGAAGTCGACGCCCGCGGCACCGGCCTGCGCCCGCAGTTGCGAGAACCGTTGCGCCTGACGGTCATTGACCGGGCTGTCGGGGTCGTCACCGCACGCCAGGTGCGACATGATTCCGCGCAGTCGGATGGCACCTGCGGCGCTCGCCCGGGCGAGCGTCGGCAGCATCTCGGTGAAGTCGTCACCGCTGGCACCGTTGCGGCTCAGGCCGGTGTCGACCTTCACCGTCACGGTGGCGCTGCGGCCGGTGCGCTCCACGGCGTCCAGCAGGTCGGCGAGTTGACGCGGTGAGGACACGGCGACCTGGACGTCGGCGGTCACCGCGGGACCGAAGTCGGCGCCGGGGGCGTGCAGCCATGCCAGCACCGGACCGGTGAAGCCGTCGCGGCGCAGCGCCATCGCCTCGTCGAGGGTGGCGACGCCGATCTCGGCAGCGCCCGCGGCGAGTGCGGCGTCCGCCACCGCGGTGGCGCCGTGGCCGTACCCGTCGGCCTTCACGACCGCCATCACCGCGGCCGAGCCGGCATGGTCGCGCAGCAATCGCACGTTGTGGGCGATCGCGTCGAGGTCCACCACCACGGTGGCCGCGTGCGACGTGCTGGGGGTGAGGTCGGTGATGTGCATGATCACCGCCGATTGTCCCAGACCACGTCCGAGTGGGCCGACGACCTAGTGCGCGAAGGGCTGAACGTCGTCGAAGTGGCCGTTCGGCTTCAGCTCGTCGAGCGTGTTGAGCACGGTGATGGTGTCGTCGCGCAGCGCCCTGGCCAGGTCGGCGGAGAACCCCTCGCGGACCACGACGCGTAGCACGGTGACGTCAGTGGCGTCGTCGGGCATGGTGTACGCGGGCACCTGCCAGCCGTAGGCGCGCAGCGCGTGCGACACGTCGAATTCGGTGTACCCGCGCTTGCCCGCAAGCCGGAAGCTGACCACCGGTATCGCGGAGCCGTCGGAAATCAACTCGAAGTGCTCGCTCTCGCGCAGCTGGTCACCGAGCCAGCGGGCGGTGTCCGACAGGCAGTGCATGACCTTCGCGTAGCCGGCGCGGCCCAGCCGGAGGAAGTTGTAGTACTGGCCGATGACCTGGTTGCCGCCCTTGGAGAAGTTCAGCGTGAACGTCGGCATGTCGCCGCCGAGGTAGTTGACGCGGAAAACCAGCTCCTCGGGCAGATGCTCAGCGCTGCGCCACACCACGAAACCGATGCCCGGGTAGGTGAGGCCGTACTTGTGTCCGCTGACGTTGATCGACACCACGCGCGGCAGCCGGAAGTCCCACACGACGTCGGGGTGGAGGAAGGGCACTACGAACCCGCCACTGGCGGCGTCCACGTGGACCGGGACGTCGACACCGGCGATCTTCGACCCGTCGCTTCGCTCGCCCCGGCCGGCCGCCACCTCGTCGAGGGCCGCGCAGATCTCGGCGATCGGCTCGAGTTCGCCCGTGTAGGTGGTCCCGAGGATGGCCACCACGCCGATGGTGTCCTCGTCGACGACGTCGAGGACCTGTTGCGGCGTGATGACGTAGCGGCCCTCGGCCATCGGCAGGTACACGGGTTCGACGTCGAAGTAGCGGCAGAACTTCTCCCACACGACCTGGACGTTGGAGCCCATGACGAGCTTCGGACGGCGGGTGCGCCAGCCGTTCTCGCCGTCGCCGACCTTCGCCCGCCAGCGCCAGCTCATCGCCAGGCCGGCCAGCATCACGGCCTCGCTGGACCCGACGGTCGAGACGCCGATCGCCGTCGACGGGTCGTCGTCGCGCAGATCCTCGGCGTGGAACAGGTCGGCGACCATGCACACGCAGCGCTGCTCGATGGCCGCGGTCGCGGGGTACTCGTCCTTGTCGATCATGTTCTTGTCGAACGTCTCGGCCATCAGCTTCTCGGCCTCGGGGTCCATCCAGGTCGTCACGAACGTCGCGAGGTTGAGCCGGGAACTGCCGTCGAGCATCAGTTCGTCGTGGATGAACCGGTAGGCGGCCTGGGGCTCCATGGACTTCTCCGGCATCCGCAGCGACGGCACCGGCGTGGTGGAGAGCCGTCCGGTGTAGGCGGGCGCGATCGACGGCGAACGGCGGTGCCTGTGCGGCATGGGATCTCCTAGGGGTTGGGCTGACGAAGCTGAGCGACGGCCGAGCGGATGTGGTGCAGGATCCGCGATGCCGAGGTCGGTGCGGCTGCGGGGCCGGGGTCGGCGGCGGCCAGCCCGGCGGCGCGGGCGTGCACGAACGCCGCCGTCGCCGCGGCCTCACCGGGTGGCAGACCAGCCGCGAGCAGGCTGCCGATCATGCCGGACAGCAGATCACCGGATCCCGCGGTCGCAGCCCAGGACTGGCCGGCGCGGTTGAGGTACACCGAGCCGCCGGCCGAACCGAACCCCCCGGTCGCTGCGCTCCTGCCCGCCGCACCGGGGTCGGCCACCACGGTCACGTTACCCTTCAGCAGCACCGTGGCACCGAACGCGTCGGCCAGCTTGCGGGCCGCGCCCACCCGGTCGTCACCCGGGGGATGTCCGGCGAGGCGGGCGAACTCGCCCGCGTGCGGGGTCAGGACGGTCGGTGCGGATCGCCGGGCGACGACGTCGGGATGGGCGGCCAGGATCGTCAGCGCGTCGGCGTCGACGATGACCGGGAGGTCGGTGTCGAGGGCGAACCACAGGGCCGCGGCCCCCGCCTCGTCGGTGCCGATCCCCGGGCCCACCACCCAGGCCTGCACGCGACCTGCCGCCTGGATCGACGGTGTCGCGATGACCTCTGGCCAGTGCGAGACCACCTCGGCGGCAGCGGTTCCGGCGTAGCGCACCATCCCCGAGGTCGCGGCGACGGCCGCGCCGGTGCACAGGATCGCCGCGCCCGGGTAGGTGGCAGAGCCGGCCAGGACGCCGGTGACGCCCTGGGTGTACTTGTCGTCGTGCGCGCCGGGGACCGGCCACCGGGCCGCGACGTCGGCGGCCTCCATGGACCGCACGTCGGCCTCGGGAAGGTCGAGTCCGATGTCGACGAGTTCCACGCGGCCGCACTCGCCGAGGGCGTGTACCGGTTTGAGGCCGCCGAACGTGACGGTCAACGTCGGGTCGACGTGTGGACCGTCGGCGGCACCGGTGTGCACGTCGACGCCGCTGGGCAGGTCGACGGCCACCACCGGTATCCCCCGGGCGGCGATGTCGTCGAACAGTTCGGCCGCGCCCGGGCGCAACGAGCCCGAGGCTGAGATCCCCACGACGCCGTCGATCACCAGATCCGTTGCGCCGGGCACCGATTCGACGACCCGGCCACCTACGCGCCGAAATGCGGCCAGGGCCGGGCGGTGCGCCCGCTCGGGATCAAGCAGCACGGCGGTTGCTGCTGCGCCGCGGCGACGCAGGTACGTCGCGGCCCACAACGCGTCACCGCCATTGTCACCGGAGCCGACGACGGCACAGACCCCGCGTCCCGCCACCGTCCCCAGTTCGCGGGCGATCCTGATCGAAAGCCCGTAGGCGGCACGGCGCATGAGCGTTCCGTCTGGCAGCTCGGCCAGCAGCGGGGCTTCGGCGGCGCGTATTTCGTCGGCCGAGTAGTAGTGGCGCATCGATGGTCAGGATTCCATGCCGACGCGCGACGGTGGTGGCCGACGCGGAAAGTCGCGGAGCGGCAGCCTCAGCTGCCTCGGTTCTCGCCCAGTTCCTCGACGATCGGGTTGACCGGCGGGAGGTCCTTGGCGCTCTGGGCCAGGCCGGGCTTGTCGGGCAGGGTGTTGGCTTGCGCGGTCTCGGCGGGCGTCATGTCGCTGTCGTGGGTGACCGAGGCGAGGACTTCGTCGACGTTGCGGTAGTCCACGGCCGGAATGCCGCGCAGCGCGCCGAGGGTGTCCTGATCGGCGCCGTTTCGGTCGGCTACCGCGACGAGCTGGTCCTTGTCGGCCGGGAAGTCCGCGTCGTTGAGGTACTTCTCGATGCGGCTGCGATCGGTGGTGGCGGCCATGCTGCTCCTCTCGATGGGCGTCTCAGTCGTCTGCCCGATCGGGTGCCGATGAAACGTCGGGACCACCGTGGTGACACACGGCCTCGAGGTTGATGCCGTCTGGATCGAGGACGAACGCCCCGTAGTAGTCGGGTTGGTATTCGGGCCGAAGACCGGGCGGGAGCAGTGACGTCGCGCCCGCAGCCAGTGCAGCGTCGTAGAACGCGCGAACGGCGTCGCGATCGGCGGCAGTGAAGGCCAGGTGCATGTCGTCTCCGACACGGCCGTCGGCGACGAGCCAGAAGAACGGCTTGGGGTGGCGACCGAAGCCGTGCATCTCGAGTTGCCCGGGGCCTGCCGGGACGCGGAGCAGCTTGGTGATGCCGAGCGTCGCGAGCACGGGCTCGTAGAAGGCCAGCGATCGGGCCAGGTCCGGCACGGCGATGTTGAGGTGATCGATGAGCGATCCGGCATAGTCGGGCACGAGACGCCTTCCAGGTAGTGTTTACTGCACCGCGCATTATTTGCATGGTGCAACTAAAACAGTGAACCAGCATCGGGCAGGAGACGCAATGGCGCAGCGAGTAACGGACCGGGCGGCGGCCGTGCGCGACGCACTCGAGGCGCTGGCCGGGTGGCAGGTGCTCGTCGCGCAGTACAACGACCTGGTGGCACGCAGCCTCGGGGTGACGCCCACCGAGACGCAGTGCCTGTACGTGCTGAGCCGCTTTGGACCATCCACGCCGGGCGAACTCGCTCGGCGGATCAACCTCACCACGGGAGCGACCACCCGGATGCTCGACCGCCTACTCGCGGCGGGCTACGTCACCCGGACCCCGGATCCGCAGGACCGGCGGCGCGTCATCATCGAGCCCGCCGGTGACGGGATCGCCCGAGTCGCAGCGTGTTACGAGCCGTTGAACGCCGACCTCGCAGGCCTGCTCGCGGACTTCGACGAGGCGGGCCTGGGTCGGCTGGCCGACTTCGCCCGCGCAGCCGAGGACGTGACCGAACAGCGCATCCGCGGGATGTAGTGCTGCGTCAAGCCTTTCGCGCCGACCGGTCGTAGTGGCGACGCGCTTTCATCCGGTTCCCACACCCACTCATCGAGCACCAGCGGCCCGTTCCCGCACGGCTGCGGTCCAGCAGGAACAGCCGGCACTCGTCGTTGGCGCACGGACGCAACCTGCCCGGCATCGACGCCTGCAGTTCGCCCCAGGCCAGCACCATGCGCGCCGCCCACCCGGCGTCGAGGCGCCAGACGACTGCGCCGTCGGCGATCGAGGGCGTGCGAACGACGTCGCGCAGATACCCGGACAGGACGTCGGCCGGCGAGTCTTCACGCACCACGGCCTGCAGGGCGTCGCGCAGCGCCCGTGCCGTGGCGACGCGCTCCCCCGGCGCTCCGTGATCACGCAGCCATGCGCCGTCGAGCGACTCCGTCCGGTGGCCGTCGACCACCGGCGTCGTGTTCAACAGGTCGACCAGCGCGGCCTGGTCCTCGGTACTGCTCATGCTAACCACCATAGACCGCTTGACAGGTTAGATGAAAGGGGCTTGACTGGGCTAACCAGCAAAACATTTCAAAGGGGTTAGACATGGCGACGCACCACCGCTACGCAGACGTTCTCGGCCGCCGGCTGTTCTATCGGGAGGCAGGGCCCGCCGGCGCACCGGTCGTGGTGCTGCTGCACGGCACGCCGGCCAGTTCGCACATGTACCGCAACCTGATTCCGGCCTTGGCCGATCGCTATCGCGTGATCGCTCCCGACTATCCCGGCTTCGGCCACTCCGACGTCCCGGCGACCGACGAGTTCGACTACACCTTCGACACCCTGGCCGACCACGTCGACGCCCTGCTCGAGCAGCTGGGCGTCGACCGCTACGCGCTCTACGTCCAGGACTACGGCGCACCCCTCGGCTGGCGACTCGCGCTGCGGCACCCCGAACGGATCGCGGCGGTCGTCACCCAGAACGGCAACGCCTACGTCGAGGGCTTCGTCGGCGACGCGATGGAGCCGCTGTTCGTCTACGGTCGCGACCGGTCCGAGGCCAATGCCGCTGCCCTACGGGAACTCATCAGCCCGGACGGTCTGGTGTGGCAGTTCACCCATGGCGTCGCGGATCCGTCGATCGTCGATCCGGACGCATGGGTCAACGCGCACGCCGCGGTCGCCGCCACCCCCGCACGCGTCGACGCGCAACTGGCGCTGTTCGCCGACTACATCGCCAACGTGGAGCTGTATCCGCGGGTGCACGAGTACTTCCGGACCTCCCAGGTGCCGCTGCTGGCGGTATGGGGGCGCAACGACGAGATCTTCGGGCCCGACGGCGCTCTCGCATTCGGCCGCGATCTACCGCACGCTGAGATCAACCTGCTCGACGGCGGCCACTTCCTGCTCGAGAGCAAGCTCGATGCGGTAGTGGCGTTGATGCGGCCGTTCCTCGCAGCACATCTGTGAGGTCGCGCTAGCGGTCGACCTCGTCCCACAACCCGGCGGCCGCAGTGGCGATCTCATCGGGATATTCGCCGTTGATCGCGTGCGACGCGGCCGGCCACAGCTCTACCCGGCCGTGGCGCAACGTCATTCGCGCGTGCGTGGCCGCCCGCCTCCCGTCGTGGATCACGCTCCGACCGGCAATCACCGCCAGCACCGGGACGTCGATCGACCGTAGTTGGTCGTCGGTGAACCTCCGCGGAGCCGGCTGCCGCACCACGAAACCCGCGGTGGCGGCGACGATCATCGCGGCGACGGGTGCCGAGTCGTCGACGTCGGCGCCCCCGGCCAGCCAGCGAAGCACTCTGCGCCGCAGGGCGCCCGGTGTCGAGGGCACGCTGACGGGGATCAGTGCCAGCATCGTGCGGACCGGAACGGGGGCGAACGTCATCACCGGGTCGAGCACCGTCAGCGACGCAGCGCGCCCAGGCCTACGCACGGCGTAGTTCACCGCCGACCACCCGCCGAACGACACCCCCATCAGGTGCACCGACTCGAGCCCCAGCCCGGTGAGCAGTTCGTCGAGCCACCGGGCCTGATCGTCGCCCCCGGTGAGCGGACGCCGTTGCACCGAGAGTCCCGGCTCGCCGATCAGGTCGACGCCGAACACCGTCCGATGTGCGAGCAGGCCGGCCAGGTTGGCGTCCCACATCGGGGTGGACGCAGTGCGGCCGGGGAGCAGGACGACGGGGGAAGTATTACCGGCGGGGCCGTCGAATCGGTAGGCGCGCACGGTGCCGAAGGTCGTCGGCACGTCGAACGTGGCGTCGGGCACCGGGAGGCAGGCCATCGCGCGCCGGTAGGCCTCGAGGAAGCGTTCGCGGGCGGCGTCGTTGCGGAACGCACTGACCCGGCCCCTGCGACCCACCGTCGCTCTATTCGACGGTGACCGACTTGGCCAGGTTGCGCGGCTTGTCCACGTCGTAACCGCGGGCACGGGCCACCTCGGCAGCGAACACCTGCAGCGGGATCGTCGACAGCAGCGGCTGGAACAGCGTCGAGACGGCGGGCATCTCTATCAGATGGTCGGCGTACGGGCGGACGGTGTCGTCGCCCTCCTCGGCGATCACGATCGTCACGGCGCCGCGGGCCTGGATCTCGCGGATGTTGCTCAGCAGCTTGCTGTGCAGCATCGCCGCGTTCTTCGGCGACGGCATCACGACGATCACGGGCAGGCCGTCCTCGATCAGCGCGATCGGCCCGTGCTTGAGTTCGCCGGCCGCGAAGCCCTCGGCGTGCATGTACGCCAGCTCCTTGAGCTTCAGCGCGCCCTCGAGTGCCACCGGGTAGCCGACGTGGCGGCCCAGGAACAGCACCGTCGGCGACAGGGCGTACTGCTTGGCGAGTGCGGCGACGGGCTCCATGCAGGCGAGCACGCGCTCGACGCGCTCGGGCATCGCCTCGAGTTCGTGGTACTCCCGGGCGACCTCGTCGGGGTACTTGGTGCCCCGGGCCTGCGCCAGCGCCAGACCGACGAGGTAGTTCGCGGCGATCTGCGCGAGGAACGTCTTGGTCGACGCGACGCCGATCTCCGGTCCGGCCCGCGTGTAGAGCACGGCGTCGGCCTCACGGGGGATCTGCGAGCCGTTGGTGTTGCAGATCGCCAGCACCTTGGCCTTCTGCTCCTTGGCGTGCCGCACGGCCTCGAGGGTGTCGGCGGTCTCCCCGGACTGCGAGATCGCGATCACCAGCGTGCTGCGGTCGAGCACGGGGTCGCGGTAGCGGAACTCGCTGGCCAGCTCCACCTCGACGGGCAGCCGCGTCCAGTGTTCGATGGCGTACTTGGCCAGCAGGCCGGAGTGGTAGGCCGTGCCGCAGGCGACGATGAAGACCTTGTCGATCTCGCGGAGTTCCTGATCGGACAGTCGCTGCTCGTCGAGCACGATGCGACCGTCGGCGAAGTGGCCGAGCAGGGTGTCGGCGACGGCGGTCGGCTGCTCGGCGATCTCCTTGAGCATGAAGTACTCGTAGCCGCCCTTCTCGGCGGCCGAGAGGTCCCAGTCGATGTGGAACGGGCGGGCGCGGTCGGAGGCGTCGACACCGTGGAAGTCGGTGATCTGGTAGCCGTCGGCGGTGAGGATCACGGCCTGGTCCTGGCCGAGTTCGACGGCGTCGCGGGTGTGCTCGATGAAGGCCGCGACGTCGGACCCGATGAACATCTCGCCGTCCCCGACGCCGACGACCAGCGGGGTGGAACGCCGCGCGGCGACGATGGTGCCGGGGTCCTCGGCGTTGGCGAAGACCAGCGTGAAGTGGCCCTCGAGCCGCGGCAGGACTGCCATCACGGATCCGACGAAGTCGCCGGCGGTGGGGCCGTGGTGATACTGCCAGGAGACGAGGTGGACGGCGACCTCGGTGTCGGTGTCGCTGGCGAACTCGACGCCGGTGGCCTCGAGTTCGGCGCGCAGGGCCGCGAAGTTCTCGATGATGCCGTTGTGGACGACGGCGATCTTGCCCGCGGTGTCGCGATGCGGGTGCGCGTTGCGGTCGGTGGGGCGGCCGTGAGTGGCCCAGCGGGTGTGGCCGACGCCGGTGCTTCCGGCGAGCACGCCGTCGTCGGTCTCGTCGAGAGCGGCCTCGAGATTGGCCAGCCTGCCGGCACGTCGACGGACGGTCAGCCCGCCGTCACCGTCGAGTAGCGCGACGCCCGATGAGTCGTAGCCGCGGTACTCCATGCGACGCAGGGCGTCCACCACGATGCCGCGGGCGGGCCGCTGCCCCACGTAGCCGACGATTCCACACACGGCGTCAAGGGTAGTGCAGGAACTGCCTCGGACCCGATTCGCGACCCGACCGCACCTGCGCGCAGCCCAGGTCGGGCCCGTTGCGATAACGTCATCGCGTGGCCAAGACCAAGAAGCTGTTCGCTTCCTTGACCCGGCGGGGCCCACACCGCGTATTGCGCGGTGACCTGGCGTTCGCCGGCCTGTCCGGGTCGGTGTTCACCCCCGAGAAGGGGCTGAACCTGCCGGCCGTCGCGTTCGGCCACGACTGGCTCGCCGCCGCGGACCGCTACCACGGCCTGCTCGAGCACCTGGCGTCCTGGGGCATCGTCGCAGCGGCCCCCAACACCGAGCGGAGCGTCGCGCCGTCGGTGCTCAACCTGGCCTTCGACCTCGGGACGACGCTCGACATCGTCTCGGGCGTGCGGCTGGGCACCGGCAAGATCAGCGTTCACCCGCGCAAGCTCGGCGTGGTCGGACACGGATTCGGCGGCTCGGCTGCGGTGTTCACCGCGGCGGGGATGCCCGACCGGATGCGGGCCGTCGTCGCACTGTTCCCGTCGGTGACGAGCCCTCCGACGATCGAGCCCGCGCGCAACCTGCGCGTGCCCGGCCTGATCCTGGCCGATCCCGGCGACCCGATGTCGCTTCGGTCCAATGCGACCGAGCTGGCCAGGGTGTGGCCGGACTCGACCCTGCGCGCCGCCAAGAACGTCAAGGCGGGCGGGTTGATCGAGGGACGGCGGATCGCTCGGGTCGTCGGTCTGCCTGGTGCGGACAAGGAGACGCAGAGGATCGTGCGGGCCCTGCTCACCGGTTATCTGCTGAACCAGCTGAACGGCGACAAGACCTACCTGGAGTTCAGCGATCCGAAGGTCGCCCTCCCGAACACCGAGGTGCTCGATCCGTTCTCGGACGACCCGGTGGCGCTGGAGAACAAGGTCGTCACCCTCCTCAAGCCCTGACGGGATCGACCAACCAACCGGTTGGTGCTATACATCTTCCATGCGCACAGGCATCTTCCTCAGTTACGCCGACGGCTTCCGCGAGGCCGCCGACCAAGTCGTCGAGCTGGAGAAGGTGGGCGTCGACATCGCGCTCGTCGCCGAGGCCTACTCGTACGACGCCATCAGCCAGCTGGGCTACCTCGCGGCCAAGACCTCGAGGATCGAGCTGGGCTCCGGCGTCGTCCCCATCTACAGCCGCACGCCGTCGCTGCTGGCGATGACCGCCGCCGGACTCGACTACGTCTCCGACGGCCGCTTCCGGCTCGGCATCGGCACGTCCGGCCCGCAGGTCGTCGAGGGCTTCCACGGGGTTCCGTTCGACGCGCCACTGGGTCGCACCAGGGAGGTCGTGGAGATTTGCAGGCAGGTCTGGCGCCGCGAGAACGTGAACTTCGACGGCAAGCACTACCAGGTCCCGCTGCCGAGCGACCGCGGCACCGGCCTCGGCAAGTCGCTGCACCTGATCAATCATCCTGTGCGGGAACGTATTCCGATCACCATCGCCTCGCTCGGGCCGAAGAACGTCGAACTCACCGCCGAGATCGCCGAGGGCTGGCAGCCGGTGTTCTTCTACCCGGAGAAGGCCGATGCGGCGTTCGGTGACGCACTGCGCGCCGGATTCGCCAAGCGCGACCCCGAACTCGGGCCGCTCGACGTGATGGTCTCGGCGACGCTGGCCATCGGCGACGACGTCGAGGATCGGTTGGCGTGGGCGAAACCCCAACTGGCGCTGTACATCGGCGGCATGGGCGCGCGGGGAAAGAACTTCTATCACGCGCTGGCCACCCGGTACGGCTTCGGCGACGTGGCCGACCGCATCCAGGACCTCTACCTCGCGGGACAGAAGGCCGAGGCGATCAACGCCGTCCCGGACGACCTGGTGCGCAACGTGTCCCTGATCGGCCCCCGCGGATTCGTGAAGGAGCGGCTCGCCGCATTCGCCGAAGCCGGCGTCACGACGCTGCTGGTGCACCCGCTCGCGGCCGAGGCCCGCGAACAGGTGCGCTACGTCGAGGAACTCGTCGCGCTGGCGAAGTAGTCGCCGGGGTGACGCGCGTCTCCTAATTGGGGGCCGCACCGTCTGTCGGATAGAGTGGTCGCAGCGGCATCGTCAGTTCTGCCTTTTGCCGCTTCTCGTTCGTTCACACCGAGACCAGCTCTTGGCGCCGCGGTAACCCGCGCCGGGCAGAACGACCACTCGACTTTCGGAGTTTTCACACCACCATGCCCCTTTTCAGTGAATTCGGCCTGCCCACGGCCGTCGTCAACACCCTCACCGCCGCAGGCATCGAGGAAGCGTTCCCCATCCAGGCAGCGACGCTCCCCGACTCCCTCGCAGGCCGTGACGTCCTGGGCCGCGGCCGCACCGGCTCGGGCAAGACCTATGCCTTCCTGCTGCCGCTCGTCGCCCGCCTCGCCGCCAACCCGGCGCCCCGCAAGGCCGGCAAGCCCCGCGCGCTGATCCTCGCCCCCACCCGCGAACTCGTCACCCAGATCGAGGCGTCGCTGGCCCCGCTCGCCGCCGCGACCGGCCTCAACTCGGTCATCGTGTTCGGTGGCGTCGGAGCGCAGCCGCAGATCGACAAACTGCGCAGGGGCGTCGACATCGTCATCGCCTGCCCCGGCCGTCTCGAGGACCACGTCCAGCAGCGCCACGCCGACCTGTCGGCCATCGAGATCACCGTGCTCGACGAGGCCGACCACATGGCCGACCTCGGCTTCCTGCCCCCGGTCAAGCGCCTGATGGACCGCACCCCCAAGAACGGGCAGCGCATGCTGTTCTCCGCCACTCTCGACGGCGGCGTCGACGTGCTGGTCAAGCGCTACCTGCACAACCCCATCGTGCACAGCGTCGACTCCGAGCAGTCGCCGGTCAGCGCCATGGTCCACCACGTCCTGCACGTGGACAACGCATCGCGGTTCGACGTCCTGACCGACCTCGCCGCGTCGCCGGGCCGGACCATCGTGTTCGCCCGCACCAAGTACGGCGCCAAAGGCCTTGCGCGCAAGTTGAACTCCGCCGGCGTGCCCGCAGTCGAACTGCACGGCAACCTGTCGCAGAACGCCCGCACCCGCAACCTGGCGGCGTTCTCCGACGGCACCGCCGCGGTCATGGTCGCCACCGACATCGCCGCCCGCGGCATCCACGTCGACGACGTGAACCTCGTGGTCCACGCCGACCCGCCGGTCGAGCACAAGGCCTACCTGCACCGCTCGGGTCGTACCGCCCGCGCCGGTGCCGAGGGCACCGTCGTGACGCTGATGCTCGACGATCAGGTGTCCGACGTCCGCAGCCTCACCCGCAAGGCAGGCGTCAGCGCCACCGTCACCAAGTTCCGTGGCGGCACGCACCCGGTGCTGCAGGAGATCGCACCCGGTGAGCGCAGCTTCACCGGAGGCATCTCCATCACCGCACCCGAGACCGACGAGCAGCGCAACATGCAGCCTTCGTCGGATCGTCCCCGCCGGTCGCGCGGTCCGCGCGGCGGCGGTGGCTCGGGTCGCGGGCGGGCGCCGGCCGCCGGGTCCTCGCGCGGCGGCGGTCGCCAGGGCGGCAGCCGTCACGGCGGTGGCCACCAGAGCGCCGCCCGACAGGCCAGCGGCCGCTAGGCCTCACCGCAACGACGTCGACCGTGGGGTCTGCGCACTGATCTCTTGCAGATCGGTGCGTAGGCCCCACGTTCGTCTCTCGGGCCGACACTCATCCTCCGACGCTGGGCAGTTCCTCGGCGGCGATCTCGCAGGGCGTCTGCTCCACGGTGAGCGCCTCGGGTTCGGCCGGCGGCGGCACGGGCGGCGTCGGCGCTGACACCTCCGCGGCCGGTTCCGGTTCGACGGGCGCTTCGTCGGCCGAATCATTCTCATCTGCAACGGGTTCCGCGGGACCCTCCGCCGAGTCATCGGCTAGGTCGTCAGCCGTCGGTTCGGTGACCGCCGAGTCGTCGGCTGCGGTCGGCTCGTCTTCCGGCTCGTCGTCGTCGGTGTCGGGGTCTTCGAGATCTTCGGGGTCTTCGTCGTCCAAGTCCTCGTCCTCGGATTCCAAGTCCGGCGGCTCCAGGTCCGGCGGCTCCAGGTCCGGCGACTCGAGGCCGGGCGCCCCGGCACCCGCTCCCCCGCCACCGAACAACCCGCCGATCATGTCGGCCAACTGCTGACCCAACCCGGAGAGCCCCGACGTCGCCGACCCGAGCGATGGCGTTCCGCCACCCAGGCCGCCCATCGCGGGCGGTCCGGCGGGCAGTCCGGAGGGCGGCTCGACGGGTGCGGCCGGCACCGCAGCGACAGGTGCCGTCGGTTCGACCGCCAGAGGTGCGGGGGGCGTGGGGGCGGCGGACGTGGGCGGTGACGCGGCAGGCGTCGATGCACCAACCGGGGCCGCGGCGGCCGGGGCCGCCCACGGCTGCTCGGCACCCGCGGCCGGTGCGCCGAAAACCGGAGCGGGGCACGCCTCGAGCCGGGCGATCGCGGCGTCGAACGCTGCGGTCACGTGATCGAACGACGCGCGCAATCGAGCCATCAGCTCCGAACTGATGTCGTCGGCCACGAACGGCTTCACCTGTGCGTCGACGAGTTCGCTCGCCGACACCACGTCACCCGCACCGGTCTGCACGGTTCCCGCCGCGTCCAGCCACTCCGCCCGCCGTCCCGCCACCCGGTCGTCGATGGTCAGCGCGGCGTCGACCTTGGCATCGACGGCGCAAGCGAGGTCGTCGTGCAGGGTCGACGTCGCGATGGCAGCGGTGCGCAGTGCGTCCCGAATCGATTCGGCCGCGGCGGCCTCGCCGAGTAGGAAGCCCTGCGCGGCCGCGCCTGCGCCGCCCTGCCAGGCGCCGGCCAGCCGGGAGGTCACGTCCGCCTGCGCTCGTGCCGCGTCGTCGGCCGCCGTGGCGGCCGCATGCAGGGCATCGGAATCAGATTGCAGTGCAGCCAGACTCAGCCCTTCCTCGGTGCCGTACCAGTCCGCGATGGTGTCGCTGGTCAGCCCCGAGAAGCCCAGGCGGCAGCAAGCCGTCACGTATTCGCCGGCGTTCGCGACGGCAGGCATCCCCTCGGCGAGGCGTGCGGTGACGTCGGCCATCGTCAGCCCAACCGCATGGCGGCGTCGGTGTCCGCGGCGGCGTAGCGGTCGGCCGAACTGCGCAGCGCGGCGGCGACGGCGGCAGCGGCGTCGGCCCATCGGCGCATCCCATCGTCGATCCGGTCGACTGCGCCACGGAGCGCGTCCCCTCGCACGGCATGCGAGCGACCGGCGACGGCACCGTCGAACGTCAGCCGTGCCAGGTGGGTGCGGGCATGCGCGACGGCGTCCGCGACGGCGTCGTACCCGCGGGCAGCGTCGCGCAGCATCGCGACGTCGACCCGTGCGCTATCGAGGTGTCCCATGTAGGAGTTCGACGCCACGGCGGGCCGTCTGGTTCCATCTGGTTCAGGTTTGTGCGCTGACCGACTCGGCGACCCGGGCCGCCAGGATGCGCGCGGTGTCCTCGTCGGCGGCCTCGACCATCACGCGGACCACCTGTTCGGTTCCGGACGGACGC
The DNA here is from genome assembly GCA_042666295.1 of Mycolicibacterium sp. GCM10028919. Lineage (GTDB taxonomy): Bacteria > Actinomycetota > Actinomycetes > Mycobacteriales > Mycobacteriaceae > Mycobacterium. Next base: position 1,661,126 of record JBHTFJ010000001.1, read on the forward strand.
AGCAGGATTCGCCCCGTGTCACCGAGTTCGGCCTCCGCTTCGGAGACCGCGGTGCGCACCGACGGTGCGTCGGCAACGGTGGTCTTGTCGTTCACCGCGACGTTGATCAACACCTGCGGCATGGTGTGCATCGGCTCCGCGAGGGCCGCCAGCGTCGCGCCGGTCTGCGCCATCCGCGACATCAGCCGTAGCCCGGTGACGATCCCGTCGCCGGTGGTGCCGTGCGCCGGAATCACCACGTGGCCGGACTGCTCGCCGCCGAGCGCGTAACCGCCCGCCCGCAGCTCCTCGAGCACGTAGCGGTCGCCGACACCGGTGATGCGCACGTCGATGCCGGCCTCCCGCATCGCGACGTGCAGGCCGAGATTGCTCATCACCGTGGCGACCAGCGTGTTGCCGGTCAGTTCGCCCGCGTCCCGCATGGCCAGCGCGAGGATGACCATGATGGCGTCACCGTCGACGACGTTGCCCGCGGCGTCGACCGCCAGACATCGGTCGGCGTCGCCGTCGTGGGCGAGGCCGAGGTCGGCACCGTGGGCCAGCACGGCGTCCCGAAGGACGTCCATGTGGGTGGAGCCGCAGCCGTCGTTGATGTTGAGGCCGTTGGGTTCGGCATTGATCGCGATGACGTGCGCACCGGCGGCACGGTAGGCGCTCGGTGCGGTCGTGGACGCGGCGCCGTGCGCGCAGTCGACGACGACGGTGAGACCGTCGGCGCGGACGGTGACGGCCTCCGCGGCATGCCGTAGGTAGCGGTCGAGAGCGTCTTGGGCGTCCAGCACACGGCCGATGCCGGATCCGACGGGACGGGATCCCGGACCGCTGCGCACCAGGTCCTCGATGCGGTCCTCGGTGGCGTCGTCGAGTTTGTGCCCGCCGCGACCGAAGATCTTGATGCCGTTGTCGGGCATCGGGTTGTGCGACGCCGAGATCATCACGCCGAACTCGGCGTCGTAGGCGTGGGTCAGGAAGGCGATCGCCGGTGTGGGGAGCACACCGACGCGCAGCGCGTCGACCCCTTCGCTGGTGATTCCGGCGATGACCGCGGCCTCGAGCATCTCACCGCTGGCACGAGGGTCCCGTCCCACCACGGCGAGGCGACGGGTCCGGCCGGACGCCCGCTGCCGGGCGGCGGCGGAGCCCAGGGCCAGCGCCAGCTCTGCGGTCAGGTCGCGGTTGGCGACGCCACGAACGCCGTCGGTGCCGAACAGTCGAGCCATGAGTCAATCCGCTCCTCGCGTACGCATGAAGGCAAAGACGTCTGCGCGCATATCGTCCCAAAAAGCCGAAAGCGTGCGCGTCGAGTGAAACACGACGCGCACGCTTGCGGTCACAGCGAAACGAAGATCAGCGCTTGCTGTACTGAGGTGCCTTGCGGGCCTTCTTGAGGCCGTACTTCTTGCGCTCGATGGCACGCGGGTCACGCGTGAGGAATCCGGCCTTCTTCAGCGCCGGTCGATCGTCGGGCTGGACGATGATCAGCGCACGGGCGATTGCCAGACGCAGCGCGCCTGCCTGACCCGAGGGGCCGCCACCATCGAGGTGGGCGAAGATGTCGACCGAGTCGACACGGTCGACGAGCACCAGCGGCGCCTTGATGAGCTGCTGGTGCACCTTGTTCGGGAAGTACGCCTCGAGGCTGCGGCCGTCCAGGTTGAACTGTCCGGTGCCGGGCGACAGGCGCACGCGCACCACGGCCTCCTTGCGGCGGCCGACGGTCTGGATGGGGCGGTCGATGTAGATCGGCTCGCGAGGAGCGGCCTCTTCGGCGGCGCCGGTGTCGGCGGACTCGGTCACGTACGTTCCATCGGTTGTCTCCGGGGCGTCAGTCGCCTCGGGAGCCTCGGTCACGTCGGTCGATTCGGTCACTGGGCCACCTGCTTGATCTCGAACGTAATCGGCTGCTGCGCGGTGTGCGGGTGCGTCGGACCCGCGTACACCTTGAGCTTCTTCTGCACCTGACGGCTCAGCTTGTTGTGCGGGAGCATGCCGACGATCGCATTCTCGACCACGCGGGTCGGGTGCTTGATCAGCAGCTCGCCGATGGTGCGCCTGCGCAGGCCGCCGGGGTAACCCGAGTGGCGGTAGGCGAACTTCTTGGTGAGCTTGTCGCCACCGATGGCGACCTTCTCGGCGTTGATGATGATGACGAAGTCGCCACCATCGACATTGGGCGCGAACGTCGGCTTGTGCTTGCCGCGGAGCAGCTTGGCTGCTTCGACGGCGAGCCGGCCGAGCACGACGTCCGTGGCGTCGATGACGTACCACGAACGCGTGGTGTCACCTGCCTTCGGCGTGTACGTAGGCACAGCGGTACCTTCTCTTCTCTCGGGTTGATCCCCGGGTCTAGCCGGGAGCCGGTCCTGGCATGTGCGCTGGAATTGCCTCGGCGACCGACGGAGACCCAAGGTTCCGGCAAGCCTGCACACGCCAACGAGGCAGCTTACCCGGGCCCATCAGCGCAGGTCAAAACGCGCCTCCGCGGCCTGACCGGAACCCGCCGCGGCGGTCGGCGAGCCCACCTCCCGAGGCGGGCGGTGCCCGTCGATCGAGGCCCCGCGCGACGTGTCCTTCAGGGCGACGCCGGAACGCCCCAGTTCGATCGCCCCGGCGACCAGGCTCGCGGCGATGCGCGCGGCCTCGTCGTAGCCCAACCCTCCCGGCGGGTGGATGTTGGACACGCAGTTGCGGTCGGCGTCGGGTCGCCCCACACGCGGCAGATGGGTGAGGTAGATGCCGAGGCTGTCGGCGACGGAGAGCCCCGGCCGCTCGCCGATGATCACCAGAACGGTCCGGTAGGCCCCCGCCGCGGCGATGTGGTCGCCCAGGCCGACGCGGGCCTGCGTCGCGATCACCGGCGGGGCCAGCGTGTGCCGGTCCCGCAGCCGGGCGACGAGCGCGGCCAGCAGTGCGGCGCCGTGCGTCCGCAGCGCCGTGGGCGACAGTCCGTCGGCGAGGACGAAGCCGATGTCGGCGCCGGCATGCGGCACCTCCGCGTCCTCGGCAGGCAGCCGGCCCAGATCGGGCCTGCGCAGGTACTCCTCGCGTGAGGTTGCCCTACTGGTGACCAGCACCGGGTCGCCGATGCCGATCTCGCGCACCTCGGCGGCCAGACCATCCACGTCGAGCGGCACGTGCACGGCGTCGCGCGCCGCGGCGTGAGCCGCCGCCAGTGCGAGCACCTCGGAACTGGGCAGCGCGTTGCCCGCGCGGCCCAACCCGATCCTGGCCTGCGTGGTCTTGCGCAACTCGTCCCAGAACTGTTGTACGGCAGGCAGTTCGGCGGTCACGGGTGGGCCGCCGTCAGCGAGCGCAGCGGTGACCTGCTGGCGTCGAACGGCGTCAACCGGCCCGCGTCGTCGACCATCCCGACGGTGCGCAGCCACGCGTCGAACTCCGGCGCCGGTCGCAACCCGAGCGTGCGGCGCGCCACCAGCACGTCGTGGAACGACAGGCTCTGATAGCCCAGCATGACGTCGTCGGCGCCGGGCACCGTGATGACGAACGCGACGCCCGCGGCGCCCAGCAGCGTCAGCAGGGTGTCCATGTCGTTCTGGTCGGCCTCGGCATGGTTGGTGTAGCAGACGTCGACGCCCATCGGCAGGCCGAGCAGCTTGCCGCAGAAGTGGTCTTCGAGCCCGGCGCGGATGATCTGCCTGCCGTCGTAGAGGTACTCCGGGCCGATGAACCCGACGACGGTGTTGACCAGCAGCGGTTGCAATTCCCTGGCCACCGCGTAGGCGCGGGTCTCCAGCGTCTGCTGATCCACGGGCCTGCCGCCGGTCCCCAGGTGGGTGCCCGAGCTGAGCGCCGACCCCTGGCCGGTCTCGAGGTACATCACGTTGTTGCCGACCGTGCCGCGCTGCAGTGAGCGGGCGGCGGCGTTGCCCTCCCGAAGCAGCGCCATGTCGACGCCGAAGGCCGTGTTCGCGCCCTGCGTCCCTGCGATCGACTGGAAGACGAGGTCGACGGGCACGCCGTCCTCGATGAGTCCGATCGTGGTGGTGATGTGGGACAGCACGCAGGACTGCGCGGGGATGTCGTAGCGCGACCGGATCGAGTCGAGCAGGTGCAGCAGGTCGGCCGTCGCGTGCGGTGAGTCGGTGGCCGGGTTGATGCCGATGACGGCGTCCCCACAGCCGAGCAGCAGCCCGTCGAGCACCGCGGCGGCGATGCCGCGGGGGTCGTCGGTCGGGTGGTTGGGCTGCAGCCGGGTGGCCAGGGTGCCCGGGGTGCCGACCGTCGTGCGGAACGCCGCGGACACGTGCGTGGCCGCGGCGACCGCGATCAGGTCCTGATTGCGCATGATCTTCGAGACGGCCGCCGCCATCTCCGGCGTCACGCCGCGCGAGATTGCGGCGATGCGGGCCGGGCCGTCGTCACGGGAGGCGGCGTCCATCAGCCAGTCCCGGAACCCGCCGACCGTGAGGGAGCGGATCGGCGCGAACGCGCCTGAGTCGTGGCCGTCGATGATGAGCCGGGTGACCTCGTCGGTCTCGTATGGGACCACGACGTCGGAGAGGAACGTGGTGAGCGGGAGGTCCGCGAGAACCCAAGCGGCCGCGGCACGTTCGGCGTCGTGTTCGGCCGCGCAGCCGGCGAGCTGGTCGCCGGAGCGCAGCGGGGTGGCCTTGGCCATCAGCTCGACGAGGCCGTCGAACTCGTAGGTGACGCCCGCGAGGTGCTGGCGGAACCTCATCCGCTGACTGCCATCGAGACTCCTCGTTCACGGTTCGTGCCCGGATTTTTAAAGGTATGTTATTGAACCATTGAAGCGGGCGCTGCGCTCACCGAGACGACGATGCCCCGGCGCGAGCGTCGCGCCGGGGCATCGTCGTGCTGTGGTTGGGACGCCGCGGGTTAGAAGAAGCCCTGCGCCTTGTTGCTGTAGCTGACCAGCAGGTTCTTGGTCTGCTGGTAGTGATCGAGCATCATCTTGTGATTCTCGCGGCCGATGCCGGACTGCTTGTAGCCACCGAACGCGGCGTGTGCCGGGTACTGGTGGTAGCAGTTCGTCCACACGCGGCCGGCCTGGATGTCGCGACCGGCGCGGTAGGCGGTGTTGCCGTCGCGGCTCCACACCCCGGCGCCAAGGCCGTACAGGGTGTCGTTGGCGATGGACATCGCATCGGCGTAGTCGGTGAACGAGGTGACCGCGACGACGGGGCCGAAGATCTCCTCCTGGAAGACCCGCATCTTGTTGTTGCCGGTGAAGATCGTCGGCGCGACGTAGTAGCCGCCGTTGAGGTCACCGCCGAGTTCGGCGCGCTCGCCGCCGGTGAGGATCTGCGCGCCCTCCGACTTCCCAATCTCGATGTAGGACAAAATCTTCTCGAGCTGGTCGTTGGACGCCTGGGCGCCGATCATCGTCTCGGTGTTGAGCGGATCGCCTTGACGCACGGCCTTGGTGCGGATAGCGGCCAAGGCGAGGAACTCGTCGTAGATGTCGGCCTGGATGAGGCTGCGCGACGGGCAGGTGCAGACCTCGCCCTGGTTGAGCGCGAACATCGTGAAGCCCTCGAGGGCCTTGTCCTGGTAGTCGTCGGCCTCGGCCATGACGTCGGAGAAGAAGATGTTCGGGCTCTTGCCGCCCAGTTCCAGCGTCACGGGGATCAGGTTCTGCGACGCGTACTGCATGATCAGCCGGCCGGTCGTGGTCTCGCCGGTGAACGCGATCTTGGCGATCCGGTTGCTCGAGGCGAGCGGCTTGCCGGTCTCGACGCCGAAGCCGTTGACCACGTTCAGCACACCGGCCGGGAGCAGGTCACCAATCAGGGACACCAGGTACAGGATCGACGCCGGGGTCTGCTCGGCGGGCTTGAGCACGACGGCGTTGCCCGCGGCCAGCGCCGGGGCCAGCTTCCAGACGGCCATGAGCATCGGGAAGTTCCACGGGATGATCTGGCCGACGACGCCCAGCGGCTCGTGGAAGTGGTAGGCGACGGTGTCCTCGTCGACCTGCGACAGCGAACCCTCCTGCGCGCGAATGCAACCCGCGAAGTAGCGGAAGTGGTCGACGGCCAGCGGGATGTCGGCGTTGAGCGTCTCGCGGATCGGCTTGCCGTTGTCCCACGACTCGGCGAGTGCGATCGACTCGAGGTTCTCCTCGATGCGGTCGGCGATCTTGTTCAGGATCACCGCGCGCTCGGCGGGCGAGGTCTTGCCCCACGCGGGTGCGGCGGCGTGCGCGGCGTCGAGCGCCTTGTCCACGTCGGACGCGTCGGAGCGGGCTACCTCGCAGAACGTCTGGCCGGTCACCGGCGTCGGGTTCTCGAAGTACTGGCCCTTGGTGGGTGCGACCCACTCGCCGCCGATGTAGTTCTCGTAGCGGCTCTGGAACGACATCAGGGCGCCCTCGGCGCCGGGGCGCGCGTACTCGGTCATGTCTTCTCCTGCGTTGATGAAAGTGGCTCTCGTCGTCGCGTGGGCGAGGCGTCGCCCACGGCGAGGCGGAGTGTGTCCTCCGCCACTCACGGTACGTAATCGACCGTTGCAGCACGGTTGCATCGACCGAATCGTGCGGTCGTCAGCCGATGTCGAGGTCGAGGCCCGCCAGATGACCGTCGGCGGTCGCTCGCTCCGACGATCCAGGGGCGTGCGCGCGCAGGATGCGCCAGCCGTCGCGGTCGTCGCGGCCCTCGGGCAGGTCCAGCCAGCGGCGCAGGAGCGCGAGGCTGCCCGTCGCGAGCACTGCCGCGCGCAGGCTCGTCGACAGTTCGGTGCGCAGCCGGGCGATGGCAGGAGCGACGGATTGCGGGAGCAATCCGCCGGGATAGGCGTTCATCGCGGCCGCCACGTCCCCGCGGCGCAACGCGTCGAGCACGTCGGCGGCATCGGAGTCGATCGGGGCGAGCAGGCGGTAAGGGCGCGATGCCACGCGGTCGGCACCGATGACCCGGCGCAGTCGCGAGACCTCGGCACGGATGGTCACGGCGTCGAGGTCGTTGTCGTTCAACATCATTGCGAGCCGGTCGGCGCTGACACCCTCGGGATGGCGGCTCAGGAGCACCAGGATGTCGGCGTGCCTGCCCGTGAGGGTCGTCGGGTGCGAGCGGCCGTCGGCGCCGGTGACGGTCCACCGCGGGCGGTCAGCGCCGAGCACGGTGAGCCGCGGCCGTGTCGTGAGCGGCGCGACCTGACGGGTCAGCGCCAGTAGGGCGAGGTGGTTCTCGACGGCGACGGCGGTCGCGCGGACGAGGGCCAGGGTCTGCGCCGTGGCGACCTCCGCGCCGCCGGTGAGGTCGATGGCACCGAGCAGGAGGCCGGTGACCGGGTCGTGCACGGGCACCGCGGTACAGCTCCACGGTTGCACGATGCGCGAGAAGTGTTCGGAGCCATGGATTTGCAGTTCTCGGTCGAGGGCGAGTGCGGTGCCCGGCGCATTGGTGCCTGCTCGCCGCTCGCTCCAGTCGGCGCCGGCGGCGAAGTTCATCGCCTCGGCCCGTCGCAATGCGTGCGGATCGCCCTCGACCCACAGCAGGGTCCCGTCGGCGGCGGTCACCGCGACGACGACACCACTTTCGGAGGCGTCGCGGACGAGCAGTCTGCGGATGACCGGCAGTGCCGGTGCCAGTGGGTGGCTGGCGCGCAGCTCGTCGAGGGTGCGGGTGGCCGGCTGTTCGGCGCCGCCGCGATCGGGATCGACGCCGGTGGCCAGGCTGCGCTGCCAGCTCTCGGCGACGACCCTGCGAACGGGCACGGTGTCGAGGTGGCTGGCGTCGATCTGTCCGGCGACGAAGAGGTCGTGGACTGCGCGCACGGTCGATCGCGACGACGGGTCATCTCCCCGGCGGGCTGCCTGGTCGGCCACGGCGATCACGCTCCTGGCGCGTGCCCGTTTTCCCTGGTGACACGCGTGCCGCCAGCGTATCGCAGCCCCGTGCCGCACTGGGCGGCTCCGAAGGTCCTCTCCACCTCTGGAGCCGCCCAGGGGTCGGTGGGCCTGGGCTAGGCGCCCCAGGCCGCGGCGGCGCGGCGGTCGGTGGCCGCGACGTCGTCGGCTCCGTCTCGGACGGCGTTGCCCAGGCGGAACAGGATGTCGTTGAGCGCTGCCGCCGACTGGTCCCACCTCGCCTGTTCGACGCGGTAGGCCTCGGCCGCCTCGCGGGTCCACACGGCCGTCAGTGGCGCGATTTGGGCGCGCAGGTCGTCCAGCGCAGCGTTGAACCGGGCCGACGTGGCATGGATCTGCTGTCGGACGGTGTGCTCGATCTGGCTGAAGTCGTATGACAGAACCGGGTCCACGGGTGCTCCATTCTGGTCGGGTTGGGTGTCACAGGGATGCGGTCGCTGCCGCGATGCCGTCGGCGTGAGTGTCGGCGGCGTCGCGCAGGGTGCGTTCGTTGAGCCGCATGGTCTCCGCGATGCGGGCGAGCGCGGTCTGCAGGGTCGCGGACTCGGCGTGCCAGCGCTCGACGACGCCGGCGAACCGGGTGGCCGCCGCCCCACCCCACACCGACGCCGGAACGCTCGTCATCTGTCCCATGAAGGACCCGAGCATGGCTCGCACCTCGTCGTTGCGTGCGTCGATGCGGCTGGCGACGGCGACCATCAGGTCGAGGTCGGTGGCCAGCGCGCCGCCGGTGGGGTTGGTCATGATGTTCCCTTCGGTTGGGTCTCAAGAGTTAGGGCCTTGCAAGTTAGGGCCTTGCAAGTTAGGACGCGGCGGGCGGGCGATCGGTTCCATTGTCTGCGTGCGAATTTCAGGCCCACTCGCGTGCCGTGCGGATCGCGTGCAGACAGTGCTCGTCCGGCTCGGATACGTCGGGCGCCCGCTGGCAGCCGATCGCGATGCGTACGTGGCCGTCGAGCCGCAGCGTCCACTGCACCCGGGCATCCGGTCGGTCCTCGCGGTAGGTGATGGCCGGTAGGCCCGCGACGGTCGCCGACGGCTCGAACTCGGTGAAGACCCCGTCGGGTTGCTCGGCAAGCGCGGCGCGGACCACCTCGGCCGCCGCGCTCAGCGACTGTCCGACGGGTATCGGGGACTGGGTGACGTGCATGGCGTGACGTCGGTCGTCGGGAGCCGACACCCGCACGCGCGCCGACCCCGGTCCGTCGACGATTCGCTCGGTCATCCAGTCGGCGGGAACCTCGAGCGTCACGCGCCCTTCGACGAGCCATGTCCGCGGAGGTGACTGCTCGGGAACGGACGGCCAGAGGCTCGCCGTCACGAGCGCGGCGACCGTGGCGGCCGCACCAAGTGCCGCCACCGCCCGATACCGCGAGGCGGTGGGTGGACGGTCCTCGGCCGGACGCTCGGAAGCGGCCGCGTCCACGAGGCTCGCGTCGTCGAACTCGACGACCTCGACGTGTCGTGCCCGCAGACGCTCGGCGATCTCCGTGCCCAACTCTCCCACCGGATCGTCGACGACGACGGGACCGCCGTGGCGCAGCAGATCGACGACTGCGTCGACGACCGCGGCGGGCTCGGTCACCCTCGCGACGACGTCGGCGCTGCCGTGCGGTGGATGCACCACGACCAGTTCGGGCGCCACCTCGACGACGTGAGAGGCGTTGCCTCGCATCATGTCCGCCCGTCGCAACACGCGCGCCTCGAGGCCTGCGCGTACCGCGGCGGCCACGACCCGGTCGGTTCGTCGCGACGGCCACCAGGACGGCACGACCACGTCCACCTCTGCGGGCGCCGGGCCCGCCGCGCGGCGAAGCAGATCGGTCCACAACTCGTCGACGGACATCACTGCGTCGTCGATCAGCGCGTATCGGTCGTCGATGCACGCCACCGCCTCCTCGGCGGCCTCGGGAGGCAAGGGGTGCGCACTGCGAACGTCGCGGGGACCGACGAGGACGACGCGCCCGGCCGTCACGGTGGATCCGTCCACGCGACCTGTACCAGTCGATCGGGGCTACCCGGCCGGACGAGGACACCGCGACCCGGCGGTTGCGGCGATGGCCGCAGTGAGCCGAACAGTGGACCGTCGTCGGGTCGTGCGCTCATCATCAGGCCCATCGCGCCGAGGTCGCGCAGCCGTGTCAGCACCGGGTCGAACATCGCGCGGGCCGCGCCGCCCGACCGGCGAGCAATGACGACGTGCAACCCGAGATCAGTGGCGTGTGGGATCAAGTCGAGAAGAGCAGCCAGTGGATTGCCCGACGCGGCGTCGGCCACCAGGTCGTAGTCGTCGACGATCACCCAGGCGTCCGGGCCGGACCACCAGGACCGCTCGCGCAACTGCCGCTGGGTGACGTTCGGTCCCGGCAGTCGCCCACGGAGCATGGCGGCGAGGTCGGCGACGTGCGTCCGCGCGGCATCCCCCGACGCCGCGTAACGCGTTCTCGCGCCATCGTCGTCGAGCACGCCGAGCAGAGCGCGCCGGGGATCGACCACCACGATCTCGGCATGCCGCGCGACCGCGTGACACAGCGTCCGCAGCACGGAGGTCTTCCCGCACCCCGGTTCGCCGATCACGACCAGGTGCGCCCGATCGGCGAAGTCGATCGCGAGCGGCGCAAGATCGTCGTCCCCGATGCCGAAGGGGACGATCGACGGAGATGTCGGGCCGCAGGCGATCTCGGCTGCATCGACCCGCGATGGAAGCAGGCGCACCGGAGGCGCATGGACCGGGCCGTACCGCTCGGCCAGGCGGGCACCGGCCGTGGCGAGCGGCGCGTCGACGTCAGCGGCGTCCAGCCGCGGACGGGCGATCGCCAGCTCGAGGCCGTCCTGGGTGATGCCCCGGCCTGCCGGTCTGCCGACCAGCGTCTTGGCCTTGGCGCGGTGCATCTCCGACTCCGCGGGATCCCCGAGGCGCAGCTCGATGCGCGTTCCGAGCTGATCCTTCAGCGCGGGCCGCAGGTCCGCCCACCGCGATGCGGCGACCACGACGTGGACGTCGACCGCGAGGCCCTGCCCCGCCAGTTCGGTGACCGATGCCTCCAGGGTCTCGAACTCGCGGCGCGCGGTCGCCCAGCCGTCGATGAGCAGGAACACGTGGCCGCCGTCCTCGAAGGGCTTGCTGCCGTTGCGAAGTCGAGTTTGTCGATGCCGGACCACGTCGTGGACCCGGGCCACGATGCGTTGCGCGAGGTCCACCTCGAACCGATCCGCCACCGATCCGACGTGTGGCAGCGCGCGGATCGAGGTGAGGCCGCCACCACCGAAGTCGAGCCCATAGACCTGCACCCGGGCGGGTGACTGCGTGGCGGCCAGCGCGAGTGCGAGTGTGCACAGTGCCGTTGACTTGCCCGACCGCGGCCCGCCCACCACCGCGACGTTGCCGCCCGCCCCGTCGAGGTCGACGACCAAGGTGTCGCAGCGCTGCTCGAACGGCCGGTCCACCACACCGATCGGCACGGTGAGCGTGTCCGCCGGAGCCACGGCGGCAAGCACGTCACCGAGATCGGGCGACGTCGTCAGCGGTGGCGACCAGATCGCGTGCGCGCGCCGCCCGTGTGCGGACAGGCGGTCGACGACGATGTCGAGCACAGAGCGGCTCGAGGTGGGCGCCGACGTCGTCTCGACGGGACCGACCGCGGCGGCGAAAAGGGCTGGTAACGAGTCGCGTTCGCTTCGCGGTGCGGCCGCTTGGGTGGCCGGCTCCGCGACGTAGGCGGCCCGGAACCCGACGAGGTTGCCGTCCGCGGTCTTGAGGAACGCCATGCCGGGCCGGTTCGGCAGCTCGTAGGCGTCGGGTGTGCCCAGGACGGCCCGCGACTCGGCCGCCGAGAACGTCTTGAGGGCGATGCGGTAGGACAGGTGCGACTCGAGCCCGCGCAACCGGCCCTCGTCGAGGCGCTGGCTCGCCAGCAGCAGGTGCATGCCGAGCGAACGCCCCACCCGCCCGATCGCGACGAACAGTTCGGCCAGGTCCGGTTGTTGGGTGAGCAGTTCGGAGAACTCGTCGACGATGATCAGCAGCGTCGGCAGCGGCGCCAGTGCCACGCCCGTGGTGCGGGCGTGTTCGTAGTCGGTGATGCTCGCGAAGTTCCCTGCGGCACGCAGCAGTTCCTGCCGCCGGTTCATCTCGCCGGCCAGTGCGTCGCGCATCCGTGCCACCAGGTGCGCCTCGTCGGCGAGATTGGTGATGACCGCCGCGACGTGCCGCATGTCCTCGAAGCCGCGGAACGTCGCGCCGCCCTTGAAGTCGACGAGCGCGAGATTCAATGCATCGGGCGAATGGGTGGCGACCAGACCGAGCGCCAGCGTCCGAAGCAGTTCGGACTTTCCCGAACCGGTTGCGCCGACGCACAACCCGTGCGGACCCATGCCCCCGTGTGCGGCCTCCTTGAGATTCAGCTCGACCGTCGTGCCATCGGCGGCGACCCCGACCGGCACCCGCAGTCGCCGCGCACCGAGGCGGGGCTGCCAGGTGCGAACCGGGTCCAGCGCGGAGGGGTCGCCGATGCCCAGCAGGTCAGCCCAGCCCAGGCTGCGGCTGACCACGTCGCGGACGCCGAGCGATACGATTCGGCGGGCACACACGATCGCCTCGTCCAGGGTGACACCGTCTGGCGTGCACTCCAGGGCTCGGTCGCCCAGCAGAATCTCCACTGCCGTCGCTCCGGCATCGGATACGAGTTCCACCACGGTGACGCCGTCACCGGCCACGGCGTCGCTCACCTCGCCGCCGTCGGACACGACGACCGCGTGGCCTGCACCGACCCGAGGGGCAGCGTCGAGCCGCCGGTGCGAACCACCGTGGTGCGGCAACCACTTCAGCCACTCCCACGCTGCGGCGTCGCTACTGACGGTGACGATTCGCAGATTCCCGGGGTGGTGGAACGTCGCGAGCTGACACAGCACCGCGCGGAGGGTGGCGCGGACCGAGTCGATGTCACCGCGAAGCGAGATGCGGCGGTGTTCGGTCAGGTCGACCGCGACGGGCAGATTCTCGACCGTCGACCTGTGTGCCAGCAGGCGCTCCACCGCATCGGCGGTCACCGGGTCGGCGTCGTCGGCCGGTCCGCTGCGCGGGGCGACGAGCGTGGTGGACAGGCCCAGAGTGCCCACGCCGACGCGGGCGTGGCCGAAGTCGTCGTCACCGGGTCCGCGCTCCCAGGTCCGTGGACCGCCGACCATGCTCCACAGCACCGACGGGTCGGGGTGGCGCCAGTGCAGACAGTGGTGCTGCGCGCGCGCCGTCCGCACCACCGCGTCGTCGAGCGCGTCGAGGTAACGCAGGTAGCGCCGCCGATCCTCGTTCAACTCGGCCGACCGCCGGGTTCCGCGCATGCCGTAGACCACCGACCCCAGGGCCGAAACGGCCATCATCGCCGGGAACAGCAGCATCGTCGGGCCGCGCGACGTCGCCCCCGAGGTGAAGTACAGCGCCGCCATGCCGCCCACGGCGACGAGCATGACCAATGGCAACAGCCGCGCGAGCGGATTGGCGGGCGCGGCGCGCGGAACGTCGGGCGGCGCATCCACCGCGACGTCGCCGACGTCCACCGGGGGCGCGGTCACGCGCCCGGCCTTCGTAATCTCCATCGAACCGTAAGACGCGCCGGGGCCGCGTTCGGTTCCATCGAGTTCCAATCGAAATTCGGTGCACCGCGGCCGTTCCGGCGTCGGTTAGCGTCGTGGTGGGGGTTCCACTAACCGGGGGGTGAGCCGATGCCGATGTGCCGGTTGTCCATTCACGTGGACGACGGTGACACCGCGAGTGACGTCGACCTCGTGCTGCCGACCTCGTCGCCCGTGATCGCGTTCCTGCCCGACATCGTCGAGCTGGCCGGCCGGTCGGCAACGGTCGACGGACGTCGGTGGCGGCTCATGCGACCGTCGGGTAAGCCGGTCGACGAATGCATGACTTTGCGCGACAACGGCATCTGCGACGGTGACGTCCTGCTGCTGGTGTCCGAGTCGCCTGTGCTGCGCGAACCCGAACCGTGGGATCCTGCGCGTGCAGCCGTCACTACGAACGAACCACGCTCGGCTGCCCCAGTCGACCTGACGGCGTTCGGAGCCGCTGCGATCGTCATCGCCGTCGCCGGATCCGGCTGGATCGGTGTGGTCGGCCCAGATCGTTGGGTTTCGTTGGCCGTGGCCGCGGCTGCCGCGGTCGTCGCGACGGCACGGGGGGTGATGCTCCGGCGGGGCGTCATGGGCGTGGCCGCCGTGGTCGCGTGGGCCGGCACCGGTTTCCTCGTCGTTCCCGGCGGCCCCGCGGCGGCCAACGTACTGCTGGCAGCGGTGGCGGCAGGCACTGCGGCGGTCGTGCTCTCGCGGTGGACGGGACGGCTGAGTCCCACTCTCGTTGCCACCGGTGCGTTCTCGGCCATCCTCGCCGTGGCCGTCGGTGCCGCCACCGCCTGGCCGATGCGTGGGTCCGCGGTGGGTGCCGTCACGGTCGTCCTCGCGCTCGCGCTGCTGGGTGCGTCGGCACGGATCGCCGCGGCGTCGTCGGGCCTGACTGCCGTCGCCGGCGATGGAGCGGCCTGCCGCGCGCACGTCATCCTCGACGGCCTGACCGCGGGATGCGCCACGGCGGTGACAGTGGGTGTGGTCGTGGTCGCCGGTGCATCACAGGACGGTTCCGCGGCGGCGTTGACAGCGGCACTGGCAGTCGCCATGTGGCTACGCTCGAGAGTGCATGCCGACCGGCCGCGGCGGATGGCGTCGATGCTCGCCGGAACATGCTGCGCCGTGGCTTCTTTGGCAGCCTGTGTCATCGCTGCGCCGGCGATGGCGCCCGGCTACGCCCTGGTATTCGTGGGTCTGGGCTTCTTGGCCACCGCGGTGCACGCGCCGGGCCCTGCCGTGCGCCGCGTCGCCGACGCGGCCGAGTACGCCTCCCTCGCAGCCGTAATCCCCCTGGCGTGCTGGGTGGGCGGTCTGTACGGGGCGGCGCGCGGCTGGTACGCGCCGTGACGCGATGCGCACCCGCGGCCGTGCTGATGACACTACTGCTGGCGATCGGACCCGCGAGCGCGGCGGCGGTGGTGCCGCCACCGGTCGACCCCGCCGCCCTGCCGGTGGCTGCGGCCCCCGCGCCGCCGACACCGACCGAACGGAGTTCACCCTGCCGAACGGCCGATTCCGCGGCGGGTGGGCCGGGTCGCCCGCAGTTCCCGCTGGCGTCGCTGCGGACGCTGTGGCGCCTCGCCGACGGGGCAGGCCAGACGGTGGCCGTGATCGACACCGGCGTGGCCCGGCATCGCCTGCTGCCGAGACTGCTGCCGGGCGGTGACTACGTGTCGACCGGTGATGGAACCGAGGACTGCGACGCGCACGGCACCTTCGTCGCAGGCATCATCGGCGCCGCACCGGTCGACGACTTCGCCGGAATCGCCCCGGCTGCGGCCATTCTCACCATCCGGCAGTCGAGCGTGGTGTTCCGACGCACGGGCGAGTCCGCGGGCGGCGTCGGCGACGTACGGACACTGGCCGCGGCCGTGCGCACGGCCGCGGACGCAGGCGCCACGGTGATCAACCTGTCGACCGTCGCGTGCGCGTCGGCGGACGCATCCATCGCCGACGAGGCACTCGGCGCAGCGCTGGCCTACGCCGTCGACGTGAAGAACGTGGTGGTCGTCGCCGCTGCCGGGAACACCGGCGGTGACGGCGGGTGCGACGGTCAGAACCCGACGCTCGGCGGGACGCCGGACTGGGACGGCGTCAGCGTCGCGGCGAGCCCGTCGTGGTACGACGATTACGTGCTCACCGTGGGGTCCGTCGACCGCGACGGGCGTCCCTCGGGGTTCACCCTCGCCGGCCCCTGGGTGGACGTCGCCGCGCCCGGCGAACACGTCGTGTCACTGGCCCCGGGCGGAGACGGGCTGACCGACACCGTGCCCGGTGCAACTCGCGAGACACCGCTGTCCGGAACGAGTTACGCCGCGCCCATCGTGGCGGGCGTCGCCGCGCTGGTGCGTTCCCGTGCATCGGAACTCACGGCCCGGCAGGTGATGCAACGCATCGAGGACACCGCGTTGCGGCCGTCGTCGGGATGGAACCCGCTCGTCGGCCACGGCGTCGTCGACGCCCTCGCGGCGGTGAGCGCGGGGTCCGCGCCACCTGGGCCCGGCCAGCCCGTCGCGGTTCCAAGTCCGGCGGCCCGGTCGGCCCCGGCCAAGGGCACCCGCGGCGTGGCCCTCGCAGGGACCGCCGTGTGCGTCGCGGTCGCAGCCGCAGCAATTCTGTTGCCGCGCAGCCGGTCAGCGCGGGGTGGCGGCCGGGGCGTCCCGCGCGACTGACGCGTCCTCGATGGCGAGTTCCGGTCCACGGGGTAGCCACGCCAGCACCGGCCATGGCGCACTGACCGGCGCGCTGGGCAACCCGAGCGCCGTCGCCGCGGCGTCGTCGCGCACCCCGGACACCACGCCGACGTCGGTGACGAGGTGCCGCGGTCCGGTGCCCCCACCCGACCCGAGGATCGGCGTCGATGCCACGTACGAGCTGCGGCCGCGCGGGAGGTGGACCCGGTCGACCCGCGGCCCGGCGCCGTCGGCCTGGGCGAGCGCGACGGTGTCGGCGTCGGCGGGCAGTGCCGCACCGACGAGGACGGTCGTCGTCGAGGATGGCTCCGCTGTCCCGGCATGCCAGCGGGCACAGACGACGCCGTCCGACGCACCGGCCGCCGGACGGGCATGGGCCGGGAAGTCCGCCACGGGCAGCCGGTCGACCAGGTGGGTCGCGGCGACGACGGCAGGCGCCACCGCGGGTGCCACGGCAGTGGACTCGGCGCGGGCGAAGCGGATGACGTCGGCTGCCACCTCGCCGACGCGCTGCATGCCGTCGGCCAGTACCACGTAGTGTTCGGCGCCTGCCGCTCCCAGCACGCGGACCACCGAGCCGACTGGCTCTCCCACGGCGCCCGGTCCCGCCCTTCCCGCCCCCTCGACAGGGGGCACGGTGATCGGCGCCACCTCCGGGACGCTGTCGAGCAGGGCCCGCGAAACCGGCTGCGGGACAACGCGGTCGAGCCGTAGCGCGCGCACGACGGCGGTCTCCCGCAGGTCGACCCGCGCGCGTCTCCCCTCGTAGAGCAGGTAGGTCAGCGCCGGGCCTTCGCCGCGGGGCGTGACGAGGACGGTGCGATCGGGGTCGAACCGATCGGCCGGCGACGTCCCGGCGCCAGCCGCGACGACGGTGTCTGCCCCGTCGCACACGGTCCAGACGTCCCAGGCCTGCGGCGCACCGAGCGGATCGGGTGCGCCAGGGATTCCCACCGCCGGGCCCCGCCGGACGCCGTCGAGCGCGCGCTGCCCGACCACTCTGGGTTCGTCGGCACTACGCGTGATGAGCCTTGCCGATGCGAGATTCGCTGCGGGATGCCATGTCTCACCGATCAGCACGTACAGCGCACCGGACTCCCGAACCAGCACGATTCCGGCCGGCCCCAGGGTGCCGTGCGGTCGGACGACGGCCACGACGACGCACGCCGCGACGACGATCACCGCCAGCACGGCACCCGCAACGATGGACAGGGATTGCGACCGCAACGGATCATCGTGCATTGCAACGTCTCTGCGCACCAAGGCGTGCTCCAGGCGGCGCATGCGAAAGCGTTGCGCGCTCAGCTGCATCCACGACGACGTACGACCGGCCATTGATCCCCCGCCACCGACCCTAACCGGCCGCGGGGACGCCTGGAGTCACCTAATTCTTGCTGCGCCGCTCCCGGTAGGCGGCCACGTGCTGCCGGTTTCCGCAGTTGCCGGTGTCGCAGAACATGCGCGAGCGGTTGCGGGACAGATCGACGAGCACCGCCTCGCAGTCGGATGCCGCGCAGATCTTGAGCCGGCGCAACTCCCCAACGCGAATCAGGTCGGCAAGGGCCATCGCCATCTCGGCGCCCATGCGCTGCCACAGCGGGTCTTGGACGGACGCGAGGTGCAGGTGCCACTCGGGCATCTCGGGATGGCGGGTGAGCCACGGTGCGGCGCGCGTCTCCGACAGCAACGCGTTCACCTGGTCGACGGTGCGCTCTTCGTCCTCGGCGACGGCCCAGATGTCGCCGAGGCGAACGCGCAGCCCGCGAACCGACGCGAGTTCGGCGTCGTCGCGGTCCCGGCGGCCGGTCCACCCGAAGCCGTCGAGGTACTCGTCGAGGGCGGCCATGTCGGCGAGCCGCTCCCCGTCCACGCGGTCGGTGTTGATCAGGACGCACACAGCGCGCAAAGTCAGTTCGGTGTCATGACTGAAAATCATTTGACTCCTGACTCCCTTCCCGGCTAGCGTCATGAGCAACACGGATTTTACTCATGACAGTCCCGTTCACGAGATCCGTAGCCGAGATGATGGAGGTGGCTCGTGACCGCGACCCGATCGGACCGCACGCAGACTGCCGGCCATTTCCGCGTCGGCCTCCTGTTCGCGGTCGGTTCCGCGCTTGCCTTCGGCATGTCGGGCCCCCTGGCCAAGTCGCTGATGGAGGCAGGCTGGACGCCGACCGCCGCGGTGACCGCCCGGCTGGCCGGTGGTGCCGTGGCGATGGCCGTGTTCGCCTCCATTGTGCGGCCGAATTGGGTCCGCGAGTCACTTCGGCACGCCAAGACCGTGATCGCCTACGGCCTGGTGCCGATCGCCGGGGCCCAGCTCTTCTACTACAACGCCGTCTCGCACCTCTCGGTCGGCGTCGCGCTCCTGCTCGAGTACACCGCACCGCTGCTGGTCGTCGGCTGGCTGTGGGCGACCACCCGACGCAGGCCCAGCAACCTCGTCCTGGGCGGGGTCGCACTCGCCATCGTCGGCATCATGGGTGTCCTCGACGTGTTCGCCGGCGCGCACATCAACCTCGTCGGCGTCGGCTTCGGCCTGGCCGCGGCCGTCTGCGCCGCCTGCTACTTCCTGTTGTCCGACAAGGTGGGCGGCGGTGACGACGACGGCACCGGGCTGGAACCCATCACGCTGGCCGCGGGCGGTCTGGTCGTCGGTGCCGCCGCGGTCGCCCTGCTCGGCGCGTCCGGCGTGATGCCGATGACGTTCACCGCCAATCAGACCGTCATCGCCGGTTGGACCACGTCATGGCTGGTGCCGGTGATCCTCCTGGCACTGCTGCCCACCGCGATCGCCTACACGCTCGGCATCATCGGCATCGCTCGGTTACGTCCGCGCTTCGCCTCGCTCGTCGGGCTGTCCGAGGTGCTGTTCGCCGTGCTGGCAGCGTGGGCGCTGCTTGGTGAGGCCATCTCGGTAACACAAGCCATCGGCGGCGCCGTCGTGCTCCTGGGTCTCACGCTCGCACGACAGGGCGACCGCTCCGAGAAGGTCGAGGCGGCCACCTGGCCCGAGACACCGGCCGGGTCACCTGAGATAGAGCAAAGCGTTCGGCGTAGCTGACGCCCATATGTGAAGATGACGGCGTGATCTCGATCAAAACGGCTGTCCGACTGGCGGCTTTCGTGTCATCCGTCGCGTCAGTGGCAGCCGTCGTGACCGCCGCACCCGCAGTCGCAGAGCCGGCCTGTTCGGACGTCGAGGTCATCTTCGGCCGCGGCACCAGCGAACCGGCAGGCATCGGACGAGTCGGTCAGGCCTTCGTGAACGCGCTGACACCCCAACTCGGCGGGCGCACGGTCTCGGCGTACGGCGTCAACTACCCGGCCACCTATGACTTCCTCACCGCGGCCGAGGGCGCCGACGACGCGACGGCGCGCATCACGGCCCTGGCCGCAGGCTGCCCCGACACCCGGGTCGTGCTCGGCGGCTACTCCCAGGGCGCGGCAGTGGTCGACATGCTCGCCGGCGTCCCGCCGCTGGGCAACAAGATCGGCGACGTGGGCTCGGCCGCACCCCTGCCCGGCAACCTGGACGACATGGTCGCCGCGGTCGCCGTGTTCGGCAATCCGTCGGCCAAGTTCAGCCTCCCGCTCAACGGCAGCGGCGCCTTCGTGGGACGGGCGATCGACCTGTGCAATGACGGCGATCCCATCTGCTCCCGCGGTCGCAACCCCTTCGCGCACTCGGACTACGAGTCGTCGAACTTCATCCCGCAGGCCGCCGCCTTCGTGGCGGGACTTGTTTAGCCTGTTTAGGCGTTACCATTCAGCGTGCCCCTTGATCTTGTTCGGCGCGCATTCGTCGCCGTTGCTGCCGCCACCCTGACCGCGGGCGCCCTGCTCGTCACGCCGGTCGCCGCCACGTCGCCGGTCGGTGGGCTCGGCACTGCGTCGGCCGCCGACTGTCCGGACATCGAGGTGGTGTTCGCCCGCGGCACCGACGAGGCACCCGGCCTCGGGCGCATCGGTGGTGCGTTCGTCGACTCGCTGCGCGGCAAGGTCGGCGGACGGTCGGTCGGCGCATACGCGGTGAACTACCCGGCGAGCTACGACTTCCTGGCGGCTGCGGCAGGCGCGAACGACGCCAGTGCCCACATCCAGTACATGATCGGCGCCTGCCCGACGACCCGACTCGTCCTCGGCGGCTACTCCCAGGGCGCCGCCGTCGTCGACGTGATCGCCGCGGTGCCGATCCCCGCGATCGGGTTCAACAACCCGCTGCCGCCCAACACCCCGGACTTCGTCGCCGGTATCGCGGTCTTCGGCAACCCCTCGGCGAAGCTCGGCCTCCCGCTCACCACCAGCCCCGTGTGGAGCGGCCGCTCGATCGACCTGTGCAACTTCGACGACCCGGTCTGCCAGCTCAACGGCGAGAGCGTTCCCGCGCACCGCGCCTACGCACCCGGTCCCACCGATCAGGCTGCTGGCTTCATCGCGGGTTTGCTGTAGCACGAGGCGTGATCGTTGCCTACGAACTCGTCAAAACACTCCGCTAGCATCGGTGCGGTGATCCGTCGCCACGTCATCGCACCCGTCGTCATCGCACTCGTCGCAGGCGCACTCCTCGTCGCGCCGGGCATCGTGAGTAGCCGCTCCATTCCGACCGCATCGGCGGCCTGTCCCGCCGTCGAGGTGATATGGGCGCGGGGCCGCGTGGAGCCGGCTGGCGCCGGCCAGATCGGCAACGCGTTCACCAACGGCCTGCGCAAGAAGAGCGGCAAGGACGTCAACCTGTACGCCGTGCAGTACCCCGCCGACAACGAGATCGACGTCGGCGCCAACGACATGAGCCGCCGGATCAAG
Source organism: Mycolicibacterium sp. GCM10028919 (assembly GCA_042666295.1). GTDB lineage: Bacteria > Actinomycetota > Actinomycetes > Mycobacteriales > Mycobacteriaceae > Mycobacterium. The sequence continues at coordinate 1,682,111 of JBHTFJ010000001.1, forward strand.
AGCACCATGGCGGGCTGCCCCGACACCCGCATCGTCCTCGGCGGCTACTCGCTGGGTGCCGCCGTCACCGACGTCGCGCTGGCGCTGCCGTTCGCGTTCTTCGGCTTCGACCAACCCCTGCCGCCCGGCGCCGATCAGCACATCGCGGCCGTCGCCCTGTTCGGCAACGGATCCGCCTGGATCGGCCCCATCACCAACTTCAATCCGCTCTACCGCGAGCGGACCATCGAGCTGTGCCACGGCGCCGACCCGATCTGCAACCCGGCCGACCCCAACACGTGGGAGAACAACTGGCCCGACCACCTGGCTCCCGCCTACATCGAGGCAGGCATGGTCAACCAAGCGGTCGACTTCGCCGCCGGTCGGGTCTGAGGCCACCGCTCGCTGTAACGAGCAACGCCCCCCGACGGATAGCATCGGTGTGGTGACATCGAACTTCGGACAAACGCGCCGCCGTCTGGCGATCATCTCGGGAGCCGCGGTCATCGCGGCAGGAGCATTGGGCGGTACCGCTGCCCTGGGTTCACCCGACGGATCACTGCCGACCGCGACCGCAGCGCCGTGTGCCGACGTGAACGTCGTGTTCGCCCGCGGCACCGACGAGGCGCCGGGACTCGGTGACGTCGGCCAGGCGTTCGTGGGGCAGCTGCGGGACAAGACCGGACGCGACATCGCGGCCTCACCGGTCAACTACCCCGCCCACCAGGACGTCGGACCCGGCGTCGCGGACATGACGTCGCAGATCCGGTCGATCGTCGACAACTGCCCCAACACGAAGATCGTCGTCGGCGGCTACTCGCTGGGTGCCGCGGTCACCAATGACGTACTGAACAACACGCTTCCGCCCGGTGCCGACCGGAACATCGCCGCAGTCGTGCTGATCGGCAACGCCAGTCGGCTGCTGAACATCCCGGTGACGCCCGGCCCCGCCTTCAACGGCAAGTCGATCGACGTGTGCAATCCCGGCGACCCGATCTGCTCGGGCGGCCCGGCAGCGCTGAGCCACCTTCAGCTGGCCTACCTGCTGACCGGCGGCATCGGCAGCGCCGTCGACTTCACCGCGAGCAAGATCTAACCGCGACGGACGTCGCGCGTCACCGTGGTGCGTGCTGCCAGCAGGTCGTCGGACGGGTAGTCGACGGCGACCAGCGTCAGTCCGCGCGCCGGAGCCACGGCGAATTCACTCGACCGGCTCGACGTGCTGAGCAACCCTGCAATCCAGGCGGATTCGCGTCTGCCCTCGCCGACCGCCAGCAGCGCGCCGATCACCGAACGGACCATCGACCAGCAGAACGCATCGGCGGTGACGTGGGCGGTGAGCTGGTCGCCGTCGCGCGTCCAGTCGAGCCGCTGTAGATCACGGATGGTCGTCGCGCCCTCTCGGGGCCGGCAGAACGCCGCGAAGTCGTTCAGGCCCAACAGTTCTCTCGACGCCTCGCGCATCGCGTCGAGATCGAGCGGTCGATTCCACGGCGTGACGAACCGGGCGGCATGGGGCTCGACCCCGAACGGTGCCGTCGACAACCGGTACGCGTAGTGCCTGCGCAGCGCCGAGAACCGCGCGTCGAAACCGTCGGGCGCGCGCACCACGTCGCGCACCCGGACGTCGTCGGTCAGGAGTTTCGCCAACCGCCGCACCAGCGGCAGGAACTCGGCGTCCTCGTTCCGCGGGGTGCGCGGGTAGGCGAGATGGATGGCGTCGGCCGGGACGTCGACGTGGGCGACCTGCCCCGTGGCGTGCACGCCGGCGTCGGTGCGGCCTGCCGCGCGCGTGACGATGGGGCTGCGGAAGATCGTGGACAGCGCCTCGTCGATCAGGCCGGCGACGGTGCGCTGCCCGGTCTGGGTGGCCCAGCCGGCGAAATCGGTGCCGTCGTAGGAGACGTCGAGCCGAAGGCGCACCGAGGGGACGGGAAGACGACCATGCCCGCCACCGGATTCGGTGGCGGGCATGGTCATCGGTTGACTACTTGGCGTCGTCGGCCTTGGCCTCGTCGCCGTCGGCGTCAGTCGCCGGGGCGTCCTCGGCTGCGGTGTCCTCGGCCTCGGTCAGCGCGACGATGGCATCGGCTTCGGCGCCTTCGTCGACCACGGGGCCGTCAGTGGCCTCGGGCTCGACGGCCGCCTGCGGTGCTGCCGCGGCGGCAACCGGCTGCTGCGACGACGACACGCGGCGCGCGCGGTCGGCCTCGTTGGTCACGGTCTTCTCCCGAACCAGCTCGATGACGGCCATGGGGGCGTTGTCGCCCTTGCGTGCCTCCACCTTGATGATGCGGGTGTAGCCGCCCTCGCGGTCGGCGAAGAAGGGCCCGATCTCTGCGAACAGGACGTGCACGACGTCCTTGTCGCGGATCTTCTTCATCACCTCACGCCGGTTGTGCAGCGTGCCCTTCCTGGCGTGGGTGATGAGCTTCTCCGCGTACGGACGCAACGCCCGTGCCTTGGGCTCGGTCGTCTTGATGCGGCCGTGCTCGAAGAGCGACGTGGCCAGGTTCGCCAGCAGCGCCTTCTGGTGCGAGGACGACCCGCCGAGGCGAGCACCCTTAGTGGGTTTGGGCATTGCGACTATCTCCTAAATGGGGCCGGTTCCCGTGTCAGGTAGAACCGGGACGGATCTCTTTCGAGAGGGTGGGAAGAGTCCCGGGTTAGAGCTGTTCGGTCTCGGCGAAGTCCTGGTTGTCGTCCAGGTCGTAGCCTGCATCGCTGTTCCAGGTGCCGGTGGCGACGTCGTAGCCGGCGACCTCCGACGGATCGAACGTGGCCGGGCTGTCCTTGAGCGAGAGACCGAGCTGGTGCAGCTTGATCTTCACCTCGTCGATGGACTTCTGGCCGAAGTTGCGGATGTCCAGCAGATCGGACTCCGTTCGCGAGACCAGCTCGCCGACGGTGTGCACACCCTCGCGCTTGAGGCAGTTGTACGAGCGGACCGTCAGCTCCAGGTCGTCGATCGGCAGCGCGAAGCTGGCGATGTGGTCGGCCTCGGCAGGCGACGGGCCGATCTCGATGCCCTCGGCCTCGACGTTGAGTTCCCGTGCCAGACCGAACAACTCGACCAGCGTCTTGCCGGCCGAAGCCAGTGCGTCGCGCGGGGTGATCGAGTTCTTGCTCTCGACGTCGAGGATCAGCTTGTCGAAGTCGGTGCGCTGCTCGACGCGGGTGGCCTCGACCTTGTAGGTCACCTTGAGCACCGGCGAGTAGATCGAGTCGACCGGGATGCGGCCGATCTCGGCGCCGGACGCCTTGTTTTGCACGGCGGGCACGTAACCACGGCCACGCTCGACGACGAGTTCGACCTCGAGCTTGCCCTTGTCGTTCAGCGTCGCGATGTGCATGTCGGGGTTGTGCACGGTGACGCCGGCCGGCGGCACGATGTCACCGGCGGTGACCGCACCCGGGCCCTGCTTGCGCAGGTACATGGTGACGGGCTCGTCCTCCTCGGAGGACACGACCAGGCCCTTGAGGTTCAGGATGATGTCGGTGACGTCTTCCTTGACTCCGGGAACGGTGGTGAACTCGTGCAGCACGCCGTCGATGCGGATGCTGGTGACCGCTGCGCCCGGGATGGACGACAGCAGCGTGCGCCGAAGCGAGTTGCCCAGGGTGTAGCCGAAGCCGGGCTCCAGGGGCTCGATGACGAACTTGGACCGATTGTCGGCCAAGGTCTCTTCGGACAGGGTGGGGCGCTGTGAAATCAGCATGGTGTTTCTCTATCTCCTTCTCGACATCCGCTATTTGATGCCGACTGGGTGTTGGCCGGCCGGGCGGCCGGCCAACTGCTACGACGGCCGACGGCCGCGCAACGATTACTTCGAGTAGAGCTCGACGATGAGCTGCTCGGTGAGCGGCACGTCGATCTGCGCTCGCTCGGGCAACTGGTGGACGAGGATGCGCTGACGCTCGCCGACGACCTGCAGCCAGCCCGGGATCGGGCGATCGCCCGCGGTCTGCCGCGACAACTCGAAGGGAAGCGTGTTGAGCGACTTCTCCTTGATGTCGATGATGTCGTACTGCGACACGCGGTAGCTGGGGATGTCGACCTTCACGCCGTTGACCAGGAAGTGGCCGTGGCTGACCAGCTGACGGGCCATGCGACGCGTGCGGGCGAGCCCGGCGCGGTACACGACGTTGTCGAGCCGGCTCTCCAGGATGCGGAGCAGGTTGTCGCCGGTCTTGCCTGCGTGACGGTTGGCCTCTTCGTAGTAGAGGCGGAACTGCTTCTCCATCACGCCGTAGGTGAAGCGAGCCTTCTGCTTCTCCTGCAGCTGCGTGCGGTATTCGCTCTCCTTGATCCGCGCGCGACCGTGCTGGCCGGGCGGGTAGGGGCGCTTCTCGAAGGACTGATCTCCGCCGACGAGGTCGACGCCCAGGCGACGCGACTTGCGCGTGACGGGTCCGGTGTAACGAGCCATTCTCTAAATCCTTCCTCTACCTAGACCCGGCGCCGCTTGGGCGGACGGCAGCCGTTGTGCGGCTGTGGGGTGACGTCGGAGATCGCACCGACCTCGAGGCCTGCGGCCTGCAACGAACGAATGGCGGTCTCGCGGCCGGAGCCCGGACCCTTCACGAAGACGTCGACCTTCTTGACGCCGTGTTCCTGCGCCTTGCGGGCAGCGTTCTCGGCGGCGAGCTGAGCGGCGAACGGCGTCGACTTGCGCGAGCCCTTGAAGCCCACGTGTCCCGAGGACGCCCAGGCGATGACGTTGCCCTGGGGGTCGGTGATCGAGACGATCGTGTTGTTGAAGGTGCTCTTGATGTGAGCGGCGCCGTGCGGAACGTTCTTCTTTTCCTTGCGGCGGGTCTTCTGACCCTTCTTGGCGGCAGTGCCGCCCTTCTTCGCTTGTGCCATCTGGGGTTACCTGGCCTTCTTCTTGCCGGCAATGGTGCGCTTGGGACCCTTGCGGGTGCGCGCGTTGGTCTTGGTGCGCTGGCCGCGGACCGGGAGACCCCGGCGGTGCCGCAGACCCTGGTAGCAGCCGATCTCGATCTTGCGGCGGATGTCGGCCTGCACCTCGCGGCGCAGGTCACCCTCGACCTTGATGTCGGGGTTGCCTTCGATGAAGTCGCGCAGCTGGGTCACCTGGTCGTCGGTGAGGTCCTTGGTGCGCAGGTCCCGGCTGATGCCGGTGCCGTCCAGGATTTCCTGTGAGCGGGTACGGCCGATGCCGTAGACGTAGGTCAGCGCGATCTCCATGCGCTTGTCACGCGGGAGATCGACGCCCAATAGGCGTGCCATCAGGCAGTGTTCCTTTTCGTTGCGGAGGTCTGATCCCAGTCCGTTCCCCGTCTTGGCGGGGTCCGGCCTCCGTGCCGGACGTTGAATGAGCAGCGCTGAAACGTCTTTTTTGGCGCCTACGCGCCGGGCCGCTCACTGGTACTGGGAGGTCTGCATTCAGTTGTGGGTGGTGCTGTGCCTGCGCTCTTCGCGCAAGCGCTCATCGAGGGCTTGTCAGCCCTGCCGCTGCTTGTGGCGAGGGTCGGAGCAAATCACCATGACCCGCCCATGCCGGCGGATCACCCTGCACTTGTCGCAGATCGGCTTGACGCTAGGGTTCACCTTCACGGCTGGTCGATCCTTCTGGGTCTATCGCGGAACTCGCGCGAACGCGTGTCCCTGCTCTTGGTATTGGTCGGGACGTGGGTTACTTGTACCGGTACACGATGCGGCCCCGGGTCAGGTCGTACGGGGAGAGTTCCACGACGACCCGGTCCTCGGGCAGGATGCGGATGTAGTGCTGCCGCATCTTGCCGCTGATGTGGGCGAGTACCTTGTGGCCGTTCTCCAGCTCAATGCGGAACATCGCATTGGGCAGGGGTTCGACAACGCGGCCCTCGACCTCGATGGCACCGTCTTTCTTGGCCATACTGTGTGGCGATCCTTGCTTTTGGTTTCGTATTCGTTTACGCCCGTTTCAGCGCAACCTTCGATCCGACTAGGAACGTGATCCGGACCGGAAGGATTCCATCGAGATTTCGATGGTCCAAGGCAGTGCACGCAGAAAGTCGGCGCGGAAGCCGCACCGTTGGTCCATGCTACTCGCTTCGGCGTCCTGCCCAAAATCACCGTCGTCGCCGGTAGCGGACCGATGCCAAGATCATCGTCGCCGGGGATGGGGGCGGGCTGCGCGGGGGGTCATTTGGACGCCGGCGCAGGCCTGACGCCCGCGGTCAGTTTCCCTCGGCCGAGGCCTTGATCGCCGCCAGGGTCACGGGGATGCCGCTGGTCGCGTGGTCGCTGCGCAGCGCGATCTGGTCCTGCGCGTGCTCGCCGAATCTCTCGCCGAACCCGGCGATGCCCTTGGGCAGGAATCTCCAGTGCTGCGTCAGCCGCGTGCCGTTCTCCCCCGCCGGCTCCAGACGGAAGCCCCAGCGGACCCACCCGTCGTTGACCTGCCAGGCGAATTCGCGGTCCGGCTCGGCGACGACCACCTGACTGCGGGTCTCCCAGGTCCGTGCGGGAACCACCTCACCGGTCGCTCCGTTTCTGCCCTCCGGCGTCTCGTTGCGTCCCGTGAACCACGCGCCCGCCGTCGCGCCCGCGGCCGGGTCGTCCCACCAGCAGGCCTTGCAGATCGGGCTCCACTCGCCCATGCGGGTCACGTCGGACACCATCGCGTACACCTCGCCGGGCGTGCGCTCGATCAGTACGGAGTCGGAGAACTCGAGAATCGTCATCGCCTCGAGCCTAGGCATTCGAAAGCGTGCGTGTTCGCCGTGGGCGCAACCGTGCCGGTGACCCGATAACCGGTGGACCAGCAGCGCATAATGATCAGTGATGAGTGGACCCGAACACCCGCCCCGACGGCCTGCGATCCTCTCGGTCGACGATGATCCGGCCGTCTCCCGAGCGGTCGCCCGCGACCTGCGCCGTCACTACGGTGAGCGCTACCGCATCGTGCGTGCCGAGTCCGGCGCAGACGCGCTGGAGACGCTGAAGGAACTGAAGCTGCGCGGCGAGACCGTTGCGGTCTTCGTCGCCGACTACCGCATGCCCCACATGAGCGGTATCGAGTTCCTCGAGAAGGCCATGGACGTCTTCCCGTACGCCAAGCGGGTGTTGCTCACCGCCTACGCCGACACGCACGCCGCGATCGACGCGATCAACGTCGTCGACCTCGACCACTACCTCCTCAAGCCGTGGGACCCGCCGGAGGAGAAGCTCTACCCGGTGATCGACGGCCTGCTCGAAGAATGGCGTGCCGTCGGCGACCGCGGCATGCCGTACACCAAGGTCATCGGCCATCGCTACAGCGAGCGGTCGTGGCAGGTGCGTCAGTTCCTGGCGCGCAACGAGTACTCGTTCCGTTCGGTCAACGCCGACGACCCCAAGGGCAAGCAGCTGCTCGACGCCGCGGGCCTCGATGGCAGCCGGCTCCCCGTCGTCATCACCGAGAAGGGCGACTGCCTGGTCGAGCCCACCGACGTGGAACTCGCCGAACTGCTGGGCCTGTCGACCAGCCCGCAGCTCGAGATGTACGACCTGGCGGTCATCGGCGGCGGTCCGGCCGGCCTCGCCGCCGCCGTGTACGGCGCGTCCGAGGGACTCAAGACCGTGCTGATCGAGAAGGCCACCACCGGTGGGCAGGCCGGACGCAGCTCGAAGATCGAGAACTACCTCGGGTTCCCGACCGGTGTCTCCGGCGCGGAGTTGACGACGTCGGCGCGCCGCCAGGCCGAACGCTTCGGCGCCGAGGTCATCACCACCCAGGAAGCCGGCAAGCTCGAGATCAACGGCGTCGGCGCGGCGCACTCGATCCGGCTCAACGAGGACAACACCGTTGGCGCCCGCGCCATCATCCTCGCCACCGGGGTCGACTACCGCCAGCTGGAGATCGCGGGCTGCTGGGAGGATCCGGACAACCCCGCCAACAACTACATCGGCCGCGGCGTCTACTACGGCGCATCGGTGTCGGACAACAGCGAGTGCGCGGGCGAGGACGTCTACATCGTCGGCGGCGCCAACTCGGCGGGCCAGGCCGCGATGTACATGTCGGAGACGGCGAAGTCGGTGACCATGGTGATCCGCGGCCCGTCACTCGAGGCGGGCATGTCCCAGTACCTGGTCGACCGGGTGACCAAGGCCCCGAACATCAAGATCCGGACCTGCACCCAGGTCGTCGACACGGGCGCCACCGACGGCCACCTGTCCGAGATCGTCCTGCTCGACAAGCAGACCGGGCAGCGCGAGACGGTGCGCTGCGACCGCATGTGCTGCTTCATCGGGGCGACACCGCGCACGGAGTGGCTGGAGGAGGCGGGAATAGCCCGCGACGATCACGGCTTCATCTTGTCGGGGCCCGATCTCCAGAACGTGGTCGGTTGGACCCTGGACCGCCCGCCGCACCACTTGGAGACGAGTGTGCCCGGAGTCTTCGTCGCCGGAGACGTGCGGTCCGAGTCGGCCAAGCGGGTGGCAGCCGCCGTCGGCGAAGGATCGATGGCCGTGATGCTGGTGCACCGGTATCTCGCAGAAGCCTGATCATCCAGGCCTGAAAGGACGACCCATGGGCGAGCATTGCGTCCGCGAAGAACTACGCACGCTGTTTCTCTTCGAGAAGCTGAGCGACGAGCAGCTCGACGTGTTGTGCCGCAACGGCAGCATCGAGAGGTTCCCCGAGGGCCCGCTGTGCACGGAGGGCGAACCCGCGACGTGCTTCTACGTCATGCTCGAGGGTGAACTCATCATGACCAAGCGCTCCGGCGGGGTCGACATCCAGACCGGCCGGACGTCGCAGCGCGGCGTCTACTGCGGGGCCTGGTCGGCGTACGTACCCGGCGAGGAACACACGTATCAGGCGTCGGTGCGGCTGACCAAGCCCTCGCGGTTCTTCGTGCTCGACGCCGACGCGTTCGCCGCCTTCATGCGCGCGGAGTTCCCGATGGCCGTCCACCTCCTCGAAGGTCACATGGTGGGCGGGCGCAGGCAGAGCCAGATCATCGGCCAGCGCGAGAAGCTGCTGGCGCTGGGCACCATCACCGCCGGACTCACCCACCAGCTGAACAACCCCGCCGCGGCCACCGCACGGGCGACCTCGGACCTGCGCGAGACGGTCGGCAAGATGCGCCACAAGCTCGCAATGCTCGCCAACGGCAAGTTCACCCCCGAGGCGCTGAGCGTGCTGGTGAGCATCCAGGAGGAAGTGGCCGAACAGGTCGCGAAGTCCAAGTCCGTCGAGCTGTCGGCACTCGAGGCGTCCGACCGCGAGGATGCGATCGGCGACTGGCTCGAAGAGCACGACATCATCGGCGCGTGGGACTACGCCCCCACGTTTGTCGACGCCGGCCTGGACACCGACTGGCTGGAGCGAATCCTGGCCTCGGTCGACGAGGTCGACGCCACCGCGTCGCTGCAGGGCGCACTGGGCTGGCTGAAGTACACCATCGACACCGAACTGCGGATGAACGAGATCGCCGAGGCCAGCAAGCGCATCTCGGCGTTGCTGACCGACGCCAAGCACTACTCGCAGATGGACCGCGGCGCGTACCAGAGCGCCAACGTCCACGAACTGCTCCGCAGCACGATCATGATGTTCGGCGACAAGATCGGCCATCAGGGCAAGGGCAGGCCCATCACCCTGGTCAAGGACACCGACCAGACGCTGCCCGAATTGGTCTGCTACCCAGGCGATCTCAACCAGGTGTGGACCAACCTCATCGAGAACGCCATCCAGGCGATGGAGGGTCACGGCACGCTGACCATTCGCACCGCGCGGGAGAACGAGAACATGATCCGCGTGGAGATCTGCGACGACGGGCCCGGCATCCCGCAGGACATCATCGATCGCATCTTCACGCCGTTCTTCACCACCAAGCCGTTCGGCGAGGGCACCGGTCTCGGCTTGGACCTCGCGTGGCGCATCGTCGTCGAGAAGCACAACGGCAACATGTCGGTGCGCAGCAAGCCCGGTGACACCCGCTTCATCGTGACGCTGCCCCTGCAGGCTCCCGCGCCGATCACGCCGACACCCGGCGAACTCGCGGCGGCCGGAACGGAATAGTTCGAATCCGCGCGAGTCGATCGGAATAGGCGTCGGCGGAGGGTGGGTTGACCCGAACATGACCCAAGCAGATGCCACCGGGCGCGAGCCCTCGTCGAAACCCGATCTCGGCACGTTCGGCGTATTCGGCCACTACTCCCAGTTCCGCCAGCTGTCCCCAGAACAGCTGCGCGACGTCGAGGCGCTCGGCTACGGCGCCATCTGGGCGGGCGGGTCGCCACCCGCCGAACTCGACTGGGTCGACCCCATTCTCGAGGTCACCGATCACATCAAGCTGGCCACCGGCATCGTCAACATCTGGACCGCGCCGGCCGGCCCGGTCGCGGAGTCCTACCACCGTCTCGAGGCGGCATATCCCGGTCGCTTCCTCCTGGGCATCGGCGTCGGCCACCCCGAGGCGCACACCGAGTACAAGAAGCCCTACGACGCGCTCACCGAGTACCTCGACGAACTCGACCAGCACGGCGTGCCCAAGGAGCGCAGGGTGGTCGCGGCGCTCGGGCCCCAGGTACTGAAGCTCTCTGCCAGGCGCAGCGCGGGAGCGCACCCGTACCTGACCACACCGGAGCACACCGCCCAGGCCCGCGAGCTGCTCGGTGCCGAGGCGTTCATCGCACCCGAGCACAAGGTGGTCCTGACCACCGACGAGCGCTTGCGCGAGGAGCCTGAAGCAGCCGCCGACGAGGCCCGCCGAGTTGGCCGCAAGGCCCTCGAGGTCTACCTCGACCTGACGAACTACCTGAACAACTGGAAGCGGCTCGGTTTCACCGACGCCGACGTGGCCAAGCCGGGAAGCGACGCGCTCGTAGATTCCGTCGTCGCGTACGGCACCACCGAGGAGATCACCGCCCGGTTGCGCCAGCATGTGGAATCGGGTGCGGATCACGTGGCGGTTCAGGTTCTAACGGGTACTGACAAGCTTGTACCGGCGTTGGCCGAACTGGCCGGCCCACTCGGCTTGCGCTGACCTGCCTGATCAACCGAAGGGACCCCCGATGACCCAACCCGTGGACCTCAAGCCCAACCTCGGCCGGTACGGCGTCTGGACGTTCGGCGCACCCGAGCCCGAGCAGGCCGCGCAGATCGAGGAGCTGGGCTACGGCGCGGTGTGGATCGGAGGCTCACCCGCCGGCGACCTGAGCTACGTCGAACCGCTGCTGGAAGCGACCGAGACGCTGCAGGTCGCGACCGGCATCGTCAACGTGTGGACCGCCAAGGCCGAGGAAGTGGCCGAGGCCTACCACCGCGTGGAGGAGGCCTACCCGGGCCGGTTCCTGCTCGGGGTCGGCATCGGTCACCCGGAGCACACCGAGGAGTACCGCAAGCCCTACGACGTGCTGGTCGAGTATCTCGACGCGCTCGACACCGCGAAGGTGCCGACCAGCCGACGGGTGGTCGCCGCCCTGGGCCCTAAGGTGCTCAAGCTCTCGGCTCAGCGCAGTGCCGGCGCGCACCCGTACCTGACGACGCCCGAGCACACCGGGCAGGCCCGCAACATCCTCGGCAACAGCGTCTATCTCGCACCGGAGCACAAGGTGGTGCTCAGCACCGACGTCGACGAGGCCCGCGAGGTGGGCCGCGGCGCGGTGGACTTCTACCTGAATCTGAGCAACTACCTGAACAACTGGAAGCGGCTCGGCTTCACCGACGAGGACATCGCCAAGCCGGGTAGCGACAAGCTGATCGACGCAGTGGTCGCGCACGGTACCGCCGAGGCGGTGGCAGCCCGGCTCGACGAGCACCTGGGCTCGGGTGCCGACCACGTGGCCATCCAGGTGCTTGGCGGCCCGGACAAGCTGATCCCGACGCTGACCGAACTGGCGGGCCCGTTGGGACTGAAGGATTCGTAGTCCCCGCGACACCGCGGTGCGGCGTTCGCAAACTCCGATGTGACTACGCGGTGGTTGCCAGATCTAGTCCCTGGGACTGGATCTGGGCCACTGTCGCGCCCGTCGATTCTGTGACACGATGGCGGCCGTAGTTCCCATGTGAACCGGGGGGTTTCACGACATGTCCACGACTGTGTCCTCAGCCGCGGCGAGGACGGCCGCGCTGCGCGACCGTCACATTGCTGCGATCACGCCACTGCGCGTCTGGCAACGCCGTTATGCGTCGTGGTTGCGGGTGTCCGACACCGTGGTCGTCGTGGCGTCGGTGTTCGCGTCGCAACTACTGCGTTTCGGATACAACGAGGACGGGCCCGCGTTCAGCATGGTGTCGGGCGGGATCGCGGCGGGTTGGCTACTGCTGCTGGGGGCCTTTCGCACGCGGGCCCGCAGTGTGCTCGGCGTCGGCACCGAGGAGTACCGGCGCGTGTGGACGGCCACGATGACGACCTTCGTCGCGGTCGCGCTGATCTCCAGCCTGCTCAAGCTCGATCTCTCGCGCGGCTATCTGGCGATCGCATTGCCGCTCGGCATGACTGCGCTCACCCTGAACCGGCACGTGGCCCGCCGGTACGTCAGCGCGCAGCACCGCAGGGGCAGGTTCGCCAATCCCGTTCTGGCCGTTGGGACCTTGCGGGCGGTCGACGAGTTCGCGCACTCGCTGACCAAGCATCCGACGCACGGGTACCGGCTCATCGGCTCCTGCTCCCCCAGCGTCCTGCGCCAGCACGGCCAAGGCACCGACGACGGCGAGCCCGTGGACGCCGACTTCGCACAGACCGTGCGCCGCTCCGGAGCCACCACCGTGGTCGTCCTGTCCGGCGATCTGACCGCGAGCGAATTGCGCTCACTGTCCTGGCAGCTCGAGGCCCTCGACGTCGACCTCGTCATGTCGCCGGGAATGGTCGACGTGGCGGAGCCCCGGCTGACGCTGCGCGCGGGCAGCGGACTGCCCCTTCTGCACGTGGAGAAGCCGCAGTACGACGGGGCCAAGCGGATCGGCAAGCGTGCCTTCGACGTCGGCTTCTCACTGCTGGTCCTCACCATGCTCCTGCCTGCGCTCCTCGGCGCCGCACTGGCGGTGAAGCTGACCAGCCGGGGGCCGGTCTTCTACCGTGCGAATCGAATCGGGCTCGACGGCAAGCCGTTTCGCATGATCAAGTTCCGCAGCATGGTCGCCGACGCCGATGCGATGGCGGCCGCGCTCACGCACCTCAACGAGTCCGACGGCCTGCTGTTCAAGATCCGCGACGACCCGCGCGTGACCCGAGTCGGGCACTTCCTGCGGCGCTACAGCATCGACGAACTGCCACAGTTCCTCAACGTGCTGCGCGGCGAGATGAGCGTCGTCGGCCCGCGTCCGCCGCTTCCCCGTGAGGTCGACGCGTACGACGCCGACGTCCGTCGGCGTCTCCTGGTCAGGCCGGGCATCACGGGACTATGGCAGGTGAGCGGCAGGTCCGATCTGTCGTGGGAGGACTCGGTGCGGCTGGACCTGTCGTACGTGGAGAATTGGTCGATGGCCACCGATCTGGCCATTGCGGCCGCTACCGTCAACGCCGTACTCGCCGGCCGCGGCGCCTACTGACCTTCCTCGGCGCCGATAGGATTCGTTCATGCGACTGCTCGTCACCGGTGGTGCAGGCTTCATCGGTGCCAACTTCGTGCACGCGGTCGTGCGTGAGCACCCCGAGGCGACGGTGACGGTGCTCGACGCACTCACCTACGCGGGTAGTGCCGAGGCGCTGGATCCGGTGGCCGACGACATCAGCCTGGTGCGCGGCGACGTGTCCGACTCCGAACTGGTGAACGCGTTGGTGGCCGAGTCGGACGCGGTCGCGCACTTCGCCGCCGAGACGCACGTCGACAACGCGCTGGCCGATCCGGAACCGTTCCTGCGCGCCAACGTCATCGGCACCTTCGCCGTGCTGGAGGCCGTCCGTCGCCACGGCGTCCGTCTGCACCACGTGTCGACCGACGAGGTCTACGGCGACCTGCCGCTCGACGACGGGTCCCGGTTCACCGAGGCCACGCCGTACAACCCGTCGAGCCCGTACTCCGCCACCAAGGCCGCGGCCGACATGCTGGTGCGCGCGTGGGTGCGGTCGTACGGGGTCCGGGCGACGATCTCCAACTGCTCCAACAACTATGGGCCGTACCAACACGTGGAGAAGTTCATCCCGCGTCAGATCACCAACGTGCTGTCGGGCCGACGACCCAAGTTGTACGGCACCGGCGCGAACGTGCGGGACTGGATTCACGTCGACGACCACAATCGCGCGGTGTGGCTGATCCTCGAGCGCGGCACGATCGGACGGACGTATCTGATCGGGGCGAACGGCGAGCGCGACAACCTGTCGGTGATGCGGACCCTGCTGCAGCTGATGGGCCGTGATCCCGACGACTTCGACCACGTCACCGACCGCGTCGGCCACGACCTGCGCTACGCCATCGACCCGTCGCTGCTGCACGACGAACTGCATTGGGCGCCAAAGCACACCGACTTCGAATCCGGTCTCGAGGAGACCATCGACTGGTACCGGACCAACGAATCCTGGTGGCGTCCACTGAAGGACGGCGTCGAGGCCAATTACGCGGAGCGTGGTCAGTGACGGTGCGGGAGCTGTCCGTTCCCGGCGCCTGGGAGATCACGCCCACGATCCATCCCGACTCGCGGGGCCGGTTCTTCGAATGGTTCACCGACGCGGCCTTCACCGCGATGACCGGCCACCGCTTCGACCTGGCGCAGGCGAATGCGTCGGTCTCGGCCACGGGTGTCCTGCGCGGCCTGCACTTCGCCGAGCTGCCGCCCAGTCAGGCGAAGTACGTGACGTGCCTGCGCGGTTCGGTGTTCGACGTGGTCGTCGACGTCCGGGTCGGCTCGCCGACGTTCGGCCGCTGGGACTCGGTGCTGCTCGACGATCGCGAGCACAGATCGGTGTACCTGTCCGAGGGGCTCGCGCACGGGTTCCTGGCGCTGGAGGACGAATCGACGGTGGCCTATCTGTGTTCGGCGCCGTACGCGCCCGGCCGCGAGCACACCATTCGCGCGACCGATCCGGCCGTCGGCATCGAGTGGCCGGTCACCGACCTCGCGTTGTCCGAGCGTGATGCGGCGGCGCCCACGCTTGCCGAGGTGCAGGCCGCCGGCCTGCTCCCGACGTGGGATGACACTCGCGCGTTCGTCGACGAGTTGCGTCGCCGAGCGTCCGGCGGGTAGCTGCCGGCCGGCGGTCCGATCCACCCCCTTGCGACCGCGCCGACCGATTACTAGGATTTCCTAGTAATCACATCCGCACTACGCCATCGGCGGCCTAGGGGCACCTCATGAGCACTCGCATCCAGCACTTCATCGACGGCCAGCGCAGCGATCTCGCGTCGACCCGCACCGCCGACGTCCTCAATCCCAGCACCGGGGAGGTGCAGGCGCAGGTCCTGCTCGCCTCGGCGGCCGACGTCGACACCGCCGTCACCTCCGCGGTGGCCGCGCAGCGCGAGTGGGCGGCCTGGAACCCGCAGCGCCGGGCGCGCGTGATGATGAAGTTCGTCGAACTGGTCAACGCCAACGCCGACGAACTGGCCGTCCTGCTGTCGAAGGAACACGGCAAGACCGTCGCCGACTCGCTCGGTGACATCCAGCGCGGCGTCGAGGTCATCGAGTTCGCGATCGGCATCCCGCACCTGCTCAAGGGTGAGTACACCGAGGGCGCGGGCACGGGCATCGACGTCTACTCGCTGCGCCAGCCGCTCGGCGTGGTCGCGGGCATCACGCCGTTCAACTTCCCGGCGATGATCCCGCTGTGGAAGGCGGGCCCCGCGCTGGCCTGCGGCAACGCATTCATCCTCAAGCCCTCCGAGCGCGACCCGTCGGTCCCGGTGCGCCTCGCCGAACTGTTCCTCGAGGCCGGCCTGCCCGCGGGCGTCTTCCAGGTGGTCCAGGGCGACAAGGAGGCCGTCGACGCCATCCTCCACCACCCCGACGTCCAGGCCGTCGGGTTCGTCGGCAGCTCCGACATCGCGCAGTACATCTACTCCACCGCGGCCGCGAACGGGAAGCGTTCGCAGTGCTTCGGCGGCGCTAAGAACCACATGATCGTGATGCCCGACGCCGACCTGGATCAGGCCGTCGACGCCCTCATCGGCGCCGGCTACGGCAGCGCCGGTGAACGCTGCATGGCCATCAGCGTCGCGGTGCCGGTCGGCGAGGAGACCGCGGACCGCCTTCGCGCGCGCCTCGTCGAGCGGATCAACAACCTTCGGGTTGGACACAGCCTCGACCCCAAGGCCGACTACGGACCACTGGTCACCGGTGCCGCACTCGAGCGCGTGAAGGACTACATCGGCCAGGGCGTCGAGGCAGGCGCCGACCTGGTGGTCGACGGCCGCGAGCGGGCCAGCGACGAGCTGACGTTCGACGACCAGAGCCTCGAAGGCGGGTACTTCATCGGGCCGACGCTGTTCGACCACGTCACCAGCGACATGAGCATCTACACCGACGAGATCTTCGGCCCCGTGCTGTGCATCGTGCGCGCCCACGACTACGACGAGGCGCTGGCACTACCGTCCAAGCACGAGTACGGCAACGGCGTGGCGATCTTCACCCGCGACGGCGACGCAGCCCGCGACTTCGTCGCCAAGGTCCAGGTCGGCATGGTCGGCGTCAACGTCCCGATCCCAGTTCCGGTGTCCTACCACACCTTCGGCGGCTGGAAGCGGTCCGGCTTCGGCGACCTCAACCAGCACGGGCCGCACTCGGTGCTGTTCTACACCAAGACCAAGACGGTTACCTCGCGCTGGCCGTCGGGTATCAAGGATGGGGCCGAGTTCTCCATCCCCACGATGAAGTAGGCCGCGTTCTCCATGGACCTACACGGCCTCGACGACGACGAACGCGTGATCGCCGAGACGGCGGCAGCGTTCGCCGACAAGCGCCTCGCGCCGCACGCCCTGGAATGGGATGCCGCCAAGCACTTTCCGACCGACGTGCTTCGCGAGGCGGCCGAATTGGGCATGGCCGCGATCTACTGCAACGACGACGTCGGCGGCAGTGGACTGCGGCGCCTCGACGGCGTGCGCATCTTCGAGGCGCTGTCCTACGCGGACCCGACGGTCGCGGCGTTCCTGTCGATTCACAACATGTGCACCTGGATGGTGGACACCTACGGCACGGCCGAGCAGCGCAAGAGCCTGGTCCCGCGACTGGCGTCGATGGAACTCATCGCGAGCTACTGCCTCACCGAGCCGGGCGCGGGTTCCGACGCGGGCGCGCTGCGCACCAGGGCGGTTCGCGACGGCGACTCCTACGTCCTCGACGGGGTCAAGCAGTTCATCTCGGGCGCGGGCGCATCGGACGTCTACGTCGTGATGGCGCGCACCGGCGGTGACGGGCCGCGCGGCATCTCGGCGTTCGTCGTCGAGAAGGACACGCCGGGACTGAGCTTCGGCGCCGACGAGTACAAGATGGGCTGGAACGCACAGCCCACCGCCCAGGTGGTGTTCGAGGGAGCGCGGGTCCCTGCCGACGCCATGCTGGGCGGCACCGACGGCGAGGGCGCCGGGTTCGGCATCGCAATGAACGGTCTCAACGGCGGTCGCATCAACATCGCCGCCTGCTCACTGGGCGGGGCCCAGGCCGCCTACGACAAGGCGGCTGCCTACGTCCGCGACCGCGTGGCCTTCGGCGGGTCACTGCTCGACGAGCCGACGATCCGCTTCACGCTCGCCGACATGGCGACCGCGCTGGAGGCGTCGCGCAGCTTGTTGTGGCGAGCGGCCTCCGCGCTCGACGACGGCCACCCCGACAAGGTGACCCTGTGTGCTATGGCCAAGCGCTACGTCACCGACTCCTGCTTCACCGTGGCCGACCAGGCCCTGCAGCTGCACGGCGGGTACGGCTACCTCAACGAGTACGGCGTGGAGAAGATCGTGCGCGACCTGCGCGTGCACCGAATCCTCGAGGGCACCAACGAAATCATGCGCGTGGTCATCGGGCGGTCCGAGGCCGCTCGCGTGCGCGCGACCTAACCGAACACGGGAGAAGTTGATGGCGACGATCGCATTCCTGGGACTGGGCAACATGGGCGGCCCGATGGCCGCGAACCTGGTCGCCGCCGGGCACGTGGTGCGGGGCTTCGATCCCGTCGCCGCGTCGCGCGAGGCGGCGGAAGCCAAGGGCGCCAACACCTTCGACAGCGGCGCCGAGGCCGTAGCCGATGCCGACGTGGTGATCACGTCGCTGCCCAACGGCGACATCGTCAAGCGGTGCTACGCCGAGGTGCTGCCCGCCGCGAAGGCCGGTGCGCTGTTCGTCGACACGTCGACGATCTCGGTCGACGATGCCCGCCAGATCAACGCCGACGCGACGGCGGCCGGCTTCGAGCAGATCGACGCTCCGGTCTCGGGCGGCATCAAGGGCGCCACGGCGGGCACGCTGGCGTTCATGGTGGGCGGCTCGGAAGAGGCCGTCGCGGCGGCACGGCCCATCCTCGATCCGATGGCGGGCAAGGTGATCCACTGCGGTGCATCCGGTGCCGGGCAGGCGGCGAAGCTGTGCAACAACATGGTGCTCGCGGTGCAGCAGATCGCGATCGGCGAAGCGTTCGTCCTGGCCGAGAAGCTCGGCCTGTCCGCCCAGTCCCTGTTCGACGTCATCACCGGCGCGACGGGCAACTGCTGGTCGGTGCACACCAACTGCCCGGTCCCCGGGCCGGTACCGACGTCACCTGCCAACAACGACTTCAAGCCCGGCTTCGCCACCGCGCTGATGAACAAGGACCTCGGGCTGGCGATGGCCGCGGTGGACTCGACCGGCGCGGCCGCGCCGCTCGGCACCCACGCCGCGCAGATCTATGCCGACTTCACCCAGGACAACGCCGACAAGGACTTCAGCGCCGTGATCGAGATGCTCCGAAAGGGTTAGCGAGTGATTTGCGCCCGACGATGCATTAGCTCGCAGCCGCCTGCGAGCAGCCCGTCGTATCCGGTCCGGACCTCGACCGCTCCGGTGTAGTCGCCGCCCACCGCGTAGCCCGTCGCGACCACCAGCGTCGGCACCTTCGCCGCCCGCGCCGAGCGGAAGCCGCGGCCGGTGCCCACCACCGCGAGAGCACTCTCCGGCCCGAGGCCCAGTTCCCACAGGGCCTGGCCGTGCAGATCGGGCTCCGGCACCGGGGTGCGCAGGTCGTCGGGCGTAACGATGGTCTCGGCGATGCCGTCGCCGATGAGCTGGCGCACCAGCGGGCCGACCCAGGCCCGCTCGCCCCGACTGACCACGGCAACCGGCACGCCCGCGAAGAACAAGCTGTTCACCAAGTCTTCGAGTCCCGCGCGGGGTGTCACGTCACCACCGAGGACCGACTGCTCGAACACGTCGGTCTTGGTCCGGTGCACGTGTGCGGCGATCTCCGAGCTGACCCGGCCGAAGCCGCGCCTGCGCAGCGCCGAGGCGATGCGCCGCCGCTCGTCGCCGATGCGGACCAGCCGCCCGTACTCCTCGATCGTCCAGTGCACGTCCAGGCCGTGCTCGGCGAACGCAACGTTGAACGCCGCCCGCTGGCCGTCGCGCTCGATGTCGGCGAGCGCGCCGTCCAGGTCGAAGATCACTGCCTGCAATGCCTCGACCGCAGCATCCGCGGGTCGTCCCGAGTCCCACCAGAACGCCCGCTTCCCACAATGAACCGACGAGCGCTTGCGCGAGGAGTCATCCAACACCGACATGGGCATCAGCGTGTCCCACGTCACACCTGCGCGGCCTCCCCCATCCGGGGGATTCGGGTGGCTAACTCGGTGAGAGCGGCTGCGCCGTCTTGGGCCGGGCGCGACGCCTTCGGACCTAAGGTGAGGGCCATGCCGCCGGAGGGGAGCCCCGACCATTCCCCGGTACGGCTCATGCTCGTCGACGACCACGAGATGGTGATCGAGGGCCTCAAGGCGATGCTCGCCACGTTCGGCGACCGCGTCGACGTGGTCGGTCAGGCCATCGGCGCGGAGCGGGCACTGCAGGTCGTCGACGACCTGGATCCGGAGATCGTGCTCTGCGACGTGCGCATGCAGGGCGCGAGCGGGCTGGACCTGTGCGCCGATCTGCGGGGTCGCAATCCCGGCCGCAAGGTCGTGATGCTGTCGGTGTACGACGACGAGCAGTACCTCTTCCAGGCGCTGCGGGTCGGCGCGTCGGGCTACCTGCTGAAGAGCATCAGCAGCGACGAGTTGGTGCGCCAGCTCGAGCTGGTCCGCCGGGGTGAGACGGCCATCGACCCGGGCATGGCGGCGCGGGCCGTCGACACCGCGGCACGCCTACAGCGCGACGAGTTCTGGCCGGGCGCGCGCCAGGGCCTCACCCAGCGGGAGAGCGAGATCCTGTCCTGCGTCGTCAACGGCCTCTCGAACAAGGGCATCGCCACCAAGCTGGTCATCGGCGACGAGACGGTGAAGACGCACCTGCGGTCGATCTACCGCAAGCTCGGAGTCAGCGACCGCACGAACGCCGTTGCCACCGCGCTGCGTGAGGGCATCTACCAGTGACCGGCCATGATGCCCCGGGTCGCTTCGCTCCTGCGGGCCGGACCCCACGGAACGTCCTCACCGCCGACCGCGAACTGGCCCTGCTGCGTGAGTTGATCAGGGCCGCGTCGAGCGGCCCCGGCGTCGAGCCGCTCGCCGCCGCCGCAGCGCGGATGATCACCGCCGCCACCGCGACCGACGTCTGCTTCGTCCACGTGCTCGACGACACGGAGCGCTCGCTGACCCTCACCGGGGCCACGCCGCCGTTCGACAGCCAGGTCGGCAAGATCCGACTTCCCCTGGGGCAGGGCGTCTCCGGGTGGGTGGCCAGCCACCGCAAGCCAGTGGTGATCATCGCCGACAAGGAATCCGACCCGCGGTACCGACCGTTCGAGTCGCTACGTGGTTCGGACTTCACGTCCATGGTGTCGGTGCCGATGGAGACCGATCCCGGCGGCCTGGTGGGTGTGCTCAACGTGCACACGGTGGCGCAGCGGGACTTCGAGGACCGCGACGTGGAACTGCTGACCGTCATCGGCAGGCTGATCGCCGGTGCCATGCACCAGGCGCGGCTGCACCGTCAGCTGGTGGCGCGGGAACGAGCGCACGAGAACTTCGTCGAGCAGGTGATCGAGGCCCAGGAGATGGAGCGGCGCCGGTTGGCGGGTGACATCCACGATGGCATCAGCCAGCGCCTGGTCACGCTGTCCTATCGGCTCGACGCCGCCAGCCGTGCGATCGGCGACGGCCGTGACGACTTGGCCACTGCCGCAGAACAACTGGCGTTGGCCCGCGAACTCGTCGCCCTCACCCTCGGCGAGGCCCGCGCAGCGATCGGCGGGCTGCGCCCCCCGGTGCTCGACGACCTGGGCCTGGCCGGTGGTCTGGCGAGCCTGGCCCGTTCCATCCCCCAGGTCGCCGTCGACGTCGACCTCGCCGACACCCGGCTACCGGATCACGTGGAGCTGGCCCTCTACCGCATCGCCCAGGAGTGCCTGCAGAACGTCGTCAAGCACTCCCAGGCATCGAACGCGCGGTTGACGTTCGCGGTCGAGCCCGGTGACAGCGGTGACGTCGCGCGCCTCGAAATCGTGGACAACGGCGTGGGATTCGACCGGTTCGAGAACCCGCTCGGCGGTGACGAGATGGGTGGCTACGGGCTGCTCTCGATGGCCGAGCGCGCGGACATCGTCGGCGGCAGGCTCAACATCCGCTCGCGCCCCGGATCGGGCACGACGGTGACCGCAACGATCCCGCTGCCTTCGCCGAGCTGAGGCGGCCGGGCCGGCGTCACCCGCCTCGAACTTCCGGTGGGCAGTCGTGCCGCATGTGCGCCTCGATCGCGGCGACGACGTCGTCGGACACCTCCCGCAGCATGGCGAGTCGCTCGGGACCCACGACGTCGACGAACAGTTCACGGACCCGTGCGGCGTTGGCGGGCGCCGACGACTCGATGGCAGTGCGGCCCGCATCGGTGAGGACGACGTCCGGATAGCGGGCCGACGACCCCTCGGCTGCCTCGCGCTTGATCAGACCGCGCTTCTCCATCCGGCTGAGGTGATGCGACATCCGGCTCTTCTCCCACTGCGTGGCCCGGCCGAGTTCGACGGCGCGCATCCGTCCTGCCGGGGCGTCGGAGAGGTTGACGAGCACCTCGAAGTCGGAGTCCGACAAGCCGAATTCGCACTGCAGGTGCCGGACGAGGTGCCGTTCCAGGAGGTGCCGCATCTCGACGAAGCTGCGCCATGCCGCCTGTTCGTCGTCGGTCAGCTGGGGAGCCATGGATTGACCTTAGCGCACTGGGTTGACATATCAACCAAAGGGTCTATGGTCGAAGAACGGGTTGACACATCAACCTAACCCTTCACGAGAGGCAGTCCCATGACCGACAAGAAGCTCATCGCCGTCCTCGGCTCGACCGGCTCGCAAGGCGGCGGCCTCGTCCGCGCGCTGCTCGACGATCCCGACCACGACTTCGCCGTCCGCGCCCTGACCCGCAACGCAGACTCCGCGTCGGCCCGTGCACTCGCTGCCGCGGGCGCCGAGGTCGTGGCGGCAGACCTCGACGACGGGGCGAGCCTGCGAGCGGCGTTCGACGGCGCACACGGCGTGTACGTGGTCACCAACTACTGGGCAGAACGCTCATCGGATGAGGAAGCCCGACGGACCCGGGCCGAGATGGAACTCACCCAGGCCGACCACGCCGCCCTGGCCGCCAAGCAGGCCGGAGTGGGTCACGTCGTCTGGTCCACGCTCGAGGACACCAGGGACGTACTCGGCACCGACGGCCGCGTACCGACCGTCGAGGGACGCTTCACGGTGCCTCACTTCGACGCCAAGGCAGAGGCCGACGCGATCTTCGTCGAGTACGACGTGCCGACGACGTTCCTGCGGACCACGTTCTTCTTCGAGGGCTTCGCCGGGGCCATGGCTCCCCGACGGACCGGCGACGGCGGACTGGTGCTGGCCCTTCCCATGGCCGACCAACCCTTGTCGGGCATCGCCGTGGCCGACATCGGCAAGACCGCACTGGCCGTCTTCAGGCGCGGCGGCGACCTCGTCGGCGAGACGGTGAGCATCGCAGGCGATCACCTCACCGGAGGCGAGTATGCAGCCGCGCTGGGCGACGCACTCGGCGAGCCCGTCGCGTATGTCCCGGTCGGCTGGGACGACTTCCGCGCACAGGGCTTCCCGGGCGCGATCGAGATGGGCAACATGTTCCAGTACTACGCGGAGAACTCCGCCCGATTCGTCGGCGACCGGGATCTCGACGCGGTGCGCGAACTCAACCCGGAGCTGCTGTCGTTCCGCGACTGGCTGTCCGAGCAGGCCGCTGGGATCGCGGCCCGGCTGGGCTAGAAGTCGCCCGCGTGGTGGCGCAGCGACTCGATGGCCGCGGCCAGCGTCCGCGACGCGTCGTCGGTGATGCCGATGTCGGCGAACACCTCCTTGTTCAGGGTGACCGTCGCGTCCTCGACCGTCGAGCGGCCGAGGTCGGTCAACCGCACCAGCGTCGTGCGCCCGTCGGTCGGGTGCGGGGTGCGTTCCACCAGCCCGTCGGCCTCGAGCCGCCGGATGGCGTGCGTGACGCTGGTGACGTGTACCTGCAGCCGGTCGGACGCCTTCGTGATCGGAAGTGCGCCGGTCCTGCTGAAGGCCAGCAGCCGCAGCAGTTCGAAGCGGGAGAAGCTCAGGTCGTAGGGCCTCAGCGCATTCTCGACGCGGGCCAGCAGGATCTGATGAGCCCGCATGACGGAGGTGACGGCGACCATGCCGTCGGCGACGTCGCCCCAGCCAGCGCTCTCCCAGTTAGCCCGGGCCAGCGCGATCGGATCCGGTTTGCCGGCCTGATTCTCGGTGGGCACGGCTGTTCGGCTACGCCTCGAGCGTGAGGATGCGCGGGCCGTCTTCGGTGACGGCCACGGTGTGTTCCCAGTGGGCGGCCCGCGAGCCGTCGGTCGTGACGACCGTCCAGTCGTCGTCGAGCACCCTGGTGCGGGTGGTGCCCAGGGTGAGCATCGGCTCGATGGCGAGCACCGAACCCGGGGCCAGGTGGGGGCCGCGACCCGGCGCGCCCTCGTTGGGCAGGAACGGGTCCATGTGCATCTCGCGCCCGATGCCGTGACCGCCGTAGCCGGACACGATGCCGTACTTGCGGCCGTGCTTCTCCTCGGCCGCGTGCGTGCCGGTCTCGATCGCGTGCGAGACGTCGGTGAGCCGGTTGCCGGGCACCATCGCCGCGATGCCCGCCTCCATGGAGGTCCTGGTGGCTTCGGACAGTGCCTCGTCGGCGGCGATCAGCTGACCGACCCCGAAGGTGAAGGCAGCGTCACCGTGCCAGCCGTCCAGGATGGCGCCGCAGTCGATGGACACCAGGTCGCCCTCGGCGATGACGTCGTCGTCGGACGGGATGCCGTGGACGACGCGGTCGTTGACCGACGAGCAGATGCTCCCGGGGAAGCCGTGATAGCCGAGGAAGGACGGGATCCCGCCGCCGTCGCGGATGACGCTCTCGGCGACGCGGTCGAGTTCCAGCGTCGACATGCCTGGAGCGGCGGCGGTGCGGACCGCCTTCAGGGCTGCGGCGACCAAGGCGCCGGCCGCAGCCATGGCGTCGAGTTCTCCACTGGTGCGTTGCGGGACGACCTTGCGTCCCCGCAGTCCGGGCAAGCCGATCACGCGCGTCTCACCGAGCCCGAGGGCCGGTTCACCGACCGAGGGCGCGCAGCGCCCGGGCGAACACCTCGTCGAGGCTGCCGACGGCGTCCACGGTCTTGAGTTCGTCGGCGTAGTAGTCGAGCAGCGGTGCCGTCTCGTCGCGGTAGACCTTCATCCGGTTGAGGATGACGTCCTCGGTGTCGTCGGCGCGACCGCGGCTCTTCAGGCGGCTGAGCAGCTCGTCCTCGGACACCCGGAACTCCACGACGGCGTCGAGCTTCAGGTTGCGCTTGGCCAGCATCTCGCTCAGCGCCTCCGCCTGCTCGACCGAGCGCGGGTAGCCGTCGAGGATGAAGCCCTCGCCTGCGTCGGAGTCGTCGAGCCGGTCGTCGACCAGCGCGTTCGTGAGCGTGGCGGGGACCAGGTCACCGGCGTCGAGGTACTTCTTGGCCTCGATGCCCAGTTCGGTCTCGTTCGTGATGTTGTGGCGGAACAGGTCCCCGGTCGAGATGTGCGGGATCGCGAGCTTCTCGGCGAGCTTCTCGGCCTGCGTCCCCTTGCCCGCCCCCGGCGGCCCCAGCAAAACGATTCTCACTTGAGGAACCCTTCGTAGTTGCGCTGCATCAACTGGCTCTCGATCTGCTTCACGGTGTCCAGACCGACGCCGACCATGATCAGCACCGCAGTACCGCCGAACGGCAGGTTCTGCACGGATCCGGAGTTGCCCATCTCGAGGAACAGGTTCGGCAGCACGGCGACCACACCGAGGTAGATCGAGCCAGGGAGCGTGATGCGGCTCAGGACGTAGCGCAGATAGTCGGCCGTGGGCCTACCGGGCCGGATGCCAGGGATGAAGCCACCGAACTTCTTCATCTCGTCGGCGCGCTCGTCGGGGTTGAACGTGATCGACACGTAGAAGTAGGTGAAGAACACGATCAGGCCGAAGTAGATCGCGATGTACACGGGGCTGGCGGGGTTGGTCAGGTAGTTCGCGACGAACTTGTCCCACCATCCGGTGCCTGCCTCTGCGCTGCCGCTGCTGATCAGCTGGGTGATCAGCTGAGGCACATAGATCAGCGACGAGGCGAAGATGACCGGGATGACGCCTGCCTGGTTGACCTTCAGCGGCAGGTACGTCGAGGTGCCGCCGTACATCTTGCGGCCCACCATGCGCTTGGCGTACTGCACCGGGATGCGGCGCTGACCCTGCTCGACGAACACGACGGCGATGATGATCAGCAGTGCGGCGAGGCAGACCAGGGCGAAGACCACGCCACCGCGGCCCTCGAGGATGGTCTGGCCCTCGGCCGGGATGCGTGCGGCGATGCCGGCGAAGATCAGCAGCGACATGCCGTTGCCGATGCCACGCTCGGTGACCAGCTCGCCCATCCACATCACCAGCGATGCGCCGGCGGTCAGGACCAGCACGATCACGACCAGCGTGAAGATGTCGGAGTCCTGGATGATGTCGAGCGTGCAGCCCTGCAGCAGTCCGCCGTTGGCGGCCAGCGCCACGATGGACGTGCCCTGCAGCAGTGCCAGCGCCACCGCGAGGTAGCGGGTGTACTGCGTCATCTTGGCCTGGCCGGATTGGCCTTCCTTGCGCAACTGCTCGAAGCGCGGGATGACCACGGTGAGCAGCTGCACGATGATGCTCGCGGTGATGTAGGGCATGACGCCCACCGCGAATACCGACAGCTGTAGCAGCGCGCCACCCGAGAACAGGTTGATCAGCGAGTAGATCTGTGCGGAGTCACCGCCGCTGACCTGCTCGATGCACTTCTGAACGTTGGGGTAGTTCACGCCTGGCGACGGCAGCGATGCGCCCGCCCGGTAGAGGATGACGATGCCCAGAGTGAAGAGGATCTTGCGTCTGAGATCGGCCGTCCGCAGCGACGAGATGAAAGCCGAGAGCACTCTTCCTCCTGCGCAGCCGAGTCCGAGCCGCGGCGTGCAAATGGGGCTGGTACGACCAGCGTATGGGTTACGTCCGGCGCGATCCTGCCGCAGGCACACAGCCTGCGAAGTCGCGTGTCAAACAGTCTACGAGAGTAACAGTTGCCCACGGTCCGGCCTGCATCCACCGAACCGGGGGCGCTCACCGGTTACTCCCAGCTTCCGAGCGTACAGTCGGGTCAGCTCGTTAAGTCAGCTAAGTAATCGGCCCCGTGCCTCCCCGCCCCCATGCGGGACTCGCCATCCATCACCGCCACCGGGAACCAGCCACCAAGAGATAGGAGCCGTTCGTGACGGACACCAGATTCGACGGAGACACCTGGGACCTCGCGTCCAGTGTCGGCGCCACCGCGACGGCAGTGGCCGCCTCCCGCGCCGCCGCGTCCCGCGGCCCCGATGCGCTACTCGACGACCCGTGGGCCGAGCCCCTGGTGCGGGCCGTCGGGATCGACCACTTCATCGCACTCGTCGAGGGCGACGTCGACGCGGGCGAGGGCGATCCACTGCTCAACCGCCGGACGATGAACGAACAGATCGCGGTCCGCACGCGTTTCTTCGACGGCCTCTTCCTGAACGCCTCGCGCGACGGCGTCGCTCAAGCCGTCATCCTGGCCTCCGGGCTCGACACCCGCGCCTACCGCCTCCCGTGGCCCGACGGCACGGTGGTCTTCGAGATCGACCAGCCCGAGGTCATCGAGTTCAAGACCCGCACGCTGACCGACCTGGGGGCCCGACCGTCCGCCGACCGTCGCACCGTGTCGATCGACCTGCGCGACGACTGGCCAGCAGCCCTGCGGGCCGCAGGGTTCGACCCGGCTGCACCCACGGCGTGGATCGCCGAAGGTCTGCTGGTGTACCTGCCCCCGGAGGCGCAGGACCGGCTGTTCGACGAGATCACCGCCCTGTCGGCGCCTGGCAGCCGACTGGCCACCGAACACATGGACATGACGTCGCTGCCCGCGGACTGGGCACAGAAGCTGACCGAGCGCTCGCAGCGGGTGGGTTCGGCCATCAACCTCGCCGAACTGTTCTATCTGGGCGAGCGCAACAGTGCGGCCGACTACCTGTCGCAGCGCGGCTGGCGCGTCGACGTCCGCCCCACCCGCGCGGCGTTCGCCGCGAACGGCTTCGAACTGCCCGACGACGAGCTGGCGTCGATGGGCGGCGGCTACCTGACCGCCATCAAGGACTAGGCAACGAGGACGAGGAGGAACGACCCATGGCACGAACCGACGGGGACAGCTGGGATCTGGCATCGAGCGTCGGCGCGACGGCGACGATGGTGGCGGCGCAACGAGCGCTGGGGCACCGCGACGGCCTGATCGACGACCGCTTCGCCGAGCCGCTGGTGCGGGCAGTCGGCGCCGAATTCTTCACCCGGATGCTCGACGGCGAGATCGACCTCGCCGCGGTCGACCCGGCGTTCACCATGCGTCGCGCGGCCGAGGGCATGGCCGTGCGCACGCGGTGGTTCGACCGCATGTTCCTCGACGCGGCGGCCGCCGGCGTGCGGCAGGCGGTGATCCTGGCGTCCGGTCTCGACTCCCGCGGCTACCGGTTGCCGTGGCCCGACGGGACCGTCGTGTACGAGGTGGACCAGCCGGAGGTCATCGAGTTCAAGACGACGACGTTGGCGACGCTGGGCGCCGAACCCACCGCCACGCACCGCACGATCGCGATCGACCTGCGCGAGGACTGGACGAAGGCACTGCGCGACAACGGCTTCGACCCGTCGCAGCCGACTGCGTGGAGCGCCGAGGGGCTGCTGATCTATCTGCCCGCCGATGCGCAGGATCGCCTGTTCGACGAGATCACCGCGCTGTCGGCGCCGGGCAGCAGGCTGGCCACCGAGCACGTGCCCGACGTCTCGGCGGTCACCGACGACCGGACCAAGCAGCTGACCGATCGGATGCGGGAGATCGGCTCCGACATCGAGATGGCCGACCTGGTGTATCAGGGTGACCGCAACGACGTCGTCGAGTACCTGACGGCGAAGGGTTGGAACGTCACTGCCGCCAGGGCGCGTGAAGCGCACGAGGCGAATGGCTTCGACTTCCCGGACGACGATCTGATGGCCGCGTTCGCCGACATGAGCTACGTCAGCGCCACCTTCGGCTGACCGGTGGGCGCTTGGGCGTTGGGGAAGAGTTCAGGACTTCCCCAACGCCGCCCGCCTCGCCACCCCCCAGTGGCGGACGGACTGCCCGCCACTCCCCCAAGTGGTAGGCCAAGCACCGGACACACCGATTCCTCGGCACTTCGACTCGTCGTGGCGTCCGTCCCCCGGCGGCGTTCTCGACTCGCAATGACGACGCTACGGGCGACCCACCCCCCGATGAATCGGGGGAAACCCTTGAGTTCCCAGGAACGGGACTCCGGGTCGGCGCCGTCAGAACTTGAAGTCGCCCAGCCAGAGTGCGGTCGCGCCGGTGAAGGACCGCTCGACCTGCGTCACCGCTCCGGCAACCGACCGGCCGAGCAAGGCGCCCAGCGCGTCGGGCAGCGACGCGGCGGCCGGCTGTGAGGACGCCTTCGGCCGGAGCATCTCCAGGAACGACGACCCCGGCAGGTTCACCACCTTGACGTCGGTGTCGGCGTCGATGCCCGCGAGCGTCTTCGCGCGGTCGATGGCGGTCCGGAGCCCACCCAGCTCGTCGACCAGTCCGCGTTCCTTCGCGTCGGCGCCGGTCCACACCCGGCCGCGCGCGACCTCGTGCACGTCGTCGACGGACATCCCGCGGCCGTGCGCGACGCGTTCGACGAAGTCGGTGTAGAACAGATCGGCTTCGGCCTCGACGTGGGCCTGCTGTTCCTCGGTGAAGGGCGCGTTCGGCGACCAGGCGTCGGCGTTGGCATTGGTGCGCACGGCGTCCGACCCGACGCCGAGGCGCCGCTTGAGGTCGCGCGCGACCAGCTTGCCGGTCACCACGCCGATGGATCCGGTGATGGTGCCGGGGTTGGCCACGATCGCGTCGGCGGCCATCGACACGTAGTAGCCGCCGGATGCGGCGACCGCACCCATGGACGCGACGACGGGCTTGCCCGCCTCGCGCAACCGGGTCACCTCGCGCCACACGGTCTCCGATCCGGTCACGGCGCCGCCGGGGCTGTCGACCCGCAGCACCACCGCGGACACGGAGTCGTCGGCGGCGGCCTCCCGCAGTGCGGCGGCGATCGTGTCCCCGCCCGCGCTGGAGGTGCCCAGCGGGGAGAGCTGAGGTCCGCCGCGGCCGCTGACGATCGGCCCGTGCAGCGTCACCACGGCGATCGTGGGCTTGGCCTTGCGGCCGGGGACCGATGGCCCTGCGGGTCCGTGCGCGCGGGCGTAGCGCGACAGGAACAGGCGCGGCGGCGCGTCCGGGCCGTCGGCGTGGGCGGATTCCGGCCCGTCACCGGCCAGTTCGCCGATGCGGGCGTAGGCCTCGTCGCGGAAGCCGATGCGGTCGACGAGCCGTCCGGCGACGGCGGCATCCCGCAGCAGCGGTGCCTTGTCGGCGAGCGCGTCGATGTCCGCCGCGCCGAGGTGCCGGGATTCGGCGACCGCGGCGAGGACCTGGCCGTGCAGGCTTTCGACGAGGCGGGTGTCGGCTTCGCGGTGCGCCTCGGTGTACTCGCTGTGGGTGAAGAGGTTGGCGGCCGACTTGTACTCGCCGCGGGCCACGAACTGCGCCTGCACGCCGGCCTTGTCGAGCGCGTCCCGCAGGAACAGGGCGTTGGTGGCGAAGCCGATCAGGCCCACCGTGCCCGACGGCTGCATCCACACTTCGTGAAACGCCGACGCCAGGTAGTACGACATCGTCCCCGGGTAGGTCTCCGCCCACGCGATCGACGGCTTCACCTCGGTGAACGCGGCGATGGCCTCGCGCAGCTCCTGCACGGGCCCTGGCGCGGCGGCGACGACCTGCACCCTGGCGATCAGCCCGGCGACGCGGCGGTCCTCCGCGGCGCGGTGGATCGCGGCGATCGCTTCGCGCAGCAGGAGGGGGCGGCCGCCGGAGAGCAGCGCCATGGGGTCGAAGCCACCGGTTTCGTTGGGCACGCTCTGCAGGTCGAGCTCGAGGACGCAGCCGTTGGGCACGCCGTGGTGCCGGGCGGTGTCGACCTTGCGCGCGATCGCTCGGATGTCGTCGGTGCCCGGAACGCCGGACAGGAGGCTGAACATGGTTCGAGCCTACCGACGGCCCCGATCAGCCCGGTGTGACGATCGGGCTGCCCACACGAAAGAACCCCCGCCATGGGCGGGGGTTCTTCACGTGTGCGGTGAGTCGAGGCTAGACCTCGGTCGCCGATCCGCCTGCGGCGGTGATCTTGTCGCGGGCGCTGCCACTGAACTTGTGCGCGGTGACGTTCACGTTGACCGACAGCTTGCCGTCGCCCAACACCTTCACCAGCGTGTTCTTGCGGACCGCGCCGGAGGCGACCAGTTCGTCGATGCCGACGGTGCCACCCTGCGGGAACAGCCGGTTGATGTCACCGACGTTGACGACCTGGTACTCGGTGCGGAAGCGGTTGCGGAAGCCCTTGAGCTTCGGCAGCCGCATGTGGATCGGCATCTGGCCACCCTCGAAGCCGACGGGGACGTTCTTGCGGGCCCCGGTGCCCTTGGTGCCACGGCCCGCGGTCTTGCCCTTCGAGCCCTCACCGCGACCCACGCGGGTCTTGGCGGTCTTCGACCCGGGGGCGGGCTTCAGATCGTGCAGCTTGATGGTCATTTCTTCGCGTCCTCCACTGCCTCGACGTCGACGAGGTGGTTTACGACGGCCAGCAGGCCGCGCGTCTGCGCGTTGTCCTCGCGGACGACGGACTGGCGGATCTTCCGCAGCCCGAGGCTCCGCAGGCTTTCGCGCTGCTTCCAGCGAGCACCGACGGTGCCACGCACCTGGGTGATCTTGAGTTCAGCCATGACTATGCGCTTCCTTCACGTGCGGCCGACGCTGCAACCGCGTCCGCCTCGCGGCGGGCCTTGAGCATGCGCGCAGGAGCGACGTCCTCGATGGGCAGTCCGCGTCGGGCTGCGACCTCTTCGGGCCGCTGGATCATCTTGAGCGCGGCAACGGTGGCGTGCACCACGTTGATCGCGTTGTCGCTGCCGAGCGACTTGGCCAGGATGTCGTGCACGCCTGCGCACTCCAGCACGGCGCGCACGGCGCCACCGGCGATCACACCGGTACCGGGGCTGGCCGGACGGAGCATCACGACGCCCGCGGCGGCCTCACCCTGCACCGGGTGGACGATCGTCCCGCCGATCAGCGGCACGCGGAAGAAGCCCTTGCGAGCTTCCTCGACGCCCTTGGCGATGGCGGCGGGAACTTCCTTGGCCTTGCCGTAGCCGACACCGACCATGCCCTTGCCGTCGCCGACGATGACCAGCGCGGTGAAGCTGAAGCGCCGACCACCCTTGACCACCTTGGACACGCGGTTGATCGCGACGACGCGCTCGAGGTATTGGCTCTTCTCGCCGCCGTCACGTCCACCACGGCCACCGCGGTCGTCACGACGACCACGGTTGTCGCCACGTCCGCCGCCACGGTTGTCCGAAGTATTGCCGGGCCCGCCGGCACCAGTTGCCTGCTCGGCCATCATGCAGTCCTTCCAATAATCTTCGCGAAGCCGTTCATCAGAACTTGAGCCCGCCTTCCCGCGCGGCGTCTGCCAGCGCAGCGATGCGGCCTCCGTAGGAGTACCCACCGCGGTCGAAGACCACGGTGTCGACGCCGGCGGCCTTGGCGCGCTCGGCGATCAGCTGTCCGACGCGAACGCTGTGGGCCTTCTTGTCGCCGTCGACCGCACGCACGTCGGCCTCGATGGACGACGCAGCTGCGAGCGTGACGCCCTGCTGGTCGTCGACGAGCTGCACGTGGATGTGGCGCGCCGAGCGGTTGACCACCAGGCGAGGCATCTGTGCGGTGCCTGCGACCTTCTTGCGCAGCCGAGCGTGCCTGCGCAGGCGGGCCACGCGACGCGTCTCGGAGATGTTCTGGCCGACGGGCTTCCGCTTCGCGGTCGCCTGGCTTCCTTGAGTAGCGGGCATTTCTACTTACCTGTCTTTCCGACCTTGCGGCGGATCTGCTCGCCTTGGTAGCGAACGCCCTTGCCCTTGTACGGGTCCGGGCGGCGCAGGCGACGAATGTTCGCCGAGATCTGACCGACCTGCTGCTTGTCGATTCCGGTGATCGAGAACTTGGTGGGCGTCTCCACCGCGAACGTGATGCCGTCGGGAGCGGTGATCACCACGGGATGGCTGTACCCGAGCGCGAACTCGAGGCTGTTGCCCTTGAGCGCGACGCGGTAGCCGACACCGAAGATCTCCATCTTCGTGGTGTAGCCCTCGGTCACACCGGTGATGAGGTTGGCCACCAGGGTCCGCGACAGCCCGTGCAGCGAGCGGCTACGCCGCTCGTCGTCGGGACGCGCGACCACGATGGCGCCATCGTCGTTGCGGGATACGGTGATCGGCTCGGCGACGTCGAGTGCCAAGGTGCCCTTGGGACCCTTCACCGAGACGTTCTGACCGTCGATCGTTACGTCGACCCCGGATGGAACCAGGACCGGCTGCTTTCCAATGCGCGACATGTTTGTCTCTCCCCTACCAGACGTAAGCGAGGACTTCGCCGCCCACGCCCTGTCGTGCTGCCTGGCGGTCGGTGAGCAGACCCGAAGACGTGGAGATGATCGCCACGCCCAGGCCTCCCAGCACCCGCGGCAGGTTGGTGGACTTCGCGTAGACACGCAGACCGGGCTTGGACACCCGGCGCAGTCCCGCGATGCTGCGTTCACGGCTCGGGCCGTACTTCAGCTGAACGACGAGGGCCTTGCCCACACGGGCATCCTCGGTGTGGAAATCGGTGATGTAACCCTCCGACTTCAAGATCTCGGCGATGTTCACCTTGATCTTGCTGTGGGGCAGGGTCACCTCATCGTGATACGCCGAGTTGGCGTTGCGCAGACGCGTCAAGAAGTCTGCAATCGGGTCAGTCATCGTCATGACAACCGGCTCACCTTCCTCGCGGCGGTTCCCTCAGTGGTATCTGTGGGGCCTGCCGCAATGCTGTTCTAAGTGGTCTTTTGGCCTGTGTGCTCGCGCGGTGCGCGGGCGCTCGCTGCTCGAACTGGTCGTCCGAGCGCTCGTGGTGTTACCAGCTGGACTTCTGCACGCCGGGCAGTTCGCCGGCGTGTGCCATCTCCCGCAAGCAGATTCGGCACAGGCCGAACTTGCGGAACACCGCGTGCGGGCGACCGCAGCGGTTGCAGCGGGTGTAGCCGCGCACCTTGAACTTCGGCTTCTTGTTGGCCTTGATGACCAGCGCCTTCTTTGCCATGCTCAGTTCTCCTTGAACGGGAAGCCGAGCGCACGCAGCAGCGCGCGGCCTTCGTCGTCGGTCGTCGCCGAGGTGACGACGGTGATGTCCATGCCACGGGGGCGGTCGATGCTGTCGACGTCGATCTCGTGGAACACCGACTGCTCGTTGAGCCCGAAGGTGTAGTTGCCGTTGCCGTCGAACTGCTTGGGCGACAGGCCGCGGAAGTCGCGGATACGCGGGAGGGCGATCGACACCAGGCGGTCGAGGAACTCCCACATGCGGTCGTTGCGCAGCGTGACGCGGGCGCCGATCGGCATGCCCTCGCGCAGCTTGAACTGCGCGATGGACTTGCGGGCCTTGCGGATCTCCGGCTTCTGGCCGGTGATCAGCGCGAGGTCGTTGACCGCACCGTTGATCAGCTTCGCGTCACGGGCGGCGTCGCCGACGCCCATGTTGACGATGACCTTGACCACGCCGGGGATCTGCATGACGTTGGCGTACTCGAACTCCTTGTTGAGGGAGTCCTTGATCTCGTCGCGGTAGCGCTGCTTGAGCCGCGGGATCGTCTTCTCGGTGGTTTCTGCGGTGGTCATGTCTAGATGTCCTTGCCGTTCTTCTTCGACACCCGAACGTTCTTGCCGGTCTCTTCGTCGCGCCGGTAGCCGATGCGGGTCGGGTTGCCATCGGAGTCGACCACCATCACGTTGCTCACGTGGATGGGGGCTTCCTGGGTGACGATGCCGCCCGACGACGCGCCACGCTCATTGCTCGAGACGGCGGTGTGCTTCTTGATTCGGTTGACGCCCTCGACCAAGACCTTCTCGCGGCCGGGGTAGGCCTCGAGGACCTTGCCCTTCGCGCCCTTGTCCTTGCCCGAGATGACGAGGACCGTGTCGCCCTTGTGCACCTTCACTTACAACACCTCCGGAGCCAGCGAGACGATCTTCATGAAGCGCTTCTCACGCAGTTCGCGCCCGACCGGGCCGAAGATGCGGGTGCCACGCGGATCGTTGTCGGCCTTGATGATCACGGCCGCATTCTCGTCGAACTTGATGTAACTGCCATCGGCGCGGCGACGCTCCTTGACGGTGCGGACGATGACGGCCTTGACGACGTCGCCCCGCTTGACGTTTCCGCCCGGGATGGCGTCCTTGACGGTCGCCACGATGACATCGCCGATGCCGGCGTATCGCCGACCCGAGCCACCGAGAACGCGGATGCACAAGATTTCCTTGGCACCCGTGTTGTCGGCGACCTTCAGCCGGGATTCCTGCTGAATCACTCGATCTCCTCGATTTCGATGCACGACGAGCAGCAAAAAACCCTCGGCGTACGCGGTCTTCGTTGTCTAAGGGCACGCAGGGCCGTCCATGTCGATGAGGATTCACATCTTCGAGAACAGCCGAGGTCTGCCCAAGGCAACCCCTACATACTAGGTGAGCACGTCGAATGCACCAAATCGCTGCTCGACGCCCACCCGCTACCCCGCCCAGCGTGCGTGTCTGCGGGCGACACGCCGGGTAGAAACCCGACTCTGCGCACGCTCGACGCCGACGACCCTACCCGGGCGCGACTATCCGGACACCACGCAGCGGAAGCCGATGTGGGTGGTCGCGCTGTCCTGGGACTGCGCCGATCGTGCGGCGGGACGGTACCGATGGCAGTACTCCGGGGCGCACAGGTGGGAGCCACCCTTGAGCGTCTGGCTGATCGCCGGGTCGGGCTCGAGGCTCGGCGTGCAGCAGGCCTGCGCTTCCCCCGTGGCTCCTGCCTGGTGCCCCCGGGCCGAGTACCGCGTCGTCGTCCACTCCCACACGTTGCCGATCATGTCGACCAGGCCGTACCGGTTCTCGGGGAACGAGCCGACCGGCGACGTCCCGACCCAGCCCGCGGCGCCGTCGTTCCGGTACGGGAACCGGCCCTGCCAGGTGTTGGCCATGAGCGTTCCGCCCGGCATGACGTCGTCGCCCCACGGATAGGTGGTCGTGGCGCCTGCGCGCGCGGCGTACTCCCACTCCCCCTCGGTGGGCAGCCGCCGGCCCGCCCACCGGGCGTAGGCCGCCGCATCGGTGTAGGCCACCTGCACCACCGGGTGATCGGCGATGGCGTCGATGCCGCTGCCCGCACCGAACGGGTGCCGCCAACTCGCGCCCGGTGCCCAGTCCCACCACAGCCGCCAGTCCCGCAGGTCGACCGGGCCGGGCGTCGGCCGGAAGACCAGCGCGCCGGGCTGCAGATCCGCGGCGGCGACGCCCGGGTACAGCGCCGGGTCGAGTGCGCGTTCGGCGACGGTGACGTACCCGGTGTCGGCGACGAACTCGGCGTACTGGGCGTTGGTGACGGGGTGCCGCTCGATCGCGAAGTCCCCGACGGTCGTCGTGTGGACCGGCGATTCGTCCGGGTAGAAGTCGGCCGAACCCATCGGGAAGGCGCCGCCTTGCAGGGAGATCAGGTCGGTCAGCATCGGATCACGGCATCCGGACCTCGAAGTCGGCGGTCAGCACGTCGCCTGCGGCGTCGAGCGCGTCGACTCCGGACGGCGCCTCGACGTGCACGCTCACGAGGTAGTTCGCAGTGTCGGTCGGGAGGTGGACGAGTCGGTCGCGGAACTCGACTGCCGTCTCGGGGATGTCCGACCACGAACCCATCAGCTTCTGGCCGCTGTAGGAGCACAGTTCCCCTGGCAGCACGCTGACGGCGCTCACCGCGGACTGCTCCATGATGTCGTCGGCGTAGCCGCGGAACGCGGCGGCGGGGTCGAGATCGGTGGTCGCGATGGTGACGGTCGCCGTCATCTGCTCGGGACCGGTCAACGTCCCCGCGACGTCACCCGTGCCACCCATGAAGCTCCAGCCCTCGGGGACGCCGATCACGATCTGCGGCGCCCGGAGATCGTCCACGGCCGCAACGTATCCCACGCGGGGCGCCACCTCGGGGGCGCAGGTGACGGTTCCCGCGGGCACCGGCGCCTGCGACGTCGGCATGATGCCTGGCTCGGGCTGATTGGCCGGAACCGTGCTCGACGTCCCCGGTGCAGAGCCGGGCGGCTCGACCGACCCGTCGGCGACCGGGAGACCGTCGCTGACGCGCACGCACCCCGACACGACCACTGCCGCCGCACACGCGAGTGCGACGGTTCCGACGTGGCGGGGGTTCATCAGTCCTTCGCGAACGCCTGGGCGAGTTCGCGTTCCACGTCGACGTACGGCGTGCCGGAGGTGTCGACGACCACCTTCGCGATCGTGCCACCGGTGAACGGGAACGGCGCCCGGTACGAGTTGGAGATGGCCTGTCCGGTGTTGCGGCCGACGGCGACCCCGCCGCCGGCGAGCCCGAAGGTGCCCGGGTGCGTGCGGACACCGGACCTGGTCGCGACGACCCGACCGTCGACGTACATCGACACGTCGCCGAGCGGCGTGTGACTGCCCTCCACGGTGCCCGTGCGGTCGTAACGAACCCCGACGACGTGTGCGCCGAGTGGAAGTGGTTCGGCACTGACGACTTCCTGTTCGTCCTCGCCCATGAAGTCGTAGACGTAGTGCAACCGGCCGTCGCGGGCGAACAGCACGTGTCCGCCGTGCCCCGCGCCCTGCTTGTAGAGCACGCCCTCGACGTCGGCACTGTCGATGGTGACCTCGGCCAGCACTGAGAAGGATTGACCGCGCAGTTCCAGCGCAGCCCCAATCCCGACTTCGGACGCGTCCGGGTAGTAGGTGAAGTGGTTGCGGCCACTGGCCAGGTACGGCCGTTCGCGCATCATGGTCTCGAAGATGTTGAGGTCCGACAGGGGCAGGCCGTTGTACTTGGCGGCCTCGTCGAACCACAGCGCCTTGAGTTCCTCGAGTTTCTCGGGATGCTCGGCCGCCAGGTCGTGGCATTGGCTGCGGTCGGCTGCGATGTGGAACAGCTCCCACCGATCGGAGTCGAAGTGCGACCAGCCCGCCGGGCTGGCGGCGTGCACGGTGTTGGCGAACCAGCCGTCGTGCCAGATGCCGCGGGTGCCGAGCATCGCGTAGAACTGGGTGTGCTTCCCGGTGTCCGCGGCCGAATCGTCGAGCGCCGCCTTGAAGCTGACCCCGTCGAGTGGCTTCTGCCGGATTCCGTTGACCTCGTCGGGCGGGCTGATGCCCAGGAGGTCGTAGATCGTTGGCGTGACGTCGCAGACGTTGACGTAGGCGTCGCGGACCTCACCGTGAGCCTTGATTCCGTTGGGCCAGGACACGATTGCGGTGTCGGCGATGCCACCCTCGTGTGAGGCGTAGCGCTTGAACAGCTTGTAGGGCGTGTTGAACGCCATCGCCCACCCGATCGGGTAGTGGTTGTAGGTCTCCGGACCTCCCAGCACGTCGTAGCAGCGCATGCTCTCGGCGACGGTGTCGATGTAGCCGTTGAAGAACTTGACCTCGTTGACCGAGCCGTTCGGTCCGCCCTCACCGCTGGCGCCGTTGTCGGATATCACGACGACGATCGTGTCGTCGAGTTGCCCGGATTCCTCGAGATAGTCGAGTATTCGGCCGATTTGGGCGTCGGTGTAGGTGAGGAACCCGGCGAACACCTCGGCCATGCGGCTGAAGAGTCGTTTCTCGTCGTCGTCGAGCCCGCCCCATGGCCGGACGGTGTCCTGCATGGGCCACGGTTCGCCGTTCGGGCCGGTCACGTCGAGGTAGGGGTTCATCGGTGACAGCTCGGTGTCGGCCAGGACGATGCCGAGCGCCTTCTGGTTCTCGAGCACGATCTCGCGGTAGCGCTCGTAACCCATGTCGAATCGACCGGCGTAGAGGTCGGCCCACTCCTTGGCGACGTGGTGCGGCGCGTGCCCGGCGCCCGGGCAGACGTAGGAGAACCACGGCTTGTCCGGCGCGATCACCTTGGCGTCGCGGATGAACTCGATCGTCCTGTCCGCGAGGTCCTTCGACAGGTGGTAGCCGTCTTCCGGGGTGGCCGGCGGCGCGACCGGATGGTTGTCGTAGACGAGGTCGGGATACCACTGGTCGGTCTCGCCGCCCATGAATCCGTAGAACCGCTCGAATCCGCGACCCAGTGGCCAATGCCGTTTGGTGGCAGCCAGATTCGATTCCTCGAGCGGCGTCAGGTGCCACTTGCCCACGCAGTAGGTGTTGTAGCCCCGCTCCGCGAGCACCTCCGACAGCAGTGCGGTCTCGGCGGGGATGCGGCCGTTGCAGTTCGGGAAGCCGTCGGTGAACTCCTCGATGGTCGCCATGCCGACGGTCGTGGCGTTGCGTCCGGTCAGCAGCGATGCCCTCGTGGGCGAACACAGGGCGGTGGTGTGGAACTGCGACAGCCGTACCCCGCGTTCGGCGAGCCGGCTCATCGCCGGCATGTCGACCAGTCCGCCGAAGCAGTCCCAGGTGGCGATTCCGGTGTCGTCCCAGACCAGGTAGAGCACGTTGGGTGAGCCCGGCGGTGCGGTCGGCGCGGCGTACGGTCCCCAGTCCGGTGTCGAGTCGCGGACGTCGAGTTCTATGTGTCCGCTGAACTCCGAAGTCATGACGCCTCGTTCCGGATGGATGGATCGCCTGCCCTCGCCGACGTCAGGAGACTACCCCGCCGGCTCACCGCCCGGCGGGCGAATTGACGGCGACGTCGAACACCTGGGCCGTACCCGCTCGTGCGACTCCGAATGTCCGTTCGCTCAGGGGGTTTCGTGCCGGCCCGCTCCGGGCGTCGCCGGGGTGCGCCGGCGCCGCCACAACAGCGCGGCGCCCACCGCCAGCGCGGCGAGTACGAGCAATCCGGCGCCGATCGGCAGCCACATCGAGCGGTCGGTCCCGCCGTCGGAGGGCTGCGCCTGCGTGGTGTCGCCCGGTTGGATCGAGAGGGTGGTGACCGTCCCGTCGGTGCCGGCTGCCAGGACGTTCCCGTCGACAGCGGCCCAACCCCCTGGCAGCTGAGCCAGGTAACCGAACAGCGGCTCCGCGAGCGACCACGCCCCGCTGGTGGTGACGAGGACCACCGTGCGTTGCCGCGGTTCGTCGGCGAACACCTGAACCGAGGCCAATCCGCGGTTGATGTCGGCGCGCAGTTCGTCCCGCAGGTCGACCTGCACGTCGCTGCCGTCGCCGCCGATCGGCGGGCGCATCGAGGTCTGCTTGACCGTGGCGGCGTTGGCCACGATCAGCGCGCCGGCACTGGCGTCGGCTGCGGCCTTGACGTCGACGACGCGGGGCGACAGCTCGTTACCGGACTGCCGCGCGATCTCGGCCACGACCCGCGTCGCGTAGTCGAGTTGATTGGCATTGCTTCCGTCGAGCGCCACGAGGAACTCGGGAGTCAGCTCCGAGGGCACTGCGTCGAAGCCGCCCAGCGGCGGGCCGTCACGGCGAACCGTCATGGTCGATCTGGGGTCGAGCTGGAATGCCATCGGCGCAATGGTCGGGCTGCACAACTGCCGCGGACTGAACGTCAGGTCGAACTCGAAACCGACTCGTTGCCTCAGGAATTCACCTGGCACCTCGAACGTCGCGTCGACGCGCCCGCTGTCGTTGAGTGGTGTGGCGTGTACCGCCTGCCCGTTCACGCTGACCATCAACGTCGCGGAGTCCATGGCGGAGACGGGAGTGTGGGTGGCCAGCAGATGCACCTTCACACCATCGACGCGGGCGCCCAGCGCCGCTCGGTCGACGCCCACCGTGAGCTTGCCGGTGCGCAGGACGGCGGTCTCACCGGCGAGATCCAGGTCGCCGAAGGTCATCTCGTCGGCCTGCGGGCCGGAGGCGGTCACCGAGCCGGCCTTGTCGACCCGCGCGGTCGAGACCTGTGCCAGCGCCTGCAACTCGTTGACGACCAGGGAGGCTTGATCCGCGAGTTGATCACCGCGACCGGTCACCTTGAGGAAGACGTTGGCCCTGTCGGCGTTCACGACCTCGAGGCCCGCATCGCCGCGCTCGACCACGATGGCGCGGGTGAGCTGTGGCGCCGGCGGTGGCGCGGCACCGCGGGGTTGATTGACCACGGTGATCGCCAGCGCTTGCGGCCGGTACATGCGGGAGATCGCCGAGGCCAGCGTCAGCACCGCCTGGCGTTCGGCATCGTCGGCGTCCACGGGGGCGTGGATCACGACGCGCTGCAGGACGGAGGGGAAGAACGTGGCGATCGTGGTCGGTGCGGGCTCGGCCCCGGCGAACACTGCCGTGAGATCGCTGATGACGACGCGCTCGCCGAGGCCACAACGTTCCTGGGCGGGCCGCCCCGGCTCGCGCACGGTGAGCGAGAGCGCCAGCCGCGCATCGGTTACCGCCCCCGCAGAGACGTCGACGTCGAACGGCACCACGGCCTGGCTGGGGGTGACGGCGGGGAGGTCCACGGTTGCCAGGAATCGTCCGGCGCCGTCGACGATCTCCACGAATCCCGCGCCGAAGTCCACCGGCGAATGGATGAGACCGCGCAGCCTGGTGACCGCGAAACCAGACGGCACGGGGACGGTGAAGTCCTGGTTCGTGTTGACACCGGCCAGGGTGATCTCGGACGGCAACCCGAGTCCCGTCCATGGCAGGGACAGTTCCGCACCGGGCTCGAGGTTCGAGTTCAGCGGATCGGCGTGCGCCACCTGGGGTGCGCCCAGTGCGGTGACGAGCAGCATCGACAGGATCATCGACAGCGCAACGCCAATGGCGTTGTCACGCTTGCGCCGCCGCAATGGTGGACTGAACTCAACAAACACTGCCGCTCCAGTTTCGGTGAGTGGGCTCTTGCGGATCTCGTTCCCGGCGTCGGACGATACCGGCAAACGGTGCACGGCGGTGGAGAACGCGCGGCCGGTAATCGATGCGTCGCCACTCCGCTTGGATACCTGCGCAAATGGCTCGCAGCCGGCGCCGAGTTCGTTAGCATTGGGGGCATTGAGAGCCAAGCGGGCAACTACGAATTTGCTGTATCTGCACGACGGCGACATGCGTTGCGAAGGCGACGCGTCGGGCCGTTCGAGCTTTTCCGCATCGTCCCGTGTTCGACCGGCGCAGCGCACGGCCTCGACTACGATGTTGATCGCACTGTGAGGCCTAGGACGGAGCGCCGAGAAGTTGTCTGCAAGCGTGTCGAAAGTGCCCGCGCCCGCGATCGCGACGATGACGTCACTCGAGACCCGCTTCGCGATGACCAAGCTGATCCTGGCGGCGATCATCGGTGCCTGCGTCGGCGGACTCCTCGGCGGGTTGGCCTTCGGCACCCTGGCGTCTGACACCACCGCCACGGCGTTCCTGCGCCTGAAGAATCCGGCTGACCTCATCGCCATCGCGGGAGGGGCTGACCAGATCACGCCCGACAACCAGGGCAATACAGCGACTTTCGTGGCCGGCGAGATCGCCTACCTGTCCGGGGAGGGTTTCAGCGACGCCGTGGCCAAGAAGATGGCCATGGACGGTCCGGCCGAACTCAACGTCGCACAGGCCAGCGAGTCCGCGGTGATCACGCTCAGCTATAGCGCCGATTCCAGTTCCGACGCCGTCAGAACCGTGCAGACGGCCATCGACCTGTATCGCGAGGATCTCGAGCG
Source organism: Mycolicibacterium sp. GCM10028919 (assembly GCA_042666295.1). Lineage (GTDB taxonomy): Bacteria > Actinomycetota > Actinomycetes > Mycobacteriales > Mycobacteriaceae > Mycobacterium. Next base: position 1,724,421 of record JBHTFJ010000001.1, read on the forward strand.
GCGGGCCGACGTGCAGCTCCGCACGATTCTGCCAACACTGACGCAGTGGCAGCAGCGCGACTCCTCGGATCCGCTACGTCGCGAACAACTCGCGCAGGTGCGCGAGAGCGTCGAACTCCAATCCGTGGAAGCCGCCACGTTGATGGTCGTTCAACCGCCCCTGCCCATTCGCCCGAGTACTGCGCAGTGGGTCATCGGGGTGTTCCTGGGTGCACTCCTCGGGGGCTCGGTCGTCATGGCCTTCCTGCTCGCCCGGCGACGGCGTTCGGGTCGAGGTTCGTTGGTCAAGACGGTGACCGATGGCGTCGACGGCGTGCTGCTGCCTGCGGTCGATCTCGACGTGCCGGCCCGCGACGACTGGGCCGAGGAACACCGGCGGCTGGCACGCACCCTCTACGCGCAATGCCCCTCCCCCGGGCCGAGCCGCGTCGTCCTGGTGATCGGGGCATCGGAGTCCTCCGGGGCTGCGGTCGTGGCGTCGCTGCTGGAGTTCGCGGCGGCAGAGGGCAAGCCGCTCGCAGATGGGGCCACGCGCGTCGTCCTGGGCGGCGCCGTCGGGGACTCGACGTTGTCCCCCGACGTCATCGGGTCGGCCAGCGACATCGTGCTGGTGGCACGGCTCGACGCCGACACGGTGCCCTCCGCCCTGGCGTTGCGATCGGCGACGGCGTCGAGTTCTGCGCCGGTGGTGGCGGTGTTCACCTACCGCGGGTCGCAGCGCCAGCGTTTCGGGAGGCGGCGGAAGAACACGGAACCCGCTGACTCGCCGGTGGTTTCGGACGACGCAGGCGAACGGCCGATCTCCCGGTGAGATCCACGACCGCACCGGAACGGTCGGGCCGTGCCTGACACCCGGCATCTGCACACGGTCGTTCAGGTCGGCGCCGGCCTGGCTCTCAACGTGTTCCCGGCGATCTTCATCGCGATCTATGCGCGCATCGCACCCATCGAGACGCAGGGCTTTCTCGCCCTGGCCCTGGCCGTCGGCGTCTACGTCGCCCAGCTCTTCAACGCCTTCGTCGTGGAGGGTCGGTTGGCGACGCCGGACGCCGAGGGACCGCTGGGGTTGCCGGCCTGGGTGGTGGCCGTCGCCCTCGCCGCCGCGGGACTGCTGGCGGTCGGCCCCGCGGTTGCGTCGTCGCCGGTACTCATGGCGAGTTCCATCGGCATCATGACCGGCCTGCTGATGTCCCGCTCCATCGGCGTGGTCACCGGCGAGTGGAAGCGCGAGGGAATCGGTGCCCTGGCGTTGATCGTCAGCAGCGTCGTTGCACTCGTCATGTCTGTCCAGCAGAACCCGCATTGCGTACGGGTGCTCGCACTCGGTGCGTTCCTGGCCGTGGTGGTGCGGTATCACCCCCGACGATCGATGCCACACATGGGTTTTCCGCCGGACGTCCGGCGATCCAGCTGGGTCACCGGCGAGACCGCCGTCGTGGGCGCCGTGCAGCCCGCCATCACGTCGGTTCTCCTGGTCATGGTCGGGCCGGTGGCGTCGGTGACGTTCCGCGTCATCACGACGGTCGCGGGGGCGGTCGAGCCGATCCTGGCCTACGGCAGGTATCGCCTGCTCGCACATGGTCATCGCGGCGAACTCAAGGCATTCGTCGCCGTGTTCGCCGTCGGCATGGTCGTGGTTCTGATCGCCGCGTTCGGGGGGCTGGGCGGCCTGGTCTTCGGGCCCGCGTGGCATGCCGTGGGCGCCGTCGCGATGCTGCTGGGGTGTCTCTGGAAGGTCGTCACGCTGATCTCGACCGTGCCGTTCGCCGCGCTGCGGAAAGCGGGCGAGACCGTGCTGGTGTTCTGGATTCGCGCAGCCAGCACGGTGGTCTACCTCGTGGTGAGCGTCGGCTTCCTGCTGGTGTGGGAGAACATCTCCGCGATATTCCTCGCGTTCGTCGTGTCCGAGACGATCACGGCGGTCGTCTACCACTGCGCCGCGGTCCGCGGGGCACCCGAGTACGCCGCCTCGTTCGGCTCCCGGCGGGTCCGTGAGCGGTTCGCCCGGTGACGGCCGCGGTGGTAGCCCTCGACCCCGTCGTGCGCGACTCGGACGCGTCGCGTCTGGCGCCGGTGTGGTTCAGACCGGCGGTCTTCATCCTGGCCCCGGTCACCGCATCGTTCCTCGCGTGGTGGGGGCTGGTCGCCACCCGCGAACTCGGGCTCGGCGGCACGATGTCCGAAGCCCTGAACGGATTTTCGACGCCGGCCAATGCCACCGGCGGGGGCATTGCCCTGCTCGTGCTGTGGTACGGCGCGATCGTGATGGTGTCGACGGTCGGCTTCTGGCTGGGCACCCAGCGGACACGGCCGCTGCTGGGCACCGAGCGGACCAACACCTCGTGGTTCGAGCGGCGGTACTTCTTCATCCTGCTGGCGGCCGGTGTGGTCGGCGTCGGCTACTCGTTCATGAGGGTGGGCGGCATCGCCGCGATCGTCGAATCGCTGAGCGAACAGACCGCCAACGACTTCAGCAATGCGCTGTCGGGTTTCGCGGGTCCGCAGACGCTGCGGTACGCCACTATTCTGGCTGCTCCCATCGGCGTTCATCTCTGGCGCAAGAAGGTGATCGGGTGGCCGTACATGGTCGCCGCGGTCCTGTTGTTGGTCGCCAACGCGATGATCGCCTCCCGGCTGGCGTTGATGATGGCCTGTGCGGTCTATCTCGCCGCCTGGGTCAGGAGCCGGGAACCACGGTCGCCGACGAGTGGGTCGAGAATGCGGACGTTGGTGGCGGTCGCACTGATCGTGCTCACCGGTTTCGCGGTGCTCACGGCACTCAACTACTTCCGCAACGCGAACTACTACCGCGAAGCCGGCGTGTCCAACCCGGTGGCGATGAACCTATATCAGAGCGGGGCGTACCTGGCCGTGCCCGCGCAGGTCCAGGTCGGCGTCTCCACGGCGGTGATGAGCGGGGCGTGGGAGAACCAGGGCGGTGCGGTGTCGTCGCTGGACGCCATTCAGCCGACCTTCCTGCAGTTCAACAAGGTGGCCAAGGACGACAGCTGGAAACAGGCGTCGGTCTACGGCTATTCGGTGTCGTTCGCCGGGAACTTCTTCACCAACTCGGTGTTCGCCGACATCTACTCCGAGTATGGGAGCTGGGGATGGCTCTACACCATCGTGGCCTACGGTTTCGCCGGATACGCCTTTGCCCGAATATTCAGCTTCAGCCCCGTGATAGCCGCATCGTCGGGCGTGGTGGCGTACTGCTTCCTCGAGGTGTGGCGCGTACAGATCCTGAGTTACGGCATCGTGGTCTTCCTGCTGTTGCTCACTGCCGGAAGCGCACTGCTCGCAGCGCGGGTCCGGCCACCTCGAGAACCGTCGGAACGCGGCTAGCCGCTAGGAGCACCCGACCGTCGACTCGACCACCGGCGGGGTGATCTCCAGAGTGCCGATGCCGACGCGTGCGCCACGGAGATCGCCGCCGGCGCAGTGGTCGGCCGGGGACATCCGCACGGGCACCCAGGGGGCGGGTGCAGCCGGCCAGCGCACGCGCAGCTCGTCGATGAAGCCCGCGCTGGAGTCGAGGACGACGCAGGGCGCGGGAGTCGCCTCGGGCGCCTCGGTCTGGTCGATCACGACGGTCAGCCGGTCCACGGCGAGCGCCTTGGCGTTGCCCACCGAGAACACGGTGAGCGCGGTCGTGTGCCGAATGTCGATCCGTCCGAACGCGATTCCACGTGCGTCGTCGATTCCGACGCCCCCACTGCCGCCCGCCGTCGACGTCGACGAGATGTCCAAGTCGTCGATCGCGAGGCCACTGACGTCGCGTCCGCTCAACGTCTCCGCGCGCACCGCCCAGTTGCTGCAGCCGTCGAGCTTGGCGTCGTCGACGTGAACGTCGAAGTCGGTGAAGCGCGGATCGTCGGTTTCGCTGGGGCGTGCCAGTAGGTGGATGCCGGTGTCGCAGTCGGTTGCGGTAATGCCGGTGACGCGCACTGCGCGGCTGGCCACGTAGTTCCATCCCACGTCGGTGCCCGGCGCCGCGGAGTCGATCATGACCGCGGATCCGGAGCGCACACCGGCGACGTCGAGCGCCCCGAGGGTGACCCGTTGCGCACCCGCGATGCGGACGCCGTTCGCGGTGCCCCCGGTGATGCCGACGTTGGCGATGGCGAAGTCGGCGTTGGACCAGTCGGTCAGTGTCGGAAGGGAAAAGGTATGTGCGGCAGCGTCGATGGCGAACCGCTCGGTGAAGTACGTGACGAGGGCCAGTCCGTCGTCGCCGGTGTCGCGCGCGGTGTAGCCGTTGATCTGGGCGCGACGGCAGGCGTTGAAGTGCAGGCCGTCGGCCTGACTGTCGGAGACGCGCAGGCGGGTGACCGCTATACCGGACACCCCCATCATGATCACGCCGGCCTGGGGACTCGACCGCACGACGCAGCCCGTCAACGTCACACCCGCCACGGGCGCCCTCGGTCTCGACCACGGGCGGGTGGCGGTGGAACCGGTTGCAGGACAACCCATCACCCTGATTCCGTCCCCTAGGGATCGGCGGGCACCCGATGCCCAGCGGATGTTGACGTCCCGCAACGTGATTCGCCAGGCAGGCCCCCGGACCAGGAGGCCGTGACTGGTACCGGTACCGGTCGCCGGGTCGAGGTTGTCCATGAACAGCTCCGCGTCGGGTTCGAAGACGACCGCGACGTCGGAGACGCCGGAGATCACGATGGCCGCGGTGCCGGGTGGGTGACGCTGCGCGAATCGATAGGTACCCGCCGGAAAGTACAGTGTCCCACCTGATCGCACCGCCGCGGCGGCCGTGCGGACGGCGTGCGAGTCGTCGGCTTTCCCGTCGCCCACGGCCCCGTGGGCCCTGACGTCGACCACCTGGTCGCCGCCCACCCGACATCCCGCCACGAGGGTGAGCGCCGCCGCGGCGGGCAGGCCGGCCAGGATCCGGCGCCTCGGGGTGGTCACCGCGTGCTCGAGGCCAGATCCCGGCAGATCGAGTCGGCAGCGAGTGCGGGGTCGATCCGCTGCTGCCGCGTGATGACGTGGGACTGTCCACGCACGGCCAGTTCGGCGCGTGCCACGTCGTCTTCGCAGTATTGGCGCATCAACCGGGCCAGGCCCTCGCGGTCGTGCGGGCCGAAGTAATCGGCGCCGTCGCCGCACGTTTCGCGGAGCACGGGGATGTCCGAGGACAGCACCGCCGTACCGGATGCCATGGCCTCCAGAGGAGGGAGTCCGGCGCCCTCGTACAGGGACGGCATCACCAGCAGTTCTGCGGCCGCGACCAGTGCCCGCAAGATTCCGAACTCGACCTGCCCGATCAACACCACCCGGTCACCGTGAACCTCGGCGAGTTGGCGGACGCGTTCGTCCATTGTCCGTACGGTGGCGCCACCCCCGGCGATGACGAGCTTGTGGGGGACGGTGTCGGCCAGATCGGAGAACGCCTCGAGCAGCAGCGGAAGGTTCTTGTAGCGCTTGGTGTTTCCGACGTAGAGCAGGTAGCGGCCGTCGACCGGGGACAGACTCGGATCAGCGGGCTTCATCCACGCCTCGTCGACCTGGATCGGCGCCACCTGGATCCGCGCGGACGGCGCGACGCTCCGCACCGCGGATGCGGTCGCCTCCGACGGCGTGAAGATGCGCTTGCACGAACGGGCGTCGGCACGCAGCATCAGCTGCGCGTACATGCGGTACGCGAGGCTCTGGCCGCTGATGCTCTGCGGCAAGACGTGGATGGTGTCGTGCACGGTGACGTAGGTCAGCATCCGGCGGTGGCGGGGCTGCAGTCGGGCCGCCGGGTACGGGTAGTGCGGCAGCCACACCGCCCGCGGCCTGGTCTGGTCGAACGCGTCGCGCCACACCAATTGTTCCGCCGCGGAGTACATGGCCGCGGCCGGGTCCGACGCGACGACGACGTCGGTGCTCGCCCGTAGTTCCGGCAGCGAGTCCTGACCGGCGAGGACTGCCAGGCACAGACCGTGGCGAGCCGCGGAGTCCTCGATGTACGGGAGGTGGGTACGGATGTAGGTGCCGATACCGCTCTGGTGCACGTGGCGAGCATCGAAGAGGAGGTCGACGGGGCGGCCGCTCGTTCGGGCTTCGGGCACATCGCCTCCTGATCTCCAACGGACGGCATCAGATTACGGTGCTGTCGATTATCTCGACCGCGGCGCTACCACGTGCCTGGTCACGCCGGGGTGGTGAATGCTTAGCAGTACACCAGATCATCGATGTTCGGTTACCGTGAGCGAGTGACCGGCGGGCTCGAGGCATTCGACGATTGGCTCAACGGGCTGCTTGCTGAGCGGGCCCGGGAGGCCGGCGAGGACGTCGATGTGTACATCGTCCGCGCGGTGGCGTCACGCATGATCGCCGACCAGAGACGTGTCGACAGCCCGGTGATCGACGATTTGCTGGCCCACCTGTCCACCGCAGGAATCTTTGCCGAATCCACCATGCCGAGCGTAACCGCCTCGATAACCGACCCGAGTCGGCTCCGCGCCCTGTATGCCACCGGGCTGCTCGACTCGCCGCCGGAGGAAATCTACGACCGGATCACCCGCGCGGCGGCCGATGCACTCGATGCACCGTTCGCTCTGGTGTCGCTGGTCGATTCCGATCGTCAGTTCTTCAAGAGCGCGGCCGGCATGGAGATCACGTCTCCGCAGGAAAGGCAGACACCGCTCAACAGGTCGATGTGCCAGTACGCCGTGGCAAACCGCGCGCCGTTGATTCTCGAGGACGCGCGGGCGGACCCGGTGTTCAAGAACCACCCTGCCGTCCGCGATGGCACCCTGGTGGCCTATCTCGGCATACCGCTGATCGATGGCGATGGGAATGCCATTGGCACGCTGTGCGTATTCGACACCAAGCCACGCTTGTGGGGCACCGGACACGTGCAAGTCCTGAGCGACCTCGCGGCGCTCGCGACCGAACGAATCTTCGGCGCCACGTCCAGGTAGAGCCGCCGAGGTCCGCCGTCCAGCTATGCCGGACGGCGTTCTTTTTTTACGAAGCCGAACAAATTTCTTGACACAGCCGCTAATTACTCTGCGGAGTCGGGCCGGCACCCCTAAGGTTGGTTATCTCGGAGCCGGCAGGGGATGTGCTGCATGCAGATGGACGTGAAGGCGAAGGCCCGTGCCGGGCCGAGTCGGCAGCGCACCGCGCAGCCGACGAACGCCGTCCCGGCGCCGCCCGGCCGCGCCGCCTCTGCGCCGCACGGTCTCGCCGAACGTCTTCGCTCGGAGTCCGGCTACGTCGCGCTGACCGTGACGCTCGACATCTGGGCGGCGGTGTGGGCGGTTTTGCTGGCGCAATGGTTGACCCCCGGCCCCGTCCACGATCGCAACATCGCCCTGTATTCGTGGATCTTCGTGCCGGTGGTCATCGCCATCCTGGGTACGCGCTCGATGTACCGCCGGCGGCTCGACCATCGCTTCCTCGACGACTTCGAACCGGTCGAGACCTCCGTGGCCGTCTCCACGCTGGCGACCTTGACGATCATGCTGCTGCTCGTGCCACCGTTCTCGCCGGGTCAGGTCATCGGCGAATACGTCCGCCCCAGCGACGTGATGGTGCGGATATGGCTGTGCGCAGCGGTTCTCATTCCGGGCGTTCGGCTGATCAGGTCCCTGGCGCAGCGCTACCTGCGGCGCAAGTACCACTTCGGCACGCCGGCGCTGATAGTCGGCTCGGGCCCGATCACCCACCAGCTCGTCACCCGGATGCGTCAGGTCCCCGACTACGGACTGCACCCCGTCGGCCTGCTCGACGACACCCGCCCGACCGACGCCGAGGGGTTCGACGTGCCGTATTTCGGCACCACCGACAACCTCGAGATCGCCGCTCGCGCAACTGGCGCCGCGGAACTCATCCTGGCGCCGTCGACGGTGTCCGACGAGCGCCTCGCGCGTACCGCGCACGAGGCGCAGAACCTCGGTATGCGGGTTCGGGTGGTGCCCAGGGTGATGGACGCCGTGAGCGGTGGCGCCTGGGTGGAGCACCTGGGCGGCGTACCGCTGATGGTGCTCTGCCGGGTCGACCCGAAGGGTTGGCAGTTCGCGGTCAAGCACGCATGTGACCGGACGGCTGCAGCGCTGGGGCTGCTGCTGATCTCTCCGGTGTTCCTCGGGCTGGCACTGCTCGTCAAACTCAGTTCGCCGGGACCCATCTTCTTCAGTCAGGATCGAATCGGCCGCGACGGCAAGGTGTTCGGCTGCCTGAAGTTCCGCAGCATGCGCCCCCTCGATCCAGCCAAGGCCGGCTTCGAGTTGGTGGACGGCGCCGCGCCCGGTGGCGTCGAAGGCGACGACCGGCGCACGCGAATCGGCAAGATCATGCGCAAGACCTCACTCGATGAACTGCCGCAGCTGGTCAACGTGGTGCGCGGCGACATGAGCCTCGTCGGCCCGCGTCCCGAACGGCCCGAGTACGTCGAGCTGTTCGCGATGCAGGTGCGGCGCTACGGCGATCGGCACCGGGTGAAGGCTGGCATCACCGGTTGGGCCCAGGTGCACGGACTCCGGGGGCAGACGTCGATCGCCGACCGCGCCGAGTTCGACAACTACTACATCGAGAACTGGTCGCTGAACCTCGACTTCAAGATCCTGCTCCTCACCGTCCTGGCAGTGCTCCGCAGTGCGGAGGACTGAGCATCTCCGCTCACCCCGCCCACGTAGGCGTAATCCCCGACGGACTCCGGCGGTGGGCGCAGACCCATGGGACCTCGTTGCCCGCGGCGTACCTGCGCGGCGCCGAGAAGGTCGTCGAGATCCTCCTCGCCCTGCAGCGCAACGGGGTTGGGACGGTGTCGGTGTACAACCTCAGTCGGGCGAATTTGGGCCGCCGCGACGACGAACTCGATGCGGTGTACTCCGCGTCGCTGCATTTCCTCACCACGTTGATCCCCAAGCACTTCGACGGATCCGCGTGCAGCGTGCGGTTGCACGGCGACCGCACGGCGCTTCCCGACGAATACGTCGCAGCCGCTGAGGAACTCGAGGCCACGATGACCGGCGACGAGTTCCGGATCAACGTGCTTGCCGCCTACGACGCCGCTGACGAACTGCGCGCCGCTCACCGTCGGGCGGAGCGCGACGGGTGTGACATCTCCGCTGCGTTCGAGATCGGCGACGTCGACTTGGTGATTCGGACGACCCCGGAGCCCCTGCTGAGCGGGTTCCTGCCGTTTCAGAGCCAGTACGCGAAGCTGATCTTCTTGACGACGCCTCTGAACGACCTCACGGGCAGCCGCATCGACGACATCGTCGCCGACTACCGGTGCCTGCCTCAACTCCGGGGCCGGTAGCAACCGTGCAGTCGATCGGAAACCCGTTGATCATCGGCGCGGGGCCGGCCGGACTGACCGCTGCCCTGAGGCTGGTCGAACGGGGCGCCTCGCCGCGGATCTTCGAGGCGACGAGCCACGTCGGCGGTCTGGCCCGCACACCGACCGAAGGGGAATGGCGCGTCGATCCCGGAGGGCACCGGTTCTTCACCCAGAGCGAGGAGGTCCTCGATCTCTGGAAGTCGCTGCTGCCACGCGATGCCTGGATCTCGGTGCCCCGACGCTCGGCCATGCTCGTCGATGGGCACTTCGTGCAGTACCCGCTCGTCGGGCGAGATCTCCTCACTCAGATGGGCATCGGGAACGGAATGCGCGGCGCGGGCAGCCTGATGTGGTCGCGGCTCTGGCGCGATGTTCCGACTCCCGGCAAGGCCAGTTTCCGCGAGTGGGGCACGCACGAGTTCGGCCTGCGCTGGTACACGAAGTTCTTCGACGGCTACGTGCGCAAGACGTGGCTGGCCGATCCCGGTGAAATCGCCAGCGACTGGGCGAATCAGCGAATCAAACCGATCTCGTGGCGTCGAGCCCGCGCCGACGACCCGGCAGAGCAGGATTCCTTTCACTATCCCCGGTTCGGCCCCGGTCAACTCTGGGAGGCAGCCGCGTCGCGACTCGCAGAGGTCGGGATCATCCCGAACCTCGACGCTCAGGTCGCCGCGGTGCGGTACGACGGCCGGGGATGGACGTTGGAGTTACACGACGGCCAGACCGTGTCCGGGGATGCGGTCTTCTCGAGCATGCCGTTGCGGATGCTGGTCGAGACGTTGGACCCTGCACCGCCCAGGCACATCCGGGCGGTCGCAGCCGCGCTGCGCCATCGCGCGGTGATCACGGTGGCCGTCGCGTTGCGCGAGCAGTACGACATGCCCTACAACTGGGTCTACACCCCCGGCAAGGAATTCCGGGTCGGCCGGATCCAGAACTACGGTCACTGGTCGGACGAACTCTCCCCGCGAGATTGGACGGGCACCTACCTCGGTCTCGAGTACTTCACCCTGCCCGAGGAAGATACGTGGGTGGCCAGCGACGCCGGCTTGGGCGCGATCGTCGAGCAGGACCTGCGTGCGCTCGGCTTCGAGAACCCGGTGATCGACCACCTGATGATCGTCCGGTCTCGGTTCGCGTATCCCGTCTACGATCCCACGCGCGAACGGAACGTCGCCCGCATCCGTGACTACCTGCGCCAGAGCCATCCGTCGCTGCATCCCATCGGACGGAATGGCATGCACCGCTACGACAATCAGGACCACGCGATGCTGAGTGCCATGCACAGCGTCGACCGGTACTTCGGCGCCGAAGTCGACCCCTGGCTGGTGAACACCGACCATGGTCACCACGAGGTCGGGGTGAAGAAGTAGCGGGCGGTGCTACAGCGGGGTCGTGTCGCCGTACGTCGCCGATCGCCACTGCGGCAGGGCCTCGCCCTCGTGGCGCCATTGAGCATTGATGTACCAGTCGACCGGCCCGTAGGGGCCACCCTGCACGACGATGTCGGAGTCCACGTCGTCGCGGCCGCTGACATACGTGACGTTCTCGATGCGGACGCCTTGGCCTGCGACGTCCTGATCCGGATTCCCGCCGCCGAGTTCGACTGCCCAGAAGGACGTTCCGACGTGATCGTCCATGGTCACCGTGATGTTGGCGATGTCGAGGTCGAAGACCTGCAGAATCTGGACGCCGAAGCCAGAGCCGGCACCCCGGCCCGGCAGATACGCCGTGATGTTCTCGAACGAGGCGTCCTTGACGCGGTACAGCACGACCGCGCTGCCGTCCGCGCCGCTGGACGTCACGTCCCCGAACGTCACTCCAGCGATGTCCTGGACGAGGATCCGTCCGGGACCCTCCAGCACCAGGTCGTCGATGGCCAAGTTCGACGACGGCAGGTCGGCGACGTCGAGGGCACCGCGGATCGCGCCGGCGCCGGTGACGATGACGTCACTGGGGTGATCGGCGACGAGGCGTACGCCGTCGATCACCGAGTCGCGCAGTGAGGCGAGCAGTATGCCGCCGTTGCCGCCGACGGTCGGCCCGCTGGCGGCGAGGCTTTCGGCGTAGACGTTGCGCAGCGTGATGCCCGCGAACTTGCTCGTCGTCACTGCGGGATTCTCGACGGCGAGCGACCAGTTCTTCGACCCACGGATGACGACGTCGGTGATCGACGAGCCCGCGAAGTCCCACCACATGGAGTTCTCGGTGCCGTCGATGTTGTTGGTGGCGAGCACGATTCCGGTTTGGGCGCCGTCGATGGTCACGTTCGAGATGTCGATGTCGCGCGACGCGAGACTCGTCCAGTCGCCGGGGCCGACCGCCTTGGCCGAGTTCAGCTGGATGCCGTAGTCCTTGCCGGTCACCGTGACGTCGCTGATGGTGATGTCGTAGCCGCCCTGGACCCGGACGCCGCTGGCGGAGCCGCCGGTCACCGTGATGTGGGAGGCGACCGATCCGCCGTTGTTCCAGTCGCCAAGGCCAGCTTGATTGAACGGTCCGTCTCCGGGTCCGTAGGTCCATGGCTGATTCGGGTGGTAGTACGTCACGAACGCCAGACCGTCGTCGCCGGTGTTCTGCGCGACGAGTCCGTCGACCGTGACCCGACGGTTCGCGTTGAAGTGCAGTCCGTCGGCCAGCGTGCCGATGGCGGTGAAGTTCGTGACGGTGACGTCGGACGCTCCCATGACGACCGCTCCGGTCTGTGGTGCGTTCACCACGCGAGCGTTGACGATCGACACGTACTGCACGGTGCCGGTCGAGCCCGTCCATCCTGCTGGAGGCGCGGAGTCGGATGGCCAGCCGAGCACCGAGATTCCGTCGCCGAAGCTTCGTGCGGATGGCCGGGTGACCCACTCGATGGTGGGATTGATGATGGCCACGTGGGACGCCGAGCCCTCGACTCGGATGCCATGGCTCGTGCCGTGTCCGGCGGCGTCCAGGTTGTCCATCAGCAGCCGGGCGCCGGGGGCGAACTCGACCGTCACGTTCGACAGGCCCTTGAGCAGCACCGCTGCGTTGCCCGCGGGCTGCTGTTGGGCGAACCGGTAGTTGCCCTCCGGGAAGTACAGTCGCGCACCCGACGACAGCGCGGCCTGCGCGGCCTTGATGGCGGCCGAGTCGTCGGTGATCCCGTCTCCGACTGCGCCGTAGTCCTTGACGTTGATGGTGGTGACGGGCGCGGTGGTGGAGGTCGTCGCGGACGTCGTCGACTGATCGCCGGTATGGGCGATCGTCGAGACGCCGAGTTGTCGACGCACCCACGCCAGGACGGTCCACAGCGACGGCGACTCGACGGGCCCGGGCGCACCGGTGGCGTCGATCGCGCCCAGCAAGGTCGCGACGATGCCGACGGGTTGCGCCGAGACGTGTTCTGGCACATCGGGTGCAGCCGGCACGAGGACTTCCGGTGTCGTCGTCTCCGAGACCGGGCTCGAGTCGACCGGTTGAGCGACCACCACTACCTCGACCGAGGGTGGCTCCGGTTCCGTCGGCCGATCGGTCTCGGTGTCCGCACCGGAGGGGGCATCCGGGTCGGTCAGTGGGGTGTCGGCGTCGTTGGTCGGGGTGGGCTGCTGCGCCGGCGTGGGCGTGGACTCGGCCGTGTCCGATCCATGGTCGGCGCCACCCGTGGGCTCGGGTACCGCTGGTTCGAGCACGACGTCGTCGGAGTCGTCGGATGGTTCGACGGGAGCCTCATCCGGGTCCGACGGTGCTTCCGGTACGGGATCGTCGTGCTCGTCGGGATCCGCCGCCGGGTCTGTCGTCGGGTCGGCCGTCGGTCCGTCGTCGTCGGAGGTGTCTGGTGCGCTGCCGCCGTCGCGCGCGGGGCCAGTGGCCGAATCACCCTGTGCAGCCGTCGTCTTGGAGGGCGAGGCGTTCGACGACGGGGAGTCCGAGGAGGGGGACGATGCGCTGGGCCCCGGCGCATCCGATGCCGACGGCTCCGCGGCGCTGATACCGGGCCCGGTCACCAGGGCCAGCCCGATGCCCGCAGCGGCCACGACCCCGCTCATGCCGTATGCACGCTTGTCCACCGGAGGCCCCCAATTTTTGACACACATGACAATTAGTCATGCTCACCATATCCCGCCGCGATGGCCGGCGACGCAAAACGCCCGGTCCGTGATACGGACCGGGCGTGTGCTTGGGACGTGTGTTACTTGGCGCGCTCGAGAACCTCGACCAGACGCCAGCGCTTCGTGGCCGACAGCGGACGGGTCTCCATCAGGGACACCCGATCGCCGACGCCGGCGACGCCGTCTTCGTCATGCGCCTTGACCTTCGTGGTCGTGCGGATGATCTTGCCGTAGAGCGGGTGGCTCTTGCGATCCTCCAGCTCGACGACGATGGTCTTCTGCATCTTGTCGCTCACCACGTAGCCGATACGGGTCTTGCGACGGTTGCGGGGCTTCTCGGTCTTCGGCGTGTACGCCGGACCCTTTGCGCCGCTCTTGGTTTCACTGCCGTTGTCTGCCATTACGAATCCTCACCAACGGGTCCGGACGCCAGACCCAGCTCACGTTCGCGCAACACCGTGTAGACGCGCGCAATCTCCTGTCGCACCGTGCGGAGCCGACGGTTGTTCGAGAGCTGGCCGGTGGCCATCTGGAAGCGAAGGTTGAACAGCTCTTCCTTCGACTCCCGGAGCCGACCGGTCAGCTCGTCGTCGGTCATCTCGCGCAGTTCGCCAGGCGAAGTTCCCACTGCCATCAGAACTGCTCCTCTCTGGTAACGATGCGTGCCTTGATCGGCAACTTGTGGATGGCGCGCGTGAGTGCCTCGCGCGCGACCTTCTCGTCGGGGTAGCTCAGCTCGAACAGCACGCGGCCGGGCTTCACGTTCGCGACCCACCACTCCGGCGAACCCTTACCGGAACCCATGCGGGTCTCGGCGGGCTTCTTGGTCAGCGGGCGGTCCGGGAAGATGTTGATCCACACCTTGCCGCCACGCTTGATGTGCCGGTTGATGGCGATACGAGCGGACTCGATCTGCCGGTTGGTGATGTAGGCATGGCCGAGGGCCTGGATGCCATAGTCACCGAAGCTCACCGAGGTGCCGCCGCTGGCGATGCCACGCTGCTGCGGGTGGTGCTGCTTGCGGTGCTTGACCCTGCGGGGAATCAACATGTGCTAGCTCCCTGACTCTTGCGTAGTGCTCTCGGCTGCGCCTGCGGCAGCTTCGGTGCCAACCGTCGCCTCGGCGATGGCGGGCGCTTCGTCACCGGTGCCGGACGCTGCGCGACCGGCTTCCGTGCTCGTCGCCGTGGTGCCCGAGGCGCCACTGCGGCGCGGACGGGTGGCACCCGTCGGACGCTCGCGGCGGGGACGATCGGCTCCTGCGGGTGCGGCGGCGGTCAGCTCGCGCTTGCCACCCACGATGTCGCCCTTGTAGATCCAGACCTTCACACCGATGCGACCGAAGGTGGTCTTGGCCTCGTAGAGGCCGTAGTCGATGTCGGCGCGCAGCGTGTGCAGCGGCACCCGGCCTTCGCGGTAGAACTCCGAGCGGCTCATCTCGGCGCCGCCGAGGCGGCCCGAGCACTGCACGCGGATGCCCTTGACGTTGGGCTGGCGCATCGCCGACTGGATCGCCTTGCGCATCGCGCGGCGGAAGGCCACGCGGTTGCTCAGCTGCTCGGCAACACCCTGGGCGACCAACTGCGCCACCGACTCCGGGCTCTTCACCTCGAGGATGTTGAGCTGGACCTGCTTCTTGGTCAGCTTCTCCAGGTCGGTGCGGATGCGGTCGGCCTCGGTGCCGCGGCGGCCGATGACGATGCCGGGGCGCGCGGTGTGGATGTCGACGCGGACGCGGTCACGGGTGCGCTCGATCTCGACGTCGGCGATGCCGGCGCGCTCGAGGCCCGTGGCCAGCAGCTTGCGGATCGCGACGTCTTCCTTGACGTAGTCCGAGTACTGCTTGTCGGCGTACCACCGGGACTTCCAGTCGGTCGTGATGCCGAGCCGGAAGCCGTGGGGGTTGATCTTCTGGCCCACTACTCCGAGCCTCCCTTCGCGTCAGACGCTTCGGTAGTCGTGTCGGCCTTGGTATCAGCCTTTGTGGTGTCGACCTTGGTGGTCTCGGCCTTCGCGGACGCCTTGGCCGGAGCCTGTCCCTGCGTGCTCTTGGCCTTGCTGCCCTGTGCACGACGTGCACGCGCTGCGGCGGCCGATCCGGCACCCTTCGAGCCCTGGTCCCTCGACGGGCGACTCTCGACGATCACCGTGATGTGGCTGGTGCGCTTGCGGATCCGGAAGGCGCGGCCCTGGGCACGCGGCCGGATGCGCTTGGCGGTCGGGCCCTCGTCTGCGTAGACGGCGGCGACCACGAGCGTCGACGGGTCGAGCCCGTCGTTGTTCTGCGCGTTGGCAGCTGCGCTCGCGATGACCTTGGCGACCGGCTCGCTGGCGGCCTGCGGTGCCCACCGCAGGATGTCCAGCGCTTCGGACACGGACTTGCCGCGCACCAGGTCGATCACCCGGCGTGCCTTGGACGCCGAGACGCGCACGAAGCGCGCCTTCGCCGTCGCGGACGGGTATTCAGTGATTGCAGTGGTCATTAGCGCCGCTTGCTCTTCCGGTCGTCCTTGATGTGACCCTTGAACGTTCGCGTCGGGGCGAACTCGCCCAGCTTGTGTCCAACCATCGACTCGGTGACGAACACCGGCACGTGCTTGCGACCGTCGTGGACGGCGAAGGTGTGACCGATGAAGTCAGGAATGATGGTCGATCGACGCGACCAGGTCTTGATGACCTGCTTCGTATTCTTGTCGTTCTGAACGTCGACCTTCTTCAACAGATGGTCGTCGACGAACGGGCCCTTCTTGAGGCTGCGTGGCATAGCTCTTTCCTTCCCGGCCTAGCGCTTGTTCTTGCCGGTGCGCCGGCGTCGGACGATGAGCTTGTCGCTCGGCTTGTTCTTGCGGGTGCGGCCTTCTGGCTTGCCCCACGGGCTCACCGGGTGACGACCACCGGAGGTCTTGCCCTCGCCACCACCGTGCGGGTGGTCGACGGGGTTCATGACGACACCACGGACGGTCGGGCGCTTGCCCTTCCACCGCATGCGGCCGGCCTTGCCCCAGTTGATGTTCGCCTGCTCGGCGTTGCCGACCTCGCCGACGGTGGCGCGGCAGCGCACGTCGACGCGGCGGATCTCACCGCTGGGCATGCGCAGCGTCGCGTAGGTGCCTTCCTTGCCGAGCAGCTGAATGCTGACACCGGCGGAGCGGCCCATCTTCGCGCCGCCACCGGGCCGCAGTTCCACGGCGTGGATGACGGTACCGGCGGGGATGTTGCGCAACGGCAGGTTGTTGCCGGGCTTGATGTCGGCGTTGGCGCCCGACTCCACGACCGTGCCCTGCTTCAGTCCCTGCGGCGCGATGATGTAGCGCTTCTCGCCGTCCACGTAGTGCAGCAGTGCGATGTTCGCGGTGCGGTTGGGGTCGTACTCGATGTGAGCGACCTTGGCGTCGACGCCGTCCTTGTCATGACGACGGAAGTCGATGACGCGGTAGGCGCGCTTGTGGCCGCCACCCTTGTGCCGGGTGGTGATGCGACCGTGGGCGTTGCGACCGCCGGTGCCGTGCAGCGGGCGGACCAACGACTTCTCCGGCGTCGACCGGGTGATCTCGGCGAAGTCGGAGACGCTCGAACCGCGGCGACCGGGGGTCGTCGGCTTGTACTTGCGAATAGCCATGTCTAGTGAATCCTTAACTCCCGGCCGGTTAGGCCGGTGCTCCGAACAGATCGATCGGCTTGCTGCCGGCGGCCAGCGTCACGATGGCGCGCTTGGTGGCCTTGCGCTGGCCGTACCCGGTGCGGGTCCGCTTGCGCTTGCCCTGCCGGTTGGCCGTGTTCACGGAGTCGACCTTCACGTCGAAGATCTTCTCGATCGCGATCTTGATCTGCGTCTTGTTCGAGGAGGGGTGCACGATGAACGTGTACACGTTGTCCTCGATCAGGGCGTAGCTCTTCTCCGAGATGACCGGGGCCAGGATGATGTCGCGGGGATCGGTCACGGTAGCCATCAGGCAGACACCTCCTCTGTGCTCTTGGTCTTCGCGCCCGAGATGTACGCGTTCAGGGCCTCGACGCTGAACACGACGTCATCGGCGTCGAGCACGTCGTAGGTGTTGAGCTGGTCCGGCGAGATCACGTGCACACCGGGCAGGTTGCGCACGCTCTTCGCGGCGATCTCGTCGCTGCGGCCGATCACGATCAGCACCTTGCGACGGTCGGTGAGCGATCCGAGGAACGTCTTCACCGTCTTGGTCGACGGCGTCTGTCCGCTGATCAGCTCCGTGACCGCGTGGATCCGGTCGTTGCGGGCCCGGTCCGAGAGCGCCCCGCGCAATGCGGCGGCGATCATCTTCTTCGGGGTCCGCTGGCTGTAGTCGCGCGGCTGCGGGCCGTGCACGACGCCACCGCCGGTGAACTGCGGCGCACGCGTCGAGCCCTGGCGGGCGCGGCCGGTGCCCTTCTGGCGGTACGGCTTCTTGCCGCCACCGGAGACCTCGCCGCGCGTCTTGGTCGAGTGCGTGCCCTGCCGCTTGGCGGCCAGCTGTGCGATGACGACCTGGTGCATCAGCGCGATGTTCGGCTCGACGTCGAACAGCTCAGCGGGCAGATCGACGCTGCCGTCGGTCTTGCCCTCCGGGGTCCGAACGTCAATGCTCTTCGCTGCCATTACTTTTCACCTCGTTTGATGGCGCTGCGAACCACGACGAGTCCGCCGTTGCGGCCGGGGATGGCGCCCTTGATCAAGATGACGCCGTTCTCGGCGTCGACCTTGTGGACCTTCAGGTTCTGCGTGGTGATCCGATCGGAGCCCATGCGGCCCGACATCCGGGTGCCCTTGAAGACGCGACCCGGGGTGGCGCAGCCACCGATCGAGCCGGGACGACGGTGCACGGCCTGGGCGCCGTGGGAGGCTCCCTGACCCTTGAACCCGTGCCGCTTCATGGTGCCCGCGAAGCCCTTGCCCTTGCTGGTGCCGGTGACGTCGACGAAGGCGCCGTCGACGAAGATCTCGGCGGTCAGCTCCTGACCGACCTCGTACTCCGACGCAGCAGCCTCGTCGTCGAGCCGCAGCTCGGCGAGGTGACGGCGGGGGTTGACGCCCGCCGCGGCGAACTGACCGGTGACCGGCTTGGTCACCTTGCGCGGGCTGATCTCGCCGTATGCGAGCTGGACGGCGCTGTAGCCGTCGCGCTCGGGGGTGCGGATGCGGGTCACCACGTTGGGGCCGGCCTTGACGACCGTGACGGGAACGACCTTGTTGTTCTCGTCGAACACCTGAGTCATGCCCAGCTTGGTGCCCAGAATTCCCTTACGTGCCATGGTTTCTGGTTCTCCTACTGGATGTTCACGTCGACACTGGCCGGCAGATCGATGCGCATGAGTGCGTCAACGGTCTTCGGCGTCGGGTCGAGGATGTCGATGAGACGCTTGTGGGTGCGCATCTCGAAGTGCTCCCGCGAATCCTTGTACTTATGGGGAGACCGGATGACGCAGTACACGTTCTTCTCGGTCGGCAGCGGCACCGGGCCGACCACACTGGCGCCCGTACGGGTGACCGTCTCGACGATCTTGCGCGCAGAGGCGTCAATGGCCTCGTGGTCGTAGGCCTTCAGCCTGATGCGGATCTTTTGTCCCGCCACGCTTCTCCTACCTCACTACTAACGGGCCCCGTCAGGGCCTGGTCTGTTGCGCCGCCCCCGGGTTGCCCCGAGGTGCGCGCGCTGGCTGTGCCGCCGCTGTTTACGTATCTGTGGTTCACCGACCCCCGCGGTCGGGTGTGTCGCCCTCACGCACACTCGCTCGCGACCGAATTCGTCACGCTCGAGGTTGGGACCGGATGCATCCCTGAGGACACTGGTCGCATGCCTCTGCCAGGCAGACCCGAAGGTCCCCGTCCCGGCTCGAGGCAACCCGAACAGTATGCCTCAGATCCGGGCGTCGTCCAAATCCCCCGGCGAAGCCGTGCGAACACGCTCAACGTGCGGTCAGGGCAAGTTTACCGGGCCGATCGAGAGGCCGCCCCACCCCGGTCAGCGCTGGAGAGTGGCCCAGAAGTCGCACTGATGCACCCGGGTGAAGTCGTCGGCCACCTGCACGTCGTCGGGCACGAACGACAGCCGGTCGCTTCGCGCGGGGTCGTCGCCGGCCTCGGGCCACTCGGGTAGACCGTCGGCCTTGGGTGCTCCGGTGCGGATGAACTCGCTCCAGTAGTCGATCATCTGGTCCGACAGCGTCTGCTGCGCCGGGTTCAGCGGCGGCGCCCCGCCGACGTCGAAGAGGTACCGCAGTTCCAGTGAGTGGCTCGCGCCCACGGGGAAGGGCAGCGTGCGGAACGGTTCGGGCATCGGCGGGTTGCGGTCGTTGAACTCGTAGGCGTACACCGGCGACTCGCGGGAGAGGTCGGCGGTGATGCGCTGGTCGACGCATGCGAACTCGCCGTCGGTGACGGCAGCCGAGTAGGCCAGCGGTGCATTGCCGCCGTAGCGGTCCAGCGGATACCGGGCCGCGACAGCGTCGGCACCGCGGCCGAAGGTCTGCTCCAGCACGCCCGGGTACTCGGCGGGCAGCAGGTCCTGGCCGCGGAGGTACTCGAGCGCCAGGAAGAGGGTGAACTCGTCGCGGTTGCTGCCGATCAGGAGCGGCACGCGCGCGGCGTCCCCCGCGGCGAAGGCGGCCATCGGGTCGACGGGCAGGGTCTCCGTACCCGTCACGGGTCCACTGAGGGCGTCGTCCCCGATGCGGAAGTACTGGACGGGGTCGCGCAACTGCTTCGCAGGCAGCGCGCGCAGACACGCGGCCGCCGTCGCAGGGTCACCGCACCCGACGTCGCGGGCGTAGTCGACGCTGATCCGCTCCGCCTCGGGCAGTGCCAGTTGCGCCTGGCACGGGCCGCTCTGGATGATCGCGCCGTCGAACAGGTCCTTCGAACCGGGCGCGACGAGGTGGTCGCACACCGACATGCCGCCCGCGGACTCCCCCGCAATCGTGACCTTGTCGGGGTCGCCGCCGAACGCGGCGATGTTGTCGTGCACCCAGCGCAGTGCGGCCTGCTGGTCGGCCAGCCCGTAGTTGCCGACCGCACCCGCGGGCCCGAGCGACGGGTGCGCGAGGAACCCGAGCGTGCCGAGCCGGTAGTTGAGGGTGACGACGACGATGTCGCCGCGCGTCGTGAGCCACTTCGAGTCGTAGATGCCGCTGCTGCCGTTGATGAACGCGCCGCCGTGAATCCACACCATCACCGGCTTGAGTTCGGCCTTGGTGCCCTCGTCAGTGCCCTCGCCGCTGCCCTCGTCCTGGCTCGCCGGCGGCGTCCACACGTTGAGCGTCAGGCAGTCCTCATCGGTCTGGCGCCCGATCTCGGGATCCCCGACGTCCTGGATGCAGCGCGGCCCGACGCGGGTGGCCTTGCGCAGTCCCGTCCAGGACTGTGCGGGCGCGGGCGGTTGCCACCGCAGCGCGCCGACGGGTGGCGCGGCGTACGGGAGGCCACCGAAGAACCGGTGATCGGGAGCGACGACACCGCGCACGTCACCCTGTGCAGTCGTCACGACTGCCGGATCCGGTGGCAGCGCGGAGGACTCCGTCGACGACCCCGCTCCCCCGCAACCCCCGATCAGGAGCGCGGCGGCGAGGAACGCGATCGGACGACACCGCCGGAGGGACACCACGATCGCCGAGCGTACTGATGCGCTCGGAGTCGATCCGCGCAAACCGGCCGTGCCCGCGCGCCTGCCCACCTAGACTCCGTTGACACCCGTCAACTGCGCAGCTTGCAAGCGAGGAGTCACATGAGCACGCCCACGATGGACGAAGCGGCGAAGGTCCTCGCGGACCCGAAGGCATACGCCGACGACGAGCGGCTGCACACCGCGTTGACCCATCTGCGGGCGCAGAATCCCGTTGCCTGGGTGGACAATCCGCCGTACCGACCGTTCTGGGCCATCACCAAGCACGCCGACATCATGGCGATCGAGCGGGACAACGAACTGTTCATCAGCGAACCGCGACCGCTGCTTTCGACCGCCGCCGCCGACGACTACGCCAAGGCGCAGCTCGACGCGGGGATGGGACTGCGCACGCTGATCCACATGGACGATCCGCACCACCGCAAGGTGCGCGCGATCGGCGCCGACTGGTTCCGGCCGAAGGCCATGCGCGACCTGAAGGTCCGGGTGGACGAACTGGCCAAGCGCTACGTCGACCACATGCGCGACATCGGACCGGAATGCGACTTCGTCACCGACATCGCCGTGCAATTCCCGCTGTACGTCATCATGTCGCTGCTCGGCCTTCCCGAAGAGGACTACGGGCGCATGCACATGCTGACCCAGGAGATGTTCGGCGGCGACGACGACGAGTACAAGCGCGGCACGACGCCCGAGGAGCAGATGGCCGTCCTGCTCGACTTCTTCGGCTACTTCTCGAAGCTGACCGCGGCGCGGCGGGAACACCCGACCGACGACCTGGCGTCCGCCATCGCCAACGGGCGCATCGACGGGGAGCCGCTGTCGGAGATCGACACCGCGTCGTACTACGTGATCGTCGCGAGCGCGGGACACGACACGACCAAGGACGCGATCTCCGGCGGCCTGCTCGCCCTGATCGAGAACCCGGGGGAACTCGACCGGCTGCGTTCCGACCCCGGCCTGATGGGCACCGCGGTGGAGGAGATGATCCGCTGGTCGACGCCGGTCAAGGAGTTCATGCGGACGGCGACGGCGGACACCACGGTCCGAGGGGTCGACATCGCCAAGGGCGACTCGGTGTACCTGGCCTACGTCTCGGGCAACCGCGACGAGGACGTCTTCGACGACCCGTTCCGCTTCGACGTCGGGCGTGACCCGAACAAGCACGTCGCCTTCGGGTACGGCGTTCACTTCTGCCTGGGCGCCGCGCTGGCGCGGATGGAGATGAACAGCCTGTTCACCGAGCTGGTACCGCGGCTGGAGTCGATCGAGCTGACGGGACCGGCGGAGCTGAGTGCGACGACCTTCGTCGGCGGGCTCAAGCACCTGCCGATCCGCTACTCGCTCAGGTAGTTTCGCGGTTGATCACGTGGGTGGCGAGGAAGCCGTCCACGGCCACCTCCGCAATCTGCCGGTAGTCGAAGTCGGGCAGCGTGCTCAGCTTGCCGAGCACGATGGGCCCCAGTAGCAGCGCTGCGGCGCAGGTTCGGTCGACCTCGCCGAGCGCGGCGATCGCGACGTCGCTGTCGAGCACGGCGTCGAACGGCGCCGCGTACTGCTCGGCCACCCGTTCGCGCAGGGTCTGCACCTCTTGGCTCTCGGCCGACCCCTTGTTGCGGCCCCAGGGCAGCTGTTCCATGTCGCCGCCAAGCGCCAGCCACGACATCGCGGCGATGCTGACCGGCGCCTCCGCGATCAGTTCGGCCTGGGCCTGCACCATGGCCACCAGGCGGTCGCGCAGCGAGCCCTCGTCGGGCGGGATGGGCGCCGGCGGAATCAGTGCGTGAAACGCCGCTGCCACCAGATCGTTCCCGCTCGGGAAGTGACGGTAGAGCGTGGCGCGCGCGACGTTGGATGCGCGAGTGACGGCGTCCACGGTCACCGCAGTGGGGCCGCCTGCGCTCAGCAGCGCCGTGGCCGCGTCGAGCAAGCGGGCCCGCGACCGAGCGGGCCTGGGGTCGGTGCGTCCAGCTGTCATCGGTTTGAGTCACCTCCAACGCGGGAAACAAGACTGTTAGTCTCGCATCAAGACGGAATGTCTTGAAAATATCCCATCCGGAGGGAGTCGCGCGTGGTCGACGCTCTCGCCCGGCCAGATCAGCCTACCGACGCCGCCATGGCCGCCATGTCATCTCGGGCCCGCGTCTGGCTGCTGATCGTCGCCTGCCTCGACGTCAGCCTGGTCGTCTCGTCGATGATCGCCCTCAACACCGCACTCGGCGACATCGCGGTCGACACCTCGGCCACCCAGACCCAACTCACCTGGGTCGTCGACGGCTACACGCTGGTGCTCGCCTGTCTGCTGCTACCCGCCGGTGCGGTCGGCGACCGGTACGGCCGCCGCGGCGCGCTGCAGATCGGGCTCGCGATATTCGCCGTGGCCTCGTTCGCGCCGGTGATCTTCGACAGTCCGATGCAGATCATCGTGGCCAGGGCCGTCGCGGGCGCCGGCGCGGCGTTCGTCATGCCCGCCACGCTGTCGCTGCTGACCGCCGCCTACCCGAAGTCCGAGCGCAACAAGGCCGTCGGCATCTGGGCCGGTGTCGTGGGCTCCGGCGCCGTGCTGGGCTTCCTGGGTTCGGGGCTGCTGCTGAACTTCTTCGCCTGGCAGTCGATCTTCTGGTGCTTCGCCGGCGCCGCCGCCGTCCTGTTCGTCCTGACCCTGACCGTGTCGTCCTCGCGCGACGAGAACGCGACGCCGCTCGACTGGCGCGGCGCAGCCTTGATCGGCGGCGCCGTGGCGGTCTTCGTGTTCGGCGTCGTCGAGGCGCCCGTCCGCGGTTGGACCGACCCGCTGGTCTACGGCTGCATGGCCGCGGGTCTCGCGTTGGCCGCGGGATTCGCGGTCGTCGAACTTCGCCTCCCCCATCCACTTCTGGACGTCCGTCTCTTCGGCAGGCCGGACTTCGCCACCGGGGCCGTCGGCATCACGATCCTGTTCTTCGCCAACTTCGGCTTCTTCTTCGTCGCGATCCAGTACATCCAGCTGGTGATGGGCTACAGCGCGCTGAAGACGGCCGTCGCCATCGCCCCGCTCATCGGACCGGTGCTGATCCTCAGCGCGACGAACAACTGGTATCTGCCCCGATTGGGGCTGCGGCTCGTCCTCACGGTCGGACTGATCCTGATCGCCGCGGGGCTGATGTCCATGCGCCTGCTCGAGATCGACTCCCCCTACCTGCAGCTGGCATGGCCGCTGCTGGTCATGAGCACGGGCATCGGATTGTGCACGGCGCCAACGACCTCGGCAGTCATGGGTGCGGTACCCGACGAGAAGCAGGGCGTCGCATCGGCAGTGAACGACGCGACGCGCGAGATCGGCGCCGCCCTCGGCATCGCGGTGGCAGGCTCGATCCTGGCCGCGCAGTACGGCAGCCTGATCGGACCGCGACTTGTCGGTCTGCCCGACCAGGTGCGGGCGCCCGCGACGGACTCGCTGGCTCAGGCGCTCGCCGTCGCCGACGAGATGGGCCCCTCCGGCGCCCGGCTGGCCGAGGTCGCGCAGTCGGCGTTCGTGGAGTCGATGAACGCCTCCCTGCTGGTGCTCGCAGCGGTGATCACCGTCGCGGCGGTGCTGGTGGGGCTCTGGGCGCCGGGGCGGGACGGCCGTCAACTCAAGGCAGTGGAACGGGTCACGCGGCGACGTGCCGTTCCCAAGGCTGAGCCGCTAGTGGCGTCGAGGTCGCTCAGCGACTGACGAACTCGGCCGCGCGGTGGCCGATCATGACGATCGTCGCGTGCGGCCCGCGCCCGGTGATGCTCGGCATGACCGAACCGTCGACCACCCAGAGCCCCTCGACGCCACGCACCCGGCACTGCGGGTCGAGCACGGCGTCGTCGTCGGTCCCCATCGGCGCCGAGCCGCACAGGTGCTGCGATGTCGACCAAAACGATTGCCGCGCCGTGTATCCCGTACCGGCGAGGTCGTGCGCCAGCTCGGCGCCGGCTTCGAGTGTGGCGACGTCGGATGGTTCGGCGTCGTAGCGGTGTTCGATCAGCGGCGGCACGGCCGGGTCGGCGGACACGATGGTGATGACACCCCGCGCCCGCGGCCGCATCAGCGTCACGCCGAGATGGGGGCGATCCTCCGGGTCGTCGCCGGGGCCGCCCGTCATCGCGCCGAAGCCCGTCGTGTACGGCCTGATCTCCAGACCGTCCTCGGTCACCAGCACCGCCTCGAGTGGCGGACGCCCGGGCGCCGCGGGCCAGTCGACGGGCAGTACGAGTTCGGGGTGATCGGCGCACCTGGTCCCGACTGGAAGGTCGGCCACCACGGGTACGCCCGCGGCGGTCAGTGTGCGCGCCGGACCGACACCCGAGAGCATCAGCAGGTGCGCCGATCCGATAGCGCCCGCGCACAACGCGATTCGGTCGGCAGTCACCACGGTGTCCCCGTCGGGTCCGCGGCACTCTGCGCCGACGACCCTGCCGCGCTCGATGCGCAACCGGGTGACGTCCGTGCCGTCGAGCACCCGCAGGTTCGGGCGGTTCGCAGCCGGACCCAGGAAGGCGCCGCCGGGGCCGACGCGGGTACCTCGGTCGATGTTGAGCGGAACCGCGCCGACCCCCGGCTCCAGTGGTGCACCGGGCGACGACCCGTTCAGGTCGTCGAGCCAGGGGTACCCGAGCGTGCGCGCGGCGTCGACGAAAGCACGCGCGCCCACTTCGAATTCGTGCACGCGGCGGATCAGCATCGGGCCGTCGGTGCCGTGCAGCGGGCCGTCGACGTCACGGTCGGTCTCGATGGCGCGAAAGTGCGGCAGCACGTCGTCCCAACTCCACCCGGGCAGCGCCCAGGCGTCGAAGTCCTCCGGCAGCCCGCGGCAGAAGTAGCCGCCGTTGACGGCGCCGGAGCCGCCCACGACGGCGCCCCGCATGATCGTCGTCGACCGCGGCGGGTGGTCGGTCAGGGTCGTGCGGTACCGGCGCACCACCGAACTGGCGTCGCCGATGGGCAGTCGCAGGCCGTCGCTGATCTGCGCCATGACGCGCGGATCGGACGGCCCCGGCCCGGATTCGACGACCACCACGCGGCAATCGGGGTCGGCCGAGAGTCGTTCGGCCAGAACGCAGCCTGCGCTGCCCGCGCCGACGACGAGCACATCAGCGTGCAACGGTGTCGATCCTTCTCCCGTGGATTCTCAGGTCCGGATCTGCGGCTTGAGAGCGCCGAGATGACGCTCGCGGACGACGCCGGTCCACAGTCCGAGACCATAGGCGATGTCGTCGAGACGCTTGAGCAGCAGGTAACTCAGCAGCCCCACCCGGTGGGCATCGCCGTCGGCGTCGGCATGCCTGGTGGCCCAGTCGACGACGCCGTCCACCACGGCGGCCACCAGGACCACCTGCCTGCACCGTTTGAACAGCACGGCGGCGACCAGTGCCAGCGGCCAGTAGTGCCTGCAGATCGCCGATGCCAGCTGCAACGCCGCGGCCCACAGGCCGTGGGCGGTGACTGCGGCGACCTCCTTGGGCGCAGTGTCGACCGAGCTGAGCGCCTTGGCGATGCGCCGCCCGGTCAGCACGGCGACCAGCGTGGAGGCAAGGTAGCCGATGCCCGATCCCATGGCGAGCAGCAGCCACGCCAGCAGCGTCCACCCCGAGATCACCAGCGGGGCCGTCTTACCCGGGTGCCGAACGGCCAGCGGTGCGGCCGACGACCCGTAGAAGGCCTTGCGGGTGAACCACTCTCGGAGCTGGGTGCGGTGGTCGTGTCCCACCAGGGCGATGGGCTCGTAACGCAGTCGGGCACCGGCCTCGATGAACCGCCAGCACAGGTCGACGTCCTCGCCCGACCTCAGCGTCTCGTCGAAGCCGCCGACGTCGACCAGGGTCTGCCGACGGCAGACGATCGCGGCGCTCGGCACGTAGGACACCGTGCCGAGCGGCACGACGGGTGCCTCCCGCTGACCGAGGTCCAGCGACGACCGCACCGATTCGTAGCGGGCGACCAGGTTGTCCGGCTCGTGAAGCGCCACGATGCGCGGGGCGACGAGCGCCACGGCGGGGTCGCAGAAGTGCCCGAGCAGCGCCTCCAGCCATCCGCGGCGCGGCACCACGTCGGAGTCCAGGAAGGCGACGAGGTCGGTACCGCTCGCCTGCAGACCGGTGTTGCGGGCGGCGGCCGGACCCCTGCTGGACGGGTGGCGCAGCACCTGGAGTTCGCACCGTTGCGCGTCGAAGTCGGTGGGCCTGATCGGCACGGCCGATCCGTCGTCCACGACGATGACCCGCATCCCGCGCAGCGCCCGCACCAGGCGCTGGACGCCGGTTGCATTGTCGCGCACCGGGATCACGACCGTGACGTCGCGATGCGACGGGCCCGATGCGGGCCGCGGGTGCGCCACGGTGGCGTCGAGGAGGGTGCGCGCCAACTGGGCGCTCTGCGCGTCGTGCACCTCCAGCCGCCCACCTCGGAGCATGGTTTGGGCGGCCGGGGCGAGCCGCAACAGCCGCGTGGGGGAACCCCCCAGCAGCGCGGCACCGGAACCCAGCACCTTGACGCGGCGATCCACCTGTACCGCGAAGCCGTCTGGCAGGCGCGGCCCCGTCACCTCAGCATCCCGTCGGGCCCCGGAGCCCACGCGGAGATGGCGGTGAGGGCGCCACCCACCATCTCCCCCAGCAACGCCTCGCCATCGGCCGCGGTGGCGGTGGTCGGGTCGCCGAGCACGCCGACGGGGCTCACCGCGGCAATGCCGCCCTCCCGCATCCGGGGCAGCAGTTCGGCCAGTGGCGCGCCGTTTCCCGCGACGCGTTCGTCGAGCCACACGTCTTCCGGCGAAATATGTAGCAATACAGACGTTTCGGTGTGACCCGCGTGGGCGTCGCCGCCGCGGACGGTGCACGAACACCAGGCGGCATCGCGCCCTTCGTCGCGCAGCAAACCCACTGCCTCCCGCAGCGCCGCGACGTTCCCGCCGTGCCCGTTGACGAACACCACGCGCGAGGCCCACTGACACGCCGATCGACCGAACTCCAGGAGGAGAAGTCGCAGCGCAGCCGTGCCGATCGAGATGGTGCCCGGGAAGTCCTGATGTTCACCACTGGAGCCGTAGCTCACGGCCGGGGCGAGCGTCCAGTCGCCCGGCAACTGGCCAGCAACCGCCGTGGCCACGGCGACGGCGATGCGGGTGTCGGTGTCGAGTGGCAGGTGTGGCCCATGCTGCTCCAGCGCACCAATGGGAACGATCAACGCGGGCGTCAGATTGCTCAGCTGCCTCGACGTCGAGTTCCCAAGCCCCCCGGGTAAAGCCACTCGCCGATGGTAGGCCGAATTCACCTGCCGTGCGCCGAATGTTGGCGTATGAGCTGCATCCATCTTCACCTCGGGCGCGTCGGCACGCGGTGGGCCACCACGTCAGCCCCGTGAGCCACGCCAGCCCCAATCGGTGCGACGGCGCCGGGCGCACGCCGAGATCAGGCCCCGAGCGTGCGGGTGAATCCCTCGGGTATCAGGATGTCGTCCGGCGTGAGGTCGTGGATCGAGGAGTGCCCCGTGCCCATCAGCGCCGAGTCGATTCCGCCGCGCAGGATGTCCAGGACGTTCTCGACGCCGGCCTGACCGTTGGCCGCCAGACCCCAGAGGTAGGCCCGCCCGATCATCACCGCACGGGCGCCGAGGGCAACGGCCTTGACCACGTCGCTGCCGCGCCGGATGCCGCCGTCCAGCAACACCTCGACCTGATCGCCCACCGCTGCCGCGACGGCCGGCAGGCAGCGGATCGCCGCCGGGGTGCCGTCGAGGTTGTTGCCACCGTGATTGGACACCGAGATCGCCGAAACACCAGCGTCGACAGCACGTTTCGCGTCGTCGACCCGCACGATCCCCTTCATCATGAACGGGCCGTCCCACCGCTCCCGCAGCCACGCGATGTCCTCCCAGGTCGGAGGCGGTGTGCCCATCCACTCGC
This sequence comes from Mycolicibacterium sp. GCM10028919, assembly GCA_042666295.1. GTDB lineage: Bacteria > Actinomycetota > Actinomycetes > Mycobacteriales > Mycobacteriaceae > Mycobacterium. Next base: position 1,753,342 of record JBHTFJ010000001.1, read on the forward strand.
CGTAGGCCTGGAAGAACGCCGGTCCGGGCTCGCCGCGCCGTCCCTGGTTGGGAACTCGCAGGTCGGGCGGGCTCAGGGTCTTGCCGAAGTCCCAGAGCCAACGGGGCTTCGTCAGTACCTCCGGCGACATCTTGATCATGGTGCGCAGGTTCATCTGCTCGGGGATCTTCGGGCTGCCCCAGTCGCGGCCGTGCGAGAAGCTCCAGTCGGTGGTGGTGATCAGCCCCACCGCGCCGGCCTCCTTGGCGCGCTGCGCGCGTTCCAGGATCGCCTCGCGACCGCCGAGCCAGTAGATCTGGAAGAAGACCTTGCCGTTGACCGCCACCACGTCTTCGATGGGCTTGCTGGCGAACGAGGACAGGCCCATGGCCGTGCCACGCGCCGCCGCTGCGCGCGCGACGGCCACCTCGCCCTCTGGATCCACCGCCTGCACACCGGTCGGCGAGATGATCACCGGCATCGAGATCTCTTGTCCCATGACCGTTGTCGTCAGATCCCGCTTCTCGGCAGCACCGACCACGTGCGGCGCGAACCCGAGTTCGGAGAACGACTCGACGTTGTCGGAGACGGTCACGCCCTTCTCGCTCGCCGAGATCAGCGAGGAGTAGACGGACTTGGGCAGACGCTTCTTCGCGCGTTGCTGCGCGATCGCCACGGTTTCGAACCAGATGTCGCGGGCCATGTCAGACGGGACTTTCGTTGCAGAACTTCTTCGGAGGGACGGTGAGCAGCTTCAGCGGGATCGGTCCCTTGCGCCCGCCGGATCGCGAGTGGTCGACACTCGACTTCGGCTTGCTGCGTTCGGCTGCGAGCGCGGGCTCGCCGTAACCCTGCACGCACTCCGGATCGGGCCCGTCCAGTGGCAGGCCGGTGAAGAACTTGGCCGCCATGCATCCGCCGCGGCACGCGTCGTAGTGACCGCATCCGCTGCAGGCACCGGCCGACTGCGGTTCGCGCAGCTCGTTGAACAGCTGCGAGTTCTGCCACACGTCCTGAAAACCATTGCTGGTCAGAATGTTTCCGGCGAGAAATTTCTCGTGGATGGCGAACGGGCAGGCGTAGACGTCGCCCACCGGGTCGATCAGGCACACAACGCGGCCTGCGCCGCACAGGTTGAGTCCGGCCAGCGCGCCTGGCTCGCCGAGGCCGGACAGGTGGAAGAACGAGTCACCGGTGAGGACGCCCTCACCGCGTGCCACCAGCCAGTCGTAGAGCTGAACCTGCTGCGCGGCGGTGGGGTGCAGTTCGTCCCACACGTCGGCGCCGCGGCCCGACGGCCGCAGGCGGGTGATGCGCAGGGTGGCGCCGTACCGGTCGGCGAGATCCTTGAAGTCGTCGAGCTGGTCGACGTTGTGCCGGGTGACCACCACCGAGATCTTGGCATCGCGGAAACCCGCGGCGGCAAGGTTCTCCAGCGCGCGGATGGCCATCGCGAACGATCCGGGACCGCGCACCTCGTCGTTGACCTCTGCGGTCGCGCCGTCGAGCGAGATCTGCACGTCGACGTAGTCACTGGCCGCCAACTTCGCCGCGACCTCGGGCGTGATGCGCACCCCGTTGGTGGAGAACTTGACGCCCACGTGGTGCTCGGTCGCGTAGTCGACGAGTTCCCAGAAGTCCGATCGCACAGTGGGTTCGCCGCCGCCGATGTTCACGTAGAACACCTGCATGCGCTCGAGTTCGTCGATCACGTCCTTGCACTGCTGCGTGCTCAGCTCGCGGGGGTCGCGCTTGCCCGATGCGGACAGGCAGTGCACGCACGACAGGTTGCACGCGTAGGTCAGTTCCCACGTGAGGCAGATCGGCGCGTCGAGACCCTTCTCGAACTGGTCGACGAGCCGGGGTACTGGCTGCATCGTGGTCATGCGCGATCCCGCTTCGCTTCTCGCTTGGTCGTCATCGGATCTCCTTGGGAACCAGCATCTTGGACTGGACGAGCACGCCGAGCGCGTGCACGTAGGGCGCCTGCTGGTCATCGTCGATGCCGGCGGCGCGCAGCGCTGCTCGCGCATCGGGATGATCACTCAGCGCGTTGACCACCTCGACGATCTTCCGGTTCTTGAGGAACGAAAGCTTGCGGGTGCCAAAGTGATAGAGCAATGCCCCGAACGGCTCGGGCCGCACCGCCACCTGGTGGTGCAGCCGCCAGCCGGCGTCCGGGTCGAACGTCGGCGCGGGGACCACCGGGCCGTCGGCCACGGTCGACTCCGACCCCGGCTCGAAGGCCGCGGTGGGTGCCGACATGGTCAGTAGACCCCGCACATGCCGTCGATCGACACCTCTTCGACGAGGCTCTCGGTGACGAGTTCATCCTGGACGTGATCTTGCACGGGTGCCTGCTGCGCCTGCTCCATGATGTGTACCTTTCGCGTCGTGGGTCTCGACAATTGTGACCCAGGTCGCAAGAATATGGCATCGAGTGCCGAAACGGAAGGGCGATTCGTGACGAGTGCATCCGAGCGCCGGCACCCCGCCGCCGGCGACGTCGCGCCGCGCGTGGGCAGGCGTCGCTCCACCACGCAGGACCACATCGCCGACGTCGCGCTCGACCTGTTCGCCGAACGCGGCTTCGACGAGGTCAGCGTCGACGACGTCGCCCAGGCCGCGGGCATCGCGCGCCGCACCCTGTTCCGCTACTACCCCTCCAAGAACGCCATTCCCTGGGGTGACTTCGACGCCCACCTCGGCCACCTGCGCGACCTGCTCGACGCCGTCCCCGACGACGTCCCCCTACGCGCCGCTCTGCGCTCGGCGTTGTTGGCGTTCAACGAGTTCGACGACGCGGAGACCGCACGGCACCGGCAGCGGATGCGGGTGATCCTCGAGACCGACGCACTGCAGGCGCACTCGATGACGATGTACGCGGGATGGCGCACCGTCGTCGCGGCCTTCGTCGCGCGCAGGCTGGACGCACGAGTCACCGACCTGGTTCCGCAGACCGTGGCGTGGACGATGCTCGGGGTCGCGCTGGCGGCGTACGGGCACTGGCTGGCCGACGAGTCGGCGTCGCTGCCCGGCGCGCTGACCGACGCCTTCGACACCGTCAGCGCGGGCCTCGGCGACCTGTGATTTCGGCGCGCCGATCCGCGCTCGGCGCGGATTGACGCGCCGAATTCGCGAATGGGGCGTCGGAGTTCGGGGCCCAACGGCGACGATGAGGGTGTGAGCACAGAAGCGGAAGGCTACGACGCCCCCCGCGCCTTGCTGACGCTGTATGACGAGGCGCTGCCGTCGGTGTACGGCTACTTCGTCCGTCGGTGCGCCGACCGCGCCACGGCCGAGGATCTGACGTCGGACACGTTCCTCGCGGCGATGGACGCCGCGCGGAAGGCCAGCCCGCCACCGATCACCGTGCCGTGGCTGATCGGCGTGGCCCGCCACAAGCTGGCCGACCACTACCGCCGCAGGCACGACCGCTTCACCGACCCCGTCGCCGACGTGCCAGAGTCCGACGGCGAGGACCGATGGGACGCCGAGGTCGATCGCATCGTCGCCGAGAGCGTGCTGGCCCGGTTGCCCGAGCACCACCGCACGGTGCTCGCACTGCGCTACATGGACGACCGCTCGGTGCCGGAGTGTGCCGAGCTGATCGGCCGCACCGTGCACGCCACCGAGGCACTGCTTGTGCGCGCCCGACGCGCCTTCAAGCAGCACTACCCGGAAGGAGGGGCGCGATGACCCGGTTCGACCATCCCGACGGCCACGATCCCCTGACCGTCCTGCGTGACGGTGACCTTCCGGTCGACCCGGATCCCGACTTCGCCGCACGCCTGCGGTCACGCCTGGAATCCTCACTCGCACTGCCCAACCGAACGGGAGACGTCGTCATGAGCGGTACAGATTCTGCGCTCGCCGAACTCAACGAGACCCGCGACGCGACCGGCCCACGCGCCGCCGCGATCCCCTACCTGGCGGTTCCGGACGCCCGGGCCGCACTCCAGTGGTACGTCGACGCCTTCGGAGCCGAGGTCGTCGGCGAGCCGTTCGCGATGGACGACGGCCGCATCGGCCACGCCGAACTCGCTCTCTCGGGTGGCATCCTCTACCTGGCCGACGAGTACCCCGAGCTGGGCCTCAGAGCACCAGCGGCACAGGGTGTCTCGGTCAGCATGATGCTCGCCGTACCCGATACCGACGACGCGCTGGCCCGCGTCCGCGGCCAAGGCGCCACCGTGGTGCAGGACGTCGGGGAGGGGCACGGGTCGCGCAACGCCACCATCGTCGACCCCTTCGGACACCGCTGGATGCTGACCGGGCCTGCCACCGGCGCAGTGACGCCGATCCAGCACGGCGACGTCGGCTTCGTCTCGCTGTGGACCCCCGATGCCGACCGCGCGGCCGCGTTCTACGGTCGGGTGCTGGGCTGGGTCTACGACGCCGCGACGAACCGCGTCACCAACACCGTCGCGCCGATCGGCCTGTTCTCCGTGCCCGGTGCCCCGACGATGCTGTGCTGCTACGCCGTCGGAGACCTGGCGGGCGCCAGGCGGTCGATCGTCGACGGCGGCGGCCAGGTCGGGCAGACGATCGAGTTCGACTTCGGCACCGTGCTCGACGCCACCGATGCGGCGGGCGGGCCGTTCGCGGTGTTCGCGCCGCGGCCGGGACTGCCCCGGCCCGACCTGAACGGTGCGGGGCCCGGCGAACTCTCGTACATCACCTACCACGTGCCCGACGCCGGGCAGTTCAAGGCGTTCTTCAGCCGGCTGCTGTTCTGGACGTTCGAACCGGGCCGCGTCGACGACGGCTGGGAGATCGAGAACACCCACCCGATGGCAGGCGTCGCCGGGGGAAGCGACCGCTCGGTCACGGTCCCGATGTGGACGGTGGACGACGTCGAGGCAGCCGTCGCCCGGGTGCTGGAGGCCGGCGGAACCGTGATCGAGGAGCCGTCCCGGCAGTCCTACGGCCTCTCGGCGCTGTGCACCGACGACCAGGGCAGCCGGTTCTACCTCGGCCAGTTCTAGCGATTCGTGCACGCCGAGGCGCGCTCAGCGCAACGGAGCGTGCACGAATCGCAGCTAGGAGGCGGGGAGGACGTCGGCGATCGGGGCGGCGTTGGCGATCTTGCTGCGCGCCTTCATGACCTTGCCGGGCATGCCGCCGCCGACGACGCCCACGACCACACCGTCGCGCTCGTAGTAGGCGAGGAACTTGCGGCCGTCGTCCTCGACGACGTGCACGACGTCGTCGGCCTCGGGTTCACCGAGGCACTGGATCTTGACGTCGTACTGGTCGCTCCAGAAGTACGGCACCACGACTACGTCGGGCGGGTCACCACCGAGCATCGCGGGCACGATCACCCGGGCCTGCTCGGCGACGTTGCTCCAATGCTCCACGCGCACTTGGTGTCCCGTGGCGTCCTGCCACGACGCGACATCGCCGACCGCCCACACGTTCGGCGCCGACGTCCTGCCGTGCACGTCGCAGACCACGCCGTTGTCGATCTCGACGCCGCTGCCCTCGAGCCAGTCGGTGGAGGGTCGCGAGCCGATGCCGACCACGACGACGTCGGCGTCGAGTTCGGTGCCGTCGGACAGCTGCACTTTCTCGACGTGTCCGGAGCCGGTGACGCCCGCGACGCCGACGCCGCAGCGCACGTCTACGCCCTCGGCCCGGTGCAGCCTGGCCACGAGTTCGCCGATCTGCTGGCCGAGCACGGATGCGAGCGGCGCGGGCTGCGGTTCGACGATGGTCACCTCGGCGCCGAGCTTGCGCAGGCTGGCCGCGACCTCGCAGCCGATGAAGCCCGCGCCGATGATGACGGCCCGCTGCACCGACCCGGCATGCCGGCGCAGCGCCAGGCTCTCGTCGAGGGTCCGCAGCACACGCACGCCCTCGAGGTCGGGCAGCGACGGGATGCGCTTGGGCGTGAGCCCCGTCGCGATCACGAGTTCGACATAGGGGACGACGTCGCCGTCTGCCAGCGTGACGGTCTGCGCCGCGGTGTCGAGCGCGGTGGCCGCCGAACCGAGCCGCAGCGTGATGTCGTGCTCGGAGTAGAACTCCGCGGGTTTGAGCAGCACGTCATCGGTTTCGCCGCGCAGTACGTCCTTCGACAGCGGCGGTCGGTCGTAGGGCAGGTGGTCCTCGTCGCTGACGATCGTGATCGGGCCGGTGTACTCGGCACGACGGAGTTGCTCGGCCGTTCGCGTGGCCGCCAGACCACCACCGACGATCACGATGCCTGCACTGTTGCTCACGGTGGCTTTCTTACACGATGGGGCCGAAGTGTTGTGCGCCTACCCTGACCGGGCGCTGGTGGGCAGCGGTCAGGGATGCGCGCGCTCGATGAGGTTGGACAGGACGACGATGCTCTCGCTGCGCTCGATGTCCGCGCTGGCGCGGATGCGTTCGAGCGCCTCCTCCAGGTGCCGCATGTCGCGGGCCAGCACGTGCAGCATGGCGTCCGACGTGCCGGTGACCGTTGCGGCGCTGACGACTTCGGGGATGTCCTCCCATGCGCGCCGCAGTTCGTCGGGCGCGATGGTGCCGTGACAGAACACCTGCACGTACGCCTCGGTCCCCCAGCCGATCGCGCTGCGGTCGACGACGGTCGTGAACCCGCGGATCACCCCGTTGTCGAGCATGCGGTCCACGCGGCGCTTGACCGCGGGTGCGGAGAGATTCACCCGCTCACCGATCTCCGCGAACGTCGCCCTGGCGTGCTCGGTCAGCTCGGCGAGAATCGCCTCGTCGGTCTCGTCCAGACGGTCCATCTCCGCACTCCTCCGGTTCGGCGCAACGGATCGTCGTCAGCATAGCCGTGGCGCAATGGATCGATGGTCGACGCGCAATGAGTGGCGATTGATTGCGCAGAGCCCGGTCCATATCGTTTCCTTCATGACGATCTCCGATGTCGCCAGCCAGCCAACACCCGAAACCGCGACCCCGCGATCACGCACGGCGTCGCTGCGCCGGTACGCGATGACCGCCCCGAGGTACTTCGCCGTCGAGTACGCCATCAACCCGTGGATGGACGTCACCGCCTCGGTCGACGCGGATCTGGCCGTGCGTCAGTGGGACGAACTGCGGCGGACCTACCTCTCGCTCGGCCACACCGTGGACCTCGTCGAGCCCGTCGGCGGCCTGCCCGACATGGTCTACGCCGCCAACGGCGGCCTCGTCGTCGGCGACCGGGCCGTGGTGGCACGCTTCGCCTACCCCCAGCGCGCGGGCGAGGCAGCTGCCTACGCCCAGTGGATGACGGCGCACGGCTTCGACCCGGTACACACCGACCACGTCAACGAGGGACAGGGCGACCTCCTGGTCGCCGGCTCGATGGTGCTGGCCGGATACGGATTCCGCACCGACCGCCGGGCCCACGACGAGGTCGAGCGCGCGATCGGACTCCCCCTCGTGAGTCTCGAACTCGTCGACCCGCGCTTCTACCACCTCGACACCGCACTGGCGGTGCTCGACGACACGACCATCGCCTACTACCCGCCCGCGTTCAGCGACGAGGCGCGAGCGCGCATCCGCGCCCTGTTCCCCGACGCCATCGAGGTCGCCAGCGCCGATGCCTTCGTCCTGGGCCTCAACGTGGTCTCCGACGGCAGGCACGTGGTACTTCCCGCTGCCGCCACCGGGTTCGCCGCTCAACTCGCCGACGCCGGCTTCGAGCCCATCGGCGTCGATCTGTCCGAACTGCTCAAGGGCGGCGGGTCCGTCAAATGCTGCACGCTGGAGGTATATCGATGAGCATCCTGGACGACATGGCCACCGCGGTGAGCGAGCGCACGGGAAGCGAGGCGCCATCTCCCACTGCGGCCGCGATCGCCCTCGACGACCGCTACGCCGCCCACAACTACTCGCCGCTGCCCGTCGTCGCCACGACGGCCGACGGGGCGTGGATCACCGACGTCGAGGGCAGGCGCTTCCTCGACTGTCTCGCCGCGTACTCCGCGGTGAACTTCGGGCACCGCAATCCCGAGATCATCGCCGCCGCCCATGCCCAGCTCGACGCCGTCACACTGGTCAGCCGCGCCTTCCACTCCGACCGGCTCGGCCCGTTCTGCGCCGCGCTGGCCGAGCTGTGCGGCAAGGACGTGGTGCTGCCGATGAACAGCGGCGCCGAGGCCGTCGAGAGCGGACTGAAGGTGGCCCGAAAGTGGGGCACCGACGTCAAGGGCGTGCCGGCGGGCGAGGGCAACATCATCGTGGCACGCAACAACTTTCACGGCCGCACCACCACGATCATCAGCTTCTCCGACGACGAGACCGCCCGGCGCGGCTTCGGGCCGTACACGCCAGGCTTCCGCTCCGTGCCGTTCGGTGACGCGGACGCGATGGCTGCCGCGATCGACGACCACACGGTCGCCGTGCTGATCGAGCCGATCCAGGGCGAGGCAGGCATCGTCGTGCCGCCGCAGGACTACCTGCCCCTGGTCCGCCGGCTCTGCTCGGACCGCAACGTCTTGATGATCGCCGACGAGATCCAGTCGGGTCTCGCCCGCACCGGGCGCACGTTCGCGTGCGACCACTGGGGCGTCGTGCCCGACGTCTACCTGCTGGGCAAGGCGCTCGGCGGTGGCGTGGTCCCGCTGTCGGCGGTGGTGGCCAACCGGGACGTCCTCGGCGTGCTGCACCCTGGCGAGCACGGGTCGACGTTCGGGGGCAACCCGCTGGCCGCCGCGATCGGGACCACCGTGGTCGGGATGCTCCGCCGCGGCGAATACCAGTCCCGCTCGGCCGAACTCGGCGCGCGGCTACACGCGCGTCTGCACGGGTTGATCGGCCATGGCGTGCTCGCCGTGCGCGGTCTGGGGCTGTGGGCGGGCGTCGACGTCGATCCCGCGATCGGGTCGGGCAAGCACGTCAGCTTGCGCCTGGCGGCCCGCGGTGTTCTCGTTAAGGACACTCACGGTTCCACTTTGCGCTTCGCACCACCCCTGGTGATCACCGAGGAGGAGATCGACTGGGCCGTCGACCAGTTCGCCGCCGTACTGGCCGAGGGGCACGTCACGTCGGCACCCGCCTGAATCTCCCCCACCTGGAGGCAGCATGACATCCCCGCCGGTGAAGCTGACCGATCAGATGCTGCGGCGCCGTCCCGTCCTCGGGGCCCCGGTCGCCCATGGCGCCTCCGACCACCTCAAGCGCACGATCGGCGTCTTCCAGCTGACGATGTTCGGCGTCGGCGCAACCGTCGGCACCGGCATCTTCTTCGTCCTCTCCGAGGCGGTACCCGAGGCAGGTCCGGCGGTCATCCTGTCGTTCCTGCTCGCCGGTGTCGCTGCCGGTCTCGCCGCCATCTGCTACGCCGAGATGGCCTCTGCGGTGCCGGTATCGGGTTCGACGTACTCCTACGCCTACACGACGATGGGCGAACTGGTGGCCATGGGCGTCGCCGCGTGCCTGCTGCTGGAGTACGGCGTCTCGACGGCGGCGGTCGCGGTGGGGTGGAGCCAGTACCTGAACAAGTTGTTGGAGAACCTCTTCGGATTCAGCCTGCCGCAAGCGATCACCGCCGCGCCCTGGGACACCGAGCCCGGGATCGTCAACCTGCCTGCCATCATCCTGGTCGTCATGTGCATGCTGCTGCTCATCCGCGGCGCATCGGAATCCGCCAGGGCCAACACGATCATGGTGATCATCAAGCTCAGTGTGCTGGCCATGTTCATCGTCATCGCGTTCACCGCCTTTCAGACCAACCGATTCGCCGACTTCGCCCCGATGGGCTCTGCGGCCGTCGGCCTCGCCGCGGGCACGATCTTCTTCTCCTACATCGGTCTCGATGCCGTCTCCACGGCCGGGGACGAGGTGAAGGATCCCCAGCGCACGATGCCGCGCGCCATCATCGCCGCGCTGCTCATCGTCACCGGCTTCTACCTGCTGGTGTCGTTCGCCGCGCTCGGCGCCCAGCCGTGGGAGGCGTTCGAGGGTCAGGAAGCCGGCCTCGCGGTGATCCTCGACGAGATCACCGGAAGTCAGTGGGCCAGCACGGTGATCGCTGCGGGCGCGGTGATCTCGATCTTCTCGGTGACCCTCGTGACGATGTACGGGCAGACCCGCATCCTGTTCGCGATGGGCCGCGACGGCCTGCTGCCCGCCATGTTCGCGAAGGTCAACCCGCGGTCGATGACGCCGGTGAACAACACGATCATCGTGGCGATCGTGGTGAGCCTGCTGGCCGGGTTCATTCCGCTCGACAAGCTCGCCGACATGGTCTCGATCGGAACGCTGACGGCCTTCATCGTGGTGTCGATCGGCGTGATCATCCTGCGCAGACGCGAACCCGACCTGCCGCGCGGCTTCAAGGTGCCGCTGTATCCGGTGACGCCGATCCTGTCGATCCTCGCCTGCGCCTACATCCTCTACAGCCTGCACTGGTACACGTGGATCGCGTTCGGCGCGTGGGTGGCCGTGGTGCTGGCGTTCTACTTCGTCTGGGGCCGCAACCACAGCGCGCTCAACGATGGCGGTGACGGCATCATCGAATCCGCGGCACCCGGTGTGGACGTCGTGACGCCGCGGGACGAGCCGTGACTTCCCAGCGAGTAGCGCAGGCGGGTCGCCCGTGACCGTCGTAGTCGGTTATCTCGCAGGCAAGGCCGGTCGGTCTGCGCTGCACCTCGGGGCGGAGGCAGCCAGGACGCTCAAGACGTCGCTGTCCGTCGTCACCGTGGTTCCGAAGCCGTGGACCACGCCGTCGCCTGCCCGCATCGACGCCGAGTACGCGCACTACGCGGACCGACTGGCCGCCGACTCCGCCGCCCAGGCCCGCGACTGCATCGGCACGATCGATCCCCAGCTCGACGTCACGTTCCACAAGTTCGCGCACCGCTCGGCCTCGGGCGGACTCGTCGATGCGGTCGGGGAATTGGGCGCCGAGGCGCTCGTGCTCGGGTCCGCCTCGGACGGGCAGCTCGGCCAGGTGGTCATCGGGTCGACCGCAGACCGGCTGCTGCATTCATCGCCGGTGCCACTCGCCGTGAGCCCGCGGGGCTACCGGGGCTCGAAGACCCACGGCCTGACCCGGATCACGTGCGCCTACCCCGGCACACCGGGGTCGCTACAGGTCGTCGAACGCGTGACGGCCCTGGCGGCCCGGCTCGACGTGCCGATGCGCGTGATCACCTTCGCCGTGAGGGGGCGCACCATGTTCCCGCCGGAGGTGGGGCTGCACGCAGAGGACTCGATCCTCGAGTCGTGGGCCGGCCAGGCGCGAGAGACGCTGCAGGCGTTGCGGACCGACGGCGTCGTCGATGACGACGTGGAGCTTCAGGTCGTGACGGGCAACGGCTGGGCGCAGGCCCTCGACGCGGCGGAATGGGTCGACGGGGAGCTGCTGGCACTCGGTACCTCGCCGCAGGGGCCGATCGCGCGGGTGTTCCTCGGCTCCAAGGGCACCAAGATCGTCCGGCACAGTCCGGTGCCGGTGCTGGTCCTGCCGAACTGATCCCCTTGTTGCCGTGGGGATGTCGCTCAGTACTTCATGGTCCCGCGGTCGACGGCGATCTGCGATCCCGAGATGGTCATCGAGCCGTCGCCCGCCAGCCACGCCACTACGTCCGAAACCTCTTCCGGTGACATGAATTCCTGCAGCCCCGGCTTGCCGTCGTGGTTGACCGGCTTCAGCGGCATCGGCGCGAAGCTGTGCAGGTAGGTCGGGTAGTTCTTGAAGACCTCCATCATGGCCTCGGGTTCCACCATGGGCGTGTTGATGGAGTAGGGGTGGATCGAGTTGACCCGGATGCCGAACTCCCCCACCTCGAGTGCGAGCGAGTTGGTGATCGCGGTCAGACCGTGCTTGGAGGCCGCGTAGTGCGAGTTGCCGGGCGTCGCCTTCAGGCCTGCCGACGAGCTGACGACGATGATCGACCCGCCATTGCCCGCCTCGATCATCGCGGGCACGGCGGCGCGGATGGTGCGCCACGTGCCGTTGAGGTTCACGTCGATGACGGTGTCCCACTGCTCCTCGGACATCTCGAACATGCGGCCCCAGCTCAGGATGCCGGCATTGGCGACGAGGATGTCCAGCCGACCGAACTGCTCGACGCCGTCGGCCACCACCTGCTGTTGGGCGGCGAGGTCGCGGATGTCGACCTCCCGGGCCAGCACCTTGCGTCCGGCATCTTCCACGGCTCGCACGGTCTCGGCGAGTTCCTTGCTGGTGGCGGCGGGATAGGTGATCGTGTCGGACACCGGCGCGCAGATGTCGATGGCGATGATGTCGGCGCCCTCCTGGGCCAGTCGCACCGCGTGGGCGCGACCCTGGCCGCGCGCCGCCCCGGTCACGAATGCCACGCGTCCCTCGAGCGTTCCGTTGCCTGCAGCCATCGCCAGTCCTTTCGTCAAACCCGCGCGCTCAGGCTAGCAGCCGAACTGAAACGTGTTCTAGTAAAGGTCGAGGCCCGGATTTTCGCCGAAATGACATTCCCTGTCGTTGAGACGCGCGCTCAACGACAGGGAATGTCATTTCGGCGCAGCAGTTGAGGCGTCAGAGGTCGGCGAGGATCTGCTGCCGCTTCGACGCGTACTCCGACTCGGTGATCGCACCGGTGGCGCGCAGCGTCTCGAGTTCCTGCAGCCGCTGTGAAACCGACACCGGCGGGGCGCCGAAGGACGCCGTCGCCGCCGGGGATGCCGCCATCGGCGCGGCCATCCGTTCGGGCGGCGCCTGCTGGGCCGCGGCGCGACGCACGACGCTCATCACCTGCTGGCGCACGGCCGGGTTGGACCGGATGTCGATCATGCCGTTCATGGGAACGCCGTTGGCCTTGAGGATCTGCATGATCTCCATGAGTGGACCGACCTGGCCCGACAGGTCGTAGGTGCGGTTGTCCTCGGCGAGCGTGAACTGTGCGGGCACCAGGCCGTTGATCAAACCGCTGCGGTTCCAGTCGATCTGAAAGGTGTTGGTGGCGGGGTCGACGAGCACGACGAGCCTGCGGCCGGTGATCATCGGCAACCGCGAGATCGATGCGACCACGGAGTCCTGCGCCGTGAACGGCGTGAGGCCCGGCCCCTCGATCCGCAGATCCAGCTTGACGAGCGGCTGGTCGTTGATCCGGGTGTTGGTTTCGGCGATGCCCGTGATCTGCGCCAGCGCCACCACTCCGCTGGACTCGAGCATCTCGGTCTTGGCGGCCCGCTTCGTACCGTAGCTGGCGAGTGCCAGGGCGACCAGGACGTCGACGGCGGTGACGAGCAGACCCGTCCAGAACATCCACTTGAACAACGGGTCCTGGCCCGTGGCGAAGAAGATCGCCAGGAAGATGGGGCCGACGAGACCGCCGCACAGCAGCACCATCAGCTGCGCCTTTACGTAACGCCACAACATGGTTGCTCCTCGCGTCGACTGGCCTATTCGCAGGTCAGAGTAACGCCGACGCGTCGGCTACCGATCCCAAACTCGTCAGGCGGCTAGGTCGCCGTCACCTCGACGATCACGAACGAGAGATTGTCGTCGGCACCGTTGGCCCGCACCGTCTCGACGATCCGGGCGCCCCAGTCGGCGGGGTCGGCAGGCTGCACCGCGTCGCGCAGTTCGTCGTCGCTCATCAGCCCGCTCACGCCGTCCGAGCAGAGCAGAAAGGTGCCCTGTCGCAGCGGGAGTTCGAGAATGTGCGGACGCACCGGCGCAACCTGCCCCATCGACTGGGTCACGATGTTCGTCGGTCGGCCATTGGTGTCGAAGACGGAGTCGTCGACCGACAGCTGCTCGAGAGCGCCGTCGGTCATCGAGTAGATCCTGCTGTCCCCCACGTTGAAGACGACGAGTTGATCGGCCAGGAAGCACAATCCGGCGATCGTGGTGCCCAGCCCCTGCAGCTCCGTCTCGATGCCGACCGCCCGCACCTGATCGTTGATCGCGAGCAGCGCATCGGAGACGTCGTCGGCGCCACGCCAGTCCCGGAACGCCGCGGCCACCAGGTTCATCGCGACCCGGCTCGCCAGGTCGCCACCGGCGTGACCGCCCATGCCGTCGGCCACGGCGCACACGAACGGGGGCGCGGGCGCGAAGTCCATGGTGACCAGCGATCCGTCGTGGGTCTGGCACAGCCAACCGCCGACGAGCACGGCGTCCTCGTTGCGACGTCGCCGCAGCCCGACGTCGGTGAAGGCGTGCACGGTGAACCGTGCCCGTGCGGCGCCCGCCGTCTCGCCGTCGGCATCCGACGCCGCGACCACCGGGGGTTCAGTCATCAGCGCAGCGTAGCGGGTCCGAAGCCCGCTGACGCGAAAGCGGCGCCCACCCGAAGGTGAGCGCCGCTTCAGCGGTACTGGTTCAGACCAACGACTACTTGTTGATCTTGGTCACACGGCCGGCGCCGACGGTACGGCCACCCTCGCGGATCGCGAAGCGCAGGCCCTCGTCCATGGCGACGGGCTGGATCAGCTTGACGGAGATGTCGGTGTTGTCACCGGGCATCACCATCTCGGTGCCCTCGGGGAGGGTCACCACGCCGGTCACGTCCGTCGTACGGAAGTAGAACTGCGGGCGGTAGTTGTTGAAGAACGGCGTGTGACGGCCACCCTCGTCCTTCGACAGGATGTAGACGCTGCCGTCGAACTCGGTGTGCGGCGTCGTGGTGCCGGGCTTCACGACGACCTGGCCGCGCTCGACGTCCTCGCGCTTGATGCCACGAACCAGCAGACCGACGTTGTCGCCGGCCTGACCCTGGTCGAGCAGCTTGCGGAACATCTCGACACCGGTGACGGTCGTCTTGGTGGTGGTCGTCTTGATGCCGACGATCTCCACTTCCTCGTTCACGTTGATCACGCCACGCTCGACGCGACCGGTCACCACGGTGCCACGGCCGGTGATCGTGAAGACGTCCTCGACGGGCATGAGGAACGGCTTCTCGGTCTCGCGCACCGGGTCCGGGATGGACTCGTCGACGGCCTCCATGAGCTTGGCCACGGACTCGACCCACTTCGGGTCACCCTCGAGGGCCTTGAGCGCCGAGACCTGCACGACGGGGGCGTCCTCGTCGAACTCCTGGGCGGCCAGCAGTTCGCGGACCTCCATCTCGACGAGCTCGAGGAGCTCTTCGTCGTCGACCATGTCGGCCTTGTTCAGCGCGACCAGGATGTAGGGCACGCCGACCTGGCGGGCGAGCAGCACGTGCTCACGGGTCTGCGGCATCGGGCCGTCGGTGGCGGCGACCACGAGGATTGCACCGTCCATCTGGGCGGCACCGGTGATCATGTTCTTGATGTAGTCAGCGTGACCAGGTGCGTCGACGTGCGCATAGTGGCGCTTCTCCGTCTGGTACTCCACGTGGGAGATGTTGATCGTGATACCACGCTGACGTTCCTCGGGCGCATTGTCGATCTGGTCGAATGCGCGCGACTCGTTCAAATCGGGGTACTTGTCGTGCAGAACCTTCGTGATTGCTGCCGTAAGCGTCGTCTTGCCGTGGTCAACGTGACCAATGGTCCCGATGTTGACGTGCGGCTTCGTCCGCTCGAACTTCGCCTTCGCCACTGTGGTGTCCTCCTGGACTTGTTGGTGCTTTTACTTAAAGCAGGTGTGTTGATGTGTTCAGTTGTGTGGTCTGCAAAGTACCGGACTACTGACCGGTGGCCTTCGCGATGATCTCCTTCGACACGTTCGCCGGAACTTCGGCGTACGAGTCGAACACCATGGAGTAGTTCGCCCGGCCCTGGGTCTTCGACCGGAGGTCGCCGACGTAGCCGAACATCTCGGACAGCGGCACCTGCGCCTTGACGACGCGCGCACCGCTGCGCTCCTCCATGGCCTGGATCTGGCCACGGCGGGAGTTCAGGTCGCCGATCACTTCACCCATGTAGTCCTCCGGGGTGGTGACCTCGACGGCCATGACGGGCTCCAGGATCGTCGGCTGGGCTTGCGCAGCAGCCTTCTTCAGCACCTGGGAACCAGCGATCTTGAACGCCATCTCCGAGGAGTCGACGTCGTGGTATGCGCCGTCGAGCAGGGTGAGCTTGACGTTCACCAGCGGGTAGCCGGCCAGCACGCCGTACTGCATGGCGTCCTGCGCACCGGCATCCACCGACGGGATGTACTCGCGCGGGATGCGGCCACCGGTGACCTTGTTCTCGAACTCGTAGGTCGCGCCATCCTCGCCCGAGAAAGGCTCGATGCTGACGAGGACCTTCGCGAACTGGCCGGAGCCACCCGTCTGCTTCTTGTGGGTGAACTCGACCTTCTCGACCGCGCGCTTGATGGTCTCCTTGTAGGCGACCTGCGGCTTGCCGACGTTGGCCTCGACCTTGAACTCGCGACGCATGCGGTCGACGAGGATGTCCAGGTGCAGTTCGCCCATGCCGCCGATGACGGTCTGGCCGGTCTCGTCGTCCTGGTGCACCTTGAAGGTCGGATCTTCTTCGGCGAGCTTCTGGATGGCCAGGGACAGCTTTTCCTGGTCGCTCTTGGTCTTGGGCTCGATGGCCACCTCGATCACGGGATCGGGGAAGGTCATCGACTCGAGCACGACCTGATGCTGCGGATCGCTCAGGGTGTCACCGGTGGTGGTGTCCTTGAGACCGATCACGGCGTAGATGTGCCCCGCCGAGGCCCGCTCAACCGGGTTCTCCTTGTTGGAGTGCATCTGGAACAGCTTGCCCAGACGCTCCTTCTTGCCCTTGGTCGCGTTGATGACCTGGCTGCCGGACTCCACGGTGCCCGAGTAGACGCGCACGTAGGTCAGCTTGCCGAAGAACGGGTGCGTCGCGACCTTGAACGCCAGCCCGGAGAAGGGCTCGTCGGTCGACGGCCGGCGGACGAGGATCTCGTCCTCCTTGCCCGGGGCGTGTCCACTGACCGACTCGACGTCGAGCGGCGAGGGCAGGTAGTCGATCACGGCGTCGAGCATGGGCTGCACGCCCTTGTTCTTGAACGCGCTGCCGCACAGCACCAGGTAGGCCGACGACGAGATCGTCAGCTTGCGCAGCGCGCCCTTGATCTCCTCGATCGAGAGTTCCTCGCCACCGAAGTACTTCTCCATCAGCGCGTCGTCGGTCTCGGCGACGGCCTCGAGCAGCGAGTTGCGGTACTCGTCGGCCTTGTCCTGCAGCTCGGCGGGGATCTCGATGGTCTCGTAGGTCTCACCGAGCTTGGTCTCGCCACGCCACACCTTGGCGTTCATCTCGACCAGGTCGATGACGCCCTCGAAGTCGCCTTCGGAGCCGATCGGCAGCTGGATCGGGATGACGTTGGCGCCGAGGCGCTCCTTCATCGTGCGGACCGAGAAGTAGAAGTCGGCGCCCAGCTTGTCCATCTTGTTGACGAAGCAGATGCGCGGAACGTCGTACTTGTCGGCCTGGCGCCACACCTGCTCGGACTGGGGCTCGACGCCCTCCTTGCCGTCGAAGACGGCGACGGCGCCATCGAGCACGCGCAGCGAACGCTCCACCTCGACGGTGAAGTCGACGTGCCCGGGGGTGTCGATGATGTTGATCTGGTTGCCATTCCAGAAGCAGGTGGTGGCAGCGGAGGTGATGGTGATGCCCCGCTCCTGCTCCTGCTCCATCCAGTCCATCGTGGCCGCGCCATCGTGAACTTCACCGATCTTGTAGCTGATACCGGTGTAGTAGAGGATGCGCTCGGTCGTCGTCGTCTTGCCGGCGTCGATGTGCGCCATGATGCCGATGTTGCGGACCTTCGTGAGGTCGGTCAGCACGTCCTGTGCCACGGCTAAATCCCACTCTTTCGCTTGCTAGTTAGGTGTGTGTAGCGCCCTGCGGTCAAGCACGACCGCGGGCCGGAGATCACCAGCGGTAGTGCGCGAAGGCCCGGTTCGCCTCGGCCATCTTGTGAACGTCCTCGCGGCGCTTGACTGCGGCACCCAGGCCATTGCTGGCGTCGAGGAGTTCGTTCGCGAGGCGCTCGACCATGGTCTTCTCGCGGCGCTGCTTGGAGAAGCCGACCAACCAGCGCAGGGCGAGGGTCGTCGAACGCTCCGGACGGACCTCGACGGGCACCTGGTAGGTGGCACCACCGACGCGGCGGCTGCGAACCTCGAGGGCCGGCTTGACGTTGTCCATGGCGCGCTTGAGCGTCACCACGGGGTCCGTGCCGGTCTTCTCACGGGCTTGTTCGAGCGCACCATAGACAATGCGTTCGGCGAGGGATTTCTTCCCGTCCAGCAGCACCTTGTTGACGAGCTGGGTGACGAGCTGCGATCCGTAGACCGGGTCGTTGACCAGCGGGCGCTTCGGCGCGGGCCCCTTGCGCGGCATTAGCTCTTCTCCTTCTTGGCGCCGTAACGGCTGCGGGCTTGCTTGCGGTTCTTGACACCCTGGGTGTCGAGCGAGCCGCGGATGATCTTGTAGCGCACACCGGGGAGGTCCTTCACACGACCACCACGCACCAGCACCATCGAGTGCTCCTGCAGGTTGTGGCCCTCACCCGGGATGTAGGCGGTGACCTCGACCGCGCTGGTCAGCTTCACGCGCGCCACCTTGCGAAGTGCCGAGTTCGGCTTCTTCGGGGTGGTCGTGTACACGCGAGTGCACACGCCGCGGCGCTGCGGGCTGCCCTTGAGGGCCGCGGTCTTGACCTTGGCGATCTTGTCGCGGCGGCCCTTGCGGACCAGCTGGTTGATGGTTGGCATGTACCGGCTTTCTGTGTCTCTCCGTGGTGCTGCTTGCTGTATTCGGGTGGTGCTCAAGTCTCTGTACTGCGGTTTCAGTCCTGCCGCGTCCCCCGCGACCGGGCGTGTCGCGCGCTCGCGCGCATCATTGCTTCGATGCGCGGTGAACATGCGAATTGGCCCGGCGTGCAGGCATGCTTGCAGGTACTACTTCAATCGCAAGCGCCTTGGCCAGGCACGAGCGTCCACGATACCCGTCGCGCATGGCGCAGGTCAAAGCGCCGCCATGGCGCCATCGCTGCAGGTGACGTGGGTCCACTTCGTGGAAGTCGAAGTTGGGGCACCCGTCACCCGGCGTTCGTTCGGGCGGGTCACCGCGTCACGGTGAACGCCAGCGACGTTAGACGACGATCCCGGCCCACGTGCGGCGACGCGCTGATGAGAGCGCTCATCGGCGCTCCATGCCGGCAGCCAGGCGCAGCACCATGTCCGTGAACACAGCGTCGGTGTCGATGTCGTCCATCACGCCGGTCATCTCCAGCAGGACGAAACCGTGCAGCGCCGACCAGAACTCCAGGGCCGAATAGAACGCGTTCTCGCCGTCGATGCCATAGGAGACGAGCACCGCGATGACCGGCCCGGCCGCGGCACGGGTGGCCGCGGTGTACTCGGGGTCGTCGCCGCCCAGCGGCATCCGGGTGAACGCCGAGTAGCGCCCGGGATGGTGATGGGCGTAGCTGCGGTAGGCGCTGGCCATGGAGACCACGGCGTCGTCGCGGGTGCGCCCCTGCCCGACGTTGTTCAGCATGCCGATGATGTCGTCGATGACGCGCATCCGGACGGTTCGCCGCAGGTCGTCGAGGCTCTGGACGTGGTTGTAGAGCGACGGTCCCTTGGTGCCGAGCTGGTTGGCCAGGGCGTTGATGGTGAGAGCGTCCCAGCCTTCGCGGTCCAGGAACGTCAGCGCGGCGTTGACGATGGCGTCGCGGCTCAGCTTGGTGGTCCTGGTCGGACTCTTGGTGCGGCCGCCCGCGGAGACTGCCTCCGACCGAGCTGCCATGAGTCACGTGTCCTTCGGTCGGGGTCGATTCGTGGTCGCCGCCGAGGCGTGGACCAACTAATGACTCTAACCGTTCACCTGCACGTCGGCTCGGGTCACCGCTCGACCGGGGTTGGTTGCTGCGAACCACTGACGCGGGCGCGGTCGGGCAACGTAGGCTGCGACGATCGGAATCGCTGTCGGCGAGGGGAGCACCATGAGCATCAAGGCGCCGTGCGGGCCGAAGTCGGCAGGCACGCTCGCGATCGCGATGACCGCGGTCTCGGTGACGGTGGCCTCGGGGCTGATCGCCGGTGCGCCGTCGGCCGCGGCGAAGAACGGTGACACCCACATCACCGGGCAGGGCATCTCTCAGACGATCGACTGCAACGACGCGGCGTTGATCATCGTGGGCACCAGCAACTTCATCACCGCCAAGGGGTCGTGCTGGGGCGTCTCGGTGCAGGGCTCTTCGAACACCGTCATCGCCGAGAACGTCGTCAACGACATCACGGTCTACGGCTTCGACCAGACGGTGTACTACCGCACCGGCGCGCCGAAGGTCTGGGACCGCGGCCGCGAACTCGGCATGACCAACCGAATCGACCGCGTCCCCGCGTAGTCTTGGGGCGGCGTCGAATTGACGCCGCCGACGACGAAGCGAGGGACTGCATGCGCGCCCACTCCCGGATCCTGATCGCAGCGCTGAGCATCACCGCCGCGGCCTGGGGACTCACCGGCTGCGGCGCCAACAGCAGCGACTCCAACTCCCCCTCCGCAACGGCAGGCAGCTCGGGCGCGCAGGTCGAGATCGGCAACACCATCAACTACGGCTCGTTCGGCACCACCGCGGACATCGACTGCGCGGATGGCAAGTCGCTCAACGTCGGTGGGTCCAACAACACCCTCACCGTCAAGGGCACCTGCGCCAGCGTGAACATCGGCGGAGCGGACAACAAGATCACGTTCGACAGGGTCGACGACAGCCTGACGGTGGTCGGCCTCAACAACACGGTCAGCTACCGCGAGGGTGAGCCGAAGGTCGAGGACCGCGGGTCGGGCAACAAGGTCGACAAGGGCTGAGCCCACGCGCGCCCGTCAGGCTCTCGCGTGGCCACGAGGGCTAAGCGCCGTGCCGCCCGGCACCATCGGCGAAACGCCGTGCGCCCGCTAGTGATTCGGATGAGACCCGGGACAGGCTGGCGAATTCGGTATCGATGGCCTCGGCCTCCGACATGCCCCACTGCCCCATCGCCGACAGCCGATCGGACCGCATGCACAGCTGTGGCAGCGCAGCGAGTTCGGCCGCCAACTCCTCCGCCGCGCGGCGCGCGTCGCCTTTGCCGACGACCCGGTTGGCGAGGCCCATCTGCAGCGCTTCCTGCGCCCCGACTGCGCGGCCGGTGAGGATGAGATCCATCGCCCGGCTCTGACCGATGAGCCGGGGCAGGCGCACGGTGCCCCCGTCGATCAATGGCACGCCCCACCGCCGGCAGAACACGCCGAAGGTGGCGTCCTCCTCGGCCACCCGCAGGTCGCACCACAGCGCCAGTTCGAGCCCGCCTGCGACGGCGTACCCGCTGACCGCCGCGATCACCGGCTTGGACAAAACCATGCGGGTCGGCCCCATCGGGCCTGGGCCCGTGCGGTGCGCCGGGTTCATGTCGGGCGTGCCGAACGCCTTGAGATCCGCTCCCGCGCAGAACGTTCCGTTGTCACCCCACAGGACGGCGACGGAGGCATCGTCGTCGCTGTCGAACTCGTCGAACGCGGCGTACAACTCGGCGGCCGCCGGACCGTTCACGGCATTGCGGGCCGCGGGCCGGTTCATGATCACCGTGGTCACCGGGCCGTTGCGCTCCACCCGAACGCCGCCCGGGCTCGTCGCTGCGCCCGTACCCTCGGGACCCGTCATGTCGCCTCCATCAGTTCGGTGTCGTCCAGTTCGGTGTCGTCCAGTTCGGTGTCTTTGCGTCGAGCCGTCAGTTCGGCGGCGAAGTCGAGGTACGCGGACCGCAGTGCGGCGCCGGGCCAGTCGGCGGGCAGCAGCTCGTCGGGCAGCACGGGGTCGGTCAGCAGGTGACGCACGATGCTCGCCGCGGCGGTGAAGCGGCCGGGTACGGATGATGCAGAGCGCAATTCGTCGAGTAGCCGGTGTCCCGTCGCCGACCAGCCCGTCAGGTTCCAGAGGCGGCCGGCGAGACCGGCGGGATCGTCGTCGCGCGCGGTCAGCACGCGCACCCGGTCACGCAGCGCGTCGGGCACTGCCAGCTCGAGGTTCGCCGGGCGCATCCAGACGCCCTCCCGCAGTTCGCCGAACCGCATCTCGCACAGGCCGGTTCGCAGTGCTGCCCGGTTGCGGGCATCGGTGCCCACGCTGGTCACGACGACCGTGGTCCAGGACCCGTCCCACGGCCTGGGCTTCGGGTCGAGCGCATCGTCCTGGCGCCGTTGCCGTGCCAGTAAACGCGACGATAGCCGGTATCCGTCGGCCGATCGGATGAGGTCACCGGCCCCGACCATCCGGGTCAGCGCCACCCGTAGCGTCGACTCGCGAATGCCGAAGTCCGTTGTGAGCCGGATCAGTTCGGCCGCCGACGCCGATGCGGGGTGGGCGCCTAGGAGGACGCTCAGCACCACTGAGCGCGCGGTCATGCGTGCCAGCGCCGTCGACGCGTCGCCGCGCGAGGGGCGTGGTCCCTGCGCGGCGGCGGCATCGGTCATACCCCGGAGGTGCGGCGTCCCGCGTCGCCGTAGGGCTCGTCGCGAGCCCGCACGGCATCGCGGAAGCCGTGTTCGCGTGCCTGGGCGACGAACTGGTGCCCCTCGGGGGTGTGCCGCGCCACGCCGTCGAAGACGGTGCTGACCATCCTGCTGGTGGCGATGCCCTGCTGCAGCAGGGCGGTGTTGAGCGCGAGCTTGGCCATGATCAGCTGGTTGACCGGCATCGCCGAGATCCGCTCCACGAGGCGCTCGGTCCGCTCGTCGAGGTCGGCGGGCTCAGGTGCCTCGATGGCCAGCCCCCACTCGGCCGCCTGGGTTCCCGAGATGCAATCACCGGTGAACAGAAGGCGTTTCGCGCGCTGGTCGCCCAGCCGGTGCGCCCACAGCCCCGCGGCGGGCACTCCCCAGACACGCATCGGCGGATAGCCGATCTTGGCGTCCGACGCGGCGATCACCTGGTCGGCGTGCAGTGCGATGTCGGTGCCGCCGGCCACGCAGTAGCCGTGGATCTTCACCACGGTCGGCTTGTCCGCGTGCATCAGGCTGGAGAACCCGCGGACGAACCGGCTCATCATCTGGTAGTCGATCATCGGATCCCACGGCTGATCGGGCAGGTGGTTGATGCCCTGCGTGCGGCCCGACAGCACGGTGTCCTTGTACGGGTTGCCGCCGCCGGCCGGTGACGAACCCTCGGCGTAGGCGGACAGGTCGAAACCCGCGCAGAACCCCTCGCCCCGGCCGGACACCAGGATCACGTGCACCGCCGGATCCAGGTCGGCGCGCTCGACGAGTGCGGAGAGTTCGAGTGGGGTGTCGGCGACGATCGCGTTGCCCTTCTCGGGCCGGTTGAAGGTGATTCGCGCGACGCGGTCGGTCACCTCGTACGTCATCGTCTTGAGGTCGTCGAAGTCGACGGGCCGGATCGCATGCGTCATGCGGTCGTCACCACCCTCGGCGAGCGTGCGTGTCTGCGGGCGACACGCCGCCCCGAAACCCGAGTTTGCGCACGCTCGCTGCGGGCGGTCATCCCTTGACCAGCGCGCGCTCGATGATCGGCGCCAGGTCCAGTCCGGTAGGCAGCGTCCCGAACGCACCGCCCCACTGCCCGCCGAGCCTGCTGGCCAGGAACGCCTCGGCCACCGCCGGGTGCCCGTGCCGGATCATCAGCGACCCTTGCAGCGCCAGCGCGATGTCCTCGGCCACCTTGCGTGCGCGGTACCGGATGGTCGCCACGTCGTCCGCGGAGCCGAGCGTCTGGCGCAGCGCCGTGACGTGCGCGTCGAAGCGGGCGTCCTGGCCCGCCGCGGTCGCGAGTTCGTCGAACAGCACCTCGACGCACTCCGGTCGAGTTGCCATGGCGCGCAATGTATCCAACGCGCTGACGTTGCCCGAGCCCTCCCAGATGCCCATCAGCGGGGCCTCCCGGTACAGCCTGGGCATTCCGGACTCCTCGACGTAGCCGTTGCCGCCGAGGCACTCCATGGTCTCCGCGGCGTGCGGGGTGGCGCGCTTGCACACCCAGTACTTGCCCGCGGCCAAGCCGATGCGCCGCAACAGGGTCTCGCGCTCGTCGCCGTGCACCGCCTTGTCGGTGGCACCGGCCATTCGCATCGCGAGCATCGTCGCCGCCTCGGCCTCGACGGCGAGGTCGGCGAGGACGTTGCGCATCAGCGGCTGATCGATCAGGTACTCGCCGAACGCCTTTCGGTGCTGCGCATGGTGCACCGCACGGGTCAGGCCGGTGCGCATGCTGGTGGCGCTGCCGAGCGTGCAGTCGAGCCGGGTGAGGTTGACCATCTCGATGATGGTCGGCACGCCCCGGCCCTCCTCGCCCACGCGCCAGGCGATGGCGCCGTCGTACTCGACCTCGCTGGAGGCGTTGGCGTGGTTGCCGAGCTTGTCCTTGAGCCGCTGCAGGTACATCCGGTTGCGGGTGCCGTCGGGAAGCACGCGCGGCAACAGGAAGCAGGTGAGTCCGCCGGGGGCCTGGGCCAGCACCAGGAAGACGTCGGACATGGGCGCCGAGGTGAACCACTTGTGCCCGGTGATGCTGTAGGTTCCGAAGCCGTTCGGCACGGCCTCGGTGGTTCCCGCCCGGACGTCGGAACCGCCCTGCTTCTCCGTCATCGACATGCCGGCGGTGATGCCCCGCTTGCGATTGGGGATCTTCATCTCCGGGTCGTAGACGCGGCTGCTGAGCAGCGGCTCGTAGACGGCGGCGAGTTCGGGATTGAAGCGCAGTGCGGGCACCACCGCATAGGTCATGGAGATGGGGCAGAGGTGGCCGGGCTCGGGTGTCCACACCGACGTCTTCGCCGCGCGGACCACGTGCGCGCCCGGCCGGTCATCGGCCCATGGCGCCGCATGCAGGCCGTGACTCACGGCCACGGTCATGAGTTCGTGATAGGCGGGGTCGTACTCGACTTCGTCGACGCGGTTCCCGTAGCGGTCGTGGGTGCGCAGCACGGGACGGTGACGGTCGGCCAGTTCACCCCAGCGCTGCGCCTGCGCGGTACCGCAGAGTTCGCCCAACTCGTTGACCTCGTCGGCACCCCACCCGCCGCCCTCGCGCACGAGAGCCTCGGCCAACACCTCCGAGGTCGCCGGGTTGTACTCCTCCAGCGGCGGAACCTGATTGGTGACGACGTGGGTATCAGCCATGCCCCCACTGTTACATTTTGCCGACAATCGCACAAGATGCGTAATACGGTCGTTTTCCCGACGTGACACTCGCGGGCCCAGGCGGCACAGTGTTCGGGTGCAACCGAACACCGTCGTCCATGCTGCCACCATCGACCTCGACCGCGCGCCGGTCCCGGCCGAACAGTCGCTCGACGGTAAACCAACGACCGCCGTTCACCCCGTGACCGAACTGGCCGGGCTCGAGGTCGGCGTGTGGGAGATGACGCCAGGAACGATGAGCGACGTCGAGGCCGAGGAGGTGTTCGTGGTGCTCGCCGGGTCAGCCACCGTCGCGTTCGCCGACGACAGCCCCACCCTGCATCTGCAGGCCGGCGACGTGGTCAGGCTCGCGGCCGGCGCCGAGACCGTCTGGACGGTCACCGAGACTCTGCGCAAGGTCTATCTCACGGGCGTGTGAGCGCCGGCGCCGCCACGCGGTGTGCCGGTTGATCGCCAAAGCCACCACGGCGGCGAACGCCCAGCCCAGCAGGATGTCCACGACGTAGTGCTCGGCGGTGTACACCAGCGTGAACGCCATGATGAGTACGTAGGCGACCAGCACCGGGCGCCACTTCTTGTTGATGCGGTGCCAGAGGAACGCGGCAATGGCGGCGGACATCCCGGCATGCAGCGACGGGATGGCGGCGACGAGGTTCACGTTGGCCTGACCCTGGTCGATGAGCGCGCCGGCGGAATGCAGGTTGAGCTTCCCCCAGCCGCGCGTGACGATCCGCTCGATCCACGGATTCGCGCCGTCCTGGCTGCTCTGCATTGCGCCGAGGATCCCGCCGTCGGGCACGCCGCGCGGGGAACGGAACATGCATCTCGGTCCGGATGGACCGCCGGCGACGTCGGCAGCCGTGCACCGGGCCGCTGCCCACGGCGGCGCCGCGGGCACGAGCGCGTAGACGACCAACGCCGCGAACGACAGGCCGACGAAGAGTTTGACGAACGCCTTCCACTCGTCGCGGTTGCGCAGCCACAGGACCGCCGCAACGACGTACGGAAGAATGAAGAAGGACATGTAGACGGTGCTGATGACCACTTCCCACCACGGGGTGGCGGGCACCTTGAGGCGTTCCTGCAGCCACACCGTGGGCATCGTGCCGCCGAACAACCACCGGTCGGCGTCGGCCTGCCAGTGCCACAGCGTCGGCCTGCCGATGAGCGTCGCCGCGCCGCGGCTCAGGTCGTAGGCAAGCAGGACCACCGCGAACGGCAGCCAGTCGCGGACGACGTAGAGCATCCTGCGGCCGCGACCGATGCTGGCGACGAGCAAGCCGATGGCGATGTAGAGGAGAAGCAGTTCCCGGTTGAACGCGAAGCCGTCGGTGACGGTGCGGTAGACGATGACGAACGCCCACGTCGCGATCGCTACCCACCGAAGCACGCGCAGTCGCTCACCACGTCGATTCCTGGTGACTGGCGGATCGAGGACACGCGCGAATCCGATCGACGGCCCATCGTCAATCGCAGACACATCGACCTTTCGCCGGAGCTGACATCGTGCGAGCCGCTCGCGCGAAGGGACTCGGGATTGCGGCGCCGCTACCGCCATTCCCCGAGTCAGACTAGTTAACCGCTCGGCCATCCACAGTTCGAGGCGCGTTCATCACGCCCGTGGTCGGCGCGGCGAGTCGCCATTCACCCGTGGATTCCGCGCTGAGATGCCACGCCCGTTACTCGATCTTGATTGGTCGAACCATTCGCCACTTCCGTAACGCGGCCGATGTTCTCACATTCACATACCATTTGCCCGATTTGGCAAGCAAACAAGATCAGACACTGATGGCTATGACGTCACATGCCGCTTCAACTGCAGGTTCATACCGCTATCGCTGCTATAGCAAATTAGCTGAACCAGGGTGCAGCAACGTATTTCATCCGCTAAACTGACGACGACGTCAAACCATTTATCGTTTCTCCGAACTCCCCCGTGCGCACTACTGCGTACGAGGGGCTTCGTCCTGAGCATTTGGGGTCGTGCGTCATGCAATACAGCAATTTCGTGGGTCGAGTGGGCGCTCTTGCCGTCGCCCTGGGGGTCGGCACCGCCATCGCCACACCGGCGGGCGTCGCCTGGGCGAGTCCGGACACTGCCGGAGACGCGACGACTGCGGCGAGCCAGGAAACCGGCGATGGCGCACCCGCCGCCGACCCCTCACCGTCGCCTGCCGACACGGCCACGCCGCCAGCGACCGATGCCCCGCCGACCTCGCCGGTGACGAGCGGGGCCGCGACCACGACACCCGCGCCCACCACCGGCTCTGCCACGACAGTGGACGTCGCGCCCGGCGTGATCGTCTCGCACTCCGGCGGGGCGCAGACGTCGACGTACGGCTCCAACCCGACGGAGCCCACCGGTAAGAACAAGCCGCGGCACGACGACGGCGACACGGCAT
Source organism: Mycolicibacterium sp. GCM10028919 (assembly GCA_042666295.1). Taxonomy (GTDB): domain Bacteria; phylum Actinomycetota; class Actinomycetes; order Mycobacteriales; family Mycobacteriaceae; genus Mycobacterium. The sequence goes on from JBHTFJ010000001.1 coordinate 1,780,713, forward strand.
CCCGTGACACCACCCCCGTCGCCACCACCAGCGGACCTGCTGTCTCCTCGTCGGCCACGGAGCCGAAGTCGTCCGCGACCCAGGCCACCTCGGCACAGACCCCGTCGACGGCCACGACCGCACCTGCAGCCCAGGTGCCCTCGTCCACGACGATCACCCCGGTGTCGCTGACGCCGACTCCCCCGGCGCCCGTCGTCGCCGTCGCGCCCGTGCAGAACGTCGTGTCGACGGTCCTGAGCAATGTCGTGGCTCCGGCATTGACGTCGTGGCTCTCCGCGATGCAGCGCGGCTGGACGGAATCACCATTGGCGTGGATGTTCCTCGCGGCCGCGCGCCGCGAGATCGGGACGGCAGCGGTGACCGAACCCGCTCCGGCGGCCATGCGGTTGGCCGCCGCCCAGGTCGTCGCGACTGCCGTCGTGAATCAAGCCCCAACGGCGACGGCAACGTTCCTCGTGCCCAACCCGCTGACCGGAGCGGTGACGGGCACCATCGTCGCCTCCGACCCGGAGGGCGTGAAGCCGACGATCACCCTGACCGCCAAACCCGGCTCCGGGACATTCGTCTACAACGCGACCACGGCGAAGTTCACGTACACGCCCACCACTGCGCAGCGACTCCTCGCCGGCGTCAACCCCTCGGGGGCAGGCACCATCGCGATGACGGTGACCGTGTCCGACGGGGTCAACAAGGTGCCCGTCCAGATCGACGTGCCGATCGCGGCCATCCCGATGGGCGTCCGCACCGACATCGGTGGAGTGAACGGGGCTGGCGCCATCGCCGCCACCAATACCCGCGCCTTCGTGACGAACCGCGAGGCGGGCACCGTCACGATCATCGACACGGTCACCGCGAAGGTGCTGGGCACGTACGCGGCCGGCACCGCACCCGACGGCATCGCCGTCAAGCAGGACGGCACGCGGATCTACGTCTCCAGCTCGACCGGCAACACCGTGACCGTGCTGAACGCCGTGACCGGAGCGCGCGTGGCGACCATCGCCGTCGCCAAGCCGACCTCGATCACCATGAGCCCGACCGGCGGGTCTGCGTACGTGTTGAGCTACGACGCGGGCAAGGTCGTGCGCATCAGCACCTCGACCAACCTGGTTGCCACCACGACCACGATGCCGGCCGGCTTCCGCCCGACTGCCATCGCGACCAGCCCCGACAACACGCGCGTCTACGTCACGACGGACACGCCCACCGGCGGCACTGCCATCCTGTCCTTCGCCCCGACGTCGACGACGACCACTCAGATCATCCGATTGAGCACCAGGGCAACCTCTTTGGTCGTCAGCCCCGACAACGTGAAGCTGTACGTCGGCACCGAGAACGGGGCCGTGTCGGTCGTCGACACCAGGACCCGCGCGACGACCGCGACCTTCTCGATCGGCGGCCTCCCTCCCACTGCGCTCGCCGTGAGCCGTGACGGCACCACGTTGTTCGTGACCGATGCCGCCGGTCGCGTCGGTTCGTTCGCGACTGCGACGGGCGCCTTGATCAGCGCCATCGCCGCCGTGCCGACGGTCGATGCCTCACAACGCCCGGCATCCTTCGTCGCCCCAGACGGCACGGAGATGTACGTGACGGACCGCGTGTCGGGCGTGGTGCGGGTCGTCACGCTGACTGCGCCGAACGCGGCTCCGGTGGCGGGAACCCCGACGACGGGCGCGCCCAGCGCGACCACGGGCGCCGTCACCGGCACCCTCGGCGTGACCGACGCCAATGGAGACCCGCTGAAGTACACCGTCTCCGGCGCCCCGACGAAGGGGACCCTGACGCTCACCGCCACGGGTGGCTACACCTACACGCCGACCGCGGCCGCCCGGCACAACGCCTCGACGGTCGGCGCACCGGCGAGCGTCACCACCGACACGTTCACCGTGACGGTGACCGACGGCAGGCGTGGTGTCGTCACGACCACCGTCACGGTCGCCATCAGCCCGAAGAACGCAGTGCCCACGATCACGAAGTCCGTTGGCACGCCCAACAGTTCGACGGGTGTCGTGACCGGTAGCGTCACGGGCACCGACCCGGACCGCGATGCCCTCACCTACTCCACGTCCGTCGGTCCCGGCAAGGGCACCGTGACGCTCACGGCCACAGGCGGTTTCACCTACACCCCCACCGCCGCCGCACGCCACGCCGCACAGAAGCTCGGCGCCACCGTCGCCGACAAGCAGGACACCTTCACCGTTGCCGTCAGCGACGGGCACGGCGGCGTCGTCACCACCTCCGTCACGGTGAGCATCAGTCCTGCCAATGCCAAGCCCACCGGCGGTTCGGCCACCGTGACGCAGACCGACGGCAAGACGGGCGTCGTGACCGGCACCCTGACGGCCGTCGATCCCGACGGTGACCCGCTGACGTTCACCTCGAGCACGCCGCAGAAGGGCACGCTCGTCATCGGAGCGAACGGCAGCTTCACCTACACCCCGACGACAGCCGCCCGCGACGCCGCCTCGGCGCCCGGTGCCACGGCCGCTGCGAAGGTCGAGGCGCTCACCATCACCGTCTCCGACGGATACGGCGGCACGGCGACGTTCACCCTGAGCGCACCCGTCACGCCATACCCGGCCGGCAACCAAGCCCCGGTAGTCGGTGCGACCGTTGGCAGTTCGTCGTCGGCGATCGGCACCGTGACGGGCACCGTCACGGCGACCGACCCCGAGGGCGACGCGCTCAGCTACACGGTCGTCACGGGGCCCAAGAAGGGTGTCGTGAAGGTCGACGCCGTCACCGGTGCGTACACCTACACCCCCACCGTCGATGCCCGCTACACCGCGCTGGTGACTCCGGGAGTCGACACCGACGTCTTCACCGTGACGGTCAGGGACGCGCTGGGCGCGTCGACGACCACGACGGTGTCGGTCACGATCGTGCCGCCGGCGGCGAACGCCATCGATCAGCGGCCGACCAGCGTCGCCATCCACGTGCCGGATCTGCTGTTCTACTCCCAAGCCGATCTCAACATCGCGCTCGACAAGCTGCAGTCGGTCGGCATCACCGACCTTCGTGTGCTGGTGCCGTGGGCAGCCGTCCAGCCCATCCCGGGTTGGAACGACTGGAGTGCAGTCGACCGCGTGATCAACGGTGCCGCGGCGCGCAACATCAAGGTGCTGGGCATCCTCAATTCACCGCCGGTGTGGGCGTCGGTCGCGAATACGACACCGCTGGCCGGAATGCCCGCCAGCAACGCGCAATTCGCCGCGTTCGCCGGCGCCGCAGCCGCTCGTTACAAGGGAAAGGTCACGGCATGGGAGGTCTGGAACGAGCCGAACGCGATCATGTTCTGGCAACCCGGCCCCAATGCCGCCCAGTACACCGAGCTGCTCAAGGCCGCCTACCCCGCCATCAAGGCCGCTGACCCCAACGCCGTGGTCGTGGCGGCGTCGGTGGGTGCGACGCTCGACTGGTTCAACCTCACGGTCAACCCGGTGCGATTCGTCGACGAGATGTACAAGGCCGGGGCGGCCGGCTACTTCGACGCGCTGTCCTTCCACCCGTACCAGTACACGACCCCGTTCTCCCAGGGCGGGTACATGTTCGAGTCGCCGCTCAGCCAGGCCAACCGGATCTACGCCCTGATGGTCGCCAACGGCGACGGTCACAAGAAGATCTGGGCGACGGAGTACGGGCAGCCGTCGTCGGAGGCGTCCGACGCCAACCAGGCGGCATACATCGGCGACTTCCTGCGGGGGTGGCGCACCCTGTCCTACGCGGGACCGTCGTTCATCCACACCCTGGTCGACAGGGCCGACGGCGATGCGGTGGAGGGTTCGTTCGGACTGTTCCGGCCGGACTGGACCCCGAAGCCGGTCGTGTCGACCGTGGTCACGGTGATCGCGGAGAACGACGCCATCGAAGCCGCCAAGAACGCGAGCGCGCTCTAGAACGACCGCGCCGGCGTCTGGGAGACGTCAGCCGAGGTTCTCCCGCAGGAACGCGATGTCGTCCTTGCGCCCCTCGTCCGACGTCTCGCAGATGACCGGCGCGTCGGCGGCCTTGACCACGGCGACGAGCAGCTGGGGGTCGATCTGGCCCATGCCGAAGTTGGCGTGCCGATCAGCGCCCGACCCGGCGGCATCGCGAGAGTCGTTGCAGTGCACCAGGTCGATGCGTCCGGTGATCGTCTTGATCCGCTCGACGGCGTCGATGAGCGCCTCCCCCGCAGCCCACGCGTGGCACGTGTCGAGGCAGAAGCCGATGCCCATGTCTCCGATGCGGTCCCACAGCCGGGCGATGGTGTCGAAGTGGCGGGCCATCGCGTGGTCGCCACCCGCGGTGTTCTCGAGGTAGACGGGCACGTCGGTCTTGAGCTGGTCGAGCGCCTTGGCCCACCGCTCGAACCCGGCGTCCATGTCCTTGTCGTCGGCATGCCCGCCGTGCACGATCACCGCGGTGGCGCCCACCTCGGCGGCGGCGTCGCAGGTGTCCTGCAGGATCTTGCGCGACGGGATCCGGACGCGGTTGTTGGCCGACGCGACGTTGATCAGATACGGCGCATGCACGTACAGCGGCGTCGTCGACGCCTTGAGCACCTCCGCGTCCTCGCGCGGCTTGGGCTTCTTCCAGCTCTGCGGGTCGCCGAGGAAGAACTGGACGACGTCGGCGCCGTCCGCCTCTGCGGCGGACAGCGGATCGTCGTTGTGGACATGCGAGCCGATCAACACGCCGCCAGTCTAGAGAGGCGGACCGACGAGTCGACGACGTCCTGGCTCCCGCGAACGTGACGCTGGAGTCACCTTGGGCATCGAACGCGACTCCAGCGTCACGTTCGTCGCGGTACCGGAGCCGCAAGCCCCGAACACGAAGAAGCCCTCGCTCGAAAGCGGGGGCTTCTCCGTCGTGCTGACTAGCGGATGGTCTTAGCGGTAATCCGAGAATCCGTAGTCGTCCAGCGGCACGGCCTGGCCGGAGCTCTGGCCGAAGTCCGGGCTGTAGTACTGATCCTCGTAGGACGGGATCGTGTACGCAGCTGCCCGAGCTTCCTCGGTCGGCTGCACCTGGATGTCGCGGTAACGGGCGATGCCGGTACCGGCCGGGATCAACTTACCGATGATCACGTTCTCCTTCAGACCCTGCAGCTTGTCGCTGCGGCAGTTGATCGCCGCATCGGTGAGCACGCGAGTGGTCTCCTGGAACGACGCCGCCGACAGCCACGAATCGGTGGCCAGCGATGCCTTCGTGATGCCCATGAGCACCGGACGTCCGGCCGCGGGCTCGTTGCCCTCGGCCACGACGCGACGGTTCGCCGACTCGAATTCCGCACGCTCGGTCAGTGAACCGGGCAGGAACTCGGTAGCACCCGAGTCGATGATCGTGACGCGGCGCAGCATCTGCCGCACGATCACCTCGATGTGCTTGTCGTGGATCGACACACCCTGGGCGCGGTAGACGTCCTGCACCTCGTTGACGAGGTGCTGCTGAACGCTCCGCTGACCCTGCACGCGAAGAACCTCGTGCGGGTTGGCCGAACCCTCCATGAGCTGCTGACCGACCTCGACGTGATCGCCGTCGGAGAGCAACCGCTCCTCGCCGTCCTCGTGCTTGAACGACTTCAGCCGCTGGCGACGAGAGATCTTGTCGTAGACCACTTCTTCGCTGCCGTCGTCCGGCACGATCGTGATCTTGTAGAACTTCTCGGTCTCCTCCAGGCGAACCCGTCCGGACAGGTCCGCGATCGGCGCAGTGTTGCGCGGCACGCGGGCCTCGAACAGTTCCTGGACGCGGGGCAGACCACCGACGATGTCGGCACCACCGGTGACGCCACCCTGGTGGAAGGTACGCATCGTCAGCTGCGTGCCGGGCTCACCGATCGACTGCGCCGCAACGATGCCGACTGCCTCGCCGATGTCGACGAGCTTGCCCGTCGCCATCGAACGGCCGTAGCACATGGCGCACACGCCGGACGCGCTCGCGCACGTCAGGACCGAGCGCACCCGAACCGAGTTGATGCCGGCGGCGAGCAGTGCGTCGATCGCCGGATCGCCAAGGTCGTGGCCACGCTGGATGATGACGTTGCCGTTCGAGTCGACGGCGTCACTGGCGAGCGTGCGTGCGAACGCCGCGGTCTCGACGTGCGGGTCCCGGATGAGGGCACCGTTGGCGTCGGGCTCGGCAAGCACGACGTTGATGCCGCGCTCGGTGTCGCAGTCGTGCTCGCGGACGATGACGTCCTGGCTGACGTCCACCAGACGACGGGTCAGGTAACCCGAGTCAGCGGTACGAAGAGCCGTGTCCGCCAGGCCCTTACGGGCGCCGTGCGTGTTGATGAAGTACTCGAGCACGGTCAGGCCCTCGCGGAACGAGGACTTGATCGGACGCGGGATGAACTCACCCTTGGGGTTGGTCACCAGACCCTTCATGCCCGCGAGCGTGCGGGTCTGGGTCAGGTTGCCCGTGGCACCGGACTTCACGATCGTGATGATCGGGTTGTCCTCGGGGTAGTACTCCTCCAGCGCCTTGCCGACCTCTTCGGTGGCCTGCTGCCAGATCTTCACCAGCTCGCCGTTGCGCTCTTCCTTGTTCAGACCGCCACGCTGGTACTGCTTCTCGATGCGGTCTGCCTCGGCCTCGTGACGCTCGAGGATGCCTTCCTTGTCCGGCGGCACCAACACGTCCGCCATGGACACGGTGACTCCGGAGCGGGTGGCCCAGTGGAAGCCGGCGTCCTTGAGCTTGTCGACGGTCTGCGCCACGACGATCATCGGGTAGCGCTCGGCCAGGTCGTTGATGATCCTGGCCTGGACCTTCTTGTGCATCTGCTCGTCGACGAACGCGTAGCCCCTGGGGAGCAGCTCGTTGAACAGCACGCGGCCCAGCGTCGTCTCGGCGATCCAGGCGTCACCGAGGTTCCAGCCCTCGGGGAACAGCTGTGCCTCGATGTCGGCCGGCGGACGCAGGTGCGTCAGCCGAACCTTGATCTTGGCGCGGACCGACAGCATGCCGCGGTCGACGGCCATCTGTGCCTCGGCGGCCGTGCTGTAGACACCCGTCTCCGGCTGATCCTTGGCGGCGGGCGTGTACTCGCCCAGGTCGCCGGGGATCTCGGTGGTCAGGAAGTACAGCCCGGTCACCATGTCCAGACGCGGCATGGCGAGCGGCTTGCCCGACGCCGGCGACAGGATGTTGTTCGAGGACAGCATCAGGATGCGTGCCTCGGCCTGCGCCTCCGCGGACAGCGGGAGGTGCACGGCCATCTGGTCGCCGTCGAAGTCGGCGTTGAAGGCCTCACACACCAGCGGGTGCAGCTGGATTGCCTTGCCCTCCACCAGCTGCGGCTCGAAGGCCTGGATGCCCAGGCGGTGCAGCGTTGGTGCGCGGTTCAGCAGCACGGGGTGCTCGGCGATGACCTCTTCGAGGACGTCCCACACCTGCGGGCGCTGACGTTCCACCATGCGCTTGGCGCTCTTGATGTTCTGCGCGTGGTTCAGGTCGACCAGACGCTTCATCACGAACGGCTTGAACAGCTCGAGTGCCATCAGCTTCGGCAGACCGCACTGGTGCAGCTTGAGCTGCGGGCCGACGACGATGACCGAACGGCCCGAGTAGTCGACGCGCTTGCCGAGCAGGTTCTGGCGGAACCGGCCCTGCTTGCCCTTGAGCAGATCCGAGAGCGACTTGAGCGGACGGTTGCCCGGCCCGGTGACGGGACGGCCACGACGACCGTTGTCGAACAGCGCGTCCACCGACTCCTGAAGCATGCGCTTCTCGTTGTTGACGATGATCTCGGGCGCGCCGAGGTCGATCAGTCGCTTGAGCCGGTTGTTGCGGTTGATCACGCGGCGGTACAGGTCGTTCAGGTCCGAGGTGGCGAAGCGGCCACCGTCCAACTGCACCATCGGACGCAGCTCCGGCGGGATCACCGGCACGGCGTCGAGGACCATGCCCAGCGGCGAGTTGCCCGACTGCTGGAACGCGGCGACGACCTTCAGACGCTTGAGGGCGCGAAGCTTCTTCTGGCCCTTGCCGTTCTTGATGGTGTCGCGCAGGCTCTCGGCCTCGGCCTCGATGTCGAAGTTCTCGATGAGCTTCTTGATCGACTCCGCGCCCATGGCGCCCTCGAAGTACTCGCCGTAGCGGTCCTGCAGCTCGCGGTAGAGCACCTCGTCCACGATCAGCTGCTTGGAAGCGAGCTTGGTGAACGTCGTCCAGATCTCGTCGAGCCGGTCCAGCTCGCGCTGGGTCCGGTCGCGGAGCTGGCGCATCTCGCGCTCGCCACCGTCGCGCACCTTGCGGCGAACGTCGGACTTGGCGCCTTCGCGCTCCAGCTCGGCCAGGTCGTTCTCGAGCTTCTGCGAACGCTCGGCGAGGTCCAGATCGCGCTGGTCCTCGACGGCCTTCTTCTCGACGACCATCTCGGCCTCGAGCGTGGACAGCTCGTTGTGGCGCATCTCGGTGTTGACCGCGGTGATGACGTAGGCGGCGAAGTAGATGATCTTCTCGAGATCCTTCGGCGCCAGGTCGAGCAGGTAGCCCAACCGCGACGGCACGCCCTTGAAGTACCAGATGTGCGTGACGGGTGCGGCCAGCTCGATGTGGCCCATCCGCTCACGACGCACCTTGGCGCGAGTCACCTCGACGCCGCAGCGCTCACAGACGATGCCCTTGAAGCGGACGCGCTTGTACTTGCCGCAGTAGCACTCCCAGTCGCGAGTAGGTCCGAAGATCTTCTCGCAGAACAGGCCGTCCTTCTCGGGCTTGAGCGTGCGGTAGTTGATGGTCTCCGGCTTCTTGACCTCGCCGTAGGACCAGTTGCGGATGTCGTCCGCGGTCGCGAGACCGATACGGAGTTCATCGAAGAAGTTGACGTCTAGCACGTAACTCCCTTTCCCCTTGCGGGATTTCGAATCAAATTACTAAGAAGTGGCTGGACGGAGGTCTCTATGCGAGATCTTCGACCGACGGGGACTCGTTGCGGGACAGGTTGATTCCCAGGTTCGCGGCAGCGCGTTCCAGGTCCTCGTCGTCGGTGTCGCGCATCTCGATCGCAGTGCCCTCACTGGAGAGCACCTCGACGTTGAGGCACAGCGACTGCAGCTCCTTGAGCAGCACCTTGAACGACTCGGGAATGCCCGGCTCGGGGATGTTCTCGCCCTTGACGATCGCCTCGTAGACCTTGACGCGACCGACGGTGTCGTCGGACTTGATCGTCAAGAGCTCCTGCAGCGTGTACGCCGCGCCGTAGGCCTGCATGGCCCAGCACTCCATCTCGCCGAACCGCTGACCACCGAACTGCGCCTTACCACCCAGCGGCTGCTGCGTGATCATCGAGTACGGCCCGGTCGAGCGAGCGTGGATCTTGTCGTCGACCAGGTGGTGCAGCTTCAGGATGTACATGTAGCCGACCGTCACCGGGTACGGGAACGGTTCACCACTGCGGCCGTCGAACAGCTGCGACTTGCCTTGGGCGTTGACCATCACGTCACCGTCGCGGTTGGGCAGCGTCGAGCCGAGCAGACCCTCCAGCTCGCCCTCGCGGGCACCGTCGAACACCGGGGTGGCGACGATGCTGTCCGGCTCGGACGTGAGCAGCCTCTCCGGCAGGTTCGCGGCCCACTCCGGGGTGCCCTCGGCGACGTTGATGTTCCAACCCGCCTTGGCCACCCAGCCCAGGTGCGTCTCGAGGATCTGGCCGATGTTCATCCGTCGCGGCACACCGTGCGTGTTCAGGATGATGTCGACCGGCGTGCCGTCCGGCATGAACGGCATGTCCTCGATCGGCAGGATCTTGCCGATGACGCCCTTGTTGCCGTGGCGTCCGGCGAGCTTGTCGCCGTCGGAGATCTTGCGCTTCTGGGCCACGTAGACGCGGACCAGCTCGTTGACGCCGGCGGGCAGCTCGTCGTCGTCCTCGCGTGAGAACACGCGGACGCCGATGACCTTGCCGGACTCACCGTGGGGCACCTTGAGCGACGTGTCGCGGACCTCGCGGGCCTTCTCGCCGAAGATGGCGCGCAGCAGGCGCTCCTCCGGGGTCAGCTCGGTCTCGCCCTTCGGCGTCACCTTGCCGACCAGGATGTCGCCGTCGCGGACCTCGGCGCCGATGCGGACGATGCCGCGCTCGTCGAGATCTGCCAGCACCTCGTCGGAGACGTTCGGGATGTCCCGGGTGATCTCCTCGGCGCCCAGCTTGGTGTCACGCGCGTCGATCTCGTGCTCCTCGATGTGGATCGAGGTGAGCACGTCCTCCTCCACGAGCCGCTGGCTCAGGATGATCGCGTCCTCGTAGTTGTGACCCTCCCACGGCATGACGGCGACGAGCAGGTTCTTGCCCAGCGCCATCTCACCGTTCTCGGTGCACGGACCGTCGGCGATGACCTGGCCGGACTCGACACGCTGGCCCGAGTCCACGATCGGGCGCTGGTTGGCGCACGTGCCGTGGTTCGAGCGCGCGAACTTGCGCATCCGGTAGGTGTGCCGGGAGCCGTCGTCGGCCATCACGGTGACGTAGTCGGCCGAGACCTCCTCGACGACACCGGACTTCGCGGACACCACGACGTCGCCGGCATCGATCGCGGCACGCAGCTCCATGCCCGTGCCGACCAGCGGTGCCTCGCTGCGCACCAGCGGAACCGCCTGGCGCTGCATGTTGGCACCCATGAGGGCGCGGTTGGCGTCGTCGTGCTCGAGGAACGGGATCATCGCCGTCGCGACCGACACCATCTGGCGCGGTGAGACGTCCATGTAGTCGACCTCGGCGGACGACACGTACTCGACCTCGCCACCCTTGCGTCGGACCAGGATTCGGGTCTCGGTGAAGTTGCCGTCCTCGTCGATCGGCGAGTTGGCCTGCGCCACGACGTGGCGGTCCTCCTCGTCGGCGGTGAGGTGGTTGATCTCGTCGGTGACCTTGCCGTCGACGACCTTGCGGTAAGGCGTCTCGATGAAGCCGAACGGGTTCACCCGGGCGTAGACCGACAGCGAGCCGATCAGACCGATGTTCGGACCTTCCGGGGTCTCGATCGGGCACATGCGGCCGTAGTGGCTCGAGTGCACGTCGCGGACCTCGAGGCCGGCGCGCTCACGGGACAGACCGCCGGGGCCCAGCGCCGACAGGCGGCGCTTGTGGGTCAGACCCGACAGCGGGTTGTTCTGGTCCATGAACTGCGACAGCTGCGACGTTCCGAAGAACTCCTTGATCGCCGCCACGACGGGACGGATGTTGATCAGGGTCTGCGGCGTGATCGCCTCGACGTCCTGGGTCGTCATGCGCTCACGCACGACGCGTTCCATGCGGGACAAGCCGACGCGGATCTGGTTCTGGATCAGCTCACCGACCGTACGCAGACGACGGTTGCCGAAGTGGTCGATGTCGTCGACCTCGACGGGAACCTCGATGCCGCCGGGGGCGGTCATGTAGGTGATCTGGTCCTGCGGCGCCTCGTGCAGACGCACCAGGTACTCGATGGTGGCCGCGATGTCCTCGGGCGTCAGCGTCGAGCTGGTGATCGGCACGCCGGGGTTCAGGCCCAGCTTCTTGTTGACCTTGTAGCGGCCGACGCGAGCCAGGTCGTAGCGCTTCTCCTTGAAGAACAGGTTCTCCAGCAGGGTCTGCGCCGACTCCTTGGTCGGCGGCTCGCCCGGGCGCAGCTTCCGGTAGATGTCCAGCAGTGCCTCGTCGGGACCGGCGGTGCTGTCCTTCTCGAGGGTCGACATCATGATCTCGGAGAAGCCGAAGCGCTCTGCGATCTGCTCGCTGGTCCAGCCGAGTGCCTTCAGCAGCACGGTGACCGGCTGGCGACGCTTGCGGTCGATGCGCACGCCGACGGTGGCGCGCTTGTCGACGTCGAACTCGAGCCAGGCGCCGCGACCGGGGATGACCTTCACGCTGGTGAGGTCGTTGTCGGTGGCCTTGTCCTTCGACTTGTCGAAGTACACGCCCGGCGAACGCACCAGCTGGCTCACCACGACACGCTCGGTGCCGTTGATGATGAAGGTGCCCTTTTCGGTCATCATCGGGAAGTCACCCATGAAGACCGTCTGGCTCTTGATCTCACCGGTGGTGTTGTTGATGAACTCAGCGGTGACGAACAGCGGGGCTGCGTAGGTCTGGTCCTTCTCCTTGCAGTCGTCGACGGGTGCCTTCACCTCGTCGAACCGCGGGTCGGAGAAGCTCAGCGACAACGTGCCTGCGAAGTCCTCGATCGGCGACAGTTCCTCGAGGACCTCTTCGAGGCCACCCTTGGGGTTCGGCTCGCCGCGCTCTATGGCCTTGGCGCGCCATCCTTCGCCGCCGATCAACCAATCGAAGGAGTCCGTTTGAACGTCGAGAAGCCCCGGAACCTCGAGAGGTTCGCGGAGCTTTGCGAAGGAGACTCGGTTGGGTGCTCCAGGAACGGAGTTATTGGGATCTACTGAACTGATCTGGCGAGAGGCCAAGATATGAGTCCTTCCAGCACCTCATGCGACTTCAAGTGCCGGAGAACCGGACCGTGGCCGCTATATCTGCGTCGGTTCGGCTGGCTCCATCAGGCTTCCCGGAGCACGGCACGCGTCTAGATGCTGAGCAAAGACTCAGGCTAGACGGTGTGCGAGTGAGGTGGGCAGGATGCAGCCAGCGCAACGTCCAACGATAGCGCAGGACGGCGCATTCCTCAACTAACGCATGCAGCGGCGAACAAGACGCTGGCTGGCGTTCCTAACTCGTGCATCCATGCTGACCAACAGATTGGCCCGTTTGCCGCCTCTCGTCAAGAGATAGAGCCGTGTCGGCTGTGGAGTGTCGCGCCGATTCGCCGATCTGCAGGGAAGACGCGGCGATGGGGTCCACTGCGCACGACGCCAAGCCCTGGGTCCCGGTCAGCGAGTTCAGCAGCGTACGGAGGATCGAATCGAAGAAACTCAGCTGCGCGGGTGGTACCGGCAGAACGCGGGCGAGGGCGACGCCGGAGCCCACGCCGGGCGTCGGAACGTCGATCACGTCGCCAAGCGGACCGTAGATGCCGGCGCGGGGCGCGTTCGAGTCGTAGACGGTGCCCGCGTACATGTCGGCGATCCAGCCCTGCGCGAGCACGTGGACCGCCTCGACGTTCTCCGGCGCCGACGCGCCCGTACCGAGACTGACGATCAGCTGGGTCAATCCGAACAGGGTGGAGCTGCGGAAGGCGTCCGCGTGGCTGCCACCAACCAAGCGGACACCGTTGAACTGCCCCGGCCGCTTGGCCTCCAATTCCTCGTTCGCGTTGCCGTAGGTGTTGAGCGGTCCGGGGTTCGCCGCAATGTGCAGCACGGGCAGCGTGGCCGGCAGCCTGTCGAGCGCGCGCCCGAGGCCGCCACCCGTCGCCGACGTGTCGAGCAGCAGCACCCCAACCAGGTTCGACTTCTCCGACGCAGGTGCGAGCGCGTAGTAGTAGCCGGCGGCGCCCGCCGCCAGTTGCCCGCCTGCGGAGTGCCCGGCGATGACGAACTGGGTCGGCAGCCCGGAGAACTCCACTCCGGCGCGCTCGGCTGCGGCTCGTGCGCTGGCCGTCAGCGCTTCGCGGTCGCCTGCGAAGAGCATTCCCACGCCGGCGTGCATCGGGTCTCCGGTGAGATTGCATGCGTCGCATGCGAAGACGTCCGACGTGATCGACGGCGCGACGACGATGGCGTTGTTCCGCTCGGCCAACTCGGCCGCGGTGAGGTTGTAGAAGCCCGACGTCGCGAGGAACCCGTGCTGGAAGTAGATGAGCTTGTCGGCGTCGCCGTCTTCCGGGAAGTACCAGTCCGCTTGCGCGGTGTAGCCGTCGCCGCAGTCGATGGACAGATCCGACCGGCCCACCTTCAGCCCGCTCCCCGCGGGCACCACCGGCGGGCCCTGCAGGATCCTGTTGACGAAGTCGAACACGCTCCAGGCCAGGCTCCCGAGCACGTTCACGAGCGTCGGAGCTGGGGGCGGGGGCGGCGCCTCGACCTGCGCCGCTGCCATCGCGGCCACGACCGCGGCGTTCTGGACGTCGGCGACCGTTGACCGCGCGGTCGCAACCAGGGTGCCGGTGTCGGCCTCCGCGGGCGCCTCCAACTCCACAGTGGGCTCGGGCTGGGGCTGTGGCTTGGGTGCAGGCGCCTCGGGCTCGATTGCGTCGACGTCGACCGCGTCCGTGTTCGCCCGAGGTGCCACGGGTTCGCGGGTGGCCGGTGCATCACGGTCCGAGGTATCGACGTCGACCGGCACCACGGGCACCGCCGGTGTGACCGGCTCCGCGGGATCCGGCAACTCCTCGGACTCCGGGACGGGCACGACGGTCGTGTCGCCATCGGTTGCGTCGACGGTGTCGGTCGCCGCGTCGCCGGTCGTGCCAACGACCGCTGGCTCGTCCCCGTCCTGGGAAGTGCCGCCGGGCTCAGCGGGGGCATTCGGACCGGGCCCGGCGCCTACGGCTTCTTCGTCGTCGCGAGCCTCCGCAGGCTCGCCCGAGACATTCGAATCCCGTTGCGTGACCGGTTGATTCGCTTGTCGATCACCGCCCGGCCGTGCCGGTGAGTTCGCCGCCTCCGACGCGTTGTCGACCCCCGATTCGGGTTCGGCTACGGCAACGCTCGCCCCGATGAGCGCGCCCGACAGCAGGCCCACTGCAAGGATCCCCGCGGCCACGTAACGCTGCATGCGATCGTTCATGCCGTCCCCCCGTTCGACGGCGTCAGGCTATCTGTTGTCGTCGACTGCCAGGACGCTTTCGACGGACCGCTTACGAGTCAGACGCTGACGGACACCGCCGCTGCTGGCTGCCGGGTGCGGGTGATCCAGCCGTTGACGCCATCTACCGACGCCCGGTCCAACAGCTCCCGGTACAGCTCGTCGGACACGACCCGGGTGCGGCTGAGCAGGAACCCGGTGCGGCCACGTGCGTCGCTCACGACCGCCCAGCTGTAGTCGGGTGCCAGGTCGACGATCCAGTAGTTCCCCGGTGGTGCTGCGGACGGCGGCCCGAAGAAGGTGACGTTGAGCTTGTCGCTGGTGGCGCCAACCGGCAGCGCGGCGCCGACGATGCGCGATTCCGGCCCACCGTCGAAGAAGTAGTTCCCCGAGTTGACGACCCGGATGGACCCGTCGGCATTCAGGCTGTACACCGCGGTGGTGTTGACCAGACCGATCGAGAAGAACTGCTTCACGCTGCCGACCTCGTACCAGGTACCGAGGTAGTCGTTCAGGTCCACGACCGGCGGCGGTCCGAGCACGACGCCTGCAGCCTGGCCGAGGACGATGTACTGGTCAGGCGCGCCGTAGATGCCGTAGACCGGATCGGCCGGGCCGCGGCCGGCGTACATGTCGTTGATCCACCCGTTGGCGAGTGTGTAGACGGCCTGCGTATTGCCCGGAGGGGAACGCTTGATCACGAGCTGGCTGACGAAGTCGATGATCGGCACTCCGCCGATCAAGGAGTCGACGTGCGAGCCGTTGGCCAGCGTGACGCCGACGAACTGGCCGGGGTTCAGCGCGACCAGGTCGGCGGTGGTCTGACCGTTGGCGTTCCACGGCTGCGGCGGGGCCGCAATCTGGTACACCGGGATGCTCAGCGCGCCCAATGCAGCCAACGCGCCCGCGAAGGTGCCGTTCGACGAGACGCCGTCGTACATCACCACCCCGAGTAGGTCGTTGTCCGACGGTGCCACGGTGGCGGCGTAGAACCCTCCGGCGGCCGTCGCCAGTCCCCCGCCTGCGGAGTGGCCGGTGAGGACGAACTTCTCCGGCAGCACGCCCTGATAGCCGGCGGCCGCCGCACTGGCGTTGAGCGCCGCCCGACTGGGATCGACGAACAACGTGGCGACGCCCTGCTGCATCGCGACGGCGCTGAGCGTGCACCCGTTGCACGTGAAGAAGCCGAACGACGGGATGTTCGGCACCACCACGACGCTGTTGGTCCGCTGCGCGAGGTCTTGGGCGAGGGCCGAGTACCAGGACTTGGATCCCAGGAAGCCGTGCTGCAGGAGCATCACGCCCTGGGCTTGGACGGTGCCGTCGGCTTGTGTCGGGAAGTACCAGTCGGCGGCGCCGGTGTAGGTCGTCGTGCCAACCGGTATCGCCACGTTGGAGCTGCCGACCTTCACGCCGGTCACCCCGTTGATCGACGACGTGCCAGGAATGGGCTGGGTCGGTATGCCCACGACGGGAGCGGGTGCCGGCGGCAGCGACGGCATCAGGCCGAATGCGGACAGCAGGCTGAAGACCACGGTGGCCAGCGGACCCGGGGTGGGGCGGGCGAACGCTGCTGGTGCGGCGAGGCTGCCGATGTCACCGGTCGCGGGGGCGGCGACGGGAACGGCCGGGGCGTCCTCGGTCACGACGGCTGGCTCGACCACGGCGGGTTCCTCGACGGCCGGCGGCACCGTCGCCGGCGGCTCGGTGGCGACCACGGATTGGGTGTCGACCGGAGGCCCGGTGTCGACAGAGGTCTCGTCCTCGGTCGCGGTGACGGGCTCGACCTCGAGGTCGGGCTGAGTGGTCGCTCCCGCCGGGGACACGTTCTCCGACGACGTCGCCACGGATTCGACCTCGGACACGGACTCGAGCGTCGTGTCGTCGTCGCGCCGCACGGTCACCGTGGACGCACTCGTGGTGCTCACCGGCTTGTCGACGCTCGTCGGCCCGTCGACCGAATCGCTCTCGCTCGCAACGACTCTCGGGATCGACGCGGGGTCGTCGGCCGCAGGCCGGTCATCGTGTTGCGAATTGGACCGCGTGTTCGACGCCGAGTCGGCGGAAGACGAGGCAGGCCCGCCGTCCGGCGCATCGGATTCCGCGGAGGCCACTCCAGTGCCTGCGCTCAGCGCGACGCATGCCCCCGCCGCAGCGATCCACAGCGTGCGCAGCATCTTGTTGGACGTCACGGCCGGACCCTAACCGCTGGCATCGGCCTAACGGGATTCAATTGCCGCCTACGTCAGAAATCCGACATGGCGTCCGCGGCCCGACGGCCGTGCCTCAGAGGCCGCGTCTACCGCTGACCGTCTGGGAGGCGGCGGTCACCCGACAGGCGACGTCGATCAGACCCGCGGCGCGCATCGCGTCGGTGATCTCGTCGGCGTCGAAGAGCCGTAGCGGCGCGATCCGCGAGGCAGCGACCTCGAGCTGGCGCACCGGCGCGGGGCCGCGGGCGCACGTCGTCAGTACCGCGATCCGCCCGCCGGGCTTGAGCACCCGAATCATCTCGCGCAGTGAGCCGAACGGATCGTCCATCAGGTAAAGCGCGCCGTAACAGCTCACGGCGTCGAACGTGGCGTCGTCGAACGGCAACTCCGAGCCGTCGCCACGCACGTACGCCAGGGGGTCGCCCGGCGGCGTATCGGCGACGGCACGGGCCAGCATCGTCGGTGAGCTGTCGACTCCGACGACCAGACCGTCGGCCCCCACCTCGCCGACGAACGTGCGCGTCGTGTTGCCGGGCCCGCAGGCGACGTCGAGCACGCAGTCGCCGGCGTGGATGTCGAGCAGCCGAAGCTTCAGTCGGTCCTCGTCAGCGGTGTTGCGCATCGTGAAGCCGAAGAACAGCACGGGGCGCCACAGCCGCTCGTAGATGCGCGGCAGCAGCGTCGAGCCCATGACGCGCTGAGCCGTCGACTGGGGGACGCGGTCAGCGCCCATGACGTCGAGGTATCCGTCCACGATGGACGCGGGTTTCGACAGCAGCGCACGCACGCGAGTGAGCGCCGCCGACTGTGCGGCGTCGGGCATCAGTGGGGGTACCGGAGGCTAAGCCTCGCGCTGCACCGGGATCGACGCGGTGGGTGCCTCTTCGTCGGCGCGGTGGCGGGTGGTCGTCGCGTCATCCGCGTAGGCACCGTTCCCATGGCCGTTGCGGTCGCGGTTGTCGGTGCCGTCGAGGCTGTCCCGGATGGCTTCCTGCGCGGCCGGCGGCAGCGTGTGCATGATCTCGCGCACACGGGCCTGGCGGCGACCGACGGCCTTGCGCTCGGGCATGCCGGGAGTGGCCATGACCTGCGGCGGCACGCCTTCGATCTCGTCGGTGCCACCGTCGTGGTGACCCGCGTCGACCATGGCCTGCTCCTCGGCCATCGTGCCCTCGTCCTTCTCCTCGGACATGCCGATGGGGCCGATGCGGCGACCGTTGAGGAACTGCTTGACCACCGGCTCGTCGGAGGTCAGCAGCACCTCGCGCGGGCCGAACATGACCAGGTGCTTGCGGAACAGCATGCCCATGTTGTCGGGCACGGTGCGGGCGATGTTGATGTTGTGCGTCACGATCAGGATCGTGCAGTCGATCTGGGCGTTGATGTCGATCAGCAGCTGGGACAGGTACGCCGTACGCACCGGGTCCAGACCCGAGTCGGGCTCGTCGCAGAGGATGATCTTCGGGTCGAGCACCAGCGAGCGGGCCAGCCCGGCGCGCTTGCGCATACCGCCGGAGATCTCACCGGGGAACTTGGTCTCGTCGCCGGCCAGACCGACCAGGTCGAGCTTCTCCATCACGATCTGACGGATCTCGGATTCCTTCTTCTTCGTGTGCTCACGAAGCGGGAACGCCGTGTTGTCGTAGAGGCTCATCGAGCCGAACAGCGCGCCGTCCTGGAACATGACGCCGAACAGCGTGCGGATCTCGTAGAGCTCCTTGGCGGAGCACTCGATGATGTTGGTGCCGTCGACGATGATCTTGCCGCGCTCGGGGCGCAGGAGACCGATGAGCGACTTCAGGAACACCGACTTACCGGTACCGGACGGGCCGAGCAGAACGCTGACCTCGCCGGCGGGAATGTCGAACGTGACGTCTTCCCAGATTCGCTGGGAACCGAAGGACTTGGTCAGTCCCTCAACCTGAATGCCGATGCCCACGCGCGATCCTTCCGCCACTGTTTCGTTCCACCACGACACCTGCCTGTGGCTTGAGTCACTGTAGCCTACGAGCGAAACCGGCAACACCGTATGGGCCGGTCGGCCGCAGCACTCCCGTAAACGCAACTGTGGGGCCGACCTGTTTGCCAGGTCGACCCCACAGGATGCGCTTGTCGGCTCCGCCGACGGGCGCGGTTGTTCTACTTGACGGTCACCGTGGCGCCGGCAGCCTCGAGCTTGGCCTTGGCGTCGTCGGCGGCCTCCTTGGCGACCTTCTCGAGCAGTGCCTTGGGGGCGCTGTCGACGAGATCCTTGGCCTCCTTGAGGCCCAGTCCGGACACGATCTCGCGGACGACCTTGATGACGCCGATCTTCTTCTCGCCGGCACCCTCGAGGATGACGTCGAATTCGCTCTGCTCTTCAGCGGCCTCGGCGGGCGCGCCACCGGCGGGGCCGGCAGCTGCGACGGCGACCGGGGCGGCCGCGGTGACGTCGAAGGTCTCCTCGAACTGCTTCACGAACTCGGAGAGCTCGAGCAGGGTCATTTCCTTGAAGGCGTCGAGCAATTCATCGGTGCTGAGCTTGGCCATGTGAATGGTCCTTCCTTACTTGTGTGCTTTGTGGTGGTGTACGGGTCATTCGGCGGCGGAGTCGGACGATTCCGACCCGGCCTTCTTCTCTTGCAGAGCTGCGGCCAGACGTGCGATCTGGGACGCGGGCGCCAGGAACAGCGCCGCGGCCTGGGACTGCTTGGCCTTCATGGCGCCTGCCAGCTTCGACAGCAGCACCTCGCGCGACTCGAGGTCCGCGATGCGGTTGACCTCGTCCACGGAGAGCGCGCGGCCCTCCATGTAGCCGCCCTTGACGATCAGGGCCTTGTTGTCCTTGGCGAACTTCTTGATCGCCTTGGCGGCGTCGACCGGCTCACCATTGATGAACGCGATCGCGGTCGGTCCGGTGAACAGGTCGTCGAGGCCGTCGACGCCGGCCTCGCTCGCCGCCCGCTTCACCAGGGTGTTCTTGGCGACGGTGTAGGTGGTGCCGTCTCCCAGCGACCTGCGCAGCTCGGCAAGATGGGCAACCGTCAAGCCGCGGTACTCGGTGACGACGGTGGCCGTCGACTCCTTGAACTTCTCGGCGATGTCGGCGACCGCTGTGGCCTTGTCAGCCTTGGCCATGCTTGCCTCCTCGTGTTGGGTGGATGTCCACCGACCAACGGGGCGCGAGGGGCTGGCGAGCCTGGGAAAGAAAAAACGCCCCGACACAGACAGGTCGGGGCGCGCATGACTACGTCTACCTCGTCCTCCTGCGTGGGCCGCCTGGCAATCCAGGACCTTCAACCGATTTCTCGGTGACCGACGGTCTTCGGTGGAACGAGCCAAGAGTAGCGGATCGGCAGCCCATCAGCCAAAACGCGGCCTCACCCAGTGCGATCTCGGCGCGGATCTCCGCGGTGAGCGCGGGTCAGCGCGCCGAAATCGCGAGGGCGGCGGCGCCGACGAGGCCCGCGTCACCGCCGAGTTCGGCGCGGACCACCCGCAGGTCGCGGATGAAGGTCAGCCCGGCGTAGTCGTCGAGCGCCTCGCGCAGCGGGTCGAAGAGCAGCGGTCCGGATTTGGCCACCCCGCCGCCGATCACCACGAGGTCCAGGTCGCACACCGCGGCCACCGACGCGATCAGCGCCGCGACGGCCGTGCCGCCACGCCGGAACGCCCGCAGCGCGACGGCGTCGCCGGCGGTGGCGGCGTCGGCGAGTTCCTTGGCGTCGGCCTCGGGCGGGGCGTCCCACCCGTTGGCCCGCGCCCAGCAGGCGAGGTTCGGTCCCGATGCGACGGTCTCGGCGCAGCCCTTGCCGCCGCACGTGCACGGCCCGCCGTAAGGGTCGACGACGACGTGGCCGACGTGGCCCGCGTTCCCGGTGCGGCCGTCGTACGGCGCGCCGTCGAGGACGAGTCCGCCGCCGATGCCGGTCGAGACCACCATGCCGAGGAGGAAGTCCGCTCCCCTGCCCGCGCCGCGCCACCGTTCGCCCAGCGCCATGCACAGGCCGTCACCGCCGAGCCGAACCGAGCCACCGGTGACGGCGGCCACCCGTTCGACGATCGGAAACCGTTGCCACCCGGTGATGTTGATCGGGCTGACCGTTCCGGTGCGTAGGTCGATCGGTCCCGCCGACGAGATGCCGACCCCGTTCACCGAGCCGCCCGCGATGCGCAGTGCGTCGGCTATGAGCGCCTCGGCGACCGCCCAGATCGCCTCCGCGTCGGCCTTGGGCGTGGGTTGCTGCTCGCGATGCACCAGGGTGCCGTCGGGGTCGACGAGTCCGACGGCGATCTTGGTGCCGCCCACGTCGACGGCGAGTGTCAGTTCACTCGCGGAGGATCCGGCCATCAGTGCTTGTGCGTGTTGTCGGGCTGGCGGGGGTCGCCGGGGTGCTCGTAGCCGGGTGCGAGCGCGACGAGTTCGGCCCGCCTGGCGTCGAGCCACAGGCGGAACCGCCGCCGTCGGGCGGATGCCAGCAGGTGCGCGGCCACCGCGGGCCGGGCCTCGTCGAGGGTCTGGGGCACGGGGGGATGATGCCACCCGCCGTCGACGACCACCGGAGTGCTGAACCGACTCGGGTTGCGCGCGTGGTACTCCGCGACCTCGGCGTCGTCGACTCGGACGTCTGCGGTGACGCGAACGAACACCGCACGCGCGCGCCGATCGCGCAGGACCGACGCGGCGATGCTGCCGATCTCCAGCCGCGCCGCCGTGTCCGGCAGGAGGTCGTCCTCAGCGGGCACGTCGCCGGGAACGACGTCGACGGGTTCGGCCTCGACAGGTTCGGCCTCGACGGTTTTGGCCTCGACTACGCGCTCGGCGACGATGAGCTGGGTGAGCCAGCGGCGCAGTTGTCGCCCCTCGCTGGTGTCGGGCCTGGGTAGCGCGGACGCCAATACCGTTGCGCGCAGTGCTTTTTCACATTCGTCGACCTCGGTCACCGTGACGGCTCGGCCTGCGACAGTGGCAGCGACGGGCACGCTCATCGCACCGTCACCTCGACCGCGGGCGTGTAGAGCAGGTGGCCGGCGCACGCCACCCGGACCAGCGCCCACCATCGCCCGGGTTCAACCCAGGCCGGCGGCGACACGTCGAAGTTCAGCCGAGCCGTTCCCCCGGCGGGCAGGTCTGCGCCGACGGCCGATGGTCCGACCCATTCCCACGTGCCCCATGGGCTGATGAGGTGCGCTTCGAGGGAGAGGTCGGCCTTGGCGTCGGTCGCCACCGTGACGCTCAGGGTGGCGCTGC
The DNA here is from genome assembly GCA_042666295.1 of Mycolicibacterium sp. GCM10028919. GTDB lineage: Bacteria > Actinomycetota > Actinomycetes > Mycobacteriales > Mycobacteriaceae > Mycobacterium. The sequence goes on from JBHTFJ010000001.1 coordinate 1,802,776, forward strand.
CGCCCGCTGCGACGTCAATGGGCTCGGGGCCATCGACGAGGCGGAGCACGTCATCGGTGACGTCGCCGACGGTGATCCAGCAGACGTCCTCGACGAGTTGCCGCCACGACGGGGGTATGTCGGAGTGGCCGGTCACGGCGAGTTCGGCGCGGACCGGGTAGCGGCCCGGGGCGGCATCGCTCGGGATGTCGATCGAGACGGCGGTTTCCAAGTATTCGCCGGGCGGTAGCAGGAACGGCAGTTCGTCGGGTGTCGCGGACACACCGCCGGGGCACACCAGCCGCACGTGGCCGTGCAGGGTTGCGTCGGTGCAGTCGCTGGCTGCGGTGAGCCGCAGCGCGACGGTCGAGCCGGGCGCTGCGGTAACCCGTTGGGGGTGCAGGTACGCGACGGCGGGCAGCCCACCCATCGGAGCAGGACCGCGGTTGTGCAGCCAGTATCTGGCGTAGAGGGGTTGCGCTGCTTCGGCTTCCGTGACGAGGCTGGTCGGCCCGGCGCTGTCGATTCGCGGCAGGTTCAGTTCGGCGTGGACGGTGGCGATCTCGTAGCCGTGCAGCGCCGCGCCGTCCGCATCGGTCAGGGGACTCTCGAGGAGGTCGACCCGTTGCGCGGCGGACACCGAGCGCAGTCCCGAACGCAGCGTCACCTCGGTCGCCCGGCCGAGGGTCTCGACCAGGCGCAGCGTGATGCCGTCCTCGGGCTCGACGTGCCTGCTGTTGCCGTGGGCGATGGCGTTGCCCGCGACCTTGCAGGCGCCCAGCGCGACCTGGCCTGCTGGTTCGATCTCGAGCATCGAGCCCCACGCGGGCAATCCCCCTGCGCTGTCCCGTGATCGCGAGACGACCCCGAGCAGCGGCTGGGAGTACTCCGCGCTGCGGGCGGGTAGGCCGGCGTCTCGCCAGTCGCCTGCCGAGGCCACCAGCGCGTAGTCGAAGTCGTGAGTCCAGTGCTGTAGCTGGAAGTTCGAGCCGTCGGGCACCGTGCGGCGGGGCGGGTCGATCCACGTCCCTGATGGCCAGCCGGTGCACGATCGCATCAGCGACGTGTGCAGTGTGCCGTCCGAGTCGACGGCGAAGCTGGGCACGCCGCGGTTCATGACCGCGACCGTCCGCGCGTCGAATTCGCCGATGTCGTGCGCGATCTGCTGCAAGACGGCGATCTCGGCGTCGGCGAGGTCGTCGACCACCGCCGCGACGATCGACTCGATGCCCGCGTCCGCGGCCAGCACCAACACGGGTAGGGCCCTGACGTCGCGCAGGTCGGCACCGGGCACCCAGCGTTCGGCCAGCCCGCGTGACGCCGGAACCCACACCCGCGCCACGCCGGAGTCGTCGAGTTGGCGCCGCAACTCGGTGGCGTAGCCGGGGTCGGCGGCCGCCAGCAGGGCAGCGGTGAAGCCGTTGACGTCGGGCCCGCCAACTGCGATTCGCGCATCGGGCAGGTTGGAGTCGACGGTGATGTCGCCGTAGCGCGGTTTGTCGGCGTGGCTGCAGGTGGTCGTGACTCCGGCGCGCACCAGCGCGACGGAGAGGTCCCGGACTGCGGACGACGCCACCGCGCCGACCGGCGTCACGATCTCGGCCACCGATATGGCGCGGACGCCGTCGGCCGCGTCGCCGGCCGGGCCTGCCTGCACCCGCACTCGAAGCGCCGACGACAAGCCGAACCAGCCGTAGGCCGGGTTGTCGAGCGTGTGCGGATGTCGGGCGCTGTCCACCGCGTTACCGTGATCGCCGGGTTCGTGCATCAGCCCGAAGCCACGGCCGATCACGGCATCTCCGACCTCGCTGACGGGCATTGCGCCGGGCACCGGGCACGGCCAGCGCAGGCGCAGCAGCGCGTCCTGGCCGACGAATTCGTCGACCACGGTGCGGCAGTCCACCCGGTCGACGTCACGCCACAGCGTGATGGTTTGGGTGTAGCGCAGCACGCCCTCGACCCGGCCGTGGATGATCAGCCGCTCCCCCAGCGCGCAGCGTTCGGCCCGCACCTCCGCAGTGCCGTCCGATGACGTGCGCAGCGGGCCCTTCGGCAGCAGATGCCACGGCCCCTCTCCTGCTTGGGGATGCGCGGGGTACTCGTCGTAGACGGCCAGCTCGTTGCCGACCCGGCCCTCGGCGATGAGTTGCCGGCCCGCGGCCGTCCAGGACGTCACGCCGCCGCCGCGTGCGGCGTCGACCTGTATCCGGTGGTGCGCATTCTCAATCGCGTTGCCCGTGAACGTCTCCCAGGAAGAGCGCGTTCCCTCGGCCGTGCGGTGGGCGCGCCACCCCATCGACGGTACGTCGCGCGCGAGCCAGCTGACGGTGCGGCCGCCGTGCTCGATCAGCGTCGGCACCTCGGTGCCGTCGGCGTCGATCATCGCGCCGGCGAAGGGCTCGTCGAGGTGGACGGTGACGACATCGGTGCGGTTGTGCGCCAGTGGATTCCACACGACGAGGTCACCCTCGACGGCAGCGGTCAGCACGTGGAGCGCGTTGTCCCGGGCCGTCCGGCCGAGGTCCCACGCGTCGCGCCAGCTGGTCAGGAGGTCAAGGTAAACCTGGTCGGACTCCGAGCCGGTGATCGCATCGTGGTGCGCCCCGTACGCCAGCTGCACCCACGCTTTGGCCAGGGCCGAGTGCGGATACGCCGCTCCTGCGATCAGGCCGGCGAACACCGCGAACCGCTCGGCCTGCAGGACGGCGTGTTCGGCAGCGCGGTTGGCCTGCTTGGTGTCGACGTAGGAAACGTCCTTGCCGGTGTAGATCGGGTTCATGTCACGGGTCTGCGGGGCGGGGGCGGCACCGCGCTCGTCGAGTTCGGTCCGGACGGCGGCGAAGAACTCGCTGGGCAGCGCGCAGACGAAGCGGGGCCACGTGTAGCGGGTGTTCCAGTCGCGGTGAATCTCGGTGACCCACTTGTTCGGTGGCGTGTAGTCGGTGCCGACGGGGAGCAGCACGTTGCGGGTCAGCGCGACCTTCTTGAGTCCGGCGAACAACGCATACGTCGCGGCCTGCGCCTCGGCGAGCGACGGCGAGGAGTCCATCCACCAGCCTGCCGCGTAGTGGGCGGGCATGTAGTGGGTCAGCAGGCCGCGACCCGACGGGGCGAGCCACTCGAACTCGCTGGCGAACTGCATCCGCTCGGGATCGCCGTCGTCAGCCATCGGTCCCCACTGGTGGTGCGGGCCGCGCGCCCACGAACTGGACGTGAGGCCCGCGTCGGCGGCCATGCCGGGGAACTGGGGGTCGTGCCCGAACACGTCGAGCTGCCATGCGGTGGCAGGCTTGGCGCCCATCACGTCGCGTTGAAAGCCGATGCCGTGCACGAAGTTCCGGATGGCCGTCTCGGGACTGGTCAGGTTGGTGTTGGGTTCGTTGTAGGTGCCGCCCATCACTTCGACCCGGCCATCGGCGATCATGCGGCGCAGCTCCGCGCGATCCTCGGGACGGGCGTCCCAGTAGGGCTTGAGGTAGTCGACCTCGGCGAGCACGAACTTGTACTCCGGTTCGCGGCGCGCCATGTCGAGGTGTGCGGCCACCAGGTCGAAGCCGTTGGTCTGGCGGCAGCGTCCCGGCGGGTCCTCGGTCCAGGTGCTCGTGTAGGCGGCCTGGGTGTTCCACCACACGGGGTCGTAGTGGAAGTGGCTGATCATGTACATCGTCCAGCCGGGTTCGGCGTCGACGAACGTGAACGGGGCGGACGCGTCGCCGACCACCACCCGAGCCTCCCGCGAACGGCCGGGCGTCGGATCCGTGACGGTGACCCCAACTTCGACGGACTCTGCGCCCGTCGGTGCGAGCACGTCGTCGCACGCGAGACCGTCACCGTCGATGCGCACGCTCGCGGCGGCCGAACCCGGCGGGAGGTGAACCCGCACCACCTGTCGAAGAGCGTCCTGCGGTCCGACGAACAAGTCGGTCGACTCGGCTGACACCTCGGGGACGACGGCCATGAGCGCACTGTACGGTCGGCGTCCGCTTCCTCGCGAGAGAACCGTGCGCGGGCGTTGGGCAGCAATTCATTTCGCCGTCAGCCGGCGTGTGCATTTCGTGACGTGCCGGCTCGGCCGAAATCTGTCACAGTGGAGTCATTGTGAACGAATACGACACGGCACTCGGGCCGACGCCGAAGAGGCGCGATCCGCTCTCGCTGGGTTTCGAGGCGCATCGCGGTCTGCTGTTGCTCCGGTTACGGCTGCACCACGCCACCAGCACCCGCCGCAAGTCACGTCGCGCGTCGAGCACTCACCCCTGAGCCGCGCGGCGTAGGCGTTCGGCCACCACGGTCACGGCCTCGGCCACCTCGGGTGGCTCGAGGACCTCGAAGTCGATGCCTGGCATCGCCAGCCACGGCACCATGTGCGCCGGGTCGTCGGCGCCCGTGGTGACGATGCACTGCTCGGGTCCGTCGGGCTGGACTTGTACTGCAGTGGCCGGGAATGCGCCGGCGATGACGTCGGCCGACGCGAAGTACCTGATGCGGGCGACGTACGGGTAGGACGAAGTGCTGACGGCGCGGCGTACGTAGTCCGCCGCGTCGGGCGCCTCGCGCGGGGTGAACGTGCTGCCAACTGCCTTGACGTCGGCCATGCGGTCGAGCCGAAGGCTGCGCCAGTCGTCCTTGTCGCGGTCGAAGGCGAGTACGTACCAGCGCCTGCCGGTGGTGACCAGTTGATAGGGCTCGAGGCGGCGCTGCGTGGCGTTGCCCCGGACGTCGACGTAGCCGGCGGTGACGTGCTCGTGGTCGCGGCTCGCGCGGGCCAGGGTCATGAGGACGTCGGGTTCCACCGGGGTGTCTCCCTGACCGGACGTCAGCGTGACGGTGGCGTCGTGCACGGCGGCGACCTGCGACCGCAGGCGGGCAGGCATCACCTGGTCGAGCTTGGACAGGGCGCGCAGCGCCGATTCGCCGACGCCCGCGACACTTCCGCCCGCGGCCACCCGAAGGCAGACGGCCATGGCGACGGCTTCCTCGGGATCGAGCAGCAGCGGTGGCAGAGCGGCCCCCGCACCGAGTTGGTAGCCGCCGCCGTGGCCCTTGCTGGCGTGTACGGGATAACCCAGGTCGCGGAGGCGGTCGACGTCGCGGCGCACGCTGCGTCCGGTGACGCCGAGGCGCTCGGCGAGTTCGTCGCCCGTCCACACCCGTCGTGACTGCAGCAGACCGAGCAACTGCAGGACACGGCCGGTGGTCTCGGACACGGCCACAGCCTGCCAGAGGTAGCGGACGGTTTCGGTCCTCTAATGTCGAACCGCCTCCAGCTGCTGCACGCCCCGGCGGTGCAGCAGCGCGCCGACGCCGATCTGGACGATGCCGAACGCCAGGAAACCGAGGTCCCATGCCAGCGGGCCGCCGAGGTCGTCGCGTACGTGGTGAACCTCGAGCAGCACGTGGTCGATCAGACCCTCGACGACGTTGAACACGCCCCAGCCCGCGAGCAGCAGCCCGAAGTGGAACGACCAGTTCGGCGCCAGTCGACGTTGCCGCCAGGACACGACGGTCATGGTGGAGCCGGCCATGACGAGCAGCCACGTGCCGACGTGGAACAGGCCGTCTGCCACGACGTTCATCTCGAGACCTGCCAGCGTGTCGGGCGATCGCGTGCTGCTGATCATGTGGTGCCACTGCAGGATCTCGTGCAGCACGATGCCGTCGACGAAGCCGCCGAGTCCGAGGCCGAGCAGCAGACCGGGAGCCTTCGAGGGCATCTGATTCACGGTCACGGCATGCCCGCGGCACGCCGGATCATGCAGTTCGAACTCATAGGACCGAAACTGTCCTATGCGGGTGCGAGGCTTGTGTCATGCCCGATACGACGACCCTCACGTCACAGTTGGCCGATCAGCTCGAGGTCCACTGGACGCAGCAGCTGCGCCCCCGGCTCGACGGCCTCTCCGACGACGAGTACTTCTGGCAACCGGTTCCCGACTGCTGGACCGTGCATCCCGATGGCGGCATCGACTTCCGTTATCCGCCACCGCAACCGGAGCCGTTCACCACGATCGCGTGGCGGATGGCCCACGTCATCGTCGGAGTGTTCGCGATGCGCAGCCACTCCCACTTCGGCGGCCCACCGGCGTCCTACGAGTCGTGGTCGTACGCCACCGATGCCGCGACGGCGCTTCGTCAGCTCGACGACGAGTACGCCCGCTGGATCTCGGGCGTGCGCTCCCTCGACGACGACGGCCTGGCCCGGCCGTGCGGGCCCGCAGAGGGGCCGTACGCCGACCATCCGATGAGCGTGCTCGTCCTGCACATCAACCGCGAAGTCATCCACCACGGCGCCGAGATGGCGCTCCTGCGCGACCTCTACGTCCACAGCACCGCCAACACCAACACCGAGGAGAAGCACTGATGCCCGGAATGCCCCCACCCGCCGACGGCGAGCGCCAGACGCTCATCGAGTTCCTCGCGTTCAACCAGAACGCGTTCTTCTCGGTCGCCCACGGCCTGACCGACGAACAGGCCCGGTCCACGCCGTCGGTGAGTGCCCTGTCGGTCGGCGGGCTGATCAAGCACGCCACGGAGGTGCAGCGCGGGTGGACGGAGCGGGCCGCGTCCGCGCCCGACTTCCCGCCGCCGGATCCTCGGCCGATCGAGGAGCAGATGGCGGAGTTCCAGGACCAGTACGTCATGCGCGGCGACGAGACGCTGGAGGATCTGCTCGAGAAGCTGCGCAAGACGAACGCCGAGATCCTCGCAGTGTTCGCCGAGAAGGATCTCGACACGCCGGTGCCCGTTCCGGCCGAGGTGCCGTGGTTCCCGAAGGACGTCGCGAGCTGGCCGGTGCGTTGGGTGGCGCTGCACCTGGTCGAGGAGCTGAGCCGGCACGCCGGGCACGCCGACATCATCCGCGAGTCCATCGACCGGGCGACGATGTACGAGCTGATGTCCGCGCGCGAGGAATGGCCGGAGACCGACTTCATCAAGCGGTGGCGGCCGGCCAGCTGACGCCGGTAAGGTGACAACAGACGTTGCCAAACCTGGGGAGCCACCGTGCTGTTGCCGCATCAGATCGTCGAGCAGTCGCTGCAGAACCACTTCGACCGCAACGTGCGGCAGCACTACTTCCGCGGCATGGAGTTCGCCGAGCCGGCGGGTGACCCCGGATGGTTCGGCCCGGGTAGCGCGGTCTGGCACGTGCACTCGCATCTCGAGACGCTGATCTTCGGCCTGCAGTGCGCGGCGTACCTCGAGCGGCTCGACCCGTCGATCTACTGGATGGGCGTGCACCACTCACGACTGGTCGAGCGCTCCGAGGACCCCGCCGAGCCCCCGCGCATCGACCCCAAGGGCCTCGCCGTCCGACTGGGCCACTCGATCGCGTTCTTCATCGGCACCGCATACGGCACGACCGAGACCGCCGAGCGGCTGGCGCAGACAGTGCGCGCCATGCACCACACCATCAAGGGAATCCGGCCCGACGGCGCGCCCTACGACGCCGACGATCCGGACTGGTTGCGCTGGAACTACGCCACCGTGGTGTGGGGCCTGGCGACCGCGCACGAGATGTATCACCCCCGTCCGCTGCGCGGCAGGAAGCTCGACGCGTACTACGGCGAGTTCGTCCGGGTGGGTCATGCGCTCGGCGGCACCGACCTGCCGACCACGAAGTCCGAGACGCACGACTGCCTGAAGAGCTATCTCCCCAAGCTGGCGCTCACCCACGGCGCGGCCATGGCGACCGGACACCACCTGCCGATGCCCGAGAGCGCCGTGGATTGGGCCATCCGCGACACCATGCCCACGTGGGCCAAGCAGTTGATCGGTCACCGCGACCCCAACGTGATCGAGCGGACCGCGCGCCGGGCGGCGGTCTGGTCGGTCATCAACGGCCTGCACACCGCGGCGGGCCCGATCCCGGAGTTCACCCAGGCGCAGGCCAGGGTCGCCGACGGCGTCGACCCTGCGCTGGCGCCGCACACCGAGCCCCGCTACGTGCTCGGGAGCGACCCGGTGCGGACGCGGGACGACGTGGAGTTCACCTTCGCGTGACGTCCGCGCGAGTGTGACCTGCTACACACGCATTTTCCGTGCTCCGGACACTTTTGAGACACTGCATTCATGACTACGACTAAGCACCGCGAGGTTGCCAAGCTGGACCGGGTGCCTCTGCCGGTCGAGGCCGCCCGCGTCGGCGCGACTGGGTGGCAGATCGCCCGGACGGGCGCGCGGGTCGTCACCAAGCTGGCCGGCCGCGGATCCCTGCAGGAGAAGATCGTCGCGCAGGTCCCCCAGACGTTCGCCGATCTGGGCCCCACCTACGTGAAGCTCGGCCAGATCATCGCGTCGAGCCCCGGCGCGTTCGGGGAGCCGCTGAGCCGCGAGTTCCGCAGCCTCCTCGACCGGGTGCCGCCCGCCAAGAAGGACGAGGTGCACGCGCTCTTCAAGCAGGAACTGGGCGACGACCCGGCGAACCTGTTCAAGCACTTCGAGGAGGAGCCGTTCGCCTCGGCGTCGATCGCCCAGGTGCACTACGCCACATTGCATTCCGGCGAGGAGGTCGTGGTCAAGATCCAGCGGCCAGGCATTCGCCGTCGGGTCGCGGCCGACCTCCAGATACTCAAGCGCGGCGCGCGTCTGGCGGAGTACGCGAAGCTCGGGCAGCGCCTGTCCGCCCAAGACGTGGTCGCCGACTTCGCGTCCAACCTCGCCGAGGAACTCGACTTCCGGCTCGAGGCGCAGTCGATGGACGCGTGGGTGGCCCACATGCACGCCTCACCGCTGGGCAAGAACATCCGCGTTGCCCAGGTGTACTGGGACCTGACGAGTGAACGCGTCCTGACGATGGAGCGCATCCAGGGCACGCGCATCGACGACGTCGCCACCATCCGCAAGAAGGGCTTCGACGGGACCGAACTCGTCAAGGCGCTGCTGTTCAGCGTGTTCGAGGGCGGGCTGCGCCACGGCCTGTTCCACGGTGACCTGCATGCGGGCAATCTCTACGTCGACGACGACGGCAAGATCGTCTTCTTCGACTTCGGCATCATGGGGCGCGTCGATCCGCGCACCCGCTGGCTGCTGCGTGAACTGGTCTACGCGCTGCTCGTCAAGAAGGATCACGCCGCCGCGGGCAAGATCGTCGTCCTCATGGGCGCCGTCGGCACCATGCGGCCCGAAGCGCAGGCCGCGAAGGACCTGGAGAAGTTCGCGACGCCGCTCACCACGAAGTCGCTCGGGGATCTGGGCTACGCCGAGATCGGCAAGCAACTGTCGGCGCTCGCCGACGCCTACGACGTCAAGCTGCCGCGCGAGCTGGTGCTCATCGGCAAGCAGTTCCTGTACGTCGAGCGCTACATGAAGCTGCTGGCGCCCAAGTGGCAGATGATGAGCGACCCACAGCTCACGGGATACTTCGCCAACTTCATGGTGGACGTGAGCCGGGAGCACAAGGAACACGATCCCGACGAGCTGGAGGTCTGACCGCGTGGACGTCCGTGAGGGCAAGGCCCAGGGCACGCAGGGCCTGGAGATTCACTACGAGGACATGGGCGACGTCGACGACCCGGCCGTGCTCCTGATCATGGGGCTGGGCGCGCAGTTGGTGTTCTGGCGAGACGAGTTCTGTCAGATGCTGATCGATCAGGGTCTGCGCGTCATCCGCTTCGACAACCGCGATGTCGGCCTCTCCGGGAAGTTGGACGGCCGTCGCACCAAGGGCTCGCAGATCGGCAACATGGCACGATCGCTGCTCGGGGTGCGAAGCCCGTCGGTCTACCGGCTGGAGGACATGGCCGATGACGCGGCCGCGCTGCTCGACCACCTCGGCATCGACCGTGCGCACGTCGTCGGCGCGTCGATGGGCGGCATGATCGCGCAGGTCTTCGCCGCCCGGCACGCCAACCGCACCCGGGGTCTCGGCATCATCTTCTCGTCGAACAACCAGGCCCTTCTGCCGCCGCCGGGACCCCAGCAGTTGCTGGCCGTCGTCACGGGCCCCTCACCGGATTCACCGCGCGACGTGATCATCGAGAACTCGATCAGGGTCACCAAGATCATCGGCAGCCCCGGTTATCCCTCGACCGACGACAGGCTGCGCGCCGACGCCATCGCGTTCTACGACCGCGCGCACTACCCGCAGGGCATCGCTCGTCAGTTCAACGCGATCACCGGCAGCGGCAGCCTGCTGCACTACGACCGCCGGATCACGGCGCCCACCGTCGTCATCCACGGCAAGGCGGACAAGTTGATGCGTCCGTCCGGCGGCAAGGCCATCGCCAAGGCGATACCGAACGCGCGGCTCGTGCTGTTCGACGGAATGGGCCACGAATTGCCCGAGCCGCTGTGGGACGACATCGTCAACGAATTGCAGAAGACGTTCGCCGAAGCGGCGTAGTTCGCCGTTATCGAACCACCAGGGCGTCGGCGTAGAGTCTCCGAGGAGCGCAGCGGGGGGCTTGGCGGGTCAGCGCCGACGTCGACGAGCCACTGAACTGTCCAGAAAGGCACGATTGACATGACGAAAAGCACCCGTAGGGGCGGCTTGAAGCCGCACTTCGAGGACGTACAAGCACACTACGACTTGTCCGACGACTTCTTCAGGCTTTTCCTGGACCCGAGTCAGACCTACAGCTGCGCCTACTTCGAGCGCGATGACATGACGCTCGAGGAGGCCCAGCTCGCGAAGGTCGACCTCGCGCTGGGCAAGCTGGGACTCGAGCCCGGCATGACGCTGCTCGACGTCGGCTGCGGCTGGGGTTCGACCATGCTGCGCGCAATCGAGAAGTACGACGTGAACGTCATCGGCCTCACGCTCAGCGAGAACCAGAAGGCCCACGTCGAGAAGGTGTTCGCGGAGTCGGACAGCCCTCGCTCGAAGCAGGTCCTGCTGCAGGGCTGGGAGCAGTTCGATCAGCCCGTCGACCGCATCGTGTCGATCGGCGCGTTCGAGCACTTCGGTCGCGATCGTTGGGACGACTTCTTCGCGACGGCCTACAAGGTGCTCCCGGACGACGGCGTCATGTTGCTGCATACCATCACGGCGCTCACGCTGCCGCAGATGACCGCTGCCGGGTTGCCACTGACGATCTCCATCGCGAAGTTCGTCAAGTTCATCCTCACCGAGATCTTCCCCGGCGGGTACCTGCCGACGACCGAGCTGGCCGGTGAGCACGCCGAGAAGGCCGGCTTCAAGCTGACCCGGACCCAGTCGCTGCAGAAGCACTACGCCAGGACGCTGGATCACTGGTCGGCTGCGCTGGAAGCGCACAAGGACGAGGCGATCGCCATCCAGTCCGAAGAGGTCTACGAGCGCTACATGCACTACCTGACCGGATGCGCGCAGGGCTTCAAGGACGGGTACATCGACGTCTGCCAGTTCACTCTGGTCAAGTAGGCGCGTCCGTCGGTCACCTCTCGCCCGGGTAGCGTAAGCGCGACTGAGGCGACCGTATCCCGCATCCTTCACTTAGCTGGAGGGGCGGCGCACCACTGGAAGGCGGACTTTGCTCGTGTCCGAATTGACGCCCCACTTCGAGGACGTGCAGACGCACTACGACCTCTCCGACGACTTTTACCGGCTGTTCCTGGACCCCACCCAGACCTACAGCTGCGCGTACTTCGAACGCGACGACATGACGCTCGAAGAGGCACAGAAGGCGAAGATCGACCTGTCGCTGGGCAAGCTCGGGCTCGAGCCGGGTATGACGCTGCTCGACGTGGGCTGCGGCTGGGGAGGCACGCTGCTGCGCGCGGTCGAGAAGTACGACGTCAACGTCATCGGGCTGACGCTGTCGGAGAACCAGTTCGCACACGTCCGATCGGCCTTCGAGGCCTCGGCGAGCCCCCGGTCGATGCGCGTGTTGCTGCAGGGCTGGGAGCAGTTCGACGAGCCGGTCGACCGCATCGTGTCGATCGGTGCGTTCGAGCACTTCGGCGCCGACCGCTGGGTGCCGTTCTTCGAGATGGCGAACCGCGTGCTGCCCGACGACGGCGTGATGCTGCTGCACACGATCACCCGTCTGATGATGGCCGAGGTCAAGCGACGCGGCATCCCGTTGACGATGGATGCCGCCCGCTTCACGCTGTTCATCGCCAGGGAGATCTTCCCGGGCGGTCAGCTGCCGGCCATCGAGGACGTCGAGGCGCACGCGTCCGACGTCGGCTTCTCGGTCGAACGCGTTCAGTCGCTGCAACTGCACTACGCACGCACGCTGGACCTGTGGGCGGAGGCGCTGTCGTCGCGCCGCGACGATGCGATCGCCATCCAGTCCGAAGAGGTCTACGAGCGGTACATGCGGTACCTCACCGGCTGCGCGGACATGTTCCGGCGCGGCTACATCGACGTCAACCAATTCACCCTGCGCAAGGGCACGGCGAATTAGGGCCGAACACAGGCGAAACGCTAGGGTGTTTGCCTAGTTGCGCCTGACGTGGCCGAAGTGCCCGTAGGGTGCGGTTGCGCAGGTAAATCGAACATTCGGCTGCTCGCAGCGCATGCGAGGAAAGGGCCATCAGGAGAGACATGGCAGACACCACGACCGGCCTCAAGGACTTGACTCCTCACTTCGAGGACATCCAGGCTCACTACGACCTGTCGGACGACTTCTTCGGCGTCTTCCAGGACCCCACGCGCAAGTACAGCTGCGCTTACTTCACCGGCCCGAACGTCACGCTCTCCGAGGCCCAGATCGCCAACGTCGATCAGCACCTCGAGCAGCTCGACCTGAAGCCGGGCATGACGTTGCTCGAGGTCGGGTGCGGCTGGGGTCTGACCCTGCTGCGCGCGATGGAGAAGTACGACGTCAACGTCATCGGTCTGACGCTGTCGAAGAACCAGCAGGCGTACTGCAGCCAGCTGCTGTCCGGCGTGAAGAGCGAGCGCACGTTCGACGTGCGTCTCGAAGGGTGGGAGCAGTTCCACTCCCCCGTCGACCGCATCGTGTCGATCGAGGCCTTCGAGCACTTCGGCTTCGAGCGGTACGACGACTTCTTCAAGATGTGCTTCGACGTCATGCCCGACGACGGCCGGATGACCGTGCAGAGCAGCGTCGGCTTCCACCCCGACGACCTCCAGGCACGCGGCAAGAAGCTGACCTTCGAGCTGGCACGCTTCGTGAAGTTCATGATCACCGAGATCTTCCCCGGTGGCCGCATTCCCAGCACGAAGATGATGGTCGCGCATGGCGAGAAGGCCGGTTTCGTTGTGCCTGAGCCGGTTTCGCTGCGCAACCACTACATCAAGACCCTTGGCATCTGGGCCGCGCGGTTGGAGCACCACAAGGACGAGGCGATCGCCGCGGCCGGTGTCGAGAACTACGAGCGGTACATGAAGTACCTCACCGGGTGCCAGTTCTACTTCGTCGACGAGGCCATCGACGTCAGCCTGGTCACCTACCTCAAGCCGGGCGCAGCAACCTAAGCCCGAAGACCTTCAAAACCCCGGCACTGATCAGTGCCGGGGTTTTGTTTGCTGTGCCTACTGAAGCGATCTCTTTGTGCATGGTGGCGCGTCCGAATCCTGGACGCGGACGGTCACTAGTTCCGCCGACCACGTTTCATACCTTTGAAACGTAGTTTGACCTGCGGTTTTCGTATTGACGTCCATGACAAAAGCTGCCATGCTTCCCATTAATCTCAGCTTTTACTCAGAGACTCAACGTATGGGGGGAAGACAATGACCACCGTTGCCACCAAATTCTCGGGCTTCACGACGAACTTCAAGGTGGGCACCGCTGCAGTGGCGGTCGTCGCGGCTGCAACGCTGACGCCGACACTTGCCCAGGCGACGCCGACCCTCACACCGTTCGTGGAGGGCATCGGAGGCTCGGTGTCATCGCTCGTTGATCCGGTCGTCTACCCCATGGCTGCTGCGGCCGCCGCGAGTTCATGCGCCACCGCGGACTTCGCATTGGGCTGCTACGCGGTTGAAGGAGCCATCGCCGGAACCCAACAAATCGTAAGAGGATTCGTCGTCTATGCCGGAACGACCGCCTATGTCTTGGTCGCGGCCACCGGTGAACTCCTCAAGTTCATCGGCAACATTCTCCCCGGAGCGCTGGGCGACTTCTTCACGAACGTGGGCAACGGGGTCAGCGCCTTCGCCAATACCATCGCTCAGAATCTCCAGGTCGGCCCGTACCAGACCGCCCAGTAGGCGAGCCCTCGGAAGCAACGTGCCAGTTGATGCCGGCAGGCATCCAGCGAGCAACTTCGCACCGGCCCTGGTAGCCGTTCTGCTGGCGCAGACTGCGACGGAGCACGGAGAGCGGAGACTGTACTGAGTGGGCCTTTTTTCACGGCGTCGGTCTAGCGACGATTCAATTGCCGACGACACGACTTTGATTGCAGAAGACAATGATGGTGGGCGGCACTGGCTCGGGCACCGCCCTGTGGCTTGGGCGGGGCTCGCGGTGCTGGTCGTCGTCATCGCGTTGGGCTGCTGGCTAGGGTTTCGAGCGCAGGCGGCGAAGACCAACCTCGAACAAGCGCGCGCTAGCGCCCAGCAGACCAAAGACGCTCTACTGCAGGGAAATACGGCTGATGCCTCGCGCTTTGCAGGTGATGCGCAGTCTCACGCGCAGGCAGCTCGGGACGCAACGCACAGTCTGCCGTGGAACATCGTTTCCGTAGTGCCGTGGTTGGGCAGCCCCTTCAGAACCGGTCAACAGATATCCGACGTGGTGCTCGGCCTGGCCGCCGAGGTGTTGAAGCCGACCGCAGACACCGGCACGATTGTCGCGCCGAATCAGCTGCTGGCTGACGGCCGGCTGGATGTGGGGGCTCTGCGCCGAGAAGAGCCAGCGTTGAGCAAGATCGCCGCAGCCGCGGCCCAAATCGACGCTAACGCGGAGGCCATCTCGAACCCGCGGTATCTCTCCGCGCTCGGCGAAGCCCGATCACAATTACAAGCCCAGACGTCGGAAATCGCACAGCTGCTGGGCACCACCGCCCTCGCTGCCCGGCTGGCGCCATCGATGATGGGTGCCGACGGCCCACGCAGCTATTTCATGGGTTTCCAGACCAACGCCGAAGCACGCGGGACGGGAGGCCTGCTCGGAGGATTCGGAATCCTGCGATTCGACAACGGCAAGCCCAGCGTGGACGCATTGGGGGCGAACACCGAACTCAACAAGCCGTTCACACCCATCAGCCTCGGCCCCGATTTCGACCAGCAGTACGGGTTCACGAAACCGACCACTGATTTCAGGAACAGCAATCAGAGCTCCCACTTCCCGTATGCTGCCCGAATTTGGAAGTCGATGTGGGCCCAACAATCAGGAATGAATGTCGACGGGGTGATCGCCATCGACCCGGTCGCTTTGAGCTACATCCTTGTCGCTACCGGGCCAGTGGTGATGCCAGGTGGCGAGACGGTGACGGGAAGCAATGTCGTCGAACTCACCGAGTCGACGGTCTACACCCGGTTCCCCACAGACCAACCCGCGCGCAAGCAGTATCTGCAGGATATTGCCAGCGAGGTGGTCAAGAAAGTTAGCGGCCCGGTGAAGTCTCCTCGAACGTTGTTCGACGCCCTGGGCCGAGCGGTCAGCGAGCGCCGAATCGCGGTATGGAGTTCCTCGCCCGCCGAACAGCAGCTTCTGGAGAAAACACCGCTGGCCCACGTGATCCCCGACGATCCCGCGCCCTACGCTGAAGTCGTCATCAACAATCTCGGCGGCAACAAAATGGACTATTACCTGGGCCGGCAGATCGAGTATGTCGCCGACGGATGCGATGGCGATACACGGCTGTCGACCGTCACGGTTCGGTTGACCAATACACTCACAGATGCGACACCATTGTCGGATTACGTCGCAGGGCGGCCAGGGTTCTTTACTGGACTCGCAGATAACATGCCAAAAGGCACAATGCTCACTTCGGTCCGCCTTCTCACGACGAAGGGTGCACAACTGATGAGTGTCGTCGCCAATGACACCAGGATCCGTGTTTTCGGCGCGACAGAGCGCGGCCACCCGAGCTTCGAGGCTCAAGTCGCGATACCGCCCGGAAAGACTGCTGATCTGACTTTCCGGCTCTCTGAGCCGACGACTCAAGGTGCGCCGCGAGTTCCAGTCCAACCGCTGTTGGACGTGGTCGATCCTGCGATATCCGTGCCCGAGTGCGCAGGATAACGACGCTGACCCCCGAACGCATGACCACAAACTGGTCGGCATCCTACGATGCCACCAGCTGCGGGCCATGCTCTATTCGCTGAGCGTGCATGAGAAGACGGATGACAAATGAGTAGTGAGCAAACTCTGGTTAGGGCGTGGCATTGAATCTCCAAGATTTCTCGAGAGTGCTTCGTACACGATGGGCAACCGTGTGCGCTGCTCTCGCAGTCGCTGTTCTGGCAGCTGGTGCGGTCACCTTGCTCACGACGCCTCTTTATCAAGCGTCGACGCGTCTCTTCGTTTCCACGACAGCGGGCACGTCGGTCGCCGAGGCTTACCAGGGCAACCGCTTCTCGCAGGAACGCGTCGCGTCGTACGCGGAGCTGATCATGGGCCAAACGTTGGCTCAACGCACGATCGACAAGCTCAGCCTGGACATGAGCGCTGAAGATCTCCAGAAGAATGTAAAGGCCGTCACGAAGATCGACACAGTTCTGGTGGACGTCGAGGTACTCGACAAGTCGCCGATCCAAGCGCGCGATATCGCCAACACGTTATCCGATGAATTCGTGGTCATGGTGCGCGAGTTGGAAACTCCCGAGGACGGTACCGCGCCAGACAGCCGCGTCGTCGTCGAGCAACGGGCTTCTTTACCCGAGAGCCCCGTGGTCCCGAAGACGGCTCGAAATATCGCAGTTGGCTTAGTTCTTGGCATCGCTATGGGTATCGCCCTCGCGGTGCTTCGCGATCTCCTCGACAACACGGTGAAAGACCGAGAAACTCTCGAGGCCATTGCTGGTGTCGGGCTAGTTGGTAGCATCCCGCTCGACAAGGAACGAAAGACCGAACCGGCGATATCCTTCGACACTGATAACGCGTCTATCGCCGAGGCATTCCGCAAACTTCGAACAAATCTGCAATTCCTCGCCGTCGATAACCCGCCACGCGTCATTGTTGTCACAAGTTCAATGCCGAGCGAGGGCAAGAGCACTACCGCCATCAATATTGCGCTCGCCCTGGCAGAAGCTGATCGCAATGTCGTCTTGGTTGATGGCGATATGCGGCGGCCCATGTTGGGCAAGTACCTCGACCTGGTGGGGCAAGTTGGTTTCAGCACTGTACTAAGCGGGGCAGCCCCGCTTACGGAGGTTTTACAAAAGACCAAGTTTCCGAGGCTTACCGTACTGACCGCGGGCGCCGTTCCGCCCAACCCAAGCGAACTTCTAGGGTCGTTGGCAGCGCAGAAGGTGCTCAGCGAGTTGCGAACCGACTTCGACTATGTCGTCGTGGACTCTTCCCCACTTCTCGCCGTGACGGACGCAGCGATCCTCGCCGCACACTCCGACGGTGCACTCATAATCGCTCGATTCGGTAAAACCAGGCGTGATCAACTGACGCATGCCGTTGGAAACCTAAGGGATGTTGGGGCTCCCGTACTTGGCGCGGTGCTTACCATGACACCCTCACGAGGCAGTTCGTCGTATAGTTACAACTACACCTACCATGGCGATGCCACTGAAAACGGCTCAAAGCATAGCCGATGAACAGTAGCCGACGAAGCTTTGATCGACGAGTGCAGCGACGAAGCGATACGGCGAGGTCCGTTCCGCGTAAGTACACTCCAGCTGACGGGAATTGCTGTTCGACATCGGCGCGGGATAGCGGCGCAACCGGGACCTAGGAGCAACCGGGCAGTCAAGCGCTGCCGCGGATTGTGGCGAACAGAGCAGCCTCATAGTCTTGGCAAACCTGCTTCCAAGAGTACTGCCGACCGGCTCTTTCGACGTTAGACGACGCGGACCGCTCGAGCCCTGCCTCGTCGTGCATCAGCTGCAGAACGGATGTTGCGATCTCTTGCGAGTCGGCTGCAACAAAGTTGCCCGATGATCCCAAGACCTCGCGGTTGTATACCGTATCCCTCGCCAGAATCGGCGCACCCGCTGCCATCGCCTGCACCAGCGACGGATTCGTGCCACCAACACTGTGCCCGTGAAAGTACACGCCTGCGTGCTGCCAGAGCGCTAGCAGCAGTGGGTCATTGCTGACGTGCCCCATCCACGACACCGTTGGGTTGTCCGCTGCCAGGTTCCTAGCTGCGTCCTCCCACTCACCGCCATAGCCGGAACTGCCGACCAGTACCACTGGATGTCGAGCGGCGATGGTCGGCACTGCGCCAAAGAACTCGGCGATGCTGTTTTCGGGAACAAACCTCGCAACCATAAGAACATATCCCCGGTGAGTGAGTCCATCGGGTACGGCAAGCGATGACGGGATGTCGCCGCCGTATGGAATGAAGAACCCACTCGCACCGAAAGTGCTCCCCCAGTAGTCTTCGATTGCATGCGCATCGAAGACCAGGCCGTTCGCAAATTTCGCCGTACATGCTGCGCCAGTGCGGAAGATGCGCTTAGCGAACGTCCCCCACTTGGCTCGTTCCCATTCCAGCCCGTCCACGTTGACAAGCGTCGGAATTCCGCGAGCCCTCAAGAGGGGTAGGTAGTACCCGTTTGCGACGTTCATCACTAGCGCGATGTCCGGGCGACTCATCGTTGCATCCAGAGTCGACGTGAGTCCGTAGGAGAGTGTGCTCGCACTCTTGGTTTCGAGACCTCGTGTCACCTTGGTGACAACCAAGGGATCTCTGCCAGGGTCGTCCACCCGCGTCGACCCACGGCGACCATAGACCGTCACATCCCAGCCGGAGTTTGCGAGATACGGAGCGAGCTTACGCACCGCCGTCTCGAAACCCGAATAGTAACTTGGGTATCCACGCGTACCGATGATTGCTACTGATGGCACGGATTCTCCAATCGGGCAACATCGGTGCGTCATCGTGGACGACCAAGAGCACAGTGTCGCATCTAGATTCGGGGCAACAGCACGTCCAACCCGTGTGCAATCGTAATTGCTTGTTACGAGAAGACCGGACACAACGTAGCAGCTACCTCGAACATGCCGGGCGTGTTCTTCAACACCGTCGCAGGATGCCGGCATACAGACCAAATTATCAACGCTCCGAGTAGGATTCGTGTGTCAACCGGGAACCTGGCGGCATGGTCAGGATCTCATGGGAAGGCTTCCTATATGCATTACGCAGCTGTCGTGTTGTACTTTCGGCTCGGCACGCAGATTTACGACACTCTTGATGCACTGATGGCGCAATCATCACGCCCGGATCGAATCGTTCTGGTAGACAACGCATCGGGTGACGGCGTTCTCGATTCTGCGGAAGACCGCTACGACCGATGCACTCTACTGCAGATGCCCGAGAACATGGGCTACGCAGCTGGCATGAATGCAGGCGCGGCCCTCCTAGCAGGCAAGTTCGACGCTGTCCTCTTCATGACGCACGAGGTGCTGCTAGGACCTGACTGCGCATCGCGACTGTTGCACGCCATGGAGTCCGATGAGGCAGTTGGGATGGTGGGGCCGGCGTTGAGACTGAAGGAAAGTGGAGCACTCTGGTCACTAGGCGGCATTATCACTCGCCGCGGGAACGTGCGTCACAACACCAACCCGTCACTCGTTCACGCCGTTAGATGGCTTGACGGTGCCTGCCTGCTGATCCGATCGAAAGCGCTACACGCATGCGGGGGATTCGACGAGGACTACTTCCTTTATTGGGAGGATGTAGACATTTCGCTTCGCATCGCCGAGCGCTCAGCGGTGTGTTGCGTACCCGATGCAACCGCTTACCAGGACACGGCGATGGCGCCACTTTACCTACGTTTGAGGAACCAGGTCCTCTGCTGGCGTAAGCACTCAGATCCGTTGGCTGTGCTCATGGCAGTAGCCACGGCTAGCTGGAAGGCCATTTTTTTCGACGTCCGAACTGGCTCGCGGGAGCACCTACGCGCCCGATCGCTGGCAGTCCTCCACGGATTCAGCGGCCAGATGGCTCCGGAACCCATCAGGATGTTGCGCGACTAGAAGGGAAGCACCCTAGGGCAGCCTCCGTTAAACCACGACGACGCGAACAGTCAGCCCCCACAATGGAGTCGTTACACATCGAGGAGAACGCCGCTGTAATAGCCGAGACATGCTTCAACGGCCACCCACAACGGCCACCCAAAAGGTAAAGATGAAGGGTTTATGCGAATTACCGCAAGGACACATGTCGACACCCAGACAATCTGGCCCGTCAGTCCACGTGGCCTGGTCACCGTGGCCTGTTGGGCGATAGTCGGTGCGGTGGTTGCGTGGTCCATGTGGACTGAACTGGCCGGGGTCCTGATCGCCGCGTTGAGTGCCCTTCTACTGGTGATCGCATTCTGGCATCACCCACGGTTCGCGCTCGTTGCATGGCTCCTTTCATTGGCCATGGTCCCGGTTTGGTTCAGCGTCGATTTCGTCGTGAGCGTGCCTGCCCACAGCGTCATCGCGGTGTTGGCGATTGCCTCAACGGTCAGTCGGACGCGACCCACCGTCACGAAATACGATTACTACTTCGCCACATTCATCACCATTTCATTCGCTGCCGTGCTGTTCGGCGGCTCGAGCGCCGGTTTATGGTCTGAGATAGTGTTGCAGTGGGCAGTCCCATTCGTCGCGGCGCGTGTCCTCATCGCCGCAGCAGGCGTACAATTCAGCATTGACGCCATCGCGACCATACTTAGCGTCGTCGCCATACTGGCCATAATAGAATTTCTTTTTCAATGGCATCCGTTCGTAAACCTCAACAGCATGTCCCTGCAATTCGAATACTGGCACGCGATACAGATTCGCGATGGCACGGATCGGAGCGAATGGGCTTTCGGCCACTCGATCGCCCTCGGCGGATCACTGGCGCTCTCGATTCCATTCATCATCAGGTCGTCGTTTTCGTCAGCCATTAAGATTGCAATGTTGGTATGTGTTGGCGCAGGTATCGTCACCACTGCGAGCAGAGGGGCGTTGATTGCGGCTGGTCTGACGGCGGTGATCTGCATGGTCTACGTCTCGAAGGCACGCATATTGCGGACCGCGACTCTGTCGATCTCCCTCATTGTGGGGGTCGTCGCAACATCGGCCCTTGGACGTTTGGTGCAAACGTGGACTAGAGGCGGATCTAAAGAAGAACAGTGGAGCTACGACCACCGGGACGACTTGTATACCACCTATCTACCGGCCATCGAATGGTTCGGGAAGTCTCCTATTTATCGGACGGACGGCAGCGGATACTATTCGACTGACAGCGCCCTCCTGCGCATTGGCCTCCAATTCGGATGGATCGTACTTCTTCTTGCGGTAATTGCGCTTGCATCCATCGCATTTAGAGTGATTGCGGGGCGCGCTTCGACACCCGAAATCGCGCTGGTCGGACAGCTGCCCCTTTTCACAACGGTGGCTCTGATTACGCAATACCAAAGCATGATATTCATCGTCGCAGGCTTTGCCGTTCACATGGCCTCGGCCCGAGAGCAGAGCCTAGACTCTGCCTTGGCATCGGCTGGGCATTCCCTTGATCCGGCACATACGGCGCGCGGGCCGATTGAAAAACTGGCGAAGAGACCACATCGCCTTCACCGAATGGCCTCGCCTGGACGGCGTTCGCTGCACGCATTGCCGGCCCGTGGGACTGGCGTGTCCTGAAGCGATCAACGTATGTCCCCGACTATCTCTCGCGGGGCGCGGGCATATCGTCGGCCCTACAGTCCCTCGTACTCCGTCACTCGCCGCGCCAGCGAGACGTCTAGCTCAAAGCCTGCCTTCTGCCACACTGTGATCACGCACGTCACGCTTCGCGAAAGGTATCCGGCACCGTGATCGACATGGCTCTGTCACGTCGCGCGCTGATGCGGGGACTTGTCCAAGCTGCGGCCGCGGGAATGTCGCTGCTTGGGACCCGCACTCTGCCGCCGAAGGCGGAGACTACGGTACCTACGTTCTACGTCTCCGCGTCGGGTAGCGATGAAGCGGACGGCTTGACCCAGGACACAGCCTGGGCAACGATTCAAAAAGCAAACTCCGCACTTCCTGTCGGGAGGGCGGCCGTCTTGTTTCGTCGAGGAGACACCTTCTACGGCGAACTGACGCCACCGTTCGGTTGCGAGGTGGGTGCCTTTGGCGCCGGCGTCAGGCCCGTCCTGACTATGTTCAAGTTGCTCAACCGTCCTGAGGGCTGGATTGAAGTGTCCACTGGGATCTGGAAGATCAACCTTGGGTCGCCGGACTCGCACGACGGTTACACCGTCACCAGCGACGCCAACATCGGATATCTCATGGTTGATGACGTAGTGAAGCCGGCGTTGAAGTATGCGCTCACTGAGTTGACTGAGCCGTGGGACTTCTGCTGCGACCTAGACGATAGTTCGCTTTTCGTTAAAGCCCTCGCCAACCCCGCGACACTCGCCCAGGACGTAAAGGCCGCGCCCAATGGCGACTTCAGGCGCGTGATCTTCTGCGACAAGGGGTCAAATAACGTACATGACGTCCATGTAACGGGGACTGGTGGCTGCGGCATCGGCGGCACCGGCCCGGACGTGTGGATTCATGACTGCCGGATCGACTACATCGGCGGCTCTGAGCTACTCGACGGGACGAGACGGCGTTATGGAAACGGTATAGATAATTGGGTAAATGTCAAACGGTGGACCATAGAGCAGAACGAGATCACGCAGGTGTACGACGTCGCATGGAGTCCACAGGGCCCCGCCGGCGCCACCGGATTTTGGGACGACATGACATTTCGCAACAACTACGTCCACGACTGCACTCAGATGGTGGAGTTCTGGTCAACCGGTGATCCATCTGCTCCGGGCTTCAGGCGAATTCGCGTGTATCAGAATATTTTTGAGCGCGCAGGTTACTCCGTTTTCTCCGATGTTCGCCCCGACCAAGACAAGAGGGTGCACCTTCTTAGCTACAACTTACAAACTCCGGTCGATGTACTCATCGAAGACAATGTTTTCGACGGCGCTTCTGGAGCTTACAGCTTCCATGTCTATGGCCCCCCTGCTGGCTACGTGAGCCGGAACAATACGATTCGCCTGCGTGCGGGCACAAGAATGCAATTCCAATTACCCGAAACCGTAGAGCAGGCTGAAGAGTGGCGGGTGGCTACCGGCCGAGAGCAAGGCTCCATATTCGAGATAGTCACTGAGTATTAAGATTTCCGTGTTGCTCGTCATGTACTCCGCATCCGATGCTCGACCATGCGACCGGCGTTGAGGAAAGCAATGACGAACTCTTGAGCTACGCAGCAAGTCGCTTCGACATGGCGGACGCTCTCGAATGGTGGTCCAGAATCCCTGCACGTCAATAACTTCGGGACGCACTCCCGTCACATGAGGCGGGCGGATGCACTAATGATCCACTCCGCTGAATCCTAGAAGAAGTGCTTCCCATGCACGGACCGTTCTCCCCGCCACCGACGAGTACCTTCGCTGAAGCGTGACTTGATCGACAGCCAGCGCCCGCGTTAGCGCGTCATGCCAATCGGACGCGTCCTCGACAATGCCCGCCCAGTCGACTCCGTACAGCTGTTCAATGTGCTCATGGCGAGGCGCAATCAACGGCACGCCGGACTCCAAACATCTTACTGCGACGCCACTTTGGTAGAACGAGTCATACGGGATTACGATGCAATCAGATTTTTCCACCAATCTCGCGAAGTCGTGTTCCGGCACGAACCGATCGGAAACCGTCCATCCCGGCACGCCCGGCCACCCCATGCCATGTATCTCGAGGTCACAGAAAGTGGAGGCGTGAGCACCGAGTCCGGCCAAAGCGGTCATCGACCGAGTCTCTTTATATTGCCCTAAGACTCGAACCACCGGCCGCGCTGCCCGGGTACGAACCGGTCGCCCAGCCGCCGTTTGCCTCAACCGTATTGGATGAGGCACAACCGCGCCTGCCACGCCGTTAACGCGGACACCAACTTGCTGAGCGAGCGTCGTGTGGTACAAGACATGAAGACGCGGATGGTGTAGCGCGAGTTTGAATAGTTCACGCGCGAAGCGGGATTGACCATACGAGCGTCGCAGCGGCAATGGGTCGTGAACGACTATGAAGACCTCATTGCGTCGAGCAAGACCCAGCAGCGTGAGCGGTTCCAAGTATCCGAAGAGAGGCCAGATCACGATGATCGTCTGCTCGCTTACATTGTGGCTCAACTTTATACGCTCGGTGACCGTCCTCAAGGCGATCGACATCCGGTCAGCAGGTCCTGCTACGCCGTCGCCCGGCACACAGTCGACGTATCCAACCGTTTCACTACCGCACTCGACGAGGATCTCCATGAGTTCCTTCTCGTAGTGAGCGAGTGTTCGTTTCAACGGATTGACGATCAGTGTGGGCATTCGGATTCTTTCACCTTGGACCGAGGTCGACCGGCTGGCCATACCGTCAGGGCGACAGCTCGTACGTTGTGGGGAACCTCGCGGTAACACAGCCCGCGGGGGGTTTAGGAGTCGCGCCCAACTGCCGCTGGCGGTACCCGATCGAGCGCCTCCGCGAGTGACGGCGCCAGCATCTGGCTAGCTTCGACGGAGATGTGCAGGGCATCTCGATATAGGTTGACGCCGTAACGGTAAGTGCGGCATTCCCCATCGGCGCAGAAGAACGACCGGGGATCCCACACACCGGAGCCCGTCTTGGCCGCGATCGTCCGAAGGGAAGACCGCTCAATGCGCTGAACAGCGTCGGCCACTCGCAGCGGCATGCGCGCATTGCAGCTGTTCGATTGCAGTTCGGCCAGCGTGCACTCTAGAGGATTGAACTTGACCGGGTAGGTGAAGTCTGGGGCGGCTTGGACGAGGAGGATCGTGTGTCCAGCCCGCTGAAGCCTGTCGATTGTGGATGAAAGCCCCTCGTCCAAACGCTTCGTCCGCTCCGCCGGTATTGAAGTGAGATCACCGGGCCGTAAGCCCACTGCAGCCTCAGGCTGCCTGTACGTGCTGTTTAGCTGCGCGATCGCAACCGTTCCGGCCGGCTGTTCGAGTAGCCACTCGATAGCGTTCCCATACATCTGCCTGCAGGCTTCTAGGTTGCGATCCGGTGCCATGTTCGGCGTTTGCACAAAAACGTCCTTGAACGGGCAGCCGGGTATGTCGGTCACAGCCAACGGCCTTTTGAGGATGCCGGCCGCGCCTATCGCCGCCTCGCTGAAGTGCCAAGCAGTCGAATCTCCCACCAGGTAGACCGGCCTCCCGGAAGCGGCCGCATTCCATCGGCACGAATCATCCAGCCCGTCCGAGACAAGATTCAAAGCGGAGCACGAGTTGCCAAGGGCGTGAGGCTGAAGCACTGCCTCCTGCATCGCTCGGACACCAGGTGACCAGTATCCCCGGTTAGCTACGAGCCCGACGATAGAAGCGGCAGCGATGGGCACAGTGAGGGTGATTGCAGCAACTTTGACCAGGCGGATGCCGCTGAATCTCTCTAGGCTGCGGATTGGCGCCTCGACGAGATAGTAAGAACAGAGGGCAGGCACAATGGAAAGACATGCGGCAACGAGAAGGACTTCTCGGTCATCCGGCCAAATCGCCCTGGCGAAGACTATAAATGGCCAATGCCAAAGATAAATTGAATAAGACCAATCACCCACCTTGACCAGGGGCCGGGTTGAAAGCGCGCGGGATATGAGATTCGACTCGGGGCCGCCCAGCCCCGCTGCTAGAAGCATCAACGTTGCAACGACAGGTAGCAACGTCCAAACACCTGGGAATGGCGTTGCTTCGGATATGCCCCAAAGCGATGCCGATAGCGCCAACAGGCCAAGGACGCCAAGGCAGGGTGCTAGGCGTCGCCACTTCACAGCCAGCGATGAACTCGCCATGGCGAGTAGCGCTCCTGCTGCGAACTCCCACGATCGGGTCACTGGGCTGTAGAAACCGAAGGTCGCCTGGGCCGCCGAGCCGACAGTCGCTGACTGAAACGGTGTGTGAACTTGCAACAGTTCGAACAATTGTTGGCCGAAGCATGCCAGTCCGAACGAGACGACGGCGACCAGTGTGGTGATTACGTACGGCATCGCACGCAGCTCCCTGCGCCTGCTAGCCAGGTACCAGCCAGAGGCAATGAGCGCCGGAAGGACAAGGTAGAACTGCTCTTCCACCGACAGCGACCATGTGTGGAGGAACGGATTGGTCTCCGCCTCGGCGTCGAAATAGCCGCCCGACGCAAACGCGATGACGACGTTTGCAACCAAGAGCATCGCTCCGATACCAGATTGAACGGCAGACTGCACCGTTCCCAGTGGCGACAACACTGCGGCCGAAACTGTCACCGTCACGGCGACCATGAGAGCGAGAGCTGGTGTGAGGCGCTGAAACCTGCGAATGTAGAAGCGGCCGAACGCTGTCCGACCTGTGGACTGACGCTCTCTGATTAGCATCGCCGTAATCACAAACCCCGAAATTACGAAGAAGACGTCAACGCCAACGAACCCGCCAGGGACAGGTAGGCCCGCGTGAAACATCACTACTACGAGGACGGCCACCGCCCGAAGACCCTGTACGTCTACCCGGCGGCCGCGAGCGACGCCTTCACTCGAAACGGCGCCGCCCAAACCGCTACCCGGCAATGGCGAGGCGCTCATGTTGACTACTCCCGCCATTCTTGCCCCCTTTGGTCAGCCACGTCCTCCAACAAGGACCTGCGCCAAGAGTCACCTGCGGCGACCATCCGATCACTCCCCCGCCCAAAGGCTCCCGAGCTGGTTCGATGAAAACGCTCAAGCCGAGCGTGTTTCGAGTTCGTGCAATGGAATGCATTCAAGAGTGAACACTGCGCCGTGGCATATCGGTGAACGGATAGCGGCCCCCTGGCCGCATGCGTCGCTAAGGGGTGAAGCCCGGTACGCAGCCGCCCGCCAGTGTGGACCTCTCACGATGACATCATTGCACATACCGGTTCGGGCAGTAGGTCTTTGTTCCCGGCCGGCGACCGTGATAATCCTAATTCTGGTCGTCGATTCACTGCCCAATTCTCGACCGAAAAGCACGACTCTGACCGGTGGCCTGGTTGAACAAAAAGTAGAGTCGCGATAAAATGCGGTCCGACGCATCCAAGTACGGTTCCGAACCGAATTCCCTGGGCTAATTGTGCTCACGGTGGAGCGCTCATCGTGGGAGACGAGGTATGGTCCCGAAGAGATGGCTGACGTCACCGAACCGAATGGAGACCCAATGCGCCGAAAGATCAACTTCGCAGCGGCCCTGGACTTGCTTGCTGTTCCATTCGCATTCTTGGCATCCATCCTCGCGCTAGCAATTCGACGCGCAGGGATTAATCGAATGCCCTACACATCACGGGTTTTTAGGCGTATCGGCGTATACCCGATCCGTGACCACTACTACGAGCCACTTTTCAACACCGCACACCTCACAAGATCACTCGACCAAGACCGCGATCTGCCTGGGATCGACTGGAACATCGCCGAGCAACTGAAGCTTCTGGAGAAATTCGAGTTCAACCGAGAGCTAGTGGTCCTTCCTCTCGAACATGGCTCAGCCGAACGCGGCTCGAACCGGAAGTTTTTTTACAACAACGGGATGTTTGAGTCTGGCGATGCCGAGTACTTCTACAACGTAATAAGGCACCTGAAGCCGCGGCGACTAATCGAGATTGGCAGCGGACAGTCTACGTTACTCGCAAAGCAGGCGATCGCCGAGAATGTCAGGCAAGACCCGAATTCGGGGTGCGAGCACATCTGCATCGAGCCGTACGAGGCAGGGTGGCTCGAGCAGACCGGGGTCAAGGTCATCCGCGAACGCGTAGAGGCAGTACCCAAAGAGCTATTCCGCACATTGAGCCGAGGCGACATCCTGTTCATCGACTCATCACACATGATTCGTCCACAGGGTGATGTCTTATTTGAGTATCTGGAGATTCTTCCAATCCTTCAGCCAGGTGTGTTCGTGCACATCCATGATATTTTCAGCCCACGAGACTATCCTGAGAAATGGATTTCGCAAGATGTTCGGTTTTGGAATGAGCAATACTTGCTCGAGGCATTTCTCAACTTCAACGCATCATTCGAAATCGTCGGTGCACTCAACTTCCTGAAGCACCATTACCCCAAGGATCTCGCCAGCTGCTGTCCGATCTTGAGCGAACAAATGGACTCGCGAGAGCCCGGTTCATTCTGGATACGGCGCACTTGATTGCCCTCTTAGCAGGTTAGGCTCAAAGCAATTCATGGCTCAGAGCCGGTATGGCGATCACAACTCAAGGCGATCGGCGGTCGTCCTCCCTCAAGGTTGATCATCGACGGTTTCCGCGTCTACCGAGTTGAGGCACCAAGACATTGAGTGCGGCGTGAACTGCAAGCCGTCGACTTCCAGTCGCATCTAGCCGAACGCCCTCCAGGCTGCCTCGGATACCTGCCGCCCGCTTGAACGCTGCAGGCGTCTCGAGAATTTGATCCCAACCTCTGCACTTCGGCGACATCGCACTACGTGACAATTCATGAATGCGCTTCCAATGGGCGTTGACGCGAACTTTGCGCTGCTCGACCACAGATATGTCCGCCTCACCGGGGTCTTTCAAGGACAGCCGCTTCGACGAATCCAGAGGGACGATGTTGGGCAAGCCATCCAGGGCCACAAACTTTGACTCTGGCGAATATGCTGGAAAGTGCACCGGCACTCCGTAGGCCGACGCGACTATTGCCAAGTGAAGACTGATACCGATAACTGCCCGTGCATTTGCGATTACCTCAGCGAGCAACAGCGGATCGGGCCATTCATTTAGATGCTTGACATCTTCTGAAGTCTGGTAAATGCCCTCAACATCAACGGTTTCGGCAAAGATTGGAACCTCCAGCACGTCCAGCCCTTGGGCACGCGCATCCGCGATGAGTCTCCGTATTGAATCGGTGTAACGGCGCAGCCCGGTAGCTGGTTGAACGATTATGTAGTCGCTCTCTATTCCAGCCGCCGCTAGTAGTTTCCTGTACTCCATCGAGTGATGACCGCGCGTCACAAGATCAGAGATGCTATGAACTGTGTCCGGGACCACCTGCACCTCGGTATCGCCGCTCGCATAGCGCTGCAGTCGCGCCTTCGACTGCACATCCCTCACAGCCACATAATCGAGGGAATCGACAAAACACCTCATAAGCGGCTCTGCCCAACGAGGCTGATGCGGGTGAACACTAACGGCGTTCAATGCTACCGGTATACCCGCCATACGGGCGGCCACAGCCGGCACCCACCAGAATCCGAACGGGTGTGGGATTCGGTCGTCGGTGGGGACGTAACCTTGCGCCACAAAGCGAGAGAAGTGCACCAAGTGACCGCCCCCGATGATCACCACCGATGTACTTTCAATGAACTTCGGAAAATCTTGGATCGTTTCGACATCGTAGAACCAGGAGTCTGATCGCTTGAAGCGGTAGGAGAACCTATTGAGTTCTACCGTGCCTAGCTCGGACAGCTTTCTCTCAGCGATGATCGGGAACATCAAATCGCCAAAGTTGCCAATATCGAACGTGCCAAAGATCGCGGGATTCAATAGTCCTCCTCATGCCCGGGCTGGCGGCAGGTCGACAGCCATCAAAACGTCACTCACGTTGCCATTCCGCAGGATCACTCGGTCATTGGTTGTCGAATACCGATCCAATTACGTCGCTTCGCCAAATACAACTGCACGGCGTGTGAGCTTCCCATTATCGCCATTGCCAGCAGTAGTGCAGCGAGGGCCGCGATCATTCCACCGCCGAGTATATCGACCAAGGCTATGCAGACAACATACGACCCGACAGCCATGATTTGACCAGCGATACGCTTTTTCTGAAGTCCCAGTGCGGTCAGAATCACGCCGAACGCCGCCCCCGAAAACCGTGCGATCAGGATGGCGCCGAACCAAGGCAACCACTCCGATAGTTCAGAGAACTCCGATCCGAATACCACGCCGACCATTTGGCCTGGGAATGCGATCATCGGCGCTGCGAATGCAAGCCCGATGCCCGCCATGAGAATGCCCGCGTGCGCGGCGGCACGCCACGTGTCACCAGATTGGCGAGCGGCATGACGAGCTATGCCTGGGATTGTGACGTTGCCCACGATTGGCGCGAGCGCAACCACACCTTGAATACACCTCTGGCCGGCGGCGTAAAGTCCCGCTACCTGTGCGTCAAACAACACCCGAACTGCGATAATGTCAACAAAGTTCCATGCGGATGTGAGTGCACTGTCTATCCCGTAGGGCCATAGAGTCTGGATCGTCGATCGGACACCACCCCGCTCAGGCCGAAGTGAAACCATCGGTGCTGCCCGCGCGAGAGCGAGCCAACATGCCAGCAGGTAGACCGAGCGAGACCCGACGATCGCGATCGCTACGGAAGTCGGTGATCCACCTAGCCATACGACGCCACCGGCTAAAGCGAACTGCAAAGTGTTGCCACACATTGACAACACGGTTTCGACGTCATATCTCCCCAACGCCCGGAGCGGGGCGAGGCAGAATTCAGAATAGGACAAGAGGTACGCAGACAGCAGAAGTAACATGAAGAGAGCTGTCGGCAATGTATGTGACCCAAGAACTAGTGCCAGCGTCGCGGCCACTGCCGACATGACCGCTGTTAAGAGTAGTTTCGCTTGGAGGCCTTGAGCTATTAGTTTTGAGACATGATCGGCGTCTGCTGCCACCTCGCGCAGGAGAAACGTCGGAAACCCGAAATCCACGATCAGCATCAGAAGCGCGGCTACGCTGAAGACAAACGCGAAAGTGCCGAATTGCTCAGGGCCCCAAGCTCGTGCAAGCAGAACGAACAGTAACGCGCTGACGAGGAGGCGACTGCCCACCGAGACAGCGGTGAACACAAAGTTGCGCTTCACGCTAGCCTGTGCCCGCGTGGGCCGCGCCATTCGCAACAGGGTTTCGACCATACCGACGCCGGTTGTGTTCTTCTGTTCTGCCGACCTGCGACGCTGCTGGCGTCATTGGTCGCCCTGTACGGACAGCGCGGCGCTCACCGGCAAAGTGCAACGTCTTGTTCGGCTACCTCGCATAGAAGGCCGTGAACGTCGGACTCCATGGTGCGCCAGAAAGCTCCGCACCCAAAGGGAGAAGCGAGCGAAGCTCTCGCCGCGAGAGAAGTCGCGTGAACTCCGCTTCGTGTCTGCGCCGCCAAGCAGGGAACCAGTGAAGGAAAACGGTCGACGTGTGCGACTCGACCGGAAACCACTTGTTTGGGGTCGTGATAACCCAGGCACGGGCCACCCGGCTCATCTCCGTCACCATCCGCCGCTGGTCAGCCTCTTTTCCGACGTGCTCGATGATGGCGTTAGCCAGGGCGAAGTCGGCATAGTCGTCATCGAACGGCATGTCACGCGCGTCAGCAATCATGAACGGATAAGCGGTAACTGCTTCCTCGACGTTTATGCTCATGCGTATCTCATAGCGCTCCGCAATGCGTCGCTCGACGATCCCCGAGTGTTCCATGAGTTCTATCCCAGCGTACTCATCTCCGGTCGTTCCGATTAGTAGCACGTCTTTGACGTCGTGCGACTGTAACCAAGCAAGGATCCGGTCAGCTTTTCGATTTCGATTGCGCAGACTGTAGATCAGCACCGCTCTGCGGATTAATCGTTTGGCGCTCACGCCCACTCCCATTGATGCGTCGATCGATTAGATCTCACACATGCCTGTACGGTTGCAGATCTTCTCGCACCACGCCGCCAAATCGTCGTTCTTCTCGCACACAGCCGGGTACCCGTTGATCTCGGCCGCCGCCTGTTGGTCCTTCTTCGCCTGGGTCCCCTGCGGTGTCATCAGAGAGTTACCCGGGTGACCCGGTGAAGCAAGGGCGTTATTGCAGTTCAAGTTGAGCAAAAACTCATTTCCCCTGTTGTTCTTGCCGCGCCCATCTAAGAACATCGACTGGTTCCAGCTCGTGACGATGCAATCGTCCGTCTCGACCTGGTTACCGGTCACCGTTGCGATCACGGCCTTGCCCTCCCACTCTGAGATCGCAGCTGCGGCATCAGAGTACGTCTTCCCGATTAGTGCATCTGCGGACGCCACGCCGGACCCAAAGGTCGCTGCCGCGGATAATGCCGCGGCGCATGCGGCGACTAAAAGAGGTGCACTCAGTTTGGGCATTACGTTCCCTTCTCGGACTGCAATTTCTATCGGCCACATGGACGGTCAGTAAGCTCCCTTGCGGGCGAACACAACCTGCGGTGTTTTGAAGATGATCCGCACGTCCCACATCAGCGACCATGACCGCACGTACACCGAGTCCAGGTGTTGAAGGTCCGCATAGGAAAGATCACTGCGGCCGCAAACCTGCCAGAGTCCGGTGATCCCTGGCTTCACGTCAAGCCGCGCCAGTGCGGCGCCATCGATCCGGTCGGATTCCTCGGTGGGCAGCGGCCTCGGACCAACCAACGACATTTCGCCGAGGACGACGTTGATGAGCTGAGGCAACTCATCGAGGCTCGTCTTGCGGATGAATGCGCCCACGCGGGTGACCCTGGGATCGTTCTCCATCTTGAACAGGGGACCATCAACCTCGTTGAGGCGGGCCACCGCATCCCTCTGCTGCCACGCGTCTGCAGTCATGGATCGGAACTTGAAGATACGGAACGGCAGACCAGCTCGACCGATCCGCTCCTGACGAAAGAAGACCGGGCCGGGACTGTCGACCTTGATCGCCGCCGCGATTGCGAGCAAGACGGGACTGGCAACAAGCAGAGCGCACGTCGCAAGCGTTACGTCGATGAGACGCTTCATGATCCGGGCACTCGGTCCCAACGATGCGGTGGGCAAGTGCATCAGCGTGAGCCCGTGCAACTCCTCGGCTTCGCTGCGCCAGTTGTGCAGCTCGAAATAGCGTGGGATCTCAGATACGGGTACCTGCCCCTGGAGTCGCCGTAACGCATCGAGCACTACCGCGTCGTCCGTATTCGGGAAGCCGATGATGACTCGGTCGATGCCATACGCGGTGCAGACCGCCGGCAGCTCGGCCAGACCACCGAGAACGGCGTCGCCCGGCGCCGGATTGTCGTCGACGTGGCCGACGACGATCGTGTCCGGGCAGCGACGAAGCCTCGACGTCAGCCGGTCGGAGATCGGCCCCGTTCCGATCACGAGGATCCGGCTTACCGTGGGGTCGAACAGCTTGACCACGAGTCGCCGGCCCAGCGGAACCAGAACGATGGCAGGCAGGGTCATTGCCACCGCGGCTGTCAATGTCATCATCCGCCCACCGCCGAGCAGGAACGCGTCGGCGGCGAGGGCGAGAAGGGCAGCCGTTGGCAGGCACCGTGCAATGACGGCGGGTCGCCACCACTCGCTGGGCCGCAGTCGTGCAGCGGGTCGGCGGTAGAGCCCGTGCAGGTGCAGTGCGACGGCCATTGCCACCGTGGCGAGGGCGACGTCTCGGTAGCTGAGCGCGCCTGCACGGATCGCGCTGATCTGGCTGAGCAGGACTGCGCCGGTGAACGCGGAAGCCGTCAGCATGACCAGATCGGCTATCCGCAGCGCGTATCGATGTTGAAGACCGACGACGTGCGCCTGCTTGGTGTCGTTCCCGTTGAAACGTGAGACCGCGGCTATGCGATCAATAGATCGAGGGGGCGGCGGGGCGAGACGTTTCGGCGGCATCTCAATGGTCATGGTTGCTCCTAAGTGGCCCGTTGCGCCGCGTCACCAGCCGAATCCAACCAGTCGCAGACCCGATCCGTCGAAGTCCTTCTCTGAAAGGAAGTTTCGGCCATCGACCACCAAGTCACCGCGCATGACGCGACGGAGCCCTGCTGGGTCGAGAAGCCGAAACTCCGGCCATTCCGTCGTAAGCACCACCGCGTCCACGCGATGCGCCGCTTCATACGCGTCGCTCGTCAGCCGCACGGCGCCAAGGTCTGCCGGCAACGCCTTGACGACCGGGTCGTAGGCGGAGACCACGGCGCCCGCCGACAGCAACCGGCGGGCAATGTCGAGAGCTGGAGCGTCGCGCAGGTCGTCCGTACCCGGCTTGAACGTGAGCCCGAAGATTGCGATACGACGCCCCTTGAGAATGTGCAACTCGCGCTGCAACTTTCGTACGGCGCTTGCTCTCTGAGTCTCATTGATGTCGACGGTCGCTTGGAGCATGGACGGCGTGTACCCGTACTCCTGGCTCGACGAGATCAATGCGGCTACATCCTTGCCGAAGCATGATCCGCCCCAACCAACACCAGGACTCAGGAAAGCACTTCCGACTCGATGGTCGGCTCCAATCGCGGGCAGCACCTCTCGGGCGTCGGCACCGAACAGCTCGCACATCTGAGCCATTTCGTTGGCGAAGCTGATCTTCGTCGCCAAGAAGGCGTTGGCCGCGTATTTGATCATCTCGGCGGACGCTAGTTCCGTCGAGATCAACCGAGGTCGTACGGTTCGCCGTCCCCCCTGGAATGACTGATCCAGCACGGGCTGATAGAGCTCTGCGACTCGGCTGACGTCGGCGGCTGCCCCGCCGAGCACGATTCTGTCCGGGTAGAGGAAGTCCTCGATGGCACAACCCTCGCGGAGGAATTCAGGGTTGGAGACGACGTGAAAGGTAACCTGTCGGGTCGCTTCCAACGCGTCCTCGAGGATGGTATGCGTCCAGTTGCCCGACCCGACCGGCACGGTTGACTTGTTGACTAGTACCACCCCGGCACGCAAGTACGGTGCCAGCGACTGAATTGCACTTTCGAGCTGCGAGAGGTCAGGAGACCCGTCGGGACCGGGTGGTGTTCCCACACAGAGGAACACGAAGTCGGCGTCGGTGAGCGCTTCGGCGGGGTCGTCGGTGAACCGAAGCCTGCCCGACGACAACGTTGCCTTCAGGATTTCCGGTAGACCCGGCTCGACGAACGGTGCCTGACCGTTGTTCAGCTGGCCCGCACGCACCGAGTCGGTGTCCAGCCCGCACACGGAGTGTCCAAGGGACGCGAGGCAGGTTGCGGTTACCGCACCGACGTAGCCGGTGCCGATGACCGCGACCTTGTGGCGGGGCTCCTCTTGAACGGTCGCCGCGGGGGACGGAGCCGGATCAACTGCAAATCCGGCTTGCTCGCGGAACCAGCCAATGGTTCGGAGCAGACCGTCGCGCGCGTCAACTCGCGGCTCCCACTGCAATTCGGCGCGGGCGAGCGCGATGTCCGGTCGGCGCTGCGACGGATCGTCCTCGGGTCGAGCGGTGAACTGCACCGGCGATCCCGAGCCGACTAGGTCGCGAGTGAGTTCGGCCAACTCCAAGACCGACATCTCATGTGGGTTGCCGACGTTGACGGGACCGCCGAGATCCGAGAACAACAGCCGCAACGCGCCTTCGACCAGATCGTCGACGTAGCAGAGAGACCGCGTCTGACTGCCGTCACCCTGAACAGTTAACGGCTCACCGGCCAGCGCCTGACTGATGAAGGTGGGGATCGCTCGACCGTCGTTGGGGCGCATCCGAGGCCCGTAGGTGTTGAAGATCCGCATGATGGCGGTGTCGACGCCATGCTTACGCCTGTACGAGACGGTGAGCGCCTCGGCGAATCGCTTCGCCTCGTCGTAGCACGCGCGGGGCCCTACGGGATTGACGTTTCCCCAGTAAGTTTCGGGCTGAGGGTGCACTTGAGGATCACCGTAGGACTCGGAAGTTGACGCAAGCAGGTAGCGAGCGCCCTTCTCCTTCGCCAGTCCCAGGGTGTGCAGCGTTCCGAGAGAGCCCGCCTTCATGGTTTGAATCGGGAGTTCGGCATAGTCGACCGGCGACGCCGGTGACGCGAAGTGAAGGACGAAGTCGACGGGTCCCGGAACCGAGATGTAATCGGTGACATCGGCTTTGATGAGTCGAAAACCGTCGCGCCCTTGCAGGTGAGCGACGTTGTCCGCAGACCCGGTCACGAAGTTGTCCAGGCAAACGACATCGATGTCGTGCGCGAGCAACCGATCGGCCAGATGCGAACCTACGAAGCCCGCTCCGCCAGTGAGTACAGCCCGTTGCCGCATGCCTCCCCCTACTTCCTGCACTGAGCCGCGCCGAGATGGCGCGCCGCAGCCCGCTAGTTGTCACACCGTCTCGACCGCAACGTTTTTCACCGGGCCTACCTAGCGCGATGACCGTGACGACTTACGTGATCCATACGCATGATGTCGGCGACCCCACACTCGCCCCCACTACTTGCCTCACTGCGAGACCACCGACCGACCAGCTGTGCGTGGATTTAAGTTATCACCGTCAATATCCGTCAGCAACCCGAATCGTTACCTTTTCGCAGCAGACAATCCGGGTCGTAGCGGGGCAACACGTCCGGCTCCGATTTAGCAATACATACCTTTGTACTGCAGTTTTGTTTCACCGCAGGCTATCTGTCGTTGATGTCAATTTTCTGAGCGGGGCCCGCAGTTTCAGCAAACACCTGGCGTAGATCAATGAGCGGCGGTGCGGTTTTGAAATCAATTCTGGCCGTGGGACTTCTGGGCCGGGGCCGGACACCCTGGGATGGTTCTGGGCCATGACGGTCGTCATTCGACTATGAATGCCCCTGCCGTGGCGTCCTAGCTGGCGCTGCCCCGGGAGATACTGAGACCATCTGAGGGCCGGTCCGCGCGGTCGGCGCGGCCGGCTGCTAGCCGAAGGGATCCCCTTGCACGTTCTATTCGTCTGCACGGGCAACATCTGCCGCTCACCGACTGCTGAGCGACTCGCCATCGCCTACGGCGAGCGATCGGGCATCACCGGGTTCACGACGTCCAGCGCAGGCACACGAGCAGTGATCGGCCACCCGATCCACGACGAGGCGGCGCGCGTGTTGTCGGAACTCGGCGGTGATGCGTCGAGCTTCGCCGCACGGCAGGTGACCCCACGCATGGCCGAGGGAGCCGACCTGATCCTCACCATGACAGCTGCGCACCGCGACTCCGTGTTGGAGCGCGCTCCACGCCAACTCAGGCGGACCTTCACCATGAGTGAAGCCGCACGCCTCGTGTCCCAGCACGGTGCGCGCGACGTCGACGATCTTGCGGCGCTTCGACCGCAACTCTCCCCCGGCGACCGCATCGACGTCGCCGATCCGATCGGCCGCGACAGCGATGTCTTCGCCGAGGTCGGCGCTCGCATCGCCGAGCTTTTGGACCCGATACTCGAACTCTGCAGACGCTGGCCGTAGCGAGAGCCCGCTCTGGCGAGCGTTCGAGCGTCGCGCTCGTACGCGGTTCCGACCGACCTATGCCACGATGACTGTGTGCGGGGGATTATTTTGGCCGGAGGGTCGGGGAGCCGACTGCATCCGATCACGCTCGGAGTCTCCAAGCAGATGATCCCGGTCTACGACAAGCCGATGATCTATTACCCGTTGTCCACGTTGATGCTCGCAGGTATCCGCGACATCCTCGTGATCACGACGCCGCATGACGCTGCGGGCTTTCAGCGGTTGCTGGGCGACGGGTCTCGATTCGGAGTGTCCATCACCTTCGCGACGCAGCCCTCACCGGACGGACTCGCACAGGCCTTCACCATCGGATCCCAATTCATCGGAACGGAGAAAGTCGCACTCGTCTTGGGTGACAACCTCTTGTACGGACCGGGTTTGGGCACGCAGCTCAAGCGCTTTACCGATGTCGACGGCGGGGTGATCTTCGCCTACTGGGTCGCCGAACCCTCCGCCTACGGCGTGGTGGACTTCGACCCGAGCGGGCTGGTTATGTCGCTCGAGGAGAAGCCCGAGCACCCCAGAAGCAACTATGCGGTGCCAGGCCTCTACTTCTACGACAACGACGTGGTCGCGATCGCAAGCGACCTGAAGCCCAGCGCTCGGGGCGAATACGAGATCACCGACGTCAACCTCGAATACCTTCGTCAAGGCCGACTCCAGGTTCAGGTGCTTCCACGCGGAACCGCATGGTTGGACACCGGCACGTTCGACCAGATGACCGATGCGGCCGACTTCGTCCGCACGATGGAGCGACGAACCGGACTCAAGATCGGTGTGCCCGAGGAGATCGGCTGGCGGCAAGGGTTCCTCACTGATGACGACCTACACGTCCGGGCCGCGGAGTCGCCGAAGTCGGGCTACGGCGCGTACCTGCTCGAGCTTTTGAAGAGGGGCCGGTGATGGCACGGATCGTCGTCACGGGCGGCGCTGGGTTCATCGGATCGAACTTCGTGCGCCACGTGATCGCAAGCACCGACCACCACATCACAGTGCTGGACAAGCTGACTTATGCCGGGAACCGGGCCTCGCTGTCCGGACTACCCGCAGACCGGGTCTGTCTCGTGGTGGGTGACATCGCGGACGACCAACTCGTGGATGAAACACTTGCCTCGACCGACGCAGTGGTCCACTTCGCCGCCGAATCTCACAACGACAATTCCCTGTACGACCCCGGCCCGTTCGTCCACACCAACGTGGTCGGCACGTTCACTTTGTTGGAGGCGGCGCGCAAGTACGGCATTCGGTTCCATCACATCTCGACCGACGAAGTGTATGGCGACCTGGAACTCGAAGATCCTGGGCGATTCACCGAAATAACCCCGTACCACCCCTCGTCGCCGTACTCGTCGACGAAGGCCGGCAGCGATCTCTTGGTCCGGGCGTGGTTCCGCTCTTACGGAGTGCCCGTTACGATTTCGAATTGCTCCAACAACTACGGCCCCTACCAGCATGTCGAGAAGTTCATTCCGCGCCAGATCACCAACGTGCTGCGCGGATTTCGGCCGAAGCTCTACGGCGAGGGTCGCAACGTGCGGGACTGGATCCACGCCGACGACCATTCGTCGGCGGTGCTCGCGATACTCGAGTCGGGAACCATGGGCGAGACCTACCTCGTCGGAGCCGACGGCGAGAAGGACAACAAGAGCGTCGTCGAGTTGATCCTCACCCTGATGGGCCAACCGGCAGACGCATACGACCACGTGACCGACCGTCCGGGTCACGACCTCCGCTACGCCATTGACTCGTCGAAGTTGCGTGAAGAACTTGGCTGGCGACCACGGTATGGAGACTTCGAGCAGGGCCTCGCTGCGACGATCAAATGGTACGAGGCCCATCAGGAATGGTGGGCACCCACGAAGGACGCCACCGAGTCCTTCTATGCGAAGGTTGGACAGTAACCGACGGTGTCAGGCGACTTCGACGCGACAATCTACGGCAAAGTGCTACGCGCTCAACCGACTCCGATCGCAGGTCTTTCGGTATGGGATCTTCCCGTCCATGGTGACAACCGCGGCTGGTTCAAGGAGAACTGGCAGCGCAACAAGATGGTCGCCATGGGAATGCCGGACTTCGGTCCCGTCCAGAACAACATCTCGTTCAACGACGCACCGGGTACCACGCGCGGCATCCATGCCGAGCCGTGGGACAAGTTCGTCTCGGTAGCTACCGGACGCATCTTTGGAGCGTGGGTCGACCTGCGCGACGGCCCCACCTACGGCGCCGTCTTCACCGCCGAACTCGACCCGTCGCGCGCCGTGTTCGTACCGCGAGGTGTCGGCAACGCCTTCCAAACGCTCCAACCCGGCACCGCCTACACCTACCTCGTCAACGATCACTACTCCCCTGACGCGCAATACACGTCGATCAGTCTCGCTGACGAGACTGCTGCCATCGACTGGCCGATCCCGCTTGACCGTGCCCAGTTGTCGGCAAAGGACCGCGCCCACCCGCGTCTCGCCGAGATCACACCCGTCGCACCGCGCAAGACGCTGGTCGTCGGTGCGGGAGGACAACTCGGCCGCGCGCTGCGCATGGCCCATGCAGGTGCGGCACGCGTCGAGTTCGCAGCGCGCGCCGACATCGACCTGACGTCCGGCTCACTCGTCGACGCCCGCCGCTGGAGTGACTACGACACCATCGTCAACGCCGCGGCCTACACCGCCGTCGACGCGGCGGAGACACCGGAGGGTCGTGCCACGGCGTGGGCGACCAACGTCGCAGGCACCACGGGTCTGGCGCGCATCGCCACCGAGCACGGCATCACCTTGATCCACGTCTCGAGCGACTACGTGTTCGACGGCACCGCCACGCGGGCCTACACCGAGGACGACCCCGTCGCGCCGCTGAGCGTGTACGGGCAGACCAAGGCAGCCGCCGATTACGTGGTCGCAACGGTCCCTCGCCACTACGTCGTGCGTACGTCCTGGGTCATCGGCGACGGTCGGAACTTCGTCTCGACCATGTTGTCGCTGGCGGAGCGCGGCATCGACCCCGCCGTCGTCGACGACCAACGGGGCAGGCTCACCTTCACCGCCGACTTGGCCCGCGCCATCCGGTACCTCGCCGAGAGTTCCGCGCCGTACGGCGTCTACAACGTGACCGGAGCGGGTGCGACGACGACCTGGGCCGACGTCGCTCGCTCGACCTTCGCTCTCGCCGGCCACGACCCGAGTCGTGTCACCGGCGTCAGCACGCAGGACTACTTCGCGAAGGCCTCCGGTCCCGTCGCCCCGCGGCCGGGAAACAGCGAATTGGACCTGGCGAAGATCACCGGGGCGGGTTTCACTCCTGCGAATGCCGCTGCGGCACTTGCGGATTACGTCAAACGGTACGTCGAGGACCGCGCGTCCTCGGGCGGCTAGGCATGAGACGTCGCGGGACCGCAGGACGAATGATCGCCACCGTCGTCGGCGTGCTGTCGATGATCATCGCCTGCGCTGCGCTGGCCATCCGATACGCACCCCTGCCCACACAGCCGCTGGTGTTCGCGTCGGTCGCGGCACCGTTCCTCGCCATCGCGGCGCCAGTGGCACTGGTCGCGTCGTTGCTCGCTCGGCGGTGGGCGCTCAGCGCAGTGGCCGCCGTCCTGACCGTCATCACGATCGCGGTGCAGGTGCCGCTGTACGTGGCGGACCCACCCCCCGAGGCGTCGGTCACCGTCCGCGTGATGACCATCAACATGCTCTACGGACGCGCCGACGCGGCGTCGATCGTCGCGACCGCGCG
Source organism: Mycolicibacterium sp. GCM10028919 (assembly GCA_042666295.1). Lineage (GTDB taxonomy): Bacteria > Actinomycetota > Actinomycetes > Mycobacteriales > Mycobacteriaceae > Mycobacterium. Next base: position 1,843,640 of record JBHTFJ010000001.1, read on the forward strand.
CCGAGAAGCCGACGTCCTGATGGTCCAGGAACTCACGCCGGAAGCACTTCGTCGACTGCAGAGGGCGGGCGTCGACCGGGTGTTCCCGCACCACGCGATCGAGCCTCGCCCCATGGCCGCGGGGGCCGGCATCTACAGCCGGTATCCGATCTCGGGGTCCGCTCCGGTCCTCGGGCTGCAGCGAGCCATGGTGACGACGCGTCTCGAAATCGACGGCGTGCGAATCGATCCCATCGTCGCAGCGGTCCACCTGGACTCGCCGTGGCCACGCCCGATCCAAGGATGGCATCGCGACTTCGACGCCTTTCCCGGCGTTCTGGCCACGCTCTCGGCGCAGGCAGGCGATGGCTCGGTCATCGTTGCGGGCGACCTGAACGCGACGGTCGACATGCGTCCGTTCCGCCGCCTGCTGATCGGCGGCTATCGCGACGCCTCGGAGCAGGCGGGCGCCGGGCGACAGTTCACCTTTCCGAGCAACCGGCGTTTCCCACCGCTCATGGGCCTCGACCACGTGCTCACCCGAAACGCCACGGGCGTCTCGACCGCGACGATCACCATTCCCGGCACCGACCACCGGGCGTTGGTGGCCACGGTGCTGGTTCCTCGCGGTTGATGCAGCTCAGGCGGCCTTCTTCTCCTCGGAGCCGGCGTCGCTGCCGTCGTCGCCGTCCTTGGCATCATCGGACTTCTGCGGCTCGGACTTCTGCGGCTCGGACTTCTGGGGCGCGGACTGTTCGCTCGCATCCTTATCGTCGTCCTTGGTGACCGCCGACGTGTCCTCGCCGTCGTCGTCCTTGGTGCCGGCCTCGTCAGCCGTCGCGTCGTCACCGACCGCCTCGTGCACCGGCGTCTGGCCGTCGTCCTTCGTCTCGGACTGCTCGACCGGATCCGCCTCGACGACGGGCCCGGTCGACGGTTCTGGGCTCGCCACCGACGAGGCCGGCGTGCTCTCAGCGGCGGTCTCCGGTGTCGACTTCCTGGCGGAGGACAGTTCCGTGACGGACGCTTCGGTCGCCACCCCGGCCACCTCGTCGACCTCCGGTGCCTCGACGCCCTGCGGTGTGATCGACCGCGCAGCAAGCGTGGATGTCGTGTCTGTGAGCGGCGCAGGCGTGGCGATCGTCGGGCCACCATTGATGGCGTCCTGGATGCCCTGGATCACCGCGGCGACCAACTTCACGCCAACTGCGCCCCAGTTCTGGAACGGGTTGAACGGCAGGATCGACAGTGGCGTCGGGGTTCCGGGATTGCCCGACCAGTCGTAGCCCAGGTCGGCGAGCACCTTGTACGCCGGAGAGATCAGGTCGACGATCGGCTTGACCAGTGGCTTCAACGCACCCGGCGTCAGCGACATCACCAGGTTCATGATCGGCAACGACGTCGCGGGGATCATGATGTATTCGTTGCCGTACTGATCCTTGCGGCAGTTGACGCCTTCAGTGCAGACGAGATGAGGCGCCAGGGTCGCCGGCGTGTACCCATACGGCAGTGTGTCGGTGGGGCCATTGCCGTTCGGCGACAGGTACTCACCGTGCACGTTGTCGAACGCGGCGAAGGCATTGAGCATCGCGAACGGGTTCCCCCAGTACCGCGGCGCGTAGACCACGGGGTCGTATTCGAAGCCGAAGGTCGTCGTCTTGATGTTGGGATCGACCGGCATGGGCGGCCCGAAGGTCAGGTCCAGGATGGGGATGTACCGCAGGAAGCCGAGCCGCTGCCACAGGCCGCCGTCGGGGTTCTCGATGCCGCCGATGGTGATGACGTCGAGTCGGGCCTTCTGCTCGTCGGTCAGTCCGTATCCGTTGAGCGTCGTGGAGACGACGTCGCCGCCCTGCGAGTAGCCGAAGACGACGATGTCGCGCACGCCAGGGGTTCCCGGGGTGGCGAACGCGGCGTCCAGAGCGGTCGAGAGCCCCAGCACGCCCTTGTCGACGGAGACGTCCCACTTGTCGCAGCCGTCCGGGCCGGACCGGCACCAGGTCGGGAGGATCTTCAGGGGCCAGAACGAGGCCGGGTAGTCGATGCCCACCAACGTGGGGTCGGGGCTGCCCTCCGCGACCGTTCCGCAGTTCGCCTCGCTATTGCAGGCGGTGCCCTGCATGTACCAGTCGCGGGCGTTCTCCAGGTAGTCCCAGACGGTGTTCCCGTTCGGGGTGCCCGTGCCCGGGACCAGCAGTCCGATGGCGCCGAAGGCGAGAGCGGCCGAGAATGCGGAGCCGATGGTGAGGGCGATCGAACCGAGCAACGCGATGAAGGCGAGCACGACCGCCTTGACTGTCTTACGCATCCGTCAACGGTTACACCCGCACGCCCGACATGGTGACGAAAATGGCGAGAGTTCACCGACGATTTCAGCGAGGCGTGTCCGATTCCCCCGCGTCGGTTCGTCGTAGGGGTAGAGAGTGAGGCGCAAGGCCTGGCTCACTGATCGGAGGTACGACATGCACTACTTCGCACTGCTGCTGGGTCCGGAGCCGACCGAGCAGCCCGACGCCGCCACCGAAGCCGAACTCGTGCACGCCTACGTGGAGTTTCACGCCGCTGCCGGCCCGGCGCTCTTGGCTGGCGATGCGCTCACCTCGGCAGCCTCGGCGGTGCGCATCACGGGCGGGCCCTACGCACCGACCATCACCGACGGGCCCTTCGCCGAGGGCGCCGAAGTGGCAGGCGGCTACTACGTCATGCAGGCCGACGACCTCGACGACGCCCTCGAGCTGGCTCGTCAGATCCCTGCATGTGCCTCCGGCGGAGTCGAGGTGTGGCCCATGGTCGAATGGAATCAACCGGCCGATCCGATCAGCGACGATTGGCTCGCCCTCCTCCTCGAACCCGCCGATGCGGTGAGCGCGCCCGACACCGCCGAGTGGGAGAGCGGAGCCCGCCAGCACGAGGAGTTCGGCAAGATCGCCGGTGACCACGTCCTCGCCGGTGCTGCGCTACATCCCCCGAGCACGGCTACGACTGTCCGGGTGCGGAACGGGCAGGCGACGTTCACCGACGGGCCCTATGCAGAGGGGGCCGAGGTGGCCAACGGCTTCTACGTCCTTCGCGCCGCCGATCGCGACGAAGCGGTGAAGCTGGCATCGATGATTCCTGCGACGACGGTCGAGCTGCGACGTCTCGCCGACGTCGGGGGACTCTGACCGCAGGCGAATGACTGCCCTGGACGGCGTCTTCCGGCAGGAGTGGGGCCCGGCCGTCGCGTCGATCGCTCGGTGGTCCGGCGATCTCGACGTTGCCGAGGACGCCGTTGCGGAGGCCTTCGCCGAGGCGTTGCGGACGTGGCCGCGCGACGGCCCACCCGAGCGTCCCGGGGCGTGGGTGATCAGTGTGGCGCGCAACCGTGCACTGGACCGGATGCGACGGGAGTCGACGAGGCCGCGCAGGGAGGTCGCGGCGGCCCTCGACGAAAGCTGGGCGACGATGGACTCGGCAGAGATTCACCCCGTCCGGGACGACGAACTGCGGATGATGTTCACCTGTGCGCACCCGGCCCTGGAACCGGCGTCGCAGCTGGCGTTGACGCTTCGCCTGATCTCGGGGCTCACGGTGCCGGAGATCGCCCGCGCGCTGCTGCAGTCCGAAGATGCCGTCGCGCGCCGGATCTCGCGGGCCAAGGGGAAGATTCGTGGCGCACGCATACCGCTGCGCGTGCCTCCCGGCGAACTGCTGCCCGAGCGAACCCCGCATGTCCTGGCGTGCATCTACTCGGTCTTCACGGAGGGCTACTGGTCGACGGCCGGTCCGTCGGCGATTCGTGACGACCTGTGCGACGAAGGCGTGCGGCTCGCCGACGAGCTGTGCACGCTCGTGCCGAACTCATCGGATGTGCAGGCACTCTCGGCACTCGTACTGCTCCATGACTCGCGTCGCGCGACGCGTGTGGACGCCGCCGGTGCGTTGGTGCCGCTGGACGAACAGGACCGCACGCGCTGGGACCGCGGACGGATCACCCGCGGGCTGAGCCGTCTGCGGCGAGCCGAGGGCGCGGCGGGCACCTACCTGCCGCAAGCCGTGATCGCAGCCGCGCATGCGACGGCGCCGACGTGGGACGACACCGACTGGGGTCTGATCTGCAAGGCGTACGACCGCGTGGTCGACCTGACGGGTTCGCCCGTCGCACAGGCGAACCGCGCGTTGGCGATCGGGTTCCGGGACGGCTTTCGGGCGGGACTTCGCGCGCTCGACGAGGTGTCCGGTGATCCGCGTCTGGCACGGTCGTCGTCGTCAGCGGCGATCCGCGCAGATCTGCTGAGGCGGTCGGGCCGGTTCGCCGAGGCGGCCGAGGAGTATCGGGCCGCGCTTCGACTGAACGGTTCGGAGCCGGCACGGGCGTTCCTGGCGCGGCGGTTGGTGGAGTGTGGTGGCTGAGACCCTCGGATGGCGCTCTGCGACAGACGACGAGGGTTTCCCCCGATTCGTTCGTCGGACGCGTCCTCTACCGTCGTGGACATGGAGCTGCCATCGCGGCTCGATCGTTCTGGGGGGAACACATGTTGGTACGACTACGCGAATCGTCGGTCCGTGTGTTGACGTCGTGGGTGTTGGCGAGCCGCGGCTCGAAGCCGCACGTGGACGACGACGACGGCGCCTGCTCCATCTGCGATCACCCGTTCGGCGACTCGATGCACTTCTGCATCGGAGCTGATCTGCGCAAGGCCGGCTGAGGGCTGCTACGTCGACGGTGCGGAACAGTCCCCGAGCATCGACGTCTCGAGCATGAGATGGCCCAGCGCGACCCATGCGGCTCCGTAGTACGTCGGATACTGCTGCTGCAACGCAGCTGCTTCGCGCAGCGCGTCGGTACCTGCGGCCTCGTCTCCCGCCGCCCGTTCCGTCGCCGCCAACGCGACGAGCGCAATGGGGTGCTTCCACTCGACGGCTGGGGATCCGTCGAGATGGCGAATCCCGACGGCTGCGGCCTGTTCGACGAGGGGCGCGCGCATGGTCGCTGCCAGCGCCCAGTCCTCGGACGCACAGGACTCGGCCAGCCGGATGGGGGTTCGGGCAGCGTCCAGCCCGAACTGCACCGGTGCCGAGCCGTGTCCGATGGCAGAGATCGACGAACCGTCGAGCTGGACCCAGTCGGGCGGCAGCGGACGATCTCTCAGTAATCGTTCGAGGACGCCGCGGTGCACGCCGGACATCGCGTCCCACCGCGGGTCGAAGCGCGATAGATCCTGCTCGGCGCGTGGACTGAAGTAGCTCACGTTGACCTGCTGCGGCTCGGTCATCGCCCAGCTGCCGGCCACCATGACGGCCGCTTCCCCGAACGGGGTCGTCTCGTGATCGAGCACCGCCGCGGCCAGGCGCTCCCCCTCGGCCCACAGATCTGGAGCGTCGAAGCGTTCGCCGGCCAACACCAGGGCCCGCGCGGCATCCACATCGGCGTCGCTGGCGCTGTTCGGGTCCGCCACCCTGCCCTGGTGCCAGCGCCAAGCCAGAAGCCCGTCGGGTCGAGTCAGGTTGGACCGAGTCCACGCCCAGATGGTCCGGAAGGTCGTCTCATCGCCGATGGCTGCGGCGATCAACATGCCGTATGCCTGTCCCTCACTGACGACGTCGCCACCCTCGTCAGTACGGACGATGCGCCCGTCGGGCTCGAAGTAGTGGCGCAGGAATGAGCGACCGTACTCGGCGGCGACGTGCTCGGCGGACGTTTCGCTGCCTCGCGTGGAGTCGGTGTCGGCACGCCAGGCGACGAAGCCCGCAATCAGGACCGCGGCGCCGACCACCGCTAGCCATCCGATGCCGCGACGATGGCTAGCCGCTGGCGAGATCTCGCTGCGGTGCCGTCCGGTCGCCTCGGCGGCCTCGGGTGCTGTCGAAGCGATGTCGCACCCCCCAACCCGCGATGCTCGTCAGCGCCTCCCACATGGTGGCGACGTCCATCTTGGATGCACCGTGACGCCGTTCGACGAACGTGATGGGAACCTCGACCACGCTGAAGCCTTGACGGACCGCTCGCCACGCCATGTCCACCTGGAAGCAGTAGCCGCGAGACCGCACGCTCTCGAAGTCGAGCGCGTCGAGCACCTCGATCCGGTACGCGCGGAATCCGGCGGTGATGTCCTTGATCGACGTGCCCAACGCCAGGCGTGCGTAGAGATTCGCCGTCCTCGACAGCAGGCGCCGTCGTCGCGGCCAGTTGTGCGTCTCGCCGCCCGCCACGTACCGAGATCCGATCGCGACGTCGGCCCCGTTGGCGATGGCGGTCAAGAGCATTGGCAACTGTTCGGGCGCATGGCTTCCGTCGGCATCCATCTCGACGATGACGTCGTACTCGCGCTTCATCGCCCAGCCGAACCCTGCGACATAAGCCGCGCCAAGGCCTTCCTTGACCGAGCGATGCAGCACATGGACTCTGCCGCCCGCTTCGTCCGCGATCCGATCGGCCAGCAACCCTGTGCCATCTGGGCTGCCGTCGTCGACGACGAGGACGTGGAGATCCGGATCGGTGCCCATGGTTCGACCGACGACGGTCTCGAGGTTGTCGCGCTCGTTGTAGGTCGGTATGACGATCAGCGTGTGGGTCATCGCGTCACCTTCATGATGACCACGGCGTCGTTCGCCGTACCGAATTCGGCGACCTGCTCGCTGTTTTCGAGGGCCTCGAACACCATCGGCATCGTCGCACGCGATTCGGACACCAGGGTGATGCGCGACAGCGCGAGATAGTCGATCGCGCGCCAGCTGCCCAACCGCTCGGTCACCTCGGGGTCGCTATCCACCTTGTAAACCCAAACGTTGTTCGGACCCTGGAATCCGGCATTGTGTAGGTCGAGCCACATTTCCCCTTCGGCGACCACCACCGAATCATGCGGCACGTTGTCTCGAAGCCAGGCGACCACTTGACGTTGCGATGCGTCCTCATCCACCGTCCATTGGTACTTCAACGTGTTGGCCCAAGAGCTGCCCGCCGTCATGACGGCAGTGCACCAGAACAGGGCGACGAGTAGTGCCGCAGCGCAGGAAGTAGCCTTCCGCAAGCCGGTGAACCTCTGGTTTCGATGTCGCGCAATGGAGTTCACGTGGTGATCGACGCCCTGCACCGTCGACCGCGGCCACAGCCTGTCGCACAGACCTGCAATCGCCAGCGCGCAGAACGGCAACATCGCCACGACGAACATCGACGGTAGATAGCCCTGACGCAGCAGTATCGCCGCCTGTATCGCGAGTGCGAGGACGACCGGCCGCAACCGGCGGTCGCCGATGAGCAGCGCCGCCGCAACGAGTCCGCCGAGCGGGAGCCACACGTCCAACGCGAGCCAGCTGTCCACCAGTGTTCGTGCGTCGCTCGATGCATCGAAGACGCTCCCGCTGCCCTTCCGCGCGCTCAACTGCCACTCCAGCGCACCGAACAAGCTCACGTGCCCGACACCAGGGATCAACTCGCTCTTGATCATTGCGTAGAGCGGGTACAACGCAACCGACATCGCGAGGACGAGCGCGAACGACACCCACACGAAGTGGCGATTGGCCGAACGGCGGTAGTTGGACCACAGCGCCAGCAGAATCGCCGGTGCAAGGAGGACGAGTGTCTCCTTGGTCATGACGGCAACGGTGAAGCACATGGCCGAACCGACGGCCGCGCTCCAGGCCCGTCGCGGCGACCAGGCCAGCACCAGGCTCGCCAGCACCCACGGCATCGCGACGTTGTCGAGCAGGGTCAACCGCCCGTAGTACATCGCAAGGGGACTGAAGATGAACACCAGCACCGCGATGACCGACCACGAGCGCCGCATACCCATCCGCCGGCCCAGCGCGAACACGAGGAGGCACGTCGCTACCCGCGCGACGATCATGAACTCGCGGCCCGCCATGGTGGTCTGCTCGCTCCAGCGGTCCCACCCATCCGTGAGCGTCGCCCACATCGACATCTGGATCCACCCGAGCGGTGGATGGTCGTACCAGTAGGTGTAGTGCGCCAGCGCGCCCAAGTTCGGGATCGCCCATGCCTGAGCGAGATAGACGCCCTCGTCCTTGAACCGAACCGGATTGCCGTAGACGTTGAAAGCCGTTGCTATGGAACACGTCACGGCGAGTGCCACACAGATCGCGATCGTCCGCCAGTGCCGCACAACCCACCGCGGCTCGGACCGTGTCGACGATGTGGGCACTGGGACTTCGTCAGCGCCGATTGGCGCATCGAGCAGGGTCGCCATCTACCGGCTCATGCCGCTCGGGCGAGTGGACCGGCGTTGCCGAGACGTCCTTGAAGTGGTCCCCCGTGTGTTCGGTCTTGTCCCAACCGAGTCGGCCCCGCAGGTACCACACCAGCGCCTGGCTGGCTGCGTACGACAGCACGACCTGGTAGGGCAGGAACGTCACGACGTAGACGACGTACACGTGCCAGCCGATGCGCCTACCAAAGGCACGGCCGTACTCGTGTAGATACAACATCTGCAGCGTCATGCCCAGGACGACGGGGATCGTGGGTACGCACAGCGCTACGGCGAGAGGCGCCGGGGACTTGATCCAGAAGACGGTAAGCAACGTCAGCGGCAGTATCACCAGCGAGACCGTCTGGAAGATGCACATACTCAGGATCCACAGCGCGACGAATCGCTGACGAATCGTCGGAAGCGCACGCCAGTTCCCGGCGACGAAACTCTGGATGAACCCGATGTTCCAGCGTCGTCGCTGTTTGATCAGCGTCCGCAGGCTCGGCGGCGTCTCCTCCCGCGTCGTCAGCACCGGGTCGTAAAAACTCAGCGTCTTTGCGCCATGAATGGCCGTCGCGCGTACGCCGAGTTCGCAATCCTCGGTGAGGGACATGGGCCATGCGTCGGTCTTCGAAAGCAGTTCTCGCCGTAGGAAGACGGTGTTGCCGCCCAACGGCATGAAACCTCGGTCGGACTGGTAGCGCATCTGCGAGCTGAACCATCGGGTGTACTCCAGCAGGTTGTGCCACGCATACCACCGCTGGATTCCCACCAACGTGCGTCGCCACCACGGACCCGCGGGCACCGGATCCATCAACTGAATGCCGCCCTGAATAACCTCGACATCGGGATTGTCGTGAAAGGCGCGGTCCGCGGCACGCAACAGGCCCTCGGCCGCCATGCTCTCGGCATCCAACACGGTGAAGACCGTGAAGCGCGACCGGAGATACCAGAACGCGAAGTTCAGTTGTTGCGGCTTGTTGGGTGGACGCTTGCCCAGTGGATAGACCAGCACCTGCACGGGTCCTGGCGGAACCAACGCCAGTAGATCCCCGAGGTGGACGGCTGAATCCTTGGCGGCAACCGCGGCGACGACGTCGGCGTTGAGTTGGTGGCGCGACACCCCCTCGGCCATGCCCGTATTGATCACGGTCGCGGCGATCGCAGCGACCCGCATCGTGTCGGGGTCGTCGTCGTTGATGACCGCGAATATCTCGTGATGCGCGTGATCTCGTTGCGTCCAAGCGGTATTGAGCAGGGTGGCAGCCAAGACCGTGGTCTCGTGACGGGCTGGGATCAGGACCGCGATCGACTCTCGGTCCTGCTCGTCGGTCGCACCCAGCATCAGGTCGGACTCTCGCCCGCCCTCCCGCTTCGCATACATCAGTGTGATGAGGAACGACACGCTCATCGCGAGGGCGATCGCCGAGAAGAAGCAACACACGACGATGACGAAGACCTTGAGGTCGCCGATCATCAGGAGCATGGCCACGACGAGCACGATCATTGCCAGAATCGCACCGAGCGCATGATGCGCTTGAATCATCCGGTTGTCGTCGCCGTGTACCAGATGCTCCGCTCGCGTCGTCGGCACGGGTGCCTCGCCCGCAACGTAGTGCGACACAGTTCTACTCCCCCAGCTAATGACTTTCCCCCCACGGGAATTCCCCACCCACTTGGCTACGTCACCGAAGCTGGCGAGGACTCCCTGCCCCGAGTTGATGCTAGGGCGCTGGCTATCGGGTGTCATTTGCAGGAGAGGCCGGCCCCCACGGTCGAATGTTTGCCAAACTCGTAAGTGCACGTCAGGAATGGCGGTCTGACGGATTGTGATCCTGGTCACGACGGTGGCGCCGAGGCGGTACCAGCCACTCTCCGGTGTGTTGCTACAACACGAATGGTCATGCCGAAGATCCTGCGAATGAGCCGGTTTCGGCGCTATCCGCAATCGCACTGCGGTGCGCCGACATCCTGCGCCAACGATGACCGCACGGGATCGGTCCCTGCGAACGCGATCGCCGCAGCAACGGCGCCACAAGCGAACCGCGGGTTCGCCGAGCGAAGGGACTAGTTCCAACCGACCGGTCCCCTTGCGGCCTACCACGACCACTGGGACGATCGGTTGATCCGCGCTGGGGGGCGCGGCTTCATGTATTGGGGGATACATGTTTGCAGTCAGAGATGACGAGCAGCTGGTAGCGGCGCTCGAACGCATGACACTCGCAGAACTCGTTGCGCTGCAACAGGTATTGCACGAAGAGCTTCGGACGGGCCGGCCGACCACGGCGGAACTGGCGAAGGCCGCTGGTGGCCGCAGTATCGAAGTAGCGGTCTGGATGCGCTTCCACGCGAATCACACGGAGTCGGCGAAGATCGTGATGCTGCTGGGCGCACTGGCGGTGTCGATAGCTTGGAGGACCTACCGCGGCACACCCGCTCCGGTCACGACGCTGCGGCAGGCGATGGCCATCATCGAGGAGGGTCGCGTCTACATGCTGCCGGTCCCACGGACGGATCCATGCTTCTGCGGCAGCCGTGCCACCTTCAGGAGTTGCCACGGCATGCCTCCGGTGGCCGCACCGGCGATGTAGCAGCGGGCGGCTACGCCACCGGTACGTCCAGGATCGGCCGCGGCTCCTTCGCGCCCGGCCCGTCGAAGTGCCACCACTCACCGGGGTACACCGCGAAACCACCTGCCTCCATGCCGTTTCGGAGCACCTCGCGATTCGCCTGCTGTTCCGGCGTCACGTCCTCGGTGGCGTACGCCAGGCTGCGCGGCGAGAAGTCGTCGAAGTCCGTGCCCATGTCCACCAGCCAGCCGTAGTGGCCGTCGGCGAGCGTGACGTCCACCGAGCGCCCCGCCTCGTGGCTACGGGCGAACTCGGTAGGGCGGGCCACCCAGTTCGGGTTCGGCACCGCCTCGAACATTCGCACCTGGACGTCGTGCGGTCGGTAGCAGTCCCAGAACACGAGTCGAAGGCCCTGCTCGCGAAACTGCCTGGCCGCGATCTCGAGACCACCCGCGAGTGACTCGTGCACCAGACACCGCGCGCCGGCCGGGTACAACGCGACGCCGACGAAGTTGTTGGTCGTCGCGTAGCGCAGATCGATGCGGGCGTCGGGAACGATCGAGCGCACGTCAACCAAGCCCGCGGCGCGCGCCTGCGGCGACACGGGCGAAGGTTCGGCTGCAGCGGGCGGCACACTGATCATCGCGGCGCACACTACGCCCAATACGCTCAAGCTCCACCGAACGGGCACGGTCACGCTTCGAGTCTGCAACATGCCACCTCCCAGCCGCATTCGGGATACTCGTCATGCCGACACCACCCACCGAAGGGGAAGCTTGAGCAACGCCCGCCTACTGGTCACCATCCTGGGCTTCGTATTCGTCGTCATCGCCGCCGTCGCGCTCACCGTCCGGTACACCCCCATACCCAGCCATCCGGTGCTGCATCTCGTCGTCGCATCGCCCTACCTCATCGCGGCTGGGCCGCTCGCCGTCGCGCTGCTGTCGTGGGGCCATCGCTGGGTGTTCGCCGTCGTGGCCCTGGCCCTCTCGGTTGCGCTCGTCGCCCCGCAGGTGCCGTGGTTCGTCCGCGCCGACCCCCTCGCAGACCACATTCCGCTGCGCGCCATGACCATCAACATGCTCTACGGTCGCGCCGATCCGGTCCCGATCGTTCGCGCAGCCGGCGAGCAGGCCGACGTCGTCATGGTTCAGGAATTCACGCAGGAAGCCGCTGACGGTCTGGCGGCGGCAGGCATCCGGCAGACCTTCCCCTACGAGTTTCTCGATGCCCGACCGGAGGCCACCGGCATCGGTATCTACAGCCGCTACCCCATCACGCAGCAGGACCGGATCGGCCGCCATGCCCTCCCGATGGTGAGCGCGCGCATCCGCGTCGACGGCGTCGCCCGCGACACCACGCTTCTCTCGGTACACCTCGCCGCGCCGTGGCCGCAGCCGATCGACGACTGGAAGGATGACCTCGCGGAGTTTCCGGCCACCCTCGCCGACGTCGCCGAGCAGGCGGACGGGGGCGCCGTCCTGGTCGGCGGAGACTTCAACGCCACCACCGACATGCGACCATTCCGCGACCTGCTTGCGAACGGGTACCGCGACGCTGCGGAGCAGGCGGGCGCGGGCTTCGTCCGCACGTACCCCGCGAACCGTCGGATCCCGTCGTTCATGGGCATCGACCACGTTCTGACCCGCGACTGCACGGCGGTATCGGCACACACCCTCGAGCTACCGGGTACCGACCACCGCGCGTTCGTCACCACGGTTCAACTCCCCCGCGACTGACCCCCCATACGCAGAACCCCCGCCACGCGAGCGTGACGGGGGTTCGGTGCGTCGAGACGCGAGGGCCTACGCCTCGGCGGCAGTCTGGTCGGCTGCGGCCTGGCGGCCTACGCCTCCGCGGCAGTCTGGTCGGCTGCGGCCTGGCGGCCTACGCCTCCGCGAAGTTGCGGGTGACCGCCGGATCGACCGGGATGCCGGGGCCGGTGGTCGTCGAGACGGTGACCTTCTTCAGGTAACGGCCCTTCGACGAAGCCGGCTTGGCGCGGAGGATCTCGTCGAGCGCTGCGCCGTAGTTCTCGGCGAGCTTGGTCTCCTCGAAGGAGGCCTTGCCGATCACGAAGTGCAGGTTGGCCTGCTTGTCGACGCGGAAGTTGATCTTGCCGCCCTTGATGTCCTGAACCGCCTTGGTGACGTCCGGGGTCACGGTGCCGGTCTTCGGGTTGGGCATCAGGCCACGCGGGCCCAGGATGCGGGCGATGCGGCCGACCTTGGCCATCTGATCCGGCGTCGCGATCGCGGCGTCGAAGTCGAGGAAGCCACCCTGGATCTTCTCGATCAGGTCGTCGCTGCCCACCTCGTCGGCGCCGGCGGCCAGAGCGGCCTCAGCCTTGTCACCCACGGCGAACACGATCACCCGGGCGGTCTTGCCGGTGCCGTGCGGCAGGTTGACGGTGCCGCGGACCATCTGGTCGGCCTTGCGAGGATCGACGCCGAGGCGGATCGCAACCTCGACGGTGGCGTCCTGCTTCTTCGACGACGTCTCCTTGGCCAGCTTCGCGGCCTGCAGGGGCGTGTACAGATTGTCGCGGTCCACCTTCTCGGCGGCTTCGCGGTATGCCTTGCTCGTCTTGCTCATCGAATGTCCAATCGGTTTCGTTGGTTGTGGTTGGCGGGCCGGAGCTGGCCCTCCCACGACTTCTCGGGGTACTGCTGGTGTTGAGATTGCACGTAGGGCTGTGCGAGACGGTGATTCACGACCGTCAGCGCAATCTCGACAGTTCGTAGTGAAGCTGCTCGACTACTACTGCTGCTACTTGACCGTGATGCCCATGGACCGCGCCGTGCCGGCGATGATCTTGGCAGCCTGGTCGATGTCGTTCGCGTTGAGGTCTTCCTTCTTGGTCTCCGCGATCTCGCGCACCTGATCCCAGGTCACCGTGGCGACCTTGGTCTTGTGCGGCTCGCCGGAGCCCTTCTGCACACCGGCTGCCTTGAGCAGCAGCTTGGCGGCAGGCGGAGTCTTCAGCGTGAACGTGAAGGTGCGGTCCTCGTAGACCGTGATCTCCACGGGGATGACGTTGCCGCGCTGCGACTCGGTCGCCGCGTTGTACGCCTTGCAGAACTCCATGATGTTGACGCCGTGCTGGCCGAGCGCGGGACCAACGGGCGGTGCGGGGTTGGCCGCACCGGCCTGGATCTGCAGCTTGATCAGCCCAGTGACCTTCTTCTTCTTGGGCATGCTGTGGTGTTCCTTCTCTTCTTCTGGGGTCTTCTCTTGGGGCCGGGCGCCGGTTAGATCTTGGCGACCTGGGTGAACGTCAGCTCGACGGGTGTCTCACGACCGAAGATCGACACCAGCACCTTGAGCTTCTGCTGCTCGGCGTTGACCTCGCTGATCGAGGCGGGCAGCGTCGCGAACGGGCCGTCCATGACGGTGACCGACTCGCCGACCTCGAAGTCGACGAGGATCTCGGGACGCTCGAGCGTCGCCTCGGACGAGGCGGCTGCGGACGTCGACGCGGCCTTGCCGGGCTTCTTCGCCGCGGCCGGGGGCAGCAGGAACTTCACGACGTCGTCGAGCGACAGCGGTGAGGGCTTCGAGGTGGCGCCGACGAAGCCGGTCACACCCGGGGTGTTGCGCACCGCGGACCACGACTCGTCGGTCAGCTCCATGCGCACCAGGATGTAGCCGGGCAGCACCTTGCGATTGACCTGCTTGCGCTGGCCGTTCTTGATCTCGGTGACCTCTTCGGTCGGAACCTCGACCTGGAAGATGTAGTCGCCGACGTCCAGGTTCTGCACGCGGGTCTCGAGGTTGGCCTTCACCTTGTTCTCGTAACCGGCGTAGGAGTGGATCACGTACCAGTTGCCGGGACGCCTGCGCAGATCCTTCTTGAGGGTGACGGCGGGATCCTCGTCCTCGTCGACCTCGTCCTCCGCTGCGGCCGCGGGCTCGTCGTCCGAGGCAGGCTCGTCGACGACCTCGGCCGGCACCTCGTCGGCAGCGCCTTCGACGGCCTCGACGGTCGACTGCTCCAGCGACTCCGCAGCCTCGTCGGCGATCACGGTCGCCGGGTCGGCGGACGCCACGCGCGCCTCGGACACACCCGCGGGTGTATCCCCTTCGAAGCTCGTCACTGTTGTCAGTCCTCTCTAAGTTTCTTCAGCTCATCAGGCGGCCGGCTTGGTCAGCCGAACATCAGGCCGATGAGCCTGGCGAAGCCGGTGTCGACTCCGAAGATGAGCGCCACCATGAAGGCCAGGAAGACCAGCACGACGGTGGTGTAGCTGACCATCTGCTTGCGGTTCGGCCAGATCACCTTGCGGAGTTCGGCGACGACCTGCTTCAGGTAGTTGAAGACGAACGCGATGGGGTTGCGCCCCGGGCCGTCCTTCTTCGTGGTCTTCGGCTTCTTGCCGTCACCGTTCTTGGTCGTGCCACCCTCGGTGGCGGGCGTGGTGTCACCAGTGACCTCGCGCCGCGTCCGCTTGCCGGTCGGCCGCTGCGGAGTCACCACGGCGGTCTTGCCGCTGTCAGCGTTGGCGGTCTCGTCGGTGCCGTCGCCTGCGGAGCCGGCACTGTCGCGCTCGTCGCTCACCGCATGCTCCCTCTATTGGATTTCGTGTTCATCGGGTGGTCACCTTCCAGTGTCCACGCCTGTCGAGTATTCAATTGAGCAGGGGCGACAGGACTTGAACCTGCAACCTGCGGTTTTGGAGACCGCTGCTCTGCCAGTTGAGCTACGCCCCTTCGCGGTTGGCAGGCCAACCGGCGTCCGTGGTCTCACACAATTCGCGCGCTCCCCGATCGGTCGATACGCGACCGGCGGACAGCGCGCTGGATTGGGCTAAACCCCGAGGACCGAGTGTACATCGGCCCATCTACGACTTACTAATCCGCTTTCGGCGCGCTCACGGCCGCGGTGCGGATGACCTGGCCGGACTCCGCGTCCCACTTCATCGACACCGAGTTGTCACCCTCGTGGCCCATCAGCGTCGTGAACGCCTCCATGACCACCGTGCCGTCCTCCTCGGCGCACACGTTGCGAGTCACCACGATGTCGGCGCCGAAACGCTCGTCGACCGACTCGATGTGCATCGTTCCGGTCAGCGCGTCGCCGACCTTGATCGGCCGGTGGAACAGGAACTTCTGGTCGACCTGAATGATCTGCAGCGTCTCCAGCCCGACGTCGACGTGCTGGAAGAAGTGGTTCTGAATCATGATCGCGAAGATCGAGGCGAACGTCAGCGGTGCAATCAGGGTGTCGTGGCCCAGGTCGGCTGCGGCGTCCTCGTCGATCGACGCCGGATCGTTCGCCTTGACGGCCTTGGCGTACTGGCGGACCTGCTCGCGACCCACGACGAACGTGTCGGGGTAGCGCCAGACCATCCCACGGATGTCCTTCTTGAGAGCCACCGCGTTACGCCAACTTCGCCGTGGCCACCGCGCGACCGAAGATCTTCTTTCCACCGGTGGTCGCGGAGATGGCGATCGCAATCGACTTCGACTCCGGATCGACGGACTTCACCCGGCCGTTGAAGACGATCTCCGCGCCGACGCCGTCGTTCGGCACCGGGACGACGGCAGTGAAGCGGACGTTGTACTCGGTGACCGCGGCGGGGTCGCCGACCCAGGAGGTGACGTAGCCGCCACCGAGCCCCATGGTGAGCATGCCGTGGGCGATCGCGGTGTCGAGGCCGACCTGCTTGGCGATCTCGTCGTCCCAGTGGATGGGGTTCAGGTCGCCGGACACGCCGGCGTAGTTCACCAGGTCGCCACGGGTCAGGGGGATCACCCGCTCGGGCAGCTGGTCGCCCACCTTCACAGATTCGAACTCACGCAGCGCCATCGTCGAAACCCTCTTCTCCCGTTTCACCAGAACGACCCGCGAGGGTCGTATAAGACTCCTGCACGGCGTCTCCCGCCTCGTTCGTGATGACGCTCTTCAACACGATGAGGTCGGTGCCGTGCGCCTGCCGAACGGCGTGCACGGAGACGTCGCAGTACAACTTGTCGCCCGCATGGATCGGCCGCAGGAACTTGAACTCCTGGTCGACCTGGACGATCTTGGCGTCCTTGATCCCGATGTTGGCGTCGGCGAAGAATGCCGTCTGCGCCGTGTAGCCGAAGACCGAGATGAAGGTCAGCGGCGCCGGGATCGCGCTGTAGCCGAGTTCGGCCGCAGCGGCGTCGTCGTGAAACGCAGGGTCGTCGTTCTTGACCGCGATCGCGTACTCGCGAACCTTCTCGCGCCCCACCTCGTAGTGATCGGGGTACCGGAAGTGCTTCCCGACGATGCTCGAAGACAAAGCCACAGTTAGTGAACCTAACCGGTCAGACCCTGGGCTTGGCCCACGGGTCGACCGTCAGCGCGATTCCTTGTGCGGCTGGTGATGGCCGCAGTTCGGGCAAAACTTCTTGATCTCGAGCCGGTCGGGATCGTTCCGACGGTTCTTCTTGGTGATGTAGTTACGGTGCTTGCACACCTCGCAGGCCAAGGTGATCTTGGGCCGTACGTCGGTACTCGACGCCACGTCAGTGCCTCTTTCAATGTCTCTAGTTCAATGGTGCTCGATGAAACTCGGTCACTACTTGTAGCGGTGGGGGGACTCGATCCCCCGACCTCACGATTATGAGTCGTGCGCTCTAACCAGCTGAGCTACACCGCCATGCCAGGCCGACTGACCAGCCAAGCTCCGCTCGCCCGGTGTCCCGCCGAGCCCCCTAACGGAATCGAACCGTTGACCTTTTCCTTACCATGGAAACGCTCTACCGACTGAGCTAAGGGGGCATGACCTACGGCGTGGATCGAGTCCATGTCGAGGGCCTTAAAGAGGGTACAGTCTCGCCGATTCGCTCGCCAAACCGCCGATCGTTAGCCCACC
Source organism: Mycolicibacterium sp. GCM10028919 (assembly GCA_042666295.1). Lineage (GTDB taxonomy): Bacteria > Actinomycetota > Actinomycetes > Mycobacteriales > Mycobacteriaceae > Mycobacterium. Next base: position 1,861,220 of record JBHTFJ010000001.1, read on the forward strand.
TCGCAGCGGTGCCGAAGACTTCAACACCGAACACCTCGCCTGAGTTCCCGAGGCTCGGCAATAGTCTGTCGGCATGGCGAATCCAGGGGTCCCGAGTCCCGGCGGCTCTACACCGAACGAGGACGACCGGCTGTACTTCCGGCAGCTGCTGTCCGGGCGCGACTTCGCGGCCGACGACATGATCGCTGCGCAGATGCGCAACTTCTCCTACCTCATCGGCGACCGCGACACCGGCGAGTGCCTCGTGGTCGATCCGGCCTACGCGGCCAACGAGCTGGCCGACATCGCCGAGAACGACGGCATGCGGCTGTCCGGCGTACTGGTCACCCATCACCACCCCGACCACGTGGGCGGGTCGATGATGGGCTTCGAGTTGAAGGGGTTGGCCGAACTCCTGGAGCGGGTCCAACTGCCGGTCCACGTGAACACACACGAGGCGGACTGGGTCTCGCGCATCACTGGCATCCCACTCGGGGACCTCACCGCGCACGAACACGGCGACAAGGTGGGCATCGGCGACGTCGAGATCGAACTGCTGCACACTCCCGGGCACACCCCCGGCAGCCAGTGCTTCCTGCTCGACGGAAGGCTCATCGCGGGCGACACCCTGTTCCTCGAGGGCTGCGGCCGCACCGACTTCCCCGGCGGCAACGTCGACGACATGTTCCGCAGCCTCCAGGCGCTGGCCAAGCTGCCGGGCGACCCGACCGTGTTCCCCGGCCACTGGTATTCGGCCGAACCGAGCGCCGCGCTGTCCGACGTGCGGCAGACGAACTACGTCTACCGGGCCGCCGACCTCGACCAATGGCGCACCGTGATGGGCGCCTGACCCCTCGTCCCGGCCTGCTCGTAAATGGCCGCCCATCATGCCCCTGCGCTAGTGTCCCGATTCGCAGCGTCTTGACAGACGCGTGACGGGGAGGACCCTGCGATGACGACACCGCCGACGCCGGCCGGCCGGTATCCCGAACCCGACGACACGGAGTCGACCGGGTCTGCGGCGCATCCCGCGGAACCCGAACGGTTCGAACTGCCCACGTTCGAGACGTTCGAGACACCACCGTTCGAGTCCATCTCCTCGGGCTCGTTCGAGACACCACCCGCGCCGCCACCCTCCCCGGAGCTGACCGGCGAACCACAGGCACCGGCCGAGCCCGAGCCGACGTCCGCACCCGAGGTCCCCGAGCCGCCGGTGGCGTTCGCCACGCCGCCTCCGGTCGACCAGACGGCGCACGCGGCGTACGGGCAGTCGCAGCCGCAACCGCAGGTCACGTGGCATGACACCGGCGTGGGTTCGGCACCCGCCCTGCCGAACGCTCCGGCGAGCGGCTCGGGTGCCGGCCGCGCCCGGCTCGTCTGGCTGGGCCTGGCGGGCATCCTGCTGGTGATCCTCGCCGTGGTGCTGTTCCTCGTCCTGACCTGATCGGCGACCGAGTCAGCCGACTGAACCTTCGCTGAAATCGCACTCGGCGACGTGGATCCGTGTCCCATCTCCGGTTCGTCCAAGCACCTGAACGTCCGTTGACAGTGCACATGCCGTCTGCAACGCTGAAGTCGACACGCCGGGGGGCGCGCTGGGGGGCCGATGTCGACGATTGCTGGAACGTCAGGCAACTGCGCCGAACCCCGGCGCGTGTCGGTCTCCGTCTCGCGCCGGTCGACCTGGGCGTTGGCGTTCGCGGCACTGGTACTGGCGATTGGCGCGTTCACCGCGGGTCTCGTCTACCAGGCCACGGAAGCGACGGCCCATCTCTCCGCCGCCCAGGCGAGCGCGGTTCACGCCAAGGATGCCCTCGGCAGAGGCGATACGGCCGCAGCGGCCGAGTGGGTCGAGCGAGCGCGGACCAACGCCGAGAACGCCCATCGCTCCGCCCATTCAGTGTCGTGGACCGTCGCGGCCGCCGTCCCCTGGATGGGCAGTCCGTTGGAGACGGAACGGCAGATGTCCGACGTGATGGTCGGGCTGACCGAACGGGTTCTGGGCCCGGCCGTTGCGTTGGCGAAGGACGTCTCGCCCGAACGCTTGCTCACCCGCGATGGACGGTTCGACCTCGGAACCTCGAGCGACAACGCACGACGATTCGACGACATCGCACGAAACGCTGCAGCGCTCGACGCTCAGACCGAGTCCATTCCGGAACCTGCCTACCTCACCGCCGTCGGCGATGCTCGCGCTGCCCTTCTGCGCGAGGTAGCCGACCTCACCAGACTGCTCGAGATGCATTCTCTCGCAAGGGAATGACGCCGACCATGATGGACGCCGCCGGACCACGCACGTACCTCTTGGATTTGCAGACCACCGCCGGAGCCCGCGAATCCGGAGTTCCGCCGGCGCATTCGGCATCCTGCGATTCGACGACGGTGTCGCCACTGTTGCCGCACCCGGCCTATTGAAGAGGACGGTCGGCGGGGCACTGGTAACGGATCTCGCGGGGCAGTCGCTGCTCGGATCGTGACCGGCCAAGCCCTCGTTGGGCGAACTGACAGCAAACTCCAGCGCCACCGGTTTACGAAGCCGCCAGCGAAGCAGTAGTGTCCTGAGCGAATTCCAAGATCACGTGAGGGCAGTGGGGACTTCGATGACCATCAGTTGGGCCGACGTAACCAGCCTGGGATCGCAGGGGTGGCTCGCCGTCGCCGCATGGGCAGCACTCGTGTTCGGCATCGCCGTAGTGATCTACGCGCATCGGCAGATCAAGAGGAATCGGCAGCTCAGGACGGAACAGGTCCGCCCACAGGTGGCCATGTTCATGGAGCCGCACCCCACCGACTGGCACGTGATCGAGCTGGTGGTCCGCAACTTCGGGCAGACGGCCGCCCACGACGTCCGCTTCGACTTCGCGCACCATCCGACGGTTGCGGTGTACGAGGACCAGCCCCATGACGGACGGCCCGAAGTCACCGAACTGGATCTGCCCAGCGAACTACCACTCCTCGCACCCGGGCAGGAATGGCGAACGGTGTGGGATTCGGCGATCAGCCGCGAGCAACTCGGCGGATCCATCCGGTCACGCTTCGACGGCACGGTGACGTACTCGGACCGGCCCCGTCCGGACGGCGGCAGGAAGTCGCGGGCGTGGAAGACACGGCAGACGTTCGAGTCGAAGGTCTGCCTGGACTGGGCGACCCTGCAACCGGTGCAGCGCCTCGAACTGCTCACGTCCCACGACCTGGCGAAGCGCGAGAAGCAGAAGCTCGAACTGCTGCGCAACGTGCTGACCTATTTTCACTACGCGTCGAAGGAGACTCGGCCCGACGTGTTCCGCGCCGAGATCGAACGGATGAAGCAGGCGGTCGAAGAGACGCAGGACCGCTGGCGCACAACGCAGCTCGACAAGACGACTGAACTCGACTTCCCGTGGATCAACAATGGCGACGCCGGCCGGCACCGGGTGAACGCACGCTGAGCGCCGCGCCCGATGAACGGCCACGGCACCTCAGTAACATCGGCGCGAACATCCACGAGCAGGGAGAGTCGATGAGCACCCCGGTCACGTTTGAGCGCACCGAATCCGTAGCGACGATCACACTCGACGACGGCAAGGTCAACGTGCTGTCCCCCACGATGCAGCAGCACGTCAACGAGGCACTCGACCGTGCCGAGAAGGCCGCGGCGGACGGTGAGATCAAGGCAATCGTCATCGCCGGGAACTCGCGGGTGCTCAGCGCCGGGTTCGACCTGTCGGTGTTCAACTCGGGCGACGCGGCAGCCGCGCTGGGCATGCTGTCCGGGGGGTTCGAGCTGTCGATCCGGCTGCTGACGTTCCCCGTGCCCGTCGTCATCGCGGCCACCGGCCCCGCCATCGCCATGGGATCCTTCCTGCTGCTCAGCGGCGACCATCGGATCGGATCGCCGCGGTCCCGCTGCCAAGCCAACGAAGTGGCCATCGGCATGGTGCTGCCCATCTCGGCGATCGAGATCATGCGGATGCGGCTGACGCGTGCCGCATTCCAACGCGCAGTGGCGCTGGCCACCACGTTCTCCGGTGACACCGCCGTAGCGGCCGGCTGGCTCGACGAGATCGTCGAAGAAGGCAACGTCCTCTCGCGTGCCCTGGAGGTCGCGGCCGAGTTCGCCGCCACCCTGCACGTCAAGGCGCACCGAGCCAGCAAGCTCAAGGCCCGCGACGAGGCGCTCACGGCCATCCGCGCCGGCATCGACGGTCTACCCACTGAGTTCGCCAGCGGCAGCTGAGATCGCCGCTCGCCATCGCCGCCGCCGAGTGAGATAGGTCGCAACGCGTGTTTGCCGCCCGTCAGCGGTTACCCCACTCACAGCGGAAGCACAGGTATGTTGCGCTTGCTGACGTGAGGTGATGGCTGAGGCAACACCCTTCGTTCACTGTCGGGGGAGGCAGTGGCAGGGCTCGCCATCACCGAACCCCACATGTGGTCGGCCGAAAACCGTAAGCCGCGCTACGCCTCTGCGGCGTTGATCAATTCCTCGAGTTCGTCGAGCACGCGTTCGAGTTCACCGACCAGCCAGGTGCCGTCCGCCCGCTGGTAGATGTTCAGCAGCGACCGGTAGTACCAGAGGTGTTCCTTCGGGTCGTTCTGACTGAACCGCTCCCAGAGCGCGGAGCCGTCGGTGCGGTAGTCGCGCAGGATGGCGCGAGCGTTGTCGAGCTTGTCGGCCAGCGAGACGAGAATCGTCTCCTTCGACGCGTACACCAGATGGTCGACGTACTGCTGCTTGCGATGCTTCCACGGCGGCTTGGGCACCTGGTCGGTGTCGCTGCACTCCTCGACGATGCGGGCGACGTCATCGCCGAACCGCTCGCGGATCACGGCCAACGTCGGGGCGCCGCCCTGGTCTTCGACCGCGTCGTGCAGCAGCCCGGCGATCGCCTGGTCCTCCGTGCCGCCGCCCTCTATCACCAGGCTCGCCACCGACAGCAGGTGACCGACGTACGGGATGCCGCTGCCCTTGCGCTCCTGCATGCGGTGCAGACCCGAGGCGTACGCGAGCGCGTCGTCGAATCGGGTGGTCAGCTTTCCCGCGGTCTCCGCTGCCATGTGGCTCCCTGTCTCTAGTCGTCCGGCACACCCTCACTGTGGCACGGAGGTACGACAGCACGGTCGGCCCACGCAATACGGTGCTGGCCGTCGGACCCAGGTCCTAGGGTGGAGTCGATGGGACTTCACCTTCACCGCGCCGAGCGCACCGACGCGCTGGCCGCAGGGCTCGGTGATCTCCTCGCCGACCCACTGCCCGATCCGTTCGCGACGGAGCTGGTGCTCGTCCCCGCCCGCGGGGTCGAACGCTGGTTGTCGCAACGGTTGTCGCACGTCCTCGGCCGCGGCGACGGGAGCGACGGCGTATGCGCGGGCGTCGAGTTCCGCAATCCCCGCTCGCTGATCGCCGAACTCACCGGCACCGCCGACGACGATCCTTGGTCGCCCGACGCCATGGTGTGGCCTCTGCTCGAGGTGGTCGACGCCAACCTCGACCAGCCGTGGTGCCGCGCGCTGGCGCTGCACCTCGGCCACTTCGAGGACGGCGAGGCCGAGAAGGAGCTGCGCCTGGGCCGCCGGTACGCGGTGGCGCGGCGCATCGCCGGACTGTTCGCCTCCTACGCCCGCCAGCGCCCCCGGTTGCTCGTCGACTGGCTCGACGGCAACCCCGGCGCCCTCCCCGTCGACCTCGACTGGCAGCCGCCGCTGTGGCGCGAACTCGTGGCCCGCATCCCTGCCGATCCTCCGCACGTCCGGCACCGGGCCACCGTCGCCGGCCTGCAGGCAGCAGCCAATCCGGATCTGCCGCAGCGACTCTCGATGTTCGGCCATACGCGGCTGCCCGCCACCGAGATCGAGCTGATCACCGCGCTCGCCACCCACCACGACCTCCACCTCTGGTTGCCCCACCCCAGCGACGAGCTGTGGCGGGCGCTGAACGGCGTCCACGGCGCCGTGTCCCGCCTCGCCGACGAGAGCCACCGCGCCGTCGGCCACCCCCTGCTCGCCACGCTCGGCCGCGACCTGCGGGAGCTGCAGCGCAGCCTGCCCGTCGACGCCGCCACCGACGAGCACCTGCCCGGCACCGCCCACGGCGACCACCTGCTCGGGTGGCTGCAGGCAGACATCGCCGCGAATGCCATTGCACCGCAGGGTCGTACGCACACCGAGGCTGACCGGTCGGTGCAGGTGCACGCGTGCCACGGTCCCGCGCGCCAGGTCGACGTCCTGCGCGAGGTGCTGCTCGGGCTGCTCGCCGACGACCCCACGCTGGAGCCCCGCGACATCCTGGTGATGTGCCCGGACATCGACACATACGCTCCACTCATCAACGCGGACTTCGGTCTTGGCGACGTGCTGCCGGGCGTGCACCCGGCGCACAAGCTGCGGATGCGGCTGGCCGACCGTGCGCTGGTGCAGACCAACCCGCTGCTCGGCGTCGCCACGCAGCTACTGAGCCTGGCAGGCAGCCGGGTGACCGCCAGCGAGGTGCTCGACTTCGCGCAGTCCGCGCCGGTGCGAGCCCGCTTCGACTTCACCGACGACGATCTGGAAGACGTCACCCGCTGGGTCCGTCAGGCGAACATCCGGTGGGGCTTCGACCAGGAGCACCGCAAGCCCTACGGTGTCGACTTCGTGCACAACACTTGGCGTTTCGGGATCGACCGCGTCCTCACCGGGGTGGCGATGTCCGACGACGCGCACGCCTGGATCGACTCGACGTTGCCGCTCGACGACGTCAGCAGCAACCGCGTCGAACTCGCCGGGCGCTTCGCCGAGTTCGTCGACCGACTTCGGCGCACCGTGGACGCGCTGGACAACGCACAGCCGCTGCGCGACTGGCTGACCTCGATGTCAGAGAGCATCGGCCTGCTCACCCGCACGACCGACGCCGACGCGTGGCAGATCGGGCAGATGGAACGCGAATTCGCCGACGTGCTGGCCGCTGCCGGTGCGCGAGCGGACACCGTGCTGCGGCTACCCGACGTCAAGGCGCTGCTCGAGCGCCGCCTGGCCGGACGGCCCACCCGCGCCAACTTCCGCACGGGCACGCTTACCGTGTGCACGATGGTCCCGATGCGGTCGGTGCCGCACCGCGTGGTGTGCCTCGTCGGCCTCGACGACGGCGTGTTCCCGCGCCGCGGCATCATCGACGGCGACGACGTGCTGGGCCGCGACCCGATGACCGGTGAGCGCGACTCGCGGTCGGAGGACCGGCAGCTGCTGCTCGACGCCATCGGCGCCGCCACCGAGAAGCTGGTCATCACGTACACCGGCGCCGACGCGAAGTCGGGCCAGCAGCGGCCGCCCGCCGTTCCGCTCGCCGAGCTGCTCGACGCGCTGGACCGCACCACGCCCGAACTCGTCCGCGATCGCATCCTGGTCCGGCATCCGCTACAGCCGTTCGACGTTCGCAACGTCGAGCCGGGCAGACTGGTGCCCGACGTGCCGTTCACGTTCGACCCGACCGTGCTGCGCGCGGCCCGCGCCGGAGCGGGTGACCGCGCACCCCGGGATCCGTTCATCAGCGGCCCGCTGCCGGCGCCACCGCCGTCGGACGTGGAACTCGCCGAGCTGATCGCGTTCTTCCGCGACCCGGTCAAGGGGTTCTTCCGCGAGCTGCAGTACACGCTGCCGTGGGACGTCGACGGCGTGGACGACGAGATGCCCGTCGACATCGACGCACTCGAGGAGTGGAGCGTCGGCGACCGGATGCTCGCCGACATGCTGGGTGGGATGACGACCGAGGACGCACGCGACGCGGAGTGGCGGCGGGGCACTCTGCCGCCCGGCCGGCTGGGCTGGCGCAAGGCCACCGAACTGCGCGACCAGGCGCACCTGCTGGCCGCAGCGGCCATGCGCTACCGCAACGTGGCGGTACGGGCCTTCGACGTGGACGTCGACCTGGGCGGCGGACGACGCCTGACCGGGACGGTGTCCCCGGTGTTCGGCGAGCGGATCGTCTCGGTCACGTACTCGAAGCTGGCAGGCAAGCATCTGATGGGAACGTGGATTCCGTTGCTGGCGTTGTACGCTCGCAATCCCTCGACAGAGTGGTCATCGGTCTGCATCGGCCGTCGGAGGCGCGGGAGCACCCCCGACGAGGAGGGGCTGGGGCGCCCCGACGACTCCCCCGTCGACCTGTTGCGGGATCTGGTGCGGATGTACGACGCGGGCAGACGCGAGCCACTGCCATTGCCCATCAAGACCTCGCACGCGTGGGCGAGTGCACGGCACACCGGCGACGACCCGGAGACCGCGGCGGGCTATCGGTGGCGGTCGAACAAGTTCCCCGGCGAGGAGGAAGACCCGGCCCAGGTGCGCGCCTGGGGGAAGGGCACCTGGCTCAAGCACCTGATGCAGCCGCTGCGTCCGGGTGAGGAGTACGAGGGCGAGACCAACCGCCTCGGCGCCTACTCCAGCCGCCTCTGGTTGCCCATGCTGCGCGCCGGTCAGGACCCCACCAGATGACGCCGATGACGCCCTTCGACCTGTGCGGGACGCTGCCCGCCGAGAACGCCACCACCGTGCTGGAGGCCAGCGCGGGCACCGGCAAGACGTTCGCGCTGGCCGGTCTGGTCACCCGGTACGTCGCCGAGGGCGTGGCGACGCTCGACCAGATGCTGCTGATCACCTTCGGCCGGGCTGCCACCCAGGAGCTGCGCGACCGTGTACGCCGCCAGATGGCCGACGCGGCAGCGGCATTCGACGACCCGTCGCTGATCGGCGACAACCTCCTCGTCGCCCACCTGGTGAACGGCACGGCCGAGGAGCGCACCGAGCGGCGACAGCGGCTGCGGGATGCGCTGGCGTCGTTCGACTCCGCGACGATCGCGACCACCCATCAGTTCTGCCAGCTGGTGCTGCGCTCGCTCGGCGTGGCCGGCGACTCCGACACCGCCGTGACGCTGGTGGAGAGCCTCACCGACCTGGTCACCGAGGTCGTCGACGATCTCTACCTGGCGCACTTCGGACAGGAGCGCGAGGACCCGGCGCTCACCTACGCCGACGCGCTCAGCCTGGCGCGCGAAGTCGTGCGCAACCCGGCGACGGAGCTGCGGCCGCTCGATCCCGAGCCGGGCTCGCGCGCCGAGACGTGCATCCGCTTCGCCACCGACGTGCTGGCGGAGATGGAGATCCGCAAGCGGCGCATGGCCATCCTCGGCTACGACGACCTGCTGACCCGGTTGGCGAACGCACTCGATGCGCCCGACTCCCCCGCCCGCACCCGGATGCACCAACGCTGGCCGATCGTCATGGTCGACGAGTTCCAGGACACCGACCTAGTGCAGTGGCAGGTGATCGACCGGGCGTTCAGCGGACGCTCGACGCTGATCCTGATCGGCGACCCGAAGCAGGCCATCTACGCGTTCCGTGGCGGCGACATCGTCACCTACCTGAGCGCGGCGCAGAGCGCGGGCGCCCAGATGACGCTGGCGACCAACTGGCGCAGCGACGCCGCACTCGTCGACCGGTTGCAGGCCGTCCTCAGGGGCGCCCAACTCGGCGATCCGCGCATCGTCGTGCACGAGATCGAGGCCGCCCACCGGGGCACCCGGCTGGCAGGTGCGCCGCACCCCGATCCGTTCCGGGTCCGCGTCGTGCAGCGACAGACGTTCGGCAAGAGGGGAACTCAAAACGTTCCCATCGACGACATCCGCAGGCACATTGGCCGCGACCTGGCCAACGACGTCGCCACACTGCTCGCAAGTGGGGCCACGTTCGACGGCCGCGTGATCGAGGCGCGTGACGTCGCGGTGATCGTCGAGAAGCACAAGGATGCGCGGATCTGCCAGAATGCGCTGGCGGCTGCGGGCATCCCGTGCGTGTACACCGGCGACTCCGACATCTTCGAGTCGTCTGCGGCCGAGGACTGGCTCGCACTGCTGGAGGCCTTCGACCAGCCGCACCGCCCGGGTGTCGTGCGGGCCGCGGCCGCCACCGTCTTCTTCGGCCACACCGCCGAGTCCCTGGTCGCCGGTGGCGACGGGCTGACCGACGAACTGTCGGAGACGTTGCGCGAGTGGGCCGGACACGCCCGTGAGCGCGGTGTCGCGGCCATCTTCGAGGCGGCACAACTGCGCGGGATGGCCGACCGCGTGCTGTCCTGGCCCGACGGCGAGCGGCACATGACCGACCTCGCACACGTGACCGAGATGCTGCAGGACGTCGCACACCGCGAGCGCTACACGTTGCCCGCGCTGCGAGATTGGCTACGCGCCGAACGCGACGAGCGTGGTGACGGCCGCACCGAACGCAACCGCAGGCTCGACAGCGACGTCGCCGCGGTACAGATCATGACCGTCTGGGTCAGCAAGGGCCTGCAGTACCCGGTCGTGTACCTGCCGTTCGCATTCAACCGGTGGGTGCCCGAGGACGAGAACGTCCTGTACCACGAGGGCGACGTGCGGTGCCTGTACGTCGGCGGCAAGGACGGGCCCGACTACCACTCCGTCGCCAAGCAGGGCCGCGCCGAGAACGCCGGCGACGACAGCAGATTGACCTACGTCGCGCTGACCCGCGCGCAGGCCCAGGTGGTGGCGTGGTGGGCACCGGCGGCCAACGAGTCGACCGGAGGACTGTCCCGCATCCTGCGCGGACGCGCGCCCGGCGAGGCGGTGGTACCCGACGTCTGCGTCCCCAGCAAGGCCAGCGACGACGACGCGTGGGCACGCCTTCGAGCGTGGGCCGATGCGGGCGGCCCGGTGCTCGAAGCGTCGGTGCTCACCCCCGCGCCGAAGGCACCGGTGCCGGACCGGCCGACCGACCTCGGTGCTCGCCACTTCCACCGCGGCATCGACACGTCGTGGCGCCGCACCTCGTACTCGGGGCTCATCCGAGTCACCGAGACCTCGAACGTCAGCAGTGAACCGGAGGTCGCCGAACTCGACGACGAGGCGGCCGCCGAGATCCCGCTGGCGCTGCCGCCGACCGGACCGTCGGTGCCGTCGCCGATGGCCGACCTGCCGACGGGCGCAAAGTTCGGCACCCTGGTGCACTCGGTGCTCGAGACCGCCGACCCGACCGCGGCCGATCTCGGCGCCGAACTGACGGAACAGGTCCGTGAGCACCTGGTGTGGTGGCCGGTCGACGTGCCGCCCGACGACCTGGCCGCCGCGCTGATCCCGATGCACGACACGCCTCTGGGCCCGCTGGCCAACGACCTGACACTGCGCCAGATCGGCCTCCCGGACCGGCTGCGAGAGTTGGACTTCGAGTTCCCGCTCGCCGGTGGTGACCTGCGCGTCGACGCTCCCGACGTGCGGCTGCGCGACGTGGGGCGGCTACTCACCGTGCACCTGCCCGCCGACGACCCGATGGCGTCCTACGCGGGGCGGCTGACCAGCGAGCCGCTGGCCGGCCAGACCCTGCGCGGGTACCTGAGCGGTCAGATCGACGCGGTGCTGCGCGTGCCGGACGGGGACAAGGGTCACCGGTACGTCGTCGTCGACTACAAGACCAATTGGCTCGGCGACGGTGACGAGCCGTTGACGGCCGCCGACTACGACCGGCCGCGTCTGGTCGAGGCGATGCTGCACTCCGACTACCCGCTGCAGGCGCTGCTGTACAGCGTTGTGCTGCACCGGTTCCTGCGGTGGCGGCAGCGCGGGTACGACCCGGACCGACATCTCGGCGGCATCCTCTACCTGTACGTCCGCGGGATGTGCGGGCCGGAGACCCCGGTGGTCGACGGTCACCGGGCCGGGGTGTTCGATTGGCAGCCGCCCGCTGCGCTGATCGTCGCGATGTCGACTCTGCTCGACGTGGGGAGGGCGGTGGCATGACGGTCGTCGACTCGACACACTGGCGGCGCGCGGCCGGGGCCACCGGGCTGCTGCGCGAGTTCAACGACGCGGGGGTGCTCGACGCCTCCGACGTCCTGGTCGCGCAGCGGGTGACCGCGCTCGGCGGCGAGCCCGACGAGCGGGTGGGCCTGGCGGTCGCACTGACCGTGCGGGCGCTGCGCGGCGGATCGGTGTGCCTGGAGCTTGCCGGGGTGGCAGAGCAGGTCGACGTGCCCGACCTGCCGTGGCCCGACGCCGACGGGTGGGTGGACGCCGTCCGCGCGAGCCCGCTGGTCGACACGGCGCCGCACGTATTGCGGATGCGCGGCGACGCCATCTACCTCGACCGGTACTGGCGCGAGGAGCAGCAGGTCGCCGACGATCTGCTCGCGATGGTGTCGTCCGACCCGATGACGGCCGCCGCGACCGACGTCGACCGGCTGTTCCCGCCGGACTACGCCGAACAGCGCAACGCTGCGGAACTGGCTCTGCGGCAACGTCTCACGGTCATCACCGGCGGCCCGGGAACCGGCAAGACGACGACGGTCGCGCGGCTGCTGGCCCTGCTGGCCGGCCACGCCCATGCCTCGGGTGCACCGCCGCTGCGCATCGCGCTGGCCGCGCCGACCGGCAAGGCCGCCGCCCGCCTGCAGGAAGCCGTTCAGGCGGAGATCGATCAGCTCGACCTCGTCGATCAGCGCCGCATCGCCGGACTGCAGGCCACGACGATGCACCGGCTACTCGGCAGCAGGCCCGACAACTCGTCGCGGTTCCGCCACCACCGCGGCAACCGGCTGCCGCACGACGTGGTGGTCGTCGACGAGACGTCGATGGTGTCGCTGACGATGACGGCGCGGTTGCTCGAGGCGGTGCGTCCGGAGGCGCGGCTGCTGCTGGTGGGTGATCCCGACCAGCTGGCGTCGGTGGACGCGGGTGCCGTGCTGGCCGACCTCGTCGACGGGCTCGGCGAACGCGGCGACGTCCGCATCGCAGAATTGAAGACACCGCACCGGTTCGGGGCGGCGATCGGCGCGCTGGCCGCCGCGATCCGCGACGGCGACTCCGACGCCGCGATCGAGGTGCTGCAGGCGGGCGGCGACCACGTCGAGTGGATCGACGCCGACGATCCGACCCCAGCCTTGCGTGCGGTCCTGCTGCCGCCGGCGATGGACCTGCGGCGGGCGGCGATACTGCGCGACGGCAAGGCTGCGCTCGCGACGCTCGACGCGCACCGCCTGCTGTGCGCGCACCGGCGCGGCCCGCACGGCGTCGCGCACTGGAACCGTCAGGTCGAGCGCTGGCTGACCGACGCGACGGGTGAGCCGATCTGGACGGCCTGGTACGCGGGGCGGCCAATCCTGGTCACGGCCAACGACTATGGTTTGCAGCTGTACAACGGCGACGTCGGGGTGACGCTGGTGGACGATGCCGGACTGCGCGCGGTCGTCGCGGGTAGCGGCGCGACCGTCTCGCTGGCGACGAGCCGGCTGGCCGACGTCGAGACGATGCACGCGATGACGATTCACAAGAGCCAGGGCTCGCAGGCGCGGGAGGTGACGGTGCTGATGCCACCGGTCGACTCGCGGCTGCTCACCCGTGAGCTGTTCTACACCGCGGTGACGCGAGCGAAGGAGAAGGTGCGGGTGGTCGGATCGGCCGACGAAGTGCGCGAGGCGATTTCGCGGCGGGCGGTCCGCGCCACCGGGCTGGCGTCGAGGCTGCGATGAGGGTCGTCGCTCTGCTGATCGCCGTCGCACTGACCGCGGCCGAGGCGCCGTCGGCATACGGCGAGCCGATGGCCACCCCGGCCGAGCAGCTCATCGTCGTCACCGCGCCCACGGCGGACTCCGACGTCGGGCGCCTCGCCGCATACGAGCGCACCGGGCGGGAGTGGACGCTGGTGCGCGGACCGATGGACGCCGACCTCGGCGAACTCGGGGTGGGTGCGCCCGCCGACGACGTCTTCCGCACCCCGACGGGCACCTACCCGCTGGGGATGGCGTTCGGCCGCGAACCGAATCCCGGGACGTCGCTGCCCTATACGCAGGTGACGCGGAGCGATTGGTGGGACGAGGACGTCGACTCCCCCACCTACAACACGCTGGTGAACTCGCGCACGAAGCCGTCCGAGGACGCCGAGAACCTCTACACGTCCGGCGAGATGTACGACTACGCCGTGCTGGTCGAGCACAACCCGCAGCGGATCCCTGGGCGGTCGGCGGGGATCTTCCTGCACGTCACCGACGGCGAGCCGACGTGGGGCTGCATCGCCGTCGAGCGCGACGAGATGCGGTCGCTGCTGCAGTGGTTGACGCCATCGGCCAACCCGCGGATCACGATCGGCGTGGGCCCCGAGCCGGTACCGCCCGCCGAGTAGGCGCTACAGGCGGCCGACGCTGCGCAGGCCCTCGACGGTGTCGGTGAGCGTCTCGGCCGGATCGCGCTGGACGATGCCCAGCTCCCGTTCGGCCGGGCCGTCGTCGGACGCGGGCATCTGCGTGTAGTACTGCATGGCGGCCGAGTCGATCGGAGTGTCGAATGGCAGCCGGTCGCCGATGACGTCGAACAGCCGGCCCAGCGCACGCAATCCGCTGTCGGGCAGCGGAACTGCGACGAGTGGCCGGTCGGCGGCCTCGCCGATCAGCTTCGCGAGGCGGGCCACCGGGACCCGCTGCCCACCCGCCATGTAGCGCCGCGGCCCCTTGCCCGGCTCGAGCAGCGCGACGTGCAGGTCGGCCAGGTCGCGGACGTCGATGACGATCCAGGCGGCGCTGCGGCCGGGCACGCCGTACATCTTGACCGCAGCCTCGACGCCCTCGGCGGCCTCGCCGAACTGATCACCGGCCGGCGGGCCGAGCACCATACCCGGATAGCTGATGCTGACCGGTGCGCCGGCGTCCTGCAGCCCGCGGGCGTATGCCTCGACGACGGCCTTCGACTTGCCGTAGCCGTCCGAGCCGCCGACGACGGGCAGGTCGGCGTGCAGGGTCTCCAGTCCGGGACGGAACAGCGCCGAGAAGCTCGACACGTGAACGACGGGATCGATGCCCGCCTTGACCGCGCCGCCAAGGACGTTGCGGGCGCCCTCGAGGTTGGTGAACAGCATCTCGTCGGCGCGCGCCGGATCGGTCGAGACCATTGCTGCGCAATGGATCACGGCGTCGCACCCATCCAGGGCGGTCGCGGTGGTCTGCGGTTCGGCGATGTCGCCGACGACGTGGTCGCCGATGTCGACGCCGATCTTATCGGCACTGGTGCGGAGCCGGTCGGCGTTGCGGACGAGGAAGCGCACCTGATGGCCTGCGTCCTGCGCGGCCTTCGCGGTCCAGGCGCCGACGAAGCCGGTGCCACCGGTGACGAGTACTCGCAACTGACCCTCCAGGGGTGAAGACGTATGCAGACCGCGTTGATCCGTCGAAACTAGCGCACGCCGATCGTCACGGTTCCGTCATTCCGGATGACGTGTGCGGAGAGCAAGCTGAGGTTATGACCACGTGCAGAGAACGAGGAGGATGACGTGCTGAACCGCATTGCGTCAGTGGCTAGTCAGGTCGGTGAGTCGGCGCTGTCGATCGTCGGCGTCCGCGTCGGTACCGAGGAGCCTGCGCACACCAGCAAGCCGATCGCCGATCACGTCGAGTTGCGTACCTACGGTCCGAGGATTGCCGCCGAGACGACGATCACCGCCATGGACGAAGAGGGAGCGCGCAGCGAGGGGTTCCGCCGCCTCGCGGGCTACATCTTCGGCAAGAATCACGGTAGGGACGACATCGCGATGACCGCGCCGGTCGTGCAGTCGCGCGGGGGCCGCAAGATCGCCATGACGGCGCCGGTCGTCCAGTCCGCTCAGGACGTCGAGGTCGGAACCAGTTGGGTCATCAGGTTCTTCATGCCGTCCAAGTGGACGATGGCGACGCTGCCGACGCCGAACGACGAGCGGGTCCGGTTGGTCGAGGTGCCCGGCGAGACGTTCGCGGTGCTGCAGTTCAGCGGCGACCGCGGGCCCGGTGCCGTCGCGAAGAAGACCACCGAGCTGTTGGACGTGTTGGCGACGTACGGGTTCGACGCCACGGGTGAGCCGTCGGCGTGGTTCTACGACCCGCCGTGGACACTGCCTTTCCGCAGGCGCAACGAGATCGCGGTGCCGGTATCGGTCTGATCTCGTCGGCAGCCACGCCGGTGTCGGCATCGGACTCCCTGGGTATCCGACGAACGCGACCGCCGAGGAAGGGATCACCGTGACCACCGTGAGAGAGACGTCGAAGCCATCGCGAGCGGTCGTCACCTGGCGCTGGATCACGTTGCTGCTCGCGATCAGTCAGCTCGCGGCGCCGGCGGTGACGAGCGCGATCGCGGGCGACTTCCTCGCCTCGGGCGCCACCAACGAAGCGCTGATCACGCCGGCTGGCTACGCATTCGGACTCTGGGGCGTCATCACGGTGCTCAGCGCGATCACCGCGATCGCGATCGTGCGCTACGGCTTCGGCGCGTGGTGGGAACTCGGCGTTCTGATCGACCTGTGCATCGTGTTCACCGGGTTCAGCGTGTGGCTGTTGATCGCCGCGCAGGACTGGTTGTGGACGAGCGTGGTGGTGTTCCTCGTGATGGCGGGGGCCCTGGTGCACGTCATGCGAAAGCTGGTGCGCCATCCCGACCAGGTGACGTGTCCCGCGTGGGTGAGGACGCTGGCCACCGTCACCTTCGGGCTCTATCTCGGGTGGAGCAGCATCGCGATCTTCGCGAACGTCGCGGCTGCGCTGATCAACGACGGCTGGTCGTCCGCGGACGTGGCGTGGCAGTTCGTCATCCTGGCGCTTGCGGCCGTGAGCGCGGTGGTCACCACCGTCATGCTGCGGGGCACCATCGGCTACGTCATCGGCGTGCTGTGGGCGTTGGTGGCAATCGCGATCGGCGCCGCCGAGCGGGGAAATTCGACGTTGGCCTCGACGGCCGCGTTTGGAGTGGTGGCCGTTCTCCTGGTCGCGGTGCTGCGGTGGCAGCGCTCCCGCGGCGGGGCGACGAATGGGCCGATTACCGCTTGACGAACCCGGAATGCACTGTCGGCAAACCTCGAGTGATCATGCTAACAACGTGCTTGCTATAGCTAGCACTCGATTGCCACACTCGGTGGACACGCATCCGGCATGCCGCACTGGCGCTGGGGCACCCAATGAGAGGCAACCATGTCGAACAGCAGCGGACCCATCAACCTGGTGAAGAGCGTCGTCGACGGAGCGTTCGGACTCGTCAAGCAGGTCCTCGGCGTCGTCCTGGGCAACAACCGTCTCGAGGAGCAGGGCAAGGCTCAGCAGGACAAGGCCGAAGCCGAGAAGGACGTGGCCAAGAAGGAAGCGCAGGCGGAAGCCGCCCGCGCCGAGGCCAAGACTCAGGAAGCGCGTCAGGAAGCCGCCAAGAAGTCCTGACCGCTCCTCACCCGACCACGTCTACGGCCTGACCGAGTGACGGCTCAGGATCGAGACGCGGTTGAAGGCATTGATCGTCGTTGCCACCCAGATGACCGCGGACGTCTCGTCGTCGTCGAACACCCTTCGTGCGCGCGAGTATTCGCGGTCGGCGGTGTCACGGTCGAGTATCGAGGTGGTCATCTCGGCCAGCCGCAGGGCGGCTTGCTCCCGTTCGTCGAACAGCTCGGTGTCACGCCAGACCGACACCGTCGAGAGCTGCTTCTCCGTGACACCGGCAGCAAGCGCCTTGCGGTGATGAAGGTCGAGGCATGTGGCACAACCATTCATCTGCGAGACGCGGACGTTGACGAGTTCGACGATCCCGCGCGATAGGCCGACGTCTTCGGCAGCCTTGGCCACCGCGGTCGCGACGCCGACCATCGAGCGATAGACCTGCGGGGTCTGCTTGTCGATGTGTACGTAGTCGACGTTCACGGTGCGCACTCCGATCGGTATGGTCGGATCGATCGTACGCATCGCCGACGGGAGCGACATGGCCAGCGACAACGCACTGACGGACAAGAACGGCGCCCCGGTGGAGGTCACCCGGCGCGACGATGACTTCGCCATCGCGGTTGACGGAAAGACGGTGGGGCTGACCGCCTTTGCCGACCGCGACGGCCAGCGCGTGTTCTTTCACACCGAGGTCGACGACGCCTATGGCGGACGGGGACTGGGGACCGTGGTGATCAGTGCGGCGTTGGCCGCGACCCGCGATGAGGGGCTGCGCATCGTCGCGATCTGTCCGATGGTCACCAAGTTCGTCGGCAAGCACCCGGAGTACGCAGACGTCGTCGACAGGACGACGCGCGAGACGCTCGCGTTGGCACGGGAGCGGATGGCGGCGCGTTAGCGCTCGGTGGTCACACCAGCCACTTCAGCACCCGCGCCGGACGGCGTGATCGACCGGCGAATGTTCCGCCTGGCGAGCGAATCGATCAAGCGCGGAAGTGTCGCTCCGGATGGTCCGCCGTCCACTTCGCCTCGACGCGCTTGACCCGGTGGTGCTCGATCGCGATCAGGATGGCACCCGCGGTCACCAGCGCGCCGGCGACGAGCGCGAGCATCATCACCAGATCGGTGCGGCCGTAGGCACTCGCGGCGACGGTGCCGGCGATCATCACCGTGCCGATCATGATGAGCCCGAGGCCGGGTAACCAGAGCGTGTCGATGAACGACTCACCCGCGCGGGGTTGATACGTGCGGGAGTGATCGACCGGATCTCGATATGCGCCCTTCATGGGCATCTCCTTCCAGGAGAGATGCCCTCAGCGTACGCCTGTTGTGACCTGAGTCACACGCTCCAGTGCCTGCCGAGCGTAGGCCCGGACGTCGGCGTCACCGTCGTCCAACGCGCCTGCCAGAGCCTCCCGCGCGCCATACTCCGACTCCGCCCAGCGGGTGAGACTCAGCACCGCGGCCTTGCGGACGTCGAGGTGCGGATCGGTGAGCGCCCTCGACAGGGGCAGCACGGCGGTCTCCGACGACGGCGCACCGGCCAATGCCCGCGCTGCGCCCTGACGGATCTGCCACGCCGAGGCTGCCAACGCATCCTCGACGGTCGCGACGTCGGCGTCCTCCCATCCGACCGAACCGAGTGCGGCCAATGCCGCGGCACGGACCAGCGGGTCGGGGTCGCCCGTGAGCGCACGCACGGACTCGATGCCCGCGCGCAGCGTGCCGAGGCCGTTGGCGACCGCGATGCGCACTTCGCGGTTGGCGTCGTCCCGGGCTGCGGCCACTCCGTCGGCGTCGTCGACCGACACCAGGGCTCGGACGGCCTCGATGCGGACGCGGTGGTCGGCGTCGGTCAGCGCGTGCCGGTACCGGTCGGGGTCACCGACTCGCCGGGAGCTGGCCACGTACAGCGCGGCGCCGCGAACGCCTGCGTCGGTCGACGAGATCAGTGGCGCCACGTCGGCCGGGTTGGGGAGAACCTCGACGAGTTCGCGGATGCCGTCGGCGGCGACGCGGCGTACCTCTCCCGACGGGTCGTCGAGCGCCGCGACGAGCGCGGGCCCCCACCCGTCGCAGAGGTGCTCGGTGAGCACGTCGACCGCGGTGCGTCGGACGCCCGGGTCGTCGTCGCGCAGATAGGGCGCGAGGTCGTCCAGAGACGGTTCGTCGAGTGCGAGCACGGCGGCGATGCGCGGTGACGGCGGCTGCGCTGCGGGACCGCTGTCGATGCGCGACACCTCGGACGCGGGCGCCTGGCCGCCGACCAGTGGCGGCTGATGCACGCGGATGGGTTCGGTTCCGCCGCTGGGGATGTCGTCGAGACCGGGCACCGGCACGAAGTACGGGGCGACGGGCCGCTTGAGGAACTCCATGTCGCCGTCGGCGGTCTTGCGCAGGTTCAGGTGGTAGCGCCAGTCGACGTCGTCGCGGTCGGGGATGTCGCTGCGATCGTGGTAGAGCCCCCACCGCGACTCGGTGCGGGTGAGCGACGAGCGGGCGGCCATCTCGGCGCAGTCGCGGATGAACGAGACCTCGACGGCACGCATCAGCTCGTGCGGCGTGCTGGCACCGATGCCCGCCACCTCGTCACGCATCCGGTCGAAGGTCTGCACGGCGAGCGACAGCTTGGCGGCGGTCTTCGGCGGCGCGACGTAGTCGTTGACGAAGCGGCGCAGCTTGTATTCGACCTGGGGTTGCGGCGGCCCATCCGGGTGGCGCAGTGGGCGGTAGATCAGTTCGTGCGCGGCGGCGATCTGGTCGGCGGGCAGGGTGTCCGGCGCGGGGGCGTCGTCGAGTGTCGACGCTGCGTGCGAGCCGGCCAGTTCGCCGTAGACGAACGCGCCGATCATGTAGTTGTGCGGCACGCACGCCAGGTCGCCTGCCGCGTAGAGCCCTGGCACGGTGGTGCGGGCGTTCTCGTCGACCCACACTCCGGATGCGGAATGCCCACTGCACAAACCGATCTCGGAGATGTGCATCTCGATGTCGTGGGTGCGGTAGTCGTGACCGCGGTTGGCGTGGAAGGTGCCGCGGGTGGGGCGCTCGGTGGTGTGCAGGATCCCCTCGAGCGTGGAGAGCGTCTCGTCGGGCAGGTGGCTGACCTTGAGGTAGATGGGGCCGCGAGCGGACTCGATCTCCTCCTTGACCTCGGCCATCATCGCGCCCGACCAGTAATCCGAGTCGACGAAGCGCTCACCGAGGGCGTTCACCTGGTAGCCACCGAAGGGGTTGGCGACGTACGCGCACGCGGGGCCGTTGTAGTCCTTGATGAGCGGGTTGATCTGGAAGCACTCGATGCCCGACAGTTCGGCGCCCGCGTGGAACGCCATCGAGTAGCCGTCGCCGGCGTTGGTGGGGTTCTCGTAGGTGCCGTAGAGGTAACCGGAGGCGGGCAGTCCGAGCCGTCCGCAGGGACCGGTGGCGAGGATGACGGCCTTGGCGCCGACGACCACGAATTCGCCGGTGCGGCTGTTCAGGGCCGCGGCTCCGACGGCGCGCCCGTCGTCGTCGGTCAGGACGCGGACCGGCACGAGCCGGTTCTCGATGCGGATCTTCTCCCGCATGGACCGCTGCCGGAGTACGCGGTAGAGCGCCTTCTTGACGTCCTTGCCCTCGGGCATCGGCAGCACGTAGGAGCCGGAGCGGTGCACGCGGCGCACGGCGTACTCACCGTGCTCGTCCTTCTCGAACTTGACGCCGTAGCGCTCGAGCCGCTGCACCATCGCGAAGCCGCGGGTGGCGGTCTGATAAATGGTGCGCTGGTCGACGATTCCGTCGTTGGCGCGGGTGATCTCGGCGACGTAGTCCTCGGGCGTGGCCTTGCCGGGGATGACGGCGTTGTTGACGCCGTCCATGCCCATGGCGAGCGCACCGGAGTGGCGGACGTGCGCCTTCTCGAGCAGCAGCACCTGGGCGCCGTTCTCGGCGGCGGTGAGCGCGGCCATGGTGCCCGCGGTGCCGCCGCCGATGACGAGCACGTCGCAGTCGAGGCGTACGGCTTGGTCGATGTCCGGGCCGAGTGGGGGGATCTGCATCAGGGTTACGAACTCCTCTGGGCGAGCGAAGCGACGGGAGATGAACGGGTCGGGGCGAGCGAAGCGACGGGAAATGAGTGGTCGAGGGCGGTTATGACGTCGGCGCGCAGAGCGGTGCGATCGACGTCGACGGTCCGGGGCGAGGGCACGTCGAGCAGCGCGCGCAGCGGCTGGCCTGCGCGGCCGAGGACGGCGATGCGGTCGCCGATCAGCAGTGCCTCGTCGACGTCGTGGGTGACGAAGACGACAGTGGTGGGGTGCGCACGCCAGGTGTCGATGAGCAAGCGCTGCATCGTCGTACGGGTCTGGGTGTCCAGGGCTCCGAACGGCTCGTCCATCATCACCGCGCGCGGTACGCCGGCGAGGCCGCGGGCGAGTTGGACGCGCTGGCGCATGCCGCCGGACAGGCTCTTGGGCAGGTAGTCCTCGAAGCCGATGAGGCCGACGTCGGCGATCCACCTGGCCGCCTCGGCGCGGCGACCCTGGCGCGGTCTGCCAGCCAGCTTGAGCGCCAGCTCGACGTTGGACCGCACGGTGCGCCACGGGAGAAGGGCGTTGTCCTGGAACACCATTGCGCGGTCGCGCGACGTGGTGGTGACGCGGTCACCGTCGGCGAGGACCTCTCCCCCGTCGGGCGGCAGCAGGCCGGCGAGCGCACGCAGCACCGTGGACTTGCCGCAGCCAGACGGTCCCGTGAGCACCAGGATCTCGCCGGGCCGCACGTCGAGGTCGAGGCGGTCGACGACGGGCGCTCCGCCGTAGCTGAGCACGACGTCGCGCAGCAGCAGGTTCATCCCCGTCACTGTCGGGCCTCCTGACCGCGGGGCAGCCAGCGCGTGACGCGGCGGCCGACCAGTTCGATCGCGGCCGACGTGCCGAAGCCGAGCACGCCGATCGTGATGATGCCGACGAACACGTCGGGGTAGGCGAGCACGGTGTAGGCCTGCCAGGTGCGGTAGCCCACGCCGAGGCGTCCGGAGATCATCTCGGCCGAGATGACGCAGATCCACGCGACGCCGATGCCGACCGAGAGACCACCGAAGACGCCGGGAAGTATGCCGGGCAACACGACTCGCGCGATGACGTCCCAGCGGCTGCCGCCGAGGGTGCGCACGGAGTCCTCCCAGAGGGTGGGTAGCGCGCGCACGGCGTGCCGGGTGCTGACCATGATCGGGAAGTACGCGGCGAGGAAGGTGATGAAGACGATGCCTGCCTCATCGGACGGGAAGAGCAGGATCGCGACGGGCACGATGGCGATCGCCGGGATGGGTCGGGCGAGTTCGGTGAGCGGGCCGAACACGTTGGCGAACCGCGGCGAGCGGCCGAGCAGGATGCCTGTGACGACACCCGCGATGGCCGCGAGGGCGAAGCCGGTGAGGATGCGGATCAGTGACTGGCCGAGGTCGAGCCAGTAGTCCTCGGTGCCGAGCCGGTTGCCGAAGGCGTGCACGATCTCGGTGACGGTGGGCAGCGTGTCGAAGCGCAGCCATAGCCGAACGTCGTTGGCCGTCAACAGTTGCCACAGAGCGATGGCTGCGGCGACGGAGCCGATGCGGACCAGCCAGGACGGCCACGAGGGGCTGCGGTCGGTCTTCGTCAGGGCGACCGGTCTGGCGACGGCCGGTTCGTCGGCGGCCAGGACGACGGGTGCGGCGGTCACACCGCACCAGCCAGCGCCTGTTGATAGTCGACGATCGTCGCGCCCGGGTGCGCGGCGGTGTAGCGCCCGGCGCCCGCGGCGGTGTCGAACGGCAGGTGGCGTTGGCCGTCGCGAACCCAGGTCGACTTGTCGGCGAACCAGCGGGTGCCGAATTCGGTGTCGGGGACGTAGGCGGCGCGGATGGTGCCGCCACCGGCAGTGGCCTCCCGGATGGCGCGCAGCAGGCAGTCGGGGTTGGCCGAGGGCTGGGTGGCATCTCTGCCGTCGATCCACAGCTCGCCCGCGAGCTTGGCGTCGGTGACGGGGGCGTTGCAGACGGGGTCCTGGCCGCGCAGCGCCGACGGGTTGGCGGTGCTCTGCAGCGCGGCGTCGTAGTCCTGGCCGCGGTCGGCGAAGGCCTTCTGGATGGGGTCGGGGTTGACGAAGCCGTCGACGTCGAGGTCGGCGAAGTCGCCGATCGACTTCAGATACGGCACATCGCCTTTGAAGGCCTCGATGAGCGACGGCTTCAGCGTGGTGTCGAAGCTGGTGCCGCCGGGGCCGTTGTAGAGGTAGACCACTTCCTGCGGCAGGCCGCTGCCCTCGGCGACGAGCTTGGCCGACTCCAGCGGGTTGTCGTTGAGGAACTCGGTCGCGTCGAGTTGTGCCTGCAGGAACGCGTCGAGCACCTCGGGGTGCTGGCCGGCGTAGTCGCGGCGGACGACGACGCCGTGGAAGGTCGGGTAGTCGCCTTCGGCGCCGTCGTAGAGCAGCTTTGCCTTGTCCTGGAAGACGAGCAGACCGGGCCAGGCGACGAACTGCGAGAGCGCCTGCGCCTGACCGGATTCGAGTGCCGACGCGCCGACCTGCGGCTGCTGGTTGAGCACTTCGACGCCGGTCTTGGGGTCGATGCCGACGTTGTCGAGCGCACGGACCAGGGTGCCGTGGCCCGCGGAACCAACGCTGGCGGACACCTTCTGGCCCTTGAGGTCGGTGATGCTGCGGGCCGGCGAGTCGGGTGGGACGACCACCATGTTGAGCGCGCCGGTGGGGCTGTAGCCGGTGATGGAGACCAGTTCGGTGCGGGCGCGTTCGTTGGCCTGGGTCTTGGAGCCGTTGATGAGCAGCGGGTAGTCGCCCATGGAGCCGATGTCGATCTTCTCCGCGACCATCTGGGCGGTGATGGGGGCGCCGGTGTCGTAGTCCTGCCATTGGACGTCGTACTTGGTACCGGATGACCCAGACGACGCAGCGAGGTCGTCGAGGCGCTTCTCGAGGAAGCCCTTGGCCTTGAGCAGCGTTCCGGCGGTGACGGTGTTGATGGTCTTGGACTGGTAGCCGATGACGACGGTGACGGTGTCGTCGGACTGGGTCTGCGAGTCGAGCGAGCAGGCGGCCAGTGAGGTGACGGTGGCGGCGGTGAGCAGGGCGGCGATGGTGCGTTTCATGGGTGGTCCTGGGTTGGTCAGCGGAGGAGGTAGGGCATGTTGACGGTGACGGCGCCGGTGGGGCAGCGCGCTGCGCAGGGTCCGCAGTACCAACACTCGTCGACGTGCATGAAGGCCTTGCCGTTCTCCGGGTTGATGGCCAGGGAGTCCAGGGGGCATATCTCGACGCAGAGGGTGCAGCCCTCGATGCAGAGCGATTCGTCGATGGTGACGGGCACGTCGACGCGCTGGTTGACTTGAGCCACGGTCATTCTCCTCTGACTAGGTTGCCGCGCAGCGTGATTCGGTCGCCGCGCATGCGGATGTACTCGAGGTCGACGGGCCGGCCGTCGTCGAGGTGGGTGAGTCGTTCGAGCAGCAGCAGGCTGGCGGTGTCTGGCACCTGCAGGATGGCTGCCGAATGTGGTTCGGCGGGAACGGCTTCGACGGCCAGGGTGGCGTTGCCGAGGCGCTGGCCGGTGACGTGTTCGATGAGGGCGAAGACGTCGTTGGTCTCGAGGTCGTGCTCGACGACCTGGGCGCCGATGTCCTGGGCCAGATAGGTCATGTCGAGGCTCAGGGGCAGATCGCCGAGGTAGCGCAGGCGCTCGATGAAGACGACGGGTTCGCCGGGGTTGAGCGCGAGCTTGTTGGCGACCGATGGTGGCGCGGAGACGGTCATGGTGGCGCGGACCTCGTTGCGGATCTCGCCGTAGCCCTTGAACGTCTCCTTGAGGCCGGTAAGCGCGTCGAGACCGTGGTCGTACTTGCGGATGGCGACGTGGGTGCCGGTGCGGGGTCCGCGGTCGATCAGGCCCTCGTCCTTCAGCGTGGCGAGCGCTTCGCGGACGGTGTTGCGGGAGACGAAGAACTCCTCGGCCAGCTCCTGCTCGGACGGCAGCCCGTCGGTGTAGCCGCCGGCGTGGATTTGGTGGCGGAGCACGTCGGCGACGAGGCGCGCCTGGTCCGCGCGGGGTCGGCGGATGGGCGTGGGCTCGTCGCGGTCGGCGTTCGTCGCGGCCATGGTCACCTCCTGGGGGCTGGCGGTGTGTGACTGACCTGGTGCGGAACGGTATCGGCGGTGTCAGGCCCTGCCAGTTGCGCTCGGCACGGGCTTGCGGGCGGTCGGCTGATTGCGCCGGTGCGCAGGCCTGGTCACCTGGGCTTTGCCGCCCCGCCCCCGGCATTGCGCCACCCTCACCCGCCCCCCTCGACTTTGATTCGCACTGATCGAAATGCGCGGGTTGACCTCCCCCGCGAGCGTGCGTGTCTGCGGGCGACACGCCGCTCAGGGGCGCGAGTTTGCGCACGCTCGCGGGGGTGCGGCAACTTCTGACAGCGAAGTACCCAGCATCCCAGGCTGCTGCCCTCGCAACCAATCCCGCCTCGCCGCTTCGATCTTGACGGATGACCAATAGTGTGGTGATGACACAAGGGGAGGGAATGTCGCATATGAGCAACGACAACGTCATGCAGATTCCGGTCTACACACTCGCTACACGACCAGTGGTGGTGCCTGCGATGACTGACGACGGCCCGATGACACCTGAACGGCTAAGTGAGTTGAGGACCGTACTGGCGGCGCTTGCCGATGCTCCCCTCGCCACGCTGGAGGTACACCCACTCCCCAAGGAGATCGACCGCAAGAAGGGGCTCCCTCTCGACAGCGCTAGCCCTTTGGCTCACCATCTGACGCAACTGATCACCCAAGCGCCCAAAACTGCCGCGGCAGGCGCCGGCGGGGAAGTTCTCTACCGGATGGTCGTTCCGGCGAAGGTGGCCGCTCAGGTAGGCAATGGCCTCCTACGACCGATGGCGGCGAAGGCGGGCGGCATACACGGCGCTCTGGTTGGGGGGTCCGGTATTGCCGCGCAGGCTCGATTCGTCCCGGTTGCGGGCGGGGCGGGAGCTGTGGGCGGGGCCGCTGCCGCGGGTGGTGCGGCCGCCGTCGTCACGGTCGCCGCGCCCCTCGTACTGGCGGCGATCGCGGTGGCCGCGAGCGTGCACGCGGAGCAGAAGCGACAAGCTGCCATCGAGAACATCACTGAACTGCTCGAGAAGTTGCACGCCGACAACCTGGAGCTAGAGCGCGCTGAACTGGACGGCTGCCGGCGAGCAATTGACAACGCGACGGCGATCCTCCTCGACGAAGGCAAAATTGGTGCGGCACTTGGTCTCGAACCTGCAGTACATGCAATCAACACGGCCTTCGAAAGGGCGAAGCGCCGCCTCAAGAAGTGGACGGATGCGCTAGACGCCCTGCCTGACAAGCCAATCGAACTGTCGAAGCTTCATAAGGCATTCGGAGGTATCGCTTCCGAGCACGGCGAGTTTCACGCCCACCTCGAACTCGCGAACCTTGCTGTCGCGTTGATGGAACGGGTGATCGTCCTGCAGGCAGTGGAGGCCGCGCAAAGCGACCCAACGAACCACTTCGAGAATTTCACTCGATCGCTCAATCGACATGCGCAGGAGGTGAACGACATCAAGGCCGGGCTGTCGAGTGTCCTACGGCGGCTCTCCACGCTTAGGGTGGACCGTACGCACGGAGTCCGCGACTTCGTCTTCTCGTCGGCTGAGGTCGACAAGCTGTTGGACACGTCATACCGTCTGCGGGCTCTGGGCCAGCGTGCTGAGCCCGAAGGTCGACACCCCGACGTTGCGATCGACATCGTCAGGAGTAATGACGGGTCGCTGGTCGTGCTTCCCGGCTACGCGGCGTAACGCTGGTTCTAGCTGACGGCCACCTACCGTCGCGAGTAGTGCGCGATGATGACGCCCTTGGTCGTCGTCACGCTTCCGCTGAGGTCGAACTCGGTGAGCGGGGCCGGGCCCTCGAACAGTCGCGCACCGCTTCCCAGCGTCAGTGGGTGAATCAGCAATGTGTAGTGGTCGATCAGCCCGGCCGCGTGCAGGCTTCGCACCAACGACGCGCTGCCGTTGATCGACAGGTCGTTGCCGGGCTGCGCCTTCAGGTCGGCCACCGATGAGGCAGCGTCGCCCGGCAACAGCACCGAGTTCTCCCACTCGTCGGCACTCGCAAGCGTCCTCGACGCGACGTACTTCGTGGCGCCGTTCATCAGCGTCGTGAACGGGTTGCCGTCGGTCGAGTGACCCCACGCGGCGTGAAAGTCCTGCCACGTCCTGCGCCCGAACAACAGGTCGCCCGCCGCGGCCATGCCCATGCCCATCTCCTGGGCCATGACGTCGTCGTTGTACTGCGGGCCCCAGCCACCATGGGTGAAGCCGCCGCGGGTGTCCTCGTCGGCGCGGCCGAGTCCCTGCACGACCCCGTCGAGGGTCGTGCACATCGTCACGCTGATCGAACGCGTCATCGGCCGCCCATCCCGTGCATCGTCATCGCGCGGATCGACTACTCCGTGTCGAGTGCGTCTTCGCGGACCGGGCGTTCGGCGAGTGCCTCGCGCCGACCGAAGATCAGCGGATACAGGGCGCCGGCGATCGCCGCGCCGACCAGTGGAGCAAGCCAGAAGACCCACAACTGAGCGGGCGCACCGTTCGCGTTGAAGAAGGCGACACCGGTGGATCGCGCAGGGTTCACCGAGGTGTTCGATATCGGAATGCTGACCAGGTGAATGAGCGTCAGTGACAGGCCAATTGCCAATCCCGCGAATCCCTTGGGAGCGCGATCTTCCGTCGCTCCCAGGATGATCCACAGGAATACCGCAGTCAGCACCACCTCAGCCACGATGACCGACCACAGCGAAAAGCCACCGGGAGAATGATCTCCGAAGCCGTTGGCGGCCATGTTGCCGACCGGATCGAAGTCGGGGCGTCCCTTGGCGATCACGAAGATCGTCAGGCCTCCCAAAAGGCCGCCGACGACCTGCGCGACCCAATATGGCACCAGTGCCTTCCACTCGACGCGGCCGGCAATGGCGGCGCCAAGTGTCACGGCAGGATTGAAGTGCCCACCCGATACCGTGCCGAACGCGTACACGGCCGTGAGGACGGTGAGGCCGAAGGCCAACGCGACACCGAGGAAGCCAATACCCAGCGACACGGTGTCCGCCGATATGAAGGCTGCGGCGAATACTGCGCTACCGCAACCACCGAGCACCAACCAGAAGGTGCCGAAGAGTTCGGCAGCAATGCGATGCAGCATCGTCGGTACGGGCATCATGCCTCCCTGCATAGATGTTCCCTCGGAACTGTGGCACGTCGTCCGCCTCAAGATCGGGCTTTGATCGATACCAACCCCTTCGCCCAAATCCGACGAGATGTCCCTAGTGGGCAGCTGGTGGCTCGGCACGGTCCCATCGACCACACTGAACCCATGACGGAACCTGCTCACACCCGCGTCGCGGTTTATCTCGACTTCGACAACATCGTGATCTCGCGGTATGACCAGGTCAACGGACGCAGCTCGTTCCAGCGCGACAAGCAGAAGGGGCTCGACGAGGACAAGCTGCAGCGCGCCACGGTCGACGTCGGTGCCATCATCGACTTCTCCTCGTCCTTCGGCACGCTCGTCCTGACCCGCGCCTACGCCGACTGGTCGGCCGACGTCAACGCCGGGTACCGCGGTCAGCTGGTCGGCCGCGCCGTCGACCTCGTCCAGCTCTTCCCCGCCGCCGCGTACGGCAAGAACGGCGCCGACATCCGGCTCGCCGTCGACGCCGTCGAGGACATGTTCCGGCTGCCCGACCTCACCCACGTCGTGATCGTCGCCGGCGACTCCGACTACATCGCGCTGGCTCAGCGCTGCAAGCGGCTCGGCCGCTATGTCGTGGGCATCGGCGTGGCCGGATCGTCGAGCCGCTCGCTCGCCGCGGCGTGCGACGAGTTCCTCATCTACGACGCGTTACCGGGCGTGCCGGTGTTCGAGCCGCCGGAGACGCCGGCGGCCGAGGAGGAGGAGTCGGAACCCGCGCCGAAGAAGCGCGCACCGCGCCGCCGGGCCACCCGGCCGCAGACCATCGACGACGATCCGGAACCACCGGATCCCCAGGTGGCCGCCACCGCGCTGCTCACCCGCGCGTTGCAGATCGGCTTGGAGAAGGACGACGCCGACTGGCTGCACAACTCCGCGGTCAAGGCCCAGATGAAGCGCATGGACCCGTCATTCAGCGAGAAGTCGCTGGGATTCAAGTCCTTCAGCGATTTCCTGCGCTCGCGTACCGAGGTGGTCGAGCTGGACGAGAGTTCGACGACGCGGTTGGTGCGGCTGAAGTAGGACGCTGACTACCTGCCCACCGGCTCGGATCCCCGGGCCACCAGCTCGGTGGCGATGTCGATCAGCCGCGTGTTGGACTCCTGGGATAGCCGCTTCAGCAATTCGAAGGCGCGCATCGCGTCGACGTTGAAGCGTTCCATGATCATGCCCTTCGCCTGGCCGATCATGTCGCGGCTGGCCAGCGCGGATCGAAACTGCAATTCCTTGTCGTCGGCGATCAGCGCGATGGCGGCTTGAGTGGCCAGCATCGCCGCCAACGCTTCGACGTCAGAGGAGAACACATCGCGCTCGCCCGCAAAGAGATTCAGCGCACCCATCCGAGCGTCGTGCGTGTAGAGCCGGAAGGACAGCATGCCGTGCACACCGACCGCGACGGCCGACTCGGCGAAGCGCGGCCACCGGGTTTCCTCGCTGAGATCGTTGCTGACCGTCACCACGTCGTCGAGAGCCGCGTCGATGCAGGGCCCCTCCCCGAACCGCCGCTGAACGTCGTCCAGATCCGATGCCACCCGACCAGTGGACGCCACTGACTGGAACGAGTCGATCCCGTCGATCAGCAGGACGTCGGCATACTCGACGCCCTCGATCAGCTCCACTGCGGCGCTGGTGACTTGGAAGAGCGTCGTCGCTATGTCGACGGGTTCGTGGAAGTGCGCAGTGAGTTCCGACATCGTGACGCGAAGGCCGTCGGCGTAGTCCTGATCGTTCAAGGCTTGTTCCTCTCGCTCGGCGGACGGAAGCGAAAGGAGATGTCAGACAGCGACGGGCGAGGAGGCCGACGACCGTTTGAACCGCGAGACGCGACGCTCGGCGAATAGCCGAACCGACGTCCATTACCCAGAACATGGCCGATCAAACAGTTTCTGGGCTGACGACGCAGCAGCCGGCTGGACAGCGTCATCATCTGATGACGACCCCCAGCCCAACACCGGTCAGCCGAGCAGGCCCTCGTGGTGCGGGCAGTACGCGCCGATCGAGACGCCGACGAAGTAGGCGGCATCGTCGGGCGATATCCCGGTCTCAGAGGCGACGGTGTCGACCGCCGCGGCCACCTCCGCACCGCCGTCGAGCGCCTTGCACGCACCCCGCCCCGCAGAGATCGCGGCGGCCGGATCGGTGATCGGGATGCCGATGACGTCGATCGTCCCGAGGAACGAGTCGTCGGGCTCCTTGGCCGCGGCCGGTGCGGCGGTGAACAGCGCGGCCGCCACCGCCAACATCGCTGCGACTGCTCTCATGCAAGGCACCCTATCGCTCCCCCGCTGAGCCCGTTCTCAGCCGACTCCCGCTCGCCGTTCACGAACCACGGCCCGCACCCGTTCGGCCGCCTCGACCGGATCTTCGTGCTCCCAGACCCGCACGCTGACCCAGCCGGCCTCGGCCAGCTTCGCGTCGGTGTCGGAGTCCCGCGCCCGGTTCGTCGACACCTTCTCCGCCCAGAACGACGCGTTCGCCGCCGCCACCGTGTGGTGCACCGGGCAGCCGTGCCAGAAGCAGCCGTCCAGGAACACGGCCACCTTGGCCCGCGGGAAGACGAGGTCGGCCCTGCGCCGCAACGTCTTCAGCGGACGCGCATCCACCCGGTAGCGCAGCCCCAGCGCGTGCACCGCCGACCGCAGGGCCAACTCCGGCTTGGTGTCGCGGCTCTTGTTCGACTGCATCCGCGCCCGCGCCTCGGGTGAGGACGCCCACGACTCGGCCATGCCACCAGCGTAGAAGCGGCGCGCCGCGGGACCTGCGTGCGCAACCTGAATACGATCCCAAGGATGTTCGAACCGGCCCTGACACGACGTCGGCCGCCCGCCGACGCCGGGCTGGAGCGATTTCGCACCCGCGGGGGCGCCTTCGAGCGTCTGCTCGCTCAGAGCGGCGGCACGACGTCCATCAGCCTGTTGGCGCCCGCACCGATTTCGGACGGACCCGCGACCGCCGACGACGCCGAGCGCGCCTGGCTGCGCAGCACCATCGCCCCGCCCCAGGCCTCGGCCCGCGACTCGGTCCGCGTCGTCGACCTCTTCGCCGGCTGCGGCGGACTCTCCATAGGCCTCGCCGAGGCCGCCCGCGCGCTCAACCGGCCGTTCGAGCCCGTGCTCGCCGTCGACCTCGACGCCATCGCGACACGCACGTACGCCGCCAACTTCCCCACCGCCGCCGCGCTCTGCCACGACGTCGCGGCGCTGCTGCCCGGCCGTATCGGCAGCCGGCTGACCCCGGCCGAACGGATTCTGGCCAAGCAGTATCCGGACGTCGACATCCTCGTCGGCGGCCCGCCATGCCAGGGCCACAGCGACTTCAACAACCGCACGCGCCACAGCGACGACAAGAACGAGCTGTACCAAACCATGGTGCGCGCCGCCGAAGTGCTTGCACCGCAACACATCCTGATCGAGAACGTCCCCGGCGCCCTCAACGACCGGCGCACCGTGGTCCAGCGCACCGCCGAGGCCCTCGACCACCTCGGCTACACGGTCGCCATGGGCGTCGTCGACCTCAGCCATCTGGGCGTGCCGCAGACCCGCCGCCGCCTCGTCATGCTGGCCAGCCTCACGCACGACGTCACCCCGGCCGATGTGGTCGACCGCCATCGCCGCGACACCCGCACCGTCGGCTGGGCGATCGGAGACCTCGAGTCCCGACCCGCCGACACCCTGGTCGACGCCCCGGCCCGGTCCGCGCCGGCCACACGGCAACGCATCGACTACCTCTTCGAGCACGGCCAGTTCGACCTGCCCGACAGCCAACGTCCCGCCTGCCACGCCGACGGCGGGCACAGCTACAAGTCCATCTACGGCCGCCTCGCCTGGGACCGGCCCGCACAGACCGTCACCACCGGCTTCTACAGCATGTGCATGGGCCGCAACGTCCATCCGAGCCAGCGCCGCACGCTCACCGCCCACGAGGCCGCCCGATTGCAGTACATCCCGGACTGGTTCAGCTTCGACGGCGTCACGCACCGCACCGCCCTGGCCCGCATGATCGGCAACGCCGTGCCGTCGCGTCTCTCGTATGCCGTTGCGTTGGAATGGCTTCGGTGACGCTCTCGGTCGCGGGACTGTTCGCCGGCATCGGCGGCCTGGAACTCGGCATGGCCGCGGGCTGCCACCACGCCACCCTGATGGTCGAGAACTCCCCGCCGGCGATGCACGTCCTGCGCCGCCGCTTCCCCGACGTCAAGCTCGAGGCCGACGTCCGCGACGTCGCGGCCCTGCCGCCAGGGACCGACGTCCTGGTCGCAGGCTTCCCGTGCCAGGACCTGAGCAGCGTTGGCCGGAAGTCCGGAATCACCGGTGCGCGAAGCAGTCTCGTCGGCGAGGCGCTGCGACTGGCGGACAGCTCGGACGTGCCTTGGCTCGTACTGGAGAACGTGCCGTTCCTGATGTCACTGAACCAGGGCGCGGCGCTGCGGCTGGTCACCGAGTCGCTGACCGACCTCGGCTACCGGTGGGCCTACCGCGTCGTCGACACGAACGCGTTCGGGCTGCCCCAGCGGCGCAACCGCTGGTACCTGGTGGCCAGCCGGGACGGTGATCCCCGCGACGTACTGCTCGTCGACGACGAGGTGAAGCCCGCACCCGTCGACACCTACCCCGACGTCGCGTGCGGCTTCTACTGGACCGAGGGGATGCGGTCGTTCGGTTGGGCGGTCGACGCCGTTCCGCCGATCAAGTGCGGGTCGTCGGTGGGCGTCGCATCTCCCCCGGCGATCCGGCTGCCGGACAGTCGGTACGTCACCCCCGACATCCGGGATGCCGAACGGCTGCAGGGGTTTCCGGCCGACTGGACCGCACCGGCCGAGGAGGTCGCCCGGTCCGGTGAGCGGTGGCGGATGGTGGGCAACTCGGTCAGCGTGCCCGTCGCGGCTTGGATCGGCGGACGGCTCGACGCACCAGGCGAGTACGACCCGTCCGACGACGAACCGTGGCGGGGCGCCAAGTGGCCGCGCAAGGCGGCATGGGCGGACCACGACGGCGTCGTGCACGCGGCTGACGTCGGCCCCTGGCCCGTGTGGGTGGAGCGGGTCCCGCTGGTGAACTTCCTCGAACACCCCGGCAAGCCGCTGTCGGCGCGCGCGGCGACCGGCTTCCTGCGCCGCACCGGCAAGGGCACCTTGCGGTTCCCCGCCGGCTTCATCGACGAGCTGGGAAGCTACGCGGCGACGGCGAGCTAGGCGAGGGTCCGCTTCTCGCGGACCAGCTTGGTCGCCAGCGTCGCGTACTCCTCGGCGACGACCGACCAGGCCATCGACGGCGCCAGCCGTCGCCCCTCGGCAGCCATCGCGCCGGAGAGCCGTGGATCGGTGAGGACGCTGCGCAGGGCCGCCGTGAGCCCTTCGGTGTCGTCGTGCGCGACGAGGATGCCCGCACCGGAGCCGAGTACGTCGATCGCGTGCGGGAACGCCGTCGCGACGACGGGTCGGCCGCTGGCCACGGCCTGCACCAGCACTCCGGAGGTCACCTGATCGGTCGAGTCGTACGGCAGCACGACCGCAGCGCAGGACTGGACGAGGGCAGCGAGCGTGCCGGGGCCGCGGTAGTCCGGTTCGAACCCCACTGACGTGCCGAGACCGGCGCGCTGCACCTGGTCGGACAGTTCCGTGCGGTAGGACTCGCCGTCGGTGGCGAGGGTTCGGGGGTGCGTCTTGCCTGCGATGACGTACTTCGGCTGGCCGCGCACCTCGCGAAGGGTGGCCATGGCGTCGATGACGCGCTCGATGCCCTTGCCGGGGCGCAGCAGGCCCCAGGTCAGCAGCGTCGGCCGACCGGAGCGCTTCGCCGAGACGGTCGGCGCCAGCGTCACGCCGTGCGGGATGGTCTTGACCCTGCCGCGCCATACGTCGTAGTGGGCGCGCAGGCGGTCGCCGACGGCATCGGAGACGACCACGATGCGGTCGGCCCGGTGCAGGACCTCTTCGAAGACGGCCCGCTGCTGGTGCGACGGCTGTCGTGGAACGGCGTGGGCGACCACGATGGCGGGCACCTCGAGCAGGCGCATCACGGCGACGAGGTCGGAACCTTCGTCGCCGCCGTAGACGCCGGTGTCGTGATGGATGATCGCGACGTCGCACTGGTTGAGCAGGGCGGCGCACTCGGCGATGGAGTCGGTCGATCCGCCGGTCAGTTCTGCGACGACGCGCGGGGCCTGCGAGTGCTGGCCGTCGGCGACGCGGACGACCTCGACGGAGGCGCCGGTGGCCTGCAGCGCGTCACAGAGCGCTCCGCTGAAGTTGGCCACACCGCACATGGTGGGGGTGTGGGTGGCAAGTACGCCGAAGCGCAGGGGCGCTGAACGTCCCTGCGTCACAACGATGCCGGACGAATCCCGGCCGTAGGCTAAGGCAGTCAATCAGGGTCCTCACAGAATGGTGTGGCGAGGCATTCCATCCCGTGCCGGGCGTGCGCCGCGGGATCAGCCCCGGATTGGTCCATGGGTGTCACCGGCGGGCATGACGTGCTTCGTGCCCGAACCGGAAAGGGTCACCGACATGGTGGTGGTTAGCGCATCCGCTCGGGGATCGAGTCCAGCGCGTGCAGGACGTGCACGGCCAGTTCCTTCGCAGCGTCGTCCTTGAGCTTGGAGCGGCTCGTGATGGTGTCCTGCACCAGCTGGACGCGGCGTTCATAGGGCGTGCGGACGAGTTCGGGCGTGGTCATTGGAATCCTCAATTTCGAGCATGTCAGCCCGGAACCGAGCTACTCGACACTCGCAATCCTACCCCGATTCCATCCGGCAGCGGGCCGTCTCGATCGGTTTCAGCCCCTCGTCGTCCGAAACCATTGCCCTGCAACGGCATACGCTGCCGTCGCCATGATGCCAGACAAGCCGTCACCCACGGCGTAGAGTCCGAAGCATCGGGACCATTCAGGCCCCCAATCGAGGGTGAGCCATGACCGACAAGTCGCCGCGCCAGACCATGACCAAGAAGACCGGAAAGTCGCTCAAGGAGAAACGCGCGGACAAGCGCAGCAAGGCCGACACGTCGTCGCAGACCGACGACCTGCTGCACGGCAAGAAGAAGCGCTAACACCCCGAAGAACGAGCAGCAACCCCACGCGAGCCGCAGGTCCATTCCTGCGGCTCGCTGGCGTCGCGCAGGACTCTAGGTGACGATGACCTCGAGCAGCTGCGCGAGAGGCACTGTCGCCATTCCGATTGCGGCGTCGCACATGCCGTAGGGGATCACCAGCGTGTCGGCGTGGACGAGTCCGCCACACGAGTACACGACGTTGGGCACGTACCCGTCCTGCTCCCCCGGTATCGGCCCCAGCAGCGGTCGCTTCAGCCGTCCCAGCAGCCGCGTCGGGTCGTCGAGATCGAGCAGCAGCGCACCGATGCTGTACGTCCGCATCGGCCCCACGCCGTGGGTGAGCACGAGCCATCCCGCGTCGGTTTCGATGGGTGGCCCGCAGTTGCCCAGTTGCAGCACTTCCCACGACTCGGTGGGCCGCTGGCAGGGTGACGCGTCCGGCCAGACCGACAGGTGATCGGTGAACGCGATGCTGTTGGTCTCGCGGTCCGACCGCGACATGGCGGCGAAGCGGCCGTTGATGCGGCGCGGGAACAGCGCCAGGCCCTTGTTGGCCGCGGCCTTGCCGACCAGCGGTGTCGAGGTGAACGAGCGGAAGTCGGAAGTCTCGAGCAACTGCTGGCTGATCAGGCTGCCGCTGTACGCGGTGTAGGTGCCGTAGTAGCTGACGGTGCCGTCGTCGTCGACGAAGCGCAGCATGCGGGCATCCTCCATGCCGGCCTGCTCGGCTTCCATCGATGGCCACAGCACCCGCTCGGAAAGCTCTGTCTCATACGGGAATTCGATCCCGTAGCACCGGGTGGCGATGGCCCGGATGTGGTCGATCGTCTCCTGGGCGTAGTCGCGGGTGCGCGAGTGCGACCTCAGGGTGTCGAGCCGCTCGTTCAGGTCGGACCTGGTGAACAGTTCACCGAGCGCGCCGAAGACGTACTGGGCGGCTTCCCGGGCGTTGCCCAGGCGGTTGAGTTCGGCGCGGAAGACGGCGGCGTCGAGCAGCGCGTGCTTGACGTACCCGGTCGCGGCGTACGGCGCAGGTTCGTCGATCGTGACCTCGCCGGCGGCGTCGACGACGCCGGTCCGGAAGCCGATGGTGGATCGGTGTCCCTCGCCGATTCCCCGGACGCTCATGACGTAGCGCAGGCTGCCCGCGGCCACCCCGGACTGGTCGGGGTGCGCGACGATGCTCGGGTTGCACAGCGCAGCGCCCTCGATGGCGTACTCACTGGTGAACGTGGCGCCCAACAACATCTTTCGCGAGTGCGAGAGTTCCGCTCGGCCGTCGAGGCGGTCGGCGAGTTCGGCGGCGTGCCGGTAGAATATGCCCGCCAGATCGCGGTGCCTGCCGTCGAAGCGCTCGAGGACGTCGTTCAGCGACGCTTCGACGTCGACGTCGGACAGCGCGAGCAGGCGTTTGACCACGATCCCCGCGCGGGATTCCTGGTGCTCGAAGCCCTCTTGACCTGGGACGAACAGCTGGGTGATGACGCGGCCGGGGTCGGCCGCGATCCGCGCCGCGCTGCGGGTGGCGAGTCCGGTCGCCGTCGACGTCACTGGGGGACAGTCGAGAAGCGGCGTGCCTGTTGCAGCGTGGAGATGACCGCCAGCGTCGACTCGGCGCCCTGGTTCAGGTTCACCCCGTCGGCGTGCAGCCCGTCGTATCCCGCGCCGGTCTCCGGATCCCACATCGGCAATTCGGCGTCGTTGGCGCCGAGGAACCACGCGGCCGCGGATCGAACGGCCTCGGGCCACAGCGGCCGGGGATCGGCTCCGGCCGCGCGTGCGCACGCGTCGGCCAGGGTGGCCAATTCGAGCGGCTGTTGATCGAAGCCGGGCCGGGCGTCCCCGGGTCCGCGACCGGCGACGGGCGTAGGCGACAGGTGGCCGTCGACCGTCTCGCCCGCGAGCAGCCACTCGAGGAGGTCGAGCCCGGACTTGAGCAGTGCCTGGTCGTCGAGCGCGATGCCCGCGGCGATGCGCGCCTCGGCGAGCACGGCGTTGGCGTAGGTCAGGCGGGGTTCCGGCCATGGCCAGTCGACGTCGCCGTTGGGTTCGTCGAGAGTTGCGACGTAGTCGGTGAGCAGCCGTCGAGCGGCGACGTGGTCGGGGTCGACCGAGAGGAGTTCAGCCGCACCGATCGCGGCGAACGCCATCGCACGCGGCCACGTCGACCTGGCCTGCGCGGCGCGTTCGAACTGGATGACGGCCAGCCTGCGCACCATGCTGACGTCGCTGTTGGCGGCGGCGGTGCCGAGGCCCCAGACCATGCGGCCCCAGTGGTCGTCGGTGGTCGGCTCGTCGGCCCAGTGCCCTCCGACGGTCATCCGGTTGCGGCAGGCGCCGTTGAAGGACTGCGCGTCGTTGAGGAACGTCAGCGCCTTGCCTGCGAGCCCGTTCAGGGGGCCCGGCGCCTCGGGTTCGCGGGTCGTGACGACCAGGACCCTGGCCATGTCGTCGGTGCAGTAGCCGTGCTCGCGGCGCGGCTCGGTGTGGTCGGCGTGCTCGAACGTCGCGCGGTGGTCGGTCATCCGCAGGAGGTGCTGGAAGCCGGGCTCGGTGCCGATCACGCGAGTGCCAGACGGGCGGCCATGACGCGCTGCGCCAGGGTTGCGTAGGCCTGCGCAACGACCGGCCAGGCCAGGGTCGGGGCGAGTCCGCGTGCTCGGGAGGCCATCGACCCCGCGATGTCGGGGTCGGTCAGCATGCTGCGCAGCGCCTCCACCAGGGCGGCGGGGTCGTCGTGGTCGACGACGACGCCGGCGCCGCTCGTACCGAGCAGTTCGACGGCGTGCGGGAACGCGGTGGCGACGACGGGTCGCCCGCTGGCGATCGAGTCGACCAGGACACCAGAGGTGACCTGCTCCTTCGAGTCGTACGGCAGGACGACGACGGCCGCGGACTGGACGAGTTCGGCCAGTGCCGCCGAGTCGCGGTAGACGGCGTCGAAGGACACCGAATCGGCGACGC
This sequence comes from Mycolicibacterium sp. GCM10028919, assembly GCA_042666295.1. GTDB lineage: Bacteria > Actinomycetota > Actinomycetes > Mycobacteriales > Mycobacteriaceae > Mycobacterium. The sequence goes on from JBHTFJ010000001.1 coordinate 1,899,670, forward strand.
CGAGGCGTCCGGCCTGGGCGAACAGCCCCTCGCGGTAGGACTCGCCGCTGTGGGCGAGGACCTTCGGGTGCGTGCGTCCGGCGACGAGGTAGCGGGGCTTGGTGGGCAGGTTGCGCAACGAGATCATCGCGTCGATGACGCGCTCGATGCCCTTGCCGGGGCCGAGCAGGCCCCACGTCAGGATCGTGGGCCGGCCGGCGGGCAGCGGGGCTTCGACCGCGGGCAGCGCCGCGCCGTGCGCGATGGTCGCCACCTTGGCCGCGTCGACGGTGAAGTGCTCGCACAGCCGCCGGCGGGCGACGTCGGACATCACGACCACCTGATCGGCCAGCGCGACGACCTCTTCGAGGACTGAACGCTGGTGTGCCGTCGGCTCTTTCGGGACGGTGTGGGCGATGACGAGGATCGGGACGCGCAGGCCCTTCATGACGTCGACGACCTCGTCGCCGTCGGTGCCGCCATAGATGCCGTACTCGTGCTGGATGACGGCCACGTCGCTGCGGTTGAGCAGTTCCGACGTCTCGGCCACCGACGCCGGGGAGTCGTTGACGAGTTCCCCGATCACGTTGGCGCGGTCGCATGTCTCGCCGTCGGCGATGCGCACGACGTCGACCTTCGTTCCGCGGGCCCGCAAACCGTCGGCCAGGGCTTCGCTGAAGGTTGCGATGCCGCACGGCGTGGGCGGGAAGGTGCTCAGAATCCCCATGCGCGGGGTGTAGTTGAAGTGTTGCATCCCAAAGGGAGCAATCAAAGACTGAACGATCGGCGGAGCATTCAAGGTAATCCAGACTGGCGGTTGCCACCGGTGAATCCGGCGTGAGCGGCTAGTCGGAGATCAGCGACGAAGGCTGGTCCAATACGTCCTAGCTGGGTGTACCACCGAGTGCCAGCTTACACCCGAAGGCGCTGGCAAACCCCGTGAAGCAAACCTGCCAGGCACGGCTGGCAGGACGCTTTCAAGATCAGCTAAGTTGGTGTCCGACGCGGGGCTGACGACTCGCCGGTGCGCCGCAACGGAGCGCTCGAACGAGCCGCGCTTGAAGTTGTAGGGTCGGGATGCTGGCCCGGTCAAGAAGCCGCTGATTGGCCATGAGAACGACGAATCGCCGACAGGTTGGGATGATGAATACTCCAAGTGACACGACGTCCTCGACGCCCGAAACGCCGGCTGCGCAGTCCGCGTGGCTGTCGAAGTCTGCATCGCAGACTCGCGGATCGGACAAGAAGGAAGTCCAGTTCCACTACGACATCTCAAACGACTTCTTCAAGCTGTGGCAGGACCCGAACCAGGTCTACAGCTGTGCGTACTTCGAGGAGGACGACTACACCCTCGAGCAGGCGCAGATGGCGAAGATCGACCTCTCGCTGGGCAAGCTGGGCCTCGAGCCCGGCATGACGCTGCTGGACATCGGCTGCGGCTGGGGCGCCACGATCATGCGCGCGGTCGAGAAGTACGACGTCAACGTGATCGGGCTGACGCTGTCGGAGAACCAGAAGCAGCACATCGAGCAGCACTGGTTCGCGAACTCGAAGAGCGACCGGAAGATGGAAGTCCGGCTGCAGCCGTGGGAGGACTTCAGCGGCAAGGTCGACCGGATCGTGTCGATCGGCGCGTTCGAGCACTTCGGCTTCAACAAGTACGACGACTACTTCAAGAACACGTTCGACTGGCTGCCTGACGACGGCGTGCAAATGCTGCACACGATCACCATCCCCGAGGATGAGGAGATCAAGGCAAAGAAGCTGCCGCTGACGATGTCGCGGGTGCGCTTCATCAAGTTCATCATGGACGAGATCTACCCCGGCGGCCGTCTGCCGCTGGCGTCGATGGTCAAGGATCACGCGGTCAAGGCCGGCTACACGGTCACCCGTGAGCAGCACCTGCAGCCGCACTACGTCAAGACCCTCGACACGTGGGCGCGCAACCTCGAGTCCAAGAAGGACGAGGCGATTGCCATCACGAACGAGGAGATCTACGAGCGCTTCCTCAAGTACCTCGACGGTTGCGCCGATCTGTTCCGGCAGGGCTACACCGACGTCGTCCAATTCACGCTCGAGAAGGCGTAATCAGCCGGACTGCAATAACTTTCACGCACACGCAGGACACGCAAGAAACGAAGAGTCCGAAGAAGTCGGACGGAAGTTGGTCGGGGAATGGTTGAGAGCACTGTGAAGCCGCCGCAGGCGCGCAAGGAGATGGAGCCGCACTTCGAAGAGGTGCAGGCTCACTACGACCTCTCCGATGACTTCTTCGGGCTGTTCCAGGATCCTTCGCGGACCTACAGCTGCGCCTACTTCGAGCGAGACGACATGTCGCTCGAAGAGGCGCAGATGGCCAAGATCGACCTGGCGCTGGGCAAGCTCAACCTCGAGCCCGGCATGACGCTGCTCGACATCGGCTGCGGCTGGGGTTCTGTCATGCAGCGCGCCCTCGAGAAGTACGACGTCAACGTCATCGGGCTGACGCTGAGCAAGAACCAGGCGAAGTTCGCCCAGGAACTGTTGGACGGCATCGACACCGAGCGGTCGCGTCGGGTGCTGTTGATGGGCTGGGAGCAGTTCGACGAGCCCGTCGACCGCATCATCAGCCTGGAGGCGATCGAGGCGTTCCCGCAGGAGCGCTACGCACCGTTCTTCCACTTCTGCAGCAGCATTCTGCCCCGCGACGGCCGCATGCTGATCCAGGCGATCCTGGGGCACCCGCTGAAGCGCTGGCCGGAGATGGGCATCCCGATCGTGATGACCGACCTGCGTTTCATGCGGTTCATCGCCAAGGAGATCTTCCCCGGCGGCTCGGTGCCGTGCGACGAGGACATCATCTCGCTGTCGGCCGACGCGGGCTTCTCGCTGGAGGAGAAGCAGCTGCTCGACGAGCACTACGTGAAGACGCTGGACATCTGGGCCGAGGCGCTCGAAGCCCACCACGACGAAGCGGTCGCCGCGACGTCGGAGGAGGTCTACGAGCGGTACATGAAGTACCTGACCGGGTGCAGCGACTTCTTCCAGCGTGGGATCAGCGAGTTGGGGCAGTTCACGCTGGTCAAGCGATAGATCGGGTCGCTTCGGTGTTGCGCTGCTGAGGAGCACTCGTCGAAGTGCCCGCCTATGAGCGACAAGTCGCGGCAATTGCATTGCTTAGCCAGATGACTTGAGGTCGCCACCTGGGTTCTTCCGAGCACCGCGTCATCCAGACCTGGACTCCGGCTCTCCGTGAAGGGAGCAACTGGTGGATAGCCGGTTCAGCTTTCTCACTACGCCTCAGGTTGAGCTACTGAGCGAGGTACTGGCGCGCCGCGACGCATCGCTCTTCGCCCGAGTTCGACGAGCCAGCGCGGTGTCGCGGTCCGACGCGGAGCAAATCGTCGAAGTACTCGGTGCGGAACTCGTCAACAACCTCGATGAGGATTGGGAGCCAACCGATTACGGGCGCTCAGTCAGCGGCGTTCTGACGAAGTTCAACGTGGCCCGCATCGATGAATGGCCATGAACTTCAGTCGTCAAGCGCGGTGCGGCGGTTGGTAACCGTCGATGTGTCAGACGGCTACCCGAGCCAACGGCGCCCACAGCGGATTGGCCGCCGGGTTCGCGTCGAGCGCGTCCAGCACGTAGGACCACACCGCGGGGTTGACGAGCACACTCAGGTGGCCGCCCATGAACCCGGGGTGCTGATCTTGGATGACGATGTTCGTGACGTTCGGGCCGTCGAGGAACTGCTGCGTGTATGGCGTCAAGACCTCGTCGTAGGTCGACACGATCGTCGTGTAGAGAACGCCCGGCCTGGTGTCGCCGTTGCCGTACACGATCTGCTGGAACGGTGACGTGATGCTCTGTTGCTCCAGCGCTGGCAGCGTCGCGCTCAGGAGTCCAGTCAGCAGCGGCCCGAGGACGGGCAGCGTCAACGCGTAGGCCGCGTAGTTGACGTCGGTGCCGTGGGTGCTCGGGGCGATGCCGATCAACTGCGACACCTTGTCGGCGCCGCCGAGGACGTTCATGTAGTACGCAGGCAGAATCCCGCCGCCCTGTGAGTGGCCGACCAGGATGACCTTCGAGGCGCCGGTCTCGGCGAGTACGGCGTCGATCTGTGCGGACAGCTGCTGAGCCGACTGGGCAATGTCGGCGACGCCGCCGAACGGGAAGCCCGGGATGGTCGTCGAGGCGCCGTAGGCGAACGAGTACACCTTGTAGCCGGCGTTGGCGAGCACCGGAGCCCCGACGCTCCAGTTGTAGGCCTGGGTCTCCGTCGTGCCGTTGACGAGGATGATCGGCAGCGGGTGAGCCGGGGTGACGGTGATGGACGGATCGTTGGCGCCGGGCGGGATGGCGTATGGGTTGAACCACGCCAGCGGGTTGAACACGCCGTAGTTCACCGGGAACGGCCCTGCCGAAGCGGTCGGTGGCGTGCCGGTGACCTGGCGGCTGATGTCGGCGGCGAAGTTGGCGATGGTCAGCGCGGCGTAGTGCGGCCCGCCGCCCAGGAAGGTCGGGCCGAGCGTCTGCGCGACCTGGTAGGCGACGGCGCTGACCAGGGAGGCGCTGAACGCCGCGGCGTCGACCGTCAGGCCGGTGAGCTGCCGGACCAACTGCGGGAGGTTGGGAAGCGGCGGGAGTGCGGTCATTGCTAGTGGGACGGACGTGGTGGCCGCTGCAGGGGACGGTGTCGGCTGTGCCAGCGTGCGCACGTCGGCGTCGCCTTCCTGTCGCCCCACCGGGGCGATCGCGGGCGTCAGCGGCTGCGGGGCCTTGGGAGTCGTGGGTTCCGACTTCGGTTCTGCGGCAGGGGTTTCGACCGCGCTAGGTTCGGGTTCGCCATCGTGGGTGTCTTCGTCGTCGGCCGACTGTGCCGGGGGTGCCGGCGTCGCGTTCAGACGGTCGACGGCCGGGGTCTGATTCGCAAGGGTCCGGCCATTCCCGGCGCTTGCGTCGTCGTCGTCTTTCCGGACGGCGGGCGACGTCGCGCTGACATCGGTCTTCGAGCTGTCGTTTGACGCTGCGATCGGCGCGGTGGTGTCGCTTGCTTCCGCGCTCGGTCCGGTGGTCGTGGACGCGTCGGATTGCTCACTCGACTCGCCGCTTCGGTCGGACGGCGCCGAGGAGCCCTCATCGGCGTGGGCGACGCCAGCGCCGAAGATCAGCGCAGCGGCCGCGGAGCCCAACAACACTCCGACGCGTTCGACGGACACAGTGCGCAATGGCAGCGCTTCTCGCACTCGACGACCTTCTCGTTCGATCCCGCCGATGCACCGCACCGGCCTCCGGCCGAAGGATGGCACGCCTGCCGTCGTCAGACTGCGATTTCGGGCTTTTCGGGTTCGCTACACGCCCGACGCGATCAGGTTGACCACCGTGGCCACGATGACCGAGCCGAACACGTACGACAGCAGGCCATGCTTGATGGCGGTCGCGCGCATTCTCGACGAGGTGAGGTTGGTGTCCGAGATCGCGAAGCTCATGCCGACGGTGTAGGCGACGTACGCAAAGTCGCTGTAGCGGGGCGGTTCGTCGGTGTTGAAATCGATTCCGCCGACGGGCTTTTCCTGGAAGTAGGCCTTGGCGTAAGTGAGCGCGTACAGCGTGTGGACGGCGAGCCACGAGATGACGACGCTGGCCACGGCCACGGCCGGCGCGATGACGCCCAGGTCGTCCGGCCGCGCCTTCGTGAGCAGCAAACCGACACCGACGAGGCTGGCCAGCGCGCCGGAGAGGATCAGCGCGAACACCGTCTGACGCCCCGGCTCCTCGTGCTCGGCGTGGGAGGCCGTCTGCGCCGCGTCGAACGGCCAGACCACCGCCCACGTCCACACCATGTACGTCACCGCGAGCACGTCCCACCCGATGAGCAGCGAGAACCAGCGGAGGTCCATCGAGGCGGCCACGCCCGTGGCCGCGAGCCCGACGAGCGCACTGCCGGTCATGCGCGCGACGGGGCTGTGCATCCGGTGCCGGGGATCCATGAACAGAGTCAATCAGGCGCCCCAGCTTGTCGGTGCCCCCTCGTACCGTCTGTCCATGGCTAGGGGGCAGTACAGTTCCGGCAGTGGGTTCGCTGCGGTGTTCCTACTGATGCTGGCGATCGGGTTCGTCATCACGTACATCTGGTGGATCGTCGGCGCAGCATCATTGGTCGGGCTGTTCTTCGTCGGCCGAGCCCTCGTCCGGCATGCCGAGGAGCGCCGGGAGTTGGCCGCCGCGCGCGAAGAAGAACTCACGCTGCGGGCCGACCGTCACATGCGGTGGACGCTCGCCGGCGACAGCCGCGCCGTGTACGGACCCGACGGTGCCTCTGCCACGCACGCGGTGTCGCCAACTCCAGCCCTGCCGGGGTCGGATGAGGATCCGGACGACGAGACCCTCGCGGTCGCAGTGATGGCCAGGACCGCCGATGAACTCGCGGCACTGGTGAAGGAGAAGCCGTCGGGCTGGACGTGGGCGTTGTTCGCGTCGGTGTTGGCCCAGCGTCGCAACGCCGTGCTGCCGCGCCTACGCGACAGCGAGCTGGGATTCAGTCCAACGTCCGCGACGTATGTGTACACGGGGGCGGAATTGAGCCGCATACTCTTCGGATACGTCGACGAGATGCTGTCGACCGCACGGCAGATCGACGGCTTCATGGCCGCACCTGCGTTCATGGCGACGCTGAATCCTGGCGGTGAACACAGCGGGGACGCCGAGGCCATCCAGCACGTCGCCAACCGGTTGATGGACTACCACGACCGTCTACTCGAGTTGTCGGAACGCTGCCGAAGCGTCTCTCCACCTTCGTATTACGCTGACGTCGTCGCCGAGTGCGCCCGGGTGATCAACCGCCTGCTGCAGGGCTACCGCGACTTCATCTCCGAGTTGGTCGACGTGGTCGAGGCGCTGCCGAAGTTCCTGCGGCATGCCGACGGCGATGTTCATCTGGGCTCGCTCGCTCTCGATCTCGACATCGAGGGCGTATCCCATCTGATGAAGCGGTTGGATGCGATCAGTCGGTAGTGATTCGTCGCGCGGTCACCACTGGTATCCGCAGTGGGTGCACGCCCATTCAGTGCCGTCGTTCCCGCACCCCCGCCTGTCCACCCAGGGCGAGACGTCCCGGTAGGCGTGCTCGTCGACCGGCATCCCGAACTGCACCGCCTGGACCCGCCGACCGCCGCACTTCCGGCACTCCGGATGCTGCGCGAAGCGGAAGTCGAGCAAGTTGGTGTACCCCGCTGCTTCCATTCGGGCGCAACACCTTCGACATACGATGCCCGGCCAGTCAGCGGGCAGCCGCGGACGCCAACAGCCGTCAGGGATTCCCTGCTCCACGTAGCTGGGGTATTCCTCCTCCTTGATGAGCACTTCGGGCGCTTCCCGCAGCGGCTGATCGACCGTGTGGATGCGAAAAGCCTCGGTCGCGTCGTTCCCGGTCAGGTCGAGCAGCTCACTGCATCCGTTGCAGCGGCCTCTGGAGCGCAGCAGGATCCGAGCTTTGACCGGAGACGAGTGGCCGAATCGCATCGACTTGTCGCGTCGTCGATGGGCACGCTTCAACGCTCGATGGAAGCGGGTTGCGTCGTCCCCGTAGAGAACCCATGCATCGCGGGGGTCGGCGCCCCGGTCGAACCGAGTCAGCATCACCAACGAATCGAGGTCAACGAGGCTCGAGCCCGTCAGGCCCTGCCTGGCCACGGCACGGTCCCGCCTGTCATCCGCCCCGATCCGCGCGACCGTCGTCAGAACGGTGCGCGGTTCGGTGTGCAGGACGATCGCCACGGGGTCGCCCTTGCGGGCCTCGCCGAAGCCGTATCGCCATGGGCGATAGGGCGAGCGTGACTCCAGGAGCGCGATGATCGACCTTCGCCAATCGGGCCCTTCGACGATGTGGATGCGCTTCTTGTCTGGTTGCTTCACTCGACCATTGTTCCAGCCAGGTATGACATTTCACGACCCGTGGGGGTTGCTGGAGGTTGGGCGAGCCGGCCTCCGTCAGACGGTGAAGCCGCCGTCGACGTTGAGGTGCGCGCCGGTGATGTAGCCGGACTCCGGGCCGGCCAGGAAGCTCACTAGGGCAGCGATCTCGGTGGTGCGCCCGTAGCGACCCAGCGGCGTGATCGCCTTCAGGCTCTCGGCGAAGTCACCTTCGTCGGGGTTCATGTCCGTGTTGATCGGGCCGGGCTGCACGTTGTTGACGGTGATGCCGCGCGGGCCGAGTTCGCGGGCCAGTCCACGGGTGAACGACGACACCGCCCCCTTGGTCATCGCGTACACCGACACCCCGGGTCCCGGCACCCGATCGGCGTTGACGCTGCCGATGTTGATGATCCGGCCGCCATCAGTCAGATGCGCAGACGCACTGCGAGACGCCCAGAAGACCCCGCCGACGTTGATTGCCAGTATGCGGTCGAACTGCTCGGCAGTGAACTCGTCGATCGGCGCCAGAGTGGCGATGGCCGCGTTGTTGACGAGTACGTCCAAGCCGCCGAGTTCTGCGGCAGCCCGTTCCACTGCGGCCTCGGTCTGAGCCGCGTCGGCGGCGTCGGCTTGGATGGCCACGACCGTCGCGCCGTTCGCGGTCAGTTCGGCGACGAGCTTCTCGGCGTACGTGGCGGAGGCGGAGTAGGTGAACGCCACCGCGGCGCCGTCCGCGGCCAGTTGGCGGACGATCTCTGCGCCGATGCCGCGCGATCCTCCGGTGACCAGTGCTCGCCGTCCAGCCAGATTGGTAGTGCTCATATTCGTTGTCTCCCTGTGTAGTTCGATGTGATGACGTGGGTGCTGCGATCAGACGGTGAAGCCGCCGTCGACGTTGAGGTTGGCGCCGGTGATGTATCCGGACTCGGGGCCGGCCAGGAAGGCCACGAAGGATGCGACGTCAGTGGTGTGCCCGTAGCGGCCCTGCGCGGTGACGACCTTGAGGCTTTCGGCGAAGTCGCCCCGGTCGGGGTTGGCGTCGGTGTCGATGGGGCCCGGCTGCACGTTGTTGACGGTGATGCCCTGCGGGCCGAGTTCGCGGGCCAGGCCGCGGGTGAACGAGGACACCGCACCCTTGGTCATCGCGTAGACCGACACTCCGGGCCCGGGCACTCGGTCGGCGTTGATGCTGCCGATGTTGATGATTCGGGCGCCCTGCCCAAGGTGCTTGATCGCGCTGCGGGTCGTCCAGAACATGCCGCCGATGTTGATGGCGACGAGGCGGTCGAACTGCTCGCCGGGGAACTCGCCGATCGGGGCCATGTGCGCGACCGCGGCGTTGTTCACGACGATGTCGAGGCCGCCGAGTTCGGCGACGGCCTGATCGACCGCGCTCGCAGTCTGGATCGGGTCGGCGGCGTCCGCCTGGATGGCCACCACCTTCGCGCCGTTGGCGGTGACGTCGGCGACGAGCTTCTCCGCGTCGGCCCCGGAGGCCGAGTAGGTGAACGCCACTGCGGCGCCGTCTGCGGTCAGGCGCCGGACGATCTCCGCGCCAATGCCGCGGGAACCGCCGGTCACCAGTGCCCGGCGTCCGGTCAGGGGTGCTGTGCTCATCTCGATGGCCTCCTCGTAATTACGAACCGATGTGTTACTTAGTACGCTGAGGTCAAGGCCGTGCGCACCGGGGTGATTCCCGATGTGACGGACATCACGTGAAGGGTGGCCAGCGATGACGGTGGGGCGACCACGGGAGTTCGACCCCGACCAGGTCGAGGACGCGGCGATGAAGCTGTTCTGGGAACACGGCTTCGACGGGGTGTCGATTTCCGACGTCACCACCGCGACCGGGGTGAACCGTCGGAGCGTCTACGACGAGTTCGGTTCCAAGGAGCACCTCTTCGAACGCGCTATGCGCCGTTACCTCGCCGGACCCGGCGGGTATCTGCACGACGCGTTGGCCCGGCCAACGGCACGCGAGGTGGCCGAGGCGATGATGCACGGCGCGGCCGACACGGTCAGCGGCGAAATCCGCGGGTGCCTGACGGTCGGAGAGGCCCCGGGGTTACCCGAGATGCGTGACGAGACGGTGCGACAACTGGCCGAGCGCTTCGAAGCCGCGCCCGAGCTATCGGGGGTCGACCCCCTGGTGCTGGCCCGCTGGGTCGCGGCCGTGTGTCAGGGCATCGCCATTCAAGCTCGTAGCGGAGCTAGTCGCGCCGACCTGCACGCCGTGGCGGACATGGCGTTGGTGGGGTGGCCGGATTAAGTCGGCCGATCGACGCGGCGTCGCCAGCGACTGCCGAGCTTCGCGCTTGGGAAATCGTCAGGCAGCGCCAGCTGATGAATGATCCGCAGCGTCGAAAGGTATTGCAACGCAAGCGGACCAGTGGTGTAGGGCAGATCGTACTTCTCGCACAGCCCCCGTACGCGGTCCGCGATCTCGGGGTAGCGGTTACTGGGCAGGTCAGGGAAGAGGTGATGCTCGATCTGATAGCACAGGCTCCCGGTTGAGAGCGCCAGCAGGCGGCCCGCGTTGAAGTTGGCGGCACCGAGCATCTGCCGGAGGTACCACTCGCCCCGGGTCTCGTCGTCGAGCACCTCGGGCCCGAACTTCTCCGCGCCGTCGGGAAAGTGGCCGCAGAGGATCACGACGTTCGTCCAGACGTTGCGCATCAGATTCGCCGCGGCGTTGGCGCCGAGGGTCCTACGCCAGCGACGGCCGCTGAGAGCTGGGACCAGCACGTAGTCCTTGGCGGTCTGGCGGAGGATCTTGCCGATCAGCAGCTTTCGCTCGGTGGACTTCTCGACGGCCGTCTCGCGGCGGTCCCGCTCCGAGTAGAAGTCGTGCAGCGCGATGCCCCACTCGAATGTAGCCGCCAACAACACGTTTCGCAGCGGCTGAAAGAGGTGCTGGCGCTGCCACGGCTGATCGCGGGTCACCCGCATTACGCCGAAGCCGAGGTCGTCGTCGACGCCGATGATGTTGCTGTTGACGTGGTGTCGGTAGTTGTGCGAATAGCGCCACTGGTGTGACGGCCCCACCATGTCCCACTCCCACGTGGTGGAGTGGATCTCGGGGTCGTTCATCCAGTCCCACTGGCCGTGGCCGATGTTGTGGCCGAGTTCCATGTTCTCGATGCACTTCGCGTAGGTCAGGGCGAGCGTGCCCGACCACCAGCCCGCCCGCGAACGGCTCCCACCGATGAGGAGTCGCGCGCTCAGGTCGAGGATGCGCTGGAACTTGATCACTCGTCGGATGTAGGCGGCGTCGCGCTCACCTAGGGATTCCTCGACGTCGCGGCGGATCGCGTCGAGTTCGTCGCCGAGGCGCTCGACGTCGGCAGTGCTCAGGTGGGCGTACTCGGCGACATCGGTGATTGCCACGGGCTCAGTTCATCCTTCGTCGTCTGCGCCGTTCCGAACCCTGGAAGACGTCGGGAGTTGACCTGAGCAGTTTAAGCGAGTGGTGGGGGCTGCGCTCAGCGCTTGGGGGACGGGTTGGTCCGCGGCCGCTAACGGAACGTCGTCTTCTGCGGCGACTCCTGATGCCCAAGTGCCAGTTCCGTAGCCGAGGCACGCCACCCGTCGATCCTCATGTACGTACCCTTGCGATCCAGCCACCGGCAGCCCAGGCATGCCGAGTGCGCCACCCACAGCACCGACTCGAGGACGACCCCGGGATGACGCGTGGGCCAGAACTCTGGTTCGGCGCCGTGCACGGCCTCGTACTCGCGCCGCTTGTCCTCGCGCTCCTCCCACAGCCGTCTCGCGACGTTCCGGCCGGTAGTCATGATCTTGTAGCTGATCCACGGCGTCGTCCGCCGCGGCGGAAAAAGCACCGCGTGGTACGGGCCCCAGGTCGCATCGTCACCGCGTCCCGGCGTCCACGAGTCGACGAGTTCTCTCCTCCTCGGCGGCCCACCCGGTCCCCAGTACGAGGGCATTAGCTTCGCATCGTCAGTCATGGTCCGGTCCTCACGCCGGCCTCCGCTGCGGGAGGCGCTCTTGCCGGCGTCGGTCGACGTCGGCCGCTTCGTCATCCGAGCCACCCACGAGCGTGGGGTTGGCGCACCGTCAAGTCGGAGCTTGGCGACGGTGTCTCGTGAAGCTGTTTCGATGTTAGCGCGGCCCACCGACGTCCGCCGACCGTTCTGCGGCGCCGGTCTTCGCTGGGGTCCGTCATCATTTGATGACAGCCCGTGCCGCACGCTACTGGGCGGCAATCCCCAGTCGCCGCGCCAGATCCGGCCCGCCGACCTCGCGAATGAATTCCGGGTCGCCACAGACGACGAGTTGATCGCGGGCACGAGACAGCCCGACGTAGAGCCGCTCACGCGACCGTTCGAACTTGCTTCCCTCGTTGACGACGACCACGACGGCGCGGCGCTCCAGGCCCTTGAAACCCAGGACGTGCCCGTAGAACACCTGGTCGGTATCCCAGAACGTGTCCCAGTAGGCCTTGTGCCCGTCCTTCTGCCGCTCCGCCTGTTCGGGATGACGGCTGCCGGTGGTGAGCAGTGCGAGATCCTCTGGACGCCAGCCCTGTTCGAGGAGCGACTCGATCTGATCGTCGCCCTCCGCCATGGCGTCGTCGCGGTCGCAGGCGATGAACGTGACGGCTGGGCCCTCGCCACCGAGGAAGCGCATCGGGTGGTCGACGAGCGGCTGGAAGGCGTTGGCGATCTGTCGCGTGTTGCGCAGATTGTGGTCGAGGATGAGCGGGACCAGCGGCACGGGCGGTGCGCCGTGGCGGTTGAAGACGCGCTGCCCCTCGTCGGTGAAGACGTAGAGGCCGCCTTCGACCGGGTCCTTCAGCGCGGCGAGCAGCGGGTCCCACCACGCATCGGCGAAGTCCTGCGCCTCGTCGACGACGATGGAGTCGAACCGATGACCGACGGCGAGACCTGCTGCCAGCTCCGCCATCTGGAGCGGGAGGTCGTGCTCCCAGAACTTCACGGTGTCCTCGGTGCGCAGAGCCTCGTCGGGTCCCGCAGGTGCGCCCCACTTCTTGCCGAGGTCGTGGAACTCGCCCACGTATGCCGGCTGGTGGTTGCGCGGCCAGGTGGCGGCGATGCGCTCGAGGTAGGACGCCAGACCGTGCGAGTAGCAGACCAGTGCGACCCGCTGGCCGCGTTGGGCGAGCCGGCGGGCCTGCTCCATGGCGAGAAAGGTCTTGCCGCTGCCTGCGCCGCCGCGGACTTCGACGCGGTTGAGCAGTCGGATGGCGTCGAGGATGACGGCTTGGTGCTCGGTCAGGGCGTCGGCGGCGTCGTTGTTGGCCAAGGCGCGCGCGACGACGTCGCGTTGCGGTAACCCCCTGCCGCTCAACGCGGTTGCGAGTTGCTTCACTCCGTCGCGGGTCAGCAGCGGGCGGTCCTGCTCCTGCCTGACGAGGATTTCGCGGAGCCGGTCGACGAGGTGCGGCAGGTCGGTGCGGTCGATGACCTTCCAGCGTGGGCAATCCGGCAGGTCGAAGTCGGCGGGTAGCTCGGTGTGTGGCAGCACGACGACGTGGTCCCAGCGTTGCCGCTCCTGCGTCCAACGCGGGTCCTTCTCGACGAAGTCACGCAGCGCGTAGCAGGCCTCGCGAGCCTGGCGGACCGGGTGGATCTTGTGGTCGCGGCCGCCGCGCTTCTGCCACCAGCGCTCGCCGTCGTGCCAGACCTCGCCACCCTTGACCTCGAGGCACACGATGCCGGCACCCTCGATGCCGACGACGAAGTCCACCTCGTGGTCCTTGAGGTGGTCGGTGACGCGCTGACCCGGGACGAGCAGATCATTGGGTGCGAGTTGGGCGACGAGCGTCTGCCAGGTGCTGCGCTCAGACCTGTTGAGACGCGGCGCCTCCGTGACGGTAATGGTCATGACCGAACCCGATTCCTCCCCTTCGCAAACACCCCTCGGGGAGGTTAGCGCGAGGGACCGACGCAGCGGTGGACGTTGGTGACTATCTCCGATGGGAGCGGCGTCCAGCGCGGGCCCAGATCGTCGGCGAGGTCTACGCCCCGTTCTGCTGCAGGGCGAGGCACGTGCCGTAGTGCTCCGGAGTGCAGGGGATGCCACCTACTGACGGAAGCTCATTGGGTCGCTGCACGACACCGCCACCCGGTGTCGATCCTGGCGGGAGAAACGAAGGCGCGTTAGAGCCACTCTTGGCGCACACGCCTTCCCACCTGGTGGGTGACGTACCACTGGGGCAAGTCTGGGCCGACGCCGACGATGCGAAGATCACCGGCGCCGACACCAGCGCCAGCGCACTCCCGAGAACAAGGATTCCGTGCTTCATGGCGGTGGTCACCCTTCTCAAGGTCAATTAGTCGGCTAGTTGCAGTAGCGGGAAGACTCTCGCCAGCATCCTCCACCGGCACCATCACACGTTACCTAGCCAACTAGATAAGACGAAGGCGGTCATGCCTGCGATCCGAGCTGGGAAACCAACCGGTTCTGCGGACAGTTGGCCCATGGCGATGATACCGATGCACTGCAACGCGGGGTTCCCGCCGGCACACGTGGCGCGGGTCGACGGGATGCTGCTCAAGCCGCATGCCGCGCACTGAAGCAGGGAGTCGCTCGGCGAGACAATGACCAAGAGCTTCGCCAAGGTGGCCCGCGTTTCGCGCTGCGAGGCGCCTCCGCTACCCGGTCAACCGGCTCTAGTCCGCCCGATGGCAGTCCGCCGAGATCAGAGCCGGCGCCGGTGGGAGGCGGGATTTGCCGCAACGTGGGATCTCGTTGCGGTGCACGTTTTCTCGGCAGTCTCGATGCGTCAGGTGGCCGAGCGCGGCGGTGTCGAATTGGGCACAATCTTCCTGTACGCCTCGAACGAGGACGGACTGCTGCTGCGGGCATTCGGGGAGCGGCTGGCCGCACGGTGAGACGCGTTCCTGTTGGCGTCGGCTGGGCGAGCTACCGCCGTGGCGGGTCGAGGCGTTCTTTGACGACTGCCTGACAATGTTCTTCGACGACGTCAACGAAATACGTTCTGCTGCTCGGCTATCCGACGTCGGCACTCCCCGAGGTGGTCGAGCTGCGCGCGCGGTTGCGACGGATCATGCCGGATGGCGTGGACGACGGCACTCTTGCTGAAGCGGGTGACGCGGTCGCGCTGGAAAAGCGGCTACTACGGCGCCTTCGCGTTGGCGGCGCTCGGGCACGTGCATGTCGGCGACCAAGCGCGGACGCGCGCGACGATGGGCCGGTCGATTGCGCTGCTGCGGCGGGGTGCGGGGGTTGGGTAGTGAGGTGCCACGGTGGTATAGGGGCCGTGACCGCTTTGGCCAGGAGGCGATCGCGTTCCTACCGACTCAGTCTGGGTCAGTGATGTACCCGAATCCGACTGGTTCGCACTTCTCGAAGTGAAGCGCCTTGTCGCCCGCCTGCGACGAGTCGATCACGTAGGCGACGTTGACCACCAGGTTCGTCATGCCTCGGTGAAACCGGTCGCCGACGATCCGGGGGCACACCACCAAGGCGTAGATCCACAGGAATCGCGACCCGACGTCGTCTCCGATGCACCTTGGGTCGGCACGGGCCATGTCGAAAGTCGCCGGCGGCTGAAACCGAAGTGGACGTTCGAGCAGCCCGATGCAGTAGTCAGGACGATCGTCGCCAGGGAACATGCGCGCATCCACGACCAACGCAGGTAGTTGGGCGTAGAGGTCGTCAGGCCCGATGTCCATTTCGGTCAGAACGAACCTAGCCATGTTTCAACCTTCTAGCTGAGATGGGTTCAGGGGCGCAATAAGCGCGGCCCTTCGCGTCTTCCCTGCGCTCGACTCGAATCAGCGAGGGGCGTGCATCCGCCCGCCGGGGTCACAGCCCCTCGCCAAGCGTTTCGATGAGTTGCGCGAGCGGCATAGGCATGACGTGACTCAGGATTATGGACTTCGATCCTGGCACTTCCGCGGTTCCGTTTGGGGTAATCAACTGAACGAAGTTTGCACGGCTGCTCTCGGAGGAGTGGACTTCGGTATTGAACCCCTGCTGCTGAAACCGTCTACCCAGCTGGGGCGCTCCGATGACGGTTCGGGCGGTCGTGGCCCACGTCCAGATGAGGTATTTCTGGGCCAACGGAACCGTTGAACAACTGACTGTGGCTGGGTAGGTCTTACCGCGGTCGTCGGTTTCGTCTACCGACCACCAATCACCGTCTCTCCGAAGGAAGTAAGCACCCTCGTCAGAACGGAATCCGATCTCGGTCACACCGTCCTGCCTGTCTACCGAAACATGCGCTATGCCGGCGATGTTGGTCCAGTACTTCCACTGAGCGACGAGTTGGTCGAACTCTGGCACGGTCATTCAGCCTCCCGAAGATAGCCCCAGTCCAGCAGCGTCTGCACCGACGGACGCTCTCCCTCTGGAGCGATTATGCGAAATTGCACTCCACCGCCGGGCTGATCAAACCATGGCGCGACAACGGATTGCTCGATCTGCCAACCCGGCGGCAACTTGGTCGGATCCTCCACCACATAGTTGAAATACGGCTTGGTGGCACTGTCCGGTGGCAGCGCCCGTTCCAGGAATGGCGTGCCCTCGGGCGAGAGCCAAGCACCCCCGGGGTAGCCAAAGCGATCGATCACGGTGCCGGCCTCTAACCTCGCGTCGGGGACCACGGTGCCGGGTACTGCATATGGTTTGTCCGGCAGACTGTCGTCTGGATATATGAGACTTCCATCGGCGTTCCTGTATTCGGGTCCAGGATCGACGCCGTCGTAGCCTTCGAATATCGGCGAGTCGTGAGGTAGAGGCGCCGGTTGCTCATGAACCGGATGCGCGTGCTGAGCGTCACCGGAGCTCGATTCGTGACCGTTGGCTAGCCCGTGTTCGCCTCCGCTCGAGGCTGGAACGGGGTCGGTGGCGTTTGCTCCAAGGTGTCCGCCCGATGCGGACGACGTGTCCGCGCTCGGGTTTGGTGAGTCATTCAACGCCGGACCACCCGGATTCGGAGCCGTTAGACCCAATTCGCTAGGTGCCATTCCGGGTGCTGGTGGGGACGGCACCGTCTCGGCGCTCTGCGCTGGCGCGACCGGCGGACGAGTGCCTTCGGCTTCGGCGCCTTCGAGTGCCGCGCCGGTCGAGGGAGTCGCCGCAGGTTCCGGTTCCCGCGCCGGAGGGCCCTCGCGTGCAGTATCAGAAGGCACCTCCGCCGGCCGCGGCGAGGCGTCAGGCACATGCTGCGCAGGCACATCCGCAGCGTGTGGGGTCGGCGCGTCCGACACCGACCGCGGACCAGCCCCGTCCGGAACAGCCTGCGGTGCCGACATTTCCGGAGCCCGCGGCGCCTCCGGCACCCTTGGAACGTTCGGCTCGGCGAGCGATGTCGGCAACGTCGGCCCGTGACTGCCGGGCGCGGCACCGGAGGGGATGTCGTCGGCAAGCGTGGTGAGGTCGTCCAGTTTGGCGGCGATCTCAGACGCCCGACCGGCAATGGGTGCGGTGGCCTCCGCCGCACTACCTGCGGCGCGCACTGCGGGACCAGCGTCGCCTGCTTCCGCGGCCGCGCTCGCGCCCCGCAGCCCGGTTCTCGCCGCCCCGATCCCGGTTGCGGCGGAGCCGGCCTCGAAGAGGACACCGCCGAGTCCCAGTCCTGGTCGGTCGGCACGCCAATCCTCAAGGTGCGCAATGCCCCCGAGCACGTCCTTGCCGTGCTCGAACGCCCCGATTGGATCCATGGCCGCGCCGGTCGGGGTTGCGTATTTGAGAGTGTTGAGGATCCCACTCCAAGCCGCCCCGGCACCTTCGGGATCCGAGGCGAACCGAGTGGGGTCGAGCTGCTGAATGCCGATGATGCCGTTCAAACCCGCCTTGACGACGCCTTCGCTTACGTTTGATGGGACCTCGAGGGCTGTGGCCAGCGCGCCGCCAACGTCCTCGCCCAGGTAGTGCGTGAACTCTCGGCGCGCACGCTGCTGCAACGACACCACCGCGCCATCGAGTGCGGTGATCAGCGACTGCATTAACGAGATGCGGCCATCGACTTGCCGGCCGAAGTTCTCCAGCACTTGCTTGACGTCGTCGGCGATCTCCTTGATTTCGTCGAGCGCGTCACCGCTGAACACCGCCTTGATGCCGTCGAAGACGCCCGACGGCGAGATTCGGTCGCAGAGATCGCGGATGGCGTCCTGGGTGGCCTGCACGTCGTCGGCGAACTCACGGGTCTGCGTCGCAAGGTTTCCGGCTTCGGTCGCGACGTCCGACAGAGATTGCGTCAGTTCGGACATCGCCGAACTAATCGCGCCGCCCTCAGGAATGCGCTGGGCTCCGACGACACCGGATGGCCCGCTCAGCTCACCGGCGATACCACTAATCGCAGAGGCGAAGGTCTGCCACGCCTCGGCCGAGGCGCGCAGCCGTGCCGCGTTGCCGTCGGGCCACGTGTCGGGGATGAACGTCTGCAATAGCGACCACAGGAACGGCGGCATCACGCCGCCGCCGAGCGACGACGGGCAAGACGGGGTATCGAACTCCACCGGCTTCTCGGGCGCGGGCAGGGGTGCCGCGCCGCCCCCGACGGTCGACGCCGCATTGGCCTGCGAGTAGTTCGTCGCCGACATGCCGATTCCGAAACCGACGTTATGGGATGCGTTGACCATCGCCGCGCCGGCATCCAGCAGCGCCTGCGCGGATTTCTGATAGACCATGCCGAAAGCCACCCCAGCGGGATCGAACCCGCTGGGCGCACCGGCGCTCACGGCCGACGACAGTGTCCCCACGGCTGCCGCGAACTCGTCACCAATACCGGTGACAGCCCGTCCCGCTGCGGCCAGCGCCTCTGGGTCGACGTCGATGCGCGTCACGCCGAGTCAGCCCCACATGCGTTGATTCGTGGCGACCGCGTTCGAGTAGTTGGAGTGGGCATGCTCGGCGATGTCGCGCAACTGCCCCAACGCTTCGCGCAGCTGCTGGGCCCCCGTGTCCCACTGCTGCTGCGCCACTTCCTGCGCCGACGCCGCGTCGCCGTGCCAGCTCAGTCCTAGCGCGGTCATCGACGACTGCACCGTCGCCAACGTCTGCTCGAGTGTGGAGTGAAAGGCCGACATCTGGTCGACACCGGTCAGCAGCGAGTCGAGATCCACCGAGAACTCTGCCATCACATTCCTGCCGAGTCGACCGCCGAGCGCCCCGCGCCGTCAGCGCTGGCGTACCCCTGGGCCGCCTGCTCCAATGCCGAGGACATCGACTCCAAGCCCTTCACCAGGTTCTCGGCGCCGTCGTGCCAACGCTTCCACACTTCGCCGAAGGCCGAGCCGGCCTCGCCGGTCCAGTCGGAGCCGAGGAGTCGGCCCAGCTCCCCGTCCAAGTTCGTCAGACCCGACCTGGTGTCGTCCACGACCGTGCGCAGCTCTTGCGCCACCCCAATAACCACGGATTCAGAAACCTGCAGCTCGCTCAACGACCCACCCCCTCCACGGCATCCATCCTGGCATAGGGCGGACCACCACCGACACGGCAAAATAGTCTCAGCTGGGCAGGGGGTTGCCGGCATCTGGGGCGCATCTCGCGAGATCTACACCAGGGTCGCGAATCGGGCCGGGACCACAACGCTGGTGTCAATCTCGCGAGGCATCTAGGCGACCTCAGCGCAGGACGCGGTACCGCAGGTGCGCGACGCCGGGCGCCTCGAGCACACGTTCGAGTTCCAGCCGCGGGGTGCCGGCGTCAAAGCCGTCGAACAACCGCTCCCCCGATCCCAGGATCACCGGACTCACCTGTAGATCGATCTCGTCGACGAGGCCTGCCTGGATCGCCTGACGGCCGCACGACGCACCGCCCGCGATGCTGATGGGTCGATCCCCGGCCACCTCGACTGCCTGCGCGTAGGCGGACTCGATGCCGTCGGTGACGAAGTGGAAGGTCGTGCCCTCGAGCGCAATGGGGTCGTGGGCGTGGTGGGTCAGGACGAACACCGGGCAGTGGTAGGGCGGTTCGTCGCCCCACCACCCGGTCCAATCCGAGTCGCCCCAGTCCCCGCGCACCGGCCCGAACATGTTGCGGCCCATGATCGTCGCGCCCATCCCGCCCAGCATCTCCGAGACGACCTGCCGGTTGACGGGATGTTCCGCCTGGGGACCGATGTGCCACCCGTGCAGCAGTTGGCCACCGACGCCGAGCGGATGCTCCTCGCTCTGGTTCGGGCCGGCGACGTAGCCGTCGGCCGAGATCGACATCGAGAGGTTGGTGCGGGGCACGGCGGGCTCCATTCGTGAGCGGATGGGTGACGTCAGGCAGACCCCCGCAGCGGGCGGAACTCATCGTCGCCCCGTCTTCGATACGTCTGGCCGACCTTCACCTCGGGCAACCTTTACACCCCAGCAATCTGTCAGAAATGCGTTCCGGGAATCCCAGCGGAATCAGACGTACGTCCCGTCCATCGAACGAACTGGGAGCACCATGACACAACCGCTTGCCGAACACGCCGCTGCGACCCTTGCCCGCGGCATTGGACGCAGGGGGTTCGCTCAGGCAGTGGCCGGAGTGGTCGGCCTCGGCATCGCCGGCACCGCAGCGTGCTCCTCGCCGGGCGGAGGCGGCAGCAGCGCCACGTCGTCGGGTACTAAGACACCGGGTGCCGGTCCGATTCTCCAGCCGGGCACCGGCGACAGATCCGGGGACCACTACCTGAGTTCTGAACCCGACCAGGTGTTGTGGGGTTACGTCCCGACAGTCGAATCGCAGTCGGTGTTACGCATGGGCTCGGGGCAAACCGTCACCATCGACGCGGTGTCCCACGAGGGGATCCTGGAGGATCAGGGGCGAAACCCCCGGGAGTACTTCGGCTCTCACGGTGTCCCGGAATCTGACGTGCTGCAGGATGCGGTGGACATCGCGTCGGAGTACGACCGCACACCACGCAATTTCGACGTCGACGGACCGCACATCGTCACCGGCCCGATCTTCGTCGAAGGCGCCCAACCCGGCGACGTCCTGAAGATCGAGACCCTCGAGGCCACGCCTCGCGTTCCCTACGGCGTGGTGTCCAGCCGGCACGGGAAGGGTGCGCTTGGGCTGACCCCCCAGGGCGAGGCGCCGGCAGGCATCGGGCTCGACGAGGTGATGCCGCCCCGGGCGACAGACGGCAGGGATACCAAGGACCCAGCCAAGTACGGCAACGTCGCCACCTTCACCGCCGTCGAGGACGGGCACGGCGTCATGCCGTACGGCAATGCGGCCGTTCGCTTTCCGCTCCGGCCGTTCATGGGGATGATGGGCGTGGCATATGCGAGCGCTCCCGGCCTGACGTCACCGAACGCGAACTCGATCCCGCCCACCCTGGGCGGCGGCAACATCGACATCGGGCTGCTGGGGCCGGGGTCGACGTTTTACCTGCCCGTGTTCGCCGACGGCGCGTTGTTCTATGTCGGGGATCCGCACATGGCGATGGGTGACGGTGAGGTCGCGCTCACGGCCATGGAGGGGTCATTGCGTGGCACGTTCCGGTTGACGGTCTGCAAGAAGGGCAGCGGCGACGCGCCGTCGGTTGCCTACATGTATCCGTTCGCCGAGAACCAGGACTCCTGGATCCCGATTGGCTTGTCCGACCCCGATGGTGCGGCCGACGGTCAGGGCAGCGATCTGTTCGTCGCGATGCGACGCGCGGTCGTCAACGCCTTGAACTTCCTCGAAGACGACCGCGGCATGGACCGCGCCACGGCGTACGCGTATCTATCCGCCGCCGCGAACTTCTCCGTCAGCCAGGTGGTGGACAAGACCGTCGGAGTGCACGCACAGATTTCAAAGAGCCACTTCGTCTAGTGGCCGCGTAGGTCAGGCGCTCGGGGCCAACTCGAAGACGGGGATGACGCGCTCGGTCCGCTTCTCGTAGTCGCCGAATCCGGGCGCGAGTTCGACGATGCGGGCATAGACGTCGTCCCGCTCCGCTGTCGGCAGCTCGCGGGCGACCATCTGCGTCGGCGGGTCGGGTCCGATCTCGACCGTCACGGTCGGATCAGCGCGCAGGTTGAACACCCAAGCGGGGCTCGAATCGCGGCCGGCCGCCGAGCCGACGACGTAGATCTTATCGCCGATGTCGAAGTAGCCGATGAGGTTCTCGCGGCGTGCACCGCTCTTCGCGCCCGTCGAGGTCATGATCAGCAGCGGGAAGCCTTCGAACTGGCCGCCCACCTTTCCGTCGTTGGCGCGGAACTCCGCGATGTTGCGTTCGTTGAACTCGCGCTCGGAGGCCATCGCGTCGTCGTCGGACATGGATTCCATCGTGGCACGGCTGGCGGTCCTTCGTAGCCTGCCGCGACCCGATGTTTCAGGCGGCGCCGAACGGTCAGACGCAGAACGAGGTCACGGCTCCTAGAGTGGCCCAAGGGCCAGACAGGGAGCGGCGGATGACATCGGCGGGCGAAGCGACGCGGTCCACCTCGACGTGGGCGCCGTTGCGGTCGCCGGTGTATCGAGCGCTGTGGATTGCCCAGTTGGTCTCCAACCTCGGCACGTGGATGCAGACGGTCGGCGCCCAGTGGATGCTCGTCGGCGACCCGCGGGCGGCGGTGCTGGTGCCGTTGGTGCAGACCGCGACGACGCTGCCGGTGATGCTGCTGGCGTTGCCGTCCGGTGTGCTGGCCGATCTGATCGACCGGCGCCGGCTCCTCATCGCGACGCAGGGGGCGATGGCCGCTGGGGTGGGGCTGCTCGCCACGTTGACCGGGTTCGGATTGACCACGCCGGCGGTGCTGCTGATGTTGTTGTTCGTCATCGGCTGCGGCCAGGCTTTGACAGCACCGGCGTGGCAGGCAATACAGCCCGATCTCGTTCCAGCCGAACAAATCCCGGCCGCAGCGGCGCTGGGCAGCATGAGCATCAACGGTGCCCGGGCGATCGGACCCGCGATCGCAGGCGTGCTGGTGTCGCTGTCGGGACCGACGCTGGTGTTCGCGCTCAACGCCGTGTCGTTCATCGGGATCGTGTTCGTGCTCGTCTGGTGGCGCCGCCCGCGCATCGTCAGCGACTACCCGCCGGAGCGGGCGCTGGCCGCGCTGAGTGCGGGTGGGCGATTCATCCGCAGCTCGCCCGTCGTGCGGCGGATCCTGTTGCGGGCGGCGTTGTTCATTGCCCCCGGCAGTGCGATCTGGGGCCTGCTGCCGGTGATCGCGGCGAACAATCTGGGTCTGTCGTCGGCGGGCTACGGACTGCTGCTGGGCGCGCTCGGCCTGGGCGCGGTGTCCGGGGCGTTCCTGCTGGGACGGCTCCGGGCACGATTTGGCCAGAACCTGCTGTTGACCGCCGGCGCGGCCGGTTTCGCGCTCGCCTCCGTGGTGCTCGCCGTGGTGCCGAACGTCGTTGCGGTGTTCCTGGCCCTGGTGGTGGGCGGCGCGTCCTGGTTGATGTCGCTGTCGACGCTCAATGCCTCGATGCAGCTGAGCCTGCCGGCGTGGGTGCGCGCTCGCGGGTTGTCGGTGTATCAGCTGATCTTCATGGGCGGCCAAGCCATCGGTTCGGTGGTGTGGGGCGTGCTCGCCGGGGCGACGTCCAGTTCGACGAGCCTGCTGGTGGCCGCGGCGCTGCTGGTGGTGTGCGGCCTGTCGTCGCTGTGGTGGCCATTGCACGCGAAGACCAGCGAACTCGACCTATCGCCGTCCTCGCATTGGCCCGAGCCGTCACTGGTGTTCGAGCCCGAACCGCTCGACGGACCGGTGCTGATCATCACCGCGTACCGGGTCTTGCCGGAGAACGAGGAGGCGTTCCTATCGGCGATGGCGGTCTTGGGCCGATCCCGCCAGCGCACGGGAGCGTCGCAGTGGCGGCTGTTCCGCAGCATCGAACACGAGTCGACGTTCGTCGAGACGTTCATCGTCCGGTCCTGGGGCGAACACATGCACCAGCACTACATCCGGCTCACGGGTCAGGACCGGTTGATCGAGGAGGCGGTTGAGCGCTGCATCGAGGGGGACGCGGTTTCGGAGCACTACCTGGCGGTGCGGGAGGGGCGGTAGCGATTGACTTAACTCGAGCCTGTGTCATCGATGTCCGTGATGAAATGAGGGATAGCGCCCTAGTAATCGACCGGCCGTTGCTGGAGAGGCTGAGGCCATGCTGGCAGAAGGCTAGGTCAAGTCACCATCGGCTCTCGCGGGACGACAGGCTGCAGGCGCGGGTCCAACTCCTTGCGGACATGCACCGTTACTGCACGCGCACTTGCCGCACGTGCGTCCTCATCCGAACCTACCTCCGAGGACTAAAACAGCACGCCCAAGGCGAGCAAACTACCGGTCACGAACTGACCGATCACGAACCCGGGAACTCTAGCCCAAACGGGTCGGGAATCACCTCGAAAGGCGGGTCCTCGCATGCCCTGGCCTACTGGATAAGTACCGAGAAAAGAGTCTGTACGCCGGCAAGACCGAGCGGGAATAAAATAGCTGTGAAAGAGGCGGAAGTCCAGAACTTGGTAAGCCGTAACGGCTTTATCTGCGCCGTCCGACACCGGTCAACCTCTGCAAGTATTCTGAGGACACGGACATCCTTCGAATTCTGAAGGTCATCGTCGCTAACGCCTTGCAAGAGATGACTGATACGTGCTTGCTTTGCAGTCTCGGCAACTTTCGCCCAAACTCGTCGCGGTGCGAAAATAAATGCGGGTGCGATCACTAAGTAGAACCCTAAGATTACAAAGAGAAACAAAAAGTTTTGCAGACCTATCATCACTAACATCAGAGTAATCGCGGAACTGAACAAGAACGTAGCAAAAACGACTGTCCGATAAACATCGGCTACCGGCTTCCAACCATAGTACCCATCCCTGTTCGCCCAGTCCGCCGACGGCCGCGTGAGATTGCCCATTGCTAATATCAAATAGATTACGCATATTCCGTTAACATGAAAGATGACAATTATGTAAAATGCGACCACCGCAAGTACGATGTAGAGGGTGTAACCGATGAAGTGCTGTGATGACGCCCACCAGCTCGAAGACGCTGCAATTACCCACCCCTCATAGGTCATCGACGAATCGCCGGATGCCGTCGCGGAGGGCGCCAGGGTAGAAAACGCGTTCGTGGTAGCCCCTGCAAGCAAGCCGCCAGTCATTACTATTGCGATAAGTACGGAACCTGCCCCAACGAGGGCGCGGTACCTTTTGCATGAAATATTAATCGAGTCGACCAGATTCCCGAAAGCGTCTTGCGGACTAGATTGACCAACCAGTCTCTCAAGGCGCAGAAATTTCGAAACCGAACGTGATCTCAGCACGCCGAGACCGGCGGAACTAATCGGCGATTCCCATGGAAGTGCATCCAAAGCGACGATTGCACCGTTGTCGGCGAGGCGAGAGAGGCATCGCGACATCGCTCGCCCTTGCGTATGCAAAGTCAGTATCGCGACAATAATTATAAGCAATAAAAGCCAGCTCACGAAATCCCGCATGAAAGGGAAGTCTGGCCTCGATGATTCTACGCGGTCCAAGCCGAATATATTATTGAAGATAATATGGGCGTCGGAGGCGACCTGGAGATCGGCCAAACCGCCGAGCGTCCCCTGCGCGCAGTTTACTCCGATCGTCGCCGCCACCATCAGGACGCCAACCGGTAGAAGCGCCCAGCTTCGATGATGCCGAAACTGGCGCATTATGGGATTGAACACGAAGGCGTCCCAATCCTTTGCGGCAATCTTGATCGACGTTGTATCCAAGTTCTCCCCCAGAGTTTCATTCGTTACTAATTTGCTGTCATCGTCCAAGGAATAGACCTTCCGCGACCCGGTGAGCATGAGGGTATGACATCGCTTTCACAGTCGGAGATTGCAGGCGCAAGCGGTTCGGCGCGACGCCGCATGCCGGCAACACAGTTGGCGGGAAGTCGATTGTCTGGCGATCGGTGACGACATCCGTCGGAGATCGTTCACGCCGTCGGTGGGCCCTCCTAAGTCCAACCGAGCCAGCCGCGTGCTGTCCTGTGATTTCGAGAGGCTGTTGCCACTCCTTACTTGGTAATCGACAGAACCCGAAAGCAGCAGAACTCGGGCCGTGACGCTCGCCAGATCGTGAAGGCCGCAGCCGACCGGCAGATGAATGGCTTCGTACGGTCAGGTGGCTGAGTAACACCGCCGAAGTCACCGAGTCAGCATGCCTGTGAGACAGCGCCTCCGTCTGCAGAATAAGAACACCTTGCGTCCTACTCTGACATGTCACGGGCGAACGCCATACTCCCTATGCAGAGCGTCACCAGGCGGACGTTCGGCTGCGCGCGAGCGGTGTAGCGCGCGAGAGGGAACTCATCGCAGCGATAGGAACTGTGTGGCATGACATTCGCGGAACGACTCAACCGTCTGTTCGACCACGTCTACCCTCCGGGGCGCCGGCGGCCCTTTTCGTCTGCCGAAGCTGTCGCAAGCGTGCGAGCAACCGGGACACCCATGTCCGCGCCCTACCTTTCGCAGTTGCGTTCAGGCAAGCGGGACAACCCCTCAGTCGCGACGATGAAGGCGCTCGCGAACTTCTTCGGCGTGGAGCCCGCGTATTTCACCGACGACGACTACGCCGATCGCGTCGACCGTGAACTAGAGGCACTCGCCCGCGTCCGCAAGGAGGCGTCGACTAGTTGGTCAGTCGAGATGCCACGCACGAAGGACACCAGAAGCGGGAGCCAGCCCATGATAGGGACGCGGCACGAAGGCCAAGCCGATGACGCGTTCGACCACGAAGCTTTCGCTAGCCGGTTGAACGGACTCTTCGAATCGACGTCAAACGCGAGTGGGGAAGCCCTGTCCTCGGAGGAAGTCGCCTCGGTGCTGCAGCAGGACGGTTTGCCGATTTCTGCTGGTCTCATCGGCCGGCTTCGCGCTGGCAGCCCGGAGCGGCCCAGCAACGCCACTATTGACGCGCTGGCGTTCTACTTCAACGTAAGCCGTGAGCATTTCACCGGCCACTGCACTCCCGACGACTCGCCAATAGCCGGAGCATCGGAAGGAGTCGAACCGGCGGTTACACAGAGCGTGCGGGTGGAACTGCAAGACGTAGCTCGTTGCATATCGGCCCTTGCCGAGTCATCGATTCGCGTGACAGACGGTCATGACTCCGATGGCTCACACGCGCGCCGACTGATGGGCCTAGCCTCGGAACTCGGCGCCATAGGTGCGTCATCGGATGGGAGACTCGTCACCGTGCCGGCAGGTCTTTGCGACCGACTGAACCGTGAATGGCTCCGATCCGAGGGTGTGTCCGAGGTCGACCGAGCGCTTCTTGATCGGTTCAAGCTGTAGTGATCGATAGGCAACGGCAGTTTCGGGACGGGCAGAAGACGATAAGTCGCCGACCGTGCGGCGTTGTTGGCCATAATCGACGGGTGGTCCGCCCTGAGCGTTGTTTGCAGAGTTGAGCATGACGCCCACTGATGCCGAATTGCTCTACCGCAGAGTCGTGGCCCTTCTGCAACAGGGCCTTCGGACGGCAACGTACAAACTCGCAACCATGTCGGCACTGGTGGAGTTCAGCGCGGAAAACCATCGTCGGCAAGACACCGACGGGTACTTGACTGTGCCCATTCCCGATCTCGCGAGGCGCGTCATCTCCCTGTACTGGCCTCAAGTCCGTCCATTCGAGGGGCGTCTGCTGAAGCAGTCAACACAATCGCGCTCCAGAATTCTCGACGCGGTCTTCGCCTTGGAGTCTGCCGCAGGGCCCGGCTTCGAGTCGTTGACTATCGAACAGATCGCGCAGACGGTGCCCGAGGTCTTTCGACGTGCGGTGGACTCCGTCGGCGTGACACTCGCTCAGCAACCTCTGCCACGACTCCAACGAGTGCCTGGAGCATCGCGAAGTGTGAAGTTCCTGTACGACGACTCGTTCCTCAATGACAACGTTAGCCGCGCCGTCTTGCAAGCTCATGGCAATGCCATCCATCTCGAACCCGGTGTTGCAGATAGCCTGACGACAGCGCGAGCACCACTTCACCGAACGCTGAAATCCATGTGGGTCGATGACGTACTACGACTCAACGGCCTGGCACCCGATCTACGAGCTTCGGTCGAGACCCACCTGTTCGGGTCAAGGCAGCTAGCCAACGGGCTGATCCCGGAAGGACGCGCCAGCCCGCGCCAAACACCCTCGTTCAACGCGCCCGTTTCGAGCATCGAACGAACGGCGCCGACACCATCAGCCCGGTTTGCCGATCGCTTGAACTATTTGTTCGAGACCTATCAGCCGGATGGGCGGGCGCTATTTTCGACGCAAGAGGTCGCGACCCAGTTGCGCATGCGGGGCCTCGGAATCACCTCGACGGGGTTGGCGAACTTGCGACTCGGCCTTCAGGATGCGCCGTCGCCTCGCATCACGAGGGCATTGGCTGCCGTCTTCGAAGTCGATCCTGCATTTCTCACCGGTCACGGTGTAGCCAAGCCACGTACTACTGACGTCGACCAGGCGGAGAAAGAACCCGGTGACTCACCTCTGCGTTCCGAGGAAGAGCCATCAGAACGATCCACCGGGGGCCGGCACCGTGCCGTCCCCGAGGAAGACTACGACTCGACCGCGACCGCTGGGGCTCGCATTGCCGCGCCACCGGTGGCTGAGGACATGGGATTGTTCTCGGGCCGGTTGAACGCCCTCTTCGCGCTGCACACCGCTCAAGACGGCAGTGTGTTCACCAACGAGGACGTCGCATCGTCTCTCCAAGAGGACGGTTTGGCTGTCACCGAGACGCTCATCGCGCGCCTCCGCGCGGGATCCGGGGGCGTCCCCCCGGCGCGAACCATCGACGCACTCGCGTTCTTCTTCAATGTCGACATCGACTACTTCGCGAATGGCCTGCATGCGAATCACGTCGATCGCCCCCCGGATTTGCGAGATCCCGACGCAAGCCAGGCAATGTCGGAGCCATATGCCGCGCACGAGAATTCGTCGCCCAAGGACGTGCGCCTGCCCGCAGCGGAAATTGCACACGTGATGTCCGCCGTGTCGCAAGAGGCGCGTCTGCACCTTGAGGAAGACCAAGTCGACGTCGCCCGAGCGCGGACGCTGCTACGTTTGATCAACGCGATCGGCGCAGCATTGGCTACGTCAGATGGAGGCGCGATCACACTCGCGGCCGACCTGACGCAGAGCCTAGCCCCTTACCGAAGCCCTGCCGACGCGACGAATCCCGCCGCCGAATCAGCAGAGCACGTCCAAGAACGCCCCTGGCTCGAACCCTTGAGCTGGTGGACCCGCGATCAGGCCGGCCACCCCGCTAAGCCGGGCAGGTGGACATTGGAATCGTTTGTCGCCGCTGTCGAACACCCCGCTGATCGAAGCTTCCTCGTAGCGCTGCTGAACCGCTTCGGCCAACAACCTCGGGTTCTCGGCAATCACCCCCCGTTCTGGTACGGGACGCGACCTGCCGGAGGGCTTTTCATCTATCCGTTCCGCCTACGCTATCCCCCGTTCCAGATGTTGATCGACGACGACAACCGGCTGACGATCAGAGGCAACTGGACGACGTTCCCCAAGGTGGCAGGCCATCCTGGATTCGCCGAACTCGCAGAGATATTGGGACAGGATGAGCATGGCCCCGCCCAAGGCGTCAGAGTCGAAGGATTGGACTTGGAAGAACTCTGGGATATTACGGAAGTGACTGCGCGCGCAATAAATCTGTCGTCAGACTAATACAGCCGTGTCAGCTTGGACCGAGTCAGTCGACTGACTCGGTCCACTCGGGCCCGTCGAAGCCATCATCTTGTTCGTAGCTGAAGTCGATATCCTCAACTTCGAACTTGACCTTCGTCTTACGCCCGTAGAGGCGACGCACATCCCACTCGTTGATCCACCGCCGCACGTAATGCCGCATAGGGTCGTGCCGTCGATACTCGACATCGAGTACGGGTGCGTCCCACTCATATGCTCGCGAGTGCGCCTCGCGCAAGACTTTTTGAGCATTCTCTAGATGCGCCAACGTCATGGGTATCAGCGGTAGCGCCTCGTCGATGGCCTGCATCGCCTGCACGGCGTATTTCACCCCGTCCAGATCGGCTGGCTTACGTCCCCTTCCGAGCAGCTCGGGTACCGCCCATCGGTCGCCCTTCTGTCCTAGCACCTCCCAGGCGAAGTCATTGATCACCGTTGCCACCACTGCGGTGCCAGCAATGCGGTGTCCCGGAAGCAAACCCAACCATCGGCCTAGTTGGTCGTACGCCCTAGCTCGCGAAATCGGGCCGTACTTGGAGATAAGTTCGGCCTCGTCGAGGAATATGACCCACCCGCGGTAGCCGAACACTTGACAGAACCTCGAGAGGAACCGCATCGTTTGCCAGGGCCGATCAATGGCTGGGACGACTTCCATCGGTGATCTCAGACCAACCTCGTTGAAGTGCCTGCGAATCGTGGTGATTGGAACGGTGCCCCCGGAGAAGTACTGGACCAAGAGGTCCACCACTTCGAGATCTTCCGCCGCTGCATCGCGCAATTCGAGCAACGACCGGAACATGAACGACACCCCCGATTCGCGGCTTCCGCACCACCGGTGAAATGCTTGAGCTGTCTGCTTGTCCGAGTTGTGTCGCATCACCATGTCGATGAGCACACCGTCTGGTTTATTCATTGCCTGCATCGCTCCGACCGCGGCCTGAACGACCTTCTGCGGTGAATGTAGAGGGGTTTCCTTACTCACCGCGATCTTGCTGGAAACGTAGTTTCGCGATAGCGCGAGCTGATGCAATTCCTCGACCAGATGCGACTTCCCGGAGCCGAACGACCCCGTCATTACAAAACCGGTCGGCTCCTGGGGCTGCATCTCAGCGGCGTTGCCGAGTCTCGCCTCGAACTCGGCGATGATCTCCGATTGGCCACTGCCTAGTGCCCGCACCGCGTCGCCATTGGGCACGCCGGCACGCAAAGCCTCGATTGCGCGGCGGTCGTGAACAGCCGACTCGATCATACGGAAAACGACCTTCGCTGTGCCCGATCGCGTAGCACTACGAGATTGGATAAGGGATTCGGGTGAGTTGCTTCAGGGAACCCGTTAACTCGGAATTGCAAGGCTTGATAGGCGCCCATGCCGCGGCCACGTGGTTCCACCGAAAGAAATTCCGGTGGCATCGAATACACCAGTAGCACATGGCTCATGTCGTCGGTATCGTCGATGAACTCGCGCATCACCTCATAGGCGTCGGAGAGCGCAGCGCGCGTGTAATAGAGGGTCGAGTCGCGCAGGTTTCGAGGCTCGGCGAGCCGTGTGGCGTCGATGTAGAGGATCGAACCACGCCAACCGGAGTTGGGGAGCCATGTAAGAATTGACCGCAGAATCCCTCGGGCGTTGTAGCGATTGACCTTCTGGACGATTCCATAGTGGCGGAGTTCGCGAATGCTGGAAATCTCGTTCTGCAGCCAACGCCGCGGCACGTCGCTGGCGACTTCCGCCGTTACGCCCCGAAGTACCTCACGAGCGATGGCAAACAGAGCATACCGAACGTCACGGACCAATCTACGGTCCTGCAGGATAGCGGATCTGATCCGTGCATTCACGACCTTCTGAACACTCATCGGATCGACCCTGTTGTATTCGGCGATGTCCCGCACTACGAGCCGCTTGGTTTCGTCGGGGACCTCATAACCCTCCTCAACGACTGTTTGGAGGAGGAACGATGTCATCACTTCGTGAAAGTCGATTTGCTCGGCCACAGCGCCAAGGAGGTCATTCGCGAAGTGCAACCGCGTAGTGCTGCCGTCGATCTCGAAGAAGTGCAATTTCGCGGAAGATGCCAGGGCCCTCAGTGACTTCTTCGCACGCGCAGCGGCGCCCGGCGTCTCCCCGACGACGAAACGGACCAACGCCCCTCCACCGCCAACGAAATCGGGAAGGTCCGCCGATATGACATCCGACCAGTCGTCGGGATGGATCGGAATCAACGGGCCAACCCATCCGTGAAGTTCACCGTGAGGTACTTGCGACTGTTCCCTCGGCGGTCAAAGAAGATTGCCTCTGACCTGTCTGCGTTCGGGAAGTCCACGATGGCGTCAGGCTTCGTATCGAGGTCCTCGGCCAGCCGATGCACCGAATAGTAGAAAGCACCCCGGCTGAACTCCTTGCGCCGTGGGGCCCCCCTCCCGGGTTCCATCACGAGGATTTCATAAATATCGTTCAACGCGAGGGCAGAACCCGGCGCGCCGGCGCGCCGAAGAAGTTGCCGGACATTGAGTAGCAGTTCGGTGAACTGCTCGGCCTTGAATTTCTCCGATACAGCCTCGGCGATCTCGTCTGCGGCCGCCGATGGTCGCAGGGAATCCAAGCGCTCGCCATTGAGTACCACGTCGACGACGCCCTTGGGGGTGCGCTCCACCTTGAACCATGCGGGATAGGCCAGCCGATAGGGTGCGGGACCCCTCACCACTTCGACTCCGCGCTTGGCCAACTCCTGATCGAGTTCGTCCGCCAGGTGCGACGGTCGGGCTTCCGCGCCCCGGAGTCCCAACGTCTGCTCGGCCAGCTCGAGGCGGTCGATCAAGGTCGCCAACTCGGTAACGTTGCTCTTGGCCCGGGTCAACTGAGCGTGTGCGTTCGCAACGACGCCCAGCTTCGCGCCTGTGGCCACCGAATTCAGATTCGTCCGCAACTTCCCAGCCAGCTGAGTCGACTCCTTGGCGAGGTCGGCAAACCCGTCCAGGCGCCGCTCAAGAGGCACTTCATCCTCCCGCCGCGACGAAGGTCCCTCGAACAAGACTGACTCTTCCGACACTTGCTGATCTCCCTCGAGCGTGAGAACCCCGTCTCACCGATTGTTTGCCGCCGGTTCTATACGATGCCAGCTGGGGACGACAAATGTGTCCGGTTGAGGGGCGTTGGTATGCCATTGGGCGGCTGGGAAGGCGCGGATTCGCGCCTGGCACGGTATCTCGCTGATTCGAATGATCGCACTCTGCAGTCCTACGAATCGAAGCCGGAATGGGTGGAAGAGCACGCTCACATCGAGCAAGCCATCGCGGAAGGCGGGTACGGGCACCGCCAGGTCTACGAGCTAGTACAGAACGGCGCGGATGCAATGGTCCGCAGGTCAGGCGGGCGTATCGAAGTCATCCTCACGGACACGCATCTGTACTGCGCCAACGAGGGCGACCCCATTGATGAGGCCGGTCTCGGAGCGATGTTGAGTTCCAACACATCACGTAAACGTGGTGAGGAGATCGGCCGCTTCGGCTTGGGGTTCAAGTCAGTGCTTGCGGTCACCGATCGACCGGAGTTCTACTCGCGCCCCGTCAGCCTGCGGTTCAGTGACGGCTATTCGGCGAGCTTGATCAACGATCACATCGGGACCGTCGACTTCCCGCATCCGATTCTCCGGCTCGGCGAGCCACTAGACCCAAGTGCGTCCGCACAGTCGGACCCCATCCTCGACGAACTCATGTCGTGGAGCGTGACGGTCGTACGATTGCCGCGCGACGCGAGCCGGGACACATCTTGGCTCGCGAGGGACCTCAGCGACTTCCCGGCCGAATTCCTGCTGTTCACCAGGCATGTCAACCAGCTCATTCTGGACGATCGCGTAGCGGGCGTGAACCGGACCATCACGGTTCAACGCGGCGGCGAAGATGTCAGGCTCGTCGAGGGTGAAGTCAATCAGCGGTGGCGCGTCTTCCGCAAAGTCGTAGAGCCGACGGACGCGGCCAGAAAGGACGCGGGAAGGCGGCAGGAGCGAGACCGCCTCCCCGTCGACTGGGCAGTTCCAATGTCGGGCCCGACCTCGATCGGCAAATTCTGGGCGTTCTTCCCCACGACGTTCGAGACCACGCTGTCCGGCATCCTGAACGCACCATGGAAGACAAATCCGGACCGCGAGAATCTGCTCCGTGGAGATTTCAACGAGTTTTTGATCGACGTCGCCGCAGCGCTCGTGGTCGACAACCTGCATCAGGTTTCCTCAGCCGATGATCCGGGCCGGCATCTCGATCGGATGCCCGCCCGCGGACGCGAGGCGAGGGCCTGGGCTGACCGCAGGATCACCGAAGAGGTATACCGACTCGCGTCCACCCGAGAGTCGCTGCCGAATCAACGTGGCGAACTCGACCTGCCGGCGAACCTTCGACTCCACCCGGAACGGGTGCCGAAGGTAGCACTCGATCTCTGGTCCACTTTCGACTTCCGCCCACACCGCTGGGTGCACGCCTCCGTGGAGACGCGCGAGCGCAGACCTCGAGTGGAGCGGCTGCTCGAGGCATCGCGCGATGGTCGAAACGACGAAGTGCCCCCCGTTGCGACGTACCGCGAGTGGCTCGAGGCATTGGCGAGTCCGTCGACACCGAAAGCTTCGGCGGCCGCGCTCCAGGTTGCTGAACTATTGAAGGGCCAGTTGTCCCCGATCGACTTCGAGGAGATCCGTTCGGCGCAGATTGTGTTGACCACGTCCGGCAATCTCGTACCACCAGACCCGAACAAGGTCTTCGTCGGCGGCCGGCCTGACATCGAAGACACGGCCGAAGTCGATCCCGAAGTGGTCACCGATCCTTTCGCTGAACGAGCTTTGCGGAACGTGTTCCGCGTCGCTGACGTGGACAAATCAGCGGAGTTCGGCGCGTTCCTAGCGACAGGCGGCGCCTCCGACGACTACTGGAGCGAACTCTGGAAGCGCGCGGAGCGACTCCCTGCGGACCAGGCGCTAGTAGTGCTCACCCGCCGATTCACCCCGGGCGAACTAAGAGTTCGAACGCTGGCGGGGACCTTCCGTCCGCTGCGCTCAGCACTGCTCGCCGGGCCGATCGCTACCACCGATGGATCGGACACTTTCGTAACGATCGACGAGGGTTGGCACGCCGAGAACCTCGAGTTGTTGCGAGCACTCGGCGCGACCGACGTCCCGCACGCAAATCGCGCCGGGTTCGACAGTCCACCGACGTGGTTCGCCGACTACGTCGACTTCGTTCGCGACGAGTTCAATGTCGCTGGAATAGCCCTGCGCGGCAATTCAATTGAGCCAAATCTGGATGAGATTCCGAGCCACCTGGAGGTGCTTCCGGAGTTGAGTGACGAGGTCGGCGCTCGCCTTACTAACGAGTTGCTTCGCCTACCTACCACGCAGAACGTGTGGACGTGGCGTGCCAGCGGCCCTGTCCACCTCGACACTGTGGACGTGATGTCGCCGAGCGCCTGGATGATCAAGCAGCACGGGACGCTGATGACGACGCGCGGGCTGCGGCCCGTGAATGGCGCGGTGTCCGCCACCCTCGCCGAGTTCGGGCGCCTCCTGCCCGTCAGCCGGCTCTCAGCGGAGGCGACGTCGGTGCTCGCCCTGCCGCACGATGTTGCTGAGTGCCCAAAGCCAGTCTTGGCGGCTTCGCTCGAATCCCTCGTCGGCGAAACAGACGACGACCTCATCGGCAAGTTCGTATCGGCGCTCGCGAAGGTCCTTCCTCCGCCGACTGCGCTGCCTTGTCGTGTCGGACTCGGACACGGGCTGCATGCGCCTTCCGAGATCACCGCGATCGCGGACACCGAGCTGTACGCCCAGCTGCGTGCCATCGATACCCCAATCGTGCTCGCCCCGACGGCGCCGGATGCCGCCCGTCTGGTCGCAAAGTGGCGCCTACGCGAACAAGGCGACCTCATCACGATTGAAATCGGCTACCAGCCGGCATCGCCGGAGGTTCCGTTGATCGACGAATTTCCCGGGCTTCGACTGCTGCCGTCGATGGGCGGTCACCGCGAGAAGACGCTTATCAGATGCAAGGAGCTGACCCGCACCGTCCGCGCTCAAGGCGGTCAGACGACGGTGAACGTCGACAGAGCGTTCTCGGAGAGTCGCGTCTACTGGCGGATCGACGAAGGACCCGATCCGCATGAGAACGACGCCGCCCTGCTCGGGTTCATCTCCAGTCAGCTGAACCTTGATCTCGTGGAATCACAGATCTCCGCTCTGCTGCAGAATCGCATCGACGAGGGGCATCGGAAGCTGCTGCAGCGCATTCGTGAACAACCGGATGAGGAGTCGCGCCTCCTAATCACCCTCGGCCCGGAAGCGTTGCGACGCTATGTGCCAACGGCACTCGTCGAAGCGGTCGAGGAGCAGGGCCATACCGTCGACGACCGCAAGCTCGCGGAGATGGCACTGTCGGTTCACGGCGTCGATATACTTCGGGAAGCGAAGAACGAGCTTGAAATGCGGGGGCTGCAGCCGCCCAGTCAGTGGGCGGGCGGGCGAGTGGCGCAGGAATTCGTCCGGGACCTCGGATTTCCGAGGGAATATGCGGGCTTCCCCGAGGACCGCCGGGATCAAGCCTTCGAGGTCATCGGCCCCGTAGAGCTGAAGAAACTTCACGATTTCCAAGAGGAGGTAGGCGGACGTTTACGCGACTTGCTGCGCTCCACCGAGCGCCGCAAGCGCGCAATGCTGTCGCTTCCGACAGGCGCAGGCAAGACAAGAGTGGCCGTCGAGAGCCTCGTCGAACACTTCAACGACGACGAGATCCACGCACCGGTTCTGTGGATCGCTCAAAGCGACGAACTCTGCGAGCAAGCCGTGCAAGCGTGGGCAGAAGTCTGGCGAGCGAAGGGTCCCCCGACTTCGTTGACCATCAGCAGGCTCTGGGACGTCAACTCGGCCGAGCCAACCGGCGGGCCCCAGGTGGTGGTTGCGACGATCCAGAAGCTGGACGCAGCCGTCATCGAACAGCCGAGGTACGAGTGGCTTTCCGAGGCGGGGGTGGTAATCGTCGACGAAGCTCACCGCGGTGCGACCACTCCCACGACGACACGCTTGCTCAAATGGCTCGGGTTGAATGCGGGCGATGCGCGGGGGACGGACAGATGCGCGCTGATCGGCTTGACTGCCACTCCGTTCATCGGAGCCAATCAAATTGCTACGGAGACCCTCGTCAGGAGATACGGCCGAAAGCGCCTCGACGACGGCCTCTTCCCAGAGGACAACACCGAACAACTCATCACCCTGCTGCAGCATCGGGGCATCCTCTCGCGCGTTGTGCATCGCCGGATCGACGGGATCCAGATCGACCTCGATGAAGCACAGATGGACGAACTGACCCGCTTCAGTCGCCTCCCGCGGGCAGTTGAGGCCGAACTGGGTCTCAACGCAGCACGCAACCGAACGCTCGTCGATTCGATCCGTGGCCTGGATCCCGATTGGCAGGTCCTGCTGTTCGCCGCATCGGTTGAGAATGCGCAGACCTTGGCTGCACTGCTTCAACTCGAAAACATCACCGCGGCAGCTGTCACGGCGGAGACCCGCCCGGGCGCCCGTCGGCACTACGTCGAACAGTTCAAGCGACGCAACATCCGAGTGTTGACCAATTACGGCACGCTCACGACGGGGTTCGATGCTCCTGAGGTCCGAGCCGTCTATGTCGCCCGGCCGACGTACAGTCCGAATCTGTATCTCCAGATGATCGGCCGAGGGCTGCGCGGTCCCGCCAACGGCGGGACGGACGAGTGCCTCATCGTCGACGTGGAGGACAACGTTCGAATGTACGGAGGAAAGTTGGCGTTCACGGACTTCGAGTTCCTGTGGGACGAGAGGTAGGGTGCCCGAGATTCTCGAACTGAGTGGTGAGCAGCGTGCCGTCGTCGAGCAACACGTCGACGCCAAGCTGTTGGTGACGGCGGGACCTGGCGCAGGTAAGACGCACACCCTCGTCGCACGGATTGCTCACCTCGTTGAGAACGAGTCCGATGTGGCGAGCCAGGAGATGTTGTCGCTCAGCTTCTCCCGGGCCGCAGTCGGGGAACTGCGCCGCCGTATCGGAGGTCAATCAAACCGCAACGCCCGTGTTCGCAGTGCGACCTTCGATTCCTTCGCCACTCGGCTTCTGGACCGAACGGGGGGCGACTCACTCGAAGATGTCGGCTACGACCGGCGTATCGAACTCGCAACGGCGATGTTCAGTGAACGGGTGCCCGACGACCTTGCCGACATTCGGCACATCTTCATCGATGAGGCGCAGGATCTCACCGGGGTGCGTGCGGAGTTCGTCGCCGCTCTCCTGACCTCCATCGGCTGTGGCTTCACGGTCTTCGCCGACGAGGCCCAGGCCATCTACGATTTTACCGGCGAGGAGGCCGACGGCCCGTCGTTCATTGAGCGACTCGAATTCAAGGTCGGCGGCGCGCTAATGCGACTGCGGATGGTCGAGAACCATCGAACGCGCGACGCCCAGGTCCTAGCGATCAGCGGGCTCGGCGACTTGCTCCGTCCTCCCGCCGCGGATCGAGCCACCGCACTCCCACGTTTCGAGGACGCGCTTCGCGGCCTCCGCTCGGCCGGCGCCATCGCCAATGCTGCACCGATCCTCCAAATGGCGACGAATGCAGTGATACTCACCCGCCGCAATAGCGAAGCCTTGTCGGTGTCTACCGTGCTCTACGACGCTGGCGTGCCGCACCGGTTACGACGTCGAGCAGACGATCCAGTCATCGGCGGATGGCTTAGCCGCCTGCAGAACATCGATGGTCAGCGCCGGATCACCCAAGCCTCTCTCGAAGAAGTCGGCGCACAGTTGCCGTGGGATCCGTCGATCACGTGGGGCGCCCTCTGCCGCGCAGTCAGACCGCGCAAGGGGGTCATCAACCTCGATCAGGTCGCGGATAATCTCTCGGGACGCATTCCTCCCGATGAACTCATCGATTCCGCGACGGGTGGCGTCGTCGTGTCGACGATCCACCGGGCCAAGGGATTGGAGTTCGACTCTGTGCTGCTGGCGCCGTTCGCGTTCGACGCCGAGGATTGGTCGGCTGAGCTACGAGTGCTCTACGTCGGGCTCACACGAGCCCGATACGACGTGATGTCCTTGGACCGCGTCGACGACGGGCGCTGGAGTCACCTCCCGCGGGAGCGACGTTGGCGGCGCATCGGTTTCGCAGGCAAGCGTCGCTACACCACCGGTATCGAGATATGCGGTTCCGACGTATCGACGTTCGACGTCACCGGCCGTAACGAGCTACAAGACTCAGTTCCGAATGTCATCGATTACATCCATACCGCGGTCGCGCCGGGAGACGCGGTATCGCTACGTCTGCGGCAAGGCACCGCTGACACCGTCTACGACGTAACCCACGATGGACGGTGGGTCGCGGCGACGAAACCCGCGTTCGGAGAACTCATCTCAACGCGGCTTGACTTGAAGAAGCCACTTCCGAATGAGATCCACGGTTGCCGCGTCGAGATCGTGGCGACGGCGGCCCTACCGCGCATCGTGGCCGAGAAGTACGAGGCGCCGTATCAGTTCGTTCCGCACTGCCGTGTCCGGGGAATCGGAACATGGTGAATCTGGATATGTTTGGAGTCTGAATGGCTGGCCTCAGCGGCATGTACGCGTTCCGTGATGAGTTGTCGCAGAGATTGATCGCCGACCTGATCGGGCCGGCCGGTGGGGACACCGAG
This sequence comes from Mycolicibacterium sp. GCM10028919, assembly GCA_042666295.1. Taxonomy (GTDB): domain Bacteria; phylum Actinomycetota; class Actinomycetes; order Mycobacteriales; family Mycobacteriaceae; genus Mycobacterium. Next base: position 1,938,841 of record JBHTFJ010000001.1, read on the forward strand.
CTGATCGACGACCCGCCGATTACCCGCTACGTGGCAGGCATGCTGTATCCGGCCGGTGGCGGATGGAGCCAGGCCGGACACGTCGACGCCGCTCAGGACACGGACGACGACGAGGGCTACGACGAGGCAGCCACTCCGGACCCGGCGGTGGCCATGGCCAATGTGAAGAACCCGGCCTCGATGGGCCTCACCTTCGCCGTCCAGGCAAAACTCAGCGATCGCATCAGGGTCGACATCGACGCGGCCCGATACGTCGCCGAACCCGCAGCTGATTCGCAAACGGAACCGCCGTGGCGACGCGTTCCCATGAAACACGAGTCGCTGACCGTCGACGTCAACGTTCCGGATCCCGGGAGTCGTGTCCCTGTCGGCGATGATTTGACGTTGTTCAAGCGCGTGCGCCCGGTCGATGCATCCGGCACCGTCGCGATCACCCTCGTGCTCATCAACGAGCGGAGGCCGACGGCGGGATTCGGCCAACGCGACGCTGACACGATCTTCCAACCCGTGCTGGCCGTCGCGGCGGATGGCGAGACCCGGCCGGTGTTCACGGAGCGGACGGATGCAACCGCGCTGGTAGACGACGAAGAAGTCCGGTCGAATCAGCTTCTATTCGCGCACGTGCCCAACATCGCGATTGGCCACGGCTGCGCGGTGAACTGGGACGTGGACTCGTCGGGCATGGCTACTCGTCTGGAAACCACCTTCGCGCCATTTCACGACGTTCGACTTGCGGACTCCAATCCCGCCATCGACGTCCCAGCACTCGACATGAGAGCGCTCGAATCAGAGACTCGAGATGCTGTCTTGGCCGGTCTAGACGCGTTAGTCGCTGGATACGAGAACTGGATACATGCGACCGAGGCAGCAGCGGCGGCCCTCGACGGCGAACTGCTTCGCACCGCTACTCGACACGTGGACCAGTGCAAGCTCGCGGCCGCGCGGATGCGATTGGGCGCCGACATCTTGCGGACCTCCCCCGACGCCTTCCAAGCATTCCGTCTCATGAACGCGGCAATGGTCGAGCAACGGATTCGAAGCGAACGAATTCTCAACGAGCGCACTGAACTTCAGCCTGAGGACATCCCCGCGCGTTGGCGCCCGTTTCAGCTTGCCTTCGTCCTGCTGTGCCTCAAGGGGATAGTCGACGAAAAAGACGACGACCGGCGGTCGGCGGACCTGCTCTGGTTTCCCACTGGCGGCGGCAAGACCGAGGCATACCTCGGACTCATCGCATTCACCGTCTTCCTTCGCAGACTCACCGGGCGGGGCGCCGGCGTGACGGCGCTGATGCGTTACACCTTGCGCTTGCTCACGATCCAACAGTTCGAGCGAGCGACACTACTCATCTGCTGTTGCGAGTCGATCCGTCGTAAACGCGGCGACCTGGGGCGGGTGGAGATGTCGATCGGTCTCTACGTTGGCCGCAGCGCAACGCCGCTTACGAGAGCCGAGACGAAGCGTGCGATCACGAAGCTCCGCGACAAGCCCTCTGCGATCCCAAAGGAAGGCAATCCAGTTCAATTCCGCACGTGCCCCTGGTGCGGAACTCGGATGGATGCCTACAAGTACTGGGTCGGAAACACTCCCCCGCGGCTCAACATCAACTGCGAGAACGTCGCATGCGAGTTCGCGAAGAACCTACCCGCGTATCTCGTCGACGAAGACATCTACGACTACCACCCGACCTTGATCATTGGAACGGTCGACAAGTTCGCCGGGCTTCCGTGGCGCGCGCAGGCGGATGCGCTCTTCAACCGCGACGATCCGAGCCTGAGCGGCATCGATCTGATCATCCAAGACGAACTCCACCTGATCTCTGGGCCGCTGGGCACCTTGACGGGCCTGTACGAGACCGTGGTCGACCACCTGGCCGGCCGCGGCGACATCAGGCCCAAGGTGATCGCCTCCACCGCGACCATCCGTCGTGCACAGGCCCAGGGTCAGGCCCTATTCCAGCGATCGGTCATGCAATTCCCTCCGCCTGGGATCGATTCGCGTGATTCATATTTCGCCGTTGAGGCGGCCCCTGATTCGAAGGGCACCCGTCGATATCTCGGATTGATGGCACCTGGCAAGAGTCAAACAACGCTTCTCGTCCGGGTCTACGCTGCCCTCCTGCAGTTCGCCAAGGACATACCGGGAACGGACGCGGACAGAGACCCGTATTGGACGCTGGTGGGCTACTTCAACAGCCTGCGCGTCCTCGCCGGCGCAAGGATGCAGGTGCAGGACGACGTCGAAGAACGCATCGACCTCCTGGCACCGGACGATCGGTCGAGACGCGAGCCGAACGACCCCATCGAATTGACCAGCCGCGCCAGTTCGGTCGACATCCCCGGCTACCTCAAGCGCATGAAACTGCAACTCCCGGACCCGGACACACTCGACGTCATTCTCGCGACGAACATGATCTCGGTCGGTGTCGACATCGACCGACTCGGCTTGATGGCCGTCATGGGGCAACCCCAGTCCACCTCGGAATACATCCAATCGACGAGCCGCGTCGGACGTCGTTACCCCGGTTTGGTCGCGACGATCTACAACGCGGCACGTTCCCGGGATCGCTCGCACTATGAATCGTTCCTCACCTACCACTCGGCACTGTACCGAGAGGTCGAGTCGACCAGCGTGACTCCCTTCAGCCCGCGCGCCCGCGATCGCGGGCTCCACGCCGTGCTCGTCGCGTGGGCGCGTCACACGGTTCGCGGACTGCACGAGAACTCCGACGCGGCGAACATCGACAGCCATATCGACGACGTCAACGCCATTCGCGACGAGATCCTGCAGCGAGTGGACGCCATCGACTCGACCGAAGTCGGTCCGACGCGTGCAGAACTCGACCATTTCATCGCAACCTGGGTGCGGCGGGCTGAAACTGATCGTGAACTGCAGTACTCGAATCGTGACAATCCGGACAGATCACTGCTGGTCGAGGCTGCCCAAGACGTCCAGGACCTGCCCGACGTGATGCCCACCCTGTGGAGTCTGCGCGACGTCGACCGCACGTCGAATCTCTACCTGGTGAGGTCATGATGGCGAGAACGCTCGGCGAGGCACGACGCAGCCAACTGGTCACCACCTACGGCGTCGGCGCGATCATCGCGATCGAGGACGAGTCGTTCATGGTCGCCGGGCTCGATCGGTGGGACGCGAGTGATCAGGATCTGTGGATCCACGAACCACGGCTCGAACGCCATTGCGGAGTTCGGCACTTCATTCTTCCGGCAGCATCCGGCGACGACAAGCGTGACGACATACCGGTCGTCCGCTTCCCACGCTGGTACTCGTGCCCGGAATGCGGGACCGTCGATCAGTTCCGCGTGCTAGCCCCCGATCCCGACAAGAACGAGTGCGGTTGCGGCGGCGCGCTCGTACCCTCACGGTTCGTCATGGTGTGCGAGGGCGGCCACATCGATGATTTCCCGTATAGGGCCTGGGTTCATGGGCGCGGCGCCGCGCGCGACGGCAAGCACGACCTCAAGATCACCACCTTGGGACTCACCGCCTCGCTGCGCGACATAGTGGTTCGCTGCTCGTGCGGGGAGAGCCGGTCGATGGAGGGAGCCTTTCGTCGTGCGGCGCTGCGGGACGCGATAGGTTGCACGGCCAATCAGCCTTGGCTCAGTCGACGCGATCCCGACGGATGCTCGCGTATACCCCGGGTCCTTCAACGCGGCGCGTCCAACGTGTGGTTCTCGGTGATGGAGTCCGCGATTTCCATCCCACCGTGGTCTGAGGACGCATTCAAAGCCCTCAACCGTTACTGGGAAGCCATCCGCTACGTCCCAGATGCCGCTCTGCCCGACGTGCTGGCCAACATGAGCCTGGACCAGACCAGTGGCTACACCGTCGGAGAACTCGTGGAGGCGGCTCGTGAACGGCGCGATGCCGAGAACTCCTCGGAAGAGGTGAGCACCGACGTCATCAAAGAGCAGGAGCACGCGGCGCTCACAAGGGGGAAAGCGCAGCGTTCGGGCAAGCAAGATTTCGTCTGCGTCCCTGCGACGACCGTCACGCCTGCAGTGGCTGAGGTGTTCGAATCGGTCATGGTGGTCAAGCGGCTGCGCGAGGTACGCGTGTTGTCGTCCTTCACCCGAGTCAAGGAGCCAGAGTCCACGGATCTCGAGGAGCGACTGTCGCCTCTCGCGACCGACCAGCTGCCCTATCTACCCGCGGTCGAAGTCATCGGCGAAGGGATCTTCGTCGAACTAGCGCCGGAGCGCCTGGCCGAATGGGAGGCGCAGTCGCGCCTCGGCCATCGCGTCGAAACGCTTCGCGCCAATGCCCGCGAGCGCGAGCAGGATCGAATTCCGGTGCTCGCTCCACGCATCTCCGCCCGGCTGTTGCTCACCCACACTCTCGCCCACCTGTTGATCAATCAGTGGTCGCTGGAATGCGGGTACCCGGCCGCCTCGCTCAGGGAACGGCTCTACGTCACCGACCACCACGCAGGCCTACTGATCTACACCGCCACCAGTGACTCGGCGGGATCGCTCGGCGGCCTGATCAGTCAGGCAGACCCGGAGCGCCTGGAGCCTTCGTTGCGCAGTGCGATCGTCGCAGCATCATGGTGTTCGTCGGACCCGCTGTGCATCGAGTCGGAACCGGCGGGCACCGATGCCTTGAACCTGGCGGCATGCCACGCGTGCTCGCTGCTGCCGGAAACCAGTTGTGAGGAGATGAATCTTCTCCTCGACCGGGCCGTTCTGATAGGCGCGCCCGGGGGCATTCGTGGCTACTTCCAAGACTGGGTCAGCTAGCACTATCAGCCCGACGCGCCAGCACCACTCCACGAATGCGTTCGGCTGCCGATCCAATGTCCTCGTGTTCCCACACCCGCACGACGGCCCAGCCTGCGTCGGCCAGCCTGCGGTCGGTGTCTCGATCCCTTGCCCGGTTGGTCTCTACCTTCTCGGCCCAGAAAACGGCATTGGTCGCGGCGATCGTGTGGTGCTCCGGGCAACCGTGCCAAAAGCAACCGTCGAGGAAGACAGCGACCCTGACTCGAGTAAAGACGAGGTCGGCGGTGCGCCGTACGTCCCTCAGCGGCCGAACCGATACCCGGTAACGCAGACCGAGCGCGTGAACCGCCGATCGGAGGGCCCGTTCCGGTTTGGTGTCCCGGCCCTTGTTCGAACGCATGCTGGCGCGGACTCCCGGAGACGACGCCCATGACTCAGCCACAGGTCCAGGGTAAGAACGGCGTGCCTGGGTCGCGCTGTCGGTGGAGGTGAATACGATGACCCCGTGACGAAACCCCTGAAGATGATCGACCTGTTTGCAGGTTGCGGGGGGATGACGGCGGGTTTCACGCCCCACGGATTCGAGCCCGTGCTGTCGGTGGAGTGGAACCTGCATGCGGCGGCCACCTATGCGGCGAACTTCGGCGAGAGCCACACCTTCTGGGGCGATATCGACGATGCGCTCGACGGCGATATTCCTGACGCGGACGTGGTGATTGGCGGCCCGCCGTGCCAGGGCTTCTCCAACCTGGGCAGCAAGGACGTCGACGACCCGCGCAACACGATGTGGAAGCGTTACCTGCAGGTGGTCGAACGTGCCAACCCAAAGGTGTTCGTGATCGAAAACGTCGATCGCTTCCGGAAGAGCGCCGAGTTCCAGCTTCTGCTCGACGAGGCTGACAACGGCATGCTCAGCGACTACACCCTGACGCACGGCGTCCTCCTCGCGGCCGACTTTGGAGTTGCTCAGCGCCGCCCCCGCGCCATCGTGATCGGATCGCGCATCGGGCAGATCGATCTCCCGACTCCGACGCACTCGAAGGTCCCTAAAGGCGACCTGCGGCCCTGGACCACGGTGCGCGAACGGATTGGCAAGCTGCCCGAACGACCCACAACGACCTCCCTGCCGGAAGCGAAGGCAACGTACTTCGGCCAGGTCGTACCTGGTCAGTTCAAGTGGCTCGATCTCCACTTCGGTCGCAACCCCCGGGAGCTATCGCTCCAGCGTTACGACTGCATCCCTCCTGGCGGCGGCAGGTTCGATCTGCCCGATGAACTCCTACCCGACTGCTGGCGAAAGAAGGCGACGGGGACTACCGACGTCATGGGCCGTATGCGGTGGGATGCTCCTTCGCTTACCATCCGTACCGAGTTCTTCAAGCCGGAAAAGGGCCAGTACCTGCACCCGCAGTGGGACCGGAAGAACCCAAGGGACCGCGTAAATAGAGTCATTACCCATCTTGAAGCTGCACAACTGCAGGACTTCCCAGAATCGTTTGCGTGGTGCGGATCGAAGATCGAGATCGCGAAGCAGATCGGTAATGCCGTCCCCGTTGGGCTGGCTTCGGCGGTTGCGGGTCAGATCCGCGCCTCGCTCACTTGACCATGGAAGGCTCGCCCGGCTCGCCATTGGATGGCATCAGCGAAGACCTACGCCGGATCGCTGCGTTGCTGGGTGCGGTAGCAGACGACCCCAGCGCCGAAGGAGCCCGCGACGAGCTGGAGTCGATCAGCGCTGAGCTGCGCGTCCTCATCACCCGCCACTTCGGTGCCCGCCGACGCGCTGCTCACGGCCAGGGCGCCCGCGGCGCTATCCTGGCCCATCTTCAATCCAAGACCGGACAATGGGTGGAGGGTCAGGAACTCGCCGCAATCAGCGGCATTCAAGAGTGGGCGCGACGAATCCGCGAGTTGCGCGTGGAGAGCGGATACGACATCGAAGAAGACGGCGGTCGCTACCGGTTGGTCCGCGCTGAGCCCAATGCCGATGCCGCAGGCAAGTGGGGTACCGCCAACGATATCCGGAGGCGGCCCGGCTCGGCGCGGGACCGAATCCTTCAGTTCCTCATAGCAGAGGTGGGACACGTGGTCACCCGCGATCAGCTCGATTACGTGGCGAAGATCAAGGAGGGAAGCCGCCGAGTTCGCGAGCTACGCGACGAAGAAGGTTGGCCGATCGAGTCACACATCGACGTGGCTTTCCTGACGCCGGGCCAATACAGATTGGTGTCCGCAGACGAACAAGATCGACGAGATCCACGGCAACGCAAGTTCCCAGAGGAGTTGCGTCACAGGGTCTTCGAACGAGATGCGTTCACCTGCCAGAGTTGCCGACGTGACCGTGCGATCGCATTGACAGCAGGCGACAGTCGCTATTACCTCGAGGTACATCACATCAGCGCAATGGCCGAACAACTCGACGCGCTGCCGAGTGAAGAACTCAACGACCCGGGCAACCTCGTGACCCTTTGTCACAGATGCCACTCCCGAGAAACGGCTGACTTTCAGCGCAGGCGTCGTTCGGAGCGGGGCGGGCAGCCGATCACCGGGCAGGCTGAAACCCCAGTCGAACCGGACGATTAAGCGGACGGACGCTGCCCCAGTAAGGCGGCAGCCCAGAGATACTCCTCCCGCGTATCGCTGTCTGAGGGATGAGCACGCGCCCACGCGACGACGATCTCTTCCAGAAGTTCCAGCGGTATCAGCACTTCATCGCCAACCGCGTTGCGCAGTTCGTTGCTCACCGACCAGATAGCCCGGGTGAGCCTGGTCGCAGGCAGTACGTCAGTACTCGAACCCTGCAGGCAGCGGTCCGCGGCGTCCGACAAGCCTCGGATTAGACGTCCGACCCCCTGCATTGGGACTTTGTAGCCCGCCGTTCCGGCCGGGGGCTCGGCATCCGGTTCGACTTGGGTCGGCGGCGCGTTGTAGGGGGTGGCAACGGGAGTGTGTTCGTCGCGCACATCGATGCCCTGCTCGATGCCGGAGTCCTCGACGACGAAATAGTCCGGCTCGACCTCGAATACACGGGACAGGGCGTCGATTGTCGAGTCAGACGGAGGCGCACCGGTTCCATCCAGCAGTCGCCTGGCGATCTCGGCGGCCATCACGACACCCTCTTCGCGGAGCGCATCTTCGAATTCCTCGTCCGAGTACCCCCGCGCCTCGAGGAGTCCAAGAAGTCTCCGAGACAGGGTGCTTGATGTCGGAGCGCGCTGAACCGTCGGTGAATGTAGCGACTCCAAAGGATCTGCACTGTCGTCGTCCGGTGAAACGTAGGGTTCCGCGGGTACGACGACTGCGTCATAACCCTCCGCAGACTTCTCGGCGGCGTAAGCGTCGGCGTCAACTCCTGATGAGAAGAACTTCCAGACCAGTCCGTCGACGTCTACGGCGTGCGTCATTGCCTTGCGGAACTGACGGACGTTCACCTTGCCTCGCCGCCCAGTTGCGGTGTAAGGCTTCATGAAGGGGTCACTGGATGGACGCACATCTACCTCCCGGCGGCGTGACGCCCTCGAGTCCCAATCGTGGTCAGCTCGTACATTAAAGCCTCTGGCAGTAGGCGACCTGCACTCCAGAAGCCTTGGGTGCGCCGACCCCGGCATACGGGGCTCTATGAGCCGGGGCTTGCGCCGAACACCGGGGCGAACCTCAGGACGGTCGGGCGCAGAGACTCGACCTCGACGTCGGGGAACGCGGCTAAGAGCGCGCATACGAACGCCGAGCGCTTGACCCCAAGATCGTCGAGCAGGCCCTGTTGACTCAGCGAACCGTGCGCCCGGAGATGTTCCCAGGCGCGCGTCACCATCCAGGCCGGCACGCGTTGCGGTCCCTTACCGAGACGTCGAGACCGCTCAGTCGCGACATCGATCCCGTCGCGGTCGATAGCCACGATCTCATTCAATTTGAGGCTGCTCAGCGTGGCGATCTCGTCACCCGGTTCGATAACCAGGTTTATGCGCTCGTAGAGTTCGACGCTGAACCGCGCGCCTCTGGACATGAGTCCGTCTGAGGGCTCGAAAAGTTCGCGGTCTACCGGTGCCGACTCACCGCCGCCCGCCGCGACTCGAGAAGAGGCTGCCGGTTCTGACCTCTCTGTTTCTGCGACTGCATGTTCGTGAGGAGTATCAGAAACGTCCCGTCTCTCCGACCCTGACGAGGGTGGTGTCGACGCTTCGTCGGTTCGGTTCGTTGGGTCAGATAATCGGAGCCCGACTCGGGGGCTGGTCACGCTGTCCACACCGGGAAAGCGCGCAAGTAGCGCACAGACGAAGCCTGATTGACTCACGCCGAACCTCTTCAGAAGGTCGCGCTGGTCCAGTTGTCGATCGTCGCGGAGTGCTTTGCAGCCGTTGATGACGGCCCACGCCGGCACAAAAAGCAGGTCTGAACGCTCACCACTCGCGCGCTCGGTGCTGACCCAGATCCCATCACGGCCGACGGACTCGACGAAGTTGGGCCGCGCCCAACCCAGCGTGTAGACCACGTCACCCGCACTTACGACGGCCGAGAGCAAACGAAAGAGGTCGTCGTCGAATGTGGCCCCGGAGTTCATCGGCACAGGCGGGTGAGGGTCGTGCTCACCTCAACGATGCTGCCATAGCGAGTAGCAGTGCGTGGACACCTAGCAGGCCGAATCCGTGGACACGAAACGCAAACGCTGTCGACCACCGGTAGGCAGGTGCCGCGAGTCGCGTCTCAGTGACAGACTTCGTCAAGACGGGCAGTCGTCGAAAGTTCGCTCGGTTTCGACAACGAGTCGAATATGGTCAAGCAAAACAATAGGAGACACCTTGCCGACGATCGACGACCTGGGCACGAAGGCCTATAGCGGGATGGGAAGGGAAGGTGCTCCGTTCGTCGAAACGCTCGGCCCTCGGATCGTCACCGACGGCATCCTCAACGGCCGGTCAACCCTTTCGCCGACCGAGCATGTGTGGACTGTCTCGGCCGCGGCCGAACTGATCAGCGTGTACATCGATAGTCCTGATACATCGAGCGACACCTTCGACAACAAACTGCGCAAGCAGATGAGCGCGGCTTCACGCGAGGCCCGATTGCTCTTCGCGGACCTGATTCTCCTAAACCTTCTACCGCTCGGAGACTACGGCGCCGTACGCAAGCGAGAACTGATTCGATTGCCGATCGAAGAAATCGATCCACCGGTGGCCATTCCCGTCGAAGTGGAAGCGACCTTGAAGCATGGGATGTTCCGCGGAGGTATCGGATTCAAGAGCGGCCGCTTCGCGAGACTCCGTTGGCTCATTACATTCGCTCACTACGCGTGCAGCCAACCTGAGGAGGTCCGCCAGGCTGCTTTGGCTGACCCATTGTCCTTCCGTGAGTTCGTTAAGGGCGCACCAGGCGGAACGGAGGCAGCACAGCGGCAGTCACTGCTCTACTTGGCATTCCCGTGGTTCTATCTACCCACGATCATTGCCGGCCAGCGGCTAGCGATACGTAATGCCTTCGCAGAGGAATGCCTACCCGAGGGGTCCACTGACGACGTCGACGTTGATCTCCATCGCATCTACGCCGCACTAACTCAGAGGGCAGGCGGCCCAATCGACTTCTACAGGGATCCGCTGTATCTGAACCAATGGAACCCACCTGCGAAACGGGAACCACATGTGTGGATTTTTCAGTCCAATCCGGAGTTTTACGATTTAAGGGATTATCTGGCGCGGCCGGATGTTGGTCCGGGGTCAACGGACAGCTGGGTGCTACGACAGCACATGAACGATGTTGCCGATGGCGACACGGTGCTGCTCTGGGTATCAGGGCCTGAAGCTGGCATTTACGCGACCGGGACCATCGTCGGCGAAAGCTTCACACGCCCGCGTGAGGAGTGGGAAGGCGCCGACGCGCCCGCTGAAAGTCGCGCAATCGGTTACCGGCTCGACCGGAGCCTTCACGACCACCCTGTGCTTCGAGGTCAATTGCTAGGTGATCCGATCCTGAAAGATCTGCAGATCATCAAACAACCGAATGGAACCAACTACAAGGTGACCAAGCCCCAGTGGGAAATGCTGCGCACCCTCATAGATCGAACCGAAGAACCAACAACGCCAACACCGGATCTAGCGTGGCTGATCCGCGAAACTCACTGGGATAAACAGGAAATCGAGGATCTCACTGAAACCCTGCGTAGCCGTCGCCGACAGATAATCCTGGCCGGGCCGCCGGGGACCGGCAAGACGTTTGTCGCGGAGAAGATCGCGAGGTACCTGACCGACGGCCGATTGGACGCAGTACACATCGTTCAATTTCACCCCACCTTTTCCTACGAGGACTTCGTCGAGGGCTTGCGCCCAACGGCAAAGGACGGGCAGGTGGCCTTCGACATAGTAGAAGGAAAACTAATCAAGATCGCCGATGCGGCGCGGGCAGTGGCTCCAGAACCGGTCGTGCTCATCATCGACGAAATCAACCGAGCGAACCTGCCGAGCGTCTTCGGCGAACTGCTGTACCTCCTGGAGTACCGCGGAAAGGAGATCCAGCTCCTCCATCGTGACCAATTTTCCCTTCCAGACAACCTCTTCATCATCGGGACCATGAATACCGCCGACCGGAGCATCCGGAGCGTCGACACCGCACTCCGGCGCAGGTTCGACATCTTCGACTGTGCACCTCGTCCAGAAATACTCGAGCGCTACTACGACCGGGAGGACAATCTGACCCAGGTCGAAGACCTCATCGACGGGTTCACACGGCTGAACGAACAGTTGCGCAACCACATAGACGAACACCACACCATCGGCCAGAGCTTCTTCATGCGCAGCACTTACACCGCCGATGACCTTCGCCGCACCTGGCAACGGCAGATCCGGCCACTGATCGGCGAGTACTTCTTCGATCAGCCGGCAATGGTCGAGGAGTTCAGCTTTGAAGGTCTCTGGCCAAGCCAGAAACCATTATGAGGAGTCTTCACCTCACAGAGTCGAAGATCGAAACGGTCGAATTGAGTCAAGAGGAGGCGGCAAGCCTCCGACAGATCGGCCAGGCGTTGGCATCACAAGCGAGCTGGTGGGGTCAGGCGCTCGACGATGACGAACATGATGAAGCACGCACAGTGGTGCAGTGCAACCAGCTCTCTGAAATGAGTTACAGGGTCCGCATTTCAGATGCAATCGGCGTGATTGGTCTGAAGGACACCCAGATCGTCGTCCGTCCCAAGATCCCCTTGCCGCACGTCCTTCACCTTTTCGCCGAGTCGAATCTCCTGCCTCGTAGCTCGCTGAAGCGGACCAACCTCGGGGCTGAGACGAACTTCTTCTCGGTGATTGCCGCCTGGTTCATCGAAGCCTGCGAAGATCTTCTCCGACACGGACTGGCCAGCGACTACGTTCGCGTCACGGGGATACTGTCCTGCGCACGTGGGAAGATTCACCCCCTCGCGACTGCTCGAGCAGTCATGTCGGGTCGTCCAGAGATCAAGTGTGACTACGACACTAGAAGCGAAGACATCAGCCTCAACAGGGTTTTGAGAGCGGCGGTACTTCGCTTACTGGGCTCTCCGGCTCTGCCGAGTGCGCTCCGGGCTCGATGCCGGCGAATACAGTTCCGTTTCAGCGACGTCGGCGATCTTCAATCCTCAGACTTGAGGGCGAGGCCCGAGGCGGTGACTCGCTCTTACACCGACGCGCATCCCCTCGCACTGCTCATTCTGACAGGAGCCAGCATCGCGATGCAGGAGGACGAACGGCGGACATGGACGTTTCTGTTCCGCACTCCCGAAGCAATCGAGACTGGAGTACGTAGCTGTCTCTCGCACCGTGTAGGCGTTGCCGTCGCGAAGCGCGGCAGAGAACTCGCTGGCGATAGAAAGCGACGGTTGAATCCTGACCTCGTATTCGGCAGCGGATTTGCCGTCGGCGATGTCAAGTACAAGCTCACCATCGACGGATCGATCAGGCGCAGCGACCTGAACCAGGTGACCACCTTCGCCACCGGGTACAACGCAAACCATGCGGTGGTTGTCGGTTTCGGCCCGAGTGCCACCGGCGAACAGGTCCAGGTGGGAGACGTCGACGTCCGGGGGTTCAATTGGGATGTCAACGAAACGAATCCGGTCGACGCTGCGGACCGACTTGCCGAATCGCTGGTTGAGTGGCTTGCTGTCGCTGCTCCGGTTCACTAAGGCAGGCAACACGACGCAGCAGGGCCGTACGACCGCTAGCTCAGACGTGCCTCGTCTGCCCCGAGTTCACGAAGACACTTCTCGACTCGACGCCAACCAGGACTCGACTTGGCTTGGGTACTAGCTGCGGCAGGAATCGATAAAAGCAGGTCGCGAAGATGTGTGTCCCGTTTGGTCAGGCCACTCGCGTACCTGTCATCCAGCAGATACTCACTCGAAAGGTCACTACGCGTAGCCGCTGTCCATAGCAGGCGATCGAGAAAAATCTCAAGGACATAGGCACCGTCGGTCGCAGACTCTGGGTCCATCGTCAGCATGTGCAGATCTCGGTTGATCTTGAGCAGCCATGGTGAATCACCACTCACGAGCTGACGAGTGAGTACGCGGAAAGTGTGTGGCGACCCCGCCGCCAACGCTGATTCCATGCATCTATCGAAGTTCGTGGTAACCATGCGCTGCGCGCCGAGACTTGCAAGCATCGCGTGTCCGATCCCGTACTGGCGCTTCTTCAGTTGGCGTCGCATTGCCTTGCGGTACTTCTTAGTGCCTAGCGCCTTCACGATCGGAGCGGCCGCTTCGAACTGGTCCTGATCGCGTCTGGGATGAGCGACCTTCGGTTCGTCCGCAAGAGCGTCCAGCAGGTCCCACCAGCCGGGCATTCCGACAGGCACTGACACGCCCGCGCCCAGAAACAGCGACAGTTCACCGTGAGCGGCCAGGACTCCGAGCCTGTCCGCGTGCCGCCGCAACCCTTGTGGGAGCGCGGACCAGTCTCCATCCGGACGGCGTACCTGTACCGCTGCGAAGTCTCGACGGTCCCTGAGGACAAGAGCCACATCCACACTCAACGGCTTCCGAAGGCGCTTCAGCAACCGTTCGATTACCTTCGACCTGTGCTCTTCCAGCCCACCGCGGCCCGTCCCAGGTAGAGGAATGCCGATCAAGGGCCGTGGCCGGTCGGCGGGTTTCTCGATGCGTCCCGCGATGTACGACAATGCGTTCCACGTTCGATCGACTACCTGTTTGGGTGTCGCGAAGCCAGACATGTCGACGGTGGGGAATGCCCATACCTCTCTCCCCTCGGCGTCGGGTAACTTCACCGCGTGCGCGTCTCCAGGGCGGCCGCCGAGGGTCAACCACCGAGCATCGCGCTCACACGGGGGCAGATTGTCGGCAGAATCCCGCGCCAGGTGGCATCCACGTTGCCTTCCGAATCGCAGGGGATTGCCAACGCGCCACAGGCCAGCCTCGTCAGATCCCCGTGTGCGACGAATGTGTGCCCCATGGCCGAAAGACTAGCGACGGTTCGCCGTGACTCCTTAGAAACGGCGTGTGGGGTCGTTATGTGGCCGTGACCGGCTCGCACTGACTGTTGCCAACTCGTTGGGGCCTTTGGTTCCTGGGGGCCGCGTGGGCTGGCCGCATTCAGCGCATCAGCAACTGAAACCCGAATGCGTTGGCCCTTTGCTGAGCTGCGGAAATGGTCGCCCGATTGACCGGCACGCCGAACGGAAGGTGATGATCGTCGAGCTTCTACGCAGTAAGGGCATTAGCGATAGCGTCAACCTTGCGCACCGCTCCATGAATTTCGACGACCCGGGGCTCGGCAACCGAAAACGGTGCCTGCCTTCGCACCTCGCTCAACACGTCGACCAGTCTCTTGTCCGCCGATAGGAAGAGGTCAGCGTCTACAAGGTAGGCGCTGTGTTGCTCGTCGCGCGGGTTGCCTTGACCGATCTTGGTAGCCGTCTGCGTGTAGGCAACCGCTGCCCGCATCCAGTCTCGCGGAACCTCTTCGCGCGTCACCTCCTCGAGAAATAACGTGGCGAAGCTAAGGGGATCCGCTATGGCGGTTCGCATGTCAATGTAGGAGCCTATCCAGTCTCGGTTCGTCTGCACGGGCCCCGAATAGCCTGGACTACCTCTGAATGTCGACATGTTGAACCAATAGCTGCTCCCGACGTCTACGCGCCACGCCTCCGTCTTGTTACCGTCCCATCCTCCCAATGCTCGAGTTGCCTCCTTCGGTTCCGCACTCACGCGCACGTCGCTGTAGTCCACGGTGAACTTATCTCTCAGACGATTTGCTCGATTATCACGCTGCGCAGTCACAATCTGTGCAGATGGGTCGTAGCCGGACATGACCAAGCTGTGCGTCCCATCTGGGTCTGAGGCCGCCCACGACCACCACTCCCTCGTCCACCTGTAATTAAACTTCGCAACAGTGGCCATGTCGGCGACCGAACGCAACCATTCACGCCGTCGAAGCTTAACGACGCGGACGAAATCCTGTGCGCACAACTGCGCTTCGCTCGCCAGACGACGTCCCCGTATCTCGCAAATCGCGGCGATATGTTTGTTGCGAGACTCAGCGTGGGGATTCCGGAGTAGTTCAATCAGCATGCTTGGCGGCAACATCACCGCATATCCGTGTTGCGCGAGTATCGAGCGAAGATCTTGGACACTGCCCTCGTCGCCGATGTACGACCAGAGATTCGTGTCTAGAATCACTCTGCGCGCCATACTTATTCGCTCCGTTAATTTCGAAGATGACGAAGCCAACGACGCAGGCCTGCGCCTCCGGCATGTACCCAAAGCCTTTGCCGCAGTGGACTTCAATCGCTTCATGGCTCTTCTATATCCGCCACGGGAATACTTGACGACTACACGACTTCATCCGCCGCGACGACGGTGTCGTATAACCCATAATGCGTCAGGCCTGGGTGGGATTCGATCCCGGTGTAGGACAAAGACGCGTCCTCGTAGCGACGGAAGGCGAACACCGCCTGATTCATGTGTGTGGAGTTAAATACACCAAGGTTCACAAGTAGATGGAAGTCAGCGACGCTCAAGCCAGTGACAGCTTTGAACAGGTCTGGTTCGAGCTTGGTGATGACGTCTTGCAGGGTGTTCTCGCGGAAGTCGGTGAGATACATGAACGCCGGGATGCGTGTGGCGAACTTTATGAGTTTCTCCTGGATCTGCTTCCGCTTCGACTTGTACTCCTTCTCCTCTGCTGTCAGCTCTTTCTTCTCGGTCTTGGAGAGGTCTTCGCCCTTCTCCATCTTCGTCCTTTTGACCGCCTCGCTCTTATTGACAACTGTCTCGAAGATGGCACTTCCTAGTGCGCGGAAACCCTCGATGTTCATCACCGCGGCCATCGCGGCCTCGCTGTTCATGATCCGCCGCAGGGTGTCGTTGTCGACGTTGACGAGGATCGCGGACTCCCACTTGCGCGCCAACAGCGTTGCGGAGGTGCCCGCCATCGCGATGTCGAGAATCCCCCCGGCGTCGACCTGGGTCATGTTCGAACCGTCGTAGGCAAGTACCGGCAGGAAGCTGACTAACTCCTCAACAGCCTGCTCAGGGTTTGGCGTCTCGGGTGACAGACCCGCGCCGTAGTCGGCGATCTGGCGCAGAGCCCGTGTCGGCGCAAAGTCGAATACGAAGCACACGGGCTTGATGACGGCTTCCGCACTTGGGTCGTCACCCTCGGGGTTCTTGATCGACCAGGGCGACTGCACCCGGAACGCCGCCTGAAAGTAAGTCTCAGGTGAGCTGAGGTTGCGCAGCATCAGAATCGATGTCCACTGCTTGACGGTGACGCCGGTGGTGAGCTTGCCACATGACAGGGTGATGGTTTTGGTGTCGTTGCCGTCTCGGATTGCGTCGCGCACCGGCGGCAGGGCGTTGAGCCCGATCCCTGCCTTTGGTCCTGCCACGGTGAGAATTTGATAATCGTGCCATAACGCGTTCTGGGGCTCGGCGAGGAGATTTGCCATCGCCTCGCACGCCGCAACATTCGGCAGGAACCAGAACGAGTGCTGCATGTAGGGCAGTAGCCGCGCATCAGAGTACGGGAAAGGCGGACGTGTGCCGGCCTTTAAGGCGCTGGTTTGTGTAGGTAAGTGCCCGCCGCGGATGATGTCGAGCCACTTCTGCACGTCAGTCTTGTGGTGAAACTGAGCGTCTTTGCCCGAGCCCGAGGCGTCGAAGAACGCATTCAGGTCGAACTCGTCAAACTCGCCCTGCCTGGCCACCGCGATCAGTTCGTCCGGCATTTGGTAAGTCAAGAGCCGCATCTCCGGGAGTGCCCCGTACGGGTTCCACTCACCGGGGTGCGCCCTAGCGAACTCCGCCTTCGCGCGCTGCTCATCGGTGTATGTCCAGTTGAAAATCTGCTCTTCAATGAACTCGCCGGTTGCCAGTGCCTTGAATGGGGTGCCTGACAGATACAGGTACGCGCGGGTAGTGATGGGGAGGAAAGCCCCCTCGTCGTTACCGAACTCATCCAGCTCTTCCTCGAACGAGTCGAGGCCTTCGTTGTACTCGACGGCGATTTCCTTCTTCTTGACCGCCTCGTCTTCTCCCTCGAAGAGCTCTTTCGCGCTGTCGCGCCACGCACCGAAGTGGTACTCGTCGAAGATTACTAAGTCCCAGTTAGTGGTGTGGACCCACTCGTTCTTGGCCTTGATCAGACCGGTCTGTCGATCGCGCCCCATCAGATCTTGGAATGAGCCGAAGTACACAAGCGGCTGGGCGTGATCCACGGCTGCCGGGTCTCCGCCGCTGCCCGCTGAGAGATACTGCCAACCGTTGAAGTCGGCGTGAGACTCCAGGTCGGTCCGCCAGGCATCCGCCACTGCCGGTTTGAAGGTCACCACAAGAATCCGTTTAGCGCCGATGCGCTTCGCCAGTTGGTAGGACGCGAAAGTCTTCCCGAACCGCATCTTCGCGTTCCACAAGAACCGCGGCACTGCATTCGCATCCTCCGCCCAAATCGAGTGGTAGTACGCGTAGGTTTTCTCGACGGCTTGTCGCTGCTCGGGCCGCGGCGGGAAAGTCTCATGGTGGGTACCAGTCAACTTCTGCCCGGTACGGAGTTCCGTAATTACGGTGAGCACATCAGCAGGAGTGCATCGGATCCACTCGCGAGCCGAGCCGAAGATCGGGTTTTCGAAGCCTTTGTCGATGAGTCGTCGTCGTATGTCTGAATCTCGAAACACGGTGCCGTCGTCCCGCTCGGCCGGTTCGTCGATGTGTAGCGTGTACGCCTGCTGCATTTGGCCCTGGGACTCCCGAATGCGCTTATTCACATCGACTTTGGCGGTCTGTCCGATCTTGATAACTCCGGCGTAGCCGTTCGGCGGGTCGTTTGGTGTCCACCCGTAGATCCGTAGTCGAGCGGCGGGCTTTTCAGGAAGCAATTCCTCGACGGACTTACTCATCGGCGACCTCAGCGTCGATGTCGTCGATGGCGTCGTCGGAATCGCTGTGCTCAGCGACCTGAGACTCGATGAACTTAACTTCATCCGAGGTCAGCCCGTACCGCTCGTAGAGCAACGCGTCGGTCCACTCGCGGTCCAGCGGGACGTTGGGTGCAAAGGAGTAGACGTCCCGGGTGGCGTGCTGAGTGGACTTCCGCAGCGACACAAGGAATCGCACCATGCGGGTTCGCAGGTAGAGAGCGTACCGCGTGGCTTCTTTCTCAGTGGCGAACCTCCCGGCCACTAAATATGTCTCGGTGCAGGCTGTTCCAGGCCCCGCGATAATCGGCTTCGAAAGGAACTTGGTCTCTACCGCTGCGCTTGTGCCCTGGACCGCCGTCAGTAGCACTTTCCACTCATCGATCCAAGCATCATTCTGTGGAACGTCGCTTCTATTCACCCAGGTGACCTTGCGAGAACCGAAGAGCTGCACGGGGTCGTCTAGGCCCATCGGCGTTTCCTTACCGTGGAAGAACGTTCGTAAGCCGAACGGCTTGCCGGTTGACACCTTCCCGTCGAGCGTAGGTTCCTGTTTAGCGCGAACCTTCTTCAAAATCGGAACGGCCTCGTTGCGGCGGATAAGGACGTCGAACTCATCGAGATAGCGGGCGGCGGCTTCACCGACAGGTTTCCCGTCCCATACCGTCTGCACGGTGCAAGGTCCGTCGTACTCCCGGTCCCAGAGGAAATATGAGACGCCACCTCGGATCTTGACGCCAGGGAACGCCTCGTAAAGCTTCGGATAATCCACGATTTCGCGCATCCGATGATCACTGAGCATCGTCTTCCGATACTCATCGAGGCCTTTTCCGCCAGCGAACCATCTTGAAGGCGTGACGAACACCGCAAACCGGGGATCCAGGCCGAGAGCCTTCTGAACGAACAGTTGGTAGATCGGTGCCGCCGAAGTGCCATAGCCGCCGTCACTGAGCTGGTAAGGCGGGTTGCCGATGATGACGTCGAATTGCATGTTTTCTCCAAACAGCTCGGCGATCCGAGCCTTAATGTTGTCCGTGTGGATGATCGCGTAGGCATGCGTTTCGAGATCGTCGCCGCGCAAGTAGTCCTCTTCTCCTGCTCCGCAGTAGGCGCATCTGCGCCTCGTGTAGACAGTCATCTCGTCGCCGGTAAGCGGATCGACGCGAAACTCTCGCGTGCCGCCAGCCCAAGTGTGCTCCGTCCGCTCAAACCAGATGTTGCCGTCCTCGTTGTCGAAGGACCTCGCGATCGAATGCGTTCCATTCGCGTTCTTCGAGCAGTAGACGCTTCGGCGGGAGAGCATTCCCGTTAGTCGCGTGATGGCGATTGCGTAGACCTGCTTGGTCAGTATGTGGTCAACACGCTCTTGCAGGTCGGGGATACGTGAAGCGAGACCGTCGGTGAGGCGGCGGACGATCTCGCGGAGGAACACCCCTGACTTCGTGAACGGGTCGAAGAACGTCACAGTTGAATCGGCCCAGAGGTCGGCGCCATGGTGGGCATCGGCCCACGATCTCGCCAGCATGTCGAGCATGGCGTTTGCCATCTCAGGTGGGGTGAAGACCTCGTCGTTGGAGAGGTTGGCGATGCAGGTCAAGACATCGGGGTTGTACGCCCGCAGGGCAAAAGAGGCCTGGCTCACTGTTCGTTCACCTGTTCGGCGATCTGACTTGCGGTCATAAGTGGGTAAGTCTTGGCGGGCGTAAAGAGGTCGTCATCATCTAACTCGCCGAAGAGGGTGCCTTCGTACGAGGCGCGCTGCGTGAGTGCGTCGTAGCGAAAGTCACGGCGCTGAAACTTACCCTTGCCCAGATAACCCCACTCAGGGAAGGTGATGGGCCGTCCGGCGGGGCCTGCCATAACCAATGCGTCCCCTTGAACTATGTTTGTGGCGAGGACGGTACGCGCGGACCGCGCCCACACGTCGCTTTCGCCTACGCCCAGGAAGTCGTTGAAGATTGTGGCGAGGTTGTCGCGGCACTCCTGCGCATTGTCCGGTAGTAGTTCTATGCCGTAGGTGCACATTACCGAGAACAAGGCGTAGTGACGTTTCTCGAACTCACTCTTCCCATATCGATACTCGACCGCCGCCAATTTGCGGACGAGTACGGGTATCAAGAAGTTGCCAGCTCCGCATGCCGGCTCAAGCACCCGAGAATCGATCCGCCCGGACTCCTCTTTAACGAGGTCAAGCATGGCCTCTACCATCCACGCGGGTGTGAACACCTCGCCGTGGTCGGTGACACGCTGTCTCGACTTGACCAGCAGCTCTGCCACAGCCTTCGGAACTGTCGCCTTTACGACTTCGCTATCTAACCCGCTTGCGCTCACTCGCCGAGCGTACGAGAACTGCCCGGTCGCAGCGTCGCCATCGCCCAACGTGTTGCTCGCCCGTTGTTGCTCGGCTGTGAACCGGCCGCCGGGCGTCGCCGTAAGGCGGTCTGGTTATCGCCGCTCCCGGGCACCGTCGGGCCTCAAGTGGCAACTGTGGCATCCGCGAAGCACCAGTAGACGGTGGCACGGGAGACACCGAGCATCTAGGCGACGTTCGATGGCGTTGATTCCCTCGTCATGCTGCGGGCCTTTACGGCGTCGGCGACCTTGCGAGGACGGCTACGTTTGCGCCTACTGGCCGCAGTAGCGTTACGTGCTGAGCGTTCGGCTTGAGATCAGTGAACGCAGCGCGTCTTCGTCGAGCATCGCGAAGCGGTGCAGCGCCCGTCCTAGAGAGACGCCGCCGACGTCGTCGTAGGAGGCCAGGCGAACTCAGTCGGACAGCACCGTGCACGGCGGCCACGTCGCGCATCGCATCGTACAGGGCGCGCTGCTTCCATCGGGGTGACCGAGCGCCGCCGAGTTCCCGTTGCGGTCCGGGCGCCCCGAACATCCGCTCGGTCGAGTCGTTGCTTCAGTACCCACCCCACCCCCGAGACTTGATGCAGTCGGCCTCCAACCGGCTGCAGTAATCGAGATAGGCCTGACACCACGGCAAGGCACCTGCCCACTGGCAGTCCAGGGTGGCCGGACGGTAGCGATTACAGTGCTGACGAGATCGCCCTCGAAGCAGCTGTCCCAGCCTCCAGGTGCCAGCCGAGGCTCTGGACGCTGTCCACCCAGTCGGCGGTACAGATCAGTGATGTCGTCGCGAGCAGCGGGCGGCATCGCCTTCAACCGAGGGCTGGGTGGCTTCTCGGTCGGTTGAACGCCCATCTCGCTCAGTGCCCTGAAGAGGGCGTCTTGTTGCTTCGGCATCTACGGGAGCATGACTCGGCGGCGGGGCCTTGCGACTCCATTGCTGTCGCCGGTTACCGAGCCGCCAATCTTGGTCTTTCCACGGTCACGGTATGCCAGGTCATCGCTTCTCGACTGACATCCGGAGGGGCACGTCAAGTACGCGCAAGGGCGACAACCCGAGCAGCACATTCGTCGCTTGGTGGCTCCTCAGATCACCCAGCCAGTTCCAGGTGGTTTGGTCGTCCACGGTGAGCACTCGCTGGAAACTCCGCCAGTAGTCGAGCGTCCCCAGCCCGGTGGACTGCTCGACGAAGCTGTCCCAAATCGGAATGAGACGGGCAGTTTGACGGCCATCAACTTGCTTGTTGTCGTCGGTCCGAGGCCATCTTTGCCGCGTCTGAGCAACTTCCATAGTTGGCCTGCCGCCGACTCTGCGCCGAGCAGGTCCGAGTCGATGCCCACGATGTCGATATCGGCTGCAGCAGGGCGTTGACTTTGCGGCGTCTGATTCGAGCAGCCTGATTGCGGCCGCAGGTGGCACGTTGACGCTGAGCATGGACATCGCGACGAAGTCTGCGTGGCTGAGCTGATCAGCGTCTTCGGTCAGCGCAGCGACCGCCTCGAAGCGCGCTCCGGTGTAGCGGGGCTTGCCGCCGTCATGGACTTTCAACCATTTCGCCGGACGAGGTCACAGGCCAAGACGAGTTCGTCACGGGTCAAAGCGGTTCGTGCGTTGAAGGCACGACGAAGCTGAGGCGGCGTAGGTACTTGACGGCATCGCTTTCACCGCCGTTAAGGTCTGTCCAAAGCGGTGCCGCAAAACCCAGGATGGTCCCCGTGCGCAGCCGCTAGGATTGCTTTCGCAGTCATGCATCTTCGCCGCCATAAGTGCAGCATGTAGCCAGTGGCCTTACCCATGCCATACTTCGCCAGGAATTCGTCGCGTCCCAGACCTTCGAATTCGGCTAGCACCTCTAACACCTCTTCGCGGGTTACGACTTCTGCTTCGCCATACTCCGCAACCTACTGCGGCTGCCGTGACAGGCGGGCCGCGTCCACGGGGCGTGAACCCAGTAACCGTTTCGATTTGCTAGGCAACGCCGATCGGGTTGCCTGCAGCACGGCGAACTTGGAACGATCGGTCTGCAGAGGCCAACCGAAGCACATCCTCGCGAAGTCTCTCAATCGGTTCCTCGGTATACCGCTGTTTAGCGGCCATCCCTGCCGCCGAAACGCGCACAAGCCGATGCGCCCCGTCCCAGACGCTGGCTACTCGCGCCCAGGCAATCTCAGCCACCAACTGATCAGATATGGAGCGGATCGCGCGAAGGGCCGACGCTTGCACGCGGAAGTCAGGGTCGTAGACCGCACCCAAGATGGCCGCATCAACCGATGCTTCGAGACTGCCGAGCGCAAGGTGAGTTCCATCGAATTGATTCATCGCAAGCCGTCGGACCTGCGGGTCCGGGTCGCGAGTTGAGGCAACCAAGAGAGCTATCGCCTCCCGACGGCTGTCCGATAGTCGAGCGTGCAAGCCTGCAATCGCAGCGTTGATGGCGCGCATATCATCCCGGCCGGTCCACATTTTGTCGACGGGCGAGACATCCACTCGATAGGGCAACCGGGATTCAATCGCGCCGAGAGAGCCCAGCAAGCCCGCGTCCGCTAACCAACTCAGAGCGTTAACTGCGTCGATGACGTCATTTGCGGCTGAAGCGGGGGCGGTCGCGAAGTCGACGATCGTGTCAATCGCCTGTCGGTCAGACGACTGAAGCGCCACCAGGCAACGTGCGACTTCGGAAGCCAGGCTTGTGCCAAACGTTGACCACTGTCCTCTCTGATTTTGCTCCAGCTGCTGCTGGATTCTAAGGACCGTGCCGGTGAGTTCCTCCCTGATCCTGTCGGCGGTCGTCAGTTGCGGATAGCGCACGCCGATCTCCGCCGCGAATTCCGCGGGCAGAATATCTATGAACGCACCTCTTTCCGGGGCGTCGTCAGGCAGCTCAGCGACCAACGCTGCGAGCGTCTCGACGACATCTGGGGAAGAGGCGTACTGCTGCGGTTCGCCGCAGTATGCCAATAACGTAGTTAGAACCTCGCGCCGCAGCCGAACTGGAAGCGCAGTGGCCTGTCGGGCCGATAAGGCAAGGCAAACAGTTAAGCGTTGTGCGGGCTTTATCGAGTCGTACCGCTCAATCCATCGGCCTGGGTCAATGCTACTGAGCGCGGTGAACAGGACCACTGACTTATTTTCCCTAGCGGGAGCACTGCGCTCGTATGTCCAAGCGGGAATCGGCACCGTGTGAATCAGGTCAGACGAGACTTCAGATGGCAACTCGTCCCACAACGCAAGGCATAATTCAACCCAATCGTCATGTTTGACACGTGCACCCAACTTTAGGTCATCGACAAGAACCTTCGACACGAGTTGACGGCTCAAGATGTTTTCGTTCTCGTCGACGAGTTCCCGTAGTCGTGACCCGCCGCTAAGCACCCAATGGGTGATGGCGTCGGCACGCTCAGCCGGATCGCGGCTATTAACGAGAATAATCGAAGCTTTGACACGCCATATTCGCTCAAGAACCCAGTACGCACCCGCCCATCCACCTTGGAGTTCTGCCGCACGAACAGGCATTGGCACCGCGCTCGGGTCACCGCCAAATGTACGACCGAAAGGCGATATCTGTTTTCTCGCCATGCGAACTAGTTCGTCCGCGCTTGCATTCGAAACTGAGTTAATGATCCAGGAGTATGTATCGACCGCATCTGTCGCTGGGCGAACAAACAGCCTCATCTCCCGTCCGAATGTCTCGCCGACGCCATACAAGGCCTGTTGCAGCCCCTCCGACGCATTCTCGATGGCGCGATCGTAATATTCGGAAGCCTGCGGTCCCCTGCCACGCGCCTCTAATTCCCAAGTCATGAGCTTCATGTAGATACGAGATCGCAGGTCAGGATCGATGTTTGCGCCCCGCACGTACTCGTCTATCTCGGCAAGGGTTGTTGCCCCACCGGGGACCCATGCCTGGACAAGCATTATGAGGATGCGTTCAATGGCTGCGGAAGAGTCCAGGTCGGCGAGAATTTTCCGCGCAACATCTTCTCTTCCTACAATTACCTGACGGATGCTTTCGGCAACCATGAACAGCAGAGAAGAGAAATTCACCTCTATCTCGTTCGAAATGCGGCCGGGTGGGTCGGTGTTATCGCTGAGATGCCGCGGATCCAGCCGCAGAACGCCAGCGAAGTGCTTGGCACCAGCGTCGCCCGATTTCATGAGCAAGCCTTCATCCAACCTGATGGCGGCTTCGATCAGGTGTGTAGGGTCGGCCATCTCACCTCACCTCGTTATAATCCGCCGTGGGCGGTTCATCAGTTGCTGATGCAAGTTCTATAACAAGACGAGCGAGAATCGATGCCATCGCTATCGTGACCGATACGTGACCGGGCTTGGCAGTTTTTAACCAGCGGACATCGTCCTTTATCTCGTCCAACTTGGCAAGCAAGTGCTTCTCGGCCTCGATCTCCGTAGATTTTTCTGGTGGATCCATCAATATGATTGCCACTTGCACTGCCTCAGAGGCCAGCGCCTCGTCCAGTTCCTCTTCAGTGCCCTTACGTAACTCCCTATTCAGAAGAACAATCACAACGTTCGCAATCGATGCGTCGTAACGAAACTCGCGGTTTCCATCGCCAAATGTCCTTCGCGTGACCGCATCTTCCCAGGCGCGGATGTTAAATAAGAAGTCCACACGGGCGTCGATTGCCTGGCTATTGAACGCTTCAACAAGGTCCCGAAGAATCTGTCTCTCGTTATCGACATCACTGCCCGAAGACATAAAGAGTTCACACAGCCTCACCATTCGGAAGGGACCACGTGCATACTGTGGAGACCGCAGCGCGGGGTGGGTCATCGCGCCTAACCTCCCGTACCCGCAGCCGACACTCCGATCGGTCAATCTACCTGTACCTCGTTTACGTACGGCCGTATGCCGTCGGTGTTTCAGACAGGACCCGACTCGCTACGAGAGCGGGTTGTCGTTGTCGCCGTATCGAGGGTTGCTCGCGCAAACTCGACCGGTCCGAACAAGAAGCGTAACTACCGCGGCGGAAGTCGTGCACCCCCTGCCCAACGTTCTCTGCGGTGAAGGCTCGGTCGCCGGCCGCCGTGCCCGCGGTGACGTTCCAGACGGTCCGCGCGCCGTCGGGCGACGGCGGCGAGAACCGCTCGATATAGACCATGAGGCTGTACCTTGACGCCCTTGGAGTCGCCGACCAGTGCCGCGAAGGTCCAGCGGGATATCTTGTAGAACGGCAGCTTGAACCTGGCCTTGAGCAATACCGCAGGGTCGGCCTTGGTCGCCTGGATCTTTGTTCACTGCGAGGACCTTGTCTTGGTGGTTCCAGGCGGCGCAGGAACGTAAACGGCAGGATGACGTCGCCGTATTGATCGGGGTGACAGGCCCCCGCAGCAGGTCCGCAATTTGCCGAGTCAGGTTGGCGTTGCTCTGTTCCACGGTGCGACTTGTCCCTTGATCTCAGTTGATACGCGTGGAGTCCACCGCCGGTAGATCGCCGGCCTGGCAGTTACCCCGACCTGGTGACGCCGTAGGGCACCTCCGCGTAGCAGTCCGAGCGGAGGCAACAAGTCGTTCGCGGGGAGCGGTGCCTCGTCGGCCAGAAGCCTGTCCGCGGTGACGTCCCACCCACACCCACATCCTCACGATGTCGGTAACGGCGATGCCGTTTCTTGTCGCAACGCACTCGTGTGAGACGACACAATCTAGCCAACATCACTACGCTTCTCGTCGCCCACTGATCAACGCCGGCTCCCTACCGCGCCCCAAACTCCAACGCAGGATCCGACTCAGACCCCCGGCTACTCGAGATCGTCAGCTGATCAGGCCGCACCTGATACCGCGACCCGTCCGAAGGGTTCACCACGTCGTACCCGCCCCCGGCCGGGGTTGCGTTCTCCAACCGCAGTTGCGCGCCATCACTCAGCCGCTCCCCGCGGTAGTAGTAACTGTTCGATCCGGTCTCGCACACGATCGCCAGCGAGTTCGCCGTCCTGATCATCGCCGCCGGTGAGCTGCCGGCATCGCAGCGCGCTGAGTGACCGACGAAGCCCTGCGCGTCCGCACCGGAGACTCCCGCGATCGCCGCCCCACTCGTCGTCGGAGACGTCGTGGTCGACGGTGACGTAGAGGTCGTAGTAGTCGAAGACGACGTCGTCGAGGGAGACGTACTCGTCGTCGTCTCCGATGTCGTCGTCGGCGCCGCGGACGGCGCGGTCGACGGCGGCACGGCCAGCGGCGTCCGCGCCGGCGAGTCGTCCGAACCCCCACCGCTCGCCACGACCACTGCGGCCAGCACCGCCGCCAACGCGAACATCGCGAACGTTCCCAGCAGCAACGCCTTTTGCGTCCGACTCAGCCCCGCCTTGCGGGCCGGTGGCGGCGTCACCGGCAACGACGGGTGCGACGCGTACGCCGGGCGCGGATCTGGTGCCGCGAACTGGCGCGTCCGCGGCGGCGGCGCTACCGGGGGCGGCATCGGCGGAACAAAAGCCGCCCGGCCCGACGACGCAGCAAGCGCCGCCCGAGCCAACTCCCCCGCCGACCCGAATCGCTCGGCCGGGTTCTTCGCCATGCCCTTGGCCACCACGTCGTCGAACGCCGCCGGAACGCCGCGGCGCATGATGCTGGGTCGCGGGGGCGGCGAGAACAGGTGCGCGCTCATCACCTGCCGCAGGTCACCCGCCTCGAACGGCGCGCGACCGGTCAGGCTCTCGAACAGCAGGCACGCCAGCGAGTACACGTCCGACGGCGGCCCGCCCGGCTCGCCGTTCAACCGCTCCGGCGCCATGTACGCCGCCGACCCGATGACCAGGCCCGTCTTCGTCACCGTCGCCTCGCCACCGCCGTGAGCGATGCCGAAGTCCACCAGATAGGCGAAGTCCTCCGTTGTCAGCAGCACGTTCTCCGGTTTGATGTCGCGGTGCACCAGCCCGTTGGCGTGCGCGGCGTCCAGCGCCGAGGCGACCTGGCCGACGATCGACACCGCCCGGCCCGGCGGAAGCGACCCGTGGTGCCGCAGCTCTTCCTTCACACTGGAGCCCTCGACCAGCCGCATGTCGATGAACAGCGCACCGTCGATCTCGCCGAAGTCGTGCACGGGGATGACGTGCGGTTCCTGCAGCCGCGCCGCGATCCGCGACTCGCGGCGGAACCTGTCCTGAAAGACCGGGTCGGCGGCCACGTCGGGCCGCAGCACCTTCAGCGCGACCATGCGTTCGCGCACGGTGTCGTAGGCGCGGTAGACCTCGCCCATCCCGCCGATGCCGATCACCGACTGCAGCTCATAAGGTCCGAAGCGCGAGCCCAGACGCGAGCTGACCCCTGACGAGCCCATGTCCGATCCCTCCGCCCTTTCGCTGCGATTCTGGTGACGAAGCAGGTCACGCCGTCAACGCTGACGGTGTTCCCGCATGTCCAGGCGCTCAACCCGCACCCCCGCGGCAGGCGGCGCACCGCGACACCGAAGTCGCAGCAGCACAAGCCAATTGCTCGCATGCCACGGTACACGGTTTGCTATCTCTGCTTGATCAACGGTCGCTCCGGACCGCGGTCGAGTGCACGAGCGCGACGCATTGCCAGTCTCGGCTGCTCTAGCTGGTCTGACCTCGAAGCACCGGACCGCAGCAACGAAGATCTGGTGCGCAGCAGTGGTCCCTCATCGCGGTAGCCTTGGCACGGAACAGTTACTGGGGGTGTGCGATGCCGAATGAGCCGTTGAAGGTCGATCCAGCGGAACTTCTGCTGACTGCGGATCAGCTCGACGCCCAGGCCAGCGGCTTTCTTGCCGCACATCGAACCTCTCACTCACGGGCGAGTCAAGTAACCCTTGGAGCGGGCACCTCGGCAGCTGCCCTCCCTGCAATGCTGGCCGCCTGGGATAGCGACGGCGAGCGCTTCGGGAAGAAATTCATCACCAACGCCGCAAATCACCGCGAGGCAGCGAGCAGCTATGCGATGACCGATGCCCATAGCGCCGACGGGATCGACGCCGCGGGTTCTGCACTCTGAGGCGGGTCCGTGTCGCTGACACTGGCGGAGTTGAAAGAGTGGGTTCCCGAAATCGCCGATCTGGCGAGGTCGACCCGAGAATCTTCGACTAGCCACACCACGTCTGCTGATTTCTACCGCTCCCTGGCGAATGCCACCACCTGGGAGGGCGACGGTGGAGACGCAGCCAAAGCCGCGATGGTGGCCAGCTCTGATGATCATGCTGAAGTGGCCGACAGCCTGGTCAAGGCCGCCACCGGTATGGAACATGCCCACCAGCAAGCCGAGGTCGTCGCCAAAACGATTACGGACATTCTGAACGACGCGGCGGCGCAGCCTTCGGTGCAGATCGACGAAGCCACCAACCAAGTGATCCCCCCGGATACCACCTATCTGACCGAGGAAGCGGCAACGAAGTTGGCTGCGAAGGTCGCCGACCTACAAGCACGCATCGCGCGCGTACTTGCCGACGGTGAAGTGGTGGACACCGAATTGGCGGGTGCGATTGCCGCGGCCACCGGCACACCCGAGCCCGCATCGAACGCCGCTTCATCCTTGGAGAACCTGCTCCTACCCAATGTCGACAGCGACCGTCCAGCGCAGAAACCCGACGAACAGATCGCCGCGCCAACAGATCTCAACAGTGCTCTCGGCCAGCTCGCCGGGCAAGCCAGTGGCCATCCTCCAGCGCCGCACCAAACCGCCCTCCCCGCCACGCGACCACTCGATCCGACGAAGGTTGAGCAGTTCAAGTCACTGGCGCGGCAGGCAATGCAACGCGACGGTGTGCCAGCCGACCAAATCGAGGCGCGCCTCGATGCGATGGTCGCCGCGGCACAGCAGCCGCTGTCGCGTTATGTGCCACCGAGGCCTAAGTCGATGCCTCCGCCCGGTTTCGGAGACGGTTTCGCCGACCGCTGGTTCGCTACCGAAGAGGGCATCAAGAACCTGCTCGGCCAAGGAGGACCGGGTGCCCCCGGCGTACTCGAGTCATGGAAGGACTTGGTCAAGAGCACGAACGATCAGCTCGCCAACCCCGTCGGCACGGCCGTCGGCGAAATCGAGCATGCCCTGAACTCGCCCAGCGCCGCCTACTACTTGGGCGAGAAATCCGCTGACGCTGCGGTCACGGCGCCGTCGCTCATCTTCGGCGGCGAGGGTGCCCTCGCCGCTCGAGCCGGGGTCCTCGACGACCTCGCGGGACCGGGCGCGGTTCCTCAACAGCTGATAGACAGCCCAGCGACTTCGGATGCATTCGAGCGTTCAGTGCCCCACAGCCCGATGGCTGGTGATCAACCTTCGTCGATCGGTGATGCGGCCAACCACTACGACACCGGCGTCCCCCCGCTGGCTTCACCCCCAGGACCTCTGTCGCTCGATTCTCCCTTGTTCGACGGCTACGATCCGACGCCCCCAGGACCGGAGTTCACCCGACCCGATGGCGGGTTGATCTATCCCGACGACAGCTTGCCGAGCAAGCCGTATGCGGTGCCCGGCACGGTCGTCGACAACGCCGACATACCGCAAGGCACCGTCATCGACCGCTTCGGGAGCCCGTACGGTTCGTGGCTGTCCCCCGACGGCACCCCGTTTTCAGAACGAGCACTCGCACCAGAAAGCGCATCCAAAACCTACAATCAGTACGTGGTCGACGACCCCTCGCTACTCCCGCCCGGGTTCCGAATCGAGCAATCAGATGTGGCACCCTGGTTTCATCAACCCGGCGGCGGCACTCAGTACCGAATCATTGGGCCGGATGGAAACAATGCGCCTGTAAATGACCTACTCGATTCAGGGTATTTGAGGGACTTACATGGATGATCCAACCGGCTCCGCACGAATGTCGTCCAACTGGCTGTACTGGTCACGCTTGTCAGGATTGACGAACGCGAACGTGTCAGCCGCACACGACGGCTCAGAAGTTAGATTCACGTCTGATGACTACTCCGTATACCTGCGCCAGAACGACGGATGGTGGGTGCTTGACACGGTCAATGATCGTGGTCAACTGCATACGGACACCGCTGCCTTCACATCGTTGGACCTGGTGGAGAAGTACTTACTATGGCAATGGTCGTCAAGCGCTCGGAACAATTTGCGCCTACCCAGGATCGGTCCGAAGATCTACTCCCTCGGACATGATCCTCATGTTCACTTCTCCAAGATAAAAGAGGGCATATACGAGCTTCAGAAAGGGGAATCCAAGGCGATCCTCTCGGAGCCGGCTGCCACAATCTTCAGCCATCTAATGTCGAAGACGTTAGATGAGATCGAGCAGATCGTTTCGGAAGGACTCGGGGCCCGATGACATATGGTCGACGACCGACCATGGCCCTGCTGACCAGAATGCTCATCCGGCCGGTCTCAGCACCGCGATAGTGAAACTCAGCAATCTGATCGATGGACTGCGCGCGGACTACCTCCTTTAAAACACCGGTCAGTGCCAGATCGCACTGGGGGGCGGATGAGGTGTGCCCCCAAAAGATTGGCACCCCAAATTCCATGCTGACATGCGGCCCGCCTGCGAAGGCGTGCATGCCAACACATTTGCGGGGAGCCACTTGGACCACGCCACGCCGCGCCTACTGTGACCCGTATGGCCGCCACCATCGAGATGTCGCATCCGCCGCAGGCGCTGCTGAGCGTCGTCAACCCGGCCCTGCGATTCGCTTTGCGCGTTCCCGGGCTGGGTTCATCGCTCAAGGACTTCATGGTCGTCGAGTTCACTGGTCGCAAGTCGGGTCGGCACTTCTCCGTGCCCGTCAGCCCGCACCACCTCGGCGGCGACCTCTACGTCATCCTCGAGGCCGGCTGGAAGCACAACTTCACCGATGGCGCCCCCGCCGAGGTCACCCACGCCGGCAAGAAGACGCCCATGCACGGCCTGCTCATCAAGGAACCAGGGGCCGTCGCTGACATCGTGCACCGGGTCGCCACGGGTTATGGGGCGAAGAAGGCGCAGCGCTCGATGGGCCTCAAGTTCGGCTCCGACACCGTTCCGTCGGTCGACGAGTTCCTCGAGGCGACGAAGCGGCTCAAGATCGCGGCGATCCGCCTGACGCCTGCCTGACCGTCAAGGGTTCAGCTTCGTGCTGCCCTCGATCGGATGCGTGGTGCTGACGAGCTTCGCGATGCAGTTGTCCCGGTCGAAGCCCTGCTCAGTGCACCAGTCGAGGACGTCGTACGGGTTGTAGGACTGCAGGCCCACGACGGTGACCCAGAAATTGGGACCGTCGTACGTCGACCAGTCACCCGACCACACCAGTTTCACGTCCGGATAGATGCTGCGCAGCCGCAGGTGCTCCTCGAGGATCGCCCGGTTGTCCCAGGTGATGCCCTTCGCCTCGAGTCCCACCCGCTTCGAGCTGATCTGCGGTATCCAGCGGTCGGCGAGATAGACCGCCACGTCCGACCGGTCTCCGTCGGCGATGTTCTGCAGCCGCGTAAGACTGATCTTTTCCATGTCCGGGGTAGGCGCGACGGTGACCGTGCGCGTCGGTGTCGGCGACGGCTTCGGCCGCGTGGTGGTGGGATCGTCGACGGTCCCCATCAGGAACTCGACGCCGGCCTTGGCCTCGGACTCCGTGAAGTTCCGCTCATGGCCCTCGCCGACCTGCACGCGATAGAACCGCGCGCCCGATGGCACGTCGCCGACTTGGAACTCCATGCGACAGCCGTCGGGACCGCTGGTGCTGCCCTCGAAGGCTCCCTTGGCCAGCAGGGTGCCCGATTCGTCCTCGATCGTGATCGGAGCGTCCGGCGCGATGTCGCCGAACTCCTTCGCGCCGGCGCACTTGTAACCGTTGGGCAGCCCGACGGTCTTGACGTTGTTGCCGACCACCTTCAACGTCCCGGCGAGCGTGAACGGCTCACCGGACGGCGGCGCCTCGGCGGGCTGCAGCGCGAGGTAGGCGACCACAGCTATTGCGACCACGACCGCGGCCGCCCCAGTCGCCATGGCGACCAACCGGCCGCGGCTACGTCGCGCCGGCGGGTCCGGGTCACGGACGACGGGTTCCGCCACCGGCGCCTGCATTGTGTCGGCGGTGTGGATGGTCGGCGTCGTCGCCGATTCGTCTGGGAGTTCGAGGGACGCTTCCAACGCGTTCACGAACTCGGTGCACGTCGCGAATCGATCCTTGGGGTCCTTGGCGAGCGCTCGGGACAGCACTGCGTCCATTGCGGTGAGTTCGGGCCGACCCAGCGACGGTGGCTCTGCGTTGAGGTGCTTGCCGATGACGACGGCCGGGTTCGACTCCTGGAAGAGTTGCTTGCCGGTCAGCAGGTGGTAAGCGGTCGCCGCGAGCGAGTATTGATCGGCCGTACCGTCGAGCGGCAGACCCATCAGCTGCTCGGGCGCGGCGTAGGCAGCGGTGCCGACGGTCATGTTCGTCGCCGTCAGCCCGCCGGAGGTGCTATCGGAGAGGTCACGCGCAACACCGAAGTCGCCGAGCAGGATTCGGCGTTCACCGTGCTCTGCGTCGGCGATCAGGATGTTGGCGGGTTTCACGTCTCGGTGTAGTAGGCCCTTGGAGTGCGAGTAATCAAGCGCCGACGCCACCGCCCTGACGACTTCGAGCGCCTCATCGACGGGCATTCCGTCGGGGTAGTGCTGCAGCAGCCGACTGACGTCGGTGCCGTCGACGAAGTCCATCGAGATCCACAGCCGACCGCGATACTTGCCCCGGTCGAGGATCCCGACGATGTGCGGGTGCCACAGCTTCGACGCCAGATCGGCTTCCCGGTTGAACCGCTCGATGTAGTCCGGGTCAGACGAGATGCCGGCCTTCAAGACCTTGATCGCGTCGTGCCGGGGCAGCCTTGGATGCTGGGCGAGGTAGACCTCACCCATTCCCCCTGCGCCAAGCTGCCGCTCGATCGTGTAGCCCGCAAACTTCGCGCCGTCCCCTAACGGCATGAAGCAAACGGTACCCAGCAACTACGACATCGACACAGCTTTTCAGCGCCAGCGCGGCAACCTCGCGTTGATCGTCGCGAACACACTCCACCCGATCAGCGTGCCGAGGGCGATGGAGAAGATCGCCGCGACGGTCGTGCCCAACGTCATGATGTCGGCGTCGCCGGCCACGGCCTCGCCGAGCGTCTCGAAGGTCAGGGCGCCGGGCACCAGTGCCCAGAATGCCGCCAGCATCATCACGATCGCCGGCGGCGACGTCTTGATCCGCGCCGCCAGCATCGAGAACGGCACCATCAGGAACGCGCCGACCGCGCCCGAGTGCGTCGGCGACAGGAACAGTCCGCCCACCTTCTGCCCGATCAGCGCCACCCCGACGGCGAGGACGAGCCACACGAACGAGCCCTTCGGCGCCGACAGGTAGACGTACAACCCGACCGCGATCACCAGGATGGCCACGTACAGCGACCAGCTGCCCATCAATGGCGACGGCTGCTGCGGCTCAAGATCGTCGCCGAGGTGAATGCCTAGCCCGACGCCGAAGACCAGCAGCGCCAGCTGGGTCAGCCCGTAGATCAACCGGGTCGCGCCGCTGATCATCTGCGAGCTGGCCAACTCCATCGCACCGATCGTCAACGCGAGACCCGGCAGCATCGCTACCAGCGGCGGACTGATCACCCGCAGCAACCCGTCGTTGGCGGCGTCGGCGACGAACCACGTGGCCAGCAGCGTCACCACCGCCGCGGCCAGGGTCGGCAGCACCGCGCCGAGCGTCGGGAAGGGGCGGCCCAGCATGACGATCGCGCCGACGACCGCCCCGAGGAACACGTAACCCCACAGCGACGCCCACGTCGGGTTGATCACCATGCCGAAGCCCAGCGTCGTGATCGTGTAGCCGATGACCGTGACGACCGGCCCGTACCGCGGCGGCATGGTCCGTGCGAGCGCCGCTTCGCGCGCGGCGTCGGCGGCGGTGATGGCCCCGACCTCGGCGAGTTCGGCGATCGCATCGACGCGCCCCGCGAGATCGAGCTGCGTCGTCGGCTTCACGACCGTCGAGACCTCGTAGGCGACGGTGCCGACCTGCACCACCAGCGCCGTCGGGAACACGACGACGCGGACGGTCTCGGTCGTGTAGTTCTTCGCGATCGCCAGCAGTCGCGCCTCGACGAGGTGCGTGGGCTGTTCGCACTCGATCAGTGCGATGCCCAGTTCGCGGAGCATCGCGGCGACCTCGGCGTGCCCGTCGACCGGCCCGCCCGTCAGCGCCTGCGGCACTTCCTTCCGAATCGACCGCAGGAAGCCACGGCGTGCGTCGTCGGTCATACCGGTGATTGTGTCGTGAGCCGGTTGCGTTCGGGAGGTTGCCTGTGCTTCGCGGTTGCGTGGCGTCAACACTTGAGGACGCCGTCCAGCCGAGAGTCAGATCAGTCCGGTCGCCGCCGCGAGGAAGTACAGCGGGATGAAGAGGACCAACGCCGCCGGACCGGCAATGCAGCCGATGAGCATTCCGCGGCCGATTTCTCCCAGTGTGCCGGGTCGACACCGAAGGAGCACCGAGATCGCGACGTCCAACAGCACAAGTGGAACGACGAACACCGCTAGATAAATCCACGGCAGCACAGCCCAGATCGCGAACTCGATGATGAGGATGTTGACCAGCGCGGCGGCGAAACCAACGGGTCCATGACGAGTGATCGAGGTCCTTTCGCCTTTGCTCACCATCCGATGATCCAGAGGCCGTAACAGAGCCCGCCAACGAGAGTGACGACGAAGGACCCGACGATGCTGACGGCGACGCCTCGGGCTCGCGGCGATTGCGACGTGAAAAGTGCGCCGACGACTGCGGCCATCAATAGAAGGGTGACCGCGGTGCCGATCGCGAATTGCAGCAATCCGTGTGTGTCGGTGAGGAGCTTTCCGGCAGTCCAGCAGGCAGCGATCAGGACACACAGGACGATCTGAACGACGAATGGTGCTGCCCACGTGGCGGTCGACCAGACAGCGCGGTCGGGGGCGCGGAACTGCAACTCCGGTGCGGTCACGTCTGGCCCCCTCCTTGGTTGTGAAGGATTCTGCCCGAGACCACCCCGACCGTTTCGTCACCACACATCGGGGGAAGACGGCGCCATGGAGTCAGCCCACTTCACCGACGTCACGCTGCGCGTTGACGGCACCGACCACACCGTCCACATCGACAACCGCATCACCCTCCTCGACCTGCTGCGCGAGCACCTCGGCGTCACCGCCCCGAAGAAGGGGTGCGACCACGGCCAGTGCGGGTCGTGCACCGTGCTGCTCGACGGCCGGCGCGCCACCACCTGCCTCGGATTCGCCGTCGCCCACGACGGTGCCGAGATCGTCACCGCCGCCGGCCTCGGCGAGCCCGACAACCTGCACCCCGTCGCCCAGGCCTTCCTCGAACACGACGGCTTCCAGTGCGGCTACTGCACACCCGGCCAGATCTGCTCCGCGGTCGGGATGCTCGACGAGGTCAAGTCCGGCTCCCCCAGCCACGTCAGCGACGACCTCGAAGCCTCCGCCGAACTCACCGACGCCGAGATCCGAGAACGCATGAGCGGCAACCTCTGTCGCTGCGCCGCCTACCCGAACATCGTCGACGCGATTCAGCAGGCCGCCCGATGATCCCCTTCGAGTACCACCGCGCCACCAGCGTGCAAGACGCCGTCACCGCCGTCGCCGACCGCCCCGACGCCGTCTTCCTCGCCGGCGGCACCAACCTCGTCGACCACATGAAGCTCGGCGTCGTCGAGCCCAGCCTCGTCGTCGACGTCGGCCACCTCCAACTCACCGACGTCGAACGCCTCCCCGACGGCACACTTCACATCGGCGCCGACGTCCGCAACAGCGAACTCGCCGCCCACCCCATCGTCCGCAGCCAGTACCCCGTGCTCGCCCGCGCCCTGCTCTCGGCCGCGTCCGGCCAACTGCGCAACCTCGCCACCACCGCGGGCAACCTCCTGCAGCGCACCCGCTGCGTCTACTTCCAAGACGTCACCACGCCCTGCAACAAGCGCACCCCCGGCTCCGGTTGCTCGGCCATCGGCGGCTACACCCGCTACCACGCGATCCTCGGCGCCTCCGAACACTGCATCGCCGTGCACCCATCGGACATGGCCGTCGGCATGGCCGCGCTCGACGCCAGCGTCGTCTACGTCGACGCCGACGGCGAACATCGATTGTCGCTCAGCGACTTCTACCGCCTGCCCGGCGACCAACCCGACCGCGACACCACCCTGCCGAACGGCGCGCTCATCACCGCCGTCGAGATCCCGCCGCCACCCGAGGGTGCGCGATCCACCTACCGCAAGGTCCGCGACCGCGCCTCCTACGCCTTCGCGGTCACCTCCGTGGCGGCCGAACTGGTCATCGACGGCGACACCATCGGCAGCGCGCGCATAGCCCTGGGCGGTGTCGCTCACAAACCGTGGCGCGCAACCGAAGCCGAGCAGGCACTGGTCGGTCAGTCCGCCACCGGGGAGACCTTCCGCGCGGCTGCCGACGCCGAACTCGCGCAGGCAGAACCGCAGCAGGGCAACGAGTTCAAGGTCGAACTCACCAAGCGCGCGATCGTCGCGACGCTCAACACCCTCGCGGAAGGACGGCAGCGATGACCGCCGTGCAGCCCCGCGCCATGGGCACCCGCATGACCCGGCTCGACGGACCCGCGAAGGTCACCGGGACCGCGGCGTACGCCTACGAGTATCCGTCCGACGGCGCGTTGTACCTGCACGCGTTGCAGTCGACGATCGCCAAGGGCACTGTCACCGCGATGGACACCAGCGCCGCCGAAGCGCTCGACGGCGTCGAAGCCGTCCTCACCGTGTTCGACGCGCCCGAGTTGGCCGACACCTCCGACGGCGACCTCACCATCCTGCAGGACGCCGACGTGCACTACCGCGGTCAGCTGATCGGCGCCGTGGTTGCCGACACCGCCGAGAACGCCCGGCAGGCAGCCAATCTCGTCCGCGTTGGATACGACGCTGCCGAGCACGACACCGAGATACGCACGGATCACCCCGGCCTCTACGCGCCCGAGCAGGTCAACCCGTCGTTCCCGACCGACACCTCCGAGGGTGACGCCGAGACGGCGCTGACCGAGGCCGAGGTCACCGTCGACGCGACGTACACGACGCCGCAGGAGACCAACAACCCGATGGAGCCGCACGCGACCATCGCCACCTGGGATCCCGACGGCCCGAGCCTGACGCTCTACGACTCCACCCAGGGCGTGCACGTCGTGCGCAAGCAGATGGCGACATTGTTCGGGCTCGACCTCGACCAGGTCCGCGTCGTCGCGAGGAACGTCGGCGGCGGCTTCGGCTCCAAGGGCGCGCCGCACTCGCACAACGTGCTCGCCGTCATGGCCGCGCAGCGGGTGCCCGGTCGGCCGGTGAAGTTCGCCGTCACCCGGCAGCAGATGTTCCACATCGTCGGCTACCGCACCCCGACCATCCAGCACATCCGCATCGGCGCCAAGCAGGACGGCACCATCACCGCGCTGAGCCACGAGGTCGTCGAACAGACCTCCAGCGTCAAGGAATTCGCGGAGCAGACTGCCGTCCCATCGCGCATGCTCTACGCCGGCGAGCATCGCAAGACCAGCCACCGGCTCGCCAAACTCGACGTGCCCGTCCCGTTCTGGATGCGGGCGCCCGGCGAATGCCCCGGCACCTACGCGCTCGAAGTCGCGATGGACGAACTTGCCTACGCCTGCGGTGTCGACCCGATCGACCTCCGCATCCGCAACGAGCCCGACGTCGACCCCGAGACCGGCAACCCGTGGTCGGACCGCCGACTCGTCGAGTGCCTGCGCACCGGCGCCGAGCGGTTCGGTTGGGAGCACCGCGATCCCACGCCGGGCGTGCGTGTCGACGGCGAGTTCCTGGTCGGCACCGGGGTCGCCTCGGCGGTGTACCCGGCGATGATTCAGCCGGGCAACAGCGCGCGCATCGAGTGCATCGTACCGGGCCGCTACGCCGTGCAGATCGGCGCCGCCGACATCGGCACCGGAACGTGGACGGCGCTCACCCAGGTCGCCGCGGACATCCTCGGTTGCGACGTCGACGCGGTCGACCTACAGATCGGCGACACCGACCTGCCGGTGGCGTCGGTGGAGGGCGGCTCGTCGGGCATCAGTTCCTGGGGTCGCGCCATCTACGCTGCGGCGCAACGCTTCCGCGAGGACCATGGCGACGACCCCGACGTCGGTGACGCCACCACCGCGGATGCCCCGGACAACGAGGAGGCCGACAAGCACGCGATGTACTCGTTCGGCGCCCACTTCGCCGAGGCGCGGGTGCACCGCTACACCGGCGAGATCAGCATCTCGCGGATGTTCGGTGTGTTCTCGATCGGCCGGGTGGTCAACCCGATTACCGTCCGGTCCCAGCTGATCGGTGGCATGACGATGGGCCTGTCGATGGCGCTGCACGAAGAGACGTTCCGTGACCACCGCTTCGGTCATGCCGTGACCCAAGACCTTGCGACGTACCACTTCGCCAGTCACGCTGACGTTCCGAATATCGACGCCACGTGGATCGATAGCGTCGACCCGCACTCGAACCCGATGGGCACGCGCGGCGCCGGTGAGATCGGCATCGTCGGCTCAGCCGCGGCCATCGTCAACGCGATCTACCACGCCACCGGGGTGCGGGTGCGAGACCTGCCGGTGCACTGCGAGGCGCTGCTGGAGGGACTGCCGCTCGGGTGACGCGCGGTCAGCGGCCCCACAGTTCGTTGACGACGTCGAACACGTAGGTGTTCGGGTGGACGCCGCTGAAGCGCTCGGCCGACGGGCCCGCCGCGGTCACGGGCACCATCGTCCCGGTGTGCTCGGCCGTCGTCCAGTCGACCTTGAACTGCCGGTCGGTGCCCTTGATCGTGAAGGGGCCGCTGCGCTTTGGCACCCCGCCGTTGGGCAGCGGCATGTTCTCCGGCGTCTCGGCCCAGTACGGCACCGGGTCGTCGGCGACCTGGTCGCTGTTGGGTTCGGGCTCGCCGTCGTCGGACAGGTTTTCGATGGTCATGCCGCCCGTCTCGTGATCGGCCGTGACGATCAGCAGCACGTTCGGATGGTCCTTCTGGTACTCGGTGATGACCTTGACCATCTCGTTGACCGACTCGCCAGCGAGCATCATGTTCTGCGCGTCGTGCTCGTGGCCGTCGGAGTCCAGGTCGTCGCTCTCGATGACCAGGAAGAACCCCTTGTCGTTCGAGCCGAGGATGTCGAGCGCCTTGCCGACGAGCTTCTCCGGCGCGACGTAGTTCTGGTCGCTCTCGTACTCGTAGCCCTCGATCTCGGTGGAGCGACGCTTGGCGCTGTCCTGCACCAGCGCCAGCGCCTTGGGACCCGACAGGGCGTCGAAGGTCTGACGGTCGTAGGCATATTGGTAGTCGAGGCCCTGCGCCCGCTCGACCAGGTTCGACTCGCCCTCGCTGGCGTCGTCCTCACCCTCGTCGGGGATCTTGCCGGGATTCCCCTCGGGGTACCAGTACTTCTCGCCACCGCCGAACATGACGTCGACGCCGTTGTCGAGGTAGCCCTCGGCGATCTTCACCTTGAGATCGCGGTCCTCCACCGGCGATCCGAACGACGCGAGGGTCGCGTTCGTCACGTCGTGGTCATTCACCAGACCGGTCGACATGCCGCGTTCCTTGGCGATGCTCATCAGCGTCGGCACCTCTTCACCGTCCGGGCCCAATCCCGTGGTGCCGTTGGGCACCTTCTTGCCGGTCGCCCATGCGGTCGCGCCGGCCGCGGAGTCGGTGACCGCGTACTCCGGATCGCCCGGAATGGTGTCGAGGAAGCCCGAGTACGGCAACGCGTCCATCGGCTGCCGTTCGTC
Organism: Mycolicibacterium sp. GCM10028919; assembly: GCA_042666295.1. GTDB lineage: Bacteria > Actinomycetota > Actinomycetes > Mycobacteriales > Mycobacteriaceae > Mycobacterium. The sequence continues at coordinate 1,979,060 of JBHTFJ010000001.1, forward strand.
GAGACCGTAGAGGTAGTACTGGATCGCCGTCCGCTGCTGCGGGCCCATCCCGTCGCCGCTGAGGATGATGACGCTCGGGTTCTCTTGAGCGTCATCGGACGTCGTGTCACTACACGCGCTCAGCGTGGTGGCACCCGCGGTCAGCAGTGCGAGGATTGTCGACAATCGTCGGCGAGTGATCATGATGGACGACGCTATGGTCGCGGCCGCGCGGAAGATAAGCCCACGTGCGTGAACAGTGTGCCAACTCGCGGGGGTTGGGCGCTGCGAGGCGCTACCGGAGGTGGGGCCGCTCGCGGGACGCGCGGGCGACGCGCACCATGGGTCCATGGGGAGTCTGTTCGAGGGGACGGCCTGGCACTACGCGCGGTACCGGCCCGGCTACCCGGACGCGTTCTTCGACGACGTCATCGCGCGGTTTGATCTCGACGGCACGGGTCGGCTTCTGGACCTGGGCTGCGGCACGGGCCAGCTAGCCATCCCGCTCGCAGCGCACGTTGACGCAGCGGTCGGCTTGGACCCCGAACCCGAGATGCTCGCTGAAGCCGCCACGCAGGCCGAGTCCGCTCACGTCACGAATGTGACCTGGGCGCACGGCAGTTCGGCCGACCTGCCCGGTGAACTCGGACACTTCCGGCTGGTGACGATGGGGCGGTTGTTCCATTGGATGGACCGTGAACAGGTCCTGACCGCTCTCGGCGGCATGGTCGACGCCGACGGCGGCCTCGTCATCGTGAACGACGGCTGCATCGTCCGGCCGACAACGACTTGGCAGCACGCCATCGAGGACGTTCAGGGCCGCTTTCTGCCGCCTGACTGGCGGGCCGGAATCCCGGACGTGTCTCACCCCGAGCCACACGAAGAACTCCTGGCCCGCTCACCGTTCCCGCGGGTGGACCGGAAGGTCCACGAGTTCACGCGTCGTTGGTCGATCGACCACGCCATCGGCTATCTCTACTCGACCTCTGTGCCACTTCGCCGGCTGCTGGGCGACAGGCGGGCAGCTTTTGAACGCGCGGTCACCGATGCCTTGCTTGCCATCGACGCCAATGGTCAGTTCGACGAACCGGTGGCCTTGGACGTGCTGTTGGCCACCAAGACCTAGAACCGCGACGCATTCGACGTTCGGCCTGGGCCCGTCATCAAATGATGACGACCCCGGGTCGAACACCGCCCGCTTCTCGGCACGGTGTCAACGCGATCCACCACGCCACCGGTATCCGGGCGCTGAATCTGCCGGTGCATTGCGACGCGCTGCTGGGTGGGTTTCAACGCAGCATCGCGCGGCGCCGCCCATCTCCCCTTCCACTCATGCGTGCCGCAGGCATGGACAGCCACCCACACCGGTGCCACGCTCGAGTGGACCGAACCCGACGAAACGGAGCACCATGACAGACGCAACCAGCGCGGCGGCAGCCGGCACCATCACGATCGGCGACCTGACCGTGAACCGACTTGGGTTCGGGTCGATGCGACTCACCGGCAAGGGCGTCTGGGGTCCGCCCGACGATCACGATGAATCCATCCGCGTCCTGCGTCGCGCCGTCGAGCTGGGGGTGAACTTCATCGACACCGCCGACTCCTACGGCCCCTATGTCGCCGAGGAGTTGATCCGCGAGGCGTTGCATCCCTACGCCGACGACCTTGTCATCGCGACAAAGGCCGGGCTGCTGCGGACCGGACCGGACGTATGGGTGCCGCTCGGCAACCCCAGCTACCTACGTCAGGAGGTCGAAATGAGCCTGCGGCGGCTCGGTGTCGATCGCATCGACCTGCATCAGCTGCACCGCATCGACCCGAACTTCCCGCTCGAGGACCAGGTCGGCGAACTCGCGAAGTTGCAGCAGGAGGGCAAGATTGGGCACATCGGACTCTCCGAGATCGACGTCGACCAACTCAAGGCCGCGCAGAAGGTTGCGCCGATCGTCTCGGTGCAGAACCTCTACAACCTGACGACCCGTACCGCCGAGCCGCTGCTCGACGAAGCCGAGAAGCAGGGCATCGCGTTCATTCCATGGTTTCCCTTGGCGGCCGGCCCGCTCGCCGAAGCAGACGGTCCACTGGGCTCCCTGGCTTCCGACCACGGCGCGAGCCCATCGCAACTCGCGCTGGCCTGGCTGCTCAAGCGCTCGCCCGTGATCGTGCCGATCCCCGGCACCTCACGCGTCGACCACCTCGAACCGAACGTCGCGGCCGCCGGGATCGAACTCAGCGACGAGGAGTTCAGCGCCATCGACGCTGCAACCTCCGATTCGTGAGCCTGTAGCCCGCGCACGCCATCAGAACGAAGCAGCCGCCTCGCATGATCGCGAGGCGGCTGCTCATCCGTCAGAGGCCGAAAATCGGGATCCAGATTCCGAAGAAGTAGAAGCCCCAGCCGTTGAAGCCTGGGTTCCAGATCGGAGTCTGGTCGTAGCCCCAGTAGTTGATGGGTCCGTAATTCCAGTACCCGCCGGGAGGCGGCAGTGGCCGATCCCAGTTGGCGCGCGGCGGTGCTCCCCAGCCCCACGGTGCGGGCCCGCCGCCCCACGGAGCGTCACGCCAGCCGCCGAACGCATTCGGGGGTCGTGGTCCCCAGTCGCGACCATCCGGCCCGCGGGTGTCGCCGGGGCCACGGCCTTCACCGGGCCCTCCCGGGCCGCGGTCGTTGCCGGGTCCGCCTGGACCGCGGAAGTCGCCCGGTCCGCCGGGTCCACCTGGGCCACGGAAGTCGCCCGGCCCGCCGGGTCCGCGGTCATTGCCGCCGCCGTTGCCGGGTCCACGGAAGTCGCCCGGTCCGCCGGGCCCACCCTGCCCACGGGACCCCTGCGGACCACCGGCACCACCTGGGCCGCCTGGCCCGGGTCCGCCCGCGCAAACGGGCGGTTGGCAACCGCCGCCACCACCACCAGGCGCCGCAAGCGCGACCCCTGAGCTGCCGGCGATGAGCGCCAGGCCGATGCCGCCTGCGAAGGTAACCCCCGCGACGGCTTTCTTGAGATTCATGGTCACTGCTCCCTAGTCCGGAGTGGTTGCTCCGAGTCAACCCGACCTGTTGCAACGACGTCTTTCATCGCCGATTAATTCCTGCGACTGCTCGTGCACCTCGTGGATCGCTATGACATGGGTCACCGCGCGGAATCTGTACATCGTGTCAAAAACGCTGTGACGCAGGGGTTTCGACCTCCCCGCATACTCGCGACCCAACTCCTGACAGCCGACTCACAGGAATGCATAGGGTTCCTATCTTAGTTTCGCTCAATAGGGCACCAAGTGGTGTCCACCGACGTGAACTGAATACCGACCTGTCAGAGGACTCCACATGTCAACTACCGCCAACGCTCGCGAAACGCGCCGCCAAGAACGCTTCGAGCGGTTGACCTCTGCCGACGCGCAACTCATCGCCGCACGACCCGATCCCGCGATCACCGCCGCGCTGCAACGCCCCGGCATCGTGCTCGCCGACGCCATCCGCACCGTCATGACCGGCTACGCCGACCGCCCTGCCCTCGGCCAGCGCGCCGTGAAATTCGCGACCGACGCCGATGGACGCACCATCGCCGAGTACCAACCCCGCTTCGACACCATCACCTACGGCGAGACCTGGACGCGCGTCCGGGCGCTGGCCGACTCCCTCGCCAACAACCCCGTGCACGTCGGCGATCGGGTCGCGACGCTCGGCTTCACCAGCGCCGACTACGCCGTCGTCGACATGGCCCTCTCCCTGACCGGCGCCGTCGCCGTCCCGCTGCAGACCAGCGCCCCCGTCTCCCAGTTGCATCCCATCCTGGTCGAGACCGAACCCGTCGCCATCCTGTCCAGCGTCGACCACATCGCCGACGCCGTCGAACTCGCGCTCACCGCACACGCTCCCCAACGTCTGATCGTGTTCGACTACCACCCCGAGATCGACGACCATCGCGAGGCCTTCGAAAAGGCCACTGGCGCTTTGCCGAACGTCACCGTCGAGGCACTCGACGACGTCATCGCCTCCGGCGCCCGGCAAGCCGCCGGACCCGACGTCCCCCGCGGCAGCGATGACGACCTGCGTCTGCTCATCTACACCTCCGGCAGCACCGGAACACCCAAGGGCGCCATGTACACCGACCGTCTGATGGCCAACTGCTGGCGCGGCTGGTTCGCCCCCGAATGGGACACCGAAGGCAAGCTGCCCGCGATCACGTTCAACTTCATGCCGATCAGCCACGTCATGGGCCGCGTCATCCTGTACTCGACGCTCGGCGCAGGCGGCACCGCCTACTTCGCCGCGAAGAGCGACCTGTCCACCCTGCTCGACGACCTCGCCCTCGTCCGACCCACCAAACTCGACCTGGTGCCGCGCATCTGGGAGATGCTGTTTCAAGAGATCCAAAGTCAGGTCGACAAGCGCGTCGCCGACGGCGCTGACCGCGACGACGTCGAGCAGGAGGTCCTCGCCGAGCAGCGCGTGAAGATGCTTGGCGGACGGCAGTTCTCGGCCATGACGGGCTCCGCGCCCATCTCGCCCGAGCTGCGCACCTGGGCCGAGGACTTCATGGACGTCCACCTCATCAACGGCTACGGCTCGACCGAGGACGGCGTCGTCCTGGTCGACGACAAGCTGCGCCGCCCGCCGGTGCTGGACTACAAGCTGGTCGACGTCCCCGAACTCAGCTACTTCGCCACCGACCGGCCTTATCCGCGCGGTGAGTTGTACGTCAAGTCAACCGATCTCATCCCCGGCTACTACCGCCGACCCGAGATCACCGCCGAACTCTTCGACGCCGACGGCTGGTACCACACCGGCGACGTGATGGCCGAGATCGGGCCCGACCAACTCGTCTACGTCGACCGCCGAAACAACGTCCTCAAGCTCTCCCAGGGCGAGTTCGTCACCGTCTCCAAGCTCGAGGCGGCCTACGGCGGTCACCCGTCGATCCGGCAGATCTTCGTCTACGGCAACAGCGCCCGGTCCTACGTGCTCGCCGTGATCGTCCCGACCGACGACGCGCTCGCGTCGGTCGGCGGTTCCGCCCAGGGAGACACAGCGGCGGTCAAGCCGCTGCTGAGCGAGGCCTTGCAGACCGTCGCCCGCGACTCCGGCCTGCAGTCCTTCGAGATCCCCCGCGACTTCCTGGTCGAGACGACACCGTTCACACTTGAGAACGGACTGCTCACCGGCATCCGCAAGCTGGCCCGCCCGCAACTCAAGGCGCGCTACGGCCCCGAACTCGAGCAGCTGTACGTCGAACTCGTCGACGGGCAGGCCGACGTGCTGCGCGAACTGCGGGCCGACGGCGCCAACCGGCCCGTGCTGGAGACGGTCGGTCGTGCCGCGAGCGCACTGCTCGGCACAGCGGCAACCGACGTCTCCCCCGATGCGCAGTTCACCGACCTCGGCGGAGACTCGTTGTCGGCGTTGACGTTCGCCAACCTGCTGCACGACATCTTCGGCGTCGACGTGCCCGTCGGCGTGATCGTCAGCCCGGCCAGCGACCTGGCAGCCATCGCCGCCTACGTCGATGAGCAGCTCGGCGGCGGGTCCAAGCGGCCCACCTACTCGTCCGTTCATGGGCAGCAACACGGCACAGACGCCACCGAGGTCCACGCCCGCGACCTGACGCTGGAGAAGTTCCTCGACGAGGCCACGCTCTCCGCCGCGCCGTCACTGCCGGGTCCGGCTCGTGAGGTGCGGACCGTGCTCCTGACCGGTTCGACGGGCTTCCTCGGGCGGTACCTGGCGCTGGAGTGGCTGGAGCGGATGAGCCTCGTAGGGGGCAAGGTGATTGCTCTGGTTCGCGCCAAGGACGACGACGCCGCACGCTTCCGTCTCGATGCGACTTTCAATAGCGGGGACCCCAAGCTCCTCGCCCACTACCGCGACCTGGCAGCCGAACACCTCGAGGTGCTGGCCGGGGACAAGGGCGAGGCCAATCTCGGCCTCTCGCATGAGAACTGGCAGCGGCTTGCCGACACCGTCGACCTGATCGTCGACCCCGCCGCCCTCGTCAACCACGTACTGCCCTACAGCCAGCTGTTCGGGCCGAACGTGGTCGGCACCGCCGAGTTGATCCGCATCGCGCTGACCACCCGCATCAAGCCGTTCGTCTACGTCTCGACCATCGGCGTGGGCGACGGCATCACGCCCGGCCAGTTCGTCGAGGAGACCGACGTCCGGCAGATGAGCGCCACCCGCATGGTCGACGACAGCTACGCCAACGGGTACGGCAACAGCAAGTGGGCCGGCGAGGTGCTGCTGCGCGAGGCCCACGATCTGGCTGGCCTGCCGGTGTCGGTGTTCCGCTGCGACATGATCATGGCCGACACCACCTACGCCGGACAGCTGAACGTGCCCGACATGTTCACCCGCATGATGCTCTCGCTGGTCGCCACGGGCATCGCGCCCAACTCGTTCTACGAGCTGGACACGGGAGGCAGTCGGCAGCGGTCCCACTTCGACGGCCTGCCAGTCGAGTTCATCGCCGACGCGATCTCCACGCTCGGCGCGAATGTCACCGAGGGCTACGAGACCTACCACGTGATGAACCCGTACGACGACGGCATCAGCATGGACACCTTCGTCGACTGGCTCGTCGAGGCGGGCCACCCGATCACGCGGGTCGCCGGGTACACGGTGTGGCTGGAGCGCTTCGAGACGGCGCTGCGCGCGCTGCCGGAGAAGCAGCGTCAGGCCTCGCTGATCCCGCTGCTGCACAACTACCAGCAGCCCGCCGCTCCGATCATCGGGTCGCTCGCGCCGGCCGACCACTTCCGCGCCGCCGTGCAGGACGCCAAGATCGGCCCCGACAAGGACATCCCGCACCTGTCCGCGCCGGTGATCGTCAAGTACGCGACCGATCTGGAGTTGCTCGGGCTGCTCTGAACCCCGCCGAGAATGCGGCGAGATCGCTATCCTGACGGGATTCGCGATCTCACCGCAGCCTCGCGGGCGGGGTGGGCGGCCACGGACGCAGCGTCATCCAAGAACCGCAGCCCAATTGTGCGGTGTTGGCCCCTGCGGCGCGCCTTTCGCTTAGCCTCGCCTGATGCTGATCCGGGGGGATGGCTGACATGAACGACGGCTGCAGACTGGGGACGCCGTGAACTCGCTGCTGGGTCCCGACCACTACTACCGGCTGACTGCGAAGCTGTCGGCACTGGACCTGCGCCGACCGGTGTGCCGAGCCATCGCGGTGACCACCGTGATCCTCGGCGTCATCCCGGTAGGGCTGGTGTCGAGTTCCGCTGGACCACAAGGCACGTGGGGTCGGCCCCTCGCCATAGTGGTCGCAGCAGTCTGCTCCGTCATGGCGGTCCCCTGGCTCACCCACCACTGGCCGACGCGGCGCGTGTCACTGGCATTCGTCGTCATCAGTGCCCTCTGCGCCGCGACGGACTGCATCATCGCGGCGGAGCCGATGCTGGGCCTACTCGGAGCCGTCACCTTCGCGGCGCTCTCGGCGTTCACCGTGCTGTTCCACGGCGCCCGCATGCTGATCGTCCCGTGGACGATCGGGGCGGTGACCCTGGCCGTGCTGGGCTTACGGATCGCCCAGACCGACGCCGTCGTCGCGGTGTGCGGCGTGTTGCTGATCGTCATGCTCACCGTCTTCGTCGCCTCCGCGGGCAGCGTCGCATTGCGTCTCGTCGACATCCGTAGCGACCGCGCCGGCCAACTCGACCAGGTCACCGGGTTGCTCAACCGCAACGGCTTCGACGAGCGCCTCGCCGCACTCATCGGCGCCCGCAACCGCGGCGACGACCGCTTCCTCGCCGTCATGGTCATCGACCTCGACGGCTTCTCACTGCACGCCGCCATCTCGGAAACGGGTGCGGCCATCCGCGCCCGCGTCTCCATCGGAGCCCGCCTGAACGAGGCCGTCCGCCGCGACACCTTGCTCGCGCACACCGACGACGCGCAGTTCCTCGTCGCCGAAGTCCTCACCACGCCGGACCCCACGCCGCTCACCGATCGCCTGAGATCCGCCGTCGCCACGGCGCCCTACCGCCTGACGGCGAGCATCGGCGTCGTCACCACCCCGCTGCACCCGCTCGTCGACGCCCCCGCGACCGACGTCATCGACGAACTCCTGACCCTGGCCTCCGATCAGGTCTCCGACGCGCGCCTCGCCGGCGGCAACCAGGTCCGAATCACGCAGTGCCCTCCCCTGGCCGTCCTCGCCGACGCCAACGACGGCGATGGATTCGGTGCGTGACCGGGCCGAGGGCGTCTTGATCGGCCTTTGGGTATGCAGCAGCGCGGACGCCTTCATGGAACTGGTCACCACGACGTGGTCCGAGCACAACTGACCGGTCCAGGGCCGTCCCCGCCGGCGGTTCGGCGTGCGCAACCCGGGTACGCCCTCACCCATGACCTCAACCGGATCTCAACCGCAGCTCGTCGCGGACGCCCTCGTCGCCCGCCTCCAACAATGGGACGTGGCACGGGTCTTCGGCTACGCCGGGGATGGCATCAACACGCTCCTCGGCGCGCTACAGCGTGCTGACGGGCCGGAGTTCGTCTCCACCCGGCACGAGGAACTCGCGGCCTTCTCGGCGTGCGGCCACGCGAAGTACAGCGGCAAGGTCGGCGTCTGCATGGCGACCCAGGGGCCGGGCGCCATCCACCTGCTCGCCGGGCTCTACGACGCCAAGCTCGACCGCAGGCCCGTCGTGGCGATCGTCGGACAGGTGGTGTCCACTGCGCTGGGCAGCGGCTACCTCCAAGAGGTCGACCTGCACTCGCTGTTCAAGGACGTCTGCAGCCAGTACGTGCAGACGGTGTTCGGACCCGAGCAGGCGCTGACCGCGCTCGACAACGCGATGCGCACCGCGATCGCCACCCAGACCCCGACGTGCCTGATCATTCCCCACGACGTGCAGAAGGCCGAGATGCCCGAGGAGGACGAGCACGCCCACGGCGTCGTGCCGTCATCACCGATATCGGCACGGCCGCAGATCATTGCGCCCCAGTCGCAGATCCGCGACGCCGCCGAGGTGCTCAATGCCGGCAGCAAGATCGCGCTGTTGGTCGGCCGCGGCGCCGCCGGGTGCGCCGACCAGATCGCCGAACTCGTCGAGGCAACGGGCGCGGGGGTCACGACGTCACTGCTGGGCAAGCCGCTGCTCGACGAGACGCTGCCCTGGCACACCGGCGTGATGGGCCACCTCGGCACCACCGCGAGCGCACACCTCATGGCGGAGTGCGACACACTGCTCATCATCGGCTCCAACGACCCGTGGACCGAGTTCTATCCCGCCCCCGGCCAGGCGCGGGCAGCGCAGATCGACATCGAGCCGCGGGTGCTCGGAGCGAAGTACGGCATCGAGGTGGCCGTCAGCGGCGATGCGCGACAGGCGCTCTCGGACCTGTTGCCACTGCTCGAGCGCAAGACCGACCGCAGCTGGGAACAGCAGGTACACGGCTGGACCGAGCAGTGGCACCAGCTCGCCGACCAGCGCTGCAACGAGGAGTCGGCGAACGCCAACCCCGAGTTCGTGATTCGCGAGTTGTCCAAGCACCTGCCGGAGAACGTGCGGGTGGCCGTCGACGTGGGGTCGTCCGTCTACTGGTACGCCCGGCATCTCCGCCTGCCCCCCGGCGTGCCCGCCCACGTCTCCGGCTACCTGGCCTCGATGGGATGCGCGCTGCCCTATGGCATCGCGGCCAAGCTGGATGCGCCCGACCGGCCCGTCGTCGCCCTCATCGGCGACGGCGCCATGCAGATGGCCGGGCTCTCCGAACTGATCACCATCGCCGACCGGTGGCAGACCTGGGCCGATCCGCGGTTCGTCGTGCTGGTTCTGCACAACCGCGACCTGGCCGAAGTGTCATGGGAGCAACGGGAAATGGAGAACAGCCCGCGGTTCCCGGCATCCCAGGAGGTGCCGGCGTTCCCCTACGCGGCCTACGCCGAGATGCTGGGGCTCGAATCCGTGCGGATCACCGAGTCCTCGCAGGCAGGTGACGCCTGGCAGCGCGCCTTCGCGGCGGACCGCCCGTTCGTGATCGAGGCGATCACCGACCCCGCCGCGCCGCTGCTCCCGCCGTTGATGCCGGAGTCCAAGGCCGACGCCATGTACGAGGCGATCGAGCAGGAGGACGACGGTGGGACCATTCGGGCGCGTGCCGAGGAGCAGCAGGCCGCTGAGTAATCGGCCGCCCGGCCGAGACTCGTGAGTCACAGCAGTCACTGCGCGGACTGGCGTGATCGATCGGGACTTGTCCCACCTGGTCAGCGAATACATACCCCGAAGGCGTTCGCGGCCGGTCCAATTCGCTCGCCAGGTGGAACATCGGCAAGTCGCTTGCCGCAGCCCGTCCAGTGACTGATGTGACTGTTGAGACCCGACCTGCGCGTCCTCAGCGCATCCGGTCCAGCAGGCTGCGTGCGCAGGACGTGACCAGCGCGCGGTCGTGGGTCATGACGAGGTCGAAGCGGCGCTCGTGATCGGGCACCGCCTCGGCATCAGGCGAATCCTGCTCGCGGGCCAGGAGCGCGGCGGCCGTGTGCGGACCGAGCATGACCACCGCCCACTCCCGGCACAGCGGGTCCGACGGCGCCAGCGGTACGTAGCGTAGACCCGACCCGGGGTCCTCCGGCAGGTCCGCGCCGAAGACGGCCACCAGCGGCAACCTGGTCGCCAGGTCCTCGTAGCAGGCATGGGTAGCAGGCGTGAGGTGACGCCCGCGCTGCAACGCAGCCATGAGCATCGGCGGATCCGCGGCATGCCACGCCTGGGTCTCGATGTGCCGCGAGAACGCCACCAGCGTGTCCTTGCGGGCCGTGCGGATCGGGTGCGTCTCGGTGACCACCTCGAACGGTGACCGCGACTCCACCTCCACCAGATTGCGCTCGGACGGCATCGTCCACGCCATCGCCTCATCGTCGATGGCACCCGCGGGCCCGAACTTGAAGCCCTGACCGAGCGTCGCCCCCAGCGCCAGTGCCTGCTCGAGGTGATCGTCGGTCTCGATGCCCTCGGCGAGGATCACCGCGCCGGTGCGCTCGTGGTGAGCCAGCACCGCCGACATCGTCCGCGCCTGATCGCGCGACGGGTTCGATTGCACCAGAGCCAGATCGAGTTTGACGATGTCAGGGCGGATGACGTCGAGCAACGCCAGCGAATCCGGATGCGCGCCAACGTCGTCGAGCGCGACGAAGAAGCCGTCGGCGCGAACGTCGGCGAGCTTTCGCAACAGTGCGCGGGGATGCGCCAGCAGACTGCGTTCGGTGAATTCGAACGTCACCCGGAAGTGGTTGCGCGCCCGGTCCAGGACGGAGAGATCCGTAGGCCCCACGTACGCGCTGGTGGGTTCGCAGTTCACCAGCAGCAGGGTGCCTTCAGGCTGGTCGTCGTGCAGCGCGCCACGCAGCGCCGCCTTAATGCAGGTCTGGTCGAGCCGATCGAGCCCGCCGTGGTCGGTCGCGTGCGCGAACACGTGCTGCGGCCGGGGATCGTCGAGTACCGGCCAGCGCGCCAGCGCCTCGAAACCGATGACCTGCTCACCAGGCAGCGCGACGATGGGCTGGAAGGCGGGATCGATGCCGATTCCGTCGATCGCGGCATCGAGTCGGCCGACGTCGTCCGACGTCGGCGCACGCGGGTTCAGTTCGGCCATGCGGACCCCCCTGCCTCGGCCATCGGCAACACTCCGCATTTACAGCAAACACCAAGGTTCGGCGATTGACCACCCCTTTCGACCGGATTGGGCGCGACGTTTCGCGCACCAACCCCCGGGTACGCGGACGTCAATGACATTCGAGGAGAAGCGATGAACGTTGTCGACAACGTCAAAGAGCAGCTGAAGCACGTCGCGGAGAAGGTGGCCGAGCGGGTCGCCGACACCGCCACCACCGAGTCCCGGGTGCAGGCCGTCACCATCGGCCGGCCACGTCATCAGGTGATGGACTTCCTGCGGGACCCCGGCCACCTCTCCCAGATCTTCGGCGACATCGCCGTCGTCGAATCCTCCGGCGTCGACCGGCTCCGGTTCGACTTCGCGGGTGACGGGTCCGGTGACAAGGCCGGCGAGTGGAACTGCGTCGTCTCGTCCGAGGAGGGCGAGCGGCTGCGCTTCGTCGACGTCAATCCGGAATCCGAGATGGGCATCGTCCTCGAGTTTCGCGACGCCCCGCAGCACCGCGGCACCGAGGTCATCGGTCGCATCAACGCGGCCGCCCCCGGTGCGCTCACCGGCCCCCTGCTGTTCAAGGCGCTCTACCGGGCGCGAGCGCTGCTCATGACCGGCGAACTGCCCACCATCAAGTACAACCCCAGCGCCCGCCCGTCGGATCGCTGAGAAGGACACGACATGAAAGCGCTCGTATGGAATGGCGTCAACGATCTCGCGTACGAGACCGTCGACGACCCGCAGATCCTCAACCCCAATGACGTGATCGTGCAGGTGCGGCTCACCACCACCTGCGGATCCGACCTGCACTTCATCGACGGCTACATCCCCGGCATGCGCGAGGGCGACGTCTTCGGCCACGAATTCATGGGCGAGGTCATCGAAGTCGGCCGCGACGTCACCAAGACGAAGGTCGGCGCTCGCGTCGTCGTCCCGTCGTTCATCGCGTGCAACCAGTGCTGGTACTGCGACCGCGATCTGTACTCACTGTGCGACACCACCAACCCGAACGCCGAATTGCAGGCCCCCCTGCTGGGCTCCCCCACCGCGGGCATCTACGGCTACACCCACGAGTTCGGCGGTTACGCGGGCTCGCACGCCCAGTACATCCGCGTGCCGTTCGGTGACGTCAACTGCTTCGAGGTGCCCGAGTACGTCACCGACGAACAGGCCCTGTTCATGTCCGACGCCGTGCCGACCGGGTACATGGGTGCCGACTTCTGCAACATCGCCGCCGACGACACCGTCGCGGTGTGGGGTGCGGGCGCCGTCGGCCTGATGGCCGCGCGCAGCGCGCTGCTCAACGGCGCGGGCAAGGTGCTCGTCATCGACCGGATGCCCGAACGGCTCACGCTGGCAGAACGTCTCGGCGCGGAGACCATCAACTACGCCGAGGTCGACAGCGTCCAGGAGGCGCTGCGCGAAGCCACCGGTGGCCGTGGGCCCGACTCGGTGATCGAAGCCGTCGGCATGGAGGCGCACAGCACCGGCGTGCAGCACGCCTACGACCGCGCCAAGCAGGCCCTACGGCTCGAGACCGACCGTGCGGCCAGCCTGCGTGAGGCGATCCTGGCGTGCCGCAAGGGTGGCGTCGTCTCGGTGCTCGGCGTCTTCGGGCTCACCGACAAGTTCCCGATGGGCGCCATCATGAACAAGGGCCTCACGCTGCGTTCGGCGCAGCAGCACGGCCAGCGCTACATCCCGCAGTTCTTCGACTACGTCCAGCAGGGCGACCTCGATCCCTCGATGCTCATCACGCACGACCTGCCGCTGTCCGAGGGCGTCCGCGCCTACGACATGTTCAAGAACAAGACCGACGGCTGCATCCGGGTGGCGCTGCGGCCGTGACCGAACGGCCCTAGGGACGCGTTCTGGCGCTGGGCCACTCGTCGGGAGGGAACGGCCTGCCGTCGCAATCGGGTGCCGTCGTGCTCGCTGCGAGCCCGACGGTGAAGGCCGTCAGGTGCCCGATCTCGGTGGCGGTCGGACGTGCCACCGCGTTGGCCGCGAGCGCGCCCGTGGCGACGAGTTGGGTCTGCGCGCGCCACGCGGGCGGGACGTAGCCCGACAGCGCGCCGGCCACCCCGAGCATGAAGTAGCTCACGCCGACGTCGCGGGCGTTGACCAATCGCGACGGCGCGCGGCCCGTGCGAATGCGTAGCCGCAGGTGTTCCTGCCCGACGTAGGTGCCGATCACGTGCGCGGCCGACCCGACGAGAAGCCAACGCCCCGTGCCCAATCGGCGCTCGGCCGGCACCACCACCGTCGCGAACACCGGAACGTACGGCCACCACCGGCGATCGTCGAGCCAGAACAGGCTCGACACCAGCACCCGCGCGGGCTCCGTCCGCAACCGGCGCAGATTGGTCGAGTGCTCGCGCTGCAGACGTCGCGATCCCAGCCGCCCTGCCGACCGTTGGCGCCGCGTCGTCACGAAGAGGATCGCCAGCCACACCCAACCGAGTGGAACGCCACGCGCGAGCCTCAGCACATGCGGTCCAGCAGGCTCCGCACGCACATCGTCACCAGCGTCCGGTCGTGGGTCATCACCACGTCGAACCGACGATCCCCATCGGCCATCTCGGTGTCCGGGCTGTCGCGCTCGCGGGCGATCAGTGCCGACGCCGTGTGCGGGCCCAGGATCACCACCGTCCACTCCAGCTTGAGCGGATCGTCGGAGGCCAGCGGCACGCCGCGCACTCCGTGACCGAGATCGTCGGGCAGATCCTCGCCGAACACGGCGACGAGCGGCAGCTCGGCGGCCATCGCCTGATAGTTGGTCTTCGTCCGCTGGGTGAAGTACGTCGCGCGCTGCAGTGCGGTCATCAGCATCGGCGGGTCGGCGGCATGACGGGCCTGGCTCTCGATGTGCCGCGAGAACGCCAGCAGCGTCTTCTTGCGGGCGGTGCGCGGCTCGAGCATTCGCGACGCGAGGTCGAACGGCGACTGGGAGTCCAGTGCCACGACGTTGCGCTCCGCCGGCATCGACCACGGCACCGCGTCGCCCTGCTCGTCGAGTGAACTCGCGCGGCCGAACTTGTACCCCTGCCCCAGGCTGGCGCCCACGGCCAGCGCCTGCTCGAGGTGGTACTCGTTCTCGATGCCCTCGGCGAGGATCACCGCGCCGGTGCGTTCGTGATGTGCCAGCACCGCCGACAGCGTCCGGGCCTGGTCGCGCGAGGGATCCGCTTGCACCAGCGCCAGATCTAGCTTGATGATGTCCGGACGGACGACGTCGAGCATCGCCAGCGAATCCGGATGTGCGCCAACGTCATCGAGCGCAACCGAGAAGCCGTCCGCGCGGATCTCGGCCAGCTTGCGCAGCAGTGCGCGCGGATGGGCCAGCAGACTGCGCTCGGTGAACTCGAACGTCACCCGAAGGCGATCGCGCGCCGACGCCAGCACCTCGTCGTCGTCGGGCCCAACGTAGGTGCTGGTGGGTTCGCAGTTGACCAGCAGCATCGTGCCGGGCGCCAGGTCGTTGCGGAGCGCGAGGTCAAGCCCCGCGGTGATGCACGTCTGATCGAGGCCGTCGAGGCCACCGTGCGCCGCGGCGTGCTCGAACACGGCCTGCGGACGCGGATCGTCGAGCGACGGCCATCGCGCGAGCGCCTCGTAACCGACCGTGACGCCGTCGGGCAGCGCGACGATCGGCTGGTATGCCGGGACGATTCCGACGCCCGCGACCGCGTCGTCGAGACGCTCCACGGCCGACGGAGCTTGCACTTGCAACCTGGCCATGAGCCCCCCTTGGTTGCAGGTCGTGTGCCCAGTCGTTGATGCAGCAAACATCCTCGGGCTCAATCGCGATAGTAAGTGCTGCAGAGCCCTCCGGCCCGCCGGGAGATGTGACGATTTGGTGCCGTCGACGGCGCTACCGGCCGCCCGGGTACGTCGCGGCGGCGAGGGCGAGGATCTCCTCGCGGTCGGGGGCAAGGAGGAACCCCGCCGCGATCGCCGTGTCGAGCGCATCGGTGAATCGGCGCAGGTAGTCCGCTGAGCCGCCCGGGTAGAGCCGGGCGAGTGCGTCGTCGTCGAACACCTCGCCGGAGCCGAACAGCAGCGCCATCACGTTGGCCGTCGGCCTATCGCCCGGCGGGAGGCCCGACGTCCGGGCCACCGGCACGTCGACCCATGGCGTGCGGACTCCGCCGGACGCCAGACCGTTGTCGTCCAGTACGAGTTCGGCAGCGGCGATCACGTCGATCGGTGGGGCGCAGCGCGGCGTGGCGCCGGTGCGCACCCACTCGACGAGCCTCGTGATCGCGGCCTGCAGCACGTAGTGGTGCTGTGGCGCGAAGTTGATGGCGTAGGGCAACTCCTGGCCCATCAGCGACCGCGTCGGCGCGTAGGCCCGCACCAGGTCGGCGAGTGGCGCGGCGCCGGAGTCGATGAAGCCCACGTTGATCGTGTAGTTGTCGGCGTGCGCCGTCCCCGGGATCTCCCACACCCGCAGGCACTCCGAGTCCGGTTGCCGCGCAGCGTGATAGCCCGCCCGTACACCGCCGACGAGGTCGGTCTCGGTGATCACCGTCAGCACCGGCACCCGTAACTCGTCGATGAACGGCACCGCCTGCTGATCGCCGGTGTCGTCGAAGATCGAGCCGCCGTCGAGCGGCGCTGCCGGGCCGAACCGGGAGTGCACCAGGAACCCGTCGTACACCTGCGCCGCCGCGTCGACGACGTTGACGTAGGTCGTGAGGAACAGCGCCGACTGCGACTCCCCCACCGCCACCACGGTGTCCGGTGTCAGGCCACCCAGGACGTCGGCGTCGCGCGCGACTCGTCCGGCCTGGCTGAACACGTCGTAGGCATACGCGTCACCGGGATGGTGCAGCGCCGAATACCGTTGCGGATTCTGCGTCTTGAGCGACATGTCGAGGCCGAGGCTGGCGCCGCCCTCGATCCCGACCAGCTGCGCGGACACCGCGACGTAGGCGTGGCCCGCTCGGACGATCTCGCGGTGCGCCATGAACCACACCGCGGGCGCGTCGAGGCCGCCGCTCACGTTGAGCCACTCCACGATCACCGTCCCGCTGAACCGGGCGGGATCGGTCGGCGTCAGCGCGACGATGCGGGTGGTGTAGTCGGCTTCCAATCGACCGCCAGCAAACGAACTCGCTATCCCGGAAACGAAGAACTCCTCGGCGCGGTAGCCGACCGTGCCGACGTCGTACGCGCCGAGAAGCAGATTCGGCGCACCGGGCACCGGCGTGACGACCGGGTCGCTCACCGGATCACCCGACGGCGGCGTTGATCGTGGGCGCGTCGATCATGCCCTTCTCGACACCCCACATCGTGGCGATGGTGCGGTACTCGCCGGTGGCGATCAGGTGCTCGACCGCCAGCCGCAGCGACTCGGCGAGCGGCGACCCCTTCGCGACGGGATAGCCGTAGGGCGCGACGTCGAAGATCTCGCCGGCCGGCTCCAGGGCGCCCGCACTGAGTTTGACCGCGAAGCCCGTGACCGGGGAGTCGGCCGACATCGCCTCGACGTCACCGGCGAGCAGCGCTTGCGTCAGGTCGTCCTGGCGGCTGTAGACCACGATGTCGATCGGTGCCAGCCCGGCGGCGGTGCACGTGGCGCTCTTGGCGGGCAGCTCGGTGGTCTCCTGGATCGTCGCGAACTGCACGCCCACCCGCAGGCCGCATGCGGCGTCCGGGTCGACGAACCCGCCCGCCCGCTTGGCCCACAGCGTGCCCGCCTGGAAGTAGGTGACGAAGTCGACGGCCTTCTCGCGCTCGGCGGTGTCGGTGATCGACGACATCCCCACGTTGAAGCTGCCGCCGCCGACCGAGGGCATGATGCTCTCGAACGCGGTCTCGCGGTAATCCGCCGACAGGCCGAGCACGCGCGTGATCGCGTTCATCAGGTCGACGTCGAAGCCGACGATCTTGCCCGAGGAATCCTCGAACTCGTTGGGCGCGTAGGGCGTATTGACGCCGATCACAAGTCGGCCCGTGGCGCGGACGTCCGGCGGCACGGTCGCGGCGATCTGGGGCACCGCCCCGTCGGGCGCCGCCGCGGGCACCGTCGACTCGGCCACCCCCACGGGCTTGGTGTCCCGGGCAGGCGAACCCCACAGCTGCCACGCCCCGAACGCGCACAGGCCTGCCAGCACGACGACGGCACTCGACACCGCCAGCGCCCGCCACGGCGCCGGATGGTGACCGGTCGGCACGGGCGCGGAATGCCGTCCGCTGGTCCGGATCGACCGCGCTCGCGGAACCGGTGCGGTCAACGCCCGCCGCGCAGCCCCGGCCAGCTGGGCCGCGGTCTGGTACCGCTTGATCGGCTTCTTCGCCATGCCGGTGGCGATCACGTCGTCGAAGGCGCCGAGTTTCGAATCGCTGGCCGACGGCTTCGGCGGCGGCGACATCATGTGCCCGGCGATCTGCTGCTCGAGGCTGTCGGCCTGGTACGGCCGGACGCCGGTCAGCAGCTCGTAGAGCACGCACGCCAGCGCGTAGGTGTCGGCGCGCCCGTCGATCGGCCCGCCCTCGAACCGCTCCGGCGCCATGTAGCCCAACGTGCCGAGGGTGTTGCCCGCCGTCGTCATCCCCGCCTCGCCCGCCGTGCGGACCAGGCCGAAGTCGATCAGGTAGGCGAAGTCCCGGTCGGTCAGCAGGATGTTCGACGGCTTGACGTCGCGGTGGATCAGGCCCTTGGCGTGCGCGGCGTCGAGAGCGCTGGCGACCTGTTCGACGACCGACACCGCGGTCGCGGGATCGAGGGGCTTCTTGTCCTCGGCCAGGATCGCGCCGAGCGTGCGGCCTTCGATCAGCCGCATGTCGAGATAGAGCCTGCCGTCGATCTCGCCGTAGCCGTGGATGGGGACGACGTGCGGGTCGTTCACGCCAGCGGCGGCCTGGGATTCGCGGCGGAACCGCTGCTGGAACACCTCGTCGGCGGCCATGTGCGGCGGCAGGACCTTGAGCGCGACGACGCGGTCGGTCTTGGTGTCGTAGGCCTGATAGACCTCACCCATTCCGCCCCGGCCCAGCAGCATCTGCAACTGGTAATGCCCGAAAGGTGTCGCATCCACCGTAGAAACTCCTCGGCTGCGGCCAGTCGGTGTGTCGAGGAGAAGTTACCGCACAATCCGGTCGGTCGACGAGAAACTAGGCAGTCCGTGCCAGTCTCGCCCGCCTCAGTCTATGTGCGTGGCATCCGTCCCCCCACGCTCGGCAGCGCAGCTAACACACAACCGCCGAACTTGACTACAAACGACACTGCGCGCCGTTAGGGTCTCAGAAGCAACGAGTCGAAACGATGTGGGGGATTCAAGCCGAGTGAGCGGCACTAGTCGAGCGCGGACCCTTCTGTTCGAGTTGTCCGAGAATGAGATCAAGGATTTAGCCACAGGCACCGGGGTCGGCGCCGCTTGGGCGAGGAATGCGAAGGTCTCATTCGATGAGCTCTCGCGCGGCCGAAGTCGAGCGGTGAAGGCCATTCGCGCAGGAATCCGTCGAGAACCTCGGGTGTTTATTCAAGATCTCGGAGAGTCGTGCGCGGCGTACTTCAGCACCTGGACAGCTCTAGCCGAGGGTGGCGACTTCGACGGCGACCCTTGGGCGTACGCCGCCCGCGCTTTGGGAGGCATCGCGGGACCGTCCGTGGCGAAAGCATGTCTCGCCTGCATCGCAGAGGCGAACGTGCCTATCAGGGACGAGGTCGCAGAACGTCTCGACGAGTTGTCGGCACTAACCGAGGACCCGCTGGCCGTCACTGTCGACGATGACCCCGATGAAGAGGATGCAGCGCCGGAAATCGACGACGACGTGGCTGTAAACGAGCAGAGTCCCGATTCCCACGTACCCGATGTCGACACCTTGTTAGACCGGACACGAGCACTGCATGCCGACGGGCTCGAACTCGCATCGGCGCTGCGCTCATTAGCCGAAGCGATCGAACGAGGCGAACCCACTCCGGAGGTTGATCCTCGTTCCAACGAGTGGTCAGCCGAAGTTCGCGAACTACTTGCAAGCGCCCGGTTGATGGCCTCCGCTGCCGATAACCTTGTCGCGCTCGAAAATTCACTGATCGAGCTTCAAGACGCCAGGAAGAGAAAGCTGGTAGACGCGCGGAAAGCTCTGGACACAGTTGTCTATCTTCGTGCGCAAGGGCTCGAGGCGGTAGTTCCTGGCGCCCTAGCCGAGCTTGGCTTCGTTTCGGTCGAAGAAGCCGAGGCGCTGCTGCGTGTAGCAAGCGGAGAGGTGACGACCGGTCTGGTAGCGGTTACCGGCGCCCCTACGCCTGAAGTGCCCTCCCCCGACATCGGACAGCTCCTCGCTCAGAAACCTAGCGTCATCGAAGAGCCCGCCGAAGACGAGGACCGCGACAACATCGTCGATCCGCGAATCGCGAGCGACGACGACGACGATGACATAACTCTCGCGAAACACGACTTGAACGTTCGAGACGACGAACCGGGGCAGCGCACTACAGCTTCTCAATCCGATCGACCTGGTCCCTTGGGTGAGACCACGCCAGCTCGAAAACGCTCCGAGCCGCAATACGTCGAAGTGTCGCAGCACTCGGCGGGTAGCGCCGCTCAAATTACCGCGGAGAACGCAGGCGCCTCGAGCACTACGAGCCTCAACCCACCTGAAGCCCGCGGGGCGGCCGAGGACCCTCTTCCTGAGCAACCTTGGGTTCAAGGAGACGGCAGCAGCCCGCCGCTTATAGCTCAGTTAGTACTTCGTGGGCAGTACGCGCTCGCTTGCCACGTTGGCCTCGCTTGTCCAGGCGTTACCGAACATCAACGATTGCTCTTGTCACTCACATGCGCCGCGGCAAAGTGTTCGAGTGCCGCACTCGAACCGAGCCTCCCGCAATTACTTCCCAATGACTCCGACGTGGATCAATTCGGCACTGACGAGGTCCGCGTGCTGCTGGCCGCATCTCTGCGCGCAGGCTTGCGGCTCGGCTACGCACCGCTGGGACTTCAGACTCTAATCGATCGGGCGGAACTTGCACCCATTGGCTTCGAGCCCGTGGTCCAAGCACTCGCCACGACCGTACAACGTGGCCGCACCCGAGAGAACACTTCGATGCCGGGTGCCGGGGAAGAACTGGCGAGCCGGTGGGCCGAATTAGGCGACGAGGCTAGGGAGTTAAGAAAGTCACTGGAACGGAAGAACTTGATCTGGGGCCGCGCCTCCCGCGTACTCCGACATCTGGTACGTGATGCACAGCCTCTCGGACGAGCTTTAGGCAACGCAACCCTCTTGTGCGGTCGTGGGATCGACGGAGCCTCCGACTCGTTGTGGGCCGAGTTGGAATCTCAAGGCGAGGATCTGCTCGACCAAGGCAAGCGAGACAGGATGATCGTGTCAGCGCACCGTGCCGTAAGCAGTGGCCCACAACGACGCGAGGTAATAGAGGCCGCCGCCCGAACGCAGTTGCACGACAACCTCTCCGCAGTGGGTGCGCTCCTAGGACGGATAGCCACTATCCGGCGAGCTATCCTCAACGCCGACGACATCAAGGGAGTGGAATCCGCGCAAGACCTGGACCGTGCGATGGCCGCTGCACCACCGAATATGATCCCGAAGACGGTGGGCGACGCAGCCCTCATCAGCCTTATCGAATGGCGACGCCATCGGGTTTCTGAACAGGTATACGAATCGCTCGACGAGGTTCTTGACCTTGAGTTGCTGCCTGTCTTCGAACTTCCTCGAGATGCAGATGGTCGTCCCTCACGACACCCAACGGCCTCAGAAGTTGCGCTTCTGCTCGAGCCTCGAGACCCTGAGACGGTAGTCGTCGGACACTTGATGCGCGGCGATCTCGCTGCCGCAAGGACCTACATCAGCGAGAGTGGCTTGGAAGGCCAGTTTGATGACGCCCTGTTACGTGCCGCCCGTGATGGAGAGAAACGTCACGATGCCGCCCTGTCGGAAGCTGAGTTTGGCACAGCCCGGCTCAAGTCTCTATATAAAGACGAGCTGGCCCGAGAATTGCTCGGTGAGATTGATTCCGTACGGATCCCTCACAAGGAACGATTCGACCTATCAATCAGCGCCCTAAAGGCCATCACCGCTCGCGCCGATGCGGAGTTAGAGACGTTGCGCGCCGACTTGCTTAAACGCACAGCGGCGACCTCCGCTGCTGCACATGACAAAGCTCGAGTTGTCGACCTTATCGAACAGCAAGACGAGACGCTAGCCGTAGAGTTTTTAACGAGGATCGAGTCCGGCCAGCCGCTTCCCGAAATCGCGCCTGATCACGGTGACGACTTTCGTGAGTTCTTTCCGACGGTGGTTGACGTTGCCGCAGCAGCTCAGACGCAGAATACAGACCCACTAGCCGCCGCCCGAGCCGTACTGACGAAACTCGAGGATCCTGAAGACCGGCAATTACGGGATGGACTCCGGGGATGGCGCAATATCAGGAAGGAGAAGCGTCGAGATCAACATGTCTTCCGCGCTCGCGTAGCCGAGGTGCTGCGAATGATTGGTTTGGTCCCGCGTTCGACCGACTGGATTCGTGAGATTAGTAGGACCCAGCGGTCTGGCTACACGACCTACCGAGTCTGGGCTTCTCCCGTCGACCGTTCGTACGTGCCGCAGCTAGGAACTCAAGCCCACAGCACCTACGACATTACTTTCGTGTGGGACCGCGCTACACCTCAGCGGCTGTTGGATTTCATCGATGAGCGCAACCGTGCAACTCAAGCGAATGTCATATTTTATTTCGGGGTTTTGTCAACTCGTGAGCGAGCCCAGCTGCGTCATCTCACACTGGCCGGCCGCGGAAAAGGCTTCTCGCCGCTCGTCATTGACGAGGCCGTCATCGCGTGGCTGACCAGCCGTCAAGAGCCGGGTTGGCGATTCACGCAACGCGTAACGCTGCCGTTCACCACGATCAACCCTTACTCACCGTTTGCTGGCGGCGAGGTTCCAGACGAGGTATTCGTGGGGCGTGACGATGAGCGTCTGCGTATCGAAAGCCCGACTGGGTCAATGTTCGTTTACGGCGGTCGGCAACTCGGCAAATCTGCGCTGCTACGTCGCGTCGAGCGGCTCTTCAATCAGAGTTCACATAGCGCGGGCGAGCAAACGGCTCGATCCGGCAACGTTGCCATCTACATAGATCTAAAGGCTGCCGGGATCGGCGAAGCCCGTGAGCCCGCCGAACTGTGGCCCCTGCTGGGGGAACGCCTCAGGCACGCTGGCGTCATTCAGGGGAAACCGGCGCGATCTTCGAGCGCCGATGACGTCACTGCGCAGATAACTCAGTGGATCCAAGCTGAACCGGATAACAGGCTTTTGGTTTTGCTGGACGAGGCCGACAACTTCCTCACCGTGGACGCGAATGCAGGTGCCTCGACTCGTGGAGCATTTCCAGTCCTACAGGCACTCAAAGGCGTTATGGAGTCATCCCATCGGCGATTCAAGCCGGTCTTCGCCGGTCTGCATCAAGTGCAAAGATTCCACGACACATCGAACACGCCGGTCGCGCACGGCGGCAAAGACATACTGATTGGCCCACTCGATAGCCGAGACGCCTACTCGCTAGTCGTAGATCCGCTTCACGCCTTGGGTTACTCATTCGCGAGCCCAGAGCTAGTCTGGCGCTTACTGCTGGTGACCAATTACCAGGCGAGCTTGGTGCAGATCGTATGCGAGGCGCTTGTGCGTCACATGCAGGCGCGCTCGCTTCCTGTCGACGGCGGCCGCATCCTCGTCGAAGACCAAGATGTACGCGCAGTTTGTGAAGAGAAGTCCGTACAAGATCTGATCGCTCAACGATTTCGGTGGACGATCAATCTGGACAGCCGGTATCGCGTTATCGCCTTAGTAGTTGCTTTGCGAAGCCGCGCGGTCAATGAGCCCGCTTCGGCGTTCTCCGTTGACGACCTTCGCGATGACTGTGAGTACTTCTGGGAGGTTGGTTTCAACCGAGACATACTCAGTCGAAAAGAATTCGAACGTTACCTCGCAGAAATGGTGGGTCTCGGCGTACTCCACAGGCAAGGTGACCGTTACGGGCTCCGGAGCCCCAACATCATCCGCATGCTCGGAAGTCAGGAGAGCTTGGACCAAGAACTTCAAGACGCGGATCGGCACCTTGATGCTGCCTTTGAATACAACCCAATGATGGCACGCAAAATCTTCGGCGAGTCTGTTGGCTTCTGGCTACCCAGATCGCCATTGACGGACTACGATTTAGCGTTGCTAGTCAATGACGCTAATCCTCCGGTTCAGATCGTCTGCGGAAGCGCAGCGCTAGCTATCGAGCGTGCAGCATCGGCAATTGCATCTGCAGCGGACGAACGCGAGTACCGCTGCGTTATTGCCGAAAGCGCACTAATACCCGAACTCAATCAACACCATTTCGGGAAGCGCACGCACATCGTGGTAGACCTCAGCAAGTCGTCTACGGGGGTAGACATGCCGAAACTTGTTCGTTCGCTACAGGGGAAGAAGAACCTCAGCGCGAGCATCGTGGTCGCCCCTAACTATGAGCTCTGGGTTGACGACTTAGGCGTGCCGACTCATTACCTACGCCGTTGGTCAGTCGACGGGCTAAGAGCCTGGTACGAATCGCCATTCGACTCCCCAACACTTCGCCAGAAGCTCTATCGAGTCACCTCTGGGTGGCCTATGCTAATAGAACGCGCCATGGAGTCCGTCCGTGATGGTCGGCCGGCTGAGGCTGTGCTCGATGAACTCAGCGTTTTCCTGTCGCAGCCCGAGGTTGCTGAGATGATTCTGCGGACGACGGCGATTGATCAAAATGTAGCGAAGCAATGGGCCACCTGGTTTACCCACTCCGCTTCCGACGGACTAATCGAGTCGCAATCGGTGCTGGTGTCAGATCTGTCTGAGGCACTCGGACGAGACGGTGCTCCGGCTCTCGCGGCCTTGGAAGCACTGGATCTGGTCACCAAAGACGATGACGGTTGGGTGTTGGACCGTGTTGTGGCGGCTGCTGCCGCCGAGCACTTCATAGATTAATTATGGACGAGCGAGTCTGGCACTTACCGGGCCCAAGAGGTGTAATCCGGGATGCGTTGCGCGAGTCCGTGCGCCGACGGCATGTAGCAGTCGTACTTCCGCGCGCGATGGCAGAGGACACCACAGTCACAGGTGGACTTATTCATGAATTAGTTCGCGAGTTGAACCGGACGGTAGAGACGCAGCAGCTACCCCCCGACCCCGAAGCCTCTTCCCTACTGAACGCGCTCAGTCGAGCGCTTGTCTGGGAGGAGTACCCGCCTGCGACGCTTGGCGACCTGTTAGCGCACCCAGCGACGTACGGGCGCGTTGTGGTGCTCTTGGCTTCTGACCTGCCAGCCGCACAGCAGCGAGAATTGCCCGTACTTCTGAGGAGAATTGAGACCGAGTCCCGTTCCATGCCAACGGCGGAGAGATTCACACTCATTTCCATCGGGCATCGCGGTCACCTGCCGGAGTTCGCCGGCGGCGAAAGCTCTGACGTGAATTTGGCAACGGTGTGGTGGTGGAATCGAGTGGCCCGGTGGGACGTCGCAGCCCACATTTCTCACGATTCACCTCGGGACGACATTCGTGTCCTGTCGGATGTGCGCTCTGAGACAATCGTCGAGGTGGCCAAATGGGATCTTGACCTGGCCGAACTACTTGCGGAAACATGGAACGGTGACCCATTAGCAATATATGATTGCCTCAGCTCCGACGCACGTTACGCGACACCCGATATACCGGACAGTGCCGTCACATGTGGCCGACGCCCTAGTAAAGGTGCTATCGAACTCTGGGACGCGGGACAGCTTGACGGCTGGCACGACAGTCACCATGTCCATGCTAGCGTGTTGCTCTCGCAGCAGCGCTGTCTCGACAGGTTAGTGTGGGCGGCGCAGGCGCGAATCCTGCTGCCTTGGATCGAAGAACGCCGTGCGGCGCTCCATAGTCGTGCAATGGCGGCACTCGGAGCTCGAGGCTTTGAGGCGGCTCTAGAGAACTACTCTCCCGCTCGCAACACTAACGGTCTCGTCGAGATAGGCGATTTGAAGAGAATCGTCAATGCCCGCATCGGTAGAACTGACCCCTGGCTCCGGTCGGCCGCCCACCGCCTGCATGCGGCCCGAAATGCCTTGGCACACCTGACACCGCTAACCTTCCCGGAACTCACTGAACTCACCACGGCTTGTCAGGGACTCCGTTAGCGAATTGGTTGACTGGTCTGATCACCGGCGCGCACCCGACATTCTGGTGCAAGTCTTCGAATGGGTGCGGCGGTGCGACTTAGCATCGACTAAGCCAACCATTCATGAACGGGCCGAACGTACTAAGAACGAGATGCTCCCGTGCCAGTTTCTCGCCCGCCTCAGCGCGCGGCGTGCGGGTACTCGGCCTCGCGCTTCTGAAATTCGAGGATCTCGGGGTTGGCGATCACGCCGTCCTGGATCTCGATGGCGCGGTGCACGGTCTGATCGTCGCGCCAGGCCTGTGGTCCGTCGAGCACCGTGGGCAGATACGGGATGAGGGCCGCGCTGATCTCCCACGTCGCGGCGTTCCACAGGTAGGACGGGCTGTGGTCGACGGCGTAGTAGGTGACGTTGTCGCCGACGACGAAGCTCGGCGACCCGAACGACGTCGGGGTTGCCCAGCTGAAGCCCATGCCCTCGTCGCACGACACGTCGACGATGAGGCTGCCCGGCCGGAACGAGGCCAGGTCGTCCTCGGTCAGGAAGATCAGCGGTGAATTGGGGTCCTGCAGCACGCAGTTCACGACGATGTCGTGGCCGGCGAGGAACGGCTCCAGCGGCACCCTGCCGTCGTCGGTCAGCGCGAAGCTGCCGTCGTCGCCGCTCTCGAACTGCACGATGTTGGCCGAGTGGATCGGCGACGCCACCTCGGCGACGTTGCGGTTGGTCAGCACGTCGACGTCGACGACCCCGTGGGCGTGCAGGCCGGTCACCGCACCGCGCGCGGTGGCGCCGAAACCGATGACCGCCGCCCGCATCCGTCGCCCGTAGGTGCCCGTCGACCCGATGAGCGCAAGGGCGTGCAACACCGAGCAGTACCCGGCCATCTCGTTGTTCTTGTGGAAGACGTGCAGTTTGAACGCGCCGTCCTCGCTCCACAGGTTCATCGCCTCGAACGCGACCAGCGTCAGCTTCCGGTCGATCGCCTGCTGCGTGAGTTCGCGGTCCTGCACGCAGTGCGGCCAGCCCCACAGAATCTGACCGTCGCGCAGCTCGGCCAGATCCCTGGCGTCGGGCTTGGCCAGCAGGATGACGTCGCACTCGGCGATCAGCTCGGCGCGCGAACGGGTTCCCGCGACGTAGCGCTCGAGCTGTTCGTCGCTGACGCCGAACCGCTCGCCGTAACCGCGTTCGAGGTAGATGCGACTGAGGACGTCGGCGTCGATGCGGTCGAGGTGCTCCGGGTGGATCGGTAGGCGGTGCTCGTTCTCCTTGCGGGTGTTCGCGATGACACCGAGGGTCAACTGGTCCACGGATCCTCCAGGGATTGGCGTCGGGCCGGCAGCACGCGATGGCATGCCACGGCGGTGACCAGCCTATGCGGGGCCCACGACGCCTGAGCGTCCCGGGCGAGAACGCGTTCCCGGAACCCGACGTGGTAGACCGGTGAGCATGAGAACATGATTCTCAATATCGGATCACCGGTTCTCGCACTGACGGGAGTTCGACATCGACGCCTGGATCATCGACGCCGTCCGCACGCCCCGCGGCAAGGGCCGCCCCGACGGCGCGCTGCACGGCATCCACCCGCAGGCGTTGTTCGCCCAGTGCCTCACCGCACTCGCCGAGCGCACCGGCTTCGACCCGGCCGAGGTCGACGACGTCATCGCGGGCAACGGCATCCTGTCCGGCGACCACGCCGACGACATCGCCCGGCTGTCGGTGCTGCTCGCCGGTTGGCCCGAGAGCGTGCCCGGCATGACGCTCAACCGGTTCTGCGGCTCCGGCCAGCAGGCGATCACCGTCGCCGCGACCGCCGTGGCGTCCGGCGCCGAGCACCTGGTGCTCGCCGGCGGCGTCGAGTCCATGTCGCGCTGGGACGTCGGCTTACCAGTCGACTCCTCGCGCCAGCGCTCGTCGGTTGGCGTGCCCACGATCGACGGCGACAATCCCGCCTTCCGAGCGCGCTACCCCACCGTCCCGCAGGGCATCTCGGCCGACCTGATCGCCACGCTGGAGGGCTTCACCCGCTCCGACGTCGACGCCTACGCCGCGGAGAGCCAGCGTCGCGCCGCCGAGGCCATCGCGGAGGGCCGCTTCGACCGGTCGGTCGTCCCCGTCACCGACGCGAACGGCGCGGTGGCGCTCGAGACCGACGAGCACCCCCGCCCCGGCACCACCGCCGAGAAGCTCGCCGGCCTGAAACCTGCGTTCGCGCAGATGGGTTCGGCCTCGGTCGACGGCGAGAGCCGGACGTTCGACCAGATCGGCGCCGAGCGCTACGGCGTCGAGGCGATCGACCACGTGCACCACGCCGGCAACTCCTCTGGTGTTGTCGACGGTGCCGCCGCCGTCGCCGTGGCGTCCCGAGCCTGGCTCGACGGGCACCACGTGACCCCGCGCGCCCGCATCCGCGCGACCGCGGCCATCGGGAGCGAGCCCATCATCATGCTGACCGCGCCCGGACCCGCCGCCCAGCGGTGTCTCGACCGCGCAGGCATGCGCGCCGCCGACATCGACCTCTGGGAGGTCAACGAGGCGTTCGCCGCCGTGCCGCTCAAGACGATCCGCGATCTCGGCCTCGACCCCGAGCGGGTCAACGTCAACGGCGGCGCCATCGCGCTCGGCCACCCCATCGGCGCCACCGGGGCCATGCTCATCGGCACGGTGCTCGACGAACTCGAACGCCGCAACCTCACCACCGGCCTGGTCACCATGTGCACCGGCGGCGGCATGGGCACCGCGACCATCGTCGAGCGCGTCTGACGATGGAGACCCTGCTCCTCGACACGCCGACCGACGGCGTCGCCGTCCTGCGGCTGAATCGGCCCGACCGGCTCAACGCGATCAACGAGGTCATGCGCGACGAACTCGTCGCCGCGTTCGGTGCGCTGGGCCGCGACCGGTCGGTGCGCGCCATCGTGCTCACCGGGTCCGGCCGCGGATTCTGCTCCGGCATCGACGTCCGCGACTTCGGCCCCGGCATGCTCGAGGCCTCCGCCCCCGCGATCGACCGGATGCGCTTCCAGGAGGCCATGGCCGCGCTCCCCCGCGCCATCCGCGACGCGCCGCAACCGGTGATCGCCGCCGTCAACGGTGCGTGCGTCGGGGCAGGCCTCGCACTGTGCCTGGCCTCCGACATCCGAATCTGTTCGCACACGGCCAAATTCGGCAACGCGGCCATCCTGCTCGGACTATCGGGCGCGGAGATGGGCACCAGCTACCACCTGCCCCGCATCGTCGGCACCAGCGTCGCCGCCGACTGGACGCTCACCGGCCGCACCGTGCTCGCCGACGAGGCCGACCGCCGCGGGCTGGTCAGCCAGGTCGTCGCCGCCGACGCGCTGCTCGACCGCGCAATGGAGCTGGCCGGCCAGGTGGCCGGGCTGGCACCGCTTGGCGTCGAACTGACCAAGCGCGCCTTGCAGGTCAACACCGACGCGCCGAACCTCGACGCCGCACTCGAACTCGAGAACCGCAACCAGGTGCTCACGCACGCCACCGACGACGCGGCCGCACGCCGCGCCGCGTGGTCGTAACGGGCCCCAGCTGAAAGGACCGACGCATGGCGTGGGACTTCACCACCGACCCCGAATGGGCCGACCAACTCGAATGGGTCGAGCGATTCGTCCGCGAGGAGTGCGAACCGATCGACATGATCGTCGAGGAGTCCCACGACCTCAACGACCCGGTGCGCCAGGCGCTGATCCCGCCACTGCAGCAGATCGTGAAGGACCGCGGGCTGTGGGCCACGCACCTCGGCCCACACCTCGGCGGCCCGGGCTTCGGGCAGGTGAAGCTCGCGCTGCTGAACGAGATCCTCGGCCGCTCCGAGTGCGCGCCGATCGTATTCGGATCACAGGCACCGGATTCGGGCAACAGCGAGATCCTCGCGCACTACGGCACGCCGGAACTCAAGCAGCGCTATCTCGAGCCGCTGCTCGACAACCGGATCGTGTCCTGCTTTTCGATGACCGAGCCCCAAGGCGGTGCCGACCCCAAGGTCTTCACGACCACCGCGGTACAGGACGGCGACCACTGGGTCATCAACGGCGAGAAGTGGTACTCGTCGTTCGCGTCTATGGCGTCGTTCATCATCGTGATGGCGATGACCGACCCCGAAGCCCCGCCGTATCAGCGTTATTCGATGTTCGTGCTGCCCGGCGACACCCCCGGCATCAACATCCTGCGTGACGTCGGCCTTGGCTACCAGCCGATGGGCGGCGGGCGGGAGGGGTACGTGCGGTACGAGAACGTCCGCGTGCCCGACGATCACATGCTCGGCCCGCGCGGCGGCGCCTTCGTCGTGGCGCAGACCCGCCTCGGCGGGGGCCGGATCCACCACGCCATGCGGACGGTCGGTCTGGTCCGCCGGATCTACGACATGATCACCGAGCGGGCCGTGTCGCGCTACACCCAGGGTGAGGTGCTGGCCAACAAGCAGATGGTGCAGGAGATGATCGCCGACTCCTGGATGGAGATCGAGGCCTTCCGGCTGCTGACCCTCCAAACCGCCTGGAAGATAGACAAGTTCAACGACTACAAGGCCGTCCGCGGCGACATCTCGGCCGTCAAGGCGATGATGCAGAAGGTGCTGCACGACGTGTCGGCGCGCGCACTGCAGATCCACGGCTCGCTCGGCACCTCGCACGAAATGCCGTTCGTGCAGTACCTCACCGAGTCGTTCGTGCTGGGGCTGGCCGACGGCCCGACCGAGGTGCACAAGGTGACGTTGGCGCGTCAGCTACTCAAGGACGTCACGCCCGCGCCGGACGGGTTCCCGTCCGAGCACGTGCTGCGGCTGCGCGAGGCGGCGGAGGCGAAGTTCGCCGACCGGCTCGCGGGCATACCGCGGGGTTAGGCCAGCAGCGACCGTGCCCGCTGCAGCAGCCGCGGCAGCACGGGGGCCATCTCCTCGAACTCCGAACGCGGCATTGGCCTGCGGCGGTTGTGCTTGACGATCAGCGACCACGTCGCCGCGGACTTGAAGCACGCCAGTGCGATGAACCACTCGATGTCGGGCACACCGGCGCCGGGGGCATAGTGCTCGAGCAGGTCGGCTCGCGACGGCACGGCGTCAACGAATGATGACGGCCGCGCATAGGTGGCCGGGTCGGCATTGGCCAGGAACCAGCCCAGGTCGATGCGTGGATCACCGACCGACCAGATCTCCCAGTCGATCACCGCCGTCACCTCGCTCCCGACGGCAAGCAGGTTCCCCAGCCGGTAGTCACCGTGCACGATCGCCGGACCCATCGGAGCCGGCACGCCGGCGCGCAGCGTGTCGCTGATCGTCTCCCAGCCGGGCACCAGATCCTGGTCGACGGTCCGCAGCGTCGCGCACCAGCGGTCCACCTCGGCGGCCGCGTCGACCACGGGCTCGTCACCCACACCCACGTCGGCCGGGCTCAGCGCGTGCAACGCCGCCAAACACGTTGCCGCACTCCGATAGCGCTGCGTCACTGCGTCATCGAACCCGGTACCGCCGTCGAACAGCGGCTCGAACGACTCGCCTGCCACCAACGACATCACGAACAGCGGCGGGGACCCGGCGTCCTCGACCAGCACCTCCGGGACCGGCACGTCCGTCGGCCCGAGCGCCCTGATGATCCGCGACTGCCGCAGCACGTCGCGATGGCCGACCGGTTCGTGCCCGGGCGGCGCCACCTTGACCACGACCGGCCGCTCCTCGATGCCGCCGCGGAACGTCAGGCTCGACGCCCCGCCCGCCAGCACGCCGACATCACGAACACCGCTGCGGGCGAGCCGGATTCGCAGCGCGTCGAGATCGAGTTCAGTCACCCAGCCATCCGACGTCGCGTAGGAACGGCTGGGTCTTCGCGATCAGGCCGGTCGACGTCGCCGGATCGCCCGTGCACAGCCGGAACGCCGTCTCGGTGATCAGCGCGATGTCCTCGGTCTTCGTCTTCGCCAAATCCAGCGTGCCCGCCCCCGGCGTCGCGACCGGATCCGAGGGTGCCGCGGCGTTGACGGCGATACCGTCGGCGTACAGCTCGGCGGCCAGGCTCTTGGTCAGCCGGTTCAGCCCGGCCTTCGCCGTCCCGTAGATCCCGAACCCCGCCTCGCGGTCGAACTCCGAGAACGGCGGTCCCTCCGGCAGATCCCCGCCCACCGACGTGAGGTTGAGGATCCAGCCGCGACCCCGCTCGCGCATCGCCGGAATCGCCAACTGGCACAGGTGCAGCGGTCCGACGAGGTGCATCTCCAGCATCAGCCGTACCCGCTTTTCGGGGAACCCGTCGAGCGGCCGCAGGAACGTGACGGCGGCGTTGTTGACCAGTATGTCCGGCGCCCCAACCGACTCGGTCACCTCGGCGAACAATCGCTCGCGGTCCTCGCTCGACGACAGGTCGGCCTGCACGGCGATCGCGTGGCCACCGCCGGCGAGGATCTCGTCGCGGGTCTGGGCCAGCGAGCCGTCGTACTTCGGATCAGGGTCCATCGTGCGGGCGGTCAGCGCGACCGTCGCCCCCTCGGCCGCCAACCGCTGCGCGATCGCCTTGCCCAGCCCCCGGCTACTGCCGGTGACCAGGGCGATCTTCCCGTCGCAGGCTCCCACGTCGACCGTCCTCTCGATGCCGGAAAGGCACTCTCGGCTGTGGAGAATGACGTTACCGTTCCCGGGAGTATAGGAGGAGAATGCCGTTACCATCAGTGCTTCACCCACGGAAGGACACCCGATGGCCGAGTGGTTCCTCTACGTCCCGCAGAGCAGGCAGGGGGTCGACGATCTGGTGGTCAAGGCCCGCACCGCGGAAACGGCGGGGTTCGACGGCATCGCCTTCCTCGATCACCTCGAGACGCCGATGGCGCCAACCAGTCCCATCTGGGAGGCCATGACCGTCGCGACGTGGGTGGCCGCGCACACCGAACGGCTGAAGATTGGCCACCTCGTGCTGTGCGACGCGTTCCGGCATCCTGCCGTCCTGGCCAAGCAGACCGTCACGCTGGCCGAGGCCTCCGGCGGGCGCTTCGAACTCGGCCTGGGCTCCGGTTCCATGCCCGACGAACTGGCGAAGTTCGATCTCAGCACCGCGTCGCCACGCGAACGCGTCGACGCCCTCGGCGACACGCTGCGCGCCCTGCGTCAGTACTGGGACGCCGACGACGAACGCGCCCAGATCCCCACGCCCAGCCGTCCCATCCCGATCGTGCTCGGCGGCATCGGGCCGCGGATGCTCGGACTGGTCCGCGAACACGCCGACTGGTGGAACCTGCCCGCCACCTACGTCGACCGGCTGCCCGAGTTCCTGCCGAAGATCGGCTCGGCCAAGGCGACCGTGCAGCAGATGACCGGGTTCGTCCGCAGCGGCGACGACCCGGCAGCCACCACCGAGAAGGCGCACCGCCGGTTCGGTCATCTCGGACCCGGCCTGGTCTGCGGCGATGCCGACGCGCTCAGCGCGTACTTCCGCAGGCTCGAAGACCAGGGCGCTCGACGCTTCTACGTGTGGTTCGCCGACTTCGCGCCACCCGAGACGATCACGGAGTTCGGCGAGACCGTCATCCGCGGTTAGTTCGCGGCGTCAGTCGGCGAGGTGGGCGTGCGCCCACTCGGCGGCAGTCGTGGTCGCGATCCCATGCGTGCCGTTGAACGACCGTTCCTTCGGCCATGCGACGCCCCTGCCCTGAGCGAACATCGCGTGGTACTTGGCCATCGAGTCCGCCGGATGTCGCTCGAGTTCGTCGAGCAGGTGGGGCAGCGACCACTCGGTACGCGCGACGGGCTCACCGCGCACCTCGTCGACGATGTCTGCCAACTGCCGGAAGTCGATCGTGTCACCCGCGACGTGGACCACCTGGTTGGCGATCCGGGGCCGGGCATGGACGATCTCGGTCGTCAGCGCACCGATGTCCTCGGGGGTCGTGACGGTGACTCGGTTGTCCCAGCTGCCGAGCGCGTTGACGGTGTTCGTGCTCAGGTCGACGACGCCGAAGCTGGGCTCGAACAGGAAGCTGGTGAACAGTCCCGTCGACACGATGACCCACTGCGTCGCGTCCTGACCGCGGAGCAGGTCGCGGACGTCGAGCTGCTCGTCGAACAGATCCTGGGGGCTGTTGCGGCCGATGACGTCGTAGTCCATGCCGAACTGCCAGGGGAAGTAGCGCGGCACCCCGCCGGCGAGGGCGGCTCGTGCCAGCTTCACCTGGGTGCCCGGCCCTGCGGTCATGCCGATGCAACTGATGACGGTGTGGTGGCGGCCCATGACTGCGGCCAGCTCGGCGACCGAGGCCTGCGCAACGTCGAGTTCGACGAGCGCGATGCCTGCGGCGGCCAGGTCGGTGGCCCGCCGCTTCGCGTGATCCGAGGTGGAACGGCGAACCATCAGCGTCAGTGAGCGCAGGTCCGCGTCACGGTCAGCCCGCCGGGACAGCGCGTCGAGCACGCAGGTACCGAGTTCACCGGCCCCGATGACGAGGACGCCTTCCGAGCTGGCTGCCGGTTCCTTGGGGTTGGACATCGAGATGCCTTTCGTGGCGTCGAACTGGCGGGCGTGACGAGCCCGTCGAAGGTGCAAGTCCGATGGCGCGCTGGTTGTTCCGCTCGAAGCACGGGCAAACTCGCGAAACCGCACCACCTGCCACGGGTGTCCGGCGTAACGTCGGCACCGGTGAGCACGATCGAAGCCGACTACCTGGTCGTAGGCGCAGGCGCCATGGGCATGGCGTTCGTCGACACGCTGCTCACCGACACGCAGGCCACGGTCGTCCTCGTCGACGAGGGCCACCAGCCCGGCGGCCACTGGCTCGCGACCTACCCGTTCGTCCGGCTGCACCAGCCGTCGGCCTACTACGGCGTGAACTCCCGCCCGTTCGGCGACGACGTCGTCGACTCCGGCGGATGGAACGAGGGCTTCTACGAACTCGCCAGCGGCAGCGAGGTGTGCGCCTACTACGACCAGGTGATGCGCCACCACCTCGAGCCCACCGGGCGGCTGACCTACCTGCCGATGACGCGCTACCTCGGCGATCACCGCCTCCGCACGCTCGACGGGGCCGAACACACCGTCGAGGTGCGACGCCGCCTCGTCGACGCCACCTACCTGAAGACCACGGTCCCGTCGATGCGTCCCCCGCCGTACACGGCGGCCCCCGACGTCGAGGTCGTCACGCCCAACGACCTGCCCGGGCGGGCGACGCACTACGACCACTTCACGATCGTCGGCGCGGGCAAGACCGGCATGGACGCGTGCCTGTGGTTGCTGCGCAACGGAATTCCACCCGAGCGGGTGCGGTGGATCATGCCGCGCGACTCCTGGCTGATGAACCGCGCGACGGTTCAGCCCGCGCCGCGGTTCCTCGACGAGGTCCGGGCCACGATCGTCGGCCGGATGCAGGCGTCCTTCGAGGCCACCTCCGTCGACGACCTCTTCGAACGCCTCGAGGCCAACGGCAGCCTGATGCGGATCGACACGGCAGTCGAGCCCACCATGTACCACTGCGCCATCGTGTCCGAGCGCGAGCTGGAGCAGCTGCGTCGCATCGGCGACGTGGTGCGACTCGGCCACGTCGAACGGATCGACCCGGAGCGGCTGATCCTGCGCGACGGCACGATGCCCGCCGACCCCGGCAGCCTCTACGTCGACTGCACGGCGTCGGGCCTGTCGCGGCCGCCGGCGGTTCCGGTGTTCTCGGGCGAGACGATCACGTTGCAGAGCGTGCGCGGTTGCCAACAGGTGTTCAGTTCGGCGCTCATCGCGCACGTCGAGGCGAACTACGACGGCGACGACGAACGCAACGCGCTGTGCGTGCCGGTACCCCACCCCGACGAGCCCGCGGACTGGCTGCGAATCACGATGTCCGACAACGACGCTCAGGCTCGGTGGCTGCGCGACGCCGATCTGGCGGCGTGGCTGGAGTCGGCCCGGCTGAACATCCTGCGCGGGATGTTCGCCGACCTGCCGACCGATGAGGAGACACGCGTCAAGGCCGTGGACGCGGTCGCGGCGACGCTCGCCGCGTGCAACGAGAAGCTCGCCGGCCTGGCGGCCGACACGGCCCCCTGACGACGGAAAGACCGGCCGGGAGGTCCCGGCCGGTCTTCACCGCGTCGCGCTATGTCAGAAGTTGTTGCAGGTACCCGCAACGTTGTTGATGAGCCCGGTGTACTGGGTCAGCTGCGGGAACATCTGCGCCTGCGCGATGAGCCCGCGACGCTGCTGGGGGCTCGCCGCGACGAAGCCCTGCAGGACGCCGACGGCCTGCCGGTCGCTGGTGATCTGCTGCCCGACGGCGGGATCCTGTGCGTTCACGGCCGCGATGATCTGCGGGTACGTGCACGTGGTGTTCACGATGGCCTCGGTGTCGGGGGCCGCGGAGGCCATCCCGGCCGTGCCCAACAGCGCAGCGGCCACGCCGCCCGATGCAATCAAAGCCTTGGTTGCAATACGCATTTTCATTACCTTCCCAACCCTGGTGTTTCTGTTCGAACGTCGAATCTGCAGCTTGCGCGCCAATTCAGTGCGATCAGTCCATCACACTGCAAAGGAAATCGTCCACTGGTCCGTTTGCGTTACACGGTAACGACGCTGCTGCTTCCGTCATTCCCCGGTGATACGTCGCCGCTGGCAGCGCAACCTCCCTAGTACCCCTAAGTGGTCGAATGCAATCAACGCCCTGGTGAACACCTGGATACGGCGTCTGCATGAAGTCGCAGATGCGGGTTACATGGACTTCAGAAACCGAGCGGAGGAGCACTAGTGGTAGTGACCACGGACACCGAGCGCGAACCGACGGCCTGGCGCACTGTCGACACGGCGCCGTTGAGCGACGACACCCTCGCCCAGGTAGATGGCTGGTGGCGCGCCGCCAACTACCTGTCGGTCGGGCAGATCTACCTGCTGAGCAACCCCCTGCTGCGCACGCCGCTGTCACGCGACGACGTCAAGCCGCGTCTGCTCGGGCACTGGGGCACCACGCCCGGGCTGAACTTCATCTACGCCCACCTCAACCGCGCGATCCGCGAGCGCGAGCAACCCACGATGTACGTCACCGGCCCCGGCCACGGCGGTCCGGGACTCGTTGCCAACGCCTACCTCGACGGCACCTATTCCGAGGTCTACTCCGACGTCACCCCCGACGAGGAGGGCATGCGGCGACTCTTCCGACAATTCTCGTTCCCCGGCGGCATCCCGTCGCACGTCGCACCCGAGACGCCCGGCTCGATCCACGAGGGCGGCGAACTCGGCTATGCGCTCTCCCACGCCTACGGCGCCGCCTTCGACAACCCCGACCTGCTGGTCGCGGCGGTGGTGGGTGACGGCGAGGCCGAGACCGGCCCGCTGGCCACCAGCTGGCACTCCAACAAGTTCACCCACCGCGTCAACGACGGCGTCGTCCTGCCCATCCTGCACCTCAACGGCTACAAGATCGCCAATCCGACTGTGCTGGCGCGCATTCCGGAGGACGACCTGCGCAGCCTGATGATCGGCTACGGCTACGAGCCGCACTTCTTCACCGCCACCGAGGAGACCGAGCACGCGACCGCGCACCGCGAGTTCGCCGAGCTACTCGACACCGTGCTCGACCAGATCGCGGAGATCAAGGCGTGGCCCGAGGACGACGACCGCATGCCGCGCTGGCCGATGATCGTCTTCCGGACCCCCAAGGGCTGGACCGGGCCCGCGTACATCGACGGCAAGAAGAGCACCGGCTCGTGGCGCGCCCACCAGGTGCCGCTGAGCAGCGCCCGCGACACGCCTGAGCACCTGCAGGTACTCAACGACTGGCTGGGGTCCTACCGCGCCGACGAATTGTTCGACGCCGACGGCAAACTCGACCCGATGGTGGCCGAACTCGCCCCTCCCGGCGGGCTGCGCATGAGCGCCACCACGCACGCCAACGGCGGGCTGCTGCTGCGGGATCTGCGGCTGCCCGACTTCCGCGACTACGCCGTCGACGTGCCCGCACCGGGCGCCACCATCGCCGAATCCACCCGGATACTCGGCAACTGGCTCACCGAGGTGATCCGGCTGAACCCGGACAACTTCCGCATCTTCGGCCCCGACGAGACCGCGTCGAACCGCCTGCAATCGGTGTACGAAGCCACCGACAAGCAGTGGAACGCCGAATACGAGAGCCCCGAGGTCGACGAGCACCTGGCCCGCGCCGGACGCGTCATGGAGATGCTGTCCGAGCATCAGTGCCAGGGCTGGCTCGAGGGCTATCTGCTGACCGGCAGGCACGGCCTGTTCAACTGCTACGAGGCGTTCATCCACATCGTCGACTCGATGATGAACCAGCACGCCAAGTGGCTCAAGGTCACCAACGAGATTCCCTGGCGTCGCCCGATCGCGAGCCTGAACTACCTGCTCTCCAGCCACGTTTGGCGTCAGGACCACAACGGGTTCAGCCACCAGGACCCCGGCTTCATCGACCACGTCATCAACAAGAAGGCCGAGGTGGTGCGGGTCTACCTACCGCCGGACGCCAACACCCTGCTGTCGACCTACGACCACTGCCTGCGCTCGCGTCAGTACGTCAACGTCGTGGTGGCCGGCAAGCAGCCCAGCCCGAACTTCCTCACGATGGACGAGGCCGTCGCGCACTGCACGCGGGGGCTCGGCATCTGGGAGTGGGCAGGCACCGAGGAAGCCGGCGAGAACCCCGACGTCGTGGTCGCCACGTGCGGTGACATCCCCACCCTCGAAGGCCTGGCCGCGGTCGACATCCTGCGAAAGCACCTGCCGGAACTGAAGATTCGCTTCGTCAACGTCGTGGACCTGATGCGGCTGCAGGACGAGAAGGAGCATCCGCACGGCCTGACCAACCGCGAGTTCGACATGATCTTCACCCGCGACCGGCCGGTGATCTTCGCCTACCACGGCTACCCGTGGCTGATCCACCGCCTGACCTACCGCCGTGCCGTCAACGAGAACATCCACGTCCGCGGCTACAAGGAGGAAGGCACCACCACGACGCCGTTCGACATGGTGATGCTCAACGACCTCGACCGCTACCACCTGGTGATGGACGTCATCGACCGCGTCCCGTCCCTGGGCTCGCGCTACGCCACGCTGCGCCAGCAGATGGTCGACAAGCGCCTGGCCGCACGCCAGTACACCCGCGCGCACGGCGAGGACATCCCCGAGGTGCGCGACTGGGCGTGGCCGTCGTCCCACGACCAGTCCTTCGCGGCCGACGCCGCCTCGACAGGCGGGGACAACGAGTAGTCGCCCTGGTTCCGCCGAACTGGCGAGTCACGCCGCTCTGGCGGCCGATCGGCGACGCTACGCTCCAGTTCGGCGGAGGGTGGGGTCGCGATCGGCGACGACGAACGACGCGCCGGTCGTGATCGGCGCACCCGGCCGCGACACGTAGGGCACCGTCCGGAAGTCGGCCTGCACGGCGTCAGGCGTGATCCGGGTGCGGACGTAGCCGCGGCGGTTCGAGAAGTAGCGGATGTGCGGATTCTCGGGCAGCACCGCCTCGACGTCGGGCCTGCTGTCCGAACCGTCGCCGCCGGAGGTGATCGAGCTGGTCACCAGTTCGGTCGCGACCGTTCGCGACGACGGGTCACCCGCGCGCTCCCCGATCTCTGCGGCCCAGTGCGCGTGGACGTCACCGGTGAGCACGACGGCGTTGCGCACCGGCGAGTCGACGATGCCCGCGACGATCCGGTCTCGGTTGACGGTGTAGCCGTCCCACGCGTCGGGGTTGTAGCCGCGCCCCGCCCCTGCCACCAGGTCGACCTCGCCGAAGAACACCTGCTGACCCAGGACGTCCCACCGCGCCCGCGACCGAGCGAACCCGTCGAGCAGCCAGCGTTCCTGCTCGATGCCGGTCAACGTGGCTGTCGGAGACCGCCGCTCGGGACAGTCGGAGGCATAGACGTCACCGCAGGGTTGGTCCGTGCGGTACTGGCGAAGGTCGAGCATGTGGAACGACGCCAGCGCACCCCAGTCGACCCGCCGGTAGAGCGCCATGTCGATGCCGCGGGGTCGCGCCGACGGTCGCAGCGGCATGTTCTCGTAGTACGCCTGAAGCGCTGCGGCGCGGCGGCCCAGATATCCGGGATCCGGCTCGTCGGGCACCTCGTCGGCCCAGTTGTCGACGACCTCGTGATCGTCGAACACCACCAGCCACGGCGCGGCGGCGTGTGCCGCCCGAAGGTCCGGGTCCGTCTTGTACTGGGCGTACCGCTGCCGGTAGTTGGCCAGCGTCACCGTCTCGGGGCCGACGTGGTCGCGCACCCGGGCGGCGCTGCGGCCCGCCCCGTACTCGTACTGGTAGTCGCCGAGGTGCAGGACGAGGTCGGGCTGCTCGTCGGCGAGGTGGCGGTACGCCGTGAACCAGCCCTGCTCGTAGTGCGAACACGACGCGAAGCACATCGTGAACGGCTGCAGCGAGCCCGGTTCCGGAGAGGTGCGGGTGCGCCCGGCCGCAGACACGTGGCCCGACGTGCGGAACCGGTAGAAGTACTCGGCGCCCGGCCGCAGCCCGCGCAACTCGACGTGCACGCTGTGCGCCGACTCGGGCACGGCCGTCGTCACACCCCGCTGCACGACGGCGGCGAACGACTCGTCGGTCGCCACCTCCCATTCGACGTCGGCCGCGCGGGCGGGCATGCCGCCGAAACCGTCGTCTGCCAACGGGTTCGGCGCCAGCCGCGTCCACAACACCACGCCGTCGGGAGCGGGTTCGCCGGACGCCACGCCCAGGGTGAACGGGTCGGCCGCCACGGGTCCGGCTCGCCTGCGGTCGGTGAACCCGACGACGGGCAGTGCGGCGAGCACGACACCCGCCTTGAGCACGCTGCGCCGGCTCGGCGTGATGGGCACGGCGCAGTGTCTGCCGGGCGACTGTCGCAGCGGTTACGCGCAGGCGTACGGCATCCGCCCGCGGTCTTACGATCGCGGCACGCATGCCGCCGCCTGCAGCGTCGAGGGTTGACACTTCGGCACCGAAACGTCTCGCTACACTCGGCAGCGCGAAGGGTGGTGCTCAATGGCGACGACGACGTCACCGCAGGTAGGCAAGGCAGCCAATGCGCTCTGGTACGCGCTCGCGGCGTTGGCCGTGATCGCGCTGGCCGGGTTCATCGTGCTTGCGGTTCTGATAGTCAAGGGCAACGGCGTCGACCGGATCCCCGCGCAGACCAGCACGCCGTCGCCCACGCTGCAGCAACCGCCCCCGCCGATGGGTCCGGGTATGGCGCCACCGGCAGGCGGCGCGCCCGCGCCCGCACCCGGCGCGGTTCCCGCACCCGGCCAGGCTCCAGCACCAGGCTCTCTTCCACGGCAGCCGGCCCCCGCGCCGCGCACTCCCGCGCCGGCCCCGCCTGGCTGACGCCGGAGAATTTGCTGTTCTTTGACGCCCGCGTCGGTTTCTCGGGTCTATGCTGGCCCGTGGGGGGAAACATCACCCGACGTCTGGGGGGACTGTCATGTTGTCAACGCTGTTCACGCACACCACCACCATGGTCACCGACCGCTTCCGACCGCATCACGCGGTCGTGACGCAGCAGGACGACGATGGGGCTTGCCCGATCTGCGATCACCCGTTCCGATACATGCGGCACGCGTGCATCGGTCCCGTCGTCATGGACCTCAGGTAAACCGCCTCGGTCTCGACGGCGTCTTCTACCGGATGCCGGCGGGCGACCTGTTCCGGCTCGGGTCGGCACTGCGGACCGTCGAGTCCGCCGAGTCGGTCGAGACCCTGGCACAGGCCGTCGAACCGGTGTCCGCCCCGCTCGCGGGGTGGCTTCGCGTGCAGTCTGCCGAGCCGCCGGTCGTCGCAGCCGCTGTCTCGGCCATCGTCGGTGTGCTGCTGACGATCTGGATCCTGTCCGAGGAGCCCGCGACGCCGGCCCGGCTCGACGACGTCATCGACAAGGCCCTCGCCGGTCGGCTCGACGAGATGCCGATACCGCGACGCGGTGCGTGCTTCTGCGGAAGCGGCAAGAAGTACAAGAGCTGTCACGGGCGCGGATAGCGCTCAGCACTCCACGACGTTGACGGCGACGGCCAGTCCGCCCGCGGACGTCTCCTTGTACTTCGAACTCATGTCCCGGCCGGTGGCCCGCATCGTCTCGATCACCTGGTCGAGGCTCACCCGGTGGGTTCCGTCGCCGCGCATCGCCATCCGCGCCGCGTTGATGGCCTTGCCTGCCGAGATCGCGTTGCGTTCGATGCAGGGGATCTGCACCAGCCCGGCGATCGGATCGCACGTGAGACCAAGGCTGTGTTCCATGGCGATCTCCGCGGCGTTCTCGACCTGAGCCGGTGTGCCACCGAGTATTTCGGTCAGGCCGCCGGCCGCCATCGAGGCCGCGGAGCCCACCTCGCCCTGACACCCGACCTCCGCACCGGAGATCGATGCGAGTTCCTTGTAGAGCGACCCGATCGCGCCCGCGGTCAGCAGGAAGCGCACCGCGGTGTCGTCGGGGTCGGCGCGCCCGGCCGGGCAGTAGTTCACGGCATAGTGCAGGACCGCGGGGATGATGCCCGCCGCACCGTTGGTGGGCGCCGTGACGACGCGTCCGCCCGCGGCGTTCTCCTCGTTGACCGCGAGCGCAACCAGGTTGACCCAGTCCTCGGCGAATACGGGGTCGCGATCCGGATCCTCGGCCGCCAGCCGTTCGTGCCAGGCCCGCGCCCGTCGGCGGACCTGAAGCCCGCCGGGCAGGTAGCCGTCCTGGGCGATGCCGCGCTCGAAGCACTGGGCCATGACGTCGCGGATGTGCAGCAGGCGCGCACGCACCTCGGGCATCGGTCGCAGGGCCTGCTCGTGGTCGGCCATGACCGAGCAGATCGACGTGCCGCGGCGGGCCGCGAGGTCGAGGAGTTCGCGCGCCGACCCGAAGACGACGCCCCTGGCCTGCCCCGGGTCGGGGGCGGCCTCGTCCTCGGCGACCACGAACCCGCCGCCGACCGAGAAGTACGTCTGGGCGGCGAGCTCGCCCGCGTCCTCGCCCAGTGCGGTGAGTGTGATGGCGTTGGGGTGCCTGTCGAGCACGATTTGCGGCGACAGCGCGATGTCAGCCTCGGTGAACGGAACCTCGACGTCTCCGCCGAGGCGGACCCGACCCGTCTCGCGCATCCGCTGCAGCCGCGCTGCCATGTCGTCGGCATCGATGCGGTCGGGGTGCAGGCCCTCGAGCCCCACCAGCACCGCGGACATCGTGCCGTGGCCGGCACCGGTGGCGGCGAGCGAGCCGAACAACTCCACCCGCACGTCACGGACCGAGGCGAGCACACCGTCGTCGGACAGAGATTCGACGAAGCGGGCGGCGGCGCGCATCGGGCCCACGGTGTGGGAACTCGACGGCCCGATGCCGACGGTGAAGAGATCGAACACGCTGATGGTCACGAGGCACTCCGGTTTCGTCGTGCCCTACGGGCATCGAATACGGCACCTCCCCGCTCTGTCCTGGTACCTGAGAGTTTGGGCGCCGCAGCGCCTTTCACCTTCGGTAAGCGACGGCGGCTGTGCGGTCGCTGTTCTCCAGAGTCGCCTCGACGCGGCGGTGCTTGGGCCTGAGAGATTCCTGGGGAGGACATTGCTCCTACGGCGCCTCCACTGAAGGAGGTTCTCCCGCCACGCGTCTACGGCATGTTCAGTTGTCCATCGAGGGTACCGCCGGATGGATCGCGGCGTCGGGCAACGACGATGTGGAACACGACCGCCGTGCCGGATGTTGATCATGGGCACAGGCGTGAACCAACGAAGGGAGTGACCGATGAACGTGAAGAAGCTCGCAGCCACGGCGGCGATCTCCGCGGCCATGGGACTTGGTGCGATCGCGGCGGGTGCGCCCGCGCAGGCCGACCCCGATTACTGGGATCCGAAGCCCCCGCCGGGACAGGTCGGCCAGTGGCTCGGCGTGCCTCCCGGCCAGATCGGCCACGTCGTGGGCGTGCCGCCCGGCCACTGGGACAAGCCGTGGAAGTGGTTCCGCTAAACCGCTGACTACTTCGGCTTCTTGTTGCCGTTGCCGTTGCCCTTGCCATTCCCGTTGTTGCCGTTGCCGCGCTCCTTCTGCTGCGTGGCCTGCTCGATGACGGGAGCCGATGCGGGGGCCTGCGGCTCGACGACGGGCGCAGGCGCCAGCTGAGTGACGGTCATGGGAGCCGGCGGGGGCGGTGCCGGGGGCGGTGCGGCAGGGGTGCTGATGCTGACGGGCTCGGTGTCGCTAGGCGTCGTCGTCGGCGACCGGTCGAGGCCGAACACCACGACCAATGCGGCCATCGAACACAGGACTGCCGACGCCACGGCGACGGCCCGTCCCCTGCCTGCTCTGTGCCTGTCGTCGGCGGGACTCGAGGACACTGCCGAGAACGTGTCGGTGGGCGCGTCGAACACCCTGGTGGTGGGCCGCGAAGCCGAACCCGTCACCTGCGGCGGGCTCACGGGAGCCGCGAATGCGATGGGTCGCGCCGGGGTGAACCGCCGCGCCACTCCCCCTGTGAGTGCGTCCCGCATGTCGTCGGCGCTGGCGAACCGGCGCTGCGGGTCACGCGACATCGCCCGTTCGATCACGGCGGCGAGGTCCGGGTCCACGTCGGGGCGCAGTGTGGTCAGGGGCACCGGATCCTCTTCGAGGATCGCCCGGGCCAAGGGCATGATCTCGTCCTGCTGGAACGGTTTCGCACCGGTCAGCGCCTCGTAGCCGACCACGCCCACGGCGTACAGGTCGTCGGCGATCGACGCCGGCTTGCTCGCGATCCGCTCCGGGCTCAGGTACGCCAGCGTGCCGACGATCTGACCGGTCGTCGTGTGCGCCCCACCGGGGGTCTTCGCAATGCCGAAGTCGGCGAGCTTGACCCCGCCGGACGACGTCAGCAGGACGTTGCCCGGCTTGACGTCGCGATGCAGCATCCCCGCCGCGTGTGCGGCCGAGAG
This sequence comes from Mycolicibacterium sp. GCM10028919, assembly GCA_042666295.1. Classification (GTDB taxonomy): domain Bacteria; phylum Actinomycetota; class Actinomycetes; order Mycobacteriales; family Mycobacteriaceae; genus Mycobacterium. The sequence continues at coordinate 2,023,658 of JBHTFJ010000001.1, forward strand.
CGCGGACAGCACGCTGCACAACACCTCGCGCACCTCAGCCGACGACAGTTGCCCCATCTCGATCCGGTCGCCCAGCGTCTCGCCGGGCAGCCGCTCCATCACGATGAAGGGCGACTCGTCGTCGTCGCCGAAGTCGAAGATCGACACGATGTCGGGGTGGTTGAGCGCGGCGGCCGAGCGCGCCTCGACGGTGAACCGTTCGCGGGTCTCGGGCTGCGAACTCAAGCCCGGGTACAGCAGCTTCACCGCGACGGCACGGTCCAAGCGGGTGTCCCAGCCGTCACGGACCTCGGCCATCCCCCCGAACCCGAGGATGTCGCGGAGTTCGTAGCGGCCGCCCAACAGGCCGGGACCGTTCATGGCGGCAGGCTATCCCCATTGACCCATGCGTAAACGTAGCCACGCGGGCCGATTCGGTCGGTTCTGACGAAACTGTGAACACAGCGGTCAGCGTTTTTGGCGATCACGAACGATCGCAGATACTTGAGACGAAGCCCCGCCGCTCTCGTATCGCGCTTCTGTCTGAACGCCAGCGCGACGGGGCTTCGCTGGACCTGCTCTTCGATGTGCGTCGACAAGCAGCGCGGCCCACTTGAGCGGTATCCGATATGGCCGGATCGAAACAATTAGTTGGCACATTTGCCGTCACCGCTGACGGATGGAGCCCTCCCGAGGCGGATCGAACGTGACGATGCAGGTCACCGACCGATCGCCGATGTCCCACGAGTTCTCATCCGGGGATCGTCTGACGGTGTCGACGGACGGGTCGTTCGCCGCGACGGACGAGTACTCGGCGAGCGCCGCCCTACTGCACCTGTCCTGATACTCCTGGATGCGGGCGTCGCCGGGAAACGGCCCGTCCGGCAGCGCGAACACGGCGTAGACCTCGGCGGCGTGCGGCTTCGCGCAGTCCACCAGCGTCACGGCCGTCGCGGACGGCGAGACGTCCTCGATGCAGTCGCCGGCCCGGAAGTAGGACGCCACCGAGCGTCCCTCCTGTTCCGGAGGTGCCGTCGCGGTCGAACTGGCCTCGTTGGTGGGCACCTGGCCCATGCAGCCCGACAGCGCGCCGACCATCGCCGCGACACCCACTGTTACCGCCGTCGAGTACTTCACCAGCGCGTCTCCCTCGGACAGCAATCCTCGCCCTTGGCGAGTATGGACGACGACGTCGGCGGGCGACCCATTTCGCTCGAAGCGCTCTCGACTCGTCTTTGCTCACGCCAAACGGTGCGACGTCGCCATGATCAGGTCCGCCGGCGTGTGATCGTTGCCGGGGCCGTGATCATCAATGCAGGTAGAGGCCAGTGGTCTCGCATCGTCGCCGCACCCAAGATCGTTACCGTTCCTCGCACGATCGGCCGACCATTGACGGGCGCGAACGTTTGCGGAATGCGCGGCCATCGGGGTTAGACTTCGTCGGACTACAGGGGACGCGGAGAGTCGTGGCGATCCGCGGGGGGACGAAGGGAACGACCATGGGCCGGCACAGCGCGTCGATGACCGCAGCGCACCAAGGGGATTCGCGCGTTACGGCGGCGAGTGCGGCATCGTTCGTCGGCCGCGTCGGCGCACTGGCGCTGGCATTGGGCATCGGAGCGGCGGTGGCCGGCGGTGCCGGCGTGGCCCACGCGGAGGGTCCGGACGCCTCGAGCGGATCGACCGGACAGTCCTCGCCGGACACGTCGACGGTCTCGACGGGGGCGACCGGGGAGACGTCGACCGACACCGACACCACCGACACCCCGTCGACGGACACGGGTTCGACGGACCCCGGTTCGACAGACACGGGCTCGACGGACGAGGAGACCGACCCGCCGTCGAACGTCCCGACGATGCAACTGGGCAACGGCCGCGACGTGGACCAGCCCGCCATCGAAGACGAGCCGAAGACGTTGCCGGAGTTGGTCGTCGGCATCCCGGAGAAGGTCGAATCGGCGCTTGCACCGAAGGATCCGGGCGGTTCGGACTCGAATTCGCCGGCTGCCCGGGGTAACACGAAGCCCGCGCAGGTTGTCGCTGCCCACGGGACGGCCGTGAAGGACGTCGTCGACGAGGCCGTCACGACTCTGCCAACGGCCGTCGTCACGAGCGTCGTCGCAACGGGTGGCACGCTACCCGCCGCGGCACCGGTGTCACCGACGAACACCGTTGCGCTTTCGTCGGTTTCGTCGACTCAGGTGAGGCCGGCCCCGGCCAACCCGATCGCGGTGATCGTCGGCCACGTCATGTCCGCCCTCGGCATCTCACCGGTAGCAGGCACCGGCGATGCACCCGTCGCGCCATTCCCGATCCTGCAGGCGGCTCTGCAGCTGGTGCACCGGGAGATCGAACGCTTCATCTGGGGCGTCACCCACATCTTCCCGCAGGGGCCGTCGGTCACGATTCCGACGAACGCGGTGCCGTCGACGGCCGTCGGCGTGCCCAGCCCCACCGACGACGTGGCGACGCCGTACGGCGACATCGGCAAGTGGATGCTGGAACCGAACGGGCAGATCGCGGACTACGGCGGACTGCCGTACGGCGGTCGGACCGTCCTCGAGCCGGTCAACGTCATCATCGTCGACCCGACGTCGTCGTCCGCGGCCGAATCCGCCGCGAAGCTCAACTGCGCGATGTTCTGGTCGGGATTCCCGGGGCAGCCCTTCCACAGCACCGGCTTCCGCGGCACGATCGACGACATCCTCTACGGGCAGCAGCCCACCGGCCCGCTGCTGGGGTTCTCCGACAACTTCTTCCTGTTCCCCAACAACCACGGCCGCATCTTCGGGCCCGACCCGGTCGAGACGGCCGAGGGCTACGTGTGGAGTGGCGCCTTCAGCACTGAGGAGTTCGTGATCTACGAGTTCCTGCCGAGGCACGCCTACGTGTCGTCCAACGTGGCCCGCAACGCGCTGGCCAAGCGGCTCATCGCCAGCGGACAGGCGACCTACGGCGGCATGGTCCCGTTGAACAACGCCTACGACACGTCGACTACGACCACTGGGGATCACGACGGGTACGCCGTCGTCGTCGTGCTGAAGTAGCGCTCCGCGCTTAGACGGTCCCGCCGACCCCTAGGGAGAAGCGAGCCGGCGAGACCTCGGCCAAGCGGCGCCCGGGGGTGGGCCACCTCGCCTGCCGTCGACGCTACGGAGACCGTCCTGTGAGGACGCTGAGGTGTAGGTGATCGCACCTCCCCGAGAGTCGTTGGCCGGCTACGTGCCATCGGTGCCGGGGTCGCCGTTGCCTGCGCCGCCGGTGCCTCCGGGCCCACCGGAGCCGGGGCTGTTGCGGTTCAGCGCGCCGGAGGGGTCGCGGTCGCCGCCGTCGCCGCCGTCGCCGCCCACGCCGGTCTGGCTGTTCCCTCCCTTACCGCCGTTGCCCGCGAAGTTGGTGCCCGAGCCGCCGGTGCGGAAGGAGTCACCGCCCGTTCCGCCGTCGCCGCCCGTGCCGGACTGGCTGTCGCCACCATCGCCACCATCGCCGCCGTAGTGCAAGGATCCGGCGTCATTCGTAGAGGACAGCAGTCCACCGTTTCCGCCGTTCCCGCCGGGGCCACTCACACCGTTGCCACCCCTACCGCCCGCCCCGCCGCTGTTGTTCGTGCCGCCGACGCTGATGCCGGCACCCCCGTTGCCGCCGGTGCCCGCAACGAGTCCGTCGGCACCGCGCGTGCCCGACGTTCCGACGGAGGCGCCGGTGCCGCCGACACCGGCCTTGCCGCCGGCGCCGACGTCACCTCCGTCACCGCCGGCACCAGCGGTGGCGGAGGCCATCGCATTGCCGCCGTTGCCGCCGTCGCCACCGTTGCTGCCGTCGCCGCCGTCCGACCCGTTGCCGCCGTTGCCTTGAACGCCGGTCAGAATGCCGTCGGTGCCGCGAACGCCACCGGTCCCGCCGGTTCCTGCGGCACCGCCCGCACCTGCGGACCCAACTGCGCCGCCATTGCCACCATTGCCGCCGTCCTGACCGGCCCCACCGTCTTGACCGTTCGTGCCAGGTAGGCCGTCCACTCGTTCGACGGTGGCCGACGCACCATCCACGCCGTTCGCACCGGCGACACCGTTCGCGCCGCGCACGCCGTCGCCACCATTGCCGCCGCTGCCGCCGCTGCCACCGGCACCCCCATCACCGTTGACGCCCGCTGCGCCCGCCGCACCGAAACCGAACGAGCTGCCACCGGCACCCGCGTTGCCACCGGCACCACCTGCCCCGCCGGCTCCGCCTGCGATGCCGTCCTGGCCGCTTTCGCCGGCCACGCTGCCGGACAGACCGTTTGCACCCAGCCCGCCATTTCCACCGGTCCCGCCGGCACCGCCCGCCCCACCGGAGCCGCCATTGCCGATGAAGAGACCGCCCGCACCGCCCCGGCCACCCGCGCCACCGCTACCGCCCGCGATACCCGGCTGGCCCGCCGCACCGTCGGCACCCGACATCGCCGAGCCACCGTTGCCACCGACTCCGCCGTTGCCGATCAGCAGCCCGCCCCGCCCTCCGGCGCCACCGGCCATCCCCGAGCCGGCCGCGGCGCTGCCGCCGATACCACCGGAACCGATCAGACCGGCATGTCCACCCGCACCGCCATTGGCGCCACGACCACCCGATCCCAGAAGGAAGCCGCCGTTGCCGCCGTTGCACGCCGAGCCCTCGCAATCGGCGGCCGCGTCGGCGCCGTCACCGATGAACAACCGGATGAACGCCGCGATCGGGTCCCCGCCCGGCGCAGCCGGAGCCGCCACCAGGAGCTGCGGAACGCCGAATGCGGTCACCGGCGCGGGCGTCACGATGCTTGTCTTCCCGATCATCAACGCGCACAACGGATCAGAACAATCGTCCGACGTCACCTGCGCCGCGGGGGCTACCACGCCACGCGTCACCGACGCCTGGTCGCCGGATTCCGCCCATGCTGCCCACGGGGAGGCGATCATCGCGCCCGCCCCCAGGGCGACCGCCAACGCACCGACCCGACCGACGTAACGAACACCATTCACTGCGACGACTCCTCCGCACCGTGCGGTAGGCAATCCCCAGCGCATCCCGACGAGTATGGACCCTCACAGCAAATCAGTCGTGGATAACTGGCGATCGACTCCCGGCGCCACGGCCGGCAAACGCAATCAGGCCCCCTCGCAAGGGGGCCTGATCTGTGTGGCAGGTACAGGATTCGAACCTGTGTAGGCGTTAGCCGACGGATTTACAGTCCGCTCCCATTGGCCGCTCGGGCAACCTGCCGGGATGGTCGCACCCTCCTGACGGATTTGGTGCGACTAGCAGGGTACAACGAGGATGGTCCCAAGACGAAAACGCACCCACTCTCGTGAGGAGGACTCCCATGGCGGATTCAAGCTTCGACGTCGTCAGCAAGGCAGATCGTCAGGAGGTCGACAACGCGCTCAACCAGGCGGCCAAGGAGTTGTCCACCCGCTTCGACTTCCGCGGCACCGACACCACCATCGAATGGCAGGGCGAGGAGGGCATCATCCTCACCTCGTCGACCGAGGAGCGCGTCAAGGCTGCCGTCGACGTGTTCAAGGAGAAGCTGATCCGGCGCGACATCTCCATGAAGGCCTTCGACGCCGGTGACCCGCAGCCGTCGGGCAAGACCTACAAGGTCATCGGCAGCATCAAGCAGGGCATCGACAGCGAGAACGCCAAGAAGATCACCAAGCTGATCCGCGACGAGGGCCCCAAGGGCGTCAAGGCGCAGATCCAGGGCGAGGAGATTCGCGTCAGCTCCAAGAAGCGCGACGATCTCCAGGCCGTCCAGGCGCTGCTGCGTGGCGCCGACCTCGAGGTCGCGCTGCAGTTCGTCAACTACCGCTAGGCGTCGGCGACTGTCGGGTTGAGCCACGGTTCGCGCGCCAGAACGTTGCGGTAATCGACGTTCGGCGGGAAAAGGGGCTTCGCGGATGCGGCCCGGCCATACCCTGATCGGCATGACATCCGATCAACGCGCACCCAGGGTCGTCGTCCTCGGCGGCGGCTCCTGGGGTACCACCGTGGCATCCATCTGCGCGCGACGCGGACCGACGCTGCAGTGGGTGCGTTCGGAGGAGACCGCCGCTGACATCAACGACCGGCACCGCAACGAGAAGTACCTCGGCGACGAGGTCGAGCTGGCCGACACGCTGCGCGCGACGACGGACTTCAGCGAAGCCGCGAACTGTGCCGACGTCGTCGTCATGGGCGTCCCGTCGCACGGGTTCCGCGGCGTCCTCGAGGAGCTGGCCAAGGAGCTGCGGCCGTGGGTTCCGGTGGTGTCGCTGGTGAAGGGCCTCGAGCAGGGCACGAACCTGCGCATGAGCCAGGTCGTCGACGAGGTGCTGCCCGGCCACCCCGCGGGCATCCTCGCGGGCCCCAACATCGCGCGTGAGGTCGCCGACGGCTACGCCGCCGCGGCGGTGCTGGCGATGCCGGACCAGCACATGGCGGCGAATCTCGGACAGCTGTTCCGCACCAAACGATTTCGGACCTACACCACCGATGACGTGGTGGGCGTCGAGATCGCGGGCGCGCTGAAGAACGTCTACGCCATCGCCGTGGGCATGGGCTACTCGCTGGGCATCGGGGAGAACACCCGCGCGATGGTGATGGCCCGCGCGATCCGGGAGATGTCGAAGCTCGGGGAGGCGATGGGCGGGCACCGTGACACCTTCTCGGGACTGGCCGGCATGGGCGACCTGATCGTCACCTGCACCAGCCAGCGCAGCCGCAACCGGCACGTCGGCGAGCAACTCGGACAGGGCAAGACCATCGAGGAGATCATCGCCTCGATGAACCAGGTCGCCGAGGGCGTGAAGGCCGCCAGCGTCGTCATGGAGTTCGCCGAGAAGTACGGCATCCCCATGCCGATCGCGCGCGAGGTCGACGGCGTGGTCAATCACGGGTCGTCGGTCGAAGAGGCCTACCGCGGCCTCATGGTCGAGAAGCCCGGCCACGAGGTGCACGGCTCGGGGTTCTAGACGTGCACGGAACCGAAACCGTGGCTGCGCGGACGAGATGACCTAGTTCATGACCGGGGGGTCGATGAGGGGACGCACGGCGGAACGCACCAAGGTCTCGGCGTTGCTGACGGCCGCGGCGACCGGCCCGGCCGCTCTGGTCATCGAGGGCGACGCCGGCATCGGCAAGACCATGGTGTGGTCGTCCGCCATCGACGAGGCCTACAGCCGCGGCTTCACCGTGATCAAGGCACGCGTCGGCGAGGCCGAGACGGTCATGGCATATGCAGCGGTCGGTGATCTGCTCCGCGACGTCTCCTCCGACGTCATCGAGCCCTTGCCACCGCTGCAACGACTCGCGGTGGATCGAGTGCTCCTACGAGCCGACGGCCATGGCCACCTGACGGATCATCGCGTGGTCGGCGCAGCCCTGGCCTCGGTGCTCAACGCTCTCGCCGAGAGTGCACCGGTGCTGATGGCCATCGACGACGTGCAGTGGCTCGACCCGTCGAGCCGAGTCGTCATCGCCTACGCCGCTCGGCGAATCCGGGGCCGCATCGGAATCCTGGTTAGCGAGCGATGCGATCCGGACAAGGGCAGAGCCCGCACGTGGCTGAGCGCGGGCGAGCTGAGCGGTGACGCCGACAGCGCCCGGTTGACGCCGCTCGCCGTTGGCGACCTGCAGGCCATCCTCACGACGAGTGTCGGCCGCCCGCTGTCGCGACCAGTGCTCAAGCGCATCACTCAACTCGCCGGTGGCAACCCGTTCTATGCGTTGGAACTGGCCCGGGCGATGGCGGGTCGACCGCTGCACCCAGAGCCGGATCTTCCCGGGACGCTGGCCGAGCTGGTGCGACTTCGCCTCGGGCGCATCGACGGCGACGTGCGTCGACTACTCCTCGCGGTCGCAAGTGTCCCCCACGCCACCGTCGACTTGCTGGCGCGGGTCGTAGGCGCCTCGATCGAAACGGTCGTCGACCTCCTCGCCGACGTCGAGACCGACGGCATCATCACGATCAGCGGCACCCGAGTGGCATTCACCCACCCTCTGCTGGCCCGCGGCGTCTACACCGACGCATCCGCCGCCGCACGCCGGACCATGCACCGTGCACTGGCCGAGATCGAAGCGGCGCCCGAAGTCAAGGCACGTCACCTCGCCCTGGCGACCACGAGTTTCGACGAGACGACGCTGGCCGCGCTCGACGCAGCCGCCGACGCCGCACGATCCCGTGGCGCGCCCGCAGCCGCAGCCGAACTCCTCGACCTCGCCATCGGTCTCGGTGGCGACAAGCCGTCGCGGCGCGTACGGGCGGCGGGCGACCACTTTCAGGCCGGGAACACCGACCACGCCGAAGGCCTCCTCGCCCCTATCCTCGACACCTTGCGCCCGGGAATGCTGCGTGCCATCGCCCTGAACCTGATGGCGGCAATCCGCATGTACGAGAACAACTTCAAACAGGCCAACGACCTGCTCACCCAAGCCGTCGACGATTCCCGCGACGTCCCACCGCTCCTCGTGACCACCTTGATGAATTCGTCCTTCACCCAAGTCATGGGATCGTTCGCCAGTGGCACACCACCGCAGGGCATGCTGACCGAGTCGCTGAACAGTGCGCAACAGGCCGTTACCGTCGCCACCGAGGCCGGCATACCGGAACTGATCGCCCAGGCGACCAGCCTGTGGGTGCATGCCAAGTTCAGCTTCGGTTACGGCGCCGACTTCGACGCCATCACGAGCGCAGTGCGCCTCGAGAGCGCCGACACCGACGTCCCAATCCCGTTCAATGCCAGCGCAATCGAGGCGTTGATGTACGCGTTCACCGGCGACCTGGATGTGGCGCGGACGAAGATACTGGACCTGCGCGACCGCTGCATCGAACGTGGCGCAGACCGCAACCTCATGGGTGTCTCCGGGTACAGCGCCCTCATCGAGATGTGGGCGGGAAACTACCGCGACGCGCAGCGCTTCGCCGACGAGTCCGTCGAGCGAGCCCAACAGCTCGGCAGCGGGCACGTCGACGTCATCGCCCTCTCGATCCGGTCGGCGGTGCACGCGCACGCCGGACACGCTCGCGAGGCCCGGGCCGACGCCGCAGCCGCACTCGCCGCTGCCAGCATCTGCGACGCGCCACGGACTGCCGAGTGGCCGATCATGTCGTTGGCCTTCCTGGAGGTGTCACAAGGCAATTACGCCGATGCACTGGACACTCTTCGACCGATGCTCGACCGCTTCGAACACGTACCCGGCTGCGAGATCATGAGCCACTGGTACGTCCCGAATGCGGCGGAAGCCATGATCGGGCTCGATCGCTTCGACGAAGCCACTCCGCTGATCGAGACGCTCGAGACCAACGGCGCCCGGCTCGGCCGGTCCTGGAACATCGCCGCTGGGGCCCGTTGTCGTGCAATGCTTCTGGCCGCCAGAGGTGACGTCGAGGGTGCGATCGCCGTCGCGCACGATGCCATGGCAGAGCACGAACGCCTCGCGATGCCCTTCGAGAAGGCCCGTACCGAACTGCTCTTGGGGAAGCTACAACGCCGGCGCCGGCAGAAGGACGCAGCAGCGATCACACTGACCCGGGCGCTGCACGAGTTCGAGCGCATCGGCGCGCCACTGTGGGCCAACCAGGCGCGGGCCGAACTCGCCCGCACCAAGGTGCATCCCGCCCGCGCCAACGAACTCACGCCGTCGGAGCAGCGCGTCGCGGAGCTGGCCGCAGCCGGCATGTCCAACCGCGACATCGCGGCAGCGCTCTTCATCGGAACGAAGACCGTCGAACACAACCTGACGCGGATCTACCGGAAGCTCGGCATCCGGTCGCGCGTCGAACTCGCGCGTCGCATGCCCGCCGCGCCCCACCTCGATGCCGCCAACTGAAACGGATGTGTCATGTCGTCGAAGAAGTCCAAGAAGAAGGACAAGGGCAAGACCAAGGCCAAGCAAGCAGAGAAGGCAGACGCTCGGGAACCGGACCTACCGTTGCCGCACGCGTTGGGACCGGTGTTCGTCAACCCTCCCACGGACCGCCCGCTGCCTTGGCTCAGCAAGCCGACTGACGTCCAGTCGGTCATTCAGCAGGTCGACGACATCGTCGATTGGTCGATCGAGATCCCGAACGGCATAGGTTATTTCGCTTCCATGCAGAAGCGGATCGCCATCGCGGTGGAGCTGGCGGTCGAGCGCGGCGAGTTCGACGACGCCGATCGCATGCGCAAACTCACGTTGATCTTCGTCGGGCGTTACTTCGATGCGCTCAACGCCTACTTCCACCCCGAGCCCTACCAGCGGCCGACGAAGGTGTGGCAGTGGGCGTTCGACGGCGTCTCCTACGACGAGCCGATCATCGTGCAGCATCTCCTCACCGGGATATGCGCGCACATCATGCACGACCTGGGCATCGCTGCGGCGCGGGTCGGCGGGGATGCGCTGCCCGATCTCGAACACGACTTCGACTACGTGAACGTCATCCTGGCCAGCCAGGTGACGCCCGTCCTCGAAGCGCTCACAGAGCTGTCGCCCGTACTCGGCTTGCTGCTCTCTACGGTGGCGGTCGACTCGATCGTCGCGGACTGGATCGTCAAGTTCCGCGATCTCGCGTGGGCGTGGGCGGGACTTCTGGTCGAGAAACCGGACCAGCTCAGGGATCTCGCGGACATCCAAGACGCGTGGGCCAGTGTCATGAGCGTCTTCTTCCTCAATCCCACGATCGGGCCGATGCCGTCCGTCGTGCGATGCATCGCCCGGTCGGAGAGTCGTGACATCGCGCGCAACGTCCGGCGGTTCGACGATGCAGCCCAGATCCCGGCGGCAGTCAACCCCGTGTTCGTGCAGGCCCTGATGCGCTAGGTGCCTCAGCCGGGCAGTACGGCGTCGACCACACGCAAACCCCTTGCCACGAGCCACGACAACGGATTGGTGCCCTCCACCTCTCCGGACGAGTTCGTGGCGAACGCCGGCCGCTTGGGCGTCCGGCGGCCCAAGCGCCACAGCACCTCGTCGGCGTAGCGCAGCGGTCGCAGCAACGCGGGCTCCTCGAGTTCGAACGTCGGGCAACGCTCCGACGCGGGGCGCCCTTCCTTGGCGAGGATGCCGTTGATCGCGTTGCGGGCAGCCTCGTTGGCGCCCTCCATCGTGGCGAGATCGGTGTTCCCCCGGACGAAGTCGGATGCCAGGAAGAAGTTGGGGATGCGAGTCGTCGCGTCGGGCCGATACCGCCAGGAACGCTTCGTGTTGATCAGCAGCGGCTCGTCGTTCGCAAGGTTGCCCGGATCGCGGAAGTCGATTGCGGGATCGAGGAAGCGCGACAGCAGGTGTTCTTCCTCGAGTTCAGCGTGGTCGAGGTGGTCGAGCAGTTGCTCCCACACCTCGTCGAGGATCTCCTCCTCGGTGCACTGGCGGGCGGGCTTGCCGAGTCGTTTACTACGGGTGTCCCAGTCCGAGATGTCCACCGACAGCACGTCGCGCACCCGTCCGTCGCCCCGGTCCGCGAGTGGGAAGTCGCCCCAGAACTGGCCCTGAGCGATCGACGTCAACGCCCACTCCGAGTCGATGTAGATGGCGTGCCCGGGCGGGAAGGCAGCCAGCGGCACGTCGAAGTAATACATGGCGCCCGTCATCCACCGCGTGGTGAGCCGGTGCAGGTAGCCGAGACGCGGCTCGGCTGCGCGGAGTTCCGGCGTGAGCAAGCGAACCAGTTTCTCCACCGGTATCGCAGCGACGTAGTAGTCGGCGGTCACCGTCCCCGGGATGCCGTCGACGGTGACGCCGGTGATGTCTCTGCCGTCACACTGGATGGCAGTGACGGGGTGTCCGCGTCGGAACGTCACGGCGGTCCGCCATGGCTGCTCCACCGGCGGCGTCGTCAGATACCGCACCCACGGGTCGATCCACACCTCGCTCGTCGGGCCGTCGAGCACCCGATCGACCTTCCCATCGATCTGTGCCTGGTCCTGCACCAGCTGCGTCAGGATCGCTGCGCCCGTTCGCGCCGACATCTCCTCGGCGCGCGCCGCGACGAGCGATCGCGTCATGCCCTTGGCCAGGAACTTCTGGAACTGCGCGGATCGGTGGTCGGCGTCGAGGAAGTCCCACCAGCTCTGCCGCTCGAACTCTGCGAGTCGACGCTCGTCGCACGAGGTGAGGAACGCGAGCACGCGTTCGACGAAGGCTGCGTACTCGGCGAGCGGGATTGCCAGGTCGAACGCGATCATCCGGAAGAACCGGATCATCTTCACGACGTCGCCGGGGCTCGCCGGGAACTTCAGCGGCGCAATGATTTCGTTCGACGATCCCTGCGATTGGGCCAGCAGCATTTCGGTCGCCTGGGTCAGGTTGTCCTTCACGCAGCCGCTGGCGTAGGGGATCTCCTCCATCGTCGCGTCGAGATGTCGGTAGAAGCCCGGGAAGAACCGGAACCCGTGTTCACCCGGCAGGTCCGGTCTGCCGTCGATACCGGTGTTCGGGACCGGCATCGACCGCGCCTTGCCGCCCAACTCCTGGCGCGCTTCGTAGACGGTGACGTCGAATCCACGCTTGGCGAGTTCGTGGGCAGCACTGAGCCCCCCGATACCACCCCCAAGCACCGCAACGGATGCCATCTCGTGATGGTAGGCGTCAGCCCTAGTTGAAGTAGGGGTTCGTTCCCTCGGGGCGATCCAGCAGCGGGTTCGTCGCGTTGAGGATGAAGCTGCCCGCCGGGCTCAGCACGAAGCCGGCCTGGTCGAAGTTGTTCTGGCACGTCGTGACGACGCCGTCGAAGCCGCACGTCACGTTGCGGAAACTGATGCGCGAGCCGGCTGGCATCGGCTTGGCGTCGGCGGCGAGACCGTCGTAGATCGGCGCTGCGGCATTCGAGAAGCCCGGGGCACCGATCTGTCCTCCGCTGACGACGTTGGCCGCATTCGGCGCCGCGGGCAGGGCACCGCTGCAGCCGTAGCCGCCGGTGGTCCGGTTCAGCACGCACGTGACACCGTCGGCGACCCGGAACGAGTAGAAGGTGCCGTCCATCGCCGCGAATTCCGAGGGCTTCACTGGCGTCAGCACGTTGACGTTGGGCGGTGGGGGTGGCGGCGCCGGTTGCGGTTCGGCGTTTGCCACGGTGGACATGCCCAACGCTGCTGCCCCCGCAGCAACCAGGCCGATCAGTGTTCTGCTCAGCACGCGATCAGAGTAGAGCAGGCGTCGAATGGGCGCTCGGTTACCTCGGGAAGGGGTCGTCACACCAAGATCATCGGCGACGTGTCCCGGTTCGTTAGCCGCGGTGAGCGTGCGCGAACTCGGCTTCTGACGCGGCGTGTCGGCCGCAGACACGCACGCTCGCGGAGAGAGGGGGAACAGGCCTGCAGGTCAGTAGTAGCCCGGGGGGCGGCCGGCCATCTGCTCGAGGCGGGCGATGCGGTCGGCCATCGGCGGGTGGGTGGCGAAGAGCTTGCCGATCTTCTCGCCCGAGCGGAACGGGTTGGCGATCATCAGGTGCGCCTGGTCGGCCAGCTGCGGCTCCGGCGGCAGCGGCGCCGCCTCGACGCCGCGGCTGATCTTGCGCAGGGCGTTCGCCAGGGCCAGCGGGTCGCCGGTCAGCTCGGCGCCGGACTGGTCGGCCTGGTACTCCCGCTGCCGCGAGACCGCCAGCCGGATCACGGTCGCCGCGATCGGGCCGAGGAGCGAGACCAGCAGAATCGCAAAGGGATTGGTGCCGCCGTCGCGGTTCCCGCCGAACATGCTCGCGAAGAACGCGAGGTTGGCCAGCGCCGTGATCACCGACGCCATCGCGCCCGCGACGCAGGAGATCAGGATGTCGCGGTTGTACACGTGCGACAGCTCGTGGCCGAGCACCGCCCGCAGCTCGCGCTCGTCGAGGATCCGCAGGATGCCGGTGGTGCAGCAGACCGCGGCGTTGCGCGGGTTGCGTCCCGTCGCGAACGCATTGGGCGCATCGGTGTCGCTGATGTACAGCCGCGGCATCGGCTGGTGTGCGGCGTTCGCCAGCTCGCGCACGATCCGGTACATCGCCGGCGCCTGCAGCTCGGTGACGGGCTGGGCGTGCATCGCCTTGAGCGCCATCTTGTCGCTGTTGAAGTAGACGTAGGCGTTCATGCCGACCGCGAAGAGCACGGCCAGGAACATCACGTTCCTGCCGAACAGGGCCCCGACGAACACGATCAGACCCGAGAAGCCGACCAGCAGCAGAAAGGTCTTGAATCGGTTCGCGTGCGGATGCCAGGTCATCGGCGGGCCAACCTCCTTGTACGTGAAACTCGAAGTCCTTCGATGATTCAAACGCCTGAGGGGGTGTCGCGGTTCCTAACCGTCAGCCGTGCCGGTTGACGGTGTACTCGACCAGACCCGCCAGCGCGTCCCGGCCGGGGCCGGCAGGCAATTTGGCCAGCTCGCTGCGGGCGTCCGCGGCGTACTGCGCCACGGTCGCCTTGGCCTCGACGATCCCGCGTGACGAACGCAACAGCGCGAGCGCCTCGGCGAGGTCGGCGTCGTCCTCCACGGGACCCGAGAGCAGCGTCCGCAGCCGCTCGGCGTCCGGGCCGGTCTCGCGCAGCGCGTAGAGCACGGGCAGCGTGTGCACGCCCTCGCGCAGGTCGGTTCCGGGCACCTTGCCCGATTCGTCGGGATCGCTGTCGATGTCGATGACGTCGTCGGAGATCTGGAACGCGGTGCCGACGATGCCGCCGATCCGCGCCAACCGTTCGATCTGCTCGTCGTCGGCGCCGGAGAACGTCGCCCCGAACCGGCCCGATGCCGCGATCAGGCACGCGGTCTTCTCGTACACCACCTTGAGGTAGTGCTCGACGGAGTCGGTGTGCTCGGGCACGCCGCGCGTCTCGCGCATCTGGCCGGTCACCAGCTCGGCGAAGGTGTCGGCGATGATCCGCACCGCCTCCGGACCGAGCCGCGACACCAGCCGCGACGCCGTCGCGAACAGGTAGTCGCCCGCCAGGATCGCGATGTTGTTGCCCCACCGCGCATTGGCGCTGTCGGCGCCGCGGCGCACCTGGGCCTCGTCCATGACGTCGTCGTGATAGAGCGTCGCGAGGTGCACCAGCTCGATCACCGCGCCGGCAACGGTCACCTGCCACGCGTCCGGCTCCGGACCGAGTTGCGCCGACAGGACGGTGAACAGCGGACGGAACCGCTTGCCGCCCGCCTTGAACAGGTGCTGGACGGCCTCGGCCATCAGCTCGTCGGACTTGCCCAGCTCGGTGGCCATTAGATCTTCGACACGCGCCACTCCGTCGCGCACACGCGCGGCGAATTCTGCATCGCCGAAGTCCACGCCCGCGACCACGGTCGCCGGTGTCTTCATGGGTCCAACATACTGGGGGGTGTGGCGGCTACGGCGGGCAGGAGCGGAGCGACCCGGGGTGTGGTTGTGGCGGGCAGGAGCGGAGCGACCCGGGGCGTGATTCGGCATGACGTCGTCGTGATCGGGGCCGGACCCGCCGGTTCGGCTGCCGCTGCCTGGGCGGCGCGGGGCGGTCGCGACGTCCTCGTCATCGACTCCGCAGAATTTCCCCGCGACAAGGCGTGCGGCGACGGGCTCACCCCGCGGGCGATCGCGGAACTCAAGCTGCTCGGCCTCGGCGACTGGCTCGACGGCAGGGTCTCCCACCGCGGCCTGCGGATGGCGGGCTTCGGCGCCGACGTCGAGATCAAGTGGCCGGGCCCCTCCTTCCCGCCGACCAGCAGCGCGGTACCCCGCACCGAACTCGACGACCGCATCCGGTCGGTCGCCGCCGACGACGGCGCCAAGATGCTCCTGGGCACCAAAGCCGTTGACGTCAGGCATGATTCGACAGGACGCGTGACCTCGGTGATCCTCGACTCCGGCGAGGAGATCGGGTGCGGCGAGCTGATCGTCGCCGACGGCGCCCGATCTACCTTGGGCCGCAAGCTCGGTCGCGCCTGGCACCAGGAGACCGTCTACGGCGTGGCGATCCGCGGGTACATCGCGTCGCCGCGCGCGAGCGAGCCGTGGATCACCTCGCACCTGGAGCTGCGCTCCCCCGCCGGCGACGTCCTGCCCGGCTACGGCTGGATCTTCCCGCTCGGCAACGGCGAGGTGAACATCGGCGTCGGCGCGCTCGCCACCACCAAGCGTCCGGCCGATGCCGCACTCCGGCCACTGATGTCGTACTACACGCAGCTACGCCGCGACGAGTGGGGCTTCGAGGGCGAGCCGCGGGCCGGCCTGTCGGCGCTGCTGCCGATGGGCGGCGCCGTCTCGGGCGTCGCTGGTCCCAACTGGGTGCTGATCGGCGACGCCGCGGCATGCGTCAACCCGCTCAACGGCGAGGGCATCGACTACGGTCTGGAGACCGGGCGGCTGGCCGCCGAGATGCTCGGGTCGGGCGACTTCACCGACGCCTGGCCCGCCGAACTGCGGCGGCATTACGCGCAGGGCTTCTCGGTCGCCCGGCGGCTCGCCCTGCTGCTGACGATCCCCCGGTTCCTGCCGTCGGCGGGGCCGTTCGCAATGCGGTCGACGTTCCTCATGGGCGTCGCGGTGCGGGTGATGGGCAACCTCGTCACCGACGAGGACGACGACTGGATCGCCAAGGTGTGGCGACGAGCGGGCAGCGGCTCGGCCCGACTCGACAACCGGCCGCCGTTCAGCTGATCGAGCAAATGACGTGAAGCGTCGTCGCGGCGCAGCCCTACGAAATACGCGCTGTTGAGCGCCTCCTACGACGATGTCGCGCGTTTGAGCGAGCTAAAAATTGGCTATCCGGATCGGGTGGTGGAGCGACCGGCCGAGTCGCGCGCCGTCGCCGAGTTTCTGAAGTCCGCCGAGACCCACCCGTCAGTGCTGGTGATCGAGGGCGAACCGGGCATCGGGAAGACGACGCTGTGGCGGGCGGCGATGGGGATGGCGTCGGAGCGTGGGTTCCGGGTGTTCGCCGCACGCGCCCAGCAGGCGGGGGTCGCCTACTCCGCCGTCGCCGATCTGCTCGATGGCCTCGGACCCGGCCTGCTCGACCTCCTGCCCACCGTGCAGCGCGTCGCTCTCGACCGGGTCCTGAACCACCTCGCCGACGACGGTCGGGACGGTCCACCGACCGACGAGCGGGTCGTCGCGTCGGCCTTCCTCTCCATAGCCGACCGGCTGACGCCGTCGTCGCCCCTGCTCGTCGCGATCGACGACGCGCAGTGGCTCGACCCGTCGTCGCGTGCCGTGGTCGCCTTCGCCGTGCGCCGGCTCCGGGGCCGGATCGGCATCCTCGTCGCCGAGCGCACGGACCCCACTGCGGGCCGCGGGGCCGACTGGCTTCGGCTGGCCAGCCTGCTCGGCGTGCAGCGGATCCGGTTGGGGCCCCTCGAGACGACAGGACTGCGTGCGGTGCTGGCCGGGAACCTCGGCCGAACCTTCTCCCGCACCGCGGCGACCCGTATCGCCGAACTGTCCGGCGGCAACCCCTTCTACGCGCTCGAACTGGCCAGGGCGATGGGTGATCGGCCACTTCCCGACGACGTCGAGCTGCCTGGGTCGCTGGCCGAACTCGTCGGCGACCGCCTCGGCCGCCTCGACCAGGGAACTCAGCACATGCTGCTCGCGGCCGCGGCGGCCGGATCACCGACGGTCGACCTGCTGGCACGGGTCGCCGACCGCAGCGTGGACGAGGTAGTCGACGTGCTCGAGGCGGCGGAGACCGAGGGCATCGTCGTCATCGACGGCAACCGCGTCCGGTTCACCCATCCCCTGCTTGCCCGCGGCGCCTACGACCTGGGCAGTCCGCAGCGCCGGCGCGCCATGCACGCGACGCTGTCGCGGATCGTCGAGCACGTCGAACCGCGCGCGCGCCACCTGGCGCTGGCGGCCACCGCACCCGACCCGGCCACGCTCGAGGCCCTCGACGATGCGGCTGCCCGCGCCCGCGGCCGGGGCGCGCCCGCCGCAGCAGCCGAACTGCTGGACCTCGCCGTCGCCCTCGGCGGTATGGACCCGCACCGCCGGATCCGCGCAGCCGAGCACCACTTTCACGCGGGCGACGCCGACCGTGCCCGGCACCTGCTCGCCGGCCTGGTCGACGAACTTCCGCCCGGCCCACTACGCGCTCGGGCGCTCATTCAGTTGGCCCGGGTCTACGTCTACGACGACTCCTTCGCCGAGGCCGCCCGGCTCGCCGCACGGGCGGTGGCCGAAGGCGAAGCGGACGCTGCCACCCTGATGGCGAGCTTGCTGCTGCTCGCCTTCACCCAGTTTCACCGGGGCGCCGCAGCCGAGGCACTCGAATCCATTGCGGAGGCGCTGCGCCTGGCAGACCGCGTGGACGATCCGTCGCTGACCAGCCAGGCGCTCGCGATGCGCGTCACGATCGACTTCCACTTCGGCCGTGGCGTCGACGAGGCCGGTCTCCGCCGTGCGATCGAATGCGAGGACCGCGACACTGACGCCCTGTTCGCGCTGCGCGCGAGCGCGGTGAACGTGTTCATTCAAGGTTGGATCGGCAACCTTGCCGAAGCCGCTGCGGCAGCCGATGATCTGCGTCGGCGCTGCACGGAACGCGGCGCCGAGAACGACCTGATGGCGATGGCGGGCCACGCGACCCTGATCGAGATCTGGCGCGGCGATTTCGGTAGGGCGCAGCAGCTCTCCGACGAGACGATGCAGCGGGCGGAGATGGCCGGCGGCGACCTCATCTGGATCATCGCGCTGACCCTGCGCGCTACCGTCGCCGCCCACACCGGCCGGATCGAGGAGGCGCGCAAGGACGCGCGTGAGGCGATCGCCCTGGCGCAGCGGGGTGACGCACCGCATCTCGCCGGATGGCCCACGCTGGCGATGGCGGCGGCCGAGGTGTCGGTGGCTGACTACGAGGCCGCGCTCACCGCTGCGCGCCGCTTGATCGACGGCGGCGCCGACCTGGCCAGCGCAGGTGACGTAGTGAGCATGTGGTTCGTCCCCGACGCAGTGGAGGCACTGGTCGCCGTGGGTCGGGCCGACGACGCGCTACCGCTCATCGAGGCGCTCGAGGCGAACGGGCGCCGACTCGACCGGCCGCGACTGCTGGCGACCGGCGCGCGCTGCCGCGCCATGTGGTTCGCGGCGCACCGTGACCTGCCCAGCGCCGTGGCGTCCGCGCACGAGGCCATGGCGCATCACGACCGCCTACCCATGCCGTTCGAGCGGGCCAGGTCACAGTTTGTACTGGGCCGACTCCAGCGCCGACAGCGACTGGCCGGCGCAGCCAGGGACACGCTGACCGCAGCGCTGCGCGAGTTCGAACGAATGGGCGCCGAGGCGTGGGCGAACCGCGCGCGGGCCGAGCTGGCGAACGGCGCGACGCCGGGCCTCGCGCACGGCCTGAGCCCATCGGAGCAGCGCGTGGCCGAACTCGCCGTCAACGGCATGAGCAACCGCGACCTGGCCCAAGCCCTGTCGATCAGCCTGAAGACCGTCGAGGCGAACCTCACGCAGATCTACCGCAAGCTCGGGATCCGGTCTCGAGCGCAGCTCGCCCAGCGAATCGGCAGTCCGCCGCAATAGCCGGTGCCGCCTCGCCGAACCTCCCGGCGGTGTGACGTAACCGTAAGGAATGACCAGCGAAGTAACGGGAAGTACGGCCGGTGCGAGAAACCTGGTGACGCGCTAAGCAGCTCGCGCTCACCGGCTGCCCACGATGGCCCGAGTAGGCCCGAGCCGGCTGTCGATTCATCGAAGAGACCAGGCGTTCGACGCCAGTTGCAACACGAAGGATGTGCACCACCTCATGAGACCCCTACACAGTTGGATGCGACGGCTCTCCGCCGTCACGCTGGTGGCACTGCTGCTGCCCGGGCTCGTCGCCCTGGCCGGCGGCGCAGCCACCGCTTCGGCCTACTCGCGGCCCGGCCTCCCGGTCGAGACGCTGATGGTGCCCTCGGCGGCGATGGGCCGCGACATCCCCGTCCGGTTCCAGGGCGGCGGCCCCAAGGCCGTTTACCTGCTCGACGGGCTGCGTGCGCGCGACGACAACAGCGGCTGGGACATCGAGACCGCGGCCTTCGAGAACTACTTCGAGTCCGGCCTGTCGGTCGTCATGCCCGTCGGCGGCATGTCGAGCTTCTACACCAACTGGCAGAACCCGGCCGTCGGCAACGGCACCACGCAGACCTACCAGTGGGAGACGTTCCTCACCTCGGAGCTGCCGTCGTACCTCGCCGCGAACAAGGGCATCTCGCCGAGCGGCAACGCCGTCGTCGGTCTGTCGATGTCGGGCAGCGCGGCGCTGATCCTGGCCGCCTACCACCCCGGTCAGTTCAGCTACGCGGGCTCGCTCTCGGGCTTCCTCAACCTGTCGCAGGGACTCTGGCCCACGCTGGTCGGCTTCGCGATGCGCGACGCGGGCGGCTTCGACGCCTCGGCGATGTGGGGACCCGGCGGTGGCCCGGCATGGCAGCGCAACGACCCGACGCTGCAGGCAGGCCGACTCGTGGCCAACGGCACCCGCATCTGGGTGTACACCGGCAACGGCCGACCGGGTGACCTCGGCGGCGGCGGCGACATCGCCGGCCAGCTGCTGGAGAACATCACCCAGGACAGCAACAAGGCCTTCCAGCAGGCGTACACCGCTGACGGCGGAAGCAACGGCACGTTCAACTTCCCGCCCAACGGCACCCACGGCTGGGGCTACTGGGGTTCGCAGTTGAACGCCATGAAGCCGGACATCCAGCGCACGCTGGGCGCCTAAGTACGACACCTGATGCCGGGTGCTGCGACGACCGTCGCGGTACCCGGCATCAGTCGTCTCTAGACGTCTTCCAGAGCTTCGCCGATCTCCTCGACGATCCGGTTGCCGTGCTGGTTCTCCACCAGCACGTGGCCCGCGGCGATGGCCAGCGCGATCGGCCATTCGATGATCTCCAGGGCGGCCAGCGCGCCCAGCGCCCCGTAGTAGGCGAGGTGCTCCGGGCGCGGCACCCGGATGCGCCCCACCACCGGCAGGTTCACCGCGAAGGTCCGTGCGTCACGGACCCGTTCGACGGCCTCGCGGTGGGTGTCCGGCGACGTTTCTTCGGCCATTCGTCAACTCCTGGTCATGGCGTATTCGACGGGTGGACGTCCGACCCGTCGACCGTGGCAAACGTGGCTTCCTCCGGCTCGGATCCGTTGACCGACGTCGTCACCGGCGTGCTGACCGTCCCATTGCGCGAGCTGTACGCCGTGCTCTGGCGACTCGGCGTGCTCGAGGTCGACGGCGAGGGCTGATCCTCGCTCGCACGGCCCAGCACGCGCGGCGCGATCGCGGCGATGGCGGTCGCCCCGACGGCGGTCGTCAACGCCTGGCCCCACCCGACCGGCCCGAGCGGCGTGCTGCCCAGTAGCTGACTCACACCCGGCGTGCTGATCAGCGCGCCCAGCGTGAGCAGCGACCCGACGGCCGTGCCGACCACCAGTGGGCTGTGCGAGTCGATCAGCGTCTGCCCCAGTTGCGTGGCGACCAGCGCGACGAGCGCGACCGTCGACGCCCGCTGCTGACGTCCGGTGACGCTGGCCATCGCCCAGGCCGCGGACGCCGCGCCCGCCGTCGTCGCGCCGCGGACGGCGACCGTGCGCCACAGCGCGGCCTCGTCGGGACCGTTGCCCGCGCCGCGAGCCGGTGCGGTCGGCGGGCTCACCGCCAGCGCGGCCGCAGGCAGCGCGTCGGTCAGCATGTTGACCAGCAGGAGCTGCCGGGTGTTCAGGGGGGCGCGGCCGGTCAGCGCGGTGCCGAGGATCGCGAAGGCGACCTCGCCCGCGTTGCCGCCGAGTAGCACGGACACCGCCGCCTGTACGCGCTGCCAGAGCTGCCTGCCCTCCTCGAGCGCGTCGAGCAACGACCCGATGCGCCCGTCGAGCAGCATCACGTCGGCCGCTGTGCGCGCCGGGTCGCTGCCCTTCGACGCCACGCCGATGCCGACGGTCGCCGCGCGGATGGCCGCGGCGTCGTTGGCGCCGTCGCCGACCATCGCGCACACCCGGTCGAGTCGCTCCAGGGTCTCGACGATCTGCACCTTGTGCTCGGGCGACATCCTGGCGAACACGATCCGCTCGCGGACGGCCTGCTCCTGGCCGCGCCGTGACAGTGCCTCCCAGTCGCTGCCGCTGATCACCTGGTCCGCGCCGACCGCGAGGCCCAATTCGTTGGCGATCGCGGTCGCGGTGACCGGGTGGTCACCGGTGATGAGCCGGACGTCGATGCCCCGCTCGGCGAGGCCTGCGAGCACCCGGGCAGCGTCGGGCCGGGGCGTGTCGGACAGCCCGAGCAGCCCGACGAGCCGAAGCTCCTCACGGCACAGCGCGTCGAATGCGTCGGCATCGGCCGTCGCCTCCCGCGCCTGGGCCTTGGTGAGGTCGCGCCGAGCGACGGCGAGCACGCGCAGGCCGTCGGCGGCCATCTGCTGTACGCGGTCGGTCGCGGCGCCGTCGCCGACCGCGGCGAGCAGCACCTCGGGTGCGCCCTTGATCGACAGCTCCGTGCCGTGGATCGAGGCGGCGAAGGGGCGACCGCTGCGGAACGGCAAGAACGCGTCGGCCGTCCCGTTGCCGTCCGGGTCGCCCGCTTCCGCGACCGCGGCGTCGGTGGCGTGCTCGTGGCCGTCGCCGTTGGCGGGCGGGGTGGCGCGCACCGCGTGGCGCAGTACGTCGTCGTCGGTACAGTCGAGCGCCGCGACCGACGTGACGCGCAGCCGGTTCTCGCTGAGCGTGCCCGTCTTGTCGAAGCACACGACGTCGACGCGGCCGAGCGCCTCCACCGAGCGCGGGCTGCGCACCAGTGCACCGAGCGCGCTGAGCCGGCGGGCCGATGCCTGCTGCGCCAGCGTGGCCACCAGCGGCAGTCCCTCGGGCACCGCGGCGACGCTGACCGCGACGCCGCTGCTGACGGCTTGCCGCAGTCCGGTCCCGCGCAGGATGCCGAGGCCCGTCACGAGCGCGCCGCCCGCAAGGCTCACCGGCAGTGCGCGGTTGGTGAGGTCGCGCAGCTGTGCCTGCAGCCCCACCGACGAGTTCTGCGAACCCGGCGCCTGCTCGGCGCGCCTGGCCTGCGTCTGCGAGCCGACCGCGGTGACGATGCCGACCCCGGTGCCCGCGACGACGGTGGTCGTGGCGTGCAACATCGACGACCGCTCGGCGACGGGCGCGGCGGGCGTGGCCGCCAGACGCTTCGGCACGGGCAGCGACTCGCCGGTGAGCGACGACTCGTCGACCTCGAGATCGGTTGCCTCGGCGAGGCGGACGTCGGCGGGCACGACCTCACCGGGGCGCACCTCGATGACGTCACCGGGGCGCAGGTCGACGGCGTCGACGGTCTCCTCGCCGTCGTCGGTGAGCAGGCGGGCGGGCGGATCCTGCACTGCCAGTAGCCGATTCAGCAGGCGTTCGGCACGCAACCTCTGCACGGCCGCCAGCGCGGCGTTGCCGGTCAGCACCGAGCCGACCAGGATCGCGTCGACGGGCGACCCCAGGATCGCGCTGGCCGCGGAACCGATTGCCAGCACCGGCGTCAGCGGGTCGGACAGTTCGTCCTTCATCGCAGTGGCGAAGTCGGTGACGTTCGACCTGACCGGGTCGCCGACCGCGCGGGCGATGCCGGTGACCGTGGATGCCGTCGCCTGGACGCGCGAGCGCGGCGCAGGGGCGGCGAGTCGTCCCGGCCGGGGCAGCTTGCGGCGCACCTGTTCGATCGACATCGCGTGCCATTCGAGCGTGGGCGGCGGCGCCGGAGTCGGGTCGCCGAGTACCTGCCGCGCGATGCGGTACCCCGTCCATGCGCCTGCACCCGCGCCTGCGGTGACGGGCCCGGGACCGCGGCCACGGACGCCGGGCACCATCAGCAGCGCGCCGAGCACCGATGCTCCGGTGGCCAGTTGCACGCCACGTTCACTGGCCCGTCGAGCGGCGGGGATCGCGTGCAGGACGCGCCACACGCCGTCGAGGTCGTCGGCGATGACGTCGGCATGCCAGCACGCCGCGTCGATCGCGACGCCGATGGCGAGGTCGGCGTCGGCAAGCGCCTGCGCGGCGTGCGACGACACCAGGGCGACGGTGCGGCCGTCGTCCTGCAGGCGGCGCACCGATGCGGCGAGTGCATCGTCGAGTCGCCCACCCGATCCGGCCGGGAAGGGGTGCAGGTCGTCGAACGACGACCGCAGATCGTCGAGTCCATCGACGTCGACGGACACGACTTCGATTGCGCTGCGGCGGATTTCGCGTAGCACCGACGACGCGAGGGCGTGGGTGGCGTAGCGGACCAGCACTCGGCCGTCACCGTTGGGCTCGTCGTGCCAGCCGGCAGTCAGGTCGTCGGCGTCGATCTGGTCCTGCGCCCACTGCCACACCTCGGCGCGGCGACGGTCGTCGACGTCGCGGATGCGCCCGACGCGCAGGTCGTCGGTCCACAGCACCCGCGGGTCGATGACGACGGCGTCGATGCGGTCGAGCCTGCGCAGCGCATTCGAGCGCAGCGGGACGACGTCGTGACGGTCGGCGAGCCCGCGTGCCAGGGTCCCGGCGAACGCCTCGCGGGTGTTGCGCGCGGCCTTGGGTGCGGCGACCAACGCCGTCGTCGCGGCACCCGAGATACCGCCCGTGGCGATGCCGAGCACGATGGCGCCGACGCCCTGAACGACGCTGCTGCGATCACCATGGCGCTCGACGGGTCCCGACGGAAGTGGTTGTGGGCGTTCGTTGGGCCGGATGCCGTCCGTGGACTCGGCGTGCTCGGCCAGTGTGGACTCGTGGCGCTGCCAGGCCAGCGCGGCCGACTGCGCCTCCGCGACGCGGACGAGGTGCATGAACACGTCGACGGCCAGGGACGTGGGCGCCTGACCGAGGGTGTATCCGATGCTGGCGGCCAGCGCCAGCGCGGTGTCGGTGGCGTCCTCGCCGAGCCACTCCTCGACCAGGCCGCGCAGGCGAGGCTGGTAGTCGACGAACGTCACCGCGGCCGACAGCCCGGGTACCAGCTTGGGCCACATCAGCGCCCGGCCGACGAGCGTCGTGGCCAGGCCGAGCGTGTTGGCCGTCAGCGCGGTGATGCTGCTCGCCAGCACGATGCCGTCGCCGGGCAGGTCGATCGAGGGCTGGGTGGTGTCGACGTCCGCGTCGCGTTCGGCTGCCGCGACGGCGTCGGAGAGTTCGTCGAGCGACTCCGTGCCGTCGGTGTGCACGACGACGCGGGACAGCGCGTGGTTGAGGTCGACGCGTAGCACGCCCGGTTGGTCGCGGACGTGCCGCAGCACGGCGCGCGGCAGGACGCCGCCGGGCTCGGCGTCGTCGAGGCCGCGGACCTCGATCCAGCACCGCCCGTCGCCCTGCCAGCGGCGCCGCGACGGCGTGCGGCCGAAGATCTCGGCGGCGACGTCGGTGACGGCGTTGACGAAGTCGTTGGGGGTGGCGGTCGCGATGCGGGTGGGATCGGTGACGAGGCCGACACCCACCGTGGCGGCGACCGTGGCTGCGCGTACTCCGGTGTCGAGGGCGCGGAACGGGAGCGATACGGACGACCGCACCAGACGGGTCAGGTTCAAGTCTCTACTTCTTGGTCGTGGAACTGGATGCTTCGGTCGTGCTAGGGGAGGTCTTGCTGGGCGAGGCCTTGCGAGCGGAGGTCTTGCGAGGGCTCGCCTTCTTCGCGGCCTTCGTCGCCTTCGCGGGCGCCTTGGTGGCGCCCGTGGTCGCGGTCGCCTTCACGGAGTCGGCAGGCACGGCGTTGGCGGTCTTCTTCGCCGGTGCCTTCTTGGCCGGTGCCTTCTGTGCTGCCGTGGTGGGGGTTGCCTTCGTGGGGGTGGGCGTCGCCGCCTGCGCGGAACTCGCCTTGGCGGCGGCCGTCGTTCCGGGTCCCGCGGACTCGGCCGCCCTCGACGGTGCCGGCTTGGACTCGGCCGCTCTAGACGGCGCCGGCTTGGCGTCGGTCAGGTCGGGCACGGCGGACAGTCGCGCCTTGGCAGGCTCGGGCTGCTGCCGTTGATTCAGCCGGTGCAGCACCATGGCGGTGCCCCCGATGCCAACCAGCAGCGGCCACTCGATCAGACCTGCCGCACCGACCGCTCCGATGGTCAGTGCCGCGGCCGGGCCGGAGCGACTGCCCGTCCGCACTCCGTCGCGTGCGCCGTTCACCGCACCGCGCACACCGCCGACGACGCCGGAGATCGCGGCGCCGCTCAACGCTCCGGCCGTTGCCACCGTCGCCTCGGCGGCCTGTACGACGACGCGCGTCGCCGTCTGGATGATGTTCATGTCGCCCTCTTCCACGCCCTGCGATTCACCCGTCGTTCACCGTCAGGACACCGGAGCGTACCCACGCAAGGTGAACTCAACCGTCGGCGAAGTCGTTGCGGTTGCGAAAGACTTTGACCGAAGCGGAATTTCGAGTTTGCTGTCAGGCGGGTTTGACGGCGGCGTGCAGCGCCACGATGCCGCCGGAGAGGTTCCGCCAACGGACGTCGGACCAGCCGGCTAACGAAATCCGTTGCGCCAGTTCCGATTGCGTGGGCCAGGCTCTGATCGAGTCGGCGAGGTACACGTAGGCGTCCGGGTTGGACGACACCACGGTCGCCATTCGCGGGAGCGCCTTCATCAAGTACTCCTTGTAGGCCGTCGAGAACATCGCGTTCGTCGGCGTGGAGAACTCGCAGACCACGAGACGGCCGCCGGGACGGGTCACTCGCGCCATCTCGCGCAGCCCCGCCTCGTGGTCGACGACGTTGCGGATGCCGAAGCTGATCGTCACCGCGTCGAACGTCTCGTCGTCGAACGGCAACCGCGTCGCGTCACCGGCCACCTTCGGCACGGGCCGCTGCGCGCCCGCGGCGAGCATGCCGACCGAGAAGTCACACGCCACGCACCACGCACCGGATGCGGCCAGCTCCACCGTCGAGACGGCGGTGCCCGCGGCGAGGTCGAGGACGCGGTCGCCGGGTCCGATCCGCAGCGCCGAACGCGTCGCCTTCCGCCAGAACCGATCCTGGCCGAGCGAGAGCACGGTGTTGGTGATGTCGTATCGGCGAGCGACGCCGTCGAACATCGACGCGACCTCGTGCGGCTTCTTCTCCAGCGACGCCCTGCTCACCAGTCAAAGCTACCTGTGAACATCGGCCGTTCGGGAATGGGTGATGGGCGAAGGTGTTGAACGGCACAGGCTCGTAAGACGCGACATGGACACAGACACGGACACAGGAGTTGGCAATGGCGGAGAAGGTTTGGTTCATCACGGGCACGTCGAAGGGGTTCGGCCGGGAATGGGCGATCGCGGCACTGGACCGCGGCGACAAGGTGGCGGCGACCGCGCGCGACGTGTCGACGCTCGACGACCTGGTGAGCCGGTACGGCGACGCGCTGCTGCCGATCCGCCTCGACGTCACCGACCGGGACGCCGACTTCGCGGCCGTCAAGCAGGCCCACGACCACTTCGGCAGGCTCGACGTCGTCGTGAACAACGCCGGGTACGGGCAGTTCGGCTTCATCGAGGAGCTGTCCGAGTCCGACGCGCGCGACCAGATCGAGACGAACGTGTTCGGCGCGCTGTGGGTGACGCAGGCGGCGCTGCCGTACCTGCGGGCGCAGCGCAGCGGACATGTCATCCAGGTGTCGTCGATCGGCGGCATCACCGCGTTCCAGAACGTCGGCATCTACCACGCGTCGAAGTGGGCGCTCGAGGGCTTCTCCCAGTCACTGGCGCAGGAGGTGGAGAGCTTCGGAATCCACGTCACGCTGATCGAGCCGGGCGGCTTCGACACCGACTGGGCGGGACCGTCGTCGCGCCGCGCGATTCCCCTGCCGGACTACGCCGAGGCGCACGCCGAGGCCGACCGCCGGCGCAGCCAGCGCGTGTCCGCCCCTGGCGACCCGAAGGCCTCGGCCGCTGCACTGCTGAAGGTGGTCGACGCCGAGAAGCCGCCGCTGCGGGTGTTCTTCGGGTCGCTGCCGCTGACGCTGGCCAAGGCCGACTACGAGAGCAGGCTGGCGACCTGGGAGGAGTGGCAGCCGGTCGCCGAACTGGCCCAGGGCTAGCGATTCGTGGAACATTTCCCGCGCTGAGTGCAGGTTATGTTCCACGAATCGCAGGGGTCAGGCCGCGCGGACCCCGCGGATGCCCAGCACCTGCTCGTAGTGGCCGACCAGTTGGCCGCACACCGCTGGCCACGTGCGGGTGAGCACGCTGCGCCGGGCAGCGGTCGAGTAGCGCTGCCGCTCGGCGAGCAGGTGCGCCACGGCGCCGGGCAGCTTGTCCTCGAACTCGGCGACGCCGAGCAGCAGGCCGGTGTGCATCGGGGTGACGAGGTCGCGCGGCCCGCCGGCGTTCGGCGCGATGACCGGTACGCCTGAGGCCATCGCCTCCTGCACCGTCTGGCAGAACGTCTCGTGCTCGCCGGGGTGGACGAAGACGTCCATGCTGGCGTAGGCCGCGGCCAGCTCGGCGCCGTAGAGGGCGCCGGTGAAGACAGCCGAGGGCATCAGCGCGCGGAGCTTGGCCGAGTCGATGCCGTCACCGACGACGAGGAGCTGGACCTCGCCGCGGCGGGCAAGCACCGCGAGGCGCTCGACGTGCTTCTCGGGGGCGAGCCGTCCGACGAAGCCCACGATCGGCTTGCCGTCCGGTGACCAGGCCGCGCGGAGTCCGTCGTCGCGCGCCGAGGGCACGAAGCCGGTGATGTCGACGCCGCGGCCCCAGTGGTGTACCCGGGGCACGCGGTGAGCGGTGAGGTTCTCCATTGCCGACGTCGACGGCGCCAGGGTGCGGTCGGCCATGCCGTGCAGGTGCCGCGTCCACGCCCATGCGGCGCGCGACATCACGCCGACGCCGTAGCTCTCCGCGAAACCCGCGACGTCGGTCTGGAACACCGCGACCGTCGGCACGCCGAGGTAGCGGGCCGCGTGCAGTCCGCCGTAGCCGAGCAGCGCGGGCGAGGCCAAGTGCACGACGTCGGGGTCGAAGCCCCGCAGCACGCCGACCATCCGCGGCCTCGGCACGCCCAGCGGCAGCGACGTCACCTTGGGGAACATCCGTGACGGCACGCGGTGGACGCGAACGCCGTCGTGCACGCGTTCCGCGGGGTCCTGGCCCTTCGGGGTGTCCGGGGCGACCACCATCACTTCGTGGCCCGTCCGGCGGAGATGCTCGATCACCCGGAGCACTGAGTTCGTGACTCCGTTGACGTTGGGGAGGAAGCTCTCGGCGACGATGGCTACTCGCACACCGCAGAGCGTGGCAGCCGCGCCTGTCGCGGAGGTTGCCGCAAGGGATACGACACGCGAAGATTCCCACCCCCGCATACTGGGATGACGCGACGACCGAAGGAGCGCAGATGGGTCGGACGGGTCTGCTGGTCGCGATCGTGGCGGCCGTCCTGCTCACCGCGGGGTGCACCAAGCAGGTCGGCGGTGTCGCGCAACCAGATCCGGCGACCGCGCCCGTCGTCATCACCGAGGACGGGTACGGGATCCGCCTGGGATTCGACGATGCGCCCGTCGAGGTCGAGATCTTCACCGAGCCGCAGTGCAGCCACTGCGCGGACCTGCAGGCCGACTTCGGCGACCAGCTCGCGTCCTACGTCGCGACCGGCCAGCTGGCCGTCACCTACCGGCCGCTGACCTTCCTCGACGACCAGACCGACGGCCATTCGGCCCGCGTCGCGAACGCGATGTTCCAGGCGGCGACGCCGGACACCGCCGAGGGTGCCGCGGCGACCGGCCCGCAGTTCCAGCGGTTCGTCGAGGAGCTGTGGGCCAATCAGGAGCCCGGCGGGGCAGGCCCCAGCGCCGAGGAGATGGCCGACATGGCCGGCCGCGCGGGCATCCCCGGCGCCGTCGTGGGCCGAATCTCCCACGGCGACATGGCATTCGACACCACCGGCATGTCGGACACGAACTACGAGTTCCTGTACGAGATCGACCCGATCGACACCGGAACGCCGACGGTCTTCGACCTGGTGAACGGCGAGAAGATCGACGTCTACGACAACGACTGGCTCTCGACGCTCATGTCGTCCTGACGGTCGAGCCTGCGCGCCAGCAGGGCCAGGACCGCCAGCATCGCGCCCGCGATCACCCAGCCGAGCACCGCGATCGACCCGGCGGGGATCACCGCGAGCAGCGCATTGCGGTCCCGAACGCGGACGACGTCGGGATCGTTCTCGTCGTACTCGACGTAGATCCGCATGCCGGTGTCGAGTTCCGACGGGTACAGCACGCCGAGTTCGGGCCGATAGGTCACGCGGTCGGGGGTGACGAATTCGATGGTCGAGCGCCGCGGGCCGGCGTCGAGCACCTCGGCCGCGGCGACGCCCATGTGCCGCTCGATCTGCCTGTCGTTGCGCCACGCACCGGCGATCAGCAACACCGACTGCAGCGTCACCAGGCAGGCGAAGATCACGACCCCGATGCGGGTGTAGCGGATGACGCGCTGCGGCCTGGTCTCGCCCGGTTCGCCGTAGAGGTGCGGGATCAGTACCCGACGCACCCTGGCGACGGCATCGGTGAGTGACGCGATGATCACGGCGTGTCTCGCAGCGCGCTGCGGATCGCTGCGTGCAGCCCGCGCAGCGACGAACGGTCGGCCTTCACCTCCACGACGCGCATGCCGTCGAACGGTTCGCCGACGACGGCGGCGAGCTGGTCGGCCTCCACCTGGATCGCCTCGACGTGATACGCCCGGCACAGCGCGCTGACGTCGACGTCGTGCGGGGTGCCGAAGATGCGTGACGAGACGTCGGAGAAGCGCGGGTCGCCCTGCTCGAGCAGTTCGAAGATGCCGCCGCCGTTGTCGTTGGAGACCACGATCGTGAGGCTCTTCGGCCGCGGTTCGGTGGGACCGATCAGCAGGCCGGAGCTGTCGTGGACGAACGTCAGGTCGCCGAGCAGCGCGACGGTGCGTGGCACCCGGTCGTCATCACGCCCCGTCCGCTCGTGCGCGAGCGCAGCGCCGATGGCCGTCGACACCGTGCCGTCGATGCCCGCGACCCCGCGGTTGGAGCGCACGGAGATCCCCGGCCGGTGCAGGCCGACCAATGCCGCGTCGCGCACGGGGTTCGACGCCCCGAGCACCAGCTGGTCGCCGTCGCGCAGACCGTCGACGACCGCGGCGGCGACGTGCATGCCGGTGGTGAGGTGGTGGGTCTCGAGCTGGTCGCGGACGGTGTCGACGGCGGCCGCGTTGGCCTTCGCGCAGCGTGCGATCCACGCCGGGTCGGGCGTGCCGCTGAGCACCGCACGGGTGCCGGTGGCCTGCGAGTTGCCCGAGACGTCGGGCCACCGGGGTCCGGTGGTCAGTGCGAACACCGGCACCGACGAATCGGCCAGCAGCGCCGAGACCGGGCGGTGCAGGGTCGGCCTGCCCAGCATGATCACCTGGCGCGGCCGCAGCAGCGGTAGCGCCAGCGGATGCAGCGGGTTGGCTGCCGGCGGGGCGGTGGGCTCGGCGACCGTCGGCAGATCGGCGAGGTTGGGATGCACGCCCGCGCCGTGGCCGGCGATCACGACGGTGTCGGGTGTGACGTCGATGTCGAGCGGCTGATCGAACGACACCGTGGGCGTGACGGTCCACGACTTGCCGTCGGGCCGTCCGGGCGGAACCGCGTCGTCGCCGTCGCCGGCGTCGGGCACCAGCGGCTCGCGCAACGGGATGTCGAACTGCACCGGACCGGCGTTCGCGCTGCGAGAACCCTTGGCAGCGACCAGGACTCGGCACGTGGCGGAGCGCCACTGCGCATTGAGGGCGTCGAGCTTCTCCGGCGACCCCTCGGCCAGGCCGAGGCTGATGGTCTCGCGGACCTGGTTGCCGAAGTAGCCGAGTTGCTCCATCGTCTGGTTGGCGCCGGTGCCCAGGAGTTCATACGGCCGGTTGGCGCTCAACACGATCAGCGGGACGCGCGCGTAGTTCGCCTCGACGACGGCGGGGCCGAGGTTCGCGACGGCGGTACCGGAGGTCATCGCGATGCAGACCGGCGAGGCCGCCGCGACCGCGAGGCCGATCGCGAGGAAGCCCGCGGTGCGCTCGTCGATGCGGACGTGCAGGCGCAGGCGGCCCTGCCGGTCGGCCTGTTCGAGGGCGAAGGCGAGCGGCGCGTTGCGGGAACCGGGGCACAGCACCACGTCGCGGACGCCGCCGCGGACGAGTTCGTCGACGACGATGCGCGCCTGCGTCGTCGACGGGTTCATCGGTTCATCACCACTACTACAGCGTGTCACATGAAAATCAGACGCCTGCGGCGAAGAACTCCAGAGCGGCAGCGTTGACCACGTCGGGACGCTCGAGGAAGCCGAGGTGCCCGGTGTCCGGAATCCGCAGGTACCGGCCGTTGGGCAGGGCGTCGGCGACCTCGCGGCCGAGGTGCGGCGGCAGCATGATGTCGTCGGCGAACCCGATGACCAGCGCCGGGGCGACGATGCTGCGGTAGGCGGGCAGCCGGTTGCCGTCCGGCGCCACGTCGATCTGGGCGCGCAGTCCGGGTGTGATCTTCGTCGGCCACATGGTGAACATGTCGATCCAGTCGCGTACGGCGGCGTCGTCGTTGAGCGTCTTCGGCGAGAAGCCCTCGAGCAGCCGCAGCTTGGCGTCGTAGGCGGGCGGCAGCTCGACGCCCGCGGCGTGGAACTCGCGCTCGGCGACCCGGGAGAACTCGCGCGTGCGGTCCTCGCGGCCGCGGGTCGCCATCAACACCGCCGCCGACACCAGGTCGGGGCGGGCGAGCATCAGCTCCTGGGCGATGTAGGACCCCATCGAGACGCTCATGATGCGCACCGGGCCCAGGTCGAGCGACTCGATCAGCGCGGCGGTGTCGGCGACCATCTGCGCGGTGGTGAAGCCGGTGGCGTTTTCGGTGGCGCCGATCCCGCGGTTGTCGAACGTGATCACGCGGTAGCCGGCCCGCTGGAAGGCGGGCACCTGATGCAGGTGCCACGTCCGTCCCGCTCCCCCGCGGCCGGCGATGAAGAGGACGGGGTCGCCGGATCCGCGGTCGTCGTAGGCCAGATTCACGCCCGCGACCCTACTTGAGAGCGATTCGTGCACGCAGAGGCGCGGTGAGCGCGCCTGCGCGTGCACGAATCACCGGGTGCGGGCGCGGACCTTGCCGATCGCGCGGTCCCACAGCATCCGCACCGGCGCGGTGACCTGGCCGGTGGCGATCATGTCCCGCGACAGCAGTGCGGTGGCGGTGGCCTTGGTGGCCACCGACGCCTTCGACATGTGGCCGGAGTCGAACGGGGGCTGCGGGTCGTACTCGATGACGAGCTGGATGACCTTGGCGCGGGCCTCGCCTGCGATCTGCCCGGCGAGCCACATGGCCATGTCCAAGCCGGCGGAGACCCCCGCTGCCGTGACGAGCTTGCCCTCCCGGACGATGCGCTGATCGCCGACGGGTGTCACCCCGTAGGGCCGCAGCAGCGGCAGCGCGCTCCAGTGCGACGTCGCGCGGTGGCCGTCGAGCAGTCCGGCTGCGGCCAGCAGCACCGAGCCCGTGCACACCGACGTCGTCCACGTCGACGTCTCGTGGGCGCGGCGCAGCCACTCGAGCACCTTCTCGTCGCGGGCGTGCTCCATGGTGCCGGGGCCACCGGGGACGAGAATGACGTCGGGTGAGGGGGTTTCGTCGAACGTATGGGTGGCGCCGACGAGGAGGACGCCGGAGTCGGCGGTGACCGGTCCGGTCTCGTGCCAGACGAAGCGCACTTGCGCGTCGGGCAGGTTGCGTAGGACCTCGTACGGGCCGATGAAGTCCAGGGCGGTGAAGTTCGGGTAGAGGACGATGGCGATCTGCATGGTGGTCTCCTGGGTGGGGTGGTCAGGCTGGGGTCGCGGACGGGGCCGTGGCGAAGCTGCGCCGGTACTGGTCCGGTGAGATGCCCATCCGTCGAACGAAGTTGCGGCGCATGGTCTCCGACGTCCCGAAGCCACAGCGCGCGGCGATCAGGGTGACGGTGTCGTCGGTCTCCTCGAGCTGACGTCGGGCGGCGTCGGTGCGGATGCGCTCCACGTAGGCGCCGGGGGCCTCGCCGACCTCCTCGGTGAACAGGCGGGTGAAGTGCCTCGGGCTCATCGCGGCGCGACGCGCGAGGTCGGCGATCGCGTGGGCGCCGCCCGGGTCGGCCTCGATGGCCTCCTGCACGTCGCGGATCGGGGCCCGCCTGGCGCGCGGCATCCACACCGGGGCGGCGAACTGGGTCTGCCCGCCGGGGCGACGGAGGTAGAGCACCAACCACCGGGCCACGGTCTGCGCGATCTCGGTGCCGTAGTCGTCCTCGACCAGCGCCAGCGCCAGGTCGATGCCCGCGGTGACGCCGGCTGCAGTCCACACGGTCTCGGAGCTGCGCACGAAGATGGGCTCGGGATCGACTCGGACAGCGGGGTATTCGCGGGCCAGCTGGCCGGCGAACGCCCAGTGCGTGGTGGCCGGGCAGCCGTCGAGCAGGCCCGCCTCGGCGGCGAGCAGCGCGCCGTTGCACACGCTGACGACCCGGCGCGCGGTCGTCGCGACCCGTTGGATCCACGCGATGACCTCGGGGTCGCAGCGGACGTCGTCCGAGCCGAACCCGCCCGGCAGGACGACGGTGTCGAGCGCCGTGCCGTCCTCGGGCAGCGGGTGCGCGACCAGCTCGAGACCGGTGCCCGTCTTGACCGACCCGCCACCGAGGGACACGACCGAGACGTCGTAGCCGTCGCGGCTCCTCCCGGCTGCGGCCAGGCAGGCGGTGGCGGCGGTGAAGACGTCGAACGGACCCACCAGGTCGAGGGCCTGCACGCCCTCGAAGCCCAGGATCACCACGGTCCGCGTCACGCCCTCAGTGTGGGCGACGAGGTCGATGGCGTCCATGCCGCGTACCCCACGGATCAGGACACGCCCAACGTGACCCGCAGCAGGTGGCGCACGACCGCCTGCGACTGCTCGGTGTACTCGTACTGCATCAGCCGACCGAGGTCGACCACCATCGCGAAGGCGGCGTGCACGGCGAATCTCGCTTCAGCAGACGCGATCTCGGGCCTCGCCGCGGTGACCTGCCGCGCCCACGCCGCCACGGTCGCGCGCTGGACGTCGGTCAGCGCGGCCAGGTCATCGGCCGGGAGGTTGCCCCGCTCGGCGTAGTAGACGTACGCGAGATCCGGTTCGGCGAAGGAGCGGGTGACGAACAGGTCGACCAACCGGCCGACGGCGTCCTCGGGACCGTCCCCGTCGGCGAGGACCACGGCCACGTCACCGGACACGCGGTCTGCGGCACGGCGATACGACGCCGTCAGGATGGCGCTCTTGGCGGCGAAGAACCGGTAGAGGCTCGACGTGGGCATGCCCGCCGCGGACGCGATGTCCTCCATGCTCGTCTCGCGGTAGCCGCGCTCGTTGAACAGGCCCATCGCGGCGTGCAGGATCCGCTCGTACTCGCCTGCGTCCGCGGCGGGCGTGACACGGCCGGGCAGCGGCCGCTCCTCCCCAGAGCCGTCGGGCAGATCGGTATCGCGCACGTCGCGCGCGATCCTGCTCAGCGTCGCGTGCACCCGGTCGTCGGGCAGCTGCGCGCGGTGGTCGGTGATGCTGCCGACGACGCTGAGCACCGACGAGGACAGCGTCCACCGCTGCCGGGACGTCAGATGCGGCCGCAGTGCCGTCAGCGGGCGTTGCAGCCTGCGGTTCACCAGCTTGACCTGCTCGTTCAGGACGGCCTGGTCTCGCTCCTAGAGGTAGCGGCCCTCCCAGCGATACAGTCCGCCGCTGTCGCGGTAGGTCAGCGTGGTGGCGATCAGCGCGGCGACGAGGCGGTCCCAGGTCTCTTCCGGGGTCTCGGCGTCGGACTCGTCGGCGAACGCGGTGCAGTCGACCAGCTGCTGACCCAGGGCGAGGACGGCGAGCCGGAAGAGGTCGTACTTGCCTGCGTAGTGCCGGTACAGCGACGTCGCCGTCACACCGACCCGACGGGCGATGTCGTCCATGCTGACCCGGTGATAGCCGAGTTCACTGAACGCCTCCGCCGACGCACGGGCGATCTGCTCCTTGCGATCCTTCGGGCGCGTGCGCACGACGTCAGCCGATCACGACGCGAGCGGGAGACACTCGGCAATGCGCTCGATCCACCACTGCCTGCGTTCCGGGGTGGCCGCCAACGCGGTGAGCCGTGCGGGGTCGGGCGCGACGGCCGCGACCGGCAGGTAGCCGTCGACGGGCAGCAGCGGTTCGATGACGTCCTCGACGAACAGTCCGCCGGTGCCCAGCCCGCACGCATGCCGGAGTTCGGGCAGGCATGCGGCGGCGAGCAGGCCCCGGGACATGCCGACCGCCGAGTCCAGCGCGCTGGAGACGACGATCGGGACGTCGACGTGCGCTGCGATCTCGAGCAGGCGCCGAACACCGCCGAGCGGCGCCACCTTCACGACCGCGACGTCGGCGGCCTTCGCGCGCACGACGAGCAGTGGGTCGTCGGCCTTGCGGATGCTCTCGTCGGCCGCCACGGGGACGTCGACCTGGCGGCGCACCTCGGCGAGTTCGGGCACCGTCGCGCACGGCTGCTCCAGGTACTCCAGCGGTCCGCCGACGGTGAGGGCACGGGCCGCCTCGACGGCCTCGGCCACCGTCCACCCGCCGTTGGCGTCGACCCGCACGGTCGGCACCAAAGCCCGCACGGCCTCGACGCGGGCGACGTCGTCGGCGAGCGTCTGGCCCGCCTCGGCCACCTTCACCTTCGCGGTGCGAGCGCCGGGAAAGCGGGCCAGCATCTCGGGCACGCGGGCGGCCTCAATCGCGGGCACCGTCGCGTTGATCGGGATGCGGTCACGCACCGGGACCGGCGGGTCGGCGTAGGCCGCCTCGATCGCCGACGCCAGCCAGTGCGCCGCCTCGGCGGGCCCGTATTCGAGGAACGCCCCGAACTCCCCCCAGCCGATCGGCCCCTCGAACAATGCGACCTCACGAACCTCGATGCCGCGGAACCGAACTCGCATCGGCAGCGCGACGACGTGCAGGCGGTCGACGAGGTCGTCGAGGTGCGGGGTCACGCGTCCATCATGCCGCTAGACGGATCACCACCCGGCCTCACACGGTGGACCGCTCGCGTCCCTCCCAGTGCGGCTGGCGGAGGTCCTTCTTGAGAATCTTGCCGGTGGGGTTGCGTGGCAGTTCGTCGAGGATGTCCACGGTCTTCGGGCACTTGTAGCTGGCCAGCCGCTCGCGTGCCCACGCGATGATGTCGCTCTCGGACGCCTCGCCCTCCAGCGCCACGACGGCCTTGACGGCCTCGCCCCACTTCTCGTCGGGCACGCCGATCACCGCGACCTCGGTCACCGCGGGGTGCTCGGCCAGGACGCGCTCGACCTCGATCGAGTAGACGTTCTCGCCGCCGGTGATGATCATGTCCTTCAGTCGGTCCTCGACGAAGATGTAGCCGTCCCCGTCGACCCTGCCGATGTCGCCGGTGCGGAACCACCCGTCCTCGGTGATCGCCTCGGCCGTCGCCTCGGGCTTGTTGTGGTAGCCCTTCATCAATTGCTTGGTGCGGAACCACAATTCGCCCTGCTCGCCGGACTCCACGTCCTCGAGGCTGTCGGGGTCGACCACCCGCACCTCCGCGCCGGGCACCAGCCGCCCCGCGCTCACCAGGCGCTCCTCGTTGTCGCCGCGATGGTCCTCCGGCGCGAGCAGACTGATCACGCCGCCCACCTCGGTCAGCCCGTAAGCCTGGATGAAGTCGGTGTCGGGCCATGCCTCCAGCGCCTGGCGCAGCAGCGGCAGCGGCATCGGCGACGCGCCGTATCCGTACGTCTTCAGCGCGCTGAACAGCTTGACCGCGTCCTCGCCCGACTCGAGCACCTTGGCCAGGACTGCGGGCACCAGGAAGGTCCGGTTCGCGCCGGACAGGATGCCGCCGGCCAGCTGTGCTCCGTCGACGTCGCGGGTCATGTAGCTGGTGATCCCGGTGTGCAGACCCAGCTGCATGTACGACGTGCCGCCGACGTGGAACAGCGGCATCGCGACGAGGTTCTTGTCACCCTCCTCCAGCTCCCAGCCGGCGAACGCGTTGACGGTGTGCGCGATCAAATTGGCCTGGGTGAGCGAGACGCCCTTCGGGCGGCCAGTGGTGCCCGAGGAATACATGATGATGCAGACGTCGTCGGGTTCCACGTCGGGTGACCGGTCGACCGGAGTGGCTGCGGCCAACATGGCCTCGTACTCGTCGCCCGCTCCGCCCTCCGGAGTCACCTCCACGACATGCTCGATGCCTGCCAGCTTGTCGCGGATCTTGTCCACGCCCGCCTTGAGCTCCGTGCCGACGATCAGGAGCTTGGCTCCGCAGTCGTTGAGGACGTAGTCCATCTCGTCGCCGGCCAGCCGGAAGTTGATGATGGCGGTGGCGGCGCCCAGAGACGCTGCCGCCAAGGTGGTTTCGACGCATGCGGGGTGGTTCTTGTCGAGGAATGCGACGACGTCGCCACGCTTGACGCCGCGCTCGCTCAGCGCGCCTGCCAGGCGGCGGATGCGGTCGTACCACTGCGACCACGTCCAGGTGCGGTCTTTGAAGGTGACGGCTTCGTCGTCGGGCTTGGTCGTGGCCCAGTGGGCGACGCGTTCGTCGAGGAATCGGGGCTCAGGCAGGTCGGACATGGTCCCGAGCGTGCCAGATGCGCTGCGACCGTCAGCCGGATTTGGCATAAACGCGCTTACCCCCGAGGTAGGTCGCGCGCACCTCGAGGTCTGCGATGTCCTCGGGCGGCACGGTCCGCGGATCGGCCGACAGCACCACCAGGTCGGCGTACTTGCCCACCTCCAGGGATCCGATCACGTTGTCCGAGAACAACTGCCACGCCGCGTCGATGGTCTGCGCACGGATGGCCTGCTCGACGGTGATCCGCTGCTCCGGCCCGAGCACGCGGCCACTGGGTGCCGTGCGGGTCACGGCGACGCCGATGTTGCGCAGCGGCTCCTCCGGCGTGACGGGCGGGTCGTTGTGCAGCGAGACCCGCATGCCGGTGGCCAGCGCCGAACCGACCGGCATCCAGCGCGACGCGTGTTCCTCGCCGAACAGCCCGTCGGCGAGGACGTCGCCCCAGTAGTGGATCTGGTCGACGAAGATGCTGCACGTGACGCCCATGTCGTGGGCGCGGCGGAGCTGCTCGTCGGTGATGGCGCCGACGTGCTCGAGCCGCAGTCGGTGGTCGTCGCGCGGATGTGCTTGCAGCGCTTCGGCATACACGTCGAGGATGGTGTCGACGCCGTTGTCGCCCTGCACGTGGCACGCCATCTGCCAGCCCAGCGGGAAGTAGGCGGCGACGATCTCGGTCAGCTGTTCGCGGGTGTAGTTGGCGCATCCGCACGACCCGGGCACGACGCCGATCGACCGGGTGGCCTCGGTGTCGAGGTAGGGGAACGTCAGGTCGATGTTGCCGATCCAGGGCGAGCCGTCGACCCAGATCTTGATGCCGACCTGCTTGACCACGTCGTCGCCGTTCACCGGCTGGGCGGTCGTCGTCATCTGCGCCGTCGACATCTCGTAGGTGCGCAACCGCACGGTGAGGTGATCGTGCAAGGCGTCGAGCGCCGGCTGGAACATCGGGTCGAACGCCATCTCCGAACACGTCGTCAACCCGGCCTCGTTGAGCCGCGCGCACTCGGCCAGCAACATCTCCGGATAGCCGGCCGCGTCCATCACGCCACCGATGAGCGAGAACACCGCACCCGACTCGACCGCGGTGCCGTCGAGGTTTCCGTCGACGTCGCGACCGTACGAGGCGCCCTTCGGATCGGGGGTGTCTCTGGTGATTCCGGCCCTCGCCGCGGCCGCGGTGTTGAAGAAGGCCTTGTGGCCGGAGTTGTGGACGATGACGAGCGGCGTGTCGGGCGCCTGGGTGTCGAGCCACACCAGCGTCGGCTCGGGCAGCCCCTCCTGCAGCAGCGGATCCCAGCCGTTGAGGTAGGCGCCGTCGGATCCCCGCTTGGCGACCTCGTCGCGGATGGCGGTCAGCACGTCGTCGGTGGCGCGCATCGTGACGGGCCGGATGTCGACGATGCGGTCGGCCAGCACGATGGCCTCCATCAGCGGGTGGCCGTGCGCCTCGACGAACCCGGGCATGACGCACGCGTCGCCGAGTTCGACGACGTCGGTGTCGGGCCCGACCAGCGGTGCGACGTCGGCGCGCGTTCCGACCGCAACGATGCGGCCGTCGGTGACCGCGAGGGCCTCGGCCGTCGGCAGGTTCTCGTCGACCGTCAGGACGGTTCCGTGAACGACCAGGTCAGCGTGCGTCGGGGAGGGCATGCACCGGATTCTTCAAGAAAGTTCACGCCGCGTGTCGATTTCGGGGCTTGCCGTTCGACGTGTCATCGAGGGCACGATATCGGTGCCCCTCCCACGAGAAGAAGGAGAGAGACGATGGCGCGCTACATGCTGATCATGCGGGTGTCCCCCGACGCCGAGGCGATGATGGCCGAGCAGGAGATCGACTTCGACCAGATCATCGAGTCGATGGGCCGGTTCAACGAAGAACTCGTGAAGGCCGGCGTCCTGCTGGCCGGTGAGGGCCTGACCGGGCCCGAGGAGGGCTTCGTGGTCGACTTCGACGCCGACCCGCCCGTGGTGACCGACGGGCCGTACACCGAGGCCAAGGAACTGTTCAACGGCTTCTGGATCCTCGACGTCTCGTCGAAGGAGGAGGCCAAGCGGTGGGCCTTGAAGGTGCCGCTGGGGCCGGGCGTGAAGCTCGAGGTGCGACGGGTGTCGGAGACCGAGGAGTTCCCGATGGACAACCCGTGGGTCCGCAAGGAGATCGAGTGGAAGGCCGAGCTGGCCGAGAAGCTCGCGGCCCAGGCGCGGGCGGACGCGGATCGGTTCGCGCAGTCCTGAGGTTCCCCGCAACCCGGTTACGACGTGGCGCGGATCCGAATGGGTCCGCGCCACGGTTTGTCCGGGTCGAGCACCGTGCCCTTCTGGGTGATCTCGACGTCGCCGCTGCGGGCAAGGTCACGGGCGATGTCGCGGGCGTCGTCCATCAGGTCGCGCCACTGCTCGCCGCCGACCGCCCGTGCAGCGTCGGACGGGCAGATCGTCTTGTCCGGTCCCCGCTCGCGGGCCATGTCGAGGATCGCGGACCGCAGCTTCTCGCTCACCCGTCGAGTGAAGCCCATTGCGCGCCCGTCAAACGCTCACCCTTGAAACTAAAGTTAGAACACGTTCTAATCTGAAGCCATGAGCGACTCGCTGCTGCGTCATCCGATCCACTCCGGCCACCTCACGGTCGGCGCGTTGAAGCGCAACCGGGACAAGCCGGTGCTATTCCTCGGCAACACCACGCTCACCGGCGGACAGCTCGCAGAACGCATCAGCCAGTACGTTCAGGCCTTCGAAGGGCTCGGCGCGGGCTCCGGCGCCGTCGTCGGACTGCTGGCCCTCAACCGGCCCGAGGTCCTGATGATCGTCGGCGCCGGCCAGACCCAGGGGTACCGCCGCGTGGCACTACACCCTCTCGGTTCCCTGGATGATCACGCCTACGTGCTGTCCGACGCCGAGGTCACGTCGCTGATCATCGACCCCAACCCGATGTTCACCGAGCGCGCACTCGGGCTGCTGGAGAAGGTGCCGTCGCTCAAGCAGGTACTGACGATCGGTCCGGTGCCCCAGGCACTTGAGGGCGTGGGCGTCGACCTGACCGCCGAGGCCGCCAAGTACGCGCCGCAGCCGCTGGTCGCCGCGGACCTGGCGCCCGACACCGTCACCGGACTGGCCTTCACCGGCGGCACGACCGGCAAGCCGAAGGGCGTCATGATGACGTCGCAGGCGACCACCACGATGTCGACGATCCAGCTGGCCGAGTGGGAGTGGCCGGACCGTCCGAAGTTCCTGATGTGCACCCCGCTATCGCATGCCGGCGCGGCGTTCTTCCTGCCGACGATCGTCAAGGGCGGAGAGATGGTCGTGCTGCCCAAGTTCGATCCCGCCGAGGTGCTGCGGACCATCGAAGAGCAGAAGATCACCGCGACGATGCTGGTGCCGTCGATGATCTACGCGCTGATGGACCACCCCGACTCGCACACCCGGGACCTGTCGTCGCTGGAGACCGTCTACTACGGCGCGTCGGCGATGAACCCGGTGCGGCTCAAGGAGGCGCTGGAGAGGTTCGGGCCGATCTTCGCGCAGTACTACGGGCAGTCGGAGGCCCCGATGGTCATCACGTACCTGGCCAAGGCCGATCACGACGAGAAGCGGCTGACGTCGTGTGGCAAGCCGACGCTCTTTGCGCGTACGGCGCTGCTCGGCGAGGACGGCCAGCCGGTGCCCCAGGGCGAGGTCGGCGAGATCTGCGTGTCGGGTCCGCTGCTGGCGGGCGGATACCTCAACAAGCCGGAGGCGACGGCAGAGACGTTCCGCGACGGCTGGATGCACACCGGCGACCTGGCCCGTGAGGACGAGGACGGCTTCTGGTTCATCGTCGACCGGACCAAGGACATGATCGTCACCGGCGGGTTCAACGTGTTCCCGCGCGAGGTCGAGGACGTCGTCGCAGAGCATCCCGCGGTGGCGCAGGTGTGCGTGATCGGCACGCCCGACGAGAAGTGGGGCGAGGCCGTCACCGCCGTCGTCGTGCTGCGCCCGGACGCCGCGACCGACGAGGAGTCGGTGGCCCGCATGACCGCCGAGATCCAGTCGGCGGTCAAGGAGCGCAAGGGGTCGGTGCAGTCGCCCAAGCAGGTCGTGGTGGTCGACTCGGTGCCGGTCACCGCGCTCGGCAAGCCCGACAAGAAGGCCGTGCGCGCGCAGTTCTGGGAGGGCTCGGACCGCCGCGTCGGCTGACCGCAGGCTGAGACCTGCCCGCGAGCGTGCGCGAACTCGGGTTCTGACCCGGCGTGTCGCCCGCAGACACGCACGCTCGCCGGAAGAGGTAACCCCCTACAGGGCGGCGAGGATGCGGTCGAGGAGTTCGCCGGCGGTGCGGGCGGCCCGGTCGACGTCGCCGGCCGCGATGTGGTCGAGCAGCAGGCCGTGGTCGACGATCTCGACGGGCTTCTCGTGGGTGGTCGCGACGCTCGCGGCGACGGCCTCTAACAAACCGCGGTACAGCTCGGTCAGGATGATGTTGTGCGAGCTGGCGACGACGGCGAGGTGGAACTCCACGTCGGCGCGCGCGAAGTCGTCGGTGCGCCCGTCCTGCAGGCACTCGTCGCGGCGGGCCAGCAGCGCGCGCAGTTCGGCGACGTCGGCGTCCGTCCGATTGGCGGCCGCGAGCCTTGCCCCCTCGACCTCCAGGCCGCGGCGCACCTGCAGCACGTCGCGCAGTTCGGCCCCGCACAGACGGCGCAGCGCGCCCGACACCTCGCTGGTCGCCCGCACGTAGGTGCCGTCGCCCTGCCGTACGTCGAGGATGCCCGCGTGCGCCAGCGCTCGGACCGCTTCCCGGACGGTGTTGCGGCCGACGCCGAGTGACTCGACGAGCACGGTCTCGTTGGGGATGCGCTGGCCGACGGGCCATTCACCGCTGCTCACGGACGTCCGAAGCTGCTCGATCACCTGGTCGACCAGGCCCGCGCGGCGTGCAGTGTTCAACGGCACAGAGGACATCCTTTCAACCAATCATGGGATGTATGGCAATCTAGCAGCATGCGCACGGAGAAGCGGGACGAAACGGTCGACCTCGACGCATACGCGGCCGAAGTCGGCACCGACCGGGTCCCCGCGGTGGCCGGCGGCGCGCTGCTCGCCCTCGCCGTGGTGCTCACCGCGCTGAACCTGCGGCCCGCGGTGACGAGCGTCGCGCCCCTGCTCGGCGAGATGCGCACCGACCTCGGGGTCTCCGCGACCTGGGCCGGACTGCTGACCACGCTGCCTGCGCTGTGCTTCGCGGCGGCAGGACTCGCCGCGCCGTGGCTCTCGTCGCGGATCGGCCTCGGCCGCACCATCTCGACCGCACTGGTGGCGCTGACCGCGGGGCTGGCCCTGCGGGTCGTCGACGGTCCCCACCTCGTCATCGGCGCGACGCTCATCGCATGCGCGGGCATCGCCCTGGTGAACGTCCTGATCCCGGTCGTCATCAAGGGCTCGTTCCCGGCCCGGGTGGGCCTCATGACCGGCATCTACACCGCCGCACTGCAGGGCGGCGGCGCG
Organism: Mycolicibacterium sp. GCM10028919; assembly: GCA_042666295.1. GTDB lineage: Bacteria > Actinomycetota > Actinomycetes > Mycobacteriales > Mycobacteriaceae > Mycobacterium. Next base: position 2,067,621 of record JBHTFJ010000001.1, read on the forward strand.
CTGGGGTCGGCCGTCACGCCAGGCCTCGAGGAACCGCTCGGCGGCTGGCGGATCGCGCTGGCCGCGTGGGCGGTCGTCGCCTTCGTCGCGCTGCTCGCCTGGATGCCCGCGTCGCGGCGCCACGGCGACACCTGGGCCGCGAGCACCGCGCCGACCGGCCCGCGTCGCTCGCTGCTGCGGAACAAGCTGGCGTGGACGGTCACGCTGTTCTTCGGATGTCAGGCGTTCATGGCCTACATCGTGATGGGCTGGCTGCCCGAGATCTTCATCGACAACGGCATCGGCAAGACCAACGCCGGGCTGCTGGTCGGGCTCACGTCGCTGATCGGGGTGCCGATCGCGCTGGTGATCTCGCCGCTGGCCGCACGCAAGCCGAGCCAGAGCGGCTGGGTCGTCGCCCTGGGTCTGCTCGGGATGACCGGCGCCGTCGGCCTGATGCTCGCGCCCGCCGCGGCGCCCATCCTGTGGAGCGTGCTGATCGGCGTCGGCATGAGCGCGTTCTCGATGGCGCTGGCGATCATCGCCCTGCGCGCCCGCAACGCCGAGGACACGGCGCAACTGTCCGGCATGGCACAGGGATTGGGCTACCTGATCGCGGGCACCGGCCCCTTCCTGTTCGGCCTGCTGCACGACGTGACGCACGGGTGGACGGTGCCGTGGCTGATGTTCCTGGCGGTGTACGTCGTGCAGATCGTCGCCGGCGCGTTCGCCGGGCGCGCGCGCTACGTCTAGCCGCTGGGCAGAATGGGTGGGTGTCCACCGTGTCGGCCTCTTCTGGAGTGCAGCAGACCGTGGACGCGGTGTGGCGGATGGAGGCGGCCAAGATCGTCGCCACGCTCACCCGCCTCGTCGGTGACGTCGGCCTCGCCGAGGACCTGGCCGCCGACGCGCTCGTCGACGCGCTCGAGCAGTGGCCCACCACCGGCGTACCGCGCAACGCAGGCGCCTGGCTGACCACCGTCGCCAAGCGCAAGGCCATCGACGGGTGGCGACGGCTGGACCGCCAGGACGCCAAGTACGCGGCGCTGGCCCGCGACCTCGAGACCACGCACGACGAGGCGTGGGACCCCGACCGCATCGACGACGACGTGCTGCGGCTGATCTTCATCTCCACCCACCCGGTGCTGTCGCGCGAGAACCAGATCGCGTTGACGCTGCGGGTCGTCGGCGGGCTGACCACCGAGGAGATCGCGCGGGCGTTCCTCGTGCCGAAGGCGACCATCGCCCAGCGCATCGTCCGGGCCAAGAAGAGCCTCGGCGACGCCCGGGTGCCGTTCGAGGTGCCCGATCCCTCGGAGTACCCCCGGCGACTGTCGGCGGTGCTCGGCGTCATCTATCTCGTCTACAACGAGGGCTACTCGGCGTCGTTCGGCCGGCGCTGGATCCGCGACGAATTGTGCACGGAGGCATTGCGTCTGGGCCGCGCGCTGGCGGCGCTGGTGCCCGACGAGCCCGAGGCGCACGGCCTGGTCGCGCTGATGGAGTTCCAGTCCTCGCGCTTCGCCGCGCGTTCGGGTCCCGACGGCACGCCCATCCTGCTGGAGGACCAGGACCGAACCGCGTGGGACCGGGCGCAGATCGTCCGTGGCGTCGCGGCTCTGGAGCGGGCGTCAGCGGCGTTGCAGCGCAAGGGAACCGGCTGGGGCCCGTACGCGCTGCAGGCCGCGCTGGCCGAATGCCATGCCGTCGCACCGACCGCGGCCGACACCGACTGGCCGCGCATCGTCGCCCTCTACGACGGACTGCTCCAGATCGCGCCGTCACCGGTGGTCGAATTGAACCGCGCCGTCGCGGTGGCGATGCACTCCGGCGCCGGCGATGCCCTGGCGCTCGTCGACGACATCCGCGGGCTCGATGGCTCCTACCTGTTGCCCAGCGTGCGCGGCGAACTGCTCGCCCGACTGGGCCGCGACGACGAGGCCGCCGCCCAGTTCGACGTCGCCGCCACGCTGACCACCAATGACGCCGAGCGAGAGGTTTTGCAGCGCAAGGCCGCTCGCGCACGCAGAGAGAAGACGCCATGAGTGAGACCACCCGCGCGGTGCTGTTCGACTTCTCCGGGACGCTGTTCCGGCTCGAGGAGGACGACAGCTGGTTCGACGACATCCTGGTCGACGAGAAGGCCGTCGACGAGCACGTCCGCGCCGAGCTGATGCACCGGCTGACCGCTCCGACGGGACGCCCGGTCGAGATGTCCGACGACCAGTACCACAGCTGGGTCAACCGCGACCTGCAGCCGCATCTGCACCGCGAGGCCTACCTGCATGTGATGCGCGAGTCCGGACTCACCGACGACCATGCCGAGCAGCTCTACGCCCGCACCGTCGACCCGTCCTACTGGGTGCCCTACCCCGACACCGCCGAGGTGCTGGGACGCCTCCGGCAAGCCGGGATCGCCGTCGGCGTGGTGTCGAACATCGCGTGGGACATCCGGCCGACGTTCCGCAGCCTCGGCGTCGAGGACCTGGTGACCGAGTTCGTGCTGTCGTTCGAGGTGGGCGCGGTCAAGCCGACCCGGGAGATCTTCGAGACCGCGCTGTCACGCCTCGGCGTGAACGCCGCCGACACGGTGATGGTCGGCGACAGCGAGGAGGCCGATGGTGGAGCGCTGGCCGTGGGATGCCGGTTCGCGCTCGTCGACCCGCTGCCGACCACCGAGCGGCCCACCGGCCTGCTCGAGGCCGTGACGCGTGCGGGCGTCGAGGTCTAGCCTCTCGAAGATGGCTGACGGCAACCCAACCCCGCCCTGGTGGCTCAAGCCCATGAACAAGGTCTTCATGACCGTGATGAAGCTCGGCGTCTTCGGGGGGGACGGCCCCGTGATCCTCACCGTGCCGGGCCGCAAGTCCGGCAAGCCGCGTCCGACGCCGATCACGCCGATGACCGTCGACGGCACGCGGTACGTCGTCGCCGGTTTCCCCGGTGCGGACTGGGAGCGCAACGCCCGCGCTGCCGATACCGCGACGCTGACGACCGGCAAGCGCCGCGAGACGGTTCGGATGGTCGAGTTGTCGGCCGACGAAGCGCGTCCGCTGCTGCGGCAGTTCCCCACGCTGGTGCCGACCGGGGTGAGCTTCATGAAGCGCTCGGGTCTGGTCACCGACGGCACGCCCGACGAGTTCGAAGCCCTCGCCGGGCGGTGCGCGGTGTTCCGGTTCGACCCGGTTACAGGTGCGGGGCGTTCTTGATCGGCTCGTCCTGCTTGCCCGCGGTCTGGCAGTAGGTCGACACGGCGAGCCGGGTGCCGGTGACCTCGAGCGACGCCGGTTCGGCGCCCTTCTCGTCCTTCAGCATCTTGTTGATGGCCTCGTTCTGGGTCTTCTCGTCGGCACCCACGAAGTCCTTGCACGGGGTGTCGCCACCCTGAACCGACGGCGAGCAACCGACCAGCATCAGTCCAGCAGCAATACCGGACACCAACACACCAGTTACGCGCTTCATCGTCGTCTCCTTCATCGTGGCGCGCTGAGCGCGCCGTTGCGGGGCTTCTCTACCCCTGGGCGAGCGCTGCGAAACTCGTCGCGGCCACGCTCTACAGTCGTTGCGTGAGCTCAGACAACCCGTTCGACCCGTCTCTGTGGCAACCCGTGCAGGGCTTCGACCTCACCGACATCACCTATCACCGGCACGTCGTCGACGGCCTGCGCAAGCCGACCGTCCGCATCGCGTTCGACCGTCCTGAGGTGCGCAATGCGTTCCGGCCGCACACCGTCGACGAGCTGTACCGCGTCCTCGACCACGCACGGATGTCGTCGGACGTGGGCGTCATCCTGCTGACCGGCAACGGGCCGTCGGCCAAGGACGGTGGGTGGGCATTCTGCTCCGGCGGCGATCAGCGCATCCGTGGCCGGACCGGCTATCAGTACGCCTCCGGCGAGACCGCGGACAGCATCGACCCGGCCCAGGCAGGCCGGTTGCACATCCTCGAGGTGCAGCGGTTGATCCGGTTCATGCCCAAGCCCGTGATCTGCCTGGTGAACGGCTGGGCCGCCGGTGGCGGGCACTCGCTGCACGTGGTGTGCGACCTGACGCTGGCCAGCCGGGAGCACGCCCGGTTCAAGCAGACCGACGCCGACGTGGGCAGTTTCGACGGCGGTTACGGCAGCGCCTACCTGGCCCGGCAGACCGGCCAGAAGTTCGCCCGCGAGATCTTCTTCCTGGGCCGCCCCTACACCGCCGAGCAGATGCACGCGATGGGCGCGGTCAACGAGGTCGTCGACCATGCCGAACTGGAGACGGTCGCACTGGAGTGGGCCCACGAGATCAACGGGAAGTCGCCGCAGGCCATCCGGATGCTGAAGTTCGCGTTCAACCTGCTCGACGACGGGCTCGTCGGCCAGCAGGTGTTCGCCGGCGAGGCGACGCGACTGGCGTACATGACCGACGAGGCCGTCGAGGGTCGCGACGCGTTCCTGGAGAAGCGCGACCCCGACTGGTCCAAGTTCCCCCGCTACTTCTAGCGATTCGTGGAGGATTTCCTGCGGTGAGCGCAGGTGAGACTCCACGAATCGCACAGGAAGGTACTGCCATCGAAGCCACACTGACCCGATGGGCGATCGGGATCCTCGGTGCGTCGATCGTCGTAGTCGCGACCGTGGCGCCCTGGTTCGCGGCGTACGCCGTGGGCGGATACGCCGAGATGGCCGGCTGGGGCGCGTGGCGCCGGTCCGGTGAGGTCGACGCCAGCCTGCGTCCGCTGCCGCTGGCGGTACTCGTCTACCTGACGGCCGGGCTGACCATCTGGGGTGCGGTGCGGCCGGCGTTCGGCGCCTCGGTGATCGGGGCCATGGCGACGTTCGGCGTCGGCCTGCTGCCGCTGATGCTGCTGCCGGTCGTCGACCGGCACGCCCCGGGCCGCGACGCGGTGGGCGTGGCGGTCGCGTCGGCGACGACGACCGTCATCGGACTCTCGGTCGTCCTGGTCATCGTGTCGTGGATTGGCTACGCGCGCTGCGTGTTACGTCCGGCGCCGCGCGCAGGGGCATGACCAGCCGGGCCTGGCACACTCGACCGGTGCCCGGACGAACGCTGACCGCGTTGCGCATCGACGCCGGCGACGTCGTGCTGCGCAAGGCCCGCGACTCCGACCGCGACGCGATCATCGCCCACGCCAGCGACCCCGAGGTGCGCGCACACCTCGGCGGCGCGCAGTCGCGGCACGACGTCGCGCGCGACCTCGACGAGGTCGGGGTGAGCGCCGTGACCGGCTCGCCGGGGGCCTATCTGATCGCCGACAAGGCGTCCGACGCCTTCGTCGGCACGATGTCGCTGACCCGTCGCGGCGTGCACCATCCCGGCCACATCAGCCCCGACGGCGAGGAACTCGAACTCGCCTACACGCTGAGCCCGCGGGCCTGGGGCCGTGGCTGGGCGTTCCAGGCCGCCACCGCGGTACTGCGTGCGGCCGCCGCCGAGCTGCCCGACGAGCCCGTGATCATCGTGACGCACAGCGCCAACGCCAGGTCGCTCAGCCTGGCCCGGCGGCTCGGCTTCGAGCCCGCGATGACGTTCTCCGAGCATGGTGTCCAGCAGACGCTCGCGGTGGTGAATCTGCGCGAGTTCGCGCGGGCCTAAGCTCTGTGCCCGTGCCCAGGAACCCGTTGCGCCGCCTGTCCGACAGCCTGCTGCTGGCCAGCATGCGTCCGCCGTTGACCGCGCAGCTGCTCGCGCCACGCCGCGACATCGATCTGACCGGCAAGCGCATCCTCGTCACCGGGGCGTCGTCGGGCATCGGCGAGGCCGGTGCCCGCAAGCTGGCAGCTGCCGGCGCCAGGGTGATCGTGGTTGCGCGTCGCCGCGACCTGCTCGACGCCGTGGTCGCCGACGTCACCGCGGCCGGCGGGGACGCGACCGCGATCGACTGCGACCTGTCCGACCTCGACGCCGTCGATGCGCTGGTGGCCGACGTCGACGAGAGGTTCGGCGGCGTGGACGTGCTGATCAACAACGCGGGCCGGTCGATCCGGCGCCCGCTGGCCGAGTCGCTGGACCGGTGGCACGACGTGGAGCGCACGATGACGCTGAACTACTACTCGCCGCTGCGGCTGATCCGCGGCTTCGGGCCGGGGATGCGCGAGCGCCGCGACGGTCACGTCATCAACGTCTCGACCTGGGGCGTGCTGAGCGAGTCGTCGCCGCTGTTCGCCGTCTACAACGCGAGCAAGGCCGCACTGACCGCCGTGAGCCGGGTCGTCGAAACCGAGTGGGCGGCCGACGGCGTGCACTCCACGACGCTGTTCTACCCGTTGGTGAAGACGCCGATGATCGCTCCGACGCGGGCCTACGACGGCTTGCCGGGCCTGAGCGCCGACGAGGCGGCCGACTGGATGGTGACCGCGGCGCGCAATCGTCCGGTGCGCATCGCACCGCGGATGGCGATGACCGCGGACTTCGTCAACACGTTCGCGCCGGGCGCCGTGGACGCCGTCATGAAGCGCCAACGGGTGCAGCCGACGGGTGACCGCTAGGCCGTCGGCAGCCGGTGCTCGCGGTACTGGTCGCGCAGTGCCTTCTTGAGCAGTTTCCCGGTGGCGGTGTGGGGCAGCTCGTTGACGAACAGGACGTCGTCGGGCATCCACCACTTCGCGATGCGTCCGTCGAGGTAGTCGAGGATGCTCGCCACGTCGACGTCGCGCCCCGGCCGCTTGACCACCAGTAGGAGCGGCCGCTCCTGCCACTTGGGATGCGGCACACCGATGATCGCGGCCTCGGCGACACCCGGATGCCCCATCACGGCGTTCTCCACGTCGATCGACGAGATCCATTCGCCACCGGACTTGATCACGTCCTTCGCGCGGTCGACGAGGTGCAGGTAGCCGTCGGGGTCGATCGTCGCAACGTCGCCGGTGGCGAAGAAGCCGTCGGCGTCGAGTGCGGAATCGCCCTTGAAGTAGCCGCTGGTGATCCACGGTCCGCGGACCAGGAGGTGACCGAAGCCGATGCCGTCCCACGGCAGCGGCTGCCCGTCGTCGTCGACGATCTTCGGCTCGACGCCCCAGACGCCGCGACCCTGCTTCAGCTTCACCGCGACGAGATCGTCGCCGGTGAGATCGGCGTGCTTCGGCAGTGGCTTGTTGACGACGCCGATCGGGCTGGTCTCGGTCATCCCCCAGCCCTGGATGACCTCGACGCCGAAGTCGTCCTCGAAGCGTTCGAGCATCGCGCGCGACAGCGCCGCACCGCCGATGCCGATTCGCTCCAGCGCCAGTGTCCGCGGGTCGAGATCGGGGTGTTCGTCGAGATACGCGAACAGCATCAGCCAGACGGTGGGTACGCCCATCGAGAACGTCACCCGCTCGTCCCGCATGATCTCGAAGACGCTGCGCCCGTCGAGGAACGGGCCGGGCAGCACCAGTTTCGCGCCGACCATCGCCGCCGCGTAGGGCGCGCCCCAGGCGTTGGCGTGGAACATCGGCACGATCAGCATCAGGCTCTCCGCCGAGCGGATGCCGAACGTGTCGGGAGCCAGCGACATCAGCGAATGCAGCACCGTCGATCGGTGTGAGTACAGCACGCCCTTCGGGTTGCCGGTGGTGCCCGAGGTGTAGCAAAGCGACGAGGCGGTGCGCTCGTCGAGATCGGGCCAGGCGAACTCGGCGCTCTGGGCGCCGATGAGGTCGTCGAAGGCCAGCAGGTTCGGCACATCGAGTTCCGGTAGCTGGTCGTGCCCGCAGAGTGCGACGAACGCCGTCACCGTCGTCAGCTTCGGCGCCAGCTTGTCGACCAGCGGAGCCAGGTCCACGTCGAACACCAGCACCTTGTCCTCGGCGTGGTTGACGATGTACTCGATTTGCTCTGGGAACAGGCGGGGATTGACCGTGTGCAGTACCGAGCCCGCACCGGAGACGCCGAAGTAGAGGGCGAGATGCCGGTGACTGTTCCAGGCCAGCGTGCCGACCCGGTCGCCGTCGCCCACCCCGAGGGCCACCAACGCGTTGGCCACCCGGCAGGCGTCGTCGCGCACCCCGCGCCAGATCGTCCGGTGGATGCCGCCCACCGGCAGCCGAGACACCACCTCTGCGTCGCCGTGAAAGGTTGCCGCATGCTCGACCAGCGACGAGATGAGTAGCGGCCGATCCTGCACGAGTCCGTCCATGGCAGGGCTCCCGTCACACGTTGGAGTGGAGTACCTCAGGCAAACAGCGTGACACCATCTTCGGCGGCCTCGGAGCGATACTGCAGGAATGGCCGGGAGCAATTAGTTAGGCTAGGCATGCCATACTCGCTTGCGTGTCCGACCTCGCGATCGCCCTCGACGGCGTCACCAAGCGCTACGGCGACCATCAGGCGCTGAGCGGCGTCACCTTCTCGGCGCCGGTGGGCTCCGTGCTCGGCGTGCTCGGCCCGAACGGCGCAGGCAAGACGACCACGATCAACATCCTCTCCACGCTGCAGCGGCCCACCGGCGGCACCGCGACCGTCGCCGGGTTCGACGTGGTGACCCAGGCCGGGAAGGTGCGCGAATCGATCGGCCTCACCGGCCAGTACGCCGCCATCGACGAACTGCTCACCGGCCGGGAGAACCTCGTCCTGTTCGCCCGGCTGCGGGGCATGGACAAGCGCAGTGCCCGCGAGCGCGCCGACGAGATGCTCGCGACCTTCAGCCTCACCGACGCGGGCGACAAGCGCGTCGCCACCTACTCCGGCGGCATGCGGCGCCGCGTGGACATCGCCTGCGGGCTGGTGGTCCCGCCCAAGGTGGTGTTCCTCGACGAGCCCACCACCGGCCTCGATCCGCGCAGCAGGCGGGAGGTGTGGGACCTCGTCGGATCGCTACGGCACCAGGGGATCACGACCCTGCTGACGACCCAGTACCTCGAGGAGGCCGACGCGCTGTCCGACTCCATCGTCGTCATCGACCGCGGCCGCGTGATCGCCGACGGTACCCCCGACGACCTCAAGCGCACGATCGGCGGGAGCTACTGCGAGATCAGCCCCGTCCACCTCGCCGACCTGCCCCGGGTGACCGCAGCGCTCGACGGCTTCGGAGGCGTCGAGACCGACCCCGACCGCGGCACGGTGTCGGTGCCCGCACCCGACGGCTTCGCCACGATGTCCGAGGTGTTCGGCCGCCTCTCCCCGCTCGGCCTCGAACTGCACGACATCTCGCTGCGCAAGCCATCACTCGACGAGGTCTTCTTCACGCTGACCGGAGCGCCCGTCCAGGAAGCGGCCCCGTGAGCGCGCTGGCCGCCCTGACCCAGCGGTCGGTGCTCGGCACGCTGCGCGACGGCGATCTGATCTTCGCGATCGGCGGACCGGTCGCGTTCTTCGTCTGCTTCAACATCACCCTGCGCCACGTGATCGACACCGGCGACGTCAGCTACCCGCAGTACATCCTGCCCGTCATCGTGGTCCAGGCGATGATCTTCACCGCGATGACGACCGCGGACCGCGCGGCGCGAGACAACCTCAGCGGCATGGGCATTCGGTTGCGCAGCCTGCCGATGACGTCGCTGGTGCCCGTCACGGCGCGGATGCTGTCGGCGCTGATCCGCGCCACCGCGTCGCTGGCCGCGGCCGTCGCCGTCGGCTACGCGTTCGGCTTCCGGTTCCAGGGCGACGTCGTGGGTGTCCTCGGCTTCTGCGGCATCGCCCTGCTGCTGTCGCTGGCACTGTCGCTCGGCGCCGACGCGCTCGGCTCGGTGTCCACCAACGCCGAGGCGGCCGGACAGACTCTGCTCATCCCCCAGCTGCTGCTCGTCATGTTGTCGACCGGCATCGCGCCCGCGTCGGCGTTCCCCGGCTGGCTCGGCTGGTTCGTCACGCGGCAGCCGGTGTCGCAGATCGCCCAGACGCTGCGCGAACTGGCTCAGGGCGCGGTGACCACGACTGACCTGCTGCTGAGCCTGGCGTGGTGCGTTGGTCTGCTGGCGCTGTTCGGCGGCATCGCGGTCCGGCTGCAGAGGAGGGCCTCGTGACGAGCACGTTCGTCGCGCAGAGCAGGCTGCAGGCCGGGCGTCTGCTGGTGCGGTGGACGCGCGAGCCGGTCGTCCTCATCCAGGCGCTGATCTTCCCCACCTTCCTATTGGTGGTCTACAAGCTGGTGATCGGTGAGTCGATCGCGAGCCTCACCGGAAGCAACAGCCTCTACGGCCTGGTGCCGATGTGTGCGATCGTCGGCGCCCTGTTCGGCGCGATCGGCGCGGGCGCGGCACTGCCCGACGAACGCGAGTCCGGACTGCTGAGCCGGCTGTGGGCACTGCCCGTGCACCGGGCCAGCGCACTGTCCGGACGGCTGCTCGCCGAAGCGGGCCGCGCGCTGATCGGATCGCTGGCCATCACCGCGGTGGGCGTCGCGATGGGTCTGCGCTTCACCGGCAGTTGGCTCGGCGCGATCGGCTTCGTGCTGATGCCCGTCGTGATGGTGATTGGGTTCGCGACGGTGATCGTCGCCGTCGGCGTGCAGGCGGGTGGCAAGAACATCATCACCGGGCTGTCGACGGTGTGCTTCCTGCTGCTGTTCTTCAACTCCGGCATGGTGCCCATCGACGTGTTCCCCGGCTGGCTGCAGCCCGCCGTGCGCGCGCAGCCGATGTCGCCGGCCATCGAGGCGATGCGGGGTCTGGCCGAGGGCGGCCCGACGCTGTGGCCGGTGCTGCAGTCGGTGGCGTGGGTGGCGGCACTGCTGGCGGTGTTCGGCCCGATCGCGGTGCGCGGGTACCGCAAGGCTGCCGAAGCGGGGGCCTGACCCGCGCGTGTGTTAGACACGATGGCATGGAGATTCTCGCCAGTCGGGTCCTGTTCCGGCCGGCGGACTATCCGCGGTCGATCGAGTTCTACCGCGACGCCATCGGTCTCGCCGTCGCTCGCGAGTACGGCGCAGGGACGGTGTTCTATGCCGGGCAGTCGCTGATCGAACTCGCCGGTCACGGATCACCGGCCGAGGGTGGGCCGCCGTTTCCCGGAGCGCTGTGGCTCCAGGTGCGCGACGTCTACGCGACCCAGGCCGAACTGGAGGGTCGCGGTGTCGCCATCGCCCGCACCGCGAAGCAGGAGCCGTGGGGTCTGCACGAAATGCACGTCACCGACCCCGACGGCGTCACGCTGATCTTCGTTCAGGTGCCCGAGACGCATCCGCTGCGTCGCGACACCAGGAACGACTAGGAGACCGGCGCCGCTCCGGCCAGAGGCCAGCCGACCGAGGCCAGCCGCGAGGCCACCTGGTGGATCTCCTCGGGGTTGGGCTCCTTCTCGATGACCGCCTCGACGGCCCTGCGGATCTCGCCCTCGGTCACGGTGTCGGAGTCCACGCTCTTGAGCACGGTTTGGGCTGCCTTGACGACCTGCTCCTCGGTCAGCGAGCGCTTCAGCAGCGCCAGCAGCGCGAAGTAGTCCTTCGGCGGCACTCCCTCGGGGTAGCCCGCGCGCAGCCACGTGACGACGTTGTCGAACGAACTGGTGCTCTGCGTCTCGGTCATGGTGTGCAGCTCACTTTCCCGGAAGGAAGGGGACGGGGTTGAAACCGAAGTGGTGATCGATCGTGCCCTTGGTGATCCACAGGATCGCGATCACGATTACCGCCGTCACCAGAGCGAACAGCAGCAGGCCGAAGGCCTTGAGCGCGGGATTCGGCGCGTCGACGGTGCCGTCGGCTTCCGCACCGCCTGCGCCCTTCGAGTAGGCGACGAGGCCGACGGCGAACACCGCGGGCAGGCCTGCGCCCAGGATCAACCCGATGGCGAGCACCTTGAGGATGGATTCCAGGTAGGTCATGTGAGTTCTCTTCTCTCAGATGGCACTTGGTCGCGGAGGCCGCGGATCAGACCGAGGCTGTGGGCTTGGTCGGGTCGGCCGCGATGTCGCGGGCATCGGCGGGAACCACCGAGTTCGTCGCCTCGTCCCAGTCGGCGTTGACGTTCTCGTGGTTGACCTTCTGCTGCTGGGCGCGCCAGTACATGTAGCCCGACAGCGCCACCAGGATGACGAAGATGAGGCCGTCGCCGGCCAGCGACGAACCGGTCGCGTTCTCCACGAAGTGCGACAGCCAGAAGGAGAGCGCGCCGACCAGTCCGGCGGCGGGCAGCGTGATCAGCCACGCTGCGGCCATCCGGCCCGCGACGGCCCAGCGCACCTGCGCGCCGGGCTTGCCGACACCGCTGCCGAGGATCGATCCGGTCGCGACGTGGGTGGTCGACAGCGCCATGCCCGCGGCACTCGAGGAGAGGATGATCGCCGCCGACGACGCCTCGGCCGCCAGGCCCTGAGGAGACTCGATCTCCACCAGACCCTTGCCCAGGGTGCGGATCACGCGCCAGCCGCCGATGTAGGTGCCGAGGCCGATCGCCAACGCACAGGACGCGATGACCCAGAACGGCAGGCCGTCCTCCTTCACGTCGCCGGTGAGGTGCCCGGTCGTGATGAGCGCGAGGGCGATGACGCCCATCGTCTTCTGCGCGTCGTTGGTGCCGTGTGCCAGTGCGACGAGTGACGCGGTCGCGATCTGGCCCCAGCGGAAGCCCTCCTCGCGGCGCTTCTTCAGCACCTTGCGGGTGAGGCGGTAGACGATCCACGTGCCGCATGCCGCGACCAGACCCGCGATGAAGGGAGCGGCGAGCGCGGGAACGATGACCTTGCCGAACACGCCGCTCCAGTTGACGCCCGCGGTGCCGAGCGCCGCCAGTCCGGCGCCGATCAGACCGCCGAACAGGGCATGCGACGAACTCGACGGGATGCCGAACAGCCACGTGAGCAGGTTCCACAGGATGCCGCCGATCAGGCCGGCGAAGATGATCGTCAGGCCCGTCGACGCGTCGATGCCCTCGACCAGGGACCCGGTGGAGCTGTCCTGGATCTTGAGCACCGACGTGGTGACCGTGATGGCGACCTCGACCGACAGGAACGCGCCGACGAGGTTCAGGACGCCGGCCAGGATCACTGCGGTCTTGGGCTTGAGGGCACCGGTCGCGATGGACGTCGCCATCGCGTTCCCGGTGTCGTGGAACCCGTTGGTGAAGTCGAATGCCAGTGCCGTGGCAATCAACAGCACCAGAATGATCAGCTCAGCGCTCATGAGCATGATTCTGAGGGATTCTCAGCGGAATCACCTAGCCGAACACACCACGAGGACGGGTAGTGAGCAGGCAGTTTCCCCGCTCCGGCCAAGGTGTTCATCGACTGTTCACGTCCCGGATGCCGGGGCGTCGCACAGCCACCTCGCAGGGGCCGAGTCACCCGTCGACCGCAGCGCGCCGCAGCTAGCATCGATTCATCGCGACACCGAGATCTGCGGCCGGAAGGGGGAATCGACGCAGTGAATGCATTCCTGACGAAGATCGTGGCGTGGATCACCTCGGGTTACCCCGAAGGCGTGCCCGGCCCAGACCGGGTGCCGCTCATGGCGCTGCTGGACCGTCGACTGTCCAAGGACGAGGTCAAGACCGTCACCCAGGCGCTGCTCGACGGCGGCGAGTTCGACCACGTGGACATCGGCGTGCAGATCACCCAGGTCACCGACGAACTCCCACGCGAGGAGGACGTCGAGCGGGTGCGGGCACGCCTGGCGAAGAAGGGTTGGCCACTGGACGACCCCCGTGGCGACGATCCGTCCGGAGATCCCACATAGCCGCCCTGCGCGCGGTCGTCATACCGCCCGTCCCCAGCCCGACGGCACTGGTCGCCGCGCTCGAAGGCGTCCTCGCCGGCCGCGAGTCCGGCATCGTCCCGCTGCCCGCCGACGAGCGTGAGGCCGAACTCCTGGCCGGCGCGCTGCGCGTCGGCGAGGACGTCGCCGACGACGTCGCGGTCGTCGTGTCGACCTCCGGTACGACGGGAACGCCCAAGGGCGCCATGCTGACTGCGGCCGCCCTGATCGCGAGCGCCGATGCCACCAACGAACGGCTCGGCGGTCCCGGCAGCTGGCTGCTCGCCCTGCCCGCCCACCACGTCGCGGGGCTGCAGGTCGTGGTGCGCAGCATCATCTCGGGCACCATTCCCGTCGCGCTGATCCCCGGCTTCGCCCCCGGAGAGCTGCGCGCCGCCATCGACGAGATGGACTCCGGTCGCCGCTATGCGTCGCTCGTGGCCGTGCAACTCGACAAGGCGCTGGCCGATCCGGTGGACGCCACAGCGCTCGCCGAACTCGACGCCGTGCTGATCGGAGGTGGGCCGATGCCCGCCGGACTGGCCGAACGCGCGGCTCGCGCAGGGATTTCCGTCGTCCGGACGTACGGGATGAGCGAGACGGCGGGTGGATGCGTGTACGACGGCGTGGCCCTGGAAGGCGTGTCGGTGCGCATCGACGACGGCCGCATCCTGCTCGGCGGCGCCACCGTCGCCAAGGGCTACCGCAACCCCGTCACCCCGGATCCGTTCGCCGAACCGGGTTGGTTCCGCACCGACGACGCGGGCGCCCTCGACGACTCGGGTGCGTTGCGCGTGCTGGGCCGCATCGACGACGCGATCAGCACCGGCGGGCTGACCGTCATGCCCGGCCTCGTCGAGGCGGCGCTGGCCACGCACCCCGCCATCGCCGACTGCGCGGTGTTCGGCGTGACCGACGCACGCCTGGGTCAGCGCGTGGCCGCTGCAGTCGTGCTCACCGTCGGCAGCGCGCCGCCCACGCCCGCCGAGTTGCGCGAACACGTCAGCCGGACGCTGGACGCCACCGCCGCGCCGCGCGAGGTGCACGTCGTCGACGACCTGCCGCGCCGTGGCATCGGCAAGGTGGACCGCAGGGAACTCACCGCCCGGTTCGACACCGGAGCATGATGGCTCCCATGGGTCGCGAAGTCACCGTCGTCACCACCGTCGAGGAACTGCGGGCGATCGTCGGTCATCCGAACGCGGCGGTCGCGGACAAGGTCAAGCCGCGCCTGTCGGCCGTGCAGCGAGACTGGCTGGCACATTCGCCGCTCGGCTTCGTCGCCACCACCGACGCCCACGGCCGGGTCGACGTCTCTCCCAAGGGCGACCCGCCGGGCTTCGTCCACGTCGTCGACGACACCACCATCGCGATCCCGGAGCGGCCGGGCAACAAGCGCGTGGACGGCTACCTCAACGTTCTGCAGCGTCCCCACGTCGGGACGGTGTTCGTCATCCCGGGCCGCGGAGACACCCTGCGCATCAACGGGACTGCGCGCGTGGTGTCCGACGCCGACTACTTCGACGCCATGGTCGTGGACGGCAAGCGGCCGATTCTCGCGCTCGAGATCGCGGTGGAGGAGGTGTTCTTCCACTGCGCCAAGGCGTTCCTGCGGTCGGACGCGTGGAAGCCGCAGACGTGGAATCCGACTGCGGTGCCGAGCGTCGCCGAACTTGCCAAGGCGGTCTACCGCGAGATCAGCCTCGAGGAGCTGAAGACGCACTTCGACGAGGACAACATGCGGTCCGCCCTGTACTGACGGTCGCGTCTAATGCAGTTTGCCAGCGGGTGCCCAGCATGGCCGCGTCGAAACCGATGTTTCAGTATTTAGGTTTGATTTTGACGTTTCAGGTAATTCACGTTCCGTTACACCCCGCCTACAGATCGGAACGGACATGATCGTCCTCGGCGTAATCCTGTTGTTGATCGGCTATTTCACCAGCCTGAGCATCCTGTACACGATCGGCGCGATTCTCGTCGTCGTCGGCGTCGTGCTGTGGATCCTCGGAGCGGTTGGCCGCCCGGTCGGTGGTCGAAAAGTCTGGTTCTAGCGCGTGACCTCTGCCGCGGGGCGCGATGACCAGGCGGTACATCCCCTGGTCCGCGCCGCCGCGGCGTGGTCATGGCGGCTGCTCGTCATTGGGGCGGCCGCCTTTGCACTGCTCTGGCTTCTTCAGACCATGGGCGTCGTGGTCGTCTCGATCGCGATCGCCCTGATCCTCACCGCGCTCCTGCTACCCGCCGTCGACTTCCTAGATCGTTACGGCGCGGTACGCGGGGGCGCGGTGGCGTTCGTCATGGTGCTCGGTCTGGCCATCCTGACCGGCGTCTTGTCGTTCGTCGTCAACCAATTCGTCGACGGTGCACCGCAACTCGTCGACGAGGTGACCCGCAGCATCGAAGGCGCCCGGGCCTGGCTCATCAACGGGCCCGCCGACCTCAGCCGCGACCAGATCAACCAGGCCGGCGACACCGTCATCGACTCGCTGCGCGACCACCAGGCGCAGCTCACCACCGGCGCCCTCTCGACCGCGGGCACCATCGCCGAGATCCTCACCGGCGCTCTGCTGTGCCTCTTCACGGTCATCTTCTTCCTCCTCGGCGGCCGCAACATCTGGGAGTTCGTCACCCGCCTCATCCCGCGCGCCCAGCGGGCGCGGGTGCGCGAAGCCGGTGCCGCCGGGTTCCATTCACTGGCCGGCTATGCGCGTGCCACCTCGCTGGTGGCCCTCGTCGACGCCGTCGCCATCGGCAGCGGCCTGGCGATCATGGGCATTCCCCTCGCACTGCCGCTGGCCTCACTGATCTTCCTCGGCGCCTTCGTCCCCGTGGTGGGCGCTCTGGTCACCGGCTTCCTTGCGGTGATCGTGGCCCTGCTGGCCAAGGGCATCGTGTACGCGCTGATCACCCTCGCGCTCATCATCGCCGTCATGCAGCTCGAAGCTCACGTCCTGCAACCGCTCGTCATGGGTCGCGCGGTGTCGCTGCACCCCCTCGCCGTGGTCATCGGCATCACCGCGGGCGGTGTGCTGGCGGGCGTGATCGGCGCCCTGCTCGTGGTTCCTGCCATCGCGTTCTTCAACAGTTTCGTGCGGGTGCTCGCTGCCCGGGACCCCGACTCGGAGGCCGATTCGCTCGACGACGAGGACGGCCCTCTGGTCGACTCGAACGTCGACGACCCCGGGCCGAAGCGCTAGCCCGCTACCCCGATACCACGGTGAAAAACGTGGAATGTTCGTGTGCCGAGCGGGTAGATCGCCGCCGTGACCGACACTCTGGCCGCCGATCGGACGGCCGAACTCAACGCCACCGCCGAACGTGTCTTCGGCTGGAAGTCCTTGCGCCCCGAACAGATCGAGGCGACCGCCGCACTGCTCGACGGCCGCGACGTGCTGGCCGTGCTGCGCACCGGTTCCGGCAAGTCCGCCATCTATCAGGTGCCTGCCGCGATGAACGACGGTCTCACCGTGGTGATCTCCCCGCTCATCGCCCTGCAGCAGGATCAGATCGCGGGTCTCGAGTGCAGTGACGCACCGCGGGCGGTGGCGCTGCACTCCCGGCTGCGCAAGCGCGACGTCGACGACGCCTGGCGGGCCATCGCCGACGGCGAGGCGACGTTCGTCTTCCTCTCCCCGGAGCAACTCGCCAAGGACGACGTGGTCGGGCGCCTCGCGCGCGCCGGGGTGTCCCTGATCGCCGTCGACGAGGCCCACTGCCTGTCGGCCTGGGGCCACGACTTCCGGCCGGACTACGTGCGGATCCCCGATGCGATCGGCAGGCTGGGCCGACCGCCGGTGGTGGCGCTGACCGCCACCGCCTCGCCGCTGCTGCGCGATGAGATCGTCGAACTGCTGGAGCTCGTCGACCCGTGCGTGGTGACGGGCGACTTCGACCGGCCCAACATCCATCTCGACGTCCGCCACCACACCGACGACGGCGACAAGCGGGCCGCGGTCGTGGACACCACCTCGAGCTTGGCTGGCCCCGGTCTGGTCTACTGCGCCACCCGCCGGGACACCGAGGACTACGCCGGAGCGCTGCGCGAGCGCGGTGTCGACGCCGTCGCATACCACGCCGGTCTGCGATCGGCGGAGCGCGACGACGTGCACCGCCGATTCCACGACGACGAGGTGTCGGTCGTCGTGGCCACCTCGGCGTTCGGCATGGGCATCGACAAGCCGAACGTGCGCTTCGTGGTGCACGCCTCGGTGCCCGATTCGGTGGACTCCTACTACCAGCAGATCGGCCGCGCGGGCCGCGACGGCGAGCCTGCCGAGGCGATCCTGTTCTACCGCCAGGAGGATCTCGGGCTCGGTCGGTTCTTCGCCACCACGCACGTCGACGAGGACGCGGTGCACGCGGTGTACGAGGCACTCCGGTCGGATCGGCCGATTCGACTGCGTGACTTGCGAACCCGGTGCGGACGCGGTGGGCGCACGGTCACCCAGGCGGTCAACCTGCTGCAGCAGGCCGGCGTCGTCACCAGCGGACGCCGTGGGCTCACCCGTACCGACGAGGACGTCGACGAGGCGCTGCGCCGCGCCACCGACGCCGCCGAGACCGCCGAGCGGGCCGACCGCACCCGGGTGGAGATGCTGCGCGCCTACGCAGAGACCGACCGGTGCCGTCGTCGGCAACTGCTCGCCTACTTCGGCACCCACCTCGACGGGCCGTGCGGCAACTGCGACACGTGCGAGCGCGGCGCCGTGGACCGGGGCGAGTCGGCGATTCCCGTCGACACCCGTGTCGAGCACCGCGAGTGGGGTCCGGGGCTGGTGATCGACGGGGACGACGACCGGATCACGGTGTTGTTCTCCGAGCACGGCTACCGCACGCTGTCGATGGACGCGGTGCGGGAGCACCACCTGCTGTCGTAGCGGCACGGTTTCGTGGTCCGGCGACCGGGTACGCGCAGGCCATGCCCTCACTCTGGCTCGCCGACCGCGTCGAATCGGCGTCCCCGCCCGCGCTCGACGACGGCGAGGTGGCCGCCGACGTCATCGTGGTCGGCGCAGGCATCACCGGCATGACGACCGCCGTGCTGCTGGCGCGCGCGGGCAAGCGCGTCGTGGTGGTCGAGGCCCGTCACGTGGGCGCCGGTACTACTGGCAACACCACGGGCAAGGTCAGCCTGCTCCAGGGCACGAAGCTCTCCCGCATCGCCGCCCGGCATGGCCAGGACGTGGTGAAGGGGTACGTGACCGGCAACCTGGAGGGTCGCGACTGGCTGCTGCGGCACTGCGAGGACCACGGGCTCGACGCGCAGCGAGAGGATGCGTTCAGCTATGCGCAGTCCGCGTCCGGTGTCGCCGATGCGCGGGCCGAACTGAACGCCTGCCGCGAGGCGGGATTGCCTGCGGACTGGGCGGAGGAGGCCGACGTCCCGTTCCCGTTCGCCGGCGGCGTCCGGCTGCGCGATCAGGCCCAGATCGACCCCCTGCCGTTCCTGCAGAGCCTCGTCGTCGAGTTCGAGACGCACGGCGGCAGGCTGATCGAAGGCGTGCGCGTGCGCAGCGTCTCCGGCAATGGCCCCGTCCGCCTTGAGGTCTCGCCGGACGACGCCGACTCCCCCGATCAGAACAGGGTCTCGATGACCGCCCAGCAGTGCGTGCTGGCGACCGGAATTCCGATCCTCGACCGCGGTGCGTTCTTCGCCAGGCTGCAGCCCTCGCGCTCGTACTGTCTGGCCTTCGATGTTCCTGGCGACGTGACCCGGTCGATGTTCCTGTCGGTGGACTCACCGACGCGGTCGGTGCGCTACGCCCCGCGCGCCGACGGCGACAAGCTGGTCGTCGGAGGCGGCGGCCACACGGTGGGCCGTGCCGACTCGCCGGCGAAGTCGGTGGATCAGCTGCGCCGCTGGGCGGAGCTGCACTACCCGGGTGCCGTGGAGACCCACTACTGGTCCGCGCAGGACTACTCCCCCATCGACGAACTCCCGTACGTCGGACCACTGACGCCCGGTAACGAGACATTGTTCGTCGCAACGGGTTTCGACAAGTGGGGCATGACGAACGGCGTGGCGTCCGGCCTGGCGCTGTCGAGCCGGATCCTGGGCGGCCGGATGGATTGGGCGCAGGCGTTCTCCAGTTGGCGCACCAGGGAACTCGCGGGTCTCGGCACCGCGGTGAAGGCCAATCTCGAGGTGGGCTTCCACCTGGCGAAGGGCTGGGTCAGCCCGATCACCAACCACCCATCCCCCGCCGAGGGGACCGGCGTGGTCAGCGGCCCGCCATGGAATCTGCACGCGGACTGCGTGGTCGACGGCGTGCACCACCGGACGTCACCGGTGTGCCCACACCTGGGTGGCATCGTGTCGTGGAACGACGCCGACCAGGCGTGGGAGTGCCCACTGCACGGATCCCGGTTCAGTCCCGACGGATCGCTGCTCGAAGGGCCCGCCACCCATGGGCTCTCACACTCGGGTTGAGCGCTACTCCGGCTGAGCGCCGCGGGCGTCGAGCCTGCGCAACACGACGTCGACGATGGCCGGATCGGTGCCGGATTCCGCTCGGGCGGTGACGATCTCGTTGCGGGCGGCCTCGAGGATCTGATCCTTCACGGCGTTGCTCGACATCGCATGGTCGGTGTGCCGCGCGCTCTCCTCGGCGTCGTGCTCCTCGGGAGCGAATCCGATGGCGTGCCACATCCGGTCGGCGTTCTCGCCGGCGTGCTCGAGGACGTCGGCGTCGACGTCGCCGTCGGAGCGCAGCTCGTCGAGCCGCTGCTGGCCGGCCGCCCTGGCGCGCCGAATCAGATCCTGGGTGGCCTCGTCCCGCTCGTCGTTGGACACGCTCACGTTGAGCCGCCGAACCAGGAACGGCAACGTCAGACCCTGCGCCAGCATCGTCACCATGATCACGACGAACGCGATGAAGATCAGCCGGTCGCGTTCCGGAAAGCCGGGCGTGCCAACGGGTAGCGCCAACACGCACGCCAGCGTCACGACGCCGCGCATGCCCGCCCACGACGCGATCGTCATCTCCCGCCACCCGGTCGGCTCGCCCGCCGCACCCTTGCGGCGACGCAGCTTCTCGTCCGCGGCGGCGACCGGGAAGATCCACAGGAACCGGACGGCGATCACCACCGCCGTGACGATCAGCGCCTGCCCTATGGCCACGTCCAACGGCCCCGACACGTTGGCCGCGACGTTGCGCAACTCCACCCCGACGAAGGCGAACGCGGCGCCGGTGAGGAGCAGCTCGACGACGTCCCACGTCGTCCCGCTGACGAGCCGGGTCTGCGCGGATTCCACGTCGCCGGAACGGCTCAGCGCCAACGCGACGGTCACGACCGCCAGCACGCCGCTGCCGTGGAGGAGGTCGGCAGCGCCGTAGGCCACGAACGGGACCACGAGCACCAGCGCGCTCCCCGACGGGTGTGCGGGCAGCACGTCGAGGAGACGGCGCGTCGCCAACGCAAGTGCCAGTCCGACCGCGATGCCGATCGTCACGGCCACCGCCAGCGTGCCCGTCGCCTTCCACGGCGAGAACGCGCCGGTGAGCGTGGCGGCGACCGCGACTTCGTACAGCACCAGTGACGTGGCGTCGTTCGACAACCCTTCACCCTCGAGAACCGTCCGGAGCCGCCGCGGCAGCTTCAGCTTGCGCGCCACCGAGGTGGCGGCGACGGGGTCGGGTGGGGCGACGGCCGCGCCGAGCGCCACACCAGCAGCCAGGGGCAGCCCGGGCACCACGGCGCTGGCGACCGCGCCGACGACGAACGCCGTCACCGCGACCAGCGCCACCGCGAGCAGGCCGATGGCGCGGCGGTTGTCCAGGAACTGGCGCCATGACGTGCGTCTGGCAGCGGCGAACAGCAGCGGCGGCAGCACCACCGGCAGGATCCAGCCCGGGTCGATGTTCGGTATGGCCAGGCCCGGGATGAAGGCGAGCACCAGACCGAACGCGAGCAGCACCACCGGATAGGGCACCGTGATGCGCTCGGCCAGCGGAGCCAGCACCACGGTCGCCGCGATCAGGATCAGAAGCAGGGTCAACGGCGTCACCTTTCGGACGAACCGGACTTCCCCGCTATCGCGAAGCTGAACCCGCCGGGTTTCCCGGGCGGGGCAGTGGGCACCCGTCCGACCGAAGGGAACGTCGTGGACTGGTTGATCGCATCCGACTACTCCTGGGCCAGGTGGCTCCTGGAGCGTGGCGTCGCGGCCATCTACGTCGTCGCGTTCGTCGCTGCCGCCCTGCAGTTCAAGGGGCTGCTGGGCGCCCGCGGCATGCTGCCGATTCCCGCGTTCCTGCGCACGCACAACTTCCGGGCGGCGCCGAGTGTCTTCCAGTTGCACTACTCGGACCGCTTCTTCGCCGTGGTCTGCTGGTCGGGCGCGATGCTGGCCGCCGCCATGGTGCTCGGCCTGGGCGACGCCGTGCCGCTCTGGGCGGCGATGACGCTGTGGCTGGCGCTCTGGGGGGCGTATCTGTCGATCGTCAACGTCGGCCAGCTCTGGTACTCGTTCGGCTGGGAGTCCCTGCTCCTGGAAGCGGGCTTCTTGACGGTGTTCCTCGGCAACGACGACGTCGCACCACCCTGGGCGGTCCTGGTGGCGGCGTGGTGGCTGCTGTTCCGCGTCGAGTTCGGGGCGGGGTTGATCAAGGTGCGCGGCGACGAGTGCTGGCGCAACCTGACCTGCCTGGACTACCACCACGAGACGCAGCCGATGCCGGGACCACTGAGCTGGTTCTTCCATCGGCTGCCCAAGCCGTTGCACCGAGTCGAGGTCGCGGGCAATCACGTCGCGCAGCTCATCGTGCCGTTCTTCCTGTTCGCCCCGCAGCCCGTGGCCGCCGTCGCGGCGGGCATCGTCGTCGTCACCCAGCTGTGGCTGGTCGCGTCCGGGAACTTCGCGTGGCTGAACTGGCTGACGATCGTGCTCGCGCTCAGTGCCGTCGACGACGAGGCGGTCGCCGCGGTCACCGGGCTCTCGCCACCCGAGCACACCGGTGCCATGCCCGTCTGGTTCGGCGCGATCGTCGTCACCTTCGCCGTGCTGGTCGCCGTGCTCAGCTGGCGACCCGCCCGCAACCTGCTGTCGCGGCGCCAGCGCATGAACAAGACCTTCGACCCGCTGCACCTGGTCAACGCCTACGGCGCCTTCGGCACCGTCGGACGCACGCGCAACGAGGTCGTCTTCGAGGGCACCACGGATTCGAACCCCGACGACGAGGCCTCGTGGGTCGAGTACGGCTTCAAGGGCAAGCCTGGCGACGTCACGCGAATGCCGAGGCAGTGGAGTCCGTACCACCTGCGGCTCGACTGGCTGCTGTGGTTCGCCGCGATCTCCCCCGCGTACGCGCAGCCGTGGATCGGACGCTTCTGCGAAGGTCTGCTGCGCAACGACCCGGACATCGTGCGGCTGTTGCGGCACAACCCCTTTCCCGACGAACCACCGCGCTACGTGCGGGCGCTGCTGTATCGCTACCGCTTCACCACCGCGCGCGAACGCAGGTCCGAACGGGCGTGGTGGCACCGCGACCTCGTTGGCACCTTCCTGGCCCCGCTGGATCTGCGCGAACTCGACCGACTGAAGAGGTGATGACCACGTGACCGCTGCCGACTTCCTGCCGCCCACCAAGGATCTCGATGACCTCGCCGCCGCGGCGAAGGGCTGCCAGGGGTGCGACCTGTTCCGGGATGCCGACCAAACGGTGTTCGGCGAAGGAGCCGGTGCGG
Source organism: Mycolicibacterium sp. GCM10028919 (assembly GCA_042666295.1). GTDB lineage: Bacteria > Actinomycetota > Actinomycetes > Mycobacteriales > Mycobacteriaceae > Mycobacterium. The sequence goes on from JBHTFJ010000001.1 coordinate 2,090,890, forward strand.
CGACCATGATGCTCGTCGGCGAGCAACCCGGCGACCAGGAGGATCGGGCAGGCCGCCCGTTCGTGGGGCCTGCCGGCCGGCTGCTCGACAAGGCGCTGGCCGCAGCCGCCGTCGAGCGCGAGCCGCTGTACGTCACCAACGCCGTCAAGCACTTCAAGTTCACGCTTCCCGAGCGTGGCAAGCGCCGAATCCACCAGACGCCGACGCGGACCGAGGTCGTGGCGTGCCGGCCGTGGCTGTTCGCCGAACTCGAGGCCGTAAATCCCGACGTGGTGGTCCTGCTGGGTGCGACTGCCGCGAAGGCACTGCTGGGCAATGACTTCAGGCTCACCGCGCACCGCCAGGAGGTGCTGCGCCTGCCCGACGGGGACGACGTGCCGGCCGTGGACCCGACCGTGGTGGCGACCGTGCACCCGTCGTCGATCCTGCGCGGGCCGCAGGAGCGACGCGACGAGGCGTTCGGAGCGCTCGTCGACGATCTGCGGTTTGCCGCGTCACTGCTGCCGAACCGGTGATTGGCGGCCCTGCTGGCGGGTAGCCGGGGGCCATGTCAACGACCGTCACCGTCACGTTCATCGGCAACGCCACCACGCTGATCTCGACCGGCGACCTCACGCTGCTGACCGACCCGAACTTCCTGCACCAGGGCCAGCACGCCTACCTCGGCTACGGCCTCGTCTCCAAGCGGCTGCAACCGCCCGCGCTGACCGTCGACCAGCTACCGAGACTCGACGCGATCGTGTTGTCGCACATGCACGGTGACCACTGGGACCGCGTGGCGCAGAAGGGGCTCGACCACGGCCTGCCGATCCTCACCACGCACGCGGCAGCAAAGGCGCTGCGCAAGCGCGGCTTTCCCCGCGCGACCGGGATGTCGACGTGGCAGTCGCACACGCTCACCGGAAGCCAGTCGCGGATCACGGTCACGGCGCTGCCCGGGCGGCACGCGCCGCTGTGGGCGCAGCGCTTCCTGCCGCCCGTGAACGGAACCATGCTGGAGTTCGGGCCGCTCGACGGCGGGGTCACCTCGCGGCTGTACGTCTCGGGCGACACGCTGCTGATCGACGAGTTGTCGGAGATCCCGGCACGTTTCGAGTCGATCGAAGCCGGGGTGCTGCACCTGGGTGGTACCCGGTTGCCCGCGGGGCCCAAGCTGCCGTTCGGGCTCACCGTGACGATGGACGCCCAACAGGGCACCGACTTGGTCGAACTGCTCGACCTGCCGAAGGTGATCCCGGTGCACTTCGACGACTACGGGGTGTTCGCGTCGCCGCTGGTCGACTTCGAACGAGAAATGGCGCGCCGCGGGCACTCCGAACGACTTCTTCGGGTTACCCGCGGCGCGTCGGTGACGATCTAGCGCTGCGCTCAGGCGCTCTAGCGCTGTGCCGGCTGGCGCTAGCGCGCTGAGGCAGCGGCGCCCTTCTCGGTGTCCTTGCCCTCGTTGGCGAGCTGGCCGCTCGAGTTCTCCAGGTGCGCGCGGACGAACCACTGGAACTTCTCCAGCTCGGCGGCATGGCCGATGAGCAGATCCTCGGTCACCGGATCCAAGTCCCCGAGGCGCTCGATGGCCTTGCGGGTGTCCTCGATGACGCCGTTGTAGACGAGGTCGACGGCTGCCAGGTGGGCCTGCACGGTGTCGCGGCCGACCGAGTAGTCGTCCCACGTGCGGTCCTTGACGATCGCGCCGGGCGTGCCCTGCGGCGATGCGCCGAGTGCGGCGATCCGCTCGGCGGCCTCGTCGGCGTAGCCGCGGACCAGTTCGACCTGGGGGTCGATCATCTCGTGCACCCCGATGAAGTTGGGGCCGACGACGTTCCAGTGCACGTGCTTGAGCGTCAGGTGCAGGTCGTTGTAGGTGCTGAGCTGCTTCTGCAGCAGGTCGGCGATCTCACGGCCCTGCTGTTCGGACAGGCCGGGCACGGTGAATTGAGTCATGGTGTTCTCCTTCGTGGACTACGCGATTGCGTGGACTACGTGATCCGTCCGAAGACCTACCCGCTGGGTGGTGCCCGCAATCTAACGAGCGAGTGACGTACGTCCGAATGTCGTCAGCGCACGTCGCCGCGAATGACCGCGATCCACTCCTCGCGGCGGCCGTGCGGGAGCAACCCCTCGCGCTCCAGCCATTCGGCCCGCGCCGACATCACCGGACCGAACGGGATCAGCTGCTCGGCGACCACATCGGCCCGCAGGCCCGCGGCGCGCAGCGCACGCACGGTGGCGCCGATGCCTGCGAATTCCGACTGCACGATCAGCACCGTGCCGCCGTCGGCGAGCATCGCGGGCACGTTCTCGCAGAGCGGATCGAGTACCAGTCGCCCGTCCCGTCCGGCGTTCCACGCCGTCGAGGGGCCCGCGACGGGCACGACATCCGCGCCGTCGTCGTAGGGGACGTACGGCGGGTTGCACGTCACGACGTCGAACGGGCCGAACTCGACGGCACGCGCCCAGGAGCCGAGGTGGACGTCGACGTTCAGTCCGGCTGCTGCGGCGTTGCTGCGGGCGCATCGCACGGCGTCTGCGGATAGGTCGAGGGCGGTGACGTCGGACGCGCCGGAGGCTGCCGCAGCCAGGCCGACCACGCCGCTACCCGTACACAGGTCGGCGACGCGGTTGCCGGGTACCCGGCCGGTGGAGCGCAGGACGTCGATCAGGAGGGCCGAGTCGTGCTGCGGCGGATAGACGTCGGGAGTGACGGTGGGTACGCCGAGAATCGTCTCGGCGTCCTGGATGGCTGTGGTCACGTGTGCTCCGGCAAGTTGAATCGGGTGGTTCGCTTCGGGTGATCGCTGACGTGGTGATTCCCCGTCTGCGCCGAAATAGACCTATCGGTTGAAACCGGATCGAGACTCGTACGTGATCCCCGGAGCAGTTCAGGCTGCAGATCGTGTTTGACACCGCTGCATAGCGGGTACCGGCGCTCTTCGAGCAGGGGAGGAACTGTGCGTACCGAATTCCATGCCGAACTCGACCATCTGTCGAGCGAACTCGGTGAGATGTGCGGGATAGCGGCGTCGTTGATGGAATGTGCCACCGTGGCGCTCGTCCGCGCCGACGGGCCGTGCCTGGACCGGGTGCCAGCCGAACTCGCGCGCCTGGATGCGATTGACGCGCGCGCCAGGGAACGTGCGATGGCCCTGCTGGCGCTGCAGGCACCGGTGGCCCGCGACCTGCGCATAGTGGTGTCGGCGATCCAGATCGCCGCGGATGCCGACCGGATGGGCGGTCTCGCCGCCAACGTCGCGAAGATCGCCCGTCGGCATCATCCCGACGTCGCCGTACCCCAGGTCGCCGCGGAGCACTTCGTCCAGATGGGCCGAGTGGCGGTCGACCTCGCGCGCGACGTCCAGTCGGCGGTGCTGACCGGGGACGTGGACCATGCCCAGCGCGTTCAGCACGACGACGAGGCCATGGACGACCTGAACCGGGGGCTGTTCGGTTTGCTGACCGATGTGCGGTGGGATCACGGCACCGCATCCGCGGTCGACGTGGTGCTGCTCGGCCGGTTCTACGAGCGCTTCGCCGACCATGCAGTCGAGATCGCCCGCAGGATCGTCTTCCGCTCCACCGGTCGCGCACCGCTGCGCGTCGACCAACCGCGGGCGCACGTCATCCGTCGGTGACCTAGGTCGGCCGGCCAGGTGGGCTAGTCGTCTAGGTCGGCTAGGTCGTCGTCGGGGCGCTCTCGCTGGTGGACGTCTCCGACGTGTCGGTGTAGGTCGGCGCATCCTGCGTCGTCCCGCATGCAGTGACGACGGGCAGCACGGCCACGCCGAGGGCGAACGCGCACGCGACTGCGCGACGGGGTGTTCGGGGGGTCCAAAGCGGGTTGATCATGAGCTTCAGCTACCCCCTGCCGAGTGCGACAAACCCTGTTTGTGCACCGGTACCCCGGGTATCGCCGAGGCTCCTCCGACTTAAGGACCAGTAATGACCAGAGCAAACCCCGGTGGGACCGCCCGTGCGACCCACAGGCGCACCCCGGTGCAGATGGCCGCGCTTGCGGTCGGTGCCGTCTTCCTGCTCGTCGGCATCGCCGGCTTCATCCCCGGCGTGACCACGAACTACGACCAACTCATGGGCGCAGGCCATCACTCCGGGGCCATGCTCCTGGGCATTTTCAACGTGTCGATCCTGCACAACGTCGTGCACCTGCTGTTCGGCGTGGCCGGCGTGTTGATGGCGCGCACCGCTCCCCAGGCCCGCAACTACCTGATCGGAGGCGGCATCATCTATGCGGTGCTGTTCGTCTACGGCCTGGTGATCGATCACGAGAGTGCCGCGAACTTCGTCCCGCTCAATCAGGCGGACAACTGGCTGCACCTGATTCTCGCGATCGGGATGATCGCGCTCGGAGTGCTGCTGGGCAAGCGGTCGCTCTCGGCCACCAGCTCACCGAACGCCTTGGGCCCCAACGCCTGATGGCGAGCGGCGGGAGGGAAGCGTCTCCCCTCCCGCTGCACTCGGTGTTTCTCGACTTTTGCCGTCGGGTAATCGAGACGGGACCGACCGGCGCACAGCCCACGCGCCGTCAGCCACATCGATTCACTGCGGAGGCAACTCAACGTGTCACAAGACGTCGTCACCTACCTGAAGCAACAGCACGAGGCCATCAAGGCGCTGTTCATCGAGACACTCGATGCCCCTACCACCGAGCAGCAGCAGGAGGCATTCGACCGGCTGCGCACGCTGCTGGCGGTGCACGAGACCGCCGAGGAGATGATGGTGCACCCGCGCGTGCGCCGGAAGGTCGACGGCGGCGCCGCGGTGGCCGATGCTCGCCTGGCCGAGGAGCATGACTCGAAGGAGGCGTTGGCGCGCCTGGAGAACATCCCCTGCGGGACAGCAGAGTTCAGCAAGGAGCTGATTCACCTGCAGGCTGCGGTTCTCGCGCATGCCGAGCACGAGGAAGCCGAGGAGTTCACTCTGCTCGAGACCGAACTCGACGACGAGGAACGCCGCAAGATGGCGTCCGCGGTGCAGGCTGCCGAGCGCATCGCGCCGACGCACCCGCACCCCGGGGTCGAGTCCGCATTCGCGAACTTCGCCGTCGGGCCGTTCGCGTCGATGCTCGATCGGGCCCGCGATGCTCTGCGAGGCGCTGCTTAGTCAACTGCTGTTCGGACCGGCCCCCGCTCGCGCGCGGGGGCCGGTTCGCGTCAGGAGTCGTTGGCGTCGGCGGACTCTTCGGGTGTGGGCCGGTTCGGTGCATCCCGGCCCTCGCGGCTGCGCCGGTAGGCGGCGCGGCGGAAGTCGGTCAGCCACTGCGGGGTCAGCCGGACGTGCTGGGGCTCGTTGACGACGGGGTCGAACGAGATGTCCTCGCCGGAGACGACGCCGTCGAAGTGCAGGCGCGCCAACGGCTGGAACTCGTTCAGCTTGAGAGCCTGCTCGACCGTGACGTCGAGACCCTCACCGGATGCGCGCCGGGCGATGTCGGTGAGGGCGAGTCCGCCGCCGTCGATGGTCGAGGTGATGCGCGCCCGCAACCACCACAGTTCGTCGTCTCGGGCCAGCGGCATGAGGGTGGAAAATTCCGAGCCCGTCCAGCCGAGGATGGGGCGCAATACGGCACGGCTCAGTGGTCCGTGCACGACCGATGCGAGGAGCACGTCCCACTTGCCCGAGCCCTCGGGCGTCTCCATGCGCCATGCGAGGCCGCCGATGTCGGGGAGGCGGCCAGGTGCGCCGAGCGCCTTCGAGACCCGGCCGATGATGGGTCCGGAGACCAGGGGCAGGCCCTCGCCTTCGGGCGCGGTGCGTTCCAGTCGACCGGACATCAGCACCCCGCGAGGGTGAAACACCTTGCGGTGCCGCAGTTCGGAGCCCCACTGGAAGGGCAGTGCGATCACGTCTGCTGGTTTCATCCATTTTCCATAACCCGTCCCGGCCTGCTCAAACGGATTGAACGGGGCCTCGAGGGGTAATACGCGCAGCATGAGCGCCCTGCTGGGGCGTGCGAGAGGGGAGGCCGCCATGCCTGCCGGGAAAGCGGTGTCGAAGGTCGTGGAGTACGCGATCCAGACGCCGCACAGCAAGACCGTCCTCATGACCACCGAGGACCGCGCCGAAGCCGAGCGCACACTCGACATGCTCGGCGAGGGCCAGCTTCTGATGCGGACCGTCACGTACGGGCCATGGAAGCCGGCGATCGACGATGCCCACGACCTGAGCGCCTAGTACCAGGGCGTCTCGACTGTCGCCTCCGCTTGGTTGAGCCGGCGGTCGTCGGCGATGCGTTGGGCGCGGCCTTGCGCGCGGGTCTGTTTTCGGCGGGGCATGGTGAGGCCCGGGTTCGGCTGAGGCGCTTGGGTTCTTGCCTCGTCGGTAATGGTGACTGGTGTGGTGGGCACGCAGAGGCTCGGGAACAGCAGCTTGCTACCCGGTTCGGTGACGTAGGTCCGGCCGTGTGGTGAGGTCCAGATGATCGTCCCGTCGGGGAGTTGTCGGTCACGCCAGCCGCTGGGTCCGCCCCAGAACGTTTTCAGGAGGTGGTGTCGACGGCATAGACATTTGAGGTTGGAGGCGCACGTCGGACCGATCGGCCAGGCGATGGTGTGGTCGATGTCGGTCTCGGTCGCTGGTTGCGAGCAGCCGGGGAACCGGCAGGTGAGGTCTCGACAGCGCACGAACTCGGCCAGTCGTTTGGAGGGTGTGTAGCGCGGTTCGGGTGGGCCGTCGCCGGGGTGGACGATCTTGCGGATCTTGGCGGTGAGCGCGAACCGGCGGGCCAGTGCGCCGGGGAAAAATGGGCCGCCGATGATCGCGCCGGGGCGGGTGGCGGGCTGGTCGCGGTTGGCCAGGGTGCCTGAGTCGCGAGGTTCGCTTACTGATTCCGATTCGGCCGGCGCGTCGGCCCCGGCATTGGCGTCCGTCTCCGAATCTTCGGCCTTCAAGTCGTCGCCGCCGTCGTTGGCGTTGCCACCCAGCTCATCCCACGTCGTGATCTCCGACAGTGGCTTGTCGAACAGCGGGGCTGGTTCGCCGTCGAGCGCGGCGTCCTGCTCCGTGGCGGCATCGGAGGCGTCGTCGATGGTGTCCTCGTTCACGACGACATAGACCACCGCATCGCCTTTCGGGGCGGTGGTGGGTCCGGGGCAGTCGTCGCTGCCACACAGACACGGCAGGTAGTCCAGACCCCGCAGGACGGAGTGGAACGAATCGGCGCGGCGCTGCTCGACGGTCCGGGGATCGCCCGGGCATACGGTTCTCGCCAAAAGGTTCAGGCGCTTCTCGACGGCCTTCCCGTCGGTGGCGAACATCGTGCAGAACATCGTGGCCATGCCCGAACCGTCATAGTCGAACTGAACGTTGCGACCCTTGGCCGTCAGCTTCGTGCGATACACCCCGTGCGGATCGTGCTCGGCGACGATCGCGTCGATCGCGTCGATCAGCTTGTCCTCCGACATCGGCGCCCACTCGGTCAGCACGTCGGCGAAGGCCTTGTCGATTGCGCGCTGGGCGTCGCGGTCCCGCACAAGCGTGGTGCGGGTCGTAATCGCCGACACCACCCGGAAGGACACCAACCCCTGCGCGAACAAGGCCGCCACGTCAGGCAGCCGATCCCGCAGTGCCGTCGCGATCAACAACTGATGCGCCGCTGCCCCTTGAGTGATGTTCTGCTCGGCCCCGATCTCCGCGGAGACGGCACCCCAGTTGTCGAGGTACCACTGCTCCCGGTCAGCCGACCCGTCCGCGGCATAGGCCTGATCGAGCAGCACAACCATCGCCGCGAGCCGGCGGGCGGTGGCTGCCGCTTCGACCCGCGCCCATCCCGCGACGGTGCGGGAGGCCTGCGCCTCGGTGGCCAACTCTTCGAACATACTTTCGACTCTACTGCCTGGGTGTGACAAGTCATTGCGCCGAAAAGTGATCGTGACCAGGCTGTGGATGGAAGCGGCTCTGTGGATAAACCGTTCAAGCAACGGTGTTTTCGTCGGTGGGGTGGAGTAAAGCCGGACTGGGCGACGATGGGGAACGGAGCAGGCGGTAGCAAGGCGCTGCGAGCGGGAAGTGGCGTGGCGGCGGGAAACTGGGCGGAGCCGTGCATCGCACGGTCGGACGCCGAGCTGACAGCGTGGCGCGCCGCGGAAGGTTGGGTACTGACACGCGGAGCGGGCTCCGCATTGTCGCGAGTTGTCGCTCCTAGCTGGGCAATTCCGAAGGTGGTCCGGTCCGCTGGACCGCTGTTGTCACATGGTCCGCCGCCGTCACCAACCCACCGCCGTCACCAACCCACCGCCGTCACCAGCCGACCCCCACCTCCTCAGTACCCGCCCGGCCTACCGTTCGCGACGTACCTCAGCCCGGCCCGGCGGACGGCATCGGGATCGGCGACGTTGCGCGTGTCCACCACCACCGCATCGGGCGCCTGCTCGGCCACCGCCGCCCAATCGAGGCTGCCGAACTCCGGCCATTCGGTCAGCACCACGATCGCGTCCGCCGCCTTCATCGCGCGGTGCGGATCGTCCACCGCCGTCACTCCCGCCGACTGCAGCACCGCCGGATCGATCGCCGCCAACCGTGGGTCGAAGCCGTACACGTTCGCCCCCAACCCGCTCAGGTGCTCGCACACCGCCAGCGCCGGAGAGTCGCGCGTATCGCTGGTATGCGCCTTGAATGCCAAGCCCAGCGCAGTCACCCGCGCGCCGTCCAACGGCCGGGACACGTTGCGCTCCAACGCCTCCGCGATGCGACCGGCCTGCCCCTCATTCGTGACGCGACACGCCTCCACCTCGGCGAGCATCCCACCGTGTCTCTGCGCGACGTGCACCAGCGCGGCGGTGTCCTTCGGCAGGCACGACCCGCCCCACCCCGGTCCCGGCCGCAGGAACGCCGCACCAATCCGCGGATCCGCACCCATGCTGCGCGTCACGTCGTCGACGTCGGCACCCACCCGCGCGCACAGATCCGCCACGGAGTTCGCATACGACAGCTTCACCGCGAGGAACGCGTTGCTCGCGTACTTCGCCAGCTCCGCACTCTCCGGGGTCATCGACAGCATCGGCGCATCCGAGCCGAGCACCTTCCGCAGCACCGCGACGTGATCGTCGTCGGTTGCACCGACCACCACCCGGTCCGGATGACGGAAGTCGTGCACGGCGTGCCCCTCGCGCAGGAACTCCGGCGTCGACACGGCACCAATCCCACAGTGCCGCAACCGTTCCGCCACCGACGTCGTCGTGCCCACCGGCACCGTCGACTTCAGCGCCACGACCGCGCCCGGGCGCAACACCTCACCCAGTTCGGCCACCACGGCGTCGACCGCTCGCAGATCGGCCGACCCGTCGGCATCACTGGGCGTCGGCACGCACACGAACACCACGTCACGATCCGACAACTCGGCGTAGTCGGCGGTGAAGCGCAGCGTGCCCGCCCCGAGGCCCGCGCGCAGCGCATCCTCCAGGTCTGGCTCGCCGATGACCGAGAAGCCCTGCGCCAGTTGGTCGAGTTTGCGCAGATCGACGTCCACGCACACCGTGTCGAACCCCCGCTCGGCAAGGCACACGGCGGTGGTCAGACCCACGTAACCGGCGCCCACCACCCCCACTTCGACGTCGGTCACGATGACTCCTTCAGAGCGGTGCGGACGGTATCGAGGACCTCCGCCGTGGACAGGGACAGCAGCCCGGGATCGGGATGATCGGCATGCGGGTCGCCGACGTCGCCGGCCCACAGCACGTGATGACGTTCGAGCCGCCGCGGCCCCCACCGGCTCGGCGGGGTCGGGCCGAACAGCAGCACCGACTCGGTGGCCGTGGCCGTCGCGACGTGCGCGACCCCGGTGTCGCCACACACCAGCAGCCGCGCGTCGGCCACCAGCGTCACCAGGTCTAGGAGATCCAGTTCCCCGGCCACGACGGCTGATTCGTGGAGCCCGGCAGACTCGGCCACCTCCTCCGCCAGGTCGCGCTCGGCCCGAGACCCGGTGACGACGACGTCGTACCCCTCGCCCGCCAGCTCGGCGGCGACGGTGGCGAAGCGATCGGGTGGCCATCGCCGGGACGGCGCCGCCGCACCCGGGTGGACGACGACGGCATTGCGAACCACCGGGTCACGCGGCGGCCGCTCGATGTCCAGATCGTTGGCAGAGCAGGGTATTCCGGCCCACCGGAGCAGCTCGCACCACCGATCGACCTCGTGCACGTCCTCGGACCAGGCCGGCCCCGGCACCTCGGGATGGTCGGGATGGCGGTGCGTCAGCATCGCCAGCGGTGCCACACCGAGCAGGTGCTCGATGCTCTGCGGACCGGCGCCGTGCAGATTGACCCCCAGCATCGGCGGCTCAGCCGGCGGTCGAACGTCACCGAGACCCGCCGTGGGCACGACCTCGTCCACCGCCCCCGTCAGCAGCGCGAGCTCGCGGTAGGCGGCAGGCGCCGCGAGCACGATCGCCGCGTCGGGATAGTGCCGACGCAGACCCCGCAGCGCGGGCACCGCCGTCAGCAGGTCGCCGAGCCCGAGCGCCCGCAGCACGTAAACCGTTAGGGCCACGACGATTCCGTCGATGCGCAGACCACCATCTCGCGCACCTCGCATCCCGCGGGCTGCGACAGCGCGAACACCACCGTCTCGGCCACGTCCGCCGGCTGGTTCAGCTTGGCGTCGGCAGGCGGCTTGTACTGCTCGGTGCGGCCATCGAAGAACGGCGTGTGCATGCCGCCGGGGATCAGCAGCGTCACGCCCACCTCGCCCGCGAGTTCGGCGGCGAGAGCGCGCGTGAACCCGACGACGCCGAACTTGGAGGCGCAGTATGCCGTTGCGTCGCCGACGGCCTTGATGCCGAGCGTCGACGCCACCGTGACGACGCGGCCCTGGCTGGCCTTCAGCATCGGCAGCGCGGAACGGATGACGGCAGCGGTACCGAACAGGTTGACCGCGACGACCTTCTCCCACTCCTTGGCAGGCACGTCGGCGAGGCTGCCGCAGGAATCGATGCCCGCAGCCGTGAACACGCCCTTCAGTTCGCCACCCGCGCGCTCGACGAGCTGCGTCACCGCGGCCTCGACCGCATCGGTGTCGGCCAGATCGGCGGTCACGTAGTCGACGTCGGCACTCGGCGGCTTCAGGTCGAGCACCAGCGGCGTACCTCCATGGCGCAGCACGGCTTCCACCGTCGCCGCACCGAGACCGGACGATCCACCGGTGACGAGGACGTTGCCGAGTGCTCCGGGGGTGGTGGTGTCTGCCATGTCATGCGTCCTTTCGGGTGAGGTCCGACCGCGCGGCGGCGATCAGACGTGAGGATGAGTAGCCCGCGACCGTCGGCACGATGACCACGTCGCCACCGTGCCGCCGGACCACCTCGGTCTCGGGCAGGTCGTCGACGGCGTAGTCGCCGCCCTTGACCCAGACGTCGGGTCGGATGAGTTCGAGCATCGCCTCGGGCGTCGACTCGTCGAAGGTGACGACGGCGTCGACGCAGCCGAGCGCCGACAGCACGCGGGCCCGGTCGGGTGCCGACACGATCGGACGGTCGTCACCCTTGATGCGTCGCACCGAGTCGTCGGAGTTGATCAGCACGATCAGTGCGTCGCCCAGTTCGCGGGCCTGCCGCAGCAGCCGCACGTGACCGGTGTGCAGCAGGTCGAAGCACCCGCCGGTGGCGACCACGGTCCGGCGCTGGGCCCGCAGCCCACTCACGATCTCCTCGACGTCGGCGCCTGTCCACTCATCGGAAACCGTTGCCGCAGGATCGAATCGCGCCACCCCGGCAGGCGCCGAGACCGCGCTCGCGCCCCCGGCCGCGACGAATCTGGCTGCCGCCTCGACCGCCGCACCCACTGCCTCCGCCGGGGTGGCACCGTCGCCGAGCGCGACCGAGGCCGCGACGGCGAATCTGTCCCCCGCGCCGCAGACGTCGGCGCTGGCCGTGGCGACCGCCGCGAGCCGGGGCACCCCGACGTGGCTGCGCTCGCCGTCGCGGACGAACAGCCGCGCACCACGGGCGCCGACCGTCACGCACAGCGCCGCCGCGCTCCACCGGTCGCGCAGCGCGTCGAACGACTCGTCGTCACCTGCGAAGTGACGCGCCTCGGACTCATTGGGTGTGACGAGCGCACAGCCGGGGATCGGCGTCTGGCCGCGGGGATGCGGATCCCACACCACGGGTAAAGTCGCCGTGGCCGCGGTCAGCGCGTCGCGCAGCGCTGGCAGCGCCGTCACCCCGCCGCCGTAGTCGGCGACGCAGATCGCCCGCGCGCCTGAGATCGCCTCGGTCACCTCCCGGGCCAGTGGCCCCGGGGTCACCGCGGCGTCACCGTGATCGATGCGCAGCACCGACTGCCCGCGTGCCCGCACCCTGGTCTTGGTGACGGTGGACCCCGACATCGGTAGCGCGACGACGCGTACCCCGCCGTCCTGCAACAACTCCCGCAGCCGTCGACCGTCCGGATCCGACGCGATGCCCGCGATCAGCACCACATCCTCCTCGTGTCGCGCGGCCAGCAGCGCGGCAAGCCCCGCGCCGCCGGGCCGGTGCCACACCCGTTCGGTGTCGACGACGGGGACGGGCGCCTCGGGGCTGAGCCTGGTCGCAGAGCCTTCGAGGTCGACGTCGAGCATCGCGTCGCCGACGATGACCAGCGGCCCGGCGCTCACCCCGGCGCTCACCCCAGCTCCCGTCCGAGAACAGCAGCATCGACGGCCGTGCACAGCGCGTGCACCAGCAGTAGGTGCACCTCCTGCACGGTCGCACCCTTGTCGGCCTCGACGCAGATCGCCTCGTGGGAGATGCCCGCCAGCGGGTTGGGCGCCCTGCCGGTCAGCGCCCACGTCGACATACCGACGTCGTGGGCGGCCTTCACCGCGGCGAGCACGTTGGGGCTCGCGCCGCTGGTCGACAGCGTCACCAGCACGTCGCCCGGTCGGCCATGGGCGCGGACGCCCCTGGCGAAGATCTCCTCCACGCCGTAGTCGTTGGCGATGGCGGTCAGCGCGGAGGTGTCGGCGTGCAGCGAGATCGCCGCGAGCGGGATGCGTTCGTCGCAGAACCGGCCCACCAGCTCCGCGGTGAGATGCTGTGCCTCCGCGGCACTTCCGCCGTTGCCGCACGCCAGCAGCCGACCACCGGACAGCAGCACGTCGGCGAGCCGCTGCCCCCACGACGTGACGCGGTCGATGTCGACCTTGGTGCGATCGACGGCCTCGATCAGCGCGTCGAAGTTTGTCGCGATCATGGTGCTCCTCCCCACTGGTGAACGGCCGCCACCAGCGTTGAATCGGTGATGCCGTCCAGGCACGGATGTCCTGGGACGGGGCACATCCGGGCGCGGGTCGCCCGGCATGCCGAGTTCTGGTCGCCGAGCAGCGTGACGGCGTCGCCGTACGGGCTCCACTGCGATGCCGGGACGACGGGCGCGAACAACGACACGACCGGCGTCCCGACGGCGGCAGCGAGGTGCGCCGGTCCGGTGTTGGGCGCCACGACGACTCGCGCGGCGGCGTACACCGCGGCGAGGCCGGCCAAATCCACCCGGCCGCCGAGATCGACCGCGGCGTCGCCGGCCGCCAGTGCGGTCAGGTCGCGCTCGTCACGCGATCCGGTGACGACGACGCGGTACCCCGCCCCGCACAGCGCGCGCACCATGCCCGCACTGCGTTCGGGCGTCGGCATCCGCGCGGGTACCGCGGCGCCGGGGTGGAAGGCGATCAAGCGGTCCGTGCCGATCGCATCGACCACGTCGCGGGGCAGGCTCGGCAGGTCCCGGATTGCCAGCCCGCCGTCGTCGCCGCCCGGCAGGTCGCAGCCACCCGCGCGGGCGAGCGACAGCGCCCGCTCCACCTCGGGTATGCCATCGGGAACGTGGTGGCGCAGGTCGAGCAGCGTGCCTGGGTAGTCCTCGCAGATGGCGCCGGTCCACGCCACCCCGGCCATGCGGCACAGCAGCGCCAGCGGAAGCGGCGACTGATGGAACGAGGTGAAGACGAACGCCCGGTCCGGCGCGATGTCGCGCAACTGCTTCACCAGTGCCTCGACGTGGCCGGCCGTCAACTCCGGCGAGTCGAAGTCGACCCACGGGGCCTGCCACTCGACGATCTCGTCGACGCCGGGCAGCAGCTCGGCCGCCGCACGTCCCCGCGGACCGACCAGCATGACCACCCGGTCGTGGTGTGCCGCAATGGCGCGCACCGCGGGCCCGGTGATCAGCACGTCGCCCGCGCTGTCGAGACGCGCCACCAGAGCGGTGCTCATCGGTGTCCTCGGCTCTTCGCGCAAGCGCTCATCGCGACTCCCGCAGCACCATCGACACCGCATCCGTCAGCGTCGCCGCCACGCGTGCGCGGGACCTGGCGTGCTGGATCTCCTCGACCCGGGTGCGGTCCGTCGGCACCAGCACCGCCCTGGCCTTGGCCGCGAGCGCCGCGTTGACGTCACCGCCGGTGTCGCCGATCATCACGCACCGCTCGGGCGGGACGCCGAGCGTCTCGGCGGCGGCGAGCACCATCCCCGGCCGCGGCTTGCGGCACGCGCACTGGTGGTGATCGTCGTGCACGCAGACCTGCCAGGTGTCGAACGGCCCGAGGACGGCATCGACCTCGGCGTTGACGGCCATCAGCTGCTCGGGCGTGATCAGTCCGCGCGCGACGCCGGACTGGTTCGACACGATCCCGAGCAGGATGCCCCGCTCGCGCAGCTTGTTCAGCGCGCGCTCCGCACCCGGCAGCGGCCGAACCCCGTTGGGGTCGTTGAGGAACGGGCCGTCCTCGATGATGGTGTCGTCGCGGTCGAGCAGCACGGCCAGCACCGGTTCGGCCACCGCGGCGCGGTGCGTCCACTCCCCGACCAGCCGGTGCCACACCGCGACCGGCGGGATGAGCATCGACGACCACGCGAGCCGGAACGCTTCCCCGATGGTGAGCGGTCCGGCGAGGAAGCGCCGCACCGCGAACTGCGTGGTGAGCGCGGCCCACGCGGTCGCTGCGACGCCTGCCGTCGTGCGCCTGCCCGCAACCGCGGCCAGCGCGCCGGTGGCCAATGCCGCCGTCGTCGCGACGTGCGCGGGCAACCGACCGGGACCCTCACCGATGCGGGTTCGCCAGTCGCGGCCGAACTTCCGCCGCATCAGTGCGTTATCGCGGTTGCCGATCTGCGCGCGGACGCTGCTCATCATCGTCGCCGGCGCGACCGGGTGGGTCACCCGACGGTCACCGCGCACGATGCGGTGTCCCGCCGACGTGATCCGCAGGGCGATGTCGGAATCCTCCCGGTAGGCACGCGGGAACCGCTCGTCGAACCCGCCGACCGCCACCAGCACGTCACGCCGATAGGCCATGTCCGCGGTGATCCATTGGGCGGTGGCCAGGCGCTGGGTGCGCCGCTCGTCGTCGGTCGCCCGGCGACCCTCCGCGGCAGGCACCAGCAACCCACCCTGGGAACCCGCGGCACGGACGCTCTCGGCCCGGTTCAGGTCGTCGGCGAGACACGCCAACCAGTCCGCACCGGTCAGCACGTCGTCGTCGACGAAGGCGACCCACCGGGAGGCGGCCGCCCGCCACCCGACGTTGCGTGCGGCAGCCGGACCCCGGCCGCCACTGCGCAAGACGCTGACGGCCAACCGATCCGCCCGGACCTCGAGTTCGGACGACGCATCGCGGCGGTCGTCGACGACGACCACCTCGGCGGGCCGTGGGTGCGCCCCGCCTGCCGACTCGTCGAGCGCGGCGATCAAGCGGTGCAGCGAGTCCCGGCCGATGGTCGGGATGACGACGGTGCAGTCCACGATCACCGGGCGCGCCTCACCAGGAACGGCCCGATCGCCAGCACGTCGATCGGCGAGCTGCCGAAGCACTCCAGCGCGTCGCGCGGGCTGTCGACGATCGGCCTGCCAGCGGTGTTGAAGCTGGTGTTGACGACCACCGGGACGCCCGTGCGCTCGGCGAAGCGCGAGATGACACCGTGCAGCGGGGCCTGGGCCGGTTCGACGGTCTGGATCCTCGCAGTGCCGTCGACGTGGGTCACCGCGGGGATGCGGTCACGCCACTGCGGCACCACGTCGTGCACGAACAGCATGTAGGGGCTGGGCAGCGGGCCGCGGGAGAAGATCTCGGCCGCGCGGTCGGCGAGCACCATGGGGGCCACCGGCCGGAACTGCTCGCGGCCCTTGACGATGTTGAGCCGCTCCAGGTTGTCGACGTGCCGGGGGTCGGCGAGCAGCGACCGTGCGCCGAGGGCACGCGGGCCGAATTCGGCACGGCCCTGGAACCATCCGATCAACTGGTTGTCGGCAAGGGCGTCGCCGACAGCCGCCGCGAAGTCGGCCGGGCGTTCGTACGGAATCGCCGCCTCGCCCAGGGTGCGGGCGATCTCATCGTCGGAGAACTCGCGACCCAGCAGCGCCGAGGGCATCGGCGAGATCGGCTCGCCGAAGTCGGCGGCCAGTGACAGGGCAGCGCCCAGCGCGGTGCCCGAGTCGCCGGCGGCCGGCTGCACCCACACCTCGTCGAAGCCACCCTCGGCGTGAATCCGGGTGTTGGCAACGCAGTTGAGCGCCACCCCGCCTGCCAGGCTGAGATACGGCGTGTCGACGCGCTCGCGCAGCCACGCCACCAGGCCGAGCAGCACCTCCTCCACGACGAGCTGGACGCTGCACGCCAGGTCGGCGTGTGCCGGGTCGGGCCTGGCGAAGGCCGACATCTCCTCGGGAGGCGTCGCCCGCCGCTTCGGTGCCAGCGCCGTCCAGTCGATGCGCTCGGTGCGGAAACCGCCGTCGTCGCAAACGTATACGCGCTCACGCAGGTAGTCGGCGAACCGCGGGCTGCCATAGGAGCCCATCGCCATCACCTTGTACTCGTCGCTGGAGCGCTTGAAGCCGAGATGCTCGGTGAGGTCCTCGTAGAGGAGTCCCAGCGAGTGCGGCAGCGACTGCGACGCCAGCACGTCCAGCTTGTGCTCGCGGTACACGCCGGCCAGCATCGACGTCCGCTCGCCACGGCCGTCGACGACGAGCACCGCCGAATCGGGGTGCGGCGACGCCAGCGCCGTCGACGCGGCGTGCGCGACGTGATGGCGCACGTGCCGGACGTTCGCCGGGTCCAGCCCGGGCAGCGCCGTGGCCAGGAAGCCGGGTGCGCGTTGGGCGTACAGCGTACGCAGGTACTCCCACTTGTTGTCGAGGCCCTCCAGGTCGTCCGATTCGCCCTCCATGATCGAGGGGTCGTACGAGTAGCCGACCGCGTCGATGTCGGCCGGCTCGAGGCCCGCCTCGGCCAGGCACCACTGCGCGGCGCTGGTCGGCAGTTCCCACGTCGAGAACGGCACGGCCGTCTTGCCGTGCTTGCGGCGACTGAACCGTTCCTCCTCCGCGGCGGCGACGATGCGACCGTCGACGATCAAAGCCGCGGCAGGGTCGTGGAATACGGCGTTGATGCCCAGTATCTTCATCATCGGCTCCCGGTGTCGACGGTGGTTCTGGCGTGGGCCACGGGGTCGCCTTCCACGTCGGCTTCGAGGGCGGCACGGAACCACTCGACGGTGGCGGCGAGGCCCCGGGTGTAGTCGATCGTCGGCGACCAGCCCAGCCGGTCCCGTGCCAGCGTGACGTCCGGGCAGCGTTGCCTGGGATCGTCGGTGGCGGCCGGGATGAACTCGATCGCCGAGTCACTGCCCGCGAGGTCGCGGATCAACTCCGCGATGCGCAGGACCGTCAGCTCCTCGGGGTTGCCGATGTTCACCGGGCCGGGGAAGTCGACGTGCGACAGTGCGATCAGCCCGTCGACCGTGTCGTCGACGTAACACAGCGACCGCGTCTGCGATCCGTCACCGGCGACGGTGATCGGCTCACCGAGCAGCGCCTGCCTGCAGAACGTCGGCACTGCCCGTCCGTCGTCGGCGCGCATCCGCGGCCCGTAGGTGTTGAAGATCCGGGCCACGCCGATCGAGACGCCCCGCTCACGTCGGTAGGCGAAGGTCACCGCCTCGGCGTACCGCTTGGCCTCGTCGTAGACGCTGCGCGGCCCGATCGGATTGACGTTCCCCCAATAGTGTTCGCGCTGCGGGTGTTCCAGTGGGTCACCGTAGACCTCGCTGGTGGACGCCAGCACGAACCGCGCGCCGCACCGTTGCGCCACGTCGAGCGCCACGGTGGTGCCCTGGCTACCCGTGCGCAGGGTGGCGGTCGGCATGCGCAGGTAGTCCACCGGCGACGCCGGCGACGCGAGGTGGAACACCGTGTCGAACAGCACGTCTCGCCACGGCTGCGGCAGCGGGTTCGCGATGTCGTGTGCGACGAAGTGGTAGCCGTCCCGGTGCGCGAGCCGGTTGTGCGCGCCGGGCGCGCTGGTGGACAGGTCGTCCACGCACACCACCTCGGCGGCACCCAGGTCGAACAGGCGCTCGCAGAGCCTGCTGCCGAGGAACCCGCTGCCGCCCGTCACCAGGACACGCGACCCCCGAGTTTGACCCTGATCGAGAAGGGTAGCTGCTGCGGTCATGTCACTCACCTCGTTCGTCATAGCCAGCCGCGACCGGTCCCCGGAGGTGGTCGCGGTCGTGGAACGGTTGTTGCGCGAGACCGACTGCCCGGTCATCGTCGTGGACAACGGATCCCGCGACGACTCGGTGCTCGCGCTGCATCGGGCGGGGTCGATCGATCCGGGACGGCTGCGGGTCATCCCGCTCGCCGAGAACCTCGGTGCCGTGGGCCGCAACGTCGGGGTGTCGGCGGCGGAGACTCCGTTCGTCGCCTTCTGCGACGACGACTCCTGGTGGGAGCCCGATGCCACCGTGCGCGCCGAGAAGCTGTTCGCCGAGTACCCCACGGTCGGGCTGCTCGCCGCGCGCACCGTCGTGCTGCCCAGCGGCCGGACCGACGAACTCTCCGACATGCTCGCGGCCAGCCCGCTGGGTCACGATCCGTCGCTGCCCGGCCCGTCGATACTCGGGTTCCTGGCGTGCTCGTCGATCGTGCGCAAGGAGGCCTTCGAAGCCGTCGGCGGATTCAGCAGCATCCTGCACTTCCGCGGCGAGGAGGGCCTGCTGGCGATCGACCTCGCCGCGGCGGGATGGGATCTGTGCTTCTGCCCGGACTTGGTGGCCTACCACCAGCCGTCGTCGGTGCGTCCGCCCAACGCGGTACAGGACGCCCGCAGCCTCCGCAACGACGTGCTGACCACCTGGCTGCGTCGCCCGCCACGCGAATGCGTCCGTGCCGCAACTCGGTTGGCGAGGGCCGCTACGCGTGACGAGGCCCACGCGCGCGCCATGGCAGAGGCGGTGCGGCTGTTGCCGAGCGTCGCGCGAGACAGGCGCCGGCTGCCCCGCGACGTCGAGGAGTCGCTGGAGCTGCTCGCCCGGTCGTGACGGATGCCGGCTCATCGAGCCGACCCCACCGCGTTGCGCGTGGTGACGTGGCGGTAGACGCCGGCCATCGCGGCGGCCACCCGGTCCCACGAATAGTGTTCGAGCACACGGCGTCTACCCGCGCGACCCAGCCGCTCGCAGCGCCGCTCGTCCCACAGGATCGGGTTGATGGCGTCGGCCAGGGCCCGAGGGTTCTTCGGCTCGACCAGGCGCCCCGTGGCGTCGTCGAGCACCGTGTCGAGCATGCCGCCGACCGCCGACGCCACCACGGGCACCCCGCAGGCCATGGCCTCCAGCGGCACGATGCCGAACGGCTCGTACCAGGGTGTGGCGGCGACCACGTCGGCCGATCGCAGCAGCATCGGCATCTCCTCCCGGCCCACCGATCCGTAGAGGTGGACGCGGTCGGCCACGCCGAAGTGGGTCGCGAGCCGCTGCAGCCGAACGGCTTCGGCGTCGGAGTCCAACCTGGACTTGTCCGGGCCTCCGATGATGACGAGTTCGGCGTGCGGGATCATCCGCATCGCGCAGATCATCGTCTCGAACCCCTTGCGGGGCACCAGCCGTCCGACCGACACGATGCGGTGCGGTGCGCCACCGCGGGTGGCGGCAGGCCCGCCGGGTGTGAACTCGTCGGTGTTCACCCCGCACGGCACCACCGACACCCTCGACCGTGACCGACCCATCCGTTCCAGCTCGTCGACCTCGTCCGAACACGTCGCCGCCACCCAGTCGACGTCGCGGGCGATCGCGGTCTCGAGCCGGATCCGGTCGTCGGGGCTGGTGTCGTCGGCACCCTGGTGCAGGCGCTTGACGATGCCGAGCGCGTGAAACGTCTGCACGGCGGGGACGCCGTGGGCGGCGGCAGCAGGCATGGTGGCCAGACCCGACATCCAGAAGTGCGCGTGCGCCACGTCGGGCCGCCACCGGTGCCACTCGTCGGCGAGGAAGTCCCCGAAGGCTGACATGTATTGCGGCAGATCGTCCTTCGGCAACTCGCGCGTGGGACCGGCGGGCACGTGGACGACGGCGTACCCCTGCTCGGTGTCGACGCGTTCGGGCAGGTCCCCGTCGTCGCGGCGGGTGTACACCACGACCTCGTGTCCCCGCCGCGCCAACGCGGCGGAGAGTTCGGCGACGGCGACGTTCTGACCGCCGGCGTCGACCCCACCGAGATGTGCCAGCGGGCTGGCGTGTTCGGAGATCATCGCGATCCTCATGAGCAGACCTCCTCGATCAGCCGGTCCCAGTCGTCGAGGAATCGACCGAGCCCGAAGTGGGTGAGCGCGAAGTCGCGGGCGGCCTTTCCTGCCAGGGTCGCCGCCTCGCGATCGGCCAGGAAGTGGGCGGCCGCACGGCCCAGCGCGTCGGGGTCGGCGCTGACCACGCCGGTTTCCCTCGGCACCGCCAGCGGGGCCATCGTGGCCGCGACCGCGACGACGGGCATCCCCATCGTCATCGCCTCGAGCAGTGAGAGTCCCAGTGACGTCCACCGTGCGGTGTGCACGTAGACCCGGCGTCGCGCGACCTCCCGAAGCAACCGGGCGGTCGGCACGTCACCGCGGCCCGTAACACCCGCGACGCGGTGCTCTGCGGCGTTGAGGTCCTCGCTGCCGATGCCCCATACGTCGATCGGGACGTAGGAACCGAGCGGGCCGAGCAGGTCGGCACCGACGGTGCGCCACCGCCGTACCGGCTCGTTGATCATCGTTGCGGCGGAATCGATCTCACCGCTGTAGAGATGACCGGGATCGGGGATGCCGTGGTCGATGACGCGCGTGGGCGCACGGCCGTTGTCCCACATCAGCCGGTTGAAGTCGGTGACGTGCACGATCGGGATGTCCGATCGGTCACCGAGCGGGTGTCTGCTGTCGACCGCATACGGACGCGGTGCATTGTGTTCGACGTAGACGGCGGGGACGTCGATGCCGGGCCGGCGCCGGAGCCACCGTGCCGTCAGCTCCAGTTCCTCCGGGCGTTGCAGCACCACCAGGTCGACCGGTCGGTCGGCCAGCTCCTCGTAGCCGACTTCCCGAGCAGCAGGCCAGTCCCTTCCGCACAACCCGCGGGCGCTGCCGTCGTCGGACCGCGGTACGAGATAGGAGTGCGCACCGGAGACGAAGGCCTCCGTCCAGCTGCCGTGCACGTGCCAGATGAGCACCTCGCGAGGTTCGTCCAGGTCGGGCATGGCGCGCCGCATACCCTGGGCCGAACCCTCGAAACTTCTAGGATTGAAGATTTTCCAGACGGGTTCGGCGAGCGCAGCATCAGACTCGAACCTGCTGCTCCAGAGCAGATTCGGTGCACTCCCCAGCTAGGGCAGCAGCATAATCTTGACTGCGCCGTCCTCCTTCTTCTGGAAGATGTCGTAGGCGTGCGGGGCGTCTTCGATGGGCAGGACGTGGGTCGCGAACGTGTCGACGCCCAATGGGTCGTCATCGGTGAGCAGGGGCATGATGTCGTCCACCCAGCGCTTGACGTTCGCCTGCCCCATGCGCAGCTGGATCTGCTTGTCGAACATCGTGAGCATCGGCATCGGGTCCGCGGCGCCGCCGTAGACGCCGGACAGCGAGACCGTGCCGCCGCGGCGCACGATGTCGATCGCCGAGTACAGCGCGTCGAGACGGTCGACGCCGAGGTTCTCCATCATCGGCTTGGCGATCGCATCGGGCAGCAGCCCCGAGATCTGCTGGGCGGTCTTCGCCACCGGTGAACCGTGGGCTTCCATGCCGACGGCGTCGATCACCGAGTCGGTGCCGCGTCCCGCGGTCATCTGCCGCACCACGTCGCCGATGGTCATGTCGATGGCGTTCAGGTCGATGGTGTCGATGCCGAAGGCGGCCGCCCGTGCCAGCCGCTCCGGCACCATGTCGACGCCGATCACGCGATAGCCGCGGTGGTGGGCGATGCGGGCCGCCATGTCGCCGATCGGGCCGAGGCCGAGCACGGTCACCGAACCGCCGTCGGGCACGCCGGCGTACTCGACTCCCTGCCACGCGGTGGGCAGCACGTCCGACAGGTACACGAACCGCGCGTCCGGCGGTCCCTCGGGAACCTTGATGTGGGTGAACTGCGCCTGGGGCACCCGGAGGTACTGAGCCTGGCCACCGGGCACCGCGCCGTAGAGCTGGGAGTAGCCGAACAGCGCTGCGCCCTTGCCCTGCTCGCGGACCTGGGTCGTCTCGCACTGGGTGTACAACGCCAGATCGCACATGTAGCAGGACCCGCACGAGATCTGGAACGGGATGACGACGCGGTCCCCCACGCTCAGGTTGGTGACTGCCGAGCCGACCTCGCGCACCACGCCCATCGGTTCGTGGCCGAGGATGTCGCCCTCGTTCATGAATGCGCCGAGCACCTCGTAGAGGTGCAGGTCGGATCCGCAGATGTTGGTGGACGTCACCTCGATGATGGCGTCGGTGGGCTCTTGGATTTCTGGGTCGGGCACGGTGTCGACGCGTACGTCGCGCTTCCCGTGCCACGTCACGGCCTTCATCCTCGGTTGCTACCCGCAGGGCAGCGGCCGAAACGCCCCCGTCTCGGCGGCCGAGCTGGCCCGGGAGCGCCGGGCCAGACCGTCGCCGTCGACGATGACGATGGTCTTGCCGTCGAGTCGGACCCAACCCCGCCGCCCGAAGTCCTGCAGCACCTTGCAGACCGTCTCTCGCGACGTGCCGATCAGCTGGGCGATCTCCTCCTGCGTCAGACCGTGATCGAGGGAAACCGTGCCGTCACGCTGACGCCCGAACTGCTGCGCGAGATCGATCAACCGCTGCGCCAACCGGGTGGCCGCGTCGTCGCACAGCACCTCCGAGACGGCGCGGCAGCTGCGCCGGACCCTGCGCGCGAGGATGCGCAGCAGTTGCTCGGTCACCTCCGGCCGTACCCCGGTCCACCACGTGAGCGTCGTCCGGTCCAGCGTCACCGCGCGGCCAAGGGTCATCGCAACCGCCCGAAACGCATGCGGCGACGGATCGATGATCGACGTCTCGCCGAAGAAGTCGCCGGGGCCCGCCACCCCCGTCAGCCCGACCCGTCCGTCGTGAGCGAGGTGCCCGAGCTTGACCCGACCGTCGGTCAGCAGGAACAGGTGGTCGCCGGGATCGCCCTCGGCGAACAGGACGTCACCCGGGCGGAAGGACACCGGCGCCAGGCGAGGCAACACGGGCGCGACCGTGTCGTCGGCCATGCCGATGAGGAGCGCCGATTCGCGCGGCGGGACGGTCACCGATCGCCGGTACCCGGCGGGAAGACCGTGAAACGGTCAGCCGCGCAGCGTCTGATGTGGGCTCTGGCCGTAGGTCTGGCGGTAGAGGACGGCGAACCGGCCGGTGTGGGCGAAGCCCCACCGGGTCGCAATCGCACTCACGGTGGCGCTGCCGTTGCTGCCTGCGAGCAGATCCTGGTGCGCCCGGTGCAGGCGGAGGCGGCGCACGTACTCCGTCGGCGTGGTGTTGAGGTGACGACGGAACAGGTACTGCACGGCGCGCGGTGACAGATGCACGGCATCGGCGATCTCCTGAATGCCGATGTCACTGTCGACCTTGCCGTTGACGAACCACATCGCCCGCTTCAGTTGTGCGGGCATCTGCGCGTCATCCGTCGCCAGCGTGATCGACCGCTCCGAGTCGCCGAACGTGGTCAGCGCAGCCGCGGCGAGAGTCCTCGCGCATGCATCGACGAGGAGCATGCCGGCTCCGGAGGGGCTCGGCCACACCGTCTCCAACACGAAGCGCAGGCAGCGCGCCCACGTGTCGTTCGACGCCTGGTCGACCGGAAGGCGGTGCTGAAATTCGATCGACCCCTGGAACAGCAGCGCTTGTTCACCGGCGACCCGGCGCAGCAGCGACGCCGCCAGCCCCACGATGCGGATCCTGGCCTGTGTGGCTTGCAGCGTGATCGGTAGACCCGACGCGGCGAGCGCCGACTCCCCCGCCGACAGCAGCGTGGTCTGCCCCTCGTCGTCCATGAAGCGCAGGTCGCCCGACACCACCTCGAATATCAGTGCGCCCGACTCGGGTGCCGCCTCCAGGCGAACTCCCCGCGGCAACGTGACCTCGTCCAGGGTGAATTCGCCGCCGTCGTAGCGAGCGTGCCGTAGCGGGGTGCCCCTGGTGAAGCCGAGTAGGCGTACCGCGCCGCCGTAGAGCGCGCCGATGAAGCGATCGCCCGCGGCCGGGTCCGTGGTGGAGAACGCGTGCGCAGAACTCGACGGTTCCTCGGGAACGTCGAGATCTCGAAGTCGAGAAGCCTGTGTCATGTCATGTCCGCTCTTCGGAGTCCGGGCGATGACTCGAGCCGTGACCACGACATGGTGGCGTTCGGTCGAGCCTCGTCGGCTCGATGCTCAGCCAGACGACCACAGCATACGCCGCTGACGTCCCGAAATGGTCAGGACGGTTGCCGGACCTGATGGGCGTTGGTCGCCAGCAGGCGGTCGTAGACGACCTCGGTGTCACGGGCCACCCGATCCCAGCCGTACCGCGAACTGGCACGAGCCCGGCCGGCCAGTCCCATTCCGCGGCGCAGCACGCCTTGCCGCAGGACGTTGCGGACGGCGTGTCCGAGTGCCTTCGGCGTGACGGAGGGGACGAGCAGTCCGGTGACGTCGTGCACGACGGTGTCGACCATGCCGCCGACGCTCGAGGCCACCACGGGCACACCGCATGCCATCGCCTCCACGACGGGAACCCCGAAGGGCTCGTAGGCCGAGGGACACACCAGGACGTCGGCCGACCTCATCAGCGCGGGCATGTCGGCGGTCGGCACCGCACCGGTGAAGT
The DNA here is from genome assembly GCA_042666295.1 of Mycolicibacterium sp. GCM10028919. GTDB lineage: Bacteria > Actinomycetota > Actinomycetes > Mycobacteriales > Mycobacteriaceae > Mycobacterium. Next base: position 2,115,976 of record JBHTFJ010000001.1, read on the forward strand.
GCACGCGGTCGGCCACCGCAGTCGCGACGGCGATGCGGTGCAGTCGGCAGGCCTCGTCGTGCTGCCGCAAACCACTGCGGGGCGGGCCTCCGACCACCAGCAGCTCGGCATCCGGAACCGTCGCCATGGCGCGGATCAGCAAGTCGATGTTCTTGTGCGGCAGCAGGTTGCGCGCCACCACGATCACGCGATGACGTTCGGTGCGGGATGCGATGGGCCCCTCGACCGTGAACGCCTCGGTGTCGACCCCGCGCCCGAGGACCGACATCCGGCCACGCGGACGGCCGAACCGCACCAGCTCGTCGACGTCCTCCGAACACGACGCGGTGACCCAGGACGCATTGCGCGCCAACACCTTCTCCATGCGCGTCCTGTTCTCGGAGATGGCGTCGCGGTTCTGTCGTCGCCGCTGCACCGAACCGACGGCGGTGAACGTCTGCACCGTCGGGACGTCGTGATGATTGGCTGCGAGTTGGGCGGCGATGCCGTACGTCCACCAGTCGGCGTGGACGACGTCGGGCCGGTCCGACGTCCACGCGGCGTCGAGGCGTTGCGCGAACTCCCCCATCGCGGGCAACTCGTCGTCCGGGGCAGCAACGGCCATCTCGCCTGCGGTCAGCGGTCTGACGACGTAGCCGGCACCCGTGGTCCACTCGTCGGGCTGAGCGGCGGACGTGCGTCGGGTGTACACGGTGACGGCGTGTCCCTGACTCGACAGCGCTGCGGCCAATCCACGGCCGTCGGCGTCTGCATGCGGACCCACCAGGCTGACCTTCACGAAACTCCCATCGTTGCACCGCGCCGTCCTGGCCGCGGGACGTCGAGATATCCGGGTCGCCTAGCAACGAAACCGGGTCATGCGTCAGCGGGATACCACGTTTCGCTCAGCGGATAGTGCTGCTGCCCGGCACCTTTCGGGGCCGGGCCGCAGCACCCGAGGCGTCTACTGCTCGGACTTCTCCCGAGCCTCGTTGGCGTCGGCGGCGCCGCGGGCCGCCTCGGCTTCGGCTTCCTTTTGGGACGCCTCGCGCTGTGCATCGGCCTTGTCCTGCTGCGCCTGACCTTCACGCTGCAGGTCATCGCGACCGGCGACGGTGCCTGCGACTTCCTTCGCCTTGCCCTTCACGCCCTCGACTGCGCCCTTGATGCCTTCCTCGGGGCCGCTGTTGTCTGCCACGGGTTCCTCCTTCGATGGTCTTCCAATGACGGCCGCCGGGTTCCCATGGCCCGGGCCACCAAACGGCCGCACGCGATCTTGGTTGACGAGCCGGTCAGCGGGTAGCCACACACAAATGGCTGATGACAGTGCGATGGTTGGCGTGGTCGTCGTCGGCGCCTCGGCCGGCGGTGTCGAGGCATTGATGCGCCTGGCGTCGACACTTCCGGCCGACCTGCCGTACGCGGTGCTCGTGGTGCTGCACATGCCGTCGGAGGCACCCAGCGTGCTGGCCCGCATCGTCGACCGTGCCGGCCCGCTGCCCGCGTCGCCCGCCCAGCACGGCACCCACATTCAGGCCGGGCACGTGTACGTCTCCACGCCCGACCACCACCTGCTGCTCGACGATCACCACGTCGCCGTCACCAAGGGGCCCACCGAGAACGGTCACCGGCCCGCGATCAACGCACTGTTCCGGTCGGCAGCGCTGGCCTTCGGGCCGCGCGCGATCGGAGTGCTGCTCTCGGGCGTGCTCGACGACGGCGTGCTCGGTCTGCAGGCGATCAAGGCCCGCGGCGGCATCACGGTCTGCCAGTCGCCCGACGACGCACTGTTCCCATCCCTGCCGAAGAACGCCCTCGCCGCGGGCGTCGTGGACCATACGGTCCCGGTGCCGGAGATCAGCGGCATACTCAAGCAACTGGCCGAACGCGACGTAGAGGAGTCGTCCATGCCCCGCGACGCTGCGATGGAGCTGGAGAACCGGATCGCGATGGCCCCCCAATTCGGTGCGCCGATCGACACCGAACAACTCGGCCCGCCGTCGGGCTACACGTGCCCGGACTGCAACGGATCCCTGCAGAGCATCGAGGACCGGGGCTTCCGCTGTCAGGTCGGCCACGCGTGGACCGCCGACGCCCTGCTCGAAGCGCGGGACACCGAGATCGAAGGGGCACTGTGGGTCGCGGTGCGCAGCCTGCAGGAGAAGGCGAAGCTGTCGCGGACGCTGGCCGAGAAGGTGGGCCCGGGCATGATGGCGGTCCGCTACACCGCGGCCGCAGAGGAAGCGGATCGGGCCCTGTCGGTGCTGCGCGATCGGCTGTCGAGCATCGGCCTCTCCGGCCGTGAGTAGCGTCGCGCCACTGCGGATCACGACCGACGCCGAACCGAACGCGTGCGTACTCACCGTGGAGGGCATCCTCGACGGCTCGACCTACCGCACACTGCGCGACACGGTCGTAAAGTGCGCGCTCGATCAGCCCGCGGGCGTCGTCGTCGACGTCACCCGCCTGCACGCGCCGTCCCCCTCGGCGTGGACGGTGTTCACCAGCGCGCGTTGGCACGTCAGCACGTGGCCAGACGTCCCGGTGGCCCTGGTCTGCGAGCACGAACGGGGCCGACTCGTACTGCAGCGCAACGGCATCACCCGCTACGTCCCGGTCCACCCGGATCTCGCGTCGGCAATGGCCACGCTCGATCGGCCCGCCGGCTCCGTGCGGCGGCGTGCCCGCACGGTCATCACCCGTCCACTGGGCCGCGCCGAGGCGCGACGGTTCGTCGCAGACAGCCTGGACGCCTGGGACGCCGAGGAGATGGCGCCGGCCGCGGCGACCGTGGCGTGGCTGCTGGTCGACAACGTCCTCGTCCACACCTTCAGCGACCCGGTGCTCATCGTCGAGGAACTCGGCGGAGCCATCACCATCGCGGTCGAGGACGCAAGCTCGTCCCCGGCCATGCGGCACGAGGGCACCGACGGTGGCACGGACGTGGTGTCCGGGCTCGCGATCGTCAACTCGCTGACGCGGACCTGGGGGTCTGCGCCCACGTCGACGGGGAAGACGGTGTGGGCAGTCCTCGGCCCGGAGAACCGGTTGTGACCGGTAAGGTTCGAGCCTTGACGGGCTCACACGGAACCGACGACACCACAGACGCCGCCGACGAGTCGTTCGAGGCGCTGCTGCGGTTCGTCCGCGACTCCCGCGGTTTCGACTTCACCGGCTACAAGCGCGGTTCCCTGATGCGCCGGGTGCGGCACCGGATGGATCAGGCTCATCACGAATCGTTCGGGGACTATCTCGACGTGCTGCAGGCCGACTCGGACGAGTTCGACGCCCTGTTCAACACGATCCTGATCAACGTGACCTCCTTCTTCCGGGACCCCGAGGCATGGGACGTCATCGCGAACGAGGTGGTTCCCGGCCTGCTGGCCGAGCGTTCACCGACGGACCCCATCCGGGTGTGGAGCGCAGGCTGCGCGACCGGCCAGGAGCCGTTCACCATGGCCATGGTCTTCGCAGAGGCGATGGGCAAGGAGGCCTTTCGGCAGCGCGTCAAGATCTATGCGACCGACGTCGACGAGGAGGCGCTCGCCGAGGCGCGACTGGCCGCCTTCGAGACGCGGCAGGTCGAGTCAGTCCCAGAACCGTTGCGAGACAAGTACTTCGAACGGATCGGCGACCGGTATGCCTTCGACAAGGACCTGCGGCGCACCGTGGTGTTCGGCCGCAACGACCTCGTCAAGGACGCGCCCATCTCACGCGTCGACCTCCTGGTCTGCCGCAACACGCTGATGTACTTCAACGCCGAGACCCAACGCAACATCGTCAAACGCCTGCACTTCGCGCTCGGACCACGGGGCACGCTGTTCTTGGGGCACGCCGAAATGCTGCTGAGCCACACCGAGCGGTTCACGGCCCTGGACCTGCCGAACCGGATCTTCCGCAAGGCCGCAGGCAGCCACGTGACCGTCGAGCGCGCCGACGTCGTAGCGTTGCCCGTGGAACGGCACGGTGACCTGCCCGGACTTCACGGTGTGCGCGAATTGGCCTTCCGCGCCAGCCCGGTGGCGCAGATCGTCGTCACGGGCGACGACACCGTCGCCATGATCAACCATCAGGCCGAAGCGCTCTTCGGGCTCTCCGGGCGCGACGTCGGCCGGCTATTGCGCGACCTCGAGGTGTCCTACCGTCCGGTCGAACTCCGCACCTACATCGACCGGGCCAGATCCGAGCGCCGCTCCGCCCGCGTCCAGGACGTGCGGTGGCAGCAGCCCGGCGCCGACCCGGTGTGGTTCGAAGTTCACGTCAACCCCCTGATCGACAGCGCCGACGGGTTCGCGGGCGTATCGATCGTGTTCTTCGACGTCACGGCCACCAAGGGCCTGCTCGACAAGGTGGTGCAGACGAACCATCAGCTGGAGACGGCATACGAGGAACTGCAGTCCACGAACGAAGAACTCGAGACCACCAACGAAGAACTGCAGTCGACGGTCGAGGAACTCGAGACCACCAACGAGGAACTGCAGTCCACGAACGAAGAACTCGAGACGATGAACGAGGAGCTGCAGTCGACGAACGACGAACTGCACACGATCAACGAAACGCTCAACGAACGCGGCATGCAACTCGACGAAGCGAAGATCTTCTCCGACTCGCTGATCAACTCGATTCGGCTGGGCATGGTGGTGGTCGATCAGCAACTGCGGGTCGCCGTGTGGAACCGCGGGTGCGAGGAACTGTGGGGCCTGCGGGCCGAGGAGGCGACCGGTCGATCGCTGCTCGATCTGGACGTCGGGCTCCCCACCGCGGAACTCAAGCCGCTGATCGGCGCGGCGTTCGTCGATCCCGACACTTCGAGCGAGGCCGTCGTCGACACCTTCAACCGGCGTGGCAAGCCGACTCGGGTGCGCGTGACCTGCTCGTCTTTTCAGACCACCGGACTCGGCGTCACGGGCGCGATGCTGCTGATGGAGGTCGTGGCCCCGTAGCGTCGCCGGAATTGTCGACGACGCGGCGCGCGATGTCGACCAGCGCCGTGTTGGACTGCTGCGACAACCGCCGCAGCAGGTCGAAGGCCTGGATTGCATCGACCGAGAATCGTTCCATCAGGATGCCCTTGGCCTGCCCGATCACGTCCCGGCTCGCCAGTGCGCTGCGGTACTGCTCGTCGCGACGGAGCAGATTCCACGCCAGCGCGGTGTGAGTCGCGTAGAGGAGCCCCATCTCGACGTCGGCGTCGTCGAACGCACGCGGCTCGTCGGCGTAGAAGTTCAGCGCGCCCATCGTCTGGTTGTCGGCGAACAGCTGGAACGCCAGGATCGATCGAACCGACGTCTGCGCCAACGCTTCCTCGGCGTACGCGGGCCACCGGGTGTCGGTGGTGAGATCGTCGACGCGCACCATGTGGTTGGCCCACGCAGCGGCAACGCACGGGCCCTCCTGATGCCGCCGCTGGACGTCATCGAGGGTCTTGGCCACCGGACCGGTCGATGCGAGCGTGCTGATGTCAGCGTGCTTGGACGCCACCGTGATACCCACCTCGTTCGCAGCGGAGATGCCATCGAGGGCCGTGGCGACCAGGTCGCCGAGCAGCAGCTCCGACTCGGTGGCCTTCCCACCCTGAATCTGCCGCAGCAGGGACTCCACGCGGCCTGCCAGTTCAGTGGCGTCGAACGGCATGCAGAACCCCCATACTCAGTTGTCGACAACGAGTCTAGCCGCATTCGTCTGCCCCCCACCTGGCCATATCAGGTGCGTCGGGAGTTCGTTTGGGGGCCTGGGCCCCGGGTACCGGGCGGTCATGTCCAATGACACCGAATACCCCGGCCGCACCGGCGAGATGTCCGACCGCCCCTCCGACGAGATGCGCGACTACGAGGGACGGGGACTGCTCTCGGGCAGGCGCGCCCTGATCACCGGCGGCGACTCCGGCATCGGCCGCGCCGTGGCGGTGGCGTTCGCCAAGGAGGGCGCCGACGTCGCCATCGCCTACCTCTCCGAGGACGACGACGCCAAGCACACCGTCGAACTCGTGGAACGCGAGGGCCGCAAGGCCGTTCGGCTTCCCGGCGACCTGTCGGACCCGCAGCGCTGCCGCGAGGTGGTGGCCGAGACCGCCGACGCGCTGGGCGGTTTAGACCTGCTGGTGAACAACGTGGCGTACCAGAACCCGGTCGAGGACTTCGCAGAACTGTCCGACGAGCAGTGGCGCCACACGTTCGCCGTCAACATCGACAGCTTCTTCCACGTCACCAAGGCCGCGCTGGCGCACCTGCCCGACGGCGGGTCGATCATCAACACGGCATCGATCAACGGGTTGCGGGGCAACAAGACACTGATCGACTACTCGGCCACCAAGGGGGCCGTCATCGCACTGACCTACTCGCTGGCACAGTCACTGCAGGAGCGCGGCATCCGCGTGAACTGCGTTGCGCCGGGACCGGTCTGGACGCCGCTCATCCCCGCCACCATGCCTGCGGAGAAAGCCGAGTCGTTCGGCGAGCAGACCCCGATGGGGCGCGCGGCCCAACCCGACGAGATCGCCCCGTCCTACGTGTTCTTCGCCGCCGGACGGATGTCGTCGTACTACAGCGGCGAGGTGCTCGCGCCGATCGGCGGGGAGACCCTGCCGGGCTGAGCACGTGTCAGCGGCGGCCTCGGCGGCGGCGGAACACCACCACGCCGCCGAGGAGCACCGCCACGACGGCGGCCGCCACCCACGGCACCGCCGGGTAGGCGCGGGCATTCTCGGTGACCACGTGCTTGGTGCGCGCGACGGCGACCTTGGCGTCGGCGACCTTTTCGTGCACCTTGTCCTCGGCGCGGCCCTTGACGTCCATCTTGTCGGTCAGCGCGGCGACGGTCTCGCCGAGCGCCGCACGGGTCTCCTCGATGTCGGCGCGGATCTCCTCGACGCCGGCGTCGGGCGCCGGTTCGGAGGGGTTGCCCGCACTGCCGCTGGTGTCGGTCATGACGTCGCCGATCCCTTCACTTCTTGGATGTCCTTCTTCACGCTCTCGGTGCTGACCTGCAGCGGCGGCGGCACCTTCTTCGCCTGTGCCTTGCTGATCAGTGCGGCGACCGCGGCGATCACGAACAGGACGACGGCGACGATCAACGCCGAGGCCCAGACCGGGAGCACCAGGGCCAGCCCGGCGATGGCGGCCGTGATGAGCGCGGCGAGGCCGAACACCGCCATCAGGCCGCTGGCACCGATCAAACCGGCGCCGACACCCGCGTGCTTCGCAGATTCCTTGAGTTCGGCTGTGGCCAAACGCATCTCGTCGCGCACCAGACGGGATGTCTGCGCTGACAGGTCGCTGACGAGTTCTGCGATCGGTGCGTCCGACCGCGATCCCGTGTCTCGCGTGCTGCTGGTCATGAGGTCACTCCTCTCACAGGGTTCAATTCCCCGTCGCTTCGCTCGCCCCGGTTCATGGCAGGCAGTGCCCCGTGATCACCGGCGCGAAACGTCTAGGTCGACGATCAGCGGGCGGTGATCGGATATCGCCATCTCCGGGGTCGCGGTGTGGCGCGCCACCAGCGTGGGGTCGTCGGTCAGCAGGTGGTCGAGCTGCCGGTCGGGCTTGGTCGCGGGGAACGTCGGAGCCGGATCACCGAGCGAGCGCAGGCCCGACCAGCGCCGCGCCGAGTTCGCGTTCAGGTTGAGGTCACCGGTCAGTATCCGCGGACCGGGCAGGCCCTTCAGGTCGCGAACGAGCCGCCGCAGCTGACTGCGGTTCCAGCCGGGCACGAACGACAGGTGGGTGTTGGCCACCGTGAGCGTCCCGATCGGGGTGTCGAACCGTCCGATGACCGCGGCTCGGGGTTCCTCGTCGACCACCATCACGCGATTGGGGCCCGGCAGGTACATCGGGAACTTCATCGGGATCCGCGGCAACCGCACCACCTGCCACGACGTCGCCGGGAAACGCGACAGCAGCGCCACCCCGTAGGCGGCGGTACCGGGCTGATGGTCGCCAGTGGCCGCCATCCACGTCGCGCCCGGCGTACCGGAGATCGCCGCCACGAACCGGTGGCTGACCGCCCCCATCGCTTCGGCCGCGACGGCCGTCAGGTCGGCCATCCCCGACCTCTCCTGCTCGAAGTCCACCTCTTGGAGCGCCAGCACGTCGGCGTCGATGGTCCGCACGCAGTCGCGCAGGCGGTCGAGGTCTACCCCGTCGCCCACGGTTCGCCCGTGCAAGATGTTGAATGTCGCCATCCGCATGGGGTACTAGGTACCCACCATGACGATTCATCCACCAGCCGAGTGCAGCGCGATACCCGGCAACCACGAAGAACTGCGCGAGGCATTGCGCCGCGCAGCGTCCGCGCTCAAAGCCCACGGACCGGAGTTCGCGCTGGCAGGCAGCTATGCGCTGTGGGTGCACGGCGCACCCGAACCCGTCCACGACGTCGATCTGGTGGTCGCGGAGGTCGACGTCGAAGCCGCGGTGTCGACGCTCTCCGATGCCGGGTTCGACGTCGAGCGCACACCAGAGGACTGGCTGTTCAAGGGCACGTCGGGATCGGTGTTCGTCGACGTCCTGCACCGGGTCAACGGCGAGGTGGTGACCCACGAGCTGATCGCCTCGGCCGCGCGCCGCGACGTGCTGGCGATCCCGATGCCCGTGCTGGAGCCGACCGTGGTGTTCACCCAGAAGCTGAGGTCGCTGCACGAACATCACTGCAACTTCGCGGCGCTGCTGCCCGCGGCCCGCGCCGTGCGCGAGCAGGTCGACTGGTCGATGGTGCGCGAGGCGACGGCCGACAACGACTTCGCTGCCGCGTTCCTGTTCCTGACCGACCGGCTCGGCATCAGCGGTTCCTGAGCGTCACCGAACCGTCAGCCCGGACTCACGAGCTACCCACCTAGGGTGGGAAGACGTGGGAACTCCAGGTGGGCGCAACGACGGGTCGATCACCCGGGAGGTAGTCGCCGTCACGGTGGCGGTCGTGCTGGTGGTCGCCGCGTTCGTCGTCCCGCACCTGGACCTGGGCAGCGTCACGCCGCTCATCAACGCGACCCCGGAACGCTTCCGCGACTTCGCGGGCACGGCACCCATCTTCGGGTGGTGGGACGCGCACGTCGGGTGGGGCACCGTGCCGGCCATCGTCATCGGCGCCGCCGTCGTGCTGGCGGGCCGCAACGTCGCCGGGCGGCTGCCGTGGCGCGCCGTGCCGTTGGTGACGTGGGCGACCGCCGCGGCATGGGCGTTCTCGCTGGCCATGATCGACGGCTGGGAGCGCGGCTTCGCGGGCAGGCTCACCGCCCGCCACGAATACCTGCGCCAGGTACCGACCATCGACGACATCCCCGAGGCGGTCCGGACGTTCTCGAGCCGCATCCTCGACTACCAACCGGACTCGTGGATCACCCACGTGTCGGGCCACCCGCCCGGCGCGCTGCTCACCTTCGTGTGGCTTGACCGCATCGGCCTCGGCGGCGGCGGGTGGGCCGGCATGCTGTGCCTGCTCGTCGGCTCGAGCGCGGCCGCTGCCATCGTCGTGGCCGTGCGCGCGCTCGCCGACGAGTCGACCGCCCGGCGGGCGGCGCCCTTCCTCGCGGTCGCCCCGACTGCCATCTGGATCGCGGTCTCCGCCGACGGCTACTTCGCGGGCGTCGCCGCATGGGGCATCGCACTGCTGGCACTCGCCGCACGCGGGACGGCCCGCATCCCGGTGCTGGCCGCCACGGCCGCGGGACTCCTGCTCGGGTGGGCCATCTTCCTCAACTACGGTCTCGGCCTCATCGCACTGGTCGCGGTGGCCGTGCTGATCGCCGCGCCGAACCTGCGCTCGGCCATGCGCGCACTGGTACCCGCCGTCGTCGCCGCGCTCGTGATCGTCGGGGTGTTCGCCGCGGCCGGGTTCTGGTGGTTCGACGGATATCACCTGGTGCAGGAACGCTACTGGCAGGGCATTGCGCTGGACCGCCCGTTCCGGTACTGGGCGTGGGGCAACCTCGCGGCGGTCGTCTGCGCGGTCGGGCTCGGCACGGTCGCGGGCATCGGACGGGTCCTCGACGTCGCGGCGATCAAGCAACGGTCCGGCCTGCACCTCGTCGTCATCGGTGCGCTGCTGGCCATCGCGTGCGCCGACCTGAGCATGCTGAGCAAGGCCGAGGTGGAACGGATCTGGTTGCCGTTCACGGTGTGGCTGGTGGCCGCGACGGCACTGCTGCCCCCGAGATCACACCGATGGTGGTTGGCGCTCAACGTCATCGGGGCCCTGGTGCTCAACCACCTGATCTTCACCAACTGGTAGCAGCCGTCGCGACCGGGCCCGGTCGATCGACCAGTAGAGCGGCACGCACGCCCACACCACCGCGATCGCGATCCAGAACCCGAGCGGATAGTTCCTGTCGAGCACCGTCGGGTTGTCCGCGTGCGCACCCGGCCGCGTGTACACCGGGATGGCGAGCAGGACCAGCGTGGCGGTGCACAGCCCGGCCACCGTCACCGGCGCCCACCATCGTCCCCTGATCACACGACGACCCGCGAGCCCGAAGGCCGCCGCGATCGGTGCGAACACGAAGTCGTGCAACAGCACACCGGCCGCGGCCCACACCGCGATGCGCACCAGTACCTCGACCGGGTCGTCCCACAGCAGCACCACGCCATAGCCGGCCATCGCGACGCCGATGGCGATCAGCAGCGCCCTCATCGGACCACTTCGATCCGGGAGAGCCACTTCGTCTGCAGCACACCGGATATCGTCGGGGCGATCAAGCGGCACGGGTAACCGTGGTCGACGTCGAGCGTCTCGCCGTTGATCTTCAGGGCGATCAGGGTGTGGTCGTCGCGGGCGTGCCTGGCGACCAGTGTCGTACGCGAGTACGGCCCCGGCCGTTCCAGCGAGATCATCCGCACGTCGGAGTTCGGGTCACCGCCGACGGCCCGGACGAGGTCGGCCAGCACGACACCCGTCCACGTCGCGCTCGCACTCCAGCCCTCCACGCACGCGATCGGCAACTCGCGGGTGGCCTGCGGCAGCGCACCGAGTTCGGCCACGGTGAACGTCTTGGTCGTCGCGCCGTTCACCACGGTCAGGCGGTAGTCCGGTGCGCGCGCGCTGCGCAGCACCCCGGCGGCGACGGCGCTCCGGTTGACCGGCATGCCCTGCGGCCCCTCGCCCGAGCGCGGCGCGAGGACCGACGCCTTGCGCAGCCACGGCACGGTCTGCCCTGCGGTGACCAGCGTTGCCAGGCCCACCGCCAGCCCCGTGCCGACGAGCACGGTGCGACGGGTCGGTCCGACCCGACCGCCCGCCTCGACGCCGGAGTCCAGCGGTTCGCCGAGGGCCTGCCGGATCACCGGGAGCTTCACCCCGACGTGCACGACCACCGCGCCGAACGCGACCCACGCCATCGCGTAGTGCGTGGTGGTGAAGAAGAACCGGAACGGATACCACTGCGCGGTGTTGAGCAGACCGGTGGAGAGCTGGAAGATCATCGACGCGACCAGCACCAGGATCGACGCCCGCTCGATCATCCGGACCGGCCCGCCGAGCACCGGCCGCGCGAACAGCTTCGGCCACACCGACCACAGCTTGACGACGAGCAGCGGGATGGCGGCGATACCGCTCACGACGTGCAGGCCCTGGGTGAGGCGGTACAGCCACACCGGCCGCGTCGGCCAGTAGAACCACGGCTGTGGATGCTGGATGAAGTGGCTGATCAAGCCGGTGAGGAAGCAGATCGCGATCGTGACGCCGAGCCAGAGCCCGACGCGCGCGGTGACGGCGGTACCGCGGTTGCTCACGCCGCTGCGAGGGTCGCCAAGACGCGAGTACCGATCGGCTGCACGGCCGAGATCGTCAAGCCGACGTCGTCGGCCAACTTGCGGGCGCCGTCGAGTCCGACAGTCGCCCACTTGAACCAGGGCCCGATGGTGCGCGACGACTCCAGCCGCACCCAGCGCACCACCACGCCCTCGGTGTTGCCGTCGAACTCGGTGATGCAGTGGCCGCCGGCGCGCAGCAGTTCGGCGGCGCGCTGCAGGACGCGGCGCGGATCACCCGACAGTCCTACGTTGCCGTCGGCCAGCAGCACCGTCGACCAGCGGCCGGTACCGGGAAGGGGATCGAACACGTCGCGGCGCAGGGCAGGCGCACCGCGGCGACGGGCGAGTTCCACGGCGGTCGCCGATTGGTCGACGCCCAGCGCGGGCACCCCGCGCTTGATCAGATGCGCGACGAAACGCCCTGGGCCGCAACCGAGGTCGATGGTGGGGCCATTGCACCTACCCAGCACGGCGCGGTCGAACTCCCGGTCGGCACGTCGGTTGCCCAGCCAGCTGTGCACGGCGAGCCCGTGCACGCTGCCGTCCTCGTGCCGCAGCCAACATCGTTCGCCCGTGAGAGCCTCGTCGTACAGATTGCCGAACACGTCATACCTCCGCGGTCTGGGTCGCTGCGTAGAACCGGCTGTCCGGGCGGCAGGCCCGCCGGACGCCGGGTAGGTCGTCGATCGTGTCGACGTCGGCCAACTCCTGCACCATCGTCACCGACAGTCCTGTGTCGCGCAGGGCCGCGAGCGTTACGGCGCCCGTCTCCGGCGTCGACATGGGTACGTCGCGCAGGCACTGCGCGCTGCCGGGCGACGTCACGCCCAGCACCCACCACCCGCCGTCGCGGGCCATCCCCAGCACGGCGTCGGTGCCGACCAGGTCTGCCGCGCACCGCGCCAGCAGATCCGCGCTGACCTGCGGGGTGTCCATGCCGATCTGCAGCACGGGCAGACCGTCGGCGGCGCTCGAGGCATCGGCGTGGGCGTTGGCGAGGCGATCGGCGAAGTCGTCGCCGCGCTGCTCCACCACGACGAAGTCGCCGAGGCGCTCGGCGATCTCGGCGCTGCGGCATGCCAGCGCCAGATCACCCGTCATGGCCACGACCCGGCGCGCCACCGGTGTGGCGGAGACGGCGTCGAGTGTGTCGAGCAGTGCGGCCGCGGCGATGTCGGCGGCGGTGACGTCACCGAGCGTGGCCGCCAGCCGCGTCTTCGCCAGGCCGGGGATCGGGGCCTTCGCGACCACCAGCAGGGCGACCGGGGTGATCACGAGATGGTCCGCATGAAGTCGTAGGAGGCGGTGATGCTGCCGCGCAGCGATCCGCTGACCTTCGACTTGCCGCCGGTGCGCACGCCGTAGGGGACGTCGAGTTCGACGACCTTCCAGTTCGCGGCGGCCGCCTTCATCAGCAGCTCGAGTGGGTAGCCCGACCGCCGGTCGGCCACGTCGAGCGCCAACAGGGCGTCCCGGCGCGCAACGCGCATGGGGGCGATGTCGTGCACCGTCAGGCCGTGGCGCTGCCGCAGCCGCCAACACACCGCGGCGGTGCCGAGCCTCGCGTGCCATGGCCAGCCCACGCCGGGCAGTGGCCGCCGGCGGCCAATGGCCATGTCGGCGCCCGCCTCGACGGCCTCGACCAGCCTGGGCAGGTCGCGGGGATCGAGCGAACCGTCACCGTCGATCACGGCGACCAGTGGCGTCGTCGCCGCGACCACGCCGGCGTGCACGGCGGCGCCGTACCCGGGCTGTGACTCGCTGACCACGAGGGCGCCGCAGCGGCGGGCCACCTCGGCGGTGCCGTCGGTGCTGTTGTTGTCGACCACCAGGGCGACGTAGTGCTCCGGCACGTCGGCGAGTACGCCGGGCAGGGGCAGCGCCTCGTTGAGACACGGCAGTACGACCGTGACCTGAGACCCGTCCACCACGCGAGGTTAGCCGCGGACCCTGGCACCCAACCCTCGGTTAGCTGACGAATTAATGACGTTGACGCAGGTAATCCCGCGTTCGGGGCTACTGTGGGATGTCGTGACCCGCGTTCTGATCGCCGACGACGACAATGTCGTGCGCGATGTCGTGCGCAGATACCTCGAACGGGACGGTCTCGACGTCGCCGTGGCGAGAGACGGGCACGAGGCCTTGCGGCTCCTGGGCTCCGAGCGCATCGACGTTGCCGTGCTCGACGTCATGATGCCCGGGCCGAGCGGGCTGGCGCTGTGCGAGACGCTGCGCGAACGCGGCGGCTACACGGTGCCGGTGATCCTGCTGACGGCCCTCGGCGAGGAGGACGATCGCATCGCCGGCCTGGAGGCCGGGGCCGACGACTACCTCACCAAGCCGTTCAGCCCGAGGGAGCTCGCCCTGCGAGTGCGCTCGGTGCTGCGCCGCGCGCCATCGGCCGTCGGCGCACCCCCGGTCGTCCTGACCGTCGGTGACATGACGGTGTCGGCTGCGGCGCGCACGGTGGTCATCCGGAACCGGCCGATCAGCCTGACCAACCGCGAATTCGACCTGCTGGTGTTCTTCCTGACCCACACCGGCGTGGTCTTCACCCGCGAGGAACTGCTGAAGCGCGTGTGGCAGTGGGACTTCGGTGACCTCTCCACGGTCACCGTGCACGTCAAGCGGTTGCGGTCCAAGCTCGGCGACGAACACCGGGTGCAGACCGTGTGGGGTCGCGGCTACATGTGGAGTGGGACGCAGGATGCCGGCGACTGATCTCTGGGAGATCGTCGGCATCGCTCTCGCATGCTCGGTCCCCATCGTGGTGCTCGGCGCCATCGTCATCCGGGTCGCGCGGTCGTGGTCGCTGACGCTGAGCATGGTCGTGCTGATCCTGATCCCGACCGTGGCGACGTTCACCGGGTTCCTCGGAGCGGGCGTCTTCATGGCGTCGGAATGGTTCGAGCGCATCGCGGTGGTGCTCGTCATCGTCTCGGTGGTGACGATCCCCGCCGCGATCATGCTGGCGCGCTACCAGGCCCGAAGAATGGTGTGGGAGCAGGAGATCCGCGAATCGGAACAGGCCGCCGAGCAGTCCCGGCGCCGTCTGGTCGCATTCGTCAGCCACGACCTGCGCACGCCGCTGGCCGGGATTCGCGCCGTCGCCGAGGCGATCGCCGACGGGGTGGTGGCCTCCGACGAGGTGCGCGACCACGCCAAGCACATCGAGCACGAGACGATCCGGCTCGCCGAGATGGTCGACGACCTGTTCGAGATGTCGAAGATCAATGCCGGTGCGGTGCAGATGAACTACGACCGGGTGGCGCTCGACGAGGTCGTCGACGACGTGCTGGCCGCCCACCGGATCGCGGCCGAGCGCGCGGGCGTCGTCCTGCGCGCCGACCTGCCCGTCGACCCCGTGCGCGTCATCGGCAGCGACCGCGCCCTGGTGCGGGTGCTGTCGAACTTCGTGGCCAACGCGATCGCGCACACCCCGTCGGGCGGAACGGTCGAACTGGCGATCGGCGCCGACGAGCGAGGCGCATGGGCCCGCGTGGACGACACCGGCGTCGGCATCGACGAGGCCGACCTGGCCCGGGTGTTCGACATCGCCTACCGAGGGTCCAACGGCCGCGTCCCTCGGTCGGATTCGTCGCTGCCGAGCGGCTCGGGCCTGGGCCTGGCGATCGCGGCCGGACTGGTTCAGGCCCACCACGGCACCGTGTCGGCGTACAACCTCGGCACCGGCGCGCGCTTCGAGGTGCGCCTGCCGCTCGCAGGCGAGGAATAGCCCCGCCCCCGTATCACTCGGGCAGCGAGCGCCCCAGCCGTTCGGCGGCGGCGAGGTAATCCTCGATGAAGTCGGTGACGACCTCGCGCGCAGGCTTGACCTCGTTCATCATCCCGACGCCCTGGCCGACGAAGTACGTCGCCAGCGCTTGGGCTCCCTCGTGGCCCTGCTCCGCGAGCGCGTCGACGCGGCGAAGCACCGGCTCGCTGAGCATCGACTGCAGTGGCAACGGCAGGGGCTTGCGGCCCTCGTCGTTGGGCAGCCACGCATCGGTCCAGTCCGAGACCAGCTGTCGCGACGGCTTTCCCGTGCGTCCCGCCGACCGCACGGTGTCCCGCGACGTCGCCGCGAGCATCTTCCGAACGGTGTGCGGTGCGGTCTCCGCCTCCTCGGTGGTCAGCCACACCGAACCCGTCCACGCACCGGAGGCGCCCATCGCCACGGCGGCGGCCATCTGCCGTCCGGTGACGATGCCCCCCGCGGCGAGGACCGGGATGTCACTGCCGTTGCGCTCGAGTGCGTCGAGCACCTCGGGGATCAGCACCAGCGTGCTCACCTCGCCGCAGTGCCCGCCTGCCTCGGTGCCCTGGGCCACGATCAGGTCCACCCCGGCCGCGGCCTGCTTGAGCGCATGCTCCTTGGCGCCCACCAGCGCGGCGACCGGGACGCCGCGCTCCCGGCCGGCCTCGAGCATGTAGTCGGGAGGGACGCCGAGCGCGTTGGCGATCAGCTTGATCGGGTGGCTCATCGCGACCTCGAGCAGTTCCGGGCCGGTGTCACCCGAGAGCATCGTGCCGCCGATCCGCGGCGAGGCCTCCGGCTCGATGCCGTGCTCGGCGAGCAGCCCCGCCACGAACTTCCTGTGTTCGACCGGGATGCGGCCGGCCAGGTCGCCCTTCGACAGCTTCTCGCCCTTGCCCTCGAACTTCGCGGGCACGATGATGTCCGCGCCGTAGGGCTTGCCGTGCACGTGATCGTCGATCCAGGATAGTTCCCGGTCGAGCTGCTCGGGCGTGTAGGCCGTCGCGCCGAGCACGCCGAAACCGCCGGCGTTGGTGACGGCGGCGACGACGTCGCGGCAATGGCTGAACGCGAACAGCGGAAAGTCGATGCCGAACTGTTGACAGATGTCGAGTTTCACATCGTCAGTATGAACATCCCGTACGGCTCAGCCGCGCAAAGGCGCAAACGCGAAGTCCGCGAGGCCGTCGCGGGGATCGACCGCCGCACGGAAACCGAGTACCTCGGCCGCCCGCGCCGGGTCGGCGACGATGTGGCGGACGTCGCCGCTGCGGTACTGCCCCGTGACCACCGGCGGCTCGCCGTCGCGGACCTCGCACAGCCGCGCCGCGACGTCGCGGATGGCGATCGGCTTGCCCGAACACACGTTGAACGCCGCGAACCCGCCTGCACCGTCGGAGACCGCGGCGACGTTCGCACCCGCCACGTCGTCGACGTGGACGAAGTCGCGCATCTGACCGCCGTCCTCGAAAACCCTTGGCGGCTCGCCTCGTTCGATGGCCGAACGGAAGATCGCCGCCACCCCCGAGTACGGCGTGTCGCGCGGCATGTGCGGGCCGTAGACGTTGTGGTAGCGCAGCGCCACCACCGAGCCACCGGTCGCCTCTGCCCACGCCAGCGCGTAGTGCTCCTGGGCGACCTTGCTCGCCGCATACAGGCTGCGCGGCCGCATTGCCGCCGACTCGTCGACCAGACGCCACTGCAGTGACTCGCCACCGACCGGGCAGCGGTGTTCGAAGTCCCCGGCGTCCAGCGCAGCGCGCTCGCGCGGCAGCGGATCGACGGTGCCGTGCTCGGCGCACTCGTAGCGACCCTGGCCGTAGACCACCATCGACGACGCGAGCACCAGCTTGCGGCAGCCCGCGGCGAACATCTCGGCCAGCAGCACCGTGGTGCCGTAGTCGTTGTGGCTGCCGTAGGACGGCGCGTCCGACGCGTCGACGCCCGCACCGACCACCGCCGCCTGGTGGCAGACGACGTCGACCCCGGGCAGCACCGCCGCCAGCGCCTCGCCGTCGCGCACGTCGACGTCGAGCACGCCCTCGGGTGCGCTCGCCCCGGCACCGTGGGCGGCGTCGAGCATGACGTCGACGGCAACGACCTCGTGCCCCTTGTCGGTCAGCGCCGCACGGACCCGCGATCCGATGAAACCGGCTGCGCCGGTGAGCAACACCCTCACGGCAGATCGAACGGAAGCTGGACGCCCTCGTGGGCGAGGCAGTGCGTGCAGGTGCGCTCGAGCGCCACCTGGTCGATCGCCTCGTGCAGGAGCTGCTTGAACGGCACCATGTTCCTCTCGAACTCGGCGAACACGTCGACAGCGCGCACGCCGGCCCCGGATTCGATTCCCGCGTCCAGGTCGGTGACCAATGCGACTGCGGCGTAACACATCTCGAGTTCCCTGGCGAGTACCGCCTCCGGATATCCCGTCATGTTGACCAGCGAGAAGCCCTGGGACGCGAACCACTTGCTCTCCGCGCGGGTGGAGAACCGCGGCCCCTGGATCACGACCATGGTGCCGCCGTCGACCACCCCGGGCAGGTCGGTGACCGCCGACCGCAGCGACGGACAATACGGATCGGCGAAGCCGACGTGGATGCCGCCGGAGTCGAAGTACGTGTCGGCACGCGCGCTGGTGCGGTCGACCAGCTGATCGGGCACCACCATCGAGCCGGGGCCCAGGTCGGGCGTCAGGCTGCCCACGGCGCACGGACCGAACACGCGCCGCACGCCGAGTGCGCGCAACGCCCACATGTTGGCCCGGTACGGCACCGTGTGCGGCGAGAACTCGTGGTTGACGCCGTGGCGGGGCAGGAACGCCACCTCGTGCTCGCCGACCGTGCCCACCGTGAGCGGTGCGCTCGGCGGGCCGTAGGGGGTGTCGAGGCTGACGCTTCGAGCATCCGCTCCGAAGAACGTGTAGAAGCCGCTACCTCCGATGACACCCAGCACCTAGTTCCGCTCCTCGCCGTCGCACCGGCGCACGCGTTCGTGCATGCGCCCGGACTCATTCTTTCCCATGGTGGCGCCGAACGAACCATGACGTGGGTGTGACGGGCCCCGCGTGGCACGATGTCGCGCATGGCGACCGTCGGGCAGTGGATCGAAGGCGCCCGCCCCAGGACGCTGCCGAACGCGGTGGCACCGGTGATCGCGGGCACGGGCGCGGCGGCCTGGCTCGGCGAGGCCGTGTGGTGGAAGGCGCTGCTGGCACTGGTCGTGTCGCTGGCGCTGATCGTCGGCGTCAACTACGCCAACGACTACTCCGATGGCATCCGCGGCACCGACGACGTGCGATCGGGCCCGCTGCGCCTGGTCGGGTCGAAGGTGGCGTCACCCCGTGCGGTGCTGACCGCCGCGCTGGTCAGCCTCGGCATCGGGGCCGTCGCGGGCCTCGCGCTGGCCATCGTCAGCCAGCCGTGGCTGATCGCCGTGGGCGCCGCCTGCATCGCCGGCGCCTGGCTCTACACCGGCGGCAACAAGCCCTACGGCTACCTCGGCCTCGGCGAGGTCGCGGTGTTCGTGTTCTTCGGCCTGGTAGCGGTGCTCGGCACCCAGTACACCCAGGCCCTGCGTATCGACTGGGTCGGCGCCGCGGCCGCGGTGACCATCGGCTCGCTGTCGTCGGCCGTGCTGGTCGCCAACAACCTGCGCGACATCCCGACCGACCGGGAATCCGGGAAGATCACCCTGGCCGTGCGGCTCGGCGATGCCCGCACCCGCGTGCTGTTCCACGTGCTGCTGTCGGTTGCGTTCGTGCTGGCCCTGGTGCTGATGCTTGCGACGCCGTGGTGCGCGGTCGGGCTGCTGGCGCTGCCGCTGGCCGTGCGCGCGTCGGCGCCGGTGCGCAAGGGCCTCGGCGGCCGCGACCTGATCCCCGTGCTGCGGGACACCGGCCTCACGATGCTGGTGTGGTCGGTGACGGTCGCGCTCGCCCTCGCGCTGGGCTGATCGGCTTCGACGCCCGGTGTCGGGGCCTACCCTGGCGTCATGTCCACTGACGCCGAACAGGCCTCCCGACTCGCCGGTGGCAACACCGCGGCGCTGCTGCCCCAGGACCGCACGGTCTCCGAGGAGCGCCTGCACCGCAAGCAGCGGCTCGCCGCGTCGTTCCGGCTGTTCAGCAAGTTCGGCTTCGACGAGGGCGTCGCGGGCCACATCACCGCCCGCGACCCGGAGCTGACCGACCACTTCTGGGTGAACCCGTTCGGCATGCACTTCGGCCACATCCGCGTCAGCGACCTGCTGCTGGTACGCCACGACGGCACCATCGTCGAGGGCGACCGGCCGCTGAACCAGGCGGCGTTCGCCATCCACTCGCAGGTCCACGCGGCACGGCCGGACGTCGTCGGCGCCGCCCACTCGCACTCGGTGTACGGCAAGACGTGGTCGACGCTGGGGCGACTGCTGGATCCGATCACCCAGGACGCGTGCGCCTTCTACGACGACCATGCGCTGTTCGACCAGTACTCCGGCGTCGTGCTCGACCTCGAGGAGGGCAAGCGCATCGCGCACGCGCTCGGTGGCCGCAAGGCCGCGATCCTGCGCAACCACGGTCTGCTCACCGTCGGGCAGTCGGTGGAGGAGGCGGCGTGGTGGTTCATCACCATGGAGCGGTCCTGCCAGGCGCAGTTGATGGCCGAGGCCGTCGGTAAGCCCATCCTGATCGACCCGGACATGGCCAAGCTCACCTCCGGCCAGGTCGGCACCCACTTCGCAGGCTGGTTCAGCTACCAGCCGCTGTTCGACCGCATCACCCGCGAGCAGCCCGACCTCTTCGACTAGTCGCCCAGCGATTTGGGCGCGCTCTTCCGCGGTCAGCGCGGGTCAGCGCGCCGAGATCACGGAAAGCAACCGGTCCAGGTCGTCGTCGGTGTTGTAGAGGTGGAAGCCCACCCGCACCGCCCCGGCGCGGACGGCGGCGCGGATGCCTGCGCCGGTGAGCAGCTCCGCCGCGTCGGCTGTGACGCCTGCGGGGATCGACACGATGGCCGACCCGCAGCCCGGCGCCGTGGGCGGCAGGGACAACTCGGCCCGCAGGCGGTTCGCCAGCCCGACGCAGTGCGCCTCGACCGCGGCGGCGTCCAGCGAGGCAAGCCACGGCAACGTCAAACCCGATCCCAGCGCCCCGAACCACGCCGGTGACGTGTCGAACCGGCGCGCGTCGCCTGCCAATCGCAGCGGCAGCCCGTAGATCGTCGACCATGGGTGCTCACCGGCGTACCAGTTGGCCGCCAGCGGCGTCATCGCGTCGGCGACCCTGTCGCTCAGCGACATCCAGGCGGTACCACGCGGTGCCAGCAGCCACTTGTAGACCGCCCCGACCGTGACGTCGGCCCACCCCAGATCCAGCCGCTTCCAGCCGACGGCCTGCGTCACGTCGACCACCGACAGCACGTCGGTGCCCGCCAGGCGCGAGCGCAGCGCCTCGGCGTCGAGGACGGCGCCGCTCGCCGACTGCACCAGGCTGACCGTCACGACGTCGTAGGCGTCGGCCGTGGCCAGCAACTCCTCCGGCGGAAGTTCGGTGACGGTCACACCACGGCTCACGTGGGCCGCGAACGGGAAGGTGGTGCTGGTGAATTCGCCTGCCAGCGTCGCCACCCGACTGCCGTCCGGGACCGCCGCGGCGACCAGCGCCAAAAGCGCCGAGACGCTGCCGCCCATCGCCACCGACTCGGCCTGCGTGCCGGTGAGCGCCGCATACGCCGTCCGCCCGCGCAGTACGTGCTCGTCGAACGACGGCGGCGCCATGGTGCCCGCCTGCCATTGCGTCAGATGCTCGGAGAGTTCTTCGGTCAGGAACGTGGGCGGCAGCCCGTAGGTCGGCGAGTTGAGAAAGCCGACCGCACCGGGGAACTCGGCCCCGAAGGCATGGCGGGCGGCCGAGCCGCCCGACGTCACCAACTCGTCACCCCGAGGTGGAGTCGTCGCCGCGCAGCCGGGCGCGCAACTGTTCCCGTTCGGTGCGACGGCGTTCGTCGAACGCCGCGATGCTGGCCGTTGCGCGACGGCGCAGCGGCGCGAACGCCCAGATGCCAAGGGGCAGTGCGACGACGATCGCGAACAGCAGCGCGACGACGAGCGGGAACTGGTCGACCACCAGGCTGCCGACCGCGTAGATCACCCCCGTGAGCACTGCCACGAGCAGGAGGCGCGCGGCGGCGTAAGCCACCACGTCGAGCAGCATTCGGGATCCGGGCCGACCGTCAGACACGGGTCTGACACTACCGACGACGCGTATGCTGATGGCAAGGAGGTTTTCGTGCAGTATTTACTCCTCGTCCTCATTCTGGCGGGTTTGGCGTACGGCGCTTGGCGGCTGATGCGCGCATCCGCCAGTGCCCCGAGGCCGAAGATCGTGGGCCCGGACGACGACCCGGACTTCCTTCGCAGGCTCAACCATCCGGACGACGACAACCGCACCTGAGCGGCGTCAGCGCGAGCCGGGGAACCCGCCGGCGACCGTGGCCGCCAACTCGACCAGCGCATCGCGGGTCTCGGGCCGCAGCCGATCCAGGTCGATCTCCGCGCCCTCTTCCAGATGCGGGTCGAACGGCAGCGTCTGGACGGACCGGCAACGCCGCGCGAAGTGGTCCACCACCTTCTCCATGTCGACGCGGGTACCGCCCCTGCCCCGACGTCCGCGCACCGCGTTGACCACGACGATGGAGTTGCGCACCAGATCCTGGTAGCCGTGGGCGTCGAGCCAGTCCAACGTCGCCGACGCGCTGCGGGCACCGTCGACCGCGCCCGAGCTGACGATGATCAACACGTCGGCCTTGTCGAGCACCGCTGACATCGCCGAGTGCAGCATGCCGGTACCGCAGTCGGTCAGCACCAGGCTGTAGTAGCGCTCCAGCACCTCGAGCGTGCGCTGGTAGTCCGCCGAGCTGTAGGCCTCCGACACCGCGGGGTCGCTCTCCGACGCCAGCACCTCGAGACGGCTCGGTCCCTGGGAGGTGTAGCGGCGCACGTCGCTGTAGCTGGTGATGCCTTCGGCGTCGCGCAGCAGATGGCGCACCGTCGACGGCGTCTCCAGCGGGACCTTCTGGCTCAGCGTGCCGCGGTCGGGGTTGGCGTCGACGGCGATGACCCGATCACCCCGGATCGACGCGAACGTCGCGCCGAGCGTCGCGGTGACGGTGGTCTTGCCGACGCCGCCCTTGAGCGACAGCAGCGCGATCCGGTAGCACCCGCGCAGTGGCCGGTCGACCTGCGCGGTGAGCGTCCTGCGCCGGAGGTCTTCGGGCCCCTCGCCGACGTTGAGGAGCGTGCCGGTGCCCAGGTACACCACGCGACGCCAGCCGTGGGCCGGCTTGCGCTTGGGCTGGCCGAGCAGCGCGACGGTCGTCGGGTCGAGGTACGGCGCGGGCAGCGCGGGCTCCGCAGCCGGTGGCGCGGGTTGGGCGGCCGCGGCCCGCAGCGGGGCGACGGGGATCCCGTGCGGCGGCGTCGGTGCGGTCCACTCCGGTGGCACGGTCTCCGACGGGTCGACGAAGCGGCCCTGTGCCCTGAAGCTCAAGTCAGCCGACCCCTGCGTACGAGTGCAACCCGACCGTCACCAGGTTGATGAAGAACAGGTTGAACACCATCGCCACGAAGCCCACGACGTTGATCCACGCGGCCTTCTTGTCGCGCCAACCGGCGGTCGAGCGGGCGTGCAGGTACGCGGCGTAGACGACCCAGGCGATGAACGAGACCGTCTCCTTGGGATCCCAGCCCCAGTACCGGCCCCACGCCTCCTCGGCCCAGATCGCGCCGAAGATGACGCCGAACCCGAAGATCGGGAACGCGAAGATCGTCGTGCGGTAGGCGATGCGGTCCAGGGTCTGGGCGTCGGGCAGGCGCGACACGATGGTCGCCAAGACGCCGTCGCGGCCGGGGTCGGCCAGCTTCGACATCTTGACCAGGAACAGGATGCTGGCCACGCCGGCGACCAGGAACACCCCTGATCCCAAGCTGACCACCGACACGTGGATCGGCAGCCAGTACGACTGCAGGGCGGGCATCACCGGCGCGGCGTGGGTGTAGAGCCACTTGCCCGACACCGTCAGCAGGATCAGCACCGGCGCGAGCACGAACACCCACAGCGCGCGGAACTGCGGGCGGCGCAGCACGACCGCGGCCGCCACCAGCCCGCAGAAGCAGGTCAGGTTGATGAACTCGTACATGTTGCCCCACGGCACGCGCGAGGTGGCGAAGCCGCGCAGCACGATGCAGACGAAGAGCATCGCGATGCCGACGTAGGCCAGCGCGAGACCCGCGCGTCCGATCCGCTCGTCGACCGGCCGCCGCGGCGCATCGGTCACGACGCCGGGCCGGGCGCTGTCGGCGGTCACCGAGCCGCCGCCGGAGGTCACCAGCTCGCGGGCTTCGACCTTGCGGCTACGGCTGTAGGCCAGCTCTACCGCCAGCAGCAGCAGCGCGGCGACCAGCACGACGACGGACGTCGTGAATGCCCAGTCCGAGTAGCGGGCCAGCCCGATGTCGATGTCGTATGTGTTCACGCGATCCCGCTCCGCTTCTCTTGCGACCCCGGCAGCAGCCGTTCGGTCAGCTTCTCGAACTCGTCGCCCCAGCCGGAGTTGTCGGTGCGTGCGAGGCCGCCCAGCTCGACGCCAACGGTACCCGCCCCGGTAGGCGTGATCCGAACCCACACGCGTCGTCGTCGCACCACCAGCGACACCAGCAGACCGGCCATCATCGTCATCGACCACACCAGCACCCACACCTGCGCCGGATCATGGGAGACCTGCAGGTTGATGAACGGCTCGGCGCTGTCGAAGCGGATCACGGTGCCGTCGGCCAGCCGGGTCGACTCGCCCTCCGCGAGGTTGACGCGCGCTTCCTTCTTGAGGCGCTCCTGGCCGATCAGGCGTGGGTCGAGCGAGAAGATCGACTGCGGCCTGCCGGTGTCGAGACCGGTGTCACCGCGGTACACGTCGATGGCCACCGCGGGGTCGTTGAGCGCAGGGAATCTCGACGAGAGCAGCGTCCCGTCCAGCTGCTGGGTGGGGGCGAACAGGCCCTGGATGGCGATCTGGTTGCGGCGCCGCTCGCGGTCGTCCGGGTACGTGCCGCCCGGCGGGTCGAATCGCATGACGCCCGAGGACAGCAGCGTCAGTGCCTCGTCGGGCCGCCACTGCACGGTCTGGGTGCGGGTCTGGCCGTCCGGGAACGTGACGGTGAACGTCGGCGCGTAACCATGGCCCTGCAGGTAGATGCGGTCGCCGCCGAGGCGCAGCGGGTGGTTGACCTCCAGCCGGTACTGCCGCCAGGTGTCGGAGTTCAGGTCCGCACCCGCCTGGTACTCGACGTTCGCGGCGAACGACAGGGCCTGACCGCTCGGCAGGTAGTCGGCGTCGAAGTCGTTGACGCGCAGACAGATCGGGTTCAGCGACGTGCCGTCCACGGTGTTGCCCGCGCGGAACGAGTCGAACGCCGCAGGCGACGCCGAACAGAATCCCGGCCCGCCGTTGGCGATGACGATCACGTTGCCCTCGTAGCCGAACAGCTTGCCGACGGCAATGGCGACGAGCAGCCCGAGCAGCGAGAAGTGGAAGACGATGTTGCCGAACTCGCGCAGATAGCCCTTCTCGGCGGAGATCTCGGTGCTGTCGCCGTCGGTCCGGGTGGTCCGCCGCCAGCCCTTGAGGTTGCGTTCCACCTCGGCGACGACGGTCGCGGGCTCACCGGGCACGTCGGCCCGGTGGTGCTTGGGCAGCCTGCCCAGGTTGCGCGGCGCCGGCACCGGGGTGGCCCGCAGGCTGCGGACGTGCTCGGCCAGTCGCGGCGTCAGGCACCCGACCAGCGACACGAAGAGCAGGACGTAGATCGACGTGAACCAGAAGCTGGCGAACACGTCGAACGCCTGCAGCCGGTCCAGCCACGGTCCGATCGTGGGGTGCTGGGCGAGGTACTCGTCGACCTTGCCCTGGTTCAGCGAGCGCTGCGGCAGCAGCGCACCCGGAATCGCGGCGAGCGCCAGCAGGAACAGCAGCACCAGCGCGGTGCCCATCGAGGTGAGCGTCCGCCACGTGTTGCGGATCAGCGCGAATACGCCTCTCACAGCGGCAACCTGACGTCGCTGACGAACGCGTCGCGCACCCAGGACACGAACTCGGCCCACAGCCCGGTCACCAGCGCGAGGCCGACGAGGATCAGCAGCGCGCCGCCGAAGAGCTGGATGGTGCGGGTGTGCCTGCGGAGCCAGCCCAGCCCGCGCATCGCCCGCGCCGAGCCGAAGGCCAACGCCACGAACGGGATTCCGAGACCCAGGCAGTAGGCGATCACCAGCGTCACGCCGCGGGCCACGTTGGACCCCTCGGTCGCCGACGCCATCGCGATCACCGCGGCCAGCGTCGGCCCGAGGCAGGGGGTCCAGCCCAGCCCGAACACCGCACCGAGCAGCGGCGCCCCGGCCAGCGTGGAAACCCGCTTCGGGGTGAACCGGGTGTCACGCTGCAGGGCAGGGACGAAGCCGATGAACACCAGGCCCATCACGATCGTCACCACGCCGCCGATTCGTTGCAGCAGAACCTCGTTCGCGATCAGCGTGGTCGTCATGCCGAGCACGGCCACCGTGCCGAGCACGAACACCACGGTGAAGCCCGCCACGAACAGAGCCGTCGCGCCGGCGACCCGCAGCCGCGCGGTGCGCACCGCGACGCCACCCGGCTCGTCCTCCTCCACGCCGACGATCGCCGCGAGGTAGGACAGGTAACCGGGTACCAGCGGCACCACGCACGGCGACGCGAACGAGACCAGACCTGCGAGCGCACTGACCGCCAGCGCCAACGCCAACGGCCCGGTCGCCATCAACTGGTCGACCTGGTCGAAGGTGGCGGCGAGAACGGTCACTGCTGCTGGGACTTCACTTCTCGGCCGCCAGCCGCTCGACGACGGGCCGCAGATCCTCGGCGAGCAGTTCGCGCAGGAACACCGCGGCCACCCGGTGCTGGCGGTCCAGCACGATCGTCGACGGGATCACCGTCGTCGGGTACTTGCCGCCGAACGCGATCATCGTGCGCATCGCGGGGTCGTAGATGGACGGGAACGTGATCTTGCGGTCGACGACGAAGTCGACGGCGGCGTCGCGGTTGTTGTCACGGACGTCGATGCCGAGGAACGCGACCCCGAGCTTGCGGGTCGCGTCGTACACCTTCTGCAACTCCGGCATCTCCGACCGGCACGGCCCGCACCACTGCCCCCAGACGTTGATCACGACGACCTGGTTCTCGAAGTCGTTCAGCGACAGTGTCTTGGCAGGGTCGCGCAGCTCGGGGCCCTTGATCGAACCCGGCTTGCCGCGAGCTTGCGGCGGGTCGTAGAGGATGTCGGTCTTGCCGCCGGGCGCGACGAACTCGAACGTTCCGCCCTGGGCGACGGCGTCGTCCCCGGTGGAGCATCCGCTGAACAGCACCGCCGACAGCGCCACCACACCCGCGAGCAGACGTCTCACTACAGTCCCCAGGGCTCCGTGTAGCCCCAGCGGACCAACTCGTCACCGGCGAACGTGAACGACGTGATCGACGCAAGGTTGCACAACCTGCTGTGCGGCAACGGAAGATGCGGCAGCTTGCGGCCCGTCATCGCCCGGCGCAGCGTCTCGACCGGCAACTGGTGGCTGACGCACACGGCCTCGTGGCCGACGGCGCGAGCCCGGGCGCGGTGCAGCGCGGCCATCATGCGCGGCGCGATCTCCTCGTACGGTTCGCCCCACGAGGGCCTGCGCGGATTGCGCAGCTTGGGCCAGTTCCGCGGGTCGCGCAGCGCGCCGTCACCGGGCGCCACCTTCTCGCCCTCGAACTGGTTCCACGACTCGATCAGGTCGGCGTCGGTGTCGATGGGCAGACCGTGCACGGCCGCGATCGGCGCGGCGGTCTCCTGCGCGCGCTCCAGCGGCGAGGCCACCACGTAGACGACGTCGTGGCGCGCCAACCAGTCCGCGGCGGACTGCGCCTGCAGCCGGCCCCGGTCGGACAGGTGGTAGTCGGGCAGCCGGCCGTAGAGCACCTGCTCGGGGTTGTGCACCTCGCCGTGGCGCATCACGTGCACCGTGGTGATTTCGCTCATGCGGGCTGCTCTGCTTCTGCTGCGGCCCGCGCCGCGGCAGGCAGGGCCGCACCGATGCGCTCGAACGCCTCGTCGTCGAGCGCAGCCGAGCAGAACCACGTCTCGAACGCGCTGCACGGCGGGTACACGCCCGCGTCGAGCAGCGCGTGGAAGAACGCCGGGAACCGCCACGTGTCGGTCGCCTTGGCCGACGCGAAGTCGGTGACCGGATCGTCGGAGAAGAAGACGCTGAACATGTTGGCGGCCCGCGAGATGCGGTGTGCCACCGACGCTTCGGTCAGCGCATGGCTCACCATGGCCGACAGCCGGTCGGCGTTGGCGTCGACCCTGGCGTAGACGGCGTCGTCGGCGGCGCGCAGCGTGGCGAGCCCGGCGGCCATCGCGACGGGGTTACCCGACAGCGTGCCCGCCTGATACACCGGGCCGATCGGCGCGAGCCGCTCCATGACGTCGGCACGGCCGCCGAACGCCGCGGCGGGCAGGCCGCCGCTCATCACCTTGCCGAACGTCAGCAGGTCGGCGGCGACGCCGTCGATGCCGAACCAGCCCGCGCGGCTGACGCGGAATCCTGTCATCACCTCGTCGAGGATCAGCAGGGCGCCGTGGGCGCCGGTGATGCGGCGCAGTTCGGCGTTGTAGCCGGGCAGCGGGGCGACGGTGCCCATGTTGCCCGCCGCGGCCTCGCTGATGACGCATGCGATCTGGTCGCCGAACTCGGCGAAGGCGGCCTCCACGGCGGCGACGTCGTTGTACGGCAAGACGATGGTGTCGACGGTCGCAGCGCCGGTGACACCCGGCGAGGACGGCAGGCCCAACGTCGCCACACCGGAGCCCGCGTCGGCGAGCAGGGCGTCGCTGTGCCCGTGGTAGCAGCCGGAGAACTTGATGATCTTCGGCCTGCCCGTGAAGCCGCGTGCCAGCCGGATCGCGCTCATGGTCGCCTCGGTGCCCGAGTTGACCAGGCGGATGCGCTCGACCGGCGCGACCCGTTCGATGATTTCGGTGGCGAGTTCGGTCTCCGCCGGTGTCGGCGCACCGAAGGACAGGCCGTCGACCGCCACCCGCCGGACCGCCTCGACCACGTCCGGGTGCGCGTGCCCGAGCAGCGCGGGACCCCAGGAGTTGACCAGGTCCACGTAGTCGTTGCCGTCGGCGTCGGTGAGCCGGTAGCCCTTGGCCGAGGTGATGAAGCGCGGGGTGCCGCCGACGGAGTTGAACGCCCGCACCGGCGAGTTGACCCCGCCGGGGATGACGGCGGCGGCCTCGGCGAACAGGCGCGCCGACACCTCGGTGGATCGCGCGGCCGTCCGGTTACTAGCAGGCATGACTCCAGTCTCCCAGTCGACCCTCCAGCGTCAACTACAGGGTGTAGTGGGCCTGCACACGTCGGCTAGCGGGGCTGCACGCGCGCCCGGATCGGCCCCTTCGCCACCGTGGTGAACGGCACGTCGACGGGGAACTCGGCGTCGACCGAGCGCACCCGGACCGCGCGGACGATGGTCGCGAGCGCGAGCGTGGTCTCGAGCATCGCGAAGTGCTCGCCGATGCAGGACCGGGCACCGCCCGCGAACGGGATGAACTGCCACCGGTTGCGCTTCTTCATGCCCTCGGGGGTGAAGCGGTCGGGGTCGAAGGTCAGCGGGTCGTCCCACAGTTCGGGGTCGCGGTGCAGGGCGTAGATCCCCACGGCGACGAGCGTGCCCTTCTCCACCCGGTAGCCGTCGACCTCGATGTCGCGGGTCGCGAGCCGTCCGACACCCGCCGCCGGCGGGCACAGCCGCAGCGCTTCCCGCAGCACCTGCACGGTGTAGCCGAGGCTGCCGACGTCGGCCGAGGTGATCTCGCGGTCGCCGAGCGCGGCGGCCTCGGCGGCGACGCGGTCCTGCACGTCCTGGTGGTGGCCCAGCGCCCACAGCGCGTACGTCAGCGCCGTCGCGGTGGTGTCGTGACCGGCGAGCATGAAGATCAGCAGGTCGTTGGAGATGTCGTCGTCGGAGATCGGACGACCGGTCTCGGGGTCGGTCGCGGCGATCAGGGCGTGCACCAGCGGAGCGTCGCGGCTGGGGTCGGCGCGGCACGCCGCCAGGATGTCGTCGGTGACCTTGCGCATCGCGGCCACCGCGATGCGGGCGCGCCGGCGTGCCGGGGTGGGAAACCAGCGCGGCGCCCGGAACGGCCGTAGCGCGCGGTCGGCGGTGTAGGACGACGCGACGTGCATGTGCGCCGCGATCTCGTCGGCACGTTCGTTGAGGTCGATCCCCAGCACCGATCGGCCAAGCGACTGCATGGTGATCCTGCGGCAGGCCAGATCGAGGTCGACGTCGGCGCCGCTACTGGTGCCGGCCGCCCGGGATCGCCATTCGTCGACGAAGACCTGCGCGGCACGCGACATGTGGCCGCCGAAGGCCTTCACGTGCGGCCTGGTGAACACCGGCTGCAGGGCGCGGCGGCGGGGACGCCACTGTTCGTTGGGCAGCACGAACAGGCTGTCGCCCGCCATCTGGCGTACTTCCTCGTGCACGATGCAGCGTTCGGAGAAGGCGTCGCTGCGGCCGAGGACGTCGCGCACCGCACTCGGCGACATCACCGACACCAGCGGCGGCACCAGCCACTTGGGTCCGATCGCCACGCGCGTGACGCGCCCGCCCGCAGCCCGGATGATCTCCTGGCCGGAGTCGAGGTTGCGGACCGCCTTGATCAGCTCGCGGTAGGGCAGCGGGTTGCGCGGTACCAGCGGCAGCGTGGCCGGATCGGTCGTCACGAGGCCCCCCGCTCGCGCCACACCAGCGGTTCGCCCTCGCCCCTGGTCATCACGGTGCCCGCCATCACCCGCAGTCGGTATGGCCGCAGCCGTAGGACGGCGAACTGTTCGGCCGTGGGGCCGTCCGCCCACATCGGGATGATCCGCGGGTCGTAACCCACGGGCTCGGGACCGTGGAGGAACTTGTCCCACACGGTCTTTCGGGTCTCGTCGTCGGTGTGCCACTGCACGGTGCAGTCGGCGCTGCAGGTGTCGTGCGTGGGCGCCCAGTAGCTGACCGACACCTCGGGATGAGACTCGAGGTGCGCCCGCTTGATCGGCGTCGGCACGGTGGCGATCCAGCCGGTCAGGTCGGTCCCGTCCCACTCCCAGATCGGGTGCAGGATGCGGGTGCGCGGCCTGCCGTCGGGGTCGACGGTCGCCACCGACGCCCACACGATGGAATGTGCCATGTCGCGGAACGCGGGCGCGATCCGATCGAGCGAGTTCACGCCTGCGAGCCTAGGGGGCTACTCGTCGGTTTCGTGGCCCCTGGCGTCCTGGTCGCCGCCCATCACGTCCTCGCGCTTGATCCCGCCTTCGGCGACCTCGCCGTACTTCGGCTTGCCGTCGTCGTCGAGCCAATCGGCGACGGCGGTGCCCGTCACGGTGTTGCTGGTGCCCGGCATCACGGCCGTCCTCCGGTTGTCGTCCTGGCTCCGGGCCATTTCCTTGGCAGCCTCGCGATGCTCTTCGGTGATCTCGGGCTTCTCGGTGAGCTGCTCCTCTTGGCGATCGGCGTTCTGCTCGCTCTTGTCGCTCGTGTCCTGGTCCGTCATGACCACTGGCTGCCCAATTGTGTGATCTACGAAACAGTGCGCCGGTCAGACCCGCGCACCTCTCAGTGCCAGCGGCAGGCTGGGCAGAAAGTGCCGCGCAGCGAACTCCCGGATCTGGTCGGGGGTGTCGAGGCGTTCGGCGGTCGGCAGCAGTAGCACCATGGCCGCGTACCGCAGGATCGTGTCGGCGAGGTCGTCGACCACGTCGGCGCCCACCCGGTCGGCAAAGCCGGGCGGGAAGATCACCCGCAGCGCCTCGGCCATCCGCTCGATCGCCGCCGGGTAGTGCTGGCGGGCCAGGTCGAGCACCAGCGCGGGTTCCTCGGTCATCATCCGGTTGAGCACCCGGTGACCGCGGAACCGCATGATCGCGCTCGTGAAGGCCTCGACGTAGTAGTTCGACTGCGGCCCGGCCTGGCTCAGCTCGTGGGCGATGTCGGCGAACAGCGCCACGTTCTCGCGCTCGATGACGGCGCCGACGAGTTCGTCGCGGTTGGCGAACCGGCGGTAGATCGTGGTCCTGCTGACCCCGGCGCGGCGAGCCACGTCGTCCAGTGCCACCCGCCGGAAGCCGTGGCGCTCGAACTCGACGAGGGCGGCGTCGAGGATCAGCTCCGTCGCGTCAGACCCGGCCATAGCCGGTCTGCGCGTAGGAGTTGTAGCGCACCTTCATCGGCAGCCGGTTCCACACCCAGTTCACCGGCGCCGACCGCCACACCGCGGCGAACGCCCGGTAGGCCTTCTCCTGCCGGCCGGTCCACGGCAGCTCGAGCAGATCGCGGGCCCGCGGCGGCAGACCGCCAGTGGTGAGGAACGCCGCGACGGGGTTGAACAGCGGCGCCACCACGCGCCACGCCAGCGGGGACACGCCCTTGGGCTTGGGGAACCCCTTCGTGACGTAGCCGACGCCGTACCGGGCGGTCTGGTGTGCGACGACGATCTCGTTCATCATCCGGTCCCAGTACTCGACGAAGCCGGCGTAGTCGGCGGGCATGGGCCGGTCGCTGACGCCGTAGCGGCGGTACCAGGTCTTCGACTCGAGGTAGATCCGTTCCTTCTCGCCGTCGGTCAGACGCTTGACGAACGTGTCGGCGAAGTAGAGCACCTGCTCGACGAACGTGGCGTGCGCCCAGAAGTACGTCTCCGGATCGAGCGCGTGGTACCTGTCGCCGCTCGGCATGTCCCCTTTGATGTCCCGGTGGAAGTCGCGCACCTGGGTGCCTGGATGGTCGTCGTCGCTGCCGTAGACGGTCGTCATGATCGGCGGGATGGAGCGCTTGACCCGCGCCGCGGTGTCGTCGAAGAACACCGAGTGGTCCAGGACGCCCTGGCCCAGCTCGGCGAGCATGTTCTGCAGCACGGCGGGCCGCGGCCCGATCAGGTACATCCGGTTGTCGCCGAAGTACTTCCACACCAGCGATTCCGGACCCAGCGGCAGTGCGTCGTCGTGCGCGGCGGGCGACGCGTCGGCGCGGCGTCCATTCTCGGCGAGTTCCGTCATGGGAACAGTGTTACAGATTCCGTACTTTGTACCAATACCGGTGTGAGCAGCGTCACCGGCCGCGGGCGCGAGCCACCCCGACCACGGCAAGAACGCCGGCGACCGTGGCCAGCACCAGTGACAGGGCGATCAGGGAGGGGTCGTAGGCGTCGATGGTCCGCAGCGGCTCGTTGGCCGCGACCGGCGGCGCCAACTGGCTCGACCGGGCGGCGATCCAGCACGCGACGCATCCCACCGCCGCGAGCACGGCGGCGACGAGTTCGACGACCGCGCGCATCCTCACGACTCGTCCACCAGCGACTCGAGCGCTGCCCGCAGTTGGCGGTGCTTGCGCGCCCACGCCTGCGCGGTCCTGGCGTTCGACAACTTCAAGCCGATGCCCGTGCGGCCACGGGGCACGCCGGTCAACTCGCCGATCGCGCGCGCCGACTGCCACTTCTCCATCTCCGACCCCGAGGCCTCCGGGTAGATCCTGACGATCTCGGCGATCCGGATGGTCTCGGCGCCCTGGCGCAGGTACTCCGGTGTCAGCTCGACCGAGGTGTGGATGCGCGCCGCCTTGACCTGGATCGCCAGGAAGCCGGTGACCAGGACGAAGAACACGAAGGGCACCAGCAGGTCGATGCCGTACCCGGCCCACACCTGGATCAGCAGCATGGCGCCGCCCGACGCAGGCCCGGCCGCGGCCCACCACCACGTGGCCCCGGGTTCGCGGAACAGCACCTGCTGGTCGGTGGCGGTCACGACGTCGCTCCGAACCATTCGCGGACCGGCTCACGGCGCAGCAGCAGGGCACCGGTGATCAACAGGACCATCGAGACACCGACGATCGCGATCACCGCGATGCCCGCGCCGAGCAGGAGCAGAAGCGCCATGAACGCAACCGATGCCATGGCCAGACCGACGCCTGCACTGGCGAACCGCGCCTCACCCCGACGGGCCCGGCCCGCGAGGTAACCCTGCGCGAGCCCGGCGGCGATCAGGAGCACGCCGGTGACGACCACCAGTGGCGCACCGCCCTGGCTCAGCGTCAGCATGCCCAGCGCGGCGATCAACACGGCTGCGGTCACCCAGCACCAGAACGCGGTGTCCACGATGCGCGGGCGCTGCGCAGGGGTGTCGGGCATGGTCGGGCCAGCCTATCGGGTGAAGAACTCGTGAGCGTCCTTGCGGTGCAACAGGTAGATGCCCCCTGCGATCAGCACGGCGCCGACGATCACGCACACCGCATACGCCGACGCGGCGACCGCGGACCGTTCGCTGCCGAACAGGTTGCCGATCACGTAGACCACCGATGCGGCGGCGCCGCCGGTGAGCACGGTGCGCGCCCAGCGGTACCCGGCGCGCATCAGCAGTAGCAGCGTGGACACCAGCACCAGCACCACGACGGCGACGAAGCCGGCGAAGGCGTCGACGATCCCGTTCATCGCGCGGGTGGGTGCGGTGACCTGGTCGACGACGTAGCCCGCCGTCATCAGCGGCAGCGCCACGGCCCACAACCAGAACCCGGTCACCACGTCCTCCGGAGGGCCGCCCGGGGTCTGGTCGGTGGGTTCGGTCGGGTTCACGCCAGCCAGGTGGCGGCCTCGGCCGCCCAGTAGGTCAGCACGACGTCCGCTCCCGCGCGGCGGATGCTGATCAACGTCTCCAGCGCGACGGTGGGCAGGTCGATCCAGCCGTTCGCGGCGGCGGCGCTGATCATCGAGTACTCGCCCGACACCTGGTATGCCGCAACGGGAACGGGCGATATGTCGGCAGCCGCGCGGAGCACGTCGAGGTACGCCATCGCCGGCTTCACCATGATCATGTCGGCGCCCTCGTCGATGTCGAGTTCGACCTCGTGCAGGGCCTCGCGCGCGTTGCCGGGGTTCTGCTGGTAGGTACGCCGGTCCCCCGCCAGGCTCGACGCCACCGCCTCGCGGAACGGACCGTAGAAGCCGGACGCGAACTTCGCGGCGTAGGCCAGGATGACGACGTCGGTGTGACCCGCCGCGTCGAGACCGTCGCGGATCGCGGCCACCTGACCGTCCATCATGCCGCTGGGGCCGACCACGTGCGCACCCGAATCGGCTTGCGCCACAGCCAGATCGACGTACCGGTCGTTGGTGGCGTCGTTGTCCACCCGGCCGCGTGCGTCGAGGACGCCGCAGTGCCCGTGATCGGTGAACTCGTCGAGGCAGGTGTCGGCCATCAGCACGGTGGCGTCACCGACGTCGGCCGCGAGGTCCCGCAGTGCGACGTTGAGGATGCCGTCTTGCGCGGTGCCCACCGAGCCGAGTGCATCCTTGTCCTCGTCGCGCGGCACGCCGAAGAGCATCAGTCCACCGACGCCTGCTGCCACCGCATCGGCGGCGGCCCGACGCAGCGACTCGCGGGTGTGCTGCACGACGCCGGGCATCGACGCGATGGGGCGCGGCTCGTCGATGCCGTCGGCGACGAACATCGGCAGCACGAGATGCCGTGGCTCCAGCGACGTCTGGGCCACCAGCCGGCGCATGGCCGGGGTGCTGCGCAGCCGCCGGGGACGGTGACGGGGGAAGGCCACTGAGGATTACCGAAGCGTGGAGGTCGCCACGCCTACCGGCGACGGCTCTTCTTGCGCGGCGGCGGCAGTGCGCCCTCGGCCCGCAGCCGGGCTGCGTGCTCGGCGAGCGCCTCGACCAGCGGGCCAACGGCCGCCGTCTCGGGCTGCACGTCGACGCGGAGGCCGAATTCCGCTGCGGTCTCGGCAGTCTTGGGCCCGATGCACGCCACGATCGTCCGGGCGTGCGGCTTGCCCGCGATACCGACGAGGTTGCGCACCGTCGAACTCGACGTGAAGCACACCGCGTCGAAGCCACCGGTCTTGATCATCTCGCGGGTCTGCGCCGGCGGCGGTGCGGCACGCACCGTGCGGTAGGCCGTGACGTCCTCGATCTCCCAACCGCGGTCGCGCAGACCCTCGGCCAGCGTCTCGGTGGCGATGTCGGCACGCGGCAGCAGCACCCGGTTCACCGGATCGAAGATGTCGTCGTACGGCGGGAATTCGTCGAGCAGCCCCAGCGAGGACTGCTCGCCCGAGGGCACCAGCTCCGGGTTGATCCCGAACGCGCGCACCCGGTCGGCGGTGGCCTGCCCGACGCACGCGATCTTCACGCCGGAGAACGCCCGCGCGTCCAGACCGAACTCGTTGAACTTCTCCCACACGGCGCGAACGGCATTGGTGGAGGTGAACACGACCCACTGGAACCGGCCGTCGACCAGACCCTTGACCGCACGCTCCATCTGGGCGGGGCTGCGCGGCGGCTCGACGGCGATGGTCGGCACCTCGATCGGCAGCGCGCCGTGGCCGACGAGGCGATCGCTCATCTCGCCCGCCTGGTCCTTGGTGCGCGGCACGAGCACGGTCCAGCCGTACAGCGCCCGGCTCTCCCACCAGTTCAGCTTCGCGCGGTTGGCGACGGTCTTGCCGATCGTCGCCACCAGCGGGCCGGCCAGCGGTCCGGCAGGCTCGCTGCCCGCCAGCGTGGCCTTGTCGAGCAGACCCGACAGCGACGTCTCGACCGAACGCTGCTGGCACGTGGTGCCGTTCGCGGTCACCACGCACGGCGTGGTGTCGGTCAGGCCGTACTCGATCAGCGTGCGGGCAGCATCCGGCAGGTGCGACGCCGTCGCGTGCAGGATCAGCGGGCCGGGGGCAGCGGCCAGCGCAGCCCAGTCCACGTCACCGCGCACGTCGGCGACGGTGTGCGAAGAGCCCAGCGGCAGACCGGCATACGTCGGCACGGCCGTCGTGGCGGGCAGCCCGGGCACGATCTCGAAGTTCGCCTGCGTCCGCGCCACCGCGGTCACCTCGGCCAGCACGGCGTCCACCGACAGCGGATCGCCCGCGACCAGTCGCACCACGTCGACGCCGGTGCGAGCCTCGTTGACCAGGGTCTTGGCGACCTCGGCCGGGTCCCCGAGCGCGGGACGCACGTCCACGCCACTGGGCAGGCCGGCACCCGTCGGTACGGCGTCGGCGTCGCCCGTCGGGTCGTCCACCGGCGCTTCGGGGCCCGATGCCGGAGGCAGGTCCGACCCGATCAGGGCCAGCACCGCCTCGGGCACGTCTGGGTCGGTGAAGGCCAGCGCAGCATTGGTGAGCACTGTGCGTGCCCGCGTCGTCAGCAGGCCGGGGTCACCCGGGCCTGAACCGACGAAGGTGATGCGGCCGGGCTTCAGCTTGCGCCCTCGGATGGTCATCCTTCGCTCCCGCTTTCAGTCCGCTCCGCCAACAGATCTCGCGCACCCAGCTCGAACAACTCCGCGGCCACCGAGAGCCCTAGCTCTCGTGCCCGATCGGGAGCCCCGATGCCGGACGCACGGATCACGTCGGATCCGTCCAGCGTCGCCACGCAGCCGCGCAACGACAACTCATCGAAGACATTGCCCTCCTCGTCGATGGACTCGACCACTTCCGCGATCGCACCCACCGGCGCGGAGCACCCCGCCTCCAGTTCGGCGAGCAGGACACGCTCTGCGGTGACCGCGGCGCGCGTGTCGGGATCGTCCAACTGCCCGAGCAGCGCAACCAACTCGACGTCGCCCGCACGACACTCCACTGCGAGCGCACCTTGAGCCGGCGCCGGCAACATCTGCACCGGCTCAATCGTCTCGGTGACTGCGTCGAGCCGACCGATGCGGGCAAGACCCGCACGGGCGACGACGACGCCGTCGAGATCACCGCTAGTAACCCTGTTCAACCTGGTGTCTAGGTTGCCTCGTAGGGGGCGAATTTCCAAACCGAGACCCAGTGCTCTAAGCTGCGCCGTCCGCCGCGGGCTCGACGTGCCGATCACGGAGCCGGACGGCAACTCCCCCAGCACCATTCCGTCGCGGGCCACCAGGGCGTCGCGGGCGTCCTCGCGTGGGGGTATCGCGGCGATCACGAAGCGCTCGTCGTTGGCGGTCGGCAGATCCTTGTAGGAGTGCACCGCCATGTCGACCCGATTGTCGGCGATCGCCTCGCGCAGGGCCTGCGTGAACACCCCGACGCCGATGTCGGCGATGGGCGCGCTGGAGCGGTCTCCGTCGGTGGAGACGATGACCAGTTCGGCGGCGTGCCCCCTGGCGATCAGAGCGTCCCGGATGGTCCCGGCCTGTGTGGTGGCGAGCAGGCTGCCGCGGGTGCCGATCCGGATGATCGTGTCGTTGCTCGATGCGGAAGTGGGCAAGCGCTACTCGGTCTTGTCCACGTCGGAGGGCAGGGGCAATTCGCCACCGGCGACGGCATCGACGGCCTGCGGGTCGAGTTCGAAGAGTTCGCGCAGCGCCTCGGCGTAGCTGTCGCCGCCTGGCGCACCCGCCAGCTGCTTCACCCGCACGGTCGGGGCGTGCAGCAGCTTGTCGACGACGCGTCGCACGGTACGGGCGACCTCGTCGCGGTGCGCCGAGTCGAGCCCGGGCAGCCGGTTGTCGAGTCGCAGCAGTTCGGCCTCGACCACGTCGGCCGCCCGCTGGCGCAGCGCCGTGACGGTGGGCGTCACCTCGGCCATCCGCTGGCCGGCCAGGTAGTTGGCGACCTCCGCGGCGACGATCGCCTTCGCCGCCTCGGCGTCGGCCGAGGCCGCTCGCGCCGACGGCTCGCGCTGGATGCGGTCCATGTCGATGACGTAGACGCCGGGCAGCCCTGCCACGGCGGGATCGACGTCGCGCGGCATGCCGAGGTCGCAGATCACCAGTTGCTTGGGTTCCTGGCCGTGGGCCAGGCCGCGGTGCACGTCGGCCAGGGACACGACCGGGCGCACTGCGCCGGTACAGCTCACCACCACGTCGGCGTCGGTCAGCAGCGGCGGCAGATGGTCGAACGGGAAGGCATGGGCGTCGACGCCCTGGCTGCGCAGGTTGGCGACCACGCGCTCGGCACGCGGCAGCGAGCGGTTCACCACGTGCACCCGACCGATGCCGGCCCGCACCAGATGCGCGGCGGCGAGAGCGCCCATGGAGCCCGCGCCTACCACGACGGCACTGCGCCCTGCCAGGCCGTTCACACCTCCCCGGTCGCTGCGCTCCTGCCCGCCGGACAATTTGGCGCCCGCCATGTCCAGCGCCACCGACACCACCGAGGCACCCGCGGCGTCGATGCCGGTCTCGGAGTGCACGCGCTTGCCGACCGACAGTGCGCGCTGCGACAGCTCGTGCAGAGTGCGGCCGACGGCGTGGTTGGACTCGGCGGCGGCGTAGGAGCGGCGGAC
This sequence comes from Mycolicibacterium sp. GCM10028919, assembly GCA_042666295.1. GTDB lineage: Bacteria > Actinomycetota > Actinomycetes > Mycobacteriales > Mycobacteriaceae > Mycobacterium. Next base: position 2,154,826 of record JBHTFJ010000001.1, read on the forward strand.
CTGGCCGAGCACCTGCTGCTCGCCGATCACGGCCGAGTCCAGCCCGCTGGTGACGGCGAACAGATGCTCGACGGCGGCTTCGGCGTAGCGGACGTAGGCGTACTTGGTGAGATCGCCGAGCGACATCCCGGAATGATCGGAGAGCACCTGGCCGACGACCGACAGGCCGCCGTGGAACGCCTCGACCACGGCGTAGACCTCGACCCGGTTGCAGGTCGACAGGATCATTGCCTCGGTGACCAGGGCGGATCGGAGGAGTTCTTCGACGATCTTGGCCTGATCGGACTCGTCGGTGCTCAGACGTTCCAGCACGGTCACAGGCGCGCTGCGGTGCGAAACACCGAATAGGAGAACGCTCATGGCCTCGTCACCACGATTTCCAAAGGTAGTCGTTGGTTAGTCACGAAACCAAATTGCTGAGCAACGTCACAGCCCGCCCTGCGTCACACCCTGGTTCTGCGTCACCCACCGGACAGGTCCGAGCGCAGCCGCACCTCGTCGACCTCCCAGTAGCTGTGCTCGCGCCCGTCGAGCAGCACCACCGGCAGCCGGTCGCCGTACTCGGCGCGCAGCGTGGCGTCCCCGGCCGCGGCGGCCGCGTCGACGTCGGTGGTCGTCACCTCGAAGCCCAGCTCTGCGGCCAGGCCCGCGAGCTGGGCGCCCGCCCGCTCGCACAGGCTGCACCCGGCACGCGTGAGCAACTCCACGCTGTGTCCCTTCCCCACGTCGCTTCGCTCCTGCCCGCCGGTGCTCATGAGTGCCTCATGACTGCCAGTATCGCGTCCCCTACTGTTGAACCGTGTCCGACTCCAGGGCTGACGCCGATCCCGCCGCGCGCGCCGACGCGGAGGTGCTGGTCGACCAGAACGGCGTGCTGGCGCAGGCCACCACCCCGCAGGCACCGCCGCCCGACCTGACCGCGGCCGCGTTCTTCGACGTCGACAACACGCTGGTGCAGGGCTCCTCGCTGGTGCACTTCGCCAGGGGCCTGGCGGCGCGGAAGTACTTCACCTACGGCGACCTCGCCCGCTTCGGCTACGCCCAGGCCAAGTTTCAGCTGACCGGCAAGGAGAACAGCGACGACGTCGCCGAGGGCAGGCGCAAGGCGCTGGCCTTCATCGAGGGCCGTCCGACGTCCGAACTCGCCGAGCTGGGTGAGGAGATCTTCGACGAGATCATCGCCGACAAGCTGTGGTCCGGCACGCGTGCACTCGCCCAGATGCACCTCGACGCGGGCCAGCAGGTGTGGCTGGTGACCGCGACGCCCTACGAGCTGGCCGCGACCATCGCCAAGAAGCTCGGCCTGACCGGGGCGCTCGGCACCGTCGCCGAGTCGGTCGACGGCGTGTTCACCGGCCGGCTCGTCGGCGAGATCCTGCATGGCGCGGGCAAGGCCCACGCGGTGCGGTCGCTGGCCATCCGCGAAGGCCTCAACCTCAAGCGCTGCACCGCCTACTCCGACAGCTACAACGACGTGCCGATGCTGTCGCTGGTCGGGACCGCGGTCGCGATCAACCCCGACGCCGCGCTGCGCGACGTCGCGCGCAAGCGTGGCTGGGAGATCCGGGACTTCCGCACGGCCCGCAAGGCCGCCCGGATCGGCGTGCCGTCGGCGCTGGCACTCGGCGCGGTGGGCGGGGCGCTGGCCGCCGTGGTCTCCCGCCGCGACGGCAACTGAGCAGGCCGCCCCGACCGGCGCTGATAGGCTCGCGCCGCTTGGACTGCCAAGACCGACTGCCCGGGGAGCACCACCAACCATGAGCATCGCCGCCGACATCATCGGAACCCACTACCGGTATCCGGACTACTTCGAGGTGGACCGCGAGAAGGTCCGCGAGTTCGCCAGGGCCGTCAAGGACGACCATCCGGCGCACTACACCGAAGCCGCTGCCGAGGAGTCCGGCTTCGACACGCTCGTCGCGTCGCTGACGTTCGTCGCGGTGGCCGGGCGGCGCGTGCAGCTGGAGATCTTCAAGCAGTTCGACGTGCCGATCAACCTCGAGCGCGTCCTGCACCGCGACCAGAAGCTGATCTTCCACCGCCCCATCGTGGTGGGCGACAAGCTGTGGTTCGACTCGTACCTGGATTCGGTCATCGAGTCGCACGGCGCCGTGATCACCGAGGTCCGTGCCGAGGTCACCGACGACGAGGGCAAGCCGGTGCTCACCTCGATCGTCACGATGTTCGGCGAGGCGTCCCGCCACGAGTCCGACGAGGTCAGCGCCAAGATCGCTGCAGGCCGCGATGCGGCCCTGGCCAGGATGGTCGCCGGCCAGCGGTCGCAGGCACCCGAGAGCCCTGCCGAGTAGCGGCTCGAACTAGCCAGCTCCGACTAGCCGAGGAACGTGTTGCCGCGGTTGGCGAGCAACTGGTACAGCGTCTGCTGAATGGTCTCGCGCACCTGGTCGGTCAGTTCGAACGTGACCATCGGGTCCTCGGCCATCGACTCGTCGAAGTCCTCGGTGACGATCGGCTCGCCGAACTGGATGTGCCACTTGGACGGCAGCGGCACCAGGCCCAGCGGACCCGCGAGCGGGAACAGCGGCGTCACCGGGAAGTACGGCAGCCCGAACAGACGGGCCAGCAGCTTCACGTCGGCGAGCATCGGGTAGATCTCCTCGGACCCGACGATCGAGCACGGCACGATCGGCGCGCGGGCGCGCAGCGCGGCCGAGACGAACCCGCCGCGACCGAATCGCTGCAGCTTGTAGCGGTCGCGGAACGGCTTGCCCAGGCCCTTGTATCCCTCGGGGAACACGGCCGTCAGCTCACCGGCGGCGAGGAGGCGATGCGCGTCGGCGGTGCAGGCCATGGTGTGCCCCGCCTTGCGGGCCGCCTGCCCCATCACGGGCATGTCGAAGACCATGTCGGCGGCGAGCAGTCGCAGATCGCGGTGACCGGGATGATTGTCGTGGACCGCCACCGAGGCCATCAGCCCGTCGAGTGGGAGCACGCCCGCATGGTTGGCGACGATCAGCGCCGCACCGTCGAGCGGCAGGTTCTCGATGCCGCTCACCTCGACGCGGAACCACGACTTGAACAACCCGCGCAGCAAAGGCAGGAAGATCGCGTTGTTGAGGTGCGGGTCGAAGCCGAACTCGTCGACCTCGTAGTCACCGCTCATGCGTTTGTGCACGAATTCGGCCACCGCGGAGATGCGCTGGGCCAACTCGTTGGGCGTCTCGTCGGATTCGGGTGAGCCACCTACCGCACTGCGCCGCTCGTCGATCTCGCGGACCACCGCGGCGATCTGCTCGGCGGACGCACGAGTGCCGGCGTCGGCCATCAGGGACGGGTGCCTGCGCGAACTCTCCGCCCGCGCAGCGGACCGGCGCGCAGCCGATGCCCGCCCTGAATTGCCGTGCAGCGGAATTACTTTCGCCTTCGAGTCACCCGCCACGTCGCTACCCTCTTCCACCCCGGTTCAGACCCCTGGCCCTACCGGCCCCAACGTTGCGCCACTGCCACTGCGCGATTCTCCACCGAGCGTACCCAGCGCGGGTCGATGATCGGTGTCAAAGCGCGCCCGCGCACGTAATCGTCAAAAGCCTCCGCCGTGCTCCACTTCGGGCTATAACCCAGGTCCTTGCGCATGCGCGAGGTGTCCATGACGCGGCCATAGCTCAGGTAGTTCAACTGTTCGCGATCGACCTCAGTGTAACGGGTCGCCCGTCTCAGCGAATCAACGGCAGACAATGCCGATTTCGGCACCGGCAGCCGTACGCGGCCCGAACGCCGGATGGCCTGCGACATCATGATGATGCCCGAGGCGCCGATGTTGAAGGTGCCCGCGCGGCCGGCAATCGTCGCGCGTTCCATGGCCCCGAGGGCGTCCTGCTCGTGCAGCAACTGCAGGCGGGCGTCGCGGCCGAGGACGAACGGCACGACCGGTCCCGCCAGGTAGCGCGACAGCGCGGTGTCCATGCCGGGGCCGATCATGTTGGCCAGGCGCAGGATCGTCACCGCAATGTCGGGCCTGCGTCGCGCGAGGCCGCGGGCGTAGCCCTCGATGTCGATGCTGTCGCGGGCGAAGCCCTCGCCGGGCGGCCTGCGCGAGCTGCTGTCCTCGGTGAACATCACCGGGTCGTGCGCGCTCGAGCCGTAGACCTCCGACGTGGACTTCAGGACGACCCGGCGCACCGACGGCGCCTTCTGGCACGCGGCGAACAGCTGCATCGCGCCCATGACGTTCTGTTCCTTGAGCGCTGCGCGGCCACCCGATCGCGGCGCGTAGGACGCTGCAGCCGCGTGCACCACGGTGTCGACGTCGCCGTTGCGAATGACCTTCGCGATGAACGGGTTTCGGATGTCGGCCCGGACGAACTCCGCCCGGCCCATCCGACGCTGCAGATCCTTGCTCGGCGTCACTGCGTCCACCGCGATGACGTGATCGATCAGAGGATTCTGCGCGAGCCGCGCGACGAGGTAGCCACCGAGGAACCGGCATGCGCCGGTGACCAGAACCACCTTGGGGTGGTGCACCGGATCCCGTGGCTCGGCAGTCCCGCCCTGGCCCGGCCCCTGTGGGGGCCGCCCGCCCGAGCGCCCGTCAGCATCCATCGCGTCAGCCTAACGGCCGCGAGTAAGGACTACTTACCGAGTTTTCTGCGCTGCACCCGAGTGCGACGAAGCAGCTTGCGGTGCTTCTTCTTCGACATGCGCTTGCGCCGCTTCTTGATGACTGAACCCATTTACTCCGCTACCTATGCAAAACCGAAGACAACCGGGGCTGACGATCTCGAATACGCCCCGTGAACTGACCTGGTCACCTTACCCGGCAGGCACCGGCGGAGCGAAAACGCCCGTCGGTGGCCACCTCGGTGCGACGTGGCTAGCCCGCGTCGAAGTACGACGTCTCCAGGAGGTCGTGCACGGCCTTGGCGTGCACCCGGAAGGACCGGCCGACCCGGACGGCGGGAAGTTCGCCGTTGTGGACCAGTCGGTAGACCGTCATCTTGCTGACCCGCATCAGGCTGGCCACCTCGGCGACGGTGAGGAACTGCTGAGCACGCGCCGGTTGGCCGCCGTCGCCGCTGCCGGCGGCAGCGTCACGCGCAGCCTTGCCGCCAGCAGAATCGCGCGCCGATGGTCCGTTCATAGACGTCATCGCAACCCAATCAATCAGGCACGTCCTTGCCAGCGGCTTCCCCACCGCTGGCGCAGGTACGTGCATACAACGAGGAGAATAGCGTGGCGGGTGATGTTATTGCGACGGGTGTGGGGTAATCCGTCCGAAATTCATGAACTACTCAGATGTAATTCTTAGCTGCTCAGAGCGGGTTTTTGCCGCCGAGACGGCGTTGCCGACCGCAGCGCGCAGCCCACCCCGTTCGAGTTCCCGCAGCCCAGCGGCAGTGGTACCCCCCGGAGACGTCACCGTGGCCCGCAGCTGGGCCGGGCTGGTGTCCATTGCTGCGCCTCCCTCGGAGGGCTGGGTGTCGAGCCGCTCGAGGAGCATCGCGGCCGAACCCGCCATCGTCTGCGCCACCAGATCGGTGGCCACCTGGCGCGGCAGGCCGGCGTCCACGGCGGCGTCGACGAGCGCCTCAGCCATCAGGAAGAAGTACGCGGGCCCCGAACCCGACACCGCCGTCACGGCATCCATCTGGGCCTCGGGCACCACGACCACCCCACCGACGGCGTCGAAGATCGCCGCGACGTCCTTGAGTTGCTCGTCGGTGGCGTAGCGGCCGCGCGCCAGCGCGCTCACGCCCCCGCCGACCACCATGGGCGCGTTGGGCATCACGCGGATCACCGGCGACCCGGCGGGCAGCTTCGACTCGAAGTACGCCGTGCCCACGCCTGCGGCCACCGAGACGATCACCTGCTCGGCGCTGTCGTCCTCCGCGCGGGCCACGGCGTCGGCGATCTCGCTGACGACGCCCGTGACGTCGGCGGGCTTCACGGCCAGGATGACGTAGGTGGCGTTCTCCGCCGCGTCGGCGACCGACGTCAGCAGCACCGAATAGGTCTCGGACAGGTGCTTGGCGCGCTCGGGGCTCTTCTCGGCGACCGCGAGGTCCTTCGCCTGCCGCCCGGCCCGGATCAACCCGGCCAGCAACGCTTCACCGATGCTTCCGCCGCCAATAATCGCGATTCTCGACACGGGGTGAAGCATCCCACGCCCGCAGGCTCACGCCTCGGCAGGCACCATCGCCAACTGGCGGGACTGCACGATCACGTGGCCCTTGGCGTCCACCACGACGTGATCCTCGTCGAACCACTCGTGGCCGATCTGCATCGTCGTGCACAGCACGCGCAACCAGCCGTCGGCGGGCACGGCGCGCAGGTAGGCCGTCAGCTGCACCGTGGGCGCCCAGCCGAACCTGTTCACGCCGAACGTCACGGGTGCCGACACGTCACCGCACACCAGCGCGAACAGCACGTCCGGCGCGCAGTCCCTTGGCCGGACCCAGTACTCGATGACGGGCGGCCCGCCGTCGGAACGCGGCTGCATCGTGGTCAGCGACGGGCGGATGTCGCAGCCGCGCGCCAGGTGCACGATGTCGGCCATCGGGTGTCCCGGACCGATCGGATCGAGCCCGGGCGGCGGGTCCGGCGTCATCAGCGGGATGACGGGATTGTCCGACAGCAGCGGTGCGTCGTCGGTCTCGAGTTCGGCGAGCGTGATCACCGCGTGCACGGCCACCCGGTCGCCCTGGCTCAGCTCGACGTCGACGAGGTTGACCCGCCTGCCCCGCTTGCGGATGGTCGCGGTCACGCGCTGCGGCCCGGGATCCGGCGCCCACAGGAAGCTGCCCGAGACCGCGATGGGCTCCAGACCGCCGTGTTGATCCCCCGAGTCGCTGCGCTCCTGCCCGCTGTGTTGATCCCCCGAGTCGCTGCGCTCCTGCCCGCTGTGTTGATCCCCCGAGTCGCTGCGCTCCTGCCCGCCGCGTTGATACCCCGAGTCGCTGCGCTCCTGCCCGCCGCGTAGCGCCTGGCGCGCCGCATTCGCGCACAGGGCCAGCATCACGCCGCCGTGCACCTTCGGCCCGATGGTCCAGTTCTCGTTCAGCTCACCGTCGAAGCGGCTGACGGTCCCGTCGCTCGACACGGGCGTCAGCCGCATGGCATCGGTGAACGACGTCGACGCGGACACGCCGGTGGAACTCGAATCGGTGGTCAAGGCAATCCAATCCGTCAGCGCAGCAGGTGTTCTCGCGCGAACTCGAGTGACTCGGTCAGTAGCTGCTCGCGTTCGGCGCCGGTGCGCGCCCGCGAGGTCGTGACCTCGAGGATGACGTGCCCGGAGAACGAACTCGCCGCGAGCATCTGGCAGATCTCGGCGGCCGGCTGCGAACCGTAGCCGGGCACCAGGTGCTCGTCGGTGGCGGCGCCGCTGCCGTCGCACAGGTGCAGGTGCACCAGGCCGTCCGGTCCGTCGACGCCCATGCGGCCTGCCATCTCAATGGCGTCGGTGCCCGCCGTGGCGGCGTGCGACAGGTCCAGCGTGTAGTGCGCGTAGTCGCCGTCGAGCGGGTCGTACGACGGCGCGAACGCGGAGACGGCCACTCCCGGCGTGCCGCCGCGCCTGCGCATCCGCTCGATCGACGACTGCCCCGCGCCGAAGAAGCGGTCGGTGCGGAACGGGAACATGTTCTCCACCGCCACCATCACCTCGCTGGACGACTCTAGTTCGGCGACCTGATCGGCGAAGCCCTCGGCGTACCGGCGCTGCCACCGGAACGGCGGGTGCACGACCACGGTCTGGGCGCCGAGCTCCTCGGCAGCGCGCACGCTGCGGTCGAGTTTCGGGATCGGGTTGGCGCCCCAGACCCGCTGCGAGATCAGCAGGCAGGGCGCGTGCACCGACAGGACGGGCACGTCGTACTGCGCCGACATCTTGGCGATCGCATCGACGTCCTGGCTGGCCGTCTCGGCCCACACCATCAATTCGACGCCGTCGTACCCGAGTCGCGCCGCGTACTCGAACGCGGCCTCGGTCCGCAGGGGATAGACCGAGGCGGTCGAGAGACCAACCTTGATGGCGGGGCGCACTGAATCCGGACCGGTTCGTCTCGTCGCGTCAGTTGGACTGCAGGAGCGCCAGCGGGCCCAGCGTGACCAGTGCCCCCACCGCCACCGCGATCAGGGTGCTTCCGATGTCCTCGGTCTTGCGGACGACGCGGACGCCGACGACCAGCCCGAGGATCACGAGCACCGACAGCACCAGCGCGACGATGTTGTTCCACTTCCACAGCTGGTCGAAGGCGACGAACAGGCCTGCGCCGAACGCGACGGCCAGCACGCACTGCGCGACGATCCACAGGCCGCTCAGGAACGTCGACCTGGGCGACTCGACCTTCTCCTCCGGGGTGACGTCCACCGTGCCGTCGTGGCGCGCGTCGTCGCCGAGGTCGATCTCCTCGGGACCCGGCTGCCTGCCGCGGCGCGCGATGTCGTCGGCGACGGACTGGCCGCCCCCGAATAGGGTGTCGGCACCCGAGCGCAGATACGACGGCTTGGTGTCCTTCGTATCGTCGGTGTCGTCCCTCGTGTCGGCCGTGCTGCTGGCGATCCCGGCGAAGTCCAGCTCGAGGTCGTCGGCGTCGTCGTCCTCGTCGTCGGCGACCGGGTCCGGGCTCATCTGCTCGGCACCCGAGGTGGCGTCGAAGGCACTGGCCGTCCGCGACCGGCGGGGCAGCGGGGTGAACTCCAGCGGCAGCGGGTCGGCGTCGCGCTCTTCGAGGTGGCTGGCGTACTGGGCCTCGAGGTCGTCCTCGGCCGCGACGTCCTGGGCCGTGACGTCTTGGGCCTGCACGTCGTCGGCTGGTGCCTCGTCGAGCGGCTCCTCGGTCGCGTCGTCGGCATCCACCTCGGCGGGTGCCAGCTCGCTGAATTCCTCGGACTCGGCGACGACCTCGGGTTCGGGCTCGCGCTCGACCTCTGGCTCTGGCTCGGCCTCTGCGGCGGGCTCCTCGTGCCGGGGCGTCTCCTCGACGACCGGCTCCGGAGTCGGCTCGGGAGCGGGTTCGCGGCGTTCTTCGACGAGCTGCTCGGGTGCGGCGCTGACTATCGGGATCTCGCCGGTGAGTTCGGCGACGGTCACGGAATCCGAGTTGCCGCGCCTGCGACGGCGTCGACCACCCGCCGGCGGTGCGCCGATGGTGCCGTTGCGCGCCAGCAGCTCCGCGACGGAGATCGGCCGGGTGGCGCTGTCGTCTGGTTCTGTCATCGTTTGTCGCCTCTGGCCTTGGCTGAGTCGGCGGATCTCTTCACCACGGCTGAGATGCCCACTCCGTCGGCGAAAGCGGCCCCGTCGGCTTCACTGTCGAGTTTCCGCAAAATCAACCCCTCTCGCAACGCCCAGGGACAGATGTCGACCGTGTCGATCGACAGTGCCCGCATACTCGCCTCGGCTACCAGTGCGCCTGCCACGATCTGCGGCGCGCGCTCAGCGCTCACCCCTTCCAGTTCCGCTCGGTCCGCGGCGGTCATCCTAGAGATGAAGGCGATGAGCTGCCGCAGACCCGCTGCTGTCAGTGTCCTCTTCACCCTGGGTCCCGCGCCGGAAGGCGCAGCACCGGTGAGTCGCGCCAGCGACCGGAACGTCTTCGACGTCGCCACGGTGAGGTCGGGAGTCCCCGCGTCGAGCACCTTCGCGCCCGCCTCGGCCAGTTCGTTGGCCAGCCAGTCCTGCAGCATCGCGACCCGGCGGCGGCCTGGCGGATCGTCGGGCAGCCACTCGCGGGTCAGCCTGCCCGCGCCCAGCGGCAGCGACAGCGCCACGTCAGGTTCCTCGTCGACGCCGCTGGAGAGTTCCAGCGATCCGCCGCCGATGTCGATGTTGATGATGCGACCGGCGCTCCACCCGTACCACCGGCGTACCGCCAGGAAGGTCAGCCGCGATTCGTCGACGCCGCTGAGCACCTTGAGGTTCACGCCCGCCTCGTTGCGCACGCGGGCCAGCACGTCGTCGGAGTTCGTCGCGTCCCGCACGGCGGAGGTGGCGAACGCCATCAGCTCCGAGCAGCCGGAACTCGCGGCGATCTTCGCGAACTCGTCGATGGTGTCGACCAACTTGTCGGCGCCCTTGCGCACCAGCTTGCCCGAGCCGTCGATGGACTCGGCCAGCCGCAGCGACGCCTTGGTGGAACTCATCGGCGTCGGGTGACCACCCCGTCGCGCATCGACGACGAGCAGATGAACTGTGTTGCTGCCCACGTCGAGCACGCCCAATCGCACGGGGCCCACGTTATCGGGTCTACCGTGGCTTTCCGTGAGCGGTGTGCACGCGGGAGAGGTCGAACTCGACTTCGCGCGCGAATGGGTGGAGTTCTTCGATCCCGACGACCCGGAACGTCTGATCGCGGCGGACATGACGTGGCTGCTGTCGCGGTGGACGTGCGTGTTCGGCACGCCCGCCTGCCAGGGCACGGTCGAGGGCAGGCCCGACGACGGCTGTTGCTCGCACGGCGCGTTCCTGTCCGACGACGACGACCGGGCGAGTTTGGACGACGCGGCAGCTCGACTCACCGACGAGGACTGGCAGTTCCGGGACAAGGGGCTGGGCCGCAAGGGGTACCTCGAGATGGACGAGATCGACGGCACCCCCAATCTGCGGACGCGAAAGTACAAGGGCGCGTGCATCTTCCTCAACCGTCCCGGCTTCCCGGGCGGCATCGGGTGCGCACTGCACTCCAAGGCGCTGAAGCTGGGCGTGGAGCCGCTGACGATGAAGCCAGAGGTCTGCTGGCAGCTGCCGATCCGCCGCACCGAGGAGTGGGTCGAGCGGCCAGACGGCTCCCAGGTGCTCAAGACCACGATCACCGAGTACGACCGCCGCGGGTGGGGCGAGGGTGGTGCGGACCTGCACTGGTACTGCACGGGCGACCCAGCGGCACACGTCGGCTCACGCCCGGTGTGGGAGTCCTACGCCCCCGAGCTGACCGTGCTGCTCGGCGCGAAGGCGTACGCGGAGCTGGCGGCGCTGTGCAAGCGGCGCGGCGGCCTCGGCCTGATCGCCGTGCACCCCGCTACGCGCGCAGCGCACTGACGGTCACGCCCGCCGGGCGATGTACCGCTACGCGGGCCGCGTGATGTGCCGAGGCTCGGCGGTCCGTCGGATCGCCGGTGCGACCGGGCGGCCCTCCAGCAACCCGTCGACGGTCTTGGTCTCGATAGCGCGGCGGTAGACCACCAGCGCCTCGGTGACCGCGGCGACCGTCTGGTCGACGTCGGCTGCAGCGTGGGCGGCGGAGGTGACGAACGACTGACCGAGCACGCCCCGGCGGAGCAGCTCCTGCAGGAACAGCGTGCGGTAGGCCTGCGACGGCTGCCCATCCGGACCGCGGGTGGCGAACAGCAGGCACGACGGCCTGCCGAGGACCTCGACGTAGTAGTCCAGGCCCGCGTCCCGCACGGCCGCGCCGATCTCGGTGGCGAGCTGCCTGCCCGCGGCCTCCATCAGGCCGATCGGGTTCTGCGTGCGGTAGGCGTGCACGACGGCGCGGAACGCCGCGAGCGCCGACGTCTCGGCACCGTGCGTGGTCGACAGCAGGAACACGCGGTCCTCCTCGGTCCGCAGCCCACCGAGTTCCATGTACTCCCGCTTGCCCGCCAATGCGGAGAGCGGGAACCCGTTGGCCATCGCCTTGCCCCAGCACGACAGGTCCGGCGCGACGCCGTAGACGGCCTGCGCGCCACCCGCCGACCACCGGAAGCCGGTGATCATCTCGTCGAACACCAGCAGCGTGCCGTGCGAGTCGCATTGCGCGCGAAGGCCTTCGAGGAACCCGGGTTGCGGTTCGGCGAGCGCGGTGGCTGCCTCGAGGATCACGCAGGCCACGTCGTCACCGGCCAGCGCCGCGGCGACCGAGGTCAGGTCGTTGTAGTCGAACCGGACGGTCGTCTCCACGGCGGCTGCGGGGATGCCGCCGTTCATCGCGGTGGTGCCGATGAACCAGTCGTCGGTGGAGAAGAACGGCTGCCTGCACACGGCGACCTTGGTTCGTCCGGTGACCGCACGTGCCAGTCGCACGGCGGCGGTCGTGGTGTCGGATCCGTTCTTCGCGAACTTCACCATGTCCGCCGCGGGCACCAGGCTCAGGAAGTCCTCGGCCGCAGCGAGTTCCAGCTCCGTCGGCCTGCTGAAGTTCACCCCGTGCGCGATGGTCCGGGTCACCGCGTCGACGACGGGTTGGTAGCCGTGTCCAAGCGTCACCGAGCGCAGGCCCATCCCGTACTCGACGTACGAGTTGCCGTCGACGTCCCACACCCGGCAGCCCTGCCCACGCACCAGCACCGGCGCCATGAACTCGGGGAACTGGTCGGAGCCGCGGGCGTAGGTGTGCGCGCCGCCCGGCACCAGATCGTGCAACCTGTCCTGCATCGCGCGCGACCGCGCGAACGTGCGCGGCGGGATTCCTGGGTCGGTCATGGCCGGCCTCCTCCTGTCGAAGCCAGGGCGACCGATTCGTCGGTCACCCAGCGCCCGGCGAGTTCCGGTAGGCGCGAGGACACCTCGGGCAGCAGGTCCGCCAGGGTCAGCAGGACCACGTCGGGCGCGGCGGCGACGAGCGCGTCGGGCGAGATGATCGGGATGTCGGTGCCGGGCATGCGCCTGCCCTGCTTGGCCGGTGACGCGTCGGCGACCCCGCGCAGGAGCCCGGAGTCGAGCCCTGCCAGTGCGAACAGCGCCACGGCCCGCGAGGCCGCGCCGTAGGCGAACACCCGCCGGTCCCCGTCGCGCTGCACCTCCAGATAGGACCGCAGCGCGTCCGCGTGCCGGTCGGCGGCGGACTGCAGCGGCGTGAGCCCCTCGGGCCGGGTCAACGCCCCGTCCGCGGCTGCGAGCCGGCCGATCTCGGGATCGGGTGTCCCGTCGCGCGACGAACCGCGGTGCACGGCGGCCACCAGCACGGTGCCGCCGTAGAGCGGAAAGCGCCAGGCCGCCATGGCACGCAGACCGGCACCGGCGAGCAGCCCCTGCAGCGCCACCATCGAGTAGTAGGCGAAGTGGCCGTGCCGCAGCGCATTCCATTGACCGCCGCCGACGATGGCCGACAATTCGTGGTACTGCAGCAGCAGGACGCCGTCCGGTGCGGTGGCTGCCGCCCGCTCGGCGAATGCGGCCCGCTGATCGGGTTCGTGCATGATGCCGAAGCAGTCGAGGACGACGTCGGCCGGGCCGTCGGTGGGCGCCATGCCGCGCTCGGCCAGCAGCGGCAGCCAGCTGCCCCCGTGCGGGCTGCCGAACTCGCGCACCGTGGCTCCGGTCAGCCAGCCGCGGACGCTCACCCGGCGTACCGCGTCGGCAGCCTGGTCCACGAGGGCCTGCGGTTCGACGCCGCGCGGTTCGGCGGTGACGGTGTCGTCGTCGGCCAGCTGGGCGAGCCCGCACGCGGTGCACAGGTCCATCGCCAGCGGATGGTCGGATTCACCGGGCTGCACGGGCAGATCGGCCGCCGGAAAGTGGTCGGCGGCGGGCACCGCACCGAGATCCAGCACGCGATGCGGTTGCGGCGCAGCGCAGGCCCGGCAGGCGCTCATGCGACCATGGCCCGGTGCGCATCGAGCAGACGTCCCTGGCGGGCGTCGTCGTCCTGGTCCCGCAGCCGTTCCACGACGATCGGGGACTGTTCACCCGCACCTTCGACGCCGACGTGTTCGACGAGTGGGCGGGCACCCCCGGCACCGCGGCGCGGTTCGTGCAGGACTCGCAGTCGCGGTCGCGGCGTGGTGTGATCCGGGGCATGCACGGCAGGCGCGGGCGCGGCGAGGCCAAGCTGGTGCGGTGTGCCAACGGTGCGGTGCACGACGTGCTGGTCGATGCCAGACCCGACTCCCCCACGTTCGGCCACCACGAGGCCTTCACGTTGGACGACAGCGAATTTCGGCATCTCTACGTACCGCCGGGGATGCTGCACGGATTCCAGGCGCTGACCGAGACGGCGGACGTCTGCTACCGCATCGACACGCCGCACGACCCGAGTGAGGATGTCGCCGTCGCTCACGACGACCCCGACCTCGCGCTGAACTGGCCGCTGCCGGTGAGCGTCGTGTCGGCGCGCGACGCCGCGGCGGGCAGCTGGGGAGACCTGCTCACACTGCTGCGCTGACACCGCGCATCGCCCCGTCGATCGAGCCACTCGCCTGCAGCGACTGCAGTCGTGCCAGCCGGGTGAAGTTCCGTTGGAAGTCGTCGGTGGTCAACCCGTACGCGGTGTACGCCTCGTACAGCTCGCGCGCACCATCGGCGATCGACCACTGCGCCTCGAAGCCGAGTTCAGCACGGGCCCTTTCGAAGTCGACCCGGTAGGAGCGCGGGTCGGCACCGCTCTCCCCGGTGATCGACAGCATCGCGGCAGGCACGGTGTCGCACACCGCGTCGGCGATCTGGGCGACCGTGACGTTGTTGACCTCGGTGCCGATGTTGTAGGCACGGCACGACACCACGTCGGCAGGGGCGTCGAGGCACACCGCGAAAGCCCGGGCGATGTCGGCGGCATGGACCAGCGGACGCCACGGCGTGCCGTCGGAGAGCACCCGCACGACACCGGACAGCACCGCGTGACCCATCAGGTTGTTCAGCACGATGTCGGCACGCAACCGGGGTGAGAACCCGAATGCCGTTGCGTTGCGGAGGAACACCGGGGTGAAGCGCGCATCGGCGAGCGCGGCTACGTCGTCCTCGACGCGGACCTTGCTGATGGCGTAGGGCGTGATCGGGTTGAGTTCGGCGTCCTCGCCGACGAGGTCCCGACCGGCCGCCCCGTACACCGAGCACGTCGAGGCGTAGAGGAAGCGCGACACGCCGGCGTCCTTGGCCGCGTGGGCCAGCCGCACCGACGCGTGGTGGTTGATGTCGAAGGTGATCTCCGGGGCGAGCGCGCCCAGCGGGTCGTTCGACAGTGCCGCGAGGTGGATCACGGCGTCGAAGCCCCGCAGGTGCTCGGCGGTGACGTCGCGCAGGTCGACCGGGAGGTTCGGGGGGTCGACGGGATCGGGGCCGAGTACGCAGTCGGCGAAATAGCCGTTGTCGAGACCCGTGACGTCGTGACCGGCGTCCCGCAGGACGGGCACCATGACGGTGCCCAGGTAGCCCTGGTGGCCGGTGACGAGGACGCGCTGGCTCATGTGTTCACTCCAAGGGTCATGATCGTCTTGTCCACCACGAACGCCTCGGCGTGCGGGCTGCGGCACTGCACGCCGCGCAATCGGGACAGGCCGAGGAACGACAGGTCGTCGAACCAGTCCCGGCCCACCTGGGACGGGTAGTGCTCGTGCAGCAGCTTCACCTTCTCCTCGGCGATCTGCGTGCCGAGGGGGTGAAATGCGTTGGGGGTCGGGGTGTCGGTCTCCCACTTGAGGATTTCGTAGCCCAGCGTCAGGTGATCGCGGAACTCCGTGGGCACCAGTTCGGCGAGCAGCCGGTGGTCCTGGTGGGCGTCGTTGCGCTGAGTGGCGAACACCACGTCGGGTTCGCAGGTGCGCCGAAAGTCCGTCAGCGCCTGCTTGATTCGATCCCAATGCTGCGGGGCGCGGCCATCCGGCAGGTCGAGCACGGTCAGCGCGACCGTGGCCCCGGGGCAAAACGCCTCGAGTGCTGCGCGTTCCTCGGCCTCGCGTTCGGTGCCACCGCCGCTGAGCACCAGCGCGTGCACCCGCAGGCCGGGACGCGAGCGCGCCAAAGTCAGCAGCGTGCCGCCCATCCCGATGGCGATATCGTCGCAGTGCGCGCCGAGCACCGCGATCTCGGCGAGATCGCCTGCGTGCAGCGAGATCACGTGACCGCGAACTCCGGGCTGGCGTCCTTGGCGTACTCCCACAGCATCCACGGCCGGTCACCGCGCGCATATCCCGCGTCGAGTTCGGCCCGTTCCTTGAAGGTGTCGGCAGGCTTCCAGAAGCCGAGGTGCTTGTACCCGTGCAGCCGGCCCTGGGTGGCGAGTGCGCCGCAGACGTCCTCGACGAGGTCGCAGTCCTCGGTGAGCATGTTCAGGACCTCGTTCGACAGGACGAAGAAGCCGCCGTTCTCCCAGATCGGCAGGCGCGACACCGGCGTGATGCCCGTGATCGCACCGGAACCCTCGATGTCCACGCAGTGGAACGACGACTGCGGCGGGACGACGAGCATGGAGGCCGCGGCACCGGATTCCCGCACCTCGTCGATGATCTCGTTCATCGGGGCGTCGGTCAGCACGTCGGAGTAGTTCGCCAGGAAGTACTCCTCGTCCTCCACGAACGGCTTGACGCGGCGCAGCCGCTCGCCGATCGGCGACTCCGGGCCGGTGTCGACGAAGGTGATGGACCAGTCGCTGATGTCGGACTGCAGCAGTTCCACCTGCCCGCCACGGATGACGAAGTCGTTGGACACCGACTCCTGGTAGGCGAGGAAGTAGTTCTTGATGTGCGCGGCGCCGTAGCCGAGGCACAGGATGAAGTCCTTGTGCCCGAAGTGCGCGTAGTAGCGCATCACGTGCCAGATCAACGGTCGCGGCCCGATCATCTGCATGGGCTTGGGGATCGTGTCGTCATCCCCGTTGCGCATCCGCATGCCGTAACCACCGCAGAACAGAACGACCTTCATGACTGCATTCCTTCCTTGGCCCCGGAGAGCGCGTCCACGACGTGGAGGTTTGGTAGCGGATAGACGAGCTGGGCGCCCCACTCCGCGGTGTAGGCCAACTGGGCGGTGATCTCCGCCTCGAGATTCCACGGCAGCACGACGATGACGTCGGGCCGGTCCTTGTCGAGCACCTCGACCGGGTGGACCGGAATCCGCGCGCCGGGGGTGAACTTGCCGTGCTTGTAGGGGTTTCGGTCGACGAGGTACTCGACGAGGTCGGACCGGATCCCGCAGAAGTTGAGCAGGGTGTTGCCCTTGCCGGGTGCGCCGTAGCCGACCACGCGCTTGCCCGCCTTGCGGCAGTCGAGCAGGAAGGCCAGCAGCTCCTGGCGCTGGCGCTCCACCCGCTGCTGCAGACCGACGTAGCCCGCGACGTCGTGCAGGCCGGCGTCGGCCTCCACCGCCAGTGCGTCGGCGACCCGTGCGCTGGGCGGACCCGCGGCCGCGTCGGGCCGGGCCCACAGCCGGATCGACCCGCCGTGGGTCCCGATGAGTTCGACGTCGACCACGGTCAGGCCGGCGGTGGCGAGCGCGTTGGTCGCCGACGCCACGGTGTAGTACTGGAAGTGTTCGTGGTAGATCGTGTCGTACTGGGCCTGCGTGATCAGTGCGAGCGCGTGGTGCACCTCGATCGACACCCAGCCGTCGTCGGCCACCAGCGCCCGCAGGCCGCGGGTGAACCCGAGCACGTCGGGGATGTGCGCGTAGACGTTGTTGGCCACCACCAGGTCGGCCGGGCCGTGCTCGTCGCGTACCCGCCGACCGGCCGCCTCGTCGAGGAACGCCGTGACCGTCGGGACGCCGCGTTCGACGGCGGCGGCCCCCACGTTGACCGACGGCTCGATGCCCAGGCACCGCACGCCGGCGTCCAGAACGTGGCGCAGGAGGTAGCCGTCGTTGCTGGCGACCTCCACGACAAATGAATCGCCGCCGAGATCCAGGCGGTCGACGGCGTCGCTGACGAACCGGCGCGCGTGCTCGACCCAGCTGTCGGAGAACGACGAGAAGTAGGCGTACTCGGTGAAGGTGTCCTCGGGGGTGATGAGCGCCGGGATCTGCAGCAGCAGGCAGTCGGCGCAGACCCTCAGGTGCAGCGGATAGGTGACTTCGGCCTGGTCGAGACCCTGATCGTCGAGCAGCTTCTCGCACGGCGGCGTCGCACCGAGGTCGAGCACACTGAGCAGCTGGTCTGATTCACACACTCGGCACGGCACGGGCGGACCTTTGCTTCCGACTCGACGTCCAGGGCACGTGTCCCCGGTCGGGTCCGCGCGGTGCCGTGCGTCCGCGATGGCCGAAGAGCCCCCCGCAGCGCGTGGCTACGAGAGTGAGAGTAGCAAGGTCTAGCTAAGTTGGCGAACGTTGCTAGAAGTGCACGCTCGCGACTTTTTCCGGAACGGACGCTGCGAGTCAGCCCTCGAGCTTGTAGCCGAGGCCTCGCACCGTGACGAGGTGCACGGGGTTGGCGGGGTCGGATTCGATCTTGCTGCGCAGGCGCTTGACGTGGACGTCGAGCGTCTTGGTGTCGCCGACGTAGTCCGCACCCCACACCCGGTCGATCAGCTGGCCGCGGGTGAGCACCCGTCCGCTGTTGCGCATGAGGTACTCGAGGAGGTCGAACTCCTTGAGCGGCAACGTGATCGGATCACCGTCGACCGACACGATGTGCCGCTCGACGTCCATCCGGACGGGGCCGGCCTCGAGCACGCCATCGGCGATGCCGGAGTCGTCAGGGTCCGCTCCGCGACGCAGCACAGCGCGGATGCGAGCGATCAGTTCGCGTGCCGAGTACGGCTTGGTGACGTAGTCGTCGGCGCCGAGTTCGAGGCCCACCACCTTGTCGATTTCGCTGTCGCGCGCGGTGACCATGATCACAGGCACGCTCGAGCGCGAACGCAGTTGTTTGCAGACGTCCGTTCCGCTCATTCCGGGCAGCATCAGGTCGAGCAGCACGATGTCGGCACCGGACCGCTCGAACTCGGCCAGCGCGGAGGGGCCGTCGGTGACGACCGTCGCCTCGAAGCCCTCCTTGCGCAGCAGGAACGCCAGCGGGTCCGCCAACGACTCTTCGTCTTCCACGATCAACACACTGGTCATTTGAGCTCTAGGCCCTCTCGTTCGTCATGCTCGTCTGGGTCGTGGTGGTAGGGATAGGCCGGTATCGACAGCGTGAACGTCGACCCGGTGCCCGGCTGACTCCAAAGCCGGATGGATCCGTTGTGGTTGGCCGCGACGTGCTTCACGATCGCGAGCCCCAACCCCGTGCCGCCGGTGGCCCGGGACCGCGCCTTGTCGGCGCGAAAGAACCGCTCGAACACCCGCTCCTGATCGGCGCGGGCGATGCCGATGCCGCGATCGGTCACCGCGATCTCGACGTCGTCGCCCCTGCGCCTGCGCGAGATCGACACCGGAGAACCCTTCGGCGAGTAGTTGATCGCGTTGGAGACCAGGTTCGCGAGCGCGGTCACCAGCAGCGCCTGGTCGCCGTAGACCCGGTACCCGGTGGGGGCGTCGGTGGTGATCTCGATGTCGGCGTTGTCGGCGGCCACCTTGTAGCGCGACAGTGCCTCGTTGACCACCGTGTCGACGTCGACCGCGTCGAGTTCGGGCAGCGGCTCGGCGCCCTGCAGTCGGGACAGCTCGATGAGTTCGCCGACCATGTTCGCCAGCCGGTTGGACTCGATGACCATCCGGTCGGCGAAGCGCGTCACGGTCTCCGGGTCGTCGGCCGACGCCTGCAGCGCCTCGGCCAGCAGCCCCATCGCACCGACGGGTGTCTTCAGTTCGTGGCTGACGTTGGCGACGAAGTCCCTGCGGGTGGCCTCCATCCGCGCGTGCTCGGACTGGTCGTCGACGTAGACGACGGCGAAGCGGCGATCGTCCTCGGTCAGCAGCCGGACGTGGCCGCGCACGTGCAGGCCGGACCTGCCGGGGTTCTGCCTGCGCGCCGGCGACAGGTCGACCTCGACGTCGTCGCCGGTGGCCAGCGTGCGCTGCGCGGCGGCCCAGGCGCGGTCGTCGAGCAGCCGGTCACGGACCAGACCGAGTTCCTTGGCCTGGTCGTTGATGAAGACCACGTCACGGTAGACGTCGACCACCACGATTCCCACCGGGGAGAGCGCCACGACGTGCTGCAGCATCTCCGAGATCGTGATGCCCGCCTGATCGGCGGTGCGGCGCTCCCGGCGGTCGCGAAGACGCGGTACCAGCACCGCTCCGACCGCTGCGCCGAGCGCCAGCGCGAGCAGTGCCACGACTGCCGTCAACAGCAGTGCGGACGCCACACTCACGGGCAAATCGTACGCACCGGGTGAACGTCATCCCAGCAGCGTGCGGCCAATTCGGGACAAGTCACAAACGCAAACACAGGAGTTCGGTCGCCGTTCACCCGAGTTCACCCGCTGTTCGCCACGGAGGTGTCCGTTTGGCGCCGGTGTTACTTGGCGCCCTGGGCGGCCACCGCGGCCGCACCCGCCGCGGCGGCATCGGGATCGAGGTACCGGCCACCGGGAACGGTGGGCTTGAGGTCGGCGTCGAGTTCGTAGACCAGCGGGATGCCGGTCGGGATGTTGAGCCCGACGACGTCGGCGTCGGACATCCCGTCGAGGTACTTGACCAGCGCGCGCAGCGAGTTGCCGTGCGCGGCGATCATCACGGTCCGGTCGGCGCGCAGGTCCGGCACGATCGTCTGCTCGTAGTACGGCACGAAGCGGGCCACCACATCGGCGAGGCACTCGGTCAGCGGGCCGCCGTCGATGTCGGCGTACCGCGCCTCGGCGTCCTGGCTGAACTCGCTGCCCTTCTCGATCGGCGGGGGCGGCGTGTCGTAGCTGCGTCGCCACGCCATGAACTGCTCCTCGCCGTACTTCTCCTTGGTCGCCGCCTTGTCGAGACCCTGCAGCGCGCCGTAGTGCCGCTCGTTGAGCCGCCAGTTGCGGTGCACCGGGATCCAGTGCCGGTCGGCCTTGTCCAGCGCGAGGTTGGCGGTGGTGATGGCCCTGCGCAGCAGCGAGGTGTACAGCACGTCGGGCAGCACGCCCTCGGCGGCGAGCAGCGTGCCGCCGCGCGCGGCCTCAGCCCTGCCCTTGTCCGTGAGGTCGACGTCCACCCAACCGGTGAACAGGTTCAGCGCATTCCATTCGCTCTCGCCATGGCGGAGCAGCACCAGCGTGGCCATGGCGACCATCCTGTCACGGAGTCAGCGCTCGGTCCCCGCGATGTCAGTCGTCGTCGTGGTCTTCGATGAGGTGCTCGAACGCCTTGAGGTTCTTGAGCGACTCGCCGCGGGCGACGCGCCACTCCCATTCCTTCTGGATCGAGGTGCGAAAACCCAACTCCAGCAGCGTGTTGAAGTCGGCGTCGACGGCCTCGAGCACCTGGCCGAGCACGCGGTCCACCTCGTCGGGCGTCACCGCGTGCAGCGCCATGTGCCCCACCAGGTAGATGTCGCCGACCTTGTCGAGCGTGTAGGCCACGCCGTACAGCTTGCGATTGCGGCGCAGCATGAAGCCGTAGACGCCCTCGTTGTTCTCGTCGGGCCTGCGGCAGACGAACGCCTCGACCCGCACCGAGTGCTCGCCGATGCGCAACAGGGTGTTCGTCTTGAGCTTGCGCTCCCCTGGCAGCGCCACCACGACGCCGGGTTGTCCGTTGCTTGCGCTCTCGTGGAACGTGTACTCGAGATCGTGCTCGGAGAGCGTGTTCTCGATGGTCTGGCGGACGTCCTCGGTGACGCTCACGCGCGCACCCCGCGTCGGATCGAGAGCCGGCGCCGGTCTCGCCGCGGCGGCGGTTCGACGCGCTGATGCCGCGCCCGGTAGTCGGTGATGGCGCGGCCGTAACTGGCCAGCAGCCCGTCGACGGTGTGGCCCCAGGAGAAGGTCGCGGCGTGCGCCTGGGCGGCCGACGACATCGCCTGGCGGTCGCCGGCGAGGACGCCGTCGATCGCGGCGGCCCAGTCGTCGGCGTCGTGCGTGGCGACCAACGTGCCCGTGACGCCGTCGCGCACGGCGACGGGCAGGCCGCCGACGGCAGCGGCGACCACGGGGGTGCCGCACGCCTGCGCCTCGACGGCCACCAGCCCGAAGGATTCGGCATGGCTGGGGATGGCCACCACGTCGGCGGCGCGATAGACGTCGACCAGGCGGTCACGGCTCTGCGGGGGGAGGAAGGTCACCCGGTCGGTGATACCCAGCTCCTCGGCAAGCCGAACCAATCCCTCGGGATTGGCGGCGCTACCGGTGTCGGCGCGCGTGACGACACCCGATCCGGACGCACCGCCTGCGATCACGACGCGCACTCCCGGCAGCTTGGCGGCGGCACGCAGCAGGACGTCGGGCGCCTTGAGCGGCTGGATGCGGCCCACGAACGCGACGATCGGCTCGTCGCCGGGGATGCCGAGACCGGCACGGGCAGCGCGCTCGTCGCCGGGGGTGAACATCGCGAGGTCGACGCCCGGGTGCACCACGTCGATGCGGTCGGGATTGGCGCGATGTAGTGAAACCAGTTCCCGCGCTTCGTATTCGGTGTTCACGATCAGGCGGTCGGCCTCGTCGACCACCTGCTGCTCACCGACCGACCGCAGCGGCGGCTCGGGCCTGTCCCCCTCGGCCAGCGACGCGTTCTTCACCGCGGCCAGGGTGTGCGCGGTGTGGACGAGCGGTACGGCCCAGCGGTCGCGGGCCAGCCAGCCCACCTGGCCGGAGAGCCAGTAGTGGGAGTGCACGACGTCGTAGTACCCGGGTTCGTGGGTGGCCTCGGCACGCAGCACGCCCGCGGTGAACGCGCACAGCTGGGTGGGCAGGTCGTTCTTGTCGAGCCCCTCGAACGGGCCTGCGACGACGTTGCGCACCAGGACGCCGGGCGCGACCCGCACGACCGGCGGATCGGTCGAGGCCGTGGCCCTGGTGAAGATCTCGACGTCGACGCCGCGGCGCGCGAGTTCCAACGCGCTCTGCAGCACGTAGACGTTCATGCCGCCGGCATCACCGGATCCCGGCTGCGCCAGGGGCGAGGTATGGACCGACAGGACGGCGACGCGCACACCCCATCCTTACACCGCTACGGATCCGGCCTCGTCGGCCGGTCGCGTCTCAGGCCGACTCGGGCCGGCGGCTCTGGGCGCGCCGCATGGCGCCGATCGGGTCGGCGTAGAGCCCGCCGAGCGAGACGACGCCCGCGCCGGCCTCTTGGATGCGGTTCCCGAACGACGTCACGCGGATGTCGCGGGCACCGAGCACCGACCGCTGCGCGAACGCGGACTCGACGAGTGGGAAGCCCTCCGGGTACTCGGTGAACGCCTGCCCGCCGACGACGAGGTCGTCGGGGTTGAGCATGTCGCGCAGCAGTGCCACTGCCTCACCCAGCACGCGGGCGCGTTCGGCGAGCAGTCCGGCTGCGCGTTCGTCGCCTCCGCGGGCGGCGCGGAAGACGGCCGTGATGGTCGACGACGGTCCGCTCGAGGGCACGATGCGCAGCCGTCGCGCTGCCGAGAGCACTGCCTCGTCGCTGACCGTAGACTCCAATTGTCCGCTGCCGCCGAGTAATTCGGACTGTGCCGGCAGTGCCGCGATCGTGCCGGGACCGCTGGCCGGCGAGTGCACGCGACCACCGATCGACAGCGCATAGCCGACCGTCTCACGGGCGTAGACGTAGAGGCTGGTGCCCGTGTCGCGGGCGGCGTCGGCGGCGCGGCCGTCGCGCCTGCGGGCGCCGAGGAGCAGTTCCGCCCCGGCCATCGCATCGACGTGCGACGCGAGGGAGACCGGCAGAGCGAGTGTCTCGGCGAGCACGGCGCCGACGGGCGCACCCGTCCAGCCGAGCCGCGGGTGGTCGACCAGTCCGGTGACGCTGTCGACCGCGCCGCCCGCGGTGACGCCGACCCAGAGCGGCCTGCGCCGGTGCCAACGGCTGAGGTAGCGGCTCGCGCTACCGGCCAGCGATGCGAGCGCCGCGCTCTGGTTGCCCACCGGCGTCGGGGTCTCGACGACGTCGAGCGTCCGCCCGAGCAGGTCGGTGGCGGCGATGCTCGTCGTCTTGGCGCCGATGTGGACGGCCAGCGTCAGGAACGGCTCGTGGTTGACCTCGACGGGCACGCGCGGCCTGCCGATCGCGCCGGAGACCGCGAGGTCGGCGCGCTCGCGCAGGATCCCCGCGTCGAGCAGGGCCGTGACCTGGCGGTTCACGGTGGCGATGCTCAGGCCGGTGACCTTGGCGATGACGTCGCGGGCGATCGGTCCGCGCACCCGGGCGGCGCCGAAGACGGCGGCCGCGGCGGCGTCGGCGACGCGGAGCGAGGGAGCCACGATGTGGTGGCGGGCCAGTAGTGCGCGCTTGGCGTGCGATGCCGCGGTCTGGCGGCTACCGGCCGACGCGGTGAGGAGGGCGGTGGTGGAAAGCGAGGTGGGAGTAGACACGTTGTCGTCCTTGAGGGAAGTCGGCTGGTGGGTTTTCGGGCCACACCTGGCGACTCAGCAGGACGAAGAAGTCCGGGTTCAGTCAGGCGCAGCGTGTTGTGCGACGACAACAACACGCACGCCGGACGGCGATACGCGAAGCCTGACTAAGGGACATGACCAGAATTTAGCACGCTGGCTAGAGTCGTGGGAATGACGGCTTCTGAAACTCCACAGCGTGTCGCAGTGGTCACCGGCGCCAGCTCCGGCATCGGTGCTGCTGCTGCGAAAACCCTTGCCGGACTTGGCTTCCACGTGGTGTGCGTAGGCAGGCGCAAGGACCGCATACAGGCGGTTGCCGACGAGGTGGGGGGCACCGCCACTGTGGCGGACGTCACTGACCAGGCCGCGATCGACGCGCTGGCGGCCGGCCTGGACCGCGTCGACGTGCTCGTCAACAACGCAGGCGGCGCCAAGGGTCTCGAGCCGGTGCTCGACGCCGACGAGGAGAACTGGCGCTGGATGTGGGAGACCAACGTGCTCGGCACGCTGCGCGTGACCCGGGCATTGCTGCCCAAGCTGATCGACTCGGGTGACGGTCTGGTCGTCACGATCACCTCGATCGCCGCGTTCGAAACGTACGACGGCGGCTCGGGCTACACCGCGGCCAAGCACGCGCAGGGCGCGCTGCACCGCACGCTTCGCGGCGAGTTGCTCGGAAAGCCGGTGCGGCTCACCGAACTCGCGCCCGGTGCCGTCGAGACCGAGTTCTCGCTGGTGCGCTTCGACGGCGACCAGGACCGGGCCGACAACGTGTACCGCGGCATCACGCCACTGGTGGCAGAGGACGTCGCCGAGGTCATCGGGTTCGTGGCGTCGCGGCCGTCGCACGTCAACCTCGACCAGATCGTCATCCGGCCGCGGGATCAGGCACCCAACGGCAGGTTCAACCGGACGAACTAGTCGCGCTAGCCGCCGGGAGCGGGCACCGGCGTGCTGGTGCCCGACGGCGTCGGCGCACCACTGGGCGTGATCGGGGCGTTGACCGGGATGTTCGACGGCGGAGCCTGATCGGACAGCGCCGACATCGACTTCCACTCCTCCCACGGCACGGCCCAGTCCCAGATGTCGCCGTCGGCGTAGGACAGCTGGATGCGCGTGCCGGTGACCTCGACCGGGTCGCCGTAGATGGCGGTGTTGAAGTACTGCTGCGCGTCCGATTCCGACAGGTTGATGCATCCGTTGGTGACGTTGCTGCTGCCCTGCGCGCCGAGGCTGGCCGGATTGGCGTGGATGAACTCGCCGTTGTTGGAGATCCGCACCGCGAACCGCTCACGCACGTTGGCGTAGCCGGCGGCCGGGTTGGTCATGTAGAAGTCCTCGTACTTCTCGGTGACCACGTGGACGCCGCTGCGCGTGACGTTGCGATCGAGGTCGCCCTCGCCGTAGCTGCACGGGAAGTCCATGATCACCGCGCCCTGCTCGTCGAGCACCTGGATGCGGTGGCTCGACGCCTCGGCCCGGACCACCTGGCGCCTGCCGATGCCGAAGTCCAGCGTGACGTCCTGGGCGCCGTACGCGTCATTGCCGAACGGCAGGCCGTACAGGTTGGCCTTGACGTGCACCTGCGTGCCGGACGGGAAGTACTCGCGGGTGCGCCAGTGTGCGCGGGAGCCGCCGGCCTCGTTCGGCAGCCATGCCCAGCTGCCCTCGACCGGGGGTTCGGTGGTGACGCTCAGCGCCTTCTCGACGGTCGCCCTGTCCTCGTCGGCGATGTCCGCGTCGAATTGGATGATGATCGGCGCCGCGACGCCGACCGTCTGACCGTCTGCGAGCTGGAACTGGCCACTGACCTGGACCTGCGGGTTGACCGTGGTGAAGCTGCCCCGAACCGGGAGCGCCTTGCCGTCGTTGCCGACCGCCGAGCCCGCCCAGGTGTACTCGACGCCGTAGCCGAGCGGTTCGGTCACCGTGAACGACGTGCGGTCGCGGTTGACGACGCCTGCGACCACCCTGCCCTCGGGATTGGTGAGCGTGACGCGCTGGAACCAGCCGTTCTCGACCTCGGCGGCCACCGGCGTCGTGGGGACGACGTCGGTGCTGGCTGCGGCCGGGGAGAACGACACCTTGGCCGGTGCGGGCGCCTCCGATTCGGGCGTTCCACCGGAACCGGTGATGGACTTGCCCGAGCACGCGGCGAGGAATCCGGACGTACCGACCGCGAGCGCAGTGAGTGCCTGGCGGCGGTTGATGGTCACGTGGACCAAGAGTACCTAGAGGGAGCAGCCAATCAGGCACGGCTCGGGTGTGAGATCGATCCCGAATCGCTCCCTGACCCCGTCGCGGATGGTTCTGGCCAGTGCGAGGACGTCGGCCGTGGTGGCCGTCCCGCGGTTGGTCAGCGCGAGTGCGTGCTTGGTCGACAGCGTCGCGGCGGCCCCGTCACCGGGGAAGCCCTTGCCGAAGCCGGCGTGTTCGACGAGCCATCCGGCGGCCAGCTTCACGCCGTCGGGGGCCGGGTAGTTGGGCAGTGGACCGTCGGCGCGCAGCCGCTCGAAGTCGGCCTGGCCGACCACGGGGTTGGTGAAGAAGGAGCCGACGCTCCAGGTGTCGCGGTCGTCGTCGTCGAGCACCATGCCCTTGCCGGCCCGCAGGTCGAGGACTGCGGCGCGCACCCGGGCGGGGTCGGTGCGGGTGCCCGGTTCGACGCCGAGCGTCCTGGCCAGTTCGCCGTAGCGCACCGGCGCGCTGCGGCCCTCGGGGTCCAGGGTGAACTCCACCTCGAGCACCACGGCGTGGTCGGAGTTCTTCAGCACGCTGTGCCGGTAGCCGAATGCGAGCGCGTCCGGCGTCACCCACTCGTCGCGGCCGGACCGGCGGTCGAGCAACCGCACCCGGCTGATCGTGTCGGCCACCTCGGCGCCGTATGCGCCGACGTTCTGCACGGGGGTGGCGCCGGTGGAACCGGGGATGCCGGACAGGCACTCCAGGCCGCCGAGCCCATGTCGCAGCGAGGCGGCGACCACGTCGTCCCAATCCGCGCCCGCCTCGGCGCGCAACACGTTGCCCTCGACCGTCACCGCGGTATTGGCCACGCGCACGACGGTGAGGTCGTCGAGGTCGTCGGCGAGCACCACGTTGGAGCCGCCCGCGAGCACCAGCACCCGTTCGGCCTCGGCGAGTTCGCGCAGCACGGCGATCAGCTGATCGGTCGTGGTGCAGGTCAGCAACCGCCGGGCGACCGGACCGATGCGCAGGGTGGTCAGCGGCGCGAGGGGAACGGCCTCCTCGACCGCCACGCCTCCGATGTGCGAAGTGACCACGGGAGCCAACGGTAGCGTGGGCGGCTATGTCGCGGTCCTTCGACATGTCCGCCGAATACGGCGGCACTGTCACTCAGGTGCACGGGGCCTTCGGCGATCGGCAGTACTGGCTCGACCGGCTGGCGGACTCGGGCGCCGACGAGGCGACTCTCGACTCAATGACGGTCACCGACGACGGCGGCATCGACGTCGTCACCACGCAGACGCTGTGGGCGAGCAGGCTGCCCGGGCTGGTGTCGCAGTTCCACCACGGCGACCTGCACTTCGTGCGCGAGGAGATCTGGTCGCCCGTGCGCGACGGCCAATCCACCGGCACCGTGAAGGGCACGATCCCCGGCGCACCCGCATCGCTGACCGGCACCGCGGTGCTGACGTCCGCCGGATCCGGCTCCCGCCTCGAGTTCACCGCCACCGTCGAGGTCCGGATCCCGCTGGTCGGCGGCAAGGTCGAGAACTTCATCGGCAATCAGCTCGTCGAGCTGATCGGCGCCGAACAACGCTTCACCACGGAGTGGCTCCGGGCCAACGCCTGACTCATTCCCCCCGTCTCCGCGAATGTTGGTTACCGCCACGCGACACGCCGACGAGGCGTATCGGTAACCGACGTTCGGCGAGGTGAAGGGAGACAATCGACCCATGAGCGGCCCCATCGGACAGCTCACCCGGGGCACCACCGGCTACAACCGGCTGCGGCGCAGCGACCGGTGGCTGGTGCACTCCCCGCGGGTGCGGGCCGCGCTGCTCTCGGCCGCCGATCCCCTGGTCGTCGACCTCGGCTACGGCGCGCTGCCGGTCACCACGCTGGAACTGGCCGCACGGCTGCGCACGGTGCGCCACGACGTCCGCGTCGTCGGCCTGGAGATCCATCCCGAGCGCGTCGAGACCGCCCGAACCGTCGCGGGCCCCGACTCGGACGTCGAGTTCGGCCTCGGCGGCTTCGAAATGGCCGGGCGCACACCGATTCTGGTGCGCGCGTTCAACGTGCTGCGGCAGTACGACGCCGCTGCGGTGCCCGAGGCCTGGGCGGTGATGACGCGGGCACTCGCCCCGGGCGGCCTGATCGTCGACGGCACGTGCGACGAACTCGGCAGGCGGTGCTGCTGGGTGCTGCTCGACGCGCTCGGCCCGGTCAGCCTGGTCCTGGCGTGCGACCCGTTCGCCATCGACAAGCCGTCGGATCTCGCCGAACGGCTGCCGAAGGTGCTGATCCACCACAACGTCGAGGGCCAACCCGTACACGCGCTGCTCACCGCCGCAGACCGGGCCTGGGCCAGCGCAGCCGCGCACGGGGTGTTCGGACCGCGGGTGCGGTGGCGCGCCATGCTCGAGATGCTGCGCGACCAGGGAATACCCGTCGAACCGCCCCGCCGCAGGATGCGCGACGGCGTGCTGTGCGTCCCCTGGGAGACGGTGGCACCGACCTGATCCGGCAGTAGGCTCGGCAGATGCGAATCGCGCTCGCACAGGTCTCCACCGGCACCGACCCGTCGGCCAATCTGGCCCTGGTCGAGGACTACGCCCAACGCGCCGCCGACGCCGGCGCCCGCGTCGTGCTGTTCCCCGAGGCGACCATGTGCCGGTTCGGGGTACCGCTCAAACCCATTGCCGAGCCCGTCGACGGCCCGTGGGCATCGAGCGTGCGCGCCGCCGCGGAACGCGCCGGCGTCGTGGTGGTGGCAGGCATGTTCTGCCCCAGCGGCGACGGGCGGGTGACGAACACGCTCATCGCGACCGGCCCCGGCGTCGAAGCGCACTACGACAAGATCTATCTCTACGACGCGTTCGGCTACGCCGAATCACGCACCGTCGCACCAGGTTCGGAGCCCGTGGTCATCACGGTCGACGACGTCGTCGTCGGGCTGACCACCTGCTACGACATCCGCTTCCCCGAGCTGTACGTCGAGCTGGCCCGCCGCGGCGCCCACCTGATCACGGTGCACGCGTCGTGGGGCGCAGGCCCCGGCAAGCTCGACCAGTGGACGCTGCTGGCCCGCGCCCGCGCGCTCGACACGGCGGGCTACGTCGCGGCCGTCGACCAGGCCTATCCCGGACCGGAGATCGCGGCGTCGGGACCGACGGGCGTCGGCGGCAGCATCGTCGCCTCCCCCACCGGAGAAGCGCTGGTCTCGGCGGGTGAGGAGCCGACTCTGCTGATCACCGACATCGACCCCGACGCCGTCGACGAGGCCCGCAAATCCATCGGGGTGCTGCGCAACCGCAGGGAATCCATTCAGTGGAGTAGGGCAGAATCGCGCCAATGACCGATCCGTGGGCCCGTCCGGGCAACCAGCCACCGCATGGGCAGAACCCTCCGACCGGCGCACCCAACTACCAACCGACGTCGCAGTACGGCGCACCGCAGCAGGGCTACCCACCACCACCCGGTAGCCCGACGCAGACCGGCAGCTCGACCCCACCCCCGCCGCCCACCGACAAGGGCTCCTCGGGCAAGCGGATGTTCCGCGACCCGCTCTCGCTCACGCTGGTCGTGGTGATCGTGGCCGCCCTCGCACTCGCCGGACTGGTCGGCGCGGAGCTGTACGCCCGCCACCTCGGCAACCAGGAGGTTGCCAGGGCCACCGAGTGCGTCGTGCAGGACAGCGTCGACGTGTCGTTCGGTGCGCGGCCGTTCCTGCTGCAGCACCTCAGCGGCCACTACAGCGGCATCCACATCACGACCGCGGGCAACCGGCTGCGCGAGGCGAAGGGCATGAAGGCCGACATCGTCATCGACGACGTGCGCGTCGGCGAGGGCGGCAACTCGGCGGGCACCATCGGCTCGATGAACGCGACCGTCACGTGGTCCAACGAAGGCATCGCACAGACGATCCAGGACTCCATCCCGCTGATCGGCAGCTTCGTCAACGGCGTCACCACCGACCCGTCGGACGGCACGGTCCAGCTGCAGGGTGCGCTCGGCGACATCGTGGCCAAGCCGCGGGTCGTCGACGGCGCCATCTCGCTCGAGGTCGTGGAACTGACAGGGCTTGGCTTCACGTTGCCGCGCGAGGCAGTGCAGCCCGCGCTCGACGTGTTCACCGCCCAGCTGACCAAGGACTACCCGCTAGAGCTGCGCGCCGACAGCATCGAGGTCACCGACTCGGGCATCGTCACCAAGCTCTCGGCGCAGAACGCCACCATGCCTGCCGGCGGTCCGGGCGACGACGCCTGCTTCTCGGGCATCTAGCGAGGGACGAGGCCGACCGGGTTTCCGGGAGGCCACTCCATTGCCGCGGTACGCCGTGCGGTAGCGCTCGTGCTGCTCGCGCCTGTCCGGCGGCGCCGCTCGAGAGCCCTTCCAGAAGCAGGTCGCGCTGCCGACGAGCAGGACCGCCAGCGCGACGCCCGCATCTACCGCGAGGCCAGAGCGGTATGCCAATGCCGCGACGAACACTCCCAGCGAGACGAACGCGAGCAGCAGGAGCAGGTACCCGAGGTAGGGGTACGAGATGCGGATCGACGATGCTCGGGCTGCTGGATTCGACGTTGACTTCGACATTGCTCACCTTTCCCTGCGACGTTGCAGAATCGAGCGAAACGCTACGCGGAGCGTATCGATCGCTACGGCTAGTGTAGCGCTGGTGCACGCGCCGTTATTCCGCGTGCTCTCGACCGAGGGAGATGCATGACAGCGCGTCGCGGCATCGAAGACGTCATCGCGGAATCGACGCTGCGCCTGCTCCGCACCGGCGGCCCGCGGTCGGTCACCGTCGAGGCCGTGACGGCCGACTCCGGCATCGCCAAGACCACGATCTACCGACGGCACCGGGACCGGCGAGAGATGTTGTCGGCAGCCCTTTCTCGGCTCGTCTCACCCGGCCCGCTCGCCGACCGGGCCGACACGCCGGAGCGGCTGCGATGGGTCATCGCACATGCGGTCGCGGTCACGGACGACGGCATCGGCTTCGGCGGCTTCGCCTCCCTGCTGACCGACGACGATGCCGAGTTCAGCACGGTGTTCCGCGCGATCCTCGTTGCCCAGCGTGCGACGCTGGTGAACGTGGTCGACGCCTGCAAGGCCGACGGCACCATGCGCGACGACGTCGAGGCCGAGACGCTGATCGATGCGATCGTCGGCGCCTACATCGCCGAGCGCGCACGCGCCGGGCGGGTGGCCGACGACTGGCCGGATCGGCTCTTCGCGATGTTCTGGCCCGCGGTCCGAACCTGACCGTCACGCCGACGTCATAGTGTCTGACCAGCGGCGACGCGTCGACCGTGTTTACTGTTGATCATGGTTGTTCCGAGTTGGGTATGGGGAGTGACGATCGTCGGGATCGTCGGCCTGCTGCTGTTCGACTTCTTCTTCCACGTCCGCAAGGCGCACGTGCCGACGCTCAAGGAGGCGGCCCGTTGGTCGGCGCTCTACGTCGGCATCGCGGTGCTGTTCGGCGTCGGAGTGCTCGTCTTCGGTGGTAGCCAGGCCGGCGGCGAGTACTTCGCCGGCTACGTCACCGAGAAGGCGCTGTCGGTCGACAACCTGTTCGTGTTCCTGATCATCATGGCGAGCTTCCGGGTGCCCCGCGAGGACCAGCAGAAGGTGCTGCTGTTCGGCATCGTGTTCGCGCTGGTCGCCCGAACCGGGTTCATCTTCCTCGGCGCCGCGCTGATCAACTCGTTCGCGTGGGTGTTCTACCTGTTCGGGTTGATCCTGCTGCTGACGGCGGGCAACATGCTCAAGCCCGAGGGCGAGGAGTCGCACTCGGCCGACAACTTCATCATTCGGCTGGCCAAGAAGGTCTTCCACACCACCGAGCACTACGACGGCGACAAGCTGTTCACGCTCGTCGACGGCAAGCGGGCGATGACGCCCATGCTGCTGGTCATGGTCGCCATCGGCGGCACCGACATCCTGTTCGCGCTCGACTCGATCCCGGCGATCTTCGGCCTGACCCAGGACGTCTTCATCGTGTTCACCGCGACCGCATTCTCACTGCTGGGCCTGCGGCAGCTGTACTTCCTGATCGACGGCCTGCTCGACCGCCTGATCTACCTCTCCTACGGCCTGGCCGCGATCCTCGGGTTCATCGGCGTCAAGCTGATGCTGCACGCGCTGCACGAGAACAACGTGCCGTTCATCAACGACGGTGAACCGGTGAACGTCGTCGAGATCAGCACCGCAGTATCGCTGTCGGTGATCATCGGCGTCCTCGTCGTCACCGTGGTGGCATCGCTGGTGAGCCGAAAGGGCAAGGCGCAGACGGCGATTGCCAACGCTCGGCGGCACGCCACGGCCTACCTCGACGCGGAGTACACGACCGACGCCGCCGAACGCGAGCGCATCTTCAACAAGCTGCTGGCCGAGCGCGACCAGATCCTGGCGCTGGGCCCGAAGTACCGTCAGATGGTGCGCGACGAGCCCGCTCTGATGGATCTGCTCGAACGGGCGGCGGATCGGCACGAAGGCGCCGTCGAGCGCGGCGAAGCCGAGCCGTTCGAACGGAAGCTGACCTAGCGGGTCAGTCGGGCAGCCCGTCGAGCACGGCGCGGGTGCCCGACAGGCCCAGTCGGGTTGCCCCGGCGTCGAGCATCGCGATGGCGTCGGCGGCGGTCCTGATGCCGCCGCTGGCCTTCACCTCGACCTCCGGACCGACGGTGTCGGCCATCAACTCGACGGCGCGGACCGATGCCCCGCCCGCCGGGTGGAAGCCCGTCGACGTCTTCACGAAGTCGGCGTCGGCGGCCATGGCGGCCCGGCACGCGTCGATCAGCGTCTGCTCGCCTGCAATGCTCAGCAGCGCAGCGGATTCCACGATCACCTTCAGCACGGTGTTCGGGATCGCCGAGCGGACGTAGGCGATCTCGGCGCGCACGGTCTCGAAGTCGCCGGCGATGGCGGCACCGACGTCGATCACCATGTCGATCTCCGTCGCGCCCATCGCGACGGCCACCGACGCCTCGTGCGCCTTGATCTCCGCGACGTGCTTGCCGGACGGGAAGCCGACGACGGCAGCAGTGGTCAATCCGACCGCGCCGCAGCGGCTGACGGCCTTGAGCATCGACGGCGACACGCAGATGGCGTACACGTCGAGTTCGGTTGCCTCCTCGACGAAGAACGCAATGTCGTTCTCGGTGGCCTCGGGCTTGAGCAGGGTGTGGTCGACGAGTTCGGAGACGCGGCTGCGGGTCCACTGGGTCGCCATCAGAACGGCTCCTCGGTGCCACCGGGATTGCACCGCGTCGCGACCATCGTGGCCTCGTCGACCTCGGGTCGCCAGGGTTCGAGGTTCCAGCTGGTCTTGCCGGGTTCGACGAGTTCGGCGAACTGCCAGTGGCACATGAACTGTGCTCGCATGCCCGGGATGTCTGCGTCGGGCGCGGAGGCCAGGACCTCGGCCCAGGCCTCGTCGGCCTGGACGACGGTGCCTGGTTGGGTCGAGACCGAGCGGGCCGACGCCGTCGGATACACGCGCAGCGTGGAGAGGTCACCCCACTTGGCCCAGTGCGTGCTGGCCACGAACGGCGGCCCTGCGGCCGGTTCGGCCGACGCCGGTGCTGCCACGAGGACGGGTGCGATCAATGCGACGGCCGCCGTACCGGCGGCGAGGAGACGGAGCACTCGAGCTACCGGGACTTGCCCTGGACGTCGAGGACCTTGGGGCGGACGTCGACGATGTAGATGCCCGCCGCGCAGGCGACGACGGCCGATCCGACGGGAGCGCCAAGGACGAAGGCCAGTAGAGCGGTGCCGCCGATGATGGCGAGCCAGATCGGCTTGCTCATCTTCTCGGCGGCGGTGAACGCGTCGGGGCGTTGCATGGCGGCGTGGACGAAGGCGTACGCGCCGGTCGCCAGGGCCGCCACCTGAATGACGAGGAGGACGTAACCCACCAGGTTCTGAGGCTCCACGCCTCAAGCCTATGCGGGTCACGCCCTCCCGTGCCACGTGGGCCTGGCGTGCTACTTCTGGGTGACCTTCTTGGCCGGAGCCTTCTTGGCCGGGGCCTTCTTCGCGGGGGTCTTGGCAGCCGTGGTCTTGGCGGCCGGCGCCTTGGCAGCCGGAGCCTTGGCGGCGGTGCTGCCGGTGGTCGACTTGGCCGGAGCCTTCGACGCAGGCGCCTTGGTCGCGGGCGCCTTCTTGGCGGCTTCCTTGACGGGCTCGGCGGCCTTCTCGGCGCGCTTGGGCAGCTCGACGCCGACCAGCTTGGCGGCACGCTCACCGACGGCGCGGGTCTGCGTGGCAACGGTGCCGAGCGCGTCCTGGGTCAGCTCGACGGCCTGGTCGGTGACCGTCTCGACGCGGCTGGCGGCGTCCTCGAGGGCGGGCTGGCTGCGCAGGCGGGCCAGCGCTTCCTCGCCACGCTCGACGAGCCGGTTGTAAGTGGTGGTCGCGTTGTCGGCGTAGCCCTCGGCGGCCTTGCGCAGCTCGTCGGCGTTGAGGCGCTCACGGATCTCGCCCACCTGGCTCGGCAGGTCTTCCTGCAGCTTGTTCAGGTTGGCCCGGGCCTCCTCGACGCGCGCCTCGGCGTCGCTGCGGGCCTCGCCGGCACGCTCACGCAGGGTCGCGACGATCTCGTTGACCGTGGCGAGCGCCAGGTCGGCCGCACCGACGGCAGCGAGCAGCGGAGCCTTGAGGTCTTCGATGTTGGTCTGGTTCTTGTCGGCCATGTCAGTGTTTCCCTTCTCGGATGAATTCTTCGGACTGTTTCTTCGTCGATCGGATGCGCGGACCTCAGTCCGTCCCGGGTTCCTCGTCGATGACGACGGACGTCGCTTCGACCGCCAACGCCTCGTTCTGCTGAACGAAGGAGGTGTAGATGTCGAGCAGCACCTGCTTCTGCCGCTCGGTGATGGCGGCGTCGGCGACGATTGCGTCCCGCACTTCGCTCCGTTCGGTCGGCTCCAGCATTCCGGCCTGGACGTAGAGCACTTCAGCGGAAACCCGCAGAGCCTTGGCGATCTGGCTGAGCACGTCGGCTGACGGCTTGCGCAGCCCACGTTCGATCTGGCTCAGGTAGGGATTGCTCACCCCGGCCTGCTCGGCGAGTTGCCTCACCGATACCTGCGCGGCCTCCCGCTTGGCTCGGATGAAGCCGCCGATGTCCTGTGCTGCGTTGGACGCCGCACTGGTGACGACGGCGGCAATGTTTTCGTCTTGCGACACGTACGTTGCCCCCTCATCCGCGATTGATCTTCGATGACGAAATCAACCGTAGAACGGGGTGCTAACTTTTGCAAGCACCTGCTAGCGCAGGTCAGAACAGTAGTTGGGCTATCGAATAGATGATCAGGCCCGCCAGCGATCCCACCACGGTGCCGTTGATCCTGATGAACTGCAGGTCACGGCCGACATGGAGTTCGATGCGGCGGCTCGCCTCCTCGGCGTCCCAGCGCTCGATGGTCTCGGTGATGATCGCTGTGATCTCCGTCCCATACTGCGAAACCAGGTGCTTGGCGGCGCGGACGATCCAGTTGTCGACCTTGTCGCGCAGCTCCGGATCGTCGCGCAACGACTCCCCGATGCGCACCACGGAGTCCGCCACGCGCTCGCGCAATGCCGACGACGGGTCGTCGACCGACTCGAGGATGATCCGCTTGGCCGCCGTCCACGCCGTCTCCGCTGCCCGGGTCACCTCGTCGCGGGCCATGATCTGTTCCTTGACCTTCTCCGCGCGGGCGATCGTGGTGTCGTCGTGCTGGAGGTCGTTGGCGAACTCGAACAGGAACTTCGTCGCCGACTGCCGCAGTTCGTGCTGCGGGTCGCGACGCACCTTGTCGGTGAAGTCCATCAGCTCGCGGTGGATGCGATCGCCCACCAGATTGTCGACCCAGCGCGGCGACCAGGTCGGCGAATCGCGGTTGATGACGCGCTCGATGGTCTCGCCGGCGTTGAGCGACCATTCGAAGGCCCGGTCGGCCAGCAGCTGCAGCAGCGCTTCCTGGCGTTCCTCCTCGAGCAGCGACGTCAGCACCCGGCCGATGGGCGGCCCCCACTGCGGCTCGGCGACGCGCTTGACGATCATGCGGTCCAGCAGCTGCTGGACGTCGTCGTCGCGCAGCATCTCGACCAGCACCCGCAGGACGGTGGACGCCTCGGCGGCCACGCGCTCGGCGTTCGTCGGGTGTGCCAGCCACCTACCCAGACGGGCGGTGACCTGCGCGTCACGCAGCTTGGTCTCGATGACCTCGGCGGACAGGAAGTTCTCCCGCACGAAGGTGCCGAGGCCCTCGCCCAGCTGATCCTTCTTGCGCTTGATGATCGCGGTGTGCGGTATCGGGATGCCGAGAGGGTGCTTGAACAGCGCCGTCACCGCGAACCAGTCGGCGAGCGCGCCCACCATGCCGGCCTCCGCGGCGGCGCGCACGTAACCCACCCATGGCGCCGCACCGTTGGACTGCGCCCACGTACACACCAGGAAGACGACGGTGGCGCCGAGCAGGAACCCGAGCGCCACCAGCTTCATCTGGCGCAGCGAGCGGGCCCGTTCGGCGTCGGCGGACGAGTCGGCGCCGGCGAGCGTCGTCGCGAGGCTGGGACGCGTCGCCTGGTCGGGTCCGGGGACTTCGCGCAAAGACACGCCTCCATCATCCGTCATCGCTCGGTGGGCGGATTCCTCCCACCGCCCCACGGGCCGGGCTGCGCCGTATCATCGACTCGGACGAGGGAATGGAAAAACGGCGACAGTGGCACAGCAATCTCCTGCGACCGCGGTGAAGACCGACGGCCGCAAACGGCGCTGGCATCAGCACAAAGTCGACCGTAGGAACGAACTGGTCGACGGCACGCTGGAAGCCATTCGCCGGGTGGGCAGCAATGTCAGCATGGATGAGATCGCCGCGGAGATCGGTGTCTCCAAGACCGTGCTGTACCGCTACTTCGTCGACAAGAACGACCTCACCACCGCGGTGATGATGCGCTTCGCGCAGACGACGCTGATCCCCAACATGGCCGCGGCGCTGAAGGCGAACCTCGATGGCTACGCACTCACACGCGAGGTCATCCGCGTGTACGTCGACACCGTGGCCGCCGAGCCGGAGCCGTACCGCTTCGTCATGGCGAACAGCTCGGCGAAGAGCAAGGCCGTCGCCGACTCGGAGCAGATCATCGCGCGGATGCTCGCCGTGATGCTGCGCAGGCGGATGGCCGCGGCGGGCATGGACACCAGCGGCGCCGAGCCGTGGTCGTTCCACACCGTCGGCGGCGTGCAGCTGGCCACCCACTCCTGGATGTCGAACCCCCGGATGACGTCCGACGAACTGATCGACTACCTGACGATGCTGTCGTGGAATGCGTTGTGCGGCATCGTCGAGGTGGGCGGTTCGCTGGAGAAGTTCAACTCGATGCCGCATCCGTCCCCGATCGTGCCGCGTCAGGTGCTTGACTGAACCCGTGACCGACGCCTCAGAGCTGCCCGAGCTGTGGACCCACGAGCCGCACGTCCACCTGCAGTTCAAGCCGGGTGACTCCGTCGCCGCCATCGAGACGAACTCGACGCCGGGCTTCAAGGGCAGCAAAGCCGATGCACCCGACCTCCTGCTGGAGCGCGCGGAACGCTTCGCCGAACTGCAGGAGATGCTTTATGCCAACAGCCTGGCAGGCGACAACCGCAAGGTGCTGCTGGTGCTGCAGGGCATGGACACCGCGGGCAAGGGTGGGATCGTCAAACACGTTGTCGGAGCAGGCAATCCGCAGGGCATTCAGTATGCCAACTTCGGCAAGCCGACCGACGAGGAACTCGCCCACGACTTCCTCTGGCGCATCGAGCGCAAGCTCCCGACGCCGGGACACGTCGGGGTGTTCGACCGCTCGCACTACGAGGACGTGCTGATCGTCCGAGTGCACGACCTCGTCGCTCCCGAGGTGTGGAGCACCCGCTACGACACCATCAACGACTTCGAGAAGCGCCTGGCCCTCGACGGGACCACCATCGTCAAGGTGGCGATGTTCGTCTCGCTCGACGAGCAGAAGAAACGGCTGACCGAGCGCCTCGACCGGCCGGACAAGTTCTGGAAGTACAACCCGGCCGACGTCGACGAGCGGATGCTGTGGCCCCGGTACCAGGAGGCCTATCAGGCGATGCTCGAGCGCACGTCCACCGACATCGCGCCGTGGCACGTGATCCCGTGCGACCGCAAGTGGTACGGCAGGCTCGCCGTCACCGAGCTGCTGATCGAGGCGCTCGAAGGCCTCGACTTGTCGTGGCCTGCAGCTGATTTCGACGTCGAGGCGGAGAAGAAGCGGCTCGCGAAGGCGTAGTCCCGCGCCGCTTCGCAACGGCGGGTCAAGCCGTTAAGTTGGCGTCCGTATGAGTATCATCGAACCTTGCCAAGGGGGGGAAGGCCGATGGTAGACATCGTCGCGATCCACGGTATCGCCATGAACCGCAGTAGTCGCGCCGCCGTGACCGCGAAGTGGTCCTCCGAGATCCGTACAGGTCTTGACAACGTACGCAGCCGTTACGCTACTGCGGTCGGCGTCGAGTGCGCCTTCTATGGCCACATGTACAACGATGGCAAGGCAGTCGACGAGGCGGAATACGGCGCATCCGACGTCGATTCTGATTTCGAGAGTGGACTCCTCGTTGCGATCGCAGACGCGACCGCGCCGTCGCCCGAGACCTTTGACGGCAAGCTATACCTACCGGGCGCGTTGCAGCGCGCGTTGGCAATCATTGAACGCGTCAAGCTCTTCGAGGGTCTCGACGCTGTCGCCATTTCGTTCGTCAAACAAGTCAACCGCTACTTGTCCGACAGCACGTTTCAAGAACGGGTACACGACGAGGTTTCGGCGGCGATGGCGTGCGAACCCCGGATTGTCATCGGCCACTCGCTGGGAAGTATTGTCGCTTACAATTGGCTTCACGAACACCCGGCGAGCCGTCCGGTACACCTCATCACGATCGGCTCCCCCCTGGGTTTGCGACTCATTTCGAGCCGCCTTCGGACTGTTGGTTGGCCGGGGAACGTACGGCTCTGGCACAACATCGCGGCGCCACACGATGGTGTGGCTACGGTTAAAGAGTTGGCGCCGATTTACTCGCCTGAGATCCGGGACCTTCTGTGCGGCAGCGCCCGTTTGTCGGCGCACTCCTCGGCGAGCTATCTCTCGAACGTCCAAACCGCAACCGTGATTGACGGTTCGCTCAGATGACCGGACGTGGTGTCTTCTGCTTGTCGGGAGTCGGCACCTACACCAAACCCGGACTGACCGACGTCGTCGGCGTTCCCGAGGAACTCCGGACGATGCGGGAGTGCTTAAGCTCAATCGGATTGACCGAAGTGTTCGAATTTTCCGGACCAGAGCGAAGTCACCGCGAACTCTCCGACGCACTAAACGAGCACGGTTCGGATCTGGACGCCGAGACACTGGTGATTTATGCGACCGGACACGGCGCCGTCGACGACGGAGTGCATCTGCTGTGGCTCGCCGACGGGGGGTTCTTCAGGCCGGCAGACTTCACCCTCCGACTCGGGACGTGGCCAAACCTCAGCGAGGTCATCCTCATTGTCGACGCATGCTTTTCCGAACCGGGCATCGACGCCGCGGTCGCCGAAGCTCGCGTCATTAAGACCGCACGGTCACGCATCGGCATCTGGGGAATCGGCGCGAGCCGTCGCACGGAGGTTGCCAGCCACACTGTATTTGCGGCCGCTTTCGCCGAGGCCGTTATCGGGCAGTCGCACCCGTCTTGGCGCCAGGAGTTCATCGATCCCGGTCGGGTCGCAGAAGCCGTAAACCAGCGGTTGGGCGACCGCCAAACCGTTTGGCTCAGCGCCGGACACCCAGCGACGCCGTGCCGAGTATTACCCAATCCCGAGTTCCAGTCGGCAGATGCGCATCTCGCGCTTCCACTGCCGCGCAGCTGGGCCGCACGTGCGCGGGGGGTAGCGGATCCGAGCCTGCCCGGTTCGTTCTTCGTGGGTCGTGAGAGAGAAGTCGCCGACCTGCTAGGAAGCGATAACCGACTTATCAAGGTGACGGGTGCGCCCGGAACGGGTGTGAGCGCACTTCTCGGCCGCGTCGTCCTGGACGGGCATCGCTACGGTCATGGTGCCGCGGTACGCTACGCGTCCGGGTCTGCGGCCGCAGTCCGACGGCTCGGCCTCAACAAGAATACGGCGACAGATTCTTCGAAGGTCCTGGTGCTAGACGACCTTTGCGATCCCGAATCCGCGCAATGGGACACGCTGGTGGATGATTTGCAAGCGGCGACATTCGAGAAGATCATAGTCGGGGTCCCACGAACTGCATCGACCGCTTGGGGGGACCGTGGGCAGACGTTTCTCGTAACCGATCTCCCCGAAGACAAAATCGTTCTGTACCTGACCACTCAGATTCGCCTGCGCGTGCGAGGGATCTCCGCGGTAGACGCGACCTTCGGTGCCGAACGTCTCTTCGAGCGTTGTGGTAACGACATGAGCGTGGCCGTTGCAGTGACGAAACTCGGCAACCCCGGTGGCGAGATCGATTCGCTCGAAACCTTCATGGCGGCCGCTGAGCGGGCAATGGACGCCGCCGGCACCCGGATGGCCAACAAACTTGTGTCTACGGTTCGGGCGGAGTTGGCAACGGTAATCGTCTCGTCTATTGCCGCCCTGAGTTCCGTCGACCCGGCCGTCTCGCTGACCGCCAAACAGTGGGCCGCCGTCGCGTCGGGCGATGTCGATCGCGTCACATTCGACGACATCGGCGAATCAGCGAAAGCTCTCCGCTCATTGATCGTTTCCCACGGTGATGGCACTTGTGCCCGCTTCCGTAGCCGCTTCATGGCTCGGCCGGGCACTTACCCGACCATCGAGACATACCTGCTCCGTCTACCACAGCTGGCTCAGCGCGACGCCGAGACCTGGTCCGCCGTCGACGACGGCATCGCACCGTTGATCGCACGTGCCGCGTCGTCCCGCATCTCGGCCAGACCACTCCTTGACGACCCGATCTTCCTCTTGCACGCCCCACCCGCCCTGGTGTCCGCAGCGATACGGGCATTGCCGTCGGGGGCCGAACGTGCACGCAGATCCCATGCCTGGCATGTCGTTCCGGCCGATGCCCCCACCAAAGACCGCGAATTTCTACTCCGCATCGGGTCCGAGCGGTTCG
The DNA here is from genome assembly GCA_042666295.1 of Mycolicibacterium sp. GCM10028919. GTDB lineage: Bacteria > Actinomycetota > Actinomycetes > Mycobacteriales > Mycobacteriaceae > Mycobacterium. The sequence continues at coordinate 2,196,154 of JBHTFJ010000001.1, forward strand.
ACATCGGGGGGCTCAAGAATGCCGCCTACCCCGAGGGGTCGGCCGCACGCCTAGCATGGGTACAGCCGAACGCATCGCGGTATGCACAACTCACTCGGATGAAGATCACAAGGCCACATCCAAATGCGGTTGTCGCCACCATTCACGACGACAACACGATTCGTCTATCGGATCCCGCAGACGGTCGACCCCGTACCCCACCAATCGAGTGCTCGGCACGTCCATGCGACGTCAGCGCAGCAATGATTGGCGACCGAGCCGTGGTAGCGATCTCATGCTGGGACGGCACGGTGTTTGTCATCGATTGCGCCGACGGCAGTCTGCCCGTCGCCGTGGATCTTCCCGAGGTTCGCCCATGCGGCACGGAGCGAACCTCCGTCGCACTGCACGACGGCGGTGCGCTTCTGATAGTGCGAGGCAACCGGGCGTGGGTACGTATGCCCAACGAGGATCCGCGTCTGCTGGTCGATCTGGACTGTGACGTGCAGTCCGTGCACGTCGCCGGACCGAATGAATCACCCTATGCTCTGGCCATTCTTTCGTCCGGGGTGATCAAGAGACTGTCATTGCGCGAACCGGAGGTATACACCGTCGCCTCGTCCTTCGATCCGCTTACCATGTCAACGTCGCGCGACTCCGACGAGTTTGGGACGATCGACACTTCGGGCGCGCTTCGCGTGAGCGATCGCCTGTCTGACAACGTTGTGGCGCACTACTCTTCTGCTACGGCGTTGGCGCTCGACGCAGGTATGTATGTCGCTGCGGGTGCGACCGGGGATAATCGATCTGGGTGGCTGGAGGTGACCGTTCGCGACAGCCATGCCCGGGCTGAGCGACTTCCCCTCGACGAACCGTGTATCGACGTCGACCTCCACGACAACCTGATCATCGTGGCCCGCGGAAGCGGATTGTTCGCCGTTCGTCGAACCCCCGACACCGTGGAACGACGAGCGTCATGACCGAACAATGCGTGGACGTGACCGACCCCGACAGTATCCTGGCATTTGTCGCGCTGGCGGCGGCAGTCGGCAGTCAGGCGGTCGCCGTGGACGACGCATGGCCGCTGATTACTAACGCCCACACTTCGTTGATCGCGCCGCTTCTAGCTCAAGACACCACATCTTTCTCTGTCCCGAGCAATCTTCCGCTCGGCGCAGCGGCGATTCTAAAGCAATTCGCTGAAGCGCTCGTTGAGTCGGCCGACGCGACCTCCTACGAGTCGGTCATCATGGACGCCATCGATCTGGCCGCACGAATCGAGTCCTCACCCCGTTCGGCCGTCGCTCCGAGGGATGACACGGTTCGGGTTCTCGCCGAGCTGCCGACGGGAGGCGTCATCGCACTGGACGTTCGCACCAGTATCACTCATCCGTGGCGGCGCACCGTCGCCGATGTCTCCGAGCGGCTTTTGGCGGCGATGGAACCAATATTCGACACGCTCCCTCGGCTCGCAACGTCGTTGCGGGCGGCGATGACCGATACGACATGCGTATTCTGGCCCCAGGGCGTCGACCTATCCACCCGGTTCTGGGATCTTCCCCTCGCATGCCGGGCGTTGGCGATGGCCACCGATCTACCCTGTCCCAGCAACACTCTCTTGATCGGCGCCTTCGACGGTCATTCGTTCGTTGGCCCCCCCGACACGGAACTTTCACCGTGGATCGATGCGGCCCGTCGAGAAGGACGGCCGTTGCTCGTCCCAATTATCGGTGGTTGGCGTCGCTTCCCATCCGACGGTTCGGATCCCGGCGACGTCCGCTCGTCCACAAGCCTCGAAGGGGCTGCTTCGGCGATCTGGGGCCCGGTGTGGAACGAACGACTGGCCGCCGCGCACCTCGACGAACTACACGCCCTCGGGTGGCACGTCGTCGACTGGCGCCAGCACCCTTCAACCCAGCCCATTCCGGATCTCAGGGTCGCGCAGGTGGCAGAACTCGAGCAACACTGGCTAAACCGGGACAGCGGCGGGTCCGTCGCCGTCCTCGGCGGCCACAAGGGCAGCGGACGAAGTTGCATCGTGCGGAACCTGGCCCGCAGCTTGAGCGCAAAGAAGCGCCGGCCCTGGCGGGTCCAAGTCGTGTCAAACGGCGGTTCGAGCTTTCCAACCCAAGCACAGGCCGTCCAGATCGCTCGGCATGCGTTGGGCTCCGAACCGGTGAATGACACCCAACCGCGGCTGCTCGTATTCGAGGATCTTCGGCCGCTGGACGACGGAACCGATTCCGAACTGCTGGCGGCAGAAGTTCTACGGCGCGCGGCGGAACACAGTCGCGCGATGGTGCTCGGCGTACTCGAGTACTCGCGCGACGCGCCGGCGGACTGGAACACGGACCGTACCTTTGTTTGCACTGCCGTTGTAGGGCGCGCAGCAAAGCTGCGGTTCGTACGCGACATGAAGTTTGGCGACGCCAATTTTGATGACGAGGCGGCGAAGTCTGCGGTCAACGAGTCACCGAACATCACCCTCCGTCAACTGACGATGGTGCTGGCCGGGTTGTCCGATGTAGCGGCACGCCGGAAAGCGCGATATTCACGGTTCAACCCCTTTCAGTCAGAAACGCTCGCCACCGCCGCGGCGCTCGGCCTCGCCCATGTCGAAATCGATTCTGCACGAATAGATTTCCTGTCCAGAGATGATCGCCTGCTGTTCGGTATCGAACCAGGCCGTCGCGCGGGGTTTAGCCGCTTAGTGGACATTTCGGACTGTCAGGACATCCTCGACCAACACCTCAGTCCGGCGACGCCAAGTCGGCGCCAACAGGAGGACGCCGTTGAATGGCTGTTGACTCCCGAGGTCATGACCGCGCTCGAAACCGGTGACGGCGCGGCCGTGACCCTGCTACTCGGCATCCGGCTGTACAGCCTCCGCGTGTGTCGTCGAGTGCTGGCCAACGTGGAGCAAGAAGGAGTCTTCGAACAATGGCTTCCGATCGTCGATCTTGCCAGCGCGGTCCGGGTGACCGCGCTTGTCGCCATCATGTCCAACTACCTCGCTGAGACGATCTCGGTCACACTCGCCGAGCGCGTTAGCCGCGGATTCGATGACATCCCGTCAGCGGACCTCGTGGCCATCATGCGCGCCTTTCAAATTGTCGAGAACTTCCTGACACCAGGTGCGCTCGACGAACTCGTCCGATCACTGTCCGCATTGGTCAATGGTGTATTCGAAAAATCGGCCGGAACACCTCGCGAGCGATTCTCACTCTTAGCAGCACTCGATCGTTTCCACCGCGACGATACGAGCCTCGACGTCGCAGAACTCACACTCGACGTGCTCAAGGGAATGACCAACACAGTCGATGACTGTCGTCTGGTTGCCCGCGTCGACGAGTTTTACCGACGTGCGATGCATGACCACCATGACGATCAGGCACAGTTCCGGTTGGGCCAAGAGAGTCCGGTTCGCTCCATCATCGATCGAACTCCCAAAGCCGACGATGGCATTGAACTTTTGGTGGAGAACATCAATCTGCGTCTGCTCTTTGAGCGCAAGGAATGGGAGGTGCACTACGAGGCCTATATCGACGCCCTCAGAAGTGCCGCAGAACGCAGTACCCCCCAGGAATTGGCGCGGGCCGTCAATGCGATGCGGGCCGTTCGGCCGCAATTTGGCGCCTGGTTACTGAATAAGTGGGAAGGCTTTCCCGATCTCGCACACAGGATGTTGCTTCAAAAGGCTGATGCCTCCGACGCTTACGCCCTGCTAAACGCCGTCGGGAACGGTCATCTATTGGTCGCCTCGCGGATCATCGGGGCCGATCGACACGGGCACCTGGCCCGCAGGCTAGCCCAGCGCGCAGGAGATTCGCGCGATGCGAAGGGACTTGGGCTACTTTTGTCGGCAACACACGCAATAGAGGACTCGTTCGGCGGCGGCGGCAACGCCTTCTCGTACATCGTTGCGGAGCACGTGTCCTTAGATAAAGCGGTCGCGCTCATCGACAACGACCAGAGACCCTCCGTGCAGTTCTATCTGATCAAGGGACTATGGGACGCGCGGGCCAGCTACCGCAAGGACCTGCTCGACGTCGCGCTGCACGCCGCTGTGAGGTCGATCCGCGCCGGGCGTTCGCACTGGGGTCCGACCATTGCCTTGCGGTTGGCCATCGACTTGGAGATCGGGTCCGTGGCGCTCGACCGACTTCGCGACGATGAGGGTAGTTCCGCCGATCGTCTTCTCCGCGGCATGACATCAGGGCTGACTGCCCACGCCCGCAGCATGTACCACCGACTCGGCAGGACGCTCCACCCCGAACTGCCTGCCAAGTTTCTTGGCACCTGGGAGTTGACACCGTTCGCCGAGGGCTTGAAGTCAGAGGCGCCCGGCGCCGCGCTCGAAGTCTGCACCGAGGTCGCGGCGACCCTGCGGGAGGCAGGTTTCGACGATGCAGGCCCAGCGATCATCGCAGCGGTCGGGGGAGCGGAGTACTGGACCGGTGTGCTGCGTTCGACGCCAGGATCCGCGTTCACCCCGGCACTCGACAACCTGGCGACGCTGGATCGGGGCACTGCCGGTGACGTGCTAGACAACATGTTGGCGACGCCCCTCAAGCGCAGGCACGGCCAATACCAGGCAAACCTGCTCACCGAACGCCTGCGACGTGCTCTGCTGGAAGGCCCAACTGCCGCACCGCACCTCGTCGCGGTGGTAGATCGCGTCCGCCCCGGGCTCGCTAGGCAGGCATGGGACGAAGCGACTGCCAATCAGCATGCGCGGTATGTGTTCCGAGGAGAGATTTCCCAGCTGCAAGACACGATCAGCCAGTCCGCTGCGGCAGTCGACCTTGTGAAGGCAGGCATCGGGCCGGACGCGCCTGGCTGCGGATGGGTGGACACGCTCTATAAGGTCCGCATGGACGCGCTGCATCAGATAAGCGGGCCGCGCGCGTTGGGGGCCGTAATGTCAATGTTCACCGCATGGAACGAAGGTTGGGGTCGGCAGGCGGCCGACAGAGTCGACGTCGACCGCATCAACGCGCGCCTTCGGCTTGATTCAACGGCGCGCATCGTCGAGTTCATCGGAGTTGCTCGAGTTATGGCGGCGGTGAGTGGGCGAAGGGCTCGCGACTTGGTCGACAAGCTGACGGACTCGGACCTGTCGTCCTACGCAACCTCGAGCGAGCCGCGCAGGATATGTCAGCTCGCCGAACTCGCCTTGACAGAATCTCCGGCATCAGCGCCCAAACTCGCTGAGCCGCTTCGTTTGGCGATCGACGCGCTAATGACCACGCGGGTCGTACAGGATGAGCCCAGGCACTGGCTTCTGCTTGGACGACTCTGCCGCAACCTGTCGTTAGTGGGAGGTCACACCGAGGTGCCGAACCCCGAGTGGAAACCGAACATGGTTCACCATCCGACAGTGGCATGGGCAGCGAGCCAGGTCGGCCAACCCGATTGGGCGGACGGCGCTTTGGAGCGAGCCCTGGCGATCGCGAGGATGAAGCCCTTTCCGACTCGGTCCTCCGATGTGGTCTGCCTCGTACTCGCATCAAACGATACCGTCGAATTCTGGAGTGGGCAACGGGATTGGCCCCTGGCGCGCGCACCGTTCTGGTTGTTGCGTGTGCTGTTCACACAGTCGGCATCAGACGCGAATATCGACGCACTCTTGACCGCCGCCGAACCTGAGATCCGCGCGCGGGTCAGCGCTCCTTGGACCCGCGCCAACTGGGATGCGCATGACCTACGGACGATCCTGAACGCCCGAAAGGTGACGCGCGGCCTCGACCTCGGTTAATACGTGTAGAAGCCCTGGCCCGACTTCTTGCCCAGCTGACCGGCCTCGACCATGCGCTGCAGCAGCGGCGGCGGGCCGTAGAGCGGCTCCTTGAACTCCTCGAACATCGAGTCCGCGATGAGCTTTAGCGTGTCCAGCCCGACGAGATCCGAGAGCTTGAGCGGGCCCATCGGGTGCGACAGCCCGGCGACCACGGCGGTGTCGATGTCCTCGACGGTGGCGACGCCTGCCTCGGCCATCCGGATCGCCGACAGCAGGAACGGCACCAGCAGCGCGTTGACGACGAAGCCCGAGCGGTCGGTGCAGCGCACCACCTTCTTGCCGAGCGTCTCGCCCGCGAACTGCGCGACGCGCTCCAGCGCCGCGTCGCTCGTGACCAGCGTCGGCACCAGTTCGACCAGCGGCAGCACCGGCACCGGGTTGAAGAAGTGCAGGCCCAGCACGCGGCTCGGATTCTTGGTGGCCGCAGCGATCTTCATGATCGGGATGCTGGAGGTGTTCGACGCCAGCACGGCGTCGGGATCGGTGATGGCCTCGTCGAGCTGGGCGAAGACCTTCGCCTTGACCGCGGCGTCCTCGACGATGGCCTCGACCACCAGCTGACGGTCGGCCAGGTCGGCGATGTCGGTGGCGACGCTCAGCCGCGCGAGCGCCTCGTCTCGTTCGGCCTCGGTGAGCTTGCCGCGGCTGACGCCACGCTCGAGGGACTTGGTGATGCGATCGCGACCCGCCTCTGCCAGCGCCTCGGTGGGCTCGTAGATGCGGACGTCCACACCCGCGCGCAGCGACACCTCGGCGATGCCCGCACCCATCTGTCCGGCGCCGACGACGCCAACCCGCTCGATAGTCATTGCTCTCCTCAGATACGGCATCAGGCCCCGCCCAATATAGGGACGGGGCCTGATGTCAGAACGTACGGCCTAGGAAGAAAGGCCTAGTGGCCCAAGCCGATGGTTCCCTTCGCTGCGCTCAGTGGAACTGACCCTCTTCGGTCGAGCCCGCGAGCGCGGTGGTCGACGAGGTGGGATCCACGGTGGTGGCGATCCGGTCGAAGTAGCCGGCGCCGACCTCGCGCTGGTGCTTCGTCGCGGTGTAGCCACGCTCCTCGGCGGCGAATTCGCGCTCCTGCAGCTCGACGTAGGCGCTCATCTGGTTGCGGGCGTAGCCGTGGGCCAGATCGAACATCGAGTAGTTCAGGGCGTGGAAGCCGGCGAGGGTGATGAACTGGAACTTGAAGCCCATGGCGCCCAGCTCGTTCTGGAACTTCGCGATGGTCGAGTCGTCCAGGTGCTGCTTCCAGTTGAACGACGGCGAGCAGTTGTAGGCCAGCATCTGGTCCGGGAACTCGCTCTTGACGGCCTCGGAGAACTTCTTCGCCAGCTCGAGGTCCGGGGTGCCGGTCTCCATCCAGATGAGGTCGGAGTACGGGGCGTAGGCCTTGGCGCGGGCGATGCAGGGCTCCACGCCGTTCTTCACGTGGTAGAAGCCTTCCTTGGTCCGCTCACCGGTGATGAACGGCTGATCGCGCTCGTCCACGTCGGAGGTGATCAGGGTGGCGGCCTCGGCGTCGGTACGGGCGATCACCAGGGTCGGCACGTCGGCGACGTCGGCCGCGAGGCGGGCCGAGGTCAGGGTGCGGATGTGCTGCTGGGTGGGGATCAGCACCTTGCCACCGAGGTGGCCGCACTTCTTCTCCGACGCGAGCTGGTCCTCCCAGTGCGAACCGGCGACACCGGCGGCGATCATGGCCTTCTGCAGCTCGTAGACGTTCAGGGCGCCACCGAAGCCGGCTTCGCCGTCGGCGACGATCGGGGCCAGCCAGTTCTCGACCGACCGGTCACCCTCGACCTTGGCGATCTGATCGGCGCGCAGCAGTGCGTTGTTGATGCGGCGGATCACCTGCGGCACCGAGTTGGCCGGGTAGAGGCTCTGGTCGGGGTAGGTGTGGCCGGACAGGTTCGCGTCACCGGCGACCTGCCAGCCCGACAGGTAGATGGCCTTGAGGCCGGCGCGGACCTGCTGCACGGCCTGGTTGCCGGTCAGGGCGCCAAGCGAGTTGACGTAGTCCATGCTGTGGAGCTGCTCCCACAGCACCTCGGAGCCGCGACGGGCGAGCGTGCTCTCCTCGACGACGTGTCCCTGCAGGGCGACGACGTCTTCGGCGCTGTAGGTGCGCTCGATGCCCTTCCAGCGGGGGTTGGTGTTCCAGTCGTGCTGGATCTGCTCGGGGCTCTTCGGCGTGCCAACGGTGGACATGATGCTCCTTCGATTACTTCATTTGCGATGTCGCGTCGGTGCATTTTGTTAACACCGCTGCGATTCAAGTCGAGTGCTACAACGACCATGACACAGCGCATAACCGCAGGTCCACCAGTTTCGCTTGCCAATTTTCGCCAAGCAGTTCGGACAACTTGCGAAGTTTGCGAAGCCACCACCGGCCTGAACCGGTTCAGAAGTTACCGCCGGGTAACGCCTTTTCGCAGGTCAGTACGCCCGTACTGTTAGAACCGAAGGGTCACAGCGCGAAGATGCAGGCGACCGCTTTGGTCACGTCACCCACGGCATATGTGAGCGTTGTAACAGTGCGGTCGGTCAACTCCTCGCCGAACTGGTCGGTCGATCCGGCGGGGTGGACGTGGCGGACGATGTCCAGCTCGTCACCGAGGGCGACCGGTAGATCGTGCTCGATCGTGACCCGCACCGGCCGTGCCATCAGCTCGGGCTGCTCGTGCAGGTAGTCCTCGACGACGCTCCAGTACACGGAGTTGTTCATGTGGTCGAAGATGTCGATGTCGCTCACCCGCACCGGATACCTGCGCACGTGTTCGGCGTCCTCGCGGCTGCCCGGCTTGAGGTAGGCCTTCCAGCGCAGCCGGTTCACCGGTGTCGTGCGCTGCAGCCCGGAGATGAAGTCGTCGCTGATGCGCGCGGGCCCCTGCGTCTCGCGGTTGATGTTGATCCAGAAGGCCTCGGACTCCATCAGCCCGCCCCTGCGCCCGTCGATGCGCACCCGCATCTCGCACCACCGGTTCGACGTGCCCGAGCACCAGCGCCGCATCCGCAGCATGTCCTTGAACTCGATGGGCCTGATCAGATCGATCATCGTGCGGCGCACGATCCACAGCGGATGGGTCTCCTCGAAGCCCATCTCGCGCAGCTGATCCGATCCGATGTCCTGGATGTGCCGGGTCGCGGCGTCGAACTTCAGCCGCCCCTCGCGGTTGACGTCGGCGACGCGCAGCGGCCACTCGACGTCGAACACGTCGGGATGCGGATCGGGCACGGGCATCATGGCCTTCAGCAGGCCCTTCGAGACGCCTGCACCACTGGTGTTCACGGGCTTCGATACTGCCACAGTGCCGACTCTGCCAAGACTGCGAAGGGCCCCTTCGCAGAGTTGACTACGCTGGTCTGGTGGCCAAGACCTTCGTCGGATCACGGGTGCGTCAGCTCCGCAACGAGCGCGGCTTCAGCCAGGCCGCACTGGCGCAGATGCTCGAGATATCGCCGAGCTACCTCAACCAGATCGAGCACGACGTCCGCCCGCTGACGGTGTCGGTGTTGCTGCGCATCACCGAGGTGTTCGGCGTCGACGCCACGTTCTTCGCCTCGCAGGACGACACTCGGCTGGTCGCCGAACTGCGCGAGGTGTCCCTCGACGTCGACCTCGGCATCGAGGTGGACCAATCCGAACTGGCCGACATCGTCAACTCCCACCCGACGCTGGCCCGTGCCATGGTCAACCTGCACCAGCGCTACCGCCTGACCGCCACGCAGTTGGCGGCCGCCACCGAGGACCGGTTCTCCGACGGCAGCGGGACGGGCTCGATCACCATGCCGCACGAAGAGGTACGCGACTTCTTCTATCAGCGGCAGAACTACCTCGACGAACTCGACACCGCCGCGGAGGATTTGACGATCCGGATGCGGATGCATCGCGCCGAGCTGGCCCGCGAACTGTCCGACCGGCTGCGCGCGGTGCACGACGTGCGCATCGTGCGGCGCAACGACCTCGGCGACACCGTGCTGCACCGCTTCGACCCCGAAACCAAGACGCTGGAGATCGGCGGACACCTCTCGTCGGGTCAGGTGGTGTTCAAGCTCGCCGCCGAACTGGCCTACCTCGAGTTCGGCCACCTGATCGACGCGCGTGTCGAGGAGGGCAACTTCACCAGCGACGAGTCCCGCACGCTGGCACGGCTGGGCCTGGCCAACTACTTCGCGGCCGCGACGGTGCTCCCCTACCGCCAATTCCACGACGTCGCCGAGAACTTCCGCTACGACGTCGAGCGGCTCTCGGCGTTCTACTCGGTCAGCTACGAGACCATCGCGCATCGACTGTCCACGCTGCAGCGCCCGTCGATGCGCGGCGTCCCGCTGTCGTTCGTCCGCGTCGACCGGGCAGGCAACATGTCGAAACGCCAGTCCGCCACTGGTTTTCACTTCTCGTCGGCCGGTGGCACCTGCCCGCTGTGGAACGTCTACGAGACGTTCGCCAACCCAGGCAAGATCCTCGTGCAGATCGCTCAGATGCCCGACGGCAGGCACTACATGTGGGTGGCCCGCACCGTCGAGCGCCGCGCAGCGCGGTACGGCCAGCCCGGCAAGACGTTCGCGATCGGCCTGGGTTGCGAGCTGCGGCACGCGCACCGGCTGATCTACTCCGAGGGACTCGACCTCTCCAGCGAGGTCGGGACGCCGATCGGTGCCGGCTGCCGGGTGTGCGAACGGGACAACTGCCCGCAACGCGCCTTCCCCGCACTCGGCCGCGCGCTGGACCTCGACGAGCACCGCAGCACCGTCTCGCCGTACCTGGTCAAGCATCCCTAGACTCGGGTGCGTGAGCGCACCCGATCGGACCCCCGAAGCCGCCCCCGCCCGCGTCCAACCCGGAGGGTTCCGCGAACTCGGCCCCCTCAACTGGGTGATCGCCAAGCTCGGCGCCAGGGCCATCCGCGCGCCGCGCTTCGCGCTGTTCAACGTCCTCGGGCAGCACCACCTGCTGTTCCTGCTGTGGCTGCCCTACTCCGGCGCGCTGCTCGGCATGGGCAAGCTGCCCAAGCAGGAGTCGGAGTTGGTGATCCTGCGCGTCGGGCACCTGCGCAATTGCGAGTACGAACTGCAGCAGCACCGCCGGTTGGCCCGTAGCCGCGGGGTGGACACCGAGATGCAGGCACGCATCTTCGAGGGTCCGGACGCCGAAGGGCTGACCGACCGGCAGCGCGTGCTCATCACCGCGACCGACGAGTTCGTGATCACCCGCTCCATGTCCACCGAGACGTGGACGGCGCTGTCGAGTTACCTGAGCAAGAAGCAGCTCATCGAATTCTGCATGCTGGCAGCCAATTACGACGGGCTCGCGGCGACGATGGCGACGCTGCGGATTCCGCTCGACTTCCCGGACTAGGCCCCGAGGTCAGAGGTCCGGCGGGCAGGAGCGAAGCGACCCGGGGCTACAGGTACGTCACGCCCAGCACGATCACCGTGAACAGCACCGGCGCCATCGGCAGACACCACAGGAACCACGCCTTGGCGTAGGACTTCCGGTCCCGGAAGCGCTTGCCCAGCAGGCCGGCGACCAGGGCGACGAGCAGCGTCACGCCCGCCACCACCAGCACCCAGGTACTGACCGACGTCGTCTCGATCGCCAGCGAGATGGCCACCAGCCACAGCGCATGGCCGATGATCAGCCCGCCGATCCCGGCGACTACGACGGATCTCAACGGGTCAGAAGTTGATCATGTGGCCGGCCAGGCCGTGGAAGCACTCCTGCAACGCCTCCGACAGCGTCGGGTGGGTGTGCACGTTGCGGGCCAGTTCGTTGACCGTGAGGTCCCACTTCTGTGCCAGCGTCAGCTCGGGCAGCAGCTCGGACACGTCGTGGCCGATGAGGTGTCCGCCGAGCAGTTCGCCGTACTTCGCGTCGGCGATTACCTTGACGAAGCCGCCCGGCTCGCCGAGACCGTGCGCCTTGCCGTTGGCGGTGAGCGGGAACTTCGCCACCTTGACGTCGTAGCCCTCGTCGCGTGCCTGCTGCTCGGTGAGGCCGAAGCTGGCGACCTGCGGTTGGCAGAACGTGGCGCGCGGCATCATCCGGTAGTCACCGAGCGGCAGCGTCTCCGCGCCGGCGATGGTCTCGGCGGCGACGACGCCCATCGCCTCGGCGACGTGGGCCAGCTGCAGCTTCCCGGTGACGTCGCCGATGGCGTAGATGTGCGGCTTGTTGGTGCGCATGTAGTCATCGATGGCGATCCCGCCGCGGTCGTTCAGCTCGACGCCCGCCTTCTTCAGGTCGTAGCCGTCGACGTTCGGGACGAAGCCGATGGCCTGCATGACCTTGTCGGGCTTCAGTTCGTCGGTCTTGCCGTCCTTGCTGATCTTCACCGTGACCTTGTCGCCGTCGTCGGTGATGGACTCGACCTTGGTACCGGTGAGGATCTTCACGCCCAGCTTCTTGAAGGCCTTCTCGATCTCCTTGGAGACCTCGGCGTCCTCGTTGGGCAGCGCGCGCGGCAGGAACTCGACGATCGTCACGTCGACGCCGTAGTTCTTCATCACGTAGCCGAACTCCATGCCGATGGCGCCGGCGCCGGCGATCACGATCGACCCGGGCAGGTCGCGCTCCATGATCTGCTCTTCGTAGGTGATGACGTTCTTGCTCATCGACGTGCCGGGCACCAGCTTGGTGTGGGCGCCGGTCGAGATGACGGCGTTGTCGAACGTCAGCGTCTCGGTGCCGCCGTCGTTCAGGTCGACCTCGATGGTCTTGTCGTCGGTGAAGCGGCCATAGCCGTGCACCTCGGTGATCTTGTTCTTCTTCATCAGGAAGTGCACGCCCGCGACACGGCCCTCGGCGACCTTGCGGCTGCGGTCGAAGGCGGATCCATAATCGAACGACACGTCACCGCTGATGCCGAACTGCTTGGCTTCCTTGGTGAAGATGTGCGCCAGTTCGGCGTTGCGGAGCAGCGCCTTGCTGGGGATGCACCCCACGTTGAGGCAGACGCCGCCCCAGTACTTGGGTTCGACGATAGCGGTGTTCAGCCCGAGCTGGGCGGCGCGAATGGCTGCCACGTATCCGCCGGGGCCAGCTCCGAGTACGACGACGTCATAGTGAGTCACGGTCCCAGCCTAATGGTCTCGGCCGCCGGACCGGCGGCCGATCCGCTACTGGCCGAACCAGCCGTAGACGTAGGAACCGTAGAGCAGCCCGGCTCCCGCGGTGGCCGCCAGCGGCGCCGACATCAGGGCGATCGACAGTGCCGTGATCGACGGCCTGCCTGGAACCATCGCGAGCAGCATGCCGGCCACCGAGCAGACGACGAGGTAGACCAGCACCACGAACACCGGACCGGTCTTGTCGAGCGACGCGAACCACCACTCGTAGAGCGCCATGCCCGCGACGCCCGCCACGATCCACACCCCCGCGAGCACCAGGCCGAGGACCCAGCGCTTGAGGAACGCATGGGTGCCGGGCACCTCTTCGGGTGGCACGAAGACAGGTATCGGACCCGACGCGTGACCGGGCGGTTCGACGGTGGCGACCTGGTGGGCACCGGTGTCGAACAGCGGCGCCCAGTTCGACGTGGGTTCGCCCGACTCAGCCAAGGGACACCGCCTGCATCGCGACGAGCATGCCCAACCACCCCGGCGCGATGGACAGGACGAACACGCCGAACGTCGTGATCCACCGCCGGCCGGAGCACAGCACCAGCAGGAGACCGATTGCGCTGGGGACGGCCACGACGAGGCCGATGACGACGTCCGGCCGCATGGGTGCCGTGACGACCATGGTTGCCGCGATCCCGGCCATGAATCCGACCGCGACGCCGATGAGCATCGCACTGGTCAGCCACCACGCCCGCGGAAGCGGAATCACCCCTCCACGGTAAGTCTCCGGTGCGCTGCTAGCCCTGAACCTGAGCGGCGCGCCCCGCGGGTATCGCGCATGCGTCGGCGGCCTCGGCCACCACGTGCGACCCACCACTCGGCGGGCGTGCGCCAGCCTCGAACCGTGCGCCGGTGATCGGTGGGTCCTCCGCGAGTTGGGCGTTCTCCTCCTCGGTGAACGCCCGCCCGCGCGAGAGAAACCGCATGCCCTCGGGCGACTCGACGCTGAATCCGCCGCCACGACCGGGGACGACGTCGATGACGAGTTGGGTGTGCTTCCACGTCTCGAACTGCGACCCGGAGATCCACACCGGCACGCCGTCGCCGTCGCCGACGTCGAGGATCGCCAGCAGCACGTCGCGGTCACCGACGATGAAGTCGCCGTCGGGGTAGCACATCGGCGACGAGCCGTCGCAGCAGCCGCCGGACTGGTGGAACATCAGGGCCCCGTGCCGGTCCTGCAGGCGACGCAGCAGGTCGGCGGCGGCCTCGGTGATCAATGCTCGGCTGGGGACGCCCATCAGCTCAGCCTACGCGCGGCAGACACAATGGGACCCGTGGAATCACGCGCAGCAGACGACCCCTACCTCTGGCTCGAAGACGTCACCGGCGACGAGGCGCTGGCGTGGGTCACCGCGCACAACGAGCCGACGCTGGCCGCCCTCTGCGACGACCGGTTCGACCAGATGCGCGCCGAGGCGCTCGAGGTGCTCGACACCGATGCGCGCATTCCGTACGTCCGGCGGCGTGGGGAGCACCTGTACAACTTCTGGCGCGACGCGACCAATCCGCGTGGCCTCTGGCGGCGCACGACGCTGGAGAGCTACCGGACTGGAGGATCCGGCGATGAGCCCTCGGGCGAAGAGCAGACAATCCAGTGGGATGTCGTGATCGACGTCGACGCGCTGGCCGAGGCCGACGGCGAGAACTGGGTGTGGGCCGGTGCAGACGTCATCGAACCGGACCTGTCACTCGCCCTGGTCAGCCTGTCCCGTGGCGGCTCGGACGCCACCGTGGTCCGCGAATTCGACATGCGCACCCGGACTTTCGTCGAGGGCGGCTTCGAGCTTCCGGAGGCCAAGACCGACATCGGTTGGGAGGGGCCGGATGCCGTCATCGTCGGCACCGACTTCGGACCGGGCTCGCTGACCGACTCCGGCTATCCACGCGTCACCAAGCGCTGGCGACGCGGCCAGCCGCTGTCGGCCGCCGAGACGTTGTTCGAGGGCGAGGTGACCGACGTCAGCGTCGGCGCCGGCTACGACCCCACGCCGGGCTTCGAGCGCCTGCTGGTGTCGCGGTCGTTCGACTTCTTCAACCGCAGGCGCTACGAGTTGCGGGGCGGCGAGCTGCTCGAGATCGAGGTGCCCACGGACGCGGGTACGTCGATTCACCGCGAGTGGCTGCTGATCCGGCCGCGCAGCGACTGGACGGTCGGCGGCACGACGTACACGGCAGGCACTCTGCTGGCGACCGAGTACGAGCAATTCCTCTCCGGCACGGGCGAATTCGCCGTGGTGTTCGAACCCGACGAGCACACCAGCCTCGAGAGCTGGGCCTGGACGCGCGACCGTCTGATCCTGGTCACGCTGGCCGACGTGGCCAGCCGCATCGAGGTCGTCACCCCGGGAACCTGGCAGCGCGAACCGGTTTCGGGCATACCACCCAACACCAACACCGTGGTGGTCGACGCCGACGAGTACGGCGACGAGATCCTGCTCGACTCGAGCGGCTTCGACACGCCCTCGCGGCTGCTGTGGGGCCGGGCCGGCGGTGAGCTGACCGAGATCAAGAGTGCGCCTGCGTTCTTCGACGCCTCCGACGTCGAGGTGCGGCAGCACTTCGTGGCGTCGGCCGACGGCACGATGATCCCCTACTTCGTGGTCGGGCACCGCGACGCGGACGGTCCGGGGAAGACGCTGCTGGGCGGCTACGGCGGTTTCGAGAACTCGAACACCCCGGGCTACGCCGGAGTCCTCGGCAGGCTGTGGCTGTCGCGCGGCGGCACCTACGTGCTGGCGAACATTCGCGGCGGCGGCGAGTACGGACCGCGCTGGCACACCCAGGCGATGCGGGAGGGCAGGCATCTCGTCCACGAGGACTTCGCCGCCGTGGCAGCCGATCTGGTGGCGCGCGGCATCACCACCGTCGACCAGCTCGCCGCCCAGGGCGGCAGCAACGGCGGTCTGCTGATGGGCATCATGCTCACGAAGTACCCCGAGCTGTTCGGCGCCCTGGTGTGCAGCGTCCCGCTGCTCGACATGAAGCGCTACCACCTGCTGCTGGCCGGAGCGTCCTGGATGGCGGAGTACGGCGATCCCGACGACCCGGACGACTGGGCCTTCATCTCCGAATACTCGCCCTATCAGAACATCTCCGCGGAGCGCACCTATCCCCCGCTGCTGATGACGACGTCGACGCGTGACGACCGCGTGCATCCGGGTCACGCCCGCAAGATGACGGCAGCGCTGGAGGCAGCGGGACACCCTGTCCGGTACTACGAGAACGTGGAGGGCGGGCACGCCGGTGCGGCCGACAACGCGCAGACGGCGTTCCGGTCGGCACTGATCTACGAGTTCCTGCACCGCACGCTCGATTCCACCGTGTAACGGTTGGCCGGTGGGCACGCACTCCCGTTCGTAGGCAGAGACCAACGAGCACGAGGAGCAGCCATGACCACCATCCGCGACCACATCAGCACCGGTATCGAGCCGAACTCGGGAGTCGCGCGTCTCGGCGCCGGCCTCGCCCGGTACGGACTCGTCGTCGTCATCGCGTGGATCGGACTGCTGAAGTTCACCGAGTACGAAGCGCGCGGCATCGAACCGCTGGTGGCGAACAGCCCGCTGATGAGCTGGGTCTACGAGGTGTTCTCGGTGACGGCGTTCTCGTCGCTGCTGGGCGTGCTGGAGCTCGCGACGGCCGCGCTGATCGCCGTGGCGCCGTGGTGGCCGCGGGTGTCCGCCCTGGGCAGCGCGATCGCCGTCGGCTTGTTCGTCGCGACGCTGAGCTTCCTGTTCACGACGCCGGGCGTCTTCGAGGCCTCGGCCGGTGGCTTCCCGGTGTTGTCCTCGACGGGGCAGTTCCTGATCAAGGACGTCGCGCTGATCGGAATCGCGGCGTGGACGCTGGTGGATGCGCTGAGAAGGGCCTGAGCGGGCGAGCGGTCCGGATACGATCAGCCGGCCATGCCCCGATCGGGTGACGACGAAGCAGCCCTCATCGCCTTGCTACGCAACGGCGACGAGGGTGCCTTCGCGTGTCTGGTGGATCTGCACACGCCCGCGATGCTGCGCGTCGCCCGCGGTTACGTGAAGGGCCACGACGTGGCCGAGGACGTCGTGCAGGAGACGTGGATCGCGCTGCTCAAGGGCATCGACGGGTTCGAGGGCCGCTCCTCGCTGCGCACCTGGCTGTTCACCGTCCTGATCAACGTCGCCAAGGCGCGCGGCGTGCGGGACCAACGCGACGCGGACCTGGCCGTCAAGGCGTTCACCGATGGCACCGTCGACCCCGCCCGCTTCCGGGCGGCCGGCGAGGAGTGGCAGGGCCACTGGCGCGACGACGCGGCCCCCACGCCGTTCCCGGAGACGCCGGAGGGGTCGGTGCTCGGTGACGAACTCGTCGCGGTGGCCCGCCGCGAACTCGACAAGCTGCCGGAGCGCCAACGCGTCGTCGTCACGATGCGCGACATGCTCGGCATGGACTCGGCCGAAGTCCGCGAGCTGCTCGACGTCAGCATCGCCAATCAGCGGGTACTCCTGCACCGCGGTCGCGCGGCGGTCCGGCAGGGCCTCGAAGACTATCTGAGGGACGTGAGTTGAATGGACTGCAACCAATTCGTCGAACTCGTCACCGCGTATCTCGACGGGTCACTCGACGTCGAGACGCGGTCGCGGTTCGACACGCACGTGCTCGAATGCGACGGCTGCGACAACTATCTACAGCAGTTCCGGACGACGGTGGCGACGCTGGGCAAGGTCGACGACTCGGACCTGAACCCTGCCTTCCGCGATCGGCTGATGAACGCGTTCAGGGATCGGGACTGAAGGCCCCTACCGGACCGGCTCGCTCACGGTCCGCTTGCGCATCCCGCCGAACATCGCGACGAACACGCCAAGCAGCACCAGCGCTGCACCCGCCGCCAGCGTGAGGTTGAGCCACTGATGCAGGCTGCCGACGGCGTGGCCGAACATCGTCTCGGCGAGCGAGCGGACGTCGCCCTGGGTCTTGGCAAGCGCGTCGTCGACGTAGGTCCGACCCACCTCGATCCCGGCCCACCCCGCCGCTCCGACGACGAGCGCGGAGACGCCGAGCGCGCCGATCGCCTTGCCGCGTGACCGTGCCGACGCCAGCGTCAGCAGCGCGAACACCGCCGTCAGCACCGCGGCTCCGACGCTCACGACCGGACCCCACGTCGCCAACGGCCGCAACTGGCCCGGCCGCAGCCCGGAGGACTCGGGCACGGTGACGGGGACGTTGAGCGTCTCGGGCACCTCGAGGTTGAGGTTGCCCAACGATTCGCGCAGGGACGGGTCGGTCAGCATCGGCGCGATGTCGACGAGCCAGCGGTCACCGGACTGCTGGTCGCGTTGCACGGCGTCGGTGAACAGGAAGCCGTGGGCGATGCGATTGGCCTGGGCGAACTGGCCGGGGAACCCGGCGTTCTGGGTGTACAGGCTGGTGACGCTGCCGACCAGGACGGGGTTGAGGTCGCCGTAACCCTGGTCGGCGGCGAACGACACGATCTCGGTGGTCAGCAGCGACGCCATCGCCTGTTGCAGCTGCGGGTCCCGGGCTGCGGAGGCGGCGAAGTCGGCGTACCCGTCCCGGTCGACGATCGTGTGCTGGGCCCAGCCCGAGGCAACGGCGATGGCCAGGGCCACCGTGGTCACCAGCCACGCCAGGAGCGTCGCGACGAACCGCACGGACGCGTCCTCCTGTCGGTCGGGACGCGGGCCGCGTCAGTTCAGTCGCGACGCGGGCACCGTCAGTCGGTCAGCGCGCGCCCCACGATGAGCGGATCGGCCTGGCCGACCACGTCGTGGTCCTTGTTGTCGTAGTCGAACTTACCGAGGACGTAGCGCATGGCGTTGATGCGGGCGCGCTTCTTGTCGTTGCTCTTCACCACGACCCACGGCGCGATCTCGGTATCCGTCCACGCGAACATGTCTTCCTTGGCCGTCGTGTAGTCCTCCCACTTGTCCAGCGAGGCCAGGTCGGTGGGCGAGAGCTTCCACTGTCGAACGGGGTCGACCTGACGGATCGTGAACCGGGTGCGCTGCTCGGCCTGGGTGACGGAGAACCACAGCTTGGTCAGGCTGATGCCGTCGTTGACGAGCATCTGCTCGAACAGCGGTGCCTGCCGGATGAACTCGGCGTGCTGCTTGGGCGTGCAGTACCCCATCACCCGTTCGACCCCTGCGCGGTTGTACCAGGACCGGTCGAACAGCACGAGTTCGCCCGCGGCGGGCAGGTGTTTCACGTAGCGCTGGAAGTACCACTGCGTGGTCTCGCGCTCGGTGGGCTTCTCCAGCGCGACGACGCGGGCGCCGCGCGGGTTGAGGTGCTCCATGAACCGCTTGATGGTGCCGCCCTTGCCCGCGGCGTCACGGCCCTCGAACACGATGACGTGCCGGTGCCCGTGCGACTGGCTCCACTTTTGCAGCTTGAGCAGTTCGATCTGCAGCAGCCGCTTCTGCTCCTCGTAGTCCTCGCGCCGCATGCGCTCGTCGTACGGGTAGTTCTCGCGCCAGGTGTCGACGACCTCGCCGCCCGGGACGAGCAGCAGCTGCGGATCGTCGTCGTCGTCGTCGCGGACGGTGTAGCGGTCGATGTCGATGTCCAAGCTCACCGCCCGAACGTATCGACCGCCGCCAAAGCTGCGGTGACGCCGAGGTGAACGGCAGGTGTGTCGAAACCGCGCACGCTACTTCGCGATTCGCTTGGGCCGGATGAGGGCCAGCTTGGTCATCATCGTGTTCATCCGCTTGAGTGCCTTCGGCGAGTTGTTGTAGTAGTTGCCGCCGGCGCCGACGTTCGTCCGCGGCGCGACCACCGTCTCGATGCGGCAGTACTTGCGCAGTCCCTCGGGTCCGCCGAACCGCGCGCCGATGCCCGAGGTCTTCCAGCCGCCCATCGGCGCGGTGGTGCACATCAGGTTGGAGATGACGTCGTTGACGTTGACGCCGCCGCAATCCAGTTGCAGGGCAACATCATTGGCGCGCTCGAGGTTGCGGGAGAACACTGCGGCACTGAGTCCGTACTGGCTGTCGTTGGCCAGGCGCACGGCCTCGGCGACGCTGGACACCTTCATGATCGGCAATGTCGGGCCGAAGGTCTCGTCGGTCATGCAGGCCATCGAGTGGTCGACGTCGACGAGCACGGTCGGCTCGTAGAAGCTGCCCGGGCCCGAGGGGCGCTTGCCACCGGTGAGCACCTTGGCGCCCTTCGCCAGCGCGTCGGCGACGTGCTTCTCGGTGACGGCGACCTGGCCGTCGTCGATCAGCGCGCCGAAGGCGTTGCCCTCACCGGCACCCATCTTGAGCTTGCGCACGTCGCGCACCACGGCGTCGACGAACTGCTCGTAGACCTGCTCCATGACGTACACCCGCTCGACCGAGACGCAGGTCTGGCCGGCGTTGAAGAACGCGCCCCACACCGCGGCGTGGGCGGCGAGTTCGACGTCGGCGTCGTCGAGCACCAGCATCGGGTCCTTGCCGCCGAGTTCGAGGCTGACGGCGGTCAGCCGGCGGGCGGCGCGCTCCATCACCTTGGCGCCGGTCGCGCTGGAGCCGGTGAACTGGATGAAGTCGGAGCTGTCGATGACGGCCTCGGACACCTCACGCGCGCCCTGGGCGAGTGCCAGCACCTCGGGTGCGCCGGAGTCGATCCAGCCGCGCATCAGCACCTCGGCGGTCAGCGGCGTGCGCTCCGACGGCTTGAGCAGCACCGAACAGCCTGCGGCCAGTGCGCCGATCGCGTCCATGAGCGCGTTGGCGACCGGGTAGTTCCACGGCGCGATGATCCCGACCAGCGCGCGGGGCCGGTAGTGCACGGTGATCTTCTTGATCGACAGGAACGGCAGCGCGGCGGGACGGTTCTCCGGCGCCAGCGCCTTCTCCATGGTCCTGACGTAGTACGACAGGATCATCAGCAGCATCGGCACTTCTTGCGCAGCGTCGGTGGCGGACTTGCCGGTCTCCTTGATCAGCAGCGACTCGATCTCCGCGCGGTGGTCGCCGAGCCAGACCGCGTAGCGGGCGAGCACCTTGGCCCGGCCCGCGGCGCCGCGCGCCTCCCATTCGCGCTGCGCCTGCCGCAGACCGGTGGCGATGCGGGCGACGTCGGCGGGTTCAGTCCAGCGGACCGTGCCTGCGACCTCGCCGGTGGCGGGGTTGAGGATGGTGGCGACGTCCTTGGAATTCGCTCCGGCGTCGACTTCAGGCGTTGCTGTCATGCCTCCATGCTAGCCAGTGCTGTGACGCACGTCGCACCCGGGTTGACACCTGTCAAGTCCGACGGCCACCGCAGCCACGCACACGACCGACGTGGCGAGCAGCAGCGCGCCGATCGTGTCGGTGAAGTAGTGGTAGGTGAACGACTGCCCCGCCGCGGCGAGCACCGCCGCGACCGACGCCGCGACCACCGCCCACACCCGCGCGCCCAACACGATGACCACCATGCCGAGCACGGCCACGGTCACCGTCACGTGCCCGCTCGGGTAGGCCAGCGTCTCGGGGTACTCGCCCTTGGTCCGCCCGAACACGCGCTTGAGCACCCGCATCAGCACCAGCGCGACGGCAGGCGTGGCCACCACCGCGACGGCGAGCCGCCACTGCCTGCGCCACAGCGCGGTGATCAGCGCGACGGCCAGGAGCACCGCGATGACGGGCGGATCGGTGAAGAACAGCAGGTAGCCCAGATCGGGATGCACCTCACCGGTGGTGGAGAACCAGTCGTCGAGGGGCGTCGAGCGCTTCCCGACCAGCAGGCCAAGCAGGAACACCGCCGAGAGCCCGACCACGGGCCACCAGCGGATCGCGTGTCCGCCCATTCAGGTCGCGATGCCTCGCACGTAGGCCGCCTGCCCGAGATGCTGCGCGCAGTCGTCGATGATGCTGACCAGCCGCGCGCTTGCGGTGACGGGCGGGTCCCACTGCTCGTCGATCACGCGCTCGAGTTCCTCGGGGGTCACGCTGGCGACGAACTCCAGCGTGACGCGGTGCACGGCGTGGTAGTACCCGGCGAGCAGGCTGGCCGGGGCCTTGACCTTGCCGACCTCCTCGGGCGTATGGCCGTAGCCGTGCGCGTCGCGGGGAAGGTCGAGGCCGAACCGGTCGACCCAGCCCTCGCGGAGCCACACCTGCTCGACGCCTGCGATGTCGCACAGCTGCGCGTCCTGAACTCGCGCGCTGTGCCACAGCAGCCATGCGATGGTGTTCGCCTCCGGCGTCGGGCGGTACAGCGCGACCTCGTCGGTCAGCCCGTCGGTGATGTCGTCGGCATGCTCGATCAGCCGGGTGAACGAGTCGCGGAGGAGTTCGCGGACCGCCCCGGAATCCGAGGGAGCGTCCGACGCGCTGGATGAGGTCGCCATGTCCGCCAAAGTTACGCCTAGGTTCTGATGATGGAATCCTTCGGCAGGTCGGTCCTCTACCTGAGCATCCCGCTCAATTTGGCGCTGATCGCGTGGGTGTGGCTGGGACGCGCGGCGTTCGGCGTGCCGTGGGGCTGGATGTTCCTCATCCTGTTGTTCACCGCGGTACCGGTGCTGTTGATCCTGCTCGGCATCACGACGGTCCTGGCATTCCGCCAACCCGGGCGGCGGTTCACCACCCGGCAGGCCTACGCGCAGGTCGCCATCTGGGTGGCGATGGTCGTATTCGGCGCGGCGATCGCCGACTTCGACGATTCCGGCCACACCGAGTCCGTGCTGAGCCATTGGTTCGGAGCCGGCATGCTGCACGCCGGGCAGGCGATCGTCACGGCGGCGGTGGTCGTCGCCGCGGTGGCGTGGGTCGCGCTGCTGGCACTGCTGATCGCCGGCAGGCGCCGAAAGCCCTCGGCGCCCTAGCCCTTCGGCCCGCCGCCGTCGCCGTCTGTCGGCGTCGGCGCGCCTCCGTCGCCGTCTGTCGGCGCCGGCGCGCCTCCGTGAAATACGGCCTCGACGTTGTTGCCATCGGGGTCCCGCACGAACGCGCCGTAGTAGTTCGGGTGGTACTCGTCGAAGATGCGCGGCTCGTGCAGCGGCTCGGCGCCGAGTGCGAGCGCTGCGTGATAGAACGCCTGCACGCTCTCGGGGCTGGGCGCGGAGAACGCGAAGTGCAGGGGTGCGCCGACCGGCCGATCGCCCGCGTCCTCGATCCAGAAGTCGGGCTTGCCCGCGGTGCCGTACCCGACGGCCGGGCCGACGTCCATCTGCCGCTCGTAGTCGAGCACCCGCAGCACCGAGTCGTAGAACTCCTTGGCCTTGCCGAAGTCCGCACTGAGGATTCCGAAGTGGTCGATCACATGCCCATCCTCGCATCCCTCGACTTCGTGGTCCTCCGGTTTCGGGCGTCGTACATTCAGGTCATGGCCCCTGACTTGATCATCCGCAACGGCACCATCGTGGACGGCCTCGGCGGTGAGCCCTACGTCGGCGACGTGGCGATCGCCGACGGCGTCATCACCGCCATCGGGACCGTCGACGACCACGCGGCGCGCGAGATCGACGCCACCGGCCTGCTCGTCACGCCGGGCTTCGTCGACCTGCACACCCACTACGACGGCCAGGCGATCTGGTCGGACCGCATGACGCCGTCGTCGGCCCACGGCGTGACGACCGCGGTGATGGGCAACTGCGGCGTCGGGTTCGCACCGTGCCGCCCGGAGGACCACGAGACGCTGGTCGACGTCATGGCAGGCGTGGAGGACATCCCCGGCGTGGTGATGACCGATGGCCTGCCGTGGACGTGGGAGACCTTCCCCGAGTTCCTCGACGCGCTCGACGGCCGTGCCCGCGACATCGACGTGGCCGCGTTCCTGCCGCACTCGCCACTGCGGGTGTACGTGATGGGCAGGCGCGGGGTGGAGCGCGAGCCGGCGACCCCCGAGGACCTCGAATTGATGCGCAAGCTCGCCGAGGAAGCCGTCCGGGTCGGCGCGCTGGGATTCGCCTCGTCCCAGCTCACGCTGCACAAGAGCGAAAGTGGGCAGCCCATACCGAGTTACGGTGCCGCGTACGCGGAATTCGAGGCGATCGCCCGGGGTATCGACGACGGCGGCGGTGGGCTCATCCAGTTCGTGCCGGACCTCGTCGCAGGTGACTACGAACCCGCGCTGAAGACGGTGTTCGACGTCGCCGAGGACGTCGGCCTGCCGGTCACGTTCACGTTGGCCATCGGCAACGCGGGCGACCCCTTCTTCCTCGGCGCGCTGACCATGGTGGAGAAGGCGAATGCGAACGGCGGGGACGTCAGTGCGCAGGTCTTCCCCCGGCCGATCGGCCTGGTGATCGGCCTCGAACTGTCGGGCAACCCGTTCGTGATGTACCCCGCATACCAGGAGATCGCGCACCTGCCGCTCGCCGAGCGCGTCGCGGAGATGCGCAAACCCGAAGTGCGCGAACGCATCCTGAACGACTCACCCGCCCCGGGCGGGCATCCGCTGATGTTCGCGGTGCAGGCCTTCGACTGGATCTTCCCGCTGGGCGATCCGCCGAACTACGAGCCCGCCGCGTCCGACAGCATCACCGCCCGGGCCCGTGCCCGCGGCGTGACCGCCCTGGAGGAGGCCTACGACCGCCTGCTCGACGACGACGGGCACGCGATGCTTCTGGTCACGCTCGCCAACTTCCGCGACGGGTCGCTGGACACGATCGCCGAACTGATCCGCCGCGACGACGTGGTGCTGGGCCTCGGCGACGGCGGCGCGCACTACGGAATGATCTGCGACGCAAGCTTTCCCACGTACATGCTCACGCACTGGGTGCGCGACCGTGCCTCGGGGCGGTTGTCGGTGGCCGAGGCGGTCCGCGAGCTGACGTCGGCGCCGGCGCGGGTGGCGGGTCTGGGCGACCGTGGTCGCCTCGCCGTCGGCTACAAGGCCGACGTCAACGTCATCGACCATGCTGCGCTGTCGCTGCATCGGCCGGTCGTCGCCCACGACCTGCCCGCCGGGGGTCGGCGACTCGACCAGACGGCCGACGGCTACGTGGCGACGATCGTCGCGGGTGAGGTCATTGCCGAGCGCGGCGTGCCGACCGACGCCCGGCCGGGAAAGCTGGTGCGTGGGCGACGGACTCAGCCGGAGGGCAGGAGCGAAGCAACCCGGGAAAGCCAGCGCGCATGACGCGGGTCGCGCCGCTGGCCCCACCGTGGAGCGACGCGGACGCCGAGGGCATCGAAGCCTGGGGGCACCCCGACCGCACGTACGAACCGCTGCTACTGGTGCGGTGCGTTCAGCGTCATCCCCGGCTCGCGGCGAAGCTGCGCAAGCTCGGCGAGGCGCTGTACGTCGACACGCTGCTGCCGCCGCGGGTGCGGACCATCGCGATCCTGCGCATCTGCGGGCTCGTCGGGTGCGCCTACGAGTGGGGAGGGCAGGCCGCGTTCTGGGGTCCGATCGCGGGCGTCTCCGAGGACGAGTGCGACGCACTGGTCACCGGCGCCGACGCGCCCTGGAGTGCCGCCGAGCGCGTGCTGATCGCCGCCGTCGACGAACTCGAGCGCACCGGGTCGTGGTCCGACGCCACGTGGAAGGCGTTGGGCGACAGCCTCGACGACGAGCAGCGCATGGAACTGCTCATCGCCGTCGGCTGGTACCGGACGATCTGCACGCTGTGCAACGCCCTCGACCTGCCCGTCGAGGGTTGGATGCGGGCGTGGCCCGGTTCAGTTTCCCCGTAGCGCGGGATGCTGCTTCACCAGCAGCGGCATCAGGACCCGCTGGGGCAGCAGCCCGAACAGGCGGGTGCTGACTTGGCTTGCGAGCCCGGGGATCACGCTGCCCCGGTCGTGCTCGAGCGCGTCGATGCCCGCCTTGGCGACCGCCCGTGACGGCATCCACATGAACTTCGGGAACGCATCGGCGAACGTCTTCTCGTCCATGCCCGCGACCTGGAGAAACTCGGTGCGCACCGGGCCAGGGTTCAGCGTCGCGACCGTCACGCCCGTGCCGACGAGTTCCGCGCGCAGGCCGTCGGTGTAGCTGCGGACGAACGCCTTGGTGGCCCCGTAGCCGGCCTGGCCGGGGAACGGGTGGAAGCCCGCCGTCGAAGCCACGTTGAGGATGGCGCCCCGTCCGCGCGCGACCATCTGCCCGACCGCGCGGGTGGTGAGGTCGATGACGGCCTCGACGTTCACGCGCACCTGGGCGATCTCGTCGTCGACGTTGGCGTCGGCCACCGCGCCGATGGTGCCGATGCCCGCGTTGTTCACCAGGACGTCGACGGTCAGCCCGCGCCGCTCGACCTCGTCGAACAGGCTCGCCCGCGCCGCGGGATCGGCTACGTCGCAGGCGATTACCTCGACGCGAACCGTGCCGCCGAGTTCGGCCGCGAGGTCCCGCAGCCGGTCCTCCCGGCGGGCGACCAGCGTGACGCCGTATCCACGGGAGGCGAGTTCGCGGGCCAGATCTGCCCCGATGCCCGACGAGGCGCCGGTGACGACGGCGGTGCTGGTCGGCGAGGGCTTGGGCAGTGACATGTGGGAAACCTATCTCAGCGGGTGATGACGACTTTGCCGGTCATGCGGCCTGATTCGACGTCCCGGTGGGCCTCCTTGAGCCCGGCCGAGGAGAAGTCGTCGATGGTCTTCGTGACGGTGGTGCGCAGCGTTCCGTCGTCGACGAGCGCGGCAGCGGAGCCCAGCAGATGCTGCTGGGAGATCATGTCGGGCGTCTCGAACATGGCCCGGGTGAACATCAGCTCCCAGTGCCAGGCGATGCTCTTGGCCTTGAGACCGACGAGGTCCAGACCGGGTGGCTCGTCGATTGCGGTGATGTGCCCGAACGGTTTCACGATGGCCGCGTAGTCGTCGACGTTGCCCGCGGAATGCGGCGAGAAGAGGTAGTCGACGCCATCGGGGGCGACCTCGAGCGTCTGCGCGCGGAGGTCGTGGTGATCGACGACGGCGTCGGCGCCCATGCTCGTCGCCCACTGGCGCGACTCGTCGCGGCTGGCGGTCGCGATCACCCGGACGCCGGTCAGCGCCTTGGCGAGCTGGATCATGATCGACCCGACGCCACCCGCGGCGCCGAGCACCAGCAGGTCGCCCGTCGACTCCTGGGCGAGGCCGAAGCGGTCGAACAGCGATTCCCATGCCGTGATCGTGGTCAACGGCAGTGCGGCGGCCTCGGCGAACGAGAGGCTCGTGGGCTTGCGCGAGACGATGCGCTCGTCGACGGCCTGGAATTCGGCGTTGCTGCCGGGCCGGGTGATGTCGCCGGCGTACCAGACCTCGTCACCGACGCCGAGCGTCGTGACCTGCGGGCCAACGGCTTCCACGATGCCGGCGGCGTCGAACCCGAGGATCGTCGGGTTTGGCGAGGCCTCGAGCGAGGAACGGCGCTTGACGTCGACGGGGTTGACGGAGACGGCGAGCACGCGCACCAGCACGTCGCGATCCCGAAGCTCGGGCACGTCGACCGTCACGTCCTGCAGCGTTTGGTCGTCGTCCACCGA
Organism: Mycolicibacterium sp. GCM10028919; assembly: GCA_042666295.1. Lineage (GTDB taxonomy): Bacteria > Actinomycetota > Actinomycetes > Mycobacteriales > Mycobacteriaceae > Mycobacterium. Next base: position 2,223,447 of record JBHTFJ010000001.1, read on the forward strand.
ACCCCCGGCGAAGGAACCGATGGCTCTCATCGTGGTCACGTCGCGGTACAACCTCGCCGACTGCCGGGTTCTTCCCGTTCCCCGAGTTTCGTCGAGCACCTTCCAACACCAAGAAGGGCCCGGTCCCCCCGTGACCCCGGGCCCTTCTCGGCTTCTCGGCGACCTCCTCAGGCGGCCGCATCCCCCGAGGTCCCGGGATCATTGGACTCCGGCGCACCCTCGTCGGCGGGACCGTCGCCCTGCACGTCCGGTGTGGTGGCGTCGGCTTCCGGGGTTTCGGTGTCCGGCGTGACCGACTCCTCGACGTCGTCGGCTGCGACGGATCCGCCCTGGACCTGATCGCTGAACTTGTCGCCCGGTTCCACCTTGTTGCCCGAGCGCAACTCGTTGGTCACTGGCTCGTCGGCATCGACAACGGGTTCGAGTTCGTCGGAGATCGGCCCCGAATCCTGAGGCGCAGGTTCGGTCGTCTGAGCGTCGCCCTCGAGCGAGTCGGCGTTCACGTCCTCGTCCACTGACACCTGCCGCAGCGTGTTCACACTGCCGTCGTCGACAGCCTCCGGCTCCGCCGGCACGCCTGACGGGAACGGTGTCGGCGAGATCGGCGGCGGGAGCAATGACAGCACGTTGTCCAGCCCGTCGTAGATGGCGTTTTGGAGGTTGCTCGCCAGCTCGCCGATGGGCCCGGGCAGGACGGTGAACGGGGCTGTGAAGTCGGTTATCACGTTCCCCAGCAGACCGCCCGACGACAGCAGCCCGTAGACCAGGTTGCTGATCAAGCCGGGAATGTCACCGGGCTGCTGAATCGCCGACTCGAACGTCGCCTCGAGGTCCCCCGGGAGGTAACCAAGGTAGGACACGGTGTCGAACAGCGCCCATGTCGGCGCGAGTACGAGCAAGTTCGCGGCCAGGACCGTACGGCCGATGTCTGTTTCGTTCCAGAAGTAACTCACCGCGGCATCACCGCCCGCGGAATTCGGTAGCCCGCTGAGTGCGTCGTTGATCGCGTCGGCGAGCTGGTTGGTCGCGTTGACGATCAGATCACCAAACGGGAGGACACCGGCGACCTCCTCGATCGCGTCGACCTTGAAGAGATACGGCCAGGTGATGAGCGGGTAAGCATCGGATGGGTTCAGGTAGTCCTGGACCAGCCAGGAGAGCAGGCTCGGGCCCAGTGACGGGTTCTGCGACGCGATGGCGATGACGGAGGCCACCTCGAACGGCAGCGAGGAAGCAGCCTGCGCCGGGATGGTGACACCGGACGCAATTCCTGAGACGACATCGCCGAATCGGTAGAGCGCGTCGGTGATCACAGATGCGTTCGCGACGTCCGCGGTCTCAGCCGACAGCGCACGGTCTGGTGGTAGTGCGGCGATCGAACCAACCGACACCACTCCGGCGGTCAGTACGGCCGCCGCCAACTTGGTGGGCAATGGCCGAATGGCAACGTTCACGAGATCCCCCTCGAGTAATGGCCCCCGGCCCCTGCCGCGGGTCGGCGTCGACCGCCACCCGAAGTATTCGACGTAATCTTCGACAGCGTCAATGGAAATCGCGGGTCGCGGAGATTTCGAGTAGTCGACTACTCGCACCGGGCCCCCGGACACGAAGAAGCCCGGCCCCGCTGATGCGGGACCGGGCTCCTCTGCGCTTGTGACGAGCGGCTGGACCTCTAGAAGTCCATGCCGCCCATGCCACCGGTCGGGTCGCCCGCGGGTGCGGACGCCTTCTCCGGCTTGTCGGCGACGACGGCCTCGGTGGTGAGGAACAGCGCCGCGATGGACGCAGCGTTCTGCAGCGCCGAGCGCGTGACCTTGACCGGGTCGGCAACGCCGGCGGCCAGCAGGTCCTCGTACTCGCCGGTCGCGGCGTTCAGGCCGTGACCCGCAGGAAGGTTCGAGACCTTCTCTGCGACGACACCCGGCTCCAGGCCACCGTTGAAGGCGATCTGCTTGAGCGGGGCCGACAGCGCGACGCGCACGATGTTCGCGCCGGTCGCCTCGTCACCGACGAGCTCCAGCTCGTCCAGCGACGGAGCCGACTGCAGCAGGGCCACGCCGCCACCGGCGACGATGCCCTCTTCGACGGCAGCCTTCGCGTTGCGAACGGCGTCCTCGATGCGGTGCTTGCGCTCCTTGAGCTCCACCTCGGTGGCAGCTCCGGCCTTGATGACTGCAACGCCGCCGGCCAGCTTGGCCAGGCGCTCCTGCAGCTTCTCGCGGTCGTAGTCGGAGTCGCTGTTCTCGATCTCGGCGCGGATCTGGGCCACGCGGCCGGCGATGGCGTCGGAATCCCCGGCGCCCTCGACGATGGTGGTCTCGTCCTTGGTGATGACGACCTTGCGTGCCTGGCCGAGCAGCGCGACGTCGGCGGTCTCGAGCGAGAGGCCGACCTCCTCGCTGATGACCTGGCCACCGGACAGGATCGCGATGTCCTGCAGCATGGCCTTGCGACGGTCACCGAAGCCCGGGGCCTTGACGGCGACGGACTTGAAGGTGCCACGGATCTTGTTGACCACCAGGGTCGACAGGGCCTCGCCCTCGACGTCCTCGGCGATGATCAGCAACGGCTTGCCGGACTGGATGACCTTCTCCAGCAACGGAAGCAGGTCCTTGACCGTCGAGACCTTGGAGCTGACCAGGAGGATGTAGGGATCCTCGAGGACGGCTTCCTGACGCTCGGCGTCGGTCACGAAGTAGCCCGAGATGTAGCCCTTGTCGAAGCGCATGCCCTCGGTGAGTTCGAGCTGCAGGCCGAAGGTGTTCGACTCCTCGACGGTGATGACACCCTCGTTGCCGACCTTGTCCAGCGCCTCGGCGATCAGGTCGCCGATCGACTGGTCGCCTGCGGAGATGCCCGCGGTGGCAGCGATCTGCTCCTTGGTCTCGACCTCCTTGGCCTGCGAAAGCAGGGTCTCGGTGACCTTCTGCACGGCCTTCTCGATGCCGCGCTTCAGGCCGAGCGGGTTGGCGCCGGCTGCGACGTTGCGCAGGCCTTCGCGAACCAGTGCCTGAGCGAGCACGGTGGCGGTGGTGGTGCCGTCGCCCGCGACGTCGTCGGTCTTCTTGGCGACTTCCTTGACCAGCTCTGCGCCGATCTTCTCGTAGGGATCCTCCAGCTCGATCTCCTTGGCGATGGACACACCATCGTTGGTGATCGTGGGAGCGCCCCACTTCTTCTCCAGGACGACGTTGCGACCCTTGGGGCCCAACGTCACCTTTACCGCGTCGGCGAGGGCATTGAGGCCCCGCTCGAGGCCGCGACGGGCCTCTTCGTCATACGCAATTGTCTTGGCCATTGCGAAGTGATTCCTCCGGATTGGGAATTGCACGTCTCTTCGGTCGGGATCAGTGCCCGCGACGGACGGCGTTGGGTGTGCTCCGCAGGTGCGGCCCCGGCCTCACCGTCCCGACCTAGCACTCACTGATCGCGAGTGCCAACCTCATTCTTAGCACTCGACCATGACGAGTGCAAGGTCACGGACGGCGCCCAGTGGCCCGGAACGGCCGTCGTCAACGGGCTGAGCGCAACCCGTCGACGATGATCTCGGCGACCCGTTCGGCGATGCCCTCGCCGTAGCGGTCGGTGGACTTGCAGACCGTCATCAAGGCCTTCACTTCCGGGCCTCCGACGTCGGGTCGAACCGTGCCTGCGCGTTGCGCCGCGGACAACATCTCCTCCATCACGCCGAGGAACGCAGCCTCGGCGCCGGGAGCCGCCGCATCGAGGTCGACGCCGTAGCCGGCCAGGGCGTCGGCGATGCCGTGGTCGGCCGCGGCCGTCCGGACCATCTCGCGCAGGAACTCGAACAGCGCGGCACCGGGGTCGGCGGCGAGCAGCTGGTGCGCCCGGTCGACGATGCTGCGCACCCGATCTTCGATGACGGCCTGGAAGAGCGCTTCCTTCGTCGGGAAGTGCCGGTAGACGGTGCCCGGGCCGACGCCGGCGCGGCGGGCGATCTCGTCGATCGGCACGGCGAGCCCCTCGGCGGCGAACGTCTCGTAGGCCACCTCGAGCACCTTGGCGCGGTTGCGCGCCGCGTCGGCGCGCATGGGCCGCGTAGTGCTGGTCACTTCTCACTCCTCGGTTGACAAAACGGAGCGGACGTTCCGTATAGTCGATTAAACCGGAGCGGACGTTCCGCATCCATCGTACCCAAGGAGCATCGATGACCAAGTGGACCGTCGCGAACGCACCCGATCAGGCCGGCCGCGTCGCCGTGGTGACCGGCGCCAACACCGGCCTCGGCTACGAGACGGCCGCCGCGCTCGCCTCCCGTGGCGCCCGCGTCGTGCTGGCCGTGCGCAACCTCGACAAGGGCAAGGCCGCCGCCGACCTCATCCTGCGCCGCACCCCCGGCGCCGACGTCTCGCTGCAGGAACTCGACCTCACGTCGCTCGCCTCGATCGAGGACGCGGCCGAACAGCTGCGGGCCGACCTCGACAGGATCGACCTGCTGATCAACAACGCCGGGGTGATGATGACGCCGAAGGGCACGACGAAGGACGGCTTCGAGCTGCAGTTCGGTACCAACCACCTCGGCCACTTCGCATTCACCGGACGGCTGCTCGACCGGGTGCTCGCCGCGCCCGGCTCGCGTGTCGTGACGGTCAGCAGCATCGGCCACCGGTTCGGCCGCATCCGGTTCGACGACCTGCAGTCCGAACGCCGGTACAGCCGCCTCGGCGCGTACGGCCAGTCGAAGCTCGCCAACCTGCTGTTCACCTACGAGCTGCAGCGCAGGCTCGCAGGCACCCAGACCACGGCCGCGGCGGCCCACCCCGGCGGCTCGAGTTCGGAGTTGTCGCGCTACGTCCCCAGCGCGCTGCAGATGGCCTTCAAGACCCTGGAACAGAGCACCGAGATGGGCGCGCTGCCCACCCTGCGCGCCGCCATCGACCCGACCGTGGCGGGCGGCGAGTACGTCGGCCCGGGCGGACCGTTCGAGCTGCGGGGCTACCCCGAGGCCGTCTCCTCGAGCCGGCGGTCGCACGACGTGGCCGTGCAGCGCCGCCTGTGGACGGTGTCGGAGCAGCTGACGGGGGTGGTCTTTCCGGTGTGACCGCGAGAGACTGACCGCGTGTCGCTGATCGTGCCGCCATATCCCCCGGTCAAGTACTCGAAGGACGATCCGGAGGTCAGCGCCTGGGTCCGCCCGGGCGACGCGCCTGCGGACTACGACTCTTTCGGCCTCGTCGAATACCACTACCTGGCCAACGAGCAGGCGACCAACGGTGACTACGGCCTGTTCCGCGTGGAACTCGCGCCGAAGGCGGGCGGCCCGGGCCCGCACTTCCACCGCACGATGTCCGAGGCGTTCTTCGTGCTGTCCGGGTCGGTGACGATCTACGACGGCACGCAGTGGAAGCCGACGAAGCAGAACGACTTCCTCTACGTGCCGCCCGGAGGCATCCACGGGTTCCGCAACGAGGCGGACGACCCGGCATCGATGCTGATGCTGTTCGCCCCCGGCGCGCCGCGCGAGCACTACTTCGAGGGCCTCGCCCAGCTCGGCGACATGACCGACGACGAGCGCCGGGAGTGGTTCATCGCCAACGACAATCACTTCGTCGTCGAGTAGGCCCCCATCCGGGCGGCCAGGTAGGGCGCGGTCCGGCTGCCGGTAGCGCGCGCCACCTCGGCGGGCGTTCCCGCGGCAACCACCCGCCCACCGGCGTCGCCGGCTCCGGGCCCCAGGTCGATCACCCAGTCGGTGCCCGCCACCACCCGCATGTCGTGTTCGGCGACGACGACGGTGTTGCCCGCGTCGACGAGCCGGTGCAGTTGCCGGTCCAGCAGGTCCACGTCGGCGGGATGCAGCCCGGTCGTGGGCTCGTCGAGCACGTAGAGGGTGTGCCCGCGCCTGGGTCGCTGCAGCTCGGTCGCCAGCTTGATCCGTTGCGCCTCGCCGCCGGAGAGTTCGGTCGCGGGCTGCCCCAGCCGCAGGTAGCCAAGGCCGACCTCCTGGAGCGCACGCAGGCTGCGGGCCGCCGCGGGCAGGTCGTCGAGGAACGGCGTGGCCTCGTCGACGGTCATCGCGAGGACGTCGGCGATCGTGCGGTCGCGATACCGGATCTTCAGGGTGTCCTCGTTGTACCGGGCGCCGTGGCAGGTCGGGCACACCCCGTAGGTGCCGGGCAGGAACAGCAATTCGACGGAGACGAAGCCCTCGCCCTGGCACGTCGGGCAGCGGCCCTGGGCCACGTTGAACGAGAAGCGACCCGCGCTCCACTTGCGCCGACGCGCGGCCGGCGTCTCGGCGAAGGCCTTGCGCACGGCGTCGAAGAGCCCGGTGTAAGTGGCCAGGGTCGAGCGCGGCGTGCGGCCGATCGGCTTCTGGTCGACGGCGACCAGCCGGCCGATGAGGTCGACGCCCTCGGCGCCCACCCCGATGCTCGCGTCGTGGTCGAGGTCGACGACCTCCGCGTCGCCGTCACCGCCGTCGGCCTCCGGTTCGGTGGTCTCACCGCCCAGCGCGCGGGTGACGACGTCACCGAGCACCTTGTAGACGAGCGTCGACTTCCCGGAGCCAGACACACCCGTCACCGCGGTGTAGGTCCCGAGCGGGATGTCGACGTCGAGACCACGCAGATTGTGAAAGTCGATGCCGCGCAACTGCAGTCGACCCACCGGCGTGCGCGGTGTGCGGGCGTCGGGTGCAGCGCGGTCGAAGAGGTAGTCGCGCGTCGCCGAGGCCGGCACGTCGGCCAGCCCGGCGACCGGGCCGCTGTAGAGCACCTCGCCGCCGAGTTCGCCTGCGCCTGGCCCGACGTCGACGATCCAGTCCGCGCGCCGCACCACGTCCATGTCGTGTTCGACCACGAACAGCGAGTTGCCTGCCCGCCGCAGCCGGTCGAGGACGTCGAGCAGCGGTTCGGCATCGGCCGGGTGCAGTCCCGCTGACGGCTCGTCGAGCACGTACAGGACGCCGAAGAGCCCCGCGCGCAGCTGGGTCGCGAGCCGCAGGCGCTGCAGCTCCCCCGGCGACACCGTCGGCGTGCGGCGGTTCAGGGCGAGATACCCCAGCCCGAGGTCGAGCAGCACCTGGATGCGGGCCACCAGGTCGGCGGCGATCATCGTGGCCACCTCGGTGCCTTCGCCGGACTCGGTCGACTCGTAGGCGGCCTCGAAGTCGGTGCGCTCGGCGGCGGGCCGCAGGACGTCGGCGAGTTCGGTCAGCGGCAGCGTCACCAGCTGGGCGATGTTGCGGCCTGCGAAGGTGACGGCGAGCGCCTCCGGTCGCAGTCCCGAGCCGTCGCACACCGGGCAGTCGATGCTGTCGACGTACTTGAGCACCCGTCGGCGCATCATCGCGCTCTGCGAGTTGGCCAGCGTGTGACGGACGTGGCGCTCGGCGCTGGAGAAGGTGCCGTTGTAGGTGTAGTCGGCGATGACGTCGTGGCGGTGCGGATGGATCTCGACGGTGGGCTGCTCGTCGGTGAACAGGATCCAGTTGCGCGCCTTCTTGGGCAGTCGGTGCCACGGCTTGTCGATGTCGTAGCCGAGCGTGATGAGGATGTCGCGCAGATTCTGGCCCTGCCAGGCGCCGGGCCACGCGGCCACCGCGCCCTCGCGGATCGTCAGTGACGGGTCGGGCACCAGCGTCCCCTCGGTGACCCGGTGGATCCTGCCGAGGCCGTGGCATTCGGGGCAGGCGCCGATCGCGGTGTTCGGGGAGAACGAGTCGGAGTCCAGGCGCTCGGTGAACCCGCGCGGGAACGTGCCTGCCCTCGAGTAGAGCATCCGCAGCAGGTTCGACAGCGTCGTCACCGTGCCGACCGTCGACCGCGACGTGGCCGAGCCGCGCCGCTGCTGCAGCGCCACGGCGGGCGGCAGGCCGGTGATGTCGTCGACCTTGGGTGCGCCCGCGGGAAGCAGCAGGCGCCGGGCGTACGGCGCCACCGATTCGAAGTAGCGTCGCTGCGCCTCGGCGTAGATGGTGCCGAACGCCAGCGACGACTTGCCCGACCCCGAGATGCCGGTGAACGCGACCAGCGCGTCGCGCGGCGCAGCGACGTCGACGCCACGTAGGTTGTGTACGCGGGAGCCGAGCACCCGCACGTACGGGTCGTGCTCGACGTCTTGCTCCGGGCGGTCCATCCCCTCATTGTGGGGCTCCACCGTGGTTCCGGGCGTCATCTTCGTTTGCTCCGCGTCGACGCTTCCAGTCGGCGCTCCCCTTCGCGTGGCCGCTTCCCGGCACGACCATGTACCGTCGTCCCGAGGGTCCGACACGCTCGCACTCGAGACACGCCGTATGGAGATGCGCGGACGGAACCCATTGCCCTAGAGTGGCCTTCGACCAGATAGGAGTCTTCGGGTGCGGGCTTATGCAGCGCCCAGCACCCAGGCTTTGCGGGGCTGGCAGCGTCGGGCGTTGGTGAAGTACTTGACGGCTGCTCCCCGCGATTTCCTCGCCGTCGCGACCCCCGGATCGGGCAAGACGACGTTTGCGCTGCGCATCGCGGGCGAGCTGTTGAGCGAGGGTGTCGTCGAGCGCGTCACCGTCGTGGTGCCGACCGAGCACCTGAAGATCCAGTGGGCTCAGGCCGCGCAGCGCATGGGCCTGGCGCTCGACCCCAAGTTCAGCAACTCGTCGGCGCAGAACTCCGACGAGTACCACGGCGTCGTCGTCACCTACGCACAGGTGGCCAGCCATCCGGGGCGGCACCGGGTGCGCACCGAGAACCGCAAGACGCTGGTGATCTTCGACGAGATCCACCACGGTGGCGACGCCAAGAGCTGGGGCGAGGCGATCCGCGAGGCGTTCGACGACGCCACCCGCCGGCTGTCGCTGACCGGTACCCCGTTCCGCAGCGACGACAGCCCCATCCCGTTCGTCAACTACGAACTGGGCCCCGACGGCCTGAAGCACTCGCAGGCCGACCACGTTTACGGCTACTCCGACGCACTCGCCGACGGCGTCGTGCGACCGGTGGTGTTCCTGGCCTACTCGGGTGAGTCGCGCTGGCGTGACAGTGCGGGCGAGGAGCACGCGGCCCGCCTCGGCGAGCCGCTCACCGCAGAGCAGACCGCCCGGGCCTGGAAGACCGCGCTGAACCCCGTCGGCGAGTGGATGCCCGCGGTGATCGCGGCGGCCGACCGGCGGTTGCAGCAGAAGCGTCAGCACGTGCCCGACGCGGGCGGCATGATCATCGCCTCCGATCAAACCGCGGCGCGCGCCTACGCGAAGCTGCTGACCGAGATCACCGGCGAGGCGCCGACGGTCGTGCTGTCCGACGACCCCGGCTCCTCGGACCGCATCTCGCAGTTCTCGGCGGGGACCAGTCGCTGGCTGGTCGCGGTGCGCATGGTGTCGGAAGGCGTCGACGTACCTCGGCTGTCGGTCGGGGTGTACGCGACCAGCGCGTCGACGCCGCTGTTCTTCGCCCAGGCGATCGGGCGTTTCGTGCGGTCGCGCCGGGCGGGTGAGACCGCCAGCATCTTCCTGCCGTCGGTACCCAACCTCCTGCTGCTGGCCAGCCAGATGGAGGCGCAGCGAAACCACGTGCTGGGCAAGCCGCACCGCGAGTCCCAAGGCGACGAGTGGGACGACGAGGCCCTCGAGGATGCCAACAAGACCAAGGACGAAGCCAGCGACATGGATCGCGGCTACGAGATGCTGGGCGCCGACGCCGAACTCGACCAGGTGATCTTCGACGGCTCGTCGTTCGGCACGGCCACTCCTGCCGGCAGTGAAGAGGAGGCCGACTACCTCGGCATCCCCGGGCTGCTCGATGCCACGCAGATGCGAGACCTGTTGTCGCGCAGGCAAGAAGAGCAGTTGGGTCGGCGCAGCCGGGTGGCCGCGGGCGAGGGTGCGGCGGGTGAAGGTCAGACGGCGGTCGCGACGCCCACCACCACGCACGGACAGCTGCGCGACCTGCGCCGCGAACTGAACGCACTGGTGACGCTCGCACACCACCGCACCGGCAAGCCGCACGGCTGGATCCACAACGAACTGCGGCGCATCTGCGGCGGACCCGTTGTGGCGGCGGCGAACTCGGAGCAGATCGCCGCGCGCATCGAAGCGGTTCGCACGCTGCGAGGGTAGTTCCTGGGTTCGTTGCGGCCGGGCCGCCGAGCGTGGGCCCTATGCACGCATTTCGCCCATTTCGCGTACACAACCCCCACACTCGAGCCTCACACCGGGCACCCCCTCGCCCGCAGCTTGTCCCGCACCCGCGCGACGATCAGACCCGGGCGCGACATCATGTCAGCACTTACCCGCACCACCACCCAGCCGGCCGCCTCCAGCAGCGCAATTCGCTCGATGTCCCACGATCGCTGACGCGGGTCTGCCCAGTGCTGCACGCCGTCGTACTCGACGGCGACCTTCCATTCGCGCCAGCCCATGTCGACGCGGACGTGCAACTCGGGGAACCTGATCTGCGTCTCGGGACGCGGGAGTCCGGCGGCTACCAGGATCAGCCGCAGCCTGGTCTCTTGTGGTGACTCGGCCCCGCCGTCGACGTTCGGCAGCATGGCGCGCAGCGAGGCCACGCCGCGAACACCGGGATGGGCATCGGCCACCGCTGACACATCGCCATGCTTCAGCCCCCTGGAGTTGAACAGCGCGTCGAGTATCGGAATCGCCTGCGTAGCATCACGTGTCCGCCCGATGTCGAACGCGGTACGTGCCGCCGTGGTGACGTCGACGCCCCCGACCACGCACACGTCGTCCGCGCCGAGGGCCCATGAGTGCACGACGAGCCCCGCCGCCGCGTGCCGGTCGGGGCGCACGATCTCGGCAGGCGCGAAGCCGTCGAGCCACTTGGTTCCGTGAACCGCCGCAGCCGAGACTCCCACCAGCGTGGCGCCCGTCGCCAGCCACGCGGCGCGCGCCCGGACGAGTGCCGTCAGCTCGACGTCACGGTGCAGATAGACGTCCCGGTAGATCGCCACGTGCTCGCGGGCGAGTCCGCGCCGACTGAGTTCGCCACGTCGTACCGCGGCGCTGCCGATGAAGGGTTGCATGCCGGAACGGTGGCCTCGACCGCCGACGAACGTGGGCCTCGTGCACGCGTTTCAGCCTCAACCTGTGCATAAAGCCCACACTGGGGATGGACGCGTCAGCGCCCTTCGGCCAGCGCAGCCAAGTTCTTCAGCGAGTTCTCCACGTGCGAGGCGGGGAACGGCGGGAACTCGATGTGCTCCCGCGTCTCCGAGGGGACGCCCGACCAGTCGTACGTCATGGTCACCTGGGTCCCGTCGCCCGCCGGCTCGAGGTCATAGCGCCAGGTCCATCCGCCGTACTCGATCTCGCCGTCTGGCCCCTCCTGACCGGGTTCCCAGGCGATGGTCTTGGGCGGCTCGAAGGCGATGACGCGGTTGGCCATCTCGTAGTGCCCTTCGGGCAGATTGTCGTGGTACATCGCGATGCGGAAGATCTGGCCGTTCTCCTGCAACGGCTTTCCGTCGAGCGACTCCCGCACCCACCCGGTGCCGTCGATGGCTGCGTGGTTGGCGGGCTCGGCCAGCACGTCGAAGACGGCCTGGACGGGTGCGTTGACGATGCGGGACGTGATCAAGATATCCGTGGTCATACGCGTATCGACTGACGAACCGCACGGAACTAATCGGTTGCCGCGCCGCAGCCCCGGCCCTACCGTCGGCCTCATGGCCGCCGACTCACCCACAGTCCTCGCGACCAGCGGCGGGGTCGGGCCGGGCCGGCGCACCAGGATGGCATTCACCGCGCTGACCGAGTACGCCGTCGAGCTGTCCGGAACGAGTGGTCGGGCGCCGCGGGTCTGCCTGCTCGCTACCGCCATGGGCGACGACCGCGCGACGCTGCACTACCTCACCGAGGCAGCCGAACAGCGGGGGTTCGCGACGTCGCACCTCGCGTTGTTCCCGATGCCGAACGTCGACGACGTTACGGCTCATTTGCTCGAGCAGGACGTGGTGTGGGTGTTCGGTGGCAGTGTGGCCGGGCTGCTCGCAATGTGGCGACTGCACGGCGTCGACGACGCGATGCGCACCGCGTGGGAGGCAGGCGTCGTGCTCACCGGCGTCTCGGCAGGCTCCATCTGCTGGCATGCCGGGGGCACCACCGACTCGTTCGGCCCGGAGCTACGCGCGGTCACCGACGGCCTCGGCCTGATTCCGTTCTCCAACGGGGTGCACTACGACTCCGAGGAGCGACGCCGGCCGCTGTTCCAACGCCTGATCGGCGACGGCACGCTCCCCGCCGGTTACGCGACCGACGACGGTGTGGGCGTCCTCTACCGCGGCACGGAGTTCGTCGAGGCCGTAGGCGAAACCGATGGTGCGGCAGCCTACTTCGTGGAGAAGGTCGGCGACGGCGCGGTCGAGACGCGGCTCGACACCCGCCGGTTGTGCTGACACACCGCAATCGTTCGCCAGGTTTCGGCTCCCAACGGGGCTTGACTCCCGTTGGACAATGGCCTGGGGGCAAGTAGGCAATGGGGGTTGCCATGGCTAGATCGACCAGCCGACGGCGCACGGAGAGTGTCTCGATCGAGGACTTCTCGCGGATGGTCACTGCCATTCACGCCGCCGCCATCGACCCCGAGCACTGGATCGCAGCGATGGCAGCAGTACGCGAGACGCTTCATTCACGCGCCGCGGGCGTCATCATCGCCGAGGACTCCAGTCGCGTCGTCAAGAGCGCTAGCCTGCCCGAGGCGGCCCAGGTGTCGTACAGCGACCACTATCGGCAAATCGATTACGTGCTCGACGCCGTCGAGCACGGGCCGGTCGGACTCATCCGCGGCGGCGAGCAGCTCATCGCACTGAATGCTCGATCGGAGTTCAACGCCGACTGGATGCGTCCTCACCGGATGGAGGACGGATTGTTCGTCCGCCTCACCGATGGCCCCGCCCCGACGTCGTTCCTCGTCGCGGCGGCCAGGGAGCGCTCCGGCTCCTATGCCACCACGGAGCGCATCAAGGTGGTGAGTGCTCTCGTGCCCCACCTGCAGCAGGCATTGCGAACTCAATGCCTCCTCGCGGACCTGGTGCACCGCGTCGACGACGTCGCGCTGGCCGTCGACGGCATTCGTCACGGTGTGATGGTGGTGGGTCCGGGTGCAGCGGTCGTACACCACAACCGCGCTGCCGAACTCATTCTCTCGCTCGGCGATGGGCTCTCCGTGCGCACGGGCATCCTTCGGGCCGCTTCCCCGCCGCTCGACGTCGCCCTCCAGCGCGCCGTCTCCAGCGCGATGGGGTTGGGTGACACATCGACGCGTGCAGCTGATTCGCTCAACATCCCGCGGGCGGATGGTCAGAACTCCTATGTCGTCCACGTGCTGCCCTACACCGAGGCGTCGACGGGCGGGGACGAGTCACGCGCTCTGGTGTTCCTCATCGACCCCCAGGCCCGGCGGGTGTGCTCGGCTGAACTCCTGCGCCGGGTATACGGCCTCACCAACTCCGAAGCTGCTGTCGCCCTTCACATTGCCGATGGTCAAGGAATCAAGGCGATCGCCGACGAACTGTCGCTGTCAACCGCGACGGTGAAGACTCACCTACAGCGAGTCTTCCTCAAGACCGGAACTCATAGGCAGGCGGAGTTGGTCAGACTGCTTCTCGAGATGGCTGCGTAACCGCGGCCACCCGGTCGTGAGTACGTCGCCGATTCGACCTCGCCACGCGACGGACGAAGGATGGCGCAACGAGCCGACTGGGCGGCTGTAGCATCCCGACGACTCGTAGGAACTCCTGGGCGACCATGGGATCCGACTCCGCTGCGGTGAGCACACGGTCGATGTATGCGTTCGTGACGCGGGTCGAGACGGGCCGATTGCCGGACACCTCGGGCAACGCCAGATCCGAACCCACCGCCGTCTGCCAGGCCACCCTGATCGGTTTGGCCGCAGCACGGTGAAATCTGCGTGGGAGGTCGCGGTCTCCTCGGGTCAGGCAGTCCCGCAACAGGATCGCCTCGATCGACGCGACCGTCATACCCTGTCCATAGATGGGATTGAAACTGCACACCGCGTCGCCGAGCACCACCAGACCGTCGGGGGTGCTACGCATCTTGTCGTAGCGCCGCCACCTGTTCGCCGGGAAGCGATGCAGACTGACACCGGCCAACGGTTCGCCCGCCCGGGCGGCTGCCAGCGCGTGGTCAGGTACCAGACCGGCACCGAACGCGAGCACCTCGGCCGGTGTGGTCGGCGCGCGCACGTCCCCCAGCGTGCCCGCGCCGACGATCCACGTGTCCCGCTCACACTGGAACATGACGAAGCCGGTCGGTCGACCTGGTTCGAACAACCGGGCGATCATCAGTTCCCGAAGGCTCCCGTCCGGGATCCGCACCGGCATGCTGGCATACGTGACGTGAACGGCCAGTTCCCTTTCGGGGGGCCGACCGTACCCGAGCCCTTCGAGGAAGAAGGGGGTACGGGAGCCGCGTCCGGTGGCATCGACGACCAGTCGAGCGCCCAGGTCCGACGTCGAACCATCACGTCGTCTGCACACTCTGACCCCCGTGACGGCACGTTCCGCCGAGATGTAGTCGACGAAGTCATGCCCGTCGAGAATCGTCACGTTGGGCAACGCGCGCAATCGCCTCCTCACGTGCCATTCGATGAATGGCCGACCGGCGTAGTGATTGATGAGTGACGCCGGTTCCGGGAGCCGTCCCGTCCTGGTGATCAGATGACCCGCGAACGTCACGTGAAAACGTGACAGGTCGCCGTCGGACCACCGATGCGCTCCATCTGCGACCATCTCGTCGGTCAAGCCCGGGAATAGTTCCTCGGAGATCACGCCGCACCGTGCCAGCAGTACGTGCGGTTGACGGCCCTGTGGGACACCACGCCTGGCGTCCGGACCGTCGATCAGTTCGTCGCGTTCCACCACTGTGACGCGGTGGTAGAACTCCGACAGCGTGCGGGCCGCCAGCAGTCCGCCCATGCTCGCACCCAGTACCACCGCGTGATCGCCAACCTGAACCATGGTCACCCCTTCGAGAGTGCGGCCGAACCCCCGTCGGCCGTGCACTAAGGGAACCGCGTCCGGACGCCGGTGGCGTCATCCGAACGGTTGATCTTGGCGAATGCGCCCCTACAACCCCAGCAATTCGGGCAGGTCCGCGATCGAGTCGATGACGTGGTTGGGTTGCATCGCGAATTCGTCTGCGGCCCAACGGTCCAACGTGTCCTGGCGGAACTTCCCGGTGCGCACCAGCACGCCCGTCATCCCGACGACCTGCCCGGCGAGTACGTCGTTGTTGAGGTCGTCGCCCACCATGTACATCTCCTCGGGGTCGACGCCGAGGCGGTTCGCCGATGCCAGGAAGCCCTCGGGCGCAGGCTTGCCCACCGCGACCGCCTTGCGGCCGCAGGTCTCCTCCATGCCGAGCAGGTACATGCCGGTGTCGATCCGCAAGCCGGCGGCGGTGTTCCACGCCGTGCTGCGATGCATGGCCACCACGGGAATCCCCTGCGCCATCCAGTCGTAGACCCGGCTGAGCGTCACGTGGTCGTACTCGGGCCCCGCACCGCCGAGCAGCACGACGTCGGGGGTCTCGGGTTCGGCGTCGCCGGCGTCGTGGGAGTAGGCGACGTCGATGCCCGGCATGTCCTCGCCGATTTCACCGCTGTTGACCAGGAAGCACCTGGCCCCGGGATACCGGTCGCGGACGTAGTCGGCGGTCAGCACGGCCGCGGTGATGACCTCGTCGGCGGTGACGTCCATGCCCGCCTCGGTGAGCAGTCTCGCGATCTGCACGCGGGTGCGGGTGGTGGTGTTGGTGAGGTAGGAGCGGGCGATCTGATGGTCCGCCAGCGTCCGTAAAGTCTCCCCGGCGCCCGGGATCGGCTTCCACGAGGTCACCAGGACGCCATCGATGTCGAACAGCACACCACCGATAGCCATGGTGCCAAGGTAAACGGCCGCGGTCCGAGCGCAAGTCGTACCCGTCAGCTGGTGACCCATTCGCTGTCGGCCACCCACGGCGACGCCTCCGCTGCGACCGCCCACGCCAAGTCCGCGGGCACGTCGAGCACCCGATACCCCTTGATCCCTGCCGCGGTCGCCGCGACCAGCGTCGCCACCCCGGCGCGGCGCTGAAACGGCGTCTGCCGCACGGTCCAGCCGATGACCCCCGCGGCGGCAATGCAGTCCCGCTTGCGTTCCACGCTTCCCGACCGTGCGATCAACCATCTGCGGTCGACGCTGTGACCGAGCGCACGCGATCGGTCGAAGGCCAGGAACGCCGCGATCACCGTGACGACCGACCACACCAGCCACGTCCAGGCCGGCGCTCCCGTGACGCCCAGCACCGGCGCGGCGGCCGCGGGAACCAGCAGGGCGCGCGTCCACCGCCTGCGCGTCGCCGCCGGGCCGTGCCCGCGCAACGGCCCGGCGGCCACCCCGGGCGCCGTCAGCTCGGTCAGGACGGCCTCGGCCGTCGCGCGCGGGCACGGCGGCAGCAGCAGCGACGCCTCACCCGCCCCGCCGACCCCGGTCATCACCGCATCCAGCCGGGCGCCGCCGAACGCGCGCACGAGCAGCGGTTCGCGCAGCGTCCCGCCGCGCAGCCGCCGGGTGTCGTAGGTGTGCTGACGCAGTCGCAGCAGGCCGTGCTCGAGGTTCAGCACGCCCTCGCTGCGCGACAGCACCAGGTTGCCGAACGTGACGAGGCTCCGCAGCACCGACAGCACGAGCGAGGCCACCAGGACGAACCCGACGAGCCCGACGACGGCGACCACCGCCCCGGCCCGCTCGGCGGCGTCCAGACCCTCGCGAACCAGCGGCGAATCCTCCAGCGTCGCAACGACACCGGTCTGGTACACCACCGCCACGGCGGCCGCGATCATCGCCAGGCCGGTGAAGCTCAGCGGGCTGTACCTCAGCCAGGAGAGTTCCCACCGGGCGAGCACACGGGCCTGCGGCGCCTGATCCTCGAACTCCGGCGACTCGGTGAGCAGCACGGCCCGCAGTCCCGCGACCTCCTCCACGCGCACCGCGTCGAGCGCGAAGTCGGCGTCACCGCGGCCCTCCTGTCCGGTGCCGACCTTGACCACGGTCAGCCCGAGCAGCCGGTGCAGTAGCCGGGCGTCGGTCGACACCGATCGAATCCTGTTGCGCGGCACGGAGAGCACCCGGCGCGCCAGCACGCCCTCCCGGCGCTGGATCTGCTCGGCGTCGATGCGGTAGGTCGTCGTGAACCAGCGGGCGACGCCGAACGCCACCAGCAGGCCCAGCGCCGCCGCCGACCACAGCGGATTGCCGGTCGCCGTACCCAGCACCGCCGACCCGATCAGCAGCGGGAGCTGGCGCAGCACTTCGTGGATCGGGTGCACCAGCAGCATGCGCGGGCTCAGCCGCCGCCACTGCTCGACCGGTGCGCTCACGTGGCGTCCTGCTCACCGATCGACGCGACGTCGGTCAGCTGCGCGACGACGCGGTCGGCGACGTCGGCGTCCAGCGCCACGATGCGGACCGCACCCGCCGACGACGCCGTCGTCACCGTGACGGTCGCGAGCCCGAACAGCCGGTCGAGCGGGCCGCGCTCGGTGTCGACGGTCTGCACCCGCGAGATCGGCGCAATGCGACGCTCCTGCACCAGCCATCCGGTTCGCGTGTACACCGCGTTGGCGCCAATCTCCCAGCGGTGCACCCGGTATCGCCAGACGGGCACCACGCCGACGAACAACGCCGCACCTGCCACGGTCGACGCGGCGGCCAGCCCGTGCAGCCAGCCGTACCGGCCCTCGAACACGAACCACGCCACCTGCGCTACCACCAGCACGGCCCACGGGATCGCCGCTGACACGGCCCACACCACGGGCGCCTTGCGGCTGGGCGGGTTCGCGGGGTCGATCAGGGTGGGCACCCTCCTGAGTATGGTCGTGATCATGAGCGCCAACACGAAGTGGACCGAGGCAGACGTCGCCGATCAGAGCGGGCGGGTCGCGATCGTCACCGGTTCCAACACGGGTCTCGGCTTCCACACCGCACGCGTGCTGGCCGAACGCGGCGCGCGCGTCGTGCTCGCGGTGCGCAACCTCGACAAGGGCAAGGAAGCCGCGGCGCAGATCAGCCGCACCGCCCCCGGCGCCGAGGTCACGCTGCAGCGGCTCGATCTCGGCTCATTGCAGTCGGTGCGCGAGGCCGCCGAGGAACTCAAGGCCACCCACCCGCGCATCGATCTGCTGATCAACAACGCCGGGCTGATGTACCCGCCGAAGGGCCACACCGAGGACGGGTTCGAGCTGCAGTTCGGCACCAATCACCTCGCGCACTTCGCGCTGACGGGGTTGCTGCTCGACAACCTGCTGCCCGTCGAGGGGTCACGCGTCGTGGTGGTCGCGAGCATGGCCCACAACATCCGCGCGGGCATCCGCTTCGACGACCTGCAGTGGGAGCGCGGCTACAGCAGGGTCGCCGCCTACGGCCAGTCGAAGCTCGCGAACCTGATGTTCTCCTTCGATCTGCAGCGCCGTCTCGCCGCCAAGGGCGCGAAGACGATCGCGATCGCCGCGCACCCCGGCGTCTCCAACACCGAACTCATGCGGCACATACCGGGCGGCAGCCTGCCGATCGTGATGCGGGCTGCAGGGCTCATCACCAACAGTCCCGCGATGGGCGCGCTGGCGACGTTGCGCGCCGCGACCGATCCCCAAGCGAAGGGCGGGCAGTACTACGGCCCGGACGGGCTCCGCGAGCTGCGCGGCCACCCCGTGCTGGTGTCGTCGAGCGCGCAGTCGCTCGACGAAGCAGTCCAGCAGCGGCTGTGGACGGTGTCCGAGGAACTCACCGGCGTCACGTTCCCGGTGTAGCAGTGCGGTCCGTCGAAGAACACCAGCGGGTCGTCGCCGGGCTGATCACCGCGCGCGACGCCGTCACGACGCCCGTCCCCGACGCTCTCGGTCTGGTGCTCACCGCCGACGTCGTGGCCCCGCTGTCACTGCCGGGATTCGACAACTCGGCGATGGACGGGTACGCCGTGCTCGCCGAGGACGTCGCGACCGCCACCGAGGACTCGCCGGTGACCCTGCCCGTGGCCGAGGACATCCCGGCCGGGCGGACCGATCCGCTCACCCTCGCGCCCGGGACGGCGCACCGCATCATGACCGGTGCGCCGCTGCCCTCGGGCGCGACGGCCATCGTCCCGGTCGAGGTCACCGACGGCGGCACCGAGACGGTCACCATCCGCCGCGCGAGCCGGCCCGGCCAGCATCTGCGGCACGCGGGCGAGGACGTCACCGAGGGCACGACCGTGCTGCGCGCCGGACAGGTCCTGACCCCGGCCGCGCTCGGCCTCGTCGCCGCACTGGGCCTGGCGGACGTCAGCGTGATCCCCCGCCAGCGGGTCCTGGTCATGTCGACCGGGTCCGAACTGGTCGCCCCCGGAACGCCTCTGCTACCCGGCCAGATCTACGAGTCGAATGCCGTCATGCTCGCCGCCGCGGTGCGCGACGCGGGCGCCGAGGTCACCACCGTCGCGATGACGGCCGATGACGTCGCGACGTTCCGCGGCACCCTGCTCGAGCACGCCCGTGACGCCGACCTCGTCATCACCACCGGCGGCGTCAGCGCAGGCGCCTACGAGGTGGTCAAGGACTCGCTCGGTGGCGAAGTCGAGTTCGTGAAGGTGGCGATGCAACCGGGCATGCCTCAGGGCGCGGGCCGGGTCGCCGGGTCGGGCACGCCGATCATCACGCTGCCCGGCAACCCCGTCAGCGCTCTCGTCTCGTTCGAGGTCTTCCTGCGCGGCCCGCTACGCGCCGCGATGGGCGTGCCGCAGCCGGAGCGCACCCGCCGCGAGGTCACCCTCGGCGAATCGCTGACCTCGCCCAACGGCCGACGGCAGTTCCGGCGCGGCGTGCTCGACGGCGACACCGTCACCAGCTACGGCCCGCCCGCCTCGCACCACCTGCGCTGGCTGGCGTCGGCGAACTGTCTGCTGGAGATCGACGAGGACGTCACCGAGGTGGCCGAAGGGTCCACGGTGCGGGTCTGGGATCTGACCTGAATCCCCGCCGGGCCCTCCCGGCGCACCCGGCCACCGCCCGGGAGTCGTTAGAATCGGAACCCCATGGCCAGACCCGCGCGACCGCCTGCGGTCGAAGACCATAGTTCCGAGCTGTCCCGCTTCGTCGACCTCGTCCGGTCGACCGTCCCGCCGGTGCACCCGGCCGGCCTCCCGTTCATCGCGGGTGGGCTCGGGCTTGCCGCCGTCGGACGCAAACACCGCCTGATCCGCACCGTCGGACTGACCGCCGCGGGCGCCTGCGCCGGTTTCTTCCGCCACCCGCCGCGAGTGCCCCCGACCAGGCCGAACCTCGTCGTCGCGCCCGCAGACGGTCTGGTGACGCTGATCGACGAGGCCACGCCGCCCGCCGAACTGAACCTGCCCGACACGCCGATGAAGCGGATCAGCATCTTCCTGTCCATCTTCGACGCGCACGTGCAGAGGGCGCCGGTGGCAGGCGACGTCGTGACGGTCAAGCACCGCCCCGGCCAGTTCCAGTCCGCCGACAAGGACACCGCGAGCGCCGACAACGAACGCAACAGCGTGTGGCTCCGCACCCCGGACGGCGTCGACGTGGTGGCCGTCCAGATCGCCGGGCTCATCGCCCGCCGCATCGTCTGCTCGACGCACGCCGGCGCCACGCTCGAACTCGGCGAGACCTACGGCCTGATCCGGTTCGGCTCGCGCCTCGACACGTACTTCCCCGCCGACGCGACGATCATCGTCGAACTCGGGCAGCGCGCCATCGGCGGCGAGACCCCGCTCGCGGAGCTGGCGTGACCAAGCCCCACGGTGGCCGCCCCAAGGCGATGCGCATCCTGCCCAGCGCGACCACCGTGCTGGCCATCTGCGCCGGCCTGACGTCGATCAAGTTCGCGCTCGACGACCGGCCGCACATCGCGCTGGCACTCATCGGCGCGGCCGCGGTGCTCGACGGGATCGACGGCGGCATCGCCCGCGCCCTGGACGCGCAGTCCCGGATGGGCGCCGAGATCGACTCGCTGGCCGACGCCGTCAACTTCGGCGTCGCACCGGCGCTGGTCATCTACGTGACCCTGCTGCCCGAGACACCCGTGGGCTGGATCTTCGTGCTGCTGTACGCGGTGTGCATCGTGCTGCGGCTGGCCCGGTTCAACGCGCTGCTCGACGACGACACCCGCCCGGCCTACACCCGCGAGTTCTTCACCGGCATGCCCGCACCGTGCGGCGCGGTCGGCGTGATCGGTCCGCTCGCCGCACAGCTGCAGTTCGGCGAGGGTTGGTGGACCTCGCACTGGTTCGTCTGCCTCTGGCTCGCGGCGAACTCGGCGCTACTCGTCAGCCGCGTGCCGACCCTCGCGCTCAAGGCGATCTCGGTGCCGACGAACGCAGCACCGATCCTGCTGATCCTGGTCGCGATCGCCGCCGCGGGACTGCTGCTGTTCCCCTACGTGCTCGTCCTGCTGATCATCGCAGGCTACGTCTGCATCATCCCGTTCACCATCCGCAGCCAGCGCTGGGTGGCCGCCCGCCCCGAGGCATGGGACGCGAAGCCCCAGCAGCGCCGCGCGGCTCGGCGCGCCATCCGCCGCGCCGAGCCGAACCGACGCTCGATGTCGCGACTCGGGTTGCGCAAGCCCGGCGCTGATTCCCACAACCAAGACCCACGCAGCCCGCGACGATGACCTACACCGACGGTGTCGTCGAGGGGTCGGACGAGACGCCGCTGACCCATCTGCGGCTCACCGCCCGCCTCAACACCTCGGCCCTGGACTCACGGCGCGGCGTAATCCGGCTGCATCCGGAAGTGCTCGCCGCACTCGGGATCCGGGAGTGGGACGCCGTGGCGCTGACCGGTTCCCGCACGACCGCCGCCGTGGTGGGCATCGCCCCGGCGGGCACCCCGCCCGGCATGGCACTGCTCGACGACGTGACGATGTCGAACGCCGGCCTGCGCGAGAGCGCCTCGGTGATCGTCTCTCCCGTGACCGTCTACGGCGCGAGGTCGGTGACGTTGACCGGGTCCCGCCTGGCGAGCAACTCCGTGTCGTCGGCGACGCTGCGCATGGCACTGCTCGGCAAGGTCATGACGGTCGGCGACACCGTGTCCCTGCTGCCGCGCGACCTCGGACCGGGCACGTCCACCTCCGCCGCGACGTCCGCGCTGGCGTCGTCCGTCGGCATCACGTGGACGTCGGAACTGCTCACCGTGGTCGCCGTCGATCCGCCAGGACCCGTGAGCGTGCAACCGAACACGTCGGTGTCGTGGGGTGACGTCGTCGCCGCGTCCGACGGCTCGGTCGCCACCGCCTCGGCCGTCCGGCAGCCCGTCGCGAACACCCCCGCACCCGTCGTCGCGATCGACGACCTCAAGGGCGCCACCGCTCAGGCGGCCCGGCTGGGCGAGTGGCTGAAGCTCGCCCTCGACGAACCCAAACTCCTCGAAACGCTCGGCGCGAAGCCCAATCTCGGCGTGCTGGTGTCCGGGCCGGCTGGCGTCGGCAAGGCCACCCTGGTGCGCACCGTGTGCGACGGCCGCCGACTCGTCGAACTCGACGGACCCGACATCGGAGCACTGCGCGCCGAGGACCGGCTGACGGCCGTGGCCGACGCCGCCGCCCGGGTGCGCGAGGGCGGCGGGGTCCTGCTCATCACCGACGTCGACGCGCTCCTGCCTGCCACCGCCGAGCCGGTCGCGACGCCGATCCTCGGCGAGCTGCGCAACGCGGTCGCCACCCGCGGCGTCGCCTTCGTCGGGACGTCGGCGATGCCCGATGCCGTCGACGCCCGGCTGCGCGCCCCCGACCTCTGCGACCGCGAGCTGGGTTTGAGCCTGCCCGACGGCGCCACCCGCAAGGCCCTGCTCGAGGTGCTCCTGCGGGGCGTGCCGTCACAGGAACTCGACCTCGACGAGATCGGCGAGCGCACACCGGGTTTCGTGGTCGCCGACCTGGCGGCCCTGGTCCGCGAGGCCGCACTGCGGGCCGCGGCTCGCGCCAGCGCCGACGGCAAGCCACCCGCGCTGATCCAGGACGACGTGACGGGGGCGCTGTCGGTGATCCGGCCGCTGTCCCGCTCGGCGACCGAGGAGATCGCGGTCGGGTCGGTGACGCTCGACGACGTCGGCGACATGGTCGAGACCAAGCAGGCACTGACCGAAGCGGTGCTGTGGCCGCTGCAGCATCCCGACACGTTCACCCGTCTCGGCGTCGACCCGCCACGCGGCGTGCTGCTCTACGGCCCGCCCGGATGCGGCAAGACGTTCGTCGTGCGGGCGCTGGCCAGCACCGGTCGGCTGTCCGTGCACGCGGTCAAGGGCGCCGAGCTGATGGACAAGTGGGTGGGCTCCTCGGAGAAGTCCGTCCGCGAGTTGTTCCGCCGGGCACGGGATTCCGCGCCGTCGCTGATCTTCCTCGACGAGGTCGACGCGCTGGCCCCGCGGCGCGGGCAGAGTTCGGACTCCGGTGTGACCGACCGCGTGGTGGCCGCACTGCTGACCGAACTCGACGGCATCGATCCGCTGCGCGACGTGGTGGTACTCGGCGCCACCAACCGCCCCGACCTGATCGATCCCGCGCTGCTGCGGCCTGGCCGGCTGGAGAAGCTGGTGTTCGTCCCGCCGCCGGACGCCGATGCGCGGCGCGACATCCTGCGCACCGCGGGCAAGTCCATACCGCTGAGCCCGGACGTCGATCTGGATGCCGTCGCCGACGAACTCGACGGCTACAGCGCGGCGGATTGCGTTGCGCTGCTCCGAGAATCGGCACTGACGGCGATGCGCCGGTCGATCGACGCGGCCGACGTGACGGTCGCCGACGTCGAGAAGGCGCGCGCAACCGTGCGGCCGTCCCTGGACCCGGCCCAGGTGGCGTCGCTGCAGGCGTTCTCCGAACGGCGCTGACGCTCGGCTAGGGGCGGGCCTCCAGCACGAGGTTGAACGGCGTCTCGGTGGCGCGCCGGAGACGGGAGAACCCGGCCCCGTCGACCACGACCTCGCGCAGCCGGGCCTCGCCCGCCTGCGCACCGAGCGCCGGGCCGTTGCGCGCCAACGACACCGGCACGCAGATCTGCGTCGACGCCCCGTACATGACCCGGCCGACCGGGGTCATGTTGTCCTGCACGCTGTCGTTGGCGAACGGTTCCACGATCATCGCCGTGCCGTCGCCGTTCAACGCCTCGCGCGCATGCCGAGCCGCGGTGACGGGATCAGCCATGTCGTGCAAGCAGTCGAAGAACGCGATCAGGTCGAAGTCCTTGTCCTCGTAGCCAATCGCGTCGGCGACCTCGAACCGCGTGTTGCCGCTGACCCCGGCCGCTGCCGCCTTCTCGCGGGCCACGTCGATCGACTCGCCGTGATAGTCGTAACCGACGAACTGGCTCTCGGGATACGTCTTTGCCATCAGGATGGTGCTCGCGCCGTGGCCACACCCGACGTCGGCCACCTTCGCGCCACCGTTGAGTTTGTCCACCACCCCGTCGAGGGTCGGCAACCACGAGTCGATCAGGTTGGCGTTGTAGCTGGCACGGAAGAAGCGTTCGGTGCCCTCGAACAGGCACTCGTGGTGTTCGCCCCATTCCATCCCCTGCCCCGAAGCGAAGTTCTCGAGCGTGTGCCCCAGGGCGTGAAACGTCGCCTCCACCAGGTTGTAGGCGCCGGGGAGGTCGACGGGGCCGTTCGGGTCGGTGAGACACGCCGCCTGCTCGGGGCTCAGCGACCATTCACCGGACGACGGATCGAAGTCCACGTATCCACCCGCACCCTGGTTCCCGAGCCATTCGCGGACGTACCGGGCGTCGGTGCCCGTGCGTTTGGCCAGTTCGTCCGGGGACATCGCGCCGGTCGCCAATTCGCGATACAGCCCGAGGCGGTCGCCGACCAGCACGAGCGTGGCGCTCATCGCGGCCCCCAGGTCCCCGACCGCCTTGCCGAGGAATTCGTTCAACTTGCCTTCGTCGACGTCCATGATGACGCTCTTCCGCTCGTCGGATTGTGGACGTCCAATGATCCTGGCTAAGCACGCTCGGCGGAGAATAATCGCCCGATCAGTACCGATTCCGACGAATGGCGGTCGTTAGCTACTCTCACCAACAGGAAGGGCGTCAGCCCTCCGCCAGAGCGGCCAGCCGGTCGATCGACGCCTGTAGTCGCTCCGACGTGGTGGCCCTGGCGCGTTCCATCCGCTTCTCGTCGGACAGTTCGGACCAGTCGTAGGCGTGGGTGACGCGGGTGCGTCGGGAGTCGATCGGGTCCAGCTGCCACCGCCACAGATGTCCGGGCGGCTCCGATCCCGGCTCCGACGGCCGCCACGCGATCAGGCGGCCCTCCTCGAACTCCACGACGTGGTTCTCGCGCCTGGCGTCGTTGGTGAGGGTCATCGTGAACACGTCGCCCACCCCGGTCACCCGCTGCCCGGCTGCGGCTTCGGCGAGGTTGTCGTTGCCGTCCCACCGCGGTTGCTGCGCGGGGTCGGCGATGAGTTCGAAGATCGTCTCGGCGGGCGCGGCGACCTCGCGGCTCGCGGTGACCACCCTGTTCTCGTCTGACATCACCACATTCAACAAGATCCGTTGACATTCCACTACTGACATGTCACAGTCGATCCATCAGTCTAGGCACCGTCAAGATGAGGAGAGAAGACATGACCGCTCCCACGACGAACACGTCAGCCGTCCGCGTCGGAGATCGCGATCGCGAGGCGACCGCCACGCGTCTCGGCCAAGCCCTCGCGCAGGGCTACCTGGACATGACGGAGTACGAATGCCGGGTCGAATCCGCGTTCACCGCTCAATCCAGGGCCGACCTCGACGCACTGCTCGCGGACCTGCCGGTGCACCGGATGCGCCTAGACGACCCCGCACGCCGCGCCGCCCGGAACGCGGCGGCTCGGCTGTCGGTCCGCCTGCACCTGGCGGCGTACGCCCTGATGGTCGTCATCGTCCTGACGGTCTGGCTGGCAGTCGCGCTGTCCGGCGGCACGTGGTACTTCTGGCCGATCTGGCCGATCCTCGGCGCGGGGATCGGCGTCGTCGGACACGTGCTCCCCACCAGGTTGGCGGTCCGTTCACCCCGCTGCCGTCGCACTCCATAGCATCCCGGCCGGGCCGTGCCGCACGTCACGGCAGACCCCGGCATCGGAGTCGATCCGTAAACTGGACGACGACAAGTCCAGCCACACAGCATCGACGGCTGACACCCCGATCGACGGAGTGCCATGCTCGCCATCCTCTTCGCCCACGCGGCCGCCGCCGTCGTGGCGCCGGTGCTGGTGCGCCGATGGGGTCGGCGGGCGTTCCATCCCCTGGCGCTCGTCCCGCTGGGCTCGCTCTTCTGGGTCGCCGCGAACTGGCCTGGTGCCGGCGAGCAGACCGTCCACGTCGAGTGGGTGCCCGAGTTGTCGATGGACATCACGCTCCGGTTCGACGCCCTCGCCGCCGTGATGAGCGTGCTCGTGCTGGCGATCGGCGCGCTGGTCCTCTTCTACTGCGCCGAGTACTTCCACCACCACGACGGCCACACCGAGAACCGGCTGCCCAGCTTCGCCGCCGAACTGGTCGCGTTCTCCGGCGCCATGTTCGGGCTCGTCGTCAGCGACAACATGCTGCTGCTGTACCTGTTCTGGGAACTGACCACGGTGCTGTCGTTCCTGTTGGTCGGCCACTACGCCGAACGTGCGACGAGCAGACGCGCCGCCACCCAGGCACTGCTGGTCACCACGGCCGGCGGGCTCGCGATGCTCGTCGGCGTCATCGTGCTCGGCGAGAGCGCGGGCACCTACCTGCTGTCGGAACTGATCGCCGCGCCGCCGACCGGCACCGCCGTCACGGTCGGCGTTCTCCTCGTCCTCGTCGGCGCACTGTCGAAGTCGGCGATCGTGCCACTGCACTTCTGGTTGCCCGGCGCGATGGCCGCACCCACACCGGTCAGCGCCTATCTGCACGCGGCCGCCATGGTGAAGGCCGGCGTCTACCTGATCGCCCGCATGACACCGGGTTTCGCCGACTCGCCCGGCTGGCGACCAACCATCGTCGTCCTCGGACTGGCCACCATGCTGCTGGCGGGCTGGCGCGCCGTCCGCGAATACGACCTCAAGCTCATCCTCGCGTTCGGCACCGTCAGCCAGCTCGGGCTGATCACCGTCATGGTCGGCACGGGCGGGCGCGACGTGATGCTCGCCGGGCTGGCGATGCTGTGCGCGCACGCGATGTTCAAGGCGGCCCTGTTCATGGTGGTCGGCATCATCGACCACGCCACCGGCACCCGCGACATCCGCAGGCTCGGCTGGCTGGGCGACCGGCACCGTCCGCTGCTGATCATCGGCATCTGCGGTGCCGCCAGCATGGCCGCCCTGCCACCCTTCTTCGGCTTCATCGCCAAGGAGGCGGACCTCGAGACGATCCTGCACAGCACGTCCCTCGGGTCGGCCGCCCCATGGGTGCTGGCCGGCATCGTGATCGGGTCGGTCTTCACCACCATCTACAGCCTGCGCTTCGTCTACGGCGCGTTCGCCCGCAAGGGCAGGACCGAGCCGAGCACCCGCGTCGCCGAGATGCACCGCCCGCCGGCAGCCTTCCTGGTCGCTCCCGGAGTGCTCGCCGCCGCGGGCCTGGTGTTCGGGATCTGGCCCACCGGGCTCGACCACGTCCTCGCCGACTACGCCGACACCGTGCCGTATGGCGACGACGGCTACCACCTCGCGCTGTGGCACGGCGTCAACCTGCCGCTGCTGCTCTCGATCCTGGTGCTGGCGTCCGGCATCGTGGCGTTCTTCGCGCGCGGGCGGCTGCGCCGTGTTCGCCTCGGCTACCTGCCGCTCGGCAACGCCGACCGCATCTACGACGCCGTCATCCGCGGCATCGACATCGTGGCGGTGCGCCTGACCGCCTCGACACAGCGCGGGTCGATCCCCGCCACGCAGACGGTCATCCTCCTGACGCTGGTGCTGCTGCCGGTTTCGATGCTGGTGCTCGGCGCGCGCAACCGCCCGGAGTTGGCGCTGTGGGACTCCCCGCTGCAAGTGGTGGTCGGACTGATCATCCTGGCGGCCGCACTCGCCGCGACGGTGATGCGCAACCGCCTCGCCGCGGTCCTCGTGGTCGGGGTCAGCGGCTACGGCTGCGGCGTGATCTTCGTCTTCCACGGCGCACCGGATCTGGCGCTCACTCAATTCCTGGTCGAAACCCTGACCCTGGTGGTGTTCGTGCTCGTGCTGCGCTCGCTGCCCGCCGAGGCGGAGCGGTCCACCGTCACGCGCCACCGGCTGCCCAGGGCGGCGCTCGCACTCGCCGTCGGCGCGTCGGTCACGACGCTGGCGGTGTTCGCGATGGCCGCGCGCACCACCACCCCGATCGCCGAGCTGCTGCCCGACGCCGCCTACTACCGCGGCCAGGGCGCCAACACCGTCAACGTGCTGCTGGTCGACATCCGCGCGTGGGACACGATGGGCGAGATCTCGGTGCTGCTGGTGGCGGCCACCGGTGTCGCGTCGATGGTGTTCCGCGACAGGCGGTTTGGTGCCGCACCGCGGGTGGCCGACGCCGGCCAGCCCGACATCGGCCGCATCCCGGTGCTGCCGACCAGTCCCGCCGTCGGCGAGATCACCTGGTTGCGGGGCAGCGAACTGCGCGATCCGCGCTACCGCTCCCTGGTGCTGGAGGTCGCGACGCGCTTCATCTTCCCGCTCATCATGGTGCTGTCGGTCTACTTCTTCTTCGCCGGTCACAACACCCCGGGCGGCGGCTTCGCAGGCGGTCTGACCGCCGGTCTGGCGCTGGTGCTGCGCTACCTCGCGGGCGGTCGCTACGAACTCGGCGAGGCGCTGCCCTTGGACGCAGGCAAGATCCTCGGCGCCGGCCTCGCGCTGTCGGCGGGCACGGCGGTGGCGTCACTGCTGCTGGGCGCGCCGGTGCTGTCGTCGGCGGTGATCCAGTTCGACCTGCCCGTGCTCGGGTCGGTCAAGTTCGTCACCGCGCTGTTCTTCGATCTCGGGGTCTACCTGATCGTGGTGGGACTCGTCCTCGACGTGCTGCGCAGTCTCGGCGCGCGCGTCGACGAGGAGATGGCCGAGCAGGTCGAGCGGTCCCGGCAATCGCGGGCGGTGAGCCGATGAACGTCACGTACCTGATCCCGCTGATCCTGATCGGCGGACTCACCAGTGCGGGCGTGTACCTGCTGCTCGAGCGCAACCTGACCCGGATGCTGCTGGGTCTGCTGCTCACGGGCAACGCAGTGAACCTGCTGATCCTGACCGTCGGTGGGCCTTCGGGAAATCCGCCGATCCGCGGCCGCACGTCCGACGGCGAGACCATGACCGCCGATCCGCTGGCCCAGGGCATGATCCTGACCGCCATCGTCATATCGATGGGCATCGCCGCGTTCGTGCTGGCGCTGACCTACCGCTCCTACCGACTCTCCCGCGCGGAGGACATCGCCAACGACGTCGAGGACACCCGCGTCTCGCAGCGCTCGGACTTCGCGCTCGACGAGGACCGCCCCGAACACGTGCCGTCCCTGGACACCGATGCGCCCGACGAACTCGACGCGCTGCCCGGGCACGAGGGGTCCCGATGAGCAATCTCGCTGCCGTCCTCACGCCGCTACCGGTGTTGATCCCGACCCTGGCCGCGGCCGCCACGCTGCTCGCCGGGCGCCGACCGCGTCTGCAGCGCGTGATCGCGGTCCTCGCGCTCGCGGCGGTCGTCGCGGTGTGCGCGGTGCTCGTCTACCTCGCCGACCGGGACGGCACCATCGCGCTGCACGTGGGCGGCTGGGGTCAGACGGTGCCGGGCATGGGCCCACTGGGCATCACGCTCGTGGTCGACCGGCTCTCGGCGCTGATGCTGCTGGTGTCGTCGATCGTGCTGCTCGCGGTGGTCTTCTACGCCATCGGCCAGGGCATCCGCGACGGCGACGAGCGCCAGCCCGTCTCGATCTTCCTGCCCACCTACCTGGTGCTGTCGGCGGGCGTCTGCACGGCGTTCCTGGCCGGTGACCTGTTCAACCTGTTCGTCGGGTTCGAGGTCCTGCTGTCGGCGAGCTTCGTGCTGCTGACGATCGGCGCCAGCACCGAACGGGTGCGGGCCGGCATCGCCTACGTGATGGTGTCGATGGTGTCGTCGCTGATCTTCCTGATCGGCCTGGCGCTGATCTACGCAGCGACCGGCACGCTCAACCTCGCCGAGCTGGCGGTGCGTCTCGACGACGTTCCGGAGGGCACGCGCAGCGCGATGTTCGCCGTCCTGCTGGTGGCGTTCGGCATCAAGGCCGCGGTGTTCCCGCTCTCGACGTGGCTGCCCGACTCCTACCCCACCGCGCCCGCGCCCGTCACCGCCGTGTTCGCGGGCCTGCTGACCAAGGTCGGCGTGTACGCGATCATCCGGGCGCACTCGCTGCTGTTCCCCGGCGGCGCCATGGACCGCGTACTGCTGGTCGCCGCGCTGTTGACGATGCTCGTCGGCATCCTCGGCGCCTTGGCGCAGAGCGACATCAAGCGACTGCTGTCGTTCACGCTGGTGAGCCACATCGGGTACATGGTGTTCGGCATCGCCCTGTCGAACGAGCTGGGCATGTCGGGCGCCATCTACTACGTGGCGCACCACATCGTCGTGCAGACCACGCTGTTCCTCGTCGTCGGCCTCATCGAGCGGCAGGCGGGTGCGTCGACGTTCCAACGACTGGGCGGGCTGGCCGCCGCCAGTCCCCTGCTGGCCTTCGTCTTCCTGGTGCCTGCGCTCAATCTCGGCGGCATTCCACCCTTCTCGGGGTTCATCGGCAAGGTGGCCCTGCTCGAGGCCGGCGTGCAGGAGGCGTCGGTGCTGTCCTGGGTGCTGGTCGGCGGCGGTGTCGTCACCAGCCTGCTGACGCTGTACGCGATGGCCCGGGTGTGGACCAAGGCGTTCTGGCGGGCGCGGGCCGACGCACCGGAGGGCGCGATGTCGGCCGCCGCACCCTCGGCGCTGGTGCACGACGACGAGGACGCCGTGTTCGCCGACCGCGACGACGTCGGGCGGATGCCCGTGGGCATGGTGTTGCCGACCGCGGCGCTGATCGCCGTCGGTCTGGCGCTGACGGTGTTCGCCGGGCCGATCTTCGCCTACGCCGAGCGGTCCTCGGATGAGGTGCTCGACCGCGGGCAGTACATCTCGGCAGTCCTGAGCCCGGGCGTGGTGCCATGACTGCACCGTTGAAGAACCGGTGGCCGCTGCGCAAGGTGATCCTGCGCGCGTGGGTGCTGTGCTGGCTGATGCTGGTGTGGGTGCTGCTGTGGGGCGACGTGTCGGCGGCCAACGTGTTGAGCGGGCTGCTGGTGGGACTGCTGATCACCGTGCTGCTGCCACTGCCGCCCGTGCCCATCGAGGGCAGGCTGCATCCATTGTCGCTGCTGCGCTTGGTGGTTCAGGTCGCCTACTACCTGGTGATGTCGTCGATGCAGGTGGCCTGGCTGGCCATCAAGCCGGGACCGCCACCACGCACCGCCGTCCTGCGCGCACACCTCGCGTTGAAGTCCGATCTGGTGCTCGCGCTGGCCGTCAACATCCTGAACCTCATCCCTGGCGGCATCGTGCTGGAGATCGACCAGACCCGGCGGCTCATCTACGTCCACGTTCTCGACGTCGGTACCGACCGCGGGGTGAACCGCTTCTACCACCAGGTCGCCGAGGTGGAACGCCTGCTGATCGCGACGTTCGAACGCGAGGCGCACTGGCGGCCGGCACCCGAGAGGGAGGTCCAGTGAACACCGTGTGGGTCATCGCGGCGGTCCTGCTGACCGCCGCCGCCACCATCACCATGTACCGGTTGCTGGCCGGGCCTGGCACGTTGGACCGACTGGTCGCGCTCGACACGTTCGTCGCGGTGACGATGTGCGCGATCGGCACGTGGGCCGCGTTCAGCCTCGACACCACGGTGACCTACAGCCTGACCGCGCTCGCGCTGATCAGCTTCGTCGGATCGGTCAGCGTCGCCCGCTTCCGCGTGCGCGACCGCGACGAGAGGAGCGACCAGTGAACGTGCTCGACGTCCTGGCCGTCGTGCTGGTGCTCAGCGGATCGGTGTTCGCGCTCACCGCGGCGATCGGCGTGGTCCGCTTCCCGGACACGTTGTCGCGCATGCACTCCGCTACGAAACCGCAGGTACTCGGACTGCTCCTCGTGCTCGCAGGCGCGGCTATCCGGCTGCGGGGGCACCCCGACGTCGGCATGGTGATCCTCACCGGCCTGTTCACCGTGATCACCGCACCGGTCGTCGCAAACCGCGTCGGTCAGCTGGCGTACCGGGAGCAGGCCTTCCGCGACGACCTCCTACTGCGCGACGAAATCGCCCAGCGTGACGAGACCTGATCAGTCCTCGGCGGTCGGGGCGTCCAGCTCGAATTCGATCATGGCCGTGAGGGTTTCGACCGCCTCACTCAATGCCGCCAGCCGATCGGCGGCCGACGGAGCGGCGAGCACCGAATACCGGTCGGCCTGGCCCATCGGGACGCGAGCGGCCAACGCATACAGGCGTGTTCCGGCGTCGTCACCGGGTTCGGGCTCGCCGAGCAGCTCCCGCTTGGGCGGGAGGACCTTGTCCTGGGAGTCCGCCAACCGCTCGAAGACCGCCATGACCCGGCTCTCGACGTCCTCGATCTCGGCACCGCTGACCGCTCTGCCCGATTCGTCGGGCCACGGCTCGACCGACGCCCGCGGATACGGTTCGTCGTCGTGCCAGCGTTCGACCCGGATGCGTCCGCGCATCTCGCAGAGGATCCGGTAGCGGCCGTCGCCCTGATCGTCGGCCTCGACGACGTGCGCCAGTGTGCCGACGTCGAGGCGGCGGTCACCGCCCCCGACCTCGCGGCCTGCCTCGATCAGCACGAC
Source organism: Mycolicibacterium sp. GCM10028919 (assembly GCA_042666295.1). GTDB lineage: Bacteria > Actinomycetota > Actinomycetes > Mycobacteriales > Mycobacteriaceae > Mycobacterium. The sequence continues at coordinate 2,256,238 of JBHTFJ010000001.1, forward strand.
GCCGAATTCCCGGTCGCCGGCCAGGCAGTCGCGCACCAGCGCGGCGTAGCGCGGTTCGAAGATCCGCAGCGGCAGGTCCTCACCGGGCAGCCGCACGGACTCGAGCGGGAACATCGGCAGCATCTTCGCGCTGTCCGAGGCCACGGCTACAGCTCCAGCTCTGCGACGAGCGCGTCCACCACGGCCCGCAGGTCGCCGTCGTGCTCCTCGGCGACCCGACGCTGTCGTTGGTAGGACGCTCCGGTGGCATAGATGTTCGACACCGCGGCGAGTTCGTCGGCGCAGCCCAGCGACTTCGCCACCGGCTCGAGCCGATTCAGGATGTCGTCGAGATCCTCGGTGACCAGACGCTCGTTGCTGTCCTCGTCGAGGATGATCACCGCGTCGAGGCCGTACCTCGCCGCGCGCCACTTGTTCTCCTGCACGTGCCACGGCGGCATCGTCGGGAGGTGCTCACCGGCTTCGAGCCTGCGGTCGAGGTCGACGATGAGGCAGTGCGTCAAAGCGACCAGCGCGCCGAGTTCGGCGATGTTCGAGACCCCGTCGAAGATCCGGACCTCGACCGTGCCGAGATGAGGCGAAGGCCGGATGTCCCAACGGATCTCGTTCATGTGATCGATGATGCCGGTCTTCTTCTGATCGTGAACGAACTGCTCGAACTGCGACCACTCCTGGAAGTGGAAGGGCAGACCGGCCGTCGGCAGCTGCTGGAACATCATCGCGCGGTTGCTGGCGTACCCGGTGTCGCCACCGGCCCAGTACGGCGACGACGACGACAGCGCGAGCAGGTGCGGGTACTGGTTGAGCAACGAGGTGATGATCGGCATCACCTTGTGCGCCGAGGAGATTCCGACGTGCACGTGCACACCCCAGATGAGCATCTGCCTGCCCCACCACTGGGTGCGCTTGATCAGCTCGGCGTAGCGCGGTGCGTCGGTCAGCTGCTCGGCTGACCACTCCGCGAACGGATGAGTGCCCGCGCAGAACAGCTCCATGCCGCGGTCACGCACGATCTTGCGCGCCGGCGCGAGCGTGGCCCGCAGGTCGTCCATCGCCTCGGCCGAGTTGTCACAGATGCCGGTGACGACCTCGACGGTGTTGCGCAGCAGTTCCTTGTGGACGCGCGGACTCTCGCCGATCTCCGCGATGACGGCGGCGGCTTCGTTGCTCAGTTCACGGGTCTCGGGGTCGACGAGCGCGAACTCCCATTCGACGCCGATCGTCGGCCGCGCCGACCCCTTGAAGTCGATGCGCTGCGGTCGGACCGGAGCCTTACTGGCCGGAGATGACACCGCACGCCACGCGCTTGCCTGCGTCACCGGTGGCCATCGTCATCTCGTCCGGACCAGGGGCGCCGTTCACCTGCTGGTAGCGCTCGGGCGGGATGTTCGCGAAGTTGTCGGCCTTCTCGTGGATGATGATGGCCGTCTTCTGACCGGCCTGCAGGTCGGCTGCGGTGAACGCGTCGGTGGTCGTCACGACCATCGCCGTACCGTCCTCGCGCACCTGCAGCGAGGTGAGGTCGCCGCTGGCGGGGTGACCGCTGTGCCCGCCCACCTGGAAGTGGCCGCCTGCGGAGTTGAAGTCGGCGGGCGCGCCGCCGGTCGGCGCGACCGAGCTGGCCTCGCACTTGCCGACGGAGTGGATGTGCATGCCGTGGAAGCCGGGGGTCAGCTGGCCGGGCGACGTGGTCTGCACCGTGACGGTGGCGTGGCCGCCCTCGAACACGAACTCAGCCCTCGCGACGGTGGTGCCGTCGGGGGACTTCAGGTCGGCGGTCAGGGTCTCCCCGCCGCCGGAGGCCTCGGCTTCGCCGCCACCACTCTCGCCGCCTTCGCCTTCGCCGGCCGACGGCGCCTGTGAGCCCGTCCAGACCGGTGGGGTGGTGCCGGGCTGGGTGGCAGTGGGCTCGTTGGGCGAGCATGCGGCCGCGACCGGGACGATGAGCGCCGCGGCGGCCAGGAATCGAAGCGGGGCAGGAATCGGCATGCCGAAAGCCTAACCGGTGACCAGCACGACCACGCCGGGCGGTTGCTCCGCCAGTTCGGGGGTGCGCGGCGCGACGGGCGCCTCGATGAGCCTGCCCACTTCGCGGGCGGCTTCTTCCTCACCGCGGGCCTCGCCGAAGTAGACGGTGGTCTCGGGGACGTCCGGGATGTTGAGGTTCCCGGTCTCGGTGACGTTCCACTCGGCGTCGCGCAGGCGGGTGGCCACGCCCTCGGCGGCGCCCGCGATCTCGGAGACGTTGAACACGCGGACGTCGGCCTTAGCCGGTGGCGCCTCGTCGGCTGCAGAGCTGGTCGGGCTGGCGGTGACCGTGCTGACGACCGTCGAGGAATCGCTGTCGGAGTCCGAATCGGAGCCCATCGACTGGAAGCCGACCAGCAGGAATACGACGCCCAGGAAGAGCAGCACCATGACGATGGCGCGCAGGGGCAACCCGGAGGATTCTCGCTGATTCATCGCACCCACTGTATTACCCCGCCGTTCCAGGCAGCCGATGCCTCGACGGTCAGGTGACGTCGAAGCCGAGCTTGCGAGCCGCTCGCGCCTTCTGCCTACTGGCGCGCAACCGGCGGAGCCGCTTGACCAGCATGGGGTCGGCGGCCAGCGCCTCGGGGCGGTCCACCAGGGCGTTCAGCACCTGGTAGTAACGGGTGGCCGACATCGAGAACAACTCCTTGATGGCGTCCTCTTTGGACCCTGCGTACTTCCACCACTGCCGTTCGAAGGCGAGGATGTCGTGCTCGCGTCGGGTCAGCCCATCGGTGAGCGCAGAGTCGTCTCCGGACTTGTCAGTCCGTGCGATGGCGCCGTCCATAGTCTTTTTCCAGGGCCCTTCCGAAGATATCGACGACAATCCGTTGGTAACGGCGATATTCAATCACGGTCAGCGGTGTTGAGCCGTGATGTGACCCGCGAGTCGGCTCACCGAAGCTGGCTCACTAATCTCATGTGCGTGGCCGTCGTTCCGATTCGCATCGTGGGTGATCCCGTCCTGCACACTGCGACCAGTCCCGTCCCCGTCGATGACGACGGAAACCTTCCGCCGGGTTTGGCCGATCTGATCGCCGATCTGTACGAGACGATGGACGCCGCGCACGGAGTGGGCTTGGCCGCCAATCAAATCGGTGTGGCGCAGCGGGTGTTCGTCTACGACTGCGCCGACGAGAGAGGCCGCACGACCCGCCGCCGCGGCGTGGTGGTGAACCCGGTGCTGGAGACCTCCGAGGTTCCCGAGACCATGCCGGATCCCGACGACGACGACGAGGGCTGCCTCTCGGTGCCCGGCGAGTCGTTCCCGACCGGGCGCGCCGAGTGGGCGAGGGTCACCGGCCTCGACGCCGATGGCACGCCCATCACGCTCGAGGGCAACGGGCTGTTCGCCAGGATGCTGCAGCACGAGACCGGACACCTCGACGGCTTCACCTATCTCGACCGGCTGGTCGGCAGGCACGCACGCGCCGCCAAGCGCAGCGTCAAGTCGCACGGCTGGGGCGTGCCCGGATTGACGTGGATGCCCGGCGAGGACCCCGACCCGTTCGGTCACTGAGCGTGCTGCTGCCGCCGGAGGGCGCCAGGGTGAGCCTGCGCTACCGGCTACCCGAGCCCGCCGAGCGGCCGTTCACCGACGTCATCGGGCACGTCGAGCGATCCGGCCCGACGGTCGTCATCCGGACCCGCCGCGGCGAGGTGGTGACCGTCGACGCGCGGGACGTGCAGGCGGTGCGGGTGATCCCCGAGATGCCGGTCCGGACGTCGCAGATTCGCAACCTCGAGCACGCCGCCGCCCTGGCGTGGCCGGGCGTCGAGCAACGGTGGATCGACGGCTGGCTGCTGCGGTTCGGGCGGGGACACACTCGTCGCGCCAATTCGGCCGTGCCACTCGAGGGTTGGGCCGGCCCGGCCACTGTGCCCGCGATCGTCGACTGGTACGCCGAGCGTGGCGTGCCACCACTGGTCGCGGCGCCCGATCGGCTATTGCGCCTACCCGCCGGTATCGCGGTCGACGGCGAGAACATGGTCATGGTCGGCGAGGTCGGCACGGCCGACCCTCCGGACGTCGCGTTCTCGGCGCGGCCGGACGAGTCGTGGCGCGCCGTCGATGCGCGCGGCGTCCCCGACGACGTGCTCACCGCCGTCGTCGACGGCGAGGTGACGTTCGCGACGATCCCCGGCGCGGCCGTCGCCCGCGGTGCGGTGACCACCGCACCGGATGGCACGCGCTGGGTGGGTCTGTCGGCCGTGCACGTCGCCGAGGGGGCCCGCAGGGGCGGCCACGGCCGCGGGATCTGCTCGGCCCTGCTCGCATGGGGCGCCGAGCGCGGGGCGACCCGGGCGTACGTGCAGGTCGAGGTCGACAACGGCCCGGCGATCGATCTGTACGAGGGCATGGGGTTCCGCACCCACCACCGATCGCGGTACGTCGACGCCCGTAGCCTTTGACGGGTGCGCATCGCCACCTGGAACGTGAACTCCATCCGCTCGCGCATCGACCGGGTCACCAGCTGGTTGGAGCGAGCCGACGTCGACGTACTGGCCATGCAGGAGACCAAGTGCAAGGACGAGCAGTTCCCCACCATGCCGTTCGCCGCGCTCGGCTACGAGGTGGCCCACGTCGGCCTGAGCCAGTGGAACGGCGTGGCGATCGCGTCGCGGGTCGGGATCAGCGACGTCACCAGCGGGTTCGACGGCCAGCCGATGTGGGACGAGGCGTCGGAGGCCAGGGCGCTGGGCGCGACGTGCGGCGGCGTCCGGGTGTGGAGCCTGTACGTGCCGAACGGCCGCACCGTGGACTCTCCGCACTACGAATACAAGCTCGAATGGCTTGCTGCACTGCATGAATCCGCACGGGGGTGGCTGTCGGCAGACCCGGAGCTGCCCATCGCACTGGTGGGTGACTGGAACATCGCGCCGACCGACGACGACGTCTGGGACCCCAAGGTGTTCGAGCACAGCACGCACGTGACCGAACGGGAGCGCACCGCGTTCCACGCCATCGAGGCCGACTTCGCCGACGTGGTGCGTCCGTTCACGCCGGGTCCGGGCACCTACACCTATTGGGACTACACGCAATTGCGCTTCCCGCGGCGCGAGGGAATGCGCATCGACTTCATCCTCGGCTCCCCCGCACTCGCGGCGCGCGTCACGCACGCCGAGATCGCCCGCGACGAGCGCAAGCCCGGCAAGAAGGGCACGCCAGCGCCGAGCGATCACGCGCCGGTGCTGGTCGACCTGTCGTAACGGCGTCGATGTCGGTGCGCCTTCGTACCGTCTGCGTCATGAAGATCCTCGTGGCCACCGGCCTGACCCAGGGCACCAATCCACGCGACTACCACTACTGCGTCGAAGGTGAACTGGTCTGGCTGCAGGACCCCTGCGACCGCGACCGCAACGACCCGGAGAACGGGTGCGGATGCAGTCGGGGATTCGCGGGCGCGGCATCGCACCGCGCCACCACGACCGCGATGATCGTCGACTCCGGCATGAACCGCGACGACCTCGTGCTGGCATTCTCGACCAGCCTTATCGACGGCGGCTGGCCGCGGGACTGGGCCGAGGAAGTCGCCGACGACAACATCGAGATCGCCACGATGGCCCCGGCGGGCACCATCATCGTCCGGCGGTTCGAGGACCTCTACGTCCGCGGTGCCCTACTCCGGTGAGCCCTACTCCGGTGAGCCCTGTTCCGATGAGCCGTAGCGGCCCGGGTTGAACAGGGACGCCGCGGCGCCGATCAGCATCATCACCGCGGCGGCGAGGAACACGACCGTGAGCCCGGCGTGGAAGGGCCCGGTGATCAACTGCGGGAAGAACGTCTGGCCGGTCAGCACCTCGGCGTTCACCCCGGGCTGATGCAGTGCGCCAGAGGGTGCCAGCAGTTCCTCGATCGGGTTGTAGCCGAGGAACGCGGCGAACAGGCTGCCCACGGGTGGCAGGTGCGCCACGTCGTGCGCGACCGACGCCGACACGCCCTGGGCCTGCAGTCCGGTGCTCATCGCCGACGGCAGCGAGTTGGCCAGCCCGACGATCATGAGCGAGAAGAAGATCCCGATCGACAGCGACGAGCCCGCGTTGAAGAACGTCGCGCGTACACCGGAGGCCGCACCGCGTTGCGCCGCAGGGACACTCGACATGATCGCGGCGGTGTTGGGTGCGGTGAAGATGCCGCCGCCGAGGCCGTTGAGGAAGACGAGGATCGCGAACACCCAGTAGTCGAAGTTCACCGGGATCAGCAGCAGCGCGATGAACGACGCCGCCATCAGCAGCATGCCGCCCACCGTGAACGGCCGCGCACCGAAGCGGTCCGACAGCGAGCCCGCGATGGGCCCGGCGATCAGGAAGCCGACGGTGACGGGCAGCAGGTAGATGCCCGCCCACAGCGGCGTGGACTCGAAGTCGTAGCCGTGCAACGGAAGCCAGATGCCCTGCAACCAGATGATCAGCATGAACTGCAGACCGCCACGGCCGACCGAGGACATCAGCCCTGCGAGGTTGCCCATCCCGAACGACGCCGAGCGGAACAGTCGCAAGTCGACCATCGGCGAGTCGACGCGCAGTTCGACGAAGCAGAACGCAACGAGCAGGGCCAGCCCCAATCCGATGGCGCCGAGCACCCACGGGTTGGTCCAGCCGGTCGGGGCGTCGCCGTAGGGCTGGATGCCGTAGGTGATGCCGATCAGCAGGATGGTCAGACCGAGGCCGAAGGTCGCCGTGCCTGCCCAGTCCAGCCGGCCGGGTGTCTTGACGCCGAGTTCGCGTAGCGACCGGACGCTCCAGATGGTGCCTGCGATGCCGATGGGCACGCCGACCCAAAAGATCGCCTGCCAGTGCCACTCCGACAGGAATCCGCCGATCAGCAGGCCGAGGAACGAGCCGGCGACTGCCGACACCATGTTCACCCCGAGCGCCATGCCGCGCTGGTTCGCCGGGAACGCGTCGGTGAGGATCGCCGAAGACGACGCCATCAGCATCGCGCCGCCGATGCCCTGCACCACGCGCCAGCCGATCAGCCACACCGCGCCGCCGCCGAGGTGGAACGGGTCGAACGACAGCGCGACGGCCGCGACGGTGAACACGACGAAGCCGTAGTTGTAGATCCGGACGCGGCCGAACATGTCCCCGAGCCGGCCGAACGGCACCACCAGGACCGCGGTCACCACGAGGTAGCCCATCAGCATCCAGAGCAGGTAGCTCACGTTGCCCGGTGCGAGCGGGTTGAGGCCGATGCCGCGGAAGATCGCAGGGAGCGAGATGAGCACGATCGACGCGTTGATCGTCGCGAGCAGCGTGCCCAACGTGGTGTTGGACAACACGATCCACTTGTAGTGCGGGTGGTCGTGATCCATCCGTCTGCGCCGGCGCGCGGTGGCGACGGTGCCTTCGTCGGGGTGGGCAGCCAGTTCGGGATTCGTCGTCATCATCGTCTCAGTCGTCGTCGGCTTCGGTGGTGGGCGACGCTGCCCAGAAAAACATATGTTAGCTATGCAAAAGATCTCCGGGCAAGTTCTATTCCCGCGACCGTCCGGCAATCCCCACTGTCGGTCCCGCCGACCCTGCGGTACGTTGACGAGGTCCGCGCGGGAGCGCACACCTGAGTGCGCTGAGAGGACGGCTAGTGGGCCGTCGACCGTATGAACCTGACCGGGTAATGCCGGCGTAGGGAGCTTCGTCAGATGACTGCTGTGTCCGATTCCGTCTCCGTCACCACCGGCCCCATCACGGGCAGTTCGAAGACCTACCGCGAGCTGCCCGACGGCGCGCGGGTGCCGTTCCGCCGGGTGAACCTCACCAACGGCGAGCACCTCGACCTGTACGACACCTCGGGGCCCTACACCGACGACACCGCGGCGATCGACCTCGTCGCAGGCCTACCCGCACGTCCCGGGGTGGTCCGCGACCGCGGCACCCAGTTGCAGCGCGCACGCAACGGCGAGATCACCTCCGAGATGGCGTTCATCGCCGAGCGCGAGGGCGTGCCCGCGGAACTGGTGCGCGACGAGGTGGCACGCGGGCGGGCGGTGATCCCCGCCAACCACAACCACCCCGAGAGCGAGCCGATGATCATCGGCAAGGCGTTCGCGGTGAAGGTCAACGCCAACATCGGCAATTCGGCGGTGACGTCGTCGATCGCCGAGGAGGTCGAGAAGATGGTGTGGGCCACCCGCTGGGGAGCCGACACCATCATGGACCTGTCCACCGGCCGCGAAATCCACCAGACCCGCGAGTGGATCCTGCGCAACTCACCGGTTCCAGTCGGCACCGTGCCGATGTACCAGGCGCTGGAGAAGGTCGACGGCGATCCCACCAAGCTGTCGTGGGAGGTGTACCGCGACACCGTGATCGAGCAGTGCGAGCAAGGCGTGGACTACATGACCGTGCATGCCGGGGTGCTGCTGCGCTACGTCCCGTTGACCGCCAACCGGGTGACCGGCATCGTGTCCCGCGGCGGATCGATCATGGCCGCGTGGATGCTCGCCCGGCACACCGAGTCGTTCCTCTACACGCACTTCGCCGAGCTGTGCGAGATCTTCGCCCGCTACGACGTGACGTTCTCCCTCGGCGACGGGTTGCGTCCGGGGTCGATCGCCGACGCCAACGACGAGGCGCAGTTCGCCGAGTTGCGCACCCTCGGCGAGCTGACCAAGATCGCCAAATCCCATGGCGTGCAAGTGATGATCGAAGGGCCCGGGCACGTCCCGATGCAGAAGATCGTGGAGAACGTGCGCCTGGAGGAAGAACTGTGCGATGAGGCACCGTTCTACACGCTGGGCCCGCTGACGACCGACATCGCCCCGGCGTACGACCACATCACCTCTGCCATCGGGGCGGCGATCATCGCCCAGGCCGGCACCGCGATGCTCTGCTACGTCACGCCCAAGGAGCACCTCGGCCTGCCCGACCGCGACGACGTCAAGGTCGGGGTGATCGCCTACAAGATCGCCGCGCACGCCGGCGATCTGGCCAAGGGTCACCCGCACGCGCAGCGCCGCGACGACGCACTGTCCAAGGCTCGCTTCGAATTCCGCTGGTACGACCAGTTCGCGCTGTCGCTCGACCCCGACACCGCCCGCTCGTACCACGACGAGACCCTGCCCGCCGCGCCCGCGAAGACCGCGCACTTCTGCTCGATGTGCGGCCCCAAGTTCTGCTCCATGCGCATCACCCAGGACATCCGGGACGCCATGGCGGCCAAATCACAGGAGTTCGCCGACCACGGCAATCAGGTCTATCTACCCTTGACCTCATGAACTTCCTGCCTCTCACGCCGCCAGGCGAGACCCCGCTGCGGGTGCTGACCATCGCCGGCACCGATTCCGGTGGCGGGGCGGGCATCCAGGCCGACTCCCGCACGTTCGCGATGCTCGGCATACACGGGTGCGTGGCGGTCGTCGCGGTGACGGTACAGAACTCCGTCGGGGTCAAGGGATTTCACGAGATCCCCATCGACATCGTCACCGGGCAGATCGAAGCCGTCGTGAGCGACATCGGCGTCCAAGCGGCCAAGACCGGGATGCTCGCGTCGTCGGAGATCATCAGTGCGGTCGCGCAGACCTGGCGTGGACTGGTCGCCGACGGGACCGCCGCACCCCTGGTGGTCGACCCGGTGTGCGCATCGATGCACGGCGACCCGCTGCTACACCCGTCGGCGCTCGGTGCCATGAAGTCGGAGCTGTTCCCGATCGCGACGCTGATCACGCCCAACCTCGACGAGGTCCGGCTCATCACGGGCATCGACGTCGTCGACACCGCCTCGCAGCGGGACGCGGCGCGGGCGCTGCTCGACCTGGGCCCGACGTGGGCGCTCGTCAAGGGCGGGCATCTGAAGTCGTCGTCGCACAGCCCGGACCTGCTCTTCGACGGCACCGAGTTCCACGAGTTCGACGCCGAGCGCATCGACACGGTTCACGACCACGGCGCGGGCGACACGCTCGCCGCGGCCGCGGCGAGCGCGCTCGCCCACGGGTACTCGGTGCCCGACGCCGTCGCGTTCGCCAAGGCGTGGGTGACCGAATGTCTGCGCGCCGCATACCCACACGGCCACGGGCACGGTCCGGTGTCCGCGCTGTTCCGGCTCAACGGCTGATGACGAGCGCTTGCGCGAGGAACATTCGATGATGAACCTCGAGGCCATCGCAGGCGTCGCGCACGAACCCGCAGGGACGCCCACCGGCGCGGTCGTGCTGACCCACGGTGCAGGCGGCAGCCGCGACGCCCCCATGCTCGTGCGGGTCTGCGACGAGTGGGCGCGACGCGGCTTCCTCGCGGTCCGGTTCAACCTGCCCTACCGGCGGCGCAGGCCCAAGGGCCCGCCCTCGGGTTCCGCCGCCGCCGATCAGGCAGGCGTGGTCGAGGCCGTCGACCTGGTGCGAGGCGCGTTGGCCGACGTCCCCGTGCTGGCGGGCGGGCACTCCTACGGAGGCCGGATGACGTCGATGGCGGTGGCCGACGGTCTCGCCGTCGACGTACTCACCCTGTTCTCCTATCCCCTGCACCCGCCGGGGAAGCCGGAACGAGCGCGCACCCAACATCTGCCGGACATCACCGTGCCGACGGTGTTCACGCACGGCACGTCCGACCCCTTCGGAACCATCGACGAACTGCGGTCGGCCGCGGCCCTGCTGGCCGGGCCATCAACCGTCGTCGAGGTCACCGGCGCCCGGCACGACCTCGGGTCGAAGACGCTCGACGTGCCCGCGCTGGCCGTCGACGCAGCCCTGAGTTTCCTCCGCTGAATACTGCTATCTTCCGGGGGTGACCTGGCCGTCCGGAGACCCGAATCAGCCCCACGGGGCGCCGCCCCCACCACCGCAGGGGCAGGGTGGGTATCCGCCGCCGCCACACCAGCCGCCAGGCGGCTACCCGCCTCCGCCACCGCCCGGTGGCGGTTATCCGCCGCCTCCGCCGCCGCTGCCGTACCAGGGTGGGCCGTACGGCCATCCGCAGGGCCAGCCCTATCCCCCGCCGCCGAAGAAGTCGAAGAAGGGCCTCATCATCGGGCTCTCGATCCTCGGCCTGGTCGTGCTGATCGGCATCGTCGTCGTGATCGTCGGGATCTTCGCGCTGAAGGACAGCACCGTCGCGACCGACATGAAGGTCGGCGACTGCATCTCCGACATCCCGACGGACTCCCGCGTGCTCACGCTGCCGACCATCGAGTGCGCGCAACCGCACGGCGGTGAGGTGTACGCGGTGCTCACCATGCCCGACGGTGACTACCCGGGCACCGAGGCCATCGACGAGTGGCAGAACAGGTGCCCCGAGGAACTCGCCACCTACTCCCCCGAGGCGATGCTCGACGACACCGTCGGCGTGTACGTCCTGTACCCGACGGAGGAGACCTGGGAGGCCGGCGATCGTGCCGTGACGTGCATCGCCACCCTCGATCCCAAGCGCAGCGGCACCCTCAAGTAGTAGCCGTTACCCCTGGTACCGTCCCCTCATGACTGAGAAGCTGTTCGACGCGGTCATCGTGGGTGCCGGATTCGCGGGCATCGGCGCTGCCATCCAGCTCAAGCGCCTCGGGATCGAGGACTTCGTCATCCTCGAGCGGGAGGACGACCTCGGCGGTACGTGGTACGTCAACCACTACCCCGGCCTGGCCGTCGACGTCCCCACCACGACGTACTCGTACTACTTCGAGCCCAACCCGAACTGGTCGCGCCTGTTCACGCCCGGGCCCGAGATCAAGCGGTACGCCGACGACGTCGCCGACAAGTACGACGTGCGCAAGCACATGCGGTTCAACGTCAGCGTCGAGGGCGCGCGGTGGGACGAGGAGGCGCAAGCCTGGCGCGTCGCCCTGCGCGACGGCGAGACCATCAGCGGGCGTTACCTGTTCACCGCGACGGGCTTCCTGTCACAGCCCAAGGTGCCCGACATCCCGGGCATCCATGACTTCGACGGCAAGGTCATCCACACCACCGAGTGGGAGGACGACTTCGATCCCACCGGCCGCCGCATCGCGGTGATCGGCACGGGCGCCACTGCCGTGCAGCTGATCCCGGAGCTGGCCAAGCGTGCCGCGGACCTGACGGTGTACCAGCGCACGCCGATCTGGGTGGTCCCGAAGATCGACCTGCGCTTCGGCGAGCGTGCGAAGCGGGTGTTCAAGCGGTTCCCGTTCACGCAGCGGGCGCTGCGGTGGTTCACCGACTCCGTCTACGAGGTGATGGTGTCGGTCGGCGTCGTGCACTTCAAGACGTTCAAGGGGCGGTTCAACGTCTCGGCCGCAGACCTGTCGAAGATGCACCGCTTCGTGGTCATCCGGGACAAGGAGCTGCGCCGCAGACTCACTCCCGACTACGACTTCGGTTGCAAGCGGCCGACTTTCAGCAACGGCTTCTACCGAGCCTTCAACAGGGACAACGTCCACCTGCAGGACGTCGGGATCGACCACGTGCAGTCCGACGGGATCGTCGGCAAGGACGGCACCAAGAACGTCATCGACACCTTGGTGCTGGCCACCGGATTCGACCTGTGGGAGGCCAACTTCCCCGCCATCGAGGTGATCGGCCGCGACGGCCGCAACCTCGGGAAGTGGTGGCGCGAGACGCGTTTCCAGGCCTACCAGGGCGTGTCGATGCCGTACTTCCCCAACTACCTCAGCCTCGCCAGTCCGTACGCCTTCCTCGGGTTGAACTTCTTCAACACGATGGAGTACCAGATGCGGCTGATGGAGCGGCTGTTCTCGGAGGTGAAGCGCCGCGGCGCAACGACATTCGAGGTCACCGAGGAAGCCAACACCCGCTACCTCGATCGGATGACGGAGCTGCTCGGCGACTCGCTGTTCACGCTCGGCAACTGCGCGAGCGCACGGTCCTACTATTACAACCCCGCCGGTGAGCCGACGCTGCTTCGGCCCACCACCACCGAGACCGCGATCCGGGAAGCATCCGAGTTCCCGCTCAGCGACTACCGCATCGCATAGACGAAAGAGGATCCACGTGCCCGAACAGAATTCGAAGGCTGCGACCATCGCCGGACTGGCCGTCGCAGGCGCCGGCGTCGCACACTTCATCAAGCCCGAGTTGTTCGAGTCCATCACCAAGGGCCCGTTCCCGGACGACACCGCCAAGGCCATCAAGATCAACGGCAGCCTGGAGACCGCGATCGGCCTCGGATTGGCCGTGCCGCAGACGCGCAAGCTCGCCCTGGTGGGTCTGGTCGGCTACGGCGCGTACCTCGCGGTGAACGTCGTTCGCAATCGCTAACTCGTAACCAAGCACCCGTACCATCGCCGCGTGATCACCCCCGGACACGCACCGATGAAGCGGACCCTCGGCACGTTCGACGCGGTCTCGGTCGGTTTGGGCGCCATGCTCGGCGCGGGCATCTTCGTGGTTCTCGCCCCCGCCGCAGGCGCCGCGGGCAGTGCGCTGCTCGTCGGACTGGCCGTCGCGGCAGTGGTCGCGTACTGCAACGCCAGGTCGTCGGCGCGGCTCGCGGCGCTCTACCCCCAGTCGGGCGGCACGTACGTCTACGGCCGTGAGCGCCTCGGCCCGTTCTGGGGTTACACGGCCGGCTGGAGCTTCGTCGTCGGCAAGACGGCGTCGTGCGCGGCGATGGCGCTGACCGTCGGCTACTACGCGTGGCCGTCGCACGCGAACGCGGTGGCCGTCGCAGCGGTCCTTGCCCTGACCGTGCTCAACGTGGTGGGCGTGCAGAAGTCGGCGATGGTCACGCGGGTCATCGTGGCGGTGGTCCTGGTCATCCTCGTCGTCGTGGTCGTCGCGGTCGTCGGATCCAGCGGCCTCGACTCCGCCCACCTGGCGGTCGACTTCGACGCCGGCGCCATGGGGATCCTGCAGTCGGCGGGCCTGCTCTTCTTCGCCTTCGCGGGCTATGCGCGGATCGCCACGCTCGGGGAGGAAGTCCGCGACCCCGAACGCGCCATCCCGCGGGCGATCATCGTCGCACTGGGCATCGCGCTGGCGGTGTACGCCATCGTGGCCGTCGCGGTGCTGTCCGAACTGGGTAGCGAGACGTTGGCGTCGGCGACCGCCCCGCTGGCCGACGCCGTGACCGTGGCGGGCCACCCGGGCCTGGTCCCGGTGGTGCGGGTGGGCGCGGTCGTCGCGGCGACGGGGTCGCTGCTCGCGCTGATCCTGGGCGTCTCGAGGACCACGCTGGCCATGGCACGCGACCGGCACCTGCCCACGGCGTTGACCGCGGTGCACCCACGGTTCGACAGCCCGTACCGGGCGGAGATCGTGGTGGGCGTGGTGGTGGCGGTGATCGCCGCGGTCGCCGACGTCCGCGACGCGATCGGATTCTCGTCATTCGCCGTCCTGGTCTACTACGCAATCGCCAACGCGTCGGCATACACGTTGGGCCGCAAGGCGATACCAGTGATCGGGCTCATCGGATGCCTGGTGCTCGCGTTCGCCCTGCCGTTCACGTCCGTGCTGGCCGGCATGGCCGTGGTCGCGCTCGGTGCCGCGGCCTACCTGGTGCGACGCCGTCCGTCCGACGCGAACCGCTGATCAGCGTGCGCTCGCGCGCGACATGGTGTGTAGTTCCAGATCGTGAACACATTCGCGTGGAAGCCGGTCGCCCGAGATGCGGCGGTGGTCGCGCCCGATGAACGGCTGAGCTGGCCGCGGACGATCGGGATCGGCGCCCAGCACGTCGTCGCGATGTTCGGGGCGACGTTCCTGGTGCCGGTGCTGACGGGCTTCCCGCCTGCGACGACGCTGCTGTTCTCCGGCATCGGAACGATTCTGTTCCTGATCATCACCGGCAACCGGCTGCCCAGCTATCTGGGGTCGAGCTTCGCGGTGATCTCGCCGGTGGTCGCGGCGATGGGCTCCAACGGCGCGGAGGGCGCGCTGGGCGGGCTGGTGGCGCTGGGCCTGGTGTTGGTGCTGATCGGCGTGGCCGTGCACCTGACGGGGACGCGCTGGCTCAATGCCGCACTGCCGCCGGTGGTCACGGGTGCCGTCGTCGCCCTGATCGGCTTCAACCTCGCTCCTGCGGCGAAGAGCAACTTCGAGAAGGGCCCGGTGGTCGGGCTCGTCACGCTGGTGCTGCTGGTGGCGACGCTGGCGTTCTTCCGCGGCATCATCGGCCGCTTGGCGATCTTCCTGGCGGTGGTGCTGGGGTACGTGCTGGCGTGGGTGCTCGGTGACGTCGACGAGGAGGCGCGGGCAGCGATCGAGGCGGCGGCGTGGGTCGGCCTGCCCGACTTCCAGACGCCCACGTTCTCGCTGGCGGTGCTGCCGCTGTTCCTGCCTGCGGTCATCGCACTGATCGCCGAGAACATCGGCCACGTGAAGTCGGTGGGTCAGATGACCGACACCGACACCGACCCGCTGATGGGGCGCGCGATTGCCGCCGATGGTGTCGCGACCACGCTGGCGGGCTTCGGCGGCGGATCGGCGACCACCACCTACGCCGAGAACATCGGCGTGATGGCCGCGACGCGGATCTACTCGACGGCCGCGTATTGGGTGGCCGCGATCGTGGCCATCGTGCTGGCGATGTGCCCGAAGATCGGCGCGCTGATCTCCGCGATCCCGCCGGGAGTGCTGGGCGGCGCGACGATCGTGCTGTACGGGTTGGTCGGCGTGTTGGGCATCCGGATCTGGCTGACCAATCACGTGGACTTCAGCCTGCCGATCAATCAGATGACCGCCGCCATTCCCCTCATCATCGGCATCGCCGACTTCACCTGGGTCGTGGGCGACCTGACGTTCACCGGTATCGCGCTGGGTTCGATTGCGGCGCTGATCATCTACCACGGCATGAAGCTGCTCGGCTTCCGTACCCGCGACCGCGATGAGCCTGTCGAGAATCGCGACGAGGTGGACGCGAACAGGTCCACTCGTGCCAGGTCCAAGGACGAGCCTGCCGGAGACACCAGCCCGTTTCAGCCGTGAGAGCGCGTAGCTAGGCGGCGCGGCGGACGACGACTCGGAAGCGCGCGACGTCGATGCTGGTGACGTGTTCTCGGTTGCGGCCGGGTAGCGGTGGGGCCTTGCCGGTGTAGGTGGTGCCGGTGGGTGTGGTGACTTCAGTTGTGTGACAGTCGAATTCCTTGGACGTGCGCACGCGCCAGCCCGGTGCTTCCTTGGCGTAGTTGCACGCTTCGCACACTCCGTTGCCGTTGACGGCCGAGGTAGGCCCACCGCGGGAATCGGGAACGGCGTGGTCGATGTGGCGAATCGGGGCGTTGCAGTACGGGGTGCGGCAGGTGTCGTCGCGCAGCGCGATGAACGCGGCGAGCGCCTTCGGAAACCGCCGTGCCCGGGACTCCATCGTCACTAGCGTCCCGGTCTTGGGGTGTCGGTAGAGCCGACGCAGGGCCGCCCGCGATCGGTCGTCGCCGACGGTATTTCCGATCAGATGCCGAGCCACCGCGGCAGGAATGGGCCCGTACCCCGGAACGCGGGCGGGTTCGGTGTCCCCACCGAGCAGGGTCTCGTCGGTGATCACCAGATCGACGGTGACCGGGATCGGGACGTCGGCGGGTCGGCCGGTGATGCGTTCGAAGGCGGTGTCGGCCATCACCTGGCCGCGGCTGCGGCCATCACACGTGGTGTCAGCGGCCCGCTTCAGGGCGGCGTAGACCGACACGCCCTGGGCCATGGGCAGCAGGATGCTGACCCACGCCATGGTGTCGGGCGCGGGCCGGACGCTGACGCATCGGTCCTTCTCCGCCTGGCGGGCCTTCTCGACGACGGCGTGCGGGTCGAGGCGGTAGGCAATCGCCTTCGCGTCGGCTTCGATCCGCTTGTCGCCCTTGCCGATCAACGCCGCCGGGTCGGCGCACATCTCGGCATCCAACGTGCGGCGGTCCTCGACGTCGAGGCAGGCCGATTCCTTGACGAGCAGCGTCGCCCGCCATTCCGACAGCATCCCCGATTCCAGGGCTGCCAGGGTGTGAGGCATTTCGTGGACCAGGGCGCGGGCGAAGCCGAGGTGGCGGCTGCCCTGCTTGGGCGACTGCTGCCGGGCCAAACCGACCTCGGAGGCCAGTCCCAGCCCATGCTTGCGCATCGGGACGCCGGCGTCAGCCTCGGCGGTGCGGCGCATCAGGTCCAGCGCGGCGGTCATCCGCGCTTGGGCTGCTGCGGCGGTGGACTTCAGCCGTTCCAACTGGGCGATGCGGTCGATCAGGCCGGCCTCGCCCACCGCGGTGGCGTCGAAGTCCAGCATGTCGAACATGTGTTCGAGTATGCCATTGGGGTCCGACAAGTGGCTGCGATGTCGCAGGACATCGGTGACAGTCCTAAGACCCACCCGCCGACAAGTGGCACCATGATCCAATGCACGGTCGTCACGCCCTCGTTCGCCGCCCCTCGCCCCGCCTCGCCGATGGCCTCGTCACCCACATCGACCGCAGCGACCACGTGGACGTCGAACTCGCGCAACGCCAATGGGACGGCTACGTGTCGGCATTGCACGACGCAGGCTGGACCACCCACGAGGTCGCCCCGGCTCCCGAGTGCCCCGACTCGGTGTTCGTCGAGGACACCATGGTCGTCTACGGCGACCTCGCGGTCATCAGCCGGCCAGGCGCCGACGAGCGCAAGCCCGAAACGGAGGCCGCCGAGGAGGCCATCCGCGCCCAGGGCTACCGAATCGCTCGCATCGAGGCACCCGGCACCCTCGACGGCGGCGACGTCCTCAAGCACGGCGGCAGGGTTTGGGTCGGCATGGGTGGACGGACGAACGCCGACGGCGCAAGGCAACTCGCGGCCCACCTCGAGCCGCTCGGCGCACACGTCATTCCTGTACCGCTGACGAAGGTGCTGCACCTCAAGTCGGCCGTCACCGCACTCCCCGACGGCACCGTGATCGGCTACGAACCGCTCGTCGACGACCCCACGGTCTGGGGCGACCGCTTCCTCGCGGTGCCCGAGGAACCCGGCGCCCACGTCGTGCTGCTGGGCGACGGCGCCCTGCTGATGTCGTCGGCCGCGCCGGCCACCGCCGAACTGTTCCAACGGCGCGGTTACCGCGTGGTGGCGGTGGACATCTCGGAGTACGAGAAGCTCGAGGGCTGCGTGACGTGCCTGTCGGTGCGCCTGCGCGGCTGACTCAGCTGCGCGCCGGCAACCCGTTGGGGCCCTCGACCGACTGGGCGTACGTGCCGATCGCGAATGCCACTGCTGGGCCGGTGATCCCGAGCGTGTCGCGGTCCACGTTGACGATGGTGTCGCGCGAGGTTCGGGTGTTGGGGTCGAACGGCCGCGCGGCCTGACCGCCCCACAGCCGCGCCTGCACCTCGGTCTTGCGGCCCGTGGTCCCCGTCGTCAAACCGCCGATCGGCACTCCTGCCGCCATGAACGGCGCGTAATCGCCCGAGCGGCCGAGAGGTTGATCGGCGGGTCGCTTGCCCGCGAGGTTGAGGTATCCGGCCAGCGTCCGCTCGATGCCCGCCGATCCCTCGGGCACTGACGCGGCAGGCACCTGCGGATTGGGTTGGCCGGACTGGTCTCCGTCGTAGGTGAAGTAGCCCGCATTGACCGACCCGATCGGCTCGACGTTCAGATACAGCGCAACGTCTTTCACGCCCTCGGCACCGAGGCCTGCCACGTACTTCGACGAGCCCTCCTGACCTGCCGCACCGGCACCCCAGAACGCGAATCGCACGGCGTTCGCGACGTCGGGTGACGAGCCGAGCCGCGCGGCCGTCTCCAGCAGCGCAGCCACCCCGGAACCGTCGTCGTTGATGCCGGGACTGTCGGGACCCGAGTCCAGCCGCGCGCCCGCCATGATCACGCGGCCGGCGTCACCGGTCTTTGTCTGTGCCACGACGTTACGGGAGGTCACCGTGGCCGCTCTGGCGTCGAGAACCAGGCGGACGGGCGCCGAGGTGCGGCGTATCTGCGCGTCGACGTCCCTGCCGATCACCGCAACCGGTGCCTTGAGTTGCTGGTAGTAGCCCGGGGTGAACAGACCGGGACGTCCGGAGTCGCTGACGACGAGGACCCCGACCGCACCCGCCGCGGTGGCGGTCTTCTGCTTGTCCACCACCGAGCAGCCGGTGTCGTCGACCACGGCCAGCGCACCGCGCACGTTCGCATTGCCGTAGTCGGCCGCGGTGCATCCGGCGGGCCTGCGGGGCCGCAGCGTCTGGGCACTGAGCCCGCCGCGCGGCGTCTGGGTCAGCAGCGACGCCTGGTCGACCGGGTAGCCCCTGCCACCGACGGTCAGCGTCGGCTTGCCCGGCGACGCGAGGACCATCCGCTCGAACTCTGGTGTCTGGACGTCGAAGCCGTTGTCGCGCAGGACGCCTGCGACGTAGTCGATGCTCGCCTCGTAGCCCGGGGTGCCATCGGCCCTGCTGCCGTCATGGGCGTTCGAGACTTCGGTCAGACGCTCCAGGTGGGTGTACATCCCGTCGATCGTCACCTCGTCGGCGAGATCACCGGCCAGGTCGACGGGCGGCTCGGCGACGCGCTGTGTCGTACATCCTGCGATCACCAGCGCCAGGACGGCTACACACGCGGCAACCCTCACTGTTCCTTCACCACATGCCGCGTGCGGTCCTCCCGCGGCGGGACGCCGTTGCGACCGGATTCGTCCTGTGCGTACAGGCCGACGGCATACGCGACGCCACGCCCCTGAATCTCCAGCGCCGTGCGGTCGATGTTCTCGATGGTGTCACCGGCTTTGTGGTAGTTCGGGTCGAAAGGCTTGTCGCCCTGCCCACCCCATAGATCGGCCTGCTCGACGGACTTGTTGTCCTCGGCACCCGCGAACAACCCACCGGCCGGGATACCTGCCTGGGTGAACGCGTCGTAATCCGAACGGCCGTTGAAGTCGGTGTCCTGCGCGGGCTTTCCCGCATTGTCCAGGTAGTCGGCCAGTGTCCGCTCGATGCCCGCCGAACCCTCCGGCACCCGCGGCACCGCCGGCGTCGGAGGCGCCGACTGGTCGCCGTCGTAGGTGAAGTAGCCGGGATTCGGGGAGCCGAGCATGTCGAAGTTCAGGTACAGCGCGATGTCCTTGAGCGCCTCGACGTCGAGGCCCTCGACGTACTTCGTCGAGCCGACGAGCCCCTCTTCCTCGGCACCCCAGAAGGCGAACCGCACGGCGTTGCGCGTCGGCGGCGAACTCCCGAGCTGCACGGCGGTTTCGAGCACCGCGGCCACGCCGGTGCCGTTGTCGTTGATTCCCGGCCCCTCGGCCACCGAATCCAGGTGGGCTCCCGCCATCACGACGTTCGACGTGTCACCGGTCTTGGTCTGCGCCACGACGTTGCGGGTCTTCTCGACGCGGACACCCGCATTCATCTGCAGCGTGGTGTTGGCGGGGTTCTCGCGCAGTCGCGCGCCCTCGGCCTTCGTGACGCCGACGACCGGGATCTTGACGTCGGTGGTCGCGCCCAACGTGGCGCCGATGCTCTCATCACCGTCGACGTTGTTGACGACGATCATCGCCACGGCACCGAGGTCGGCGGCCACCTTTTGCTTGGCGCCGAACGGGCAGGCGCCGCGGTCGACGAGCACGATGGCGCCGCGAACGTTCAGTCCCTCGTAGTCCGCGGGCGCGCATCCTGGCGTCTCGTCGATGCGGGCGGGCAGCAGCGGTCCGTTGACGCCTGCCGGCGGCGTGCCGATCGTGTAGTTCAGCGGCGAGGCCTTCACGCCCGTCCCGCCCACCGACAGCGACGGTTCGTCGGCGAACGGCAGCCGCACGTCGAACTCGTCGGTCGTGACGTCGAAACCCTTGTCGCGCAACACTCCGGCCACGTAGTCGACGCTGGCGGCATATCCCCGGGTACCCAGCGCGCGGTTGCCGTCGTTGGCGTTGGCGATCTCTTGCAGCTTGCCCAGGTGCGCCATCATCGCATCGACGGTCAGCTTGTTCTGCTGCTCGATTGCGAAGTCCACGGCCGGTGCGGCCTGCGCGGGCGGGGCGCTCGACGGCGCCTGTGGGTTCGACGACTGCCCGCATCCCGCCAGCACCGTCGTCGCCACCGTCAGGGTCAGGAGTGCCGTTCGAGATGTGCGCCGCATGCTTCCCACGTTAGTCACGCGTCGCGCCCGTTCACCACGACGGTGGCGGCGACGAAGACCGCGGCGACCACCAGGACGAAGTACACCAGTGACCCGAACTGCCCCCATGGCATGTCGTAGCTGGAGTACAGCCACTGCACGTCGGTGAAGACGAATGCGTTGTTGAACGGCAGCCACGGGCCGACGCGCGCGCCGAGACTCGGCAGGTTGCCCACGATCGGTTCGACGACCAGCGGCCACAGCAGCAGCACCGCCACCGCCCCGGCCGCGTGCCGCAGCAGCGCCCCGACGGCCACGCCCAGCACGGCGGCGACACCGGCGAACACGGCGAGCGCGACCACCAGGCCCCAGACCTGCGCCCTGGCCAGCGAGAGTGGGGCGCCGAGCAGCGGGTCGGCCGCCAGGCGCGCCAACACCACCGCGGCGATCGTCAGCACCGCCGTGCAGGCAGCGGAGAAGCTCGCAGCGACAAGCGCTTTCGCGAGCAGCACCAGCGTTCGGTTAGGCGTGCCCGCGAACGTGGTCCGGATGGTTCCGGTGCGGTACTCACCGGTGACGGTCATCGCCGACACCACCATCAGCAACGGCACGCCGAACACGGCGACGCCCATCGCCGCCTGCGTAGGCGCCAGACCCGCCGCGCCGTACGCCGTCGCCCCCTGCAGCACGGCCACCGCGAGGCTCAGCACGGCCGCGGCCAGCGCCGACCACAGCGGTGAGCGGATGGTGGTGAGCTTGATCCGCTCGGCGTTCAGCGTGGCCAGGGCAGTCATCGATCCACCGTCCGGTACTCGACGTCGTCGTCGGTGAGTTTCAGATAGGCCTCTTCCAGCGAGGCGCGCTGCGTGCTCAGCTCGTGGAGCGTGATCGCGTTGTGCGCAGCCAGTTCTCCGACGACCTCGATGGCCGCACCCCGCACCGTGAGCGCCAGACCGTCGGGCTCCAGGCTCGCGTCGATCCCCGCGGCGGTCAGGAGTTCGGCCAGTGCGTCCAGCCGAGGACTGCGGACCCGCACCGCGGCAGCGCCGGAACCCGAGACGAACTCGGCGACCGTCGTCGAGGCGATCAGCTTGCCGCGGCCGATCACCACCAGCCGGTCCGCGGTGTTGGCCATCTCGGCGAGCAGGTGGCTCGACACGAACACCGTGCGGCCCTCGGCGGCCAACGCCCGCATCAGAGTTCGCACCCACCGGATGCCCTCCGGATCGAGACCGTTGACCGGCTCGTCGAACAGCAGCACCGGCGGATCGCCGAGGAGCGCGGCGGCGATGCCCAGCCGCTGACCCATGCCGAGCGACAGTGCGCCCGCGTGCTTGTCGCCGACGGAGTCCAGCCCGACGATCTCGAGCACCTCGTCGACGCGGGCGACCGGGATGCGGTTCGAGGCGGCGATCCAGCGCAGGTGGTCCCGCGCCGATCTACCGGGATGCACCTGCTTGGCGTCGAGCAGCGCGCCGACCTTCCGCAACGGATCGGTCAGCTCGCGGTACCGCTTGCCGCCGATGGTCGCCGTGCCAGACGTCGGGCGGTCGAGGCCCAGGATCATCCGCATCGTGGTGGTCTTGCCCGCCCCGTTGGGCCCGAGGAATCCCGTGACGACGCCCGGTTCGATCGAGACGGTGAGATCGTCGACGGCACGGGTGCTGCCGTACACCTTGGTCAGCCCGACGAGTTCGATCACGGTGTCGATGATCTCAGCCGATCCTGGCCGCGATCAGGTCCGCGACGGCGCGCATGCCAGCTGCGTTGGGGTGCAGCGGTGCGGGCCGGCCGGGCAGCGGCAGACCCGGCCGGGTGGTCCACGGGTCGGCTGACCACGCGTGATGGTCACGACTGGCCTCGGCCACACCGACCACCTCGCAGCCGGTCTCGGCGGCCGCGGTCAGGGTGAGCCGCTCGAGCGTGTCGGCGATGCGCCGCCCGGTGTCGGTCTCGGCAGGCGAGAGCGGCGGAGCGGGTGAACCAACCGGAGGCAGCAGCACGAGATAGTCGACGAACAGCACCCGAGCCTGGGGCGCCCGCCTGCGCACCTCCTCGCCGACGGCACGCAGTGACGCGCCGACCTCGGCGAGCGCCGCATCGCGGTTCGCTGGGTCGAGCATCTCCCGCACCGCACGGCCGAGCAGGGGTATCGACGCCGCGAACCGCGGCAGGCCCGCCGCCATCAGATAGGGCACGTAGCCGACGTCGTTGCCGCCGATGGTCACCGTGACGAGTTCCTCGGAGCCGTCGAGTGCCTGCACCTGCGGCGCGGCTCCGCGCTGCTCGTCACGCAGGACGTGCGCGGTCGTCGCACCGGAGAACGTGACGTCGACGAGCGTCAGCCCCAGACGCTGGGCCACCAGGTGCGGGTAGTTCGCCGCGGAGCGCCCGGACCCGAACGGCGCGCCGGGCGCCTTGGGCTTGATGCCCGGCCCGGCGGCCATCGACGATCCGAGCGCGACGTACCTGCCCGTCACGGGCCGGTCGGGCTGGATGCCTGCGCCCAGAACCGCTTCGGGATGCGCCCCGCCTGCCGGGCGAGGCGGCCGGCCTGAACCGCGGCCGCCATCGCCGCCGCCATCACCGGTGGGTCGGACGCGCGGGTCACGGCGGTGGCCAGCAGCACGGCGTCGCAGCCGAGTTCCATGGCCAGCGCGGCATCACTGGCCGTACCGATGCCCGCGTCCAGGATCACGGGCACGCCCGCGCGGTCGACGATCATCTCGATGTGGTGCGGGTTGGCGATGCCCAGCCCGGTGCCGATCGGCGAACCCAGCGGCATGACCGCAGCGCAGCCCACGTCCTCGAGGCGGCGAGCGAGCACCGGGTCGTCGTTGGTGTACGGCAGCACGACGAAACCGTCGTCGACGAGTTCCTCTGCCGCGCGGACCAATTCGATGGCATCGGGCAGCAGGGTGCGTTCGTCGGCGATCACCTCGAGCTTGACCCACTCGGTGCCGAGGGCCTCGCGTCCCAGCCGGGCCGTGAGCACGGCCTCGGCGGCACCTCGGCAGCCCGCGGTGTTGGGCAGCGGCACGATGCCGAGCCGGTTCAGCAGGTCGAGCACCCCGGTTCCGCTCTCGGCGTCGACGCGGCGCATCGCCACCGTGGTCAGCTCGGTGCCGGACGCGACCAGCGCCTCCTCGAGCACGGCGAGATTGGCTGCACCGCCGGTGCCCATGATGAGGCGGGAGCCGAAGCTGCGCCCCGCGATGGTCAGCTTGCCGCTGTCGATCTCAACCACCCTGCACCGCCGTCACCACTTCCACCTTTGCGCCATCGGGCAATTCGCGGTCCCACTCCGACCGGGGCAGCACTGCCCAGTCCAGAGCCACCGCGATGCCCTTGTCCGGGAACCCCAGGGTGTCCAGCAGCGTGGCCACCGTGGCGTTCTCGTCGAGTTGAACGTCCTTGCCGTTCACGGTCACGTTCATACGGGCACCCCCACTCTCAGCTCGGCGGCGATCCGGTCGGCGGTCCAGGGTGCGAGCAGGAAGCCCGACCGACCGTGACCCGTAGCCACCAGCGTGCGTTCGTCCAGTCTGCCCACCAGGGGCACGTTGTCTGGCGTCATGGGCCGCAGACCCGCCGCGGCCTCGGCGAGTTCGTACTCGCCGAGTGCGGGCACCACCTCGCAGGCGTCGTCGAGCAGATCGCGCACGCCCGACACGGTGGGCGCGGTGTCGCGGCCGTGCTCGTACTGGGTCGCCCCGACGACGACCCCGTCCGGCCTGGGCACCAGGTACACCGGCCTGCCGTGGACCCTGGCGCGGATGACGCGCGTCGGGACCGGCATGCAGCCCTTGCGCCACCGCAGCCGCAGCACCTCGCCCTTCACGGGCCGGATCGCGAGGCCCGGCCACAGCGTCGGGGCGTCGATGCCGTTGGCGATGACGGTGACGTCCGCGTCGCGCGTCTCGTCGAGGCTCCCGACCCGGGGCGCCCACGTCACACCGAGCCGTTCGCACGCCTGGGCCAGCGCGGCGACGAGCGCGCGATTGTCCACGGCGAGTTCGTTCTCGGCCACGAATCCGTGCCTGATGTTGCTTGCCAGCAGCGGCTCGACGTCCCTCGCCGCCCGGGTCGCGGTGACGGCCTGGCCCTGGGCGGCGAGCCACTCGCAGACGGTCCGAAGATCCTGGGCATCGGCGCGGTCCACCGCCACGACCAGCGACTCGCGGGCGGTCACGACCTCGGGTGGCAGACCGTCGAGGAAGCCCTCGTGCCACAGCCGCAGCGACTCCAGCCCGATCCGGTACAGCTCCTCCTCGCCGGGCCACCCCTCGCTGTGCGGGGCGATCATCCCGCCGCCCACCCACGACGCACCGTGCTCGCCGGTGCGGTGGACGCGTACGGACCACCCGTCGAGCGCGGCTCGCCTGGCCACCGACAGCCCGATGACGCCGCCGCCCACGACGGCGCACGTGCCCAGCGACGAGGACGGTGCCGGGGATGACACGATTGCTGCTCCCTTCGCCGGCATGACCCGGATCAGGTGTGACGGTCAGGGCCGGAGACGTCCACCAGAGACGTCGGCGCCCACTCTCAGTCCCGCTCCCGGGACTCCCGTGATGATGGCTCGAGCTTACCCTCGATGCGTGCGACGACCCCGTGAGCGACTGCAGTCCGCCCAGCTCTATTTGTGCACCGACGCCCGCCGGGAGCGCGGCGATCTCGCCGAGTTCGCCGACGCTGCGCTGCGCGGCGGCGTCGACGTCATCCAGCTCCGTGACAAGGGGTCGGCGGGCGAGCAGCGG
The DNA here is from genome assembly GCA_042666295.1 of Mycolicibacterium sp. GCM10028919. Lineage (GTDB taxonomy): Bacteria > Actinomycetota > Actinomycetes > Mycobacteriales > Mycobacteriaceae > Mycobacterium. The sequence goes on from JBHTFJ010000001.1 coordinate 2,281,949, forward strand.
TTCGGCCCGCTCGAGGCGCGCGAGGAACTCGAGGCGCTCGCGGTGCTCGGCGACGCCGCCCGGCGGCACGGCGCGCTGCTCGCCGTCAACGACCGCGCCGACATCGCCCGGGCCGCAGGCGCCGACGTGCTGCACCTCGGCCAGGACGACCTCCCGCTGCTGATGGCGCGCGACGTGATCGGCCCTGGGCCGCTGATCGGGCGCTCGACCCACGACGCCGCGCAGGTCGCGACCGCCGTCGACGACGAGGTGGACTACTTCTGCGTCGGTCCGTGCTGGCCGACGCCCACCAAGCCCGGCCGCACCGCACCCGGGCTCGACCTGGTCCGCACCGCCGCGGCGACCGCGGGCGACAAGACGTGGTTCGCGATCGGCGGCATCGACGGCGACCGCCTGCCCGAGGTGCTGGCGGCGGGAGCCACCCGCGTGGTCGTGGTGCGCGCGATCACCGCGGCCGACGACCCTGCCGCCGCGGCCTCGGCGCTCAAGTCGGCGCTCGGGTCGGCGCTCAGTTCCCGCTGAGGTTCTTCCCGTTGAGCAGCGGGATCGTCGCGGTGACGCTGCGCAACCGGTCCCAGCTCGCGGCGAAGCCGGGGTGCAGCGGCAGGTCGGCGACGTCGTCCTCGGCCACCCAGCGCAGCTCGGCGCTCTCGCGGTTGGGCGTGGTCTCGAGCAGCTCGGGCGCGTCGGCGATCACCGTCGTGTAGGTCCACGCGGGCCCGCCGGGACCGGGCACCTCCGACGTGACGACCGACGTGCGGACCGTCAGCTGCTCGACGAGCAGGCCCGCCTCCTCGTTGGCCTCCCGGACCGCCGCCTGCTCCGGCGTCTCGTGGCTGTCCCGGGCTCCGCCGGGCAGACCCCACGTGCCGCCCTGATGACTCCACACCGCACGGTGCTGAAGCAGGACCGCCGCTCGTCCGTCGGGCCGAGGGGCCCGCAGCAGCAGACCGGCCGCGCCGTGTCTGCCCCAGAAATGGCCACCGTTGTCCGACAGCACCCAGCCGTCACCGTCACCTCGCACCCATTCAGGATAGGAAACGCTCCGGGTTGGGCGGTGTCGCCCGATTGCATCCGCGTCGCGCCGACAACTCTTAGAATTCTTTTATAGAATCGGTTGTCTCAAACCGCCCGCCGGAAAGTTGAGGTCCGCACACAGGTGACTGTGGAGTTGGCGCACCCTTCGACTGAACCCCTCGCGTCGCGGTCGCCGACGACTCCGTCGCATTCGCGCTGGTGGTTCCTCTGGACGACGCCCGGGCGCATCCTCACGATCGGCTTGGTGCTGTCGTCGCTCGTCATTGCCTGCGCCTTCGCGACGTCCACGACGATCAACGACCGCCAGCAGGCGCTGACCACCGTGCTCGACCACACCGAACCGCTGGCCTTCGCCGCCGGCGAGCTGTACACGACGCTGTCGGTCGCCGACGCCGCCGCCGCGACCGCGTTCATCGCAGGTGCCGAACCCCGGCCGGTCCGCCAGCGCTACGAGCAGGCGATCACCGACGCGGCCGTGGCCGTGACCCGCGCGTCGAGCGGGCTGACCGACGAGGACATGGTCCAACTGCTGGGCCGGATCAACGCCCAGTTGGCCGTGTACACCGGTCTGGTGGAGACGGCCAGGACGAACAACCGAGCGGGTTACCCCGTCGGCTCGTCGTACCTGTCCGAGGCCTCCGGGTTGATGCAGACGCAGATCCTGCCCGACGCGCAGCGGCTCTACGAGCGGACCTCGCTGCAGGTGGACACCGAGACGACGGCGTCGACCAGGATCCCCGCGCCGGTGATCCTGGTGGTGCTCGCGACGATCCTGTTCGGCGTGTTCGCCAACCGTTGGCTCGCCAGGCACACGCGGCGGCGGGTCAACATCGGCTTCGTGGCGGGCGGGCTGGCGGTCCTCATCATGATCGTGTGGGTGGGCACCGCGCTGATCATCTCCACCCTGGACAGCCGCAGCGCCAAGAGCACGGCGGCCGAGTCGCTCAAGACGGTGACGACCATGGCGATCACCGCGCAGCAGGCACGCGCCGACGAGACGCTGTCGCTGATCCGGCGGGGTGACGAGGGCGTGCGCAAGCAGTCCTACTACCAGCGCATCGACGCCATGGCGCAGCAGCTGTCCACCTACCTCAACCGCGACGACGCGATCGACAAGGCCGACCTCGTCGACGCCGAACAGCTGCTGCAGCGCTGGCGTGCCGCCGACGACCGGATCAACGCCTACATCGCGGTCGGCAACTACCAGGCCGCCACGCAGGTGGCGCTGGGCACCGGCGAGGACGACTCCACCCCGGCGTTCGACAAGCTCGACGCGGCGCTGAGCAAGGGCATCGCCGAGAGCCGGGAGCAGTTGCGCAGCGACATCGTCAACGCGCGGCGGGTGCTGTCGGGTGCCACCGTCGGCGCGGCGGCGTTGAGCGTGATGGCGGCGATCGCGGTGTCGCTGGGGTTGTGGCCGCGACTGAGCGAGTACCGCTGATGAGCGCTTGCGCGAAGAAGAGACAGCCGCTGATGAACGCGAAGAAGCTGCTCGCCGGGCTGGCCATCGCGGCGACCCTCGTCGGCTGCAGCGAGACCGCCCCGGCGATCGACACGCCCGGCGTGACGCTGGCCCCGCCCACCCCGTCGGGCATGGTCGAGGCCCCACCGCAGGCAGCGCGCATGCCCGCGCCGGAGGAGGACGACTGCACGGCGAGCCTGCGCCCGTTCCCGACGACGTCGCAGGCCGACGAGGCCGTGCAGAACATCCGCAACCGCGGCAGGCTCATCGTCGGCCTCGACATCGGCAGCAACCTGTTCAGCTTCCGGGACCCCATCACCGGCGAGATCACCGGTTTCGACGTCGACATCGCAGGCGAGGTCGCACGCGACATCTTCGGCACCCCGTCGCAGGTCGAGTACCGCATCCTGTCGTCGGCCGACCGCATCGCGGCGCTGCAGAACAACCAGGTCGACATCGTCGTCAAGACCATGAGCATCACGTGCGAGCGCAAGCTGCTGGTGAACTTCTCCACCGAATACCTGTCGGCCAACCAGCGCATCCTCGCGCCGCGCGACTCCCCCATCGCCAAGGCGTCCGACCTGTCGGGCAGGCGGGTATGCGCGGTGAAGGGCACCACGTCGCTGGAACGGGTGCGCGAGATCAACCCGCCGCCCATGGTCGTCGAGACGGTGACGTGGGCGGACTGTCTGGTGGCGCTGCAACAGCGTCAGGTCGACGCCGTCAGCACCGACGACACGATCCTGGCCGGCCTGGTCGCCCAGGATCCGTACCTGCACATCATCGGGCCGAGCATGAACGAGGAGCCCTACGGCATCGGCATCAACAAGGGCAACGACAACCTGGTGCGGTTCGTGAACGGAACGCTCGAACGCATCCGGCGCGACGGCACGTGGAACACGCTGTACCGCAAGTGGCTGACCGTGCTGGGTCCGGCACCCTCGCCCCCCTCCCCGAGGTACGAGCGCTGATGTCGACGACCGAAGACGACGCGGACACCGATCCCGGCACCCAGCCTGCCGATCCGATGGCCTACGACTCGCTGGCCACCGTGCGCCCCGCCGCGACCCAGGCGGTGTTCCGGCCCAACTTCGACGACTCGGTCGGCACGTCGGTCGACACCGCCGAGACCGAACCGCGCGACCAGACGACCGCGATGACGCGCCGCTGGTCGCCCACCCGCAGGCTGGGCGGCGGGCTCGTCGAGGTCCCCAGGGTGCACGAGCGCGACCCGCTCGAAGCCCTGATGAAGAACCCGGTGGTCGCCGAGCACAAGCGGTTCTGCTGGAACTGCGGCAGGCCGGTGGGCCGCTCGTCGTCCGACGGCGAGGCGCTGTCCGAGGGCTGGTGCCCGCACTGCGGAAGCCCGTATTCGTTCCTGCCGCAACTCGTTCCGGGCGACATGGTGGCCGACCAGTACGAGATCAAGGGCTGCATCGCGCACGGCGGTCTCGGCTGGATCTACCTGGCGTTCGACACCAACGTCAACGATCGTCCGGTGGTGCTCAAGGGCCTGGTGCACGCCGGCGACGCCGAGGCGCAGGCGATCGCGATGGCCGAGCGGCAGTTCCTCGCCGAGGTCACCCATCCCGCGATCGTCAAGATCTTCAACTTCGTCGAGCACGCCGACAAGCACGGCGACCCGGTCGGCTACATCGTGATGGAGTACGTCGGCGGCCGCTCGTTGAAACCCCCGAAGGGGCAGAAGCTCCCGGTGTCCCAGGCCATCGGCTACATGCTGGAGATCCTGCCCGCGATGGCGTTCCTGCACTCGAGCGGACTGGTCTACAACGACCTCAAGCCCGAGAACATCATGCTCACCGAGTCGCAGCTCAAGCTGATCGACCTGGGCGCCGTGTCGCGGGTCAACTCCTATGGATTCCTCTACGGCACACCGGGTTACCAGGCGCCGGAGATCGTCAGGACGGGCCCGACCGTGGCCACCGACGTCTACACGGTCGGCCGCACGCTGGCGGCACTGACCCTCGACCTCAAGACCCGCAACGGTCGCTACGTCGACGGGCTTCCTGACGACGATCCCGTTCTCGCGCAATACGACTCGTTCTGCCGGCTGCTGCACCGCGCCACCGACCCGGACCCCCGGCGCCGGTTCGCCAGCGCCGAGGAGATGTCGGGTCAGCTGCTCGGCGTGCTGCGCGAGGTCGTCGCGAAGGACACCGGCGTGCCTCGGCCAGGCCTGTCGACGGTGTTCAGCCCGTCGCGGTCCACGTTCGGCATCGACCTGCTGGTCGCCCACACCGACGTGTACCTCGACGGTCAGGTGCACTCGGAGAAGCTGACGGCGCACGAGATCGTCCGGGCCCTGCCGGTGCCCATGGTCGATCCCGCCGACGTGGGCGCCACGGTGCTGTCGGCGACCGTGCTGAGCCAGCCGGTGCAGACACTCGACTCGCTGCGGGCGGCGCGGCACGGCACGCTCGAGTCGGGTGAGGGCATCGACCTGTCGGAGTCCGTCGAGCTACCGCTGATGGAGGTGCGTGCGCTCCTCGACCTCGGTGACGTCGCGAAGGCCACCCGCAAGCTCGACGACCTCGCCGAGCGGGTCGGCTGGCGATGGCGGCTGGCGTGGTTCCGCGGTGTGGCGCAACTGCTCTCGGCTGACTACGACGCCGCGACGAAGCACTTCAGCGACGTGCTCGACACGCTGCCCGGCGAGCTGGCGCCGAAACTCGCGCTCGCCGCCACGGCCGAACTCTCGGGCGACTCGGACGAGCAGGGCTTCTACAAGACGGTGTGGAACACCGACAACGGCGTCATCTCCGCCGGTTTCGGGTTGGCTCGGGCGCAGTCGTCGTCGGGTCAGCGCGAAGCCGCCGTCAAGACGCTGGATCAGGTGCCGCCGACCTCGAGGCACTTCACCACGGCCCGGCTGACCAGTGCGGTGACGCTGCTGTCGGGCCGCTCGGGCAGTGAGGTGACCGAGCAACAGATCCGCGATGCCGCGCGCCGCGTCGAGGCACTGCCCGAGACCGAGCCGCGCGTCCTGCAGATCCGCGCGCTGGTGCTGGGCACGGCGATGGACTGGCTGGCCGAGAACGAGGCCAGCACGAACCACATTCTTGGCTTCCCGTTCACCGAGCATGGGTTGCAACTCGGCGTCGAGGCATCGTTGCGCGGATTGGCCAGATTGGCGCCCTCCCAAGCACACCGGTACGCGCTGGTAGACCTGGCGAACAGCGTCCGGCCGATGAGCACCTTCTGATTTGGCGACACCGGAGTCGACGCAGTATCTTTGCGCGCGGCCCAATCCTTCATCGAGGAAGCACTTCATGCGCGCGACCGTCGCTCACCGCACTCGCCCAGTACGTTCCCAGCTTCGCCGTCGCCCACTGCGCCCCATGACGGGCCAGCTGTTCGAGGTCTACGTCACCCGCGACGGTTTCCTGTGGGCCGTCGACATTCCCGAGATCGACGCGATCCTGCACGTCGACCACCCCGCCGACGCCGAGGCTGCCGCAGCCGAGTGCATCGCCGCACGCACCGGCATCCCGGTGAACTTCGTCGCAGTCTGGGTCCGCGACTAGCCGACCACCTCGGCACACGCCCTGGCGATCGCGAGTTCTTCGTCGGTGGGGATGACGAGCACCGTGACCGGTGACGTCTCGAACGATATCCGCCGCGCACCGCGGGCGGGACTGTCGTTGAGGTGCTCGTCGAGTTCGATGCCGAGCGGCGCCAGCCCGCTCAACGCATCCCGGCGGACCAGCGCGTCGTTCTCTCCGACGCCCGCGGTGAACGTGATCACGTCGGTGTTCCCGAGCAGCGCCAGATACGCACCGATGTACTTGCGCAGCCGGTGGACGTACACGTCGTAGGCCCGGCGCGCGTCGTCGTCGCCGGCGTCGATCATGCGGTGCAGTTCCCGGAAGTCGATCTGGCCGCCCAGCCCCCGCACGCCCGAGCGCTTGTTGAGCATGGTCTCGATGTCCTCCATGCTCATCCCGGCCGTACGCCAGAGATACACCAGCACACCGGGATCGACGTCGCCGGAGCGCGTCCCCATCACCAGGCCCTCCATCGGGGTGAGGCCCATCGACGTGTCGATCGGCCTGCCGCCGGCGATGGCCGACGCGGATGCGCCGTTGCCGAGGTGCAGCACGATCTGGTTGAGCGACGTCAACGGTGTCCCGAGGAACTCGGCGGCCTGCTCACTGACGAACTGGTGCGAGGTGCCGTGGAAGCCGTAGCGGCGGATGTGCCACTGGGCCGCGACGTCCCGGTCGATCGCGTAGGCCGACGCCGAGTCCGGCAGATCGTGGAAGTACGCGGTGTCGAACACCGCGACGTGCGGCAGATCGGGCAGCAGCTCGCGTGCCACCTCGATCCCGACGATGGCGGGCGGATTGTGCAGCGGCGCAAGCGGTGAGAGCGTCTTGAGCGTCTCGATCATGTCGTCGTCGACGACGGTCGGCTGGTACAGGTCGGGGCCGCCGTGCACGACCCGGTGGCCGACGGCCAGCAGCCCCAGCGTCTCGAGGTGGTGGCCGGCCTGAGCCAGCTCGTCGAACGCGGTGCGCAGCGCCGCCTCGTGGTCGGGCACGCCGCCGTCGTCACCGATCCGCTCGACGATGCCGTCGGCGAGCTGCCTGCCCGTGTCGGGTTCGACGACGGCGTACTTGAGCGAGGAGGAGCCGCAGTTGAGGACGAGGACTGTGGTCATTTAAGTGGTCGACTCCTCGCGGACGATGCCCTGGGCCTGGATCGCCGTGATGGCGACGGTGTTGACGATGTCCTCGACCAGCGCCCCGCGGGACAGGTCGTTGACCGGCTTCTTGAGGCCTTGGAGCACCGGGCCGATCGCGATGGCACCCGCGCTGCGCTGCACCGCCTTGTAGGTGTTGTTGCCCGTGTTGAGGTCCGGGAAGATCAGCACGGTCGCGCGGCCGGCCACCTTCGAGTCCGGCATCTTCGTCGCCGCCACCGACGGCTCGACGGCCGCGTCGTACTGGATGGGACCTTCGACCAGGAGATCCGGTTCCCGTTGGCGCACCAGTTCGGTTGCCTCCCGGACCTTCTCGACGTCGGCGCCGGTGCCGGAGGTCCCGGTCGAGTAGGACAGCATCGCGACGCGGGGTTCGATGTCGAATTGCGCGGCCGTGCGGGCCGAGGAGATCGCGATGTCCGCCAGCTGCTCCGCGGTCGGGTCGGGCACGATGGCGCAGTCACCGTAGGCGAGCACCTCGTCGGCGAGGCACATGAGGAAGATGCTCGACACCGTGGAGACGTCCGGCAGCGTCTTGATGATCTCGAACGACGGCCGCACGGTGTGTGCCGTGGTGTGCCGGGCGCCGGACACCATCCCGTCGACCATGTCGTTGTGCACCAGCATGGTGCCGAAGTACGAGACGTCGTGGATGACCTCGCGCGCCTGTTCGACGGTGACGCCCTTGTGCTTGCGCAGTTCGGAGTACTGCTCGGCGAACTGGTCGCACAGCTCGCTGGTCGCAGGGTTGAGCACCGTCGCGTCGGAGAGGTCGACGCCGAGTTCAGCGGCCCTGGCACGAACGGTCGACTCCTCCCCGAGGATCGTCAGGTCCGCGACGGCGCGCTTGAGCAGCCGGCCCGCGGCCTTGAGGATGCGGTCGTCGTCGCCTTCGGGCAGCACGATGCGCTTGCGGTCGGCGCGGGCGCGGTCGAGCAACTGGTAGGTGAACATCTGCGGCGTCACCACCGACGGGACGACGATCGACAGCTGCGCGATGAGATCGGCGGTGTCGACGTGCGTCTCCATCAACTGGATCGCCGTGTCGACCTTGCGCTGGGAGTCCGCGGTGACGCGGCCCCTGGCCTGGGACACCGCCCGCGCGGTGTCGTAGGTGCCCAGATCGGTCGCCACGATCGGCAACCGCAGCCGCAGACCCTCGACGAGCGCGGCGATCGACGGGTGCAGCGCCAAGCCCCCGTTGAGGATGATGGTCGACAGCGACGGGAACCCCTCGGCCGCATGCGCGCTGGTGACCGCGAGCACCACGTCGGACCGGTCGCCGGGAGTGATGACCGCCATGCCCTCGGTGAGCCGCTCCACGACGTGTTCGGCCGTCATGCCGGCGACCAGGACGCCGAGTGCCTCGCGGTTCAGCAGGTCGTCGTCGCCACTGACCAGTGTGCCGTTCACCGCCGCGCACAGTTCGCGCACCGAAGGGGCGATCAGCAGCGGGTCATCTGGGAGCACGTAGCACTTGAGGCCGTCGGCCTCGAAGCCCTTCAGCGCCGCTGCAACGGCATCGAGTTCGTCGGGGTTGGCGCGGTTGGCCACGACGGCGGCGGTGTGCGCATGCTGTCCAGCGATCTCGGCCAGGCACAGTTCGACGACGTGCGCGACGTCGTCCGGGGTGCGGTCGGCGGCGCGCACGGCGAGCACGATCGGCGCGCCGAGGTTCACCGCGATGCGGGCGTTGACGCTGAGCTCGCTCGGCGAGGCCACGTCGGTGTAGTCACTGCCGACGATCACGACGGCATCGCACCGCTCGGCAACCTGGTGGTAGCGGTCGACGATGTCGCCCAGTGCGGTGTCGGGGTCCTCGTGCAGCTCTGCGTAGCCGACGCCGACGCACTCCTCGTAGCTCAGCCCCGCGGTGGTGTGGGCGAGCAGCAACTCAAGGATGTAGTCGCGGTCTTCGCCCATCCGGGTGATGGGGCGAAACACCCCAACCTTGGCGACGGTGGCCGTCAGCCGGTGCAGGATGCCCAGCGCGACGGTCGACTTGCCGGTGTCGCCTTCGGGGGCCGCTACGTAGATGGATGTGCTGGATGAATTGCCGGCGCCCTGCATAGCCTCTGCCACGCCACACAGCCTTCCGTATCCCGTCCGTTCCGGCCACACCCCTCCCCTCGGCGTCGCCTCACCAGTGCGAACACTTCGCTGAACCTCCACGAGCACAGCGAGAACGTTCGGAACCGCGCCCCGACCGTCTCGATTCCGGCCCGTGTGGCGGCCCGTTGGGAGCCCTGGCGCGACGGTCCGGGGCCCGGTTGGTCGGTTGGCGAGGGGGAAGTCACGCACGACCCGCCGGCGGGGATGGCGCTGGCGGCGCCGTGCTGCGAGTCGGATCTCCCGCCGGGTGTAATGCGCTGTGGCAGTGCTCATTTCGGCAGTCGCCCCCTTGCCCAACCCGGGACGGCACGGTGACGGGGTTCTCGGCGACCGATGACGCGGGACGTGGTCGACCGCCCCGTGCCAGGGTGCGATCTCGCCTTCCGACGGGGTGGCCAGCAACGCCGCCGCAACCCGGACTCAGTCGACGTCAAACCTCTTGTGAGCAAGATCACAGTAACATCCATGCAGTTTGCTGAAATTACCTGTCCTAGTATTTTTCTATCAGCGTCAATATCTGCCGAGTCGCCTCGGCGGTCGGCCATCGGGCATCTCGGTCGATTGACGACGCATCCACATTCCGGGGGAATCCATGCCACACGCCGACGGCGCCGTCATCTCGGGACACGCACCCGCATCGACCGTTTCGACGTCCGAGACCCCAGCCGCGGTCGTCGCGCCGCAGCGCCGCTCCCATCCCGTCGTCGCCGCCGTCCGCGACGTCGACCTACCCGGGTGGCAGCGCGTCCTCGCGGTCGTGGCGTTGAGCGCCGTCGCCTACTCCGCCAGCTACCAGCAAATCCTCGCCGACGCCATCGCCGGGTCCCGCGCCACCTACCTCGTCGTGGTCCCCCTGCTGCTGGCGATGATCGCCACCGGGTACCGCTCGACGCCGCGGGGGGTGAGCGACTCGGAGTCGGACTGGATCATCGCCACCCTGCTCGGCGTCGCAGGGATGACGGTCATTCACCTGCTCAGCGCCAGGGCCGAATCACTGGCCGGCCTGTGGCGACTGCAACTGCTCGCCATCGTCGTGTGGCTCGCCTGCGCGGTGGCGGTGATGTTCGGCGTGCGCCACACCGTGCGGATGTGGGCGCTCTGGGTCTTCGCCATCTGCTTCGCGACGCCTCTGCCCTTCATCTTGGCAACGGCAGGCCTGGGTGGCTCGGACCTCGCCTACGGCTTGGTCACCGCGACCGTGGGGGCGATCGCGGTGTTCCTGGCGGGCCGGTGCACGACCGTCCGCCGTCGGCTCGTTGCGGCGCAGGGCTGCTACGCGGCCGCCGGCGCCTTCGTGGTGTTCGCCGGCGACCACGTCGGCCGGCTACCGACGGTCCTCGTAGCCGGAGGGCTCATCCCCGTCGCGGCAACGGTCCTCCTGGCGCGGTTGGCCAAGGCGTCCAACCCCGTCGCAGCAGCGCCGACTCACCGCTCCCTGCCGCGCAGGCCGCTGACTTCGCTGGCAATCCTCGGGGCAACGGCAGTGGCACTGCTGGCCACCACGCCCATCGCCGTTCGCCCGACCACGATGCCGACGATCGACGCCAACTGGGCCGATCGTGCCGACCTGACTGCACCGACGTCGTTCCCCTTCGTCACCGACTTCCTCGGTCCGCAGTCGACCCTCGTGCGCTACGACCTACCCGGCAGCGCCGTCGTGCCCGCAGCGGCGGTGGACGTGATGACCACCCCCGATCCGGCGGCACTCGACGACTTCGCCGACGCGGTCTGGTATCCGACCAGCCGCCCACTCGACTACCGACCCATCACCGGGCCGTCCGTACCGCTCGGCGCGCGCGTGATCCACACCAACGCCGACGCCGCGACCGACGGCGCGGGCCGCGACTGGTACGCGGTGACCTGGACGTGGCGCGCCGGAGCGCTGAACCAACGCGTCACGGTCGTCGTGAGCCAGACCATCGATGGCGACCAGACACCGCCTGCGCCGCAACCCCTCTCACTCGTGCACACCGCCGTGCGCCCTGCGCTGTGGGTTGCGCGCCAACAACCCAGCGCCGACGGCACCGTCGATCCCCGCGTCAGCCAACGTGCCACCCAGGTGATGAGCCTGTTCGCACCGCCCGCAGACGTCGCCGCGGAAGCGCCCGCCGGTGACTGAGCAGCTCTCCGCGCACCTCTCGGCGCGCAGCATCCTTGGGCCCGCCTCCCTACTCCGATTCGGCGCAGTCGCGCTCGGCGTGCTGCTCGCCGCCGTCGCGTGGCCGCACGTGATCCCGCCACTGCTCGCAGGACTGATGGCATCGCTGTACCTCGCCTCGACGATCGACCGCAACTACCTGCTCCTGCGCGGGCTTCGGTCCTCGGCGCTGATCCACGTCGACGCCGAGGAGGCGCTCGCGCTGCCCGACGCCGAACTGCCCGTCTACACCGTGCTGTTGCCCGTCTACGACGAACCGACGATCGTCACCAACCTCATCAACGGCGTCGGCCGGCTCGACTACCCCGTCGACAAACTCGAGATCCTGCTGCTGGTCGAAGAGGACGACATCGCCACCCAGAGCGCGCTACTGGGCGCCGATCTGCAGTCCACCCGCATCGTCCTCATCCCGCACAGCATGCCCAAGACCAAGCCGAAGGCGTGCAACTACGGGATGTCGCTCCCCGACCTGCGCGGCGAGTTCGTCACGATCTACGACGCCGAGGACGTGCCCGACCCGCTGCAGCTGCGCCGCGCCGTCGCCGGCTTCCGGCGCGTACCGTCCGAGATCGGTTGCCTGCAAGCGCGACTCGGCTACTTCAACGAGAAGCAGAACCTGCTCACCCGCTGGTTCTCGCTCGAGTACGACCAGTGGTTCGGCGTCGTGCTGCCCGCCGTCGAGGAGTCGCGGTGCGTGGTACCGCTGGGCGGCACGTCCAATCACATGCCGACCGCGGTGTGGCGGGACATCGGCGGCTGGGACGAGTTCAACGTCACCGAGGACGCCGACCTCGGCGTGCGACTGGCTCGGCACGGATACCGCACCCTCATCCTGGACTCGATCACGCTCGAGGAAGCCAACTCCGACGTCGTGAACTGGATCCGTCAGCGGTCCCGTTGGTACAAGGGCTATCTGCAGACGATGCTGGTGCACCTGCGCAATCCGGTGCTACTGCGCCGCGAGATCGGCGTCAAGGCAACGCTGCGGATGATCAACATGACTGGCGGCGTCCCGCTGACGAGCGCGTTCAACCTCGTCTTCTGGTTCAGCATGCTGGTGTGGGTGCTCGGCAGGCCCGACTTCATCGGCTCGCTGTTCCCGCCGGTCACCTACTACGTCTGCCTGGCGCTGTTCCTGATCGGGGCGCCGCTGTCGATCTTCACCGGGCTGGTGGTGACCCAGGCACTCGACAAGCCCTACCTGTGGTGGGCCGCCCTGCTGGCGCCGCTGTACTGGATTCTGCAGTCCGTCGCCGCGGTGAAGGCGCTCTACCAGTTGCTGTTCCGGCCGTTCTTCTGGGAGAAGACCGTGCACGGGCTCGACCATCCCACCGAACCGACCGCTTCACCCAGACCAACGGAGGTCATCGAATGAAACCCCTACTCCTCAAGGCGCTGGCAGTCCCGCTCGTCGTCGGTGCGGTTGCCGCCCAAGCCTTCAACGGGCCGGTCGCAGCAGCCGAACCGTACGCCGCCGCGGTGTCCGAGCCGTCGGAGCCCGCAGGGCCCGGCGTGACGCCACCGATCACCTGGACCCAGCTCGGCCTGTCCGACCGGCTGGACCTGATCGGCTCGAATCAGCCAGTGGAGACGTCGGTTCCGGTGCCCACCGGTGTCGGCCCGACCGTGCTGGTGGGCCAGATCGGATCGGTGGTCAACGTCAGCAACGGCCGCGTCGACGTCCTCGACGGCCGCGGCGTCGTGCTGGGCAGCGTCGTCGTTCCCGCCGACCTGGCGACGGTGCCGTTCAGCGTCGACCTGTCGGCGGCACAGGTCACCGAGGGCCGCGCGACATTGAGATTCGTCCTGCGCGATTCGAATCCGTCGATCACCAGCTGTTCACAACCGCCTGCGGTGACGCTGAATCAGCTCGCCACCTCCTACTCCGGACCCACGCCCGATCCGGTCACGGTGGCCGACTTCCTTCCCGGTTACCTCGACCAGGTCGTCGTGCGGGTCGGATCCACGCCCACGACCAGCCAGCAGCAAGCCGCCCTCGACCTCGTCGCCGAACTCACGCACCTGTACCGGCCGATGCCGGTGCGCATCGACATCGCGACGTTCGACGGACCGCCACCGCCGGTGACGTTCTCCCGCAGGGTGATCGACATCCGCGACGGCGGCAAGGCCGGCATGGTGGTCGAGAACCCCGGCACGCCCGCCGCCACCCTGGTCATCACCGGTACGGGTGACCAGTTGGTCCGCCAGGTCGACATGTTCGCCGACAGGCGCGTGACGCTCGCCCAGACCGCCAGCGCCACGGTGCTCGACACGCAGCAGGCTCGCGCCCAGTCCACCAACATCAAGACCTTCGGGCAGCTCGGCATGACCGGACAGACGTCGGCTCAGGGCACCACCACGATGTACGCCGGATTCGACGCCAGCGTGTTCGGCGTGGGACCGATCACGAACGCCGAGGTGCACGTCAAGGCGACCTACACCCCGGTCGTCGGCGGTGAGGCGTCGGTGCTCATCCGCTCGGGCTCGACGGTGCTCGCCACCCACCGCCTCGACGAGTCCGGCAAGCTCGACGTGACCGGTGACATCCCCGCCGAGTCGATCAGCTCCAACGTCGGCATGGCGCTGGAGATTCGGTACGTGCCCCGCCAGGAGTGCGCGCCGATGAACGACCGCATCACGTTCGCACTCGATCCGTCGTCGACGGTCACCGTGACGCCGGGTACCCGCAACCGGGGCGGATTCCCCGTGCTGCCGATGGCATTCACGCCCGACTTCGGCGTCGCGATCGACAGCCCCGACCGGATCCGCTTCGCCGGGCAGGCCATCAACCTGATGGGCCAGCAGACGGGGATCACGCTGCGGCCGCAGATCACCACGTTCGCCGACGGGGTCGCCTCCGGCACCGGGCTCCTCGTGGTCGCCGGTGGCGACGAGCTGGCCAAGGCCGGCATGAAGCCGCCACTGCTGCCGGGCAAGTCGACCTCGGCCGGTGTCAATGGAAGCCTCGCCACCGACATCGACGTCAACGGTGCGCTCGGGGTCGTCCAGGCATTCACGCAGAACGGCCGTTCGGTTCTGGCGATCTCGGGAACCGAGGACTGGTCGCTGGTGGACCGCAGCTTCGACTACGTCCGTGGCCTCCCCAACCGGTGGGCGTCGCTGACCGGAGACGTCGTCGCGACCGGACCGGCGGCCCAGGCGGTCAACCTGACCGTGCGCGAGGGCGGCGGGCTGATGAACGAGTACCCCGGTGACGGCTGGAAGTGGTGGGCCTGGCTCAGTCTGTCGCTGGGCGTGGCCGCCGTGATCGGTGTCGCCGCGATGCTCGTGGTGCGTCACCGCCGTGTGAGGCGGTGACACCGTGACGGTCACCGCGGTCGCGCCGACCCCGACGGCGACGAGTGACGTCGCCGAAGGGCACCGGTCGTCGCGACGCGGTGCCGGCGCGGCACTGTTCCTCGGCCTCAGCGCGCTGTACTTCACCATCGGCACCGTTCTGGTGTTGCGCTACAACATGTTCGACCCCGATGCGACGTCCCGGGTGGCCAATGCCGGCTACGTGGTGTTCAGCCGGCAGCCGCACCTCTCGGCGATCGGGTTCGTCTGGAATCCCCTGCCCAGCATGGTCGAGATCCCGGTGCTGCAGTTCAGCCGATGGTGGCCCGAACTCAAGACCCACGGGCTGGCATCGGTCGTGCAGAGTGCGCTGTTCATGGCGGCCGCGGCGCTGATGGTTCGCCGGATGGCGCTCGACCGTGCCGTGGGTGCCGCGTGGCGTTGGCTGGCAGTCACGTGCTTCGCCCTGCAGCCGATGATCGTCGTCTACGGCGCGTCGGGGATGAGCGAGGCCGCCGAGACGTTCTTCCTGCTGTGGTGCATCCGCCACCTGATGCAGTGGATCCGCCACGACCGCGTCGGCGACTTGGCCTGGGCAGGAATCGCTCTCGGCCTCGGCTACCTCGCACGGTACGAGGTGGTGCCCGCCGCGGTGGGTGCGGCCGCCCTGGTGGCCGTGATCGCGTTCCGGCGTGCGCGTTCGTCGGCGCGGATCGACTCGACGATCCTGTGCGTGGTCATCGTCATGTTCCCGCTCACGTGCGCCTTCACCATCTGGGCGGTCACCGGGTGGGTGGTGTCGGGGGAACTGTTCGCGACGCTGTCGTCGCAGTACGGCAACGGCAGCCAGGTGGCGGGAGCGGCGGAACGCGGTGGGCCGCTGGCGCAGGCGGCGTCCGACGACTGGGTGGTCATCGGCGCCCGACTGCTCGGCATGCAACCGTTCCTGGGCGTCGCGGTGGCGGGTGCGGTCGTGGTGGCGGCGTTGCGCCGCAACGTCGCCGTCCTGGTGCCGATCGCCACGATGGGTCCGGTACTGGCCTTCGCGGCGTGGAGCCAGTACTCGTCGACGACGTTCGGCTGGTTCCGGTTCTACCTGCTGGCGATCCCGCTCGTCGTCTGCATCGCGCTGGCGTGCTGGACGCCGCACGACGACGAGCCTGCGCGCTGGCGCGCCGGTGACCTGGTCAGCCGGGCCGGCGCCGCGCTGCTGGTCGCGTCGCTGCTCATCGGCATCCCGGTTACCGTGCGCGCGATGTCCGACGAACGAATCGGCAACCAGCAGTTGCAGTTCGGGCTCAAGTCGCTGGCCGATCCGCAGCGCTACCCGCCGACCGAGCAGTGGTTCCGCAGGCTGATGGTCAACGACCGTTCGCTCGCCGACTACTTCGACCGCAGACACCTGCCCGAGGGCGCGGTGCTCATGGACACGTTCAACACCTGGGGCATCTGGCTGTCGTCGAACAACCCGAAGCAGTTCGTCATCACCAGCGACTACGACTTCAACCCGGTGATGAACCGGCCGTGGGACTTCGGCGTGCGCTACATCGTCTCGAGCAACCCCGTGATCAGCGACGCCGACGCACTCAACGTGCGCTACCCCAGCCTGTGGAACGACGGGGCAGGCCTCGGCACCCTGGTGCACTCGGTCTACGGCGCCACCGGCGACGAGCGCTTCCGGGTGTACCGCATCACCGGTCGCCCCACGGCGCCCACCGGCTAGCCCAGTTTGCGCAGGCGCGGCTCGAGGTCGCGCTGGAACAGCTCGAGGAAGCGGCGCTGGTCGTGGCCGGGCGCATGGAACACGAGGTGGTTGAGGCCCCAGTCCACGTAGTCCTTGACCTTCGCGACGGCCTCGTCGGGATCAGAGGCGACGATCCAGCGCTTGGCCACCTGCTCGATGGGCAGCTCGTCGGCGGCCTTCTCCATCTCGAGCGGATCGTGGATGTTGGTCTTCTGCTCCGCGGTCAGCGACAGCGGCGCCCAGAAGCGTGTGTTCTCGAGCGCCAGCTCGGGATCGGTGTCGTAGGAGATCTTGATCTCGATCATGCGGTCGATCGCGTCGGGCGCCTTGCCCGCGGCCTCCTCGCCCTCCTTCACCGCCGGGATGAGCTTGTCCTTGTACAGCTCCTCCCCCTTGCCGGAGGTGCAGATGAAGCCGTCGCCCGCGCGGCCGGCGTACTTGGCCACCTGCGGGCCGCCCGCGGCGATGTAGATCGGGATGCCGCCCTCGGGCACGTCGTAGATCGAGGCGCCCTTGGTCTTGTAGTACTCGCCGTCGAAGTCGACGCGGTCGCCGAGCCACAGCTCGCGCATCAGCCGCACCGACTCGCGCAGCCGGGCGTAGCGCTCCTTGAACTCCGGCCACTCGCCCTCGAAGCCAGTGGCGATCTCGTTGAGCGACTCACCGGTGCCCACGCCGAGGAAGATCCGGTCCGGGTACAGGCAGCCCATGGTGGCGAACGCCTGCGCGATCACCGCCGGGTTGTAGCGGAACGTCGGGGTCAGCACCGAGGTGCCGAGGGTCAGTCGCTTGGTCCGCTCGCCGACGGCCGTCATCCAGGCGAGCGAGAACGGAGCGTGTCCGCCCTCGTGCCGCCAGGGCTGAAAGTGGTCGCTGACCGTGGCGCTGTCCATGCCGTGCGCCTCGGCCTCCACGGCCAGTTCCACGAGTTCGCGCGGGGCGAACTGCTCTGCTGATGCCTTGTATCCCAATTTGAGTTCAGCCACGCTTCTTTTCTACTCCTGACGTCGGCGGGTTATTCCACCCGTCTCGCTACACTCACCGCATGGCGGCTCTCACGGCCATCACCGACTCCGTGCACTTCGCGCAGACCGAGCTGGTGAACTGGACCCTCGTCACCGACGACAGCGGTGTCCTCGTCATCGATGCCGGTTTCCCCGGCCAGCGCGACGAAGTCATCGACTCGGTCCGCCAGCTGGGCTTCGGGATCGACGACATCCACGCGTTCCTGCTGACCCACGCGCACGTCGACCACTTCGGGTCGGCGATCTGGTTCGCGAAAACCCATGGCACGCCGGTGTTCTGTCACGCCGCCGAGGTGGGCCACGCGCACCGCGAGTACCTCGAGCAGGTGTCCATCGGACATCTGATGGCGAAACTCTGGCGGCCGCGGTACCTGAAGTGGTCGATGACCATCGGGTTCAAGGGCGCGCTGCGACGCGCGGGCATCCCGACCGCGCACGCACTGACCGAAGAGGTGGCCGCGGCTCTACCCGGTACGCCGATGGCCATCCCCACGCCCGGCCACACCGGTGGGCACTGCTCCTACGTCGTCGACGGCGTCCTCGTCAGCGGCGACGCGCTCGTGACGGGCCATCCGGTGTCGAAGGATCGGGGACCGCAACTGCTCCCCGGTCTGTTCAACCACGATCAGGACAGCTGCGTGCGCAGCCTGGGCGCGCTGGGCATGCTCGACACCGACGTGGTGCTGCCGGGCCACGGACCGGTGTGGCGCGGCCCGATCCGGGAGGCGGCCGAACGCGCCGCCGCGCTCTGACCGCCCGATGAGCGACCAGGCACCACTGCACCGCGACACCCGTCGCGCGGGGTCGTTCGGCGCCGCGGCGCAGCGGTACGACAGCCACCGGCCCCGCTACCCCGAGGCGATGATCGCCGGTCTGGTCTCACGGCGAGGCATGCGCGTGCTCGACGTGGGTGCGGGTACGGGCATCGCGTCCCGTCAGCTGCTCGACATCGGCGCCGAAGTCCTTGCCGTCGAACCGGATTCGGAGATGGCGCGGCTCGCCGCCGACAAGGGCATCGACGTCGAGGTGTCGCCGTTCGAGTCCTGGGATCCGGCCGGACGGGCGTTCGACCTGGTGGTGTTCGCGCAGTCGTTCCACTGGGTCGAGCCGACGTCGGCGCTGAGCAAGGTCGCGTCGCTGCTGTCGCCGGGTGGTCGGGTCGCCATGCTGTGGAACCGCATCGCGTCGGTGCACCCCAGCCGAGAGCAGCTCGACGCGGCCTATGCGGGCCTGCTCGACGATTGGCGGCGGCCGTCGGTCGGCGTCGAGGATGCCGACCGAATCGGCCCGCTGCTCGCAGCCGCGGGCTTCACCGCCGAGCGGCGGCCGTTCGTCGAGCGGCTGCACTACGCCACCGCGGATTGGGTGGACCTCGTCACGACGTACTCGAACGTGCTGACCCTGGAATCCGACGCGCAGGCGCTCCTGCGGCAGCGGTTGGCGGACGTGATCGGCGATGCCGGGGTCGACGCGAGGAACGACGCGCTGGCCGTGGTCGGCACTCTGGGCGACTAGGTCAGCACCTCGTAGCCGAGCAGGAAGATCGACGTCAGGCATAGCCCGCACGACACGGTGATCGCGGGCATGAGGATCATCTGGTCGAGTTCCTCGTCGTCGAGTGCATCCTCGGTGACCGGGCCGAACAAGATCCGCCCGACGACGTTGCCCCGCAGTGCACCGACGGCCTTCCGGATCCCCGAGCGTTCGCGGTGCCTACCGATCAGCGTGCGGACCACGAACCCGCCGACGAACGCGAGCACGGCGGCAAGCAGGAGCAGCCACCCCACCGCGAGTTGCGTCAGCACACCAACCAAGGTTAGGCGCTGGTCTACGTGAGCATGGCGATCTGGGCGATCTGCGGGGTCGATGCATTCTGGGCGAGTCTTCGGATGGTTTTTCCCGACATCGGACAGAACTGGGTGGCGCATGCGACCACCACTACGACACCACCAGGACGGCCTCTGGCCCACATGCCGAGGATGTTCACTCGTCGAGTGGCCAGTTGATGCACGCATGTCGCGAGTTCGCGTCGAATAAGTGGCCACTCGCCAGCTGCTGACTTCACGAGCGTGCGCGAACTCAGGTTTTCACGCGGCGTGTCGCCCGCAGACACGCACGCTCGCGGGAGGAGGGGACACCCTGGAAAGGGGCCCCGCTAGTGCAGGCCCCAGCGCTTGGCGAGCAGCTCGTGGGAGCGGAGGCGGTCGGCATGCCGGTGGGTGACGGACGTGACGACCAGCTCGTCGGCCGCGGTCACCCGCTGCAGTGCCTCCAGCCGGTGGGCCACCTCGTCGGGGTCCCCGACGAATTGCGTTGCGGTGCGGTCCTTCACGACCTCGACCTGATCGGGAGTGAGCGGGTCACACCGGTCCGGGCTGGGGTAGGGCACCGCGCCGTCGCCCGCGCGGATCGAGTACACCCAGCGGCCGTACGACGAGGCCAGGTACACGGCGGTGTCGTGATCGTCGGCCACCACCACGTCCGCGGACACCACGACGTAGGGCTCGCGCAGCGCCTGCGACGGCCGGAAGGCGTTGCGGTAGGCGTCGACGGCGTCCAGCGCCGTCGCGGGCGTGATGTGGTAGCTCGCCACGAACGGCAGGCCGCGCGACCCGGCGACCTCCGCGCTCTGGCCCTTGCTGCTGCCGAAGACCCACGGCCGCAACGGCGCTCGCTCACCAGGCACCACGTGGCTCTCGACGCCGTTGGCCGCATAGCCGCCGTCGAGCATCGCGAGGATGTCGTCGACCTGCGTGGTGAAGTCCGGTGACTCAGCCCTGGGCTGCTGTAGCGCCGCCATCCGCGCGACCAGTGTCGGGTTGCGCAGCTGTGCGCTGACGTCGAACGGCGCGGGCACCACGACGCCGTCGACGTCGCGCCACTCCGCCGGGACGGCAGGCGCCTTCGGCGGCGGCGCGGCGAGCGCCTCGCGGCGACGCTGACCCGACCTGCCGACGCCGAGGTCGATGCGACCCGGGTGGAACGCGTCGAGGGTGCCGAAGCTCTCGACCGCCGCGACCGCGGTGGTGTGGCCCAGCTGGACGGCGGCCGCCCCCACGTGGATCCGCTCGGTGGCCGCGGCGATCTGGCCGATCAGCACGGCGGGCGACGAACTGGCCACCGCGACGAAGTGGTGCTCGGCCACCCAGTAGCGCGTGAAGCCCCAGCGCTCGGCATGCCGGGCGAGG
The DNA here is from genome assembly GCA_042666295.1 of Mycolicibacterium sp. GCM10028919. GTDB lineage: Bacteria > Actinomycetota > Actinomycetes > Mycobacteriales > Mycobacteriaceae > Mycobacterium. The sequence continues at coordinate 2,302,696 of JBHTFJ010000001.1, forward strand.
TCGACGGTGTTGCGCAGCGCCGACGCCGCGTCGCTGCCCTCACTGATCGGCGACAGGTCGAGGATCGACAGCGGGACCGTCATCGCCGTCCCCCGTCGGGGAGGTCCTTCAGGAACGCCACCGGGTAGCCCTCGCCCTGCTCCTCCAGCGGTTCTGCCAGCCTGCGGTAGCCCGTCGCCAGGTAGAGCGCCTCGGCCTCGGGCTGCTTGTCACCGGTGGTGAGGTAGATGCGGCGGTACCCGCGTGCGGCTATGTCGGCCTCCAGCACCGCGAGCAGCGCACGAGCGTGACCCCTGCGGCGGTGCCTGCTGTCGGTCCAGATGCGCTTGAGTTCGGCGGTGCGCTCGTCGAAGCGGCGGAACGCGCCACCGGTGACCGGGACGCCGTCGACGTGTCCGATCACCATCGCGCCGTCCGGCGCCGCGAACTCGGCCGCCGGGTAACCGCGCAGCCAGTTCCCGACGCGCTCGATGGTGCTGCCGTACCGGGTGGCGTACTCGTAGGCCAGCTCGGCCAGCAGTGGCTCGGCGAGCGGGTCGTCCTGACTCACCGGCACGAACGTCGGATTGCTCATCACCACCGTTTCTAGCCTCATGACAGGGTCCAACGCGAACCCGCCCGCAGCATTCCGGAAGGTCGACATCGCGTCATCACGAGCAAAACCCCTCAGCTGCCCCCGTACCGAGCGGACGCACTTGGAACCAAAAGTTGACAGGTGTAAAGTTTTGCCGCATGGACAACATCAGGGGTAGGACCATCGCGATCACCGGCGCCGCCCGCGGCATCGGCCATGCCACCGCGAAGGCATTGCTGGCACGCGGTGCACGCGTGGTCATCGGCGACCGCGACGTTGCGGTGCTCGAGAGCGCCGTCACCGAACTCGGCCGCTACGGACAGGTGACGGGCTACCCGCTCGACGTCACCGACCGGGAATCGTTCGAGGTCTTCCTCGACAAGGCCCGCACCGACGGCGCCGGGCACATCGACGTGCTGATCAACAACGCAGGCGTCATGCCCATCGGCCCCTTCCTCGAGCAGAGCGAGCAGTCGATCCGCTCCTCGATCGAGGTCAACTTCTACGGCGTGCTCGCCGGCTGCCAACTGGCGCTGCCCGAGATGGTGAAGCGCCGCCGCGGCCACGTCATCAACATCGCGTCGCTGTCGGGCATGATCCCGGTGCCCGGCCAGGTGGTCTACGTCGGCGCGAAGTTCGCGGTCGTCGGACTGTCCGTCGCGCTGGCCGACGAGATGGCCCCACACGGCGTCGAGGTGTCCGTCGTCATGCCGCCGTTCACCAACACCCAGTTGGTCTCGGGCACCAAGGAGACCGCGGGCACCAAGCCGGTCGAGCCCGAGGTCATCGCCGCCGCGATCGTCAAGACCCTCGACAAGCCGAAGACGATGGTCTCGGTGCCGACCCCACTGCGGTTCACCGCTGCCGCGGCGTCCATGCTCGGCCCGCGCGGTCGCAGGTGGATGAACCGCAAGCTCGGGCTCGACAACGTGTTCCTCGAGTACGACCAGGCCGCACGCAAGAGCTACGAGGACCGGGCGCAGGCGTCCCTGGGCGTCGTCGAGAAGAACTAGCCGCTCGCGGGCAGCGGGTCCCCGGCCCGGTACGCCTCGAGTTCGTCGAGCGACTCGACGAGTTCGTCGTGTGTGAAGACGTAGTCGTGGTCGTCGGGGCCCGTGCCCACGAGTAGCACGTGCTGCTCCTCGGAGTTCGTCAGCCACATGCGGGTGACGGGTTCGCTTGCCTCGTCGTCGAATTCGGCCGCCGACGGCGGGTAGAACCACGACACGACCTCGGCGTTGGAGAACTCCTCGTCGAACTCCCAGCCGCGTTCGATCAGCAGAGCATCCAACTCGGTGACGGCCTCGAGGTCTGCGTGTACCTCGGCGGGCATCCACCGGGAGTTGCGCGTCGAGACCCGCTTCTTGCGCCGTGCCTTCTTCGCCGCACTCGACTTGGACACGGCTAGCCGAGCGCCCGATCCAGGTCCGCAATCAGGTCTTCGGTGCCCTCGAGGCCGATCGACACCCGAACCACGCCGTCGCCGAGGCCGATCGCCGCGCGCCCCTCGGGGCCCATCGCGCGGTGAGTCGTGGTGGCGGGGTGGGTGATCAGCGTCTTGGCGTCGCCGAGGTTGTTCGAGATGTCGATCAGCTCCAACTTGTCGAGCACCTCGAACGCGCGCTCCTTGCTACCGCCGGCCAACTCGAACGTGACCACCGTGCCGCCGCCGCTCATCTGCCGCTTGGCCAGCTCGTACTGCGGGTGTGACGGCAGGAATGGGTACTTCACCCAGCTGACGCCGGGGTGGCCCTCGAGGAACTCGGCCACCCGCTGTGCGGACCGGTTGGAGTAGTCCACCCGGACGGCGAGCGTCTCGAGGCCCTTGAGCAGGGTCCACGCGTTGAACGCACTGATCGCCGGGCCCGTGTGGCGCATGAGTTTCTGCACCGGCCCGTCGATGAACTCCTGGTCGCCGAGGATCGCGCCGCCGAGCACGCGGCCCTGGCCGTCGATGTGCTTGGTGCCCGAGTAGATGACGACGTCGGCGCCCAGCGGGATGCCCTGCTGCAACAGCGGGGTGGCGAAGACGTTGTCCAGCACCACCTTTGCGCCGGCGGCGTGGGCCAGCTCGCACACAGCCTCGATGTCGACCAGCGACTGCATGGGGTTCGACGGCGTCTCGAAGAACACCGCCTGCGTGGGGACCGAGAGCGCTTCCTCCCACTGGGCGAGGTCCTCGCCGTCGACGAACACCGTCTCCACGCCCCAGCGGGGCAGGATCTCGTTGCAGACCACGAAGCACGAGCCGAACAGGCTGCGCGCCGCGACCAGCCGGTCGCCGGCGCCGAGCAGCGCACCCAGCCCCGTGAAGACCGCGGCCATGCCGGTCGCCGTCGCGAACGCCGCGGGCGCGCCCTCGATAAGCCGCAGCCGCTCCTCGAACATGGAGATGGTGGGGTTGCCGTAGCGCGAGTAGACGTAGCGGTCGATTTCGCCGGTGAAGGCCTTCTCGGCGTCACCCGCCGAGGCGTAGACGTACCCGGACGTCAGGTACAGCGCCTCGGAGGTCTCCTCGAAGTTCGACCGCAGCAGTCCGCCGCGCACGCCGATGGTGGCCTGGCTGACGCCGTCGGGCAGTGGTTTCGGGATCCGGACCGATGGCACGGGATCATCTTCCCGTCGCTCCGCTCGCCCGGGGTCCTTTGGTTCGCTCACGACTGCCTCCACGGCAGGCCAACGGCCTTCCACCCGGTCGACCCGCGGTGACCCTCGGAGTCGAGATTGCCCTCGAACCCGTCGAGCACGTTGTAGGCCGGGGCGATGCCCGCTTCGGTCGCCTGTTCGGCGGCGCCGATCGATCGGTTGCCCGAGCGGCAGAGGAAGACCACCGGACGTTCGCCGGGGGTGACGCCGGAGGCCACCAGGTCGTCGACGAAACCGTCGTTGTGGCTGCCGTCGGTGCGGTTCCACTCGACGTAGACGACCTCGCGCTGCAACGCCGAGATGTCGGGCACTCCGACGAAGCGCCACTCGGCCTCGGTGCGGCAGTCGACGAGCACCGCGTCGGGGTTCTCGACCAGCACTTTCCACGCCTCTTCCGGCGTGATGTCTCCCGCGTAGCTCACGGTCGCGAGTCTCCCATATCTAGCTGGGGCCCGGCGAACACACCGTCCAGGCTCCGGCCTCGCGCGCGAAGGCCACTTCGACGCGCTCGGTCTCCTCCGGGGCGTTGTCGAAGTGGTAGGTCACGAAGCCGCGCGCCTGATCACCGTCGATGCGCACCTCGGTGATGTCGTCGACGTACCGCTCTCCCCGCTTGGCCACCGAATCACGTTGCCGGGCAAGGACGTCCGACTCCGCACCGTCGAGTTGGGCACAGGTGTAGCGCTGATAGTCGGCGAAGTCGGCACGCTGCAGCGCGTCGTTCTGCGCGACCGCGGCCCGCCCCACGTCCTGCTCCGGCGTCGGCCCGTCATCGGAGTTTCCGTTGAGCACCAGTATTGCGATCACGATGGCGCTGAAGATCGCCAGAGCGCCGAGGAACGGCGCGATGGTGGGCCGATCCTCCTCGGGTTCCGGCTCCCCGGCGGCCGGTGCGGGATCGGTCACGGCGCCTGCAGCACGCTGGAGACCCGGTGCGCGCGATCGCGCGCCCGCACCACGTCGGGCGCCGTCGCGACGGCCACGGTCTGGCCGCCGCGCACGCGCACGTCGCTCTCCTGCACCGCGAGTGCCTCGTCGAGCGGCCCGCCCGCAGGCCGGTCGAGCACCTCGGCCGCGGCCGGCGAGATCATGATCGTGTCGAGCGGCAACCCGAGGATCGCCCTGGCGTGCAGCTCGAACTGCGAAAGGCGTTGCGAGCGCAGCGTGAGCATCCCGACCGCCTCCGGCCGGGGCCGCACGTGCGAGAAGTACACCTCGTCGCCGCGCACCAGCAGGTCCACGCCGAACAGACCGCGACCGCCCAGGGAGTTCACGATGCGCGCGGCGATGGAACGCGCGGCATCGAGTGCCGCGGGTGACATCTCGTGCGGCTGCCACGCCTCGAGCGGCCCGCCGTCGGTGCGGCGATGGCCGATCGGTTCACTGAACTGCACCGTCGGCCCGGACGCCGCGACACTGCGCGCGGTCAGCAGCGTCACCTCGTCGTCGATCTCGACGACGGTCTCCGCGATGACCCGCGGGGGTGACGGGCTGGCCGCGGTGGCGCGCTGCCAGGCAGGCTCGACGTCCTGTGGCCGGGTCAGCACCGAGCGGCCCGCCGAACTCTCCCCGGCGACCGGTGACACCACCAGCGGGAAGCCCGCGTGCTGCGCGACGGCGTCGAGTTCCTCGGCAGATCCCGCGAACCAGAACGGCACCGTCGGCAGGCCCAGCTCGTCGGCGGCCAGCTTGCGCAGGCCCTCCCGGTCGAGGGACAGCCGCGCGCTACGCGGTGTCGGGAACACGTCGACGCCGTCGAGTTCGGCGGCGGCGATCAGTACGTCGACGGGAACGTCGGCGGAGTCGGCGACGACGTAGGCGGGCCGGTCGGCGGCGATCCGCGCGCCGACCTCCTGCGCACCGCCGATCAGCGCGAGGTCCATCTCCGTCACCGCGGCGCCGAGCCGCTCGAAGGCCAGCGCCAGGTCGCGGCCGGGCACGCTGGAGCCGAGCAGCATCACGGTCGTCTCCGCACGGCTCGCGGTCGTTTCACTCATCGCCTGCCCACCCTGCCAGACCGTCAGCGCGCGGCCGTGTCGACCATCGAATCGGCATAGCACCACCGCCAGTCCTCGCCCGGCTCGGCGGAGCGCATCACCGGGTGTTCCGTCTCGTGGAAGTGCCCGCTGGCGTGGCGGTACGGGCTCGAGTCGCAGCACCCGACGTGCCCGCACGTCAGACACATCCGCAGGTGCGCCCAGGTAGTCTCGCCGAGTTCCTCGCAACCCTGGCAACGTCCCGGGGAAAGCGGTTCGGGATCGGGTTGGTCCGCGATGCCGGCGAGGTGCTCGCACGTCTTCGGCGGGGAATTCGTGTCGCGCCGCCGCGTTCTCCTCCGCATGCTGATCAGGATAGGTCCGTCCGGACAGGGAAGGTGGTCGACGTGAGTGCGTCACTGCTCGCGGTGCTCGTGGTGTCGGTGCTGCTCTCGGCCATCGCTCGGCGCTACGACGTGTCGGCTCCGCTGGCGCTGGTGGTCGCGGGCCTGCTCGCCGGGCTGATCCCCGGGATCGGCGCGATCGAACTCGAGCCCGAGCTGGTGCTGTTCGTGATCCTGCCGCCGCTGCTGTGGTCGGCGGGGTTGGAGAGCAGCTACGTCGCGCTGCGCCGCAACGTCCGCCCGATCGGTCTGCTGGCCGTCGGGTTGCCGCTGGCCACCACCTTCGCCGTCGGCGTGGTCGCCTTCCACACGGTGCCCGAGCTGACGATCGCCGCGGCGCTCACGCTCGGCGCGATCGTGGCGCCACCCGACGCGGTGTCGGCAGCGGCGGTGGGTCGCAGGCTCGGACTGCCGCGCCAGATCATGACCCTGCTGGGAGGCGAGAGCCTGCTCAACGACGCCACGGCGCTGACCGCCTACAAGGTGGCGCTGGCGGCATCGATCGGCACCGCCGCGACGTGGGGCAGCGGCCTGGGAACGTTCGCGTTGGCCGCCGCAGGCGGCGTGCTGGTCGGCGGTGCGGTCGGCTGGATCATCGACTACGTCCGGACCTGGCTGGACGACCCGCTGGTCGAGAGCGCCCTCGGTCTCGTCGCCCCGTTCTTCATCTACTTCCTCGCCGAGCAGGTGCACGGCTCTGGCGTCATCGCCGTCGTCGTCGCGGCGCTCATGCTCGGGCAGCGATCGACGCGGGCCACGTACGCCACCCGCCTGCAGGACGCCGCGGTGTGGCGCGCCGTGCAGCTGGTGCTGGAGTCATTCGCCTTCCTGCTGATCGGCCTGCAGCTGCCGACGGTGGTGTCCGAGTTGGCCGGGATCTCAGCGCGGACGCTGCTGTTCGCGTCGGTGTCGGTGCTGGCCACGGTCATCGTCGTGCGGATCGTCTGGGTGTTCGCGTTCACCTACCTGCCCCGCCGGCTGTCGCGGCGCATCCGCGAGACCGAGCGCAGGCCGCGGCCGGCGCACGTCTTCATCGTGGCGTGGGCAGGCATGCGCGGGGTGGTGTCGTTGGCGGCGGCGTTCGCAGTGCCCGCCACGACGTTGAGCGGCGAACCGTTCCCCGGCCGTCCGCAACTGGTGTTCCTCACCTTCGTCGTCGTGGTCGGGACGCTGCTGCTGCACGGCCTGACCCTGCCCTGGATCATCAAGGTGCTCGACGTGCAGAGCGACGACACCCACCGCGACGCGCTCGAGGCCGCCGCGGCGCAGACCCGGGCAGCCCAGGCCGCGGCGCAGCGTCTCGACGAACTGATCGCCGAGCAGAAGCCCGGCTCGATACACGACTACACGCCAAAGGTGTTGCGGGCGTGGAACGAGCGACGCAGTCAGGCGGCGTGGGAGGAGCTGGGGCGCAGCGACGAGGAGATCGGCCAGGAGAGCCCCGCGGCGACCTTCCGCCGGTTGCGGCTCGAGATGCTCGAGGCCGAGCGCAAGGAGTTCATCGCGCAGCGCGACGCGGGCGCGATCGACGACGAGGTGCTGCGAAACCTGTTGCGGGGACTCGATCTCGAAGAAGCGGCGCTCAACCGGGACTCGTGACGTCGGTCCCGGCGGACGTGCCGATCTCCGACGGCATCTCGGCCCGGTAGGCCTGCATGGCGGAGATCAGCGCTGCGAACACGCGGTGGGCGGCTTCCAGATCGCCGTCGGGCAGTACGGCCATCGCGTCGTGGCTGTGCTCGCCGAGTCGGGTGAAGAAGCCGCGAGCCACCTCCATCCCGTGATCGGCGTACCGCAGGATCACCTTGCGGCGATCGGACGGGTCGACCTCGCGACGCAGATGTCCGGTCTCGGCCATGCGCTCCACCAGGTAGGTGATCGCCGCGCCGGACAGCCCCATGCTCCTGCGGAGATCGCCCGCGGTCAGTGGCGCGCCTGCGGTCTCCGCCACCATGACGAACAGCAAGGCGCGAAACTCGTTCGCGGACAAGTCATTCTGCTCGGCGAAGGCGCGGGCCATCCAGTCCGACTCCGCCGTCAACGCGCGCAGATCGGCCTCGATGCGACGTTCCGACTGCTCACGATCCGAGCCGGAACTCGTCGTATCGGTCATCGTCTCGAACCTCCGGCGGAATTGACGTTTCAGCATAGGCGACCACCACACTTGCCAACTATTTAGAAAAGTGAAATATTCGAGGGGTGTCCACTCGAACGTCCCGCCTCGCTGCACTCGTCGTCGTGGCCGCGTCCATCGCGGCGCTGGTGTTGATCGGCAGTTCGAGTTCGGCCGAGCAGTCCCCCGTCGCCGTCCCTGCCACCGCGGAGTCCGCACGTGCCGACGCCACCCGCGCCGAGTTCCCGCAGGGCAAGGCGGTGCCGGCGATCCTGGTCGTCACGCGTGGCGACGGCGCAGCACTGACTGCCGACGACCTGGCCGCCACCGACGCGGCGCGCGAACGCGTGCTCGCCGCGGCCGACGCCCAGGGCGCTCCCCCGGTCGTGGTGTCGCAGGACCGCGAAGCCGCCGTCGCAACGATTCCGTTGGCCAGCGACCTGTCCGGCTTCGCCCTCGACGACGCGGTGACCTCGGTGCGGACCGCTGCGGGCGACGGCCTGCCCGCCGACCTGCGTGCGGAGGTCACCGGCGGACCGGCCTTCGGCGCCGACATCGCCAACTCGTTCAGCGGGGCCAACGTCACGCTGCTCGCCGTCACCGCGGCGGTGGTGGCGCTGCTGCTGATCATCACCTACCGCTCCCCTGTGCTGTGGCTGGTCCCGCTGCTGGTCATCGCTCTCGCAGACCGGGTCGGTTCAGTGGTCGGTGCCGCCATCGCCACGGCCGTGGGCACCACGCCGGACGGTTCGACGTCGGGCATCACCAGCGTGCTGGTGTTCGGCGCGGGCACGAACTACGCGCTGCTGCTGATCTCGCGCTACCGGGAGGAACTCGGGAGCGAGCGGGGTGCCGCGTCGGCGTTGGGGACCGCCGTGCGGCGCGCCGGGCCCGCCATCGTGGCGAGCAACGCGACCGTGGTGCTGGCACTGCTGACGCTGTGCTTCGCGTCGTCGCCGAGCACCAGGAGCCTTGGGGTGCAGGCCGCGGCCGGACTGGTGGTTGCGGCGGTGTTCGTGCTCGTCGTGTTGCCGCCGGCCCTGGGGCTGTTCGGCAAGAAGCTGTTCTGGCCGTTCGTGCCCAAGGTCGGGGCCGAACCGCTGACCACGACGGGTCTCTGGCACCGGATCGCCGCCGGGGTCGCGAGGCGCCCCGCGATCGTGTCGGCTTCGGCGATCGCCGTGCTGGCGCTGCTGTGCACCGGGCTGCTGGCCACCCCGATCGGCCTGTCGCAGACCGAGCAGTTCCGGGTGCAGGCGGAGTCGGTGACGGGTTACGAGACGCTGGCTCAACACTTTCCGAGCGGACTCACCGACCCGACCCGCATCGTCGCGTCGAGCGGTTCCGACGGCGCGATCGAGCAGGCCATCACGTCGACATCCGGCGTGGTGTCGGCAACCCCCACCGGACGCTCGCCGTCGGGACTGACGCAGTGGTCGGTGGTGCTCGACGCGCCACCGGCCTCCGACGAGGCGTTCGCCACCGTCGACGCGCTGCGGACGTCGGTCCGCGCCGTCGATCCCGACGGTCTGGTCGGCGGATCCGACGCCACGGCGCGCGACGCACGGTCCGCCGCGCAACGCGACCTCCGGGTCGTGGTCCCGGCGATCCTCGCCGTGGTGCTGGTGGTGCTCTACGTGCTGCTGCGTGCAGCGCTGGCACCGCTGGTCCTGGTCGCCGTCACCGTGTTGAGCGCCCTGGCCGCGCTGGGGTTGGGCGGGTGGGTCAGCGTGCACGCCCTCGGCTTTCCCGCCCTGGACAACGCGACGCCGCTGTTCGCGTTCCTCTTCCTGGTGGCGCTCGGGGTCGACTACACGATCTTCCTGGTGACCCGCGCCCGCGAGGAGACGCCCGAGCACGGGACGAAGGAGGGCATCGTCCGCGCGGTTTCGGCGACCGGTGCCGTGATCACCAGCGCGGGAATCGTTCTCGCAGCGGTGTTCTGCGTGCTCGGGGTGCTACCACTGATCGTCCTGACGCAGATCGGCATCATCGTGGGCCTCGGCATCCTGCTCGACACGTTCATCGTGCGGACCGTGATCATCCCGGCGTTGTTCACGCTGATCGGTCCGCGCATCTGGTGGCCGGCGTTGCGGCCCGAGCGCTAATCTCCCCTCGTGGACTCCCGCATCGTCGACACCAGGCTCGGCCGGGTGCGCGTCCGTACGTCGGGTAGCGGCGAGACCATCGTGTTCTGGCCCAGCCTGCTGATGACGGGCGACATGTGGTCGGCGCAGGCATCGCACTTCGCCGACCGCTACCAGGTGGTGCTCGTCGACCCACCGGGGCACGGCGAGAGTGAGCCGCTGCGTGGGTATTTCACCTTCGACGAGTGCGCCTGGTGCATCTCCGACCTGCTGGACGGACTCGACGTGGCTCGAGCGCACGTCGTCGGCAACTCGTGGGGCGGGATGATCGGCGCCACCTTCGCCGCCCGGCATCCGGCGCGCGTCGGCCGCGCCGTGTTGATGAATTGCACGGCGTCGGCGGCGAACCGCTGGCAGAAGGTGGAGTACGGCGCGCTGCTGCGAGCCGCGCGGCTGATGGGCGGGATCAAGCCACCCCTGACGCGGTCGGTGCTCAAGGCGTTCCTCGGACCGACCACCTTCGCGACCCGCCCGGACGTGGTCGACGCCGTCACGGCCGCCGTTCGGTCCGTCGACGTCCGGTCGAGTTCCTGGGCGGTGCGCAGCGTGGTGCCCCGCAGGCCCGATCAGCGCGAACTGCTGGCGTCGATACGGACGCCGGTCCTGGTGGTCGCCGGCGCCGAGGACGCCACCTTCTCCAACGCCGAGACGAAGGCCATGGCCGACGCCATTCCCGGATCGTCGTTCGTGGTCCTCGACGGCGTCGCCCATCTGGCGGCGCTGGAGAACCCCGGCCTGGTCAACTCGATCGTCGACGACTTCCTGGCTAGTTCCTGATCGTCGGGGTGCCCCCGATGTACGACTGCGGCGGGTTGCGAGACGGCTGATTTTGCGCGAACCCGGTGCACAGGCCCAGGTTGCCGCCGACGCACGGGATGCCGTTCATCGTGGGAACCGGACCGCCGGACACCACGGTCGGCGCACCATTGTAGGCGGCGTCGTCGTCGGCAACGGCAGCGGGTGCGAAGGCGATCCCCATCGCGCCGACCACCGCGAACGATCGGATCGACCAGGCGAGACGGTTGGACGTCATGGTTCCCCCTCGTGTCGAGTTCGACGATACGCCCGACGAGCCCGCCGTCCTCAGAATCCGTCGGTACCGTCGATTGCATGACGTCGTCCAACTCCGCGCTCCGCGCGGGGGCTCCAGATCGGCCCCCCGTCCACATGCGGCGCGATGCGTTCGACCCTGCACCCGAGTTGGGCGAACTGCGTGCGGACGCAGGGGTCGGCACCGTCGTCAACGCGTTCGGCATGCAGGTCTTCATCGTCACCCGGCACGAGGACGTCAAGGCGATGCTCGCCGACCACGAGCACTTCTCGAACGCACGGCCGCCGGGCTTCGTCGTGCCCGGCGCACCGGACATCCCCGCCGCGGAGCAGGAGTCGCAGCGCGCAGGCAACCTGCTCGGCATGGACCCACCCGAGCATCAGCGGCTGCGCCGAATGCTGACCCCGGAGTTCACGATTCGCCGGATCAAGCGCCTCGAGCCGAGGATCACCCAGATCGTCGACGAGCATCTCGACGCCATGGCGGCCGGCGGGTCACCCGCCGACCTCGTCGAGGCGTTCGCGCTGCCGATCCCGTCGCTGGTGATCTGCGAACTGCTCGGGGTGCCCTACGCCGACCGCGAGGGCTTCCAACGCCGCGCCAACAAGCAGCTGGATCTCGCGCTGCCCATCCCGGAGCGCCTCGACCTGGCGCGCGAGTCACGCGAGTACATGCTCGATCTCGTCCGCCGTGCGCGCCGGACGCCAGGCGAGGACATCATCGGCATGCTGGTCCGCGAACACGCCGACGAGCTGACCGACGACGAACTGGTCGGCGTGGCGAGCCTGCTGCTGCTCGCGGGCCACGAGACCACCTCGAACATGTTGGGGCTGGGAACCCTTGCCCTGCTGCGCCACCCGGACCAGCTGGCGGCCGTGCGCGACGAGCCCGACGCGATCGGGCCCGCCGTAGAGGAGCTGCTGCGGTGGCTGTCGATCGTCCACACCTCGATCCCCCGTATCACCACCGCCGACGTGGAGGTCGCGGGCGTGCCCATCCCCGCGGGCCAGCTGGTGTTCGCGTCCCTGCCCGCTGGCAACCGCGATCCCCAATTCGTCGACACGCCAGAGGCATTCGACATCCGCCGCGGCGCGCCCGGCCATCTGGCGTTCGGCCACGGTGTGCACCACTGCCTCGGCGCCCCGCTGGCGCGGATGGAGATGCGCATCGCGTGGCCGGCGCTGTTCCGCCGGTTCCCGGACCTGGCCCTCGCCGAGGACTTCGACCACGTGGCGTTCCGCGAGTTCCACTTCATCTACGGACTGCGGTCGCTGCAGGTGACGTGGTGAGGGTCGAGGCCGATCGCGACGCCTGCATCTCCGCGGGCAACTGCGTGATGACCGCGGACGACTTCTTCGATCAGGACGACGACGGCATCGTCGTGGTGCTCCAGTCGGACGTCTCCGCCGCCGCCGAGGCCAAGGTGCGCGAGGCCGTCACCCTCTGTCCGGCGTCGGCACTTCGGCTCGTCGACTGACCTCAGTCCCGCCGCAGGTCGATGACGCCGGCCCTCGACAGGATCAGCATGCTGACCACGAGCACCCACACCGGGAACACCAGCGTCATCCAGAGGTTCACGTCGCTGGCCACCAGCAGCGTCAGCGCCGCGGCGTACGTCGTGGCGACCAGCCAGGTGGGCATGAGGCGGGTTCTCAGCCAGATCGTGGCCAGCGAGATCATGAAGACTGCCGCCATCCGCAGGGCGTAGGTATTGCTCAGCGTCGTCATCAGATGCTGACCGAAGGCGGCGACGTCCTCGGAGCGAGAGTCGGGAACGCTTCGTCTACCCGCCACCAGCGCCGCCCCCACCGAGGCGGCGGCGAACATCATCGCCAGGAACAGCAGGCCGCTGCCCACGAAGACCGACGAGAAGAACTTGTCCTCCAGCTTGCCGAACCCGTCGCGGACCACGCCGATGAACCACAGAAAGGTGATGCCCGCGAACGGCATCAGGATGACCGCGACCCGCAGGAGACCGCCGTCGTCGGTCACCCACTGTGAACCGCGCTCGCCGGCGTCGGGAAGCGAGACCCGCAGCAGCACGAGCACGGTCCCGAACAGCAGCGCGAACAACACGCCTGCGACTGCCGCCGCACGTGGCGTGCTGAGCCGCCGAAGGTGACGTTCGGCAGGGTGTTCCCGCACGCGATCGGCATCGGTCATGCCGTCATGGTGCCTCAGGGCTGGCCGGGCAGCAGCCGAATCATCAGGCCGTTGGCCTCGGCGAGCAGTGCGCCGTCCGGGTCGCGCATATCGGCGTTGACGAAGCACTTGCGACCCTCGGCCTCGCGCACCCAGCCGCGCACGGTCAGCGGCGTGTCGATGGGCGTCACCTTGCGGTAGTCGACGTGCAGGAAACCGGTGCGGCTGATCGGCCGCCCGGTGGCGTGGATGACCATGCCGAACGTCGAGTCGAACATCAGCGGCAGCACACCACCGTGCACCGCCGAGTTGCCGCCGACGTGGAAGCGGCTGAACCGAACCGTCAGCGTCACGCCGTCGGCGTCGAACTTGGTCACGTGGTACGGCGGCATCAGCAGGCTGCCCGCGCCGGGCAGTGCCGGCACGCGATTCGCGGGTCCGACACCCTCGGCGGCCTCGAACGGGGCGAGCAGCTTGACGAGTTCGTCGACCCGGGCGGCCGCCTCGACCCACGTGTCACCGTCGGGGTCGGCCGACACCGCGAGGTCCTGCAGCTGCCGCATCGACGCGAGGAACGGACCGAAGCCCGGACCGGGGTCGGCCGGTTCGAATACCGGGAAACCGCCGTGCTTTTCGTACTCCGGGTCGTTCTCGGTCACGAAGTCGCCCGTGGCGCCAGCACGTCGCGGCGCACGATCGTCTGATCACGACCCGGGCCAACGCCGATGCACGACACGTGCGCGCCGCTCAGCTCTTCGAGGCGGAGCACGTAGTCGCGGGCCTTGGCGGGCAACTCGTCGAAGGTGCGGCAGGTGCTGATGTCCTCCCACCAGCCCGGCAGCTCCTCGTAGACCGGCTCGGCGCGGGCGATGTCGCTCTGGGTCATCGGCATCTCGCTGGTGCGCTTGCCGTCGATGGTGTAGCCGACGCACACCGGAACCGTCTCCAGGCTGGACAGCACGTCGAGCTTGGTCAGGAAGTAGTCGGTGATGCCGTTGACCCGCGTGGCGTACCGCGCGATCACGGCGTCGAACCAGCCGCAGCGACGCGCCCGGCCGGTCGTGACGCCGACCTCGCCGCCGGTCTTGGCCAGGTACGCCCCGTTGTCGTCGAACAGCTCGGTCGGGAAGGGGCCCGAGCCGACACGGGTCGTGTAGGCCTTGAGGATGCCGAGCACCGTGGTGATCTTGGTGGGCCCGATGCCGGAGCCGACCGAGGCGCCGCCCGCGGTGGGATTGGACGACGTGACGAACGGATAGGTGCCGTGGTCGACGTCGAGCAGCGTGCCCTGGGAGCCTTCGAGCAGCACGGTCTGGCCGTCCTCGAGCGCCTCGTTCAGCAGCAGGCGGGCGTCGGCGATGCGGTGCTTGAAGCCCTCGGCCTGCTCGAGCAGCGTCGCGACCACCTCGTCGGCGTCGAGCGCCTTGCGGTTGTAGATCTTGACCAGCACCTGGTTCTTGAAGTCCAGCGCCGCTTCGATCTTCTGGGTCAGCGAGTCCGGGTCCAGGACGTCGGCCACGCGGATGCCGATGCGGGCGATCTTGTCCTGGTAGCACGGCCCGATGCCGCGGCCGGTGGTGCCGATCTTCTTGTTGCCGAGGTAGCGCTCGGTCACCTTGTCGATCGCCACGTGATAGGGCATCAGCAGGTGCGCGTCGGCCGAGATCAGTAGCCGGGAGGTGTCGACGTTGCGATCCTCGAGGCCCTTCAGCTCGGTGAGCAGCACCCCGGGGTCGACGACGACACCGTTGCCGATGACGTTCGTGACCCCCGGTGTGAGGATCCCCGACGGTATGAGGTGGAGAGCGAAGTTCTCTCCGGTGGGCAGCACGACCGTATGGCCGGCATTGTTGCCGCCCTGGTACCGAACTACCCACTGCACGCGACCACCGAGTAGATCGGTGGCCTTTCCCTTGCCCTCGTCGCCCCATTGGGCGCCGATGAGGACGATTGCCGGCATGGCGTTGTCTCCCGCTGTCTCCCCCGCGTACTGCCTCAGTACTGTGTGCAGCCGGTGAGCTACCTTATCCGACCTGATGCGAGGAGCCGCAGTGACCGCCCCCGACCTCGCGATTCTGCGGTTCGGCGGCAGGCCCGTCCCCCGCGGGCTGGCCGGTGCCACGGTGCACGACGTCGCCGCACCGAAGGACGTCGACGCCGTCTCGGCTGACCGCCTCGTGGTGGTCGGTGCCGATGCCGACCTGGCTGCGGTGCTCACCCGGCTGATGCGCACCGAGCGGCTCGACGTCGAGGTGGCCTACGTGCCGCAACGGCGCTCACCCGCCACCCGCGCGTACGGCCTGCCGACCGGAGGTCGCGCGGTGCGTCAGGCCCATACCGGTGCCGCCCACCGGGTGCCGCTGATCCGCGACGACTCCGGACACGTGATCGTGGGCGTCGCGCAGTGGAGCGGCGATCCTGCGCTGCACGGCGAGGCAGTCGTCGACGACACCGTGCTGTTCGACGGTGAAGTGCCCGGGGTGCGCGTCGAGCCGACCGGCACGATGCCCGGCCTGCGCGCGGCGGTGGAGACTGGCCGACTGCGCAGGCGGCGGTGGGTGGCAGGCCGCGCTGCGCAACTCGGCACGACGGGTGCGCTGGTCGTGCGCGACGGCGAGCTAGGCCCGCGTGCCGTGCGGCGGTCGACGTTCTACAGGCACACGACCGGCTGGCTTTGCGTTCGCTGACGAGCGCAGCGAGCAGGCGGACCATCGAGCCGCGTCAGATAGGTACCTTCGCTGGAGTGAGCATTCGTCCCCTGCGCCAGTCGGTGCGCCCGAGCCCGATCTTCCTGGCGATCGTGGCGATCACTGCCGCAGGTGCCGTGGTCGCGTGGCTTGCGGGTGACGTTCGCGAGCCGCTCGCCTACATCGGCGTCTTCGTCTTCGTGCTGTTCGGCTGGCTGGTGTCGCTGTGCCTGCACGAGTTCGGCCACGCCTACACCGCGTGGCGGTACGGCGACCACGACGTCGAGGTGCGCGGATACCTGACGCTCAATCCCCTGAAGTACTCGAACCCGATGCTGTCGCTGGGCCTTCCGGTGCTGTTCATCGCACTCGGCGGCATCGGCCTGCCGGGCGGCGCGGTGTACGTGCGGACGTCGTGGATGACTCCGCGGCAGCGCACGATGGTGAGCCTCGCCGGCCCGTTCGCCAACGTGGTGCTCGCCGTCATCCTGCTGGTGGTGACGAAGCTGTTCTACGACCCCGAGCACGCGGTGTTCTGGGCCGGCATGGCCTTCCTCGGGTTCCTGCAGGTGACCGCCGTTCTGCTGAACCTGCTGCCGATCCCCGGCCTCGACGGGTACGGCGCACTGGAGCCGCACCTGGCCCACGAGACGCAGCGCAAGCTGGACCCGGTCAAGGGCTGGGGTTTCCTGATCCTGTTGCTGCTGCTCATCGTGCCCGCGCTCAATCAGGTGTTCTTCTCGGTCGTGTACGCGGTCTACGAACTGTCCGGGGTGCCGAGCTACCTCTCGGCGGTCGGCGGTTCGCTGACGCGGTTCTGGTCGGCCTGGATGTAGACGGACGCCTTGCGATATATGCGACTTTCCGCATAGATTGCGGGTATGGGCGCAGGGCACGACCACAGTCACGGCGGCGGCGACGTCCGCGTCAGCCGGATGGTCATCGGCGCGGGGATCCTGGCGACGTTCTTCGTCGTCGAACTCACCACTGCGCTGACCATCGACTCGATCGCACTGCTCGCCGACGCCGGCCACATGCTGACCGACCTCGTCGCGATGTTCATGGGGCTGACCGCGGTGCTGCTGGCCAAGCACGGCCCGGCCTCGGCATCCCGCACGTATGGCTGGCACCGCGCGGAGGTGTTCACCGCCGTCGCCAACGCGGTCCTGCTCCTGGGTGTCGCGGCGTTCATCCTCTACGAGGCGTTCGAGCGCCTCGGCGACGCGCCGGACATCCCTGGCGTTCCGATGATCGTCGTCGCGACCCTCGGCCTGCTGGCCAACCTCGTGGTGATGCTGCTGCTCCGCTCCTCGTCCGAGGACAGCCTTGCGGTCAAGGGCGCCTACATGGAGGTCGTCGCCGACACCGTCGGCAGCGTCGGCGTCCTGATCGCGGGCATCGTCACGGTCACGACGACGTGGCCCTACGCCGACGTCGTCGTCGCAGTGTTCGTCGCCCTGTGGGTGCTGCCGCGCGCGGTGTCGCTGGCGCGGGCCGCCCTGCGGATCCTGTCCGAATCGTCACCCAGCCACATCGACGTCGACGAACTTCGCACTGCGCTGGCGGCCGTCGACGGCGTCACGGGCGTCCACGACCTGCACGTGTGGACCCTGGTGCCAGGGCGCGACATGGCGACGGCCCACGTGACCTGCAGCGGCGACACGACCAGAGTGCTCGAGGACACCAGGGCCGTCCTCGCCGCCCGCGGGCTCGAGCACGCGACCGTGCAGGTCGAACCGCCTGTCGGCGGCTGCGACGAACACAGCCGCTGCTGACCGGGCGCTACTGAGGCAGCAGTTGCAGGCGAGCGGCCGGATCGCAGTCGTCGAGCAGATCGAGGCAGCGCTGATACTCGTCGGTCTCGCCGATCGCCTCGGCTGCGCGGGCCAGCACCGCGACGCACCGCAGGAAACCGCGGTTCGGCTCGTGCGAGTACGGCACCGGACCGAAGCCCTTCCACCCGTTGCGGCGCAACTTGTCCAGCCCGCGGTGATAGCCCGTCCTGGCATACGCATACGCGGTGATGGCCCGGTCGTCGCCGAGGGCCTCCTCCGCGAGCGCCGCCCACGCGACCGACGCCGCGGGATGTGCTGCCGCGACGATCGCGGGGTTCTCACCCGCCTCGAGCGCTTCCTCCGCCTCGGTGTCCCGTGGCAGTCGCACCGGATCCGGCCCCAGCAGGTCACCCATTCGCGTCATGGGCCTATTGTGCCGTGCGGGCTCCGGCGAGGTCCGACGCGTGTGCCGGTGCAGGTGGATAAGCTCTGTTTGGACCGTTGCGAGGAGGACTGAGACTCACATGTCGAACCCATCGGGGCCCGACGAGAACGACCGCCGGGGGGCTGACGACGCCACGGATCCCGGCGAACGCCGCTTCACCGCGCCGTCGCCGTCCGACGCCGGCGAGACCCAGGTCATCGGTACCTTCGGTGAACCGGCCACCGAGGTCTTCTCGGCCGCGCAGTCGCCCAACGACCTCTCCGCGGCCTCGGCCTTCACCGAGCCGATCGCACAGCAAAACGCCCCCGGCCCGCAGGTCATCCCGGGCCGCACCGACGTCCCGAAGCCACCGAAGTCGCGCCGCAGCTGGGGCTGGGTGATCGCCGTCCTGCTCGTCATCGCCGCCGTCGTCGCCGTCGCCATCCTCGGCACGATCCTGCTCACCCGCGACGACGAGGCGAAGGTGTCGCAGGAGGACCAGGTCCGCTCGACCATCCAGGACTTCGACACCGCGATCCAGAAGGGCGACCTCGCGACGCTGCGCAGCATCACGTGCGGCGACACCGCGGTCAGCTACGTGGACTACGACGACGCCAAGTGGAAGGACATCCACGCCAAGGTGGCCGCCGCCCGGCAGTACCCGGTGGTCGCGAGCATCGACGAGGTCGTCGTCAACGGCACGCACGCCGAGGCCAACGTGACGTCGTTCATGGCGTTCGACCCGGCCACCCGCTCGACCCGGAGCTTCGATCTCGAGTTCCGCGACGAGCAGTGGAAGGTGTGCCAGGCCCCGCAGTAGCTAGCCCGCAGCGTGTGCCTCGACGTACGTCGTCAGCACGTCGACGAGCGCCGCGCGGTCCCGGCTGGTGTCCAACGGGACCGGCGACACCAGCTGCGCGACGACCATTCCCCGTAGGGTTGCCCAGATCAGATTGCCGATCTCGGTGGCACGCGGGACGTCCAGATCCTCGCCGAGATGGCGTCCGAGGTCGGTCAGCCGGGTCATCACCTCGGACAGTCGGGCGTTCACCGCGTCGTCCCTGATCCCGCGGGTGGCGATCAGTATCTCGAGTGCCGCCATCGACGTCGGGCTCGAAAATGCCTGCCACACCGCATCCACGACGACTTCGGTCCGCCGGGCCGCAGTCAGGCCCTCGGTGCGGGCGGGGATGCGCTCGAGGACTGCGCCCAGTTGGCCGAAGCCGTCGTCGACCACGGCCAGCAGCAGGCCACCGAGGTCACCGAAGTGGTATTGGACGACGCCCCAGGTCAACCCGGCCCGCTCGGTGATGCGCCGCACGCTCGGAGCCGCGAAACCCTCCTCGAGGATGTATCGCACCGTTTCGTCGACCACCACCTGCCGGGTGCGCTCCGCCCGTTCCTGACTCCCACCGGGCGGCCGGCGGGCGGTCACCACATGGTTCCCCGGACGTGGTCGAGCGGCCGTAAGTCGTGCGCGGCGATGATGCCGGCGGGTGCCCGGCACACCGCGTCGATGGCGTTGACCGCACGGGCTGCCGTCGCAACGACTCCACCGATGTTGTGGTCGGTGCCGGAACCGCCGACGTGGGTGTTGATCTCGATTCCCGGATCGCCTTCGACGATGACGCGATGCACCCCCGGCCTGCCGTCGGGCGGGTAGGCCCAGTCCGGAGCATCGGCCGGGGTGAGCCGGTTGACGTGCTCCATGGTGATGACGACCTCGCCGGCGCGGACCCCCTCGACGCCGAACCGCACCGCGGCGACGTGACCGGGCGCGACGTCCATCATCGTGGTCGAGATCGGTTCGGGCGTAACCCACTTCTCGTACCGCTCGCGCACCTCGTCGAGTTCGATGCCGAGGTCGGAGGCGAGGCTGCGCACCTGGATGCCCCACATCGACGCGAGAACCCCCGGCGCGAACAGGATGGGCTGGTGCGACGGTTCGGTGCCGAAACCGAAACTCACGCCGGTGAACTCGGCGTCGTCGTAGCTGCCGTATTCGCAGATCTCCTGGACGGTGATCGAGGTTGCGCGCCCGGCCAGGCTCAGCGCGGAGTAGACCAGGGTGTCACCCGAGAAACCCGGGTCGATGCCGTTGACGTAGAGCGTCGAATTCCCTGCCGTGCAGGCGTCCTCGAGAGGTCCTCGGAGCCAGGCGTCGGTGAACTCGGGTGCCACCAGCCAGACGAAGGACGTTCCCACGACGTTCGTTCCGGCCCCGAGGAAGCGGACCAGGTCGGCCATCGACTCGTGCGGACGGGTCTCGGCTTGGGAGGTGTAGACCACGCAGTCGGCCCCCAGCGCCACCAGTTCGTCGACGTCGGACGTCGCGACGACACCCGTCGGAGTGCTGAGTCCGCAGAGGTCGGCAGCGTCGCGTCCGACCTTCTCCGGTGCTGCCGCGTGGACGCCGACGAGTTCGAGGTCGGGCCGTCCGATGATGGTCCGCAAGGCGTGGATGCCGACGTTGCCGGTGGAGAACTGGATGACGCGCTGCCTCATGGCGACTCCTTCTAGAGCAGATCGGTGATGGTCTTGAGGCCTGCCTCGTACAGCACGCCGGGCAACATGCCGCCGTCGATCTCGATGGTGGTGCCATTGACGTAGTCGGCTACGCCGGAGGCGAGGAAGACGCACGTCCGACCGACCTCGGCAGGCTCGCCACCGCGCTTGAGCGGGATGGGGTCGAAGTACTTCTCGCCGGATGGATCGTCCTTCGGCAGCACGAACGACTGGAAGTTCTCGGTGATCGTCGGCCCCAGCGCCACGCAGTTGACCCGGACCGCGGGGCCCCACTCCTGGGCCAGCGAGCGGGTCATCTGGTTGAGGCCCGCCTTTGCGGCCCCATAGGACACCAGCGTCGGGGAGCCCGCCGCGTGACTCGCGCCGCTGGAGACGTTGATGATGCAGCCCGTGCCGTCCTGGGTCTTCATCTGCCTGTAGACGCGGATGGCGAACCACAGTGGGCTGATCAGGTTCATCTGGACGGCGAACGCGTGGAAGAGCGCACTGCGCTCGAAGTCGTCGTCGCTCTTGGGCGCGCCCTGGATGCGGCTGACCAGAGCGGGGACGGCGTCGACCGATGGCGAGGGCACGGTTCCGCCTGCGTTGTTGACCAGGATGTCGACCCGGCCGTAGGCATCGACGACCCGTGTGACGAAGGCGTCGATGTCGCGGTGGTCGCCCTGGTCGCAGACGAGTTGAGCCGACCGCCCGGCCCAGTCCGGATCCGCGTCGGTGCCCGGCAGGGCGTCGAGCGGCGACCGGGAGCAGCCGACGACGGTGGCGCCGGCGCGCAGTAGTTCGTGTGCGATGCCGACCCCGACGCCGCGACTGGTGCCGGTGACGATGGCGACCTTGCCGTCGAGTTCACTCATGCAGCGAAAGATTACGGACGTAATGTTCTTGGCGGGCCACAACGCCGAAAGCCACGGCCGCCGAACGCGTGGTTCGACGACCGTGGCTTCCGGTTCGTGGGGTTCCGGGCGGCTAGCTCCCGGAGATGCTCTTGCCCGCGCTGTGCAGGTCGTTGCACGCCTCGACGACGCGCTCGGACATGCCCGCCTCGGCCTTCTTGAGGTAGCTGCGGGGGTCGTAGACCTTCTTGTTGCCGACCTCGCCGTCGATCTTCAGCACGCCGTCGTAGTTCGAGAACATGTGCGCGGCGATGGGCTTGGTGAACGCGTACTGGGTGTCGGTGTCGACGTTCATCTTCACGACGCCGTAGTTCAGCGAGTCCTCGATCTCCGACTTCAGCGAGCCCGAGCCGCCGTGGAAGACGAAGTCGAAGGGCTTGCTGCCGGGGGCCAGGCCGAGCTTGGCCGTCGCGACCTTCTGGCCCTGGTCGAGTACCTCGGGCCGCAGCTTCACGTTGCCGGGCTTGTAGACGCCGTGCACGTTGCCGAACGTCGCGGCCAGCAGGTACTTGCCGTGCTCCCCGTAGCCCAGCGCGTCGATGGTCTTCTCGAAGTCCTCGGGCGTGGTGTAGAGCTTGTCGTTGATCTCGGCCTCGACGCCGTCCTCCTCGCCGCCGACCACGCCGATCTCGATCTCCAGGATGATCTTCGCCTCGGCCGCGAGCTTCAGCAGCTCCTTGGCGATCTCGAGGTTCTCGTCGATCGGGACTGCCGAGCCGTCCCACATGTGCGACTGGAACAGCGGGTTCTGGCCGTTCTTGACGCGCTCGGCCGAGATGGCCAGCAGCGGCCGGACGTAGCTGTCCAGCTTGTCCTTCGGGCAGTGGTCGGTGTGCAGTGCCACCGAGATCGGGTACTTGGCGGCGACGACGTGTGCGAACTCGGCCAGCGCGACGGCGCCGGTGACCATGTCCTTGACACCGAGGCCCGAGCCGAATTCCGCACCGCCGGTGGAGAATTGGATGATCCCGTCACTGCCGGCGTCGGCGAAGCCCTTGATGGCGGCGTTGATGGACTCGGAGCCCACGCAGTTGATGGCCGGGAACGCGTAGGAGTTCTCCTTGGCTCGGCCCAGCATCTCGGCGTAGACCTCGGGCGTGGCGATGGGCATGGCGTTGCTCCTCCTGGCGTTTCCGGCTCTTCGGACGTGTCCGTAGTCAGTATCGCAAGAAGCATCCCGGCGTGGCAGGGGGATGCGTCACCGGCTCAGCTGGGCCGCGACGGCGCGGGTGTCCAGCAGTGAGGACACCTCGACGATCCTGTGGTCGCGGAACGTGTAGAACGCGTGTTCTACGAACGTGATCGGCGCGCCCGTCGGCTCGAAGCCGAGGAAGGGCCGCTGCGGGGTGCACCGGAAGACCAACCGGCACGCCACGGCGTCGCCCTCGACGACCACCCGGTCGGGCACGAACCGCAGATCGGGGATCGTCCGCACGTCGCCCTCCAGCATCGCCCGGTACCCGCTCAGCCCCAGCGGCCGGTCGTTGTGGGAGACCTCCTCGGCGACGAACTCCCCCAGGTCGTCCCACCTGCGCGCGTTCAGGCAGTCGAGGTAGCGGCGATACACGTCGGTCAGGGCTTCTCGGGTCATGCCGTCCAGTGTCCAGATCCCGACGGACCTTGGCCATCTGGCCACTGTCCGGACCACGCCGTCTTAGACACGCTGGTCTCCATGACGAACCAGACCCGCGACCCGGTGGCGGCCGATGCAGCCGCCTGGAACCTTCCCGACGCCGACATCTGCTCGGCGGCAATGGCATTGGTGCACGATGTCTCACCCGCATTCCTCACCAACCACTGCATCCGCAGCTACCTCTTCGGACGCGAACTCGCGGCCGCCGACGGCCTGCGGGGCGGTGCCGACTACGACGACGAGGCGCTGTTCCTGGCGTGCCTCCTGCACGACCTCGGCATCACCGAGTACGCCGACGGCGACCAGCGCTTCGAGGTCGAGGGAGCCGACGCCGCAGCGCGGTTCCTGCGCGAGCGCGGCATGCCCGAGGACCGGGTCCTCCCGGTGTGGCAGGCGATCGCACTGCACACCAGTCTCGGCCTCGCACAACGCTTCGGAACCGTGCAGGAACTCGCGTTCCGCGGCATCTCACTGGACGTCGACGGGGTCGAGAAATCCTCGCTCCCAGCCGGATTCGCCGACCGGGTACACGCCAGTTGGCCACGCCACGATCTCGGCTTCGCCATCGCCCACTCGATCGCCGCGGGAACGCGGGCCAATCCGCAGAAGGCCCCACCCTTCTCGTTCCCGGCGCACCTGCACGAGGCGATCAACGGATCCTCGGTCGCCTTCCTCGACGTCGTGGCCGACAACGGCTGGGGCGATCGGCCGTTGCCGAACACGACCACCCGATGACCGACACCAATCACCCAGGGAGAAACGACATGACCGACACTGCAACATCATTCGAGTACGGCGCCGAACTACCGCCGGTGAACGTCGCCATCCTGGTGTGCCCGGGCTACATGCCCGTCGACGTCATCGGCATCCACACCGTGTTCGGCACCACCCCGAACGCGACCGTGCACCTGGTGTGGAAGAACCTCGACGAGGTCGTCGGCTTCCCGACGTTCCCGACCCGCCCGACCACCACCTTCGCCGAGTGCCCCAGGGACCTCGACGTCCTCTGGACCGGCGCCGTGTCCCCGGAGACGTTCGACGACCGGGAGACGCTCGACTTCCTCGCCGACCGCGGCAGCCGGGCCCGCTGGGTCGGCGGCAACTGCGGCGGGACGCTGCTGCTCGGAGCAGCTGGCCTGCTGCGCGGCTACCGCGCCACCAGCAACTTCCAGCAGAAGCACCTGCTGCCGCACTTCGGGGCGACGATCGCCGACGGGAACGTCGTCGTCGACCGCAACCGCATCACCGCGGGACCACTCACCGGGAGCGTCGAAGCCGCGCTGTGGTTGGCCCGGGAGTTCTACGGCGAGGACGCAGCACGCGAGATGGAACTGCAGGCCGAGTACGCGCCGGAACCGCTGTTCGGCGTCGGCCGCCCCGACCTGGCCGGGCCCGAACTCACCCAGCGCGCGCTCGACCACGGCGCCGCGTTCGCCAAGCCCTACGAGGCAGCGGTCAAGCGCGCCGCCGAACGACTCGACGCCGTGGCGGTCTGACCGATGCACGCTCAGATCGTGCTGTTCGACGGGTTCGACCCGCTCGACGTCGTCGCTCCCTTCGAGGTGCTCGTCGCAGGCAGCGACGCCGTCGGCGGCGAACTCGAGGTCGAACTGGTGTCGGCGGAGGGGCAGCGCGCGGTGATCAGCGGCTCCCGCGGACTGACGTTGCAGGCCGGCGCCCGCCTCGACCCGACCAAGCCCGGCTACGTGATCGTGCCCGGCGCCGTCGGTCCGATCGAGGGCGATCCGGATGACGGGGTGCAGACCATCCCCGTCCTGCTCGCCCGGTTCGGCGAGACCGAGGCGGTGCCGCTGATCCGTCGGGCGTTCGAGGAACCGGACGTCACGGTGGCCACGGTCTGCGGCGGGTCGCTCGCCCTGGCGATGGCCGGGCTGCTGGAGGGCAGGAACGCCACCACGCACCACCTCGGCGTCGACGTGCTGGAGGCCACGGGCGCAATCCCCGTGCGAGCCAGGGTCGTCGACGACGGCGACCTCATCACCTCGGGCGGCGTGACGTCGGGCCTCGACCTGGCGCTGCACCTGCTCGACCGCAGCTACGGCCCACGCGTCGCGATCGCCGTCGAGGAACTGTTCGCCTACGAGCGGCGCGGCACGGTGTGGACCAACACCGGCCGGGAACCGAAGCCGACGTGACGGCCGGCGTCGTCGTCGGCGAGTGGGACGTCACCATCAAGACACCCGTGGGTTCGCTGCACGTCGTGTACCACTTCGACGAGCGCGACGGCGTCGTGACGGGTACCGCGACGGGAACGTCCGAGACGGTGCCCCTGACCGACGTCGTCGTCGAGGGCAGCCGCGTCCGCTGGCGGCAGACGGTGACCAAGCCCATGCGCCTGAAGCTGCAGTTCGACGTCGAGGTCGACGGCGACCGGCTCACCGGGCACTCCCGTGCCGGGCGCCTGCCGCGATCGGCTGTCGCCGGGGTGCGCCGGGGTGCGGTTAGACCGTGAGCACCATCCGGTAGCGGGCCTTGCCGGAATCCATCGCCGCGTAGGCCTCGGCGGCCTCGGCCAGCGGCCGCTCCTCGATCATCGCCCGCACGCCGGTCTGGACCGCGAAGTGCATGGTCTCCTCGACGTCGCGCGACGTGCCCGAGGGGTGGCCGGTGACCGAGAGGCCGGAGTTGATCAGGTCGAGCGGGCTGATCGGCAGGTTGTCGGGCGTGACGCCGATGACGACGAGTTCGCCCTCCGGGCCCAGGCCGCCGATCGTCGCCGCCATCGCCTCGGAGTTGGCGGCGGTCGCCAGCACCACCGCGGCGCCGCCGAGCTTCTGCAGCTCCGCCGCGACGTCGCCGGCGTTGCTGTCGACGTAGTGGTGCGCACCGAGGTCCTTCGCGTCCTGCGCCTTGCCCTCACCGCGGGCGATGGCCACGGTCTCGAAGCCCATCGCGCGGGCGAACTGCACGCCCAGATGACCGAGCCCGCCCACGCCGAGCACCGCGACCAGGTCGCCCGCCTTGGCACGGGTGTTGCGGAGCCCGTTAAACGTAGTCACGCCTGCGCAACCCATCGGGGCGGCCTCGACGAACGACAGTCCCTCGGGAATGCGCGCCAGTGCCGTCGCGGGGACCGTCGTCGACTCTGCGTAGCCGCCCGGGTAGTGCCAGCTCGGCACCTGCATGCGCTCGCACTGCATGAACTTGCCCTTGCGACACGGGATGCAGCGGTTGCAGTTGCCGCCGAACCACCCGACGGCGACCCGGTCGCCGACCGAGAAGTCCTCGACGCCGTCACCGACCTCGGCGACGGTGCCCGCGATCTCGTGCCCGAGGGTCACCGGCCAGGACAGTCCCGGGAAGCCGCCGTTGACGAAGGCGTGGTCGGTGCCGCACACCCCGCATGCGGCCACTGCGATGCGCACGTGATCGCGCGGCGGCGAGGCGGTCTCGACGTCGGCGAGCGTCAGCGCTGCACCTGCGGAGGGGACGTGAACGGCTTTGTGCGTGGGCATGACTCGACCCTAGAAGCAATCAGGGCCGGATGCCGAGAGAAAGGGCCGCATCGTCAGTAGCGGGTCACGACGGGATCAGAGGCGCGATCTTCGCGACGAGGTCGTTGGCGGCGGCGATGGACTCGTCGGCGGTCATGGTCGCCGGTGTCGCCACCTGGACCGAGTTGTAGCGGTTCCCTGCCGCGAACTCGACCGCGCCTGCCACGAGTCGCGTGCCGTTCGGTCCCGGCGTGCTCTCCACCTCCGGAAAGCCCGGCTCGCCCAGCGGTGGCAGCGTGTCATCGGAGGCGGTGCCCGGCGCGCCGATGTCGACGGTCACCGACTCGTAGGTGTCGGGGTTCTCCCACGTACAGGCCGACCGCCCGCCTGCACCGCTGGGCACGCCGTCGACGGTGACGCCGATCAGCGTCCCCACCTCGTCGCTCGAGAGCAGCCCGCAGGCGTCGACCGCGGAGTCCTCGGCCTGACCTGCCTCTGCCGTTGCGGGCGCCGGACTCGCGCTGCCCGACGTCGAAGCCGACTCCGATGAGCCGCACCCGGCTGCCGCGATGAGTGCGACGGTGACGAGCAGGGTGGGGACGGCGTTCATGGTGACGACGGTATGCATTTTGGAAGCCCGTTGAATCGGGTGTTTCCCTACGTCGCGCGCTGCTCGTTTCGGGTCTGCTCATCCGCCGCCGGTATCTTGGTCTGCCATGACCACCACCACGCTGGCGTTGATGCCGGACTACATGGATCCGCTCAACCTCATCGGGTACTTCGGCGCCTGGGCGCTGGTCGGCATCCTTGTCGTGGTCTTCGTCGAATCGGGCGTGCTGTTCCCGATCCTGCCCGGCGACTCGCTGTTGTTCGTGGCCGGGATGCTGGCCGCGGGCCACGCCGCCCAGGGTGCCGCGGAGACGAACTTCCAGCTGTGGCAGTTGCTGGTGTTCATCCCGCTGGCCGCGATCCTCGGCGGCCAGGTCGGCTACTGGATCGGCCGCAGCATCGGTACGTCGATGTTCAAGCCCAACGCCCGCTTCCTCAAGCAGAAGTACCTCGACGAGGCGCACCTGTTCTTCGAGCAACGCGGTCCATTCGCCATCGTCTTGGCCCGGTTCGTCCCGATCGTGCGGACCCTGGCGCCCATCACGGCAGGCGCCGCGCGGATGAACTACGGGGCGTTCGCGTTCTGGAACATTCTCGGCGCGGTGATCTGGGGCGTCGGGCTCGTGCTGCTTGGCTTCTGGCTGGGCAGCTTCGAGATCGTCCAGAAGCTGCTCGAGCCGATCTTCATCGGGATCGTGCTGCTCTCGGTGCTCCCGATCTTCATCGAGTGGTACAAGCGACGTCGGGATGCCCGCCGCAAGGGCGCGCTGCCCGGCGAGCCCGCCCCCGGCGAGGCGGCCTAGGGGTCTAGACCAGGTCCAGCTCGGAGGCCAGTTCCCGCAGCGCGGGCCGCGGATCCATCATCGGGTTGTCGCCGAGCACCTGCAGCACCACGTGGTCGGCGCCGGCGTCGAGGTGCGCCTTCACCGACGCCGCCGCGGCGGGCACCGAGCCCATCCCGACGATCGCCTTCGCCAGCTTGTCGGAGCCGCCGTGCACCAGGTCGGACTCGTCGAAGCCCTGCCTCAGCCAGGAGTTCCGGTAGTTGGGCAGGCCGCTGTAGACGTTGAGGTGCTGATGCGCCCACTGCAGCTGCTCCTCCGGCGACCCGCCGACGGTGACGGCCTGCTCGGAGACGATCCACTTGTCGGGGCCGAGGATGTCGCGGGTGACGCGCGTCTGCTCGGGCAGCACCAGGTAAGGGTGAGCGCCGTCGGCGTGCGTGCCGGACAGCTCGATCATCTTCGGACCGAGCGCGGCCAGCAGCCGCACCGGCCGACCCGAGCCGGGCTCGATGACCTCGGGGACCGCGGCCATCTTCTCGAGGTAGTCGCGCATCGTCGCCAACGGCTTCGCGTACGTCTTGCCCATGCCGTGCTCGACGAGCGGGGCGTGGCTGACGCCGAGGCCGAGCATGAACCGGCGGGGGAACAGCGAGCTGATCGTGCGCGCACCGGTCTCGGCCGCCGACGGGATGCGCACGTGGATGTTGGCGATGCCGGTGCCGACCACCAGTCGCTCGGTGGCGCTGAGGAAGGCCAGCGACTGGGTCAGGCACTCCTTGCCGGTGACCTCGGGGATGAACAGCGAACCGAAGCCCAGCGATTCGATCTCCTTCGCCACCTCGATGGCGTCGGGCATCGCCCAGGTCTCGCTGGCCCACCACACCCCGATGCGGCTGGGGAAGTCGACGGGCGGACGAAGCGAACTGCTCGGTGAGTCGGTCACCCCCACGATGCTAGGCAACCCGCCGCGGCCGCCGGGCAGCGGCTACGTGACGAAGCGTCCCGCGAATCCGCGCAGCGGGAGGTCGGCGCTGGTGAGCAGTCCGGGCGGTGCTGCGACCACCGAGGCGAGCGCGTTTAGGGCGGGCAGGCCGGTCACCGTCATGCCGATCGACGCGAAGTTCGCCGGATCCGACAGGTCCACACCGGGTTTCGGGAAGATCATGTGCTTGTTGTAGATGCACGGGTCACCCTTGATCTGCGTGATGTAGCAGCCCTTGATGTCCCAGCTGGGGTCGGTGTGCGGGGTCATCTGCCACTCGAGGTGGGTTTCGACGCGCGGCACGCCGTCGACCATGCCCTGGTACTTGAGGTAGTTGCCGCCCAACGAACCCTTCGGCAGCTGATACCAACCGAGGTCGACGTCCTTGGTGCAGGCGCCGAGTTCGTAGCTGAACTTCACCTCGTCGAGTTCGAGGCCGAAGCAGTCGGCCATCATCAGGACGCTGTCGGCGAAGACCCGGGTGTACTTCTCGAGCTTGCCGGGGATCGTCGGGTCGTCGACGGGTTGGCCGTAGCCGACCTCGATCCACGTGTCCCTGCTGTGGTGACACGAGACGTCGACGGACTCGATGGTCGTGACGTTCTCGATCTCGGCGACGTCGGCCGAGCAGACCACGCCGAGGATCTGGTTGACGCCCGGGTTCATGCCCGTGCCGTAGAACGTCGACCCACCCTTCTCGCATGCCTCGCGCAGCAGTTGGCTGACAGGCTTGCCCGAGGGGTGCGGGTGATTCGCGTCGCGGTGCCAGCCGGTGATCCAGTCGGCGGTGGTGACGACGTTGATCCCGGCTTCGAGTACCTGCACGTAGAGGTCCTCGTCGGGGAACACACCGTGGAAGGTCAGCACGTCGGGCTTGGCGGCGATGATCTCCTCGACGGTGCCGGTGGCCGTCACGCCCACCGGGTCGATGCCGACGATCTCACCGGCGTCGCGGCCGACCTTCTCCGGTGTGTAGCAATGCAATCCGACGAGTTCGATGTCGCTGCGGTGCCGGATGCGCTTGATCATCTCGGAGCCGACGTTGCCCGTCGCCACCTGGAAGACGCGAACTGGTTTCGTGGTCACTGGCGGTCAGCCCTTCTGGTCGGTGGCTAGGTCCGCGGCGTTGCCGCCGCGGCCGTCGGGATAGAACTGCATGGCCCACTTGCGGATTGCGGTGAAGCCCTCGTACTCCGACGTGGACAGCGCGGGCGGGTCCGAATAGCGCTGGTGGCTCCAGATGTGGACGTCCTGGGCGAACTGCCGGATGACCTCGTTGCCGAAGTCGACGGCCTTGGCTCGCGCCCTCTCCTGGCGTGCGGGGTCGTCGGCCTTGCCCGGCGTGCGCCCGATGTACACCATGAATCGCACGTCGGACGTGCGGTCGTCGACCGGGGTGATCGCCGAGATGGTGCGGTTGTCGACCATCCCCCAGCTCTTGGTGACCGCGATGCCGAGCCCGCCGTTGATCGCCTCGACGCCGCTGCGCACGTCGTCGATGCTCTGGTCCTCGTCGCCCTCGAAGGTGATCGTGAAGTCGACGTACGACACGGGTTCGGCGAAGTCGTGGCGGGTGAACACCGGCACGATGGGCGTCTCGTGCACGTACTTGAAGTGCGCGAAGTCGACGCCGTTCTCGAGCACGTACTGCGGATGCATCTCCAGCGCTTCGCGATACAGGCGCTGCTGCGGGTAGTAGTCGGCGGCGCTGCTGCCGTCGGCGAAGCTGGCGAACACGTCGGGTGCGTCGAAGAACGGCTCGCGGCCCTCGACGTCGTGCCAGACGTAGATGGCCTCGTTGCGCTCGGCGACGGGGTACGTGCGCATCCGGCGTCCCCGGTTGGGCCTTGGCTCGTAGGGGATGCAGACGTTGCGGCCCTCGTCGTTCCACTGCCAGCCGTGGAACGGGCATTGAATGACCTC
The DNA here is from genome assembly GCA_042666295.1 of Mycolicibacterium sp. GCM10028919. Classification (GTDB taxonomy): domain Bacteria; phylum Actinomycetota; class Actinomycetes; order Mycobacteriales; family Mycobacteriaceae; genus Mycobacterium. The sequence goes on from JBHTFJ010000001.1 coordinate 2,333,441, forward strand.
GCCGACGACGTGGCCGCCGAACCCGAGGTGTGCGCCCAGGTGTTCGCAGTAGGCGTTCATGACGGTGACGCGGCCGGACTCCGAGCGCCACGCGACCATCTCGGTGTCGAAGTACTTCATCGCGTGCACGGCGCCGACCTCGACCTGATCCGACCACGCGACCTGGAACCAGCCGGTCGGCTTCATCGAGAGCGGCGGTTTGGCCATGTCGACAAGAATCACAGAGCCCTCTATCATTCGTCAAGTGGCCGAACCGATGACGCAGACGACCGCGCCACGACGCACCAACCGCCGCGGCCAGGCGACCCGCGACGCGATGCTCGATGCGGCGCTGCGCGCGCTGGCCACCGGCGACGTCGCCGCAGCGTCGGCCAACCGGATCGCCAAGGACGCCGGCGCCACCTGGGGCGCGGTGAAGTACCAGTTCGGCGACATCGACGGGCTGTGGGCCGCAGTGCTGCAGCGCACCGCGGAACGGCGCGGCCAACTCGAACCCGCGCACTTCGCGCGGGCGCTCACCTCGACGGCGGCGCCCGAGGCGCCGCTGAGCGAGCGCGTCGCCGCGATCATCGACGTGCTGTTCGACGGGTTGTCGGCGCCTGACTCACGCGCCATCGAGACGTTGCGGGCCGCGCTTCCCCGCGACGGCGCGGAACTCGAGCGGGCGTACCCGCGGACCTCCGCCGAGCTTCGGTCGTGGGGTCGCAGCTGGATCGAGGCGTGCCAGACCGCGTTCGCCGACGTCGACGTCGACCCGGAACGGGTGCGCGAGGTCGCGTCGTTCATCCCGGGCGCCATGCGCGGCCTGGTCTCCGAACGGCAACTTGGTTCGTACTACGACCTGGATCTGGCCCGGCGGGGCCTGACCGGCGCGATCGTCACCTACCTGCAGCACTCTCGGAGCTAGTGGACTCGGGGCTCGTCTCCTCCAGCGCCCGGATGAGGCTGGCCGCGTCGAACGGACCCTTGTGCCGCCTGCCGTTGACGAAGAACGTGGGCGTGGAGTTCAGGTCCATCAACTCGGCGTCCTGCGCGTCGTCGAGCACCCGGTGCAGCACCTTCGAGCCGTGCAGGTCCTCGTCGAATCTCGCGATGTCGCAACCGACTCCGTCGGCGTAGCGGTAGATGTGCTCCCACTCCAGGTAGTCCTGGAACTCGAACATCCGGATGGCCATGTCGAAGAAGTGGCCCTGCATGGCCGCCGCCTCACTGGCCCGCGCGGCGTCCATCGACCGTGGATGGACCCGCTCCAGTGGGAGGTGGCGCCACACGTACCGCAGGCGGTCGCCGAAGTACTCGCGCACCTCGTCGATCGATCCGGTGGCGCGGCTGCAGAACGGGCACTCGAAGTCGCCGTACTCGACCAGCGTCAGCGGCGCGTCCGGGTTGCCGCGCATGTGATCCCGCGCGGGATCGACGTCGCGAAGGAGCTTGGCGCCCACCGCAACCGGCGGGCTGAGCCGATCGGTCACCCGGAACGTCGCCCAGCCCACCGCGAACGCCAGCACCGAAGCGGCCAGCACGCCGACGCGGGCCTGATCCTGCTTTACCGGGTCGGTGATCGCGATGTCGACGATGAACAGCGAGATGGTGAACCCGATACCGGACAGCGCCGCACCACCGGCGATGCGGCGCAGCGTCAGCCCGGGCGCCAGCGCACCGACACCGGATGCGCGCACGGCAGCGGTCGCCGCGGTGATCCCGACGAACTTGCCGACCACCAGACCGGCGATCACGCCCCAGGTCAGGGGTGAGCGCATCGCCTCGGAGATCGTGTTCCCGTCCAGGTGCACACCGGCGTTGGCGAGTGCGAAGAGCGGCAGGACGAGGTAGGACACGTACGGCCCGAAGTCGGTCTGCAGCCGCTCGTTGATCGAGATCGAGTCGCGCAGGCTCCGCGTCGCGGCTCGGGCGTACTCCGAGTTCGGCGACTGCCGGAAGGCCCGAATGACCTCCGCGGCTTCTTCGACCCGTCCGCGGTCGGGCGTGAACACCGGGATCAGCAGCGCGACGGCCACGCCGGCGAGCGTCGGGTGCACGCCGCCGGCGAACAGCGACAGCCACAGACCCACGGCCAGCACGAAGTACGCCGGACCGCGGCCGCGGGGCAGCAGGCGGACCGCGGCGATGGCGCCGAGGAGCACGACGGCGGCCACGAGCGGCCAGACCCGAACCTCGTCCGAGTAGAACAGCGCGATCACGATCAGCGCACCGACGTCGTCGACCACGGCCAGCGTGAGCAGGAAGGTGCGCAGTCGCGCAGGGTATTTCGGCCCGATGATGGCCAGCGCGCCGACCAGGAACGCCGTGTCCGTCGAGATGACCACGCCCCACGCCTTGGCGTCCGCACCGCTGGGGTTGAACACCAGGAACACCACGGCGGGCAGGATCAGCCCGGCGATGGCCGCGAGCACGGGGACCGCGGCGCGCGACCGATCGGTGAGCTCGCCGATCGTGAACTGGCTCTTGACCTCAAGGCCGACGACGAAGAAGAAGAACGTCATCAGGGCGTCGTTCACGAGGTGCTTGACCGTGAGTTCGGCGTGCATGCTGCCGAAGGTCAGCCCGACGTGGGTGTCCCAGAAGTCGGCGTAGGTGTGCGCCCACGGCGAGTTCGCCCACACCACCGCGAGCACGGTGAACACCAGCAGCAGCGCCGCCGCGGAGTTCTCACCGCTGCGGGCTGCGGTGGGGTCGCGTCCGAAGCGGCTGGGCCGGGATGGGGCCTGCTCGGTCACGCTCGGGCGTGGTCGGCGAACACGTCCAGCAGGTCGGGCCGGTCCACGGCGCTCGGGGTCAGCACGTCGGAGGGCCTGGCGCCCTGCAGGATTCGCTTGATCGGTATCTCGAGCCGCTTGCCGGTCATGGTGCGCGGGATGCCAGGTACGACGATGACCTCGTCGGGCACGTGCCGGGGTGACGCGCCCGTCTTGATCGCGGTGACGATCGTGGCGCGCAGTTCGTCGTCGTACTCGACCCCGTCGGCGAGCGCGACGAACAGCGGCATCCAGTAGCCGCCGTCGTCGAGTTCGCACCCCACCACCAGGCAGTCGCGCACCTCGGGGAGCCCCTCGACGGCGTTGTAGATCTCGGCGCTACCCATCCGGACGCCCATCCGGTTCAGCGTGGCGTCCGAACGACCATGCACCACAACGGACTTGCGGTCGGTGATCGTGATCCAGTCACCGTGGCACCACGTACCCGGGTACTTGTCGAAGTAGGCCTTGCGGTACTTCTCGCCGTCGTCGTCGTTCCAGAAGAAGACCGGCATCGACGGCATGGGCGCCGTGATCACCAGTTCACCCGCCTCCTCGGTGACCGACCTGCCGCCGTCGCCCCAGGCCTCGATGGCCGCGCCGAGGCAGAGCACGTTGAGTTCGCCTGCCCGGATCGGGACCAGCGGGCTGCCGCCGATGAACGCGGTGACGACGTCGGTGCCGCCACTGGCCGACACCACCGGGACCGGGCGTCCGATGCCCTCCTGGATCCAGCGGTAGCCCGACGCGGGCAACGGCGATCCGGTGGATCCCACCGCGCGCAGCGCCGTGAGGTCGTAGGCCTGGCCCGGCCGCAGATCCTCCTTGGCGCACGCCAGCCAGTAGCCCGCGCCCGCACCGAGGACGGTCGTGCCGCTCTCGGCGGCCACCTGCCAGAGGTAGTCGGTGCGCTGGAAGGTCGGGCTGCCGTCGTAGAGCACGATCGTCGAGCCCACCAGCAGCCCGCCGACCAGCAGATTCCACATCATCCAACTGGTCGACGACTGCCAGAAGAAGCGGTCCTCCGGCGTCATGTCGAGGTGCAGACCGAGATACTTGAGGTGTTCGAGCACCACGCCGCCGTGCCCGTGCACGATGCCCTTCGGCGTTCCGGTGGTGCCCGAGGAGAACAGCACCCACAGCGGATGGCCGAACGGCACCTGCGTGATCTCCAGTGGCGCGTCGGCCTCGAGGACCGCCGACCACGGGACGGTGTCCTCGGGGGGCGTCGTGCCCAGCCGCGGCACCAGCACCGTCGCCCGGAGCGTCGGCAGCTGCGAGCGGATCGTCGCGAGTTCGGCGCTGCGATCGACGTGCTTGCCGTTGTAGACCGAGCCGTCGCTGGCCACCAGCACGGTCGGTTCGAGCTGAGCCAACCTCGCGACGACGCCTGCGGGTGAGACGTCCTGATTGCACACCGCCCAGGTGGCACCGACGGCGGCGGCGCCGAGGAACGCGACGACGGCCTCACCGACGTTCGGCAGGTAACCGACCACGCGGTCCCCCGGCACGACGCCGACCCGGCGCAGGTAGTTCGCGAACGACGCCGTCTCGCTGCGCAGCCGGTCCCACGACCATTCGGTCGAACCGTCCTCGCCGGCCACGACCATGGCGGGCCGGTCGGCGGTCTCGTGCCGGAAGACCTCGGTGGCGTAGTTCAGCGTGACGCCCGGGAACCATTGCGCGCCAGGCATGACGGAGTCGACGAGCACGGACTCGGGGCGCTGCGTCGAGCGGACGTCGTAGAAGTGCCACACCGCGTCCCAGAACCAGGCGACGTCGCGCACCGACGCCGCCCACAGCTCCTGGTAGTCGGTGAATTCGCCGCGACCGGTCTCCGCGAGCCACGCCATGAAGCGGGTCAGGTTGGCACGGGCGATCGTGTCCTCGTCGGGGGTCCAGCTTCCGGTCAGCTCGTCGGCGAGCGTCATCTACGCCTCTTCCTCCAGTACGGGATCGGGATCAGCAGGACCCTCGGGGTCGCGTTCGTCGCTGAGCGTATGCGCAGCCTCCATCAGCATCCAGCCGGACAGCTGCACCGACAGGTCGCGCTCGGGAATCTCCGAGGCGTTCACGGCGCCCTCGACGGACTCGGCGTCCTTGCCGACCGCCGTCGGCACCTCCGCGTTGCGGTCCCAGAACGCACCGAACAGCGGCAGCCCGTCGACGGTCTGGCGGTACTCCCACGCCGACCGCGCCGAGGCGAGGACGAGGTCGCGCGCGATCGTGCGGGTCTCGGCGTCGGCGGGACCACCCTCGGGCAGCGTCGTGGCGACCAGCGCCAGGTAGCGCGCCGTCACGCCGTGGAAGAGGCCACCGTCGCCGCCGCCCGCGCCCTTGAGCACGCCGTCGGGTGCCATGTGCTCGCGCACCGCCCGGACCAGCCTGCCCACCCGCTGCGCGTGGTGCTCGTCGTCGGTGCGCGCGGCCAGCTCGGTCTCCAGCCCCAGCACCACGCCCTGGCAGTACGTGTACTGCGCGCGCACCAGCGAGCCACCCTTGATGCCGTCGAACACCAGGTGCGTGTCGGGGTCGATCAGCGTCTCGTCGATCCAGTCGGCCATCTGCTGGGCTCGTCGCAGACGGTCGTCGTAGCGGGCGAGGAAGATCCCCGCCGGGCCGTTGGCGGGAGCATTGAAGAACTGATCCTGCTTGCGCCACGGAATGCCGCCGCCGTCCTCGGGCACCCAGGAGTTCAGGAACTGGTCGGCGAGCGTGGCCAGCGCCTTGGGCCGCTCGACGCCGGTCAGCCTGCCTGCCCGCTCCAGAGCCAGTGCGAGCCAGGCCATGTCGTCGTAGTAGTCGTTGGTCCAGCGCAGGTTGTTGCGCAGTCGTTGGCCACGGACCTGGCGCTCGATGCGCTGGATCCGCTCGGGCTGCGGGTCGCGCACCTGGGCGTCGACCAGGCAGTCGAGCAGGTGCGCCTGCCACCAGTAGTGCCAGGTGCCGAACCTCGAGTGCTTGCCATCGCCGGGCCAGGCGACCACGCCCAGCTGGGTTCCCGGCAGCCCCCATAGCTTGCGCAGGTGACGCTTGGTGATGGCGGCTTCGGCGCTGGCGGCGCGGTTGGCCCAGAGCTGATCCATTGTCTTCTTCCCGTCGCTTCGCTCGCCTGGTGCCCTCGATCCTGCCTTACCAGGCCTGGCCGAGGTCGGCGTGTTGCGCGATCCAGGCGTGCATCGCGATCCCTGCGGCGACGGCCGCGTTCATGCTGCGGGTCGAGCCGAACTGGGCGATCGACACCGTCTTCGCCGCGCCCGTCCGCGTGTCGTCGGTGATGCCTGGCCCCTCCTGCCCGAAGACCATCAGGCACTCCCGCGGCAGCGCGGTGTGCTCCAGCGGCACGGCACCGGGCACGTTGTCGACGGCGATCACGGTCAGCCCCGCTGCGGCGGCGAAGTCGAGCAGCGCGGCGGTGGTGTCGTGGTGCTCGAGACGCTGATAGCGATCGGTGACCATCGCCCCGCGACGGTTCCACCGGCGGCGCCCGACGATGTGCACGGTGTGCACCGCGAAGGCGTTGGCCGTGCGCACCACCGCGCCGATGTTCGCGTCGTTGCCGAAGTTCTCGATGGCGACGTGCAGCGGGTGCCTGCGCCGGTCGATGTCGGCGATGATCGCCGCGCGCGTCCAATACCGGTAGGCGTCGACGACGTTGCGGGTGTCGCCCTCGCGCAGCAGTTCCGGATCGAGACGCGGGTCGTCGGGGACGTCACCCACCCACGGTCCGACGCCGGGTGCGGCGCCCCACTCGGTCGGGCCGGGCTCAGTCACGGGGTTGGGTCCACAGTGCGGCGTGGGTCCCGATCACCGACACCGTGGGGAACAGCAGCGCGGCGTTGATCTCGCCCTGGGTGCACAGCGACGCGCGCACGGCGACGGCGTCGAGCGCGGCGTCGGGCAGCACCAGCACCGACGAGCCGTACACGTCGCACGCGTGCGACAGCCCGGGCGCGGGCAGCGTGGGCGCCACGACGACCATGAGCGGCCCGCCGCGAGCGAGCGACTCGTCGCGGTATCGCGCTGCGAGACCGTCGATTTGGAGGCCGAGCAGCATGTAGCCCTTGCCCTGGAATGCCACGGGGTCGCCGAGCGCGGTCGGTTCGAGCATGGCGCCGTCGGCGCGGAAGCCGTCGGCGCTCGACGACTGCAGGCGCAGCCCGGTGTCGTTCTCGTTGGTCGGCGTCAGACCCACGGGAAACGCGGCCGGGTAGGCGACGGTGCTGCCTGCGATGCGGTCCTGCGGCGAGTACGCGTAGACGCCGCGCACCTGACTCTGGTCGCGCAGCGGCCCGAGGCAGACGGTCCCGGTGATCTTGTCGGGCGTCGCGGTCGCGGCCCGGATGTCGAGGTTGGTGACGTCGGTGCAGCCGCCGACCGCGTCGGCCTCGATCGGGTGGGCCAGCGCCCCGTAGAGACCGAATCGGATCGCCTCGGGCTTGGTCCGCGGTGCGGCGGGATCCGACGGCGCAGCGTCGACGTCGACCAGTACGTGGTCGCCGTCGAAGCGCAGGTTCGTCACCGACAGGTTCCAGCCCAGGATCGCCTGTGACTCGCCGATCTCCGCGGTCGTCGCGCCATACGGCGCCAGTTGGTCGGCATCGCCGGAGCAGGCCGACAGGAGCAGGGCCAGCACGCAGGCCATCGACAGTGCGAGTGCCCTCACCGCTCAGGTCCGCCCACGGCCGCGGCCCACCACCTTGGTCAGGGAGCGCACCAGGCTGCGCGGGATCACCCGTCCGCCGGTGGTGAGCGCCTTGTACTGCAGACCGGGCACGATCACCACCTCGCCCTTGGCGACGCCCGCGAGGGTGTCGCGCACGACGTCGTCGACCTCGAGCCAGAGGAAGCTCGGGGTGCCCGCCATGTCGATGCCCGCGCGCTCGTGGAACTCGGTGCGGACGAAGCCGGGGCACAGGGCGTGCACGCCCACGCCGGTACCGCCGAGGCCGTTGGCCAGGCCCTCGGAGAACGAGATGACCCACGCCTTCGACGCCGAGTACGTCGAGCCGCGGCCGGGCAGCAGTCCGGCGACGCTCGCGACGTTGACGACGGTGCCGCTGCCCTGGGCCAGCATGGGCGGCAGCGCGGCGTGCGTCAGGTGCATGACCGCCGTGACGTTGACGTCGAGCTGGGACTGCAGTGCCGTCAGGTCGGCGGTCCAGAACTCGCCCGACGTGCCGAAGCCCGCGTTGTTGACCAGGACGTCGACTCCGGCGGTCAGCCGATCGGCGACCTTGGCGCGGTCGTCGGCGACGGCGAGGTCGGCGGGCAGCACCTCGACGCGGGCGCCTGCCTCGTCGCGCAGTTCGGCGGCGAGTCGCTCGAGCCGTTCGACGTCACGGGCGACGAGGACCAGGTCGTGACCGTCGGTGGCGTACCGGCGGGCGAAGCCGGCGCCCAGCCCAGCGGTGGGACCGGTGATCAGTGCGACGGGACGTGACATGCCCGACAGGCTACTCAGTGCTCGATCAGGTCAGCGCTGGAGCCGACGATCCGACCTAGCGCTGATAGTTCGCCGACTGCCTGCCGTTGCGGGCGGGCGGGCGCTGCTGGGTGAAGCGGCCGACGTCGGCGCGACCGGCGGGAGCGTCGCCCCGGCCGGGGGGCAGTTCGGCGGGATGCGACGGGGCGAACGGCCGTCCGGGGGCCGCACCGCCGCGACGGGCGGTCTGGGCCTGGCCGGCCACGGCGCCCTGGCCGGGCTGCGGCACCGGCGGGAGCACGCGGAGCAGGTCGTTGAACTGGCGGACGGTCAGCAGACCCTCGTCCCACTGTGCGCGGGTGCTGCCGACCGGCATGGCGACGAGCGTCCAGTTCTGCTCGTTCCACATGATCTCGGCGCAGTCGGGCGCGGCGTGGGCGAACGTGACCATGCGGCGGTCGCAGGCGCGGCGGGCGGCGTCGAGGTTGGTCGAGTAGACCATCCGGGGGCCGATCGCGCCGAGCAGCCACATGTCGCTCTCGCGGGGCTCCTTGATGTCCTTGAGCCGGACGTCGACGACGACGTTCGTGCCGACCTTGCGGTGCAGCGCGATGACCGTCGCCACGTCCTCGAGGTCGAAGATGAAGACGGCCTCGCCGCGGATCTGGCCGAGCACCACGTTCTTGGCGGGCACGTCACCGACCGTGGACATGACGCCGCGCTTCCAGCGCTTGACGATGTCGCCGGACTCCTCTTCGAAGTCGAACCCGTGCGACTTGGCCCAGGACTTGCGCCGACGGCCCAGCCCGCGCCGACGGTCGACGTCGACGTACAGCAACACGGCCGCACCCACGAAGCAGAGTGCGGACAGCGTGAACCAGAGAGGAACCATTGCCCCCAGCCTACTTGGTTGGGCCGCCGATGCCAGAACTCGAACAGGTCACAACCCCGTCACGGCCACTTTCCCGGTGGCGGGCCTGCGCGCACGGATACTGACACCGTGACCGATCTGTCTGGAAAGGCCTACCTCGTCGTCGGGGCGAGCGGCGCGCTGGGCTCCCGGGTGGCCCGGTCGCTGGCGGGCAGCGGCGCCGCGCTCACGCTGACCGGTCGCAACGAGGACGCGCTGACCGGGCTGGGCATCGACGGAGCGCACGTCATGGCGGCCGATCTGCGCGCGCCAGAGGTGCCGCAGTCGCTGGTCGCCGCTGCCGTCGAGCAGCACGGGCACCTCGACGGCGTGGTGATCGCGGCCGGTGTCGTGGCCTTCGGCGCGGTGACCGACATCGACGACGACACCGTCGACGACCTGGTGCTCGTCGACTTCCTGGCGCCCGTGCGGATCATCCGGGCCGCGCTGCCGGTGCTGGAGCGGGGCGGCGTGATCCTCAACGTCAGCGCGGTCGTGGCGGAGAAGCCCATGCCCAACATGGCCGTCTACTCCGCGGTGAAGGCGGCGGCGGCCGCGCTGCTCACCGCCGTGCGCACCGAGGCGCGGCGACGCAAGGTCCGCGTCGTCGACGTCCGCCCGCCACACACCGAGACCGGTCTGGCCGACCGGGCCATCGCCGGTGACCCGCCGAAGCTGCCCGAAGGGCTCGATCCGGACGCCGTCGCCGCGCGCATCGTCGAGGCGCTGCTCGGTGACGAGACCGACGTGCCCAGCACCGCGTTCTAGCGCACACGCGAAACTGCGGTTGTTGACGGAAATCGGGTGAAATCCGTCAACAACCGCAGTCTCGGCGTACCAGGTCAGCCCAGGATCAGGTGCTCACCGTCCGGGCTCAGGTTGACGGGCACGAGGTCGCCGTCGTGCACGTCGCCGGCCAGCAGCATCCTGGCCAACTGGTCGCCGATGGCCTGCTGCACCAGGCGGCGCAGCGGGCGGGCGCCGTAGAGCGGGTCGAAACCGCGCTCGCCGAGCCACTTCTTGGCGGGTAGCGACACCTGCAGGGTCAACCTCCGCTGCGCCAGCCGCTTCTGCAGCTGATCCAGCTGGATGTCGACGATGCGGACCAATTCCTCGGGGTTGAGCCCGTCGAAGATCAGCACGTCGTCGAGGCGGTTGATGAACTCCGGCTTGAACGCCGATCGCACCGCCGCCATCACCTGCTCCTCGCTGCCGCCCGACCCGAGGTTGGACGTCAGGATGAGGATGGTGTTGCGGAAGTCGACCGTGCGGCCCTGACCGTCGGTCAGCCGGCCCTCGTCGAGCACCTGCAGCAGCACGTCGAACACGTCCGGGTGGGCCTTCTCGACCTCGTCGAACAGCACCACCGAGTACGGCCGCCTGCGCACCAGCTCGGTGAGCTGACCGCCCTGGTCGTAGCCGACGTAGCCGGGAGGCGCACCGACGAGCCGTGCGACGGAGTGCTTCTCGCCGTACTCGCTCATGTCGATGCGGACCATCGCCCGCTCGTCGTCGAACAGGAAGTCCGCGAGCGCCTTGGCCAGCTCGGTCTTGCCGACGCCGGTCGGGCCGAGGAACAGGAACGAGCCCGTCGGACGGTTGGGGTCGGCGACGCCGGCCCGGCTCCGTCGCACCGCGTCGGAGACCGCGGCGACGGCCTTGCGCTGGCCGATGACGCGCTTGCCCAGCTCGTCCTCCATGCGCAGCAGCTTGGCGCTCTCGCCTTCGAGGAGCCGCCCGGCCGGGATGCCGGTCCACGCCTCCACCACCTCGGCGATGTCGTCGGGGCCGACCTCCTCCTTGAGCATGACGTTCTCTTGCGCCTGTGCTTGCGGGAGTGCGGCGTCGAGCTTCTTCTCCACCTCGGGAATCCGGCCGTAGCGCAGCTCGGCGGCCTTGGCCAGGTCGCCGTCGCGCTCGGCGCGCTCGGATTCACCGCGCAGCTGGTCGAGCTGTTCCTTGAGGTCGCGGACGACGTCGATGGCGCTCTTCTCGTTCTGCCACCTGGTGGTCAGCTCGGAGAGTTGCTCCTTCTTGTCGGCGAGTTCGGCGCGCAGCTTCTCGAGCCGTTCCTTCGACGCGGCGTCCTCCTCCTTGGCCAGGGCCATCTCCTCGATCTCCAGCCGTCGAACCAGACGCTCGACCTCGTCGATCTCGACGGGGCGGGAGTCGATCTCCATGCGCAACCGGGAACCGGCCTCGTCGACGAGGTCGATGGCCTTGTCCGGCAGGAAGCGGCTGGTGATATAGCGGTCCGACAGCGTGGCGGCAGCCACCAGGGCGGAGTCGGTGATCCGGACGCCGTGGTGCACCTCGTAGCGGTCCTTGAGGCCGCGCAGGATGCCGACGGTGTCCTCGACCGAGGGTTCGCCGACCAGCACCTGCTGGAAGCGGCGCTCCAGGGCGGCGTCCTTCTCGATGTACTTGCGGTACTCCTCGAGCGTGGTGGCGCCGACCATCCGCAGTTCACCGCGGGCGAGCATGGGCTTGATCATGTTGCCCGCGTCCATCGCGCCCTCGCCGGTGGCACCGGCGCCCACGATGGTGTGCAGCTCGTCGATGAACGTGATGACCTGACCGGCCGAGTTCTTGATGTCGTCGAGCACGGCCTTGAGCCGCTCCTCGAACTCACCGCGGTACTTCGCACCGGCCACCATCGAGCCCATGTCGAGTGAGACGACGGTCTTGTCGCGCAGGCTCTCCGGCACGTCGCCGGCGATGATGCGCTGGGCGAGGCCCTCGACGATCGCCGTCTTGCCGACGCCGGGCTCGCCGATCAGCACCGGGTTGTTCTTGGTGCGACGGCTCAGGACCTGGACGACGCGACGAATCTCGTTGTCGCGCCCGATGACCGGGTCCAGCTTGCCCTCGCGGGCCGCGGCGGTCAGGTCGGTGGAGTACTTCTCCAGCGCCTGGTAGGTGCCCTCGGGGTCGGGGCTGGTGACGCGGGCGCTGCCGCGCACCTTGGTGAACGCCTCGCGCAGCGCCTGGGGCGACGCGCCGTGGCCGGTGAGGACCTTGGCGACGTCGCTGTCACCGGTGGCGAGGCCGACGAGCAGGTGCTCGGTCGACACGTACTCGTCGTCCATCTCGGTGGCGAGGTGCTGCGCGGCGGTCACCGCGGCGAGCGATTCGCGAGACAGCTGCGGCGTCGAGTTGGCGCCGCTCGCGCTGGGCAGCCGGTCGATGAGGCGCTGCACCTCGGCACGGACCGTCGCGGGTTCGACTCCGACCGCCTCGAGCAGGGGCCCGGCGATGCCGTCGTTCTGCGTCAGCAACGCCATCAACAAATGGGCGGGCCGGATCTCCGGGTTGCCTGCGGCGGTCGCCGCCTGCAACGCCGAGGTCAGCGCCGCCTGGGTCTTCGTGGTCGGGTTGAACGAGTCCACGACACCTCCATTCCTAAGCTTGGAAAAATGCTTGTCGCCTTACACAACGCAGTCAAGGTTGAGTGTGTTCCGCTCAAGTCTAGATTTCTTCGGCGGCGAGCGCACCCAGGGACCACACTCCTCTGATGAGCATCCGTCCGTCGTGGTTCGTCGCAGCAGGTGTGACGATCGCGGTCATCGCCGTCGTGGGGGTCCTCGCCGTGTCCGCGACCAGTCCCGTGGACGGCCGCGCCGTCGCCGCGCCTGCACTTGCGATGTCCGACGAAGAGCAGGTCAGCGACCTGGTCGACCGCTTCGAGTCCGCCTGGAACGCCGAGGACTTCGCCGAACTCCGCACCCTGCTGTGCGAGGAGGTGCGCAGTCAGGAGATGTTCAGCGTCGCCGGACTGACCGAACTGCGCGCCGACGCGGGGCGGTGGGTGCTCACCATAAACTCGGTCGACGTCCGCGGCGACGAGGCGACGGCCGAGATCGAGGAGAGCGGCGAGGGCGCCCAGGACATCGGCTTCGCCCGCGAGGACGGCGAGTGGCGGTGGTGCGAGGCGTGACGCCTCAATCCGTGACGCCGCAGTCCGTGACGCCTCAGTGATAGTCCCAGTACTGCAGCCAGGTGATCGTCGCGAAGATCGCCAGCGTGATGACGTAGCCGGCGACGACGATCCCCACTCCGCGCAGCGTGACGCCGAGGTCTGCGCCGTCGACCGGGTCCAGCCACCGGCGCATCCTGCGCACGGCGAACGGCATCAGCACCCACTGCAGCAGCGAGATGCTCAGCACCTGACTCAGCCAGATGGTGAGCCACGGCCCGGCGCCCATGCCCTCGAGGATCGGTCCGAAGAAGCGCGACAGCAGCATCACCGTCGGATACAGCACCAGCAGGACGAGCATCGCGGACTTCCAGCCCGGCGTCAGTTTGGTGCGGCCGTCCTCGACGCGCACGGTCGTGCCGAACGGCGTGGTCTGCGTGAAGGTCGAGAAATCCTGGTCGAGCGTCGACCGCAGCGGTGACAGTGCATCTTGGCGCTCGGTGGACTTCAGCCACGCGGCGAGCAGCCGCTCGGTGCGGAACCGAATCAGCGACGTCCACTCCCCCGAGCCGGCGGGCGGTAGGACGACCGTGCCCTCGTACCCAGGGAATCGCCCACTGGCTGCGGTGAGATCGCATTGCGCACCGATGAATTCCTCGACACGGCCCGCCGTGACGGCGTGCCGGAACACGGCCACACCCGGAGGGGTGGCCTCGCCGTCGACGAGCACGAGATCGGTTGCGGCCCGGTGGAATCCACGCGCCGACCCCGCGCCCAGCACGGCGGCCCTCGCCGAACCGTCCAGCCATCCGTTCAGCAGCGACTCGTCGCGGAAGGTCACCGCGATGGCGAGATCGAGTCGCTGGTCGGCGTATACCGACGTCGTCGACTCGACGAACCCGTCCGCGGATCGGGCGCTGGACGCGAGGTCGGCCAGCCACGAGTCGAGTCCCGCCGGGTCGACCGGACGGACCAGCACGGTGACGGCGGTCGCGCTCACGCCGCCTCGTCCAGTCGGCGGCCCTGCACGTACACCTGCGAGATGGCCGGCTCCCGGATGCCCATGAGGAGTGCGAACAGCGTCTGATCGCGCGCGAGATCCTCGTCGTCCGAGCGGATTGCGTGCTCGAGGGTTGCGGCCAGTGCCGCGCGGCGCCGCGGGTCGACGACCACGAAGTCGGCCTCCTTGCCGACGTCGAAGTTGCCGAATCGGTCCTCCATGTCGAGCGCCCGGGCACCCGCGAGCGTGCCGGTGAACAGCATCTCGGCGGGATGCATGGACACGCTGTCGTCACCGGGTTCGCCGATGTGCTGCTTGAACGCGTCGCCGAGGACGCGCGGGATCAGCCATTCGTCCCCGCCGCCGAAATCCGTTCCGGCAGCGATGTTCACACCCGATGCGACGGTCCTGCGCCACGGCATCGTGCCCGATCCGAGGAACAGCTGAGACACCGGACAGTGCGCGATCGACGTGCCCGTCTCGGCCATCCGTCGCAACTCGCCGTCCTGGCAGTGCACCGCGTGGGCCATGATGGTCCGCCTGCCGAGCAGGCTCTGCCCACCGACCGTCGATCCCGGCAGGAACCTGCCGTCGTAGGTGTCGAGGTAGCTGCCGACGTCGTACCGGCGCTTGACCGAATCGACCTCACCGGTGACCGGCTGGGCGTTCTCGTTGAGGTGGGTGTGCACGTACACCCCGCGGTCGCGGACCGAGTCGTACAGATCGCCGAGCCGTCGCAGGGTCTCGGTCGTCACCGACGGCGCGAATCGGGGCACGACGGCGACGTGCAGCAGGGCGGTGGCCACGTCGCCGGTGTCGGCGCCGTGCCAGGTGTCGATCTCCTCGCGGGCGAGGCGGATCGCGTCGTCCTCGGAGGTGAGCAGTGGCGCGGCGCTGTCGGGGCCGACGGTCTGGATGCCACGGCCGCTGACGATCCGCAGCCCGCGGCGGCGGGTCTCCTCGAACAGCGCGTCCTGGGCGTGGGGAAAGGCCGAACCGAACACCATCGCCGCGGTGGTGCCCGCCGCGATGCGCCGGGTGCAGAACTCGGCGGCGGCGCGCCGGGCGAATGCCGGGTCGGCGAACCGCGCCTCGGACGGGAAGATGCACCGCGTCAGCCACTCGAGCAGCTGACCGCCGCCGTAGGAGTCGCCGGCGTAGGTCTGCGGGAAGTGGACGTGCGCGTCGACGAAGCCGGGCAGCAGGAAGCCGGGCCCATGATCGTGAACGGTCGCAGTACGGTAGGCATCCGGTAGGTCGGACCTGCTCCCGCAGAACGCGATTCGTCCATCATCACCGACCGCCAGGGCGCCGTCGGGGATCGACACCAGGGCGGCTGCCGCGTCCGTGACCGTGGGCCGGCCGGCGACGTGGAACACGTGTCCGTGGTGGACCTCGCTCATGCACGCGCCCCCTTCGGGCCGGTCGATTGCCGGTCTGGGAGCAACATACTTGCTACCTTGACCGCGATGCTCACCGAACTGATTCCGCTGGCGCTCGTGGTCGCGTTGTCGCCCTTGTCGATCATCCCGGCGGTGCTGGTGCTCCACACCCCGCGGCCCCGGCCCACCGGCGCGGGGTTCCTGGTCGGGTGGGTGCTGGGCCTGGCGGTGCTGACGACGATGTTCGTCGAGGTGTCGGGACTGCTCGGCGGTCTCGACGAGAAGCCGAGATGGGCGTCCTGGCTGCGGATCGTCGTCGGCGTCGCGCTGATCGCGTTCGGCGTCTACCGCTGGACGGTCCGCAAGCGCTCCGAGCACGCCCCGGCGTGGATGAGCAAACTGTCGACGCTTACGCCGCCGAAGGCGATGGCGACGGCGGTGGTGCTCACGGTCGTCAACCCGAAGGTGCTCTTCATCTGTGCCGCAGCAGGTTTGGCGATCGGCACGCAGGGCCTCGGCCGCCACGACGCCTACGTCGGCGTCGCGTACTTCGTGGCCGTGGCGGCGTCGACGGTAGCGCTGCCGATCCTCGCCTACGTCGTGTCCGGTGACCGCCTCCGGGGTCCGCTGTCCCGACTGAAGGACTGGATGGAACGTCAGCACGCGCTACTGGTGGCGATCATCCTGGTGGTCATCGGTGTCATGGTGCTGTACAAGGGCATTCACGGCCTCTAACTCGTCGAGGCTCGGCAGGCCCAGTTCGTCGGCGTCAGCGACGAGGTAGCGCGTGACCGTCGGTGAGAGCAACCTCGCGAGGTCGTCGGCCGGCAGGGTCGCCAGCGGCGGCACCTTCATCACGTAGCGCATGAGCGCCGTGCCGACCAGGCTGGTGGCCGCGAGCATGGCTCGCAGTCGGGCCTGCTCATCGCCTCCGATCACACCGGACACCGCGGTCAGTACGTAGTTGCGCATGAAGGTGCGGAACGCCTCGTTGGCATCGGAGTTCGACGTGGCCGACTGCAGCATCGTCGCCATCGTGGACGCCGTCTCGGGCGACTCCCAGATCGCGAAGTACTGCTTGACGAGGCGTTCGCCGATCGTGCCGTCCGCACCGGCCATCGCCGACGCGAGCAGCGTCGGGTCGATGATCAGGCGCAGCGACTCCTTGAACAGTTCGGCCTTGGAGCCGAACAGGTAGAGCACCATCGACGGGTCGACGCGAGCGTCCTTGGCGATGGCCCGCAGCGTCGTCTTCTCGTAACCGTCGTGGGCGAACCGTTCCTTCGCCGCGGCCAGCACTGCGTCCCGGGAGACGGGTTCCCCCTGACGTCTTCCACGCTTCGTCTTCGCTGGTGAGGCCATGCCGCGACACTAACATTTCAATGGGTGTTGAAAACTTCGTCGCACGGGCTTACGCTCACGACACGGATTTCAA
Source organism: Mycolicibacterium sp. GCM10028919 (assembly GCA_042666295.1). Classification (GTDB taxonomy): domain Bacteria; phylum Actinomycetota; class Actinomycetes; order Mycobacteriales; family Mycobacteriaceae; genus Mycobacterium. The sequence continues at coordinate 2,350,265 of JBHTFJ010000001.1, forward strand.
CAAACGATGAAAAGAGTCGCCATGAACGTGGAAGCCCCGCCCCGGCACACCCAGCACGGGCAGCAGTCGCACGAACCCCCGGCGGCGGCACGTGCCGCGGGCATCGTCGTCGCCCTCACCCTCGCGATCGCGATCCTGGCCGTCGCGTTCGCCCTACCCGCAGTCGAGTCCGCACCGCGCGACGTGCCGATCGGCGTCGCCGGACCCGCGGCCGTCACGACGCGGATCAGCGACCAGATCGGCCAGGCCGCACCCGGCGCGTTCGCCGTCACGATGTACTCCGGCGAGGACGCGCTGCGGCGGGCGATCCTCGATCGCGAGGCCTACGGCGGCATCGCCGTGGGGCCGCAGGGCCCGACCCTGCTCACGGCCACCGGCGCCAGCCCGGCCATCGCCACCCTGCTCGGACAACTCGGCACCGGCATGGCCCAGAAGACCGGGATGCCGCTGCGCACCGAGGATCTCGCACCGCTGACCACCGACGATCCGCGCGGTGCGGGACTGTCCGCCTCCGCGCTGCCGATCACGCTGGCAGGCATCATCCCCGCGATTGCCCTGCTGCTGGTGCTGACCCGCGAGGTGTGGACCAGGTTCGTGGCGGCCATCGTGTTCGCGCCCGTGGCCGGCGTCAGCATCGCGGCCCTGCTGTGGTTCGCGTTCGGCTCGATCGACCAGAACTTCTGGGGTGTCGCCGGCGCGCTGTCGCTGGGCATCGCCGCGGCGCTGCTGCTGATGCTCGGGCTCGGCTCGCTTTTCGGCAAGGTGGGGCTCGGCATCGGCGCGGCGCTGGCCGTCCTCGTCGGCAATCCGCTCTCGGGCCTGGCGAGCGCACCGGAGATGCTGCCCAGCGGCTGGGGAGCGTTCGGCCAGCTGCTTCCCCAGGGCGCGACCGCCACGCTGCTGCGGTCGACGGCCTACTTCTCCGGAGCCGGCTCGACGACCGCGATCGTGGTGCTGACCTGCTGGGCGGCAGTGGGCGCGACGCTGGTGATCATCGGCGCACTGCGGCAGACCGCTGCGGCACCGAAGGCCCCCGGCTCACTCACTTAGACTCGAACGACGTGGGACTAGACGACCGTGGCGCGCTGACGACCTTGCGTGCCGCGGTCGACCCGTCTTCGGGCCCGGACGGCGTGATTCGCGACTTCTACACCCGGTGGTTCGCGACGGATGCGTCCGCGCGCGACCTGTTCCCGCCCGACATGAACCAGCAGCGCGCGGTCTTCTCCCGCGCACTGCACTGGGTGCTCGGGGAGATCGTCGAGCAGCGTGCGCAGGAACCGGTGGCGTTCCTCGCCCAGCTCGGCCGTGACCACCGCAAGTACGGCGTCACCGCAGCGCACTACGACACGATGCAGCGCGCCCTGCTGAGTGCGCTGCGCGGTCACTTCGCCGACCGCTGGGACGGCGCCGTCGCCTCGACCGCCGTAGACGTCGTCGAACTGGTCATCGGCGTCATGCGGGGCGCCGCCGAGGCCGAGACCGGATCGCCGTACGAGGACGGCACCGTCGTCGACCACATCCGCGCGACGCGCGACGTCTCGATCATCCGGCTTCAGCTCGACCGGCCGCTGTTCTACCACCCGGGGCAGTACGTGACGGTGCAGGTGCCGCAGTGGCAGCGACGGTGGCGCTTCCTGTCGCCGTCGATCCCCTCCGGCGATGACGGGGCCATCGAATTCCACGTCCGGTCGGTCCCGGGCGGCATGGTCAGCACCGCGATCGTCGGCGAGACGCGCGCCGGGGACCGCTGGCGGCTGTCGAGCCCGCACGGCGGGCTGCACGTCGACCGCCATGCCGGCGACGTCCTGATGGTGGCCGGCAGCAGCGGTCTGGCCCCGCTGCGGTCGATCATCATGGACCTGCAGCGCTTCGCCGAGAACCCGCGCGTCCACCTGTTCTTCGGCGGCCGCTATCCGTGCGACCTCTACGACCTGAACACGCTGTGGCAGGTCGCCGCGTACAACCCGTGGCTGTCGGTGACCCCGGTGTCGGAGTTCACCACCAACCCGCCGTGGGCCGCCGACTACCCGCTGGTCGAACCGCCGCGCGGGCTGCACGTCCGCCAGACCGGACTGCTGCCCGACGTCGTCACCCGGTACGGCAACTGGAGTGACAGGCAGATCCTGGTCAGCGGCGGGCCCGCGATGATCGAGGCGACCAAGGCGGCACTCGTCGCCAAGGGCGCGCGAGCCGAGCAGATCCAGCACGATCCACCCGCGCCCTGAGCGTGTGAGAATCGGACGATGCCAGAGTTCGAGTCGGTCACGCTCGTAGACCCGTCGTCGTCACTGACCGCCACGTTCGTGCCCGAGGCCGGAATGGTGGGGACGTCGATGAGCGAGGACGGCGCCGAGTTCCTGGGCCAGCGCCGCGGGCTCGATGCGTACGTGAGCGACGCCAAGACGATGGGCATACCCATCCTCTACCCGTGGGCGAACCGGTTGAGCGGCAACGGATACGAGGCCGGCGGCGCGCAGGTGACGTTGACCCCCGGCGCAGGTGGCGTCCGTACCGAGGAGAACGGCTGGCCGATGCACGGCGTGCTCGCGGCCTACCCCGGCTGGCTGGTGGCCGAGCGCACCGACAACTCGTTGACCGCCGTGCTGGACTACGGCGGCGCGCCGCGACTGCTCGCGGCGTTCCCGTTCCCGCACGTGCTGACCCAGCGCGTGACACTGGCCGACCGGACACTGACCGTCGAGACCACCGTCCGCGCCACCACCGCCGCGGCGGTGCCGCTGTGCTTCGGGTACCACCCGTACCTGACCATCCCCGGCGTGCCGCGCGACGAGTGGCGGCTCACCACGCCTGCGCTACGCCACCTGCCGGTCGACGACCGCGGCATCCCCACCGGGGAGCACGAGCCGTGGGACGGCGGCACCCGCCCGTTGCAGGGCGTCGAGTACGACGACGGCTTCGATCAGGTGCCCGACGGGGCGGTGTTCGCCCTCGAGGGTGGTGATCGTCGGATCGAGGTCACCTATGAGAGCGGTTATCCCGCAGCGCAACTGTTCGCGCCGCCCGGCCAGGACCTGATCGGCATCGAGCCGATGGCCGCGCCCACCGACGCCCTGCGCCGCGGCGGATACCGAAGCGCGGCCCCCGGCAAGCCGGAGACCGCGCGATTCTCGATCAGGGTGCGCTAGCGGCGCGGGCCCTTGCGGGGCTGCCACAGCACCAGCGCCGTGCTCTTCGCCGCGGCCTCACGGTGCTGCGCCATGCGTAGACGGTCGAGTTCGTCGGCCATCTCCGCCAGCCGGGACTGCAGCGCCTCGACCTGATTGGTCAGCTCGATGATGCGCTTGATCCCGGCGAGGTTGACGCCTTCGTCCTGCGACAGCCGCTGCACCTCGCGGAGCAGGTCGACGTCGTGCTGCGAATAGCGCCGTCCCCCACCGGAACTGCGCTGCGGGCTGACCAGGCCGAGCCGGTCGTAGGTGCGCAGGGTCTGCGCATGCATGCCGGCCAGCTCGGCGGCCACCGAGATCAGAAACGTGCGAGCGTCGTCCTTCTTGCTCATCAGACGTTCCCCGACCATCCCGCCCTGGGATCGAACCCACTGGCGCGCTCAGCCTTCGCATACGCCTCGAGCGCCTCGGCCACCTCGCCTTCGAGGTTGGGCGGCACGGCGACCTTCACGGTGACCAGGAGGTCGCCGTGGCCGCCGTTGCGCTTCGGCACACCACGCCCACGCACGCGCAGGATACGGCCGTCCGAGGTGCCCTTCGGCACCCGAACCCCGACCTTGCCCTCGAGCGTCGGCACGGAAAGCGTTGTTCCCAAAGCCAATTCGTGGAAGCTTACGGGCACGCTGACGGTCAGGTCGTCGCCGTCGCGGCCGAACACCTTGTCCGGCCGGACGTGCACCGTGACGTACAGGTCACCCGACGGCGCGCCACGCAGGCCCGCCTCACCCTGGCCGGCCAGCCGGATGCGCTGACCGTCCTCGACGCCCGGTGGGATCCGGACGTTGATGGTGCGGGTGCGGGTGATCTTGCCCTCGCCGTGGCACTCGTCGCACGGCTCGTCGATGATCGACCCGGTGCCGCGGCACTCCGTGCACGGCTCGGAGAACCCGAAGGCGCCCTGGTTGCGGCTGATCACACCGGCGCCGTTGCAGTTCGCGCACACCCGCGGGCTGGTGCCCGGGCGTGCGCCGCTGCCATGGCAATTGGTGCACGGCGCGGGGCTGGTGAGCCGCAGCGGCATCGCCACGCCCTTGGTGGCCTCGAGGAACGACAGTTCCGTCTCGGTCTCCAGGTCGTTGCCCCGCCGCGGCCGGCTGGGGCGCGGTTGCTGCGCGCCCCGGCCGAAGAGCCCGCCGAACAGATCGCCGATGTTGGCGCCGCCGGTCTGGCCCGCTGCGCCGAACAGGTCGCCGAGGTTCACTTCCCCGTCGGCGCCGTATCCACTGAACCCGCCGGGGAAACCACCGTCGCCCGGCGCGTACCGCCGACCGAAGCCGCCGCCCGCGAAGAGCCGACGGGTCTCGTCGTACTCCTTGCGCTTGGCCGGGTCGACGAGCACGTCACGCGCTTCGCCGACCTCCTTGTACTTCTCGTCGGCGGCCGCGTCACCCGGTTTGCGATCGGGGTGGTTCTCGGCGAGCAGCTTCTTGGCTACCCGCTTGATCTCCTCGGTGCTGGCATCGGAGGAGACGCCGAGCACTTTGTAGAAGTCCTTCTCAACCCACTCGCGCTGGGCCATCGTGCGTCACCTCCTCACCGTCGGTCATGTCGTTCGTGCTCTATTCGCTTGATTCTGAACCGTCTTGGGCGGCTGCGTCGGCTTTCACCGCAGTGTCGGCCTCGTCGACCCCGTCGACCACCCCGACCATCGCGTTGCGGAGCACCTGGTCGCCGAGCTTGTAGCCCTGACGCATCACCGTGCCCAACACCGGATTCGAGCCGTCGCCCTCGTGCTGAACTGCTTCGTGCAGCGACGGGTCGAAGGGATCGCCCTCGGCGCCGAACGCCACCAGTCCCATGCTCTCGAGCGTGGCGGCGAGCTTGTCGCTCACCGACTTCAGCGGGCTGGTCTCGAGGTCACCGTGCTTGCGAGCACGGTCGAGATCGTCGAGCACCGGCAGCAGCGCCACGATGGCAGTCGCCTTGCCGCGTTCTGCCGCGACCTGCTTCTCCCGGTCCGAGCGCTTGCGGTAGTTGTCGTACTCCGCCTTCACCCGCTGCAGCATCGCCTTCAGTTCGGCGGCTTCATCGGTCTCGGTCGGGGCCGGGGTGCCCGCCCCCGGCTCCGACCCACTGGGGGCCGGGCCGGTGCTGCCTCCCCGGTCGCTGCGCTCCTGCCCGCCGGGGCCGGCTTCGCGCACTTCGCCGGTGTCGGGATCGATTCGCCGCTTGTCGGTGATGGTCACCGGCTCGTCCTGCGGATCGCGCCCTTCATCAGAGGAGCTGCGGGTCACTTGTTCTCCCGGTTGTCATCCTCGTCGACGACCTCTGCGTCGACGACGTTGTCGTCGGCCTGGCTGGAGCCGGCACCGTCACCGCTGCCCTGCTCGGCCTGGGTGGCCTCGTAGATCGCCTGGCCGAGGGCCTGGCTCTCGACGCCCAGCTTCTCCATCGCGGACTTGATGGCCGCGATGTCGGAGCCTGCGAGTGCCGACTTGGCCTCGGCGACAGCCGAATCCACCTTGCTCAGCGTCTCCTCGGGAACCTTCGAGCCACCCTCGGCTTCGCGCTGCTCCTTGACGAACTTCTCCGTCTGGTAGACCAGCGACTCGGCCTGGTTGCGGACGTCGGCCTCTTCGCGACGCTTGCGGTCCTCCTCGGCGTGCGCCTCGGCGTCCTTGATCATCCGATCGATGTCGTCCTGGGAGAGGCCGGAGCCCTCCTGGATCTTGATCGTGTTCTCCTTGCCGGTGCCCTTGTCCTTGGCCGTGACGTGCACGATGCCGTTGACGTCGATGTCGAAGGTGACCTCGATCTGCGGGACGCCGCGCGGCGCAGGCGGGATGCCGGTCAGCTCGAAGCTGCCGAGCAGCTTGTTGGCCGACGCGATCTCGCGCTCACCCTGGAAGACCTGGATCTGCACCGACGGCTGATTGTCGTCGGCCGTGGTGAAGGTCTCCGACCGCTTGGTCGGGATAGTGGTGTTGCGCTCGATCAGCTTGGTCATGACGCCGCCCTTGGTCTCGATGCCGAGGCTCAGGGGAGTGACGTCGAGCAGCAGCACGTCCTTGACCTCACCGGCCAGCACGCCCGCCTGAAGTGCGGCGCCGACGGCGACGACCTCGTCCGGGTTCACGCCCTTGTTGGGCTCCTTGCCGCCGGTCAGCTCCTTGACCAGTTCGGTGACCGCGGGCATGCGGGTGGAACCACCCACGAGGACCACGTGGTCGATCTGGCTGACGGAGATGCCTGCGTCGGCGATGACCGACTGGAACGGCTTGCGGGTGCGGTCCAGCAGATCCTGGGTGATGCGCTGGAACTCGGCACGCGTGAGCTGCTCGTCGAGGAACAGCGGGTTCTTGTCCGCGTCGACGGTGATGTAGGGCAGGTTGATCGACGTGCTCTGACCCGAGCTCAGTTCGATCTTGGCCTTCTCGGCGGCTTCACGGAGCCGCTGCATGGCCATCTTGTCCTTGGTCAGGTCGATGCCGCTGGTGGCCTTGAACTTCTCGACCAGCCAGTCGACGATGCGCTGATCCCAGTCGTCGCCACCGAGGTGGTTGTCACCCGAGGTCGCGCGGACCTCGACGACGCCGCCGCCGATGTCGAGCAGCGAGACGTCGAAGGTGCCGCCACCGAGGTCGAAGACCAGGATGGTCTGGTCCTTGTCGCCCTTGTCCAGGCCGTACGCCAGAGCGGCGGCCGTGGGCTCGTTGACGATGCGCTGGACCTCGAGGCCGGCGATCTGGCCGGCTTCCTTGGTCGCCTGACGCTGGGCGTCGTTGAAGTAGGCGGGAACCGTGATGACCGCGTCGGTGATGTCCTCACCGAGGTAGGCCTCCGCGTCGCGCTTCAGCTTCATGAGCACGCGCGCGCTGATCTCCTGCGGCGTGTACTTCTTGCCGTCGATCTCCACGGACCAGTCAGTGCCGATCTCGCGCTTCACCGAACGGATGGTCCGGTCGACGTTGGTCACCGCCTGGTTCTTGGCGGGTTGTCCGACGAGCACCTCGCCGTTGCGCGCGAACGCGACGACCGACGGGGTGGTGCGTGAACCCTCCGAGTTCGCGACGACGACGGGGTCGCCGCCTTCGAGAACCGAGACGACGGAGTTGGTGGTCCCGAGGTCGATGCCGACCGCACGAGCCATGGTTGTGCCTCCTAGATATTCCGATCAAGGAACGTATGTGGGTCTGAGTGGACCACGCTCAAGCCTTCCCGGTTCGACGGTGTCTTGTCAACCGAGAGTTGAGCCTGACTCACTCAAGTTGGTGTCGAATGGGTCAACGGGGGCCATTCCGGATTTGTTCCCGGGCGCCGTCTGTTCTCGCGACTACGTCAGCCGGGTCAACGCCTCAACGCAGAGATCCCACGCGGCGGTTCCCACGGTGATGGGGTCGAAGTGGTCGCCGTCGAACGTCTGGATCTCCGCGCGGTCCCCCGCCGCGACGGCCGCGGCCACGAAGTCGCGCGACTGCTCGATCGGCACCAGACCGTCGCGCGTCCCGTGCACGGCCACGGTCGGCACGCCGAGGGGCAGCAGCGCGATCGGCGAGGCCTCGGCGTACGCCTGCGGGACCTGCCGTGGCGCGCCGCCGAGGAACGCGTCGACGGCGCCGTCGCCGAGGCCCAGCTCCGACCCGCGCACCAGGTCGAGCACGCCGGCCTGCAGGACCGCTCCGGTCAGCGCGACGGCGGCACCGCGACGGGCCGCCAGCCAGCCGACCAGCTGGCCACCTGCCGAATGCCCGAGCCCGACAACGCGATTCAGGTCCAGCCCGGCGGGACGCTCACGCAGCGCGTCGACTGCGGCAGCGACGTCGTCGCCCGTCTGCGGCCAGCCGCCACCGTCGCCCACCCGGCGATACTCGACGTTCAGCGCGGCGAAACCCCGCGCGGCCAGATCCGTGGCGAGCGGGCGGCCCAACTCGGCGCCGTATCGCGCGGTCCAATACCCGCCGTGCACCACGACCACCACTGGAGCCGGCGCCGCCGCGGTCGGCAGGGTCAGCTCGGCGTACTGGCTGGGGTGATCGCCATAGGAGTACCGCACGGCGCCATCCTGCCCGGGCTCGGGAGACGCTTCTGGTGCACACCCGGCAACCAGGGCTGTCGACGCGCCCGCCATCGCGAGGAACGACCGCCGGCTGAACTCCACCCGGCCATCGAAGCACCACGACACGGCTTCATAACGACGCGAGTCACGGGGTTAACTCCCGTCACAGCCTGGGTACCGTTGCACACGACGCGTAGGGAGACATGGTGCGGGCGACACAGCAGGTTACGAAGGCGCGGGTGACGGCGGCGCTGGCGTGCACGGCGATCGTCCTCGGCACCGCACTCGCCGGCTGCAGCGACCTCGTCGAGGGCAACCCCAGCAACGGTGCGCAGGACCCGACCGAACCCGCCTTTCCCACCACCAGGCCGACGCGGTCCACGCCAAGCGCACCGGTGCTGCCGCCCCTGCCGCCGCCACCCCCGGCCGCTCCGCCCACGGCGGCCGAGGCACTCCCCGCGTCCAACGGCTACGTGTTCATCCAGACGAAGTCGGGCAAGACGCGCTGCCAGATCAGCATCGACGAGGTGGGCTGCGAGGCGCCGTTCACCAACCCGCCACAGGTCGACGGCTCACCGGCCAACGGCGTCCGCCTGACCGCCGACGGCGACGAGACGTGGATCGTCGGCAACCTCGGCGACATCCCGGCGGTCACGCTCGACTACCGCCCCTACACCGCGGTCGGCTGGACCATCGACGCCAGCGAGGCGGGCACCAAGTTCGTCAACGAGGCAACTGGTCGCGGGATGTTCGTCGCGATCGAGAACGTCGACGTCTTCTGAACGTAATGACCGCGGCGGTTTAGGCGACCCCAACCAACGGGAAGCTTCCCCGGGTGCATCACGACGTCGTCATCATCGGAACGGGTTCCGGCAACGCCGTCATCGATGACACGTTCTCGGACCTCGACGTCGGCCTGATCGAGGAACGCCGCGCGGGCGGCACCTGCCTCAACTACGGGTGCATCCCGTCGAAGATGCTCGTCTTCTCCGCCGACGTCACCGACACGGTCGCCACCTCGGGACGGTTCAACGTCGACGCGGAGTCCTACGGGCTGCGCTGGACCGCGCTGCGCGACCGGGTCTTCGGCGTCACCGACGCCCGCTCCGACGAGGGGCGCAAGGGCCGCGAGGACAGCGACAACATCACGTTTCACCAGGGGCACGCGGAGTTCACCGGCCCGCGCCAGCTGCGCGTCACCGGCGAGGACGGCACCAGCGTGGACATCACCGCCGGGCAGATCGTCATCGCCAACGGCGGTCGACCGGTGATCCCGCCCGTGGTCGAGGAGTCCGGCCTGCCGTTCGAGACCTCCGACACGATCATGCGCATCGACGCCGCGCCCAAACGACTCGCCATCCTCGGCGGCGGCTACATCGCGGCGGAACTGGCCCACGTCTTCGCGGCAGCCGGAAGCCACGTCACGATCGTCGAGAAGTCCGATCGGCTACTCGGCGGCCCACAGGACGGCGAACTCCGCGACGTGTTCACGGCACTGCGGCGTCAGGACTACGACCTCCGCCTCGGCACCGAACTGAGCCGACTGACCGGCAGCCCTGGCGCCCTGGTGCTCGAACTCGACGACGGCGGCACCGTCGAGGCCGACGTGCTGCTCGTCGCCTCCGGCCGCACCCCGAACAGCGACCGCCTCAACCTCGACGTCTCGGGCGTCGACGTCGCCGACGACGGCCGGATCGTGGTCGACGAGTTCCTACGCACCACCGCCGAGGGCGTCTTCGCGCTCGGCGACGTGTGTACGCCGATACCGCTAAAGCACGTCGCGAACCGCGAGGCGGAGGTCGTCTCGCACAACCTGCGCCACCCGGACTCGCTGCGCGCCATCGACCGCGAGCGGGTGCCGTCGGCGGTGTTCGCGGATCCGCAGATGGCCTCGGTCGGCATCACCGAGGAGGTGTGCCGCGAGCAGCATCCCGACTACCTGGTGGGCCGCACGCCGTACGCCGACGTCGCCTACGGCTGGGCGCTGCAGGACGACACCGGGTTCTGCAAGGTCCTGGTCGACCGCGAGACCCGCCTCGTCCTCGGCGCGCACGTCATGGGGCCCCAGGCCGCCACGCTGATCCAGCTCTTCGCCGTGGCAATGGAATTCGGCATCCGTGCCGACGACCTGGCACACCGTCCGTTCTGGATTCACCCCGCTCTGACCGAAGTCGTCGAAAACGCGTTGCGCGATGTGGAGGCTGCCGCATGACAAACCAACTCGATCCCCATGTGTTCGTCCTGTTCGGCGCCACCGGCGACCTGGCGAAGCGCAAGTTGTTCCCGGGCCTGTACAAACTGGCCGCCGCGGGCCGCATGCCCGACGAGTACGCGATCATCGGCTCCGGCAGGCATTCACCCGGGTCCGACGACGAGTTCCGCGACCACATCCGCGAGGTCTTGCAGGACGCGGTGGACGACGCCGATGACGCCGTGCTGCGAGACCTGCTCGGCCGCTTGACGTTCCAAACCTCGGATGCCGACGACGGCACCGACCTGGCCGGTGCCGTGAAGCAGGCCCGCGAGAAGCTGGGCTCGGCGACCAAGACGCTGATCTACCTGTCGCTGCCCCCGAAGGCGATGCAGTCGATGATCGGCATGCTCGGCCGTGAACACCTCGCCGACGACGCCCGCGTCGTGGTCGAGAAGCCGTTCGGCACCGACCTCGACTCGTCGCGTGAACTCGACGCGGCACTCAAGGAGGTCGTCGACGAGTCGCAGGTTTACCGCATCGACCACTTCCTCGGGAAGGAGGCCGTGCAGAACATCCTGGCGATCCGCTTCGCCAACGGCCTCATCGAACCCGCCTGGAACCGTTCGCATCTCGAGTCCGTCGAGATCGACGTGCCCGAGGAGTTGACCATCGAGGGCCGCGGCAGCTTCTACGAGTCGACCGGGTGCTTCCGCGACATGATCTCCACCCACCTGTGCCAGGTGCTGGGTTTCGTCGCGATGGAGGCGCCGGTGCACCTCGACGAGGCCTCCGTGCGCAACGAGAAGTCGAAGGTCTTCGCCGCGATGCGGCCGCTGGACCCCGACCGCGTCGTCTTCGGCCAGTACGAGGGGTACCGCGACGAGGAGGGCGTCGACGACGCCTCGAAGGTCGAGACGTACGTCGCGCTGGAGGCGTTCGTGGACAACGAACGCTGGCAAGGGGTTCCGTTCTACCTGCGCACCGGCAAGGCGCTCGCGGCCACGCGCCGCACCGTCACGCTCACGTTCCGCACGCCGCCCGCGGGCAGGTTCGGCGAACAGGCTCCCAACCGGCTGGTGCTCGAGCTGACCGACGACCCGGAGTTCGGCGTGCACCTGCGGACCAAGCGGCCCGGTCCCGACCTCGAGATGATGCCGCTGGACTTCCACGTCGCGATCGCCGACGAGGACACCAAGGACACGCCGCTGGAGGCCTACGAGCGGCTGCTGCTCGACGTCATGCGCGGCGACCAAACCCTCTTCACGCGTGCCGACGAGGTGGACCGGCTGTGGGAGGTCTGCCAGCCGGTGCTCGACGCACCGCCGAATCCGCTGTCCTACGAACGTGGTTCGTGGGGGCCGGCCGAGGCGTTGGAGTTGCCCGGCGGGACCGGGTGGTGGCTACCAGATGGATCGTGACTGGCTCGCGATCTCGCAGCACGGCCTGATCGGCGATCTGCGCACCTGCGCGCTCGTCGGCACCGACGGCACGATCGACTGGTTCTGCGCGCCGCGGTTCGACTCCCCCAGCGTGTTCGGCGCCATCCTGAACCCCGACCAGGGCGGCAGTTGGAGCTTGGCGCCGACGTGCGAGGTCTCCCGCACCCAGCAGTTCTACTTCCCCGACACCGCGGTGCTCATCACGCGGTTCCTCACCGACGACGGCGTCGCCGAGATCCACGACTTCATGCCCGTGCTCGGCGAAGGCGACCCCGAGCACCGGCAGCGGCTGGTCCGCAGGGTCAGCGGCGTGCGTGGCACCATCCGGATGCACATGACGGTCGACGCCCGGCCCGACTACGGCAGGCAGCGGTGCCGTGCCGAGGAGGCCGGCGACGGCGTGCTCCTCACCGGTGACGGCGTACGCCTCGGGCTGGTGTCGTCGACCGAGCTGACGATCGACGAGGGCGACGACAACACCCGCGTCACCGCCGAGGTCGAATTGAGCAGGGGCGACACGGCATTGTTCGTGCTGGAGATGCTCGGCGACGACGACGATCCGTCCTCGAACACCATGGACATGACCGATGCGCTGCTCGGTGCCACCACGACGTTCTGGCGGAAGTGGCTGTCCCAATCGCGCTACAGCGGGCGGTGGCGCGAGATGGTGCACCGTTCGGCCATCACGCTCAAGCTGCTGACCCACGAACCGACCGGCGCGATCATCGCCGCGCCGACCACCAGCCTCCCGGAACTGATTGGTGGCGGCCGGAATTGGGACTACCGCTACGTGTGGGTCCGGGATGCGGGCTTCGTCCTGTACGCGTTGCTGCGGCTCGGATTCACCAGTGAGGCGCGGGCGTTCATCGGCTGGCTGTCCAAGCGGATCGGGCGCGAACACCGCCCGCCGACCGACGAGGACGACCTCGGTCCGCTGCGCGTGCTCTACGACATCGACGGCAACATTCCCGACCCGGAGATCGAACTCGATCACCTACGCGGCTACCGCGACTCGAAGCCGGTACGGGTCGGCAACGCCGCGGTCGATCAGCTGCAGCTCGACATCTACGGCGAACTCATCGACTCGGTCTACCTGTTCAACAAGTACGGGCCCGGCATCAGCGACGACGCCTGGCACGACGTCGTCGAGGTCGTGGACTGGGTGATGCAGAACTGGGACCGCGACGACGCCAGCATGTGGGAGGCGCGCGGCGAGATCAGGCCCTACACGGTGTCCCGGCTGATGTGCTGGGTGGCGCTGGAGCGGACGATCCGCATCGCCCGCCAGCGTGGGCTGCCTGGCGACATCCTCGAGTGGTCGCGGGTTCGCGACGAGATCTACGAGCGCATCATGTCGAAGTGCTGGAACGCCGACCTGCAGTCGTTCACCCAGGTCGAGGGCGGCACGGAACTCGACGCGGGGGTGCTGTTGATGCCGATGGTCAAGTTCCTCTCGCCCGCCGACCCGAAGTTCCTGTCCACGCTCGAGGCCGTGGAGAACGAACTCGTCACCGACAGCCTGGTGTTCCGCTACACCCCGGAGAGTGACGGCCTCGACGGCGAGGAGGGCACGTTCTCGCTGTGTTCGTTCTGGTACGTCGAGGCACTCACCCGGGCCGGCCGGCTCGACGACGCACAACTGGCGCTGGAGAAGATGTTCACCTACGCCAACCACGTCGGTCTGTATGCCGAACAGGTCAGCGCGACCGGCGATCAGGTTGGAAACTTCCCACAGGCATTCACGCACTTCTCACTCATCAGCGCGGCGATCAACCTCGACCGCGCACTCGACAAGGGGACGACTCAGTGACCAGTACCGCTCAACGCGAACGCGCCGCACTCGTCGACACCATGCGCGGTGTCGGCCCCGATCACCCCACCCTGTGTGGTGACTGGACCACTCGAGACCTGGCCGCACACCTGGTGATCCGCGAGCGACGCGTCGACGCCGCGCCCGGCATCCTGATCCCGAAGTTCGCGGGCTACACGGAGCGGGTGCAGACGCAGGTCGCCGCCGAGACCAACTGGGACGAACTGCTGACGCTCGTCGGGTCCGGGCCCCCGACGCTGTCGCCGTTCAAGCTGCTCGATCCGCTGATCAACGTGACCGAGATGTTCATCCACCACGAGGACGTGCGGCGCGCGGCGAGTGGCTGGGAGCCCCGCCGACTGGACGACTCGGTCTCGGCGGGGTTGGCCCGCAACGTGTCGTTGATGTCGCGTCTGCTGCTGGCCAAGGCGCCTGCGCACGTGACGCTGCGCACGACCGACGGCAAGACGCTGGCCAACCTGGGCAAGGGACCGACGGTCGTGATCACCGGTGAGCCGCTGGAACTCCTGCTGTTCCTGTCCGGCCGCGACGAGGTCCGTCTGACGTTCTCCGGCGACGACGACGCGGTGGCTGCGGTCCGCGAGAGCCGCGGCGGGCTGTAGGGCTCTTGGCTCGGGGATAGGCTCAGCACATGGACTTCCGCGTATTCGTCGAACCGCAGCAGGGCGCCACGTACGGCGATCAACTCGCCGTCGCCCAGGCCGCCGAGTCACTCGGATACTCCGCGTTCTTCCGGTCCGACCACTACCTCGCGATGAGCGGCGACGGCCTCCCCGGGCCCACGGACTCGTGGGTGACGCTCGGCGGCATCGCCCGCGAGACGTCGACGATCCGCCTGGGCACGATGGTCACCTCGGCCACGTTCCGCCACCCCGGCGTGCTGGCGATCTCGGTGGCGCAGGTCGACGAGATGAGCGGTGGCCGTGTCGAACTCGGCCTCGGCGCGGGGTGGTTCGAAGCCGAGCACCAGGCCTACGCGATCCCGTTCCCACCGCTCGGCGAGCGCTTCGACCGGCTCGGCGAGCAACTCGACATCCTCACCGGGATGTGGAGCACCCCGGTCGGCGAGACGTACGACTTCTTCGGCACCCACTACCAGGTCAGTGAGTCCCCGGCGCTGCCGAAACCCGTGCAGTCACCGCAGCCGCCGATCGTCATCGGTGGCGGCGGACCCAAGCGCACGCCCGCGCTGACGGCGAAGTACGCCGACGAGTTCAACATGCCGTTCGCGTCGCTGGACGCGCTGACGGCGCAGTACGAGCGCGTCGCGGCGGCGGTTGCCCATGCCGGCCGGTCGAAGGACTCGCTGACCTACTCGGCCGCATTCGTGCTGTGCGCGGGTCGCGACGAGCAGGACGTCGCGCGCCGCGCCGACGCGATCGGCCGCGAGGTCGGCGAGCTGCGCGAGAACTCGCCGCTGGCGGGCACGGCGGGTGAGATCGTGGACCGTCTCGGCTCGTTCATCGACGCCGGCGTGCAACGGGTGTATCTGCAGACCCTCGACATGTCCGATCTCGACCACCTCGAGTTCTTCGCCTCCGACGTCATCCGCCAGTTGGTGTGACCCGGCACGTACGGCGAGGTCGCGGCTACTATCGGTGCCCGTGACCGAACCCGCGTGGCACGAGCGCACCTCGACGCTCCTCGCCGCGAGTGTCGGGGCCGTCGCCGTCATCGCCGTCGTGTACTTCCTCATCTCTGCGCTCGTTCGGGATTCCGACGATCCGGGGCCCGCGCAGCAGTACTTCACCGACACCACCACCTCGGGTAGCCGCACCCCCGCGTCGGGGTCGGGGACGACCACCACCGGCACGGTTACCAGCACCAGCCCGCCGATGACGACCGACATCAACGACCCGAACGCCCCGCCGCCGCCCACGTCGGGCACGGAGACGTCGGGCACGGAGACCTCGCCGGGTGCGCCCAGCACGACGACGCGGACGCCCCGCACGACCGATGATGACGATCCGACCACTACCCGGTCACGTCCTCGACTCAACGAGACCAGGACGCTGTACCCGCGCCCGTGACCGTCACCCCGCGCCCTACCATCGATGGTCATGACGCGTAGCGGACCTCCCGACGACCCGAACCAAGCCTCAGGCGACGACCCCACCCAGTACGCGGCGAGTTACGGCAACCAGGGCTACGGCGATCAGGCCTACGCCGACTACCAGGGTGGCGAGCCCACGGGGCCTTACGAGCAGTATCAGACCGGCGCCCAGTACGAGCCCGAGCCGGAGACGCCGTGGTACCGCAAGCCCGGCCCGCTCGTCGCACTCGGAGCCGTGGCCGCGCTGTTGGTCGCCGCCATCGTCTACCTGGCGATCAACCTCGCCGCCGACGACTCCACGACGACCGACGTCACCACGACGACGAGTACGTCGGAGACCTCGTCTGCGGGTGTCGCCCCGGAACCGTCAGGCACCGAGACCGTGACGCAGTCGCCGTCGACCTCGGCCGAGACCTCGGCACCGCCGACGACCACGACGACGACCACTGCGCCGCCCACGACGACGACCACGACGACGGCGCCGCCCAGTACGAGCACCAGCACGAGTACCAGTACGAGCACCAGCACCGTCACCGAGACCAGCACGGCGACCCAGACGGTCACCGAGTCGGAGCCGACGCCCGCCGGCCAGCCCTGAGGTGGGTCAGCGGCGCTGGGCCGCGTACTCCGCGACCAGCGCCTCGGCGCTGCGCACCGCGGCCCGGCACGCCCGCGTGGTGAACGGGTCGTTGAGCGGGTGGTCGGCGCGGCGCCGCCATCGTTGCGCGGCGGCGAACGCGGCGCGCGGCCCGTCATAGGGCGTGTCGGGCTGTAGTCCGAGCCGGCTGGCCGGGTCGGTGCCCGATCCGCCGATGATGCGCCGCAGCGAGGCCATCTCCTCGTCGTTGAGCGTCGTCGGGCGCGACCGCAGCGCGCTGAGCAGGCGAAGCTCCTCGAAGGCGTGCGTGTCGGCCAGGAGCGGGTCGATGTCGGCCACGATGTACGGCGTCGCGTAGATCGGGTGGGCCTCGACGAAGCGGCGCAGTGACACCAGCGCGGTGTGCGCCTTGAGCAGATCCGAGCGCTGCGCGAACTGCTGGTCGATGACGTCGCGCAACGCGACGAGGCCGCTGCGCTCGAGCAGTTCGTCGGCCAGCGCCACCGAGTCACTGATCCCCGCCCGCAGCACGGCGATCGAGATGCGGATGCCGAACATGCCGAACCGTTCCAGCAGCGCTGCCCGCGTCGCGGCGTCCACCGGCAGCTGGCTGTCCTCGCGGACGAAGCGGTCGGCCGACAGCATCGCCTTGTTCAGCTCGGTCGCGTCGACCCCGGCGAGTTTCTCGAGCGCGACGAACTCGCTCTGGCGCAGTGTCCGCGCGGTCAGCGCCAGCAGCCCGGACACGGGCACCACGGCCTGGCAGATGCCGGTCTTGTCCATCTCGGCGGTGAAGCGGGTGGCGACGTCCTTCGCCGAGAGCATCGCGTCGATGCGGCCCGCCCCGATCTCGTCGGCGCGCGACGCGACGCCGATGACGCCGAGGGCGCCCGAGGCGCCGCCGACCAGCGTGCCGATCTGCTTGAGCAGTGCGATGTCCGCGGCGTTGAGGGTGCGCAGCAGGAACACGACGGCGTCGACGCGCGGGACGCCGTCATCAGGCACCAGCAGGCGCAGCGTCCGCTCGGAGACGTCGCGGTTCAGCGACGACGTGCCGGGGGTGTCGATGATGGTGGCGTCGATCAGTTCCGCGGCAGGCCATTCCACGTCGAGGTCGAACACCTCGGCCGGGTCGAGCCGGGTGAAGTCGAACGTCAGACCGCGATCGCGGGGATCACGGGTGATCGGCACGTTCGTCCGGCGCCCGCCGCGGTGGTTCGCCGTGACCCTCGGGGTGGGGCCGTTGCGGAACCAGGTGACGATGCGCGTGGCCTCGGTGGCGTCCGTCGGCGCGATCTCCTCGCCGACGAGTGCGTTCACCAGCGTGGACTTGCCGGCCTTGAGCGTGCCCGCGAGCGCGATCCGGATCGGCTGGTTGAGCCGTCGGCCGATCCAGTCGAGTTCGTCGTGGATGTCGGGGCGGTGTTGATACGCCGGGTCCGACCGGTAGGCCTGCACGGTTCCGGCCAGGATCGCGCGCACCCGATCGCTCGTGCTCATATCGCGCTACCCCGAAGTTCTCCCCTGTGACGTTGCCGGTTCACCAGCCTAGGTGCCGACGGGTGCGGGACTCGGCCCGGTCGCCCGGGTCGACAACTTCTCCGCGTGTTCGGTGACCTGACGCAGGATGTTGAGCTGACGTTCGAGTTCGCGCACGCGTGCGCCGCGCTCGTTCTCCTCGAGCTTCGCCGCGGCGAGGGTGGCCTGCAGCGATTCGCTCAGCGAGCGGTTGGCCTGGTTCGCGATCTCGCGGTAGTGGTCGCGCAGCTGGCGCTGGATTCCCTTGAGCCGGTCGCGGGATTCCTTGGTGACGACGAAGGACACGTCGTCGACGAAACGGCGCATGTTGTTCTTGGCCTCGCTGCGTACCCGCAGCATGCGGTTGTCCATGTCGTCCTTGTAGGCCTTGCGGCCCAGCAGGGCGCCGGCTCCGATCGACAGCGGGTTGAACATGCCGAGACCGGCGAACGTCGTCAGCATGCCGAACATCATCACGCCGCCGAACGACCCACGCATGCCCGAGACCACCCGGTCGCCGGCACGTACGGGCTTGGCTTCGAGCCGCGACACCGACTTCAGCTCCCCGAAGCCCTCGCCCATCTCGCGGGCGTCGATGCGCGGCATGTCGATGGCGTCGATGCCTGCCTGCATGAATACCCGGGCCACTTCGTCGGCGAGCACCTCGGCGCGTTGGTACGCCCAGACGAAGTTGTCACCGACGGCCGTGGCGACGGCGTTTTCGAGTTCGGACCCGATCTCGGCCCAGTGCTGCGTCGGATCGCAGTCGTCGATGACCTTCTCGGTGTACTGGGTGATCGCCCGGAACCGCCCGCGCAGATCGTGTTCGACGTCGGCGGTCAGGTCGGAGATGCCGTCGTTGAGCACCTGCTGCCACAGCGCGGTGTGCGCCATCGCCTCCTGGGCGTCGCGCTTGCGCTGCTCGAGGTCCGCGGTGAGCCGCTCCCGCTCGGAGGGATCGTTGATCGACGCCAACTCCGAGCTGACGGCGAGCGTCAGATGCTCGGCGGCCGAACGCACTTCGGTCAGCACCTGGTCGCGGACGCGGTCGTTCTCCCGCGACAGCACCTTCTCGCTGAGGAACTTCACGATGGCCGGGAAGTTCGACTCCTCGTTGAGTTCCTTGTCGTTCAGCGAGATGGCATGGCTGCGCAGCACCGCGGAGACCGGCACGATCGGGGTGTCGATGCCTGCGCGGCGCAGGTGTGCGACGTTGGCGTCGACGATCTCGCGCCAGTGCGGGTAGAGATCGGTCTTGGTCGCGAGAATCGTTGCCACCGGGCAGATCTCGAGCGCCTGCCTGATGAAGGTCATCTCGGGCTCGATGAACTCCTGGCTGGTGTCGCTGACCATCAGGAGCGCGTCGGCGTCGGGCAGCAGACCCAGCGTCGACGCCAGGTGCGGCTGGCCGTGACCGCCGACGCCCGGGGTGTCGACGAAGGCCAACCCGTTCTTCAGCAGTGGGCTGGGGGCGGTGACCTCGACGCGCAGCACCTCCCTGCCGCCGGCTTCCGGCGCCCGGCGCAGGTCCGTCTGGACCCGGGACGGCGGGATCGGGATCGCCTCGGGCTCTTCGCCGTCGCCGTTGGACACCACGATCTGCGCGGTCGCCTGCTCACCAAACGACACGACGGTCGCCAGGACGGTGGTCTCGTCGTCGCCGACGCGGGCGACGGGCACGTTCAGCAGCGAGTTGAGCAGCTGGCTCTTGCCCTGCTTGAGCTGACCGGCGATCACCACCCGGATCTGCGGGTCGGAGATCCGAACCTTCGCACGGCCGAGGCGCTCGACGAGATCGCCACGGTCGTAGGCAGCGGCGATCTTGGTGCTGTGGTCGATCAGCTCGACGATGACCTTGACCGGTCTTGCCGGTGGGTTCGCTTGCGTCATGGTGTCTCTTCCCCTGCCTGCGTCAGGCCAACGGTAAACGCACGAACTGGCGGGAACCTCGTGGTTCCCGCCAGTCGTGGATCATGCGTCGGTCTCGATCAGAATGCGTCGAAACCGGTGGTGGTGTTGTTGTTCGACGCCAGATCGGTGTCGACGTCGTTGTTCGAGGCGATGTCGGTCTCGATCTCGGTCTCGTTGTTCGAGGCGATCGCGGTGTCGTTGTTCGACCCGATGTTGGACTCGAAGCTCGAGGAGTTGTCCTCGACCGACGTGTTCGCCTCGGTCTCGACCGACGACTGCACCTGGGAGTTGACCGAGTTGTCGACGGTGTTGTCGCTACCCGAGTCGCCACCGATGTTGGTCTGGTCGCCGCCGACGGTGCTGGTGTCGTTGTCGACGATCACGATGCCGCCGCCACCCGCGTTGCCGCCGGAGGCGTCGCCGCCGCCGATGCCGATGAGGCTGCCGCCACCGCTGGCACCGCCGCCGTTGCCACCGCTGGCGTCGACGTCGTTGAGGACGGGGCCCTCGTTGTCCTGGATGACGGTGCTGCCGCCGGTGGCGGTGGTGCCGTTGTCCTCGATGTCGCCGTCGCCGATGTTGACGTTGGAGCCGGTTCCGGCGATGACGTCACCGTTGTTGACGTCGTTGTTGTTGCCGAGGACCGCGCCGTCACCGGTCACGACGTCGCCGTCGTTGTCGCCGCCGACGACCACGCCGCCGTTGGTGGCGGTGTTGCTGGTCTTGTCGCCGAAGGTGATGTCACCGAAGCCCAGGTTGAAGGCACCGTTCTGGGCGTTGGCGCCGGCGCTCTGGTCGGGGCTGAACAGATCGTTGTTGCTGGCCAGATCGGTGTTGTTCCGGCTGGCGAACTCCGTGGCGGTCTGCGGCGCGAACGTCGTCTGCGGGGAGAACGGCGAGGCGAAGTTGTGGTGATCCGACACCGCCCGCTGCAGACCGACGATCGGGTCGCCACCGCCGCCGAGGGCCAGGCCGGCCGGGGCCGCGCTGGCGGCGACGGCCTGGAGCTGGGCCGGGCTGACGTTGGGGAAGCCGGCCTCGCGCAGTGCGCCGTTCGGGTCGGTCACGAAAGACGCGGCGACGTCGGGGCTACGGAAGAGGTCGAGGATGTAGTCGATCAGAGTGGTCATCGGACTGCCTTTCGGTTGTGGTTCTCGGACTTGGGCGAGGAGCCTGTCGCCGGCTGTCCGGCGAACTGACTACGAATCTATGGACCCGCGAGGCCACCGGGAACGGGGTCGAAACCCCTGCTCTCACCCTGCCATGGTGGGATGCCCCTGGGGTTTGCGTTAGGGGATTAGGGGATCAGCCGGGGATTCCTCGATACGGGTCGTGAACTGCCCGAATACGAGAACAGCGCGGCCGTTTCCGGCCGCGCTGTCGTGGTGTGCAGGGGTGAATTCAGTTGAAGGCGTCGAACCCTTGGGGGTCGGCGTTGGGGGTTCCGTCGGCGCCTGCCTGCTGCGTCCAGTCGTCGAGGGCGTCGAGGCCCTCGGCCACCGTGCCGTCGTCGATCACCGGCGCATCGAAGGCCAGGCCGGGATCGTTGGCCGTGGCCACCGAGTTCAGCCCGCCGTCCCAGTCGTCCCACGCCGTGTCCACCACACCGGGTGCGGCGCCGTCGGGCTGGGCGACCAGGTCGTGCACGACGGGCGAGTCGTCGATGCCCTGCACCGGCAAGTGATCGTCGAACGCGTCGAATGCAGCCGTGGCCGCGCCACTCGACCACACGTTCCCGACGTCCCCGATGGCGTCGAACCCGGACACCGGTGCCGCAGAGAGCGACTCGGTCACCACCGGGATCAAGCTGTTGACGTCCGCACTGGTGACGTCGGTCAGATTCGCCGCGGAGATGGCCTGGGCCGGGTCGGCGGCATACTGGGCCGCGACGTCGGGGTCGCGCACCACCGACATCACGAAGTCGAGTAGCGAGTTCGCCACGGGTCCCCCTCTCTCGTATTCGGTGAGCTGGCAGATCACGCACTGCCTTGCCCGAAATGCTATCGGCGCAGGCAGCCCCACCGAATCGGTGCCGAACCCAACCCCGGACACACGCCGTTAGGGGGTTCGACGTTAGGGGTTCTCGAACCCTTAGGGGGATCGCCCACGCAGCCCCATACCGGCCGCTATGGTGATGGCTGGTCTTCTGCGCTGCCCTGCGTCCCAAGAGCCCTGCGCGAGGAACCGTCGACACTGCTCCCTCGATCTGACTCAGAGGTTTTCCTACATGAGCGACTCACTCGGACTGTCCGTCGGGACCACGAACCTGGTCGCGGCCGCCATCGGGCGTCCCCCCGTGGTGCGGCGCGCCGCGCTGGCTCTGTTCAACGATCGCGCACCCGAGGTCGGCGACCAGTTCGGCCCCACCCAGCCCAACCTCGTCCTCACCGGCTTCGTCGAGCGGGTCGGCGACCCGGTACCGATGGTCGCCTCCGACGGCTCGTCGCACCGCGGTGAGGTCGTGCTCGTCGAAGCGCTGGACGCGATGGCCCGCGCGGTCGGTGGCGGCGCGCCCGTCACGATCGCGGTGCCCGCGCACTGGAACGCGGGCGTCGTCGGCGCCTTGCGAAACGCGTTGCGCAGCAAGCCGAACCTGTCCCCCGGCGGGGTGCCACCCACACTCGTCCCCGACTCGGCGGCTGCGCTGTCCGCGCTGCGCGTGGCACCTGGTCTGCCGACCGACGGCGTCGTCGTGCTGTGCGACTTCGGCGCGAACGGCACCAGCGTGACGCTGGCCGATGCGCGCGCCGACATGGCCGTCATCGGCGACACCATCCGCTACCCGGACTTCTCCGGCGATCTCGTCGATCAGTCACTGCTCAACCACGTCATCTCCGGCGTCGCCGACGCCAGCAACCCGGACCCCGCGGGAACCGCGGCGGTCGGCTCGCTGACCCGGCTGCGCGACGACTGCAGGCAGGCCAAGGAGAGGTTGTCCGCCGACACCGCGGCCGTCATCCCGGTCGCGCTGCCCGGTTTCGCATCCGACGTCCGGGTCACCCGGCCCGAACTCGAACGCCTCATCGACCAGCCGCTCAACGGTCTGATGGGTGCGATCGAACAGTCGTTGCAGCAGTTCAGGATTCCGATGGCTGCCATCACGGCGGTCGCCACCATCGGTGGTGGCGCCTCGATCCCGCTGGTGACCCAGCGACTGTCGGAACGGCTGCGCGCACCGGTCGTGACCACGCCGCAGCCACAGGTGGTCGGCGCCGCCGGCGCGGCCGTCATCTCTGCCGGCGGGCTGGGCGGCGGGCTCGCCGACGATGCCACCGGGCTGGCGCCCGTGGCCGACGACGCGACCGGTCTCGCACCCACCATGGGCTGGGTGGCGGGAGCCGGAGCCGCGGGACTGGCGGCCGGCGCCGCAGCGGGTGCCGCCTTCCCGACCCAGGCCGCGCCGAGCGCCGCCGACACGTCGGCCGCGGACTCGCTGGCCTGGTCCCAGGGCATCGAGGGCGACGACCCGCTGCCCTACGCCGGCGGCGAGTACGACTACGGCAGCGCAACCGACGCCCGGCCGCCGGTCGACTTCGCGGCGCGCGACGAGCCCTATGACGACGACGAGCCGGGGCCGCTGCCCTGGTACAAGCGGCCCCCACTGCTCTTCGGGGCTGCCGCGGCCGCTGCGCTGCTGGCCGTTGGAGGCTTGGCCGTCACGTTGACCAGCACGTCGACCGACTCGACGCCGGTGACCGAGAACGTCACCATCACCAGCACCGGTGACGACGGCCTGGTGACCACCACCGTCGTGCCGTCCTCGGAGGCCGAGACCTACCGGAACCGTCCGTTGACGACGCCACCCCCGGGGCCCGCGACCACGAACCCGACGTCGGCGCCGACCACGACGACCGCCACCACGACCACGTCGCCGACGACCACCACGACCACCACGACGACGACGACCACGACGACGACCACTCCCTCGACGACGACGACCACCACGGTCCCGACGACGACCACACCGCCGCCGACCACCACCGTCCCGCCGCCCACGACCACGGTCGCGCCACCGCCCACCACGACGGTCCCCGTCGTGCCGGACACCCCCGACGCGCAGCCGACCGTCCCGGTCGTCGAGCCCGTTCCGGAGGTGGCACCTGCGCCGCCGCCGGTCGCCGAAGTCCCCGTGCTGCCGCTGCTCCCATGACCGCACAGGACGTCGTCGCGACGCTGACGGCGTCACCCACCGAGCCCACGAAGGCATTGGTGTCGGGTGGGATCGGGTCGGGCAAGTCGTTGGTACTGGGCGGCGTTCGGGCGGCCCTGCGTGCTGCGGGCGTCACCGTCGTCGCCCGCGCGCCACGCGACGGCGACCCGCCGGGCGCCGCCGTCGTCGTCGACGACGCGCACCTACTCGACGACGCCGAACTCCAGCACCTTGCCGACCTGATGGCCGACCCGGCCACGACCGTGATCGTCGCCGCCGAACCGCAATCCCAGCATCCCGGCCTCGCGGCACTGTCGGCCGCCGCCGCGAGGCAGTCGCCGGTGGTGACCCTGGGTCCGCTGACACCACCCGAGATCGCCCGCCTCGCAAGCGAAGTCATCGGCTCGGCGCCGCCGCTGGAAATGGTGCGGTCGGTGGCGACGGCGACTGCGGGCGTGCCGTTCCTCGTGCGAGCCGCCGTCACCGCCGCCGCGACACCGGAGGCCGAGTCACCGGGAGCCGCGATCTCCCAGGCCACGCGGGCGGCCCTGATCGAGCGACTGCGCCGCGCCGACGAGGCGGTCGTGGACACGCTGCTGATCTGCTCGCTGAGCCCGGAACTCGGGCCCGACGACGTGGCCGGCGCCCTCGATCTCGAGGGCGCGCCGGTGCACCGACTGGTCGACAGGGCGCGCGCCACCGGCCTGATCGCACCGTCGCACAACCCCACCTTCCTGCGCACCCTGCACCGGTGCCTCGCCCAGATCGTCGGCGCAACCCGGCACCACGATATCGAGACGAGATTGCTTCGGGCGCAACTCGACTCGTCGACGCTGACGGTGGACCTCGCGCTCCGGATGGCCGATCACGGCCTGCGCGACCCGCTGCTGGCCGACGCGCTGACCGCGCTGGCGGATCGCAACCGCGCCCACCCGGCCCGCACGGCGCGGCTGTACCGAGCGGCCGCCGAGGTCGACCCCGGCGCGCGCGACTCACGGCTCGCCGATGCGCTCGCGGCCAGCGGCGACTGCGCCACGGCGAGCCGGATCGCCGACGAATTGCTGACGTCCGACGATGCGGTCGAGAAGGCCGCCGCGGTGCGCATCGCGGCCAGCGTGGCGATGCACGACGGGAGTTCCGCGCAGGCCGCCGAGTTGTTCGCATGGCTGGGCCCGCACCCCGACGCCGTGATCGCCGCGGCGAACGCAGTCGTGGCCATCGGCGTCGGCGACCCGCAGACCGCCCGCGCGGCGGTCGCGGCCGAAGCGCAGGGACCGCCCACCTCGGATGCGCGCGCTGCCCGCCACCTGGCCGAGGGGTTGATCGCGTCGCTCGACTCGCCCTACCCGGCTGCGATGGCCCGCCTCTCACAGTCGATCTCGGCCCGGCCGTCGGCGCCGGGCGTCACTCCGGACAGCGCGCCGGCCATCGTCGCGCTGACCGCACTGCACGCCGGCGACCCGGTACGCGCCCGCAGCGTCGTCGGACGGGCACTGGCCGTCCCCGGTGACGAGGCGACCGCGTTCTCCGCCCACCGGCACCGGTTGCTGCTGGGCTGGATCCGGATGCTCGACGGTCAGCTGGCGGCCGCGGGCGCCGACGTCGCCGCGGTGACCACCACGAATGCGCCGCTGCATCGCCGGGACGCGTTGTGGGCGGCGGCGCTGCAGACCGCGATCGCGCGCCGCAACGGTGACAGCGGCGCCGTCCAGAAGCATTGGTACGCCGCCATGGAGGTGCTCACCGAGTACTCGATGGACCTGTACTCGCTACTGCCCCTGGGCGAACTGTGGATCGCCGCGGCGCGACTGCACCAGGTCGAGCGGCTCACCCACACCGTCGACGAGGCCTTCGATCTGCTCGGCCGGCTCGGCAACCCGATCGCGTGGTCGCTCCCCCTGCACTGGGCGGGCGTGCACGCGGGCATCCTTGCGAACTCGCCGGACGCCGTGGCCCCGCACGGACAGGCACTGACTGCCGCGGCCGCGCACAGCACGTTCGCCCGGTCGCTCGCCCACGCCGGCCGCACCTGGCTGCGAGTGCTGGCCAACCACGTCGAGGTGGACGAGGTCACGGCCGCGGCCAGGTCGCTGGCCCAGTTCGGACTGGGGTGGGACGCCACCCGCCTCGCCAGCCAGGCCGCGCTGCAAACACCCGACGGCCGGATCTCCGCGGCGATGCTCCAGTTGGCGCGCGACCTGAAGGTGACGAGTACCGCAAGCACGGAGCCGGCGCCGCCTGCCGCGTCGGCGCCTGCGTCGGCGACCGCACCTGCGGGTTCCGCCCCCGCCTCGGAGTCGTCGATGCCCAACTGGACCAGGCTGTCCGATCGCGAGCGCGAGGTCGCCGAACTGGTCCTGCAGGGAATGCCCTACCGCGACATCGGCAGTCAGCTGCTCATCTCGGCGAAGACCGTGGAGCACCACGTCGCGCGCATCCGACGCAGGCTGGGCGCCGAATCGCGCTCCGAGCTGATGTCGATGCTGCGGGCGATCCTGGCGACTCCCAGCTGATTTCACTTTCGTCCCACGTGTGACGATGACCACTTTTCCGGTGGCCGACGCGTGTCGCTCGGCCCGACTACCAGCAACCGGACGGCAATCCCTGCCCCGAACAGTGTCTGAACCTAGTTAGTTAGGTCAGCCTTCATAGCGTCGATTGTTCCCAGGATGTAACTATGAGCAGGCATTAGCCCTAAGTTACCCGTCAGTAATGCACAATAAGTTACTGGTTGGTAGCTTCATCTCGGGAGGCAATCGGTGGACACGCTCACCCTCGTCACGATGATCATCGGCGTCATCATGACGCTCGTCGTGGCGGGTCTCGCCGTCAAGCGCGTGCTGTGGCTGACGAAGCTGATCAGGTCCGGCCAGCCGACGCTCGACGAGGGCGGCCGCAAGGACGACCTGAAGACGCGCATCACCACGCAGTTCAAAGAGGTCTTCGCCCAGACCCGCCTGCTGCGCTGGTCGATCCCCGGCATCGCCCACTTCTTCACGATGTGGGGCTTCTTCGTCCTCGCCACCGTCTACCTCGAGGCCTACGGTGTCCTCTTCTACCCGAAGTTCGCCATCCCGATCGTCGGGCACTGGGAGATCCTCGGCTTCCTGCAGGACTTCTTCGCCGTCGCCGTCTTCCTCGGCATCGCCACCTTCGCCATCATCCGCCTGAGGTCCGAACCCAAGGAATACGGCCGGGATTCGCGCTTCTACGGCTCGCACACCGGCGGCGCGTGGCTGATCCTCTTCATGATCTTCAACGTCGTCTGGACGTACGCGATCTTCCGTGGCGCCGCCGTCGCCACCAACAACCTGCCGTACGGCAAGGGCGCCTTCTTCTCGCACGCCATGGGCTGGCTGCTGTCGCCGCTCGGCGAGCACACCAACGAGTACGTCGAGCGCGGCGCGCTGCTGCTGCACATCGGCGTCATGCTGGTCTTCCTGCTGATCGTGCTGCACTCCAAGCACCTTCACATCGGCCTGGCCCCGATCAACGTCACGTTCAAGCGCCTGCCCAACGGCTTGGGCCCGCTGCTGCCGATGGAGTCCGGCGGCAAGTACATCGACTTCGAGGATCCCGACGAGGACGCGCAGTTCGGTCGAGGAAAGATAGAGGACTTCACCTGGAAGGCCTATCTGGACTTCACCACGTGTACCGAGTGCGGCCGCTGCCAGTCGCAGTGCCCGGCGTGGAACACCGGAAAGCCGTTGTCGCCCAAGCTCGTCATCATGAACCTGCGCGACCACCTGTTCGCCAAGGCGCCGTACATCCTCGGCGACCAGGAGAGCCCGCTGGAGAACACCCCCTCCGGTGGACTCGGCGAGGACGTCAAGGGCGAGAAGAAGCACGATCAGGAAGAGCACGAGCACGCCCACGTTCCGGAATCCGGCTTCGAACGCATCCTGGGCTCCGGCCCGGAGCAGGCGACCCGCCCGCTGGTCGGCACCCTCGAAGAGGGCGGCGTCATCGACCCCGACGTGCTGTGGTCCTGCACCACCTGCGGCGCCTGCGTCGAGCAGTGCCCCGTCGACATCGAGCACATCGACCACATCGTTGACATGCGTCGCTACCAGGTGATGGTCGCCTCCGAGTTCCCCGCCGAACTCAGCGGCCTGTTCAAGAACCTCGAGACCAAGGGCAACCCGTGGGGCCAGAGCGCTCGCGAACGGACCGCCTGGATCAACGAGGTCGACTTCGACGTCCCGGTCTACGGCGAGGACGTCGACTCGTTCGACGGCTTCGAGTACTTGTTCTACGTCGGCTGCGCAGGCGCCTTCGAGGACCGCGCCAAGAAGACCACCAAGGCCGTGGCCGAATTGCTCGCCGCCGCCGACGTGAAGTTCCTGGTGCTGGGCTCCGCGGAGTCCTGCAACGGCGACTCCGCGCGCCGGTCCGGCAACGAGTTCCTGTTCCAGCAGCTCGCCCAGCAGAACGTCGCGACCATCGACGAGCTGTTCGAGGGCGTCGAGACCGTCGACCGCAAGATCGTCGTCACCTGCCCGCACTGCTTCAACACCATCGGCCGCGAGTACCAGCAGCTCGGCACCAATTACACGGTGCTGCACCACACCCAGCTGCTGAACCGCCTGGTGCGCGACAAGAAGCTCGTGCCCGTCAGCCCGGTCAGCCAGGACGTGACCTACCACGACCCGTGCTACCTCGGCCGCCACAACAAGGAGTACTCGGCACCTCGCGAGCTGATCGGCGCCTCGGGTGCCACGCTCACCGAGATGCCGCGGCACGCCGACCGTGGTCTGTGCTGTGGTGCCGGTGGCGCGCGGATGTGGATGGAAGAGCACATCGGCAAGCGCGTCAACCACGAACGCGTCGAGGAAGCGCTGAACACCGACGCCACGAAGATCGCCACGGGCTGCCCGTTCTGCCGCGTCATGATGACCGACGGCGTTGGCGACCGTGCCGAGGCGATCGGCAAGCAAGAGGTCGAGGTGCTCGACGTGGCGCAGCTGCTGCTCGCCGCACTCGACAAGGACACGGTGACGCTGCCCGAGAAGGGCGCTGCGGCCAAGTGGTACGCCGAGCGTGCCGACGAGCGGGCCGCCAAGGCCGCCGCGTCTGCGCCCGCCGAGATCAAGGCGTCCGAGATCGAGGACGAGCCCGGTGACGTGCCGGCCGCGGAGGCGACTCCGGTGTCCAAGTCCGAGGTCGGGACGTCGGCCGACACCGCCGCCGCGCCTGCCAAGGGCGGCATGGGCCTGGCCGGTGGCATCAAGAAGCCGGGCGCCAAGGCGTCTGCTCCCGCTGCTGCTCCCGCCGAGACGGCTGCACCCGCGAAGGGCGGACTCGGCCTGGCCGGTGGCGTCAAGAAGCCGGGTGCCAAGAAGGCTGCCCCCGCGACGGCTGCTGCACCGGCTCCCGCCGAGGCTCCGGCCGCCGAGACGGCTGCGCCCGCCAAGGGCGGACTCGGCCTGGCCGGTGGCATCAAGAAGCCCGGTGCCAAGAAGGCGGCCCCCGCGGCGGCGACGTCCGCTCCCGCGGAGGCGTCCGCTCCCGCTTCGGCGCCCGCCGAGGCAGAGCCGGCCGCCGAAGCCAAGCCCGCGGCTGCCAAGGGCGGACTGGGTCTGGCAGGCGGGATCAAGAAGCCCGGCGCCAAGAAGGCTGCCCCGGCACCCGCTGCCAGCGCAGCTCCTGCCGCTCCGGCCGAGGCACCCTCCGAGGCACCCGCCGCGGCGGCACCGGAGGCACCTGCCGAGCCGAAGCCGGCTGCCGCCAAGGGCGGACTCGGCCTGGCCGGTGGCATCAAGAAGCCGGGCCAGAAGAAGGCCGCCGCTCCCGCGGCGTCGGCTCCCGCGCCCGCTTCGACGCCAGAGCCCGAATCAGCGCCCGAGCCGGAGTCGGCGCCCGAGCCGAAAGCCGAAGAGTCGCAGCCGGAACCGGCCACGCCATCGGTCCCGGTGAAGGGCCTCGGGCTGGCTCCTGGCGTGCGTCGCCCCGGCAAGAAGTAGTCGCGCAGGCAGATTCACTGGACCGCCCAAAAGCACTAGACGGCGATGAGACGATGAGGGACGTGGGTATTCAACAGCTTCCGTGGCACACGGGTAACCAGCCACGGCAGCGCACGTTCACGCAGTCGTCCAAGCTGCAGGATGTCCTGTACGAGATCCGTGGCCCGGTACACGATCACGCCGCGCGGCTGGAGGCCGAAGGGCACCGGATCCTCAAGCTGAACATCGGCAACCCGGCGCCGTTCGGCTTCGAGGCGCCGGACGTGATCATGCGCGACATGATCCAGGCGCTGCCGAACGCGCAGGGGTACTCGGACTCGAAGGGCATCGTCAGCGCCCGCCGCGCAGTGTTCACGCGCTACGAATTGGTCGACGGGTTCCCGCGTTTCGACATCGACGACGTGTTCCTCGGCAATGGCGTCTCCGAACTCATCACGATGACGCTGCAGGCGCTGCTCGACAACGGCGATCAGGTGCTCATCCCCGCGCCCGACTATCCGCTGTGGACGGCGTCGACCTCACTGGCCGGCGGTACACCGGTGCACTATCTGTGCGACGAGACCCAGGGCTGGGAGCCCGACATCGCCGACCTCGAGTCGAAGATCACCGAACGCACCAAGGCGCTCGTCGTGATCAACCCGAACAACCCGACCGGTGCGGTGTACGGCCGCGAAGTCCTCGAGCAGATGGTGGAGCTCGCACGCAAGCACCAGCTCCTGCTGCTCGCCGACGAGATATACGACAAGATCCTCTACGAGGACGCCAAGCACATCAGCCTGGCCACACTCGCCCCCGACCTGCTGACGCTGACGTTCAACGGACTGTCGAAGGCCTATCGGGTGGCCGGCTACCGGTCCGGGTGGCTGGTGATCACCGGGCCCAAGGAGCACGCGTCGAGCTTCCTCGAGGGCATCAACCTCCTGTCGAACATGCGGCTGTGCCCGAACGTGCCCGCGCAGTACGCCATTCAGGTGGCGCTCGGCGGCCATCAGAGCATCGACGACCTGGTGCTGCCCGGCGGTCGGCTGCTCGAACAGCGCGACGTCGCGTGGAACAAGCTCAACGAGATTCCCGGGGTGTCCTGCGTGAAGCCCGGGGGCGCGCTGTACGCGTTCCCGCGCCTCGACCCCGAGGTCTACGACATCCACGACGACGAGCAGCTGGTCCTCGACCTGCTGCTGCAAGAGAAGATCCTGGTCGTCCAGGGCACCGGGTTCAACTGGCCCGCCCCCGACCACCTGCGCATCGTGACGCTGCCGTGGGCGCGCGATCTCGCCAACGCGATCGAGCGGCTCGGCAACTTCCTGGTGTCCTACCGCCAGTAGTGGCTGCCCGCGCCCGCGACTGTGGGCCTTGTGCACGGTATCCGGCCGAAATGCGTACATAGGGCCCACACTCGCCGCACTCCACCACCTCTACCCTGACCGGGTGGCCCATTCGCACTCGCACTCGCTTCCATCCGGGCCGGCTCCGCTGGGACCCCTGGCGGCCAGGATCGTCGTCGGCCTGCTGATCGCGATCGGACTGACCACCATCGTCGGCGCGGCGCTGCTGTGGCCCAGCCAGCAGAAGGTCGACATCCCCCTGCCCTTCCAGAACGCGGCGGGCGGCGCCGTGACCACCGAGGCGGGCCGCGTGCTCTCGAGTGGGCTGGCGGACTGCGGCACCCCGTCGGCAGGCGCCGTGCTCACGTCCGACCCGACGATGGCCCCGCCCGGCGGTGGGCAGTGCGTCCAATCGCTCGTCGAGATCGACTCGGGCCCCAACAAGGGAGCCAACACCGTGCTCGAGTTCAGCGGCGGACCGGGCCAGCCCCAGCTCCTCGTCGGCGACGACCTGAGGCTCAGCAGGCAGGTCGACCAGAACGGCGCGACCACCTACTCGTTCTACGACTTCGAACGGTCATGGGCACTCGTCGCGCTGGCCGCGGTGTTCGCGGTCGTGGTGGTGGCCGTCGCCCGCTGGCGGGGACTGCGGGCGATGGTGGGCATCGTCGTGGCCTTCGCCGTGCTGGTGATCTTCCTGCTGCCCGCCTTGCGCGACGGGGCGCCCGCGGTGCCGGTGTCACTGGTCGCGTCGTCGATCATCCTGTACGCCGTCATCTATCTGGCCCACGGCGTGAGCCTGCGCACCAGCGCCGCGCTGCTCGGCACCCTCGCCTCGCTGCTCCTCGCAGGGGTCCTGTCATGGGGCGCAATCGAACTCGCGCATCTCACCGGGCTCTCGGAGGATCAGAACAACGAGGTGGCCGCGTACCTGGGTGGCGTCTCGATCACCGGACTGCTGTTGGCCGGGTTCATCATCGGCTCGCTCGGCGTGCTGAACGACGTGACGGTCACCCAGGCGTCGACGGCCTTCGAACTCGCCGAGACGGGCGCCAACCGTCGCACCATCTTCACCGGCGCCATGCGCGTCGGCCGTGATCACATCGCCAGCACCGTCTACACCCTGGTGCTGGCGTACGCGGGTAGCGCACTGCCGCTGCTGCTCCTGTTCAGCGTGGCCAACCGGTCGCTGGGCGACGTCCTCACCAGTGAGAGCGTGGCCATCGAGATCGCGCGGTCGGCGGTCGGTGGCATCGCGCTGGCGCTGTCGGTGCCGCTGACCACGGGCATCGCCGCGATCCTCGCGACGCCGCAGCGCGCCTGACGTCAGCGCCGCCTAGAACGGCGTGCGGGCCAACCACTCGTCCCACACGGCCTGGTCCCCGAACACCTCGAGCCCACCGTCGGTCAGCTCTCGCCGTCGGGTGATGCCCAGGAGGAGGTCGACCGCCCTGCCGCGCACGGCGGCCTCGCCCTTGGCGTGGTCGTGTGACCAGTTGACGCCGTCCTCGTCGTGCACGATGGTCCACTCGCCGGTCGGGCCGAGACCGTCGTCGGTGGCGTGCAGGTGCAGCGTCGTACCCCGCCGCAGCGGCGGCGCGTGCCGGTCGGCTTGTGAGGTGGCCAGGTCGATCCACTCGGACACGCCGTCGGCCGCCAGTTCGGGCGCCAGCCGAAACTCTTGTCCCAGGGCCAGTTCGGCGTCGGCGCGATGCACCGTGACCTCGTGTACCCGCCGCCGGATCCACCACCCGGCAGGCTTCGACCCGCCGAACGTCCACACCTTGGCACCGCCGCCGACGTGGTCGACGGCGTCGAGCACCTTCTGGGCGCCGGCGTTGAGCCAGTCGATGGCACCGTCGTGATCCTCGGGCGGCTTGCCGTCGCGGACCTCGCGCGGGTCCAGCGGCTCGTTGCGGCGCTCGTCGATGATCTGCGTGCACCATCGGTTGCCGCGGCCGACGTGTTTCAACAGCTGGTT
The DNA here is from genome assembly GCA_042666295.1 of Mycolicibacterium sp. GCM10028919. Taxonomy (GTDB): domain Bacteria; phylum Actinomycetota; class Actinomycetes; order Mycobacteriales; family Mycobacteriaceae; genus Mycobacterium. Next base: position 2,383,415 of record JBHTFJ010000001.1, read on the forward strand.
GAGACTCCAGCCGGGGCAGGTCGGCACGGACACGTCGTCCCAGGACGCGGGGGCACCGCGCATCACGTCGCCGAAGGCTTGGGTCTCCTCGATCAGGGCTGCTCGAAAGTCCACCCTAGGAACGTACCGCCGTACGCGCCTGTCCAAGGCTGATCGGCAACGACGCCCACCCTCGAAGCACGCGGGTGTCGCGACGGCTGCCCGCACCCGCCAGCGAGGCCTCCGGGTAGCGCTCGAAGAACGTGCGCAGCCCCACTTCGCCCTCGGCTCGGGCCAACGCAGCGCCGAGGCAGAAGTGCCTGCCACCGGAGAACGACAGGTGCTTGCCCGCGTTCTCGCGGGTGATGTCGAAGCGGTGCGGATCGTCGAACACCTCGGGGTCCCGATTCGCGCCGGCCAGGTAGAGGATGACGAGTTCGCCTTCCTTGACCGTGCGGCCCGCGACCTCGGTGTCCGTCTTGGCCAGGCGTGCGCTGAGCTGTACCGGGGATTCGAGTCGCAGGATCTCCTCGACCGCCATCGGCCAGCGATCGGGTTCGGCCAGCAGCAGCCGGAGCTGGTCGGGATGCTCGAGCAAGATGCGAATGCCGTTGCCCAGCAGGTTGACCGTGGTCTCGAACCCGGCGGCCAGCACCAGGCCCGCGGTCGCCAGCAGCTCCTCGTCGTCGAGCCGCGCGCCGTCGTCGCTGGCGTCGATGAGCTGGCTCATCAGGTCCTCGCCGGGATTCGCGCGCAGCCGTCCGATGTGCTCGGTGAGCCAGGTGTTGAAGCCGTCGAGTCCCGCTTCGACGCGCTGGTACTGCTCCCACGACAGCCCGATGTCCAGGCTGGGGGCCGCGAGTTCGCCGTACTCCAGGATGCGCGGCCGGTCGTGGTCGGGCACTCCGATGATGTCGCCGATGACCGTCACCGGGAGCTGTGAGCAGTAGCGCTCGACGATGTCGACGGTGCCGCCGCCGTCGGCATCGATGTCGTCCATCAGCGCCGTTGCGGCCCCTTGCACCCGATCACGAAGTGCTGCAACGGCTCTGGTGGTGAACACCGACGACACCGTCTTGCGGTAGCGGGTGTGCTGAGGCGGCTCGACGGACAGCATCGACGGTGGCAGCAGCGGATGCAGCCTGCCCTTGACCATCGTCTTCTGCTCGACCCAGCCGAGCGGGCCGGGCAGGGTCTTGCCGATCGCCGTGACGGCGAAGTCGTCGGACCGGAGCAGCTGGTGCGCCAGAGCGTGATCGGGTGTCAGCCAGGCGGCGCGGCCGCGGACCAGCCGACCGCGTGCGCGTAGCTCGTCGGCGAAGCCGCCGGGGTCGGCGCGAACCGCCGGATCGGCGATGAGCCGGCCCTGCGGTTCCCCGCGACGCGCCCCGAACGACGCCAATCCGCGGATCACCCCGTGCAGGGCAAACCAGTGCAGCCGCTGTCTCGCCGTCATGAATCGAGGCCCGTCATGAATCGAGCTTAAGTACCGGGCGGAGATCGTCCAACCGATCGAACAGGTGCCACACGTAGGACGAGGAGCCGTTCTCCCGGTGTGCGTGCAGGTCGGCGAGCGTGGGGTCGTTGCGGTAGCCGTCGAAGGCGTCCTTGTCCTCCCACTCGACCAGGATCATCACCTGCCTGGGCGCCACGCCGTCGTCGAGGATGGATTCGCGGAACTTGCCGAGGGCCACCACGCGGCCGCCGTGGCGGGCAACCTCGGCGACCGACCGCCTGGAGTAGGCCGTGTACTCGTCTCGGTCGGCGACGTCGAACAGATTCAGCGCGTATACCGTCACACGGCCACGCTACGACCTAGCCCCCAGCCCCGCCCATGACGAGCGGCAGGAAGATCGTGTCGACGATCTCGACGATCGTCTCGTCTCTCACCGGCTGCAGGGTGAACAGGACTTCGTAGCGGAACAGGTCACCGGGCAGGCGCGCGATGCGGGGTGAGACCCGGCCCTCGCCGATCTCACCGCGAGCGACGGCCTTGGCGAGCGCGCGCTCCAGCAGCGATTCGCCCTCCGCCTGCGCGGCCATCGCGACGTCACCCAGGCTCGACCCGGTCGCTCGGTAGTACGGGCCGAGGTGACCGGCGAACTGGATCGCCAGGTGCACGCGCCGTTGATTCGCCCCCCGGAGTATCGCGAGGACGTCGCCGCGCAGGGTGCCGGTGTCCGGTTCGGGAACGGGGTCCGTGGCCACCATGTGTTCGATCGCGGCCCGCATGAGTTCCTGCTTGTTGGGCCAGCGGCGGTAGAGCACCGCGCGGCTGGTGCCGGCTCGCGCCGCGACGGCGTCGATGGTGAAGGCGTCGTATCCCACGTCGTTGACCTCGGCCCACGCCGCATCGAGGAGTGCCTCTTCGAGCGCCTTGCCGCGCCGTCGCTGCGGCTCCTTCGGCTCCGTAAGGGACAAACTGTCTCCTATGTGGTAGATCTAGTCCTTGGATACAGAACGTATCTTACGTCGCCTGCCAAGGAGGAATTCTCGTGCGCATTCTCATATCCGGAGGTGGAGTGGCCGGGCTGAGCGCCGGCATCGACCTCGTCGCCGGAGGGCACGACGTGACCCTCGTCGAGCGATCGAATCACCTGCGCGTCAACGGATCTCCGATCGACATCCGCGGAGAATCGATCGGCGTGACCGCAAAGATGGGTGTGCTGGACCCGATTCGGGCGCGCCGAATCGGCATGAGTGAACGCATCGAGTTCGTCGACGCGTCCGACCGCGTGGTCGCCGTGTTGCAGCCCGTCGAGGTGAACGACACCGCCGACGACGTCGAGATTCCGCGCGAGGACCTCGTCACCATCCTGCGTGCGGCACTGCCGACGACAGCGCCGCTGATCTTCGGCGAGTCGATCAGCGCACTGCACGACGACGGCGCCGGTGTCGACGTGGAATTCGCGTCCGGGGCGCGCGATCGCTTCGACCTCGTGGTCGGTGCCGACGGGATGCACTCCGCCACCCGCCGTCTCACCTTCGGCCCGGAACACCGGTTCCTCCGGCACCTCGGGTTCTACACCGCGATCGCCGCACTGCCCGCTCGTGCCCGGAGGGATGGCCGCAATTCGATGTTCAACCTCCCGGGCCGGATGGCCGGCATCACCGGATACCAGGACAAGGCGTTGTCGGTCTTCCTCTTTCGGTCGCCGTGGATCGACTACGACTACCGCGATCTCGAGGCGCAGAAGAAGCTGTTGACCGATGCCTTTGCCGGACAACGGGACTGGCGGATCGACGAACTGCTCGAGGCCGCACTGGCCGATCCCGAACTGTACTTCGACTCGGTGAGCCAGATCGAGATGGATACCTGGCACCGCGGCAGGGTCGTCCTCGTCGGCGACGCCGCGTACTGCGCGTCCCCACTCTCGGGACGGGGCACGAGCCTGGCGCTGACCGGTGCCTGGTTCTTGGCCGAGGCGCTGCGCGAGCACCCCGACGACGTCGAGCGCGCCTGCGAGCAGTACGAACGGTTGCAGCGGCCACACGTGCTGCGGGCGCAAGCCACGGCCGCCCCCGGTGGCGACCTCCTCGCGCCGCCAACGCTGGAGGCCATCGCCGCCCGCAACGAGCGCCTCCGAACGGCGTCCCGCTAGGACTGCGTCGCGACCTCGGCGATCCGCCGCCCGAGCGCGTGCACCCGCCAGCCCGCGGCCTGCCACGTCGCGGCGTCCAGGCAGTTGCGGCCGTCGACGACCACCTTCGCCCGCACCGTGGCCGCCAGCTCGTGCGGATCGAGGTCGACGAACTCCTGCCACTCTGTGAGGACAAGGACCGCGTCGGCGCGCTCGCACGCCTCCACGACCGAGGTCGAGTAGTTCAGCGTCGGGAACACCCGCTGCGAGTTCTCCATCGCCTTCGGGTCGTAGACGTTGACGGTCGCGCCATTGAGCTGCAGCAGGCCCGCCACGTTGAGCGCGGGCGAGTCGCGGACGTCGTCGGACTCGGGCTTGAACGCCGCGCCCAGCACGGCGACGTTCGCGCCGAGCAGCGATCCCCCGCAGGCCTTCGTCGTGAGTTCGACCATGCGGGTGCGGCGACGCATGTTGATGCTGTCCACCTCGCGCAGGAAGGTCAGAGCGTGGTTGGCGCCCAGTTCGCCTGCCCGGGCCATGAACGCCCGGATGTCCTTCGGTAGGCAGCCCCCGCCGAATCCCAGTCCGGCGTTGAGAAATCGGCGGCCGATGCGGGGGTCGTAACCCAGCGCATCGGCCAGCAGCGTGACGTCGGCGTCCACCGCCTCGCACACCTCGGAGATCGCGTTGATGAACGAGATCTTGGTGGCGAGGAACGCGTTGGCCGAGACCTTCACCAGTTCCGCGGTCTGCAGGTCGGTGACGAGGAACGGCACCTCGTCGGCCAGGATGGGCGCGTACAACTCGCGCATCGCTGCCTCGGCGCGGTGCGAATCAGGTTGTACACCAAGCACGATGCGGTCGGGGTGCAGGGTGTCGTGCACGGCGTAGCCCTCGCGGAGGAACTCCGGGTTCCATGCGATCTCGACGTCCACGCCCTCGGGTGCGATGGCGCGGGCACGCACCGCCAGGTCGGCGGCCGTCCCGACCGGCACTGTCGACTTGCCGACGATCACTGCCGAGCGGCGCAGTCGGGGCACCAGTGTGTCGATGACCGCGTTGACGTGCCGCAGGTCGGCGCCGTACTCGCCCTTCTTCTGCGGCGTGCCGACACCGAGGAAGTGCACGTCGGCGAACTCGACGGCGGCGTCGTAGTCGGTGGTGAACTGCAGCCGGCCAGCCTCGAGGTTCTCCCGCAGCATCTTGCGCAGCCCGGGTTCGTAGAACGGGATGTCGCCGGATGCGAGCTTCGCGATCTTGCCGGGATCGACGTCGACGCCGATCACCTCGTGACCGAGTTCGGCCATGCCGGCGGCGTGCGTCGCGCCGAGGTAGCCCGTGCCGAACACTGTGCATCGCATGCACCTTGGATATGCCAGCGCCGTGAGCTAGTCGCTACGCGACACTGATCGGCAGACCAACGTTCGGTGACGAATGGAGGTGGAAGCGGCCTACGAGCAGAAGATCAGGAAGCAGTTCGCCCCTGGGGCCTGCGATCCGCCGGAGCCTTCCGACGAGCCGCGGCCCGAACCGTTGCCGTTGCCATTCCGGTTGTCGTTGCCATTGCCGTTGTCCTGTGACGGCCACTCGAACTCCGGCTCGTCGCGCGACGGTCGCTGCGGCTGCCAGGGCGGCTGCCACGCCGGCGGCTCGGGGTCCTGGGTCTGCTGCGGCGGCTGCCACGGGGGCTGCCACGGCGGGCGCTGCGGCTGGTAGTCGTCGTAGTCGCGCGGCGGACGCTGCGGCCACTGCTGCTGCCACGGCGGCTGCCAGATCGGGCGCTGCTGCACGGGCGGCTGCCACACCGGTGGCTGCCAGACGGGCGGCACCGCGACGGGCGGAACCACCGGCGCGACGACGGGCGGCGCGGGCGGGGGTGCTGCGGGTGCGGGCGGCAGCGCGGCAGGCGCGGGCGCCGGTGCCTGCGGCGGTTCGACGAACACCGTGCGCGGGGGTGCGGCCGGGGCCTGCTGCACGACGGGGACCGGCGCCTTGATCGTCTCGGCGGGCGGCGGCGCGGGCGCGGCCGGCTTGGCTGCCTCCGGCGCGGGAGGCGCGGCGGGCGGCACGACGCTCGGGATGATCGCGGCCTGCCCCGGGCTGGGACGCTGATCGGCGGTCGGCCTGATGCTGACGGCCAGTGAGATCACCAGGGCGACGACGCCCAGCACGAAGATCGACGTCAGCGCACTGCCGACGAGCAGGAACGGCTTGCGGCCCTCCTCGATGCGCGGGTCGTCGACCTCGAGGTCGTCGTAGGCAGGATCGACGTCGGAGTAGGCCTGGTACGGGCTGGCGGCGGCGACGGCGGCAAGCCCGCCGACGGGCGCCATCTGGGTGCTGGCGTTCGCCAGGCCGACGGACTCGTTGCCGGCGGTGGCGCCGTCGGGGTCGAGCGCGTAGGCCAGACCCGCGGTGGTGGCGTCGAAGGCAGGTGCGTTGGCGGCCGCGAGTGCGGCGCCGCGCGCGAGGGCCAGACCCGATTCCTCGGGCGCGTTGACCGGGATGGAGACGAGGTCGGCCAGGTGCGCCTTGACCGACGCGATGTCGACGCCGGCGCCCACGACGAACATGCCCTGCGGGGACGTGTCTTGGCGCTCCACGGCGGCGACCATGTCGGCCAGCACGGCGAGGGCGTCGGTGCTGTGCAGGCTGCGGCTGAGGACCTTGACGATCGAGCCGTCGTCACTGCGCACGACTGACAGCGTCGCGGTGTCGCGGTCGATGAACAGCAGACCGGTGCTCTCGTACCCGACGGCGCGACCGGCGGCTTGCGCGAGCGCGCCCGCGGCGTGCAGCTCGGACACCAGCATCACGTCGGTGATGCCGCGCGCGGTCAGCCCGTCGCGCAGTGCGGCGGCCTCGGTGCGGTCACTCCAGGTGACGCCGATCGCCTTCAGTACATGGCCGCCCTCGGTCGCGCTCTCCTGGGTTCCGAGCACCGCGGAGACCAATTCATCGGTCACATTCGCGGTTGCTGAGCCCTCGCCACCCGACACGTCGAACGTGTCGTGGTCAACGATGGCACCGTCGCCCTTTTCGCCTTCGACCAGCACCATGCGGACCGTCTTAGGTGTCAACGACACACCCAGTACGATGTCCACTGACTCCTCCAAAGTGTTTGCTGCGCTACGTGAGTCGCCCTGACGACCCCTCACCGGCGAGCCGCCGACTAGTTGTTTCATCGCCGCGACCAGCAGCGTCGTTACACCCGACACCGTTAGCTGCGCACCCGTCGACGACCCGCATTCGAGGCTACTCGGATGGAGCCGTCAGCGGCACCTCAGTTCTCGTCGGCAGCTTCCCGCCGGGGTGCGCCCAGGTCACCCAGCGTGCCGGGCCTGCGCGACGGAAGGTGGCCGTGCACGCCCTCGGCGTAGGCCGTCTCCGCGTGCTGGGTGAAGTCGACGCCGGTGATCTCGTCGTCGGCGCTGACCCGGAAGCCGATGAGGCGGTCGATCAGCTTCGCGAGGGCATAGGAGACGCCGAACGCGTACGCGGCGACCACCACCGCGCCCAGTGCCTGCTTGCCGAGCTGGGTGACGCCGCCGCCGTAGAGCAGGCCCTCGGGTCCGCCGGTCATCACCGACGTGGCGAGGAGGCCGATCAGCAGCACGCCGACCACGCCGCCGACGAAGTGCACGCCGACGACGTCGAGCGAGTCGTCGTAGCCGAATCGGAACTTCAGCCCGATCGCGAACGAGCAGACGATGCCCGCGACGAGCCCGACGACCACGGCGCCGAGGGTGTTGACCGTTCCGCAGGACGGGGTGATCGCGACCAGCCCGGCCACCACGCCGGACGCCGCACCGAAGGTCGTCGGCCGGCCGTCGCGGACCTGCTCGACGCCCAGCCAGCCCAGCATGCCGAGGCAGCCGGCGACGAGCGTGTTCAGGAAGATGGCCGACGCGGTGCCGTTGGCGGCGAGCGCCGAGCCCGCGTTGAAGCCGAACCAGCCGAACCACAGCAGCCCGACGCCCAGCAGCACGAACGGCAGGTTGTGCGGTCGCATGGCGTCCTTCTTGAACCCGATGCGCGGCCCGAGGACCAGGGCCAGCGCCAGAGCCGATGCGCCGGAGACGATTTCGACGACGAGCCCGCCCGCGTAGTCGAGGGCGCCAAGTTTGAACAGCCACCCACCCGGCGCCCAGACCCAGTGTGCGACGACGGCGTAGACGGCGATCGTCCAGATCGGGACGAACAGCACCCATGCGGCGAACTTGGCGCGATCGGCGATCGCGCCGGAGATGAGCGCCGCGGTGATGATCGCGAAGGTGAGTTGGAACGTCACGAACAGCAGCTCGGGCACGCTGCCGTGTAGGTCGTCAGGGGCGATTCCCGACAAGCCCATGTGCTCGAGCGTGCCGATCAAACCGCCGGCTCCGTCGCCGGTGAAGGCCAGGGTGTAGCCGAACAGCAGCCACGCGACCGCCACCAGCGGGATCGAGATGAAGCTCATCATGATCATGTTGAGCACGCCGGTGGTGCGCACCATGCCGCCGTAGAAGATCGCCAGGCCGGGCGTCATCAGCAGGACCATGGCGGTCGCGACCAGCAACCATGCCGTCGCGGCGGGATCGAGTTCTTGCATTCGGCGATTAAACACGTCGAGCGTGGGGGCTACGTACGCGAAAGGGCCGATTGGCGTGCACGAGGCCCACGCTCGGCCCGCGGAGTCAGTGCTTGATGAAATTCTGGTAGGACTTCGACGGCGTCGGGCCGCGCTGGCCCTGGTACTTCGACCCGACCTTCGAGCTGCCGTAGGGATGCTCGGCGGGGCTGGACAGGCGCAGCAGGCACAGCTGCCCAATCTTCATGCCCGGCCACAGCGTGATCGGCAGGTTCGCGACGTTCGACAGCTCGAGGGTGATGTGGCCGCTGAACCCGGGGTCGATGAACCCGGCCGTCGAGTGCGTGAGCAGGCCGAGCCGCCCCAGCGACGACTTTCCCTCGAGGCGCCCGGCGAGGTCGTCGGGCAGCGTGCACCGTTCGAGCGTCGACCCGAGGACGAACTCGCCCGGGTGCAGCACGAACGGCTCCTCCTCCTTCGGCTCGACGAGCGTGGTGAGGTCGTCCTGGCGCAGCGCCGGGTCGATGTGGGTGTAACGCGTGTTGTTGAAGACGCGGAACAGGTTGTCCAACCGGACGTCGACGCTGGAGGGCTGGATCATGCCGTCGTCGAATGGGTCGAGTCCCAGCCGGCCGGCGGTGATCTCGGCGCGGATGTCGCGATCGGAGAGCAGCACGCGACGAAGCCTAACCGGGTCGATGCGACCCGTGACCGTCAAGCGGGCTGGGCCGACGCCCGTTCGAGGTCGAGGAGTTGCTCACCGCGCCGTTCCTCGTCGTAGGCTGCGCGTCCCCCGCGCAGACCGAACAGCCGCTTCGACACGAGTAGGTAGACGACGGCGGCGACGTTGATCGCGAACGTCAGGACGCGCGTGACCGTGACGCCGTTGGAGAGGTCGTAGATCTCCAACGGCAGGAACACCGACGTGGCGACGACGGCGAAGTACTCGCCCCACCGCTTCAGCAGCCACAGCCCGACGGCCTCGACGAGTTCGATGACCGCGTAGGCGCTCAGCGCGACGACGAGGATGGCGAGCGTCGAGGGTTTCGCCGCGAGCGCCTTCTCCGCCTCGTGGACGAGCGTCATCTGGTCGACGCGGAAGCCGGACGCCCGCAGCAGGGGCAGATCGCGGTCGAAGATCGCTTGCAGCGACAGCTGCTCGCCGCGGAACTTCCAGACCCCCCAGGCGGCCAGGGCGAGGATCACGGCCCTGATTAGGCGCTCGACTGCCAGGGCGCGCACGACGAAGACCTGCCGCAGCGCCTTGCCGCGCAGGATCAGGGGTGCGTCGTCCGGGTGGCCCGAACTCAGGGCGGGCCCGAGCGCGAAGTCGCCACAGCGCAGGCAGCGCCACGCTTCGCCGACCCCGGTCGTGCCGCGCAACCGCTGCGCGAGTGCGTCGTCGTCGGGGGCGAAGGTGACGTGGCCGGTGAACGCGCAGGCGAGCAGTTCCCAGCGTCGAGTGCCCCGCGGTTTCGACAAGGACGCACCTCCCGTTTCGGGCACCGATCATCGAAGAGCCTTGGACGAGTGCCGGGACTGCGCGACTGTATGCTCTGTCGCAGGATGGAGCGCCACCGCCGTCCTACGCCGATGTAGTTCAATGGCAGAACATCAGCTTCCCAAGCTGAATACGCGGGTTCGATTCCCGTCATCGGCTCCACGTTGAGCCGCCGTAGTCACCGGTCGTCTAGTGCCCATGGTGGGGCATGTCGTTGCTCCCCTTCTTGCCCTGACCGTTGTGCTCGCTGTGCGGAGCGGGGTTCAGCGGGAACGCGACGTGCTCCTGGGTGGCGGCGCTACCGGGGGCGGGAACGCTCGAGACGTTGGTGCCCCGGGTTGCAGCTTCGATCTCGTCGGGAACCTCACGGGCGTCCTCCACGGCCTGGCCGGCGGTGCCGGTCATGTGGGTGCCGTCCACCGTGGTGACGGTGTCGGCTTGGGCCGGTGCGGCGATGGCGACCCCTCCGAAGGAAGCCAGACCGAAGGCGACCAGGGCTGCGGTGGTGACGATGCGGGTCCTGATCATCTGAGTTCCTTCTCTTCGAGCCACCTGGTGTGGCGATGAGAGAAGACTGCGGCGCGGCCCTCAACGGAACCTCAATGCGCGAGCGCGGGCCGGCACTACGCTCCGACGATGAGTGCACAGTCGGTGTCGCGCCGGACGGTCCTGAGCGGCGCGGTCGCCGGGGCGGCGGCGCTAACACTGTCATCGTGCTCGACGAAAGCCTCCCCCTTGGCCGCTGGCATCGGAACTCCGAACGACCTGGGTGCGGGATTCGAGGAACTCGACGCCAAGATCGAGGCCGGCATGAAGGCCTACGGAATACCCGGCGTTGCGGCCGCCGTCTGGGCCGGCGGCCGAGAACACGTGAAGGGCTATGGGATCACCAACGTCGACCACCCGACCCCGGTAGACGGCGACACGATATTCAAGATCGGCTCCACCACCAAGACGTTCACCGGCACGACGATGATGCGGCTGGTCGAACAGGGCAAGGTCGATCTCGACGCGTCAGTGCGCCGCTACCTGCCCGACTTCGCCGTATCCGACCCTGCTGTCGGCGCCGCCGTGACCGTGCGCCAGTTGCTCAACCACACCTCGGGTTGGATGGGCGAGGACCTGCAGGACTTCGGACGCGGCGACGACGCGATCGCGCGTTACGTGGCCTCGATGACTCGGCTGCCGCAGCTCACCGCACCGGGGACCGTGTTCGCCTACAACAACGCAGGATTGGTGGTGGCGGGCCGCATCATCGAGGTGGTCACGGGTACGACCTACGAGGCCGCGGTGCAGAACCTCTTTCTCGATCCCCTGCAGCTGAGTTCGACCCACTACTTCACCGACGAAATCGTCGGGTTGAACGTGGCGGCATCGCACGCCATCGTCGACGGTAAGCCGGTGGTCGAGACCGACTACTGGGCCTTTCCGCGTAGCGCCAATCCCACCGGTGGGTTGTTGTCGAATGCACGAGATCAGTTGCGTTACGCGAGGTTTCACCTCGGCGACGGATCGGCGCCCGGTGGATCCCGCCTATTGAGCCCGCAAGCACTGCTGGCGATGCGTTCCACTCCGGGCGCCGGCGGCACGCTGATGGTCGAACTCACCGGCATGGGTGTGACCTGGATGCTGCGACCTTCCGTTGAGAACGTGACGGTGGTCCAGCACGGCGGAACCTGGCCCGGTCAAATGTCGGGCTTCCTCATGGCGCCCGAGCGCGACTTCGCCATGACGGTGCTCACCAACTCCGACGGCGGATCCAAACTGATCGCCGACCTCTTCGGCGACGACTGGGCGCTGCGCCGCTTCGCCGGGATCGGCAACCTGCCCGCGGAGCCCCAGCGCAGGAGCGCAGCCGATCTTCAGCCCTTCGCAGGGCGCTACACGACCGAAGGAATCGGTCTAGACGGCATCGTCGAGCAGACGATCATCGAATTCCAGGCTGGCGACGGCCAACTCGACGGCACCACGGTCAGCGCCGATGCGAGCGGGCACCCGGTCGAGGAATCCCGTACCCGAATCGGTCTCGCGTTCTACCGTCGCGATTACGGCCTCAACCTCGGGGCCGACGACAAGCCCGTGCACTCGCGATCCAACTTCGTCCGTGGTCCGGATGGTGCCATCGCATGGTTCCGCAGCCGTGGGCGCCTCTACCGGCGCCAGTAGCGGTCGCCACCTGGGTCAGTGGTGCGGGTGGGGCATGTCGTTGCTGCCCTTCTTGCCCTGACCGTTGTGCTCGCTGTGCGGAGCGGGGTTCAGCGGGAACGCGACGTGCTCCTGGGTGGCGGCGCTACCGGGGGCGGGAACGCTCGAGACGTTGGTGCCCCGGGTTGCAGCTTCGATCTCGTCGGGAACCTCACGGGCGTCCTCCACGGCCTGGCCGGCGGTGCCGGTCATGTGGGTGCCGTCCACCGTGGTGACGGTGTCGGCTTGGGCCGGTGCGGCGATGGCGACCCCTCCGAAGGAAGCCAGACCGAAGGCGACCAGGGCTGCGGTGGTGACGATGCGGGTCCTGATCATCTGAGTTCCTTCTCTTCGAGCCACCTGGTGTGGCGATGAGAGAAGACTGCGGCGCGGCCCTCAACGGAACCTCAATGCCGCCAGCCGCGCCTCTAGACGGTCAGGGTGCGGGCGGCTCGGCAGGTGCGATCTCGAACGTGAAGTCGTGGCTACCGATCGTGATGACGTCGCCGTCGCTGAGCGTAGCGCTGCCGCGAATGCGCCGGTGAGAGACCTGCACCCCGTTGGCCGACCGCAGGTCGTTGATGACGAAGTTGGCACCGGTGTCGATGATCGTGGCGTGGTATCGACTCACCCTGGGGTCGTCGAGCACGACGCCGTTGTCGGCCCGGCGGCCGATCCCGGTGGTCACCGTCTCCAGCGGGTAGCAGCGGCCGGCGGCATCACGGAGTTGCACCCGGCTCGAACCGGCGGGGGACGCCGTCGTCGTGTGAAGCTCGAGCGAGGTGAGGATTTCGGACGCGTCGTTCTGCGCGATCCGAGCGACGTCCAACGGCTCCTGACGCAGGATCCGCTGCTCCAGCGCGCGTAGCGTCGGACCGGGTTCTATGCCCAGCTCGTCGGACAACGCCGATTTCAATCGCCGGTATGCCTGCAACGCGTCAGTCTGGCGCTCGGCCGCGTAGTAGGCAGTGATCAATTGCGCCCACAGGGGCTCGCGATAGGGATGCTCGACCACGAGTCCTTCGAGTTCGCTGATTACGGAACTGGGTCGCCCACAGGCGATTTCCGACTCTGCGCGAACGACGTGGGCCACCACCTTGTCCTCGGCGAGGGCGGTGGCGAACGAGCCGACGAAGCGGAACTCGCGCAAGTCGTCGAGGACTGAACCGCGCCACTGCGCCAGGGCTGCCGACAGACGGTCGCTGGCCAGCCCGAACCGACCGGCCGCTGCCTCCTGCACTCCGGCTGCCTTCTCGGCGGTGAACCGCCCCATGTCACAGGCCGCGTCGGGCACGTTGAGCTGGTAGCCCGGACGGGCGCTGGCCAGAACGGTTTTCGGGTCTCCGCCAGCCGAGCCCAAGACCTTGCGCAGGTTCGCCACGTAGACGTGCAGGTTGTGTATTGCGTCCGCTTGCGGGCAATCCTCGTCCCATATCGCGGCGATGATCGAGTCCCGAGGGACAGGACGATTGCGGTTGATCAGCAGCAGCGCCAATACCGCGCACTGCTTGGGTGTGCCCAACGGGACCGGCTGGCCATTCACGCTCACCCGCAGTGGACCCAGCACGCCGAAGTCCAGAACCGACGCGCCCGCCGACCTCGATGTCATCAGCCGACTACGAGTTTGACCACGGGGTTGGGCCCCACATCGCTCACATAGACGTTGCCCGCCCCGTCGACCGCCACCCCCTGCGGATCGTTCAGGCCGGTGAAGGGCAGCGGCATCGCCGCCATCGCGCCCCGCCGCAATTCGACGATCTCCCCATTGCCGCGGTCGGTGACGTACACAGTGCCCTTCGAGTCGACAGCCACACCGTGAGGATCGTTGACGCCGGTGAACGGTAGTGCCTGTGCCACGGTCGACCCTGCCGACAACTGCATCACCCGGTTGTTGCCCGTGTCGGTGACGACGACACCGCCTGTCGCATCGATGGCGATGCCACGGGGATCGTTGAGGCCGGTGAAGGGCAGCGTGACCGCCGTCGTCGCACCTGCTGCCAGGAAGAGCACCCGGTCGTTTCCACGATCGACGACATAGACGTCGCCTGCCGGGCTGACGATGATGCCACGTGGATCGTTGAGGCCGGTGAAGGGCAGCGTGGCCGCCGCAGGCGCGCCCGCTGGCAGCCATACCACCCGGTCATTGCTCGAGTCGGTGACGTAGACGCCGCCCTTCGCATCGACCGCCACGTCTCGCGGGTTCTTGAGCCCGCTGATCGGCAATTGGGTTGCCGCAGAGGCGCCAACCTCCAGTTCCATCACCCGATCCGTGCCTATGCCGGTGAGGTACGCGGTCCCGGCAGTGTCGACCGCGACTCCACCAGCGACGCGAATCTCCGGGAAGGGAAGTGCGATCTGTGACGCATAACCCTGGCCGACCGGTGGGGCCGGCAGAGCCGAAGCATCGCTGCCATCCGACGACGGCCGCCCGAAGATGACGACTCCCGCGAGCACGACCGCCACGGCCGCCACTCCTGCGACGAGCAACCCGATAGCCCTGCGCGACAGCTTGATTCGCGAACGGGAGGGTGGCGGGTCGACCTCCATGATGGTGAGTGTCGGATCCCCCGCCGCAGCGCGGGCGGCCGAGGCGAGGTCGTGTACGGAGCCGTAACGGTCGTCGGGATTCTTGGCCATACCCTTGGCGATGACGGCATCGAAGGCGACGGGTACCTCGGAGTTCGTGACACTGGGTTGCGGCGGCGGGGTGTGTAGGTGATGGGCGATCAATCCCTGCACGCCCACGTCGGAGATGAACGGCGGCTGGCCCGTGAGGCACTCGTACAGCACGCAGGTCAGTGCGTACACGTCTACCCGTGAGTGGGTCTTCACTGCGGCGCCGATGGCCTCCGGGGCCATGTACACCGCTGTGCCGATGGTCTCGCCGGCCTTGGTCAGCGTGTGGTCTCCGGACGCGTGCGCGATCCCGAAGTCGATGAGGTAGGCGAAGTCGTTGTCGGCGACCAGGATGGTTCGACGGTTTGACGTCGCGATGCACCAGACCCACGTCATGGGCCGCTTGAAGTGCGCCTGCGACCTGCACGATGATCGCCACGGCGCGCATCGGCGGCAGCGCGCCTTCGCGTTTGATCAGGGTGCGCAGGTCCTCACCGTCGACCAGTCGCATGTTGAGGAAGAGCCGACCGTCGACATCGCCGAAGTCGTGGATCGGGATGATGTGCGGCTCGGTCAGCTGTGCCACGGCCTCGCACTCCCGCCGGAACCGTTCCCGTGACTCGTCGTCATCGGCGGAGCGTTCGGGCAGTACCTTCAGCGCCACCACCCTGTTGGTCTGCGAGTCGCGTGCCCGCCACACCTGCCCCATGCCACCCGCGCCCAGCAGTGACAACAGTCCATATCGTCCGAAGGTCTGGATGGGTACCGGGCTCGGGGTGTCGTCCCCGCCGGCGGCCCAGTCCTCGCCGTGAGTGTCGTCTCCGTCTATGACCGTGTCATCCATTGACCGACAACCCTGTCTTCCGGTGACCAACGCCCAACTGCAGTCATTCGACTCTAGTTGCTGCAAGTCACCGTGGTGGCGAGTCGGTTCGGCTTTGCGCGTGCTCAGCCCGCCGCGCCCACCCTCACGCGTACGCCTTCGGGCGTGGGTCCGCCGTGGAGCCGGTGATGCATCGCTCGTACAGCGCGAGATAGGCCGCGGCCATGACGTCCGGAGCGAACCGCCGTTCCGCGGTTGCGCGGCACCAGGCGGGATCGAGATCGTCGACGCGGCTGACCAGCTCTGCCAACGCGGCTTCGTCGCCATACTCGGCGAGGAATCCGGTGCGCGACTCGACGAGTTCTGGCAGACACCCGCGGCGGTAGCCGACCACCGGTGTGCCGAGCGCCAGTGACTCGGTGACGGCCGTACCGCCCGGCTCGTCCCAGCACACCGGGAAGAGCGTCGCGCGTGCAGTGGCGACGAGGTGGTCGCGCTCCACGCCCTCCACGTTGCCGATCCACCGCACCCGGTCACCGTCGACGAATGGGGCGACCTCCTCGCGCCAGTACCGGACGTCGGCGTAGCGATCCGCGTTCGGTTCGGCGGCGAGTTCCTCCGGCCCGGCGAAGGGCCCGATCGGTCCGGCGAGCACCAGCTCCCAGCCACACCGCTGCGCCAGGCGCGCGGCGACGTGCTGTCCCTTCCTCCGGTTGATCCGCGCGACGAGGACCAGATGATTGCCCTTGGTCGGGGTCGCTCGACGGGTGGCGTCCTGTGCCAGCGGCGTGGCGAGATGGACGTGTCCGACACTGTGGCGACGAAGCGCCTCCGGTGCGAACCGCAATTGCGAGGCGGAGACACCGTTCACGTGGAAGCGCGCATGCGGGCCGAAACCGCCATAGAAGGCGCGGTGCTTGGTCAGGTCCCAGTGCAGGGTGTGCAGCACCCCCGGTCGATCGGCACCCATGCCGGTGAGCACGCTCGGACCGAGAACCTCCATGTGGTCGTGAACCAGGTCGATGTCCGAACGGCTTCGCAATTCGGCGACGACGCGCTGCAGGTGCGCGGCTGCGACACCGACGACGTCGTTGTACGGCTCGGCGATGTGGGCGAACTGCGGCTCGTCGAACGCGGTGATTCGCTCGTCGACTTCGACGGCGCTGTGACCGACGGTCGCCAGAACGATCCGCACTCCACGTCGGCGCAGCTGTGGGATCAGCGTTGCGAGGACGTTCTCGATGCCGCCGTAGCCGACCGGCGGGACCGTCAGCCACGGTCCGGCATTGATCAGCACCGTCGGATTCATGGCCGTTGGTCCACGAACGTGGTGGTGCCGGCGGCGGGCATGGTGGCCAGGACGTCGCGGACGTCCGCCAGCGGTGGTCTTTCCTCCACGGCGACGTCGGAGACCACCAGTTGGTGGTGCACGGGTGTCGTCGTGTCGTGGCGAAACTGGGTGAGCCACTTCGATGCCGGCCGTTCGTTGACACGGCGGTGCTCGCGCTCGAGTCGCGTGTTGGCCGTGTGCATTATCTGAGCGGCCATGCGGCCCAACGCTTCGATGTCTTGATGACTGTGGGTCCGCGTGCCCAGATCGACCTGTGCGAGCGCGTCAAGCCCGACGAGATCGAGCAGATCGACGAGCATGCCGAACTCGACGCCATAGCCGGTGACGAACGGAATCCGTTCCAGCACGTGTCGATAACCCCCGTACTCGCCTGCCAGCGGCTGCACGAAACCGGCCAAACGGGGCCAGAACATGTTGAGCAGGGGCCGCGCAACGAGTTCGCTCACCCGACCGCCTCCGCCGGGAACGGAGACCTGATCGGTCACGAGCGGGCGAAGGTAGTGCGCCTTCACGAACATCACGCCCGGTTCGCAGAGCAGCGGGCCGAGCAGTCCGACGACGAAGTCCGTTGTGAAGTCGTGCAGGTCCGAATCGACGAAGAGCACGATGTCGCCGGTGCTGGCTGCCAGTCCCTTCCACAACGCGTCGCCCTTGCCGTCCATGCGCGGTTGTTCGGGCAGTACCTCGTCCTGGTGATACACCGTCGCCCCGGCTGACGCAGCCACTGCGGCAGTCGCGTCGGACGATCTGGAGTCGATGACGATGAGCTCGTCGACCAGTGGGACGTCCTCGACGAGCCGGCGCCGGATCTGCGTGACGATGTCCCCGACGGTCTGGACTTCGTCACGGGCCGGCAGTACGACGCTGATCCGCCGCGCCCCCTTGGCCTCCATGACCCGCTGCAGCGTCCACGACGTTCCGCGACTGGAGCGCCGAGACAACCAGTCCCACGTCCCGGGGTCGACCCCGGCCGGAGCGTGTCCATCCAATTCGCGCATGGCATCCGAGTAGCCATTGACGCCCGCGTCGAATCCACCCTTAGGGGTGGCGTGTCGACCCCCGGTCGGGGTACTCGGTGCACATCGCCGAACTGGAGGATGGACATTGGAGCGCTGCACAGTGGGCTTCGTGGGGGCGGGCGGGGTTGCCGTCCGCCACGCGCGTCAACTCGACCAACTCGAGAACGTCCAGATCGTCGCCGTGACAGACCCCGTCGCGGCGACTGCACAGTCGTTTGCGGAGATGACGGGCGCGGCCGCGGTGTCGGATCTGGACGCACTCCTGGACGCATCGCCGGACGCGGTGTACGTCTGCGTCCCGCCACATGTCCATGGCCCCATCGAGGAACGGGTGCTCGGCGCAGGCACCGCATTGTTCGTCGAGAAGCCGCTGGCGGCCGACTTGCCGACCGCCGAGCGCATAGCCGACGCGGCACGCAGGGCCGGCGTCGTGACCTCGGTCGGTCACCACTGGCGCTATTCGCCAGCCGTCGATCTCGCTCGGGAACTACTCGACGGCCGACCCGTCCGACTGGTCGTTGGGTCCTGGCTCGACCGTGTGCCCCCAGTGCCGTGGTGGAGCAAGCGGGAGCTATCGGGCGGTCAGGTCGTCGAACAGGCGGTGCACGTACTCGACCTCGCTCGGATGCTGTGCGGCGACGTCGTCGAAGTCGACGCGTACGCCAACTCCACGCCACCGGGCACGTCGGGCGCCGACGTCGACGGAGCAACCGTCGCGATCCTTCGATTTCGATCCGGAGCGGTGGGAACCGTCTCCGCCTCGTGCTGCTTGGAGTGGAAGCATCGAGCGGGTCTCGAACTCCACGCCGACGGTCTGTCGGTCGCGATCCACGAAGACCGCGTCATCGCGACGACGGCGCAGGGACCCGTGGAGCACGGTCTGCAACCCGATGACGCCAAGCTGGCCGCAGATCGCGCCTTCATCGACGCCGTAGTCGGCAACGGGGCGGCTCGCGCCGGGATCCGGGTGGACTACGACGAAGCGCTACGGACCCACCAATTGGCCTGCGCCATAGCGGAATCCGCGGCGCACAACCGCCCCGTGAGGCTCGATGAGTGACCGGGCCTTCACCGTCGTGGTCGAGCGTCGCGGCGTCGTCACGCTACGCGAGGAACCAGCGCCGCCGCCCGTTCGCGACGGCCAATTCGACGTCGAGACCGTGTTCAGCGGGCTGTCGGCCGGGACGGACCTCAGCTGGGTGAAGGGCACGAACCCCGCTCTACACCGCAGATGGGACCCCGAGCTGGGACTATTCATGGCAGGCACCCCAGACGTGGGCTATCCCATCGACAAGTTCGGTTACATGCAGGTCGGCCGGGTCACGACTAGTGCGACACCTGCTGTGCAGCAAGGTGATCTGGTCGCCATGACCTACGGGCACCGCAGCGCTTACCGCGCAGATTCGCTGACCGACCGCTTCGTCAGACTGCCGGATTCCCTCGAGCCGGTGCTCGGCATCTTCGCCGCCCACATGGGGCCGATCTGCGCGAACGGACTACTGCACGCTGCTGCCGACGTCCACGGCACCGACGTGCGCAGTCTCGCCGACGGCGTGCGCGGTCGGCGGATCGCCATCATCGGGGCCGGCATCGTGGGCCTCCTGACCGCACTGTTCGCCCGCTTCCACGGCGCAGGGTCAGTGGTGCTGGTCGAGCCCACCCCGGCACGCCGCCGGATCGCCGCCGCCCTCGGCCTGGAGGCGGTCGATCCCGACGACGTCGACCCCGCCGTCGTGCTTAAGAGCCGGTGGCGTCACGGAGCCGGAGACCGGGGAGCCGACGTCGTCTTCCAATGTCGCGGTCAGGCAAGCGCATTGGCTCTGGCTCTGCGCCTGCTGCGCCCCCAGGGGACGGTCATCGACCTGGCGTTCTACCCGGGGGGATCCGAGGACGTCCGATTGGGAGAGGAGTTCCACCACAACGGACTGAGCGTGCGCTGCGCTCAGATCGGACGGGTGCCGCGCGGAACCAGCCACCTGTGGGACCGCGAACGCCTCAGCGCCGAGACGTTGGCGCTGCTGGCCGCCTACGGTGATGACATCGCCAGGCATGTCGTCACCGACTACGCGCCGCTATCCGAGGCGCCGCAGACACTGGTTCGACTGGCCAGTAGCCGGCACGACGGGCTGCAGCTCGTATTCACCTGAGCGAACCCAGGCGAACTACAGCGACGACACGCCGCCTGTCACCACCGCGATCTCGTAGGCAGTGAGCGTCTCCACTCCCGCGTCCAGGGTCGACATGACGAGGACGACCTTGCCGCCATCCGGATCGATCACCAGCCGTCGGTCGGCGCCTGCGAAGTCAAGCCTGGTCACCTCGCCGGAGGCGGTGACGATCGTCAGGTTGGTGCGTCCCAACACGCGATCGTCGGTCAGTTGATAAAGGGTGCCGTCGGGTCCGACCGCCGGCTCGTTGGAAAGCAGACCGGGGGTGGCGATGGTGACGGCAGGTTCGCCGGGACGCATGATCGTGAAGTGGGCCATCGTGCCACTCTCCCGCGTCGTGTGAACGACTGTGCCGTCGGCAGTGACCACCGATGATCCTTGGGGATTACCTAGGGCAGTGGCAGTTTCGGTGGTCCCGTCGGGACGGAGCACTATGAATGTCGTGCTCGAACCGGCGGATTCCGCGTACGTGACACTGCCGTCGTCGCCAAGGCCCAGACTCACGGGCGGACCGGCGATCTGTTGAACCACGGGCGTTGCGTTCGGACGGTAGATCGTCAACGTGGTGGAGTTCAGGTCGTTGGGAGCGCCGGATCCGAGCACGTCGGCCACTACCACCGTCCCCGTCGCATTCAGTAGCGGGTAGACCCGGGCGGCCGTCGGCGCGGTGTGCGTGAACTCCGATTGCCCAGGTCGCAGCACGGTGGTCGTGCTGGAGCCCGGGCCGTAGGCGCCGGCTGAGCCGTTGGCGAGGACGATGGTGCTGTACACCACCGTGCCATCGGGCCCAACCTGGACGGCGAAGGCCCCTCCCGCGGAGTTCGATTGGACCACGGCCTGCCCGAGACGGAACACCGTCACGTAGGTGGTCGCGGGATCCAGTGCGGTGCCTTCGCCACTGGTCGTGGCGTACGCGATCGTTCCATTCGGGCCAACGACCGCGGATCCGGGCGCTCCCGCGACCGGCGTCCGGGAGGCTTGCTGCCCTGGGCGCAGGACGTTCAAGAAGGTGACATAGGGATCGCCGGCGGCGCCCGTGCCGGTCCAATCGACGAAGACGGCGGTTCCGTCGTCCCCGATGGCTACGCTCCCCAGCCCGACGCCGTCGCGGGTGACGACGCCGCCGGGACGCATCAGCACCAGGTGAGTACTCGGCGGTTCGCCCGCAGCCCCGGGCACGCTGAGCGTGTAGTAGACGGTGCCGTCGTTGGCGATCTGCGGCTGGGTCCCCTGCGGGATGTCGCCGGTATGGAGGTGGGTCTGCAGCGGCTGGTCGCCGCGCACCACCGTCACCCGGGTTTCCGTGGGACTGCCCGCGCGCACGATTTGCGTCCACTGGAAGCCCGTGTTGCCGACGCTGTAGACGCCGCCGATCGGATCGCCTTCCTCTTTCAAGACTTCGTCGAGCGACCCCGGCCGCACGACGGTCGTCGTCGTGATCGGAACTCCTCCCGCAGACCGGTCGACGGTCGAGTAAGCGACCGTTCCGTCCGCCAGGACGGTGACAGCGGGTTGGAAGGTGAAATCGCCCACCGCGCTGGATTCGGTCGGGATGTCCTGGCCCGGTCGCAGCACTCTGACGGTCACGCGGTACGGGTCGGCCACCGTGCCGCCTCCGGTGCGACTCGCGATCGCGAGGGTGCCGTTCGGTCCGACCGCGGTACGAGTGGTGCCGGACGGCGCGGTGATCGACCAGGTGTCGGTGACGCCCGTCTCGCGGGGCGCCAGCGAGGCAAGGGTGACCGTGACGTCGCGGGTCGCTGCGTGACCGCCACCGAAGAACAGTCCCAGCGGGCCGTGAACGTGGAAACCACTGTCGACGGCCGTGACGGTGAAGGTATCGGTGAGCGCGCTGGCGCCGTTCCAGGTCTGCGGCGCGACGTAGGTGAAACGGCCCTGCTGGTCGACGACGACCGTCCCCCCCTGGGCCGTCGACGGCGCGACGGAGTAGGCGATCGGATCGCCATCGGCGTCGGTCGCGGTGACGGATCCGGTGACGACGGAGCCGTCCTGGTCGATGTCGCCCGGTTGCCCGAGCACCGGAGAACGGTTGAAGAACGTTCGTTGCAGTTCGCGCTGAACCCAACCGAGCACCGCCCAAAACAGCGGCGGACTCGTAGGAGCAGGCCCGACGGGGACCAGGAACGGTGAGAGCAGCACTCCGACGACGGTGGTGACGATGCGAGCCGGAATTGCGATCAGGGCGGCGATCGGCGACACCGGCGCTTCGGTCACTGCCTGCATTCCGAGATCGACCGCAGTGGTGCGCAGGGCCGCGTGGCCGGTAACGGTCGGCGTCGTCATGGTGTCATCGACCACCGTCAACTGAATGGACGGCTTATCGTTCGCCGAGATAGGAGCCGTTGTCTTCTCAGTCGATGAGATGTCGTCGACCAAGGGAGCGCCACCGCTGTCGGAGGGATCGGCAGGCGGCTCGACGACATGTGAGCGGTCCGAAGGCGCGGTGGTCACGGTGGCGGGAGGATCCGGGACTGCAACCGGCGGAGCAGGCGTGGTCGTTCCCTCGTCGGCACCGGCGTCTTCGGGGTCGGCATCGGCCGGCGGTTCCGATTCGTCGTCTTCGTCGACGTCATCCGGAAGGTCAACCGGCTCGTCTTCGTCTTCGTCGGCACCCGGATCTACGTCTGATGCAGCACCCACGGCCGACCGTGCGTCGCTGCCGGCGCGGACACCCGACGGCGCCTCAGCGGTGTCGGTATCACCACTCGCCGGCGCGCTCTCGTCGTTGTCGCGGTCACCACTGGACGTCGCGGTCTTGTCACTGTCGTCGTCACCAGCTGACGACGAGTTCGCCGTGCCGGGTTCCGCGAAGGCCACACCCGGGGCCGCCACCACGGCTACCCCGATTCCCAGCGCCACTGCAAGGGCGCCCACGCGGCCGATGTGCTGTGCGAGCACCGTTGACTGCGGACGAGCCGGGGCCACCGCCGCCAAGATGCTCGGTATGCCGCTGAAGATCATGGCGCTCGCTTCCTCGCGCGGGCCAGACCGCCGCGCGAAATTACATGCAGTAAACGGAGCGATCGCTCAGATATCTCACATGCCAGCGAAAACATAACAGCGTTTCGGCAACAGCAAATCGCATACGAATCTGACATGGTGTTGTGCTTGCGTTCGCAAGGGGCTTTATTCGCTGATCAGGCGGCACGTTCCTCGAAACCGCTGGTCAATCAACCGGCCCCAGGGCGAGGAGCACGCGTCGAGTGGCGAAAATTATCCACGGCGTCAACGGGTCCAGCGGTCGCCCGCCGAGCACTTGCTCGAGCCGTTGCGAATGTCGCAGGCGGCGCCCCGCACCCGACTAGCATCAGCAAACATGGCGAACTACGGCCCACCGGGCTCGAACTACGGTCCTCCGGGCTCCAACCAAGGCCCTCCGGGCGATGGCGGTGGCTACGGCGGCCAGCGGCCACCTCAGGACCCGCCACCCGAGGAACCCATGCCGTGGTACCGGACGCCGGCCACGATGTTCGCCGGAGGCGCGCTGACCATGCTGCTGCTGGCGCTGATCGTGTGGTCCGTCTTCGGCAGCGACGCCGACGACGCGGACACCACGTCGAACACCTCACTGACCCCGATCACCCAGTCGGCCACGACGACCCCGCGCAGTGCTGCGCCGGCCACCGAGACGACGACGATCACCGAGACCAGCACCGTCTCGGCAACGCCGACGACCACCACCGAGACGACCACGTCGCAAGAACCGTCGACCACCACGAGCACCGTCACCAGCACGGTGACGAGCACATCGGTCAGCACGACCGTCAGCACCATGACCGTGACGGCGCCCCCGCCCCCACCCGGCGGATGACGCCGACGAGGCGCAGCCTCAACCGGCTGGTCATACGCCTGACGTCTGCGGCGCTGCTGCTCAGCGTGGGCTGTGGATCCCAGCCCGCGGCACACACCAGTGGACTGGTCCCCGCACACCCCGTCGAGTGGGGCGTCTTCCTGCCCGACGACTCGTCGGAGTCCAGCGCGCTGCCCGTCGTCACCGAGATGGCGGGGGCTCCGCCGCGCTACGTCGTGCGCTTCCACGCGATCGACGATCCGGTCCCCGTGCCCGCACTCACGTCGATCCGCGCGGCTGGGGCCACGCCCATCCTCACCCTCGAGGTGTGGCAGCCGGGTGCGGGCACCGAGCAACCGGCCTACGCGCCGCGCCGGATAGCGGCGGGCGACTTCGACGGCCAGCTGGATCGATGGGCACGCGAGCTGGCCGGGTGGGGCGAGTCGGTGATCCTGCGGGTCGGCCACGAGATGAACGCGCCGAACTACCCATGGTCGGTGGGGGTCAACGGCAACACCGCCGCCGACTCGGTCGCGGCGTGGAAGCACGTCCGGCAACGCTTCGCGCAGGCCGGAGCCGACCGAGTCGAGTTCATGTGGTGTCCCGACGTGACGTCCGAGGGCGCCGACGACATGGTGGCCGCTTTCCCCGGCGTCGACAGCGTCGACGTCCTTGGCTTGGACGGCTACAACTGGGGCGATGGCGACGGGCAGACCTGGCGGGCGCCCGACGAGGTCTTCGGTCAGGCACTCCAGCGGCTGCGCGAGTTGGACGGCGAACACGACATCCTCATCGGCGAGACCGCAAGTGCAGAAGGCTCACGCTCGGGAATCGACAAGGCGGACTGGATCTACGGATTGTTCGACTTCCTGGCCACCCAGGAGCGGGTGCGCGGTTTGGTGTGGTTCCAGGCCGACAAGGAGCGGGACTGGCGGTTCAACTCGTCGGCCGAGGCGCAGGAGGCCTTCAAGCAGTCGGTCGCCAAGCAGTCGCGCAGCTGACGGAGACTAATGAGGTGCGTGATCGGAACCGGCGGGGCGGCAAAGTATTTCAGCGTGCCGTCCGTTTATCTCATCGGGTGTAAGCACGGCGTCGCGTCCGAGGACGTCCTCGAACGCCGCCGTCCAGCTCAGCCAGTACGGTCGCAGCTCGTCCTCGGCGATGCGAAGGATCAATCGCTCTCGGAAGCCGTCCCAATCGCAGACACCCGCCCGGCATGCCGCCACGGTCACACCGAATACCCGGCGTTGCCATGGTGTCTCGAAGACGATCTCCCCGTTGTCGCGGGGCGGCGATACCACTCCGTTGAGGTCGGCGTCGACGCTCGTTGCGTCAGCCATCGCCCGCACCCTCACGAGACAACGGCTGCCCCACCCCGATCATCGAGTCGCGAGTGACCAGTCGCGCGAGTTCCGCCATGCCGAGGTCATCGGTTCCGGGCGGCCGCTGTGGTACGACGAGGTAGCGCGCCTCCGCCGAACTGTCCCAGACTCTGATCCTGACGTCGGACGGCAGATCCAGTCCCATCTCCGCCAGAAGTGCTCGCGGCTGCGCCACCATCCGTGAGCGGTACTGCGGCGACTTGTACCAGGACGGTGGAAGACCGAGTACCGGCCATGGATAGCAGGAGCAGAGCGTGCACACCACCACGTTGTGTACCTCCGGCGTATTCGGCACCGCAACGATCATGTGGCCCTCGGGTCCACCGAATCCGAGTTCGGCCACCGCACGCGTTCCATCGGCAAGCAGCCGCTCCCGGTACTCCGGATCGGTCCAGGCGCGCGCGATCACCTTCGCTCCGTTGAGCGGCCCGACATTGTGCTCGTAGTGGTCGATCACCTCGTCGACCACAGCTGGATCGACGAGATGCTTCTCCACGAGCAGGGACTCCAAGGCTTCAACCCGGGCTGCCGTCGCGTCGTTCACATCGCCTCCAGATACGACTCGAAGAGGTCCACCCGCACCTCGGTGCCGGGCTCGGCGGCCGCACCCCACAACTCGTCGCCTTCGAAGGCGACCGTGTACAGGTGCTGCGGCAACGCGCGCCTGCCCACGGTGACGGCATCGGGTAGGAGCGTCGAACCGAGGTGGGCGGCGATCACGCCCGACTTCCCGGTGACGTAGCCCGGCTGCCGGGTGTACGGCGTCGCGCGGACGTCGCGCACCCGCACCGGGTCGCCCACCGCGTATCGCTTGCGGCGCACCGCGGGCCGCGACGTTCCCAGCAGCCGTGGCAGAACGCGTCCGGCATACCACTGGCGAAGCGTCGGGCGCAGCAACGAACGCACCGCACCAGCCGTGCCGGCAAGTCTCGCCCGCGACACGCGGCGCGGCCCGGCGTTCGCGGAGCGGCCCTCGACACGAGCGTCGACCTCACCGGGCGCGAGGTATCCCGCCTGTTCGAGCAAACCCTCGAAGGCTCCGAGCCAACGTTCGTAATAGCTGGCCAGGTAGACCTCGCGTGGCAGCCGCTCCATGGCGAAGCGGAAGACGTCGGTGTTCCGACCCAGCAGGGGCTGCAGGAAGAGGGAGAACCCGAAGACTCGACCCTCCCAGCGCTCATGGAACACCGGCTCGTTCGACTCCGGAACGACTGCACCGAAGAATTCGGCGTCGCCCCCCATGTCGGTCGGTGCCGTCATGGCGCGATAGTAGTACTCGAACGCCGCCCTTGGGCGCTTCTGGCGAAGTCATGGCAAAGGGATGGCCGAGCCGGTCACTCGATCCGCGCGCTAGGGGTCGGTGCTCCGCACCAGCGTCCAGTGATTGCCTTCGCGGTCACGGCGGTAGGACAGCTCGTCGAGCACCCGGTGAGCGATGGCGAGACCGCGGCCACGCTCGGAGAACTCCCCGGGCATGCTGACCCCGGTGAGGTCGACGGGTGACGGATGACCGTCGTCGAGAAACGTTGCGCGTACGGCATCTCCGAGGAGTTCGACCTCCAGGCGCAGGCGCACCGGATGCCCTGCGCTGGAGTGCTCGATGATGTTGGCGCCGATCTCGCCCGCCGCGAGGTCCATGTGCATCCGCACCACGTCGTCGACGTCGTGCGCCTCCCACAGCAGGTCGAGCGTGGCCTGGATCTCGTCGAGCGTCTCCGGTCCGGTCGTCGTGTCCAGGACCACGTGCGACTCAGTCATCGAAGGCGCCGTCAGCCGAATCATGGGCGCGCAGCACGCGATTGAGATTCGTCAGCTCCAGCACCGTGACCACCTGCCGGGTCGGTGCAGCGATGCGCAGGTCACCACCGGCCTGACGCGCGACCTTGAGCCCGGAGATCAGCGCACCGAGGCCCGACGAGTCGATGAAGTCGGTGGCGCTCAGGTCGACGACGACGCGCGGATTCCCTCCGGCAACGAGATCGTGCAGCTGCTTGCGCAGCGCCGGCGCCGCGACCATGTTGAGCCGCCCGTCGGGACGGACCACGGCCACCCCGGAATCCGTTGTCCTCGTTGGGTAATTGCTCATAGCACTCCTTCCGGCTGCCCGCGGTACCGCACCGCCTGGACTACCACACTGAGAATCAACAGGTCGAACAACACCCAGAACACGTTGACGCCGACGCCGAGTACCGAGACTGCGCCGTGGTACAGCTGCACGAGACCGATGATGGACGCGATGATCAGCACGCCCATGGCGACGAGCTGCCACTTCACCAGGTGCCACGGGATGGCCCCGACCTCCTGGCGCGTCTTGGGCGTCACCGCGAAGCCCAGCGGCCGGTCGAATACGACGTTCAGGAAGGCGGTGTAGCAGGCGCGAATCCAGACCGGGAACAGGGCGAGACTGTACTGCTGCCCACGCCAGGTGGGCGTACCACGACTGATGACGATGAACATCAGCTGGTTGAACAGCAGGAAGGGAATGAGCCTGCCGAAGAAGTCCCAGCTGTAGGCCGTGACGGGCAGCACGCCGAAGATCAGATAGATGGCGGGGGCGGCGAAGTACGCGATCGCAGCGAAACCGGCCAGATAGCTGTACATCGTCGACCAATACATCAGCTTCTGCCCCAGCGAGAGACCCTTCTGCACGAACGGGTTCTCCCGCAGCATCACCTGGACGGTGCCCTGCGCCCAGCGCAGCCGCTGGGTGAGCATCGTGCGGACGTCGTCGGGCGCGAGGCCGCGAGCGAGGACTTCGTGGTGATACGCCGAATGCCAGCCGAGCGCATGCAGCCGCATGCACGTCGCCATGTCCTCGGTCACCGAGATCGTCGCCATCGGCAACATCGGCTGCGCCTCGTCGTCACGGCCGACGTCGACGGCGCGAATCATGGCGCCGATCGACTCGATGGCCCCCAGCGGCGACCACTCTCGACCGGCCAGCGACTGCAGTGCCTCGTCGTCGAACACGACTGTGGTCGCAGTGTTCTCGGGGTTCTCGCCGAGCGCCGCGATGATCTCCAGATCGGCACGCATGGTGGTGACGTCAGCGTCGACGACCGAGCGCGCGGCCTCGTCGACCCGCTGCTGGAACGTGAACGTGATGTCGGCCAGTTCTCGCTTCTCGCGCAGTTCCCGACGGGCGTCCTTCACTGCCTGCAGCACCGAGTCGAGCGCCTCGAGCACCTCCGGTTGGTCGGCGCCGACCTGTTTGCGAGCCGACTTGACCATCTTGCGCGAGGCGTACAACGTCCGCTTGATGCCGTCCTCGACCGCATGGACGTAGCCGCGAATGCCCAACTGCATCAACGCCTCGCGGCGCAGCACGGCATTCGATCCGCAGAAGTACGCGGCGTTCCAGCCGTCCTTGCCCTGTTGGATGGGGCCGTAGAACAGCGGTGCCTGACTTCCGAGGGGGTCGCTGACCGGCACGTTGTGGAAGTACTGCGGTGTCTGCACCAGCGCCATGTAGGGATCGACGAAGTACCCCAGCGTGTGATCGAGGATCTCCGGTTCGGGTACCTGGTCGGCGTCCAGCACCAAGATGTACTCGCCGTCGGTCTCGAACAACGCGTTGTTCAGGTTGCCCGCCTTGGCGTGCCGCGGCTTGTCGTCGGTCCAGCCGGCAGAGCGGGTGATGTACCCGATGTCGCGGTCGGCTGCCGCCTGGGCGAGTTCCCGGCGATCACCGTCGTCGAGGATCCAGGTCGAGTGCGGGAACGTGATCCGTTGCGCCGCTTCGGCCGTCTCGAGCACCATCTCGATCGGCTCGTTGTAGGTGGTGATGAACACGTCGACGGTCGCGTCGTCCGGTGGTGGCGGAGGAGGATTGCGGCGCAACGTCTTCCACATCGTCAGCCCGAAGAGCAGCGAGTCGATGACGCTGTAGGTCTCGGCGACCACCAGCGGCACGGCGATCCACCACGCCTCCCAGTTGATCGATGCGAGCCACCGCCACACGATGTAGTTGATCCCCAGCAGCGCGGTGCACAGGATGAGGAGCCGCATCCACGGCGAGGGGTACTTGCCCAGCGACTCCGGTGGAAGCTGGTGTCTCACGTGGTCGGCTCTCGCCGCACGACGACGAGGGTGACGTCGTCCAGCGGAGCCTTCTCGGCGACCAGCGCGCGCGCACGCTCACACAGATCGGCCGGTTCGGCGTGCTGGGCCACGTACCGCAGGGCGGGGCGGACGTCACTGCCGTCGCCGATCAGGTCCAGGACGCCGTCGGAGGCGATGATCAGGCTGTCACCCTCCCCGAGGACCACCTCACCCGCCGTCCAGCTGTCTCCCCCGAGGACGCCCATCGGCAGCCCGTCGCCATCGAGCGGCTCGACGCGACCCGATGCGCGCACGACCACCGAGATGCCATGGCCGGCATCGACGTAGCGCACCGTGGCACTCGCGGTGTCGAGGTGGGCGTGGAAGAGGGTGACGAAGGTGTCGGTCCTTCCGAGGTCGTCGGCCAGCAACTCGGCGACGGAGTTGACGACGTCGGCAGGGTCGGTGCTGCACTCGACCTTGTCCACGGCCCGGGAAGCGCCGCGTAGCGCGGCGCGGACGCTGGCCGCGAGAATGGCAGCGCCCAGGCCCTTTCCCATCACGTCGGCGACGGTGAACGCCGCCCCACCCTCGATCGGGTAGTGGTCGTAGAAGTCCCCACCCACCGCGTAGGCCGGTAGACACATCGCGCACACCGAGTAACCCGGCATGTCGCCGATTGCGCGAGGGAGCAGGTGACGTTGCACGTCGGCGGCGCGCTCGAGGTCGTCGGATCGTTCGAGTTCTCGTTGCGCCCACGACGCCAACTCGGTGAACGTATCCAGCTGCTTGTCGTCGAGTTCGCGTGGTTCGGTGTCGTAGATGCAGAAGGTCCCGACGGGATGACCACCCGGGCCGTACAGCGGATAGCCGGCGTAGAACCGGATGCCGCCCGGCTCGCCGACACCGGGGACCATCGAGAACTCGGGTCGGGCCGCAGCGTCCTCGATGATCAGAGCCGGGTTCTCCGGGTGCTCGTACGTCCGGGCGATGGTGGCCTGGCAGATGGTCTTGGTCCGGGGCAGGTTCAACCCGATGTCCAATACGTCGACCTGTTTGAACCACTGTCGGTCCCGGTCGACGAGCGCGACCGCAGCCATTGGAACTCCGATGGCGGACCGCGCCATGCGCGTGATCCGGGCGAAGCGGTCCTCGGGCGGCGAGTCGAGCAATTGCAGTTGGGCCAAGGATCGGACGCGCGCGTCCTCGACGTCGGGCGGCAGCACCCACGGTGCGCCGACGACTTCGGCCGTCACCGGGCGACCTCGTCGCGGCCGCACGCGCCAGCAGGTGTCGAGTCGCTCAATCGCATTTGCCGCGCCATCCTCATTCCCCACTGCCTGGCAGAAACGTGACCCAACCTTAAGCATCCGATCACCTGTGTGACGGACTAATGGGGTTAGTCAGTGGGGCAGTCAAGATCGTTTACGGCGGTCTTGCAGCCGCGCTAATCGAGTCGAAAGAAGAGTTGAGTTGCCAGTTTGCTGTGTTGATCGGCTAAACGAATGGTGACAGGCTTGTTTATTCGGCTCGCTAATTATTTCGTCAGAAGATAACCAATCGTTGCATCGTGGCTGTCAGAGACTGAATAGTAGATTGCCATATCGACACCAAGTCGCCCGTATCGGGGAATGCTTGCGCAAGCGTCAGACATGAGAGCAGTATGAGGACAACGCGCCGAATCAGTTCGCTGACCCGACGTCCAGGAAACGTGGGGGCCGAACGCTTCGTTCGCCAGAAATCGGGGAAATGGTATGACGGACACCGTGCGGACGCAGGCCACTCACGACGTGGACGCCGGCGTTGATTACCTGCCGACGGAGCTGGACCATCGTTCGAACGGTTTGCGCGACGAATTGCAACAGGTCATGTCCCGGGTCCGTCCCGACGACCTGTCAACCAATGAGGTCGCCGCTCTCCTCGACGTCCTCAGGCCCGCGAACAGCCGGGTTGTCGGCGGACCAGCCAACCGGCCAACCCTCCGCCTCCTGGGGACTGCCAGCGAGCACCCGACGCCGTAGTTCGTTCAACAGGGAGTCGACCGACACTCCGGTCAAGTCACCCGTGAGGGTCGTGAGTTCCACGACGCCCACTTCGCTGCTCGACAAATAACCGGCCGCCACCAGTGCCTCGACCGGAGACCGCCCGTACGCCCGAGCGAGTGCGACGACCGCCTCGGCGCGCGGACTGCTGGTCCCCCGCTGCCACCGGGAGATACTCGACTGGTCGATGCCCGTCGCGTTCGCGATCTCCTTCTGCGGCACGTCGCCCGTCACCGTGACCACATAACGCCACCAGGCCGCTCCCGCCTGTGGTGCTGCGCCCGGTGCCACCGACTCAGCGTATGGCACGGAGTCGTCGGGTTCCGGCGACTCGTCGCCCGTCAGTTCGTCTGACATGACCGCCGCCCCCTAGCCGTACCACTTCCGCGATGCCCAATGGTTACACGCATTTCATAATGCATGCAAGCATGCATTGGTGTACTCTCAAACGCATACACGCAGGACTGGGACAGAGGGAGGCTCGGCTCGCGACTCATTCGCGACAGCCATCGGCGTGCATGACCTGTCACTCGACAACATTGCGTTACTGGCTCTGACGAGCCCGAATAGGAGCTTGACATGAAGAACTCCCTCTACGCCGCAGGCATCGCGATCGCAGGCGCCGGGGCACTGGGTGCGCTGTCGACCGGCACCGCCCAGGCCGCACCCACGCAACTCGCGCCACTGGCACCCGTGTCGTCGCAGTGCGTTCTCGCGCCCACCGAGTGCGGGACGCAGACGCTGGGCGCCAGCCTCTCCTTCGTTCCCAACGCGTTGGCCGCGGCATCGACCACGACCTTCGGGCCGATCGAGCCCTTCCACACCTTCTACTCGAACGATCCCTTCTACGGCCTCATCGGCATCGCAGGGATCATCCCCATCCTGAACATCTTCGTCAGCAACGGCGTCGACGGCGCAGCCGGCACCGGAGCCAACGGCGGCAACGCCGGCCTGTTCCTCGGCTACGGCGGCCTCGGGGCCTCCGCAGCTCCCGGAGTGGCGGGCGGCAACGGCGGCCAGGGCGGATTGTTCTTCGGCAACGGCGGCAAGGGCGGCGTCGGCGGACTCGGTGCTACCGGCGGCAACGGCGGAAATGCCGGACTGCTGGCACTATTCGGGCACGGCGGTAACGGCGGCCTCGGTGGCGCAGGTACACCGGGCACGCCTGGCATCTCGGCAGGCGCCGCAGCCGCGAATGGCACGACGGGATCCACCGGAGTCAACGGCACGACGGGTACCAACGGCACCAACGTGGCGCCCAGTGGTCCGGCGGGCACTGCGGGCGCAGCCGGCGCGGTAGGCACCGTCACGGGTGGCGACGGCCTCCCGGGCTCTCCCGGCAACCCCGGCGGCGCAGGCGGAGCCGGCGGCGCAGTGGCAGGTACGGCACCCATCGCGACCGGTGGCGCGGGCGCTGCCGGCGGTAGCGGTACCGCCGGGGCGAATGGTGGCGAAGGCGGCGCGGGTGGCGCCGCGTCTACGACCCGAACCGGCGCTACGGCCATCGGCGGTGCAGGCGGTGCCGGCGGCAACGGCGGGACCGGCGCGACCGACGGTGGCGCAGGTGGCGCGGGCGGCGCAGCGGTCAGCGTGTCGGGCCCGGCTACCGGCGGTGCAGGAGCGAACGGCGGTGACGGTGGAGTCGGCGCTGCAGGTGGGGCCGGTACGACCGGCGGCACCGGCGGCACCGGAACCACAGGGACCAACGGCACGGTCGTCGGTGGCGCGGGAACCGCGGGCACCGCGGCTGGCGCCGGCGGCAACGGCGGTAGCGGCGGGCTGTTCGGTGGCGGTGGTGCGGCCGGTAGCGGCGGCACCGGCGGAACCGGAGGCGCGGGTGGCACCGGACAAGCGGGCGGTGACGGCGGCACGGGTGGAACCGGCGGAACCGGCGGAACCGGCGGGGACGGCGATGTCGGCGGCAACGGCGGCGTCGGCGGAGCCGGCGGCGCCGGCACGGGTGTGGGTGGCACCGGTGTCGGCGGACTCGGCGGCGAGGGTGGCTCGGGCGCATCGGGTGGCCCGGCCGGCGCCGGCGGAGCGGGCGGAACCGGTGGGTCCGGCGGGACCGGGGGCACCGGTGCGGCAGGCGGGACCGGCGGCACCGGCGGGACCGGCGGCGCTACCGGCACTGCGGGTGGCAGCGGCCTCTTCGGGCACACCGGCGGATCCGGTACCACCGGCGCCACGGGCGGGACCGGAGCGACCGGGGCAACCGGAGCGACCGGCACCACCGGCTCGACGGGGGCAACCGGAGCGACTGGCGGGTCCGGCACTGCCGGCGCCGGTGGTAGCGACGGTGCCGACGGCGCTGATGGAGCGTCGTCATAGACGCCCGTCGTAACGGGTAACCAACGACCCTGACGGGTCAGTACTGCCAAGACACCAGGGGCGTCGGCCATGCCGGCGCCCCTGGTGTCACGTCACGGGGAAGTCAACCGACAGGGGTTTGGTCATGACGGATCGAGCGGATGCCAACGTAGTGGCGAACCAGGACGGCGGGCGGTACCCCGACCCCGGTCGAGAGACCCGACGAGTTCGGGACGTGGGCCGATTGCTGCTGCACTGCGACGACCAGCCCGGCCTGGTGGCCGCAGTCACCGACTTCCTGGCCAGAGCCGGGGCGAACATCGTGTCGCTCGACCAGCACTCCACCGAGCACTCCGGTGGAACGTTTATGCAGCGCACCATCTTTCACCTTCCTGGCCTGTCCGCGGCGCGGGACGCGCTGGAGCGGGACTTCGAACACCAACTGGCGCGACGCTTCGGCATGGACTTCGCGTTCACCGAGGCGGCCAAGCCGAAGCGGGTGGCGATCATGGCGTCGCGGACCGACCACTGCCTCCTGGATCTGCTGTGGCGCAACCGACGAGGCGAACTCGACATGTCGGTGTCGATGGTGATCTCCAACCATCCCGACCTGGCCGATCAGGTGCGACCGTTCGGCGTGCCGTTCATGCACGTGCCTGCGAACGAGGCCGTCCGTGATCAGGCCGAGCAGCGCCAGCTCGACCTGCTCCGCGGCAACGTGGACCTGGTGGTGCTGGCGCGCTACATGCAGATCGTCACGCCCGCGTTCCTGACCGAGGTCGGGTGTCCGCTGATCAACATCCACCACTCGTTCCTACCGTCGTTCGTGGGCGCCGCACCGTATCGGCGGGCGCGGGAACGTGGCGTGAAACTCGTTGGCGCCACGGCTCATTACGTTACCGAGCACCTCGACGAGGGGCCGATCATCGAGCAGGACGTCGTGCGGGTGGACCACCGCCACGGTGTCGACGACCTCGTCCGCCTGGGTGCGGACGTCGAACGCGCCGTGCTGTCGCGCGCCGTCCTGTGGCACTGCGAGGACCGCATCGTCCGCTATGGGAACCAGACCATCGTCTTCTAGTCCCGAGGCCGGCTCAGCGGTAGTACAGCTCCTCACCGGTCGGGTATCCCCCGCCGGTGGTCGTGATGTGCACGTGGTCGAAGTGGCCTGCGCCGCCCCCGGACGGTCCGCCGGGCGTGTAGTACACCCCGCGCCAGATCGCGTCCTGCATGCCGAAGCGCTTGGCGTTCTTCAGCACGAACGCCACGATCTCGTTGCCGAGCGCTATGCCGGATGCCGAACTGGAATTCGGGATCATCACGTCGATCGCGAGGCCGTTCGGGTGCCACGGCAGCGGGTCGGAGCGATGTCCACCGATGCTGGTGATCTCCGGGAACGCCTTGGTGATGGCCCGGGCGACCAGGATCGTCTTGATCTGCAAGCCGCTTTCCGGAGCGAGACCGGCAGGCAGCAGCTCGGGCGGCTTGGCAGCGGTACGCCACCGCGACGACGAGACCAACTGAGCGGGACCTGCCTGGGCGCCCTCCTGCGGAGCGGCCACCGGTGCCGGGACGAACTCGTCCGGGGCCGAGACGACCTCCAGGCAGCACGGCGCGACGGCGGCCACGGGTGTCACGGGCGCCGGCCCGGCCTGGACCATGACTGGTTGGGGCTGGACGTCTCCCGCGGAGGCGAGGAGAACCGCGATCGGGCCGATCACGGTGGCAGCGAGAACCGACGACGTTCGCCGCTTACTGGCTAACGCGTGTCGTCCCACTGGCAGCACCCTACGTTTGAATCGGGGTCCGACTGGCAAATCCCGATATCGGACCGTTTGCTCGCTGTTACAGAACCGTGACTATAGCTGCGCGTCTTTTGATGCCGCAACCGTCTGGTGAACATTCGAGCAGGTCACGATGATCAAACGTTGGCGAGTTCACCCGTCGTCTGCCAATTGCCCCACTGCGACCGCGTGCGTTCGCGTGCCGATCGGTGCGATGTCGTGGCCGCCGCCAGCTCGACGGGCTGGGGCTGCAGCGAGCGGCGCACCTGTGTCATCTCCCGGATGATGGCGTCGATCTGGTCGGGTTCGCCGTGCGCCGCGAACGTGCGCCGGTCCCACCACATCATCTGGGTCCGGTACTGCTCGTTGGGATAGGGAGTCGCCGGGATCGCTGCGACCACACCGCCCGACGAGCGCCACTGCTCGAGGATGTGGGCTGCGGTCGTGGCCATGCAGTAATTCACGTCGAAGATGGCCATCGCGTGGAAGCCGCTGCGGGCGATCATCTTCGCCCGGTGCCGCCCACCGGTCGGGTCCTTGGCCAGCCAGGCGGCCTTCATCTCCAGGATTCCGAGCGGCACGCGTTCGTTGATCATCTCGCGCACCTCGGCCTCGCCGGCCTGGCCTGCCCACTCCACCACCGCATGTGAGTCATCCGCGGAACGCAGCGGACCCTTCGCTCGCACCCCACCCACGACGCGGCCATCGACGTCGGTCAGCGCCCAGAACAACCCGGTGTCATCGGCGCACTGCGCGCGGTCGGAGTCCAGGGCATCGCTGACACCGAAGCGCGCGTAACTCGCGACGGCACCGCGGTGGTAGTCGGCGAACAGTTCGGGTTCCGCCTCGGGAGTCGCCATCACCATCGTGCACTCCGCCACCGGATCCCAGCACGCAGCCCGAGTGAATCCGTCGAACACCGTCGCCTCGTCAAGCTTCACAGAGTCATCCCTCTCTGGCGGCATGCACCGGACGGTGCAACGCGATCCGTATGGTCGCTATAGCAATACCATACCTTTTGTATTTTTATGTCTCTAGCTGGTACTTCAGTTTCGTAGTTATTGTTTAGCAACGTAAGTTGCTACGCGCCGGTGCGCTCCTGACCACCCAGCCACGCGTCGAACCGCAGGCTCCGCCAACGGGCTACGCATCCGCCGCCCGCCGACCGGCACCTCAGGCCGGGGCTGAGCACGACGAATCGAGTTGTGACCGAACGACATCCGCGAATCAAGATCAGCGGAGGGTTTGCGGCAGTCCCACGCCGAGCAACGCCGCGCCGTCGCGGGTTCTCGCCAGGTGCCGTTGTCATTCCGTCGGCCAGACGGTGAGCAACCCCGTTGCTGGCCATCCCGCCGCGAGCCGCGACACGCCGAACACGCGGCACGGCAAGGACTATCGGCCCCGGTCGTCGGGGTTTAGCGAAGAAACGACGGCGGCGCCAATAACCGGCTAACGGAGCGTGTCCACTCCCAAGTTCGGGAAAGCTGAGGCCAATCGGGTAGGGTCGGGTTTTCCAGCCGCACCGGTTCAGACGTTGAGCAAACTTTCACATCCACCTAGCGAAGTTCGATAGCAAAGCAACGAAGGTGGCTGGACGCCGAGCCGTCGGACGTCGGGGAAACTGTCATGGCGATTTCGGTGTGCGGGGGCACCCAATGAGGCATCGCGAGCCGTTCGTCGGCGACGAGGATCCGGGTACGGGTCCGGTCGCCATCGACGCGTTCGTCAGAGCGCCGACCCGCAACGGTCAGCGAGAAACCGGCCAGAACGGTCACCCCAATTCCAGCGCCGACGGTCGCTCGAACGGCCGGGCGCGCACTCCCCCGAGTCTTCGCATCGACTCCCCCAACGCCACCCCGATACACCGGCCCGCCACCCACGAACCACGCGGCCCGGACGCCGGCAGCGATGCCTTTGCGCAGATCATCGACCACAGTCCCGATGCCATCTGCATCCACCAGGACGGGCGATTCGTCTTCTTCAACGCCGTCGCGGTGCGGCGACTCGGCGCGCGAAGTGCGCGCGAACTGCTCGGCCACGCGGTGTCCCGGTTCGTGCACGCGAGGTCGGTACCCCAGGTCGTCGGTCGAACGGCCGCGCTGCGCCGTCCCGGCGACGCGTCCCCGCCGTTGCGAGCCACGATGGTCTGCGTCGACGGCGCCGAGATCCACGTCGAGGTGCTGTCGGTGATGACGACGTGGAAGGGGGCGACCGCCTACCAGCTGATCGTCCGGGACCTGACCGACGTCCGCGCCACCCAGGACGCACTCGCACAGCAGGCGGCGCTCGTGGAGAACGCCGGCGACGCCATCATCGCCGTGACCCGCGCCGGCATGGTCACGAGCTGGAACCCGGCGGCCGAACGGGTCTACCTGCGACCGGCCCACCGTGCGCTCGCCCTACCCCTCGAGATCGCCGTCGGGGCGTCGATCGACCCGGCCGCCGTCGTACGCGACGGCGGGGTGACCCACGCATCGCACTACGCGATGGACGGCACCGTGCGCACCATGCGGGTGTCGGCGACCGAATACGACGACGGCTTCGTCCTGATCTGCTCCGACGAAACGGCACTGCGCCGCGCGTCGCGCAATCTGCGGACCGTCATCAACGCGCTACCCGAGGGCATCTTCGTCATCGACGAGAACGGCTGGATGCTCACCATCAACCCGGCCGCGCGCCGCATCCTCGGCCTCGACGGGGTGTCCGAGGACTTCAGCGTGCAGGACCTTCCCCTCTACGACGCGGACGGCGCGCTGCTGCGGCCCGGAGAGCGGCCGATCGCGCGTGCGTTCACCACCGGGCTGCCGACGATCGGGCGCATCATGGGCATCGACAGGCCGGACGGGCGGCGCGTCTGGCTGTCGGCGAATTGTCAGTTGCTGCATCCCGACTCGCCGGACCGGTCCCCGGTGCTCGTGTCGTTCACCGACGTGACCTCGCAGCGGGCGGCCACCGAGCACCTCGCGTTCCAAGCCGCCCACGACGGCCTGACCGGACTGCCCAACCGCGCTCACATCATGGAGACCATCGACGCGCTGCACCGCAGAGCGGGACTCCTGCGGGCCGTGCTGTTCATCGATCTCGACGATCTCAAGACGGTCAACGACACCCTGGGGCACGACGTCGGCGACACGGTGCTCCAGGCCACCGCCAACCGGCTGTGTTCAGCGGTCCGCAAGAACGACATCGTCGGCAGGCTGGCGGGTGACGAGTTCGTCGCACTGCTCATCGGGGAACTGGAGGACGGCGCACTCGAGCGGTTCGTCGGCCGCATCCGCGACGTGCTGACCGAGCCCATCGAGATTCCCGGGGGCACGCTGCACCTCGGGGCCAGTATCGGCGTCATCGACACCCACCGCGACGACTCGCGCGACGCGGCGACGCTGCTGCGGGACGCCGACGCGGCCATGTACGCCGCGAAGGCGACCGGCCGCAAGGTCAGCGTCTTCTCACAACGCTGACCCTTGCGATCAGCGCACCGCGGCGTGGGTGCGCTTGGCGTCGACCCGCAGTCGCGTGCGCACGGCGACCGCGTCGCCCAGCATCTCCCTCAAGGCCCCGGCGACGTCGTCGGCAGCTCGGACGCCACTGTTGAGCCCCTGTCGCGCAGCGACCGTCACGTCCAACGTGACCGTCGGGGTACCGCGCTCCCTGGTGGCCTTGGCGTTGGCCTTGAGCACCGCGGGTTCGTCGCGCAGAGCCTGGGTGGCGGCATCGACCACACCCGCGACGTCGGCAGTCAGGATCGCGTTGTCGGGGGCGCCGGGTGCCTCCAGCCGGATTGGGGGCGGCTTGGCGGCACGCCGATGCGCGGCGAGCCAGCGCAGACCCACGAGGATCAGCACGACGCCTGCCACACCGCACGCCCACGTCCACCACGGCTGTGCCGCGGCATCCAGGGACGGTGCCATGGAGAGGGTCTCGGTCGCGCCGTCGGACCTCGTCCGCCACGACACCGCGGCCAGGCCAACGGCCACCAGGCCGAGGCCCAGCAGCAGCACGGTCAGTCGGTCGACGAATTCGGCTCGGCGAGTCACGTGGTCGCCTCCGTTCGGGTCTTGACGCGGATGCGTACGGGATGGGTGAGCGCGGCCAGCTCGCTGCTGATCGCCTGCTCGATGACCTCGCGGGACACCGGGCCCGTGACGAGGCAGCGGACCGCGACCCGTCGGCGCGTGGCGGAGCTGGTGGCCTTTAGCACGCCGGAGACGGTTTCGGCTGCGGCAGAGGCGATTCGGGCCACCTCACGGACGTCGAGGTACACCGCCGAGTCGGCGTTCACGTCGACGGTGCGCCTGCGCCGCGGCTTGAGTGCGAGGACCACGAAGAACAGGCCGAGGACCAGCGCGACCACGCCCACCGGCAGCAGCCACGAGCCGGCGACCAGCCCGTCGAACAGCCGCAGGACGGCGGGAATCCACGCCGAGCCGTCGATCACGCCCGCGCCGAGGAGCGCGTCGCGAACGCCGACGGCGCCAAGGCCGATGAGCAGCAGCGCCATCAGGGCGGCAAGGTAGCTCGCCCCGGCCGCCTGCTTCGGTGCGGTCGCGGTCGTCATGACACCCTCCGCTTCGGAGTACCGGCACCGGGCGGAAGGACGGTGGCCACGTGCACGTCGACGCCGTCGACGACGAGGCCGCTCATCGTGGCGAGCGCGTGAGTCACGCTCTGCGCCACGGCGCTCGAGGTCTGTGCGAGCGGCCTGCGCCATTCGACGGCGACCGAAACGGCGGCACGGACGTGGTCGCCCGACACCACCACGTCTGCCCTGGGGAGTTCGCGGCCGGTGATCCGGTCGACTCCGGTACTGCGACGGTCGACGCCGTCGCAGTCGAGTGCCGCCGCGATGACGAGCCGCTCGACGGCCCGGTCGCGCACGGTCAGGCTGCCGCGCTCGCCGGCGTCGTCGGCGAGGGCAGACCCCTCGGCGGCTGCGACGGTGTCAGCCACGACCCCGCCCCCGCAGCAGTGCGACGACGTCGAACTCGCCGTCGCGGTGTCCACCGACGGCGTAGCCGATGGCTCCCAGCACGAGGGCGAGCAGGAAGCCGGTGAAGCCGCCTGCAGCTGCCGCCACTCCAAGCAGTAGACCGGCGAGCAGGCCGGCAGTTGCGGTGGTCATTGTTTCCTCCGTTGATGGTCGAACGTTCGTGGTTGGTCGGTCGGGCGCGCGAAGCGGCCGGAGTGCCGGCGGCGGTTCCACCACCGCGTGGCGCGGCGACGGGTGCGGGCCAGCCGACCTCGGGTGGTCGCGACGACGACCACGGGGGTGTTGGCCTCGTTGAATGGGGCAATCGCGAGTGCGGCGATCAGGAGTTCCGGATCGCCGCCGACGTCGGGATGGTGGCGGCGGATCGCGGCCCGCCGCCGCTCCGACGTCATGGGCGGGCGGCGGGGGTGACGTCCTCGACCGTGACGTCCACGGTCGAGCCGGGCGTCACCAAGACCACGGCATCCCGGACCGCGGCTGCGGTCCTGCGGACGTCGACGCCCTCGTGCACGGTGACGTGCACGTCCACCGTGCC
Organism: Mycolicibacterium sp. GCM10028919; assembly: GCA_042666295.1. GTDB lineage: Bacteria > Actinomycetota > Actinomycetes > Mycobacteriales > Mycobacteriaceae > Mycobacterium. Next base: position 2,424,102 of record JBHTFJ010000001.1, read on the forward strand.
GTCGGTGACGCGCACCCCGGTCACCCGGCGGCCCGGCAGGTACGTGCCGACCTCGCCGAACATTCCGGGGTGCAGCGCAGCCACACCGGGCACGGCGAGTGTCGCCGCGGCGATCGAATCGGCGAGTTCCGTCTCGGACATGTCGGTCACTCGACGCGAGTCAACCCGCCGGCCGGGCTCTCCTCTGCGGAGCCGTCCGCGACGTGGATGTCGTGCACCGTGATGTCGACCTCGACGACCTGCAGGCCCGTCATGCGCTCGATGGCGGCGATGACGTTGCGGCGGATGCCCGATGCGAGGTCGGAGATCGAGACGCCGTATTCGACGACGATGTCGATGTCGACAGCGGCTTGGGTCTCTCCCACCTCGACGGATACGCCCTGCGAGTGGTTGACGGATGCGCCGGGGATGCGCTCGCGCAGTGCGCCGACGGCGCGGCTGGCCCCGCCGCCGAGTGCGTACACGCCGTTGACCTCGCGTGCGGCAAGGCCGGCGATCTTCGACACGACGACGTCGGCGATCACGGTCTTGCCCTGGCTCGAGGTGATCGTTCCGGTGCCGCCCTTGGCGACTGCCGAGGTGCCCTCGGATGTGGTGGTGGATTCCTTGGCGCTGGTCATCTGTTCGGTGTCCTTTCGATGGGTACGCCTGGTAAGACGGGGCGTAGGTGGTAAACCGCATACCCCGTCGGTGTGGCCCTCACCACAGCAACCCGAGCGCCGTCGGCTCCGAATGATCTTGGTGCGGTCGCCAGAGGCGCAACTGCGCAGGCACTTGGGAGGGACCGGCAACCATGCTCGACACCACGATCGACGGTGGGCAGGAGCGAGCGCTCGCGGCGTCGGCCGTTGCCGGCGACCGGGCGGCCTTCGAGGAACTGATCCGCATGCACGGGCCTGCGCTGCACCGCTATGCGCGACGGATGACGCGCGACGCCGACGCGGTGTACGACATCCTGCAGGAGACGTTCATCGCGGCATGGCGCCAGATCGGCACGTTCCGGGGCGAGTCCACCGTGCGCACGTGGCTGTTCACGATCTGCGCCCGCAAGGTCGTCGACTCGCACCGGGTCAAGCGCGCCATCCCCATCGACGACCGCCTGATCGACCCCGTCGATGCGTCGCCGACGTCGGATCCCTTCGCCAGCGTGTCCAACGATGAGTTCCTCGACGCACTCGAGGCGGCGCTCGGTGAACTCCCGCCCCGGCAGCGGTCGGCTTGGTTGTTGAGGGAAGTGGAGGAATTGACGTTCCCTCAGATCGGGACCATCCTCGACTTGAGCCCCGACAGCGCGCGCGGTCAGCACCACCGCGCACGCGCCACCCTCCAGCAGAGGCTTCAACGATGGCGATAGGTGACTACGACTCGATGGGTACGTTCGCGCACGCCGGTCGCGCACTGCGCGCGGTGCCGGATCATGGCTGGGATGCCATGGAGGACCGGATCATTCGCGCGGTCCGCGACACCCCGCGCGGAGGCTGGCCCATCACGGTGACCGATCCGACCGGTCGATCGGAGCTGGGCACCCTGGCCGTCAGCGACCTCGCACTGCGCACCGCGCTGTCACGCGCAATCCGGCCCGACCCGGACAGCTGGCTGCTCGACGTCGCCGCCGACGTCCGTGACGGGGAACTCGTCTCGGTCACCGTCGCACTGTCCGGCCGCTACGGCGTCGACCTGCGCGAGGTCGTGGCGCGCGTCGAGCGGATCTGCGCCCAGGTCGTCGCCGACGTCGTCGGCCCCACCACCGCGAGCATCGAGGCGACCGTCACCGACGTGCACCGCTGACCCGTGCTGCTGGTCGAGGAATGGCTGCGGGAGCAGTGCGCCGATTACGGCTGGGGTCTGGGCGGTGTGTTCCGCAGCCGAGGTGATCACGCCTGGCCGCTGATCGCGCACGGCCCTGAGGACCTCGAGGCGCAGCTGACCGCCGGCGGGCACATCCTGCCGCTGCCGAAGGAACCCGCAGCGCTGGCCAACGTGCTCGAGGTGGGCATCGTCAGCTTCTTGATGGATCGGGCCGAGGACGTTCCGGGGGCGACGGCGGCGCGCGGCACCGAGCGGGGCTACCCGGACGTCGAGTTCAGCGGAGACGCATTCGGCGGCGGCTTCCATGCCGTCGACATCAAGGTCGCCAGGCGGGCGGTCGGTGCGCGTGGCAATCCGCTGGGGCGGACGCAGAGCCGCATCACCCTCTATACGGGCAACACCTACTTCCGGCATCCCCGCATCTCGTTCCCCGGCGTCATGCGGCCCTTCGCGGACTACGCGTCCCACCTCGACGTGCTGGGCATCTACACCCTCGACGAGACCGGTCCCGGCCGGGTCGCGGACCTCGAACTGATCGTGCAGCAGCCGTGGCGGATCGCGAGCAGGCACCGGTCGTCGACCACCCGCGAGTACATCGGCGCCGTCGACAAGATCGCCGATCTGCGGGCGGGCCGCGGCGAGTTCGACACCGAGTCGGAGTTCTATGCGTTCTGGCGCAAGTTCCCGTTCAAGACGGCACGCGCTGTGGAACTGTTGCTGGCCAAGGAACTCGACAGGTAGGCCCGGCTACCCAGGATTCGTCGGTGGGTCGTGGGATGCTCTTGCCATGGCGAGCACGGCGAGCACCAGGAGGGCGACGGCGATCTCGCTGTTCTCCGGTGCGGGCGGTCTCGACCACGGTGCCGAAGCCGCGGGCTTCGACGTCCGGGCCGCGGTCGAACGCAACCGCGACGCGGCGCTGACGATGGAGAAGAACTTCTCGGGACTGGCGTCGCCGGTGATCCAGAAGGACATCCTCGAGACCAGCACCGCCGAGATCCTGCGCGCGGCGGGACTGCGCAAGGGGCAGCGCCCCGATCTGCTGCTCGGTGGCCCGCCGTGCACCCCCTTCTCGAAGAGCGGTTTCTGGCTGGAGTGGAAGCGTTCGGGGCTCGATCCCGACGCCTCGCTGCTGCAGGAGTACACCCGGGTGCTGCGCGAGGCCAGGCCGCGCGCCTTCGTGCTGGAGAACGTGTACGCACTCACCTACGACAACCGCGCGAGCCGGCCTGCGCTGCAGCGGCTGCTCCAGGAGATAGACGAGGCCGGCTACGCCTACCACCTCGACGTCCTGCATGCCGCCAACTTCGGTGTGCCACAGGCGCGTCCGCGACTGTTCATCGTCGGCGCCCCGAAGGGCAAGCCGACGCCCACGCTTCCGGTACCGACGCACGGCGGCCGCTGGGAGCGGCGAGACACCGGCAACAGCGAGCGTCCGTTCGTCACGGCGGGTGAGGCACTCGAGGGCCTGATCTGCGATCCCGAACCCGAGGAAGTGCTTCGCGGCCAGTACGCACCCCTGCTCGACGAGATCCCGCCCGGTGGGAATTACCTGCACTACACGGCCGAACGCGGGCACCCGGCACCCAAATTCGAATGGCGTAGCCGCTACTGGTCTTTTTTGCTGAAGCTGGACCCGGCCAAACCGTCACCGACCATTCAGGCGCAGCCCGGGCCCAACGTCGGGCCGTTTCACTGGACCAACCGGAGACTGCGTGCCGCCGAGGTGAAGCGGCTGTTCACGTTCCCCGACGAGTTCGAACTCGTCGGGAGCAGGGCCAGTGTGCAGGCGCAGCTGGGGAACTCGGTACCACCTCTGCTCGCCCGCCAAGTGTTCCTTGCGGTCAAACGTTCGCTACGTCCGTAATACTTCCGGCGAAACTGTCATTTTCCTGAATGTTCGAGTTGCCGTCTGACGAATTTCGGTGAAGATGCTCTACGGACACGTCGACAGGCGTACAGCTTCATGACACCGACCGGACAGCCCCGGTCCACCGGAGGAGACTCGATGAGCGCAGTGCGCAAGCTTTCCGCCGCCGTCTGCGTGACGGCCCTGACCCTGGGGCTCGGCGCATGCGGTGGCGAGGAGAGCTCGTCGGGCAGTGGGGGCACCGGTGGGGACATCAACGTCACCATGACGTCGTTCCCCGACTACATCGATCCGCAGCTGTCGTACACGGTCGAGGGCTGGGAGGTGTTGTACAACACCTACGTTCCGCTGCTGACGTACAAGCACGCCAAGGGAGAGGCCGGCACCGAGGTGGTGCCCGGCCTGGCATCGGAGATGCCGAAGGTGTCCGCCGACGGCAAGACCTACGAGCTGAAGCTCCGGCAGAACATGAAGTACAGCGACGGCACCCCGATCAAGGCGTCCGACTTCGCGTACGCGGTTCAGCGCCTGTTCAAGGCGGACTCCGGTGGCTCGGTGTTCTTCGAACCGATCGTCGGCGCAAGCGACTACGCCGACGGCAAGGCCGATCGAATCGCCGGGATCACCACCAACGATGGCACCGGTGATATCAAGATCACCCTCACCGAGCCCAACGGCACCTTCGAGAACGTCCTCGGCCTGCCGTTCTCGGCGCCCGTTCCGCCGAGCACTCCGCTCGACAAGGACGCGACCAACGATCCGCCGCCGTCGAGCGGACCGTTCATGATCTCCAGTGTCGAGGCGCCGCAGACGCTGACGATGGAGCGCAACCCGAACTTCCAGACCGTGAAGGACGCCGGCGCAACGGAAGTCGCCGACGCCGCCGTCGACAAGATCACGATCACGCAGAACAAGAGCAACTCGGCGCAGGTTACGGGCGTGGAGCAGAACACCATCGACTTCATGGTCGACCCGCCGGACGCGGACCGTCTCCAGGAGGTCAAGACGCGCTTCGGGGAACGGTTCCGCCTCGAGGAGTCGATCAACACCTACTACTTCTGGATGAACAACCAGACGGCACCGTTCAACGACGTGCGGGTGCGCCAGGCCATCAACTACGCCATCGACCCCGAGGCGCTCAACCGCGTCTTCGGCGGACGGATGCACCCGACGCAACAGATCCTCCCACCGGGCATGCCCGGGTACCAGGAGTACGAGCTGTACCCCGGTCCGGACATGAACAAGGCCAAAGCGCTTCTGGCCGAGGCGAACCCGGCCGACAAGGACATCACCGTCTGGACCAACGACGAGCCGGACCGCAAGCGCATCGGCGAGTACTACCACGACCTGCTGATCCAGCTCGGGTTCAACGCCACGCTCAAGGTCATCGCGGGCGACGTCTACTTCACCACCATCGGCAACCAGGCCACCCCCGACCTCGACACCGGGTTCGCCAACTGGTTCCAGGACTTCCCGCACCCGGATGACTTCTTCCGTCCGCTGCTCAACGGTGCCAGCATCCTGCCGACCAACGGCAACAACTTCTCCCGGGTGAGCATCCCCGGCCTCGACGCGAAGATGGACGAACTCCTCGCCAAGCAGCTCTCCGACGGCGGCGTCGAGCAGCAGTACGCGGCGCTCGACAAGTCGTTCATGGAGCAGGCGGCGTGGGCGCCGTACGGCAACGAGCAGTTCGCCACGTTCACCTCGGAGCGCATCGACTTCGACAAGGCCTACAACCATCTGCTCTTCAATCAGGACTACTCGGCCCTGGCTCTGAAGTAGATGGGCGCCCCCATCGGGGACGTCGAGGCGCCGGGCGAGATTCCGGTACCCGTCGGCGTCCCCAGTGAGTCGATCCGTGGCCGCAGCCCCTGGTATCTGGCGTGGCTCCGGTTGCGCGGCAACAAGATGGCGTTGGTGTTCGGCGCACTGTTCGTGCTGATCGTGCTGCTGTGCCTGGCCGCGCCGCTGTGGGCGGAGCACGTCGCGCACACCGGCCCCAACCAGAACCACATCACCGACAAGGTGTTCGTCGACGGGCAGGAGACCTACGTCGTGTCGCCGGACGGCACGCCGCTGGGCCCCGGCCTGCACGGCCGCTACCTACTCGGCGCGGACCAGAACGGCCGCGACGTGATGGTGCGGCTGCTCTACGGCGGCCGTACGTCGATCTTCATCGGCGTCGCCGCCGCGGTCGTGACCACGGCCCTGGCCGTGCTCGTCGGACTGCTCTGCGGGTACTACCGCGGCTGGATCGACGCGATCCTGTCGCGGATCATGGACGTCGTCTGGGCGTTCCCGGTCCTGCTGCTCGGCATCGCGCTCGGCACCGCACTGGCACTGGGCGGCTTGAAGATCGGCGGACTGGTCGTCGCGGGCGATTCGCTGTGGATTCCCATCTTCATCATCGGCCTGGTGTACGTGCCGTACATGGCGCGCCCCATCCGCGGCGAGATCCTGGCCCTGCGTGAGAAGGAGTTCGTCGAGGCAGCGGTCGCGCAGGGCTCCGGGCCGTTGCGCATCATGGTCGCCGAGCTGCTGCCCAACGTGATGTCGACGATCATCGTCTTCTTCACGCTGAACATCGCCAACAACATGCTGCTCGAGTCGTCACTGTCGTTCCTGGGCGCCGGTGTGCGCGCGCCGAACGCGTCGTGGGGCACGATGATCGCCGACGGGTACCAGACGATCTACACCGCACCGCACCTGACCATCGTGCCGGGCGTGATGATCGTACTGACGGTGTTGGCCCTCAACGTCTTCGGTGACGGGCTGCGCGACGCGTTGGATCCGCGCGCCAAGATCAGGCTGGAGCACTAGACATGGGGCGCTTCGTCGCACGGCGGCTACTCGGCATGCTCGCGGTCCTGTTCGCGATCTCCATCATCGTGTTCCTGATCTTCAACGTCATCCCGAACTCCGACCCTGCCGCCCGCATCGCTGGCAAGAACGCCAACCCGGAGCTGATCGCTCGCGTCACAGCGGATCTCGGCCTCGACAAGCCGCTGCCCGAGCAGTACGTGACGATGATGAGGCAGATCTTCACCGGGGAGCTGACCTCGTACGCGAGTTCGCAGAACGTCGTCGAGCAGATCTGGAAGGGTCTGCCCGCCACCCTCTCGCTGTGCATCGGCGCCGCGGTCATCTGGATGGCGCTGGCACTGGTGTTCGGCTATCTCAGCGCCGTGCACGCGGGCAAGTTCACCGACCGCGCGTTGACGATCCTGTCGCTGGTCGGCATCTCCGTCCCGGTGTTCTGGCTCGCCGCGATCCTGCTGTACTACCTCAGCTTCAAGGCCCAGCTGTTCCCCACCAGCAGCTACGTTCCGCTGGGCAGGGACCCGGTGGACTGGGCGTACCACCTGATCCTGCCCTGGCTCACCCTGGCGGTGCTCTACGTCGGCTTCTACAGCCGCGTGCTGCGCTCCAACATGCTCGACGTGATGAACGAGGACTACGTGCGAACTGCGCGGGCCAAGGGCATCAGCGAGCGTCAGGTTCGGATGCGCCACGTGCTGCGCAACTCGATGATCCCGGTCGTGACGCTGTTCGGCCTCGACTTCGGCGCCGTCGTCGGCGGCGGGGCCATCCTCACCGAGACCGTTTTCAACCTCAACGGGGTCGGGCTCTACGCCGGGCAGGCCATCGGGAGCCTCGACCTGCCACCGCTGATGGGCGTCACCATCTTCGGCGCCTTCTTCATCGTGCTGTTCAACACCCTCGTGGATCTGGCGTACGCGTTCCTCGATCCACGCATCCGATTGGGAGAGGCGGCACCTTCGTGATCCTCGAAGTCGACGACCTGCGGGTCGGCTTCGCCACCGACGGCGGCGTGGTGCAAGCCGTCGACGGGGTGTCGTTCGCGCTCGACGCGGGCGAGATCCTGGCCATCGTGGGCGAATCCGGCTCCGGCAAGAGCGTCACCGCGCAGACCTTGATCGGGCTGACGCGCGCACCCAACGCCACGATCACCGGTTCGGTCCGCTTCGATGGCCTCGAACTCACCGATCTGGACGACGAGCGCCTGCGGGCGGTCCGCGGCGAGCGGATCGCGATGATCTTCCAGGACCCGATGACGTCGCTGAACCCGGTGTACCGGGTGGGTGACCAACTGGTGGAGATGATTCGCGCCCATCGCGACGTGTCGAAGCGCGAGGCCCGTGACCGCGCGGTGGAACTGCTACGCACGGTGGGCATCCCGAATCCCGAGCGACGCGTCCGCGATTACCCGCACTCCTTCTCCGGAGGCATGCGCCAGCGCGTGATGATCGCGATGGCACTGTCCCTGGACCCCGACGTCCTGATCGCCGACGAGCCGACCACCGCGCTCGACGTGACTGTCCAGGCGCAGATCCTGCGACTGCTCGAGGACCTCAACCGGGAGCGGGGGCTCGCCGTCGTCCTGATCACCCACGATCTCGGGGTGGTCGCCGAGATCGCCCACCGCGTGGCGGTCATGTATGCCGGGCAGATCGTGGAGAACGCGGGGCTCGACGACCTGTTCTACGATCCGCGGCACCCGTACACGTGGGGTCTGCTGGGCTCGCTGGCGCGGCTCGACCAGCCGAATCCCGCTCGGCTACCGCAGATTCCAGGGCAACCGCCGTCGCTACTGCATCCGCCAACGGGTTGCCGGTTCGCACCGCGCTGCCCGCACGAGTTCGACGCGTGCTCCATCCCCCCGGATCTGGACCGCGACCGCTGCTGGCTGGATCTCGACCAGAAGCGCCTGCTGCGTAACGTCGACGGACGCATCGGCCTGCAACGGGTGGTGAGCACGTGAGCGAGCCGCTGCTCGAGGTCACCGACCTGGTCAAGCACTTCCCGATCAGATCCGGCATCGTGGTCGAACGCGAGGTCGCCAAGGTACGCGCGGTCGACGGCGTGAGCCTGTCGCTGCGCAAGGGTGAAACCCTCGGGCTCGTAGGAGAATCGGGCTGCGGCAAGTCGACGCTGTGCCGCACGATCCTGCAGCTCGTCGATCCGACCTCGGGGTCGGTGCGGTTTGAGGGCGAAGAACTCGTCGGACTCAACCGGCGCCAGATGCGGCCGTTCCGTCGGCGGATGCAGATGATCTTCCAGGACCCGTACGCCTCGCTGAATCCGCGCAAGCGCGTGGGTCAGATCATCGGCGATCCGATGGAGATGCACGGACTCGCCTCGGGTCGCGACGTCGAGGCACGGGTGCGCGACCTGCTCGACCGGGTGGGGTTGCGGCCCGAGCACGCCGAGCGCTTCCCACACGAATTCTCCGGTGGGCAGCGGCAACGCATCGGCATCGCCCGTGCCCTGGCGCTGGAACCCAGTCTGATCATCGCCGACGAACCGGTCTCCGCGCTCGACGTGTCGGTGCAGGCGCAGATCGTCAACCTGCTCAAGGATCTGCAGGACGAACTCGGGCTGGCCTATCTCTTCGTGGCACACGACCTCGGTGTGGTGCGGCACGTGTCGCACCACGTGGCGGTCATGTACCTGGGCCGGATCGTCGAGAGCGCCACGGCCGCCGGGCTGTACGAGCACCCCCTGCATCCCTACTCGCACGCGTTGCTGTCCGCGGTCCCGGTGCCCGACCCGAGAGCCAACGCGGTACGGGAGCGTCTGGTGCTCGAGGGCGATCCGCCGAGCCCGATCGACCCACCTCCGGGCTGTCGCTTCCATACCCGTTGTCCGCGCGTGGGGGATGACTGCCGGGTGGGCGATCCCGCATTGGCTGAACTCGTCCCGAATCACGTTGCGGCGTGCCATCACCCGCTGACGTGAGCGTCAGTAGGGGAAGAGCGGCGGCTGCTGGTAGACCGGCGGCGGTACCGGGGTGTTCGGCACCTGAACCGGAATCGGCACCGGCACGAACGGCACCGTGATGTAGCTCGTCGTCATCGGCGGTGTCGTCGTGGTCGTGGTGGTCGTCGGCGGCGTGGTGGTGGTGGTGGTCGGCGTCGTCGTGGTGGTCGTCGGCGAAGTGGTCGTCGTGGTGGTCGTGGTCGTGGTCGTGGTCGTCGTGGTGGTGGTCGTGGTGGGTGGCGTGGTGGTGACCGGCCGCTCCACGGTGACGGTCTCCGGCGGCGGCGGGGGTGCCTCGGTGACCGGGGGCTCAGGGGCCGGCTCCGCCGGCGGCGGTGACACTTCGGGCGGCGACGGGATCTGAGACGTGATCGGCGGTGCCGAAGACGTCGCCGTCAACGGTGCGGTGCTCGGGGTGGGTCGCGTCTCGTCGGTGGCACTGGTCAGTGCGATCGCCACGCCTCCGACTGCGATCAGGGCCACGGCTGCGGCGACGCCGATCGCCATTTGCGGTACCCGTTGCCAGGCGCGCGGCTCGTCGTCGTAGGAGCCGTACTCGCCACGACTCGGAACCTGTTGCGCCACCGCACCCGTGGCGGGCGTCGGGGTGCCGTACGCGTCCTCGCGGACGTAGGTGTCGGGGCCGGTGTAGGGCACCGGGTCCTGGGTGTCCTGGTCCTGCGACCACGCCAGCGCTCTGAAGGTGGCCGTACCGGGTGCCGCCTGGCTGATCGCCTCGGTGACGACCGCCGCGTGCGCAACGCCGGTCTGGGCATCGGAGTCGGCAGCGTGCGCGGCGAACACCGCGGCACCCACGGCTGCGTCGAGCGCGGGCTGCGCCGTGGTGATCACCGGAGACCGGGTGTGCTCGGCGAGACGCTCACCGATCAGCGGTATCCGCGCACCACCGCCGGCCATCGCGACCGCGGTCACGTCGGACCACTGAATCCTGTTGCGCGACAACAGATCGTCGAGTTCGGCCAGGACCCCGGCGATCGGACCGTTGAGCAGCGCTTGCAGGTCATCGCGCGTGACGGTCGCGGTCGAGCGGTGACCGGGCAAGTGGACGACCACTTCCGTCGCCGTCTGCTCGGAGAGGCGTTCCTTGGCGCGGCGGCACTCGTCGCGCAGTAGCGCGAGTGAGCCGACGGCTGCGGTACCCGCCGGGTCGACACCGCCGGCGTCGGCGATCCGGTCCAGGACGTCGGTCATCAGCGCCTGGTCGATCTGATCACCCGAGAAGTCCGGGATCCGCCGCGTCTCGATGGACTCGAAGGACGAGGCGGCGTCGGCCAGGGTGACGGTGGTCCCCCCGCCGCCGAAGTCCATCAGGGCCACCACGCCGCTGGTCGGCAGCCCGGGGCTGGCGTGCAGTGCGGTCAGTGTGGTGACGGCGTCGGACACCAGACGGGCCGGTACGCCGTTGGGAGCCAGGTTGGGGCTGCTGCGCATCGCGGAGCGCAACGCACGCAGCGTTGCGCCGTTCCAGTGCGCGGGTACTGCGATCGCGACCGGGGAGGTGTCATTCGCCATCTCGTCCAGCACGGCGACGATCAGCTCGTCCGCCAGGTGCCTGGACCCGTCGGCAGCGACCAGCGGCACGGGGTCCCCGGCGCGCTCGACGAATCCACCCAGCGGCTGGCCGGACACCGTCAGCACCGATCGGCGGGTGACGGGTGGGCTGCCCACTCGAGCCGCGACCATGCTGGTGGTGCCGATCGACAACCCCAGCGGCTCACTCATGATCAAGCCACCATAACCGCCGCGCGCAGGCACCATTGCCGGGACACTCCGCCGGGGGGGCGTTGCGTGGCGACCGAACGGCGTTCTGACGTCTAGGTTTTGACCCGCTTCGTCTTCGTGGTCAGCGCCGATCCGACGATGCCGATGACGATCAGCGCGATCCCCACCGTGGCCGACGTCGACTCCGACACCCAGCCCACGATGCCGACCACCAGGACGAACGGCGGCAGCCAGTCGAGCAGTCGACGCGGCGATTCGGGCTCGTCGGCGCCCGCGTAGTCGGGGTAGAACTCGGTGAACTCGACGGCGAAGAGCATCGCCCCGATGGGCAGGATCCAGCCGGTCCAGAAGTCGGCACTGCCGTGCGCCACGATGCCGCCGAGCGCTCCGACGATGGCAGAGAAGGCGAACGCCGCCGCCCATACCGCGGAGATCGCGTAGTTGACCTTGTGGAACTGCGCTGTGTCCCAATACTCCTCGGGCGTGGTGTCCTTCGCGTAGGCGATGGTGAACGGCCGTTTCGCCAGCAGAGTGACGATCGCGAACGCGGCGAGCGCCACGTTGCTGACCTCGCCTGCCCAGGACTCGAGCCATTGGATCATCCCGTCCGAGGCCACCAGTCCCAGACCGGCCATCACGACGAAGACCGCGACGCCGAACACCTCGAGCAGGTGCACGGGGATCGCACGACGCCACCCGACCCACAGCGTCAGCAGCGACAGACCCAGCGCCGCCGAGGCTGCCTCCTCGAACCGTCCCGGACCAGACAGGACGGACAGGAGTATCCACGGAGCGATGCCGGCGAACGGCGATTTCACGTATCCGTCAATAAATCCCACGCCGGAATCATATGCGCGGGCCCGCCGGTGTGTTTCGATGTCGCCATGGGTGACATCGACGAGATCCAGCAAGTGAAGTACCGCTACCTGCGTGCGCTCGACACCAAGCACTGGGACGACTTCGCCGACACGCTCACCGAGGACGTGATCGGCGACTACGGCGAGTCACTGGGCGAGGAGCACCACTTCACCGACCGCGCCTCCCTCGTCGAGTTCATGGTCACCTCGATGCCCGCGGAGGTCATCACCGAGCACCGCGTGACGCACCCGGAGATCGCCGTCGACGGCGACGAGGCGACCGGCATCTGGTACCTGCAGGACAAGGTGATCGTTCCGGCGTTCGACTTCATGTTGATCGGCGCGGGTTTCTATCACGACCGGTACCGCCGGACGGCCGACGGCTGGAAGATCAGCGCCACCGGTTACGACCGCACCTACGACGCGTCGCTGTCCACCAAGTCGCTGGACTTCAAGGTGAAGGCCGGGCGCGCCATCGCCGCGCTGTAGCGGCGACTACTTCGAGACCGCGATCAGCGCGCCGGGGCGCAACCACTGCATGACCTTCACGAGCATGTCGTCATCGATGGCGACGCAGCCGGCGGTGGGCCCACCGTCGGTGGTGTGCAGGAAGAACGCGCCGCCCTTGCCGGGGACGCGTTCCTTGTTGACGCCCATCACGACGGCATGGGCGTACTGCGGGATGTCGAGGTTCTCCGTCCCGTCGCTCAGCGCGGTGCTGAAGGGGCACTTGGCCTTCTCGCACACCTGCATCGTGTTGTAGGTCGGGCTCTTCATGTCGCCGTCCCACCAGTGGTTCGGACCCACCTGCACGTACTGCAGGCCACCACCGGGGTTCGGTTGCGTGCCGAAGGCGAAGTCCAGGCTGTAGACGCCCATCGGCGTCAGCATCGAACCGTCGTAGTGCTCGGGCGACATGCCCTTCGAGCCGATCTTGGCGGGGATGCCCGCCCCCACCGCACGCCAGCCGGCCGACGTCCGCTCGTACACATCCACCTTGGCGTCCGAACCACCAACGCCCACAACGGAAACCACCTGGGTGGCGTTACCCACCTGGTTGGCGAACCAGGGTACGAGTTCGGCATGGGCCTGCGGCGCCGCCACTAACGCGATCACCGCGACGCACAACGAGGTCAGCAGTCGGCGCATGCCCTCCATCGTGTGCAGCGGTCCGGTCACGGATCAAGTGGTGGAACGGACACGATCCGGCATCCACCGGGACCACGCAGCCTCCTGCTCGGCGGCGAGGTCCGTTGCCCCGGGCCCGTAGAGGAACAGGCTCGCGGCGACCATCGTGGCCCCGGGAGCGGAGTGCACGCCGATCACGGCGACGCCGTCGGCGGGCTCGTCGAGACGCAGCATGACGTAGCGGTTGTCGCGGTCCTGATGCAGCAGCTCGACTACCCCGCTCAACGCCGGCGCCCCCGCCGGGGCCGCTACGCGATCGCCGACGTTGGCGCCCGCCAGGTTCAGCGCCTCGGTGACCGTCGTCCACGCCCGAACTCCGTCGAGGTCGGACGGGTTCATCACCGAGAACGCGGCAGCGGGTCGGCCGGCGAAGTGCCGCAGGTAGATCCGCAGAACGGCGAAGAAGACCGGCCAGCCGCCCTCGAAGCTCTCGAGTTCGTCGTCCCAGTCGTCGCGATCGGTGAAGAGGCTGTGCACCATGCGGACGACGCACTGGTCACCCTTGCGGCCGGTCACGACCACCTCGGTGGCGACGGGCGGCGCCTCACCGCTCCAGCCCACTTCCTCGTAGCCGAACCGCACCGGCGGCTCCCACGCGGTGACGGGCCCCGTCGAGGTGGCGTCGCCACCGAAGTGGAAGGTGACCTCACCACCGACGAATTCGTCGACCTCGGCGCGGGTGAACCACGCACTCATCCCGGGGCCGGTGGCGATCGCATTCCACACGTCCTCCGGGGTGCCGGGAACCAGGAATTCCATCTCGACCCAGCGGCGGCCGGAGTCGTCTCTACGCACGGGCATGTCGTGTCCCTTCAGTCGGTGGTGGGTGCGGGGTAGGCCGCCACCACCAGGCGATGGGTGCGGCCGCGGGGTGCGGTCTCGTCGTGGTAGCGCGCCACCAGCCCGGTGACGGCGTCGGTCAGGTCGCTGGCGAACCGGGCGCGCTCCGACGGCGATGCGAAGCGGACGGCGGTGTCGATCGACAGCGTCGCCAGTCGCTTGTCGGCGTCGCGGGAGCGCCGCCACAGTTCGCCGACCTCCCGGATGGAGCGGGCGGCGAGTGCGACGAGGTAGCTCGCCGACAGCCGGTCACCGGAGCGTGCGGGATCGGCGCCGACGGGCCCCAGCGCCTTGGGTGACACGACGTACGACGACGCCGATGCCACCATCAGCCGCTCGGTGAGCCCACCCCACTTGCGCTCCCCCGCGGCGACGACGAGGCCGCGGTGTTCGAGCGCGCGCAGGTGGTAGTTCACCTTCTGCCGGGTGATGCCGGTGCGGGTCGCCAGCGTGGCCGCCGAGGCGGGTTCGCCCAGTTCAGACAGGAGTCTGGTGCGCACGGGGTCCAGCGCAGTGATGGCTGCGGCCGGATCGGAGATCACCTCGACGTCGAGCACGGTTCGATCGTGTCCCTTGACAGGATTAGTTGTCAAGGGTGGCGGCTACGTTGGGGCCATGGACCTGTGGCAGCGACAGCGCGGCATTCGGCAAATCGGCAGAGGGCTCGGCACCCTTGACCGCGAGGTCTTCGAGGCGATCGCTGAGTCGCCCAGCCCGCTACTGGACGCGGTCATGCCCAAGCTGACCGCCGCCGCCGACCACTCGAAGCTGTGGTTCGCGATCGCGGCGGTCCTCACCGCGACGGGAAAGCCGGCGGTGCGCCGGGGCGCCGCACGCGGCATCGCCACCCTCGCCTTCACCAGCCTGATCACCAACCAGGGCGCGAAGCGAATCTGGAAGCGGGCTCGGCCGAACGTGCTGACCGTGCCGCTCATCCGCCGCTCGCTGCGGACGCCGACGTCCAACTCGCTTCCGTCCGGCCACTCGGCCAGCGCCGCGGCGTTCGCGGTCGGCGTGGGGCTGGAGAGCCCGTCGGTGGGCCTTGGCCTATCGCTTCTGGCCGGCCTGGTCGGCATGTCGAGGGTGGCCACCGGAGCGCACTACCCTGGCGACGTACTCGCCGGCCTCGGGTTGGGCGCCGCGATCGCGGTGGTCGGCGGCAAGATCGTGCCGCCGGTCGTCGAAGTCCGGATGCCCGCCACCGCGGCGCCGCTGCGCGTGGACACCCCGGCGCGGCCCGACGGCGCCGGCGTGGTCCTCGTCATCAACCCGGCGTCCGGCAGCGGTACCGGCGCCCGCGTCATCGACGAAGTGCGGCAAGCACTTCCGGCCACGGAGATCGTGGAACTCACCGAGGACGACGACGTGGCCGCCGTCATGCGCGACGCCGCCGAACGGGGCGAGGTGCTCGCCGTCGGTGGCGGCGACGGGACGGTGTCCTGCGCGGCCGGCATTGCGGTCGAGACCGGGCTGCCACTGGCGGTGTTCCCGGGCGGCACGTTCAACCACTTCGCCAAGGACATCGGGTGCGAAACGGTCGAGCGGACGGTCGAGGCCATCCGCGAAGGCACCGTCACCTGCGTCGACGTGTTGCGCGTCAACGAGACGGGGACGGTCATCAACACGGCGAGCATCGGCGCGTACCCGGCGTTCGTGCGCACTCGCGAGAAGCTCGAGCACAAGATCGGCAAGCCACTGGCCGGCGCGTACGCGTTGTTCCACACCCTGCGCCGCGAGGCACCGGTCCGCATCGCGTTCGACAACCAGGTGCTGCAGACGTCGCTGTTCTTCCTCGGCAACTCGGTGTATCTGCCGTCGGGCTTCGCGCCGTCGCGACGCGGCCGCCTCGACGACGGGCTCATCGACGTCCGCATCCTCGAGACCGGCCGACCGTTCGCGCGGCTCCGCATCGTCACGGCGCTGGCGCTGGGCCGGCTGACCAGGAGCCCGCTCTATCACGAGATGCGCGTGCCCGAGTTCCGGTTCAAGGCGATCGACGGACCGACCCCGCTGGCGCACGACGGCGAGGTCGAGATGGTGCTGGACGAGGCGACGTTCAGCGTTCGCTATCGGGGACTGCCGGTGTTCCGGCCTCTGACCTAGTCCGCTCCAGGGGTCGAATGACGGGCAGACACACCAGGACCCACAGGTAGCCGAGCGCCCACCCGGCCACCACGTCGGACGCGTGGTGCACGTTGAGCGCCACCCTGCCCACACCCACGGCGACGACGACCAGGACGCCCGCGACGGCGAGCACGCGACGCAGATCGGCGCGTACGTACGGGGCGAGCACGACGGCGAATGCCAGCACGCTCGCCATGACGCCCACGGCGTGGCCGGACGGGAACGACGTCGACGACGCGGCCACCATCGCAGTGTCGGGACGGGGCCGGTCGCCCACCCACTTCGCGAGCACGGTCAGCGGGCCGGACAGTTCCACGGCCAGCAGCAGGAACACCGCTGGGCGCCAGTTCTTCCTGATGAAGGCGTGCACGATCACCCCGACCGCCACGACGCGAAACACGAACGGCGAGAACAGCGTGCAGATCGCGTCCCACGTCCCGACCCATGCCGGGTGCTCCGCCGCGAGGCGGTAACCGGTAGCCAGGGTCGAGGTATCGACGTCGACGATCCAGTTCCAGGGCGACGTCCAGCCGATCCACAGCGCAACGTAGACCGCCGCAGCCAGCGCGGCCGATGCGACGGCCCATTTGGCTCGCGGTGGGAACACCACCGACACACTACGGAAACAACGCGGACCTAGTTTGCCAACCATGACGCAGGAGGCGCAGGACGCCGCACCGGGGGCCGCAGTCGAAAAACCAGTCCAAGTCGACACCATGACCGCCACCAAGGAGACCTTGGAGGACTACACGCTGCGCTTCGCTCCGCGCAGCTACCGCAAGTGGTCGACGCGGGTGGTCGGCATTTCCGCCCTCGGTGGCATCGCATACCTGGCCGACTTCGCAATCGGCGCCAACATCGGCATCGCCTACGGCACCACCAACGCGCTGTGGGGCATCCTCATCTTCGCCGTCGTCGTCATGGTGACCGGCTTCCCCGTCGCCTACTACGCCGCGCGCTACAACATCGACCTCGACCTGATCACCCGCGGTAGCGGCTTCGGCTACTACGGCTCGGTGGTCACCAACGTCATCTTCGCGACGTTCACGTTCATCTTCTTCGCCCTCGAGGGCTCGATCATGGCCCAGGGCCTGGAGTTGGGGCTCGGCATACCGCTGTGGGTCGGGTACGCCGTGTCCACGATCATCATCTTCCCGCTGGTGATCTACGGCATGAAAGTGCTGTCCACGCTTCAGGTGTGGACCACCCCGCTGTGGCTGGTGCTGATGGTCGCCCCGTTCGTCTACCTGGTGTTCAGCCACCCCGAGTCCGTGGGCGAGTTCTTCGCCTACCAGGGCGAGAGCGGCGTCAGCGGATTCGACATCGGATCCACCCTGCTCGCCGCCGGCGTGTGCCTGTCGCTCATCGTGCAGATCGCCGAGCAGATCGACTACCTCCGCTTCATGCCGCCCCGGACGCCGGAGAACAGCCGTAGCTGGTGGACGTGGATGTTCCTGGCGGGGCCGGGCTGGGTCATCTTCGGCGCCATCAAGCAGGTCGTCGGCCTGTTCCTCGCCGTCTACCTGATCGCCAACGTCTTCGACGGCGCCGTGTCCAACGCCAACGAGCCCGTACATCAGTTCCTGGAGATCTACCGCAACTTCCTGCCGCCGTGGCTGGCCATGACGCTGGCGGTGATCCTGGTGGTGATCAGCCAGGTGAAGATCAACGTCACCAACGCGTACTCGGGTTCGCTGGCGTGGACCAACTCGTTCACCCGCGTCACCAAGACCTACCCGGGCCGGCTGGTGTTCCTCGGCTTCAACCTGCTGATCGCACTGATCCTGATGGAAGCCAACATGTTCGAGTTCCTGAACTCGATCCTGGGCTTCTACGCCAACTGCGGCATCGCGTGGGTCGTGGTGGTGGCCTCCGACATCGTCTTCAACAAGTACCTGCTGAAGATCTCGCCGCTGCAGCCGGAGTTCCGCCGCGGCATGCTGTACGCGTTCAACCCCGTCGGCTTCGTCTCGCTGATCGTCGCGGCCGGCGTGTCACTGCTGACGTTCTTCGGGGTGCTCGGTGAGGCGATCCGGCCCTACTCTCCCCTGGTCGCGATGGTGCTCGGTCTGGTGCTGCCGCCGATCCTGGCAGTCGCGACGAAGGGCAAGTACTACCTGCGCCGCACCGACGACGGCATCGACCTGCCGATGCTCGACGAACTCGGCAACCCCGCCGACGACCGTCTCGAATGCGTTGCCTGCCATCACGATTACGAGCGGCCCGACATGGTGAAGTCCGCCGGGGCGAGCGGGGGCTTCATCTGCTCGCTGTGCCTGTCCACGGACAAGACCGGCGACCACGTGCTGCCCGCTCAGACGTAGCCGCCGGACCGAATCCGGACAGGGAGGGCAGCCGAGGATTACTGTCGCGGTATGGCTGTCCTGCTGCGGAAGATGCTCGGCATCGGCAAGCTTCCCGACGACATCCGGGAGCAGGTCGAGGCGGAGGGTCTAATCCACCTGGCCGAGTTCGTCCCGGTGACGTTCAAGTTCTCCGGCAAGGTGCCCGGGAAGACGGCCAAGGGCAACATCCGCAGCTACGTCGGTGCGCTGGCGCTGACCAACCGGCGGCTGTTGGGGACGCTGTCGACGGTGCCCAAGAAGGCCGGACGAGCCATCGACCACGCGTGGAGCGACGACTCGGGGTCCATGGTCACCGCGACGCTCGATGCGTCCGGCCTGACGCTCGACGTACCGGACATCTCGCTGGTGGACCCGTCGTTCGCCGGGTCGATGTCACTGCACTTCAAGTCGGCCCTGTCCGACGACGTGCTCGCGCGGGTGCCGCAGCGCACGCTCGGCTATGACGTGCCGCCCAAGTTCGTCTACTCGGCGTGTGGGGTGCCGCGGGCCTAGCCGTCAGTACGCCTAGCCGCCGGTGGCGTCGCCGTCGGTGTAGAACCAGCGCCCTGCGCGGCGCTCGAACCGACTGCGCTCGTGCATGGCGTGGTGCCCGCCGGCTTCCCGGTAGTGGGCGGTGAACTCGACCTCGCCCCGGTCGTCCTCGGGGCCGCCGGCGGCGGTGTCGACGACCTGGAGGCCCGTCCACTCGAGTTCCGGCTCGACCGCGACGTCGGCCGGACGGGTCCTGGGATGCCAGGTGCGGAACAGATAATCGGGCAGCCCGCGGGCGTACGCCGAGTACCGCGATCGCATCAGCTGTTCGGCCGTCACCGCCTCGCGTGCACCGTCATGCAGCGGCTCGCAGCAGGCGGCGTAGCCGACACCGCTGCCGCACGGGCAGTCACTCGCCGAGGCCATGACTCACATCCATATCAGAACGGTGGTGCGTGGGCGTCCATGATGGCGCGGTTGATCGCGCGCTCGTGGGCGATGCGTGCGGCTTTGTCGGCGGCGCGGTTGCGTCGTCGTAGTGGCATTGCCCATGTCTTGGCGGGGGTGTCGGGTGGGGGTGCGCCGCGGGGTTGGTGGTCGCCGGTGGGAGTGGCCAGGTGCGGGAAGAACGACGCACCGAGTGGGGTGGTGGTGTAGCGGCGGCCGCTGGGTGAGGTGAATTCGATGGTGCCGTCGGGGTATTGGACGTCGTTCCATCCGCCGGGGCCGCCCCAGAACGTCTTGAGCAGATGATGGTGACGGCAGTACGCCTTGAGGTCGGACGCCTGGGTGCGGCCCTGGGGCCAGGGGACGGTGTGGTCGTAGTCGCACTTCTCGACCGGGTGGCTGCACCCGGGGAAGCGGCAGGTGAGGTCGCGGAACATCAGGAACGCGCGCAGCGCACGGGAGGGCCGGTAGCCGGGTTCGGCGGGGGTGTCGGCGCTCGGAACGATCAGCGGCCGGGTCGTGGCGCGGCCGGTGTCGACGAGTTCGCGGACCGTGGCGGCGGGAACGGGGCCGTGCCCGGGCAGGTAGGCCGGGGTGTCGCCGGTGCCGTCGATGGTGGACTGTTCGGTGAGGACGTGCACGATCACCTGCGTCGGCGCGACGGGAGCCGGGGGGCACTGGTGCTGCCCGCACCGACAGTCCAGGGTCTCGCGCCGTTCGGACAGGGCCATGAGGCCGTCGACGCGGCGTTGAGCGGTGGTGCGGGGGTCGTCGCGGCACACCGTGGCGGCGATCGCGTCGAGCCGCTTGTCCAATGTCGCCCCGTCGGTCGCGCTCAGGCGCCCGTGGATCTCGCTGAGCCCGTGCTCGCCCGGGGTGATCTCGACGTGGCGATCGTCGTGGCGGTCGCGGGCGACCCGTTTGGCCTCGGGGTCCAGTTCGACGACCAGCCAGTCGACGACCTCGGTGAGCTTCGCCCGCGACAGGGCGTTCCAGCGGGGTGCGGCCTCGGCGAGTCTGGCGTCCAACTCGGCGAGGACACCCGGGTCCTGCACCAGGGTGGTGCGGTGGTCGATGATCGCGATGACCCGCAGATCCACGTCGCCTGCCAGGAACCGTTGGGCCAGCCGAGGTAGCCGTTGGACCAGGGTCAGGCCGCGGGACATGTCGGCTTCGGCGCGGAAGCGGCTGACGCCGAGTTCGGCGCCGACTTCGGCGGCGGCGGCGTCGAAGTCCTCGACGCACCACCGTTCGGTCTCCGAGCCGGGCCCCGCTTCGTGACGCGCGGCGAACACTCCGGCCGCGACCAAGCGGCGGGCGGCGGCGGCGCGTTCGACGCGCAGCGCTTCGCCCATCACGGCGAGCAACGCCGCATCGTCGAGAGCCTCGAATTCGTCGAACACGTATTCGATTCTTCTCGCTCGCAGGGCAACCCGCCAGCCCCATAGACACATCTGGGGATGAACAACGGACTGTGGATGATTAGCCCGCACAAGCCCATTCGACGCCGAAGATGTCGGAGCCCCATGCTAGCGAATCCAGCGCCAACCAACCCCGCCAAGCCAACCCACCCCGGGACGCCGTTAAGTTGCTCGTGACGAGCGCAACGGTTGACCGACTGGCACCAGGCGTGTTTGGTGGACCACTAGTGAAGGACGACGAGTGAGCGGAGCTCCGCGCGACAACGTGCTTCTGGTGCACTGGCACGACCTCGGCAGGCACCTGGGCGCCTACGGTCATGCCGACGTGTCTAGCCCACGCCTGGATCGACTCGCCGCCGACGGCATCCTGTTCACCCGCGCCCACGCCACCGCGCCGCTGTGCTCACCGTCGCGGGGATCGTTGTTCACCGGGCGGTATCCGCAGAGCAACGGGCTGATCGGGTTGGCGCACCACGGTTGGGAGTACCGAGCCGACGTCCGGACCCTGCCGGAGCTGCTCTCTCAATCCGGTTGGCGCACCGCCTTGTTCGGCATGCAGCACGAGACGTCCTACCCGGCGCGGCTCGGGTTCGACGAGTACGACGTCAGCAATTCGTTCTGCGAGTACGTCGTCGACGAGGCGGTCGACTGGCTGTCGACGGCACCCGCCGAGCCGTTCCTGCTGACCACTGGCTTCTTCGAGACGCACCGGCCGTACCCCCACGAGCGGTACACGCCTGCGGATGCGAACGCCGTCACGCTGCCCGACTACCTGCCCGACACCGAGGACGTGCGGCAGGACCTCGCTGACTTCTACGGATCGATCGCGGTCGCCGACGCGGCCGTCGGCCAGATCCTGGATGCACTCGAGACCACGGGGCTGGACCAGAGCACCTGGGTGGTCTTCATGACCGACCACGGACCGGCGATGCCGCGGGCGAAGTCGACGCTGTACGACGCGGGCACGGGCATCGCGTTCATCGTCCGTCCGCCGAAGCGATCCGGCTACGCACCGTTGGTGTACGACGAGATGTTCAGCGGTGTCGACCTGGTGCCGACACTGCTCGACTTGCTCGGGGTGGCCGCCCCGGATGAGGTGCAGGGCATCTCGCATGCCCCGGCGCTGCGTCAGTCCCCGACGGGAGGCCGACCGCAGTCCGAGCCTGCCCGCAGCGAGGTCTACACCACGAAGACCTATCACGACTCCTTCGACCCGATCCGCGCCATCAGGACCAAGGAGTACAGCTACATCGAGAACTACGCGCCACGTCCGGTGCTCGACCTGCCGTGGGACATCGCCGACAGCGCGCCCGGGCAGGTCGTCGGGCCGCTGACCCGGGGCCCCCGACCGGCTCGCGAACTCTACGACCTGGTCGCCGACCCCGGGGAGAGCACCAACCTGCTCGACGGCGAACCGTCCGTCGAGCACGAGGGCGTCGCCGCCGACCTCGCGCTGCTGCTCGACGACTGGCGGAAGAAGACCAACGACGTCATCCCGTCGGACTTCGCGGGCACCCGCATCTCCGAGCGCTACACCCACACCTACCTCAGCATTCTCGGACGCCCGCTGCCGAGCCGGTCTGCGCTGGCATCGGACCGCGGCATTCACGACGACCACCAATAGTTCTGCTCAACCTGATCAAAAAGCCCCTCTGGCAGGGCATTTGATCACCGGTTAGGCTTCCGCGCATGGCCGCCCCGACCGCATACCTGGTGCTCGCCTCGCAACGCAGCGGCAGCACGCTGCTGGTCGAGTCGCTGCGCGCGACCGGCGTCGCTGGCGAGCCGCAGGAGTTCTTCCAGTACCTCCCGACCACCAGCCAGTCGCCGCAGCCCCGCGAGTGGTTCGCAGGCGTCGAGGATCAGACGATCCTCCAGCTGTTGGACCCGCTCGACGAGGGAAAACCGGACATCGCCCCGCCCGAGATCTGGCGGGACTACATCCGCACCGTCGGCCGCACGCCGAACGGCATCTGGGGCGGCAAGCTGATGTGGAACCAGACGCCGCTGCTGACCGAGCGGGCGAAGGGACTGCCCGACAGGTCGGGGGACGGGCTGCTGGCCGCGATCCGCGACGTCGTCGGCAGCGACCCCGTGCTGGTGCACGTGTACCGGCCCGACGTCGTCTCCCAGGCCGTGTCGTTCTGGCGGGCGGTGCAGACACGGGTGTGGCGCGGACGGCCCGATCCGGTCCGCGACGCCCGCGCCGAGTACCACGCTGGCGCCATCGCACACGTCGTTCGGATGCTGCAGGAGCAGGAGGCGGGGTGGCGCGCCTGGTTCGCCGAGGAGGGAATAAACCCCATCGACGTGTCGTATCCGGTGTTGTGGCGAAACCTCACGGAGGTGGTCGGCACCGTGCTCGAGGCGCTCGGTCTCGATCCACGGTTGGCGCCCGCGCCGGTGCTGGAACGTCAGGCCGATCACCGGTCCGACGAGTGGGTCGAGCGCTACCGCGCCGATGCGGAACGGGAAGGGTATCCGGTATGACGACACCGACCGTGGACACGACGCACGTCGACGAGCTGCGCGTGCTCGAAGCCGAGGCCGTGCACATCATCCGCGAGGTCGTGGCCGAACTGCAGCGGCCGGTGCTGTTGTTCTCCGCGGGCAAGGACTCCATCGTTCTGCTGCGATTGGCGGAGAAGGCATTTCGACCCTCGCCCCTGCCGTTCCCGGTGCTGCACGTCGACACCGGCCATAACTTCGGCGAGGTCATCGAGTTCCGCGACCGCAGGCTCGACGAGCACGGGCACAAGCTGATCGTCGGCTCGGTGCAGGAGACCATCGACAGCGGTCGCGTCCCCGACCCGGGTCCCGGTGCGTCACGCAACCGGCAGCAGACTCGAACCCTGCTCGACGCGCTGGAGGCCGGCGGTTTCGACGCGGCGTTCGGCGGTGCGCGACGCGACGAGGAGCGCGCCCGCGCCAAGGAACGCATATTGAGCTTCCGCGACGAGTTCGGGCAGTGGGACCCGCGAGCGCAGCGGCCGGAACCGTGGTCGCTCTACAACGGCCGGATTCGCAAGGGGGAACAGGTTCGCGTGTTCCCGCTGAGCAATTGGACCGAGCTGGACATCTGGCGCTACATCGAGCTGGAGGGCCTGGAACTCCCGTCGATCTACTTCGCCCACGAACGCGAGGTCGTCGAGCGCGACGGCATCCTGCTCGCGGTGTCGGAGTACGTGCAGCCCAGGGATGGAGAGACGTCCGCGGTCGAGTGGGTGCGCTACCGCACGGTGGGTGACCTGACGATCACCGGCGCCGTGCGCTCACAGGCCACCGAGATCTCCGGTGTCATCGAGGAGATCTCGGCGGCGACGGTGTCCGAGCGGGGCGAGACCCGTGCCGACGACCGGACGTCGGTTGCGGCGATGGAGGATCGAAAGCGCGAGGGGTATTTCTGATGAGCGCTTGCGCGAAGAAGACGATGGGACCCGGCTGATGGCGACACGGCAACTCCTCCGCATCACCACGGCGGGGTCGGTCGACGACGGCAAGAGCACGCTGATCGGCCGGCTCATGCACGACACGGACAGCCTGCCGCTGGATCACCTCGACGCCGTGACCGACGAGGCGGGCGTGGCCGACCTGGCCGCGCTGTCGGACGGACTGCGTGCCGAGCGCGAGCAAGGCATCACGATCGACGTGGCGTATCGGTTCTTCTCGACTGAGCGCCGCAGCTACATCCTCGCCGACACTCCCGGCCACGAGCGGTACACCCGCAACATGTTCACCGGGGCGTCCAACGCCCACGCTGCGATCCTGCTGGTCGACGCCAGAGCGGGCGTACTGCGGCAGACCCGCAGGCATGCCCGAATCGCAAAGTTGTTGGGCATCAAGCACTTCGTGGCCGCGGTGAACAAGATCGACCTGGTGGACTTCGACCGGAACCGCTTCGACGAGGTGCGCGCCGAGCTTCGACAGGTGGCAGACCGGCTGGGCTTCTCGGTGTCCAACGCGGACCTGGCCGTCATCCCCATTGCCGCCAAGCTCGGCGACAACGTGGTGCACCGCTCGGATCGGACCCCGTGGTACGACGGTCCGACGCTGTTGGAGTATCTCGAGGGCATCGAACTGTCTGCGCCGCACCCGGAGCCGACGAAGCTGCGACTGCCCGTGCAGTGGGTGTCGCGGCCGACCGCCGAGCAGCGCCGCCGCTACACCGGCCGGATCTCGGCGGGAACGCTGCGCGTTGGTGACCCGGTGCTGTCGCTGCCTGCCGGGACGCGGTCCACGGTGACGGCGCTCGACACCCTCGACGACGCCAGGACGACGGGTGTTGCGCCGCTTTCGGTGTCGATCGAACTCGCCGACGACATCGACGTGGGCCGCGGCGACGTGTTCGTCAGCGGGGCCGAGAACGCCGAGCTGCCGGTGTCGGCTCGCGAGCTGTACTCCACCATCTGCTGGTTCGCCGACACCCCGCTGCGGGCGGGCGACCGGCTGGCGCTCAAGCAGGGTGCGCGCACCGTACGCGCCACCGTGCAGGAGCTTCACACCCGGCTGGATCCGGAGACGCTCGACGACCTCGACGGTCCGGTCGAGTTGGGCCTCAATGACATCGGCGCGGTCACGCTGCGCACCAGCTCGGTGGTCGTCGCCGACCCGTACGCCGACAACCGGGACAGCGGCGCCTTCATCCTGATCGACGAGACGTCCAACGACACCGTCGGCGCGGGCACCGTGACCGAGGCGCGCGAGATCAAGCCCGGCGAGCAGACCCGCAACGACATCCGTTGGCATCCCTCGTCATTGGACCGGAGCTACCGCTGGCAGAAGACGGGCCAGCGCGGGGCGACGATCTGGTTCACCGGCCTGCCCGCGTCGGGCAAGTCCACCCTCGCGGTCGCGGTGGAACGGGCGCTAGTGGAGTCCGGTGACGTCGCCTACCTGCTCGACGGTGACAACATCCGGCACGGGCTCTCCGACGACCTCGGCTTCTCCGCGGGCGACCGGGCCGAGAACATCAGGCGCGTCGGTCATCTCACGCGACTGCTGGCCGATGCTGGCGTGGTCGCACTGGCGTCACTGGTGTCCCCGCTGAACTCGGATCGCGAGATCGCCAGGACGCTCAACGAGGCGGCGAAGCTGCCGTTCATCGAGGTGCACGTCGCGACGTCACTGGCCGAGTGCGAGAAGCGGGACCCGAAGGGCCTGTATGCACGGGCGCGAGCGGGCGAGTTGAAGGGCCTGACCGGCGTCGACGCGCCCTACGAGTCGCCGGAGAATCCCGACCTGGTCGTGGACACGACGGGCGCCGACATCGACGCGTTGGTCGTCCAGGTGCTCGAGGCACTGCACGCCGCCAGGGACGGCAGCTAGCTCGCGCGAGTCAGCTCACCTGAGCCACCACGAACACCCGCCGGAACGGAAAGAACGTGGTGCCGTCGGCGCGAATCGGGTACGCCCGGGCCAGCACCGGGATGATCGCCTGGCGGTACTGCTCCCATGCGTCGTCGGACAGCCTGCTCCTGACCTGGGTGAGCGCGGTGCCGGTGATCCAGTCCAGCACCGGCGTCTCGCCGGATAGCTGGTGCACGTAGGTGGTCTCCCACGCGTCGACCCGGCAGCCGGCGTCGGTGAGGAGGCCGGCGTAGTCGGTGGGCGTGCCGACGACGTCGGCTTCGCGCCACGGCATGTCCGCCAGCGCATCGGCAAACTCGGCGCTCCTGGCGACCTCGCGCACGGCCTGGTGCGACGGGGCGTCGAAGTTGCCAGGCACCTGCATCGCGATCCACGACCCAGCGGTGAGTTCGCCCGCCCAGCGCACCATCAGGTCGGCGTGACCGGGCACCCACTGCAGCGCCGCGTTCGAGACGACGACGTCGGTGTCGGGTCGCGGCGCCCACTCGGCTATACCGCCCAGGGTCGCGTCGAGCCCTCGCTCACGGGCTGCGGCGACCATCTCCGGTGAGCTGTCGACGGCCTCGATCACAGCGCCGGGCCACCGCTGCGCCAGCGTGACCGTCAGATTGCCCGGCCCGCAACCCAAGTCGACGACACGGCGCGGAGTCTGCGCTCCCACCCGCGACAGCAGGTCGAAGAACGGCCGGCCGCGATGGTCGGCGAAGGCTAGGTAGACGTCAGGATTCCACACGCGATCATCATCCTCCTCGGACTCATCCCCCGCCGATGCGCTGTGAGTCGTAGATGCGCATCTGGCCGCCGTCGGAGGTGATCTCGAACGACCTTCGCTCCGTGTCGGTTCCGCCGCCGGCGAGCGTGTAGGACACCCGCGCGGTGACGCTGGTCCCCGAACCGGGACTGACGTCGGAGATCGCGACGGATCGGATGCCCGACCAGAAGTCCCGGTAGTCCCGCAGATTCGTGGTGGCCTGATAGTTGGGATCCAGCCGCGACCATGCCTCGTCAGCGTTCCCCGGGAGCAGCGCGTAGTAGTCGATCACGAAGTCGCGCATGGCCTCGAAGCCGGCGTCGCCCGTCGTCGCCGACGTGGTCGGCGCCGTACTCGTCGGCGTGAGACGCGGTGTGGCCGTGGTGTCCTGGCCCCACGGGTCGAGGGCGACGACGACGAACGCGACGGCGGCGAGCAGGAGGATGGCGAGCACGGTCACCGCCGCGGGCAGCCGAGACTTCGGCTTCGGCGCGGCGGCGGGTCCCGGCGGCGCAAAGGTGGGCGGCGGAGCGGCGGGCGGCGGCGTCGGGAGCACGGCAGTCGAGCCCCGGCGCACCGGTCCGGCGTGCACGGGCGGCGGTGGCGGATGCCCTTGGGCGGGCGGCGCGGACAGTGCCCGGACGAAGGCCTCGCACGAGCGGAACCGGTCGGCGGGGTCCTTCGCCATGCCCGCCGCCAGGATCGGGTCGAGTGCGGCGAGGTCGGGCCTGCGCGCGGCGAGTGACGGCGGTGGAGCGGTCAGGTGGCTGCTGATGACCACGGCGGGGTTGGAGTGGTCGAAGGGCACGGTGCCGGTCAAGAGGTGGTAAGTGGTTGCGGCAAGGGCATATTGGTCGGCTCGGCCGTCGACCGAGGCGTCCGTCAACTGCTCGGGCGCGACGTAGTTGACGGTGCCGATCGCCATGTTGGTCTGCGTCAGGCGGGACACCTCGGTGAGGCTGCGCGCGATGCCGAAATCTGCCAGCAGTATTCGCCGCCGGCCGCGCTCGGGCCGGGTCAGCAGGATGTTCGCGGGTTTGACGTCGCGGTGCAGCATCGCGTTGGCGTGGGCGTAGTCCAGGGCATCGGCGACGGCGCCGACGATCTCGAGGACCTCGGGCAGCGGCATGCCGTACGGGTGGTACTGCTCGAGCAGCCGGGCGGCGTCGGTGCCGTCGATGAAGTCCATCGAGATCCACAGCTGCTCGTCGAACTCGCCACGGTCGTGGACGCCCACGATGTGGGGGTGATAGAGCTTGGCCGCGAGGTCGGCCTCACGGCTGAACCTCTCGCGGAACACCGCGTCGGCCGACAGTGCCCGTGGCAGCACCTTGAGCGCCTCTTGCCGCGGGAGCCGCGGATGTTGGGCGAGGTACACCTCGCCCATCCCCCCGGACCCGAGTTGCCGGAGGATCCGGAACCCCGCGAAGTCCGTACCGCTGGTCAACGGCATCAGGTGATCCTACCGATCGCCTGTCACCGCTTCCGCGCCCGACGGCTGCCCGCCCACGCGGGCCTGCGATCATCACAGACCATGGAGGAATCGGAGGCCGTCCGTCGGACCTGGGAAGCCCTCGTGCTGCCCGGCATCGTCGACGTTCACACGCACTTCATGCCCAAGCAGGTCATGGACAAGGTGTGGCAGTACTTCGATGCCGCCGGTCCACTGGTCGGGCGGCAGTGGCCGATCACCTACCGCAGCGACGAGGCGCAACGTCTCGAGGCGCTGCGCTCGTTCGGCGTCCGGGCCTTCACCTCGCTGGTCTACCCGCACAAGCCGGAGATGGCGGCGTGGCTGAACCAGTGGGCGGCGCAGTTCGCCGATCGGACTCCGGACTGCCTCGCCACCGCGACGCTCTACCCCGAACCGGGGGTCGCCCACTACGTGGCCGAGGCGATCGAACGCGGCGCCCAGGTGTTCAAAGCTCACGTGCAGGTCGGCCGGTACGACCCCACCGATCCCCTGCTCGACGAGGCGTGGGGTGTCATCGAGGACGCCGGCGTGCCCGTGGTGATTCACTGCGGCTCCGGTCCGCAGCCGGGTGACCACACCGGGCCCGGGCCAATCCGGATGCTGCTGGCCGCGCACCCGCGACTGCGCTTGATCATCGCCCACCTCGGCATGCCGGAGTACGCGGAGTTCCTGGACGTGTGCGAGCGGTACGACGGCGTCCACCTCGACACGACGATGGCATTCACGCCGTTCTCCGAGGAGACGATGCCGTTCCCCACCGACGCGTATCCGCGGTTGCGTGACGTCGGTGACCGGATCCTGTTCGGCAGCGACTTCCCGAACATCCCCTACCGCTACGTCGACGCCGTCCGATCGGTGACTCGATTGGACGGTTTCGACGACGCCTGGCGGCGAGGTGTCCTGCACGACAACGCCGTGCGACTGTTCGGTTTGAACTAGCCCGCACGGGCTAACATCGCGTGTGGTCGATACCCCGCCTGGCAATGCCGCTCCGGTCGACCCGCCGATCCCGTTCCCGGACGTCCCCGGCGCCGACGCGACCAAGGGTGGGCTCCCCCGTCGGGAGGACCTGACCTGGGAGCAGAAGTTGATCGTCGACTCGTCGGCGATCGCGGACCTCGGTCTGCGCACCACGCTCGCCTCGGTGATCGGCGCGGCGATGCTGCCCCGCATGGCGATGGCGGCGCTGCGCCCGGCACAGGTGCGCGCCGAGCGCGACGCTCTGGAGTTCTACGCCGAGATGGCCGCAGCCAGGGATCCGGCGAAGGCCTTCCCCGCACCCGTGGAACTCCCCCGCGTCTCGACGCGTCCGGCGAACCCCGTCGCCGAGTGGATGGCACATGGGCGGGTGGAGAACATCCGGTTCACGAGCAGCTTCGAGGCGGTCAATCCCGCCATGCGCGACCACCGCCGAAGCTATCTGCGCAACAACGTCGTCCACGCCCAGCACTGGCGTCACGACGACGGGCCACACCCCACGCTGTGCGTCATCCACGGGTTCATGGGTTCGGCGTATCTGTTCAACGGCCTGTTCTTCTCGCTCCCATGGTTCTACCGGGCCGGGTACGACGTCCTGCTGTACACGTTGCCCTTCCACGGTCGCCGTGCCGAGAAGGGTTCACCCTACAGTGGTTACGGTTACTTCGCCGACGGGCTCGCGGGATTCGCCGAGGCGATGGCGCAGGCGGTGTACGACTTCCGCTCGGTCCTCGACTACCTGGAGTACACGGGGGTGGACCGGATCGCCTTGACCGGAATGTCGCTGGGCGGCTACACCTCTGCGTTGATCGCGGGCGTCGACGACCGTCTCCAGGCGGTGATACCGAACGTGCCGGTGGTGACACCCGACGCGGCGTTCGACGACTGGTTTCCCGCGAGCGTCCTGGTCAAGCTGGGCAATCGCCTCTCGCGCATCGACAAGGACCTGATGGCCGCGGCGTCGGCATTCCACTCACCGCTGAGCTATCAGCCGCTGGTACCGAAGGACCGCAGACTCATCATCACCGGCCTCGGCGACCGGCTGGCTCCGCCGGAACAGGCCGAGATGCTCTGGGAGCACTGGGATCGTTGCGCGTTCCACTGGTTTCCCGGCAATCACATCGTGCACGTGAGCCAGCCGGACTACCTGCGCCGGATGACCCGGTTCATGAAGGACTTCATGTTCGTCTAGCGCCAGACCGGCTATGACCGGGCGTGCGCTCCCAGCGTCGAGTTGCTCGATCCGACGGGCCATTCGATCTCGTCGAGCAGACTCGACGGCACCGGTACCGCGCCGGTGTCGAGACGCTCGGCCGAGCGCGGGTCCAGCGCGGTCAGCAGCGGCCGGTGCCTGCCGTTGCAACCCCGAAGGCCCGGCACGGGAACGGCACTCGGTGCGTCGTCGGTGCGGATGGCGCACAGCGCGGTGACGGTGGGGCGGGCCGCGGTACCGCTGAACTCGATCGCCGTCCACGTCGCCCGGTTGGTGTGCGACCACACGTGCGTCAGCGGTGCTGCCAGGCCGTCGTCGACCGGGATCGCGTAGGCGGCCAGATACCCGTCGTCGTCGCGCATCCCACGCCACGTCTCGCGCGCGCTCGGATCGAAGGGCCCTTCTGCCGTGTCGACGATCGCGGCGTCGAACCCGAGTTCGCGCAGTTGATCCGACAGTCGCCTGCCGACGACCTCGGCGGTGTCGTACAGCGGCAGCTCGGGTGATCGTGCCTGCAGCGCAGCCAGATTGTCGTTGGCGGCCAGCGTCATTCCGATCCAGGTCCGTCGGGTTCCCGAGACGTCCAGGTTGGTCACGCGCACCTTCGCACACCGGATGCCGAATCGGTCCACGTACCCGGCGACGAGGTGCAGCGGCACCGTCGTGCCCGCAGGCGCCTCGACGGACAGCAGCACTGCGATCTCGTTCGTGGTCGCGGGTTCGGACGTGCCGCGGTTGCGTCGCCACACCGCAAGCCATCTGCCGATCCGCGTGGTGAGGAACATGCCACCCCACCAGGCGAACGTCAGCAGCACGACGGCCACGGCGACGCCGAGCACCCAGCGCTGCGTCGGCGTGTGCCATGGGTAGGCCATCGCGGCCGGGATGACGACCAAGAGGGCCAGTGCGATTCGGGCTGTCATCAGCCCTCCTTCCGTCGGTGTGCGGCGATCGCCGTCACGGCTGCTGCGAGCGCCAGCACGCCTGCGCCGATGAATGCGATGGTGCGCGGGGTGGAGTCGGTGGGGTCAGGTTCGGCGGGAGCGGCGACCGGCATCGACCGGGGTGGCTGCGCGTCGGCGGACTCGTCGACGTCCCAGGTGAGTGCGGCGACCGGGTCGACGACACCCGATCCGGTCAGGTTCGACGGCGACCGGGCGGCCCCGTGTGCGCTCGCGGTGATGCGGCGCACCACCTGCTCGGCCGTGAGTTCGGGAAATCTGCTGCGCACCAGGGCAGCCACGCCGGACACGTACGCGGCGGCATAGCTGGTGCCGTTGAGACCGAACAGCTCGCCGCGGTCGTTGGGCAGCGCATTGGCGAGCCCCCCGCCGTCGGCGTTGCTCACCGACGCGACGTTCTCACCGGGTGCGGCGACCCCGACCCACGGTCCCGCCGTGGTGAATTCCGAAGGGCGGCCCTGCGGACCGACCGATCCGACCGACAGCACGTAGGGCTGCCACCACGACGGGATGGACACCGAGGTGACGCCCGACCAGTTGCGTGGATCCTCCGGACGGCCCGGGTCCGACAGCGGATTCGACGGGCAGGCCGTGCCCGCGTTCAGCCCTGCGCGGCTGTTGCCCGCGGCAGCGACCACCACGGCGTCCTTCTCGACGGACGCGTAACGCAGGGCCGCACCGAGCTCGGTCTGCTCGACGGTCTTGTTGGCCGGCAGGCACGTCACCGTCGAGATCGCGATGACCCGTGCGCCGAGGTCGGCGGCGCGCACGACCGCGCGGGCGAGTGTCGCCACGTCGATTGTCGCCAGCACGAGGGCCGGGTCGTCACCCGTGGCGCGCGGCGAGTAGCGGCCGGACGTCTGCCGGATCGAGATCAGCCGGGCGTTCGGCGCGACCCCGGAGAAGGCGTCGGGCCCGGGCTGGCCCGCGATGAGTCCGGCGACCAGGGTGCCGTGGCCGTCGCAGTCGGTGAGCCCGTCACCCGACTCGACGAAGTCGCCGCCCGGCTCGACGTTGGGCAGTCGCGGCCCAGGCCGGACGCCGGTGTCGATCACCGCGACGGTCTGTCCCTCGCCGCGGCTGTACCGCCACGCCCCGGCCAGGTTGAGCAATTGGCCGTTCGGGCCGGCTGCACCGGGATCGGTGCCGGGCAGCTGCCCCGACGCGATGCACGGGCCGCGCTGCGCCATCGGCTGCACGGGGCCCGCCGTACCCGACGGCGGCGCCGCACCCGGGTCGAGTTCCGGTGGTGTGATGGCCCCTGCCGCAGGACAACTCGTCACTGCGACCGCGACGGTCACGGCGAGTGTCGCGACACCCGCACGCACTCGCCGATGCGTCACCGATCCAGCACCCAGGCGAACAGACCGATGAGGTACGCCATGACGGGGATGAGGGACGCGTCCAGCGCCGAGGCGAGGAAGCCGACGATCCGCCGCATCGGCAGCGAGTAGGTGTCGGGTGCTGCGACGCTCGGGTACAGCGCTGCCACGGCCCACGCGATCGTCAGCACGGCGAGCGCGATCAGCGCCCACCACGCAGCCTGGTACCGCTCGTCGGCGAGATACGTCACCGCCAGCGACAGCGTGACCAGGTAGGGCTGCGCGAGCAGCCACGCCTTGCACGGCGCCGAGTCCCAGACCCGTGCGCGCAGCGCCGCGCCGAGGCCGGCCGCCGCCACGACGAACCACGCCCACGGGGACGCGCCCTCGGGTACGACCAGCGACAGCGATCCGGCGACGGCGAGCAGCACGCCACCGGCGATGAAGCCGGTCTGATGCGAATCGCTCACCCGAACCCGGCGCGGCAGATCCGCCAAGACGCGCAGCGGGGGCGCATCCGGAGCCGGGTCACCGGGTGCGGGGATGACCGGCACCGGGAAACGCGCCCACAGTGCGGACAGCTGTGCGGCCCGGACCGTGACGAGTAAGCCGAGCACGATCAGCGCACAACCGATCAGAACCGAGTCGAGCGACCACAGCGCTGCCGCGCCCGCCACGATCGCCGCTCCGGTTCCGACCGCGGCCGCGGCCGTGAACACCGCGATGGCCCGCTCGGCCACGGTGATGCTGATGATCGACCACGCCCCCACACCGGCCGCGGCCAACAGCACCTGCGCGGCGCCGAAGTCGCCAGGCACGGCAAGGGCGAACGACGCGGCGACGGGAAGCAGCGCGGTCACCGACAGTGCGGTCGCGAGCCAGGGCGATCGGGACCGGGTCACCAGCGCGCCGAGCACGGTCAGTGCGGCGACGCCGCTGACGGTGAACAGGCCGGCGTGGTCGCCGGTGGCCAGGCGGTGCAGCGTGGCGACGACCGTGGCGAGCAGGATCAGGCCGATCACGGCGACCGATGCGCCACGCTCGACGTGGTGCGTCCCCCAGGGCTTCTCGCGTGCGGCGGAGAAGATCACCGCGGCGTCGGCGATGTCCTCGACGATGCGCGGGGCGGGTGGCCCGACCGGAACCGGCTGCAGCGCCAGCAGATCTCCGTCGGCGACGCCGACGGTGTCGAGGGTCGCGTCCAGGCTGAACGGTGCTCCGCCGACGGGTGCGAGCGACAACTGCACGGGCGCGTCGGCGTCGTCACCGGCCGGCAGCGCCATGCGACGTACCGCGGGCAGGATCTCGCGCAGCGGCAGCTCGGTGGGCAGCGCCATGTCGACGAGCCGACCACCGTCGTCGCCGCCGGCGAGCACGGCGACCCGCACGATGGGCACCACCGCGGATCCCGCGGCGGCGCCGGATGGGACACCGGGCGAAGTCAGGCCCGATGTGAGGGTGTCGGACATCTTTGGTCTTCCGTTCTCTGGTCGAAGTCTCTGGTGAGGTGGGCTTCGGGGAACCACTCCCCGTCGGGCAGCGTGGCGGTGAGGCGTTCGACGGCGGTCGCGATGGCCAGTGGGGTGCCGGGCGAGAACGTCGACACCCACTCGCCGTCGTAGGCCTTGGAGGGGCTGACGAGCACGCGTCCGGCGCGGGTGTCGACGACGCTGACACCCACCTCGGTGCTGACCCGGTGACCGTCGCGGTGGTCACCCGCGACGATCTCGACGTAGCAGCGGTCGGGCGCGAAGGCGGCCTCCACCACGTGCCGGGCGCCGGCCGGGATGCCGAGGTTCTCCACGACGTCCGCGAGCGCGGCCCCGTTGCGGAGCCGTTCGTCGGCCTTCGCACCGATCCGCGCCGCGATGGCGAACTCTGCGAACGACGCGGGTGGCCGTCCGGACAGCCCGGCCGTGAGCACGGGAACCAGCGCCTGCGGATGGTCGACGTCGACGTGGCTGAACGTCACCAGCCCGCCGTTGCGCAGTGCGACGACCACGTCGTCCGCACGACGAGCGACCAGGCCCCGCAACATGTTCCCCGATCCCGAGACGAATCGCAGTTCGAGCCAGCGCGTCGGACGGCACGCGGTCGTGACCCACCGGGTGACGGGTGCGGTGACGCGGTCGGCCACCATCACCCCTAGTTCGGACAGCTCCGCACGCATGCGAGCCTCGAACGCGGGGCGAAGGGACTCCTCGGCGTACGGCGGCGTGATGGCCAGCACCCATGGGAAGTAGCCCGCCCCAGCTGATTCGGCGACGAACCAGGCCTGCTCCGCGGTCAGCTCGACGGCGTTAGCGCCCACTGCTCATCAGGCCCAAATCCATCAGGCCGAAGTCCATCAGGCCGCGCCCCACTTGGCGCCCTGCGCCGCATCCCGAGCACTCATCGACATCGTGTTCATCTCGTGGGTGCTCGACATCGCGCGGTAGGCGCGGACCAGTTCCTCGAGGCTGGCGTTCCACTGCGCCTGCCACGCCTGGTACGACATGCCGGTGTCACCCTGCCAGCCTGCCGACAGCGCGGCCTGCTCGCTCGCGACGTCGGCGCCGACGGCGTGCAGGGCTCCCGAGTAGCCGTTCATCTCGGCGGCCAGCGCCAGCATGGCCGGGTAGTTGTACATGATCTGTGACATGTGTTGTGTCCCTTCAGCTCTGCTCGACGAATCAGATGGCGGTGTAGGTGCTGGACGCTGCGGCGTCCTCGGCGACGTACGTCGACGCAGCGTCGCCGATGTTGGCCTGCGCGATGTCGAGCAGGGCGTTGAC
Organism: Mycolicibacterium sp. GCM10028919; assembly: GCA_042666295.1. Lineage (GTDB taxonomy): Bacteria > Actinomycetota > Actinomycetes > Mycobacteriales > Mycobacteriaceae > Mycobacterium. The sequence continues at coordinate 2,459,863 of JBHTFJ010000001.1, forward strand.
CCGTGCCGACACCTCGATGAAGCGGGCGTGCGCGGCCTGGAACGCGACGGCCGACTCGCCCTGGTGGAACGCCTGCGACGCCTGGGCAGCCTGCTCGGCCTGGGCGATGGTGCTGCGCATCAGTCCGGCCTTGGCGGAGAACGCCGCCTCGGAGGCGACGAGTTGCGGGATGTGAGCATCGAGGAGGCTCATGGGATTTCCTTCCGGATCTTCGACTGCTGTTCGTTATCGGTTGACGTGTTCGGACTCTCGGCTCTGTTCAGGTGGGCCGTCCCCCTTCCGGGTCCCAGTTGCCCGGCAGCAGCGGATCGACCGGTCCGCCGCCGTAGGGGTCCTCCGGCAACTGGGTCAGTCCACGCGACCGATCGGCCTGGTCGGCCCGTTCGGCGGTGATGGTTCCCGTGAACCCGACCGCGCCCGCGCCCCGCGACGAGGCGCCGACGCGCGGCGCGGGTCGCGGTGTCGCCTCGGAGTCGGGACCCGGTTCGTAGTCCATGTAGGCGTCGGCATAGCCACGCTCGTGGACCCCGGCACCGCGCTTGCGCCGCGCCTTGCGCTTGGCGAGCGACGACGCGGCAGCCGCCGCGGCGGACGAGGCTGCGATGTCGGCGGCGGGGGCCTTGGCACCACTGCCCTCGCGGAACGTCGGCGACGTACCGGGGCCGGGGCCGCCGCCCGGCACCACGTACGGGACGAACGGCGCTGCGGCCGCCGCGGGTGCGGCGGGGGCTGGCGCGGTACCCGTGGCCACCGAGGCCGCGGGCGCGGCGGGCGCGCTGGGCACCGTCGGCGCCACGGTCGCGGCGGGCAGCGGATTCTGTACCTCCGCGCGCGGCGCCTGGACCTGCTGCGGCGCTGCGGCCGGTGCGGGTTCGGGCACCGGCTCCGGGGCGACCGGCCTGTTCAGGTACTCCTGCAGGAAGTACCCGCCGACGCCGAGGCCGATGGCCAGCAGCGGTTGCAGCAGCAGCTGTGGGTAGGTGAGAGTGGCGCCGATCCACGAAATCGCCTGGTATGCAACGGCGAAGAGGAACGGGCCGTACTCGACCAGCGTGGGGCCGGGGTTGGTCAGCAGGCCCGTGATCAGGTCGATGCTGTTGCCGATCGGGTCCTGCAGGAACTGCGTGATCGGCTCGAAGAGCGAGTTCGTGTAGTCGGTGTAGGCCTGGAAGAACTGGTTGAGCGCCTGCAGGAGCTGCTGCAGGAAGTCGGCGTTGTTCAGTGCACCGCCGGCGTCTGCTGCCTGCACCTGGGCCATGGCCTGGCGCGACGTGGCCCCGGCATCGCCCGCCTCGCCAACGCCCGGCGCGAGGAGGAACGGCGCGGGCGGCGTGGCGGGAGTGGCCGCGACCGTGGCTCCCGCGACTGCCTGGTAGGTGCTCATCGTGGTGGCCGCCTGTATCCACATGCGGACGTAGTCGGCCTCGTTCAGTGCAATCGGGATCGTGTTGATGCCGAGGAAGTTCGTTGCCATCAGCACGCCGTGCATCGTGTGGTTGAGCGCGAGTTCGGGCAGCGTCGGCATCATCGCCAGCGCCGTCGTGTACGCAGCCGCTGCCGTCTCGTGCTGGACCGCTGCCGCCGCACTGTTCGCACTCGCCTGTGCCAGCCACGTCAGGTACGGCGCATGGGCCGCGACGTACTGTTCGGCGCTCGGCCCCTCCCACGCACCCGACTGCACGGCAGCGAGCAACGCGGTCAACTCGACTGCCGCCGTGGAGTACTCGACGCTCAACGACTGCCATGCCCCCGCGGCGGCGAGCATCGACCCGGGCCCGGGGCCGCTGCTGAGCAGCCCCGAATGCACCTCGGGCGGTAGCGCCATCCAGACGGGGGCGGTCATGTCAGCTGCCTGCGATGAGGTAAGAGCTCGCGGCCATCGCGTCACCGGTGGCGTAACTGATGCCACTCTCGGCCACGCCGACGCCCGAGCGGCCGAGTTCCTCGGTGCCCTGCGCGGCGACGGCGCCGTGCGACGCCCCGTGCGTGCTGAACGACACCGCGGTCTGCAGCGACACCGGGTCGGCTGCCGGGGGCAGGACGGCCGCGATCATCGGTGCGGCAGCGGCATGGGCTGCCGCCAGCCGCGCGGTGAGTGCCTCGACCTGTGCGCCTGCGGCGTTGAGGCCTTCGGGAACCACTCGCAGAGTCATCGGTTGAACTCCCTTCCTTGGTTGGTGCGTGCTGCCTCGTCGGCGAACGGATTGACCAGCTGGACGAACGTCGGGCTATCGCCGTCGTCGAGCAGGATGCCCCGGCCTGCGGGCATGCGCGTGAAGCGCTGTCCGCGGATCTTCCCGCTGTCCTGCGGATTGCCGGACAGCATGAGGGTGGTGGCCTGCAGTTCGTTGAGACGCCGGAGCAGGGGTGCGGTCATGATCGCGTGTGCCGACCCGGCGGCCCTTGCGGTGACGATCACGCGGAGCCCGAGTTCGGCAGCCTGGGCCAGCAGGCCGATCAGGTTCGTCCACGGGCGCTGCCCCACGTAGGGTCCGCTGACCGCCGGTGCGTCCGGGATCTGGTCGACGTCGTCGACGATGAGGTAGTGGATGTGCCCGTCCTGATCCGACCGGTACGTCCAGTCCTTGAGCTGCTGAGAGGACAGTCCCATTGGCGGACGGCGCTTCTCGAGCAGTGCCGCCAGCCCGAGCATCGCCGGCGTCACGCGGTCGATGTTGGGGGTGTACTCGTTGTCCGGGAACAGCGGTTCGTCGACGAGGTGCAGCCTGCGGTCGATCACCGTGAACGCGACGCGGTCCTCCGTCGAGTTCTCCCGGATGGTGCGGATCAGGTGACGCAGCAGCGTCGATTTGCCGGACTTCCCGTCGCCGAACACCATCAGCAGCGGGTTGTTCGCGAAGTCGACCTCGACGGCCGCGAGATCCTCTTCGCGCTGACCGATGACGATGCGTTCGGGACCGCGGTACAGCGGCGCAACGGTTTCGGGCAGCAACACCTTCGGCAGCAGCCGCACCGGTGGCGCCGACTGCCCCGGGTAGCGCGCGTTGACTCCGGCGATGGTCTGCTCCAGCGCACCCGGTGCTGCGAACAGGAAGTGCTCGGCGGCCATCGTCAGGCCACGGCCCGGCTGATCGGCCGGGACACCGTCGGCGGCCCGGCGCAGGGCGCCGACCACGCGGACGTTGCTGTCCTGGGAGTCCGACAACTTGAGTTCCAACCGCATGCCGAGGCCGTCGCGCATCGCCAGCGGCACCTCGAGCCAGTTCGGCGTCGTGATCACGACGTGGATGCCATAGGACAGGCCGGTGTTGGCCAACTCGGTGACCCTGGCCAACAACGGGTTCCGCGTGTTGTAGGCATCGGTGTTGTCCCGGCTGAAGGCATACAGATTGTCGATGACCAGGAAGACCTCGCCGTAGCCGTCTGCCTGGGCGCCGCTCGCACCGCCCGCCGCACGCCGCTGGCGGGCCAGCAGCAGCTGCTCCAGCTCGCCGAAGGTGCGGCGGATGCGTTCGGGCTCCAGCGGTGAGGCGACACTGCCGACATGGGCCAGCTCGCCCATCTCGCGCAGCTGACCGCCGCCGTAGTCCAGGCAGTAGAACGTGACGTCGTGCGGTGAGTGCAGTGCAGCCGCAGACAACATGAACGTCTGCAGCGCCGTGGTCTTGCCCGACTTCGGACCGCCATGGATCACCAGGTTGGCCCCCGACGAGGTGGCGTCGAAGATCAGCGGATCGCGCCGCATCTGGAACGGTCGGTCGATCTCGCCGAGCGGCCACCGCCACTGTCGGCCCTCGACGCCCGCCCGGTGCAGGAGTTCGGCCAGCGGGATCGGCTCGTCGAGCGGAGCCAGCCACAGCGGCGGTGCCTTCGGGCCGTAGTGCGACAGTTGGTCGCCGATCGTGGCCACCAACTTGCGCGGTGGCAGGTGATCGGTGTCGGAGCCGCCGGTCACCACCACGGTGTCCGCAGGCGCCTCGACGTACGAGGCCGTGAACGGTTGCGGGGCGGGGATGCTGTGTCGCACGACCGACTTCGGCTTGCGCGGCGGGTCGTAGATGCCGTCGACGTAGGTGCTGCGGAATTTGACGGGCATCGCGCCGGGCGTCGGAACCAGGAAGCCCTCGCCCTTGTGTTCGGGTCCCGCCTCGATGTGGAACGCGTCCTCCACGCCGATGATCTGCCGGCTGATGCTGGGGCTGGCGACCTTGAGGCCGATCCGGTACGAAGTGTTCTTGTCGATGTCCTTGATCCGGCCGACGTCGAGAGTCTGCGACGCGAACAGGATGTGGATGCGGAACGATCGGCCCTTGCGCGCAACGTAATCGAAGAGTTCCGCATACTCGGGATGATCGGCCAGCATGAGCGAGAACTCGTCGGCCACCACCAGCAGCGTGGGCATCGGCGGCAGATCGTGACCGGCGGCGATGGCCGCTTCATACTCCAGCACGGAGTTGAAGGCGCTGCCCTGGACGCGGCGGCCCGTCTCCATCAGCAGCTTCTCGCGGCGAGCGACCTCACCGCGCAGCGTGTCGGCGAACCGGTCGGCCAGCGACTTCTTCTCCGCCATGTTCGAGATGACCGCGACCACCTGCGGGAAGTCGCGGAAGATGTCGGCCCCCGCCTCGCCCTTGAAGTCGGCGTAGATCACGATGAGGCGTTCGGCCGAGTGAGTCGACAACAGCGCCAACAGGATCGACATCAGGGTCTGCGACTTGCCCGAGCCCGTCATGCCGATCATCAGGCCGTGCGGGCCCATGCCGCCCTCGGCCTCGTCCTTGAGGTCGAACATCATCGGCTCGCCGGTGGCGGTGACGCCGATCGGCACGCGCAGCTCGTCCTGCCGGTTGCGCGGCGCCCACAGATCGGCGACGTCGAGGGCGGCTGCGTCCGGGATGCCCAGCAGCGTGCCGAACGTCGCCACGCCTGCGCTGCTGGTCCTGGCCTGGCGCGGGTTCGTGTCCCACCGCGACAGCAGTCGTGCGACGTGGCGTGCGTCGGCACTGGAGTAGTGGTCGGCCACCGTCACGTAGGGCTGCCAGCCTCCGGGCTGCCAGCGTTCCAGCGTGCCGTCGATCAGGCGCAGAACGGGACGCTCCGGATCCGAATACTGTTCCCGGTGCGGCTCTTCCGTCGACCGGTGTACCACGGTGACGCCGGCCAGACCCGACCGCGGCACCACGACCTCGGGATCGGCGTCGGGGTCGTCCACCACGATCAGCAGATGCCTGGCCACGGACTCCGTCGTACCGAAGACGTCCCGGTCGTCGAGAGCGGGCGCCAGCAGGTCGCGTAGTTCGGCGACGTTGGGCGCGAGGTAGCGCGCGGGGCCGACGCCGTCCACCTGGCCGGGGATGTCGTTGTGCGGCAGCCACTTCAGCCACGACCAGTCGTCGCCCTCGAGATCCGATGCGGCGAGCGCGACGCCGAGCACCGCGGGGTCGTGCCACGTCACGGCCTGAGCGATCCAGGCCCGCAGTGCGCCGCGGACGTCGGCGGCCTCGCCGATCACCGTGATGCGCGAGACCTCGGCCAGGTCGATGCCCGCGGGCACCGAGCGCACCGTGCGCTGTACGTCGAGCAGACTCCGAAGCGCCGTGTGCGACACCGGCTCCAGGTCGATCTCGTTGGCGATGTCCTTCACCCGCAGGCTCGCACTCAGGGGGGCGTCGTGCAGCCCCGCGCGGACGACGAGGAAATCGGGATCGTTGGGGTCGCGTTCCCACTGCCTGCGGGTCCCGGGCACCTCGGCCAGCAGTGCCGGGTCGGGATGCGACCACTCGCACGCGGCGCGCTGCTCGGCGGCGTGGGCGCGAACGTTGTCCCGGACCACCGACAGGTAGCGCAGGTAGTCGGCCCGCTCGGCGTCGACCTCCTCGGTGCGCATCTTGCCGTCGGTGCCGCGGTACATCGCGGTGGCGGCGAGCAGCAGCACGAACGGGAAGAACAGCATCGTCGGGGAGATCAGCCGCATGCCCGTCGCGAACAGCGCCACGATCATGCCGACGATGAGGAGCACGATCAGGTAGGGCAGTACACGGCGCAGCAGCGACGGGGGGACGAGTCGCGGCAGCTCCGGCGGCGGCTCGATGGTGATGGTGCCCTTGCGGGTGGCCGGCACCGGAATGCGGCGGCGGGCTTCGAAGATCAACCTAGACATGCGCGATCCCGCTCCGCTTCTCGCTGATGATCACGGGGTCTCCCTCACTACGGCCGGGCTCGGATCGGGTGCCAGCCCGTCGTGCGCGAGCAGCGCATCGGCGCGCGACAGCGTCGGTCCTTCCGCGAATTGACTGAGCATCGCCCAGGGAATGGGCAGTGCGGGCGGCGTCAGACCCAGTGCCGAGAGCGCGTCGGTTCCGTCCTGCCCGGCGTCCTGATCGATGCCGTAACGCACGCCGGTGTCGCTGATCCAGAACACCGATCCGGCAGCGGGCGAGGCCGGCTGCTGGCGGACGTCCTGCCCGACGGTTTGCACCAGGAAGCCGGTGCCAGGAGCGGCGACCACGCGATTGGCAGTCGTGCCCGTGCCTGCTCCGACGAGCTGGATCGCGCGCAACCCATCCTGCACGGGAAGCGCTGCGCCCGAGAGCAATTCGAGCGTCCCACTCGTCGCGTCGACCGGATGGTCCCAGTGTGCGCACGTCAGCGGTGATGCGGCGGCGTCCACCAGCGTGACGGGCTCACCGGGGTAGGCGTCGACGTCGATGGCACGGGATACCGGCAGCCGGGAGACCTCATCGGCGCCGAGGCGCGGCGGCTGGTCGAGTCCGTGCGAATCGCTGTTGCGCAGGATGGCCGCCACCACGGGTGAGATCGGCTGCAGGCCATCGGTGAGCACCGCGTAGTGGCGCAGCGTGTTGTCGGCGTCGAAGGCGGCGACGACCCCGCCGACCGGCGCGGGCACCGGGAAGCCCGGCTGCGCACCAGCGCCCGGGATGGCCGGGACGCGCAGTGCCGGCGCCTCGGGCACGGCGTTGAAGAGGCCCGGCGAGATCGCCCGCGGTTCGGGCAGATTGCCGTTCAGGCCAAGGGCTCCGGTGACGGCGCGATCGTTGAGGTCGAGCTGGCTCCGTCGGCCCTGCCACAGCAGCCACGTGCCCTCGTTGGGGCCGCCGTCGTTGCGGACCAGGACCGCGTCCTGGTCGGGCAGTGCCGTCGCGCGCTCGCTGTCGTCCTCGCCCGAGTCGGTTGCCAGGGGTCCGGCGATCACCGTCACCCCCGCGGCGGGACCCGACGCGGCGTCGCACACCGTCCAGTCGGCGTCGCTCGCGGTGCTCTGCACCATTCGCTCTGGCGCACCGGGAATGCCGATCAGGTTGCCGCGCGGGAACTGATCGATCTCGCTGCTCTTGACCATGGTCGGGTTGTCGGCCCGGTTGGCGATGAGGCGGGCCGACGTCAGGTTGAGCACGGGATGAACCTGCTCGCCGAGACGCACGTACAGCGCAGCGGTGTCCCGGTCGGCCAGGATCGCGCTGTCGCCCGCATCGCCCGCGGGTCGGATCAGCGAGAAGATGAAGCATCCCGCCAGGCCGGTGATGAGCAGCAGCGCGCCGACGAGCACGGAGCGCGACTGGGTCCGCAGCGGATCGACGAGCATGCGCGTGTCGTGCAGCGCGACTCCCGATGCGATGCGGCGCTGGATGAATCGCCATCCCGACACCTGGTGCCGGGTGACGAAGCCGCGGCGGTAGGCCACCCGCTCGGGGTTGTCGTTGTCCGGCGTCCGCGACGTGAACGTGCGGCGCTCGCCCTGCTGCTCGCTCATGCGGGCACCTCGAGGCCGAGGCCGCGCAGCAGCGGGATGGCGGAGTTGTTGACGTCGGTGTCGGTGATGGTCATCAACTCGTCGTCGGTGAAGTCGTCGGAGTCGGAGTGGTCGAGCCGGTACTCGCGCTCCTCCTCCGCTCGTTCGACCAGGTTGCGGACGAAGCGGCCGTTGCCCGCGATGTCGAGGCTGCGCCGGGCGACCCCGTTCGCGTCGGGCATGGTGGCCGTGGCGAGGTGGGCGAACAGTCTCTCCATGTGCTCGCGCGCGGCCTCTTCAAAGATGCTGTCGCGTTTCTCGGCCATGCGCATCGCGATCTCGACGAGTTCGTGCGACGAGTAGGACGGGAAGTCGATGCTGCGGGTGAAGCGCGAGCGCAGGCCCTCGTTGGTGTCGAGGAAGTTGTCGAGGTCGGCGCGGTAGCCGGCGACGATGACGACCAGCCGGTCGCGGTCGTTCTCCATGCGCGCCAGCAGCGTGTCGATGGCGACGAGACCGAAGTCGTTCTTCGCGCCGGTCGACACCAGGGCATACGCCTCGTCGAGGAAGAGCACGCCGTCCAGGGCACTGTCGATGAGCGCGTTGGTCTTGGCCTCCGTCTCGCCGATGTGCTGGCCGATCAGGTCGGCGCGGTGCACTTCGCGGACGGTCTCCTTCTTCAGGATGCCGAGGCCGCAATAGATCTTGGCGACCACGCGGGCGATGGTCGTCTTACCCGTGCCGGGTGGGCCCGCGAAGACGAGGTGGTTGGTGCGCTGCGCGACGGCCAGGCCTCGCTCCTGGCGGCGGATCGCCATGGCGACCGACGACTTCAGCCGGGCCACCTGGTACTTGACCTCTTCGAGTCCGATGAACTCGGCGAGTTCGGCCTCGGCTTCGACGAGCAGGTGGGCCTTGCGTTCCTTGGCGCCCGGATCCACGAAGTCGACCTCGGTCGGCTCCGTCGCGGGGTCCCACGGGTCGATGCGGGCTTCGATGCGGGCAGCGGTGGTCGGCACGATCCCGTAGGACGTGTCCGACAGCGCCACCTCCACCTGCTCGTGCTCCGGGTTGGCGGCGTACAGCTCGGCCAGCGTGTCGGCGGCGTCGAGGTCTTCGCCCTGGGCGCGCAACGACAACGCCTTGACCAGCGTGCCGTCCACGACGGCGACCTCGACCGGGCCGGACGGGTCCTCGAGATAGGACAGGGCCGGGGCGAACATGCCGAGCCTGGCCAGTGAGGTGCCCAAGGCGACGCGGGCGGCGTGGGCGTACGTCGCGTCGAGCTTGGGATCGTTGACGACCGGGGTGAGCAACCGGACGACGTCGGACCACCGCTCAGTGCGGTAGTACATGGCGACGCGTACCCACCGTGCGTTCAGCCAGCTCGGCTTGCGCTGGATCAGCTGCTCGACCAGGCGGTCGGCCTCGGCGTAGTCGCCACGATCGGACAGCGTTGCGGCGTAAGCGAGTTGGAAGTCGTCAACCGTCGTGGCACGGAACACGAGGTAGAGACCGGTGTCGTAGTCGAAGCCGAGATCGCCTGGCGTCATCTCGAGCTGACGCTGCAGCACCCCCGCCGTCCCAACGGTGCGCCACACGGACTCCACGACGCGCGCGCTGGTGTCGCCGGCCGCAGCCAGTCCCGTCCAGGCGTCGCACTGCTCGTGGGCGATGCGCGTCAACTCGGCGAAGCCGGTGCGCGCTGCCGCCAGGTCGACTGGGCGACGCCGGTCGTGGACGGTCAGCCCGAGCGTCCGGCTGCACGTCGCAAAACGACTCAGAACATCGCGGTCGACCCGCGCCCCCGCAAGCGTGTCACTGCCCATATGCGTCACGAAGGCAATCGCCCCCGCCATCTCCTTATGTATGCCTAAGCTAACCCGGCGAAGTTAGCATTGCATAACTTAACTGTCGAGACGCACGTCCTCCGTTGCTGGAGGCAATGGGCGTGACTCCAGTCACCGATTGTCGACAGTCATTGCTTTGCTGCGAACGCTCCCACGCGAGACTCAGACGAGCGGGATTCCCTTGCGGATCCGCCGGTCCACGTCCTTGAGCAGAACGTTGAATGGGAACTGCCTGACGAAGGCGGGCACGGCGTGATTGACGGCTCGCAACACGGCGATCACCCGATCGAATCGCCGTTGCCGCCGTTCGTCCCACGGCAGGCGCATCTCGTCGCGGAATCGCTGCGGCAGGAATCCGGTGGTGATCAGCAGCGCGAAGTCCTCGGACCGGCGTTGGATCGGCCCCGGCAGCTTGACGCCCCGAACCCGGCTGGCGGCAATCGGATAGAGGTAGTCGCGGACGGTGTCGTCGATGTGCACCCGTTCCAGTGAGCGCTGCCAGTACTCGTCGAAGGCGGCGCGATTGGGCGGCCACATCTCCGGCGGCACCTGCAACGTGGTGCCGAGGTTCATGCCGTCGGCGTAGTGCTGATCGGCCTTCTCACCGTCGAGTTCCCCGACGAACAGCCGGTGGATGTCGACGCCACCCTTGTATAGGCAGGCTGCGACCCACAACTGCAGGTCCTTGTCGAAGGCGTGGTACTTCACCGGGCTCTCGTCGGTCGAGTAGACCTGCGCGTGCGCCTTGTTGACGGCCCGGCGATACGCGGCCTTCTGCGCCTCGGTGCCCTTGGTCGCCACGGCAAGGTAGGTGAACGTGGTGCGTGCCCGCTTGATCGGGTGCAGGTCGACGCGGCCGCTCTCGACTCGACTCTCCAGCACGCCGTAGCCGACGCCGGGGCGGGCCAGCTGCATGATCACGTTTGCCGGCCCGGCGAGCAGCGCGACGCCCATCAGTCCGTCGTCGAAGCTTGCCCCGCGCCGCCCGGTCGCGCCGGCCGCCCCCCGCGCCGGTGCGCTGACCGGCCACTCCACCGGATTCTCGCTGATCGTCATCGCCCGACCCCTAACCCGTAAATCTGCGAACGCGTGTTTCCTGATATTGCCGCGTCTCGTCGACAGGTGTCAAGATGGTGCGATGGCTCAAGTCAGGCCGTATGGCGGCGTCGAGGCGGCGGAACGCCTCGCCGACCGTCGGCGGCGGTTCATCGACGCAGGCCTGGAGCTGCTGGGTGGCGAGGCCGCCCCCGCCGATCTGACGGTCCGGGCGATCTGCCGCGAGGCCGGACTGGCCGCGCGCTACTTCTACGAGGGCTTCACCGACAAGGACCAGTTCGTCGGCGCCGTCTTCGACGCCGTGATCGCCGAACTCGCCGCCACCACACAGGCCGCCGTTGCGGCAGCGCAGTGCGCCGAACAGAACCGGGCGGGCATGGCCAACATCGTGCATGCCGTGGCCTCCGACGCCCGGATCGGCAGGCTGCTCTTCAGCGCGCAGCTGTCGAATTCGGTGGTGGCGGCCAAGCGCGCCGAGTCCGGGGTGCTGCTCGCGATGCTCTACGGCCGCGAGATCGGCATGGCGCTACGCGTCGATCAGGGCGAACGGACCAGCCGCAAGGGCATGGCGACCGCCCACTTCGCGGTCGGCGGCGTGGGGCAGACCATCAGCGCGTGGCTGGCGAATGACGTCGACCTGACGCCAGACGAACTCGTCGACCAGCTGGCGGCGATCCTCGACACCATCACCCGCCCGCGTCTGCACGGCGGGGACTGACCGCCGAAAGTACGGTTGTTGCCGCGACACGCCGAGGATCGCGTCATCGAGCGGAGTGTCGGCGCAGTCCGGGCACTCGCCCGTTCTCTGGTCACGACCGGAATCAGAATCTAACATCAGGAACAGGCCGGTACAACGAGCCGATGCGACGGGAGATCCAGCACTCGTGATCGTCATTCCCCGCGTCCGCCTGCACGCCCGCCGAGACATCGAGCGCACTGCCGTGACCGTACGAAAGAGTCTCGCGCACAGCGCAATCACGCACTCCACGCCCACCGACACCGCATCATCCCGCGTCAGCCACCACGAGGGGACGCCGTCGACATGAGCAGGAATCCAGGCTCCGCACCGGGCGTCACACGCGAGTTCATCGGACTCGACTCACCCTCGGCTCGACGCGCCGCGTCCGGCGGGCACCCCTGCCAGGGCGTCTACTACCGCGGCGTCGGCCGGAAGCCGAAGGTGGGCATGATCGCCACCCACTATCAGGTCGACTTCTCCGAGCACTACCTCGCCGAGTACATGGCGACCCGCGGCATCGGATTCCTCGGCTGGAACACCAGGTTCCGCGGGTTCGAGAGCAGCTTCCTGCTCGACCACGCGGTCGTCGACATCGGCGTCGGCGTCCGCTGGTTGCGCGAGGTCGCGGGCGTGGAAGCGATTGTCCTGCTGGGCAACTCCGGTGGTGGATCGCTGATGGCCGCATACCAGGCGCAGGCCGTGGACCCGCACGTGGTGCCGGTCGGCGGGATGCGGCCGGCCGCGGGCCTCGGCGACCTGATCGCCGCCGACGGGTACGTCGCGAGTGCAGCGCATCCCGGCCGGCCCGAGGTGCTGACCGCGTGGATGGACGGCGCGGTCGTCGACGAAGCCGATCCCGTGGCGAGCGATCCCGACCTCGACCTGTTCGACGAGTCCAACGGCCCGCCGTACGCGCCGGAGTTCGTCGAGCGGTACCGCGCCGCGCAGGTGGCCCGCAATCACGCGATCACCGAGTGGGCCGAGGACGAGCTGAAACGCGTTCGGGCTGCGGGATTCTCGGACAGGCCGTTCACCGTGCACCGCACCTGGGCGGATCCGCGCATGGTCGATCCCAGCATCGAGCCGACGAAGCGCCCTGCGAACACCTGCTATGCGGGCGAGCCGGTCAGGGCCAATCGCTCGGCACGCGGGATCGCCGCCGCCTGCACGCTGCGCAGCTGGATGGGCATGTGGAGCCTGCGCCACGCTCAGACCCGGGCCGAGCCGCACCTCGCCCGCATCGAGTGCCCGGCCCTGGTCATCAACGCCGAACAGGACACCGGCGTCTTCCCCTCGGACGCCAAGCGGATCTACGACGCGCTGGCGAGCACCGACAAGACGATGTGCGTCATCGACTCCGACCACTACTTCACGACGCCAGGCGCGCGCAGCGAGCAGGCCGACGTCATCGCCAAGTGGATCGGGAAGCGGTGGCGGTGACACCCGTACGCGTGCTCGCCCACTTCGTGCCGGGCGACAAAGTGCTCGACTTCGTTGCGGAACAATCGGATTGGTTGGACGTCCGGTTCTGCGCCGAGGACGACGACGCGACGTTCGAACGCGAACTGCCCGAGGCCGACGTCATCTGGCACGTGCTGCGGCCGCTGTCGGGTGCCGACGTCGAACGGGCCACGAGGTGTCGGCTGATCCACAAGCTGGGCGCCGGGGTCAACACGATCGACGTCGACGCCGCCACCGAGCACGGGATCGCCGTGGCGAACATGCCGGGCGCCAACGCACCGTCGGTCGCCGAGGGAACGCTGCTGCTGATGCTGGCCGCGCTGCGTCGCCTGCCCCAACTGGACCGGGCGACACGAGCCGGGCGGGGCTGGCCGTCGGACCCGTCGCTCGGCGAGACCGTCCGCGACATCGGCGGGTGCACGGTCGGCCTGGTCGGGTACGGCAACGTCGCCAAGAGCGTTGAGACGATTGTGTCCGCGTTGGGTGCCGACGTGCTGCACACCAGCACGCGTGATGACGGCCATCCCGGGTGGCGTCCGCTGTCCGAACTGCTCACCGAAAGCGACGTCGTGTCGCTGCACCTGCCGCTGACGGCTGCGACCGAGGGCATGATCGGCGCCGACGCGCTGGCGACCATGAAGGCCGATGCGGTGCTGGTGAACACCTCGCGCGGCGCGATCGTCGACGAAGCGGCCCTGGTGGCCGCCCTGCGCGACGGCCGCCTCGCCGCGGCCGGTCTCGACGTCTTCGCGACCGAACCGGTCGAGGCCGACAACCCGCTGCTGCGACTCGACAACGTCGTCGTCACGCCGCACGTCACCTGGTACACGGCCGACACGATGCGCCGCTACCTGCTGCACGCCGTGGACAACTGCGAGCGGCTGCGAGACGGCCGGCACCTGGTGAACCTGGTGAACGAGGTGCCTGACGGACCTGGGTGAGCGCCGGGTACCCTCGGACCCAACCGACCGGTTAGTTATCCAGAGGAGGCGACGATGCCCATAGCGATCCTGTCCGAGCACACCGACTTAGCGGAGTCCGTGCGTTCGTTCGTCAAGCGGGTGGCCCCGTCGGAGGTCCTCCACGAAGCGCTGGAGAACCCGATCCCCAACCCGCCCACCTACTGGAAGGGCGCCACCGAGCAGGGCCTCCAAGGCGTCCACCTGTCCGAGGACGTCGGCGGCCAGGGCTTCGGCATCCTCGAACTCGCGATCGTGCTCGCCGAGTTCGGCTACGGCGCGGTACCCGGCCCGTTCGTCCCCTCGGCGATCGCCAGCGCGCTCATCAGCGCCAACGACCCGGCAGACAAGCGTCTCGAGGGCCTGGCCTCCGGTGAGGTCATCGCCGCCTACGCCATCGACTCCACGCTCACCGCCACCAAGCAGGGCGGTGGCCTCGTCATCCGCGGCGAGGTCCGCGCCGTGCCCGCCGCCGAGCAGGCGTCGGTCCTGGTGCTCCCGGTCGCCATCGATGGCGGCGAGGGGTGGGTCGTCCTCGACGCCGACCAGGTCGAGATCGAAGCCGTCAAGAGCGTCGACCCCCTGCGTCCCGTTGCGCACGTGCGCGCCAACGCCGTCGAGGTCGCCGACGATCGCGTCCTGTCCAACCTGAGCCGGCCGCTGGCCCGCGCCCTGATCACCACGCTGCTGTCCGCGGAGGCCATCGGCGTCGCACGCTGGGCCACCGACACCGCAGCGGAGTACGCCAAGATCCGCGAGCAGTTCGGTCGCCCGATCGGTCAGTTCCAGGCCATAAAGCACAAGTGCGCCAACATGATCGCCGAGACCGAGCGCGCCACCGCCGCCGTGTGGGACGCCGCCCGCGCCATCGACGAGCTGGCCGAGAAGGGTGCCGAGGGCAGCGCCTTCGAGTTCGCCGCGGCCGTCGCCGCCACCCTGGCTCCCGCTGCCACGCTGCACACCACGCAGGACTGCATTCAGGTGCACGGCGGCATCGGGTTCACCTGGGAGCACGACACCAACGTCTACTACCGGCGCGCAATCGTGCTCGCGGCGTCGTTCGGCCGTGCCGCCGACTACCCGCAGCGCGTGGTCGACGTCGCCACGTCGACCGGCATGCGCCCCATCGAGGTCGACCTCGACCCCGACACCCAGAAGCTGCGCGAGGAGATCCGCGCGGAAGTCGCTGCGCTGAAGGCGATGCCGAGCGAGGACCGCACCACCGCGATCGCCGAGGGTGGCTGGGTGCAGCCGCACCTGCCCAAGCCGTGGGGCCGCTCCGCCAGCCCGATCGAGCAGATCATCACCGCCCAGGAGTTCTCCACCGGCCGCGTGAAGCGCCCGCAGATGGGCATCGCCGCGTGGATCATCCCGTCGATCGTCGCGTACGGCACCAACGATCAGCAACAGCGCTTCCTCCCGCCGACGTTCCGCGGCGAGATGATCTGGTGCCAGCTGTTCTCCGAGCCCGGCGCAGGCTCCGACCTCGCGAGCCTCACCACCAAGGCCACCAAGGTCGACGGCGGCTGGCGCATCACCGGCCAGAAGATCTGGACCACCGGTGCCCAGTACTCCGAGTGGGGCGCATTGCTGGCTCGCACGGATCCCAGCGCGCCGAAGCACCAGGGCATCACGTACTTCCTGCTGGACATGAAGTCCGAGGGCGTCGAGGTGAAGCCGCTGCGCGAGCTGACCGGCAACGCGATGTTCAACACCGTCTTCATCGACGACGTGTTCGTGCCCGACGAGCTGGTGCTCGGCGAGGTGAACCGCGGCTGGGAGGTCAGCCGCAACACCCTGACCAACGAGCGGGTGTCGATCGGCGGCAGCGAGCCGCCGTTCCTGGCGAGCCTCGACCAGTTCGTGTCGTTCCTCGCCGAGGGACACTTCGACCAGATCGAGCAGCACGAGGCGGGCAGGCTGATCGCCGAGGGCCACGCAGCGAAGCTGCTGAACATGCGCTCCACGCTGTTGACGCTGGCCGGTGGTGACCCGATGCCCGCGGCCGCGATCAGCAAGCTGCTGTCGATGAAGACCGGCCAGGGCTACGCCGAGTTCGGCGTCTCCTCGTTCGGTACCGACGCGGTGATCGGCGATCAGGGGGAAGCTTCCGGCAAATGGGCGGAGTACCTGCTCGCCGGTCGTGCCACGACGATCTACGGCGGCACCTCCGAGGTGCAGCTGAACATCATCGCTGAGCGTCTGCTCGGTCTGCCTCGCGATCCGTAGGTCGGCGTGAGATCGTTCCCATGTGTCCGCCGGACGTTCTGCCCGAAGCGGTGAGACGCGTGCGGTCGACGACCTGCTGGATGCGGCGGCGCAGGGGCCCGCGGGACTGATCTTCGAGGGCGAGCCCGGGATCGGCAAGACCACGTCGTGGCTCGAGGCGATCGACCGGGCCACGGCCCGCGGCGTTCGCGTGCTCTCGTCGCGGCCGGCGCAAACGGAGTCGGTGCTGGCCTATGCCGGGCTGACCGACCTGCTGAGTTCGATCGACCCGAGTGCCTGGGCTGATCTGCCCCGGCCGCAGCAGCAGGCGCTCGACCGGGCGCTGCTGCGGGCCGAGGTCGACGATGCGGGAACCGATCGGCGCGCCGTCGCCGCTGCGTTCAAGTCGGTACTCGACGCGCTCGCCGGGGCGGGCACCGTGCTGGTGGCTGTCGACGACCTGCAGTGGATCGACCCGTCGACCGCTCACGTGCTCGCCTTCGCGCTGCGCCGCGTGGCGGGTCCAGTCGGGGTGCTGGCCGCGGTACGCACGTCGCCTGATGCGTCGGCTGCATCGTGGCTGGAGCTGGCGCGGCCCGAGCGGCTGAGGCGGATGTCGTTGCAGCCGTTGAATATCGACGCGCTTCATGACATGCTCGTCGATCGCATTGGGGGTTCGTTTCCGCGTCCGACGATGGTGGAAATCTTCGAGACGTCCGGCGGAAACCCCTTCTACGCGTTGGAGCTCGCCCGCTCCATTCGCGACGACCCCAATCGCGGGCAGCACCTACTGCCGGCTTCGTTGACCGAGTTGGTGCACAACAGGATCGGTGGCGTCGACGATTCCACCGGCCAGGCTCTCCTGGCAGTCGCATGCCTCGCCTCCCCGACTGTCGACGTGGTCGCAAAGGCATTCGGAACCGACGGCCGGGCCGTCGTCGCGATGCTGGAGGACGCCGAGGGGCAGGGCATCGTCGAACTCCGCGGAACCAGTATTCGCTTTACCCATCCACTGCTGGCAAGGGGCGTCTACTCGAATGCGTCCGCGGAACGACGTCGTTCGATGCACGGCATCTTGGCCGGGATCGTCGTCGAAGAGGAATTGCGGGCACGACACCTCGCACGGGCGGCGACACGCGCCGACCCCACGACGCTGCGAGCGCTGGACGCGGCGGCCGAGTTGGCTCGCCGCCGTGGTGCCCCCGTGGCGTCTGCCGAACTCGTCGCACTCGCCATCGACCTCGGTGGCGACACACCTCTCCGCCGAGTCCGACTTGCCGGGCACTACTTCAACGCCGGGGACTCCGAACGTGCACGAAGCCTGCTCGAGCGGACCGTCGACGAGGTGCCAGCCGGCGGATTGCGTGCCAGGGCGATGTACCTGCTCGGCGTCGTCCGGATGTTCGACGACAGCTTCCTCGATGCGGCGGTGCTCCTGACGAAGGCGCTCGCCGAGGTCGGCAACGACCCAACGCTGCGCGCGGAGATGTTGGTCATCCTCTCCTTCGCCGAGGTCAACGCTGGTCGCGACAGCGATGCGATGAGGAGTGCCGATGAAGCGGTGGCCCTGACCGAATCCCATGGGCTGCCCGGCTTACTCGGCCAAGCCCTCGGAATGCGGACCACCCTGCGCTTCATGGCGGGTGAAGGGGTCGACGAAGCAGCGCTGGCTCGGGCGCTCGAACTGGACGATCAGCCTTCCGGTCCAATTGCCACACGGCCCAACGTGCAAAGCGCGCTATTGGCGGTCTGGAGCGGTCACTTCGTCGACGGCGGGAAGGCGCTCGACGAAGTCAGGCGACGGTGCATCGAGCACGGCGAAGAGAGCGAACTGATGTTCGTCGACTTCCACAGTGCACTGGCAGCGATCTGGCGTTCGGACTTCGAGGCGGCCAGGCGGGCAGCCGAGGATGCAGCCGCACGGGCACCACAACTCAGCGGCGACGTCCCGCGGTACGTCGCGCTCATGACACGCGCACTGGTGGACCTTCTCACCGGTGACGTCGAGGCCGCCCGCCGCGACGCCACGGAGGCACTGGCTGCAGGGGTTCGGTCGGGCGCGAAGAACCTCGCGCTCTGGCCGGTCATGGCATTGGGCGCTCTCGACGTCGCGCTCGAGAACTACGAGGCGGCATTGAAGACGTTGCAACCGTTGTTGTCCCGCTTCCCCGGGACACCACCCACCACCGAGATCATCTACGCCTGGTTCCTTCCCGACGCCATCGAGGCCATGGTCCAGCTCGGTCGGCCCACGGAGGCCGAACCGTGGATCGCTCTCCTCGCAGCGAACGGCCGCCGGCTCCACCGGCCGTGGATGCTGGCCATGGCGAGCCGGTGTCGCGCCTTGCTGGAGGGTGCTCGGGGTGACGTCGACAGCGCCCTCGAGCACGCGGAGGAGGCGATGACACACCATGATCAGATCGAGATGCCGTTCGAACGCGCCCGGACTCAACTGCTTCTCGGGCAGCTGCAGCGCCGGCGGCGGCGTCAGGACGCCGCAGCTGCCTCGATA
Source organism: Mycolicibacterium sp. GCM10028919 (assembly GCA_042666295.1). Taxonomy (GTDB): domain Bacteria; phylum Actinomycetota; class Actinomycetes; order Mycobacteriales; family Mycobacteriaceae; genus Mycobacterium. Next base: position 2,478,359 of record JBHTFJ010000001.1, read on the forward strand.
CGGGAGGCGCTCGACACGTTCGAACGACTCGGCACCGTCGTGTGGGCGGAGCGCGCCCGAGGCCAGTTGACCCGCACCAACGTCGGTCCCCGCGGGTCGGCTGCACTGACCCCGTCCGAACAGCGAGTCGCCGAACTGGCCGCCACCGGCATGACCAACCGCGACATGGCCGCCGCACTGTTCATCAGCCCGAAGACTGTGGAGGCCAACATGTCTCGGGTGTATCGCAAGCTCGGGATCCGCTCCAGGGCCGAACTCGGCAGGTGGGTGGGCGACGCCTCGCGCTGATCTCGTGGACATGTGACGAGAACACCCGGTGCCCGTGCTCACATCTCGTGGCCAGGCCGCTCTCCCCCTGGGACGATGGAATCAGGACGGATGAGAGGAGTGCGACGTGAGCATCGACGCCACCGCACCGGTTCTGCTGTACGACGGCGTCTGCGGGGTGTGCAACCGCGGAGTGCGCACCATTCTCAGGTTCGACCGGCGTGGCACGCTCCGGTTCGCGGCGCTCGACAGTGACTTCGCCCGCGGCGTCATGGCCCGTCACCCCGAGTTGGCCGACGTCGATTCCGTTGTCTACGTGACCGATCCTGGCGGAAGCGACGAAACCGTCGACGTCCAGTCTGCGGCCATGCTCCGGGTTGCGGAGTACCTGGGCGGCCCCTGGCGGTTGACGCTGGCGGCCCGTGCGATCCCGCCTGCTCTCCGAGACTGGGCCTACGCACGCTTCGCCGGGATCCGCTATCGCGTCGGCGGCCAGTACGACACGTGCCCCATCCCGCCGCCCGAGGTCCGCAGCCGGTTCATCGACGCCGCCTGACGCACGTGGCCGAGTCGCGTCGACCCAACGACGTTGCACCGTGTGTGTGACGCCGATGCTAGCGTCCGTGTGACACATCACATGCAAGGACGGGACGGCGGGAACATGGGTCAGAAGCATCGCGCTCGGAGGACTCAAAAGTCCCTAGTCAGACGGTATTCGACCGTCGCGCCGATGGTGACGGCCGGCATGGCCCTGACCGGCGCGGGCCTGTTTCTCGCCACCCCAGCCGAAGCCGACGTCGTTGCCGACCGTCCGTCGACGCACGATGCGGCGGCATCCTCCGTACGGACGATGCTCGCGTCCAACACGCTGCCGTGGTGGATCGTCGACCCCGCCGCGTCCCCGTCCACCGATCGCGCTGGGGCGCCCACCACCGGACGGGCCGCGGCTTCGGCTGCGCCCGACCTGTACGCATTGATGGTTCCCGCCACGGCAGGACCGACGCGATCTGCCGGTGTTGCCCTCAATCCGCTTGCGGCTCTGGTCGGGGCCTTCGTCGGCAACGGTGTCGACGCTGCGGCGGACTGCACCGGGTCGGCCTGCAACGGCGGCAACGGCGGCTTCTTCTTCGGCAACGGCGGTCGGGGGGCCAATGGCGGCCACGGCGGCAACGCCGGGCTGATCGGCAACGGCGGTCGTGGTGGCGATGCCACGGTCGCCGGGATGGCAGGCGGTGACGGCGGCCGTGGCGGCGTGTTCCTCGGCAATGGCGGCGCGGGTGGCCGCGGCGGCAACGGATCCATTGGATCGACCGGTGTCGCTGGGACGAACGGTGCGACCGGTGTGAGTGGCGGTAGGGGAATCGACGGTACCGATGGCCAAGCCGGGACCGCCGGGACGAACGGCGTCGACGGGGCTCCGGGAACACGCGGAGTCGACGGCGCCAACGCGAACGGCGTGAACCCCACGCCCGGATCTGCCACCGGCCCCGCCGGCACCAACGGCGCCACCGGCGGCACGACCAGCGACGGCTCCGGTCAACCCGGTGGCGCCGGGGGTCTCGGCAATCCCGGCGGCAACGGCGGCAACGGCGGCACGGGAATCAACCTGGGAGGCACCGGCGGCGCTGGTGGTCCCGGAGTCGTTGGCGCCGTTGGCGGTAACGGCGGCACGGGCGGGACTGCCGTGGAAGGCGGGACGGGCGGAGTCGGCGGGATCGGCGGAGCCGGCGCCAGCGGAGGCAACGGCGGTGCCGGTGGCGACGGCGCCGCGGGGGGCGATGGTGGAGCCGGAGGAGTCGGCGGGACCGGCGCCAACGGGGGTGCCGGGGGTCGAGGAGGCTCTGGCATCGGGTCGCTCGGGGCGGGCGGAGCGGGCGGGGCGGGCGGCTCGGGAGCCAATGGAGGGACCGCCGGCGCCGGTGCCGACGGTACGTCGGGCACCAACGGCACCAACGGCGCCAACGGAACTCGCGGCGGGAACGGCACCGATGGCACCAGCGGGGGCACCGGAGGCCCCGGCGGCAATGGCACCGCAGGCGGCGCCGGGTCGTCGGGCACGGCCGCCGGCGCGGGCGGACGCGGTGGCGCCGGTGGACTCTTCGGATCGGGTGGCGCAGGCGGCGCCGGCGGCACGGGTGGCGCAGGCGGAACCGGCGGTGTCGGCGGCACCGGCGGCAACGGCGGAGTGGGTGGTGACGGCGGCAACGCGGGCAACGGCGGTACGGGCGGACGCGGTGGCGACGCAGGCAACGGGGGCGCGGGAGGCGACGGCGGCAACGGCGGCAGCGCCAACGGTGCGACGGGCGGCAACGGGGGCCGCGGTGGCGATGGCGGCCAGTTTGGGCTCGAACGTGGTCCGGGCGGCGTGGGTGGTGCCGGTGGCGCCGGCGGCGCCGCAGGAACTGCGGGATCCGGCGGTTCGGGCGGATCCGGTGGCGCCGCAGGACAAGCCGGTTCGGGCGGGTCCGGAGGATCGGCGGGGCAGGCCGGTAGCGGCGGAGCAGGTGGCACGGGTGGATCGGGAGCCGTCGGCGGCGTCGGCGGATCAGGCGGATCAGGCGGCGCGGCAGGCGCGGGTGGCTCCGGCGGACTGTTCGGCAACCGCGGTGCCACTGGACAGCAGGGCGCCGCAGGCGGGAACGGGGCCGCTGGCCAGAACGGCCGCGACGGAACCAGCGGCGCGGCCGGCGCCAGCGGGGCCGTCGGCACCAGCACGGGCGGGGCGGACGGCACGGCGGGAACGGCAGGCGCCGCGGGCACGAATGGTGCGGCCGGCACCGCCACCAAGGGAGCCGACGGCCAGAAGGGTGCCGACGGCCGACCGGCCTCGAACGGCAATCCATCCGGCGTCGACTGACGCCGCCTGACGCGAGTTCTGCCGACGGGTGGTTGTCGCCCGCGAACCGGGACGCTGGGGCAGAATTCGTCTGACGTCGGCCGGCAGGAGGTGTGCGACGAGCGACCCCAAGTCGGCTGTCACGCTTCGTCAGCTGCGGTACTTCGCCGTCCTCGGCGAGGAGCTGAACTACCGCCGCGCCGCCGAACGGCTGTTCATCACCCAGCCCGCGCTGTCGACCGCGATCAAGGCACTCGAGCACGCGTTCGGCGTCACCCTGTTCACCCGCAGCACCCGCGAGGTCGCGCTGACCGATCTCGGCGCGGCGTGGCTGCCGCAGGTACAGCAGGCGCTCGGCGGTGTGGACGCCGTCGTCGACAACCTCGTCACGCTCTCGGGTACCCGACACGGCGTCCTCCGACTCGGCTACCTGATCGGCACCGGCGCGGATCTCCTGTTCCGGCTGGTTCGGCACTTCGAGGCGGTCTACCCGGACGTCACGGTCGAGCCGATCGAGTACGACTTCGGCGACCCCACCGCGGGCCTGGGCGACGGCACGACCGAGGTGGCGATCATCCGCCCGCCGGTCGACCTGCCCGAACACCGGATGCTGATGCTCGACTCCGAGTCCTGGGTGGCGTGCCTGCCGCGCGACCACCGACTCGCCGAGCGCACCGAGGTGCAGATCGCCGAGCTGCTCGACGACCCGATCGTGTGCGCGCCGTTGACGGCTGGGCCGTGGCGGGACTACTGGCTGGCGATGGACGTCCGCGGCAATCGGCCGCCCACCATCGCGGCGATCGCGGCGACGTACGAGGCGGAGACGACGTCGATCGCACGCGGTCTCGGCATCAGCTTCACCTCGTCGTCCGTCGCCCGCTTCTACGACCGTCCCGGCATCGTTTACGTGCCGATAACCGATCGCCCCCCGAGCTACACGGCCTTGGCCTGGAAGCCGGCCACGCTCTCGCCGCAGGCAGACGCGCTGGTCAGACACGTGCAAACGCATTGGAACTTCGGCGACACGCAGCACCGTGAACCGGATTGATAACCGTGGGCTATGAGCAGATCAAAACAATGAACTTCCGGTGGACGGCGCGGGGCGTTTACCTGTCTCTAGGTGTAGTCCCGATGCCTTGACCTGGAGTGACCATGACCGATGCCTTAGCAAGACCCACTCATTCACAACCCCGCGACGACGACGAAGACACGCGGCTCACTGAATTCGGATACACGCAGAAGCTCGACCGATCAGTCGGCAAGGTTGCGTCCTTCGCCATCGCCTTCGCCACCATCAGCGCCACGACGGCGGTGTTCACCGGCTTCGGCGCCGGCTACTTCACCGCGGGCGCGCCATTCGTGTGGACCCTGCTGCTCGCCGCGGCGGTGTTCCTCATCTGGGTCTTCATCGCCGCCGACCTCACCGCCAAGATCCCGCTGGCCGGCTACGCCTACCAGTGGACCAGCCGAATCCACGGCGCGACGCTTGCGTGGTTCACCGGCGTCATGGCACTCGCCGGCTGGGTCTGCGGCATGACCGGGGTCGGGTTCATCCTCTCGGGTTACCTGGGCGGCTTGTTCGGATGGGACATGAACCAGACCGTCCAGATCTTCGTCGCCATCGGCGTCATGGCCGTCTGCATGCTCGTCAACCTGTACGGCGTCCGGTTCGCCACGATGGTGAACAACATCGGCGTCAGCCTCGAGTTGGTGATCACGATCGGCGCGACGATCCTGGTGGCGGTCGTCGCCTTCTCGGCACCGGAGAACCACCAGTCGTTCTCGGTGCTGTTCACGGGCGGAACGTCGGAGGGCGCCACTCCCTACATCGTCGCGTGGCTGGCCGCCTCACTCGGACCGTTCTTCGGGCTGATCGGGGTGGAGGCTAGCGCCGACGTCGCCGAGGAGACCAAGGACGCGCGGCACGTCATCCCCCGGACGATGTTCTACGCATTGACCGCCTCCATCGTCATCGAGTTCTTGATGTACGTCGTCTACGTGCTGGCCATCAAAGACGCAGCGGCAGTGGAGGCCAACGGTGCGGCCCCCATCGAGGAGATCATCAGCCAGCAGGTGGGCCCGGTCGTCACGAAGATCGTCGTCGCCGTGGCGCTGACCAACGTGATGGCGTGCATCCTCGCCAACATCCTCGTCGCGACGCGACTGACCTACTCGATGGCGCGCGACAACATGCTGCCGTTCTCCCACGTGTGGCGGCACGTGTCCCCGAGCAACCGCACGCCCACCTACGCCGTTCTGGGACTGTTCGGTCTATCCACGGCACTACTGCTCTTGGCACTGATCAGCGAGAAGGCCTTCTTCTTGATCCTCGGCCTGTCGGCGCTGGCGGTCTTCGCCACCTACGTCCTGCAGACCGTGGCCCTGATCATCGGGCATCGTCGGGGCACGATCCCCGCCGCCGAACCTGGCACCTTCGATCTGGGCCGCGCTCGGATGCCCATCTACGTGGTCGGTCTCGTCGTGTTCAGCCTGGTGTGTGCCGCGCTGATCCTGCTGCCCCAGTTCGCCGGCAACAAGTGGGTGTTCCTGGGCCTCGTCATCCTCTCGGGCCTGTGGGCGGCGACCGGACTGCGCAAGCGCCTCGCGACCGGCGAGGCGGGACCCGACTACGCCAAGACCCACCTCTCCTGACCTCGACCACCTTTGAAGGGATATTCATGACCACGACACATCTCGGCACCAGCAACCTCGTCGCCGTCGAACCCGGCGCCATCCGCGAGGACACCCCGCCCGGTTCGGTGATCCAGTACAGCGACTACGAACTCGACACCTCGAGCCCCTTCGCGGGCGGCGTGGCGTGGATCGAGGGCGAGTACATGCCCGCCGAGGATGCGAAGATCTCCATCTTCGACACCGGCTTCGGCCACTCCGATCTGACCTACACCGTGGCCCACGTGTGGCACGGCAACGTCTTTCGGCTCGGCGACCACCTGGACCGCCTCCTCGACGGGGCACACAAGCTGCGGCTGGACGCCGGCATGACCAAGGACGAACTCGCCGACATCACCAAGCGGTGCATCGCGATGTCCCAGCTGCGCGAGTCGTTCGTGAACCTGACCGTCACGCGCGGGTACGGACGGCGCAAGGGCGAGAAGGACCTGACCAAGCTGACCCACCAGGTCTACATCTACGCGATCCCGTACCTGTGGGCGTTCCCGCCCGCCGAGCAGATCTTCGGCACCACCGCGATCGTGCCGCGGCACGTACGCCGCGCAGGCCGCAACACCGTCGACCCGACGATCAAGAACTACCAGTGGGGCGACCTGACCGCGGCCAGCTTCGAGGCCAAGGATCGCGGCGCGCGTACCGCGATCCTGCTCGACTCCGACAGCTGCGTCGCCGAGGGCCCGGGCTTCAACGTCTGCATCGTCAAGGACGGCAAGCTGGCGTCCCCGTCACGAAATGCGTTGCCGGGCATCACCCGCAAGACGGTGTTCGAGATCGCCGACGCCATGGGCATCGAGGCCACGCTGCGCGACGTCACCAGCCACGAGCTGTACGAGGCCGACGAACTGATGGCCGTGACCACCGCAGGCGGCGTCACGCCGATCAACTCGCTCGACGGCGAGCCGATCGGCAACGGTGAGCCCGGCCCCGTGACGGTGGCGATCCGCGACCGGTTCTGGGCCCTGATGGACGAGCCGGGACCGCTGATCGAGGCCATCGACTACTGACCGACGCGATTCGTGGAACATTTCCTGCGCTCACCGCAGGAAATGTTCCACGAATCGACGCTCGCGACGACGGCTGCGGGGTCGCCACCCTTCCGTGACGTCCTGGCCTTCTCCACCAGGGAGACTGCGGAGATCCTCGACACGACGTCCGACGCCGTCGACGCCGCCTTGCGCCGCGCCCGCAGCGGCATGGCAAGCGCAGCACTGGTCCCGGAGACGATGACGGAGCCACCGGAGGCGGTGCGCCGCGACACGGTGTCGCGCTACGTCAGCGCCTTCGAACGATCCGATTCGAACGCTCGGGTGGAGTTGTTGCGGGCCGACGTCGAATTCGAGATGCCTCCGACCCCAACGTGATTCAGCGGACGGTCCGCCGTCGTCGGGTTCCTCTCGACGCGCGTGCTGCGCCGCGCCGGCCAGTGGCGCGCCGTCGAGGCCCAGGCGAACGGACAGACTGCGCTCGTCTTCTACGCGGCCGGCGACGATGGCCGACACCACGGGTACGGCGTCCAGGTGCTGACCCTGGCAGGCGCTCGAATCGCCCGGATCACGGCGTTCAACGACCCCGCCCTCGTACCCATCTTCGGCAGCGCCCCGGTGTTAAGCCGCTGACCGAAGCGATTCGTGGAACATTTCCTGCGCTCACCGCGGGAAATGTTCCACGAATCGCCCGGTTTCTACGGCCGCGTACCCGTGGTCGAGTCGCGCCCGACCCAGAACTTCGCGCGGTAGCGCTCGGCCGCCTCGGCCAGCGTCCGATCACCCAGGCGCGCGATCGGACGGACGTCGGTGACGAGCGGTTCGTGATCCGGGCCGTGCCCCACCACCCGCCCGGTGAGCACCCACGGGAACCGGCCGGGCTCGTGCAACTGCGCGTACTGGCGGATCCGCCTGGCGATCCAGTCCTGCGCGGGCCGCGGCCACCACGCTTCTGGCGCAATGGCGCTGACCGACAGACCGGGCATCACCAGATCGGCCTCGTAGTCGCAGCTCGCCGGTTCGCGCCGGTCGGTCTCCGGGCCCTCCGAGTACCGCAGGTAGACGTCCGGCTGACGCATGACGAGGTCGGCCAGGTCGTCGAGTGACTCGATCATCGGCAGCGGTTCCGGCGCGGGACGAACGCTCATCGGCGTTTCCCGAAATGATCGAGATCCGTTGTGATCATGACTGTTTCCCGTTCTTCCATCTCCAGGGGAGAGCTGTTACCCGGGCTCCGATCCGTCAAACCGGCCGCCGTTTGCGACGGAAGTCGCCGGGTACCGCCCGCGTCGTCCCACTCACATACGCCCTCAGGAGGCACACCATGGCAACAGGAGAAACCGGGTTCGACGACGTGACGTTCGATCTCATCTCGGTGCAGTACCACTCACTCAAGGCGGGCCACGACTACGGGCAGTACGTGCGCGACGCGCGCAACGCCGGCCTCGACGACGTGGCGTCGTTCTTCGAGGAGGTCATGTCCCAGGACTCGGAGCGGGCAGCGCGCTGCCACCAGTTCCTCGGGCAGCTACAGGGTTCCAACGCCTAGGGAGGCGCAACCAGCGAAGACGCCTCAGCCGTCCCGCAGCGCCGCAAGCGCGGCACTGGCGGCGTCGAGGACGTCGGGGTCCGGCAGCCCCACCCGTGCGAGCCACGGTATGTCGGGGCTGCCGGGCTCACGGCTGCCGATGATCCCGCCAGCGATGGCGGCGACGGTGTCCGTGTCACCGCCCAGACCGATCGCGTAACGCAACGCCTCGGCCACGCCCAATCCGTCCTCGACCACCTTCCGCACCACCGTCACCACGGCGGCGAGCGTCTCGACGGCGTCCAGTGAGACGCCTGCGGGATCGCCGTGCCACGTCCCGCTCGAAGCGCGTTGGATCGAATCCAACCGCGCGGGAACGAGATTGGCCGCGGCCCACTCGACCTCGCGTGCGGCCGCTTCGAGGATCGGCCGGCCGTCGACCGCCGCGCTGGCCATCGCGGTCGCGACGCAGGCCGCGGCGACCGCACCCGGTACGCCGTGGGTGGTGCGCGACAACCCGACGGTGACGGTTCGACGGCGGTCGTCGTCGGCCACGGCCCAGCCGATCGGAAGTGCCCGCATCGCCGCCCCGTTCGTGTCACCGGCGTCGGCGTGCAGGGTGCCGCTCGCCAGGTACCGGTCGACGGCAGCGTGGGTGCTCGGGCCGATCCCGCGGATGCCGGGTACGGCCGCACTCAGCCTGGTGAGGAAGTCGGCCTCGTCGACCACGGCGGAGCGGTCGGCCAGGTAGTCCGACACCAGCAGGGTGAGCGCCGTGTCGTCGGACGTCGCACCCGGCGGCCAGTCGCCGCGGCGCGGGATGTCGTCGATCCGCGCGACGTCAACAGCGGCGGCCGTGCTGCCCTCCCACGGCACCCCCGCCGCATCACCGGCGGCGAACACGACGAGTCCCGAACGGATCCGGTCGCGCGTGTCTGACCCCGCCATGGTCAGGGCAGGATCGAGTCCACGTAACCCCCGTCGACGCGCAGGGCGCCCCCGGTGGTGGCCGAGGACAGCGGCGACGCCAGGTAGGTCACCATGTTGGCGATTTCGTTCGGCTCGATCAGCCTCTGCAGCAACGACTGTGGGCGATGCTTGCGCATGAATTCGCGCTGCGCCTCGTCCCACGGCAGGTTCTCGTCGACCAGTTCGTAGACGAAGTCCTCGACGCCCGCGGTGTGCGTCGGGCCCGCGATCACGGAGTTGACCGTCACGCCGGTACCCGCAGCGTCCTTCGCGAATCCGCGCGATACCGCGAGCAGCGCCGTCTTGGAGACTCCGTAGTGGATCATCTCCTCCGGGATGACGACCGCGGAGTCGCTGGCGATCTGAATGGCCCTGCCCCACCCGCGCTCGATCATTCCCGGCAGGTACGTGCGGATCAGCCGGACTGCCGCGAGCACGTTGACGTCGAAGTAGTTGCGCCACTGCTCGTCGGTGATCTCGCGGGCGGGCACGGCGCCGAAGATGCCGAGGTTGTTGACCAGGACGTCGACGGCGGGCAGTTCGCGCAGGAGTTGGTCGACGCCGTCGGCGGTGCTGACGTCGACCGCGACACCGACGACGTCGGCGCCCGTCTTGCGCAGCTCCGCGACCGCGGCGTCGACGCGGTCAGCCGAGCGGCCGTTGACCGCGACGCGGGCACCGGTGGCTGCCAGCCCCTCGGCGATGGCGTATCCGATGCCCTGGGTCGAGCCGGTGACGAGTGCGGTCTTGCCCGAGAGGTCGATGTTCACGGGTTGGTACTACCACCGCACGACGCGAACTATTCCGACTTGGATTCCTCGGACTTCGATTCTTCGGAGTCGGGCTGCACCGTCTCGTTGTCGATCTGGCCGGTCTGGCCGTCGACCTCGTGCTTGGCGAGTTCGCGCTTCAAGATCTTGCCGGTCGGATTGCGCGGCAGCTCGTCGAGGAAGACGACCTCGCGGGGCACCTTGTAGCGCGCCAGGTTCTCCTTGACGTAGGCCTTGACTGCGTCCTCGTCGATGCTCGCGCCGTCGGTCTTGACCACGAACGCCCGCAGGCGGTGGCCCCACTCCTTGTCCTCGACGCCGATCGCGGTGGCCTCCACGACCTCCGGGTGACCGCTGATCAGGTCCTCGACCTCGGCGGGGAAGACGTTCTCGCCGCCGCAGACGATCATCTCGTCGTCGCGGCCGCTGACGTAGAGCAGCCCGTGCTCGTCGAAGTAGCCGACGTCGCCCGACGACATCAGTCCGTCGATGATCTGCTTGTGGCCGCCGCCGGTGTAGCCCTCGAACGGGAAGGTGTTGCCCACGAAGATCCGGCCGACCTCGCCCTGGGGCACTTCCTTGCCGTTCTCGTCGAAGAGCTTGACCCGCACGCCCTTGACCACGGGGCCGACGGTGGTCGGGTTGATCTCGAGGTCCTGCGGCCGCGCGATCGTGGCGTAGGCGATCTCGGTCGACCCGTAGAGGTTGTAGACGACCGGACCGAGCGTCTTCATCGCGCGGGTGGCCAATTCACCGCCGAGTTGTGAGCCGGAGACGAACACGATGCGCAGGCTCGACAGGTCGGGCTTCTTGTCCATGCCGTCCAGGGCGTCCAGGATCCGCGACAGCATCACGGGCACGACGACCATCGCCGTCACCCGGCGCTTCTCGATGTCGGCGAGCACGGTGTCGGGCTTGAACCGGCGGCGCAGCACCAGCGTGCAGCCGAGCATCATCGCGATGGTCGCGTGCAGCAGGCCCAGCGCGTGGAACATCGGCGCGGGCAGTGACGTCACCTCGCCGGCCTTGAACGGCACGTGCGACAACACGCCGCCGATCGGTGCGAGCGACGGCGGGGAACTGCGGTTGGCGCCCTTGGGCGTTCCGGTGGTGCCGCTCGTGAGGATGATGATCTTGGCGTGCTTGTCGACTTTCGGCGCCGGGCCGCTGCCCGCGTTGCGCTCGATCAGGTCGGCGAGCGTCTCGTCGTTGCTCTCGTGGGGCTGTTCACCGGAGGCGTCCGCGGCGTCGGCCTTGTCCGGGTTGGTCGGCAGCGCGCGCAGCTTGCCCAGCTCCGGATCGGCCGCGGACACCGCCTTCGTGTACTCGTCGTCGTGGATGATCAGCTTGGCGCCCTCGCGTTCGGACACCTCCTTGATCTGCGGACCCGAGAACTCGCTGTTCAGCAGGATGATGCGGGCACCGACCCGGGCCGCGCCGTAGAAGGCGATCGTGAACCAGCGGTGGTTGCGGATCAGCAACGCCACGCCGTCACCGCTGCGCACACCCTTCGACAGGAGCCCGTGGGCGACGGCATTGGCGGCGTCGTCGAGTTCGCCGAAGCTCAGATCGCCGTCGTCGTCGATGACGGCCTTGCGGTGCGGCCACCGGCGCGCGTTGAGCGCCGGGATCATCCCGAACTCGCCCCACCGCCGGATGTCCGCCAGCATCGCCGCCATCGCTTGCGGCGCTTCGACTTTCAGCGCGCCCGCCTCGAACATCTTGCGGGCGTAGTGCAGTTCGGCAGCGCCGCGCTCCACGTACCGCCCGGCGGACTCGCGCACCAACGTCGACAGGTCAGTGATGTTCACCATGCCGCCAGCCTATGTGACGCGCGTCGCGTCGAGGTCGGATCCGTGACCCATTCCTGGCCGATGCGCGCCTACCATGGCGACATGGCGAACGCGCTGTCCCTCGAAGTCGGCGGGCGCACGCTCAAGATCACCAATCCGGACAAGGTGGTCTTTCCCGGACCCGACGGCGACGCCGGCGTCACCAAGCTAGACCTGATCCAGTACTACCTGTCGGTGGCCGACGGGGCGCTGCGCGGGGTCGCGGGCCGACCGATGATCCTGAAGCGCTTCGTCAAGGGCATCACCGAGGAGGCGGTCTTCCAGAAGCGCGCACCCGAGAACCGACCGGACTGGATCGACGTCGCGGAGCTGAAGTACGCCTCGGGCACGTCGGCCAAGGAGGCCGTGCTGCGCGAGCCGGCCGGCCTGGTGTGGGCGGTCAACCTCGGCTGCGTCGACCTCAACCCGCACCCCGTGCAGGCCAAGGACCTCGAGCACCCCGACGAGTTGCGGGTCGACCTCGATCCGATGCCGGGGGTCGAGTGGCCCCAGATCGTCGAGGTCGCCCTGGTCGCTCGCGACGTGCTCGCCGACTTCGGCCTCACCGCCTGGCCCAAGACCTCCGGGTCCAAGGGCTTCCACGTGTACGCGCGGATCGCGCCGCACTGGCCCTACAAGCAGGTGCGCCTGGCGGCGGAGACCATTGCCCGCGAGGTGGAACTGCGCGCGCCGGACCTGGCCACCAGCCGATGGTGGAAGGAGGAGCGCGAGGGCGTCTTCGTCGACTTCAACCAGAACGCCAAGGACCGGACGGTCGCGTCGGCCTACTCGGTGCGCTCGCGGCCCGACGCCAGGGTGTCCACCCCGTTGCGGTGGGACGAGGTGCCCACCTGCAGGCCCGAGGACTACACCGTTCGCACGGTGCCTGCCCGCTACGCCGATCTCGGCGATCCGTGGGAGGGCATGGACGACGCGCCCGGCGGCCTCGATCAACTCCTCGAGCGCGCGAAGGAACTCGGCCCGGCCGAGAAGGCGCCGCGCGGCGCACGGCGCGCGAACGGTGCAGGCGGGCGGGTCTCACCCATGCCGCTGATCGAGATCGCCCGCACCAAGACGAAGGACGAGGCGATGGCGGCCCTTCAGACGTGGAAGGGCAAATACCCCGCGGCCGCCGAACGGCTGAAACCCGTCGACGTCCTGGTCGACGGCATGCGGGGGCCCAGTTCGATCTGGTACCGCATCAGGATCAACCTCCAGCACGTACCCGAGGACGAGCGGCCACCGCAGGAGCCCCTCCTGGCCGACTACTCGCCGTGGGAGAAGTACACCGGGCCGCAGGGACGGCCCTGATCCGGGTGGCGCGGGAGTTCTTAGCAACTGTTTAGTGCTGACTCCCCAGTACCTTAACTTCGGCCCATAGCTTCGGTACTACGTCGAAGACCTCTTCGACCGAGCATCGAAGGGAGACTGGCCATGGGCATCACCACCCACGTTCCGGCTTCGAAATCCCCGTTCCGGTATGGCAACCCGACGATCGACTGCAAGGGCGCAGAAGTCCACACGCTGTGCAGGCAGATGGCCTCGGTCATGTCCATCACCGGTGCCGTCGATGCGACGAACGTCGGCTGCCTCGTCGACCGTGCTCTGCACTGCGTCATCCCCGAGAAGGCGTTCATCCTCGACCTCAGTGGCGTCGAGTCGTTCGCCAAGGCCGGCGTCGAACTGCTCGACGCAATCGACCAGGCCTGCTACGACGCAGGCGTCGAGTGGTCACTGGTGGCCGACGAGGAACTGGCCCGCGTTCTGCGCTCGCATGCGCAGGATCCGCAGCTGCCCATCACTCGTTCGGTTCCGGAAGCGCTGCACCACTTCTCGGACGTCGCCGACGAGCGTCGGCGTCTCCTGCCCATCCTCACCAAGTCCGCTTAGTCGAGAAGGATAGAAACCATGTTGCTCGACGTTCGTTGGTTGGCCCATCTGCTGCGCGGTCGGCGCAGGCACCACGCGGCCGTAGGCCACGTACACCCGTAGTAGTCAGTTCACCAATGACGCGACGGCGATCGCGATGGGGGTCTCCCCGCCGATCACCTCGAAGGTGACCCCCGCGGTCCCGTCGTCGTCCACCACCGCCGCCAGCACGGCAGCCACGTCGCTGCGGGCGATGCTGCCGCGGCCCGTCTTCTCGGCCACCGTCACCTGACCGGTTGCCGGCTCGTCGGTCAACAACCCGGGCCTGACGATGGTCGTGGCCAAGTCACGCCGACCCAGGACGTCCCGGTCTGCTGCGGCCTTGGCCCGCAGGTAGGCCGAGAACACCGCATCGTCGCCGTCACCCTCTGGCGCCTCGTCGGCACCCATCGCGGACACCATCACGTAGCGGCGCACGCCCGCGGCGATCGCCGCGTCGGCGAGCAGCACGGCTGCGGCCCGATCCACGGTGTCCTTCCGCTCGGCGCCGCTACCCGGCCCCGCGCCTGCGGCGAACACGACGGCGTCGGCACCGCGCAGGTGCTCGGCGACCTCGTCGACGCCCGCGCTCTCGAGGTCCACCACGATCGCCCGTGCACCGTTGGCTTCGAGGTCGGGCGCCTGATCGGGATTGCGGATCAGGCCCGCCACCGAGTCGCCCCGGTCGCTCAGCAGGCGCTCCAGGTGCAGGGCGATCTTGCCGTGCCCGCCGGCGATGACCACGTGTTTGTTCACCCGTCCCACAGTAGGCCCGGTCATCAAGTGGCCGATGAGCCAGTCGGCCCGTGGGGTGAGAAGACACCCGTGTTCGACACGGAGTCCGTGATAAGCAGCGCCGTGAAGCCGACCGCGAGGGCCACCAGGCACACCACGACGCACATCAGTGCCGTTCCCAAGAACTCACCGAAGTCACGCTTGGTCATCGTCATCATGATCAGTGCAACCGTGAGGGCCCCCGTTTAATGCCGGTTTCAGGTCGTCACGATGCGAAGACCTGGGAGTCGTCCGCGAAGGCCTTGAACTCCAGGGCATTGCCCGCGGGATCCAGCAGGAACATGGTCCACTGCTCCCCCGGCTGACCTTCGAAGCGGACGTAGGGCTCGATCACGAACTCGACGTCCGCGGTCCGCAACCGCTGCGCGAGGTCGTGGAAGTCGGCGACGGTCAGGATCAGCCCGAAGTGCGGCACCGGGACGTCATGGCCGTCCACGGGATTGTGGATCGGCCGCACCCGACCCGGCGCCAGGTGCGTGACGAACTGATGGCCCTTCAGATTCCAGTCCACCCACGACTCCGAGCTGCGGCCCTGCTCGAGCCCGAGCACCTCGCCGTAGAACCGGCGCGCGGCAGCCAGGTCGTCGACCGGCATCGCCAGGTGGAACCTCGGGATCGGTGATTCGAAATCGGTCATGTCAACCATCCTCCGCTGTCAGGAAACGCCCAGCTAGCGCGGTAGAAACATTGCCCTCGAATGTTCTGCGGATACAGGTGTCGCGCCGCTGCGGAACGGGCACTGTGATGTGAGGTACCGCACACGCGGTCGGAGAGGCAGCGACGCATGGGCGGCAAGTTGCGCAGTTTGACGCGGTGGAGCGTGGCTCCGGCGCGAGACGTCGAGACGGCGACCACGCCGAAGGTGAACGTCCTGCGGGGGTTGGCCGCCAGGGCGACCACACCGCTGCTCCCCGACGACTACCTGAAGCTCATCAACCCGCTCTGGTCGGCACGGGAACTGCGGGGCGTCGTCGTGGACGTCCGGCGCGAGACCGAGGACTCGGCGACGGTCATCATCAAGCCCGGCTGGGGCTTCAGCGGGAACTACCTCCCCGGCCAGTACCTGGGCATCGGCCTGCGGGTCGACGGCAAGTGGCACTGGCGCTCGTACTCGCTGACGTCGGTCCCCAAGCAGGACGGCGGCCACGTGTCGATCACCGTCAAGGCCACTCCCGAGGGCTTCCTGTCCACCCACCTCGTCAACGGCGTGCAGCCGGGCACGGTCGTGCGGCTGGCCACGCCCAAGGGTGACTTCGCCCTGCCCGATCCGGCGCCCCCGGCACTGCTGTTCATCACGGCGGGCAGCGGCATCACGCCGATCATGGCGATGCTCCGTTCGCTCAAGGCGCGCGGCGAACGGCCGGACATCGTGCACGTCCACAGCGCCCGCACCGCCGAGGACGTGATCTTCCACGACGAGTTGCGCACGCTCGAGCGCGAGCAGCCCAACTACCGGCTGCACCTCCAACTGACGGCGGAGATGGGCAAGATCGACTTCGCCGAGTTGGACGAAGTGGTCGCCGACTGGGCCGACCGCTCCGCGTGGGCATGCGGCCCGACCGAGATGCTCGACGCCGCCGAGGACACCTGGACCCAGGCCGGGGTGCGGGAGTCCCTGCACACCGAGCGCTTCACCATCGCCCGCACCGACAAGGGCGGCGAGGGCGGGACGGTCCTGTTCAAGAAGTCCGGCACGAGCGTCGACGTGGACGGCGCGACCTCGCTGCTCCAGGCCGGCGAGGACGCCGGCATCCAAATGCCCTTCGGATGCCGCATGGGCATCTGCCAATCTTGCGTCCTGCCACTGGAATCCGGTTACGTCCGGGACATCCGGTCGGGGAACGAGCACGGCGAAGGCGACCGAATCCAGACCTGCATCTCGACCGCATCCGGCGACTGCACCATCGACATCTAAGGCGACGACATGGCCATCAGCGACATCAAGCAATACACCCACCTATCCGCCGAGGACGTCGAGGAACTGGGACGCGAACTCGACGCAATCCGCGCCGACATCGAGGAGTCGCGCGGCGAGCGCGACGCCCGCTACATCCGCCGGGCGATTCAGCTGCAGCGCGGCCTCGTGGTCGGCAGCCGCGTGGTCCTGATGGCGAGCCGCAACCGGTATGCCTGGACTCTGGGCACCGCGATGCTCGCCACCGGCAAGATCATCGAGAACATGGAACTCGGCCACAACATCACCCACGGTCAGTGGGACTGGATGAACGACCCGGAGATCCACTCCACCGAATGGGAGTGGGACACGACGTCTCCCACGGAGCACTGGAAGAAGTCGCACAACTACATCCACCACAAGTACACCAACATCGTCGGCCTCGACGACGACATCGGTTACGGCATCATGCGTCTCACGCGCGACCAGCGCTGGGAGAAGTGGATGATCGGCAACCCCATCTACAACATCTTGCTCGGCACGCTGTTCGAGTGGGGCGTCGCACTGCACGGGGTCGAGACGACCAAGTGGCGCAAGGGCGAGAAGTCCATGGCCGAGGTCCGCAAGGACCTGAAGATCATCGGCAAGAAGGTCGGCAAGCAGGTCGGCAAGGACTACGTCGTCTTCCCGGCGCTCGCAGGACCGGGGTGGAAGCACACCCTCGGCGCGAACGCGGTGGCGAACCTGATCCGCAACTACTGGTCGTACATGGTGATCTTCTGCGGCCACTTCCCCGACGGCGCAGAGAAGTTCACGAAGGAGGAGTTCGAGACCGAGACGCAGGCCGAGTGGTACCTGCGCCAGATGCTCGGCTCGGCCAACTTCAACGCCGGCCCGCTGATGGCGTTCATGAGTGGCAACCTCTGCTACCAGATCGAGCACCACATGTTCCCCGACCTGCCGAGCAACCGCTACGCCGAGATCGCGGTCCGGGTGCGTGCGCTGTGCGAGAAGTACGACCTGCCCTACACGACGGGGCCCATCCTGCGGCAGTACGGGCAGTCGTTCTGGACCATCGCGAAGCTGGCACTGCCGGACAAGTACCTGAAGGCGACGTCCGACGATGCGCCGGAGACGCACTCGGAGAAGAAGTTCACCAGGACCGATCGGCTACGGAACGCCTACGTCGATCCCGCGACGGGACGCCGCCGTGGGTTGCGGACCGCGATTCGCGAACTGCAGACGGCCAGCGCGGCGTAGCCGACGCGCCGGTGTCGGCTCAGTACGGCCGTTCACCGGCGAGCTGCCGGCATTGCTCGCGCAAGTAGCCGCGCAAGCGTGGCGCCACGTCGGGCACGACGATGGCCGGCAGCATGACGTCCCACAGGTCGGCCATCCGGGCGACCACGTTGGAGTCGCCCGGGGTCAAGCCGGCAACGGCCCACGCGCCATAGGACGCCGAGGCGACCGACCGGCCGACGACCTCGGGGTCCAGATCGTTGCGCACGTCGCCTTGCCGCTGACCTCTGTCGAACTGTGCACCCAACGCGTCGGACCACGCCGCGAAGTACCGGCCCGCCTGCCCCGTCGTGCGGCCGACGGTGTGCAGGAGCTGCGACCCGACGCGCACACCGGCGTCCCTGACGTGCAGCGACGCTACGGCGAACGTCCCTCGGATCGCGGCCTCGACGGCCGGTCCACCCGCGTCGGTCGCGACGAACGCCGCCAGGACCCTGGCGTTGGCCTCGGCCAGGATGGCCTTCGCGACCGAGTCCTTGTCGCCGAAGTGGTGGTAGAAGGCGCCGCCGGTCATTCCCGACTGGGCGATGATCTCGCGCGTCCCGGTCGCCGGATAGCCCTGCTCGGCGAACAATCGCACGGCCGAGTCCAAGATCCGGCGACGCGTCACGACAGACCTCGTCTGCACGCGCTTCTCCGACGGGCGTCCACCGTCATCGATCGTCGTGTTCACGTGTCTGGCTTCTTCCGGTAGGCAGGTCGACACCGCATTTCGGTGTACGACTGTTTACTCACCGTACCAAAACAGCGCCTCGAGGGTTAGCGACGTTGATCACAGCTAGGACGAGCGGCGGGCGCGTGTCAGCCCTGCAGGGCGGCCGTCGCCGCCGAGCGCACGGCGTCGGTCAGCCGCGCGAGCAGCGAGCTGTCGAGCTTCCAGCACTGCCAGAACAGCGGTACGTCGAGATGCGCGTCGCAGATACGGACCAACTCGGCGTCCGCTCCGGCCAGCGGTTCGGGGAACATCCCCCACCCCAGACCGGCGCGGACCGCAGCGGCGAATCCCTCGGCGGTCGGGACGTAGTGCGTCGGCGGCGTGATCGGCCGCTTGAATACCCGGCGCAGGAACATCTCCTGCAGTGCATCGTCGCGATTCCACGCGATGTGCGGCGCCGAGGCGGCGCTACGAGCGGTGAACCCGGCCTCGAAGTACCGCGTCATGAAGGAACTCGACGCCGTCGGTACGTACCGCATCACGCCGAGCCGCTCTACCCGGCACCCGGGCACCGGCGTCCGCTCGGTCGTGACGGCCCCCATCACGACGCCCTCGCGGAGCAGCCGCGCCGAGTGGTCCTGATCCTCGATGCGGAGGTCGAACAGGACCGAGTCCAGGCGATCGAACACCGATGGGAACCACGTGGCCATCGAATCGGCGTTGACGGCTAGAGCTATTCGCGGTGCCGCGACCTGGTCGCCGCTCACCTCGGCCAGCGCCTCCGACTCCAGCAGGGCGGTCTGCGCCGCCAGCCGCAGCAGCGGCACCCCCGCCGGGGTGACCGTGCACGGTCGCTCGCGGCGTACGAGCACCTGGCCCACCCGCTGTTCCAGTGCCTTGATGCGCTGGCTCACCGCCGACGGTGTGACGTGCAGCGACGCGGCCGCTGCGTCGAACGATCCGGTCTCGACCACGGCGGCGAGTGCTGCCAGCTGTTCACCGTCGAGCGCCACGTCGAAATGCTATGTGACGTGGCTCATCGCAGGAGGTTGGGACGCCACGACGGTGCCGGGGCCATCACGTCGAGCAGTTCGGCGGGACGCTGTGCCTTCCCGAAGTAGAAGCCCTGCGCGAACTCGATTCCGAGACGCCGGAGCACCGATGCCTGCTGCGGCGTTTCGACGCCTTCGGCGATCACCGTCAGGTGCAGCGCGTCGGCGAGTGCCGCGACCGCTCGTAGGAGGGGCGTCGGTTCGCACGACGTCGGCGTCACCACCGCCACGAACGACGCGTCGAGCTTCAAGAAGTCGGTCGGCACGGCCTGCAGCCTGCTCAGCGACGAGTAGCCGGTGCCGAAGTCGTCGACGGCTACCTTCACACCGCCCCGGCGCAGCGCCGTCAGAGCCTCCAGAGCCGAGGGCCGGTCGACGTCGACCACGCTCTCGGTGACCTCGAGCACCAAACGTTCGGCGGGCCAACCGGTTTCGGCGAGGGTGTCGAATACCTGCTTGGCGTAGCCCTTCTGGACCAGTTCCAGCCCGGAGACGTTGACGCTCAACCACATCGACGAGTGCAGCGCATCGCTGCGAATCCGCTGTGCATCCAGACATGCACGGCGCAGGACGTAGTGATCGAGTGCCGCGATGAGGTTGTTCTCCTCCGCCACCCGGATCACCTCGTAGGGCGACAGATCGGGACGCGACGGCGGCGACCAGCGCAACAGCGCCTCGATGCCCACCAGGTCGCCGTCCGACAGTGCCACGACGGGCTGGTAGCGCACGTCGAGCGCCTCAGCGGCGAGCGCGTCGCTCAGTTCGACCGCCACGGGTGGCAGGTTCGCGGATTCGAGCATCGTGCGGTTCCGGCCGCTGCGCTTCGCCCGGCGCAGCGCGGTGTCGGCACGGGCGACCACGACCGACACCGACTCGCCCGGCTGCCACGTCGTGACGCCCGCCGAACACCCCGTCGACACGGCGTCACGCAGTCGGTGGGTCAGCGAAACCGCTTGCTGATCCGTGCCGTTGGGGAGCAGCACGGTGAACTCGTCGGCGCCCCGTCGGGCGAGGACGTGGTCGGGCTCCAGCGTGTTGCGCCAGGCCGCGACGATCTCCTGCATCACCTCGTCGGCGACCCCGCCACCGAACTGCTCGTGGATCGCGCCGTACCCGTCGACGCACACGAACACGACTGCCGGCCGAAGCCCGCCCGACCGTGCTCGTCGGACCGCGAACCCGAGGAGCCGATCGAACCCGCGGCGGTTCAGCAGACCGGTGACGTCGTCGAGTTCGGCGTCGAACACAAGGCGGCCGAGGATGGCGATGACTATTCCGATGGCGACCGTGGTGCCCGACGCGACCAGACCGGACCACCACGGCACGGTCGACGTCATCGCCATGGCCGTCGTGCAGCACACCAGTGCCGCACCCAACTGCAGCGCCGCCGCGGGCCAGGCGACGAAGAATGCCGCGCAAGCGATGAAGACGTAGAGGGTGGCAAACGAGACCGCCACCGACGGGTTCGCCGACTCGTAGACCGACACGGTGATCTGCAGAGTCGCCGTCAGCACCATCAGATGGAACTGCCACAACCGGAGCCGCTCACCCCACAGCAACACCGTCAATCCGACGACGCCCGCGACTGCCGCATTGCCGCACTGCACGGACGTGTCGGTGAAACTCGATGGTGCGAGGCTGGTCATCAGCACCACCAACAGGCCCCCGAACAGGAAGCATGACCCGCCGATGCGTGTCATCAGCAGTGGCGTCGCAATACCTGGCCACATGTCGACGCGGGTCAGCGCCGTCCACCCCCCAGGTTCCCACCCCACGTTGCCATCGTAGCGTGGCAAAGTCCTCACGGAGGCTTGATCCGCGCGTTTCGAATAGTCGGCGCGGTACTGCCGCGAACCACGAGCGAGGGTGGGACGACGACGTCCACGGCGTTCAGGGCGGTTTCTCCGCTATCCAACCGCTCGACCAGTCGGGTCAGGGCGGTACGGGCAAGCACGTGGGCTTCCTGTCGAACGGTGGTCAGGTCGACGTGGGCCAGGCGTGCCAACGGGCTGTCGTCGAACCCGACCACCGAGACCTGCTGCGGCACGTCGACGCGGGCACGGATCAGCACGTCGAGAACGCCGAGAGCGCAGCGGTCGTTGAAGGCGAAGATCGCCGACGGCAGTGCACCGCCGGACTCGAGGAGTTCGATGGCGGCAGCGGCGCCGTCGCGCTCGGTCAGGCCGCCTGCGCGAAGCGTTGGCTCGAACCCCGCTGCCCGCATGCGTCTGCCGTACCCGCGCCGGCGTTCGGCCGCACCGGGAGCACGCCCGCCGTCGAGGTGCACGATGCTGCGATGCCCCAGCGCGATCAGGTGATCGGCGGCCAGGGCTGCGCCGGCGACGTCGTCACTGCGCACCGCGTCGACACCTCGTATGCGCCGCGCAACCGAGACCACGGGCACGCGGGTGTCGAGTTCGGCCAACTCGCGCGCCGACGCGCCCGGGCCGAGGAGCACGATCCCCTCGCAGCGATCGTCGACCAGCGCGTGCAGGGCCCGGCGCTCGTCGTGATGCCGGGTGACGCCGCTGAGCACGACGTCGTAGCCGGTGTCCTGGGCAGCCGCGTACACCCCGTCGACCAGTTCGGCGTGAAACTCCTGGCCGACGCCGAACATGACCCCGATGAGGCGCGTGCGCAACTGCCGTAGGCGCCGCGCCCGTGGGTCGGGGCGATAGCCGATCTCCTGGGCCGCAGCGCGCACCCGGACGCGGGTCGCGTCGCTCGCGCCCGGCGCATCGCGCATGACGATCGACACCAGCGCGCGCGAGACACCCGCGCGGCGCGCCACGTCCTGCAGCGTCGGCCGGGTATGCACGGCGCCCAGCCTAGAACGTTCCACACGCGTGTTGACGCCGATCGGCAATGACGGCTTTACTAGCGACTAGAACGTTCTAGTGGATCGGATGCATCATGAGCGGCTTCGAACTGGCCGTCTGCTCGGAGATGGTGTTCCGCGACCTGCCGATCGAGGCGCGGGTCGAGCGGATCGCCGAACTCGGCTTCGCCGTGGAGATCTGGAGCTGGCACGACAAGGACCTTCCCGCGCTCGCGGCCACCGGGGCACGGTTCACCTCGATGACGGGGTACTTGCACGGCGACCTGATCGACCCGGACTCGACCGACGAGGTGTACCGCAGTGCCGAGCGCAGCATTCGAGCCGCCGAGACGCTGGGCGTCACCCGGCTCAACCTGCACACCGCGGAACTGGTCGACGGCAAGGCAGCCCGACCGCGGTACCGATCCACCGGTCAGATGTGGCTGACCGCGCAACGCACGCTCGAGCGGATCGGCGAACTGGGCGCGGCTGCGGGCGTGACGTTCTGCGTCGAGAACCTGAACTCGATCGTCGACCACCCGGGCGTGCCGTTGGCCCGTGCGAAGGACACGCTCGCGCTGGTGGAGGGCGTCGGCCACCCCAACGTCAAGATGATGCTCGACCTCTACCACGCGCAGATCGGCGAGGGGAACCTCATCGAACTGATTCGGCGCTGCGGCGATGCCATCGGAGAGATCCAGGTCGCGGACGTTCCCGGCCGGTGCGAACCGGGCACCGGCGAGATCAACTACCCCGCGATCGCCAAGGCGCTGCGCGACATCGGTTTCGAGGGGACCGTCGGCATGGAGGCATGGAACTCCGCGGACACCGAGACGGCTCTGGCCGCCTTCCGCGCGGCGTTCACGCTCTAGCGTCCTACGCTGACCGGATGAGTCTGGTCGGCACGGCGCCGCGTCCGCACCCCGCACGCCTGCTCCCGCAGACCTACCCGGTGCACGACGCCATCGACGCCCGCTACGGCGACATGGACACCAACGGACACCTCAACAACCTTGCGCTGGCATCACTGCACGAGAACTGCCGCGCAACGCTGAACAGGACCGTGTTCCCCGGCGTCTACGACCTCAGCAGCCGTCGGATGCGCATCGTCACCGCCTCCACCGTCGTGCACTTCGTGCGGGAGGCGCACTGGCCGGCGAAGATCGCCACGGGCATCGGGGTCGGCCGGATCGGACGCACGTCCTACGTCGCGTCCACCGCCCTGTTCGTCGCCGACGAATGCGTCAGCCTCTGCGACACCGTCCTGGTGACGCTGGACGACGACGGCCCGACGCCGATCCCGGACGAGGCACGCGAACGGCTCGCCGCTCTCGGGCTCACCGCGCAGGACTGAGCGCCCGCTAGCGGCCGAGTTCGCCTGCGATGCCCCGCTCGATGCCGAGTCGGGTGGCCTGCGGCAGCACGACCAGACCCTGGAGTTCGCGGTCGGCGAGTTCGAGTGACTGGGCGCGTTCACGTGGCGTCGCAGAGGGATCCGCCGCGACCCGCAACAGGTTCTGCGCGCGCGACATCCGCTGCTGCGCCTCACGGGAGAAGTCGCTGCGGCGCAACCGTTGCGCCTCGACTTCCGCGGCATTGAAGGCCGTCACGTAGTCCTCGACGGCGCTCAGATACTCGGCGGCGGACTGGCGGTCGTCGAGCAGATCCTCCGCCCGCGCGGGCCGCAGGAGGTCGGCACGCAGCTTCGCCTTGTGGAAGGCCATCACCTTCGGATCCCCGACGTCGGTCATCAACGGGAAGTCCAGCAGCTTGGCGGCGTCGAGTTCGTAGTCGAGCCATCGGGCGTCGATTCGGTCGTGCTCCTCGACGGTGCGGACGATGGTTCGCCACAGCACCGTCCGGTCGCGCCCGGCGTCGGCGTCGGGCAGCGGTCGCGCGGCAGGGGCGTCGTCGCCGGGAACCTCGTCGCGTGGACCGCCGACGCGCCGGAACGTCCGCCAGCCGGCATAGAGCGCTCCTGCCAGCGGCACGAGGATGAGCAGCAGCTCGGCCAACCGGAACAGAATGCCCACGCTTCCAGCATGCCACCGCCCACGATCGCCGCCGCGAACTTAGGGTCGACGCATGAATCGTCTGGACCGCTACTTCGAGATCACCGCCCGGGAGTCGACGTTCGGCACCGAGATCCGCGGTGGCCTCGTCACGTTCATCGCGATGGCCTACATCATCGTGCTCAACCCGATCATCCTGTCCAGCGCCGAGGACGTCGAAGGCAACACGCTCGACTTCGCGCAAGTCTCGGCCACGACGTCGCTGGCCGCAGGCGTCATGACGATCCTGTTCGGTCTGATCGCCCGGCTGCCGTTCGCGTTCGCGGCGGGCCTGGGCATCAACTCGTTCCTCGCCACGACGGTGGTCGGCAGTGTCACGTGGCCCGAGGCGATGGGCCTGGTCGTGATCAACGGCCTGATCATCGTGATGCTGGCCGCGACGGGCCTGCGGCGCCTGGTCTTCGACGCGGTGCCCATGGCGCTCAAGCTCGCGATCACCGCGGGCATCGGCCTGTTCATCCTGTTCATCGGCCTGGTCGACGCGGGATTCGTGGGATCCACCGGCAGCCCCTCGCCGCCCGTGGGCCTCGGCACGGGTGGCGTCGGGTCGATCACCACCGTTCCGGTGCTCGTCTTCGTCTTCACCCTGCTGATCACGGGCGTGCTGGTGGTGCGCCGGGTGCGCGGCGGCATCCTGATCGGCCTCGTCACCGGGACGATCGTCGCGGTCGTCATCGAGGCGATCTGGCACCTGGGCTCGGCCGTCGACAAGCCCGGCGGGTGGAGCCTGTCGGTGCCCACGCTGACGGGCTCGCCCTTCGCCATGCCCGACCTGTCCCTGGTCGGCGAGTTCAGCCTGTCGAGCTTCAGCCGCATCGGCATCCTCGCGGCGGTCATGCTGGTCTTCACCCTCGTGTTCGCCAACTTCTTCGACGCGATGGGCACGCTCACCGGCCTGTCCCGCGAGGCCAAGCTGTCCGACGAGCAGGGCAACTTCCCGCGGCTCAAGGCGTCGCTGATCGTCGAGGGTGCGGGTGCGGCCGTCGGTGGCGCGACGTCCGCGTCGTCGAACACGGTGTTCATCGAATCGGGCGCGGGCATCGAGGAGGGCGCCCGGACCGGCCTGGCGAACATCGTCACCGGCGTGCTCTTCCTCGCCGCGATGTTCATCTCGCCCCTGGCGTCGATCGTGCCGACCGAGGTCGCTGCGGCCGCGCTGGTGGTCGTCGGCGTGATGATGGTGTCCCAGCTGCGCCACATCGACGTCTCCGACTTCTCCGTCGCCCTGCCCGTCATCCTCACGGTGGCGGCGATGCCGTTCACCTACTCGATCGCCAACGGCATCGGGATCGGCTTCATCGCGTGGGTGGTCACGCGGTCGGCGACGGGCAAGGCCCGCGAGATCAGCCCGCTGCTGTGGATCGTGACGGCGGGCTTCGTCGTCTACTTCGCGCGCGGGTGGATCGAATCGCTCATCGGAATGTGAGATCGACAGCAGGGTTCCGGCGTTCGGCACCTTGAGGCGGCACGGCATGGCGCCCACAGCGCAGCAAAGCCAGGGTCCTTCCGGTCGAATCACACGCCGTATACAGCACCTCGTGCGAGATCTACGCTTGTCCAGTGGCGTTGAGGTGGCCACTGATTGGCCGCTCGGGGGAAATACGACAGATCGGGGAGGCACTCGCCCACCCGGGGCTCTCCGGTGTCATCGTCTCTGGCGCGGCGGGCGTCGGCAAGAGTCGAATCGCGCGCGAGGCATTGGCCATGGCAGCCTCGCCGACGTGCGAGACCCGGTGGGCAGTCGGCACGTCGTCGGCAAAGTCCGTGCCGCTTGGTGCTTTCGCGGAGTGGCTTCAACCGGACGTGACCGAAACCGTCCAGCTGGTCCGTGGTGTGATCCATTCCCTCACCTCCGTCTCCAGGATGGACAACGAGGTCGTACTCTGCGTCGACGACGTGCATCAACTGGACGATCTTTCGGCCTTCGTCGTGCAACAGCTCGTGCAACGCAACGCCGCGAAAGTGGTGCTGACGTTGCGCGATGGCGACCTCGTTCCCGGCAGCGTGCGGGAGATTTGGCACGGTGCTGACTTCGAACGGCTGCAACTGCAACCATTCTCACGCGACGAGACGTCGACGCTACTGTCGACGACGCTGGGTGGGCCAATGGATTCCGATGCCGTGGAGCACCTGTGGCGACTGACCCGCGGCAATGTGCTCTACCTGCACCACATCGTCGAACAGGGGCTTTCCAGCGGCAAGATCGTCCACGAGGACCGGCATTGGCGCTGGAAGGGTGAACCGGTGGTGCCGGTCGACTTGATCGAGCTGATCGAATTTCGGATGGGCGCGCTGCCCGGCTCGGTGGCCGAAGTCATCGACGTGCTGGCGATCGCCGAACCCCTCGAACTGTTTTCGCTTCAAACCATCACCGATCCCGCTGCAGTCGAACACGCCGACACCCTAGGTCTCGTCACCCTCGCTTCCGTCGACGGCCGGGTGGAGGTCCGATTGGCCCATCCCCTCTATGGCGAAGTACGCAAGAATCGTGCTCCTCCCACGAGAATGCGTCGCTTACGCGCCTTGGTGGCAAACGAACTCGCCTCGAGCAGCCGATGCGATGAGATGCGCGTCATCGTCCACCGTGCCGCCCTGACCCTGGAATCGGACCTGGAGCCGGATCCCGAGCTACTGCTCGTCGCGGCGCAGGGTGCGGTGTGGCTCGCGGATCTGCCGTTGGCCGACCGACTGTCCGAAGCGGCCATACGCGCCGGCGGCGGCATGGAGGCCTATCTGGCCAGGGCTCACGCGCTGTCGTGGCTAGGTCGCGGCCGCGAGGCCGACGAGGTGCTCGAGGGCATACCGGCCGATGGTCTAACCGATTGCGGGCGTTCGAGGGTCGCCTTCCTGCGGTCCGCCAACATTCTGTGCGCAATGGCAGACCCGACGCGCGCGAAACGCGTAATCGAAGAGGCTTCCCGTGGCGTATCGCCCGATGCTCAAGGCTGCATCGACGCGTTCCGCACCGTGCACCTGGCGGCGATGGGCATGCCCGACGCTGCGCTGAAGACGTCGAAGGACGTGGAACTGAAGCGCCTCCCGGCAGTGGTGGGCGCCGTCACCGCGTGGGCGATGACCCTGGCGTACGGCGACATCGGCCGCACGACGGACGCACTTTCCGTCGGCGAAACCGGCTACACGATTGCCCGTGGCGCGTTCGATGCAGCGCAGATGCGCTTCGTCCTCGCCGACGCCTACGTGGGCGCGCTACTGCTGTCCGGCCGGATCGGCGACGCCGTCGAGGCAACGGAGGCGTTGGTCCGTCAATCGGCGGATCTCCCCGGTGCCGCCCGTCTGCTGAGCACTGCTCTGGCCGGACGGACCGAACTCGGAGCCGGCAGGCTCAAGACGTCATGCGATGTGCTGGAACCGGTAGTTGACGCCTTCTTTGCGTCCGGCGACACCAACGGCTTCGGCTATCAATATCACCTGGTACGCACCACCGCCCTGGCCATGCGCGGGGCGACGGTGGAGGCCGCCGCCGCCCTCGAGACGCTTACCCGGCGCCGGTACCCGAGTTGGCGGTACCTGGACCACGCATACTGCATCGCACGGGCATGGGTGGCCGCCTGCGAGGGCGCCCTCAGCGAAGCGTCCGAGATGACCTTGACGGCCGCCCGAACAGCCCGCGCGGAATCGCAATTCGCGCCCGAGGTGATGTGCCTGCAGACGGCGACCCAATTCGGCGACGCTTCCGGCGCGGCCCGTCTCCAGGAACTCGCGGCTCTGGTCGAGGGTCCGCGTGCAGGCGCCGCAGCCAGATTCGCCGCCGCTTTACGAGACGGCGACGGGGACGCATTGGTGGCAGTGGCCGACCAATACGAGGAAATGGGGGACCGAGTGGCTGCGGTCGACGCTGCCGCCCACGCCGCGATCACCTTCCACCGGCAGGGCCTCCGGGGATCGGCGCTCGGGTGCGCGTCGCGCGCGGAGGCGCTGGCACAGCAATGCGGGGGTACGCGCACGCCCGCATTGCGTCGCGCCGTCGAACCGTTGCCCCTGACCGATCGGGAACGCGAGATCGTCATGTTGCTCGGCGGGGGCCTATCCAGCCGCGCCGTGGCAGATCGCTTGTTTCTGTCCGTCCGCACGGTGGAAAGTCACATCTACAAGGCCATGGCCAAGACCGGCACTGGTAGCCGCAACGAACTCGCCGCCCTGCTGTCGCAGATTCCCAAGCAAACGTCCTGAGAATCCCAGCGCGACAACGGCATCGACAGCAGATCGCTACAGTGCCGGACTCGGTCACCCCTCCTGTCGAGATCAGTACCCGACTACTGCACACCTCCACTCCCGCACGAATGACGATTGGGGCGCAGTACGAGACCAGTCGTCGACCGGAGGAGAAGACCATGATGACGATCGGGAGAATGCAGAGATCCGAACGCCGCGTCGGAGCGGTTGCCAAGCCCTCGGTGGGCGCCGTACCCATCGACTTGACAGGTGTGCCGCTGACATCCGGTACCGCTGTGCCGACGCCGGTGCCGCATACCCGGGCAGCACGGCATTGGATTCACGAGCACCGCATCCACGTACCGCATGTTTCTCTTGGACACGTACACATGCCTCACGTCCCCCACGCCCACCTTCCACATCTGCCGCCGGTCAAGCCGGAGAAATCGCTGCGGCACTACCAGTTCCTCGAGTCGGCATTGATGAGCCGCGAGATGGACAGGCTGTGAGGTCGACGCACCGCGCCTACGGGACGCACTGGTTCTGACTCAGGGCACTGACCACCGCCGAGCGGAGCGACGGCGACGGTTGCGGCTCGGCACGTCTGGGAACGAACTGTGCGGGTACCCTTCCGGCCATGAGTGCGGGTCTGTTCGGGCTTCTCGACGACGTAGCCGCGTTGGCCCGGCTTGCGGCGGCCTCGGTCGACGACATCGGTGCCGCGGCGGGGCGGGCGACCGCCAAGGCGGCAGGCGTGGTGATCGACGACACCGCGGTGACGCCGCAGTACGTCTCGGGCATCACCGCCGACCGCGAGCTGCCGATGATCAGGCGCATCGCGATCGGGTCGTTGCGCAACAAGCTGCTCTTCATCCTGCCCGCGGCGTTGCTGCTGAGTCAGTTCGCGCCCTGGCTGCTGCCGGTGATCCTGATGGTCGGCGCCACCTACCTGTGCTTCGAGGGCGCGGAGAAGGTGTGGGGCCGCATCCGGGGCCACGACGCGCACGCCGCGCCTGCAGCCGTCGCAGGCGAGGACGCCGAGAAGACCATGACGGCCGGCGCCATCCGCACCGACTTCATCCTCTCGGCCGAGATCATGGTGATCGCGCTCGACGAAGTCGCGGACCAGGCGTTCTGGTCGCGGCTGGTCATCCTGATCGTCGTGGCCATCGTCATCACCGCTGCGGTGTACGGCGTGGTGGCCGTGATCGTGAAGATGGACGACGTTGGGCTGAGCCTGGCGCAGCGGTCGTCGACGTTCGCGCAGAAGTTCGGCCGCGGCCTGGTCACCGCCATGCCCAAGGTGCTGGCCGCGCTGTCGGCGATCGGCACCGTGGCGATGCTCTGGGTTGGCGGCCACATCCTGCTGGTGCAGTCCGACAAGCTGGGCTGGCACTGGCCGTACGGCACCGTCCACCACTGGGAGGAAGGCGTCCACCACGCCGTCGAGGGCGTCGGTGGCGTGCTGGCCTGGCTGCTCAACACCGGGGTCTCGGCCGTCATCGGACTGGTCGTCGGCGCGATCGTCGTCGCGATCGTGCACGTGCTGCCGTTCGGCAAGAAGGCCAAGCACTAGCCGTATCGCCGGGAGCACCTCGCGGTTGAGCGGGGCCGATGCGGGGTACTTCGGGCCCGATTGAGCGGTTCCGCCAATCGAGGCACCTCGGAAGTGGAGCGCCGGACGTGGTGGAGTGGCTCGACAGGCTGCAGCGGCGGCACCGCGGCATCGGCTTCGCGGTCGGAGTCGTCTACAAGTACGTCGACGACCAGGGCGGGTACCTCGCCGCACTCATCACCTACTACGCGTTCGTCTCGCTGTTCCCCCTGCTCCTGCTTCTGACGACCGCCCTGGGCGTCATCCTCGCCGGCCATCCCGACTTGCAGCAGCAGGTCCTTCAGACGGCACTGACGCAGTTCCCCGTCATCGGCAGTCAGCTGGAGCGCCCCGAGCAGCTCAGCGGCGGCACGGTCGCCGTCGTCGTGGGCATCGTCGGCGCTGTCTACGGCGGCCTCGGCGTCGGGCAGGCCGTGCAGAACGCGATGGACACGGTGTGGGCGGTGCCGCGCAACAACCGGCGCGACCCGATCCGGTCCCGGCTGCGCAGCCTGTTGCTGCTGGTCGTCCTTGGCACGGCCGCCTTCACGGCGACGGGGCTGTCCGCGGTCGGACGCGCGACGGAATCACTCGGCTGGTTCGGCAAGGCCGTGCTCATCGGGGCGGCGATCGCGATCAACGCCGTCATCTGCCTGATCGCGTTCCGCGTGACCACCGCCCGTCACCTGACCTACCGGCAGGTGCTGCCCGGTGCGCTGACGGCCGCGGTCATCTGGCAGCTGCTGCAGTCGTTCGGCGCGACGTACGTCTCGCACGTCACCAAGAACGCCAGCGCCACCAACAGCGTCTTCGCCCTGGTGCTCGGCCTCCTGGCGTTCCTGTTCCTCGTCTCGATCAGCCTCGTCATGTGCGCGGAGATCAACGTGGTCAAGGTCGACCGGCTGCACCCTCGGGCGCTACTCACTCCGTTCACCGACCACGTCGACCTCACCCCCGCCGACCGGAAGACCTACGCGCGCAAGGCAAAGGCGGAGCGCGTCAAGGGTTTTCAGCGTGTCAGCGTGCGGTTCGATCCACAGCGCGAGGACGCCGAGACGGCCGATCCGACGCCGGCCGATCCGACGAAGTGATCGGCGCGCGCGCCGACGAGCCGACGGGCGCAGGCACGCCGTGCGCCACCCCGTTGGCGGCGTGGACGCCCGCGGCGAAGCGAACCAACGTGCGGAGTGTGCCGTTGCGGCGCAATGACTTCTGGCGAGTTTCGTAGAGCATGACTACAGCTTCGACTCACACGCACGCAACGACGAGTGGCCCTAGCGCCGCGTACCGCTAAGATAGCGCCATGCACACCGTGTCGATCCTTGCCTACGACCGGATGTCGGGTTTCGAATCCGGTCTCGCCGCGGAGATCTTCGGCATGACCGAGTTGTCCGAGGCATTCTCGGCAGGCATCGCGCAGCCCTGGTACGCGGTGCGACTGTGCGCCGAGACACCCGAGATCGGGATGATCGGCGGTGCGACGCTGAGGACTCCGTACGGACTGTCGGACCTTGCGGCCGCCGACACCGTCATCATCCCGAGCGTCCGCGACGTGAACGTGCCGCCCTCACCCGAACTGCTCGAGGCGATCCGCGCGGCGCACGACCGCGGTGCCCGGCTGGTGTCGATCTGCTCCGGCGCGTTCGCGCTCGCCGCCGCGGGCGTCCTCGACGGCCGGTCGGCCACCACCCACTGGATCTACGCCGACCTGCTGGGGACGCGCCATCCCCTGGTGACCGTCGACCCCGCGCCGCTCTACGTCGACGAGGGCTCGGTGTTGACCAGCGCGGGATGTGCTGCGGGACTTGATCTCTGCCTGCATCTGGTGCGTTCCGACCACGGCGCCAAGGTCGGCAACGACGTGGCACGTCGCCTGGTGGTCGCGCCGCACCGGGCCGGCGGTCAGGCCCAGTTCGTCGACAGCCCGGTGCCCGAGCCGACGAACGACGGCCGCATCGCGGCGAGCATGGAGTGGGCGCTGGAACACCTGGACCGCGCGATCACCCTCGACGAGATGGCCGCCCGTTCGTCGATGTCGAGGCGGACTTACCTGCGCCAGTTCGCCAGCGCCACCGGCACCACGCCGATCAAGTGGCTCATCGAACAACGCATCCAGGCCAGCCTGGCGCTGCTGGAGTCGTCGTCGCTGTCGATCGAGCAGATCGCCGCGCGGGTGGGGTTCGAGTCACCCGTGACCTACCGCCACCACTTCGGACGCAGCGTGCAGACGACGCCGAGCGACTACCGCACCTGCTTCGCCGAGCGCTCGGCCTAGCCGCCGCCACCCTCTTCGGCGGGCAGCGGTGGGGGCAGGGGTGCGGTCTTGGTCGGTGACGTGGTCGACGGTGTCGTGGT
Source organism: Mycolicibacterium sp. GCM10028919 (assembly GCA_042666295.1). GTDB lineage: Bacteria > Actinomycetota > Actinomycetes > Mycobacteriales > Mycobacteriaceae > Mycobacterium. The sequence goes on from JBHTFJ010000001.1 coordinate 2,510,850, forward strand.
GGTGCCGCTGCCGCTGTTCGGACTGTGGAAGTCGACCCACGGTTCCTCGCGGATCACCTTCTCGCCCAAGCTGATGATCAGCGACTTCGCGGCCACGGTGTACTCGACGCCCTCGTTCTCGGCGACGAACGCGCCACTGTCGGTCCGCTCGGCAGACAGGATGAGCCTCGCGCCGTCGCGCACCCGCACGCCGCGGTACTGGAAGTCCCCGTCGGGGCCCTCACAGATCGCCACGCGCGAGGCCTCGGTGCTGCCGAACTCGATCGTGGTGTTCGAGTCGCTGCACCGGGCCGTCGAATTCACGTAGCCCTGCTCGTCGGAGTCCGGCGCCGCGGCCGCGGACGGCATCCCGAGCACCAGAAGGGTCAAACCCGCCGCGGCGGCCAAGGGAATTCGGTAGCAAGACATCACCGTCCACCAGACCACGGACGATCCGGTTACGCGAGCGTTGATACCGAACCGCGACGCATTCGTTTCCTCCGGTGCACACACGCGGCCTCAGTCGCAGGCCACCCCGTCGTCATCACGATCGAGTTCGGATCGGTAGCCGGCCGACCCTCTATAGAGGGGAGCGGCCCCGGCTGCGCGAGCGTCCGAGCAGTTCGAGTAGTACGCACTGGAGGGCTCCGGTACCTGCGGAATGAAGGGCACTATCGCCGGCACGGTCTCGGTGCTCTGCGGATCCTGGATGACGGACTCCGGTGGAGGGGCTGGGACGATCAGCGGCGCTTCGGCCGTAACGGTCACCGTCTGGGGTGGGGCGACAATGGTGGTGGTCAACGGCGCCGCCGTCACGGTCACCGTGGTCGTCTCCGTCGCGGCGCGGATCTCATCCTTCCCCGATCCACCCATGTTGCCGAGGATCGCTAGCAACAGCAGCAGGCCGAGACCCAAGGAAGCGCCGATGAGCCAACGCCTGCCCCTCGTCGAGCCGGCGGAGGATTGGCCTGGGTGTTCGGTCTCCAAGAAGTGATGGGGAGGCGGCGTAGCGGTTACTGCTGCCTGCTCTGCACGCGATGGCGGCGGTGTGACGACCTTCTTCGACTTTCGGAACTGCACCATGGGCTCCCCCTCAGGTTCATACGGAACGTTTGCGGTAGGCCTAGCTATGGCGCTACTCGACGTTGATCGGACCACCAGCCGTCTGGCTGCACTCACTCTCGCAGCGCGGAATACGCAACCAGTGCAGATGTTTCACCCCGCCCCCAGACGCGCGTCTCAGCGCAGCTGGGTTGTGCTCTACGCCACAAACGCCCAAGGGGTTTGCCCATCGCCCCGGACTCGGGCTTACCCAATACCTCAACGCACACCGCCCGCATATCCTGACGCCGTCCACCTCACGTTCGGGGCGGTCGGTGCGTCTACGGGGTGATGACGACGAAGATTCCGTTCGAGCGGGCGATGGCAGACCACGGGCCAACCGTGCTGCGGGTGTGCACCGCGGTGCTCGGACCAGGCCCCGACGCCGAGGACGCGTACTCCGAGACGTTCCTCTCCGCGTTGCGGAGCTGGCCCGACCTCGCCGACGACACCAACGTCGAAGCGTGGCTGGTCCGGGTCGCACAGCGCAAGGCCGTCGACGTCATCCGCGCACGAGCGCGCCACGCGGTACCCAGCGAGGCGGTCCCCGACCGCGAGTCCACGCACACCGGCGACTCCGAGGTGTGGCACGTCGTCGCGAAACTGCCGGAGCGACAACGCCTTGCGGTCGCCTACCACTACCTCGGCGGACTGCCCCACGCCGAGACCGCGGAGCTGACGGGCAGCACGCCCGCCGCGGTTCGCCGCGCCGCCGCCGACGGCATCAAGGCGCTGCGAAGCGCACTCGCCGACCCCACGAAGGACACGCCATGAACGATACCGATCTGTTCCCCATCGATCCTCGGACACTCGACGCCCTGCGTGACCGGCTGGTCGAGGCCGCTCGACGCGACGGGCTACTCGACGTCGCCTACCGCACCGTCGACACGCCCGTGGGCCCCCTGCTGCTGGCAGCCACCGACGAAGGGCTGGTGCGGGTCGCCTACGAGCGCGAGGACTTCGACGCGGTGCTCGGCACTCTCGCCGAGCGGCTGAGCCCTCGGATCCTGCGCGACTCGGCGCGGCTCGACGACGCCGCCCGCCAGCTCGACGAGTACTTCGCGGGCCGCCGACGGGCATTCGACCTACGCCTCGACCACGCCCTGTCGGCAGGATTCCGCAGGACCGTGCAGGGCTGGCTGCCCGACATCGCCTACGGCCACACCGCCACGTACGGCGAGGTGGCCGCGGCAGTCGGGAATCCGAAGGCCGTCCGCGCGGTGGGCAGCGCCTGCGCCACCAACCCGCTGCCGGTCGTCGTCCCGTGCCATCGGGTGCTGCGCAGCGACGGCAGCCTCGGCGGCTACGTCGGCGGCCCGGACGCCAAGACCGCACTGCTGACGCTGGAGCGGGCGGCATGACCGACGCGTGGGCGCAGCGAGCCGCCGACGCCGATTGGCAGGCGATCACAGCCGGCGTCGACGAACACGGCGGAGCCCTGCTGCCGCCGCTGCTGACACCGTCCGAGGCCGTGGATCTGCGCGCCGAGTACGAGGCGGGCCGGTTCCGCAGCACCGTCGACATGGCGCGCTACCGGTTCGGCTCGGGCGAGTACAAGTACTTCGCGACTCCCTACCCGGACCCGGTCGAGCGGCTCAAGCAGGCGCTCTATCCGCGCCTGCTGCCCATCGCCAGGGACTGGTGGGCCAGGCTGGGCCGCCCCGCGCCGTGGCCCGATCAGCTCGACGACTGGCTGGCCGCCTGTCATGCGGCCGGGCAGACGAAGTCGACGGCGATCCTGCTGAAGTACGGTCCGGGTGACTGGAACGCGATGCACCGAGATCTGTACGGCGACATGATCTTTCCGCTGCAGGTGGTGATCAACTTGAGCGACCCGGGCGTCGACCACACCGGCGGGGAGTTCCTGCTCGTCGAGCAGCGTCCCCGCGCGCAGTCACGCGGATCGTCGTTCACGATTCCCCACGGCCACGGCTTCGTGTTCACCACCCGCGAGCGGCCGGTGCGGTCCAGCCGCGGGTGGTCGGCGGCCCCGGTGCGTCACGGCGTGTCGACGGTCCGCTCCGGCCTGCGGTTCACGCTCGGCCTGGTGTTCCACGACGCCGCCTGACCCCACGGCCGACTTACCTGGCCGAGCGCCCGTACGTTGCGTGGCATTTGAGATACTGGAATCTCGGTGGGCGCGGCGGCCCGGACACCACTCGTCCACCCGTCGCTGCTCCGATTGGGGTGGGAGTACATGGGGACTTGGAAGAAATGGTGGGCATGTGCCGGACTCGTGCTGTCCACGTGTGCTTCCGGTTGTACGGCCGCCGAGTCGGCGTCGATCGACGAGTCATTCGCTGGACCCAACGGCCTGATCACTGCTGAAAAACGCCCCTCGGAAGGTGATTCCGCGTGGGAAGTGACGAGCGGGTCGCTGTTTCGCGACGACGACGAAGGCTGGACCGGCACACCCGACGACGGCCGTGAAGCGGGCGACACGGGGTCCTCGGTGTTTCGAATGGTATCGGTCGAGCGTGACCTGGTCGACTTCGACATGACGATGCAACTAAGGGTCGACCGCATGGTCGAGTCTGATCGAACTCCAGCGCAAACCTATGACGGCGCGCACATTTGGGTGCGTTACAAGTCCGATCGCCAGTTGTACGCGGTGAGCGTCGACCGTCGCGACAGCACGATGATCATCAAGAAGAAGTGCGTAGGTGGGGACGAGAACGGCGGCACGTACTTCGATCTCAATTCCTTCACGCAGAACGCACCGATTCCGTTCGGCGAGTGGCAGCGAATCTCCGTCGCAGTCCGCGACCTTCCCGACGGATCCGTCTCCATCGTCGCGAGTCGCGATGGCCGCATCATGAAGGCAATCGACCGCGGTATCGGATGTCCGCCGTTGCGCGGCGGCGGTGGTGTCGGGATACGCGGCGACAACGCCGAGTTGCGGTTCGACGACATCCGCGTCGTCCGCACTGATCCCCGCACCTGACGTGCCCCACGCACACGACTTTCGATGGGCGGCCGTTACCTAGACTCAACCGCCGACCGGCACCCCCACACCGGACCGGACATTGGGCAGATCCAGGCCTCCCTCTACCTCCACCCCGGTGAAGACCGGCCACGCCGCCGACACTGCGGTCCGAGAGCTGGACAGCCCGATCCCGCCGTAACTGGTCGGGCCGCCGTCTGACGGAACCGACAAGCGATCCGTGCCGTCGACAACCACGTCCGTGGATGTCGGCGACACCGTGATGGTCACCGTGTGTTGGTCGCCAGGAGGCAGGGGAAGCTCTCCTACAATTCGTGGATCCGCTCCCAAACCCACCGTCAGGCGCATGCGTTCCGAACTCACTTGGGCCGAGACTTCCTTGCCTGTACCGATCCTCGCCACGAGGGCGGCATTCTCCACTCCGTCGGCAGATAGTCCGTGCATTGTCACCGTGGCCTGGTACGACGCCCAATCGGCGGTGGCTTGGCGCCCGTAGGCGACACCCTCCCACGTTCCGGGACCGGAGAACCTGACCTCCTCACCGCTGGCCTGAAGGGGTGCGGTTGAGTCGTCGAGTTTCGTCCAGAGATCGGTGCGGGCTGCTGGCGGCGCCTGCTCCGGGGTCACTGGCGTACGGGCGCGCACCTTGTCCAACAGGCCCTCTACCGTGGACTCCTGCGTGAGTTCGATCCGGCCCGTCATGCCCACCGTTGCCGCGCGGGCACCTGCAGGCAGAGGTTGGGGCGGCGCATTGTTGAATCCGGATACGAACATCTCGCGGATCACGTCCATCGCGACTTCGGCGGCCTGCGGATCTCCGCCTTCGAGCCGGTTGTAGCCTTCGGAGAAGGGGAATGCGAACAACGTCGGATGCGGAAGCCCGTGATCGACGATGTCTTGAACGGAGCCCCGAAGATCGTTCCTTATCTTGAGTTCGAACTCACCAAGTGTCTCAAGCCGGTTCGACTCGAAAAGCCATCGCCGGTGCGACATCTCCGAAGCCAGGGTTCCGTTGGTATCGACCGGCAGGCGGGCATGCATCTTGCGGGTGTGCGACTGGAAGTCCCAACGCCCCGACTGTGCCATCCGGTCGATCTCCTGCCAGGTGAGGTAGTAAGGCCGCTTGGCACCGACGTTGCCGGTAATGAGGAATGAAACGCCGTGCATGCCATGGCGTTCCAGGATCTTGTCGGCGTGGGTCCACAAGCCGTGGGTGCCGTCGTCGAAGGTGATCAGCACCGACCGCTGCGGCACCTCGCCGCCATTGAGGTAGTCGACGTATTGGTCGGAGGTGATCGACGTATATCCGGCGGCCTCCAGCGCGGTGAGCTGGGCGTCGAACGCTTCAGGCGTCACGATGAAGTGATGTCGCGGATCCGAGGCCGGATCGGGATGCTGTTCGGTTGCCACGAACGGCCTGATGTCGTGGTAGGCCAACACGACCGGCGGCGTACGGGAGGGCAGCTGAGCGTCGATGTCCGCGGCCAGCGCACGTTGAGCGGGCGTCAGCACCGCAGCGGGCGTCGAATGCTGTTCGCTCACCTGCAGTCCCAGAACGTGCAGATACCAGGCTACGACGAACGGGGTGACCACCAGCACCACGGCAAGCATCGCGAACGAACCCTGAACCACACGCCTGCCGACCTGCGCTGCCCGGCCAGTGGTCCTCGGCGCGTTCACCAAAACCGTCCGTTCGTCAGTACCGCGAGGTACAGCGCTACGGCTAACAAGACGAGGACCACACTCAGCAACCCACTGAGGACATGGCGGGCGTTCACTCGGCACCTCTCGCCCACGTGCCACGGCGGATCGTCGCCATGGAATACGGCAGCAACCAGGACAGGAGTACCGAGCCGAGCAGGCTCATCAGCGGGCGGTAACGCCAGCGTGACGTTCCGGGGTTTGAGATCTTGAAGGCGATGGCCCAAGCAAATCCCTTGGTCAAGACACCGCACAGGTAGAGGGCCGTGAGCACGAACAGACCGTTCATCGGCGCCCAGATTAGGTGTCGCACCGCCATCAGTGGTGCGACCATCACGAATAATGCATGACCGTAGAAGAGGATCGCGGCGCCGAGACCGCGCCTCCACATGAACGTTCCGGTGAAACACAGATTGCGGATGAAGCTCTTCTTCCATCGGATCTGCTGCTTGAGGAATGGTCGAAACTTTGCAGGAACCGTCGTCCAGACGTGCGCGGACCGCACATATCCGACTCGCCAGAGCCGTTCGGGATGATTGTGGTCGGCGACAAGCGGAGAATCAGCGTATTGCCGCTTGAGTTCTTGCCCCTTCCACACCTGGCCGAGCACGTATCCGGTGAGTTGTCGATCGGTGGCGAACCGGAATTCGCGCCCGAGAAAGGTGTCATTGGCCCACGCCGGCAGATAATTCACGATTGCATCCCGCCGGAACACGGCCAAGGGGCCAGACACGCAACTGACGCTGCCGAACGTCGCCTCGGCTGCCTTCGCTACGCGAAACTGGCCGTCATACCACGTGTCCTGTGCTCGGGTGAGTACGGTTTCATCGGCGTTGAGTGCGCGGGCGTGCCCGCTCACGGCACCGAAATCGGGGTTGGTGACTAGTGCGTGAACGCAGCGGGCCAGGGCGTCGCTCGCAAGCACGCAGTCAGAATCCGTGAACGCCAGCACCTGTCCGGAAGCGATGCTGACGCCATCGGTCAGGGCATGTTTCTTGCCTCGATTCACCGTTTTGTAGATGACGGTGAAGTTGAGTTCTGCGGACAGCCGCCGCAGAACGTCGGCCGTACCGTCGGTTGAAGCGTCGTCGATGACGATCACCTCCAAGTTCGGGTAGTCCGAACCGACCATTGTGCGCACGCATTGCTCGATGCCCTCTTCCTCGTCACGCACCGCGACGAGGAGGGTCACGCACGGGTCGACAGGAAGAGCCGGAAAGGCACGAGACCGAGGAGACGCCCGACGGCGAAACCATCTTCGCCCCATGCGCGGCGGCACCTGATGGACACTCGGATCCTCGTAGCGCGCGTAGCCCAGATACATCATGGTGATCGTGGCTGCGAGCACCAGCACTCCGTATCCGACGAGGACCAGCGCACCCGGGAGGAGCGGAACCTGTACGGCGACAAGTACGATCAGCGGCAACAGCGCCGCCAGAACCACTACCCGCCGCAGTCCTCGACGCACGTGAGCAGGCAGAGAGTCGATCCACCGGGCGATCAAGATTCGGCGCGCAACATTGCGTCGATCCACTGACTCGGAACGCGCAGGTACTAGTGAGACGCCCGTTCGAGTCGTCTTCCCCGCCGACTCGAACGGCTGATGCAAAGAGTTCAAAGGATGCTCCGGCCCGCGGCTGGTGGCAGAGCGTAAGTAGCGTCGAGAACCGCTGCAGCACTGGAGAGCCAGGAATGGTCAACGCTGGGATGCAGCGTATGGGCGATCACCAGGTCCCAGTCCCCAGTCGACGGATTCAATTCGCGCTCGAGCACTCCAGATGCGGTCCGCACGCTCTCGACCATGACGTCGCTGAACGAGACCTCCGCACCTCGGCGGACCAGTTCGTCGATAATCTGTAGTGCCGGCGACTCGCGAACGTCGGCGACCGCCGGCTTGTAAGCGACACCGAGGACCAGGATGCGGGCGCCGGTGAGCGCCCGTCCGGCTTCAGCCATTATCTCCTGAGCCCGACTGACGACTGCGTACGGACGCGCGGCGATCGATGCCATGGCGGCTTCGGTGACCGGGGACGCCAACTTACTGCCCTTGAGCTGCCACAGCAGGTAGTGCGGATCGCAGGGAATGCAGTGTCCGCCAACGCCAGGACCCGGCCGAAAAGCCATGAAACCGTATGGCTTGGTCGCCGCAGCACCAATGACCTCGATGACGTCGATGTCGAATTGCTTGGCGATACACGCGAACTCATTGGCCAACGCGATGTTCACCGCCCGGAAGGTGTTCTCGAGCAGCTTGGTCAACTCGGCCGCCTCAGGGCAGGACACTCGGTGCAGCGATCCGGCGGACTTCGTCAGTGTCAACATTGCCTTCGCGGCACAGGCGTCCGTCACGCCGCCGACGACGCGAGGGGTCTGCTCAGGGACGTGCGACGGCGAACCCGGGTCGATCCTCTCGGGGCTGAAGGCCACGAACACGTCCCTGCCGGCAACGAGCCCACGCTGTCGGAGTGGCTCCACGAGCAGCTCTTGAGTGCAGCCGACGTACGTGGTGGAAGTCAGCACGATGGTCTGACCCTGCCGCGCGGCCTCGACTGCCGCGGCGCAGGCTGCACGGAGCGCGGTGAGATCCGGAACCAGATGAGTGTCGACCGGGGTCGGTACGCAGATCAGCACCGCGTCCACTTCATGAAGGCCTGCGGGATTCGTCGTGATAGTCAACATGTCGGTGTCGAGGAGGCGGTCCAGGCTGCTCAGCTTGTCGGGGAGCAGATCGACTCGCTGGGCCTTTATCGCCGCTACGCGGGTCTCGCTGATGTCGAGGCCTAGCACGGCGGTGCCGGACTCAGCGATGGCGAGGGCTGTGGGAAGACCCACGTACCCGAGGCCGAGAATGCCCACGCTGCGCGGCTCGGTGATCACGTCGACCAACGGTGCCCGTAGAGCTTCCGCTGCATCGCATTCGATCCCGAGCGCGTTGGTGCGCTCATACGTTGTCGTCATTTCTACCCCTCTGAGATCACGCGTTTGGGTGTTGGACAATGTTTTTGGGTCTATGGCGGATGGTCGGTCACCATGTGCTATTTCGACGATCTCTGCGTGGGACATCGGGTTCAGCCCACCGTCACCGACTTGGCGAGATTGCGAGGTTTGTCGACGTCGCGTCCCAACCCCAGTGCGACCGAGCGCGCCAGAACCTGCAGCGGAATGATCGCCTCCAGCGGGCCCCAAGGAGCCACGTCGTCGGGTACGACGGGAACGGTGCTGCCCGCGCGACCAATTCGAATGATGCGCCCGCCGCGCGCCTCTACCTCGGCGATGTTGCAGGCCAGCTTGGCGTCGCCGTCGTCGATCACGACGACGGGAGTTCCGTTCTCGATGAGCGCGAGCGGTCCGTGCTTGAGTTCACCTGCAGGGTACGACTCAGCCCACCTGTAGGTGAGTTCCTTGAGCTTTAGCGCACCTTCGGCGGCGTAGGGAAGGCCCGACCCCCTGGCGAGGAAGAGGAAGCCACTTGCGGTGCTCACCTCCTCGGCGATCTGCGGCACCAGGAAATCGGCGACCGTGCGCGCCCCGGCCAGTTGGTCCGGCACCCGCCGAAGGTCGTCGACGAGTCGGGCGGCTGAGGAGGACGACAGTCGTCTGGTCCCTACGAGGGCCGAGATCATCACCGCAGCACCCGCGATGACCTGGCACACGAAGGTCTTCGTCGCGGCCACGCCGATCTCCTGGCCCGCTACGCATGGCACGAATGCGTCCGCACGCCTCGCCAAGGTCGAATGCGTGTTGTTGGTGAGCGCAAGCAAGGGCGATTCGTCCGCCCGACGGAAAGCGAGGGCATCCAGCACGTCCGCGGTCTCGCCGGATTGGCTGATCGCCAAGCACAATGTGCGCGGCTCCCAGACCTCCTCCGCGGCCTCGCTACCCACGACGCACCTCACCGGTAGACCGCCGAGTCGCCTGGCCAGGTGGCCGATGACGAAACCCGCATTCAAAGAGGTGCCACAACCGATCACCTGCAGGCGCTCAAACGGTGCCATCCCAAGACTGGCCCATAGCGAGCCGTCCGCGATGCCGTCACCCAGTTCGTCGAGTACGCGAGCCGCAGCTGCAGGCTGCTCGTCGATTTCCTTGGCCATGAAGTCCGCGTATCCGTTCAGGTCGGCGTCTCGATGGCGCAACGTGCACGGGATGGAAACGGGCGCGCCCACATCGACACCCTGGCTGCGCCAGCGCCCGCGGCCGGTCAGTTCGACGACGTCGCCGTCCTCGAGGACGTGGAATCGATCTGCCCAATCGGCGATCGCTGCAACGTCACTCGTTGCGAAGTCTCCGTGAGCAGTGCGCGCGACGATCAATGGTGAGCGATGAGCGGCAACGACGAGTCGGCCCGTTCCTTGCTCCAGCACCGCGAGCGCCCACGAGCCCTCGACGCGAGGGAGCGCAGCTTGTACTGCGTCCATCAGATCCCCGCGCAGCCGTAGCTCGTCCTCGATCAGATGGCACAGGACCTCACTGTCGACCAACGAAGCGAAATGGTGTCCCGCCGCGGTCAGCGATTCCCTGAGGACATCGGCATTCTCGATGATGCCGTTGTGCACGAGTGTGATCCGGCCGTCGCAGTCGGCGTGTGGGTGTGCATTGCCCTCGGTGACCGCGCCGTGGGTGGCCCAACGGGTATGACCGATACCTCTGCCATCGAGAACTGGGCCCGCCCAATCCCGCACGTCCCGCTCGAGTTCACCGATCCGCCCCACTGTCCGCAGTCGCGCCACGTCACCGGTGGTCGTCTGGACCGCAACGCCTACGGAGTCATAGCCGCGGTACTCGAGACGGCGCAGCGCAACGAGGAGGTAGTCAATGGCGGGGAGTTGCGTTCGACAAGCGATGATTCCGCACATCAGCCGTCATCCCGACGTGAGGTGCTAGATGGGGGTCCCGAATGCGTCGAAATCACGCACTTGGGAGAGTGTTTGGAATGTAGCGAAGAAGCGTTATGGCACCGCGAACGCAGCATGAATGGACTCGGTATCTGCAGAGTGGGGAACGCGCTCGACGGGCAGGACCTACCTGCAGACGAGCGGCGTCTATCGATTGGAACGGCCGGAAGAAACACGACACGAACCACTTCCGCCGAGGCTGATGTCGTGGGCGACATAGCCGCCGGCGGCTCACCGGATCATCGTCCGATGTGAAGCAGTACCTTTCCCCCCAGTCCAGCGACGCCCGAAGACACAACGTCGATGGCGATTTCCCGTTAGCTGCTCGCCAGGCCCGTAGACCCCCCTATGGCGAGCAATCAAAACGCTAGCAGCACATCAGCCTGCGAATCAAGCAAAACATTGCCAGCTATCTGCCCATATCCGTGGAGTTAGCGTCGATGAGGCATCGAGATCAACCTCCAGTATCCGTTAAATTGGCCTTTCAGAGACCATTATGCGATTACGAGGCGGCAGTCTCGTGGCACTGGGCGGCGCCTAATGATATTGATGAATTACCGTCAATTTAGAGTTGTAGCAAACTTCTAGTCTTGGTTCGCGTCGATCCGCACTCCGCCGCGGCGCAACACGGAGCGACGTAGCGCAGCAACATCGTCAGTCAGCCCCTGCACGGCCTATCGACGGGCGGATCCCGTGGCCCGCCGACATTCCAGAGCATCCGCTCTGTTATGGTGGCGCGATGCCTCGCCCCCGGGTGCACGACCTCGAGCACGTGCTCGACGTCGCCGAACGACTGGCGGTCGCCGAAGGTCCTGCGGCCGTGACGATCCGCGCGCTGTCGGATGCGACCTCGGTGTCCAACGGCGCGCTCTATCACGCGTTCGGGACGCGGGCGGGCCTGCTCGGCCGTGCGTGGGTGCGGGCGGCCGAGCGATTCCTCGAGCTGCAACGCACCGCCGTGGACCAGGCGCTGAGCGGCGGAGCCGACGGCAACGCAACGGAGGCCGTCGTCGCCGCAGCGCTGTGCCCCGCATCGCTGTTCGATCAGAACCCGACGACCGCGCGGTTCCTGCTCACCGTGCGGCGCGAGGAACTCCTCCGGTCGGGAGACGTGCCGGCCGACGTCGCCGACGAACTACGCAGGCTCGACGACGCGCTCGGTGCGATCTTCGTCCGGTTGGCGCTCAGCCTCTGGGACCGCAAGGACAAGCGGGCGCTCGCACTCGTCCGCGACTGCGTCGTCCACCTGCCCACCGCACTGCTGTTGCGGGGCAACCGCGTTGGAGACCGCGCCGCACGGGACCGGCTCGCCGCGGCGGTCCGGGCAGTACTGACCATCCCGCCGTCCAACCGCTAGATGACGACCCAGAAGGAACCGACATGACCTCGACCCTGCAGTACCAGGACACGATCGCCGTGCTGACCCTCGGCGACGACGAGAACCGCTTCTCCCCCGACTGGCTCGACGCCGTCGACGCGCAGCTGGACGACGTCGTGGCCAACGCGCAGGCCCTGATCACCACCGGCGTCGGCAAGTTCTACTCCAACGGCCTGGACCTCGAGTGGCTCGGCGCCAACGGTGACCGGTTGCAGTGGTACGTCGGCCGGGTCCAGGCCCTGTTCTCCCGGATCCTGACGTTCCCGCTGCCCACGGTGGCCGCCATCAACGGCCATGCCTTCGGCGCCGGGTCGATGCTCGCCGTGGCCCACGACTACCGGTTCATGCGCAACGACCGCGGCTACTTCTGCTTCCCCGAGGTGGACATCAACATCCCGTTCACCCCCGGGATGGCCGCCCTCATCCAGGCCAAGCTGCTACCGCAGACCGCCGTCACCGCGATGACGACGGGCCACCGCTACGGCGGCGAGGAGGCGCACGCCGCCGGGATCGTCGACGGAACCGCACCCGAGACCGAACTGGTCGGCGCTGCCGCCGACCGAGTGCGGCCGATCCTCGGCAAGGACCCCGGCACGCTCGGCGCGATCAAGACCACCATGTACGGGGCCGTCACCGACGCACTGCGCGTCGAGCAGTAGCCCCTCAGTCGTCGCGGGCCGGGCTCTTCAGCACGCTGAGCGCCGGATCGATGGCGGCGCGCGTCTGATTTCCACCGGCTCCGCGCGCCTCGAACATCGCGGTGACGGCGATGGTGAGCAGTTCCTCGACGGCGTCGTACGCGGGAGCTGCCGCCAGCGGCACCAGCGGCGTACAAACCACGCCCACGCTGGCGGTCAGCGCGGGTGGTGAACTGGCGATCGCGCCGCGGACGCGTTCGGCGAGCGGGTTGGGGTCGGCAATGGTGAACAGGTCGGCGATCCAGAACTCGGCGTCCCCGGTGTGGGCGATGACGGCATCGCGACGCGCGGTCTCGCGCAGGCTGCGGGCGATCGCGACCCGGGCACTGTCCACCCCCGCAGGGCCACGCACACCGGCCAGCAGCGAGTAACCGTCGAGGTTGACCACCAGCACGACGAGACGCCGGTCGTCGTCGCGACTCCGGGCACCGATGAGACCGGCGACCTGCTCGTAGAAGCCGTCGCGGTTCAGCAGACCGGTGACCGGCTCGAGGTCGCCGTGCGCGGCATCGTGGGCGAGCAGCCGAACGCCCATGCGACTGGCGAACACCGCGAAGACGTTCACCAGCACGATCAGCAGCGCCGTCGCCACGGCCATCGACACGTCGACCTCGGCCAGCCACACCGCGAGGTACACCGTGACGGCCGCCCCGACGGTCCACGTGAACGCCAGCAGCCGCAGGGAGTGGAACACCGCGACGAACGCGCCCAGCGCGGCATACGACGTCGCCCCCAGGATCCCGAGCGAATGCGACGGCACGATGACGCAGGAGATCGCGATGCACACGCTGCCGACGACCACGCAGGCCTGCGATGCGCGCCGGCTGGGCCAGCCCGGCCTCAGCCACAGCAGGGACATCGCGACGCAACAGCACACCACGACGCCCTCGGCGACGACACCGCCCATGCTCTTGGGCCCGAGCATCCCGATCGACAGGATCGGGCCGATCGACCCCAGTCCGAGGATGCACGCGGCGACCGTCCGACAGGTGCGCTTCTGAAGGTCGCGGGCGGCCAGGAATGCCGTCAGCCAGTAGTAGTGGTCACCGTCGCGCCGCCACACGTTGCGCGCCGTCATCCGACACCACCCCGGACGCACGCAGAGCCCGTCGTACCCCAACACACCACATCGACGGTACAAGGCGCCGTTTGCCGTCGCCGTCCGATGGCTCGGGCTTCGGACTCCGGCACCCGTCCTACAGCAACTGGTCGTCGAAGTGGTGATACCTGTTGCCGCCCGCGCGTTTTGCCAAGTACATCGCTTCGTCGGCTGCCGCGACGAGTCGGTTCAGGCTCATCCGGAGCCGGGTGCCGTCACCGGGCAGCGATTCGATCTCCGCGCACGCGGTACCGACACTGGCCGTCACGCCCTCGGGCAGGCCGGCGATCGCCTGGCAGACCTGGCTCGCGATCGGCTGCGCGTCGGCCGCTTCGCTCACCACCGCGACGTTGAACTCCTCGCCACCGGTCCGGGCGATCACCGCGGTCGCGTCGAGGAACGCCGTGCTCAGCGCTCTGCCGACGGCGACGAGGGCGTCGTCGCCCGCCTGATGGCCGCGGGTGTCGTTGATGCGCTTGAAGTCGTCGAGATCGACCATCGCGACCACCAGGTAGCGCCCCGAGGCCGCCGAATCGGCTTTCAGCATCTTCAAGGTGTGCAGCTGGAACGAGCGCCGATTGAGCAGGCCGGTCAGCGGGTCCTGGTCCGCCTGCTCGAGGTCGCCGCCGAGCGCGCGCATCAGCACGTGGATGGCCACCGGCATGGCGATGTTGATCTGCGCGACGAGGAACAGGTCGACGGCCGCGATCGCGAGGTGGCCCGAGTCGGCGACCCGTACGGCGGCGATGACGGCGACCGTCGCGGCGACGGCGAAGTTGTACAGCACCAGAGCGGTCGAGTGGAAGAACGCGATGAAGGCGCCGGTGGTCGCGAACGCGATGCACCCGGTGAGCGCGCCCTGGGGATCCGGGAACGACAGACACGCCAGAGCGACCGACGCATTGGTCGCGACCGCGAAGGCAAGCGACTGCCGGCGCGAGGGCCAGCGCCATGCCCACAGCACGGCACTGACGACGCCCGTCACCAGCGCCGTCCACATCATGGCCACGGCCACGCCGCCCCGCGGACTGTCGGGACTGTGCAGGAGCGCGAGGAGACACAGGGCGAACGACGCCGCGATGAACGCCATCATGAACCGGACCGCGCCGGCCATCCGACGCGCAGCGAGGTAGTCGCTGATCCATTCGTAGTAGCTGGCGCGCATCGACCGCCTACTGGATGACGCGGCCGTCGTAATCCCCCCCGGGCTCGTATTCCTCACGGGATTCGCAGCTGCGCCGAGGGCGCTGGCAAATCGCCACCGAGCCTACAGCGGCGCATCCGGTGGGCGTGGCGAAATCGACGTCTACCCGCGGTAGCGCTGCACCTTCGCGGCGTAGTCGTCGAGCAGTCGCAGCGACTCGTCGAGCGGCTTGGTGGGCAGGATGAGGGCGAGTTGATCGAAGCCGAGCTCCTCGGTCGCACGCCAGTAGTCGTGGTCGACCGGTGCGCCGAACATCGCCAGCGGAACGTCGTGCCCGGCGCCCTCGCGCATCTGGCCGATGCGGGTGGACAGCCTCTCCACGGGCAGCGGATTGGAGATCCAGCCGGCATCGTGGCGGACGACCCGCTTCACCGTGGCGTCGGAGTCGCCTCCGATGTAGATCGGTGGGTGCGGCCGACGGACGGGCTTGGGCCTGAGGAACGACGGGTCGAAGTCGACGAATCTGCCGTGGTACTCGGCGGGTTCGGTCGTCCAGAGGGTCTTGATCGCCTCGATGCGCTCGTCGAGCAGTGCCCCACGCGTCTTGGGGTCGGTCCCGTGATTGCTCAGTTCCTCGAGGTTCCAGCCCGCGCCCACGCCGAAGACGAACCGCCCATTCGAGATCAGGTCGATGCTGGCGGCTTCCTTCGCCGTGGTGATCGGGTCGCGCTGGATGAGCAGGGCGATGCCGGTGAACAGCTCGATGGTCGAGGTCACCGCTGCCGCCGCGGCCAGGGTCACGAACGGGTCGAGCGTCCGGTAGTAGATCGACGGCAACTCGCCGCCGCCGGGATAGGCCGACTCCCGGCTCGCCGGGATGTGGGTGTGCTCGGCGATCACCAGGGATGCGAAGCCGCGCTCTTCGATGGCCCGGGCCAGTGACACCGGGTCGATGCCGTCGTCGGTGACGAATGTGGATATGCCGAACTTCATGTGCGTCCCTGTCTGTCGTGGTCACGACGAGCAACACCCGCACGGCCGAAGCTAGTCCCCGCGCGGTACCCCCGCTGCCTCGAGCAGCGGAATCTGAGTGCTCGCCCACGGGCTGATGGTCCACGCCACGGTCGCCGCATTGCGCAGCTCGGGCCACGAGACCCAGCGGTACTCGGCGACTTCGTCGGGATCGGGCAGGATGTCGTCGTCGGTCACCGCGCAGTACACCGGACAGACTTCGTTCTCCACCGTTCCGCTCGAATCCACTGCGCGATAACGGAAGTCGGGTAGCACGCACCGCAGGTCCCGCATGGCGACGCCGAGTTCCTGGCCGCCGCGGCGCAGCACCGCTTCGTCCATGTCCTCACCGGGGGCGGGATGCCCGCAGAACGAGTTCGTCCACACTCCCGGCCACGTGCGCTTGTCCAGCGCACGTCGGGTGACGAGCACGTTGCCACGGGTGTCGAAGAGGTAGCAGGAGAAGGCCAGATGCAGTGGCGTGTCCGTGCCGTGGACCCGATCCTTGGCCGTGCGGCCGATCACCGTCCCATCGTCGGCGAGCAGCACTACTTCTTCGACGCCCGTCATCGACGACTGCCCCACCGGCACGCCACTCCCCTCTCGACACCCAGTCACCACCGATCATCGTCGACGAGACGAGCACGGTCGCGGCTTGCCGGGAAATCGTAAGCATCACGTCATACGGACCCTGGATGACCCGCGGGCCGAGGTTCAAACGTCGTGCTACTCGATCAGATCGGCGGTGGCGGGGCCGAACAGGCACAACTCCCCCAGTACCGGGGTGGGGTCTGCAGACCAGTCCATCGCCAGGATCTGAGCGCGACTGCGCCGTCCCGTTCGCCACCGCAGTGCCTCGAACCACGTTGTGCTCAAACGCAATTCGGGCTCTGCGTCGGGCCCACAGCGATAGTCGGCGTCTTCGACGGCGACGCGCAGTGGCACCGACGTATTCAACCGGGTGAGCACTTGATCCGAGGAGTAGCGCACCGCCTCCGAGCCGCGTTCGCCGGGCCGTCCCAGCGCGCCGCGGATGTCGTGTTCGTGGCTGGCGACGTCGCCAACGGGGGCGACCAGGCCGTCGGTCTCGGCCCGACGGCAGAGTTCGGCGCCGGCCGCAGCCCATCTCGCGAGCAGCTCGGCGCGATCGTAACCGGCGAACCGCCGGACGTGCTCCGCCGTCTGCTCGTCGCTGGGAGCGCCGGCCAGCGTGCCCGCCACCCAGTCCTCGGCGACGGCGATTAGGTGCGCCACGACGTCGCCGACGGACCAGCCCGGGCAGGCGGGGACGGGCGCGCTCCACGTCGCGTCGCCGTGGTCGTCGAGCAGTGCGGTGATCCGCTGCCTGGTGTCCTGGTAGAGGCCGGCGACCCGGCGGGGATCAGTGACAGACACGGCTGTCGCTCCCCTCGGTCCGACGCGGGGGCCGCGGGTCGTGGGGATCGTCGGGATCGGGATCGCCGAACCACCTCGACGGCTCCCGCTGCCCGTATTCGTCGTGCCAGCACCACCATTCGTACGGTGCGGTCTGGGGATAGCCCTCCGGCGAGTCCTCCCAGGTCTCCTGCCGCCCCAGCGCCGTCATGTCGAGGAAGGTCCAGGTGCTGACGAATGCCTCGTCACCGCGATCGTTGATGAAGTAGGTGCGGTACACCTGGTCGCCGTCGTCTCCAGCGGTCCGAATGAACGCGTTGGTGCCGTGCCACTGGTCGCAACCGAAGTCGGCGTCGAAGTCGTCGGTGAGCGAATACCAGGGGATGTCCCAACCCATCCTGGCCTTGACCCGCTCGATGTCCGCTTGATCGGCGCGCGACACGTAGACGAGCGTCGTGTCGCGGGCGTTGAGGTGAGCGAGGTTGCCGACGTGGTCGGCCATCAGCGAGCAGCCCTTGCAACCGTGATCGGGCCAGCCCTCCACGCCCGGTTCGACGAAGGCGCGGTACACGATCAGCTGCCGTCGGCCGGCGAACAGATCGACGAGTCCGACTCTGCCGTCGGGGCCCTCGAAGGCGTACTCCCCGCGCACGGGGGTCCACGGCATGCGTCGGCGCATGGCGACCAGCGCGTCGCGGGCCCTGGTCATCTCCTTCTCCTTGACCAGCATTCCTTGGTAGGCGGTGTCCCACTCGGCGGCCGACACGATCTCGGGCGTCTGCATCGGTTACTCCCTTCGTCTGTGCTGCAACGGTTCTCCCCGGCGGTCACCGCCGGCCCGTCCGATCGTTCAACCGATGTGTTGAACTTCACTCTCAGCACATCACGGCCGCCCGCTATAGTCAACAATGTGGTTGAAGATCAGCTCCTGGATCGGGCGTACGCCGCGCTCGCCGACCCGACGCGCCGCCGACTCCTGGAGACGCTGCGCAACGGCGACGCACGCATCACCGACCTCGCCGCGCCGCTGCCGATGACCTTCGCAGGCGTCTCGCGTCACGTCGGCGTCCTCGAGTCGGCCGGACTGGTCCAGCGCGAGGTCAGGGGTCGTGAGCACTGGCTGTCACTGCGACCGGAGGGCCTGACCATGGCGCAGCAGTGGATGAACGACCAGACGGAGTTCTGGTCGACGCGCGCCGACGCACTGTCCGAACGCCTGCGCCGGAAGCGGGAGCGATGACCGAGACGGCGACGGTGCGGGTCCGGCGCATCATGCCGGCACCGCCGGACGTCGTCTTCGACGAATGGCTGGACCCCGAGTCGTTGCGCGAGTGGATGTGCCCGCGGCCTGATCGCGTCGTGGCGCTCACCGTGGAGCCGCACGTCGGCGGCGTCGTGCGCTTCGACGTGGACGCCGTGGATCGGACGGTGCTGATCACCGGGCGCTTCCTCGAGATCGACCGGCCCCGCCTGCTGCGCTTCACGTGGAGCAATTCGAACTGGCCGGATCCGACGGCAACCAGCGTCGTCGAGGTCACCTTCTTACCGGCGGACGACGATCAGACGCTCATGTCGATCGAGCACACCCTGGTTCCGTCGACCGAGTTCGACGACTTCCACAACGGATGGACGGTCACGTTCGACCAGCTCGGAGCCTTCTTGCGGGGACGGTGACCGCCGATCGTCACCGACGCCCGCCCCGGGGGCGACGCCCGAGCCGCCGCCTTACTGTTACCTTATCTTCGCCTTAACTTTCTTAGACTTGGCGTACGGTGATGGTCTGGCCGTAGGCATCGGCAGTGACGGAAGGAACCTCACATGCGACACGAACCTTCACGAATCGTCCTGGTCACCGGAGCCTCGCGGGGCATCGGCGCGGAGGTGGCGCGCCAGCTCGCGAACCCCGACACCCACGTTCTCGTCAACTACCGGGAACGCGACAAGCGCGCCAACGCGATCGTCGACGCCATCCGCGCAGCCGGCGGCCACGCATCGACACTGGCCGCGGACATCTCCGACGAGGCCGACGCCGCCGCCATGATCGATGCGATCGCGGCCCGCTTCGGACGCCTCGACACCCTGATCCTCAACGCCTCGGGCGGCCTCGAGCTGGGCGCCGAGCCGGGCTACGCCATGCGGCTGAACCGCGACGCCCAGCGGCGTCTGGTTCAGCTCGCGATGCCGTTGATGCCCGTCGGCGGCCGCATCGTCTACGTGACCAGCCACCAGGCACACTTCTTCCCGCACAAGGCCGTTCCGAAGGGCTACTCGGCAGTCGCCGCGAGCAAGCGCGCCGGCGAAACCGCCCTGTACGCAATGCGTTCAGAGTTCGAGCACGCGGGCATCCGCTTCACGGTCGTCTCCGGCGACATGGTCGACGGCACCTTCATTCCCGCCGCCATCGTCGGGGCTGCGAACCGGCCCAACCCGTCCGGCATCGTCTACGTCGGCGGCGCCGACTACCTGATGACGGCCTGACTTCCTCAGTCGAGATCGACGCGCACGATGGCGCTGTCGTCCCAGACTCCGCGGTCACGGGCCTTGCGTAGCTTCTCGCGCAGCGGCAGGCCGCTGTGCACGTTGCGCACACCGGGGATCCTCAGCAGCGGGACGACGTTGAACTGCCAGCCGTAGCGGCGGTGCAACGCGCGGTTCGCGTCGTCCGCCGCCGCGCCGGCCAGGATCGTCGCGCGGCCGGTCAGCGCAGCCGAGCCATCTGCGGGACGGCCCCGGTGGTCGCACGCACGCAGTTCGACCCGGGGATCGCGGGTGATGCGCGCGGTCTTCGGGCCCACCTTGGTGCGGAACACCACCGACCGCCCCTCGAGATGGAACCAGATGGGCGTGTCGACCGGGGCGCCGTCACGGCGGTACGACCGCAGCAGGGCATAGCGGGAGTCGAGGAGTCCTTCGAGCGTCGTCGGGTGCATGGCACCAGTGAACGACTTAGAGTTGACTCCAAGTCAAGTGTCCGAGGGGTGGAGGCGGCATGCCGGGGTCGACGATCGGCGAGGTCGCCCGTACGGCCGGCGTCGCGGCCACCACGTTGCGCTACTACGAACGGGTCGGCTTGCTCCCGGCGCCGACCAGGATCGGCGGCCAACGCCGATACGACGATGCCGTACTCGCCCGCCTCGAAGTGATCAGGCTGTGCAAGGCCGCGGGCTTCACCCTCGAGGAGATTCAGTTGCTCTTCGCCGACGACGCGCCGGGCCGTCCGGCGTCACGGGCGCTGGCGACGTCGAAACTCGCCGACATCGACGCCCGCATCGCCGAGTTGGGCCGGGCGCGCGAGATCGTCGAATGGGGCATGGCGTGCACCTGCCCATCGATCGACGACTGCACGTGCGGGATCCACGGGGCGTCGCGAGCTGCCGTGTGACCGTCGTCCGCGCGGGGTAGACCGACTTGGGCTCGATGAGCTGACGAAAGGACCACCTCGTGACCACGACACATCGGATCGCAGTCATCCCCGGCGACGGCATCGGCAAAGAGGTGGTGCCAGAGGGCATCCGCGTGCTGGAGGCCGCGGCGGCCGCCTTCGACTTCGCCCTCGACTACGAACGGTTCGACTACGCCAGCGCGGAGTTCTACAGCGAGACCGGCGCCATGCTTCCGCCGGATTGGTTCGACGAGCTGAGCCGCTTCGACGCCATCTTCTTCGGCGCCGTCGGCTGGCCAGACGTGGTCCCCGACCACATCTCGCTGTGGGGCAGCCTGCTGCAGTTTCGGCGACACTTCGATCAATACGTCAACCTCAGGCCCGTCAAGCTGATGCCGGGAGTGCGGAGCCCGCTGGCCGGCCGCCAGCCCGGCGACGTCGACTTCTACGTCGTGCGCGAGAACACCGAGGGTGAGTACTCCAGCGTCGGCGGCAAGATGTTCGAGGGCACCGACCGTGAAGTGGTCCTGCAGGAGACGGTGATGACCCGGGTCGGCGTCGACCGAATCTTGAAGTACGCCTTCGAACTCGCCGCACGCCGGCCGAAGAAGCACCTCACCTCGGCGACGAAGAGCAACGGCATCTCGATCTCCATGCCCTACTGGGACGAACGCGTCGAAGCCATGAGCGCCAACTACGCCGACGTCGTGGTGGACAAGTTCCACATCGACATCCTGACCGCCAACTTCGTGCTGCATCCCGACTGGTTCGACGTCGTGGTCGCGAGCAATCTGTTCGGCGACATCCTCTCCGACCTCGGTCCTGCGTGCACCGGCACCATCGGCATCGCCCCCAGCGGGAACATCAACCCCGAACGGCGCTTTCCCAGCCTCTTCGAGCCCGTGCACGGGTCGGCTCCCGACATCGCCGGCCAAGGCAAGGCCAACCCGATCGGCCAAATTTGGTGCGGTTCCATGATGTTGCAACACCTCGGTGAGACCGCTGCCGCCGACGCCGTGATGACCGCCGTGGAAGACGTACTGGCACGCGGCGGTGACGCGCTGACACCGGACATGGGTGGCACCGCGACGACCGCGGACCTCGGGGCGGCCGTGCGAGCCCGGCTCGAGTCGAACACCGCGGGACGCTGACCGAGCGTCAGGCGGTCACCAAGGTCTCGGCAGCACCGGCCATGTGGTCGACGACGGCCGCAGCGGCCTTGGCGCTGTCGCCGGACTCGATGGCGTCGACGATGTCGTGGTGCCGTTTGGCGTTCATGTTCTTGATCGCTCGGTCGACGCCCGCGAACATGATCGACATCCGGATGCTGCCTTCCAGCGATGTCCACTGGTGCAGCAGGGTGACGTTTCCGGTGAGTTGGCACATCGTCCGATGGAACCGGAGGTCGGCCTCGATCCGGTCTTCGAGGTTCGCCGCCGCCCAGCGGTCCATGTCGTCGACTGCGGCCCGCAGAGCGTTGACCGCCTCGGCTCTATCGGGCTGCGTAGCGAGTTCACGGGCGGCCAACGACTCGAGTGCGGCGCGCACGTGGAAGATGTCGCGGATCTCCTTGGTGTCGAGGTGCCGTACCGACAGGCGTCCCCGAGGGCCCGCTGAGATCAGCCCCTCCTGCTGCAGCTGGCGCATGGCCTCCCGCAGCGTGCCACGGCTGATCTGCAACGCCTCGGACAGCTCCGTTTCCACCAGATGCGTGCTCGGCTTTATCTGTCCCGAGGTGATGGCCTTGCGCAAGGCGGTCAGCGCCTGCTCGCGCAGACTGGTCTTCTCCAGCCGCAATAGCGAGGTCGGTTCGACCGACATGGGGCGCTCCTCGAATGTCAACACTTGATTGTCGACATCAACCTTACAACCGGTCCAGCACGGTCGCGACGATGCGCGCCGTCGACAGTCCATAACGTTCGTGCAGCGTGGGGAGCGCGCCCGCGGCCAGGAATTCATCAGGCAGTCCGATCGGGGTAATCCGCTTGGCCAGACCCCGCCGCACGGCGGCCGAGGCAACGGTTTCGAACAACCCTCCGACCACCGTGTGATTCTCGAGCGTCACCACCAGCCGGTCGGTGTCCACCTGCGCCAACACGGTTTCCGCGTCGAAGGGCTTGATGGTCGGCGTGTGGACGACGGCGACGTCCACGTTGTGCGCACTCAACTTCTCGGCCGCCTGCAGCGCCCGTATCGTCATCAACCCCGACGAGATCAGCACCACGTCGGCACCGCCGCGGAGCACTTTCGCCTTGCCGAGTTCGAAGCGGTAGTCGTACTCGTCGAGCACCGTGGGCACGTTGCCCCGCAGTAGTCGAAGGTAAGTCGGGCCGGGATGCTCGGCGAGCTGCGGTACCGCCTGGTCGATGTCGACCGAATCGCACGGATCGACGATCGTCAGGTTCGGCATGCCGCGGAAGATTGCGATGTCCTCCGTAGCTTGATGGGAGGGCCCGTAGCCGGTGGTGAGCCCCGGGAGGCCACCGACCACGTTCACGTTGAGGTTGGGCTCCGCGATGTCGAGGCAGATGAAGTCGTAGGCACGTCGCGCTGCGAACACCGAGTACGTGGATGCAAACGGGACCAACCCCGTTTCGGCCATGCCGGCGGCGGCGCCGAAGAGCAGCTGCTCGGCCATCCCCATCTGGAAGAACCGATCGGGAAACTCTCGGGCGAATACGTGCATGTCGGTGTACTTGCCCAGATCAGCGGTCAACCCGACGATGCGTTCGTCGGCCGCAGCGGCCTTGACCAGCGCGTGCCCGAACGGCGCGGGTGACGTCTTCTGCCCAGGGTCGGCGAAGGAGGCGATCATCGCCGACGTCTTCAGTGGCGCAACGGATGTCATGCGGAGACTCCTTCGTGTTCGGCGGTGAGCTGATCGCGGCAGATCTGCCACTCGTCGGCGTCGATGCGCATGAAGTGCGCCTTCTCCCGGTTCTCCAGCATGGGCACGCCGCGACCGACTCGGGTGTCGCACAGGATCACCGACGGGATGCCGACTGCTTCGGCGTGCACGTCGTCGAACGCGTGCAGCAATGCGTCGACGTCGTTGCCGTCGACGCGCTGGACGTGCCATCCGCAGGCGGCCCACTTGTCGGCGACCGGTTCGGTGCGCAGTACGCCGACGGTGGGGCCGTCGGCCTGCAAGGCGTTGATGTCGACCATCGCGATCAGATTGCCCAGCTGATGATGTGAGGCTCCCATGGCCGCCTCCCAGGTCGATCCCTCGTCGAGTTCGCCATCGGACAGGAAGTTGATGACCCGTGCACTCGACCCTTGGTGCCGCAATCCGAGGGCCATTCCCACCGCGACGGTCAGACCGTGCCCCAGCGATCCGCCGGAGATCTCCATTCCCGGTGTGTAGCTGGCCATTCCAGACATCGGCAGCCGTGATCCGTCTGAACCGTAGGTGTCGAGTTCGGCCACGTCGACGATGCCCGCTTCGGCCAACGCGGCATACAGGGCGATGGCGTAGTGGCCCGTCGAGAGGAGGAAGCGGTCGCGTTCGGCCCAGTGCGGGTCGTCGGCGCGGTAGCGCAGCTGGTCGGCGTAGACGGCCGCCAGCATGTCGGCGGCACCCAGCGCCTGACCGATGTAGCCCTGGCCTTGCGCCTCGCCCATGTTCAGTGCGTGGTGGCGCATGCGGTAGGCCGCGTCGCGCACCGTACGACTGCGGGTCATGCGGGCACCCCCTGCGTCGACGTCGTCGCCGAACTGGCTCGATCGGCGAGCATGCGTTCCCGCGGGCCCCAGGTCTCGCGGGTGAGGATCGCTGCGACCAAGCCGATGGCCATGTAGCCGCTGAACAGCAGGGCCGGGCCCCACCAGCCGTAGGCCTCGTAGAGCAGCGTGGTGATGAAGGGAGTGAAACCCGATGCGATGGCCGAGATCTGGTAGGCCAGCGATGCGCCCGAAGACCGTGTGTTGGCGTTGAACAGTTCCGGGAACCAGCCGCCCTGGGAGCCGGCGAGCGCGTTCTGGAATACCCCGTAGGCGATGACGAACGACGCGATGATGAGGATGAACACCCCGGTGTTGACCGTGACGAACATGAGGACGCCCCAGGGGATGCCCAAGGCACACACCCAGAGGTACAGCGGGCGTCGGCCGATCTTGTCCGTGAGCCTCGCCCAGGCGAAGGTGGCGAAGATGCCGATCGCCGATGCGATGCACAGCGCGCCGATGGTCTGGGACCTGGTCGCCAGCTCGGCGTTCTTCAGATACGAGAGCATGTAGGTGATGGACACCGCGTACCCGGCCGTTTCGGCGATGCGAAGACCGATGCCACGCAGGATGTTTCGCCAGTCCGTCTTGACCACCTCGACGATGGGCGACTTGACGATGTTGCCTTGCTCCTTGACGTCCTCGAAGACCGGGGACTCCGGCACCTTGGCCCGGATGATCAGACCGACGATGACCAGGACGGCGCTTGCGAGGAACGGCACCCGCCACGCCCAGTCGCCGCCCAGATGGATGCTGAAGAAGAAGACCAGGTTGGCGATGAGGAGTCCGACCGGAAAGCCCGCCTGGACGATGCCGGTGTAGCGGCCCTTCTGCTTCCAGGGCGCATGCTCGTAGCTCATCAGGATCGCCCCGCCCCACTCGGCGCCGAAGGCCAAGCCCTGGATGATGCGCACCGTCACCAGGAGGATGGGCGCAAGCACGCCGACCGTCTCGTAGGTCGGGAGTAATCCGATTGCGAACGTGGCTATCCCCATGAGGATCAGCGATGCCACCAGAACCGGCTTGCGGCCGACCTTGTCGCCGAGATGGCCGCCGATGATGCCGCCCAGCGGCCGAGCGACGAAACCCACGCCGAGGGTCGCGAACGCCAGCAGCGTGCCGGTCACCGGACTCGAGTTGGGGAAGAAGGCGGTTCCGAAGTAGAGCGCGGCGGCCGTGCCGAACCCGATGAAGTCGTACGTCTCGATGACGGCTCCGACTCCGGAGCCGATCGCTACCCGCTTGGCGTCCTTGGTGCCGTGCACCGGACCCCGCATCGTCAGAGCGTCGTCGCTCATGATGGTCATCCTCTCAATGCCGATTTGGCTGTGCGATGCCGGTCACTGTTGACGGTCAACACCGGCTACGTCACCGAGTGTGACCCCGCGCACATCCATTGTCAACAGTCAACACCGATTGCCCGTCACCCGTTGACCGTCAACAGTCGACTGGATAGTGTGGTGGCCATCACGCACCGTGTAGGAGATGAGCAGATGCCGACATACGACAGCCGTTTGGGCTGCTCAACCATTAGCTTCCGGCATCAGCCCCTGCCCGCGGCGCTGGCGACCATCGCCGGCCTCGGCTTCTCGGAGATCGACCTCGGCGCTCTTCCCGGGGTGTGTGACCACGTTCCCTACGTCCTCGACATGGCCGCCGTCGAGGATGTCGCGCGCACGGTCATCGCCTCCGGTCTGCGGGTTCGCTCCATCAACGGCGACATCGGCGACCTCAACGTCCCGCTATCCCAGGGCGCCCGTGCCGACCGCGAACGGCATCTCGACATGCTCGTCGCACTCGCCGTCGCCACCGACGCTCGCGCACTCGTCTTGCCGTGCGGGGCGATCGACCACACGCCCACCGACACCCTCGAGGTCGACGTCGCGCGGGTCGCCGACGAATTGACGTCGGCTGCCGACGTCGCGGCGTCTCGCGACGTGCGGCTGTGGACCGAGTCCCTGCATCTGCACCGGCTGTGCTGGAACCTCGAACGCGCCCAGCTGCTGACCGATCACCTACCCCAGCAGGTCGGCATCGTCATGGACTTCAGCCACATCGTCGCCTCGGGCGGCGATCCGGTCGAGTTCGTCGCGAGGTTCGGTCCGCGCATCGAGCACGTCCACATCCGCGACGCCTCGCCGGGCAACATCAACCTCTCCGTCGGGCGCGGCACCGTGGACTTCGCCAAGGGTTTGAAGGCACTGGCCGACGGCGGATTCGCCGGTCACTTCTCACTCGAACTCGAGACGCGCGACGTCACCCACGATCAACGACCCGCGGCCACCGTCGCTGCGGGACAACTGATTTCCGCGCTGATCTAACCCACCCAGCTCCGCCCACCCGAACTGATCTAACCCACCCGGCTCCGCCCACCCGAACTGATACAACCCATCCAAGGAGAACCATGAGCATCACCCGCACTGCCGTCATCACCGGCGCGACCTCGGAGCGCGGCATCGGCGTGACCGTCGCCCAGCGCTATGCCCGCGAGGGCTGGGCCGTCGTCATCCTCGACCTCGACGGCGAGAAGTCCGCGAAGGTCGCCGCCGACATCGGCAACCAGTTCGCGGTGCCGGCGTTCGGCCACGCCGTCGACGTCACCTCCGAGGACTCCGTCACCGCAGCGCATGACTCCGTCGCAGCGGAGGTCGCCTCGGGCAACCTGCCGCCCGTGGGCGCCCTGGCCAACATCGCCGGCATCACCTCACCGGTGCCCTTCCTCGACACCACGCTCGAACTCTGGAACAAGGTGATGGCTGTCAACGCCACCGGTACCTACCTCGTCACCAAGGCCTTCCTCCCGGACATGATCGAGCACGGGTTCGGACGCATCGTCAACATGTCGTCGGTGTCCGCGCAGCGTGGCGGCGGCGTGTTCGGCAAGGTCCCCTATTCGTCGGCCAAGGCCGCGATCCTCGGATTCACCAAGGCCCTGGCGCGCGAAATCGCCGACACGGGAGTCACGGTCAACGCCGTCACCCCCGGAGCCGTCGACACCAACATCCGCGTCGGCGCGACCGACGAGTCCGAGGCCGCGCTGGCCGCGGGCATCCCGATCGGCCGCGTCGCCACCACGGAGGAGATCGCGGCCGTCATCACGTTCCTGTCGAGCCAGGACGCGAGCTATCTCACGGGGACCACCGTCGACATCAACGGCGGCAGCCACATTCACTGAGATACGCCACGGGACGCTGATTAAGCGTCGCTAATGCAGCTGCAGAATCATTAGCTGTACTGGATCACCGACGAGACCTACCGTCGTCAGCATGTCCTCGCCCCTGCTCGTCGGATTCCTTGCGTCGCTGGCCTTGATCGCCGCAATCGGTGCGCAGAACGCGTTCGTCCTCCGCCAGGGCATCCGCGGCGAGCACGTCATCCCGGTCGTCGCACTGTGCACCGTTGCCGACATGGTGCTGATCACCGCAGGCATCGCGGGAGTGGGCACGCTCATCGCCGCGCATCCCGGTGCCGTCGACGTCGCCAAGTACGGCGGCGCGGCATTCCTGATCGGTTATGGGGCGCTCGCGGCACGGCGGGCCATCCGACCGCAGGCCTTGAACCCCGCGAACGACACACCCGTACGCCTCGGCGCCGCGCTACTCACGGCCGCCGCACTGACCTTCCTCAACCCACACGTCTACCTGGACACCGTCGTCCTGCTCGGCGCGTTGGCCAACGAACAGGAGGGCGGGCGTTGGTTGTTCGGCATCGGGGCGGTCACCGCGAGCGCGGTCTGGTTCGTCACCCTCGGACTCGGCGCCCGCCGACTCGCCGGACTGTTCGCCAACGCCCGCACGTGGCGAATCCTGGACTGCGTGATCGCGGTCACGATGGCCGCGCTCGGCGTCTCGCTCGCGATCAGCTGAGCGTCAGTGTCGCTGCTTGTTGGCCTTGCGGTCGGTGAAGCGCCTGATGCCCCCGGAGGCCGACAGCAGCGCGCGGGAGACCTTCGTCGTCTGGCCGCCGTTGCGGCGCTGCAGGTAGGCACCCACCTTGCCCAGCACGAACGCGATGACGGGCAGGAGCAGGGCGGTGAGCAGAAAGCGCCGGACCGGCGAACTCAGTAGTGCAAGCATGCCGGAGCCATACCCCAGCGATGACGACGCGAACCAAGCCGAAGTGTTAGTCACCGCGGGACCCCGGGTATGCCCGCAGTGCGGTCGTGGCTACATGGCACGGGCAGCGCGAGGTTCCTGAGGACACACGGACGCCGAATCGCGCGGGACGCCGACCACGACGCGCTCATACGAACGACACGCAGCAAGGAGGACCCATGAAGTTCACTGCCATCACCACCACCCTCGGCGGCTTCGCGGCTGCAGCCATGATCGCCGCACCGATCGCCACGGCCGCACCCGATCCGTGCGCCGCCGACAGCATCGCCGGCACCGTCAGCAACGTCACCGGTGACGCACAGGCCTACCTGGCCTCGCACCCGGGCGCCAACCAGGCGGTCACCGCGGCGAAGAGCCAGCCGCGTCCGGAAGCGGAGGCCAACCTGCGCGGCTACTTCACCGCCAACCCGTCGGAGTACTACGAGTTGCGCGGCATCCTGCAGCCGATCGGCGACACCCAGCAGCGGTGCAACGTGACGGTGCTGCCGCCGGAGCTGGCCTCGGCGTACGACACCTTCATGGCCGGCTAGTAGAGCCACCCGAGAGGCCGCCCCGACCACCGCGTCGGGGCGGCCTTCGTCGTCTGCGGGCCGTGCGTCGAATTGTGCTCGCGCTGAGCGCAACCGGTGTACGCGCCGCCCGCCGTCGGTAGCGTCCGCCAGCGTGAACGAGGACTGGCTGGCCGTGATCGTCGGCCTGGCACTGCTGGCATTGGTCTTGGCAGGCGCCATACCGGGCAGCGTGATCCCATGACCGAACAGGCCAGAGCCGACGTCACGCCCGACGACCAGGCACAGCCCCGCCCGCTGCTGTGGTACACCGTGGCGGGCGTCCTCGTCGTCGTCGCGCTCGGCGCAGCGACCCGCTTCCTGGAGACCCAGGTTCCGCAGTGGGCATCCGACACGTCGTTCGCCAAAGTCGCCAAGTCGATCGAGTTCCCCGTCTACGCGATCGCCCTCGGCCTGCTCGGCAACGCCATCTTGACCAAACTCGCGGTGCGAGACGCACTCTCGGCAGGTTTTCGCACCGAGTTCTTCATCAAGACCGGGCTGGTCCTGCTCGGCGCCTCGATCAACCTGAAGATCCTGGTCACTGCCGCAGGCCCGGCCATCATCCAGGCACTGCTGCTCATCTCGATCGTCTTCGGTTTCACCTGGTGGCTGGGTGGACGACTCGGGCTCGAGGACAAACTGCGCGCACTGCTGGCGTCGGCCGTCTCCATCTGCGGCGTCAGTGCCGCGATCGCGGCCGCGGGCGCCGTGCAGGCCAAGAAGGAGCAGCTCGCGTACGCGGCGTCGCTGGTGATCGTGTTCGCCCTGCCCTCGATCTTCCTGCTCCCCTGGCTCGCCGAGACGTGGGGACTGCCGCCCGCAGTCTCGGGCGCCTGGATCGGCGGCAACATCGACACCACCGCGGCCGTCGCGGCGGCCGGAGCGCTGGCCGGGGAGGACGCGCTCCAGATCGCGACCATCGTCAAGACCACGCAGAACGCGCTGATCGGCTTCGTCGCGATCGCCCTGACCGCCTACTTCGCCCTGAAAGTGGAGCGCCGCGACACCGCCGCTGCCCGGCCGGGGGTCAGGCAGTTCTGGGAGCGATTCCCGAAGTTCGTGCTCGGCTTCATCGCCGCGTCGATCATCGGCACGCTCTACCTGCAGTGGGGCGGCGACAAGAGCGCGATCACCACCGTCAACGACCTGCGCACGTGGTTCCTGATCTTCGCGTTCGTGTCGATCGGCCTCGAGTTCAGCCTCAGGGGACTCCGCGAGGCCGGGTGGCGACCCGTGGCGGTGTTCGCCTCGGCGACGGTGGTCAACATCGTCGTGGCACTCGGACTCGCCGCAATCCTGTTCGCCAACTTCGACCTCGGTTAGCCACTACGCTCGGCCGCGTGCCCCACACCTGGTCGCGCAGGAGTTTCCTCGCGATGTCCGCAGGCGCCGCCGCGTTGCTCGCCACCGGGTGCGGCAACGACGAGCCGGGCGCCGTCGCCGAGGACGGATCGGTCACCGTCACACACGTCTTCGGCGAGACCCGGATCCCCGGCCCGCCCCAACGCGTCGTCAGCGCCGGGCTCACCGAACAGGATGATCTGCTCGCCCTCGGCGTGGTGCCGATCGCGGTGACGGAGTGGTTCGGCGGCGAGCCCTTCGCCACCTGGCCGTGGTCACGCCCCCGGCTCGGCCCGGCCCAACCCGTGGTGCTGAACCTCGCCGACGGCATCCAGGTCGATCAGATCGCGGGGCTCAAGCCCGATCTCATCATCGCGATCAATGCGGGCCTCGACGCCGACACCTACGCAAGGTTGTCGGGCATCGCACCGACCATCGCACAGTCCGGAGCACCGTTCTTCGAGCCGTGGCGGGACCAGGCGAACGCGATCGGACAGTCCGTCTTCAAGGCCCCCGACATGGGCGGCCTGATCAGCGGCCTCGAGGGGCGGTTCACCCAGGCCGGCAAGGACAACCCGTCGCTGGCCGACAAGAAGGTCTACGTCGTCGGGGGCATGTTCTCGAAGGACCGCGCCGTCGTCACCCCGGCCGGGCCCCGGACCGAGTACCTCACCCAGATGGGGCTCGTCGTTCCCGACGGCATCGCCGAGTTCGTCGTCGGCGGCAGCGCGCTGATCCCCCGCGACCGCATGGTGTCGGTTCTCGACGAGGCCGACGTCCTCGTCTGGACCACGGAGAACGACGCCGAGACGGCAGCACTGCTCGCCGACCCGACCTTCGCCGAACTCGAAGCCACGCGCACCAACCGCAACGTGCTGACCGACCGGGAGCTGGCGGGCGCCATCGCGTTCGGCACCGTGCCGTCCTACGGCGTCGTCGCCGACCGGCTGCCGCCGATGCTCGCCAAGGTGCTCGCCTGACGGTCCGCCTGGCAGGATGACCGGGTGACGAACCAACTCGAGCAGGCGCACAGGCCCGGATTTGCCCAGGTCGGCTCCGCCTACTACCCCATGCTCGTCGCCGTCTTCACCGCGCTCGTGATCATCTCCAACGTCACCGCGACCAAGGGCGTCGAGTTCGGCCCCATCATCACCGACGGCGGTTTCATCGTCTTCCCGCTGACCTACGTCATCGGCGACGTGCTGTCCGAGGTGTACGGCTTCAAGGCGGCACGACGGGCCATCATCCTCGGCTTCTCGATGAACGCGCTGGCCGCACTCGCCTTCTGGGCGACGATCTACCTGCCCGCCGCCGACTTCTATCAGAACCAGGCGGCATTCGAGAACGTCGTGCACGCCTACACCCAGCTGATCGTCGCCGGTCTGGCCGGCTTCGTGGTGGGCCAGACGATCAACGCGTACGTCGTGGTGGCGATCAAGGAACGCACCAAGGAGAAGCACCTCTGGGCGCGCCTGGTCGGCTCCACGTTCGCCGGCCAACTCGGCGACACCCTGGTGTTCTGCGCGATCGCCGCGGGCGCCATCGGCATCACCTCGTTCCGCGACTTCGTGGTCTACGCCGCGCTCGGCTGGATCTACAAGACCGTCGTCGAGGTGCTGCTGCTCCCGATCACCTACCGCGTCATCGCCGTCATCAAGCGGCGCGAGCCCACCTACCAACCCGCCCTCTGATGCTCGCCATCGGTGCCGTTCGCGACTACGGAGAGCACGCGCTGCTCCTCGAGTTCGGCGGCACCGCAGAGGTGTTGGCGTGGACCGACGCGGTCCGCGCCCAGAACCTCCCCGGCGTGCTCGACGTGGTGCCGGCGGCATGCACCGTGCTGGTCGAGTTCGCCGAGCCGCGCGACGTGCACCCCGCTCGGCACCGCCTCGCCGACCTCCGCATCGACGAGGCCGCCGTCGATCCCGAGCCGCCCGCCGACGGGCACGTCGACGTGACGCTCGACGTGGTCTACGACGGACCCGACCTCGACGAGGTCTCCCGTCTGGTCGGCCTCTCGCAGGACGACGTGGTTGCGGCGCACACCGCGGCGCCGATGCGGGTCGGGTTCGGCGGCTTTGCACCGGGTTTCGCCTACCTCGTCGGCGGCGACGCGCGGTTGCACGTGCCGCGGCGCGCCGAACCGCGCACCAGGGTGCCCACGGGATCGGTCGGACTCGCAGGCGAGTTCAGCGGCGTCTATCCGCGCGAGACACCCGGCGGGTGGCAGCTCATCGGACGCACCGACGCGGTGCTGTGGGACGTCGACCGGCCCACCCCCGCGCTGCTGACACCGGGCAGCTGGGTCCAGTTCCGGGCGATCGGCTGACCCGTGGCGGCACCGACGCTGGAGATTCTGCGGACCGGGCCGCTGGCGCTCGTCGAAGACCTCGGCAGGCCGGGGCTGGCGCACCTGGGCGTCACCCGCTCCGGCGCCGCCGACCGGCGGTCGGCCGCCCTGGCCAACCGACTGGTCGCCAACCCGCCCGATCGCGCCACCATCGAGGTGACCCTCGGTGGCCTCACCGCCCGGGTGTACGGCGGCGACGTCGTGATCGCGGTGACCGGCGCCGACGCCGACCCCTCGGTCGACGGACTTCGATTCGGCAGCAACGGCTTTCACGTCGTCCGCGACGGCGGCACCATCTCGTTGGGCACCCCCCGCACGGGCCTGCGCAGCTACCTCGCCGTCCGCGGCGGCATCGACGTCCACCCCGTCCTGGGCTCGCGCAGTCACGACGTCCTGTCGGCCATCGGGCCCCGGCCATTGCGAGCGGGCGACCTCGTGCCGGTGGGCGAGCACACTGCGGACTTCCCGGAAGTCGACCAGGCGCCGGTCGCGGCCATCACCGCCGACATGCAGGAGCTGGCCGTGGTGCCGGGACCGCGCGACGACTGGCTCGCCGAACCCGATCTCCTGGTGCACGCGGAGTGGGTCGCGACCGACCGCAGCGACCGCGTCGGCATGCGCCTGGACGGCCCGGCACTGCACCCGCGGTGGCCCGACCGGCAACTGCCCAGCGAGGGAGCCGTACGCGGCTCGATTCAATTGCCGCCCAACGGCTTACCCGTCATCCTCGGTCCCGACCATCCCGTGACGGGCGGCTACCCGGTGATCGGCGTGCTGACCGCTGCCGACGCCGACCGGGCAGCGCAGATCCGGCCCGGCCAGCGCATCCGGTTCCGGTGGACCCGCTGAGCGCGACTGAGCCCGGTCTCGGTCCTCGCCTGGTAGAACCGAGGTGTGCAGACCGCGAGGCTGGTTCACACGTCCGACCTGGACGGCGAGACCCGCGAAGGTGCCCGCCGGATGGTGATCGACGCGTTCGGGGGCGGCGAAACCGACTTCACCGACGCCGACTGGGACCACGCCCTGGGCGGCATGCACGCCTTGATCTTCCGGCACGGCGCGCTCATCGCCCACGGCGCAGTCGTGCAACGCCACCTCATCCACGCCGGGCGCGCCCTGCGCTGCGGCTACCTCGAAGCGGTAGCCGTCCGGGAGGACTGGCGTGGCCGTGGTCTGGCGATGGCGATCATGGACGGGCTCGAGCAGGTGGTGCGCGGCGCCTATCACCTCGGCGCGCTGAGCGCCTCGGAGGCGGGCCGACCGCTGTACACGGCCCGGGGGTGGCTGCCCTGGCAGGGCGCGACGTCGGTGCTGTCGCCCGACGGCGTCACCCGCACGACCGACGACGACGGTGCGCTGTTCGTCCTGCCGGTCGCACTGCCCGACGGCGTCGACCTCGACACCCGGGGCGAGATCACCTGCGATTGGCGCGACGGTGACGTGTGGTGAGGGGCCTCACGCGGCCGTCGGCGTGTCGGTGAGGCGAAGTTCACGGCCGGGTCACCGTTCACCGGGCGCGACACCGCGTGGCAACGGCCGGGTAACAGCTCGGAAACACGGCTTCCCTTGACTGGGGGCATGCACGAGCCGGGCTGGGCGCCACTGACGGGGTTCCGCGTGGCCGTGACCTCAGCACGCCGATCAGAGGAGCTGAGCGCGCTGCTGACCCGGCGCGGTGCGACCGTGACCAGCGCCGCGGCGATCGCGATGGTGCCGCTGCCCGACGACGACGAACTGCGGATGCACACCGAGGCGCTGATCGCGGCGCCGCCCGACGTCGTCATCGCCACGACCGGCATCGGGTTCCGCGGCTGGATCGCCGCCGCCGACGGCTGGGGCCTCGCCGCGGACCTGACCGCCGCGCTGGCCAATGCGCGCGTCGTGTCGCGCGGCCCCAAGGCCACCGGCGCGCTACGCGCAGGCGGTCTGCCCGAGGAGTGGTCGCCCGACTCCGAGTCCTCGCGTGAAGTGCTGGAGTACCTGGTCGCAGGCGGCATCTCGGGCCTGCGCATCGCCGTGCAGCTGCACGGTGCGACCGACGACTGGGACCCGTTCCCCGAGTTCCTCGACGAGCTGCGGGCCGCGGGCGCCGAGGTCGTGCCGATTCGGGTGTACCGCTGGCATCCCGCGCCACGCAACGGCGCATTCGACCAGATGGTGCTCGACATCGCCGACCGCAAGTTCGACGCCGTCAGCTTCACCTCCGCACCCGCGGTGGCGTCGGTGCTCATGCGGGCGGGCGAACTCGGCGTCTCCGACGAGCTGCTGTCCGCCCTGCGCACCGACGTCCACGCGATGTGCGTCGGCCCGGTGACCGCACGACCGCTGGTGCGGCTCGGCGTACCGACGTCGGCGCCCGAACGCATGCGACTCGGCGCGCTCGCGCGCCACATCACCGACGAACTGCCGGTGCTGCGCTCGCGCAACGTCCGCGTCGCCGGACACCTGCTGGAGATCCGCGGCACCTGCGTGCTGGTCGACGGCGAGGTCAAGGAACTGTCCCCCGCGGCGATGGCCACCATCCGCGCACTGGCGCAGCGGCCCGGCACCGTCGTGTCCCGCCACGACCTGCTGCGCGCGCTGCCCGGTGGCGGCACCGACACGCATGCGGTCGAGACGGCCGTGCTACGACTGCGAACGGCGTTGGGCGACAAGAACATCGTCTCCACGGTGGTCAAGCGCGGCTACCGCCTGGCCGTGGACGAGTCCCCGGTCGGGGTGGCGTGATCCCGGTCCTGGTCGCCCACGGCACCCGCAAGCCCGGCGGCGTGGCGATGATCGGCGACCTCGCCGAGCGCGTGAGTACCGTGCTCGGCACGCGGGTGCGCACCGCGTTCGTCGACGTCCTGGGTCCCACGCCCACCGACGTGCTCGACGACGTGACCGGTGTTCCCGCCGTCATCGTGCCCGCCTTCCTCGCCCGCGGCTACCACGTGCGCGCCGACATCCCCGCGCACGTCGACGCCAGTCGCCACACCGACGTCGTGGTGACCGAGGCGCTCGGGCCGTCCGCGCAGTTGATCCACGTGCTCACCGATCGCCTACTCGAATGTGGCTGGCGCTACGGTGATTCGGTGGTCCTCGCCGCCGCGGGCACCTCCGACGCCGGCGCGCAGACCGACCTGCGGATCACCGCGGCCATGCTGTCCGCCGCGATCGGCGACCGGGTCGAGTTGGCCTATGCAGCCACCGGCGAGCCGCGGGTCGCCGACGCCGTCGCCGAAGTGCGGTCGCGCGGCGCCGGCCGCGTGGTCGTCGCGTCGTTCCTCCTGGCCGACGGCCTCTTCCAGGACCGGCTGCGGGCATCGGGCGCCGACGCCGTCGCCGAGCCGCTGGGCGTGCACCCCGGGGTGGTGCGCCTGATCGCCAACCGGTTCCGCCGCGCCCGACTGCCGCTCGCCGCCTAGCCGTCGCCGACACTACGGAAGATGCGCGTTTCGGCGCGCATCCCGTCATCAACCGTCGTCTCGGCGCACAGTTGAGGCATGGCGGCACTCGACACCTACCGGTATCTGCGCGGTGGCATGGCGGTCATGATCGTTCTGCTGGGCGCCGCGGTGGTGGCCGAGCGGGTGGGCGCCGACTGCTGGCAGACCACGATCAGCGACTACTACTACACCTCGGCGCACGCGGTGTTCATCGCCAGCCTCTGCGCGGTGGGCGCCATGCTGATCGTCTACAAGGGCAGCAACGCCACCGAGGACGTGCTGCTGAACTTCGCCGGGACCCTGGCGTTCGTCGTCGCCATGGTGCCGACGACGCGGCCCGACCTGCTCTGCGGACCGACTCCGCTGGTCGCCGGCGACGAGGCCGCCGTCCGCAACGTCTGGGCGGTCGTCGTCGCCCTCGTCGTGTCCCGGGTCGCGTCGTGGTGGATGTATCGGCGCACCGGGACCACGCGGGAGCGCCCGCCACTGGCCACCGCCGCCACGTGGCTGCAGCGCGTGGTGCTCGGCGTCGGCGTGGTGACCCTCGTCGCGGCGCCAGAGTGGTTCCGCGCCAACGCCCATGGGGTGGCGGCGGTGGCGATGTTCGCGTCCATCATCGCCACGGTGCTCATCACGGCGTTCGTGACGGGCAACCAGGACCAGACGAAGTGCCCGCAGCGACGTCGATACCAGGCGGCGTACCGCGCGATTGCCGCGGCCATGGCGCTGGCGCTCGGCACCGCGGTGGTCCTGCACCTGGTGCTCGACGGGTTCAACCACGCCATCATCGTGATCGAGGC
This sequence comes from Mycolicibacterium sp. GCM10028919, assembly GCA_042666295.1. Lineage (GTDB taxonomy): Bacteria > Actinomycetota > Actinomycetes > Mycobacteriales > Mycobacteriaceae > Mycobacterium. The sequence continues at coordinate 2,547,867 of JBHTFJ010000001.1, forward strand.
CGCGCTGATCCTGCTGTTCGGCGCGTACTGGCTGGTGCAGACCGTCGAGCTGTGGGGCACCACGACGCGGGTGCAGCTGATGCCCGACGTCGTCGCCCGGCGCAGCCGAATCTTGCAGGCGCTCTAAGACTCCAGCTGGACGACGCCGTCGACGACACGGGTACGGAACACCGGGATCGAGACGTCCGCGTCGTCGAGGCACTGTCCGTCGTCGAGCGCGAAGGCCTGCTTCTTGATCGGCGTCTGCACGCAGACCCGGCCCGCACGGTCACCCACGAGTCCGCGCGACATCACCGCGGCTCGCGAGAAGGGGTCGACGTTGCCCACGGCGTACAGCGACCCGTCCTCGAGCCGGAACAGCGCGGCCTGCGTGCCGTCGGGCAGCAGGACTCCCACACCGCGGCCAGGGAGCAGCCGGTCGTACTCGCACGCCGTCGTCCACACCCGGACGTCACCGCGGTCGTCGAGAAGGGTCACGAGATCTCCTGTCGGGGACGGATCGTCGGCATGCCGAGACCGGTGGTGCTGGGGACCTTGCGGCCCGAGCGTTCCTCGAACTCGATGGTCGGATCGGCCGTGTCGGGGGCATTGACGAACGAGACGAAGCGCGACAGCTTGTCCGGGTCGTCGAGCACGCCCTTCCACTCGCACGCGTAGCCGGCGACGTGGCGTTCGATGGCTGCCTCGAACTCGGCGGCCAGACCGAGCGAGTCGTTGCACACCACGTCGCGCAGGTGGTCGATGCCGCCCTCGAGCGAGTCCAGCCAGGGCGCGGTGCGCTGCAGGCGATCCGCGGTGCGGACGTAGAACATCAGGAACCGGTCGACGTAGCGGACCAGGGTCTCGTCGTCGAGGTCGCCTGCGAGCAGTTGCGCGTGCTTGGGTGTCATGCCGCCGTTGCCCGCGACGTAGAGGTTCCAGCCGGTCTCGGTGGCGATGACGCCGACGTCCTTGCCGCGCGCCTCGGCGCATTCGCGCGCGCATCCGGAGACGCCCATCTTGATCTTGTGCGGGGCGCGCAGACCGCGGTAGCGCATCTCGAGGTCGATGGCCATCTGCACCGAATCCTGTTGGCCGTAGCGGCACCAGTCGCTACCGACGCAACTCTTGACCGTGCGCAGCGACTTGCCGTAGGCCTGACCGGATTCCATGCCACCGTCGACGAGTCGACGCCAGATCTCGGGCAGCTGATCGACCGTCGCGCCGAACATGTCGATGCGCTGACCGCCGGTGATCTTGGTGTACAGACCGAAGTCCTTCGCGATCTGGCCGATCAGGATCAGGTGCTCGGGCGTGATGTCGCCACCGGGCACCCGCGGCACCACCGAGTAGCTGCCATTCTTCTGGATGTTGGCCAGGAAGTGGTCGTTGGAGTCCTGCAGCGAGGCGGTGTGTTCGTCGAGGATGTGGTCCGAACTCGTCGAGGCCAGAATCGAGGCGACGGTGGGTTTGCAGACGTCGCAACCCCTTCCGGAGCCGAACTTCTCGATCAGCCCGGAGAAGGTGCGGATCTCGGTGGCGCTGATGATCTCGAACAGCTCGGCGCGCGACTGGCTGAAGTGTTCGCACAGCGACTTGGACTGCTCGACGCCCTCGGCTTCGAGCAACTGCTTGAGCAGCGGTACGCAGGAGCCGCACGAGGTGCCGGCCAGCGTGCACTTCTTCAGGCCACCGACGTCGGTGCACCCACCGCAGATGGCCTCCTTGAGGTCGCCCTTGGTGACGTTGTTGCACGAGCAGATCTGCGCGATGTCCGGCAGCGCACCGACACCCAGACCGGGCGAATCCCCGTCCCCGACAGGGGCTATCAACGACAGCGGGTCGCCTGGCAGCTCGCTGGCGACCATCGGCCGCAGCACCCCGTAGGCGGATGCATCACCGACCAGGATGCCGCCGAGCAGCGTCTTGGCATCATCGGAGAGCACCAGCTTCGCGTAGGTCTGCTTGACCGGGTCGTTGACGACGACGTCGAGGCAGTTGGGCGTGCGGCCCTGGGCGTCACCGAAACTGGCGACGTCGACACCGAGCAGCTTGAGCTTGGTGGACATGTCGGCCTCGCCGAACTCGGCCTCGCCACCGAGCAGCCGGTCGGCGACGACCTCGGCGCTGGTGTAGCCGGGCCCCACCAGGCCGTAGCAGCGGCCGTCGATGGCGGCGACCTCCCCGATCGCGTAGATGCTGGGATCGCTGGTGACACAGGACAGGTCGGTCAGCACACCCCCGCGCTGCGCGATGTCCAGACCGGCGTGACGAGCGAGTTCGTCGCGCGGGCGCACCCCGGCGGCGAAGACGACCAGGCCTGCGTCGATGCTGCTGCCGTCGTTGAGCTTGACCCGGATCGAGTCGTCCTCCTGGGACTTCCGCAAGGGCTTGTTCCGCTGGATCGGCTGGATGCTCTCCGTGCTGACGCCCGTGTGCACCTCGATGCCGAGCCCGCGGATCATCCGGTTCAGCAGGGCGCCACCCGCGCCGTCGAGCTGAGCGGCCATCAGATGCGGTGACATCTCGAGGACCTGGGTCGAGAGGCCGAAGCCGCGCAGCGCGTTGGCGGCCTCCAGACCGAGCAGACCGCCGCCGATCACCACGCCGACGGGTGTCTTCGACGTGCTGGCGGCCAGCGCGCTGGCCCGGATGGCGTCGAGGTCGTCGAGCGTGCGGTAGACGTGGCACTGCGGCAGGTCGTGGCCGGGGATCGGCGGGACGAATGCGTAGGAGCCGGTGGCGAGGACCAGGGCGTCGTACGGCACCCGGCGGCCCAGCGAGGTGGTGACGTACTTCGCGGTGCGGTCGATCCGCTTCACCGGGTCGCGCAGGATGAGTTCGACGTGGTCGTCACCGGCATAGGCGTTGCCCGCCAGCGCGAGTCGCGTCCGGTCCCAGTGTTCGGTGTAGCCGGTGAGGCCGACCCGGTCGTAGGCGGCGTCGGCCTCCTCCGAGAGCACGACGACGTGCCAGTCGTCCGAGTCGTCTCGCGACCGCAGAGCCTCGACGAAGCGGTGTCCGACCATGCCGTGGCCGATGACCACGACGCGTTGGGATGAGCGCATGCGATGAAGGCTAGGAAGCCGATATTGCCGCGATGTCGCGTCGTGTGACGCGCCCATCACGGTGTCCTCACGTTGCCCGTGGGCGGGGTGTGAGCCCGTTCAGACGGCCCCCGCCGACCCCGACGTGGTCGACGGGGCGTACGGGTCGACGGACGTCGTCTCGCTCGACGGAGGCAGCTCGCCGTCGGGTTCCCGGTCGGCCGACGGCGCCGGTGGCACCCCCACCGGCGGCAGCACGTCGGCCTGACTGGTCTGCACGTTGGGCAGGGTGTAACTCGTCGTCGGCCACGCCGTCGTCGGGGAGGTGGCAGTGCCGTCCGACGACGAGCCGGCCGGCGTCGTCACGCCGCCGGGGCGCACCGCGTCGGTCGACGTGCGGACCACCGCGAACACCAGGACGGCGAGTAGCAGCACCGCCGCAACGCCGGCCGCCCAGACCGCACCCTGGTGCTCACGCCAGGCCCACGCGTCGTCGTCGGTGTCACTCACGCGGCGCGATGCTAGGCCCCGCCACCCAACGGCAGGGAAACTCGCTACTGCCAGCGGCCGAGGATCTCCTTGGCCCGCTCGGCCAGTGCCGCCTGGAAGAACGGACCGAAGCTGATCCGGCCGACGCCGAGCGGACCGAACGACGCCGGGTCGTCCTGGTCGGGCAGGGCGATCGCGTTGATCGGCAGCGGTAGCTCGTCGGCGAGCCGCCGGTAGGTGTCGGCGTCGTGCCTACCCACCGGGTACAGGCTGTCGGCGCCGGCCTCGGCGGCCAGCTTCAGTCGCGACACCGCCCGCTCGAAGCGGTCCGACTCGTCGCCGTCCTGACGGAGGAACAGGTCGGTGCGGGCGTTGATGACCACGTGCACGCCTGCCGCGTCGGCAGCCTTGCGCAACCCGCCGACGAGCGCGGCGTGCTCCTCGGCCGAGCGGATCCGCTTGCCCTCGGAGTGCACCGTGTCCTCGATGTTGAGGCCCACCGCGCCCACCGCGAGCAACCCCTCGACGAGGCGCTCGGGCGTCTCGCCGTACCCCGACTCGACGTCGACCGACACCGGCACGTCGACGGCGCCGGTGATCTGTGCGACCCGCGTCGTCAGATCGTCGAACGACATCACCTCGCCGTCCTCCTTGCCGATCGAGTCGGCCACCGGATGGCTGCCGACCGTCAGCGCGCTGAACCCCGCGCCGACTGCCAGCTGCGCCGACCAGGCGTCCCAGACGGTCGGCAGGACCACTGGCGTGCCCGGCACGTGCAGCGTCAGCAGCGTTGCCGCGAGGTCCCCCAAATCGGGCTTGTGTTCGTGCTTGGACAACTATTCATCTCCCACTCGGTAACGTGACCTGTGTCACTCTGAACACGGTGATGTGGCTAGCATCGCTTGCGTAATGTGATTCCCGACACCCTTCAGCCCAAGGAGGTCAATTCGTTGTCCACGACTACTGAACTCGCCCAGCTCCACGAACTCATCGGTGGCCTTCGGCGCTGCGTGACCTCGCTGGCTTCACGCTACGGGGACACCCCCGCGATGCGCCGCATCGTCAACGACGCCGAGAGGATCCTCAACGACATCGACAGGCTCGACATCGATGCCGAGGAACTCGACCTCGTCCGGGGTTTCGCCCACCACCACCACGTCGGCGAGAAGATCGGCATCCCGGATACGCAGTACGCCAGCGACTTCTGGCAGGACGTCGACGACGAAGGACTCGGCGGGACTCGCTAGCGGCGCCGCCTGAAACCGGCACCACAGTGCGCCGCAACGCCGCGGAGCACATTACGACCGAAGTGAGGCAAAGTACGTGAGCGCACCCACCGATGACCGCCGTGACACCAGCGGCACCGGCGTCTTCTCGGCGACGCGAGCGCAGATCCCGCAGCGCACGCTTCGCACCGATCAGTGGTGGCGCTCGCCGATCATCACCGACCTCGGCTTCGCCGCGTTCGTCATCTACGCGACGGTCCGTGCGTTCATGCAGAACAACTACTACGTCGCCGAATACCACTACCTGACGCCGTTCTACTCGCCGTGCTTCTCCACGGGGTGCGTCCCGGAGGCCAGCCACTTCGGGCAGTTCCTGCCCGACGTGTGGTGGTTGCCGTACGCGGCGCTGTCGCTGCCGTTCCTCCTGCTGTTCCGGTTGACCTGCTACTACTACCGCGGCGCCTACTACCGCTCGGTGTGGCAGGCGCCGACGGCGTGCGCGGTGGCCGAACCACATGCGAAGTACACCGGCGAGACGCGCTTCCCGCTGATCATCCAGAACACGCACCGGTACTTCTTCTACATCGCGGCGATCATCTCCGTGATCAACACCTACGACGCGATCATCGCGTTCCAGTCGCCCAGCGGATTCGGCTTCGGGCTGGGCAACGTCATCCTCGTCGTCAACGTCGTGATGCTGTGGATCTACACGCTGTCCTGCCACTCGTGCAGGCACGTCGTCGGCGGCCGGTTGAAGCACTTCTCCAAGCACCCGGTGCGCTATTGGATGTGGGGCCAGATCAGCAAGCTCAACGTGCGCCACAAGCTCTACGCCTGGATCACCCTCGGCACGCTCATGCTGACCGACTTCTACGTCATGCTGGTGGCCAGCGGAACCATCTCCGACCTCAGATTCATTGGTTAGCACCATCGTTCGACTACATACGAATAGGCAAGTGAGGGTTTGATGGCTTCGCACGAAGCTCAACTGGAACGGCACGAGTACGACGTCGTCGTGATCGGTGCCGGCGGCGCCGGACTGCGGGCCGTCATCGAGGCACGCGAACGTGGACTGCGGGTGGCCGTCGTCACCAAGTCGCTGTTCGGCAAGGCGCACACGGTGATGGCCGAGGGCGGCTGCGCCGCGGCGATGAAGAACGCGAATGCCAAGGACACCTGGCAGATTCACTTCGCCGACACCATGCGGGGCGGCAAGTTCCTGAACAACTGGCGGATGGCCGAACTGCACGCGCAGGAAGCCCCCGACCGGGTGTGGGAACTGGAGACCTACGGCGCGCTGTTCGACCGCACCAAGGACGGCAAGATCAGCCAGCGCAACTTCGGCGGGCACACCTACCCGCGGCTCGCGCACGTCGGCGACCGCACGGGCCTGGAGATCATCCGCACCCTGCAGCAGAAGATCGTCTCGCTGCAGCAGGAGGACAAGCGCGAACTCGGCGACTACGAGGCCCGCATCAAGGTCTTCCACGAATGCGCCATCACCGACCTGATCCTCGACAAGGGTCCGCGCGAAGAGGCGAGCGCACCCCACGAGGCGATGGGTGCGGACTCGGGTCCCACGGGCAAGATCGCGGGTGCCTTCGGCTACTGGCGCGAGACCGGCAACTTCATCCTGCTGGAGGCGCCGGCGGTGGTGCTCGCGACCGGCGGCATCGGCAAGTCGTTCAAGGTGTCGTCGAACTCGTGGGAGTACACCGGCGACGGCCACGCGTTGGCGCTGCGCGCCGGGTCGACGCTGATCAACATGGAGTTCATCCAGTTCCACCCCACCGGCATGGTCTGGCCGCTGTCGGTGAAGGGAATCCTGGTCACCGAGGGCGTACGCGGCGACGGCGGGGTGCTGAAGAACTCCGAGGGCAAGCGCTTCATGTTCGACTACATCCCCGAGGTCTTCAAGGGGCAGTACGCCGAGAGTGAAGAAGAAGCCGACAAGTGGTTGGCGGACAACGACTCCGCCCGTCGCACACCGGATCTACTCCCCCGCGACGAGGTCGCCCGCGCGATCGTCGCCGAGGTCAAGGCGGGCCGCGGCACACCGCACGGCGGCGTCTACCTCGACATCGCCTCGCGCATGCCGACCGAGGAGATCAAGCGTCGACTGCCGTCGATGTACCACCAGTTCATCGAGCTTGCCGAGGTCGACATCACCAAGGACGAGATGGAGGTCGGCCCGACCTGCCACTACGTCATGGGCGGCATCGAGGTCGATCCCGACACGGCCGGCGCCGCGACGCCAGGGCTGTTCGCCGCAGGCGAGTGCTCCGGCGGCATGCACGGCAGCAACCGCCTTGGCGGCAACTCGCTGTCCGACCTGCTGGTGTTCGGCCGCCGCGCCGGACTCGGTGCGTCCGACTACGTGCGGGCACTGACCGACCGGCCGAAGGTGTCGCAGGAAGCGCTCGACGAGGCGACCAAGATGGCGTTGGCGCCGTTCGAGCCGCACGACGCACCCGAGAACCCGTACACCCTGCACGCCGAGCTGCAGGAGTCGATGAACGACCTCGTCGGCATCATCCGCAAGGAAGGGGAGATCGAGCAGGCGCTCGCCAAGCTCGACGAACTCAGGGGCCGGCTGCAGAACGTCGCCGTCGAGGGCGGCCACGTCTACAACCCCGGCTGGCATCTCGCGATCGACATGCGGAACATGCTGCTCGTCAGTGAGTGCGTGGCCAAGGCAGCGCTGCAGCGCACCGAGAGCCGTGGCGGACACACCCGCGACGACTTCCCCGAGATGGACGCCAAGTGGCGCAACAAGCTGCTGGTGTGCCGGACCACCGACGCCGCGACCGCCGAAGCGATGGTCCCGCGCGTGACGGTCGAGGCCGAGCCGCAGGACCCGATGCGGCCCGACCTGCTGGAGTGCTTCGAATTGTCCGAACTGGAGAAGTACTACACCGACGGCGAACTCCACGAGCACCCCCAACGGAAGGGCTGACATGGCTTCCTACGATGCGAGCCTGCGGGTCTGGCGCGGCGACGACTCCGGCGGCGAGCTGAAGGACTACACCGTCGAGGTCAACGAGGGCGAGGTGGTGCTCGACATCATCCACCGCCTGCAGGCCACTCAGGCCAACGATCTCGCCGTGCGGTGGAACTGCAAGGCGGGCAAGTGCGGATCCTGCTCGGCGGAGGTCAATGGCCGGCCCCGGCTGCTGTGCATGACCCGCATGTCGACCTTCGGCGAGGACGAGACGGTCACCGTCACGCCGTTGCGGACCTTCCCCGTGATGCGCGACCTGGTGACCGACGTGTCCTTCAACTACGAGAAGGCGCGCGAGATCCCGTCGTTCACCCCTCCGAAGGACCTGCAGCCGGGCGAGTACCGGATGCAGCAGGAGGACGTGAACCGGAGCCAGGAGTTCCGCAAGTGCATCGAGTGCTTCCTGTGCCAGAACGTCTGCCACGTGGTCCGTGATCACGAAGAGAACAAGCAGTCGTTCTCCGGGCCGCGGTACCTCATGCGCATCGCCGAGCTGGACATGCATCCGCTCGACGTCGCGGACCGCAAGGACATGGCGCAGGAGGAGCACGGGCTCGGCTACTGCAACATCACCAAGTGTTGCACCGAGGTGTGCCCCGAGCACATCAAGATCACCGACAACGCGCTGATCCCGATGAAGGAACGCGTCGCCGACCGCAAGTACGACCCGATCGTGTGGTTGGGCAACAAGCTGTTCCGGCGGTAGTTTGCTGCCGACGCCTCGAACGTGAAGCCAGCGTCACGCCCGACCACGGGGGTGACGCTGGCTTCACGTTGGGAGTCTGCTGAGTCGCAGTTGGTCTTGATTTTCGCGGCGTACGCTCGGGATCGAGCAGCCAGTTCATCGACGAAGGGCGGCCTCGTGAGGACGAGAGAAACTCAGAGCGTCAACGACATTCGGACCGCGATCCGCGAACTCTCCACCCGGGCCGAACTGGCCCGCAAGGAGGGCAGGCCCGACGACGCCGCCGAACTCGATCGGCGCGTGCAGTACTACCGCGAGGAACTCGGCGCGCGGCCCTAGCCTGCGCGCGGGCTACTGGCCCAACCGGCGGAACGTGCTCCGGTGGAAGACGATGGGCGCGACGTCGTCGTGCACCGTGATGTCGCTGACCCGCAGCACGACGATCGTGTGATCGCCCGCGAGGATCTGCTGTTCGATCGCGCTCTCCAGCCACACGCTGGTGCCTTCGATGAACACCGCGCCGCTGTCCCGTGACACCGTTTCCAGGCCGGCGAACCGGTCGCCGGTCTTGGCCGCCAGCGTCCGCGCCGCGGCGTCGTGCGCCTCGCCGAGCACGCTGATGCCCAGCGACGGCAGGTCGACCAGCTTCGGCCACGTGGTGGAGGTGTTCTGCACGCAGAACGACACCAGCGGCGGATCCAGCGACACCGGCACGAACGTGCTCGCGGCCAACCCGACGCGCACGCCGTCGACCTCCGCGGCGATCGCGATCACGCCGGTCGGAAAGTGCCCGAACGCCTCGCGCAGAGACGACGGGCTGAGTTCTGTGCTGCTCATGTCTTCCTCATCTTCACACAGGCTTCGCGCCCGCCCTCGTCGGTCTGCGCCTGTCTACCCATAGCCGTGCGCTGCCGCCACGTCCGGGTGTGCCCGGAGCCTGCTCTTCCACGCGTTGCGGCCGTAGACCGCGAAGATCTTCTCGTTCGACGGGTCGGCGGTGACTCCGCGAGCCCGCTCGGCCAGGTCGGCGGGCAGCGTCAGCACCGGGAGCCGGGCGTCGAGCCGGGGATTGAAGAAGTAGGGCACCGAGATTCGCTCCCGCGTGCTCAGCGCGACCCGGTGCTCGGTCGCCCGCAGGTACCCGCCGCTGGCGATCTCGAGCATTTCGCCGATGTTGACGATGAAGGCGCCGGTCAGCGGGTCGACGTCGATCCAGTCGCCAGTTGCATTCCCCGTCGCTTCGCTCGCCCCAGAGCCATTGCGAACCTGCAGACCCCGGCTCCCCGGTTCGGCGAGCAGGAGCGTCAGCACTCCGGCGTCGCGGTGGGCGCCGACGCCCTGGGGCGAATCGGCCTGCGCGGGGTAGCGAACGATCTTGATCAGCGTGGCGGGTGTCTCGGCGAACGCCGCGTCGAAGACGTCCTCGGGCGCACCGAGCGATGCCGCCCAGTGCCGCAGCAGCGTGCGACCGACGTCGGCCAGCGCGGCATCCCACTCGGCGATGACGCCCGGCAGTTCGGGCAGCGCGGACGGCCACTGATTCGGCCCCTGCAGCCGCAGGTACGGCTCGGACGGATCGGCGAGCGGAACGCGTTCGGGGCCGATGTCGATCTGTTCGCGCCAGTCGACGGTGCCGCCGGTCAGCTCTCCGCCCAGCCGCGTGTAGCCGCGAAAGTGCGGGCTGCGCACCATCGCGACCGCGTCCTTCTCGGCCTGCGGCAGCGCGAACAGTCGACGTGCCTCGGTCAGCACGCGGTCGGTCAACTCGGCCGGGACGCCGTGTCCGGTGAGCAGGAAGAAGCCGACCTCGTGGGCGACGTCGCGCAACCGAGCGCGCAGCGTCGCGGGATCGTCGCCGAGGTCGACGACGGGCAGCGTCTGCCGCGAGGTCGTGTGCACCGTGCTCACTCGCTCCATGCTCCCCCGTACCGCTGGGTCCCGCCAGCGTCCGGATCTGCCTGATCGGAAGCCGGTAACGTGTCGCCCACCATGTGGATCCCGCTCCTGATGATGGCCGTCGCGGTCAGCCTGGAGCCGTTCCGGATCGGCATGACGGTGCTGGCGATCAACCGGCCCCGGCCCGCGCTGCAGCTGCTCGCGTTCCTGGCGGGCGGTTTCGTGATGGGCATCGCGGTCGGCGTCGTCGTGCTGTTCGTCCTGCGGCCGGCACTCGGGTCGGCCCACTTCACCCTGCCCCGCGTGCAAATCGTCGTCGGCTTGGTACTGCTCGTCAACGCCGCACTGGTGGCCGCGGGCCTGCTGAGCCGATCGACGACGACGGGCGGCGGACTGGCCGAACGGATACCAGCATCGATCTCGGGCCGCGCCCGACGACTGCTCAACGGTGGTTCGCTGTGGACGGCCGGCGTCGCCGGCCTCGGCATCGCGCTGCCGTCGATCGACTACGTCGCCGCGCTGGCGCTCATCGTCGCGTCCGGAGCTACGGCCGCAACTCAATTCGGCGCGCTGCTGGTGTTCAACGTGGTGGCGTTCGCGCTCGTCGAGATCCCGCTGCTGTGCTACCTGGTCGCCCCGGACCGCACCCGTTCGATGCTCGCCGCGCTGTATGACTGGCTGCGTGCGCAGGGCCGGCGCGGGGTGGCCGTGCTGTTGGCGGTCGTCGGTTGCGCGCTGGTCGGCGTGGGCTTCGCCGGCCTGTAGCGGCGGCTAGGGCTGCGCCTGGTTGTTCAACACGTACTGCATGCCGGCGAGGAGCTGCGACACCGGATCCGAACCGCCACCGAACGCGGCGTTGGTGGCGGGCGCGGTGACCTCGGCCGGGTCGTAGCCGTTGACCGGGTCGACCGTGATCGGCGCGGTCAGCGGGTCGTCGTTGCGCGAGTACCCGGCGTCGACCATCGGCTGCAGCACCGCGTCGAGCCGGTTCAGCGTCTCGGCAGGCACCCCGAGGTACTTGAACGGCAGCACCAGCGGGAGGTGCTCCTCCGGGATCATGTACGTGGTGGTCTTCGCGCCGCGCGAGTTGACCGTCGTCCGAACGTTCTGCGGCGGCACCATGCTCGGGTTGGTGAACGCCACCGCGGTGTGGCCGGTCGCGAGGCCGACGATCGCGTTGGCGACGCTCATCCAGTTGTCCGGCCGGTCCGGCCAGTCGGCGATGCTGTCGTAGGCGGAGACGAACTTGTACGTGTCGTACTGGCTCTCGACCGGGGCCGGGATGCGGTAGTCCAGTGAGGGGACGACCGCGCCGACGGGGAACATCTGGGTCAGGAAGCTCTCGCCGAACGCATGCTTGCCGACGGGGTTGCCGTACGTGGCGAAGCTCAGCTGGTCCGGTGCCGGAGCGGCCGGGTCGTACGCCAGGCGTGCCTGGACGTCGTCGAGCACCGACGCACCCTCGGAGAGTCCGATGACGGTGCCGGGGCCTCCGGCGCGGATTGCGTTGATGAGGTTGGGCCCGCCGACGTCGATGGACTCGCCGTAGCTCGGACCGTCGATGCCCAGGCCGGGGAAGCCGTCGTCGAGGCGGCCGATGCCCGGGAACAGCCGTTCCAGCGTGTGGCCCTGGACCTGTCCCGCGGGGTAGTCGACGATCTGGCGGTCGAGCCCGGGGAACCATTCGGCGCCGGTCCGCATGATGTATTCGTCGTACGGGATGCCGAGCACGTGCGCGCCGCCCAGGGCGTAGGCCCTGCCGGGGGTGCCGATCGGTGGCGGCGGCCCCTGCGGCCCGGCACCAGGGATCGGAGGCGGCGGCGGAACCGGCGTGTCGTCGGCCGCTGCGGTTCCCAGGCCGAGCACGCCTGCGGCGCCGATGGTCGCGAAAGCGGTGCCAAAGGCGAGAAGTCGCTTCATGGGGTTCTCACACTTCGCTCCCGGCCCTACTCGACGCCCTGCCTCGGGTCCCGACCTTACAGCGGGTCGCCCGCCATCGGCGGGGCTCACGCGTCGAGCCGGACGAACTGGTTCCGCCGGTACTGCTCGACGCAGGCGACACGTCGAATCTTGCCGCTCGTCGTCGTGGGGATCGATCCGGGCGGCACCAGGACGAGATCGCCCACGTTCAGGCCGTGGGCGTTGGAGATCGCCGAGGTGACGTCGGTCTTCACCTCGCTGAGCCACCGCGGCAAGTCCCCGTCGCTTCGTTCCTTGAGTTCGATGACGGTGACCAGCTCTTCGGCACTCTTGGTCGGCACCGAGATCGCCGCGACCCGGCCGCGGGTGATCTGCTGGACCGTCGCCTCGATGTCCTCGGGATGGTGGTTGCGGCCGCGGATGATGAGCAGGTCCTTGATGCGGCCGACGATGAACAGCTCGCCACTGGACACGAAGCCCAGATCGCCGGTTCGCAGCCATGGCCCCTCGGGGGTGCCGGGCGACGGGTCGGCGAGCGTGGCGCCGAAGCACTGCTGCTCGTCCGGCGGTCTGTTCCAGTAGCCGGTTGCGACGTTGTCGCCGTGCACCCAGATCTCGCCCACCACGTCCGGCGCGCACTGCCGGTGGGTGTCGACGTCGACGATCCGCACCGTCGGCGACTGTGGCAGGTCGTAGCGTGCCAGCGCCGTGCCCTTGCGGGCCGCGCACGGTTGGACACGGCCTGCGCCCAGTTCGTCGGCGTCGAAGTACGACGCGGGCGCATCCTCACTCCAGGTGCCCGCCGCCACGAAGACCGTCGCCTCCGCGAGACCGTAGGCCGGGCGCAGCATGCGGTCCTGAAAGTCGAAGTGCGCGAACCGATCCGAGAACCGCTCGAGGGTGGCCGGTTCGACGCGTTCGGCGCCGTTGATGATGCCGTGCACTCCACCGAGGTCGAGGCCGGCGATGTCGCCGTCGGTGGTCTTGCGGGCAGCCAGGTCGAACGCGAAGTTGGGCGCCGCCGAGAACGCGCGGCGGTTCTCCGCCAGTGCGCGCACCCATCGAGATGGCTTCTCCAGAAACGCAATTGGGCTCATCAGCGCGGCGGGATGGCCGCTCAGGATCGGTGCGCACACGCCCAGCACGAGGCCCATGTCGTGGTAGAAGGGCAGCCACGACACGAATGTGGCGTCACCGGCCGACACGAGGTTCTCGCCCGCGAAGAACGTGCGCATGATCTGCTCGAAGTTCGCCTGCAGGTTCAGGTGCGAGATCATGACCCCCGCCGGTAGCCGGGTCGAACCCGAGCTGTATTGCAGGTAGGCCGTTTCGGGGAAGTTGGCGGTCATCGGGATGGGTTCGTACAGCGTGCCGCCGAGGTCCATCGAGTCGATCGCCACGATCTTCGGCGCGGCGTCCACGCGTGCCTGGTCGACTCCCGCCTGGTCCACGTAGTCGCCGACGTCCGCCGCTGACGCCGACGTCGTGAGGACGATGGACGGCTGGGCATCGGCCAGGACCGAACTCACCCGGTCGTGGGTCGAGCCGCGATGCGGCAGCGGTAGCGGAACCGCGACGAGCCCCGCCTGCATGCTGCCCAGGAACGCGAGCACGTACTCCAGGCCCTGGGGTGCCAGGATCACCGCCCTGTCACCGACCGACCCGTGCAGCCGAATCTCGCGTGCCACGTTCATGGTTCGGCGCGACAGCTGCGACCACGTCAGCGTCTCGACGACACCGGCGGGGTCGCGGTCGTAGTCGGTGAACGTGAAGGCGACGTCGTCGGGGCGCATGCTGGCACGTCCGTGCAGCACCGAGAGGATCGACGACTGGGACACCGTGAATGAAGGCACTGTGGTCACCTCGCGTCCTCCACGATCGGTGGAGGGAGTTCGCTCATCCCCATCAGGCCCCTCCGCTTCGATTCGTAGTTTCACACATTCGGTACCGTGCGCGCTTCCCAGCCGCAGCTAGACGGGTTCGGCGGGCGACGGCACGGTGGACGGTGGCGACTGCCGCACGCCCATGCGCGACGGCCACCAGTTGGCCCGCCCGACCAGGGTCGCGATGGCAGGCACCGTGATGGTGCGCACCACGAAGGTGTCCAGCAGGATGCCCACCCCGATCACGAACCCGCCCTGGATCACGATGCCGATGCTCGAGAACAGCAGCCCGGCCATCGAGGCCGCGAAGATCAGCCCCGCCGCCGTGATCACACCACCCGTCGAACTCAAGGTGCGGATGATGCCGTAGCGCACGCTGTGCGGAGACTCGTCGCGCATGCGCGAGACGAAGAGCATGTTGTAGTCGGCGCCCACTGCGACCAGCACCACGAACGCCAACGGCGGCACGCTCCAGTGCAACTGCTCGCCGAGCAGGTATTGGAACGTCAGGATGCCGATCCCGATGGCCGCGAAGTACGAGACCACGACCGAGCCGACGAGGTACAGCGGCGCGATGACCGACCGCAGCAGCAGCATCAGGGTCAGCAGGACGACGATGATGGTCGCGATGATGATGAATCGGATGTCCTGCTGGTAGTAGTCGCGCGTATCGCGCAGCGCGGCAGGCAGTCCACCCATCGATATCGTCGCGTCGGCGAGCGTGGTGTTCGGCTGCGCACCCCTGGCGACGTCACCGATCTGGTTGACCTGATCCATCGCCTCGGAGCTGAACGGGTTGAGTTCGGTCTGCACCAGATACCGCACCGAACGGCCGTCCGGCGAGATGTACGCCTGCGCCGCCTTCTGAAAGTCCGACAGGTTCAGCACCTCGGGTGGGATGTTGAAACCTGCCTGCGCCGGGTCGCCTGCATTGCTCCGCATGTTCAGCAGGAACGTCGATGCCTCGTTCAGGCCGGCGGCGATCACCTTGACCTGCTCGACGAGTTCGTCCACGCCGTTGGCCACGTCGCGGCTGCCGCCTGCCAGCTTGTTGGCGCCCTGCTGCAACTCGCGCAGACCGGCCTGCGGGCCGCCGGGCCGATCGAGCCCCATGGCCTTGACGGCCTTGTTGGCGCTGGTGAGGGCAGCGTTGAGCTTCTTCACCGTCGCGTTGAGCGACTCCTTGTCGTCGACGCTCTGGAGTTCGCCGGCCAGCTGGTTGATCTGGTCGAGGCTGCCGTCGTTGTCCGCGTCGACGAGGCGCTGGAACTGCATCCGGGTGTCGCGGCAGGAGGGGTTGGCGTCGCAGATCTGGTTGCCCTGCAGCGCCGCCAGCACCGGGCCGATCCAGGCGAAGACGTTCTTGACCGCCGCGAAGTTCACGCCCATGGAGTTGGCGAGCGCATTCACGCTGGCGACCAGCTTCGCCGCCACCTCGACGTCGCGCACCAGCTTGTCGCCGTTGTCCTCGGTCCGGACCGCGGACAACGTGTCGACCAGGCTCTGGATGCTGGGCGCTATCTGGTTGATCTGGGTGCGCACGTCGGCGAGGCTCTCGGCCATCGTGTCGGCCCCGGCGGCGAGTCGGTTGAGATCGCCGCTGCGCTGGCCGATCTGGGCGGAACCGCCCGCGAGCCGGTCACCGACGATGCCCGCCTGGAACGTGGCCCGGAACTCCGGCGGCACCACGCCGAGGGGCCGGGTGATGCCGCTGACCATGCCGATGTCGGGCAGCTGCTCGACGCGTGAGGCCAGCTGTTCCAGGTCCGCCAGCGCTCGTGGCGTGCGCAGGTCGTGGGGCGACTGGATGAGGATGTACTCGGGGATGGACTGGCTGATCGGGAAGTGGCGTTCGAGGGCGGCGTACCCGATCGAACTGGGCGCCGACGCCTCCACGACCTTGCGGTCGTCGTAGTTGTAGCGGGCGAAGATCGACATCCCGGCCAGCAGTGCCAGGACGATCAGACTCGCGACCAGGTGGGTCACCGGCCGACGGACGATGCGGATCCCCGACCGTCGCCAGAATGCAGTCGTCAGTTCACGTCGCGGCTTGACCCAGCCGCGCGGCCCGGCGAGCACCAGGATTGCAGGCAGCAGGGTCACTCCGGCGAGGTAGGCGACGCCGATCCCGATCGCCGACGACACTCCGACGGTCTTGAACACGCCCATCTTGGCGAAGCTCAGCAGGAGGAACGTGAGGCCCACCGTGATGGCGGACGCGGTGATCACCTTCCCGATCGACGCCATCGCCGCCTTGACCGCGGCGTCGTACTCGGCGCCCGTCCGCAGGTAGTCGTGGTAGCGGCTGATGAGGAAGACCGCATAGTCGGTGCCTGCGCCGGCGATGATCGCACTGAGGAACACGATCGACTGGTTCGAGACGCCTGCGCCCGTCAGGTGCGAGTAGCCGGCCACCACCGCCTGGGCGACCACGAGCGACGAGCCGATCGTGACGAGCGGCAGCAGCATCGTGACCACGCTGCGGTACACCAGCAGCAGGACGGCGAGCACCAGGAAGGCGATAGCGAGTTCGATCGGTAGTCGATCCTGCTCGCCCGCGACCGTCAGGTCGGCGACGGTCGCCGCGGGCCCGGTCAGGTGCACGTCCAGCGGGCTGCCTGCGACGCTGCGCTCGACGACGTCGGCCACCCGGTTGAAGGCGTCGAACGCCTGCGGCGTCCCCAACTCCCCCGCCAGACTCACCGGCAGCACCCAGGTCGTCTTGTCCTCGCTCGTCAGGAACGGGCGCAGCTGAGGCGTGGCGACGAAGTCCTGGACGGACACGACGTCGCGCACGTCGTCGCGTACCGCGTCGACGAGCTTGCGGTACGTCGCCTCGTCGGCGGGTTCCAGGCCGTTCTCGTTGATCAGCGCGACCAGCAGGAGGTTGTCGTTGCCCGGCTCCTGGAATGCCTCGGTCATCTTCTGAGCGGTCACGCTCGACGGCGCATCGCTGGGGAGGATGGCGAGCGGATTGCGCTGCGCCATCGTGCCCAGCGACGGAAAGGCCAGCGGCAGTGCGATCGCCAAGGCGACCCACACCCCGATCACGGCCCATGGCCACCGCACCACGAGATCGGCTAGCCGTCGCATATCGCCCTCACCCTCGCCCCAAATCCCGCGTCACGCTGCCGTCGGATCGCACTCCGCTATGCCACGCGTCCCCATTGCCCGCTGTCGGCAACCCGCCCCACCACCGACTTCATCGCCTGCATGTAGCGGGTGACCGACTTCCTGGCAACCGGGTTGTCGGGATGCATGATCGCCATCACCGTGCCCTCGCCGTAGCGGAAGACGTAGATCGTGAGTTGGTAGGAGAACCGGCCGTCGGGGTAGATCCCGATGTCGTTGGCGAGCCCCATGTCCGCCGCGGCGAGGATCGCATTCAGCGGAGCGGCGCCGCCGTGCAGGAAGTTCGACACCGGGAAGTTGGGCTGCGGCCAGTTGAGCCAGGGCGCCAACTCCAGGACGCGGTAGTACGGCACCCTCGCCATGTCGAGGCCGGCGTCGAACGACGACTGCGCTGCCCACGCCGCATCGCTGAACGACGTCGCCGCGATCGGGACGCTGATCGGGATCAAGCCGGTGAACCAGCCCTGGGTCATGAAGTTGTCGCCGGCCGTGCGGGAATCCCTCGGTGTGAGCCCGTGGTAGGTGAGCGCGCCGGTGAATTCGTGTTCCACCAGGCCGAGGCACGCGAACAGACCGCCGACGAACCGGGCGCCCGCCGCCGCGCAGGCCTCGTCGAAGCGCTGGGTTTGCGCGGTGTCCAACAGGACCTCTGAGGTCATGTCACTGCTGGTCGCCTCGTTCGGGTCGCCCAGCGGCAGCGGGAAGTCGGGGAAGCCGTCACCGTTGTTCTCGGCGAAGTCGATCCACCGCTGCACACCGGGCGAATCGACGGTCAGCGCCGAGGTGTAGTCGTGCTCGCGAACGCAGAAGTCGTCGAAGCTGCCCGCATCGGGAAGCGTCAGCGCGTGACCGCCGCCGCTCAGCGCGGAGTACATACCGTTGGCTTCCATCATCGTCGTGCCGATCAGCGTGGCGTCGCCGTGCACGTGATCCATCGAGGCGAAGAACTTGAAGTCGTTCTCGTTCTGGATGACGCCGAACGTGAAGCAGGCCCACTCCAGCGGGTTCGGGATGGCCACCACGTGCGCGCGGATCTCGTCGACGGTCATCTCGCCCTGATCCACCGGCACGAACTCGATCTGGGCCGGGTCGTCGATGGCGTGCCGGATGAAGTCGCCCGCCTCGGTCCGCTCGAACCAACTGCGGAAGGTGTCGTGCCTGCGCAGGTAGGCGTTCACGGCGTCGTTCATGGCGGCGATGTCGCACTGGCCGGGCATCTCGCAGCTCGCGATGATCTGCCGGGAGAAGTTGAGGCCCGCGTCGTTCCTGTCGCAGTAGTTGCGGAGGTGCTGGCGCTGCATGTGGCTGACCGGCACCGAGCTGACCGGCGCCTGCCGCGCGACGTCCTCGGCTGCGGCCGTCGGGTGCCAGGAGGTCACCGAACCCGGGGTCAACGACCATTCGTGGAGTGCGCCGACCGTGATCTTCCCGATGCGCAAGCTATGGCCCTTCCGGTTCTGCCCGTCCGCCGGCAAAGCTCCGGCAGCACCCTTGGCGGGGATCAACATACCCTCGTCGGCGCCTCGACCGTCGACCACGACGCCGCGCACGAGCCGTCACGAACGTGTCATAGTTGCCCCCGAAGTTCGATCGTGGCACGGGGAGGACAACTGCATGGGATCCGTCGAAGGTCAGATCGATCCGGCCCCTCGCTTCGCCATCGTCGGGTATGCGGCGCGCCTGCCTGGGGCAGGCGATGCAGATGAGTTTTGGGAATTGCTGCGTGACGGCCGTGACGCGATATCCGAGGTGCCTCGGGACCGCTGGGACGCCGACGAGTTCTTCGACCCCGAACCAGGTGTGCCCGGCAAGATCGTGACCCGGCGGGCCGGTTTCGTCGACGACGTGACCGGGTTCGACGCGCCGTTCTTCGGGATGGCGACGCGTGAGGTCCGGCTGATGGACCCGCAGCATCGGATCCTGCTGGAGACGGCGTGGCGCGCGGTCGAGCACTCCGGGATCGCGCCGTCGTCGCTGGCCGAGAGCAACACGGGCGTGTTCGTGGGTCTGGCCACCCACGACTACCTGGGCATGCAGTCGGACGAGCTCACCCACGACGAGATCGAGGCCTACATGGCCATCGGCACGTCGAATGCCGCGGCGGCGGGACGGATCAGCTACCGACTGGGACTGCAGGGGCCGTCGGTCGCCGTCGACACGGCGTGCAGCTCGTCGCTGGTGGCGATTCACCAGGCGTGCCAGGCGCTGCGCCTGAACGAGTGCGACCTGGCGCTGGCCGGCGGTGCGAACGTCCTGCTCGCCCCGGCCACCATGATCACGTTCTCCAATGCCCGCATGCTCGCACCCGACGGTCGGTGCAAGACCTTCGACGCGGCCGCCGACGGCTACGTCCGCGGCGAGGGCTGCGGCGTCATCGTGGTCAAGCGATTCGAGGACGCGATCCGCGACGGCGACCGGATCCGTGCCGTCATCCGTGGCAGCGCCGTCAACCAGGACGGTGCCTCGGGCGGCCTGACCGTCCCCAACGGCGTTGCGCAGCAACGGGTCATCGCCGCCGCGCTGAAGTGCGCGGACCTCGAACCCAGCGACGTCGGATACCTGGAGGCGCACGGCACGGGCACGTCGTTGGGCGACCCGATCGAGGCGCAGGCGGCGGGCGCAGCGCTCGGCATCGGACGCGCACCGGACCAGCCGCTGCTGATCGGCTCGGCGAAGACCAACATCGGGCACCTCGAAGCGGCCGCAGGCATCGCGGGCGTGATCAAGGTGGTCCTGTCGCTCGAGCACCAGACCCTGCCCAAGCACCTCAACTTCGAGAACCCGTCGCCGCACATCCCGTGGGACCGGCTGCCCGTGGAGGTGGTCCGGCAGACCACCCCCTGGGAGCACGGCGGCCGTCCCCGCATCGCCGGGGTCAGCTCGTTCGGGTTTGCCGGGACCAATGCGCACGTCATCCTCGAGGAAGCCCCGGTGGCCGCGGAGGCCGCAGAGGCAGTGGTGCGGGACGCGGAGCCGGGCCGCTACCACGTGCTGCCGTTGTCGGCGCGGACGCCGGCCGCGTTGACCCAGGTCGCCGACCTGTACCGCAGCTGGATGAGCGAGCATCCGGAGGCCACGCTGGCCGACGTGTGCTTCACCGCCGGTGCGGCGCGCGCGCACCTCGAGCAACGCGCCGCGCTGGTGGCCGACACGCGGGAATCCGCCATCGAGCTGCTCGGTGCGCTCGCCGACGACCGCCCGGCACCCGGTCTGGTGCGCGGCGAATCCCACGACGCACCCAAGACGGCCTGGCTGTTCACCGGCCAGGGCAGCCAGTACCCCGGCATGGCCCGTGAGCTGTACGCCGCCGAGCCGGTGTTCGCCGAGACCCTGGACCGGTGCGCGGCCGCGGTCGCCGGCGTGCTCGAGAAGCCGCTGCTGGACGTGATCTTCGGCCTAGACGATGTCGATGACGCCACCCTGGGACAGACGTCCTACGCGCAGCCCGCCCTGTTCGCCGTCGAAATGGGCTTGGCTCGCCTGTGGCAGTCGTGGGGCTTCGAGCCGGACGTGGTGCTGGGCCACAGCGTCGGCCAGTACTCCGCGGCGTGCGTCGCCGGGGTGTTCGACATCGAGGACGGCGCGCGGCTGATGGCCGAACGCGGCCGCCTCTTCGGCAGCCTGCCCGCCGGTGGGCGCATGGTCGCGGTGTCCACCGCTGCCGAGCGCGTCGAGCGCCTCACCGACGACTACCCGACCCTGTCGGTCGCGGCCTACAACGGCGGCAACACCGTATTGTCGGGTCCTGCAGCCGATCTGGAGTCAGCGGTTGCCGTGTTGGCAGCCGACGGCGCGCGGTGCGACTGGCTGGACACCAGCCACGCGTTCCACTCGGCACTGCTGGATCCGATCCTCGACGACTTCGAGTCGTACGCCGACGGGTTCGAATTCGCTGCCCCGCAACGGATTCTGATCGACAACCGCACCGGCGCCGCGCTCGGCAGGAGCGTGAAGCTCGACGGCCCGTACTGGCGCCGCCACGCGCGCCAGCCGGTGCAGTTCGCCAAGAGCGTCCGCACCCTCGCCGAACTGAACTGCAAGCTGCTGGTCGAGATCGGGCCGCGGCCGGTGCTCACCGCGGCGGCCCTCGGCGCCTGGCCCGATCCGGCCACCGCGCCGCGGGTCATCACGTCACTGCGCCGAAACGCCGCCGATCACCGGCAGATCACCGAAGCCGTCGCCGACGCATACGTTCTGGGCCACCTGCCCGACTTCGCCGCGTTCGCACGGAGCCGAGCGCGCAAGCTCGACCTGCCCACCTACCCGTTCGAGCATCGCGAATACTCCTTCCGGGACGGCCAGCAGGCAGACCGGCGCGAGACCCGGCAGCATGGCGGCGGCGGCCCGCGTACCGACGCCGTGCGCCTCCTCGAGGACGGCCGCATCGAGGAACTCGCGGCCCTGCTCGACGGCGTGGGCGGCGACGAGCACACCGTGTCGGTGCTGACCAAGCTCGTGGACCGGCACAACCAGCAGCGGACGACCCAGTCGATGACCAACGACCGCTACGAATTCCGCTGGGACGTCTCGCCCACTCCCGTCACCGGCGCGGACACGGACGCCGACTGGATCATCGTCGGCCACGACGGCGAGGCGATCCGCCCCCTGATCGACCTGCTGACTGCACGCGGGCGCCGCCACCGGCTCCTCGGGTTGCCGTCGTCGGATGCCGAGGAGTCAGAACTCGCGGACGCGTTGCGCGCTGCGGCAGCGCACAGTTCGGCCCTGCGCATCCTCGACGTCGCGGCGCTGTCCGCTGCGACGCCCTCGATGCGGTCGCTGCTGCGGATGCACCACGACGTCCTCGGCGGAACGCGGCGACTGCTGCGCGCCGCAGCGGCCGCCGACCTGCGCGCACCCGTCTGGGTGGTGACCCGCGGCGCTCAACGAGTCACCGACGCCGACAGCGTGTCCCCGGATCAGACGTGCCTGTGGGGTTTCGGCCGCGCAGCAGCACTCGAACTGCCGCACATATGGGGTGGATTGGCGGATCTGGGCGACGGCGGCACCGCCGAGTGGTCCGAACTCGTCGACCGGATCTCCGCGCCGGCAGGCACCGCAGCCCGTGAGGACCAGATCGCGCTGCGTGAGCGCACGGTCTACGTCCCCCGCCTGGTCAGGCGGGTCGCGCAGCCGAGCGGTACGCCGTTGAGCGTGCGCGGCGACGCCACCTATCTGGTGACCGGAGGCCTCGGCGCGATCGGCTTGGAGATCGCCGGTCACCTGGCTGCCCGTGGCGCCAAGCACCTGATCCTCACCAGCCGACGGGTACCCGACGACGCCGTCGCCCAACGCATCGCCGCACTGGGCGATCAGCACGGCTGCGACGTCCGCGTCGTCACCGCCGACGTCGCCGACGCGCACGACGTCGCGCGCCTGCTGGCAGTCGCGCGGGCCGAGCTGCCACCGCTGGCGGGCATCGTGCACGCCGCAGGCGAGATCGCCACCACCGCTCTGACCGACGTGGACGACGCCGAGGTGGATCGCGTCTTCGCCGGAAAGGTCTGGGGTGCATGGCATCTGAGTGAGGCGGCTGCCGACCTGAATCTCGACTTCTTCGTCAGCACCTCGTCGATCGCCGCGGTGTGGGGCGGCTTCGGTCAGACCACCTATGGCGCGGCCAACGCCTTCCTCGACGGGCTGGCCTGGCGGCTGCGCGAGCAGGGCATCGCGGCGACCAGCGTCGACTTCGGCCCCTGGTCGGCGGGCATGGCCGACGCCGAGTCCCGCGCGCGCCTGGACCAACGCGGGGTCCGGACCCTGTCGCCCGCCGATGCCCTCGCGGGTCTGGCCGACGTCGTGGCGACGTCCGGCGCGCACGGCGGGTCGGCCCAGGGCGTGGTGGCACGGATCGACTGGGCCCGCTTCCTTCCGCTCTACCAGCAGGCGGGACGGCGAGCATTCCTGGCCGAACTGGAACGCGAGGTGCCCACCGCACCGACGGCGGCGGTGCCCACCACGGCGTCGGGCAAGACGCAGCTGGTCGAGCAGTTGACGAATGCTCCCGTGCAGCAACGCAAGCGGCTCCTGACCGACTACCTGCGCAACGCGGTCGCAGAGGTCACGCGCGTGGACGTCGAGGAGATCCGAGAGGACGCGGGGTTCTTCGACCTCGGCATGGATTCGTTGATGGCCGTCGAACTGCGGCGCCGCATCGAACAGGGCGTCGGCAAGGAGATTCCCATCACGCTCGTGATGGACCATCCCCGTCCCACCGACGTCGCCGACTACCTGCTCGGTGACGTGCTGGGCCTCGCCGAGCAGGCCGCACCGGCACCTCGCCAGAAACGCGTGGCGCGAACGAGCACCGACGAGCCGATCGCGATCGTCGCGGTGTCGTGCCGCTTCCCCGGCGCACCCAACCCGGAAGCGTTCTGGGAGCTGCTCGCCGATGGTGTCGACGCGATCCGGGAAGTCCCCGAGGACCGCTTCGACATCGACGAGTTCTACGACCCCGATCCCGACGCCGCGGGCAAGACCTACACGCGCTTCGGCGGATTCCTCGACGGCATCGACGGATTCGACCCCGAGTTCTTCGGCATCTCCCCGCGCGAGGCCGTGTGGATCGAGCCGCAGCAGCGGCTGATCCTCGAAACCGTGTGGGAGGGCCTGGAGCGCGCCGGGTATTCGCCTGCGTCGCTGCGCGGCAGCTCGACGGGCATCTTCACCGGCGTGGCCGCCAACGAGTACGCCCACCTGCTGTCCGCCGAGTCGATCGACAAGATCGAACCGCACTTCATCACCGGCAATGCGCTCAACGCCATCTCCGGTCGCGTCGCGTTCGCGCTGGGCCTCGAGGGTCCCGCGGTCGCGTTGGACACCGCGTGCAGTTCGGCACTGGTCGCCGTGCACCAGGCCTGCCTGGCCCTGCGCTCGGGTGACTGCGACATGGCATTGGCCGGCGGCGTCAACGTCCTGCTGAGTCCCGTCACGGTCGTCGCCGCGTCGCGCGCCCGGATGCTGTCCCCCGCGGGGCGGTGCAAGACGTTCGACGCCAGCGCCGACGGCTACGTGCGCAGCGAGGGCTGCGGCATGCTGGTGCTCAAGCGGTTGAGCGACGCCGAGCGCGACGGCGACCGGATCTGCGCCGTCATCCCCAGCAGCGCGGTCAACCAGGACGGTGCGTCCAGTGGCCTGACGGTGCCCAATGGTGGCGCGCAGCAACGGCTCATCGGCACGGCACTGACCCGTGCCGGCCTGACCGGCGGAGACGTCGACTACCTCGAGGCGCACGGCACGGGCACCCCGCTGGGCGACCCGATCGAGGTCCAGGCCGCCGCGGCCGCCTACGGCGGATCGCGCGATGCGGACCGGCCGCTGCTGATGGGGTCGGTCAAGACCAACATCGGCCACACCGAATCCGCCTCCGGCGCAGCAGGATTGATCAAGGTCGTGTTGTCGCTGCAGCACGGCCTGCTGCCGAAGAGCCTGCACTTCGACAACCCGTCACCGCACATCCCGTGGGACTCGCTGCCCGTACGGGTCGTCGACGAGGCGACGCCGTGGCAGACCAACGGTAGGCCGCGCCGGGCGGGCGTCAGTTCCTTCGGTTTCACCGGAACCAACGCGCACGTCCTGATCGAAGAGGCACCGCAGCCGGATGCGGCGACGCCGGAGGCACCGCAGCCGCAGGATCAGCGGGTCGACGTGCTCGCCCTCTCCGCGCGCTCGCCGGAGGCCCTCGTCGCGCTGGCGCAACGGTACGAGACCTGGCTGACCACCAACCCGGTCGCCGACCTCGGCGACGTCTGCCTCACGGCGGGCACGGGCCGTTCGCACTTCGAACACCGCGCCGCACTGGTCGTGGACTCGATCGACGGCGCGCGTGCGGCTCTGGCCGACCTGGCCCAGAACCGTCTGCGCCCCGGCGTCGTCCGGGGCGATCACACGCACCGTCCGACGACGGCGTGGTTGTTCACCGGGCAGGGCAGCCAGTACCCGGGCATGGCCAGGGAACTGTTCGCTCACGAGCCGGTCTTCGCCGAGACCGTGCAGCGTTGCGCCGACGCGGTGGCGGACATTCTGCCGCGCCCGCTGCTCGACGTCGTGTTCGCCACCGATCGGGAAACGGGCGGGGAAGCCGGTAAGGCACTGCGGGACACGTCCTTCGCGCAACCGGCGCTGTTCGCCGTCGAGATGGGCCTGGCCCGGCTGTGGCAGTCGTGGGGCGTCGTGCCCGACGTGGTGCTCGGGCACAGCGTCGGCCAGTACGCGGCGGCCTGCGTGGCCGGGGTGTTCAGCCTCGAGGACGGCGCGCGGTTGATGGCTCAGCGCGGCCGGCTGTTCGGCAGCCTGCCCGAGGGCGGGCGGATGGTGGCGGTGTTCGCCGACGCCAAGCACGTCGAGGAGGCCGCAGGTGCCTTCCCGCGCGTGTCGGTCGGCGCCTACAACGGCCCCAACACCGTGCTCTCGGGCCCTGGCGAGGACCTGGAACGGCTCGTCGCCACGTTCGAGGACGAGGCGATCCGCTGCACCTGGCTGCAGACCAGCCATGCCTTCCACTCCGAATTGCTGGAACCCGTGCTCGACGAGTTCGAGTCCTACGCCGCCCAACTGCGGTTCGCCACTCCGACGTTGCCGCTGGTGTGCAACCGCACCGGTGCAGTGCTCACGGCGCAGACCCCGCTCGACGCCTCATACTGGCGGCGGCATTCCCGCCAACCGGTGCAGTTCGCCGAGAGCGTGCGCACCGTCGCGGCGCTCGGCTGCTCGGTGCTGATGGAGATCGGTCCGCAACCGGTGCTGACCGGTGCAGCGGTACAGGTTTGGCCCGAACACCTGGCGGCTCCGCGCGCGATCGTCTCGCTGCGCAAGGGCGTCGGCGATCGGCGTCAGATCGCCGATGCGCTGGCTGCGGCCTACGTCGGCGGGCACCAGCCCGACTTCGCCAGCGTGCACGGGAGGCCCGGCCGCAGGCTGGAACTGCCCACCTATCCGTTCCAGCATCGCCGCTTCTGGCCGAAGACCTCCGGGCTCGCCATGGAAGGTGGTGGCCCCGCGGTGTCGGGCATCCTCGGCAACGCGAAGGATCTCGCCTCGGGCGACTCCGTCTACACCAGCAGACTGTCCGTGAAGTCGCAGCCGTGGCTCTCCGACCACGTCATCTACGGCACCGTCGTGGTTCCCGGCGCGACGTATGCCGCAATGGCACTGGCCGCGGTCGGTACGCCGGCGCGGGTGAAGGACGTCTTCTTCTACGAACCGATCATCCTGCCCGAGAAGGCGTCCCGCGAGGTGCAGCTGACGTTGCATCCGCTCGAGGACGGCAGCGGCTGGAGATTCACCGTGCACAGCCGCCCGTACGGTGTGCGTGACGCGGACTGGTCGCTGAACGCCGACGGCAACGTCGCCGCCGGTGCGGCCGACGACGGCGACGCCACCGATGGACCCGAGGGCGCGCAGGCCGAAGCCGTCGAGGAGACGATCGAACGGCTCAACCGCATGCGTCCGCAGGAGTTGTTCGAGACCTTCTCCGACATGGAATTGGCATGGGGCCCGACCTGGTCGGGATCCCTGAAGTCGCTGTGGCTCGGCGACGGCGAGGCGATCGGCGACATCCTGGTCGGTCCCGAACTCGCCGAACAGCTCGGCACCGAGCCGATGCACCCGGTGCTGATGGACCTGTGCACCGGCGTCGCCTTCCCCGCGTTCCCCGCGCTCCTGGCCGCCGAACAGGGCGTCAGCGATCTGTTCCTGCCGCTGCGGTACGGGCAGGTGACGCTGCGGGAGAAGATGCCCCGGCGCTTCTACTGCCGTGCCACGTGGCACGCGAACGATCTGGACAACGAGACCCAGGTGTTCGACCTGGACTTCGTCGACCGGGATGGCCGCCACCTCGGCGGCATTCGCGAGTTCACCGTCAAGCGCGCGCCCCGGGAGGCGCTGCTGCGCGGTCTCGGCGGCGACGCCACCCGCCTGCTGTACACCCTCGGCTGGCACGAGGTGCCCGTCCCGCCGACCGAAGGTGCCGGAAACGTCAACGGCACGTGGCTGATCGCCGGATTCGACGAACTGGCCGCCATGGTGCCGGGGTGCATCCCGTTCGATCGCGCCGCCGATGCGGAGCAGCTGGGCCTGGTGCTGGCCGATGCCCACGAGCGGGGCATGGGGTTCTCCGGCGTCGTGTGGCGGGCCAGCGCGCCGGGTTCGGCAGCCGAAGACCTCGGCTCGGGCGGCGCGGCAGCGCGGGTCGAGACCGAGATCGCCAACCTGCTCAGCGCGGTCCACACCGTGCAGCGCGGTGACGTGAAACTGTCCGGCGGACTGTGGATCGTCACCGAGCGGGCCGTGGCATGCGAGTCCGGTGAGCCCGTCGACCCGGTCCAGGCAGCACTGTGGGGCTTCGGCCGCACGGCGATCAACGAGGAACCGGCGCTGCGCGCCAAGCTGGTCGACTGCGACGGATCACCCGAGGCCGTGACCGCTCTGGCAGCACTGCTGGCCACCCCCGTCGACGAGCCGGAACTGGCTGTGCGACAGGGGAAGTTGCTGGCGTCACGGCTGGTGCCGTGGGCCCGTACCGGCCACCTCACGGTGCCTCGCGGCGGCGACTACGTCCTTGCGCCCACCGAGCGCGGGGCGATCGACAACCTCCGCCTGACCGAGAAGGACGTGCCCGCGCCCGACGAGGGCTACGTGCAGGTTCGGGTGGAGGCCGCGGGCCTCAACTTCCGCGACGTGCTCAACGTCTTGGGCCTCTACCCCGGCGACCCCGGTCCGATCGGCGGCGACTTCGCCGGCGTCGTGACCCAGTTGGGCGACGGCGTCACGGGACTCGAGGTGGGCCAGCGCGTCTACGGCTCGATGCAGGGTGCGTTCGCCAGCCGGTTCAACGTGCCCGCGCTGTTCCTCGCACCGATCCCGGACGGGGTGAGCGCGGTCGAGGCCGCGACCATTCCCGCCGCCGCGCTGACGGTGCGGCTGTCGTTCGACTGGGCCAGGCTCAAGCCGGGCGACAAGGTGCTGATCCACGCCGCCAGCGGTGGCGTCGGGCTGGCAGCCGTCCAGATGGCGCAGCAGTGCGGTGCCGAGGTGTTCGCGACGGCCAGCACCTTCAAGCGTTCGACGCTGAGCAGGCTCGGCGTGAAGTTCGTCTACGACTCGCGGACAACCGATTTCGCCGATCAGATCCTGGCGGACACCGGCGGCGCAGGCGTCGACGTGGTGCTCAACAGCCTGACCAACGAGGGTTTCATCGAGGCGACGCTGCGGGCCACCGCCACGGGCGGCCGCTTCGCCGAGATCGCGAAGCGTGACATCTGGTCGCCGGATCAGATGGCCGAGGCCCGGCCGGACATCGCCTACGAGATCGTCGCGCTGGACACGGTGATGCTCACCGAACCGGAGCGCATCCGCGACCTGCTCACCGAGGTGTCGGAGGGACTGGCGGCCGCAGTCTGGACGCCGCTGCCCGCCGAGATCTACCCGCTGACCGAGGCCCGGGCCGCGTTCCGCCGGATGCAGCAGGCACGGCACATCGGCAAGATCGTGCTGCAGATTCCTGACCCGCTGGCGCCGCGGGCCGACCGGACCTACCTGATCACCGGCGGTCTCGGCGCGATCGGTCTGCACACGGCGTCGTACCTCGCCCAGCTCGGCGCGGGCGACATCGTGCTGACCAGCAGGCGTTCACCCGACGCGGATGCGCGCCGGGCGATCGACGACATCACCGAACGCTTCCGCTGCCGCGTCCACGTCATCGCTGCCGACGTCGGCGACGAGGACGAGGTCGCCGGACTGCTCGGTCGCATCCGCGCGGAGCTGCCGCCGCTGGCGGGCGTGGTCCATCTGGCGGGCGTGCTCGACGATGCACTGCTGTCCCAGCAGAGCGTGGAGCGCTTCCGAACGACGATGGCGCCCAAGGCCTTCGGCGCCTACCACCTGGACCGGCTGACCAGGGACGACGACCTCGACTTCTTCATCGTGTCGTCCTCGGTGTCGAGCCTGTTCGGCTCGCCGGGGCAGGCCAACTACGCCACTGCCAACGCACTGCTCGACGGACTCGTCGCGCAGCGGCGTGCGCACGGTCTGCCCGCCACCGGCGTCAACTTCGGCCCGTGGGCACAGGGCGGCATGGCGTCCTCGGAGGCCGCGACCGCGAACATCACTGCCCAAGGCCTGATTCCGCTGGAACCGTCTGCGGCGCTGAGCGCGCTGGCGGAGGTCGTCGCCAACGGGACGGGCCAGGCGACGGTCATCAAGGCCAACTGGCAGCGTGCCGCGAAGGTGCTTGGCGCGTCTCGTCCCCCGATGCTCGACCTGGTGTTGCCGAGCGCGGCCGGTGAGGCCATCGGCGACAGCGAGCTGCTGCGGCAGCTGCAGGAGATACCGGTGCAGCAGCGCGCCGGGTTCGTCACGGAGTTCCTGCAGCGCGAGGTGCAGAACTTCCTGCGGCTCGCGCAGCCGCCTGCGGCCACCAGCCGCTTCCTCGACCTGGGCACGGACTCGCTGATGGCGATCGAACTCCGCAACCGGCTGCACAGTCAGTTCGGCGGCGCGTTCACGATCAACGCGACGGCGGTGTTCGACTATCCGACGATCGGCGGTCTCGCCGACTACCTGGTGGGTCAGCTGCCGGACGCCGAGACGTCGGAGGCGCCGGCGCAGGAGGAGGAGCCCGTCGCAGCGGCCGGCCACTGAGCACTGGACACTGAACTCGCGGTCGGGGGCTCAATCGTGAGGAGAGACGTATGACGAAGTCAGTGTTCATCACCGGTGGCGCGACGGGTATCGGCCGGGCGACGGCGCTGCTGTTCGCCAAGCAGGGTTACTTCGTCGGCGCCTACGACATCGACGAGGCCCGGCTGGAGGTCCTCGAGCGCGACATCACGGCGCTTGGGGGTCGCAGTGTCGTCGGGCACCTCGACGTCACCGACGCCGCGGAGGTGTCGCAACGGCTCGGCGAGTTCCACGAGGCGGCGGGTGGGCGACTCGACGTGCTGATCAACAACGCGGGCCTGCTCAACGCCGGGCGCTTCGAGGAGATCCCGCTCGACGTGCACCACCGCGAGATCGAGGTCAACGTCAAGGGCGTGGTCAACGGACTGCACGGCGCGTTCCCGTACCTGAAGTCGACCCCCGGCTCCGTCGTCGTCAATCTCTCGTCGGCGTCGGCGATCTACGGCCAGGCCGAACTCGCCAACTACAGCGCCACGAAGTTCTTCGTCCGCGCCATCACCGAGGCGCTCAACCTCGAATGGGGTACCTACGGCATCCGCGTCATCGACATGTGGCCGCTGTACGTGCAGACCGCGATGACCCGCGACGTGAAGACCGGCACCACCGACTCACTGGGCATCCGGTTGACGGCCGAGGACATCGCCGCGGGCATCGTGGCCGCGGTCGATCCCGCGCTACCGCGCAAGGTGCTCCGCCAGGTGCACTTCCCGGTGGGTGTGCAGGCCAAGGCGCTCGCGGCAGGTGCGCGGTTCTCGCCGGCGTGGCTCACCCGCTGGGTCAACAAGCGCCTCGCGGGCCACTAATCGGCCCAGCGCGTCGCCTCGACCTCGTCGGGTAACGGCGCGTGCAGCGGCACGTCGAGTCCGTCGTAGATGCCCGGCTTCTGCGTCGAGAGCCATTCGATGGCGCCGAGGAGACGGTTGGCGGCCGTGGTGTTGCCGCCGTCGGCGCGCGTCCCGCCGGGCACGTCGGCCCGCGTGACGATCGTGAGCTGCGGGTCACCGTCGATGATGACGCGGTGGTCGCCGACGCCCTCGTCGGGCTGCGGCCAGTCCGGGGCGCACGCCGGATCGATGCGGGTGACGTGCTCGACGACGACGCGCTGCTTGCCGCCCGACCACCCGATCACCTTGAGGAAGAACGCACCCTGGGTGCCCTCCTCGAAGTGACCCATGACGTTGTCGACCGGATGCTCGAGCGGGAGCCGCTCGACTTCCTCGGTGATCTCGTCGATCTCGAGGCCCAACCCACGGCCGATCAGCCGGATGTTGCCGCCCCACACCATCGTCGGGACCGATGGCAGCAGCATCATCGGCGTCTCGTCCATGAGACCGCCGAAGCCGCACGACACCCGCACCGCGTACGGCTGGTCGTAGGTGGAGTAGTCGAAGATC
This sequence comes from Mycolicibacterium sp. GCM10028919, assembly GCA_042666295.1. Lineage (GTDB taxonomy): Bacteria > Actinomycetota > Actinomycetes > Mycobacteriales > Mycobacteriaceae > Mycobacterium. Next base: position 2,579,197 of record JBHTFJ010000001.1, read on the forward strand.
TCCTGGCAGCGGATGGTGTTGATCCGCGTGCAGAGACCGGCCGCCATCACGGCCAGCGCGTCGTTGGCCCACCCCGGGTCGACGCCGCTGACCAGCAGTGCGGCGCCGCCCTCCTCGGCAGCGGCCGTCAACCGGTCGACCCACTCCGGGGGCGCGGACCTCGGGTCGTACAGCGAGTACAGCGACGGCGTGACGACCACCTTGCCGGCTCGCAGGCACCGCTCGATGTCGGCCAGCGCGTCCTCGGGCCGGATGTCGCCCGAGGCCATGTACGCGACCGCGTCACACGTCAGCAGCGCCGCGTCGACGTCGAGGCTCACGGCGACGCCGGTGGGTTCGGCGAGGCCGGCGAAGTCTCCGGCGTCGCGGTTCGCCTTGTTCGGTGAGGACGTGATGACGCCGGTCAACTCGAGACCGGGGAACGCCGTCGTGGACCGAATGGCGGTCGCTCCCATGTTGCCCGTTCCCCAGACCACCACGCGTCTCATCTGGCACACCCTAGTGGCCACTGGGGCCTGCTCGTGGCAGACATCACATTCCCGAGAATGGCCAGGTCAGCCCGCCCAACCAACCGTTTGGGCAGGTCGCCGTGCCCACCGCCGGTAGTGAGCACGGAAATTAGCTCATCAGGCCTTTGCGTTGAAGTTACTGGGCGGTATAGTAAGCAGTTACTGGTGGGTAACTTAGGACCAAGTACCCAACCCCGAAAGCATTTCTCATCGAGGAGACAGCGTGAGCCACTACAAGAGCAACGTCCGTGACCAGGTATTCAACCTGTTCGAGGTCTTCGGTCTCGACAAGGCGCTCGGCGAGGGCTCGTACAGCGACCTCGACGTCGACACCGCCCGGGAGATGCTCGCCGAGGTGAGCCGCCTGGCCGAGGGCCCGATCGCAGAATCGTTCGCCGATTCCGACCGCAACCCGCCGGTGTTCGACCCCGAGACCCACACGGTCAAGCTGCCCGAGCCGTTCAAGAAGTCGGTTCGTGCGGTCACAGAGGGCGGCTGGGACAAGATCGGCCTGGACGAGGAACTCGGTGGCGTGGCCATGCCCCGCGCGCTGCAGTGGGCGCTCGTCGAGCACATCCTCGGCGCCAACCCGGCCGTGTACATGTACGCGATGGGCGCGGGCTTCGCGAACATCTTCTACAACCAGGCCACCGAAGAGCAGAAGAAGTGGGCCATCCTGGCTGCCGAGCGCGGCTGGACCTCGACCATGGTGCTGACCGAGCCCGATGCCGGTTCCGACGTCGGCGCAGGCCGCACCAAGGCCATCCAGCAGCCCGACGGCTCGTGGCACATCGAGGGCGTCAAGCGCTTCATCACCTCCGGTGACGCCGACGACCTCGGCGAGAACATCCTGCACCTGGTGCTGGCCCGCCCCGAGGGCGCAGGCCCCGGCACCAAGGGTCTGTCGCTGTTCTTCGTCCCCAAGTTCCTGTTCGACTTCGAGACCGGTGAGCCGGGCGAGCGCAACGGCGCCTTCGTCACCAACGTCGAGCACAAGATGGGCCTGAAGGTCTCCGCCACCACCGAACTGTCGCTCGGCCAGCACGGCGTCCCCGCCAAGGGCTGGCTCGTCGGTGAGATCCACGACGGCATCGCGCAGATGTTCGAGGTCATCGAGCAGGCTCGCATGATGGTCGGCACCAAGGCCATCGCCACGCTGTCGACCGGCTACCTGAACGCCCTCGAGTACGCCAAGAGCCGCGTGCAGGGTGCCGACATGACCCAGATGACGGACAAGACCGCGCCGCGCGTGTCGATCACGCACCACCCGGACGTCCGCCGCTCGCTGATGACGCAGAAGACCTACGCCGAGGGCCTGCGCGCGCTGTACCTGTACACCGCGACCTTCCAGGACCACGCGGTGGCCAACGCCCTGCACGGGGTGGACGGGGAGCTGGCCTCCAAGGTCAACGACCTGCTGCTCCCGATCGTCAAGGGCGTCGGTTCCGAGCAGGCGTACGCCAAGCTGACCGAGAGCCTGCAGACCTTCGGTGGTTCCGGCTTCCTGCAGGACTACCCGGTCGAGCAGTACATCCGCGACGCGAAGATCGACTCGCTCTACGAGGGCACCACGGCCATCCAGGCGCAGGACTTCTTCTTCCGCAAGATCGTGCGGGACAAGGGCGTTGCGCTCGGCTACGTGGCCACCCAGATCGAGACGTTCATCAAGAACGAGTCCGGCAACGGACGCCTCAAGGCCGAGCGTGAACTGCTCGCGACCGCGCTGGCCGACGTGCAGGGCATGGCGGCGACGCTGACCGGCTACCTCATGGACGCCCAGACCAACCCGAGCAGCCTGTACAAGGTCGGCCTCGGTTCGGTCCGATTCCTGATGAGCGTCGGCGACCTGGTGCTCGCGTGGCTCCTGCAGGAGCAGGCCGCCGTCGCGATCGCCGCTCTCGACGCCGGCAGCGCCGGTGCCGACCGCGCCTTCTACGAGGGCAAGATCGCCGGTGCGTCGTTCTTCGCGAAGAGCTTCCTGCCGCTGCTCACCAGCACCAAGGCAGTTCTCGAGAACATCGACAACGAGATCATGGAACTCGACGAGGCCGCCTTCTAGTCACGGCTTCACGCTCAGGGCCCCCGCTTCGGCGGGGGCCCTTTGCGTTGGGGGGCTGGGGATGGTGGTCCAGTTCGAGTCACGACAGCCACACCAGTCCCCAGCGAAAGCACTCGACTCGACTCGCGAATGTCCCACCTGGCGAGCGAATTGCGATGTCGCCCACTGGTGCGGTCGGCACCCGAGCACCCTCGGCCGGCTGGCTCGCCCGTTGATTCGCTGACCAGATGGGACAACCGCAGGTCGAGTGGGCCGAGCCGTCCAGTGACTGCTGTTACTTCTGTGGTGAAGCCAGCACCGCGCGGGTGTAGAGCAACTGGAAGCCCTTGCGCTGCACGTTCTTCTGCGAGGTCGAGCCGGGTGCGGTGGTCACGACCGCGAGATCGCACCCCGCCGCTGCGGCGTCGCGCAACCGGGCGGCCAGCAGTGCAGCCTGTACACCGCGGCGCCGGAACGCCGGGGCCGTCGCCGCGCCGGTGAGCTGGGCGATGCCGTCGGTCATCCGCACGCTGCCCCCGCCCGCGACCGTGCCGTCGCACAGCGCGACGTACGGGACGGCGCCCGCCGCCTCGAAGTCCCGCTCGGCACGCTCGACGACGTCGCGTGGGAACTCCTCGTGGCTCGGCACGCCCTCGCCGTCGGGGTGGGCGAAGCCCTCGACCACGACGTCGACCCAGGCGCCAAGTTCGCCTGCGACGGTGGGGCGTACCTCCACGTCGGGCCGGACGCTGGGCGGTTCGACGGGCAGGGCAAGGCCCAGTACGTCCTCGAAGCCCACGAGTCGGTAACCGCGGTCGGACAGCAGCGCGACGACCGTGGGGTCGGTGAGGTTGGACAGCTCGACCTGGACGGGGCCGTGCCGCAGGAGCCGCGCCTCGACGTCGGCCCAGTCGTCGGGCACGCCGGCGAAGCCGAGGCCGACGACCTTGTTCATCGGCGACCCGTCCTCGGCGAAGCAGCCGTAGCCACCGCCAACGGGCAGCGCGAGACCCGGCGCGCCGCGACGTCGCGCGGCGTCGGTGGCAGCCGCGATCAGCTTGGCCTCCGCCGCCTCGATGCGCCGCGCGAGGTCGGTACCGCAGAACAGGGGTGCGTCGATCACGCGGGAATTGTGCGCGACGAGGGCGCCGTGCGGAAAGCCAATTTGCGGCCGCTCTCCACCCGCCTACGCGTCGACCGAACGCATCAGCGCGCGGGTGCGGGCGCGGCCCTCGGGCGACGTGTCGAACACCGCGCCCACGAATTCATCGACCCCGGCAGCTCCGAGTTCCTCGATCCGGCCACGCACGGTGTCCTCGTCGCCGATGATCGCCGCGTCCTCGGGACCCGCGAAGCCCTCGCGGTCCAGCATCGCCCGGTAGGACGGCAGCTGGCCGTACATGGCGAACTGCTCGGCGGCCTGCTTGCGCGCACCGTCGACGTCGTCGGTCACGCTGATCGGCAGGGCCGCCACTACCCGGACGTCGCTCTCGGCCCGACCCGCGTCCGCGGCGGCCTGGCGCAGCGTCGGCGCGACGTGCCCGGCCAGCGTCGCTGGACCCGTCATCCAGGTGCACGTGCCGGAGGTACGACGCCCTGCGATCTTGAGCAGCTGCGGTCCCAGTGCCGCGATGTAGACGTCGGGGTTCGGCGCGCCGGGAACCATCAGTGCCCCGCGCGTGGTGGTGATCTCACCGGTGACGTCGGCGGGCTGACCGGCCAGGAGCGGCAGCAGGCCGTTGAGGAACTCGTTGAGCCTGCGCACCGGCCTGTCCCACGGGATGCCCCACATGCCCTCGGTGACGGCTTGGTGCGTCATGCCGAGGCCCAGGGTGAACCGGCCGCCGGACGCGAGGCTCGTCGTCAGCGCGCGCTGCGCCATCTGCATCGGGTGCTGATTCTGGATCGGCACCACCCCGCTGGCCACCTCGATGGTGTCGACCTCGCGCAGCGCCACCGCCACGATGGTGAGAAGGTCTGGCTCGTAAGGCAATTGGCTCATCCAGATGCGGCGGAAACCCTCGTCGCGCAGCATCGACAGGTTCTCGATCGTCGCATCGATCGGCGATGCGCTGCCCGCGTCCTTGAGCTGTCCAAACATACTGACCTGCATGACCCACACGCTCCTTCGTGATCGCCCCCCGAGCATCGAACCATGACGACCGAACTGGCCCGGCTGCAGAACTTCGGGCCGAACTGGTTCGCGTCGGTGATGGGCACCGGAATCGTCGCCACCGCGGGCGCGACGCTACCGATCCACGTCCCCGGTCTGCACGTGTTCTCACGGTGCGTCTGGGTGGTCGCGGCCGTGCTGCTGATCGTCCTGATCGTCGCGGTGACCGTCCAGTGGGTCCGGCACCCCACGGTGGCGCGCGGGCACGTCCACAACCCGCAGATGGCGCACTTCTACGGCGCCGCACCGATGGCGTTCATGACGGTCGGCGCGGGCGCGCTGCTGGTGGGCCACGACCTCATCGGGGAACGCCTCGCCGTCGACCTGGCCTGGGTGCTCTGGACCGCGGGGACGCTCGGCGGCCTCTTCACCGCCATCTCCATCCCGTACGTGATGTTCACCCAGATCAGCGTCGCACCGGATGCCGCGTTCGGCGGCTGGCTGATGCCCGTCGTCCCGCCGATGGTGTCCGCGGCGGGCGGTGCGCTGCTCATTCCGCACATGGCGCCGGGCACGGGCCGGGAGACGATGCTCTACGGCTGCTACGCGATGTTCGGGCTCTCACTGGTCGCGGCGCTGATCATCATCTCGATGATCTGGAGCCGGCTCGCGCACTACGGGACGTCCGGCACGGCGCGCGTGCCGACGCTGTGGATCGTGCTCGGACCGTTGGGGCAGGGCATCACCGCGGCCGGTCTGCTGGGCACGCAGGCCGCACTGGCGGTGCCGCCGGAGCTGGCGACCGGGATGGCGATCTTCTCGGTGCTGTTCGGGGTGCCGGTGTGGGGCTTCGCGGTGCTGTGGATCGCGTTGGCCACCGCGCTGACGGTGCGCACCATGCGCCGCGGCATGCCGTTCGCGCTGACCTGGTGGAGCCTGACGTTCCCGGTCGGCACCTTCGTCACCGGCACCACGCAGCTGGCCGTGCACACCGGTTTGCCTGCGTTCCACGTCGCCGCAGCGGTGGCGTACGCGTGCCTGCTGTGCACCTGGGCGCTGGTGACCGTGCGGACCATGCGCGGCAGCGTCGGCGGGAGCCTGTTCCAGCCGCCGGCGTCCGCAGGCCCGATCACGGCCAAGAAGGACCAGCCGGCGGGGAATTAAGGTGCGTCCATGAGTTCCACCCAGCAGCTGTCCGTGGGCAGCCTCTACCGCTACCCGGTGAAGTCGATGCTCGGCGAGACCGTCGACGCCCTCGACGTCGCCGACGGAGGCGCGCAGGGCGATCGGCAGTGGGCGCTGATCGACGACGTCACCGGTCGGGTGGCCAGCGCCAAGCAGGCCCGGCTGTGGCGTGCGCTGCTGACGTGCAGTGCCCGCCTCGACGACGGACGCGTGCGCATCGCGCTGCCCGACGGCTCGACCGTGACTGCCGGCGAGGACGGCGTCGACGACGTGCTGTCGGAGTTCCTGGCGCGGCGGGTCCGCATGGCCGATAGCCGCGAGGAGGGCGCATCGCTGGAGCGGGCCGACCCCGACCAGGTGCTCGATCGAGGGGTGGACGCGGAGGTGGACGCGCCGCTGCTGGAGCTGGCCGAGGCGACCCCGGGTGACTCGTTCGTCGACTTCGCCCCGCTGCACGTGATCACGACCGCGACGCTGGACCACATCGGGATCGAGGCGCAGCGCTACCGGCCCAACGTGGTGATCGCAACGCCGCCCGGCTACCCGCCCTATGCCGAGAACGAGTGGACGGGACGCACGCTCGCGCTGGGATCCACCCGGCTGACCGCCCTGGGCCCGACACCCCGCTGCGTGGTGCCGACCCTCGAACACGGCCCACTCGGCCGGGCACCGCAGGCACTGCGGACGCCGGCGGTGGAGAACCGGGTCCAGTCGTTCGACTTCGGGGACCTGCCCTGCGCTGGTTCGTACGTCGCGGTGGCGGTGCCGGGCACCCTGCGTATCGGCGACGCGTTCACGGTCGACTGAGGCACCTGGAGAAAAGGCCCGGGAAAGATAAGTGCCCCGTGTTGCCGTCGGGTCGGGGGGTCAGACGGCAACACGGAGCTATCAGGTACATCGGTACGTCTTCCTAGGGCGTTACAGACCCTCGGAAGTTTTTCCCGATTTTCTTCTAGGCCTCGAGGATGGCGGTCACGCCCTGGCCGCCAGCAGCACAGATGGAGATCAGACCGCGCACGGGCTGCCCGGTCCCTGGTCCCAGTTCTTCTTTCCTCTGCTTCAGCTGCTTGGCGAGCTGCGCGACGATCCGGCCGCCGGTGGCGGCGAACGGGTGCCCGGCCGCCAGTGACGAGCCGTTGACGTTGAGCTTCGAGCGGTCGATGCTGCCCAGCGCCGCGTCGAGGCCGAGGCGGCCCTTGCAGTACTCGTCGGACTCCCAGGCGGCCAGAGTCGCCAGCACCACCGACGCGAACGCCTCGTGAATCTCGTAGTAGTCGAAGTCCTGCAGCGTGAGGCCGTTGCGGGCCAGCAGGCGCGGCACCGCGTACGTGGGGGCCATCAGCAGGCCGTCTGGGCCATTGACGTAGTCGACCGCAGCGGTCTCGCCGTCGACGAAGTAGGCCAGGACGGGCAGGTTGCGCTCGGCCGCCCACTCCTCGGTCGACAGCAGCGTCACCGACGCCCCGTCGGTCAGCGGCGTGGAGTTGCCCGCGGTCATCGTCGCGTCGCCGTTCTTGACACCGAACACCGGCTTGAGCTTCGCGAGCTTCTCGGCCGACGAGTCGGCGCGCAGGTTGTTGTCGCGGTAGAGCCCGAGGAACGGCGTGACCAGGTCGTCGAAGAAGCCCCGGTCGTAGGCGGCGGCCATGTTCTGATGGCTGGCGGCGGCCAATTCGTCCTGGTCGACGCGCTTGACGCCCATCTCCTTGGCGGTGATGGCGGCGTGCTCGCCCATCGACAGGCCGGTGCGGGGTTCGCCGTTGGTGGGGATCTCGACGCCGACCGCGGCGGGCAGCTTGCCGACGAGCTTGAGCCGGTCGACGTTGGACTTGGCGCGGCGCAGGCCCAGCAGCACGCGGCGCAGGTCGTCGCCGAAGGCGATCGGCGCATCCGAGGTGGTGTCGACGCCACCGGCGGCGCCGGAGTCGTACTGGCCGAGCGCGATGCCGTTGGCCACCGCGATCGTCGACTGCAGGCCGGTGCCACACGCCTGCTGCAGGTCGTAGGCGGGCGTGTGGGGGTTCAGCGCCGAGCCCAGCACGCATTCGCGCATCAGGTTGAAGTCGCGGCTGTGCTTGAGCACCGCACCGCCCACGACGGCGCCGAGGCGCTCACCATCGAGGTGGAAGCGGTCGATGAGTCCACCCAGGACGGCGGTGAACATGTCCTGGTTGGAGGCGTTGGCGTACGCACCGTCGGAACGGGCGAACGGAATGCGATTGCCGCCGAGAATGGCTACTCGCCGGGCGGTCTTGTTCTCTGCCACGTCTACCTCGCTAGTTCCATGAGTTCGGTTTGGTTCTGAATGGCGCGGGTCATCAGAGGTGTCGAGGGTCATACTACCCACCGTTATTACTCAGGAGTAAGTTCGGTGCGCGAGACCGAGCATCCATCACGCACGTCCATTCGAAAGGCTCAGCGAAGTGGCTAGCGACCTGTTCTCCCAAGTGGTCAACTCAGGGCCCGGTTCTTTCCTGGCCAAGCAGCTCGGCGTACCGCAGCCCGAGGAGCTGCGGCGCTACCAGGCAGGTGAGCCGGCACTGGCCGGATCCCTGCTGATCGGCGGCGAGGGCCGGGTGACCGAACCCCTGCGTGCCGCCCTCGCCGACGACTACGAGGTCGTCGGCAACAACATCGGCGGACGCTGGGCCGACAAGTTCGGCGGGCTGGTGTTCGACGCCACCGGCATCACCACCCCCGAGGGGCTCAAGGCCCTGCACGAATTCTTCACCCCCGTCCTGCGCAACCTCGGCCCGAGCGGTCGCGTCGTCGTCGTCGGCACCACCCCGGAAGAGGCGGCAGGTGTCGACGAGCGCATCGCCCAGCGCGCCCTCGAGGGCTTCACCCGTTCGCTGGGCAAGGAACTGCAGCGCGGCGCGACCGTCGGCCTGGTGTACCTGTCGGCTGACGCCAAGCCCGACGTGAGCGGCCTCGAGTCGACCGTCCGCTTCCTGCTCTCGGCGAAGTCGGCCTACGTCGACGGTCAGGTGTTCTACGTCGGCGGCGCCGACTCCACGCCGCCCGCCGACTGGGACAAGCCGCTCGACGGCAAGGTGGCACTGGTCACCGGCGCGGCCCGGGGCATCGGCGCCGAGATCGCGAAGGTGTTCGCACGCGACGGCGCCAAGGTCGTGGCGATCGACGTCGAGCAGGCCGCCGAGGCGCTGGCCGAGACGGCGACGAAGGTGGGCGGTACCGCGTTGACGCTCGACGTCACCGCGCCCGACGCCGTCGACCGGATCGTCGAGCACCTGCGCGAGCACTATGACGGCAGGGCCGACGTCCTGGTCAACAATGCGGGCATCACCCGCGACAAGCTGCTGGCGAACATGGACGACGCCCGCTGGGACTCGGTGCTCGCCGTGAATCTGCTTGCACCGCAGCGCCTCGCGGAGGGACTCGTCGAGAAGGGCGCCCTCGGTGAGGGCGGCCGCATCGTCGGACTCTCGTCGATGGCGGGTATCGCGGGCAACCGCGGCCAGACCAACTACGCCGCCACCAAGGCAGGCATGATCGGCATGACCCAGGCGCTGGCACCCGTGCTGGCCGAGAAGGGCATCACGATCAACGCCGTCGCCCCCGGCTTCATCGAGACCAAGATGACCGACGCGATCCCGCTGGCCACGCGCGAGGTCGGCCGCCGGCTCAACTCGCTGTTCCAGGGCGGCAAGCCGGTCGACGTCGCCGAGGCGATCGCGTACTTCGCGAGTCCCGCCTCGAACGCCGTCACCGGCAACACGATTCGGGTATGCGGCCAGGCGTGGCTCGGCGCATGACCCGGCGGGCAGGAGCGAAGCGACCGGGGGAGAAGACATGACCGAGCAAGCGAGCGGGCTCGCCAACATGGTCCGTGCCGCAGCGGGCGCGCTGCCGCTCGTCCGGCGCGGTGACACGCTGCCGACCCGGACGGTGAGAGTCAAGGGCCTGGCGATCGACGGTGCCAACGTGGCCGCGTACGCGAACGTGACGGGCCTGCGGTTCGGCGACACCGTGCCGCTCACCTACCCGTTCGCGCTGACGTTCCCGTCGGTCATGTCACTGGTGAGCGGCTTCGACTTCCCGTTCGCCGCAATGGGTTCGGTGCACGTGGAGAACCACGTCACCCAGTACCGGCCGATCGCGGTGACCGACGTCGTCGACGTGGCCGTTCACGCGGAGAACCTGCGCGAGCACCGCAAGGGCCTGCTGGTCGACGTGGTCACCGACGTCAACGTCGGCAACGACACCGTGTGGCATCAGGTGACCACGTTCCTGCACCAGCAGAAGACCAGCCTGTCCAACGAGCCGCGCACCGAACCCAAGAGGCAGCCGAAGTTGCCGCCGCCCAATGCGATCCTGAAGATCAGCCCCGGGCAGATCCGGCACTACGCGTCGGTCAGCGGTGACCACAACCCGATCCACACCAGCTCCATCGGCGCCAAGCTGTTCGGCTTCCCGACGGCGATCGCGCACGGGATGTTCAGCGCCGCGGCCGTTCTCGGCAACGTCGAGGCGCAGGTGCCCGACGCGGTGAAGTACTCGGTGCGGTTCGGCAAGCCGATCACGCTGCCGGCCAGTGCCGGGTTGTACGTCGACCGCACCGGCGACGCCTGGGAGTTGACGCTGCGCCACCTGAGCAAGGGCTACCCACACCTCACGGGCACGCTCAACCCACTCTGACCGGTCAGGGGTGGGGTTGGCCGTCGCTGGGCCGGCCCTTCAGCCCGCGCCAGAACAGGTTGATCATCAGCTCGGCGGCGTCGTGGACGTCGGTGTCCCCGGTGCTGACACGGTTGGCGACGGCCTCGCCCGCGCCCACCAGCGCGACGGCCATCATGTCGAAGTCCATGTCCGGCTCGGGGTGCCGCGTGCCGGAGAGCAGCAGTCGGCCGACCAGGTCGATCATGCGCTCGCGACCCTCGCGCACGGTGTGGGCGAACGCCTGGGAGCTGGTGGCCTGGGTGTAGAGCACGATCCACGACGCCCGGTTCTCGTCGATATAGCTCAGGAAGGCGACCACCGCCGTGCGGAGCAGATCCTTCGCGGGCTGGGTGAAGTCGATCCCTGCGCGCACCGTCTCGACGAAGCGCGCCAGCTCGCGGTCCAGGCAGGCACCGAACAGCTCCTCCTTGGAGCCGTAGTACAGGTACAGCATCGGCTTGGAGATCTCGGCCTGCGCGGCGATCGCGTCCATCGACGTCTCGTGATAGCCGTTGACGCTGAACATCTGCACCGCGGCGTCGAGCATTTGCTGCTCACGCACCGCGCGCGGTAACCGCTTCGTCCCTCCGGCCATCCCAACAGGGTAAGCAATGCGGGCCGGACGAGCCTCCGGTCGGGTCAGGGCAGCAGTTCGGCGCGGCGCTGCTGCTCCCACAGCGCCATCCGGGTGCGGGCGGGTTCGCCGATGGCGTCCATGACCAGGGGGATGAGCAGTTCGGTGAGCAGGAAGCCCGCGGCCATGCTCTGGTACACCGTGCCGACGGTGCTCGACGCCGCCAGCACCACCTCGGCGTCGGGCGCCACCGGGCAGGCCAGATCGTCGGTGATCAGCACGACGGTCGCGCCGGCACGGTGCACGACTGCGGCGAGATCCGCGGCGCTGCGCTGGTATCGGTGATAGTCGAACAGCACGACGACGTCGCGGCGGGTCAGCTCCATCATCGAGCCGAGGTCGCGCCCGCGCGGATCCGTCAGCAGCCGCACCCCCGGCCGCAGCTGCTCCAGGTGGGCGGCCAGGTGGGCGGCCAGCAAGTGCGAGAACCGCCCGCCGTGCAGGTGCACGGGACGTCCGGCGTCCGACAGCAGCGCCACCGCGGCGTCGAGCGCAGGCTCGGGCAGCAGGGCGAGCGTCTCCAGCGCGCGGTCGTTCTGGCCGCGAGCCTGTCGCAGCAGACGGTCGAGCAGTCCACCCGCCGCGGGTGCGTCCGGCAGGCGGGTGATCGGACCGCTGGACTGTGCGGTCAGCTCCGCGCGCAACGCGACCTGCAGGCCGGCGAAGCCGTCGTAGCCGAGCGACTGGGCGAACCGCAGCACCGTCGGTGGGCTGACCTCGGCGCGCTCGGCAAGCCGTGCGGCGCTGGCCAGCCCGGCGCTGGGGTAGTCCGCGAGCAAGGCCCGCCCCACCCGGCGCTCGGCCTTGCTGAGCGACGAAAGCGCGGCGCTGGCGCGCGCGGCCACGCTCTCCTCGGACATCGCGGTCAATCTTCCACGAGGGGATGCTGCGTCATCGAGAGGTCGCTCAGCGCGATCGCGGTGACGCACTCCGGCGGCAGCGGTTCCCAGGCGAGGTCTCCGAAGCCCGTGGACCCGACCACCAGCGTCTCGGGCGTCGGGCGGGCCACCCGGAGGGCGAAGTAGTCCTCGAGGTGCTCGGCGGGCAGCTCCGCGGCGGTGATCTCCTCGATGTCCTCGTCGAGCAGCCGGCTGTGGGCATGGGCGTGCACCACGATCAGCTGGTCCTCGCCGAGCAGCAGCGCGTTGAGGCTCGCGTCGGGGTAGATCTCGCGCAGTCGCGCCACTGCGCGGCGGACGGCCTCGGCGAGACTCGGCGCATCGCGGCGGCACTGACGGATCAACCCAAAGTAGCGCTCGCTGTCGGTGGTGCCCCGCAGCGACGCCGCCACGTCCGCGTCGAGGAGTTCATCGAGGGGACCCATCGGCTTGATCGAGCCGTTGTGCGCCATGGCGACGCCGTCGGCGACGAAGGGGTGTGAGTTCTGCGGCTGCACGGCAAGACCATTGGTCGCCCAGCGCAGGTGCACCAGCGAGGCGGCCGACCGCCGCTCACCCGTCGCCGCGGCGAACTCCGTGTCGTGCAGCGCGCTGCCTGCGGAGACACACGCCTCCGGTTCGGCATCCGCCGCGGCAGCCCGGTCCAGGAATGCGGCACCCCAGCCGTCGCCGTGGACCTTGGTCAGCGCGAGGAAGTCGTCGAGCACCTCGCTGCCGACGGCGTCGAGCACGGAGATCGGAGACGAGGACACGACACCCAGCAGTCGACACATAGGGGCATCCTCCGGTCCGAGATTTAACGAATCAATCGTAATCCGCCGAATTTAAACATTCTGAAACATTCATGACATAGCTTTCTCGCAGACTCACGTTGCGTCCCACTGCGCGGAAGGGTGTCGAATGCCAATTGGCGAGGCCGGTGACGGCCAGGTGTCGATCGAGGACCGGATCGAAGAGCTGCGCGGCCGGGGCGTCGAACTCGTCGCGGGCTCGGTGACCGATCCCGCCGGGGTGACCCGTGCCAAGTACGTTCCGCTGCGACGGCTCGGCGACTTCCACCGCAGCGGTATGGGCGTCTCCCCGTCCTGGAGCGTCTTCTGCGTCGACACCGGCATCGCGTTCACGCCGACCATCGGCGTCGCCGGTGACCTGCGCATCCGCATCGACCCGGCCGACGTGCGGTTGATCGACGACGGGCTGGCTTGGGCGCCAGGCAATCTCACCGAGCAGCAGGGCACGGCAGCGGCACTGTGCACGAGGTCGCTGCTCGAGCGCACCGAGGCGGCGGCCGCCGAGCGTGGGCTGACGGTCCGCGTGGGCGGCGAACTGGAGTGCACGATGCTCGCGGCCGACGGCGGGCCCGCCACGACCGAGCCGTGGTCGCCGTACGGCATCCGCACCTCGCTGGACCGCTCGGCGTTCCTGGTGGACCTCGCGACCACTGCGGAGCGTGCCGGGCTGAGCATCGAGCAGATCCACACCGAATACGGCCACGACCAGCTCGAGGTGTCGCTGGCACCCGACACCGCCGTGGCCACCGCCGATTCGGTGATCCTCACCCGCATCGTGCTCGGCCGCGCCGCAGCGCGCCACGGTATGCGAATCTCGTTCTCGCCCGTGCCCTTCGAGGGGGCGGCCGGCAACGGGGCACACCTGCATCTGTCCCTGGCCGACGCCGACGGGCCGCTGTTCTCCGGGGGCGACGGCCCGTACGGCCTGCGCGCCGCCGGGAAGTCGGCGATCGCGGGCGTGATCGACGCCCTGCCGGATCTGATCGGGGTCTACGCCGGCTCCGCAGTCTCCGCGCTGCGCCTCAAGCCGGGCAACTGGGCAGGCGCGACCGCGTGCTGGGGACTGGAGAACCGCGAGGCAGCGCTGCGCTTCATCGCCGCGACGCCCGGCAGCCCCCACGGCGCGAACGCCGAACTCAAGCTCATCGACCCGAGCGCCAATCCGTATCTGGCGACCGCGGCATTCCTCGGGAGCGCGCTGCGCGGCATCGACCGCTCACTCGAGCTGCCCGAGGAGGTCGCCGACAATCCGTCGAACGTCGCGACCGCACCGCCACCACTCGACACGGAGCAGACGGCCGTCATCGATGCCATCGAGCACTCCGCGACGGCGGCCGAACTGCTCACCCCCGAGATCGTCGGCGCGCTGGTCGCCGTACGCCGTTACGAGATAGCGACTTTCGGCGACCTGTCGCCTACCGAGACCACCGCGGCGCTGCGCCTCGCGTGGAGCTGCTGACCCACCTCAGAAGGAGACATCGATGAGCACCAACGTGTCGGCCGACCAACCCGTCGGAGCCGATCAACTCCCCCACCGCCGATTGCCGTTCTGGGTCGCGCTGGCGATGTCGGTCGCGCTGGTGGGCCCGACCCTGGCGATGTCCGGCAACGGGCAGGGCCTGATCGCGACGGTGGGCAAGGCGCTCCCGCTGGTCTTCCTGATCGGCCTGGTCGGCGTCTCGCTGGTGGGTTACAGCTTCGTCCGGCTGACTCGCCACCTCAATCACGCCGGATCGGCCTACGGCCTGGTCGGCGGGACCATCGGACCGCGGGCCGGGTTCTTCTCCGGCTTCGCGATGCTCGGCGCCTACGTCGGCTTCGCGATCGGCACGCTGGCGCTGACCGCAGCCTTCACCAACGCGTTCATCGCCCAGATGCAGCCCGACGACGAAACGCCGTTCCAAGTCCCATGGTTGGTGATCGTCGTGATCGGCGCGGTCGTCTCGTTCCTGCTCGCCGGGCGCGACATCCGGGTGTTGGCCAAGATCCTGCTCGTCATCGAGGGCATCGGCATCCTGGCGATGGTCGTGCTCGTCGCGGTGATCTTCGCCAAGGGCGGAGCGCCCACCACCGGCATCGACTTCAGCGTCTTCACCTTCGACGGGGTCTCGTCGTCGGCGGTGATCAGCGGCGTGGTCGCCGCCTTCCTGTCCTGGGCGGGATTCGAGGCGTGCGCCTCGATGGGCGAGGAGACCGACGACCCGGGTCGCAACATCCCCCGCGCGCTGGCCGGGACGCTCATCCTCACCGGCGTGCTGTTCGTCGTGGTGATGTTCGCCCAGGTGATCGGATTCGGCACGGACGCAGCCGGTCTCGAGGCCTTCCAAGGGTCGGGCAACACGCTGGGCGACCTGGGCAGCACCTACGTCGGCCAGTGGTTCAGCCTGCTGATCATCTTCACCGCCACGGTGGCGGCGTTCGGCTGCCACCTGGCCACGTCGGCGACGTCGGGCCGCATGCTCTACGCCTTCGGGCGCGACGGCTTCGGCCCGAAGGCGCTGGCGCACATCCACGAGGGCACCGGCGGTCCGCGTCGGGCCACGTGGCTGGTCGTCGCGGTCGCGCTGGTCGTCGACCTCGTCTGCGGCGCGCTGAAGTGGCCCGACATGGGCACCGGCAACCCCGCGATCGACACCTACTTCCTGTTCGCCGTGGCCGGCTCGGTGTGCCTGATGGTCTGCTACCTGCTGGTGGAACTCGCCGCCGCCTGGTTCACCAGCGCCCCGAGGTTCGCCCGGATCCACGGCGGCAAGGGCAAGGTGCTCGGATTGACGCTGCCGCTGCTGGGCGCGGTCGTGATCGCGGTGATCCTCTGGTTCAACGTCAAGGACGCCGAGACCTGGTCGGCCGCACCCCTGCTCGGCATCTACTGGTGTCTGATCGGCCTCGTCATCGCGATCGCCGCGTCCCGCATCGCCAAGCGCGTCGGCGAGTCGTTGAGCCGCGAGCTGGACCTGACGGCTGCTGCAGCCGCCGACGACGGACCCGCGGCACGCAGGTGAGCACGCTCTACGCCCGCGACGAAGCGGCCGTCGCGGGCATCGAGAAACTCCGCTTCTTCCCGCTGGAGGTCGTCTCGGGCCACGGGTCGACGCTCGTCACCCCCGACGGGCGGGAACTGCTGGACCTGTCGGCGACGTGGACCGCGTCCGGCCTCGGCCACGGTCATCCGGCCATCGTCGAGGCCGTGAGCAGGGCAGTACGCACCGCGCCGGGTTCGGGCGGGCTGTCCGCCGTCCACCCGGACTCCGTGGGCCTGGCCGAGGACCTGCTGGCGCTGGTGCCGGGCACCGGCGAGCGGCGGGTGTACCTCGGGCATGCGGGATCGGATGCGAACGACGTCGCGCTGCGGGCCTGTCGGCACGCCACCGGGCGGCGCACGGTCCTGGCGTTCGAGCACAGCTACCACGGTGGCGTCGGCGTCGCGATGGGCGTCTCCGGAGTGCACGTCGACGCGGGCGTGCCCGCCGACCCGGACGCAGTATTCATTCCGTACCCCAACCCGTTTCGGCCTTCTCGGGGCGAGCGAAGCGACGGGGAAGGCCGCGGAGGCAATGTCGCGGAAGACGCGAGCGCCTGCCTCGTGCTGGCGGAGCAGGCGTTGCTGAGCGGATCGATCGCCTGCCTGATCGTCGAGCCGATACTGTCCGACGGCGGTCTGGTCGTCCCGCCCGACGGGTTCCTGGCACGGCTGCACAAGCTGTGCCGCGCGCACGGCGTCCCGATGATCTGCGACGAGGTGAAGATGGGCCTCGGGCGGCCCGGCACGCTGCACGCCTTCGAGCACGACGGCGTCGTCCCCGAGATCGTCACGTTCGGCAAGGTGCTCGGCGGTGGCCTGCCGCTGTCGGCGGCCGTCGGCCCCGCGGAGATCCTCGACAACCCACCGGCCGCGGCACTGCTGACCACCGCGGGGAACCCCGTCTGCGCGGCGGCGGGACGGGCGGTGCTGGCGACCATCGTCGGAGATCAGCTTGCCGACCGCGCGGCCGAAGTCGGTGCGCTGCTGTCGAATGCGCTGCGCGGCCTAGCCGGCTCCCCCGGCGCCGATCGCATCGGCGACGTCCGCGGGCGGGGCCTGGCGATCGGCGTGGAACTCGTCGATCCCGCGACCGGGGAACGCGACCCGCGACTGGCCGCGCAGGTGGTCTACCGTGCGTGGGAGCTGGGTGCCGTCGTGTACTACGTCGGCGGCAACGTCCTGGAGATCACGCCACCGCTGGTGCTGACCGAGGCGGAGGCGATCCGCGGCGCGGAGATCCTCGGTGCCGCGATCGCCGACGCCGCTGCGGGACGAGTCGACGCCGAGGAGGTCGCGAAGTATGCCGGCTGGTGAGTTGCAGGACGTGTTCGGTGGGGTGGACGTCCCCGACGGGCTGGCCGACCATCTGCGTTCCGTCACGCTGATCGACCACCACGTGCACGGCGCGTACGACCAGCCGGTCGACCGGGCCGGGTTCGAGGCGGCGATCAACGAGGGCTCGACCGATCCGGTACCCGCTTTCATGACCCAGTTCGACTCTCCGCTCGGCCTTTCCATCCGCCGGTGGTGTGCGCCGCTGCTCGGCCTCGACGCGCTCGCGGGTGCCGACGACTACTGGGCGCGCCGCAGCGAGTTCGCCCCCGACGAGTTGGCCAGGGTGATGCTGCCCGCCGCGGGCGTCTCCCGTTGGATCGTCGACACCGGCTTCAAGGGCGACCTCATCACGACTCCGGAGCGGTTGACCGACCTCAGCGGCGTGCCGTCGTCGGAGATCCTGCGGCTGGAACGTCTGGCCGAGGATCTGCTGGAGGGCGGGACGTCGGCCGAGGACTTCCCGGCGGCATTCCGGACGGCGTTGCAGGCCGCCGCCGACTCGCCAGACGTGATCGGCACCAAGACGATTGCCGCCTATCGCGTCGGCTTCGACGTGGACTGGTCGCGACCCGACGATGCCGACGTCGTCGCTCGGGCGCGCGAGTGGGCCGCGCAGCCGCGGCCGCTGCGACTCGACGACCCGCTGCTGATCGCGTTCGGCGTGCACGAGGCCGCAGCACACGGGTTGCCGATTCAGGTGCACGTCGGATTCGGCGACCGGGATCTCGACCTGCACCGCACCGACCCGCTGTTGCTGCTACCACTGCTGCGCACGATGCTCCCGGTCCCGGTACTGCTGTTGCACTGCTACCCGTTCCAGCGTCAGGCGGGTTACCTCGCGCAGGCCTTCGACCACGTCAACTTCGACGTGGGCCTGGCGATCAACTATCTCGGCGTGCGGTCCACCGGGTTGGTCGCCGAGGCACTCGAGACGGCGCCGTTCGCCAAGCAGCTCTACTCGTCGGACGCCTTCGGGCCGCCCGAGTTGCACGTGCTGGGAGCGGTGCTGTGGCGCCGCTCCATGGGACTGGTCCTCGGCGAGTGGATGCGCGCCGGCGACTGCACGGAGGCCGACGCCATCCGGATCGTCGACATCATCGGCGTGCACAACGCCGAGCGGGTCTACGGGCTCTGACGTCGATGCACCCCGAACGGCACGATGCCGCACCGCTGTTCGATTCCCTGCGGCGCTTCGTCGAACGGGAGCAGGCACCGTTCTACAGCCCCGGCCACAAGGGCGGTCGGACACTGGACCCGTGGTTCCGCGACAACATCGCGGCGATCGACCTGAACAACCTGCCCGACACCGACACCCTGCACTGCCCCGAGGGTCCGATCCTCGACGCGGAGCGGCTGATCGCCGATGCCTGGGGCGTGGGGCAGAGCTTCATCCTGGTGCAGGGGTCGACGACGGGCAATGTGGCCGTTGCCCTTTCGGCGCTGCGACCCGACGAGCCGGTGCTGGTGGCCCGCAACGCCCACAAGTCGGTGCTCGCGGGCCTGGTGCAGGTCGGTGCCCGGCCGGTCTGGCTGGAACCCCGATGGGACGAGCGGTTCGGCGTCGCGCACGGTCTGGACGCCGCGGTGGTCGAACGCGCCTTCGCCGACAGCGGCGCCGCCGCCCTGTGGGTGCTGCACCCGACGTACTACGGCACCACCGGTGACGTCGCCGCACTGGCGGACGCCTGCCGCCGACACGACGCCCGACTTCTGGTCGACGGCGCCCACTCCCCGCACTTCGCGTTCCACCCCGACCTCCCGACGCCAGGCGAACGAGCCGGTGCCGCGGCGACGGTGCAGTCGGTGCACAAGATCCTGTCGGGCCTGAGCCAGGCCGCGGTGCTGCACGTCGACCCCGACCAACTCGACCCCGCGACGGTGCGGCGGGCACTGCAGCTCGTCCAGACCACCAGCCCGCACTTCGCGATCATGGCGTCGATCGACCTCGCCCGTCGCGAGATGATGCGCGACGGGCACGCCCTGCTGGACCGGACGCTCGATCGGGCCCGGCGCACCGCCGAGAAGATCGCTGCCACACCGGGTCTGACCGTGCTACGCCGAGAGCACCTGACGGGCCCCGGCACCGGTCTGCATCAGCTCGACGAGACGAAGTTGCTGATCGGCACGGCGGGTTTGGCGGCCGACGCCCGCGAGGTGCTGGCCCGGCTCAACCGGGAGTACGGCGTGCAACCCGAGTTGAGCGGTGCCGGGCATCTGCTGTGCATCACGACGATCGGCAACACCGATGCCGACATGGACCGGCTGGTGTCCGGGCTCGCGAGCATCGCGACCGAGGTCGGCACGCGGCCCGACGGCGCGGACGCCGACCTGCTCGCCGGCCTGCTGTCCGTGCGGCCGACGGTGGCGCTCACACCGCGCGAGGCGTTCTTCGCCGCCGACGCGACGGTGCCGCTGGACCGGGCCCACGGGCGGGTCGCCGCCGAGGCCATCACGCCCTATCCGCCGGGCATTCCACTGGTGATGCCGGGCGAGCGCCTCGACGCCGACGTCATCGATCTGCTGGAGTCGCTGCGCACGGCAGGCAACCCGATCAGCGCGTCGGACCCCTCACTGGGCGTCGTGAAGGTGGTCCGCTAGTCAGCAGCGCGGTGAGCCTCCCTTGGTGCCCGAGATCCGCAGCACCGAACCGTCGATCCGGCTCATGTCGAGTTCACCGGCGTTGACGGCACTCTCGAGCCGGTCGAGCACGGCAGGCACCTCACCGGTGGTGATCCACAGTGCGACGTCCGCGCCGGCCTGCAGTGAGCGCAGCACGGCCTCGGCCACGCCGTAGCGCTGGTTGATGGCACCCATGCTCGACAGGTCGTCGGTGTAGACGATGCCGTTGAACGCCGGGCCGCCGTACCCACCCGACCGCAGCAGGGCGTACGCCGCGGGGCTCAGGCTCGCGGGGTCGCTGCCGGTCAGCCCGGGCACCTGCATGTGGCCGACCATGACGCCGACGGGCGCCTGCGTGGTCAGCGTCCGGTACGGGACCAGGTCGCTGGTCTGCAGGTCGCCGATCGAGGGCGTGACGACGCCGCCGACGTGCGAGTCGCCCGATGCGCTGCCGTGGCCCGGGAAGTGCTTGAGCACGGGCAGCACGCCCGCGTCGCGCAGGCCCTGGGCGTAGGCGCCGGCGTACTCGGTCACCTGGGCCGGGTCCGAGCCGAACGAGCGATCGCCGATGACCTCGTCGTCCGACTCGGTCGTGACGTCGACGACGGGCGCGAAGTCCACGGTGATGCCGAGGCCGCGCATCGCCTGCCCGCGCGCGAACGCGATGTCGCGCACCTGGGCCGGGGTGTTGCTCTGCGCGAGGACCCGCGGCGAGGGCTGCACGCCGATGATCGACTTCAGCCGGGAGACCCGACCGCCCTCCTCGTCCACGCTGACCGCGGGCGGGAGCGGAGCGGAGGTCCCTGCCAGGGCCGGGATCGTGCCGTCGTTCAGCATCGACAGATCGGTCCAGCTACCGATCATGATGCCGCCGACGTGGTGCTGATCGACGACGGCCGTGGCGTCAGCCGCCCCGGTCACCCCGACCATCAGCAACTGCGCGAGCTTGTCGCGGGTCGACATCGAGGCCAGCAGCGCATCGCCGGAACCGCAGGCCGGCGCACCCGGCGTGGGGGGAAGCGTGGTGGAGGTCGACACGGGCGTCGGCGTCAGCGCGGACACCGGAGCCTCGGCGCCGGAGTTCTCCGGGGTCGCGGATCCCGGGGTGCAGGCCAAGGTCAGGGCCGATGCGGCCAGCACGGCGCAGAGGGCACGGGATCGTCCGGTCGACGTTCGGAGGGTTGCAGCCATGGTCATCGAGGCTAACGGGCGCCGTGCTAGTTTGGCCCAGTGGATCGGTTCGTCTTGCCTGCGGCAGCCAGCATCGTGGTTGGCCTGCTACTCGGCGCGGCCGCAATCTTCGGCGTGACGCTGATGGTCCAAGAGGACAGCAAGCCCCCCGTTCAGGCGGGCGATCCGGCGTCGTCGGTGCTCAACAGGGTCGAGTACGGCGACCGTACGTAGCGCAGCACACGGGGAAGCCCCCATTTCTCGGCGCTGGTTGTGGCTGGTCAGCGCCGTCGCGCTGATCCTCAGCTTCGCGCAGTCCCCCGGGCACGTCGCACCCGACACCAAACTCGACCTGACGGCGAACCCGCTGCGCTTCCTCGCGCGCGCCGCCCACCTGTGGAACGGCGACCTGCCGTTCGGGCAGACGCAGAATCAGGCGTACGGCTACCTCTTCCCGCACGGGGCGTTCTTCCTCGCCGGTGACGTCGTCGGCCTGCCGGGCTGGGTGACGCAGCGGCTGTGGTGGGCGCTGCTCCTCGTCGTGGGGTTCTGGGGCGTGCTGCGGGTCGCGGAGGCCCTGGGCATCGGGAGCCGTGGCTCGCGCGTGATCGCCGCCGCAGCCTTCACCTTGTCGCCGCGGGTGCTGACCACGATCGGCGCGATCTCGTCGGAGACGCTGCCGATGATGCTCGCGCCGTGGGTGCTGCTGCCGGTCATCCTGGCGCTGCGCGGCGACCCACGGGTGCGGCAGCTGGCCGCGCGGTCCGCGGGCGCCGTCGCGCTGATGGGTGCGGTCAACGCCGTCGCGACGCTCACCGGCTGCCTCGCCGCACTGATCTGGTGGGCCGCCCACCGACCCAACCGGCTGTGGTGGCGGTTCACGGGATGGTGGGCGCTGTGCACCGTCCTAGCCGTGGCGTGGTGGGTGGTCGCGCTGTTCGTGCTGGGCCGGGTCAGTCCGCCCTTCCTCGACTTCATCGAGTCCTCCGGGGTGACGACGCAGTGGCTGTCGCTCACGGAGGTGCTGCGCGGCACCTACAGCTGGACGCCGTTCGTCGCGCCGAACGCCACCGCAGGTTCGTCGCTGGTGACGGGGTCGGTGGCGGTCCTGGCGACCACGCTGGTCGCCGCCGCCGGTCTGGCGGGCCTGGCGATGCGGTCGATGCCCGCCCGCGGCCGCCTGCTGGTCATGCTGTTCACCGGCCTGGTCCTGCTCGCGGCGGGCTACTCGGGCGGCCTTGGTTCGCCGGTGGCCCAGCACGTGCAGGCGTTCCTCGACGCCTCGGGGACGCCGCTGCGCAACGTCCACAAACTGGAGCCGCTGCTGCGGTTGCCCATCGCCCTCGGCATCGCCCACCTCCTCGGCCGGATACCGCTGCCCGGCAGCGCTCCCCGCAGCGAGTGGGTGGCGGCGTTCACCCACCCCGAACGCGACAAGCGGGTGGCCGTCGGCGTCGTCGTGCTGGTCGCGCTGACCGCGGGCAGCTCGCTGGCCTGGACCGGCCGGCTGTCGCCGGCGGGTGGGTTCACCGCGATCCCCGGGTACTGGCACGAGGCGGCAGCGTGGCTGGACGCCAACAACTTCCCCGACCCGGGCCGCGTCCTGGTCGCACCGGGAGCACCGTTCGCGACGCAGGTGTGGGGCAACAGTCACGACGAACCGCTGCAGGTCCTCGGCGCCAGCCCGTGGGGCGTGCGCGATTCGATTCCGCTGACCCCGCCGCAGACGATTCGTGCGCTGGACTCGGTGCAACGACTGTTCGCCGCGGGACGCCCGTCCGCCGGCCTCGCCGAAACCCTGGCGCGCCAGGGCATCTCGTACGTGGTGGTCCGCAACGATCTCGACCCCGACGGGTCGCGGTCGGCGCGACCGCTGCTGGTGCACCGCGCCATCGACGGCTCGCCCGGCCTGACCAGGGTCGCCGAGTTCGGCGAGCTGATCGGGCCCGGCACGCTGGAGGGGTTCATCAGCGACAGCGGCCTGCGGCCGCCGTATCCGGCTGTCGAGATCTACCGCGTCGACGGGTCGGTGCCGACGCGGCCGTATCTGGTCGACGCCGACGCCATGGCCCGCGTCGACGGGGCGCCCGAGGCGCTGCTCCGCCTCGACGAACGTCGAAGGTTGTTGGGCGAGCAGCCCCTTGGCCCGATGCTGCTGACGGCGGATGCCGAGCGTGCCGGGCTACCCGCACCCGTCGTCGTCGTCAGCGACACTCCCGCGGCGCGCGAGACCGACTACGGTCGCGTCGACGACCACTCGTCGGCCATCCGCGCCCCCGACGATCCGCGGCGCACGTTCAACCGCGTGATGGACTATCCGGCACCGGGAACCGACACCGTGTACGGCGCATGGCCGGGCGGCCGGCTCACCGTGTCGAGTTCCTCCGCCGACTCGACGGCCCTGCCGTACGTGGCGCCCGCGACCGGCCCAGCCGCCGCCATCGACGGCGACGCGTCGACCAGCTGGGTGTCCAATTCACTGCAGGCCGCGCTGGGTCAGTGGCTCCAGGTCGACTTCGACCGCCCCATCGCGAACGCCACCGTCACCATCACGCCGAGCGCCACGGCCGTGGGGGCGCAGGTGCGGCGCATCGAAGTGTCGACGGCCAACGGCACCAGCACCGTTCGCTTCGACGAGCCGGGCAAGCCGGTCAGCGTCGCGCTGCCGTACGGCGAGACGCCGTGGGTGCGATTCACCGCGATCGGCACCGACGACGGCTCGGCCGGGGTCCAGTTCGGCATCACCGACTTCTCGATCACGCAGTTCGACGCAAACGGCTTCGCCCAGCCGGTGAATCTGCGCCGCACCGTGGAGGTTCCCGCACCACCACCGGGATCGGCGGTGGCGCAATGGGATCTGGGGTCCGAGCTGCTCGGCCGGCCGGGTTGCGCAGACGGTCCCGACGGCGTGCTCTGCGCTGCCGCCATGGCCCTGGCACCCGAGGAACCGGTCAACCTCAGCCGCACGCTGGCGGTGCCCACCGCGACGACGGTGACGCCGACGGTGTGGGTGCGCGCCCGTCAGGGCCCGAACCTCGCCGACCTGATCAGGCAGCCGGGGACGACGCGCGCCGACGGTGAGGCCGACCCGATCGACGTGCTCGGCTCGTCCTACGCCGCCACCGACGGCGATCTGCGCACCTCGTGGACCGCTCCACAGCGCGTCGTCCAGCACCGCACCGGCGCCAACCTCGAGGTCCGCCTGCCGCGGCCGACCGAGGTAGCCGCGCTGCGCCTGGCACCCAGCTCCTCGGCGTTGCCCGCACACCCGACGCTGGTGGCGATCGACCTCGGCGACGGTCCGCAGGTCCGGTCGCTGGATCCGCAAGGCGGCGCGCAGACCGTGCGGCTGCACCCGCGCACCACCGACGTGGTCAAGGTGTCGATCCTGGACTGGTCCGACGTGATCGACCGCACCTCACTGGGTTTCGATCAGGTCAAGCCGCCCGGCCTCGCCGAGGTGACGGCACTCGACCGTCGCGGCACGGCGATCGCAGCCGCGGACGCCGACGCCAACCGCGACCGCGCCGTCACGCTGCCGTGCGGCAAGGGCCCGATCATCGGGTTGGCGGGCTTGTTCGTCCAGACGTCGGTCGACACCACGGTCGGCGACCTCCTCGATGGCAAGCCGATCGCCGCGACACCGTGCCTGCGTGCACCCATCGCGCTGCCCGCCGGGCAGCAAGAGTTGTTGGTCAGCCCGGGCAGCGCCTTCTTCGTCGACGGCGTGCAGTTGACGACGCCGGCCGAGCGTGACGTCCGGCCCGCACCGACCACCAGGGCGGAGACCCGCGAGTGGACCAACGACCGCCGCGTCGTCGAGATCGCCGCCGCACCCGCCGACCGGGTGCTGGTGGTGCCCGAGAGCGTCAATCACGGCTGGGTTGCCCGGGGTCAGGACGGGACGGTGCTCGCGCCCGTCACCGTGAACGGGTGGCAGCAGGGCTGGCTGGTGCCCGCGGGTGAAACCGGCTCCGTCACACTGAACTTCGCGTCGAACACGCTGTACCGCACCGGCCTGTTCGGCGGCCTGGCGCTGCTGCCGCTACTCGCGCTGTTGGCGCTGTGGCCGACCCGCAGGCCACGTCCCGACGAGGTGGCCGCCCAACCGTGGCGGGTGCCGCCCGTCGCCGCGGGCGTGGCGGCCCTGGCGCTCGGCTGGCTCGTCTCGGGATGGGTGGGCATGGTGGTCATGGCCGCCTGCATCGGCGTGCGACACCTGCTGCGCGACCGGCCCGTCGCACTCGACCGCACCGCGATGGCGGTGACGTCGGGTGGGCTGATCCTGGCCGGCGCGGCGCTCAGTCAGAGCCCGTGGCGCTCGGTCGACGGCTACGTCGGGCACTTCTGGGGCGTGCAGCTGCTGGCGCTCGTCTCGGTGGCGATGCTCGCGGCCTCGGCGGTGTGGCCGGCCGCCGACCCGGTCAGTCAGCGAGGTCGAACGCAGCGATGACCTTCGTCGGCGTGATGCGGACGACCAGCTCGCCGGGCACTCCGTTGCGCCTGCCGAACTCCTCGGCGCGTTCGGGTCCCATGTAGCGCGCCGCGATCCGGGTGGCGATCGGCAGCAGGTCGGGGTCGTCGTCACTGATCGAGGCGGTGCCCTGAACCTGTACGAAGGAGAACGGCGGACGTTCGTCGTCGACCACCAGCACCACCCGCGGATCACGCGCCAGCGCACGGCCTTTCGCGGTGTCCCGCCCGGTGTTGAAGACCAGTTGGTCCCCGTCGACGACGAACCAGATCGGTGCGATGAGTGGCCGTCCATCCTTGGCCAGGTAGCCGAGCTTGCCGGTACGGGTGCCCTTCGACAGGAAGGCGACGACGTCGGTGGTCAGGGATTCGGATGCCATGCCGCCATCATGCCCGCGTCGTCGCAAACCGCCCAGGCCCGGTGGGATCCGGACGTAGCATCCCCCTGGTCGAGGGAGTCACGGATGCGCTCACTGGTGAACACCGCGGCCGGTGCGATCGAGACCGCCGACCTGGGCGTCACGCTCATGCACGAGCACGTCTTCATCATGACCACCGAGATCACGCTGAACTACCCCGAGGGCTTCGGCGACGAAGCCACCCGCGAGGCCGACGCGGTCACGCGGTTGCGCGAACTCAAGGCCCGCGGCGTCGACACGATCGTCGACCTCACCGTGATCGGCCTGGGCCGCTACCTGCCCCGCATTGCGCGCATCGCCGCGCAGACCGACCTCAACATCGTGGTGGCCACGGGCCTCTACACGTTCGACGACGTGCCCATGTACTTCCACTACCGCGGGCCCGGCGCCCCGCTCGGCGGCCCGGAACTGATGACGGACATGTTCGTCCGCGACATCGAGGTCGGCGTCGCGACCGGACCCGACGAGGAGTCACGCATCAAGGCGGCGATCCTCAAGTGCGCCACCGACGAACCAGGTCTGACGCCCGGCGTCGAACGCGTCCTGCGGGCCGTCGCGCAGGCACACCGCCAGACCGGCGTGCCGATCTCCACGCACACCCACGCCGCATCCCGGCGCGGCCTGGATCAGCAACGCGTGTTCGCAGAGGAGGGCGTGGACCTCTCCCGCGTGGTCATCGGGCACTGCGGTGACACCACCGACATCGGATACCTCGAGGAACTCGTCGCCGCCGGTTCCTACATCGGGATGGACAGGTTCGGCGTGGATGCGTTCCTGTCCACCGAGGAACGCGTGCGGACCGTGGCGACCATGTGCGAGCGGGGCCACGCCGACAAGATGGTGCTCTCGCACGACGCGTCCTGCTACTTCGACGCGCTGCCCGAGGCGACTCTGCCGGTGGCACTGCCGAATTGGCACTACCTGCACATCCACGACGACGTCATCCCCGCGCTCAAGCGGCTCGGCGTCACCGACGCACAGATCACCACGATGCTCGTCGACAATCCGCGCCGGATCTTCTCGGTGCAGGGCGGCTACTGACTCGCCGCGCTCACACCGCCCGGGCGGGCTCCGGTGCGTCGGTGATGGAACTGTCCAGCGGCGACGGATCGTGGCGTCGCTCCCAGCGCCGCAGCGCCTGCCGGCACGGCGACTCCACCAGGGCGTAGCTCACCGCGGCGATCGCGAAGCCGAACACCAGCGTCAACGCCAGCACGACCGGCATGTTGCCGCTGAACGCGAACTGCCCGATGACGGGGAACACCATCGCCAGAGCCGCCAGGTGCCAGACGAACAGGCCGTAGGACCAGCGGCCGAGCGTCACCATCGGCGCGCTGCCCAGCCACCGGTGCGTGGCGTCGGGGCCGTCGAGTACCAGGGGTGCCAGCAGTGCACCGGCGACGAGTGCGCCCATCGCGGTCTTCACCACGAACTGACCGACCGTGCCCGGCGTCAGGCCCTCGGGCCCGGCGATCGGCGACGCCGCGACGGCGAACGCGGCCACCGCGACGAGAGCCATCAGCCAGCGCCGCCGAGCCAGCCGGTGCGCCAACCCGACGGGGCTCACGGTCCACTCGGCGATCAGCATCCCCGCGGCGAACCAGGAGAAGAACGCAGGCGGCCAGTTCAGCGGGTTGACGCCGAACGGGGCGTCGAACGGGATGAGACCCCACGCGAGGCTCGCCACGGCGACGGCCGCGATCACCGGAACCCGGGCACGGACCGGCAGCCGTCGAGCGAACAGCGCGAGCAGCGGCAGCACCAGGTAGAAGCTGACCTCGACCGAGAGGCTCCACATCTGGGTCAGGCCGGCGGTCAGCGTCAGCGGGACGTAGATCTGCGTGAGGGTGAGGTTGGCGAGCCAGACGGTGAGGTCGGCCTTGACCTCGGGCAGCAGGGACAGGATCACCACGACGGCGACCAGGTAGCCCGGCATGATGCGCACGATGCGCGAGCGCAGGTAGTGGCCGGTCGGCGGACGCTGCCGCAGTCCGCGGGCGGCAGCGGCGTGGCCGCGCCACAGCAGGAATCCCGACAGCGCGAAGAAGACGGCGACGGCGAGATCGAACCGGCCGAGCACCCGGCCCGTCACGCCCGAGGTGTGCCCGGTCTGGAACGCGACGTGGGTGATGACGACGCCGATGGCCGCGCACGCGCGCATCCCCTCGACGGCGGGCAGGAAGCCGAGCCGGTTCGTTTCTCGGCTGGCCCCTCTACTCTCGGTCACGGCGCCCAGTGTGCCCGAAGGCCCGCTGGTAGGGCCCGGCCCCGTTGGACCCTGTTAGGGTCGAACGAGTTTGCCTTGGGGCTGTCGAGCACAGTGCTCGCCCGTAGGATAAGGAGCACGGTTTGAACCGCACTGTGGCGCTACGGTTTGCGGCGTGCGGGCTGATGGGCATTGGGGCTGCCCTTCTGATCGCCGCGCTGCTGCTGTCTACGTACACCAAGGGCAAGATCTCGAAGATCCCCCTCGACATCGACACGACCCTGGTGGGTGAGGGCACGGGCACGGCCTTCGATCCCTCCTCGCTGGTGGCCGAGAAGTTCGTCGTCGACCGGGACGTTCCGCTGGTCATGCAGCAGGAGATCAGCGTCGAGGCACCCGCGAACGCCGACGTCGTCACCCTCCAGGTCGGCGACACCCTGCGCCGCACCGACAAGCAGCAGGACAACGGCCTGATGCTGGCGATGGTCGACACGGTCACGCTGGACCGCAAGACGGCGATGGCGGTGTCGAGCGACACGAACCCCGGCGGCGCCGTGCAGAAGCCGCGCAGCATCGAGGACGAGTCGCCGCCGACGAACGTCGCGCTGCCGCACGAGGGGCTGTCCTACCGCTTCCCGTTCGACACCGAGAAGAAGACGTATCCGTTCTTCGACCCGATCGCGCAGAAGGCCTACGACGCGAACTACGAGGGTGAAGAGGACGTCAACGGCCTCAACACCTACCGGTTCACGCAGAACGTCGGCTACGACGGCGACGACAATCTCGTCGAGCCGATCAAGTACGCGTCGCTCTACGACAACGACGAGGACAGCCAGGTCACGGCGCGCGCCGAACTGTGGGGCCTGCCCGCCGACGATCCGGCCGATCCGATCACGATGGACCGCTTCTACGCCGCTCAGCGCACGTTCTGGGTGGACCCGGTGTCCGGCACCATCGTCAAGACCGAGGAGCACGGCTACCACTACTACGCACGTGACCCGCTCAAGCCCGAGGTCACGTTCGTCGACTACAACCTGACCTCCGACGAGGAAACCGTCGAGTCCCAGGTGGCCAGCGCCCGCGCCGAAGGCGACACCGTCGGGCTGTGGGGCCGCATCCTGCCGATCACCTTCACCGCGCTGGGGCTGCTCGCCCTGGTCGGTGGCGCGCTGCTCGGCGCGTTCACACTGCGGGCCGAGTCCGCCCTGATCGACCCGGGGCTGGACGAAGCCGACCACGGCTTCTTCGGCAGACGCTCGGCCGACGACTCCGGGCCCATGCCCGCAGCGGAGGCGAAGACGGAGAAGCTGCCAACGCAGCGGCCGTCCGATCTGCCGCCGGACCGACCGGTCTGATAGCCCGCTCCCTTCGAGACTGGGCGGTGCCGGCCTGGTCGCTGGCACTGTCGCTGCTGGTGATGGGGCCTCTCCTAGCCCCCGGTTACCTGCTGCTGCGCGACGCCGTGTCGACGCCGCGCTCCTACCTCACCGACGCCGCACTCGGCCTGTCCGAGGCCGCCCCGCGGGCCCTGCCGCAGGACTTCGCGGTCGCAGTCCTGTCATCGGTCGTCGACGGCGGCGTGGTGGTCAAGGCGCTGCTGCTCGCCGGGTTGTGGCTCGCCGGCTGGGGGTCGGCACGCCTGGTCACGACCGTGCTGCCCGACGCCGGTCTGCCCGGCCAGTTCGTCGCGGCGACGCTCGCCATCTGGAATCCCTACGTCGCCGAGCGGCTGCTGCAGGGACACTGGAGTCTGCTCGTCGGGTACGGCTGCCTGCCCTGGGTGGCGGTCGCTGTACTGCGCATCCGCGGCGGCGACGGCAGCTGGTGGCCGCTGGTCGGCTTCACCGCGGTGGCCGGGCTGACGCCGACCGGGCTGATGCTGGCCGCGACGGTCGCGCTGGTGTGCTGCGCGGCACCGGGCAGGGGTAGGCCGCGTTGGGCGTGCGCGGGCGTCGCGCTGGGTGCCGCGGTGCTTGGCGCGCTGCCGTGGCTGGTCGCCTCGACCGCAGGCGGATCGCTCGCGTCGTCACCGGCGGTGGGGGTGCAGGCGTTCGCGGCGCGCGCCGAACCCGGCCTCGGCACGCTGGTGAGTCTCGCGGGGCTCGGCGGCATCTGGAACGGCGACGCGGTACCGGACTCGCGGACGACGGCGTTCGCGGTCGTGGCCACCGTGGTCCTGCTGGCAGTGGTGGCGGTCGGCCTGCCCGTGGGGAGCCGCCGTCCCGCCGCCGTGCCGCTGCTGGTGCTCGCGGTCGTCGCCGTCGTCGGCCCGGCTCTGATGGCGACGGGACCCGGCCTTGTCGCGGTCGAGTCGATCATGCGGGCCGTCCCCGGCCTCGGCGTGCTGCGCGACGGGCAGAAGTGGGTGGCGCTCGCGGTGCCCGGGTACGCGCTCGCTGCCGGGGCGGCGGTGGTGACGCTGCGCGACCGGATCCCGGCCGCAGCGACGGCCGCCGTGTGCTGCGCGGCACTGCTGGCCGTGCTGCCCGACCTGGCGTGGGGCGTCGGCGGGAAGATGACCGCCGTGCGCTACCCCGCAGGCTGGCAGACCGTCGCCGCGGCGATCAACGCCGACCCGCGGCCCGTCGCCGTACTGCCGCCCGACAGCATGCGGGTGTTCCCGTGGTCGGGCGCCGCCCCGGTCCTCGACCCGCTGCCGCGGTGGGTGTCGGCCGACGTGCTCAGCACCGGCGACCTGGTCATCGGCGGGCAGACCATCCCCGGCGAGGGGACGCGGGCCCGCGAGGTGCAGCGGCTGCTGCTCGACGGCGCCGATGCCGCAACGCTTCGACAGGCGGGCGTTGGTTGGGTGGTGGTCGAGGGACCAGCCCCGGCGCTGGACCTACCCGTCGCGCACCGCGACGCCGACCTGACGCTCTATGGGGTCGGCGGCGATCAGCCGCCCTCCGCGCACCGGGGTCTGCTGATCGGCGCTCACCTGGTGTGGGCGGGCGCGATCGCCGTCGCCGTGCTGGGCGCCGGGGTGGCGGCAGTGCGTCGGCGCGGGGCTAGACCAGCCCGCTGACCCTGCGTCCGTCGACCACGGCGTCGAGCACCGTGCGCATGGCGTCGGCACTGAGCCGCCAGGAGAATTCGCCGCTACGTACCTGCGCCTTCAGACCGAGCTGCTCACGCTGGACGTGATCGCCGAGCAGCTGATCGAGACGGGCGACGAGGTCGTCGAGGTCGTCGACCAGGACGCCCGTCACCCCGTCGACGATCGAGTCGGTCAGCCCGCCGGACGACCGGTAGCCCACCGTCGGCACGGCGTGCTGCGCGGCCTCGATGACCGCAAGCGCCCAGCCCTCCTTGCGCGACGGCAGGACGTGCACCCAGCAGCGCTGCAGCACCTCGTGTTTGGTGCGCTCGTCGACGTGACCGTGGAACGTCACCGCGCCGGTGATGCCGAGGCGGTCGGCGTGCGCGACGAGCTTGTCGTCCCACCAGCCGCCCCCGAGCACCTCGAGCCGGAGATCCGGAAGGGTCGGGAGCAGCCTGGCGACGGCGTCGAGCACGTCCTCGATCTGCTTGTGCGGCACCAGCCGGGACAGCACCGCGATCGTGGGCGTGGCCGTTCGGGGCGCGGTCAGGGTGTCGGCGGGCGCCAGGTCGACGCCGTTGCGCACCACGGCGACCGCGGCGTGATCGACGCCGAGGTCGGTCAGATCGCGGGCCGAGGGCAGCGACACCGTCACGTACTGGTTTCCGCGGTGCACCCGGGGCGACAGCCGCGACTCGACGAACCAGCCGATCCGGCTCAGGACCGGACCCGCCACGGGCCACTGCTCGCGGTGGCAGTGGTGGACCAGCACCACGGCGCGGCGGCCGAACACCAGCCGGGCCAGGAACGGAATGCCGTTCTGGGTGTCGATCACCACGTCGGGCCGGACGTGACACAGCGGTCCGAACCCCAGACGCGCGGCGATCATCGCGAACATGGCGAAGACGTAGACGGTGTAGGGCCCGCCCACCCGGTCGACGGTGACGCCGTCGACCACCTCGTGCCTGGGCGCACCGCGATACCGCGCCGTGCGAAGGGTGACGTCGACCCCGGAAGCGGCTAGCTGCGCGCCGATCCGCTGCAGGTAGGTCTCGCTGCCGCCGCCCTGGGGGTGTCCGACGTCGCGCCAGCACAAGAGCAGCACGGAGCGGAGCGGGCTCGGCGGGCAGGAGCGAAGCGACCCGGGGGATGGACTGGACGCGGACATTGGCTGCCAGGATAGTCGTCGGCTAACCCTGCCCGATCGTCGAGTTGTGTCACGCACGATCGGCTTCGAGCGTGGCGGTAACCGACGTTCGGCGGGAGTTCGGGAGCGGCGTGCGCCTAATCTCGTCCGGGTGTCGACTCTTGACGTGATCGCGCGCCAGGCAACGCTGCGACGCTCGACGCGCCTGCTTGGCGAGTTCCGCTTCGAGCAGTCCGACCCGGCACGGTTCTACGGCGCGCTGGCTGACGACACCGTCGCGCTCGTCGAGGGCCTCTGGACCGGCGTGCACGACGAGCAGCCCAACGGCCGCATCGTGCTCGACGTGGGCGGCGGGCCCGGGTACTTCGCCGACGCGTTCTCCCGCGCCGGGATGCGGTACGTCGGCGTGGAACCGGACCCGTCGGAGATGCATGCCGGACCGGCAGGTGCACCCGGGGCCGGCACGTTCGTCCGCGCGTCCGGAACCGCGCTGCCATTCGCCGACGACAGCGTCGACGTCTGCCTGTCGTCCAACGTCGCCGAGCACGTCCGCGACCCGTGGCGGCTCGGCGCCGAGATGCTGCGGGTGACGCGGCCCGGTGGGCTGGCGGTGCTGTCGTACACGGTGTGGCTGGGCCCGTTCGGCGGCCACGAGATGGGGCTGACGCACTACTTCGGCGGGGCGCGGGCAGCCGAGCGGTACACCCGCCGGCACGGCCACCGGCCCAAGAACGACTACGGATCGTCGTTGTTCGCGGTGTCGGCGGCGGACGGTCTGGAGTGGGCGGCGAGCACGGGCGCGCTGCTGGCGGCTTTTCCCCGCTACCACCCGCGATGGGCGTGGTGGATGGTCCGGGTGCCGGTCCTGCGGGAGTTCGCGGTGAGCAACCTGGTGCTGGTGTTGCAGCCGTCCTGAATCACTGAACTGCAACAGGTTCTCGTTTCGCGATCCGGTCGGTACTGTGACACACATGACACAGAGCACGGCGTTCAGAACCGAGTGGGACAAGCTGTTCATCGGCGGCAAGTGGGTCGAGCCGTCCACGACCGACGTCATCGAGGTGCACTCCCCCGCGACGGGCGAGTTGGTGGGCAAGGTGCCGCTGGCCGCCGAGGCCGACGTCAACGCCGCGTGCGCCGCGGCTCGCAAGGCATTCGACGAGGGCCCATGGCCGCAAATGTCACCGCAGGAGCGGGCCGACGTGCTCGGCGCCGCGGTGAAGATCATGGAGGAGCGCGCCGACGAGCTGAAGTTCCTGCTCGGCGCCGAGACCGGCCAGCCGCCGACGATCGTCGACATGATGCAGTACGGCGCCGCGATGTCGGCGTTCCAGCACTACGCCGGTGCTGCCGACAAGTTCACCTGGCGCGACATCCGCGACGGCGTCTACGGCCAGACGATGGTCGTGCGCGAGCCGATCGGCGTCGTCGGCGCGGTCACCGCGTGGAACGTGCCGTTCTTCCTGGCCGCGAACAAGCTGGGTCCGGCACTGCTCGCCGGCTGCACCATCGTGCTCAAGCCGGCGTCCGAGACACCGCTGTCGGTGTTCGCGATGGCCGAGATGTTCGCCGAGGCGGGCCTGCCCGAGGGCGTGCTGTCGATCGTGCCGGGTGGCCCGGAGACCGGGCGGGCGCTGACGTCCAACCCCGAGCTGGACAAGTACACGTTCACCGGCAGCAGTGCGGTCGGCAAGGAGATCGCGAAGATCGCCGCCGAGAACCTGAAGGCCTGCACGCTGGAGTTGGGCGGCAAGTCCGCGGCGATCATCCTCGAGGACGCCGACCTGGACTCCACGCTGCCGATGCTGGTGTTCTCCGGACTGATGAACACCGGTCAGGCCTGTGTCGGACAGACCCGCATCCTCGCGCCGCGGTCGCGCTACGACGAGGTCGTCGAGAAGCTGTCCGCCGCGGTCGCCGCGATGCCCGTCGGGCGGTCCGACGACGCCGGCGCGATGATCGGCCCGCTGATCTCCGAGAAGCAACGCGAGCGCGTCGAGGGCTACATCAAGAAGGGCGTCGACGAGGGCGCCCGCATCGTCACCGGCGGCGGCCGCCCCGAGGGCCTCGACGACGGCTGGTTCGTGCAGCCGACGGTGTTCGCCGACGTCGACAACTCGATGGTCATCGCCCAAGAGGAGATCTTCGGACCCGTCCTCGCAGTGATCCCCTACGAGACCGAGGAGGACGCGATCCGCATCGCCAACGACTCGGTCTACGGGCTGGCGGGCAGCGTCTACACCACCGACAACGCCAAGGCGATGAAGATCGCGTCGAAGATCCGCACCGGCACCTACGCGGTCAACATGTACGCGTTCGATCCCGGCGCGCCCTTCGGTGGCTACAAGAACTCGGGCATCGGCCGTGAGAACGGCTGGGAGGGCATCGAGTCCTACTGCGAGCAGAAGAGCATCCTGCTGCCGTTCGGCTACACCCCGGAGTAGCCCCGCACCACCTGCGCCGAACGTCGGTTACCGTCACGCTTTCCTCGAAATACCGTGGCGGTAACCGACGTTCGCGGCGTTTCAGGGGTTAGAAAGACTGCTCGGGCAGGTCCATTGCGGTGAGGTCGGCGGCCTCGACGAGACGCCGGTCGGCGCCCAGTCGGGGCAGGACGTTCTTGGCGAAGAACCGGCCGACGGCCACCTTGCCCTCGTAGTAGGCCCGGTCGCGTTCCGATGGCGACCCGTCGAGCGCATCGAGGGCCACTTCGGCGCTGCGCAGCAGCAGCCACCCGATCACCAGGTCGCCGACGGCGAAGAGGAAGCGCACCGACTCCAGGCCGATGCGATACAGCTCTTGCGGGGTCTGCTGCGACTCCATCAGGTAGCCGGTCATCGTGACCACCATGGCCTGGACGTCGGCCAGCGCCGCGGCGAGCCGCGCCCGCACGTCGACCAATTCGGTTCGGCCCGAGTCACTTTCGAGGAACGCCTGGATCTGACCGGCGAGGTGCCCGAACGCGACGCCCTGGTCGCGGGCGATCTTGCGGAAGAAGAAGTCCTGCGCCTGGATGGCGGTGGTGCCCTCGTACAGCGAGTCGATCTTGGCGTCGCGGATGTACTGCTCGATCGGGTAGTCCTGCAGGAAGCCGGAGCCACCGAACGTCTGCAGCGACTCGGTCAGCGTTTGGTACGCACGCTCGGACCCGACACCCTTGACGATCGGGAGCAGCAGGTCGTTGACGCGGTCGGCCAGCGCGGCATCGGCACCGGAGGCGATCGCGGCGGCCGACGGGTCCTGGTGCGCCGCGGTGTAGAGGTACAGGCTCCGCAGCCCCTCGGCGTAGGCCTTCTGCAGCATGAGCGCACGGCGCACGTCCGGGTGGTGCAGGATCGTGACGCGCGGCGCGGCCTTGTCGGTCATCTGGGTCATGTCGGCACCCTGAATGCGGGTCTTGGCGTAGTCCAGCGCATTCAGGTAGCCGGTCGACAGCGTCGATATCGCCTTGGTGCCGACCATCATTCGGGCGTACTCGATGACCTTGAACATCTGCGCGATGCCGTTGTGGACGTCGCCGACCAGCCACCCGACGGCGGGCCGGTCGTGCTGCCCGAGGGTCAGCTCGCACGTCGCCGAGACCTTGAGTCCCATCTTGTGCTCGAGGCCCGTGACGTAGACGCCGTTGCGCTCGCCGGGGTCGCCTGTCTCGGGATCGAAGTGGAACTTCGGCACCAGGAACAGCGACAACCCCTTGGTCCCTGGGCCGGCGCCCTCGGGGCGGGCCAGCACCATGTGCACGATGTTCTCGAACAGGTCGTCGGAGTCGCCCGAGGTGATGAATCGCTTGACCCCGTCGAGGTGCCACGTACCGTCGGGCTGCTGGACCGCCTTGGTCCGGCCGGCGCCGACGTCGGAGCCCGCGTCGGGCTCGGTGAGCACCATCGTCGAGCCCCAGTTGCGCTCGACAGCCGTTGTGGCCCAATGCTTTTGCTGGTCGTTGCCTATGTGGTAGAGGATGTCGGCGAAGACGGGCCCGGCGAGGTACATGAAGGCGGCGGGCTGGGCGCCCAATGCCAGCTCGTTGACGGCCCACGTCACCATCGACGGTGCGGGGACGCCTCCGACCTCTTCGGACAGTCCGATGCGGAACCACTCGCCCTGCTGCCACGCCCGCACCGACTTCTTGAACGCCTCGGGCAGCGTGACGGCGTGGGTCTGCGGGTCGAACGTGGGCGGATGCCGGTCGGCCTCGGCGAACGAGTCGGCCAGCGGCCCCTCCGCCTGGCGCGCCGCCTCGGCCAGCATCTCCTTGACCGAGTCGGCGTCGAGGTCGCCGAACTCACCGCTGACCAGCACCTTCTCGAGGTCGAGCACCTCGAACAGGTTGAACTCCAGATCGCGGACGTTGCTCTTGTAGTGGCCCATTTTCGCGCCTTTCGCCTTCGACTGCGGCTCAAGCGTAGACGTGATTACCCGTCGGTAACCAGCGAACCGGGCACCGGTGACTCGACCTCGTCGTATGGGGCCGGCCGGAACGTCGGCACGAGCCGCACCAGACGCTCCAGGTCCGCACCCGCAGCCATCACCGTGCGGTCAGGCCGGACGATGGCTGCGGTCGCGCGTCCGTGCCGCAGCCACGCCCCGAGTTCACCCTCGGCACCGGCGACGACGACCGACGCCCCACGCCGCGTCAGCAGGTCCCACTGCCGAGCGCTGGGCGGTGTCGCGGTGACGAGCGCGAAACCGCATCCGATCTCGTCGTCGAGGCGACGGACGTTGTCCAGCAGGGGGTTCGGGCAGAGGGTCCCGGTCAGACCGCGCCTGAGCCTCGGCGCGACGACGTACCGGGACCGGCGCAGGGCCGGGGTGGCGCCGTCGGTGACCTTGGCCCGGATGCCGGGCAGCACCCCGAGGCGTGGCACCACCAGCCGGCGCAGCGCGTTGCCGAATCGGCCGCCCGCCGTCATGGACCAGCCGACGGCGAGGGCCAAGCCGATCATCTGCGCTGCGTGCGCCTTCCGTTCCCTGGGATACGAGTCGAGCACGCTCGGCGGCTGGTCACCGTGAACGACTGCGGCGAGTTTCCAGGCGAGGTTGCTCGCGTCGCGCAGCCCCGCCCCCATGCCCTGGCCGATGAACGGTGGTGTCAGGTGCGCGGCGTCCCCGAGGAGGAAGACCGGCCCGCGGCTCCAGCGGTCGGCGATCTGCGCGCGGAACGTGTACTCGGCGACCCGGATCAACTGCAGTTCGCCTGCATCGACGCCTCGGATCCACGGCGCGATCAGACCCGTCAGGGCACTGAGCGCATCGAAGTCCTCGGCGGTCTCGCCGTCGAGCAGCCGGAACTCCCAGCGGTAGCGGGTGGCGCCGATGCGCATGTAGGTCGCCGCGCGCGCCGGGTCGCACACCTGGTGCACGCCGCCCCACTGGTCGAGGTCCGCGGCGGTCTCGATGTCGACGACCAGCCAGCGCTGCCGGAACCGCAGGTCCGTCATCGCGGCGCCGATGCACCTCCGCACCAGACTGTTCGCGCCGTCGCAGCCCAGGACGTAGTCGGCGTCGACGGCGTGCTCGACGCCGGTGGTGCGGTCGGTGTAGGTAACGCGCTGCCGGCCGTGCGACGAGGCGGTGACGTCGGTGACCTCGACGCCACCGATCAGCGATGCGTGACGGTGGCGAGTGAGGTTCGCGCGCAGCAGTGCCTCGAGGTCGGGCTGGTCGAACATGTTCGCCTGCGCGTACCCGTGTACGCCGACGCGGGTGTCGCGACGGAACTCGGCGAGCACGCGGTGGGCGTCGTCGACCAACCGCAGCCCGTGCGCGGGTCTGGAGATCGTCGAGAACTCGTCGGCGACTCCTAGCCGGGCCAGGATCCGCACGACCTCGTCGTCCATGTGCACCGCCCGGGGCTGCGGATATACCTCCGCCCACCGGTCGAGTACCAGGGTCTCGACGCCGTACTGGGCGAGCAGCGTGGCTGCTGCCACGCCCGTCGGTCCGGCTCCGATGACTACGACCGGAACATGGCTCACAGCAACGTGACTCACGCGTAGGCGACGGGAGTGCGCTGCACCCCCAGATCGATCGAGCCGTCGTCGGTGGCCACCCGGGCCTCGATTACGTCGCCGTCCCGAAGGTACTTCGGGTTGGCGGCCTGGCGCTTGAAGAACACCTTCCACTTGACCGCGGGCGGCAGCAGCGAACCGATGATCTCGATGGGCTTGGGCGGCGCGCTGAGCGCCGTGCCGACGGGGGTCCCGGTGAGGATGAGGTCGCCGGCGCTGAGGTCCTGGAACCGGGTCAGCGACTGCAGTGCCTGCAGCGGACGGTAGAGCATGTCGCCCTCGACGAGTGCGTTCTGGCGCTCCTCGCCGTTGACCGAGAGCCGCAGCCGCAGGTCTGCGAAGCGCGCGAGTTCCCCGGCGTCGAGCAGCACCAGCGCGGGACCCACGGGCGTGAAGGTCGGGTACGACTTCGCCTCGTAGAACTGCGTTTGGGGCAGTTGGATGTCGCGGGCCGACACGTCGTTGGTGATGACGAGTCCGGCCACGATCTCGGGCAGTGCACTCTCCGTGATCGAGCTGCCGACGGGAACGTCCCGGCCGATCACCAGCCCGATCTCGACCTCGTAGTCCAGCAGGCGCACGTGCGAGGGCTTCACGACGTCGTCGACCGGACCGCTGATGGACGCCGAGGACTTGCGGAAGAAGGTCAGCGGCACCGTCTTTGGGTCCATGCCGGCGTCGCGGACGTGGGACTCGAAGTTGGTCATCTGCGCGATGACGCGGCACGGCTTGGTGATCGGGGACACCAGCGCCAGGGTGCCGGCGTCCACGGTGTCGGCGCTCGTGGCGGCGGCGGTGACGGCGGCGCGATCGGCCAGCAGTTCCGCGGTGGTGGCCGCAGTGGTGTCGACGCGGGCGGCGCCGGCGGCCGTGCGGACCCACCACGCGTCGGCGGTACGGAGGACGGTGATCGTCACGAGGTGGCTACTTTCAACAGGCCGACGAGGCGGCGGGCGGTGAACTCGTTGTCGTCCCGCAGCGCGCTGAGCATCGAAACCAGCTCGTGGCGTGCGGATCTGGGGTCGGTCCCCAGGAAGTCCTTGGAGACGGGCGGCCCCCACTGCGAGAGCCCGGTCGCGGTGAACGGTGCCCAGCCCGGCGCCACGTCGGCGTCGAACGCGTCGCCGTCGGCGAAGTGCTCGACGAGGAATCCGTCGGGATCGCGCCAGTAGTCGAACAATTGGCTGCCCTGGATGTGGCGGCCGATGCCCCATGACCGGGTGTAGCCGCGCTCGGCGAGGTACTCCCCGCCTGCGGCCAACGCGTCGAGGTCGGCGACCTGGTAGGCCGAGTGCACATACCGGTTGGCGGGTCCGAGGGCCAGCGCCAGGGTGTGGTGATCGGCGGGCGTGGCGCCCCTGTCGCAGCGGATGAAGCTCATCGTGGGTCCGCGGTCGCGTTGACCGGGGAAGAAGAGGAAGTCGCTGACGATCATGCCGAGGTTGTCGAGGTACCAGTTGAGGGTCTGGCGGTACTTGGTCGACTGCAGGACGACGTGGCCCAGGCGTTGCACGCGTGCCGGGACCCGGCGCGGCCGCTGGGTGGCGTTGATCCGCCGCACCTCGCGGCCGGTGTTCAGGAGCAGCGGCTCCTGCGCCGGCAGGGGTGGCAGCTCGTGCGTGCCCGCGACGACGCGCACCGGGACCCCACTGGGGTCGACGAGTTCGACCGACAGGCCACCGATGCTCTCGGAAAGCGCACGGGTGGGGGCGCTCAGGGCGTCGGCGAGGCGCAGCACGTCGATCTCGTCGTCGGCCGCGAATGCGACGCCCGCGAAGCGCGACCGGGTGCCGCGTCGGACGATGACGCAGGGTGCACCGGGTTCGCTGCCGCGCAGTTGCAGTTCGGTCGGGCTGCTCAGCACGGTGTGGAAGCCGAACGCTCGCGCGAACGCCTCGGTCCGCATCAGGTCGGGCTTCTCGAACTCCAGCCACGCGATGTCGCGGACCTTGATCACCGGATTGCGGGACCGCCCCGGGTGTTCGCCCCGGTGTGCGCCCTGCTCGCTGTGCAGATCGGTGTGGGCTCCCCTGGTGTGGGTCCCTAGTGCGTCAGTCATCGCTCACCACCTCCTGACGAAATCGTCACATACGACGCTCCTATCAGTCAAGCGTATCTGACGAAATCCTCAGTTATGATCTCAGGGCACGAACCGAGAGGACCCGCATGCCCCAGGAGTCATCCGCGCCCGTCAACCGACTCGAGCGTCGCAAGCAGCGCACCCGCGCGGCCCTGATCGCGGCGGCTCAGACCTTCATCGCCGAGGGCAAGGTCAACGTGCCCGTCCTCGAGATCACCCAGGCCGCCGACGTCGGCATGGGCTCCTTCTACAACCACTTCGAGAGCAAGGAACGGCTGTTCGAAGCGGCCGTCGCCGAGGCCCTCGACGCCCACGGGGCCCTGCTCGACGAACTCACCTCGGCGATCGACGACCCCGCCGAGACGTTCGCATGCAGCTTCCGGTTGACCGGTCGGCTCTTCCGCCGGCGCCCACAGGAGGCCCAGATCCTCTTGGCCAACGGCCTGTCGCTGATGGCCTCCGAGCGAGGGTTGGCACCGCGAGCGCTGCGCGACATCGAAGCCGCCGCCAAGGCCGGGCGGTTCACCACCGACGATCCCGAACTCGCGCTGGCGATTGCGGCAGGCGCGCTGATGGGGATGGGCGCCCTCATCCGCGACCAACCCGACCGGGACGACGCGGCGACCGCCGACAAGACCACCGAGGATCTGCTGCGCCTGCTGGGCGTCCCCGCCGAGGAAGCGCGCGAGATCTGCCGACGCCCGCTGCCCGACCTCGACGCGTTGATCCACCCGGATTCCGCGGCCTAAGCCGTTCTAGTTTCGCGTCAGGCCGCGACGAGCCGTAGCGGCAGACGGGCGTGACGGCGAATGATGTTGTTGAGCGCCCACTCCGGCGGTCCCGTCGTCTCGATCCGCTCGACGCGGTCGAGCAGGGCACGCAGCATCGCGGTGGTCTCGAGCCGCGCGAGCCCCTGCCCGGCGCAGGCATGTGCTCCGTTGCCGAAGCCGAGCTGACGACCGGCGTCGCGGCGGATGTCGAACACGTCCGGTGAATCCCATTCGTTCGCATCGCGGTTCGCCGACGCGTACATCACGAGGACGCGGGCACCGGCGGGAATCTCCGCACCGCCGACCTCAGTCGCGCACCGCGCCCGGCGGCCGAAGGCGCGCAACGGGGACTCGTACCGGACGACCTCGTTGATCGCGTTGGGGATGAGCGCGGGGTCGTCCCGGAGCAGCTGCCACTGCTCGGGATGCGTGGCGAACAGGTGCAGGGCACTCGATATCGCGCTGATCGTCGTGTCGAGCGACGGGGCGATGTAGTCGATCATCAGTCGGGCACATTCGGCCCGCGACAGGGTGCCCTCGTCCACGGCTGCGATCAGCTCGTCGGCCATGCTGCCTTCGATGACGTCGTCGTCGCGCAGCACCTTTCGGGTGAATCGGAGCATGTGCAGGCTGGCGGGGACGGCGCGAATCGCTCGGATGTTGAGTGGTCCGAGTACGTCGAATGTCGCAGCACCCCAGCGCAGTAGGTGTTGCCGTTGACCGCGCGGCCAGCCCACCATGTCCGGCACGACCGCGTGCGGCAGCGCCGATGCCAGGTCGTCGACGCCGTCGACGTCGCGGCGGGCGACCGCTCGGTCCACGACGTCGGCGGCCAGTTCGTCGACGGTGTCGCTGATGGAGCGCAGGGCGCGCGGGAGTAGACGGTGGGCCACCAGCTTGCGGCGACGGTCGTGCTCGGCGCCGTCGCTGTTGAGCGTCGTGCCGCGCGAGAGACGGTTCGTCACCGGGTTGAGCGCCACGCCGTGCCCGGACTCGAAGGTGCTGTCGTCGCGCAGGACGGCCTTGCATTCGGCGTAACGAGGCAGGGCGAAGACCCGTTGGCGCGGTAGCCAGACCACAGGCCCCAGCTCGCGCAGGCGCTGGTAGTGCGGATGTGGCTCTCGCAGCGCAGCATCCGCGTAGACGTCACTGCGATAGCTCGGTACTGAGGGCGCAGTGCGGCGCATCGCTGACTCCGATCGGCTCGTCCGGGCGCCACCTTTCAACGCAGTGACTGACGATATCGTCACATACGAGTGAACCGTCAGTCAATGCCCGGCGGCTCCGGCCCGCCAACGCGAAAGCGCCCCCGGCACGAATGCCGGGGGCGCTCTACCGAAGGTCGCTGCGGGTACTTTCCGTCAGCTCCCCAACCCGATCAGCGCGATCATCACGGGCAGGGCCACGATGATGAGGATCGCGCCGATCACGTCGAAGCAGAATCCGGTGCGGATCATCGTCGTGATGCGCACTGCGCCGGAGCCGTAGACGATGGCGTTCTGCGGCGTCGACACCGGCAGCATGAAGCCGAACGACGCGGCGAACGTCGCGGCCAGTGCCGGGACGAACGGATTCACACCGGCGGCGACCGCCACCGGAATGATGATCGGCACCACCACCGCGGCCGAGGCGGTGTTGCTGGTGGTCTCCGATACGACGATGGCCAGGATGACCGCGAAGATCGTGATCGGTACGACGCTGGTCAACCCCAGCGCGCTGTCGACCGACGTTCCGATGGTCTCGGCGAGACCCGTTGCGGCGAGCAGGGATCCGAAGATGATGCCGGTACCGAACAGAACGATGGTGCCCCAGTCGATGTCGGCCGCGTCCTTCCAGCGCAGCGTGAACTCGCGCTGCTCCCAGTCGATCGGCAGCAGGTACAGCAGCGCCGCCCCGAACACCGCGACCATGCCCTCGTCGAGGCGGTCGCTCACCCAGGTGTAGACGTCGGAGTCGTTGCCGGCGACCAGCGCCACGATGCCGGGCAGGATCCACAGGGTGACGGTGACGCCGAAGGCGATCAGGGTGTTCTTCTCAGCCCGGGAGAGGCCGCCCATCTCCTCGCGCTGCTCGGCGACGTAGTCGGCGATGCCGTCGATGCGCTTCAGCTCCGGCCGGTTGAGCCGAATCACTATGAACGCCAGCGCGACGAACATCAGCAGGCAGATCGGTGCGGCCATCGCCATCCACTGCGCGAAGCTGATCCGTTCGCCGGTGGCCTCCTCGATCAGACCGCGCCCAATCAGGTTCGGCGGACTGCCGACCGGGGTGAGCAGGCCGCCGACGCTGGCGCCGTAGGCGAGCATCAACATGATGGCCGCGCCGACGCGAAGGCGTAGCGGGTCGAAGTCCTGCTCGACCATGCCGCGGCTCTGCATGAGCTTGGCGATGACGCCCAGGATGCCCAGTGCGGTCGGGAGCATCATCGCCACCGTCGCGGTATTGGACACGAACGCCGACAGCAGAGCCGTGATCACG
Organism: Mycolicibacterium sp. GCM10028919; assembly: GCA_042666295.1. Lineage (GTDB taxonomy): Bacteria > Actinomycetota > Actinomycetes > Mycobacteriales > Mycobacteriaceae > Mycobacterium. The sequence continues at coordinate 2,622,813 of JBHTFJ010000001.1, forward strand.
CCGAACGCGATGATGACGCCGGTGGTCGACTGCCCCACCTTGGGTAGCGCGAGAATGCGGAACGCGAACCGCCGCGCCAGACCGTGTTTGAGCATCGCCTGGGCGAGGATGAACGCGCCGATGAAGGTGAAGATCGTCGACGAGCCGAATGCGCCGAGCACGTCGTCGGCTGGTGCGACGCCGAGGAAGACGATGATGGCGACGCCCAGCAGGCCACCGATCGGGATCGGCAGCGCCTCGGAGATCCACAGGATGATGACGCCCAGCAGCACGCCGGCCAGGGTCTGCTGCTGGGGTTCCATCCCAAGGGGTAGCGCCAGGAAGGCGATGGTGACCACCGGGGCGAGGAAGAGGCCGATGGTGCGCCGGCCCTTCTCGAACCGCTCCTCGGCAGGAGACAGAGTCTGTTCGCCGAGGCTGCGATAGGTGGCGCTGCCGAGTAGTGCCTTGTCGACGTCCGTGCGCCGGGGCTTGTTTTCGGTTGTCATGGCTCCTCCGTGGCGTAGTGGGTCCCAGTCAAGGATCAGGCCCGCCGGGCCGCCTGCGGTGGCGAACGGCCAATCCGGTCCATCCGAGTTCAGGCGTCGAGCAGTGCCCGGCTCAACGCGGCGATGATCGCGTCGGTGACCTCGTCGGTGGTCGCGGTTCCGCCGAGGTCCCTGGGCAGCACGCCGCCGGCCGTGGTCGATTCGATCGCCGCGTCGACCATGCGCGCCTCGTCGGCCAGCCCCAGGTGGTCGAGCATCAGCGCGGCGCTGGCGATCGCGCCGATCGGATTGCAGATGCCCTGCCCGGCGATGTCGGGCGCCGTACCGTGCACGGGTTCGAACATGCTGGGGAACCGTCGCTCGGGATTGAGGTTGGCGCTCGACGCCAGGCCGAGGCTGCCCGCCAGGGCCGATCCCAGGTCGGACAGGATGTCGGCGTTCAGGTTCGAGGCCACGACGACCGAGAGCTGTTCGGGGTGGAGCACGAACTTCGCGCTCATGGCGTCGACGAGCACGCTCTCGGTCTCGACGTCGGGGTAGTCACGCGCGACCCGGTCGAAGACCTCGTCCCACAACACCATTCCGTACTGCTGCGCGTTGGACTTGGTGACGCTCGAGACCTTCTTCACCGTGCGCGTGCGCGCCATGTCGAAGGCGAACCGCATGATGCGTTCGCAGCCCTTCTCGGTGAACAGCGCGGTCTGCAGCGCGACTTCGTTCCCGGGCCCGCGGCTGCTGAGGTTGCGGCCGCCGAGTCCGGCGTACTCGCCCTCGCTGTTCTCGCGGATGACCACCCAGTCGAGATCGGTGTCGTCGGCCTTGCGCAGTGGCGAGGTGACTCCCGGCAGGAAGTTGACGGGCCGGACGTTGGCCCACTGGTCGAAGCCCTGGGTGATCGCGAGTCGCAGACCCCACAGGCTCACGTGATCGGGGACGTTCTCCCACCCGACCGCGCCGAAGTAGATCGCGTCGAAGGGCTTGAGCGTCTCGAGGCCGCCCTCGGCCATCATCCGGCCGGTCCTCTCGTAGTAGTCGCATCCCCAGGGGAACTCGGTCCACTCGAAGGCGAACCGATCCCCCGACTGCTCGGCGAGCCGGTCGAGCACCCGCCGCCCGGCGGACACGACCTCCTTGCCGACGCCGTCGGCGGGGATTGCTGCGATCTGGAACGTCTGTCGAGCCATCAGGCCTCCAGTCATCGGTGTAGTGCACGTCACACCACGGCGTGCTCCCATTGCATGACGCCGAAGGTCCCCGGGTCCAAGACGTGATTGCGATCGACCGCATAGGCTTCGCCTATACGACGACGTGAGGTGGCTCATCGTGGAGGTCCGGCAGCTGAAGTTCTTCCTCGCGGTGGTCGACCACGGCAGCTTCAGCAGAGCGGCAGCGGAGTTGATGGTCGCGCAGCCGTCGCTGTCTCAGGCGATCGCCGGGTTCGAACGGGAACTCGGGATGCCGCTCTTCCACCGGGTGAACCGCGGGGTGGTGCTCAGCGATGCCGGCCGCGCACTGATCGGACCGGCCCGGGTGGTGCTGCGCGACGTCGACGAGGCGAGCGAGGCGATGAACGAACTCAAGCACCTGCGGGGCGGCCGGGTGGACCTGATCACGATGCCGTCGCCGGGCATGGAACCGCTGACCACGATCCTCACGACGTTCGCGCGGACCCATCCCGACGTGACCATCAACTCCCAAGCGGGCTTCACGCCCGAGGAGATCGTCGCGAGCGTGCGCTCGGGTGACTCCGAGATCGGCGTCCTGGGTTCTGCGGGGTCCATCCGTGCACCGGACCTCGTCGTCGTCCCGCTGGAAAGCCAAGCGCTGGTGCTCATCTCGGGACCCGACGGCGGTCCTGACGGCGGCGTCGTGCACCGGCACGATCTCAGCGGCAGCAGGCTGATCGTGTCGCAGCGTGGATCACTGATGCGTGCGCTCGTCGACGACGTCCTCGCCGAGGGAGTTCAAGTCACCATCGCGGCCGAGGTCGCTCACCGCACGTCGATCCTGCCGATGGTCCTCAACGGCTTCGGTCAAGCGGTGATGCCGTCGGCTTGGACGCGCACGGCCCGACTGTCGGGTGCCCGGGTGCAGCGCATCGTCCCGGAGTCGTATCTGCACGTCGCCGCGGTCAGTCGGCGCACTCATCTCACCGCGCCGGCCAAGGCGCTGATGGACGTCGCCATCGCGTACGGCGCCGGGGACGGATCGTCGTAGCGGGCGTCAGTTCGTCAGGCCACGGCCTCTTGGCCGAATTCGGTTGCGACGAAGGCGCTGAAGCTGCGCGGTGGCCTGCCGGTGACGCGCAGGACGGTGTCGGTGACGCGGTCCTCGGCGCCGGCGCTGATCGCGACGTCCAGGTCGGCGAGCATGCGCGCGTACTCGAGTTCGATGCCATCGGCCGCAATGCGGCGAGCGCATTCCTCTGCCGATACCGACCGGTGCCGGATCGTGCGGCCTGTCTGTCGCGTGATGATCGCCGCGGCGTCGCCGTAGCCGAGCGCCTCCGGACCGGTGAGGACGTGTTCGGTGTCGTGTGGGACGTCGTCGGTGAGCGCGTGCCCCGCGACGGCGGCAATGTCCAGCGCGTCGACGAATGCCACCTTGCCGTCTCCCGTGGCGGTGACGATCTCGCCGTCGCGCACGCCGCGAGCCACCAGGTGGTCGCCGGTGAAGTTCTGCATGAACCACGACGGCCGCAGCACGGTCCACTCCGGCATCGTCGTTCGGACGAGTCGATGGATCTCGCCCAATCCGGGCGCGCCCTCTGGGACCGCGGACGAACTCAACTGCACGACGCGTCGAACACCTTGTCGCAGCGCCTCGTCGAGGAACGGGACGACGAGCCCGACGGGATCCGCCATGTTGACAGGGGCGACGAGGTAGACCGCCGACACGCCCCGCAGTGCCGCGGCGTGCGTCGACGGCTCAGCCCAGTCGAAGTGGACCTGGCCGGGCGCCGAGGGCGTGCGCGTCGCGAGCCGGGCGGGCACGTCACGAGCGGCGAGGAAGGCAGCCACCCGGCTGCCGGTGGTTCCGGTGGCGGCGGTGACCAGGACGTCGGTCATCGCGGGCCGCCTGCGAATGCGTCGCGCAGCTCGGACGATCCGCCCACGACTTCTGCCGCCGCAGCCGGACTCCAGTAGTCCCGGTAGGACGCGATTTCCCCGTCGCGAACCGTGATCACCGCGATGTAGCGCATCCGGTACGGGGCTCCGGTGGCCACCACGGTGCCGGCAGCCTCGAACTCGACGATCACGACGTCCGGGTCGACGCTCTGATGCACCACCACAGCGGGGAATTCCTTGATGCGCAGGATGTCCGGGTAGCCCGACATGTACTCGGCCACCGCGTCGCGTCCCTCCAACCGACTGGGGAACCCGGGCGCCGCGAATGGGAACTCCAGCACCCCGTCTTCGGCCCAGAGGGCCGCGAAGCCAGCCACGTCCTGGGCGATCAGGAGTTCCAGTGCGCGATCGACGACTGCTTGGGCGTTCATCGCTCCTCCTTCATTGGACGGTACGGTACCGTCCCGTCGTAAATGTACGCCGGACGGGTCCGTATCGTCCACTCGCTATAGTCGGTCGATGACTCGTCGCACGCCGTCCGGCGCAGCCGTGTTGCAGCCGGAGATCACCCGGTCGATCACCGAAGCCGTTCTCTGCGAGCTGGCGGAGCGCGGGTACGCACGACTGTCGATGGAGGCAGTCGCCAAGCGCGCCGGAGTCGGCAAGAGCGCGCTGTACCGCCGCTGGACCTCCAAGAAGGACATGGCCCTGGCCGTCGTCGCCGAATTCAGCGTCGGCCGCGCGGAGTTCGTGGACACGGGGTCGCTCGAGGGAGACATCCGGGCGTCGGTGGAGGCGATTGCGCAGTGGCTCACCCACCCTCGGTTCGCGTCGATCCTCGCCGACCTCGTGGCCGAGATGGCCCGCAGCCCCGAACTCAGCGACGTCGTCGAGGACATGATCGGCCGGCCGCGCCGCGAGAGAGGGCGGGCGATCCTGCTCCGTGCGATCGATCGCGGAGAGGTGGCTTCGGACATCGACATGGAACTGGCGCTCGACTTGCTGGCCGCGCCGATCTACTGGCGGCTGCTCGTTCGAGACGGCAGTCTCGAGCCCGGGTATCTGGACGCACTCACCGACATGCTGGTGCGGGCGCTCGGCGCCTCAACCGGCAGGGCCGCTCGGCGACCGTCCGCGGCGACGTAACCGAGCTACGGCGTCTCTGCCGAAAGCCGTTGTAGCACCGCATGGGCCGCGGTGACACGCGCGGCGATCGGGAAGTTCTTGTTGGCGAGCATCACGATTCCGATCCGCTCGTCGGGAACGAAGGCGGCGTAGGCGCCGAATCCGTTGGTCGAGCCGGTCTTGTTGAACAGCCTCGAACCCGACCGGCCCTCCCCGGCGACGGGCGTGACCGTATTCGTCTGCATGGCAATGGTGGTGGAGTTTCCGGACAACAGGCTCTCCCTGGAGACGGGGTACGGATACTGTTCCCAGCCCAGTCCCTGGACCATGTCGGCAGCCTCGAAGTACCCGACGTGCGTCTGCTCTACCGCGGCGCGCATGGGTGCTTCGAGGGTGTCAGGCGCGATGTTGTTCTCCACGAAGCGGATCATGTCCGCCGCGGTGGACTTGACGCCGTAGGCCTCCGCGTCGAGCGGGCCGGGGCTGACCCGGGTCGGCGCATCGTCGGCGTCGTAACCCAAGGCGTAGCTGCCCATTTCGGCCTGCGGAACGTCGACGTAGCTACGGGACATTCCCAGCTTCGGAAAGACTTGCCCCTGAAGCAGGTCGGCGAAATCGACGTTCATCGCCAACGCAGTGAGGTGTCCGAGCAGGCCGATGCTGGGGTTGGAATACCGCCGTTGTTGGCCGGGAGCAGCATCGGGTACCCACTGTTGGAAGTAGGTCTGCACCTGCGCATCGTTCGTGACGTCGGACGGAAACTGCAGGGGTAGACCACCAGCGGTATAGGTGCCGAGATTGACCACGGTGGCTTCGTCGATGGCGCTGCCCGCCAACTGCGGCAGATGGGCGCTGGGGTGATCCTGCAGTGAGGTTCGGCCGAGCGCCTCTGCGTAGGTCGCTGCGGTCGCAGTGAAAGTCTTGCTGAGCGAACCGATCTCGAAGATCGTGTTTCGCGTCACGGGGGCGCCGCCCTCCTTCGAGGCAACGCCGTAGTCGAAGAAGTGTTGCTGACCGTCGACCGTTACCGATATGGCCATGCCGGGTATGTCGTACTGGGCCAGCAACGGCCGAAACGCCTCGTCGACGGCGGCGCCGACGGTATCGGGACGTCCTGCTGCAGGGCTCGCACTGAAGAGCGTCCACGGGAGGACGGCTACCACGAACAATCGCATGACGACCTTGGTGACGTTCCGCAATCGACGCCCCTTCCCGGACTCGAACGTGGGCGAACTCGGTCCGCCCGACCACCACGAGCATTCCACGGAGCTGCTCTCAGGACGCTGCAGCACAGTCGAGCCGGCAAGGCAGCCCATGACTCAGCCCCCTAGTGCGGGCATCGGCAACGGTGCGAGGCGATGCGTTGGTGGTTCGGTGCCATGCAGGTGGCGGACGAAGTAATCCCAGGTACGGCGATAGAGGTAATGCATGCGGCCGATCAGGGCGTGTTCGACTCCTGGGATCAGCACCATGTCGAAGTCCTTGTCCGCTTTGATCAGTGCGTCCGCGAGGCGCATCGTGTTGTAGGGGTACGCGTTGTCGTCGAGTTCCCCGTGGATGAGCAGCAGCTTGCCCTTCAGGTTGGCGGCCAGAGGCACGTTGGAGATCGCTTGAAGCCCCTCGGCGCTGACGTCACCGTGGTAGTGCTCGGCCCACATGGTCAGGTTCACCGCGTTGTCGTGGTTGCCGGACACCGCAACGGCGACCCGGTAGAAGTCGGGGTACGTCAGCAGGGCGCGGGCTGCGGCGAAACCGCCGGCTGATTGGCCGGTGATCCCGACGCGCCGGGTGTCGAGCCAGGGATACCTGTGGCCGAGTTCGCGGATCGCGGCCACGTGGTCGTCCAGGGCCCCGGCATTGCCCAAGTCCCCGTAGGAGTGGTCGTGAAAGGCTTTGCTACGTCCGGCAGTACCGCGTCCATCGGTTGCCACCGCCGAAAAACCCAGCGCGGCATACGCTTCCGGTTCGCCGTAGTGCATCTCGTTGAACGAGGGACCAGCCCGAAAGTTCTGCGGGCCAGGGTAGATGTGTTCGATCACCGGATAACGCCGCTGCGGATCGAAACCATGTGGTCGCCACAGCAGGCCGTAGATCGGCGTCTTGCCGTCGGCCGCGGTCGCGCGGAACCGTTCGGGCGCGCTCCAGCCGAGCACTTCCAGCTCGGCCGCGCCCGGAGCCTCGAGCTCCACCAACACCTGCCCGTCGCCGTCCAATACGACCGAGCGAGGCGGTTGACTCGACGTGGACGCGCGGTCGACGAGGTACCCACCCTCGGGTGGGCTCACCGCGTCGTGGTCGAGATGGTCGTTCGTGAGCCGGGTGAACCCCGACCCGTCGAGGTTGATCCGGCAGATCTGACGGACGTAGGGGTCGTGCTCGAGGAGGCCGCCGGCGACGAACCACACCTGCCGATGGTCTTCGTCGACCCACAGCACGTTGCGAACCAGCCACTGCCCCATGGTGACCTGCGTGACCTGACGCCCGTCAGCCGAGTAGAGGTAGAGGTGCCCCCAGCCATCACGCTGCGACCACCACAGCACCTCGCCGGAATCCAGCACCCGAACCATCGGCGGCTCACCCAGCTGCGGAGTCGGATCCACGCGGGTCTCACCGGTCTCGTGGACCAACGTGGTCGTCTCGCCGCTCGTCGGGTCGAGGCGTCGCAATTCCAGCGTTCGGGCATCACGCGATTGCTGCAGGAAGTGCACTGCATCGCCGGACTTTCCCGTCCACCACGGGTAGGCGATGGCGGTCGGGTGAGTAACCGTCATCGGCTCGCCCTGCTGCCGAACGATCGTGCGCTCGGCGACGTCGAGGACCGTCCACGACATCGTCGCCTGGGCCTCCTCCCCTGGCATCGGGTAGCGCGAGCGGTGCTCGACCGGACGCCCGCCGTCGTGCGGAGCGGATTCGACGAGTACGAGTTCGGGCAGGTCGCGCTGGTCGAGGCGATGGACCAGGATTCGGGTCGAATCTGGCGACCACGAGACGACGAGCGGTTGCGGCAGCCCCAGAATCCGCATCAGTGAACGCGCCCCGGTGGCCTCGGGTAGCCCGCCGTAGTCGAAGTGCGGCTCGGCATCATCGGTGAGCGGGAACTCGTCCTCACCCTCGTGGGCGCGGTTCGGTTTCCCTGGTCCCTTCGCTCCTGCCTTCCGGACCCAGATGTTGCCGTCGCGGCGGAACGCCACCCACGACTCATCCGGGGACAGCACCTCATCGAGACCAACCGGATCGTCACCGTCGACCCTTGCGCACGTGCCTGCAGTGTCCGACCACTCCCATCGAGATCCGAATGCACTGAATCGCAACGCATCGTCGAACTCGACCGCGGTGATCGGCAGGTCTTCCGCAGTCACTGCGCGGCCAGAGGCCACGGAGAGCGCAGCGGACAAGCGTTCGTGGTCGAACGCATCGCGGCGGTTGCCCTGGTGTGGCTCCACCACCACGAAGCGGCCCCCCACCCGGTACCAAAACCTCCTGCCCTCCGAGAGCCAGGCGGGTTTCACCGCGCCGCCGGGCATCCGTCGCAACCGGTACGGGGCAAGCATCTGCTCGGCCCGCGCATAGTCGGAATCCGTCAGATGCACTGTGATCTGGGTCGTGCCGTTCTGCGTCACGAACCGATGCAACACCCGGACGTAGGGGCATGGTCAATTCCGGGCTCGCGCTTGACTTCGCCGTAGCGTCACGGTTTCTGCTGCACCCATGCCGATCGTCGCCGTGGCCTACCTCGGCTCACACTTCCTGAGCGTGCTCGGAAACGGGATCGCCGCCGTCGCTCTTCCGCTGATCGTGCTCCAGACCACCGGCAGTCCGCTCAGCGTCGGCGCCGTGTCGGCTGCGACCGCCGTTCCCGCGCTGGTCGTCGGGTTGTGCGCCGGCATCGTGCTCGACCGCGTCAACCGTCGCACCTGCTCCGTGCTCGCCGATGTCGTGTCGGCCGGCAGCATTGCCGCCATCCCGCTGGTCGACTTCCTCTGGAGTCTCGACATGGGGTGGTTCATCGCGCTCGCGATCGCCGGATCGTTCGGCGACGTTCCGGGCATGACCGCCCGGCAGGTCTTGGTCCCGGCGGTGGCCCAACACACCGGCGTGTCCCTGGAGCGGCTGGTGGGGCTACGCCAATCGATGACCTCGACGGCGCTGGTCATCGGACCCGCGACCGCCGGCGCGTTGCTCTCGCTGTTCGACGGCAGCACCGTCCTGCTCGCCACTGCAGCCACCTCGGCTGCCGCTGCCGCACTGACCTTCGTCATGCCGCGTCGCCTGGGCGCAGTAGACACCACGCCCGACCGGCGAGACCCGCTGTGGACACAGTTGACGGCAGGGGTCGCAGCCCTGCGCCACAACGGATTCCTCGCCGGCACGGTGACTCTCACGGTCGGCCTGGTGGTCGTCATCGGCGGGCTGCAGGGCCTGGTGTTGCCGCTCTACTTCAGCCTGCTCGCCCGACCGGACCTCCTCGGGTTCGTCCTGACCTCGCTGGCGATCGGAATGCTCTGCGGAACCGGTACCTTCGCCGCCGTTGGACCGCGACTCCCGCGTCGACTCTGGATGACCACCGCCTTACTCGGGACGACGGTGGGATTCCTGCTGATCGCGACGCTGATCTCGCCGGCAGTGGTGTTCGCGGGTGCGGCCCTGTTCGGTGTGGCCAACGCCATCCTGGGAGCCGTGTTGGGCGTACTGCAAGCCGAACGCATACCGGATCCCGTGCGCGGTCGGGTACTCGGCGTGCAGAATGCCTGCCTTCAAATCGCCGGGCCCGCCGGCATCGGCCTCGCCGGAGTCGTCGCCGAATATGGTTCAGCCGTCGCTGCGGGACTCGCAGTGGTCGCCATCTGGCTCGTCATCGCGACCGTCCTGGTCGTGTCCCGGGTGTTCACGGACCTCGAGCCGGACGCCGACGTGGGGTCGGGTTCCGTCACCTCTCGCGGAGTCACGAAATGACACGACGTCTATGCTTTCCATCATAATCCGGTGGCCGCCGCTCTTTGTCCGCAACCCGCGTCACCTGCCGTTCGTCGCACGCCGGGTGTGATCCGGAATACAAGTACGGCATCGGTGTGTTGTCGGTTCTATGCTGGACGGCATACGACGAGGAGCGCCCCATGTGGACCGTTGAAGTGAACATTCTCGGACTCCGGTTCACGCGCACCGTGTCGCGTCCCGGTTCCCCGAAGACCTACCCCAGCCGAGTGCACGGTCGACTGCACCAACTGCTTCGCCCGGGTGTCGCTGCCTGATGCAGTCCCGTACGGGCACCCCGACGAAACGGGGTGCCACCCGCAGCAAGATGCTGCACAGCGCGGTCGACGTGTTGCGCGAGCGGGGAGCCGCCGGCGTGACCATCGACGAGGTTCTCGCTCGCAGCGGCGCTCCGCGCGGATCGGTGTACTACCACTTCCCCGAGGGTCGCAGCCAGATCCTCACTGAGGCGCTTCGGATGGCCGGCGACTCGATCACCGCCCTCATCGACGACGCGGTCGCCAAGGGTGGCATCGCGTTGGTCCGCACCTTCATCGCGTTCTGGGATCGCAGCCTGGTCGACGACGACTTCGCCGCCGGGTGCCCCGTGATGGCGGCCGCGATCGGTTCGAGCGACGACGAGCCCGACCTCGTCGGTGTTGCAGGCACCGTGTTCGGTCACTGGCGTGACGCGATGGCGCGCGCGTTCGTGGCCGACGGCCTCGAGGGCGCCGACGCAGAATCGCTGGCGGTCACCAGCATCGCCGCGCTCGAAGGCGCCGTCGTGCTCTGCCGGTCCACCCGCAGCACGAAACCGTTGCACGACGTCGCCGAGCAGATCGAATTCTTGATCAGGGCAAGGGAATTCGTGAACCGCTTCGGCGTGCCGTCGCACTAGGCCCTACGCCGCCACCCAGCGGGCACAGACGAACTCGCCGTTCACGGCCGACTCCGCCAGCTTCCACTCCGATCGCACGGGCAGCACCCGCGCGCCACTCCCCAGCGAGCACGGCGCGTAGGTCACGATCATCTGGTCGACGAGTCCAGCGGCCGCGAACTGGGCGGCCACCTGTCCCCCTCCGACCAGCCAGACATCCTTGCCGTCGGCCGCCTCTCGAATGCGTGGATAGACGTCGGTGATCTCGCCGGAGAACGCGTGCACCGGATGCTCCTCGGCGACGATCTCGGGCCGGGTGGTCAGCACCCACGAAGGCTGGTCGTACATCCACGGCCCGGGGTGATTCTTCAGAATCCACTCGTAGGTGGCCGATCCCATCACCAGTGCGCCGACGTTCGCCATGAACGCGTCGATGCCGAACGGCCCGTCGGGGTCGTGTTGGCGGGACGTCAGCCAGTCCAGGCTGTCGTGTTCGTCGACGACGAAGCCGTCGAGGCTCGATGCGGTGAAGTACACGCATGCCATGTCAGTTTCCTCTCATCCAGTCCAGGGGGTCGCCACGGCCGGTCAGTACGCCGTGGCGGGCAAGCATGCTGCGGGCGACCTCTCGCCGGTGCGCCGAATACGTCAGGACGTGCGCGACGATGCCGTAGAGCTGGAACGACTCCGGCGGGTCGCACAGTGCGTCGATCACGGTGTCGCCCAGGCGCCCTCGTTCGGCGTGATCGACGACCATCGCCGTCCACCTGCCGGCGACGGTGCGGTGGTCTTCGGCGAGTTCGACTGCGCTCCGGATCGGTTCGCGCTCGGGCTGGTCGGCGCCCTCGATGCTCGCCAGCCAGACCCGCTTAGTCCACACCACGGCCCCCAGCACCGCGGCCACGCTGGGTTCCTCGCCGTCCCAGTCGAGCACCACCTGACCGGGCGAGAGGTGTTCTGTCCACTGCTCTTCGGTGAGTTCGGCTGACTTGTCGATCAGATACTGCGTATCGGCGACGTCATGGGCGACCATCAGCTGCGACACGTCGGGCGGCTTCGCGTCTCCAGGGTCGCTCAGCCACAAGGACTCCGGTGGATGGAAGTGCAGGCCGTTGGGCGCGGTCAACCAGAAGTCCACGTCGGCCGCCTGCGACGGCGGCACCCCGTAGGAACGGCGAAACGCCCGGGAGAACACCTCCGGCGACGACCACCCCTCGTCGGCGGCCACGGCCGCCACGCCCTCCCCGCGCTGCAGCCGCCACGCCGCCCGCTCGAGCATCACCCGTCGGCGCAGCGCCGCCGGCGGCTCGCCGGTCAGCCTGCTGACCTGACGGGAGAAGTGGAACTCCGACGCGAAACTACTGCGCGCCATCTCCGCGACGTCGGCGTTGCCGGAGTCGACGACGGCGTCGAGCAGTTCCCTGAGACGGTCCCGTCGGCGAGGGCCACTCGGTTGATCGCTCACAGTGATCGAGTATGGCCGCGGGCCCGGTCGGTGCACATGATCTTTCCTGCTCCGTCCGGCCACCCGGGCGCGGCCAGTACGGTGGGGCTCAGTGACCGATTTCGACGCGCTGTGCGCCAATGACGACGACCTCGCCGAACTGCGTTCCGCGGTGCGGTCCTTCCTCGCTGCCGACCGGGCAGCCCACGGCTGGCAACCCGCCGTGGACTGCTGGCTGTCGAAGTGGGATACCGGCTTCAGCATCCGGCTCGCCGAGGCGGGATTCATCGGCCTCACCATCCCGGCCGAGTACGGCGGACGAGCGCCGGCCAACGGCACGGGGTATCTGCACCGCTACGTCGTGACCGAGGAACTGCTCGCCCATGGCGCCCCGGTGGGGGCGCACTGGATCGCCGACCGCCAGGTCGCCCCCGGGCTGCTGGCCTACGGGACCGAGGAGCAGCGCAAGCGGCTCCTGCCGCGCATCGCCGAGGGCCGTCTCTACTCGGCTATCGGGATGAGCGAGCACGCCGCCGGGTCGGATCTCGCCGCCGTCAGCACCCGGGCCACCCGCACCGACGACGGAGGCTGGCTGCTCAACGGCACCAAGGTCTGGACCAGCGGCGCGCACGAAGCCCACCAGATCGTGGTGCTCGCGCGCACCAGCCCGCTGGACCCCGAGCACAGGCACGCGGGCTTCAGCCAGTTCATCGTCCCCACCGATCTCCCCGGCGTGACGATCGATCCGATCGTGCTGATGAACGGCGAGCACCACTTCAACGAAGTGCTGTTCACCGACGTCGCGCTCACCGACGCCGACGTCCTCGGCGAGATCGGCGATGGCTGGCACCAGGTCACCTCCGAGCTGGGCTTCGAACGCAGCGGGCCGGAACGCATCCTGTCCACCGCGACCCTGCTGTTCGAGATCGTCCGGGCGCTCGGCCGTCCTGGCCCCGATGGGGCGAGCCGCCGCGGGACCGACGACCGCACCGCCGCGGAAGTGGGCGATCTGATCGCACGCATCATCTCTCTGCGCCAACTGTCGGCATCGGTGGCGAGGGCGCTGACCGACGGTCAGGACGCCAACACCCGGGCGGCCATGGTCAAGGACCTCGGCACTCGGTTCGAGCAGGACTCCGTGGAAATCGCCGCAGACCTCATCGACGCCGTCGAGGGCCCGGAAGCGGAACCGCTGCGCGCGATGCTGGCCACCGCGCGCGTGCACTCGCCGCTGTTCACGCTGCGCGGCGGCACCAACGAGGTGCTTCGCGGCATCGTGGCGAAGGGGGCGAAGTCTTGAGCACGAACTCGGACGTCGCCGACGAACTACGCCAACTCGTCGACGACATCGGCCGTCGCTCGCTCGATGCGCGACCGTCGACTCCGACCGTTCCCGAGGCCGTCGACGACGAAGCCTGGCGGGCGCTGGAGGAGACCGGACTGGCGCGCCTCCTCAGCGGAGGTGACGCGGGGCCTGCCGAGCTGGGCGTCGTGCTGCACGGACTCGCCCGCCACAGTGTCGCCGTACCGCTGGCCGAAACCGACGTGCTGGCCGGGTGGCTGGCCGGCGCGGCCGACCTGTCCGTTCACGCCGACGGTCCGATGACGGTCGCCACGGGTTCGGCGGCCGTCGCCGACGGACGGCTGGCCGGGATGGCGACCTCGGTGCCGTGGCCGCAGGTGCCGACCGTGCTGCTCGCCGCCCGTACCGACGACGCGACGTATGCCGCCGTGCTGCCGGAAGCGACCGTCGACGTGACGGCCAACCTCGCCGGAGAACCGCGCGGCACAATCGAATTCGACGTCGCCATCGAGGACGCGGTACGCCTGCCGATGACCGTCCACGACGAGCTGATGCGCCGCGGCGCGTGGGCGCGCTGCGTCCAGATCGTCGGAGCGTTCGACGCCGCTGCCGCGCTGACGGCGACGCACGTCCGCGAACGCACGCAGTTCGGCCGGCCACTGTCGGCGTTCCAGGCCGTGCAGCACGCACTGGCGGGACTGCTCGGCGAAGTCGAAGGCGCCCGCGCCGTCACGGCATTGGCGACGGCCGCGGTGGCTGACTACGGCTTCGGTAGCGCACAGGCCGACTACGCGGTGACGGCGGCGAAGATCGCGGTCGGCCGAGCGGTCACCCCGGTCACCACCACCGCGCACCAGCTCCACGGCGCGATCGGCGTGACCATCGAGCACCGGCTGTGGCTGGCCACGATGCGCGCCCGCAGCTGGTCCGACGAGTTCGGCACGGCCGGGGTGCATGCCCGCAGGCTCGGGCGGCTTGCGTTGAGTGGTGACCCCTGGGATCTGGTGGTCGGGCGCGTCGACGCCTGACTCAGGAGTCGAGGACCTGCTTCACGCGAGCCTCGACGACGCTGCGGTCGCCCAGGTCGTCGAGGTCGATGCCGAAGCGTTCCGCGAGCTGGTCGAGGACCTCGGTCGCCGACTCGAGCCGGATCTTCTCGCTGCCGTCGGCGCGGTGGATCGCCAGGTTGCGGCCGCGCAGGTTGTAGCGGGCGTCGTCGGCGACCAGCGCGGCGGACAGTCCGACCACGAACACCGACGCGGGATGCGTTGACACGTACCAGCTTCCGACTTCCAGGTCGATGCGCGGCTGCGGCCGGGTACCGAACATGTAGAGCGGCTGCCACTCGCCGCGCACCTGCGCTTCCAAGATGAACTCACCCGCCGAGTCATTGCGGCCGGCCTCGACGATGCGGTAGGGCTCGTGCCGGGTCTGCTGAACCGGGCCCGCGACGAGGCGGATGGGTGACGTGAGTGTCTGCCCGCCGAAGCCGACGTCGACCAGGAACCGCCCGTCCTCCCCCGGCACGGTCACCGACAGCACGTTGTGGGTCATCGCGGGCAGCGGCGCATCGGGCGCGGCCATCCACACCACCCGTCCGGCGAGACGTTCGACGCCGTAGCCGAGCGTCTCCAGCACGTAACCCATCAGGCCGTTGTGCTCGTAGCAGTAGCCGCCCCGCCTGCGGTCGACGAGTTTGTCGGTCAGCACGGGTGCACTGAGGTCGTCGACCGGGACGCCCAGCAACGGGTCCAGGTTTTCGAATGGAATCGTCCGGCCGTGTCCGGCGACCAGCGCGTGCAGCGTCTCCAGAGTCGGATCCACGGGTCCGACGTGGCCGATCCGATCGAGGTAAGCGCCTGTCTCGAGGGTCATGGATCCATGGTGCGACCTCAACGCGGGTTGAGGTCAAGACCCCGTCGGAAGCCGCCGACCTGCACTCGCCTGCAAGTTTGTGCGCTGGCAGGACCCTCACAGCACAATGGACGCATGGGCAAGATGACGTATGCGCTAGTCACGGCTGCGACGGCGCTGGCAATCGCGAACCCGGCGGTCGCCTCGGCAGCCCCGGACGGCGGCTCGGGCAAGACCTTGGTGCCGCTCCTCAGCAACTACAAGTCGTGCGACTTCATCGAGTCGAACTGGGTCGACGCGCGGGGCTACGGCCGCGGTACCGCCCACGTCAGTTCGACGGGGTCGACGGTGTCGGCGGACGTCGACCTGGCGACCGGCCAGCTCAACACGCACTACGACGTCAGGATCATCCAGCTTCCGCGGCCGTCCATCGGCTGCGCGCCTGGCGCCCCGGGTGTGATCACCGGCAGCCTGCAGACCGACGGCACCGGCGCGGGCCGGACCACGCTGTCGGGCCCCGTCCAGGAGGGCGCCACCGGCGCGTGGATCATCATGCAGCGGCCTGCGCAGTTCTCGCAGACCCCGGCGGAGTTCTACACCTCGGAGTTCATCGCCAAGATCTGAGCGACCCGGTCAGGCCCGAAGTACGCATTTGGCCTGGCATGACGCCCCCGCTACCATGGAAACTAGAACACGTTCCAATTCCAGCAGGGGGATTCCGTGGGCGCCAACGACGACGTCGAACCGACCGAGGTCACATCGACTGGAATAACGAAGTGGGATCCGGGCCTCACCGAGAAGGTGATGGGCTGGATCCGGCCGCTGATCAAGGGTTACCACCGCGCTGAGGTGCGGGGCCTCGACAACGTTCCGCCCGGCGGCGTGCTCGTCGTGTCGAACCACTCGGGTGGCCTGTTCGCCATGGACGTGCCGGTGTTCGCGACCGACTTCTACGCGAAGTACGGCTACGAACGCCCCGTCTACACACTCGGATTCGACCTGCTGTTCGTCGGACCCACCGCCGAGTTGTTCAAGAAGACCGGCTTCATCCCGGCCAACCACGAGAACGCCGACGAGGCCCTGCGCACCGGCGGCGTCGTCATCGTCTTCCCCGGCGGTGACTACGACGTGTACCGACCGACGTTGGCCCGCAACAAGATCGACTTCGGCGGCCGCACCGGCTACATCCGCGCCGCACTGAACGCAGGCGTGCCGATCGTTCCATCGGTGTCGATCGGCGGCCAAGAGAGCCAGATCTACCTCACCCGTGGCACCGCGCTCGCGAAGACCCTGCGCCTCGACAAGCTGGTGCGGGCGAAGATCCTGCCCGTCTCGATCGGGTTCCCGTTCGGCCTGTCTGCGGTGCTGCCCGTCAACGTGCCCCTGCCGACCAAGATCGTCACGCAGGTGCTGCCGCCCATCGACATCGTCGCGGAGTTCGGCGAGGACCCCGACATCGACGAGGTCGACGCCCACATCCGGCACGTGATGCAAACGGCGCTCGACGATCTCGCGCGGGAACGCCGCCTGCCGGTGCTCGGCTGAGGCGACGGGAGACGACGAACAGTGGCTCTCACCGACCGCCTGACCTCGACCATCGGCCTGGTCTCCACGATGGCCCGTGCCGGGGTCATCGCCCCGATGCGGCCGGACAAGTACGTTCGCGTCGCCGCGGCCATGGCACGCGAGAACATGGGCATCACGTCGGGTTTTGCCGCCGCAGCGCAACGTTGCCCTGACCGTCCCGGTCTCGTCGACGAGATCGGCACCCTGACGTGGCGCGAGATCGACCAGCGCGCAGACGCTTTGGCTACCGGCCTGCAGCAGCTGTCCGGCGGGACGCCCGGCACGGTCGGCATCATGGCCCGCAATCACCGCGGTTTCGTCGAGGCACTGATCGCCGCCCACCGCATCGGCGCCGACGTGCTGCTGCTCAACACGTCGTTCGCCGGCCCCGCGCTGGCCGAGGTGGTGGAGCGCGAAGGTGCCGACGCGATGATCTACGACGAGGAGTTCACCCCGACCGTCGACCGCGCGCTGGCCGACGCGCCGGATGCGGTCCGCATCGTGGCGTGGGCAGATGAGGACGGCCACACTCACACCGTCGAAGGCCTGATCGCCGCCAATCTGGGCCGCACCCCGCAGCGGGCCGGCGCCAAGAGCAAGACCATCCTGCTGACGTCGGGCACCACCGGAACGCCCAAGGGCGCCAGCCACTCCGGCGGCGGACCCGACACCCTCAAGGCCATCCTCGACCGCACGCCGTGGCATGCGGAGGAGACCACGGTCGTCGTCGCGCCGATGTTCCACGCGTGGGGCTTCTCGCAGTTGGCCTTCGCCGCATCGATGGCGTGCACGATCGTCACGCGGCGCAAATTCGACCCCGAGGCCACCCTCGCGCTGATCGACACCCACCGGGCGACCGGACTGTGTGTCGTGCCGGTGATGTTCGACCGCATCATGGACCTGCCGCCGGCCGTGCTGGCCCGCTACAGCGGCCGCACGCTGCGCTTCGCCGCGGCGTCGGGATCGCGGATGCGTCCCGACGTCGTCACCGCGTTCATGGATCGGTTCGGCGACGTCATCTACAACAACTACAACGCCACCGAGGCCGGCATGATCGCCACGGCCACACCGGAAGACCTGCGCGCCGCGCCGGACACCGCGGGCCACCCCGCCGAGGGCACGGACGTCAGGATCCTCGACGCCGAGTTTCGCGAGCTGCCCACCGGCGAGGTGGGGTCGATCTACGTACGCAACTCGACGCAGTTCGACGGCTACACCTCCGGCACCACCAAGGACTTCCACGAGGACTACATGTCCTCGGGCGACGTCGGCTATCTCGACGCCGCGGGCCGTCTGTTCGTCGTGGGCCGCGACGACGAGATGATCGTCTCCGGCGGCGAGAACGTCTATCCGATCGAGGTCGAGAAGACGCTCGCGAACCACCCCGACGTCGCCGAGGCGTCCGTGCTGGGCGTCGACGACGAGGAGTACGGGCAGCGTCTCGCGGCGTTCGTCGTCCTGACTCCCGGTGCATCGGCCACCACCGATTCGCTCAAGGCCTACGTGCGCGAGAACCTCGCCAACTACAAGGTCCCGCGCTCCATCACAGCCCTGGAAGGTTTGCCACGGGGCAGCACCGGCAAGATTCTCCGTCGTGAGCTTCAAGATCTCCTCGACTCGGACGGCGATGGGTCGCAGACGTAAGCGCAAGTTTCCGCGGAGCCGGGCCGCCGGCGACGTCAAGTCGTTGGCACGCGCCACCGCGGAGGTACTGAACGCCGCCAATGCCGTGCAGCCGCTGGGTCGCGAGGGCTACGTCACCATCCCGGTGTTCTTCCTGGGGTGGCCGACCGGCGAGGCAGCGCCGGTCATCGCGGGTGCCTCGGTGCTCGACGCACTGCGGCGCGGCATTCGCGGCGACTTCTCGAGCCGCAGCGGTCGAGCCGCGCTGGCGCTGACCGCCGCATCGTGGGGTCTGCTCGGCTACGTGTACTACCGCAACAAGAAGTCGCAGCCATTCTTCGAGGAACCGCTGCGCGAGGCCCTGGGCGACGACTACGTCGCCGTGGCGAAGGAGGAGCGGCGCCGTCGCCCCGGCGGCGTGCTGCGCACCTCCTGGGCGCGGCGGGCGTACGTCAAGAAGACCGACGTCGTGCGCTACGGCCCCCACCGGGTCAACGTCGCCGACATCTGGCACCGCGCCGATCTGCCACGCGACGGCAAGGCGCCCGTGCTGTTGCAGGTGCCCGGCGGCGCCTGGGCGATCGGGATGCGCCGGCCGCAGGCCTACCCACTGATGAGTCACCTCGCCGAGCGCGGCTGGATCTGCGTGTCGATGGCCTACCGGATCAGCCCGCGCAACAGCTGGCCGGCGCACATCGTCGACGTCAAGCGCGCCCTGGCCTGGGTCAGGGAGAACATCGCCGACTACGGCGGCGACCCGGACTCCATCTCGATCACCGGCGGGTCGGCGGGCGGTCACCTCTGCGCGCTGGCCGCGCTCACGCCGAACGAGCCGCAGTGGCAGCCCGGCTTCGAGGACGTGGACACCTCGGTGGTGTGCGCGGTGCCGATCTACGGCCGCTACGACTGGTTCACCGGCGAGGGCTCGGGCCGACCGGAGTTCCTGTCGATCCTGCAGAAGTTCATCGTCAAGAAGCCGTTCGCGAGCAACCGTCAGCTGTACCTGGACGCCTCCCCCATCACCAGGGTGCGGGCGGATGCCCCGCCGTTCTACGTGCTGCACGGCGAGGACGACTCGATCATCCCGGTGCAGGAGGGCCGCGAGTTCGTCGACGCCCTCAAGGCGGTGTCGAACAACCCCGTCGTCTACAGCGAGATCCCGCACGCGCAGCACGCGTTCGACTTCTTCGGCTCGCCACACGGCGACTACACGGCCCAGGCCGTCGGCCGCTTCCTCGACTGGGTGCGGGCGAAGCGCACCTGAGACTTGGCCGCTACTGCGCCATCGCGGACGGCACGACGGTCAGCTCCTCGGAAAGCCCTGCCGCGCGGCGGATCTCGACGAACGCGGCCACCATGGCGTCGGTCAGTTCGTGGGGGTCGTCGAGTGTGGCGCCGTCGGAGAGCACCGAGATGTTCAGCTGGTCGACGTAGCTCCACACCGTGATGTTCAGGCCGCTGCCGGTGGTCAAGGGGCCCACCGAGTAGATCTCGGTGACGAGTGCGCCACCCACCCGGCCGTGTTCGCGGGGCCCGGGCACGTTGGAGATCGGTAGGTTCAGCACCTTGTTCTGGCCGTCCTTCTCGGCGAGCCAGTGGAACAGTTTCTCGGCCGGTGCCGGCGGGAAGTAGGCCGACCAGCGGCTGACCAGTTCGGGGCCCATCAGATGGTGGGTCTCCTTGGCGTCGACGGCGGCGTCGTGCACGGCCCGTACCCGCTCGAGTGGATCGTCGAGCTGAATGGGCACCACCATCATCACGCCGGTGAAGTAGTTGCCCGACACCCGCTCTCGGGAGAAGTCGAAGCTGACCGGGACCGAGGCCAGCAGCGGATGGTCGGCATGCCCATCGTACTTCAGCGACAGATCGCGCAACGCTCCCGCCGAGATGGCGAGCACCATGTCGTTGATCGTGACGTCGAGGTGCTTCGCGGTCTGCTTCACGTCGGCCAGCGCCAACGTCGCGGTGGCGAACTTGCGCGTCGCATCCACGCGGTGATTCATGAACGACGGTGGCGGGGTGAAGGGACGCGTGAGTTCGGGCGACAACTTCTTGTCGCTCTTGTGGACTCGACTCAGGCCCTGCGCGGTGTACTGCATGACGCCCGGCAGCCGTCGGATCTGGCGGAGGTGGTCGAAGAACGCGCTTCGCACGAGTTCGGACTTCTCCGGCGGCGGGTCGGTCGCATACGAATCACGGTCGGGCTGTGGATCGGCCGAGAGGTCCATGCCGCGCGCCAGCAGGTTCGCCGAGGCGACGCCATCGGCGAGGGCGTGATGGATCTTGCCGAGCACGGCGATCCGCCCGTTGGCGAGGCCTTCGATGAAGTACATCTCCCACAGCGGGCGGCTGCGATCCAGTGCGGTGCTGGCGATCTCGCCGATGGCGGCGTCGAGTTCGCGTCGGCCACCGGGACTCGCGACCCGGTGGGACCGCACGTGGTACTCGAGATCGACCTCGCAGTTCTCCCGCCACATCGGGTGGTGGAACTTGAACGGGATGTCGACGAGTTCGTACCGGAACGGATCGAGCTTGTAGAGCCTGCCGTGGATCACCTGACGGAACTCGTCGATGCCGAACTGACGGCCCTTCAACTCCGAGATGTCGATCACCGCGAGCTTCAGGGTGTGCATGTGCACCGTCGGCGTCTCGGTGTACAGCAGCACCGCATCCCACCCGCTGAGCCTCTTCATCGGCTGTCTGCCTTGACCGATTGCGATGCGCGAGGAGCCATGGGGTGAGGCTATATAACCTGCTTGTCGCCCATCACCGAATGGTTGCGATGAACCTGGTTGAGGAACAGGCCGATTGCCGTGGCCATGGGTCCGGTGCGGGCACCGTCGGTCATGTCGAAGCCGTGGCCGGCGCCGGGCAGCTCGACGTAGCTCACCACCGACCGCGACACCCGCTTGAGCTTCTCGACGAAGTCCCGCGCCTGCTTGACGGGTATCACCGTGTCGCCGGAGCCGTGGACCACCAGGAACGGCGGAGCGTCGGAGTGCACGCGGGCCAGCGGCGAGGCCTTGCGGAACACCTCGGGATGCTTGTCGATCTTGCGGTTGACGACCACGCGCTCGAGGAAGTCGACGAAGCGTGCACGCTCGACCGTCGAACGGTCCTCCCAGCAGTACCGGCCGTAGATGCCGATGACGGCGTCCACCGAGGTGTCGGAACCCTCGGGCAGATCGGCCTGCATCTCGGGATCGTTGGCGGTCAGGCCAGCGAGCGCGGCCAGGTGGCCACCGGCCGACGTGCCGGAGATGGCCACGAAGTTGCGGTCGCCACCGAACTTGTCGACGTTGGCCCGTGCCCATGCGATGGCGGTCTTCACGTCGGTGATGTGTTGCGGCCAGCGGTTGTTCGGGGCGACGCGGTAGTCGATGGACAGGCAGACCCAGCCCATCTCCGCGAGGTGGGACATCAGCGCGTAGCCCTGCAGGATCCGGCTGCCGTGCACCCACGCCCCGCCGGGCAGGAAGATCAGGACGGGGGCGGGCTGCGCGGGCAGCTCCTTGGGGCGCCACACGTCGAGCACCTGGCTCGGGTGATCCCCGTAGCGCACCGAACTCCGGTACACGTTGCGGCGGTGCTCCAGTGCCTTCCACACCGGCGGGGTGCGGTCGGGCTCGGGCCATTCGGTCTCGAGGGCCTCGGTGTTGACCACGCCGCGCAGCGCAGCCTGGGCGACGGCGTTGGCCTGATCGCGCTCCTGCTTCTTGGCCTCCCCGATGCCCGGGGTGAACCACGACTTCGCGGCAGCGGCGACGAACTCGGGCATGACCCGCACGCCCCAGATGCTCATGGCCGTCATGCCGCCGAGGGGTTCGAGATGCTTGCCAACGACCGGAAGCGACGTCGCGCCCACGCTCATGGCCAGCAGGTAGTCCGAGGGACCGGCCTCCATCAACCAGCGGAGGCGGGTGGTCATCGTCGGGCCTGGGTACCGGACATCCGGTCGCGCCGTCATTGCGCGACCATACCCCCGGTTAGCCGTCGGCAAACGACAACTCCGGCAACCTGTCTACCCATCGGCCGCTGACCTGCAACCTGTGAGCCACATCACAGTCTGTGCGACCGCCCAACGGTGGTTAGGTCGAGCCCGTGAGCACCTCAGCCCTAGCGATCACCGACGATCACCGCGACCTCGCCGACTCCGCATCGGGCCAGCTCAGACGCATAGCCAGCCGCGCTGCCGCGCGGGCCACCCTCGACGGCGGCTCGAAGCACCCCGAGCGGCTCTGGCAGGGGGCAGCCGAACTCGGCTGGCAGGGGTTGGCGCTGTCCGAGGACTTCGGTGGATCCGGGGTCACGCTGGCCGAACTGGCAGTGGTGCTCGAGGTGCAGGGCCGCGAGCTGTGCCCGGGCCCGTTCCTCTCGAGCGTCGCCGCAGCAGTGGTGATCGACCGGTGTGCCACGGAAGACGTTCGCGCGCAACTGCTTCCGGAGCTTGCGGACGGATCCACCGTCGCGGCACTCGGCCTGTCCGGCACGTTGGTCGTCGGCACCGATTCCACGGTGACGGGCGGGAGTCCGGCGGTGCTGGGCGCCCCGGACGCCCAGGTGTTCGTGCTGGTCTCCGGTGAGGACGTGGTGATCGTCGACGTCGCGGCCGACGGCGTAACGGTGACTCCGCTGGACGGGCTGGACACCACGCGCAGCATCGGATCGGTGGAACTGCGTGACGTCACGGTCGATTCGTCGCGCATCCTGCGCGGGGCCGCGGTCCGGGCCCGCACGGTGTTCCGCATCCTGGCCTCGGCCGAGGCGGTCGGGATCAGCTGGGCCGCGCTGGACATGGCCGTCGACTACGCCAAGGTCCGCGAGCAGTTCGGCCGCACCATCGGGACCTTTCAGGCCGTCAAGCACCACGCGGCGAACATGCTGGTCAACGCCGAGCAGACCACTGCGGCGACATGGGACGCCGCGCGTGCCGACGACCTCGACGGCGCATGGTTCCCGGCAGCGGTGGCCGCCGGCCACGCAATCCGCACGCAGATCTTCACCGCGGAGTTGAACATTCAGCTGCACGGCGGCATCGGGTTCACCTGGGAGCACGACGCCCACCTGTACCTCCGCCGGGCCCGCACGCTCGCGGCGCTGATCGCCGACGCCGGCGACCCGCTGCACGACGTGGTGGATGCCCAGCGCCGCGGCCTGACCCACGGCGCCTCCTTCGCGCTGCCTGAGGAGGCAGAGATGCACCGCGCCGCCGCCCGCGAAGCCGTCACCACCGTGCGGTCGCTACCCGCCGACCAGCAGCGCGACTTCCTCGTCGACTCCGGCTACCTGGTGCCGCACTGGCCCAAGCCGTGGGGACGCGAGGCCGACGTCCTCGAGCAGCTGGTGATCGAGGAGGAGTTCAAGCACGTGCCCCGGCCGGACATGGGAATCACGGGCTGGGTGACGCTCACGATCGCCCAGGCGGGCAACGACGACCAGCGCGAGCGTTGGGTGGAACCGGTGCTGCGCGGCCAGGTCATGTGGTGTCAGCTCTTCTCCGAGCCGGGCGCCGGTTCCGACGCCGCGGCGGTGCGGACGTCGGCGAAGCGGGTCGACGGCGGCTGGCGCATCACCGGACAGAAGGTGTGGACGAGCCTGGCCCACGAGTGCCAGTGGGGCCTGGCGACCGTCCGGACCGATCCCGACGCACCCAAGCACGCCGGCGTCACGATGATGGCGATCGACATGAGCGCCGACGGCGTGACCGTCAACCCGTTGCGCGGCCTCACGGGCCACGCGCACTTCAACGAGGTGTTCTTCGACGACGTCTTCGTCCCCGACGGCGACGTCGTGGGCGACGTCAACCGGGGCTGGCTGGTCGCCCGCGCCACGCTGGGCAACGAGCGGATCTCCATCGGCGGAGGGTCGTCGGCGCCCACCGGGTTCACCGTCGACGACGCGGTCGCACTCCTCGACTGCGCGGCGCCCGACGTGGCAGCCGCCAACCTGCGCCGGGTGGGTGAGGCGATCGCCGACGGCCACACCCTGCGGCTGCTGAACCTGCGCCGCGTGACGAGGGCGATCGCGGGCGCCGAACCGGGTCCCGAAGGCAACGTGACGAAGCTCGTGCTCGCCGAGTGGTCGCAGCGTCTGACCGAACTCGGCATGGACCTCGCGGGTGCCGCCGCCGTCATCGGCGAGAACCCGATGCTCACGGTCACCTACCTGGGGAACCGCGCGATGACCATCGCGGGCGGCACGTCGGAGATCACCAGGAACACGATCGCCGAGCGGATCCTCGGCCTCCCGCGGGACCCCTTGATCAAGTAACGATCACGAACCGACCCGAATACGATGCGGCGACCTCGGATAGCGCGCCTCAGGTACGTATGCCAGGCTTCTCAATCGTGGCTGCCAAACGCCGCTGCGTCACCGCCCCGAGCGGTGACCGGCCACGAGCACGGTCGCGTGGTCGCCAGTGAAGGACTCCGACCTCCACACCGCGCTGGCCGCGCTCGAACGTCAGCGCGCCCTCTGCTCGGGCACCCAGGCCGAGGCCTCGACCACGTCCCCGTGCGCATCCGCGACCGCGCGCACCAACAAGCGCGCAGCGCTCGGCCTCGTCCTGATGGCGCTGCTCGCTGCCGCGGTCTTCCAGCTCAGCTCGCCCGAGTCGGCCGTGCGGAACCTCGCGGGCGGTGACACCCGCGCCGCGAAGGTCTTCGGGAACGCCGAGAGCGGCACGTGCCTGGGCTGGCCGCCCGACGAGCCCGACAAGCCGTCGTTCGTGCAGTGCAGCAGTGACCACATGTTCGAGGTCGCCAAGTCCGTCGACATGGGCAACTTCGCCGAACCGTGCCAGCGGGCCGTCAGCGAGTACCTGGGGTCGAAGTACGACCCGAACAGCAAGTTCACGATCAGCGTGCTGTGGGCCGGCGACGCGGAGGCCCCACCCGCCGATCGCAACCTGCTCTGTGGCCTGCAGCTGCTCGGCCCCGGCGCCAAGCCCGTTCCGTTCAAGGGGCGGGTGGCCGAACTCGACCAGTCGAAGGTGTGGCCGCCCGGGACCTGCCTGGGCGTCGACGAAGCGTCGAATCGGCCCACCGATGCACTGGTCGACTGCGCCGAGCCGCACGCCGCCGAGGTCGCCGGCGCCGTGAGCCTCGCCGGGCGCTTCCCGGCCGCCTTCCCCGACGAGTCCGACCAGGAGTCGTTCATCCGCGACGAGTGCACCCGCATCGCCGACGCCTACCTCCCGCCGGGCGGTCTCGCGGAGGCCGGGCTGGCCGTCGACTTCATGCCGCTGGCACGGACGAGCTGGGACGCGGGCAGCCGTCAGGTGTCGTGCAACGTGACGCGGCCCGCCGGACCGGACTGGACGCCGCTGACCGGGCGCGTCGGGCGCCAGGAGGGTGACGTTCCGGCACCTGCCGCTCCCCCGCCGCCGCCGCCACCGCCTGCCCCCCCGCCTGCGCCGGTCGTGGAACCCCCGCCCGTGTACACCGAGCCGCTGGCCCCCGCGCCGGTCGCTGGCCCCGCGGAACCGGTCGCGCCGCTGCCCGCCGAGACGACGCCACCACCGCCGTCGGAGAGCACCCCTGCGCCGCCGCCTCCCTCGGAGTCACCCACGCTGGGGCCGCCTCCCGGCCCGCCTGAGTCGGAGATTCCCCCGCCGGCACCCGAGCCGCCACCGGCCAACGTCCTCGAGATCCCGGGGCTGGCGCCGATCACGTTGCCCGGGCCACCGCCCGCACCGCCTGCACCTGCGCCGCCTGCCTGACGGCGGGCCTGCCTGACGGCTGCGGCGCCGAACGGCCACTTACGTTACGCATTACGGCGTTTCGCGTGCGTGAACTCGGGTTTCCGCGCGGCGTGTCGCCCGCAGACACGCACGCTCGCCGGGGAAGGCACCGGTCAGCGGATGGCAGCGCGGCCACGGATGCGGCCGAGGAGCACCAGCGCGAGCAGGGTCACCACGAGGAGCACCGTCGTGCACGCCGCGGCCTGGAAGGCCTGACCGCGGTCGGTGAGCGCGAAGATGCTGACCGGCAACGTCTTCCACGTCGCCGGGTACACCATGACGGTGGCACCCAGCTCGCCCATCGACAGCGCGACCGCCAGCCCCGCTGCCGCACCGAGCGCCGGCAGCAGTAGCGGCAGGGTGATTCTGGTGAGCACCCGCAGTGGTCCTGCGCCAAGCGATTCCGCAGCCTGACGATAGGCCGGGTCGAGCCGGTCCAGCGCCGCCGACACCGCGCTGAACGCGAACGCGAGCACCAGCACGGCGTGGGCCAGGATGACGATCCAGCGCGTTCCGCCCAGCAGCAGGGGCTGCTCGTTGAACGCGATCAGCAGACCGAGTCCGATCGCCACCGAGGGCACCGCGATCGGCAGGTGGAACACCCCGTCGACGACCCGCGCCAGCCACGGCGGGCACTCCCGCGCGGCCAGCGCCGCCCACGTCCCCAGCACCAGGGCCACACCACCCGCCAGGAACGCGGTCTGCAGGCTCACCGACAGACTGGCCAGGCTCTCGCCGGTCAGCGCGTCGTCGAAGTGCTCGAACCCGAGGTCCGACGGGACCGCACCGGTCCAGGACCCCGCCAGACCGGCGGCTACCACGGTCGCCAGCGGCGCGACGAACACCACCGTGACGACGAGGGCGAACAGCCCGATCAGGATCGCCCTACTTCGCCGGCTCCACAACAACATCCGCTTCACCCCTGCCCTTCATCAGGCGCGCGAACACCACGCGGTACAGCGTGTACAGGGCCAGCGAGAGCGCGATCTGCACGGTCGCGATCACCGCGGCGCCGGGCAGGTCGAACGTCACGATGCCCCTGGTGTAGATCAGCACCGGCAGCGTGATCACGCCCTCGGCGCCGGTGAACAATACGATCCCGAACTCGTTGAGCGTCAACAACAGAACGAGGCTGCCTCCGGCGACCAGTGCCGGCCACGCCTCCGGCAGCACCACCGTGCGCAGCACCCGCAGCGGCGACGCCCCGAGACTGGCCGCCACGTCGAGCTGGGCCCGCGGCAGCATCGAGAACGACGCCAGCAGTGGCCTGATGACGAACGGCGTGAAGAACGTGATCTCGGCGGCAATGACGCCCGCGGGCGTGTAGAGGAAGTTCAGCATCGGCGACGCGCTACCCGTCAGCCCACCGATGGCCGCATTCACCGCGCCCGCCGTGCCGTAGAGGAACGTGAACGCCAGCGTGATGAGGAACGACGGCAGCGCAAGCACCGTGTCGATCAGCCGTCCGATGAGTCGCGAACCGGGGAAGGGCACGAACGCCAACACGATCGCGAGGAACGTCCCGAGGACGAGGCACCCCAGCGTGGACGTCACGGCGATCGCCACGGTCCGCCACAGTGCGTCGCGGAACGCCTCGGAGCCGAGGACGCCGAGCCACGTCGACACGCCCGTCTCACCGTCGGCGGTCAGGGATTCCAGAGCAACCCGGACCAGCGGATAGACCACGGCGATCAGGACGATGAGCAGCGGCGGGACGGCCCACCACGCCGCCCACGACCGGGGTGCGCCGGAGTGCTCGTCGCCGGGTGCCTGCTCGGGTGCCTCGAGGGTCGCGGTCACGACGCGGCCGCAACCAGTACGCCTGCGGGCTCGGGGAACCTGACGCCCACCTCGCTGCCGATCTCGTAGTGCGCGTTGCCGGGCACGTCGACGTCGAGCAGCTGGTCGGGCATCGCGCCCACCGACAGCACCAGCCGGGTGCTGGCACCGCGCCACACCACCGCATTCACGTTGGCCCGCAGCGCATCCCGGTCACCGAGACTGACGATGCGCAGCGCGTGCGGCCGGACGCACAGCAGCGCCTTGGAACCCGGCGCCCACTCCGTGCGGCCCACGGTCGGCTGCGGCGCCTCGGTGTTGACGGTCTTGTGCGCGAACGTGACCAGCGCCGAGGTGCCGATGACGCGTCCCACCGTGCAGGGAATGAGGTTGGCACCGCCGAGGAAGGCGGCGGTGAAGCTCGTCGGTGGCCGCCGCCAGAGGTTCTCGGCGGTGTCGACGTCCATCAGGCGGGCGTCGTTCATGACCACGATGCGATCGGCCAAGGCGAGCGCCTCGGCCTGGTCGTGCGTCACGTAGAGCATCGCGGTGTCGGGCAGCGCCTCCTTGAGCCGCTGCAACTCGGCCAGCATCGACTGCCGCAGTTGGGCATCGAGTGCTGCCAACGGTTCGTCGAGCAGCAGCACCCTGGGCCGGATCGCCAGCGCGCGGGCGATCGCCACGCGCTGCTGCTGCCCGCCGGAGAGTTCCCGCGGCAAGCGGCGCCCGTAGTCGGACATGCCCACCATCTCCAGCGCCTCGGCCACCCGCCCCGCGACCTCGGCCCGCGGAACGCGTTGCGACTTCAGGCCGAACGCCACGTTGTCGGCGACGCGCATGTGCGGGAACAACGCATAGGACTGCAATACCACGCCGATGCCCCGGCGGGCGGGCGGCAGATCGGTGACGTCGCGCCCGCTCAGACGCACCGTGCCCGACGTCGGCCGCACGAACCCGGCCAGCGCATTGAGCGCGGTCGACTTGCCCGACCCGCTGGGGCCCAGCAGGGCG
The DNA here is from genome assembly GCA_042666295.1 of Mycolicibacterium sp. GCM10028919. Lineage (GTDB taxonomy): Bacteria > Actinomycetota > Actinomycetes > Mycobacteriales > Mycobacteriaceae > Mycobacterium. Next base: position 2,651,663 of record JBHTFJ010000001.1, read on the forward strand.
ACCGTCTCCCCCGCCGCGACGCGCAGATTGAAGTCGACGAGCGCGTCCGTCGCCTTCCTGGCACGTCCGTACCGCACCCCGACCCTGTCGAAGGTTATTGCAGCACTGGCGGAGTCCTGCGCCGCGCGCGTTGCCGCCGCGTCGCGCGTGCCCGTGCGGCCGACGCCGATGTCGGTCATGTCAGCTACCGGTGGCCTTCTGGTAGGCGGCCAGGTCGGCGTCGAGGTCGGCCAGCACGGTGTTCCAGTTCGGCACCCACACGTCGACGCCCTCGAGGACGCCTGCCGGGGTGTTCGGTTCGGCCGACTGCTGCGCGGCGTCGACGAGTGAGGTCAGCACCGGGATGCCCAGCGCCTCGGGTGCCACGGTCTTCTGCACGTCCTCGGAGATCAAAAACGCGAGCAGCTTCTTGGCCGACTCGGCGTGCGGCGCACCCTTGGTCACGCCCGCGACGTACGGCAGCGAGACGGTCGTCTTCTTGCCGTCGGCGGTGGCGGGGATGAAGACGTCGAACTTCGAGCCGTCGTCCTTGATGGAGCCCAGGTTCATCTGGACGTCGCCGTTCGCGACGAGCAGCTCGCCGTTGCTGACCTTCGGCTGCAGCTTGCCGGTGGACGACGACGGCCCGACGTTGTTGGCCTGCAGGCGGGTCAGGTAGTCCAGTGCGCCGGGCTTGCCCATCAGGTGCTGCAGCAGGATCAGCACGGCGGTGCCGTCGCCGGCCTGACCGGGCGTGGAGTACTGCAGCTTGCCCTTGAACTCGGGCGCGAGCAGGTCGTCCCACGTGCGGGGCTGCGGGTTGGCACCCGGGTTGGCGATGAAGCTCAGCGCGTTGTTGACGATCGGCACGTAGCTGGCGTCGAGCCCCACCTGGTCGGCCGGGATGCCCGCCGCGTCGACCCCGCTGGGCTGCAACAGTTCCGACTCCGCTGCCCGCTGGATGAACGGGGGCAGCGTGACCAGCAAGTCCGCCTGCGGGTTAGACTGCTCCTTCTCCACGCGCGACACCACCTCACCCGAGCCCGCCTCGACGAGGTTGACGTTGATGCCGGTGTCCTTGGTGAACTTCTCGAACTGCCCCTCGTACCAGGTGGCGAGTCCGTCGGCGCTGTAGACGGTCAGCGTCTCGCCGCCCCCGGAGCCGGACGAGCCGGTGCCGCCACACGCGGTCAGCGCGACGGCGACCAGGGTCGCCGACATCGCGGCGATACCGGTGCGCAGTAGTGGTCTCTTCATGGTCAGCCCTTCACGGTGCGGTTGGAGGTGAGGATGAGATCGGCGAACGCGCCGACGTTGGTGACGACGTGGGTCGCACCGGCCGAGCGCAGGTGCTCCTCGTCGTGGGCGCCGGTGAGTGTGCCTGCGGCGACGGCACATCCGGCCCGCAGTGCGCTGTCGACGTCGCTGGTGGTGTCGCCGAGTGCGGCGACGTAGCCGACCGCGTCGATGCCCAGCCGCATCAGTGCGGTCAGGATGAGGTCGGGGTAGGGCCTGCCGCGCACGCCGTCGCCGGGTGCGAGTGCGAGGTCGGCGATGGTCTGCCAGCCGAGGGCGGCGAGCAGCTTCTCCTGCGTCGCGCCGCTGAACCCGGTCGTCAGTGCCACCTTGACGCCACCGTCGCGCAGCCGCGCGATGGCCTCGGCCGCACCGTCGATGGGTCGCGCATGGCCCTCGTCGATCGCTGCGGCGTGGGCGCTCTCGAACGCGGCGTTCGCCTGCTGCGCACGGTCCTCGTCACCGAGCAGTGCCCGGAACACCGTGATCTTCGACTGCCCCATGGTGTCGAGCACGTACTGCCGGGCCTGCTCGCGCTCGGCACCGTGCTCCGGTAGCCCCACGGCCGTGGCGGCCGCCTCGAACGACCGCACCACCAGGCCGTCGTCGGCGACCGTCGTGCCCGCCATGTCGAGGACGGCCAGTCGAATTGGATTGTCGGACATCGTATCTCCTCTACAGTTCCAGAAGATCGGCGGTCGTCTCGGCGATGGCCGGCCCCAGGGTCATCCCCCGGCCGCCGGGCCCGGTGACCACCCACACGCCGTCGTCGGCACGGTGCCTGCACGCCAGCAGGCCGGGGTCGACGCACTGGCTGTAGACGCCTGCCCACCGCCGCCGGATCGGCGGCAGCGGGCGACCGAGGAACTGCTCGACGAGGTCGGTCAGGTAGGCGTACGGCGCTTCGTCGACGTCGAACGCGAACGGCTCGTCGTACTCGTGGGTGTCGCCGATGGTCAGGCCACCGTGCAGCCGCTGCACGCAGAGCAACTGCATGCGGTGGGCGGCGGCGACGGGGTCCTGCGGTTCGTCGTCGCGCAGGGCGTCGAGCGCCGTGCCCGCGAAACCCGGGTAGTACCTGAAGCTGTCGCCGTCGGCGATCGCGGTCGTGAGCGGTTCGTCGAGCGGTTCGGTCTGCATCATCTGCAGGCGCACCCGGCGCACGGGCAGGTCACCGGCGACGTCTCGGGTGAGGCCACCGTGTGCGGCGCCGGGGCACAGGAGCACCACGTCGGCCTCGTGTCGGCGGCCGCGGTCGTCGCGCACCGTGCGGCCCGTCACGTCCCTGGCCTCGGTGCCGGGCAACCACTGGTATTTGCCGCTGCCGGCGAGGTGTGCGCGGATGGCGGGCATGGCCTGCCGGGATTCGACGGCGGCGTCGAACGAACAATGCAGCGCGGCAACGAACTTGCCGCGTAGCGCGGGGTTGAGCGCGCGGGCCCGGTCCGAATCGACCACGGTGAACCCGCGAGCCGCGGCGTCCGGTCGGGCCGCCACCTCCTCGGCGACTGCGACTTCGCGCGGCGTTCGCAGCAGCGTGAGGGATCCGGCGGGCCGGAAGCCCACCCCCGGAATGTCGGCGCCGATCCGCTCCCACAGCTCCCGGGAGCGTAGGGACGCGTCGAGTTCGGTCGAGGACCGCCCGGACACCCAGACGAGCCCGAAGTTGCGGACGGTCGCGCCGCGGGCCTCGGTCTCGCGGTCGAGATGGGTGACCTCGTGGCCGCGCCGAACGGCCTCCAGGGCATGGGCGGTTCCGAGGATCCCGCCTCCGATGATGGTCACACGCATGGGAAGAGACCTTTCTGGTCGATGACGTCGCTGCGCGGAAGGTGCGGTGGTGGCAGCGCGAACAGCAGGTTAACAATTGGTATAGACCAATTGGGGTTACACTTGCGCCATGCGTCTGCTGGAGGAGACCGAGGCCGTGCTGCGCTCACTACGCGGAGTCTGGGACGAGGAAGCCGTCGACGAACTCGACCATGCACTGCAGGCCGCGGCGTGCGCCATGGCCGACGGCGCCGACGACGAACTGGTCCTCGCTGCCGCCCTGCACGACCTCGCACACAGCCCGCTGCTCGCCGCCTCGTCCGCACACGACGAGGAGGCCCGACGGTGGCTGCGGCCCCGATTCGGCGACCGGGTCGCGTGGCTCGCGGGCGCACACGTCGCCGCCAAGCAGTACCTGGCGGCTACCGAACCGGGTTATGCCGCACGCCTTTCCGAGACGTCGGTGCGCTCGCTCGCCGCGCAGGGCGGCGCGGCAGTCGAGCCGGGATTCACCGGTCACGAGTGGTGGCCCGACGCCGTGCGGCTGCGTCGCTACGACGACGCGGCGAAGGACCCCGAGGCGTCCGGTGCCACCATCGACGACGTGCTGACGGTGGCCCGCCGCGTGCTGCAGAGTTCGGGCGTGGAGCGAGCCGACCGGTGAGCAAGCCCTACCTCATCCGCACCTCCCTGGAGGAATTGCTCGGCGACCTGGTGGAGGGCGATCCGTTCCCTCCCGAGCGGGAGCTGGCGGCGCGTTTCGGAGTCGCCCGCGAAACCGTGCGCCAGGCGCTGCACGAACTGCTCGTGGAGGGCCGCATCGAACGTCGCGGTCGCGGCACGGTGGTGGCGAAGTCGAAGCTGACGCAACCACTTTCGCTGCGGTCGTACACCGAGGGCGCACTGCGGATGGGCCGCAAGCCCGGTCGCATCCTGGTCACGTGGGACGACGTCGCCGCACCCTCCGATCTCGCCGCCGCCCTCGGTGTCGCCGACGGCGAGCCCGTCATGCGGCTCGAGCGCATCCTGCTCGCCGACGGCCAGCGCATCGGCCTGGAAAGCACTCATCTGCCCATGCACCGCTTCGGCGGCTTTCGGGAGACGTTCGACCCGACGACGTCGCTGTACGCCGCGATCCGGGCGACCGGCGTCGCGTTCGGTTCCGCCACCGAACGCATCGAGACGGTGCTGGCGTCACCGCGCGAGGCGGGGCTGCTGGAGTCGACGACCGCGATGCCCATGCTCCGGTTGCACCGCCGCTCGCTCGACACCGAGGGCAGCCCGATCGAGGTCGTGCACGCGCTGTACCGGGGCGATCGGGTGGCGTTCGAGGCAACTCTCACCGATGGCGACTGAGCGCGCGAGATCGGCAGTAGGGTCGCAACGTGCCCGCCTTCCATCCCGAACTGGAGCGCGCTGCCCGGTTCATGCCCCGAACCCTCATCACGCCACGCTCCCTGCGCTACCTGCGCATGGCCATGCCGCTGATGGACCGCCGCGTACCCGGTGACGTCGAGAAGCTGACCCTGACGTCCGGTGTCGGCGTCCGGCTGCACCGCCCACCGGGTGTGACGACGCCCGGTCCCGCGCTGCTGTGGATCCACGGTGGCGGCTACGTCATCGGCAGCGCCTCCCAGGACGACGTCACCTGCCGCCGGTTCGCGCGCGAGCTGGGCATCACCGTCGCGGCCGTCGACTACCGACTGGCACCCGAATTCCCCTATCCCGCACCGCTCGACGACTGCTACGAGGCGCTCGCGTGGCTCGCAGGCCTGCCCGCGGTCGACTCGACCCGGGTCGCGATCGGCGGTGCCAGCGCGGGCGGAGGTCTCGCGGCGGCGCTCGCGCTGCTGGCGCGCGACCGCGGCGAGATCGACGTCGCGGCGCAGGTCCTGATCTACCCCATGATCGACGATCGCTCCGCGACCCAGGAGGGCCTCGACAGCCCGCATCACCGGATGTGGACCCAGACGTCGAACGCGTACGGCTGGTCGGCCTACCTCGGCGGCGCCGACCCGAACGTCGCGGTGCCCGCCCGCCGCGACGATCTCGCGGGCCTACCGCCGGCCTGGGTCGGCGTCGGCACGTGCGACCTCTTCCACGACGAGGACCTGGTCTACGCCGAGCGCCTACGCGCGGCTGACGTCCCGTGCGACGTCGAGGTGGTCGAGGGCGCCTTCCACGGTTTCGACGGCGTGGCACCCAAGGCCGAGGTCACCAGGCACTTCATCGAGGGTCAGGTCGAGTTCCTACGACGGACGTTCAGGCAGACGCAATCGGCCTCTGCCTGAAGCCGTCGCCACCCAGGGCCGCCGAGCCCCGTGCGGCGTTGTCCGCGTGCGGTTGTCCCAGCGGGATGCGGCTGACCTCGTCGAGCCGGTCGTACACCTCGGCGGGCAGGTCGAGGTCGAGCGCCGCGAGGTACCCGTCGAGTTGCTCGATGGTCCGCGGGCCGGTGATCGGCACGACGCCCGTCGGCGAGCGCCGCGCCCGCTCCAGCAGCCACGCCACGGACACGTCGGCGGGCGGTGCGCCGAGTTCGTCGGCAGCGGCCAGCACGGCGTCCACGATCGCCGACTTCGCGGGCCCGTCCTCGGTGTGCACGACGGCTGCCAGCTTCGTGAGCCTGCCCTCTTCACCGTTGCGGTACTTGCCGGTCAGCAGCCCGCCGCCCAGCGGTGACCACAGGGCCGCACCGATGCCGAGCGCCTCGGCCATCGGCAGGTTGTCGCGCTCACCGCTGCGTTCGACCAGGCTGTACTCGAATTGCACCGCGGCGATGGGGATCTCGCCCCGCAGCTCCGCCAGCGTCGTCGCGCGTGAGGTCATCCACGCCGGGAAGTTGGACAGCCCGGCGTAGAGCACCTTGCCCGCACGCGCCAGATCGTCGAAGGCGCGCACGATCTCATCGAGCGGCGTGACGAAGTCCGGCCAGTGCACCCAGAGCAGGTCGATGTAGTCGGTGTCGAGACGACGCAGGCTGGCCTCTACCGAGCGGAACATGGCGCGGCGCCCGTTGCCGGTCTGCAGCACGCCACTGCCCTCCGCGGTCCCGCCGACCGCGAACTTGGTCGCGACGGTGAACTGGTCCCGGCGGCCGGCCAGCAGTCGGCCGAGGATCTCCTCGGACTCCCCCACCTGGTAGGTGGCCGCCGTGTCGATGAACGTGCCGCCCGCGTCGGCGTACCGATCCAGCAGCGTGCGGGCGACGTCCTCCTCCGCGCCGTGTCCCCACCGCGTGCCGAAGTTGCCCGCGCCCAGCGCGAGGGCCGAGACGCGCAGGCCGTTGTTCCGTCCGAAGGTGAAGTGCTCCATCACGGGAACAATCCGCACAGGGCTGGGTTTATTTCACGACACCCAGATCGACAGCAGACTCTCGTGCACGATCGAAGACCACCGAGCCCGCCACGACGGTGGCAACGACCATGTCCGACGCCAGCTCGGCCAGCACCTCGTCCGGCGACGCTGCCAGAACACACAGGTCACCACGCTGACCCGGTGCGACGGTACGGCGCTGCGTGGGCTGCTCGGGCTCGCCGTGGAACAGGTCGAGCGCGGTCCGGGCCGACACCGCCTCGCCCGGCCCGAGCGGCGCCCCGGACGCGGTCGTGCGGCGTACCGCGGCCCGCATTGCCGCCCACGGGTCGGCGTCGCCGAACGGCATGTCGGTGGACAGCACGACCGACACGTCGGCGGCGAGCAGCGAACTCAGCCGCCACAGCTGACCGTGATCGTCGGCCGGCACGTCGACCAGGTACTGGTCACCGCGTTCGCACACGAAGTTCGGCTGTGTCGCGACGACCACGCCGAGGTCGGCGAGGTCGCCCAGGCAATCGTCGGGCACCATCGCGGCGTGCTCGATGCGGTCCCCCGGCACGGCGCCCGCGGCGCGCAGGGCAGCGATCGTCACCACCAGTTGAGCCGCGGTCACGCAGTGCACGGCGACGTGCCCGCCCTGCCGGTGCCTCACCTCGATCCACTCGGTCAACTCCGCGAGGTCGAGCCCGTCGTCGTGCAGGATGCGCTTGCCCGGCGCCAGGCAGTGCACGTGCTGCAGGAGGTCGCCGTGGCGACGCGCCTCCGCGAACGCCACCACGTCGTCGACACCCAGGTCCGGGGTCGCGTCCGTGACGCCCGTGACGCCGTAGGACGCGAGCCTGCGGCTCACCCTGGACAGTCCACCCGCCACGCCGACCTCGCGGCGCTGCAGACCACCGGACCAGCCCCGGTCGTTGCTGCGCAGCCTGCCGTCGGGATGTTCCGGCAGACCGACGTGGGCCAGGCCCGCCGAGTTGAGCGTCCACAGCACCCCGCTGCGGTGCTGGACGCGCACCGGCACCGGCGGCGACAGGGCGTCGAGGCCGTCGCGGTCGAGCGGCCCGGCCACCGCTTCGTGGTAGCCGACCGCGCGGATCCAGCCGTCCTCCCCGACGGGCGCGGTATTGAGGGCGCGGCGCAGGTCGTCGGCGCCGAGCACTTCGTGCGGGCCGACGCGCACCGACGTCAGCGCTGCCGCCGCGGAGTACAGGTGCACGTGATGGTCGTGCAGCCCGGGCACGACGGTGCCGTGTGCGGCGTCGATCACCTCCTCGCCAGGGCGCGGTTCCAAGCGCTCACCGAACTCGACGACGACCTGTTCCACCCGGATGTCGCAGGACGTCCCGTCTATCGTCCGGGCACGCTGAATCAGCATGGGGCGAGCCTTCTCTCGTCGATGAGGCGGTCGACGCGGGTGCGGTCGACGTCGAGATCGGAGGCTCGGGCGGCCGGGGCCGGCGAGGTGGGTGCGGCCGCCTCGGCCGGGGTGTGCGGGACCGTCTGCGGCAGTGCCGAATACGTCGCTGCGATCTCGGACATCACGACGTGCACGGTCTCACCGCCACCGCGGCGCAACGACCCGACGACCTCCAGTGCGGCGTGCAGTCCAGTCAGCGGGTCGGCGACGGCGTCGGCGCAGAACACCGGACCGTCCGCGCCCTGACCCACCAAACCCCCTGCGACTGCGGCGTCGTCGCCGAACGCGACCCGGCCGGTGTCGGCGTATCCGGTGATGGACAGCCATACCCGGCCGTCACGGGCGGCGACGTCGTCGGGACCGAGACCGCGCCTGCGCAGGGCCGCCGGCCGGGACGACTCGATCACGACGTCGGCGATGGCGAGTAGCTCGCGCAGTCGCGCGCCGTCGTCGAAGTCGGCTGTGTAGCTGAGCTTTCCGCCGTTCACCCAGTCGAAGAAGGGCCGCGGTCCACCGCGGCTGCCGTCTGGCCGGCTTCGGCTCTCCACCTTGACGACGGTGGCGCCGGCGCGCAGCAGCAGCCGCCCGCACGACGGGCCCGCCCACATCGACGACAGGTCGACGACCACGAGCCCGGCCGCGGTGCGTGGCGCGCTGCGTGGTCCCGCGTGGCGCACCGTCGGTGGCCGGGCCACCGCCTCACCGAGGGCCGCGGCAGGCAGGTCGAGCAGCCGGGCGCGCTCGACCACGTCGGCGACGTTTCGGGTGAATGACCAGTCCCGCACTGCCCGCCACGGGTCGGTCGGCGCGTCGTCGGACTCGACGAGGGCGGGCACGGCGTCGACGTCGTCGGGCCGCGACAGCGTCAACGCCCACCAGCCGTCCGCCGCGGGCAGGAGACGGGACGCACCGCCCGCCGACGTCGCACCGCGCCGGGTCAATCCGAGAAGGGCGGCCCTGCCTACGAGTTCCTCGGCGGCGTCGACCCGCACGCCGGTGCGGGTCTCGAACTCGGCCGCCACCGCTCGCGCAGCGGCCAGCACGGCTGCCCGCGAGTAGTCCGGTGGCCCGGTGGGGTCGCCGGTCAGGTACGCCAGGCCGCTGGCACCCCAGTCGTCGGCCAGTGCGTCCATCCGGCCATTGTCCACGCGCCTAGAACCGCAGGGCGGTGAATCTCCAGTCCAGCACCTGACGGTCCTGCCCGCCCGCATCGGTCGCCGCGGCGTACACCAGCGAGCGCAGGCTCAGCACGCCACCGCGACCGCCGGGCAGTGGTTGAGCATCCTCGACGTGGATCTCGCTGTAGAGGGTGTCGCCTTCGTACACCGGCCCGGTGTGGTCGCACGACTGCCAGCCGAGCACCGTGACGAGGTCGGGCAGCGCGCGCGTCACCTGCGCGAGCGCCAACCCGATGGTGTGTCCGCCGTAGACCAGGCGTTGGCCGTTGATGCGCGAATCGTGATGTATCGCAGCGAGGTTCAGCGTCAGTCGGGCCAGTTCCGGTGCGCTGCTCACCACGTCGGCCGTGCCGGTCAGCACCGAACCGGCCAGTGTCGGGTCGAAGCCCGCGCCGGGCACGCGCGTGCGGTACGCCTCGACGTCCCAGCCGGCCGTGGGGTCGGGCGGCGCCGGGGTGTCCGCGCCGATCGCCGACAGGTCGTCGGCGTGGCCGGTGTCGCCGGCGCCCTCACTCAGTGGCAGCATCGCGCACCGGTGGAAGTCGAGCACCAACCGGTCGGCCTGGTCGATGGTCGTCATCCGGAGTGCGGCCATGCCGGTCGGCGCGCGACCCGCCCTGGCCGAGTTCTGCCGCAGCCCAACGACTTCGGTGCGGGTGTACAGCGTGTCACCGATCACCGGGAAGCGATGGAACCCCAGGCCGCGGTAGAACAGGTTCGCCTTCACCCGCTGCGTCGCAAGCGTGGACTGCCCGATCGCGACGTCGGTCACGTACACGGGGTGCGCGAGCACCCCCGGCGCGCCCGTCACCGCATGGGTGAGCGTCGCGTCCAGCGGCAGGCGGAGGCGGTCGCCGATGATCGACTGGTGAATGGCCGCGGCTCCCGAGGTGAGCGTCACGGCGGGCGCGGCGTCGAACACGTCCCCGACACGCAGGTCGTCGAAGTACGGGCCACCCGATATTTGGCCGGACAAAGTCACAGCGAACCATGCTGGCAGTGCCTTGATCAGCGTGTCAATATGGTTCTCGATATGGCCGTACCTTTGCGCACCCACGACCTGGACGACGACGAGGCCATGCTGGTCGAGACCGTCCGCGCCTTCGTCGACCGCGACGTCAAGCCCACCGTGCGCGACGTCGAACACGCCAACGCCTACCCCGAGGCGTGGATCGAGCAGATGAAGCAGCTCGGCATCTACGGCCTCGCCGTGCCCGAGGACTTCGGCGGCACGCCCGTGTCGACGCGGTGCTACGCACTGGTCACCCAGGAACTCGCCCGCGGCTGGATGAGCCTCGCGGGCGCGATGGGCGGGCACACCGTCGTCGCGAAGCTGATCGACCTGTTCGGCACCGAAGAGCAGAAGCAGCGCTACCTGCCGTCGATGGCGACCGGCGCACTGCGCGCGACCATGGCGTTGACCGAACCCGGTGGCGGTTCGGACCTGCAGGCCATGACGACGATCGCGCGGCCCGACGGCTCGGATCTGGTGATCAACGGCGCCAAGACCTGGATCTCCAACGCGCGCCGCTCCGGCCTGATCGCGCTGCTCTGCAAGACCGATCCCGCGGCTTCGCCCAAGCACCGGGGCATCTCCATCGTGCTGGCCGAGCACGGAGAAGCCGCCCAGGGCCTCGACCTCCGGTCGAGCGACGGCCTGACGGTCTCGCGTGACTTGCCCAAGCTGGGCTACAAGGGCGTCGAGTCCTGCGAGCTGTCGTTCGACGACTACCGGGTGCCGGCGTCGGCGATTCTGGGTGGCGAACCAGGCCGCGGGTTCTCGCAGATGATGAAGGGGCTCGAGACCGGGCGCATCCAGGTGGCGGCACGCGCGCTCGGCGTGGCCACCGCGGCGCTGGAGGACGCGCTCGCGTACGCGCAGGAACGGGAGAGCTTCGGTCAGCCGATCTGGAAGCACCAGGCCGTCGGGCACTACCTCGCCGACATGGCCACCAAGCTCACCGCCGCCCGGCAACTGGTCTTCCACGCCGCCGATCGCTACGACAGCGGCGAGCGCGCCGACATGGAGGCGGGCATGGCCAAGCTGTTCGCCTCGGAGACCGCGATGGAGATCGCGCTCAACGCGGTGCGCATCCACGGCGGCTACGGCTACTCCACCGAGTACGACGTCGAGCGGTACTTCCGCGACGCGCCGCTGATGATCGTCGGCGAGGGCACCAACGAGATCCAGCGCAACGTCATCGCCGCACAACTGGTGGCGCGCGGCGGCCTGTGACCGTGAAACCACCCCCGGCGTATCAGTCCCTGCGGCAACGACTTCGGGACGAGATCGCCTCGGGTGCCTACCGGGACGGTGCTCGGCTGCCGACGGAGTCCGAACTCGTCGAGCGGTTCGGGTTGTCCCGCCAGACCGTGCGACGGGCGTTCCAGGACCTGGTGTCCGAGGGTGCGGTGTACCGCGTGCCGGGCCGGGGCACGTTCGCGAACGAACGCTATCTGCGTCAGCTCGGCTCGATCGAGGACCTGATGAGCCTGTCCGACGACACCACGATGGAGGTGACGTCGGGGCTACGGCGCCGGGTCGACGTCGAGGCCGCCAGCCGGCTGCGCCTCGACGACGACGTCGTGTTCGCGGTGTCCTTCCGGCGGCTGCACTCTCGTGTGCCCTTCGGCGTCACGCGGGTGTCGCTGCCCGAGGCCGTGGCGCGGCCGGTGCTCGACGCGGCCGAGACGCAGACCGGCGCGGTGAGCACCACCACGATCATCGGCCTCATCGAGCCGCACCTGGCCGAGCCGATTGCCGAAGCGGCGCAATCGATCACGGTGGGTGCGGCCGATCCGGAGGTGGCCGAGGCCGTCGGCTGCGCGACGGGTCACCCGATGCTGCGCGTCGACCGGCTGTACTCCGATTCGTCCGGCGCGCCGGTCGAGTTGGCGGTCAGCCACTTCCTGCCCGAGCAGTACACCTATCGCGTAACCCTGCGCCGCTCGCGCTGACTGCGATTCGTGGAACATTTCCTGCGCTCACCGCAGGTGATACTCCACAAGTCACGCGGATGAGGTGCCCGTCCAGTACTCGACGATGCGCTCACCCTCGAGGCGGAGGATGTCATTGCCGGTGAAGCGCGTCTCGCCGGTCTCGAGCCGTCCGGTGCCCGTCCACCGGCCCACGACGAAGTCGCCGTCGCGCAGCGGTCCGATTTCGATCTGAAAGGTCAGCTGATCGAACATCTCTCGGGTCGTCCGCACGATCGCCGTCAGCTCGTCGCGACCACGCACGTCCCGGTCGGGCCAGTGCCCCACGAAGTCGTCGGCGACCAGGTCGTCCGATACCCGGCCGGCCGACCACACCTCGTCGATCCAGCGCTGGAACACATCGGTGCTCGGTGACTTGCTCTGCGACATGGGAGTTCTCCTCTCCGGTTCTCGATTCTCGGCTAAATCAGGAAGCAGTAGACGCCGACGGCAACGCAGATGACGAGCATGCCGGTGGCGTTGAGGAACAGGTTGCGGCCGAAGTCCCTGGCCCGCACGTGCGCCGCGATCGCGCACAGGAAGTAGACCACCAGCGCCGCGCAGGTGATCGCTCCGAGGTACGGGATCCACAGTCCTGCAAGCAGTCCGGCGGCTGCCGCGAACTTGATCGGGGGCATGAGCCACCACAGGCGGCGCGGCCATCCGACGCCCTCGAAGCACTGCGCGATGAACGCGAGCGGCTTGAGGCACATCAGTGCGTCGACGAACTGCACTACGGCCAACGCGATGATCGGCCACTGTGGATCTGGCAGTGGTGTCACGGCCCGCGTCCTCCCGTTCGAATCAAACCATACGGTACGGTATGCTTTGAATGGCTCGACAGTCAAGGGTCCGACGGGAACGGCACCTCAGTCCTGAGGCTCGGGCACCAGCGTCAGCAGCGTCTCGTACACCCGCCGGAGTTCGTCGGCGTCGACGGGTGGAACGGCCACCGCTGCGCCGATCGCGACCAGGTACGGCAGCAGGGCCGCCGTTCTCGCCTCCTCCGGCGTCTGTGAATGCGGCTGCCACACCCGCTGCAGAGCGGCGAGCCGGGACCTGTCGATCCTGGCCTGCACGGCACGCACGTCGGGGTCCCACGTCGCCCAGGCGCGGACCGCGAGTTCCAGTTCGGGCCAATAGACTTCGTGACGGTCGGGCGCCACCATCCGGGTCAACCTGCTCAGTACCATGCGGATGTCACCCGGCGCCTCGACGTCGCCGATCGCGCGCTCCAGCGCCTCCACCGAAATGCTCTCGAAGTAGTCGAGCAGGTCCCGCTTGAAGCCGTCGGCGCCGTCGAAGTGGTGGTGGAACGACCCCTTGGAGAGCTTGAGCTTGGCGGCGATCCGGTCGATGCGCACGGCGGTCGGCCCCTCGGCCGCCAGCACCTTCAGCCCAGCGTCCAGCCATCGCGCGCGGGAGTCCGTGCGATTCACCATGTCCCCGACCATACCGAACCGTATGGCGTGATTCGTGGAACATTTCCTGCGCTCACCGCAGGAATTACTCCACGAATCACTCGGAGACGGCGTCGATCAGCCCCCACTTGAGCGCCGTCGCGGGATCGATCGTCGCGCCCGAGATCACCAGGTAGGCGGTGCGCCAACGCCCGATGCGCCGGGTGACGCTGACCGTGCCGCCTGCGCCGGGGAGCAGACCGAGCGCGAGTTCCGGGAGACCGAACACTGCATCTGCGCTCGACGTCACGTGCCCGCAGAACGCAGCCATCTCCAGCCCACTGCCCAGCACCTGGCCGTGCACTTCGGCGCGGCAGGCAGCGCCGAGTCGGACCGTGATGGCGTCGAGCACCAGCGCCGGGCTGTGCCGTGTACGGGCGAGGTGCGCCGACGCGGGGTCGGCGAAGCTGCCGAACTCGGCGAGGTCACCGCCGCTGCAGAACGACGGTCCGTTGCCGGCGAGCACGAGTTCGGCGACCGACGGATCGACGCGCGCCACCTCCAGCGCCTCGAGCAGCGCGGCCCGAGCCGGTGTCGAGAACGCGTTGTGCCGCTTGGGCCGGTTGAACCGCACGTACATGGTGTCGCCGATGCGTTCGGCCACGACAGGGTCGGGATCCTCGGGCAGGTGCGCCGGGCCGCGGTCGGCGAGCCAGCGCGCGAACTCTGGCCCGCCCTGCAACGTCGAGTACGCCAGCGACTCGGTGATCACGCCGGGGTACGCCGGTGCCGTCACGTCGACCGAACGGAGCACGTCGTCGCACACCGCCGCTGCGTGCGGCCACCGCGCGACGCGTTCGCCGATGCGGTCCAGCGCCTCGGACGTCGACGCGACGGTGATGACCCGCCGGTCGTCGGTCGGCTCCTCGCTCAGCGTGAACGTCGCACTGTCTGCGGATTCTGCGCCGACGAGCCCGTCACCGGAGACGCGGAGGTGCTTCACGAGTACTTCTTGACCAACTCCTGCTTGTACAGCTTGCCGGTGTCGGTGCGGGGCAGCTGCGCCTCGAACGAGATGGAGCGCGGACACTTGTAGTGCGCCAGGCGATCTCGCAGCCAGCCCAGGAGTTCCTCGGCGAACGCGTCGGTGGCGTCGGCCTCGTCGACGGTCTGCACGACGCCCTTGACCCGCTGGCCCATCTCCTCGTCGGGAACGCCGAACACCGCGGCATCCATCACCTTCGGGTGGGTGACGAGCATGTTCTCGGCTTCCTGCGGGTAGATGTTCACGCCGCCGGAGATGATCATGTGGTGCCTGCGGTCGGTGAGGTAGAGGTACCCCTCCTCGTCGACATAACCGATGTCGCCCACCGTCTTCCAGCCGCGGGAGTCCCTCGACGAGGCCGTCTTGTCGGGGTCGTTGAGGTACTCGAAGTCGAAGCCGCCCTCGAAGAAGATCTCGCCGGGCTGCCCGGGCGGCAGCTCCTCGCCGTTCTCGTCGAGGATGTGGACGGGACCTGCCATGGACCGACCGACCGACCCGGGATGGGTCAGCCACTCCTCCGCGGTGATCAGTGTGGAGCCGTGCGCCTCCGAGGACGCGTAGTACTCGTCGACGATCGGACCCCACCAGTCGATCATCTGCTTCTTGATCTCCACCGGGCACGGCGCTGCGGCATGCATGACCCGCTCGAGGCTGGACACGTCGTACGACTCCCGCACGGACTGCGGCAATTTCAGCATGCGGGTGAACATGACCGGAACGAACTGCCCGTGGGTGACCCGGTAGCGCTGGATCGCGTCGAGAGTGCCCTCGGCATCGAACTTCTCGAGCACCACCGTCGTGATGCCCCCGGCCTGCACCTGCATCGACCACACCGACGGGGCGGTGTGATAGAGCGGCGCGGGGCTGAGGTAGACCGCCTCGGGGTGCATCCAGAACCCGATCAGCGCGGCCATCAGGCCGGGTGACTCGGATGGCGGTACGTGCGGGAGTTCGCGCTTGATGCCCTTGGGCCGGCCCGTGGTGCCGGACGAATACTGCAGCAGATCGCCCTCGATCTCGTCGGCGATCGGCGTATCGGGGTGGCCGGCGACGGCCTCCGGGTAGCGCTGCCAGCCGTCGAGGTCGCCGTCGGCGATCAGCAGCAGGTCGGGTAGCCCGTCGATGAGGTGCTCACCGAGTTCGGCGAGGGTCTCGACCAGCGCTACCGAACCGACGATCGCCTTCGCATTGCTGTTGCCGATGATGTAGGCCGCCTCGGCCGCGGTCAGGTGCGTGTTGATCGGCACGTAGTACAGCCCGGACCGGCGCGCCGCCCACATGACGGCGTGCATGTGTTCGTTGTTCTCGAGGAGGATCGCGACCGCGTCGCCTTCGACTAGACCGGCCTGGCGAAAGTGGTGGGCCAGTCGATTGGCCCGTGCTTCCAGCTCGCCGAACGTCACGACCGTTCCGGACGGGTGCATGACGATGGCTGGCTTGTCCGGAGTGGCCAGGGCGGTGTCGCGGATCTGCATGGGCTGACTTTACGACGGCCCATCGCACAGCTGAACCCCGAGGCCCGAAAAACTTGACAGGCGTCAAGACTGGGCCCCGCACGACGATGTCGCTGCACGTGCTCCACGCGCTACAGCAATGTCGCGGCCGCTTGCGTTATCGCCAGTCAACACAGCTTTATGCACCATAAACATGGTTATGTCACGGTTGTGGGTTGTTGCCGGTGCAGAAATAGTTAATACTGGCCGTACTCACGACGAGGACCGGGGATCACCATGGCTGGACTGTTGACGGCGGCACACGCACTGCGGGGCGACATCGGCGCGACTGCGCACGACACCGCACGGAGCGTCGAGGAGGTCGGCTACGCCGCACTGCCCGGCGTCGTCAGTGCTCGCTGGCTGGACTCCGCCCGCAGTCTCGCCACCACCGTGAACCGCCCGGACACCCAGGAAGTGCTCCTCGAAGACATGGCGGCAGGCGACGGCGAGGCGATCGACGCGCTGCTGGCAGACCCGGAACTCGCCGGCTTCCTCGAGTCCGTGGCCACCCGTCTGCACCCGAGGTCGGACCCCGACGATCGGCACGTCGACGTGTCATTGCGGATCATCAACGGCCCCGACGAGGGCGAACAGCCCCTGTGGTTCCACTACGACGCCACCGTCGTCACCGTCGTCTTCCCCATCGAGATACCCGCCACCGGAGGGGAACTGGTGATGCACGCCAACCGGCGGCCGTTCCGGCGTCTGGTGCTGACGAACATCGTCGAGAAGATGGTGACCCAGAGCAACGCCTACCGGCGTCGCTTCGAGGCCGGCGAACCGGCCGCCGTGTCACTGGTTCCCGGCAACGCGTACGTGTTCTCGGGCTACCGGTCGTACCACGCCACGCTGCCCTGCCCGGTCGGCGGCAGGCGCATCACGCTGATGGTGCACTACAAGGACGCCCACGGCGGCAGCAAGATGCTGCAGGGCGCGAAGTCGCTGTACCACCGCATCACCGGCGCCTAAGCAGTTCGGTCCCGAGCGGGGCCCGAGGGCCCCGCCCCTGGAACCGAAGACCTACTCCGCTTCGGCTAGCCGGGTCTTCAGCGCGTCGAACTCGTCCTTGATGCCCGTCGGCAGCTTCTCGCCGACGAACTCGAACCACTCCTCGATCAGCGGCAGTTCGTTGCGCCACTCGTCCACCCGGACGGCCAGCGCCTCGTCGACGTCGCTGGCATTGACGTCCGAACCGTCGAGGTCCAGGTCGGCCGCGGTCGGGACGATGCCGATCGGCGTGCTCTTGCCGTCGGCCTGATGCTCGATGCGCTCGACGGCCCACTTGAGCACGCGGCTGTTCTCACCGAAGCCAGGCCACAGGAACCGGCCGTCGTCGCCGCGCCGGAACCAGTTGACGAAGAACACGGCGGGCAGCTTCGACTCGTCGGCGTTCTTGCCGAGGTCGATCCAGTGCTGGAAGTAGTCGCCGACGTTGTAGCCGAGGAACGGGAGCATGGCCATCGGGTCGCGACGGACCGTGCCCACCTTGCCCTCGGCAGCCGCGGTGGTCTCGGAACCCAGCGTGGCGCCGATGAAGACGCCGTGCTGCCAGTCGCGAGCCTGGGTGATCAACGGGACGGTGGTCTTGCGACGGCCGCCGAAGAGGATGGCCGAGATCGGCACGCCCTGCGGATCGTCCCATTCGGGGGCCAGCGTCGGACACTGCGAGATCGGGGTGCAGTAGCGCGAATTGGGGTGCGCTGCCTTGGTTTCCGTCTCCCGCAGGATCCAGTCGTTGCCCTTCCAGTCGATCAGGTGGTCGGGTTCGCCCTCGAGGCCCTCCCACCACACGTCACCGTCGTCGGTCTTGGCGACGTTGGTGAAGACGGTGTTGCCACCGGCAATCGTCTTCATCGCGTTGGGGTTGGAGTCCCAGTTGGTGCCCGGCGCGACGCCGAAGAAACCGAACTCGGGGTTCGTGGCGTAGAGCCTGCCGTCCTTGCCGAACCGCATCCACGCGATGTCGTCACCGACGGTCTCCGCGCGCCAGCCCGGGATCGTCGGCTGCAGCATCGCGAGGTTGGTCTTGCCGCACGCCGACGGGAACGCCGCGGCGATGTAGTACGACTTGTTCTCCGGCGAGATCAGCTTGAGGATCAGCATGTGCTCGGCGAGCCAGCCCTCGTCGTGGGCCATGGCCGAGGCGATGCGCAGCGAGTAGCACTTCTTGCCGAGCAGGGCGTTGCCGCCGTAGCCCGAGCCGAAGCTCCAGATCTCGCGGGTCTCGGGGAAGTGGCTGATGTACTTGGTGTCGTTGCACGGCCACGGCACGTCCTGCTGGCCCGGCTCGAGCGGAGCGCCGATCGAGTGCAGCGCCTTCACGAAGAAGCCGTCGTCGCCGATCTTGTCCAGCGCCGCCTTGCCCATCCGGGTCATGGTGCGCATGGACACGACGACGTACTCGGAGTCGGTGATCTCGACGCCGAGCTTGGGGTCTTCGGCCTCGAGCGGACCCATGCAGAACGGGACGACCCACATGGTGCGGCCGCGCATGCTCCCGCGGTAGAGGTCGGTCATGAGGCCGCGCATCTCGGCGGGGTCCATCCAGTTGTTGGTGGGACCGGCGTCGATCTCGCGCTGGGAGCAGATGAAGGTGCGGGACTCGACGCGCGCGACGTCGGACGGGTCCGACAGCGCAAGGTAGGAGTTCGGCTGCTTCTCCTGGTTGAGCTTCTGGAAGGTGCCCGCCCCGACGAGGTGCTCGGCGAGACGCTCGTACTCTTCCTGGGAGCCGTCGGCGAAGACGACCCGCTCCGGCTGAGTGAGTTCGGCAACCTCGCGAACCCACGCCAGAAGGCCCTCGTGCTTGGTCGGTGCGTCGTCCAGACCCGGAATGGTCGCTGCGGTCATGTGAAACTCCCCGTTCGCGGTGTTCCATCGAGATTAACTTGGGTGACATACCCGCGGTTAATTGGGACTATGTCCGATCGCTCACAGGAACGATTCAGATTCCGCGGACTCGGATTTTATTCCTTCTCATTGGTGTCCGTCACGCCCCGAGCCGGTGACCCGCGTCCGCCCGCGGCCGTCACCAGCGCGACCTCGACGGTCAGCAGCCTGCTCGCGACGACCGTCTCGCAGTGGGCGCGCACCGCAGCGGCGACGTCGACGGCCCACCTGTCGAGGACCGCTCGGGTGTACAGGAGGTTGCGGATGGCGATCAGCCACACCGTCACGACGACGCCGACCAGCGCGCCGCCGAGGACGCCGGCTGCCACCGGTCCACCGGCGACCTCCGCGAGCACCCTGCCCGACGCGAGGCCCGCGCCCAGCCCGAACCCGGCACCGAGGACGCCGGTCAGCTGGTTCTCCACGCGCCGCGACGTCGACACCGGCGCGGGCAGGCGCACCTCGGGCGAGCCCGCACTCGTGAGGTCGGCGTGCGGACCGGCCAGTGCCCGCGCGTCCCGCTCCACCCGGTCGTCCACCTCGTCGATCAGGGCGGTCGCCGCGGCCCGGACCCCGGCCTCGAAGTCGGCCGCGCCGCGACGGGGCACCGACGCGGCGTCGGTCCGCCACCGGCCGACCGCATCGGAGCACTCGCCCCGCACCCATTGCACGAGGCGCAGCCGCGACTGCTGCACCGCCGCCCGCCTCGCCACCGCGCCGCTCCCGTGCCGGGGCGACGGCTGACCGAGTGCCTCGTCGCGGAGTCGCAGGGAGCCGCGGACGATGTCGGCGCTGCACGACCGGTGCAGCGGTGCGACCCGGCCGCGTGCGTAGCGGCGCCAGTGCGAGGCCCGACGTCGATGCGCGTCCGGGCCGTCACCTCGGTCGACGGTCAGGCCGGCCGCCTCGACCACGGCGACCGCGGCGGTCATCCGGAGCAGCGTCGCGGCGCCGCCGTGCGACCAGTCGAACAGCTCGTCGTCTGCCGATCGGAGCGCCTCGCACCGCACCTGCACGAGGGCGTCGCACAGTCGCCGATACCGCACCTCGTCGTCCAGCCCGCCGGTCGCCTCGTCGGGGATCCGCAGCCCTGCGATGACCGGCACGAGACCGGGCGCACCCCGGCCGGCGAAGCGCTCCAGCTGATCGGCGAGCAACGTCAGCACGTCGGTTTCGGCAGGTGGCGTGCCCGGGGAACCCACCTCGTCATCGTCGCACCCGGGGCGGAGCGTCCCGAGCACGAATTCTCGACGGTGGGAGGCCGCGCCCGAAGGCAACCATTGGGTATCAATCTGCACCACGATGCGGGTACTCCCAGTCGCATGGGTGACGATGGATCAATGCATGCCCAGCGCGAGGACGCCGATTCCGACGTCGACCTCGCCGCGACGGCGCACCGCTTCCCGCGCGTGACCAGCTTCCGGTCCAGGCACGCGGCGCTGTCCGACCGCCAGCAGGAGACGTGGGAGCGCCGCTGGCCCGAACTCGGCACCGAACCCAGGCACGCCGACGGCACGCCCGTCGGACCCATCGACACCGCGGCGTGGTTCGGCCGGACGGCGCCGCTGGTCCTGGAGATCGGCTGCGGGGCCGGTATCTCGACCCTGGCGATGGCCATCGAGGAACCGCACCTGAACGTCATCGCCGTCGAGGTCTACAAGAAGGGCCTGGCGCAGCTGCTCGGCGGCGTCGACCGCGAGGGCCTGAGCAACGTCCGATTCGTCCGCGGCGACGGCGTCGACGTGCTCGAACACATGCTCACCCCGGGATCGCTGACCGGCGTGCGGGTGTTCTTCCCGGACCCATGGCCGAAGAGCCGCCACCACAAGCGGCGGCTCCTGCAGCCGCCCACGGTCGCGCTGATCGCCGACCGGCTCGCACCCGGCGGCGTGCTGCACGCCGCGACGGACCACGCCGACTACGCAGTGCAGATCGGTGAGGTCGGTGACGGCGAGCCACTGCTTCGACGCATCGATCAGGGCCGCATCGACGCGGGCGATCTACCCATCTCGGTACGACGGCCCGAGACGAAGTACGAGGCGAAGGGTTTGCGCGCAGGAAGCGCGATCACGGAGTTCGTGTGGGAAAGGCGGGCTGGCCGATGAGCGCTTGCGCGAAGAGAAACCGGTGAGCATCACCGAGGACGTGACCGACGAGCAGGCCGACGAGCGGACGGCCGCACCGGTGGTGCCCGAGCGCGTGCTGCTGGTCTGGGACGCCCCCAACCTCGACATGGGCCTCGGCTCGATCCTCGGCGGACGGCCCACCGCGGCGCACCGGCCGAGGTTCGACGCGCTCGGCCGCTGGCTGCTGTCGGAGACCGCCGACCTGTCTGCCGCGCGCGCCGCCGACGATCGGCAGCCCGCGCTCGAGCCGGAGGCCACGGTGTTCACCAACATCGCGCCGGGCAGCGCCGACGTCGTGCGTCCCTGGGTCGAGGCGCTGCGCAACGTGGGTTTCGCGGTCTTCGCGAAGCCGAAGATCGAGGACGACAGCGACGTCGACTCGGACATGCTGGCGCACATCGCACTGCGCCGCAGCGAGGGTCTGGCCGGCCTCTACGTCGCCTCTGCGGACGGCCAGGCGTTCCGGCTTCCGCTCGAGGACATCGCCCGCGACGGCGTCGACGTGCACGTCCTCGGATTTCGTGAACATGCCAGTTGGGCGTTAGCGTCGGATACCTTGGAGTTCGTCGACCTCGAGGACATTCCCGGGGTCTTCAGGGAGCCGCTGCCGCGAATCGGCCTTGATTCGCTGCCCGAGCAGGGGGCATGGCTGCAGCCATTCAGGCCGCTGTCCGCACTACTGACCTCTCGGGTCTGACAACTCAATGCAGCCCGAGGCAAAGTCTTGACACGAATCGTAAGGAGCTAAGCGTGTTCGCTTGGTGGGGTCGAACGGTGTACCGATTCCGATACGCAGTCATCGGAATCATGGTCGCACTGTGCCTTGGTGGCGGCGTGTACGGAATCAGTCTTGGTTCCCACGTCACGCAGAGTGGTTTCTACGACGAGGGCAGCCAGTCGGTGCACGCGTCGCTGGCCGCGGACGCGGCCTACGGCCGTGACACGTCCGGCCACATCGTGGCCGTCTACACCGCGCCGGACGGCAAGACCGTCGACGACCCGGCATTCCAGAAGAAGGTCCTCGACAACCTCGCCGAACTCGAACGCGAGCACCCCGACCAGGTCCTGCGGACCATCGGCTACTTCAAGAGCCCCGAACTGCTCAAGAACATGGCCGACGAGGACAAGAAGCGCGCCTTCATGTCGGTGCAGCTCAAGGGCGACAACGACGACGCGATCCTGAACAACTACAACAAGAACGTCGGCGAGGACGGAAAAACCGTCAAGGAAGCCCTGAACATCGATGGCCTCGAGGTTCAGCAGGCAGGCCTGCAGCCCCTGGCCAGTGAACTGACCGGCACCATCGGCGAGGATCAGAAGCGCGCCGAGGTCGCCGCGATCCCGCTGGTCTGCGTCGTGCTGTTCTTCGTGTTCGGCGGCGTCATCGCCGCCGCGCTGCCCGGCATCATCGGTGGCCTGACGATCGCCGGTGCGCTCGGTGTGATGCGTCTGGCTGCCGAGTTCATCCCCGTGCACTTCTTCGCCCAGCCGGTGGTGACGCTCATGGGCCTGGGCATCGCCGTCGACTACGGCCTGTTCATGGTCAGCCGGTTCCGTGAGGAACTCGCCGAGGGTTACGACACCGAGGCGGCCGTTCGCCGCACGGTGATGACCTCGGGCCGCACCGTCATGTTCTCCGCGGTGATCCTCGTCGCCTCGTCGGTTCCGCTGCTGCTGTTCCCGCAGGGCTTCCTGAAGTCGATCACCTACGCGATCATCGCCTCGGTCATGATTGCGGCGATCCTGTCGATCACCGTGCTCGCCGCCGCACTGGCGATCCTCGGCCCGCGCGTCGACGCGCTGGGCGTCAAGACGCTGATCAAGTTCGCCGAGCCCGACCCCGTCACCGGGGACCCCTCGGTGCAGAAGACCAACACCTTCGCGCTGGCGTCGATACCGCTGGGTCTGCTGGTGCCGCCCGTCGGCATCGCACTCGGCCACATCGCCCGCAAGCGGATCAAGCAGACCGGCGAGCAGGGCGCCAACCTCGCCCTGATCGGTCAGGTCATCGGCTACACCGCGCTGTACGGCGCGATGGCCTACGGCGTGATCGCGCTGCGCGACGCCGACGTCATCGGCACTGCCGTGTACTGGATGCTGATGGGCATCGTCATCTTCCTGGTGGTGGTGACGTTCGGCCTGGCGCTGGCGCGGTACGTGCCGCTGGCCCGCAAGCCCATCGTGTGGTGGCTGCACTGGCTCGCGGAGAAGACGCAGAAGAACAAGACGCGCGCCGAGGTCGAGAAGGGCTTCTGGGGCAAGCTCGTCAACCGCGTGATGAAGCGGCCGGTCGCCTTCGCCGCGCCGATCGTGATCTTCATGATCATCCTCATCATCCCGCTGGGCCAGCTCGCGCTCGCGGGCATCAGCGAGAAGTACCTCCCGCCGGACAACTCGGTCCGTCAGGCCCAGGAGCAGTTCGACCGGACCTTCCCCGGGTTCCGCACCGAACCGCTGACCATGGTCCTCGAGAGCGACGACGGCGAGCCGGTCACCGATCAGCAGATCGCCGAGGTCCGCGCCAAGGCCATGACCATCCCCGGGTTCATCGAGCCCGAGGACGACCCGACCAAGATGTGGCAGGAACGCTCCTACCTCGACGGCGCGTCGAAGAACCCGGATACCCGGGTGATCCAGAACGGCCTGGTGAACCGGGCCGACGCCGCCGACAAGATCGACGAGCTGCGGGCCATCCCGCCGCCGCGCGGCATCACCGTGTCGGTGGGTGGCACGCCTGCGCTGGAGCAGGACTCCATCCACAGCCTGTTCGACAAGCTGCCGCTGATGGGCCTGCTGCTCATCACGACGACGACCATCCTGATGTTCCTCGCGTTCGGGTCCGTGGTGCTGCCGATCAAG
This sequence comes from Mycolicibacterium sp. GCM10028919, assembly GCA_042666295.1. Taxonomy (GTDB): domain Bacteria; phylum Actinomycetota; class Actinomycetes; order Mycobacteriales; family Mycobacteriaceae; genus Mycobacterium. Next base: position 2,675,412 of record JBHTFJ010000001.1, read on the forward strand.
GCCGCCTTGATGAGCGCGCTGACCCTCGGCTCGACGATGGGCGTCCTCACCTGGATGTTCGTCGAGGGCCACGGGTCCGGGCTGATGAACTACACGCCGCAGCCGCTGATGGCGCCGATGATCGGTCTGATCATCGCGGTCATCTGGGGTCTGTCGACCGACTACGAGGTGTTCCTGGTGTCCCGCATGGTGGAGGCCAGAGCGCGCGGGATGTCGACGGCCGAGGCCATCCGCATCGGTACCGCGACCACGGGCCGGCTGATCACCGGCGCGGCCCTGGTCCTCGCGGTCGTCGCAGGCGCGTTCGTGTTCTCCGACCTCGTGATGATGAAGTACCTGGCGTTCGGTCTGCTGCTCGCGTTGCTCCTCGACGCGACCGTCGTCCGAATGTTCCTGGTGCCCGCGATCATGAAGATGCTGGGCGACGACTGCTGGTGGGCGCCGCGCTGGATGAAGCGCCTGCAGGAGCGGCTCGGCCTCGGCGAGACCGAGCTGCCCGACGAGCGCAAGCGGCCGACGGTGCGCGAACGCGAGCCGGACGAGGCCCTGGTCGGTGCCGGTGCACCCGTGCGCCAGCGGCCGCCGCACGATCCCGGACACCCCGACGGCGGTGGCAGTGGTGGTGGTACCCCGGTGCCGCCGCGCCCGCCGCTGCCCCCGGGTCCGTCACGCGGTGGCCGGATCCCGCCCGTGCCGCCTGCCCCGCCACGGGTGAACCCGCCGTCGGCGACCGGCACCACGCGCATCCCGACGCCCGCAGGCGCGGGTGCGACGTCTGGTGAGGCTCCGACCACGCGCTTCGCCGCGCCGACGGAGCCGTCCGTCGACGCTCCGACCACGCGCACGCCGCGCGTCGACCCTGCCAGGGCCGGCGCGCCGCAGGGACCACCCGCGGTACCGACGCCGTCGCGCCGGGCCGAGCCTGCCCGCTCGAATCGCGAGATCGAGTCGTGGCTGGGTGAACTCCGTGGCGGCGCTCCGGCGCAGCCGTCGGCCGAACCCACGCGGACGATGCCCGAGCAGCGGCCCCCGCAGCCCGAGCGGGACGAGCCGACGACCGCGATCCCCGCACAGCGCAAGCAGGATCCGGAGTCGACCGAGAAGATCGACACGCGGGAGGCGGCGACGGAGGATGAGCGCACGCGCCGTGGCGGCGGTATGAGCGCAGCCGACCTGCTGCGCCGCGAGGGCAGGATCTAGCCGCTCGGCGGTTTCTGCTCGACGTCATCGGCGTCGGCCATGATCGGTGGACCCGACTCGGCCTCGAGGATCGCTTCCTCGGCGGCCGGGTCGGTGGCCAGCAGCACCCGCACCGCGCTGTTGAGGAACGCGACGATGGGCACGGCGAGCAGGGCCCCCACGATGCCTGCCAGCACGCCGCCGGTAGCGATCGCCAGCACCACGGCCAGTGGATGGATCGACACCGCGCGGCCCATCACCAGCGGCTGCAGGACGTGCGCCTCGAGCTGCTGCACGGCGATGATCAGACCGAACGTGATCAGGGCGTAGACCCAGCCCTTGGCTATCAGCGCGACGATGACCGCCAGGCCTCCGGTGAGCACCGCACCGACCAGCGGGATGAACGCGCCGAGGAACACCAGCGACGCCAGTGGCAGCGCCAACGGGATGCTCATGATGGCGAGACCGGTTCCGATGCCGATCGCGTCGACCAGCGCCACCAGGAACGTCGCGCGCACGTAGCCGATCAGCGAGTGGAAGCCCGCCCGGCCTGCGTCGCGAACGCGGCTGCGGACGGTCGTCGGGAAGATCAGCGAGACGAACGCGAAGATGTTGCGGCCACCGTGCAGCAGGAACACCAGCGTGAAGAACACCAGCAGCGCGCCGGTGACGATCTCCGCGATCGTGCCCGCCGTGGAGAACGCCCCGCTGGTGAGCTTGGCCTGGTTGTCCTTCAGCGCCTGGATCGCCGCGTCGGACGCACTGCGCACCTGGTCGTTGCTGAAGTGGGCGAACACACCGCTGGACAGCGCCTGCCGGAAGTTGGTGATGCTGCGCGTGACCTGCTCGACGAGGGCGGGCGCACCCGCGATGAACTGGCTGACGACGAACGTGAGCAGTCCGCCCACGACCACGATTCCGGTCAGCAGGACCACCGCCACCGCGGCACCGCGGTTGAGGCCCCGCCGGTCGAGGCCGTCGACGACCGGCATCAGCATCGCCGCCACCATCGTGGCGAGCAGCACCGGCACCACGATCAACTCGAGCCGCGACACCACCCACAGCAGTGCGAGCAGCGCACCGAGGATCACCAGCACCCGCCACGACCAGGCAGCGGTCTTGCGGACCAGCGGGTGCACCGCCGCGTCCGCTGCCGAATCCACCGAGAACCCGCCCGACGCACCCCGTGACATGGCGGAAGCGTAACGAGTGAACTCGCCCCGACGCGGGACGCTTTGAGCCGGGCATCCCGCCGTTACCCTGTAGGGCGTGTCGCACGACGCGCCGGCCGGCGACGCTCCCCAGGAGAGCCGCCCGCGCGGGAAGTACTGGTGGCTGCGCTGGGTGCTCATCGCCCTCGCGGTGATCGTGCTGACGGTCGAGGTCGTCCTGGTGTGGGACCAGCTCGCCAAGGCGTGGAAGAGCATCCTGACCGCGGACCCGCGGTGGGTGCTCGCGTGCGTGGTGGCCGCCATGGCGTCGATGCACAGCTTCGCCCAGATCCAGCGGACGCTGCTGCGGTCGGCGGGCGTCCAGGTCCGGCAGTGGCGCTCGGAGGCCGCGTTCTACGCGGGCAACGCGCTGTCCACGACGATGCCGGGCGGGCCGGTGCTCTCGGCGACGTTCATCTACCGGCAGCAGCGCATGTGGGGCGCCTCGCCCGTGGTGGCGTCCTGGCAGCTCGTCATGTCCGGCGTGCTGCAGGCCGTCGGTCTGGCGCTCCTGGGCCTCGGTGGTGCGTTCCTGCTCGGCGCGAGCAAGAACCCGCTGTCGCTGATCTTCACGCTCGGCGGGTTCGTCGCACTGCTACTGCTCGCGCAGTCGGTCGCGGCCAACCCGCAGCAGATCGAGGGCATCGGCGCCAAGCTGCTGTCGTGGGTGAACTCGTTGCGCAACAAGCCTTCCGACACCGGGCTGGAGAAGTGGCGGGAGACCCTCGAACAGCTCGAGTCGGTGAGCCTGAGCCGCCGCGCACTGGGTACGGCATTCAGCTGGTCACTGTTCAACTGGATCGCCGACGTAGCCTGCCTGGCGTTCGCCGCGTACGCCGCGGGTGGCCATCCGTCGCTGGCGGGCCTGACCGTCGCCTACGCCGCGGCCCGCGCGGTGGGGGCGATACCGCTGATGCCCGGCGGGCTGCTGGTCGTGGAGGCGGTGCTGGTGCCCGGCCTGGTGTCGAGCGGAATGACGTTGGCGTCGGCCATTTCCACGATGCTGATCTACCGTCTGGTCAGCTGGATCTTCATCTCCGCCATCGGCTGGGTCGTGTTCTTCTTCATGTTCCGCACCGAGAAGGACATCGACCCCGACGCCGCCGATGCAGAATCCGACGAGACGCCGCGTGGCGACGCCCAACCCGAGGCCGTTCGCGAATCCGAGTCACGGCGTGATCGTGACCCCTAGGATCGATCGATGAGGCATCCCGCGCGTCGCGTCACCGCCCTGCTCGCGGCGCTGTCGCTGCTCACCGCCTGTTCGAGCGGCAGCGAATCGTCAACCCCTGCAGCGGATTCCGGATCACCATCCACGTCGGGTGCGCAAGTCGCCGAGGCCGAACCGGCGGTGGCGACGCCCATGCTGGCGCGGGTGCTGTCGGCGCCGATTCCGGTGCCCATGACCGACGGCAAGGTCCATCTCGCCTACGAACTCGACCTGACCAACGCGGTCGGTCAAGACGTCGATCTCCGGTCGGTGACCGTGAAGGCCGGCGACCGGTCGCTGCTGACGCTGTCGGGTGACGACCTGGCGGCGCGCACCCGAATCCTCGGCGACGCGGCCAAGCCGACGAGGACGTTCGGGCTCGCACAGAGCGGCATCGTCTGGCTCGACGTCGTCATCGATGGCGCCGAGGGCAGCAGCACACCGGCTGTCCCACAGGAACTCTCGCACACCATCGACGTCGGCCTCAGCAAGCCCATGCCGCCGCTGCTGCCCGCCACCATGGTCGTCGACGTCGCACCCGTCAGCGTCTCCACCCGTGAACCCGCGATCATCTCACCGCCGCTCGACGGGCCGCGCTGGCTGGACGCCAACAGCTGCTGCGACATGACCGCGCACCGCATGGCCCTCAACCCGCTCAACGGCGAACTGTGGGCGGCCGAGCGGTTCGCCATCGACTACCTGCAACTCAGCGCGGCCGGCACGATCTTCGCCGGCGACAAGGCCAAGACCGAGTCCTACCCCTTCTTCGGTGCCGACATCCACGCCGTGGCCGACGGCCCCGTGGTGTCGGTGCTCGACGGGCTACCCGAACAGGTGGCGGGCACGGCGCCGACGGGTCTGCGACTCGAGGAGTACGGCGGTAATCACGTCGTGCAGGACATCTCCGGCGGAGGCACCGAGAAGCGATACGCGTTCTACGCGCATCTGAAGACCGGGTCGGTGAAGGTGAAGCCCGGCGACCAACTCAGCACCGGCCAGGTGCTCGGCAATCTCGGCAACTCGGGCAACACCGATGCACCGCACCTGCACTTCCACGTGATGAGCACGCCCGATCCGCTGCGCGCCGACGGTCTGCCGTTCGTCTTCCCGTCGTTCAGGCTCGACGACCGGATGCTCGACGACAGCGCGATCGATCCGCTACAGGACGGCGCGCCCGCACCGATGACGCCGGGGTTCACCGCCCGCGACGAGACCAATGTCAGCCCGATGTTCCTGGACGTGATGACCTATGACCTCGGGTAGACGCACCGTCGCCGCCGCACTGCTCGCCGACGCCGTCTGCGTGGTGGTGTTCTGCACCATCGGGCGGCGCAGCCATGCCGAGGGCCTCAGCGTCGCCGGCGTGGTCGAGACGGCGTGGCCGTTCCTCACTGGAACGGCGTTGGGCTGGTTGGTGATTCGCGGCTGGCGGCGACCCACCTCGCTGACGCCGACTGGCCTGGCGGTGTGGCTGGCGACCGTGGTCGTCGGGATGGCGTTGCGCAAGCTGTCGGGTCAGGGCACCGCGGTCAGCTTCGTGGTGGTCGCTTCGCTCGTGACCGCAGCCCTGCTACTCGGCTGGCGTGGCGTCGCAGCGGTCCTGGTTCGGCGCCGACCAACTCGACTCGATCGGTGACCGCCTCGGCGTCGGCAGACGTCGACACCGTCAGCGTGGCACGCAGGCCACCCATCGGTCCGTCGGACAGCTCGATGGTGCCGCCGTGCAGTGCCGCCTGCTGCGCCACGAGCGCGAGGCCGAGGCCCGAGCCGCCCGCAGTCGCCGTGCTGCCGCGGGCGAACCGGCCGAGCACCGCCTCGTGTTCCTCGGCGGGCAACCCGCGCCCGTTGTCGTCGACGACGATGACCATCGAAGACCCGGACGGGTAGGCCGACAGGAGGATCCGCGTCGCCTCGCCGTGCGCCACCGCGTTGCGCACCAGGTTGTCCACCGCGAGCCGTAGCCCGCCCGGCCAGCCCCATACGGACCCGACGTCCTCGCCCACCTCGACGACGATCTCCACGCCGTGATGGGCGTTCTCCCGCGCCACCCGATCGAGCAGGTCCATGACGTCGATGGCCTCGCGGTCCTCGGCCTGCGCGAGCTGCCCGGACGCCAGTTGGCCCAGCGCGGTGATGATCGCCTCGACGCGACGTTGCGCGCGCGACAGGTCGGCCACCACCTCCTCGCGTTCGTCGGCAGGCAGATCGTGGATGCGCAGCGTGTCGAGGTCGGCCCGCATGGCGGTCAACGGCGTCCGCAGTTCGTGAGCGGCGTTGGCGGCGAAGTCCTGGGCGGCCTGCAGGCTGTTGGTCGTCGCCTGCTGTGCAGCGGCCAGCCTGCTCAACATGCCGACCATCGCGTCGGAGAGGTCCTCGGCCTCCCGGACCCCCTTGACCGGGTCGATCTTCTCGGTGCCCTTGCCCAGCCGCAGCGTCTGCGCGGTCAGCCGGCGCAGCGGCCGGATCGCGGGCCCGGCCAGCAGCCACCCGAGCCCCGCCGCGATCAGCACGGTGCCCACCCCGACCGCCGTGTAGAGCGGGATCCGCGCGCGGCTCAACAGGATGCTGTCGGCCCGGATGCCCACCGACATCAGCACGCCGCCCTGCTGGTCCACCGGGATGGTGCGCACCCGGTAGTCGAGCCCGTTCACCTCGACGGTGTCGGTGCCCGGTGCCAGCTGGGGCAGCTGAAAGCCGCGCTGGAACACCACCTGTCCCGTGGTGCGCGACCGGCCCGTGGTGAGCACGCCGCGGGTGGAGTCGCTCTGATCGGGATACACGCTGGCGTCGACGATCGAGTCGAGTCGCCGATCCAGTTGCGCCGCATCGTTGTTCGCCAGAACGACCGACGTGAGGACGGTGAACACCGCGACCACCGCGGCGGCGGCGGCGGCCGACGCCAGTGCCACCCGCGTCCGCAGCGACGCCGAGCGAAGGAACCGAGGGAGCTGCACCGCTACGGATCGGCGCGCAGGACGTAACCGATCCCACGCACCGTGTGGATGACCCTGCTGTGCCCGTCGCGTTCCAGCTTGCGCCGCAGGTAACTGATGAAGACGTCGGCGACGTTGGTGTCGACGTCGAAGTCGTAACCCCAGACCAATTCGAGCAGGCGCTGCCGGGACAGCACGACGCCGGCGTTCTCGGCCAGCACGGCGAGCAGGTCGAACTCGCGCTTGGTGAGGTCGGCGCGTTCGCCGTCGACGAACACGAGACGTCGCGCGGTGTCGATGGTCAAGGGACCGACGGTCATGCTGTCCGACGACTGCTCGGAGTGCGCCGACCGGCGCAGCAGCGCATGCAGCCGCGCGACGAGTTCGCCGAGGTCGAACGGCTTGGTCAGATAGTCGTCGGCACCGGCCTCGAGTCCGGCGATCCGGTCGTTGACGGTGTCGCGCGCCGACAGCACGCAGATCGGGATGTCGTTGCCGAGCGCGCGCAGCGCGGTGACCACCGCGACGCCGTCGAGTTCGGGCATCTGCACGTCGAGCACGAGTGCGTCGTGGGTCTCGGTCGACAGCAGCCGCAACGCTTCCTTGCCGTTCGACGCGACGCGGACGTCGAAGCCGGAGTGCCGCAGCCCACGCGACACCGACGTACGGACGTCCGGGTCGTCGTCGACCATCAAGACCATCCGGCCGGAGCCGTCGGGCAGCGATCGGTCTGACACGTCAGACGTCTCGGACTGCCCCGACCGCTCCGCGCCGGTGTCCTCCCCCTGGTTTGGAGGTGCCCCCTGCCGCAACGGCATCGGGCCTACGGGATTGCGGGCGCCGGTGCCGTGCCGCAGCGGTTCTTCAGGTCGACCAGCGGCTGGCGGATACCCGTCAGCTCGGCCTTCACCTGCGGGTTGTCATTGAGGTAGCGGTCGACCTCGACGCGGACTTCCTCGCGCTCCCTGCCCTCGAGGCTGGTGAAGAACCAGTTCACGTCGGGGTGGGTGAAGAGGTAGGCCGAGGTCGAAGCCGAGACGCCGGAGGCCACACCGGCCAAGTCGGCGGCGGTGCAGTTCGGCGGGTTCAGCGCGGGATCGTCCGCCATGGCGGAGGGGATCGCACCGAACAGCATCGCGCCGGCGATCGAACCGGCGCCCAAGGCACCAGCTACCGCACGTCGCCCAGCACGGGCCGAGAGCAACATGGTCAAGCTCCTTCTCGAGAACTTCAGACGCCGTAACCCCTGGCGGTTACCGACAACGGAAAGCTAAGCAGAATCCGTTCCGACTTTCTTGCCTTGCGCCCAATCCACTGTGAAGACGCCGAGAATCGCAGGTCAGCGCACCGCTGACGAAGACGCCGTCGGACTTGGGAGTTAGCCCGCCGACCTCGAGGCCGGGCCGGGCAGGGGTCCGGTGCCCTGCCGGGCGGTCGACGCCGTCGACGGGGAGGACAAGCCGAGGGGTCCCTGGACGCCCGCTGTCTGCGCGCTCGGCCCCGTTGCCGGCAAAGCACCGGTCGTCGCGCCCTGCGCGGCGCCACCCTGCGCGGACTGCATGAGCCCGAGCAGCTGGGGCAGCGTCAGCGGCAGCTTGCAGCGGCTCGACAGGCCGACCAGCGGGGCCTGCAACTGCTGCATGTCCTTGGCCGCCTGCGGGTTGGCGTCGAAGTACGACTTGATCCCGACCAGTTGCTGCGGCCCCGCCTGCTGTTGCGAGATCGTGGTCAGCGCGGTGTTCGTCTCGGGGTGGGTGTCGAGGTAGTTGCCCGTCGTCGTGGCCACCGAGCCAAGCGTCTTGGCCACCTCGCTGGCTGCGCACGGGTCGGATGCCGCCGTCGCAGACGGAGCGGAGAGGCCGCCGGGCACGGCCAGCGCCGCCACCGCAGCACCGCCCGCCGCAGTCACAGCGAACACGCCGAGGAGTCCTCGACGTGCGGTTCCGGTACTGGTCCTCATCAAAGACTCCTCATCGTCGCGATCCGCCCGTGGCGTCGCGAAACCCACGCCGAACGGCCATGGCATCGTCTCGGCGAGGGGCCCGACGATGACCTGCGATCGCCATCCTGCCATCTACGCGCGCCGACCGCACAATCCGTCCAGCAAAGCCGCAGGTCACTCGGATCGGGTGTGCGGGCCCCGCGGACTTCGGACGGCCCTGGCTGGTACGGGGCCGTCGCGGGCCGGGGACACTACCTCAGCCTGCGGTACGCTCTGGCTACGAAACGCCGGGAAGAAGGCCGAGGTTCGTCATCCAGCAGTTCATGATGCGCTTGAGCAGCAACTTGCGCAGGTATCGCTGGGCGGTCTTCGCTGCATGGCTGCTGCTCCTGGTACCGGCGGTGTATCTGTCGCTGACCAACTCGGGCAACCTGACCGGCGGCGGTTTCGAGGTCTCCGGGTCCCAGTCCCTGAACGTCGAGTACCAGACCCAGGACCACTTCCCCGACCAGGGCGCCTCGCCTCTGGCGCTCGTCGCCGCGCCGCGTGCCGACGCCTCGTTCGAGGACATGAACGGCGCGGTCGCCAACCTCGAGCGCATTGCGGCTGCCGACCCACGCGTCAAGATCGTCCCCAACCCGCAGCAGCCCCCACCGCAGCCGGACCGGCCGTACGTCGTGTCCCTGCAGACGGGGTTCGGCAGCGGTAGCACCGACATCGCCAAGGCCCTCCGCAAGGAGATCGGCATCGAGGGCGACCAGCCCGGCGAGACCGCCGACGGCAAGGTCCGGCTCTACGTCATCGGCCAGGGCGCGCTCAGCGCGGCGGCGGGTGAGGCCACCAAGCACGACATCGCCCAGGCCGAGAAGTGGAACCTGCCGATCGTGATGATCGTGCTGCTGGCGGTCTTCGGCTCGCTCGCCGCGGCGGCGCTTCCGCTGCTGCTCGGCGTGTGCACGGTCGCGGTGACGATGGGCCTGGTCTTCCTGTTGTCGACGATCACCACGATGTCGGTGTTCGTGACGTCGACGGTGTCGATGTTCGGCATCGCGCTGGCCGTCGACTATTCGCTGTTCATCCTGATGCGGTTCCGCGAGGAACTGCGCGCCGGGCGCGACGCCGAACAGGCGGCCGACGCCGCAATGGGCACCTCCGGCCTGGCCGTGCTGCTGTCGGGGTTGACGGTGATCGCGTCGGTGACCGGCATCTACCTGATCAACACCCCGGTGCTGTCCTCGATGGCGACCGGGGCGATCCTGGCCGTCGCGGTGGCGGTGCTGACGTCGACGACGCTCACGCCCGCGGTGCTGCGCACGTTCGGCAAGGCGGCCGCGAAGCGATCGACCTACCTGCACCTGTCGCGTCGCCCGGACACCACGCAGTCGCGCTTCTGGACGCGCTGGGTGACCGGCGTGATGCGCAGGCCGTGGGTGTCGGCGATCTCGGCGGCCGTGCTCCTGCTCGTGATGGCCGCGCCTGCCTTCGCGATGACGCTCGGCAACAGCCTGCAGCGGCAGTTCGAGCCCACCCACGAGATCCGCGGTGGCATCAACGCCGCGGCCGAGGCCCTCGGCCCGGGGGCGCTCGGCCCGATCCGCGTGCTCGTCACCTTCCCCGACCGGACCGCCAACCAGCCGGAGAACGCCGGCACGCTGACCGCGGTCGAGACGAAGATCGCCGAGGCGCCGTTCGTGGCGAACGTGTCGCCGCCGGTCTTCGGCGACGACAACCGCAGCGCGCTGCTGTCGGCGGTGCTGTCGGTCGATCCCGAGGATCCCGGCGCCCGCGAGTCCATCGACTGGATGCGCGCCAACCTGCCGCAGGCGGCCGGCGACCGGGCCCAGGTCGACGTCGGTGGTCCGACCGCGCTGCTCAAGGACTTCGACGACAGGGTGTCGGCGACCCAGCCGCTGGTGTTCGCGTTCGTGGCCCTGATCGCGTTCGTGATGCTGCTGATCTCGATCCGGTCGGTGTTCCTGGCGTTCAAGGGCGTGCTGATGACCGTGCTGTCGGTCGCCGCCGCCTACGGGAGCCTGGTCGCGGTCTTCGAGTGGGGCTGGCTCGAACCGCTCGGCTTCGAGCCGCTGTCGTCGCTGGACAGCACCATTCCCCCGCTGGTCCTCGCGATGACCTTCGGCTTGTCGATGGACTACGAGATCTTCCTGCTGACCCGCATCCGCGAGCGGTTCGTCCAGACCCAGAACACTCGCGACGCCGTCGCCTACGGCGTGAGCACCAGCGCCCGCACCATCACCAGCGCCGCGCTGATCATGATCGCGGTGTTCGTCGGCTTCGCGTTCGCGGGCATGCCGCTGGTCGCCCAGTTGGGCGTGGCGTGCGCCGTCGCGATCGCCGTCGACGCGACCGTGGTGCGCCTGATCCTGGTGCCCGCCCTGATGGCGATGTTCGCCGAGTGGAACTGGTGGCTGCCGCGCTGGCTGGACCGCATCCTGCCGTCGGTCGACTTCGAGAAGCCGCTGCCCAAGGTCGACATCGGCGACCTCGTCATCATCCCCGAGGACATCTCGGAACTGGGCCCGTCCGGCTCGGACATCCGCACCGTCGTCAAGTCGGCGGCGAAGTTGAAGAACCTTGCGCCGCAGAGCATCACGGTCGCCGACCCGCTGGCGTTCAGCGGTTGCGGGCCCGTCGTGGTGAGCCGGACCAGCGACGGCGACCAGGCCCTGCTCGTCGGGTCGGGCGTGCGGGCGATCAACGCCGTCGGCGCGGGTGCGACCGCGGTGGCACCGGCCGGCACCGACACCGTCCGCATCGGCACCCGCGGCGGCCGGTTCTACTCCGTGCGGGGCGGCGGCAGGAAGGTTCCGCCGACGACGGTCCACCCGGTCACGATGTGGCGGGGCAGACTCGCGGTCGCGCTGGACGCGCTGCAGACCGCTGCCGACGCGGACGTCCCGGTCGTGGAACGGCGCAAGCCGATGGAGACCACCAACGTGCTGCTGCCCACCGGCGACCGGCTGCAGATCCCCACCGGGGCCGAGACGCTGCGGCTGAAGAGCTACCTGATCATGTGCCGCAACTCGACCAGGGACTTCACGGAGTTCGCCGATCTGATCGACTCGATGGAGACCCAAACCGCGGCGGAGGTGCTGGCCCGGATGGACCGGTATTACTCTGGTCAACGCTCCCGCAGGCAGTGGGTGGCCACGCAGCTGGTACGCCGTCTGGCCGATCCCCACCCGTCGGATGCGGACGACGTCGCCGCAGCGGCGGACCCCGACGCGGGCGTCGAATGGGAGAGAGTGAGAAAGCGCTGCCTCTCGGTGGCGGTGGCGATGCTGGAGGAGGCGAGGTGACGTTGTCCGCAGACGCGCGGGACACGCTCAGCGACACCCCCGGTCGCCCGCGTCAAGCCGCAGGCCCCGCACAGCGCAGGCCACCGGTGGACGACCGCCCGGTGGAGTTCTGGCCCACCTCGTCGATCCGCGCCGCCCTCGACACCGACGACCTGACGGTGTGGCAGCGCATCGTCGTCGCCATCAAGCGCGACCCCTACGGCAGGACCGCCCGGCAGGTCGAAGAGGTCCTCGAGACCGCACCGCCCTACGGCGTGTCCAAGGCGCTGCAGGAGGTCCTGATCCGCACCCGCGCGCACCTCGAGGCCAACGAGTGCGCCGAGGTGACCCGGCACGTCCGGCTGCTGCTCGAACGGTCAGGGCTCGGGGAGCAGGAGTTCGCCTCGCGCATCGGCCTGCCGGCCTCGACGTTCGGGGCGTACCTCGACGGCAGCCAGTGCCCGACCGCGTCGCTGATGATCCGCATGCGTCGCCTGTCCGACCGCTTCGCCAAGATCCACGACGAGCGCACCCGCCGCTGACTAGCGAGCGTTGATGGGCGTCACGTCGACGACCATCCAGTCCCCGCCGTCCTTGGACAGCGTGATCCGCAAGGCGTAGACCGCGACGTCGGGCTTCTTGTTCGGAGCGTTCTGCGTACCGCGCATCACGACCGCCACACTCGCGACGGCGGGTCCGATCGCCTCGACACCGGCCGAGATCGTCTCGGCTTGCCCCGAGATGTTCTTGCTCGTCAATTCCCTTGCCACGGCGGCGAATTCGTTGCGGTAGGTCTCCGCGCGTTCGGGTGTCATCAGCCCCGCCGCACGGTCGATGGACGCGTTGGGATCCTGCGGGGTGAACGTCGCCGACGCCTCGGCGACGCTGCTGGCGATGCCGACCACCTCGTCGACGTCGGCGCGCATGGCCCGGTCGGGCATCGTCCACTGGGTGTAGCCGACCACGACGGCGGCGATCAGCGCCGCGGCCGCGATGCCGACGACCGCCAGCCGAAGACCCGGCCCCTCGTCGTCGGTGCCCACGGTGACGCCGTCGCGGCGATACAGCACGTAGTCGACGACCATGGCCTGCACGATCAGCAGGCACAGCACCGAGCACACCGACACCCACCACAGCGGCCACGCCAGCGCCATGCCGACGTAGATCAGCGCGACGAGCGCCGCCACGGGCGCCAGCACATCGAACAGCACTACCCGCAACGGGTTCCTCATCGCAGCGTCTCCAGCCGCGAGATCAGCAGCTTGCCGTCGACGTCGGAGACGCCGAGGCGGAGGTTCCACCGCACGGTCTGCGGTTCTTGCGCGCCTGCGTTGCGGCTCAGCGACGTCGCGACCACGATCACGGTGTCGGTGCGCGACGCGACCGACGACAGCTCGGGCTGGTCCTCGGCGGGCGCCTGGCCGGGCGGGTCGTGGTGCAGCGATTCGATCGAGACCGACTCGACCTGGCCGGTGGTCTGCGACTGCAACCTGGTCACCAGTTGCTTGAACGGCTCGACGGTCGACTCGAAGTCGGCGCTCAGCTGTCCGACGGTGCCGTCGTGCAGCGTGCGCAGGCTCTCGTCGAGGCTGCCCTGGTTCATGTTGATCAGGACGTTGGTCCAGTCCACGGCCGTCTGCAGTACCTCGGTCTGATAGGTCCGCTCGGCGCTGTCACTGCGGTGGCCGGACCAGATGACGAACGCGAGCACGACTGCCGCGACCGAGACGACGCCGAGCACGGCCGATGCGATGCCGAGACGGGTGATCCCACCGCCTGCGTCCTCGGTGGTCGTTGCTACTGGCTCGTCGGGCATGGCCGTGAGGGTACCCGGCACCCATCGGTGTCCCCGCCGTCATGCCACCGCCGACGCCCGTCCTGACCTCGGCGGCGGCGGGCATCCGGCGGGCGATGGCAGGATGGCGGAGTGACGCTTGAAGCCTTCAAATCCGGTATCGACCTGTCCTACGTGGACGACGACGCACGTCCCCAGGACGACCTCTTCGGACACGTCAACGGCCGCTGGCTGACCGAATACGAGATTCCCGCCGACCGTGCGACCGACGGAGCGTTCCGCTCGCTCGCCGACCGGGCGGAGGAGCAGGTCCGTGAACTCATCGACGAGGCTGCCGCTCTAGGTGGCGCGCCGGGCACCGACGAGCAGCGGGTGGGCGACCTGTTCGCCAGCTTCATGGACGAGGCCGCCGTTGCCAGTGCCGGGGTGACGCCGTTGCTCGACGAACTCGAGGCCGTCGACCTCGCCGTCGACCGTGACGCACTGGCCTCGGTGCTCGGGGCACTGCAGCGCGTCGGCGTCGGAGGCGGCGCGGGCGTGTACGTCGACACCGACTCGAAGGACTCCACCCGCTACCTGCTGCACTTCTCGCAATCGGGACTCGGGCTGCCCGACGAGTCCTACTACCGCGACCCGCAACACGCCGAGATCCTCGCGGCCTACCCCAAGCACATCGCGCGGATGTTGGGCCTGGTCTTCGGTGCCGAGCCGCAGCCCGGCGAGTGGGAGGCGACCGCCGAGCGCATCGTCGGCCTGGAAACCGCTCTCGCCGCAGCGCACTGGGACGTCGTGAAGCGTCGCGACGCCGACCTCACCTACAACCTGCGCGCATTCGCCGACCTGGCCGGCGAGGCGCCCGGTTTCGACTGGTCCGGCTGGGTGGCGGCGCTGGGCACCACCACCGAGCAGGTCGCGGAGGTCGTCGTCCGCCAGCCCGACTTCCTGACCGCCTTCGCCGCACTGTGGGCCGAACGCGACCTGGAGGACTGGAAGCGCTGGCTGCGCTGGCGCGTCATCAACGCGCGGGCGTCGCTGCTGACCGACGAGCTGATCGAGGAGAACTTCGACTTCTACGGTCGCACCCTGTCGGGCACCGAGCAGATCCGCGACCGCTGGAAGCGCGGCGTCGGTCTGGTCGAGGGCCTGATGGGCGACGCCGTCGGCAAGCTCTACGTCGAGCGGCACTTCCCGCCCGGCGCGAAGGCGCGGATGGACGAACTCGTCGAGAACCTGCGCGAGGCCTACCGGGTCAGCATCAACGACCTGGAGTGGATGACCCCCGAGACGCGGCAGCGCGCGCTGGCCAAGCTCGACAAGTTCACCCCGAAGATCGGCTACCCGGCGCGGTGGCGGGACTACTCGGCGCTCGTCATCGATCGCAATGACCTGTACGGCAACTACATTCGCGGGCAGGCCGTCGACACCGACCGCGAACTGGCCAAGCTCGGCGGGCCGGTCGACCGCGACGAGTGGTTCATGACGCCGCAGACCGTCAACGCCTACTACAACCCGGGGATGAACGAGATCGTCTTCCCCGCGGCGATCTTGCAACCGCCGTTCTTCGACGCCGAGGCCGACGACGCGGCCAACTACGGCGGCATCGGTGCGGTGATCGGCCACGAGATCGGACACGGCTTCGACGACCAGGGCGCCAAGTACGACGGTGACGGCAACCTCGTCGACTGGTGGACCGACAGTGACCGCGACGAGTTCGGGGTGCGTACCAAGGCGCTGATCGACCAGTACGAGACCTTCACGCCCCGCGGGCTCGAGCCCAATCACCACGTCAACGGCGCGTTCACGGTCGGCGAGAACATCGGCGATCTGGGCGGGTTGTCGATTGCGTTGCTGGCGTACGAGCTGTCGCTCGCCGGAAAGCCAGCGCCCGTCATCGATGGGCTGACGGGTGTGCAGCGCGTGTTCTATGGCTGGGCGCAGGTGTGGCGCACCAAGTCCCGCGATGCCGAGGCGATCCGACGGCTCGCGATCGACCCGCACTCACCGCCGGAGTTCCGCTGCAACGGCGTGGTTCGCAACATCGACGCCTACTACGACGCGTTCGGCGTCGAGGAGTCCGACGGGCTGTACCTCGAACCCGCTGCCCGCGTGCGTATCTGGAGCTGATGCTGCGCCGAGACGACGGTTGTTGACGGTTTACCGCGATATTCCGTCAACTTCCGTAGTCTCGGCGGATGGGGAACGACTGGCAGATCCGGACCGGCTCCGCCGCTGACCTCGACGCGCTGGCGCCGCTGTGGGTCGCCGTGCACCATCGCCACGCCGAGACGATGCCGGAACTCGCGCCATACGTCAGCGACGACGAGACGTGGGAGCAGCGCCGCGGCCTGTACGAGGAATTGCTCGAAAAGTCCGGCACGCTGCTGCTTCTGGCGTCGGTGGGCGACGACCTCGTCGGCTACGGCCTGGCGCACGTGATGGCCGTCAGCGACACCTGGATTCCGGACACGTGGCGCACGGGCGAGTGGATCGGCGATATCGAGTCGCTCAGCGTGCTGCCCGCCTACCGGGGTAGCGGCCTGGGCTCCGAACTCCTCGACCGGCTCGAGACCCACCTGCGCGAACGAGGCGTCCCGGACCTGGTCCTCGGTGCGCTGCCCGGCAACCACGACGCGATCCGGCTCTACGAGCGGCGGGGGTACCGGCCGACGTGGCTGTACCTGTCGAAGTTCGAGGGCCGCTAGACCGACGTCAGCCGGCGAGGGCGTTCGACTTCGCCGGGCCTCGGACCACGCCGTGAGCCAGCACCACCTCGAGATAGTTGGAGACCCGCGCCACGGCATCCGCCTCTTCGGCGAAGCCGGCGTACAACTGCACGCCCCACAGGACCGACGACAGCAGGCCCACGATCGCCCGCTGGTCGACGTCAGCGGCCAGCTCGCCCCGCTCGACGGCGTTGCTCACCATCGCGCCGATCAGGTCCGTCGTCGTCATCAACAGCGACCCCTTGCGCTTGCGCTTGGGTCCACGCGCAACGTCGAGGTAGTCGCGCATCAGGAACGGCATCAGCGAACGATCCTCGACGTCGAGGCGGCGCATCGCGAGGACGTAGTGGCGAATCTGAGCCCGCAGCGTCGGTTGGTTCAGGACGTCGCGCACGGACCGCTTCATCACCGACGATACGTCCGCGACGACTGCATCGTGGATGTCGTCGATGCCCGCGAAGTAGTAGTAGACCGCTGTATTGGACAGTCCTGCCTGGTCGGCGACCATTCTGACGGTCGCCGCCCTGCGCCCTCTGGCGCCGAGCACGATGCGGCCTGCCGACACGATGGAGGCACGGGTCTCCCCCGCGCTGCCGCCCGCAGGCCTGCCTCGCTTCGGTTTGACTGCCTTCACCACAGGTTTACTCTCAGCCACGCTTCCCCCAACACCCAGCACGACCATATCGTGCGGAAAGCGCAGAGCAAAGCGGGCAGAGCAAATTAGGGGGTAGGCAGACGACTCATCCTAAAGATGAGTCGCTGGACAGGAGCGCCTAGAACATTTGCCAGTCCGACGCACCGTCGGGCTGGTCGTAGAGGCCGGTCGAATTCTTGATCACGACGGGATCGCCGCTACCGAAGTTGTCGTAGAACCACTGGGCGTTGGCGGGGCTGAGGTTGATGCAGCCGTGGCTGACGTTGCGCTTGCCCTGATCGCCGACGGACCACGGCGCGCTGTGCACGAAGATGCCGCTGTTGTCGATGCGGACGGCGTCCTGGACTTTGAGCTTGTAGCCCTCGGCCGAGGTGACGGGTACGCCGTAGGTCGACGAGTCCATCACGATGTCCGGGAACTTCTCCAGCACGTAGTACGTGCCGTTCTTGGTCTCGTGCTTGCCGTCTTCCTTGCCCATGGACATCGGGAACGTCTTCTCGAGTTCACCGTTGCGCCTGATCTCCATCGTGTGGGTCGCGTCGTCGACGGTCGCCACCAGGTAGTCACCGGTGCGGAAGCTGGACTTGGCGCCACCGGCGTCGATGTTCACCGTGGTGTTGGCAGGCCAGAAGTCCTGCGGACGCCAGCGCACCTGGGTGTCGCTGGTCCAGTAGAAGCGGCCGGGCACCGGCGGGCTCGACGAGATGTGGATGGCCTGCTCGGCCATCGCACGGTCGGCGATGGGGCGCTGGAAGTTGATGTAGATCGGCTTGGCCACGCCGACCATCGACCCGTTGAGCGGGTTGAACGTCGGCGGCGCGAACACCGGCTCCCCCGTGTACGGGGTGGGGTTCTGGCCTGCGGGCGTCCCCTCGGGGATGACCGCGGGTGCGCCGTACTGGTTGAGCGCGGGGGTGGCGGGCACCACCGGTTCGGCGACGGGCGGCGCAGGCGGATCCCACGGCATGCGCGGCATCTGGAACGGCGCGGGAGCAGCGGGCTGCGCGAACGGCGGCACGGGCACGGCCGGGTCCGGTTGCGGTTCCGCCCAGGCAGATGGGCTGCCGATCGCGAATGAACCGACCAGTCCGGCGGTGAACACCGCGGTGGCGATTCTCTTCATCGCCCTCTTAGGCGCCTGAACGTAAGTCCCTTGCGGCATCTAGCCACCTCCATAACCCAAACTGACCCCAGTGTGGCACAGCGCGGGGCTTCGCCCATCCCCGCGACGACCGTCACGCCCCGGCATCGGGCCGGGTGCGCGGCCGACGAATGACCGCTGAACTGCCACTTTGATCGCCTTGGCCTAGACGATCGTTACGCGTATCGCACACTTCGCATTCCGGCCCCTCGCCGGTCAGGACCGCACCAATCGGGCAATGGCCGCCGACGCCTCGGCAAGCTTCTTGTCGGCCTCCTCGCCGCCCTCGGCGACGGCGTGGCTCACGCAGTGGCCGAGGTGTTCGTCGAGCAGCCCCAGCGCCACCGACTGCAGCGCACTGTTGACGGCGCTGATCTGCGTCAGCACGTCGATGCAGTATTTGTCCTCGTCGATCATCTTCGAGATGCCGCGGACCTGGCCCTCGATGCGCCGCAGCCGCTTGGCGTAGTTCTCCTTGTTCGACGAATAGCCATGTGCGGCAACCTCGTCGACGGGCGTCTCAATCTTGGACACTTCAACGGTCTCGGACACGTCAGCCTCCCAGCATCTGCTTCATCTGATCGATCTCGGCCTGCTGGGTCTTCACGATCTCGGCGGCGAGGTCCTTGGCGTCGGCATCGGCACCGTCGGCTATCTCGGTGTTGGCCATCGCGATGGCTCCTTCGTGATGGCCGATCATCGACTGCAGCCACAGTGTGTCGAATTCGGCGCCCTTGAGCGTCTCCAGCCTCTCCATCGTGGCCCCGTCGACCATTCCCTGCATCCCCATCGCACCCATGTCGTGGCCTTCGTGACCGGTCTCGGCGCTGCCGGTCCACTCGGTGAGGAACTTCTGCATGGTCTCGATCTCGGGTTCCTGGGCCTTCGAGATGGCCGCGGCCAGTTCGATGACGGCGGGGTCCGACGATCGGTCGGGCACCAGCTCCGACATCTGAACGGCCTGCTCGTGGTGCGGGATCATGCCCTTGGCGAACTCGACGTCCGCGTCGTTGACGCCTGCGGGCAGGGCGGCGGGCGATTCGCCGGACGCGGCGGGCGCGGACGACTCTGCGCCATGGGAGTGCTCGGTGTGACCGTCCGACGCGGGTGTCTCGGTACAGGCGGAGACGAACAGGGCGGTGGCGGCTGCGGCGACGAGCGCGGCGATGCGCCCGGTGGCCGACGTGGTGGAGGTCATGAACCCACCGTACCGGATACCCCCAAGGGGTATCGAAATCGTTTTGGACTACTAACTGGTCGAGCGCATAATCGACGGATGCCCTCAGACGCTCAACCCGACATCAAGCCCCGCAGCCGCGACGTCACCGACGGCCTCGAGAAGACCGCCGCCCGCGGGATGCTCCGCGCGGTGGGGATGGGTGACGACGACTGGGTGAAGTCGCAGATCGGCGTCGCGTCGTCGTGGAACGAGATCACCCCGTGCAACCTGTCCCTGGACCGGCTCGCGAAGTCCGTCAAGGACGGCGTGCACGCCGCAGGCGGCTTCCCGATGGAGTTCGGCACCATCTCGGTGTCCGACGGCATCTCGATGGGCCACGAGGGCATGCACTTCTCGCTGGTGTCCCGTGAGGTGATCGCCGACAGCGTCGAGACCGTGATGATGGCCGAGCGCCTCGACGGTTCGGTGCTGCTCGCCGGCTGCGACAAGTCGCTTCCCGGCATGCTGATGGCCGCGGCCCGCCTCGACCTGGCCAGTGTGTTCCTCTACGCCGGCTCGATCATGCCCGGCAAGGCCACGCTGACCGACGGCACCGAGCGCGACGTCACGATCATCGACGCGTTCGAGGCCGTCGGCGCCTGCGCCCGCGGGCTCATGTCACGCGAGGACGTCGACATCATCGAGCGCGCCATCTGTCCCGGCGAGGGCGCCTGTGGCGGCATGTACACCGCCAACACCATGGCCTCGGCGGCCGAGGCGCTCGGCATGTCACTGCCCGGGTCGGCCGCGCCGCCCGCCAGCGACCGTCGCCGCGACGGCTACGCCCGCGCCAGCGGCGAGGCCGTCGTCGAACTGCTCAAGCGCGGCATCACCGCCCGCGACATCATGACCAAGGAGGCGTTCGAGAATGCCATCGCCGTCGTGATGGCATTCGGCGGCTCCACCAACGCCGTGCTGCACCTGCTCGCGATCGCGTGGGAGGCCGGCGTCGAACTCACGCTCGCCGACTTCACCCGCGTCGGCGCCAAGGTCCCGCACCTGGCCGACGTCAAGCCGTTCGGCAAGCACGTCATGTACGACGTCGACCGCATCGGCGGCGTGCCCGTCGTCATGAAGGCACTGCTGGACGCCGGCCTGCTGCACGGCGACTGCCTCACCGTCACGGGCCGGACCATGGCCGAGAACCTCGCCGACATCGCGCCGCCCGACCCCGACGGCAAGGTGCTGCGCGCGCTGACGTCGCCGATCCACCCCACCGGCGGCATCACGATCCTGCACGGCTCGCTGGCCCCCGAGGGCGCGGTCGTGAAGTCCGCGGGCTTCGACTCCGACGTGTTCGAGGGCACCGCACGGGTCTTCGAGCGCGAGCGCGCCGCACTCGACGCGCTCGAGGACGGCACGATCACCCACGGCGACGTCGTCGTGATCCGCTACGAGGGCCCCAAGGGTGGGCCCGGCATGCGCGAGATGCTCGCGATCACCGGTGCGATCAAGGGTGCGGGCCTCGGCAAGGACGTGCTGCTGATGACCGACGGCCGGTTCTCCGGCGGGACGACGGGCCTCTGCGTCGGCCACGTCGCGCCCGAGGCCGTCGACGGCGGACCCATCGCGTTCGTCCGCGACGGCGACCGGATCCGGCTCGACGTCGGCAAGGGCACGCTCGACCTGCTGGTCGACGCCGACGAACTCGAGTCCCGCAAGGTCGGCTTCGAGCCGTTGCCCCCGGTGTACACGTCCGGCGTGCTCGCGAAGTACACCAAGCTGGTGCACTCGGCGGCGACGGGCGCGGTCTGCAGCTAGCGGTCCACTTCCCGCGAACGTTGGTTACCGCCACGCTTCTCCGCGATGAGCGTGGCGGTAACCGACGTTCGCGGCGCAGCTAGCGGTCCCGGGCCATCTCGTCGATGCGCGCAAGGGCGACCGCCAGCACCGGCAGGTAGGCAGGCGCCCACAGCGGTGCGGTCATCCAGAGTCGGCAGCCGTCACCCACGGGGTCGACGCCGTGCCGCGTCGCCGACACACCGGCGACACGCCATCCCCACGATCGGCCGGGCACGAACTCGTCGATCGTGAAGGGCAGCGGCACGCCGACCGGCGTCCACACCAGGCCCGTGACGCCCAGGGTCAGGACGTCGCCCTCGTCGAGTTGAGCCGCGGTGACGGTCAGGCCCCACTGCGGCCACGCGTCGAGGTCGGTGAGCACGTCCCACACGGCGTCCGACGGTGCTGCGACCTGACGGTCGATCTCGATGCTGGTGCCCTGCACTTTGATGCCCACCAGCCGACCATGCCCTAGCGATCGGCGCGCCAAACACGAGGTCGCGCGTGGTTTCGCACCAGGCGCCGTTGGGTACCCGTCACTCGCCTGTGAGGCAACACCGGCATCATGTCGACGCTGACACGGAATGGCTCAACAGTGACCGCAGGACTCTCTTCTCTCAACTCCCTCATCGAGCGCATCGCCCAGGGCGATTCGGACGCTCTGTTGAAGTTCTACGACCGGACGTCTTCACGGGTGTTCGGCGTCATCGGCACCCTGGTCCGCGATCCCATCGAACGCGAGACCCTGATGGAGCGCATCTACCTCGAGGTGTGGGAGACCGCCGCCGACTTCGACGCCGACACGTTCTCACCGGGAGCGTGGCTGGTGACGCTCGCGCACCGGGTGGCCGTCGAACACGTCCGCACCGATGTCGACACCAACGGCAAGGCCTCGGTAGAGGTGGCGACAGTCCGCGGCAAGCAACCCGGACGGCGCTACGAAAAGCTGTCTGCGCAGCAAAGCAAGTGCATGGAACTCACCTACGGCCGCGGCATGACCGTCGTCGAGACATCGGAGCGCCTCGGCATGTCGGAGAAGGCCGTGTCGGCGAGCCTGACCGACGCCGTCGACGGACTCACCGTGCCCCCCCGCGGGCTGCAGTCCGCGGTTTAACGCCTCAGATCACTCGCGTACCAACGCCTCAGGTCACTCGCGCACCAACGCGACGGCGAACCCGTCCCACCCCTTCGTGCCGACGGTCTGAATCGCGGCGACGTCGAGCCGCGGATGCTCGCCCATCATGACGAACATGTCATGCACGGCCCTGGCCTGCGCATCGTCGGGCGCAGGGTCCAGCACCCGGCCGAAGCGGGCGATGTTGTCCACGACCACGACTGCACCCGGATTGGCCAGCGTGACGGCCCAGTCGACGTATGCCGAGTTGTTCTCCTTGTCCGCGTCGATGAAGAAGAAGTCGAACCGCTCGCCCCGGCTCGCCAGGCGCGGCAGGGTGTCCAGGGCGGCACCCACGACGATCTCCACCCGGTCGGCGACGTCGGCGCGTTCCAGGTTGGCCGCGGCGACGTCGGCGTGCGCCTGCTCGTACTCGAGCGTCACCACCTGCCCGCCGGGACCGACACCGCGCGCCAGCGCGATGGTGCTGTACCCGGCCAACGTCCCGATCTCCAGCACCCGGTTGGCGCGCGAGATCGTCGCCAGTAGCGACAACAGCTTCGCGTGCTGCGCGGACACCTCGATCTTCGGCATCCCCGCGGCGTCGGCGGCTTCGCGCGCCGCGGCGAGCGCGGCATCCTCGGTGTGCAGCAGTCGACCGAACAGGGCGTCGAGGGCTACGGGATCCACGGGATCTACGGGCTCGTTCACCCGGCCCACGTTAACCGGTTTCCCTTACCGCACACCCTCCTTCGCGTACACGACCCGCAGCACGTGCGCGACCTCCGGACCCATCACGGCATCCGCCAGCTCGCAGAACGTCGCGACGAACGCACGGCCATGGGCGGGTTCGACGGGGCTGAGGTGGTGGGCGATCTCGTGCAGCACAACCAGTTCCCGCAACGCCCAGGACGTGCTGCCGTCGGGTACCGCGATCACTGCCTCGTCGCCGTCGCGCTCGTAGTGCGCAGCCGTCCGGCCGCGACGGCTGCGCACCCGCAGCGGCTGCGCCTCGGGCCATAGACGCTGCACCGCGGGCAGATTCAGCACCTCGTCGACGTATTGGGAGACGGAGTCGACCGATCCGAACCGCGCCTCGGGCGGCAGCGTGAGGTTGGCGCCGAAGAACTCGATCGCGTTGCCCCGCGCCCGGGCACGGTCGAACAGCGTTCGCACGAACTCCTCGGCCGCGTAGACCTTCGAGCGTTGCGCGTCGCGGGGCACGGACGGTCAGTCGTTCAGGGCTGCCCGCGCGCCGGACAATTCGGGGCTGGGGCCGAGCTTGGCGCGCTGCCCCGCCCGGTCGCCTGCCCGTCTGGCTGCCGACGAATACCCGGCCGAGGCGTTGGTGGCCCGCCAGGTGCCGCGCGCCTTCGACGCCTCGCGGTAGAACGACTTCAGCTCGATGTCCTTGTTGCGCAACGCGATCTCGGTGCCCTTCGGGCGCTCGACGTCGGCGGCGACCTGCCGCTTGGCCTCGTCGCGTGCGTCGGAGAGTCGCTGCCCGACGCGCGCTCCGAACGCCAGCTGGAAGTTCAGCCGCGCGGTGATGGTCGGCGTGGGCCGATGCCGGCCGGTCGCGATGTAGGCGTCGGAGGCCTTGACCATCTGCACGACGAGGCTGGCGTACAGCGCATGGGTGGCGTCGATGTCCTCGGCGAAGCCATAGGCGTAGACGAACGTCGAGTTCGAGGCGACGTCGCACTTCACGTCGTTGGCCATCGCGATCACCACGAACAGCTGCACGTAGGTGCGCAGTCCGCGGGTGCCCGCGTTGCCGATCGTCACCGTGCGCTGCACGGGCTCCTGTGCGGCCGTGCGGGTCGCAGCATGCGCACGGGCGACCGCCAGGTCGATGGACGTGGTGGTCGCGAGTCGCTGCGCCGCGGCCATGAAGGCCTCGGCCTCGTGTTCGTTCTCGGTGTTCTCGGCCTGTCGCAGCAGTGCGGCGATACGGGCCAGCATCTTGTCGTCCGTCACGAGCGGATCCATTGGTGTGTCATGAGTCAGAAGCTAGGGAACCAGTACGACTTTTCCGCGCGCGTGGCCCTCCTGCAGGTACCGGTGCGCGTCGGCTGCCTCAGTCAGCGGGAAGACCTTGTCGACCGACACCTCGAGGGCACCCGCGTCGGCGAGCGCCAGCAGTTCCGGACGCGCCGCATCGCGGATGGCCTGGCCGCCGTTCGCTTCGGTCAGGACCTCGATGCCCAGGTCACCGGCGCGCGCGAACCCTGCGATGGTGGCGATGCGCGACCGGTCGGCGACCAGTTCGACCGAGGTGTCCAGTGCCTCGTCGGTGCCGACGAGGTCGAGCGCCACGTCGACGGGCCCGATCGCACGGACCCGATCAGCGAGCCCGTCGCCGTAGGCGACCGGTTCGACACCGTATCGACGCAGCTCATCGTGCCGCGACGGGCTGGCGGTGCCGATCACCTTGGCCCCGCGCGCGGCCGCCAACTGCACGACCATCAGGCCGACGCCGCCGCCCGCGCCGTGCACCAGCACGGTGTCGCCCGTCCCCACAGCGGTTTCCGTCAACAGGTGCCACGCGGTCCCGCCGGTTAACACCAGCCCCGCCGCCTGCTCGAAGCTCAGCGCCGAGGGCTTGCGTCCCACGTTGGAGGCGTCTGCGAGCACCTGGTCGGCGTAAGCGCCGTGAACACCGGTCACGATCACCTCGTCGCCGACCGTCAGTGGCCCGGTGTAGCCTTCCGCGCCGTCGCCCACCGCGGCCACGACACCGCTGGCCTCCATGCCGACCGGCATCGGCAGGTTGGCGTGGTCGTCGCCCATCTGCCCGCTGTAGAGCTTGTAGTCGACGGGGTTCGCGCCGGCCGCGCGCACGTCGACGAGTACCTGGCCCGGCCCCGGCGAGGGAAGTTCGATGTCTTGCAGCACAAGGACTTCCGGGCTGCCGTAACCGGAGGCGACCACTGTTCGCGTCATTGTGGGAAGTCTAGCCACTACTTGCCGACGAAGCCGTCCAGCGCCGTCACCAGCTGCGGCGACAGCGGATCCTGCTTGGCGTAGTTGGCGACGCTGTCGGACGGGTCGTCGCGCAGCACGTGGTTGACGCCCTTGAGTTCGACGACGGTCAGCGCGGTATGGCCGAGCGCGTCGAACAGCGGCTTCTCCGAGGTGCAATCGGCCTGCGCGTCGGAGTCCGAACACGTCGTCAGGACCGGCATGCCCGCCGGGACCTTCGCTGCCAGCGCCAGCGGATCGATGGCGTCGGCCTCCACGACCGCCTTGACGTTCGCGGGGTTCAGGATCGCGCCGAGGCCCTCGGGCAGCTTCGCCGGCGCGGTGCCCGTGGTCCGTGCCTCGGTCACGGCGTTCGCCCAGGCTGCGAGGACCTCGTCGCCCTGCTGGCGGTTCTTCGCACCCGTGGACACCGCGGCGTCCACGTCGGCACGCACCCGGCCGGTGATGATGTCGAGGTAGCGGCCGGACAGCGGCTGGAACAGCGCCAGCGAGTGCACCTTCAACGCGTCGGGGGCGGTATCGGTGACGAGTGCCATCGCGTGCACGGTGCCCTCGCCGAGGGCGTAGACGGAGATGCGCGAGGCGTCGGTCTGGGACTGCCCGGCCAGGAAGCGGGCCGCGGCCTTCGCGCCTGCGGTGTAGACGGCGCTGCCGACGTCGGCGGGCCGCGTCGCGTAGGGGCCCAGGCCGGTCTTGCCGGTGCCGACCTTGTCGTAGCGCAGGCTCGAGATGCCCTTGTCGGAGAGATACTCGGCGAGCTGGCGCATGTTGCCGACGGGTCCCGCGACGGCGTTGTCCCCGTTGCGGTCGGTGTTGCCGCTCTCGGAGATCAGCAGTGCCGCGGGTCCCGGCGCGGGTTCGCCGCGGTGCCGGTAGGTGCCGTGCAGCGTGAGCCCGTCGGCGACGAACGTGACGTCCTCGTCGACCCAGCCTCCGGGTTCGGTGGCCGTCAGCGCCGGTTCCGACGAGCAGGCGACCACGGCCAGGAGCGTCGCGAACACCACGAACAGTCGGATGGCCACCGTCTTCACAGGCGCCGTCCTCACAGGCGCACCTCGATCCAGGAGACGACGTCGTCGAGCACCAGTTCGCGCTCGGGCTCGTTGAACACTTCGTGATACAGCTCGGGATAGACCTTGAGGCTGGCGTCGATGCCGCCGACGCATTCGAGCAGTTGCCTGCTGCCGGCCACCGGGACCAGCTTGTCCTGCTCGCCGTGCACGACCAGCAGCGGCGCGGTCAGAGCCGATGCGCGCCGTGGCATCGACTCGCCGACGCCGATCAGCGCCTTGGCAATCCCTGCGGGCAGCTTGCCCTGATGGACCATCGGGTCGGCCATGTAGGCGGCGACGACGGCGGGGTCGCGGGACACCGCGTCGGTCTGCAGCTGCTCCACGGGTAGCCCGGGCAGGATGCTGCCGACCGCCTTGGCGACCACCACCATCACCGGCGACACCCCGTCCTGGGCGTAGACGGCGGGCCCGGACAGCACCATGGCCGCGTAGTCGTCGGGGTGTTCGACGCCGTAGGAAAAGACGACGCCGCCACCCATGCTGTGGCCCAGCACCACGCGCTTGAGGCCCGGATGCTCGGCGGCTGCGATGCCGACCAGGGTGTGGAAGTCACCGGTGTACCCGGCGATGTCCTTTAGGTAGACGCGCTTGCCCCCGGAGCGACCGTGTCCCCGCAGGTCGAGCGCGTAGGTGACCAGGCCCGCCGCGCCGAACCGCTGGGCGACGTGGTCGTAGCGACGGGCATGCTCACCGAACCCGTGGCACAGCACCACCACGCCGCGGGGCGCGGTCTCGGGCGTCCAGACGTCGTAGACGATGCGGACGGGGCTGCCACCGCCTTGGGCACTCTGGAAGCTGCGTTCCTCGCGGGTTGCCGACACCCCGCGAGACTAACGCCCGCTCTCCACAGGCGCCGTCGTCGATGCCCTGGACTCGTCGGTGGTGCTGAGTAGGCTCTGCCCCGTGAGCGTCCTCACAGAGATATCAGCCGTTCCGGAGTCGTCCGATCCCAGGGACGTCTTCCTGTCCGATGCCCAGAAGTACCGGCGCGAACTGCTCGCGCACTGCTACCGGATGACCGGCTCGCTGCACGACGCCGAGGACCTGGTGCAGGAGACGTATCTGCGGGCCTGGAAGTCCTACGACGGGTTCCAGGGCCGGTCGTCGGTCCGCACGTGGCTGTACCGGATCGCCACCAACACCTCGCTGACCTCGCTCGACGGCCGCAAGCGCCGGCCGCTGCCCTCGGGTCTCGGCGCGCCCGCGTCGGACCCGTCGGGCGACATCGCCGAACACCGCGAGATCACCTGGCTGGAGCCCCTGCCCGACGCGCCGCGGGAGGACCCGTCGGATCCGTCGATGATCGCCGAGTCCCGCGAGTCGGTGCGGCTGGCGTTCGTCGCGGCGTTGCAGCACCTCTCACCCCGGCAGCGCGCGGTTCTGGTGCTGCGCGAGGTGTTGCAGTGGAAGGCCTCCGAGGTGGGTGAGGCGATCGGCGCCTCGACCGCCGCGGTGAACAGCCTGCTGCAACGTGCCCGCGCGCAACTCGACGCCGCGCAACCGACGCGCGATGGCGAGATCGCCGACCCGGATTCGCCAGAGGCCCGGGAACAGCTTGCGAAGTACGTGGCGGCGTTCGAGACCTACGACATGGACCAGCTCGTCGAGCTGTTCACCGCGGACGCGGTGTTCGAGATGCCACCGTTCGACGGCTGGTACCAGGGTCCGGCCAACATCGTCACGCTGTCCAAGACGCACTGCCCCGCCGAGGGGCCCGGCGACATGCGCTTCGTCGCGACCACCGCCAACGGGCAGCCGGCGGCGGCGCTGTACATGCTCAACCGCGAGACCGGCAGGCACGAGGAGTTCCAGCTGCACGTGCTGCAGGTCAGCGACGGCCGCATCTCGCACGTGGTCGCGTTCCACGCCGACGGTCTGTTCGAGAAGTTCGGGCTGGCGCCCCACCTGTAGGGGCTCGAGTGGCCACTCATGCGGCGGCATGTCCCAAGATGCGTGCGATGACTGGCGCCGGGTCGTAGGCCGGTGGCATGGGCCAGGGCGTCGACCCGCACCACTGCGAGGGTGCGCCCCGGCCGCCGCCCGAGGTCGAACGCCGTCCTGGCGGCCGTCGTGACCGGCATCCCGTCGATGAATAGCGTTTCGGCGAGGGGCACCACGTCTCGGTGGATCGTGATGCCGTCGACCTGCTTGCCGTTGGTGCGGTACAGCTCGGCGGGCAGCGCGGGGTCGACCCACTTGGAGCCGTGCAGCGCCGCTGCCGAGAGGCCCGCGATCGTCGACTGACGGCCCGACCACAACCACGCTGCCTTCGCACGCGATGCCGCGCTGAGTTCGCTGCCCTTCGGTACGTACACGTTGCGGTACACCCGGTCGTAGCGACTGTTCAGCGTCCGCGGGCTCGCGTCCCCGCGGGCGAGGAGGTCGCTACCGAGTTTGGGCCTAGCTGGCGTCTTCACGAGTTCAGGCTCGCAATCGGCGCCGACGAAATCCCGCGTCTTCGACGAGTCATCCACAGGCTCGAGTGGCCAGTTATCGCACGCCAAACCGCTCGGAACGCGCTATAAGTGGCCACTCGCCAATGACGGGGTCTGACGCCATATAACCGCAGCTAGTGAACCACGACTACACGCTTTCTAGAACGTGTTCTATGATCGCCGCCATGAAGACCAAGGGCGCTCTGCTGTGGGAACTCAACACGCCATTCAAAGTCGACGAGATCGATCTCGGTGACCCCATCGCGGACGAAGTCCAGATCCGGATGCACGCCGCGGGGATGTGCCACTCCGACTATCACCTGACCACCGGGGCGACCCCGATCGGACTGCCCGCGCTCGGCGGACACGAGGGCGCGGGCGTCGTCACCAAGGTCGGCAAGAACGTCACCGGCATCGAGGAGGGCGACCACGTCATCCTCGCGTTCATCCCGGCCTGCGGTGACTGCCCGCCGTGCATGAAGGGCTTCCGCTCGCTGTGCGACCGCGGCGCCCTGCTGCTGGGCGGCAAGGCCATCGCCGACGGCACGTCGCGCGTCCACGCCGGCTCCCACGAGGTGTCGCCGATGAACCTGCTGGGCACCTTCGCCCCGTACATGACGGTCCACAAGGACTCAGTGGTCAAGATCGACCGCGACATCCCGTTCGAGACGGCCGCCATCATGGGTTGCGCGGTGCCGACGGGATTCGGCTCGGCGACCAACGTGGCCGAGGTGCAGCCGGGCGAGACGGTGGCCATCGTCGGCGTCGGCGGCATCGGCATGAGCGCGCTGCAGGGCGCGGTCATCTCCGGCGCGAAGACCGTCATCGCGATCGACCCCAACGAGTGGAAGCGCGACCAGGCCATCAAGTTCGGCGCCACGCACGTCTACTCGTCGATGGCCGAGGCGATCGGCCCGATGATCGACGTGACGCACGGCTTGATGGCCGACAAGACCATCATCGCGGTCGGCGAGATGCGCGGCGAGTACGTCGAAGAGGCGATGATCCTCACCGCCAAGACCGGTACCTGCGTGGTGACCGGCATGGGCTCGATGATGGACGCCGACGTCAAGCTCAACCTCTTCCTGTTCACCATGTTGCAGAAGACGTTGAAGGGCAACATCTTCGGCGGTGGCAGCTCGCACATCGAGACGCCGCGACTGGTCGGGCTCTACAAGTCGGGCCTGCTCAAGATCGACGAGATGATCAGCAACACCTACACGCTCGAGAACATCAACGACGGCTACCAGGACATGATCGACGGCAAGAACATCCGCGGCGTCATCACGTTCGACGAGAAGGACTGGTAGCGGGCACTCACCCGGCCTGCTGATCGTCGAGCCGAGCGAGCACGCCCGCCGTCCACCGCTGCACCGCGCGTAGGTCCGCAGGCCGCACGTCGGTGAACACGACGGCGCGGACGAGTTCGGCGTGCGCAGGCGCGGCGGCGGCAAGGGCTGCCCGGCCCGCGTCGGTGAGGTCGACGGTCGCCGCCCGGCGATCGTCGGAGGCGCCCTGACGCGAGACCAGCTCGCGTCCCCGCATGCGGCTCAGCTGGTGCGACAGCCTGCTCTGCTCCCAGCCCAGTCGCTCCCCCAGCTCGGAGATGCGGCAGCCGGCCCGCTCGTCGAGGGCGACCAGCACCTCGTAGTCGGCCAGCGACAAACCGCAGTCGCGCTGCAGCTGCCGGTTCATCGCGGCCTGCAGTCGACTCGTCATCGCGAGATGGTCCCGCCACACCCGTTGCTCGTCCTCGGACAACCACATGGAATACATGACACATCATTCATGTTGTCGTGTCCAGCGCCCGCACCTAGGCTGGCGATGAACTCGACAGGAGTGATCACATGACCACAGGCGAACTCGTCGAGATCCGGCGCGCAGGCGACCGCGCGGCCACCAAGATCTCCTGGCTCGACTCCAAGCACTCGTTCTCCTTCGGCGGCAACTACGACCCGTCCAATACCCACCACGGACTGCTCCTGGTCAACAACGACGACGTCGTGCGCCCGGGCGCAGGCTTCGAGACCCACCCGCACCGCGACATGGAGATCATCACCTGGGTGCTCCGCGGATCGCTCGTCCACCAGGACTCGACGGGCCACTCCGGCGTCATCTATCCCGGTCTGGCGCAACGGATGTCGGCCGGACGCGGCATCCTGCACTCCGAGAAGAACGACTCCTGGCGGCTGACCGGCGAGACGTCCCACAGCGAGCCCGTGCACTTCGTCCAGATGTGGGTGGTGCCCGACGAGTCAGGCATCACGCCCGGCTACCAGCAGCTGGAGATCGACGACGAACTCCTGCGCGGCAAGCTGGTGACCATCGCGTCGGGGATGCCGCAGCACGCCGACGACACCGCGATCACCATCCGCAACAAGTACGCCGCACTCAAGGGCGCACGGCTGCAACCCGGTGACACGGTCGAACTGCCCCAGGCGCCGTACCTGCATCTGTTCGTCCCGCGCGGTGAGGTCAACCTCGAAGGCGCCGGCCAGCTCGTCGAAGGCGATGCCGTGCGCTTCACCGCCTCGGGCGGCCAACGGGTCACCGCGACCGAACCATCGGAAATCCTCGTCTGGGAGATGCATGCAGGCCTTGAAGCGGCATAGTCGGATTCTCGCGGCCCTCGCGGCCGCCTCGACGGTGGTGGTGGCGTGCTCCTCGGCGCCATCGCCACCGTCATCCGACGGGTCGGAGTCATCCGCCCGGCCGGGCACCACCTCGGCTTCCGAAGCGCCTGCCGCCCAGGAGCTCGAAGAGGTGACGGTGCAGGTGCCCGACGACTTCCGCGCGGCGCCGTTCGACGAACCGCGAAAGGCATTGGTGCCCAAGGGCTGGACGCTGTCGGTGTGGAACCGGTCGGAGAAGCCGCGCCTCCTGGCGTGGGCTCCCGACGGGGCCCTGCTGGTGTCCGAGCCCAGCAGCGGCCAGGTGTTGAGCTTGCGTCCGACCGGTGCGGGACCACAGAACCAGGTACTGCTCGAAGGGCTCGATCAGCCGCACGGCCTCGCCTTCGCCGGGTCGACGCTGTACGTCGCGCAGAGCGATCAGGTCGACGCCTACGACTACGTCGACGGCCAGGCCACCCGCCCGCGCACCGTCGCGGCGGGCCTGCCGGACGCCAAGAGCCCCGACCTGCGGGGCGCCTACTCGCACGCGCTGAAGAGCGTCGCAGTCGGGCCCGACGGCGCGGTGTACTTCTCGATCGGGTCGACCGGCAACGTGTCCGCCGAGGACCGCACGGCCACGCCGCCGCGAGCCACGATCATGCGCGTGCCGCCCGGCGGTGGCCCGGCCGAACCGTTCGCCACCGGCGTCCGCAACGGCACCGGTCTCGCCATCGCGCCGGACGGCTCGGTGTGGACCGCGGTGAACAACCGCGACAACATCGCCGTGCCCGACGAGGGCCCCGACTACGGCAAGGTGATCCCGGACTACGTCGACGAGAACCCGCCCGAGTCGCTGGCCAAGGTCACTCCCGGGCGCGAAATGGGTTGGCCGTACTGCAATCCCGTCGGCGGCCCGGCCAACATGACGTTCGCCCGCGACGTGCAGACCAACGCCGACGGCTCCGAACTCGACTGCGCTGCGCTGCCGCCGATCGAGCAGAGCTTCGGCGCCCACTCGGCGGCACTCGGGTTGAGCTTCGTCGATGGCGGCCTGCCCGCTCCCTACGGCAGCGGCGCGTTGGCCGGCGTGCACGGGTCGTGGAACCGCGAACCGCCGCGCGCCCCCGAGGTGTCGTTCTTCCCGTGGCAGGACGGGACGCTGGGTAACCAGCAGACCCTCGTCGGCGGGTTTCAGTCCGACGACGGCACCCGGTGGGGGCGCCCGGTCGCGGCCGTAGCCGGTCCCGACGGTGCGGTGTACGTCAGCGACGACTACGCCGACGCCGTCTACCGGCTCGCCCCGCCCGCCTGATCTCAGGGCTACGCGTCGGCGGATCGCCACGGCCGATGGCGCGGCCGCCGCGGCGGGCCGCATAGCAAAGACGTTGGCCACGAGCGCTACTCGGCCGTGACGTCCCCGAGACCCCCCTGTGACGAAAGTTGACAGTGGGTCACCTGTGGTTATTGTGGTCTCTACTCGAGGGACCACGCGAAAGGGCCGCAGGTGCCGAACACAGCCGCAAACTTCCGGCGCCTGATCGCCTGGACGACGACGGCGGTGCTGGGTGCCACGCTGGCGACCATGGCCGTCGCACCTTCCGCGCAGGCCGCCGACGGCCGAGATCTCCTGGCCGGCGCGATCGCAGGCACCAAGGGCACCTACCTCGTCTACAACTTCGGCGGCGGCAATCCCGCGCCCATGCTCAACGCCACGGGCAACTGGTACGAGATGACCAGCGGCGGCCACCTGATGATCATCAAGGCTGCGTCGCAACGACTTACGCCCCGACTACTGGTCGACGCGCATCGCGGGTACCAGGGCCGCTGCGAACGGGATCCCCGGGCGCGCACCGGTGAGGGCCTGTTGCAGGCATCGGAGCTGTACAGCCCGCTGCAGGCCTGGCAAGCCCTCGGCCAGCCGACCATCGCGGTCAACGCCAACTTCTTCGACATCCGCGGCCAGCAGGGCGGCTCCTGGAAGTCGACGGGATGCAGTTCTCCGCTGGGCGCCTACGTCGACAACACCCGCGGCCAAGGTCAGGCGAACGCAGCAGTCACGGGCACCACCGCCTACGCGGGCAAGCAGGGCCTGTCCAACGGCAACGAGACCTGGACCGCGCTGAGCACGATGATCCTGCCCGTCGCCGGAGCGCCGTTCGTCGTCACCCCGAAGTCGCCCACCGATTACGACGCGGCGTCACCCGTGATCGCGGGCCTGATGGACGAGGGCACGCGGTTCGTCGCCGTGGCCGGCCTCGGTCTGCTGGCCCCGGGTGACACCGGACAGATGAACGACGGCGGACCGAGCGCCGCCCGCACCGCGCTCGCGTACTCGCGGGCACGGGACGAGATGTACGTGTTCCAGGGCGGCAGCTACACCCCGGACCAGATTCAGGACCTGTTCCGCGGGCTCGGGAGCGATACCGCAATCCTGCTGGACGGCGGCGGTTCCTCGGCCATCGTGCTGCGCCGCGATGCCGGCGGCATGTGGGCGGGCGCGGGTGTGCCGAGGGGATCCTGCGACACCCAGCAGGTCCTGTGCGACTCCCGCGAGCGAGCGTTGCCCAGTTGGCTGGCGTTCAGCTGACGTCAGGCGGCGTCGGACTCGCTGCCCTCGGACGCCGAATCGTCGCTCCCCGCACCGGCATCGGTGGCCGAGGCCTCCTTGTCGGCCCCACCCGCGGTGGTGGACGACGCGGGGCCGGGCTTGTCGGCGGGCGACGTCGCGTTGGCGGTGTCGCGCACGACGTTGAGCGACGGCTTCTTCGTCGGCTTCTCGGCCGCGGTACCCGTGGTGGACGCGTCGGCGTCGGGCTTCGCATGCTTGGGCGTCGTGGGCTCGTCGACCGTCGACTGCTCTGGCTCGTCCTGACCCTCCGGCTTGGCGTGCTTCGGCCCGGCCGACTCCTCCTCTGCAGCAGGCACTTCCGCGGCAGGCTCGGTTTCGTCGGCAGAGGGCGTCTCGGCGATTACCTCGTCCTCGGCGGCCTCTTCGTCGGTGGCCTCCTCGTCCGCAGGCGCCTCCGGCGTCACCTCGGTGCCGTCACCCTCGGCCTCGCCGTCCTCGGCCTGGCCCTCCTCGGCCTCGCCTTCGGCGCCTTCTTCGCTTGATTCCGTTGCCCCAGAAGCGGTTTCGTCCTCAGCACCGCCCGAGATCGACAGCTGTGAGAACGTGGCGTCCGCTGCGGGGATGTCGGCAGCAGACCGCTGAGCGCTGAGCGTGCTCGGCGCCTGAAGCGCCGTGAGCGAACTGCCGATGCCGCCACCGAGCAGCCCGCCCAGCAGGTTGTTGATGACACCGGTGAGCCCACCGAGCAGCCCTGCGAGGGGATTGGCGGCCGTGCCGGGCGTCTGACCCGACGGTACGGCGCCCGTGCCGCCGAGCAGGTTGCCGCTGAGCAGGGCGTCCAGCAGGTTCTTGAGCACGTTGGGCGTGCCCTGCGTCGGGTTGCCGCTGAAGAACTCCTTCTGGAAACCGCCGAGCAGGGCGTTGAACGAATCCGACAGCGCCCGTCCGTAGTTGATGTTCGCGAACGACAGGAACGGCGTCTCGACGCCGGCCTCCGTGAAGTCACGCGTGTAGGTGCCGTCGGCGTTTCGCACGACGTTCGAGTAGCCGATGTTCGTGAGGATGCTCAGCGCCGGAGCGAGCGCGTTGGCCAGCCGCATCGGGATCTGCGCCAGCGGACTGAGGCCGACGATGTTGAGGAAGTCCGACGCCAGGTACAGCGGTTCCAGCATGGGCAGCGTCTTGGACTGCAGCGTCAGATAGAGGTTGAGCGCCAGCGGGTCGTTCAGTTCGACCGCTTCGCCGACGGCGTCGTTGATCAGGTCGATGACCTGCTCGTCGAGCCCTTCCAGCGTCAGCCCGCGCAGCATGTAGGTCGGCAGCAGTGCCGCGGCCGCATTGTTGCCGAGGGTGAAGGGGTTCGGCCACGAGGCGAAGTCGGAGAGTGGCTGGTACTCGTAGGTCGCGTCGATCAGGATCGGCACCAGGTTGGCACCGCCGACACTCGTGCCCAGTGGGCCACCGAGACCGCCGCTCGACGACACCTGGGTGGTGGGATTGACGGTGTTGATCCCGAAGAGCGCTGCCAGCGGCCCGAATCGGGCGAACATGCCGCCGTCGGGACGCGCCGGGTTGTTGATGAGCACCATCGGCAGCAGGGTCAGACTGCCGAGCAGGGGGTTGTCACCGAACTCGTGCAGCGCGCCGCCGGGCTGGAAGGGGAGGTCCGCCAGCACCTGCTCGTAGGCCATCGCCGCAGCGAAGGCGCCCAAGCCGATGCCGATCGTCGGGACGACGCGCAGATCCAGCACGTCGGGGATGTCCCCCGTCAGTCCATCGATGGCGTCGGAGAGTCCATTCCGCAGCAGGCCGAGCGGATCGATGACGTCGATCAGCGGGTTGTCGTTCAACCGGTCGAGGAGGTTGTTCAGGACCCCGTTGACACCGATCTCGAGGTACTCGGAGCCGTTGATCTCGTTGGCGACCGAGTTCGGGAACGACGGCGTCCAGCCCAGGTCGAGGCCGAGCATCTTCAGCACCGAGAACGTCGGCCCCGCCGTGACGATGTTGACGCCGGCGAGGTCGAGCAGGTTCGACAGGTTGAGCGGGTTCGACAGGTCGAGACCGATCAGCGCCAGCAGCCCGGTCAGGCTGCCGTCGACGGCCTCGTCGAGACCGAGCGCGTCGAGCACGTCGGCGAGTAGCTGCCCGATGCCCGGCACCTGATCGAGCACGACGTCCAAGACCGGCAGATCCAACGCGAGCGCCGACAGGATTCCCGGCAGCAGGTTCGCAGGCAGTTCGGCGAGCAGCGAGTTCAACAGGCTCTGCGGATCGACACCCGCGGCCTGGGCGAGCGCAGCCAGGTTGATGCCGTTGACCACGGCGCGAACCAGCTGATCACCGATCGCCTGGCCCCCGTTGTACAGCACGGTGCCCAGTCCGCCGGTGATGTCCGGGACCTGGCTGGAGTTCGGCAGCAACCGGATCGCGGCGGCCAGATCGACGGCTTCCTGCGACACCGCCTTGGTCGGCTGCGGGGCGGGCGCGGCGCCCATCGTCAGCGCCGAGACCGTCGCTGTCGCGGTCGCGACGACAGCGACTTTCCCTGCCCGCTGACGTGCCTTGCGGTGCCTCGCTGCCATGTGACCAGTCCCTTCCCCGACTTCTAAACGTGATTCACAGCACGTTAACACTTACGCAGACGGCAATAGTACAGATTGCTGTGGGCTCGATTTGGTGGCGAAGGTACGGACTGACGAGGGCCCACGTCGGCCGTCACCTGGCAGGACGGCGGGCAGGACTGCAGCAAACGGCTCCGAGCGACCTCGAGCGCACGAAAACGTAGCACGGCTAGTTTGTGATCTCGTTACGGCCCTAGGTGCCGAATTTGCTGCATTCGCAAATATCCTGGCTTTCCCGACCAAGATCAATGTCTACGGGTGAATGTCCAGTGCGCTGTCGACCGCAGCCCAGACACTGGACGCGTACGACGAACCGAAGAGAGCGACGTGCATCAGCAATGGGTAGAGCTGGTGCAGACCGCGGCGCCGCTGCCATCCCGGGCGTAGCGGATGCGCATGCTGGTACCCGTCGAGTACGGAAGCGAGATGGGGACAGCCGAAGAGGGCGAGCATTGCCAGATCCGTCTCGCGGTGTCCGCCGTGCGCGGCCGGGTCGATGAGCACCACTCCGCCGGCAGTCCACATGACGTTGCCGCTCCACAGGTCGCCGTGCAGCCGCGCCGGCCGATCACCGTCGTCGAGACGGCCCGAGCGGCAGCGGTCGATGACCTCCCCGGCGCCGCGTCGCGTGGCGAGGGATAGGTCGTCGGCCGCCCGGGCCAGCGCAGGCCCCAGCCGCTCCACCGCGTAGAACTCTCCCCACGACTCGTGGGCGGTGAGCGACATGGGCAGAGGACTCGCGGCAGGCCCGAAGTAGCCGGGCTCCGTCCAGCCGTCCGGCGGGGCACCGAACCCCGCGGCACCGGCGTCATGCGTGATCGCCAGGCGGCGGCCGAACTCGTACGCGGCCGCGGCATCCGGACGGATCGATTCGAGCCGGTCCAGTTCCAAGGTGTCGTGATCCCAATTGATCACTCGCGCGCACGGGACGCCGGCATCGACGGCCGACAGCCAACGCAGCCCACTGGCTTCGTACCCGAACAGGTCGGGCACACCTGCCGAACTGCGTTTCCGGTGAACCTCCACGACCACGTGCGTCTACGGCTGTCCGGCGACCTTGCGCAGCACGCGATCACGAACGGCGATGGGAAGATTCGTCATCACGGCCACCTGCAGCTTGGGCCCGGCGCCGACGACGTACCGCGGACGCGGCCGACGCTGGGTGAGCGCACGCTCCACGACGCCGGCGACCGTCTCGGGCGCGACGGTCATGCGCTGCGCGATGGGGATCATCTTCTTCATGCCTGCGATGTGCCGCCCGTAGAGGGTGCGCTGCTCTGGCGACAACGAGTTCTCGGCGTCTGCGACCATCGCATCGGCCTGACGCCACATGTCGGTGTCCGTCTGGGCCGGCTCCACTACGGCAACGCCGATCCCCCACGGGCGCAACTCCATTCGCAGCGCCTCGGCCGCGGCCTCCAGGGCGAACTTCGAGGCGCAGTACGCGCCGAGCATCGGCATCACCAGCTGCCCGTTCACGCTGGAGACGAACACGACGCGCCCGCGCGACGCCCGCAGCCGCGGTAACACGGCTCGGGTCACGGCCATCTGGCCAATGACGTTGACGTCGAACTGACGTCGCCAGTCGTCGGTCGACACGGTCTCCATCGCGCCGCTGACGACGACGCCTGCGTTGTTGACCACCGCATCCAGGCGGTCGGGGAGCGCGGTCGCGAGCGCTGCGACGTCGTCGCCCTTCGTGACGTCGAGGATGACGGGCTTGACCCGGCCCGGAGCGACGTCCCCGATCGCCGACGCGTCGGCATCGGTGCGCACGCCTGCGATCACGTCCCATCCGCTGGCGGCGAGGTGCTCGGTGATGGTCCGGCCGATGCCGCGGGCGGCGCCGGTGACGAGTACGGAGGGCATGCCGGTCAGGCTAGTCGGCAGGAGCGGGGCCGAACCAGAACACCGCGGCACTGGCGGCCACGGCGATTGCGGCCAGCCCGATCACCGGGGCCACCACGAACCGGGTCATGGTGGCGCCGAGTACCGCACCGCCCAGCATGGTCGCGACAACGCCGTACCGCAGCTTCTCCCGCTGGCCGGTGCCGCCGGCGAGCCTGCTGTCGAACCCGATTCCCACGATGGTCGACGTCAGGACCGTCGTACTCAGCTCCTGGATGCCGAACTGCCGCGCGGTGGCGTTCTGCGCGCCGAACGTCACGGCCAGACCCGCGATCAAGACCAGCTTGCCGCCGTCGTCGTAGGCCAGCACGCCAGACCCCGCAAGGATCGCGAGCGCGCCGAGCATGACCACCTCGGCACCAAGTGCCACGCCCAACCAGCGGCGCACCTCGGTGTCGAGATGCCGCGCGAATCGTCCGCCGAGCACGGTGCCCGCCACGAAACTCGCGAACGCCACCACCGCAGCCGTCATGTCGACACCGGAGTGCGGCACGAACCAGAAACCCAGGAAGATGACGTTGCCGGTCATGTTGGCCACGAAGACGTGGCCGAGCACCAGCACGCTGACGGCGTCGACGAGGCCGGTGGCGAACGTCAGCAGGAGCAGCGCGGTGACCGTCGCTCGTTGCGAGACAGG
Organism: Mycolicibacterium sp. GCM10028919; assembly: GCA_042666295.1. Taxonomy (GTDB): domain Bacteria; phylum Actinomycetota; class Actinomycetes; order Mycobacteriales; family Mycobacteriaceae; genus Mycobacterium. The sequence continues at coordinate 2,714,455 of JBHTFJ010000001.1, forward strand.
CGATTCGACGGCCATGGCCCGGCTAGAGGCGTGGGGTCAGGTCCAGCGAGGTGACCGCCGTCATCCTGGTGATCAGCCACGTGTTGTCGCGGTTCTCGAGGTCGAGCCGGTAGGACAGGTAGCGCAGCGACGGGATGCCCTTGGTCACCGGGCTGGTGGCCACCGAGTTCGTGAAGACGAGCGCCGTAGCCGCGCTGGGCGTCAGCGACTCCACGGCCGTACCCATCACCTGGGTATTGTTGCTGATCTGCGCCTGCTTGTTCGGCTCGACGATCGAGTCGATGTACCGGCGGTAGTCGCTGGCGAAGTCCCCGCCGAGGAACCTCTCCGCGCGATCCGGGAGCGCGTCCATGTCCTCGGGCGTGTAGGTCCACAGCGTCGTGATGGCGTCCGCCGAGATCTGGGCGACCTCGAACTTGACCTGCGCCTCGGCACGGTCGGCGAGGAAGGGCTGCAGCGTCGCGCCGGCGAAGGCCGCGGCTCCGACGAACAGCACGCCTGCCGCGACGGCAGCGATCTTGAGCTTCCTGCCTGCCTTGCGGTGCGGTACGAGAACGGGTTCCGGCTCGGGCGCGGGTTCGGTGTCGCCTTCGGTTTCGCCTTCGAGGGTCGCGCCTACGGGCGTCGTGTCCTCGGTCGCCGTCTCCGCGGCAGGTTCATCGACGGCATCGGTGACGGTGGTTTCCGAGGCCTCGGCCTCCGGCTCCACGTCAACCGGCTCCACGTCAACCGGCTCGACGGCAGCCGGCGCGGCAACGACCGGTGCGACGGACTTGGTTCGGCGCCAGGGGAATCGGCGCTTCGGGGGCGCGCTCGCACCGGCGTCGGTGGCTGCGGCAGGCTCGGCCGTCTCCTCGGCGGTCGTCTCCTCGACGGGAGCCGCCTCGGCACTATCACTCTCGACGTTGTCGACGGCGTCGTCCGACGTGGTCTCGTCGGCACTCGTCCGAACGTCGTCCGACGAGGAGTCGGCGACCGCGTCCGACTGCGCCTCGTCGGCGCCGACGTCTTCGAGCTGCTCGGATGTGGTTGTCTCCGGAGCGATTTCGTCGACCGACTCCGTGACCGGCTCGGTCGACGTCGGCTTCTGCCGGGGCAGTCGGTGTCGACGCGCGGACTTTCCCTGAGGAACGGCGCCCGCGGTCAGATCACCTGAACCAGCTTGCTGATCTTCCACTGCTCTCCCTCCTCGATTGTCGTGGCGACCCAGCGGCTCGCGCTCTCGACGGTGGGCCGCCCGTCGCGGCCCGGCGTGGTCACGTTCGCCGCGACCAGTACGTCGGCACTGCCGTTCTCGTTCCACCGTTGCACGCCGGCCTCGAGCACGATCCCACTGGTGGGCTCGGCCCGTGCCACCTGGATCACGATCTCATTCGCGCGCTGCTTGAACGACGTCGCGAACTCGCCGGTGGCCTGCGCCGCGATGTCCTCGGCGTACTCGTTCGCATTGAACGGGTCCAGCGAGGTGTAGCGCACCATGAAGCCGCGCACGTAGTCCAGGGCGGCGGCGTCGCGCAGCTCGGTGCGGCGGCCACTCTCGTGGCCCACCACCATGTAGATGCTCCCCGCGATGGCGAGGATCGCGAGCAAGGCCGACAGCATGGCGGTCAGCGGCAGACCCCACCGCACCGGAGCCTTCGGCGTCGCGACGGGCGCCGAGAAGTAATCGCGTTCGGCAGCATCGACTTTGCGGCGCGGGCTCATCCGCCCGCCTCGTCCATGCCGGGCTTCTTCAGGACGGTGAGGTTGGAGACGCGCCACTGGCCGTCGAGCTTGTCGAAGTCGACCCGCACCGTCGCCGAGATGAACTTGAGCGCCTTGGGGTCGGTGCCGCGCTGCCCCTGCAGTGCGACGAGCAGCGCGCCCTGGTTCTGCGACGCGGACAGCACCGCGCTGTTGGTCGCCCAGTACTCGTTGCTGGTGGCTTGGCCCTTCTCGACCACCTGCTGCTGAGCGACGAGCTGCGGACGGTAGGCGTCGGTCGTCAGTGCCTGCGACCGGGCGAAGTCCTCCTTCATGGTCGCGGCGCCGTAGCTCAGCATCTGCTCGACGATACGGGGGCCCTGCTCCGCGATCTGGTCGCGCGCGGTCTCGACGGCGCGCTCCTGCCGGTACTCGAACTGGTACCCGAGTCCACCGCCCGCGACGCAGAGCAGCGCCGCCACCAGGCACGCCACCCCGGCACGCCGACGCACGCCGGCGCCGGGGGCTCCCACCAATCGGGCTTCGGTGCGCAGCACCAATCGAGCTTCGGTGCGCAGCAGCAGATCCGCGAAGGTCCGCTTCTTGGCATCCCACAGTGGCCAGAGCCAGCCGATGAAGAGGCTGATCGTGTCGAGCAGGTGCGCGACGTCGCGCAGCACCAGGCGAGCCGTACCCGCGGGGACGTCACCGCCCGTGACGATCCGGATTCCGAAGACGGCACGGCCCAGGCTCCACCCGGTCAGCGGCGGCAGCACCCAGCGGTTGACGACCATCGCGAGGAACGCGAGTACGGCCGTGACGGTGAACACCCACCACAGCGGTCCCCACTGTGGCGTCGTGATCGCCAGCAGCGCCATGGTCGTGATGACGGCGACGGCGGGCAGCACGTCGATCGCCAGCGCGCCCGCGCGCGCTGCCCAACTCGGGTACCGAACGGTGGCCTCGGGGTTCGCGTTCGGTGGGGTCTCCAGTACCGCAGTCACGACGTGACCTGCTCCAGCTTGGAGATCTTGTAGGTGCCGTCCTCAGGAGCCATCTTCGCGCGCAGGCGGTAGCCCTGCTCCTGGTCTGCGACCTCCAGATTGCTGACCTTGATGCGCATCGCGACCATCACGTCGACCGTGCCGTCGTCGTTGTGGCCCTCGACGGCGGTGCGCATCTCGGTGACCTGCACCTTCACGTTCGCAGCCTGGTAGGCGTCGGCGAGCACACCGCTGTAGAGCGCGGCCTGCGCGCCGAAGTCACCGGTCGAACAGTTGATGATCTTCGCCTGGCTGGCGCTCATGATGGCGGTGTCGGGCGCCTGGGTCGCCGCCACGCAATCCTTCGCGGCGGCGACGGCCTCGTTCTCCGCGCGCGCCAACGCCTCGCTCTGATCGTGCGACTTGAGCGCCAGGTAGCCACCGACGCCGACGCCCGCGGCTGCCAACAGCAACACGGCGGCGATGGAGGCGACCCACCCACGCCCGAGCTTCTCGGCTCGGCGCGGGGTGACGTCGGACTCGCGATACTCCTCGACCGGCGTCTCGTCCTGATCGGACGGGGTGTCGGTGAGATCCGTCAACGGCTGGTCAAGGCTGTCCTGCTCATCGGTGGGGTTCAGCCGGCTGGTGCCAGCATCTCCTTCCATCCGTTGTCTCCTGGGTTGCTCGAGTTGTCGACGGAGTACCTGACACCGTCGGGTCCGGTGACCTCACCGCTGGACGGGTTGTAGACCGCGGTCGGACCTGATGCCGGAGTGTAGATGCACGGGTTGGGCTGCTGACCGCTGCAGGTGACACTGCCCTGGCCAGGGGCCGTGAGCGGGTCACTCGTCGGAGTCTGCGACTGCGGCGGAGGCAACTGGTTGGCGGGCAACGGGTTGGTCCCGTTGTTGACCGTCGGCGCCGGGATCACGTACCCCGGCTTGACCGGCTGATCACACCGTGCGGCGGGCGCCGGGCAGGTGAGGATCTGGTTCGGATCCCCGTACCACGGGTTGGTGCCCGCCGGGATGTACGGCTCGTTGCTGCGGCACTCGGCAGGGGTCGCGGCCCGCTTGCCGGGAACCTCCTGGCACGGGTAGTTGCGGGCACCACGAACGACGTTGCCCTGCATGTCCTTCGGGACCTTGCAGTACACGTTGTCCGGGATCGGCACGGTCCTCGTGTCGGCCGGTGACCGCCACTCGGCCGCAGGCAGGAAGCCCGTGTAGCACGGTGGCGGCTGGTTGATCGACAGCGCCAGCGGCAGCAGTGCCTGGCCCTCGAAGATCGTGCCCATCTGACCGACCGCACCGGCCTGCGGGAACGCCACCAGGAGCTGCTCGACGCCCTTGTTCTGCTTCTTCAGCAGATCGATGACGACGGCCAGGTTGGCCAGCGTCTGCGGCAGCGAGTCCTTCACGTCGGTGAAGAACGCGCTCACCTGATCGGCCGTCGGACCGGCCTGCTGCAGCCCTGTCCGCAGCGCCTGATCCTGCTGGGCTGCCTGCGCCGCGATGACGTTGAGGTTGCTCGTCCACTGCGCGATCGCGTCACCCGACTGCACCTGGCTCTCCAGGATCGGGGCCGTGTTGTCGATGATGTCGTTGACCTGAGGCAGGTTGTCCTTCAGCCCCTGGGCGATGTTGTTCGTCGAGTCGACCAGGCGCTGCAGTGACGGACCGAGGCCACCGACGGCCAGGGACGTCTCGGTGAGCAGCGAGTCGATCTTCTCCTTCGGCAACACCGCGAGTCCCCGGTTGGCGGCATCGAGTGCGGGGCCGACCTCGCTGGGGACCGTGCTCTTGGTGATGGTCGCCCCGTTGGCCAGGTACTGACCCGGGTCGTCGGTGGAGACCAGGTCGAGGTACTGCTCACCGATGGCGGACACCGAGTGCACGTTCGCCGAGGCGTCGACCGGAATCTTGTACTGGCTGTCGATGCTCATCGTGGCCCGGGCGCCGTTCTCGGTCGGCACCACCTCGGTGACCTTGCCGATCTCGGTACCTCGGTAGGTCACGTTCGCCGTGGCGTACAGACCGCCCGACCGCGGCAGGTCGGCCTTCAACTCGTACTGGCCGATGCCCACGAGGCTCGGAATGCGCAGGTAGTACCAGCCCAGCACGATGAGCGCGATGAGGGTGAGGATCGTGAACAGGATCAGCTGAATCCTGATGAACCGAGTCAACACTGCTCACTCACCCCTCTCGACAAGCGGCCCACCCGGCACGTTGTGTGGGTTGGGTGTGAAGCGGACGTCCGGGATCATCGTGTTCGGATCGCGGCCCCACGACTGCTCCAGCGCACGGAGCATGCCGGAGATGCCGGTCCCGGACAGGATGCCGTTGTCGATGGACGACAGGGTCAGGTCCACGTTGAGCGACACGTTGATGTAGTCGCCGCGGACCGCCTTGTCGGCCGACTCGATCGGGAACGGCGCGGTCAGCATGAACTTCAGCGCCCCGATCAGGTACGGCGACGCCTTGCCCAACTGCTTCAGCGGCCGTTGCAGGTCGCGGAGGTTGGTGTTCAGGTCGTCGCTGATCGGCGCGAGCGCGTCGTCGGCGGCCTTGCTGATCCGGCCCAGCGACGTCACGGCGTCTGCGAACAGATCGCGCGTCTCGGCGAAGTGCTGGATCAACGGCGGGAACTCGGTGAGCACCCGGTCCAGCGTGTCGTTGCGCTGGGCGACGATCGCCAGCAGGCGGTTCGTCGAGTCGATGGCCCTGGTGATGTCCTGGCGCTGCTCGTTGAGTTCGGCGGTGAACGTGTCGAGCCGGTTGAGGAACTCCCGGATCTGGTCACCGCGACCGGACAGCATGTTGTCCAGTTCGGTCTGGATGACCTCGAGGTTCGGGATGCCGCCACCGGTGAGGATCGTGCCGATGCTGGCGAGCGTCCGCTCCGTGGTCGGGAACGCCGACGCCCGGTCGAGCGGAATGGTGTCGCCGCTCTTCAGCGTCCCCTGGGGGTCCTTCGGCGGATCGAGCTGAACGTGCTGGCTACCGAGGAGACTGGTCTGGCCGATGGCGGCCAGGGTGTTCTCCGGCAGATCCACGTTCGGCGCGACGTCCAGCGTCAGCGTCGCCACCCAGTTCTTCAACTCGATGGCGCGCACGCTGCCGACGAAGACGTCCGCCACCCGGACCCGGCTGTTGACGTTGAGCGCCAACGTGTCCGGCATCTGGACGTAGATCGTCATCTTCTTGCCGCCGGTGCTGGGACCACCGGGCAGCGGGACGTTGGCGATGCCCTGCCACCCGCAGGAGGTCAGCACGACCGCCGCGACCGACAGCACGCCGGTGCGCTTGGCCAGCCGCACCAGCTTCGAGCCCGCGGGCTTCTTCAGCTTCATGCCTCTCAGACTCATTCGCGAACCCGTCTGCTCTTCGCGCAAGCGGCTCATCGCCCGCCTCCTGCTTCAGCCGGGAACAGCGGACCCGACGGTGCGGGACCCGGTGCCGGCGCCGGTCCCGGGCCGGGGCCCGGGCCTGGTGCGGCCGGAGCCGAGATCGCCGCCAGCGGATTGCCGGGCGTGACGCCCGGTGCCGGTGCAGGCGGGGGACCCGGCTGCGGGTACCACGGAGGCGGCAGCGGGGTGTTCTCGCTGAACGCGTTGGGCGGGCCGGGCAGGTTGCCATTGCGCGTCGTGCCGAACGCAGGCGGAGCGACCGGCGGCGCGATGTCGGGGCCACCCATCAACGCTGCCAGCGAGTCCGGCGTCAGCATGTTCGCGGTGAACGGCTGCACCTCGGTGCCCTGCATGCCGGGTGCGACCACCCAGCCGGGCTCGTGGTTGCCGTGCGAGAACAGCGTGTCCCGCGAGAAGATGCCGGGCACCGTCGTGTCCTTGTATCCGGGCGGCGGCTGCAGGCGCGGCTCCGAGTACGCGATCTGCTTCGGCAGCGTCAGCGCGGAGCTGAACTGGTTCAGCCCGAACGGCAGGTAATTGAACTTGATCGCGTCGAGGATCGGCGCCAGGTACTGGGCGCACAGCTCCGCGGACTCCTGGTAGCCCAGCCGGCTGCCCGCCTGGATGGAGCTGCAGATGAACTCCATCGGGTTGGCGAAGTTGCCGATGACCGGGATGCCGGTGACGCCACCGGGCACGGGCGGCGCGATGTTCAGCGCGTTCACCGCGAGCGTCGGGAAGACGTGGAATCCGGTCTCGAGGCCCTTGAAGACGTCCGGCTGCAGGATCGCGTTGGTGACCTCGGCGAGGTTGCCGATGTCTGCCCCGAGGACCTCACCGTTCTCGTCGAAGAACTCACGGGTGTTGGTGAACAGCACGTTGAGGTCGCGAATCGCGTTGGCCACCTCTTGGTCGCCGTTCGAGAACGAGTTCGTGACCTGCGCCAGATCGTTGTTCAGCGCAACGAACTGCTGGTCGCTGCGATGCAGTGCGTTGACGAACATCGCGAGGCTCTTCACGACGGCGAAGAAGTCGCCGCGGCCCTGGTTGAGGGTCGACAGCGCCTCGGACAGGTTGGTCAGCGTCCGGTTGACCTCCTGACCCTTGCCCGCCAGTCCGTCGGCGAACGAGTCGACCACGTCGCCGATCGGGCCCATCGGCTGCTCGGGCGTCGGGCCGAGGTCGGTCAGGAGCCGGTCGAGTGAGTCGCGGAGCTCGTCGTACTCGACCGGCACCTGGGTGCGCTCGATCGGAATGACGGCGTCGTTCTCCAACTCCGGCCCGCCGGTGTAAGGCGGGGAGAGCTGGATCGTGCGCGACGCGACCAGGCTGGGGTTCAGGATCGACGCGGTGGCGTCGGCCGGGACCTTGTACTTGCTCTCGTAGGTGAAGGTGACCTTCATTCGGTCGCCTGCCGGTTCGATCTCGTCGATCGTGCCCACGCGGACGCCCATCACCTGGACCTTGTCACCGGGGTAGAGCGCCAGCGTCTGGGGGAAGTACGCCACGACCGTGTTGGTGGTCAGCCGCTTGTACAGATTCCACCCGACGAAGGCGAGCACGATCGCCAGCACGATGACGATGGTTCCGATGATCACCGATGCCTTCGACAGGGAAGGCACCTTCATGTTCCGGACGTTGAAGATCGTCGACATCTCGAAGGCCTCCTATCCCTGTTGCTGACCGGGCGGCAGGAACGGCGGGTTGCCCGGTAGTGGTGGCGTGCCGACGGGCGGAAGTTGCTGTCCCGGCCCCGGCGGCGGTGGCGGACCCGTCAGTGCGGGCGGTGGCGGCGACGTGCCGTCACCCTGCAGGAAGCCCGGCGGGATGTACGGGTCGGACGGGCCTGGCGTGACTGGCACCGTGCGGGCCCCTGGCGGGCCGGGAGCGAACGGTGCAGGCGGCGTGCCCTGGACGGGCGGCGCGAACTGGCCGGGGAAGGCCGAGCTGGGAACGCCGGGCGCCGGTGGCGGCGCGTTCGGGTTCGGCGGCAGTCCGATGACGTTCGGCGGACCGTAGTTATTAGAGCCGTACGGGTTCGGCCCGAACGGTCCATTCTCGGCCTGCGTGCACGGCAGCGGGTTGCCCGGCGTCGGGAAGTTGCCCGCCGCAGGTGCGTAGGAGCACGGCGAGCCCGCGATGACGGCCGGGCCGGGGTTCTCGGCAGTGCCCTCCAGCGGCGTCGGCGCCGGCGGCGGTGCGCCGTTGTCGAACCGCTGACCGTTGGGATCCGGGAACCGGAACTCGGGCAGACCCGCGTTGCGCCAGAACTCCTCCGGGTTGATGCCGCGCTTCTTGAAGGCAGCGTCGACCCAGGGCTGGATGATCTGGTACGGCAGGATATTGATCAGGATGACCTTGAAGTACGGGCCGGAGGCCACTGCTTCACCGAGCGCCGTGGCGACCTTGCTGACGTTGCTCAGCACGTCCATCAAGTCGAACTTGCGCTCGACGAGCACGTCGCTGATCGTGCGCAGCTGCTCGAGCACCCGGTTGATGTTCGGGTTGTCCTTCGTGAAGCCGGCCACCTGCTGGGAGAAGGCCGAGACCCGGGCGAGCAGGGCGTCGACCGCTGCGTTGCGCTGGTTGATCTCGCCGAGCAGGGTCTGCGCGTTGACGAGCAGGTCGTTGACCTGACCGCTGCGGTTGCCGAGCACGCCGGCGATCTTGTTGGCGTTGGCGAGGAGCTTCTTGATGTCCTCGTCGCGCTTGCCGATCGTGTCCGAGAACCGAGCCACCCCGTCGAGTGCTGCACTCAGGTGCGGGTAGGTCTGGTCGATGGTCTCCGACAAGACGTTCAGCGACTCCTTGACCGTGCTGGTGTCCCAGCCGGAGGCGGCCTTGGTCAGGTCCGCGAACGCGTCGTAGAGCTGGTACGGCGTCGTCGTCTGGCCAAGCGGCAGAATGCCGTTGGCCTTCAGCGCCGTCGATCCGCGCGGGATGATCTCCAGGTTCTTGCGGCCCAGGATGGTGTCGGTGCGGATCGCGGCGCGGCTGTCGGTGCCGATCTTCGTGCCGTTCAGCGTGTAGCCGATCACGACCTTGTCGCCTTCGATTTCCGCGGTGCGGACCTCGCCGACGTCGACGCCTGCGATGCGCACCTTGTCACCCGGGTTGATACCGCCGGTGTCGGCGAACTGCGCGTAGTAGACCGGCTGCGCGAAGATCATCGGCACACTGGCGAAGCTCTGACCAACGCCGATCACCAGCAGCAGGATGAGGATGCCCATCATCCCGTTGCGAATCCGGTTGTCGCCCTCGAGAGTTCTCATTTCGGCGTGCACCTACCCGATGGCTGGCTGGTCAGCTTGACCGTTCGAACCGGACCGCCGGGCTGGAGGCCGTTCAGGATCAGCGATATGTCACAGGCATAGAAGTTGAAGAAGTCGCCGTAGATGCCACCGGCCCTACCCAGGATCCGGACGGCCTGCGGGAACTTCACCAGCAGGTCGTTCAGTTCTGCCTTCTGGTCGACCAGCGGCTGCTGGACGACGTCGAGGTAGTTGACCGTGTCCCGCAGCAGCGGCCGGTTCTCGGCCAGCAGATCGGAGATGGTGCCTGTGGCGTTGCTGATCTCGGCAACCCCTTCTGCGATCGGGTCGGCCCGGTTCTTCAGTCCCGTCACCAACTTCTCGAAGTTTTGAATCGTCTCGTCGAACTGCTGCTGGTGCTTGATGGTGGTGTCGAGCACGGTGTTGAGGTTGCGCACCACCTCGCCGATCGCCTGATCCCTATCGGCGATGGCCGAGGTGAGCTGGGCGGTCTGGTCGAGGATGTCGTTGATGGTGCCGCCCTGGCCCTGGAAGATCGTGATCACCGACTGGGCGATGTTGTTGACCTTGTCGGGATCCAGCGACCGGAACAGCGGGCGGAAGCCGCCGATGAGGGCGTCGAGGTCCAGTGCCGGCTCGGTGCGCTCGATCGGGATGGTGCCGCCACCGGGCAGGCGCGTCTGATCGTCTCCGCGCTTGAGCTCCAGGTAGCGGTCGCCGATCAGGTTGAGGTAGCGAACCGAGGCGGTGCTGCCCTGGAACAGCGGCAGGGTGCGGTCCACGTCGAAGTGCACCTCGACCCGATCACCGCCGGGAAGCAACTCGACCTCGGAGACCTTGCCGACCTCGACGCCGGACGCGCGGACGAACTGGCCGGGGCGCAGGCCGCTGGCGTTCTTGAAGACGGCCGTGTAGCCGGTGGTGCGGTCGAACCGCATCTGCCCGAACACCACGATGATGAGCGCGGTGAACATGAGCAGCACCAGGGACATGGCGCCGAGCTTGATCGCTGTACCGGTGATTTTCATGGGTTGATCGTGTTCTCCCCGATCTGGCGACCCCAGACGTATTCGATCGCGATGGGCTGACCCAGTTCGAAGTGGTTGTAGGGCGCGATGCTGGCGCCGGTGTCCATCACCAGGTACGGCGCGGGCCACAGATCACGGGTCACCGGTTGCCAGCAGCCGGGGCGCCCCTCCGGTCCGCCGCTCGCGTTGACGCGAGGGAGGTTGTCGGGGAACACGTACGGGTTCGCGGCACCGATGATCGAGGTGCGGGTGTTCAGCGAGTAGCCGTTGCCACCGCCGAAGGCCGCGCGGGCCTTGGGCTCGACGTCGTGGAAGTTGCGGATCGTGCAGAACAGCGCCGGGCTGTACTCGTCGAGCAGTGCCGACGTCGGCAGCAGGTCCTGGATGCCGCGCTGCAGGTACGGTCCGCCGCGCTCGAACACGTCGCCGCCGGTGTTGCCGAATCCGACGGCACCCATCAGCGCCTGGTCGAGGTTTCCGCGCTGCTCGTTGAGCGTCCGGGCGGTGGTCACCGCGTTCTCGAGGCCGTCGAACAGATCCGGTGCGGCATCGGCGTAGATGTCGGCGAAGCCGGTGAGTCCCTGGAAGTCGCGGCGCAGCTGCGGCATCCGCGGGTTGAGGTCGGCGAGGAGTTCGTTGCCGGTCTCGATCGACTGTCCGAACCGGTCGCCGAGACCGTCGAGCGCCTGGGCGGTCGCGGTCAGGGTCTGGTTGAGCTTGATCGGGTCGACCTGCTTGGTCACCTCGACCACGGTCTCGAAGAGGGTGTTGAACTCGGTGGTGACCGCAGATGCGTCGATCGGCGTGGAGCCGCTGATCCGGCCGGGGCTGGGATCCGACGGCGAGGAGAACGCGATGTACTTGTTGCCGAAGACGGTGCTCGCCTTGATCTCCGCGTCCACGTTGGAGGGGATCAGGTTCACGAACTTCTTGTCGACGTCGAGCAGGACCTTGGCCTTGGCCTCGCCGCCCACGTCGACCGCCTCGACCTCCGTGACCCGGCCGATCTCGACGCCGTTGTAGGTCACCTTCGAGCCGGGGTCCATCGACAGGCCCGAGCGCGCCGAGATCATCGTCAGCCGTTCGGGATTGGCGAAGCCGCCGCGGAACTGCACCCATACCAGGCTGACGACGACTGCGGCCACGACCAGCAGCACCAGGCCGGCCAACTTGTACGGCGGTGTCCGCGGCTTGTTGACCGAGGACTCGATCTGATCAGGTCTGGTCATGTCGCTACACCGTGAGGTTGAAGTTGGCGTCGGTGCCGTACAGCGCCAACGATGCGAACAGGACGACGAGGACGATGGCGATCAGGGAGGCGCGCATCGAGCGGCCGACGGCCTCGCCGACGCCGACCGGGCCGCCGCTGGCGTAGAAGCCGTAGTAGCAGTGGTTGAGCATCACGATGACCGAGATGATGATCGCCTGCACGAACGACCAGGCGACGTCGTCTGGTCGTAGGAACGTTCGGAAGTAGTGCTCGTAGGTTCCGGTCGACTGTCCGTAGAACAGCGTCGTGGTCACCTGCGCCGACAGGAACGACATGATGATCGCCATCGCGTACAGCGGGATGATCACGACGAAGCCGGCCATGATGCGCGTCGACACCAGGTAGCTGATCGACTTGATGCCCATGACCTCGAGCGCGTCGATCTCCTCGCTGATGCGCATGGCGCCGAGTTCGGCGGTCGCACCGGCGCCGACGGTCGCGGCCAATGCCTGGCCCGCGACGACCGGTGCGGCGATGCGGACGTTGACCAGCGCGGCGAAGAAGCCGGTGAAGGCCTCGACGCCGATGTTGCCCAGCGATGCGAAGCCCTGGATGGCGATCAGCGAACCGCCCGAGAGGGTGACGAAGCCGACGATGGCGACGGTGCCGCCGATGACGGCCATGGCGCCGGTGCCCATGCCGATCTCGGCGATGAGCCGCAGCATCTCCTTGCGGTAGTAGCGCACCGCGTGGCCGATGGATCCGACGGCGGTGACGATGAACCACGCGACGTGGCCGACGCTGTCCAGGCCGCGGGCGGGCGCACTGGCGAGCTTCGTGGCCCGCGGGATCGCTCTGGGGAAGCGCTGCCGCAGGACTGCTGATGTGGACACGTCAGCCCCCCGTTCCGAATCTGACGCCGATCGTGGTCAGGACCACGTTCACGGCGAAGAGGGCGATGACGCAGAGGACCAGCGTCTCGTTGACCGCGGTACCCACGCCCTTGGCGCCACCGGACACCGTCAGGCCGCGATAACAGCCGACGAGGCCGGCTATGAGCCCGAAGGTCAGGGCCTTGACGACGGAGATGAGGACCTCGGGTAGGCCGGTGACCAACGTCAGCGTCGAGACGTAGGCGCCGGCCGAGATGTTCTGTATGTACACGCCGAAGACGAAGCCGCCGACGAGACCGATCGTGATGACGGCGCCGTTGAGGAGGAAGGCGACGAACGTCGAGGCCAGCACGCGCGGGACGACCAGACGCTGAATCGGGTCGATGCCGAGCACCTCGAGAGCGTCGATCTCCTCGCGGATGGTGCGCGCGCCGATGTCCGCGCAGATGGCGGTCGATCCGGCGCCGGCGACGACGAGCACGGTTACCAGCGGACCGAGCTGGGTAACCGCTCCGAGTGCTGCTCCGGCGCCCGAGATGTCGGCGGCACCGAACTCGGCGAGCAGGATGTTCAGCGTGAAGATGATGAGGACCGTCAGCGGGATGGCGACCGCGATGGTGGGCAGGAACGCCACCGTCATGAGGAACCAGCCCTGCAGGATGAACTCGCGCCATTGGAATGGTCCGCGGAACGTGGCCTTGGCCGTCAGCACGCACATCTTGACGAAGCCGCCGACAGCGGTCAGTCCTGGCCTGACCTGGTCGCGGACGTAACCGACCAGGCCCGGAGACGACGCCGTCACGAATGGGCCTTCAATGCTGCGTCAACGCAGCCGTGGCCGCTGCGGCGGACCGATGCAACCCGTCGCACTCGCCCTCCTCGTTCCTGCCCCGAACCTGTGATCGCCCTCTCCCTACTGGTTGGTAGTAAGGCGGACCACAGGAGAGTACCCGATGCCGGAGTGGCGTCGCACCGCATCGGCAAACTTGAGATTCGTGCGCTTAGCAAACTCATCGTCACAGGTCAGCCCTTCGGGCTCGTCGTCGAATGCGTTGACGCGCTTGTACTTTCGCCAGCGTCAATGGAACCGGCCGCCCCGAAGCGCGCCCTGAGTTCGGTCTTCAATACTTTGCCAGCGGGGTTGCGAGGCAGCGCCTCGACCACCTCGACGGCCTTGGGGTGCTTGTAGCGGGCCAGTCGTTCGGTGAGGAAGTCGTCGAGATCCGCCATCGTCAGATCCGGTGGTGCGGTCGCACCGAGCGCGACGACGGCCACCGGGATCTCACCCCAGCGTTCGTCGGGACGGCCGATCACGGCCACCTCCGCGATCGCCGGATGGGCGGCCAGCACGTTCTCGACCTCGGCGCAGTAGATGTTCTCGCCGCCGGAGATGATCATGTCCTTCTTGCGGTCGACCACCCAGATGTAGCCCTCGTCGTCGCGGCGCACCAGGTCGCCGGAGTGGAACCAGCCGCCGTGAAAGGCCTCGGCCGTCGCCTCGGGGTTGTTCCAATAGCCGGCCATCAACGTCGGTGCGCGATAGACGATCTCGCCGACCTCGCCGTCGGGCACGTCGTTCATGTCCTCGTCGACGACGCGGGCCGCGACGGTGGGGATCACCCTGCCGACCGAGCCGAGCTTGCGGATGGCGTCGTCGCTCAGCAACATGCACGTCACCGGCGACATCTCCGTCTGACCGAACGCGGCAAAGATCTCGGCGCCCGGAAACGTAGCCGCCATGTCGCGCAGCAGGGTGTCCGAGGCGGGGGCCGCGCCCCACGACAGAGCACGCAGCCGCAGGTTCCGCGGGTGCGCCCTCTGCGCCGCGCAGACGGCCTGCCACTGGGCGGGTACCAGGAAGATCGCGGTCACCTGCTCGGCCTCGAGGACGCCGAGCAGGCCATCGGGGTCGAACGCTCCCAGTGGATACAGCACCGTGGGCCTGCCGAGGGTGAGGCCGCTGATCATGTTGCCGATGCCTGCGATGTGGAAGAGCGGGACGCCGACGAAGCCGACGTCGTTGTTGAGGTCCGCGCCGATCGTGAACAGGCTGCTCGCGCCTTGGACGGCGATGTTGGTGTGGGTGAGGACGGCGCCCTTGGGCCGTCCCGTGGTCCCGGACGTGTACATGATCAGCGCGGGTGAGTCGTTGGGGACGTCGACCGGTTCGGGCGGTGGCCCGTCCTCGGCGATCAGATCGTCGTAGCCCAGCACACCGTCGTCGGTCGCGCCGCCCGCGACGATCACCGTGGCCAGCGTGGAATCGAGATCGCGTACCGCGGTGGCGACGCCGGCCAGGACGGACTCCGTGATGACGATCCGCGCCTCGCAGTCACCGACCAGGTAGGCGATCTCGGGCGGGGTCATCCGGAAGTTGACCGGGACGGCGATCGCGCCGAGCAGGTTCGCCGCCAGGAAGGACTCGACGTACTCGGTGCGGTTGAGCATGAGGATCAGCACGCGGTCGCCGAACCCGATGCCCCGTCGGCCGAGGGCGCCCGCCAGTGCGGTGACCCGCCGGTCGAGTTCGGCCCAGGTGGTGGTGCGGCCGAGGAAGCGCAGCGCCGTGTCGTCGGGCTGCATCAATGCGTGGCGGGCGAGCTGGTTCATCCAGTTGTGCCTGCGAGCCAGGTACGGCTGTGCGACGGCCTGACCAGGGGCCGAAGGTGGTGAAGACGTTGGCGAGGCCGTCAACTGTGGGGCGCTCCCTGTCACTGGTTGGAGTTGCATGTCGTTGATATTTGATCAAACATGATGTTGCCCGGGTCACACTAAGGTCTCGACCGCGGCGTAACAACCCCGTCACGGGTGAGCGGCCCGACCGATGGCATCGAGATGGAGCGCCCCGTGAAGGCACCGACCGCAGAACGACCGGCGAAGTCACGTTCGGTGCGTCGGGAGCAGCTCTCCGATGAGGTCGCCTCGCATCTGCGCGCGGGCATCATGTCCGGGGCGCTGCGCCCCGGCACGTTCATCCGCCTCGACGAGACGGCCGCCGAACTGGGCGTCAGCATCACCCCGGTGCGCGAGGCGCTGCGCACGCTGCGCGGCGAAGGCATGGTGCAGCTCGAACCCCACCGCGGCCACGTCGTCTCGCCGTTCAGTCGAGGCGACATCGAGGACCTGTTCTGGCTGCAGGCGACGATCGCCACGCAGCTGGTGCGATCCGCGGCCGAACGGATCACGGATGCGGAGATCGACGAACTCGAGCGCCTGGCCGACGAGGTGGCCGCCGCGATCGAGGACCAGGACGTCGAGGCGCTCGCCAGCGCGGAGTTCGCGTTTCGGCGGGCGGTGAATCTGGCGGCGGGCCGCACGAAGCTCGCCTGGTTCCTACTGCACGCGACGCGGTACCTGCCGTCGCGCATCTACGCAGACGATCGGCAGTGGGGTGAGGTTGCCATGGCCAACCATCGACAGCTGATCGCCGCACTGCGCCGTCGCGACGCCGACGCTGCCGTCCAGCTCACCCGCGACCAATTCACCGACGGCGCACGGCGTCTCACCGCACGTCTGGACGAACTGGGCCTCTGGACCTGATCGTCAGCCGGCGGCGAGCTGCTCCGCGCGGGCCTTCAGATTGCCTGCCAGGTGGTCGAGTGCGTCGTTGACGACCTTCTTCACCATCATCGCGGGCACCGGCATCGTCGTCTCGACGTCCATGTCGACGGTGAGCAGCGTCGTGGGTCCCATCTCGACGACGGAGAACAGCTGCTCCTGCTTGGCGAAGAGTTCGCCCTGCTGCATGACCGTCTGGATCTGGTTGGGTCCCGGGTAGTAGACGGCCTGGATGTACATGCCGTCCATGCCCTGCACGGACGTGTCCAGACGCAGTTGGCTCGGTCGGCCGTCGTCGTAGCGGGCCAGGATCCAGCAGCCCTTGATCTCTTCGTTCCACTGGGAGTAGGCCTCGAAGTCGGCGACGATCGCCATGATCGTCTCGGCCGACGCCGACACCTCGACGGTCTTGCTCACGATGGGCATCGGGCGAGCATATCGGCGCGTGCCACGATGACTCCGGTGAGCACACGCATCCGGGTCGCCGTCCTCGACGACTACCAGAACGTCGCCCTGAGCATGGCCGACTGGTCGCCGGTCACCACGCGCGCCGACGTGACCGTCTTCACCGATCACGTGGCCGACGCGGACGAACTGGTCGACAGGCTGGCCCCGTTCGACGCGGTGATGGTCATGCGAGAGCGAACGCCATTGCCGCGCAACGTGCTCGAGCGTCTGCCGCGGCTGCGGATGATCGCGTCGACGGGTCCGTTCAACGCGTCGATCGACATGGCCGCCGCCGACGAACTCGGCATCCGCGTCGGTACCACCGGCGGCTCGGTCGCCTCGACGGTGGAGCTGGTCTGGGCGCTGATCCTGGCGACGTCGCGACGCCTCGTGGCCGAACGGCAGGCGGTGGCCGAGGGACTCTGGCAGACCACGGTCGGACGCGAACTGGACCGCCGGGTGCTCGGCGTGCTGGGGCTGGGCCGCATCGGGACGCGGGTGGCGCGGATCGGGGCGGCCTTCGGGATGGACGTGGTGGCGTGGAGTCAGAACCTGACGCCGGAGGCTGCTCAGGCGGAGGGGGTCCGCTACCTGCCGCGTGACGAGTTCTTCGCCTCGGCCGACGTGCTGACCGTGCACCTCAAGTTGAGCGAGCGCACGCGTGGCGTGATCGGCGCCGAGGAGCTGGAGGCGATGAAATCGACTGCGCTGCTGATCAATACGTCACGCGGGCCGATCGTCGACGAGGCCGCGCTGATCTCGGCGCTGCGTTCGGGATCCATCGCGGGGGCGGGTCTCGACGTCTTCGACACGGAACCGCTGCCGGCTTCTCATCCGCTGCGCACGATGCCCAACGTCACGGCCACCCCGCACATCGGCTACGTGGCCGACCGGCCGTACGAGATCTTCTTCGGAGATGCCGTCAAGGCCATCTCGGAGTGGTTGGACGGCGACCCATCCCTCGCTGATCCGCAGCGGTGAGGGGCGCCCAGTCACATGGGTAACGCCAGTCACTGGCCGAGGCGCGGCAACCGATCGGCCGTTGTCCCACCTGGTCAGCGAATTCATAGCGGCGCGACCGGGTTAGAGCACCAATTCGCTCGTCAGGCGGAACATCCGCCGGTCGAGTGCGCCGACGCTTGCGGTGACTGGTGTGGCAGATGTGGTCAGCATCCGTCGACTACGGCCCCAGCCAGCACGGTCCGGATCGCTTCCGGGATCGGGACGGGACGCCGGGTGGTGCGGTCGACGTAGACGTGCACCCAGTGCCCCACCGCGGCAACGGGTGCGGTCTCGGTGTCGGGTGCGAAGACCGACAGCCGGTAGGTGACGCTGCTCGTCCCCAGCCTGGTGACGGCCAGCCCCACGACGAGCGGGTCGGGGAAGGCCAGTTCCGCAAAGTACCGGCAGCCCGACTCCGCGACCACGCCCAGCCACGGCGCGGTGACCGGGTCGACGTCGGCGCTGGTGTTGATCCACGCGTTGATCGCGGTGTCGAACAGCTCGTAGTACACGGCGTTGTTGAGATGGCCGAACATGTCGTTGTCCGTCCACCGGGTGAGGACGGGCCAGTGCACCGGAAAGTCCCGGCTGGTCAGTGATCGTTCATCGACGGCCATTCCGCCAGTCTTTCAGGCAGGCTGGTGGCATGAAGATTCGCGGAGCCGTTCTCGAACGCATCGGAGCCCCCCGCCGCTACGCCGACTCCCAGCCGCTGAGCGTCGCCGACCTCGACCTCGCGCCACCCGGTGAGACCGAGCTGCTGGTGCGGATCGAGGCGGCGGGCCTGTGCCACTCCGACCTCTCGGTGGTCGACGGCAACCGCGTCCGCCCCGTGCCGATGCTCCTCGGCCACGAGGCGGCGGGCATCGTCGAGGAGGTCGGCGCCGCGGTGACCGACGTGCAGGCCGGGCAGCGCGTGGTCATGACCTTCCTGCCGCGCTGCGGCGAGTGCTCGGGCTGCGCCACGGACGGACTGGCGCCGTGCGTCCCGGGCAGCGCCGCCAACGGCGTCGGAACACTGCTCGGCGGCGACACCCGCCTGAGCCGCGACGGCGAGCCGGTACTGCACCACCTCGGCGTCTCGGCGTTCGCGACGCACGCGGTGGTCGACCGCCGATCGGTGGTGCCGGTGGCCGACGACGTCCCGCCCGTCGTCGCGTCGCTACTCGGCTGCGCGGTGCTCACCGGTGGCGGCGCGGTGCTGAACGCAGGCCGCCCCGAGCCGGGGCAGACGGTCGCGGTCATCGGCGCCGGCGGAGTCGGGATGGCCGCACTGCTCACCGCGCTCGCGCACGACGACGTGCGGGTCGTCGCCATCGACCGGCTAGAGGACAAGCTGGCCCGCGCCCGCGAATTGGGCGTGCATGCCGCCCGCACGCCGGACGACGTCGGCGATTTGAAGGCCGAGGTCGTCATCGAAGCCGTCGGCCACGCGGCGGCACTCGAGACGGCCATCTCGGTGACCGCACCCGGCGGCCGCACGGTGAGCGTCGGCCTACCCCACCCAGATGCGCGAATCAGTCTGTCGCCATTGGGTTTGGTGGCCGAGGGCCGCTCGCTGATCGGCAGCTACCTGGGGTCGGCAGTGCCGGCACGAGACATCCCGCGCTTCGTCGAGATGTGGCGCGACGGCCGGCTGCCGGTGGAAGCGCTGGTGTCGTCGACCATTGGGCTCGACCAGATCAACGAGGGCATGGACGAACTGGCCGACGGCCACGCGGTGCGGCAGGTCATCGAGTTCTGATCAGCGGATGGTGCTGACACCCCCGTCGACCGGGATCACCGCACCGGTGATGTAGGTGCTCGCGCGGCTGGCGAGGAACACCGCGATGCCCGCCATGTCGTCGGGCGCGCCGATGCGGCCCAGCGGCAGCGCGGAACCGACGGCATCGGAACCAGCGGCCAGCAGTTCCTTGGTCATCCGGGATTGGAACAGCCCTGGCGCGATCGCGTTGACGAGGATCTTCGGCGCCAGCTCCCCGGCCAGGTGACGGGTCAGCATGTGCACGGCGGCCTTGCTCGCGCTGTAGGAGAAGTTGTCGCGGCCGCGTTCGGGCGCCACGATCCCGTCGATGCTGCCGGTGTTGACGACGCGGGCCGGGTCGTCGTCCGTCGCCCCCGCGGTGAGCAGCGGCACCAGCGCCCGGGTCAGCAGGAACACGCCCTTGACGTTGACGTCGAAGACCTTGTCGAAGCCGGACTCCGGGAAGTCCTCGAACGACGCACCCCAGGCCGCGCCCGCGTTGTTGAACAGCGCGTGGATCGCGTCCTCGCGTTCGGTCAGCGCAGCCGTCAGCGCGTCGACCCCGGCGGCCGTGCCGAGATCGGCGGGTATCGCCTCGACCCGACCGAGCGGCGCCAATTCCTCGACTGCCGCGGCCAATTCGGCTTCCTTGCGGCTCGACAGGTACACGCTGGCGCCGGCTTCGAGCAACCCTCGCGCGATCATCACGCCGATGCCGCGACCGCCGCCCGTCACGACGGCGACCTTCCCGTCGAGCCGGAACAGATCAGTCATTGGCGGCGGCCGTCGTCTTGACGTCGATCCCGAGCGGCTCCGCCGACCGGACCGCCTCGTCCTTGATCAAGCCGCGCAGCAGTGCCGTGCTGAACTCGACGGCGATCTCCTGCGCACTGCGCCTGCCCTGCGGTCGCAACCACCGGTAGGAGCCCAGCGTCATCCCGATGTAGCCCAGCGCCAGCACGTGGGAATCGCAGTCGAAGAACTCGCCGCTGGCGATCCCGCGGTCGATGACGTCGCGCACGTGCTCGTAGACGGCGGTCTCCGAGCTACGGATGTAGGCCACCTGCTCCTCGGTGAACCACTCCGTGATGTAGGGGCCCTCCTGGAAGTACACGGCGGCCCGCTCGATGTCGCTGGCGATGCCAACGAGCAACCGGCGGGTGAAGTGGTAGATCGTCTCGCGCGCGGTCGCCGTCGGGTCGTCGTGCAGGGCGGCGACGGTGAAGTCGGCAGCGCTCTTGTAGATGTCGTAGAGGATCAGCGACTTGCTGGCGTAGTAGTGGTAGACCGTCGCCTTGTTCAGGCCGACCGCGTCGGCCACGTCGTCCATCCGCGTCCCGTGATAGCCGCGCGCAGCGAACAGCTTGGTCGCGACGGTCAACAGCTCGTCGCGCCGGGTCGAGCCGGCGGGCGCGGATTCCCTCGCCGCCGAGCCGCTCGCGCGAGGAGTATTGGACGCCGATGCACGGCGAGCATCGGGATCAGTGGACATGGCGACTCACTATAGGCAGGCCGGGACGGCGCCCGGGTATCTATCAACTGGTTGGCCAGTTTATTCTCGTGCCCTGATCGGGTACCCCTGCCCGCAGCCGGAGGGATAGACTTCCGACGACCACGCAGCAGCTGGGAGGCACTCATGGATCCGAACCCGGATTACGACGCGAGCGACGAAATCGAGTACTTCTTCCAGTTCCTGCCGTGGGGCCTGCGCGGCGTGTACCCGCCCCCGGCCTACCCGCCGGTCTGATCCACCGCGACCACCGTCACCTCGTCGCCGACGCTGATCGTCCCCGACGACAGCAGCCGGCACACCGAACCCGCTCGTCGGCTCAACGCCGCGGCAGCGCCGCGACCCATGTCGTCGTCGAGCAGTCGGCACGGCGCCGACACCCGCACCACCTCCAGCTGGACATCGCCGATCGTGATCCGCGTGCCCGGCTTCGTCGGGATCTCGCCGGCATCCACCGTCACGTTGCGCCGCGTGCCGCCGCTGTCGATCTCGCGGCCCAGGTCGGCCGCCGCCCGGTCCAGCATCTCGCGCGACTGAATGGTGACGTGGCGGTGCCGCGTCCCGTGATAGCGGTCGCCGACCAGCCCGCGACCCTCCTCCGCCACCACCGAGTCGACCGCCCGCACGGGTAGCCGCCGCCCCTTCGCGGTGTGGATCGCCACGACCTTCACCGCTGCGCGCCCGCGAGGTGCTCACCGAAGAAGTCGGCGATCCGGCGCCAAGCGTCCTCGCTCGCCGCCTCGGAGTAGCGGAAGCTCGGCAGCATCTCGAAGATGCGCAGTCGCAGTGGGGCGTTGCGCCAATCGTTCATGAACGAGTGGCCCACCCCCGGGTACTCCTTGACGTCCCGCGGGACGCCGGCCTCCTCGAGCCGGGCTGACAACCTGACCGCCGCGCCCTTGAGCGTGGGATCGTCGGCGCCGTAGCTCGCGACGACGGGGCACGCCCGGCGCAGCGACTCGACGTCGGCGGGCCAGTTGCCGTAGTTGGGCGCCGTCGCGTCGAACGATCCGCGCGGTGCGAGCACCAGGCACATGCCGCCGCCGATGCAGAAGCCGACCGCCCCCATCCGGCCGGTGCACCTCGGGTCCGCGGCGATCAGGTCGCGGACGGCCTCGACGTCGTCGACCGCCGGGCCGACACCCGTCTTCAGCGAGCGCATCATGCTGACCACGCAGCGGATGGCGTTGCCGCGGTACAGGTTCGGTGCAGCGGCGAGGAAGCCGGCGGCGGCCAGGCGGTCGGCGTGCCGACGGATGTCGTCGGTGAGGCCGCCCACGTCGTGGATGACCACCACCCCGGGCCACGGCCCCGGTCCGTCGGGCACCGCCAGGTATCCCGGCAGGCTGCCCGTGCGGGTCTCGAACGTGGTGTCCGTCATGGTCGGTCCTCGAGGGTGCGCACCCGTTCCATGATCCACGGCCGACGGGCGGCGATCCACGGCCGACGGGCGGCGATCCACGCCCGGCCCGTGGCCGTCAGGTCAGGCCGCCGCGGCCTTCACCGCTCGACCGACCTCTGCCCGCAACCGCGTGTACTCGGGCGACCGCCTCAGTTCGTCGGGGTCGACCCCCGTGCGCGGTAGGTCGACCGGCAGATCGAGCGCGACCTGTCCCGGCCGCCGCGTCAGCACGACGATGCGCGAGCCGAGGAAGGCTGCCTCGTCGGCGCTGTGGGTCACGAACACCGTCGTGCGGCCCGTCTCGGCGCTCACCTGCCGGACGTCCTCCTGCAGCCGCTCGCGGGTCAGCGCGTCGAGCGCCGCGAACGGCTCGTCGAGCAGGAACAGCGGCGTCTCGGCGGCCAGTGCCCGCGCGATGGCCACCCGCTGCTGCTGCCCGCCGCTGATCTCCCAGATCTTGCGGTGGCCTACCCCTTCGAGGCCCACGCGCTGCAGCAGCGCCTCGCGACGTTCGTCCCTGCGGTCCCGCGGCACCCTGGCGTACTTCAGCGCCAGATCCACGTTGCCCGCGACGGTGCGCCACGGGAACAGGCGCGGCTGCTGGAACACCACGCCCGACGTCACACCGGGCGTGGGCGATGCGCCGGACACCCTCACCTCGCCCGCGGTCGGCTCCTCGAATCCGGCGATGAGTCGCAGCAGCGTGCTCTTGCCACAGCCGGAGGCGCCGACCAGTACCAGGAACGCGCCCGGTTCGACGTCGAGATCGACTGGGCCCAGCGCGGTTACGTCGCCGTAGCGATGGGCGACGTTGGCGATCCTCAGCCCACCCCTGACCGCGACGTCACTGCTTGAGGGCATCGGGCAGTCCCTTGGTGTAGATCGCGTCCTGGAACGTCTGCAGCGGCGCGGGCGACGGGATCTGCTTCTGCTCTGCCAGGAACTCCGACGCGCTCTGCAGGTTGGCGGCGAGGTTGCCCGGCTTGCCCTCGGAGCCCAGCCATTCCGGCGAGGCGACCTCGGCGGGGGTCAGGTAGACGCCCTGCTTCAGCTGCCCTTCGAGCGCTTCGGTCGTCAGCCCGACCTCGGCGGCAATGGCCTTGGCCGCTGCAGCCGGGTCGTCCTTGATCACGTCGAGCGCGCGTGCCTCCTGCTGGCGCCAGATGTCGACGACCTCGGGATGGGCGTCGGCGAACTCGGTGCGGACCGCGGCCAGGTCGAGGGTCGGCTTGCCGCCCTGGGCCAACTGACGGCTGGTGATCAGATCCTTGCCGGTCTTGCGCAGGTCGTCGAGCGTCGGCAGCCAGGTGTACGCCGCGTCGATGTCACCGCGGTCCCACGCCGCGAGGATCGCCTGGGGTTGCAGGTCGACCAGCTGAACGTCGCTGGGGGACAGCCCATTCTGCGACAGGACCGCAAGCAGGCTGTAGTGCGCCGTCGACGCGAACGGCGTGGCGATCCGCTTGCCGCGCAGCTCGGGGATGGTGTTCACCCCGGCCTCGTTGCGGACCACCAGGGCCTCGTTGTCGCCGGCCACGTCCAGGACGAACGCCACCTTGTAGGGGATGTTCAGCGGTGCGGACAGCCCGCGGGCCACCGGGCTCGAGCCGAGTGCGCCGAAGTCGAGTTCCTTGGCGATGAACGCGGTGTTGACGTCGGCGCCCGAGTCGAACTTGATCCACTTGATGTTGTAGTCGGGCAGCGCCTCTTCGAGCCACTTGTTGTTCTTGACGATCAGGTCGCCGCTCGGGAACGACTGGTAGCCAAGGCGAATGGTCTCCTTGTCCGAGTCGGTGCCCGAGTTGTCGACCGCGCAACCCGCCAGCGTCATGGTCGCTACCGCCGCCGCGGCCAGCACTGCCTTCAGCAGCGATGAGCGCTTGCGCGAAGAGCCAACCGGTGTCATATCTTTCCTCTCCAAGGGACGGCGCGCCGTTCAGCGGCGCGAAGTAGACCGTCGATGATCAGACCCGAGAACCCGATGGCGAAGATGCCGACGAGCACGACCGGGGTGTTGTTGTAATTGCTTGCGTCCTTGACCAATCCGCCGACACCGGGGAGGCCGTTGAACAGTTCCGCGGCCACCACGGAGGAGTAGGCCATGCCGACTGCGAGCCGGATGCCCGTGAACGTCTCGGGCAGCGCCGACGGGATCACCACGTCGCGAATCACTTCCGCCCGGCTGGCGCCCAGCGCCCGGGCGGCTTCCTGTAGGCCGACGGGCGCCGCGACGACGGCTGCCGTGGTCGCGACCGCGGCGGGCGGCAGCGCGGCCAACGCCAGCAGCGTGACCTTCGGCGCCTCGTCGATGCCGAGCCAGATCACCAGCAGGAAGAAGTACGCCAGCGGCGGCAGCGCGCGGATGAACGTCAGCCACGGTTCGAGCACGCTGCGCACCCAGCTCACCGACCCCATCACCAGGCCCAGCAGCACGCCGAGCACGATGCCGATGATCACGCCCGCGGCCACGCGGCGCAGGGTCATGTACAGGTGCTCCCACAGCAGGTAGCCGGCGTAGCCCCGAACGCCGTCGTGCGTCGTCGACACGTCGAGGAACGCCCGCCACACCGTGCTCGGGAACGGCACGAACGTTTGGTTCCATACGCCGCTGGCGGCGACGAGCTGCCAGACGGCGCCGAACACCAGCACCGACAGCAGGGGAAGGGCGGCGCGCGTGGCCCTTCCGCGCCACTGGTGCTTGGGCGCGTTGCGCGCCGGCGAGTCGACTTGCGACTCGTCGGGCGTGATGTCGACGAAGACGGACACGTGACCTGACTTTCCTGGTGTGAGCGGGCGGACGCGCTCAGCGACAGCAGGAGTCAGCAGGCGGTGTCACGCGCATCCGGTATTCATACCGATGTCCTGCATTGAGTCGAAGTACTGTGCTCACGACGATTTTTAGTCCGCTGTAGTGGCGTTTCACGCAGAGGCAACCGGGTAGTTATCGACGGTGACACTTGCGCAACCCATCGCCACGGAGCCGACGCTGCCCAGCGCGCGCGGCCCGCTGTCCGCCACCGTGATCGACCTTCTCGCCGAGCGTGCGCCGCACGGACATCTGCAGCGCATCGAATCGTCCGTAGGCGACGCCGACCCGTATGGACTCGACCTGCATCTGGCGCTCGCCGTCTGTTACGAGCTGCACTACAGCGGCTTCCGCGGCGTCGACTCCGGGTGGGAGTGGAACGCCGGTCTGCTGCACCTGCGCGGCCGACTCGAAGATCTGTTCTTGGACGCTCTGCGCCGCGACGTCGGCCCGATCACCGCCGACGACACCGCCGAGGCCGAGATGACCCGGCTGTCCGTCGAGCCCACCAGCGGCAACGGCCCCACGTGGCACTTCCTGAAGGACGGCACCTGGGAGCAGGTTCAGGAGTACTTCGTCCACCGCTCGATCTATCACCTCAAGGAGGGCGACCCGCACGCCTGGGCCATCCCTCGCCTGCGTGGCCGCGCCAAGGCCGCGTTCGTCGCGGTCGAGTTCGACGAGTTCGGTGGCGGGCGCGCGTCGGAGATCCACCAGGAACTGTTCGCCGACCTGCTCGCCGCGTCCGGTCTGGACTCCTCGTACCTGGGCTACATGGACTACGCGGTCGGCGAGACGCTGGTCGCAGTGAACCTGATGTCGATGTTCGGGCTGCACCGCTCGTTGCGTGGCGCGGCGGTCGGGCACTTCGCCGCCACCGAGATCACCTCGCCGTCGGGGTCCCAGCGCATGGTGCGGGCGCTCAAGCGCCTGGGTGGGCCCGATGAGGCCATCAAGTTCTACGCGGAACACGTCGAGGCCGACGCCGTGCACGAGCAGATCGTGCGCACCGACGTGGTCGGCGACCTGGTGATGCGTGAGCCGCACGTCGAAGCCGACGTGGTGTTCGGGATGCGGGCGTTCGACTTCGTCGAGGACCGCCTGGCCGATCACATGGTGCGGTCGTGGACCGAGGGCACGACGTCACTGCGTCGCCCGCTCGACGACTGATCCTCTGCGAGAACCGAAGCCGGGACGACGGCGGAACTACGCCTCCGCCGGCGCCTGCACGCTGACGGGCGTCGACGCATCGTCGTCCTTGGCGCGCTGACGGCGCCGGTGGCTGGTATCGCACAGCGGGTAGATCTTGCTGCGCCGACAGGTGCAGATCGCGCACATGAACCGGTCGGATTCCACCACGGTGCCGTCGGGCATCTCGATGCGGACCGGGCCCTGCACCATCACCGGCCCGTTCGGGACGATGCGGACCACCCGGGCCTCGTCGCTCACGGTCGGACGGCTTCGACTACGGCCAGCCGTTCGTAGCGACGACCGGGCTCGAGCCGGCCCGTGCGCTCCAGCCACGGGGCGCGCGCCGTCATCACGGGGCCGAACGGAATGCGCTGATGCGTCACCACATTCGAGCGCAGACCGGCCGCGCGAAGCGCGTCGACGGTCTGGTCGATACCGGCGAACTCGGAGTGCACGACGAGCAGTCTCCCCCGCTCGGCCAACAGGTTCGGTGCGTACGCGCACAGTGGGTCCAGCACCAGGCGTCCGTCGATGCCCGCGTCGAATGCCAGTCGCGGGCCCGCGTTCTCCGGGAGGTTCTCTTCGCTGTCCGCGTCGAAGGGCACGTATGGCGGGTTGCTCAACACGAGGTCGAAGGGGCCGTACTCGGCTGCCCGGGCCCAGTGGCCCAGGTGCACGTCGACCTCGACGCCCGCAGCCACGGCGTTCGCGCGAGCGACTCGCACCGCGCGGCTGCTCAGGTCGAAGGCGGCGACCGACGCTGCGCCCTGGGCTGCGGCGTTTATCGCGACGAAGCCGCTGCCCGTGCACAGGTCCGCGACCCGCAAACCTGCGGGCGGAGCGTGCCGCTCCATCACGTCGACGATGAGTTGTGAATCTTCCTGAGGGCGATACACGCCTGCGGCGGTCATTTCGCTCGGCTCGAGGATGGCAGTGGTCACATCGGCTCCATTTCCCCACGGTGGTTCGCCGTGTGGCTACAGCGACATATCCTCTGGTGCCCTCTTGAAATCGAAATAAACCTGCCTGGTGAAGGGCCTGATCGAGATCCACACTCGCTATGCGGGGCTCAGCGGCGTATCGTTCGAGTAGTCCACTCTTGGACACCACGCGCCGTTTAGTTAGAAGCGGACGACAAGGCTGCACCGTTTGATTCGGTCGCGCCCCCGCTTCGTTGAGTCTCCTGCGAGCGTCGGCACCCGGAATCTTCCGTGCAGACACGGCAAATCGCCGGGTCCGTTCGCTACGGACTGGATACGCCGCACGCTGTCGCGGTCGCATCCGTAGGACGCCTGTTAGGGGGTCCGCCCGATGACTATCTCTGCTTTCGTGAATCAGGTCGACGAGTGTGCCGGAGGTGCCTCGTGACCATGCAAATGGACGCTCCCATGGACACTTCATACCGGGCCGCCGAGGTCGCACCGGACGACGAACTGGTGCACCTGGCTCCCCTGGCCGAGACGACACCCGTCGAGATCGCGCCGCCGGAGACCCCCGCTACGGCATCACGCCGGAACAACGACGAGTACGCCGACGTCATCGACATGTTCCGCGTCATGCGGATGTTCGACGAGGGCACACCGCAGCATCAGCGTCACCGCGACGCGATCATCGAACGGTGCCTGCCGCTGGCCGAGCACATCGCGCGCCACTATGACCGGCGCGGCGAGGACTTCGAGGACCTGCGTCAGATCGCCCGGCTGGGTCTGGTCAATGCGGTCAACCGCTTCGACGCCGAAAAGGGCAGCGGTTTCCTGTCTTTCGCCGTCCCCACGATGATGGGCGAGGTGCGTAGGCACTTCCGCGATCACGGCTGGGCCATGCACGTGCCGCGCCGGCTCAAGGATCGCCACGTGCAGCTGACGCGCGCGATCTCCGAGCTGACGCAAACCAAGGGCCGTGCGCCGACACCCAGTGAGCTGGCGGAGTACCTGGAGGTCGACCGCGCGGACGTCGTCGAGAGTCTGGTGGCGTCGGCGGCCTACCGCACGCAGTCGATCGACGCGCCGGTGCCCGGTGGCGACGGAGACTCGAGGATGCTGGCCGACACCGTGGGCACCGCCGATCCGGCGTTCGCCCGCATCACCGACCAGGAGTCGGTGCGACCGCTCATCGCCGGCCTGCCCGACCGCGAACGGACGATCCTGTACCTGCGCTTCTTCGAATCGATGACGCAGAGCCAGATCGCCGAGCGCATCGGGGTATCGCAGATGCACGTGTCGCGGATCCTGGAGCGGACGCTGAAGGATCTGCGCGACAAGCTGGGTTAACCCGCTACCGCGCCGCCCGCTTCCAGTTCGCGGGGTTTCGGCCACGAAGTCGGCATCTCGACTGCCCGTGCGCGGGCAGCGAGGGCCGACTTCGTCGCTGCGACGGCCGTGACGGCGGTGGCGGCGGCAACCCTCGCGCCTGCCGCGGCCGACGCCGTCGTGATCGCGGCGGCAGAACACCACCGCTTCGCCTCGGCGAGCACGCGGTCGGTCGGCGCCACGCGGATGACCTCACTGGCGGGGATGTAGACGTAGTGCATGGTGTCGACGGTCAGCGCCGTCGCGCCCAGCACGCTCGTCTCGCGGTAGACCTCGCCGCACTTGCGGCAGCGGACCTCGTAGCGCACCGAATCGGGGCCGTCTTCGGTGAAGCAGTAATCAGCGATGGCGACACAGCTGGGGCAGCGGGCCACGCCACGCTCGACCACGGGATTCATGCACTGATCCTGCGTCTACGCGCGCGTCGATACAGCAGGTCCGACCATGTCGATGCCGTCCCGGTACGAAACCGAGATCAGCGGCTCCGCGATGATGACGTCCATGACCGAGGTACAGGGGCGGGTGTGGCGACAGGGGCGGCCGCAGGAGGACTTCTCCTTCGACCAGGTGTCCGACTATCTCGCCGATGACGGCACGCTGGTGTGGGTCGACGTCTACGACCCGGACCACGCGACGCTGGCGGCGTTGGCCGACGAGCTGAAGCTCAATGTGTGGGCGGTCGAGGACGCGATGGCGCCAAACGAGCGCACGAAGGCCACCGTCTACCAATCGCACACCTTCTTCACCGTCTACGCGATCGACACGGTGACGCCCAGCGACGACTCCAGCTCCACGCTGGGCAAGTACCGCATCTCGGGCTTCGTCCTGCCCCGGGGTCTGATCACCGTGCGTCTCCCTGCGGACACGGGAGGGCGCTGGGACACCGCGCAGGTCTCGGATCGGTTCGACGAACTGGGCGGCCAGGAGCACGGCGTCGGCGCGCTCGTGCACGGTCTGCTCGACGTGGTCGTCGACGGGCACTTCGACGCGGTGCAGGCCCTCGACGACGGCATCGAGGCGCTGGAGGACGAGCTGTTCGCCGAGGACGGTCCCAAGGGCGGCGGGCTGCAGCGCAGGACCTTCCGCTTCCGCAAGGACCTCGTCGAACTGCGGCGCGTGGTGCTGCCGATGCGCGAGGTGGTCAGTGCGATACAGCACCGCCGGCTCGACGCGAAGACGTCGCCGGAACTCGATCCGCTCTACGCCGACCTGTACGACCACGTCCTACGGGCGTCGGAGTGGACCGAGTCACTACGCGACATGGTGACGACCGTGTTCGAGACCAACCTGTCGCTGCAGGACGCCCGGCTCAACACCGTGATGAAGAAGCTGACCGGCTGGGCCGCGGTCATCGCCGTGCCGACCGCCGTCACCGGCTTCTACGGCCAGAACGTGCAGTATCCCGGCATCGAGACCGTGCACGGGTTCGTCGTCAGCTCGGCGATCATCGTGGTTCTGGTGGCGCTGCTGTACGTGACGTTCAAGCGACGTGACTGGCTGTGAGCGCCGTTCGCCTCGGATCGCACGCCGCTCACCGTGACTAAGCGGACCGCTCACCGACAGAGGGGTGCGCGCGTGCCCGGCGGGCAAATGCGAGACTCTTCGGATGCAGATCGGGATTCCGCGCGAGTCTCACGCGGGTGAGACGCGTGTCGCCGCCACGCCCCAGACCGTCGGGCAACTCCTCAAGCTGGGCTACTCCGTCGTCGTCGAGTCCGGTGCCGGAGACGCCTCCAGCTTCTCCGATGCCGCCTACGTCGAGGCAGGCGCCAGTGTCGGGTCGCCCGAAGAGGCACTGTCCGCCGAGGTAGTACTCAAGGTCAACGCACCCAACGACGCCGAGATCGCCGCGCTGAAGGACCACGCCACGCTGGTCAGCCTCATCTCGCCGGCGCTGAAGCCCGAACTGGTCGAGAAGCTGTCCACTCGCCCCATCACGGTGCTGGCCATGGACGCCGTCCCCCGCATCTCGCGGGCGCAGTCACTCGACGTGCTGTCGTCGATGGCGAACATCGCCGGCTACCGCGCCGTCGTGGAGTCCGCGCACGCCTTCGGCCGGTTCTTCACCGGCCAGGTGACCGCCGCGGGCAAGGTCCCGCCGGCCAAGGTGCTGGTGGTCGGCGCGGGCGTGGCCGGCCTCGCCGCGATCGGCGCGGCGGGCAGCATGGGCGCCATCGTGCGGGCCACCGACCCGCGGCCCGAGGTTGCCGACCAGGTCAAGTCGCTCGGTGGCGAGTACCTGTACGTCGACAAGGAGGCCGCCGAGGTCTCGGCCACCGGCTACGCCAAGGAGATGGGCGACGACTACAAGGCCCGCGAGGCCGCCCTCTACGCCGAACAGGCGGGCGACGTCGACATCATCATCACCACGGCGCTGATTCCCGGCAGGCCTGCGCCCCGCATCATCACCGCCGACATGGTGGCCTCGATGAAGCCGGGCAGCGTCATCGTCGACATGGCCGCGGCCAACGGCGGCAACGTCGAGGGCACGGTCAAGGATCAGGCCATCGTCACCGACAACGGCGTGACGATCATCGGCTACACCGATCTCGCCGGACGGCTCCCGGCAACGGCCTCGCAGCTCTACGGCACCAACCTGGTGAACCTGCTCAAGCTGCTCACCCCGGAGAAGGACGGCCGGCTCACGCTGGACTTCGACGACGTCGTGCAGCGTTCGGTGACCGTCGTCCGCGACGGTGAGACCACCTGGCCTCCCCCACCGGTCCAGGTCTCCGCGGCGCCTGCGGTTGCGGCCGCGTCCGCCCCGGTAGAGGCCCCGAAGGCCAAGGAGCCGATGACGGCCGGTCGCCGGTTGGGCATCACGTTCGCCGCGGCAGCGGTGCTCTTCGCGCTGATCGCGCTCTCCCCCGCCGCGCTGCAGGTCCACCTGACGGTCTTCGCCCTGGCGATCGTCATCGGGTACTACGTGATCGGCAAGGTGCACCACGCGCTGCATACGCCGCTGATGTCGGTGACGAACGCGATCTCCGGGATCATCGTCGTCGGCGCCCTGCTGCAGATCGGTCACGGGAACACCCCGATCACGGTGCTCGCGACCGTGGCGATCCTGCTGGCCAGCATCAACGTGTTCGGCGGCTTCGCGGTGACGCGTCGCATGCTCGGAATGTTCTCCCGCAGCTAGCCCTGCGCCCCCCTCGACTCATCCGCTCCGAATGGAAATGGATTCCATGCTCACGGTAGAGACTGCCGCCACCTCGGCCTACGTCGTCGCGGCCCTGCTGTTCATCCTCGCGCTGGCCGGGCTGTCCAAGCACGAAACGTCGAAGGCCGGCAACACCTTCGGCATGGCCGGCATGGCGGTGGCGCTGGTCGCGACCGTCGCGCTCGCGCTGAACCGCCACATCGAGCCGCTGGGGCTCGGGCTGCTGGTGGGTGCCATGGCGATCGGCGCCGCGATCGGTCTGTGGCGCGCCCGGGTGGTCGAGATGACCGGCATGCCCGAACTCATCGCGCTGCTGCACTCGTTCGTGGGTCTGGCCGCGGTGCTGGTGGGCTGGAACGGCTACCTGCACGTCGAGGCCGATCCCGGCGGCGCCGAGGCGGCGGTCCTCGCGGGCGAGGGCCTGCTGGGGATCCACTCCGCCGAGGTGTTCGTCGGCGTCTTCATCGGTGCGGTCACCTTCACCGGCTCGATCGTCGCCAACCTCAAGCTCTCGGCACGGATCAAGTCCACGCCACTGATGCTGCCCGGCAAGAACATCCTCAACGTCGGCGCGCTCGTCGTCTTCGCCGCGCTCACGATCTGGTTCGTCATCGACCCGAATCTGTGGCTGCTCGTCGCCGTCACCGTGCTGGCACTGCTGCTCGGCTGGCACCTGGTGGCCTCCATCGGCGGCGGCGACATGCCCGTCGTGGTGTCGATGCTCAACAGCTACTCCGGCTGGGCCGCGGCCGCGTCGGGCTTCCTGCTGTCCAACGATCTGCTGATCATCACCGGCGCGCTGGTCGGCTCCTCCGGTGCGTACCTGTCCTACATCATGTGCAAGGCCATGAACCGGTCGTTCATCTCGGTCATCGCAGGCGGCTTCGGGATCGAAGCGGGACCGGCCGATGACAAGGACTACGGCGAGCACCGCGAGATCACCGCCGAGGGCGCTGCCGAACTGCTCGGCTCGGCCAGCACGGTGATCATCACCCCCGGCTACGGCATGGCCGTCGCGCAGGCGCAGTACGGCGTCGCCGACCTCACCCGCAAGCTGCGCGAGCGCGGCGTCGACGTGCGCTTCGGCATCCACCCGGTTGCGGGCCGCCTGCCCGGCCACATGAACGTGCTGCTGGCCGAGGCCAAGGTGCCCTACGACGTCGTCCTGGAGATGGACGAGATCAACGACGACTTCGACGGCACCTCCGTCGTCCTGGTGATCGGCGCCAACGACACCGTCAACCCCGCAGCATCCGAGGACCCCAGCAGCCCGATCGCGGGCATGCCGGTGCTGACGGTCTGGAACGCCGACAACGTCATCGTGTTCAAGCGCTCGATGGCCTCGGGCTATGCAGGCGTGCAGAATCCGCTGTTCTTCCGGGACAACACGCAGATGCTCTTCGGCGACGCCAAGGACCGCGTGGACGCGATCAACGCCGCGCTGTAATCCCGTGGCCCGCGTCCCCGCGTGGTCGGTACCGCTGTTCTTCGTCGTGGGCGCGGTGTCGCAGTACGTCGGCGCGGCGATGGGCGTGTTCCTGTTCGAGACCACCGACCCCGCGGCAGTGGCGTGGCTGCGGGCGGCGGCGGCCGCAGTGGCACTGCTGATCTGGCGACGGCCGTGGCGCACCCGCTGGACCCGGCGCACGATCATGGCCGCCGGCGGATTCGGCATCGTCACGGTGGCCATGAACGTCGCGTTCTTCGAGGCGATCGCCCGCATTCCGCTCGGCACTGCCGTGGCCATCGAGTTCCTCGGCCCGGTCGCGGTGGCGGCGTTGGGTTCTCGGCGTGCCCGCGACCTGGTCGCCGTGGTGCTCGCCGCCGGCGGCGTCGCGGCGTGTGCGGGCGTGCAGGCGGGCGCCGACGCCGTTGGTGTCGGCTTCGCACTGTTGGCCGCCGCGCTGTGGGCCGGGTACATCCTGCTCGGCAAGCGGGTCGCCGACGCCGGGGCCGGGCTCGACTCGCTGGCCGTGGGGATGACCGTGGCGGCAGTGGTGCTCGCGGCACCGCTGTTGCTGGGCCAGTTGGTCGACGACCCTTCGGTGTTCGCCGATCCCCGCACCTGGCTGCTGGGCGCCGCGGTGGGCGTCCTGTCCACGGCGGTGCCCTACGGCCTCGACCAGGTGGTGCTGACGCGGATCGGCCGGGCTCGGTTCGCGCTGCTGCTCGCACTGCTGCCCGCGACGGCCGCCGTCGTCGGTGCCATCGCGCTCGCACAGCGCCCGACCATCGCCGAGGCGGTGGGCATCGCGCTCGTGATGGCGGCTCTGGTGGTGGCGTCGGGCGGCTCGCGGCCGGTGCCTGCGCCCTGACCGGGGCCGAGTCCGGGGCCGCTTCGGGGGATGCCGGCTCCGTAGGATGGGTCGATGGCACGTCCGCCGGAGTTCGATCGGGAGCAGGCGTTGGTGAGCGCCCTACACCTGTTCTGGGAGAGGGGCTATGAGCGAACCACGGTGCGAGACCTGACCGAAGCGATGGGCATCTCGGCGCCGAGTCTGTACAACGCGTTCGGGGGCAAGCAGGAACTCTTCGACGAGGCCGTCGCCGCCTACACGGGAGCGCCGACGCGCGTGGTCCCGCCTGCGCTCCGGGAACGCACGGCGCGGGCCGTCTTCGCCAAGATGCTCGAGATCGCGATCCGCGAGTACGGCAGCTCCATTCAACCGCGGGGGTGCTTCGTCATCTCCGATCCCGTACTCGGCGGCGAGCGTCAGCTGGGGCGCGACGCGATCCGGCTACGACTGCAGCAGGCCTACGACGACGGTGATCTGCCCGAGGACTCCAGCGTGGATGCGCTGACCGACTTCGTCGACGTCGTCCTGCGTGGGTTGTCGTCGCTCGCTCGCGACGGCGCGGACCCCGACGCCATGCGGGCCGCAGCGGATGTGGCGCTCGGAGCGTGGCCGCGGTCGCGGCGACGGACCGCGGGTAGCTGACTCGGCCCGGTCGCCCTCCCAGGCGACATCGGTCCGCAGACAACTGCTTTCGCCTCACGCGATCTGGCACGGTGTGGTTTTATCTACCTTGTTACAAAACACCGATGGCTCGAGTGAGCCGACCAGGAGGACGCTCGTGACGCCGCCACTCGAGGGAAGGGTCGCACTGGTCACCGGTGGATCCCGAGGAATCGGCGCGGCCATCGCCGCCCGGCTCGCCGCCGACGGCGCCACCGTCGCGTTCAGCTATGCCCGCGCGGCAGACGTGGCCGCCGATCTCGCGGAGACGTTGCAGGCGCGGGGTTTCCGGGCCCAGGCGTTCCAGGCCGATCAGGCGGACGCTGCGTCGTGCGCTCAGCTGGTGCGCGACGTGGTCACGACGTTCGGTCCACTCGACATCCTCGTCAACAGCGCCGGTGTCTACCAGACCGGAACCATCGACGATCCCGAGCGCGACGACGCCGTCTTCGCCGCCCAACTGCAGACAAACGTCGTCGGCGTCGTCGCCACCACTCGGGCCGCAGTCCTGAACTTCAACGACGGTGGCCGCATCGTCTCCATCGGGACGACGGGAGCGGCGCAGGCACCGTTCCCCGGGCTCGGCGACTACGTGGCCACGAAGGCCGCGCTGGCGGCCTACACCCGGGCATGGTCGCGCGACCTCGGACCCCGCCGCATCACCGTGAACATCGTCGCGCCCGGCGCGGTCGACACCGACATGAACCCCGCCGACGGCCCCAACGGAGACTTCCAGAAGTCGCTGAACTCGCTGAACCGCTTCGCCGACCCCAGCGAGATCGCAGCGCTGGTCGCATTCCTCGCCGGACCCGAGGCCGGCTTCATCACCGGCGCCACGGTCAACATCGACGGCGGCCTCAGCGCGTGACCTCCTGACGCGACCGCCACCGTAGTGACCCGGGAGCCGCGGCGATACAGTGGCCTCGAGAAACTAGGAGATGCAACCATGCCGGTCGACCGCCTGCTCCCCTCCGACGAGGCCGCCGAGCTGATCGCGCTGACCCGCGACGTCGCCGACAAGCTCCTGGACCCCATCGTCGACGAGCACGAGCGCACCGAGACCTACCCCGAGGGCGTCTTCGCCCAGCTCGGTGCCGCCGGGCTCCTGAGCCTGCCGCAGCCCGAGGAGTGGGGCGGCGGCGGGCAACCGTTCGAGGTGTACCTGCAGGTGCTCGAGGAGCTGGCCGCGCGGTGGGCCGCGGTGGCCGTCGCCGTCAGCGTGCACAGTCTCTCGTCGCACCCGTTGTTGAGCTTCGGCACCGACGAGCAGAAGCAGCGTTGGCTGCCCGGCATGCTGTCCGGCGACCAGATCGGCGCATACAGCCTCTCCGAGCCGCAGGCCGGGTCCGACGCAGCGGCGTTGCGGTGCAGCGCCGTTGGCGACGACGACGGTTACGTGCTGAACGGGTCGAAGTCGTGGATCACCCACGGTGGTGTCGCAGACTTCTACACGCTGTTCGCGCGGACCGGCGAGGGATCGAATTCCGGAGGGCAGGAGCGCAGCGACCGGGGAAGTCGTGGCAGCATCAGCTGCTTCCTCGTCCCCGGCGACTTGGAGGGGCTGACGTTCGGCAAGCCCGAGGAGAAGATGGGCCTCGCCGCCGTGCCGACGACCTCGGCGTTCTACGACAACGCGCGCATCGACGCCGACCGCCGCGTCGGCGCCGAGGGCCAGGGGCTGCAGATCGCGTTCAGTGCGTTGGACTCCGGACGCCTGGGCATCGCCGCCGTCGCGGTTGGCATCGCCCAAGCCGCGCTCGACGAAGCGACGCGCTACGCCAACGAGCGAACGACGTTCGGCCGCAAGATCATCGATCACCAGGGTCTCGGCTTCCTACTGGCCGACATGTCGGCCGCCACGGTCAGTGCCCGCGCCACCTACCTCGACGCTGCCCGTCGGCGCGACCTAGGGTTGCCGTACGGCGCACAGGCCAGTGTCGCCAAGCTCATCGCCACCGACGCCGCCATGAAGGTCACCACCGACGCGGTGCAGGTGTTCGGCGGCGCCGGCTACACCCGCGACTACCGCGTCGAACGGTTCATGCGCGAAGCGAAGATCACGCAGATCTTCGAGGGCACCAACCAGATTCAGCGCCTCGTCATCGCGCGCGGCCTGACGAACTGAGGGCCGCTTCCGCCGGGTGGTTGCGGGCCGGCGGCATGGCGGCACTAGGCCGCCGCGGTGTCAGGCGGTTCGGGTCCCCCCGGTTCGCGGGTGTCCCGCCCGGGCATTGGTGGTTCGTCGTCCGGTCGGAGGAGCAGTTCGGGGCGGTGGTGGTAGTTGATGCGGGTTTGGCCGTGGTCGAGTCCAGGTGGTGGTTGCCATTCCACGTCGCCGCGGTCGGTGATGGTGGTGGTGTAGCCGCCCTCGTCGACGAGGCGATTGTCGGGTCCGCAGGCCAGGCCCATCTCGTCGACGTTGGTGTTGCCGCCGCGAGCCCAGTCGGTGACGGCGTGATGGACCTGGCAGCCGTAAGCGCCCACGGTGCATCCGGGTTTGGTACAGCCCCCGTCACGGGCGATCAACATGATCCGCTGCGCAGCGGAGGCCACCCGCCGGGCTCGGAACAGGTCCAGCGCCGACCCGGTCGCTCGATCGAACACCGCCAAATAGTGGTTGGCGTGCGCGGCCATCCGTATGACGTCGTCGATCGGCACGACGGTGCCGCCGCCGGTGACGCCGACCCCGGCGCGCGACTCCAGATCCTGCAGGGTGGTGCGGATGATGACCGACACCGGCAATCCGTTGAGCTGACCCAGATCCCCACCCATCAGGGCTATCCGACCGATGACGAGCAGGGCGTCGTGTTGGCGTTGGGCCAGGGTGCGGTGGTCGGCGTCGATCTGCGCTTGGGTCGGGGTACCACTGGTGCAGGGTTCGGGGTCGTCGGGATTGCACATCCCGGGTGCGGCGTACTTGGCGAACAACACCTCCCACACCGCCCACGCCTCCGGGGTCAACACCGCCGCCAGCGGCGTCATCGAGTCGCGGCCCTGGGTGCCCTTGGACACTGCGCGCTTGCGGGCGCGTTCCATGTCGTCGGGTTCGGGGCCGTCCTGATCGAGCAGGAACAGACGCCGCTCGGCGGCGGCCTTGAGTTCCTTGGGCCCGACCCCGACCGCCACGCCGACCAGGTCGACTTCGAACTGTGCGCGGGTCAGCGCGTCGACGAAGCCCGGCAGCCGAGTGACCGCGTCGCGCAACACGTTCACGTGCTCGGCGTTGATGGCTCCGGCAGCCTGCGCGGCCGCCGTCGCCGGCATCAGCGGCTCCAGGGGCTCACCGGTCAGGGCTCGGCGCGGGCCCAGCTCGGCGGCCTCGGCCAGCCGGCGGCCGGCCTCCCCAG
The DNA here is from genome assembly GCA_042666295.1 of Mycolicibacterium sp. GCM10028919. Lineage (GTDB taxonomy): Bacteria > Actinomycetota > Actinomycetes > Mycobacteriales > Mycobacteriaceae > Mycobacterium. Next base: position 2,752,372 of record JBHTFJ010000001.1, read on the forward strand.
GGGACACCCGCCACCGGATGCGCAGCACCTCGTTCCACGACTTGGCGCCCATCGCCTTGGCGGTGGTCTCGGCCTGCAACCGGGCCAGCAGCCGCTGCCGCTGGCTGGGCAGCTGAGACGTCAACGTCTCCAACTCGTCGAGCACCGACACCAACTCCGTGTGGGTCAAGGTGTCGATCGGCAGCGCGGCCAACGCGTCGTAGGCGCCGCGCAACCGCGCGACCGCCGCCCGAATCGCCTCCGCCTGCATACTTCGAACATACATTCGACCACCGACAGGAATCGTCATCCCGGTCGCGCGATTGTGAAGTGACGCAGAACGTTTGGCGATCACCCTCCGCCGAGTGTCGGATCGTGCCACGCATCGGCGAGAAAACCGTGGCGGTAACCGACGTTCGGCGGATCAGCGCCAGGCGCGGGCGGGCTCACGCGGCCAGCGGTGCCTGCCACCGAGCGGTCGGCGCGCAGGGGCCACGCGACCACACTCGTGCAACCCGAATCGGCAGTGCCAGCGCGCCATCCCCTCGGGCGCCCACCAATTGCGCGGACCCATCAGGTGCATGAACGCGGGCACCAGCAGCATGCGCACCAGCGTCGCGTCCATCAGCACGGCGAGCGTCAACCCCAACCCGAACATGCGCATGATCGACACCTCGGACGCCATCAGGGCCGCGAACGAGATCGCCATGAGAAGCGCAGCGGCCGTGACGATCCGACCGGTACGCGACAGCCCGAGCGCGATCGCCTCGTCGTTGTCGGCCTTGGTCTCCCGCCCGCCCTTGAGCCAGTACTCGCGGATGCGCGAGATCAGGAACACCTCGTAGTCCATCGACAGCCCGAACGCGACGCAGAACAGGAGCACGGGCACGTGGGCGACCAGTGATCCCGTTGCCGTGGTGCCGAGCGCACCCAGCGCGCCATCCTGGAAGATCCACACCAGCGCGCCGAACGTCGCCGTCAGCGACAGCACGTTGAGCACCACCGCCTTGATCGGCAGCAGCAGGCTGCCCGTCAGCATGAACAGCAGGCCGAACGTGATCGCGCCGATCACCGACAGCACCAATGGAAGTCGCGCGCTGATCGCCTCGGCGTTGTCGTGGGTCACCTGCGCGATGCCGCCAACGAGGAAGGGCTGACCGTTCGGCCCGATCACCGAGTGGATCCAGTCCAGCGGGCTGGGTTTCTCGTCGGTGACGGTGGGGGCGCTGCTGGTGACCGTCAGATACGCACTGCCGTCGACGATTCCGGTCGGAGCCGACGGCGGGCCGCGCAGTGCACCGCCGGAGAAGGTGCCCGTCGGCGCCGACACCGACGTCACGTGCCGGGTTGCGGACAGGTCGCGCGCAAAGCGCGACAGCTCACCCGCTTCCACGTCCGAGGCGTCGGGCACCACGATCGTCATCGCGGTCGCCGGGTTGTAGCCGAAGTCGTCGCGCAGCTGGTCGCCGACCTGGCGCGCCGACGCCGACTCCGGCAGCATCCGTTCGTCGGGGAAGCCCCACTTCACGTGTAGGAACGGCGCACCCAGGGTCAGCAGCAGCACGGTCACGCCGATGCCGACGGCCACCGCGCGGCGGGTCGCGAACCGCGCAGTGCGATACCAGAACGTGCCGTCCAGGGTCGGCGCCGCAGCCGGCCGACGGAATGCGCGCCGGGCCAGCGGCCGCAGATCGAGGGCGTCGATGCGGTCGCCGAGCACCACGATGGCGGCGGGCGCGATCACCAGTGCGGCGAGCGCCGTCAAGGCCACGACCGTGAGGCCGGCGAACGCGAACGACTTCAGGAAGTACATCGGGAACAGCACCAGCGCCACCATCGACAGCCCGACGGTGGTCGCCGAGAACAACACCGTCCGGCCCGCGGTGGCCATCGTCTGACACAGCGCCGTCTCGACGTCCGAACCGCCTGCCCGCTCCTCGCGGTAGCGGCTGGTGATCAGAAGGGTGTAGTCGACCGCCAGCGCCAGGCCCATGGCGATGGTTAGGTTCAGCGCGAACGTCGACACCTCGGTGACGTGGGTGAGCAGACGCAGCAGCGCGGTCGACCCGATGATCGCCCAGATGCCGACCAGCAGCGGGATCGACGCCGCGAGCAGTCCGCCGAAGACGCCGACGAGCACCAGGAACGTGAAGGGGATCGCGAGCGCCTCCATCATCAGCAGGTCGCGCTCGGACTGCTGATTGATCTCCACGTACGCCATCGCGGGTCCGCCCGCCGTCACGGTCACGTCGCCGCGCGTGCCCGCGAACCGTTCGGCGAGTTCCCCGGCGTGCCGCTGCGCCTCGCTGCCGCCGCCCGCGATGCCGACCACCACGAGGCCGGTGCTGCCGTCGGTGCTGACGAGCGCGTCGGCACCTGCGGGTGGCACCGTCCACGGCGACTGGACGTCGGCGACGAACGGGTAGCCGGCCACGCGGTCGACGATGTCGTGGCCGACGGCCCGAGCCGACGCACCGCGCGCTCCGCCACGGGCGTCGGGCGCCTCGACGGCGAACACCATCTGCAGGTCGCCCTGCCCGAACTTGCCCGCCATCAGGTCGGCGACCCGAGAGGACTCGGCGCCGGGATCCCGGAAGCCGGCGGCGGAGAGCGCCTTCGTGACGTGAATGCCGTAGATGCCTGCGCCGACGGCCAGGAGTGCGGCGACGACGAGGATGACGCGGGGTGCCCTGAATGCGAGGCGAGCGAGGAACTGCAGCTCAATGAACCTTCCGTGTTGACGAAGGTCCAGCGTGCGTGATCATTTTCAAGACCACACGAGTTATCGACCAGTTCGTCGATTCGATCCTCGCGGCGGTCGATCGACGCGGTTTCAGTCCTCGCGGGTGCGGCCGGCCAGGCCGATCAGTTCTTCGTGCAGCTCGAACCAGACGGTGTGGTACGAGTCGACCAGCGGGCGGCTGAGCCACACCAGGTCGCCCGCGGCGGCCAGCCGCAGCGCTGTCGCAAGCCGGTCGGCGTAGCGGCTCAGACGCGGCAGCAACTCGGCCGCCGCAGCGATCACGGGCGTCACGCGCTGGTGCACGTCCTGCACGCTCGCCAGCACGTCGGCGTCGCCGGCTGGATTCGCTGCACCGCTGGCCCGCCCGAGTTGCCACTGCGAGAGCGCGGACTTGAAGTCGGCGTTCACCGGGGTGAACCGCTCGTAGACCGCCTCGGCGACGGCGCGGTCGACACTCGCGCGTTCAGCAGCGAGCAGTTCCGCCAGCCGCTCGCGGCCCGCCGGGGTGAGCCGCAGCGCCGGTCCGCTGAGCAGTGCGCCGTCGGCCACCAGGCGGTCGACGACGTCGCTCGGATCCGCGTCCAGCGCGCCGGCCAGATCAGCGGCGCTGACCCGCCCCTTGAGCCGCACGGTCTGCAGCACGTCGCGTTCGTTCATGACCTGTGCCATCTGTTCTTCGCGCAAGCGCTCATCACCCGCCCAGCCTTCGTCGCGCCGCCACCAACGTCGCCACCAAGGGCTCGGGGGACCTCACGTCGACCAGACCCGCCGCGAGCGCGGCGGCCACGGCGTCCTCGGAGGCCTCCATGACGGGGTGGTCGCCGTCGGCGTGCACCCGCAGCGGGCTCACCCGGCGGGCGATGTCGTCGAGCCGGTGCAACTCGGGGGTGTCGGCGGCCGACCAGGCCGTCGGTTCGAGCGCGCCGGCCCGCACCTCGCCGCTGTCCCCGTCCACGGTGATCATCGTGCCGTCGACCGCGGCACCCAGCCCGCTGCCGCAGCCCACGACCGCGGGCAACCCGAGTTCGCGGGCGACGATCGCGGCGTGGCTGGTGGCGCCGCCGACCTCGGTCACCACGCCGCGCGCCGCGACCATGCCCGCCATGTCGTCGGGGCTGGTCGTGGGTCGCACCAGGATCACGTCGTGGCCGGCGTCGGACGCGTCGACCGCGGCGTCGCTCGTGGTGCAGGCCAGCCCGGACGCCACGCCTGGGCTCGCGGGCAGCCCGGTGGCCAGCAGCCGGGCCGCCAGCCGGGTCTCGGGGGCCAGCGTCGTCGCCATCGCCGCCCGCAGCTGCGTCGGGGTGACGCGGGCCAGCACCTCGGCCTCGTCGATCACGCCCTCGTCGTGCAGGGCCAGCGCCAGCCGCACCGCAGCGCGTGCCGACCGCTGCGCCACGCGCGACTGCAGCAGCCACAGTTTGCCCGCCTCGACGGTGAACTCGACGTCCTGCACGTCGGCCCCGTGCTGTTCGAGGCGGATGCCCGCGGCCAGCAACTCGTCGTGGACGTCGGGCATGGTCCGGGCGAGCACGTCGAGGGTCTCGCAGTCCCTGGCGCCGGACACCACGTCGTCGCCCTGCCCCGTCGGCAACCACTCGCCGAACGGTTCGGGCGAGCCGGTCGCGGGGTTGCGGGTGAAGAGCACCCCGGTGCCCGACTCGGAGTCCAGGTTGCCGAACACCATCGCCTGCACGAGGACGGCGACCCGATCGGGCTCGTCGAGCCGGTGGTGGGTCCGGTAGGCGAGCACGCGGTCCGACGTCCAGGACTCCAGGACGGCCGCCATCGCGCCGCGTAGCTGCTCGTAGGGGTCGGTCGGCGGGTCGGCGTGCACCGCCCGCCGGTAACCCCGCCGGAAGCGGTCCAGCGTGTCGCGGGCGAAGCCGGGCGAGTACCTCGCTGCCAGCGCATCGGCCACGGCGTCGTCGATGCCGACGTCGAGCACCGTCTCGAGCATCCCGGGCATCGACGTCACTCCGCTGCTGCGCACCGCGACCAGCAGCGGCCGCTGACCGCCGCCGAACGTCGCGCCGGTGTGCTCCTGCAGGGCCTCGAGACCGTCCATGACGTCCGGCCAGGCCTCGTCGAGCACCGCGTGCGGGTCGACGGCGCACTCCCGGCACCAGGCGATGGTCAGGCAGAACGCCGGGGGCACCGGAAGGCCGAGGCGGGCGATCTCGCCGAGCGCCCGGCCCTTGCCGCCGACCAGCGCGCGGGGATGGTCGGAGCCGGCGTCGAGCGTCAATACCCGGTGGTGATGCGTGCCGTGTTCGCCGCGTCGCTGCACGTTCAGGGTCATCACCACCTCCGCCGTCGGTCCGGACGTACCCCGGCACATTGGTTGCCCGAGTCTAGGCACCCCACACCCAGGTGGCCCCATACACCACCCGCGGGGCGGCCGGCGTCGGATATGGTCACCCAAGCGCGACGCACGGGGCACGCCGCCAGTAGATTTGCGGCGATGGTCCGCTTTGCAGCGCGAAATCGTCGGGGACGAGAACGGCATCGTGACATCGGCGTCGCGATGCGCACCACGGGCTTCTTGAATGGACCGACGATGGCCGGACACCAAACGGTGCTGGTCAGCGCGTCCACCACGGGCCCGGCAGCCATAACTTCAGCGTCGTCCGACACGGACGTCTGACACACACGGGCCGACAAGGGACTTACCGAATGGTCAATCAACTCGAACATGCCACCGAAGCGCTCCGCAAGGCGCTCGGCCAGGTCGAACGGCTCAAGAACCAGAACCGCGCACTCCTGGAACGCTCCGGCGAGCCGATCGCCGTCGTCGGCATGTCCTGCCGGTACCCCGGCGGCGTCGAGAGCCCCGAGGACCTCTGGCGCATGGTCGCCGAGGGCCGCGACGTCATCTCCGAACTCCCGGAGGACCGCGGCTGGGACACCGCCGGGCTGTACGACCCCGACCCGGACGCCCCGGGCAAGTCGTACGCCAAGACCGGCGGCTTCGTGGAGAACGTCGCCGACTTCGACGCGGGCTTCTTCGGCATCGCCACCAACGAGGCGATGGCCATGGATCCGCAGCAACGCATGCTGCTCGAGCTGTCCTGGGAGGCGCTCGAGCGCTCCGGCGTCGATCCGAGTTCGCTGCGCGGTAGCTCGACGGGCGTGTTCGCAGGCGTCATCGCGGGCGGCTACGGCATGTCCGACGACGCCATCGAGGGCTACCGCCTGACCGGCATGACGTCCAGCGTGACCTCCGGCCGCGTGGCCTACGTGCTGGGCCTCGAGGGCCCCGCCGTGTCCGTCGACACCGCGTGCTCGTCGTCGCTGGTGGCGCTGCACATGGCCGTCCAGGCACTGCGCCTCGGCGAGTGCGACCTCGCGCTCGCCGGCGGTGTCACCGTCAACGCGACGCCCACCATCTTCGTCGAGTTCAGCCGCCACCGCGGCCTCGCACCCGACGGCCGCTGCAAGCCCTACGCCAACGCCGCGAACGGCGTGGGCTGGGCCGAGGGCGGCGGCGTGCTCGTCGTCGAGCGGCTGTCCGATGCGTTGCGCAACGGACACCAGGTGCTCGCGGTCGTCAAGGGCACCGCCGTCAACCAGGACGGCGCGTCCAACGGCCTGACCGCACCCAACGGCCCGTCGCAGCAGCGCGTGGTGCGCGCCGCACTCGCGAACGCAGGCCTGACGACCGCTCAGGTCGACGTCGTGGAGGGCCACGGCACCGGCACCCCGCTCGGTGACCCGATCGAGGCCCAGGCACTGCTCGCCACCTACGGCCAGGAGCGCTCGAACCCGCTGTGGCTGGGGTCGGTGAAGTCCAACATGGGCCACACCCAGGCTGCGGCAGGCGTCGCAGGCGTCATCAAGATGATCATGGCGATGCACAACGACGTGCTGCCCAAGTCGCTGCACGTCGACGAGCCCAGCCCGCACGTCGACTGGACCGCAGGTGCGGTGTCCCTGCTGGCCGAAGCGCAGCCGTGGCCGGCGGGATCCTCACCGCGCCGGGCAGGTATCTCGTCGTTCGGAATCAGCGGCACCAACGCACACGTGATCGTCGAAGAGCCTGCGGCAGTGGACCGTTCGGCCGCCGCCGAGGCGCCGGAGACCAAGCTGCTGCCGTGGGTGCTCACCGCGAAGTCTCCTGCCGCGCTCGCCGGGCAGGCGACCAAGCTCAGTTCCTACCTCGACGGCCACAACGTCACCGACCTCGACGTGGCGTGGACCCTCGCCGGGCGCGCTGCGTTCGAACACCGCGCCGTGGTGCTCGGCACCGACCGCGAGTCGCTGCTCGCCGGACTGTCCGAACTCTCCGCCGCCTCCGACACCCCGTCCCGTGCCATCAGCGGACACGCGACGCCCACCAACAAGACGGCCTTCGTCTTCCCGGGCCAGGGCAGCCAGTGGCTCGGCATGGGCATCGAACTCCTCGACAGCTCACCGGTTTTCGCCGAGGAGATCGCCGCGTGCGGTGAGGCGCTGTCGGAGTTCGTGGACTGGTCGCTGATCGACGTGCTGCGTTCCGGCGGGCAGGAGCGCAGCGACCCGGGGGGTGTGTCAGTCGACGGAGCCCCCACTCTGGACCGCGTCGACGTCGTCCAGCCCGTGCTGTTCGCGATCATGGTCTCGCTGGCCCGGCTGTGGCGTTCGCTCGGCGTGACGCCGGATGCCGTGATCGGCCACTCGCAGGGCGAGATCGCCGCGGCCTACGTCGCCGGCGCACTGTCGCTGCGCGACGCCGCACGCGTCGTGGCCCTGCGCAGCAAGCTCCTGGTCGTGCTGTCCGGCGAGGCAGGCATGGTGTCGCTGGCGTGCAGCGCCGACCGGGCCCGCGAACTGCTGCTCGGGCTCGAAGGTCTCGGCATCGCGGCGATCAACGGCCGCTCCGCGGTCGTGGTCTCGGGTGCCAGCGCCCAGCTCGACGAACTGATCCGCCAGTGCGAGGCGCTCGAGATCCGGGCACGCCGCATCGACGTCGACTACGCATCGCACTCGGTGCAGGTCGAGGCCATCCGCGAGCAGCTGATCGAGGCCCTCGCCGACGTCGAACCACGTTCGGTGAAGACGGCTTTCGTCTCCACCGTCACCGGCGAGCTGATGGACACCGCGGGCCTGGACGCCCAGTACTGGTACCGCAACCTGCGCCAGACGGTCGAGTTCGACAAGGCCGTCCGCACGGCGTGCAAGCACGGCTACCGCGCGTTCGTCGAGTCCAGCCCCCACCCGGTGCTGATCGCGGGCGTCGAGGACACCGTGCTCGACGCCACCGAGGGCGTCGAGCCGATCGTGGTGCCCTCGCTCGGCCGCGACGACGGCGGGCTGGACCGCTTCATGGCATCGGCCGCCCAGGCCTGGGTCGCGGGCGTCCCCGTGGCCTGGCGCGAGGCGTGCGCTGGTGGCGCACTGGCGGACCTGCCCACCTATGCATTCGAGCGGCGCCGGTTCTGGTTGTCCGGTGGCGCAGGCGGTTCCGGCGACGCGGCCGGCTTCGGCCTGGCAGGCTCCGGCCACGCGCTGCTGAACGCCGTCGTCGAGGTCCCCGACTCCGGCCAGATCATGCTCACCGGCCGACTGGCCGCGTCCTCGCAAGGCTGGCTGTCCGACCACGCGGTCGGTGGCACCGTGCTGTTCCCCGGCGCCGGCTTCGTCGAACTCGTCATCCGCGCGGGTGACGAGGTGGGCTGCCCCGCCATCGAGGAACTGACCCTGCAGGCGCCGCTGGTGGTGCCGCCGACCGGCGTCCCGTTGCGCGTGGTGGTTGGACCGGAACAAGACTCTGGTTCTCGCACGGTGTCGGTGTTCTCCCGGCCGAATGACGAAGCCGCGGAATGGGTGTGCAACGCCGAGGCCGTCGTCGGCACGGAGGCGGGCGCCCCCGCTGCCGACCTGTCGGAGTGGCCGCCCACCGGCGCCGTCCCGGTCGACGTGACCGATGCCTACGCCATGCTCGCCGAGCGCGGCTACGAGTACGGCCCCGCGTTCCGCGGGCTGAATGCGATGTGGCGGCGCGGCGCCGAGGTGTTCGCGGAGGTTGCGCTGCCGCAGGACGTGGCCGCCGGCGACTTCGGCGTCCACCCCGCACTGCTCGACTCCGCACTGCACGCGGTGGCACTCGCCGCCGAGGATCACGCTCTGGCACTGCCGTTCTCGTGGGAGCAGGTCACCCTGCACGCCGCGGGCGCATCGTCGGTCCGCGTCCGCATCACCCCCACCGGCACCCACTCGGTGTCGATCGAACTGGCCGACGGTCTCGGACTGCCGGTGCTGTCGGTCGGGTCGATGACGGCCAGGCCGGTCAGCGCCGACCAGATCGCCTCGGCCATGGCGGGTAGCCGCGCCGAGGGCGAACTGTTCGAGGTCGAGTGGTCGCCCGTCACCGCACCCGAGACGGTGGCGCCGCTGCCCGAGGGCGTCGTCACCTTCGAATCAACCCCGGCGGCAAGCGATTCCGCCGATCTGCCCGCCGCCGTGCGGGACGCGACGATCGCCGCGCTGACGAGCATCCAGTCCTTCCTCGCGGAACCGGCGGGCACGCTGGTCATCGTCACCCGTGGCGCCGTGGCACCGCTGCCCGGCACCGACGTCACCGACCTGGCCGGTGCGGCGGTGTGGGGCCTGGTCCGCGCAGCGCAGACCGAGAACCCGGGCCGCATCGTGCTGGCCGACATCGGTTCGAGCACGACAGGTGACTTCGACGTCGCCACCCTGCTCGCGGTCGGCGAGCCGCAGGTCGTGCTCCGCGACGGTGCGCTCTACGCGCCCCGCGTGGTCCGCAGCCGCGGCACCGACGGCGTCCTCACCCCGCCCGACGGCGGCAAGCCGTGGCGCCTCGGCGTCACGACCGCGGGCACGTTCGAGGACCTCGCCCTGCTCGAGGTGCCGAACTCCGACGCAGCCCTGCCACCCGGCCACATCCGGGTCGAGATGCGCGCCGTCGCAGCCAACTTCCGCGACGTGATGATCACCCTCGGCATGTTCACCCACGACGCGCTCATCGGTAGCGAGGGCGCCGGTGTCATCACCGAGATCGGACTCGACGTCACGGGATTCGAAGTCGGCCAGCGCGTGATGGGCCTGTTCCCCGAGGGCACCGGCACGCTCGTCGCGGCCGACGCCCGCCTGATCGCACCCATCCCCACCGGGTGGACCGATGCAGAGGCCGCCGCCGCACTGGTGGTGTTCACCACCGCCTACTACGGACTCAAGGAACTGGCCGACGTCCAGCCCGGCCAGTCGATCCTGATCCACGCGGCCACCGGCGGCGTGGGCCTGGCCGCCGTGCAACTGGCCCGGTACTGGGGCATGGAGGTGTACACCACCGCCAGCCGACCCAAGTGGGACACGTTGCGCGCGTTGGGCTTCGACGACGACCACATCGGCGACTCGCGAACCCTGGACTTCGAGCAGAAGTTCCTCGAGGTCACCGGTGGTCGCGGGTTCGACGTAGTGCTCGACTCGCTGGCAGGCGACTTCGTCGACGCATCGCTGCGTCTGCTCCCCCGCGGTGGCGTCTTCCTCGAGATGGGCAAGACCGACATCCGCGACGCCGACACGATCGCCGCCGCCCACGAGGGCGTCCACTATCGGGCGTTCGACCTGTTCGAGCCCGGCCGGCCTCGCATGCACGACTACATCGTCGAGCTGTCCGGCATGTTCGAATCCGGCATCCTCACCCCGCTTCCGGTCACGACGTTCGACGTCCGGCGCGGCCCCGCGGCGCTGCGGCACCTCAGCCAGGCCCGCCACATCGGCAAGATCGTCATGACGATGCCCGGCAACTGGTCCGCGGGCACCGTCCTGATCACCGGCGGTACCGGCATGGCAGGCGCGGCGATCGCCCGCCACGTCGTCGCCGAGCACGGCGCGCGTCACCTTCTGCTGGTGTCGCGCCGCGGACCCGACGCCCCAGGCGCCGCGGAACTCGTCGACGAACTCACCGCCGCGGGCGCCGACGTCCGCGTGGTGGCCGCCGACGCCGCCGACCGCGCCCAGCTCCAGGCCGTGCTCGACGGCGTGGAGGTGCCGCTGACGGCGGTCGTGCACGCCACCGGTGTGCTCGACGACGCCGTGATCGGGTCGCTGACGCCCGAACGCGTCGAGCCCGTGCTGCGCGCCAAGGTCGATGCCGCATGGAACCTGCACGAACTCACCCGTGGCGCCAATCTCGGTGCCTTCGTCCTGTTCTCGTCGATGGCAGGCGTGGTCGGATCGGCCGGCCAGGCCAACTACTGCGCCGCGAACACGTTCGTCGACGGCCTCGCCACGCACCGGCGGGCCCACGGCCTGCCCGCGACGTCGCTCGCGTGGGGCCTGTGGGACCAGGCGAGTGCGATGACCGGGCACCTCGAAGAGGCCGACCTGTCCCGTCTCGGCCGCGACGGCATCCTCGCGATGTCGAGCGACGACGCCATGGCACTGTTCGACAGCGCACTCGTCGTCGGCGAGCCCCTGCTGGCACCCGCGCGGATCGACCGCAGCGCGCTGCGCACCCGGTCCGCCCAGGGCGTACTGCCGCCGATGTTCAGCCGCCTGGCCAGCGCGCCGACCCGCCGCCGCGTCGACGACTCGCTGGTCGCCGCGAAGTCGAAGTCGGCTCTGGCGCAGCGTCTGCAGGGTCTCTCGGAGCCCGCGCAGCAGGCGCTGATCCTCGATCTGCTGCGGTCGCACATGTCAACCGTGCTCGGGACCACCGAGCCGGAGTCGATCAACGGCGACCTGGCGTTCTCCGATCACGGCTTCGACTCGCTGACCGCCGTCGAGCTGCGCAACCGGCTCAAGACGGCGACCGGCCTCGCGCTGTCGCCGACGCTGATCTTCGACTACCCCACCCCGCAGGCACTCGCCGGTTACATCCGCACCGAGCTGGCCGGGGACGCCTCGGCCCAGGAGCAGGCCCGGCAGACCACGACGGTGCAGTCCGTGGTCGACGAGCCCATCGCGATCGTCGGCATCTCCTGCCGCTACCCCGGCGGCGTCGACTCGCCGGAAACGCTGTGGGACATGGTGGCCAACGGTCGCGACGTCGTCTCCGACTTCCCGACCGACCGCGGCTGGGACCTGGCGAACCTGTTCGACGCCGATCCCGATGCAGCGGGCACGTCCTACGCCAACACCGGTGGCTTCCTCTACGACGCCGCGGACTTCGACCCGGCCTTCTTCGGCGTCTCGCCCACCGAGGCGCTGGCCATGGATCCGCAGCAGCGGCTGTTCCTGGAACTCGCGTGGGAGGCCTTGGAGCGCGGCGGATTCGACCCCGCGGCGTTGCGCGGCAGCGCCACCGGCGTGTTCGCGGGCGTCTACGCCCAGGGTTACGGCATCGGTGCCGACGGCGCCGAGGGCTTCCGCCTGACGGGCCAGGCGTCGAGCGTGGCGTCGGGCCGGGTGTCCTACGTGCTGGGCCTCGAAGGTCCCGCCGTGTCGGTCGACACGGCGTGCTCCTCGTCGCTGGTGGCACTGCACATGGCGGTGCAGGCACTGCGCCTCGGTGAGTGCGACCTCGCGCTCGCAGGTGGCGTCACCATCAACGCGACGCCGGACGTCTTCGTCGAGTTCAGCAGGCAGCGCGGACTGTCCTCGGATGGTCGGTGCAAGTCGTTCGCGGGCGCCGCGGACGGCACCGGATTCGCGGACGGCGGCGGCATTCTCGTCGTCGAGCGCCTGTCCGACGCCCAGCGCAACGGCCATCAGGTCCTGGCGGTGGTACGCGGCTCGGCGATCAACCAGGACGGCGCGTCCAACGGACTCACCGCGCCCAACGGTCCGTCGCAGCAGCGCGTCGTGCGTGCGGCACTCGCCAACGCCGGTCTGACGCCGTCGGACGTCGACGCCGTCGAGGCCCACGGCACCGGCACCACGCTGGGCGACCCGATCGAGGCGCAGGCACTGCTGGCGACCTACGGGCAAAACCGGTCCGAGCCGCTGTACCTGGGTTCGATCAAGTCGAACATGGGTCACAGCCAGGCCGCTGCCGGTGTCGCAGGCATCATCAAGGTCGTCGAATCACTGCGCCACGACACGCTTCCCGCGACGCTGCACGTCGACGAGCCCAGCCCGCACGTGGACTGGTCAATGGGTTCGATCGCGCTGCTCACCGAGCCGCGACCATGGCAGCCCAACGGCCACCCGCGCCGTGCAGGCGTCTCGTCGTTCGGGATCAGCGGCACCAACGCGCACGTCATCATCGAGGAGGCTCCGGCCAACCCGGCGACCGACGCGCGCGTGGTCACCGAGCATCCGCCGGTCGTGCCGTGGACGCTGTCGGCGAAGTCGCCCGACGCGCTGACCGCCCAGGCCCGCCGCATCGCCGAGCACCTCGACGCCCACCCGGACGTCGACCCGCTCGACGTCGGCTGGACCCTCGGCGGCCGCAGTGCCTTCCCGCACCGCGCGGTGGTGCTCGGCGCCGACCGCGACGAGCTGCTGCGCGGACTGACCGCGCTCTCCCTCGACGAGCCGGCCAACGGCTTCGTCCGCGGCCGCGCCAGCGGCGGTGGCAAGACGGCATTCGTGTTCCCGGGCCAGGGCTCCCAAGCGCTCGGCATGGGACGTGAACTGCACGCCGCCTACCCGGTGTTCGCCGACGCGTTCGACGCCACCGCACGCGAACTCGACCGCCATCTGCTACGCCCCGTGCGCGACGTCATGTGGGGCGCCAACGGCACGCTGCTCGACAGCACCGAATTCGCCCAGCCTGCACTGTTCGCCATCGAGGTGGCACTGTTCCGCCTGCTCGAATCGTGGGGCGTCACACCGGACTACCTGATCGGTCACTCGATCGGCGAGCTGTCGGCCGCCCACGTGGCAGGCGTCCTGTCGCTGGAGAACGCGGCAGCACTCGTCGTCGCCCGCGGCAGGCTGATGCAGCGTCTGCCCGAGGGCGGCGCGATGGTCGCGGTCGCCGCGACCGAGGACGAGGTCGCACCGCTGCTCAGCGACGACGTCTCGATCGCCGCGGTGAACGCGCCCGGCTCCGTGGTGATCTCGGGCCCGCAGGACGCGGTGCTCGCGGTCGCCGAGACGCTGCGCGAACAGGGCCGCCGCACGCACCGCCTCGCGGTGTCGCACGCATTCCACTCGTCGCTGATGGAGCCGATGCTGCTGGAGTTCAACACCCTGGCCAGCGGCATGTCCGTGACCGCGCCGAGCATTCCGGTGATCTCCAACCTCACCGGTGAGGTCGCCGGGCCGGACTTCGGCACGTCGGCGTACTGGCAGCGGCACATCCGCGAGGCGGTCCGCTTCGCCGACGGCGTGCGCGCACTGGCCGCGGCTGGCGTGACCCGGTTCCTCGAACTGGGGCCGGCCAGCGGGCTGACGGCGTCGATTGCACAGACCCTGGCCGAGCCCGCCTCGGGGCAGGAGCGAAGCGACTCGGGGATCTACACGGGGGCGGTCGAGCCGGTCGCCGCGTCGGTGCTGCGCAAGGACCGGCCGGAACCGACGACGCTGCTGACGGCGCTCGCCGAGTTCTCGATCGCCGGTGGCGACGTGTCGTGGCGCGGCATCTGCGACGGCGGACGGTTGGCCGACCTGCCCACCTACGCCTTCCAGCGCCGCCGCTTCTGGCTGTCGACGCAGGGCTCCGGTGCCACCAACGCCGTCGGCCTCGGCCTCGGCGGTACCGAGCACGCGCTGCTCGGTGCGGTCGTCGAGATGCCGGAGTCCGGTGGCGTGACGCTGACCGGTCGCCTGTCGGTGTCCACCCAGTCGTGGCTGTCCGATCACGCCGTCGGCGGGGTGGTGCTGTTCCCGGGCGCCGGGTTCGTCGAGCTGGCGATCCGCGCGGGCGACGAGGTCGGCTGCAACACCGTCGACGAGCTGATGCTGCACGCACCGCTGGTTCTCCCGCCCGAGGGCGTCGCCGTCCAGGTGGTCGTGAGCGCGGCGGACGCGGGCGGTGCGCACGTGGTGTCGATCTTCTCCCGGCCCGACGCGGACGGCTCGCCGTGGACGCTCCACGCCGAGGGTGAACTCGGCGTCGAGGCGACCAAGCCCGGTGCCGAACTCACGGTGTGGCCCCCGGTCGGGGCCCGCGAGGTCGACGTCGCCGACGCCTACGAAGTGTTGTCGGCACGCGGCTACCAGTACGGCCCGGCGTTCCAGAACCTCACCGCGATGTGGCGCCGCGGCGACGAGATCTTCGCCGAGGTGAAGCTGGGACAGGACGTGTCGGTCGCCGGGCTCGGCGTGCACCCCGCGCTGCTCGACGGCGCCCTGCACGCGGTGATCCTGGCCATGGACTCCGACGAGCTGGCGCTGCCCTTCTCCTGGCAGAAGGTGTCGCTGCACGCTGCGGGCGCCTCGGCGATCCGGGCCCGGATCGCTCCGAACGGCCCGAGTTCGATGTCGATCGACCTCGCCGACGGACTGGGTCTGCCGGTGCTGTCGGTGCAGTCGATGGTCGCCCGGCCGGTCACGGCCGAGCAGCTGGCTGCCGCGGTCGGTGGCACGAAGAACGGCGGCGAGCTGTTCGAGGTCATCTGGTCCCCCGTCACCCCGCAGGCAGACGCGCCTGCGACCGGCGGTGACGTCCCGGTCTACGAGCTGGACGCCCAGGCGCAGGAGTCCGAGGTGCCCGGCGTGTACGCCGCCACCCACGCCGCGCTGGAGCGCATGCAGTCCTGGCTCGCCGGGCCTTCTGCGGACGCGAGGAGCAGTCAGGATCCAGCCACGCTCGTCGTGGTCACCCGCGGCGCGGTCGCCATGCCCGGCGAGAAGCTCGCCAACCTGGCGGGCGCGGCCGCGTGGGGCCTGATCCGGGCCGCTCAGACCGAGCACCCGGGCCGCGTCGTGCTCCTCGACACCGACGACACCGCACCGGTCGACCAGAGCGTCCTCGCGTCCGTCGTCGCCACCGGCGAACCGCAGATCGTGGCCCGCAAGGGCACGCTGCACCTCGCCCGCGTCGTGCCGAGCCGGGCCGCCGAGGCAGTGCTGACACCGCCCGCCGACGGTTCGCCATGGC
Organism: Mycolicibacterium sp. GCM10028919; assembly: GCA_042666295.1. Lineage (GTDB taxonomy): Bacteria > Actinomycetota > Actinomycetes > Mycobacteriales > Mycobacteriaceae > Mycobacterium. Next base: position 2,768,031 of record JBHTFJ010000001.1, read on the forward strand.
GGCTGGCCGTCGGGACGCCGGGCACGTTCGACGACCTGGTACTCGAGCCGATCCCGGATGCCGACGAACCGCTCGGTGCAGGCCGGGTGCGGGTGGCGATCCGTGCCATCGCGGCGAACTTCCGCGACGTCATGATCACCCTCGGGCTCTACCCGGGCGAGGCCGTCATGGGCATCGAGGCGACCGGCGTGGTCACCGAGGTCGGTCCCGACGTGGCGGGTGTGTCGGTGGGCGACCGCGTGATGGGCCTGTTCCCCGAGGGCACCGGTACCGTCGCCACCACCGACGCGCGCGTCGTGCTGCCCGTCCCGCCGGAGTGGCGCGACACCGAGGCCGCCGGCTTCACCGTGGGCTTCGCGACCGCGTTCTTCGCGCTGCGCCAGATCGCCGACGTTCAGCCCGGCCAGTCCGTGCTGATCCACGCCGCCACCGGCGGCGTCGGCATGGCGGCCGTGCAGCTGGCCCGGCACTGGGGCCTGGAGGTGTTCGCCACCGCCAGCCAACCCAAGTGGGACACGTTGCGCGCCATGGGCTTCGACGACGACCACATCGGCGACTCCCGCACACTGGACTTCGAGCAGAAGTTCATGGCCGTGACCGGTGGGCGTGGTGTCGACGTGGTGCTCGACGCGCTGGCCGGTGACTTCGTGGACGCGTCGCTGCGGCTACTGCCGCGCGGCGGGGCGTTCCTCGAGATGGGCAAGACCGACATGCGCGACGCCGACGCCGTGGCCGCCGCCCATCCGGGTGTGCGCTACCGCGCCTTCGACCTGTTCGAAGCCGGCGCCGACGGCGTGGCCCGGATCCTCACGGGCGTGGCGGAACTCAGCCGCAGCGGGGTACTCAAGCCGCTGCCGGTCGATCCGTGGGACGTGCGTCGCGCGCCTGCCGCGCTGCGTCACCTCAGCCAGGCCAAGCACATCGGCAAGGTCGTCATGACGATGCCCGACAACTGGGCGATGGGCACCGTGCTCATCACCGGCGGCACCGGCATGGCGGGCGCATCGGTGGCTCGCCACGTCGTCGCCAATCACGGTGCGCGTGACCTGCTGCTGGTGTCGCGTCGTGGTCCGGATGCCCCGGGTGCCGACGAGCTGGTCGCCGAACTCACCGAGGCGGGCGCCAGCGTGCGCGTCGTCGCGGCCGATGTGTCCGATCGGGACGCGCTGGGCAAGGTGCTGGCCGAGATCGACCATCCGCGGGCACTGTCGGCGGTGTTCCACACCGCGGGCGTGATCGACGACGCCGTCATCACGTCGCTGACCCCGGAACGCGTCGACACCGTGCTGCGCGCCAAGGTCGATGCAGCGGACAACCTGCACGAGCTGACCCGCGACCTCGACCTGTCGGTGTTCGTCCTGTTCTCCTCGATGGCCGGCCTGGTCGGCGCATCGGGTCAGGCGAACTACTCGGCGGCGAACGCGTACCTCGACGCGCTGGCCAACCACCGGCGCTCGCTGGGACTGCCCGCGATGTCGCTGGGCTGGGGTCTGTGGGATCAGGCCAGCGGCATGACCGGCCACCTGGAGACCGTCGACATCGCACGGCTCAACCGCGACGGCATCCTCGCGATGTCCGTCGAGGAGGCCCTGACGCTGCTCGACGAGGCATTGGTGGTCAACGAGCCGTTCCTGGTGCCTGCGCGCATCGATCGTGCTGCGCTGCGGACGAAGTCGACGGCGGGCACGTTGCCGCCGATGTTCCTCGACCTCATCTCGGGTCCGTCGCGCCGCCAGGTGGGCGACTCGATGGCGGCCGCACAGTCGCGCTCGGCGCTGACCGCGCGGATGGCGGGGCTGCCGGTCGACGAGCAGCAGGCGATCCTGCTGGACCTGGTGCGCTCGCACATGGCGACGGTGCTCGGCTTGCCGTCACCCGAGGCGATCGGCGCGGACCTGGCGTTCCAGGACCATGGCTTCGACTCGCTGACGGCCGTGGAGCTGCGCAACCGGCTCAAGGCCGCGACGGGTCTGACGCTGTCGCCGACGCTGATCTTCGACTATCCGAACCCGACGTCGCTCGCGGAGTACTTCCGCACGCAGCTGGTCGGCGAGGACGGCGAAGCGGCCGGCGACAAGGTCAGTGCGGTGGACGTGGAACTGCAGCGCGTGGTGTCGTCGATCCCGATCAAGCGGCTGCGTCAGGCCGGTGTGCTCGACATGCTGCTGAACCTGGCCGGTCAGTCGGGCGACGTCACCGAGGACGCGGCAGGCGACCGGGGTGCGCAGAGCATCGAGGACATGGACCTGCAGGACCTGCTCAAGGCGTTCGACGACGATGACGACGACTAGGAAGCGATGAGGGTTCTGGTCGTCGGTGCCGACGGCACGCTGGGCCGGGGCGTCGCGCTCCGGCTGGTGAGCCTCGGCCACCAGGTGGTCGGTCTCGGCGCGCGTCGTCCCGAGAGTTGGCCGGGGTCGGTGGAGTTCGTGTCATCGATCGCGGATTCGTCCGGCTTCGACGCGGTCGCGATGTGCACGGACGTCGACGTCCCGGGCGACGCCCGCCGGGTCGTCGTCCGGCACCCGCTGGTGCTGGGCCGTGACGCCGACGAGTCGGTGCTGCGGGCGTTCGCGCGGCCGGTGCACCTGTACTCGGGCGACGAAGTGGACCGGCCGCTACAGGTGGTGCACCCGCACGACCTCGAGCGTGCGTACGTGCACGCCGTCGTCAGCGGAACCACCGAGCCCGTCGAGATCGCGGCCACCGGCCAGACCACGTTCCGCGCCATCGCCTCGGCGGTCGGCAGGCCGCTGGTGCGGGTGCCCGCCGGCTTCGCCTCCCCGCCGGTGGAGTTCGGCCCCTGGCTGGACGGTTCCGACGCCATCGTCCCGACCTGGTCGGCGTCCGAGTGCGTCGAGGACTTCGCACTGGTGGTCCGCGCGCGGTTCGCCCTCGGCGAGCACGTCGTCGCGCTGCCTTGGCGGCTGCCGCGGGTCCGCGAGATCCCCGCCGTCGACACCCCCGCCGATGACGGCGTCGCCCCGGTGACCGCCGGAATCGACGGCCGGGCAGGCGAATTCGACACGCCCATCGACCCACGCTTCCCCGCGTTCGTCGCCACGAACCTGTCCGAGGCGCTGCCAGGACCGTTCACGCCCTCGTCGGCGTCGGTGACCGTGCGCGGCACCAGGGCCGCGGCGCTGGTGATCGCCCAGCGGCTGCGGCCGGGCGGCGCCGTGCAGCGCGAGATGGCCAAGCGCACGACCGGTGTGTTCGGCCACCGCCTGTACGCGGGCATCACGTCGGGTCACTTCATGGCGCAGACGGTGCCGCTGGTGGACCCGGACATGATCATCAACGGGTTCTTCGGGCGCACCATCGAGGGCCTGTCGCTGTTCGGCGACGAGCTGCCGCCGATCGAGAAGCGTTCCCTGCCCGGGCATCTGCGCGGGGTGCTGACGTTCGCGAACAACCTGCTCGGCCTGACGGCGGGCTCGGGACGCGACACCCGCGACCTCGTGGGCGACGTGGCGCGGCTGGAGAAGCGGGCGCGCGACGCGGCCGAACTCGACGATCAGCGGCTGCGCGAACTCATCGTGCTGGCGCGCGACCACGTGGTGCACGCCTGGGTGCTGGCGTCGGCGTCGATCCTGGTCTGCACGGCGTACGGGGTGATCCTGCGGCTGCTGTGCGGGCGCGACGTGCTGCCGTCCGCCGGAGCCGACGTCGCGAGCGCGCAGTCCCTCGGTGCGGTGCACCGGCTCGCGGCCATCGCCCGCACCGATCCCGCGCTGAGCGCACTGCTGAAGTCGGGCGACGCCGACCCCGACACGCTGGCCGCCGTCGCACCGGACTTCGCGGCCCGGCTCGAGCGCGAGGTCGACGCGATCGGTCACCGCGGACCCGGCGAGGTCGAGATGCGCAGCGCATCGTTCGCCGACGACCCTCGGTTGCTGCTGCGGATGGTCGCCAAGACCCTCGAACTGCCGCCGTGGGAGCCGCCTCCCCCGCCCGACATCCCGCTGTGGGTCCGGCCCATCGCCGCCGCGGCGTCGAGCCAGTTGCGCGACCGCGAGGTCCGTCGCGACCGGATGGTCAGGACCATCTGGCTGCTGCGTGGGCTGCTGCGCGAGTACGGCCGCCGCCTCGTCGCCGCAGGCGTGGTGACCCAGGTCGACGACGTCTTCTACCTGCTCGTCGACGAACTCGACGCGCCGCCGCCCGACGTGGCCGCGGTCGTCGCCAGGCGTCGCGCCGAGCAGACCGAATTGGAGCGGATCGTGCCGCCCGAGGCGTTCAACGGCACGTGGGCGCCCACCGAGACCGCGGCGGTCCTGACCGGCGGCGAGGTGCTGCACGGCATGGGCGTGTGCGCGGGTGTGGCGCGTGGCCGGGTGCGGGTGGTGACGCCCGAGACCATCGACGACCTGGAGCCCGGCGAGATCCTCGTCGCGCAGGTGACCGACGTCGGCTACACGCCGGCGTTCGCCTACGCCGCGGCGGTGGTCACCGAACTCGGCGGCCACATGTCGCACGCGGCGATCGTGGCCCGCGAGTTCGGCGTGCCGTGCGTGGTGAACGCCCGCGGAGCGTCGTCGAGCCTGCCGACCGGGACGATGATCGAAGTGGACGGCACCACCGGCGACGTCACGGTGCTGGGCTGACACGTCACCGCTGGCGTGCCGGAGAGCTGACTCGACGGGTGTCATATCGTGGCGGTCATGGACTTCTCGATGTCGGCCAAGGGCCAGGACTACTACGACCGGCTCACCGCCTTCATGACGGAGCACGTGTTCCCCGCCGAGGCGTCGTACGAGGCGTATCGGCACGAGATGGGGCGGGACGATCACTCGGTGCCGCCGGTGATCGAGGACCTCAAGAAGCTGGCCAAGGAGCAGGGCCTGTGGAACCTGTTCCTGCCGTCTGAGTCGGGGCTGACCAACCTGGAGTACGCGCCGCTGGCAGAACTGAGCGGCTGGAGCATGGAGATCGCTCCCGAGGTGCTCAACTGCGCGGCGCCCGACACCGGGAACATGGAGACGCTGCACCTGTTCGCCACTGAGGAGCAGAGCAAGCAGTGGCTCGAGCCGCTGCTGAACGGCGAGATCCGCAGCGCCTTCGCGATGACCGAGCCCGCGGTGGCGTCCAGCGATGCCCGCAACATCGAGACGACCATGCTGCGCGACGGCGACGACTACGTCATCAACGGCCGCAAGTGGTGGATCTCCGGTGCGGCCGATCCGCGCTGCAAGCTGCTGATCGTCATGGGCCGGACCAACCCCGACGCCGCGAGCCATCAGCAGCAGTCGATGATCCTGGTGCCCATCGACACGCCAGGGGTGTCGGTCGAGCGGTCGCTGCCGGTGTTCGGCTACCAGGATCAGCACGGGCACTGCGAGATCTCGTTCGACAACGTTCGAGTGCCGGTGGCCAACCTCCTGCACGAGGAGGGCAGCGGTTTCGCGATCGCCCAGGCCCGGCTCGGGCCCGGCCGCATCCACCACTGCATGCGTGCGATCGGCGTGGCCGAGCGGGCGCTGGCGCTGATGGTCGACCGCGTCACCAAGCGCATCGCATTTGGCAAGCCGCTGGCCGAGCAGGGCGTCGTACAGCAGCAGGTTGCGTTGTCGCGCAACGAGATCGACCAGGCCCGCCTGTTGTGTCACAAGGCGGCGTGGACCATCGATCAGCACGGCAACAAGAGCATCGAGGCGCGCAAGCAGGTCGCCCAGATCAAGGCCGTGGCCCCGCAGATGGCCTGCAACGTGCTCGACCGGGCGATCCAGGTGCACGGCGCGGCAGGCATCTCCGACGACGTGCCACTGGCGCGGCTGTACGGCTGGCACCGGGCGATGCGCCTGTTCGACGGGCCCGACGAGGTGCACATGCGGACGATCGCACGGACCGAACTCGGTGCGGAGAAGTCGGCGCTGGCGGCGGCGGTGACGTCCTCGTGAGTTCGAGCGGCGGGGTGTCGACCGGAAGCGAGCTGTCGGGCGCCTGGAACTTCCGGGACGTCGCCGAGGAGACGGGCATTCGGCCGGGCCGGTTCTTCCGGTCCAGTGAGCTGAGCGCGCTCGACGAGGCCGGCCGCGCCGCTCTCGCCGGGTACGGCATCACCGACGTCGCGGATCTGCGCTCGGTGCGCGAACTCGAACGCCGCGGGCCGGGTCTGGTGCCCGACGGGGTGAAGGTGCACCTGCTGCCGTTCCACGAGCTGTCGGCGTCGACCGCGGGCGCGCCGCACGAGCAGAGCTTCGAGCGGATGATGACCGAGAAGCCGGACGACGAGGACGTCTCGGTCGCGGCGATGCGCTTCATGACCGAGGAGTACCTGCGATTCCCGGCGCTGCCCGGCGCGCATCTGGCCGTGCGACAGGTGATCTCGACGCTGGCCGACGAGCGCCCGCTGATCGCGCACTGCTTCGCGGGCAAGGATCGGACCGGGTTCACGGTGGCACTCGTGCTCGAGACGGTCGGGGTGCCGCGCGACGCGATCCTCGCCGACTTCCTGCGGAGCAATGCGGCGGTGCCGCAGCTGCGCGAGCAGATTCTCGAGTCGATCAAGAACAAGGCCGGCGAGGACGCGACGCCGGAGATCGTGACGTTCGCCGAGGCGCGGCTGACCGAGGAGGTGCTGGGCGTGCGCGAGGAGTACCTCGACGCCGCGCGGCGCACCATCGACTCCGAATACGGCTCGCTGCCCGGCTATCTCGAGTCGCTCGGCATCACCGACGACGAGGTGTCACGACTTCGGGCGTCTCTGCTGGGCTAGCGCTACTGCTGCGCGACCTCGACGTCGGACATGAGGATTCGCACTCCGCCCGTCGAAAGCCGTCCCAACGCCTCGAAGAACGCACCGGCCTCCGGGGTGGTCACTGCGGCGACGGCGGCGTCGTAGTCCGGGTAGTACAGGTCGATCATCCGGTAGGCAGGCGTCGGTGAGCCGTCCTCCTTCGGCCACACCTTCGACGCCTCGAAGCGGACGTAGCCGGGGATCTTGCGCGCGGCCTCGAGCTGTTCGGCTTCGTAGGCCGCCTCGAACGCCGACGGATCAGTGGGGTTGTCGTAGATGACCGTGATCTTCGTTTCGGACAACGTGACTCCTCTGATCGTTCGACGCCGCGACGCCCCGTGGCGGCCGCACTCATCATGGCCTGCGGGAGGCAACGCTGCTCGCCGATCGGCGGGTTGCCCAATCCCAAGTCGCAACTTTCCCATTGGCATCAGTGGCCACTGGCGGCGGAGCGGCAACGGACTTGCGGTTGTCCCGCCTGGTCAGCGAATCGCAGGTCCTGTCGGTGCCGCCTGCCATCGTCGCGGGATGGACGACTCGCTGCGGCTGCAAGGGGTCGAGCTGCGGTACGCGCTGAGCGTGTACCTGTCTCAGCACGGTCCGTGTTCGATCTCCACGCTGATCGCCGGTCTCACCCATCAGGGTTTCGACCTCGGCGACCACGCGCCGAAGGCGGTGTCCGATGCGCTGCGGTGGGAGATCGGTCGGGGCCGTGTCGTGCGCGTCCGCCGCGGGACCTACGACGCGACGGTGTGGCCGCGGTCGACCGCGCACCGCATCTTCAAGCGGGTCCTCGTTCTGCGGAACCGGGCTCGGGAGCTGCGGCCGGTCGACCTGGACGCCTACGACGACGCCTTCTGGGAATCGCTCGGCTGATTCGCTGACCAGGTGGGACAACTCGAAGTCGATCGCCGCAACTTTCCCAGTGACTGGTGATACCGGTGTGACAGGGCTGCTCGCGAGCTAGCTGACGAAGACGCCGATCACCCAGACCACCGTCGCCAGCAGTCCGCCCGCCAGTTCGACCCCGACCGACAGCGCCACGCCCTTGAGCGCGTGCACGGTCGACGCCCACGCCCGCTTCTGATCGCGCCGCTTCCCCAGTTCGGCTAGATAGATGCCGAGCACGAAGCCCACCACCAAACCGACCACCGGAATCACGAAGAACCCGACGAAGCCGAGCGCTGCGCCAGCGAACAGGCTGCCGGTGCTGACTTGGGCGTTCTTCATCCGCTTCGCCGGCCAGAGGTACTTGATCAGCAGGGTGCCCGCGAGGATCGCCGTCACGACGCCCAGCGTCACCCACCCCGCGATCGTCTGCTCGACGAATGCCCACACCGCGATCGCCGCGAAGACCAGCAGCGTGCCCGGCAGCAGCGGGATCAGGATCCCGGCCAGACCGACGGCGATCACCACCCCGACGAGGAAGATGCCGACCGTGTCCATGAACCGAGCCTATGGGGTGGTGGCCCCGAGTTGGCGGGCGAGATCGAGGAAGTCCTCGGCCAGGTAGTCGAACTCGCCGTCCTCCACCCGTGGCGGCGTGCGCCCCGGACCACGCTCGAGTGGGCGCGCGACGTACGCCGTCATCAACCCGCCACCGCGAGCAGCCCGCAGATCGCTGGGGTGCGCGGCCACCAGCGCCAACTCACCGGGCGCGACGTCGAGCAGCTCGGCGCATCCGAGGTAGGCCTCGGGGTCGGGCTTGTAATGGCGGAACAGCTCGGCGGAGATCACGCAGTCCCAGGGCAGACCCGCGCGCTTGGCCATGTTCGTCAGCAGTGACACGTTGCCGTTCGACAGCGTCGTGATCGTGAAGGATCCCTTGAGCTGGGTCAGTCCCTCGACGGTGTCGGGCCACGGGTCGAGCCGGTGCCAGGCCCGGTTCAGCTCGTCGACGTCGTCGTCGGGTACGCCGTCGATGCCGGCACGCTCCAACAGCTCGTCGAGGATCAGGCGGTGCAGACCGTCGATCTTCAGCCACGGCAGTTCCCCGCTGCGCACGCGGTCCATGGCCGCCGGATAGCCGGCTCGCCAGTCGTCGGCGAACCGAGCCCAGTCGCGGTCCACGCCGTGCGCCTCGCCGAACGACGTCAGCTCGCGGATGACGCTGCTCCGCCAGTCGACGACCGTGCCGAACACGTCGAACGCCAACGCGCGCGGCCTCATCGCTCGATGTTCTTCGCGCGAGCGCTCATCACGGCTCCAGGACCAGCTTCCCCCGCACCTCACCGGCGGCGAGCGCCTCGAGCGCGGCGCGTCCGTCGGACAGCGGGAACCGAACCGGCGGGGGCGGACGCAAGCCGGCCTCGACCAGGCCTGCGACACCGGCGCCGACCATCGCCTGCGCGCCCGGCGTGCGGCCTGCGAACTCGCCCCAGCCCACTCCGACCACGCTCACGTTGCGCAGCAGCAGCCGATTCACCTTCACCGTCGGGATGCCGCCTGCCGCAAAGCCGATGACGAGCAGTCGTCCCTCGGTGGCCAGCACGCGGATCGCGTCGTCGAACGCCTCGCCGCCCACCGGATCGACGACCACGTCGACGCCGCGGCCATCGGTGTGGTCGCGCACCGCCTTCGCCCAACCGTCGGTCAGCGGCAGGACGACGTCGGCGCCGAGGGACTCGACGAACTCCGTCGCGCCGGGTCGGTGCACCATGGCGATCACCTTGGCGCCCATGGCCTTCGCGACCTGAATCGCCGCCGTCCCGACACCGCCGGCGGAACCCAGCACCAGCACGGTCTCACCGGCGAGCAGCGCCGCGCGGCGAGCCAGGGCGAAGTACATCGTGTAGTAGTTGCCCAGCAGGCAGACCGCCGACGCGTCGTCGAGGTCGGGGTTGGTCGGCGTCACGCCGTCCACCGGGAGCGCCACCCGCTCGGCCCAGCCGCCAAGGAGGCTGAAGCCCGAAACCCGTTGTCCTGCCGCGAAACCGGAACCCTCCGGCGCGGACCGCACCGTGCCCGCCACCTCGACACCGGGGATGAACGGCGGCTCCATCTTCATCTGGTAGCCGCCCTGCAGCATCAGCAGGTCGGGGAAGCAGACGCCGGCCGCACCGACGTCGACGACCACGGCGGAGTCACCCGCCGCGTCGTCGACCTCGGTGTAGCTCAGTCCGGACGGACCGGAAAGCGATTGCGCGACAAGCGCCTTCACTTGGTCAGTTCCCGGCCGGTCCGCTGGAGCCGCATCAGCCGAGCTTGAAGCTGGCCGACTTCGCCGCCGACAGATCGGTGATCTCGCCCCACTTGCTGGCGACGTCGTCGACCGACGGCACGCCGTCGGAGAACGTCACGCCCTCGTTCTGGAAGAGCGCGGTGCGCTGCACCTTGCCGCCGCCGACGATGAAGATCGAGTCGGTGTCGGACAGCTCCTCGGTCATCAGGTACGCCACCACCGGCGCCACGTACTCCGGCGTCAGCTTCTCGAAGACCTCCTTGGGCAGGATGTCCTCGGTCATGCGGGTCGCGGCGATGGGGGCCACCGCGTTGGTCTTGATGTCGTACTTCGCACCCTCCTGGGCGAGGGTGTTGATCAGGCCGACGAGACCGAGCTTGGCGGCGCCGTAGTTGGCCTGGCCGAAGTTGCCGAACAGGCCGCTGGTCGACGTCGCGACGACGACGCGGCCGAAGCTCTGCTCGCGGAAGTGCGGCCACGCAGCGCGAATGACGTTGTAGCCGCCGTAGAGGTGCACCTTCAGCACGGCGTCCCAGTTCTCGAACGTCATCTTGTGGAACGTGCCGTCACGCAGGATGCCCGCGTTGCTGATCACGCCGTCGACCTTGCCGAACTCGTCGATCGCGGTCTTGATGATGTTCTCGGCGCCCTCGGTCTCGGCGACGCTGTCGTAGTTGGCGACCGCGCGGCCACCTGCGTCCTTGATCTCCTGGACGACCTGATCGGCCATGTTGTGTCCGGCGCCCGATCCGTCCCGCGAGCCGCCGAGGTCGTTGACGACGACGCTCGCGCCCTCCCTGGCCAGCGTCAAGGCGTATTCACGACCCAGTCCGCCGCCTGCTCCAGTGACGACGACGACGCGATCCTGCACTCCGGGCATTGCACTCCTCTTTCGAAAGGGTTCGGGCTTAATGGGTCTCGCTGCTGGACGCGCCTAGAACAACCGGCGTGCCAGCTTCCACGCCTTATCTGTATACGGCGGGTAGATGATGGCGGATAGGTCGGGTCGGGTCGTCTTGGTCAGAACCGACTTGCGGTGGCTGAACTCCTCGAACCCGAACTTGCCGTGGTAGGCGCCCATGCCGGATGGACCGACGCCGCCGAACGGCAGTTTCGTGGTGGTGAACTGGAACAGCAGGTGGTTGACCAGCATGCCGCCGGCAGGCACCTCCTTGATCACCCGTTCCCGCACGCTCTTGGTCTTGGTGAACAGGTAGGCGGCCAGCGGCTTCGGCCGCGAGTTCACGAATTCGATTGCCTCGTCGAGGTTTCCGACGGTGACGATCGGCAGGATGGGACCGAAGATCTCGTCGCGCATCAGCGGCTCGTCGAGATCGGGGTCGACGACCACCGTCGGCTGGATCTTGATCTGGCTCGCGTCGGAACCACCACCGACCGCGACCGTGCCCTTGGTCGCGGCCAGCGACGACACCAACCGGTCGAAGTGCCGCTCGTTGACGATGCGCTTGCCCGAGGGGTCGCCCGCCTCGAACGCCTCGACCGCACTCTTGATCTTGTCGACGAGTTCGTCGCGGATCGACGCGTCGGCGATGACGTAGTCCGGTGCGATGCAGATCTGGCCGGAGTTGAGCAACTTGGAGAAGGCGATGCGCTTCGCGGCGACGTCGATGTCCGCGTCGGCGGCGACGATCACCGGGCTCTTGCCACCGAGTTCGAGGGTGACCGGCGTCAGGTGCGACGCCGCGGCCTCGTAGACCTTGCGGCCGATCTCGGTGCCGCCGGTGAAGCACAGCCGGTCGAAGCCCTGGGCGATGAGTTCCTGGCTGACCGCCCCGTCGCCTTCGACGACCGCGACGGCGTCGGTGTCCAGGTAGCGGCGCACCAGCTGGGCCATGAGCGCCGACGATGCGGGCGCGACCTCGGACGGCTTGAGCACCACGGCGTTGCCTGCGGCGAGCGCGCCGACGGCGGGGCCGAGCGTCAGAGCGAACGGGAAGTTCCAGGCGCCGATGACGAGCACGACGCCGTAGGGCTCGTACTCGACCCAGCCCCGGCCGGGCAGCTGGGAGAACTCGAGTAGGCGCTGCTTGCGCTTGGCCCACTTGCCGACGTTCTTGGCGGCGTCGCGCGCCTCACCCGCGGTGCTGGCTATGTCGGCGAGCCACGCCTCGAACGGCTTGCGGCCCAGGTCCAGGTTGAGCGCGTCGGCGATCTGGGCTTCGTTCTCGACGATCATCCGCTCGAGCGCCTTGAGCTGCTGCTTGCGCCATTCGATGCTGCGGGTGCGTCCCGTGGCGAAGGTCTTGCGCAGCCGCTTGACGGTGCTCGGAATGTCTTCGGTCGTCGAGCTGGGCGGTGCAACGGATTCGGTGGTCATGCCCGTCCTTCCTGCCGGTCGAGCAACATCGGCCTGCTCCTCGTGTGGGGCCGATCGTAGCCAACCACCTGGTTGGTGAACAGGGCGTTGCCCGGGAAGGCGGCTACTGGCGCTCGCCCACCACGAACTCGGAGAACGCGTCCTCGTCGACCTCGTCGGTCAGCACCCAGCGATCGAGTTCGCGCATCGCCTGCTCGGAGGTGATGCCCGATGCGGTCCAGCCGTGGTCGTTGAGCCAGGTGGTGACGTCCGCGCGGTCGGGGTCGTTGTACATCAGGTCGGCGACGTCGAGTGGCTGGCTCATGTCGACGTCCGTGAACTTGGCCCGCAGCGCGTCGAACTTCTCCCGCATGCGGGCGCGGCGCTCCTCGGAGTGCACGCCAACGGTCTCGGCGGCGACGCGGCTACCCGGCGCACTGAGTTCGGTGATCCGCTCGAACAGCCCGTCCTGAGCGTCGGCGGGGAGGTACATCAACAGGCCCTCGGCCAGCCACGCCGTCGGCGCGGACGGGTCGAAGCCGGCGTCCCGCAGTGCCGTGGGCCAATCGAATCGCAGGTCGATCGCCACCTCGCGGCGTTCCGCGGACGCCGTCACGCCGTGCTCGGCCAACGTGGTCGCCTTGTACTCGAGCACCTTGGGCTGGTCGATCTCGTAGACGACGCTTCCGGCGGGCCACTCCAGCCGGTATGCCCGGGAGTCGAGTCCCGAGGCGAGGATGACGACCTGGCGGATGCCCGAGGCGACGGCGCTCGCGTAGTAGTCGTCGAAGAAGTGGGTGCGGACGGCCTGGTAGTTGCCCATGTGCTCGAAGATCTCGGCGACCTCGGCATCGGCTTCGGCGATCCTGGCGATGAACGCCTCGTCGAGCATGTACTCCCAGACGCCGGTGCCTGCGCCGTCGACCAGGATCTTCGCGTACGGATCGCGGATCAGCGGTTCGTCGCGCTGGGTCTCCCCGGCGCGTGCTGCCGCCACCATCACGGCGGTCGACCCCACGCTCGTCGCGATGTCCCAGGTGTCGTCGTGCGAGCGAAGCGAACTCATGTGTGCCGTTCCATCGTCGAGGTTGCCCGCACGCTCGACGGCGAACGGCGGGAATCGTTCGCAAGCCTACCGAATAGGTTAGTCAGACTAGAAGCCGACGTTGCCCACGGTGGCGCAGCGTGATCGGTACGACGACGCGGAAGTTGCTAGAGCTAAGAGCCGAGCGTCCAGAGCTTGTTCGCCAGGAGGAGCTCCAGCTTCTCCACGATGACGCCGAGTTCGTCGTGTCCGCCCACGTAGCCGGCGTAGAAGCCCATTCCCCACATGACCGCCACCAGCAGCTCGACCAGGGTCGCCACGTCGGTTTCGGTCGTCAGCTCGCCGCGCTCGATGGCATCGGTGACCGCCCAGCTGACGAATGCCCGCGACGTCTTCAGCGAATTGTGTTCGTCGCGACTCAATTCCGGGTGGCGCTGGGACTCCAGCACCGACGTGACCAGGAACGCAGCAGCCGAACGGTCGCGGGTGTCGGCCTGCATCGCCGCTGAGAAGAAGGCGGACAGTCGCTTCAGCAGCGACGTCTCCTCCTCGGCCTTGGCCATGCCCGCGGCAACCACCATTTCGTTGGTCTTCTCGACCACTTCGCTGTAGAGGACGCGCTTGCTGGCGAAGTAGTGATTGATGGCCGGACGCGTCAGATCGGCGCGGATAGCAATCGCCTGGAATGTCGCAGCGTCGTAGCCGAGTTCGCTGAAGACCTCGCGAGCAGCGCGGACGATTCGCTCACGCGTCTCTGCCGCCTTCGCTGCTGGCGGACGTCCTGGACCTCGGGTGGCGGTATGCGGCACGTTCAAATTGTGCCACACGTCAGATAGCCGACTGTTGCGAAATGGTTGCGGAAGCCTAAGAGAAACGGTTTCAGCAAATGGGCGCCTCCGGTTGATCATGGAGTTCGTCCGATGGATGACGGATTCCTGACCGTTTCGGGGTTACACCAACGTCAACCTGGAGTTCAGACGTCCGCCGCGCGAACTATGGTGCTCCCATGGGGGGAACCATTTCCAAGGAGTCGTACATCGAGACCGGGTTGGAGGTGTTGTCCGACCTGGGGTACGGCGGGCTGAAGCTCGCCGAGGTCTGCAACCGACTCGGGGTCACGACGGGCTCGTTCTATCACTACTTCAGCAGCTGGTCGGCCTTCGGACAGGAGCTGGTCGCCTACTGGGTGCACGCCCGCACCGTGCGCGTCGCGGACAACCTGCGCGCCGAACCGGACCCGCGGCGGCGCGTCGACGTCCTCATACAAGAGGCGCTGCTCCTCCCCTTCGAGGCCGAGGCCGCGATCCGGGTCTGGAGTTCGATCGACCAGACGGTGCACGAGGTCCAGGCCGAGGTGGATCGCCAGCGCTACGAGATGCTGCTGGACGCGGGCGTCGAGATCCTCGGTGATCGACACCAGGCGGAGCGCTTCGCGACGACCGCGCTCTACCTGCTCGTCGGATGCGAACAGTCGACCCTGCCGCGGGACCAAGAGCACCTGACGTGGATCGCCGATCGGCTGCTCTTCGCGCTCGACAACGGCGTGTTCGCCAACGTGCCCGGCGGACGCTGACCCCTCGACCCGCCAACGCGGCGGGAGCCACCGGTCTACCATCCGGTGCATGCTGACCCCGGCCGGCCTGCTGCACCGGGCACGGAGTCGGCTCTCCGAGAAGGACCCCGAACACGACGCGTTCCGGCGTGCCGTGCGCGCGGGGATCGTGCTGCCGATCGCGGCGGGCCTCGGCTTCGCCCTCGGGAGTGGTTCGCAGACACCGATGTTCGCGATCTTCGGCACCGTGGCGCTGCTGATCACCGTCGACTTCCCCGGCAACCGGGCGTCCCGCGCGGTGGCGTACGGCGGGCTGGCCTTCAACGGCGCGGTGCTCATCACCATCGGGTCGCTGGTGGCGCCCATCCCGTGGCTCGCGGTGACGACGATGTTCGTGCTCGCCGTGGTGGTGATGTTCTCGGGCGTGCTGTCGGAGATCGTGGCCGCCGGACAGCGCTCGACGCTGCTGACGTTCGTGCTGCCGGCCTGCACTCCGCCGGGGCCGATCCCCGACCGTCTTCTCGGCTGGGCCATCGCGCTGTCGGTCGCCGTCCCCGCTGCGCTGTTCCTGCTGCCACCCCGACACCACGACGAGCTCCGCCGGCACGCCGCCGAGGTGTGCCGCACACTGGCCGACCGCCTCGACGGCGATGCGACGGCCGAGGACGTGTCGTCGGCGATGGGGGCGTTGCGGTCGAACTTCCTCGGCGCGGACTTCCGGCCGGTCGCGCTCACCGCGGGCAGCCGGGCGCTGGTGCGCGTCGTCGACGACCTGCAGTGGCTGTCCGACCGCATCACCGACGGCAGCGGCGACCTGCTGGCCCAGATGCGCGGTCCCGTCACGCGAGTCTTGCGCGATGCGGCCAGGGTCCTGACGACGTCGCCGTCATCCGGCCGCGACGTCTTCCGCGAGGACCTCGCCAACGGCTTGGCCGCCCAGCGTGCGGTCGCGCAGAGCCGCTACCGCGACGACATCGTCGAGATCCTCGGCGAGGCCAGTGACGGCGCCGCGATCGGCGTCGGGCGACGGCTCCTGACGCGCCGCACCATCTCGGCCGCGGTCGGCGCGACGGGCCGGATCATCGGCATCGCCGCGGCAGCGGACGCACGGCCGGTGTGGGCGCGGGTGCTGGGCCGGCGCCTGCCGAAGACCGGCGCCGCCGACCGCGTGCTGTCGGAGTCCGAGGCGCTGGCCTACCTGACCACCGGTTTCGTGGCGACCCGCGCGGTCGTCGTCCGCAACAGCCTGCGGACCGGCCTCGGGCTGGCGCTGGCGGTCGCCGTCACGCACGTCTTCCCCGTGCAGCACGGCTTCTGGGTGGTGCTGGGTGCGATGTCGGTTCTGCGCAGCAGCGCTCTCACCACCGGCACGCGCGTGGTGCGCGCGGTGGCGGGCACGGTGCTGGGCTTCTTGATCGGCATCGCGTTCATCGAACTGCTGGGCGTCGACCCGGTGGTGATGTGGCTGGCACTGCCGATCGTCGCGTTCGGATCGGCCTACGTGCCCGAGGTGGCGTCGTTCGTCGCCGGGCAGGCGATGTTCACGATGATGGTGCTGATCATCTTCAACCTGATCGTGCCGACGGGCTGGAGCGTCGGGCTGATCCGCGTCGAGGACGTCGTGGTGGGCGCGCTGGTGGGCGTCGTGGTCTCGGTGCTGCTGTGGCCGCGCGGCGCGGCGGCGTCGGTGTCGCGGGCCGTCGACGCGGCGCTCGCGGTGGGCACCACCTACCTCACCGCGGCCGTGCGCCGCGTCACCCGAGGCGCCGACGAGGCCGCGAACGACCGGGTGTTCGCGCTCGGCCACGACGCGATGACGGCGTCCCGCACGCTCGACGACGCCGTGCGGCAATACCTTTCGGAGAGCGGCGGGTCCACTGACGGCAGGGCACCGGTGATCCGGGCGGCCAACCGGGCGATCCGGCTACGCAACGCCGCCGAGCTGATCGCCGACGTCGTCCCACCGCCGCTGGCCGCCTACCCGCGCGTGCGCGACATCCTCGAGGCCCACACCGCCGCGGTCTGCGAGCGCCTCACCGGTACCCCCGGCCGCGACCACGCGCCGATCAGCGACGACTTCGTGCTGGCCCTGCGCGCCGAGGCCTCCGGGGAGGCGCTGTCGGTGTCGGCGGCGCTACCCCTGGTGGCCGTCGCGGCCAACCTCGGCGAGCTGGAGCTGCTCTATGCCACGCCCCCCGAGCGATTTGTGCACCCGCAGGCGCGGTGAGCGCGCTCGCGGGTGCACAAATCACTAGGAAGTGGAGTGCGGGCGCAGGGCGTTCGGCGGGATGGACCCGAACCGCCCGGCGTTGAAGTCGTCCATCGCCTCGATGATCTCCGACTTGGAGTTCATGACGAACGGCCCGTACTGGAAGACCGGCTCGCGGATCGGCTTGCCGCCGAGCAGCAGCACCTCGAGTGCGGGCCGGTTGGAGTCCTGGCTTCCGCCTGCGTCGACGGTGATGCGGTCACCCGGCCCGAACACGGCCAGCTGGCCCTGCTCGATGGAACGGCCGACCGGGCCGACGGACCCACGACCGGACAGCACGTAGACCAGCGCGTTGAAGTCGCGGTTCCACGGCAGGTTCAGCCGGGCTCCGGGCTCGATCGTGGCGTGCGCCAACGTGATCGGCGTGTGGGTCGCGCCGGGGCCTACCTGGCCGTCGACGTCGCCCGCGATGATGCGCACCAGCGCACCGCCGTCGTCGGAGGCGACCAGCTTGACCTCGCCGCCCTCGATCGACTGGTACTTCGGCGCCGCGAACTTGTCCTTCTTCGGCAGGTTCACCCACAGCTGGACGCCGTGGAAGAGGCCGCCGCTGTCGACGAGTTCGGCGGGCGGGGTCTCGATGTGCAGGATGCCCGAGCCCGCGGTCATCCACTGCGTGGCGCCGTCGGTGATGAGGCCGCCGCCGCCGTGTGAATCCTGGTGGGCGAAGCGACCGTCGATCATGTAGGTGACGGTCTCGAAGCCGCGGTGCGGGTGCCAGTCGGTGCCGCGGGGTTCACCGGGCTGGTATTCGATCTCGCCCATCTGGTCCATGTGGATGAACGGGTCGAGTGCGGCGGCGCTGACTCCGCCGAAGGCGCGGACGACGGGGAAGCCCTCGCCCTCGTAGCCGCGCGGGCCGGTGGTGATCGAGCGCACGGGGCGCTCGGTGTCCGACGGTGTCGGCCCGGTGACGCGGGGCAGGGTGAGCGTGTCGGCGGTGATGGCGGGCATCGGTACCTCCTCGATTGGGAACTACCGCGTATAACCGGACCGCGGTCCGATTGATTCCGGCGCTCAGCCGAGCTGGGCCAGCGCCGCGGCCCGGGCCTCGGCCGCGGTAGCGGTGTTCAGCGCCGCCTCGGCTGCCGCCTGGCACTGCGCCAGCGTGACCTGGCCGAGCTTGGCGCCCACCGCCGAGATCGCCGCGGCAGCCGCCGACAGCGACGAGACGCCGAGGCCGACGAGCACGCACGCCAGCACGGGATCGGCGGCGGCCTCGCCGCAGACGCCGACGGGCTTGCCTGCCGCCGCGCCGGCACGGGCCGCCATCGCGACCAGCGCGAGGACCGCGGGCTGCCAGGGGTCGGTGAGCGTTGCGAGTTCGGCGGACATCCGGTCGGCGGCCATCGTGTACTGCGTCAGGTCGTTGGTGCCGATCGACAGGAAGTCGACGTGCTCGAGGATGCGGTCGGCCAGCAGCGCCGCGGCGGGCACCTCGATCATCACGCCGGGCGTCAGACCCATCGACCGCGCCTCGTCGGCGAATGCCTTGGCCTCGGCGGCGGTCGCGATCATCGGCGCCATGACCCACGGTGACGTGCCGGTGTTGCGCGCGGCGTCGGCGATGCCTTGGAGCTGCCGGGTGAGGATCGCGGGGTTGCCGAACGCGATCCGGATGCCGCGCACGCCGAGCGCCGGGTTGGCCTCGTCGGGATGACCCGCGAACTTGAGCGGTTTGTCGGAGCCCGCGTCGAGCGTGCGGACGACGACCTTCCGGTCACCGAAGGCGGCCAGCACCTGCCCGTAGATCTCCGCCTGCTCGTCGACGCTGGGTTCGGTGTCGCGGTTGAGGAAGCACAGCTCGGTGCGGAACAGGCCGACACCCTCGGCGGGCGTCTCGGCCGCGGCGCGCGCGGCGGCGCCGTCCTGCACGTTGGCCAGGATCGCGACGGGGTGCCCGTCGGCGGTGACGCCCGGTCCGGTCCACTGCCGGGCTGCCTCGGCGTCGCGGCGGGACCCCTCGACCGCGCGTGCGGCGACGGCCTCGTCGGGCGTGACGGTGACGGTGCCGACCGATCCGTCGACCATGATCATCGTCCCGGCGGGCACGTCGTCGAGCCCGTCGACCGCGACGACGCACGGGATGCCGAGCTGACGGGCGATGATCGCGGTGTGGCTGGTGGGGCCGCCCAGCGAGGTGGCCAGACCCACGACGAGTGACGCGTCGAGCCCCGCCGTGTCGACCGGCGCCAGGTCCTCGGCGCACAGGATGGACGGGCGGTCGGGGACCGGGACGCCGGGCTCGGCCAGGCCGCTCAGTTCGGCGATCACGCGGTCGCGGATGTCGCGCAGATCGGTGACGCGTTCGGCCATCAGGTCACCGGCCTTGGCGAGCGCATCGGCGATCTTGCCGACGGCGCCTGCGACGGCACGGGTGGCGGGTGCGCCCGCGAGGATGCGCTTCTCGGCGTCGCGGAGCCAGGCCCGGTCCTGCGCGAGCTGCGCGGTCGTGGCCAGCACCTCCGATGCGACGCCGGTGGCGTGTGCGGCGCGGGCGCGCAGCCGGTCGGCCACTGCGGCGGATGCGGACTTGAGCCGCTCGACCTCGGCCGGGCGTTCCGACTCCGCGATCTCGGCGATCGGCGTCTCGTCGAGGCTCGGCCGGGCGCCGGGGCGGACCACCGGCGCGTACTGCACCCCACCGACGGCTGGGACACCGTGGAGCACCTGCCCCTGCTGCGGGAGTGAGGTGGCTGACGTCGTCGTACTCATGTGATCGAGGTTACAAGAAATCGTTGACAAGTCAACACAGGCAAGAGTAAAACAACATGTATCAACATCTTGGCGAACGATAACCCACACGATCGGAGACCGATGTACGCGGAGGAGCGGCAACAGGCAATCGCCGCACTGGTGATGAGCCAGGGTCGCGCATCGGTCGCCGAACTCGCGCAGGAGTACGACGTCACCACCGAGACCGTCCGCCGCGACCTGGCCACGCTCGACCGTGCGGGCGTCCTGCGCCGGGTACACGGCGGCGCCGTTCCCGTCCGCGCACTGCACCTCGTCGAGGCCGGCGTTGGTGAGCGGGAGTCGACCCGCGCCGACCACAAGGACGCCATCGCCGCCGCCGCGACCGAGTTCTTCCCGCTCAGCGGTGCCACGGTGCTCCTGGATGCGGGGACGACGACGGCGCGCATCGCCGCACACCTTCCCATCGACCGGGACCTCGTCGTCGTCACCAACTCGGTGCCGATCGCCGCCAGGCTGGCCGCGATGCCGACGGTGACGCTGCAACTGCTCGGCGGACGGGTCCGCGGCATCACCCAGGCCGCGGTCGGCGAGCAGGCACTGCGGGTACTCGACACCATCCGGGTCGACATCGCGTTCATCGGCACCAATGCCATCAGCGCCCGCCACGGCCTGTCCACTCCCGACAGCGAGGAGGCCGCCGTGAAGCGGGCGATGGTGCGCGCCGCCAACTACGTCGTGGTGGCGGCAGATTCCAGCAAGGTCGGTCGCGAGGAGTTCGTCAGCTTCGCGCCGATCTCCGACGTCGACACCCTCATCACCGACACCGAGATCAGCGACGACGACCGTCGGTCGCTCACCGAGCACGGCGTCGAGGTCGTCCAGGCAGGAGCCACGACGTGATCGTCACAGTCACACCCAACCCCAGCATCGACCGCACGGTCACGTTGGCGGCCCCGCTCGCCCGCGGCGCGGTGCAGCGCGTCACCTCGGCCACGTCCGAACCGGGCGGCAAGGGCGTCAACGTGGCGCGGGCGCTCGTGCTCGCCGGGGTCGACGCCGTCGCCATCCTGCCCGCGGGCGACGACGACCCGATGGTCGCGGCGTTGCGTGCCAGCGGGGTGACGTTCCGCGGCGTTCCGGTCAGCGGGGTGGTGCGCACCAACGTCGCGATCACCGAACCGGACGGGACGACCACCAAGCTCAACGAGCCGGGCGCGACGCTCGATGCCGCGGCCCGCGCCGCCCTCACCCGGTCGGTGCTCGCCGCAGCCGCCGACGCGGCGTGGGTGGTGCTGTCCGGCTCGCTGCCGCCGGGTCTGCCCGACGACTGGTACGCCGAGGTGGCCTCGAGCCTGCGGGCCTCGGCGTGCAAGGTGGCCATCGACACGTCCGAGCGCCCGCTCGCCGCGCTGGCGGCGTCGTTCGGCACGGCCGCACCCGACGTCATCAAGCCCAACGCCGAGGAACTCGCCAGCCTGGTGGGCGCCGACCCGGCGTACCTCGAGAGTGCCGCCGCCGCAGGCGATCCCGAGCCGGTCGTCTCCGCCGCCCGCGAGGTCATCGCCCGGGGGGCGCGCACCGTGCTCGTCACCCTGGGAGCCGCGGGGGCGGTACTGGTCGACGAGACGGGGAGCTGGATGGCCACCCCGCCACCGATCGTCCCGCGCAGCACCGTCGGCGCCGGCGACAGCTCGCTGGCCGGATACCTGCGCGCCGAAGTCGGCGGGGCGCAGCCGCCACAACGCCTCCAAATGGCGGTGGCCTACGGCAGCGCAGCTGCCGCGCTACCCGGGTCGGCGCTGCCGTCACCGGACCAGATCGACCTCGATGCCGTTCGGGTGTATGCGCTTACGCCCGCGTCCGCCCGTCCCTAGCCCCAAAGACCGCTCGCACCATCATGACTACGAGGAAGTAGCGACATGCCCATCATCACCACAGACCTGGTCGCGCTCGACGTCGACGCCGGCGGCGACAAGGAGTCGGTCATCCGGCTGCTCGCCGACCGGCTCGCCGATGCCGGCCGCGCCACCGACCGCGACGGACTGATCGCCGCCGCGATGGCCCGCGAGGCGCAGTCCGCCACCGGGCTGCCCGGTGGCATCGCGATCCCGCACTGCCGCTCGCCGCACGTCGACGAGGCGACGATCGGCTTCGCCCGCCTGTCCCCCAAGGTCGACTTCGGCGCCCCCGACGGCCCAGCCGACCTCGCGTTCCTCATCGCCGCGCCGGAAGCCGGTGGCTCGCAGCACATGAAGCTGCTGTCCAGCCTGGCGCGGGCGCTGGTGCGCAAGGACTTCGTCGCATCGCTGCGCGCGGCGTCGTCCGACGCGGAGATCGTCGAACTGGTCGAGGGCGTGGTTAGTCCTGCACCCGCGAATCCTGCGCCTGCGACCCCCGCCGCGGCTCCGGCCGCAGCACCGGTCGACGAGAAGCCCGCCGAGGCGGCCCGCACCCTGGTCGCGATCACCGCCTGCCCGACCGGCATCGCCCACACCTACATGGCCGCCGACTCACTGGTCGCCGCCGCCAAGGAGGCGGGTGTGACGCTGCACGTCGAGACCCAGGGATCGTCGGGCAGCACGCCACTGTCGGCCGAGACCATCGCCGCTGCCGACGCCGTCATCTTCGCCACCGACGTCGGCGTCAAGGACCGGTCGCGGTTCGCAGGCAAGCCCGTCATCGCCTCGGGCGTCAAGCGCGCCATCAACGAGCCGGCCAAGATGATCGCCGAAGCCCTCAGCGCCGCAACCAATCCCAATGCCGCACGCGTCGAGGGCTCGGCCGGTGCATCGGCATCCTCGAGCGGACCCGCGGCCGGCGGCGTCGGCTGGGGTACGCGGACCCGGCAGATCCTGCTCACCGGCGTGAGCTACATGATCCCGTTCGTCGCGGCGGGCGGTCTGCTCATCGCGCTCGGATTCCTGCTGGCGGGCTACGACATCGCCAACACCCCCGACGGTGAGACGAAGAGCCTCGGCAACATCATCGCCGCGGGCAACTCGCTGACGAACCTCCCCAGCGGCGGGCTCACCCAGTACCTCGGCGCGGTGTTGTTCACCCTCGGCGGCCTGGCGTTCGGCTTCCTGGTGCCCGCGCTCGCGGGTTACATATCGTTCGCGATCGCCGACCGGCCTGGCATCGCACCGGGTTTCACCGCAGGTGCGGTGGCCGTGTTCGTCGGCGGCGGCTTCATCGGCGGCATCGTCGGCGGCCTGATCGCCGGCTTCACCGCCCTGTGGATCAGCAAGATCGCCGTTCCCAAGGCCATGCGCGGCCTCATGCCGGTCGTCATCATCCCGCTGGGTGCCTCCCTGGTGGTCGGCCTGCTGATGTTCCTGCTGCTGGGCCGCCCGCTGGCCGCCATCACCTCCGGCCTGACCAGCTGGCTGGGCGGTCTCTCCGGCAGCTCGGTCATCCTGCTGGGCGTCATCCTCGGCTTGATGATGTGCTTCGACCTGGGCGGTCCGGTCAACAAGGCGGCCTACGCCTTCGCCACCGCGGGCCTCAACGTCGCCGACCCCTCGTCGCTGCGCATCATGGCCGCCGTGATGGCCGCAGGCATGGTGCCGCCGCTGGCGATGGCGCTCGCATCGACGCTACGGCCCAAGCTGTTCACCGAGCCGGAACGCGAGAATGGCCGTGCGGCATGGCTTCTCGGAGCATCGTTCATCTCCGAGGGCGCCATCCCGTTCGCCGCGGCCGACCCGCTGCGCGTCATCCCCTCCATGATGGCCGGCGGCGCGGTCACCGGTGCGCTCATCATGGCCTTCGACGTGACGCTGAAGGCACCGCACGGCGGCATCTTCGTGTTCTTCGCGATCGGCAACCTGGTGTGGTTCATCCTGGCCCTGGCACTGGGGACCATCGTGGCCGCCGTCGCCGTGATCGGGGCCAAGCAGTTCGTCAGCAAGAAGGACACCGCCGCAGAACCCAGCCCCGCGCTGGCCAACGCCTGACCATCAACCCCCACCCACTGCTCGACCCACTCAACAAGAGGAGACTCCATGCCCAGCAAGACCGTCGTCGTCGGATCGTCCATCGGCCTGCACGCCCGGCCGGCCGCGATCATCGCCGAAGCCGTCGTCGCCTCCGGAGCCGAGGTCACCCTGGCGACCGCCGGTGAGGAGCCGGTGGACGCCGGATCGGCGCTGATGATCATGACCCTCGGCGCCGGCAACGGCGACCAGGTCACTGTGGAATCCGACGACGAGGCGGCGCTGAGCACCGTGGCAGACCTCGTCGCCAAGGACCTCGACGCCTGACCTTGATTAGCTGACACGCGGACCCGCCTGAGCTGCGCCATCGCAGCCGGGCGGGTTTCGTGCACTCGAGAAAGCGCGTTCGACCCCGCTCAGCCACCCGTATAGTTCAATTCGTGCTTTTGGGTCGGGGGCGTGTTGGGTCGGAGTGCGCCGCCATACAGCAGAGATTGAGTTTGCTGGTGGCGGGTCAGCACATGCCAGGTCGTGAGACTTTGGCAGGGGGTGACAAGTGGTTCGGCGCTTCGCGGTAGTCGTCGCGGTGGTGAGCCTGGCGTTGCTCAGCGCACCGCCTGCGGTGGCGATCGACCCGCCGGTGATCGACAAGGGTGCACTGCCGCCCGACGTGACCGGGCCGGACCAACCCACCGAGCAGCGCCGCGAGTGCTCGACGCCCATGGTGTTCCCGAACTCCAACTTCGCCGATAGGCCGTGGGCCAACAACTACCTCCGGATCGCCGATGCGCAGAAGTTCGCAACCGGCGCCGGGGTAACTGTCGCGGTCATCGACACCGGAGTGAACGGCTCGCCGCGCGTTCCGGCCGAGCCGGGCGGCGACTTCGTCGACAAGGCCGGCAACGGAATGTCGGACTGCGACTCGCACGGGACGCTCACCGCCGCGATCATCGCGGGCAAGGGTTCGCCGACGGACGGCTTCATCGGCGTCGCCCCGGACGCTCGGGTGCTGTCGATGCGTCAGACGTCGGACAACTTCCAGCCCGTCGGCGCTCGCAGCGATCCCAACGACCCGAACTCGACGCCCACGGCAGGGTCTCTGCGCAGCTTGGCCCGGGCGATCCTGCATGCGGCGAACATGGGCGCGCAGGTCATCAACATCAGCGAGGCCGCCTGCTACAAGGTGACCAGGCGCATCGACGAGAACAGTCTCGGCGCGGCCATCGAGTACGCCGTCAACGTCAAGGGTGCGGTCGTCGTGGTCGCGGCGGGCAACACCGGCGGTGACTGCAGCCAGAATCCGCCGCCCAACCCGGCGCTGCCCGCCGACCCGCGGGGCTGGCAGGGCGTGCAGACCATCGTGTCGCCGGCCTGGTACTCGCCGCTGGTGCTGACCGTGGGCGGCATCGCCGAGAACGGGCAGCCCAGCACGTTCTCGATGTCCGGCCCGTGGGTCGGCGCCGCGGCGCCCGCGGAGAACATCACCGCACTGGGTTACGACGGCAACCCGGTCAACGCGCTCCAGGGCCAGGACGGTCTGATCCCGATCAACGGCACGTCGTTCGCGGCGGCGTTCGTCTCCGGTCTGGCTGCGATGGTCAAGCAGCGCTTCCCCTCCCTGACGCCGGCGCAGATCATGAACCGCATCACCGCGACGGCGCGACACCCCGGTGGCGGTGTCGACAACTACGTCGGTGCAGGCGTCATCGATCCGGTGGCCGCACTGACGTGGGACGTCCCGGAGGGTCCGGATTCGGTGCCCTACGAGGTCAAGCAGTTGCCGCCGCCGGTGTACGTGGCGCCACCCGACCGTGGCCCGATCACCATCGTCGTGATCGCCGGGGTGAGCCTGGCAGCTGCGCTGGGCATAGGGGCGCTCGCGCGTAGAGCGCTGAGGCGTCGATGAGAGAGTTACTCGGCCAGTTCGGATTCCGCGCCACGACTGGGCATCTGCTGTGGGCGGCGGTGCTCATCCCCGCCTGCGTGCTGCTGTTCATGCAGCTTGACCTGCTGTGGCTGGGGATCACGCTCGGAGTGCTCATTGCGATCGCGGCGGTGCTCACGGTGCGCGGGCGCCGGTTCGCCGGCTGGATCGTGGCCATCTTCTCCTGGCGCAGGCGGCATAGGGCGGCGCCGGCCGCACCGTCGGAGCCCGCCGTCGGCGCGACGGTGCTGCCCGGTGATCACGTCGCAGTGCGTTGGCAGGGCGATCATTTGGTGTCGGTGATCGAGCTGGTGCCGCGACCGTTCACCCCGACGGTGATCGTCGCGGGCGAGGCGTTCACCGACGACGTCGTCGACACCAAGCTGGTCGAGCAGTTGATCGCCGCACACTGCCCGGATTTGGAGGCCGACGTGGTCTCGGCGGGCCAGCGCGTGGGCCGTACTGCGCCGGCAAGCCTCGTCGCGCTGTACGAGCAGGTGGTCGGGCCGTACCCGGCGCCGTCGAACCGGCGGACGTGGATCGTACTGCGGGCGCTGCCCGAGGCGACGCGAAAGTCCGCGCTACGACGCGAGGTTGGTGTGGCCGGGCTGGCTCGGTACCTCGTCTCGTCGACGACGCGCATCGCGGACCAGCTGGCGAGCAACGGGATCGACGCGCGGTGCAGCCGCAGCTTCGACGACTTCGACAAGGCCACCGAGATCAGCTTCGAGCGGGAGAGCTGGTCGTCGATCAAGGGCCGCAGCACGTTCACCGCCGCCTACACTGCGCCGGGCGGGCCCAACGTGTGGTGGAGCGCGCGGGCGGACCACACGATCACGCAGGTGCGGGTGCGCCCAGGTGCCGCTCCGACGACGACCGTGCTGCTGACGACGTTGGCGAATCCCTCCACGCCACGCGGATTTTCGTGCCTGTTCGGCGGCCAGCGCGCAGCCATGCTCGGGCAGAGTCCGGTCACCGATCGGCACTATGAACTGCCGATCGGGTCTGCCGGCGTGCTGATCGGCGAGACGGCCGACCGGTACCCGGTGTACATGCCGTTCGACGACGTGGACGTCAGCATCAACCTCGGTGACGCTCGGCTATTCACGCAGTTCGTCATTCGGTCTGCGGCGGCGGGGGCGATAGTCACCCTCGGCCCGCAGTTCAGCGACTTCGCGGGCTCCATCAACGCCCGGGTCGGAAAGGTCGCCAAGATTGGTTGGCCGAAGGCAACGACGTACCTCAGCCCACATCCCGGGGTGGGACGAGTCGTTTTGCGACACAACTTCATCGACACTCCGCGGCACCGTCAGCTGCCCATCAGGCTGATCAATCCGCGCGAGGAGAGTCGCTACCAGATGGCGCTCGAGCAGTGAGCGCCAGTCACGGGGAGCCGTAGGAGGAGACATGTCGGGGGAAGTGAAGGTCGATCCGGCCGAGCTGGAGGCCAAGGCCGCCGAGATCCGAAAGCCGATGCCGCAGGCGCCGGGCGAGCCGCTGCCACCGTGCGCGCTGCAGGTGGCGAAAGGCGCGGTCGGTGAACTCAACAAGAAGGCGGAGGCACTCCGCGGGTACGCCGTGACCGGCCACGTCGAGGCGGTCCGGATCGCGGAGTCGTTGATCTCGGCAGCTGCGGCGTACCGCCAGGTCGACGAGCAGTCCGGCGGCGCAATCAGGTTCGGCGAGCCATCGACGTCGATCGGGCCCGTGCAACCCGGGGGGCCCATGACTCCGTCGGTTCCCCTCCCACCAGAGCCGACTTACCAGTGCCCCACGTCGTCGTTCTTGATGGTCGATCAGGCTGCAGCCGAAATGGAGGCGCCTGATCAGGCTGCTTCGCTCGGTGCCTTCCAGGGGCAGTGGGACAACTTCGCCGCTGTGCTGAAGGCAGAGTCAGCCGTGTTCGAGTGGGCCGGTGCGTCGTGGGAGGGCGGAGCGGCGGAGGCAGCACTGGAAGCGCTCGCCCGGCATCGGAAGTGGTTGCAGGAGATGGCAGACGCATCCCGCCAACTAGCCGACGAGGCCGGTGATCTCGCGGAGACGCATAGGAGTGCGGCAGACGCTCATCCGAAGCTTGCACAGGTTAAGGACCTGGACGCACGAATCCTGTTGTCCCGCGACGTCAACGAGCAGATGCAGCTCCTCAAGCTGCGTCAGAAGATGCAGGAACGTTCAGAGGAGGTACTTCAGGGCTACGTCGGCAGGGCGGCTGGGAAACCACTCAAACTGCCGAAGCCGCCCATGTGCCCGGTGCCGACGGGGGTAGTAACACCGCCACAGCCGCCGCCACAACCTCCACAGCCCCCTGGCACCACCGGTCAGGATGAAGGCGGCGGTGAGCGCGCTGGTGGCGGTGGCGGCGGTGCGCCCCAGGGCGGACAGCAGCCGCAATCACAGCCAGCGCCGGGTGACGTTCCCGTCTCGCCAGCCGCAGCTCAGGCGCAGCCGTCGCCGGGCGGTCAGGCGGGCGGCGGGTCGCCTGCCGGTGGTGGCGGATCGCCCGCCGGCGGAGGCGGCGCTCCCGCCGGTGGTGGTTCTCCGCCGGGTGGCGGGATGCCCGGCCTCCCCGATCTCGGAGGGGGTCCGCCGACCGACCTCCCGATGCTCGGCGACCCGACATTGAGCCCGGCGTCGGCCAGAGGCGGCGGATCCGGCGGCGGTTCGGGCGGTGGCTCCGGCGGAGGCGGGGGCGGTGGCGGCCCAATGCCGCTGCAGCCCAACGTCGGCAGCGTGTCCGTCGGTCCGGGTGCGGGCGGCGGCGCAACGGGCCCCGCCGGAGGTGCGGCAGCTGGTGGCGGTGCCGCCGGTGGAATGGGCGGTATGGGCATGGGCGGTGGCATGCCGATGCACGGTGCCGGCCATGGTCAGGGTGGCGCGTCCGAAAAGAAGCGCTCGCCTGGCACGTCGCCCGACGAGACGCTTTACGAAGAGGATCGAGCGTGGACCGAGGGCGTGATTGGCAATCGGCCACGACGCCGGGACACCGGCGATAAGGAAGCCAAGTGACCGAGGACATGCACCCGCAGGTGGTCGCCGTACTTCAGCAGGCGCAACGGCTGCAGTCGCTGATGGACGACCAGTTGGCGAAGATGAATCAGCAGACGTTCACGGCGATGGATGAAACGAAGACGGTCGAGGTGACGCTCAACGGGCACAGTTGGCTGACCGACGTCTACATCGAGGACGGCCTGCTGCGACTGGGCGCCGAGGTGGTCGAGGCCCGAATCAACGAAGCGCTGCAGAACGCTACGGCGGAGGCTTCGGCCTCCATTGAGGCGGACCGTGAGCGAATCGACTCGGTGGTCGCCGAGATCACCGGCGAGGGCGAAGACGTGGGTCGATGGTGACTTCGGCGTCCCGACGAGAGGCATTCGAGTGCGAATTGGCGTGTTGCCGACATCGACTTCTGACTTACTGTGGAGAAAGTGGCCATCGGTGAACACCATCGAATACGCACTCGATCTCGCGGGGGTTCGGAAATGAGGACGTCGACCACGGAGGCGCGCGCATGAGCATGCCCCCGCAGGGCGGATGGCCTCCCCCGCAGCCAGGGCCGCAGCCGCCCAATCAGCCGCCATACGGCCCGCCGCCGGGTTATCAGCCTTACCCGGGCCAACAGCCATATCCCCCGCAGGGCCAATGGCAGCAGCCGCCTCCTCCACCGCAGAAGAGTGGCGGAACAACGAAGTGGTTGTTGGTCGCAATCGCGGTGCTCTTGGTGATCGGCGTGACGATCGGCGCCACACTGCTGTTCACGCGCGACGGGTATGGATCATCGACTCCGCCGGATGCGAGTGTTCCGTCAGACATCGCTAGTGCCAACGACACTGGGCCGGTTGAGATCATCACTGAAGAGCCGACGTGTGAAGCCTACCGCGGAATCAATAACGCGCTTGCGGGCATTGAGACAAATGGGTGGGCCGATGAGCGGGGCACCTTGGGATCTGAGACCGAATGGACCTCTGAACAACGTCAACAAGTCGAAGGTGCGGCCACAGCTATTCGCAACGCCACGGGTCAAGCGGTCAAGCTAGCCAAACAAACTCCGCATCGAGTAGTCAGGGAACTATACGAGCAGTTCATCGCTTACGGCCGGGCGTACGCTGACAGTATTGCTAATTACACTGCAGCCGACAACTATCTTGCGTCCGCGAACGTTAGCGCCGGCCGTGCGATCACAGCCCTGTGCAACGCCATCGAAAACGGCGCGATCAACCGCGCTTTAGCTGTTGCGCCGGCAGATTCTCCACTAGCCACAGCGAGCGTCATCAGTCCCGAAGACGCGCAGCCATTCATCGCGGAGCCGAACCAAATATGCTCGCGCTGGCTAGAACTAGACAAGCAGTTCAACGTAGATACGGCCGACTGGCAGAACTCAGATACGAGTCTGACCGCCGACCAGTGGAGCCCTGAGCAACGTGCTATTCATCTAGCTGCCCTGCCACGGCTAGCAGAATATGCCGACGACATCGAGTCGCTCGGAGAACAGAGCGATAATACTGTTATCGCGGACTTCACGCAGGCCGCCGCCATATACCTACGAGCCTACGTTTCAGCCGGCAATTCATACGTGCAGGCTGACAGCTTTCTAGCATCAACGGCTTTTCGTTTCGGGAATACCGTGACATCCGCTTGCCAGGCTCAACTGGACTAATCATGGCAATCATGAGGCCCACCGACGGTCGAAAGGGGGAGATGACCACTCCGCGTCCGCGTGGCCCGATATGAATGGAGCTTCGTCGCCGCCTGTGAACACCAACGAATACGCACTCGACCTCGCAGGGATTCGGAAATGAGAACATCGACTACGGAGGCGCACGCATGAGCATGCCTCCTCAGGGCGGATGGCCTCCCCCGCAGCCAGGACCGCAGCCGCCACATCAGCCGCAGTACGGCCCGCCCCCGGGTTATCAGCCGTACCCCGCACAACAGCCATATCCCCCGCAGGGCCAATGGCAGCAGCCACCTCCTCCTCCGCAGAAGAGTGGCGGAGCAACGAAGTGGTTATTGGTCGCGATCGCGGTGCTCTTGGTGATCGGCGTGACGATCGGCGCCACACTGCTTTTCACGCGCGACGGGGATGGACCATCGACTCCGCCGACATCGGATGTCCCGTCAGACATCGCCAGTGCCAACGACACTGGGCCGGTATCAATCATTACGGAAGAGCCGACGTGCGAGGCCTACACCGGCATCAACGATGCAGTCGCCAATGTGCAGAAGAACGGATGGGGTGACATTCGTGGTTCCCTCGGCCCCTCACCGGAGTGGACGGCGGACGATCGTCGCCGCACCGAAGAAGTCGTCACGGTTCTACGAAACAGCGCCGATCAAGCCGTGGCCCTCGCAAAGCAGACGCCGCATCGCGTAGTGAGGGAGTTGTACGAACAGTTTGTCGCCTACGCACGCGCCTACATAAACAGCATTCCCACATACACCCCTGCGGCCGACCAACTCGCCACCGCCAATGTGGCCGCCGGAAATGCTCTGATGGCCATATGCAACGCGGTCGAGTTCGGGTCCGCAGATCGGTCGCTCGCGGTCGAGCCGGCACGCCCGCCCACTGAAGTTGTGCCAATTTCTGACCCAGGCAATCCTAGTTTGTTCATGGAACGCGCTAACGCTATTTGTCCAGAGTGGCTTGGAGTTGACACTCGATTCCGCGCGGATACAGCGGCTTGGCAGGCCATGGATTCTAGCGTAGACGCGGCCAGGTGGACTCCGGAGCAGCGCCAGACTCAGCTACTTGCGTTACCTAGGCTACAGTCGCTCGCCACCGAAATCTCGTCGCTAGGCAGAGACAGTGGGAACGCAATCCTCGAGGACTTCGCGGAGACTGCTGCGCTGTACCTCCGTGCGTACGTGTCCACGGGAGATACGTATGTCGCTGCCGACAGCTTCCTCACGGCCACTGCTTTTCGAATTCGAAATATCGTTTCCGCAGCCTGCGAATCAGGGCCGGGATAGCTCCGATGTCATCGATCCCTAGGCCGCTTGACGGGCGCAAGAGTGAAATGACTACGCCACCGCGAGCCTGGCCAGAGGTGGACGAGGACCTACTTCTTGATCAAGCTTCGCTAATGAAGTCGGCAAAGGCTCGCGTCGACACCCAGGCGTCAGTATGGCAAAGGATCAAATCGTCGATGTTCGACGGTCGAACATGGTTCGGAGCAGGTGCCGGCGCGGCACAAACACAAGTGGATTCGCACCTGGCTCAAATGGAGACCCTAAGCGCCCACCTTGCCGCCGCCGATACCTTCTTAACGCAAAGCTCGTCTTCGATACTGAACGCCAAGACGGCCATAGTGGACGTGTGCAACATCGCGCAGGCTGCCGTCGATACCGCGACGGCGGCGTCGTACAGCGACGAGTCCGTACGAGACGCCGACATTAGGGCAATCATCGCCGCGGCGCTCGAGAAGAATGCGGCGATCGTGTCTGCGGCAGGGTCGGCCGTGGCTGCCGGACAGTTCTACGCACCTCCTCCAGTGACCAATGATTTCCTGCCAGATTCGCACGCCAATGTTGACGGCAAGAAGCCGTCACCGGAGTTCTCAAACAACAGCGATGCTCCCTCAGGTTCGCTTCAAACGTGGTCGTCTGCGCCATCAACCACTCCTAGTGCGTCAGAGGCCAATGCGCCTGAGCCGCAAAAGGTCGCCGGCAAATCGCCCGCCGCTAGCTCTGATCGGCCGCCATCCACATCCGAGTCCGCAGCGAACACGGACATGGCTGCAGCGGTGGCGGACCGGAGTCCTAAGCCGAGCGCTGCCGGCGATGTATCGCCTGCAAGCAGCAGTAATTCGGACTCCAGATCGAATTCTCAAAATCTGCACGGTGTCGCGCTTCCACCGTCGGCTGCGGCGCCGGGCGGGGGTGCCAATACCGCCGGGGGTGGTCTTCCGACACGGACATCTGTCGGCGGCGGGACACTGTCTTCCCCCGGCGGGTCTGCCGCTTCGGCCGCTGGGACTTCGAGTGGTGGAATGACCGGTAGCGGAAACGGCGGAGGACAGGCGGCGAGTAGCAGCCAATCTGCCGCCAGTTCAACAACCCAAGACAGCAAGACCGGCACAAGCGGCAAGGACTCCCAGCAAGGCCAAGGCACCGGCGCTCGCCCCGAGGCAGGCGCAGAACCCGGCCGGGGCGCTAGTGGTGGCGGTGCTCCTGATGCGGCCAAGGCCATGGAGGCGACCAACAAGTCGGTTCCCGTTGCGCAGCAGCCGGTTACACCGTCCGCGGCCAGTCCGCTGCAACCGGTGACTCCGCCCGTCATGCCGACCGAGCCAGCTGCCAGCACGCACGCCCCGGCCGGCGGGTCCGGTGGCGGTAGTGGTGGTGGCATGGGCGGCGGCGCGGGCGCGTCCGCCGGCGGCGGCCCGGTGGGCGGCGGTGCGCCGTCCGGTGCTGCACCGGCAAGCCCGCCTCCACCGCCCATGCCGCTCGCTCCCCCAAGTACGCCGACACCCGCCGCACCCACGGGGCCGCCCGGCGGCGGTTCAGGAGCCAACCCAGCGGCGGCTGCCGGACCGGGCGGGCCCGGAGTCCACGCGGCGTCGGCGGGACGCAACGATGCCGGCGCGGTAGGCGCAGCGCCGGTTCCGGTTTCGACGGCGCGCATGGAACGCGACGCCATCGCATCGGCGTCCGCGGGCGGAGCGACGAACCGCAAGAAGAATGGCAACGCCGCGCTGATCATGGCCCGTCGCATCGCCGCAGCGCTCAACATCGGCGTCAGCGACTTCGGCTTCTACTGGGTCACCGGGCTCACCGCCGACGGCTCCATCCTCGTGGCCAACAGTTACGGGCTGGCCTACATCCCCGAGGGCGTGAACCTGCCGGCTCACGTCACCATGGCCACCGCCGACGAGACCCTCCCGCCGCAGGAACGCGCCAAGTGGGCGACCTACCCCATCCTCGCCATCCAGGGCTGGGCTCAGGCCCACGCCCAGAAACTGCGTGCAGTCATCGCCACCGAGGAGCAGTTCGCGAGCTTCGACCCGGGCACCGCCAAGATCGTCCTGCGACCCGACGACATCCCCGAAAGCGGCACGATGGAGGGCCGCAGCCGCCTCGAGGTCATCGCACCCAACGCCGCCGCACGGCTTGCCGCGGTACCAAACGCAGATCTCACCGAACTACTCCCACCCGCGCCCGCCAACACCGCAGCGCCAGAAGACAAGTCGAACATGCTGTGGTTCGAACTCATCAAACCACTGATGAGTACCTCCCCCGAACGCGTCGGCGTGCACCTGCAGGCGTTCATCAACTACGCCGAGCACGCCCAGGAGCAGGCGCTCTACCGCGCGCACACGGCGGTCGACGCCGAGGTACAGCGCGCCGCGATCGCAGACTGGGTCTACTGGCAACACCTTAGCGTGCTGATGTGGGAAGCAAGCGGCGCCGAAGCCAGCGTCTGACCTGCAGACGGCAGCGTCCTCGGCCGGTGTTCGGTGGGTCCGGGTCGAGTGGCGGTGTCGGGTGTCGGTGGGTCCGGGTCGAGTGGCGGTGTCGGGTGTCGTGCTCGGCTTCGAACTCCCCGATGACTGCACGGGCCTCCCCCATCTCCGACATGGCACATCGCAGCCAGTGAGGCGTCTCCTGTTGAAAATGACTGTGCGCCATGTCACTTGCCGATTGCTTGAACCTGACACTGACGTCACATTCTAAGGTCGAAGAGTGGAACTACGAAACGCGACGGCCCTGGTGACCGGTGCCAACCGAGGGTTGGGTGCAGAGTTCGCCCGCCAGTTGGTCGAGCGGGGCGCCGCCAAGGTGTACGCCGCGACGCGGCGACCGGAAACCATTGCCGGAAACGACACACGCATCGAGCCGGCCTACCTCGACATCACCAACGACGCGACCGTAGTGGACCTCGCCGGCATTGCCACCGACGTCGACCTGGTGATCAATAACGCTGGCGTCGCCACGATGCAGAACCTCGTCACGGGTGATCTCGATGCCATCCGCCTCGAACTAGCCACCCATTTCTGGGGCACACTGTCGGTGACACGCGCCTTCGCGCCAATCTTGGCACGCAACGGCGGTGGCGCCATCCTCAACGTCCTGTCGATCGGATCGTTTCAAGTGTTTCCCGGCAACGGCGCTTACGCCGCGGCCAAGGCCGCCGAGTGGCAGCTGACCAACAGCACTCGACTCGAGTTGACGGGCCAAGGCACCCAAGTTGTCGGACTACACCTGTCAGCCACCGACACCGACATGCTGGACGGCATTGACATGCCCAAGAACGACCCTGCCGACGTGATCCGCCAGGCACTCGACGGCCTCGAGTCCGGGTTGGATGAAGTACTGGCCGACGCCGAAACCAGGGTAGTGAAAGCGCTGCTGGCCCAGCCTCCAGGGGCCATGTACAGCGGGGTTGAGCAGTAGTGGCGAGTCCCCAGTTCTGAGTTCATCCGGTTCCAGAGTCGTATATGTTAAACCAGTTGACCTGCATGCCATTTCACTGCGATCGTCGTACCGCATCGCCCGCCAGATCGCTTGAGAACGGGGGCGCTCTGGCCCTGGACCCCTCCAGAGCCGGACGGCTAGGGCGCCTGTCGCCACCACGCGGCCACGTACAGCGCGAGTGAGGCGGCCAGACCGATGACCACCCACAGCACCACGGTGTAGTCGACCCACGATCCGATCGGCGGCGAACCGGGGAACAAGTTGCGGATGGGCAGAACGGCGAACAGCATCACCGCAAACCACGTCACCATCGGCGGCAGAAACTGCTTGCGGCCTAGCAGCGTCTGGATCGACACGACGAGTGTGCAGATCGGCAGCATCAGCAGCACCACGCACATCGCGATGCCGAAGCCGATCGTCGGGCCCGTGCGTGCGACGTGGATGTCGAGAGCCTGCCCCGGGCCGGAGTCGGCCTGACGCGCGTGCACCGCCCAGGAGGTCACCGAGTCGGTGACGACCACCTGAACCGGTACGGCCACCCGCGCCCCGCCGGTACCGGTGAACGCCAGCACCTGCACGTCCGATGTCTGGTACGTGTCGAATGGCCACTGGCGGATGTCCCCATCGGCATAGAGGCTGACAGGTTGTGAACCCACGCGCGTGCCGCGTGCGAACGTCAGTGAATCCGCGCTGGCGGCTGGACTGACCTGGACGGTCAGGTCGTCGCGCAGGTTGCCCTCGGGGTTGAGCAGGTCCGCCCCCGGATACACCGCAACGCGGGTCTCGAGCGAGAACGTCTCCCCCGATACGGCATCGACGTCGAGGTACACCAGCGCACCGTTGGGGGCGGGCTGTTGATCGTCGGGGTCGTCGGCGCGTCCCGCGAGCCCGTACGCCAGGATGACTGCGACGTAGGTCCCCATCACGGCGAGCACCGACACCACCGCCCACACCCTCGCGTTGGCTCTCGTCCCCGTCATGGCGTCTCCTCGAAGTTCAGCTGGTTCTCGACGGGGGCATTACGCAGCGGCCCCTTCGAAGGGACAAGCCACGAGTTGGTGCAGCCAACCCGACGGGAGTGCTCTTGCGCCTCGGCAGGAACGTGCCGCCTACAGTCTCATGACGAGGTGACGAGCGCCTCTTCGCTGACCTGTGGCGGATTTCCGAGGAGGACCATGTCGACACCGCGGGACACCGCTGCGTTCGAACCCGTGGCCACGCACGGACCCACTCGCGCGTGGGCCGCTGTCGCGGTGCTGGCCCTGGTCGGCACCCTCAACTACGTCGACCGCTTCCTGCCCGGCGTGCTGGCCGAGCCGATCAAGCAGGAACTGGCGTTGTCCGACACCGCAATCGGCGTCATCAACGGGTTCGGGTTCCTCATCGTGTACGCCGTGCTGGGCATCGTGATCGCGCGGGTCGCCGACCGTGGCATCTTCGGCGCGGTCATCGCCGGCTGCCTGACGCTATGGGGTTCGATGACCATGCTGGGCGGCGCGGTTCAGTCCGGCTTCCAACTGGCGCTGACCCGCGTCGGCGTAGCCGTCGGCGAGGCGGGCAGCACACCGGCAGCCCACGCCTACGTGGCGCGCAACTTCGTCCCGGAGAAGCGGTCGGCACCGCTGGCGGTCATCACCATGTCGATCCCGCTGGCCAGTGCCGCCAGCCTGCTCGGCGGCGGCCTGCTCGCCGAGAGCATGGGCTGGCGGGCGGCTTTCGTCGTGATGGGCGGAATCAGTGTGCTGCTGGCACCGCTGGTGCTGTGGGTGTTGGGCCGCCGTCAGACCCTGCCCACGCCGCCGCCGCGAGATCGAGCTGCTGCGCTGAACTGGTGGGATCTGCTGCGCAAACCCAGCTTCTTGGCCATGGTGGCCGGCACCGCGCTGGTGTCGGCGGCCGGCTACTCGCTCACCACCTTCGCCCCTGCGTTCCTGATGCGTACCCGTGGCATGTCGCTCGGCGAGGTTGGTATCGAGTACGGCCTGGCCACCGGATTGCTCGGCGTCCTCGGGCTGCTCATCGTCGGGCGGATCGCCGACCGGCTGGCCACCCGCGACCCGCGCTGGTTGCTGTGGATCGTGGTCATCCTGATCGCGGCCCTGCTGCCTGCGTCGGCGATGGCGTTCATCGTCGAGAGCCGCACGTTGTGCGTGTGGCTGCTGGCCCTGGCGTACGTCATTGGCACCGCGTATCTCGCACCGTCCATCGCGGCGATCCAGCGACTGGTGCTCCCCGAGCAGCGCGCGACCGCGTCCGCCATCTTCTTGTTCTTCAACGCGACGCTCGGCGCGGTCGGGCCGTTCCTGACCGGGGTGATCAGCGATGCCCTGACCGCCGACCTGGGTCCGCAATCGCTAGGCCGCGCACTGCTGATCTTGGTGCCGACCATGCAGTTCGTGGCGATCGGCTGCTACGCGCTCGCGGCGCGCCGCTACCGCCGCGACATCATCGAGGAATCCCAGCCACTTCATCTAGCGAACTAGGGCCGAAGCGCGTCAGTCGGCCAACACGGCTCAACGGCGAAACCGCGTCGTCTCGGCTAGTCCGGCCCTCGGGACCCGAAGGGTGTTCACTGCTGCGGATTCGTCGGCATACCCGAATGCGATGCCCACCAGTAGTTTTCGCTCGGCCACCCCGAGTTCGGCCCGCACGGTGTCGGCATAGAAGCTCAGCAGCGCCTGCGGGCACGACGCGATCCCGTGCGCCTCCATCGCGAGCAACAACGTCTGCATGTAGATCCCCATGTCGGCGGCGATGCGCGCTTCGGTCTCGGCAGGCGCGAACAACATCGCGACGTGCGGTGCGCCGTAGAAACGCAGGCTCTGAGTGTTGTAGCCGTCGAGCAGATCCGTGTCGTCGCGGGCGATGCCCAGCGTTTCGTAGAGTTGCGCACCGAACTGAGCGCGACGCGTCGCGAGCGCCCCTTGGAACAGACCCTCTTGGTAGGGGAAGTCGACGGATCGGCGACCGGCCGCATGTGCGGCCAGGAGCGCGTCGGCAAGGCGATGCCTCGCGGCGCCACTGACCACTTCGACACACCATGGCTGCGTGTTCGAGTTCGACGGCGCGTGTCCGGCCAATTCGAAGACCGTGCGCATGGTGTCGGTCGGCACCTCGTCGGGCAGGAAGGCGCGAGTGGCGCGTCTGCCACGGATCAGATGAGCCACGGATTGGTTCTGTGCGGTCGTCATGGCGATCCTCCAAGTACACGGTTGCGTTTACATCAGAGGAGTCTACAAAGAATCGCGGCCGTTGTAAACGTTCACGTATACTTCGGTCATGGCCAGTCCCCGCGGGCGCGGCGGTCGGGAGCGCATCCTGGCCGCAGCCACGACGCTGTTCGAAGCCCACGGCATCAACACGACGACCATGGAGCACATCGCGGCAGAGGCGCCGGTGTCCAAACGCACGCTCTACGCGCACTTCCCGGCCAAGGAAGATCTCGTCGTCGCCTATCTACGACATCTCTCCGATGCCGGGCTCACGATGGAGAACATGCTCGAGCGCGAGGACTTGTCTGCACGCGAACGGATCATGGGACTCTTCCGGCCGTACCCGTTCGACGGGCCGGTGCGCGGTTGCCCGTTCACCGCTGCGGCCACCGAATTCCCCGATCCGCACAGTCCAGCCCATGCCTACACGCGAGACCGCAAGGAGCAGTTCACGCGTCGTATCGCCGCGCTTCTGGAGGAACTCGGCGCCGACGATCCCGAACGGCTAGCCGAGCAGCTGGCCATACTCGCCGACGGCGTCGCGGGACGAGCGATGGTGTTCAACGACCCGGGCCGAGGTGACTTCGCGCGCGACGCGGCGGAGACCCTGCTCGATGCCGCACTGAGATAGCGGCCCCCGCGCCCGGCCACGTCCCAACCGCTCAGCCCGGTGTGACTGGGTCGAGATAGAACCGGGCCCAGTTGATCCGGCCGTCGCGAGTCGTGACGATCACGGGGCCCGCGAACCTCACAGGCGCACCGGCCGTGTCCACCCCCGTGACTTCCCATTCGGACCAGATCTCCGGTCCGTTGACGGCGGTGCGCAGGACCTTGGCCGTGAGGTGTGGTGCACGGGCGAAGATCGCCGTCCAATTAGCCTGCACCCGTTGGGCTCCGGTGAAGCTCCGTTCCGGGTGATGGGGGAGTTCGGCCCGGAAGTCGGCGGTGAAGCAATCCGCGACCCGAGCTGGGTCACCGGAGTCGATCGCCTCGCGAAGCCGGTCGAGGGTGAGCGGGTCGGCGGCAGGGGTCGGCGTGGACGTTTCTGCTCCTTCCGATGTCGTCGACGATGGCGCGGCCGGAGTCGACACCGCGGATCCACAGGCGGCGAGGGCCAGGGCCAGAAGTCCCGCCACAACGGCCGTCAGCATTGCCTTCATTGGGCGGCGAAGCTCCTCACCTGCCGAGTGTGAACGTCACGACGAATATCGCCCGAGAACGTCGTGAGGTTCACAGTGGACGACGCAGCTACAGGTCTACAGGAGTATCCGGTGCAGCGTGCCGCGGGCCAGCACCGCTATCGGGTACCGCCA
The DNA here is from genome assembly GCA_042666295.1 of Mycolicibacterium sp. GCM10028919. Lineage (GTDB taxonomy): Bacteria > Actinomycetota > Actinomycetes > Mycobacteriales > Mycobacteriaceae > Mycobacterium. The sequence continues at coordinate 2,807,626 of JBHTFJ010000001.1, forward strand.
AGTCGCCCACGGGCGCTTCGTCTATCGGTGCACGCTCGCGGTGCTTGCCACCGGCCGCCTCGTCGCGCTCACGCTCGTCGCGCTCGCGCTCGCGCTCGTTGGCCTGCCGCTCTGCAGCCTGTGACTCAGGCGAGCCACCGGCGTCCTTGCCCGCACCGGTGGCCATCTGCACGATCTGCTGCGCACCCTGCATACCGGCTTGCGGTATTTGGCTCATCGCGCCCATTGCCTGCTGCGGCATCTGCGCGGCCTGGCTCGCCATCTGCATGGGCATGCTCATCAGCTGGCCCATCTGACCCATCGCGCCGGCGCCAGATGAACCGGCCGCTACGCCCGCAGCGCCACCAGCAGCCCCACCGACGCCGCCACCACCGAACTGCTGCTTCTCGTACGCCGCAGCCAGTTCCTCGTCGGTGCCCTGGTACTTGCCCGCCGCCGCGACGATGTTGGATGCCGTCTGTGCCGCAGCCTGCTTCACCGCGGGCAGACCCTCGATGATCGGCGTCTCGAGCGCGGGCAGCCTCTCCGCGATCGCCGCGGAGATCGCATCGCTGCCCGTGACAGTGAACGGGGCCGGCGCCTCCGGCAGAGCCCGCGCCGACGTCTCGAGCTGTGACCCCAACTGCGACAGCATCTCCGGGTCGACCCGAAGCGTGTCGCCTGCACCGCTGCCGATACCCATGTCAGAACCGCAGGTTCCGCAGTACGTCGTACACGCTGGCGATCCACAGCAGCAGCGGGATCACCGCCGCGATCGCCACGCCGTCGAGCAGTTCGAGGATGCGCTTGGTCACCGGCGATACCCGTCGCACGCTGTCGGTCGCACCCACGATGATCAGCGCGACGATGCCGAGCCCTGCGTACAGCGTCAACACCAGCCACGCCGACTCCGGGTACCAGCTGGACAGCCGGACCGCGACGCCGGTCGGAACGACCACCGCGGCCGCGAGAAGCGCCCACGCACACCATCGTTCGGCGTACAGCCGTGACCGGAACCCGCAGATCGCCGTCACCAGTCCCGCGACGATCAGGCTGTGCATGAAGAAGTGGCCCTGCACCACCACGGTGATCGCACCGGCGGCCAGCACCGTGGCACCGGCGCTCACGAAGCCGATCAGCAGCTGCTTCGCGAGCTTGCTGCGCTCGGTCAGCCGAGCCGCCGACTCCGGCACCGACGCGATGATCGCCTGCCAGGTCGGTGATTCCTCGTCGGTCGGGTCGGGTGCCGACACCGGGTCCAGCAGTTCGTCGTTGTGCACCGTCTCACCGGGCGCCGGGATCGGAGGCAACGCGATGCGCGCGACCGCGACGGTCAGCTTCGCGGCGTTCGTCACCACGATCAGCCCAAAGGCGATGGCGCCGGCAGGAACCCAGTAGGACCAGCCGTACCCAAAGGCTACGGCTGCCGCGGTGATGGCGACCGCCGTCACCGCCAGGAACGATGCGATCTCGGCGCGCTTGCGTGGTCCGCCGCGGGTGGCCAGCACCAGCAGCAGCACGACGGCTGCGGCGCCGGCGATGTTCGGGGCCCCCAGCCCATCGATGCCACGCGGGATCGGAACGGCGAGGGCCACCGCGCCGGCCAGCAGTGGCATCGACGCCACCAACAGGCTCTCGCACATGTCGACGTTCTGGTATCGATTCTTCGCCAGCATGCTGCCACCGAGCACGGCCACACCGAGCACGCCGATCGCCAGCGTCCACCACCAGCTCCGCCCCGTTGCGTCCCACGCCCGCATGGCCGCAATGGTCAGCACCAGGCAGACGGCCGGAATCGCCAGTCCGACGAAGCGATTGAGCGCCGTGCGGTCGAACTCCGGTGACTCGTCGAGCACCGCGATCGCATCGATGACGTCCTCGACCAGCGGCCGGTACCGCTCGGTGCGGCTGACCGAGACCAGGGTCAGCAGCGATCCGTCGACCACGCCTGCCTCGTCGAGTGACTCCGAGACCTTCAGCGGCGGAGCACCCGGACGCGCGAACGCCCACTCGCCTTGGGCCTTGAAGTCGAAGCCCGCCAGGACATCCTTCGGTGAATCCTCGAGGAGGTCGGCGAGGAACGACACCGTCTCGTCGATGTAGGCCTCCACCGGAGCAGCCGCAGGCAGGACCAGATCCGTCATGCGCTTGCCGGTCAGGATCGTGACCCGGGTGGTCGACGGCCTGCCGGGCGTCACGCCCGACGTATTGGGTGCAGCCGCCGTGGTGGTCAACGCCGCTCGAGCCTGTCGAAGTCGTCCGACAGCGCCGCAGCCAGCTCCACGATCCGGCGACGGAAGGTGTTGCTCAACAGCTCCAGCTGGATCTCGGTGCCTGCCGCGATGTGCTTGTCCCAGGGCAGCACGATGACCCTGCCCGGCGGGACGTGCCTCTCGAACTGCTGGACGAGATCGTCCACGTCGATGTTCGGCTTGCCCGGCACGACGTGGTTGATGACGACGCAGGACCTGCCCATCAGATCTTGATACCCGTTTTGACGCAGCCAGTCCATCGTCACCGCGGCTTGGCGGGCGCCGTCGATCGATGCACTGGCCACGATCACCAGCCCGGACACGGTCGACAGCACACCGCGCGAGCCCGATTGGAACAGCCCGGCGCCGCAGTCGGCGAGCACCAGGTTGTAGTAGCGCGACACGATGCCGACGGCGGCGGACCAGTCGTCTTCGTTGAACTCGCGACGCGCGCCGCTGTACTCGTCGGACGAGAGCACTTCGAGGTTCGAGCCGTTCATGCTGGTGTAGGCGCGGATGTCGTTGTAGCGCGCCAATTCCTTGTCGGACAACAGATCCGCGATCGTCGCCGCGGACTGGCGTCCGGCGCGGTCCGCCAGGTTGCCTGCGTCGGGATCGGCGTCGACGGCCAGGATCCGGTCACCGCGGATCTTGCTCAGCGCCGAGCCGAGCGCGACGGTGGTCGCAGTCTTGCCGACGCCGCCCTTCAGACCCAGCACGCCGATCTGGTACGAGTCACGGGCGTTGCGACGGATCCGCGCGAACAACTCGAGTTCGTACATCTCGTCGGGCGACAACCCGACGTTGATCCGGGTGAGGAGGTAGAGGAAGCGGCGCCAGCCCTTCTGTGAAGGCATCTTGACCGCGGAGCGGACCCCGACGTGTGACAGTGCGTCGATCGCCCGGTGGTTGCCCATCGACGCAGCGGACGACACGGCAGGCTGGCCGCCGGTCCAGGCGCCGGGATTGTCGACCTGATCGAGGAAGTGCTGGGACGGCGCGGGAGCAGCGGCCTGCCTCGGCTGCGGCTGCGGCGCCGAGCGCGGCTGTTCGTAGCGGGCTCCGGCGTGACCCTGGCCCTGCGGGCTCCGCATCATGCCGTTGGGCTGGACGCGCGACTGCCCGGCCGCACGCGTCGGCGGGATCTGCGTGGTGACCTCGGTCGACCGCGGTGGAGGTGCAGCGGTGGACTGGGTCGGCGTCAGCGGCATCGGGTCAACGGGGTTGGTACCGATGGGCATTGGCGTCGACGAAGCAGCCAGGGCGGCTTGTACGGCCTTGGGATCCACGGTCGTCGTCTCGTCGTCGCCGGCCTCTGCGGCCTCGGACGAGTGGAAGAGCCGGTCATAGTCCGCCGACATGTGTGCCTCTCGAGGTTGGAAGACGATTGAGCGCGAAGCGAGGTGGGCGAGACGGTCCAGCCAGACGGCTCGGACCCGCCCCGCCCACCTCCATGCCTCGTGGTGCTACGCGAACATCCCGGTGACGCCGGCTTCGGTCTGCGCCATGGTCTGGCCGGCCTCGCTGATGGTCATCGCCAGGTTCTGCAGTGCGTTGTTCAGCTCGAGAGATGCCTCGTCCCAGCGCATCTGCACGGCCTGGTAGGCCTCCGAGCCCGAGCCACCCCAGACTGCGGCCAGGGCGCCGAGCGACGCCTTGCCCTCGTCGAGCAGACCCGCGGTCGTCGCGACCGATCCCTGAATCTCGCCCGAGCCACCCTCGATGCCGGCGAAGTTCCAAAGCTGTTCACCCATGTTCATGTCTCCGTTTCTGAGTTTGGTTGGTCTGGATCAGAGGTTCATTGCGGTCGTCAGCGCCGAGGTCTGATCCTCGTCGGTCGACGTGTACTGGGTGCCGGACGTGTGGATGTTGCCCGAGATGTCGTTCAGCTGCTGGATCTGCGCCTGGGCAGCCTCGTGGAAGCGGACGAGCGCGGCCTGTGCGGCCGTTCCCGCCTGGCCGTGCCACTGGCCGGCCAGCGAGCCTGCCGTCGACTCGACCTGGGCGATGACGCCCTTGAGTTCTCCGGAGATGCGCTCGAAGTTGGCTGCCTCCTTGGCGAGGACAGCGGCATCGGTATTCATCTGTGCCATCGGTGTTTACCTTTTCTCTTTTCCTGTGTCCTCACCACGGGAAATGGCGAGTCCTTCCGCCCCCTTGGGCCGGGAAGTCTTGTGTCGTGGACGATTCACCAGTCGTCGTCCTCGTCCTCACTCAGGTCGTGAGCGAGTGGTGACGGCGCCTGCAAGCCCTGCTTGGAGCCGCCGCCCTTCTTGTTCTGACCCATGTGCCCCATGGGCCCACCGCCGCCCGCACCGTTGACCGGAGCCAACCCGGCACCGGACCCACCGGCACCCGCGCCCATCGGCACCTTCTCGGTGCTGCCGACCAGGTTGGCCATCAGCGGCGTCTGCGCCATCGAGCCGCCCATGCCGGGTAGCGATGCCGCCCGAACCAGGCCCGCTCCCGCACTGGCACCCGAGCCGCCCACCAGCGGGTGGTTCGAGAACGGGCTGGCACCGATCAGGCCGATCTGAGCGGGTTGTGCGTTGCCCCCGCCCATTTGGCCGAACATCGACGACATCTGCTGCAGCGGCCCCGTGAGCTGCTGCAGCGGCTGCGTCACCATCTGGGTGGCCTGCTGCGGGGCCTGCATCGCCATCGACCCGAGCTGGGAACCCATCTGCATCGCCATCTGGACGCCTTGCTGAGCGCCCTGCATCGGGTTCTGCTGAGCCGCGTTCTCGGCCTTCTGCGCCTGCCCCTCGGCACGCGTGCCTGCGTGGTTCGCCATGCTGGCCGCCCGGCCACCGTGCAGCGCGGCGGACTCGACCTTCGCCCGTGCGCTGACCGTGGCGATGGACAGCTCGCGGACCACCGCCCCCGGTGCCATCGCGGCCACCCGGCCCGCTGCCGCGCCGAGCGCTCCCTGCCCGACCCCCGGAATGACGACCGGCTTGAGCGGCAGGATCGGCTCGAACAAGGTGTTCGCCGTGGTCTCGGCCTGGTAGGCGTCCATCGTGAACGCCGCCTGATTCCACATCCGGACGAAGTAGTCGGCCTCGTTGATCCCGATGGGTACGGCGTTCACGCCTAGGAAGTTCGTGGCGTGCAGGGTCGCGCGCGTCACGTGGTTCATCTCGATCTCGGGCAGCGGGGGCGTCGCCATCAGCGCTGCGGTGTACGACGTTGCCTGCGCCGTCGCCTGCAGCGCGCGCTTCTGCGCCTGCATGGCCGTCGTGCGGAGCCAGGCGACGACCGGCATGGTCGCTTGGACCGCGCGCTCACCCGCCGCGCCCGACCACGCTCCCTGCAAAGCCGACAGACTGCTCATCAACTCGTCTGCCTGCGTCTCGAGCAGGATGGCGAGCGCTTCCCACCCGGCCGTGGCCTGCATCATGGGTGCAGGACCGGCACCGAGCATCAGCCGGGAGGTATTGACCTCCGGCGGCATGGCATGCCACAGCATGGTGGGAATAGCAGCGATTGCAGACATTGTTTGCTGAGCCCGAAATCAATTAAGAGTTGATGTGGTTATTACGACAGGACGGCGGCGTTCTCGCCGTCGACCGTCGTGTAAATACCGCCAATTTCCATGTAGGCGGCACCGGTGCGAGACAGCTCTTCCTGCGCAAATGCGTTGAGGGCAAGAGCCTGTGCACCCTCGGTGGCGAATGCCATCGCCGCCTGCAGGGACACCTCGTCCGCACCGGCCGGCATAAGTACTGTTACCTCGGCACTTGCGGCCGTTCCACCGGCCAGTCCGCGGGCGCCATTCGCGACCACCTGGCCGCCGATGCCGACCGCCGCGGGGTTGTGAGACATGGGTTGCATTGCGCGATCTCCTTACCTATTCCGAACCGACTGGACAGCGCACGATTCGGCGGTAATGCGAGATCCAATGATCCCTAGCATGTGATCCCCCGACCCGTTTGCTAGTCAATCGTAGCGAGCGTTGCTGAATGACTGATGAGAATGTTACCGGGCCCCCGGGGGTGCCGCGAACACTTCTTCTGCCGGGGGGTCCACGTACGGGGCCTGGACGACTTCCTTGCCGTCCGGCGAGACGAGAAACGCCTGGCCAGGCGGCCTGCGCTTGAGCTTGATCTCGCTGGACGGAAACTCCGCCTTCTCACCCGACAGGAACAGCGTCGGCGAACCCGCGCCGAATGCAGCGCCCACGAACTTGTCCATCGTGGCCCGGTGAGCCTGGCTCATCTGACACGTCACGATCAGATGCAGGCCGATGTCGGCAGCGGCCGGCAGCAATGGTCCCAGTGGCGCCATGGGTGGCATGACACCGCCGGCAGCCACGATCATGTGCCAGTCGTCGACGAGTAGCACGACGTCGGGGCCGGTCCACCACGACCGCGCCCGCAGCTGTGCGGTGGTCAGGTCGGGCGGCGGCAGCCTCTTCTGCAGATTGGCCGCGAGGGCCTTGATCGACTCCTCCAGCGAGGAGTTGTTCCGGTTGACGGCGCCAGCGGCCAGCAGATGGCTCTGCGGGACGGCGTCGAGCAGGCCCGACCGGTAGTCGGCCAGCATGAACCGCACCTGTGAGGGGTCGTTGCGCGCGCAGATCGCCGACGCGACGGCGTGCGCGATCGTGGTCTTGCCCGACTTGGGCGCCCCGAAGATCAACAGGTGCGGCGTGGCGTGCATCGGGTTGTACGCCACCGACAGGTCCGACTCGCGCAGGCCGATCGGCACCGTCCACCTGGTCCGGTAGTCGCTCTCCGGCCCCGGCGGGCTCGGGTCGAGCTCGTGTAGGTAGATGCGCTCGGGCAGAACCCGGACCTGTGGCGCCTGATCGGTGTGCAGCGACGCGATGTGGGCCACCGCGGCGGTGATGGCAGGCACCATGTCGTGGGCGCTGTGCACGCCGTCGAGACGCGGCACCCCGATCATCAAATGGTGCTTCTCCGTCGACACCGCGCGGCCGGGCCGGTTGGTGGGGATCTCCCGGGTGATGCGGTCGATCTGCGTCTCGTTGACGTCGCCGAGCCGGAACTCCACCTTGGTGCCGAGGTAGTCGCGCACGCGCGCCTTCAGCTCGGTCCAGCGCGGCGTCGAGATGACGCAGTGCACGCCGAAGGCCAGGCCTTGGCCGGCCAGGTCCTGCACGACCGGCTCGAGGTCGGGGAATTCCTGCACGAACGCCGGCCAGCCGTCGATCACCAGGTACACGTCGCCGAACGGGTCGGCCGACGCCGGGTGGCTGGGGTCTTGGCGCAGCTGCCGATACGTCGCGATGGACCCGACCCGGTGTTGCTTGAACATCGCCTCGCGCTGCCGCAGAACGGCTTTCATCTCGGCGACCATGCGGTTGACGCGGTCGGGCTCCGACCGCGTGGCGACGCCACCGACGTGCGGCAGGTCCTCGAGGTACATCAGCCCGCCGCCGCCGAGGTCGATGCAGTAGAACTGCACCTGGCGCGGCGTGTGCGTCGCGGCCGCCGACAGCAGCATCGTCTGCAGGAACGTGGACTTGCCGGTCTGGGGTGCACCGCCGATCGCGATGTTGCCACCGGCCGCCGACGTGTCGATCCCCCACACCTCCTGGCGGTGCCGGCGCGGCTCGTCCATGATCCCCAGGCCGAATCGCAGCGGCTGGGGGTTGTCCCGTTCGACGAGTTCGTTGACCGGAGTGGGATCGGTCAACGGCGGCAACCACATTCGGTAGGCGCGCACCTCGCCCGTCGCCAACTGGTCGAGGACGACCTCGCGCAGCACCCGCTGTTCCGGCTCGACGGTCACTGGGCCACCGGCTCTGCGATCGGGGCAGTGGTGAACTGGTGGATCCGTACCTTGCTCGCGGCCGCATGCCGCGGTGCGGCGTCGCCGTTCTCGGACTGCACGGTGGCGGGCACGTAGGGCTCGCCGGTGTAGATGCTCTTGAACTTCACCGGGTCTTCCATCCCGACGCGCAGGAAGCCGACACCGCTCTCCTTGTTGGTGATGTACTGCGCCTCGGGCGTCCCGATCACCGCCTTGGACTCGGCGGAGCTGGTGGTGCGCAACGCGATTCGGTAGGTCAGGTTGGGCTCGAGCTTGTCGATGCGGACGCCGCCGGTGTTCAGCGACTGCGTCGCGAGCAGCAGGTGCACGCGCAGTGAGCGGCCGACGCGGCAGATCCGGTCGAACAGCGCGATGAAGTCGGGGTGGTTCTGCAGGAGTTCGGCGAACTCGTCGACGACGACGAACAGCGTGGGCAGCGGCCGCAGGTCGGCGCCGCGCTCGCGGTGCTTCTCGTACTCCGCCACGCCCGAGAGCGCGCCGGCCGCCCCGACCTGGATACCGGCTTGGCGCAGGATCGACTGCCGACGGTCCAGTTCGCCGGTGAGCACCTCGCCCATGCGGCTGACCAGTTCGGCTTCCTCTTCCATGTTGGTGACGACGGCCGCGGTGTGCGGCAGCTTCTCCATGCCGAGGAACGTCGACCCGCCCTTGAAGTCGGTGAGCAGGAGGTTGACCTGATCGGGGTGGTGCGTGGCCACCAGCGAGAGGATCAGCGTGCGAAGGAATTCCGACTTGCCCGATCCGGTCGTGCCGATGAGCATGCCGTGCGGGCCTGCGCCGAACTCGGCGCCCTCCTTGATGTCGAGGTACTGGATGTCACCGGTCTTCAGCTCGTGGCCGAAGGGAATCTTGAGCCGGTCCCGGTCGGTGTCGGTGAACATCCGCCACCGCGCAGGAGTGACCTCTTCGATCGTCTGCGCGCCGACCAGCTGATGCCACTCGGTGGCGACCTTCTTCTGCACGCGGGTGCTCTTGTCGATGATCGTTCCGGTGATCGACCAGCCCGCCAGCTTGCGCGCGATACGGCCAGCCTGTGCGGCGGTCATCGTGTCCGATTGGCTGGTCACCAGACGGAACGGCTGGTTGGGCAGCTTGTCGTCGGCGGTGCCGTCCGGGTCGACGCGGATGCGGTAGACGGACCCACGGTGATTGCCGAGCGTGATGACGGTGACGCCGGCGCGGCCGTCCACCGGGAAGCCGGCCTTGCCGCCGGTGAGGTCGATGACCACGACGTACGGCCCGGCGGGTGCCGAGTCGGCGGTGTGCGGGCCGCGGGCGGTCAGGTCGGCAAGACCGTCGGGGCGGGTGAACACGAGCCGGGTCGCGCCCGCGGCGTCGGTGTCGTTCTGATGCTGCACGTGCGGCAGCCACTTCAGCCACGCCCACCGCGGGTCCTCGGGGGTGTCGGTGAGGACGCGCAGCTGCAGCAGGTCCGGCGGATGGAACACGGCCAGGTGGCAGATCATCGCGGTCAGCAGCCCCTCGCGGTCGCCGTCACCACCGATCGCGATGGTCGGAAAGGTGCGCAGCTGAACGAGTTTCGGGCAGTCGTGGATCAGGCCGTGCGTGCGTAGGAACTTCGTCACCCACATGTGACTGACCGGCTCGAGGTGGGGCTGCGGCGCCGCCTGCGGGCCTGCGAGTTCGCCACCGACGGACGGTTTGAGCAGCCGGTCGACGGCGGGCTCGGTACCCAGCCCGATCCGCACGGCCGCGTAGAAGTCCGAACTCGATTGGCGGGACCACTGCCGGTGCGTGCCGATGATCGACAGCAGATCGTCGGGATGCGGTGCGTGGTAGTTGAAGAACGTCACCTGAGCCGCCGCCGAGGACGTCACGCGGGTGCGCAGACCCGCCAGGTAGCGCAGGTACTCCTTGCGGTCGGCGTTGATCTCGGGCACCTTCTTGCCACCGGAGCCGCCGCCCGCCATGAAGCCGACCGTCGCCATGACCATCATCAGAGGCATCATCAGCATGTACGGCGACAGCTGCCGGACGCCGGTGAAGATCATGATCACGATCATTCCGAGCATGCAGCCGCCCATGACCCAGGGCATCGCCTTCTGCATGCCCGACGGCGGGATCTCGATGCCCAGGTCGTCGGGCGGGGTCACGTTGATCTCGCCGGGGGTCAGGCGCGGGCCCCGCTTGATGGTCGGCGTGAACTTCTTGGTGGTCATCAACCGCCTCCGGTATTCGCCGCGGGCTGCGCGCCTCCGCGCGTGCCCTCTCCTACAGGCCGCGGGAACGGGTCCGCGGGCAGGGTGTCGTGCTCGAGCAAAGCAGCTTCCTTCGACAGCACGGGCCCGTCGACCAGCAGGCTGACCACCTGCCACGGGGCGGTCAGCGGACCGGACAAGCCGAGCGAGTTCGCGGTGTCGTCGTTGGGTACGCCGTACCGAACGCCCTGCGGGTCGATGTAGTACAGGCTTTCGCCGTACCGCGGATCCGGCGACTGCAGCCGGATGAACTGCCCGCCGTTGACGTAGACCGTCGAATCGCCGCCGATCTGGTCGATGCCGGAGTTCATCGCCACGGCCGGGATCGGCAGGCGACGTCCGGCGATCACCGCGGTCTTCGGTGCCTGGGCCCCGGGCTCGCGCTTCCACGCCCAGCACAGCGTCGGGGTCTCCTGACGCAACAGCGTCTTCAGCGGCTCGTCGGGCAGCGGCGAGACGAACACCTGCTCGGCGATCTTCGCGACGTCGCTCGACTCGATGGCGGGCGGCGCGACCAGGTCGTAGGAGTTGGTGGCACGCAACGCGGCTGCGGTGGTGCCGTTGACCTTCGCGACCCCGTCGGGCAACACCACGTAGAGCTGCTCGCCGGACTCGGTGACGGTCTTGAACACCGAGCCGATGACGAGGTTCGGCGGCAGGCCGACGCTGTTGGGGGCGCCGGCGGCGCGGATCTGCGGCAGCTGCCACGGGCCGACGTTCGGCAGCGCGTTGAACAGCCCCTCGGAGATCGGCGTGGCCTTCGCGGTCACCGGGATGCCGACGGCCGATGTCACGGCCCGGTCGGACAGGTCGATGGCGTGCCTGCCCGAATCGGTCACCAACCAGTCGTCGCCGTCGAAGGTCACCAGCATGGCCTGATCCGGGCGCATCGGGCCGACCGTGGTGTCGGTGATGAGCGGCAGCACGATGACGGACGTATCGATCGTCGGCGCAACGCTTTCCGCCTTGGTGACGGTGTCGCACAGCGTCCACGTCGACTCGGCGACGGGTGACACGGGCGTCGCGTACGGCGCGCCGGGGATGCCGATCGGCTGCCCCTTGGGCATCCGATTGAGCTCTTCGGACTTCACGGCCGACGGCGTGCCCGGGTTGCCGAGCACCAGCCGCGCAGACGTGAGGTTGTACACCGGCCGCAGTTGGTCGGTGTTCGGCATCACGATGTAGAGCTGGTTGGTGGTCCGGTCGACCAGCAGGCTGTCGCCCCCGCGCTTGCCCAGGGGCTTGAAGTACGCCATGAGCGCCGCGCCCAGGCAGATCACCACCGCCAGCACGATGCCGAGGAACACTGCGCGACTGTAGAACTGCAGCGGGTCGTCGAACATCCTGGTGTCGCGGCGCACGATCGCGTGCTCGACGCGGCGGAGCAGGAAGCGCCAGCCGCTGACCTGAATCTTGGTGGTGAGTCTGAAGCCTGCCATGGGATACCCGGCCTAGCCGCTGATGTTCAGCCGCGCGTGCACGGCATCGATGGCATCGGCCATGTCCTGGCCACTGATCTCGCTGAGCTGTTCGACGTCGAGGCTCTCGAAGTCCAGCGACCTCGCCAACCTCATGTCGCGGCACTGCTCCCCCGCCTCGACCAATTGCCGGGCATACCGTCCGTTGCCTGCGATGTCGAGAGCCGGCTTACCGTTCAGCGACCGCTGACACAGCAGGCTCGCAGCCTCCAGCACCCGCTTGGCCGCCTCCTCACTCAGGGCCGAATCATTGCTGTCGGCAAGCACCTTGGCGATCTCCACGATCTCGTCGGGCGCATAGGAGTCGAATTCGACGCGCGTGGCGAAGCGCGACCGCAGACCGTCGTTGGTCTCCAGCAGGCGGTCGATGTCCGCGCTGTAGCCCGCGATGATCACCACCAGGCGGTCGCGGTCGTTCTCCATGCGCGCGAGCAGGGTGTCCAGCGCCTCGGTGCCGAACGGGTCGGCCTGCCCGTTGCGCTCCTGCACCAGCGTGTACGCCTCGTCGATGAACAGGACGCCGCCCAGGGCGCGGTCGATGGTGCGGGCCGTCTTCACCGACGACTGGCCCTCGTACTCCGCGACGAAGTCCTTGCGGCTGGTCTCCACCAGCTTCGGCTCGGCGATCACGCCGAGCCCGGCCAGGATGTTGGCGACCACGCGGGCAATCGTGGTCTTGCCGGTGCCGGGCGGGCCGGTGAAGATCATGTGCTTGGACTGCTGGGCCACCTTCATCCCGCGCGCAGCCCGAACCTTGGCCATCTGCGTTGCGGCGCGGTAGCGCTCGATTTGATCCTTCACCCGGCTGAGCCCGATCTGCCGGTCGAGTTCGGCCTGCGCCTCGGCCAGCAGCTTCTCCCGGCCGCTGGTGTCGGCGACCACGCTGTCGGGGTCCCACGGGTCGCGGCGGGAGGCGATCTGCTCGGCGGTGGTCGTCCGCAGCCGGTAGGTCGGATCTCGAAGTGCGGCAGTGACCTTCGGCTCCGGGTGGGTGGCCTGCAGCCACTCCAGCAGTGCCACGGCCGATTCCTCGTTGCCCTGGCTGCGACGCGTCATTGCAAGGAACCAGGCGATCGCGGTCGCGCACGCCTCGCCGGCAGGCGACGAATTCGATTCGGTCAGGCGGCGTTCGGCCTCGGTGAACAGACCAAGGTTGGCCGCGGCCACGCCGTGCGCCACGCCACCGGCAGCACCGAGGAACTTGTCCGGCCAGTTGCTCGCCCCACGCACCTCGTCGATGACGTCGGTCCACCGCTGCGCCGCGGCGTAGGTGACGGCCTTGACCCATGACAGCAGGTGCTCTGCCCCTGCGGCGGGGGCGTCCTCGAGCGCGTCCATCGCGTCGGCGTAGTTGCCGCCGTTCGCCTCGTTGACGGCGAAGCCCATCGTGATGGCCAAGGGTGAGTTCACCGGGTAGGTGATGTCGCCGAACTGGCCACCGATCGGCATCCGGGCGTTCAAGGCGTTCATCGAGATCTCGGCGGCGCCCGCCAGCTGCCCGAAGTTGCCGCGCGAGTACCAGGCCCGGAACACCGTGACGCGGTCCGTGTCGCCGCACCGAATCCGGCCGACCCACGCGTCACACGCCGTCTCGTCGATGTTCGTGATGTCGGTGAACATCTCGAGCGAACGCGCCGGCGATGTGGGCAGCATGCCCACGGCGCTCCCGAAGAGTCCGGCCAAGTGGTCAGTCATCATCACCTGCATATCGTGTCGCGAATACGGATGCTCTTGCCCGGTCGGCTTCCTCGGGTGACGGCAGCTCGAGGTCCCGGCTCAGGAAGTCCCGCGTGGATGCGTCGTCGTGGCCCTGCTGCCGCATGCCCTCGAGCATGAACTCGTACTGCGCCGACCTGGCGTCCTGCGTCGCCAGCTGGGCCAGGACGACGACCTCCTCGGCCAGCTGCGCCTCCGACATGCGGGTCACCCTGGGAGAGAGATCGATTCGACTGACCCGGCCGTCCATGAACGCCGTGACGGTGACCGTCCCTGGCGGGTTCGTGACGCTGAACAGCGGCACGGGAACACCGTCGTCATCCACGTCCGGCACTCGGTCGGCGATGACCGGTTCGGCAACCGCCGGGGTCTCTGCCGGGTGGTCCACGAAGCCGTCGAGGGCGACCAGATCCGATTCGAGACCGGCATCGGGCGCGGAGAAGTCCAACGCGGACAGGGCGTCGTAGTCGTCGTCCGATCCGTCGTCGAAGTGGTCAGGCGAAGTGTGGTCCACCCCCGGTTGCCCTCTCTCCGTTCGCCGTCAGTCTGGGTAGGCGTCGCGCCCGGCGCCATCGTTCTAGTCGTGCACGTCCCCGTCGAAGTCACCGCGATCGAACCACCCGCGGGACGGCAGGAACTCGAGCAGTCCGTCGAGCGCCCGCTGCAAGTTCTCCTTGGTACCAGACAGGAAGCTCCCGTAGAGGTCGCCGTTGACCCGTCGCGGGATCGACACGATGCGGCCCTGTCGCGCGTCGAGCACGCCGGCGGCGACGTCGGTGTGCGTGGTCGTTCCGCCGGGATGCCGCTCGATGGCAGTGATCTCGACCCAACTGTCCGGTGCGGCGACGGCGTCGGCGTAGATCCGCGCGGAGGTTGGCGCGATGCCGAACTGGCCCAGTTGATTCGCGGTTGCCGAGTCGCCCAGCTTGCTGGCCACCCCGGTGAGCGGTTCGACCTCGGCGGGCGTGCCTGGCCCGAGCACGACGTTGACCATCCCTGCGAGACCGATCTGTGGCGCTACGCGCTGCAGGACGATGAGGTCCTCGTCGCGAGCAGCGATGACGTGCCGATCTCCCTTGCGGCACACCGTGAAGCGGACCATCTTGCCGCCTTGGTCGCGTCGCCACCAGCGCCCCTCGAGCGTCCGGTCGGCGCGGCTGAGCGTGTCGAGCATCGCCGCGACCTCCGGATGGGGCTCGCCGAACACGTCGAGGACGCCCTGCGCCATCAGGTCACGGGTGACCTGATCCCACACCAGATCGCGCAGCTCGGGAATCGGGATGTTCGGACGGATGCCCATGGATGGTGGGAAGTCCACGAGATTGAGCTTGTCGGCGATGAGCAGGAGGCCGTCGATGGTCACCTCCACGCCCACGACGTCGTCGAAGTGCGTGCCGCCGTGGCCCGCGCCGAAACCACTCGTCATGGTCACCTCGGTGCCATCTGCGCACCGAGCAGCGCGCCGGCGTCCTGATCGGTCGCGTCGTACCGGCTGGCCGCGGTCCGAAGGTCGTCCCGGAGTTCGTCGGACGCCTGCTCCACCGCGGTTCCCGCCGCCACGCGCGCATGCTGTGCCGCCTCCACCGCACCTGCGGTCGACCAGGCGATGACGCCGTGGCTGAACCGCACCGCCGTGTCCACGCCGGCCGTGACCTCGGTCGCCGACCGGATCTCCGCCGCTGCCTGCCCCTGCTTCGCGGCCAACTCCCGGACGTGTGCCGTGGTGACCTGCAAATCGCTCGACATCAAGAACCCCCCCTCGCTCCCATTGTTCTACCGTGCCGTCACTGCCGTCGACCCGGTTCCGCCATCCCGGGCGTCAGACGACCCGATCAGATCGCCCACCAGCCCCTCCGGGTCGGCGGGCGCGCGCTCGCCGCCCGGCGTTCCGGGCCAGGCCCCCGCAGCGTCGGGCTTGCCGTCGCCATCGGCGTCCTGTTCGACGTCGAGCACTCCGTCGCGGTTCTCGTCGTCCTCGGCATCGGTCACGCCATCGCCGTCGGAGTCGTCGAGCACGTCGGGCACGCCGTCGCGGTCCGAGTCCTTGGCGGCGTCGTCCTTCGCCTTCTGCTCGGCGTTCTGGTTCAGCGCCTGCTGCACCGCCGACTGGATCAGGCTGGCGAGCTGGGCAGCATTCACTCCGGCCGCCGTCGCGGCGGGCAGTGCACCGGCAGCGGCGGGCAGTGCGGCCGCGGGCGCAGCCCCCATCGGAGGCGCCATCCCGCCGCCCGCTCCCGCCGACCCGACAGGCGGGGCCGTGGACGCGCTCGGAAGGTCGGACGCCGGCACGTCGTCCACCGGTGCGCCGCCGCCGTCCGAGGCCGGGGCTCCGCCCGATGCGCCGCCACCGGATGCGCCGGCACCCGCGCTGCCGCCACCCGACGTGCCGCCCGATGCGCCGCCCGATGCACCGCCGGGATCGTCGCGAGCCCCTTCGTCGCGGTCGGTCTGCTCGGCGTCGGAGGACTCGCCGCCAGGCTCGTCGCCGGGCTTCGTCCCCCCGTCGTCGGTTGGCTCCGACGGCGGCGGCACGTCGGTGCCCGGAGTCTCGATGCTCGGACCCCCGCGTGACATGGTTCCGAGACCGGTGGCGCTCCGGTATCGATCGGCGGTCTGGTGGATCTCCGCTGCGTTCGCATTGACCTGCTGGGTCAGTTGGACGAGTTGGGTGGTGCAGACGCCGAGTGCCTTGGTGACGGCCGCGATCTCCATCGCCAGGGCGGCGCCCTGCCCGACGTACGGCGTGGCCGAGACGAGCATGGTCACCAGCCCCACGTCGGCCAGCCAGTCGCTTTGGTCGTCGAGTGCCGTGCGGGTCGCGACGATCTGATTCGCTTCCCGGGTCAGGACCTCGTTGACGGCTTGATCTGCTGCCGACACCGCCCGGGTGCGGCCGACCTGTCGCTCGTTGGCATCCGCGTAGGCGCCCGAGCCGCGGCCCGACCAGCAGTCGTCCGGGTGCGCTGACGACAGCGTCGCGCCTGCCCGTTGGAACCGCGCCGCGCCGTCGCCGAACCGGGCGCCGTCCTCGGGGCTGCCGAAGCCCGTCGTGAGTTTCATCCCGCCGATGGTCTTTTGGCCGCCACTGAGGACCGGGCGGTTGGCGCGCTTGAGGAACCGCTGGACGTCGGGGCGCGCGAGGAACCTGAGGGCGTCGTCGGCGTAGTTCGACAGCTTCCGGCCGAGCTTGGCGAGATCCGCAAGCCGCCCGACGGGGGAGAACCGTTCGAAGAGGTTGCCGAGCCCTTTCAGTCCGCGTGCGAGCGTGTCGGCTTCACCGGCCAGTTCCTGCCCTGCCTTGCCCACCTCCCACAGCGCGTCGCCGACGTCCTTGATGTCCCCGACCAGACTCATTCACCCCAACCCCTTCGCCGATGAGGACGCTACCAGCGGTTCCAGCTCCTCGGATGCACCAATTTCCAGCGCTCGGTGAGTGTGGTCAACGTCAGGTCACCGCAGCTGAGACGGTGCCTGCGACGTCACACTCGACGGCCGGTTCCTCGAGCAAGCCGCTCGGGGCGTCGGATCATGTGTTTGCTGCCAATCGCCGCGCGGCGGCCGCTGCGCGGCTCTGCCTGGGGTCTGGCGGCGGCGTGGTTGATACTGGCCGTGGTTGTCGTTGGCGAAGGTCGAACTGGCGATCGGACCGCCTCGTTCCATATCCGAGAAGGGAGCCGTGTGCCGTGAGCGATCGCGACGATGCCCTGCGCAGACAACTCGGGTGGACCGGGCCCGAGGAAACCGACTACGAACCGCCGCCGCAACCGACGGCCGCACCGGCGGCGTCGCCGCCGCCGAGCCGGCCTCCCGTGGACCCTCCGCAGTACGCCCCGCCGCCACAGCCACAGCCACAGTGGAACCAGCACCAGGCGGGCTGGCCCCAGCAGTACCCCCAGCAGCCGCCGCCGCCTCCCCCGCCGCCGCACGGCCAACAGCCACAGCGGCCGGGTGGCCCGATGCACCCGGGCCAGCAGGCGCCGGGCAGCTGGCAAGGCCAGCCCCAGATGCACGACACCCGGGTCATGCCGCCGACTCCACCCGGGTCCTATGCCGATCGCATCCGCGCGGACCAACTCGTCCCCGCCAAGCGCACTCCACCGGCGCGCGGTTGGCGGCGCGCGCTGTTCCGCGCCAGCTTCGGCTTGATCAACCTCGGACCATCGCCCGACGAGATTCGCCAAGCCGAACTCGAGGCGCGCATCCGCGGCGGCCTACGCGGGCACTACAAGATCGGCGTCATGGGCAAGGGCGGTGTGGGCAAGACGACCGTCTCGGCCAGCATCGGCTCGGTGTTCGCCGAACTGCGTCAGGACGACCGCGTCGTCGCGATCGACGCCGACACCGCATTCGGCAAGCTCGGCTCCCGCGTCGACCCGAAGGCCATGGGGTCCTACTGGGAGTTGGCCGCCGACCAGCACCTCGAGACCTTCGCCGACATCCGCAGTCGCGTCGGCAACAACGCCGCAGGCCTGTTCGTCCTCGCCGGCGAGGGCAGCCCCGCGCGACGACGCGTCCTCGATCCCGCGATCTATCGCGAGGCCACCGCGCGTCTGGACAAGTACTTCACCATCTCGATCGTCGACTGCAGTTCCACCATGGACACCCCCGTCACCCAGGAGGTGCTGCGCGACCTCGACGCTCTGGTCGTCGTGTCCTCGCCATGGGTGGACGGAGCCGCGGCGGCCGGCCAGACGTTGGATTGGCTGGCGGCGCGCAACCTGCACAGCCTGCTGCAGCGCACGGTCGTCGTGCTCAACGACTCCGACGGCCACGCCGACAAGCGGACGCGGGGCATCCTCGCCCAGCAGTTCGCCGGACAGGGCCAGAAGGTCGTCGAGGTGCCGTTCGACGGGCACCTGCGACCCGGTGGCGTCATCGAACGCACGGCAGAGATGGCACCCGCCACGCGGCGCAAGTTCCTCGAGATCGCCGCCGCCCTGGCCGAGCACTTCCCGACGAGCGACGACCGGGAGCGTGGCCGCGACCGCTTCTAGCGGTCAGCGCCAATCGATCTGCGCGGTCAGCGCCAATCGATCTGCGCGGTCAGCGCCAATCGATTTGCGCCACCAGCGTCTCGATGAGGTCATTGACGTCATCGGGCACCGTCTGCCCGGCCTCGGTTGCGACCACGGCCGAATCCGGTACACCGGCGGCCTGCGCAGTCTCCTCGATCGTCAGGTTGGCTCGGCGCCGCGCAGCATAGAGCCGTTGACCGAGCGGCGCGCCCGGTGCCGTTGCGCCGAGCAACGACAGGTCGTCGATCTGGCGCCGCACGGCGCTCAACGCCTTCAGCAGCGACGGCGTCACCCGGCCGATGCGGGCCGCGCTCGCCGCCACCGCCTCCAGTTGACGCAAGTCGGCCAGCATCGCGGTGACGCGCGGCGTGAAGCCTGGATCCTCCACCGGCGGTAGCGATGTGGCGGCGTCGGCCAGGGAACGGACGGCTGCGTCCACGGCCTGTGCGATGAGCGACACCTCGTCGCCGTTCGCGGGCGGTGCGTTCGGTGGCGGTTCGGGTGCGGTGGCCGTGGCGACGCCCTGCCGCAGCCGGGCGATGGTGCCCTGGGGCCACTGCAGCACTTCCTCGAGCTTCGCCCGAGTCCGCTCCCGCGGCCAGCTGCGCCCCTTCTCGAACGAGATGAGCGCGCCTGCGTTGATGATTCCCTCGGCGGCAAGGCGGCGCTGACTGATGTCGAGTTCGCGGCGACGGGCGGCCGCGGCGGCGCCGGCGCGCACCATGCCCGGGTCGACGTCACCAGCCGCATCGGCTGGCTCGACGTTGACCACGCGTCGTCCCTCTCGTTAACCGCTGCACTGCTACGTCTGATCCACCTTAGACGGATCAGCCGATCACCGAAAGCGTTGCGGCTTGGCAATTACAACCATGTCATTGCGATGGTTTCGACACACCTTGTCGGCGCTGTCTGCACCCTTCCTGCGTGTTTGACCCATCTTGAGGTGCATAAACGCGTCGAAACGCACCGCGCTCCGCTCGACGACCAGCAAACTGTTGCATTGCTACGGTTACTGCTATAGATTCGCTTCATCGCGCATCGGAGACGTGGCGCACGACCAATAGGAGCCAGAAATGAACGCAGTGGGGATGGACGGACTGCCCGTCGGAGAATGCACCCGCGACCCCGAACGGTGGGTGTCCCGGGCCGACGAGGAGGCCAAGGCCATCTGCCGGCTCTGCCCCCGCCGCTGGGCCTGCGCCCGAGAGGCCGTCGAACTCCCCCGCGCGGAGGGGCTGTGGGCAGGCATCGTCATCCCGGAAGCCGGTCGGGGTAGAACCTTCGCCCTGCGTCAGCTCCGCTCGCTGGCCGAGCAGAACGGCTACTCCGTCCGTGCCCGCCGACTGTTCCTCGAATCCGCCTGAAACTGCTCGACCACGCGCCTCGCTGCCGGTTTCGAGGGGACGGCAGCGGGGCCGCGAAATTGGTCGGCTCGGTAGGAACAATCTTTGGCGAGAGGCCGTTAAGATAGTCGTACGGCTCCGGACAATGCCCCGGGTACCACCCCTTAAGTCGCCTCGAGCGACCACTTGCCGAGAGGCGCATAGGCGGGGCCGTACTTGGAAGCCGCCGACGCTCACGCGTCGGCGGCTCTCCTCGTTTCTGGGCCGACATGCTGGCCCGCGCGCGCCGCACACCTGTGGATGAAGTCGGCACTGTGGATGACCTGCGCCGTCTGTCATGGACCGCTCATAGCGTGATCCTCATGACGTACTGGATCAACACGGTCAGCCGGGGCCACGTGCAACGCGGTGTGGCCGGCGGCTTCACGCAGGCCAATCACGGACGACCGCACATGCTGCGCAAGATGGCGAAGGACGATTGGATCGTCTTCTACTCGCCGAAGACCGACTATCCCGACGGCGATCCGCTGCAAGCGTTCACCGCCATCGGACAGGTCACCGACGACGAGGTGTACCAAGCCGACCTCGACCCCGAGTTCCAGCCCTGGCGTCGCGGCATGCGCTTCCTGCCGTGCATGGAGACACCCATCCGCCCGCTGCTCGACGACCTCGACTTCGTCGTGGACAAGTCGCGCTGGGGGTACCGCTTCCGGGCCGGCGCCTTCGCGATCGACGAGCACGACTTCGAGGTGATCCGGTCGGCCATGACGGGCTGAGTAAGCCGCCACCTCATTACTGTGGTTGCGGTGAGCAACACCGAGGTGGCGCCGGACGAAGTCGCCTGCGGCGCCGAGCCGTTGGCGACCGTGTCGACGGAGGTCCTGCATCCTCGCGACGTTCCGCTGGGCGGCCCCCGCGCCATCCGGGTGCGCCGCACGCTCCCGCAGCGCGACCGTTCGATGATCGGCGCCTGGTGCTTCGCGGATCACTACGGGCCACATGCCGTCACCGGCGGGGCGGGCATGGACGTGCCGCCCCATCCGCATACCGGTTTGCAGACGGTGAGCTGGCTATTCGCCGGCGAGATCGAGCACCGCGACAGTGGCGGCGTGCACGCCATGGTCCGGCCAGGGGAACTCAACCTGATGACCGCAGGCTCCGGCATCTGCCACTCGGAGGTGTCGACGCCGAACACGACGATGCTGCACGGCGCTCAGCTGTGGGTGGCGCTGCCCGATGCCGATCGCAACACCGCACGCGACTTCGCCCACTACGTGCCGCCGGCCCGCACCCTCGGCGAGGCAACGGTCCGGGTGTTCCTCGGCGAGCTGGCAGGTGACCGCTCCCCCGTCGCCACGTTCACCCCACTGCTGGGCGCGCAGATCGACCTGCCGGCCAACGCGTCCGTGACCCTCGACGTCGATCCCTCGTTCGAGCACGGCGTCCTGCTCGACCAGGGCGATCTCCGCGCCGGTGGCGACGACCTCGGCATCGGTGATCTCTGGTACCAGTCTCCCGGCTGCGATCGCGTCGAGTTGACCAACCGCGGCGACACCCCCGCCCGCGCCCTACTCCTCGGCGGCCCGCCGTTCGAGGAGGAACTGGTCATGTGGTGGAACTTCGTGGGTCGCACGCACGACGAGATCGAGGCTTTCCGCGCGCAGTGGCAGGATCAGGACGAGCGGTTCGGTGAGGTGACGGGATATCCGGGTACCCGGCTTCCGGCGCCATCGCTGCCCAACGGCAGGCTGCGCCCCCGCCACAACCCGACGCAACGAGGAGCACCGTGAGTTCCGAGACCATGACCGACAAGACCGGCGCACCCGTAACCGTCTCCGAGGAGCCCGGCCGATTCACCATCGCCGTGGACGGCCGCACGGTCGGCCTCGCCGACTATCACGACCGCGGCGGTCAACGCGTCTTTCCCCACACCGAAGTCCAGCCGGAGTTCGAGGGCCGCGGCCTAGGCACGATCCTGGTCGCCGAGGCGCTGCGGGTCACCCGCGAGGCGGGCCTGCGCATCGTGCCGTCGTGCTCGATGGTCGCGCACTACATCCAGAAGCATCCGGAGTACGCCGACATCACCGACTGAACCGGGTCCCCGGCGTCGGCTTCGCACTCGTGGAGAACACCACGGTGCGGCGGCGCTGCGCCTTGGCGGCGTACATCGCGCGGTCGGCAACCCGGAGCAGCGTCGCGCCATCACGGTCGTCTTCGGCGCCGGTCTCGACGACGCCCACGCTGGCTCCCATCTGCACCGCAAAGCCGGCGACCAATACCGGCTCGGCCAGCATCGACTGGATGCGCTCGGTCACCGCGGGCAACTCGCCCGGCTGGAACGGGCCGACCAGCAAGACGACGAACTCGTCGCCGGCGAACCGGCACACCACGTCGTCCTTGCGCACCGCGCCCCGCAGCCGTTGCGCTGCAGCCTGAATGACCACGTCGCCTGCGTCGTGCCCCAGCGAGTCGTTGACGCCCTTGAGGTCGTCGAGGTCGATGAACAGCACGGCCGCCAACTCGCCGTGATCCCGCAGCCGTCGCACGCTGTCGAGCAGGTACGCGCGATTCGGCAGGCCGGTCAGCGGATCGTGCAGCGCCTGATGTGCGAAACGCTCGGTTGCCGACCGGCTGGCCGAGATGTCGCGGAACGAGATCAGCACAGCCGAGCGATCCCCCTCCTCGGGGTTCAGCCGGCACGTGCTGATGGCCAGCCAGCGCGCCTGGCCGTCGGCCGCATTCATGTTGAGCGCCTCACCGGTGAACGGCGTGCCGTCGCGCAGCGTCTGCAACACCGGCGGCTGCGAGAACGACCGGATCGGCGCACCGTCGGCGTCGTAGACGAGGTACTCCCAGTGGTCCGACCACACCCGCGTCAGTTCGCGATAGCCCACCACCAAGTTCTTCGCCGTGATGCCAAGTAGCCGGTTGACGGCGGGGTTCACCGACACGATCCGGCCGGTGTGGTCGAGCACCAGCACGCCCTCGTCGAGTGAGGCCACCACCTTCTCGAAGTGCTGCTCGGCACGCCGCAACGCCGTCTGATCGGTACACAGCAGGACGAAGCCGTCGTCCATGGCCGCCGCCGAGACCCGCACGGTCAGCATGCGGCCACCGACGTCGTAGTGCGTCATCGTCGCCACGCCGCCCAGGTCCAAGATCTTCTGCGGATCGAGTTCGGCCCCAACGGCTTCCGTGACCGGACGGTGCATGATGTCGTCGGCCGACCGCCGGTAGATCGTCTCGGCGGCCGGGTTCCAGCTCGTCACCTCGCCGTCGGCGGTCGTGGCGATGATCGCGTCGCTCACGTGCTGCACCAGCGCCGCCTGGTAGCGCAGCGCGGCCTCGACCGCCTTCTGCGCCGACACGTCGCGGAAGATCACCTGGTAGGCGGGCTCGCCGCTCCACACCGTCAGCACCGACACCGCTTCGACCTCGAGGCGGGTGCCGTCGAAGCGCAGCATCGTCGCTTCGGACGGTTCGGAGATGTCGCCCTGGCGCCGCAGGCCGGCGATGCGCGACAGCATCGCGGGAACCGACTCGGGATTGACGAACGCCGTGATCATGTGGCCGATCATCTGGTCCGCGGAATCCGCTCGCATCCACCGCAAACCGGCCTTGTTCACGTACACCAAACGACCGTTCTGGTGCACGCAAATCGCATCGGGGCTGTGTTCGAGCAGACGTTCGTACCGCTCGTCGGCGGACTCGTTACCGGCTAGGGACAGCTCCGCGGGAGAGTCATCGGTAGCGCTGACGTCCGCCGCGGCGTCAATTTCGTCATCCCCCTGCGTCACGAACGTCCTCGGCGATTTGTGCGTTGCTCTGACAGTCCAAGGTAACACCGAATTCTGGGCCCTTCCTGCGCTAATTCGATTCACCTGACTGGTCAATAAGCCCGCGGTGACGGTTAATCGAAGGTAGGCGGGCCTAACCCTGGGCCCGACCGATCGGGAATGGGGAAATCACATGCGTGCAATTCACAACGGCACCAACATCATCGGCGTCGGAGCGGTGACCGGCTACGGCTGGGGCGCCGGTCGGCTGTGGGACGGACTGATGAGCAGCAAGCCGGCGGCGGACCTGGTCGACGGCTACGGAGCCGACGGCGAAGCGGCCTGGCTGGCAAAGGTGCCCGCGGGCGGCGACGTCCGCGACGGCGCGAGCCGCTCGGCGCGGGCCATGCGGTTCGCCGCACGCGAGGCGATCACCGACGCTGAAGAACGTGGCTGGACGCCGGGCCGCCGGGTCGGTCTTCTCCACGCCGTCGTGCTCCCCGAGATCGAGGAGTGGCGGCAGTTCTACCTCGCCGACGGCGGTCAGCGGAAGGTGCGCGATTACCTGGCGCTCATGCCGTCCACGCCGGTGTCGATGCTGATGCAGGAGTTCGGCTTTCACGGTCCGGCGATGAACGTGTCGGCGATGTGCGCGTCGGGCAACGCCGGGCTGATCACCGCGAAGATGTGGCTCGACACCGGCCTGGTCGACGACGTCGTGTTCGTCGCCACCGACCTGTCGCTGACCCCGGAGAACGTCGAACACTTCGTCAAGCTCGGCGTCGCGGTGATCGACGCCGAACCGCTCGACGCGTGCCGGCCGTTCCAGCAGGGCAGCCGTGGGTTCGCCGTCGGCGAGGCCTCGGTCGCGTTCGTCCTGTCCGGCAAGGGACTCGTTCCGTATGCGGAACTCCTCGGCGGGTCGATGACGCACGACGCCTTTCACGTGACGTCGGTCGACCCGGCGCGCACGCTGGTCGACGAGTGCGTGCGGGAGGCTCTGGACGCATCCGGGGTCACGCCTGCCGACATCCGGTACGTGAATGCCCACGGTCCCGGCACCCAGCAGTGCGACACCGCCGAAGCAGGCGTGGTCGACGAGGTCCTGGGCGGCCGGCCACAGATGTTCTCGGTCAAGCCGCTGGCCGGGCACTGCCAGGGCGCGGCCGCGGCGGTCGAGGTCGCCGCGAGCGCGCTCGGCTACGAGTACGGCGTGATTCCCGCGCCGCCCACGGTGGCGCCGGGGCACGCGCGGCTGCTGGACGGCCCGACGCCGATCTCGGGCGGCCTGACGCTGAAGACGTCGCTGGGCATGGGCGGGCAGAACTCGGCCGTAGTGCTGGCACCTCCGGGCGTGCGGGCGGCGTGACGTGAACGGGGTCGTCGTCGGTCGGGCTCTGCGGTGGTGCGACCATCGAGCACGGCCGACGACGCTCCGCTCGCCGGGTCGCGACACCGCGAGATTGCAGCCATCGCGCAGAAGTGCGAGTAGCGACCACGCTGGCGTCAATCTCGCGCCCACTACCCCGCGAAACCGCAGATCGGCCGGAGCAGTCTGCGTCCGTCCGCGGTCTTCGCGTTAGTGTGCCTTGGCCGGCCCAGGCGTCCGATCAGATGGAAGAGTTGAAGGATCCATGACTGCAGCAGCTGAACCGTTGGCACTCGAAGCGCGGGTCGGACACTGGTACCAGATGGCCGACACCTACGTCGTCGGGCGCGAGAAGATCCGCGAGTACGCCCGCGCGGTGCAGGACTACCACCCTGCGCACTGGGACGTCGCGGCCGCCGCCGAACTCGGCTATTCGGACCTGGTGGCGCCGCTGACCTTCACCTCGACCCCCGGCATGACGTGCAATCGCCGCATGTTCGAACAGGTGGTCGTCGGTTACGACACCTACATGCAGACCGAAGAGGTCTTCGAGCAGCACCGCCCGATCGTGGCGGGCGACGAATTGCGGATCGACGTCGAGCTGACCTCGGTGCGCAGGATCGCAGGCAGAGACCTCATCACCGTCACCAACACCTTCACCGACACCGCAGGCGAGCGGGTGCACACCCTGCACACGACGGTCGTCGGCGTGACGGCCGAGGACCTCAACCCCGAGATCAAGACCGCCGTGCAGAACGCGATGATGCACGACGTCGACATCTTCGGCGTCGGCGAAGAGGAGTACCACAAGACGGAGCGTCCCGACGGGGACGTTCGGCTCTCCGACGGCGTCTTCACTCGCACGCCGGGCACGCCGTCGTTCGACGACGTGAAGGTCGGCGACGAACTGCCCGCTCGCCACGCCAAGTTGTCGCGCGGCGACCTGGTGAACTACTCCGGCGTGGCCGGTGACGCGAACCCGATCCACTGGGACGAGAGCATCGCCAAGCTCGCCGGCCTGCCCGACGTCATCGCCCACGGCATGCTCACCATGGGACTCGGCGCGGGTTTCGCGTCGTCGTGGTCCGGCGATCCGGGCGCGGTCAGCCGCTACGCGATCCGACTGTCGGCACCGGCGATCGTCTCGGCCACCGAGGGCGCGGACATCGAATTCAGCGGCAAGGTCAAGTCGCTCGATCCCGAGACCCGCACCGGTGTCGTCATCGTCGGCGCGAAGTCGGCGGGCCGCAAGATCTTCGGGCTGGCGACGCTGGACGTGCGCTTCCGCTGACGCCCGGCCGTCACTGGGCCGATGGCGCGTCCTCGACCACCGCCGAGGTGGCCTCGTCGATGATCGCGCGCATCGCCTGCTCGGCCTGCTTCTCCTCGCCCATCCTGATGGCTCGGGCGACCTCGTCGTGCAACGCGATCGCCGCGATGTTCGGCCGTTCCGGCATCATCCCGTGATGCGTTCTGCCGCTGAGTAATTCGGCGACCACACCGTTCAGCGCCCGGAACATCTCGTTCCCGCTAGCCTCCAGCAGCGCCCGATGGAACGCCCTGTCCGCCACCAGATACGCGTCCAGATCACCCGACCGGCCGGTCACCACCATGTCGGACACGGCCGCGGCCATGATGCGGCACTGATGCGGATCGGCACGCCGCGCCGCCAATGCCGCGGCGGCCGGCTCGAACCCGAGGCGTAGCTCGGACAGGGAGACGAGCAGGGCGACGCGGTCACCGACGTCGAGTCGCCACCGGATCAACATCGGGTCGAAGACGTTCCACTTCGACGCCGGCTGAACCGTGATGCCGACGCGGCGTCGTGACGCGACCATGCCCATGGACTCCAGTACGCGAATCGCCTCGCGGGCGACGCTGCGCGACACGCCCTGGTCGGCGCTCACCCCCTCCAGGGTGAGCACGCACCCGGGCGGGTACCGGCCGGACACGATGGCCGTCCCCACGGCAGTGACCACGCTGCCGTGTAGAGCGCCACCATTGGGCCGTTCGACCATCGTCAAATGATGTCAGACAGTCGCATCAGGCGGTAGAGATCGCATCTTTGCGCTCAGGTCTTGCAATCGTATGACGATTGTTGGAAGCTGTGTGATGTCGCACACAGGAAGGTGGAGGGCATGACCACACCGATCGTCGTCATGGGGGTCTCCGGGTCGGGCAAGTCGACCGTCGGAGCCGCCCTGGCGCAACGGCTGCGAGTCCCGTTCGCCGACGCAGACGACTTCCACCCGCCCGCCAACATCGCGAAGATGACGGCGGGCCATCCGCTCGACGACGACGACCGCCTGCCCTGGCTCGATTCCATCGGGGCGTGGCTGGCGGCGCACGGCGACGGTGGCGTCATGAGCTGCTCGGCGCTCAAACGCAAGTACCGGGACCAGTTGCGCGGGCATTGCCCGGCGATCGAGTTCCTGCACCTGGAGGGCACGCTCGAGACCATCGGCAGGCGGCAGGCCAGCCGGCCGGGGCACTTCATGCCCGCGGCGCTGCTGGCCTCTCAGTTCGAGACGCTCGAGCCCCTCGAACCCGATGAGCGCGGCGTCAGGATCGACGTCGATCGGAGCATCGACTTGATCATCGAAACGTATGTAACGACAACGGATTCACGCTCAACTGAGGAGGACCAATGATTCGGGGCATTGAGATCGACGTGATTGGGGGGTCTCGTGGAGGCCATTGATCCGGCGTACGGAACTGCCACCCTGCTGCTGATCGCGGCGGGCGCGGTCGCCCTACTGCTGTTCCTCATCATCAAGGTGAAGCTGCACGCCTTCCTGGCACTCGTGCTGGTCAGCCTGCTGACGGCACTGGCTGCCGGCATCCCCGTCGCGGACGTCCCGAAGGCGCTGTCCTACGGGTTCTCTAACACCCTCGGCTCGGTGGCCCTGCTCGTCGGCTTCGGCGTGATGATCGGTCGGCTGCTCGAGATCACCGGTGGCGCACAGGTTCTCGCCGACACGCTGATAGGCCGATTTGGCGAAAAGCGGGCACCGCTCGCGCTCGGCGTGGCCGCGCTGCTGTTCGGCTTCCCGATCTTCTTCGACGCCGGCCTGGTCGTCTTCCTGCCGATCATCATGACGGTGGCTCGGCGCTTCGGCGGATCGATCCTGTTGTACGCGTTCCCCGCTGCAGGAGCCTTCGCCGCCATGCACGCGCTGGTTCCCCCGCACCCGGGCCCGGTGGCGGCCGCCGAACTGCTCGGCGCCAACATCGGCCTCACGCTGATCATCGGCGTTCCGGTCGCCCTGGTGTCCTGGTACGTCGGCGCGTTCCTGGTGTCGCAGTTCATGGGTCGGCGCATCCACGTCGACATCCCCACCTCACTGTTCGGCGAGATCAACGGCGGCCGCGACTCGGCTGATGGAGTCGACGACGTGGATCGCGACGGTGTCGCCGGTGGCGTCAGCGTGCCCGACACCGGCGGCGCAGCCGCGACCGGGACAGCACGCACGGCCACCCGCACGGCACCTTCCTTCGTGACCGTGCTCGGCGTGCTGATGCTGCCGTTCGTGTTGATCTCGCTCAACACCGTCCTGGACACCCTGATGACCGCCGGTGTCATCGAGGACGGCGCCACCTGGGCGGAGTACCTCAAGCTGCTCGGCACCACCTCGATCGCACTGCTGATCACCGTGATCGTGGCGACGCTAGTGTTGGGATTGCGCGGTCGCTCGATGGCCGACGTGACCGACATCCTCGACAACGCCCTCGGCCCGATTTGCGCGATCATCCTCATCACCGGCGCCGGCGGAATGTTCGGTGGCGTGCTGCGGCTCAGCGGCATTGGCGATGCTCTCAGCGGCTCGCTGTCGAACCTCGGCATCTCGCTGATCCTGCAGGCGTTCGTCATCGCCACCCTGCTCCGCGTGGCGCAGGGCTCGGCCACCGTCGCCCTGACGACGACGGCCGGTCTGCTCAGTGCTGCCGTCGCCGCGGCCAACCTGAGCAGCATCCAGCTCACAGCGCTGGTGATGGCGATCGCCGCGGGCGCGACGGTCCTGTCCCACGTCAACGACTCGGGCTTCTGGCTGGTCAGTCGGTTCTTCGGGATGGACGTCAAGACGACACTCAAGACGTGGACTGTATTGGAGACCACGCTTGGGCTCAGCGCGTTCGTCCTCGCTCTCGGGTTGTGGGCCATCGGCTGACGAGGCGCACGTGGTCGGCGCGGATCACCAGTCCCTTGTTGGGGCATCGCGCCCAGCGGTCACTGGTGGTCCGCGCAGACCTTCGTAGCGCTAGCGTTGCCGACCGGCTGACGTTCATCCCGGCGGTTCAAGTAACGGCACGCGAGCAGTACGACGGTCGTCGGGCCGAACAACACTAGAACCGGAAGCAGATTCGACAGAGAATCCGCGATCGAACTCGAAGGCATGCAGTCATTGCACGCCGACGAACGCCAGCCGTCGACGGCCTTGACGGAATCCTTGCGGCCGAGTGTCCATCGCCACCCGTGCCCTGCAACGTTTTCGTCAGGATGCGCGACTTCGTCGGAAAGAACCCGTCAGCACGCGTGATCCGACTTCGAGGCGCAGGTACGAGGTCGTCGTGAAGGTCGATGGGACATGCGTCTCCGGCTCGTCGCTCGGCGCGAGACAGCGGCTCAGATGACGATCCCGAAACGGCGGTCGGTGTAGGTGCGCAGGTTGACGAGGGCCTGTCGATACGTCCGATTCATCACGCGTCGCGCCACGAACCGCGTGAACCACGACGCGTCCGACGGGTCCTGGGCGACGGTCCACGTCAGCCGGCAGCCCCGCGACGTCGGTTCGATCCGGTACTCCTCTGCGGATGCACGGACCCTCGGGTTGGAGCACTGGTTGAAGCGAAAGACTAGGTGGCTGTCGGCATCCCACACGATGAACTCCTCGGTGGCGACGACCTGTCCGCGCATGACGACCGTTCGGGTGCTGCCCACGCCGTGCGGTGCGGAGCTGATCCAGCCGGCTTCGGTGACGACCTCGAACCACCGCGGCCACGCCTCGACGTCGGTGAGCACCTCGAAGAGCTGCGCGGGCAGCACGGGCAGCTCAATACCGGTCACGACGCGGAATGACGCATTCGCGATGAAGTCCGGCCCGACGCGCTCGCACGGGTGCAACGCACTCACGGTGCGTGAGCCTATCCGCCCGTCTGGGGGCCGACCGCGTGCGCGGCGGCGGTCTGGCTACTCGTCCGACTGGACGGCAGGCGCCGTCGGGTCCTGTGCACGTTCGACCACCTCGATGCGATGGGCCGCAGACTCCGCCGACCCGAGTGCGCCCCGCACGGTGATCTCCAGCAGGCCGCGGTCCAGCAGTGAGGAAACCTGTTCGGCACGAACCGCCTTGGGCAAGGTGATGAGCCTGCGGAACTCGCCGTAGTACCGCTCGTGCACCAGGAACTCGACGTCCTCGGGCAGCTCCCGACCCCGGGTGCCCGAAATCGTGAGCACCCCGCGGCTGAAGCTCAGACCGACGTTCGCGGGATCGACGCCGGCGAGTTCGACGCGGATCACGAGGTCGTCACCCCTGGCGAAGATGTCGGTGACCGGTACCCACGCCGAGGCATGGGTGCGTTCGGCCTCCGGCGCACCGTGGATGCCGAGACCACGCATCCTGGTGAGCTCGGTGAAGTAGTCGGTGACACCCTCGAAGACGTTGGGCCGGGGCATGTTTTCTCCTTGAGGGTCAGCGACGTAGAGGGGTGGCGAGATCGACGCTGCGCAGGAACTCGCGTGCCACCTCGACATCCTCACGCCCAGCGGTCACTTCGGCATTCAATTTCACGATCGCGTCGGTGGTCAATCGCGCATTGACGGCATTGACCACCCGCAGGAGCTGCTCGGAGTCCACCCGTTCGAGCTTGTCCTTCGACACCACCATCGCGACGTTCTGGGAACCGAACAGGAGCCGGGGATCTCGCAGTAGCGCGTAAGCACCGCCGACGAGCTGCGGATCGGTCGTGAAGGCGTTGACCGCGTCGACCTTCCCCTCGTCGAGGGCGTCGTATTGCGCCCCTAGCGGTATCGGACGGAACTCGGCGTTGGTCAGCCCGTAGACCTGCCTCAGGCCGTCGAGGCCGAGGTAGAGGTTCTCGAACTCGGGCCGGGCACCCAGCGTGAAGGCTCCACGCGTGCGCAAGTCACCGATCTCGGTCAGCCGGTTCGCCGCGGCGTACTCCTTGGTGACCGCGATCGCGTCGGTGTTCTCGAACGGCGTCATCTCGCTGGTGAACATGCCCTGCGAGTCGTAGAAGTCCTTGACCCGCCGATACGTCTCCTGCGGGTCGAGACCGGACACCTCCTGCTTCGCCACCACCGACAGCACGGTTCCCGTGTAGGCCACGTAGCCGTCGATCTCGCCGGCGCGCAGGGCCTCGTCGAGAGCACCCGCCGGTCCGACGCCCTTGCGCAGATCCACCGCGAAACCGTTGATGGCGAGCGCCTGCTTCCACAGTTCGCCGAGGATCCTGGCCTCGGGGAAGGCAGGTGTGCCCAACGTGATTCGCAGCGCCGCACCCTGTGGCTGCTGGGAGGCGTCCTTCTCGGCGTTGGTGCCACAGGCTGCCAGCACGGCAACCAGCAGCAGCCCGGCCAGCGCCGCGGTCAGGCGTCTCACTGCGGGCGCTCCTCGCCCACGGTGACCGGCGCAACCCGGGGTCTGTCGACGACGTCCACCTCGAGGACCTCGGAGCCGTCCTCTTCGCGGAGCGCCTTGAACCACGCCCACGTCACGGCCACCAGGACGAAGGTGAACGGGACGGCACCC
Source organism: Mycolicibacterium sp. GCM10028919 (assembly GCA_042666295.1). GTDB lineage: Bacteria > Actinomycetota > Actinomycetes > Mycobacteriales > Mycobacteriaceae > Mycobacterium. The sequence continues at coordinate 2,839,342 of JBHTFJ010000001.1, forward strand.
AGGATCGCCGCTTGCTGAAGGGCGACGAGTCCGCCGACGAGAAGCATCGCGCAGGCGATGCCGCCCATCAGGACGCCGAAGATCACGGTGACGACCTTGGACGGTGCGATCGAGCCCTTGCTGGCCATGGTCGACATCACGACTGCGGCCGCGTCGGCGCCGCTGATGAAGAACAGCGCAATCAGCAGGACGCAGATGAAGGACACGACGCCTGCCAGCGGCAGCGCGTCGAGCGCGGTGAACAGCACCAGCTCCGGTGTCGCGAGGGAGCCGACGATGTCGGCGGCGCCGGTGCGCTGCAGTTCGATGCCCGTGCCGCCGACGATCGCGAACCAGACGAATCCGAAGCCGGTCGGGGCGACCGCCACGCCGACGATGAACTCGCGGATGGTGCGCCCGCGGGAGATGCGGGCGACGAACATCCCGACGAACGGTCCCCACGAGATCCACCACGCCCAGTAGAAGATCGTCCAGCTGGCCATCCACGGTTCGTCGCCAACGCCCGTCTGCACCGACATCGGGAAGACCTGCATGATGTAGTTGCCGATCGACTCGATGCCGTTCGAGATGACCAAAACCGTACTGCCACCGAGGATCAGGAAGAAGAGGAAGACGCCGATGGTGGCGACCGATCCCAGATTGGCCAGGAAGGTGATGCCCTTCTCGACGCCGGAGGTGGCCGAGAGGATGAACATCGCCGTGACCACGACGATGATCACCACGGCGATCACGTTGGACTTGGGCACTCCGAACAGGTAGTCCAGACCGCTGTTGAGTTGAAGTCCGTTCAGCCCCAGCGCCGTTGCGGTGCCGAAGAGGGTGGCGACGATGGCCAGGCCGTCGACCAGGCGCCCCAGGGGACGCGAGGGTGCATCGGGACCGAGAAAGGGCGACAGCGTCGAACTGACGAGGATCGGCATGCCCCGTCGGTAGGCGAAATAGGCCATGGCGCCGCCCATCACGGCGTACATCGCCCACCCGTTGAAGCCCCAGTGGAAGTAGGTGTACCGGAGGGCGACGAGCGCCGCCTCCTCGGTCTCCGGTGTGGCCAGCCCGTGCGGCGGAGCCGTCCAGTGCGTGACCGGTTCTGCGACACCGAAGAACAGCAGGCCGGCACCGAGTCCCGCCGCGAACATCATGGACACCCAGGAGAAGGTGCTGAACTCCGGGCGGGAGTCGTCGGGGCCGAGCCGGATCCGGCCCCACTTGCTGACCGCGAGGACGACGCACACCACCAGGACGCCGGTCGCGAGGAGGATGAAGGCCCAGCTGAAGTTTCCGATGATCCAGTTGAGCGTGGTCGTCATGACCGAGCCGAGGCTCTGCGGCGAGATCAGGCCCCAGCCGACGAAGAACGCGATGGCCACCGCCGAGCCCCACAGCACGGCGGGGTCCACGCCCTTGAGGTACCGGTTCACGCGGCCTCCACTTTCGACTGTCGGGCAGCGATGCGGATACCGCGGACGCCCTCGTCCAGCCACCTTGTGGTCCCGTTGCTGGACGTGTCAATACATTGCGTCACGCAAATCGCCGTACCCACCGAAGTACCGACCTGCGCATACGCAGCACGCTGGCGGCACCACTCGATATCCTTGGTTTGGAGTTTGCCCAGTCGGGGCAGCCGAACACTCGGGGCGCTGATCGGCGCCACGAAGCGAGCGGGGGCAGCGTGCTCGAGTACACGGGCTGGGTCGGGTAGCCACGCATGACGTATGCCCCGGTGACACCGTCGCGCGAGAATCTGGATCGGGCAGTGGCAGGCGATGGCCTGCGGGCGGTGTACCAGCCCATCGTGTCGCTACCGGACGGCCGTGTCGTCGGGTACGAGGCGTTGGCGCGCTGGCCGCACCTCACCGGTGTGCCACGCGAGGACGTCTTCACCTACGCCGTGCGGACTGGGCGGGCAGCCGTGCTGGAACGCCACTGCATCGAGGCAGCCATCGGTGGCGCGCGGGACGCCGGTCTGGCGCCAGGTTCCACGCTCTTCATCAATTGCGAGGCGACCGCACCCTTCCTCAGCCGATCCGACAGCGACGTCCTTTCTCGGGGCGCCGAGCGATTCCGGCTGGTCTTCGAAGTGACGGAGCGGAGTCTGCTCGCCCATCCGCCCGACCTGCTTCGGAAAGTCGTCGCGCTCCGGGAGGAGGGCTTCGCCATCGCGCTCGACGACGTGGGCGCCGACATGAACGCACTCGCGCTGCTCGACGTGCTGGCGCCCGACGTCATCAAACTCGACATGTCCCTCGTCCAGTCGCGGCCTCACTACGAGCAAGCTCGCACGTGGGCAGCGGTGCTGGCCCACCACGAGCGCGCCGGTGCACGCGTGCTCGCAGAAGGCATCGAGACCGTCGAACATCTCGACCGCGCGCTCGCACTGGGCGCAACCCTCGGACAGGGCTACCGCTTCGGGCATCCCGCTCCCATGGCCGGCGGCGCAACGGCAGAGACCCCGTCGCCCCCGATCCGGACCCAACACCCGTGCGTCGACTTCGGGTCGCCGTTCGACACGGTGGCGAGCCACCAGTCCACTTCCGTCGCGAGCCAGCAGTCCACATCGGGCGACTCGATACCCGTCGCGATTCACCGGCACGACAAGGCCACCGTGGTGGCGCTGTCGAGGTACCTCGAGCAGCAGGCGTTGGAGGCCAGCGATCCGCCGATGGTGCTCACGGCGCTCCAGGAGGCCAAGTTCTTCGCGGGCGAAACCCGAGCCCGGTACGAACGTCTCGCAATGCGCTCGCCACTGGTGGCCGTCTTCGGCCGCGACGTCCCAGACCATCTCGGCTCCGGCATCCACGGCGTGCGCTTCGACCGCAACGACTCACTCCGGCACCAATGGATCGTGCTGGCACTGGGGGCGAACATCGCGACGGCCCTGGTGTCCCGCGAGGTTCCGACCCACAACGGTTCAGGCCGTGACGGCGATCGGGTCTTCGACATGACCTCGATCAACGACAGGACCTTGGTGACGGGTGTGGCACGCCAACTACTCAGCCGCATGCTGACGCCGGCGCATCCGAATCATCGAGGACTGGTCAACTAGGACCTAGGCTCACCGACGTGGCGGACTCGTGCGGGTGCCAATCCAGTCAGGGACATCCGATCTCGAGGCGGGCCATCTTGGCGTCGGCCCTCGCCAGTGGGGCAGTGCTGAGTGCATCGGCGGCCACTCCAAAGGCGTCGGCGCAACCCGCGCTGACGCTGCCCGACACTGCGCTGATCACGCTGGGCGTGCAAGCCGGGCCCCCGCCCGTTCCCAACAAGACCGGCATCTCGTCGGCGCTCAAGATCGGCAGCGACGTCTATCAGATCGACTGCGGTCTCGGCTCGCTGAACGCCTTCACCAACGCGGGATTGCGCTTCGACGATCTGAAGAGCATGTTCATCACCCACCTGCACACCGACCACATCGTCGACTACTTCAGCTTCTTCCTCTCCGGCGGCTACACCGCAGCGAAGGGCAAGGCCCCGGTGACCGTCTACGGCCCTGGCCCTGCCGGCGGGCTGCCGCCGAGTCGGGTCGGCGATGCGAACCCCGCCACGATCGATCCCGCCGCCCCGACGCCAGGTCTCGCCGCCACCACCGCTGCCCTGCAGCAGGCGTTCGCCTACACCAACAACATCTTCATCCGCGACATGGGAACCGATGACATCGCCACTCTGGCCGACGTCGTCGAGATCGCCGTGCCGCGAGGGTCCGACTATCTGAACCGCTCGCCGATGATGGCACCGTTTCCGGTGATGTCCGACGACAACGTGACGGTCACGGCGACACTGGTGTCCCACTACGACGTGTACCCGGCGTTCGCCTTTCGCTTCGACCTGCTGAAGTCCGCTGTCTCCGTGACGTTCTCGGGTGACACCACCAAGTCCGACAACGTGATCGCGCTCGCTCGGGATACCGACGTCCTGGTCCACGAGGCGCAATTCAGTCTCGACGACGCCTACTACGGCAACCGATTTCCGCCGGACTACCTGGTGAAGTCGCACACGTCCGCCGAGCAGGTCGGCGAGGTGGCCGCCGCCGCCAACGCCAAGCACGTCGTCCTGAGCCACTACTCCCCGACGGACCTGCCCGACTCCGAGTGGCTGACTGCCGTGGGAAGGAACTACTCCGGCAAGGTCACGGTCGCGCGCGACGGCCAGGTCTTCGAACTCTGAAGCGGCGCCTGGAAACCCCAGGTGCCGGGGAAGCCGGTCACCGAAGAGCCGATCGCGTTCCCTGACCAGATCTTCCGATGATCATCTGCAGGCGGGGCGTAACGTCGGGAACAGGCTCTTCAGACACAGGGGCCGAAGGGAAGGGCCATGAAGCCCAGGAACCGAACCACGAGTTTCCGGTCCACGCGCCTGCGGCGCCTGGCGGAGCGTCTCGAAGCCATCAGGCAACGTCGCTCGGAATTGGCCGTCGGTCAGGAAATCACCGCCGAACACGTGGAAGCGGCTCGCCTCAACAGCGCCGCAGCGAGCATGCAGGCGGCCCTCGCGCACGACAAGTTGGTCGAGTACCACGACCAGGCAGCCGCAGGTCGACGGACTCCTGATGCAGAACGCCACCGCGCTGCCTCGGCTGCGCACCGCGAGGCGAGCGACGACGACCTCCGTACGGCTTTCGACCCGTAGAACGAGTTCTCCCGGGTAGGCACCGCTAAGCGCATACTGAGGTCCTGACCGCCAGCACGAACCCTCCATCGCGGCAGAGGGAAGTAGCTCCGATGACGAGCCGCGAAGACCACGACGCATTCTTGCGAGCGGCGATGCACGACATCGCCGGCCACGTCAATCGCCATGACGACATCGGCGAGACCCTGGCGGCGGTCACGGCGTCGGCGGTCGACCTCATCGACGGCATCGACTACGCGGACGTTCTGCTGATCACCGATGGCGAGTTCCGCTCGGTCAAGCCGACGACGCCGATGGTGATCGAGTTGGACCAGCTGCAGCAGGACACCGGCGAGGGCCCCTGTCTCGAGGCGGTGGTCACCGACTCGATCATCCGCTGCCCCGACCTGTCGAGCGACGAGCGCTGGCCGACCTTCGCGGCCGGAGCGGTCCAACGAGGCGTCTACAGCATGCTGTCCTATCAGCTGTACACGACCGACAACGGTGGTGGTGCGCTCAATCTCTTCGGTCGTGAGCGCCAGACGTTCGACACCGCGGCGGAGACCGTCGGCGCCATGCTCGCGACGCAGGCTGCCCTCGCGATCATCGCCAGCGATCGGCACACCCAGTTCGAGTCGGCGCTCGCCAGCCGCGACCTGATCGGCCAGGCGAAGGGCGTTCTCATGGAGCGTTTCTCGATCAATGCCGTCGGTGCCTTCGACATGTTGCGCACGCTGTCGCAGAGCGGCAACGAGAAGCTCTGGCACGTCGCTCAGCGGGTCGTCGACAGCCGCTGAGGTGCCGTCTGCCTACCAATATTGACGTGTCGTTTCGACGCGAACTCGGCGGGTATCGGTGCTGTGACGAACCAGCACTGCACGAGGAGTCCACAGCATGAAGACAGAGAAGCTTGTAGTCGCCGTCGCGGCCACCGCAGTCGCATTCGGCATCGGCGTCGCTCCCGCGGCGTCGGCCGCGGGCAATGTCCAGACAGTGGGCATCGAAGAACTGTTGAGAGAACCCAACGGCACGGAAATCGCGTACACGGTGACCAAGATCGTCCCCAGCGGCGCTCCCGTCGCGTACCCGGTCGGTGGCCGACTGTACGAGGCGACGGTCATGGCCAGAGCCCTACGGGGAACCGTCAATCCGGTGGTCCCGTTCTTCAACGCCCGTTCGGCGAGCGGCGCCAACTACCCCGCCCTCGCCCAGGTGTCCACCCTCAGCGCGGGCCCCCTCTTCGAGGGCACCACGACCACCGGCACGGTCTACTTCGACGTGGTGGGCGACCTGCCGAACAGCGTGGTCTACGACAACGGACCCGAGGATCTTCTGACCTGGGTCCAGGCCGGCGAAGCGATGCCCGGCGGAGCCAGCGGCGGTGGCTCGACGGGCGAGGGCGGTGGCGGCTCCGAGGGCGTCACGGGATCGACCGGACCCAACAACGTCAGTCCCCCGACCTCCGGCAGCGAGTCCGGGAACACCGGTGAGGGCGGCACCGAAGGCGGCGGCGGAAACCTCGACTCCGGCGGTGGTGCAGGCGCACCGAGCGGTGACACGGGCGACTGACTCGACCGTCAGGAGCCGGTGGCTGTCGGCACCCAGTTCCCGTGGAAGCCGGCGGGAACTCGGTGCGGCAGCTTGACGGCGGCCACCTGATCCAGTGTCCTGGCATCGAGGATCGCCAGCTCGCTGCGGTCCGTCGGTCGGTCGTAGACGTACCCCATCAGCACGCCGTCGTCCTCGTCGGCGTCCGGGGCGGCCGGGTGAAACACGAACTCGCCCAACGTCTTCTCCACGCCGAACGACCGTGCCTGGCCGTTGCCGCCCACGAAGTCGTGCTTGAGCAGGGTTCCGGTGCCGGCTGTGCCCTCGCCAACCGCAGGCGCATAGCCGTACCGATGCCGCTTGCCGACGAGACGTTCGTCGACGCGGGGGAACTCCTGCGCCCGATCGTCGATTCGCGATTCCCGCACCTTGCCGTCGGCGAGGTCGACCGTCCAGCGGTCCAGCGTGGGCGGCCCCTCGTTGGGTCCGAGGTGGTCGGTGTCGAACATCTTCGGGTGGCGGATGACGTCGAGCACGACGGTGTCTCCATCGTCGTAGGCGTTCATCGGGTGGAAGACGTAGCAGGGCTCGACGTCGAACCACCGCACGTCGGCGCTCCCGCCGTCACGCGGCATGACCCCGATCCTCGCGGGATAGCGGGGATTCCACGAGTAGGGAAAGCGACGGTCGGCGCTCATGCCCGAAGGCGTCCTGGCGCTGATCGGATCCGGGATGCGGACCCGACCGATCAAGGCCGACAACAGGAGTCGAGCGGGCAGGCGCAGGCCGCGCGGCACCGTCATCTCCGCAGCCTGGCGACCGTCGAACGTCACCGGGAGGTCGTAGAAGACGACGTGCCGCTCGGTCAGTGAGAAGTCGTGCATCATCGGGCTGCCGGTGACCTCGATGTCGACGGTGCGCCGCGCGCGGCCGTCGACGCCGATCACCGAGTACTGCACGGTGTTGCCGCGGTACATGTTGTACGAGACCGCATGCAGCTCACCGGTTTCCGGGTCGCGCTTCGGGTGCGCGGTGTAGCCCCCGGTGAGCTTCCCGTCGAAGTCGCACGGTCCAACGGTGTCCAGTTCGTCGGTCAACTCGTAGGTGGCGACGCCGCCCTCGACCAACGCGAGCGTCTTGCCCGCGTGACCGATCACGTTGGTGTTGGCGCCCATCCCGGAGATGCCGAAGTGCCGGTATGACGGCGTCTCCCCGAGCATGCGAGCGGCATGCGGGCTGCGCACCCACCGGTTGCGGTACCACTGCGCCTTGCCGTCACGGAGCCGCATGCCATGCACCATGCCGTCGCCAACGAACCAGTGGTACAGCTCGGGATCGATCTCGCCGATGGGGTTCGGACCGTTGCGTAGGTACCGCCCGTCCAGGTAGTCGGGGATGGCGCCGGTCACCTCGAGGTCGGTGAGCGTGAGCTCCTCGCTGACCGGTGCGAACGAGTCTTCCAAGTAGCGGTTGGTCATGACGTGCCCTCCATAACGGTGTTATGCCTTACCCATGTATAACAGCGTTATGGCAAGATCGCAATAATGAGTGACGTTCGGGAGCGACTGATCGACGGCGGCCTGCGGCTTCTGGAACGCGACGGCCTCCAGTCGCTCAGCGTGCGCAACCTCGCCGCCGAGGTCGGCACGTCGACCATGGCGGTCTACACGCACTTCGGGGGGATGACCGGCGTCATCGAGGCAGTCGCGAACGAAGCCTTCTCGCGATTCGGCGACGCCCTGACCGACGCCGAGGAGACCGACGACCCCGTCGCGGACTTCTTCGTGATGGGCGCCGCCTATCGCAGATTCGCGCTCGCGAACCCCCAGCGATACCAACTCATCTTCGGCGCCGCGGCACCAACGTCGGTTGCCGGATCCCGCACCGACGTCACCAGCACCGGCAGCGCCACCGACCGCTCCGAATCGGCGGCCTCGTTCGAGGCGCTGCGCAATGCGGTGCGGCGCATGATCGCGGCGGGTCGCATCCGCGACGACGGCGAGCTGAACATCGCCGGCCGGCTCTGGAGCCTGGTCCACGGCGCGGTGATGCTCGAGTTGGCAGGCTTCTTCGGGCACGAGGGCCACGGACTCACCCACGTCCTCGCTCCACTGACGCTCGACACCATCGTCGGGATGGGCGACGAGCGAGACCGGACGACCGAATCCCTCAGCAGGGCAATGGCGTCGGTGTCGTGACCGGTCGAGTGATTCGCGGGTTGGACCTCACACGGTGACGAGCAACTCGGCACCGGGGTGCGAACTGAGCGTGATGACGACGTCTCCCGGGCCCGTTGCGAACGTGGTGTTGGCATAGCCGACGAAACCGTAGTGCCCGTCGATCGTCGACACCGCGGTGATGTCGCCGGTTCCCGAAGCTCCCGTCTCGAGGTTCTCCCACACAGCGGAGACGGTGAGCGCACAGGAGCCGTCGTATGTGCCTGCGTCGTAGTTCATCGCAACGCGTACGCCGTTCCCGACGCGGTCGTCGACCTGGATCGGCGCCACCTGCGCCTCGGCGCTGACACTGCCGGCGCACGTCGGAGACGCCACCACCGGAACTCGACCGAGCTGGGCGAAGCCGTCGGCGTGGGCCGTCGACACGGACGACCAGGTCGCGGCCATCGCGACCGCCAGGGCGCCGGCGACACGGAACGGAGTCATGCCGTGATCATCGGTCGCCGGGGCCGCGGTGTTTCAGGCCGCGCGCGGCCGCGGTGTTTCAGGCCGCGCGCGGCCGCCCGCCCGTCGGCTGCGTCCGGGTCACTGAGCGCCCGACATCGACGGGAGGAAGGTGACGATCGCGGGGAAGGCGATCAGCACGGCCACGACCACCAGGTCGGCCACGATGAACGGGACGACGCCACGAAACACGGTGCCCAGACCCGCCTCCCGCACCGCGCCCGAGTAGACGAAGGCGTTCATGCCCACGGGCGGGGTGATCAGCGCCATCTCCGCGACCTTCACGACGAGGACGCCGATCCAGATCCCGTCGAACCCGTAACCCACCAGGATCGGGTGCAGCAGCGGCGCGGCGATCAGGATCATCGAGATGCCGTCGAGGAACATGCCCATCGGCAGCAGTATCGCCAGGCACAGAACGAGGACCAGGTACGGCGGCAGATCGGCCTCGGTCACCGTGCTCACCAGTGACGTGCTCGCTCCGCTCAGCGCCAGGACGTAGGTGAACACCCCGGCTCCGACCATCAGCAAGAAGGTCATCGCGGTCAGGCCGACCGCCTCCGTCAGCGCCTCCTTGATCTCGTGCAGCCAGGCCGGCGGCCGCGTCCGCAGCAATAGGATGACCAGCGCCGCGAGCGCACCGAACGACGCCGCCTCCGTCGGAGTCGCCAGACCGAGGTAAGTCGTGCCGATCGACACGGCGAAGATGACTGCGAGATATAGGAATCCGCTGATGTCGAGGCGAGTCGGCTCACCCGGCTCTGCTGCACCGGGGCCGTCCGGATCGAGGTCACCGGGCGGGGTGGGGTTCCCCGCCGCACCGACGCTCTGCGGCACAGCGCGGTTCGCCGCGCGGCGCCGTTGCCACGTCACCAACGAGACGATGGTGACCGCGTAGGCGGCGATGGTGACCAGGCCCGGCCCGATTCCGGCGATCAGCAACTGACCGATGCTCTCCTCGGTCACCACGCCGTAGAGGACCAGCACGATCGACGGCGGGATCAGCACGCCGAGTGTGCCTCCGGCGCAGACGACACCCGCGGCGAGACGGATGCTGTACCCGGCGCGGACGATGGCGTCGGTGGAGACCCGCGCCATCGTCGCCACCGTGGCCACGCTCGATCCGGTGACCGCGGCGAACATGCCGGATCCCGCAAGCGACGAGAGCGCGGGCCCGCCGGGGAGCCGGCGTAGCGCCGCCGAGGCCAGGTCGAAACCGGCTTGGGCGAGTCCTGCCCGGACCGCGAAGATCCCCATCACGATGAACAGCGGGATGATCGTCAGCGAGTAGTCGGCGGCGGTGGAGAACGGTTGGTTGGACACCGTGCTGACTCCGGCGCCGGTGCTGCGCAGCAGCAGCACGCCGACGAGCGCCGACGCCATCAGCGACAGGCCCACGTGGAGCCGGATCGCCAACAGGGCGAAGAACAGAACGAGGACGACGATCAGCACGACGCCGGTGGTGGCGGTCATCGGATGTCTCCGTTCTGCTCGGAACGCAACGCCGCGAAGGTGAGCAGCTCCTTCCACACGGCCACCACGAAGAACAGGACGAACGACGCGAGCAGCACCACCTTCGCCGGCCAGGTCGGGAGCCGCAGGATGTCGTTGGTCGTCTCGCCGCGGCTGGCAGCGCTGATCAGGACCTCGCTCAGCCCCCACGCCAGCAGGGCGCCGAGCCCGACCAGCAGAACGCTGCGCAGGATCGAGAACACCGCCCGGGTGCGCACGCCGAAGCGGCTCTCGATCAGTTCGACCGCTACGTGCCTGCCATCGGCTTCGGCGGCGGCGAGTCCGAGGAAGGCGACGGCCACCAGCAGCATCGTGGCGATGTCCACGGTTCCGACGATCGAGCGGTCACGGGCGTTGCGGCTCACCACGTCGGCGATGGTCAGCAAGATGAGCCCGAGAAGCAGAACACCTGCAACGACGCCCAGGGAGCGGACGATCACGAGCAGTGGCCGCGGAAGGGTGACGTCCTCGGTCATCGGTTTTCTCCCTCGAGGCACGCGTAGAACGGGTCGGCGTAGCGCGACCGCGCGGACTCCTCGCCGATGATTCGGCGGTAGTCGGTGAGTACGCCTTCGGCGTCGTAGCCGCGCTCGGTGTAGCGGTCGACCCATTGCTGTGCGATGCCGGCGCGTTCCTTCCACGCCTCGACGTCGCCCGGCGGCATCGTCGTCAGCTGCGCTCCCGTGCTGCGGAGGTCGGCACACGCTTGGACGCCGAGCGTGTCCATCTCCTCGAGCCCGTTGGCGACGGCGTTCCCGGACGCCTCGGCGATCGCGTCCTGATACTCCGCAGGCATCTTCTCCAGCAGTTCGGAGTTGATCACTACGATCGACGACGCGTAGCTTCCAATTCCGGGGTCGACGAGGTACGGCGTGGTGGACGCCAGACCGAACGTCGGCAGGTTGGCGATCGCCAGCGAGGTGTACCCGTCGATGACGCCTCGTTCCATCGATTCGTAGACGTCGGTGGCCGTCATCGCGACGGGATTCGCACCCACGGCGAGCAGGGCCTCGGACGTGAGCCCGCCGGACCGAATGCTGCGCCCTGCCAGGTCATTCGGCGTGCGGGCGGGCTCCTTCAAGCCGATGAGGTTGATCCCGAGCGGTAGGGGAAACAGCAGCTGCACGCCCTGGCGGTCGAAGTCGTCGCGATAGGTGTCGTTCTCCTCGTACAGCCGCTCGATGGCCGTCATCTGGACCTGCGGATTGTTGGTTTCGAACGGCAGCTCGATGACGGTGAACATGGAGAGATCCGACGCTGAGTACAGCGAGCCCACCTGAGCGAGATCGGCGCGGCCGTCGAGGGTCGCCTGCAGCGACTCGTCGGCGCCGACCAGGCTCTGCGAGTAGTGGAACTCGACCTTCACCCCGCCGTCGGTGCGCTCCTCGACCTCCTCCGCCCACCGCTGCATGGTCAGGGACTGATCCGACGTCGGCGAGGAGTAGGTCGTGTAGTGCACGACGAACGTGCCGTCGTCGGCGGCACAGCCGGACAGTGCGGTTGCGGTCACGGCGGCGGAGACTATGGCGATGGTCCGGCGCACTCGGCGCACCAGATCGCTCACGTCATGCCTCCGGCTGGACGCGGTAGCGCCGCAGCGTCAGTGCAGGATTGACGGTTCGGACGCCGTCGAGGCGGCTGCGCTCCAGACGCGCCACGCCCACCCCCGCGGCCTCGCCGAGCGCGGCCAACGGGATGCCCATCGGATCCAGGATGACGCTGTTGCCCGACCCCGCCGGAGCAATCTGATCCGCGGCCAGCACGTAGACGGTGTTCTCGATTGCCCGCGCTCGAAGCAGGGTGTTCCAGTGGTACTCCTTGAGCGGCCCCGGCACCCACTCGGCGGGCAGGGCGATCACGTCGGCGCCCGCGTCGACCAGGGTTCGGGAGGTCTCCGGGAAGCGCAGGTCGTAGCAGGTCTGCATCCCGATCGTGAACCCGTTCACCCGCAACAACTCTGGCGTGGACGGGTCTGCCGCGATGACCCGGTCGGACTCCTTGTAGCCAAAGGCGTCGTACAGGTGCACCTTTCGGTACACGGCGGCGATCTTGCCACCCTGGATGCCCACCAGGGTGTTGTGGATCTTGCCGTTTCCAGCGGACTCGTTCACGCCGAAGATGACCGTGAGGTTCAACTCGGCGGCGGACTGTGCCAGCCGTGTGACCGACGGGCCGTCCAGGGACTCGGCGGTGTGCACGAACCGGTCGTCCATCGTGGAAACGGTGAACACGGAGTACTCGGGCAGGACCACGAGTTCGGCACCCTGGGCGGCGGCTTGGCGCAGCAGGTCGACCATTGTCTCGACGTTCGCCTCCTTGTCCTCCGAGGGGGCGAACTGGGCAATCGCGGCAGTCAGGGTCATCGGGCAATCCTCACGTCGGCTGTGATGTCCTGCAGGCTCTGCATGGTCGCCGTGAATCCCGCCAGCATGGCGCCGTACTGCATCGCGGCGACGATGGTGTGGGCACCTTCTTCCACGGCAAGGCGCTGTTCGGCGGCGCTCCAGGCCGGCAGCAGCCACGGCTTGCCTGCGGCGTTGGCGGCGCGGGCCAGGCGGCGGATGTCCGAGAGATCCTCGGCGGTCACGCCGTATGCCCCTCGGTCCCGACGGAGCGAGAGATCCGACGGACCGATGAAGATCCCGTCGACGACGGGCAGGGCCAGGATCTCCTCGATGTCGTCGAACGCCGAGCCGTCTTCGATCATGGGATAGCACTTGGTGTTGCGGTCTTGGGCGCTCACCCAGTCGTCGGTGAAGCCCCGGTAGGCCGAGGTGCGGCCGCCCGCGAAGGACCGATCGCCCAGCGGTGGGAACTTCGCGAAGCCGCAGATCTGGGCCGCGTGGTCGGCGGACGTGATGTGCGGGATCGCGACGGCGTCGGCACCGAAGTCGAGCGCCTGCTGGATCGGGCCGCGCTCCGGACCGAGCACCTTGGCGATCACCCGCATCCCCTTGGCCCGGATCAGCGGGATGATCCAGTCGAGGGCGCCCAGATCGAACAGCCCGTGCTCGATGTCCAGCACCACGGTGTCGTAGCCGGCGATGTGGCCCATCTCGACGGCAGCCGCCGAAGGTTCGGTGAGCCAGATCGACGTCGATGGCTTCTGACGTTCAGAGCCGTTCTCGGTTGGGTTAGGCATCGCTTCGCCCCTTCTCGGGTGATTCGAATTCACTGACCGCGCACGTCAACGCGAAGCACACGTTGTAGACATGTTGTATACACGAAGAATGCAGTCGGTGTAAATGGTTGAATGAGGGCATGTCCCCCGTCGATGGCCGCACCGGGGCGGAGCCGACGAAGGCTTCCGCCAGCCAGCGCGCCTATGGGTGGATCCGCGACGCGATCCTCAGCGGCGAGTACGCCGAGGGCGAGTTCATCGACGAAGTCGCGCTCGCCGCACGAGTGAACACCTCGCGCACTCCCGTCCGCGAAGCCCTGCAGCGGCTGCAGGTCGAGCGATACGTCGACCTCCTGCCGCGCCGGGGGGCTCAGGTCCGGGTGGTGACCGCGGTGGAGATGCGCGAGATCTATCAGGCGCGCTTCGTACTCGAATCCGATGCACTACGGACGATCTGCCAGCGCGAGGCAGGCATGCCAGAGAGCGCCCGGGCGCTGATCGAGGAGATGGAGCGGGCCGGCGAAGCGCGCGACTGGAACGGCTTCGCTCAACTCGATCAGCTGTTCCACTCTGAAATCGTGCGCCATCAACGCAATGCGGTGATCGCGGAGCTCTACGACGCGCTGCAGCCGCGTCAGGTTCGGCTGGGAACCCGCACCCTCGTCGAGGTGCCCTCTCGTTTGGCGACCATCGAACGCGAGCATCGCGAACTCGTCGCCGCCCTCGATCGCAACGACGCCAACGAATGCGTCGAGGTACTCCGTAGGCATCTGCGGGAGATCCCCGAACTGGTCGATGCGTTCTCCACCGCCAGGGGCACGGCGCCTGCCTGACCCGACCTAGGATCGGACGGGTGCCACCCGACGCGTCCGCGACGAAGGACCAGCTGCTCGACAGCGCGGCCAAGGCGTTCGCGCGTGACGGGGTGTTCAACGCGTCGCTGATCGACATCACGCGGCAAGCGGGTCAACGCAATCGGGCGGCGCTGCGGTACCACTTCGGTTCGCGCGACGGCATTCTCTGCGCCGTCATCGACCGGCATGCGGAGTTCCTCGCCCGTCGCGAGAGCGACCTGCTGGCGGTCGCCAGGCGCGAGGCCGGTCTCGCTCCCGTGGTCGAGGCACTCGTGCGTCCCGCCGCCGAATTGGCGGACAGCGGTTGGCGAGGTCGCTGCTGTCTGTTGATCATCGCCGAGCTGACCGGCGAGGATTCGGCGCAGTTCGGCACCGAACTGCAGGCCGTACTCGCCCGTACCGGCGGGAACGACGTGTTCGCGCTGCTCGTCGGGCGAACGGCTGAGACCACGGATGTGCTTCGTACCGAACGCTTCTCGTTGATGGTGATGTTCATCCTCCGGGCCATCGCCGACCGGGCTCGCCTGCTGGAGCGGCGCGGCCGGGACGGCCGACCGCAGCTGGGCTACGAGCCCTTCGTGCAGAACCTGGTCGCCATGGCCACCGCGGCGATGACGGCTCCCACCCCATTGACATAAGCACCCCTGCTTACTAGCGTCGCTGCCGGGTGCATCGGTGCACTCGCCGGCAGGAGGTCGACGGTTGAGGGCTGTTCGCGTCGTACGCCACGGTGAACCCACGGAAGCCATTGAGGTGCAGTCGGTTCCGACTCCCGAGCCGGAGCCCGGCGAGGTCCGGATAGCCGTCTCTGCTGCATCTCTCAACTTCGGCGACATCGCGAGGTGCCGCGGCACCGTCGCGAGTGTCATGGGTCGGATCCCCTTCACTCTGGGCATGGACGTGTGCGGTGTCGTCGACGCCGTCGGCGACGGGGCCACCGAGTGGCTGGGCCGTCGCGTCGTGGCCATGACCACGCAATCACTCGGAGGCATGGCCGAATACGCGATCGCTCCTACGACCGGCACCTTCGCCGCGCCGCCCGAGCTGAACGACGTCGACGCCGCCGCATTCACGCTGCCCTTCCACGTGGGCTACCTCGCGCTGCACCGGCGCGCCCGTCTGGCATCGGGCGAGACCCTCCTCGTCGTGGGTGGGGCGAGTGCCGTCGGGACCGCGGTGATCCAGCTCGGCGTCGCGGCAGGCGCCCAGGTCGTCGCGGTGGCAGGCGGTCCCGAGAAGACCCGTCTCTGCGAGGAACTCGGCGCCTCCGCGATCGACCGAACCTCCGCCGACCTCTTCGACGAGGTCAACGCGCGCACCTCCGGCCGCGGAGCCGACGTCGCCGTGGACCTCGTCGGCGGCGACCAGACCGAGGTCGTCTGGACCTGCATGGCCAGGGAGGGTCGATACCTTCCGGTCGGCTTCAACGACGACCCCCAATCGGGTCTGACCGGCCGCCCGCTGCGCAAGGTCTCCATGGGGAACATCTCGGTGCTCGGCGTGATCCTCGGGTACGGCGAACTGCCCGTCGACTTCCGCAGATTCGGTCTCAACACGTTCCCTGCCGAAGTGGGTCGTGAGGTGCACGCCGCTCTGCTCGACCTGCTGGCGACCGGTGCAATCCGCCCCGTGGTCGGACGCCGGATCGCGATGGCCGAGGTCGCCGACGCGCTGCACGACCACGATCGGCGGCGCACGATGGGCCGCACGGTCGTCGAGATCGAGCAGGCGTAGGCCGGCCGTGCCCGAACTGAACGTCGACGCCATGATGACGGCCGCGATCGAGGCGGCAGGCAGCGACGACTTCGGCTCGAACGACTTCGTCGAAGGTCTGACGGTCCTGTGCGCCTCGGCCGACGCCGAGGCAGGGCTGCACGAACTCGGCTACTTCGCGCTGCAACAGAACGTCATCGGCGCGCTGACGAACCGGCTGAAGATCACCGACTGGCACCGTCGCCATCCCGACGTCGCCCGGGAGCGCATCGACGCGCCGCTGATCGTGGTGGGCATGTTCCGGGCGGGCACGACCTTCCTGAGCCAGCTACTCGACCGTGATCCTGGCAATCGGGCGCTGCTGCGGTGGGAGGCGTCCGACGGCGTCCCACCGCCCTCTCCGGAGACCTTCCGGGCCGGACCGCGGGTCGACGCGGCCAACGCCGCCATCGACATGCTGGAATCGCTCAACCCCCGGATGAAGATCGTCCACCACGAGGACGCCGAGGGTCCGACCGAATGCATCACGCTGCTCGGCCAGGACTTCAAGAGCCTCACCTGGGAGGCGATCGCCAACGTGCCGACGTACGGCGAGTGGTTGCGCCAGGCCGACTATCGATCGGCCTACCGGTATCACCGGAGCGCGTTGCAGGTGCTGCAGAGCGGCGGCGTGCGCGGCCAGTGGACGTTGAAGAGCCCCAATCATGCGCTCGCCCTCGACGCGTTGACGGCCGAGTACCCCGACGCGCACCTGCTACTGCTGCACCGTGACCCGGCAGTCCTGTGTGCATCGGCCTGCAGCCTGATCTCGACGCTCACCGGCACCTTCAGCGATGGCGACCACGCGGCGTACATCGCCGAGCACTGGACCCAGATGCTGGCCGAGTCCGTCGACCGGATCGAAGCCTTCCGGTCCGCGCATCCCGAACACCCGATCATCGACGTGCACTACGCCGACCTCGTGCAGGACCCGGTGCGCGCGATCGAAACGATCTACGCGCGATGCGGCATGGACCTCGACGGCCCCGCGCGTGACGGCATCGCGGCCTTCGTCGCCGCCAACCCCAAGGGCCGCTTCGGCACCCACGGCTACCGCGTGGCGGACTTCGGGCTGGCAGCGGACGCCCTGCGCGAGCGGTTCGCCGCATACGTCGAGCGCTACGCGATTCCGGTCGAGGTCGGCGCCGACGGCTGACCACTCCCGGCGTGTATGTCGGGATCGTGACGGCATCACCCGATGCCGCCGGTTCGCCCCGTAGGGCGGTCTACCCTCCAAGCCGTGACGCAGTGCCGCCGCGTGATCGCGAAGTCGGGCTAGGGACGCCGCCCATGCCCGGTCCGGTTGCCATCCACTTCTTCCTCGAGCTCGCCGTCATCCTTGCGGCCTGCCGCGTCGTGGGCCTGCTCGCCCGGCGCATCGGTCAGCCGCAAGTCGTGGGCGAGATGATCGCCGGCGTCGTCCTCGGTCCGTCGCTGCTGGGCCTGATCGCACCCGGGGTGCAGGACTGGCTGTTCCCGTCGGGCGACGCGAACACCGTGCTCTACACCATGGCGCAGATCGGCCTGGTGCTCTACATGTTCCTGATCGGGCTCAACTTCGACGTCGACCTGATCAAGCACCGCGCGGCCACCGCGGTGGCAGTCTCGACGGCGGGGTTCCTGACACCGCTGGCCCTCGGCGCGCTCATCGCCGCACCGCTGCTGGGCGCCGGCATCTTCTTCGGTGAGAACGTCACGCTGCTGATGGCGATGTTGTTCCTGGGCGCGTCGATCGCCACCACCGCCTTCCCGATGCTGGCCCGCATCATCTTCGAGAAGCGCCTCACCGGAACCCCTCTGGGAACACTCGCATTGGCGTGCGGCGCGACAGACGACGCGCTGTCCTGGTGCATCCTGGCCGTCGTCCTCGCCATGAACCAGGGCAGCTCGTCCACTGCCGTCCTTGCGATCGGCGGCGGCATCCTCTACGCGCTGTTCGTCCTGACGATCGGACGACGGGCACTGCGCCCGCTCGGTCCGCTGTCGGAACGTCAGAACGGCATCAGCGCGCCCGTGCTCAGCACCGTGCTGTGCATTCTCATGCTGTGCGCCTGGTTCACCGACCTGATCGGCATCTACGCGATCTTCGGTGCGTTCATCCTCGGCGTCGCCATGCCGTCCGGGTTCTTCGCCAACCGCCTCACCGGCACGCTCGAGCCGACGGTCACCACGTTCCTGCTGCCGCCGTTCTTCGTGTACTCGGGCCTGAACACCCAGATCGGCCTGGTCGACACCCCCGGGCTCTGGGCGGTGACCATCGGGCTCCTCGTCGTGTCGATCGCCGGCAAGGGAGTCGCGTGCGCGCTGGCCGCGCGTCTGCGCAAGGTCCCGATGCGCGAATCCGTGGCCCTCGGCGCGCTCATGAACGCACGCGGGCTGATCGAACTGATCCTGCTCAACATCGGGCTGCAAGCCGGAATCATCACCCCCACGCTCTTCACCATCCTGGTCCTCGTCGCAATCGTGACCACCCTGATGGCGTCGCCAATCTTCGAGTTCGTCTACGGACGCCACCGCTCGGCGGCAGAAATGAGCGATACCGACCCGAACGATGCACCGGCTGAATCGGCGCCCGTTGCGCGGCGCGACGTCAAGGAGGCTGCCGTCGATGCCAACGAAACGTAAGCGATCGGTAACAACTCCAACAGGCGCCGCGTAGTGCGTTCTGACACCGCGCAATCCGTACCGGCAGCGTCTATTTCGGGTCCGCCGACCTGCGTTCTTCGCGGTGATGGACGCCCTGGCGCGTGTACCGTTCGAACTGCTGAGTGGCATCTTCGACCCGGCCCGAGGGAAGGCACATCGTGGACGTACAAGCACACCTGTCGCAGCTAACCTCTGAAGGCCGAGAAGCGCTCGCGGACAAGATCAAAGCCCGCCTCGCCCGGGCCGGCGGCGTCGCGACGGATCACGACGTCAGCATCATCGGCGGTGGCATCGCGGCGCTCACCCTCGCGCTGGAGATTCGCAGCGCGCGCCCCGGAACCCGCGTCCTGATCATCGAACCGACGCCGCACCCGGTCCCCGAGATCACCCACACCGTCGGGGAATCGACGGTCGAGGTGTCCGCCCACTACCTGCGCGACCGCCTCGGCATGGCCGACCACCTTCGAACGTCCCAGATCCGCAAGATGGGTTTGCGGATGTTCTTCTCCCGTGAGGGCAACACCGACATCACCCGACGGGTCGAACTCGGCAGTTCGACGTTCACGTCCCAGACCACCTATCAGATCGACCGGGGCAGGCTGGAGAACGAACTCCACCAGCGCTGCGTCGCAGCGGGCGTCGACATGATCGTCGGCCGTGCCCGGTCCATCGACGTCGGTGCCGGCGACAGTCCGCACACGCTGTCGATCCAGAGCGACGACGCAGTGACCCGGACGACGGCGCGCTGGGTGGTCGACGCGTCGGGCCGCAACCGAACGCTGCCACGCGAACTCGACCTCAAGCGCGACAACGGGCACGCGTGCAACGCGGCATGGTTCCGCGTCGGCGCCGAGATCAACGTCGGCGAGTGGAGCGACGACCCGGCCTGGCATTCGCGCCTCGACGAAGGCGACCGCTCGTTCTCGACCAATCACCTGATGGGCGAGGGCTACTGGGTGTGGCTGATCCGCCTGGCCTCCGGCGCGACCAGTGTCGGCATCGTGGCCGACCCCGCCTTCCACGCGTTCGACGGCTTCAACACCCTGGCCAAGGCCAAGGCGTGGCTTGCCGAGCACGAACCGCAGTGCGCGGCCGAGGTCGCGAAGTACGACGACCTGATCATGGACTTCCGCGTCATGAAGCACTACAGCCACACCGTGACGAAGGTCTTCGACGGCGGCGACCGGTGGTGCGTCACCGGTGACGCCGGAGTCTTCCTGGATCCGCTGTACTCGTCCGGCCTGGACCTGGTCGCCATCGGCAACGGCCTCATCACCGACATGATCGGCCGCGATCTGGACGGCGAGAACGTGGTTGCCCGAGGGGCCATCAGCGATTCGCTGTTCCGGTCCCTGACCGACATGTGGCTCAACATCTACCGCGACCAGTACGTGCTGATGGGCTCGCCGACGGTCATGTCGGCGAAGGTCATCTGGGACATCGCCTTCTACTGGGGCTTCGTCGGATTCCTCTACAGCAACGACCGATTCACCCGCGTCGCCGACGACCCGGCCTTCGTGCCGTACCTCCAGGGACTCATCGACCTCAGCAACCGCATGCAGGCGTTCTTCCGGGAGTGGGCGGCAGTCGAGGGCGCTGACTCTCCCGTCGACTTCGTCGACCTGTACTCGCCGCTCGACTTCATGAAGACCCTGCACCACGCCATGATCGGCAAGTCGGAGGGATTCGACGAGGGCTTCGACGCCAACGCCCGGCTGCTCCGGCAGGTGGCGGGCCAGATGATCGACACCGTGCTCGCCGACAAGTCATCGAACTTCTCCGACGACGCCGTGATGGCGCAGGTGCAGGCGTGGCAGCGCGACGGTCTGGTGCGGGACCTGCGGGCCACCTACCGGCACGAGCAGGCGACCAATCCGATCACCACGGACTGGGTCCTCAGCGCTGCGCCCGCGCACTGACCGATCTGGGAACAGGCGATACCGTGCCGACCTCTCCGCGGCATCCCGCCACGGATCGCCGCCACGTGCCGCACTATGAATTCAGGCTGTACGGAAGAGGATGAAGGTGCCCGATAAGCAGGACCGACCAGACCGCGAGCCGTTGGCGATCGTCGGGATCGGATGTCGTCTCCCTGGTGACGTCGGTTCACCGGAGGACTACTGGGAACTGCTGTGCAGCGGCACCGACGCGACCCGCGTCGTCCCCGAGACACGTTGGACCGCAACGCGGTTCTTCGATCCGAATCCGGCCAAGGCCGGCAAGATGGTCACCCGCCGGGGCGGGTACCTCGAGGAGATCGACCAGTTCGACGCGCAGTTCTTCGGCATCTCGCCACGCGAGGCGAACCTGCTCGACCCGCAGCAGCGCCTGCTGCTGCAAACCACGTGGGAGGCGCTCGAGGACGGCGGCATCCCCCCGCAGTCGCTGGCCGGCACCGAGGTCGGCGTGTTCATCGGCGGGTTCACCCTCGACTACCAGCTCCTGCAGAACCAGGGCACCACCAGCCGCTTCCGCTTCAAGACCCATTCCGCCACCGGGATGATGATGACGATGCTGGCGAACCGCATCTCCTATGCGTTCGACCTGCGGGGACCCAGCATGTCGATCGACACCGCGTGCTCGAGTTCGCTCGTCGCGGTGCACCTGGCGGCCCAGAGCATCTGGAACGGCGAGTGCGACCTCGCGCTCGCGGGCGGCGTGAACGTCATCGTCGGGCCCAACACCGCCATCGCTGAGTCCAAGAGCGGGTTCCTCAGCCCCGATGGCCGGTGCAAGGCGTTCGACGAGTCCGCCGACGGCTATGCGCGCGGCGAGGGCGGCGCCGTCGTCGTCATCAAGCCACTCGAGCAGGCCCTGCACGACGGCGACCGCATCTACGCGCAGGTGCTGGGCTCGGCCGTCACCCAGGACGGCAACACCGACGGCATCACCGTGCCCAGCGAGGACGCACAGAGGTCGGCCATCACGACCGCCCTGCGCCGCGCCCGCGTCCACCCCAACGAGGTCGGCTACGTGGAGGCACACGGCACGGGGACGCCGGTGGGCGATCCGGTGGAGCTGCGCGCCCTCGCCGGAGCGCTCGCATCCGACCGGCCCGCCACCGAGCCGCTGCTCGTCGGATCGGTCAAGACCAACATCGGCCACCTCGAAGCCGGCGCAGGCGTCGCCGGGCTGATCAAGGCCGC
Source organism: Mycolicibacterium sp. GCM10028919 (assembly GCA_042666295.1). GTDB lineage: Bacteria > Actinomycetota > Actinomycetes > Mycobacteriales > Mycobacteriaceae > Mycobacterium. The sequence goes on from JBHTFJ010000001.1 coordinate 2,861,204, forward strand.
ACTGGTCCTCCAGCACGGCCACGTTCCCGCCAATCTGCACTTCCACAACCCCACCAGTGTCTTCGCCGAACTCAACGTCGACGTCCCCCGCTTCGGTCGCCCGTTCCCGGCCGGCGAGCGGCGGATCGCGGGAGTCAACTCGTTCGGCTTCGGCGGTACCAACGCCCACGTCGTCCTCGCCGAACCCCCTACTCCCCTGGCCCAGCCGGTCGACGACCACGGTCCGCAGTCCGCACCGACAGTCCTGCCGATCTCGGCGCGCAGCGAGGACGCCCTAGTGGCCGTCGCGCAGCAGTTGGCCGACCATGTGCGTGCCCATCCCGAACTCACGCTGGCCGACCTCGGCTACAACCTCAGCCAGCGCCGCTCCCACCTGACCTACCGCCGCGCCCTGATCGCCGACGGACTCGACGACGCGCTGGACCAACTCGACGCCATCGCCGCCGGCGGCGGGCTCGCCTCCGCAGGCCGAACGTCGGCCACCTCACCCAAGCTGGCGTTCGTCTGCACCGGCATGGGCCCCCAGTGGTGGAAGATGTGCCGCGGGCTGCTCGACGTCTACCCCGTCTTCGCCGACAGCATCGCGCGCACCGACCGCGAACTGTCGAAGTACGCCGACTGGTCGCTGCTCGAGGAACTCCGGCGCGACGAGACCGAGTCCCGCATGGGCGACACCGAGATCGCCCAACCCGCGAACTTCGCCGTTCAGGTCGCCCTGGCTGCGCAACTGCGCGAATTCGGCATCCTCCCCGACGCGGTGGTGGGGCACAGCGCAGGCGAGGTCGCCGCTCACCATCTCGCCGGCCTGCTGACCTTCGAGCAGGCCGTCCACGTCATCTACCACCGGAGCCGGCTCCAGCAACGGACCACCGGCATGGGTCGCATGCTCGCCGTCGGCCTGAGCGCCGAAAGATTGCTTCAGACAGTCGATCCCGCCATGCTCGCCGAGTTCGGCCAGCGCGTGTCGGTGGCCGCGATCAACAGCCCGTTCGCGGTGACGGTAGCCGGTGACGGAGAAGTCCTCGATGAAATCGCCCGCCAGCTCGACGAAGCCGACGTGTTCAACCGGTACCTCCCGGTCGCGGTGCCGTATCACACGCACTACATGGACACCGTGAAGGACGACCTGCTCGAGGCATTCGACGGACTGTCGTCGGCGGCCGCGACGATCCCGCTGTACTCCACGGTCACCGGCGAGCAGCTCACCGACTACTCGGCAGGCGCCGCGTACTGGTGGCAGAACACCCGCGCCACAGTGCTCTTCGAGCCAGCGGCCCGCCGCATGCTCGAGGACGGCTACACCCACTTCGTCGAGCTGGGCCCCCATCCGGTGCTCGCATCGTCCATTCACGAGATCGCAGGAACGCAGGCGGTATCGGTCCTCGCGTCCCAGCGGCGCAACGCCGACGACGACCGCATCCTGCTCGAATGCGTTGGCGCGCTGCACGGCAACGGTCACGACGTCGCGTGGGAGGCGCTGAACCCCCGAGGCGGGGTCAAACTGGTCAAGCTCCCGTCCTACCCGTGGCAGTCGAAGCGCTTCTGGAACGAGCCGCCGGAGGCGGCACAAGACCTGCACTACGAGCCCGTCCACCGGCTGCTGGGCCAACCTGTCAGCGCGGTACATCCCACGTGGGAGGGCGAACTCAGCGTCGCGACCGTCGGATTCCTGGCCGACCACCAGGTCCAGGGCACCGTCGTGGTCCCCGGCTCGGTGTTCGCCGAGATGGCCGCGGCCGCGGCCATCGAGACCTACGGAACCGCGTGCAGCGTCAACGATCTCGTACTCCACCGCGCCCTCATCATCGACGACTCCTGCGATCCCCTCGTCAGGACCACGCTCGACGAGGACAAGGGCACCCTGGAGTTCGCCGCGTTCACGGCGACCGGCGACGGCGACTTCAAGTGGACGCTGACCGCGACCGCAGAACTGAACACCCTGCCCCCGTCACCCCCATCGCCCCCGTCGCTTCCGGATGCGGTCGAGGCGGGCACCCCAATGACCGGCGACGACTTCTACGCCCGCACCCGCGAGATCGGGTTCGGCTACGGCGACGCGTTCCGTGCCGTCACCAGCATCGCCGCCGGGGCCGAGTGGGCGGTGGCCGAGATCGACGTTCCCGCCGAGATCGTCGACGAACTCGACGCCTACCACTTCCACCCAGCGTTGATGGACAGCGCCTTTCAGACGTTGTTCGGTACCAGGTTCGTCGGCGCTGACGGCCAGGGCAGTGACGGCGGGACGTACCTCCCCACCCGGATCCGGCACAGCGCCATCTACGGTCCGCCCGAGAAGAGCATGACGGTCCACGTCCGCGTCGTGTCGTCCACCGCGGAGGAGATCGAGAGCGACATCACGGTCGTCAACGGTCTCGGAGAGACCCTCGCCGTCTTCGACGGCTTCACCGTGCAGTCGCTGCAGGCGTCGTCCGCCATGTCGACCGAACGCATCGACAAGGGACTCTACGAGATGCAGTGGATTCCGGCTGACGCTCCGGTGGTCGACGAAAACGGTGCTGTTGCCGACGATCTGGCCTGGCTCGTCCTCGTCGACGACACCGGTCTCGGCGCACTCGTCGCCGCCGACCTGCGGAGCCGCGGCCACCGGGTGCACGAGGTCGCGCACCGCGCCGTCGACGAACTCACCGAGAGCCACGACGGATACGTCGTCGATCCCGCACGGCCCGAACAGTTCCGCGCCCTCCTCGACGCTCACCTCGCCAAGGAGGGCGACCTCGCGGGCATCGTGGACTGCTGGGCACTCGACATTCCGGCCACTCCAGCCGCCGCCGATGACGAAACGGCCCAGCGGGTCGGCGTCTTCGCGATCCTGCACCTCGTCACCGCGTTGGCCGAAATCGACACCGCCACCCCGCGGCTGCACCTGGTGACGGCGAACGCGCAACCGGCGCTGGGCACCGAGACCCTCGCCGTCGACCAGTCCGCGATCTGGGGTCTCGGACGCGTCATCGGCCACCAGGAGTTCGCCTCGAACTGGGGCGGCCTGATCGACGTCGACGATGCCGACGACCGCGCTCTCACCGCCGCCCGCATCTGCCGTCACGTGCTCGACGCCAACTCCGAGGACCAGGTGGCGATTCGCGGCGAGGCGTCGCTGGTGCCGCGCCTGCGTCCGTGCGCCGGGCTGACGCGACCGTTCCCCACCAAGCTCTCGGCCGACGCCACCTACGTCGTCACCGGCGGGTTCGGCGCACTCGGTCGCACCGTGGCCGCCTACCTCGCCGAGCGCGGCGCGCGACACATCGCGCTGCTGAGCCGGCGCGGGCTACCGCCCCGAGCACAGTGGCCGGGCCTGGATCCGGAGCACCCGCACTTCCGGACCGTGGAGACCATCCGCAAGATCGAACGGCTCGGTGCCGAAGTGATCTGCGCCAGCGTCGACGTCACCGACCCCGCCGGGGTGCAGACGTGGCTCGCCGACCACGTCCGCTCGGGGGGCCGGCCCGTCCGCGGCGTCGTCCACACCGCGGGGTCGGTCGACGACCGCCTGCTGGTCAACACGACCGAGAGCGACTTCACGGCGGTCATGGCCCCGAAGGTCGCCGGAACCCGGGTACTGCACCAGGCCTTCGAAGGGCACGATCTGCAGTTCTTCGTCATGTTCGGGTCCGCAGGGTCGGTCGTCGCCTCCCCCGGACAGGGCAACTACGCCGCCGCCAACGCGTTCCTCGACGCGTTCGCGTATTACCGCCGTGCCCAGGGGTTGCCGGCCCTCACCATCGGGTGGGGCCCATGGTCGGTCGGGATGGTCGAAGAACTCAAGCTGGAGCGGATCTACGCACAACGCGGCATCGAACTGATCACCCCGAGGGCCGGCGCACGGATCCTCGACCGGCTGATCAATCAGAAGACGCCGACCGTCACCGCGATCACCGCCGACTGGGGCCGCGCCCGGCAGATGGGTCTCGCCGGGCAGCTGCCGCCGATGTTCTCCGAACTCGAGGTGCTCGAACCGTCACTCGACGGCGAGGCCGGAACGTCGATCCTCGACGTCATCGCCGAGACCCCGGAAGAAGATCGACTCGACGTGGTCACCGAGCAGGTCCGACGCAGCGTCGCGGCGATCTTCGACTGTGCGGTCGACGACGTCGAGGTCGACGAGACCCTCGACGACGTCGGTCTCGACTCGCTGATGGCGATGGAGTTCCGGATGCGGATCAACGCGATGTTCGCCATCGACATCCCGGTACTCGAGATCCTCAAGGGCGTGAGCGTGAACTCGCTCGCCGTGCGTGTGCTCGGCGACCTTGACCTGCCGCGCGCCGGTGAGGTTGCGGCGCCGCCGGTCGACGCCCCCGACTCCGCCGCCGACGTCGAGCAGCTCGTGGCCGGGCTCTCGGACGACGAGCTCCGCGAACTGCTCGCCGAACTCGAGGCCGACGGGTCTTGACGAACCCAGACCAGTCGACTGCCGTTCGGGTGCGCGGCATGTCGAAGTCCTACGGGCGGTTGCACGCCGTCCGCGAGCTGGATCTCGACGTCGCCTACGGCGAGGTGGTGGCCATCCTCGGACCGAACGGCGCAGGCAAGACCACGACCATCGAAATCCTCGAGGGCCACCGTCGGCGCGACGCCGGGCACGTGCGCGTTCTCGGTGAGGATCCGGGCACCGCGGGCAGGGCCTGGCGGTCGAGGATCGGCATCGTGCTGCAGGAAGCCAGCGACTTCGGGATGCTCACCGTCGCCGAGACGGTGCAGATGTTCGCGAAGTGCTACGGCCGGGTCCGGGGATCGGGGGAGGTGCTCGACCTGGTCGGCCTCGGCTCGACGTCCGGGTCGAAGGTCAGGACGCTGTCCGGTGGGCAGCGCCGCCGGCTCGACGTCGCCCTCGGCATCATCGCCATGCCCGAACTGCTGTTCCTCGACGAACCGACAACGGGCTTCGATCCGGAGGCGCGCCGCCAGTTCTGGGATCTGATCAGGCTGTTGGCGCGCGACGGCACGACCATCGTGCTGACCACCCACTACCTGGAGGAAGCAGCCGCTCTGGCCGATCGCGTGGCGGTCATCGCCGGTGGCCGCGTCGTGGCCGTCGATTCTCCGACGAGGCTTACCGCACATGCCAACTCGGCCGCGACGGTCCGGTGGGTGGACCATGGCCAGGTTCACACGGAGGAGACGCACCACCCGACCGAGCTGATCAGGGAGCGCTCCGCCGGCGGCGTCGAGCTGGAACAGCTGACCGTCAGCCGGCCGACACTCGAAGACGCCTACCTGCGTCTGATCGGGCTGCAGTGATGGCCACCGAGCGCGCCGAGAACTCGACATCGCCGCGGCACCGCGCCGACGCCTCGGAGCCCGTGCTTCCGTCCCCGCTGCGCATCGGTCTGTCGCGCGTCGTTCCCGAACTGAAGATGTTCTACCGTCGGCCGGAACAGCTGGCCCTGACGTTCTCGATGCCCGCGGTCATCTGCATCCTGCTGGGCTCGATCTTCTCGACGAAGCTGCCCAACAGCGAGACCAGCACCGGCGCCGTGATCGCGGCGAGCATGCTGGCCTACGGGATTCTCTCGACGTCGTTCATCAACCTCGGCATCAGCATCGCCGCCGATCGTGAGAGCGGCGCCTTGCGTCGACTGCGCGGAACTCCTGCGACCGCGTCGTCCTACTTCATCGGCAAGGTTGCGCTGGTCGCCATCGCGAGCCTCGCCGAGGCCGTCATCCTGCTGCTGGTCGGGGTGTTCATCTTCAAGCTGCGGCTCCCCACCGGCGTCTTCGAATGGTTCACCCTCGGTTGGGTCTTCGTCCTCGGCATCACGAGTTGCTCGCTGCTGGGCATCTTCGTCAGCAACCTCGCCAGCAACGCGGTCTCCGCCGCCGTCATCACCAACGGCCCGGCGGTGGGCCTGCAGTTCCTGTCGGGCACCTACGTGCCGCTGATGATGCTGCCCATCTGGATGCTCACCATCGGGTCCATCTTCCCGGTGAAGTGGATGGCCCAGGGCTTCCGGTCGGTGCTACTGCCGCCGGAGATGGTCGTCCTCGAACCGGCAGGGACGTGGGAGCACGGCCGCATCTTCCTCGTGCTGACCGCCTGGAGCGTCGTGGGCTTGATCTGCTGTCTGCGTGTGTTCCGGTGGTCCGACAAGACCTGACCTTCCAGCCGAGGTACTGCGCGGTGGTGCCGCGGACCTCGGCGCTTTCACGATCATTCAGCAACGATCCGCGCTACGGTGATCCGGCAAACGTGCGACATGGGGTGCCGCACGACGATCAGTGGTATCACTGGCTGCGGGGTGGCAAGAGTGGTTGAAGTCGTTCGCGATCCCATTGCCTTGCGTGCCGGTTCCAGCGAAGCCGCAGCACCTTGAACAGTCCGCTCGACGACATCGAGGTACTGCGAGGTGTCGTCGGAAGCCTGCCTCAGATGATCGTCATCTCGGACGCCTCCGGGAAGGTCCTATACGTCAATTCAGCAGGCGCAGCGTTCTGCGGACTGACAGGCGCCGAGCCGGTCCACACGAGTGAACTGTTCCCGCACGCGCACCCCAGCTTCGACGTTACGTCGCAGTCGACGAACGGCCACTCCGGTCCAACTCCCTGGCGTGACGCCGAGTTGATGAACTTCGCTGCCGGACAGTCGATACCCGTGCAGATCGCGTCGTTCGTGGTCCACCGTTCGGGAGTCGACTCCTGTGTGGTGGTGACCACCGTGGTGGAACGTGCGGCCACCCGAACCGAAGGCCGGTGGCAGGAGGCAGCTCAGGCGTCGAGCTACCTGGCTGCCGAGCAGCAGGCGGTGGCGAACCTGAGCAGACTGGCTCTCGACGGTGATCTCGATCAACTGCTCGAGGCGGCGACTTCCGCGGCGTCGAAGCTGATGGGCGTGGATCGCTCGATGATCACCCGCCCAGTGGATGGCGACGAAGGGCTCATCGCCGTCGTCGGGTTCACCGGAAAGCCTCCCCGACCGGTCACCCTGCCCGCCGGACACCGCTCCCTCATGGGTTTCGCGTTGCTGACCAACGGCGTCGTCGTGTGCGAGAACCGCGACGAGGAAGTTCGCTTCTCGACCGAGGGGATGGCGTCCTACGGTTTTCGCAGTGGCGTCTGCGTTCCCATCTCAGGAAACGCAGGCCCGTGGGGCGCGCTCTCGGTGCACAGCAACCACGATCGGATGTACAGCGACCGTGACGTGTCGTTTCTGGAGACGGTCAGCGGAGTGCTCTCGGCCGCCATCCGGCGTCTCGACCTCGACCGCCAGCTGCTCGAACGCAGCATGCACGATCCGTTGACCGGGCTGCACAATCGGGCCCTGGCCTACGAGCGCATCGAACGAGCCCTCTCCCGGGGCCAGGAGGACGGCACCTCCACGGCCGTCATGCTCGTCGACATCGACGACTTCAAGATCATCAACGACAGCCTCGGGCACGAAGCGGGTGATCGCGCCCTGGTGCGCATCGCCAACCGTCTCGCCGCGGCCGCCCGGCCGGAGGACACCGTGGCCCGCGTCGGAGGCGACGAGTTCCTCGTCGTCGCGGAACGGGTGGGCGGCATCGACCACGCTCGGCAACTCGCGCAGGCGCTGACGGAGGCCATCCACACCCCGCATCCCGTCGGCACCGAACCCACGCCACTGAGCGCCAGCATCGGCATCGCGATCTCCCACCGGGGATCAACCCGACAGGAACTCGTCCACCACGCCGACATGGCGATGTATCGCGCGAAGGACGCCGGCACCGGAGGCAGTGCCGTCTTCGATCGCGACGACCTCTACGACGCCGACCGAACGCGACGCCTCTCCGAGGACCTACGCGCAGCGCTCGGCGACGGCGACTTGAGCCTGTCGTATCAACCCATCGTCGACATCGCCACCGGCCGGCCCGTCGCGATGGAAGCCCTCGCCCGCTGGCGGCACCCCGAACTCGGCGTGATCAACCCGGCGGAGTTCGTCGCGGTCGCCGAACGCACTGGCGTGGTGGGCGATCTCGGAGAATGGGCCCTGCGCACGGCCTGCGCCCAGGCCCAAGCGTGGCGCTCGACCTTCGACATCGGCATCCGCGTCAACGTCAGCGCCCTGCAGTTGCGTGACCCAGCGTTCGTCTCGAAGGTCACCGCCGTGTTGCGCGCGACCGGACTCGACCCGACCACGCTCGGTCTGGAGATCACCGAAACCGCTTGGGTTTCCGACACCGTGAGCGTCGCGAACAACCTGGCCGCGCTCCACGAGATGGGCATAGGAATCTCCCTCGACGACCTCGGCAGCGGATACAGCTCGATCGCATACCTGAACCGCTACTCCGTCTTCGAGTGCTTCAAGTTGGATAGGTCGTACGTCAAGGACCTTCCCGCAACGCGCCCCACGGCCATCGTCGCCGCGATCATCACGCTCGCCCGCGCCTTCGGTCTTACGGTCGTCGGCGAGGGCGTGGAGACCGCCCAGCAACTCGAGGCGCTCCGCGAATGCGGATGCGACCTGGCGCAGGGCTTCTTCCTGGGTGAACCCATGGGCGCCGGCGACGCGACCGCCGCACTCGTACAACGCTATTCGGGCTGAGAGCCGGGCTACGCCGACGCCCCGTCAGCCGAGGTACTGCGCGGTGGTGCCACCGACGGGCATCTCGGGCATGCCCAGCTTGCGGTGATCCCAGCTGCGCATCCGCGACGGCACGACGCGAACGGCGATGCGGTTGTTCATCATCTGGTCGACGAACGGCTTCATCTCGTCGGTGTAGGGCCCGGTGTAGCGCTCCCACACGCTGACCCCGACGCGGTGCAGCAGATCCGGGTCGGCGTCCACGATCTCGGCCGTGCCGTCGATCGAGACGCCGCGCAGGGTGTCGTAGGTGAGGCCGTCCTCGATCATCACCGTGACCGTCGGGTCACGCCGCAGGTTGACCGCCTTCTGGGACTTGGCCTTGGTCTCGAACCAAATCTCACCGTCGAGGACGGCGTACCACATGGCGACCAGGTGCGGCCGGCCGTTGGGCAGCACCGTCGCCATCGTCGCGGTCCTGCTGTGCTCGATGAACTCGGCGATCTGCTCGTCGCTCATCACGATCTTGCCGCGCTGGTTTTGCCCCACGGGTCATCCCCTCTCCGGCGAGCAGTCGCCAACTCGCACTGATTCACTCCAAGTCATGCGATTTCGCGTCTGCTCACGATAGGACCGTGGCCGCGACGACCGTCACGGGGATGCCGTTGAGGGCGCCGTTGCCCGACGGCTCGTCGAGGAAGTCGGGCGGTGACAGCACGTTGGTGTTCACCCCGGGCGAGGAGTTGGCGACGCCCATGCGCGTGCCCGCCTTGCCGTGTCCCCAGCCGTGGGGCATCGACACCACGCCCCGCTTGATCGCGTCGGTGACCTCGACCGGCACCTCGATGCGCCCGCCGGACGACTCCACTGCGACCAGTTCGCCGGTGTGCAACCCGCGACGTTCGGCGTCGTCGGTGTGCATCAGCAGGGTGCATCGGTCCCGGCCCTTCATCAGCGGACCCACGTTGTGCAGCCAGGAGTTGTTGGAGCGCAGGTGCCGTCGACTCACCAGCACGAGGTCGTCCGGGTCCCGGGTGAGACGCCCAGCCAGCCGGGGCAGGTCGTCGAGCAGGTACTGGGGTGCCAGGCGGATCTTCTGGTCAGCGGTGCCGAGCACCTCGGGCACGCGCGCGACCATGTGGCCGTAGTTGATGCCGTCGGGCGCGGCCTTGAGCTTCTCCAACGTCAACCCGTCCGGGTTCTCCCCGTAGCGGTCGCCGAACGGCCCGGTGCGCAGCGTCAGGTCCAGCGTCCGCTCGGGCCCGCCGTGGTCGTAGTGCTTGCGGATCTCGGCGCCGTCGAGTCCTTGCGTGAAGCACAGGTAGTCGAAGAACCCGTCGTCGATGGCGGCGACGTCGACGTCCTCGGCGGGCGTTCCGGTGCACAGCCCGGTGAGACGGATCAGGATCTCCCACTCGTCGCGCGCATCGGGGTCGGTCCTGCGGAACACCGGCGGCGAGTAGTTCGCGACGGAGTTGACCGCGAAGTTCAGGATGAGGTCGTCGTGGTGCGGCTGTTCCAGCGGTGACGGCCCGGGCAGGATCACGTCGGCATGGCGCGTGGTTTCGTTGAGCCACAGGTCGATCGAGATCATCGCCTCCAGCGTCGGCAGCGCCTCGTCGAGGAGGTGGCCTGCCGGCGTGGACAGCACGGGGTTGCCCGCCACCGTGATGAGCGCCTTGATCTGGCCTTCGCCGGGAGTGGCGATCTCCTCGGCCATGCACGACACCGGTACCTGCCCCAGCACCTCCTTGGCACCGCGGACGCGGGTGCGGTACCGACCGAACTCCGGCACGCCGTCCTCGAGGCCCGGGATGGGCTGCACTGTCACCGACCATGCCGCGGGCGTCGGGAACATGGCGCCGCCCGGCACGTCGAAGTGGCCGGTGAGTACGTTCACGACGTCGACGAGCCAGCTGGCCAGGCTGCCGAACTCCTGATTGCATGTGCCGATCCGGCCGTAGACCACCGCGCGGCGCGTCGTCGCCAGTTCGCGTGCCAGCCCGCGGATGCGTTCCGCCGCAATGCCCGTCGCGTCGGCGACCCGCTCAGGCGCCCAGTCGGCGACCACCTCGCGAAGCGCATCGAGGCCGTCGAGGTACGGCTCGAGCGTCCCGAGATTCACCAGCCCCTCGTCGAACAGCGTGTGGGCGACCCCGAGGAGCAGCGCCGCGTCGGTGCCCGGGGTGATGGGCAGCCACTCGTCGGCCCGGTCGGCGGTCGCCGTGCGCACCGGGTCGATGACGATGACCCGCCCCCGCTTGCGGATCGCGCCGAGCAGACCCATGACGTCGGGCGCGGCCAGGAGTGATCCCTGCGATGCGGCGGGATTGGCGCCCATGACGACCAGTAGATCGGTGCGTTCGACATCGGGCACCGGGAAGCTCCACCAGCCGCCGTACATCAGGTGTGACGACAGATTCTTCGGCCACTGGTCGATGGTGCCTGGCGAGTAGGTGATGGGCATGCCGGACATCCCGAGCAGGATCCCGGCGTAGCGCGCCAGCGAGAACGAGTGCGCCAGCGGATTGCCGGTGTACGCGGTGACGGCGCCGATCCCGTGCTTCTCGATCACGGGGGCGAGCAGCTCGGTGCAGCGGCGGAAGGCGGTCGGCCAGTCGACCTCCTGCCACTCGCCGTCGACCTTGATCATCGGCATGCGGATGCGGTCGGGGTCTTCGTGCACCGCGCCCAGCGACGCCCCCTTCGGGCAGATGTGCCCCCGGCTCCACACGTCCTCCCGGTTCGGCCGGACGCCGGCGACGTGGCCGTCGCGGACCTGAATCTCCAACCCGCACATGGCCTCACACAGTGGGCAGGTGTAGAGGTGCAATCCGTCCTGGCCGACGTCGGCCAATTCCCGGTGCAGTCCGTTCGTCATCGAAGTGCCTCTCGACGTCGCTTGGTGACAGGCGGTTGTCGTGACAGACTGTATCGACAACGCACGCGGATGGAGGGCGAATGGCGGACGTCGACGCAACGCCACGACACCGCCGGCAAGGCTCGCGCCGGGATCCGGCGATCGACGAGGCGGTGCTGGCCACCACCCGCACCCTGCTGATCGAGCGGGGATACTCCGCGACCACCATCGACCTGATCGCTGCAACGGCCGGGGTGAGCAGGCCGGCGATCTACCGGCGGTGGAGTTCGAAGGCGCAGCTGGTGCACGAGGCGGCGTTCCCCGACCTGGGGCCCGAGGCGCCCGAGGACGACTTCGCGGCGGAGGTCACCCGACTGTGCCGCGGTGCGATCCGCATGTACGGCGACCCGGTGGTGCGCGAGGCGATTCCCGGCGTACTGGTCGATCTCCGCTCCGACCGACGGATGCGCCGACTGCTGAGCGACCGCCTGGAGGCCGCGGCACGCAGCCAACTGGCCGAACGTCTGGACGTCGCGGTGAGCGAAGGCACGGCCCGGGCCGTGGACGCCGACACCCTGATGGACGTGATCGCGGGCGGCGCCTGGTACGCGGTGTGCGTGCGACGGGTCAGGGACACCGACCGTGCCGCGCGCGACCTCGCCGAACTGGTACTGCGCGGCGTGCTGACGTGAGGGTTACGCGGTCCGGTCCAGCAGCGGCAGCAGCGCCTGGCGGCGAGCGCCGGAGACGTCGGCGAAGTAGCGCAGCCCTTCGCGGACCGAGCGCGCGACCGCGCAGGTGAGGTCTTCGCCCATCAGGCCGATGCCGTCGATGAGTTCCTCTGCGGCGACCAGCACCCAGTCAACCCCGGCCGCCTGGCAGGCGTCGTCGACGAAGTAGAGCAGGTCGCGGCATTCCGGGCTGGCGGCGTCGACGCCACCGAGATCGAGCAGAACGTCGTCCTCGAGCACGTGGCGGCCGACGCGCGCGGCCACGAAGTCCCAATTGTCCGAATCGACGCCGCCGCTGACGCTGACGACCGTCGCGAGTTGCCGGCTGTAGGCCCGGACCAGTGCGCGGTCGCATTCGTTGGAGGACGTGCCGTAGCTGAAGTCTTGGATCGTTGCGGTCATGTCGCCCCCGTCTCGTCGTTGACTTCAACGCTAGGGCGCAAAACTAAGGCCTTGGGGAACAGCGTCTAATGGACTGCTAAGAGCCGACTTTCAGTGTTCCGATATTGGGCGAGAAAAGTGATCATGGGGCGTTTGAGCGGTCCTGACCGGGGTATTTGTCTCGGCTGCGATCGCAACGAGGACGATCTCGACCCCCTGCCGAGCCGACCCGAGGGTTAATCTCTGGTGGCTCACCTCGGGACCGACAGATCGTCAGGACATGATTCGACGCAGCGCAGTGTTGATGGCGGTCGCCGCCTCGTGTGTGGTGTTCCTGGTCGCCGGCTGCTCGTCGGTCACGCAGGGCCGAGCGGTGTCGAATCTCTACGACCCGTTCCGCGTGGGTGGGTTGCCGGCGGAGGACGGCCCGAGCGGCGTCAAGGACGACTCCCCCGACCCGACCGGCGAGGTGCAGAACGGTGACGGCGGCGACGTCGACCGGCTCGCACTGCTGTCGGTCAACGACATCGTCGAGTTCTGGCAGCAGAACTACGCCGGTGCGCTCGCCGGCCAGTTCACCCCCATCGAGAACCTGCTGTCCTACGACTCGGAGGATCCGTCGAGCCCGGCGGTGTGCGGCACCGGCACCTACGACGAACCCAACGCCTTCTACTGCCCCGGGGGCGACATACTCGCGTGGGACCGAGGCGTCATGGTGCCCATCGGCCTCGAGTTCTTCGGCGACGTGTCGATCGCGGCGCTCATGGCGCACGAGTACGGGCACGCCATTCAGCACATGGCGGGTCTGGTCAACGACGACACCCCGGTGATCGTCCTGGAGCAGCAGGCCGACTGCTTCGCGGGCACCTACATCCGCTGGGTCGCCGAGGGCAACTCGCCCCGCTTCGATCTCTCGACCGGTGACGGACTGAATCACGTTCTGGCCGCGGCGATTACGCTGCGCGACCCGATCCTGGGCCCGGACGACCAGGACCTGCTCGAGGACGGCCACGGCACCGCGCTCGACCGCGTGAGCGCCTTTCAGATGGGCTTCATGGCTGGGGCGGCCGAATGCGCCACCATCGACTTCGACGAGATCGCACAGCGCCGCGGTGACCTGCCGATGGAGCTGCCGCTCGACGACACCGGGTACGTGCAGTCCGGCGAGGTGCCGCTCGACGAGGGCACGCTGACGCTGCTGATGGACGTGCTGGGCGAGGTGTACCGGCCGGCCCAGGCGCCGACGCTGACGTACGAGCCTGCCCCGTGCACGGACGTTCCGCCGAGTCCCCCAGCGTCGTACTGCCCGGCTACGAACACCATCTGGGCCGACGTCGCCTCGATGCAACAGTTGGGCTCGCCCGCCGACGAGTCGAATTACGTTCTGCTGCAAGGCGACAACACGGCGCTGTCGGTGCTGACGTCGCGATACGCACTTGCCGTCCAGCACGAAAACGGCGACCCGCTGGATACGCCCGTCGCGGCACTGCGGACGGCCTGCCTCACCGGCGTCGCCCAGGCCGCGATGGCCGCCTCGATCGCGACCCCCGACGGCCGGACCCTGAGTCTGACCGCCGGCGACCTCGACGAAGCCGTCGCCGGACTGCTCACCAACGGGATCGCAGCGAGCAACGTCGAGAGCAAGACCGTGCCCGCAGGATTCACACGGATCGTCGCGTACCGGTCGGGTCTGTCCGGCAATCGTGACCTCTGCTACGCGCGCTTCAAGTAGCCGGTTGTTTCTAGGCCTCGGAATTCCACTGGGTCCTGCGGCGTTTCGACGTTCATGAGGAAGTTGTCCCTGGCCGGCGTGTTCGCCACTCTCGTAGCGGCCGCGATCGTCGGCACCGCTGCCCCCGCCGGGGCCGACATCACCAACGAGGTCTCGACCATCGGGTCGGTGGCGCAGGGACCGACCGTCGACCGTCAAGGCCCGACGATCGGCTGAGGCCTCGGCTGCGCTGGTTGTGCCCTCGCGACGTCTACGCCACGGTCGTGGATATGGCCCGGGTCACGACGCTGGGGTAGATCTCGCGAGGCTCACACCACCCGACGACCGCCGGAAAACTGCCACCCGTCGATCAATTACCGCCAATGGAATTAAACCCTTGACCTGCCGGTTTACACCATCAGACCGGCCGGAGATTCACTACCGGCCCACTGCAAGGAAGAGGGATCACCATGAAGAAGTCAGCCATCACCGCCACCATCGCCGCCGGATTCGCCGCCGCACTGTTCGGCCTGGCCGCCCCCGCCAACGCGGGCATCGACCACCACTCCTGGCTCAACGACATCCAGCAGCAGGCAGTCGTCGGCTCGGCCACCTCCACGGTAGGCAACGGCCGCTAACACCACGCCACACCAGAGGGGCACCCGGAAACGGGTGCCCTTCTTGGCGTTTCGGGCGTCACGACGATAGGCGTTCGAAGCGTGGCATTTTCGCGACGTCTACACCACGGTCGTGGATATGCCCTGCGTCACGACGCTGGGGTAGATCTAGCGAGGCTCACACCGCCCGACGACCACCGGGAAACTGCCAGTCGTCGATCAATAACCGCCAATGGAATTAAACCCTTGACCTGCCGGTTTACACCATCAGACCGGCCGGAGATTCACTACCGGCCCACTGCAAGGAAGAGGGATCACCATGAAGAAGTCAGCCATCACCGCCACCATCGCCGCCGGATTCGCCGCCGCACTGTTCGGCCTGGCCGCCCCCGCCAACGCGGGCATCGACCACCACTCCTGGCTCAACGACATCCAGCAGGAAGCAGTCGTCGGCTCGGCCACCTCCACGGTAGGCAACGGCCGCTAACACCACGCCACACCAGAGGGGCACCCGGAAACGGGTGCCCCTCTTGCTGTTTCGGGCGTCACGACGATAGTCGATCCAGGCCTTGCACTTTCGCGTCCCCCACGCCGGCGACCGCCGCGGTCGTGCCACACGACGATCAATAACTGCCAATGGAATTAAACCCCTGACCTGCCGGTTTACATGATCAGACCAGCCGGAAGTTGACCACCGGCCCACTGCAAGGAAGAGGGATCACCATGAAGAAGCTCGGAATCACCAGCGCCATCGCCACTGGATTCGCCGCCGCACTGTTCGGGTTCGCCGCCCCGGCCAGCGCGGACGGTGGGGTCGACCGCCTCCACTGGCTCAACGAGATCCAGCAGCGGGCAGAGGTGGGCGCCGCAACGTCGACCATTGGCAACGGCCGCTAACACCCAGCCACACAAGAGGGGCACCCGGAAACGGGTGCCCCTCTTGCTGTTTGGAGACGTCACGACGTCTACGCCACGGTCGTGGATATGGCCTGCGTCACGACGCTGGGGTAGATCTCGCGACGCTCACACCACGCGACGACCACCGCGAAACTGCCAGCCGTCGATCAATAACTGCCAATGGAATTAAACCCTTGACCTGCCGGTTTACACCATCAGACCGGCCGGAAGTTCACTACCGGCCCACTGCAAGGAAGAGGGATCACCATGAAGAAGTCAGCCATCACCGCCACCATCGCCGCCGGATTCGCCGCCGCACTGTTCGGCCTGGCCGCCCCCGCCAACGCGGGCATCGACCACCACTCCTGGCTCAACGACATCCAGCAGCAGGCAGTCGTCGGCTCGGCCACCTCCACGGTAGGCAACGGCCGCTAACACCACGCCACACCAGAGGGGCACCCGGAAACGGGTGCCCCTCTTTCGTATGTCGCGTCGGTCCTCGAACACCAAGGCCGCGAACCCGATTCGGATTCGCGGCCAGAGCTGCGCGGTAAAGGCGACGCTCGAAGCGTCTTCCCAGTCTCACTATATGGCTGAGGTGGGGGCTTGCCGCAAGACCCGGGTCGTCCCGCAGAATCTGCGAACCAACTCACCGGATGGAGGTCGTCGTGACCAAACCCTTCGAAGTGCACGAGTCGGGTGCCTTCCTGCACGGCACCAAGGCTGACCTGTCGATCGGCGATCTGCTGGTTCCCGGCCGCCCGTCGAACTATGACCCTGATCGCCTCATGAACCACGTCTACGTGACCTGCACGCTCGACGCCGCGGTGTGGGGCGCAGAGTTCGCGGTCGGCGACGGACCATGCCGCATCTACGTCGTCGAACCGCTGGGCGCCGTCGAGGACGACCCGAACGTCACCGACAAGAAGCTCCCCGGCAACCCGACCCATTCCTTCCGCACCCGAGAGCCCGTGCGCATCGTCGGCGAGATCACCGACTGGCAGGGCCACTCAGCCGAGCAGCTGCAAACGATGCGCGACGGCCTCGCGGACCTCCGGCGCCGCGGGCTCGACGTCATCTACGACTGAGCCGGGTGCGAGATGATGCCGGCATGGAGATCCGTTGGCAGCAGGCCCACCTCGAACGGCTGCGGGCCGTGCGGGTGGGCTGGGACGGTGCGGAGGTGGGGGCGCCGTGCTTCGGCCCGGACTGGGAGCCCCAGCCGGACGACGTACACCTGCTCCGAATCGCCACCGCCTACGGGTCGTGTCCGACCGGCAGCTTCTCCTACCGACGCCCGCCGGCGGACCACGAGTACTCGCTCTTCGTCGAGACCCTGCCGGACGACTCCCTGTTCGGGTTCTCGGATCACCACAGGCGCCTGTTGGCGGCGATGAGTTGGGAACCGACGGCGCCCTACGGAGACGACGACATCCCCGGTTGCGACCCGAAGCGTCCGTACGGCGACTTCACCTTCTATCAGCTCGAGATGGCGTTGCACCTGGGTCTCATTCCGGCGCAGAAGCCGCCGGATCACGACCCGATGACACCGCAGATCGTCGATGCGATGACGGCGCTGCACGGGCAGATGCAGCCGGCGCTGCAGGTGTTCCTGCAGAACTTCGAGATCACTGCGGGTCGGCTCTTCACCGGCGAGGACTGGGGCGGGTGGGAGCCCGCTTAGCGGGTCGGTCCGCTCAGCGGCGCCCACCGGGGTATTCGCAGTAGAAGAGCCCGCAGTTGCGCGGCGGAATGCTGATGCTGCCGGGCGCCAGCCCCGGAGGCGGTTCGGCGCCTTCCCAGACGTGTTCGGACACGTTGCCGACGACTCCGAAGTCGACGGAGTAGTAGGTGTGGCAGGTGTTCCAGTCCCAGTTGATGACCTTGTCGGGCATACCGGCGGTCGCTTGTCCCGGGCACCAGGTGAGCGGGCCGTACACGTAGGGCTGGGCGTGCGCGACGGCCGGGCCGGACGCGAGGCCGGCGAGCGCCGTTGCGCTGGACAGCACGGTTGCGGCGAGCGCGCGCTTGAGCAGGGGTGTCGTGGTCATCGTGGACCTTTCGTCGGGCCGAGGTGGCGTTGCCGACGATCACACCTGACCGGAAGGTCTACCGGTCTCAACATTGCGAAGCCAGCGCCGGACGTCGCGAACCCCAGAACCCCCCGGAACCACGAAGGCCGCGGACCCGAGATGAGTCCGCGGCCTGCGTTCAGCGATCCGAAGACCGCTCATTGTGTGCGGTACTTTTCAGCTGTTCAGAGCGCCCTTCGCGGAATCGGTTCCAGCGGTTTTATGTGGAATCTCCAGCGGTTATCCGGCGCAAGCAGCGCTAAGTTTTGATGACCCCGCGGTGCGGCTTGACGAGGCCATGGTGCGGCTTCTTGTGCGAGTTCAGCGCCGACGCAGGGTCGCGGATCTGCCGCGGGAGACGGCGAAGTCAGCGATCTTCCCTTGACCGGTAATTTTTGGCCGGGATTTATCTGGACGCGTTGGGCATGCCGAAGCGGGCCGACACGAGGTTCGCGCGGCCCGCTGCGGTTGGTTCTCGTCAGGTCAGGGGTGGTGTCTTCGCGGGTTCGTGCCCGAGATGGCGGCGTAGTTGGCGCCATCGGACGTCAATGGATTCTGCGCGAGCCGGGCGTGACCGGTAACTCTTCTGGATGCGGTGATTAGTGCTGGCTACGGCCAGCGCCAACAGAAGCTTGACCATGGGTTCGCGCCGGGGACCCCACTTGAGGTCGACGAGCTTGGTGACGTGCGCCGACTTGAGGATGCTGAATGTCTGCTCGGTTCGAGCGCGCGCTGCCTCGAAGTACAGCGTGTGTTCCCAACTGGCGCCGACCGGTCCCCATTGGGCCTTCTTGAGCTGACGGGGTGTCAAGGTGACGGTGACGATCGATTGGGCGCAGCATTGCCGATCGCTTGCTTGCCAGGTCGGCGCTGCTGTCGGGGCGCCGAAGGCGGCGCGTGTCATCGACGCCGGTTTGAGTGGGCATTGGACGCGCAGCTGCACGGCAGGGCAGACCAGCTCCGCCTTCACGTCGAGTCGTGGTTCGACTCCCAGGGGTGGGCGTCCACGTGGTCGGCTCAGTCGCGGCCGGGAGTTCAGGCCCATCAAGAAGGGCAGGACACTCGCTAGGCGGCGGTCGTGCGCCTCCCACCCGTTGTTGGTCAGCAGGTCGCGGGTCTTGGGCATGTGGTGTTCGGCAAGTAGGTCGGCCGCGGCCGGACAGTAGAACGAGCCGGCGAACTGGATGGGTCCCGGCGGGACGTCTGTCGTGGCGCCGGGTGGATTGGCCGCGGTATCGGTGAGTGTCCAGTGCTGTGGGTACCGCACGACGGCGGCGTACTGGTGGTCGAGCATGAGGCGTGCGAAGCCGTCCTTGGGGTTGTAGCCCATATCCGTAGTGAGACGCGGCAGGCGTGACCGTCCCGCACGCCGCGTGTCGAGGCCATTGCGTTTGGCGTGAGTGATGGCGACGTCGAGTCCATCGACGCTGCCGGAGGTGGGTGGATGGACGTCCATCCCGATGATGACGGGCGCGACTGCGTGCAGCTGCCCCGGTGGTCCAACGCGTATCACGGCGGTCAGTCCGACGCCGAAGCCACACTTACCGCCGCCGCTGGCATCTTGATACACGGTGGTGGAGTGCTTGTCTCGGGAGTAGTAGCTGCCGAAGTAGGCGGCTCCGCGCTGTTTGTCGGGTTTTATCCCCAGCCCCGCTGAGGGGCCGGCGAGGTCGAAGATCGTCTCGTCGGCCACTATGTCGCCGACGGCCTCGGGTGGCTGCGGATCGACGATGGACCCGAAGACGATGCGATTCATGACAGTTCGCAGGCGTTCGGCGGCTTCTCCGCTCGCTGCGCGTTGTTCGGTGCTGCGGTGGGCGATGATGCGGCGGTGTTCGGCGTTGGTGATTCGTCGTGCTGGTTGGTCGGGGCTGGGATCGAGTGGTGCGAGGCGGCGGTTGAGCCAGGCGACGAAGCGTGTCCGCTCGCGGCGTTGCTCGGCGCGGTCGGCGAAGATGCGGGAGGTGTCTTGTCCTGCCATACCGACTTCGGCGAGTTGTCGCGGGGTGAGGTCGCCGATGGCCTGCTGGATGGCCTTGTAGGTCGGGGTTCGCCCAAGCATCAACAGTCCCAGGGCGGCGACGAGGACGGCGGAGATGGTGTAGGCGATTCCGGCGCAGTCTTGTCCACCGGCGCCGCGGTGCTGGTCATGGAAATTGTTGATCATCTCCGCCGCTTGTGATCGTTCGATGATGACCTTGGCCTCACGGAAGAGGCTGTCTGACAGGCGGTATGACTTCTCGAAGTCGGTGATCATGGTTCAGCCTTCCGTCATGAGGGCGATCGCGCGATCAATGCCGTAGGTGGGGAGTTGGGTACGTTGGTCGGCGAGGACTTGAACGTCGACCACGTCGGCGAGTTGCAGCAGAAGTGCTGCTGGGACGCGGTCGGCGAGATCGAGGATCCAGCGGTTGCGCAGCGCGGCGGCGTTGATGGTCCCGTGACCGCGGGCGCGGAGTTGCTCGCCGATGCGGTTGGTCGCGTTGCGCTCCACTTGTCCCTTCGCGGCCGGTAACAGGTAGTCCGATCCCTTGCTCTGCGCAAGGGCCGACAGACGGCGGGAGATGTCGGGATCGGTTACAGGAACGAGTCGTGTCCCGCCAGCCGTGTTCTGCAAGCGCACGATGGCGATGTTTCGGCTGTCGATGGTCTCGCTCGTGATGGAGGTGCCGCGCAAGGCCTTGAAGTCGGGCGGCCGCGCGCCGGCGCCGTAGCAGAGGTCCAGTAAGAGCGTGAGGCGTCGTCGGAGCCACTGCGGCAGGGTCGGTGCCAGGGTGTACCAGTCACGAATGTCTTGCGGCGAGGCCGCGTCGATTCTCTTGATGCGTGGCGCAGGCAGGGTGCGCGCTTCGGGATATTCCCGGGGGTGCACCAATCGGCCGGCGTCATACAGGATCCACCTGATGGTGCGCATGGACCGGTTGGTTTTCCGGGTGGCGATGTCCATGAGATGTCGGTCGACGTTGGCTCGGCGCAACGCTGTTCGGTAGTCGAAGGTGCCGACCCGTTCGGCTTCGAACGCCAGGTACCGCGCTAGATGAGCCACCGAGATGCGGTCGGTGGACAGCGCGAAGTCGCCCAGACGGCACCACAGGCGTTTGGCTGATTCCAGCGCGGGCACCAGGTAGCGCGGATCGACGCCTCTGATGGTGAGGCCCGCCAAGGCCCGATAGCGCTCTTCGTCGATGTCGTGGTGGAACGGCGCGAGCACGTGGCGTTGGCTGTCGGCTCGGTCGTCTTCAACCCTGGACACTGGCTTCTCCGGCTCCGGGTCGTCGGCGGCGGAGGCCATAGCGCCGTGGCGGCCCATCAGCGCACGCTCCGCGACACACCGGCGAAGCCGTTGACATGCGCATGCGGACACGATGAAATGAACAAAGTTCCTCCTGAGTGGATCTGGTGAAGGTTCCAAGGGAACGAGATCGCCGCGAGTTGCGGCGGACGGAGAGCCGGGCTGCAACCCGGCTTTTCCCGTTTCTTACGGGTTTCCGACGAAAAGTGCCTTGCGTCAACAGTTTCTGGGAGCTTTTCCTCCTTACTTCGCGACTTCTAGATGGATCCTGGGCGCACGTCAGGCGACGCGCGATCTAGCGGGACAGGTCTGAAGCGTCCTTGTCGCAGCCGTCGTGGCCGATCTGGATAAGACGTGACCCGGCCTCGGACAGTGAGACATCCCAGTGCTGCGCACGGTCGTAGATCATCTGGGCCACATGAGGTGGCAGCCGTAACTCGACCCGGACCCGCTCCCGCACCCTGGTGTGTGGTCTGTCCATTGCCTGCCTCCGGTCGATTGCCGGTAGAGCACCGGCACGGCCTGAAGCTAAACCGTTACTTGCGGTAATCGCGGTAGCCAGCATCTGCGCGTGTCTGGGCATCCGGCGCATCTTGAACTTGCAGCGGCACATGCCAATTTCCCTCTAACGGAAAGGTTTCCACCAGAGGTAAGGTCAGCAGCAGGCTGACATGCAGCGGAGTCGAAAGATGCCGGTTACGAGATGCAACACTGCCCGTCGCAACAGACACGGGACCCGGAGATACCAGATCCCAGCACACCCGGCCCAATGTGTTGTACATCACATCGTGGCCAGTGAGGCCGCGTGCCAACGGTTTTTCGCGGAGAACTGCCCTGGCCCAGACGGCGGCCCCTCAATGCCGTTACCGTCGCACAATCGTTAACGCTGCTGATCGACCGTCATCCACAGCAGCACGTCAAGGATCCGCAGATTCGACACCGCAGCAGGCACATTCGGTACATCGCTGCGGATCTGAGTCAACCACGTCCATATCGCGTGATCGTCGGCGGCGAGCACGGCTTGGAACTGTCGCCAGTAGTTCACGGTGTCCAAGCCGGTGGCCTGCTCGACGAAGCTGTCCCAGATGGGTAGGAGCCGTGGGCGTTTGGCAGCGATGAGCTTGCTGGTGCGGGTTCTGCCCATTCCGTCGTTGCCTCGGCGCAGCAATTGCCACAGCAAGCTGGCAGGCCCACCGGTCACGAAGTCGTCGAGGTCGATGTTGATGATGTCGACGTCCACCGGGATGCGGTGCAGCAGAGCGGTGATGTCGCTGGCGTCGCGGCTCAGGAGGCGGATCGCCGCCTGGGCAGGGATATCGACGCTGAGCATCGAAGCGGCGGTGAAGTCCGCGGGTCCAATCGAATAAGGATCGCTGTTCAGCGCGGCCATTGCCTCGAATCGCGACCCTGAATAGGCTGGTCGTCCGGCAGCGGTGACGGCGTAGTAACGCGTCAACAGTTCGACGGCCTCGTCGGTACGGCGCTGCACCACAGCTTCAGGCCACCGATGACGCCACTGGGTGTATTCGAACTCTGCCATTCAGGCTCTCCCTACAGACAACGCTCCGTGGGTAGGTAACCACGGCGGGCCGAGATTGTCGGGTCTTTACGTCATCGGCGCCGCGTCGAGGTGATCTTGTTGCCCTCGGGGTCCGAGGTGCGCACGAAGGTCGGCAGGTCGGAGGTCCACGACGCTCCGACGGCGTCGAGCCGCCTAACGGTGGCCGAAATATCTCGACCACGAAGCCGAGTTGCAGATAGCTCACCGCGTGCCGCGCGGTCGCCGGCCACAGCTGAGCCCCAGTTCGCCGTCGTAATGCGCGGATGTTCCGGCTCCTCGATGCAGAACAACGTCAATCCGATCGCTTCATAGAAGGTGCGGCCGCATCGACGTCGCTGACGAACAGCGTCAGTACACGAAGATCAACGGCCACGGGCGACGCTGAACCACTCGATCCGATAGCACCGGCGATTCACTTTCAGGGTTCACCTGTCTGCCGATCGCGGTCGAGCGCAGGTGTCAATCGCTGGTCTAGGAAATCTTGGGCTGATCCGGACACATGGTTGGCGATCGCAGCCACCTCGCCGACTAATGCCAGCGCCACCGCTTTCCACCGTCCGGCAGCGTCTATCTCGTCGACGACGACGTTGTCCACGGCACCGCGATGAAATGCCGACACCAACCGCCGTGCGGCGATCCAGTCATCCGCATCCGCGCCCCCTTCACCAAGTGACCGCATCGGGCACCGTACCGGCCAGGGCCGACAAATCTCCGAGCTCAGCTTTGGCGCGGTTGCTGCCACTGGATGGAGAGATATGCCTTGACGGCTGCACTACGACGATGGCCGGCCGGGAGCACCCTGCCTTCCAGCTTGGCCGAGGCTTTCGTGGCGCGGCGGCCAGCGTTCCTGGGGGCCTCGTCCGACACGACCACCTTCTTCGGTGTTCGTTGTGCCACTACACACTCCGTGAAGCCTGTACAGAGCCGCCGGTACCGCTGGCGAACGAGTTCCGCTGCCCGACGGCACTCGTCAGGAACTCATTCCGAGTTAATCACTGAGCACCGCAATGGATTGCGGCTCACCCGCGATGCGTCTGACCGTCTCCCGCTGCGCTTCGGTCAGCATGTCCTCGGTATAGCCGTCGATCGCGAGAGCCCACCAGACCGTTCCGACGTTGGGGCAATTCGGGCAACAGCGGGGGCCGACGACGCCGAACTGGCCCATCCTCGGCGGATAGTCCCACCCGAGGTTGAATGCATCGCCCGGGGTCAGGATTTCCTCGACCCCGCATACTTCGCAGATGTGCCGCCACTGCGGCTCGGTGTCACTCACATGCGTCAGTCTCACCCGCAGGGGTGACACGTGAGCGGCGGCAGCCCACCTGCTGTTCACCATCCGGGTCACGACACGATCTGAGTATCCGACTCGTATCTCCCGCTCTCACAGCGGGATACTGCGGTTGGCGGATCGAGATGGTGGATCCCCGTGCGGTTACCTAAGGGCGGTAGCACGTAGCAACGACCGCCTCGCGTGACCGACGCCGCTACTCTGGGTATCGGTTGAGGCAGTCACGGGCTAAGTCAGAAGGAGGTGGGGACGATGGCGTCCGAAACGCCTCCGACGTCACGCGAGTGGCGGACATGGCCTGACATAGCCGAATTATTCAATGGGCCGAAGGATCCCGGCTGGTACGTGGACCAAGACCGAGTTGAGCACGACGTCCGCGATCCAGGTAGCGACCATCCAAGCGGCACTTGATTGTGTTGGGTGACGCGGAGATGGCGTCACGGCCGTTGATCAGTCCGTTGCGTTGACGTCAGCCATTCCAGCGCACGTGGGCTCAAGACCGGGGGCAGCATCGTGAAAGGCCCACCGCATGGCGTCGGCCAAACTATGGACGTACTCCTGTTCGAGTGCGCTGTCGTGCTGGCGCTTGATCCAGGCGGGATGCTTGGCGAAAAGCAAGTAGGGCGAACGCGGCTGCCTACCGCTCGGCGCACGGAACGGCCACGGACAGACGCGCGCCGAGGGGTAGAAGAATGACAGAACACGTTTAGCGTCGACACCGAGCGCGATGACCAGTCTGGGTTCAACTATTTCGAGCTCGCGATGCAGATATGACGAGCAGTTGACTATCTCGTGCTCATGGGACCCACGGTTCTTGGGCGGGTGGCAATGCACCACGTTGCTGATGAATGTCTCGTCCTTGGCGCGGCCGGCGAGCCGCAGACTTTCGTTGAGCAAGCTTCCGCTTCCCTCGAAGAATGGCTCCTGCGGCTTCATGCATTGCTCGCAGAGGCTTTGCCCAACGATCACGACCGGCGAATACAGATTGCCCCAGCCCGGCGCAGCCTGGGTCACGCCCTTCTTGTTCATGCCTGCACACCGCGAACAACTGCGGATCTCGTCGTCGAGCAAGTTCTTTCGCTGCTGGAGGGAACCCTCAGAGTCCTTGCGGATTGTCACTAGGCTGCTTCCCCCTGGAGTTACTACGAGTCCCCGACACGGGGCCTGGCTGAGGCCGATCGTACGGCCCACCACCGACGCCGGGGTCGCGTTAAGTGGGCTTGCTGCCGGATAGCGCGACGGCGCGCTGAGTGTCCGGCGCCGAGAGTGTCTTGCCGTGCCCAAGGGATGCGCACTGGGGCGGCTGCTGCTTCGCGAGGCAGACCTTGACCGCCGCACAGCGCCAATGACGCGGAGGGCCGCCGGGCACTCCCACCTGACCGCGGCCCGGGTGGTGCCCACGCCTGGACGACCCCGCGCGTCCAAAGGACCATGACGCTTCCGGCAACAGTCACGCATTGAATCGATGGCCCCTCTCGTTCAGTTGCGGACTCACGTCTTTCTCGACAACGGAACGGATGTCGGCGAGCACAGGAAGAATGGTGCGTTATGCCCTCCCCTGCTCTGTTCCGCGACGACGACGCCGGCTATCTGGCATGGCTCGTGGCCCACTCGGAGGGTTACGTCCTCAACATCGCACGCAGCTACAGCGCAACCGATGCGCGCATGCACCATGCTGGCTGCTGGACCATCAGCGGCCAGAGCGCTTGCGGGAGTATGTTAACTGGCTCCTATATAAAAGTGTGCGCAGGGAGCGTGACCGCACTACAGGAGTGGGCCGTCGCCAAAGTGGGGCGGGAGATTAAGTCATGCGGGACCTGCCGCCCGACAAGCCCCATCACTGAGCCCACTACTGCGGCGAAGGCCAACCGCGCTGCCAAACGCGTCGACGGAAGGAGCATCGGAGCAGTGCCTCCTGCCGCCGACGTCGCGAGCCGACCCGAAGGCGTCGCAGCGCCAACGGTGGAAGTCCAGGGACACTTCACTATTGAGGGACCTACCTCGGACAGTCATGTGGTCAAGGCATGGTCGAGCAACTATATTTTCTACGGGCCTCGGCCGGCGTGGTTAGAGGATCTGCGCGACCAAATCCGAAGCCGGTGCGACAAGCTCACCCCGGCAGCCGACCATGTCCTGCACGCGATGTACTTCGGGACCAAACACTCCACTGCCGACGTCGAGAACCTTCTGTTTTTCAATGTGGGCACATTTGAAATGGCCGGCGGCAACGGAATTCGCTTCGAGCACGGTGGAAGTGTGCCGGCAGCACCCGACGGCACCG
This sequence comes from Mycolicibacterium sp. GCM10028919, assembly GCA_042666295.1. Lineage (GTDB taxonomy): Bacteria > Actinomycetota > Actinomycetes > Mycobacteriales > Mycobacteriaceae > Mycobacterium. The sequence goes on from JBHTFJ010000001.1 coordinate 2,887,392, forward strand.
GCTATCCGTACGCTTACCGATACGCCCTTGAGCATCGCCACAGCGAGTTTCACGACTGGCAACCAGGTCGAGAGCTCGCTTCGTTCGGATGGGTCAACATCGGCGAACCCAGCAAGACTCCGACTCTCGCTCAGATCTGGTTGGCGCTCTCCCGCAATCCGGGCCGGACCTACGGGCCAGCTCGCGCACCCGACATGCCGTTTGCGCTCCGGCTCAAGATCCGCCAGCCGCGAGGTCAGCACCCCGTCTGGGGCGGACTGGTGAAGCGCATCTTCGACGGCGCGATCTGTGCGTACCAAGCCCACACGGATACGACAGTGCTGCCCATGGTGGCCGAAAGAATCGCCGCAGCACTGGGAGAGGAACCTCAACAAATCGCCTCGCTGCTGCTGGATCAGCGCCATGCCGTGCTCGGCGCCGTGCCTCAGCTGGCCAAACCGTACGGAAAGAACTGGGAGACAGGCAGAGCCGCTGCAGGCGTGCAATGGAATCCCTCCGACGAGCTGTGCGAGGCTGGCGAGCTGCTTCCGGACACGACTGACGAACAGCGACTGACGGAGGCTCCGCAATGGTCGATCAAAGGTCAACTCATCGAGCTGTTCCGTTCACAGTGAGCCTACGATCGCCTGCAGTGCGTCCGCCACGTTTCCGATATTTGCGCACTTTTGGCGGGTGCCAATAGCGTCCCAGACGCCGTGGTCTGATCCGACATTGCGACCTGTCGGCGCAGTCGCACGGAAGACCCGCTCGATTAAGCGACAAACGCCGCGCTGAGACGCACCCGATATCCACGCGCTGCTGATGTGGGCCTAACGGACAGCAATCTTGCAGCGGGTCAGTTTTGGGCATACCGCCCGCGTCAGGTCGACGATGTGGTCGAAGTCGAAGTGCTCAAGCTGGTGACACGAACGGCCTCAGCGCGGGCTGGTCCACTTTGTCGACGAGAGCTTCGGGTGCCGCCAGGAGCGGGTGCCGCCGGCACGACTCCAAGTCCAATGGGAGGCAGTCGACACCGTCCGGGCCGGCGCGGCCCGATGGGACTGCATCTTCGACCTCGACCGCGGTTTCGACGATCCCGCCGACGGTGCCGCCGCAGAGGTGTTCACCGCGTTGACAGACGGTGACATCGCGCTAATGGCTTACCGGGAGGCCGCTGCCTGCCGGATCGCCGACTCCGTTCGGCTCACCGAGCTCACCGGTCTTGATGCCAGGGTGTGGCTTTACTTCACTGCCCGGAGAAGTTCACCGAAGGTGCGGATCTGTAGTGCCCCGGCGGCGCACCGAGCAGATCGCGGCGGCCGGGCGCGGTGCATCCCTGCCTCGATTCGGCGGTCAAATCCGTTCGTTTGCCAAGTACGAAGGCCTCGGCCTACCAGAGCTGTCACAGCCGCCGAGTACGGTGCCAATCAGCTTTTAACTACACGGATAGGGCCTGACCGTTCGTTGGGACCAGGGGGTTCAAGGGTGCGACTGCAGGAGATCTACGCGCGCTTCTATCGTTCACTCAACTATGACTACCTTCGTGCATCCCATGAGGGCTACAAGGCTGCACCGTGGGACTCGACACCTTCAGGCGCAGACTATCCGTTCGTGCGGCTGCGACTCGAACCCGATATCACAACAGTTGTCGGCGGAAATGAGTCAGGCAAGAGTCAGGTACTCCGCGCGATCCAGGCTGCCCTTACAGGCACTGGCTACAACCGCAGCGACTTCTGTCGCTATTCAGCATTCTTCGGCACGGACGCCAAGATGGTCGAGCCCGAATTTGGTGCTGTTTTTACGGATATCACCACGAAGGACGTTGCCGTTGCTCGGGAGATGACTGACGCGGACTTGCCCGCCGGCGTCAGCCGCATCGCGATGTTTCGGATGAACACCACCTACAAGTTTCGGATCTACGTTGAAGCTGACGGCGTATGGTCCGAGCCCTACAACGTCAAGAAGTCCGGCCTCACCACCGCTCTCGGTATCCCTGCGCTAACCGTCATCGACGCCGACGTGCCGCTCCCCAACTCCATTCCTTGGGACTACCTCGTCACCGGCAAGGCCACCGCGGGCCCGAGTCGCGACATCGTCACCGGCTTCTTCGAGCGGTTCAACGCCAACATAGGGCTCTTCGCCAATGCCGCCACCGTTCAGAACTCAGCCAACGAGATCGCCACGCTCTTCGGAAGCGGCACCACCGAGAGCATCGACGCAAAGACAATTCAGCAGTATGAATTGGGCGCAGATCTCCTTTTCAAGGTGGCGAAAATAGAGCGCGAACAGGTCGCTGAATTGCAAAGGGCGATAAAGGACCAGAACGGCTATGCCTCGAGCCTCGTGGATAGCCTTAACGACAAAATCGCAAAGGCGCTGAACTTCCCTCACTGGTGGTCTCAAGACTCGCAGTTCGAACTCGTCGTTTCAGCTTTAGAGTTTCATCTTCAGTTCGAAATACGTGACCGTACCGGCAAGTCTTATAGCTTCGACGAGCGCAGCGATGGTATGAAGTACTTCCTTTCCTACTTCGTGCAGTATCTCGCCCATGAGCCCGCTGCCGAAGCAGGGTCTGAGCTGCTCCTCATGGACGAGCCGGATCGATTTCTATCGTCGTCGGCGCAGCAGGACTTGCTTCGTATTTTCGAGGACTTCGCCCACCCTCAAGACCCCACCCGCGTTCCTGTACAGGTTGTTTACGTCACACACTCACCGTTTCTTATCGACAAGAACGACGCGCGCCGCATCCGCGTCCTTGAAAAGGGTGAGTACGACGAGGGGACGCGTGTGGTCAAAAGCGTGGCCGCCAACCATTACGAGCCCCTACGATCTGCCTTCGGCAGCTTCGTGGCCGAAACCACCTTTATTTCTGGCTGCAACCTGATCGTCGAGGGACCCTCCGACCAGATTCTCGTCGCCGGGGCGACCCGTTGGCTCCGCCTCCTGAAGGTCGCGGAACGAGACCGGCTCGACCTGAACGCCATGACCATCGTTCCTGCAGGCGGCACCAAGCACGTGCCGTACATGGTCTACCTTGCCCGTGGCCGAGATGTAGAGAAGCCTGCGTTAGTGGCGCTCCTCGACTCCGACGGCCCTGGTGACATAGCGCTTAAGGAGCTACAAAACGGCGGCGCCACTGGCAAGCCCCTCATGGATGACAGATTCGTTCTTCAAACCGGCGACGAGTGTCTCGAAGTGAAGGTGGACAACCCCGCTGGCACCGTCGCCATTGAAGACCTATTGCCAGTCAACATTGCAGTCGATGCCGCCGCCCGTTATTGCCGCGAGTTCGTCCCACAGGTCAACGTGCACGATTTCGGGCTCGACACCGGCGCCATATTTGCGGGCGCCAACGCTGGCCGAAAGGGACTCCTCAACGACCTAGAAACGGCCATCGCCGCCAAAGTCGACATTGCCGATTTCCACCTCGACAAGATTGCGTTTGCTCGCTGCGTCGTCGAGATCCTTATGGGTGATGACGACTCGACGGCAAGCCGCGTCACCACCCCCGCCGACCTAGATCGGGCTAAGTCCAACCTTGTGGCGTTGCTATCGAGTCTTGCGCGCCTCCAGCGCGACGCGGTCCGTGCCGGGAACGTCGACCGCATTTCTTCGCGCATCAACCGCATTAAGCGCGAATTTACCCGCACACAGAAGGGTGTTGCGCGTCGCGAAGACGTCCTCGACCTCATCGAGCAGATCGAGGCTCAACTCGATTACTCCGTTGAGGCGGACGCCGTGAGGGAAACACTTGCCCAGTGGCGTCCCCGCTTCAAGCTCACGGAAGACCCCCGCCAGGAGATCGCTGACTATGACGACCTAAGAAACGCCATCACTAGCCTGGCTTACCAAGCCGTGCGCAACTCCGAGACCAAACTGGGCTGAGTCGTTTTAGTTTATTACGCCGCCACGCATCATGGGCTGTGACTGATAGGAGACGATCAGCGTTGCAGGACGTGGATTTCGGGTTCGCAATAGGCTAAGCACATCTCGCGCCTAACATAGTTAGGTATTAGCGGAACTTCAACGCACGCGTTGTGTGTCGTCAGTTACCGCTCCGCCAAGGCTACAGATTATTCGCAGATCGGGTGTTCGCCCCATTCGCCAATCCTGTTCAAGCATTGCCGTCTTCATCGCTTCGATCGTGGCCCCCTCCCACTGAGCGGCCGTAGTCGCAAGGACAATCTCATCGACTTGCAATGCGTGCGCGGCGATAACTCGTTTTCGGGCGCCGCTCATACGTTGCCTTCGACTCCCAAATGTATTGCTAGACTTCGCTTCCGCCATTGAGAGCCTCCGATCGGTAAGCGCGAGTAGATCGGTCTCGCATACGGGGTCTCCCTCCGATCCCAATAGCTCAAACTCAGCTGCGTCGGTGTAGCTGCGCTGAGAAGTCGACCGTAGGTACTTAGAAAGTAGCAACGGAACGTCTCCATTGTCTTGGAGCAGCTTTCGGGCTATGGGATGAAGATCGTAATACCAGGTGGGTTCTTCGACCGGATGTAGCCACAGTTGACGCTCGAGGGCGTTTACTTCAAGGCAGCGGTCGCATCGGATCATCGAAGCCAGGTCGTCCACATGGACAAATGCAGAATGTTGGCACAAGAGGCACTTTGTAAGCAGTCCTCGCCTGAGAACTCCCGCTTTGAGTAACCCATCTACCCTGTCTCTGGCTTCGGCAGTGTCCGTGACACCCGCAATCGTGCATATGCCCGAAAAGTGCAAATATCCCTCCGAATTGACTACGCATCCCTCGCCCCCCGGGTAATCATCTTTCGTAGATCGCGACCTATTGAATGCGAGGAGAGCAGCCAAGAAATCACTGGCGACGAGATCAGTCAACGCCTCTCGACTGCCCATCATTGAAGCCAGCACGTTCGCCTGCGTGCCTGCAGTCGAAAGCCGAACGGACATCGCGTGAGTACTTGCGCGTGAGTTCGCCCAGTGGATCAACGACGGGAAGCTGAGCAACGGACGAGCGAGTGATTGCGAAAGTGAAGCTCCTGATGGAATGAAGTCGGTTCGATGCGCCTGGTATGAAATTCCCCCTCTGCCCGCACGAACACGAGTGGCCTGGGCCTCCGTTGTTTCGACTAGCAACGTATCTTCGGGCAAAGCGATCGAGACGGGAAGGTCGTAACCGCGGAGAGAAACGTCGACGTGCCAACATGTTGACTGCTCAAGCGGCTCAAGACCCGGCACGCCGATCCGAGGAAGGGGCGGGAGCATTGAGAGATTCGCAGTGCCCGCCTCTGTCGTGACAGCAGTCGACCATTCGTGAGAGATGTTCTCCTTCAGGACGTAGTGGACCTTCCAGTACCGCGAAGGCGCTAGGGCGTCGGCACCCACCACCATCCACTTGTCATCTAGGTCCTTTTCGAGAATCAGGCTCGTGCGGTCGCGCCATTGTTTTGCGCGGGCTGCGATTTCGCTCTCTTCGAGAGTGGTGGATGTGAACAGAACTCGTTTCAGCTGTGTCGATGCGTGCCGCACCAGTTCGTCGATTCCCGCTATGACGTGGGGACGGAGGTCGGTGTCCGCCCACCACTCTTCGGGGACCCAGATTCCGTATCGGTAGGTGCGGTCCCAAACCATAGCCAGAGCGAAGTCCGACGGTTTGTCACCCATGACGATCAGCGCGTCGGACCGTCGAGGACCGTACGATTGGGCTCCATCCAAACCGACGAGCGTACGCGCAAGGTAGGTCTCATACCTACCCTCGAAAGTGGCTGCTGTGCCAATGCCTGGAAGACCCCCGGCTTGGTATTCGTGTGACGAGAGCCGCCGCACTGCTGCCTTCTTGACGGAGTCTTCGACGTCTGCAACGTCGTCGTTCGGCGTTTCACTTAGCCCCCAGCGACTTGCTGCCGCGAGGCCAAGGGCGCCATCAAGAGCTGGATTGGCACCGATCGAAGTCTCGCCGTCGTGAACGTCACTGACAGTTGAGACGTCTACAGGATCACCGGAGCTCGGGTGACCATCGGTTGAGAACCAAATGTTCCAGAGCGCGGAGAACCGAGGATTCGCGACTTCCAGCGGGTTCAGCAGAGGTGATCGATAGTTGGAGCAGACCGCCGAAATAGCTTCCTGTGCGCGCGTCACACCGTCCGCCAAGTCGGCGGGAAGCGCTTCAGCTGGAGGCGCAAGGACACAGTCGGGGTCGTACTCTCGAAGAGAAGCAAGAATCGCAGGGTGTACGACACCTCGCTCTGTCGGCACGACTACGAACCCGGCACCAGCCCAAGATGTAGTCACTAGGTGAAGCCCTTGCATTGCTATACGGTGCCAGTCGTCGGTGACCGGCACGACGAGGACAATGCGTGGTGCACGAAGCTGCATATGAGCCACTTCATTGAAGTACGCGCTTTGATCAGACATCAGCACTCTCGTCTACGACCTCATGACTTTGGTCCCTGTGGGCGATCTCGGCGTCAAGCGGGCCGGAATTCATGCTGCTCCGTCGTCAGGCACGGCGTTGTGCCGCACCATATTCAGAATCGAAACAATCGTGTCGACATCGTCCTCGCCGAACACGTCGTCGGGGCCAGTAGGTGCGTGGTCGATGTAGGGCGACTCGTAGAGCCGCACGGGTTCCATGAAGCCGTTGGCTGTCAATTCGGTGACAATAAGGTTCACGAAGCGGATCTGGTCGGCATTGAATCGAGTGCCGTCCAGGTAAACGCCGAAGGCTTCGGCGGCGGCTTCACGGTCGAGCCCGACCAGCGACCGCACGAACAACCCCAGGCCATGCGACTGCTCCTTGGCCAGCTCGATATCGGCTTGTTCTCCCGTGCCGCTCTCGATCAGCATCTGCTCCAACGAAGCGAGGTCATCGGGGGTCAGGGGCTTGTTGCGTCGTAACCGTTGCAGCGCAACGTGATCCTGGTGCTGTCTGAGATATGCGCGGGCCTTGGCCTGGAAACGCTCCCAGTTCGTGCCGGGCGTAATCCCGGGAAGGTCCACGAGAGTAGCTTCGCTGAGTTCGTCGGCGAAGTCGGTGTAGACCTGATTCCGCTTCACCTTCTCCAGGAACCGGAGCAGACCCCGCAGCTTGCGCCGCGCGGATTCGAGCATCGGCAGAGTGACGTCGACCCACCACTCATCTCCGCCGACCTCTTCGAGAAGCACCTGTTGTGCCTTCACCGACGGGATCGCCGTCTGGCTCAGCAGGCCAGTCGCGATGTTATGGATCTGTTCGCGTAGCCGTTCGGCCGCGACAGCATCGCCTTCGAGTTGGGCAAGCTGACGGCGCAAGACGAGCATGTCGAAGCGCTTGGCGTCCTCGTCGTCGTCCTTGTGGGCTGATGGCAGCCCGGCGAGGTGTTCGGCCACATCGCCGGCGACCTCGGGCGTCAGCGATGTCCACGCCGGCCATCGCGAGTATTGCTCGACCAGCCTGCGGTGTGGTCGCACCAGGAAGTTATCCAGGTTCATTCCCGTGACGGCCCGATGGAGCGACCATGCGACGTCGACCCGCAATCCTCGTTCGGTCGCGGTGCCCTGTCCTTCCTCGGGTTCTGGCTCCGAGGGTGGCCAGGCGTGGTCGATGGCGGTGATGAGGCCGAGACGCGTTTCAAAAAGCCGCTGGTTCAAGGACTTCTGGAATGAGCCTTCCGATCCGGGCAGGTCATGGCTGAAGAATTCGAGGTTGCCGCAGAAGTCGAAGACGTAGAAGTTCTGCTTGTCCTTACCGGGCCCGAAGAGGTCTGGACGGAGGCGGGTGCCGCGGCCAATCATCTGCCAGAACTTGGTCTTGGACCGAACGAGCTTGAAGAAGACGAGGTTGACGACATCGGGGACGTCGATGCCGGTGTCGAGCATGTCCACCGAGATCGCGATGTGCGGGGCCTTGTCGGTGACGGAGAAGTCGTCAATCAGCGACTGAGCATAGGCAGTGCTGTGGGTGATGACGCGGGCGAATGTTCCGGCGTACTGCGGATATTGGACGTCGAAGCGTCGCGCAATGAATTCGGCGTGCGCCTGGTTCTTGGCGAAGATGATGGTCTTGCCGAGCCGGTCGCCCTCGGCGACGCGGTGACCCTTGCTCATCAGTTCGGCGAGCACCTTGTCGACCGTGTCCTCGTTGAACAGGAACCGGTTGATCTCCTCTGAGCTCACCTCGTCAGGTGGGTCCTCGTCGCCCCAGTCCAGGGCATCCCAGTCGTGCTTCTCCTCTTCGGAGAGATCGGCGTAGCGGATGCCTTGACGCAGGAACTTGGTGCCGACGGAGATTCCGACAGCTGGTACCAGGAAGCCTTCCTTGACGGCGTCGTCGAGGCTGTAGGCGTCAGTGGGTACGCCGTCTTCGAGGTGGAAGAGTCGGTAGGTGTTGTGGTCGACTTCGTCTTTGGGGGTGGCGGTCAGGCCGACGAGCAGTGAGTCGTACCAGTCGAAGATGGCCCGGTACTTTTGGTAGACCGACCGGTGGGCTTCGTCGATGACGACGAGGTCGAAGTAGCCGGGTCCGAACTTCCTAATGCCAGAGTCGGTGTCGTTGATGAGGTTCATCATCGTCGGGTAGGTGCACACGTATACCCGGCCGTCGGTGATCTTCTCGGTCACCAGATTCACGGTGGTCGCATCAGGCAGATGCGTCTTGAACGCGTTGGCGGCCTGGGTGACCAGGGCTGTGCGGTCGGCGAGGAACAGGACCCGTTTGACCCAGTTGGCTTCCATCAGCTGCTTCACCAGCGCGATGACGGTGCGGGTCTTGCCCGACCCGGTGGCCATCACCAACAGGGCTTCGCGTTCCTTGGCGGTGAACGCTTCGTCGATCGCGCGGATCGCACGGTGTTGATAGTGCCGTTCTACGATGTCCGAGTCGATCGGCATGTCGGACAACGGTTTACGGTTGTCACGGCGCTGGATTAGAAGCTCCAGCTCGTCCCTGGTGTAAAAACCCTGGATCTCCCGCGGAGGATAGCCGCCGGTGTCATCCCAGATCCAGTGCTCGAAACCGTTGGTGTAGAAGATGACCGGACGTCGCGCGGTCATCTTCTCCAGGCAGTCCGCGTACAACTTGGCCTGCTGCTGGCCGATCTGCGGGCTCTTGGTCGTCCGCTTGGCCTCCACAACCGCCAACGGGAGGCCGTCTGCGCCCCACAAGACATAGTCGACGAACCCCTTGCCGTCGCCATTGGGCATGCCGGTGACCGGGTACTCGCGGTCCTTGGTGTCCGTCAGGGGCCAGCCTGCTTCGGCGAGCATTACGTCGATGAACCGATCCCTGGTGTCGGCCTCGTTGTAGTCGCGGTCGTCGGTCTGCTGGTTGGCGACTTGGGCTTTCTTGACCGCGTCGCGCAGTGCAGAGATCTCGGCGGCCTGCGCAGCGGCAAGCTCGTCCTTCTCGGCCAGCGCCTTGGCGTGTGCTTCATCCTGAGCGGCGAATTTCGCCGCAAGCTGGGCGACCTCCTGCCGGGACAACGGTGCGGCCTTCGCCGCGATCTTCGGGTCGAAGGCGGCCTTCATGGGAATTGCTTGCGGCTGAGTCGAATACCGGAATGCCGCCCACAGCATGACGTGGTGCAGTTCGCGCAATACATCCAACGCTGCCCGCGGCGGGATGGGCTGCGAATCGTGGACGGCGGTGTTGCCGAGCTTGCGGATCAGGTTCAGCTTGGTGGCGATCCCGACGCCGACTGTCGACTTGAAACTCGGGTCATTGATCTTGGCGGCGAGGTCGTTCTTGTATGGAATCGGCAGTGCTAGAACGTCATACAAATAGTCGACCAGCAGTTCGACAGTCCGGCGACTATAGAAGCAAGCCGAGCGCGGGTCGTTGTTGGCGTAACTCTCCGCCCGCGCGCAATCGGCATGCATCTCGGGCCAACCGACTATTTGTAGGAAACCGAAATTGGACACGGCGCTACCTCACAGTTGCCCGGAGAACGAGCGCGCTTGGAGGGCTGCAAACAGTTCGTCGAGTTCGTGCGCGGTGGGCGACGGGATAGCCGCGACAAGCTCGCGGTACCGGCGCTGCTTATCTAGTGGTGGCAGCGGCACCTCAACGCCACCAATTGTCTGCTGATTCACCTTGAAAGTGCCGTTCGTCGTTCTGGCTACTGCTTCAATTTTTCGACGCGTCGATTCTTGACTCCAGGCCGCTTCGAGAAACACCGGATCGACCCTCTTCGGATCTAACCGCGCAGCAATGACCGTATCCGGGAAAACCAAATCCGGTCGGTTAGCACGTGGATGAACGCCGACGCCTACCAGCGACCGATTTCCATTGCCCCTGCATATAAGGAAGTCGTCCTTCGAAACCCTCTGGTCCTTGGTAGGACTCTGGTAGAACGTGGCCTCCTTCACACATCCTGGGTCGAACCGTCCACCCGTGACGGCAGATAACGTTAGGACTGTGGCTCTCACTTCTCCGCCACTTGAGGGCGAGATGCCATTGCGCATTCCGGACACCAGCGACCCCAGTGGCGCAAGCTGATCAACGCTTCCAAAGAGCTGCGCGAAGATCGACTGGCGCAATAGTGCGAGCAGCCCCAATGACTCTCGGCGTTTCGCACGCTGCCCCTCAGCGAGATCCAGAATTGCGGTGATACGAAGCTGCTCGTCCAGCGGAGGAATGCCGAACGGAAACTTGAGGAGCTGAGCGCGGTTCAGCTTGGGGATGTTCGCTCGGCTCGACAGGTTTGTTGCATACCGGACAAACGCTTCACCTCTCAGGAGATGCTGGAGGAACGCAGCCGTTATCTGTGTCGAATCGACCTGCAGTGCATACATATCCGCGCTACAAAGGCCGCCGAAGTCGACGATCGCCACCTTGTTCAGATTTGGACGAATTTTCGAGTAGAGCACATCTCCAGCCTCGAACCGATACTTTCCGCTTTGAACTCCTGCCTCGCGAACAGTGACATTGGACAGCAAGCGGCCCGTATCCCGCTCAATCGTGTCGGGCGCAATGTGCGGTAGATCGGCATAGCAGTCCTTCGTTGGATCCACCAGAGACGACCGGACCACAACAACGTCTCCGAGTGTCACCGTCTTCACGACAGCATGGCCTTCAGCGCCTTAAGCCCAGCGGCGATTTCGCCTTCGAGCTTCTCGACCTCGGCAATGATCTCAAGCGGCGATCGATGGTGCACATCATCGTGAACGACCTCGTTGTATCGGTTCAGCGACAGCTCGAAACCGTGCTTGACGATCTCATCTTTGGGAACCGAGAACGATCGTTCGGTGCGTCTTCGCTCTAGCTCAGAGGAATCTCGTGTCCCCCACCTAGCGAGCACGTCGGGCAGATCGTTGGCTTCCACCGCGCTGCGTTTGTCGTCCAACGAGTAGCCATCAGCACCCACATCGTAGAACCACACTTGTTCGGTGCCGCCTGAGTTGGTCTTCGTGAAAAGCAAGATAGCTGTCGACACCGGCGAGTATGGCTTGAACACCCCCGACGGCAGCTTCACAACCCCCTCGAGCTTCTGGTCCTCGATCAGAGTTCGCCGAAGTTCCTTGTGCGCCTTTGTAGACCCAAACAAGACGCCCTCGGGAACCACAACGGCAGCACGCCCTCCTGGTTTGAGCAGTTTTAAGAATAGTGCTACGAATAGCAGCTCCGTGCTCTTTGTCTTAACGACTCGTTGTAGGTCCTTCGACGTCGCTTCATAGTCCAGCGATCCTGCAAACGGCGGATTAGCAAGGATCAGTGTGTACTTCTCCGTGTCCTCGCTCGCGCCCTCTGACAGCGAGTCCCGGTATCGAATGTCCGGCGAATCAATGCCGTGCATCAGCATGTTCATGCTCGCGATCCGCAGCATGGTGTTGTCGAAGTCGTATCCGTGAAACATGCTGGCATGGAAGTGTTTACGCTGATCGGCATCTGTCAGCACTGCCGGGTGCTGTTCGCGGATGTACTCCGATGCAGCCACAAGGAAACCGGCTGTGCCGGATGCCGGGTCACAGATCTCATCGGAAGGCTGCGGCGCGGTCATATCGACCATCAGTTTGATGATGTGCCGCGGCGTACGGAACTGGCCGTTGACGCCGGCACTCGCGATCTTCGATAGAAGGTACTCGTAGAGATCCCCGTTGGTATCGCGGTCGGTCATCGGAATCTCGTCGAGAAGATCGACCACTCGGGACAGCAACTGCGGGGTGGGGATGGTGAAACGCGCGTCCTTCATATGCTCGCCATAGGTCGACCCGTCGCTGCCGAGGGTCCGCAGGAACGGGAAGACCTTCTCCCCGACCGTCGCGAACATGACAGCCGGCTTCTGATTCTTGAAACGCGACCACCGGAGCTCTTGTTGGTCTGAACCGAAACGGAGCTCACCGACTGCGCCGAGGCGAGCTTTGCGTTCCTCCAGAGTCTCGAGGTCGTCGAGGCGCCGGATGAATAGCAAGTACGTGATCTGTTCGATGACCTCCAGCGGGTTGGAGATGCCGCCAGACCAGAATGCGTCCCAGACCCGGTCGACTTTGCTCTTCAACTCACCGGTGATCACGGCGGAGGCCCCCTCAACTCATCGTCCTGAACTGAACGGAACTGTATATAGGACGCGGCCGACAAGTGGAGCACAACGCTGAGGATCGACCCGCGGATCGGGGCGGCCCCGCGTCAAGCGACCATCCAGATGGGGACTTGGCACTCAATCTCCCGCAGCGCTGCCGCCTGGAGATTCACCTAAGCATTTCCTAACAAACACAAAGGTCACGACCTCTTTCGAGTTCGTGACCTAAGCGCCTGGAGTTCGTTGAACTCCTCATTGTGGGCGAAGGGGGACTTGAACCCCCACGTCCCGAAGGACACTGGCACCTGAAGCCAGCGCGTCTGCCATTCCGCCACTCGCCCCAACAACCGGGAAAGGCTATCACGCACCCCGGCTGACTCCCCAACCGTGCTGATCGGCCCGGGCGCAAGCCGCTGACCTGGCGTGATCTGATTCTCAGAGATCCGATGGTCACGCCGGGGCACCCTTGGCCGATACCATGCGCAGAGGGGAACCGGTCTGCGACACGCGCGGGCCGGCAGAAGCGACGACGACGAAGCGAGGTTGAGCGGGGACATGGGTCTGGTCGACCGCTTCGAGCGCAAACTCGAATCCGGCCTCGGCGACGCGTTCGCCCGGGTGTTCGGCGGATCTATCGTGCCTCAGGAAGTCGAGTCGATGCTGCAGCGCGAGGCCGACGCCAAGGTGCGTGAGCTGCAAGGCGGACACATTTTGGCACCAAACGACTACGTCATTACCCTCAGTGTGCCCGACCATCAGAAGGTGAGTGCCGACCCCGACCTCACGTCGACCAGTTTTGCCAGGCACCTGGAGGGATACATCCATGACCAAGGTTGGCAAACGTATGGTGAGGTGGTCGTCAGTTTCGAACCATCGCCGAACCTGCATACCGGCCAGCTTCGCGTCCGTGGAGCGGTCAATCCCGACAGCCGATCTGACCCCTCATCCACATCCACGGGCGCAAGTGCCCCTGCCTCATCACACCGCGCGAACACCGCAGAACCAGGAGTTCCTTCGATGACTGACAACCCGAATTACCGCGGCGGCCAGGGACAAGGGCAGCAGCCCGGCGACGAATACTACGACTACGGCCGCCAGGGCGACGATCAGCGCCGCCCCTACCCGCCTCAGGAGCAAGGCGGCTACCCGCCGCCCGCCCCGAGTGCAGCCGGCTACCCGCCCCGCCAAGGGGGCTACCCCGACCAGGGCGGCTACCCCGAGCAAGGTGGATACCAGGACCAGGGCGGCTACCCGGACCAGGGTTACCCGCCCCCCTCGTACGACCAGCGTCCCCCCGCGGGCGGCGGCTACGGCCAGCCCCCGGCCGGTGGATACGGCGAGGGCTACCCACCTGCCCCCGCCGGAGGGTACGGCGCCCCGCAGGGCGGACAGGGCGGCTACGGCGCGCCCGCCGGTGACTACGACTACGGCCGCCCCCCGGCAGCGCCGCCGCGGCACGAGGACTACGGCCGCCCCGAATCCCGGCCCGGCTACCCCGATCAGGGTGGCTACCCGGACCAGGGCGGCTACCCCGATCAGGGTGGCTACCCCGACCAGGGCGGCTACGGCGGTGGCTACGGCCGCCAGGAGTACGGCGGCCAGCCCGCCGGCTACGACTACGGCCAGCAGCCCCAGCAGGGCTACGGCGACCAGGGTTACGGTGCGCCTGCGGCCTACGGCGAGCCCGGTTATGGCCAGCAGGGGTACGGCGGTGCGGGGTACGGCAGCGGCGCAGCCGGTGCGACGGTCACGCTGCAGCTCGACGACGGCAGCGGACGCACCTACCAGCTGCGCGAAGGCGCCAATGTGATCGGTCGCGGCCAGGACGCCCAGTTCCGCCTCCCCGACACCGGTGTGTCGCGTCGCCACCTCGAGATTCGGTGGGACGGAGCAGTCGCGCTGCTGTCGGACCTGAACTCGACCAACGGCACCACGGTCAACAACGCCCCCGTCCAGGAATGGCAGCTGGCCGACGGCGACGTGATCCGACTGGGCCACTCCGAGATCATCGTTCGCGTTCACTGAGCACTCGAGCGGGTGTCGGCCGTGGCGAAGCTGCACGCTTCCCCTTCACGTCGATCCCCCTCCAAGTAATGTGACGTTGCCGAAGCTGGCCGAGCAGACCGCGTGGGTCGAAGCGGTACCGTCCACGGGTCGGCTCGGTGTTCACGGGCGACAACGGGACGGTGACGGAGAGGACGTCGGATGCAGGGGCTAGTACTGCAGCTGACGCGTGTCGGTTTCCTGTTGCTGCTCTGGCTCTTCATTTGGTCGGTGCTGCGCATCCTGCGCACCGACATCTACGCCCCGACGGGCGCCGTCATGGTCAAGCGCGGCCTGGCGCTGCGCGGCACCCTGCTGCCCAACCGGCAGGCACGCAACGTCGCCCGCCAGCTCGTCGTCACCGAGGGCGCGCTCGCAGGTACGCGGATCACCTTGGGCACCCAGCCCGTGCTGATCGGCCGCGCCGACGACTCGACGCTCGTGCTGACCGACGACTATGCGTCGACACGGCACGCCAGGCTCTCTCAGCGAGGGTCCGAGTGGTACGTCGAAGACCTAGGATCGACGAACGGTACATACCTCGACAGGGCGAAGGTGACGACGGCGGTAAGGGTTCCGATGGGCACGCCGGTGCGAGTCGGCAAGACGGTGATTGAGCTGCGCCCGTGACACTCGTCCTCCGCTACGCCGCGCGCAGCGACCGCGGCCTCGTCCGCGCCAACAACGAGGACTCGGTGTACGCCGGTGCCCGTCTGCTGGCGCTCGCCGACGGCATGGGCGGTCACGCCGCAGGCGAGGTCGCCTCCCAGCTCGTGATCGCCGCCCTCGCCCACCTCGACGACGACGAGCCCGGCGGCGACCTGCTGAGCAAGCTCAACCAGGCCGTCCACGAGGGCAACTCCGCCATCGCCGCACACGTCGACGCCGACCCCGAACTCGAGGGCATGGGCACGACGCTCACGGCGATCCTGTTCGCCGGCAACAGGCTTGGTCTCTGCCACATCGGCGACTCGAGGGGCTACCTGCTCCGCGACGGCGAACTGACCCAGATCACCAAGGACGACACGTTCGTCCAGACGCTCGTCGACGAGGGCAGGATCACCGCGGAGGAGGCGCACAGCCACCCGCAGCGCTCGCTGATCATGCGCGCGCTCACCGGTCACGAGGTCGAGCCCACCCTGACCGTCCGGGAGGCGAAGGCCGGCGACCGCTACCTGCTCTGCTCCGACGGACTGTCCGATCCCGTCAGCCACGAGACCATCGCCGACGCCTTGGCGCTCGAGGACGTCGCCGCGAGCGCGGACCGGCTCATCGAGTTGGCGCTGCGCGGCGGTGGCCCCGACAACGTGACGGTCGTCGTCGCGGACGTCGTCGACTACGACTACGGCCAGACCCAGCCGATCCTGGCCGGCGCGGTGTCCGGCGACGACGACCAGACGGCGCCGCCGAACACCGCGGCCGGACGCGCATCGGCCTTCAACCCGAAGCGTGCGGCACCGGCCAAGCGCCCGGCCGTCGAACCAGAACCCGCCAAGAAGCCCCGCTCGCGCCGCAGGATGATCATCACCGCCGTGCTGCTGGTCCTCGTGGTCTTGGCCGGACTCTTCATCGGCCGCATGATGATTCGCAGCAATTACTACGTCGCCGAGCACGACGGCGCGGTCTACATCATGCGCGGGGTGCAGGGGTCGATCCTCGGCATACCGCTGCAGGAGACGTTCCGCGTCGGATGCCTCGACGGGCGCAGCGAGCTGCGGATCATGGGCGTCGACGACGACCGTGCCAACTGCCAGCTGCTCGAGGTCGCTGATCTGCGCGAGTCCGAACGCGCCCAGGTCACCGCAGGCCTGCCCGCGGGCAGCGTCGACGACGCGATCCGACAACTCCGCGATCTGGGCACCACGTCGCTGCTGCCGGTGTGTGCGCCGCCGGCCCCGAGGACGACGTCCGCTCCGCCACCGCCGCCCCCGACCACCTCGTCGGGCACGCCCACGACCACGACGCCTCCGCGCGGGCCTGCTCCCGGCCCCGCGCCCGAGACGCCCAGCACCGTCACGACTCCCCCGCCCCCGCCCACGCCGAGCGTCACGGCGCTGCCTCCCCCACCGCAGGAGCCGGGCACTACCTGCCGGGCCCCGTCATGAGCACACAACCTCAGGCCCCCGTCACCGTCGTTCCGCCCATGCCGACCCGACGCAACGCCGAGTTGCTCCTCCTCGGCTTCGCCGCCGTCATCACGATGGTGGCGCTGCTGATCGTCGAGGCGAACCAGGAACAGGGCGTCGGCCTCGACCTCCTGCAGTACCTGATCGGCTACCTGGCCCTGTTCGCGGGCGCCCACATCGCGGTGCGTCGCTTCGCGCCGTACGCCGACCCGCTGCTGCTCCCCGTGGTTGCCCTGCTCAACGGCCTCGGGCTGGTGATGATCCACCGGCTCGACCTTGCGGCGCAAGAGATCTCCGGCGGAACGGACTCCAGCCCCACCGCCAACCAGCAGATGCTGTGGACGCTCGTCGGCGTCATCGCCTTCTCACTCGTCATCGTGTTCCTGACCGACCACCGCATGCTCGCCCGCTACGGCTACGTCTGCGGACTGACCGGCCTGGTGCTGCTCGTCATCCCCGCGATCCTGCCGTCCTCGATGTCGGAGCAGAACGGCGCAAAGATCTGGATCCGCCTGCCCGGCTTCTCGATTCAGCCTGCGGAATTCTCCAAGATCCTGCTGCTGATCTTCTTCGCGGCGGTCCTGGTGTCCAAGCGCAGCGTGTTCACCAGTGCGGGCAAGCACGTCCTGGGCATGAACCTCCCCCGGCCCCGCGACCTCGCCCCGCTGCTGGCGGCGTGGATCGCGTCGATCGGCGTCATGGTCTTCGAGAAGGACCTCGGCACCTCGCTGCTGCTGTACGCATCGTTCCTGGTCCTGGTGTACGTCGCGACCGAGCGGATCAGCTGGGTTCTGTTGGGGCTCACGCTGTTCGCCGTCGGCAGCGTCATCGCGTACTTCACGTTCTCGCACGTGCAGGTCCGCGTGCAGAACTGGCTCGACCCGTTCGCCGACCCCGACGGCGCCGGCTACCAGATGGTCCAGTCGCTGTTCAGCTTCGCCACCGGCGGCATCTTCGGCACGGGCCTCGGCAACGGTCAGCCCGGCACGGTGCCCGCCGCGTCGACCGACTTCATCATCGCCGCCGTCGGTGAGGAGCTCGGCCTGGTCGGCTTCGCCGGCGTGCTCATGCTCTACACGATCGTCGTCATCCGCGGCCTGCGGACCGCAATCGCGGTGCGCGACAGCTTCGGCAAGCTGCTCGCCGCTGGGCTCGCCTCCACGCTCGGCATCCAGCTGTTCATCGTGGTCGGCGGCGTCACCAAGCTCATCCCGTTGACCGGGCTCACGACCCCGTGGATGTCGTACGGCGGGTCGTCACTGCTCGCCAACTACGTGCTGCTGGCGATCCTGGTGCGGATCTCGCACAACGCGCGCCGCCCGATCGACACGAAGGGCCCGAACCCCGCGCCGATCGCGTCTGCCGGGACGGAGGTGATCTCGAAGGTATGAACACCTCCCTACGCCGCGTCTCGCTCGCGATCATGGCGCTGATCGTCCTGCTGCTGGGCAACGCAACCCTGACCCAGGTCTTCACCGCCGACGGGCTGCGCTCCGACCCGCGCAACCAGCGCGTGCTGCTCGACGAGTACGCCCGCCAGCGCGGGCAGATCACCGCGGGCGGTCAACTGCTCGCCTACTCGGTCGCGACCGAGGGCCGGCTCCGCTACCTCCGGGTCTACAACAACCCGTTGGCGTACGCACCGGTCACCGGCTTCTACTCGCTGCGCTACTCCAGCACCGGCCTGGAACGCGCCGAGGGCGAGATCCTCAACGGCTCCGACGAACGCCTCTTCGGCAAGCGGCTGGCCGACTTCTTCACCGGCCGCGACCCCCGTGGCGGCAACGTCGGCACCACGCTGAACCCGCAGGTGCAGGAGGCGGCGTGGGACGCGATGGCTCAGGGCTGCAACGGTCCCTGCAAGGGTTCGGTCGTCGCGCTGGAACCGTCGACCGGAAAGATCCTCGCCATGGTGTCCGCACCGTCCTATGACCCGAACCTGCTGGCGTCCCACGACGTCGAAGAGCAGTCGGCGGCATGGGAACGGCTGCGTGACGACCCCAACTCGCCGCTGGTGAACCGCGCAATCTCCGAGACCTATCCCCCGGGTTCGACGTTCAAGGTGGTCACCACCGCAGCGGCGCTGGAGTCGGGCGCCACACCCGACACCCAGCTGACGTCGCTGGCGCGAATCAAGTTGCCTGACAGCACCGCAACGCTCGAGAACTACGGCGGATCGTCCTGCGGCAGCGGGCCGACGGCATCGCTGCGGGAAGCGTTCGCCAAGTCCTGCAACACCGCGTTCGTCGAACTCGGCGGCGACGTCGGGGCCGACAGGCTGCGCGACACCGCCCGCGGGTTCGGCGTCGACCAGCCGATCCCCCCGATCCCCCTGCAGGTGGTCCAGTCCACCGTCGGGCCGATCAACGACGCCGCCGCGCTCGGCATGTCGAGCATCGGCCAGAAGGACGTGGCGCTCACCCCGCTGCAGAACGCGGTCGTGGCCGCCACCGTCGCCAATGGCGGCGTCGCGATGAACCCCCACCTGGTCGCCGACCTCAAGGGCCCCGACTTGTCCAACATCAGCACGACGGCCCCCAGCGAAGCACGCCGAGCGGTATCGGCGCAGGTCGCTACTACACTTACGGACTTGATGATCGACGCCGAACAGGTGACCCAGCAGAAGGGCGCCATCCCCGGCGTGCAGATCGCCTCGAAGACCGGCACGGCCGAGCACGGGACCGACCCGCGCAACACGCCGCCTCATGCCTGGTACATCGCGTTTGCGCCTGCCAAGGCGCCGAAGGTCGCGATTGCGGTCCTCGTGGAGAATGGGGGCGACAGATTGAACGCCACCGGCGGTGCCGTGGCGGCACCCATCGGGCGCGCGACGATTGCGGCAGCGCTGCGGGAGGCATCATGAGTCCCCGAAGCCGAGCGAAGCGAGGCGAGCAGTGAGTCCCCGCGTCGGAGTGACGCTGTCCGACCGCTACCGGTTGCAGCGGCTCATCGCGACAGGCGGCATGGGTCAAGTCTGGGAAGGCCTCGACAGCCGGCTCGGGCGTCAGGTCGCGGTCAAGGTCCTCAAGGCCGAGTACTCCGAGGACGCCGAGTTCGTCGAACGGTTCCGCGCCGAGGCGCGCACCGTCGCCATGCTGAACCACCCCGGCATCGCCAGCGTCTACGACTACGGCGAGACGGACATGGACGGCGAGGGCCGCACCGCCTACCTGGTCATGGAGCTCGTCAACGGCGAGCCCCTCAACGCGGTGATCAAGCGGACCGGCCGGCTGTCCCTGCGGCACGCGCTCGACATGCTCGAGCAGACCGGCCGCGCCCTGCAGGTCGCGCACACCGCCGGCCTGGTGCACCGCGACGTCAAGCCCGGCAACATCCTGATCACCCCCACGGGGCAGGTGAAGCTCACCGACTTCGGCATCGCCAAGGCGGTGGACGCCGCTCCCGTCACCCAGACCGGCATGGTCATGGGCACGGCGCAGTACATCGCACCCGAGCAGGCACTGGGTCGCGACGCGACCGCCGCCAGCGACGTCTACTCGCTGGGAGTCGTTGGCTACGAATCGGTTTCGGGCCGCCGGCCGTTCACCGGCGAGGGCGCGCTGACCGTCGCGATGAAGCACATCAAGGAGCAGCCCGCCCCGCTGCCCGCCGACCTACCGCCCAACGTGCGCGAACTCATCGAGATCACGCTCGCCAAGGAACCTGGGCTGCGCTACCGCACCGGTGGCGCGTTCGCCGACGCCGTGGCAGCCGTGCGGGCCGGACGTCGGCCCCCGCGGCCCAACCAGGCTCCCGCCATCGGGCGAGCCACGCCCGCCGCGATCCCGTCGAGTGTCCAGATGCGCTCGGCTGCCGACTTCGCAAGCCGGCCGCCGACCCAGGCGCGGCCACGGCCCGCCGCAGGCAACCACCGCCCACCGGTGGCACCGCGTCGCACGTTCTCCTCGGGCCAACGCGCGCTGCTGTGGGCCGCCGGCGTGCTGGGAGCGCTGGCGATCGTCATCGCCATCCTGATCGTGCTCAATGCCCAGGACCGCAAGGACCAGCAGCTGCCCCCGCCCACGATCACGAACACCACGGTGGTGACGCCGCCACCGTCGCCGTCCGCGATGCCTCCGCTGGGCGTTCTGGAGCCTGCGCCACAGGCGCCTGATTGGACCTTGGCGGGTGACTTCAGCGAAGCTTGGGTACAAGACGTGGCGGCGCACTCGAGCGTTCCACCTGAGCAGACATACAGATGACCACGCCTCAACACCTGTCCGACCGCTACGAACTAGGAGAAATCCTCGGGTTCGGTGGCATGTCGGAAGTCCACCTCGCCCGCGACGTCCGGCTGCACCGCGACGTCGCGGTGAAGGTGCTGCGCGCGGACCTGGCGCGCGACCCCAGCTTCTATCTCCGCTTCCGGCGTGAGGCGCAGAACGCCGCCGCCCTGAACCACCCGGCGATCGTGGCCGTCTACGACACCGGCGAGGCCGAGACCGCCAACGGCCCGCTGCCCTACATCGTGATGGAGTACGTCGACGGCATCACGCTGCGCGACATCGTGCACACCGAGGGGCCGATGGAGCCGCGCCGGGCGATCGAGGTCATCGCCGACGCCTGCCAGGCGCTGAACTTCAGCCATCAGCACGGCACCATCCACCGTGACGTCAAGCCCGCCAACATCATGATCAGCAAGTCCGGCGCGGTGAAGGTCATGGACTTCGGCATCGCCAAGGCGCTCGCCGACGCCGGTCAGAGCGTCACCCAGACCGCCGCCGTCATCGGCACGGCGCAGTACCTGTCGCCCGAGCAGGCCCGCGGCGAGAAGGTCGACGCCCGCTCCGACGTCTACTCGCTGGGTTGCGTGCTCTACGAACTGCTCACCGGCGAACCGCCGTTCGTCGGTGACTCCCCGGTGGCCGTGGCGTATCAGCACGTGCGCGAGGATCCGATCCCGCCGTCGCAGCGCCATGCCGGCATCAGCCCGGAACTCGACGCCGTGGTGCTCAAGGCGCTGACCAAGAACCCCGACAACCGGTACCAGACCGCCGCCGAGATGCGCGCCGACCTGATCCGCGTGCACAGCGGCGAGGCGCCCGAGGCTCCCAAGGTCTTCACCGACGCCGAACGCACGTCGATGCTGACCGCACCCGCGCCGTCGGGCCGCAATCAGCCCACCGAGCACATCCCGGCGCAGCGGCGTGGCTACACCGAGCCCAGCCGCAGGAACTCCGTCCGCCTCTGGGTGACCATCGTCGCGATCCTCGCGGTGCTGACGGTCGTCGTCACCATCGCGATCAACTCGATCGGCGACAGCCCGCGGGACCAGCAGGTCCCCAATGTCTCGAACCAATCGCTCGACGATGCACGGGCGACGCTGCAGAACCGGGGTTTTCAGGTCGACGAGCGCCAGGAGGACAGCTCGACCGTCCTGCCTGGGGTAGTAATTCAGACCGATCCCGAGGCCGGCACTGCCGTCGCCGCAGGGGATCAGATCACGATCGTCGTGTCGTCGGGTCCGAAGCAGGAGGTCGTCCCCGACGTACGAACGATGACGCCGGATCAGGCCGAGCAGCGACTGCGAGGCGCTGGATTCGAGAACGTCAGACGGTCGCCATCCGCGTCACTGCCGGAGCAACGGGATCGGGTCATCGACAGCGTCCCGCCGGCCAACTCGACGTCGCCGATCACGAATCCCGTCACGATCGTCGTGGGTACGGGTCCCGGCACCAGGTCTCTGCCCGACTGCGTGGGCTTCAGCTTCGAAGACTGTGACCGCTTGGTCAAGCAGTCGGGCTTCCCTAACACCATCCGCCTCGACGTCGACAGCACGGACCCGTCGGGCCAGGTCATCGGTACCGACCCGGCCGCAGCGGCCGAGGTGCCGACGGAAACGCTCATTCAGATCCGGGTGTCGCGAGGCAACCAGTTCGTCATGCCGTCGCTGCGCGGTCAGTTCTGGGACGCTGCCGAACCGCTGCTGCGCAACTCGTACCGCTGGCAGGGCGAGCTGATCAAGCTGCCGAACGCACAGAACAGCGGCGTGCCGACCAACGGGATCGTCGATCAGTCGCCGGCGCCGGGAACTCCGCTGAAGTTCAGCGACCCGATCACGCTGAGCTTCGCGCAGTAGCCGCACGCACGGTGTCGGCGACCTCTCGCTCGAGCTGACTCACCAGCGCCTCGGCGGGGGCCTCACCGCACAGCGTCAGCCAGTTGGCGAGCATCCGATGGCCGCCCTCGGTGAGGATCGACTCGGGGTGGAACTGCACGCCGTGGATCGGCAGCTCGGTGTGCTGCACGCCCATGATGACGCCGCCGTCGGTGCGCGCGGTCACCTCGAGGGCGTCCGGCAGCGTCTCCGGCAGGATCGTCAGCGAGTGGTAGCGCGTCGCCGTAAATGGATCCGGCAGACCCTTGAGCACGCCGAGGTCACCGTGATTGACGGTGCTCGTCTTGCCGTGCAGCAGCTCGGGAGCACGGTCGACCGTGCCGCCGAACGCCACGCCGATCGCCTGATGGCCCAGGCACACGCCGAGCAGCGGGGTCGACGTGGCTGCGCAGGCCTGCACCAACGGGATCGACGCGCCGGCGCGCTCAGGAGTACCGGGGCCGGGGCTGAGCAGGATGCCGTCGTACTCGGCCGCGATGGCGTCCGGATCGGCCAGCCGCTCGTCATCGTTGCGCCACACTTGGGCCGTCACGCCGAGCTGACCTAGGTACTGCACGAGATTGAAGACGAAGCTGTCGTAGTTGTCGACGACGAGAACCTGCATAACCCCAGGTTACGCGTCCGACTAATAGCCCAGCGGCCCGGCAGGCTTGGCGAACCGCAGTCGCACGGGCGCTTCGTACTCGACCAGGTCGGTCTGCTCCCTGGCTTCCTCGGTGTAACCCAGGCCGAAAGCCACGACGTACTGGCGGTAGAGCCGGACCAGGGGAGCGGCGGCCAGCGCAGCCTGCATCCGCGTGACGTCGCCGACGGCGGTGATGACGTACGGCGGGCTGTAGGTGCGGCCGTTGAGCAACAGCGTGTTGCCGACGCAGCGCGGGGCCGACAGACCGATGATCCGTTGATCCTGCATCTGGACGCCTTCAGCGCCCGCGCTCCACAGGGCGTTCAGGACCGCCTGCACGTCCTGCTGATGTACGACCAGGTCGTCGGGGGAGGCGTCGCCGGGGAACCGGCCCTCGGCGTCGCGCTGTGCATCGGTGAGCGTGATCACCAGCCCGGGGCCCCGCAGCGGAGCGACTCCGGCGTCGGCGGCCAGTGCGTCGGTGCGGTCGGTGAGTACTCGCAGTGCGGCGTCGGCACCGGGCGATCCGCCGTGGTGGTTGTCGACGTCGTCGACGAGTTCGTCGCGCTGGGCGGTCAGCCGGTCGACGGACTGCTGCGCCTCGCGGACCAGGTCGACGAGCCGGGGCGCGTCGCTGCGCCGGATCTCGTCGCCACCGGACACCGTATGCGTCGTCGCGAGCAGCAGGCCTGCGCACAGACACACCACCGGCACACCGAGCCGCCACACGGACCGCCGCGGAGAGTCGGTGGACCGCGAACCGCGCGCCATCGGTTACTCCTTCCCCGCACCGGGTCGTACCGGGGGAGCGGATCGCTGAGCTAGGCTCATACTCGCGACAGATCCATAGTCGGACTGCTCTTTGCCATCATCGCAGTCGAATCAACCGTCCGAAGGTACCCATGCCCAAGTCGAAGGTCCGCAAGAAGAACGACTTCACCCACAACCCGGTGAGCCGTACCCCGGTCAAGGTCAAGGCAGGACCGTCACCCATGTGGTTCGTGGTGCTCTTCATCGGGCTGATGCTGCTCGGCCTGGTCTGGCTGCTGGTCTTCCAGCTCGCCGCCACCAACCCGGTCGACGCTCCCGGATTCCTGACGTGGATGGCGGACCTGGCGCAGTGGAACTACGCGATCGCCTTCGCCTTCATGATCACCGGTCTGTTGCTCACCATGCGGTGGCGGTGACCACCGTCGGCTCGAAGATGAATTCATCTCGTCCAACTGGTGTCAACCTGTCCGCTACCTGCGGGACACGCAATCACATCGATGTGATTCATCCCCATTGGGGATAGCGCCTGTGGATAACTTCGTTGCCCACGCGTAAAGGGTGTTGATAAGTGGATCAGCAAACTCGGTGGGCGCCGCAGACCGGCGGCATCGCGGCATGCTTCGCGTTCGGTCTGGTGATGATCGTCGCCGCTGTGACTGTGGTCACAGACGCCCCCGGACGCTTCCTGGCGGGCGTTGCCGGGCTGGGGTTACTCGCCTTCGCAACGATGTCGTGGCGGGCACGTCCAAAACTGGCAATCACCGGCGAGGGTCTGGTGGTCCGCGGCTGGTTTTCGACCCACGTGCTGGCGCCGAACGACATCGCAGCCGTACGCATCACGGAGTTCCGGCGGATCGGACGCAAGGTGAAGCTCTTGGAGATCGACACCGTCGCCGATGACCGCCTGCTGGTCTTCACCCGTTGGGATCTGGGGACCGACCCGCTTCAGGTCCTCGACTCACTCACCGCGGCCGGCTACGTTCCCTGACCGCCGCCGAGTGTGTGGCTTTTGGACGCGGGTTCTCGGGTTCTGCATTCACATCCCACACAGTCGCCGCGCCTGAGCGCTGCCGAGTGTGAACGTCACGACGCAACTACGCGCCCGACGAGCGGGGGAGACCCGTCGCCGAGCGCGCAGGCGTGGTGTCAGGAAACGGTGATCGACTCGATGACGACGGGCTCGGTGGGCCGGTCGCTGCGGTCGACGGAAGTGCCGGCGATCGCGTCGACGACCTTCTGCGACTCGGGGTCGACGACCTCGCCGAAGATGGTGTGCTTGCGGTTCAGGTGCGGGGTCTTGCCCACGGTGATGAAGAACTGCGAGCCGTTGGTGCCGGGGCCCGCGTTGGCCATGGCCAGCAGGTAGGGCTTGTCGAACTGCAGCTCGGGGTGGAACTCGTCGTCGAACTGGTAGCCCGGGCCACCGCGGCCGGTGCCCGTGGGGTCGCCGCCCTGGATCATGAAGCCGGAGATGACGCGGTGGAACACGGCGCCGTCGTAGAACGGGCCCGAGGCTCCGCCGGTGGCGTTCTCGGTGCTGTAATCCTTGGTGCCCTGAGCCAGCCCGACGAAGTTGGCCACGGTCTTGGGGGCATGATTGCCGAAGAGTGCGATCTTGATGTCGCCGCGGTTGGTGTGCAGGGTCGCGGTCGCTGTCTGAATGGGGCTCGTCACGTTGACGAGTCTGCCATTCGCGTTTCCACGCCAGGTTTCGCCCCCGCCCGAATACTGTTGTCCCGTCGTCGGGCCCCGTTCCACCCCAGAGAGGTCGAGTCATGAGAGCCAACACCACCCGGTTGTCGTCGCGTGAGCGATTCGCCCGCGGCCTCAAGTACTCGACGGTGGGTCCGGTGGACCTGACCAGGGGAGCGGTCGGCATCGGCGCGCAGTCCGTGGGCTCGTCGGCGGGCTGGGTCCGCGACCGCTATCGCGGCAGCAAGCTCCGTAGGGACGTCGCGTCAACGCAGGCCACCATCGCGCAGGAACTCGCAGCCGCCGCGGTGGCCGTGTCGAGCCTGCCGCAGACGATCGCCGACGCACGGCGGCCGAAGCGGCGGCGCCCGCGTCCCCTGGTGCTCGCGGCTGCCGGCGCCGCGGTCCTGGCTGTGGGTGCGGTGACGTTCTCGATCGTCAGGCGCTCGACGCAGCCGGAACCGTCGCCGTTGCCGCCGAGTGTGGACGTCACGCCCAGGCCCTGACGGGCGGGGCGGAGTCTCGCGAAAATGCTTGTGGAGCCTAGGAGATTCGAACTCCTGACATCTGCCTTGCAAAGGCAGCGCTCTACCAACTGAGCTAAGGCCCCTAGGGGTGAATCAGGTGGGCTGCTCGTCGGCGACGTGCCACACCTCGCCGCGGCTGCGCGACCGGATGACCAGCGCGCCCGCCACGAGAATGGTCAGCACCACCAACCTGCGCATGACACACCTTCCTCGGGAGGAAAACCGTGGGCCTAGGAGGACTCGAACCTCCGACCTCTTCGTTATCAGCGAAGCGCTCTAACCACCTGAGCTATAGGCCCTTAGTCGCAAGCGACCGAGCGAGATTACCGCAACGGACGGCCTGCTCCCAAACCGCGCCCGACCGGGACGTCAGTCCCGATCGGCGAGCGTGACCTCGATGCCACCGACCAGATCGGTGGTCAGGTTGTAGATGAACGCACCCACGGTCGCCATCGCCGTCAACAGCACGATGTTCACCAGGCCGATCAGCGCAGCGCCGCCGAAGATCGTGCCGCTGGAGACCAGTTCGCCACCCGCGCCGCTCGCGCTGGTCAGGAGGTCGCCGACGTTGCTGTTCAGCTTGCTCCACACGCCCATGCCGCCGAGGACCAGGTACAGGAAGGCGACCGCGATCATCCACACGAAGAACGACGCCACAGACAGCACGAGCGACACCTTGAGGACGCTCCACGGGTCGAGCCGCCGGATCTGCATGCTGGCCCGCACCGGACCCTGACCACGGTTCATCGCGGCCGTCCGCGCCGCGGGCCGGTGCGGTGCCTCGCCCGAGGGCCGGTCCTGCGGCTTGCGCGGCCCGGAGCGCGGAGCGCCGCCGGACAGATCGGGGAGCTCGCTCTTGTACACCTCGGGACGCGGCTGCTCGGGCCGCGTCTCGGCACGCGCCGCAGGTGCGGCCGCAACCTGCGCCGGGTCTATTTCCCGGGTGGGGTTGGCGTCCCGCGTCGCCGTCGCTGCACCCTCGCGTGCCGGACCCTGCGTCGGCCCGTTGTCCCGCGCCGGACCCTGGGTCGGCCCGTTGTCGCGCGCGCCGGCCGGAGCCGGTCCGCCCGACATGAAGCGGTTCAGCCGAGCGTCCGCGCCGGAGGCCTGACCCGTACGACCCGCGTCCGGCTGGCCCTCCGGTGTCCGCTGCTCGGGACGCGTCCTGGCCGTTCCGCGCTGCCACGGTGGGACGTCGCCGTGCTCGCCGGCCGACCCGGGCCGCGCCGGAGCGGCAGCAGTGCCGCCGTCCGTCGCGCCGTTGGCCGAACCGTTGGCACTTCGTGGCCCGTCACCCGCACGCGGGTACCCCGGGTCGTTCGGTGACGTCACGCTCGGCTCCTTAGCTCAGGCTGGTGCACACGCATCACGTCGGATCGGACGTCGGATCGGACTCGATGGCGTCCAGTTCGTCCGCATCCTCGTCGGCGTTGCGCGCAATGGCAATCAGTGTGTCGCCCTCGCCCAGGTTCATCAAGCGCACCCCCTTGGTCTGCCGTCCGGCCTTGCGCACCTGACGTGCCGCGGTCCGGATGACACCACCGTTGGAGGTGATGGCGTAGAGCTCGGTGTCGTCGTCGACGATCAACGCTCCGACCAGCGTGCCACGCCTGCGGTCGTACTGGATCGTGAGGATTCCCTTGCCGCCACGGCCCTGGGCCGTGTACTCCTCGATCGCCGTGCGCTTGGCGTACCCGCCCGAGGTCGCGACCAGCAGATACGTACCTTCCCGCACCACGTTCAGCGACAGCAGCTGGTCCTCTTCGTTGAACCGCATCCCCTGCACACCGGAGGTCGCGCGACCCATCGGGCGCAGCACCTCGTCGGTCGCCGAGAAGCGGATCGACTGGCCCTTGGCCGACACCAGCAGGAGGTCCTCTTCGGACGAGCACAGCACCGCACCGACCAGTTCGTCACCGTCGCGCAGGTTCACCGCGACGATGCCGCCCGAGCGGTTGGAGTCGAAGTCGACCAGCCTGGACTTCTTGACCAGGCCCTTGCGCGTGGCCAGCACCAGGTACGGCGCGTCCTCGTAGGACTTCAGCTGGATGACCTGGGCGATGCGCTCCTCCGGCTGGAAGGCCAGCAGGTTCGCGACGTGTTGGCCGCGGGCCGTTCGCGACGCCTCGGGCAGCTCGTAGGCCTTCGCCCGGTACACCCGACCCTGCGTGGTGAAGAACAAGATCCAGTCGTGAGTCGAGCAGACGAAGAAGTGGTTGACGATGTCGTCCTGCTTGAGCCCCGCGCCCTGCACGCCCTTGCCGCCGCGCTTCTGGCTGCGGTAGAGGTCGGACTTGGTGCGCTTGGCGTAGCCGGTCTCGGTGATCGTCACGACCACCTCTTCGCGCGCGATCAGGTCCTCGTCGGCGACGTCGCCGTCGGCCGGGATGATCCGCGTGCGGCGATCGTCGCCGTACTTCTCGGTGATCTCCGCGAGCTCGTCGTGCACGATGGCACGCTGCCGCTCGGGCTTGGCGAGGATGTCCTCGAGGTCTGCGATCTCGGCCTCGATCTTGGCCAGGTCGTCGACGATGCGCTGGCGCTCCAGCGCCGCGAGGCGCCGCAGCTGCATGTCGAGAATGGCCTGCGCCTGGATCTCGTCGACGTCGAGCAGCTCGATCAGGCCGGCCCGCGCGACGTCCACGTTCGCCGACGCGCGGATGAGCGCGATGACCTCGTCGAGCGCGTCGAGCGCCTTGACCAGACCGCGCAGAATGTGGGCCCGCTCATTGGCCTTGCGCAGCCGGTAGCGGGTGCGCCGGACGATGACCTCGAGCTGATGGACCACGTACAGCCGGATCAGCTGGTCCAGGCGCAGCGTGCGCGGGACGCCGTCGACGATCGACAGCATGTTGGCGCCGAAGCTCGTCTGCAGCTGGGTGTGCTTGTAGAGGTTGTTCAGCACCACCTTGGCGACGGCGTCACGCTTCACCTCGACGACGATGCGCAGGCCGACGCGGTCGCTGCTCTGATCCTCGATGTTCGAGATGCCCGCGAGCTTGCCGTCGCGCACCTGATCGGCGATCGAGGTGATGAAGTTGTCGTGGTTCACCTGGTAGGGCAGCTCCGTGATGACGAGCAGCGTGCGACCCCGCGCGTCCTCCTCGACCTCCACGACGCCGCGCATGCGGATCGAGCCGCGGCCCGTCGTGTACGCGTCGTGGATGCCCTGTGATCCGACGATCAGGCCGTAGGTCGGGAAGTCCGGACCCTTGACCCGCTCGGTGACCGCGGCCAGCGTGGTCTCTTCGTCGGCCTCGTAGTTGTCGAGGCACCAGAACACGGCCTCGGCGAGCTCGCGGAGGTTGTGCGGCGGCATGTTGGTCGCCATGCCGACGGCGATGCCGCCGGACCCGTTGGCCAACAGGTTCGGGAACCGGCTCGGCAGAACCGTCGGCTCCTGGACGCGGCCGTCGTAGTTCGGGATGAAATCGACTGTCTCCTCGTCGATTTCACGCAGCATCTCCATCGCCAGCGGCGTCAGACGTGCCTCGGTGTAACGCATGGCCGCCGGCGGATCGTTGCCGGGCGAACCGAAGTTGCCCTGACCGTCGACCAGCGGGTAACGCAACGACCACGGCTGGGCCATCCGGACCAGGGTGTCGTAGATCGACGAGTCGCCGTGCGGGTGATAGTTGCCCATCGTCTCCGCTACGGAGCGTGCGGATTTCGCGTGGCCGCGGTCGGGCCGGAACCCCGAGTCATACATCGCATAGAGCACGCGGCGGTGCACGGGCTTGAGCCCGTCACGAACCTCGGGCAGCGCGCGGCCGACGATGACGCTCATCGCGTAGTCGATGTAGCTGCGCTGCATCTCCTGCTGGATGTCGACCGGTTCGATGCGGTCGGTCGTCGCGCCGTCGTCGCCCGGGGGGAGGGTGGTGTCTGTCATGTGCTCCTCGCTCGTCTATGAGCAACTCGGAAAAATGGGGATCTCGAGGACCAAGCGGCCTCAGACGTCAAGGAAGCGAACGTCTCTCGCGTTGCGCGTGATGAAGCTGCGTCGAGCCTCGACGTCCTCGCCCATGAGGATGGAGAACAGTTCGTCGGCCGCGGCGGCATCGTCGAGCGTGATACGACGCAGGACGCGGGCGCTGGGATCCATCGTGGTCTCCCACAGCTCCTTGGCGTCCATCTCGCCCAGACCCTTGTAGCGCTGGATCCCGTCCTCGGTGTTGATCCTGCGACCCGCGGCTCGGCCAGCCTCAAGCAGCCCGTCGCGCTCCCGGTCGGAGTAGGCGAACTCCGGCTCGCTGCGCTGCCACTTGAGCTTGTACAGCGGCGGCTGGGCGAGGAAGACGTGCCCATTCTCGATGAGCGGCTTCATGAATCGGAACAGCAGCGTCAGCAGCAGCGTCGAGATGTGCTGGCCGTCGACGTCGGCGTCGGCCATCAGGACGATCTTGTGATAGCGCAGCTTCGAGATGTCGAACTCGTCGTGGATGCCGGTGCCCAGCGCGGTGATGATCGCCTGGACTTCGGTGTTCTTCAGCACGCGGTCGATGCGCGCCTTCTCGACGTTGATGATCTTGCCGCGCAGGGGCAGGATCGCCTGATACATCGAGTCGCGACCACTCTTGGCCGAGCCGCCGGCCGAGTCACCCTCCACCACATAGACTTCCGACAGCACGGGGTCGGTCGATCGGCAGTCGGCGAGCTTCCCGGGCAGGCCGCCGATGTCGGTGGCGCTCTTGCGGCGCACCAACTCTCGCGCCTTGCGCGCGGCCATCCGGGCCTGCGCCGACGAAACCGCCTTGTTCACAACGGTCTTCGCCTCGGCGGGATTCGCCTCGAACCAGTGCTGCAGCTGCTCGTTGCAGATCTTCTGGACGAACGATTTCACCTCGGTGTTGCCCAGCTTGGTCTTCGTCTGACCCTCGAACTGAGGATCGCTGACCTTGACCGAGATGACCGCGGCGAGACCCTCGCGGATGTCGTCACCGGTGAGGTTCGGATCCTTCTCCTTGAGGAGCTTCTTGTCCTTCGCATACTTGTTCACCACGGTGGTCAACGCACTGCGGAAGCCCTCTTCGTGCGTGCCACCCTCGTGGGTGTTGATGGTGTTGGCGAACGTGTGCACCGACTCCGAGTAACCAGCGTTCCACTGCATGGCGATCTCGACCTCGTGACCGAGACCCTTGCCCTCGAAGTCGATGATGCTCTGCTGGATCGGCGTCTTGGTGCGGTTGATGTGCTTCACGTAGTCGACCAGGCCGCCGGGGTAGTGGAAGGTGCGGTGCTTGACCTTGCCGACTCCCTTGGCCTCGGTCGCCTTCTCCGCTGCTTCCTCGTCGGCGTTCTTCGGCGCCTCGGCGGTGTCGCTGACCACCTCGTCGACGACGTCCTCGGCGCTGACCCGCTCGTCGGTCAGCTCGATCGTGAGGCCCTTATTGAGGAAGGCCATCTCCTGCAGGCGACGGGCGACGGTCTCGAAGTCGTAGACCGTGGTCTCGAAGATGTCGGGATCGGCCCAGAACCGAATCGTGGTGCCGGTCTCCTTGGAGGGACCGCCCTGGGCGAGGGTGCCGGGCACCGAGCGGTCGTAGTACTGGAACCACTCGAATCCGTCGCGGCGGATCGTCGCCTCGAGCCTGGTGGACAGGGCGTTGACCACGGAGACGCCGACGCCGTGCAGACCACCCGAGACGTTGTAACCGCTGTTCTCGCCGCCGAACTTGCCACCGGCGTGCAGCTGGGTCATGACGACGTCGACCGTCGGCGCCCCGCTGGCGTGCATCTCGACGGGGATGCCACGGCCGTCATCGGTGACCTGCACGCTGCCGTCGTTGCAGATCGTGACGTCGACCCGGGTGGCGTGACCGGCCATGGCCTCGTCGATCGCGTTGTCCACGACCTCCCAGACGAGGTGGTGCAGACCACGCTCGCCGGTCGAGCCGATGTACATGCCTGGACGTTTCCGGACGGCCTCGAGGCCTTCGAGAATCGTGATCGCGGAAGCGCCATACTCTTTTGAAGCGCTCTTCTTCTGGGCAGCCACGTTGAACGCGTCTCCTTGGTCTTTACGGGGGATCGGCGACTAAGGGGCGAGGGCCCCTCGCGGATCTCACGACCCAGTCTACCGTCAGACCCCGTCAGCACTGACTCTGAGGCGGCGTTTCTGGATAGCTATTCACGCCCTCCGCGGAATTTCACGACCAGAACTGCGTCCCGACGCCCGAGGGCCCGACTTTTGAGATTGTCGCGCCGCTGAGCCGCCGGGCCCGTGGACGTCCTAACCGTAGGTGTCGCGGGGCCCGCGGCCGGAGATGTGGAGCTTGCCCTTGCGCCACGACGGCGCGGTCGGGCCGACGATCTTCAACGACTTCACCACGCCGTCACCAACCCCCGCCGCGATCTTCGCCAGCAGTTGTGCCTGCACCATGCGCAGTTGGGTGGCCCACGCCGTCGACTCGGCCGTCACGGTCAGCACGCCGTCCTGCAGTGCGGTGGGCGCCGCATGCTCGGCAATCTGCTCGCCGACGACGGTTTCCCACTGCCCGAATACCGCGCCTTCTGCCACGCGCGTGGTCCACCCGCGGGTGCGCGCGAGGTCCAGCGTCGCGAAACCCAGTTTCTGCGGATCCCGACTGTCGGGCCCGGGACCCGACCACGCGCGGCGACTGCCCCGGCCGGCGACGCGGCGCGTGGGGGAGGTGCGGCCACGGCCGACGTCCTTGCCTTGGCTCTTCGCGGCACCCCGCGCCTCCTCGAGAGCCCGCCGAACCAGATCCATCCCGGCCAGGTGCGCGAGATGCGCCGGCGGACCCGGATTCGTCGGTTCCTCTGGGCTCTCCTCGCGCGAGCGCTCGTCGGTCACATGCTCCTCGCGCGAGCGCTCGTCGGTCACGACTCTTCCCCGATCAGCTCCGACATCCGTCCCCCCTCGTCGTCACGCATCCCGATCTCGACCCGCCGCGCATCCCAGTCGGCGGGAATGTCGTCGTGCACCGCGGCCGTCACCAGCACCTGCTCCGCGGTCGAAGCGACGTTCACCAGCGCCCGACGGCGGGACTCGTCGAGTTCGGCGAATACGTCGTCGAGCAGCAGGACGGGATCACTTCCATCTTCGCGGAGGA
Source organism: Mycolicibacterium sp. GCM10028919 (assembly GCA_042666295.1). Lineage (GTDB taxonomy): Bacteria > Actinomycetota > Actinomycetes > Mycobacteriales > Mycobacteriaceae > Mycobacterium. The sequence goes on from JBHTFJ010000001.1 coordinate 2,920,807, forward strand.
GTTCGTACGCCGCCAGCCGCAATGACAGCGCCATCGACCACGATTCGCCGTGGCTGGCAAACCCCTTGGCCGGGTGATCGCCCAGCCGTAGTTCCAGGTCGTCACGGTGCGGCCCCACCAGGCAGACACCCCGTTCCAGTTCAGCCGTGCGCCGCCGGGCCAGTTCCGCGAGCAGCGCGGCTTCGTAGATCTCGGTGTCGACGGTTCCGACGGCAGCCTCCGCCTCGACCACGTCGGTGCCGCTGCGGTAGTGAATGGCAGCCGGCCGTGACGCCGGCGCCAACAGTTGGTAGGCCTTCTCGACCTCGGGTGCGAGATGAGTCACCAGTGCCACCCGGGCCGCGATGAGCTGCGCACCGAAGGTGGCGAGGTGGCCGTCCCACACGTCGAGCGTCTCCAAAGCCGAACTGTCACCGCGGAACCGGGCGCCGGACGCAGTCTTGAGCAGTGCCGTGCGCTGCCGAACCACCTTGTCGTAGTCCGCGCGGACGCCGGCGATTCGCGGGCGCCGGATCGTGGCGAGTTCGTCGAGATAGCGCCTGCGCTCGCTCGGGTCTCCGCGGACCAACGCCAGGTCCTCCGGCGCGAACAACACCGCGCGCAGCACCCCGAGGATCTCGCGCGGGCTCCGCACCGGCGACCGATTCAGCCGCGCCTTGTTGGCCCGGCCCGCGGTGATCTCGAGGTCGATCGCCAACTCACGGCCCTCGTTGACCACGATCGTCGATACGACGGCGCGGTCGGCCCCGGTGCGAATCAGCGGTGCGTCCGACGCCACCCGGTGCGAACCGAGCGTCGCCGAATACCACAGCGCCTCAACGATGTTCGTTTTACCAAACCCGTTGGGACCGACGAACACCGTCCGCCCGGGCGTCAGGTCCAGCTCGACCCGGGGCCACGAGCGGAACTCGTTCAGGACGAGGTGACGGACGTACAAGCCCCAGCCCCGCGTCGCATCAGTTCGGGCGGTCGCATCAGCCCGACGTCGAGATTCTCTTCACCGCGTGTCCACCGAACTGATTGCGAAGCGCCGCAACGGCCTTCATGGTGGGGGAGTCGTCTTGGCGGGACAGGAACCGCGCGAACAGCGACGCGGCAATGCCGGGAACCGGCACGCGCAGGCGAATCGCCTCTTCCACGGTCCAGCGTCCTTCACCGGAGTCCTCGGTGTATCCGGAGATGTCGTTGAGGCCCGGATCGTCCTTGAGCGCCTTGGCCAGCAACTGCTGCAACCACGACCGCACCACGGTGCCATTCGTCCATGCCTGGTACACCGCCTGCGGGTCCTTCACCAGATCCTCGGCGGCCAGCATCTCGTAGCCCTCGGCGTAGGCGGTCATCAACGCGTACTCCACGCCGTTGTGCACCATCTTCGTGAAGTGCCCAGCTCCGACCGGGCCGGCGTGCACGAATCCATCGGCGACGTCACCGGGCGGCCGCAGGGCGTCGAAGATCGGCATGACGCGCGCCACGTCCTCGTCGCTGCCGCCCACCATCAGGCCGTAGCCCTCGGTCAGACCCCAGATACCACCGGAGACGCCGGCATCGATGAAGCCAACGCCCTTCTCCGCCAACAACTTCGCGTGCGGAGCGTCATCGGTATAGCGGGAGTTGCCGCCATCGATCACCAAGTCACCCTCGGTCAGCACCTCCGCCAGCGAGACGATGGTGGAGTGGGTCACCTCACCCGAGGGAACCATCACCCACACCACGCGCGGCGACTCGAGGGCCTCGGCCAGGGCGGCCAGCGTCGGGACGTCGGTGACTTCGGGGCGGGGGTCGTAGCCGACCACCTCGTGTCCACCTTCGCGCAGCCGCTCGCGCATGTTGAAGCCCATTTTGCCGAGCCCGATCAAACCCAGTTGCATGCGATCTCCCGCTGTTCCGGGCCGGTCAGCCCGGAAGCCGCACCGGCATCAACAAGTACACGTAGTCGGTCTGTCCGGCCGGGAAGGGGCCGCTCGATCCGGCGTGCCCCCCATCATCACCCGTGGGACGCAACACCGCGGGACGACTGGGTGTCGTGAACCCGAACGTCACCTTCTCCGAATGCAACGAGCCCAGGCCGTCGGTGAGGTAGGTCGGGTTGAACGCGATGGTGAGGGGATCGCCGGAGAACTCGACCGGCAGGTCCTCCTCGGCCTTGCCGACGTCCTCGGCACCCGCGGACAGGTGCAGCACGTCGGAGTCGAATTCCATCCGGACCTGCGCACCACGGTCGGCGACGAGCGCCACGCGCTTGATGGCCTCGGTGAGCTCGGCGACGTTCAGGGTCGCAACGGCCGTGTGCTCCGACGGCAGCAGCTGGCGGAACTTGGGAAACTCGGCGTCGAGCAGACGGCTGGTGGTGCGCTTGCCGTTGCTGCGGATGCCCAGCAGGCCGTCCTTGCCGACCGAGTCGCCCGACCCGAGTGACAGGTGGACCTCGGTGCCATCGGAGCCGGCCTTCGCCGCCTCGGACAGCGTCTTGGCGGGGACCAGCACCGCTGCCTCGACGTCAGCCGCGGCGTTGGCCCAGGTGAGTTCGCGGACGGCCAGCCGGAAGCGGTCGGTGGCCGCCAAAACGACCTTGTCGCCGGAGATTTCGACGCGGATGCCTGTGAGCATCGGCAGGGTGTCGTCGCGACCAGCCGCGACCGCCACCTGGCTGATGGCCTGACCGAACAGATCCGAGGGCACGATGCCCGTCTCGTCGGGCAGCGCGGGCAGCGTCGGGTAGTCCTCCACGGCCATCGTCGGCAGTGAGAATCGTGCGCTTCCGCAGCTCAGAGCCACCCGGGTGCCCTCGACGGTCACGTCGACCGGCTTGGCGGGCAGCGACCTGGTGATGTCGGACAGCAGACGTCCCGACACCAGAACGCTTCCCGGAGAGGCGATCTCGGCGGCGACGCGGATCTCGGCCGACACCTCGTAGTCGTAACCCGAGATCGTCAGGCCGTCGTCGGAGCCGGTGAGGAGCACGCCGGAGAGCACCGGGACGGTCGGCCGGGTCGGCAGGATGCGCGCAACCCACGCCACTGCATCGGCGAAGTCTTCGCGCACCAGGCGAAACTTCAAATCCGTGAGACCAGCAGTCGTCGTGGCCACGTCCATAGCGTCCCTTCGATGAAACCCAAGCGGCAAGCGTCAGCAGCGGAAATGACATTCCGTCGTGACGTCGCAGTGTGACGACCGTACCGGTCGCCGGACTCCAACCGTAGAGCCTCCCGCGTCTTCTTGAAAGCTAATCGATGGCAGGGACGTCTCGGCGTTCGAGCCGGTCAACGCCGGGTCGGATCGCTGTGTCCCCAGGCCTTCTCTTCTAGAAGAAATCCCTTGTAGGTATACGAGTATTAGTAATAGGGCCTGTGCAGGTTGTGGATGAAGGGTGCTCTGCGCAGGTGGGACGTGGTTCGGGCTCGTGCAGCGCTCGTGGACCGATCTCGGTGGCGAGCCGTCTGCTCGTGGATGGCGGCCGGTGTGCTCACGAGCGGTGTCGGTTGGGGCCGATTCGTCCGGAGGTTGTGCACAGGGGAGTGCACGAGGCCGGGCTGTGACTGGTGGTGCGAGAGGTGGCGAAGTTTCTCGAAAATTGGTCGGCTTCGCGGCATGAATCGGGCACGACGAGGCACCGATGAAGGGTGAAACGGTGTCGGGCGGCCCGCGCAGGGGCACGTGCGGACGGTGAATGTCAGCGCTTGGAGCGCTGACGGATCCGCGTGGTGAGTTCGGTGACGTGATCGAAGACTTCGCGCCGCTGCGCCATCTCGCTGCGAATCTTCTTCTCGGCGTACATGACCGTGGTGTGGTCGCGGCCGAATGCCTGCCCGATCTTCGGCAGGGAGAGGTCGGTGAGCTCGCGACACAGATACATGGCGATCTGGCGCGACTGAGCCAGGGCGCGGGTCTTGCCGGGGCCCCTGAGCTCTTCCACCGAGATCTCGAAGTAGTCCGCGGTGACGGCCATGATGGTGGCCGTCCCGATCTGCATGGTGCTCGAGTCGGAGATCAGGTCGCGCAGCACGATTTCTGCGAGCGACTTGTCGATCGTCGTCTTGTTCAGGCTTGCGAAGGCGGTCACGCGGATCAGCGCACCCTCGAGTTCGCGGATGTTGCGCTCGATCCGGCTGGCGATCAGCTCCAGGACGTCATCGGGCACGTCCAGCCGGTCCATCTGCGCCTTCTTGCGAAGAATTGCGATTCGCGTCTCGAGCTCGGGGGGCTGCACGTCGGTGATCAGGCCCCACTCGAAGCGGGTCCGCAGCCGGTCCTCGAGCGTCGCCAGCTGTTTCGGCGGCCGGTCGGACGAGATGACGATCTGCTTGTTGGCGTTGTGCAGCGTGTTGAAGGTGTGGAAGAACTCCTCCTGGATGCCTTCCTTGCCTTCGATGAACTGGATGTCGTCGACCAGCAGCACGTCGATGTCGCGGTAACTCCGCTTGAACGACGCCTTGCGATCGTCGCGCAGCGAGTTGATGAAGTCGTTCGTGAATTCCTCGGTGGAGACGTACTTCACGCGCATGCCGGGGAAGAGACGTTGGGCGTAGTTGCCCGCGGCGTGCAGGAGGTGGGTCTTGCCGAGACCGGACTCACCCCAGATGAACAAGGGGTTGTATGCCCGGGCCGGCGCCTCGGCGATGGCCAGCGTCGCGGCGTGGGCGAAGCGGTTCGACGCGCCGATGACGAAGGTGTCGAACGTGTAGCGCCGGTTGAGGCTGACGTCGGGTGTGGTGTCGCGGCTCGGCGGCCGGTTGGAGAAGTAGCTCGGCCAGCTCGCCTCGGCGCTCGCGCGTGCCTCGCCGTCCTCGTCCACCTCGTCGGCATCGGGGAGAGGGGCCAACACCCGGTCGTCGCCGTCCGAGTCCTCGACGGGGCCGGGGTCGGCGATGCGAACGCCGAGTTCCACGCGCTGTCCGAGACGTCGGCTCAAGATGGTGACGATGTGCTCGCGCAGGTGTCGTTCGATCTCGTTCTGGACGAACGGGGTCGGAACGGAGAGAAGGGCAAAGCCCTCAGTCATCACCAGCGGTTTGACCAGCTTGAGCCATGCGCGTTGCTGGGGCGTCAGGGCCGGCAGTGCGGCGAACCCGTTGCTGGTGTCACGGATGGGGGAGTCGCCGTTGAGTTCGGCGACCACGTCGTTCCAGATCGCGATGAAGGGCGGATCGGGGTCCGTGGACAACGAGACGTACCCCCTAGTGGCCAGTCGTCGACCAGGCCGAATATGACGATGCCAAAATTGTCCACATGTTTATCCACAGACTGTGGACAGCGGACGTTGGTGTCGTATTGATGTCTGTTCGTGGGGATGAACGTCGCCGGGGCTCGTCACGTGCTCGGCGGCTGTGGGCTCGCGGGTAGTCCATCCTCGATCTGTCGTCTTACGCCGTTCGCTTCCGAAACGGCACTGCCAGAAGCTAACAGTTTTCATGGCGGGTGCCAACCGTTCTGCAACATTGACGAGACCTTCCGCGGTCCCGTTTTCGCCGACGTGACGCGGGGGTGAAAACTGTGACTGATGGTGTCTGACGGAGTGTCGCTCCCACCGAATGACAGTGGTTTGACCTAGGGAAATCTCGTCAGTACCCTCGAACAGTCGCCCGAACGTGGCGACACGGCTGCGACCTGGGCAACTGGGATATCGGCGCCGGGGCTAGCAAGCGGTACGCACGATCACACCACCTGAGTGATCGGCGCCGCAACACGTAACGAGGAGTGACAGCCGTGGCCAAGGGCAAGCGGACTTTCCAGCCCAACAACCGTCGGCGTGCGCGCGTGCATGGCTTCCGCCTGCGGATGCGGACCCGTGCAGGCCGGGCCATCGTGTCCGCACGGCGTGGCAAGGGCCGCCGCTCTCTCACTGCGTGATCAGACGCAGGTTCTAGCGCAGTGCTTCCGGCTCAGCACCGGATGACACGGTCGACGGACTTCGGGCTGACGGTCAAGCGCGGAATTCGCGCGGCTCAGCCCCACCTCGTGCTGCATGCGCTGCCTTCGGACGGTGAGCACCTCGAGGCACCCAAGGTCGGTTTGGTCGTATCCAAGGCCGTCGGCAATGCGGTGATCCGACATCGGGTGTCTCGTCGGCTGCGCCACGTCGCTCGTGAGGTGCTGGACGACCTGGCTCCCGGCGACCGACTCGTCATCCGTGCTCTGCCCAAGAGTGCCAACGCGGATTCGGCTCGACTCCGGCGCGAGCTGGCCACCGCACTCGAGCGGACCCGCCGATGACCCGCCGCAGCGTTTCCAGCCGGCTCGCCCTCGGCGCGATCTACCTCATCGAGCTGTACCGGAACATGATCTCGCCGTTCCGTCCCCCTGCCTGTCGCTTCACGCCGACCTGTAGTCAGTACGCGGTCGACGCGCTGCGCGGCCACGGTCTGATGCGCGGAGCGTGGCTGACGATCGCCAGGCTCGCGAAGTGCGGCCCGTGGCATCGGGGAGGATGGGATCCGATACCCGAACCGCGGCATGACAACCACACCCACGTAGCTGACGAGGCCGCGACGCTGAGGAGCGATTCACTTGTTTAACTGGGCGAGCCTGGACTACATCTATTACCCGGTCTCGGCGATCATGTGGCTCTGGTACAAGCTGTTCGCCTTCCTGCTGGGGCCGTCGAACTTCTTCGCCTGGGCGCTGTCGGTGATGTTCCTCGTCTTCACGCTGCGCGCGATCCTCTACAAGCCGTTCGTGCGCCAGATCGAGACCACGCGGCAGATGCAGGAGCTGCAACCTCAGATCAAGGCGCTGCAGAAGAAGTACGGCAAGGACCGCCAGCGGATGGCGCTCGAGATGCAGAAGCTGCAGAAGGATCACGGGTTCAACCCGATCCTGGGCTGTCTTCCGATGCTGGCTCAGGTGCCGGTGTTCCTCGGGCTGTACCACGTGCTGATGTCGTTCAACCGGACGCAGACCGGTTTCGGTCGGTTGGGCCTGAGCGTCGAGGAGAACCGCTCGCTCGGCAACTACCTCTTCAGCGCCACCGACGTCGGACACTTCCTGGACGCCAACCTCTTCGGTGCTCCGCTGGGCGCGTCGATGATCCAGACGGTCGGGCTCGGTGCGTTCACGGAGTTCGACCGGATGGCAGTGATCTTCACCGGCATTCCGCTGATGATCATCGCGGGCATCGCGACCCACTTCAACAGCCGTGCCTCGGTCGCCCGTCAGAGTCCCGAAGCCGCGGCCAATCCGCAGACCGCGATGATGAACAAGCTCGCGCTGTACGTCTTCCCGATCGGCGTCGTCGTCGGCGGCCCGTTCCTGCCGCTCGCCGTGATCCTGTACTGGGTGTCGAACAACATCTGGACCTACGGGCAGCAGCACTACGTGTTCGGCAAGATCGAGAAGCGCGAAGAAGCCGAGAAGCTGGCGATCAAGGAGCGGCAGGCGTCCAACGCACCCGCACCGGGAGCCCGTCCCAAGAAGGGCGCCAAGCCGGCTCCGGGTGCGAAGCCGGTCGCAGGCGGCAAGCCAGTCAAGCCCACTGAAGCCACCGACGCCACGGTCGAGGACGTCGAGTCGACGGCCATCGTCGAAGACGGTGAGGCGCCGGTCGACACCACGCCGCCGACCAAGACGCCGCCGACCAAGAAGCCGGCGGCGAAGAACGCCGCCGCCAAGAAGGCACCTGCAAAGGGCAGTACCAACGGGGCTGCCAAGAACGCTCCGCGCCGGAACACCACCAACCGGCCGCGCAAGCGACGAACTTGACCGGAAACGCACGCGGGTAGTCACCCGTGCTTCGACCGGTCGACGAGGAAGGACGAAACATGACAGACGCGGATACGACCGAACGCACCGCTGAGGCGGAGGAGCCGAAGACCGAGGATCTCGAGGAGCGCCTCGTCGCCGAGGGAGAGATCGCCGGCGACTATCTCGAGGAACTGCTGGATCTACTCGACTTCGACGGCGACATCGATCTGGACGTCGAGGGTGACCGCGCGGTCGTCAGCATCGACGGCGGCACGGATCTCAACAAGCTCGTCGGGCGCAAGGGTGAGGTGCTCGATGCGCTGCAGGAGCTGACGCGGCTCGCCGTGCACCAGAAGACGGGGGAGCGCAGCCGTCTGATGCTGGACATCGCGAAGTGGCGTCGGCGTCGCCGTGACGAGCTGGCAGCCCTGGGCGACCGCATCGCCCGTCGCGTGCTGGAGAGCGGTGAGCGTCAGTCGCTGGATCCGATGACGCCATTCGAACGCAAGATCGTGCACGACGCAGTGGCCGCCGTCGAGGGCGTCCGCAGCGAGAGCGAGGGCGCTGAGCCGTCGCGTCGCGTCGTCGTGCTGCTTGGCTGAGTGTCTCGACGTGAGCGCGGCTCACACGGAGTTACATCCATGTAGTTCTCTGGGACGAGCGGCGGAGGGATGTTTCACGTGAAACACGGCGAAGCACCTCCGACGCCCCCAGAGGCCGCGGCGGTGTTCGGCCCAGCCCTGGCGGCGGCCGAGCAGTACGCCCGGATACTCGCCGGTGCCGGCATCGAGCGGGGTCTCATCGGGCCCAGCGAGGTGGATCGGCTGTGGAGCCGGCACATCCTCAACAGCGCCGCGATCGCTGAACTCGTCGGCGACGGCGAGGCCGTGGCCGACGTCGGCAGCGGTGCCGGACTCCCCGGCATCCCACTGGCTCTCGCCCGTCCGGGAACCCGCGTCATCCTCGTCGAGCCGCTGTTGCGACGCGCCGAGTTCCTCACCGAGATCGCCGACGAGCTAGGGCTCGACATCACCGTGGTGCGCGGCCGGGCGGAGGACAAGGACGTCCGCCGCGCCGTCGGCGAGATCGACGCGGTCACGTCCCGAGCCGTGGCCTCGCTCGACAAGCTCACGCGGTGGTGCGCGCCTCTCCTTCGAGAAGGCGGGCGGATGCTCGCGATGAAGGGCGAGCGTGCAGCCGATGAAGTGGACGAGCATCGGCGCGCCATGGCGTCGCTGGGTGTAGACGACGTAAGGGTGGTGAAATGTGGCGTGAGCTTCTTGACTCCACCCGCAACCGTGGTCGTCGGACGGCGAGCGGTGCGGACGTCGCGGTCGCGACGGCCGACACGACCGAGCAGGAGCAAGTCATGACACCACCCACCCGCCGGACGACGCTGGGTCCGCCCACCGACGAGGCGCCGGCCCCCGTTTCACGTGAAACATCGCCGGGTCTCGCGACGCCGGACTGGCAAGACCCCACGATCGATACACCCATCGGTCAGGAGGCCGAGCGTGCCGTGCGTGTCCTGCACCGCGCCAAGGGCCAGGGTCTGCCGCGTCCGCCACGGCAGCGGGTCTTCACGATCGCCAACCAGAAGGGCGGGGTGGGCAAGACCACCACCGCCGTGAACGTCGCAGCGGCGCTGGCGCTGCAGGGGCTCAATACCCTCGTGATCGACCTCGATCCGCAGGGCAACGCGAGTACTGCGCTGGGCGTGGAACACCGTCCCGGCACGCCGTCGTCGTACGAGGTGCTCATCGGCGAGATCACGCTGGAAGAAGCCCTGCACCGCAGTCCCCACAACGAGCGGCTGTACTGCGTGCCGGCCACGATCGACCTCGCCGGTGCCGAGATCGAGTTGGTCAGCATGGTCGCCCGCGAGACTCGGCTGCGCAACGCGTTGGCCAGTCTCAAGGAACACGACTTCGACTACGTGTTCATCGACTGCCCGCCCTCGCTGGGACTGCTCACCATCAACGCCTTGGTGGCGGCGCCCGAGGTCCTGATCCCGATCCAGTGCGAGTACTACGCACTGGAGGGAGTGGGCCAGTTGCTCCGCAACATCGAGATGGTCAAGGCACACCTGAACCAGGGGCTCAACGTCAGCACGGTCATCTTGACGATGTACGACGGACGCACCCGGCTTGCCGACCAGGTCGCAGAAGACGTGCGCGCACACTTTGGCGACAAGGTGCTGCGCACCGTGATCCCGCGCAGCGTGAAGGTCTCCGAGGCTCCCGGCTACGGCATGACGATCCTCGACTACGACCCCGGTTCACGTGGTGCCATGAGCTATCTCGATGCGAGTCGGGAGATCGCGGAGCGCGGCAGCAGGACGACACATTGATCACGACGGAGGGATGGCGATGACGCAGCCGCAGCGCAAGAGGACCGGTCTCGGCCGCGGACTGGCATCCCTCATCCCGACGGGTCCCGCCGATGGCCCCGCCGGCGCCGGCGACATGGGCCCTCGCATGGGAGATGCGGCCGCCGACGCGATGTTCGGCGGGCCGCCGCAGCCGCCGGTCGTGACGTCGGAGGTCGGCGCGGTCTACCGCGAGCTGGACCCGGCGTCGATCGAGCCCAACCCACGTCAGCCCCGCACGGTGTTCGACGGCGAGGCGCTCGCCGAACTGGTGCACTCCATCCGCGAGTTCGGGCTCATGCAGCCCGTCGTCGTACGGCCGGTGGACACCGACGGCGGGGCGCCGCGCTACCAGCTCGTCATGGGGGAGCGGCGGTGGCGTGCCGCGCAGGAGGCAGGGCTGGCGACGCTGCCCGCCATCGTGCGGGAGACCGCCGACGACAGCATGCTGCGCGATGCACTGCTGGAGAACATCCACCGCGCGCAGCTGAACCCGTTGGAAGAAGCGGCCGCCTACCAACAGCTGCTCGACGAGTTCGGCGTCACCCACGAGGAACTCGCCACGCGCATCGGCCGATCGCGGCCAGTCATCTCGAACATGATCCGGCTGCTGCGACTCCCCGTCCCGGTGCAACGCCGCGTGGCTGCCGGCGTGCTCTCCGCGGGACACGCCCGCGCGCTGCTGTCGCTCGAAGGCGGTCCGGAGAAGCAGGAAGAACTGGCCGCCCGCATCGTCGCGGAGGGGCTGTCGGTCCGCGCGACCGAAGAGGCCGTGACACTGGCCAACCGGGAGGGCCCGGTGGCGGGTCCGACGCCGCGCCGCAAGCCGATCCAGATGCCGGGGCTGCAGGAAGTTGCTGAAAACCTGTCATCGGCGTTCGACACGCGCGTCACGGTCAGCCTCGGCAAACGCAAGGGCAAGATCGTGGTCGAGTTCGGCTCGGTCGACGACTTGGAGCGAATCGTGTCGATCATGAACGCTGCAAAGTGATGACCCACCACACCGCCTAATTACGTCACTGTGACACATGTTGGCCCGGCGTCGGTCTTCGACGCGGCTCCGAGGAGGAAACCCGTTGTCCGACAGGTGTATTCGGCTCCGAAGGCGGTCGAGGTGATCACGGAGACGGTCGATCGGACGCAGTCGCCGGGGTTCTCTATCCTTGAGGGGCAGAATCGGCCGAAGTCGGAGAACGGGGGAGCATAGTGTCCGCACGGATCTCCCCGCTTCGGCTTCAGGGGTTCGAACAGCTGCCGAAGCACGCCAGACGGTGTGTGTTCTGGGAAGTCGATCCCGCGACCCTTCCCGACGACCACCATCTCGCCGACCCGGAATTCGAGAAGGAAGCGTGGCTGTCGATGGTCATGCTTGAATGGGGGTCCTGCGGCCAGGTGGCTCAGCCGGTCCGGTCGGGCGACGACCCGTTGGGCACGCCGATGCCGGACGACGAGGCGCCGTGTCTCGGGTACGCGTTCTACGCGCCGCCGCGTGCGGTCCCGCGCGCCGGTCTCTTCCCCTCCGGACCGGTGAGTGCCGACGCCGTCCTGCTGACGTCGATCGGTGTCGAGGCCGGAACCGAGGGTGAGACCCTGACGCGCGGACTCGTCGCCGCCGTCGTCGCGGATTTGGTTCGACGTGGTGTGCGCGCACTCGAGGCGTTCGGCCGAACCCCGGAGGCCGCCGAACTCGCCGACCCGCGCGCAGTGGATCCAGAACTGCGGCCGGTGGTCCGTGCACTCGGCGACTGCTCGACCGATCAGTGCGTCGTCGAGGCGGACTTCCTCACCGACGTTGGGTTCGTCGTCGTCTCAGAGCATCGCTACTTTCCGCGTCTGCGTCTGGAACTCGAGCAGGGACTCGGCTGGAAGGCCGGCGTCGAGGCGGCACTCGAGCGACTGCTGGAGAGTGCGCAGCTGACGCAGACGGTGGGGGCCGGCGCAGCGCGCTGATCCCAGGTCAGCCGTTGGCGGCTTGCTGCTCCACGGAGAGTTCGTGGGCGAGCAGCTCGGCGAACGTGAAAGTCCCTGTGGGACGGTCGTTCTTGCCGAGCAGGTACAGCCGCTTCACCGCGGCGAGGATGCCTTCGGCGATGGCGTCGCGGGTGTTCGCCGATACCAGCAGCTCCCGGTCGTGCGGGTTGCTCGTATAACCGACGTCGACCTGCACGGTGGGCATCCTGGTGAGCCGCAGCAGATCCCACGTGCGGCCGTGCGTGCGGCAATCCCGCAACCCGGTGCGCGCCACCACTTCTCGCTGAATGAAGTCGGCGAGATTGCGACCGATCGTGGAGACGGAGCCGTGCGCGTTGCCGAAGTAGAACGAGGCGACGCCGTTGGCCGCGGGCCCGGGCAGCGTCGCGCAGCGCAGGCTGATCATCAGGTCCGCGCCGACGGTGTTGGCGGTGGTGGCCCGCTCGGCGTCCAGTGGACTGCCCGCCACGGGACGGGACAGGAACGTCTCCATGCCGATTGCGGTCATCCGACCCTCGAGCCGGCTCGCGAGATCCCACAGGATGTCGGCTTCACTCACCGGACCGTCGGGTCCGGTCATGATCAGACCGTGGTCGTTGCCGCCGCGGCCCGGATCGATGATGATCCGCTTTCCCGACAGGCGCGGTCCGGAGCGGCGAACCAGCTCCTCCTCGCGGATCGCGTGCGGCGAGCCGCCGGTGACGCGTGAGCCGAGGAAGTACAGCGAGCGCAGCGTCTCGGGACCGCAGATGCCGTCCGGGTACAGGCCGTACTCCCGCTGGTACGACATCAGCGAGTTGTGCGTCTGCAGCCCGAAGTGGCCGTCGACCAGATTGTGGTAGAAACCGAGGTCCTGCAGCCGCGCCTGCAGTGTCGCCACGTCGTCGCCGTACATGGGGGCGCCGAACTGGTGGGCGAGGGTGCGCGCACCGAGCCGGTAGGACGCCTCTCGCAGCGCGCGGTAGGTGGCCTCGCCGACGACCCCGTCGACCAGCAGGCCGCGGTGCTGCTGAAACGCGCGGACGGCCTGGTCGAGGTCGTCGTCGAACACGTCGAGCGCCACGTGCTTGCCGGTCGTGAGGTCATCGTCGGGACTGTCGACGAGACCGAGTGCAGCGAGAGAAGCGCGGATCTCGGTGACCGCACCCCCTCGGTCACCACGGCGCAAACTCGACATAACCAGGCCTTTCAGGTCGCGGACGACGACTAACACCCCGCGGCTGTCGCCAAATAGGCTAGCCAGCATTGTCGCAGACCCGCGTGAGAATCCGGAAACGCCGAGGGTGGCCGCGCCGTCGCGGCGGTGGGGCTACTCGGCGTCGGCGAGTTCGCGCAGCAGGGCAGCCTTGCCCTTGGCGCCGACGATCCGCTTCACGGCTTCACCGTTCTTGAACAGGATCATCGTGGGGATCGACACGACCTGGAAGTCGCGGGCGGTGGCCGGGTTGGCGTCGACGTCGATCTTCGCGACGGTCAGCTGACCGGCCTTCTCCGACGCGATTTCCTCGAGCACCGGGGCGACCATCTTGCACGGTCCGCACCAGCTGGCCCAGAAGTCGACCAGTACGGGCGTGCTGCTGCCCAGGACGTCGGTCGAGAACGAATCGTCGGTGACCTTCACCGTGTTCGAATTGTCACTCATGGGATCTCCTCGTTAGACGGGTGCGGACGTTTCTTCATCATCGGGGCCGGCCTCGTGCTCGGCGAGCCACCGCTCGGCGTCGATCGCGGCCGCACATCCACTGCCCGCGGCGGTGATCGCCTGGCGGTAGGTGCGGTCGACCAGGTCGCCGGCGGCGAACACGCCGTCGATCGACGTCGACGTCGTGCGGCCCTCGACGGCGACGTAACCGTCGTCGTCGACCTCGACCTGGCCGCGGACGAGATTCGAGCGCGGGTCGTGGCCGATCGCGACGAACACACCGGTCACGGCCAGCTTCGACTCCTCGCCGGTGACCGTGTCGCGCAGGCGGACGCCGGTGACCTTGGGCTCACCCTCGACCTGGGTCACCTCGGTGTTCATCAGCATCGTGATCTTCGGGTTGGCCTTCGCACGGTCCAGCATGATCCGCGACGCGCGGAACTCCTCGCGACGGTGGATCAGGGTGACGCTGCGCGCGAAACGGGTGAGGAACGTGGCCTCTTCCATCGCGGAGTCACCGCCACCGATCACGGCGATGTCCTGGTCGCGGAAGAAGAAGCCGTCACAGGTGGCACACGTGCTCACGCCGGTGCCGATGCGCTCCTGCTCGCCGGGCACGCCCAGGTGGCGGGCCGCAGCGCCCATGGCGAGGATGATCGACCGAGCCGCGAAGGTCTCCCCATCGACCGTGACGGTCTTGATGGGTCCCTCGAGCGATACCTCGTCGACGTCTTCCATGCGCAGGTCGGCACCGAAGCGCTCGGCCTGTTCCCGCATCTCGGCCATCAGTTCGGGGCCGGTGATGCCTTGCTTGAAGCCGGGGAAGTTCTCGACCTCGGTGGTGGTCATCAGTGCGCCACCGAACTGCACGCCTTCGAAGACCAGCGGCTTGAGCTGAGCACGCGCGGCGTAGATCGCCGCGGTGTAGCCGGCCGGTCCCGAGCCGACGATGATGAGGTCGTGAACCGGGGTAGTGGAGGTCATGTGCATCCTTTGCTTTCAGCCGGTAAGTCCTTCTCGGACCGGCACGCGTATAACACCAGCGTAGGGTGCGCTGTTCCCAGGCCACCGCGTAGGCGGTGAATTCAGCTGGAGCCGCGTAGGCGGTGAATTCAGCTAGAGCCGCGTAGGCGGTGAAGTGGCGGCGTGTCAGGGCCTGCGCAACGTGGTCGTGGCGATCAGCCCGTCGCCGCCCGCCCCGCACGTCGGGTCGACGACGGCGGCGGTGACGTCACGGGGGTCGTCGGCCGGCAGCAGCAGTAGTACTCCCGCGCGGTCGGCGACGCGGACCGGGCGCGCGCCGAGCGCCGTAGACCCCGCCGGGTACCCCAGCGCGATCAGACACGCGCTCAGGCGCTGCGGGGCGGCGAGCGGGCCCGCGTCCACGGGCCCGTCGAGCACGCCGTAGATCTGGGCGGCAGGCACGGGGAAGTCACCGGGTCCGGCCGTTGCCGTTATCTGGTCGACGGTGTCGCGTGCCGAGGGAACCGCGTCGTCCCCGGCGAGCGCGGTCACGGCGACGCCGATCCCGACGACCGCGGCGGCCACTCCTGCGATCACCGCGATCGTCCGCAGTCTCGGCGGACGGAACCGGCGCACCGCATGCGCCGCGCCGGGTCGTGGGGGAGGGTCGGCAGCGCGCAGCGCATCCGCGATACGGGCGGTCACGTCGTCGGACACGTCCGGCGCCGAGTCCGCATCCCGCGCGAGGCCTGCGAGGTCGCGGCGCACCCGGTCGAGCGCTGCCACGTCGCGCACGGCGTCGGGATCGGTGCGGATCCGGCTGCGCAGCCGGGCGGCGGTCTCGTCGTCGAGCAGCCCCGCCTGCAGGTCGGCGATGAGCGACAGGGGCACCGGCGCGTCGGGCGGTGGCAGCCCGTCGGAGCTGGTGCCGCCCATTCGTACTCCCGATCGTCGACCGATCCGTCGCAGCGAGGGATCATCGCGCAGTTTAGGGAATGGCGCCGACCAAACAGGCGTTCAATCAAGTGGGGGTAGCAGCATGTCTTTTGGAAGGTCGTCACCCATGTTCAATCGAAGGCTTGCCACGATTGGATCGGCGGCCGTGATGGGGATCGGTGCATTCGCCGCTGCGGCGGGTATCGCCGCCGCTCCCACCGCCACCGCGGCACCGTGTAGTCAGTTCATCCAGCCGTACAACCCGTTCTTGCAGACCTGTGGAATCCCGAACAATCCGCCCGCCGTGCGTGGGGCTTCGCCGGGAGCGGGCGCGATCATCGCGTGCCGCAACATCCCCGGCTGCCTGTCCTACGTCGTCAATGGCGGACCGGGCTTCCCCGGGTACACCCGCTGACCGATCAACGGGGCAGGACGTCGGCGCGCCGCGCTGAGTCGTGCGACAAATAGCCCAGTGATTCGGCCAGTTTCGCGCGCGCCCGTGCGCAGCGGCTCTTGACCGTGCCCTCGGGTACGCCGAGCAGCAGCGCCGTCTCGGCCACCGAGTAGCCGTGCATGTCCACCGCGACGACGGCGGCGCGCTGCTCGAGCGGCAGGCGCAGCAGCGCCCGTTCGACGACCAGCGCGGTGTCCACGAGCGCGGTCGGGTCGCCCGACGGATGTTCGTCGTCGAGTAGCGGCGTCGTCGGGTGATTCTTGTTGTGCCGCAAGCGGTCCAGGCACGAATTGACGACGATGCGGTACAGCCAGCTGCTGACCGACGCGTCGTAGCGGAACGTCGCGGCCGTGCGGTGCGCCGACAAGAGCGCATCCTGCAGGGCGTCGGCTGCGTCGTCGTGATTGCGGCTCGTCAGGTGGGCCAGCCGGTAGAGCTGGCGCCGGTGCCGATGGAACAGCGTTGCGAACGCGTGCCGGTCACCGGCGACGTGGGCTGCCAGCAACTGCGCGTCGGACCGAACGTCCTCGGCGGAGTCGGCGGCGTCGTTCACAAGGCAAACCCTAAGCACGCCGGAGCACCCGTCGTGACACCTCTTGTGTCGCGGTACCGCTGACCTGCGGTTGGCGCGCACCCGCGGCCTGGGGATGGCCGTCAGCCCGCGGCGTTGAGCGTGATCTCCGACAGCGTGGACTCGCTCCTGCCGTCGACGGTGCCGAGCGTCGTGATCCACACCAGCACGTACGAGGTGGGGGAGGCGTTGTTGATCGGGATGGTGTTCGAGCCGGTCTTCATCGGCGTCGGGGGCGTCATCTCGGTCGTGTCCTCGAGCGAGGCCGGCGTGGCGGACTGGGCCGAACGAATCTGGATCGCCGTGCCGGTGCTGTTGAGGTTCACCGTCACCGACGCGAGCGTCGTCGGCTGCGGCAGCTGGAGCACCAGTCCCACGCCGCTCTTGAAGCCCGGGAACGGTGCGGGATCGCTGTAGGTGTCGGTCGGCCACCCGGTGGCGGGATCGGCGTCGATGGCGAGGCCGGCGTCACTGGGGTTGTCCGCTTCGCCACCCGGTGAGAACACCGTGGCACGAACGGGTTTCACCACTCCGGTGGCAGGGGTGTCGGTCTCGCTGGTCGGGGTGTTGAGCCCCAGTTCGTTCCTGTCGAGCGGGCCGCCGACGTCACCGAACAGGCCACGTAGACCTATCGCGAGGCCGACGAGCACGATGACCAGGATGACGGCGCCGACGGCGATGCCGATGATCATGCCCTTGCGCCTGCGGTTCTGACTCTCGGGATCAGCGGCCGCCAGCGGGGCCTTGCCTCTGCCCCCGTTGGCGCCGGGATCGTCGACGGGCGTGATGAGTTCGGTGCGGTCGGCGATGGCAGTGGCCTGCTGCAGGAGGTTGAGCAGCGTGCCCGCGGTGCGGATGCCGCCGTTCTCCTGCACCGCGCGTGCGGCGGCCGCGGAGATCTGGAACGGGATCTCGCGGTCGACGGCACGCGGCTCGACGGGCTGCCCGGAGGCGTCCATCTCGGCTTGCGCCATGCCGCTGTTGGCACCGGACTCCGGCAGGGGCCAGCGGTCGACGAGCAGCGCGTACAGCGAGGCGCCGATGCCGCGGATGTCGTCCTCGGGCTCGGCGTCGGGCATGGTCGCCGGGAAGGCCAGCGCCACGTCACCGTCGATGCTGACCCGGACGCGCCCGGGGTGGTCGATCGAGAGCGCGACGCCTTCGCGGTGGGCTGCCTCGGCGGCCGCGGCGAGGGACTGGATGGCACGGGCGCCGCCGATCGCCGACGGTGCGGTCTCGGCGACCTCGGCCAGCGAGCCACCGCGGATCCACTCTGCGACGACCAGCCCGCCCGAGCCGGTGTTGGCGACGTCGAGTACGCGTGCCACGCCGGGCATGTTGAGCCTGCTGAGCTTCAGCGTGCGGGAAAGGATCTCCTGCAGCTCGTCGTCGGGCAGTACCGCGTCCGGGTCGACGAACGTGAGTGCCACCTGGCGGTCGAGCGCCGTGTCGAGGGCGTGCCAGAACTGCAGGTGCGGCGGTCCGCCGTGGAACACCAGCAGCCGGTAGCGCCCGCCCGCGATCGTGGCGCCGGGGATGAGGTGGACGTCGTCGTCGGTGGCCGCCTCGATCGGCGGCTCGTTGAGCATGCCGAAGGACAGCGCCTCACGGGTCGGGTCGCCGCCGTAGTCGGCGGGCGGCCTGCCCGAGGGCGGCTGGCTCACC
Source organism: Mycolicibacterium sp. GCM10028919 (assembly GCA_042666295.1). Classification (GTDB taxonomy): domain Bacteria; phylum Actinomycetota; class Actinomycetes; order Mycobacteriales; family Mycobacteriaceae; genus Mycobacterium. The sequence goes on from JBHTFJ010000001.1 coordinate 2,939,054, forward strand.
TCGGTGGGCACGTCGGGCTCGAAGTCGTCGGCCGACGGGCGCGGGATGCGTGTGGTCGCGCCGCTGTCGGCGCCGGTCGCGGGTCCGCCTGCGGGGTCGTTCGTCACCGCTGGTCCTCTCCACGGCCTTCCTCCGGCAACCCCTGCCGGAGGCGCTACCCGTCTGACCGGCCCATATTGACGCGGTGGTAACGGGTGCGAATTCCTGTGCTCAGAGTACGGGACCGCGCTGCTCGGACGCGGTCGGACGGGGGGCATCGGCGGCGCCGCGGGCACCGGCGAGCTAGCTCCGAGGCGCCGCTTGACGAAGGCCAGTGCCGACTGCGCCTCGGGCACCTTCGCCGCGAGCAGTACCGCCGCGATGATCGGCACCATGATCAATCCGAGCACGAGTAGCCGCAGCAGCGAGCCGCCCGCACCGCTGTTCGTGGTGAGCGACTCGAGGCCGAGCAGTTGGTCCACGACGTGTGCGATCAGACCGGCGCCCAGCGACGCGGCGATCGCGACGAGGATGGTCCGCAGCACCGGCAGCCCGATCAGCCGGCCGTCCGGCGGGCGCAGATTGGCGCGCAGCACCAGGTGTCCGACCGTCGCGCCGGCCAGGAAGCCGAGGCCGTTGGCGAGGCCGAGGTACCCGGCGACGAGTTGGGGGTCGTCGGTGAGGTGGGGCGCCGCGAGCGAGGCCACGATCTTCACCGCGGTGATGACGAGGATCAGCGCGATCGGCGTCCACGGCTGCTGGCGTGCGTAGAACACCCGGAGTTGCAGCAACACCAGCGCATACGGGATCAGCGTGAAGGCCGACAGACTGATCGCCATGCCCAGGTAGCCGGCGTCGGTCTCGCCGAAGTTGCCGTAGGAGAACAGTGCGCTGCCGATGGCGGGACCGCCGACGGTCATGAACGCGACGATCGGGATCAGCGTCACCATCGTGAGCCGCGTGGCAAGCGACAGGTCGCCAAGCACCGCGGAAGTGTCGTTGGCGGCGGCGTTGCGCGACAGCCGCGGCATCACCACGGTGAGGACGGTGACGCCGATCATGCCGAACGGCAGCTGCAGGATCAGCCACGCGTAGTTGTAGATCGCCGGGCCCGAAGCCGCTGCGCTGCTGGCGATCTGGTTGCCCACGATCAGGCCGACCTGGCTGATCAGCACGTAGAGCACCATCGCCGCCGCCATGGTGCCGAACTGCTTGAGCCGGTCGTCGATGCCCCACAGCGGCCGCAGGCTGATGCGCTCGCGGCGGATCGCCAGCAGCAGCACCGCCGCCTGTGCGACCACCCCGAGCGTGGTGCCGATGCCGAGGACCAGCAGCTTGGCGTTACCCATCTCGACGGGGTCGAGTGACATCTCGCCGGGTACCAGGACGTAGACGCCGAGCGTGGCGATGGCCACCAGGTTGTTGATGACCGGTGCCCATGCCGGTGGCCCGAACACGTTGCGGGTGTTCAGGATCGCCATGAACACCGACGTCAGGCCATAGAAGATCACCTGTGGCAGAAGCAGATACGCGAACGCCGTGGTCAGCGGCTCGTTCACCAGCGTCTCGGACCCCAGCATGAGGCGCACCAGCAGCGGTGCCGCGGCCACCGAGGCGATCGTGGCCAGCAGCAGCAGCGCGGTGGCCAGCGTGACCAGCCGGCGTACGAAAGCCGTTCCGCCGTCGGCGTCGTCGCGTTCGGCACGCGCCAGCACGGGGACGAAGATCGCGGTGAACGTCGCCTCGAGCACCAGTGCGGCGACGAGGTTGGGCAGCTGATTGGCCACCGAGAACGCACTCGACAGTGCGGCGCCGAGGATCGCCGCGAGCAGCACGATGCGGATGAAGCCGGTGATGCGACTGATCAGCGTCGCGAACGCCATGCCCCAGGACCGGGACACGACCGCGGAGTCGGAGAGTTCCTTGCGGAACTGGGGGCCCGCCACCTGCCCTGCGCGTCGGCGTGGCGCTGGCCCGCGGGGAATCCGCTGGCGTGGTGGCGCGGGTGGTGGCCGCCGGGGTGTCGTCACCGCTCGTCCGGGCCGTAGGCGATGGCCGTGTCGACCGGATCGGGTGACTCGTCGTCAGCGGTCCTGCGGGGCGGCCGGTCGAGGTCGGCGCGGTCGGGCTGGCCGCGGAACCGGTGCCACAGTCGGCGTCCGGCCAACAGGAACAGCACCGCGCCCGCGGACAGCGTGATGATGAACAGCACCTTGCCGTAGGCGTTGGAGTGCAACGACAGTCGCACGGGTTCGCCGAGGGAGAGGCCGTCGACCGTGCGCAGCGACACGTCGACCGCGACGCGCTGGGTGAAGTGCACCTCGACCGGCACCCGCAGCGGCAGGAAGCCCGGTGGCAGCACGATCTCACCCATGTCGGTGACGGTCATCCCCGGCGGGGCGTCGACGTCGAGGCGGACCCGGATCGGTACGGGCAGGTCGTTGCGCAGGGCCAGGGGCAGCGGGCTGCGTTCGGTGGCCAGCGTGTACGAACCGCCGGGGTTGACGATGGTGACGGCGTTGAACAGGTCGTCGACGGTCGTGGCGGTGCGCCGAATCCGTTGCTCGGCCAACCCGTTCCGCGCGTCGGGGGGTACCGACTGGCTCAGTGCCCGCAGCATGTCCTCGCGCAGCGGCGCGGTGTACTCGGTGCCGGTGAGGCCCGTGCGTTCGTCGGTGGTCAGCGCCGCCGTCAGCCCCCACAGCCGGCCGGACGCACCCGAGACCGCCGAGATGACGCCGTCGCCGAAGCGGGCGCGCGCGTTGCCGAGGGCGTCGGCGGGGGCCGGCTCCTCGGTGGCCGGCGCGGCGGCGAGGGTCTCGGCGATCACCGTGGGCAGCGGGCGTGGCGCGGCCAGCCCGGAGTTGATCGAGGTTGCGAGTGCGGACAGCAGCGCGGCGGCGTCGTCCTGCTGCAGGTCCCACACCATCGGCGGCACCAGGATCTCGGCGCGCGGCTCGGTGGCCGGCCGCAGCCCGCGCCACAGCATCGCGGCGAGCGCGTCCTGCCGGCGGGCCACCTGCGAGTCCTGCTGCAGCGGAACGTCGAGTGAGCTGTCGAGGTACGACGGCGACGACGGCCTGGCGCCCGCGCCGGCCAGTGCCGCGCCGACGGTGGGGTCGACGGGAGCGGTGACGACTTGACGGGTGTAGCGGCGCGGGGAGAGGTCGACGGGCGGCTGTTCGCCGGATGCGGAGTCCTGCGCCGTGTACTCGGGTGCGGCGATCGCCACGGTCGGACCCTGCTCCGACAGGAGTTGTACGGCGGGCCCGGTCAACGGTCCGTCGCCGAGCAGCGTGGCGCCGCGCACCGACGCGATCCCGAGGATCTGGTCGACGACGTCGGGGGACTCGGTGGTCGCGACGTTCGCCAGGCCGGGGTCGCCGACGCGGCGCAGCGCGGTCAGGTCGGCCTGGGCGTACACCGACGACGTGACGCACAGCCGCTGGGCGAGCGACTTGAGCCGGCCCAGCCAGTTCACCGCCGCCTCCTGGCCGGTGCCGGGCCGGGTCGGGCCACTGAGCCCGCCGTCAGCCGACTCGGTGACGACGTAGCCGGTCGTCATCGCGTTGACCGTGACCAGGAGATCGGGGTCGACGGCCAGACACAGTGCGCTGCGGACCTGTCCTGCCGGATCGACCGGGGGACTGGTCGCGAAGTCGGCAGCCGAGAGCAGGGTGTCGAGGCGGCCGCCGGGGGCCAGCGAGGTGGCCAGCTCGTCGTCGGCGAGGCGGACCGGCGTCGTGGCGCCGGGGATGCCCGCAGCCAGCCGGGGCCGATCGGCGAGCGGCCACAGCATCGTGACGCCCACCGGGCGCGAGGTGTCCGGTGGGACGACGGCCGACACCGGGTCGGTGGACTCGAGTGACGGATCGGGCGGGACCCCCACGACGGGAAGCAGGAAGCGGGCGTCGTCGAGGCGGGCGGGGGCGCCGTAGTCGGGGGTGCCGTTGACGTTGACCAGCAGCGGGTAGACGCCCGGTTCGGAGATGCGCAGCGAGGGCTCGGCACCCGACCGCAGCGGGAAGAAGAGGCGGAACGCGGCGCTCTGTCCTTGGCTCAATTCCGGTGCGATGGTGACGAAGTCGCCGACAGGCTCGAACTGGTCACCGCTGCCGGCGAGGCTGGTGCGCAGGCCGGCCGACGTCGTCACCGCCGCCGCGGTCTCGAGTCGCACGACGACGTCGCGCACCGACCGGTCACCGATGTTCGCGACCCTGCCGGTGACTGTGACGAAGGGTTCGCCTGCGGTACTGACGATCTCGGGGGTGACGCGATCGATGCTCAGCTTGAGGAACTGGGTGACGCCGGGTTCACCCGCAGCCGCGCGGGGCAGCAGTGCGGGCGCGGCGACCAGCGTCAGGAGGACCACGGCGGCCAGCAAGCGCACGAGCACTCGAGGCACGGTCCCAGCGGCCGAGACTGCCGCCCGAAACGTCATGTTCCCTGGCCGCAGCCGTTCGCCCGCCGGCCGGGCCGCATCTTCCCCCGGTCGCCCGAGGAACGGTCCCCGGGCTCTTTCCGCTCCGCACCGACGGCCGGGGGAGTCGCGTCGTCGGTACGACGGTGGGTGTGGGAGTGGGTCTGCGGCCTGCGCCGCGGCGAGGTGTGCGGCAGCGGCGGGAGGCTGCCTGGCCCGTCGGTGTGTAGCTTGTCGATGAGCTCACCGGCGACCTGGGCGAGCTTGCGCTCGTCGGCGTAGGCGAGCCGCTTGGGCAGTTCCCGCAGCGGCACCCAGGCCACCTCGGTCACCTCGACGTCTTCGTCGGACAGTTCTCCGCCGAGGAACCGCATGAGGTAGTGGTGCACGGTCTTGTGCACGCGGCGCCCCTCGGTGACGAACCAGTAGTCGATGCTGCCGAGCGCGGCGAGCACGCTGCCCTCGATGCCGGTCTCCTCGGCGACCTCGCGGATCGCGGTCTGCTCGGCGGTCTCGCCCATCTCGATGTGACCCTTGGGCAGCGACCACAGCATGCGGCCGCGTCGGTCGAGCCTGCCGATCAGCGCGGCGACCTGAGAGTCCTTGGGGCCGTCGATCCCGTCGATGACGAGGCCTCCCGCCGACGTCTCGTGGACGGTGCGGAGCCGGTCCGGCTGGCGTCGGGGCTGGGGGTTGCGGTGTCCGTTGGCGGCCGGTACGGCACTGGGGAGTGGGACTACGGAAGCGGGTTGCGGCGCGCTGGCCTCGGGCGGCCCTGCCGAGCGTCGGCCGCGGCGCCTTCCTCGGCGCCGTCGTGGTTTGGCTTGTTCGCCCTCCGACACCCAAGCGATAGTAGCTGCCACTTGCTTTCCACCTTGCCGCCACTCGCCGTTGGTGCCGTGCTGATGCCCAGTCGTTACGCGCATGCGCCGATGGCAACTAGGCTCACCCCCCGTGCCGATCGACCCGAGTGCGGAAGCCGCGCTGCTTGCTGCTGCGATGCGCAGCCTCTCACGGCACGTCACCGTCCTCTCCGAGCTGGGTGCGTTGTTCGCCGACGCGGGCCACGAGCTGTACCTGGTCGGGGGCAGCGTGCGCGACGCCGTGCTGGAGCGCGACGTGACCGATCTGGACTTCACCACCGACGCCCGGCCCGACGCGATCCAGCGGATCGTGCGGCGGTGGGCTGACGGGATGTGGGACACCGGCATCGCGTTCGGCACCATCGGTGTCGCCAAGGGCGCCCATCGGCTGGAGATCACGACGTTCCGCGCCGACAGCTACGACCAGGTGTCGCGCAACCCGACCGTCGAATTCGGTGACCGCCTCGAAGACGACCTGATCCGCCGCGACTTCAAGGTCAACGCGATGGCGGTCCGGGTGACGCCCGAGGGGGTCGGCGAGTTCCACGATCCGCAGGACGGACTGGTGGACGCCGCGGCCCGCCGGCTCGACACCCCGTCGCGGCCCGAGGTGTCGTTCGGCGACGATCCGCTGCGGATGCTGCGCGCCGCGCGCTTCGTCTCGCAGCTGAAGTTCGAGGTGGCGCCCCGGGTCCGCGAGGCGATGGAGCGCATGGCCCCCGAGCTCGGGCGGATCACCGCCGAGCGGGTCGCTGCCGAACTCGACAAGCTGCTGGCCGGCGCCGACCCGATCGCGGGCGTCGACCTGATGGTGCAGACCGGGCTGAGCGCGGTGGTGCTGCCGGAGATCGGCGACATGCGGATGACCATCGACGAGCACCACCAGCACAAGGACGTCTACCAGCATTCGCTGACCGTGCTGCGCCAGGCGATCGACCTCGAGGACCCGCGCGAGGCGCCCGACCTGGTGCTGCGGTGGGCGGCGCTGCTGCACGACATCGGCAAGCCGGCGACGCGTCGGCACGAGCCCGACGGCGGCGTGAGCTTCCACCACCACGAGGTGGTGGGCGCGAAGATGACCCGCAAGCGGATGCGTGCGCTGAAGTACTCGAAGCAGATGGTCGACGACGTGTCGCAGCTGGTGTACCTGCACCTGCGATTTCACGGTTACGGCGACGGCCGCTGGACCGATTCCGCGGTGCGCCGCTACGTGACCGATGCCGGCCCGCTGCTGTCGCGGCTGCACAAGCTGGTGCGCGCGGACTGCACCACGCGCAACCAGCGGCGGGCGGCGCGGCTGCAGGCCAACTACGACGACCTCGAACACCGGATCGCCGAACTCGCGGCCAAGGAAGACCTCGCCAAGGTGCGCCCCGATCTCGACGGCAACGAGATCATGAAGATCCTCGACATCCCGGCCGGACCGCTCGTCGGTCAGGCGTGGACCTTTCTCAAGGAACTCCGGCTCGACCGTGGCCCGCTCGAGCACGACGAGGCCGTCGACGAGTTGAAGAAGTGGTGGAACGCCAGGGCCTGATCGTGCGTCTTAATTCGCATGGACTACTGCCTGGGGGACGGGTTCGGCGCCGCGGCGATGTCGACGGGTGAGCCGACGCTCGACGTCGACACCGACGGCGTGCTGGACGCGATCGGTCTCGACTTCGACGGCGACGGCCGCCTCGACGACGCGCTGGCCGATCTCGACGGCGACGGAATCGCCGATCACGCGGTGCTCGACCTGGACGATGACGGCCATGGCGAGGCGCGGTTCACCGACGACGGGTCGGGCACGTGGGCGGTGAGCGTCGACCGCGGTGCGCAGCTGCGCTGGTTCGGCCTCGACGGTGCCGAGTCGGTCGGCGGACCGCTGGTCGACTTCGACGGTGACGGGCAGGTCGACGACCGGCTGCTCGACGGCGACCGCAACGGTCTGGCCGACCGCGCGCTGGCCGCCGAGGATGCCTACGTCGACGCCGACGGTGACGGCCGCTGGGACGTCAAACTGTCCGATGCCGACGGTGACGGTGCGGCCGATGCGGGTGCCGAAATGTAGTTTCGGCTGAGTCCGATGGGGCTCTTCTCTTCGTTCATCGCCCGGATCCGGGCGGGCCCGCGAACGCCTGGGCGATCGTCAGCCACCGCTGTGCGTCCTCGCCGACGGCCGTCACGTCGAGTTGGGCGCGGGGCCTGCGCTGCGTGACGAGCATGCAGAAGTGTTCGGCCGATCCGGCGACGCGCTGCTCGGCATCGTCGGGACCCCACGACCACGTCGAGCCGTCGGGTGCGGACAGTTCCACGTGAAACGGTTCGGCGGGCGGGGTGAGGCCCTGCACCGAGAACGCGAAGTCGCGGGTGCGGACGCCGATGTGCGCGATCGACTTCAGCCGCGCCGTGGGCGGCCGGACGACGCCGAGGGCATCGGCGACGTCGAGTCCGTGCGCCCAGGTCTCCATGAGGCGCGCGGTCGCCATCGACGTGGCGCTCATCGGCGGGCCGAACCACGGGAGCTTGCGCCCGTCGGTGACCCGGGGGAGCTCGTCGTGCAGCCGGCTGCGGGTGGCGCGCCACTCGGCGAGCAGGGTGCCCGGGGGGAGGGCGGCGAGTTCCTCGGCGCCCGCGTCGACGAACCCGGTGGGATTCGTGGCGGCCTCGGTCAACAGGTCCCCGAAGCCGGCCTCGTCGGTGACGGACACGACCGCCACCCGGTCGGTCCACAGCAGGTGCGCGATCTGGTGGGCGATCGTCCAGCCGGCTGCCGGCGTCGGGGTGCGCCAGCCCGCCACACCATCCCCCGTCGCTGCGCTCGCCCCGTCGGGCAGGTCGGCCACGATCGCGTCGAGTTCGTCGCTCTCCGCGCGCAGGTCGGCGACGGTGCTGCTCAGGGCGTCGGACATGGCGTCACCCTAGACCGGCCGCGCGGTGCCCCCGCGCGGTGATCGCGTGCGCGGCCAGACCGAGGAGGTAGACGACGGCGCCGGTGCAGGCCAGCGCGGGGGAGTCCCCGTCGGCGGGGATCACGGCGGCCGCGCCGGCGATCGCGGCGATGAACGACACCCAGAACACCGAGTCCTGCACGGTGAAGACGTGCCCGCGGAGTGCGTCGTCGACGTCGATCTGCATCGCCGTGTCGGCGCAGAGCTTGACCACCTGACCCAGCGCGCCGAGCAGGAAGCCGCACACCGTCATCACCGGCAGCTGCAACCCGGCGCCGCACAGCTGCACGACGACCGCGATCGCCAGTGCGCCGTTCGCCGTGCGATAACGCCCGAAGCGACGGACCACCGCGGGTGTCAGCAGCGTGGCCAGGAACGAGCCGGCGCCCGTCGCCGCGACGAACAGCACCACGGTGCCGAGCCCCGCGACGTTGTGAATGTCGCCGTGGCGCACCAGCAGGAGCACCAGCAGCGTGTTGATGCCGAACGCGATCCGGTGCGACGCCAGCCCGGCGAGTGTCGCAGCCACGGTCGGCACCTTGGCGACGGTGCTCAGGCCGTAGCCCCACCCGGTCGCGACCACGTACGCGACCGAGCCGTGGACTGCGCGGCGGGTCTTGTCGGGGCCGAGCACGTGCGGGCCGAAGCGGATCGAGAGGACCAGTGCCAGCGCGACCGGCACCGCCGCGGTGAAGATGATGACCGAGGCGCCGGTATCGCCTGCGCCGAACAGCCAGCGGGGCAGCAGCATGAAGTTCGCGCCTGCGAAGGCGGCCACTGCGCCGCCTGCGGTGGCGACGGAGTTCATCGACACCACCTCGGCGCGCGGCACGACGTGCGGCAGCGCCGCGGACAGGCCCGACGAGACGAACCGGGTGAACCCGTTGACGATCAGCGCACCGCAGAGGATCGGAATCTCGCCAGCGCCGAACGCCAGCAGCGTCGCGACGCCGAGCAAGAGAATGAGGCGAACCGCGTTGGCGCCGACGAGGACCAAGCGGCGGTCCCAGCGGTCGAGCAGCGCGCCGGCGAAGGGGCCGAGCAGGGAGTACGGCAGGAACAGCACGGCGAAGGCGCCCGCAATGGCCCACGGCGTGGCGGCGCGTTCGGGGTTGAACAACAGGGCGCCTGCCATCGCGGCCTGGAACAGTCCGTCGCCGAATTGGCTGACGACGCGCAGTTCGAGCAGACGCCTGAACTCCGGTAGTGACCGCAGCACCTGCAGGACTGCTGCGTGCCCACGCGGGTCTGCCACTTTCGGTTCCGACTCCGCTCTGTCCGGTGATGGTTCGACTCGTTGGTTGGCACTGCGTTTCGCGACTCGATCCACACTACAAATCTTTCCGCTCGGCAGCGGCGCGGCCGGTTGGAGTTCGTGACCTCGCAGGGTTGCTGGTGACATGATGGACGGGTGGCGCAGTCAGACGATCCGGAGGATTACCTCGCCCCCGCATCGCATCGGGTCCGCGCGGGGACGCTCCTGCTCGCCAACACCGATCTCCTCGAGCCCACCTTCCGGCGCAGCGTGATCTACGTCGTCGAGCACAACGACGGCGGCACGCTGGGCGTCGTGCTGAACCGGCCGAGCGAGACCGCGGTGTACAACGTGCTGCCCCAGTGGACGAAGCTCGCGACCAAACCGAAGACGATGTTCGTCGGCGGACCGGTGAAGCGCGACGCGGCGCTGTGCCTGGCGACCGTGCGCGTGGGCGTCGACGCCGCCGAGGTGCCGGGGCTGCGGCACGTGCAGGGCCGCATCGCGATGGTCGACCTCGACGCCGATCCCGACGACATCGCACCGGCCATCGAGGGCGTGCGGATCTACGCGGGCTACTCGGGGTGGACCATCGGTCAACTCGAGGGTGAGATCGAACGCGACGACTGGATCGTGCTGTCGGCACTGCCGTCGGACGTCCTGGTCGAGCCGAAGGTCGACCTCTGGTCGCGGGTGCTGCGCCGTCAGCCCATGCCGCTGTCGATGCTCGCAACCCATCCGATCGATGTCAGCCGCAACTGAGCCGCGTCAGTTGCAGGACAGCGTGCAGGATGCGCACGCGTTTCCGCAGCCCCCGGTGGCCGCGCCAGCGGCCTCGGTGCGTGCCACCGCCTTCGCCGCCTGATAGCAGCCCGCGGCGATGGTCCCGACTGCGCCGACCACGCACACCACGAGCAGCAGGACGGCGGATCCGCCGGGAGCCGCCAGCGCTGCGATGCCGCCCGCGGCGAGCATGACCGCTGCCGCGAGTTGAGTGGGTGCGACGGTCCGCAGGACACCGGCGACCGGGTCGTTGGGCCGGGGTCGGGCCAGCAGCCACAGCCCCGCCGCGGCGACCGCAGCCGCCGCGCTCAGGCACAGGACGGCGGCGATCAGCATGCGATCGAGGATACGAGCCACCACGTCGCGCCGTCGAATCCGCAGATCCGACGGCACGCCGTCTAGCTGGGGATGCCCGGCAGGGGTGGCAGCGGCGGCAGACCCGGAATGCCGGGAGCCGGGGCCGGCGGCGGCGGGGGCGGCGGGACGGCCGAGCCCACCCGGAAGCCGTTGACGATGGCGTCGGTCGCGTCGCCCGCGGCCACGGAGACCTGAGCGCTGGTCGTCACGGACAGCGTGACGAGGTACCGGTCGGGGCCGGACTGCGCGATGACGTGGCGACGGGAGGTGTTGAGCGTCATGTTGTTCTGCCGGTAGGTGCCCTCGATGATCGACGACGGCATGCCGCCGAAGTCGGCCATCGAGCCGTCCGTCGAGCGCCACGCGGGTAGCTGCTGGCTCTCGATGAAGCCGTGGCTGATCGCTTCCTTCGGGTCGAAGTCGCCGAGCAACTTGTAGACGTTGAGTGCGGCGTTGGAGGTGTAGAGCCCGTCGCCGCCCAGCCGGTCGGCGATCACGGCGAACGCATCGGGGACGTTCGGGTCGGGCACGTGGCTCCAGCCCGTCGGCATGGGCAGCACGATGTTGAGTGCGGTGAACCCGTTGGCCACCTGCGGCTCCATGGCGACGTTCCGCGAGCGGAGGAAGTCGGCGATGGTGCCCGAGGTGGCGGGTGTGATGGTCGGCGGTGCGGGCGCGGGTGCCACCGCTGGCGCAGCGAGCGCGGCGGCGGGTGTGGCGGCGGGACCGAGGGCGCCCGCGGCCGGGGCGATGGCCGGCTGGCCGGGCAACCCGGGGGTGCCTGCCTGGACGACGACGGTCTGGGTCACCGTGGCCGGCGCGGGCACGGGGGGAAGCGGGAGGCTGGGCTCGGCTGAGGCGGTCGTGCCTGCGAAGCCGACGACGCCGGCGACGCCCACGGCGACACCTCCTGCGACGAACCCCCATCGGCGGGCAGTGGCGAACATCTGACGGCGGTCCTTCCAAGAGCATTCGGGTGCGGTCGAACCGCGGGTGACGAGTGTGGTGCTGAACAGGCGCCGACCATATCCACGGCCGCGTCGGCGCCACTAGAGGCGAACGGCACCTGCAACCGAGCTCTCACCGGTCTGCAACGGAACCGATACCAAGCACGGTGACGCCACGGCGTGCGGCGGAGGGCCGAACCGCCGCCGATCTGGCACTGACTACCCTGTTCACGTGACTGACCGGCCCGTCGACGACCATTCCGACACCCCGAGGCACCGCTACACGGCGGAACTCGCGGGTGCGATCGAGCGCGACTGGCAGGAGACGTGGGCGCAGCGTGGCACCTTCCACGTGCCGAACCCCGTCGGCAGCCTCGCGCCGACCGACGGCACGCCCGTGCCCGCCGACAAGATGTTCGTCCAGGACATGTTCCCGTACCCGTCCGGCGAGGGACTGCACGTCGGCCACCCGCTGGGGTACATCGCGACCGACGTCTACGCGCGCTACTTCCGCATGACGGGTCGCAACGTCCTGCATGCCCTGGGCTTCGACGCTTTCGGCCTGCCCGCCGAGCAGTACGCCGTGCAGACCGGGACGCATCCGCGCACCCGCACCGAGGCGAACATCGTCAACTTCCGCCGCCAGCTGGGCCGCCTCGGCCTCGGCCATGACGCCCGCCGCAGCTTCGCCACCACCGACGTCGACTTCTACGAGTGGACGCAGTGGATCTTCCTGCAGATCTTCAACGCCTGGTTCGATCCGGCCGTTCAGAAGGCCCGACCGATCGACGAGTTGATCGCCGAGTTCGAGTCCGGGGCGCGCAGCCTCGACGACGGCCGGTCGTGGTCGGACCTGTCGGCGGGGGAACGGCGCGACGTCGTCGACTCCTACCGTCTGGTCTACCGCGCCGACTCGATGGTGAACTGGTGCCCCGGGCTGGGCACCGTGCTCGCCAACGAGGAGGTCACCTCCGAGGGGCGTAGCGATCGCGGCAACTTCCCGGTGTTCCGGAAGCGGTTGCGGCAGTGGATGATGCGGATCACCGCGTACTCCGACCGGCTGCTCGAGGACCTCGACGTGCTGGACTGGCCGGACAAGGTCAAGGCCATGCAGCGCAACTGGATCGGCCGCTCGACGGGCGCGGAGGTGAAGTTCGCGACCGATGCCGGCGACGTCGAGGTGTTCACCACCCGGCCCGACACCCTGTTCGGCGCGACGTACGTCGTGTTGGCACCGGAGCACGAATTGGTCGACGCTCTCGTTGCCAATGAGTGGCCCGACGCGACCGACACGCGTTGGACCTACGGTGCGGCGACGCCGTCCGACGCGGTGGCGAGTTACCGCACGGCCATCGCCGCCAAGTCGGATCTCGAGCGCCAGGAGAACAAGACCAAGACCGGTGTGTTCCTGGGGGCGTATGCTACGAATCCGGTGAACGGCGAACGGGTTCCGGTGTTCATCGCCGACTACGTGTTGGCGGGTTACGGCACCGGCGCGATCATGGCGGTGCCCGGTCACGACCAGCGTGACTGGGAGTTCGCCTCGCAGTTCGGGTTGCCGATCGTGCAGGTGATCTCGGGCGGCAGTGTCGAGGAGTCCGCGTACAACGGTGACGGCACGCTGATCAACTCGGGCGATCTGGACGGCCTGAGCATCGCGTCGGCCAAGGAGGCCGTGATCAACCGGCTCGAGGCCGACGGCCACGGCCGGGCGCGCGTCGAGTACAAGCTGCGCGACTGGCTGTTCGCCCGACAGCGGTACTGGGGCGAGCCGTTCCCGATCGTCTACGACGCCGACGGCCGAGCCCACCCGCTGCCGAACTCGGCTCTGCCGGTCGAACTTCCGGACGTGCCCGACTACGCGCCGGTGCAGTTCGACCCGGATGACGCCGACAGCGAGCCGTCCCCTCCGCTGGGCAAGGCCACCGAGTGGGTGAACGTCGAACTCGACCTCGGCGACGGCCTGCAGAGCTACACCCGCGACACCAACGTCATGCCGCAGTGGGCAGGCAGCTCCTGGTACGAGCTGCGCTACGCCGATCCGCACAACTCGGAGACGTTCTGCGCCAAGGAGAACGAGGCGTACTGGATGGGTCCGCGGCCGGCCGAGCACGGCGCAGGCGATCCCGGTGGCGTCGACCTCTACGTCGGCGGTGTCGAGCACGCCGTGCTGCACCTGCTGTACTCGCGGTTCTGGCACAAGGTGCTCTACGACCTCGGTCACGTGAGTTCCCGCGAGCCGTACCGCCGCCTGGTCAACCAGGGGTACATCCAGGCGTTCGCCTATACCGACTCGCGCGGCTCGTACGTCGAGGCAGCGAAGGTCGTCGAGCGGGACGGGAAGTTCTACTACCCGGGCGACGAGGGCGAGATCGAGGTCTTCCAGGAATTCGGGAAGATCGGCAAGAGCCTCAAGAACTCGGTGTCGCCCGACGAGATCTGCGACGGCTACGGCGCGGACACGTTGCGCGTCTACGAGATGTCGATGGGTCCGCTGGAGGCGTCGCGGCCGTGGGCCACGAAGGACGTCGTCGGTGCCTACCGCTTCCTGCAGCGGGTGTGGCGCGTGGTGGTCGACGAGGAGTCGGGCGCCGAGCGGGTCGACGAGCACTCCGCCATCGACGACGCGACCCTGCGCCTGCTGCACCGCACCATCGCCGGTGTCTCGGAGGACTATGCGGCGCTGCGCAACAACACGGCGGCGGCGAAGCTGATCGAGTACACCAACCACCTGACCAAGGAAGGCGTCACCGCGCGCGCGGCCGTCGAACCGCTGGTGCTGATGGTGGCACCGCTGGCACCGCATCTGGCCGAGGAGCTGTGGAAGCGGTTGGGCCACGACGCCTCGCTGGCGCACGGTCCGTTCCCGCAGGCGGACCCGGCGTTCCTCGTCGAGGACACCGTCGAGTACCCGGTGCAGGTCAACGGCAAGGTGCGCGGCCGCGTCACGGTGGCCGCCGACGCCGATGCCGACGTGCTCGAGGCGGCAGCGCTGGCCGAAGAGAAGGTGGCGGCGTTCCTGGCGGGCGCCACGCCCAAGAAGGTCATCGTGGTGGCCGGGCGCCTGGTCAACATCGTCGTCTAACCGGCGATTTCGGCGCGCTTTCCCGCGGTCACCGCGGATGAGCGCGCCCAAGTCACGGCACGGCGGTCCGGCGGGCGAAGGACCGGCCGATGAGCGAACGAATGTCGGCTCCGTCGATTGACCCGATGCCCTAGGGGTAGAGCGCGCTGGCTCGAGAAGTCCCGAGTTCCAGCCACGGTGCGCACGCGTACCGCGCGACGCCCAGGAGGTACCGACATGGCCGTCGAAGCGCCAGACCTGACGACGCTGCGCGCGACGCGGCCGTTCCCGGCGCGGTTGGGCAAGCGCGGCGAACTGCTGTACCGGCTCGTCACGACCACCGATCACAAGCTGATCGGCATCATGTACGTCGTCACGTGCTTCGTGTTCTTCTTCATCGGCGGCCTGATGGCCCTGCTGATCCGCACCGAACTCGCGGTGCCCGGTCTGCAGTTCCTGTCCAACGAGCAGTACAACCAACTGTTCACCATGCACGGCACGGTGATGCTGCTGTTCTACGCGACGCCCATCGTGTTCGGCTTCGCCAACCTGGTGCTGCCGCTGCAGATCGGCGCGCCGGACGTCGCGTTCCCCCGGCTGAACTCGTTCTCCTACTGGCTCTTCCTGTTCGGCGCGCTGATCGCCCTTGGCGGGTTCGTGATCCCCGGCGGCGCAGCCGACTTCGGCTGGACGGCCTACGCCCCACTCAGCGATTCGGTGCACACCCCGGGTGCCGGCGGTGACCTGTGGATCTCGGGACTCATCGTCGCGGGCCTCGGCACGATCCTGGGCGCGGTCAACATGATCACGACGGTGGTCTGCATGCGCGCCCCGGGCATGACCATGTTCCGTATGCCGATCTTCACCTGGAACATCTTCGTGACGTCGATCCTGGTGCTGCTGGCGTTCCCACTGCTGACCGCTGCGCTGTTCGGCCTCGCCGCCGACCGTCACCTCGGCGCGCACGTCTACGACGCCGCCAACGGTGGAGCGCTGCTGTGGCAGCACCTGTTCTGGTTCTTCGGCCATCCCGAGGTGTACATCATCGCGCTGCCGTTCTTCGGCATCGTCACGGAGATCTTCCCGGTGTTCAGCCGCAAGCCGATCTTCGGCTACGCGACACTCGTGTACGCGACCTTGGCGATCGCAGCGCTCTCGGTCGCGGTGTGGGCGCACCACATGTACGCCACCGGTGCGGTGCTGCTGCCGTTCTTCAGCTTCATGACGTTCCTGATCGCGGCCCCGACGGGCATCAAGTTCTTCAACTGGATCGGCACGATGTGGAAGGGGCAGTTGACGTTCGAGACGCCGATGTTGTTCGCGGTGGGCTTCTTGCTGACGTTCCTGCTCGGCGGTTTGAGCGGCGTCATCTTGGCCAGCCCGCCGCTCGACTTCCACGTCACCGACACCTACTTCGTCATCGCGCACTTCCACTACGTGCTGTTCGGCACGATCGTGTTCGCCACCTATGCGGGCATCTACTTCTGGTTCCCGAAGATGACGGGACGCCTGCTCGACGAGCGGCTGGGCAAGCTGCACTTCTGGTTGACGTTCATCGGGTTCCACACGACGTTCCTGGTGCAGCACTGGCTCGGTGACGAGGGCATGCCGCGCCGCTACGCCGACTACCTGCCGACCGACGACTTCCTGTGGCTGAACGTCGTGTCGACGGTCGGTGCGTTCATCCTCGGCATCTCGACGCTGCCGTTCGTGTGGAACGTGTTCAAGAGCTGGCGTTACGGCGAGGTGGTCACCGTCGACGATCCATGGGGTTACGGCAACTCGCTGGAGTGGGCGACGAGTTGCCCGCCGCCGCGGCACAACTTCAACGAGTTGCCCCGAATCCGGTCGGAGCGACCGGCGTTCGAGCTGCACTACCCGCACATGGTGGAGCGGATGCGCGCCGAGGCGCACATCGGCAAGCACCCGACCGCGCTCGAGACCGACGAGGGCGGCTTCGGCCCGCGCACCGAGGCCGACCGCAGCTAGCGATTTCGGCGCGCTCACCCGCGGTCACCGCGGCTGAACGCGCCGAAGTCACGGCAACGGCGGGGCGAGTGGCGGGGGAGTGCGCCGGGAACCCAGCGCCTCGAACGCCGCCGCATAGCCGAGCAGCGCGACGTCGTCGTACGCCCGGCCGGCGAAGGTCAGGCCGACGGGCATGCCGATGTCGGCCATCGTGCCCATCGGCACGGTGACCGTCGGAATGCCGAGGTGGCGAATCACCAAGTTGCCGTTCGCAACCCACACGCCGTTGCGCCAACCCAGGTCGGCGGATGCCGGGTTCACGTCCATGTCCGACGGCCCCACGTCGGCCACGGCCGGGAAGATCACCGCGTCCAGCCCAAGGCTCGTCATCCAGTCCTCGAGGTCGATGCGGCGCGTCTCCTCCAGTCCGCGCAGACCGTCGGCGAGGTGCGGTATGTCGGTGGGCGAGTCGACGGGGTGGTCGCGGAGGAACGCGGGGTACTCGTTGATGTCGTCGTCGAAGCCGGTGTACCGGTCGGGCAGCGCGCCCGGCGGCTGCGGGAAGATTCGGCTGCCGTCGACGTCGGCGAGCCGGGACAGTGCGGGATCGCCGTTGGCTCGCAGGAAGTCGTCCCACGCCCACGCCGAGAGGTCCCAGATCTCGCGGCGCAGATACTCCGGGCTGACCAGCCCGCGTGTCCCGAGCGTCGGCGCACCGGCGCGGTCGCCCTCGTAGTTGGTGACGAGGGGGAAGTCGACCTCGACCACCCTCGCACCGGCGGCCTCGAGGTCGCGCCGGGCCGACTCGAACAGCTCCAGCACCGACGGCCGGGTCGCGATGCGCGTGCCGGTCGGACCCCCGATTCCGGTGGCGCCGACGCCCGCGTCGGGGTCGGCGTCGACGTACATCCGTGGCACGCCGAGGCTCAGCCCGGAGAGGCTCCCCGCCATTCCGCGGAACGACGGTGGCCGCAGGTCGTCGACGCTGGGGATCGGCACCCAGTCCTGCGTACGCCAGAAGTCGCCTCGCACATCGTGATCGGATACGACGACGACGTCGAGCACCTCGAGCAGGTCGGCCATCGAACGGGTGTGCGGGACGACGACGTCCATCGTGGGCACCAGCGGCCAACCACCCCGGGTGGAGATCACCCCGCGCGAGGGCGTGTAGGCGCACAGCGCGTTGTTCGACGCCGGGCCGCGGCCCGACGACCACGTCTCCTCGCCGATCCCGAACGCGCACAACGACGCGGCGGTCGCCGTGCCGGAGCCGTTCGACGATCCGGACGCGAACGGTGCCGTGAGAAAGGCCGCGTTGTAGGGGCTTTCGGCTCGGCCGTAGTGGCCGCGCTGCATGCCGCCGTTGGCCATCGGCGGCATGTTGGTCAGCCCGATGAGCACGGCACCGCCGCTTCGCAACCGCTCCACCACGAACGAGTCGCGCTGAGCGACCAAGTCGGCGAACGCCGGGCTGCCCGCTGCCGCGGTGAGTCCGCGAGCGAGGTAGCTGTCCTTGACGGTGTACGGGATGCCGTCGAGCGGTCCGAGGACGGAACCGGCGGCGCGGCGGGCGTCGGAGGCGGCCGCGTCGGCGCGGGCCGCGGGGTTGACGACGACGATCGCGTTGAGTTGGCCGTCGTAGGCCGCGATGCGGTCGAGGTACGACTCGAGCAGTGCGACCGCCGACGTCCGGCCGTCGTCGAGTGCAGCGCGCAGTTCGGCGATCGACGCCTCGCACACCTGAATGGTCACAGCGCCCTACCGCGGTCGGATGATGACTTCGTGGACGTGCGCGTCGGGCGGGGTGGCCACCGCCTGTGCGACCGCCGCCGCGACGGTGTCGGCGCGCAGGAACTGCTCGGGCACGTAGTCGCGTTCCTCGTAGGCGATCAGGTCGCGCTGCATGTCGGTGTCGATGCGGCCGGGGTGGATCGAGGTGACGCGCAGGTCCCGCTCGTCGGCGCGCAGCGAGTCCGCGAATGACCGCAGCGCGAACTTGCTCGCCGAGTACGACGCCAACCCGGGTGAGGCGTTGATGCCGGAGCCCGAGTTGATGAACACGACGTGCCCGCGGGCGGCCCGTAGCGCGGGCAGCAGCGCGAGCGTGAGGGCCACCGCGCCGACGACGTTGACCTCGAGCGTGGCCCGCCACTGCTCGGGAATGGTCTCGGCCACGCGCCCGGGGTAGGCGACGCCGGCGTTGTGGATCAGCACGTCGAGTTCGGCGATCGGCTCGACCACGGTTTCGACGTCCCCGGTGTCGGCCAGGTCGATCGGCCACGTCGTGGCGCCGTACAGCTCGGCGACCTCGTCGAGCCGACGCGACGGCCGGCCCGCCAGGAACAGGGTGTGGGTGGGGGCGAGGGCCGCGGCGATTGCCTTGCCAAGGCCGGTCGAGGCACCCGTGATCATCGCTGACGGCATTGCCGCAACGTTACCGGCGGGACCGATTGATCAATCGGGGGGAACATGGCCCGCCCGCTCGTTAGGCTCGTCGCGTGACCTCGACCGGCACCGTGCGGTTCTGGCTACGGGAGGAAGGCTGGGGCGCCATCGACTCGCCCGCCACCCCGGGCGGCTGCTTCGTGCATTACTCGGACATCAACGGGCAGCGCGGTTATCGCGAACTCGTGCAGGGCGACACAGTCGACTTCGAGTGGGCGAAGACTGCGCACCCTGGCTCCCAGGATGGCTTCAGCTTCCGCGCGCTGAACGTGAATCGGCGCGTGTCCTCGACGTGAAGCGGCTGACAGCCGGCGTGGTCGCGGCGATGTCTCTGCTCGGATCGGGGTGTTCCACAGACGTCAGCGGGTCTGCACGGGTGGCGTCAGGGGTGGTTCCCGACGTGGCGGGGATGACCGCGCGCGACGCCACAATCGCGCTCCACGAGGCGGGGCCATGGCCCTATGTGCTGAGGTCGGAGGTCAGCGACACCGTGCGGCCCGGCAGCATCATCGCGGCCGGTCCGCCACCGGGAACGACACTGCCCTTGAACCGGGTGATCGACGTCGTGGTGTCCAACGGGCCGGTGCAGGGCCGCTAGGAATCACGCCGCCTCGGCTAGCGCTGTCTGACGCCGAGTTCTGCAAGCCTCGCCGTCCCGTCGCATGATTGACGGCGATGCCCCCCGATCCGACCTTCGCGCCCACCCAGCTCGCGGCCCGCGCCGCCTATCTGCTGCGCGGCAACGACCTGGGCACCATGACGACCGCGGCACCGCTGCTCTACCCGCACATGTGGAGCTGGGATGCCGCGTTCGTGGCGATCGGGCTCGCGCCGCTGAGCGTCGAGCGGGCAGTCGTGGAACTCGACACCCTGCTCTCGGCGCAGTGGCACAACGGCATGATTCCGCACATCGTCTTCGCCAACGGCGTCGACGGCTACTTCCCCGGGCCTGCGCGCTGGGCGTGCGCGTCGCTGACGCCCAACGCGCCGTCGAACCGCCACACCTCTGGCATCACCCAGCCGCCGGTGCACGCGATCGCGGTGCAGCGCATCCTCGATCACGCCCGCACCCGCGGCCGGTCGACCAGGGCGGTGGCCGAGTCGTTCCTCGACCGGCGCTGGTCGGATCTGGTGCGCTGGCACCGCTGGCTCGCCGAGGCGCGGGACCCGAACGAGCGCGGCAGGGTGACGCTGTACCACGGGTGGGAGTCCGGGATGGACAACTCGCCGCGCTGGGACAGCTCGTACGCCAACGTCGTGCCCGGCGACGTGCCGCCGTACGTGCGCGAGGACAACAAGGTCAACACCGACGCCAGTCAGCGCCCGTCCGATCTGGAGTACGACCGCTACCTGTGGCTGCTCGAGGAGATGAAGTCGGCGCGCTACGACGACCTCCTGCTGCCGAAGGCGATGAGCTTCGCGGTCGAGGACGTCTTCGTATCGGCGATCCTGTCGGTGGCGTGCACGGTGCTCGCCGAAATCGGGGAGGACTACAAGCGCCCGCTCGCCGACGTCCGCGACCTATACGCGTGGGCCGAACGGTTCCGGATGGGCGTCGTCGAGGCATCCGATCAACGCACCGGTGCGGCAAGGGATTACGACACCCGCACCGAGAAGTGGATCCAGACGGAGACCGTCGCACAGTTCGCCCCGCTGCTGTGCGGTGGACTGCCGCACGACCGGGAACGCGCGCTGCTGCGCCTGCTCGAGGGCCCTCGGTTCTGCGGGCATCCGGATCTGGAGTACGGCCTCATCCCGTCGACGTCACCGGTGTCGCGGGACTTCCGGGCGCGCGAGTACTGGCGCGGCCCGGTGTGGCCGGTGGTCGGCTGGCTGTTCTCGTGGTGCTTCGCGCGGCGCGGGTGGGCCGAGCGGGCGGCGATGCTGCGACGCGAAGGGCTGCGTCAGGCCAGTGACGGCACGTTCGCCGAGTACTACGAGCCCTTCACCGGTGAGCCGCTGGGCAGCATGCAGCAGTCGTGGACGGCGGCTGCGGTGCTGGACTGGTTGGGCTGAGCGAGGTTTCGAGCGTCAGGACTCGGCGGTCTCGGCGAGGCGAGTGAGCGGCGCCAGCGCCTTGGCGAGGCAGTCGCGGTCCTCGACGCTGAGCTTGCTCAGCATCGCCGCGAGCGCCGCCCGTCGGGTCGCCAGCGCCTCGCGGTGCTGGACGAGGCCCCTCGGCGTGACGTCGACGAGCACGGCGCGCAGGTCGGAGGGGTCGCGCGAGCGCTTCACCAGCCCCAGTTTCTCGAGCCGGCGGATCGCCACGGTGGTGGTGGGCGTGCGGACGCGCTCGTGCGCGGCCAGCTCGGTCATGCGGATCGGGCCCAGGTCCAGCAGCGTCAGCAGGATCGACAGCTGCGCCAAGGTGAGGTCGGCACCCTCGGCGTCGCTCTTGGGCGCCCCGCCGGTGCGCCGCAGGACGGAGAACAGCTTGGAGAGCACCTGTTGCATCTCTCCAGCCAGCTCAGTGACCTGCGGTTCGGTGTCGACCATAATTCGCTAGTCTAACCTGTCAGTGGCTGTCAGCAGCTGAAGATCGCGGTTTACAGCACCTGCGAGAGGAACTGGCGGAGCCTGTCGGTTTCCGCGGACTCGAAGAGTTGGTCCGGCGGACCGGATTCGACGACGCGACCGTGGTCCATGAACACCACGGAGTCGGCCGTCGACTTGGCGAAGCCCATCTCGTGGGTGACCACCACCATCGTCATTCCGTCTGACGCGAGGTCGGCGATGAGCGCCAGGATGCCCTTGACCAACTCGGGGTCGAGCGCCGAGGTCGCCTCGTCGAAGAACATGACCTGGGGCGCCATCGCCAACGCCCGGGCGATCGCCACGCGCTGCTGCTGACCACCCGACAGCGTGCCCGGCCGCACTTCGGCCTTGTGCCGCAACCCCACTCGCTCCAACTGAGCCAGCCCCAGATCCCGGGACTGCTCCTTGCCGAGACCCTTGAGCTTGCGCGGTCCCAGCGTCACGTTGTCGAGCACGCTGCGGTGCGGGAACAGGTTGAAGTTCTGGAACACCATGCCGATGCGCTGCCGAACGTGGTCGGGGTTGTCGGCGAGCACCGATTGCCCGTCGAGCAGGATGTCGCCCTTGTCGGGTTCGTAGAGCCGGTTGAGCGTGCGCAGCAGCGTCGACTTGCCGGACCCGGACGGGCCGATCACCGCTGCCGTGGTGCCTGCCGGCACGTCGACGTCCACGCCGCGCAGCACCGCGTTCGGACCGAACGCCAGGTGAATGTCCGTCGCCGCCAACGACACCGGTTCGAACGCGGTGGACGTCGTCTCGTTCGTGCTCACACCATCTCCTGGTTTCGCATCGGGCTGGCCGGGTCGAGCGGGTCATCGGGTTCGGTCTGGGTCCTGCCGCGGCGCAGCCGGTCGTCGATGTAGTTGACCAGGTGCGTCAGCGGGATCGTCAGCGCGAGGTAGAACAGCCCGGCGGCGACCAGCGGGGACAGGTTGCCGGTCTGCGCGTTGAGGTCACGGCCCACCTGGAACAGTTCGCGCTGGCTGGCGATGAGTCCGAGGAAGTACACCAGCGACGACGCCTTGAGCAGTGAGATGAACTGGTTCACCAGCGCAGGCAGCACCCGCCGGATGCCCTGGGGCACGACGACCAGCCGCATCGACGACGAGTAGCTGAATCCCAGTGCGCGCGAAGCCTCCAACTGTCCGGCCTCGACGCTCTGGATGCCGGAGCGGAAGATCTCGCCGATGTACGCGCCGGCCATCAGACCGAGCGCAGCGATGCCCAGCGGGTAGGGGTTGTTGCCGGTGAGTGGGCTCACGATGGGTCCGATGCCGAGGCCGATCAGCAGGATGATGACCACCTCGGGCAGGCCGCGGAACACGTCGGTGTAGATGCGGGCGGGCCACCGCAGCCAACGGGTCTTCGAGATGCCCGCCATCGCGAGCCCCATGCCGAGGATGATGCCGATGATGCTCGCGGCGAACGTGAGGATCAGGGTGTTCGGCAGGCCGGTCATGAACAGGTCGGGGATCGCCTGCTTGTAGAGGTTCCAGTCGAGGAACGTGTCCTTCAGTTGCGACAGCGTGGATTTCGGCGGCGGTGGGGCGCCCGGATCGCCCGCGGCCTCCGCGTTCTCGGCCGCGAGCGCGGTGAAGTCCGGCAGTTGCGGTTCCGGCGCCGCCTTCGACCCGGGTTTCCAGCCCGGCGGCAGCGCGCGGGGCACCCAGTCGGTGTACAGCCGGGCCCACGTCCCGTCGGCGATCACCGCGTCGAGGCCAGCGTTGAGCGCGTCGATCAGCGGCTTGTTCTCCTTGGCCACCGCGTAGGCGACGAAGTTGTCGAGGCTGAAGGTGTTCTCGATGATCTGGGTCGGGTCGCCGGGCTGCACGGTGCCCTGCGCCTGCTGCGACGGCGCCACCCACGCGTCGATCTGACCGGTCTTGAGGCTGCCGTAGACGGTGTTGTAGTCGGGGAACTTGACCGGGTCGAGGCCCAGGGTGTCGACGACGTACGCCTCCTGGACGGTGCCCTGCACGACGCCGATCCGCTGGCCGGCGGCGAGGTCGCCGAACCCCTTGATCGCCGACCCGCTCGGCACGACGAGCGAGAAGTAGCCGAAGTCGTAGCCGTTGGTGAAGCCGACCGTCTGGCGGCGCGCGTCGGTGGTGGTGATCGATGACGAGCCGACGTCGAAGCGCCGCGACGCCACCTGGGCCAGCAGCCCGGAGAAGTCGGTGCCGACGAAGTCGACCCGCAGGCCGAGCTTGTCGGCGATGGCGCGCAGGACCTCGTTGTCGAAGCCCGTGAACTGGCCCGCGGAGTCGATGCAGATGCTCGGTGGCGCGTCGGACAGGGTGCCGACGGTGAGGACGCCGGGGGTCTGCAGGCCGAGGCCGTTGACGTCGACGGAGTCGATCGGCGGGACGCCCTCGGTGGTGTATTTGTCGGCGCCCGGTCCCTGCGCGGCGGCGGCGAGGTTCGTGGGCAGGGCACTCGCGCTCTGGATCCCGGGCGGCGCACACTGGTCGGCGCGTGCGGCCGGCGCCATGCCG
Source organism: Mycolicibacterium sp. GCM10028919 (assembly GCA_042666295.1). Lineage (GTDB taxonomy): Bacteria > Actinomycetota > Actinomycetes > Mycobacteriales > Mycobacteriaceae > Mycobacterium. The sequence continues at coordinate 2,963,098 of JBHTFJ010000001.1, forward strand.
AAGCCGAGGCCGAACATCGTCGCGACGACGAGGAGCAGGACGGCGGATTTGGAGATCCCGTCGCGTGTCATCCTCGCAACGTAGCGGTCGCCCCCACGCGGGCCAAAGGGTCCCGCTCGGTCAGAACGAAAGGTCGCCGTTCGGCGACGGCGGGATGACCCGTCGCCGGATCAGTTCGGTCAGCATGATCTGGCCCAGCACGGTGGCGCGCTCCTCGCAGGCGCGGCGCGCGGGCGCGGGATCGTGGCCGACTATCGCCGCGAACTCCGACTCGTAGAACGGCAGCAACCGTTCCTGGTGGGAGAAGTACGTCGGCCAGAAACTGGGCGGCATCAACGTGGTCGACGCGCGGATGGCCGCCTGTAGGCGCGGGCCGGCGTACTGGTCGTTGACGGCGCGGCGGAATCCGACGGCGTCGGTCCCGAAGCCCTTCGACTCCACGCCGGCACGAAGGCCGGCGAGGAACCCGGCCAGCCGGTCGGTGAAGTCGACGGTCGGGTCGTCGGCCGCCCGCGCCGACGCAATGCCGTTGAGGACGCCGTACAGCTCGTGGTGCTCGCGGACGGCTCGTTCGTCGAACCGTTCCACGTAGGCGCCGCGGTGGTAGCGCGTCGAGACGACCCCGTCACGCTCCAGCTGAACCAGGGCCTCCTGCACCGGGACTCGGCTGAGCGCCAGTTCGTCGGCGATCTCGTTGCGGTCGATCCGGTCCCCGGAGCGCAGTTTGCCGGTCAGGACCAGTGTCACCACGTGGGCGGCTACCAGGTCCTTCTCTTTGACGCCGTACTTCTTGGGCATGGCGATCCGAAGTGTCTCACGCTGACACGTCGTGCGGGGGCGGTCTGGGCCGATCGCGAGAACCGCCGTCGCGGTTAGCCCTTCGCCCTGTCGTCGCGCCACTTGACCAGCGCCTCGGCGGGCCCGAGGTCGTAGTCCGGGCCGTTGACGCCCATGGTCAGCAGCGTGACGCCGAGGCCGACGAGTGACTCGGCGCCCTCGATCATCTGCTCGACGCTCTTCTCCGGCACGCCCGATGAGCGCTCGATCGCCGCCGGATCGCGGCCCACGTCGGCGCAGTGGGCGTCGAGCACCTCGGCCTTGGCCGGGTAGCTGCTGGCGTCGGTGAAGCCGTGCCAGATGTGGGCGTACTCGGCCACCATCCGCAGCGTCTTCTTCTCGCCCTGGCCGCCGATGAGGATCGGGATCTCCCGCACCGGTTGCGGATTCAGCTTGCCCAGCCGTGAGGTGATGCGTGGTAGCGCCGCTGCGAGATCGTTCAGACGGCTGCCTGCGGTGCCGAACTCGTAGCCGTACTCGTCGTAGTCCTTCTCCTTCCAGCCCGATCCGATGCCCAGGATCAGCCTGCCGTCGGAGATGTTGTCGACGGTGCGTGCCATGTCGGCGAGCAGCTCGGGATTGCGGTAGGAGTTGCAGCTCACCAGCGCGCCGATTTCGATGCGGGACGTCTGCTCCGCCCACGCGCCGAGCATCGTCCAGCACTCGTAGTGCGCGCCCTCGGGGTCGCCGTACAGCGGGAAGAAGTGATCCCAGTTGAACGCGACGTCGACGCCGATGTCCTCGGCGCGACGCACGGCGTCACGCATGAGGCCGTAGTTGGGGGCGTGCTGCGGCTGGAGCTGGACCGCGATGCGGACCGGGAAGTCAGGAGAGGTCATGGTTCAACACATACCCTTCTGCTCGCCGAATCAGACAGTTCCCGATGGTCTTCGCGCAAGCGCTCAGACACCGATGTTGCCGCCGTCGCGCCACACCGCCACCACCGACGGGCGCGCCGTGCCGTTGCCGCCCTCGGGCCACCGCGACAGCGGGTTGTCGATGCTGTTGTCGTCGTTCTCGCCAGGGTGCTGTACCGACACCGTGACGAAGTCATCGGTCACGACGGGCCCACACGTCTCGGCGCCCAGCGGCACCGAGAGGAACTGCTTGGTCTCGCCGCGGTTCGGTCCGTCGAGCGCGACGGCGAACAGCCCGTCGTTGGAGTCGAGCGCGTTGCCGTCGGTCGAGACCCACAGGTTGCCGTGGCTGTCGAAGGCGAGGTTGTCGGGGCAGGAGATCGGGCTGACCTTGGTCTTGTCGAAGCCGGCGAAGTACGTGTCGGCCGCGGCGGGGTCGCCGCACACCAGCAGCAGGTCCCAGGTGAAGGCGGTGCCGGTGTGGTCGTCGGTGATTTCGAGGACCTGGCCGCTCTTGTTGTCGTTGCGGGGGTTGGCCGCGTCGACGGCAGCCTCACCGGGCGCGCCGCGTTCGTCGTTGTTGGTGAGCGCGACGTACACCTTGCCGGTCTTCGGGTTGGCCTCGAAGTCCTCGGGACGGTCCATTTTGGTGGCGCCGGCCTTGTCGGCGGCCAGCCGGGTGAACACCGCGACCTCCTGGGCGGTGAAGCCGTCGACCAGCGACTCGGCCTGGCCGCCTGGGCCCGACTTCAGCAGCGGCAGCCACGTGCCGGTGCCCGCGAACGAACCCGTGGCGGGCAGCTTGCCGGAGCCGTCGATCTCGGCTGCGGGGATGTCGCTGCCGAGCTTGGCGACGTAGAGGGTGCCTTCGTCGAGGATCGCCATGTTGTTGGCCATCGCGGCGCCATCCCGGCCGGGCTGGATCTTCTTGCTGGACACGAACTTGTACATGTAGTCGAAGCGCTCGTCGTCGCCGGTGTAGGCGACGACGCTGCCGTCGTCGGTGACGTAGATGTTGGCGCCCTCGTGCTTGAGGCGGCCCATCGCGGAGTGCTTGACCGGCGTGGAGTTCGGGTCCCACGGGTTGAGTTCGACGACGTATCCGAAGCGGTTGACCTCGTTCGGTGACTTCGACGCGTCGAAGCGCGGATCGAATGTCTCCCAGAGCAATTCGGTGGGCTCCAGTGCCACGCCGTAGCGCTTCTGGCGATCGGCGTCCGCCGGGTTCGCGGGTGCGCCCTCGGCTGCGCCGAAGTAGCTGTGGAAGTTCTCCTCGCCGGAGAGCACGGTGCCCCACGGGGTGACGCCGCCGGCGCAGTTGGCGAAGGTACCCAGCACGGTGCGGCCGGTCGGATCGGCGGCGGTCTTGACGAAGTCGGTGCCCGCGGCGGGTCCGGTCAGGGTGAACGGGGTGTCGGCGGTGATGCGCCGGTTGTAGCGACCCATCACCGGACGCAGACCGCCCTGGGGTGTGCGCTCCAGTTCGACGACGCCCATGCCGATCGCGGCGATCTCGATGTCGAACTGCTCGCGCGTCGGGGCCTTGGCGTCGTAGCCCGGGAACATGAACTGCGGGGTGACGTATTCGAAGTTGGTGACCAGCAGGTAGCGGCCGGCCTGTCCCTCGATCGGCATCACGGCCGCGAAGTCGTTGTTGAAGCCGAACTGCTGGCGCTGCGCCGCGGCGGTCTGCTTGGTGACGTCGAAGACGGGTGCGCCGGGCAGCACGGGGTCACCCCAGCTGATGACGACGCCCTGCTGGTAGCCCGAGGGGATGACGACGGCGTCCTCGCTGTTGGGAGCCACCGCGTCGAACTTCATGCCGGGCAGCGTCTCGGGCGGCGCGGGCGTGGTGGACGACGACGCCTGGGGCGTATCGCTGCTAGTCGAGCATGCGGCCAGTACCGAACCGGCGCCGACGGCGAGCACGGTGACGCCTGCGGTCTGCAGCACCGAGCGACGCGACATCCGCTTGACGATGTCGCCGAAGTACTCGTTGTCGCTGGTGTTCGGTGCGGGCTTCGAGCAGGCGTCGCCGCACTTGAAGCGACACGTGATGTGCTGCCGCGAGGATCGGCCGTTGTGCGAGATCAGCAGATTGAGTGGGACGAGCGCCATCGTCGATGGTTCCTTTCGCGAATCGACGCGGCCAGGGCTGTGGCCGCGTCATTCGTGAACCTAACGACGCCAGGGAAGCATTCGCCAACGTTTGGGTGAACGGACGGGGGCGAGCGCAGCGACGGGGGCGAGCGTCAGGCGGGGCCCGGCTCGGTGGCAGGTGCCGGCTCGGGCGGGGCTGCCGGCACCAAGCGCTCGGGAACCTCCTGCGGCGTCAGGCGCTCGGGGGTCTCGGCGGGGGTCAACGGCTCTGCTGGTTCTGCTGGTGCAGTCATGATCGGCGGCTACCCGATTCGGTCGCCGACCAACCAACGTCAGCCCGCGAGCACGCCGCGCAGGATGTCGACCAGCGCCTTGGGCTGATCGCCCTGCACGGAGTGTCCGGCGTCGGGAACGACGTGGGTGGTCTTGAAGCCGGGCGCGCCGTTGGCGAACGCCTCGGCGTCCTCGTCGTTGACGAAGAACGAGTTGGCGCCGCGCACCAGGGTGGTCGGCATCGTGATCGAGGGCACGTCGTCCCACAGCCCTTCGAAGCCGTCGCCCTTGCGGAACGAGTCGTAGCGCCACGTCCACGTGCCGTCGCCGAGCTGCTTGGTGTTGTGGAACACGCCGCGCCGCAACGACTTCCGGTCGCGGTTCGGGGCGGCGGCGACGGTCACGTCGAGCATCGCCTCGAAGCTGTCGAAGGTGCGGTCACCCTTGACCAGGGCGACGGCGCCGAGTTGCGCCTTGGTCATCTCCTCGTGGCGTTCGGGGGCTGACGGCGTGACGTCGACGAGGACGAGTTCGGGCACCAGCGCCGGCTCGGTGGCGGCGAGGCGCAGCGCGGTCAGGCCGCCCAGCGACATGCCCACGACCAGGCGCGGGGCGGGTGCCCAGTCGCGCAGGATGGGCCGCAGCGTCTCGGCGTTGAGTTTCGGGCCGTAGTCGCCGTCCTCGCGCCACGCCGACCGGCCGTGCCCGGGCAGGTCGATCGCGAGGGCGGGCAGGCCGAGCCCGAGGATGACGGTGTCCCACGTGTGGGCGTTCTGCCCGCCGCCGTGCAGGAAGACGATCGCGGGGGAGTCGCCGCCCCACCGCAGCGCGCTGATGGGGCCGGACTCGATCCGTTCGACCGGCATGATCGCCTCTGCGCCGATCTGCTCGGCGTTCTCGGACAGCAGCCCGAACTCGTCGAGAGTGAGCAGGTCGTCGTCCGAGATCTCCGGGTTCGCCACGTTCGGACCATACCGAAGCCCGATTCGTGGAGTATCTCCCGCGCTCACCGCAGGAGATACTCCACAAATCACTCGCCCGCGATGAACTTCTCGAGCTGCGTGCGCGCGATGTCGTCGGCCAGCTGCTTCGGCGGGCTCTTCATCAGGTATGCCGAGGCGGCCTCGATCGGTCCGCCGATGCCACGGTCCAGGGCGATCTTCGCCGCACGCACCGCGTCGATGATGATGCCCGCCGAGTTCGGCGAGTCCCACACCTCGAGCTTGTACTCCAGGTTCAGCGGCACGTCGCCGAAGGCGCGGCCCTCGAGGCGGACGTAGGCCCACTTGCGGTCGTCGAGCCACGCGACGTGGTCCGACGGGCCGATGTGGACGTTCCGGTCCTCGATCTTGTCGGCCAGCGAGCCGGTCAGGTTGGACGTCACGGCCTGGGTCTTGGAGACCTTCTTGGACTGCAGACGCTCCCGCTCGAGCATGTTCTTGAAGTCCATGTTGCCGCCGACGTTGAGCTGGTAGGTGCGGTCGAGCGTGACGCCGCGATCCTCGAACAGCTTGGCCATCACGCGGTGGGTGATGGTGGCGCCGACCTGGCTCTTGATGTCGTCGCCGACGATCGGCACGCCCGCGTCGGCGAACTTCTTGGCCCACACCGGGTCCGAGGCGATGAACACGGGGAGCGCGTTGACGAACGCTACGCCGGCGTCGATCGCGCACTGTGCGTAGAACTTGTCGGCGTCGTCGGAGCCCACCGGAAGGTAGGAGACCAGCACGTCGACGTTCGCGTCCTTGAGCGCCTTGACGACGTCGACCGGATCCGAGTCGGACAGGTCGATGGTCTCGGCGTAGTACTTGCCGATGCCGTCGAGGGTCGGGCCGCGCTGCACCGTGACGTCGGTCGGCGGCACGTCGGCGATCTTGATCGTGTTGTTCTCCGAGGCGAAGATCGCCTCGGACAGGTCGAAGCCGACCTTCTTGGCGTCCACGTCGAACGCGGCGACGAACTTGACGTCGCGGACGTGGTACGGGCCCAGCTTGACGTGCATCAGGCCGGGGACGTTGGCGTTCTCGTCTGCGTCCTGGTAGTACTGCACACCTTGGACCAGCGAGGACGCGCAGTTACCTACGCCGACAATCGCGACGCGAACCTCGTTCGACATGGGACTTCTCCTTCTCGGTACTGATCTTCGGTTCTGATTCGGGTGCTTACGAGCTGCCTTCGGGGTGGCCTTGGGCCCCCCGTTCGGCGGCGATCAAGTCGTTGAGCCACTTCACTTCTCGCTCGCTGGACTCCAAGCCGAGCTGATGCAGCTGCTTGGTGTACCGGTCGAACGAACTGCTGGCCCGCGCGACGGCTTCACGCAGACCTTCCCGTCGTTCCTCGACCTGCCTGCGACGGCCTTCGAGGATGCGCATGCGAGCTTCGGCCGGCGTTCGGTTGAAGAACGCCAGGTGGACCCCGAAGCCGTCGTCGGTGTAGTTCTGCGGTCCCGTGTCGGCGACCAACTCCGCGAAGCGCTGCTTGCCCGCGTCGGAGAGCTTGTAGACCCGGCGTGCCCGACGCACCTTGACGGCCCCGACGGGTGCGGCCTCCTCGACGATCAACCCGTCGGCTTGCATGCGGCGCAGAGCGGGGTAGAGCGAACCGTAGGAGAAGGCGCGGAACGCCCCGAGCAGACCCGTGAGCCGCTTGCGCAGCTCGTAGCCGTGCATCGGCGATTCGAGCAGTAGCCCCAGAACGGCGAGTTCCAGCACCCGAATCACCCCCTCAGATCACGTGCGGCTGAGCCGCTACGACAGTTCGACACCTCGCGCAACTGTATCGCGCCGATATATGCGGCGCTATAGCGGGGACACGTTCAGTTCAGATGGCGTTCATCTCGACGTCGCGTAGATGCCCCGAATGGCCCCGTTCACACGCGAACGTGACGCTGGAGGCGCGTGGGAAGCCGAGCGTGACGCTGGCGTCACGTTCAGGGCCGAGAGACGACGGGGTCAGTCGTCCGCGTAGTCGATGCTCTTGATCTCGCCGTTGGCGCCGAACGTGATCGAGCCATTGCCGAACTCGCTGGAGACGTTCGCCCGGAGGGTGAGTTCTCCCGGGGTCTGCGGCTCGCGCGCGGGGTCGACGGTCAGATAGGTGTTGTCTCTCTTGACGTCGGCCGGGTTCATGCCGACGGTCTCGGGCGCGCCACGGAGGAGTTCGACGGCCTTCACCACGTCGAACGCGGCGAGGTCCACCAGCACGTCGTCGTCGCCCGTGGCCGACGTGGACGGGTCGTCGAAGCCGCCGCGATAGGTGTAGCGCAGTGTGCGGCGTTCGTCGTTCGGATCGGCGCGCGCGACGACGGCGTATTCGGGGTAGACGACGACGCTGTAGCCCATGGTGTCGCCGAACCGCTGGCGCATCTGCTCGAAGAGCCCGTTCAAGCCGCCGAGAGACTGCAGTTGGCGCGGCGGCGTCAGCACCCTCCCCTCGATCCCGTCGGACTTCGCGCCCGGGTCGGTCTGGAAGCTCAGCGGCGACGACGTGTTGCCGTACAGCCCCCAGCCGATCGCGATGCCGAGCACCACCAGCACGGCGGCGGTCGCGAGGCGTATGCCCCAGCCTGCGCCGGCGCCGGTGCTCGTGCCGGCCGCGCGCAGGCGCGACGGCTTCTGCAGGTTGGGCATCTGAACGGGGGCATTGTCGTTCTGCAGATCGTCGACGAGGGACTGCAAATCGCCCAGTGTTTCGGCCGTCGTCGCCAGTCCGACCCGCGTCCGGTGCTCCTCCATGGAGAGCTGACCATCGGCGAGCGCGCTGTCCAACACCTGACACGTGTTGTTGCGATCGACGTCCCTCGCCCGGGTGTGTGCTGTCTGCCGTGTCGCCACGGTCAAGATCGTAGGAGTTCGCACCCCATCTGCGCAGACCAGATGCCAAACCGGGGCGGCGCGTGCACGGCCACGCCTCCGCCGTGGACGCCCCGACGTACTCTGGTCCACGTGCGATTGCAGCGACAGGTGGTGGACTACGCGCTCAAGCGGCGGTCCCTGCTCGCAGAGGTGTACTCCGGGCGCACCGGCGTCACAGAGGTCTGCGATGCGAACCCCTATCTGCTGCGCGCAGCGAAATTCCATGGCAAGCAAAGCGAGGTGACGTGCCCGATCTGCCGGAAGGAACAGCTCACGCTGGTGTCCTGGGTGTTCGGCGACCATCTCGGCGCCGTCTCCGGGTCCGCGCGCTCCACCGAGGAGCTGGTGCTCCTGGCGGCGCGCTTCGAGGAGTTCAAGGTTCACGTGGTCGAGGTCTGTCGCACCTGCAGTTGGAATCACCTGGTCAAGTCGTACGTGCTCGGTGCCCCAGGCCCGCCGAAGGCGAAGAACGCACGCGGCTCACGAGCGGCGCGCTCCGGCGCGCGCACGGCCAGTGAATAGCGAAGGGCGGCAGCACAGGTCGGCCGGCGACGTCCCCAAGGGGTCATCGGCTGACGGTGCCGGGTCGCCCCCGCCCCGCCACTCCGCAGCCCCGGGCCAGGGCCCGCGTCCGCAGCCGCGGCAGGCGCCGCAGCAGCCGCAGCAGCCTCCTCGCCGTCACGGTGGCCCGGCCACACCCGACGACCGTCGTACCGCGGTGCTCCCGCCGGTGCGCGGCAACGCTCCCGATCCACGTCATCGCGATCAGGTCGACGTCGTCAAGGCAGCGCTGGACGGCAGGCCGCCCAAGCAGCCGCCGACCGGCCCGCCAGGCGGCGGGGGTGGACCAGGCGGCCCGTCGGGCAAGACGCCCGGTCCCAAGCGTCAGATCAACTGGAAGTGGGTGCGCCGCGGTCTGGGCGTGGCCGCGGTCATGGCGATCCTGCTGCCGATCGTCACGTTCGCGATGGCCTACTTCATCGTCGAGGTGCCCAAGCCGGGCGACATCCGCACCGCGCAGGTCTCGACGATCCTGGCCAGCGACGGCAGCGAGCTGGCACGCATCGTGCCGCCCGAGGGCAACCGCGTCGACGTGGACATCGAGCAGATCCCCGTGCACGTCCGCGACGCGGCGATGGCCGCCGAGGACCGTGACTTCTATACCAACCCGGGATTCTCGTTCACCGGCTTCGCCCGGGCGTTCAAGAACAACATCTTCGGAGGCGACCTGCAGGGCGGGTCGACGATCACCCAGCAGTACGTCAAGAACGCACTCGTGGGTGATGCGCGATCCGGCCTGGGCGGCGTCGTCCGCAAGGCCAAGGAACTGGTCATCTCGACGAAGATGTCGCGCGAGTGGTCCAAGGACGCCGTGCTGCAGTCCTACCTCAACATCATCTACTTCGGCCGCGGCTCGTACGGCATCGCCGCAGCGTCGCAGGCCTACTTCGGCAAGCCCGTCGAGCAGCTGAACGTCGCCGAGGGGGCGCTGATGGCCGCGCTGATCCAGCGTCCGTCGACGCTCGACCCGGCGGTCGACCCCGAGGGCGCCGCGGAGCGGTGGAACTGGGTGCTCGACGGCATGGTCACGATGGGCGCGTTGTCGGAGGCCGACCGCGCCGCTCAGGTGTTCCCGCCGACGGTGCCGCCCGAGCAGGCGACCCAGCAGACGCAGACCACCGGACCCAACGGGTTGATCGAACGGCAGGTCACCAAGGAGCTGCTCGAGCTCTTCGACATCGACGAGCAGACTCTCAACACCGAGGGTCTGCAGATCACCACGACGATCGACCCGAAGGCGCAGCGGGCCGCCGAGGAAGCCGTGGCCGAGAACCTCGACGGTCAGATGCCCGAGATGCGCTCGGCGGTCGTGTCGATCGACCCGAGGTCCGGCGCGGTCAAGGCCTACTACGGCGGCTCGGACGCCAACGGCTTCGACTTCGCCCAGGCGGGTCTGCCGACGGGTTCGTCGTTCAAGGTCTTCGCACTCGTAGCGGCGCTGCAGCAGGGCATCGGGCTCGGATCCCAGATCGACAGCTCGCCGGTGACCGTCAACGGCATCACGATCAACAACGTCGAAGGCGGCGGTTGCGGGACGTGCAGCATCGCCGAGGCGTTGAAGCGCTCGCTGAACACCAGCTACTACCGGCTGATGCTGAAGCTGAAGAACGGCCCGCAGGACGTCGCCGACGCGGCGCACGCAGCGGGCGTCGCCGAGAGCATTCCCGGCATCGAGCACACGCTGAGCGAAGACGGCCAGGGCGGCCCGCCGAACAATGGCGTCGTGCTCGGCCAGTACCAGTCCCGCGTCATCGACATGGCGTCGGCGTACGCGACGCTTGCCGCGTCGGGCGTCTACCACCGCCCGCACTTCGTGCAACGGGTCGTCAACTCCGAGGGCAAGGTCCTCTTCGACGCCGCCGAGCAGGACAACGCGGGCGAGCAGCGGATCGACAAGGCGGTGGCCGACAACGTCACCTCCGCGATGCAGCCGATCGCCGGCTACTCCAACGGGCACAACCTGGACGACGGTCGGCCGTCGGCGGCGAAGACGGGCACCAACCAGCTCGGTGACACCGGCGCCAACCGCGATGCCTGGATGGTCGGGTTCACGCCGTCGCTGTCGACCGCGGTCTGGGTCGGCACGACCGATGGCGCCCGTCCGCTGGTGAATCAGTACGGGTCGCCGGTGTACGGCTCGGGCCTTCCTTCCGACATCTGGAAGGAGACCATGGACGGCGCCCTCGAGGGCACGGACGAGGAGACCTTCCCGAAGCCGACCGAGATCGGTGGCTATGCGGGTGTCCCGCAGGCGCCGGTGCAGGCGCCGCCGTCGAGCACCGCGGTCGTCACCACGCCGCCGCCACCGTCGGAGAGCGTCATCCAGCCGACGCTGGAGATCGCGCCGGGCATCACGATCCCGTTCGGCCCGCCGACCACCGTGACGGCGCCGCCGCCGGGTCCCGTCGTCGACCCGAACGCACCGCCGCCGCCGGGCGGTGGCCCACTGGTCCCCGGACCCCCACCCGGCGCTCCGGTTCCCGCACTGCCTCCGCCGCCGTGACGGGTGCCGACCCGAGCCGGTCGGTCGACCCGGATGCATCTGACACCGTCTCGCTGGCGCCCCTAGCTCAGGCTGTCTCGCCAGCTCCGCTGGCGGAAGACCTCCGGAGCGACGACGTCCGAGATCTGCCCAGCCGCAATGACGTCACGGTCCGCGCGCTGTCGGGTCTCGTCGGCGGACCGGTCGGCAAGCACGCGCTGATCGGACGGTCGCGGTTCCTGACGCCGTTGCGCGTGATGATCGCGATTGCGCTGATGTTCATGGCTCTTGGCTATTCGACGAAGGCCGCCTGCCTGCAGTCGACCGACACCGGCCCCGCCGATCAGCGGGTGGCGGTGTGGGAGAACCAGCGCGCTTACTACGAACTCTGCTACTCGGACACGGTGCCGCTGTACACGGCGGAACTGCTGAACCTCGGCAAGTTCCCGTACAAGTCGAGCTGGATCGAGAAGGACGGCGACGGGCAGCCGCACGTGCAGTACGACGGGTCGCCCGCCGTGCGGTACATGGAGTATCCGGTGCTCACCGGGCTGTATCAGTACGTGTCGATGACGCTGGCGAAGAGCTACACCGCGCTGACGAAGCTGGTGTCGATGCCGATCGTCGCCGAGGTGGTGATGTTCTTCAACATCGCCGCGTTCGGTCTCGCGTTGGCCTGGCTGGCGACGGTGTGGGCGACGTCGCGGCTGGCGGGTCGGCGGCCGTGGGACGCCGCGGTGGTGGCGGCCTCGCCGCTGCTGATCTTCCAGATATTCACCAACTTCGACGCGCTGGCCACCGCGGCCGCGATGGGTGCGCTGCTGGCGTGGTCGCGGAAGAAGCCGGTGCTGGCCGGTGCCCTGATCGGCGTCGGTGTGGCCCTCAAGCTCTATCCGCTGCTGCTCCTGCTGCCGCTGGTGATCCTCGGAGTGCGGTCGGGCCGGATGCGCGACGTCGGCAAGACGGTGCTCGCGACGGTGGTGACGTGGCTGGTGGTGAACCTGCCGATCATGGTGTTGTTCCCGCGCGGGTGGTCGGAGTTCTTCCGGCTCAACACTCGTCGCGGCGACGACATGGACTCGATCTACAACGTGATCAAGTCATTCACCGGGTGGCGTGGCTTCGATCCCGGCCTGGGCTTCTGGGAACCGCCGACCGTGCTAAACGGTGTGACGGCGGTGCTGTTCGCCGTCTGCTGTGCGGCGATCGCCTACGTCGGCCTGACGGCGAAGCAGCGTCCGCGTCTTGCGCAGCTGGCCTTCCTCGTGGTGGCGGCGTTCCTGCTGACGAACAAGGTGTGGAGCCCGCAGTACTCGCTGTGGCTGGTGCCGCTGGCCGCGCTGGCTTTGCCGCATCGGCGAATCCTGTTGGCGTGGATGACGATCGATGCCCTGGTGTGGATCCCGCGGATGCTGTTCCTCTACGGGGAGCAGAACATGGGCCTACCGCAGGAGGTGTTCACGACGACGGTCCTGTTGCGCGACGTCGCCGTGATCGCCCTGTGCGCGTTGGTGATTCGCCAGATCTACCGGCCCGCAGAGGACCTGGTCCGGTGGCGCGGCCGCATCGACGATCCCTCCGGCGGCGTGTTCGACCGTGCACTGGACGCGTTCCCGTCGCGGTGGCCCGACCGGCTGCGGCCCGGCCGGGACCGGACGCCGCCGCCCGTGGATGCCGTCGACGCGGCCGAGCCCGTCCCGGTCGGCGGGTCCTAGCGCTGCCACCAGCATGGATTTGGCTGGTCAGCGGCCCCCTGTGTAACCTGGGCAGGTTGCCGACGCAGGCGATACTCCTGCCACGGATTGTCCGTGGCCGTACATGACCACAGGAGGTGATGAGGTTTCCATGCGTCCATACGAAATCATGGTCATTCTTGACCCAACCCTCGACGAGCGGACTGTAGCCCCGTCGTTGGAGACGTTCCTGAACGTCATCCGCAAGGATGGTGGTTCGGTGGACAAGGTCGACATCTGGGGCCGCCGCCGGCTGGCCTACGAAATCGCCAAGCACGCCGAGGGCATCTACGCCATCGTCGACGTGAAGGCCGAGCCCGCCACGGTGTCCGAACTGGACCGCCAGCTGAACCTGAACGAGTCCGTCCTGCGGACCAAGGTGATGCGGACCGACAAGCACTAAGTCGCCAAACGACGTGCTCGTCGTGGTCGGGCCGTAGGCTCGCCTCCGACCGATCTTCATCGAGCACGCCACCGGCACTGACCTTGCGCGAAGAGCCGACAAACACATCCTCAGGAGGAAACCGTGGCTGGTGACACCATCCTCACCGTCGTCGGAAACCTGACCGCCGACCCCGAACTGCGCTTCACCCCGTCGGGTGCGGCCGTCGCGAACTTCACTGTCGCGTCGACGCCTCGTACGTTCGACCGTCAGACCAGTGAATGGAAGGACGGCGAGGCGCTGTTCCTCCGGTGCAACATCTGGCGGGAGGCGGCCGAGAACGTCGCCGAGAGCCTGACCCGCGGCTCGCGGGTGATCGTCACCGGACGGCTCAAGCAGCGTTCCTTCGAAACCCGCGAGGGTGAGAAGCGGACCGTCGTCGAACTCGAAGTCGACGAAATCGGCCCGTCGCTGAAGTACGCAACGGCGAAGGTCAACAAGGCCAGCCGCGGCGGCGGTGGCGGCGGTGGCGGCGGCTTCGGTAGTGGTGGCGGCGGCGGAGGCGGCGGCTCACGTCCCTCCGAGCCGCCCAAGGACGACCCGTGGGGCAGCGCCCCGGCGTCGGGTTCGTTCAACGGCGCCGACGACGAACCGCCCTTCTGATTCGAACCAGGCGTCTCGAACGACACTGACGCCGACCTAGCGATACCAAGAAAGAGAAAGACATGGCCAAGACCACGACCAAGCGTCGTCCGGCGCCTGAGAAGCCGGTCAAGACCCGCAAGTGCGTGTTCTGCTCCAAGAAGGGCAAGACGCAGAACATCGATTACAAGGACACCGCACTGCTGCGCACGTACATCAGCGAGCGCGGCAAGATCCGTGCCCGTCGCGTGACCGGCAACTGCGTGCAGCACCAGCGCGACATCGCGATCGCAGTGAAGAACGCCCGTGAGGTCGCCTTGCTGCCGTTCAGCGCGGCGACGCGGTAGAGCGGGAGACGACGATGAAACTCATCCTTACTGCCGAGGTCGACCACCTGGGTTCGGCCGGCGACACCGTCGAGGTGAAGGACGGCTACGGCCGCAACTTCCTGCTGCCCCGTGGCCTGGCCATCGCGGCGTCGCGTGGCGCTGAGCGTCAGGCGACCGAAATCCGTCGGGCCCGCGAGGTCAAGTCGGTTCGCGACCGCGAGCACGCCAACGAGCTGAAGAACGCCATCGAGTCGCTGGGCGAGGTCAAGCTGGCCGTCCGTTCGGCGGGCGACAGCGGCAAGCTCTTCGGTTCGGTGACCCCGTCCGAGGTCGTCTCCGCCATCAAGAAGGCCGGCGGCCCGAACCTCGACAAGCGCACCGTGCAGCTGCCCAAGGCGCACATCAAGTCAGTCGGCTCGCACCCCGTTACGGTGCGGCTGACCTCCGAGGTGAGCGCCGCGCTCACGCTGAACGTCGTCGCCGAGTAATAACGACAGCGTCAATACGCCCGGGTGGAGACTTGATCAGTCTTCACCCGGGCGTTGCTGCGTCTGGGGCGAACATTCGACGTCCGATTTCAGTACAGCGAAGCAACGAGCTGTTAACCTCGTCGGCCCGAATACGAAACGCAACACGCCCGGCATGTCAACCCAGGGCGACACGCCGGGGCAATTCGCATCCACAGTGTTTCTAGGTCGGCCTACACTCTTGATCAGCGGGAATGCCCGATTCGCCCAAAGTTGCGCACAGGTTATCCCCAACCCCTCAACATGGTCGTCCACGCCTATCCCCACACCATCCACAGCTTCGCTAACAGGACAACCTTGCGGGTGCTCCAGCAACGTCTAACGTAAGCCGCCGGTACGTCAGATGCGGGCCGCGAGCCCGAGTTGTCGGCGGGCTGACCTATGGTCGCGGGGAGCGACGTCGAACACAGGTTCGACAACTGAGTCGGGGAGGTAGACGCTTAGTGGCTGTCGTCGATGACCGGGGTCGTTCGGACATGCGTTCGGATTCGCAGGTGCCACCGCCCAGCGAGGACTACGGGCGTCAGCCCCCGCAGGACATGGCCGCCGAGCAGTCCGTCCTGGGCGGCATGCTGTTGTCGAAAGACGCCATCGCCGACGTACTGGAGAAGCTCCGGCCCAACGACTTCTACAAGCCGGCGCACCAGAGCGTGTACGACGCGATCCTCGATCTCTACGGCAGGGGAGAGCCGGCCGACGCCGTGATGGTCGCCGCCGAGCTGGAGCGCCGCGGAATGCTCAAGCGCGTCGGTGGACATCCCTACCTGCACACGCTGATCTCGACGGTGCCGACCGCGGCCAACGCCGGGTACTACGCGGGCATCGTCGCGGAGAAGGCGCTGCTGCGCCGGCTCGTGGAGGCCGGTACGCGGGTCGTGCAGTACGGGTACGCCGGGTCGGATGGCGCCGACGTCGCCGAGGTCGTCGACCGGGCGCAGGCCGAGCTCTACAACGTCACCGACGGTCGCACCTCGGAGGACTTCGTCCCGCTCGAGCAGCTGCTGCAGCCGACGATGGACGAGATCGATGCCATCGCCTCGCAGGGCGGGATCTCCCGTGGCGTGCCGACCGGCTTCGTCGAGCTCGACGAGTTGACCAACGGGTTGCACCCGGGGCAGATGATCGTGATCGCGGCACGGCCCGGTATGGGCAAGGCGCTCGCTTTGGACACCCCGCTGCCGACGCCGACCGGCTGGACCACGATGGGCGAGGTTCGGGTCGGCGACGACGTCGTCGGCGTGGACGGGGCGCCGACGCGCGTCGTCGCCGCGACCGAGGTGATGGTCGGCCGGCCCTGCTACGAGGTGGAGTTCTCCGACGGCACGATGATCGTCGCGGACGAAGAGCATCAGTGGCCCACCGAGGCCGGCATCCGCACCACCGCGGAGTTGCGCAGCGGTGCCGACCGCATGATCCCGACGGCCGTGCACGCTCAGTCCGGCGGCGGCCGCACGGCGCTGCTGGCGCCCCCGCTGTACGTGGCCTGGGTGCGCCGGGTCGACAGCGTGCCGGTGCGCTGCATCCAGGTCGACAACGAGTCGCACCTCTACCTCGCGGGCGACGGCATGGTGCCGACGCACAACTCGACGCTGGGCCTGGACTTCCTGCGGTCGTGCTCGATCAAGAACCGGTTGTCGAGCGTCGTGTTCTCCCTCGAGATGAGCAAGACCGAGATCGTCATGCGTCTGCTGTCGGCCGAGGCGAAGATCAAGCTGGCCGACATGCGCTCGGGCCGAATGAGCGACGACGACTGGACTCGGCTGGCGCGCCGGATGAGCGAGATCAGCGAAGCGCCGCTCTACATCGACGACTCACCGAACCTCACGATGATGGAGATCCGCGCGAAAGCCCGTCGGCTGCACCAGAAGGCGGACTTGCGGCTGATCGTCATCGACTACCTGCAGCTGATGACGTCGGGCAAGAAGGTCGAGTCACGCCAGCAGGAAGTCTCCGAGTTCTCGCGCCAGCTCAAGCTCTTGGCGAAGGAGCTACATGTTCCGGTGATCGCGATGAGCCAGCTGAACCGTGGTCCCGAACAGCGAACCGACAAGAAGCCGATGCTGTCGGACCTCCGTGAGTCGGGTGCCATCGAGCAGGACGCCGACATGGTGATCCTGCTGCACCGGCCCGACGCCTTCGAGCGCGACGACCCCCGCGGCGGCGAGGCGGACCTCATTCTCGCCAAGCACCGCAACGGCCCGACGAAGACCATCACCGTGGCGCATCAGCTGCACCTGTCGCGGTTTACGAACATGGCGCACTAGGGGTTTGGGGCTGTGGCTTCTCGCGGATGATGCTCATATGTCCGCGCGATGTCCAATTGGGCACGAATGTGAGAATTCAGTAGGTCGCTACTCGCCGGAGCACGTGATGAGCGGCGGGGAGCAGCCAGAGGCCGGCTGTGGGTTCTCATGGGCGCTGGTGGCCGGGAACCGTGGTCCGATGCGGTCGGACCGTCACGCTGCGTGCGCCACTGCGCGCTCCCGCTGCCCAAACGCGCGCCAGTGTTTGCGATTTCGGGGCAGGCAACTTGGCGGCTATTGGAGGGCGACGATGACCCCGCCAGCGCTGTGATAAGCCAGGCCCTCGACGCTCTGGTCGCGCGTGCGATTTACTTCCGCGACGGTGGCCGTTCCTCGTGCTGGATGTGGGCCCGAGCTAGCCGCAGCTCGTAGTCCCGGGCCAGGTGCGCAGACAGGTCATTCACAGCTGTCGGGCAGTCACCTTGCGTTGACGCCGCCTGCGATTGCACCTACGGTTGAGTGACATAGGTAAAAAGTATGACCTATGTCGTTCAACGGGGCGGGCCTTCCAGTCGCGGGCCTACTCCCCGGCGACGGAACCGTGAGCGCAAAAAGAACACCGACAACCCCCCACGTCGCAACGATGCGTCCAACGACCCAGCAGCACAACCACCGAAACGGAACGCCCCCATGAGCGAACAATCTGATGAGTTCGCGAGATTCGTTGAAGCGCAACGATTACGACTCGCAAACCCGAACCTCGATCTGCAACTGATCCGCGACGTGGTCGATGCCATGCACATCACCACGAGGGAACCCGAAGGTGTCACCTACGCCGAACAAGAGATCAATGGCGTCCCGGCACTGTGGTGCATCCCGCTCGACGCCGCACCCAACGTCGCGCTTCTGCACAGCCACATGGGCGGCGCCATCGTGGGTTCCATGCATTCCGAGCGCAAGGCCGCCGGCCACATCGCAAGGGCCGCAGGGATGGTGTCCTTGGTCCCCAACTACCGACTAGCGCCCGAACACAAGTTCCCAGCCCAACTCGAGGACATGGAAGCTAGCTACCGGTGGCTGCTCGACACGGGCTACCAGGCACATCACATCGCCAGCGTCGGGGTGTCAGTTGGAGGCAATCTCGCCGTCAACCTCGCACTGCGACAGCGCAATCAGGGCCGGCCCGGCCCGGGCGCGGTGCTGGCGGTCTCGCCGTGGGTCGACCCGGCCATGAGCAACGCGACCCTCGATACCCACGCCGGGTCGGACAAGTTCTTGACCCGCCAATTCCTTGAGTTGTTCCGCTCACTGTGGCTCGACGACACCGGTGTCTCCTACGACGACCCACGGGTGAACCTGCTGGCTGCCGACCTCACCGGCTTGCCCCCCACCGCGGTCTACTACGGCGTCGACGAGCTACTCGCCGGCGAAGCTCAGGACTTCACCCACCTAGCCCGACTCGCCGGCGTCGACGCCGCTTCACATTCTGTCGAACACGGTCAACACGCCTTCGTCAGCGGCGCCGGTTACGTGCCCGAAGCCGACCACGCCATCACCGACATGGGCCGCTTTCTTCGGTCTGCACTGGGGCCACGCCCCAACGAAACGTCACCAACCCCGCCGCGGCACGACCCCAATGGAGAGCCACGATGAGCAGCAACCCCAGCGGATCGAACCGCGCCAGCACCATCGCGACGACGGCAGCGGGCGGACCCGAGTTCGACGCCGGTGACGGGCATGACCGCCGCCACTACGACTTCATCGTGTGCGGATCCGGTTCATCGGGTTCGGTTGTAGCGCGACGTCTCGCCGAAGACGAGGATGTCAGCGTCCTCCTACTGGAGGCCGGTGGCGAGGACACGTCACCGGAGGTGCGGCAGGCCGCCCAGTGGACCCGCAACCTCGGCACCGAGCGCACCTGGAACTTCGAGGCCGAGCCCAGCGCCAGTGTGAACGGACGTCGCATAGCGATGGCCATGGGGAAGATCCTCGGAGGGGGCTCCAGCGTCAACACGATGCTGTGGGCGCACGGGCACCGCAACGATTGGGAGTACTTCGCGGCTGAAGCTGGGGATCCGGGGTGGAACTACGAATCCGTGCTCGCCCTCTACCGCCGCATCGAAGACTGGGGCGGCGCCGCCGATCCGTACTACCGCGGCACCGGCGGGCCCGCCTTCGTGCAAGCGGTACCGGACCCAAGCCCAGTTGCTCGTGCGATGGTCGAGAGCGCGGCAAGCGTTGGCATACCCACCTTTTCGCATCAGAACGGACCGATGATGGAAGGCCGCGGTGGGGCGGCCATCGCCGACGTTCGCGTGCGCGCCGGCCAACGCCAATCGGTCTACCGCGACTACGTCTGGCCGATCGCACGCCAGTCGAACCTGACCGTTCTCACCGGAGCCCTGGTCACCCGCATCGTCGTCGACGGCACCACCGCCACCGGCGTCGAATTCGTCCGCGACAACCGCCTGCACCGCGTCGGCGCCGCCGCAGAGGTCATCGTGTCCCTCGGCGCGATCAACACACCCAAGGTGCTCATGCAATCCGGCATCGGTGACCACGCCGAACTCCAACGTCACGGCATACCCGTCGTCGCGCACCTGCCCGGCGTCGGACGAAACTTCCAAGACCACCCGGGTTTCGACTGTCTATGGGAGTACCGCAACCCCATCGAGCCACGCAACAACGGCGTCGAGGCAACCTACTTCTGGACCAGCGACTCCAGCCTCGACACGCCGGACCTACAGACCTGCCAAGCTCAGTTCCCGAAGTCGTCGAGCCCGGAGAACACCAACCGATTCGGCCTACCGGCGGGAGCGTGGAACATGTTCGCAGGCCTCATTCAACCCAAGAGTCGAGGGGAGATCCGCCTCACCGGGCCCCACCCCAATGACCCCGTGCAGATACATGCCAACCTGTTGTCTGATCCTGAAGACGTAAGGGCGGCAGTGCGGGCGGTGCAGCTGTGCCGCGAGATCGGCAACTCCGTCGCGCTACGGCCCTACGTCAATCGTGAAGTGATGCCGGGCAACCTCGCCGGCCCAGAGTTGGAACGGTTCGTCAGGGACGCGGCGTCCAGCTACTGGCACCAGTGCGGTACCGCGAAGATGGGACGCGACGCGATGTCCGTCGTCGACGGACATCTCAAAGTCACGGGCGTCGACCATCTCCGGATCGCCGACGCATCCATCATGCCTCGGATCACCAGCGGCAACACCCAAGCGCCGTGCGTCGTGATCGGCGAACGCGCCGCAGACATGCTTCGCGCCCAACACCGCCTCAGTTCAAACAACCTGCAGCACAACAGTTCGACAACCCCATGAAAGAGGAGAACAGCATGGACATCAAGGGATCAGTCGCGTTCGTCACCGGCGCCAACCGCGGGCTGGGGCGCCGGCTTACCGAGCAGCTCGTGGCCCGCGGTGCTGCCAAGGTGTACGGCGGTGCCCGCCGTGTCGAGGAGGTGACGACACCGGGGGTGATTCCGGTGCGCGTCGACCTCACCGACACGGCCTCGATCGAGGAGGCAGCAGCAGCGACCGGCGACGTCACGCTCCTCATCAACAACGCCGGAAACTTCACCCCCACTGCGCTTCTGGAGGGGTCACTCGAGGAGATCCGCGCCCACATGGAGACGCACTTCTTCGGCACCCTGGCGGTCACGCGGGCCTTCGCCCCGCAGCTCACCGCCAACGCGCCGGCAGCCATCCTGAACGTCGGCTCCATCCTGTCGTGGCTGCATCCCGCCGGGGTCGGCGCCTACGCCGCGGCAAAGGCTGCGCTGTGGGCCCAGACCAACGCGATTCGCGAAGAGGTGCAGCCCCGCGGCATCGCGGTCACCTCATTGCACGTCGGATACATGGACACAGACATGGTCGCCGCCATCGAAGCCGAGAAGAACGACCCGACCGCGATCGCCGGGCTTGCGCTCGACGGCGTCCAGGCCGGTGCGGTCGAAGTCATTGCCGACATCCTCACAGAGCAGGTCAAGCAGTCGCTGGCCGCCGACCGGGGCCTCAACCCGCTCACCGTGTCCTGACACCGAACCAAGCGACACCGGCTGGCATCGATTCGGGACCACCGCGGGGCTGACCATCGGTCAGCCCCGCGCGTCCGTTCGCCGTCGGCAGATCGCGGCACCCGGCGACGGCGAGTGGTTGACCACGGCGACACACATCGACGAGGGTTGAGCGATGTCCACGTGGTTGGCGACCGAACGCTACGGGCTCGCCGTAGTGCCGGGCAGCCTCGCTCTGGTTCAGGACTTCCTCAACACGCGCTCCATCATGGGCAAGGAAATCGACCTCCTCGCTAGCCAGCACGATGCGCAAACCTGGTGGGACGCGGCGATCCCAGCATGGTCATCGGCTAGCGGCCTGCAGGTGGCACTTCCCTCCCTGACCAGTCGCGACACGTCCTCGCTCCGGCAGCTGCGCGCCACGATTGACGGCTGGCAATCCGGCGAGCTACCAACGGACCCTACGTCCCTACCCGGTACCGGGTCCTTCGCTCTCGACCCAACAGGACTGGTCCGGTTCGTGCCCGCGGGGAACGGGGCCAGCTGGTTGTCGTCGGCATTGTGGAGCGAAATAGCCCTGGCCCAGGCCGCCGGAACCTGGTCGCGGCTCAAACGGTGCCGCAACCCTCAGTGCCGCTCGGCCTTCTACGATCAATCCAAGAACAACAGCGCCGTCTGGCACGACTTCAAGGTATGCGGCAACGCCGTCAACCTTCGCGCGTCACGAGCCCGTCGCCGCGCGGGAGCCCAGTAGCGTCCACAACCACAGACGCCCGTAGTTTCTGGTGCTTACCTACGGGGTCGCGGCGAGGCGCTCACGTCAGCGGGCGGATTGCCCATCCGGGGGGAAGTCGACGGGGTAGGGCTCGGCGAAGTCGGCCGAGCGCCCCACTGCGGCCCACGTGCGGCCCTCGACGAGCAGGGATTCGTCCTGGCGTAGTGCTCCCTCGACGGCGTTCACGCCCAGCGGCAGGTGATAGGGCAGCTGGGTGCGCCGGGACATCCGGACCAGGATCTGCGCCGCGCGGGCAGGGTCGCCGGCGGTGATGGCGTCGCTGGTGCGAATGGTGTTCATCGCGCCCACGGTGTCGGCATAGACGTCGGGAATGTCGGCGATGTCCATGGACGAGCCGGCCCAATCGGTGGCGAACCCGCTGGGTTCCACGACGAGGACTTTGATGCCGAACGGTGCGGTCTCGGTCTGCAGGACCCGGGAGAGGCCGTCGATGGCGAACTTCGCGGCCTGGTAGGACGCGATGCCGGCCGACCCACCGACGCGTCCGCCCATCGACGAGAACTGAATGATCAATCCGCCGTGCTGCTCTCGCAGTACGGGGATGGCGGCCTTCGACACGTTGTAGACGCCCCAGAAGTTCGTTTCGAACTGGGCGCGGAAGTCGTCGTCGTCTCCGGTCTCGATCGGTGCGACGTTGGCGTAGCCGGCGTTGTTGACCACGACGTCGATCCGGCCCAATCGTTGCCGGGCGGCGGCGATCGCCGTCCTGGCAGCCTCGGCGTCGGTGACGTCGAGCCTCAGCGGCAGAACGCGATCCCCATGGGTAGCGGCCAGGTCGGCCAGCCCTTCGGGACGCCGAGCGGTCGCCGCGACGGTGTCGCCGGCCTCGAGTGCCGCCTTGACCAGTTCGCGTCCGAAGCCGCGTGTCGAGCCGGTGATGAACCAGACCTTGCTCATGTTCTCCTCTATCTCAATTGGCCACGGTGCGCTGGTGCGCCGCGGTGTATCGATCGCCGACGATCCGCCCGGTGGCGAACACCTCGCCGAGGTAACCGACCTCGTCGGCGCTGATCGCCACCGAGGTGGCGGCGAGGTTCTCCTTGACGTACGTCACGCGCTTGGTTCCGGGAATCGGGGCGACGTCGAGCGGCTGCGCCAGGAGCCAGGCCAGCGCCATCTGCCCCGGTTGGCATCCCTTGTCCGCCGCCAACTCCGCGAGCGCTGCAACCGGTTTGAGGTTGGTCGCCAGGTTGTCGGCGGAGAAGCGTGGGTTGCTCGACCGAAAGTCGTTCGAAGCAAACGTGTCGCCAGGCTTGAGGGCACCAGTCAGTGCCGA
Source organism: Mycolicibacterium sp. GCM10028919 (assembly GCA_042666295.1). GTDB lineage: Bacteria > Actinomycetota > Actinomycetes > Mycobacteriales > Mycobacteriaceae > Mycobacterium. The sequence continues at coordinate 2,986,008 of JBHTFJ010000001.1, forward strand.
CCTGCCCAACGGGCTGAACGGCACCACCGTGATGCCGAGTTCTCGGCACGTCGCGGTGATGCCCTGCTCGAGTCGTCGTTCCCACAGCGAGTACTCGCTCTGCAGTGCGGTGATGGGGTGGACCGCGTGTGCCCGGCGCAGCGATTCAGGGCCCACCTCGCTGAGCCCGATGGCCCGGACCTTGCCGGCGGTGACCAGGTCGGACATCGCTCCTACGGTGTCCTCGATGGGAACGTTCGGATCGAGACGGTGACAGTAGTACAGGTCGATGACGTCGGTGCCCAGTCGCCGCAGGCTCGCCTCACAGGCAGCATGGACGTAGTCGGGGCGGCCGTCGAAGGTCACGCCGTCTCCGTCGTCGTTGATCTTGGCGCCGAATTTCGTTGCCAACACCACCGATTGGCGGCGGCCAGCGATTGCTTCGCCGATCAGCCGTTCATTGTGGCCGAAACCGCGCACGTTGTTCGCGGTCGCGATGTCGGCTGCGCCGTAGATGTCAGAGGTGTCTAGGAAGTCCACGCCCAAGTCGATCGCCGACCGCAGAGTCTCGACTGATTGGCGGTCATCTGCGTCCCCGTAGAACTGGGACATCCCCATGCACCCCAGACCAACCGGCCGCACCATTAGATCGGAGTGCCCGAGTGTCAGCCTCGCCGCACCCGTCACGTCTGCAGCCATTGGGAACACCTTCCACATCGATAATCGAAAATCTCGTTGATCAATGGACTGAGAACCTGTGAGCGCACGCCTCGCCCTACTGCGCGCATACACCGCCGTCGATCGGAAGTGTGTGCCCGGTAACATATTTCGCTTCGTCGGAGAGGAGCCACACGACGGGGTGGGCGATGTCTTCGGGTTGACCTATCCGTCCCATCGGGACGAACGAGGCGTAGCTGTGGGGGTCGCCTCCGGTCCCCTTCGCCAGCAGTGGCGTCTCCACCGGGCCAGGGCCGACCGCGTTGACGCGTATGCCACGTTGCGCGTAGTCGAGCGCTGCGGATTTGGTCATGCCGGTGACCGCGTGTTTGGAGGCCGAATACAACGACCATCCCGGGTAGCCGTTGAGCCCGAAGATCGAGGACGTGTTCACTATCGCCCCGCCGCCCGTTGTGAGCATCTGTTCTATTTGGTACTTCATGCAGTAGAAGACCCCTTTGATGTTCACGTCGAACAGCTGCGATGCCTCGTCGATGTCTTGTTCGTGCAGCGGCATCTGCTCGCCGTCGGCCCCGGCGTTGTTGAAGGCGAGGTCCAACCGTCCGAACTCCGTGACGGTGCGTCGCACCAGGGCCTTCACGTCGTCGGGTTTGCTCACGTCGGTCGCCTGAAACAGTGCGGTCCCGCCTGCCTTCTCGATGGCCAACACGACGTCTTCCCCTGCAGCGGCGTTGCGGTTGCCGATGACCACCGAGGCACCCGCCTGGGCCATCGCCACGGCAGCGGCCCTGCCGATGCCCGTTCCGCCGCCGGTCACGATGACGACCTTGTCGGCCAGTGATGTCATGTCAGTGCCTTCTCTGGGTGGAACACGGGGGGAGGGAGTCTTTGGGTGTTGGGTGTCGGGTGCGGCGTCGAGCTCACCTGAATCCGCCGAGATGCAGGGGCAGGATCGTGATGGGGACCTCCGGTCCCGTGGATTCGCGAAGGGCGGCCAGGATCCGCTCAGTGGGTTGGCCGTAGATTCGTATCGCCGTGGTGGCCTCCAGCGTTCCGCGATAGGACTCCTGCGCGGTGGCGATGACGCCGAGGTGGTGTTCGAATGACGCTGCGTCGGGGTGGATTTGGATGTAATCCACCTCGGTTCCGTCCTCGCTGAGGTACTCGTGGAAGGCCAGTAGTCGCGGTTCGTGGGTTCGGATGAACGCCGCCCAATCTCGTGCGCGGCGGCGTTCCTCGTCGAGCATGCCGTCGCGGACGGTGTTGGTCGCCATGAAGATGAACGGTGGTGCGGTGCTGTACTGCTGCCCGTCATCTGCAGCGATGGGGGTGGACATGTCAGTCCTCTCGGTCGGCGAAGGGGAGTTGTGTGGCTCGTCGAGTCGCAGCGGTGGGTTCGACGACGTCACGTGTTCGACGGTGGTGAAGATCAGGTCGTCGGCGCCGATGTTCTCGATGTCGTGGAGTAGGAATTCGCCTGGTGCGAAGTCGTAGTGGCGGGTTTCACCGGCGGTGTAGGTGACCTCACGGGTGGTGCCGTCAGCGGTGTGTTGCCTGCTGCGGCCGCCGGTGACGGCGGTCCAGAAGTAGTCGAGCACGTGGCGGTGAGCGTGGAACCGTTGCCCCGGGTGGAGCCGGATCTCCCACACCCGGACGCGCCGGTCTTGGGAGAGGAGCCTGGAACCGACATGTCCGTCGTGGGAATGGATGTGGAACTCGGCCTTGAGGTCGTCGCTCCAGCCAGCGAAGTCGGTGCCGACCACCTCGCCGGCCAAGGGAGCGTCGGTCAGGTATTGCGGAATGTTGGTCATGGGTCTGCCTTGTCGGTATTTGCGTGTAGGTGGTCAGTCGAGTTGGGCGAGGAGTTGGTCGCGGTGGCCGGCGGCCCAGTCGCGGAGGTGGATGGGTTCGCGGCCCAGGAGATCGGCCACGGTGGTGGTGGTGACCGCGGAGTAGTTCATCCGGCCGTCGTAGGTTTGTTGCAGCCAGTTCAGGGCGCTCACTCCGTAGGCCTCGTCGTAGAAGTCCGGAACGGCAACCTGACCGCTGTCGACCAGGTTGCGCATGTCGGTGGGGGTGAGGACGAAGGCCGGAATGTCGCGGTTCAGTGCGTGACTCAAGGTGGCGGCGATGTCGGTGGGGTTGAGCAGGTCGGTGGACAGGAAGTAGTCCTTGCCGGAATGGATGGTGGGGCCTTGGGCGAGGACGAGCGCGACCACGGCGGCGATGTCGTCGCCGGCGACCCAGCCGACGGGGTTGTCGCCGGCGGCCCACACGAAGGCGCCCTGCTGGATGCGGTTGACGCTGAGCAGGTTCTCCATGAAGACGTGGGGGTGGACGTTCGCCCACGCCAGGGTGCTTCCGGCGATGTAGCGTTCGATCATTTCGTGCCAAGCGAAGTGTTGGTCGGTGGATCGCCCGTTGCCGAACACGCCCAGGTGGACGATGAATTCGACGCCGGCGTCCTCGGCGGCGTCGACGATGGTCTTGGCCTGTTCGGTCATCTTCGCGGTGTAACCGGCCATCAAGAAGATCCTGTCGATGCGGCGGAGCGCGTCGGGGAAGGTCTCGGGGCGGTCGAGGTCGAGGTAGACGGCGTCCTTGCCCTGCTCCCGCCACGAGGCGACGGTGTCGTGGCTGCGGGAGGCGCGCACGGTGGTGACGTCGTCGGCTTCATCGAGTGCGTTCGCGACACCGCCGCCGATCGTGCCGCTGGCGCCCAGTACCAGCACGCGAGGTAGGTGAGCCGGAGTGGTGTTCGTCATGATCGTCTGTTCTCTTTCTGTCGATGGGCGGTGGTGATGGGGGTCAACGACGCTGCGACAGAGTCGGTTTCAGCCAGTCGAAGATGGTTTGGTGTGCTCGGGCCAGTGCGCCCATGTGGCAGTGTTCGCCCGCCCCCTCAGATGCGGGCAGGGTGATGAGCGTGACGTCGGCGTTGGTCATGGCTGCGGCGGCACGTTGTGGTTCGCCCTGGAGGAATTGGTCGTCTTCGGCGTCGAGGACGAGGACCGCGGCGGTGATCCGGTCGGCGATGCCGGCGAGGGTGTAGTCGCGGAAGGCGCGGGGGAGATCGGTCAGCTTCTGCAGGCCCATGACCCACAACCCGTTCCGTAGCGCCCAACGTAATTGGGTGTTGTGCATCATCAGCATGGCCAGCACCGGGGTGGCGGCTGCGTCGTTGCCTTCGTCGATCCAGGTGCTGACGAATGGGGGAAGCGCGTGGGTGATCGCGGCGTGGAAGTCATAGATGCCGTCGTCGAGGATCACCGCGGCGACCCGGTCGTCGAACGCCGCGGCCCGCGCCACGAGGTAGCCGCCGAGGCTGTAGCCGAACAGGGCGATTTGGGTGGGCGCGACTTCGGGTCGAGTGAGGGCGAAGTCGATGACCGGGGTGATCACGGCCTCCCAGTCCGGTCGCATCACCAGTCGCTGTTCCCGCAGAGCCGCACCCTGTCCCGGGCCGTCGATGGCGAGCACGTTGTACCCGCGGGCCAAGGCGGCTGCGGCGATGGCGAAGTAGGACTCCTCCAGCGTGGAGTCATAGCCGCTGGTGTAGACGATCGTCGGGCGCGGGATCCCCGAGTCGTCGACCAGGTAGAGATAGCCGGGCAACGTCGTGCCTTCGTACGGGACGGCGACCATCTCGAAGTCGACGTCGAACAATCCCATCGCCGTGACGAACGTGTCCTTGGAGCGGCGTGACAATTCGAGCACCTCGGGATCCGCTGCGGGAGCGTCGCGACGGAAGAACTCCGCAGTGCGGTAATAGTTCGAGGCCCGCAGCAACGCTTCACGCGCACTCACCCGATGCCCGCCGGCCAAGGATTCCAAGCCCAGGGCGTGGACCCGCCGGGCGGTGGCCGTCCACTCGCGGTGCCAGGCGTTCTCGTCGCCATCGGAAATGGCCCCCGCGGTCACGATGATCTCACCCAGATCGGCGCCGCCGTAGTTGGCGAATCCCGCCGCGCGCAGCGTCTCGAACGAGAAGGACTCGTCCTCGAACAAGAAATTCATGACACTCCTTAACGAAACGGAACCGACTCGTCTCTCATCCTGCATCAACGCGGATGGAGACGCAACTGTTCCGTTCCGGCTAGAATTGCTCCATGTCGGAGGCTCAGGTCGCGAAGAAGCGCACGTCAGGCGGTCCGGTGCTGCAGGACGACGTGACACATGCCATAACGATGGCGTTCCTCGAAGAGCTGGCGAGGGTTGGTTACGGTCGGCTCTCCATCGATGCCGTCGCCAAGCGGGCAGGCGTCGGGAAGGCCGCGGTGTACCGCCGATGGCGCGACAAGCTCAACGTGACCACCTCGTTGATTTCAGGGCTCGCGGTAGAGGCCATCGATGTGCCCGACACGGGCACCCTGCTCGGCGACGTCAGACAATACCTGCTCAACGGTCGCGCGGCGCTGTCGCACCCGCTGGCGCGCACCATCATTCCCGACATGTTCGCCGAAGCCACCCGTAACTTGGAACTGGCCGCCGTCCTGGCGGAACATGTCCGCGATCCCCGCCGAGCCAAGGCTGCCGAACTGTTCGAACGGGCAGTCGGCCGACGTGAGTTGCCGCCCGACACCGACCTCACCTTGGCCATGGACCTACTTGCCGGCCCGCTGTACTGGCGGCAGTCAGTGATGCAGATACCGGCCGACGACGCCTATTGCGACCAACTCGCCGCCGCTATCGTCGCCGCTGTCTCCACCAACCACTGAGATCGTCAACTTAACTCCACTGCCAACCAGACTCGGCCCCAAGTGCGGCGACTGCTGGCTAGGACCCGTAATAGGCGCTGTGGACATTGAACTGAGAATCACCGGGTGGACATCGGACGAGAACAACGCCCTGACTGCAGGTCACAGCGACGCGGGTGGACATGGAATTTGAGAAGCCACAGCTGGGGCTTCTCAAGTTTGATGTTCAAATGTCCACCTGATGTCCGCTTGGACACGAGAGTGAGATTTGCGGTCGGCGGAGCCGGGATGGCTCAAGCGTTCCTCACCTAGGCAGTCACCGATGCCGTCGAGCAATGTGAGCTGAGCACCGACGCCGACGTCACGTCCCTGGTCGAACGGTGGCTGCAGTGACGTGCGGAATGAGTTCCTACGCCGGGTACGTGGGCAGTCGCGACCATCTCCCAGCCTTCGCCGAGACGCTGAATCTCCTTCTGACGAATGACCTCTGGATGCTCCAGCAGCCCTCGTCACCGGCGCCAGCAGTCCTCGGTTCATCTGCGAACGGGCGCGATTGGATCTGCTGAGCAACGAGCTAGAGGAACGGCCCCGGTCCGTCACCGCCCCTTCAATGGGGCGAGTCTTAGCGTGTGGCCGGTCGGGGTCGTTCTGAAGGACGAAGGTATCGGCCGGTGACGCTGACCTTGGATTGCGCGATCTCCTCGGGCGTGCCCGTGGCGACGACGGTTCCTCCCGCAGCGCCCCCGCCGGGTCCCATGTCGATGACGTAGTCGGCGTTGGCGATCATGTCGAGGTCGTGTTCGATGACGACCACAGTGGCACCGTGGGCGCCGAGCCGGTCGATGACGCCGAGCAGCACCCGCACGTCGAGAGGGTGCAAACCCACACTCGGTTCGTCGAGGACGAAGAGGGCATCAGACTGTCTGCGGCCGAGTTCGTTTGCGAGTTTGAGTCTTTGCGCCTCGCCCCCGGACAAGGCAGGGGTGTCTTCGCCGAGCGTCAGGTAGCCGAGTCCAAGATCGACTAGGGTCTGCAGCTTCCGGCGCACCTTGGGCAGGTCGTCGGACTCCCGCAGCGCCTCCTTCACGGTGAGTCCGAGCAGGGCTGGTAGCGCCAACCCTCCTGGGCCACCACCGCGTCGGAGGTCGTGAGCGGCTGGCGCGTAGCGAGTGCCGTTGCAGTCCGGGCAGGGAATGTCGATGTCGGGCAGAAACTGGACGTCGAGGGAGATCTGGCCCGTCCCTTCGCAGCGCGGGCAGCGCAGGGAACCGGTGTTGTAGGAGAAGTCGGACGCGGTCAGGCCACGCCGCTTTGATTCGTCGAGTGCCGCATAGCTTCGACGGAGGTCGTCGAGCACGCCGCTGTAGGTAGCGACTGTGGACCGGACGTTCGTCCCGATGGGGGTGGCGTCGACGACGTTGACGCGTTGGATTCCTGAGGGCTCCACTGCCTCCACGTGTGCCGGCAGCCGGTCGCCTGCTGCTGCGGCCGTTAGGGCGGGCACCAGGCTCTCCAATACCAGTGTGGTCTTGCCGGACCCGGACACTCCGGTGACGGCGGTGAGTCTTCCCTTGGGGATTTCGACGTCGAGAGCGTGGACCGTGTGCAACGGCTTGGTGGTCAGGCGGATGCTGCCGTGGTCGAACAGGTGCTGAGAGGTGGGTTGCTCTCGTAAGCAGATGATCTCGGTCCCGTCGAGGAACCCGGCGATCAGCGATGCCGGATTGGCCACCAGATCACTCGTGGTGCCCGTCGCGAGGACGGTGCCTCCATCGCTGCCAGATCCCGGGCCGATCTCGATGAACCAATCCGCCTCGCGGAGGACCTGGACGTCGTGATCGACCAACACGACGTGGTTCCCGTCGCGCAGCAGGTCGCGGATGACGCCGTTGAGGCCGTCGATGTTGGACGGGTGCAGTCCGATCGATGGCTCGTCGAGGACGTAGAGCACTCCGGTCGTCTGGTTGCGGACAGCACGGGCCAGCTGAACTCGCTGGCGCTCACCGGTGGACAGCGTGGAGCTGGGGCGGTCCAGACCGAGGTAACCCAGTCCGAGTTGAATGAGCCGATCGGCCATCTCGAGCAGCTGCGCGACGATCGTGGTCGCCATCGCGCGCATGTCGCGGGAAAGGGTGTCGATCACCGAAGGAGCCCATGCGATCACGTCGTCGAGGGTCATCGCCGACGCCTCGGCGAGGTTCACACCCGTGACCCGGGGGGCTCTAGCGGCCTCGCTGAGTCGGGTGCCCTGGCAGGTCGGACACGTGCGGGTGTGGATGAACTTGTTGACCCGGTTGACGCCGCCCTCGCTGGCGGCCTTGTCGAGAGCTTCCTGGACAGCGAGGCGGGCGTTGCGATAGGTGAAATCGACCTCGAACAGCTTGCCGCTCTTCGACGGAACCGTGATGCGATGCTTCTCGGCAGCGCCGTGCAGGACGATGTCGCGCTCGGCGTCGGTGAGGTCCTGGTAGGGCACGTCGGTGCGGACCCCGAGTTCACCGACCATCTGGGGCATGACGGTCAGGCCCATCATCTTCCACGGTGCTACCGCGCCGTTGGCGATGGTCTGGGTCGGGTCGGGGACCAGCAGTGCATCGTCGATTTCGCGTACGACACCCAGGCCGCTGCAGGTCGGGCACGCCCCGTCGGAGTTGAAGGCCAGGGCCTCGGCACCCGGTGGGGTGAATGTGACGCCGCAGACCGGGCAGGTGAGGTCGAGGCCCGCGGCCACGTCGATCGTCGGCTCGAGGCGGTGTCCGTTCGGGCAGACGTGGGTGCCGAGCCGGGAGAACAGCAGGCGCAGGACGTTGAGCAGTTCGGTCGAGGTGCCAAAGGTGCTGCGTGCGCCGGGCACGGCCGGTCGCTGCCGCAACGCGAGCGCCGCCGGGATGTGCCGCACGCTGTCGACGGTGGCCTTGGTGGCGTGAGACATCCTGCGTCGGGTGTAGGTGGACAGGGCCTCGACGTAGCGACGCGAGCCCTCTGCGTAGAGCACCCCCATCGCCAATGACGACTTGCCCGAGCCAGATACGCCGGCGATGGCCACCATTCGATGCAAGGGCACGTCGAGGTCGATGTTCGCGAGGTTGTGCACGCGCGCACCGCGCACCTCGATCGTCATGGGCGCAGCGAGTTGCTCGCCGAGTTCGGTCTGCTGATCGGACAACGCACGTCCTTCCCCGGTCATCGGCTACCTTAGTGTCATCGCCGCGCGTCGCGCTTCCTGTCGGATCTGACAAGCATGCTGGGTGATTCTGCCGACGGCGCCGCGTGATCGACGGTTTCCATCCGCCGCTGGTGGACAACCGGTTCCATCCGCCGAGCGTTCGTCGCGCCGTGCGGCTGCCGGTCGTGGCCGGCCGCTGGCCAACGCCGGGGATGGACCACCCCCGCGGAAGCTGCGCGCCGGACGTTTCGGACCCATGCCGATCTGGATGTCCGACGGCACTGTCCGAGTGATCCACCCCAGCCGGGTGCGCCTATGCGTCTCCCAAACTGGGCCGGTAGTCCGCCACTTCGGTCTCGGCAGCGAGCAACGCACTCAATTCGCCCTCCTGCTGGGCGACGAACACACCGATCACCTGCCGACACACCTCCGGCACGCTGACCCCGCGCATATCAGCAATACGTCTCAACCCGAACAGCATTGACGTCGAGACGTGAAACTGCACGGCGAACTGACCGCAAGAACCATCCTCGGGCGGTGACCCCGGACCAACGACCACCGGATGATCTGAGCCGAATACGTCGACATCAGCACCGCGAGCCCTCTCAACGGCCCCGCCACTAGCGCCGCCAGCAACGCCCTCGTCCGGGTCGCGGAACTCCTCATGGCTGAACAAACCCATTGCGCCCACGCTAGACCTTGCAGAATGCCGAAGCCGCCAAGTGAGCGGGTGCGCCTGACCAAGGCGGCGACGAGGCGCTCCCCACGTCATGAACTGCGTGACCACGGGATCGGAGGCGAAGGCATGCACCGCGTAGTCGTCGGTGTGAACGAATTCGCGCAGTACCACTCTGTGGCCGACCAGGCGGGTCCCGGAATCGCTCTCCGGAGATGAGCCGGCCGGGCTGGACGAGCCTCGAAGAGCGTTCCAAGGTGCGCGATCTGTGGCGCACGGCGAAGGTGCGACCGATGACGATCGAAGAGGCCGTCGACGTGGCCAGCTGGCGATACAGCGGAGCGATGGCGCAACTAATCGTGTGAAAACGGTGCCGGTGTGCCGCGGCGGTGGTCTATTGGGATCGGTAGAGATTCGGCCGCGGTGTAGTGCACGAATGATGCCGTACCGAGCGGCGCCTGAACGAAGAGGAACACGATCATGCCAATCACACGGATACTCGCCGCGGCGCTGATGTCAACAGGTCTCGCGGCCGCAGGCTTGAGCACGGGAAGTGGAGCCGCCCTGGCCATTCCCTCGCAGCCACACCAATGGTGCCCGGGGATGTCCATGCACAATCCACCTGGGCCCGGGGCCATGACCCAATGGGACATGAACGTCTGTCACACATGGCAGTACGTCAAATCGGGCATGGGTAACGTGGCGCACAAGGTTTGGGTCGGACCGCTGGACCCCGTCACCTATCGCTATACCGATTCGAAGATCACCGTCGAGGGCAGCAGCGTCTGGGAAGGCCCGAACATTCCGCCGGGAGCGGCGGCCGAGTGCGGCGGCAGGGACATGTTCACAGGCATTCCCATTCCCTGCTAGTCGGGCAGCGGCGGCACGGCTCCGTTCGCTGTGCTCGGCGTTGCGGCGCTGAGCGCCCACGAGATCAAGGCCTCCGGCAGCTCTGACAGCACTGCCGGCCAGCCACACGTGGCACCTCTACGGCCACACGCGTGATCCCTGAGTCTCATGTCGTTTCGGGCGACCGCCGCCGTCGATGATCGGGTGCCAACGACGTCACCGCGTCCCCACTCATGACACACCACAGATACAGCCCGGGGTGTGCGAATACGAAACGGCCATGACGGTTCGCGTCCCGTCGCAGTGGACATGAAGGTGAGAATTCGTGAGGTGGACACCGTGTGAGAACGCCGCTGATGGCGCTGGTTAGCAAGTCGGAAGTGGACGCGAAGTCTGAAAAGCGCAGGGGGGCTCGGCTTGTGGGGGTTGACGTTCAATTCGCAAGTGAGATGTCCACTTGATGTCCGAGGCCATGAAATTCCCAAGGTCAGACCGACCGCCGATCGAGACCTACTTAGTGGAGCCACAACCGGACCGCTGATCTCGGTCAGCTGGCGCCGTGAGATCGGCGGGCCGGGTCGTGCTTGTCTCCGGCCTCTCAGGTGGGGAAATCAGCGCTGCGAGACAGTGTTTCGTTCGCCCGAATGTCGGCAAGGGTCTGCTGCAGCGTATCGATCACGGCGTCGTATCCGCTGTTGCCCAGGACCAGCCGGCGGGGCGGTGGGTCCTGAGCCATGGCCGCGATCACCGCACGGGCACCGCGACGCGGATCGCCGGGCTGCACACCGTCCATCCCGACGAAGGTGGCACGGACCTCTTCGAGCAAGTCGTGGTAGTCCGGGATCGTCTCGTCGACGGGTTCGTTGGCGAACCCGGTGTAGGCGTTGGTGCGGAATGCCCCCGGTTCGACGGTCAACACGGAGATGCCGTGTGAAGCGACCTCGTCGTGCAGCGCGTCGGTGATGGCTTCGATGGCGAACTTCGTCGCACTGTAGAAGCCGAATCCGGGCGCTGACACGAGCCCGGCCACCGAGGACACGTTGACGATCCACCCGTTTCCACGGGCCCGCATCCCCGGCAGCACAGCACGCGTCACGGACAGCACTGCGAAGAAGTTCAGCTCGAACATCGCCCGCAACGCGGATTCGTCCATCGCCTCGATCGATCCGTACCAGCCGCGGCCGGCGTTGTTGACCAGCACGTCGATCCCACCGAAGCGCTCCTCGGCGGCACGCACCGCACGCTGCACCTGCGCCGCATCGGTGAGTTCCAGTGGCACGACGAGAACGCGGTCGCCGTACTGCTCGGCCCACGTCGCCAGCTCCTGCGGGCGCCGCGACGTGAGTACCACGCGGTCGCCGGTCTCGAGTGCCGCCTCGGCGAACGCCATTCCGAAGTTGCCGGGGGTGCCTCCGGTGATGAACCAACGCCGCGTCATGGCTCGATCACCACCCGGCTGATCACTGTGCCGTCGAGGGTGAAGCGGTAGTGCAGGTCGGCGACCCCGCCCGGGAAGTTGCCCTCCAGGTGCTGTCCGACGTCGACAGTCGTACCGGTCTGCCGTTCGAGCACTGTCGCACCGGTGAACTCGGTGGTGTAGGTGAACTCGGCGGCCGCGGTGGCCACCCAGGCCCCGATCTCGTCATGTCCCTTGAAGTCGTGGCCTTCGTCGGTCACCACGGCATCGGTGCTGAGTGTGGCCAGCGTTCGACCCACCTCGCGGGCATCGAGCGCAGTCATGAATGTTCTGACGGTCTGTGGGAGTGCATCCCAATCTGTGGTGTTGGTCATGACCCCACGATGAGAGTTGCCGTAAGGGGAAGGTCAACCCCCGGTTCGACTCGCGCCGGGATGTTGACCTTGCCCCAGGGGGAGGCTTGAGGATGGGCGTGTCCCATCACGTGGGCGATGCAAACGCAGAGGAGGACGCCATGGGTGCACAGGTCTCGATCGGAGACTTCGCAGTGATGACCAGTCTGAGTAGGAAGGCGCTACGCCACTACCACGACATCGGCATTCTCGAACCCGCCCACATCGATTCCCATACCGGCTATCGCTTCTACGACACCAGCCAGGTGGATCACGCCAACATCATCCGCCGGTTCCGATCGCTGGGCCTGTCCATTCCCGACATCAAGGCGCTACTGAGCACCGAAGACGCCGGGGCCCGCACCGACATCATCACCACTCATCTCGAACAGATGGAGGCCCAGCTGCAGCAGACCCGTGACACCGTGGGTGCGCTGCGCGAACTGCTTTCTCCCGTGCGCACTCCCACCGACGTCACATCGCGCCACGAACCGGCGCTCGCCGTGTGGTCCGTCAGCGCCACCGTCGACACCTCCGAGATCGACGACTGGTTCACGGCGTCACTACGGACACTGCACCGGGCCGTCGCCATGGCAGCAGGCGAGCCGACCGCGGTGGTGCCGGGCGGCCTCTACGACCGCGCGCTGTTTCTCGAACAGCGCGGCAGCGCAACCATGTTCGTCGAAGCGCCAGCATCCGCAGAACCCCCCGAGGGTATCCGCGCCGAGGTCTTACCCAGGGCGGAATTCGCGGTGCTCACCCACCCGGGCGGTCACGACGGCATCGACCGCAGCTACGCGGCCCTGGGCATCTACGTCAACGAGCATCTGATCAGCAGCCAGGGGCCCATCCGCGAGCACTACCGCGGCGGCACTCCCACGGATCCGGCCCGGTTCACCGCAACCGAGATCTGCTGGCCGATCTTCAGCACCACCGCGCCGACGCCATGAACGACCCACACGAGCGGTTCGGCACATACCGAGAGCTACCTGCGGCGACCGGCGGTCAGGAGCCAATCCGGAATCGCCAAGCCGTGGATGATCCGCTGCGTCCGGAACAACTGGCGCGGAAGCGAGGCCGAGTTGTAGGGGAGGTCGAACTTTTCGCACAGCTCCCGCACGCGGACGCTGATCTGCGGGAGGCGGTTGCTGGGCAGATCAGGGAACAGGTGGTGCTCGATCTGGTAGCACAGGTGACCGCCTGAGATCGCAAGCAGCGGGCTGACTTCGAAGTTGGCCGTCCCCAGCATCTGCCGGAGATACCACTCACCCGGGGTCTCATCCTCGACCACCGCCGGGTCGAACGTCTCTGCGCCGCCGGGGACGTGTCCACAGATGATGTTCACGTACACCCACAGGTTCCGGATCGTATTCGCCGTCAGGTTGGCCGCGAGGGTCCGTCGCCACCGACGCATGCTCAGCGCGGGCATGACCACGTAGTCCTTGGCCAACTGACGAGTGACCTTGCCGAAGAACTTCCGCTTCTCGACCGCAACAGCGTCCGACGAGTCCAACCGGAGACGCTCCGAGTGAAGCCCGTGCAGGGCAATGCCCCATTCGAACATCGCTGCCAAGACCAGGTTTCGCAGCGGAGTCACCAGGTACCAGGAGCGCCACGGCTGGTCAGGTGTTACCCGCAGTAAGCGGTAGCCGATGTCCTCGTCCATACCGAGCACATTGCTGAAGACGTGATGCCGGTAATTGTGCGAGTAGCGCCACTGAGCGGAATCCCCGACCATGTCCCACTCCCAGGTGCTGGAGTGAATCTCGGGGTCGTTCATCCAGTCCCACTGGCCGTGCGAAATGTTGTGACCGAGTTCCATGTTCTCGATGGACTTCGAGTACGCCAGCGCGCACGTGCCTAGGAGCCAACCCTTCTTCGACCGGCTGCCAGCGATCGTCAACCGCGCCGCGACGTCGAGTGCGCGCTGGAAATGGATGACCCGCCGGATGTAGGCCGCGTCCTTCGCTCCGAGCGAGTCCTCCACGTCCTGGCGAATCGCGTCGAGTTCATCCGCGATCTCGTCGACGTCCGCGGTGCTCAGATGCAGGTAGCTGGGGACATCGGCGATCGCCATCGGAGGTTCCTCTGGTGAGTGCGGGATGAAAAGCGGCGCAATCCACCATGAGCGTGAGGTCGAGCGTAGAGGCTCAGGCTTAACGGCGAGTAATCGAGGCTCTCCGGGCAGGCGAACTGGCGGGGGCCGACGCGTGTTGCCGAGTCCTCGTGCTTGAGGCCAAAGTCAGCAACGACCAGCATGAACAGTGGTCGGCTACGCCGAGCTGCCGCCCTCGGGGCATGCTGAGAAGTCACTCAGAATCAGGCGCCCCGGTGCAACGGACGACTACGACGAACTCGGTCAGTGCAGTTCGGCAGGTCGCTCGTGAGGAAGGAGACCGACCAGCTGCATCGAGTCGTTCCACAGTGTCAGGGCGCGCTGGTGGTCGTAGGACGTGGTGGAGGAACGGACCGCTGAGAGTTGGCCTTCTCGCGCCTGGAAGTACTCACCGGACGCTGTTGCGTAATGCTCGTCTGTGGCGAGGTCGGCCAGCGCGGCGCCGGAGAATGCGACTGTCGACGTCGTAACGCCGAGGCGTTTGGAGGTCCAACGGAACAGCTTGGTCTTCGACAGCCACTGCACTGCTCTAGGCATGTCACGCAGGAAGCCGGTATCAGGAACCGAGCCGGGGTCGTAGGCGATGGCGGCGATGGCGCTACCGGAGCGGCCGAGACGCCGCGCTGTTTCATAGGCGTACATGACGGTGCAGAGCTTTGACGTCGAGTATCGCTTGCCTGCCGACAACGGCTTGGCGCCGTTCTTTCCATCGGTCACCAGGCTGATGGCATCCGGTTCGACCGCGGCGCCGGCGAGCCGGCCGTCGGCCGTGTCGGGATCGTGGGTGCCGCTCGCCGTGAACACGATCCGGCCGTCGGCTGCGATGGTCGGTAACAGGAGTTCGACGAGGAGGAAGTGACCCAGGCAGTTCGTGGCGAACGTGAGTTCGTAGCCGTCGACGCTGTAACTGATCTCCCCATCGAAACGGCCACCTGCGTTGCAGATGAGTGCCCGCAATGGTTCCATCTCACCGCGCTCGATGTGCGAGGCGCAGGTGGTGGCGGCAGCGCGCACCGAGGCCAGCGACGAGGTGTCGAGCTCCACCGTCGTCACGGTGATCCCACCTAGGGTGCGAAGTTCGTCGGCGACCGCTTGCATGCGTGCCGCGCTGCGACCGGCGAGGACGAGGTTGATTCCCCGGAGTGCGAGTTGTCGGGAACATTCGAGTCCGATGCCGGAATGGCCGCCTGTGATGAATACAGTTGTCATGAGGGTTCTTTCGTTGAGTTGATTGATGTCGAATGCGGTGCGCGCCGAAGCAGGCAGCTGCTGGAACTGTGGGTGATATGAGGCTCGGTGACTAGGTGGACACGGCCGGTCTGGCGCCTTCGGCGTGCAAGAGTCGAGCGGTGCACGGGTTCAGCTCGATTGGGTCGGGGTCACCGACGATGACGGTGCCCCCGAGGTAGGCCAGGTGGTTACCGAAGACGTAGTTGGGTTCCATGGCGAAGGTCATCCCGGCGACCAGCTTCAAGTCGGCGCCGATGGTGGGGTGGTTGGGTTCGGGAGGGTAAGCGTTGGCGCCGGGGATGTGTCTCGGGGCGTCGGCAGGGAAACCACTGAGCACGATCATGGGGTTCAGTGCGTGTAATGAAGGGCCGAACTCCCAACCGTCAGCAGCGTCGAGTACCTCGCGCATGGCATCGACGACGTCGCCGAAGCTGCTCCCCGGCCGCAGCGCCTGCAGGCCCGCGTCATAGGTTGAGCGCGCTACCCCGGCGGCGCGCAGCAAATCGGGGTGCGGCTCACCGATGGTAATGGTGACCTGGTGTTGCGTATGGCGCCCACCTACGTTGGAGAAGATCTCCGCAGACACGACGTCGCCGTCGGCTAAGACGCGTGGCGCTTGCGGCCGGTAGCTCCAGGGTGGTATCGCGCGGGCTAGCGGGTCGGGGCCCGAGTACAAGTGCATGGCAGCCGGCGTCGTGCCGCAGGCATATCCGGCAGCCATCCCCGCGGCATACACGGCGCTTTCCGTGACCCCGGCAGCTGCGGTGTCGACCATGGCCGCCACCATCGCGTCACCGATCCTCGCGGCGTGGCGCACCACCGCGATTTCCTCGCTACTCAGCGGCATCATCAACCGTGACAGATCTTGGGCGACCGGAATGAATTCCGCTGCGGGAAACGTGCTCAGGATGGTGTTCCACTGGCGGTAGGGCACGATGCCCTCTGGGTGCCAGGGCGGGTACGGCTCTAGCCCAATTACGCCGATGCGTGCCGTCGACAGTCCAAGGGCCGTAAGGGTGTCGGCGATCGCTGCCGAATCACGCGATGGTCGGATCCTCTCTGGCGCAATCCACACGGCGTCGCCGCGCCGCGCAGATTCGAGATAGTCCCTCCAGAACATCTCCATCGGCAGCAGCGAGAGCGGGTCGCCGTTGCGCGGAAAGACCACCGTCGTGCCGGCCCGGGCATTGGTGAACCAGGTGTCATAGGCGAATGGCGCGGGCCCGGCGTCCTCGTGCTCGCCGAAGACCAGCAGCGCATCGAGCCCGTCGCGCTGCATGAATTCGCGCGCCAGGCTCCATCGGCGATCACGCTCGCCGAGGGAATAGTTCGGCACTGTGGCACTGCCTTCGTCTTTCATGTCGTCTCCTAGGTTTCGAGGTGCTCCTTTCAACGATGGCCCGGCAGCGCGAGGTCATCCAGCGACGGTGCAGGCTAGGAGTGGCGGTACCAGGACAACAGGGCATCGACCGAGCACACTGAGGGAATGGACCGTGCCGAACTGGCCAACGTTCTTCGGGCTGCACGTGCACGCATCTTCCCCGAGGAGGTGGGTCTCAGCGGGGGGCGTAGGAGGCGGGTCGCTGGTCTGCGCCGTGAGGAAGTCGCGCAACTCGCGGGGCTCAGCGTGGACTACGTCGTTCGGCTCGAACAGGGCCGCGCACCGCGACCATCGACTCAAGTGCTGACGGCGTTGACACAGGCGCTGCGGCTTGACCGCGACGAGCGAGATCAGGTCTTCCGCCTCGCTGGCAGCGCGCCGCCGCTGGCCGGGCGGATCGAGATGTCGGTAAGACCCAGTGTTCTGCGCCTGCTGCAACGCATGACCGATCTGCCCGCGCTGGTGCTGTCGGCGAAAGGCGACGTGCTGGAGCAGAATCTCATGGCGCGCGCGCTGATTGGGGACCTCTCCTGCTGGCCTCGGGGTGAACGCAATCTCTTCTGGCAGCGATTCATCGGCAGCGGCGACACCCGCGTGGTACTCACACCGGAAGAAGCTGAATCCACCGAGCAACACGCCGTCGGGTCGCTACGCACCGCACTCTCGCGTTACCCCAGTGACCCAGACGTGCGGGGTCTCATCGACGAACTGATGGCAGGCAGTCCACGTTTCCAGTCGATGTGGCAGCAGGGAACGTCCACGACGTGGCGGGCGTCGCGCAAGACGTTCGACCATCCCACCCTCGGTCTTCTCGTCCTGGACTGTGACACCCTGCTGCTGCCTGACACCGACCAGTCGATGATCGTCTACTCCGCCGCGGCAGGCACTCGCGAAGCTTCGGCACTGGACATGCTGCGCGTCGTCGGCACCGAGCGGATGACCACCCCGTGACGGGACGGTTCAGATGATTGGTCTCGCATCAACGCGCTAGGACCGATCGGGACCTCGGGCGAGGTGTAGCGCTGGCCCGCCGCTGAGGCGGCGAGGTGGGGAGCGGCGTCCGCCGACTGTCTCGTTCCACTGGAGAGGAAACAGACTCCCGCTATGCGCTGACCGCGTCGTCGAGGCGCTTCGAGGTGGAACTGTCGGCGACAGAGCATCCCTCGGCTTCACTGTGGCATCGGCGTCACCCCAAGGTCAGATGGACGGCTGATCGAGACCTACTTGGTGATCGGTACGTCTCGCTCGGACGGCTCCTCAGGTGGGGAATCGCGTTCTGCGAGAGATTGTTCCGTGCGCCCTCTTTGTCGTGCACACCGTCGTCTTGACGGCGCCGGAAATCGACGCGTTGAACGACAGTCTCAACAAGTGCCGAGGTAGGCCGACGTGTATCTCGACTCCCGCGCCCGAGATCGGGAATCGAGCCGGGGGACACGGGGTTGGTCAAGCTATGCCGAAGATGACCAGCACCGAGCGCGAGACGTACCTGGCCGATCTGCACGTTGGTGTCATCGCCGTCGAACGTCCTGATCGCGCACCGCTATCCGTACCGATCTGGTATGCCTACGAGCCCGGCGGAGAGGTTCTCGTCTCCAGTTTGGCGGGATCGCTCAAAGCTCGCCTCATCGCCGCTGCCGGGCGCTTCTCCATCACCGCCCAGGATGAGACCTTTCCGTACCGTTACGTCACTGCCGAGGGGTCGTTGACTTCAACCGAGACAGCCGACGAGGCCACCATGCGCGCGATCGCGATGCGCTATCTGGGCGAAGAGGGGGGCAATGCGTTCACGGAGTCGTTTGCCAGAGACCATCCTGACGCCGAGTCGCTTTTGTTCCGGATGCGACCCGAGCACTGGCTCAGCGTCGACTACTCCAAAGAGTCCTAATTGCGATTCGCTGCGCTCGAGGTGGGTGGCGGCACTGCAGAACCAGGTCGGCTCGTGATTACGCCGACGAACGACGCGACCGCTCAGTTCGACGTTAGAAGGACAGCGCTTGGCAGGCGAATTGCCGCTTTTCGGGATGTCGAGCCCTTTGGTGGCGGCGGAAACTTCGCACACCTACTGCCTACGCCACCGAAGAGGCGCAGCTGCGCTGGCCGACGCTGCCGCGATCAGGCCAGCGACGATGCCAGCTCGGCTCGGGGTACCGAGACCGAGACTTCCACAGGCCCCTCGGGGTGCCCGAGTAGCTGCCCCTGGCCGATGAAGAAGATGACCGCGTCGTCGGTGAGCGCGAAGTCCTCGAACGTCGCATCGTCGACGAGGCCAAGCATCGACGCCGATACCTCTGGTTGCCAGCGCTTCTCAAGCTCGTGTCGAACGGCAGGGTAGACGACGTCCAGTGGTTTCATGCCCGGTTTGAATAGCGTGTCCAACGTGATCGGCGCCTGTGCGTCGAGGTCGTAATTGAACGTCTTGTACCAGGACACCGGGTGCGGGTTGGCGTCTTGGCTCATCTCGAGTACCACGCTTCGTGTCCCCGAGTCGCCGCCGGATTGGTACTGCGTAGACGTCGCGGTCAACGTGTAAGGCCAGTCGTGTTCGGGCTGCGACCGAGCGAAGTCGATGAACTCTTCGTGGACGGGAATCAGGTAGTCCACCAGCACCTGCTGATCCGGATAGCCGAGCGGAAAGCTGAGGTAGGCGCTGTAGCCGGCGCCAGCGTGACGGACGTAGCAGGTCTGGTCGGGGCTCACGGTCCCGCCCAGAGCGTCGCAGGGCGATTGCGCGCTGACCGTCGCGGTGCCGAACAGCCCAACCAAGATGGCGAGTGCCAGCGCTGATCGCGCAGCCGCGCCCAGTCTTCGCGACATGTCAGCCGACCTGATACGACTCGCGCGAGACCCGGAAGAAATGACCGGTGCTGGTGTCGGTGCACGTCATGCCCGTCGGCTGGCTCTGGCAGGTGACCGCCCCGAGGGAACGCGACTGTCCATAAACGAGTGTCTGGCCGGGGATGCCCGCGCCCCCGGTGAGCGCAGCGAATGAGCATCTGATGAAGCCGGGTTGACCTTGGTCGAGCCTGAAATCGTTGCCCGAACCAGAGTCACCCGGGCACGGTTCGTCCGTTTGGCCTCGCCCCGATCCCGCTGGCACCGTGAAGATCTTGTTCGCTATCTGGCACAGCGCTATTGGGGTCGTCGACCCACCTTCTGTCTCCAAGACGCACTGAATGTTCCCCGACGGTGACTGAAACGTCTGACGAGTCTCCTCGGCGTGCGCGGTTGCCGGAAGCAGGACGGTCGTCGCCGCCGCGGCCATCAGCATGAGTGCTGCCTTCTTCATCGTCTGTCCTGTCGGGTCGGGTTTATCGCGGGCGTCGTCGGCCGGTGTCGGCTCGTGCGCTGTTGCCGTCACGGCTCATTGAAGGCCGTCTCGAGCACTACCGATCCCAATGAACACGTGCCTCAACGTTGGGTAGGTCTGACGTGTACGCCGCGGCGGCGGTGGCGTTCGCACCCATCCGAACCTCTTCGGCTCGTTCAGCTCGACCGTGGCGCGAGGCGTCAGGCCATGTCTCGGAACATCCGTTCGGCGATGCGCAATCCGAGTCGCTTGGGGAGAGCCCGCGTTACCAACGTGGTCAGGATCGAGTTGGCGGCACCATCCACCACCGCGGGAGCACTCTTCGACATCGCCCGCCACGTCGTGTCGACGACCTGCTCGGGCTTCCTGGCCTTCTCCGGGTTCGCGCTCATCGGCGTAGCGGTGTCGCCGGGAGAGACAGCGAGGATGCGTAGGCCGTGGCGTCGGTTCTCCTCGTACATCGCCTCGGTGAACATCAACACGTAGGACTTCGAGGCGGCGTACGCCGCCATGTGCGGCATCGGCTGATAGCCGGCAGCGCTCGCGACATTGACGACGGTTCCCGTGCCGGATGCACGCATTCGGATGATCGCGGCGCGCGTCAGCAACGTGAGCGCAGTGATGTTGAGATCGATCATCTGCCTCAGCGCCGATTCGTTGGCGTTGGCGAGATCCCCGTTGGGAGCGACGCCCGCGCAGTTGACCAGATGGTCGAGGCGGGGGAGTTCCTTGGTCAGCTTGTCGACGAGGACCGTCACCGCCCCGGCATCTGCGAGATCTGCGGCATGGACCTCGACATGGACGCCGTGCGCCGCGGCCAGCTCGTTGGCCAGGGACTGCAGCACGTTCTCGGACCGGGCGACGAGCACGAGGTCGAAGCCCTCACGGGCATACCGCCGGGCGTATTGCTCGCCGATACCGGAACTGGCACCAGTAACGACGGCGATCGGGCGGGAGGAGACGGTCATGAGTGTTCCTTTCGGGGGTGGGTCCCGACAGCCTAACCGGATAGATAATCCGTTCGGATAGAAGGTCCGGTTAGGGTGGGGGTGTGGATGCCCTTCGCAGTGATGCCGCGCGAAACCGGAGCCGCATCCTCGCTGCCGCGCGCGACTTCGTTACCCGCAACGAACCCCTAGCTCTGAATGCCGTTGCCCGAGCCGCTGATGTGGGGGTGGGGACCGTCTATCGGCACTTCGCGACGGTGGAAGAACTCGAGGAAACCCTCGTGTGGGAGCGGTTCGACGACCTCGCCGACCTTCTGGACGGCGCAGGCCCCGCGCACTTGGAGCGGGTGCTCGAGGCGACCTTCACGTTGCTCGCCGAAGACGCCCTGTTCGAGAAGGTGACGTCGCGGCACCAGCCGGCACTCGAACAGACTGCGACGCTGCTCACCGCGCTGATGGATCGACTCGGAGTATTGCTGGATCGCGTTCGCGCGGAGGGGGCGCTGCGAGAGGAAATCGATGCGGCGGGAGTGCTCACGCTCATATGTGGTGTTGCGCATGCGGTCCGCAACGCGGACCTCGCGGTCGGGAGCCCGCAATCTCGACTGCTTCTGCGCGTAGTGCTCGACGGGTTACGCGGTCGCGCAAACGAGCCGGCTCTTTCATGACGTCTTGCGCTAAGCAGTAGATCGCAGAACCCACCCCGCCTCTGTGGAAGGCCGCACCGTACGGGTGGATTCTTGCCTGGCGGATAGGAAAACCTGCCCGTGAGCCAGTGGATTGTGGCTTCCCGGCGATTACCCGGGCCGTTGCCGAGCGTGACCATTGCAACAGAGGTGAACCAACTAGGGAACCCAATTACCGCAAGGGACAACGACTATGACCACGACTCATCAGGGCGGTGCCGGTCGGCGCGGCCGAACCATTGCCGCGACCCTACTGGCCGTGGCGGCGACTGCCGCGGGCATGTTGGGTGCAGCAGCGCCGGCACAGGCAGCCGACCAATACATCGCACTGGCCCTCGGATACGTCAGCGAGAACCCTCCCGTCACGATGGCCGGAGGATCCGCGATCAGCGGTACCCAAGACCAGGCGGGCCAAGGGGCGCTCACGAACTGTGTGAACAACGGCGGCACTCACTGCGTGACCGTGGTGATCGCTACGAACGAATGCGGGGCGGCCGCTTCCAATGACTACGGCGAAGAGGTTGGGGCGTCCGACCCGTCGCTCGCCGTCGCCCAGAGCAAGGCCAAGAGCATGCTTCAGAATCAGCAGGGCGCCAAGATCATCGTGTCGGGTTGCGCGAGTGGGTCCACTCCGCCGCCCCCGAATGATCCGCCGCCACCGCCGCCTGCGCCCAAGCTAGGGCCGACGGTCTCGTTCGACACCGTCTTGGGTGGCATGGTCGCTCACATCACCGACCGAAGTGGAGTGTCGTCGCAGTGCACGTATGCGACTGATGGCTTCAACCGCAGCTTCGCCTTGCCGGCCAACTCCAAGTACGACCTGAGGATCGTCCCGGCTGTTCCGCGATTCCGGAACTGGACTGTCACGATTACCTGTGACAACGACACGAGTACGACGGCGACGACGTACTTCTGAGTCGCGGACTTGCCGCCAACCCGAACCGCCCGGGCCGTGCTGTCACGGCCCGGGCGGACTGCTGCGGTAGGTCTGTCGGCGCCCGGAGCTGCGCAGACGGATGGTTCGTGTCGATGTCCGCACGCCGCGTCCGTGTGACGCCGACTTTGTCCATTGTCGACTAGGTCGACGCGAGAGAGTCTGTCTCTCAGCGAATCTCGTCGACACCATCGGATCGAGCTAGCCGCCCCACTCTGGTCAGACCGACAACCGGCGCCGTCCACTCGCTTCACGAATGGCGCCGGCTCGAATGCGGGCGGACCTTACCTCTGGGATAGGAAATGCTGCCTTCCCGACAGTACGAAGTCTGGCTTCTGGGCGCTTACCGGGGCACGTGAAAGACGGAAGTATTTCTCTCAACACGAAAACCACCATCGAGAGGAAACACCGAAATGACCGAAAGCCGCACGCTGACCCGCTTCCAGTACGCAGCGACTCTGCTCGGCGCCCTGGCCGTCGTCGCCCTGGCCCCGGCTGTCGCCAACGCCCAGCCCATCCAAAACAACGACAGCGGCGGTTGCCACTACACCGACAAAGACGGCTACGACATCCCGATCGACGAGGGCCAGAGCGTCCTCGTCGACGGCAAGACCGTGACCTGCCGCGGCGGATCGATCGTCGTCGCCAGCACGGGCGGGGTCAAGCCGAACAGCCCCTCGAGAATCGGTGTCCTCACCGACCTGCCTCGTATCGCGGCCATCCGCTGACCTGACCGCTCTCGGCCCGCCACCACGTAGCTGGTGGCGGGCCGAGTCGCGCGCCGAGTGAAACCTCCAGCCTTGTCATAACTCAGACCACCATCTAGCTACAGGGAGTAACTGCGACCCGTCACCTGCGGTGGAGCGTGACTCCGAACGTCACCGAGCTAAAACTCGTTGATTTCGGAGATCGCGAATGAACCGCAGCACATCGGAGGAAAATCGGCGCCATGGCCGGAGAACGTGCAGAGGGCACCAAGCCTTCTGGTGGGGGCGGCATCGCTGCTGAGCTGGAAGCTGCCGGGTTCCTGGACGCCCTCGAAGTGGGCCGAGGTGGCGCCGGCGTGGTCTACCGCTGCCACCAGACCTCACTTGCCCGAACCGTCGCCATCAAGGTGTTGATGTCCGATCTCGACCAAGACAATCGCGAACGGTTCCTGCGCGAAGGTCTGGCTATGGGAAAGCTCTCCGGTCACCCGAACATCGAAGACATCCTGCAGGTCGGCGTCACTGAGACGAACCGGCCGTACATCGTGATGCCCTATCACGAGGCGGGCTCGCTGGCGCAGCGGTTGCAGCGGGTCGGCCGGATCGCATGGCCGGACGCGTTGCGTATCGCGGTGAAGTTGTGCGGTGCGCTGGAAACGGCGCATCGGATCGGTACGTTGCACCGCGATATCAAGCCCGGCAACGTGCTGGTAAACGATTATGGCGAACCGCAATTGAGTGATTTCGGTATTGCACGAATCGTCGGCGGATACGAGACCGCGACCGGTTTCTTCACCGGCACCATCGCATACACCGCGCCCGAGGTGCTCGGTGGAGATCCGCCGACGGCGGTGTCCGACGTGTACTCACTCGGTGCCACGATCTATGCGCTGATCGCCGGTGTAGCCGCGCACGAGCGCAGGGACGGTGAGGATCTGGTCGCGCACTATCTGCGGATCAGTTCGACCCCCGTGCCGGATATGCGGCCGCAGGGAATTCCGGCCAATGTGTGCGCCACGATCGAGACGGCGATGTCCCGGGATCCGAATCAACGCCAAGTCTCGGCGGCAGAGTTCGGCCGCGAGCTTCAGGCGGCGCAGCGTCACAACGGATTGATCGCCGATTCGATGGTGCTCAGTGACACGGTCGGTCAGTCGAACCCGCCGACGGGGACCGCCGCGATCCACCTGCCGACCTCCGATCAGACCGACCTTTCGGAAGCGGCGTCGCTGGCCATGAACCGACCTCCGCCGCTTCCGGTATCGAATGCGGGTGGCCCGGCGGGGCCGATCTCGCCAGGCCGCCCGGGTCCCATCCCGCCGGGTCCGCCCTTCTCGGCTGGCGGCCATGGACCGCACGGACCCGGGCACGAGGGTTCGACCAGCATCATCGAGAAGCCACGGAATCGAAGGCCGTGGCTGTTGGTCGCTGCGGCCACCATCGCAGTAGCACTGCTGGTGGCCGGGGGTATCTACTTCGTGTCCTCGCCCGACGGAGGCACCGGTGGCGACAGCAGCCCGACCGTCGCAAGCGATCCAACGGCCGAGGCCCAGGCCGGGTGGAAACCGATCACGAATGCACGGGTGGCCCGGGAGGCTGCTGCGACGACCCAGTCTGACGGCACCATCTGGATTTTCGGCGGGCTGGAAAGCGATGGCAGCGTCAGCGGTCGCCATGAAGGCTATGACCCCGCCATCGACAGCTGGAAGGGCGGCGACGAACTTCCCGTCCCGGTTCAGCACGCAATGGCGGTGACGTGGCAGGGAACCCCGTGCGTGCTGGGAGGTTGGCGCGCCGAGGGCGCCAACACCCGGGTTGCGACTGACAAGGTCTGGCGGGTCGTCAACAGTCGCTGGGTCGAGTTGCCACCGCTGCTGCAACCGCGTGCGGCGGGCGCTGCCGTGGTGGTCGGGGACCGCCTCGTGGTCACCGGTGGCGTCGACGTCGGCGGCAAGCTACTCGACACCACGGAGGTCTTCGACGGCGTCGCTTGGAAGCTTGGAGCCCAAATACCTACACCGCGAGAGTCATTGGGCGCTGCGTCGGACGGCGAGGTGATGTACGCGGTCGGCGGATCCGACGGCACCGTTGATCTGTCGGTGGTCGAGGCCTACGACCCGGCCGCTGATTCATGGACGGCGATGCCTGCCATGTCGCAGCCGCGCAGCGACCTCGGCGTCGCGATCGCCGACGCGCGCCTCATCGCAGTCGGCGGCTTGTCGGCCGGCCAGGTGCTCGACACCGTTTCGGTGATGGACCTCGCTGCGAAAACGTGGTCCGGGCTGCCCGATCTGGGCACACCTCGCCACGGAATGGCGGTCGCCGCAGTAGACAAATCTGTCTTCGTGATCGGTGGAGCGACCGACACCGGCACGAGCGAGGTCACGTCGATTGCCGAATCGCTCAAGCTCGCGCCTCGCAAGCTGCAACCCGCATCGGCGTGGCAATCCTTGCCGGACGCGCCGACGCCCAGACTGATGATGGCCTGGACCGTGCTCGACGACAAGATCATCGTCGTCGGTGGCATGAGTCGCGGCGACGTGCTTCAGGTGGTGCAGAGCTTCGACCCGAAGACGGGGGCATGGCAGGCGCAACCGCCGCTGCCGGTGCCGTTGCACCACGCGACCGCGACGACGTACCGCGGCGAAGTGGTGGTGATCGGCGGCGCCACGGACGAACTCGCCAACGTGTCGGACAAGGTGTACGCCTTGCGCGGCGGCACGTGGGTGGAGTTACCAAATCTCACCCATGCCCGGGCGGCCGCCGCAGCCGCGGTCGTCGGTGACCTGCTCGTGGTTGCCGGCGGGCAGAACGCAAAACAGCTCGTCGCCCAGACCGAGGTGTTCGACGGTCAGTCTTGGAAGGACGTCGCCGACTTGCCCACCCCGCGTGAGCACTTGGCCGCGGTCTCGGACGGGACCTACGTGTACACCGTCGGTGGACGCTTCCTCTCCGCAGACAAGAATTCCGCGGCGTTCGAGCGCTTCGATCCGAAATCGGGGCAGTGGACGAGGCTCATCGACATGCCGACTCCGCGCGGCAGCTACGGCGCCGTCTACATCGACGGCCGGATCGTCGCTCTCGGCGGCGAGGAACCGACACAGGTACTGGCGACCGCGGAGATGTACGACATCGCCGACTCGAAATGGCGAGCGCTGCCATCGATGCCGACGGCGCGCCATGGCGAAGCCGTCGCCGCGGTCGGCAACACCGTATACGGGATCGGCGGCGCCGACCGGCCGACGCACGAGGGAGCGGTCGGGACGGTCGAGGCCCTCGACTTCACCTAAGAACCGTTGTCGCGCAGCATGTTCAATGTGACAGCACCACGCCTGATGGCCTCGTTGGCCAGGCGCACCCGGCGCTCACCTTCGGCGGGTATGGCGAACTTGTCGTACAGGTTCTGCAGATGCTGTTTGATCGCCGCCTCGGTGACGAACAGCTCCTGAGCCATCTGCCGAACGGATACCGCCTCCGGGAACGGGTCGCCGGAAACCAGTGGCCGACACAAGACGACCAGCACCTCGAGTTCGCGACGGGTCAGGCGCGGAGGCGGCTGGGTGGGTGCGACGGAAACCGTGGCCTCACCAAGGGTCGTGGCGTCCCGCACCTCCCAGAAGACCAATTTGGTCTTGCCAACCCGCACCTCGTCTCCCGAGCGCAGCACTCGTTCGGCCGAGATCTTCTCCCCGTTGATGTAGGTGCCGTTGCGGCTACCGACGTCGCGGACAGACCACGCGTGCCCGAGGTTCTCCAACACCGCATGGACGCGCGAGACTGTCGAATCGTGATCGAGGGAAACGACGTTGGTGGATGACTTGCCGACGGTCACTCGCTCGCTCCCGAGGGGGATGAGCTGCCGTCCGGTCGGCTTCCAGACTTCCAGGTGGGAAGGCATGTCGATAGCTTAGGCGGTCGCCGAACGCCCGGGTCGAAGTTGCTGACGTCGGGGCCCGTTCCCCAATGAACGCTCGAACGTCCTCTTCGTCCTGGCGTTGGGACTCTCAGCGGAGCAATCGGGCCATGCCGTTGACCGGGCCGTGGCCACGGCCGATCGGATAGGCGGCGCGGATGCACTCGGTGATCCAGAGCTTGGCGAAACCGACCGCCTCGGGAACCGGGTAGCCGTGAGCCAGCGCAGCGGTGATCGCCGCGGCAAGAGTGTCGCCGGCGCCGTGATCGTGGGGGGTGTCCACGCGGTCCGCAGCGAACTGGTGGAACTCGGAGCCGTCGAAGAGGAGGTCAGAGCTGGTCTGCGAGGTGCGCAGGTGGCCACCCTTCACCAGCGCCCATTGCGGCCCCAGCGCGTGTAGGGCCCGGGCAGCTTCGCGCTGGCTGGTGTCGTCGACGACATCGATGCCGACCAACAGACGCACCTCGTCGAGGTTGGGCGTCACGAGCGTGGCCAGCGGGATCAGTTCGTCGCGCATGGCGTCCAGCGCGTTGGGGTGAAGTAGCGGCTCGCCGACGTTGGACGCACACACCGGATCGACTACCAGCGGGACAGTGCCGTCGAGCCCTTCGGACCTCCACGTCGCCACGATGGTCCTGATGATCGCGCTCGATGCAAGCATGCCGGTCTTAGCGGCCTCGATGCCGATGTCGGACGCCACCGCGCTGATCTGCCCTGCAACGATCTCAACGGGAACTTCGTGAAACGCTCTGACGCCCAGCGAGTTTTGGACCGTGACGGCTGTCAGCGCGGCGCAGCCATGGACGCCCAGCATCGCGAACGTTCGCATGTCAGCCTGCAGGCCCGCGCTGCCGCCTGAATCGGAGCCGGCGATGGTCATGACTCGGCGCGGGGTCTGTCCCGGTGCAGCCAGTGGGAGGTCTTGAGCGTCGGCCATGGGTAGCAGTCTTCCAAAGATTCCCGAGCCGGTTACGGCGGGCGTCCGGCCGTGGCGTCGAGGCCCGGGAATACCTGAAGGGTGAATGAGGTTTGCGGTGGCGTGAAGGCTTTCGGATTTCTGAGCTTCGGGCACTACGCGTCTGCCGGCGGGTCCCGCGGGCCCGACGCCGCCGACATGCTGCGCGATGCAGTCGACATCGCGACAGGGGCCGACGAGCTAGGCGTCAACGGCGCGTACTTTCGCGTTCACCACTTCGCCCGGCAGTCCGCTGCACCCATGCCGCTGCTTGCTGCGATCGCCGCCCGTACCCAGCGGATCGAAGTCGGCACCGGTGTCATCGACATGCGGTACGAGAATCCGCTGCACCTTGCCGAGGAGGCAGCTGCGCTCGAACTGCTCTCGGAGGGGCGGGTGGCACTCGGAGTCAGCCGCGGGTCGCCCGAGCCGGCGCTGCGTGGGTGGGAGGCCTTCGGTTACACCGGATCGACGGATCCGCGTGGCGCCGACATCGCCCGGGACAAATTCGACCTGTTCCTACGTGCCGTCCGCGGTGAGGGTGTCGCCGACGCCGATCCCCAACAGTTCGGGCGAGTCGGAAAGCTGCGCATCGAGCCGCACTCACCAGGACTGGCCGAGCGCATCTGGTGGGGCGCCGCATCGCGGGAGACCGCGCGATGGGCCGGCACGGCAGGCGTCAATCTGATGAGTTCGACGCTGCTGACCGAGGCCACCGGGGACTCCTTCGCAGACCTGCAGGCTGACCAGATCGACCAGTTCCGCGCGGCATGGGCGGCCGAAGGTCACCTGCGAACTCCGCGAGTCTCGGTGAGCCGCAGCATCTTCCCACTCGTCACCGATTTGGACCGGCAATACTTCGGTCCGCGGGGAGACGATTCGGCGGACCAGGTCGGCATCATCGATGGGTTCCGCTCGACCTTCGGCAAGACCTATGCCGCCGAACCCGATGTCCTCATCGAGCAACTGAAGGCCGATGCCGCAGTCCAGTCGGCTGACACGCTGATGCTGACGATCCCCAGCCAGCTCGGGGTGGATTTGAACCTCCACATCCTCGAGACTTTCGCCCGCTACGTGGCCCCAGCGTTGGGATGGGAGCCGAACTTCAAGGGCCTGCCCACGGGCTAAGAGCGTGGAGGGTCTGAAAGGTCAGCGGGGACGGTAGGAGTGAGCGTCGTGTTGGGCGCTCCATCTCGTGGTCCTAGAGCAGAGTGTCCGCGGCGATTGCCGAGGCGGAGATGGCCGCGGGAAACCCTGCGTAGAAGGCGATATGGGTTATCAACGCTGATAGTTCGTCGATGGTGAGGCCATTGTCGATTCCGCGCCGCAGGTGTGCCCGTAGTTCGTCGGGGCGGTAGAGCGCGATCAGCGCACTCAGTGTGGCGATGCTGCGGTCGCGGGGGCTCAATCGTTCGTCGGACCAGATCTGGTCGTACAGAGGTGAATCGACTAGATCAGCAAGCTCAGGAGTGAATCGTCGAGCGGCGCCGCGCGGTGACGAGTTGATGTCGGGCACGAGAAGGCTCCCTTCATGGTGGTGTTGGCCGTTGCGACGCGATTGGCAGGCTCACCGCGTCACCGCTGCATCGAGACCCACGCGGAGCAGTGCCGTCTGCATCTGCCCGACATCGAGGACGGTTTCGGTGGGTGTGGGTTGTCCTGGCAGGCTATAGAAATCCATGCGCACGAGCGCGCGCTTGTACCGGTACATCAGCGCGGTTGCCGTCTGGGTGCCGTCAGGTGTCGTTCCGGAGACGACGAAGCCCTCGTCACCTACCGCGATGGGCCGCGCCGGATCCGGTGATTTCACGGTGGACAGATGGGCGAGCGCCTTGGGTAGCTCGGTCGGTGCGGCGGCATCGTCGGCCAGGACGACGATGGTGATCCCGATGGCGGTGGTGGAGTCGTCGCTCGTCAGCATCACCTCTGCGCCGGGGATCCCGTCGGGGTTGAGGGTGGCGGGTTCGGGCACGGCGTAACCGCTGTTGGGTCGTGAAAGGTCCTCTGGCTGAACGAGGAGCTTGCGGTAGTCGTAGGACTCGGAATCGAGTGGTGGCGAGGTTTCCGGCGCTAGCTGTGTCGACGTGACGGGTTCCGCCGTGCTGGGCGCGAAGTTCGCCCACGGCGCGGCCAGGGGCTGTTCTGCTGTGCATCCGCTGATGCCGAGAACGACCGCCAGCACACCGATTGCCCAAAGCCGTTCGCAGGCTACGTGTGTGAGACGACGCGTGTAACGCTGCCCGAGGATCAGTCGCCTCCCTCTGCGTGGTGGATCTGCGCCGAGACATCCCCGCCGACGAGATCGGCCTGCAGGAAGGCTCCGGATGTCGGCAGGCGTAGATGTAATTCAGAGGCGGTGCTGATGGCGATGTGACCGGCCTCGAGAGTGAAGTCGAGGACGTGACCTCCGCTGGTGCGTTCGTCATCGAGGAAGTGCAGGTGATAGCCGGCCACCGAGATGCCCTGCTCGAATTCCGGTGTGCGGAAACCGACGAGGACACCGTCCACGTGGTCGAACGTCTTCTCGGCCTGACCGTCGCTGGCCTCGGTCAGCGGGGGATAGGGCGGTGTCTGGGCTTTGACGGTGCGGGTGTGCACATTCGAGAGCGCACCGGTGATCCGGATCGCGTAGATCAGGTTGGGGCTCTCCACCGTCTGATCGATCAGCTCGAGAACATCGGACCGACTGGTGGGAGTGTCGACGGTGAGGGTGGTGCCGGGCGCGAAATGGGTGACCGCCGCGAACGGCGAGCGGTCGGTGCGGTTCGCCACGGTCGCGCTGCCGTCGGCCCGTAGGTGGTAGCACACGCCGTCGAGGATGACCATCTCGCCGTCGAGACGGTTGAAGGTGCCCAGGCCGAAGTCGCCGTGGCGCAACAGTTCCTCGATGGTGATGTCGCCGTCGTAGATGCCGTCGAGCAGCGCGCTCATGGTCGAGGACTGGAACACCTCGGCACTGCGCGGATCGTCGGTGACCGTCGTGCTGTGGTGGGCGATGACCTTGCGCGCCCATGTGGCGAACTGGTCGAGGGTGCCGTGTCCTGATGTCATGGGGTGGCCGTCACTCGAAGCTGTCGTCGTGCAGGTGCGCGGCCAGGTCGGTGTTCCTGCTGTAGTCGACGGCGACGTCGATTACCGACGGTCCGTCTTCGCCGAGGGCCTGCGCCAGTGTGGCGGTGAACTCGTCGAGGGAGTCGACGCGATATCCGCGGGCACCGAACGCGGCTGCGTAGTGGGTGATGTCGTAGTCGCCCAGCTGTACACCTGATTTGCGGCCGTACTTGAGGACTTCCTGGAAGCCGACCATGTCGTAGGTGTTGTCGCGCAGGATGATGTGCGTGAGGTTGAGGCCCAGTCGCGCTGCGGTCTCGAGTTCTTGGGCGGAGAACAGGAACCCGCCGTCCCCGGAGATGGACACGATGTGGGTGCCGGGACGCACCAGCGCAGCGGCCATGGCCCAAGGCAGCGCGACGCCGAGAGTCTGTTGGCCATTGGAGAACAGCAGACGCCGGGGTTCGTAGACCCGGAAGTGTCGCGCCATGTAGATGTAGACCGAGCCGACGTCGCAGGCGATGGTGGCGTCGTCGTCGAGGTGTTCCCGTAGCGCCAGCACGACGGAGGTGGGGTTGAGTCCCGTTGCCGTGGCGGGGATCGCGCGTTCGGTGGTGTCGATGTCGGCCAGCGCCTGACGCTGACGGGCGATGTCGTCGACGTAGCCGTCGGCGAGTGTCATCCCGGACAGCAGCCGGGTGAGTTCGGCCAGTGTCTCGGCGATGTCGCCGCGTAGCTCACTGACGGGCTGATAGTGGTTGTCGATGCCGGCGGGCAGGGAGTCGATGTGGACGACGGTGCGGGCCGGGTCGTCGTTCCACAGGCCCGGGTCGTATTCGACGGCGTCATAGCCGATGGTGATCAGCACGTCGGCCTGGGCGACGAGGACGTCACCGGGTTGATTGCGGAACAATCCGACGCGTCCCAGGTAGTGCGATTCCAGGTCTCGGGAGATGACGCCGGCGCCCTGGAACGTCTCGACGACGGGTAGCTCGGTGGCGGTTACGAGAGCGCGCACCGCTGCACAGCTGTCGGGTGCCGCACCTCGAACGCCGACCAGGAGAACCGGGCGTTTCGCCGCCTTGATGAGGTCGGCGGCCGCGCGGATCCCGGTGATGGGTGCGCCGGCCAAAGCCGGTACCGGGTGTCGCGTGGTGATGGCCGCTGCAGTGGGGGCACTGAGCACATCGGAGGGAAGCACCAGTGCGGCGGCACCTCGTGGTTCGGTGAGCGCGGCGCGGAAGGCGCCGACGGTGGCTTCGGCGGCGTTGTCGGCGTCGTTGACCTCGCCGGTGTGCTTGGTGACCGTCGTGAGGAATGCGGCCGCGTCCATCGACTGATGGGTGCGCTTGAGGCGGTCGGCTCGGCCCACGGCGCCGCACAGGGCCACGACCGGGTCTTGCTCGGTGTTGGCGGTGAGCAGTCCGGTGGCCAGGTTGGTGGTGCCGGGTCCAGAGGTGACCAGCACGACACCGGGTGTGCCGGTGAGTCGGCCGATGGCACCGGCCATGAACGCGGCGTTCTGTTCGTGGCGACACACGACGAGTTCAGGCCCGCCGTCCACCAGGGCGTCGAAGACCGCGTCGATCTTGGCACCCGGCACGCCGAACACGTAGGGCACCTCGTAGGCGGTGAGCACGTCGACGATGCGTTGGGCGCTGCGGGTGGAGCGGTCGCTGGTCATGTGTGGTCCTTCGTGCGAGTTCGAGGTGCGGGACGCGCCCGGGACTACTCCCGTGTCGGCACGCGCAGTTAGCCGAGACATGTTCTAGGAGACGGCTTCAGCCTCTCGTAAAGGGCGCAAGTGCGTCCAATTGGTTCTGCGAGGCGGCGCCATAGGTGAGGCCTATGCGTCCGAATCCGTTGTAAGGCTGCGGGACCGGAGTCGCCGCGCCTCGGCGGCCGGCCGGGATTCACGTACACACGTGGTCAGATGCCGTCTCATCTACATTCACCATGGTGTTCCACAGTGCGAGGAACGCGCGCAGGGGCGCCGAGGCGGGGACGTCATTGCGCCAGATGAGCACCTTCTCGAACTCGACCAGTGGAGTGACCTGCCGGATGGTGAGGCCCGACCCGATGAGCGCAGGATCGCAGCGGGCGCTGAGAGCTACTCCAAGTCCTTGCTGGGCGAAGCTGACCTGCAGGCGTACGTCATTCGCCGCACAGTTGACCAGGATTTCCGTCTCGGCCGCTGCTGCGACCCGGTCGACGTTGGCCCGCAGCGCGCTGGTGCGCGGGTAGGTGATGATCGGGTACTGGGCCAGATCGCTCAGTTCGATGGGGTCGGTATCGCCTAGCGCGTAAGCGCAGGGATCGAATGCCGCGACGATCTGGTCGACGAACAGTCGGGAGGTGCTGATCGACGCCGGCAATGCATCCGGGGGCCGGGCGATGACGGCCGCGTGCAGTTGGTTCTGCAGGACCATCTCCAGCAGCGGCTTGCTGGGTGCTTCGGAGACGACGATGTCGATGCCCGGATACTTGTGCCGAAGTTCGCCGAGCAGCACCGGGGTCGTGGTGTGTTCGACCCCACCTCCGGTGCCGATCCGGAACTCGCCGCGCAGCAGCCCAGCACGGGCGGAGAACTCTGCCTTCGCATCGTTGGCAGCCTGGATGCATTGCCGGGCGTAGGGCAGCAGCACCTGACCGGCGTCGGTGAGTGCCGTGGTGCGCTGGGTGCGGTCGAACAGCGCTTCGCCGAGTTCGCGCTCGAGCCCCTGAATCTGCGCGCTGATCGAGGGTTGGGTGATGAAGCACCTCTGGGCGGCCCGGGTGAACGAGCCTTCGTCGGCCACCGCGACGAAGTACTCCAGGGTTCTCAACTCCATGAATCGACACGATGCCCGATGTTCATGGCTGGTGCCCGTCCAACTGGCAAAGATTCCTGGTAGCAGGGGACTGCGGTGCGTCTCGACGGTTGCCGACGCGTCAGCCGAGGGCGCCGAGGATCTCGCGGATCGTATCGATGACGAAGGCCGGCTGCGACAGCATCACCAGGTGTGAGGAGTCGACTTCGCGGATCGTGGCGCCGGCACGCTCGTAGCCGAAGCGCTGCACCTGCGGGGATATGCCGTGATCGGCAGTGCACACGACCGCCCAGGTCGGTCGGGTCCGCCACGCCGCGGACGTGGCCGGCTCGGTGAAGGCCGAGGCTGCCAGTGGCCGCTGTGAGACGGCGAGCACCGACGCGACGCCGGGATCGACGTCGGCGGCCAGTACCGAAGCGAACTTCGCGGGGTCCACTGACACGTCCACG
Source organism: Mycolicibacterium sp. GCM10028919 (assembly GCA_042666295.1). Lineage (GTDB taxonomy): Bacteria > Actinomycetota > Actinomycetes > Mycobacteriales > Mycobacteriaceae > Mycobacterium. Next base: position 3,020,348 of record JBHTFJ010000001.1, read on the forward strand.
CCGGCGGGAGCGTGCGTGGTGGCGGGGAACGGCGTCTGGGTCAGTGCGTCGGGAAGGTTGGAGTCAGGGAACTGGCGTTGAAGCTGGGCCAGGCTTTCACCTTCGGCCAGCGCGTACCCGGCGAGGTAGAGCAGCGCCGCCACATTGGACGCGTTGCCGGCTTCGGTGATGATCGCCCCACCGTAGGAGTGGCCGACCAACAGCACAGGCCCCTCGACCGTCTCCACGAAGGCGCGGACCAGCGCGGCGTCCCCGAGCAGGCTGCGGTTGGGCACTGCCACGGCTACCACCGGGATGCCGGAGTCCAGAAGACCCTTGGTGACCGGCTGGTAGGACGACGCATCGGTGAACGCTCCGTGTACGAGAACCACGGTGGGGGTGGGCATCACGGACACTCTCCGATGAACGACGAGGGATCGCACTCAGCGTGATGAACCAGTTCGTCGGCGTCCAATCGTGTTTGACGATGCGGTCATAGGCGCAGCCAATGCCGGGTCTTCATCGGCGGAGCCGATGGTTGTCGGTGGCGATTCCTATTGGACGCCGGTCCGTCGCGGCACGACACTTCGAGGAACGAGTGCGTGATTGCCGATGTCGACGTCATTACCCGCTAGCCGGAAGGGATTGACTACCGTCACCGGGCTGTCGTCCGGTGCGCAATCAGAGTTGTCTCGAGTAAGAGCATTTCGCCGGCACAACCAGAAGGATCGAGATGACCACGAGGGTGATCGTCGGAATATCGGGGGCCAGCGGCACGGCCTACGGGGTGCGCCTGCTGGAGGTCCTGCAGGGGGAACCCGACGTCGAGACGCATCTGGTGATGTCCCAATCTGCGCGCAGAACACTCCATTTCGAACTCGACATGACTGCCCACGAGATCGAGGAGCGCGCGGACGTCGTGCACAAGCCGAACGACATCGGTGCTTCGATCGCGTCCGGTTCGTTTCGAGCCCACGCCATGGTCGTCGCACCCTGCTCGATGAAGACCGCGGCCGGCATTGCGACCTCGTACTCTGACAACCTGCTGCTGCGCGCCGCCGACGTCATGCTCAAGGAGCGGCGCCGCCTGGTTCTGCTGGTTCGTGAAACACCCCTGCACCTCGGACACCTGCGCATCCTCACCCAGCTCGCCGAGATCGGCGCGATCATCATGCCCGCGGCGCCGGCGTTCTATCAACGGCCCGAGACCATCGACGACCTGATCGACCAGACCGTCAACCGCGTTCTGGACCTCGCCGACGTCGACCTGCGCCGCGACCTCTTCCCCCGCTGGACCGGCGCCCGACCACCGGCACCCGATGTGCTCCGCGCCGCCGAACTCATCCGTCCCGTTCACTGACCGTCGATACCGACCCCGAGGAGCGCACACCACATGTCCGCACGCGTCGATCGCACGAAGATCCCTCGCAGTTATCGCGAGTACCTCGCCCTGATGAAGGACATGGGCGAACTCGTCGAGATCGACGACGAAGTCGACTGGAACCTCGAAATGGGCGCCATCTTCCGTCACGCCGCCGAAACTCTGGCTCCCATGCCAGTTTTCAACCTCGTCAAGGACGCTGCGCCGGGCTTTCGCGCCGCGGACTGGGGAATGGGGAAGAGTTCCTACCCCGGGCAACCGTGGCGCCGTCTGGCGGTCATGATGGGCCTGCCCCCCGAGACCCCGTTGATGGACATTCAGGCCGCCTACATCGAGGCCAAGGAGAACGGCCAAGCGCATCCTCCGCGCATCCTCGCCGCGGCTGACGCGCCCTGCAAGCAGAACACCTGGGTGGGCGACCAGATCGACCTGAACAAGATTCCCGCGCCCCTGGCCCACGACGGCGACGGCGGCCGGTACCTGCAGACAGCGGGCTTGAACATCCTCCAGACCCCCGATGGGCGGTGGACCAACTGGTCGACCAACCGTGCCGTCATCCTCGACGCTCAGACCATGACCGGACAGTGGTGGCCCAAACAGCACAACGGGATGATCTGGGGGATGTGGCGCGAACAGAAGCGGGACATGCCCTGGGCGTGTGCCTTGGGCGTAAGCCCCGTCGCCTCAACGCAAGCCGCATCGCGCATACCGGCGTGGGTTGACGAGTACGACATGGCCAGCGCGCTGCTGGACGAACCGCTCGACATGGTGAAGTGCGAAACCAGCGACATCCTGGTGCCGGCGGACGCCGAGATCATCATCGAGGGGATCGTCGAGTACGGCACCAGTGAACCGGAAGGCCCCTTTGGGGAGTATCCGGGTTACCTGCCCGACGAGACGACGCCCTTTCCGCGGCAGAAGGTCACTTGCGTCACCTTCCGCGACAACCCGGTGCTGCCCATGTCGATCCCCGGTGTGCCCATCGACAACTGCCACGTCACCATGGGATTCTTCATCTCCTCCGATTCCGTTGTGGCGCTGCAGAAGGCCGGGCTACCCGTGATCGACGGGATGTACCTCTTCGAAGCCGCCATCTTGTGGTTCGTCATCCGAGTCCCCACCGACTGGCACGAGCGCACCGGATGGACACTCGACGAGTTCATGAACCGTCTCGGCAACACTTTCTGGACCCAGCACGTGGGCGACACCGTGACCAAGATCTTGGTGGTGGGCGAAGACATCGACCCCTCCGACGTGCAGCAGGTGGTGTGGGCCTTCGCTTCACGCAACCACCCCACGTTCACCACCTACTTCTTCCCGGAACTGCAGGCGTTCGGCGACGGCATCGAGTCCTACCACGTGGCTCGCGAACTCGCCGAGAACAGAGGAACCTCGCTGGTGGTCTACGCATGCCTGGAAAACGCCGACCGAGTGGGCCGTCCAGAGAAACGGGTCATGTCGTTCGACGAGAACTATCCGGCACCGGTCAAGCAGAAGGTGCTCGACAACTGGGGACGCTGGGGGTTCACCTCGTGAACGCCGCCGCACCGTCTCCGGCAGAAGGCGCGATCTGAGATGGCCGGGAGCGATGCCTACTTCTATCGGCCGACCGAGGGCACCGGACTGCCGCACGACCCGTTCAACGCCATCGTCGGACCGCGACCCATCGGGTGGATCTCCAGCGCGGATCGTCACGGGGCACGAAACCTGGCCCCCTACAGCTTCTTCAACGGATTCAACTACCACCCACCGATCATCGGGTTCTCCTCGATCGGGTGGAAGGACACGGTCGCCAACGTCGACGCCACCGGCGAGTTCGTCTGGAACCTTGCCACCCGGGCGTTGGCGACGCGGATGAACGAGACCGCTGCGCCACTCCCAGCAGATCGAGACGAGTTCACCGACGCAGGCCTGACTCCAGTGCCCTCGACGGTCGTCTTGGCGCCGCGGGTGCTCGAGAGTCCGGTCAACTTCGAATGCCGGCTGACGCAGCTCACACGACTTCGACGGGCCGACGGTACGGCCGTGGACACCTGGCTCGTGCTGGGCGAGGTGGTTGCCGTCCACATCGACCGTACGCTGCTGATAGACGGTGTCTACGACACCGCCAGATCCCACCCCATCCTGCGCGCCGGCGGACCGGCGAGCTATGCCGAGATCAGCGCCGGCGCCATGTTCGAGATGACCCGACCATCCTGACCGCATCGAAATCACTAGGGAGACCAACATGGCGACGATCGCCACCCAACTCATCTCTGCGTTGTCGCGCAGCGGTATCCAACGCGTCTACGGACTGCCCGGCGACAGCCTCAACGGGTTCACCGACGCCATCAGACGCTCCAACGACGTCACCTGGGAGCACGTCAGGCACGAGGAAACGGCCGCCTTCGCCGCGGCTGCCGACGCCGCACTGACCGGCCGGTTGGCCGTCTGCGCAGGCAGCTGCGGACCGGGCAACCTGCACCTCGTCAACGGACTGTTCGACGCCCAGCGCAGCCGGGTGCCGGTACTGGCCATCGCCGCGCACATTCCGCGCAGCGAAATCGGCTCCGAGTACTTCCAGGAGACCCACCCGCAGGACCTCTTCCGCGAGTGCAGCGTCTACTGCGAGTTGGTGAGCACCCCCGAGATGGCTCCGCGCATCTTCGAGATGGCGATGCGTGCGGCCGTCGAGGAGAACGGCGTGGCCGTCGTCGTCGTACCCGGCGAGATCTTCCTTGCGCCCGGCGATGAAACCGGTTGGCTCGCCAAGTCGATCGAGGCGACCCGGTCGGTGATCAGGCCCGACGAGGTCTCGCTGCGGCAGGCCGCGCAGATCCTCAACGACGGGGAGCGAGTCACCATTCTCGGAGGCGCCGGAGTGCAGGGCGCTCACGACGAACTCGTCCGGCTCGCCGGAACCCTCAACGCGCCGGTCGTGCACGCGCTGCGCGGCAAGGAGTTCATCGAGTACGACAATCCGTACGACGTGGGCATGACGGGGTTGCTCGGCTTCGCCTCGGGATACAAGGCCATCAAGGAGGCCGACACGCTGCTGATGCTCGGCACGGACTTTCCGTATCAGCAGTTCTATCCGAAGAACGCGCGGATCGTGCAGGTGGACGTCCGAGGGCGAAACCTGGGCCGTCGCACGCCGATCGACCTCGGCCTGGTCGGCACCGTCGCCGACACGTGTGAGGCGCTGCAGCCGCTTCTGGTCCAGAAGCAGGACCGCGCACACCTCGACCGGTCGCTGCGGCACTACGTCAAGACGCGCAAGTCGCTCGACGGACTGGCCGTCAACGATCGCGACAAGACGCCGATCCGTCCGGAATACGTTGCGGGGCTTGCCAACGAGCTGGCCACCGACAACGCGGTATTCACCGTCGACGTCGGCTCGCCCGTCGTGTGGGCGGCGCGCTACCTGAAGATGAACGGCAGGCGACGTCTCGTCGGCTCGTTCAATCACGGCACCATGGCCTGCGCCCTACCTCACGCGATCGGTGCTCAGACCGCGTTTCCGGATCGTCAGGTGATCGCCCTCGCCGGCGACGGCGGTCTCACCATGCTGTTCGGCGAACTCATCACGCTCGTCCAGAACCGTCTGCCGGTGAAGGTGATCGTGTTCAACAACTCGTCGTTGAACTTCGTGGAGCTGGAGATGAAGGCGGCGGGCATCGTGAACTTCGGCACCGACCTGAACAACCCCGACTTCGCCGCCGTGGGCCGGGCGCTGGGGGCGTTCGGCAGGCGCGTCGAGCATCCCGGCGAATTGGCGGAAGCGCTGAGCGAGGCCTTCGCCCACGACGGGCCCGCCATCGTCGACGTGGTCACCGCGCGCCAGGAGATGTCCGTCCCACCCGCCATCAGCGCCGAACAGGCGAAGGGCTTCTCGCTGTACGCGATCAGGACGATCATGGCCGGCCGGGCCGACGAGCTGCTCGACCTGGTCACCACGAACGTCGCCCGGCGAATTCTGGACTGATCCGGTGAGTGCCACCTCGGCCACGCGGAACTGTTTCAGAGGATGGTGAACGTGTCGGCCGAGAGGAAGAAACCCCGTGGTCCTGTCCCGCCGGTCTGGGTGCAGGTCAGTCCGTCGCTGGCTGACGTGCAGGTGACGGTGGTCCCCGACCTCAGCGGTGCGGTCACGCTCTGGCCGTAGGCCAGCGTGTGGGGCGACTGGAATCCATCGCCCTGAATGATGGTCGCGCAGGGCTGTTTTGGTGCACCATCGAAGTAACCGAATCGCACGGCATTACCCTGCTCGATGCCGGGGTAGAAGTCGCATAGTGCACTCTCGGCGACGGTGTGCGGATCCGCTCCGGTTTGGCATGCCAGGCCACCGTCCACGAAGCGGCACTGAATCCGACCGCTCGGCGTGGCGAACGAGTGGAACGAGTACTGCGGGCCTTCCGAACTGCCTTCGACGAAATCGGTGAGCGGCCGCGATGCGGCCGGTGCGGGCGCCTGTGCGCCACCGGGTTCCCCGGTGCCGGTGGCAGATGGGGCGATCGGCGCCGACGACGTGACCGGGACGGTCGAGGATGCGGCGGACGATTCCTCGGGCCCCGAGGAGCAGCCCGCCATCGCAGCGGTGAGAACGACGGCGGCGACCACAGTCGCTCGAAGACGTGCAGTGGATGTCATCGATGTCCGGTTCTGTTCGTGGGTGGGGCGTTCGCTCGAACGTCCCCTTCATCCTGACGCTCTCCGACTCAGCGGAGCAATCTGGCCAAGCTGCTGACCGGGCCGCGGCCACGGCCGATCGGATGAGTGGCGCGCCAGCAAAATCCGCTACGCCCCGTGCCTTGCGTCGGGCACGATCGTCGCACTACGATCTGACGGGCTCGACGATAATTTGCTGAGGTCCACATCCCCGTGTCCCGCAGTGCTGCATCACTCGGTACCTACGGGAAGTTCGGATATGAGCGCGAAGTACATCGGTCGGGTTGGCGCGTTGGCGATGGCGATGGGAGTCGGCGCCGCTACATTCCAGAGCGGTCCCACGACGAACGCCCCCCTCGCGCCCGCGCCGGAGCCCGACCGCACCACCCGCCAATTGCAGTGGGTTCCCACGTCGGCGCCCGCCATCTGGGCACCTCCCACCGCTGCGGGTCAACCGACCCTCAGCCATGCTGGCGCGCCGGCGACGCCGCCGCTGGGCGGCGCGACGGCCTCGCGCGACGATGTGCCGACGTGGCCGTGGCTCGTCGACTCTGAGCCCGCTCTCGGCGTCGCCGGCCTCGGTGTTCCCTTCCTGCAGCGGTCGTCACGGGCGGCTGACGGAGCCGGGGAGGGACCTGCCGCGGCGAACGCGCTGAGATTCGCTACCAACCGGGCAGGGGCGTCGATCAACGTTCCCGCCGTGAACACCGTGCCGGTCGGCCACTTCGATATCGGCGAACTCAACGCGCTGCTGAATCCGCTCTTCGACGTCGCGGGGATGATTCCGCTCCTCAACGTCTTCATCGGCAACGGAATCGACGGGACGGCGGCCAACCCCAACGGTGGCGCCGCCGGTCTGTTCGCCGGTAACGGCGGCGACGGATTCAGCCGCACCATCGCTGGCACGGGCAGGGGCGGCATCGGCGGTGCGGCGGGGCTGTTCATCGGCAACGGAGGCCGCGGAGGAGCGGGCGCTCCGGGGTTCAACGGTGCCCAGGCGCCGAACCCCACGACTGTCGACACCGCGGGCAGCGACGCATCGGGGAACGGACTGAACGGTGTCGGGCTGCAAAACGGCGGCAACGGCCTCGTGGGCGCCCAGGGCTCCTTCTTCGAGGACGGCGGGCCGGGTGGCACCGGCGGACTCGGGGGGCCTGCGGGTGGGAACGGCGGGGCCGGCGGCAATGGGGGCAACGCCAACAACAACGCCGGCGCAGGCGGCGCCGGCGGTGACGCCCTGTTCGGTGGTGGAAACGGTGGCACCGGTGGCACCGGCGGCATCGGCAACGACGACGGAGGCACCTCCGGGAGCGGCGGCAACGGCGGCAACGGCGGCAACGGTGCGCCGGGCCTGACCGGAGGCGTCGGCACCGCCGGAGATGACGGCGGCGCCGGCGGCAGGGGTGCACTCTTTTTCGGCGTCGGCGGCGCTGGCGGCAGTGGCGGTACCGGTGGCACCGGCGGCAACGGTTCGCCGGGCGGCGGAGGTGGCAACGGCGGCAGTGGCGGCGGCGTCGCGTCCGGCGGTCTCAACACGCCCACCGGCCCGTCCGGTACCGGCGGCACCGGCGGCACCGGCGGCGCCGGCGGCAGTGGCGGCGCCGGGGCAAATGGCGGGAACGGAGGCTCCGGTGGGGCCGGCGGTCTGATCCCGATCGTCACCCGCGCCGGCAGCACGGGCGCGGGCGGCGGTGGCGGTGGCGGTGGCACCGGTGGCTCCGGTGGAGCTGCCGGAAATGCGGGCACCGCAGGGCAGGCGCCTACCGGCACCCCTGCCGGTGTCGACGGTGCGCCTGGCACTTCGGGCCCCAACGGTGCAGGTGGCGCCGGTGGCGAGGGCGGTAGCGGCGGCACCCCCGGCGGTGACGGCGCCAGCGGGAGCAGCGGCGCGACCGGCGACTAACCGACACCCCGACCCGCTCGGCCACGCACCGCGGCGGAGCCGATTCCTCACCGACGGTGCCGCCAACGTGCGCGCGTTGATCGCCTTCGGGGACAAGCTCTTCCAGACTGCGCAGAGTTGCTTGGCGCCGTTTGGCGGAAATCTCATTCAGATTGCTCACCATGACGAGCGCGGCGGCGTCGGAGCGGACGGGCGACGACTAAGACACTCACCTCTGGGTCAGACATTCACTCCAAGGGCTCGGGCATGAAGGTGACGTCCACTCCGCCAAGGGTCATCGTCACCTGACCTTCCATCACCATCACCTGCGCCGCGACTCGTCGATCGACAGTCTGAGCCAGCTGCTGCACCGGCTCGTTCGGTATCCGAACCACGGACAGGTTCGGCAGCCCCGCCACCTTGGGGCCGACGGTGCGCCACCAAGTGGCCACTCCGGCGGCGAACGGGAACAGCAGCACCTGTTCGGCCTGGCTTGCCGCCTTGCTCAAGGCGCGCCCATCGGGCTGGCCGACGTTGATCCACTCCAAGATCCGGCCCGTGTAGTCCGCGAGCCGCAAGTCCGGTACGCCGGGGGTGGACAGGCCCGCCCCGAACGCCAACTCACCGTCCACGTCGCTGAGCCTGTGTGCGCGCAGCCCAAAGGCCAACAAGCGCACGACCATTCGCTCATCGGTCTCACTGGGATGGCGGGCCACGGTCAGCGTGTGATCGGCGTAATAGCCGTGGTCGACGTCGGAGACGCCAAGTTCGACTTTGAACACCGTTGCGGAAAGAGCCACGCCACAGTGTCCACCCTGGTGGTGTGCCTCGAGCAGTCAGGTCGTGGCGCGGAGTCGCCGATTCACACCAGGGCCGGTATGCCCGTCACGAACGGCGATCACCCTGGCTGTACTCGCTCAGCGCGGTGGTCCGACGGGTGAGCTCGACGAACATCGGCTCGTGGCCAGGATCGGCTTCGACCGCCGCCCAGAGGCGGTTTCGGCCGGCGGCAGAAATCGGCAAGCGGGCAGGATCGTCGACTACGGACAGCAACGCGTCGAAGTCCTGCGCGGAGGCGCGCAACGGCCTCGGGTTGGATTCATCCAACGCGCGCTTCACGACGGCGGCCATCGGCCCGACCTCGAACAGACGCAGCGCGGTCTCGTAATCTCCGCCGAGGATGTCGGTCAAGTCGAGCGCTTCGCGAAGCCCCACTTCGGCGGCCATGACGAAGGCGTTGGTGATCAACTTGTACTTCACGCCGGCGCCGGCCGAACCCACTCGCTGCACGCTGCCCAAGGAAGTGAGCACGCCCTCTGCCTGATCCACGGCCGCGGGATCGCCGCCGACGAGAAACGTCACGGACCGCTCCCTGGCGTACTTCACCCCGCCGACGATCGGCGCGTCGACCACGTTCTGTGGCGACGCAGCATTTCCACGGACGGCGTCGAACACGGCCGGCGTCGTCGTCGAACACATGACGACGACGGCGTCGGGTCGCAATCCCGCCAGGATGCCGTCCGGACCCGAGTGAGCCGCGGGAATGTCATCGGACATGACCACGCTCAACACCACGTCGGCGTGGTGGGCGGCGTCAGCCGGGGACGACGCGGCCATCGCCCCGTCGGCTTCCGCGGCCTTCATCCGTTCCGGGTTGGGGTCGTACGCCCAAACTCGGTGTCCGTCGGCGACGAGATGCGCAACCATCTCCGAGCCCATGTCCCCAACACCTACTACGCCCACCGATGACATCAGCTTCATCCTCACTCGCGAAAGTCGTTCGTCCGAGCCGTATTGGCAGCAGCCGTTGGCCGCGTAGTTGGAGCGTAAGCACGCCTGGGATCGGTGGCATTGCTGCTAGCAGGAGCATGCGTCGGCCGCTAGCCCCAAGCGGATCACCGATGACACTGCGACGCTGCGGTTGTCGATGAAGGCAGTCGCGGCCGTGACCGTCGCCCAGTAGCCATCTGTCCGCCAAGTGGGGTTGTCATGGATGGTGGGAGCGGTTACTGAAACCTCCGATGCAGGCGCCGGGTCGGCGCAGCCGTGTGACATGTCGGTGACGCATCGCCTGCCGTTTCCTGGATGCCCGAGCCCCCGATGACGGTCGCGCATATTCTGTCGGCAATGGATCTGGACGAGTCGGTCGCGGTTCGTCTCATCGGCGAGGTGCGGGTCGCGCACCGTGGGCACGTCGTCCACCCGCGGGTGATCGGTGGTGCGCGCTGCGTCGAAGTCCTCGCCTACCTGGCGGTGAATCGGAATCGTGAAGTCCCGCAGGACGAACTCGCGGACGTTCTCTGGCCGAAGTCCCGCCCCCAGTCCTGGAACGCCGCGCTGCGCGGCGTCCTCTCCCGTGTGCGCAACACCATGGAGTTGGCGTCGATGCCTGCGGGCAGCGTCCGATCGCGTGGCGGCTACGTCCGCTTGTCGCTGCCCGACGGGTTGGTCACGGACATCGAACTGGTCCGGCGCTGCTGTGCCGAATCCGGTGGCGATCTGACCACCGCCGTGGCGGAGGCACGGCGAGCGCTGGCTCTCACCGCCGAACCCGCGTTGGTCGGCGCTGTCGGAGCGTGGGCGGACGACGTGCGCACCGAAGTGGAGCAGCTACGCCGACGCGCCCTCGAGATCGACGCTGGTGGATCACTGACGCTGGGCGAGCCCGGTCGCGCCATCGCATCCGCTGAAGGCCTACTGGCCCTCGACCCGTTGCGCGAAAGCGCTTACCGGACGGTGATGACCGGATACCTGTCCCTCGGGGAGCGTGGACGGGCACTGCAGGCCGCCGCCCGATGTCGGCACGTCCTCGACGAGGAACTCGGGGTAGCGCCATCAGCTGAGACAGAGGCCCTCTATCTCCGGATTCTTCGGACCGACGAGCCCGGTTCCGTGACGCCGAGGCCCGCCACCGACGGCTTCGTCGGGCGCGGATCCGAACTGCTGGCGATTACCGACGCCATCGGTCGCGCCGACCGGGGCCGCGGACAGTTCGTCGTGGTCACCGGTGAGGCCGGAAGCGGTAAGACCACGATCGCACTCGAGATCGCGAAGCGCGCTCGCGCGGGCGGGGCTCGTGTCCTGTTCGGTCGGTGCAGCGACGACGCCGTGGTGCCCTTCGAGCCGTTCGTCGAGGCCGTGGGTCGGGAGTTGGATGCGCTCGGCACGGACGAGACCCGAGAGTGGTTGCACCACAACGGCAGTGACATCCTTCGTCTCGTCCCCCGCGTAGCGCGACGGTTGGGGGAGATGTCGCACGATCGGTTCGAGGTCGATGAGCGCGCCGTCGTCATGACCGCAGTGCTCGACTGGTTGACCTCGCCGATCAGGTCGGGACCGACAGTTCTGATCATCGACGACCTGCACTGGTCGTCGGCTGCGACGCTCGCGGTCTTGCGCTATCTGATCCACGCATCCGAACAGAGCAGATTGTGCGTGGTCGCCACGGTCCGCGACGAGTACGCCGATGACGCCGACCTCCGCGCGACGCTGTCCGCGCCAACGCGGAGCAGCGGAGTGCAGCGTCTTCGTCTGGGCGGGCTGAGCTTGGCAGAGGTTGGCGCATTGCTCGACGAAGCGGACACCACGCTCGATCCGACGACGCTCTACGAACGCACCTACGGTCTGCCGTTGTTCGTGGTCTCGCTGATCAACTCGAGCGAGTCCGGGTCCGTCGAGACGTTCCCGGCGTCAGTCGCCGAGTCGGTCGCCCAGCGCGAACGCCTATTACCGCCCGAGGCTCTCTCGACGTTGCAGCTGTGCTCGGTCGTGGGCCTCGTTGCGCCACGTCTCCTGCTGCGGACCCTCGTACACGATCTCGACGACATCGCGTTCGCAGACGCGCTGGATGTCTTGGTACGCAACCGGTTGTTGACGGAAACTCCGTCGGGCGACGAGATCCGGTTGCGCCACCCACTGGTCCAGGAGGCGGTCTACGCCGGCATCAGCGGCCGCCGTCGCTCGCAGTTGCACACCCGCGTGGCGCTCGCGATGGAACGTCTCGGTGGCGCCTCGGGCGCCGAGGACTACTCGCGGCTCGCATACCACTTCAGCCGGGGCCTCGACGCCGAACGTCCACGCGCGGCGGAGTTCTCCCGAAGAGCCGGCGATAGCGCCATGTCACTCGGCGCCTACGAGGACGCCGTGGTGTTCTTCGCGAGCGCGAACGAACAGTTGACACCACCGGGAGACTCGGCACCTCGTTGTCGCATGCTCGTCGATCTCGGTCGGGCGCAACGCAAAGCCCGTGACGCCGCCTTTCGCCCCACCCTGTTCGCGGCGGTGTCGATGGCCAAACGCCTCGGCGACCACCAACTGCAGGTGACCGCGACACTCGCGAACGACCAACCGGGCACCCTGTACGCCCATCTGCATTACGACCAGGAGCGGGTCGAGACCCTGTACGACACGCTCGAGGTCCTCGAATCCGATGGACTCGGCGATGGGCCGGCCGCCGCTGTCCTGTTGGCACAGTTGGCAATCGAGTTGGTCTGGGTGGCGGACCCCCGCGCACTGCGCGATCTGCTCACTCGGTCCGTCGAAGCGGCGCGCGTCTCGAGCGAGCGGGATGCGCTGGTCGCGAGTCTCTTCGCAGTGCTGGTGGTTCTGCGAGTGCCGTCGTACGCCGAGTTGCGCAGGGCGGCGTACGACGAGCTGATGGCGCTGCTCGACGAGTCGCCGGCCCGACGGGTCGACGCCTTGGTGTCGGTGTGGATCGCTCGCAATCAGATCGAGTACGGACATCTCGCCGCCGCCGCGATGAGCCGGTCGACCCTGACCGAGGCGCGAGTGTCGCGTGACCCAGAGTTGGCCTGGCTGGTCAGCAACATCGACTTCGCGATCGATCTGGCCGCCGGACGTCTCGAGCAATGCGACGCGAAGTTCGACGGGCTGCGCGACATTCCCGCATCGCCCGCAGTCACCTACTCCTACGGGCGGTTGATGGGGCAGCTGTTCACACTGCGGGCGCTGCGCGGTGACATGGGTGAGGTCGTCGCCGCGGCGGAGGGCATCACCGAACGCTTCACCGTCGCCATCTACCGGCCAATTCTGGCGACCGCCCACGTCGACGTGGGAGACGTCGAGGCCGCGATCGACCTCGTCGACTGGTACGACCGGCGGCGGATCGGCGAGATCCCGGTCAACAACCTGTGGTTGGGCACGATGGCCGCGATCGGCCGGGTCGCCGCGCAGGTGGGCAACGTCGAGGTCTGCGCCATGATCTACGACCTGCTCGCCGACCATGCGGGTGAGAACACGATCTCGTGGGCGTCGGTCTACGGCGTCGTCGATCATCACCTGGCCGAGCTGGCGATTGCTCTGAGCCGCTACGACCAGGCCGCCGCCCATGTGCGTGATGCCTTCGCCGAGCACGAGGAGCGCGGTTTCATGGGCTGGTTCGCCGAAACCGCCTACCTCGCCGCCCTCTTGGAGACGAGACGGGACGGACGACCGTCTGAAGCGACCATCACCCGCGCCCGACGTCTGGCCGACGATGTCGGCGCAACCGCCGTGCGTCGACGCATCGACGCCATCGCCGCGACCTAGAGGATGTTGTTGGTGTACGGCGGCAGCCAGCCGGGCTCGTCCGGCAGCACGGTGTTGGGTGCCACGGGGTAGGTCTCTTGATTCAAGGTGTTCTCGGCATATTCGTGGCCGCCGCAGTCGTCGATGTGGCTGTCCGACGGGCCGTCGCCTGAGTCGGAGTAGGAGCTGCGGACGCAGTAGGACGGGCTGTAGAAAGGCGGGCTGTAGATGGTCCGGGTGCGCTGCCAGGTGCCGTCCGGCTGCTGGGGGCCGTCGCAGACCTTGCGACGCTGCATGCCGAAGGGTCCCCAGTGGATGGTTTCGCATCCGATGTTGGGGCCGGGGTGCGGCCCGGGGTCGGCGTGGCCGACGGCCGGGGCGCCCAGCGGGATCAGCGCTACAACGGCGGCCAGGGCGGCTCCGCGTGCGCCGCGGCGCATCCGGTTGGAGGTGGTGATGTTCAATGCTCTCTCCCGTTCGACTTGGCCTGCACACGATGAGCACTCATGGCAGCAACTCGTTTCACTCGTGCGCGTACGGGGACTTTAGGGACGGAAAGCAAACATTTTGTAATGCGATGCCCGGGGACTCGACTTAGCTGGTCGGCGACTCGACTGGCATTCAGATCCCGGCGGGATCGAACAGCACGGGCCCGAAGGCCATCTCGGCCGCGCCGATGGCCAACGTGTCGGCGCCAAGCGTGGCAGGGACCACTCGCACCAGGTCACCCGGTGCGCCCATGCTGCGTCGTGCCAGTTCCTCGCGCAGCACGGAGGGAGCGTAGGCGCAGAAGACCCGTAGGAACCCGCCAAGCACGATCAGATTCGGGTTGAGCATGTTCACTGCGTTGCCGAGCGCGATGGCGAGCGAGCGTGCCTGGCGGTCGAGTTCGTCGCGCTCGGCAACGACGTCCGATGGCGGCGTCCGACGTTCCGCCACGCCGTCCAACTCGGCCAGGAGGCGGGTGAACGGTGCCTGGACGACCTCGGTCTCGAGGCAGCCGACACTGCCGCAGTGGCACGTCTGCTGACCGCCTACGTAGGTGTGCCCGAGTTCGCCCGCATATCCGGCAAGTCCTTCGAGGAGGCCGCCGGCCACCACGAAGCCCGCGCCGACGCCACTGGGGCCGCCGTTGACGTAGATCAGATGACGGGCATCGTGATGGTCGCCGAAGAGGTGCTCGGCGATTGCGCCCATGTTCGCGTCGTTGGCGGCATGGGTGGGCAATCCGGTTGCCGCGCTCAGCATCTCGCCGATCTCGACGTCCCGCCAGTCGAGGTTCGGTGCGTGTCGGACCGATGAGTGCGGCCCGTGCACCAGCCCGGGTACCGCTATGCCGACGGCCGTCACCGACTGTTCGGCATGCAGGTTGGCCCGAAGGTCCTCGATCGCCTGGGCTGCGATCGTCACGGTGTCGGCTGCGGTCGGGATGCGATCGGTCGGACGGCGCACTGTTTCGAGTACAGCACCGCCCATGGCAACCAGTGCGACGGTCACGGCGTCCACCTCGGGAGTAACCGTCACCGCGAGGATGCGCCGGCCGGGACGCACGATGGGGCTGGGCCTGCCGACCTGGGTCACCGACTGCGCCGGCGACTCGTCCACCAAGCCTCGCGCTACGAGTTCCTCGACGAGATCCTTGGTCGTAGAACGCGAAAGTCCCGTGTGGCGGGTCAAGTCCGCCCGGCTGAGGGCTCGATGCCGATGTACCAGCGTCAACACGCTCGACAGGTTGCGGCGCCGAACGTCGTCGGTGCTGGTGCCCACTCGGGCGGCCCGGCGCGCCTGCATCCCGTCCACCTACGACCTCACTTTCACCCTTGACAGTGGCGTAGGCCACATCTTATGTTCGAGCCGCGAACAAACTAGCACCGTGTGGCCGATCAGCCCCAGTGTCCCCGATTCTCGAGGAGTTCCCATGACCGTCCTGGAGTCCAGCGCCCCGGTACTCGAGGGTCTGCACCCGACCCCGGCCGACAAGTTCTCGTTCGGCCTGTGGACGGTCGGCTGGACCGGAGGCGACCCCTTCGGCGTCGCCACGCGCCCCTCGCTCGACGTCGTCGAAGCCGTCGAGCGGCTCGCCGAACTGGGCGCCTACGGGCTCACCCTGCACGACGACGACCTGTTCGCGTTCGGCAGCTCCGACACCGAACGCAGGCGCATGATCGGCCGACTGACGTCGGCGCTGAGCACCTCGGGTCTGGTGGTCCCCATGGTGACCACCAACCTGTTCACTCAGCCGGTGTTCAAGGACGGCGGGTTCACCAGCAATGACCGCGACGTCCGGCGCTTCGCCTTGCGAAAGGTATTGCGCAACATCGACATGGCCGTAGAACTCGGTGCCGAGACCTTCGTGTTGTGGGGTGGACGCGAAGGTAGCGAGTACGACTCGGCCAAGGACGTCCAGGCCGCATTCGAGCGTTATCGCGAGGCGATGGATCTGTTGTGTCAGTACGTGATCGACCAGGGTAGTGGCTTGCGGTTCGCCATCGAGCCCAAGCCCAACGAGCCGCGCGGCGACATCCTGCTGCCCACCGTTGGGCATGCGCTGGCCTTCATCGACACCCTCGCCCACCCGGAGATGGTCGGCGTCAATCCCGAGACCGGCCACGAGCAGATGTCCGGGCTCAACTTCATGCACGGCATCGCGCAGGCCCTGTACGGCGGCAAGCTGTTCCACATCGACCTCAATGGCCAGCGCGGAATCAAGTTCGACCAAGACCTGGTATTCGGCCACGGTGATCTCGCCAATGCGTTCGCGTTGGTGGATCTCCTCGAGCACGGTGGGCCGAATGGTGGCCCCGCCTACGACGGACCACGGCACTTCGACTACAAGCCGAGTCGCACCGAGGATGCTGCCGGAGTGTGGGCATCCGCGTCGGCCAACATGCGGATGTACCTACTGCTGCGGCAGCGCGCCGCCGCCTTCCGCGCCGACCCGACCGTGCAGGAGGCGCTGCAGGCGGCAAAGGTGGCCGAGCTGCGGCAGCCCACTCTGAACGACGGCGAAACCCACGCCGACCTGCTCGCCGATCGCTCCGCGTACGAAGAGTTCGACGCGGACGCCTACTTCGGCGAAAGAGGTTGCAGCTTCGTCGCTCTCAACCAGTTGGCGATCGAGCATCTGATGGGAGCGCGGTGACGCGAATTCCCTCCCACGCGATCTCGATGGCGTTATATGTGAACCCACTCAACCAGAATCCGTGCGTGACCGAACCGGAGGAATCTTCGTGAAGCGAACCACCAACCTGCTCTTCGCCGCCGCCGTGGGCGCCAGCCTGACCCTGACCCTCTCGGCCTGTGGGTCAAGCTCCGACTCGTCGAACTCGTCAGACGCCGGCAGCGGCAAGGTCGGCGTCATCCTTCCCGACACCAAGTCGTCGGTCCGGTGGGAGACCAAGGACCGGCCCGCGCTGGAGGCCGCCTTCAAGGAGGCCGGCGTCGACTTCACGATCCAGAACGCCGAGGGATCGGCCGACACGATGGCGACCATCGCCGACGGGATGATCGCCGACGGCGTCACCGTGCTCGCCATCGTCAACCTCGATTCCGACAGCGGAGCGTCGATCCAGCAGAAGGCTGCCACCCAGGGCGTCAAGACCATCGACTACGACCGGTTGACGCTGGGCGGCACGGCCGACGTGTACGTGTCGTTCGACAACACCAAGGTCGGCGAACTGCAGGGCCAGGGCCTCGTCGACTGCCTGGCGGGCAAGCCGTCGAACGTGGTGTTCCTCAACGGTTCTCCCACCGACAACAACGCGACACTGTTCTCCAAGGGCGCCCATTCGGTGATCGACGCGACGCCGTCGGTGAAGATCGTGGGCGAGCAGGCGGTGCCCGACTGGGACAACGACGCAGCGGTGACCATCTTCGAACAGCAGTACACCGCGGCCAACGGCGCCGTCGACGGCGTATATGCGGCCAATGACGGGCTTGCCGGTTCGGTGATCTCGATCCTGGAGAAGAACAAGCGCGCAGGCCAGGTGCCGGTCACCGGTCAGGACGCCACCGTGGAGGGCCTGCAGAACATCCTCGCCGGAACGCAGTGCATGACCGTGTACAAGTCGGCCAACGAAGAGGCGAATGCGCTCGCCGACGTGGCCATCGCCCTCGCCCAGGGCGATGAGCCGAAGACGACCAGTACCTCGCGCGACGACACCGGCAACCGGGACGTCCCCTCGGTGCTCCTGACCCCCAAGTCGATCACCAAGGACAACGTCAACGTGGTCTTCGACGATGGTGGGCAGGCGAAGGAAGAGGTGTGCTCCGGCCAGTTCGCCGCCATGTGCACCGCCGCGGGGGCCTGAGCGTCATGACGTCCGTCGTCGAACCGGAGTCACTCGGCGCCCCGCTTCTCGAATTGCGGGGTGTGAACAAGAGTTTCGGTGTCGTCCACGTCCTGCACGACGTCGACTTCCAAGTCCACCCCGGTCAGGTGACCGCCCTGGTCGGGGACAACGGGGCGGGGAAGTCGACCCTGGTGAAGGCGATTGCCGGGATCCATCCGATCGACACCGGCACCTACCTGTTCGAGGGCCGCCCGGTCACCGTGCGCAGCCCGAACGACGTGGCAGCTCTCGGTGTCGAGGTCGTCTACCAGGATCTGGCGCTGTGCGACAACCTCGACATCGTCGAGAACATGTTCCTGGGGCGCGAACTCAAGACCCGGGGAATGCTCGACGAGGCGCGGATGGAGACCATGGCACGCGAGGCGCTGACGTCGCTCTCGGTGCGAACCGTCAACTCGGTTCGGCAGACGGTATCGAGTCTGTCTGGTGGGCAACGTCAGACAGTCGCCATCGCGAAGTCGGTCCTGTGGAACTCCAAGGTGGTGTTGCTCGACGAGCCGACCGCCGCTCTGGGGGTGGCACAGACCAAGCAGGTGATCGACCTGGTCCGCGGGCTGGCCGACCGCGGCCTGGGCGTGGTGCTCATTTCGCACAACATGAACGACGTCTTCGACGTCGCCGACCGGATCTGCGCGCTGTACCTGGGACGGGTGGCCGCCGACGTCAAGGCATCCGACGTCACCCACGGTCAGGTGGTGGAACTCATCACCGCCGGGAGGTCCGGTGCACTGGGCCTGGCGCCGGCGCAGGCCGCCGAGTCGATGTGAACGAGCCGTGCATGATCGAGACACGAATCCAGGGGATCGGGACATGACCATCGAAACGGGTGCTCCAACTGCACGATCCGACGTGTCCCTGGCCGACTCCGACTTCGCCGGTGACGCCCGCGCCGACCAGACGTTCGGCGACGCGGTGCGCGGCTATGTGCAACGCGTACGCGGCGGCGACATGGGATCGCTCCCCGCGATCCTGGGTCTCGTCGTGCTGTTCGTGGTGTTCGGTCTGGCCAACGACCGTTTCCTGTCCGCACTGAACCTGGCCAACCTGGTGACCCAGGCCGGGTCGATCTGCGTGCTGGCGATGGGGTTGGTGTTCGTCCTGCTGCTGGGCGACATCGACCTGTCCGCGGGTGTCGCCGGCGGCGTCTCGGCGTGCGGGATGGGTCTGATCGTGGCCAACCTCAGCTGGCCGTGGTGGGCGGCCATCCTCGTGGCCATCGTCAGCGGCGCACTGATCGGACTCGTCATCGGCATGCTGCGAGCCAAATTGGGCATCCCGTCGTTCGTCGTGACCCTTGCGTTCTTCCTCGGGCTGCAGGGGGTGACGCTCAAGCTGATCGGCGAGGGCGGTTCGGTCCGGGTCGACGATCCGGTGATCCGCGGACTGACCATCAGCAACGTGCCCGTCGCCATCGGCTGGACGATCGCCGCACTGGTGGTCGTGGGATTCGCAGGCCTGCAGATCTTCCAGTACCGCCGGAAGAAGGCCCTGCGCCTCGCGAATTCGCCCATGGGCATCGTGATCGCACGGATAGTCGCCGTCGCGGCAGTCGTGCTGGGCGTCACGTTCATACTCAGCGTCAACCGCAGCGTCAATCCACGGGTCGAGATCGCCGGGATCCCGTACGTGCTGCCGTTGATCCTGTTGCTACTCATCGTGATGACCGTGGTGCTCAAGCGCACCTCATATGGCAGGCACATCTACGCGGTCGGCGGCAACGCCGAAGCCGCGCGCCGCGCAGGAATCTCCGTCGACCGGATCCGGGTGACGGTGTTCATCGCGTGCTCGTCGCTGGCCGCGTTGAGTGGAATCATCGCGGCCTCCTACGCCGGCAAGGTATCGGCGTCCTCCGGAGCGGGCAACACGCTGCTGTACGCCGTGGGCGCGGCCGTCATCGGTGGCACCAGTCTGTTCGGTGGCAAGGGCCGGGCGCTGGATGCCGTCATCGGGGGCGTGGTGGTCGCGACGATCGCCAACGGCCTTGGGTTGCTGAACCAGTCGTCCTACATCAACTTCCTGGTGACCGGCGGCGTGCTGCTGCTCGCGGCGAGCGTCGATGCCATCTCTCGTCGCAGGCGGTCGTCGACGGGGCTGTCCTAGATCGGCGAGTTACCCTTTGCCATGCCACGAAGAATGAGTGACGAGCAGATCGAGGCGTATCTGGACAGCCGCCCGGCGTGGGCAGTCCTGAGCACCATCGAGAACGATGGGTTTCCGCACTCGGTACCCCTGGGCTACTTTCGCCTTGGCCGCGACATCGTCATGGGTGTGCGCGACGGGACGCGCAAGGTGGCCAACGTCGAGAGCAACCCGAACGTGAGCGTCATGCTCGAAGACGGCTCGAGCATGGCGGACATCCGGGGAGTGATGTTCCAGGGTCACGCCCGCATCGTTCGAGAACCGGCCGAGGCGCTCGAGCTCGCGAGGGAAGGCGCGCGAGCCCGGGGCGTGCCAGAGTCCGAATGGCCTACCGCACCCAGACCGGGCGCCGCCTACATCCGCATGACGCCCGTGAAGACGCTGTCGTGGGACTACTCGAGTCCGGCGGCAGACGAGGCGTAGCTTCAGCCCTCGTCGGCCGGCCGAGCCGCCATCACCGCGTAGCGTCGAGCGCCGTCTCGTCGATCCGAAAGCCCATGGCCTCCAGCTGAACTCGCATCAGCCTCCGCTGCTGGGCGGCGGGCAGGCGCTTCGGGAACAGCTCGGCGTGCACCGACAATCCGTCGATGACGGCGATGAGCAGTTCGGCGACATCGGCGTCGGTGAGGTCGCTGTCGAGCCGTCCCGCCGCGCGGACGTCGGCGATCAGGGCGCGGATCCGTTTCAGTAGGTCGTTGGCGGCGTCGCGCTGGAACTCCCGTGACGCGGGGTTCGACACCGCGCGCGGCCAGAAGGTCATCTCCATCAGCGTCTCGACGCGGCGTTCGCGGTCGAGGGGGAGGTTCTGCATCAACATCGCCCAGAGCCGGCCGAACTCGTCCTTGCCGCGCATGCTCTCCTCGACGCGGCTCATGAACTCGCGGTGCGTCTTCACCAGGATCGACTGCAGGATGTCGTCCTTGTCCTGGAAGTAATGACTCAGCACCCCGTTGGAATAGCCGGATTCGTGCGCGATCGCACGGGTGGTGGTGTTGTCCAGGCCGACGCTGTCGATGACCCGGATCGCCGCGCGCAGGATCTCCTCGCGGCGTTCGTCGTGATCGACGATCTTCGGCATCGGGTCCCCTCGGCTATCCGGCTGTGAACGAGTGTAGGACCCGGGCCGGCGGACCCTCAGCGACCGTAGGACAGGCGCCGACTCTGTTCGGCTACTGCGTCGAGATCGTCATCGGTGAGGACCGCAGGGGTGCCGATGCTGCGGGCCGCCAGGTAGACGTCGCACACCCACTCGACGAGGCAGGCGTGCTCGACGGCCTCGTCCAGCGATCGTGCGCTGCTGACGGCGCCGTGGTTGCGCATGAGAACGGTGCCGAAACCCCGTCCGACCGCGTCTCCCACCGCCTCGGCCAGTGCGTCGGAACCGAACAGAAGGTAGGGAACGGTCGGGATCCGGCCGCCCAGCCGGAGCAGGTTGTAGTGGACCAGCGGCATCTCGTCGCACACCAGCCCGACGGCGACCGAGCTTCGCCCGTGGGTGTGGACGACGGCCTCGGCCGCTGAGCGCCCGTAGATGCCAAGGTGCAACCCCGTCTCCGACGACGGGCGGGAACCGACCAGGACGTCGCCGGCGAGGCTGACGACGGTGATGTCCTCCGCCGTCGCGGCCTCGAAGCGCATCCCCGCCCTGGTGATCAGCACCCGATCGTCGCACCGCACGCTGACGTTGCCTGCGCCGGCCACGGCCACGCCCTGTGCCGCCAGGTCGCGACAGCGCGCCGCCACGTCGCCGCGTAGCGCCTGCAGGTTGCTCATCGCCGGGGGTACCGGGCCCGCAGTGCGTCGAAGGCGCCGTCGAGGCCGGTGAGTGCCATGTCGAGGTCGCCGTCGGTCATCGCTGCCGAGACGAACCAGTTGTGCTTGGGGTGCACGTAGACCCCGCGTGCCTGTGCCGCTGCGCTGAATGCGATCGACAGCTCGTAGTCGGAGTCGTTGGCGAACAACAGGTTCGGCATCTGGGCGGGCCCGGTGTAGTGCACGTCGAATCCCCACCTCTCGGCGCTGTCGACGATGCCGGTGCGCAGGTGCTGCCCGAGGTCACGCATTCGGGCCACGGCGTCGCGTCGGGCCAGTTCGGTGATCGTCGCGAGCCCGGCGGCCATGTCCACGGCTCCCATCCAGAACGAACCGGTGACGAAGATGCCGCCGGCCGCATCCCGGTAGCGGTCGGTGCCGGTGACCGCGGCGAGCGGGTAGCCGTTCGCGATGGCCTTGCTCCAGGGCGTCAGATCCACTGGCACGCCGAGCGGTTCCCAACTGCCGCCGTGATGGAGTCGGAAGCCGGCGCGGACGTCGTCGAGGATCAGTGCGGCACCGATCTCGTCGCAGTAGGTGCGGACGTCGCGGGCGAAGGTGGGGTCGACGAATTCCTGGTCGTACCCGGCGTCGTGGCGGAAGGGACTGACGATGATCGCGGCGACGTCGCCAGCCCGATCCCCGACCGCGGCGCGGATGGAGGCGATGTCGTTGTACTGGTAGTGCAGCAGATTGGCGCGGTCCGCGGCGGTGACGCCGGCGGGGAAGGGGGTGCACCAGGGGGCGGCGCCGTGGTAGGCGCCCTCGGCGACGAGGATCATCTTCCGATTGCTCTCGGCGCGTGCGATCGTGCAGCACATCGTCGTGGCGTCGGTGCCGTTCTTGGCGAACATCGCCCAATCGGCGTCGGCGACCGTCTCGACGAAGGTCTCCGCCAACTCCACCATGATGGGGGCCGGGCCGTTGAGGCAATCTCCCTGTTGCCGTTGACGTTCGGCTGCTTCCTCCACCACCGGATCGCCGTGGCCGAGGATGACCGGGCCCCAGCTGCACATCAGGTCGACGTACTCGTTGCCGTCCACGTCCCACAGCCGAGCGCCCCGCGACCGCTCGATGAACTGCGGGATCGCCGGAAACGAGTTCATGTTCTCGTGGCCGTACATGCCGTTGGGCACGACGGCTTTCGCGCGGCGACGCAACTCGGTGTCGGCACTGCGCTGCCGCTGATCGGCGGTGACGTCGATGTCGGTGGTCACGGTGTTCTCCCTCTGTGGCAGCGGATTTGGGTCACGCGTCGAGCGCGGTGGTCGTGCGTGCGGCGATGCGGGCGCCCGCGTCCGAGTGCGATGCGGCGATGAGAGCCAGCACACCGGCGAGGTCCTCGATGCCGGCGTCGGATCCGAGTCCGGAGGCCACCAGCGCGCCACATGCAGAGCCGATGAGCGCGGCGTCCTCCGTGGAGCATCCGGACAGCAGGCCGGTGATCATGCCCGCGTTGAACGAGTCGCCGCATCCGGTGGTGTCGACCACGGTGGTGGGGAATGCCGGAACCGAGATGGGGTCGACGTCCGGTCGCACCAGCACTGCGCCGTGTTCGCCGACGGTGACGGCGACGGCACCCACTCCCCGTGCCAGCAGCAGCCGTGCGGCCTCGACGACGTCGTCGACGCCGGTGAGCCCGCGCAGCTGCTGGTCGTTGGGCATGAACCAGTCGATCAATGGCAACAACGGGTTGAGCAGCTGCAGCGTCTCGGGCCGCCCGGGATAGAGCAGGTCGACGAAGATCGGTATCCCGGCCGCACGGACGGTGCTGAAGATCTCGATGCCCTGCGGATCGAGTAGTTGCGGAGTCGTTTCCGGCCCGCCGAAGAGCACCGCGTCGGCGGCGAGCAGGGCCGTGACATCCACGTCGGTCGGCTGAAGCGACGCCATCGCCCCGGGTACGTGCAGCGCTGGCCGTTCGCCGTTGGGCCGGATCGGCAGGATCGTCGACGCCGTCTTCTGCCCGTGTTGCGTCACCAGTCCCGTTGTGTCGATGCCGTACTCGTGCAGCTGCGTGACGAGGAGTCGCCCGAGGACGTCGTCTCCGATGGCTGCGAAAGACGACACCGTTGCGCCGAGCTTGGCGAGGTCCACCGCCGCTCCGCCGCCGGTTCCGGCGACCGTGACCCGGATCTCCTCGAGCACGACGCTGCCCTGGCCCTCGGGGATCTCGGAGACCGGACGGCCAAGGATGTCGATGAGGTGCGGTCCGATCACCGCCACCGCACTCACGGCTGGGCTCGGCTCTCGGCCGGCGGCACGGGGTCGAAGTCGACGACGAGGTCGCGGCGACGGTGGTATACGACGAAGCCGACGACGAACGCCAACGGAATGCACCAGGGGAGGAGGTTCGGCAGCAGGGCGTCGGTTCCCGTCAGCACCGAGTAATTCGCGATGATCAAGCCGGTGGCGGTCAGCAGTCCGATGGCGCCGATGGTGGGGGCGATCAGCGTCTTCCAGAGCCGCCGGTCCTTGCGCTTGCGGAAGAACACCACCACGGTGACGGCGACCGCGCCCTGCATGGCGACGATGCCGACGGTGAACAGGCCGCCGAGGCTGGTGTAGACGCCGAGGTAGGGATCGAGACCGACGATGACGAACAGGGCCACCAGCACGGCGGTCAGTGCTGACAGTGCCTCGCTCGCGCGTGCCGGCCCGCGGTAGCGCGGGTGCAGGACACCCAGGAACCGCGGCATCGTGCCCTGGGCGCCCATGGTCTGCAGGTAGCGCGTCGTCGCGTTGTGCAGGGCCACCAGCGATGCCAGAACGCTGGTGAGGAAGAAGATCTGCATCAACGTCGTCAGCAGGGGGCCACCCTGGTCGCCGGAGAGGGTGAACAGCAGGTCGCCCTGCGCCTCCTGCGCGACGGGCACGATCTGGTTGACGCCGACCGAGCCGACGATGAGCCACACCGTGAGGAAGTAGAAGATCGAGATGACGCCGACGCACAGGTAGATGGCGCGCGGCACCGTCTTGCCGGGGTTGCGCGCCTCGTTGGCGTAGATGACCGCGGATTCGATGCCGATGAACGAGGTGAACGCGATCATCAGCGCCGGGCCGACGCTGCCGGAGAACACCTGCTTGGGGGAGAACACGTCCAACGGGAACGCCGACAGTCCGCTGTGCGCGAGGATCAGGACGTCGAGCACGATCAGCATCGCGAACTCCGCGACGATCATGACCAGCAGGACCTTCGCGCTGAGGTCGGCGGCATAGCGCCCGATCGTGCCGACGATGACCATGGCGATGATCGAGTACAGCCACCAGGGCAGGTCCAGGCCGTACGGCTGCGCGATGACGTCGGCGAAGTACCCGGCGGCCGCGGTGATCGCGATCGTCCCGGATCCGTACGCCAGGGTGGTCGCGTAGGCCGCGCCCAGGCCCGCCCCGGGCCCGAACCCGGCGTGCACGTAGCGCGCGAAGCCGCCTCCGCCGGGAACGGCCCGGTTGATGGCGACGTATCCCGCCCCGAAGCACGCGAGGACCAGCCCCGCCACCAGGAAGATGATGGGAAGACCGGCACCGTTTCCCAGGGTGAAGCCGATCGGCGTGTTGCCGATGACCGATCCCAGCGGTGCTGCACAGGCGATGACGAGGAGTGCCACTCGGCCGGTGCCGAGATTCGCCTTGAACTGCGTGGTGCCGGTCGGGGACCCGGGGTCCGCGGAGGCCACGGGTGCGGCGTCCGGTGCGTGTGATGACATTCGTCTTCTCCCAGGCGATCTCGCAGGGTGTTCATGCCGGATGGCGGGATGCGCTCCGGCTCGTCGGTGACCTGGATCGCACGCTGTTGGGAACAGTAGACGGACGTCCGAAATAGAACAAGGGCAGACGGGCCTGTTAACCGGATGGAAACTCCGGACGGCTCTGGGTCGGCATGTGAGCCGGTGGGCCAAGCTCCAGGCGACAGGAGCGCACCACGTCGGTCTGGCCGAGTCAGCTTCGGGCGAACACGCTTCGGACGTGCACCGAGCCTCGGTACCCTCATCGGATGATCGTCACAGACGAGATCATCTATGCCGTAGACGGATTGACGATGACTGCCCACCTGGCGCGGCCGTCCGGGACGGGGTCCTGGCCGGCTGTGCTCATCGGACATGACGGGATCGGTCTCGACGACTACCAACGCGGCCGCGCCGACGTCCTCGCCGAGCACGGTTACATCGCGTTGGCGATGGACTACCACGGCGGCCGGACGTTCTTCGGCGACCCGCAGGCGATGCTGGCTCGCGTCATGCCATTGCTGTCCGACCGCGACCGCATACACGCCATCGGCCGTGCCGCGCTCGACGTCCTACTCGATGTACCCGGCGTCGACCGCGGCCGGCTCGCCGCACTCGGCTACGGCGCCGGTGGCCGTATCGTGCTCGAACTCGCCGGTGCCGAGGTCCCCTTCAAGGCAGTCGCCGCGATCCACCCAGCCTTACCGGCCGCCGACTCGGAGGTGTGGAACGGCGTCGGCGGGGCCTTCCTGCTGTGCACGGGTTCCGAAGACCCACTGTGCACTCCCGCTCAACTGATGGACTTCGGCAGCGCACTTCAGCACGCCGGAGTCGATTGGCGCGTGAACGTCTACGGCGGAGCCCAGCACGCCTTCTGGGCCGATCCCAACGAATCGGGCGGCTCATCGACCGGCGGCGGTGCTCACGCCGAAGCCACCGTGCCCGGGGTGGCGCACCACGCTCTGCACTCGGCGCGGGCGTGGCAGGCGGTATTGGACCTGTTCGCCGAGGCCTTCCCCTCAGCCGGATCCGAACGCCCGTAGAACCCGATCCGAAGCGCAGTTCCCCGATCTTGGCTGGGAGTAGTCATGTTTCGCTGACTGCAACCTCGGCCCGGTGCCAAAATCAGCGCGCCGGTCGCCGGTGAGCCGTCGGTGTACGTTCGACTTCGTGAGCGATGTCGATCGGGTGCAGAACATCGTTCTGGGCGACGTCGAGGTGATCCGCGCCATCGAATGGTACGAGCCGTTCCTGCCGACGATTGACTTCCTCCCAGGAGCCGTCGACGGGGTGTGGACGCGCAACGCGGACTGGTTGGCTCCCGACCATTGGCAACCCGATTCCGACCGGATGGTCATCGCGCTCCAGTCATGGGTGTTGCGCAGCGGGGGCCGGACCATCCTGGTCGACACCGGTGCCGGTAGTCGGCGCGAGCGACCGGGAATGGCGCCCTACTTCGACCAGCGTGAAAGCGATCTGCTCGGGTTGCTCGCCGAAGCCGGTGTCCATCCGCACGACGTCGACGTGGTCGTCAACACTCACATGCACGTCGATCACGTGGGCGGGAACACCGTCGACGCAGGCGGTGAATGGGTGCCTGCATTTCCCCGCGCGCAGTATCTGATCTCCGCTGCCGACGACGCCCACTACGGTCCCGACAATGCGAGTGGCGACGGGCTCGGAGAAGTCGATCGCCTGGTCTACGAGGACAGCATCGCCCCGATTCTCCGAGCGGGACAGGCAGTGCTGTGGGACGGGCTCTACACCATCGACGAACACCTCACCTTGGAACCGGCACCCGGCCACACTCCTGGTACGTCGGTTCTGAGGCTCGAGTCCGGGAGTGATCGCGCCGTCTTCGCCGGCGACGTCTTGCACAGCCCGGTTCAGATCGTCGATCCCTGTTGCAACAGCGCGTCCTGCCATACGCCGCAACAAGCGGCTGCCACTCGCCGCCGCATCCTCGAGCGCGCCGCCGATGAACGAGAGTTGCTCATCCCCGGGCACTTCGGTGGTGCGGGCGCGCTCGAAGTGCGGCGGAGCAATGACGGATTCGCCCTCGGCGAGTGGGCGAACTTCACCCCGGGGACGCCGGCGGGCAGAACCCACTAGCGAGACACCACGACGGTGCGGCGGCGGGGTCCTAGGCGGTGGCGTCGATTGCGCTGACCGACAGCTCGAACGGGCCCTGCTGTTCATCGAGGATGTAGACCGCGACCTGGTCGATGGTCGACGGATCGAGATTCCGAGGTGCGCTGGGTTCAGGATCGAGGCGCATGCCAACCGGCGTGAAGCCCCCGATGGGCAGATCGTAGATCCGCTGGACGGCCGCCTGCGTGGGGAAGCGCTGGACGTAGGACCATGGCTGCCCTTCGATGCCCACCTTCAACAAGTAGGTCTTACCGTCGCCCAGGGCGTGGACGCGAAATGACTTCGCGCCCGTCGCTCTGCGTCCGACCCCGGGGTTCAGCGGACTGCGGGCCGAGGCGAAACCACCGTTGTTCTCCAGCGAAACGTTGCCCGAGAAGACGAGGCCAGCGTCGCCGAACGTAACCCTCGAGGTGGACATACCGCCCATCACGGGGTCGTTGACCGTCGTCCAAGCGGCGACCTCGCCGGCGTCGTCGAGATCGACGAGGGCGATGCCGGAAGCTGCTGGCGGGTCTGCGTCGGCGGTGCGCTCGGTGCTTCCGCACGACACCATCAGCACCGCCGAGCAGACGAGCAGGGTGATGCGTCCACGCCGCAACCACGAAATGGTCGACACGACGTCAACAGCCGCTTGAATCGGCACGCATCTCGCCGCTTCGCATGGGCATGCCATCGATGACGGCATAGATCGTCGAGAGGTTCGGCACCTCGTCGACGCGCAACTTCTCACCGCCGTCCTTGCCGATCAACAGCGCGGCGAATGCGTTCCCGCCGATGGCATATCGTTCTGACAACCGTTGCGCTTGATCGACGCTGATCGATTGGTCTGCGAGCGTGCTCTGTCCGTCTGCGAGGACTATGCCAAGCACCATGTCGCGCTCGAGGAAGGCGCATTGGCTGGCGTCGATCCGGCTCAGCGTTTCGACGAGCCGAGGGTCATCGTCGGTCGGCGCGAACAGCAACAGTGGACGGTGCGTCCAACGGTAGTCGCTGAGTTCGGCAGCCGCGGCACTCGGTGATCCGAGCGCGGCGATGGTCGCCAGAACGACGAGCGCGAGCGCGCTAAGTCTGATTCGCCGGTTCATGCGATACCTCACCTTGGTCATCGTCGACTGTACCGACGCAGCACCAAGGGGTAGTGCGCCTCAGGTCACCGAGCTGATGAGAGCGCTGCACGTCGGCATTCCGACGTCGAGCTGACGCTGCTGGAGCGCGTTCGGCGCGATGACGACCACCTGACCCCACGTCCCGCACGGGGCCTCGGTCTCGCGGTTCACGTCGCTGGCCTGCAGATCCGCGGTGGCGATGTCGCCGGGTGCCAGGGTCAGCAGCGGTGCGGCGATCTGCTGGCGGCGCTCGACGTGGACGACGGGCAGGTCCGCGTCGACGATGTCCGCGCCCGGGTAGCCCTGCAGTGTGCACGCCTGCGAGGTCACGTTCTCGAACTGGAGCACGAGGCGGTACTCCGAGCCCTGCGATTCCAACGGCTCGTTGGACACCACCAGGTCGGTGTCGGCGCACGGACCGGTCACTTCCGGCTCGGCGGCGACCGGCGACGGCTGCGCGGTGACGGTCGCGGTGACCGGAGGGGTGACCGGCGGGGTGCTCATCTGGGCCGGTGCACTCGTCGGGGCGGGCGTGGTCGCGGACTCGGCGGCCGGCGTAACGGGATCCGACGCGCAACCCGCGAGGAATGCGGCGGCGATGACGGGTAGCGACATCTTCCACATGTTCATGCCGAGTATGGAACGGCATCAGCGCGGCTACCGATCCCAAAGTGCCCGACTTGGCCAACTCTGCGCACGTAAAGGGCACCGGGCGACGAACCCGTCGGCAATAATGCCGCCGTGGAATCTGAACAAGATCAGCCGCGCGGCGCCCAACGCGTCCTGACTCCCATCTGGCAGGAAGCCCGCCGGCGGCCCACCCACCTGAGGCCGCGCGCACTCCCGGTGCCACTGCGCGTGATTGCCGTCATCACCTGGCTGGGCGCGGCGGTCATGCTCGCCTTCGGCTTCATTCCCGGCTTCTTTGCACCCGAGCAGCATTCACTGTTCGGCGGCGAACTGGTCTTCAAGTACTCACCGATCTGGCCGCTGCTGTGCGGTCTCGCGGTGGGTTCCGGTGTCGCCGCAGTGGGATACGTCTACACCGCGACCAGCCCGAACGCGCCCCGGCATCACGCGCTGCTGGTCTGGTGCGCGGGTATCGCGACTCCACTCATTCCGATTCTCATCCTGACCATGGACCGTGCCTGGCAGGTGATCCCCACTGCGGCAGCGTGGTTGGGCGCCGCCGCGCTGGTGATCATCCAGCTCCACGTACGCCGGCGACCGACCCGTCCCTGGCTGGGCGTCCTGCTGACCTGTCTGGTCGCGGCGCCCTGGGTCCCCAGCATCTGGGCGAACATCCGGTTCGGCCGGGCGCTGCATGCCGACCCGCCCGCCGACCCGAACGAACTGCTTCTCCTGCTGCTCGACGACATCGGGACGCAGACGTACGTCCCGGGTATTGCGCTGGCTTTCGTGGCCGCGATGGCCACCGGCGGTGTCGCGATGGCCGCGCATTCCCGGTCGGCCATCGCACACAGCGTCTCCCGCCACCGACAGGGCTGGAAGTACACCGCGGTGCTGTGCGCCGTGGCCGCGATCGTCGTCGTCCTGGAGATCACCGAAATAGGCGGTATCGCCACGGGTTTCAAGGAGAATTACTGGACTCCCGGCGGCCCGGGGACCTGGCCGCACGCGATTCTGGTCGCCCTTGCGATTGCCTATGGCACACGCCGGTCCTTCCACTCGGCGCTGCTGCCCCGCGGGGATGTGCGGACCACTCTGGCTGTCGGGATCAGCGCTCTGTCCGGCCAGATCGTCATCGCGGTGGTGATGGTCGTGAACCTGGTCGCCAACGCGATCACCGGGCCCACCGACGCCAGCATCGCGCCGCCGGCGGGCCTGGAACTCGTCATCATGTGGGTGGCGCTGTTCACCCTGGTGCCCGTCGCCGTGCGCCGAAGCCGGAACGGAACCGTAGGGCAGCTGGTCGCCCGGATCGGTTTGCTGTACCTGCTGCCCGTGTACGTCAACATCACACTGAGCCAGCTGGGCGTGACCGTGCCCGTGTCCTTCTGGGCCAAGCCCACCCAGGTCGTCACCTGTCTCGTCGTGATTGGTTGCGTTTCGGCGATTCTCGGCCTCGCCGGCCGGCCCACGCTCCTGCCGTCCGAACTCGTCAACCGGCTGGTTCTGATCCCGCTGCTGATCGTCGTCGGCACAGCGTGGATCCCCAGCGTCATCGCCGTTCCGCTGACGCCCGTCATCGCGGTGACGGCAGCACTGTTCGCACTGCTGTGGGCGATGCCGCCGGACTCCGGAGCCGCACACACCGGAGTCGTGCTGACGGTGTCGGCGCAGTTGCTCCTGGTGGCCGCAGCGGCCGGCATCGTCACCGTCTATCAGGACTTCGCCGCCGACGACACGACGCTGGCCCTGTTGTTGTTCGCGGTGCCGTTGAGCACGCTGCTGTGCGCCCACGTCCAACCCGCGCCCGAGGATGCCGACGCTGCGCCAGCTGCCTAGTCGCCAACGGGCTCAGCTCACACCGAGGGCCGAGAAGATCTGCTCGTAGCGTTCGGACGGATCGAGCGCAAGTCCGCCCTTCACGAAGGTGGTCCATTCGTCGGCCAGCACTTCGCTGCGGCCTGACTCGATCGCGTCGAGTCCTGCGGAAGCAAGGACGGCTGGAGCGATCTTCGGCCCCTCGACCCCATGGGCCATGTCGGTGTCGACGAGTCCCATGTGGACGCCCACGACGTGCGTGCCCTGCGCCATCAGCTCCATGCGCGTGGCGTCGGTGAGGCTCCACGCGGCGGCCTTGGATGCCGAGTAGGCCCCGGCGCCCGGGACGGTGAACCAGGACAGGGCGGAGACGACGTTGAGGATCGCGCCGCCCCCGTTGGCGCCCAAGATCTGTGCGAAGGCGCGCGTCGTCAGCAAGGGACCGTAGAAGTTGGTCTCCATCTCTCGCCCGATGTTCACGAGGTCACCGCTGAGCAGCGATGTGCCGGTTGAGATTCCGGCGTTGTTGATCAGGACCTGGACGTCTCCGGCCGCGTCGGCGGCCGCTCGCACCTGATCCGGCTTGGTGACGTCCAGCTCGATCGGCTGGACGCCGTCGACGTCGATGGTGCTTGCATCGCGTGCGGCCGCGTAGATCTTCGCCGCACCACGCTGCTTGAGCTGGGCCACGAACTCTGCGCCGATGCCCCGATTGGCTCCGGTGACCAGTACGACCGAATTCCTGATCTGCACGTCTACCTCATTCCGTAGTGATCGCTATGCATTGACGAGGCGACCGTAACATAATTCATAGCGATCGCTACGTTATGCTGTGGCCATGGCCGGCAGACCACTTGGCTTCGATCGCGACGCGGCCTTGGCGGCGGCTGTCGAGCAGTTCTGGCGCACGGGTTACGCCGAGACCTCCATCGCGATGCTCACCAAGGCGATGGGGGTGACTCCGCCCAGTCTCTACACGGCGTTCGGGGACAAGAACCGCCTGTTCGAGGAAGCCGCGGACACCTACTATCGGCGCACGTGCGAAGCGCTCGATGGCTTCGCCGAGCAGCGGACCGCCCAGGACGCCATCGCTCAGATGCTGGACGGCACCGCCCGAGCGCACGCCGATACGGGAACTCCGCCGGGCTGCCTCATGCTGACTGAGCCCCGGCTCGCCAAACAGCGCGACGACCTACGTCGTCGGGTCAAGGACCGGCTCGATCAGGGTGTCCGCGACGGCGACCTCCCTCCTAACACGTCGACGGGTCAGCTGGCGACCTTTCTGGTCGCGGTCATGCGTGGCATGTCCGGCTCCGCCAGGGACGGCGGGACGGTGGAGGAACTCCTCGCGATCGCCGCCGCTGCCATGGCTGCACTTCCGCCCCGGCCGGCAGATGGCGCGGGTTCGTAGAGGGCGCAACGTGAGAAGGACACTGAAAGGTCAGGCCGTGCGGGTCGAGACTGCGGCTGCGATGCGGTCGAGGGCATCGGCGTTGACGCGGTAGTACGCCCACTTGCCGCGTTGCTCACGACTGACGAGGCCGCTCTCGACGAGCAGCTTCATGTGGTGCGACACCGTGGGCTGCCTCAGTCCGAGCGGTTCGGTGAGGTCGCAGATGCAGGCTTCCCCACCATCGGAAGCGGCGATGAGGGACACCAGCTTGACCCGTGCCGGGTCGGCGAGCGCCTTGAACACCGAGGCGAGTCGTTCGGCAGCCGGCGTATCGAGCACGCCGCCGGTCAGCGGTGAACAGCAGGCAGCCACGTCACTCGACGTCAGCGGCGCGGTGGCGAGGGCCATGTCCCCATGATGCCATACGCATTGACAATCTTCGATGGGTCGCGGACGATCGATTCATCGAAGAACGTCGATGAGAGGAGTCGGAGATGTCGGAGCTGCCCGTCGTAGTGATCGGGGCCGGACCGCTGGGTCTGGCGGCGGCCGTGCACCTGCTGGAACGCGGACTCACCCCGCTGGTGCTGGAGTCCGGCAGTGGACCAGGGTCAGCGGTCGAGCAGTGGGAGCACGTCCGCACGTTCTCCCCGTGGCCAGAGTTGGTGGACCCCGCCGCCGCGCGATTGCTGGAGCCGACGGGCTGGACCGCTTCCGAAGCCGGTTTCCCGACCGGCCGAGAGTGGATCGACGGGTACTTGGCGCCGTTGGCCGATGCATTGGGCGAGCGGGTGCAGTACGGCGCACGCGTGCAGGCGGTGTCGCGGCTGGGTCGTGACCGGCTGGTCAGCCCGGGGCGGGCTGAGACGCCGTTCGTCGTGCACGTCGGCAACGACTCGGGCACCGAGTACCGGGTTCGGGCCCGTGCGGTCATCGACGCCTCGGGCACCTGGGGTCTGCCGAATCCTGCCGGAGCCGACGGTATTCCGGCGATCGGTGAGCGCACCGCTGCAGCCTCGGGCGTGGTGACCTACGTTCCGCCGACGCCCTCACAGGCCTCGGCGTGGGCGGACGAGCGCGTGGTGGTGGTTGGCAGCGGGCATTCGGCGATGACCGCGGTGATCCAGCTCGGCGAGGTGGTGCGCAAGGATCCGTCGACCACGGTGACCTGGGTCCTGCGCCGCGGGGTCTCCGAGGACACCTTCGGCGGGGGAGCCGCTGACGAACTCCCCGAGCGCGGCGCGTTGGGCGTCCGGTCCAAGGAAGCAGTCGAGGCGGGCAGGGTGTCACTGTCGACCGGGTTCCGCACTGAGCGCATCGATCTGGTGGACGGACGTGCAGTGGTGACGGCGGAGGACGGACGTGCGTTGCCGCCGGCCGACCACGTGGTTGTCCTGACCGGGTTCCGGCCGGACCTGTCGTTCCTGTCGGAGATGCGCATCGAGTTGGACCCGATCCTGCAGGCCCCGGTCAACTTGGCGCCGTCGATCGATCCGAACATGCACTCCTGTGGCAGCGTGTTGCCGCACGGCGCCGTTGAATTGGCCCATCCCGAACCAGATCTGTACATCGTGGGCATGAAGTCCTACGGGCGCGCCCCGACGTTCCTGGCGATGACCGGCTACGAGCAGGTCCGCAGCATCGCCGCCGAACTGGCCGGCGACCACGAGGCCGCCCGCCGCGTCGAGCTGACGCTGCCCGACACCGGGGTGTGCAACGGGGCAGGGTTGTTCGACAGCCCCGAAGGCGAGAACGCCGGCGGCGGGTGCTGCGGGCCCGCCCCGTCGCCGCCGCAACCATTGTCCTTGTCGCTTTTCACCGTTGGCGGATGACACAGCCGAATCTTCCTGCAGCAACCAGGGCAGCCCAGCACGGGCTGCGCTGGGTGCTGGTGACGTTGTGCGTCACCGAGATCACCAGCTGGGGCGTGCTGTACTACGCCTTCACCGTCCTCTCGGAGCAGATCAGCGCCGACACCGGCTGGTCGGCACCTGCGGTG
Source organism: Mycolicibacterium sp. GCM10028919 (assembly GCA_042666295.1). Lineage (GTDB taxonomy): Bacteria > Actinomycetota > Actinomycetes > Mycobacteriales > Mycobacteriaceae > Mycobacterium. Next base: position 3,054,888 of record JBHTFJ010000001.1, read on the forward strand.
ACCGCCGCGTTCTCCGCAGGGCTGGTGACGTCAGCCCTGGTGGGCATCCCGGTCGGGCGGTGGCTGGACAGGGTGGGCCCGCGCTGGATCATGACCGCGGGCTCCATCCTTGGTGTGCTCTCGGTGGTCGCGGTCGTCGCGGCGCCGAACTACGGCTGGTTCGTCGCGGCGTGGGTCATGGCCGGCGTCGCGATGAGCGCGGTGTTCTACGCACCCGCCTTCGCGGCCTTGACCCGGTTCTTCGGCACCGACGCGATTCGCGCACTGACGGTGCTCACACTGGTGGCGGGTTTCGCCAGCACGGTGTTCGCGCCCATGACTGCGGCGTTGTCGGCTCAAATGAGTTGGCGTCAGACCTATCTGGTGCTCGCCGTGGTGATGGCTGTGGTCACGATCCCCGCGCACTTCTTCGGCTTGCGGCGCCCGTGGCCGCCGGTCACCACCGCGCACCACCACGTCGAGGCGCCGGGCCGCACCGCGCGCAGCGCACCCTTCCTCGCCCTGACGGCGGCGTTCGCGCTCGCCGGACTCGCGTCCTACGCGGTGATCGCCAACCTGGTGCCGCTGATGAGCCAACGCGGCATCGGCACCGGTGCCGCCGCCGTCGCGCTCGGCTTGGGTGGCGCAGGGCAAGTGCTCGGCCGACTGGGCTACCAGACTCTGGTCCGCCGCGTCGGCGTCGTGCCCCGCACGGTCGTCATCATGGCCGGCGTCGCCGCCACGACGGCGTTGCTCGGGGTCTTCACCAGCTACGCCGCATTGGTGGCGGTGGCCATCGGAGCCGGGGTGATGCGGGGCATCATGACGCTGCTGCAAGCCACCGCCGTCACCGAACGCTGGGGTTCCACCCATTACGGCCACCTCAGCGGCCTGCTGTCGGCACCGGTCATGATCGCCACCGCAATCGGCCCGTTCGTCGGCGCGGCGCTGGCGAGCCTGCTCGGCGGATATGCCGCGATGTTCCTCGCCCTCGGCACGATTGCCGCGGCGGGGGCGCTGCTGGCAATCGCCACCAGGCCGTGCATCTACGGTGTGGCGCCGGCGTCCAGGGCGTCCAGCAGCTGACGGACGCGTTGTTCGATGTCGTTGCGGATCAAACGCATTCGCTCGATGCCGTCGATCCCGCGCTCCGAGGGTTCGTCGGTGTCCCAGTTCTCCACCCGCGTTCCGGGCAGCGCATCGAGGTGCGCTTCCCGGCCCAGGGTGACCACCAGGTCGACGCCGCGGGCCAGCTCCAGATCGACCAGCTTGGGTTGCTCACCGGTGATGTCGACGCCCACCTCCAGCAGCGCCTGCGCCGACAGCTCGTTCACTGCGCTACCGGGTTTGGTGCCAGCAGAATGCACGTTCACGGTGTCACCGGCGAGCCGGCGCATGAGCCCGGCGGCCATCTGGGACTTGCCGCCGTTCTTGACGCACACGAACAGTACCGACGGTGTCGACGACTCAGTCATGGTCGGGACTCCCTCGTCGTGGACGGCCGGTCGGCGAAGCGGCGGCGCAGCGCCAGTGAGACGTAGACCAGGGCGACCAGCACGGGCACCTCGATCAGTGGGCCGACCACACCGGCGAGAGCTTGTCCGGACGTGGCGCCGTAGGTGGCGATCGCGACGGCGATGGCGAGTTCGAAGTTGTTGCCCGCAGCGGTGAACGCGAGCGTGGTGGTCCGTTCATACCCCAGCCCGATGGCGGCACCGAGCACGTAGCCGCCGCCCCACATGATCGCGAAGTACACCAGCAGCGGTAGGGCGATGCGGACGACGTCCAAGGGTCGGCTGGTGATCTGATCGCCCTGCAGCGCAAAGAGAACGACGATCGTGAACAGCAGCCCGTAGAGCGCCCACGGGCCGATTCGGGGCAGGAACTTCGATTCGTACCAGTCGCGGCCCTTGGCCCTTTCGCCGAGCCGGCGCGAGAGATAGCCCGCCACCAGCGGAATGCCCAAGAAGATGAGTACCGATTTGGCGATCTGCCACGGCGAGGTGTCGATGGTGGTCTGCTCCAGGCCGAGCCAGCCGGGCAGGACCGACAGGTAGAACCAGCCCAGGACGGCGAACATGACGACCTGGAAGATCGAGTTCAGCGCGACCAGCACGGCGGCTGCCTCGCGGTCCCCGCAGGCGAGGTCGTTCCAGATGATGACCATGGCGATGCAGCGGGCCAGGCCCACGATGATCAGCCCGGTCCGGTACTCGGGCAGGTCGGGCAGCATCAGCCACGCCAGCGCGAACATCAACGCCGGCCCGAACACCCAGTTCGAGAACAGGGAACTCAGCAGGAGCTTGCGGTCGCCTGTCACGGTGTCGAGGCGGTCGTAGCGGACCTTGGCCAGCACCGGGTACATCATGATCAGCAGGCCGAGGGCGATCGGCAACGAGATGCCGTCGATCTGAACGCCGTTCAGTGCCGCGTTCATGCCCGGCACCCACCGTCCGAGCAGCAGCCCGGCGGCCATCGCGACACCGATCCACACCGGCAGGAACCGGTCGAGGGTGGACAGCTTGCCTACCACCGGTGAGGTGGTCGTCACGGTGTCCGTCATGCCGTCACCCCAGCCAGCGCGGCCGTGTCGAGATCCAGCAGCGCCGCGATGTCGCGCAACGCCTCTGGGACGACGGCGTAGTACACCCACGATGCCCGGCGCTCAGAGGTCAACAGACCAGCGGCGCGCAACACCTTGAGGTGATGCGACACCGTGGGCTGTGAAACGTCGATACCGCCGGAGATGTCGCAGACACACGCCTCGCCGCCGGAGTGGCTGGCGATCGCGCTGAAGAGCCGCAACCGCACCGGGTCGGCCAGTGCCTTCAGCTTGGTGGCCATCTCGGCGGCGGCCAGTTCAGTCAGCGGCTCGCGCAGCAGTGGCGGCGTGGCACAGCAGGCGTCCGCCTCCGCACTCCCGGGATTCGACATGCGTCGATATTGACAGTGATCGAATCAGGGTGCAAACGAACGGCGGATGAAGCAGTGCTGGGGGGCCGCGATGGGCCTCAACTCGGCTGGTCTACGAGGATTTCGCAGAAGTCCCTGTCGAAGTTGCGGTCGCCGGGAAGTCCCGTACCGCAGGGCTTACGGCCGTCGAGGTCGTAGCCACTGGGGCCCTCGTACGGCGTCTGGGGTTCTGGCTGGGGCGGCTGGGCCACTGGGGTCGGGACTGGCTGGTTCCGTTGGTAGCGCGATCCGGCCGCAGCGTTGTCACTCGCTGCCTGGCTTCGTACCGCGGGGGTGACGCACACGACGTCACCGTCGAAGGCCTCGCGCCACACGAAACCTGGCTTGCACGTGGCCGGTCCGTACGCGCCGCCATTGGGCTCACGATTCTGAGCGGCGTTCGCGTTCTGTTGCGCGGTGGCATCTCGGGTGGCCGGCGTGACGCATACGGTGTCGCCGCCGCGCGCCTCGCGCCAGACGAAGCCTTGGATGCAGGTGTCTGGACCGTAGGGCAGTGGCTCGGCCAGCGCGGGCGCCCCGAGAGCGAGGGCTGAGCCAGCCAGCGCCGCAGTCAGTGACAGGAGTGCTGCACCTGAGGCCATGATCGTCATCGGACTCCTTGCTTGGCATTGGGGCCAGGGCCCGAACCGTCTTCCTCTTGCGACGCTAGGTGCGGTGTTCGGGGGAAGAAATAGGGTGATTCCCTATGTCTGAGCGCCGACGCGCGACGGATGACTCGGTCGTCACGGGCTCCGCGGAGTGTTCCGTTCAGTGCTGCTGTAGTCGACTTTGGTAGCGGCCCGGCGTCTCGCCGACCACCGACGTGAACGCTTCGATGAAGCTCGTGGGATTTGACCACCCGCAGGCGATCGAGGTGTCGGTGACCGATTGGCCGTCGGTGAGATGGGCGAGTGCGTGATGGATGCGCAGAATCGTGCGCCAGCGGGGGAAGCTCATGCCCAACTCACTGTGAAACAGCCGGCTCAGCGTCCGCTCGCCGGCACCGACGGCGCGGCCCAACTCGGCGAGCGCCGTGGTCTGAGCGGGGTCGGCATGCAGCAGGTCGGTGACCGCCCGGAGTCGGTCGTCGCGTGGCTCGGGCAGATGCAACGAGCGATCGGGGGTCTGCACCAGCTCGTCGATCACCACGGCCCGCAGCCGTTCGTACGCCTCGGGATCGACCTCGCGGCGGTCTGTCAGTGCCAAGATCGCCTCGCGCAGTAGTGAACCGACCGCGAAGACTCCGGGGTGGTCGGTGAGGCGGCTGCACAATGCGACGGGGATGACGACGATTCGCACGTCGGTTCCGCCGAAACAGCGATGGGCGTGGTCGAACCCAGGCGGGGTCCAGGTCACCCGGTTGGCTGGAGCCACCCAGGTCCCATGAGCCGTGGTGGTGGCCATGGCGCCAGTGGCTGGGTACACCAGCTGGCCCTCCGTGTGGCGGTGCACGCCGATGCGAGAAGCGTTGAGGAGTCGGCCAGCACTGTGCGGGGCCCCGGACGGATAGGTCGGGCCCGGTCCGAAGGTTTGGCGGTTTTCCGGCATCGCACGGCACGTTACCGGTGGTGAGGCGAGATTTGTTAGGTAACCCTTACCTCGACGGCTTCGCATACCCCCGAAGGAGAATTCAATGGACACGCTCACGTCACCACCGGTTTCCGATGTGCTCTCGCGACTCTTCGCCGAGGCGGAGGCTGCGGATGGGCCACTGTACGACCAGTGGGCCGATGCCCTGCGCGACAACGGCGCCGAGGTCGCGAACATGATCGCCAGGGAGGCGCAGGACTACCAGGGCGTGTATCGCGAGTTCGCGGACAACTATCTGAACGTGTCTGCCGAATTCGGGCGCTTCCTCTACATCTGCGCGCGGGCGCGCCGAGCGCGGCACGTCGTGGAATTCGGTACCTCATTCGGAATCTCCACCATTCACCTCGCCGCGGCCATTCGCGACGGCGGCGGTGGTCGACTGGTGACCACCGAGCTGGAGGCTGCCAAAGCGGCGCGTGCACAACAGAACCTAGCCTCCGCCGGACTGGATGGAGTGGTCGACATCCGCGTCGGGGACGCCCTGGAGACCTTGCGCGACGCCGTGGACGACGGGATCGATCTCGTGCTGCTCGACGGCGCGTGGAGCCTGTATCTGCCCGTGCTCGACATCCTGGAACCCCATCTGCACCCCGGAGCGCTGGTCATCGCCGAGAACGCCATCGACGAGGCGGGCGACTACCTCACCTACGTGCGGAACCCCAGCAACGGATACCGCTCGACGCCCCTGCCGTTCGACCCGGGCCGCGGCAACGAGATGTCGGTGTACACCGCGTAACCGCTACCAGCCAACTACCCGATCAAACGGCACCAACGAGGAGACCCCGTGGCGACACTCATCGATTCAATCCCCTTCTTGAAAACGCTGCGCGACAGTGTGTTCCTCACGGCGACGGTCAGCGACATCACCAACCTGACGTCCAGCATGCGTCGCATCCGCTTCCGTGACGACCGATTGAAGCAGCTGGCCTGGAAGCCAGGTCAGCACATTCGGCTACAGGTTGATGGACTGCTCGAGTCCGCGCTGCGGTGGCATCCGCACGACGCACTGCGCACGTACTCGATCTACGACGCGAACCCGGATCTGGGCACGCTGGACATCGTCATGCTCGATCACGGCGGTGACCCCGGCCGCCCGACCCCAGCCCGACTATGGTCGTCCGGCACGGCGATGGGAGACCGCGCCCAGATGACGCGCCCACAGGGCAACTTCGTCCTGCGGGACACTGCGCCGTACCACCTGTTCGCCGGCGAGGAGACTGCATCCGTCGCGATCGCCGCGATGCTGCGGTCGTTGCCCGAGGACGCCGACGTCTACGGTGTCGTCGAAGCAGCCACTGCCGCCGATCATCTCGAGCTGCGCCGGCCGATCAACCGAGTCGAGCGTGGCGACGCCTCCGCCGAGAACTCCGAAATACTCGCTCAGGCATTGCGCGAACTCACACTGCCCGATCACCCGGGCGTCGCCTACCTCGCCGGTGAAGCACGCACCGTGCAGACGCTGCGACGGATCCTCGTCGACGAGCGGGGTTGGGACCGGCGCAACATACGCACGAAACCCTTCTGGACTCCCGGCCGACGCGGTATGGAATAGGCCAGCAGCCTGTCGTTGACTGAACACTTGACCCTCACGCAACGTGAGGCATCAACCTGGTGGACGTGACGCAGGAGACGAAGGTGGACGAACTCACGGTGGGCGACGTCGCGGACCGATTTGGCATCACGGTCCGCACGCTGCATCACTATGACCAGATCGGCTTGCTGACCCCGAGCCGGCGTGCAGCCTCGGGTTATCGGCTCTACACGTCGGCGGACCTGACGCGCCTATCGCAGATCATCGTGTACCGCCGGCTGAAGATGTCGCTCGACGAGATATCGAGCCTGTTGACCGACGGCGACGAGGTCAGTCACCTGGTCCGCCAACGTGAACGCGTCATGTCCCGGCTCGACGAGATGAAGAACCTCGTCGAGGCAATCGACAAGGCACTGGAGAAGGCAATGACGAACACACCCATTACCGACGATGACATGCGCGAACTCTTCGGTGACGGCTTCGACGACTACCAGGCAGAAGCGGAACAGAAGTGGGGTGACACCGCTGAGTGGAAGGAATCGCAGCGCCGGAAGAAGGCCTACGGCCGCGACGATTGGGTCCGGATCAAGGCCGAGGGGGAAGCAGTCGAGAAGGCCCTGTCCGACGCGTTCCGCGCTGGACTCCCTGCCGACTCCGAAGAAGCGATGAACGCAGCAGAGCAACATCGGCTGCACGTGAATCGTTGGTTCTACGACTGCCCGCCGGCCTTCCACCGCAACCTGGGCGACATGTACGTGAGCGACCCGAGATACGTCGCTACGTACGACGAGACGTTTGGGCTGCCCGGCCTTGCGGCCTACTGCCGCGAGGCGATCCACGCGAACGCCGATCGAACTGGCGACTGAGCGCAGGTCGTCACGGCCGCAGCCCTCTCAGCAGAACGTCGACCAATCCTTGGAGATGCTCGACCGTCTCCTCGTAAGTCCTGAGCTGACTGACGATGCGATACAGCGTGGCGCCGATGAGCGCCTCAGCCGCGGCGTTGAGGTCGGCGTCGTGCCGAACCTCGCCCGCCGCAGCAGCGTTGCGGAGCCGCACCAGCAGGGCGTCGTGGTGTGGGCGTGAGAGTTGGTCGTAGAGAGCCTTGCCATCGCTTGGGTCGTCGGCGGTGGCGACGACGAGGGCCCGGCTGAGGGCAACGTTGTGCTCCGAGGCGAGATAGGCGGCTTGCCTGCGGAGCCACGTTTGTAAGTCGGTCGCCAGGTCGCGGGTATCGGGCAAGTCGAACGACGGGCCCTGCCCATAGGCATCCATCACCGCCTCCGCGACCAACGGTGCCTTGGACGCCCAACGGCGGTAGAGACTTTGCTTTCCCACGCCGGCGCGTGCGGCGATCCGGTCCATCGAGACTTCGGCATAGCCGCCACTGACCAAGACTTCCCGCACCGCGTCGAGGATGGCGGCATGCGTGGCCTGGCTGCGGGGTCGCCCGCGCCGCGGCACTTCTTCCATACGGGCAGCTTAGGTTGTACATTCCGGATAACGAGACAAACCGTCTAGTAAACAAGGGGCGAGGGCCGGCATGGAGAAGTTGCGAGTCATTCAGTGGACCACTGGCAAGGTCGGCAAGCTGAGCCTGCGCGGCATCATCGACGATCCGCGGCTCGAACTGGTCGGTGTCTACGCCTACTCGGAGGAGAAGGCAGGAACAGACGCAGGACCGCTGTGTGGCCGGCCCGACACCGGCGTGCTTGCGACGACCGACATCGACGCCCTCATCGCTCTGGGCGCCGATACCGTCTTGTACACCCCATTCATGGCCGACCTCGACCACGCCGTCCGGCTCCTCGAGAGCGGACTGGACGTCATCAGCACCAACCTCTTCCTCAATGTCGGTGGCATCGAGGGTGAGGCGAAGGACAAGCTGACGGTGGCGTGCGAACGGGGCGACAGTTCGCTCTACATCACCGGCATCAACCCCGGCTGGATCAACACCATGGTGACGGCGATGACCGCCGTCTGCCGTGACGTGCAGAAGGTGACGATCGTCGAATCGGCAGACGTCTCCGTCTACGAGTCGGCCGAGACGTGGCAGGCATTGGGTGTCGGTCTGCCCGAGGTGACACCCGAAGTGGCGGACCTGGCGAAGTTCGGCTTCACCACGTTCGCGGATTCCGTGCAACGCATGGCGGTGTCTCTGGGATTCGAGATCGATGACATGGAGTTCGTCGTCGACCATCAAACTGCCTCGGAGAGAGTCGATCTCGGATGGCTCACGATCGAGCAGGACACCATTGCCGCCATTCGGGGCGGCTGGAATGCCAAGGTGAAGGGCAAGACGGTCATCGAGTCTCGGGTGGCGTGGTATCTCACGCAGAAGCTGAACGGGGACTGGGTCTTCGACGACGATCACTACCAGGTCGTCATCCAGGGTGAACCCGAGGTGCACACCCGCATTCGCTTCATCCCGCCCAAGCACTGGGGCAATCACGAATGGGACACCATGACCGCCATGCCGGCAGTCAACGCAGCCCTCAACGTCGCCGCGGCCCCCGCCGGCATCCTGGGCCTCGGCGACGTCGGACTGCCGTGCGCGCCGGCGGGGGTCTGGTTCGACGGCGGCTAGCGAGCCGGAGCTAGACGACAGTCGGAACCGGCTCGCCTACAACGCGAAAGCGCGGGGCGGCCCGGCGAGGCTCGCCTTCGCCTCGACGCCCATCGGGTCCAGGATTTCGATCTCGCCGGCTTCGAGACCATCGAGCGCCAACCGGACGAGATCTGCTGGGTCCATCACCGCGCCATCTGGGAACTCGATGCCATGGCGGTCGGCGAAGTCGAACAGGGTCTGCGTGCCGATCAGGCCGGGCACCAGCGCAACCACCTCAGTTCCCTGGCGCGCCAGCTCGAGCCGCACTCCGTTGGTCAAACCCCACTGCGCCGACTTGGCGGCCGCGTACGCCGTGTTCCCGTCGACGGTGTTCCATGCCGCCGCTGACAGCACGTTGAGGATGGCTCCGCCGCCGTTGCGCGCGAGGATGGGTGCGAACGCTCGGATCATCGCGAGGGTGCCGTAGAAGTTCGAATCCATCGTCGACCGGATCCCGTTCATGTCTCCCGACACGAGGTTGCCGCCCGCCGTGTCGGCGGCGTTGTTGATCAGCAGGTCCACGTCGCCGGCCAGTGCGGCCATCGCGTCGACCGACGACTGGTCGGTGATGTCCAGTCGAACCGCCTCGGCGCCCGGAATGTTCACCTGTTCGGGACGACGTGCAGTGGCGTAGACCTTGGCTCCGCGTTCGAGCATGTGCGTCGCGAAGTGGTGGCCGATTCCCCGGTTCGATCCGGTCACCAGTGCGGTGGCGCCGTGCAACTTCATCTGTCCTCCAGGCTCTTCGGGTGTCGCGCCAACATGACCAGGCGGTCATGTTGCTTTCACAGGTTGGCATAACATGACCAAGTGGTCAACTTGGTATCCTCGACCCGTGGCCGCGACCGAACGACCCATCCGTGCGGACGCGGCACGCAACCGCGCGTCGCTGTTGGCCGCGGCAGAGGCCGAGTTCGCCGAGCGTGGCCCGTCCGCATCGGTGGCCGACATCGCTCGCCGAGCCGGGGTGGCGAAGGGCACGGTCTTCCGCCACTTCCCGACCAAGGAGGATCTGGTCGCCTCCATCGTCTGCGGACACATCGGCGTGCTGGCGGAGGCCGCGCAGCAGTTGGCCGACTCGCCGGATCCGGGTGCCGCGCTCCTGGAGTTCCTGACCATCGCCGCCGACCAACGCCAGCGGCACGATCTGACGTTCTTGCAATCAGCCAGCGATGGCGACCCCAGGGTGACCGAGGTTCGAGATGCGCTGCACGCGAACCTCGAGACCTTGGTCGACCGAGCGCGCACGTCGGGCGCCATCCGAGACGACATCACGGAAGCCGACGTGTTCTTGATGATGTGCGCACCCATTCACATCGTCGAAAACCTCGCGGCGCCAGCACCATTGCTGTGGCAGCGGTACCTGGCCATCATCTTCGACGGGATGCGACCCGATGGTGCGCACCCGCTGCCGCAACCGGCGCCCACCGCGCCGTGACCTGACCATGCCCCGTGCTACGAGGGCAAGGTGAGACCTCATTGGTCTGACGTCTGCATCTGAGATGGCATCTTGAGGTCGGTTTGTCCGCCGTCGACGAACAGTTCGGTGCCGGTGATGAAGCTGCTCTGGTCCGAGGCGAGGAAGAGCACGGCGGCCGCGAGTTCCTCGGGCCGTCCGACTCGGCCCATGGGAATCCTGGCCGCTTCGCCGTCGAGCAGTCGTTGCTCCTGGCCTGCCGGCGCCAGTCCCGTGAGTCCGGGGGTCTCGATGGGTCCGGGGATGACGGTGTTGACGCGAATGCCGCGTGGGATGAGTTCGGTGGCCCAGGTGCGCCCGAACGAGCGGATCGCTGCCTTGGTCGCGGCGTAGATGCTGAACGCCGGTGTGCCGTTGTAGGCCGCGGTGGATCCGGTCAGCACGATCGACGCGCCAGGGTTCAAGAGCGGCAGCATGGTCTGCACCGTGAAGAGAGTTCCGCCCACGTTGGTGAGGAAGACGGTGTTGAACTGGTCGGCGGAGATCTCCCCGAGTGCGGTGAACTCCCCGCCACCGGCGTTGGCGAACAGGATGTCTAGTCCGCGCCCGCGGGCGGCGATGGCTTGAGCCACCGCCGACAGGTCGTCGGCGTTGGACACGTCTGCGCGAATTCCGTTGGCGCGGGCACCGATCGACGCTACTGCGGCATCGATGGTCCCTTGATTGCGGCCCGTGAGGAACACGTCTGCTCCCTCTGCGGCCAAGCGCTGCGCGGTGGCCAGGCCGATGCCAGAGTTGCCTCCGGTCACCAGCGCCGTCTTCCCGTCGAGCTGGCGTGCCGTCGGAGTTGCCTCTGCGGATAGCGGTGCGGCGCTGTTCATGGTGTCTGCTTCCTGTTCGATGGCGGACACCCATTTCGGCGCCTCGATGCTCATCGTGCGTCGCTCTCGGTGGGTGGAGAAAGAGCCCGTCAGGGAAGACACTCATCGACCTGGACGACTAATGCGCTGCTGACCCGATCGCCGAGCACTACTGTCGGGACGCATGGAGCTGCGGCAGCTCGAAGCGTTCGTGGCGGTCGCCACTGAGCTGCACTTCGGTCGGGCAGCCGAGCAACTGGGTATCGGCCAACCCACGCTCAGCGACCTCGTGCGCCGAATGGAACGCGAGCTGGGTGCCCCACTACTGACCCGCACCACCCGCAAGGTCGCTCTGACCGGAGCTGGGCAGGAGTTGCTCGGTCGGGCCAAGGTCATCCTCGACGAAGTCGCTGCCGCGGCGGCCGCCGTGCGGCGCACCGCGAAGGGGGAGACCGGCACGGTCCGGGTGGCCATCACCCCGCCGGTGGCGCCCGTGCTCGCCCCGCATCTCTTCGCTGCCGCCAACGAGTACCTGCCCGGTGTGGAACTGGCAGTACAGCGCATGTGGCTGCCCGATCTCACACGGGCCCTGGCGGAAGGCGCCGTCGACGTAGCGATCACCTGCGCCCGGCTGCCCGACGCACCAGGCATCGTCAACACCGTCTTCTGCAGTGAGCCCCTCCTGGTGGGGTTGCGACCGGACCACCACCTCGCCGGCGCCAACGACGTGGCGCTCGAAGATCTGGCGAAGCATCGGCTCGCCGTCCCCAACGACACGCTCTTTCCAGCCCTGGCATTGGCTCAGCGTCAAGTACTGGACTCGGTGGGTTTGTCACCACCGGTCGTGGTGCTGGAGGCCACGGATCTATCGGCCTCGGGCTGGACGAATCAGCTAGAGGCGACGTGGATACTGCTTCCGGCATCGCTGGGCACACCACCGTTGACCACAGTCCGATCGCTCATCCCCGCACTGCGGATTCCCTACACCCTGCAGTGGAGCCCGGAACGGGCTCAGACCGCGGCGATCGCCCGCTTCGTACGGCTGGCACTGACCCACGACGTTCCCCCGGGTTGGCAACTCGAGACCGGACACCTGCGCCACCGCAGCTGACACCATCAACGGCACGGCACTCGGCGTGCCTCCGCAGCGGCGATTGATCGATTCATCCGATCGATCCAGCCACGATGTGCCTCTTTTTCAGCGACGGCGCAGCGCGCACGCTTCGAAGCAACGTCCACACCAGCGTCCGTAGGAGCCACCCGTGATCACAGCAGCGACGACCACCGAGCCACCCATGGGTGGCGGACCTTCCGAACGCAACATCGACCAGCGCGGGCCGTCGGCAGAAACTCGCTGGTGCGTCTTCATCTTCGTGGGCGCGATCGGCGGGGTCCTCTCGGGGTTGTTCGCGATCGGCGGTGCCATCCTGATGGTGCCGCTGCTGGTGTGGCGGGGCGGCATGGATCAACGCCGAGCGGCCGCCACCTCGCTCGTCGCGATCATTCCGACCGCCGTCGTCAGTTCTGCGGCTTACCTCGTCCATGCAGACGTCGACATCGCCGCAGCAGCACTGATCTCGGTCGGCGCGATCGGCGGCGCAGTCATGGGTAGCCGTCTCCTGCGCCGGCTACCCATGACGTGGCTGCGATTGCTGTTCGTCGGATTACTGCTCCTCACCGCGGCTCATCTGCTGATCGCCGTCCCCGAACCTGCTCAGCCCGTGAGCTTTTCGGCGATCATCGCGGTTGGGTACGTCGGTCTCGGCGTGGTGACCGGCATCGCGTCGGGTCTGTTCGGCATCGGTGGCGCCATCATCTCCGTGCCACTGCTGGGCTCGATCTTCGCGCTGACCGACGCCGTCGCGAAGGGCACCGCGCTGCTCGTCAGCATCCCGACCAGCTTGGCGGGCACCATCAGCAATCGCCACGACAGCACCTCCGTCGACGTCCGCGCGGGGCTGATCCTCGGTGCGACTGCGGCCGTGACATCGGTACCGGCGGTGTACGTGGCAGTCAGCCTGCCGCCCAGGGTGTCGTCTGTGACCTTCGCGGTTCTGCTGGTCGCGATCGCGATCCAACTGAGCATCAAGGCCGCTCGCGCCAGCCGCATCGACTCGCATGTATAGACGTTCCCGCCTGACCCTCAGCATCTTTCGAGCCATCTCGTACACCCAACGAAAAGGATCACACACATGAGAATCAACAACGACGACACCGCCGTCGTCATCATCGACCCGCAAAACGACGCGCTCAGCCCACATGGGGCGAACTGGGACGGCGTAGGGGCCAGCGTCACCGAGAACGACACGGTGCAGCACCTGCTGGACCTCTTCGCCGCGGCCAAGGCCTCCGGCTTCGGGGTCTTCATCTCACCGCACTACTTCTATCCCACGGACAGCACCTGGCTGTTCAACGGGCCACTGGAGTCTCACGAATTCGACAACCACAGCTTCGCCCGAACTGGCCCACTGACGCTCGACGAATTCAAGCCCTACATCGAGGACGGCAAGACGGTGGTTGCCAGCCCCCATAAAGTGTGGGGCCCGGAAAGCAACGATCTCATCTTGCAGTTGCGCAAGCGCGCCATCTCCAAGGTCATCCTGGGCGGCATGCTCGCGAACATGTGCGTCGAATCCCATCTGCGGGAACTACTCGAGAACGGCTTCGAAGTTGCCGTCGTCCGCGATGCCACCGCGGGCCCCCGACACCCCGTCCACGGCGACGGCTACCAAGCGGCTCTCATCAACTACGGCTTCCTCGCCCACGCCGTCGTCGATACCAGGGACGCGGTGAACGCCATGTCGGCGGTCGGCGAAACACGCGACCTCGCAACGAAATAGCCCACCCAGCTACCCCTGTCTCGACACGAACGCAGAAAGGCACACCCATGCCCACCATCACCACCCCCGACGGCGTCGAAATCTTCTTCAAGGACTGGGGATCGGGACAACCGATCGTGTTCAGTCACGGCTGGCCGCTCTCCTCCGATGACTGGGACAACCAGATGCTTTTCTTCCTGGCCCAGGGCTACCGGGTGATCGCAGCCGACCGCCGTGGACACGGCCGCTCCAGTCAAGTCGCCGATGGCCACGACGCCGACCACTACGCCGACGACCTCCTCGCCGTCGTCGAGCACCTGGACCTGCACGACGTCATCCACGTCGGGCACTCCACCGGCGGCGGCGAAGTCGCCCGATTCCTCGGCCGCCACGGCGAGGCCCGCGCATCGAAGGCGGCACTCATCTCCGCGGTACCCCCGCTGATGGTGCGAACCGACGCCAACCCCGAAGGCTTGCCCAAGTCGGCATTCGACGACCTGCAAGCCCAACTTGCCGCCAACCGATCGGCGTTCTACCGCGACGTGGCATCAGGCCCCTTTTACGGGTTCAACCGCGATGGTGTCGAACCAATCGAGGCCGTCATCGCCAACTGGTGGCGCCAAGGCATGATGGGCGGCGCCAAGGCCCACTACGACGGCATCGTCGCGTTCTCGCAAACCGACTTCACCGAGGACCTCGTGAAGATCACGATCCCCACCCTCGTGATTCACAGCCGAGACGACCAGATCGTGCCCTACGTCGCCGCCGGTCCGAAATCCGCAAAGCTGCTGCAGAACAGCACTCTCATCACCTATGACGACTTCCCCCACGGCATGCCCACCACCCATGTCGACACGATCAACGCCGACCTGCTCGCCTTCCTCAAGGGCTAGACGTCAGCACCGATGCCTCACGCCACAATCGACTCGCGTTGTCACCGTCGAGCGCATAGTTCGCGACTCCGCCGGCACGGCCGAGCTTTTCGGCGCGTTCGGTCACCACGTCGGCTTCGTCGTTGTTCTCGAAGTACCGTCCTCCGATTCCCTCGACTAGCGGAGAGGCCGCCAACAGCACCGACGTCGACGCGCCTTGTTCGACGGTCTTCTGGAACTCCTCGGGAGTGCGCAACCCGCCGGTGTGCTTCTGCAATCCGGTGGCTATTGCGCCCGGATTCACTGCGTTGCACGTGATTCCGTCACCGGACCATTGTTTGGTCAGCTCGACGGCCAACAGTACGGTCGCCGTCTTCGATTGACCGTAAGCGGTCATCGGATCGTAGGGGCGGAACCGGTAATCAAGGTCGTCGAACACCACGGGCGAGAACAGGTGTCCCGTGGAACTGACCGACACCACGCGCGCACCGCCGGCCGAGGCGAGCGCGTGCCGCAGTCGCACGACGAGCATGAAGTGGCCTAGGAAGTTGCTCGCGAACTGCATCTCGCATCCAAGCGCGTTGCGTTCCAGCTCGGGCAGAGCCATGACGCCGGCATTGTTGACGAGAATGTGCAGCGGGCCGTTCCACGCTCGCGCGAAGGCGGATACCGATGCCAGATCGGACAAGTCGAGCGGCGCCGCGTCGATGGCCTGGTTCCCGGTGATCCGTCGTAGCTCTTCGGCGACCTTCTGGCCGGCGTCCAGTCGGCGGACACCCAGCAGTACCTCCGCACCGGCCGCCGCCAATGCACGAGCAGTCTCCACGCCGAGTCCGCTGGTGGCGCCGGTGACCACCGCTCGCTTGCCCGCGAGGTCGACATCATCCATGACTTCAGCTGCGGTGGAATCGAATCCGAAAGGGGTCGTCAGGTTCGGCATCGACTTCAGTTCTCCGGCGTGGTGGCCAGCGCCCGCGGCATGAAGTCGCGGATGTAATCGCTGATCTCCTCCCCGTGTGTTTCCAGCGCGAAGTGTCCCGCGTCGAGAAGATGGAACTCCCCGTGGGGGAAGTCGCGGCGGAACGCTTCCGCTCCGGCCGCACCGAAGATTTCGTCGTTCTTTCCCCACGTGACCAGCAGCGGTGGCTGGTGGGTGCGGAAGTACTCCTGGAACGCCGGGTACCCATCGAGGTTGAACTGGTAATCCCAGAACAGTTGCAGCTGGATGGCGTCGTTGTCCTTGCGGTCCAGACCGAGTTGATCGAGCTGCCAGGTTTCGGGGGCGATCCTGTTCAGGCGGTCGGCCGGTACGCCATGGGTGTACTGCCAGTAGGTCGTCTCGGGGGTGAACTTCTCGCGCACGCCGTCCTCGTTGGCGGCCCGGTCCTTGGCGTGGGCGAACAGGATGTCCCAGAACGGGGTGAAGCCCTCCACGTAGGCATTGCCGCTCTGGGTGATCAGCGCGGTGATCCGCTCCGGGCGGCGGCTGGCGATCCGCAGGCCGATCGGTGCGCCGTAGTCGTGAATGTAGAGGGCGAACCGGTCGAGGCCGAGGTGACTGATCAGGCCCTCGGTGATCTCGGTCAGCCGATCGAAACTGTAGGTGAACTGAGTCGTCGTCGGCATCGCCGAACGTCCGAAGCCGATGTGATCGGGGGCCACCAGGTGGTACTCGTCGGCCAAGGAGCCGATCAGGTTGCGAAACATGTGGGAGCTGGACGGAAAGCCGTGCAGTAGCAGCAACGTCGGATTCGTCGGATCGCCGGCCTCGCGGTAGAACACCTCTAGTCCGTCGATCGTCGCCGTGTTGTACCGGGTGTTGAAAGCGCTCATGGGCGTCACCTATTCGGGAGCTGCCGTCACGTTCAGCGCCGGCAGGGCAATCGGGGCGGGGTGGGTGTCGGCACTGCCGACGCACTGGAGCCGACCACGGGACCGGTCTCGTGCGAATCCGGGATGAACCCCAGTGGTTGGAGTGGGGCGCCGGGACGAGGCGGCGCGGCCGATGCGTTCGACTGTCGCAATGCGCCGGTCGGATTACTGTCTGAGTGGATAGCACCCGCGGGAGTGGGCTGAGCCAGCGTCTGCACCGGGCGATGAGCGTGGGGAAACACGTTGACCGATGACCGGGCGGACCCTGCCGATGTGACCCGCACCCTTCTCGGGCGCGACGCAGAATGCGCGACGCTCGACAAGCTCACCGGCGACGTTCGGGTCGGCTTCAGCGGCTCGCTGGTGTTGATCGGTGAACCCGGCGTCGGGAAGACTCGCTTGCTGCAGTACGTGTCGGACTCGGCCGCCGAGGTCGACGTTCGGTGGATCGTCGGTGCGCAACCGGAGTTGCGGCTGGGATTCGCTGCACTGCACCGGCTCGTCCTGCCCTATCTCGATCGTCTGGACGAACTGGCCGGACCGCACCGCACCGCGCTCGAGGTGACGTTCGGACTGGCCGAGGGGCCGCCACCGAACCGGTTCCTGGTGAGCCTGGCCGCGCTGGCGCTGTTGTCGAACGTCGCCGCGGAACGTCCGGTGATCTGCCTGATCGACGACGCCCAGTGGTTGGATCGTGAGTCGTTGTCCGTGCTGGGGTTCATGGCAAGACGCCTGTACGCCGACTCCATCGGCATAATGTTCAGCGCACGGGAGCACGCCGGAGACCTGACGCCGTTGGACGGATTGACGATCCTTCGGATCGCTGCGCTGGATCCGGCGTCGGCCCACCTGATCCTCGACGAGGCGGTGCCCGGACCGCTGGATCCTCGAGTGTCAGCGCGCGTGATAGCCGAAACCGGCGGCAATCCGCTGGCGATGCTCGAGCTGATGAGCGAATTGAGCGCCGAGCAGCTGGCCGGGCGATTCCCCCTCCCGCGACGCCTCCCGGTCGGACATCGGGTAGACGCCCACTTCTTGGCCCAGGTCGCCACGCTGTCACCCGACGCGCGCACCGTTCTACTCGTCGCCGCGGCCTGCGTGGACGACGAGCCGTCGACGGTGTGGCGTGCGGGGGCGCTGCTGGGCGTGGCCGCCTCCGCTGCCAATGATGCTGTGCACCAGGGCATCCTGACGCTGGATCCGCGAACCGCGTTCCGCCATCCCCTCATCCGCTCGGCGGTGTACGACGGCGCAACCCCCGAGGATCGCCAACGCGTGCACGAAGCGCTGGCAGTCGTGGCCCTTCGCGACGGTGACGAAGACCAGGCTGCATGGCATCGTGCGGCCGCTGTGAGCGCGCCCGAGGAAGCCATCGCCGCCGACCTACAGGGCTCGGCGGAACGCGCCCAACGTCGAGGCGGGTACGCGATGCAGGCCGCGTTTCTGACCCGCGCCGCTGAGCTGTCCCCCGGCATACGGCACCGTGCACTGCGGTACCTGGCCGCCGCGCAGGCTCATTTGGCGGCCGGTGATGGGGCACTGGCGGAGGCCCTGCTGGACTTGGCGACTCCTGGACTCGACGACGCCGGCATGCACGTCGCGGCGCACCGGCTGCGCGCAGCGATCTCGGTCTTCTTCTCCCGACACGACGAGGCTCCCGCGATTCTGTTGGATGCGGCGAAGTACGTCGACGCAGCGGATGTGTCCCTCATCCGGCAGCTTCTCTTCGCTGCGATGCAGGCCGCGATCGTCGCCCGTCAGTACACCGCTGGCACGTCCCTCGACGAGGTGGCGCGTGCCGCGCTCGACACCGCGCGCGACCCACGTCAGCCGCCCAGCACCAACGACCTGCTGTTGGATGGTTTCGCGACTCGAATCGCCCGTGGCTACGCCGGCGCGGTTCCGCTGCTACGGGCCGCGGTAGCGGAGATGTTCACGGACGAGACCGCCGCCCACGTCGACATCCCGTCCACCATCTTGGGATGGTTCGCCGCTGACGACGTGTGGGATGACCGAGGTCGTCGGGCGATGTTCGAACGCGCTCAAGCAATCGAGCGTCGGCAGGGCGCCTTGGGCGCGATGCGCATCACTCTCGCTGGACTGTCGACCAGCCAGGCCTGGGCCGGACAGATGGCCGACGCCGAGAACAGCTACGGCGAAGCCGCCGAGATCTCCGCGCTGATCGGGGTGCCGCCCCCCGCGACGACCGGGGTCTTGCTGGAGGTGCGCGCCTGGCAGGGCCGCGACAGCGAGAGTCGCGCCGTGGCAGCCATGACGGCGGACTGGGGTCGTGAAATGGGCGCCTCGGTACTGGAGATCTTCGCTCTCATGGGTCTGACGGTCCTGGAACTCGGCCTGGGTAGGTACCCCGAGGCGCTCGGATCGGCGCTGCAGATCTTTCACGACGACCCGCCAGGCTTCGGGAACCGAGTGCTGCCCGAGGTCGTCGAGGCGGGCGTGCGAGGCGGCGACCGAGCCGCTGCCGACATGGCGCTGGTGCGATTGACCGAACGCGCCACCGCCGCGGCCTCACCCTGGGCGCTGGGCATGTTGGCGAGGTCGCAAGCGTTGATGGCCGCCGACGCCGACGCCGAGCCGTACTACCTCGAGGCCATCGGGCAGCTGGCTCGGACTGTGGTTCGCACCGAACTCGCCCGTGCACACCTGCTGTACGGCGAGTGGCTGCGCCGTAGGAAGCGCCGTCGCGACGCCGAGGTCCAGCTGCGGACTGCCTACGACATGTTCACCGCGATGGGAGCGACCGCCTTCGCCACCCGAACCGGCATCGAGCGCAGGGCCGCCGGCCAGACGACCGCCGATGCGACGAGGACGGATCCGTTCGGCCTGACACCGCAGGAAGCTCAGGTGGCACGCCAAGCCGCTGCCGGCTCGACCAACGCCGAGATCGCCAGTCGACTGTTCGTCACCACGTCGACCGTGGAGTACCACCTCAGCAAGGTCTTCCGGAAACTCGGAGTGACGTCACGCCGCCGACTCGCGGCCGCGCTCGCCTCGCAGCAGGGCAATCACTGGCCCGCGGAGTAGACATCGCCGGTGTCAGTTCGTAGCCTTGCCCGGGACGTCGACAGCAGGGCCGGCATCGGTCCTCGAGCGAAGGATCGTGACTAGCCGAATGACCCGGGTGCGCCATTCACTCCGGCGAGCGGCGTACGGTTCGGCAGCTCTGACACTGGCCTTGGCGATCTCGATCGGCGGCGTCAGCGCTGATCCCGCGGCCGACGCCTTGGCCAAGCTCAACGAGTTGTCTCAGCAGGCCGTGAAGAGCCGCGAGGCCGTGACGGCCGCCCAGCGCGATGCCGACACCAAAGCGGCCGAGCAGGCGGCGGCCGACGACCGCCGTCGTGGCGACCTCGCGGCACTGGACGCCGCGAACGCCCAGCTAGCGCCCTTTCAGGCTGCCGTCGACAGGATCGCGGCGATGAACTACACGAGTGGCCGCAATGGTCAGTCCGCCGCAGTGTTGACGGCCAATTCCCCGCAGCAGTTGATCGATCAGCTGTCGATGCAGCGGACGGTCGGCGCCGGTATCGCCGACCAACTGGCAGCGTTCCGCTCGGCACGAGAGCGCGCCGCTATTGCCGCCCAAGCCTCGGAGCGGTCGGCCGCCGAGGCCAGCGCCGCGGCCGAGCGCGCTGCTGCGGTGCGTTCGGAATTGCAGTCGAAGCTGAAGGAGTTGCTCCGCAAGATCGCCGCCGCGGAGGCGCAGTACTCGGCGCTGACGCCGCAGCAGCGAGCCGTGGTCGACGCGGCCCCGCCGATAGCAGCGATACCCGGCGTACCTCCCGGCGACCTCGCCCCGCCGCCGGCGGCCGCTGTCCCGGAGATCTCCGAGTCGTTGCCCGTCGGTGTCGCATCGGAGGCCGGGATGCAGCCCAACACGATCCTGGCGGCCCGTGCGGTCAGCGCGCAGTTCCCCCAGATCGCCGAGATCGACGGCGTGCGTCCGGACTCCAAGCCGTGGCACCCCAGCGGGCTGGCGATCGACATCATGATCCCGAATCCCGAGAGCGCCGAAGGCATCGCGCTCGGGGATCAGATCCTCGCGTTCGCGATGAGCAATGCGGGCCGATTCGGACTGCAGGACGTGATCTGGCGCGGCACGTACTACACGCCGGCCGGTCCACAGGCCTCGGGCTATGGCCACTACGACCACGTGCACATCACCACGACGCCGCGTCGCTAGTGGATATCGCCTACGGGTGCAGGCTCCACTGGCCGACGTCGGGGGCCAGCACGTCGTTGACGTCGACGCGGATGCCGCCGACCACCGGCCCCGGATTCGACGCGGTGTCGATGATGCGCTGGTAGAGCACTGCGCCGGGGTATATCTGACCGCCGGACCATGACCGGGTCTGCCAGGCCCACACGCGGCCGGGTGTACTCGACCTTCCGATCACACCGTCGGCAACGGCCCACTGGCAGGCCCTGATGCCCCCGTAGATTCCGGTGCGTAGCTCGCCGATGACCGAGTTTATGCCGCGGAACCATGGCAGCACGACGTTGTTCCACGTCTCGCGGTCGACGTCGTCGTCGACGCTGAAGTAGATCGGGGCGCTCTGGCCGCCGCCGGCCGCGGTGTGCAATTGCCAGGCCGTGCGGGCATCGGCGACGCCGCCCGGGAAACCGCGGGTGAAGTCCGACGGCGCCGTCCCGCCCGGCTTGCCGTACTGGAAGTTGCTGACGATCGCCAAACCGGCCGCGGCCAGCGTTCGCGCGTAGGGCAGGGTGATCGGCTTCGCGCCGAAGGACGAACCGGGTCGCGAGGTCGAGACGTAGTTGATGACGCCGGCGTGCCCGGCCGCGCGAATGTCCTCAGCCGGGATCTGGCGCATGGCGAAGTCGATCAGCGTGGAGCCCGCGGCCGCGGCCGGGGGCGCGAAGGCACTCGTCGCAGCGCCGAGCCCAGCCATCGCCGAGGCTGCGGTGACGTAGCGCAGGGCGTCACGCCGGGATATCGGCACCGAGCGATGTTAACAATGGGACCGATGTGACTGATGTATTGAACCGCTGCATGTCACGTTCGATGCCGCGCCGTTACCCGACCCGGCGCTTGATGTCCTTGGTGTTGGCGTTCAGCACTTCGTCGGACAGTTCGGGGTCGGCCTCGGCGACCGCGCGGGCCAGCACCTGAGCGCCCACCATCTGGCTGAACATCGCGATGGCCTGCTCCCGCGCCCTGCGCGAATCGAGTTTGGTGTCGGTCTGCTTGGCGCTCGCCAGGAGTAGGTCGGTGATGGCGGCGATGTAACCCTGCAGTCCGCGTCGGTACTCCTGTTGGGCCGCGATGCCATGCCGCCCGGCGTCGGCGGCCAGGGCAGCAGAAGCGCATCCGTCCTCGGGATGGTCGCGGTGGTAGGTGCTCGTGTAGCTGTCGACGATCGCGTTCAAGGCCGCCCGGCTGGAGCGGGGATGGGCATCGATCAGCGCATCGACGTGGCCAAGCGAGGCGGTGAAGCCCTGGTTGAGTACTTCGAGCGCGAGTTCGTCCTTGGACGCGAAGTGGTTGTAGAACCCGCCGTGGGTCATCCCGGCCGTCTTCATCAGTTCGTCGATGCCGACTCCGTCGATACCGCGGGCACGGAAGCCCTGGCCGGCGGCGGCAACGATGCGCTCGCGGTTCAGTTCCTTCTGTTGCCGTGACACTCGTGGCACCTGAATCACCCTTCCCGCGGTGGTGGAGCACGGTCAATCGATGGTGCTCGTCATCAATACATGCTAGACCACCGGACTGTGAGGGGGCGATTCGTCGGCTTGACGTTCTTTGATGACGAGTGACACTATTAGTATAGGTGACGATCGTCATCAAAAGCTTGGAGAACGGACGAATCGTGAACTTCGGAACCATTGGCGCGGGCACCATCGCCCAAGCCGTCTCCCGTCACCTGGTGACGGCAGGTCATCGCGTGACGCTGAGCAACAGTCGTGGCCCTTCCACGCTGGACGACGTCGTCTCCGGGCTGGGCCCGTTGGCCACTGCTGGCACGGTTGCACAGGCAGCCCAAGCGGACGTGGTCTTCCTCGCGGTGACGTGGCCGCACATCCCGGCTGCCCTGGCTGACCTACCGCCGTGGAACGACCGCATTCTGGTCGACACCACCAACCAGTTCGCGCGACTGGACCCGCCCGAGGTGGCCGACCTCGGCGATCAGACCGGGAGCGAATGGGTCGCTTCCCTTGCGCCGGGCGCCCGTGTGATCAAGGCGTTCAACACCTTGCATGCTCGCTACATCGAGCCCGATCCACGCCACCCGGTTGGGCGTCAAGTCCTGTTCTACGCCGGCGACGACGCTCCAGCGAAGGCGACCTTCCGAGACCTGTTCGACGACATCGGATTCGCACCCGTCGACGTCGGCGCACTACGGGACGGCGGCCGGCTGATGCAAGTCGGCGGTGGCCCCCTCTCGGCCCTGCACGCCCTGAGGCAAGACTCATGAAGGCGCTCGCCTACGAGCGGGCACACCGTCTCGACGAGTTCGCATTGGAGTTGGTCGAGGTCGACGAGCCGCGGCTCCGCGATGGCGACGTGTTGGTCGAAGTCCGCGCGATCGGAGTGAATCCGGGAGAGGCGTTCATGCGCTCGATCCGTAGCGCCGAGCCGGGTGGGCGGGTGATCCTGGGTTACGAGTTCGCGGGCGTCGTCACCGCGACCGGTGGCTCGGCCATCGGTTTCGCCGTCGGGGACAGGGTGATGGGTACCGGCGACCCTTCTCGGGACGGTTGTTGGGCAGAGCAACTGGCCGTGGATCATCGGATGCTCGCCAAGATCCCGGAGATGCTCTCCTTCGTCGATGCCGCGTCGCTGCCGATCGGCACGTTGACCGGCTGGGAGGCGATGTTCCGCGATCAACCGTCGCTCCTGGCGGGGGTGGAGCGGGTCCTGATCGTCGGCGGCGCCGGGGGAGTCGGATCCTTGGCGACGCAATTGCTCAAGGCCAGAACTCCGGCATTGGTCATCAGCACCGCCTCACGTCCGGAGTCGCAGGACTGGTGTCGAAGGATGGGCGCCGATCTGGTGGTCGACCACACCGGAGACATCGGAGATCAGCTGCTGCAGAACGATATCCGAGAGGTCGACATGGTGCTGTCCACGGCTGGCACGTCGAACAACCTCGGCTGGATCGGGGCAGTGCTGCGGCCCTTCGGTCACCTGTCGACGGTCGACCTCGGCGGTCCGCTCGACCTCGCCCCGCTGACGGCGAGGTCCGTCTCGGTACACACCGAGATGGTGTTCAGCCAGGTGAGCGGAGGAGCGGACCCGAGCAGCCAGGGCCAAATCCTCGCCGCGGCGGTGGATTACGTGGTGCGCGGCCAGTTGCGTCCGATCGTGACGACCCACCTCGAGGGGTTGACCGTGCACAACATGAAGACCGCGCACACCTTGCTCGAAAGCCGCCGCACGATCGGCAAGATCGTCATCGAGGTCTGACTAGTCGGCCGTCGATGCGCCTGCCTCTGCACCCTGCTCACTCCCGGCGGTTCTGTCTTCATCGTCCGTGGAATGCGTTGCGGAAGAGGCCGGTCGAGGAGACGACGCCTCGGCAGTGTCCCGTGCTGCCGGCGGCTCCGCATCGTCGGTGACGCCACGGTCCTTCTCGGTGCCGACGTCGGCAATGGACTCGGGGTCCGGATGTCGTCGCTTGCACGGCGCTGGTACCAGCGTGCCGCCGATGCCGGAGACGTCGACGCGGCCTGCGACCTTCAGGACTTGGACGAGTTCGACGATTGAATCCCCGTGGCACGTCCGAAGTTCGTTGCCAGTGGCAGGAACACGTCGTCGACGATCTCTTCTATTCTCACCCGCGGCACCGCGGTCATGGTCATGAAGAGTTCGTGGCGCAGCAGATCGGCTGGCAGCGAGACGATTCGGGTCGGCGGTACGGCCGCCAGTTCGCCGCGGTGAACCGCACGCTCGACGATCGACTCCATGGCGCTCGGCCCGTCGCTCGTGAACAGCGCGCGTAGCTGCTGCGGAGATCCGCCCGCCTCGTCGAAGTAGGCGCCGAACAGCGCCGCGAACCCACCGATGATTCCCGATCGCCGGTCGTTGAAGTCGACCAGGACTGCCAGCACGTCGCCGCGCAGCGACCCGGTGTCCGGTGTGGCAACCGCGTCGACCGTGCCCCGATGGCGAACGACCGCCTCCAGCAGTTCAGTGCGTGTCGGCCAGCGGCGATACAGCACCGATCGGGCAGTTGCCGACCTCGCGGCGACCGCGTCGATGGTGAAGCGTCCGTAGCCGGCCTCGATCAGTTGGTCCCACCCCGCGTCCAGGATTGCCGACTCCAGTGCGGCACCGCGACGCCGCAGTCCGGCCGGTGATTTAGAAGACACTTGCGTAGCTTATCGCATGCGGCTAGCCTTCCGACCTAAGAGACAGTCGTGTAGCTAACGCTCTTGCCGACTCGACGGTCCGCTTCCACACGTCGACGACGCCCGTGTGGAAGGCATTTCTTCCGAACGGTTTTGGAGGTTCACCATGACGACACGCACCGCACTCATTTCCGGAGCGAGCATCGCAGGACCCGTGCTCGCCTACTGGCTCTCCGAGGCCGGCTGGGATGTCACGGTCGTGGAACGTGCCGAGCGACTCCGCACGAGCGGCTACCCCGTCGACGTCCGGGGCACCGCAGTCGACGTCATCCGCCGCATGGGTCTGTACGACGAGGTCGCCGAGCAGCGGTATCGCCACGTCCTCGTGCAACTGCTGGCCCCCTCCGGGCGGCGCCTGTGCACGCTCGACTACGGCAACCTGCTCAGCTCCTCGGGGAGCGAGGACGTCGAACTCACCCGAGGCGTCCTCAGCGAGATCCTCTACGGCGCAACCAAGAACCGGGCGGACTACGTCTTCGACGACGCGATCACCACGCTGCACGACGCCGATGACGGGGTCCGCGTCACCTTCGAACACCGGCGGCCCGAGACGTTCGACGTGGTGGTGGGCGCCGACGGCATTCACTCCAACGTCCGCACCCTCGTCTTCGGTGACGAGAGTCGCTACCTCCACCACCTGGGCCCCTACGCCGCGGTGTGGGATCTGCCCACTGACATGTTCGAGCCGGGTACCGGCTTCTTCTACTCACACCCCGGCCGGACCGTCCTCGTGGAGCGTCCATCCGACGGCGCCCCTGCTCGAGCCTTTCTGACCTTCGTGCACCCGGAGCCGGGCACCGTCGACCTGCGCGACCCCGGCGCCGTTCTCGATGCGCTCCACCGGGCCTTCGCCGACGACCGTTGGCGCACTGGCGACGTCATCGACACGCTGCCTGGTGCCGATGACGTCTACTTCGACACGGTCAGCCAGGTCCGCATGGACGAATGGCACTCCGGCCGTGTCGCGCTCGTCGGCGACGCCGCATACGCGCCTGCGTTCCTGTCCGGTCAAGGCACGAGCATCGCGATCGCCGGCGCGTACGTCTTGGCCAGTGAACTCGTCGCGAACGATCGGCCGGAGCAGGCCTTCGCGGCCTATCAGCTGCGGTTGCGCGGCTACGTGAAGAACAACCAGGACCTCGCGCTACGCACGGACGGCACTGTGCTGGCACGCACCAGTCGCCAGCTGTTGCGGCGGAACCTCAAACTCCGTGCGGTCCCGCTGCTGCAGCGTTTCCAGCTCGTCAGCCTGTTGCAGGCGAAGTTACGCACTGCCGCAAACGATCTGACGCTGTCGGACCGAGACCTCCGCACTGCCGCACACCACCGTGGCCACGGCGCTACGCGATGACCCGGTCGGTGAGTAGGTCTACCGGTGACGTCCGACCGCACCGCTCGAGCACGCGACTCGTCGTCTGGGCGGCTGTTCTCACGTCCGCGAACGTCGTTGCCGATGTGGTCATCGGCTCGCCGATGATGGCCATGCCGCAGTTACTGGAACACTTCGACACCGACCAGGCCGCCTGGTTGAACGCCAGCGCCATGTTGGCCGGCGCCATTTGGTCACCACTGCTCGCGAAGAGCGCCGACGTCTACGGCAAGCGTCGGGTACTCGTGGCCACGCTACTGCTGGCATGTGCGGGAGCACTGGTCTGCCTCGTTGCTCCCAACTCGTGGATCTTCCTGGGAGGCCGCTTCCTTCAGGGCGCCGCATTCGCCGCCGTCTTCCTGACAGTCGCCCTCGTCATGCAGATCTGTACCGCGCGGCGAGCGATGGCGATGGTCGGTCTCGTGACGTCCAGCTCGTCGATCGTCGGCATCGTCGAGCCCTTCCTGACGAAGCCGATCATCGACGCATTCGGCTTTCGAGGCGTCTTCGCCGTGGCGGCCGTGCTGGCCGCGGTCGCCGCCGTCGGAGTTCGCCTCGTCATCCCCGAGTCGCCGGTCCGTAGTGCGGCGAGGATCGACGTGGTGGGAGCGCTACTACTCGGTGTCGGCCTGGGCGCAGTCCTGGCTTACATCAGCCTCGGTGCCGATCGGGGATGGCTGTCCATGGCACCGCTGCTGGTCGTCGGCCTTGTCGCGTTGAGCAGCTGGACATTTCACGTACTGCGAATCGCGGAACCCGTCATCGACATCCGCGCACTCGCAGGTCCGATATTGCTCGCGCTGGTGACGCTGATCCTCGCCGCAGGTTCGTTTCGGAGCATGCTCCAACTCGTGGGCCTCGTCGCCTACGTACCGTCGGAACTCGGGCTCGGCTACGGGCTGGGTGACGGCGAGGCGATTGCCACTCTGTTCGGCGCGGCGAACCTCGGCATCGCCGTCGGCGGTATCGGCGCCGGATGGCTGGCCGGCAGGATCGGCCCGGCCTGGCCACTCCTCGCCGGCATCGTCCTCGGCGCGGCCGGAACCTTCGCGATGGTGGCCGGCGTATCGGCACCACCGCTGGCCATCGCATGCAGCGGCACACTCGGGATCGCCGCCGGCGCGATCGGGGCCTCCGGCTACAACGTCGCCACCAGCCTCGCCGCACCCGAGCGGCAAGGCACGACAGCAGGATTGGTGTCGATCGTCGTCGCGCTCGGCTCGGTCGTCTTCACGATCGCAGGCGCCGAGGTGCTCAAGGCGTCTCGCGTCCCCGACGTCATCGCCGATGGCGCCCCGGTCAGCACCGCGGCCGGCGTGCACGTCTACATCGCGTTGGCGGGGCTGCTCTTCGTCCTAGCGACTATTCCCGCATTCACCCTGGCTCGATCGAGTCGGCGCCCGACCCGCACCGCTCAGAGAACAGGGTGAAGGTTGCGGACCGGACTGACGCCTTCCAAGAGGGAGGCGACGTGCAGCACCGTGGATTCGGCATGCCAGTTGCCGGCGATCTGGACTCCGATGGGTAGGCCGTCGCTGCTGGTGCCGAAGCGCATCGACAGCGCCGGCAGGCCGGTGACGTTGAACTGGACCGTGAACGTCTGGATGTGCGTGGCGTCGACGGTCTTGCCGTCGATGACGAACACGGTCATGCCGTGTGGGTGGGCGGGAATGGGCAGTACGGGTAGCAGTAGCGCGTCGTACCGGGTGAAGTATTCGGCGTAGCCGTCGCGGATCCGCTCGAAGCCCTGCTCGGCGGCGATGTAGTCCTCGATCGACGTGTCCGGGGTGTTCAGCATCGACGTCGACATCGTGAACATGTCGTCTTCGCGGCCCCTGGTGGCGGCGGCCATTGCCGGCTTGAGTTCCATGACGTGCTGAAGATTGAACAGTGCCAGCGGGTTGTCGCGTTCGACCGCGGGGATCGTCACCTCCTCGACGTGCACGCCGGTGCTGGAGAGTGCCTGCGCCGCAGCGCGGACGGTCGCCGCGACCTCGGGATCGACCGGTCCGAGACCGGAGTCGACGATCCAGCCGACGCGCAGGGGACGGCTCGGAACTGATCCGACGCCACTGTCGAAGGACTTCGGCGTCACCGAGAACCCGTCCTCGCCATCGGGTCCGGCGAGCAGCGAGTAGGTCAGGGCGAGGTCGCGGACGGTGCGGGCCATCGGACCGACGTGCCAGTCGCGGCGCGGTACGCGGGGCCACACGCCGGTCATCGGGATGCGTCCGTGGGTGGGCTTGAGTGCGACGATCCCGGTCTGGGCAGCGGGGCCGCGCACTGAGATCGCGAGGTCCGTGCCGAGTCCGAAGGGGCTCATGCCGGCGGCAATCGCCGCCGATTCCCCTCCGCTGGACCCGCCAGGTGTGCGATCGAGATCCCAGGGGTTGTTCGTGCGCCCGGTGAGCAGGTTGTCGCTCTCGGTCGAGTACGAGAACTCCGGCAGGTTGGTCTTCGCCAGCAGGATCGCGCCAGCGTCCTTGATGCGGGCCACGCTGGTGGCATCGGTCGTGGGCAGTCGCCCCGCGAAGATCGGCGACCCCCGCTGGGTGAGCACGCCTGCGGTATCGATCGAGTCCTTCACCGTGAAGGGCACGCCGTGCAACGCGCCAACGTCCTTGCCCGCGGCCAGGTCTGCATCGGCGGCGCGGGCTGCTTCGAGCGCACCGTCCGCGACCGTCACGATCGCGTTGATGGCCGGGTTCGTGGCCTCGATCCGCGCGAGATGTGCCCGCACGAGTTCAACGGACGACACCGCCCCGGTGCGGATCAGCTCTGCCATCGCCGTTGCGTCCTCGTAGATCAGATCCTCTGACATACCATTCCTTCGTTAGTAGACCAGTCGACTAGTCGCCGACGTGATTGCCGTAGGAGCGGATGCGCCTACGTAGGACTGGGTGTCAGATGTTCGGCATCTGACGGGTGTACGCCATCACGGTGTCGAGGTGTTCGGGACTGCGATTGACCTTCGCGAGGACGCTCGCCCCGACCCATGCGCCGTAGAGCGAACTCGCTGCCAGGGCGGGTGAGACCTGAAGGGGTCGTCTTGTCCGCATCTCACTGCATGGTGGGAATGGAGAACTCGGCGCCGTCCTTGATACCCGACGGCCAACGCTGCGTGACCGTCTTGGTCTTGGTGTAGAACAGCACCGAGTGCGGCCCGTGCTGGTTGAGGTCGCCGAAGCCGGACCGCTTCCAGCCGCCAAAGGTGTGGTAGGCCACCGGAACCGGGATCGGCACGTTGACTCCCACCATGCCCACCTGAACTCGCGACACGAAATCGCGGGCGGCGTCGCCGTCGCGGGTGAAGATGGCCACGCCGTTGCCGTACTCGTGCTTGGACGGTAGCGCCAGCGCTTCGTCGTAGTCGTGGGCGCGCACGATGCACAGTACGGGGCCGAAGATCTCGTCGGTGTAGATGCTCATGTCGCTGGTGACGTGGTCGAACAGCGTCGGCCCGATGAAGTACCCGCCCTCGAGGCTCTGGTCGTCGAACGTCAGCTCGTCGCTGGCCCGCTCGCGGCCGTCGACCACCAGGTCGGCGCCTGCCTCGACGCCCTGGCCGATGTAATCGCGGACCCTGTCGAGGGCTGCGCGCGTGATGAGCGGCCCATAGTCGGCCTTGGGGTCGAGGCTGTGTCCGACCCGCAACTGGTTGACGCGTTCAATCAACTTGTTGCGAAGGCGATTTGCGGTCTCCTCGCCGACGGGAACGGCGACGCTGATGGCCATGCAGCGCTCACCGGCGCTGCCGTAGCCGGCACCGATGAGGGCGTCGACGGCCTGATCCAAGTCGGCGTCTGGCAACACGATCATGTGGTTCTTAGCGCCGCCGAAGCACTGCGAACGCTTCCCGTTCGCCGCTGCGGTGGAGTAGATGTACTGGGCGATGTCCGACGATCCGACGAAGCCGAGTGCCTTCACGTCGGGGTGCGTGAGGAGCGCGTCGACCGCCTCCTTGTCGCCGTTGACGACCTGGAACACTCCAGGCGGGAGACCGGCTTCCAAGAACAACTCGGCGAGGCGCAGCGGCACCGACGGATCGCGCTCGGAAGGCTTGAGGATGAACGCGTTTCCACACGCCAGCGCCGGACCTGCCTTCCACAGCGGGATCATCGCCGGAAAGTTGAACGGCGTGATGCCTGCGACCACGCCGAGCGGCTGGCGCAGCGAGTAGACGTCGATGCCCGTCCCGGCGCCCTCGGTGTACTCACCCTTGAGCAGGTGCGGGATGCCGATCGCGAACTCGATGACCTCCACGCCGCGCTGGATGTCACCCCTCGCGTCGGCGACGGTCTTGCCATGTTCCTTCGACAGCATCACGGCCAACTCGTCGGCGTGCGCGTTGACCAGTTCGACGAACTTCATCATCACGCGCGCCCGCCGCTGCGGATTCCACGCCGCCCAGACCCTCTGTGCCTCGACCGCCGATGTCACCGCGGCGTCGACGTCGGCCGCCGAGGCCAGCAGGACCCGAGCCTGCACCTCCCCGGTGCTCGGATCGAGGACGTCGGCGGTGCGGGTGGAGGTCAGCGTCGAGCGCTTGCCGTCGATGAAGTGGGGGATGGGTGCGGTCATTGAAGTGCCTTTCGTCGTGAGTGTGGTTGTTGGACCGGGGATTCAGGCGGGCGTGACGGTGGTCGACGCAGGCGCCGGTGCGTCGATGGGTGACGCCTCGCCCTCGGCTCGGTCGATGGCGAAGTAGTCGATCCCCCGGGTCTCGCGGGCAGCGACCAGTGCGCACGCCGTCACCGCCATGACGATCAGGAGGTACACGGTGATGGGCATGGACGCGCTGTACGCGGCCAGCAGCGAACCAGCGATGATCGGTGCGGCGGCACCGGCGAAGATGGACGTGACCTGAGCGCTGATCGAGATGCCGGTGTAGCGCATCCGCGTCGGAAACATCTCGGAGAAGTACGCCGCCTGGGGTCCGTACATGAGGCCCTGGGCGACGAGGCCCATCACCAGCGCCCCGAAGATCGTCCAGGTGTCACCGGTGTCGTACATCGGGAACACCGCCACGGCCCACACGGCGGCGAGCGCCACGCCGGCGCCGATCACCGGTTTGCGCCCGAGTCGATCGGACAGGTAGCCGCAGATCGGCACGGTGACGAGGTGGACGACGTGGGCGAACAGCATGACCAGCAGAACCTCTGAGGTGTCGACGCCCACGACGATCTTCAGGTAGGTGAGCGTGAACGACGCCGCCATGTAGTAGGTGGTGTTCTCGCCGAGCCGCATTCCCATCGCCGTGATCAGCTCGCGGGGGTGTTCGCGCAAGACGTCTCGCAGAGGGGAACGCTTCGTGTCGTCGCGTGCCGCTTTGGCCATCGCCGCCTTGAACACCGGTGCGTCGTCGATGCTGCGCCGAATGTAGTAGCCAACCAGCACCAGAGCGGCCGAGGCGAGGAAGGCGATGCGCCAACCCCACGCCAGGAATTGCTCCGGGCTCGTGGTCGCCGCCAGCAGCGCCATCATCGCGGTCGCCAGGATGTTGCCCGCGGGAACGGCTGCCTGCGGAAAGCTTGCCCACAACCCGCGACGGTCGGCGCCGCCGTGCTCACTCACCAGCAGGACCGCGCCGCCCCACTCGCCGCCGAGCGCGAAGCCCTGAATGAATCGGCAAAGCACCAGCAGGGCCGGGGCCAGGATGCCGACCTGGTCGTAGGTCGGCAGCAGACCGATTGCGACCGTGCACAATCCGATGATCAGCAGGCTCCACTGCAGCAGCTTCTTGCGCCCGATGGTGTCACCGAAGTGCCCGAAGATGATGCCGCCGATCGGACGGGCGAGGAACCCCACGGCGTACGTTCCGAACGCGGCGATGATGCCGAGGAGTTCGGAACCGGCGTTGGGGAAGAAGACCTGCCCGAAGACGAGCGCCGCAGCCGTGCCGTAGATGAAGAAGTCGTACCACTCGATGACGGTGCCGGCCGACGAGGCCGCGACGACCTTGGTGGCAGGTCTGCCCTTGGGCTCCATCGTCTCGATGTCGTTGTCTCGGTGCGTCATCGCTACCTCCAGTACGGTTCGGTTCGGTGCCGCGCGGAATGCACGGCAGAGTCTCCATGTCGGTCGTTGCGGCTACTCGCGGTCGCTGACCGGTAGGCACTCCGCCGCTTGGCACGTGCCCTGGGTCACATTCGATACCGACGCAGGTATGCAAACAAGCAACAACGTGGCAACTGGCACGTGCACGAATGCAAGAGGGATGGTGTCGGGCCCCGCGATCAGGTCTTCGCGGCCGCACTCGGCATATCTGCAACACGGTGTTGCGCTCGTGACCGTTGAGTCTCCACCGCTGGCTGCTGACCATGTGAGGGAGACGTACGTCGACACCGGGCTTCCGGTGTCCATCTTCGGAGGAGCAGAGAATGAGCAAGATTGCGTGGATTGGTCTGGGCCACATGGGAGTACCGATGTCGAAGAACATGGTCGACGCGGGGCACACCGTTCTGGGCGTCGACGTCGCCGAGCCGGCGCGTGAGGCCGCGCGCAGGAACGGCGTCACGGTGGTACCCACCGTCGCCGAGGCGGTCCGCGACGTCGACGCCGTCTTCACCATGCTGCAGAACGGCAAGATCGTCACCGAAGTCGTAACCGGGCCCGATGGCGCCTTCGCGCACATGCCCGCAGGCGCCGTCGTCGTGGATTGCTCGACGACGGGGATCGACACGGCGCGCGCGCTGGCAACGGAGGCCAAACAGCACGGCGTCGGGTTCGTGGATGCGCCGGTGTCGGGCGGGGTCGAAGGCGCCGCGGACGGCAGTCTTACGTTGATGCTCGGAGGCGACATCGAGCACGTAGCCATTGCCGAGCCGCTACTGAAGTCGTTAGGCGCGTACATCGTTCACGTCGGTGCCAGTGGTGACGGCCAAGCGATGAAGGTCGTGAACAACGCGATGATGGCGGTGGGCATGGCCGCAGCGTGTGAAGTGTCGGTGCTCGCTCGGCGACTGAACCTCGATCCGCAGGTCTACTTCAACGTCGTCACGCAATCGTCGGGCGACAGCTGGGTGTTCCGCAACTGGTTCCCGCTGCCGGGCGTCGTCGACACCTCGCCGAGTTCACACGAGTACGAGCCGGGCTTCATGATCGACCTGATCCACAAGGACCTGTACCTCGCCAATGCGACTGCGGCCGAGTTCGGCCTTCGGCTCGAGACCGCCGCCGCGGCCCAGAAGATGTTCGCCGGCGCATCCGAAAGGGGCCTCGGTCAAAAGGATTGCACCGGTTTGGTACTCGGGCTCGACGGCTGAGCGGTCGTCTGCCCGGCCGCCACCCGACCACTTCAACGGAGGACATTCACATGGCATTGTTCGCGGTCATCTACGGCTATGTCGACGATGACGAATTCGTATCCACGCACCGGCCCGAGCACCGTAGTTACCTTCGTGGACTCGCCGATGCGGGCGAACTCGTCGTCGCCGGACCGTTCGGCGGTCCGGGGACGCCGGGCGGCCTTCTCGTACTGGACGTTGCGTCATCCGAACGGGCCGCCGAGATCGCAGACAACGATCCGTTCTACCTCCGGGGAGTGATCGCGGACCGCAGCGTGCGCAGTTGGACGCTGTCCATGAATCCCGAGCGACTCACGCAGCCGTGAGCCGGGCACGCGTCAGAGGAGTTCGTCGATGCGATTGGTGACCTCGCGATGCAGTGCGGCACGAACCGCTCCAAAAGCAGGGCGGGAGAGGACATCACGACGCGCCGCGAGGGTGAACTGCAACCGTGCTCGGCTAGCGATCTCCGTGACCTCCACCAATTCCGGTGCGCGCAAGGCCATGAACTTCGGGATCAGTGCGATGCCCGCGCCGCAGGCGGCCGCCTCGAGTTGGGCGAAGATGTTCGTGGTCGTGAATTGCGCGTCGATGCCGGGCGCGTACTGACTCAGATCCAGGTCGCCCACCTGGAGCAGTGAGTCGACGTAGAAGATGAGGGTGTGGTCCCGCAAGTCGTCGACCACGGTCGGCCGGCCATGGGCTCGAAGGTACGCCTCGGTGGCGTAGAACGAGAGCCGATACTCGGCGAGCGTCTCGGTGAACAGCCGCCTGGTCACGGGCACGCCGACCGCGATGGCAAGGTCGAACCCCGACTGGTGGAGGTTCAGTTGCCGCGTGGCCGTGACCATCTCGACGTTCAGCTCCGGGTGGTGCTTCCGCAGTTCGGCCATGGCGGGTACCGCGAAGACCGCCGAGAATCCATCGGGCACGGTGAGCCGGAAGTTACCACGGATGACGTCCTCCGGATCGCCCTCCACGGCGCGTGCGACGCCCTCGAGCGCGGCCTCGATGGGCCTGGCCTGGGCGGCGATCGTTCGGCCGAACTCGGTCAGCTCCCATCCGTCCGCGCCGCGTTTGAGAACGCTCGAGCCGAGCGCCTTCTCCAACGCTCGCAGCCGCCGCGAGACGGTACTCGTGTCGACGCCGAGATGATCTGCCGCCGCACCGAGGCGGCCCAGGTTGGCGACGGCCAGGAAGTACCGCAGGTCGTCGGTGCGTAGCTGGCGCAACAGGTTGGAGCTGTTCACTGCGGCGGCATCCTGTCATCGATCCGAAGCCATTGACCTGCACCAGTGCAGGCGTGCATGGCGACGATGTCAACTCCTTGCTGGAATGCCCGCAAATACTGGCGCGATTCGCCCCGTCGATCTTGCGACACCGAATCCGCGAAAGCGCATGCGCAAGCGCTTGCGCTGCCCTTAGGGTCCCAGGGAGCACGCGGCGCGACCGGCGTCGCATCCGGGACAAGGGAGTCCAGATGTTCGGAAAGCGCAACAGAAGCACGCTCGCAGTTGGGGCGGTTCTCACGGCGGGTTCGCTGATCCTTGGCCTGACCGGCTGCGGCGGCTCTGATTCGGACGGCGTCAAGGTCGGACTGATCACCAAGACCGACTCCAACCCGTTCTTCGTGAAGTTGCGTGAGGCCGCCCAGGCGCAGGCCGACAAGGACGGCGCCGAATTGATTTCACTCGCGGGTGCGTTCGACGGCGACAACGAGGGGCAGGTCGCGGCCATCGAGAACATGGTGGGGCAGGGAGTCAAGGGCATCCTGATCACGCCGAACTCCTCCACCGGCGTGCTCGACGCCATCAAGAAGGCACGCGACGCGGGCGTCGTCGTGATTGCCCTCGATACCGCGACCGATCCCGAGGACGCCGTCGATGCCACGTACGCCACCGACAACAAGGCCGCCGGCGTCGCACAAGGCAAGTGGGTCAAGGCTGCGCTGGGAAACAAGGCGCCCCAGGTCGTCATGCTGGACGGCACGCCCGGCGGCACCGTCGACACGTTCCGTCATGACGGATTCCTCGAGGGCTTCGGCATCACGAACGACTCGCCGGAGATCGTCGCCCAGGAGAACACCAACGGCGACCAGACCAAGGCGCAGACCGCCATGGAGAACATCCTCCAGCGTGCCCCGGGCATCAACGCGCTCTACACCATCAACGAGCCGGCGGCCGCCGGTGCGTATCAGGCGATCCAGTCCGCCAACCGCGTCGCCGAGATCACCATCGGGTCGATCGACGGCAGCTGCACGGGTATCGCGGACGTGAAGTCCGGCAAGATCGGCGCCACGGTGCTGCAGTTCCCGTCCAAGATGGCCGAGCAGGGCGTGCAGGCCGTGGTCGAGTTCGCCAAGAACGGCACGAAGCCCAGCGGTTTCAACGACACCGGCTCGCAGCTCGTCACCGACAAGCCCATGCCCGGCGTCGAATCGCAGGACACCGCCTGGGGCGAACAGAACTGCTGGGGCTGAGCCGGCACATGACCACCGGCGCCCCTGCGACGGCACCATCGACGGCAAAGCCATCGGTATCGAGCCGGCTGAACGTAGGCAACCTCCTACGTGAACCACTGCTCGGTCCGCTGGTGGCGCTGGTCATCGCCATCGTCATCTTCAGCTCGGTCTCGAATTCCTTCCTCAACCCGCAGAACGTGTCGCTGATCCTCCAGCAGTCGGTGGTCGTCGGCATTCTCGCCGTGGGGCAGACGCTGATCATCCTCACCTCCGGCATCGACCTCTCGATTGGCGCAGTCGCCGTCTTCGGCACGATCGTGATGGCGCAGAGTGCCGGGGCGAACGGACCTTTCATGGCCCTCGGGTCGACGCTGCTGGTGTGCGTGGTCTTCGGCGCCATCAACGGCGGCCTCGTCACGGCGTTGCGACTGCCGCCGTTCATCGTCACGCTGGGCACGTTCACCGCGATCCAGGCGGCCACCCGCCTGCTTGCAGGGTCCGAGACCTACCGGGTGGAGCCCGGACTGCTCACCTTTCTGGGCACGTCGTTCCGCATCGGATCGTTCTCGACTACGTATGGCGTGGTCGCGATGCTGCTGGTGTACCTGGTGATGTGGTACGCGCTGTCTCAAACGGCTTGGGGCAAACACGTTTACGCCGTAGGCGGCAACCCGCAGGCGTCGGACCTGTCGGGCATCAAGTCTCAGCGCGTGCTCTTCTCCGTCTACATCACCACGGGGGTGATCGCAGCCATTGCCGCGTGGGCCGCTCTCGGTCGCATCCCCAACGCCGACCCGAACGCGTATCAGAACGCCAATCTCGAGTCGATCACCGCGGTGGTCATCGGCGGAACCAGCCTGTTCGGTGGCCGAGGGGGCGTCGGCGGAACACTGGTCGGCACCCTGATCGTCGGCGTCCTGAGGAACGGCCTCACCCAGGCCGGCGTCGACAACCTCTACCAGAACATCGCGACGGGAGTCCTCGTGATCGTCGCCGTGGCAGTGGATCAGTTCGCACGCAGGAGATCACAGTGACGACCCCGACGAGCGGCGCAGCCGTGCTCGAGGCGCGCGGGCTCGTCAAGAAGTACGGCAACGTGACGGCGATCAACGGGGCCGACTTCGAACTCCGCGAAGGCGAGGTCCTGGCGGTCATCGGAGACAACGGCGCAGGCAAGACCAGCCTCATCAAGGCCCTGGCGGGCGCGCTGGTTCCGGACTCGGGAGAGATCCTGATGAACGGAACGCCCATGTCGTTCAAGAACACCCGAGACGCCAGGGCCGCCGGCATCGAGACGGTGTACCAGGACCTCGCCGTCGTGGCGGCTCTCGACATCGCGTCGAACCTGTATCTCGGACGTGAAGTGCGGCGAAAGGGTATTGCGGGCAGTCTGTTCCGCCGTCTGGACATGCCACGAATGCGCGACGAGGCGTCACAGCACCTCGCGGACCTGAAGATCGGGATCAAGTCGGTGACGCAGGCCGTCGAGACCCTGTCCGGAGGCCAGCGTCAGGGTGTCGCGGTGGCGCGGGCCGCCGCGTTCGGCCGCGGCGTCATCATCATGGACGAGCCGACGGCCGCGCTCGGCGTACGAGAGTCGGGGCAGGTCATCGACCTCATCAAGTCCATCCGTGACCGCGGCATTCCCGTGGTGCTCATCAGCCACGACATGCCGCACGTCTTCGAGGTGGCCGACCGGATCCACATTCACCGACTCGGGCAACGCGCCGGCGTCGTCGATCCGAAGGCGCGTTCGATGTCGGAAGTGGTGGCGCTCATGACCGGTGCAGAGGAGCCCACCGATGAGGAACGCGCCGGTCTCTGAGAAGGCCCCGGTGGGGGTCTTCGTCGGATTGGCGACGCTCGACGTGATCCATCGCATCGCGAAACCGCCTGCGGTGAACCAAAAGATCACGTCGACCGCTCAGTTCGTCGCGGCGGGTGGCCCGGCAGCGAACGCGGCCGTCACCTTCGCGGCGCTGGGCGGTGACGCGACGCTCGTCACCGCGCTCGGCGACGACCCGGTCGCCGACCTGATCCGAGCCGATCTCGCCGCCTACGGCGTGACCGTGGTCGATGCGTCGGCAGGCAGCACTCGAGCGGTACCCGTCTCCGCGGTCTCGGTACTCGAATCGACGGGTGACCGATCGGTGGTCTCGCTGGATGCCGTCAACTCCGACGCCCCGGCGCCGGAGAACCTCGACGACCTCGTGGCCAGCGCCGACGTGGTGCTCGTCGACGGGCACCACCCGCTGATCGCCCGAGCGGCCGCGGCGAGTGCCTCGGCACGGCGCACCACGCTCGTCGTCGACGCCGGCCGGTGGAAGCCGGTGATGACCGACCTCGTCGTCCATGCGACGGACGTCGTGTGCTCCAGCGACTTCCGGGTACCAGGCACCGGTGACTCGGAATCCACCGCAGCGGCGATCGTCCTCGGTGGTGCGCGCACCGTCGTCACCACGCATGGAGGTGAGCCCGTGCAGTGGTGGTCGGACACCGAGTCCGGGGCAGTGCCCGTGGAGCCGGTGATGGTGGTCGACACCCTGGGCGCGGGCGATGCCTTCCACGGCGCGTACGCGTACTTCTCGACCCGGACCGGCATCGATGTCGCCGAATGCGTCGACCGCTCTTCGCGTGTAGCGGCACTGCGGTGTTCGGTGGTCGGGCCACGGGCCTGGCTGCGCGAACTCTCGACCGAATTCCACACTGAACTGACCCGGAAGCGAGAACGGTGAGCATCGAGCGTGACGTGCAGGACGCCACACTGGACGAGTTGGTCGAGGCGGCCATGGCACTCGTCGTCCCCGGGGAGCGCCGCATCCTCGGTCTCACCGGCGCACCGGGAGCCGGAAAGTCCACCGTGGCCGAGCAACTCGTCGCCGCGCTAGGTCCGGACGTGGCCGTGCTCGTTCCCATGGATGGCTTCCACCTCGCCAACGACGTGTTGATCGATCTCGGGCGCCGAGATCGCAAGGGCGCGCACGACACGTTCGACGACGGCGGGTATGCCCGGCTGATCGAGACGCTGCGGGCGCAGCGTCCCGGCGACCCCGTCGTATACGCGCCCAGGTTCCGGCGCGAGATCGAGGAGTCGATCGGCTCGTCGATACCCGTGCCGGCCATGGTGCCGCTCGTCGTCACCGAGGGCAACTACCTCCTGCTGGATTCCGATGCGTGGCCCGCGGCGCGGTCTCGCATCGACGAGGTGTGGTTCCTGGCTCCCGACACCGACGTTCGCCATGGACGGCTGCTCCGCCGCCACGAGGCCTACGGAAAGTCCCCGGAGGACGCGGCTTCTTGGGCGCTCGGGCCCGACGAGCGCAATGCCCAGTTGATCGAGTCGACCGCCGTTCGTGCGGACCGCATCGTGCGGCTCCGGTGACCACGATGGGCGACGTCGCCCGCATCGCCGGCGTCTCGGCGTCCACCGTCTCGCACGTGCTCAACGGCACGCGCAAGGTCGACTCCGACACGCGCCTGCGCGTCGAAGCGGCGATCGAGGAGACCGGATACCGCCGCAACGTGGTCGCACGATCACTGGCCGCCGGGCGCACGAACACCATCGGACTCTCGATCGCCGCCTTGACCAATCCCTACTTCGGGAGCCTGGTGCACGCCGTGGAGCGGGCGCTGTCGGACGCGGGTTACGTGCTGATCGTCGGCGATTCGCATGACCACGTCGTGTCGGAGAAACGCGTGACGGACTCGCTCCTGGACCGACAGGTCGACGGCATGATCGTGGCGCCCGCGGCCGGGTCGGAACGAGTCACCCTTCCCGGCATCATCCGCACCGGAACACCCTTGGTCCTGATCGACCGTGGTGTCGACCTCGGCTGCGATCAGGTTGGCCCGGAGAACGTTTCGTCGGCGCGGTCGTTGACCGAGCACCTGCTCGATCTCGGACATCGCCGGATCGCCGTCGTGCGGGGTCTGGCCGGCATCTCCTCGACCACCGAGCGTTTCGAGGGCTACGCCACGGCCCTCGCCGATCGAGGCATCGCCGTCGACGACGGCCTGGTCCTCGAGGGCAACTCCAACACCGACGTCGCCGAGCGCGAAGTGCATGCCTTGATGTCGAGGAGCGACCGGCCCACTGCGCTCGTGTCGCTGAACAATGCCATGACGATCGGAACACTCAAGGCACTCCGCACGCTAGGCCTGTCGATTCCGGCCGACGTTGCCTTCGTCTGTTACGACGACTTCGAATGGTCGGACCTCTTCGAGCCCAAACTGACGGCCGCAGCGCAGGACGTGGAGACGATCGGCGCCACGGCGGCCGATCTGCTCCTGCGCCGCATCCGAGGGCACGAGGCAGAACCGCAACGAATCAGCGTCCCCACCACGTTCCACCATCGCAATTCGTGCGGATGCACGTGACGCCCACCGATAGGACTTCCGCCGATGCCCATTGCCGATCCGGACCAGTACGTGGCGATGCTCGATCGGGCCAAGGAGGGCGGGTTCGCCTATCCGGCCATCAACGTGACGAGTTCGCAGACGCTCAACGCGGCGCTGCAAGGGTTCGCCGAGGCCGATAGTGACGGCATCGTCCAGGTGTCGCTGGGAACCGCACTCTATCTGTCCGGCAACGCCATTCAGGACCGATTCGTGGGTTCGAAGGCGCTCGCGCTGTACGCCCACGAGGTCGCATCGCAGTACTCGGTCACCGTGGCCCTGCACACCGACCACTGTCCCGTCGAGAACCTCGACGACTGGGTCCGGCCGTTGATCGCCGATTCCATCGAACGTCGCAGCCGCGGACTGGGCCCGCTCTATCAGTCGCACATGTGGGATGGATCCGCCGTTCCGCTCGCCGAGAACCTGCGCGTAGCAGCGGAATTGCTGGATACGTCGGTGCGGGCCAACACGCTCTTGGAGATCGAGGTCGGCGTGATCGGCGGCGAGGAGGACGGCGTGTCGCACGAGATCAACGAACAGCTGTACTCCACGGTCGACGATGCACGCGCCACGATCCAGGCGTTGGGAACGGGGGAGCGGGGCCGGTACTTGACCGCACTGACCTTCGGCAACGTCCACGGCGTCTACCGTCCGGACTCGGTCCATCTACGCCCCGAGATCCTGGCGGACATCCAGACCGTCGTCGGGCGCGAGACCGGCAAGGACAAGCCGTTCGACCTCGTCTTCCACGGTGGATCGGGATCGAGCGCAGAGGACATCGCGTCTGCCGTGGCGAGCGGCGTCGTGAAGATGAACGTCGACACCGACACCCAGTACGCATTCACCCGGTCCATCGCAGGCCACATGCTCGCGAAGTACGACCAGGTGCTCAAGGTCGATGGCGGGTACGGCAACAAGAAGGCCTACGACCCGCGGTCGTGGGGCAAGCCGGCCGAGCACGCCATGGCGGCGCGAGTCGTCGAAGCCGCGCAGATGTTGGGATCGGCCGGGAGGGCGATGCGCTAGGGCACTCGGCAGGCGTAGCGATTCATGGCGCGAGTGCCCTTCGGTAGGCGGTCGGGGTGAGGCCGACGTGGCTGGCGAGGCGATTGCGCAGAGTGGTCGCCGACCCGAGGCCGCTGCGGTGCGCGATCTGGTCGATGCCGAGGTCGGTCTGTTCGAGCAGTCGCCGGGCGTGCTCGAGACGAACGGTGGTCAGCCACTGGTTGGGTGTGCAGCCGAGTTCCTTGCGGAACCGTCGGTGCAAGGTCGCCGGGCTCATCGCGGCCCGCACGGCCATCTGGGTCACCGAGATGGGCTCGCCGGCGTGCTCTTCGGCCCAGGCCAGTGCTCCGGCGAGTGGACTCTCGGTTCGCTTGGGAATGGGGCGTTCGATGAATTGTCGCTGCCCGCCGGGTCGGTGGCCGGGAAAGACGAGCCGACGCGCGACGGCCGCGGCGACGTCGGCCCCGTGGTCGCTGCGGACGACGTGCAGCGCGAGGTCGAGGGCCGCCGCGCTCCCCGCGGACGTGAGTATGTCGCCGTCGTCGACGAAGAGGACGTCGTCGTCGACGCGCACGCGGGGATGACGGGCCCGGAACTCGTCTGCCCACTGCCAGTGGACGGTGACGCGGCGCCCGTCCAGGACGCCCGCTTCGGCCAGCGTGAACGCGCCGCTGCACATGCCGATCATGCGCGCTCCACGGGCGTGCGCCCGAGCGATCGCCTGGAGTACGTCGGGGCGGTGCGGGGTGGAGGTATCAGGCCGGTTGGGGACGATCACCGTGTCGGCGTGCTCGAGCACGTCGAGATCCGCAATGCCGGTCATGTCGAAGAAGCCCTGTCGCATGCGAATCTTCGTGT
The DNA here is from genome assembly GCA_042666295.1 of Mycolicibacterium sp. GCM10028919. Classification (GTDB taxonomy): domain Bacteria; phylum Actinomycetota; class Actinomycetes; order Mycobacteriales; family Mycobacteriaceae; genus Mycobacterium. The sequence continues at coordinate 3,097,156 of JBHTFJ010000001.1, forward strand.
CTGCAGCGCACATTCGGAAGTCGTAGAGGAGTCCACCGACCTCGGGCCGGTCGATCCCGAGCACCTCCGTCAAGCAGGCCAGTTCGAACGGATTGGAGCCCTCGTCGACGAGGGCGACGACCACGTGCGACTGCGAGGAATCTTTCGACACGTGTCATTCCTCGCACTGTCGGACGCGATGCGCAACCCCGCAGGATCGAGAGATGACCAACTCGATAGCGAACATCGATGCCGTTCTCGCGTCCTTCGAGGAGCGATGGAGCGCCCGGATCCTCAGCCAGGTCAACGACTGGGACGTGCGGCTGGCGAAAGTCGAGGGCGCGTTCGTGTGGCACTCCCACCCGGACACCGACGAGCTGTTCGTCGTACTCGACGGGCGCCTCGACATTCACCTGCGGGAGTCGGGAGCGGAGACCGTCGTGCATCTCGATCGCCACGACGTGTTCGTCGTCCCGCGCGGCACCGAGCACCGTCCGGTGTCGCCCGGCGGCGCAGCGATCATGCTGTTCGAGCCGACGGGAACCCTGAGCACCGGGGACTACGACGGTGAGATCCCCAGCCACATCACGCCGACCACGGGAGTAATCCAGTCATAGGGCGACCGGCACGACCTGGTCGCGATATCTTCGGCTGATGATCACCCCGACGGTCGCAATAGTGGGGTCGTTGATATTCATCGCCTTGATCGCTGCGGGCTTCGTCTTGGGCCGGATCACCGAATCGCCCGAGAAGCGCCACCGGCGACAGAGCCGTGGCATCCGCAAGCTCCACCGTGGCGGCCGACGCGCCAGTGGTCCGAATCCGACGAAGGACGACGACGCCTTGTTCCGGGTCGTCCACAGCGAGTCCTCCGGGTCGTCCGAGTCGTATTAGGACTCGCAGCGCAAGGCCTCAGCGCCAGAACGGTGGGCGGCCCGTTCCGCTGATCATGAGGTCACCAGCGGCAGTTCGTTCGACGAGACGTGCGGCGGCGTCCCGATCCCCGACGCACAGCACGGCGGGTCGGCCTGCAGTGACCTGCGCGGGAGCGTCGTGAACGGTCCCCTGCCAGTGGTAGTGGCCGTCGAACGGATTCATGTACCCGGTGAGACGGATTCGGACGGGATGGCGCTCGTCGCCGACCACCAAACTGGCCGGCCCCGCGTAGACGCGATCGTCGTGGGCGGCGGTCACAGGAAGTGGTTCTTCGCCCACATGCGGCGCGCGACCGGCCCCATGAGCCCGACCTCGCGAAGGAACGCCTCCAGCGGCTCGAACCCCGCACGCAGCGTGGCGTGGAAGTGTGGGTTCGCGCGCGCCTGACGCTGCGCCTCGGCACCGTCGAGACCGATCCGGTCGTACAGGCCGCGGCGGGTGAAGTGGCCGAAGTACAGCGACGCCCCGAGGCCGTGCAGGTTGGACAGGGCCAGTCGAGTGCGCCGCGACAGCGTGCCGACGTCGCGGCGAATGCCGTCGCGGGCGAACTGGATGTGGCGGGCCTCCTCGGTGACGTGGATGCGCATCACCCGTCGGACGAGCGGCTGAATGTCGTCGCCGTCGTCGAGGATCTGGCGCTGCACCGCGTCGAAGAGTTCTTCGCCGACCAGCGCGCCGATCCAGAGCATGGGTCCCCGGAAGATCATCGCCATCGCGTTGACCCTGCGGGCGCCACGCTTGGTGGGCCAGAACGGTTCGACTCCGACCCGCTCGATGGCCTTGCCGAACATCAGCATGTGGCGCGCCTCGTCGCCCAGTTCGGTGAGTTCGTAGAACGTGCTGTGGGACGTCGGCGACGAATGCATCATCGCGCGCAACAGGGACTGGTTGAGCATGTTCTCGAACCAGATCCCCATGGAGATGTAGTTGGCGAACTCCTGCCTGGAGAGATCCAGGCGTTGCTGATCGGTCATCCGTTCCCACAGCGGCGTGCCGTAGAGGCTCAGCATGTGCGGAGGGAGAAAGTACAGGCGCTCGGGTAGCGGTGCGTCCCAGTCGATGTCGACGACGGGCTCGTAGGACTTCTTGGCCGAACCCTTGAGCAGGCGTAGGGCGAAGTCTTCCCGCTCGGGTGCGGTGGGCGTGGCGGAACTCATGATGACCATCATTGCGTCGTTTCCGGACAGTTTCTCGCCTCCTACGGCCAGAACATCGGGCCTGTGTTGCCCTCATCGGACAGCCAGGCGTCAGGGCACCGCCTACCATCCGAGGTATGGCCAACGTCCCGCCTGTGCCGACGAGGACACCCGAACTCCCTGCGGAGACCCTCGAGGCCATGCGGGCGGGACTGCCGGGTCTGGCCGACCGCATGGTGGAGGCGGTAATCGCCGAGGTGCCGACCTTCGCTGTGGCGGCGCAGGAGTCATGGCGGCCGGTCTTCTACGCGTCGGCCGACCAACTGCTGACCGCGCTGGTCGAACAGCTGCGTGGCGCGGCCGACCCCGAGAGGTCGACGACGTCGATGCAGGAGGTGCTGGACACGGCCTATCGTTTCGGCCGGCGCGAAGCCCGGCAGGGCCGGCCGACGGAGGTGCAGCTCGCCGCCTACCGGATCGGCGCTCGTGAGATCTGGCGTGAGTGGTCCGCGTTGGCAGTGCTGCACGGTGTCGGTAGCGGCGAAGTGAGCGTCTTCGCCGAGATGTCCTTCGCCTACCTCGACCGGTTTTCGGCGGCGGGCGTGGCCGGCCATGCCGACGAGATGGCGCGATTGGGATTGGCGCGTGAACGCCATCGCGAGCGGCTCGTACGCGCCCTCCTGCGCGACGTGCCGGCCGAGGAGCTGAACCTCGCTGCCGAGGCAGCGTCATGGGCTCCGCCGCAGACGCTGACCGCAGCGGCACTGCCACTTCGGCACCACGAGCGCGGCGGGATGCTCAACACCGACCCGCGCACTCTCGAGGTGCCCGACGACGCGCTCGAGCTGCCGACGGGCATCCGACTCTTCCTGATCCCCGACGTCGGAGGGAAGGCCAGAGCGCCGTTCCTCGCGTCGATCGGGAAGACGGGTGCGGTGGTGGGGCCGGCACGGTCGTGGTCGTCCGTGCAGTCCTCGGTGGGTCGCGTCATGCGGGCGGTCGAACTCCGCGCGCCGCAGTCCACCGCGCTGCTCGACACCGACGAGATGCTCGTGGAGCTGGTCGTGACGGCCGACGCCGAGGCACTCGTCGACCTTCGGGCCCGCGCATTGGCGCCATTGGCGGAGCTGCCGACCACCACCCGCGAACGGCTCACCGACACGCTGCGGTCATGGCTGCTGCATCACGGTCGGCGCGATGACATCGCCGCGGACCTCTACGTGTCGCCGTCGACGGTGCGCTATCGGCTGCGCCAGTTGCGCGAACTCTTCGGGGATCGGTTGCACGACCCGGGTTCGATCGCGGAACTCACCGTCGCGCTGGCGTGCGGAATAGGGTCTGCGCGGCAGACGTTGCCGCCCGGAGACGACCCACCACACGGAGGCGATGCATGAGGATCGGAATCATCGGGGCGGGCCAGATCGGTGGCACGCTGACGCGTCGGCTGCGCGAACTGGGCCACGACGTGAACGTGTCGAACTCCCGAGCTCCGGAGACGCTGGCAGACCTTGCCCGGGAAACCGGTGCGACCGCAGTGTGGGCGAAGGACGCCGCGTCCGACGCCGATCTCGTGATCGTCAGCATCCCGCAGAAGAACGTCCCAGACCTCGCGGACGGAATCGTCGATTCCCGCAAGCCGGGCGCGCCCGTCATCGAGACCAACAACTACTACCCGCAGCAGCGTGACGGCGAGATCGCGGCGATCGAAGACGGCCAGCTCGAGAGCACGTGGGTGTCGGAGCAGATCGGTGCACCGAGTTTCAAGGTGTTCAACGGGATCTGGTGGAAGCACCTGCTGGAGAAGGGACGGCCCAGCGGCTCGCCGAACCGGATCGCGCTCCCCGTTGCAGGCGAGGACGGGCCGGGTCGAGAATTGGTCTTCGACCTCGTCGATCGCCTCGGCTTCGATCCCGTCGACGGCGGCACGATCTCCGAGTCGTGGCGCCAACAGCCCGGCACGCCGGTGTACGGCAAGGACTTCGACGCGACCGATGCTCGCAGGGCTCTTGCCGAGGCGACGCCCGAGCGCACTGCGGAGTGGAGTGCGCGCACGGCGTGATCTCGTGGTCGGTGGATGATCCGATGCGAAGGAGGGGCAGTGGAAGACGGAGGGCAAGCGCCGGGAGCGGTCACGCAGACGGTGCTGGACGACTTGCGGAACAGGCTGCTGGCCTACCGGCGTTTGAATCTCCCCGTCGGCTTCGGATGGCAGCGCGGCGTCGACGGTGACTACCTGGCCGGCTTGATCGACTACTGGGTGGACGAGTACGACTGGCGCGAGCACGAGCAGCGAATTCGCGCGTGGCCGTGGGTCATTGGCGGACGGGACAGCGAGCTGCCGATCAGGGCGATACACCGGCGCTCATCGCAGGGCACGAAAACTGCAGTGCTCCTCCTGCACGGCTGGCCGGACTCGGTACTTCGGTTCGAGCGGGTCTTGCCGATGCTGAGCGACGTCGACGTCGTCGTGCCGGCGCTTCCCGGTTACCCCTTTGCGGCGCCGACACCACGGCGCGGACACTCGTCGGCCGCTGCGGCCAACGCGATTGCCGACGCAATGTCGGAACTCGGTTACGACCGCTACGTGGTGTCGGCTGGAGACGTCGGCTGCGATGTCGCCGAAGTGCTCGCCGACAGCCATCGCGATCACGTCGCCGCGCTGCACCTCACCGACGTATCGCAGTATCGGTACCTGGTGGATCCGCCGACGGACGTGACCGAGGCCGAGCGTGCCTACATGGACCACGGTCACCGCTGGCAGGAAGCCGAAGGCGGCTACATGCATCTGCAGCGAACCAAACCGCACACAGTTGCCGTGGCACTGGGTGATTCGCCGGCCGGACTCGCCGCGTGGATACTCGAGAAGCTGCGTGGATGGACTGACTGCGAGGGCGACGTAGAGGCGGTCTTCACTCGGGACGAGATGCTTACCTGGATCACCGCGTACTGGGTGAGCGGAGCCATCGGCACTTCGTTCACGCCGTACGTCGAGGGTGGGGACAACCCCACTGCTCGGATCGACGTCCCTACCGCCTTCACGATCTTCCCCAAGGATCTGGTCAATGCGCCGCAGGAGTTCGCGGCGCGCTTCTTCGACGTTCGATCCTGGGTCGAGCCCAGCAGGGGCGGGCACTTCGCGGCATGGGAATGTCCGGGTGACTACGTAGCCGGCATCCGGGCTGCGGTCGACCTGGCACGCTCTAACTGACTCCACGGGTCTTGCCGGTCACGGTCGATTCCGCAGGATCGGCTCCGCCGTTGGACGCGACGGCTTCGACGTCAATCCCCTTGCATTCCTTGGGGTGCGCCTTTGCGAAGGCCGGGTTGAAGGCGCAGTTCACCTGCAGGCCCGGGTTGTGGCCGATGCCGGAGTCGGTGGAATCGGCCCAGCTGTGTGGGGCTCCAAAGAACAGCAAGCCGATTGCGGCTGCCGGCGCTATGACGATGACGGCGAGGATGGTCCTCGTGTCGTGGCGCGCACTCCCCGTCGATGCGAGGGATCGTCCGCAATTCGGCTGGACGGCAGGGTTATTGAGCATTCGCGTGTGATTGGTCATGTTCTCTTCGTACCGCCGTGAGCGGACGGCGCGAACTCACTCATAGGCAACGCATAGGTATGCGTGCGCTGTGAGTGACGCGGTAGCCCGGGAAGCCCGCGACTAGTTATGAGTTCACTATGAAGACGAAGTCGATCGGGCTCAGTGGTGCCACATTTGGCTGGGACGTCACCCCGCCGGGTGACCGTCAACGCCGCTGAGGAGGGCCGTGTCGGTGAAGAGTGATGAACGAGAGGGCGACCCGTCGCTGGGCACGTCCTCAGGCGTATCGCGGCGCCGCTTCTTCGGATGGACCGGCACCGCTGTCGCTGCGTCGGCGGGGGCCGCGGTCGCGGTCACGCAACTCACTGGCGACGACACCCGGGCCATCCCCGGCGACGTCAATGCGGTCCACGTGCAGTTCACGGTGAACGGCAAGGCAGAGGGGCTCGACGTCGATCCGCGCACCACGCTGCTCGATGCACTGCGCGACCGCCTCGAGTTGACGGGGACCAAGAAGGGCTGCGACCACGGCCAGTGCGGTGCCTGCACGGTGCACGTCGACGGGCGGCGCGTGCTGTCCTGTCTGACGTTGGCCGCAACGCTGCACCGCCGCAGCGTGCGCACGATCGAGGGCCTCGCCGACGGAGACACGTTGCACCCGGTGCAGCAAGCGTTCATCGACCACGACGGGCTCCAATGCGGTTTCTGCACACCTGGGCAGATCATGTCCGCTACTGCGCTCTTGGAAGAAGGCAACGTGGGTAGCGACGAGCAGATCAAGGAACGCATGTCGGGCAACCTCTGCCGCTGCAGCGCATACCCGTTCATCGTCGAAGCCGTGAAGACGGCGCGAGATCGGATGGCATGACGTGCGGCCCTACGCGTTCGCCGTCGCGCGGACCATCCGCGCGGCCACCAACCACACCGCGACGGACACCATGTTCCTCGCCGGCGGCACGACCCTGGTCGACCTCGTGAAGCTCGAAGTCCTCAACCCGGGGCGCGTCGTCGACATCAACGGATTGCCGATGACCGGTATCACCACTGGTGTCGACGGACTACGCATCGGGGCGCTGGAGCGAATGACCGCGGTCGCCGAGCATCCGGCCGTGCGCCGTGACTTCACACTGATCAGCCAGGCGCTCGAACTCAGTGCGTCGCCGCAGCTACGCAACATGGCGAGCATGGGTGGAAACCTGCTGCAGCGCACACGATGCGGGTACTTCCGCGACACGACGATGCCGTGCAACAAGCGTGAGCCCGGCTCCGGCTGCCCAGCGATCACCGGCTACAACCGCACCCACGCGGTATTGGGCACGTCGGATGCGTGCGTGGCCACCCATGCCAGCGATGTCGCCGTCGCCCTCGTGGCCGCGGAGGCAACCGTGACGCTTCGGGGCCCACGCGGAGAGCGGGCGGTGGCACTCGATCGGTTCTACCGTCGACCAGGCTCCAGCCCGCACGTGGAGAACGAACTGCTACCCGGGGAACTGATCACGACCATTGGCGTTCCGGGTCTCCCGCCGGGAACGCGGTCGGGTTATTTGAAGATTCGAGACCGGCAGTCCTACGAGTTCGCGTTGACGTCGGTGGCTGCGGCGGTCACCACGAGTGACCGCGGCATCGTCACACGGGCGCGACTCGCGGCGGGCGGTGTCGCCACCGTGCCGTGGCGACTGTCCGAGGTCGAGGATCTGTTGGTCGGACGGCCGGCGAGCGCGGCGCTCTTCGAGACGGCCGCGGCGGCGGCGGCCACCGATGCTCGACCGTTGAGCAACAACGGTTTCAAACCACACATGCTGCGGCGCGCCATCACGCGCGCACTCATCGACATCACGGGCATCTCGTGACCGCCCCGCTGATCGGCGGTGAGATCTCTCGTGTCGATGGCCGCGCCAAGACCACCGGGAGCGCGCGGTACGCCGCGGATCACGGAGAGCCGGGCATGGTCCACGCGGTGGTGGTGCAGGCGACCATCGGGTTGGGTCGCGTGACCGCGATGCACACCGAGGAAGCAGCCGATTCCTCAGGCGTACTGGCGATCTACTCGCCGTTCAATCCGCTGAGGCTCTACCCCGATCCGAGCGGACGGGGCGAGAACTATCAACCCTTGCAAGATCGCGACGTGCGCTTCCGCGGACAGACGATCGGCCTCGTGATCGCCGACAGCTTCGAACACGCCCGCGATGCCGCCGCCACGGTTACCGCTGACTACGAGCAGCGGCCGCCACGGATCTCCCTGGCCGACGCCGCGCCGGGCACCACGATCAGCGGGGACGACCCGGGCCAGCGGACCGTCCTGGCCTCGGGTGTCGCGTCGATCGAGCAGGCCCTGCGAGCCGGCACGGTGGTCGTCGAGACGACCGTGAGCCAGCCCGTGCAGAGTCACGCCGCGATGGAACCCCATGCGTCGGTGGCGGTCTGGCGCGCTGATCACCTGACCGTCTACACCGGATCGCAACGACCGGCCAGCACTGCGGCATCGCTGGCCGGTCGGCTCGGTGTTCGACCCGACCAGGTGCGCGTCGTGACCACCCATGTCGGTGGCGGCTTTGGGAGCAAGGCCATGACGTGGTCGGACGTCGTGTTGGCCGCTGCGGCGGCCCGGGCGTTGAACCGTCCGGTCAAACTGGTGCTCAGCCGAGCCCAGGTGTTCACCATCGTCGGGCATCGCTCCACCGTCCGCCAGACGGTACGGCTGGCCGCCGGCGACGACGGAGTGCTCAACGCGGTCAGCCACGAGTCGGATGCAGAGGGGCCTGCGGTGGGCGGCTGGCCGATGCAACCGGCCGCCGACACCAGCGCCATGCTCTACCGAACCCCGAACTTGCACGTCGACCAGCGGCTGGTGACCCTCGACGTGCCGCCCACCTGGGCAATGCGCGCCCCGCACGAGGCGCCCGGTGCGTTCGCGGTCGAGACCGCCATGGACGAACTCGCACTGGCCACCGCGGTGGACCCCGTCGAGTTGCGGTTGCGGAACTACGCCACCACGGTGCCCGGTGAAGCGCGGACGTGGACGAGCAAGCGGCTCGACGAGTGCTATCGCGTGGGGGCGCAGCGATTCGGCTGGGCACGACGCCCCGCAACGCCCGGATCTCGGCGTGAGGGGCAGTGGCTCATCGGGATGGGCATGGCGTCGGCGATCTACCGTGCGGGTCGCTCGGCCAACGAAGTCCGCGTGCGATTCTGCGATGACGGCACCGTCGAAGCCGCGACGGCCACCAGCGACATCGGCACCGGCGCCGCAACGGCATTGGCGATCGTCGTCGCCGACGCGGTGGGTCTGCCTCTGAACCGGGTCGTCGCACGTGTCGGCGACACCGCGCTGCCGCCAGGCGCAGGGGCGGTGGGATCCCGCGCCACGGGGAGCATGACCCCCGTCGCCCGTTCGGCAGCCCGAGCCGCGATTCAGAAGCTGACCGACATCGCGGCCATCGATCCGCGATCGTCGCTGGCGGCGACCTCGACGCCGGTGTCCTACCGTGCCGGGGGGCTGCACGGCGGCCCCGGCGTGGTCGACTTCGCCGACCTGCTCCATACGTTGGGATTGCCGGGTGTCGAAGCCTCCAGCACGGGCGACGACGGCCTTCCGGACCCGAACCGCTTCGCTGCGCACAGTTTCGGAGCGCACTTCTGCGAGGTGCGGGTGAACGCCTTCACGGGTGAAACACGGATCAACCGGTTCACCACCGTGGCCGACATCGGCCGCGTCATCAATGCCAAGGCGGCCCGCAGCCAGGTCGTCGGGGGCGTCATCTTCGGGATCGGCCACGCACTACTCGAATCCAATCCGATCGAGGCGACCGGTCGCATGGCCTGTGCCAACCTCGGCGACTACCTGGTCCCGGTCAACGCCGACGTGCCCTTCATCGACGTGGTCTTCCTCGACGGCGACGACCCCGACTTCAGCGACGTGGGCGCACGCGGTGTCGGCGAGCTGGGCACCGTCGGTTCGGCCGCCGCCATCGGCAATGCCGTGTTCAATGCCACCGGCGTCCGCATCCACGACTTGCCGATCCATCCCGAGGACCTTCTGCGCTAGCGCCGGAAGCCGAAGGCCTTCCATGCCAAGCTTCGGGGATGACAATCTTCGTCATCGATGCACCGGCGGCCATCGATCTCGCCGCGAGCGAAGCGTCCATCCCACCGGAGCACAGCCTCGCGGCGCCGACGCTGCTGCGCTCGCAAGCGCTCGCCCTCGTCTACGAATCGGTGCGCCGCGGCGAGGTCGACGATCGGACCGGCCGGAAGCTTCTCGACGGCGTCCGTGGGCTGCGGATACGACTACTCGGCGACCGAGTACTGCAGGACCGGGCATGGCGGATCGCCGCCGAACTCGACTGGCCGGACACCTACCGGGCCGAGTACATCGCGTTGACCCAATTGCAGGCTGACGCACTGGCGACCGCGGACGAGGAACTCGCCGCAGCCGCCCGCGCATTCGTCGAAACCGTCTCCCCGGCCGACATCCTGCGGGCGTAGTGCGGCGGGGGACCTCACGACCAGCGCGGAGGTCTCGACGGGCCGCTACAGATCGCCGGAGTAGTCCGCGCTGATCCAGCGGTCGGGTCGGATGGTGAACAGCACGTTGGTCACATCGCGGGTGGCTTCGAGGAAGGCGTGGCCGCCCTCCTCGCCGAGATACCGGACGGCGATGGCCTCGCGCGCGTCGTGTGGCGAGGGGGCCGTGGCGTCTACGACGGTCCCCTCCACGATGACGTACTGATACGGCGGTTCTTCGCGCTGAACCACCAGCGTCACGGCCCCGGCCTTCTCGATCAGTCGCGCCTTGCGCGACGCCGCGCCCGTGTTGATTCGGATGTGCCCGTCGGGGGTGTAGTCGTACCAGATCGGGACGCTCGCGGGCGGTCGTCCATCATCGGTGGCCACCGACAGCACGCCGACGCGCTTGGCTTCGAGGAACTGCTGCCGCTCTTGGTCCGTGAACGCTCTCATGGTCGGAGCCAACACGGGGCGTGACGCAGGCTATTCCGCGACTCGAAGGGAGCCCGGTGCCGGAGCCTACCGAAGCCCGCCGATCGCGTCGCGCGCGTATTCCCCGCCATGGGGGTATCGATCAGGCCTGCCTGTGCGGTCAAAGCTGCACTGAGATGGACGCATGACGAACGACGACAGCCCCATCGCCCTCATCACCGGAGCCAACGCGGGTATAGGCCTGCACATGGCTCGGCAACTCGCTCGCGCCGGCGTGCACGTACTGCTGGGATCTCGCGACCAGGCGCGCGGATCCGCGGCCTTGGCGGAGCTGGCCGGAGATGGACTCGACGCAGAGTTGCTCATCCTCGACGTCACCGACGATCGCACCATCGCTGCCGCTGCCGGGCACGTCGCCGAAACCCATGGACGGGTGGACATCCTCGTCAACAACGCCGCGATCGTCGGTGACGGACTGCCGGCGTCACAGGTGAGTCGGGACGCCATGGTGCGGACGTTCGACACCAACGTGGCTGGAGTCATCGCGGTCACCAATGCATTCCTGCCGTTGCTGCGTGCCTCGGAGCACGCGCGGATTCTCAACGTGTCGAGCGAGCTGGGGTCGACCCGTCTGGTCAATGACCCGGATTGGCAGTACACCTCGGTGGCGGCGGCCGCGTACCAGGCATCCAAGAGCGCACTGGACATGCTGACGGTGCTCTACGCCAAGGAGTTGGCCTCTGAGCGGATTCCCGTGCTCTCCGTGAGCCCCGGGTACCGAGCCACCGGGCTCAGTGGCCAACCGACGCCCGGCGCCGGTGACCCCGCCGAAGGCGCAGCCGCCATCGTCGCCGTCGCACTCGCCACCGATCCGCCCACCGGTCAGTTCATCGACGATGCGGGCGAGGTGGTCGCCTGGTGATCGCTCGATGGTCGAGGACTCACGCCGCGCCGGGACCGGCTGCGGGGCATTCAATTGCCCGAAGTGTCGGGTGGGGGCTCCCCAACGTAACCGAGCCTGCCGCGCGTGCCCAGGAGCACGACGGCAGCGGCGATCACGGTCAGCGTCGTCATCGCCACCATCGCCCGCTCGTCATCCAGTGACGGGAAGACGTCGGCCCACAGGATCGACGCGAAGTTGTTCACGCTGACGTGCATCAGCATCGCGATCGGCAAGCTCTCGCCCGTGCGGTTGAACACCCAGGACAGGACGACGCTGAAGGCGACGCAGAACACGAGGAACACCAGCGGGCGCGACCAGTGTGCGTTGGGCCAGCCGCCCCAGTCCGTGAGGAACAGGGGCAGATGCCAGACTGCCCAGAGCGGTCCGAGGACGAAAACAGCTCGCAGCGGACCCATTTGGCTCTGCAGGCGCGGAAGCGCGAACTCGCGCCAACCGGGTTCCTCGCCGATCCCGGTCGTGAGCATCTGAAGGACGAGGCCCGGCAGGTAAGCGGCCAGGGCAAGCAACGACGGCGCCCGCACGTCGCCGCCGGAGAACGCGGCACCGGCGACAAACATGGCCGCGGGAACGCCGAGTAACGCCAACGCGTACCAACGTCGGGCGACACGCCACCGGCCGAGTCGGCCGAACCAGCGTCGTAACCCTGGACGTCCGTCTGCGAGCGCCGTGACCACGAATGCCGACGTGATCGGGCCGAGGTAGAGCCCGGGAAGCAATCCGGCTATCTGTGCGGTGCCCAGGATTTCCGGGAATCGGTAGTCCCACACGCCGAGTCCGTTCGACGACAGGATGTAAGGCGTCCAGGCTAGCCAGCTCAACGTGCTCGCCATGACGAAGAAGGTGACCAGTGGATGGCTCCGGACGAAGCCCAGGGACGTAGGTGTGGCCGGATCGGTGTCGAGCCCGGTCATGGTGTCCTCTCGTCAGCTATGCGCCCCGCTGCGGGCGCTCGTACCTGCCGGCCCATCCGGCATCGTACGGATGAGTGAGGGCAGTCCTCGACGACGAATGATGATCTCGGCGATCACGATGTTCGGGAGCCAGCACAGGAAGGCCACCGGCGCATAGGCATTCGCAGCTACCACCGCCTCGTCGAGGCCGAACGGCAGTTGCACCACGGTCAGGACGATCAGCCACAACCGCAGTGTCGGCGCCGCGTAGGTCAGCGAGAAGCTGCGGATCATCCAGGCCTGATGCTCGGCGAAGTCTCCGTCGCGGGCGCTCCGGTAGCCGCGGTAGGTCGTCCACACCCACAGGACGGCGAGCGTGCCGAAGCCGAAGAATCCGATGAACGCCGCCGAGCTGAACAAGGACATCACGAAGGCCGCCGCTCCGCCGACGAACACGGCGGCCACGTACGTCCTCCCGATCCAGCGGTGAACGCGTCGGTATCTCCGGACTCTGCGCGAGAACTGGAAACCGCCTATCAACAGCGCCAAGCCGGCGAACGCGATGTGCACGTAGAAGGCGAATTGGACCAGCGTGGGTCGGGTGGCGTACGTGCTGGCCAGACCGGTGTCGTTCTGGGCGAGCGCCGCGAGGCTGTCGGTGACGTACTGGCTGGGGAAGTAGACCGCCACCGCCACCGACGTGAGGAGTAGCGCCAGCCATGGGGCGCTTCGGAAGGGCCTGCGCCGCGGGGCGCGTGGGGGTGCGGGTGCGTGGGCGGTCATCGAGCGGTCCTCCGGCTGGTGGTGGGCGCGGTGTCGTGGCGGCGGTGCTACCAGCGGAGAGAGCGTTTCAGCACCGGTGAATCAGTTGAGTTAACAGCTGTAAGTACACATCCGTCAACCTATTGATCCGATTCGCCCATGGGCGTATACTCACACCCGTTTACTCAGACGGAGGGAGTCGAGTGGCGACACGTCAGCGCAACGCCCGTGGCGAGGGTGGCAAGCTGCGCGACGACCTGCTTGCCGGGGCTCAGCGCATCCTCGAACGCACCGGCAGCGAGGACGACGTGAGCCTGCGGGCTGTGGCCCGCGAAGTCGGGGTCTCTGCGCCGTCGATATACGCGCACTTCGCCGATGGCGAGGCGATCGTCGACGCACTGGTGCAGCAGACGTTCGAGCAGTTGTCGGCGATGCTGCGGCAGGCCCGCGACGATTCGCCTCCGGCTGAGCGCCTCTTCGCGGTTTGTCTGACCTACATACGTTTCGGTGTCGAGCAGCCGGAGCGGTATCTCACGCTCTTCGAGCGACGCAGGAGGCTGGCGCGGACGCGGAAGCTCTCGGACGACGGCAACGGGCTCATGTACCCGAAGGGCGCCGAAGCGTTCGACCTCCTCGTCGAAGCGGTTGCCCAGTCTCGCGACGGGGCAGAGGGATCCGCGGCGGAGGATGCCGCACTGCTCTGGGCGTCGTTGCACGGTTACGTGACGCTGCGTGCGAGTTCGCCCGGCTTTCCGTGGTTCGCCGACGAGGAGCACGTGTGCCGGGCGCTCATCGCACGGGCGACGGCGTCGACGCCCTAGGCCCGGCTATGCCGGCGGCAACTGCTTGGCGTACAGCGATTTCCCGGACGCATCGCACAGGTCGACCGTCATCACTGCCGAATCCGAGTCGATGGCGACCTGCCCGAAGTGTTGGAATCCCTGAGCGGGTGAGGTGTCCTTCTCCTGCGGCGCGTGAACGAACTCGTAACGTGCGCCGAAGGTGCCGTCGAGCGGACTCTGCGGGAACGCCCCCGCGTTCAAGGGGCCGGAGACGAACTCCCAGAACGGCGTGAAGTCGGTGAAGCCGGCCTGCTCGGGATGGTAGGAGATCGCCGCGGTGTAGTGCACGTCAGCCGTGAGGTACACGACGTTGCGCACCTCCTTGGTCTCGGACAGGATGCGGGAGAACGCAATCTCCCGGCCCAGTGGCCGCCCGTTCTCGCCTTGCGCGACGGCCTCCATGGACTTCGGACCGTTGGGCGGATCGGTGGACGCGTCCGGTACGACGATGCTGATCGGCAGGTCGTTGGCCACCACCTTCCAGACCGCCGTCGACTTCTTCAAGCCGTCGAGGAGCCACTGCGTTTGGGCTCGTCCCAGCACCCCGGCATCGTCGGACTGGGCCCACGCCTGAGGATTCGGGTTCTTGTACGAGCGCATGTCGAGGACGAAGACGTCGAGCAGCGGACCGTAGGAGATCTTGCGCTGCAGCCGGCCGTCGACGGCTTCGGACGGCTCGATGGGTTGCCACTCCCGCCACGCCTGAAGCGCGTAGCCGGCGAGTTCGTCGACGTCGGTCTTCGTGTACCCCTTGCGGTTCTGACCGGCGAGCGACTCGCCGGGGAACCAGTTGTTAACGACTTCGTGGTCATCCCACTGAATCAGTTGTGGGACCGTGGCGTTGAAGCGACGGTAGTGCTCGTCGGTGAGGTTGTAGGCGTAGTTGCCGCGGAAGTCGTCGAGCGTTTCGGCGACGTGGGCCTTGGCCGGCGCCGTGACGTTGGCATAGGTGGCGCCGTCGTTCTGCTTCTGGGTCTCGGGCACCGGGCCGTCGGCGTAGATGGCGTCCCCTGAGTGGATGAAGAAGTCCGGTCGACGGTCCGCCATGGCGCCGAAGATCGACATTCCTCCCTGGCGATTGATGCCCCAGCCCTGACCGACCACGTCGCCGGACCAGACGAACGTGACGTCCCGAGGTTGCGTCGGGACGGTGTTGAAGATGCCGACCGCGGGCTCGGACGTGGCACCGTCCTCGGCCTCCAGGGTGACCCGGTAGTGCACCGTCTGCCCCGGCTCCAAGCCGGTGATTCGCAGCCGCCCGGTGCCGTCGGTCGCCGGGGTCAGTGCCGGTCCGGTGATCCTGTTCGGATTCGAGAACGATTCGGTAGCAGACGTTTCCACGATCATGTGGGCGGGGGAGTCGGAGCGTGCCCACACCAGCGCGCCGTCGGCCCGGGGATCACCGGTGGCGACACCGTGCGTCAGGCGAGGGCGGCTGGCGATCAGGCCGGTGCTGGTCGGCGACGCGCCGGTGCCCGAGGTGCCGCAGGCTTGCAGGGCCGCGGCCGCGGGGACGAGCAATGCGCCGGCCAGGGACGCTCGCAGAATGGTGCGGCGCGGCATCATTGGTCGGTGATCGGGAGGAGCCATCGCGCCAGCATGCGGCGTCCGGACGACGCGACGGTGAACGGCGATGAGGGAACGTGCCACCGGCAGGTGTCGCGAGCGCCAACGGTTCGCGCCGCCGACGGTGGTCGCTACATCAGCGCTCTGAGGAGCAGGACGCCAGCGGCGGCGACCACGCCGGTCAAGATGCTGGCGACAGCCCACGTCGCACCGTCGCGCTGCCACGGGCGGCCATGGTCCAGCGCGAGTACTCCCGCACCGGTGCAGGCGATTACGGCCGCGGCCGTCGCGTACAGCAACGCCGTCTGATATCCACCCTGACCGAACAGCCCGCCCGACCAGGTCACTACCCGGCGTTGATCATGACCCCAATGACGATCGAGCACGCCAAGGGGGTGAACAGTCCCAGTAGTAGCAGGAGCCCGCCCAACGTTTCGAGCGCGCCGGCCACTGCCGCGAAGAAAACGCCTGGGCTGTAGCCGATCTGCTCGAACATCGAGCCGGTCGCCGCCAGGCCTTGCCCGCCGAACCAGCCGAACAGCTTCTGCAGACCGACCGCCGCCAGGAGTCCGCCGAAGACGAGGCGCAGGAGCAGGAGTCCGACGTCGGCCGCCGAGAGGCGACCAGGAGTTCGCGTGGTGATTCTCGAATCGGTGACGTTCATGAATCGATACGGTAGAACCTGAAGAAGCCTTCAGGTCAAGAGTTCAGCGGGTGATCGGGGTCGAGCCGGGGACGTCCGCAAAAGCAATCGACGCCGGCCGCTCCGGTGTGAGACCGTCTCGACATGTCGTGGGATGCTCCAGATCGCTGCTGGCAGTTCGCGGTCGGTGAGGACCCGCCGGGCGATCTGCCCGCCGCCTGGGCGTTGGCGACCCGAGCAGTGGTCCACGATCTCGGCTGCCGACGGCACGGTCGGTCCGTCAGCTTCCGCAACGTCCTTTGGTCGATCCTCGCCGACCGTGGGGCGGTATCCGTGGGCTTCGCGCTCACCGGTGAGGCCGACATCGGCGCCTATCAGCGGTGCCTGGGATATCGCCTGGACACCACGGCGGCGCAGGCGCTGGTGTGGATGGCCGACGACGTGCAGTACGAACTAGCCGGCTATGAGTTCGTGCAGTGGCCCATGGCCGGGCGACGCACTCTGCAGGCGCAGATCGTGAACGACCAGGCGGTGTGGGTGGACACCGCCACTGGCGCCGTTGCGGCGGCCATAGGGAGTTTGTAGGGGAGAAGTGCGTCGCGGGGAAGCGGATGCACACGCGGTTGCCGGACTGAGCAACGCTACGGCGCGGATCGCTTTCGCGCGCGCACCGGGCGCTGCGTCTTCTTGAGTTCGGCTCGCGAGCTGATGGTCCAGTCGGCGGCGCCTTCGGGCATCCAGTAGTCCGCCCATTCGGCGAGCGCCCGCACTGCTTGGTGTAGATCGTGGCCTTTCTCGGTGAGCGAGTACACGACCCGTACCGGGACCGTCGGCTCGACGGAGCGCGTCACGATGCCCGCGTCCTCGAGTTCCCTCAGTCGGCTCGCCAGCATCTTGTCGCTCATCTCCGGGATCTGCTCGGCGATCTCGGTGAACCGGGTGGCCCCCAGCAGCAGCGCCCTGATGATGACGCCGTTCCACCGACGTCCTACCAATTCGGCGGCGTGGTGGTAGCTGGGGCAGTAGCCCATGCCCAGGTCGTAGTGAGATTCGTCGGCCGCGTCCGCCGTGCTGGATGGCGTCATCGCCTGACCTCCTGATGTCACGCGCTAAGTATAGTCACTTGCTTTTGGTAAGTGGCGCGGCGTAGGTTGGCACTTGTGTAAGTGACTTACGAAAGGATAGTGAGATGGTGGTGCAGGAGCGTCTCCGCGTGTTGGTGGTCATCGGTAGCAATCGGGAGGGCCGTTTCGGCGACACCGTCGCACGCTGGTTCCTTCGCGTGATCGCAGACATCGACGGCTTGGACGTCGACCCGATCGACTTGGCCGACTTAGATCTGCACACCCGCATCGACGCGCCCCCATCGGAAGCGGCGCAAGCGCTTTCAGCCCGGGTCGCCGCAGCTGACGCGTTCGTCGTCATCACCCCGGAGTACAACCACAGCTACCCTGCATCCATCAAGGCGTTCATCGACTTGCACGTCGAGCAGTGGGCAGGCAAGGCGGTTGGGTTCGTCTCCTACGGCGGAATCGCCGGTGGGCTGAGGTCTGTGGAAGCACTGCGCCTGGTGTTCGCGTCCCTCAACGCGGCGACGGTGCGCAACACCGTGTCCTTCGCCAACGCCTGGGATCAGTTCACCGACGGCGAGCCTGCTCGCCCAGAAGCCAGTGCCGCAGCCGCAAGGACGTTGGTGCGGCAGCTGGAGTGGTGGGGTCACGCATTGCGAAAGGCCCGGCGCGACCGCCCGCTGGCGCACGCCCGCTGACGCTGGATCATCGCGAGCCCGTACTACGGCTTGGGCGTCGAGCGGCCCCACCCGGCATCGCGCGTGGCTTCCTCGAGTAGCGGGATGACCCGGTAAGGCAACGGGGTCGTCAGGGCCAGCGTGGTGCTCGAGTGCACCACGCCGGGAATGGCGAGGATGTGCACCACCAACTCCTGGAGTTCGGCTTGCGTGGCGGTGGCGACGCGGACCAGGAGGTCCTCGCGGCCCGTGGTCGCGTGCACCTCGAGCACCTGCGGGATGCGGGCCAGTCCGCTCACCACCGACGCCATTCCGACCTGGTTGATCTCCAGCGCGACGAACGCCTGCACCGCCAGCCCGGCCTCGGCGAGATCGACACGCGGCTGGTAGCCGGTCAGCACTCCGGACTCCTCCAGCCGGCGCACGCGCGACTGCACGGTGTTCCGCGATATCCCCAGCGCCGAGGACAGTTCCACGACTCCGGTGCGTGCGTCGTCTGACAACTTGCGCAGGATCTCCAGGTCGAGACGGTCCAAGCTGGTCATTCTTCTCACCTTAGGCCGTGACGAGCGTCACTAGCTGATCATTTCGTCGTGTTGTTTGGACATCAGTTGACCGCCGCGTAGCCAAGACGCACGCTTGAGGCAACCAAACGATCACCCTCGGAGGTGTGTCATGACCGATCTGGCCGACAAACCCCGCTCCGTCGACTTCGACCTCTCGTCCCGCTACTCCACGTCCTCCGGACCCGTCCTGATCACCGGTGTGCAGGCCATCGCTCGCCAGATGGTCGAGCAGCACGAGCGCGATCGTCGGGCTGGCAAACGCGTCGGTACCTTCGTCTCCGGCTATCAGGGCAGCCCGTTGGCCGGGCTCGACAGACTCCTCGCCGGCCTCGGCGCGGTGACGTCCGCTCACGACATCCGCCTGGTGCCCGGCATGAACGAGGAACTCGCCGCGACCTCGGTGTGGGGCAGCCAGCAGGAACTGCCCAAGGGCCGGCGGACCCACGACGGTGTGGTCGGTATCTGGTACGGCAAGGGCCCCGGACTGGACAGGGCGAGCGACGCGCTGCGGCACGCCGCCATGTACGGCGCGCATCCGACGGGCGGCACGTTGGCCTACGTCGGTGACGACCCCGCCGCGAAGTCGTCGACCGTCCCGGCCGCGAGCGAGCGCTCGTTGGCTGCTCTGTCGATGCCGATTCTGTTCCCCCGCAACGCCGAGGAGATCGTCGCCTTCGGCATGTACGGCGTTGCAATGTCCCGGGCATCCGGGTGCTGGCCGGCGCTGAAGATCGTCGCGGACGTCGCCGACGGGCTCTGGACGCTCGACCGGGACTTCGCCGACTTCGACATCACCGTTCCCACCATCGAGTGGGACGGCCGGCCGTGGGCGTACCGGCAGCGCGTCATGGCCGCTCCGGCAGACAGCCTGCTCGCCGAAGCCGACCTCTACGGTCCCCGCTGGGCGATGATCGAGGCCTTCAACGCCGCCAACCCCATCGACACCATCGAGGTCGACCCGACCGACGCCTGGCTCGGCATCGTCGCCGTTGGCACCGCCTACGACTCGGTGCGACAGGCCCTGACCGACCTCGGCCTCACCGAGGCCGATCTACTGGGCGCCGGCATTCGCATCCTGCGCGTCGGCATGCCGTATCCGCTCGGTGCGGCCAAGGTGCGCCGGCTCGCCGAAGGGGTCGACCGGGTGCTCGTGGTCGAGGACAAGACCGCCTTCGTGGAACTTCAGGTCAAAGACGTTCTCTACGGACGCGACCGCGCTCCGGCCGTAGTCGGCAAGCGGGACCACGACGGGCGCCCCCTCATCCCGGCCGACGGTGAACTGACCGCGGCCCGTCTGACGTCACCGCTGCGCAGGATCCTCTCCGAGCGCATGGCGGTGACCGCACCGCCGCCACCGCCGTTGTCGCTCACCGTCCTGCCCACCAAGCGCACTGCCTACTTCTGCTCCGGGTGCCCGCACAACCGCTCCACCGCGGTCCCCGCCGGCTCCCTGGCCGCGGGCGGGATCGGCTGCCACACCATGGTCACGATGTCGTCGCGGACCGACTCCCACGTCACGGGTCTCACCCAGATGGGCGGCGAGGGGGCGCAATGGATCGGACAGGCCCCGTACACCGACGTCGAGCACGTCTTCCAGAACATCGGCGACGGAACCTATTTCCACTCAGGCCAACTCGCAGTGCAGGCCAACATCGCCGCCAAGACCAACATCACCTACAAGATCCTCTACAACTCGGCCGTGGCGATGACCGGCGCGCAGGACGCCGAGGCTGGGCTGTCAGTGCCGGACCTGACCCACAAGCTCGCCGCTGAGGGCGTCGCCAAGATCATCGTGTGCGCGGAGGAGCCCGAGCGGCATCGCCGGGCGGCACTGGCCCCCGGCGTCACGCTGTGGCACCGTGACCGCCTCGACGAAGCTCAGCGCCTCCTGCGCGAGGTCGAGGGCGTCACGGTCCTGATCTACGACCAGCAGTGCGCCGCCGAAGCACGACGTAAGCGCAAGCGCGGCGCGCTGCCCGTGCGGCGGACCCGCGTCGTCATCAACGAGGCCGTGTGCGAGGGCTGCGGCGACTGCGGCGTCAAGAGCAACTGCCTGTCGGTCCAACCGGTGGACACCGAGTTCGGCCGGAAGACGCGCATCGATCAGACTTCCTGCAACACCGACTATTCCTGTCTCGATGGGCAGTGCCCATCCTTCGTCACCGTCGAGCTACCCGAGAAGCCGCAGGCCGCGGTGAAGGTGGCCCCGGTGCCGCCGCGGGTGGCCGACGTCGAGTTGCGTCCGATCACCGGTGTGCACGACGTCTTCCTCGCCGGCATCGGCGGGACGGGGATCGTGACCGTCAACCAGGTGCTGGGCATGGCGGCGCTGCGCGCAGGGCTGCACGTGCACGGGCTCGACCAGACGGGCCTGAGCCAGAAGGCCGGACCGGTCACCTCGCATCTGCGGCTGAGTGTCGTTCCCGCGCAATCCAACCGCATCAGCCAGGGCGACGCCGACTGCATCCTCGCCTTCGACCTGCTCACCGCTGCCGATGCGAAGAACCTCGGATACGGCGACGCCGCGCAGACGGTGACCGTCGCGTCGACCAGCAAGACCCCCACCGGCGAGATGGTCTACGACGGCTCGGTCAGCTACCCGCAGGACGACGACCTGCTCGACCGGCTCCGCGGGCAGGCCCGCACCGTCATCACCCTCGACGCGCTCGAAGCGGCACGAGCGCTGTTCGCCGACACGGCGGCGGCCAACTTCCTCTTGATCGGCGCCGCCTATCAGGCCGGGGCACTTCCCATTCCGGCTGCAGCCATCGAGGAGGCCATCGCGATCAACGGAGTTGCCGTCGAAGCCAATCGCGCGGCGTTCCGCTGGGGCCGGGTGGCCGTCGCCGACCCCACCGCGTTCCGTCAGGTGTCGGTCGGGGCCACGGTGCCGCGCCGCAGTGACACGGTGGTGCCGACGCACCTGCTCATGGCGTCACCGGTCGCCGGTGAGACGCGGACGATCGTCGAACGATGCGCCGCGAATCTGGTTGCCTACCAGAACGAGCGGGCGGCGTCGCGCTACATCGCGGCCGTCGACTCCGTGTGGAATCGCGAACGGGCAATCACCGACCGCACCGACTTCTCATCGGCAGTGGCCGCCAATCTGCACAAGCTGATGGCCTACAAGGACGAGTACGAGGTCGCGCGCATGCTGACCGATCCGGCCTTCGTCGAGTCACTGCAGGCAGAGGTGCCCGGTGGGACCAAGGCGACCTACATGCTCCACCCGCCGACCATGAAGGCGTTGGGACGCACGAAGAAGATCGGCTTCGGCCCACGCTCGCACGGCATGCTCCGCGTGCTCGCCAAGGGCCGGGTGCTGCGTGGCACGCCGTTCGACCCGTTCGGCTACGCCCACGTGCGCAAGGTCGAGCGCCGGCTGCTCGCGCACTACGAGGCGCTGGTGGCTGACCTGGCCGGCTCGCTGACCGTCGAGTCCTTCGACTCCGCGGTCGCAGTCGCTTCGGCGCCGGAACTCGTACGCGGCTACGAGGACGTCAAGCTCGGCAACGTGGCGACCTACATCGCGCGGCTCAGCGCGCTCGGTGTCGACACGACCATGCTCCGGGACTGACGGTCGGCCGCATCGCGCACCGCCGAGTGCACGTTGCGAACGATTCGGCCGACGGGCTTGACGGCTGCCCGAAGCGTCTTCCTCGCCATCCGACTGCACCGTGCCCACCGGTGCGATTCGGAGCCGACGCCGACTGTTTAGACAGTCGCAAGGCGGGAAGCCGTGGTGCGTCGTCCGAGAGGAGTCCCCATGACTCGCGATCTGGTCATCGCACGCGTCGGTCGGAACTCGCTGCACCGCAGCTGGATTGATCACGGCAAGCCACGCAACTGGGATCTGTACCTGTGTCCCTTCCAGGAGATCCCCCCGCAGACGGGATTGGACTGCGTGGTCGGAGACGTGATCCCCGGACCCAAGTGGGGTGGGCTGCGAACCCTGCTCAACACCTGGGACGGCTGGCGGGACTACGACCACGTCTGGCTCCCGGACGACGACATCCTGGCGAGTCAGGACACCATCAGTGCGATGTTCTCCGCTGCCGGCGCCCTGCGGTTCAAACTCTTCACCCCTGCGCTGCAGGAGAACTCGTACTACGGGCACTACATCATCATGCGGAATCGGAACTTCTTCGCACGACGCGTGGGTTTCGTCGAAATCATGGTCCCGGGCTTCAGTCGCCCCGTCCTCGAGCAGCTGTTGCACACGCTCGACGTGTCCGAGTCCGGCTGGGGATGGGGCCTCGACCCGCTGTGGGCGAAGCTCCTCGACTACCAGGACCTCGGCATCCTGGACGGGGTTCCCGTGCTCCACACTCGGCCGGTTGGTCAAATGCGCGACGTCGTACTCCACCGCCGGCTGAGCCAAGAGAACGACCGCATCCTGGCGGACTACCAATGCCCGTCGCAGTTCGTGACGTTCGGCGGAATCGGTCCGGATCTGCAGGACATGGCGCTCAGCCCCGACGAACTACTGGTGCAGCTCGTCCGAGGCTGGGACTATCTGATCGACGGCAATCCGAAGATGTTGCGCTGGTTCGTCGAACATCAGTCGCCCCACTTCGACTGGTCGCCGTACCCCAATCTGGTGTGCCCCGGGGGCCCCGCCGCAGTGAACGTCCGGAAGCCGCCCGCGGTGGCACACCATCCCGCCCGTGTTGCGGTCGGTGGCGCGTCCTGGCGTTGAGGATGCGCGCCATCGGCGAACCCGTTCTGACGCGAGCGCCAACCGATGTCGCCGACCCCTTCGTCTTGGCCGCCGACGGGTGGTTCTACCTGTACCACACGGGCCACGACGTCGGCGTTCCCGTGTACCGCTCCCGGGACCTCGTCTCGTGGTCGGGTACCAGCCTCGCCTTGGCGCCCGATCCGGCCATTCCGTGGGCAGCGTGCGACTTCTGGGCACCCGAGGTGGTCTTCCGCGACGGACTCTTCTACATGTACGTCGCGGCCACCTCTAGGCGTGCGGACGGCGCACCCGACGACGACGAGCGTCGGCTGGCGGTCGCTCACGCGGAGACCCCCATGGGCCCCTTCGAGCTGAGCGACCGACCGCTCATCGAGGATGTGTGGGCGATCGACGCCCACCCGTTTCAGGACACCGACGGCAGCTGGTGGATGTTCTACAACGTTCGGAACGACGAGACGCGGTATGCCGACGGTACCATCGGCTGCGGCAACGCCGTCGCGAGACTGCCGGAACCACAACGCATGTCGGATGATCGGCGCACCATCCTCGTACCGACGGAGCGTTGGGAGGGAAACGCCGATGGTTCCTGGTACTGGAACGAAGGTGCCTTCGTCGTGCGTCGAGGCCAAACGTTGTTGCAGACCTACAGCGGAGGATGGTTCGCCGACGGCACGTATGCGATCGGAACCGCCACGGCCGACCGACCGGATGGTCCGTGGCGGAAGAACCCAGACAATCCGCTGCTGGTGTCGAGCGAGCAGGTGGTGGGCCCCGGCCATGACTGCATCGTGACAGGTCCGGACGGCTTCACCGACTTCCTCGTCTATCACGCACACGCCGACGGCGAGGCGTGTCGCTCCGCCTTCATCGCCGAGATGCATTGGGTAGACGATGGATTCGTCCTCGACGATGGCTCACCTGCCCAGCCTGCCCGGGGCGGCTACGACGCGTCGATACCGTTCTGGCGCATCGCCGCCACGCTGCCGCCAAACTCCTATCGGTTCTCCACCCAGCCGGTCACCGTCGAGCGCACGGCGAAGCTGGAGATCAGACAGTCTCTCGCCGGTGTGACCGGCACGCTGAACGGCGAGCCGCTGCACGTGTCGCTCGGCACGGTCGATGACGTGCTCCGCGAGGTCAGTGACCGAGCAACGTATGTCGAGGTGCGCTCGGGGTTGAAGGTGCTCGACGAGATGGCCATCGAGGCCGGTGACGTGATGGTCGTCCCGTGGACTCACGGGGTCGCGACGACGGTGAACGTCGTGGTGGCGGGCCACGCGAGTGTCGCCTTCGGCGACGATTCCCGGGTGTGCGGCGACGAGACGCCGCAGCTGGTGAGGATCGAGTCCGATCGTGGTGGCTCGGAACTGCAGATCAGGGCACGCGGTGCCGTCACCATCACCGGTATCGAGATGGTGCCGCGGCACCTAGCCGCAGCGGGAGAGTTCGATACCGCGGACGTCAATTCTCCTGCAGCGGACGGCGCATCGCCGACGTGACGAGGTGCCGACGCAAACGACCGTTGGAGATCTTGAAGAGGCAGTTCATCGCGGCGACGGTGCCGCGGATGTCGTCGCGCGCGGTGAGGTAAGTCCAGCGGTGGGATTCGGGTAGGGCGAAGAACTGTTCGAAGAAGCCCGGAACGTCATCCGGTGGCATCCGCAGCAACGACTCGAGACCGATCCGCCGCACGCGGTGCACCACGCGCGCGTCGCGGGGCCAGACGACTCGCTGGGCGGCCGCCAGTGCCCCGCCCGGGCCGTCGGGCAGGTGTGCGGCGAGCGCGGCGGCTACCTCGGGGGCGAGGCGTAGGGAGGCAGCCAGGCTGAAACCCGTCGCCGGGTGGATCAATGGCGCGGCCGCACCGAATCCCAGCACGCCGGGTCCGCGGTGTCGCTGATGGTCCACTCGGAACAACACCTTCTCCGAGCGCGCGTCACTCGGGGGGTGAACGCCGTGATGGGCCAGCCGGGCGTGGAGGCGTCGCCGCAGCGTCGACAGCGGCAGCCCCGGACGACGCGCCAGCGAGGTCTCCTCGACCAGCACTCGTCCGCCGCCGAGTGGAATGACGTAGAGGAACGTGGGCCAGCCGGTCTCGCCGTGGTCGGTGCGCCAGTCCATGAACAGCGCGTCGCCGGCGGTGACCAGCGGCGCGGCTGCGTCCTCGTCGATGATGAGGCCGTATGCAGTCTGTTCGGCGGGCGCCCGGTTCGACGGGGTGGGGTCCAGGGGCCGCGCGCGGCCGCCGGCGTCGATGACGACCGAGGCCCGCAGCTCGGATCCGTCGGCCAGCGCGACGACGCCGGGTTCGGGTGAGCCGACCGCGCGTCCGGGGTGGATCCGAACGCCGGTCAGTCGGTCGGTGAGGTGCGACTGCAGGGCCGGCACGTCGAGGACGGCGTACTCCCATCCCAGCTCGTGCTCGGTGAGCGCGATCGCCCGACCGGCCGCACGAGCGGCGACCACGGAGTCGGGGAGATCGGTGGGCAGCTCGGGGCTCCACATCCCGTAGGTCGCGGTCCACGGCCGCGTGGGGGACGGGTCCAGCAACCCGGTGGTCAACCCGAGACGCCCGCAGGCCCCGGCCATGGCCAACCCGGCGGGCCCGGCGCCCACCACCAAGACGTCCATTCGTCCCATCGTGCCCGGTGCCCGTCGGACCTCGTGCACGGACCCGTCTCCCCAACCGCCTCGGCTAGGCCCCTGGGCGCGCCAACAGTGGGTTTCGGTCGCTCGCCACCACGTGGCCCGGCTCGGCACCGGGGATGAACTTGCGCCAGTCGCCGCTCACCATGGTTGGGCTGGGCACCACCCGGGTGCCGTCGGCGAAGTACGTCGTGGCCAGCACGACGCGGGCGGCGGTGGTCAGGTTCGCGCCTGCGGTGTGGAAGCAGCTCGCGGCGTGGAAGCTCACCTCGCCCGCTGCGAACGGCCCGTCCTCCACCGCAACGGCATGTGCACGAAGGGTTTCCGACACGCCACGGTCGTACGACGTACCGTGCTTGTCGAACTCGAGGTCGGCAACCAACTCCCCGACGTGGACACCGCGAGCAAACGCCAACGGGCCCATGTCACGCGGAGTGGGCTGCAGCGGTATCCATGCCGTCAGCACGTCGGGGGAGTCGAGCGGGAAGTGGTGGGCGTCGTAGTGCCACGGCGTGCGGCCGGCGCCGGGTTCCTTCGACAGTGCGTTGTCGTGATAGAGCCGCACCTGATGGGTACCGAGCAGCGCCGCGCTGATGCCTCCGATGCGCGGCGACAGCACCGCGGCGCGCACGAGATCGTCCTCCAACCACATCATCTCGCGACTCTGGAAACCCACTGCGGGATCGACGGATTCATCGAGCATCTCCCGCAACCGGGCCCGCAGCCGCTCGATGGCACCGGGGGTCAAGACGCCCGGCAGCTTGATGAACGCGTCGGATTGGAACTGCTGGATCTGGGCCGCGGTGATCGGGTAGGGCTCGGCCAGTTCCGCGGCAACCTCGTCGTCCGACGGCAGCGGTCCGGGGTCGTGCGACGGCGGATCGACGAACGGGCCGTCGGGCACGGGACCGTCGGCCAGCGACATGTACCAGTCCCACCACTGGTCGTTGCCGCGGTCCCACTCGACGGCGACGTCGGACGCGATGCCTGCCGCGGTGGTCTCGGACAGGTGCGGGTTCCGAATCACGCTTGCTGCCAGGTGATCAGGTGTGCCTCGTGCCGGAACTCGTATGCGCCGTGGGCCTCTCGGCATCCAGCGAGATAGGCACCGAGTACCTCGCTGGCCTCCATCTCGTCCAATGACACCGCGTCGTCGAACGCGCACCGTTGCAGGAATCCCTCGGCGACTGCCCGGTCGGACGTTCCGGTGCGGTAGTGCAGCACCTGAACCTCGACCGGTGCACCCGCTGCGCGGAGAGCTTCGGCGACGCCTTCGGCGTCGGTGTAGGGCGTGGCATCGGGCGCGAACGACGCGCGGTAGGCGTCGTAGAACGTCAGGTAGTGCGAACGCGACGAAGCCTGCGCGACTGCCCCGAAACCGCCCGGCCGCAGCGCCGCCACCATCCTGGCGACGCCGGCGGCGAGCTCGACCGGTGGCAGCGCGTACAGCGCGTGGGTGGCCCAGGCGACGTCGTATCCGGTGCCCGCGAAGTCCTGCAGGAACACTTCGTGCTCGCCTGCTGCGACGAATGGGGGAGCGAGGGCAGCGCGGGCCTCCGCGATGCTGAACGCAGAGGGGTCCAGCAGGTCGACGTCGACGACGGGTCGTTCCGGCAACCCCGCGGCCAGCAGCGCGGTGGGGAACTTACCGCTCCCGCAGGCCACGTCGAGCAGGCGCACGCGGCCATCGACGGCATGGCCGCTCAGGTCGGACTCCCATGGTCGGGCGGCGACGAGCTGACGGTAATCCTCGGTGGCCAGCGCGTAGAACGCTTGCATTCCCGATCGGCCGGCTTCGCTCCAGTGGTCCAAACTGCGTTGAGCGGTATCGGGGCGAGACATCACTCAAGCCAACCACGGATGTCCGGGGCCGATTCTTACGCAACCGTGTCGGTGTTGATCATCGGACCGCTTGATCGATTTTTCGAGGAACACTGGCGTCAGTGACAGTGATGGGGCCGCCCCTGCCCCTCGATGGACTACGGGCGCAAATCATCGATCAACCGGCATTGCCTGCGCTGTCGCCCGAGCGGTACGCCTACACCCACGCCATCTACGAGAAGGCCAGCGATCAGCGGCCGCGACTGCAGACGTGGCTGGCCACGGCCTTACCGCCCATGTTGGGCGACTCCGATCCGGTACGGGTGGTCGGCGTCGGCGTCGGCGACGGAAGTGTCGACGCGCCGCTGGCCGCCGCGCTCGCCCGCAACGGTCGCCGCGTGCGCTACACCGGCGTCGAACCGCATCCACCGTCGGCTGCGTTGTTCGCCTCTCGGCTGAACGCACTCGACGCCGATACGCTCACACCGACCGTCGTCATCGGTGGGCTGGCCGACCACGACGCCGGCCATCCGGCCGATCTGGTGCACTTCGTGCATTCGCTGTACTACGTCGCGGACCTGTCGACGGCGCTGGACCACGCCGTGAGCATGGTGAGGCCCGGCGGGCTCCTCGTCACCGCGATCGCGCCCCTGCAGCCGCTGTGCGTGCTGACGGAGATGCTGTGCCCGTGGGAGGGTCTCAAGCCTTGGTTCGCCGAGGACGTCGAGGCCGAACTCGAGTCGCGGGCGCTGAGCACGCGTACCGAGACGATCGTGGGGCACCTCGACGCCCGTGATGCGCTCGAGGATCCGCTCGGCCGCGGTGAGGCGGTATTGGACTTCCTCATCGGAGCCCGTTCGCGCGCATTGGATTTCGACGCGCGCGGACAGTTGCTCGAGTATCTGCGCGAGATTTCCCTGCCGGGGCGGCCGGGCGTCCTGCCCCACCCCGTCGACGTGCTGCTGACCCGGGTGCCCTGACTCGTTCTGCGCTAACGCCCGCGGAGCCCCTCCACGAACAGTCGAACGACCCGCTCGTTGAAGGAGTCATCCTCGCCAGGAACGGGTTGGCAGAGGAGTGCGACGCTCACCAGGATCTCGCGCGAGGTCACGTCGGGTCGAACGGCGCCGGACGCGGCGCCCCGATCGAGGATGCCGCCCAGTGCTGGTTCGAGTGACTCCAGCAACGACGAGGGCAGGCCTTCGTAGGCTGGGTCGGTCGAATGAAGCGCTTCGGCCAGGCCCTGCTTGGTGCCGACGAACGTCGTAAATCGTTCGACCCATGCGCAGAGCGCGTCGAACGGTTCGAGCGTCTCGCCAAGTGAATGGGCGGCTGCAATGCAGTCGTCGACCTCCTGCCGTAACACGGCCACGATGAGGTCCGATCGCTTGGGGAAATGCCGATAGAGCGTGCCGACGCCTACGCCCGCCACATCGGTGATCGACTTCGCCGGCGCACTGACACCCGCGGTGGCGAAGACGGTCTTCGCGGCGTCGAGCAGGGCCGTGAGGTTCCGCTGCGCGTCCACTCGCGGTCGACGGGCCGACTCGGGAACCTCCGAACCACCCGGCACGATGCCCTCCTTGCGAAGCGGAACGACTTTCCGTATCGTCGATCTAGACGGAACGGGTTTCCGTTTCGAGCCGAGTGTACGGGGGCGCGTGAGTTCCTCCTCGATGGGAGTACGACATGAAGTACCGCTCTCTTGGCCGATCCGGCATCGACGTGAGCCCGTACGGGCTCGGGGCGCTCATGTTCGCCACTCGGATGGGAAACACCGAGTCCGAATCGACCGCGATCATCCACAGGGCGCTCGACGCGGGCATCAACCTCATCGACACTGCCGACGCGTACGGCGACTCCGAAGAGGTCGTCGGTCGAGCGATCAAGGGCCGCCGCGACGATGTCGTCCTCGCAACGAAGTTCGGTCTGCCGACGAGCGATGAGCCCAATCACGGGGGCGCATCGCGACGGTGGATCGCGACGGCTGTCGAGAGATCGCTCCGTCACCTGCAGACCGACTACATCGACGTATACCAACTCCAACGTCCCGATCCCGACACCGATATGGAGGAAACGCTGTCGGCGCTGACGGACCTGGTGCAGGTAGGCAAGATCCGCACCTTTGGAACGTCGATGCTGCCCGCATCGAGCCTCGTCGAGGCGCATTGGATCGCAGAGCGGCATGGCCTGAGGCGGCCTCGCACCGAACAGCCGCCGTACTCGCTCCTCAACCGCGGCATCGAGCGCGAAGTCCTTCCCGTCGCCCAGCAGTACGGCATGGGCGTTCTCGCATGGGGGCCGCTCGGACAAGGCATGCTCACGGGCCGCGTGCGCCGGGGTCACCAGACCGATGTGATCCGAGCGCAATTCAACTCGGTATTCAACGACCAGAGGCGACTCGGCGCCGTCGAGCAGATGATCCAACTCGCTGGCGAAGCCGGGCTGCCGATCACTCACCTCGCGATGGCCTTCGCCATCTCGCACCCGGGCATCACCAGCGCCCTGCTCGGCGCTCGGACGATGGATCATCTCGACGACCTGCTGTCCGGTATGGAAGTCGTTCTCTCGGAGGACGTTCTGGATCGCATCGACGAGATCGTGCCGCCGGGTACCGATGCCGGTGAACTCGACCAGGCGTACGTGCCACCGGCCGTCGCGAGGAAGCACCTTCGACGGCGCCCGCCGGCCGAGCGTTCCGCAGCCTGAGCATCGGTGGCGCAGGCCTTTCCGCCGCCGAGCGGTGGAGCGCGTTGCCACTTACGCTGTACCCGTGCCCAATTCCGAATTGTGTTGGACCCCCGCTACCGCGCTCGCCGAAGCCGTCACGGCCGATTCGATCTCTTGCACGGAGATCGCAGCGGCATTCGTCGAACGCATCGAGGCGGTCAATCCCGAGCTGAATGCCTACATTCACTTCGATCGCGAACAGGTCATGGCGGATGCCACCACGCTGCAACAGGAGCTGGCTGACGGCGGGCCCCGCGGACCGCTGCATGGCGTGCCGTTCTCGATCAAGGGCCTGACCTCGATGGCGGGACTGCCCTTCGACTCGTCCCTGAAACCGCTGGCAGGCGGCGTCGGGACACGGGACGCCACGGTGGTCACCCGGTTGAAGGACGCCGGCGGACTGTTCCTCGGCAAGACGAACGCACCTGAATTCGGTTACTACGGTGGCACCGACAGCCACCTCTACGGCCCCACGCACAACCCCTGGCGCCAGGGCCACACGGCGGGTGGGTCGAGCGGCGGCGCCGCGGCGGCGGTGGCGGCCGGGTTGGGTCCGATCGCCGAGGGTGCCGACGGCGCGGGTTCGGTGCGCATTCCGTCCGCGATGTGCGGCGTCGTGGGATTCAAGCCGTCGCTCGGTCGCATCCCGCACACGCTTCTCGACGGACGGCACTACACCCACGTCTTCCATGGACCAATCGCGCGGACCGTCGCCGATGCCGCGCTGATGTTTTCGGTGATAGCCGGCCCCTCGGACTCGGATCCCAACAGCGTCCCGTTCGACGGAATCGACTATGTCGCAGCCTTCGAGGGCGATGTCAGCGGCTGGCGAGTGGCCTGGTCACCTGACCTGGGCCTTGGGCACGTCGACCCCGAAGTCGTCGCAGTGTGCGCAGACGCAGTGCGGGCCTTCGAGACCCTCGGCGCCGTGGTCGAGGAGGCGACTCCGGACTGGGGTAACCCCGAAGAGGCCATGTGGAAGGGACTGTGGGTGCCGGGCTACTCCTGCGAGTACGACGTGCTCGACTGGAAGTCGCAGCGGGGCCAGGTCGACGACAACCTGATCGAGATCTTCGCCCAGGCGGAGACGTTGACGGCCGCCGAGATCGGCCGCGCCGAGGCCTTTCGCGGCGGTATGTGGGACACCTTCAGTCAATTCATGCGCACCTACGACATCCTGGTCAGCCCGACCCTGGCAACGCCCACGTTCCCGCTCGAGCGGTTCGCCCCCGAATGGCTCGACGGCCAGTCGCTCCAACGGCAACTGCTCGGGTGGCTGCTCACCTATCCGTTCAACATGACGACGACTCCCGCCATCACGGTGCCCGCTGGATTCACCGCGGACGGTCGGCCAGTCGGGTTGCAGATCGCCGGCGCGCATCGCGCCGATGCCGCGGTGCTGCGTGCAGCGGCGAACTACGAGGCGGCCCGCCCATGGGCCGATGCCAAACCGGTTCTCGCTACAGCGCCTTGAGCCAGAATGGCCATCGCGGGTCAGTCATCTTGAGCCGCGCCCGCATCAGCTTCCAGCAGCCGTACTTGTGATAATCGAAGTCCCACGATGAACTCAGCTGCTGATTCACGCACGCCCACAGGCCCCACTTGACGTCCGCCAGCGCACCGCACACCTGCACCCGGGCCAGCAAGCCGAAGTCGGCCCTGCCGTAGAAGGCTTCGACGAGTTCGTTGATCCGCTCTTCGGTGTAGAACATCTCGGTGGTCAGCAGCGCCAATTCGTAAGCGCGTTCATTGTTCGACGCGAACTCGAAGTCCACCAGCTTCATCGGCTCACCGGGCGCGACGAGGAAGTTACCCGGCATCGGATCGTTGTGGCAGGCAGCGAGATCCAGACCAGAGGCGAGCAGCGCCTCCTTGGCCACCTGATACTCGCCGAGAATCAACTCGGCGTCCTCGGGCAGCCGTACCCCGAGATCCCTGGCCTGGTCGAGATGCTCGTCGATCATGTCGAACATGGTCTTGGTGACGGTCAGCAGTGCACCGGAGTGCAGCACCCGGTAGATGTCGATGATCTGGTGGGGGATGGCGACGTCCTTGAAGTCGCCGTTGGTGCAGGCGCGGTAGCCCTCCAGGAACTCGATGACCTCGACGCCGGTGCCGGTGTCGAAGTGGACCAGTTCGGGACCGATCCCCAACTCGCCGGCACGACGCGCCGCCTCGTTGGCCAGCGCGCGGTCGATGAACGTCTCGCTGCCGGCGCCCGGAATCTTGAGGAAGTAACGAGTGCCGGTGCCTTCGACGGTGATTCGCCAGTTACTGTTCTGCAGCCCGCCCAGCACGGGCGCGTACTCCAGCCGTTTGCCCCGCCATGGTTCGATGGCCGCGAGTGCTGCCTCGACACTGCGCTCGGCCTCGTTGCGGGCGGAGCCGACCAGCCGGTTGCCGGTGGAGTCGCGAATGGTGTCGATGCCGGTCACAGGTTCCTCAGCCGATCGTGGAAGTGGATGTCGTTCAGCCCCGCTCGCGCACGGACGAACTGCCAGTCGGACAGCTTCGAATACTCCAGGGTGCCTGGTCGCGCCGCGTCCGCGTAGGCGCCGATCAAAGCCCACCGCACACAGTCCACGACACCGTAGACCCGCGCCCGGTCGAACAGGGCCTGATCGAAACTGCCCCAGGCTGTCTCGAACGCCTCCCGCGCGCTCGAGTCGAAGGGGCGCACCTCGGCGAGGAGGACGCCGATGTCCTGCAGGGGGTCCATCACCGCGGCGACGTCCCAGTCCACCAGCAGCATTCGGCCGTCGTCGGCAAGCAGGACGTTGGAGACGTTGCCGTCACCGTGGCAAGGAACGCTGTCGAAACCGGTCGCCGTGATGCGCGTCTCGGCCATCGCCAGGATGCGCATCATCCAGTCGAAGTCAGCGGGCAGGGCCACGGAGTTGGCTGCGGCCAGCTTGGTCAGCGCGCGGACGTCGTCGAAGACCGTGGCCGTGCGGGTGATCGAGCCGAATTCGCGAACCCGCTTGCGCAGCGTGACGAGCCGTTCGAGCTGAGCGTCGTCGTCGAACACGTTCAGGGTGGCCGTGGAGGCGGTGCCCACGAGATTCTCCGACACCATGATTCCGGCCGCGGGGTCCGACGCGTAGACCGCCGGGCCGACACCGACCTCGCCGGCTTCGGTGGCGGCCGCGAACGCCTGCGCAACGTCGACGTACGCGCCGGCGTGCCCGATCATCGACTTCACGAATGCGGTCGAGGGAGAGTTCGCTTCGCCGTCGGCCGCTTCGGCGCGGACGTCGAAGCACTCGGAGTCCGCGCCCCACCAACTCGGGCTGGCCATCGTGGGGGTGGCGTCGGCGCTGATCGCGGTATCGGTGAACAGGCCGAGACACCGCAGCGGACCGAGGATGGCGGGTGTGGATGAAGCGACGATCTCAGTTACCTCCGGATGGTTGGGCTGCAACGAGTTCCGGCCACGCCATTGGGATGGGACGCCTGCCCTCCAGCCACTTCGTCAGACGCAGCACCGCGGTGTCGGCGAAGCGGGGGCCGATCACCTGGATGCCGACGGGCATGCCGTCGTCGAAGCCGAAGCACAGCGCCGCAGCAGGCTGTGCGGTTTGGTTGAACCACGCGGTGAAACCGCAGTGGCCCAACGGCTGCGACGGATCGAGGCCGCAGTCCTCGGCCGGGAAGCCCACCGTCGGGATGACCGGGGCGAGCACGTAGTCGAAGTCGGCGCAGGCGGCACGCACCAGTTCGGCTGAGCGTGCCACCGCTTCCGTGTCGCGGGCGAAGTCGGTTGCGGACAGCCCCGCGCCGGGACCGCACCAGTCGCGGATGGCCGGGTGCACCAGTTCGCGCAGGTCGGCTCGGATGGATTGGAGTTCGGCGGCCGCGCGCACCTGAAACAACCGGTCCAGGGCAGGGTAGGGGTCCTCGGCGAAGACTGGCGCCATGACCGAGACGTCGGCGCCACCGTCGGCCAACGCCGCCGCGGCGTCGGCCAGCACCGCCGCCACCACGTCCTCGGCGCCGTAGGCCGCGCCGAGGGTGGTCAGCAGGCCGATGCGAAGTCCTCTCGGCGACAGCGGCTCCCGAGCGAGCGGCTCGGTCTCCGGCGGAAGGCTCCACAGGTCGCGGGCATCGGCGCCGGTGAGCACGTCGTACATGTCCAGCACGTCGTCGACGGTGCGGCCCATCGGCCCGGCCGACCGCATCGTGGACGGCGCGGTGTGGGGGATGCGGCCCTGAGTGGGTTTCAGCGCGACCAGCCCGCAGTGCCCGGCAGGCAGTCGCACCGAGCCCGCGATGTCGCTGCCCACCGCGGAGAACCCGATGCCCGCTGCAAGGGATGCGCCGGCGCCCGCGCTGGACCCGCCGGTGTTGCGGGACGGGTTCCATGGGTTGCGGGTGACGCCGTAGAGCGAGCTGACGCCCGCGGCCATCATGCCGAAGTCGGGCATCGTGGTCTTCCCGACGATCACCGCCCCGGCCTCCTTCAGCCGGGCGGCGGGCGGGGCATCGAACGTCGAGTCGGGGAGGTCGGCGTTGGCAGCACAACCGTGCCGCCACGGGGTGCCGACCGCGTGCACGCTGTCCTTGATGGTCACGGGCAGACCGTCCAGCGGGCTCAGCGGCGTGCCCGAGGCCCAACGGCGGGTCGAGGCCTGCGCGGCGCTCCGTGCGCCAGCGGTGTCCACGTAGGCGAACGCGTTGATGGTCGGGTTGCGCGTCCCGATGCGTGCCAGGGTGCGGTCCAGGACGTCGACGGGGGTGACGGTGCCAGTGCGGTATGCCTGACGCACCGACTCCGCTGGGGCATCGAGGATCTCGTCGATCACGGGACGTGGGCTTCCTCGAGCGCCCCGGCGGCCATGCGCGCAGCGGTGGCGGTCAGGGTGTGCAGGCCGGCGAGCATCTGCGCATCGGTGCTGTATTCGCGTTCGTTGTGCGAGACGCCGTCAACGCTGGGGATGAAGAGCATGACCGTCGGAACCACGTCCTTGAGGCTGACCGAATCGTGTCCGGCCATCGTGGGCAGGGTGCGCCACCGCAGCCCGAGTTCGTCGAGAACGGCACCGGCGAGCGCGATGCCGGAGTCCTGGTAGCGGGTCGACGGGCGGAAGGCGGCGCTCTCGATCTCGACGAGGACGTCGCCGGCCTGGTCGATCCCCGCGACGCGTTCGAGGAACCGCGCGTGTGCGGTCTCGACCGTCTCCGCCTCCAGGGCACGTAGGTCCGCCGCCAAGCGGACGCGCGAGGGCACCACTACCGGCGAGTTGGGTTCCACCGTGAACCGGCCAACCGAACCCAGCACCGTGTCGGGCCCGAACTCGTCGGCCACGGCACGGACGGCCAGCACCACCTGGCTGGCGGTGACCAGCGCATCCTGCCTGTATCGCATATGGGTAGCCCCGGTGTGGGACTGCTCACCGTGCACGGTGATCGAATACTTGTACGCGGCCCAGTTGCAGGTGACTACGCCAATGTCGAGGTCCTCGTCGACGAGGGTGCGGCCCTGCTCGATGTGTATCTCGGCATACGAATTGGCCTTCGGCGCCGCGTCCGCCCCGTGATAGCCGATGCGAACCAGGGCATCTCGGACCGATGACCCGTCCTTGCCGACGGTGTCGAGTACGACGTCGGCAGCCATCTTCCCGACGTAGACGGCGCTGCCCATCAGGCTCGGTGAGAAACGCGAGCCCTCCTCGTTGAACCAGTTGACCGCGGCGACGTTGTACCGGGCGGTGTCCGGCCGGTCGGCTACCCGAACCGCGGCATAGGCCGCGGCCAGCACCCCGTAGGCGCCGTCGAAGCGACCCGATGTCGGCTGGCTGTCCAGGTGAGACCCGAGGAGCACGTAGGGCTTGTCCGGCGCGATCTCGGCGCAGCCGTACATGTTGCCGACCGCGTCGACCCGACACTGCAGGCCGTGCTCGACGAACCAGGCGCGCAGCCAATCCCGTGCCCGACCATCGGCGTCGGTGGCCGCTTCCCGGTCCACCCCGCCCGCAGGCGTCGCGCCGATCGCCGACAGTTCGGCGAAGTCGGTCAGGAACGTCGCGTCGGTGAGGCCCGTGCTCATCGCGGCTCGTCGGCCAACTCGGCGGCCTGGTCCTCCAATGACACCGGAGGGATCGGAGCCGCGACGCGCATCTTGGTCTTCGCGGCCTCGAACATGTCGTTCACCCGGGCCTTGTCGGCGTCGTCCGACGTGACGAGCGCTGCCGCCGCCAGGAACACCGCCAAGTTGACCACCAGCCCGACGATGCCGCCGGTCAGGCTGCCGAGCCATCGAATGTCGTCGGGATACACCCAGGTCAACACCATCGCCACCAAGAATCCCGACACCATGCCCGCGACCGCGCCCTGCTTGTTGCCACCCCGCCAGAAGATGCCAAGGAACAACGGCACGGCCAGCTGGATGACGCCCTGGTACGAGATCTGAGCCAGCAACTGCAGCCGCGTCATGTTGAACGTCGCGTAGGCGACGACGCCGGCGGCGATCATGAAGACGAGCATCGAGGTCTTCGCGACCTGGGTCAGCCGCTTGTCCGTCAACGGACGCTTCGTGGTGTTGACCAGATCGTTGGCGATCTGCAGGCCGCAGACCTGCACGCTGCCGTCGATGTGACCCATGGAGGCGGCGAAGACGATGGTGATGCCGAGTCCGAGCAGCCAGGTGCCGCCGTAGTCGCTCATGATCGTGAACCAGCCCGCTTGCGGGCTGTCGGCGACGTCGGGCATCACCGTGGCGGCGATGCCGACCAGCATCAGCAGCGTGTAGAAGACACCGGAGATCAATACCGTGCACAACGTGCCGGACTTGACCGACCGTACGCTAGAGGCGGTGTAGATACGCTGGAAACTCGTTGGCCAGCAGAGTGATCCGACCACGCCGGTGAAGATCAACGCGAAGATGTAGAGCGGTCCGTACTTGTCACCGTCACCCGGCAGCACCAGGTACTTGTCGGCGATGTCGTTCAGGTCGCCGATGCTGATCGGGCTACCTGCGACCCCGGACAGCAGCACCACGCACAAGATGGCCGAGAAGACGTAGGCGACGGTGCCCTGGAAGGCGTCGGTCATGATCAGACCGCGCATGCCCATCCGGACGGTCCAGTACTGCCGGATGAGGATGACCGCGAGACCGACGATCAAGCAGGTGGTGACCGACCAGGCGCCGTCACTCGCGAGTTCGAACACCGTTCCCAGGGCTTGCATCCCGAGGACGACCCAGGGGAACAGCGACACGATGCCGATCACGCTGGCGACGATCCGCACCGCGGGGGAGTCGAAGCGCTTGCCCAGCAGGTCGGGCTGAGAACGCAGGTCGTACTTCTTGCCCCACCGCCAGGCGCGGGTGGCCATGAAGTACATCATCGCCACGCCGAGACTCGAATAGGCCAATCCGTACAGGCCGAAAACACCGGCGCCGGTGGCCAGCCCGAAGAAGGCGATGAACGTCGACCCAGGCCACCACGAGTTCACGTAGCTCATCGCCACGTACCAGGGCCCGTAACTCCTACCGCCCACGGCGTACTCGTCGAAGGTCGGTGCCGTCTTCTGCTGTGTGACGTACAAGATGACGATGACGACCGCGTAGAACGCAGCCAGCATGGCGAGCATGATCCACATGTCAGCCTCCAAGGCCTTCGGCGAGAGGTTCGAGCGAGTCGTCGTCGAGTTCGCCGCGGATGTCTTCGACGACGTAGAACGCCGTCAGGGTCAGCCCCAGTACGACGGCGTCGATGATCCAGTACATGATCGCGAAGGGGATCCCGAGGATCTGAAACCGCATGCCGCTGCCCCACAAATAGAGCGGCGGGAAGAGGGCGAACAGCAACGCGACGGCATACAGCGTCCCAAAGAAGGTGACGATGGACCGTCGGCTGAGTCCTAGTATGAAGTCCTTCACAGCCGAACTCCTTGTCGTAGTAGGGGGGCCGTCACGTACGAGCGCAGCGTCTCGTGGATCAGCCCATTGCTGGCAATCCCGTTGCCACCGTCGAACATTCGCCGCCCATCGAGGCTGGTGAACCGGCCACCAGCCTCCTCGATGATCACCGGCATCGGCGCCAGATCGTAGGGCTGTGTCGTGTAGTCGACCACAGCATCGGCGTCTCCGCTGGCCACCATGGCGTAGCCGAACGCGTCGCCCCACGTGCGGAGCACCACGCCTTCGTTCCTCAAGCCCTCCACGACCCCGGGCTCCCAGTCCTCCAGCCACGTCGCCATGACGTAGGCGCCGTCCAGGTTGGCGCAGTCGGACACCCGGGCCGGGACCCCGTTGCGCCAGCAACCCTTGCCCCGCTCCGCGTGGACGGTGATTCCGGCGCTGGGCAGATTGATGATCCCGAACACGATCTCGTCACCCTCCTGCAACGCGATGAGATTGGCGTAGAGCGGGACTCCACGGATGAACGACTTCGTCCCGTCGATCGGGTCGACGATCCAGCGGTAGCCGGAGTCGCCTGCGGTGTCGGGGAACTCCTCACCGACGAACCCGTCACGGCCGAAGTGAGCGGAGACCGCCGTGCGCATCGCGTGCTCGATCTCGCGGTCCGCCATGGTGACCGGGGTGCCGTCGCCCTTGGTGTGGACCGCCAGGGTGCGGTCGTCGAAGTAACGCTGCGACAGCGTGCCTGCCACTCGTGCCAGGTCGAGAGCGAGCGCGATGCGGTCGGCACGGTCATCGCTCACGGACCAACGATGCGGATAGACCATTTCTGGTTCGTTCCGGCGCGCGTTAACCCCATGTAACACTTCGATCGCCAGCTGGCCAGGCCGTGGGTCCGGAGTAAGTTCCGGGCCATGCTTCTACTCGAGCAAGCGCACGGAGCGCTGCAGCGACTCGCCGAGGAACTCGCCCTTCGGGGTGAGCCGAGGTTGCCGACCGAGCGGGTGTTGGCGCAGCGGTTGGAGACGTCGCGCACCACGGTGCGCAAGGCGCTCGATCTGCTCGAGCAGGACGGGGTGATCCGTCGGGTCAGAGGCCGCGCGGGTGGTGCCTACCTGACCAACGTGACTACCCAGGTTGCCGCACCGCAGTCGGCGCGAGCGTTCTGCCGCAGCAAGAGCATCCTACGCAGTCTGAACACCGTGAAGGGGATCCCAGAGATACTGCACGAGCAGGGATTCCGCGATGGCACCACCGTGATCAGCGCGGGACTGGCGCCAGCGCCGCTCGGGGCGCGGCGTGCACTGGAACTGGACGAGACCGAACCGGTCGTCTCCCTGCTGAGACTTCGGCATGCGGATGGCGAGACGTTGTCGCTGGAACAGATGTACCTGCGGATGGAGCTGGCCGGGGTGCTGCGGACTGGGATGAAGTCGATTTATCGCACCCTGCTGGCGCAGTTCGGCGTCCAGATCTGCCTGGCCGACGAGTCCATAGAGATCGCCGGTGTCTCGAGCGCCGAGGGCGAGTTGCTCGGTCAGCCGGCCGGGACACCGGTGCTCAAACTCGAACGTATCGGCCACGATCAGTACGGCCGTGCGGTCGAGTACTCCGTCGACCTCTTCCGCGCCGACCGCACCCGTCTCCACGTGCGGTCCCACTCACCGGTCACCGCACGCCGGATGTGACCGGCCACGCCGGCCGCGTCGTCACGGCTCCGGTAGATCCAACCTCGGTAGATCCAACGTCGCCAACCGCGCAGGATCGACGATCGAGCTGATCGCCGTCAACCGTCCGTCGGCCACGGTGCACACCATGATGCTCAGCGGGTTGCCCCGGGCTCCCCATGCCGCGATGCCCGGTTTCCCGTTGACCAGTACGCGCCGAGCGGTCACCTGGGTGCTTCCACCGCGTCGCACTGCATCGGTGACGGCGGCGGATCCGACCGTGACGGTCAGTCCGCGCGGGGTGTGGTGTTCCCACGTCACGTCTGGCGCCAGCACGTCGAGCAGGGCATCGAAGTCGCCGTCTCGGGCGGCCCGCAGGAACGCATCGACGACGGCCCGTTGCTCCTGAAGCGCCTCGCGGGATGCGGTATTCGTCGGCGCCTCCTGCACCTTGCGTCGCGCCCGGCTGGCCGCCATCTTCGTGGCTCCCACCGACCTGCCGACGATCGTGGCGATGTCGGCGAAGGGAACGGCGAACATGTCGTGCAGCACGAACACCAGCCGTTCCTCCGGCTTCAGCGAACCCAACACCGTCAACAGGGCGACCCCGACCAGGTCGGCAAGGACTGCGGACTGTTCCGGCGCGTCGACGTCCTCGGTCACCACCAGTTCGGGGAAGCCGTCGTCGAAGGCCACCTCGTGTCTGGCAGCGCGGGAGCGCAACATGTCGATGCAGATGCGCCCGACCACCGTCGTGAGCCAGCCGCCGAGGTTGTCGATGGATTCGGCGTCTTGCCGGGAGAAACGCAGCCACGCTTCCTGGACTGCGTCCTCGGCGTCGGCGTGCGAGCCGAGAACCCGGTGGGCGATCGCCAGTAGGCGTTCCCGGTGCGACTCGAACAGCTGCTCGTTGCCGTCCTCATTGCTCACGTCGTTACCTCGCTTCAGCGGAATCCGTCATTACTCCTGACGAGTCCGCACGGACCGAGGTAACCACAGGGAGCGGGAGAATGAACACAGCACTTTGGATCGTCGCCGGTGCGCTGGCAGTCGGGTTCGCGGCGGGCGGCGCCAGCCTGCTCGTGATGAGCAGAACCCGATATCGCGCGCTCGGGGCAAACCAGCACTGGGTCGATGACTTCACGCCGGTGCACCTCAAGGCGATCGGATCCATCAAGCTCGTCGGGGCCCTCGGACTGGTCGTGCCCGCGCTGGGGAACGTCGCGCCGATCCTGGTGCCGTTCGCGGCGGCCGGCCTGATGCTGTTCATGGCCGGCGCCGCCACCACGCGATTCCGCCGAAGCGAATGGGGCTACATGCTCGGCGACGTCGCGTTCATCGGCGCCTTCGCCTTCATCGCGTGGGGACGCATTGCCCTCGAACCCTTCACGTGAATCGGGCAGCCGCCTGGGTCGATGTCACGTGTACAGCGCTCGACTGAGCCGGACGCCGTACTCCGCGTCCGGATTGGCTCCGCCGCCGCCGATCCGTTCGGCGATCGCGGCAACGGCAAGGTCGCGACGCGCCGGCAAGCGCGAGGCCTCGGCTGCTGCCAGCGCAGCAGGCAACTCGTCTCTGGTGAGATCGGTGCAGTAGGACGGCGCACCCGGCTGTTGGCGCCACGATTGCGCGAGCGGCCCGGCGTCGTAGGCGTCGAAACCGGTGTCCTCCACCAGTGCCATCCCGACCGCGCGTTCGGCGTCTCCGTCGGCGGCGACGGGAAGTGCAATGCGGCCCGACGACCCGGCCGGCAGACCCTTCTTCGCCAGCGAGTCGGAGCCAATGGCGTTCCAGGCCTTCACGACTGGGCGACCGAGCTGTTCGACGACCCAGACGCTTTCGACGTCACCGGCTTCGATGGCGTCGATGCGCTCGTCGCGGGAGGGGTAGTAGTTCGACGTATCGATCACGACGGCGTCAGTGGGCAACCCCGACAGCACCGGCGCGAACCCGGGTATGCGATTGAGCGGGATCGAGAGGATGAGGACCTCGACGTCGCGGACGGCGTCCTCTGCGGTGACGGCCCGGGCGCCGGTCGATAGGACGTCCGCCTCGATGGCCTCGGGGCCGCGGGAGTTGGCCACCTTCACGTCGTGGCCGGCCGCGCTGAGCTTCTGCGCTAGGGGCTTGCCGATGTTGCCCGTCCCGACGATGCCGATCTTCATGTGGTGTCTCCTTCTCTGCGTCCGGTGGACGACTGTTGGGTGTTTCGGGCACGGTCGTGCCCGCAACGTGTGGTGGATGTTGCGGCCGCAGGGGCCGATGTGCCTGCAGCAGTGGCAGTTAGGTGGCTTCGCGATAGCCGTGTTCGACGAGTCCGCGCAACCGGTCGAGTGATTCCTCGTCGATGGTGCCGACGCCCATGGCCCACGCCACGGAGACGGCCGCCAGGAACAGATCGACGCCCCGGACCGATGGACGAACGCGGCCCGCTCGTTGGGCTGCAAGCAGGTATCCGTCTGTCGTGGCGATGATTTCGTGACAGGGAACGGTGAGTGGATTGCCCGGCGTCTCCGCCCTAGCCGCGGCCATGAGCGGCTCGGGCAGTCCGCTGAAGGCGCTGAAGTAGTCCTCCATCGCCCGCATCCACGCTCTCAGGGCGTCCATCGGGTCGTCGACCTTCGCAATGCCCGCCTGGCGGGTTTCCAACTCCTCCTGACGGGTCTGGAGGACCGCCGCCAGCAGGGCCTCCCGGCTGGGGAAGTGCCGGTACAACGTGCCGGGTCCGACGCCGGCCTCCTTGGCTACCGCTTCGAGGGAGGTGCCAACGCCATGCTCGAGAAAGTGGCGCTGTGCTGCGTCGAGCAGTGCGGCACGGTTGCGCTGCACGTCGGCACGAGCCTTGCGGCCGGGCGTTTGCGCCTCGTTGGTCATGGCTCCTCGTTCGACGGCCGGGGGAGGAAGCGGATGCTGCCTCCGTATCTCCAAGGTAAAGCGGAGGCAGCATCCGGTCAAGTCGAGCGGCGATCGCGTGAACTAAACGAGCACAACCTGGCGCTACCGCTGCGAAGGCCCCACGATGAATGTGACACCACCAATCGAAGGGCATCACGTGACCGTTTCACCGCAGGCAGCGGAGCAACTCCGCAAGCCGCACTGGTCGCTGGCCCGAACCTGGCTGCTGCAGCCGGGCATTCCGGACGGCGCCGATGCCTACGAGGCGGCGACCGCCGGTAGCGCCGACGCGGTGGTGCTCGACATCGAGGACGGACTGCCCGACGCGCAGAAGCCTGCCGGGCGCCGATCGGTCGCCGAGTGGCTCGACGGTGGTTCGTCGGCCTGGGTGCGGATCAACAGCTGGAGCACGCCCGAGTGGTCGGCCGACCTGGCCGCGCTGGCCGATGCGCCGGGGCTCGCCGGCGTGATGTTGGCCAAGGCCGAATCCCCCGAGGACGTCGCCGCAACCGCCGAACGATTGCCTGCCGGTACGCCTTTGGTGGCGTTGGTCGAGTCCGCGCTGGGCCTGGAATCCGCGTCCGACATCGCACGGGCGCCGGGCTGTTCTCGAATCGCGTTCGGCGTCGGGGACTTCCGTCGCGACACCGGGATGAGCGCCGACCCGACGGTACTGGCGTACGCGCGCGCACGGCTGGTGATCGCCAGCCGCGCCGCGGGACTGCCCGCCCCGATCGACGGGCCGACCCTGCGTGATCAGACGCGCCACCTCGCACGGGAAACCGCGGTCGCCAAGGCCGCCGGGATGACCGGACGGCTGTGTCTGGACCTCGCCCACGCCGAGACGATCAACAGTCTGCTGAGCCCGTCCCCGATCGAGATCGACGAGGCGCGAGCCACGCTCGCCCGCCTGGACGTCCCGACCGGAGCGTACGACGGCAGCGTCGGCCCCACCCGGGCGCGCGCCGAGGCCGTGCTCGACCTCGCCGAGAAGCTTGGCCTCAGCTGACCCAGTCGGGTCGCGGATGCACCGCTACGTCGCTCTCCGCGACAGGGACGTCCAGCCCGCGCTGATCAGCTTCGTCAGGTCGTCCACCCACGCTTCGTCCAGTGGCGCGTCGTGCCGCACGATGATCCGAAAGATCGCGCTACCGACGACGACCTCGGCCAGCATGGGTAGGTCGTCACCGTCATCGCGCACGTCGCCGCCTGGATCGGACCCCGGGTCCATCCTGGTTCGGAAGGTTGCGAGACTCTCCGCGAAGCGCGAGGTCATCCTGCGGTGCACGTCCGGATCGGCGACGGTGTCGGCGATCAACGCCGGCAGGGCGATGCGGACCTCCGGGCGGTCGAACATGGTGCGGGTGGCCTCGACCAGCGCCCGGATGTCGCCCTCGACGTCACCAGACGCACTCGGCATGGCCATGACCTCGGCGGGCAGGATCGCCTCGTGCACCAGTTGTGCCTTGCCCGACCAGCGCCGGTAGATGGCTGCGGTCGTGGTCCCGGCGCGTGCCGCGATGGCCGACAGCGACAGCGCGGTATAGCCCGATTCGAGTA
Organism: Mycolicibacterium sp. GCM10028919; assembly: GCA_042666295.1. GTDB lineage: Bacteria > Actinomycetota > Actinomycetes > Mycobacteriales > Mycobacteriaceae > Mycobacterium. The sequence goes on from JBHTFJ010000001.1 coordinate 3,141,546, forward strand.
GCAGGTCGCGGGTTGCTTGCACGATCGCGGCGTCGATCTTGCCGTCGCGCGGGCGTCCCGCAGACGGGCGGCTCGGTCCCTTGTCATCTCCGGACCGATCTGTTCTCATGATTCCAATATAACTCGCATCGTATCGTTATTGGAGTGTCGTGTTCCTGAGCCCGCTCGACGAGTACCCGATCCACCAGGCGCCCGTGCCCATCAGCGCCCCCGCGACCTCGGATCGCAACTTCTACGATCGTTCGTACTTCAACGTCCTCGACCGGGAGGGCCGGTTCATGGCCCTGACCGGAATCGGGTACTACCCCCGGCTCGGCGTCAAGGACGCCTACCTGCTGATCCGTCGCGATGACGTGCAGACCGCCGTCCGCTTCAGCGACGCGATCGACGGCGACCGGCTTGACCAGCACGTCAACGGATACCGGCTCGACGTCGTCGAACCGCTACAGGAGTTGCACCTGACCGTGGCCGAGACCGAGGGCATCTCGGCTGACCTCCGCTGGCGAGGGTCGTTCCCGGCAGCGCTGGAACACCCGCACCAGATGTACTCGGAGCGACGAGTGACGTTGCAGGCGTGCCGGTTCGCCCAGCTCGGCACGTGGGAGGGCTGGATCGACGTCGATGGGGACCGACTGTCCGTCGACTCGACGAGTTCGGTGGGGAATCGTGACAGGTCCTGGGGCATCCGCCCCATCGGCGAGGCGGAGCCGTCCGGTCGGCCGGACACGGCATTCCGCGGAATGTGGTGGCTGTACCTACCGCTGGCCTTCGACGACTACCAGATCTTCCTGATCATCCAGGAGGACCCGGATGGCCATCGCAGCCTGTACGACTGCACCCGACGCTGGCGCGACGGCCGGGTCGAACAGCTCGACGGCGTGCGCGCGACGGTGCACTACACGTCGGGCACCAGGATTCCCCATGGCGCACACATCGAGATGATGACGCGGTCGGGCAGTCGACTGCAGCTCGACGTCGAGTCGAAGCTGTTCGCGCCCATCGCCTTCGGCTCCGGATACGGCGGCGACTCGTCGTGGTCCCACGGCACGTGGAAGGGCGAGGCGTCGTCCGAACGCGTGTCCTACGACATGACCGACCCCGACGTCATGGCGCGGGCCCCCTTCAGCCTGATCGACCACGTCGGTGGCGCCGTCTGCACCGAGGACGACGGGAGCACGCAGCACGGCGTGGGCCTGTTCGAGCACGCCGTCATCGGTCCGCATCATCCGTCCGGATTCAACGACTGGACCGACGTCTTGGCGGGGGACCCGTCGTGAAGGTGATGACGGCCCTGTTCGGCCCGACCGACGCGGTCGATCGGGCGGCGCTGCTGCGTGAAGCCGGGGCATCGGGCGTGTTCACCTTCGAGGGGCCGCGGGAGGTCTTCACGCCACTGGTGCTCGCGTCGACGGTCAAGGGTCTCGACCTGATGACCAATGTCGCGATAGCGTTGCCTCGCAACCCAATTCAGCTCGCCCATCAGGCGCACGACCTCCAGGAGCTGTCCGAGGGGAGATTCATCCTCGGTCTCGGCACCCAGGTCCGCGCCCAAGTCGAGAAGCGCTACGGCGCCGAGTTCGAGCACCCGGTCGCCCGCATCAAGGAAATGGTGGGAGCGCTGCGGGCGATCTTCGCGACGTGGAACGACGGTGAGCGGCTCGACTTCCGCGGCGAGTACTTCCGGCACACCCTGATGACGCCGACGTTCAATCCCGGTCCGAACCCGTTCGGACCGCCGCCGATCTACCTCGGAGCATTGGGCCCGCGGATGACCCGGGCGACGGCAGAAGTCGCCGACGGACTGCTGGTGATGCCGTTCGGATCGAAGCGGTTCCTGCACGACAAGACCATGCCCGCCGTTCGCGAGGGGCTGGCGGCCGCTGGGCGGAACGCCGACGACTTCGCGGTGGTGCCCGAGATCATCGTGTCCGTCGGCGAGGATCACACCTCCACGCGGATGCTCCTGGCCTTCTACGGCTCCACGCCCGCCTACCGACCAGTGCTGGACGCGCACGGCTGGGGTGATCTGCAACCCGAGCTGAACGCCATGTCCAAGCAGGGCCGGTGGCAGGAGATGGCCACGCTGATCGACGACGAGGTGCTCCACACGATCGCTGCGTGCGGAACCCCGAAAGAGGTGGCCGCTCACATCGCCGATCGGGTCGACGGCGTGTCGGACCGGATCTGCCTCTACCAACCCGGGCCCATCGCCGTGGAGGCGCTGGCCGAGATCATCGACGCGTTGGGCTGACGGATGCACACCACCACCATCATCGAGTTCACCGACGTCGTCGACGACCGCTTCGGCGGCAAGGCGCTGGGTCTGGCCGAGCTGACGCGCCTGGGGCTGCCCGTCCCAACGGGTTTCGTCATCGCGCGGGCCTCCGACGGTCCCCTTCCCGATGCGGTGACGGAGCGTTTCGCCCACATGCAGGCAACCGGTGCGTCACCGGTTGCCGTCAGGTCCTCGGCCACCGGAGAAGACGGTGTCGAACACTCGTTCGCGGGACAGTACGACACCGTGCTCGGCGTCGACTCCACCGAGGGCTTCGCCGCCGCCGTCCGGCAGTGCGCCGTGTCCGTCGGGTCCGATCGGGCCTCCGCCTACGTCGGCGACGACGCCGCCACGGGCGCGGTCACGATGCACGTCGTCGTGCAGCGCATGGTGGACGCGCGCGCGGCCGGGGTGGTCTTCACCGCGGACCCGACGACCGGCCGCAGGGATCTCGTCGTGATCGACGCGATCGCCGGACTGGGCGAAGCGCTCGTCGACGGGTCCGCCGTATCCGACCACCTCGTCCTGACATCGGACGGGACGCAGGCGGTGCGCGAGGTCGGCGACGTCCCGGTGCTGTCCGACGAGGAGGTCGCCCACGTCCGTGCCGGCGCACTGCGCGCCGCGCAGCACTGGGGCAGGCCCATGGATCTGGAGTGGGCGATCGACGATCGCGGGCAGCTGTGGTGGCTGCAGGCGCGGCCGATCACCACCCTGCCCGGTGACCTCAACGAGATGGACACCCCGTTGGCGGGACCGACGCACGTCTACACCCGGTGCAACATCGGGGAGATGATGCCGGGGGCGTTCTGTCCACTGACGGCATCGGTGTCGGGGGACGCGATCGACTACGCCATGCAGATGACGCAGGTGGTGGCGCGGGCGCAGGAACGCTACGACAAGCCATGGCTGCAGGTCGGCTACTTCTACGGGCACATGTTCCTGAACATGACCGAAGGGACGGCGCTGAGTTCGGGCATCCTCGGGAACTCCCTGGAACAGTTCTCCATGTCGATCTGCGGACGCGTGATCGACGAGTTGGTAGCCAAGCCGCCGAAACCGTTCTTCCCCAAACTCGTCAACACGGTTCGGCTGACGTCGTACTCGCTGTTCGCCGGGCCGGCGATACGCAACCTCGGGAAACGGATCGAAGCGTTCGAGATCCCGACCGGTCGTGACCCCAACGCGGTTCTGCGACAGCTCGAGTCGGGCGTCGAGCTGTATCGATACGTCACGCTCGTCCACGTGCGGTCCTCGTCGCGCGCCGCCGTGGGCGCGAACGTGCTCGAGAGCTACCTGGTGCGCGCGGCGGTCAAGGCTGGTCGTGACGAGAACGAGGGTCAAGCCGAGGCAGCGCGGCTCATGGCAGGCGCCGCCGATGTCGAGAGCGCCGTGATGGTCGACGAGCTGAACGCGGTGGTGCGGGCGATCGCCGCCGACGACGTGACTGCCGAACGGTTCCTGGCAGCGACGCCAACGGATGCCGTGACCCACGTGCGCAGCACGAACGATCCCGCCGGTGTCGCGTTGCGCGAGTTCCTCGCTCGACACGGGCACCGCGGCTATCGCGAACTGTGCATGCGCGACCCGGCGTGGGCCGAGGACGCCGAGGGGCTCGGCTCGATGATGCAGGTCATGCTGCAGTCAGCGCGGAAGTCCGCTGCCCCGTCCTCGGCTCGCAAGCACGTCGACGTACCCGCATCGCGGACGGTGGGACTGCTGGCACGCCTGGCCCAGGGCGGAGCCCGCGGACGCGAGGAGACCAAGTCCAAGATGGCGCTGATGGCCCATCGCCTCAAACTCGGCTACCACCACCTCGGCGAAGTGCTGGCCGAGAGCGGGCGGCTTCCCGATGCCGATCTGGTGTTCTTCTTCGATCGTGCCGAATTGCCCCGTGTGGTGGGCGATGCCGACATCGACGACCTGGTGCAGCGCGCCCAGCAGCGTCGGGATGCGCTGCCCTTCCAGCAGTCACTGGAGTTCGAGGACGTCGCGGTGGGACGGCCCGAACCCATCGTCCGGCGGCCACCGAGCACCCTCGACGCCGACCAGATCATGGGTAGGCCGGCGAGCCGCGGCACCGCCGAAGGCACTGTGCGCGTGGCGAAATCGATCGTCGATGCGCGTGACGTGCAGCCCGGCGAGATCCTCGTCGCACCCGTCACCGACGTGGGCTGGACGCCGTACTTCACGGTGATCGCGGCACTGGTCACCGACATCGGAAGCTCGGTGTCGCACGGCGCGGTCGTGGCACGGGAGTACGGGCTGCCCTGCGTCGTCAACACGCTGGTGGCCACCCAGGTGCTCAAGACCGGTGATCGGGTCAGGGTGGACGGCGACAAGGGGCTGGTGACGAAGCTCGCCTGACCTCGCTACGCCGACAGTGATGCCGGCGAGGCGATCCTGGCCACGGCGTCGGTGATGGTCGGCAGGGACACACCGAGGTCGGCCACGTTGAGGACGCCGAACGAGCCGAAGTTCTCGTAGTTGGCGGTCGATGCGACGACCTGCAGCGTCAGCGTCTGGCCGGCGCTCAACGTGTGCGCCACCTGCTCGAGCGGGATCGTCACGGTGTGGCTCTGCCCGTCGAGGGTCACCGGAATGGGCGTCACCTGGTTGCCGAGTACGGCTCCGGTCGCGTCGTCGACCAGCTGCGCGAAGACGTGCCGGCTGGTTCCGGTACCCGAGTACGTCAGGGTCAACTGCGGTGCGCCCACCACGTAGGTGGTCTGCGTCGCGGCCGGGGTCGTCAGGTTGAAGGCATTGATCGCCCTGGTGCCTCCGATGGGGAGGACGAACAGCAGGGGACCGGAGCCGCCGACGAGGGGGATCAGGGGCAGAGCGCCCGCACCGCTGCTCGATGCGACGATCGAGGCGGCGGGAGTGGCCGGGTAGGTGGTCGACGAGAAGTACTGTCCGCGTTGGTCGACCCATTCGAACTGCGGACCGGTCGACACCTCGCGCTGCCCCTTGACGTAGTGAGCCAGCCACGCCAGCGTCTGGCTGGTGATCACCTGGCCGTCGGTGGGATCGAACAGGTTGTTGGTGCAGACCCCGTGGCCACCGCAGAACCACAGCACCTTGGTGGGGACGCCGTTGGCCATCAGTGCCATGGCGTTCGCCTGCGCTTCCTGCAGGGAGAACAGCGTGTCGACGGTGCCCTGGATGAGCAATGTCGGTGCCGTGATGTTGCCCAGGAGCGCACCGGGCCCACGCTCCGCCAGCAGGTCCTGCTGTTCCTGGGTCAGCGTCCCGGTGAGGTTGCCGTAGATCGCCGCCGGATAGATGGCGGGGTTGGGGCGGGCGTTGGTGAGCAGCAGTGCCGCGGTCAGCAGGGTGCCCCATCCGCTCTTGAACGCCCGGCTCTTGTAGAGCGAGCTGTTGAGACTGTTCCACGCGATGGTCGGCACGATCGCGTCGACGCGGTGATCGGTGGCCGCGGTGACGAACTGGATGCCGCCGCCGTAGGACGCGCCGACCATTCCCATCCGCGGATCGCCGGGGGCGTCGAGCTGGACCTCGGGCAGGCTGGCCACCCAGCTGATGATGGCCGAGGTGTCGCGGGCCTCGAAGTTCGGCGAATCGAGTTCCAGCGTTCCGCCGGAACGGTATTCACCGCGCGGATCCCACGTCACCACGTTGTAGCCGGCGGCGCGCAGTGCGCCCACCCCGACGGCACCGAGGTTGTCGGTGAGGATTCCATCGAGGATCGTGCCGTCGAGGTTCGTCGCACCCGGCATTCCGAGGCCAGGCCCCTGCAGGACCGTCGTCGCTCGCTGCCCCGCCCGAAGTCCCCTGGCCGGCATGAAGTGGACGTAGATCTGGGTTCCGTCGAACGACGTCAACAGCACGTCCCGCGACACGGGGGCACCGGGCGTCCCCGGTCGCACCGGATACCCGACGAACGGGTGGATGACGTCGCCGATGATCGGGATCTGGTGGATGGCGGCGACGATCGGCGTCACGAACACCGGTCCGATGATCGGGACGTACTGCAAGAACTCGAGCGGAGCAGTCTGCATCCTGACGACCGGAGGGCCGGGAACGGCCGACGCGGCGAGGGCGGCGGCCGGCGTCGCCGTCGTCGTCTCGGTGGTCGTCTGGGTGGTCGTCTCGGTGGTCGTCGTCTCCTTGCGCGCGGTCGAGGCCAGACTCAGCGCGGCCAGCGACTCGGTCGGCGCGGACGGGTCATCTTCCGGGGCAGGTTCGCTGACGGGGGTCTCGACGGCGGGGCTGACGTCCACGGTGAGCGCCGGTGCATCGATCGGGGTCGAGGCCTTGGGCGGATCATCCTGCAGCGCAGGTTCTTCGGCCGACGTCGTGGAGCGGTCCTTCGTCGAGGTCGAGTACGTGCCGGTGTGCGCCCCGCCGGAGCCGACGGCAATGCCGGGAGCCGCCGCGTGCGTCGAGGACGACGCCGTTGCTGCCGGGGAGTCGGCTGTCGACGACGGCGTGTCCGCACTCACCCCGGAGTCGTTCGCCGACGGCGACGAATCCGACGATGGCGTCGCGCCGGACGCATCGGATGCAGACGTGCTTGACGACGACTCGGCACCGGAGGACTCCGCGGGGTCGGCCGCAGCGATTCCACAGCCGCCGTACAGGATTGCGGCTCCGATGCCGAGTGCGGCCGCCAAGCTCCCGACTCGTCCTACGCACAGCGTCTCAGCCACGCCAATTTCCCCCATCCGAAACGGTGATCAGGTGTCATGCACCGCAGCGACCATAACCTCGGCCACCTGATACGCGGCCGGCTTTCGGTGGAAGAGGGGTCGGGCCGGATTGCCCGAAGATTCCTACGGTCGGATGACCACCGCCGACAGGGGATCCGACCGTCCGGCGACGATGTCGCGCCACACCGGCTCGGTGCTACCGAGGCCGGTGACCGTCCGTACCCGGAGCCATTCCGAGGCCCACGGCACCAGTTCCGAGCGTGCGGCGTCGTAGAGCGATTGCACTGCGGGCCAACCACGTTCGCGGGTCAGCTCGACCTCGCGATCACCGGTGTTGAACATCGCCAGCGGCGGGCCGGACCCGGTCGGCGAGGAGCGCGCGTGGGTACCGCCCACGCCGATGCTGACGACGAGGTGCCGCCCGAGCCGGTCATGCACCGCGCCGGTGACGTCAGACGATCCCGCGACGTCCACGTAGGTGGTGCCGTCGGACGGGTCCAAGCGGTCGACCTCGTCATAGCCCAGCACGCGGTCGTAGACCCCGAACGTCTCCGCCGCCGAGCGGTGCGCCGCGCTGGTGAGTCCGACGACCACGACGCCGGCGTTCACCAGTAGCCGGGCGAGCGCCGAGGCGCTGCGACTGGACGCACTGGTGATCACGACGCTGCGCACCCCCGAGCCGATCACGTCGTTGGCGAGCAGGGCCGCGAACGGATGGACGGGCATCAGGACGGTCTCCACGTCGCTACCCGCGGACTCCGAATCGTCGGGCAGCGGTACCAGTCGGCGGTAGATCGGCAGCATGTCGACGCGGCCGTCGTCGACCGACAGCAGGCCGATGTCGGTGCTCTCGGCGCGCACTGCCACGCGGGTCGCCATGGGCAGGAACCCGGCGACCCGCGTGCCGACGGCGGCCACCGTCGGGTCCGCGGCGACCACCTCCGCGATTCCCCACACCGGGATCCGCGCGCGGGGGGCGGACGGTGAGGGGAACGCCTCCAGCGTCTTGAGGACGTCGTTGACGAGGACGTAGCCGAGGTTGTTGGCAGCCACGCTGAAGCGCTCGACGGCGAGGGTCACGAGACCCGGCTGACGAGGTGGCAGCGCTTCGTGGACCAACTCGAATCCGTCGAGCGGCGAGTTCCGATCGACCTCCAGGACGAGGGAGGCCGAATCGTCTGGCTCGTTCATGGCAGCTCCTTCAGGTGGTGACCTCAGAGGATGGACGTGGTGGGTTGGAGCACGGCGGTCGACACTGCCTCGGCGCGCAGGTGCTCGAACGCCTGGTAGTCCGGGTCGTTGACCATGTCGACGAAGTTCTGCCGGCTGGGGTAGCTGACCATTGCCACCATGTCCCAGTCGCCCCCGTGGTCTGCCACGAGTGACGGGTGTCCCTTGCCGCCGTAGACGATGGTGACCCCGTACCGCTCGCTGACGCCGGTGCTGGTGAACTTCTGCATGTACTCCATGTACTTGGCCTCCCCGCCGGGCGCGAACCGGAGGAGGTTCAGCATGACCACCGGTCCGTTCGGGTCGGCGGCGACGAAACGCTCGAGATCTGCTGCATTCAAGACGGTCATGTTTCTCTCCAGTCGTTGTTACTTGCTATACGACACGCAACTTACAGGTCGCCACCGACAAGTGCCCGACGATGGACAATGACCGCCATGGACGACACGCCGCTGACCCGGCGCACCCAGGCGGAACGCCGCGCCGAGACGCGTCGCCGCGTGCTCGACGCCGCGACGTCTCTGGTCGCCCAGCACGGCTCGAGCGCGGTCTCGCTCGCCGCCGTCGGCGAGGCCGCCGGCTACAGCCGCGGCATCGTCAACCACCACTTCGGGAGCAAGGCGCGACTGCTCGAGGAACTCATCAGGCACACCCAGCAGTTCGACGTGCCTGCCGATTCGGGGACGGGCCTGGGTTGTCTGACCGAGTTCGTCGCGGCGTACCTGGGCGGGATGCACGACAGGTCGCCACGCTCGGAGGCGTTCCTGAAGATGTGGACTGAATCGGCGAACCTCGAGCCGTCGCTTGCGTCATTGTTCGCCGAACGCGACACCGCGTTTCGTGATCACCTGGCCCAGCAGATCCGGGCGGGAGTGGAGGACGGGTCCATCGATCCCGACGTCGATGCGGACCTCGCCGCCCTCGCGATCATCGGGCTCCTGCGAGGGACGGCGATGATGGCGTTCTCCACGGCTCGAGACGTCTCGGCCGCCGACCTCGCGGCAGAGGTGGCCAGACGGGTCGAGCGGAGTCTCGCTCGCCGAGGGAGGGCAGGTTCGTCCTAGGAAGAAGTGGCCCTGTCCGAGCGGCGTCGACGTCCCTACCGTTCGATGGCATGAGGTCATTCACGCGCCCGTTCCGCCGAGTCATCACCGTTGCGAGTGCTGCACTGACGGCGACCATGCTGATCGGGTGCAGCGCTTCCGGCGACACCGGGGACGCGGCGCGTCCCGGGCAGCAGGAACGCAATGTCCAGGTCGTTCGCGACGCGTTCGCTCGCGGGGTGGGCGGCGAGGACGGCTTCTTCTCGATCCTGGCCGAGGACGTGCAGTGGACCGTAGCGCGGGCCGCCGAGCCGACGACGTACACGAGCCGGTCGGAATTCTTGCGCGACGGCGCCGGACCCATTCAGTCGAGGCTGAGCGAACCCATCCGGGCGAACGTCCGCGAACTCGTCGCGGAAGGCGATGTGGTCGTTGCCATTTGGGATGGCACGGCGACGGCCCGCGATGGGCGACCGTACGTCAACACCTACTCGTGGGCAATGACGATGCGTGACGAACGCGTAGTGCGGGCGACCGCGTTCCTCGACCTCGTTGCGCTCGGCGAATTGATGGCACGCGTGCCGCCTGCCTGACCTACGCGGCGCGACGTAAGCATGTGACTGCCGTCACACGCACCTCCGGTATTGCTTCGATATCGAAGCGAGTTGTGCAGTGCGTAGCTGCTTCAATTTCGAAGCAATAACCGAGGAGGAATCATGAAGGCTCTCTACTACCGGCAGTACGGCGGCAGCGACGTTCTGCAGTACGCCGATGCTCCGCAGCCGGTGCCGGGCCCGGGGCAGGTGCTGGTGCGGGTCGCCGCCACCTCGTTCAATCCGGTCGACGCGGGTATCCGCGGGGGTTACCTGGCAGGGGTGTACTCGATCGCCTTCCCGCACGTTCCGGGCGTCGACGTCGCCGGCACGATCGCCGAACTCGGCGCGGACGTGCAGGGATGGGAGGTTGGGGACGCGGTCGTGGCGATGCTGCCGCTGGATGCCGACGGTGCGGCTGCCGAATACGCGCTTGCACCCGCGGAATCGCTTTCGGCGGCTCCGCAGTCCGTACCACTGGCGGACGCGGCTGCCCTTCCGACGGTCGGACTGACCGCATGGCAGTCCCTGTTCGAGGTCGCCGGATTGACCGCCGGGCAGAGCATCCTGGTCAACGGTGCCTCGGGTGCCGTCGGCGGTTACGCCGTCCAGCTCGCCAAGGCGGCCGGAGCCGTCGTGACCGCGACCGCCACGCCGCGCGACGCCGACCGTCTGTACGGATACGGCGCAGACCGAGTGGTCGACTACGTCGACTACGGGCAGTCGGCGGTCGACGTCGAGGGCGCGCCGTTCGACGTGGTCCTCAACCTCGTCAGTACTACGCCGGAGCAGACCGAGGCCCTGATCGGCGTGCTGGCCGACGGTGGCGTCCACGTCGGCACGATGGCGTCGGGTCCCGACGATCCGGGGCGCGAGGTGCGCACGCAGCGGATGTTCGTTCGCAGCGACGCCGCGCAGCTCGCGGAGTTGGTCAGTCGCGTCGACACCGGACGGCTGCGCATCGACGTCGCCGATCGCCGCCCACTCGCTCAGGCCGCGGACGTGCACGACGCATCCGATGGCGGGCGCCTGCACGGAAAGACCATCCTCGTACCGTCCGAATGATCAGCAGCGGCAGGCTGATTCGCCGTATCGCGCCGTTGACGGTGATGCTTCCAGGTCGAAGCATTACCATCAGGCATGGCCGATGCGCTCGATCCCGCTCAGATGCGGACCTACTTCGCCCTGACGGAGGCGGTCAGCCTGCTGCAGTACGAGGTGCGGCAACAACTGCAGGCCGAGGGCGGCCTGAGTTACGTGCAGTTCGAGATCCTGGCCAAGCTGTCCGACGCCGGCGGGCGGCAGCTCACGATGACGGACCTGGCCGACGGTGTCGTCTACAGCCGCTCTGGTCTCACCCATCAAGCCGGGCTGCTGGAGCGCGAGGGCCTCATCGTTCGCCACGTCAGCCCGGACGATCAGCGTGCCACTGTCGTCGGCATCACCAAGGCGGGTCGAGCCCGCGTCGCCAAGGTACTTCCGGGCCACGTTCGGGTGGTGCGCGAACTGCTCTTCGATTCTCTTTCGGCGCAGGACGTCCGCACCCTGGGCGACATCATGGGTCGCGCCCGCGACCACATGCGCGCCCGCCCGCCCCGCTCCGCTGCGCCACGCAAGCGCGGTGCGGGGTCTGCCGATTAGGGCAGGGGCCATGCCGAACTCGTGATCGGTAGCGGCCCGCCCGCAGCAACCTCTGCCGTGTGTCTCGACGATCCCGTCGGGCCGAAGGAGAGGAACGAATGAACACCACCCGCCTCGGCATTGCCCTCACCGCTGCAGTTCTCGCAGCCACCGCACTGAGCGGCTGCACGAAGGTCAGCGAGATCAGGGACGTCGCATCGAATGCGGCCGAGCAGGTCGTCGCCTCGGGGACCGAGCAGTTCGTGAAGAAGGTGTCGGGTGACTTGTTCACCGCCGAGGGCATCGACGCCGCCTACTCGGCGATCTCGGCCGAGGTCGGTACCACCCCGATGCAGGTCGTGGAGGTGACCATCGTCGCCGGCGCGCTGACGGTGCAGGCGATCGATCCCAGCGCGCCGACCGAACTCAACCAGTGGAGCTACACCGCCGGAACGGTCGGGCCGTCGCGCCCCGTCGACTACGGCGACGACGTCGAAGCGCTTGGCGAGAACCTGTTCTCCGTCAACGAGGTCGACACCGGCGCGATCGCCGCGGCCGCCGACGGCGCGCTGGCGGCGAGCGGGATCGCCGATGCGGAGGTGCAGAGCCTGATCATCAAGCGGAACATGCCGCTCGATACGAGCGTGACGATGTTCATCAACGTCGATGGCGAGCGCAGTAGCAAGCAGGTGCGAGCCGACGTCTCCGGGCAGATCACCGACGTCGTGTGAGCGATGGCAGGATCGGCCGCTATGTTATTGGCAGGCAATCACACTCGGCGGTCGGACCCTTCGATCATGGTGACCAACGCGTCGGTGAGATCCTCTGCGGTCGTGTGCCAGTTGTCGGTGCTGAGGAGGCCGCTCTTTTCGAGGCCGGCGGCACCATGCACGCCAGTCAGGAGGATGGCCGCGCAGCGCTCGGCGTTCGTTTCGCCGACGACGTCGGCGACGATGGCAAGAAATTCATCGCACATGCGCTTCGCGGCCCTGACCACCGCGTCCGGATCTCCGGTAGGGGTGGCGAACATCAACTGGTACAGATGAGGCTGCTGCCGACTGACGGTGATGACGCCCAGAAGGGCCGCCCGCAGTCTGTCGGTGGCTGGTAGACCGGATTCCGATTGCACTGCCTGCATGTGGTCGCCAAGACGTTCCCAGCCTTGCGCGGCAACCGCAGTCAGCAGGCTCGCCTTGTCGGCGAAGTGCCGATAGGGCGCGCCGCGGCTGACCCCTGCGCGGGAGCCGACCTCCCGCAGCGTCACTGCGTCGGGTCCGCCGCCGTCGAGCAGTTCGGCGGCTTCGCCCAGCAGGGCGCGGCGCGTGGCTGCAGCTGATTCGGCGCGACTCACGATCCCCATCCAATTCGAGTTGACAGCGTCAACTGAACGGGTACGGTCATTGAGATGACACCGTCACCCGAAGGTCAACAGATGGTCATCGTAACCGGGGCGTCGACCGGAATCGGCGCAGCGACGGCGCGCGAGCTGGCTCGCCGAGGGTTCCACGTCCTTGCGGGTGTGCGACGCGACCGGGATGCCGAGGCGATCCGCGGACCCGGCATCGAGCCGTTGTTCATCGACATCACCAATCCCGAGCACGTTCGCACGCTTGCCGCCCGGGTCGACCAGGACCCTCGGGGTCGACGGCTGCGCGCCGTCGTGAACAACGCCGGCATGGGAGTCAACGTGCCGGTCGAGGCCTTTCCGATGGACGAGTGGCGAAAGTTGTTCGACGTCAACCTCTTCGGCCACGTAGCGGTGACTCAGGCGGTGCTACCGGCCCTGATCCGCAGTAAGGGTCGCGTGATCAACATCAGCTCGGTGGGCGGCAAGGTGGCCATGGCCACCTACGGTCCCTACGCCGCCACCAAGTTCGCCCTCGAAGCGGTCAGCGATGCACTGCGGCGGGAACTCGCCGAGACCGGTGTCCAGGTCGTGGTGGTCGAGCCCGGCGCGGTGAGCACCGAAATGCCCGGCCGGGCGATCGCCGCCGCGAACGACCTTGCCGCGGCCATGACGCCGGAGCAGCAGCTGCGCTACGGCGGGCTGGTACGGGCAGTGAACGCGCAGACCGCTTCCCACACCACGTCGTGCCTGCCGGCCGATGCCGCCGCCAGCGTGATCGCCAAGGCGGTGACGGCCCGTCGGCCGCGGACCCGCTACACCGTGGGGCGTGAAGCCGCGCTGATCCGGTTCACGCGATTCGTTCCCGACCGGGCGCTCGACCGTGCCCTCGCTGCGGCCTTGCGTCCGCACTATCGAGCAGGTGATCGCCCGGGCTCGCTCATCTCTACTTGACAGCATGTCGATTCAAGTCGACACTATGTCGAGTAAGGCATCGCGTTGCGCGGCGCCTGGAAGCTCGGAGGCATCATGAAGACGTTCTTCATCACTGGGGTGAGCAGCGGCCTGGGGCGGGCATTCGCGGCAGGTGCGTTGGACGCCGGCCATCGAGTGGTCGGCACCGTCCGCAAGCCCGAGGACGTCGAACCGTTCGAAGCCCTCTCGTCGACTCGTGCCCATGCCCGCATACTCGACGTGACCGATGATGCCGCGGTCGCACGTACGGTTGCCGACGTCGAATCGACCGTTGGTCCAACAGACGTCGTGATCGCCAACGCCGGCTACGGCGTCGAGGGCACCTTCGAGGAGACGCCGTTGTCCGAAGTGCGCGCACAGTTCGCGACCAACGTGTTCGGTGTCGCCGCGACCCTGCAGGCCGCGCTGCCCTACATGCGGCACCGGCGCGCCGGCCACCTGATGGCGGTGACGTCGATGGGCGGACTGATGGCAGTTCCCGGTATGTCCGCCTACTGTGCGAGCAAGTTCGCGGTCGAGGGTCTGCTGGAGAGCCTGCGCAAGGAAGTCGCCGCCTTCGGCATTCACGTCACGGCGATCGAGCCTGGTTCGTTCCGCACCGACTGGGCCGGCCGATCGATGACGCGCGCCGAGCGCACCATCGGAGACTACGACGAGCTGTTCGAGCCCATCCGTGCTGCACGCCTCAAGGCCAGCGGCAATCAGCTCGGCAACCCGGCGAAGGCATCCGAGGCGATCTTGGCAGTGCTGGACGACGCCGAACCGCCAGGGCACCTGGTCCTGGGCTCGGATGCCCTGAAGCTGATCGGAGCTGCACGGGCCTCGGTCGACGAGGACATGCGCCGTTGGGAAACCGTCTCGCGGAGCACGGATTTCGATGATGGCGCTCGACTGTCCGTCGTGTGACGTCGCTGAGTTAGGGTTGCGACGGTGACCAAGTCCTGGCCCTCACGCCGAACTGCGCCGGCGGTACGCAAGGGCGACCTTCGCGAGCGGCAGATACTCGACGCCGCCGAGACGTTGCTCGCGACGCGCGGCTACGCGGACATGACGGTGGGCGAAATCGCCGAGGCGGCAGGAATGACGCGCGGCGCCCTGTACTTCTACTTCGCCTCCAAGCAGGACGTGCTCATTGCCCTGGTGGCGCGCACCGTGCAGGCCCTGCAGGAGAAGTCGGCCGCTGCGTTGACCGCGACCGGACCGGTGGCCGAGGTCGTCTCAACCGCGTTGGAGCGCACTGTCCAGCTGTGGCGAGAGCACGGTCTGGTGATGCGTACCGCGGTCGACCTCAGTTCCACCGTGCCCGAGATCGACCAGTTGTGGACGGGCACAGCCGATGTCTTCGCCGACGCAATCGCAGCGGTTCTGCACCGTGCCGGGGTCCCGACCGGGAACGGGCCAGGAGACGCCACGGCGCTCGGTCGCGCCCTGTGCTGGATGATCGAACGCAGCTTCTATCAGGCGTCCAGGAATTCGATCGATGACCTCGACGACGCAAAGGACACGTGTCAGGCAGTGTGGATGCGCATGGCCGAACAGCGGTGACGGCCGCTCGCGGCCCCTGCCCGTGAGGTGGTGACTGCTCCCTGAGGACCGATGTTGGACCGATGTTTCCCGTCGGCCATTCAGGGCAACATCGGGGAGACCTGACCCAGTGATGGAAGGGCCGCCATGATCGACGACGCCGTCGGACTGTTGGGCCGCACTGCCGTGCGGACCCTCCGCGGCATCCCGGGCGTGGGTCGGCTCCTGGGTGCTGGGCCCAGCTTCGGTATCGAGGGGCGGGTGCTGTTCATCACCGGCGCCGCCCGGGGTCTCGGCGCCGAGATCGCCCGGCAGGCACATGCGCGGGGCGCATGCGTGGCTCTTGTGGGCCGTCGGTTGGCGCCTCTGCAGGAGCTTGCCGACGAACTCGGCGGGCGGGCCGCAGCCTTCGAGGCGGACGTCACCGACTTCGAGAAGCTCCAGGATGCGGCCGACGCGGCAGTAGCGCAGTTCGGCGGCATCGACGTGGTGATCGCGAACGCGGGGATCGCCCCACCGTCGGACACCGTCGCCACCATCGATCCTGCGGCCTTCGAGCGCACGGTGGAAGTCGACCTGCTGGGGCAGTGGCGCACGGTCCGAGCCGCACTGCCGGCGGTCATCGAGCGGCAGGGGCACGTCGTACTCGTCGGGTCCGTCTACGCCTTCTTCAACGGGGTACTGGCCGCGTCGTACGCGGTCAGCAAGGCAGGCGTGGAGCAGCTCGCCAGGACGCTGCGGGTCGAACTCGCGCAGCACGGGGTGAGCGTCGGCTACGCCTACCTCGGCTTCATCGACACGGACCTGGCCACCGAGGTCTTCGCCGACGATCACGTCGGAGCGGTACGTCGGGCGATACCCGGATTCCTCACTCGGCCCATGACGGTCGAAGCAGCCGCCGCCGCGGTGCTCTCGGGTGTCGACCGTCGCGCGGCACGGATCAGCGCACCCGGCTGGGTCGGCCCGATGTTGGCGACCCGCAGCCTGACCACGGCGGTGATGGACGACGTGCTGATGCACAACCCGGGCGTCACGGGGGCGATCCGGACGGCAGAAGCGTTGCGAGGCAACGAAGGTGGTGGTCGCCCGTGCGGCAACTGAGCAGTCTGGACACGCAGTTCCTGGCGATCGAGGACGGCCGACGGACCGGCCACGTCGGCGCGCTGGCGGTATACGACCCGAGCACCGCGCCCGGCGGCACCATGGACTGCGGCACCATGGTGGCGCTCCTGCGCCAGCGAATGCACCTGCTGCCACCGTTGCGGTGGCGCCTGATGGAGGTGCCGTTCGGCGTGGACTATCCGTACTGGGTCGACGACGAGGGGTTCGACCTCAGCTATCACGTGAGGGAGTCGGCGATTCCCTCGCCCGGATCCGACGAGCAGCTGGCGGAGCTGATCTCTCGTCTGCACGGGCAGCCACTCGATCGCGCGCATCCACTCTGGGAGATGTACGTCATCAGCGGACTGGCCGACGGCAACGTAGCGGTCTACACCAAGATCCACCACGCCGTCATCGATGGCGTGTCCGGAGCCGAGATCACCGGTCTGCTCATGGATCTGAGTCCAGAGGGCCGCGACATACCCGCGGCCGAGCAGGCCGCCCCTCGGTCGGCTCCCCGGCAGATCGAGCGATGGGGGCGGGCAGTCGTCGGACTACCGCGTTACCCGCTGCGGGTGTTGCGTTCGGCGCCGAGCGCGCTGCCGAACCTCGAGGACACGACGCTGTCGTCGGTACCCGGGGTCGGACAGCTCGGTCGGGTCGCCAACCGACTGTCGAACGTCGCTCGGCGCACCGGCGAGCGTCGAACCCGCACGTCCCTCCCGGCGCCGAAGACGTCGTTCAACGGACGAGTCTCGCCCAGTAGGCGTTTCGTCTTCGGCCGGCTCGACCTAGATCGGGTGAAGGAGGTCAAGAACGCTCACGGCGCCACGGTGAACGACGTGGTGGTCGCGATCTGTGCCGGCGCCGTTCGACGCTGGTTGGTCGACCACGACGAATTGCCGAACAATCCACTGGTGGCCCAGATTCCGGTGTCCGTGCGGACGGAGGAGCAGGCCGGCACCTACGGCAACCGGGTACTGATGCTGGCAGCGCCGCTGCACACCAACGTCGCCGACCCGGTGGAACGCCTCGAAGCGACGGCGGGCGGAATGCGGGAGATGAAGGATCGGCACCGAGCGCTGCCCGCCAACCTCCTCATCGACTTCAACCACTTCATCCCGCCTGCACTGTTCAGTCGCGCGGCCAGGGCGACGTTCGCGTTGGCCACGTCCAGGGTCGGTCGCCCGACGTGGAACGTGGTGGTGTCCAACGTGCCCGGACCCCAGATCCCGCTGTACTGCGGCGGCGCTCGGCTCGTCGCGCACTACCCGGTCTCGGTGATCACCGACGGGCTCGGGCTGAACATCACGGTGATGAGCTACGACGGCCACCTCGACGTCGGCATCATCGCCGACCATAGGCAGATGCCCGACCTCGCGACCGTGATGGACGGCCTCGAGCAGTCATTGACGGAACTGGAGCGCGCCGTCCTCAGCGACCGGTGATCTTGTTCGCCACCGTGGCGATACGACTGGTGCGGCCCAGACCGTTCGTCTCGCGGCGATCGGCCGTCCGGTAGAGCGCGTACATGCTCTGCACGCCGAGCCAACGCAACGGCTCGGGCTCCCAGCGTCGCACCCTCCGACCGACCCAGGGAAGGCGGGTGAGATCGGTCTGGCGCTGTAGTACGAGGTCCGCCAACGTCCGGCCGGCGAGGTTGGTCGTCGTCAGCCCGCTACCGACGTATCCGCCCGCCGTACCGAGGCCCGTGGTGCGGTCGAAGTCGACCGTGGCCGTCCAGTCCCGCGGCACGCCGAGGACACCGCACCAGGCGTGTTCGATCGGGACGTCGGCGGTCGCGGGGAACATGTCGTGAGTGAGCGCGGTGAGCGCGTCGATCGTCCACTGCTGTGTGGCGCCACGGTCGTCGAGGCGAGACCCGTAGCGGTACGGAATGCCGCGCCCGCCGAGAGCGATCCGGCCGTCAACCGTGCGCTGGGCGTACATGTATCCGTGCGCGTAGTCGCCCAGCAATTCGGCGTCGCGCCAGCCGATTTGATCGTGCACCTCCTCGGGCAACGGAGCGGTCACGATCATGGAGGAGTTCATCGGCAACCAGCTGCGCTTCTGTCCCTCGATGCTGCCGGTGAAGCCCTCGAGGCAGCGCAGGACGGTCGGTGCGCTGACGGTGCCCCGGTCGGTGACCGCCCGGCCCGGATCGATCCGGTTGACGGTGGTCTGCTCGAAGATCCTCACGCCGAGGTCGACCACGCTGTCGGCCAGCCCCTGTACCAACTTGGCAGGCTGCACCCTGGCGCAGTGCGGGCTGAAGATGCCGCCGAGCGAGCCGGCGACCCGAACCCGATCGTCCATCTCCGACCGGCTCAGTTCGACGAAGTCCATGGGGTCCGCGCCCCATTCGCGTTCGTAGCGCAGGCCGGCATGCAGCCGTTGCAGCTGCGCCTGGTTGCGCGCGACGTGCAGTAGTCCGTCCTTCGCGATGTCGGCGTCGATGCCCTCGGCGTTCGCGACGGCGATGACCTCGTCGACAGCGTCGCGCATCGCGCGCATCAGGTCGATGACGCCTTGGCGACCGTGGGTGGAGGCGTAGGCGTCTCGCGAGCCCGCAAGCTCGGCCGACAGCCAGCCACCGTTGCGGCCCGAGGCACCGAAGCCGGCGAACTCCTTCTCGAGCACCACGATACGAAGGTCGGGCTGCTGGCGCTTGAGGTAGTAGGCGGTCCAGAGGCCGGTGAATCCGGCGCCCACGATGCATACGTCGGCGTCGAGGTCGCCGGGCAGCGCCGGACGCGGCTGGGGCAGTCCGATCGACCGGTACCAGAAGGACACTCCGCCGTTGACGGGATGCTTGACGGTCTGCTGGCCTGACGAAGCCATGGTGTGCTGCTCCTAGTTCGTTGCGGTGGTGGGAGTTCGAGGTGCCGCCTGCGTATCGTCGACGGCCAGGACGGAGGCGTCCTCGCGACGGAACGTCAGCCAGACGGGGTCGTCGGCGTGCACGGGAGCCAGCGCGGCGCTCGCGCTCTCGCGGACCAGTACCGTGCTGCCGTCGTCGAGGCGCACCTCGACCTTGCGGGCGTTGCCGAAGTAGATCTGCTGGATGACGCGACCGGGAACGGCGTTGTCCGCGTGCGGTTCCGCGTCACCGGCGTGAATCGCGATGCGCTCGGGCCGCACGACGACGGCGACGGTGCGCGTGTCGGGTAGCGCGCCGCGCGTCGCGGTCAGGGTGCGGCCGTGTGCCTGGACCCGGTCGCCCTCCAAGCTGCCACGGAACAGCGAGGACTCACCCACGAACTGCGCCACGAAGAGGCTGTTGGGATGTTCGTAGAGATCCGACGGCGTGCCGATCTGCTGGATGCGTCCGTCGTTGAACACGGCGACCCGGTCGGAGAGCACCAGCGCCTCGTCCTGGTCGTGGGTGACGTAGACGAACGTGGTGCCGAGATCGGCGTGGATGCGCTTGATCTCCAACTGCAGGGTGTCGCGCAGCTTCTTGTCCAGCGCGCCGAGGGGTTCGTCCATCAGCAGCACCCGCGGGTTGTAGACGACGGCCCGCGCCAGCGCGACGCGCTGCTGCTGACCGCCCGACAACTCCTTGGGCTTGCGCCGTCCGAGGTGTTCGAGCCCGACCATCTTCAGGGCGTCGGCGACCATCGTGGCGCGCTGCGACTTGTCGATGGACCGTTGGCGCAGTGGATAGTCGACGTTGTCGGCGACGCTCATGTGGGGGAACAGGGCATAGTGCTGGAACACCATGCCGATGTCGCGCTTGTAGGGCGGCAGGTTCGTCACGGGCCGTCCGTCGATCGACAGCTCGCCCTCGGTGACGTCGACGAACCCGGCGATCATGTTGAGCGTGGTGGTCTTGCCAGAACCGCTGGGCCCCAGCAGCGTGAGGAACTCGCCCGGGCGTGCCTCGAGATCGATGGCGTCGACCGCGGTGACCGAGCCGTACCGCTTGACCAGGCCCCGCATCGTGATGGATGCGCCGCGCGGCGTGTGGTCATCGGACACGATTCCTCCTGATGGCGAAGATGCTGGCGAGGATGGTCAGCGCGGTGGTTAGCGCCAGGATCACCGTCGCCGCGGCGGCGATGGTGGGGTCGGTGTCGCGGGTGACCGACGAGTACATCCGCACCGGAAGCGTTTGCAGGTAGGGGCTTTGGATGAACAGCGACAGCACCACCTCGTCGAAGCTGGTGGCGAACGCGAACAGTGCCCCCGACAGGACGCCCGGCGCCACCTGCGGCAGCGTGACGGTGCGGAAAGTCGTCCACCTGTTCGCTCCGCAGATCGCGGCCGCGTCCTCGAGCCGTCGGTCGAACCCCTGCAGGCTGGCGCTCACTGGGATGATCACGAACGGCAGGGCGAGCACGCTGTGCGCCACGACGAAGCCGAGCGTGGTGCCTAGCAGGTTGAGCCGCAGGTAGATCGCGTAGATGCCGATCGACACCACGATCACCGGAACGATCATCGGCGAGAGCAGCAGCGCGCGCAGGCCCTGATCGCCGAAGAATCGCGTCCGGCTGAAGGCCACCGCCGCCGCCGTCCCGCACACCGTCGCGACGACGGCCACCAGGAGGCCGACGCGGATGCTCGCCTCCAGCGACCAGAGCCACGACGGGTCGGTGAAGAAGTTGACGTACCACTGCGTCGACCAGCCCGTCGGCGGGAACCTGAACGACGGGAGATCGGTGAAGCTGAGCGGGATGACGACCAGCGACGGCGCGACCAGCCAGGTCGCGACTAGGCCGCAGAACACCAGGAGCGCACCGCGCCAGAACGTGCCGCTGCGCATCACGACGCCCGTTCCTGCCGAGATGCGCGGCGCAGCACGATCATCAGCACGGCGAGGACCAGGAAGGTCAGCAGCAGGAGCACCACGCCCATCGCCCCACCGCGGCCCCACTGCAGCAGACCGTTCACCTGGACGTAGATCTGCTGGCTGATGAGCGCGTTGTCCGGGGAACCGAGAAGCGCCGGCGTGACGTAGAAGCCGAGGCTACTGATGAACACCATCAGACATCCCGCCCCGATGCCGGGCATGGTCAGCGGCACCCAGATGCGGGTGAACGACGTCAGCGGCCGCGCGCCGAGACTCGACGAGGCCAGCACCAGCCGACGGTCGACGCCCGACATCACCGCGTACAGCGGCAACACCATGAACGGCAACAGGATCTGGCTCATGCCTATGACGACGCCGAGGTTGGTCCGGATCAACTGCACGTCGCCGAGCCCGACGAGGCTCAGCAGCGCCTGGGCGGGTCCGTTGTCCTGTAGCAGGATCACCCAGGCGAACGTGCGCACCATCAGGCTGGTCCAGAACGGGACGAGCACCAGCAGCGTCAGCGCCGCCCGCACCTTCGGCCCGAATGCGACCATGGCATAGGCGTACGGGTAGCCGAGCAACAGGCAGATGACCGTCACCTCGAGTCCGGTGGTGAACGTCCGCAGCAGCACCTCGCGCTGGACGGCGTCCCCGGCGTACCAGGCGAAGTTGTCGAACCCGACCACCGGATCGGTGAACGCGCGCCACAGCATCACGCCCAGCGGTGCCGCGAAGATGCCGATGACGAGCACCAGCGCCGGGGCCAGGAGGGCGTAGGCGCTACGGCGCCTGCGCTGGGCACCCGCTTCCTCGGCTCGCGAGCGCGTTGGCGCCGCGCCACCGGACAGAACGTCGACTACGGTCATGACCCGCTAACCCCTACTTCGCAAGCCAATCGGTGTAAGCACCGACCATCGCGTCGTTGTTCTTCGACCACCAGGCGAGGTCGATCGGGAAGCGGTCCGCGAGACGTTCGGGGGTGGTGGTGAGGTAGCTGGTCGCCAGGGCGTCCAGTTTCGGCTTGGCGTCGACGTTGATCGGGCTGTACGAGGTGAGTTCGGTCAGCTTGGCCTGCTGCTGCGCACCCAGGTAGTAGTTGATCAGCGCCATCGAGGCCTTCGGGTTCTTCGCACCCTTGGGCACCGCGATCGTGTCCGCCTCGGGCATCCACTGATCCCACATGGGTGCGAACTTCGCCCCGTTCTTGACCGCGGAGTAGGCGCGCCCGCTCCACAGCAGCGCCATGTCGACCTGCCCGGCCTCGAGGAGCTGCTGGGCTTGGGCGCCGCTGTTCCAGAAGACGATGTCGCCGCGGATAGACGACAGCTTGTTCAGTGCGCGGTTGGCGTCGATGGGATACATCTGGTCCTTCGCGACACCGTCGGCCAGGAGTGCGCCCTCGAGTACGCCCGGGTCGAGTTCGCCGGCGATGCCCTGGATGCCGCGCTTGCCGGGGAACTTCGTGGTGTCGTAGAAGTCGGCCCAGGTCTTGGGCGGGTTGGCGCCGTACTTCTCCGTGTTGTAGACCACGATGAGGCCGTAACCCATTGCGGGAACCGAACAGTCGTCGGTCTTGGCGCCCGGCGGGATCTTGCTGACGTCCACGATGCTGGTGTCGATGGGCATGAACAGCTCGCCACAGTGCTGGGCGGTGAAGACGTTGGTGGTGTCGATGACGTCCCAGGTGACGTTGCCGGATTCCACCTGCGACTTGATCTTGGTGCTCTCGGTGGGCCCGTCCTGCAGGATGCGCGCGCCGGATTCCTTGGCGAAGGGATCTACTGCGGCCTGCGTCTGCCCCTCCTGGAAGATGCCGCCGTAGGACACGAAGGTCAGGGTCACGCCGTCGAGCGCGCCGGCCTTGACGGTGCCTGCCTGCGGCGGCCCGCTACCCAGGTCGACGTCGGCACTTGGAGCCGGTCCCGACGAACACGCCGCGGTGAGCAGCACGGCAGCCACGCCGCATCCGACGGCCTTGAGTGCAGTGGACATGTGGACTCCTCCTGTGAGACGTGACTGGTGGTAAGTCGTTGTGGGTGTGGTCATTTCGATCCCGCTCTCATGCGGTCGGGGGGCTGACGATCCATAGCAGCTCGGCGGACGAGTCGCTCAGGTTGTGCACGGTGTGCGGAATGGACGTCCGATACTCCGCGGAGTCGCCGGCGTCGAGTTGGTGCTTCTTGCCGTCGAGTTCGAGTACCAAGCTGCCCTTGACGACGATCAGCACTTCCTGGGCGTCGCCGTGCACGTATGCCTCGCCCGCGGAACCGCCCGGGGCGAACTCGGCGGAGTAGACCTCGAGGTTCATCAGGGGCTTCTGCGACAACAGGTACTTGGCGCTGAGGTCGTCGACGTGGATTTCCGGCCGCTCGGCCTTTCGCAGGATCCTCGCCCCGTTGACGTGATGGTCGCCGAACAGGTCGGGGAGCTTGACTCCGAGTTCTTCGGCCAGGCGGCGCAGCGTGCCGACGCTGGCATTGACCTGTCCGCGTTCCAGTTCGCTGAGGAACCCCGCCGAGATCTTGGCGCGGCTTGCGAGTTCACGCAGGCTGAGCTTCCGCATGGTGCGGTATCCGCGTATGCGGCTGCCCATTTCGGTCTCGGTGTTCGACGACGGGGAGCCGGGGCCGTCGTCAGGCAGAGCCATGAACGATCATCCATTCTCCTACGTCAGAACCAATAGTTCGGTAACGGCGAACAAAATGTTCGGTGGTGTGTGACACTATGCCTGCCACCAAGCCGCGGCAACCGGAATCGCGAAAATCGCTCTCGTCAATACGAAGATGCTCCGAATCCGCGCAGCGATGAGTGTCCGACGATCCTGGGAAGGCCGACATGAGCGCACTGATCCATCTGCCCCATCGCACCGTCACCGGTGACCTGGAGGCCGCCGGCCGGCGCGTCGGCGCCGACAGCGGCGACCCTCGACTCAAGACCTTGGCGGCCGACTCGGGGACCGAGGCGCAGGTCGGCGTGTGGGAATGCGAGCCCGGCGGCTGGCCCGTCGTCGATCGACCGGACACCGAGACCTGCTACATCGTCTCGGGCCGCGCGAAGATCACCGACGACCAGACCGGTCGCGTCGTCGACGTGGGAGCCGGCGACTTCGTCGTCCTACCACCCGGCTGGACCGGTCGATGGGACGTGGTCGAGACGCTTCGCAAGGTGTACACCATCTTCTGAACGGCCGGTTCACCTGGCGGAGAGAGGCATTCGTGAAGAGCATCGTCATTGGCGCAGGCGCTTGGGGTCTGCCCACGGCGGCCGAGTTGGCCAGCCGAGGCCACGAGGTTCGGCTGGTCGACCGCTACGGGGTGGGCAATCCCCTCTCGTCGTCCTACGGTCCGACCCGGATGTGGCGTCTGGCCGACCCGGACCCATCGCGGTCGCGGCTGGGGTTGCGTGCGTTGGGGGCGATGAAGCGGCTGGAGGAGCGGACCGGTGCCACCGTCCACGAGGTGCGGGGTCTGCTGTGGCGGGACCCGCCGTCCAACGACGCTCTCGCGGCGACGTGCGCCGGCCTCGGCATCGACCACCAGTGGGTGGCTGCCGCCGAGGTGGGCGACCGCCTCCCTGGCTTTCGCGACGACGGCCGCGACGCGGTGTGGCTCCCGGACGCCGGGATCGTCCTGGCCGAACGGTCGCTGCGGGCGCAGTTCGAGCGATTCAGCGGCGCCGGTGGCCGCTTCGGCCACGCCCGCAGTGTCGTCGAGATCGTGGAGCGGCCGAACGGGCTGACGGTGACGTATTCGGATATGACGCAAGAAGATGCGGACGTGGTGGTGATCGCGGCCGGCCCGGAGTCGTCGACGTTCCTCCGGATGTTGGGCATCGACGTGCCGCTCTATCCGTACCTCGAGCAGGTGGTGCACTTCGGCGACCGCGACAGCGTGGCGCGCACCGACGCGTTCCCGTGCTTGTTCGACGGCGAGGCCGAGGACCGCGCGGGCCGGATCTACGCGATGCCGACGCCCGGGTTGGGCTACAAGGTGGGCCTCGACCTCCCCATCGGCGACTACCAGTCGGGCAACCCCGATCGCACGCCGAGCACCGCTCGCACCGAGGTGTTGCGTCAACGCATCGAGCGCGACTTCGCCGCGATACCGGCGGAGGTCGTCGACGCGCAGGTGTGCTGCTGGACCGACACGCCCGACGGCCAGTTCATCCTGGATGCGCTACCCAGCGGAATCGTGCTGGGCTGCGGGTGCATCGGTGAGGGATTCAAGTACTCCGCCCTGATGGGCGAGATCTTGGCGGACTTCGCAGAGGGACGACGGCAGGACGATGACGTGAAGGCCTGCAGCGTGGCACGTTTCGAGGGACGCGCCCTCCTCGACCGATCGGGGCCAACCCCCGTCGGCTCACTCACGCGGGGCGCGCCCTAGCGTTGGATCAGGCGGTCACCCCACCTTCGGCGAGTTCGGCGAGCGCCTCGGTGACCGCACCCCATCCGTCGAAGAAGCCGAGTTCTTCGTGCCGATCCCGGACGGCCGGGTCGCCGTGGCGCACGACCGCCCGGTAGAGGGTGCCGTCTGGGTGGTCGTCGAAGGTGATCTCGGCGGTCATGGACACCGGCTGCGGCGTGGCCGGTCGCCACGCACTGTCGACCGCGTTGGTGAACACGAGCCGGGAGCCTTCTTCCGCGACGAGGAACACGGAGTCCGTGTGCGGGACGAACCGATCCCCGTCGTCGCTCATTCGAGTGACGAAGGCGCCGCCGGGGCGGACCTGAAGTCGATCGACGCGCGTGAGAGTGGGCGCCGGCGTCCACCACCGGGCCAGCAGGTCCGGGTCCGTCCACGCGCGCCAAACCGATTGTCGGGGAGCGCGTATCACTCGCTCGATGACGAGGTCGAGTGTGGGGTCGATGGCAGTGGTGCTCACGGTGTCTCCTCGGTGTCGGTGTCGGTGTCGGTGACGAGTCGTTCGAGTCGGTCGGTGCGGTCTTCCCAGATGTGTCGCTGTTCGGCGAGCCAGTCGTCGACGATCGACAGCCGTTTGCGGTTGAGCGAGCAGGTCCGCACCCGTCCGGTCTTCGTCGTCTTGATCAGTCCGCTGGTCTCTAGCGTGCGGACGTGTTTCATGAACGACGGCAGCGCAATCGAGAACGGTCTCGCTAGCTCGCCCACGCTCGCCGGTCCGCTGCCGAGTCGCCGGATCACTGCTCGGCGCGTCGGGTCGCCGAGCGCGTCGAAGAGGCTGTCCAGCTCCGCCTCGTACTTAGCCATGGGGCTAAGTGTTGCACCCGTAATTGGTTAGCGCAAGGGCTAAGTGTCGCTCGGCCGCGTTGGACACACTGCCCAGCGCCTACGTCGAACTCGCGCGTTACCGGAACGGTGGTGGGCTCCACCGCGCGGCGTTTCCCATGAGCCGGTCGACCAGCTGGGCGGACGACCACATAATGGTCACCGGCATCCATGCCATCGGCCGCACCGCGCTTTACTCCCTCTGCGGAGAACTCGGGACGGCGTTCATGCGCGAAGAATGGGGCTACCCGGCGCTCGGGGTCGGAATTGCCGATACGCCGTCGGCGGGCCACGAGCAGATCATGCTCGACTATCGCGAGTGCGGTCCCACGGGAGAGCCTCGAGTGGTGCACGTCGACCAAGAGGACGACTATCGGATCACCGCTGTCGCAGAAGATTTCGCTAGCTTCATTCGTGGTCTCGTCGGTCCCGATCAATTCGACTGAAAGACTGAAGAATTGCCGACGGGGTGCGGGTGAAGGATATTTGGCGGCTTTGCGGATCGACTTCCGGCGCGCTCTATTTTGTGACGAAAGAACGACGGTATCCGCACCGCTATTCGCTTAGAGCGGCTACGCATGATGCTCCAACCTGCCCAGATGTACGACTCGTGCGATTCGTACCGGTAGAGTTTCGCGCTTGGGGGCGGGCGCGGAAAGGAAAGAAATGGCAGAACGCGTTATCCGCCAAGTCGTGGATGATATTGACGGAACCGATATCACTGATGGCGGCGGCGAAACCGTGGAGTTCTCGGTTAGAGGTGTTGCATACCGAATCGATCTCTCCGCACAGAACTTGGCGAAGTTCGACAAGGCGTTGACTCCGTATGTCAAAGCCGCAGAGAAGGTTTCCGGCGAGGAGCGGCCTCGCAAGGCCAGCCGGAGGCGAAAGGGTGGTGGCAAGGCGCAGTCGAGGACGCCACTGTCGTCAATCCGGGCATGGGCGAATGAGAACGGCTACACCGTGAGTACGCGTGGCCGGATTCCCGCCGAAGTCGTCGAGGCCTATGAGGCGGCGGAAAAGGGTTGACCTCTCGCTGGCGCGCACCCGGTAACCGGGTGCGCCCCAGCAGGGCCAGCCAAAGACGCGGCGAGTATTCCGTCTGATTCCGGAATGCCGAATGCGGGTATTGAGCCGATCGCTTGATTCGGCCCATCCAGTGACGGAGGATCCATGACACTGCCAGACCCGCACCTGCCCTTGAACCCGGGCCACGTGCTGGATGACCCGCCGCAGGACGAGGCTTCCTCCGCCGACGACGGCGAATCGGCGAAAGCCGACACCGGCCCGG
Source organism: Mycolicibacterium sp. GCM10028919 (assembly GCA_042666295.1). Taxonomy (GTDB): domain Bacteria; phylum Actinomycetota; class Actinomycetes; order Mycobacteriales; family Mycobacteriaceae; genus Mycobacterium. Next base: position 3,169,257 of record JBHTFJ010000001.1, read on the forward strand.
GCGCCGAACCGGAGGCTTAGTCCTCCGCGCTCTTGAGAACGGCCAGCACGGTGAGCGCGAGGATCTTCAGGTCCAACATCAGCGACCAGTTCTCGATGTAGTAGTTGTCGAACTCCGCGCGGTCGGCGATCGAGGTCTGCCCGCGAAGGCCGTGGACTTGCGCCCAGCCGGTGATGCCGGCCTTCACCCGATGGCGCTCGCCGTAACGGCGCACGTGCATCTCGAACATCTCGACGTACTCCGGGCGTTCGGGACGCGGACCCACCAGCGCCATGTCGCCCCGTAGGACGTTGATCAGCTGCGGCAACTCGTCCAACGACGTCTTCCGCATGATCTTGCCGATCGCCGTCCGACGATCGTCCCCTTCCACCCCGCCGGGCGCCGCGCCCTCGCGAAGCGCAAACGCCGCCTTCGCCGGGTCGAGCGGACGCATGCTCCGAAACTTCAGACAGCCGAAGACCTCGCCATCGCGACCGACGCGTTCCTGGCTGAAGAAGACCGGCCCGGGCGAGGTGAGCTTCACCAGCAGTGCGAGTGCGATGAAGACGGGCGAGACGAGGAGCAGTCCAACCGCCGCGATGGACCGCCCAAGGGCATGCTTGACGGCGAATTGCCACCCCTTCGGATCGACGCGGCCGAGCACCATCAGCGGTACGCCGCCCAAGTGCTCGATCCGCGTGCCGACACCGACGGCGTCCATGACCCGCGGCACCACCCGGACCCGCAATCCGAGGTTCTGCGCCCGGTGGGCGATTCGCGCCAGTTGGTCGTCGGACATCGACGAGGGCGCGATGACGAGTTCCTCGGCCTTGGTTGCGCGAACCGCGAATTCGAGATTGTCCAGCGATCCCAGATGCGGGACGTCGAGCACCTTGCCGTCGGACGGCTCGTCCGCATCCAAGAGACCGACCGGTTCCAGCCCGTAGTCATGCACCTGACGCATGCGCGTGATCAGCTGACCGACGACGGGACCGGAGCCAACGATCAGCGTTGGTGCTCCGACCCGGTACCGACGCCGTAGGAAGCGATTGGCCAGCGACCTGACGAGGCGTACGGCGGGAATCAGAACAGCCGCGAACACCCAGATGCGCACCATGAGGTCGCCTGGCCGAACGTGGTTGCCGATCACTCCGCCGCTCGGCGTCTGGGGGACCAGCAGGAGCATCACCATCAACGTCGCGAGGGCGGCCACTGCGACCGATGTCTCGACCGGTTCGAATTCGTCGAGGAAGCTGTCGTTCAGCTTCCGCCGGTACATCGACCGAGTGGCGAGCACGCCGATGACCACCGGCACGAAGATCCACGAGTACAGCCCGAGGTTGGCCTCCCCCACGTCACCCGGGATGGTCCAGTGCGCCAGTAACACGGCGATGACCGCGTAGAGCACGTCGATGGCCACCGTGATCGCCGAGTACCAGGGATCGGAGCGCACCCATTCGGCCCAACGTGGTGGGGCGGGTCGACGCCCGCCCGACGCGCCGGCATGACGACTGTCCGTAGAACTCGCCGCCTCGGCATGCTGCACTCGTTACCCCCACCAACTCAGGGGCCAGATTCTATGCGGGCTCAGCCGCTCGCGGAGCCCGAATTGAGAGTGGTGTCAAATTTGCTGACGCCAAATCGCAAACGGCGCTGACCACGCGGGGACTCCGCCGCGTGGTGTCGTCTGAAGAATCAAGATCGTTGCGCCGCCCGGTGACATCTCGCCGTCAGGCCAGGTGTGGTCGCCCCGACGAGCGACTGGTCTACGTGTTGAAGTCGGGAAGGGGGTTTGCAGGCGGGACGTCATCCGGAGACGGCTGCGCCGCTTGGTCGTCGTTGGCCTCGTGCGTGACCTCGGCGGCACGGCGAAGATTCTCGCCCGTGTTCTCGACGTGGTCGGGCGTGCCCGTGGTCTCGTCCTGCGGTTCGGATGGCATTCGGTGGGGGTACCCGCCCGTGGGGTTTCCGAAAGACGCGCGTTTCGCCCTGAGCGCAATGGTTCTCGGGCTGTCCTGATCTTGTTCTCAGTCCCATCTCAGTGAGCGGCCGCACGGTGTTGTGAGCACTTCACGCTCGAGAAACGAGAAGACACCATCATGACGACGCCCCCGCTCCATCCCCATGGCCAGACCCCGCAGCCGTATCCGTCGTGGGCTCACCCGCAGCCCACGGCGGCAGCGCCGCCCCCGCTAAGGCGGCCACGTCGCGTCACCCTGGTCGTCGGTGCCGCTGCGATCGCCGTGGCCGCGGGCGGTATCGGCGCGACGACGGCGGTCGCGGTCGACCGGATGCACGACCCTGCGACCCCGACCGTCGCGGGGACGACGGCCGCCCCGCGGCCCGCATCGCAGCCATTGGCCGCTGCGCCCGGAGAATCAGTCGAAGACGTCGCGGCCAAGGTGATGCCGAGCGTCGTCAAGCTCTCGCTGAAGATGGGCGACGAGGGAGCCGAGGGTTCCGGCGTCGTCCTGAGTCCCGACGGTCTCATCCTCACGAACAACCACGTCGTCGCGCCGGCGGCCGGCGACGGCACGACGGCCCGGCCTGCCGCGATGGACGGCAGCGCCGACGTCACGAAGACCGTCACGTTCTCCGACGGTCGCTCCGTGCCGTTCTCGATCGTGGGCACCGACCCGACCGGTGATCTCGCCGTCGTCCGCGCGGAGGGCGTCTCGGGACTGACGCCGATCGCCATCGGTTCGTCCAGCGACGTCAAGGTCGGCGAGCCGGTGGTGGCGATCGGGTCGCCGCTGGGCTTGCAGGGCACGGTGACGACGGGCGTCATCAGCGCGCTCGACCGGCCCGTGGCAGCAGGGGAGGGCCCGGGCAGTGACGTCTCGGTACTCGAGGCCCTGCAGACCGATGCCGCGATCAACCCGGGCAACTCCGGCGGTGCGTTGGTGAACATGAAGGGCGAGCTGATCGGCGTGAACTCGGCCATCGCCAGCATGGGTGGCGGCTCGGGGTCCGCGGGCGGACCGGCCGGATCGATCGGGCTGGGCTTCGCGATCCCGTCTGACGAGGCGAAGCGGGTCGCCGACGAACTGATCTCGACGGGCACCGCGTCGCACGGGTCGCTCGGGGTGCAACTGAGCAGCGACCAGAACCCCGCGGGCGGCGCGGCGATCGCGGGCGTGTCGGCAGACGGGCCTGCGGCGCTCGCCGGCGTGCCGGACGGCGCGGTCATCACCAAGGTCGACGACCAGGTCATCGACGGACCCGAGGCGCTGGTCGCCGCGATCCGGTCCAAGGCGCCGGGTGACACCGTCTCGGTGACCTACGTCGACGGCGACCGTTCCAGCACGGCGCAGGTGACTCTCGGCAAGGCGTGAGCTGACGGGATTGGCGCTCGATGGTTTGAAGCACTAATTTCCGTGGGGTGATGTCCTCAGCGCTCAGCGCAGTCGCACGGTGGATCGTCCCGCTCTTCACGGTCGCGGCCGTCGCATCCGTGGGTCTCGTCGACAGCCCGGGGCATACCGGTCCTGCGCCGTCGGTACGTCTCGCCGACGAGGTCAACCCGCTGGCCGGCAAGCCGTTCTACGTCAACCCCTCGTCCGCGGCGATGCGCGCTGCGAACGCTGCGAACCCGCCGATCCCGGAGCTGACCGCCGTCGCGAACACGCCGCAGGCGTACTGGGTCGTCCCGGGTTCGTCGGCGTCGACGGTCGCGGGCTACACCGGTGCCGCCCAGGCCGCCGGTGCACTCCCCGTCTTCGCGATCTACGGCATCCCGCACCGCGACTGCGGCAGCTTCGCTGCGGGCGGTATGGGCTCGGGCGACAGTTACCGCCAGTGGATCGACGGCATCGCCGCCGACCTGGGCGCCGGGCCCGCCGCGGTCATCCTCGAACCCGATGCCCTCGCCATGGCCGACTGCCTGTCCGGCGGTCAGCGCCAGGAGCGGTTCGACCTCATCAACTACGCCGTCGACAGCCTGACCCGCAATCCGGCCACCGCCGTCTACGTCGACGCCGGACACCTGAAGTGGCACAGCCCCGAGGAGATGGCCAACCGCCTCAACCAGGCCGGGGTGGCACGTGCTCGCGGATTCAGCCTCAACACCGCCAACTTCTTCACCACCGAGGACGAGATCGGCTACGGCGAGGCGATCTCCGGACTCACCAACGGTTCGCACTACGTGATCGACACGTCGCGCAACGGCGCCGGGCCCGCGCCCGCCGCGCCGCTCGACTGGTGCAACCCCAGCGGCCGCGCCCTGGGCGTGGCTCCCACCGCCGCCACGGCAGGACCGCACGCCGACGCCTACCTCTGGGTGAAGCGCCCGGGCGAATCCGACGGCACGTGTGACAAGGGCGACCCACCGGCGGGCACCTTCGTCAACCAGTACGTGGTCGACCTGGCCCGCAACGCTGGCCGCTAGGCCCGCTGCTAGCGCCGGCGGACATCGCCGGAGTTGGGATCGGTAGCTAAGACACGGGTGTCTACTCGATGCAACACCGCAGAGTGCGGTCTTGACAGAGGGGTGAACGTGAACGCGAAGAAGGCCGTCATGGCGGGTCTGTTGTCGATCGGTCTCGCCGCGGGCGGGGCCGGGGTGTCCATCGCAACCGCACAGGCAGACCCATCGAGTCGCCACGTGTGGTGCCCCGGCCAGCCGATGCACTCCCCGACCGGCCCCGGCGTAGACAAGACCTGGGACATGAACGTTTGCCACACCTGGTACTTCGTCAAGTCGGGTTTCGGCAACGTTCAACTCACCAATGGGGGCGATTCCGGGAACGTCTTCGAGGGCGAGAATCCGCCGCCCGGTTCACTGACCGATTGCGGATACGGCCTGTTCGGCATGCCGATCCGCTGCTAGCGCCGCCGCTCGGGGCCCATCAGCCGCTTGACGACGGACCGTTGCGGATCGTTTCGCTGCTCCTCGAGCAGGAATTCGATGCCCTGCTCGATCGCCGCCTTCGTCTGGTCTCGAATCCGGCGCACCGCGCGGTCGTCGGTACCCGCCACGTCGGTCGTGTCGATGGGTTCGCCGAACCAGTAGTACTGCCGCTCGGGTCGGGGGATCGGCGTCGGCCCGATGCCCCGGACGAGCGGGAACAGGTCCGGGCTCCCGGAGACCCTCTCGAACAGTCGCCGTGCCGGCGCGAGCAACGGACTGTCGTTGTCGAGCACCACGTCGAGCGAGTCCTCGGCGCCCACCGTGGCGAATGGGACGATGGGATAGCCGTGCTTGACCGCGAGCCGGGCGAAGCCCATGCGATTCTCCCAAAGCAACTGGTACTTCTCGCCTTTGCGCTTGGCCACTTCCCGGCCGCCGCCCGGGAAGACGAGCACGGTCTCGCCTCGACTCATGAGCGCGTCCGCCGTCTCCGGGGTGCCGGGCACGACCCCGACGGACGTCAACAGATCGCGCCACCGCGGCAACTTGAAGTGCGCGTGATTGCCCAGGATCCGCACCCGGACGCCACGCTCCCATAGCTCGGCGCACAGCAACGGAGCGTCGAGCAGGCCGAGCAACGTGTGATTGCCGACCAGCAGCGCGCCGCGCTCGGGCAGGTCGTCCGCGCCGTAGACCTTCGGGTTGACGAGCCTGCGCACCGGTTCCAGCAGTCGCAGGACCCGACCGAGCGTTGCGGCGGTGGGAGGGTCGGGGAGCCGTTCGTCCATCTCGTCTCTATTGCCCCACGCACGGCCGACGAACCGCATCCAGGCCACCGAGTGCTTCGCGTTCGTCGTAAGCGGGTACGGGTGGCCCATGCCTGATGCCGGACTCCCGACCCCCGACGGTCACTTGCCGGGTTACCTCGCCGTGCCCACCGGGGGCGGTCCGTGGCCCGCAGTCGTCGTCCTCCACGAGGTGTTCGGACTCAACGACGACATCCGCCGGATCACAGACCGCTTCGCCGCCAACGGCTATCTCGCGTTCGCACCTGCGCTCTTCCAACGCGGCCCCAAACCGCTCTGCATCGTCAGCGCGTTCCGTGCACTGGCCACCGGGTCGGGATCAGCCGTCGACGACATCGTCGCCGCCGCGGAGGCGCTGCGCAGCGACGAGAGGACGACCGGCAAGGTCGGATCGGCGGGGTTCTGCATGGGCGGCGGGTTCTGCCTACTGCTGGCCGACCGCGGCGTATTCGACGCAACCGCCCCGAACTACGGGCCGTTCCCGCCGGCCACCGGGGTGCCCACGCGGTCGTGCCCCATCGTCGCCAGTTACGGCGCCGGCGACCGGCTACTACCGGGCGCGGCCGCCAAGCTCGAGGAGAGTCTGGCGCCCAGTGGCGTCGCCCGGGACATCAAGGAGTACCCGGGCGTCGGCCACAGCTTCATGAACCAGTGGAAGACGCCGTCGCCGCTGCACGTCGTCGAGCGGATCGCCGGACTGCACCACTCCGCGCCGCAGGCCGACGACGCATGGCAGCGGATCCTCGCCTTCTTCGGCGAGCAGTTGAGCTGACGGCTGTGCGCTGCGGTCAGTCCTTGCGGCGCCGCGGATCGGTGCGGCGCTTCGACGACTTGCCCGAATCCGGCGCGGTCGCACCGGCATCGGGGGTCAGTCCCGTGATCCGGCCGATGGTGCCGACGCCCGGTAGGTTCTGCACCGCCCTGACGGCCTGATCACCGCGTGCCACGATCGCCTCGAGTTGCGGCAGTAACCGGTCGATGGCCTCGAATGTCGGATCGGCCAGCGACATGTAGCGCTCGAGCCTGTCGAGGTTGGTGTTGAGCCGCTCGGTCGCCGCGGCCAGGTTCTCGACGAGCCCGGGCAGTTGCGCGACGATCTGCGCCGAGGCCGTCGGGACGCGCAGTGCCCCGCTCGCCAGATCCTGTGCAGCCTGGGCCGCCGCCTGAGCAGCGGCACGCAGATCGCTCGGCTGAGGCCTGTCCTTGTCGGTCATGACACAACTCTGGCGCAGCGCTGAGCGGCGCGAGGCAATTTCACCGGAGTGCGTGGCCGTTGAGATAGCGCCCAGCGTCAGGTCCACTCGCACTTCGTCACCGTCAGCGCTATCTCACTTGACCCTCCCCCTGCCGGAGGCCCCACGGTGGGGACATGACGACGATTGATTGGAGCGAGGGCACCAGCACCTCGCGAGACGAACTGCCCAGGACGACCACGACCTACCTCGACGCCCACCTGCGCCGCGACGTGGCCGTCGCGATCGCGACCCTCACACCCGATGCCACGGTGACCGACGAGGGCCACACCTACCGCGGCCACGACGAGATCCGGGACTGGCTGGGCCGAGCGGGTAGCGAGTTCACCTACACCACCGAGTTCGTGGGCGCCACGACGATCGACGCCTCGCACGTCGACGTGCTGCACCGCATCGAGGGCGACTTCCCCGGCGGCGTGGCGGATCTGCACTACCGGTTCACCCTCGATGGCGACGCGATCAGCGGTCTGATCATCGAGCCCTGATCGAACATCGGATACCGTATTTTGCATGCCGGTGCCCGACGAACAGGGAAAGCACAAACGGTCCCTCCTTCGGGAACAGGCCTACGTATCGCTTCGGGACGCCATCATCAGTGGCACGTTGGCCCCCGGGGAGAAGCTGCGCGATCCCGAACTCGAAAACTGGCTGGGCATCAGCCGAACTCCCATCCGCGAGGCTCTCGCTCGACTGGAGGCGGCCGGGCTCGTCCACACCCTGCCCGGCCGCTCGACGGTCGTCTCGACCATCGAGCGCAAGGCGGTATTCGACGCCCAGGCCGTGGCGGCGACGATGCACGGCCTCGCCGTCCGCATCGCGGTGCCGTTGATGGGCAAGTCCGAGATCGCGGCAATGGTGGAGGCGAACAAGGACTTCGCCGCCGCGTTCTCGGCGGCGGATGCCGCATCCGCGATGCGCGCCGACGACGAGTTCCATCAGGTCGCCGTCGACGCGAGCCGGAACGAAGTCATCCCCGGGGTTCTCGAGCAGGTGACACCCGTACTGCGGCGTCTTGAGTTCCTGCGCTTCTCGTCGCTCACCGGCCGCCAGTCGATCGCACAGCACAAGCGGATCATCAGCCTGTGCCGTCGCGGCGATGCAGCAGCGGCAGCCGAAGCGGTGCAACGAAACTGGGAGACCCTGACCCACCTGCTCGACGCCGAGGCGCTCTAGACCGCTCAGAAGACTCCGCTGTAGGCGTTGAGGGCCGGTTGACCACCCAGGTGGGCGAACAGGACCTTGGAGTCGGCGTCGATCTCACCCGATCCGACCAGGTCGATGAGGGCGGCCATCGACTTGCCCTCGTAGACCGGATCGAGGATGACGCCCTCCAGGCTCGCGGTCAGCCTGATGGCGTCGATGGTGGAAGCGACTGGCACGCCGTAACGTTCGCCGGCCCAGCCCTCGAGTACCGTGATCTCGTCGTCGCGCAGATCACGGCCCAGGCCGATGAGTTCGGCGGTATTGCGAGCGATGCGTTCGACCTGAGTGCGCGTCGCGTCGAGCTTGGCGGACGCGTCGATGCCGATCACGCGGCGGGGCCTGCGCTGACCGGCGAAGCCGGCGATCATGCCCGCGTGGGTGGATCCGGTCACGCTGCACACCACGATCGTGTCGAAGAACGTCTCGAGTTCCTCTTCCTGCCGTTGCACTTCGTACGCCCAATTGGCGAAACCCAGACCGCCCAGTCGGTGATCCGAGGCGCCGGCCGGGATGGCGTACGGCGTCCCGCCAGCGCGCTCGACGTCCTCGATCGCCTCGTGCCAGCTGTCCTTGAACTCGATGCCGAAACCGGACGGATTCAGTCGGACGTCGGCGCCCATGATCCGGGATAGGAGGATGTTGCCGACCTTGTCCGCGACCGGGTCGGGCCAGTCCACCCACTTCTCCTGTACCAGGACGGCCTTCATCCCGAGCGTGGCGGCGACTGCGGCCACCTGGCGAGTGTGGTTGGACTGCACGCCCCCGATGGAGACCAACGTGTCCGCGCCCTGAGCCAGCGCGTCCGGAACGAGGTACTCCAATTTGCGAGTCTTGTTGCCACCGAACGCCAATCCCGAGTTGACGTCTTCGCGCTTGGCCCATATCTCTGCGCCGCCGAGGTGCTGACTCAAGCGGGGCAGCGGATGGACCGGGCTCGGTCCGAAGGTGAGTGGATGACGCTCGAAATCGTGGATGGTCATGCGCACGTGCTCCTTGCTGCCGGTGGGTTCGTAGCCGCGGTCAGCATACCGCGTCCCGACGGAATCAATATGCAATATATTGCGTTGTGCACCCTGAGCCAGCCAAGGAGGCGGGCCGAACTGGAGAGGGACCAATGTTCAAGTCTGTTCTGACTGCACTGACCACGGGCACGACGGTGGCGCTGCTGGCCACCGCATGCAGCAGCGGCGACCCAGCGAGTGCCACGCCCGCACAGCCCGCACCGACTGCCAAGCCCACGGTGGTGTTGGTCCACGGCGCATTCGCCGACTCGTCCAGCTGGAACGGCGTGGTCGCAAACCTCGAGGCCGACGGCTACCCGGTGGTCGCCGCCGCCAACCCGCTACGCGGGCTGCGCAGCGACGCCGACTACGTCCGCAGCGTGCTCGACAGCGTCGAGGGACCGGTGGTGGTGGCCGGCCATTCATACGGCGGGTCGGTGATGAGCGAAGCGGCCGACGGGCAGCCGAACGTCAAGGCACTCGTGTACGTCGCCAGTTTCCTGCTGGAGCAGGGGGAGACCACCTCGGATCTCGCCGCCAAGTTCCCCGGTGCACAGCTCGGCCCCGCCCTCGAGACCGTCCCGTTCCCACAGCCGAACGGTGGCAGCGGGAACGATCTCTACGTCAAGCAGGACGAGTTCCAGAGGGTGTTCGCCGCCGACGTGCCCGAGGACGTCGCCGATCTGATGGCGGCGACCCAGCGACCCATCACCGAAGCCGCGCTGAACGAGCCGGCCACGCGGGCCGCCTGGAAGACCATCCCGTCGTGGAACCTCGTCACCACGCAGGACCTCGCCATCCCCGCTGACTCGATGCGCTTCATGGGTGAGCGGGCGCGGTCGAAGACCGTCGAGGTCGAGGCGTCACACGCCGTCACCGTCTCCCAGCCCGACGCCGTCGCCAACCTGATCGACGAAGCCGCCCGCTCGACCGCCGGCTGAGCCCGTACGACTCACAGGCACTCCCGACCCAACTCGAAGAATATGGTGGAAAACTCATGTCCATGATCGAATCTCGGCACTACGACTACGTGGTGATCGGCGCCGGATCCGCGGGCTGCGTGCTCGCCGCGCGCCTCTCCGAAGACCCCACGATCCAGGTCCTGCTGCTCGAATCAGGCCCGGCCGACACCCTGGCAGAGATCTCGGCACCACCCGCGTGGCCGTCGCTGTGGGGCACCGAGGTCGACTACTCCTACTCGACCGTCCCGCAGCACGGCACGAGCGGTCTCGCCCACGACTGGCCACGCGGTCACACACTGGGTGGAAGCAGCAGCATCAACGCGATGGTGCATCTGCGCGGGCACCCGAGCGACTTCGACGGATGGGCCAAGTCGGGTTGTGTCGGCTGGGATTACGACGCCGTGCTGCCCTACTTCCGTCGGATGGAGACAGTCGGGGGAGGGGATCCGCGCTACCGCGGTACCGACGGGCCGATGCGCCCGGCCCGAGCATCGGACGCGGAGGCGAACCCCCTGTCACAGGTCTTCGTCGACGGCGCTGCCGCAGCCGGCTTCCCGCTCACGGACGACTTCAACGGAGCCCGAGCCGAGGGCGCCGGGTGGCACGACCTGGCGATAACCGGCGGCCTTCGTCAAAGCGTCGCGACCGCCTACCTGCACCCGCTGGGCCGCAGCAGGACCAACCTGACCGTATCGACCAACTCCCGGGCGCTGAAGCTGCGCTTCGACGGGTTGCGGTGCGTAGGAGTCGACTTCGATCGCGGTGGTGAGGTCGTAACCGCGTATGCCGACACCGAGGTGGTGCTCAGCGCAGGCGCGGTCGACTCACCGCGGTTGCTGCTGCTGTCCGGCATCGGGCCGGCTGCCGAACTGGAAGCGGCCGGTGTCGACGTGGTGCACGACCTGCCCGGGGTGGGCCGCAACCTGCACGACCATCCGCTGTGCGGTGTCGTGTACGAAGCGGCGCAAGCGATCCCGGCGGCCAAGACCAATCACGCCGAGACGTCGATGCTCTGGCGCAGCGACCATTCGCTCCCGGGGCCCGACATGCAGCTGATGTTCATCCACGTGCCGTTCCACCCCGCCAATCTGTCCGCACCCGCGAACAGCTTCACGTTGGCGGTGGCCATCGTGCCGGAAGCGCGTGGCTCGATCCGGCTCGCCGGGCCGGATCCGTCGACCCGACCGCTGATCGACCCGAACTACCTGGGTACCGAATCCGACGTGGTGCGGATGCTGCACGGGGTGGACGTCGCGCGTCAGATCGCAGGCACCGCGGCATTCGCGCCATGGCGTGCTCGCGAGGTGCTTCCCGGGCCGGACGTCACCGACGAAGCGGGGCTGCGGTCGTTCGTCGCACGCGGCACCAGCACGTACTACCACCCGGTGGGAAGCTGCGCGATGGGCACGGGCACCGACGCCGTGGTGGACCCCGAGCTGCGCGTCCGTGGACTGGCCGGCGTGCGGGTGGCCGACGCGTCGATCATGCCCAAGATCCCGCCGGTCAACACCAATGCCGCGGTCATCATGATCGGCGAGAAAGCCGCCGACCTGATCCGCCGGCAGGCGGGCTGACGGAACGCCCCTACCCTGGAGTCATGTTGCTCTTCTTCGGCTACGGCACCAAGCAGAAGCACCTTGGCTCCGGGGAGGTGCGGACCTGTCCGCGCTGTCACAACACCACGCAGTGGGCGCGGATGCAGGAGTTCAAGCAGTTCTCGTTGTTCTTCATCCCCGTCGCACGGTGGAAGCGCCGCACCTTCGAGGTGTGCGGCATCTGTGGTGCCGCCGTGGTCGGCTAGCCATGACGGCAACGCTCGTCGCGAAGAACCTGGCAGGGGGGTTCGCCCATCGCACCCTGTTCGAGGGTCTCGACGTCACCGTCGCGCCGGGTGACGTGGTCGGAGTGGTCGGCGCCAACGGCGCAGGCAAGAGCACACTGCTGCGAATCCTGGCCGGAGACCTGGAACCGCTCGATGGCGTCGTGAGCATCGCGCCGGCCGACGCCTTCGTCGGGTGGCTCCCGCAGGAACACGAACGGGTGCCGGGCGAGACCGTCGCCGCGTACGTCGCCCGCCGCACCGGCTGCGCCGAGGCCACGGAGATCATGGAGGCGGCGGCGGCGGCCCTGTCGGAACCGGACCGGTCGCCCGCGGGGGTCGATCCCGCCGTCGCCTACTCCGCGGCACTGGACCACTGGCTCGCCACCGGCGCCGCCGACCTCGAGGAGCGACTGCCGGCGGTCCTGGCGGATCTCGGGCTCGATTCGAAGTCGATGCGACCGGAGTCGACGCTCATGACGGCGCTATCAGGCGGGCAGGCGGCCCGGGTGGGACTCGCGGCCCTGGTGACCTCGCGCTTCGACGTCGTGCTGCTCGACGAGCCGACCAACGATCTCGACCTCGACGGGCTCGCCCGGCTCGAGCAGTTCGTCCGCGAACTCCGGGGTGGCGTCGTCCTGGTGAGCCATGATCGGGAGTTCCTCGCCCGCAGCGTCACTCACGTCCTCGAGCTGGACCTGGCGCAGAACACGACCACGGTCTTCGGCGGTGGCTACGAGAGCTACCTCGAAGAACGCGAGGTGGGTCGCAGGCACAAGCGCGAGCAGTACGAGGAATTCGCCGACAAGAAGGCCGACCTCGTCGCACGCGCACGCACACAACGGGAATGGTCGAGCCAAGGCGTCCGCAACGCGATGCGCAAGGCTCCCGACAACGACAAGAACCGGCGACGCGCAGCCACCGAGTCCAGTGAGAAGCAGGCCCAGAAGGTCCGCCAGATGGAGAGCCGGATCGCCCGCCTCGAGGAGGTCGCCGAACCTCGCAAGGAGTGGACGCTGGAGTTCACGATCGGAGCCGCACCCCGATCCAGTTCCGTCGTCGCGACACTCGATGACGCCGTCGTGCGGCAGGGCGACTTCGTCCTCGGCCCGGTGTCACTGCAGGTCGACGCCGGCGAGCGGATCGGCATCACCGGACCCAACGGGGCGGGGAAGTCGACGCTGCTGCGGCTCCTCCTGGGTCGCCGCCAGCCCGACGAGGGTCGTTCGAGTCTGGGCGCCAACGTGGCGATCGGCGAGATCGACCAAGCGCGAGCCGATTTCACCGGATCCGATCGGCTCGTCGACCGGTTCGAGGAACGCGTGCCGTCATGGACGACCGCCGACGTCCGCACCCTGCTTGCGAAGTTCGGCCTGCGCGCGGATCACGTCGAACGCACCGTCGACGAACTGTCACCCGGTGAACGCACCCGCGCCGGTCTCGCGCTGTTGCAGGCGCGCGGCACCAACGTGCTGGTTCTCGACGAGCCGACGAACCACCTCGACCTCCCGGCGATCGAGCAACTCGAACAAGCGCTGGACTCCTACGACGGTGCGCTGCTGCTGGTCACCCACGATCGACGGATGCTGGAGAACGTCCGGCTCGACCGAACGTGGGTCGTCGATGGCGGGCGCGTCACCGAGAGCTAGGGCTCGCGGAGCGTCTGCACGACGTGCACCAAATGGGTGCATTGACGAGCCGACAGTCTTACACTGGTCCCGTGGTGCGAAACGATGGTCCGTCAGGCGGAACAAGCTCGCAATCCGCGATGCAGCGGCTGCGGTCCGAACTCTGCCGGATTCCGGTGCTTCCCGTGCTCCGCTTCGACACCTCCGACGGAGCCGTGGACGCCATTGCCCCGCTGGTCGCAGCCGGGCTCGGCATCGTCGAACTGACTGCGACCACGCCGAACTGGCGCGCGGCGCTCACCCGTGTCCGCGCCGACCACCCCGAGTTGCTCGTCGGGTTGGGCACCGTGCGGTCTCCCCGGACCGCCCTCGAGGCGGCCGAATCGGGTGCCGACTTCCTGGTCACACCGCACCCGGCACCAGATGTGAGGTCGGCGATCGGCGGCGCCGTCCCCGTGATCGAGGGCGGCTGGACGCCCGGTGAGATCGCGGCAGCCGCCGACACCGGTGTGGCCAAGCTGTTCCCGGCCCACGTCGGAGGACCCGCCTATCTCCGCACCCTGCTGGCGGTGCTGCCTGGAGCGGTCGTGATACCGACCGGAGGGATCGGCCTCGACGACGTGCACGACTGGCTGGACGCGGGAGCCACCGCCGTCGGCGTGGGAACGGCACTGGTGGAGCGTCTGCAGGCCGATCCCGGTGCAGTCACCGACTGGCTGGCAGCGTTGGGTGAACGGTCGTGACCGAGTCCGACGTGATCGTGCTCGGGGAGCCCATGCTGGAACTGTCGGCCGCCGAGTCCCTGGAGACGGCCACCGACTTCCACGTGTCGTTCTCCGGCGACGCACTGAACGCCGCCGCCGCCAGTGCGAGCGCGGGGGCAGCTACCGCACTGGTCAGCCGGGTGGGTGACGACGAGATCGGCTCGCGGTTGTTGCGCTACGCGGCCCAGCTCGGCGTGGATGCCTCGCTGGTCCGGCGAGGTCCCGGTCCCACGGGCGCGTACCTCGTCGGCGCCGACCCCGAGGGCGACCGTGACTTCGTCTACCTGCGGTCGGGCTCCGCGGCTTCCATGATGACCCCCGATGACCTCGCCGCCGTGCCGCTGGACCGGCCGACGGTGTTACTGGTGAGCGGCATCGCGATGGCGTTGTCGGACGGTGTGGCCGCGACGGTGGTGGAGGCAGCCCGACGTGTGGTGGCCGCAGGCGGCGCCGTCGTCTACGACCCCAACTATCGGCGCCGACTCGTCGATTCGGAGACTGCGCGCGGCCACCTGCGACAGTTGGCACCGCTGGTGACCGTGGCCGTTCCGTCGTGTCCGGCGGATACCGAGGTGCTGCTGGGCACGTCCGACGCGGAGATCGCCGCGCGCCGGCTGATCGAACTCGGTGCGCGCTCGGCCGTGGTCACCAGGGGGAGCCGTGGCGCACTGCTGTACGACCAGGGATCGGTCGTCGAGGTACCCGCGATCCCCGCACCCCGGGTGCACGACACCACCGGCGCGGGCGATGTGTTCGCAGGCACGCTGGCGGCCGGCCTGGCGCGGGGGCCGCTCACGGTGGAACTGGTACGCACCGCGTCGGCCGCAGCCGCGCTGTCACTGGCCGGTCAGGGCGGCACCGGCAGGCTGGCGACGGCGGCAGAGGTCAGCGCCTACTTGCTCTCGACCGCCGGCTGATGAAACCTCAGCGGGAACTCGTGCCCAACCCGGTAGACACCTCTACCGCTGCAGCCGCGAGTTCTGGGCCCAGGACGCTGAGGTCGATGGCAGTGGGGTCGCTGCGCAGCTGAGAGACGCTGATGGCAGCGCTCATTCGGCCCGAGTGGTCGCGTATCGCAGCGCCCGCGCAGACGATGCCTTCCTCGTTCTCCTCCATGTCGCGGGCCCAGCCGCGCTCGCGAGTTGCCTTCAGGTCGGCCAGCAGGGCGTCGAGCGTCGTCAGCGTCCGCGGTGTGCGCCTGGGCAATCCGGTGCGCTGCACCAGTGCAGCCACTTCCTCCTCGGGCATCCCGGCGAGAAGTGCCTTGCCAATTCCCGTGCAGTGCAGCGGAATCGCCATGCCCACCCGCGAGACCATCCGGTAGGGCTTGTTGCCCTCGAGCTTGCGCACGTACACCGCCTCGTCCCCGGTCAGTACGGCCATGTGCACCGTCGCCGAGAACCGCTCCTGCAGGCGACGCAGCACCGGCTCAGCTCCCAGGGAGGCGCCGAACTCGCCAATCGTCCGTCCGGACAGGCCAACCATGCGCGGCCCCGGGCTATAGCCGTTGTCCTCGTCGAAGGCGGCGAATCCGCGGTCGACCATCGTCTGCAGAATCCGATGCACGGTGGACTTCGGGAGGCCGGTGGTCCGGGCGAGGTCGGTCAGACGACGGTGTTCGGCGAGCGCTTCCAGGACCGCGAGGACCTTCTCGACCGCGTTCACCGGGCTGGGCGCCGCCATGTGTTGGTCTCCTGCCTCAGTACATGAGGTGTTTCCCTGCATCGACGACCACGTCGACCCCAGTGACCATATCTGCCCCCAACAGGCCCAGCACAGTCGCGGCCACGTCCTCCGGCTGTGTCGTGCGACCCAGGGGGGAGGCCTCGCGCTCGCGGGCGGTCATCTCGTCGAAGGCCTCGTCACCGTGGTGGTCGAGTTGCCAGCGCGTCGCGACCGTGCCGGGCGAGACGGAGTTGACCCGCACCTCGGGGCCCAGCGCGACGGCCAGTGAACGCGTCAGCTGTAGCAGCGCCGCCTTGCTCACGCCATACGGCATCGACGATCCGATACCGCGGTACGCCGAGATCGACGCGATGTTGACGACGGCGCCGCCGGCCTGCCGGAGGGCAGGTGCGAATGCACGCGCGCAGCGGAACGCGCCGACGACGTTGACGTCGAGGATGTCGTGCCAGGTGTCGTCGTCGACGGCGTCGAGGTCGTCGAACGGTAGCCACGCCGTACTCGCCGCATTGTTGATCAGCACGTCGCAACGACCGAACAGCTCGTGGCACCTCGTCGCCAGTGCACGCACCTGCTCGTCGACGCGCACGTCGACGGCCACGCACTCCGCCTCGGCGCCGAGGGCTCGCAGCGACGACACCGTGGACTGCGCCGCCTCCTCCGATCGGCTGTAGGTGATCAGCACCCCGCGAGCGCCGGCCGCCACCAGATCATGCGCGATCGCTGCGCCGATCCCGGTTCCACCACCGGTGACGACAGCCACCTTGTCGGTCAGGTCCATGCCTACGTCTCCTCGAGTGCTGATCGAACGATCTGACGAATGTCCGCTTGGTCCAAGGACTTCAACCACCAGTTCAGCGAATCGACCATCAACGCGTGCTCCGCTGCGTCGGAGGTCAGGTCGCACGCCGCCATCAGTGCACGAGCCCGGTAGTCCGCGTGCCCGGCGAGGGCCGAACGTACTCGTGCCGCCCTCGGGTCGTCGACGTCGCCACGCCGAACCGCGTGCGCCCAACCGGCGACGACACCCGCCGACCAGATGGGCGCCCGTCCGGCTGACACGCAGGAGTCCACGACGGCCGACAGGCGCTGGGGCAACTTCGCCGAGCCACCGGATCCCACCTGTGCCAACCGATGCGGGACGGCGGAATTCGCGAAACGACTGAGCGATGATCGCGCGTCGTCCACGGCCGACAGACCGTCCGCGGCGGGCACGGCGGGGATCAGCTCGGAGTCGAGCGCGGCTTGCACCGCAGTGTTGAGCAGGTCGTCGCCCACCGCATCGTGCACGGTGGAGTACCCGCACGCCAGACCGAGGTAGGCCAACATCGAGTGCGGAGCGTTGACGAGGTGCAGCTTGGCGGCCTGCCATGGCGCTACGTCGTCGACGAGCCGGGCGCCGGCGGTCTCCCACGCGGGCCGCGACGCGGCGAAGGCATCCTGCATCACCCAGCGGAACCACGGTTCGGCCACGACCGACGGCTGCAGTTCATCGGGCACGGCGGGCACGACCCGGTCGACGACGGCGTTGGGGAAGGCTGCGTGAGTGGTCAGCCAGGCAGCCGCGTCGTCGTGCCCCGATGCCGTCGCCATGTCGATGGTCAACCTGCGCAGCAGATCTCCGCCGAACAGAACGTTGTCGCACACCACGAAGCTGATCGGGCCCGCACCATTGGCGGCGCGGGCAGATGCCGCCGCCACGATCTGATCCACCACGGTTCCCGGGTAGCCGGCCTCGGTCGCCGTGATCGTGACCACCGAGACCTGCGGCGAGGCCAGCGTCGCGGCGAGGCGGTCGGCTTCATTCGTCGCCACCAGGCCGTCGCACACCACGTCGACCCGGGTCGTGTCCTGACGGTGGGCGTCACGGAGTTCGACGTCGTAGCTCCAGTCTCGGGCGCGCATCGCGTCGACCACGGTGCGCGAGCGCTGGCCGACCACGCAGACCCGCCACTGCCCGGGTTCCTCGTTGCCGGCGAGGCCCGTGCACCACAGCACGTGCCCCCGGGCGAAGGCGCCCACCCCCAGGTGCACCATCGTGGCGTCCGACGGCCGGGACGTCATGTACCCACCGTTCATTGACGGCCGGGCACGTCGGCAGCCTTGCCGGGCTTGACCGTGGCGAGCGGCTCGGGGCCCATCTCCTCGATGTCGATGTCCTTACCCTCCTTCGCGGCGGCGAACGCCACGAAGGAGATGACGCAGACCACGATCATCATGACGGCGATCAACCACGGTTCGCCGCCCATCCGATTCTGCAGTGAGGCGGCCAGTAGTGGCGAGAAGCCCGCGATGGCCGCGCCCACCTCGCGCGAGGTCGCGAAGCCCGAGTAGCGCACCCGCGCGCCGAACAGCTCGGCGTAGAAGGCAGGCTGCACCGCGATCATCGGCGCGACACCGAGCGTGGTGGCGACGACGAGTGCGACCCAGATGAGCACCGGCTGACCGGTTTCCATGAGCAGCCAGAACGGGAAGGCGAACGCCGCGGTGAAGACGACGCTGAACAGGTTTAGCGGCTTTCGGCCGATCCGGTCGGACAGCGCCCCGTAGATCGGCTGCAATGCGATCACCGCGATGGAGAAGATCACGACGCCGGTGAGCGCGACGGTGCGAGACAGACCCAGGGTCTGCGTCACGTAGTTCACGCTGAAGGTCGCGAACAGATAGATGCACGCGGTGTCCGCGATGTGTGCGCCGACACCGATCAGCAGGTTGCGCGGGTACAGCACGAAGGCGTCGCGCACCGGGAGCTTCACCACGGTCTGCGTCGCCTGCATCTGCTTGAAGACCGGGGACTCCTCGACCCGCAGCCGCACGTACAGCGCGACGCCGATGAGCACGAAGCTGAACAGGAAGGGAACCCGCCAGCCCCACGTCTGCAAGTCCTCCTCGGGCAGGTTCGTCAGCAACAGGAACACCACGGTTCCGGCCAACAGCCCGATCTGGACGCCGGTCTGCGCGAACGAGGTGTAGAAGCCGCGCCGTTTCGCCGGTGCATGTTCGGCCAACAGGGTTGCAGCGCCGCCGAACTCGGCACCCGCGCCGAGCCCCTGCAGAACGCGCAGGATCACCAGCAGCACGGGAGCCCACACCCCGATGGACTCGTAGGTCGGCAGCAGGCCGATGAACCCCGTGGCCGCACCCATGATGATGGTGGTGATGACGAGCGTTGCCCGGCGCCCGATCCGGTCGCCGATGTGCCCGAAGACGATTCCACCGAGCGGGCGGAACAGGAAGCCCACCCCGAAGGTGGCGAACGCGAGGAGGGTACCGACGCCTGGTGCGCCCTCTTGGAAGAAGAGCGTGCCGAACACCAGCGCTGCTGCGGTGCCGTAGATGAAGAAGTCGTACCACTCGAGCGCGGTCCCGACCACTGCGCCGAGGACTACCCGGCGGAGTTCTTCGGGGGACGTCTTCGGAGTGGTGGTGACGTCGTCGTCTCCAGTTCGATCACTCATTGCCATCTCCTGGTTGGGTTTTCGAGCGGGTTGCGCCGAGACTCGGCACGCCCAGTTCGGCCGTCAGTCGGTCGAGGTCGGCGACGGTGCCCGGGGCCAACGCGACGCCGTGTTCGAGCCGGTGCGCCCGGGTGTTCCACTCCGGTTCGCCTGGAACGAGCACCCGTTCCGAGCCCGCGCCGGGGGCACCGGCGTGGAGGCGGGCGCGGAGTTCCTCCAGTTCACGGGTGAACGTGTCGACGTCGACGAAGGTCGAGGTCTTCACGGCGATGAGGACGGTGCCGAACGTCCCGTCGTACTCCGGTGCGCTTGCCGAGCCGGTTCCGCTCAGCAAGCCGGCCACGACATCGGCGATCAGCCCGAGGCCGTAACCCTTGTGTCCCCCGAACGGCAGCAGGGCGCCGCCGGCGTAGAAGTCGGCCGGGTCGGTGGTCGGCTCACCGTCGGCGTCGACGATGAGTCCCTCCGAAACCCGTTGGCCGGATGCACGTGCCACGGCGAGCTTGCCTTCGGCGGTGGCCGATGTCGCGAAGTCGACCACCAGCGGCGCTGCGCCGTCGGCGACGGGCGCCGCCCAGGCGAACGGGTTGGTGCCGAGCATGCGGTCGCGTCCACCCCATGGGGCGACCGTAGGGTCGGCGTTCGCCATGGCCAAGCCGATGTGACCCGATCCGGCGATCTGTTCGACGTACTCTCCGAGCCGCCCGACGTGCTGACATCGGCGGAGGACCGCGATGGCGATGCTCGTCTCATCCACCCGGCGGATCAGCTCGAGGGTCGCCGCGCGAGCGGTCAACTGACCGAAGGCATTCCGTCCATCGACGATCGCAACCGCGGGTGGTGTACCGGCGACGACGCTCGGCTCGGCTGTGACCTGCAAGGTGCCTGCCCGTGCGAGTGCGGCGTAGGGGACGAGGCGCCGAACGCCGTGCGAATCGTGCCCCCTCAGGTCCGACTCGACCAGGGAGCCCGCGATCACCTTGGCGTTCGCCATCGGAGTGCCCAGAGCGGTCAACACCTCGGTGGCGAGAGTGTCGAGGGTCGAGGCGGAGAATGTCTGCGGCACGGGCTTCCGTTCTGCGTGGCGGAACAGCGTTCCATCTACGGTATCGGATGCCGCCGCGGATGTGAAGGGGGACACAATGAGGCGTGCCGGGTCCCTTCGGGGCCGCTGGTTCCTAGCGCGTCGCCTTCAGGACCTGCACCAGGCTGTACTGCCACCGCTCGGTGAGGCGGAACCCCATGTCGTGCGTGACCGCGAACGTCCGGGTCCCGCCGAACAGTGGCCCGGGCGGAATGGCCACGCCTGCTTCGTCCTTCGGCGCGGCGGGGTCGGCCTGGGTGAGGACCCACACGGTGCCGCAGCTTCGAAGCGGACCCACGGACGCCTCGGGGATCAGGTTGGTGTCGAAGACCCCGTGCAGATCCGTCGCGCGTTGCCACAGGCTGACGTCGACCAGCTCGGCGTAGGCATCGGGACGCGCGGCGAGCAGCGGCCGCATCGGCGCGGGATGGAAGGTGACGGTGTCGTTGACCAGGAGGCAATCACCTGGCATGGCCTCCGCGGTGATGAGGTCGGCGACCTGGCTGTAGTCCATGTCGTACTTGGCGTACGGCCCGCGCTGCAACTCGGCGTAACCGTGCACGGCCACGGCGCCGAACACCACCACGATGGCAGCCGCGAGCCAGGTCCAGCGGGCCACGGCGACGATGCACACGCCGAGCAGCAGAGCCATCGCCGGAGCAGTGAAGGACAGATAGCGCGGCGTGTAGAGCGGCTCGGCAACGGCCGACCACCCGACGATCACCACGGTGGGGACGACCAGCCACGTCAGCGCCAGGACCACCGCCTCGCGGTCGCCGCGTTCCATGCGCCGCGACGTCCATAGCCAGACCGCTGTGGCCGCGACCACCACCAGCGCGGCGAGCGCTGCGAAATAGGGATTGCGATCGAAGTACTGTTGCACCGCAACGTCTTCGAGCGTGCTGCGCCCGATCGCCGTGATCCAGCTGATCTGATGAGCCTGGCCCGCGACCACCGCGACGAACGGCATGGCGGCGGCAACCACCAGCGCCGACGTGACGCCGAAGGGCACCGCGACGGATCGCGACCGCCGGAACGCCAGCACGAACACGGCATGCACCGGGACCAGCAGGACGAGGTAGACGTCGAGCAGGATCGACAGCGCCAGCAGCGCGCCGTATGCGGCCCATGGCCAGCGGGTGTTGCGCCGCGCCGCCCAGACCAGCGCGACGGCGAGCCACGCCGCGCACAGCATCGACAAGGCGTAGGGCCGCGCCTCGATGCCCGCCCACGTCGTCCGAGGCAGGATGGCGCAGATGACCCCAGCGGTCAGCCCCACCTGGCGTGACGACAGTTGCCTGCCCAGCACCGCCACACCTGCGGCGGCGCCGCCGACGGCGAGGCCGCTGGGCACCC
This sequence comes from Mycolicibacterium sp. GCM10028919, assembly GCA_042666295.1. Lineage (GTDB taxonomy): Bacteria > Actinomycetota > Actinomycetes > Mycobacteriales > Mycobacteriaceae > Mycobacterium. Next base: position 3,191,102 of record JBHTFJ010000001.1, read on the forward strand.
GCGACCAGAACTCGGTGGCCGGGAACACCTGAAACCACCCGTGCATCGACAGGTAGTAGAGGCCGTGAACGGCGTCGACGTCGCCGAGCATCTGCCACAGCTGCGCTACCGACCGGCTGTAGGCCGCCGAGATCGTCGCTGCCTCGTCGTACCAGAACGATGGCCGTCCAGCTCCGATGAGGCTGATGGCGGCACCGAACAGCCCGACGACCAGCGGGTCCAGCGCCGGCCGGGGCCGAAGGCGCGCCCGCGTCTCTACCAGACGCGGATCCAGTCGACGAGCATCACCGACGGGTACGGGGCGCGGGCGGGGTCCCCGCCACCCGTGCCACCCACCGCCACGTTCAGCACGGCCTGCATCCAGTAGCCCGGGATGCCGAACGGCCAGCGCAGGTCGCTGGGATTGCCATGGACCGGGATCGGGTTCGGCGGCACCGTGAAGTACGGCTCTGCCCCGTCAACGTAGTCACGCCAGAAGCTGAAGCCGTCGGTACCCCAGTGGACGCGCCAGGTGTGCCAGCCGGGATCGACCAGCTCGGGAATGGACCTGCCCTCCCACGTCTTGCCATTCGACGCGGCGTGCACGGTGGTCCCGGGAGCCCACTTCTCGTTGCCGTAGTACTCGACGACGTCGACCTCACCGTCGGGCAGCGGATCCTGGTTCACCAACCAGTAGGCGGGCCACAGCCCGGGGAACATGTCGAACCGCAGGCGTGCTTCCCACGTGGTGTTGATCTGCCCGCGGAACTGGCTGAGCACCTTGCCGCTGAAGTACTGATCGCCTTCCTTCGTCGCGCACAGCACGAGGTTGGAGTTGCCGTCGATGAACACGTTGCGGCGGTCGTCGCGGTAGTGGCCCGCCAGTGGCGGATTCACCCCGTCATCCCAGTTCTGCACCAGCCACTTGGATGGGTCGGGCCCTGAACCGGCGGGCCCGTCGAACTCGTCCTGGAAGAGGTAGGACACGCCGGCGGCGGCGTCGGGCGGCGGCTCCATGGGAGGAGCCGGCCGTAGCGGCGATGCGCCCGCCAGCGGTACCGGGAGCGCGGCGCCCAGCGCGGCGGCTCCCGTCATCATCATCATCAGGCTGCGGCGGTCCATTTGTGGCACCCAAGCACCATAAGGGGTGTGGCAAATGATCAGTAGGGCTTTCGTCGCTCCACGTACTCCGCGTGTTCGCTGATCGTCCTCGGTCGCGGCCGTCCGCGGCCGGCTCGGCAGCGCTGTCCGGCGGCGATGGTAGAGGCAAACCCGCAGGACACGCGTCTGTCGGCGTGCTGGCCGTTCGATCGGTCGAGACAGCGGTCAGCACGCGGACTCGGTGTCGGCAGCTCGGCGTCGGCAAACCCTTGACCGCAACCGGCCGTTCAGCGCGGGGGTCGGCAGGCACCGCCTCTAGGAGGGGACGGGCCGACGTGATTCTGCGGTGCGCCATCGGCCGCGCTAGCATGCGTGCAGTGTGACGGGCTCGTCAATCGTCGCAAAGTCGTTGCTAGCTAACGTCATCGGGGGTAATCGGATGTTCGATCGTCAGCGCAGGCGCCGTGGCGTCGCGGTAGCCAGCCACCCGTCCGTCGTGGCTGGAACGGCATGCGTGGTCGGCGCGTTCGCGGCAGGCCAAATCGGCCTCCTCGCGCTGGCCGCCCCGGCTTCTGCCGACACGGAAGGCTTCCTGCACGGTCTCACGGAACGCTTCAGCTTCATGACCGAAGACGAATTGCTGGCAGCGGGACATCGGGCGTGCGACATCATCGACGCCGGCAATCCCGCGGCTACGGCGAGTGGAATGCTGGACCGGGAACTCGGGATCGGCGAGACCGTGGCGATCGAGATCGTCAGCAACGCATCCCTGTACCTCGGCTGCTGACGTAGTCGGCTACCGCCAGCCGGCGGCGGCCATGCGAAAGTGGTTGTGACAGTAGCCCGCTATGGCGCCGTCTCCGCGACACGTTTGACTGCGAAAACAAGCTGGTGTGACGCCGGTCACCGGCGTACGCTCGCTGCTACGACGGGTTCGGGAGTGACGATTCCAAAGAACCGGCAGGGGCTGAAAGTCGGTCGCGCGACACTGAAAAGACGCGCCCCTTGTCCTCCCGAACCCGCCCAAAATAGTCAGCGCGACTGCACGGCCAGCCGTCCGGCGAGGACGAGGTAGGTCGCGCCGAAGCTGCGCCGAATCCACGAAACCACTCGGGGCCGTGAGATGACCTGTCGCCGTAGCGCCGCGGCGAACACGCCGTAGGCGCTGAAGACCACCAGCGTCACGGCCATGAAGACGGCGCTGAGCCAGACCATCGACGCCACGGCATCCGCACTACCCGGTGCGACGAACTGGGGCAGGAACGCGAAGAAGAAGATCGTCAGCTTCGGGTTCAACGTGTTCACCAGAACGCCCGAGCCGATGACGCGCAACGTCGAGGTCTGCGTGGAGTCCGTCTCCACGTCGAACATCGACTGGTCGCGGAAGGTCTTCCAGGCCAGGTAGAGCAGGTAGGCGACGCCGAACCACTTCACGATGGAGAACGCCAGCGCGCTGGCGTGCATGATGGCCGCCAAGCCTGTCACCGCGGCGATGACGTGCGGCACGATGCCCAGGGTGCACGCGAACGCTGCCACCAGGCTCGCCCGCCAACCCCGCGCTATCCCGGCCGCGATGGTGAAGAGGGCGCCGGCCCCCGGTGACGCCACCACGATCAGCGTCGTGAGCATGAACTCCGGCGTCATCGTCGACCCCTCTCAGCCGTCCCCGTCCTCGGGTTCGCCACCTGGTTCGCAGCGTAACGCCATCGGGCCGCACGTCGAGATTCCAGTAGATGTTGGCCGTCCAGCCGCTGACGTTGCCGATCCGGCTGTGGCGATGATGCTGCAGGACAACGCATTCGTGGAGGGCTCGATCCCGGTCGCCGATCACTGACGGCCACGCGCCGTTGTTCAGAACTTCGTAGAAAGCCTTCGTTTCTTCGGCTTTGCGATGGGTAAGCCGCCTTACGAGCAAGTCAATTTCGAGCCGGGCGCCGGCCCGGTGGTCCTCGTATTGCACTCGAACGAAGGGAAGCTGATGTCTCTACCCAACGATCCTCCTCTCTACGGTGGGGTTGCGCCCGTACCCGGCGTGCACCCCGCCGGCCCCCCGCCACTCGGCACCCCAGGCGGCTACGGCGCGCAGCGCGAGGCGCCGTCGACCACCGACGTGGCGAAGGACCAGGCCGCCGACGTGGCCGGCACAGCACGCGACGCAGGCAAGCACGTAGCCGGCGTCGCGGGCGAGCAGGCCGGCCAGGTCGCCTCCGAGGCGACGCACCAGGTCAAGCAGCTCGTGCACCAGACCAAGGGTGAACTGACCGAGCAGGCGGCCACCCAGCAGCAGCGGGTGGCGAGCGGATTGCGTTCGCTCAGCAAGGAACTCAGCACGATGGCGCAGGGTTCCGAGCAGTCGGGCATGGCCACCGACCTCGTGCATCAGGCCAGCGAGCGCACCAACGCGGTGGCGTCCTGGTTGGAGCAGCGGGAACCCGGCCACGTCCTCGACGAGGTGACCCGCTTCGCCCGGCAGCGCCCCGGCGCGTTCCTGGCGCTCGCCGCGGGCGCAGGCCTGCTGGTCGGTCGCCTCGGCCGGGGTCTGAAGGCGGCCACCGACGACTCGAACGACCAGGCGTCCGAACCCGTCGGTGAGGGGTACGCACCCACCCCGACGCCGTACCCGCCGACATCGGGTTACGGGTACGACCCAGTCTCGGGTTACCCGCCCCCGTCGCCGACGGCCGGCTACCCGCAGCAGTCACCGGTCCACCCGCACCCGCAGGCACCGGGTTACCAAGGGCCGCCCACCTATTCGCCTCAGCCGGCACCCGGCTATCCCCAGGTGCCCGGCGGGCGGGACCTGGCCCCATGAGTGCCCCGTACGGGGGTGCTGAGCACCCCAACGCACCCGCGCCGTCGTTGGGAGAACTGCTCGGCGAGGTCAGTAGCGACCTCTCCGAACTCGTCCGCCAGGAGCTGGCGCTGGCCAAGGCCGAGGCAACGCAGACCGCATCCCGCGCGGGGAAGGGCGCAGGCATGCTCGCCGGCGCGGCCCTCGCCGGCTTCTTCGTGCTCCTGTTCCTGTCCATCGCCGGCTGGTGGGCGCTCGGCAACGTCATTGGCCGCTCCTGGTCAGCGCTGGTGGTGATGCTCGTCTGGGCCGTCATCGCGGCCGTACTCGCCGTGCTGGGACGCTCCGCCCTAACGGCAGTCAAGGGACTGCCACGCACCACCGACACCGTCAAGCGCATCCCCGATGCCCTACACCCCCGACCCGAGGAGACCCGATGACCACCAGCAACGACCCCGACGAGATCCGCGCCGAGATCGAGCGCACCCGAAGCCGGCTCAGCACCAACGTCGACACCCTTGCCTACGAGGCGAAGCCGAGCACGATGGCCAAGCGTCAAGTCGGCAGAGTCAGCGGGGCCGTCGGCGGGATCAGGGAGCGCGTGATGGGCTCGGCCCAGGACACCACCTCGTCGATCGGCGACACCGCGCAGTCGGCGGTGTCCTCGGCGACCGACGCCGCGCAGTCCGCCCCCTCGGCCGTCCGGAGGCAGACCCAGGGCAATCCCCTTGCCGCAGGGCTGATCGCCTTCGGGGCCGGCCTCGTGGTGGCGTCGTTGATCCCGGCGAGCGAGAAGGAACAGCAGGTCGCGGTCACGGTGAAGGACAAGGCGCAGCCCCTTCAGCAGGAAGTCACCGACATGGCGAAGGAGGCGGCGCAGAACCTGAAGGACCCCGCGCAGCAGGCCGCCCAGGCGGTGAAGGACACGGCGACCGACGCGGCAGGCACCGTCAAGCAGGAAGGCACGTCGGCTGCGCAGGACGTCCAGGGGCACGCCCAGGACGCCAAGCATGCCGTCCAGGATCAGCAGCGGTAGCGACTACCGGGGCTTGGCCGGATTCTTCGCCGCGGTGATGGCCGACTCCACGGCCGAGAAGCATTCGGCGGCAGCGGGTTCCGTGCCTAGTCCTACGTAGAAGCTGCCTGGTGAGTCGCCGGGGAGACCGGAGATCGTGAAGCCACCGGTCTCGCCGGCGACCGTGCCCAGCCGGGCGTCGAGTCCCGTGCCGGACACCACGGACGCCTGCGCCAGCGGCAGCGACAGGACCGACGTCCCACGCTTCGCCCCGTCGATGGCGACGAGGAGGTGGGTCGGGTGGAGGACCACGACGGTGTCGTGCTCGGAGTCTGGGTCCGACGGGTTCGCCTTGCGTCGCAGCAGCTTTCCGAGTCCCGAGCCCGACGGCAGGTTCTCACTGTGCGTGAGCCACGCCTGCACGTCCTTCAGGATGAGCTGGTGCGAGTCGGCGTGGGCCGTGAGCTTCTCGCGGACGTGAGCGGCGAGGTCACCGATCGTCGCCGGGCGGGTGTGACGCGCGTACATCGGCATGCACGCAGTATCCACCCCGGGTCGACGTCAGCGCCTAGGGCTCGAGTTGGCCGGCCACGTCGCCGACCCGGCGCACGACGTCTGTCGCCACGTCCTCGAACGACCGGTGCTGGTCGGCCCTGATCCATCGCGCGAACGCAATGCCGAAGGCCATGACGCTGAGTTGCGCCACCACGTCCGCCGTCAGGTCGTCCACGCCGCGTTCGGTCAGGGCGTCCACGAGCGCACGTCCGAGGCGAACGAGCTTGTGCGCCTCACGTTCCTGAAGTGCGGGATTGTCGTCGATCACGGATTGGCGCATGCGTGAGTACGGCCGGCGGTCGTCGGGGAAGAAGGCCGACGCAGAACGCAGGGCGCCGAGACTCAGCTCGATCGGGGACGCGGTCTCCGGGGCCTCGGCGACGCCGGCCACGAACGCGTCGGTCAACGATTGCTGGCCATGGAACAGCACTTCGCGCTTGTCGCTGAAGTGGCGGAAGAAGGTCCGTTCGGTGAGGCCCACCGCCTGGGCGATCTCGGCGGCCGTCGTCTGCTCGTAGCCGCGGGCGGCGAACAACTCCAGCGCGGCGTGTTGCAGCCGATCCGGAGTCCCGGGCACCCATCGCACCATGTCCGAAAGTGTAGTGATGACAGTGACTGACTTCGAGGTGTACGGTCACGTCAGTAACTGACATCACCATCGAAGGGACACGTCATGCACGTCTTCGTGACCGGAGCATCCGGCTGGATCGGCCGCGCAGTGGTCGACGACCTGCTGGCTTCGGGCCACACCGTCACCGGGTTGGCACGCTCCGATGCCTCCGCCGCGGCTCTCGAGGCCAAGGGGGTCCGCGTCCGGCGGGGGGATCTCGACGACCTCGACGGCATCCGCGCAGGTGCGGACGCGGCCGACGCCACGATTCACCTTGCCAACAAGCACGACTGGGCGAACATGGCGGCGTCGAACGCCGCCGAGCGTGGCGCGGCGCAGGCCATCGGCGACGCACTCGCCGGTACCGACCGGCCGTTGCTCCTCGCGTCCGGTCTCGCCGGCCTGAAGGATGGCGACCTCGCGACCGAGGACGACGCCTCCCCGTTCCACGGCCCCGACGCGCCTCGCGGGGGCACCGAGAACCTTGCGCTCGGCTTCGTCGCACGGGGAGTCCGCTCCGTGGCCCTGCGCTTCTCGCCCACCACGCACGGGACCGGCGACCACGGCTTCGTCGCCGCGCTGTGTGGGATCGCCCGCGAGCGAGGCGTGTCCGGCTACCCCGGCGAGGGAGCCAACCGGTGGCCCGCCGTCCACGTCGCCGACGCCGCCCGCATGGTCGCGCTCGGACTCGAGAAGGCGCCTGCCGGTGCCCGCCTGCACGCCGTGGCCGAGGAGGGGGTGCCGACCCGGGCGATCGCCGAGGCCATCGGCCGGGCGTTCGACCTGCCCGTCGCGACCGTGCCGACCGACCGCGTCGGGGAGCACTTCGGTTGGATCGGCGGCTTCTTCAGTAGCGACATGGCGTCGAGTAGCGCTGCGACGCAACGGCTTCTGGAATGGACGCCGACCGGACCCACACTGATCGACGACATCGACGGCGGCGCGTACCGGACGGCTCAGTAGACGTAGCGACTCACCGTGTCCGGGTGGATGACCAGCCGCACCTGCTCCTCCGCGAGGATCGCGGCGAGGTCGTCGGCCCGGACCGGGTCGTCGAGGTCCCAGTAGCGTGCGGCGAGGCGGGTGGCCAGGTCGTGCCCGCCGTCGGGTTCCACGGTGACGCGTCCAGCCACCGACACCCAGCGCTCACGCTCACCCACCGGTGCCGCGACGACGAGCGACGCACGGGGGTCCCGTCGCGCCCGTCGCACCTTGAGAGTGTCCGGGCCGGTGAACAACTGCACTGTGCCGTCGTCGGTGGCCTCGAACCACACCGGTCGTGGTTGCGGGGGCGTCGGTCCGGCCGCCATGGTGAGGAATCCGTGTAGGGGGCGGCGGAGGAACTCGAGGTCAGCCGGGGTCAACGCGCTCACCGGTCCCACGCTCCGATCGCCGCGGTCCGCAGCACGTAGTCCTCGAAGGTCCGGGGGGCGCGGCCCAGCACGGCTTCGACGCCGTCCGTGGTGCCCGAGATGACGCCGCGCTCCATCAGGACGTACATGTCGGCGAGGTGGTGCGCGTCGTCTTCGCCCACGCCGTCGTCGACCAGTGCCGCGGCGTACTCGGTTGGGGAGACCTGCTTGTAGGTGATGGGCCGTCCCGTTGCCCGGGCGATGAGGTCGACCGCCTCGGCGAAGGTGATGGATCGCGGACCGGTCAGCTCGTGGATGCGTCCCCCGTGGTCGCCCGGGCTCGTCAGCACGGCGACGGCCACGTCGGCGACGTCCTCGACGTCGATGAACGGCTCGGGGACGTCTCCTGCAGGAAGGGCCAGCTCGCCTGCTACGACCGGCGCGTGAAACAGTTCCTCGCTGAAGTTCTGGTCGAAGTTGTTGGGCCGCAGGATCGTCCACTCCAGTGACGATGCGCGCACGGCGTCCTCGGCGTCCCGCATGTCGAGGCCGAACGACGAGTCGCCCCAGGTGTCGGCGCCGCGCCCGGACAGCAGCACCAGCCGCTGCAACCCGGCCGCTTCTGCGCGGGCCACGAAGTCGTGCACGGGACCGGGTGTGCCGGGAGGGACGACGTACGCGGCTGCGGCACCCTGCAGGGCCGCGTCCCAGGTGTGCGGATCGGACCAGTCGAACGGGGTGTCGCTCGACCGCGAGGCGGCTCTCACGGGCGTGCTACGCAGGCGCAACCGCGCGGCCACCCGCCTTCCCGTCTTGCCGGTCGCGCCGAGGACGAGGACGGTGTTGGCGTTCGTGTCAGGACTCATGCCATTCATCTAACGCGGATGCATCGGACGATCCCATGGGTGAAAGGCCGGATTACCTGTCCAATCGTCTAGAGTGCAGACGTGGACGTCTTCGCCGATCTCTTCCGCGGGGTGCGGGCCCAAGGCTCGCTGTTCGGGAGTTCCACGCTGTCCCCGCCGTGGGCCCTGCACTTCGTCGACGGCGCGCCACTGACGTTGTGCACCGTCGTCGGAGGCGAGGGGTGGATCGTGCCCGAGCACGCTGAACCCGAGCGGTTGCGCGCATACGAGACGGTGGTGGTGCGCGGCCCCGGAACGTTCACCTTCGTCGACGACCTGAACACCATGGCCGAGCCGGTGGCCTGCGGCGAGTTCTGCGCGACGCCGGAGCAGGGCGGCACGCGGCATCGACTCGGCTGGAACGACCCGGGCGGTGACGACCCCGGATCGACGACGTTGATCGTCGGCGCGTACCCGGTGCGCGGTGAGATCAGCCGCCGACTGCTGGACGCACTGCCCGTCGTGCTGCGCGTCGAAGCCGGCGGAACGGGCGACCCCGTGCTCGACCACCTCGCAGCCGAAGTCGCCGTCGACGCCCCGGGTCAGCAATTGGTGCTGGACCGGCTACTCGACTGGATGCTGGTGTGCACCTTGCGTGAATGGTTCGACCGGCCCGGTGGCGAGCCGCCGGCGTGGTGGTCCGCGCAGCGCGACCCGGTGGCCGGCGACGCGCTGCGGCTACTGCACGCAGACCCCGCGGCGCCGTGGACCGTCTCGTCGCTGGCCGACTGCATCGGGGTGTCACGCTCGACGCTGGCCAAGCGCTTCGCCGAGCTGGTCGGCGAACCACCGCTGACCTACCTCACCCGGTGGCGCATGACGCTCGCGGCGGACCTGCTGATCGAGCGGCGCACGGCCACCATCGCCGAGGTCGCCGCCGCCGTCGGCTACTCCGACCCCTTCGGGTTCAGCGCGGCGTTCAAGCGCATCCGAGGCGTCAATCCCAGCGAATTCCGCCGCGCCGCCACCGCCGAATCCGGGCCGCCGGAACGGTTCACGCGATCTCGCGGAAACGATCGACGGGCAGTCACTCGGGACTAGAGTCAGCCGCGTCACTTCGGCCCACACGGCGCGCAGCGCAGCGGGAGGTCACGCGAACATGAGCATCCTGAATTCCTCAGCGACGGGCATCTTCCGCCGCAAGCCCGTGGACGAGATCCAGCGCGAAGACCCCGAAGAGGCCGGGCTGCAGCGCGTCCTGGGACTGTGGCAGCTCACCGCCCTCGGCATCGGCGGCATCATCGGCGCAGGCATCTTCTCGCTCGCCGGCGCGGTAGCCAAGGAAGCCGCCGGGCCAGGGGTTCTGTTGTCGTTTCTGGTGGCAGGAATCGCGAGCGCGTGTGCGGCCCTGTGCTACGCGGAGTTCGCGGGCATGATCCCGAAGGCGGGCTCCGCCTATACCTACGGCTACGCCGTCCTCGGCGAGGGCGTCGGCTGGTTCATCGGCTGGGACCTCCTGCTGGAGTACACCGCCATCGTCGCGGTCGTCGGCATCGGAATCTCGGGCTACTTCGGGTTCCTCGTCGAGCAGGTGGGCCTCGGCCTGCCGGAGTGGATGCTCGGCGCACCGGGGAGCGACCCCGAGCAGCCCGGCCGGGTCGTCGATCTGTTCGCCGTCGTGCTGTGTCTGCTCATCGCCTTCGTGCTCACCCGCGGTGTTCGCAACGCGGCCCGGATCGAGAGCGTGCTGGTGTGGCTGAAGGTCGGCCTCGTCGCCCTGATCATCGGTCTCGGCGCGTTCTACGTGAACACCGACAACTTCACGCCGTTCCTGCCGTTCGGTTGGTCGGGGGTATTCGCCGGTGCGTCCATCGTCTTCTTCGCCGTCTTCGGCTACGACGCGATGAGTTCGGCGGCAGAGGAATCCGCCGAGGCCCGCCGGGTGCTGCCCAAGGCCATCCTGATCTCGCTGGCGATCTCCATGGTGCTCTACGTGCTGGCATGCCTGGTGCTGACCGGCATGATCAAGTACACCGAGGTCGACCCGGAGTCGGCGTTCGCCCAGGCGTTCCAGGACGTCGGCCTACCGGGGATCGCGACCCTGATCTCGGTCGGAGCCATCCTCGGCATCGCCACCGTCATGTTCACCTTCATGTTCGCCGTGACGCGGATCTGGTTCTCGATGGCCCGTGACGGGTTGCTGCCCAAGTGGTTCGCCGCCGTCGACGAGAAGCACCGGGTGCCGGTGCGGGTCACCTGGATCGTCGGCATCGGATCGGCCATCATCGCCGGCTTCACGCCGATCGCCGAGGCCGCCGAGCTGACGAACATCGGGATCCTGCTCGCCTTCGCCGTCGTGTGCAGCGCGGTCATGGTGCTGCGCTACCGGTCTCCCGACATCGAGCGCGGCTTCAAGACGCCGGGCATGCCTATCATTCCGCTCATCGGGGTCGGGTCCTCGATCTGGCTCACCACCTACCTCACCTCGACGACGTGGCTCCGGTTCAGCGTCTGGCTGGTGATCGGGCTCGTGGTCTACGCGCTCTACGGCTACCGCCATTCGCTCCTGCACCCCGGCAGCACGCGCGCCTCCCGCGAAGGGGTCTAGGCCGAGGCGTCGTTTGCCGTGGCGGTTACCATTCGGCGATGACGCCGAACCTCACGACGGTGGATCTCGCCCACGAGGGCAACGAGGCCTCCGACCTGGTCCACGTGGACAACGAAGCGCTTCTCGAAGCGCACGGTTGGGATTTCGGCTTCTGGACGGTCCTCGACGAGGGGCCGGTCGAGGACTGCGTCGCCGTGCTGGGGCACGCCCGCGGGGCAGCGCCGGACACCGGCTGGGAGATCCACCCGCTGCACTTGCTGGCCGGAGCGGAGCGTGGCCGGACGGAGGACGCCGAGGCCGTCGCACGGCACAAGGGCTGGGTGTACGTCATCGGCTCGCACTACGGGTCCAAGGCGGGGCCGCTGCAGGCCAAGCGCGCCTTCGTAGCCCGCTTCGACGAGCAGTCGATCGACCGTGCGGTGCCAGAGACCGAGATGCCGATCGACGTGCGCCGCAACCAGTTCCGACTGCACCGGCTGATCAACGACGCGCTCGACGCCTCCCACGTCGTCGCGATCACACCGGGAGACACGGTGCGCACCCGCTTCATCGCGCAGACGATCGAACGTGGCGTGCAGCGCAGAAAGGGGTGGGTCGCACGCCTGACCGAGCGCGACGTGCCGGTCAACATCGAGGGCGCCGCCTTCCGGCCGAACGGCAACCTGCTTCTCGCGCTACGCTTTCCGACCACCGCCGAGGGCGAGCCGATCCTGATCGAGCTATCCGGCGTACCCGGCATGTTCGAGGCGGACGGCGTCATGCCCACCGTCGAGCGGGTGTGGGAGATCGCCGGGGTCTCACCGCCCGGCGTGCTGGTGGGCTTCCGCGCCCTGTCCCACTCTGGCGGCGACGTCTACGACGCGATCATCGGATCGATCGACGCCACCGACAAGGGGTCGGTCCTTCTCGACGACCACCCCGAAGGGGCCGAACCGAACTGCTCGCACTGGCGGTTCCACCTGCCCGAGGACGCGGCGGTCGAGGGAGTCGTCCGGGCCGACCTGGTCCAGGACTTCCCGGATCTGCGCAACGTAGAAGGCCTCGCCGTGGAGGACGGACGAACCTTCTACGTCACCGACGAGGATCACCGCATCCAGGTTCGGTTCGGCTGACCGCTCACGTCGGACTGCGCAGTTCCTCCCGCAGGCGAGCGTTCTCGGCCTGCAGGGTCGCCAACTGCTCCCGCATCGGGGCCAGGATCGGCTCGAGTTCTGCTGCGGTGAACCGACGGGTGATGTGTTGCGGGCAGTTCCAGTCGTACGCCTCGACGTGCACGATGACCGCGCGCTCGGGGACGGCCTCATAAGCCGAGTCGACTAGTGACGCAACCAGATCGGGGTCTTCCTCGACGGTGACGATCCGGACGCGTCCGAAGATCTTCAACCTGCGCTGGTGGACGTAGTCGACGGCGATGATGGCGATGCGGTCATCGCCGGAGACGTTGCCGGTGGTGATGTACTGCAGATTCCCACGGAAGTCGGCCCACGCGATGGTGTGGTCGTCGAGGGTTCGCACGAAACCGGCCGGACCGCCGCGGTACTGGACGTACGGCCAGCCCGTCTCGCCGACGCTGGCCACGTAGAAGTCGACGCGCTCAGCGAGGTAGTCCTTCTCGGCCTCGGTGAGTGGATCGGCTCCCGGCGTCGCCCGCCCGATGGCGCGTTTGCGGTCGTAGAACGCTCGGCTCCCGTGGTCTTCCTGCACGGCGCGCACTCCGTCGGTGAAGGCCGTCGATGCGTAGTGCTTGCTCACCTCGGTCAGAGCCTGCCCAGGAAGTCGCGGACGTAGCCGGTGATCTCGGCGCCGTGGGTCTCGAGGGCGAAGTGACCCGCGTCGAGCAGGTGGAACTCCCCGTCGGGAAGGTCGCGCCGGAACGCCTCGGCGCCTGCAGCGCCGAAGATCTCGTCGTTCTTGCCCCAGGTGACCAGCAGCGGGGGCTGATGGGTGCGGAAGTACTCCTGAAAGGCGGGGTAGCCGTCGAGGTTGAATTGATAGTCCCAGAACAACTGCAGCTGGATGGCGTCGTTCCCCTTGCGGTCGAGCCCGGCCTGGTCGAGTAGCCACGTCTCGGGTGCGATGAGGTCGAGCCGGTCGGCGGGGACCCCGTGGGTGTACTGCCACTTCGTGGTCTCCGGAGTGAAGTACTCGCGCACCGCATCCTCGTTGGCGGCCCGGTCGGCGGCGTGGGCGAACAGCCGATCCCAGAACGGCGTGAACCCCTCGGTGTAGGCGTTGCCGCTCTGGCTGATGATCGCGGTGACGCGGTCCGGCCGTCGGCTGGCGATCCGCAACCCGATGGGTGCGCCGTAGTCGTGGATGTAGATCGCGAACCGGTCGAGGCCCAGGTGGTCGATCAACTTCTCGGTGATCTCGGTCAGACGGTCGAAGCCGTAACCGAACTGGTTCACCGAGGGCATCGCCGACCGGCCGAACCCGATGTGATCCGGGGCGACGAGGTGATAGTCGTCGGCGAGTGCCGACATCAGGTTCCGGAACATGTGCGAGCTGGATGGAAAGCCATGCAGGAGAAGCAGAGTCGGCTTCGATGGATCGCCCGCCTCGCGGTAGAACACCTCCAGCCCGTCGATGGTGGCGGTGCGATGGCGGGTGCCGAATCCGGTCATGGGTCCCCTGTCGTTGACTTTCGGGTCGTCGCCGTTCAGCTTGCGGTGCCGCCGGGGCCGGGACAAGCGGCAATGTCGTATCGCTGTGATCGCCGACGGCGATGAATCCGGCGCGAGCCGCGGCACCGATCTACGATCGCCGGGTGGAGTTCCGCCAGCTCGAGGCGTTCGTGGCCGTTGCCAACGAGCTGCACTTCGGGCGGGCCGCCGAGAAGCTGCACATCGGCCAGCCCACGCTCAGCGACCTGGTGCGGCGGCTGGAGCGTGAGGTCGGAACCCCGCTGCTCACGCGCACCACGCGTCGCGTGGCACTGACCGAGGCCGGCGTCGAGTTGCTCGCCCGCTCCAAGCGGATCATCGACGAGGTCGAGGGAGCCCTTGCGGCGGTGCAACGGATATCCGAGGGCGACGCTGGAACGGTCCGGCTCGGCATCACGCCGCCCGTGGCTCCGGCGCTCGCACCACATCTGGCGGCGGCGTTCAGCCGCGAGGCGCCCGACGTCCAGTTGGTCATCCGGCGGATGTGGCTGCCCGACCTGGAGCGTGCGGTCTCCGACGTCGACGGCGAGGTCGACGTCGCGATCACCTGCGGACTGGTGCCGGATCCGCCGGGGATCCTCAGCGAAGTCTTCTGCGCCGAACCACTTCTGGTGGGCCTGCGACCCGATCACCGTCTCGCGGCCAGCGACGCCATCGATCTGCACGACCTCGCGGGTGATGCGCTCGGACTGCACAGCGCTGCCCTGTTCCCGGCGTGGCACCTCGCCGTCCGGCAGGTCCTCGACGCGGTGGGCGTGTCGCCACCCATGGTCGAACTCGCGGACACCGACCTGTCGGCGTACCGGTGGCAGGCGCAGGCCGAGGTCGAGTGGATCCTCACCACCGAGGCCATGTCGGAGAGCCACACCGCCACCGCGCTCGTCCCGCTCGCGCCGCGTCAGGTGGTGCCGTACACCCTGCAGTGGTGCCCGATCCGGGCGACGACCGCCGCCGTCGGCCGCTTCGTCAACCTCGCCCTGTCGGTCGACGTGCCACCGGGCTGGGTGAGCCAGCCGGACCACCTCGGACACGAGGCGACCTGAACCGTCAGGGAGGCGAGTCGTCGTAAACGGCTGCGGGACGATCGATCCGTTCTAGCATCGACGAATGACGTCGACGAGTAGCGAATCGAGCGACTACCTGGCCAAACGGACACTGAAGCAGGGCAGCGCGGGATGGCTGCTGCTGGCGGGTCTCGGCGTCGGATACGTGATCTCCGGTGACTACTCGGGGTGGAACTTCGGTCTCGCAGAAGGAGGCTTCGGCGGACTGCTGATCGCCGGCGTCCTCATCGCGGGGATGTACTTCGCGATGGTGCTGGGCATGGCCGAGATGTCGTCGGCGCTTCCGGCCGCAGGTGGTGGCTACACGTTCGCGCGCCGTGCGCTCGGACCGTGGGGCGGATTCGCCACTGGCACGGCCATATTGATCGAGTACGCGATCGCCCCGGCTGCGATCGCGACCTTCATCGGCGCCTACGTCGAGTCGCTCGGACTGTTCGGCATCACCGACGGCTGGTGGGTCTATCTGGCGGTGTATCTCATCTTCATCGGCATCCACCTCACCGGTGTTGGCGAGGCGTTGAAGGTCATGTTCGTCATCACGGCCGTCGCGCTGGCGGGCCTGGTCGTCTTCGCCATCTCGGCGATCGGCAGGTTCGATTCCGCCAACCTGACCGACATCGCCCCGACCGATGCGGCAGGGGCCTCGGCGTTCCTGCCGTTCGGGTACCTCGGGATCTGGGCGGCGGTGCCGTTCGCGATCTGGTTCTTCCTCGCCGTCGAGGGCGTGCCGCTGGCCGCAGAGGAAGCGAAGGATCCGGCGCGCAACGTACCGCGGGGCATCATCGCGGCGATGGGGCTGCTGCTGATCACGGGCACCACCGTCCTGATCCTCACCGCCGGCTCCGGTGGCGCCGAGGCCATGAGCGCGTCCGGTAACCCGCTCGTCGAGGCCCTGGGCGACTCGTCGATGGCCAAGGTGGTCAACTACATCGGTCTGGCCGGACTGGTCGCAAGCTTCTTCTCGATCATCTACGCCTACTCGCGCCAGCTGTTCGCACTGTCTCGCGCCGGATACCTGCCCAAGCGGCTGTCGGTGGTCAACTCGCGCAAGGCACCGGTGCTGGCGCTGATCGTGCCCGGCATCATCGGTTTCGTCCTCTCCCTCACCGGCCAGGGCGCGATGCTGCTCAACATGGCGGTCTTCGGTGCCGCGCTGTCCTACGTCCTCATGATGATCAGCCACATCACGCTGCGGGTGCGCGAACCCGACATGCCCCGGCCGTACCGCACCCCGGGTGGCATCGTCACCACGTCGTTCGCGCTCGTGATCGCGGCTCTGGCGGTGGTGGCGACCTTCCTCGTCGACAGCACGGCGGCAACCTGGTGCCTGGTCGTGTTCGCCCTCTTCATGGCGTACTTCGGTTTCTACAGCCGCCACCACGTCGTGGCGAACTCGCCGGACGAGGAGTTCGCGGCGCTGGCAGCAGCCGAGAAGGACCTCGGCTGACGGACCTGCTGCGATGCAGAAGCCCGATCTCGACGATGAGAATGCGATTACCGCGCGTGCTGCCGGGGTACTGGACTGCCTGACCCCGAACGCACGAGGAGATCAGCGATGACGTCCCAAGAACCCACGCCCGCCGACACCAACGTCGACGAGGACGAGGTGGTTGCCACCCCCGCCACGCCCGGTGCGCAGGCACTCGGCGACGATGCCGCCGACGGGTCCGACGAGGGCTAGTCGGCTCACCGGTAGCGGCGCGGGACCGTCCACGGTCGGCCGAAGGCCGCGTTGAACGACTCCGGGTCGAACGGGCTGTCTCCGCCGGCCGGAAAGCTCGTCAACTCCCCGAAGACGATGCGGCCGTCGACGTCGTACAGGTCCACCCGGACGAAGTCCGTATCGACGCCGAGCCGCTCTGCGACGTCGACCATCTCGCTCAGGCGCGCCGGTCGACTTGGTTCCGGGTCTGCCCACGGCAGCCCGCCGGTGAACGGCAGGTGCTCCCAGTCGGCGGTGAAGAAGTCCTGGGTGCGCCGCGCGAAACGGCCGCTGTCGACCTGAACGAAGTGGCACTTCCCGTGGTAGACGAAGAACTTGTAGTCGTCCGGGATGGCCCCCTCGGCGCCTGCCAGCAGCTCCTCGACGATGATCTGCCGGGGCACTTGCCCGTAGACCCACTCGCGGTTGGGTCCCTGCCCGTAGAGCTGCCGGATCCAACCCGCCGCGATCGCGATGACGTCCTCGCGCGGTGCGTGCTCGGGATGGACGTGGCAGTACACCCAGCTGCCGGGCTCGCTCGGTAGGCGGACGCCTCGGTCGGCGGCCGGGGAGACGACGATGGCCGCTCCGCTGCCGTGCGTCGGCTTCACCACGTAGGAATCTGGCAGGTCGACGTGTCGCAGCGCCTCGGGGTCGGCCACGACGGCGTAGGCGCGCGGCAGGTAGTGATCGCCGACGGCTTCGGCGACGTGCTCGCGCACTGCCGCCTTGTCCGCGAACGTCACGACGAGCGCGCGGCGGTCACGCAGCATCTTGTAGCGCACCTTGTCGCGGAAGGTGGAGGGCTTCCGGGTCCGCCACAGTCGGAGCGCCCGGACGAGTCGGCTGCGCTCCCGCCATCGGACGGACGTCACCCGAGAGAGGGTACGGCTGAGCGTGGGTTCGATCACATCCGGCCTAAAAGGCCGCGGATCGGGCATATTGCAGCCACCAGCAAGCGTTTTGCTTGCAATAGTTAGCAGTGGATGCGTTGGCTGAGCACATGCCCACACAGCCGAGACGAGGAGGCGACATGACGATCATCGACGTTGGCGCCCACATCGGTGGGATTGCCGACGGGGTGCTGGACAGAGTGCGTCCGGCCACTGGCCTGCTGGTGGGCACGGCGCGAGTGAGTTCTTCGTACGTCGACCGCCTGCTGCATCCGAACGCCGGGGAATCGCAGTCGGATCAGTGCGCCCCGCGCGACCGCGTAATCCCTCCGCGCAACGAAGTCGTCATCGTCCCGAGGGCACTGACCCGCTGCTGAGCGGCGTGAGGACGCGCGGGCCGGACTCGGTGATCGCGATGGTGTGTTCGGAGTGGGCGGTGTTCGACCTGTCTGCCGAGCGCAGGGTCCAGCCGTCGGCATCCATCACCAGGCGGTCGCTGCCGCGTGCCCACCACGGTTCGAGCGCGAGCGTCATCCCGGACCGCAGGATCAAACCGCGGCCGCGCCTCCCGCGGTTGGCGACGTGCGGATCCTCGTGCATGGTGCGCCCTAGGCCGTGGCCGCCGAACTCGGCGTTGACGCGGTAGCCGGCTTCGGCGGCAACTCCCTCGATGGCAGCGGAGATGTCACCGAGGCGCCCACCGGGCACCGCCGCGGCGATGCCGGCGTCGAGGGCTCGCCGTGTCGAGTCGACCAGTGCCACGTCTGCGGGGTCCGGGTGATCGCCCACGATGACCGTGACCGCGGAATCGGCCACCCAGCCGTCGATCGACACCGCGAAGTCCAGGCTCAGCACGTCGCCATCGCGCAGCACGTGATCACGTGGCATGCCGTGCAGGACGGCGTCGTTGACCGACAGGCAGATGACGTTCCGGAACGGGCCGCGGCCGAACGACGGTGCGTAGTCCCAGTAGCACGATTCTGCGCCGCGGTCCTCGACGAGCTTGCGGGCATGGTGCTCGAGCTGCATCAGGTTCACCCCGGGCTGCGCCTCGGCCGACAGGGTGGCCAGCGTTTCGGCGACGAATGCGCCAGTCACCGCCATCTTGTCGATCTCGGCAGCAGTCTTGAGTTCGATCACGAGAACCTCCAGCTCGGTATTCTTATACCGCCGCGACGCTACCAGAAGGCGGTATTTGAATACCGGCTATGCTGGCCCGCATGGTCCGCGTCCCCCTGAGTCCCGAGCAGGTGAAGGCCGGTCAGCGACTCGGCGCGCTGATCAGAACCGCGAGGGCCGGTCGCGATCCAGACGTGATCGCGCGAGACGCCGGAATCTCACCCGAGACGCTGCGCAAGATCGAGGTCGGCAGGATGCCGAGCCCGAGTTTCGGCACGGTCATCGGACTGTGCAATGCGCTCGGCATGCCCCTGCAGGACGCGGTCGACGCGTGGCGCGGCGCCGACGACCGACGGCTGGCGATCTAGCAGCTAGCCGGTAGCCGGCGTTCTCACCAGCGGCAATGTGCATGAAGCCGTCGTGATGAAGGGTCATTCGTAGACATCCCCGTCGACGAAGGGCACCTCGTGTACGCAGCGTTCAAACCGGTACTGGCCGTGATCGCGGTCGTGGCGGGCGCCGCTCTCGTGCCGACGGCGGCGCTGCTCGCCTACGACGCGACGTCGCAAGCAGCTCCGCTGTCGGTGGACCAGCGCCCCACGGTCGTCCTGGTGCACGGCGCCTGGGCCGACACCTCCAGTTGGGACGGCGAGGTCGCCGCCCTGCGCGACGACGGCTACGACGTTCGCGCCATCTCGAATCCGTTGCAGGGCCTCACCTCCGACGCTGCGTCGGTCGCCTCGTTCCTCCGAACCATCGAGGGGCCGGTCGTCCTGGTGGGGCACTCCTACGGTGGCGCAGTGATCACCGAGGCCGCCGCGGGCATCCCGAACGTCAAGGCCCTGGTGTACGTCGACGCCGCCGCACCGGACGTGGGCGAGACGAACGGGTCGCTCTCGGGTGCGGATTCGGTACTCGCGCAACGGCCCCGCACCGAACTGTTCGACGAAGTCCCCGGCCCGGCGGGCACCACGAGCCTGTACCTCAACCGGGACGTCTTCGTCGACGACTTCGCCAACGACCTGCCGCGCGACCAAGCCCTTCGGCTGTGGGCGACCCAGCGCACCGCCTCGACCGCGGCGTTCGACACCCCGGCCACGGAGGCGGCGTGGCGCACCATCCCGTCGTGGTACTTCATCAGCAGCGGCGACCGCATCATCACGCCTGCCTCCGAGCGCGCGATGGCCGAACGGGCACGTTCGCACGTCACGGAGTTCTCGGGCGGATCGCACCTCAGTCTGATCAGTCAGCCCGAGGCCGTCACCGCGGTCATCGAGTCCGCGGCCGCCTCGCTTCGCTAGCCCGATCGGACGGTCCACCGATAGTTGTTGATCGGGAACAAATCTCGCGTGACCTTTCACCCCATCGAGTCAAGAATCCATTCTCATCTGCAGCGAGAATGAAATCCGAGCCGACGCCGCGAGCGACGCTTCCACGACGCAGCGGAACGCGGATATCGAGTTCTGTCTCTCGAATGCATCGGGCGGCAGCACGTCAATAGGGGGGGATCATGCGCGCTGCAGATCATGTGGGTCGAGTCGCGGGTTTAGCCGTGGCTTTGGGCGTCGGAGCGGCTGTCGTGGCGAATGCCGGGGCGGCGACTGCTGAACCGTCGACAGACGCCTCGGATTCGTCGGTGTCGGGTTCGTCGGTGTCCGACTCGTCGGCACCCGACTCTTCGGCGTCGTCAAGAGCGACGGCGGGACCCAAGAAGACCAACGACCGTAGCGAGCGTGTCCGGGACACCCGCGAACCCACCGGCCGGCAGCCCGGCGTGCCGCCCAGGAAACATCGCGACGCCGGACCGTCCAGATCCCCGTCAGATGAGGCGAAGCTCTCCACCGCGAGCGCGACGGCCACTGCCAGGAACGAGGCCCCGAAGAGTGAGGCCCCGAAGAGGCAGGCCCCGAAGAGTGAGGCCCCGAAGATCGAGGACCCGGGGAGTGAGATGCCGGAGAGTGCAGTGACGAATAGCGGGGCCTCGGCGTCGCGTCTCATCGCCCTCGCACCGCCGACCGCCGACCGATCAACTGGCGGCGCCCCCGAGCTGCCGATCGAGTCGCCCGCGGACTGGCTGTTGGCGGCATCCGCGCGCCGTGAGCTGACAGACCGACCCATCACGGCCAATCCCGTCGTGGGCCTCACCAACGGCGTAGTCACCGGCAGCATCAACGCAACCAGTCAGCGCAATCCGCTACTGACCCATACCGTGCTCGCCACCCCCAGCGCCGGCGGCAAGCTCACGCTGGATGCGATGGGCAACTTCACCTTTCTGCCCGATGGCACCATCGTCGCGACGCGCGGTACCGAACGATTCTCCGTGCTGGTCACCGAGAAGACCCCTCTCATCGTTGCGCTCGAACGGACACCGTTCGCCAACGCCGTCGTCCAACCGGTCGTCGCCGTGCTTCGGCAAATCCCGGTCGTGGGTGCACTACTGCAGCCCATCATCGGCTATTCGATGGCAGTGTCGGTCAGCGTGGACGTCGCCGCACTCGTACCCGCGGGAACGCCGATAGCGTTCACCACCAGGGTGACGTCGTTCGACGGCACGCCGATCAGCACCAACTTCTTTCCTGCAGTGGGACTTCTGTCCGGCATGACAGCGCCCACGGTTCTGCTCGGACCGGGCTTCGCCGACCCTGGCGAGACGAACCCGAACTCGTCGTGGAGCACCCAGTACGGCGTGCCGGGGCTGGCACCATTGCGCGCCGATGGATACAACGTCGTCACGTGGGATCCGCGCGGCGTGCAAGCGTCGGGAGGCGTTCTGCACCTGAACAATCCGATGTTCGAGGGGCGAGACGCACAGGCGATCATCGACTGGGTGGCGACCCGGCCTGAAGCTCGGCTCGACGGCGTCGGCGATCCGCGGATGGGCATGGTGGGCGGATCCTATGGCGGCGGGATACAGCTGGTGACGGCCGCCATCGACCGCAGGGTGGACGCCATCGTGCCCGGAATAACGTGGAACTCGCTGCTGGACTCCCTGTACCCGAATGGGGCCTTCAAGACTGCGTATTCGTTGCTGCTGAGCCTCGATCTGCTGACATCGGGGACCAGGGCGATCCCCGACATCTTCGCTGGGGTGATCACGGGAACCTTGCTGGGCGTCCTCACCCCGGGACAGCAGGCCACGCTATCGAGCAGCGGCCCAGGGCTCCTCGTCAGCGACATCACCGCACCCACGTTGCTGTTTCAAGGAACCGTCGACCCCTTGTTCCCGCTGCAGCAGGCCGTGGCCAATGCGCAACTCCTCGACGCCAACGGCGTTCCGGTCAAGATGGTGTGGTTCTGCGGCGGCCATGGCGCCTGCCTGACGAGCGTGAACGACGGTGCGCTGATTGCCGACCGCACCATGGCCTGGCTGGACCGATACGTGCGGGGCAATGCAGTGGACACCGGCCCTCAGTTCGAGTGGGTGAACCAACACGGGCAGTGGTTCTCATCGGATGCGCTGCCGTCCGACTCGGCCTTCTACGGCACCCCGATGGTCACCTCAGGTGCCGAAGGAGTGCTTCCGCTGCAGTCGTTCGGAGGCTCCGGACCGCAGGACATCGTTCCGCCACCGCTATCGCTCGCTCTCGCATCGAAGGCCAGTACTGCCGTCGATCTGGTTGTGTCAGGCGGTGATACGACGACGCAGCTCGTTGGAGCACCGCAGCTGACGTTCACCTACTCGGGGATCGGCACCAGCCGCTTCGTCTACGCCCAGATCGTCGACGACCAGACCGGGCTCGTACTGGGGAATCTCGTGACGCCCATTCCGGTGACGCTGGATGGGGGAACCCACACCGTCACCATCCCCTTGGAGCAGATCGCCCACACCCTGGCCCCTGGCGAGACGCTGACGCTTCAGATCACCGGTTCGTCAGTTGCCTACGCCAATCTGAGCACGTCCGGCGTCATGAACGTCTCCGCTGTGTCGGTTGCCCTGCCGACCGCCGCAGTGACCGCGGCGGGTTCCGTGCCCTTCGCGCAGCTGGTGGCCTGAGGACTACCCAGCACGCTTCCCGGCGGAAACGGATCCGAGTCGCCGGTCGGTTCGTATCCTGAGGCCAGAACGTGTCGAGCACGGGATGCCATGTCGCCAAGGAACGAAAACCCCGTCGGGACCGGACAAGCGCCACGCCTGCGCATGCCGGCCGCACTGCTCGACGCGCTGCGGGACGGGTTGACCGACCTCGCCGAGCGTACCGTCAGCTCCGTCGTTGCCGAGGTGCCCGCCTACACCAACACGGGTGGGGCCGAGCGCCGCATGATCGAGGGGGCGGTGCGGCAGACGGTGACCGTATTCGTGCGGCTCGTCACGGACGGCTTCGACCCCGATACATCGCCTGCGCAGGACCCAGCGCTTGCCGGCGCTTACGCCCTGGGGCAGGGCGAAGCTCGGGCTGGACGCAGTTCAGACGTGTTGTTGGCCGCCTACCGAGTGGGCGCGCGAACGGTGTGGCGGCAGTGGAGTGACCTCGCGGTCGCTCACGAACTCGCTCGAGATCAACTGGCGGTATTCGCGGAACAGATCTTCGCCTACATGGATCGGTTGTCGGCGGCGAGCGTGAGTGGTCACACCGACGAAGAAGCCAGGACCGGCCGGGCACGGCAACGGGCCCGAGAACTCTTGGTGCGACGCCTCCTCAACGCGGCGAGTCCCGACGAACTGGCCGTCAGCGCCGAGCGTGCCGACTGGGCGCCACCGCGCACGCTGACGGCCGTCGCGGTGCCGAGTGGGTGGGGAGTCAGCGAGGCGAAGGTCATAGACCAGCGCACGCTCGAGATACCCGAGGATGCGGTGGCACCGCTGCGGCGCTCGGTGTCGTTGCTGTTGGTGCCCGACGTGGGCGGGTCCGCCAGGGGCGGGTACGTCGCAGCGTTCCCGGTGTCGGGCAGCGTGATCGGTCCGGCACGCCCCTGGATGCAGGCTGCGGTGTCGGTGCGACGCGTCGAGCGCACGCTGGCAATGGACATTGCAGACGATCCGGTCACCGACACGGAACGCCACCTACCCGAACTCGTGTTGGGTGCCGACGCCGAAGCCCTGTGCGACCTGCGTGCCCGTGCGTTGGAACCGCTACAGGCAATGCGACCGCACATGCGGGACAACTTGCTTGCGACACTGCGCGCCTGGCTCCTCCATCAGGGCAGTCGCGACGCGGTCGCCGCCGAACTCTTCGTGCATCCCCAGACGGTGCGCTACCGGATGAGCCGGCTACGCGAGGTCTACGGCGAGCGACTCGATGATCCGCGCATGGTCCTCGAACTGACGTTGGCGCTCGGCATCCCATGCTTCGACGGCGACGTCTCGTGGCGAGCGGCAGGCCCCTAGGAGACCAGGGCGGCCCGACGCCTACGGTCGAACCGTGAACTTCGACGAGTACCGCGCCCACGACGCCACCGGCCTGGCGAAGCTGGTCGCCGACAAGCAGGTGTCAGCCGAGGAACTGTTGACGCTGGCGCGGGAACGCGCCGCTGTGGTCAACCCGAGGATCAACGCGATCGTCCGCGACGTCCCCGCCCCGCCCACCGAACCGCGCGAGGGCCCGTTCGCCGGTGTGCCATTCCTGATCAAGGACCTCGCGCAGGACTACGCCGGGTTGCCGACGTCGCGCGGGTCGCGTGCATTCATGACCACCCCGGCCGCCGAGCACGCGACGATCGTGGCGCGCTGGCTCGACGCGGGACTCGTCGTCATCGGCAAGACCAACACCCCGGAGTTCGGCGCGAAGGGCATCACCGAACCCGACGCCTGGGGACCGGCGCGCAACCCGTGGGACCTGCAGCGGACGCCGGGCGGGTCGTCGGGCGGCTCTGCCGCGGCGGTCGCAGCCGGCATCGTCCCGTGCGCCGGCGCGAACGACGGCGGCGGGTCGATCCGCATTCCGGCGGCGTGCTGCGGACTGGTGGGACTGAAGCCCGGACGTGGGCTGACCCCGATGGGGCCGGGAACGGGTGAGTCCATGCACGGAGCGGCGGTGCAGGGCGTCGTGTCGCGGTCGGTGCGCGACACGGCCGCCATGCTCGACGTCATCAGCGGCGGGGAGCCGGGCGGCCCCTTCTCGCCGGCGATGCCCGCGTCGTCGTTCGCGTCGAACGTCGGCGAGGATCCCGGCCGGCTGCGGATCGGCGTGCGGGTGCCGTCGGCGATCAACCCGTCCCCGCATCCGGAGGCGTTCGCCGCCGTCGAGGCCACCGTGCGGACGCTGACCGATCTCGGCCACCACGTCGACGAGCTGCCGGAGGCCCCGTTCGACGACGCAGCGCTCGCGCGGGACTTCCTACTGACCTGGTTCGTGTACACGGCGTGGGAACTCGCCGAGGCCAAGCGCCTGACCGGGGCGGGCGACGACGCCTTCGAACGGGACACCCTCATCCTGGCGGCGCTGGGCCGTGCGACCAGCAGCGTGGCCTACGTCGACGCCGTCGAGCGACGCCACGAGCACACCCGCAGACTCACCACCTACTTCGAGTCCTACGACCTGCTGCTCACGCCCACCCTGGCCACCCCGCCACCGAGGATCGCGGAGTTCGACCTGCCCGCCGCGCTGCAACGCGCATCCGACGTGCTGATCAAGACGCGTACCGCAAGCCTGCTGCGCCACACGAAGATCGTCGACGACATGGTGGACAAGAACCTCAACTGGGTGCCGTACACGCAGCTGGCGAATCTGACTGGGCGACCGGCGATCTCGCTGCCGCTGCACTGGACCGCGGACGGTCTGCCGCTCGGCGTGCAATTCGTCGCGCCGCTCGCCGGCGAGTCGACGCTCATCCGGCTGGCCGCTCAGCTCGAGCAGGCGATGCCATGGGCCGACCGGCTGGCACCCGTCACCGGCTAGCGCAGGACGTCCGCGCGGGTTCCCCGTCGCGCCACGAGCGGCAGCGCCACCCAGAGCGCCACCCAGGTCGTCGCCGTGGTGGCGCCGGCTGCCACGCCTGCGCCGCGCCCCGCGATCACGTCGAAGACCATGGTTGCGACACCCGAGACGGCTGCGCCGAGCAGGAGCAGACCGACCATCGTCACGCAGTGCGACACCGCGACCAGCTTGCAGAGCATGTGCCGCCGGAAGGTCATGCGGTGCAGCGCCACCGGCGTCGTGAGCAGAACGGTGGCCGCGATGGAACAACCCACGGTGGCGAGGTAGAGCAGCCGCAATTCCTGGTCGAGCGCGGTGAAGCGCTGCTGGAAGGGCAGCGTCAGCAGGAAGCCGGTGAGCAGCTGGACCCCGGTCAGCACGACGCGCAGCTCCTGCAGCAGCGTTGCCCAGTTGCGGTCGAGGCGCTGAGTGCGCGTCTCGTCCCGCTCATCTCGGTTCCATGCATCGCAGGGAACCATTGCTGCCGTGCTCATCGGACCGACGTGCCCGCCTCGCGACCACTCAAACGTGCGAGCTTTCGTCAGCGAGCGACGACACGGAAGTTCGCGAGCGACTCGTCCGCGGCACCCTCGACCATGACGCCCTTGGCGGCCTGCTGTTCCAAGTAGTCGACGATCGCGTCGTTGAGTAGTTCGCCCGGGGCGATGATCGGGATGCCCGGCGGATACGGGCAGATCATCTCCGCCGAGATGCGGCCGGCGGCTTCGCGCCACGGCACCATTTCGGTGACGCCGAGGTAGGCGTCGCGGGGCAGCATGACGGTCTCGGTCCGAAGGTCGCGAAACGGTGGGACGTCGTCGACGGCCAACGGGGTTCGCCCCGCGTGTTCCTCCGCCAGGGCGGTCAGCCCGGCGATCAGGCGGTGCGCCGTCGCTTCGGTGTCGGCGAAGGTGATCAGTGCCATCAGGCGCCGGTGATCCGCCAATTCGACGTGGATGCCGCACCTTTGGAGCAACCAGTCGGCGGCTTGGTATCCGGTGAGACCCAGTCCGACGACGTCGACGGTGACGTGGGTGGGGTCGAACGCGTGGGCTCCGGCGCTGGCGAGCACGTCCTCGCCCAGGAGATCGAGGCCCTCGATCGTCGACACCGCGTCCCGCACGCCAATGGCCAGATCTATGGCGTGGCCCAGCATTTCCTCACCGTGTTCGGCGAACTGCCGACGCGCGGCGTCGATCGACGACAGCAGCAGCGACGACGCACTGGTCGACTGCGTGAGTTCGAGGACCAGCGACAACCGGGTCGGATCGATCAGGTTGCCCTGTCTGCTGAGCACCGAGGTCTGGCACAGGCCGTTGAGTGACTTGTGCACGCTGCCGATGCACAGGTCTGCGCCGGACTCGATGGCGGAGGCGGGCAATCGGCTGCAGAAGGCGAAGTCCAAACCCCAAGCGTCATCGGTGATCAGGGGGATGCCGTGGGAATGCGCCACCTCGGCGATGCCGCGGACGTCGGCACTGACGCCGTAGTAGGTAGGCGTGAAGATCATCGCGGCGGCCGCCTCGGGATGCTCGCGCAGCGTGTCGTCGAGCCGGTGCGGGTCGATGCCGTGCGCGATCTGCCACCGATCGTCGTACTCCGGCTCGACGTAGACGGGCTTCGCCCCGGAGAGCACCAGCCCCGAGAACGCGGACTTGTGGCCGTTGCGGGCCATCACCAGCGTCTCGCCGGGCCGCACCGCAGCCATCATCGCGACGTGCACGTTCTCGGTGCTGCCGTTCGTGGAGAACAGCGTCTCCTCGGCGCCGACCGCCTTGGCGAACAGTTGCATGGCCGTCGGCTCGACCTGCCAAGACTGGTGCCGGTTGTCGACACCCTTGTTCATCCCCACGTCGGCCCGGAAGGCGTCGATGCCCATCCAGCGCGACGCCACCGGGTCGGTGTGTCCGGTGCCGGAGCGGTGCGCAGGAATCCCGAAGACGACGTCGCCGCGGCGGTGGAAGTCCTCGATGGCCTCGCCGATGGGTGCGGCGTCGGGGTTGTCTCTTACGGGGCCGGATTCCTTCTCCTCCTGCGCCCGCTGCTCGTTCTGCTTGCGCTGCCGATCGACCTCCTCGGGTGAGCGGCGGGCATTCGACGTCTGCTTTGCTTCGCTGCTGAACACGCTCCGAGGCCTACCCCCGCACGAACGGGACAATCACCTGAGCCCGCTCAGTCGTGGTGCCGATGATCCTCGGCGTAGGCCTTGATGACGGCCGCCGTGTCACCATCGAACCGCAGGAACTCCTCGTTCAAGAGCTTGGCCAGGCTGTCGACGGCCGAGGTGATCATCGCGCCTGCGAGGCGGATCTGGTCGTCCTGGCTGTCGGCTGCCTCGGTGGCGAGTTCGGTGGCGTACACCAGCGACGCAGCCAGTGAGGCGTCCGCTTCTACGTCGCGGAAGTAGTACGTGGCGCCGTACTGGGTGAAGTCGTTGCGCGCTTCGACGACCGCGTTGGCGATGCCGGTGAGGACGTCGCTGGGAATGCTGTCGATGCCCAGCGTGGGGTCGTCTCGCCGGACCCCGCGAAGCGTCGAGAGCTGCAGCGCCAGAACGCGTCGGCGGTGCAAGGCGGGATAGATCTGCAGAACCCACGACACCGCTGCCGTCAGCAGCATGAAGCCGAACAGCGACTCCAGGGGCACGAGCAGGCGAAGGACGGGCAGCGTGGGCACTATGTCGCCGAAGCCGAGCGTGCCGATCGTCACCAGGGAGATGTACAGCGAGTCGAATTCGGTGCTGCGCGGGACGTTGTTCAGCTCCGAGCTGTAGGCGAAGCCCTCCGGCATCGAGGCGTAGTAGAGCATCGCCCACCCGACGACCGCGATGGCGCCCCAGGTGATTACGACCAGTCCGATTCCCAGCGGCCCGGTGAGTGAGGTGATCCGGCGATCGGATGGGAACAGCCGCAGCAGCCACCACACGGATCGCATGACCTGTGGTGCGATGCTGCCGTGCCCGACCGGGTGGAACAGCGTGTGGAAGACGTCGCGGACCACCACGATCACGAGCAGGGCCCCGACGATCGTCACCACCCAGTCAGTCACGGTCACCCTCCTCGGAGTCTGTTTGCTGCGAGCGGTCTCAAACCGCCGGGCGCTGGGTATCCGCAGGCATGGACACCGAACTGAGAACACCGTACGGCCACGACCAACGGTCGGCGGTGCACACGCGACGACGGCGACGATCGGGTGTCGCCGCGCTCTGTGCAGTCGGATTGGTCGCAACGGGATGCGCGTCCGGTGCCTCGGCACTCGGCACGCCCACCGCACGCATCACGATCAACGGCAACGAGATCGCCGAACGGCCGATCGTCCGCTGTCAGCAGGCGGAGTGGGTGTGGCTCATCGAGACCATCCCGCCGCAGCCGGGCTTCAACGCCCAGGTGCGCACCGGGGCCAGCGTCGAGCCGCTATCGATGCGGATCGATGACTTGGGCGGTTTCACCGGCGGCGTCACCAACGCCACACCGGGCGCCACGAAGGCAACGGTCGTCGACGGGTCCTTCGTGATCACCGGAACAGCAGACGGGTTCTACGACGGCAACATCTCGAACACCGGAACGGCGACCTTCGAAGTCCAACTGGACTGCTGACCCTCGAGGGTCACCGGGTGGGGGTCTCGTCACCCGATCCAACGAAGGCGTTGCCCTCGGTGGGGTCGGTGCGTTCGTCCGTGAACGCCACCACGCGCAGGAACGGTCCGATGACCGCGTCGAACATCGCAGGCATGAGCCGGTAGGCCGCGATGGCCGGGCGGTTCATCCAGCCGACCTGACGCTCGCTCGAACGCTTCCGTTCGGTGGCACGGACGATCGACGTGACGATGGTCGACGGCGGCACGGCGGTGGGAGGCACCCTCGGCGTGCGGCCGAAGTAGTTGCTCGCCGTGCCGTACACCGGAGTGTCGACCGGTCCCGGGTAGACACCGTGCACCTTCACGCCCGGCAGGTGGTGGGTCTCCTGACGCAACGTCCGCACCAGGCCGCAGAGCGCGAACTTGCTTGCGACGTAGGCTGCTTGGTACGGCACGGCGGTGACGCCGAGCAGTGAGCCGACGAGGACCAGGTGCCCCGTTCCGCGTTCTTCGAAGTGGACCAGCGCACAGCGCGCGACGTTGGCGGCGCCGATGAGGTTGGTGCGCACGATGCCGTCGAACACTTCGGCTGGTACGTCGACGAAACGGCCGAACGCAGTGATCGCCGCGGACTGCACTGCCACGTCCACGCGACCGAATTGTTCGAAGGCGGCGTCAAAGAGTTCGGAGACCTGGTCGGCTTCGGCGATGTCGGTCGACCGGGCGATCACGTCGGAGGCGCCTGCCCGCTTGCACTCGACGGCCACTTCTTCGAGCGTGTCACCGGAGCGTGCTGCCAGCACCAGCCGGGCGCCGCGTTCGGCGTATCGGAGCGCCGTCTCCTTGCCGATGCCACTGGACGCACCGGTGATGAGGACCACCTGTGCGCCCGTGTCCTGCGAGTGGTTATCCATGTTCGATCACCGATCGGAACTACCCGGCCCCGGCAACGAGGAAACCGGCTGTGAATCAAGATCTTTCGCGCGGCGCTTGCGCTCGAGCCCATTGAGCACGTGCAGCGCCGCGGTAGCGGCCACCGGGGCCCACCCGCCTCGCACGGTCGCCGCCAAAGCCGCCAGGACGGCCACCGGGGCGACCAGGGCCACCTTGTCCGTGCGCCGTTCGAGGATGCGATCCAGGGCCAGCGGGGTGCCGGACGCGAGATTGGTCGCCACGACGATCGCGTCGGGGACACCGGCGCGACGCTTGCCCACCGCTCGCGCCAGTGCCAGTCCGGTCCACGTCAGCAGCGACGCGTCGTGCACGCGCGCGACGGCACGACCGATGTCCGGGGTGGAGCTACCGAAACCCGTGGCGGCGCTGCTGCCGATGGCTTCGTCGGCCAGGCCCTCGATCAACTCGCGCGCGCTGACGGTCGACGAATGCGCGGGCGACCAACCGAGTTCGAGGTGCGCCTTCGACGTGTCCATCAGCGGGGTGTTGGTGGCGACGTCGTACCACCCGGGGGTGAGCGCGATGATGCGGGCGGCGCTGAGCGCCGAGACGACGGACCTGGCCGCGCGCGGGCTGACAGCGATCGGACGGGCACCGACGAGGCTTGCCAGACCGTCGGCGTCCAGCACGTCGGCGGCGACGTTGTAGGACCCTTGAGCCCGGAGTTCGATCATGCGCACCACGGCGTCGCCGACGTCGTCGGCGTGTACGAATTGCAGCCCGAGGCCGGCGGGCAGCGGAAGTATCGGCAGCTGGCGTCGGCGGAGCATCTCCAAGGCGGCCTTCGGTACGAGCGGGCCCAGGTAGAGCGTCTTGATCAGCCATGACGCCTGACGCTGCACCACCACGGTGGGCCGGAACCGCGCGATGGACACGTCCGGGTGCTGCTCGGCGAACCGGTCGAGCATCCGCTCCACGGCGACCTTGTGTCTGCTGTAGATCGACGTCTCCTGGCCGGTGTCCGGCCACTCCTCGGTGACGGGCTCGCCCGCCCCGGGGGCGTAGATGCCGAGGCTGGAGGCGTACACCAGCTGCTTGACGCCCGCGGCGTCGATGGCGTCGAGGACGGCTTGCGAACCCGTGACGTTGGCGCGGTAGAGGTAGTCCTCGTCGCGAACCGGCTGCACCGCCAGCGCGAGGTGGACGACGACGTCGGCGCCCTGCATGGCAGGCGCCAGGTCGGCGGACGCGGTCGGCGAGGCCAGGTCGACGGCGTGCCAGCTCACGCGTTCGTAGTCGATGCCATCCTCGGGAGGACGGCGGCAGACTCCAACCACTTGCGCGTCGGGCATGTGGCGCGCGAGCGCGCGCAGTACGCCGGTGCCAACGTTTCCGGAAGCACCGGTGACGACGATTCTCATTGCGCGGTGCTTACCCGCTTCCGCGCGCGAGAAACTCGGTCAGCTACGCACCGGCGTGCGGGTCTCGACCTGGGGCGCGGACACTGCGGCGGCGGGTCGAGCGGCGTCGGCGATGCGTCGCTGACTGCGCTCGTCGCGAACGATGCGGCGCTCGAGGATGCGGAGGTCGCGGGCGTGCAGCGAGCGGTTCTTCATCGCGAGCAGATCGAGCTGTTGCCAGCTGAGCCCGTCGAGTTCGCCGTCGGCATCATGGGTGGCGATCACGACACTGCCGCGAAGCAGGGGCACCGTCTTGGCGGTCAACGTCGTGGTGGCCAGGAGGAGTTCGGTGGCGCTGCGGTTCACCCGGCGCTGGCACCGGCTGGACGTGGGGCTGAACCAGAAGTCGAACTGTCGGTCGAAGCTGGTCAGCGCCTGCAGGCCCTGACTTTGGACGAGTTGATCGATGTCCGCCTTGGAGTAGGCGCGGGTCTCATAGATGGCGCCGTTCGTGGCGGCGTAGAGGACGGTGTTCATTCACGTGATCCATTCATGTCTTTCTTCGGCGGCGGGCAACGCACTGGCGAACCGGTGCTGTTACTGAAGTTACCCATGTGACATTTGAGACAAACGTTGGTAACGGTTCGATAATTCCGCGACGTGATCGTCGGTAGTGGGATGGACCGTTCTGGCCGGTTACCGTAGGCCGATGGGCTCAGACGTCACGGTTGCCGGCAACGGTGACGAGTGGTTGCCGCCGCACGACGGACCCGATGTCGACGGTCGGCCGGTGCTGCCCGGAGACGACCCCTTCTACCAACCACCTGCCGGCTTCGAGCGACGTGCACCCGGCACCGTGCTCCGCTCCCGCGACGTTCGACTCGCGTTCCTCGGGCTGATCCCACAGCGCTTCACCGCCACCCAACTGCTCTACCGGACGACGGACCTCGAAGATCACCCGTCGACCACGGTCACCACCGTGCTGACACCGACCGAACGCACGCCCGACATGCCCTGCCCGATCGTGTCCTACCAGTGCGCCATCGACGCGGTGACGGGACGTTGCTTCCCGTCGTACGCGTTGCGGCGCCGGGCCAAGGCGGCCGGAGCGCTGGCGCAGTTCGAACTCCTGCTGATCGTCGCCGCACTGGCCGAGGGATGGGCCGTCTCGGTGCCGGACCACGGTGGCCCCCACGGGGTCTTCGGTGCACCGTTCGAACCCGGCTACTGCGTGCTCGACGGGCTGCGGGCCGCGCTGAACTTCGAACCCCTTGCCCTCTCCGGGTCCGCGCCGATCGGACTGTGGGGGTACTCCGGTGGCGGCCTGGCCACGGCGTGGGCGGCGGAGATGTACGACGGCTACGCACCCGAACTCAACGTGGTCGGTGCGGTGCTCGGCTCTCCGGTCGGCGATCTCGGTCAGACGTATCACCGGCTCAACGGCAAGTTCTTCTCCGGGCTGCCGACGATGGTGGTCGCCGCGCTGATGCACAGCTATCCAGACCTCAAGCGCGTCATCTCCGAACGCGTCACCCCCGAGGGCAAGGCACTGTTCGATCAGCTCGCCACGATGACGACCGCGCAGGCGGTGATCCGAATGCGCAAGCAGGACATGGCGAGCATGGTCGACCGTCCGCTCGAGGAGATCCTGAGCCTGCCGGAAGTCCAACACGTCTTCGACAACATCAGGTTGGGCATCGCGGCCCCCACCATGCCGGTGCTGATCGTGCAGGCCGTGCACGACCGCATCATCTCGGTCGACGACATCGACCGGCTGGCCGAGACCTACGCCGCGGGCGGCACCGACGTGACCTACCACCGCGACAGGTTCTGCGAGCACATCCTCCTGCACCCGTTGTCGGCGCCGATGGCATTGAGATGGCTGCGCGACCGGTTCGACGGCCGCCGCGTCGACGAGAACCGTGCCCGATCCACGTGGCCGACGCTGTTCAACCCATCCACCTACCATGGCCTCGCCCGGCTGGCCCTGGTCAGTGCCAAGGTGATCACGGGGCGAGGGGTCGAACGCCGTCCGCTGTCGGAGACCGACCGCTGATCGGTGTGAGGCCGCGTGTCGAGAATGCCGGCTCGGCTCCGTCCCTGGTGTGTGCGACCAATCGGGGTCGCCGTCTGACAAGGGAGAAACCCATGGCGAAGTACCTGCTGCTCAAGCACTACCGTGGCGCGCCGGCTGCGGTGAACGACGTACCGATGGACCAGTGGACGCCCGATGAGATCCGCGCGCACGTGCAGTACATGAACGACTTCGCCGAGCGGTTGCAAGGCACCGGCGAGTACGTCGACGGTCAGGCGCTGGCACCCGAAGGCGAGTGGGTCCGGTCCGACGGCGACGGCAAGCCGCCCGTCACCGACGGTCCGTTCGCCGAGACCAAGGACCTGATCGCGGGCTGGATGGTGATCGACGTCGACTCCCACGACCGCGCCGTGGAACTCGCGGGCGAGCTGTCCGAGGCGCCTGGGGCGGGCGGGCGGCCGATCCACGAATGGCTCGAGTTGCGTCCCTTCCTCACCGCCCCACCCACCGTCGACGACTGATGACGTCCGGCGCGGTGGACGAGGCCCGGCTGCGGGAGCTGATACCCGGCGTCCTGGCGGCCCTCGTCCACCGCGGTGCGGACTTCGCCGCCGCCGAGGACGCGGTCCAGGAGGCACTGATCCGGGCGCTCGACGCGTGGCCCCGGCGCAGTCCCGACGATCCGAAGGCCTGGCTGATCACGACGGCCTGGCGCTGCTTCATCGATCACACCCGGTCCGACGTGGCGCGGCGAACCCGGGAGGCCCGGCTGTCCGACGAGCCGCCGCCCGGCCCCACGGAATCGGCCGACGACACGCTGCGGCTCTACTTCCTCTGCGCTCACCCGAGCCTCACGTCCGCGTCGGCCGTCGCGCTCACCCTGCGCGCCCTCGGCGGCCTGACCACCCGCCAGATCGCGCAGGCCTACCTCGTGCCTGAATCGACGATGGCGCAGCGCATCAGTCGCGCCAAGCGCACCGTGGGTAACGTCCGGTTCGATCGCTCCGGTGATCTCGGCACCGTCCTACGAGTGCTGTACCTGGTGTTCAACGAGGGGTATGGCGGCGACGTCGACCTGGCAGCCGAGGCGATCAGGTTGGCGCGGCAGCTGTCTCGCGCCTCCGACGACCCGGAGGTCGCCGGCCTGCTCGCGCTCTTCCTGCTCCACCACGCCCGGCGCCCTGCGAGGATCCGCGCCGACGGCAGCCTCGTGCGGCTGGACGAACAGGACCGCGGGCTGTGGCGGCGCGACCTGATCGCCGAGGGCGTGGACGTGCTGCAGGCGGCCCTGGCCCGTGACCGGCTGGGGGAGTATCAGGCGCAGGCCGCCATCGCGGCGCTGCACGCCGATGCCCAGTCGGCCGACGAGACCGACTGGGTGCAGATCGTCGAGTGGTACGACGAATTGGTCGCACTCACCGACAGTCCGGTCGTGCGGCTCAATCGTGCCGTCGCAGTGGGCGAGGCCGACGGCCCACACGCCGGGCTGCGCGCGCTCGCCGACCTCGACCCCGGTCTACCGCGGTACACGGCTGCCGTCGCTCATCTGCGAGAACGCGAAGGCGACCTGGTGGCGGCTGCGGGGCTCTACGCCGAGGCCGCCGCGCAGGCGCAGAACCTTGCCGAGCGCAACCACCTGATCCTGCGCGCGGCGACGCTGCGCCAACGGCTCGCCGATCCAGACCGCGGCCCGACTTCTTGGGATCGGTAGCCCGGCACCAGGAGTGTGCTGATCCCCGAAGCGACGCCGACGTGGTTGCGCTCGACGAAGGGAATGGACATGAACCGCACCTCACGACTCGCCACCGCAGTTGCGGTGTCCGGCGCGATCGCAGCGGTCGGTGTCGCGATGAGCGCGGCCACCGCCCAGGCGAACCCGTATCAGGCGCCGACGACGACCTGGTGCCCGGGCGAGGCCCTGCCGTTTCAGAACATCGAGTGGGACATGAACGGGTGCCACACCTGGTTCATGACACCCACCGGAACGGGCAACGTGCGGATGGTCGACCTGCAGGGAAGTCCGTTGGGCAGCTTCATCTCGGCTGACATTCCGGCGCCGATCCTCACGCCTCCGCCGCCGCCTGCCCCGCTGCCCTTCGGCACGCCGTTCTGCAGCCCGCGCGGCTCGTTGTTCATCATCGGGCCGATCTGCGACGAGATCGGCGTCGACATGCCTCCGGGGTCGGTCAGGCGCTGAGCCGGTTCACAGGTCGAGCACGACGTCGCCGGCGGGGCGTGAGCAGCAGATGAGGACGTTGCCGTCGGTGGGGCGCTCGAGCGGTTCGGGGTCGTAGTCGACGCTGCCTGACAGCAGGGCCGTCTGACAGTTGTGGCACACGCCCGTTCGGCACGACCATCGCGCCGGGACGTCGCACGCCTCGGCGAATTCCAGCAGAGTCGACGGCGCGGCAGCCATTGGTGCGGAGATGCCACTGCGGGCGAACTGCACGGCGGGACCCGGCCCCGGCTCACCCGAGGGTAGATGCGGCGCAAGGATTCTCGCCGCGATGCCGGGCGTCAGCGCTTCCTTGGCGCCGAACAGCTCACTGCGAATGCGGCTCGGGTCGAGACCGTAGGCGGCGAGGCCGGCGTGCAGTTCCGTCGTGAACGAGGCCGGGCCGCAGAGGTATGCCGTCGCGTCGTGCGGCACGCCCAGCTCCCGGACGAGGGCGATCGACAGCCGGCCGGTGTCGGTGTAGTCCACCCCGGCCCGATCCGACGGCGCGGGACGGCTGTAGACGGTGCGCGAACGGGCGCGCGGCAGCTGCCCGAGCAACTCCCGCACCTCGTCGGCGTACGGATGTTCGGTGCCGTCGCGGGCGCCGTACAACCACCAGACGTCCCGCGTGGACGACGATTTCACCAGAGAGTGCAGCATGGAGAGGACCGGGGTGACGCCGACGCCTGCGGAAAGCAGGACCACCGGGCCGCTGCCCTCGTCGAGGGCGAAGGTGCCGCGCGGCGCGGCGACGTCGAGGAGGTCGCCCACCGACACGTGCGCGTGGATGAACCGGCTGACGACGCCGTCGTCCTCCCGCTTGACGCTGATCCGGAAGCTTTCGGAGCCGGGCAGATTGGACAACGAGTAGTTCCGGATCATCGGCGCCGCAAAGGGATCGGCCGTCAGCCTGAGGGTGATCGACTGGCCGGGTCGCCAGCTCGGCAAGGCCGTCCCGTCGGGCGCTTCGAAGTAGACCGACCGCACGTGCCGGCTCTCGTCGCGCACCTCGGCGACGCGCAGTGGCCGAAAACCCATCCACGACGGGGGTGGTCCCGCCGACGCCAGCCCGCTGTTGCCCGCCTGGTCGCCCTGATCCGCGAGGCTGCGCAGCGACGCCTTCCACCCGGGGCTGAGCGCCGGGATGTCGAGGGCGCGTTCCAGCACGGTGCGGGGGTGACCCGGCAGGTACAGCAGCCCGTTGATCTCGGCCACCGACACCCGGTGCGGACCGTCGGCCACCTTGACGATCTCCTGGCCCGCCTCGACCGGACCCTCCTTGATGACGCGGCAATAGAAGCCCGGCCTGCCGTGCGAGACGAGCAGCGCGGCCATGCGCGGCTCGCCGATTCGAATGCCCGCCCGGTAGCAGGTGACCCGGGGCTGGGTGACCTCCAGAACTGCGTCGCCCACGCGGTAGCGGTCGCCGATGCACACGTCGTCGTCCGACAGGCCGTCCACGGTGAGGTTCTCGCCGAGCAGACCCGGCGCGAGGTCCGGCCGGTCGAGCACCTGGGCCCAGTGTCGGTAGGACTGCACCTGGTACACCAGAACCGCTCGGTTCTCCCCGCCGTGTCCGCCGAGATCGCCCTGGCCATCGCCATCGACGTTCAGCCGTCGCACCATTCGTGGCCCGGGCACCGGCTGCTTGCCGAGCCCCGAGAACACCGTGCGGCCGTTCCAGTCGACGTCCCTGGGAAGGCCCACGTTCACCGATGTCAGCGTCGCCATGGCGACCATGATCGTCTCGTCAGGGGTATGTGCGGAAGCCCCGCAGGATCGTGTCGAGATGTCGTTGCCACAGCTGCTCGCCCCGGTGCGCCGGATCGGTGCGCTCGGACTGGATGACGCCGCGCAGCGCCCACACGGCGATGGTGATGTCGTCGGGAGTCACGTCCGCGCGAACGGCCCCCGCGGCCTGGGCTCGCCGTAGCAACTCGGTCGATCGGCTCCGCAACTCCTCCACCAGTGGCGTAGGCGCGAGGTCGCCCCAGATCGGTGCGGACAGACCGGCCTTCGCCGCGAGTTCGACGCCGACCGTGCGCAGGAAGACGTCCAGTCCCGCGTCTGCCGGGGACTGCTCGGCCTCGGCGGCGACGTCTATCAGGCGTTGGAAGAAGCCGCCGAGGACCTCTCGCACCAGGGCGTCCTTGTTCGCGAAGCGGCGGTACAGGGTCGCCGGTCCGACCTGAGCCGCCTTCGCAATGTCGTCGAGGGTCGCCGACGGCCCACGTTCGGCGAACACCGCCTCGGCGGCGTTCAAGAGCCGAGCGCGGTTCATGGCCGCATCGCGTCGCATCGATCACCCCCGCCGTCGCCGGGGCCGGGAATGATTCCGACTCGCCGACGTTCAAGTGAGAGTCAAACTATCAGAACGAGGAGGAGAACATGAGCAAGGTCTGGTTCGTCACGGGCTCGACGCGCGGCTTCGGCAAGGAACTGGTCAAGGCCGCCCTGCACGCCGGTGACGCGGTGGCGGCCACCGCGCGGCGTCCCGATCGGTTGGCCGATCTCGTCGACGCCTTCGGAGATCGAATCCTGCCGCTGCCACTCGACGTGACCGATGCCGACGCCGCACGCACGGCGCTGGCTGCGGCGGGAAACCAATTCGGCCGCGTCGACGTGGTGGTCAACAACGCCGGGTACGCCAACGTCGCCCCGATCGAAACCGGGGACGCCGGTGACTTCCGCGAGCAGTTCGAGACCAACTTCTGGGGTGTCTACAACGTGTCCAAGGCCGCGATCCCCGTCCTGCGCGAAAACGGGGGCGGGCTCGTCATCCAGTTCTCGTCGATGGGCGGCCGCGTCGGTGGATCGGCAGGCATCGCGTCGTATCAGGCCGCGAAGTTCGCGATCGACGGCTTCTCTCGGGTGCTGCAGGCGGAGACGGCACCGTTCGGGATCAAGGTCGTCGTGGTCGAACCGAGCGGGTTCGCGACCGACTGGGCGGGATCGTCGATGACCATTGACGACATCCCGGACCGCTACGCCGCCACCGTCGGCGCGATGAACGCCATCCGCACCAGCGCCGCCGTCACCGCGGGCGATCCCGCGCGCGCGGCGGACATCCTGGTCCGGCTGTCCCGACGCGCTGACGTGCCGTACCACCTCCCGCTCGGCGTGATCGCCATCGAGGGCGCGATACGACAGGACGAGTCCCTGTTAGCGGAGGACCGCGAGTGGGCCGCGGTTGCCAGGTCCGCCGACTTCGCCGAACCCTTCCCCGTCGACCTCCCGCCCGTGGCCTGACCCGGGCCCGAAGTTGGTGAGCGACTCGCGACCGTGCAGCGGCGCGCACTGCCCGGCCATTGCGACGATCGCGATCAACCGATCCAGGGCGTCGGATCGTCGCGCGGCCACGGGAAGCCACATGGTGAAGGCGGCCAGCAACGCCATTGCCGACACCGCCACGAAAACAGCCATGCCTCATAGGTTGTCGCCAACCGCGACCCGTCACAACGGTGTCGACGGTCACACGAGCACGAGATCCTGCCGAAAACCGTTTGCGCGCATTGGTACGGCCTCGCCTACTCTGGTAGCCGACCTAACAATCGACGACTCGAGGAGCAAGTCATTTCGCGCCGTCCTGCGCCGAGCCCCACCCTGATCATCGCGCTGTTGGTCGGGGCGGCATTCGTCATGATCCTCAACGAGACGATCATGAGCGTCGCGCTGCCCGCGCTGATCCTGGACCTCGAGGTGTCCGCGGCCACGGCGCAGTGGCTCACCAGTGGCTTCCTGCTCACCATGGCCGTGGTGATCCCCATGACCGGTGCGCTGCTGCAACGCTTTCCGGCCCGGACCGTCTACCTGATGTCGATGATCCTGTTCTGCAGCGGGACGCTGCTCGCGGCGCTCGCACCGGGCTTCACCGTCCTGCTGGTGGCACGGATCGTGCAGGCCTGCGGCACCGCAGTCATGGTGCCCCTGCTGATGACGACGATCATGACGCTGATCCCGGTGGAACGGCGCGGCCAGACCATGGGCACCATCTCGATCGTGATCGCCGTGGCGCCCGCGGTGGGCCCGACGCTGTCCGGGCTGATCCTCGGATCGCTGAGCTGGCGCTGGATGTTCTGGATCGTGCTGCCGATCGCTCTCGTCGCGCTCGCTGCCGGCCACAGGTGGCTGCGGGTCCCCAGCGAGGAACGTCGCCCGACCCCGATCGACTACGTCTCGGTGCCGCTGTCCGCAGTCGCTTTTGCCGGCCTCGTCTTCGGGCTGTCGCTCGCGGGCGAGTCCAGCGGCGCCGGTGGCGTCCCGGCCTGGGTGCCTGCCATCGTGGGTGCGACGGCCATGGTGCTCTTCGGTTTGCGGCAGGTCCGCCTGCAGCGCAGGGACGGCGCCTTCCTGGATCTCCGCCCCTTCACCTACCGCCGGTTCTCGGTGTCGCTCGCGCTCGTCGTCCTCGGGTTCATGGCGCTGTTCGGCGCGATCATCATGCTGCCGCTGTACGTGCAGGACGTCCTCGGGCGCAGCGCCCTGGTGGCCGGTCTCGTTGGCTTCCCCGGGGGCCTGCTGATGGGTCTGGCCGGGCCGTTCGTCGGACGGATCTACGACCGGCTCGGTGCCCGCGTCCTCGTCATCCCGGGCTCGGTGCTGCTGTGCGCATCACTGTGGGGGTTCGCGATGCTGTCGGCCGCGTCGCCGATCTGGGTGGTCGTCGTGCTGCAGATGGTGATGATGCTGGGGCTGTCGATGATGTTCACGCCGCTGATGACCGACGCGCTCGGCGTGCTGCCCGACTGGCTCTACTCCCACGGCAGTGCAATCCTGACGACTCTGCAGCAGGTGGCCGGCGCCGCAGGTACGGCACTGTTCATCACGGTCATGACCAGGGCCTCTGCGTCCGGCGGCGCACCGGACCTACCCGGCGTGCGCGCCGCGTTCACCGTGGCGGCCGTCATCGCGGTCGTCGCCGTGGCGGCCGCGT
The DNA here is from genome assembly GCA_042666295.1 of Mycolicibacterium sp. GCM10028919. GTDB lineage: Bacteria > Actinomycetota > Actinomycetes > Mycobacteriales > Mycobacteriaceae > Mycobacterium. The sequence continues at coordinate 3,231,310 of JBHTFJ010000001.1, forward strand.
TCTTCACCGGCCGCCGCCCGGCGCCTGCCGAGCCGGTGCTGGTGCACTAGCGGCGGAACGCCGCTCAGGCACTAGCGGCGGAACGCCGCTCACGCACTAGCGGCGGAACGCCGCTCAGGCACTAGCGGCGGAACGCCGCGACGACCTCAGCCACCCGCGGGTCGGCCCGCAATTCCTCCAGGGTCTCGGCGAGGGGGAGCCGCCAGTTCGGGTACTCGTCGACCGTTCCCGGCAGGTTCGGTTGCCTGCGCTCGCCGATCACGTCGTAGGGCGAGACGAGCTTCAGCTGGCTCGAGGTCGACGCCAGGAAGCGGTGCATCGCGACGACGATCTGCGACTCGTCCGGCTCGGTCGCGGCGTCGAGTAGCCCTTCGGACCGCAACATCTCCAGCCACTCGGCGCGCTCCTTGTCGGCGTTCGCCTGCTCGGCAGGCACGTCGTCGAGCAGGCCGAGGTCCGCGCGCGCCCGCACGTGCTCACCGCTCATGAACCCCGCCGCGGTGGGCAGGTCGTGGGTGGAGAGGCTGGCCGCGGCCCGTGACGGCCACTTCGCAGGAGGGAGCAGCGGTTCGTCGGGTGCGGACTGGTCGCGGGTGAACCACGACACCGCGCACCCCAGCATCGCGTTGTCGGCCAGCGCCTCGGACACCTCCGGCTCCACGGTGCCGAGGTCCTCGCCCACCACGGTGGCGCCGGCGCGGTGCGCCTCGAGTGCGAGCACCGCCAGCATCGCGTCGGCGTCGTAGTGCACGTAGGTGCCGCGATCGGGACCGTCGCCCGGCGGGATCCACCACAGTCGCCACAGACCGGCGACGTGGTCGATCCGCAGCCCGTCGGCGTGGGACAGGACGGCCTGCAGCATGTCCCGCAGCGCCGCGTACCCGGTGGCGGCCAGGCGATCCGGCCGCCACGGTGGCAGCCCCCAGTCCTGTCCGCGGGGCGTGAAGTTGTCGGGTGGGGCGCCGATGCTCACCCCTCCGGCCAGCACGTCGGCCAGTGCCCACGCGTCGGCGCCGTCCGCGTCGACCCCCACGGCCAGGTCGTGCAGCACGCCCAACGCCATGCCGGACTCGCGCGCCGCGGTCCGCACCCCGGTCAGCTGCTCGGCGCACCGGTGCTGCACCCAGGCGTGGAAGGCGACCCGCGGTGCCAGCTCGTCCCGAGCCGCGGCGACGGCCGGGCTCGAGACGTTGCGCAGTGCCTCCGGCCAGCGGCTCCACCTGCCACCGTGGCGTTCGGCCAGCGCGCAGTACGTCGCCCAGTCGCGCAGCCCCTCGGACGCGCCGGTCAAGGCGTCGGGTCGGCCTTCGGAGCGCCAAAGCAGTTCGAGCGCATCGCGTTTCGCCGCCCAGACGAGATCATGGTCGATGCGCTCGGTGGTCGCCGAGACGCGCAACGCGTCCACCTCCGCGCGGGTGGCGGGGTCGGCGCGGCGATAGGCGTCGACGTCCTCGATGCGCAGCGCGAGCGGGTTGGCGAACCGGCGGCTCGACGGCGTGTAGGGCGACGGTTGCACCGGGTGCGTCGGTCCGGGAGCGTGCAACGGGTTGAGCAGCACTGCCCCTGCCCCGTGGTCGGCGGCGGTCCACTCGACGAACTCCCGCAGATCGCCCAGGTCGCCTATGCCCCACGAGCGGGCCGACCGCAGCGCGTACAGCTGCAGCATCCAGCCCCACGTCGGCGGCGCGGACGGCACCCGAGGTGGAGCGGCCACCAGCGTCGACTCCTGTCCCTCCCGGGTCTGCAGCCGGTACCACCCGGGCGCGAGGTCGGCGGGCAGCTCGTCGCGCACGTCGATCTGGCTGCCGTCCTCAGTCGTCAACGAGGCTGCGCCGGGCAGGGATTGGGGCTTGCCGTCGACGCGGACGGCCACCGTCGGGGGCAGCGTGCCCGCACGATCGAGTTCCTCGAGGCGGGTCAGTTCGCGGCGCCGGTCGGCTTCGGTGCCTGCCTCGACGTCGAGCAGACCGAGCACTTTGATCACGACGTCGGCATCGACGTCGACCGGTTCGCGTCGTTCGTTGCGGTACGAGGTCGCGACGCCGTGGGCCTGCGCCAGCTGCCGCAGGTCCTCGGGCGCCGGCGTCGGGACGGCCGTCACCGACGACCCGCTGACGGCGCGCTGATCATGGAGCCGACGAGGGGGCCGGGGACACACCGAGGCGAGGACACCACGCCTCTATACCCGGACCAAGATCGATTACACCGGACCGTGTCTGCTCAGGCGGCGCGCAGGTGTTCGACCGGGCCGCGATGGGTGAGCGCGCGCACCGGCTGCCAGCGAAACATGCCTGCACCCTGCGCGTAGGACAGATGACCGCCGAGCGCGCCGCCGACGCTGATCGCCGTGAGGCCGAGCAGCGACCACACCCGCGCTGCGCGGAGGCGTTCCCGACCGTAGGCGCGGTAGGCGAGCGAGAAGGCAACGACGCCGATGGCGTTCGACGCGGCGTGCACGAGGCCGACGCGCTGCTGTCGTCGATTGAGCAGTGCGTAGTCGGCCCAGCCCGCGAGGATGGTCGGAGGTGTCGCGGCCAGTCCGATCCCCAGCAGTCGGCGGGCGGTCGCGGTGTCGTCGAAGACGACGTCGAAGACCGGCGCCGCCATCCACGACCCGATGGGAATCGTGATGAGCAGCGGGTGCACCGGGTGACCGAGCCAAGACCCTCGCAGGACCTTGGCCAGGCCGATGCCCTCGACCACTCGGCCAGCGACGCGGGCGCTCGCTGCTGCCGGCGCGTCGAGCGCCCCGGCCTCTTCCACTCTGCTCAGGACGCGGTGCAGGTTCATGGATTTCGGTTACCCCGTCGGTGCGGGTCGAACCGCCGTCCACGGCGTACTGCCGGTATACGGTCCAGGGATGACGCGAGTGGTGGTGATCACCGGCGGTGCCGGCGGCATGGGACTGGCCACGGCCAAGATCATGGGCGCTGACCACCACCTGGTCCTGTGCGATAACAGGCGTGACCGACTGGATGCCGCGGCGGCCGAGCTGACGGCACTCGGCATGCCGCCCACGGTGGTCCACTCCGACGTCACCGATCGTGCCGCGGTGGACGAGCTGTTCGCGACGGCGGCGGGTCAGGGGACGGTGTCGGCAGTCGTCCACGCGGCGGGTGTCAGCCCCAGCATGGGCGACGCGGAGTACGTGATGATCACCAACGCGCTGGGCACCGTGCACGTCGGCGAGGCCTTCTACGAGGCCGCCAGCGAGGGCGCCGCGATCGTGAACGTGGCGTCGATGGCGGCCTACCTGGTTCCCGAGAGCTTCATTCCCACAGCGCACTTCCCACTCGCCATGAACGACCAGGAACGGTTCATGGCCGAGATGCGACAGGCGCTGAGCATCGCTCCCGAAGAGTCGCGATCCGGCATGGCGTACGGGGTGAGCAAGGCCTTCGTCAAGTGGTACAGCTCTTCGCAGGCCGAGCGGTTCAACGGCCGCGGGCTGCGCATCGTCTCGGTGTCGCCGGGGTCGGTGGACACCGAGATGGGCCGGCTGGAGGAGCAGGCGGGCGCCGGCGCGATAGTCGCCAACGCCGCGGTCCCGAGGTGGGGAAGGGCGGAGGAGATGGGCGAACTGTTCGCCTACGCCGTCAGCGACAAGGCCGGTTACCTCACCGGCACCGACATCCTCAACGATGGCGGCGTCGTCGCCTCCGTGCGGGAGCGCGAACGGGCCAGGGTCGCCGCCGAATCCGCCTGACCCGCTCGTCGTGAGCGCTCAGTTTTCCTGATCGCTTCGGCGGTTTCCATTGCGCGTTGTGAGCGGTCTTCCGATGATCGACTCATCATGACAACCGCCACCACCGCCGATCTGGTTGCCGCCGCGACAGCGGCCGGTACCGCCGTGCTGGCGTTCAACGTCATCACCCTCGAGCACGCCGAGGCCATCGCTCGCGGTGCCGAGGCAGCAGCCTCCGGCATCATCCTGCAGATCAGCGAGAACACCGTCCGGTTCCACGGCGGCAACGCCGCGCCGGTGCTGGCAGCGTGCGCGGAGGTCGCCGCGGCGGCGTCCGTCCCGATCGCCCTGCACCTCGATCACTTCACCGAGCCGGCGCTGATCGATGCGGCGATCGGCATGGCGCAGCGGTTCGCCGTCAGCTCCATCATGATCGACGCCGCGCACCTCGACTTCCGCGACAACGTCGAGCAGACCGCGCGATACGCCGACGCCGCACGGCAGCGGGGACTGTGGGTGGAGGCCGAGCTGGGCGAGGTCGGCGGCAAGGACGGCGCCCATGCGCCCGGCGTGCGCACCGACCCGGCCGAGGCCGCGGACTTCGCGCGCCGCACCACCGTCGACGCGCTGGCGGTCGCCGTGGGAAGCAGTCACGCGATGACCACCCGCGACGCCGCGATCGACCTCGAACTGACCGCGAGACTGGCTGCGGCCGTGCCCATTCCGCTGGTCTTGCACGGCGGGTCGGGAGTATCCGACGAGCGACTCCGCGCTGCGGCGCAGGCCGGTCTGCGGAAGCTCAACGTCGGCACCGCACTGAACGTCGCCTTCACCGGCGCCGTCCGGAACGAGCTGGGGATGCGTCCCGACGCCGTCGATCCGAGGCCCTACCTCGCGGCCGGCCGGGAGGCGATCGCGACGACGGTCACCCGGCTCTGCCACGTCGTCGGTGAGGAGGCACGGGTATGAGCGCCACCACGGCGACGGGGCACCTGGCCCAGACCATGAGACGGCACAAGGCCGGTGATCTGGTCGGCGTCTACTCCGTCTGCTCGGCACACCCCGTCGTGATCGAGGCCGCCATCGCCCAGGCAGCCGACGACCAGACCTACGTGCTCGTCGAGGCCACGTCGAATCAGGTGGACCAGTTCGGTGGCTACACCGGAATGCGCCCGGCCGACTTCCGCGACATGGTGTTCCGGATCGCCGACGAACGCGGATTCTCCCGTGACCGCGTCGTCCTCGGCGGGGATCACCTCGGCCCGAACCGGTGGCAGCGCACGCCGTCCGACGAGGCGATGGCCCACGCCGACGAGCTGATCAGAAGCTACGTCGACGCCGGCTACACCAAGATCCACCTCGACTGCAGCATGTCGTGCGCCGACGACCCCGCCGTCCTCGACGACGCCGTCGTCGCCGAACGCAGCGCGCGCCTGCTGCGGATCGCCGAGGACACCGGCAACCGGATGGGCGGCACCGCGGCGCTGTCCTACGTCATCGGCACCGAGGTGCCCGTGCCCGGCGGCGCCCACGAGACGCTGGACCACGTCACCCCGACGACACCCGAACGCGCCCGCCGTACCCTCGCCGCCCACCGCGAAGCCTTCGCCCGCGTCGGACTGGACGACGTGTGGCCACGGGTCGCCGCACTCGTCGTGCAGCCGGGCGTCGAGTTCGACCACCTCAAGGTCGTGGACTACGAACACTCGGCCACCGCGGATCTGCGCCGCGTGCTCGACACCGAGCCAAACCTCGTGTTCGAGGCGCACTCGACGGATTACCAACGGCCCCAACAGCTCCTGGAGCTGGTCGAAGACCACTGGGCCATCCTGAAGGTCGGACCGGGTCTGACGTTCGCGTTGCGCGAGGCATTGTTTGCGCTCGCGATGATCGAAGACCAGATCGTGCCGTCGTCGGACCGGTCGGATCTCGTCGACGTGGTCGAACGCCGCATGCTCGAGGACCCCGGCTACTGGGAGTCCTACTACCACGGGACCGAGCAGGAGCAGCGCATCGCACGCCGCTTCAGCTACAGCGACAGGCTGCGCTACTACTGGCCCGACGAGCGCATCGAGACCGCGAGGCGCACGCTGATGTCCAACCTCGCCGACGGAATCCCGCTTCCCCTGATCAGTCAGTTCCTGCCCGACCAGTACCGGCGTATCCGCGACGGCAGCCTGCCGCCGGATCCGCACCACCTGGTGATCGACCACGTCCGCGACGCGCTGCGCCCCTACGCGCAGGCGTGCCACCCCACTGACAGCAACGGAGCCACTCTTGCCTGACATCCCCGCCCAACACGACGGCGGCGCAACGATTCTCGAGATCGAACAGCAGCCCGACGCGTGGCGCGAAGTCGGTCGACTGATCGACGAACGCGCGACCGGCTTCGTCGGCGACCTCGTGGCGCGTCCCGACCTCCGGATCATCCTCACCGGCGCCGGGAGCTCCGCATTCGCCGGCCACATCGTCGCGCCGGCGCTGCGACACCATCTGAACCGCCGCGTCGACGCCATCGCGACCACGAGCATCGTGTCCAATCCGCACGATCACCTCGAGCGCGAAACCCCCACGCTGCTCGTCTCGTTCGGCCGGTCGGGCAACAGTCCGGAGAGCGTCGCGACGACCCGGCTCGTGGACGGACTCGTCGACGACGCATGGCATCTCATCCTCACCTGCGACGGCTCCGGTGAACTGTCGCGCACCCACTCCGATCGCGACGACTCCCTGGTCGTGCTGATGCCCGAGCGCACCAACGACACCGGGTTCGCGATGACGTCGAGCCTGACGTCGATGATGCTGGCGGCCCTGCTGCTGCTCGGACCCGCCGACCTGCAATCGGTCGAAACGCTCGCCACCGCGGCGGAGGCCATGTGCGCACGGCGGGACGACATCCGCGCGCTGGCACGCACCAAGCGCAACCGCTTCGTCTACCTCGGCAGCGGCGCGCTCGAGGGGTTGGCGCGGGAATCGGCGCTCAAACTGCTCGAACTCACGGCCGGTGAGGTGGTCAGCTACTTCGACTCTCCGCTGGGGTTCCGGCACGGCCCGAAGTCGGTGCTGGACGGCGACACGCTTGCGGTGGTCTACCTCTCGACCGACGCGTACACCCAGCAGTACGACAGCGACATCGTCGCCGAGATCCGAGGACAGCTCGGTGACGACGCCGCGGTCGCGATCGGCCCGGAGGGCGCCGCCGACGCCGCGTGGACGATGCCCGTCGCCGGGCTCGGTGACTCGCTCGCCGCGGTCGCCTATCTCGTGTTCGCCCAGTACCTCGCGCTCTTCACCTCGGTGGAATGGGGCAAGACGCCAGACAATCCGTTCCCGTCCGGCGAGGTGAACCGCGTCGTCGAGGGCGTCACGATTCACCCGCTACCCGCACAGGGCAGGGCGTAGGCCATGGCCCGGTATCTCGGCGTCGACGGTGGCGGCTCCAAGACCGCCTTCGCGATCATCGACGACTCCGGTCGGGTACTGGGCCGCGCGAACACCGCCACCTCGTACTACTTCAGCGAGGGCTTCGACGTGGTCGAGCGCCGGCTCCGCGAAGGCGTCGACGCGGTGTGCGAGACCGCCGGCGTGGCAGCCGCCGACGTCGACGCCGCGTTCTTCGGCATTCCCGGCTACGGCGAATCGAGTGCGGACCTCGCGCGCCTCGACGCCGTGCCCGCGGCGATCCTCGGTCACGACCGCTACGGCTGCGACAACGACATGGTGTGCGGGTGGGCCGGATCGCTGGCCGGTGAGGACGGCATCAACGTCATCAGCGGCACCGGGTCCATGACGTACGGCGAGCGTGCCGGCGTCGGGCGGCGCGTGGGTGGCTGGGGCGAACTCTTCGGTGACGAGGGCTCGGCGTACTGGGTTGCCGCACAGGGACTCAACGCGTTCAGCAGGGCCAGTGACGGACGCGCCACCCGCGGTGCGCTGTATCGATCGATGCGGCAGCGGCTCGGCGTGACGAGCGACCTCGACGCGGTGAGCCTGGTCATCGACACCTGGCACGGGAACCGCTCGGCCATAGCCGATCTCGCGAAGGTGGTGTCCGCGTCGGCAGCGGACGATCCCATCGCCGACGGCATCCTGGTCGCGGCCGTCGACGAACTCGTCGGCCTGATCGAGACCACCCGCGTGCTCATCGGCTTCACCGACGACGACCTCGTACCGGTGTCCTACTCGGGCGGAATGTTCACCGGTGAACGGTATCTCGGACTGTTCCGGGACGCCCTGGACCGGCTGCCCGCGAAGTACGACCTCCGCCGCCCGGTTCTCGACCCGGCACTGGGCGCGGCGCTCTATGCCGCAAAGCAGAGCGGACACCCGCTCACTCCCGAAGCGCTTGCAGTACTAGCCACCCAATGAAGAACAGAGGCGACGTCATGACCGATTCGACTACACAGGGGCGCGGCACGCGCAGCTGGATCTTCTATGCCGCACTGCTGGTTCTCTTCTGGGGTGTCTGGGGTGCGACGTCGGCGCTGCCGGCGACCAAGTACGGCTACCCGGACGAGATGATCTACAGCATCTGGGCGCTCACGATGATCATCCCGGCGATCTTCGCGATCCGCGGCCAGCGCTTCGACCGGCGACCGCAGGCGACGATCTACGGCCTGCTGATCGGGCTCACCGGCGCAGGTGGTCAGCTCGTCCTCTTTCAGGCGCTGACGATGGGGCCAGCGTATCTGATCTTCCCCATCGTGGCCGTGTCGCCCGCGATCACGGTGGTCATGGCGATGGTGCTGCTCCGCGAGCGCGTCACGAAACTCGCCGCGCTCGGCCTGGTGGCAGCACTGGTCGCGATCGTCCTGTTCAGCATCACCAGCGGTGAGGAGGACGTCTCCACCGGTCCGTGGCTGATCCTGGCGATCATCATCTGCGTGGCATGGGGTGTGCAGGCCTTCTTCATGCGCAAGGCGGCGACGATCGGCGTCAACGACGCCACCACCTTCGGCTGGATGGCGATCACCGCGCTGGCGCTGGTTCCCGTCGCGCTGTTCTCCCTCGGTGGCATTCCCACCGACTTCCCCTGGGAGGCACCGGTGTTGACGGCCGGTACCCAGCTGCTCAACGCCGTCGGTGCACTGTTCCTGGTGATGGCGCTCAGCCGTGGCAAGGCCTCGATCGTGGCGCCGACCACCAACGCTCTCGCGCCGTCGCTCACCATCGTGCTCTCGCTGGTGATCTACCAGACGTTGCCGACGCCGTACGGCGCGATCGGCATCGTGCTGGCCCTGATCGGTTCGACGTTGATGGTCTACAGCGACGAGAAGCGGGGCGAGGCGGTCACCGAAGGAGCGATCGCGCCGACGGCCGAGCGCGCCGAGCGCTAGCTCATCCGACGCAGCGTGTCCGAGTCGAGTTCGGCGAGCGAGGCGACACCGGCGAGGCCCATCGTGATGTCGAATTCGGCAATGATGTTCTCGAGCACCTGCCGAACGCCGAGGCGCCCGGCGATGGCCAGCCCGTAGACGTGCGGCCTGCCGACCGCGACGGCGTCGGCGCCGAGGGCAAGCGCCTTGAATACGTCGGCACCGCTGCGGATGCCGGAGTCGAGGATGACGCGGGCCCTGCCGTCGACTGCGGCGGCGACGTCGACCAGGGCGTCGGCAGCGCCGATCACCGAGTCGATCTGCCGGCCACCGTGATTCGACACCAGGATGCCGTCGATGCCCATGTCGACGGCACGTCGTGCGTCGTCGGGGTGCAGGATGCCCTTGAGGACGATCGGCAGGCGCGTGCGCTCGCGCAGTCCGGCGATGTCGTCCCAGCACAGCGATGGCCGAGAGTACGTGTCGAGGAAGGTCTCGACACTGGCCCGCGGGATCGGTGAGGTCAGGTTCCGGCGGAAGCTGCCAGGGACGTGGCGGGCGATCGAGAACAGGGTCTTGATCGCGCCGAGGGTCACCTCGACGTCCGGCCGCTGTCCGGCGGCCTTGGCGGCTGCGACGCGGTCGCGCACCGACGCCATGAACGCGGAGTCCGACGTGTACTGCGCGATCCCGACGGCGCGGCTGAACGGTAGCGACCCGAGGTTGAGATCCTGCGGGCGCCAGCCGAGTTGAGTGGTGTCGAGTGTGACGACGAGGGCGTCGGCGGCCATCGCCTCGGCGCGGTGCACGAAGCTCTCGACGACGGCTTCGTTCGTCGACCAGTACAGCTGGAACCACCGCGGTGCCGCGTCGGCACCCGCGGTCTGCGCTACCCGGTCCATCTCGGCGGCGACGTCCTCCATGGGCGCCGAGCCCTGGTTGGAGAGGATGTATGGAACTCCGACAGTCGCTGCGGCTGCGCCGATCTCGACGTCGGCGAGCGGGCGCACCAAACCGGCTGCGCCGACCGGGGCGACGAGCACGGGGGCCGGCAGGCGCCTGCCGAACAGTTCGGTGGTCAGGTCGCGCCGCGAGGTGTCACGAAGCATGCGCGGCACGATCGCCCACCGGTCCAGCGCTGCGCGGTTGCGGTCCATGCCGGTGCCTTCGCCCGCGCCGCCTGCGACGTAGGCCCAGGCCTGCTTCGACATGCGCTTGCGGGCGACGTGTTCGAGGGCGGTGAAGTTCGTCGGCACTGCGGGCCGGCGGCCGAACACGCCGGCTCGGTAGATGGCCTCCTGGCGCGCGCGACCAGGATGCGGCACGGGCTCTGGTGACGTCATCGTCGCCACGGTAGATGATCGGCCTGTGACGGTGCTTGGCCAATCACTAGGATCGGTTGATGGCACGGCCTCCCGAGTTCGACCGCGCTGAGGCGCTGACCGAGGCCCTGCACCTGTTCTGGGAACGCGGGTACGACCGGACGTCCATCCGGGACCTGACCGGTGTGATGGGGATATCCGCGCCCAGTCTCTACAACGCGTTCGGCGGCAAGAAGGAGCTGTACGACGAGGCGGTCGCCCAGTACGAGTGCTCGCCTGCGGTCGTCGTGGGCCCAGCAGTCGGCGAGCCGACGGCGCGCGAGTTCGTGGAGAAGGTGTTCGAGGCCGCGGTCCGCGAGTACGGCAGTGACGAGCACCCCCGCGGCTGCTTCGTGATCTCCGACCCGCTGCTCGACGAGAACCGCCGGGCGGCTCGCGACGTGATCCGCGACAGGTTGCGCCGGGCGCACGATGCCGGCGACCTGCCGGAGGGGACGGACGTCGAGGCGCTGACGGACTACCTGGACGTCTTCCTGCGCGGCTTGTCGTCACGCGCCCGCGACGGCGCCGACGTGGCGACGCTGCGGGCGGCAGCGGATGTCGCCCTGCGCGCCTGGCCCAGCGGGCTCTGACCACTCGGCCCAGACATGCGTCGAGCCGACGCCGAAGTGATCGGCGCCGGCTCGACGAAGAGTCGCTGTGGTCTAGCCCGTGCCCACGCACACGCCGCCGGCGCATGCTTCGGCACCACCGGGGCCTGCACCTGCGCCCGCACCCGGGACGCCTGCCGAGGCTCCACCCGGTCCGGCACCCGCACCGCCGCCGGGAACCTCCGCGGTGGCACCACCGGGGCCTGCACCTGCGCCTGCGCCGGGGACGCCCGCGGACGCGCCGCCGGGTCCTGCGCCTGCTCCCGCACCTGGGACGCCTGCCGTCGCGCCACCTTCACCGGCTCCTGCACCCGGGGCCGGTGCACCCGAAGGTGCCGGTGCGGGTGCGGGGCTCGACGGCGTGGTGGTCATCGTCGTTGCCGAGGTCGTCGTGGACGTGCTCGTGCTCGAGGTGGAGGACTCGCTGTCGCTGTCGCTTCCACCGCAGGCCACGGTCATGGTGCTCACGGCGAACGCCGCGGCGATGGCCGCGGTGACGGAGAGTCGACGGGAAATCCGTGTGTCGGTCATGTCAGCGCTGGCTCCTGTGCTCTAGGGGGAAGTACCACCCCCTGTTACCCAACCTCCGTCCGTTTCAAGCGCCGCGGATGGCGGGCGGGTTTGCCATCAGGTGGGTGGGGGTCGCATTCCGCCTGGTTGAGGCGGCGGTCGTCGGTGATGCGTTGGGCGCGGTCTTGGGCGCGGGTGCGTTGGCGGCGGGGCATGCTGAGGCCGGGGTTTTCTTGCGCCCGTGCTTGTTCTGCTGCTTCGTCGGTGATCGTGACCGGTGCGGTCGGCGCACAGAGGCTCGGGAACAGCAGCTTGCTGCCCGGCTCGGTGACGAAGGTCCGGCCGTGTGGAGAGGTCCAGACGATCGTCCCGTCGGGGAGTTGTCGGTCCCGCCAGCCGGTGGGTCCGCCCCAGAAGGTCTTCAACAAGTGGTGGTGGCGGCATAGGCATTTCAAGTTCGATGCGCAGGTCGGCCCGATCGGCCACGCGATGGTGTGGTCGATGTCGGTTTCGGTGGCTGGTTGTGAGCAGCCGGGGAAGCGGCACGTGAGGTCTCGACAGCGCACGAACTCCGCGAGGCGGCGCGATGGGGTGTACCGCGGTTCCGGTGGACTGTCGCCAGGGTGGACGATCTTGCGGATCTTCGCGGTGAGGGCGAACCGGCGGGCCAGGGCTCCGGCGAGGAACGGGCCGCCGAGGATGGCGCCGGGGCGCGTGGCGGGAGCTTCGCGATTGGTGTCGAGACCGGCTCCGCCTGAGCGGGGCGTGTCATCCGCTGCGTGGTCGGCGGGGCGGTCGCTCGCCGGATCTGGTTGATCAGTTGCTTCGGCGTCGGCTCCATCCTCGACATTCGCGTCGGGACCATCGCGCCGTGAAGCATCGGCATCACCCACACTGATCCCGGTATTGGCGACTTCGGCCTTGATGTCCTGAGCGGCGTTGGTATTGCCGCTCAGTTCATCCCACGTCGTGATCTCCGACAGCGGCTTGTCGAACAGCGGCTCCGGTTCACCGTCGAGTGCGGCGTCCTGCTGCTTGGCGGCATCGGACGCGTCGTCGAGGGTGTCGTCGTTGACGACGACGTACACCACCCGATCACCCGCCGGGGCGGTGGTGGGGCCGGGGCAGTCGTCGCTGCCACACAAACACGGGAGGTAGTCCAGACCCCGGAGGACCGAGTGGAACGAATCGGCGCGGCGCTGCTCGACGGTCCGCGGATCGCGCGGGCAGACGGTTCTCGCCAGAAGGTTCAGGCGCTTCTCGACGGCCTTGCCGTCGGTGGCGAACAGGGTGCCGAACATCGTGGCCATGCCCGAACCGTCATAGTCGAACTGGACGTTGCGGCCCTTGGCCGTCAGCTTGGTGCGGTAGACCCCGTGTGGGTCGTGCTCGGCGACGATCGCGTCGATGGCGTTGTGCAGCTTGTCCTCGGACATCGGCGCCCAGTCGGTCAGCACGTCGGCGAAGGCCGTGTCGATTGCGCGCTGAGCGTCGCGGTCGCGGACCAGGGCGGTGCGGGTCGTGATCGCCGCCACCACCCGGAAGGACACCAACCCCTGCGCGAACAGCGCCGCGACCTCCGGCAGTCGGTCCCGCAGTGCCGTCGCGATCAACAGCTGATGCGACGCTGCGCCCTGCGTGATGTTCTGCTCGGCCCCGATCTCCGCGGAGACCGCGCCCCAGTTGTCGAGGTACCACTGCTCCCGATCGGCTGACCCGTCGGCTGCATAGGCCTGATCGAGCAGCACCACCATCGCCGCGAGCCGGCGGGCGGTGGCTGCCGCCTCCACGCGCGCCCACTCAGCCACCGTGCCGGTGGCTCGAAAGGCCGTCGCGAACTGTTCGAACATACATTCGAAACTACTGAGCCACCGCGACTCCCAACATCCCGCGAACGCCAGCAACGCCGAATCTGTGGATGAATTCCGGACTGTGGATGAATGGCATCGACCGCAGCCAGAATGTCGGACCCGAGGTGTAGGCCCCGCTCACCTCAGGTTTGCCAAACGCGGCCGTGGTGAATATCACTGCCCATGACGGCGCTCGGTGATGCTCTCGGATGGGTCAAGCATCAGGTGTCGTCCCGGGTGCCCGAGGCCAACCTCGACCAGCGGGACGCCGACTACATCCGCGAGCAGCTGCCCGGACTGTGGCTACTGGCCTCGCTGTACTTCCGGGCCGACGTCCGCGGGCTCGACCGGATCCCGACGCAGGGCCCGATACTCATGGTCGGCAACCACAGCGGCGGCAACCTGCCGCCTGACACGTTCGTGTTCACGCTCGCCTTCTGTTCCTACTTCGGCGTCGAGCGGCCGTTCTACCAGCTCGCGCACAACCTGGTGGTGTCGATGCCGGGGCTCGGTTCGCTGCGGAAGTTCGGCACCGTCGCCGCCAACCACGACAACGCGACCATGGCGCTGAAGTCGGGAGCCGCCCTGCTGGTCTACCCGGGCGGCGACTACGAGGTGTTCCGCCCGTCGTGGAAACGCCACGAAGTCGACTTCGGCGGACGCAAGGGTTACGTGCGGCTGGCTCGGGAGGCGGGCGTGCCGATCGTCCCCATCGCCAGCGTGGGCGGACAGGAAGCAGCGCTGTTCCTCGACCGGGGACAGTGGCTGGCGAAGCTCCTGATGGTCGACAAGCTGGCGCGTCTCAAGAGCGTGCCCATTCTGCTGGCGCCGCCGTGGGGTCTCGCGATCAGCGACATGGTGCCGAGGCTGCCGCTGCCCACGAAGATCGCCATCGAGGTGCAGGAACCGATCAGCGTCGACGACATCAACGAGAAGGACGACGACGCCATCAACGACGAGGTGCTCGCCAGCCTCCAAGCCGGCGTCGACCGGCTGGCTGCGGATCGACGATTTCCGGTGCTCGGATGAGGCTGCAGCGCAGCGTCGTCGCCGACGTCGACCAACACGCGGTCTGGAAGCACGTCAGCGACCCGAACTGCTATCCCGAATTCATGGCCAGCCTCGAACGCTGGGAGACGGTTACCGAGGGTCCCGTCGGCGTGGGTTCGCGCTACACCGTGCATTGGAAGGTCGGGTCCGTGCCGATCGGCGGAGTCATCGAGATCGTCGAGTTCGACGAGGCCCGCGACCTCGCGTGGATCGGCATCACCGGCGTCACGATGCGGGGCCGGTTCCGACTGCGGGACCACGGTGACGGCCGCACCAAGATCACCTTCCGGCTGGCCTACGAAGCGCCCGGTGGCGTGCTGGGCCTGGTGGCCGACTGGGTCGCCGCACGTCAGGTCGGTCGGATCATGAACGGGACGGCGAAGCGCCTGAAGGCTCTCGTCGAGTCCTGACGAGACCGTTTGACCGGGTCCGGAACGGCTATCTTGCCGAACGTTCGACTGGCTCCCGGCACGCGGCGTTGCGCACCGGCTCACTGCATCCGAGGTGCACGATGACCAATACCGACCCACGCCGGAGCGAAGGCGCCTCGCTCGTACCGGGGACGGTCGTGGCAAGGCGCTACCGGCTCGTCACCATGCGAGGCTCGGCGCCGCACCTGGAGTTCTGGGAGGCGATCGACGTCCCGAGCGGCCACCACGTGGCACTCACGCTCGTCGACACCGCGGGCGTCATGCCCGTCGAACAGGTCAATGAAGTCCTGTCGCGCACCTCACGGCTGCGTGGGATGCACGTCGTCGGCATCGCGCGCGTGCTGGACGTCGTGCACACCGGTGCCTTCGGCGTGGTCGCATGCGAGTGGGTGCATGGCGGGTCGCTGCGTGAGGTGGTCGGCACCTCGCCCTCGCCATTGGCGTCCTCGGCGGCGATGGAGTCGCTGATCGTCGCCGCCGACAGTGGGCACCGGGCCGGCCTCGTGCTGGGCATCGACCACCCCGACCGGATCCGGATCAGCACCGACGGCCATGCCGTCCTGGCCTTCCCCGCCACCATGCCCGACGCCACGCGCGACGACGATCTGCGCGGCATCGGCGGCGTTCTCTATGCACTGCTGGTCGATCGCTGGCCCCCGCAGGACCCGATGCCGAACGGCTGGATGGCCGCCGACCTCACATCGGCGGGCTGGCCGACAGAACCGGCGGAGATCGACCACGGCATCCCGTTCCTCATCTCGAGTGCGGTCGCCGGCCTGCTGCGGCCCGGCAGCGGGATCACCTCCGCCGGTGACGTTCTCGGGATGCTCCGGCAGGGTCGAGCCGCCGCCGAACCGCAATACCCGGACGACGCGCAGATCGCACCGCCGACCATGGAGCCGCGACCCGGCGGCTATGCGGGCTTCCGCAACGTCGACACCGAGGAGCGGGAAGCGCAGGCGCGCCGGAAGCTCATGACGGCGGTGCTCGTCGGGGCAGCGGTGATGTTCGTCATCGCAGTCGCGTCCTTCGGGGTGAGCATCAACCGCATGCTCGGCGATCCCGACGACATCGCGATCAACGCCGATCGGCTCGGCCTCGTTCCCACGACACCTGCCGAGGCGCCGCCGGTCGCCCGCGAGGCCGCAGCGGCCGGAGCGCCCATCACGCCGGCCTCGGCCACCGTCTTCTCACCCGACGGGTCGCCGGACAACCCGGGGGCGGCGGGCCAGGCCGTGGATGGCGATCCCGCGACGGCGTGGGCCACCGACCGGTACTTCGACGCCGACCCGTTCCCGGCGTTCAAGCAGGGGGTGGGGCTGCTGCTCGAGATGCCCCGGCCCGCCACCCTCGCCGCGCTCACCATCGACGTCGAGGGCAGTGGCACCGTGGTCGAGATCCGCAGCGCCGACGGACGACCCGGCAGCGTGGCCGACACCAAGAAACTCGTCGACGCCACCACGCTGCAACCCGGATCGAACCGCATTCCGGTGTCCGCGGACGCCCAGGTCTCCACCGTCCTGGTGTGGATCACCAAGCTCGGCAGCACCAACGGTGACAACGTCGCCGAGATCTCCGAGATCAAGGCGTTCACCACGGCACCTGCCTGAGAGCCCGGTTCACGACACGTACTTGCGGGCACCGCCATTCAATTGCATGTCTTCCAACTGCCGGTAGCCACGTTCCATGTGGGCGGGCACCGGCCTGCGCTCCCGCAGCACCCACGGCAGTCCACGTACCGCGTCGCCGATGCCGCGAGCGGTGACGCGGTCGCGCGGCAAGCGTCGCAGGAGGCGGACGGTTCGCAGTGCGGCACTGGGCAGAGGCCGACGTAACCACGTGAACCACAGTGTGTTTCGTATGCCGTGCCGGCGGCGCAGGTGTGGGTCACGCAGACGGGATGCGTGGTGATGGGCGACGACCTCGGGGACGTAGCTCATCTGCCAGCCGGCCCGCACGATGTCGGACGCAAGCAGTTCCTCCTCGCCGCCGAGCCACAGCCGGGTGGAGAAGCCACCGGCGGCGAGGAATGCCTCCCGCCGCACGATGGAGACACCTGCCAGGAAGCTGAGCAGCGGATGGCCCGGAATCCCCGGTGTTCGGTCCAACGGTGACGCGGCCATCTCGACGCAGATGTCGTCGAGCCTGCCTGCCGGCTCCACCATGATGGCGCCGGTCACCACGGCTAGCGTCGGGTGAGCGTCGAGGATGTCGGCGGCAAGGGTCAAGGCTCCGGGGTCGTACCAGGTGTCGTCGTCGCAGAACGCCACGTAGGGCGTATTCGTCTGTTGGACGCCCAGATTGCGACCGACCGCACCGAGATTCTCGCCCGGGGTCAGCAACGTGACGTCGGGGTGACGGGTCCGCACCATGGCCGCGGTTCCGTCATTCGACGCATTGTCGACGACGACCACGGCCGGCTGCTCGGGCAGCGCAGCAAGCCGGTCGAGGGTTCGGTCGAGTTCTTCGCGGCGGTTGTGGGTGATCACGACCACGCTCACGCGCTCGTCTGATGACACATGCTCTCCTCGGTAGGTGCTCCGGCCTCGGTGAACCGGGCCACGAGTTCGGATCGGACGTCGGCGAGCGCACCGCGTGCGCGCAGAGCGCACGAGCGGGCGGTGCGGGCAGCCTCGGCGCCGAGCGACCACCTCAGCTGATCGGCAAGGTTGCGCGGGTCGACACGGGCGGCCAGCAGATCACCGGCTGTCGCCTCACCGTGGAAGAAGCTGAACCACCCCGTCACGAGTGCGCGACGAACACCGCATGCCTGCCCACCCAACATCCCCGACCTCCGATACGACCGACCCACGATTGACCGAGCGCACCCATACCCCTGCTTCCGCCGCGCAACCGTCAATGGCCGACGTTTCGGCGTGGAGGCACCGGGTAGCCGCGCTGACATGGCTGAATCAACGAAGCGCGCACTCATCACAGGAGCATCGAGCGGCATCGGCCTCGAGTTGGCCAAGCTGTTCGCGGACGACGGCTACGACCTCGTCATCGCAGCCGATGAAGCAGAAATACACGTTGCTGCGCAGGAACTTTCAGGTCATGGTGTCGAAGTTCAGGCAGTCGAGGTCGACCTGCGGACCGGTGACGGCGTGGCCTCGCTCTACCAAGCAGCGACCGACGGTGGGAAGGTCGTCGACGCGGTGGCGCTCAACGCCGGGGTGGGGCGGGGAGGCCGCTTCGTCGAGGGTGACCTCGCCGACGATCTGTCGATCGTCGACCTCAACGTGCGGTCGACGGTGCATCTGGCGAAGCTGGTGCTGCGCGACATGGCCGAACGGGGAACGGGGAAGGTGCTGTTCACCTCGTCCATCGCTGCGACGATGCCCGGCTCGAACCAGGCGGTCTACAACGCGTCGAAGTCGTTCGTCCAGTCCTTCGCCGAAGCGGTGCGCGACGAGATGCGCGACAGCGACGTCACGGTGACCTCGCTCATGCCCGGTCCCACCGATACGAAGTTCTTCCAACGCGGTGGCCTCGAGGACACCCCGCAGGCGCAGGTTCGCGACGACGCGGCGAAGGTCGCGCGGCAGGGCTACGACGCGTTGAAGCACAACCGGCAGAAGGTCGTTGCCTCCTCGCCGATGTCGAAGGCGATGGGCGTGATGAACAAGTTCACACCCGACGTCATCAAGGTACGGGCCAACCGGCTGATGGCGACGCCGATGGGCCGCAAGTGACCCGATGAATGCACCCGGCCGCCAGCGGGTAGGCCACTGGCAGCCACGAGAAAGCCACGACGATGGGAGACATCCATGCCAAACGAATTGCAGGGACGCAAGATAGCCATTCTCGCCGCCGACGGCGTCGAGAAGGTCGAGCTGGAGCAGCCGCGCGACGCCGTGCAGGACGCCGGCGGACAGACGGAGCTGCTGTCGCTGGAGTCCGGTGAGATCGAGGCGCGCAATCACGATCTCGAACCGGCGGGCAGCTTCCCGGTGGATCGGGTCGTCGGTGACGCCAGCGTCGAGGAGTTCGACGGCCTGATCCTGCCGGGCGGCACCGTCAATCCGGACAAGCTACGCCTCGACGAGTCGGCAGTTGCCTTCGTGCGCAACTTCGTTCAGTCCGGCAAGCCGGTGGCCGCCATCTGTCACGGACCGTGGACGCTCGTCGAGGCCGACGTGGTGCGCGACCGGACGCTGACGTCCTACCCCAGCATCCGCACGGACCTCCGCAATGCGGGTGCCACGGTGGTGGATCAGGAGGTCTGCATCGACGGCAACCTGATCACCAGCCGGTCACCGAAGGACCTGCCCGCGTTCTGCCAGGCGATCACCGATCAATTCGCCAACACGCCCGCGCATACCTGACCCGCCGTCCGATGGGAGAACCGATGCCCGACCAGCCCGCCAGAGTGGTCATCACCGGTGCATCCAGCGGGATCGGTCAGGCGGCCGCCGAACTGTTCGCTCGCGACGGCGCCAAGGTGGTCGTCGCAGCGCGAAACCTCGACGCGCTCGAGGAGGTGGCGGGGCGCTGCCGGGCGGCCGGCGGCGAAGCCACCGCGGTGCAGACGGACGTCACCGACATCGCGGCGGTGCGCGCGCTCGCCGATCGTGCCGTCGCGGTACTCGGTGGCATCGACGTCTGGGTGAGCAACGTAGGGGTGGGAGCGATCGGTCGCTTCCAGGACACGCCGATGGAGGCGCACGATCGAGTGGTTCGGAGCAACCTGATCGGGCACATGAACGACGCCCACGCCGTCGTCCCGATCTTCCTGGCGCAGGGCCACGGGACCTTCGTCAACATGATTTCGCTCGGTGGATTCGCTGCGGCTCCCTACGCTGCGGCATACAGCGCAAGCAAGTTCGGGCTGCGTGGCTTCGCCGAGGCACTGCGCGCCGAACTCGCCGAGCAGCCGGACATCCACGTCTGCGACGTGTACCCGGGCTTCGTCGACACTCCGGGCATCCGTCATGGCGCCAATTACGTCGGGCGCAGGGTTTCGGCCCCGCCGCCCGTTCTCGACCCGTGGCGTGTCGCCGGGGCCATCGTGCGCGTGGCGGCTTCGCCGAGGCCGACGACCATGGTTGGTTCGACGGCCGTCATGACGCGACTGATGCACGCGGTCGCCCCGAACCTCACGGCACGGTCGCTCGGCCGATTCATGTCCGCCTTCTTCCAGCGGGCCGACCGCGTTCCCACCAGCGAGGGCAATGTGTTCGCACCGTCGGCGGACGCGGCCGTGGTCGACGGCGGGTTGCGGTCGCCGAGACAGCGCGCTGCGGCTGCGCTGTTGCGCCGCAACGGGTCTACCGCGCAGTGACGCTGGCGCGGTAGCGCAGGGGTGACTGACCGACCTCGCGCTTGAAGGCGGTGCTGAACGCGCTCTCCGACGAGTAGCCGAGGTCGGCAGCCAGTCGGCCGACTCGCACGTCGCCGTCGCGAAGTGCCCGTTGCGCGAGCAACACTCGCCAGCGGTGCAGGTAGGTCAGCGGCGGCACGCCGGCCGTCGTGCGGAAGCGCTCCGCGAACGTCGTCCGGGACATGGTGGCTGCACGCGCCAGATCGTCGAGGCGCCAGGGTCTTCCCGGCTCGGCGTGCATCAGGAGCAGTGCCGGCCGCAACCGGTCGTCGGCCGCGAGACGCAGCCATCCTGGCGGTTGTTCCGCCTGGTCGACGTAGGCCCGCAGTACCTCGAGCAGGAGCAGTTGCACGTACTGCCGGATGGCGAAGGCCGACCCGATTCGATTGGTCGTCACCTCGTCGAACAATCGGTAGAGGGTTCCGCGGAGATTGGTCGCCTCGGTCGCCGATGCCCGCACGTGGGCCACCGGCGGCAGCGCCTGCAGCAGGATGCGGCCGGCCGGATTGAGGTGGATCCGGCCACCGATCACCACGTCGTCGCCATCGCGGTAGGCGTCGAGTACGCGAGTCGAGTCGAACCGGGCGTCGGGTCGGACCTCGCGAGCCGGGCCCTCGCCGGTGCCGCCACGGAGATCCATCGACGATCGGCCGTTGAGCAGCGCCACGTCACCGCCCTCCAGTCGGATGGGGTCGTCAAGGCCGTCGACGGTGAGCCACGCACCCCCGCTCATGATCGCGATCAGCTTCAGCGGCCCGTCCACGGCGCCGCCGGATACCCACGGGCCCCTCACCGCGAAACCTCCGGACACGACGCCGCTCACCTCGACGAGGTCGAACACTTCGGACAACTGGTCGTCACTCACCCTCGTACTATTGCGAAGAAAAACCGGATCTACAACCATTCACAGTCCGCAAATCGGGGTGCAGGCTGAGTTCATGACACAACAACACCCCCTCCGCACCAGGTTCACCGCAGCATCGACCGCCACCGACGTCCTCGAGGGCGCCGATCTGACGGGCACGAACGTCGTCGTCACCGGCGGCCACATCGGGCTCGGACTGGAGACCACCCGCGCACTGAGCGCCGCGGGCGCCTCGGTGACGGTCGGCTCACGACATCCCGACCGCGCGGCGGCCGCCGTCGCCGACCTGAACAACGTGGACGTCGCTCGGCTCGACCTGCTGGATCCGTCCTCCATCGACGACTTCGCGAACCGGTACCTGGCGTCGGATCGGCCGCTACACGTGCTGCTGAACAACGCAGGCATCATGGGCGGGCCGCTGGTTCGCGATGACCGCGGCTACGAAGCGCAGTTCGCGACCAACCACCTCGGCCACTTCCAGCTGACCACGGCGCTGCTGCCTGCACTGCGGGCCGCGTCCGGCGCCCGCGTGGTCAACGTGTCCTCCGGCGGTCACCACCTCTCCGACGTCCGCTGGGACGATCCGCACTTCACCACCGACTACGACGGCATGGTCGCCTACGGCCAGTCCAAGACGGCCAACGTCCTGTTCGCCGTCGAACTCGACCGGCGATGGGCCGGTGACGGCATCCGCGGCTACGCCCTGCACCCCGGGATTGCCAACGGCACCAGCCTGGGGCCATCGATCACCGACGAGGAACTGTGTGCCATGGGGATCCTCGACGCCGAGGGCAGGCCCATCATCGATCCCGACCGCGAGTTGAAGACGCCGCAGCAGGCGGCGAGCACCAGCGTCTTCGCGGCGACCAGCCCGTTGCTCGCCGACGTCGGCGGCGTCTACCTCAAGGACAACGACGTCGCACCGCTGGACAGCGCGTCGTTGACGGCCGGGTTCGGGACCGAGCCGATCGTGATGTCGGGAGTGGCCCCGCACGCGGTCGACCCGGAGTCGGCGCGCCGGCTCTGGGTCCTCAGCGAGCAGCTGCTCACGGCTTAGCCCGCGCGCTGGTCCACGGCCGCTCGTTCTTCTCGCGGCGCGCCGCCTCGTCGGCACGGTCCTTGGCCCAGAAGTCCTCGAACCGCTTCCCGGGATGGACGTTCGGCATGCGGTTCATCAGGCGGCTCAGCCACCGCGGCGGCGTCGTGGGCTCCCATTGCGGGAAGGCCCAACTCAGCGCAGCCATCGTCTTCAGCACCACGAACACGCCGAAGAACGCATCCGGCGCGTCGGTGATCGCGATCGCGGCGAAGCCGAAGATGAGGGTCATGTGCACGACGATCACCCGGCTCACGGCCCTGTTGGCCAACTGCTCCATCTGCCAGAACGACCACCGGCGCAGCGTCGACAGGTCCACCAGGAAGTCCAGGACGAGGAACGCCACGACGCCGAGACACCCGACTCCCACGCTGCGCCAGTCGACTTCCGCGAAGCCCGCCTGGCCGTTGTGATTCAGCAACAGCAGGATCACGCCAAGGAACACGGCATGGGCGGCGCTGAACGCCATGCTCACGATCAGGAACCCACTGAGGAACGACGACGTGCTCCCCGAGCGGCGATCGGTACTCGGCGCGTCGTACCTGAAGTGACCGTGCCGCGGAACCCACCTCTGCTGCAGCAGCACGCGGGCGGCGATGAAGAGGCATGCCGCCACCGTCTCGAACCAGTAGACCGCGAGGGTGGTGGCGCCCGACCAGTCCTGGGTGAACCAGCCCACCACCGGGATGGCGATGAGCGCCAGCTGGGCCGGCAACTGGATGACCCGGTTCACGGCGACATCGTCGCACGCGCGAACGCTCCATCTGTCGCAGTCGTGACACCTGGTCACGACCGCATCCCAGCAGGGCGGTCCTGTGGTAGACACTCGCTATGTTCGCGTGGAGCAGCCTGGACGAGCGCCGGTGCCCGACGATCGTCTGCTGAGTCCCGGTCTGACCTGCTGGCGCGTGGCGCAGGCAGGCCAGTTCGCTCCCATCGTTGACGGCGCCGACTACTTCCGCCACGTCAAGGAGACGATGCTGCGCGCCCGTCACCGAATCATGTTGATCGGGTGGGACTTCGACGTCAGGGTCGACTTCGAGCTGGGTGAGAAGACGTTGCGCGGCCCCAACCAGCTCGCTGCGTTCCTGCACTGGCTGCTGTGGAAGCGGCCGTCCCTGCGGATCTACATGTTGCGGTCGAATCTGCGGCTCCTGCCTGCGTTCGACGGCATGTGGTACGGAGTCGCCCCGGTCTCGCTGGTCAATCAGTTGAGCGCCAAGCGCCTTCATCTCGCGATGGACGGAGCGCATCCGCTCGGTGCCGTCCACCATCAGAAGATCGTGGTGGTCGACGACGCCGTCGCGTTCTGCGGTGGCATCGACCTGACCATCGACCGGTGGGACACCAGCGATCACCTCCGGGAGAACCCCCTGCGCAAGACGCGGGGGCGCGAGTACGGGCCGCGCCACGAGGTGGCCGCAGCCATGGACGGCGAGGCCGCGCGCGCCCTGGGCGAGCAGGCCCGCGAACGCTGGCAGACCGCGACCGGCCGGTCACTGCCTGCGATCAACGTCGGCCACACCGTGTGGCCGTACCGGCTCAAGCCCGCTCTGCGCGACGTCGACGTCGCCATCGCACGGACCCTGCCGACGCTGGAGAGTCGTGACGAGGTGCGCGAAGTCGAAGCGCTGAACCTCGCGGCGATCGCCGCGGCACGGCACGTCATCTACCTGGAGAACCAGTACCTCGCGGCCCGCGACCTGGCCAATGCGCTCGCCCGCCGGTTGAGGGAGCCCGACGGCCCCGACGTCGTGATCATCCTGCCGCGCAGCAGTGAGAGCCGCCTCGAGCAGGAGGCGATGGACAGCGCACGTGCCCGTCTGCTCCAAGTGCTCTGGGCCGCAGACGAACACGGTCGGCTGGGCGTGTACTGGCCGGTCACCGAGGGTGCCCGGCCGGTGTACGTGCACTCCAAGATCGTGGTGTCCGACGACCGGCTGCTCAGGATCGGCTCGTCCAATCTGAACAACCGGTCGCTCGGCTTCGACAGCGAGTGCGACGTCGCCATCGAGGCGCGCCCGGACGTGGCGGGCGACGACGAGGTCCGCCGCGTCATCGCCGGCATGCGCAACCGATTGGTGTCCGAGCACCTGGGGGTTTCGCCGGAGGCGTTCGAAGCTGCACTCGCGGAACGCAAGTCGTTCTTCAAGGCCGTGGAGAGTCTGCGCGGAAGCGGCCGCACGCTGCGAAAGTTCACCCGGCACATGGTTTCCGGTGAGGTGAGTCTGCTCGCGGAGAACGACTTCATGGACCCCGACCACGTGCCCCGGTCGTTGAGCGCGAGCCTGCAGCGCTTCATCGCGGGGCTGGCGCAACGACCCTGACGCACCCGCATCGCGGGGCCCGCACCGTTTCGCCGGGACCAGCCCGGGGTAGATAGGTCTGACTCGTCACCGGCCGGCGTGACGGCAGGTGCGGGAGGAGAGCGGGAGTGGCAGCGCCCCAGCGGCCGCTGGTCGACCGGGTCGTACGCCACGGTGCCGTACATCGGGCAGCGAAGACGGGCTTCGTCGTCAGCGGAATGCTGCACCTGCTCATCGGTTACGTCATCACCAGGATCAACCTGGGGCGCGGGGGCAACGCCGATCCGTCGGGCGCCCTGGAGACGGTCGCGGCACGCAGCGACGGAGTGGTGATCCTGTGGGCCGTCGCGGTCGCACTCGTCCCGCTCACCGCGTGGCGTCTGACCGAGGCACTGCTCGGTCTGCATCCCGCGGAGGGCGGCAGGGATCCGAACGACGCGAGCGTTGCCAGCAGGCTGAAGGCGCTGGGTCTGCTGGCCGTGTACTGCGGTGTGGGTTACACCACGGTGCGATTCGCCGTCGGCAGCCGTCAATCGAGCAGCGAACAGAACGCGGGGCTCAGTGCCATCCTCATGCAGACCGGACCCGGCCGGGTCACGCTGGCCGGGGTCGGCGTGGTGGTGATGGTCGTCGGCGGCTACTTCGCCTACAAGGGAGCATCGCGGAACTTCCTGGGAGATCTGACGACGCCCGGCAACCCGGTGATCGTCGTCCTGGGGGTCTACGGCTACGTGGCCGAGGGGATCGTGCTGTGCCTGGCCGGCCTGCTGGTGATCGTCGCGGCGATACGCGTCGACCCGCAACAGGCGACCGGTCTCGATGCCGCGGTCAAGGCGCTGGGCGCGACGCAGGCCGGCAGTGTGTTGTTGGCATTCGCTGCACTGGGTTTCGCCGCCTACGGCCTGTACAGCTTTGCGCTGGCCCGTTACGCACGAATGTGATCATGAAACGCGTTGTGTGATCATGGTTTTCGCTACCGGATGATGGCGCCAACGGGCGATCGAGCGCACACTGGTGAAAGGTAGGTTCCCACAACTCGAATGGATGGTGACGTCGCGATGGCGACGAGGTCGAAACTCCACGTGCGCCAGGCGGCACGCGATGGCGCAACCGTCCTGCTCGCCGACGGGGTCCTCGACAACACCACCTATCTCCCACTACGCGACACGATCATCAAGGCGGCCCTCGACGAACCCGTCGCGGTCGTGGTGAACATCAGCGCACTGCGGGTGCCTGCGTCCTCGGCCTACGCGGTGCTGACCAGCGCCCGCTGGCAGGTGAGCCGCTGGCCGGACATCCCCGTGCTGGTGGTGTGCGGCCACGCCCCCGGGCGCGCCGCGCTTCGCAGGCAGGGGATCGACCGCTGGATCCCGGTGCACGAGACCCTGGACTCCGCCGTCGCCGGACTGGACGACCTGACGCACCGCATGCGCCGTAGGCGCAGAGCGGAGCTTCCCACCGGTGTCGCAAGCGCGCGATACGCCCGCGAACTGGTCACCGAATGGCTGTGGGACTGGGGGCAGGGCGACAAGATCCCGACGGCGAAGGTCGTCGCCACCGAGTTGGTGATGAACGTCTTCTCGCACACCGACAGCGTGCCCATGCTCAGCGTGGAGTCCCGGGCCGACGCCATCACGATCACGGTGTCCGACCAGAGCAGCACCGCGCCGGCCAGGATCGAACGCGACCCCAACGACCGCCGGATGTCCGGTCTGCACATGGTGGCGGCGCTGTCCGACACCTGGGGCTGGGCGCCCAGCATCGACGGCAAGACCGTGTGGGCGACCATCACGTCGTGACGGACTGCTAGTCGACGGTGCTCGCCAAGGCCGCAAGCGTCTGCTCGGCGGTGTACTTGGGGCGCCAGCCGAGTTCCGTTCTGGCCTTGCTGGTGTCCATCACCGTCGACGCCCGACCCGCGTGCAGCCATTCGAGTGCAGACGGCACGAACGGCAACCGGGCGATCACCTCGGACGTGGCGACTGCCGCGACGTGCGGCACCTTGATCGGTCTCGCGCCGAGCGCCGCGCCGACGTCCGACATCGACAGCAGCCCGTCGCCGGCGATGTTGTAGGCGCCGGGTGCCGCGGTGGTCGTCGTAGCGGCAAGGGCGATCGCGGCGGCGACGTCGTCGTGGTGCACCAGTTGAAGGGGCGTGCCGGGGTCGGGGAACGGCGGCTTGAGCAGGGGCACGGCTCGGGTCACCCGGCGGACGACGCCCGGCAGCTGGTTCCACGGCATGGCATCGGCCAGCGCGGGGGCCTTCGGGCCTGCGACGATGCACGGTCGCAGCACGTACACCTCGAGGGACGACCCGGCTGTCGTCTCGGCCAGGGCCTCCTCGCACGCCGCCTTCTGCTCGGAGTAGTAGTGCTCCGGCGTCCCGCGCGTCGGGACGTCCTCGGTGATGGGCACCGGGTTGTCGGCGTGGTAGCCGTAGGCCGCCACCGACGAGGTGTACACCAGCCGGCGCGGACGGGCGGCGGCCACCGTCGCCTCGAAGACGTTGCGGGTGCCGGCGAGGTTGATCCGGGCGCTCTCCTCGCGCGATCCCATGATGATGAACGCGAGGTGCACGACGACGTCGACGTCGGCGACGAGCCCATCGACGGCATCACGGTCGAGGATGTCGCCCTGCCGGTACACCGTCTTCGTCCAGCCGCGCGCCTTCGGATCGAACGGTCGTCGTGCCATTCCGACGATCTGTTCCACGTCGGGATGGTCCTCGAGCGCCTCGATCGTCGAGATGCCGATCTCACCCGTTGGCCCGGTGACGGCGACGCGCAAAGCCATGACGTCGCTGTTCCCTATCCCGAAATGCCGAAACGTCGGCCGCGGTCAGCGCGTCGGCAGCGTGCCGCTGACGTAGACGATCTCGCCGAGCGGATCGTCGGCGTCGGGCAACTCGGGCAGCGGCACGTCGTGCCGGGCGAACAGATCTGGCCTCGGCACGCCCGTCATCCGCCAGCCCAGCGCCGTCAGGTAGTCCATGACGTTGTTGCGTTCTCCGTGGTAGATCAGCGACGGCATGTCCAGCTCGAGACCGTGCTCGCGCATGCTCGCGGTCGACTCCCTGGCCTTCTCGGCGTCGAACGTCGAGAGGCCGGGAACGTACTCGGTCGCGACGGTGCTGCCCGGCGCGCTGAGCCGATTCACGTTGTCGAACAACAGGTCCTGCGCCTCCGGCGGCAGGTAGATGAGCAGCCCCTCGGCACACCAGGCCGTCGGTGCCTCGGCGTCGAAACCCGAGGCCAGCAACGCGGCCGGCCAGTCCTCGCGCAGGTCGATCGCCACCGTGCGCCGCTGCGCGGTCGGTTCCGCGCCGATGCCGGCCAGCGTGGTGGTCTTGAACTCGATGACCGCGGGTTGGTCGATCTCATATACGACCGTGCCGTCCGGCCAGGGCAGCCGGTACGCGCGGGAGTCGAGGCCCGACGCCAGGATCACCGCCTGCCGGATCCCGTTGCCCGTCGACTCGATGAAGAAGTCGTCGAAGAACCGTGTTCGCAGCGCCATCTCGTCGATCCGGGCCTGCATCGTCGCAACGGACGACGGGTCGATCGTGGCCATGTCGAGTTCGCCGTCGACCAGCTTGGTGAAGAAGTCGATGCCGACCGCGCGCACCAGCGGCGCCGCGAAGGGGTCGTCGATGAGACGTCGTTCGTCGCGGCTCGCCACGGCGCGGCCTGCGGCAACCAGTGTTGCGGTCGCCCCCACGCTCGACGCGAGATCCCAGCTGTCGCCCTCGGTACGTGCCATGCCTCGACGCTACTGATCTTGGTGCCGGCGGTCGAGGCTCGTCACTCCGGCCAGGCGTTGGCGAGGATCACGTCGACGAAGTCGGTGCGGACGAACGACGGGTCGTAGTGCGCGAGGACGTCGGCGTTGACGGTCCCGAACGTGGACACGGGACGCTGCCGGACGCCTTCGGTGAAGGCGTGCAGGATCCGCTCTTTGAACCCGGGCCGCGGGTGCGCCGCGGTGACGGCGTCGAGCACGTCGTCGGTGAGCGCGTCGCGTCCGATGCCGAGCACGTCGGTTTCGACGCCGGCGGTGACGAGCGCGGTCTCGGGGTCGAGGAACTCCGGGACGCCGGGCGTGGTGTGCAGTGCGATGCCCAGCCACACCTTGCGCGCGTCGGACTCGTCGACGTCGTGCCGTAGGAGGAAGTCGCGCGCGGCATTCGCCCCGTCCACCTCGAAGCGCAGCGGTGAGGAGTTGCGGTACGGCTCGGTCAACCCGATGTCGTGGAACATCGCGCCGACGTAGAGCAATTCGAGGTTGGGTTCGAGTCCGAGGCGACGGCCCTGCAGCGCCCCGAACAGGAACACCCGGCGGGAGTGATGGAACAGCAGGTCGTCCTCGGCGCCGCGGATGAACTCGGTGGTGGCTCGGACCAACGGCGTGTCGGGGATCTCGATGCCGGCGATGGTGGTCGGAAGTGACGTGGTCATGGTTCGAGTCTGGGCCGGTTCCGGGAAATGGTGCCGTGTCCGTTCTGCCACCTTTCCCTCACTTTGCGACACAATGGCCGGGTGGACGGGCAGCGGGACGTGGTGATCGTCGTGTTCGACGGGGTCAAGCTGCTCGACGCGGTGGGTCCCGCCGAGGTGTTCGCCGAGGCCAACCGGTTCGGTGCGGACTACCGGCTTCGATTCGCGTCCCTGGACGGGGGCGACGTGACGACGTCGGTGGGCTCGCGCTTCGCGGCCACCGAGGCACTGTCCGCGGTCCGGTCCGTCGACACGATTCTGGTGGCCGGCGGCGACGACCTGGTCGGCAGGCCGATCGACCCGCGACTGGTCGAGGGCGTGCGTTTGGTGGCGCCGCGCGCGCGCCGGCTGGCGTCGATCTGCACCGGTGCGTTCATCCTGGCTCGAGCCGGGCTCCTCGACGGACGGCGCGCCACCACGCACTGGCGTCACACGCGATTGTTGGCCAACGCCTTCCCCGAGGTCCGGGTGGAGCCCGACGCCATCTTCGTCGAGGACGGGGAGGTGTTCACCTCGGCTGGGGTGTCGGCGGGCATCGACCTCGCCTTGGCGCTCGTAGAGATCGACCACGGCAGTCCGCTGGTCCGCGATGTGGCGCGCTCGCTGGTGGTCTACCTCAAGCGCGCGGGCGGTCAATCGCAGTTCTCCGTTCTCGTCGAGTCCAATCCAGCACCGCAGTCGGCGCTGCGCGCGGTGACCGACGCGATCGCCGCAGACCCGGGCGCCGACCTCGGCGTCAAGGCACTGGCGTCGCACGCGGCCCTGAGCACCCGTCAACTCACCCGGCTGTTCCACTCGGAGCTGGGGACCACACCCGCGAAGTACGTGGAGATGGTGCGCGTCGACATCGGCCGCGCGGCGCTCGACGCAGGCCATGGCGTCGCCGAGAGTGCGCGCCGTGCTGGGTTCGGCAGCGCAGAGACGTTCCGCCGCGTGTTCGTCGCCAACCTCGGGGTGTCACCGAAGGCGTATCGCGACAGGTTCCGCACGGCCACCGCCTAGACGCCGTCCGGCTGCACGATCGACGCGTGATCGAGACGGTCTCGTGACACGCGCTGCTGAGGAGGCCTGCACACCCGCGACGGTCGATAACGATTGGGAACCAAAGCCATTCGACGCGAGGTACGACGACGGGCATCGGCCGCGGCGATCACTACGGTTGCGTCCGTGCAGCGCCGAACAGCCCTCAAACTCCCGCTCCTGGTCGCCGCCGGCGCAGCGCTGTCGAAGGTGCCGACCGCGCGGGCCGAAGGCGTCCGGTGGACGGCCGAGCGCGCCAACACCTGGTATCAGGCGCAGGGCTGGCTGGTCGGCCCGAACTACATTCCGGCGACCGCGATCAACCAGCTCGAGATGTTCGGCCCCGGCACGTACGACCCGCAGCGCATCGACGCAGAACTGCGCGTCGCCCAGCAGGTCGGATTCAACACCGTGCGGGTCTTCCTGCACGACCTGCTGTGGGCTCAGGACCGTGCAGGCTTCCAACGCCGTCTTGCCCAGTTCGTCACGATCGCCGCCAGCAAGGGCATCAAGCCCATGTTCGTGTTCTTCGACTCGTGCTGGAACCCGCATCCCAAGCTCGGACGCCAGACGGCGCCCTGGCCCGGTGTCCACAATTCGGGCTGGGTGCAGAGCCCCGGCGCCGACCGCATGGACGACCCCGTCTACGCAGCGACGCTGCGCGACTACGTCACCGGCGTCATGACCCAGTTCCGCAACGACCAGCGGGTGCTGGCCTGGGATCTGTGGAACGAGCCGGACAATCCGGCGAAGGTGTACCAGAAGTTCGAGCGCACCGACAAGGAACGGGCCGTGGAAGCTTTACTGCCACAGGTCTTTCAGTGGGCCAGGGCAGTCGACCCCATTCAACCCTTGACCAGCGGCGTCTGGCAGGGCAGCTGGGATCCCAAGCAGCGCAGCTCGATAGCCGGTATTCAGCTCGACAACTCCGACATCATCACCTTCCACAGCTACGCCGACCCAGCCGACTTCGAGAAGCGGATCGCCGAGCTGGCTCCGCTGGGCCGACCCATCCTGTGCACCGAGTACATGGCGCGCGACGAGGGCAGCACCATCGAGGGCATCCTGCCGGTCGCCAAGAAGCACAACGTCGGCGCGTACAACTGGGGCTTCGTCGCGGGCAAGACGCAGACGTACCTGCCGTGGGATTCCTGGGACAAGCCGTACGAAGCGGTGCCAAAGGTGTGGTTCCACGACCTGCTGCGGCCCGACGGCACGCCCTACCGCGACAGTGAGATTCAGACCATCCGCAAGTTGACCGGCAAGGTCTGACCGACCCAGCCGGACCGAGCTAGGCCGGCGCAGACAAGCCGGCCCTGGTGTTCCGGGTCAGGTCGTCGCCGAGGATCTCCGGCTCACCAGCGAACAGGCCATCGAGCGCGAGCCGAGCGACTGCGCCCGGATCGGTCTTCTGGTCGGCGGGTATGTAGCTGACCATGTCGGTGTCCATGTAACCCACGTGCAGTGCGGCGACGTGAATTCCTTTGGGCGCCAGCTCCGTTCGCATCGCATCGGTCAGCGCCCAGGCCGCCGCCTTGGCTGCCGAGTAGGCACCGCTGGTCGGCGGATGCAGCCAGGACAGCACCGACAGGACGTTCAGAATGGCCCCACCGCCCGCGGCGCCGCCGTTGCGCTCGATCACCGGCGCGAACGCCCGGATCATCTGCAGCGTGCCGAAGTAGTGCGTCTCCATCTCGAGCCGGACGTCGTCGAGGGATCCGTCGAGGAGATTGGCCCGGGTCGAGACGCCCGCATTGTTCACCAGCACGTTGACGTCGCCGGCCTGCGCGGCCGCGCGCTGGATCGACTCGGGGTCGGTGATGTCGAGCGCGATGGGTACGACACCAGGGATGTCGATGGTCTCGGGCCTGCGGGCCGCGGCATAGACCTTCGCTCCCCGCGCGACGAGTTGCTCGGCGAAGCGCCGACCGAGTCCGCGATTCGCACCGGTGACCAGCGCGACGACGTCGTCCGTATTCATGGCCGTTCCTCCTTCGGTCCGCCCCGTGCGAACCCACTGGACGGAACGCGCGCCCGCCCGGCGGGAGTCCCTCCTCGGCCGAAGATTCCGGCTAGCAGGTATCTCAGGTGATGCCGAGGACCGCCCGGTTGCCGAGCGGCGCCCGCAGTGGGAGGTCCAGCGTGCCGGTCAGCCCGATCGCGATGCAGGCCCGCCCGACGGCGTCGGGGCGCGTGCCGGTGCGCAGCTTCACCGCGACGATGTCGGTGGTCTCCTGGACGTCGGCGGTGGCGCCGTAGCACTCCGGCGTGCCGGTAGCGAAGTGCACGGCGATCGCGTCCTCGGTGGGCAGCCGGCTCCACGACTCGATGGTCTGGGGGCGGGCGTCGACGATCGACGGGTCGTTGGTGAACGGCGTAGTGCCCGTGGGCGCCGGACGCTCCGGCAAAGTCGTGACGACGGGCGGCGGGGGAGGCTCGGCCCCCGCGGTTCCCACGGACAGCAGCGGCGCCGCAGTGCAGGCGGCGATGGCGACGACGAGGGTCAGGCGGCAGCGCATGGCTAGCCACCCGCCCGAGCGGTCGTCGCGTCCGAGCGGGACTCCGTCAACTTGCTCGCCGCGTAGTCCGCTGCCTCATCGGTCAGCCCACTGGACACGTAGGCGCCGTGGGACCCGTTGTTGCCACCGCCGCCGGGCGTGCAGACGGGGTCGCCGACGTTGCATAGATCGAGCGTCTTGCCCGCGTAGCCGGAACCGACGGTGATCGGCGGCGCGCCGGTGTAGATCATCTGGAGGAAGCCGCTCGACGGCTTGCCGAACAGTGCGACCGCGGCGACGTGATCGGCCACCGACGGCGGCATCGGGCCGGTCAGGCCAGGGGGTAGCGGGTAACCGACGGGGATCTCGTCGGCGGTGATGTAGGCCGCCACTGCAGCACCTTGGGAGAACCCGCCGAGCACGATGTCGGTGTCCGGGCACCTGGTCGACATGTCGCGCACGCGGTTGCTCGCGTCGATCACACCGTCGGCGGCCGTCGCGAAGTCAAGCGACGCAGGGTAGTTCACCGCGTAGACGTCTACCGAGCGGTCCGCAGCCCGCGCGCGCAGGGCGTCGACGAACGCCTGGCCGGTGTTGCCGATGCCGGGAGCCTCGAACGTCCCGCGTGCGAAGACGACTTCGACGTCGGGACAGGCCGGGGGCGCTGGGGGTTCGGGTTCTGCTGATGCGGGTGCTGCCGTGAGAAGGGATCCCGCCATCATCAGCGTTGCGATGCAGGCTGGCCCTGCGGCTGCCAACCACCGACCGATTCGCTTCATTCCATCCACCGATCTCCATCGTTGCGCCGGGGGCCGACACGATGCTCCCCGACGAGCGGCGTGTGCCTCCCCTGGTGATCTCGTACACAACTGGGGAGTACTGAGGAGGATACTGCGCTCAGCGGGTAGACGACGACCCTACGATTTCGCCCGAAGGGACCCGGATGCCTCAGACACCCACGCAGCGAACTACTCTCGCGACCTGGCCGACGCCATTGGAACCGGCGCCGCGGCTCGGGGAGGCCGTCGGGCTGCGCCCCGGGAACCTGTGGCTCAAGCGCGACGACCTCACCGGCCTGGCCGCCGGCGGCAACAAGATCCGCAAACTCGAGTGGACGGTCGGTGCGGCGGTCGCCGACGGCGCGGACACCCTCGTCACCACGGGTGCGCCGCAGTCCAACCACGCCAGGCTGACCGCCGCGGCCGCTGCGCGGCTCGGCCTCGACGTGGTGCTGGTGTTTCCCGGGGCACCGTCGGCGCCTGCGGGCAATCTCCTGCTCGACGAGTTGCTCGGCGCCGACGTGGTGTGGGCCGGGGATGAATCCCTCGACGCCGTTGCCGGCGAGACGGCCGACCGATGCCGTGCAAGGGGCGGCCGACCGGCCATCATCCCGTTCGGTGGATCCAACGCCGTTGGCGCGCATGGCTATCGGATCGCCGCCCAAGAGATCGTCGACGACCGGCCCGACGTCGACCACGTGGTGTGCGCGTTGGGCTCCGGTGGAACGATGGCGGGTCTGGTCGCGGGGCTCGGGGCAGCACGCGTGCTGGGGGTGCACACCGGCGCGGTGAACGACCCCCGCGCCCAGGTGGCTGGGCTGCTGACCGACATGGGGGAGGCGGTCGACCCCACGGCGTTGCGGATCCGTTCCGATCAGGTCGGCGAGGGCTACGAGGTCCTTACCCCGGAGGCGGGTCGCGCGCTCGTCATGGCGGCGCGCTCGGAGGCACTCGTCCTCGATCCGACCTACACCGCCCGTGCCCTTGCCGGACTCGTGGCGGCGGTGCGCGACGGCTCGATCGGTCGCGATGATGACGTCGTATTCCTGGTCAGCGGGGGGCTTCCCAGCCTGTTCGCCCACCCCGGCGTGGCCGGGGTGGGCGAAGGGCACTGAGGGTAGGGCAGTGAGGGTTCGGGTGGTTACGCGCTCGACGCCGACGTCAGCTGGCTGACTGCGAAGGCGGCCGCCTGGTCGGGCATGTCATTGGTCTTGTAGGCGCTGTGCGCGGAACGATCCAGGCCGCCGGGGGAGCAGACCGGGTCGCCGGGCACGCAGAACTGCATGGTCTTGGCGGTGTACTGATTGCCGATCGCGATCGGCGGCGCGCCGCGGTCGACGAGGCCGAGGAACCACGGGTCAGGCGTACCGAAGAGCACGACTGCCGCGACGTGACTGGCGACGGCAGGCGGCATCGGACCGGAGATGCCTGCGGGCAGGTTGTAGTCGGCAGGCACCGTATCGGCGGTGGTGTAGCCGGCCACTGCGGCGCCTTGGGAGTAACCGCCGAGGATGATCTTCGTGCTGGGGCAGGTCGTCGCGATCGACTGAATCCTGTTGCTGGCGTCGACGATGCCGTCGGCGGCACGCTGGAAGTCCAGCGATGCCGGGTAGTTCACCGCGTAGACGTCGACGCTCTTGCCGCCCAGCCGATTGTTCAGCGAGTTGACGAAGGACTGGCCGACGTCACCCACGCCGGCCTGCTCGAACGTGCCGCGGGCGAATACCACCTCGGCGTACGAACAGGCGGGGTCGGCTTCTGCGGAAGCGACTCCCGCGGCCTGCGGGCCCAGCAGCGCGGTGACGGAGAGGACCGTGGCGGCGAGCCACCCGAACATCCGTGATCGGGACCTGGTGGGGGAGCCGGTGTTCTTCATGGTCGAACCTTTCCGAGAAGCTCTGTACGGGTGAGACAAGAGTCCCGTGGCAGCGGCTCCAGCACATCGGTGCTGGCACCGGGTCCCAGCGACCGCTGCCGGGCACTGTCGTGTACCTGCTAACCGGTAGAAGGTGATCTTCATTCCTCGTTGCGTGCGGCGGCGCGGCCGATCGTCATCCGCGACGCCATCCCGTCCCGCAGGGTCACCGTGTGCAAGATCACTGCGCTGACGTGCGCGGCGATGACGACGACCAGCGCATAGGCGAGAACCGAGTGCAACTGCCTCAGGAGGAAGTACGCGTCGGCGTCGAACGGCGCGATGCCGGGCAGTCGCAGAGCCCCGAACACGACGACTGGGTCACCCGCCGCCGACACCATCGCCCAGCCGACGATGGGCTGGGCAAGCAGCAGCGCGTACATCGCCACCTCCGAGCCGATCATCATCCAATGTTCGGGCCTTCCGACCGTGTCGGGGAGCGGGGGCGTGCGGTGGGTGAACCGGTTGACCACTCGCGCCACTGCGATCGCCAGGATGGTGACGCCCAGTGTCATGTGTATCGCGACCAGCGTGGCGTATGACCCGATCGAATTGACCATCGTGAACCCGATCAGCAGGGTGCTGAACACCGCAACGGCCGTGAGCCAGTGCAGGATTCGCGTCCGCAGCGGATAGCGCACGCGGGTATTCACGGTGCCACCCGATCGACCTGGACCGCGGACGGCGACTTCGGCTCCCCGGTACGTGCCCGGTAGGACGCCGCGTACACCGACGAGCGCGCACTGAGCAGCGGGTCGTCCGAGGGCTCGATGCCGTCGGGGAGGGCCAGCGGGTCGAAGTTCACGTCCCGGGCGTTGCGCGGCCCCTCGGTGACGGCGGTGGTCAGCGTGAGGGTTCCCGCGTCGACGGCCCGCCGGCCGGCAGGCCACGGCAACGTCGCGTCGGTCACCTGATCGGACGGCTCGCCCAAGGTCAGGCGCAGCCGATACCGCAGGGGCCCGGCGCGCATCTGCCTGACGAGCGCGTCGAACAACGCGTCGGCGCCCTCTGCCCTGGCGGGCAGCGAGCCCTGCTGCGGGACGAACGACCACCGCACCGGGGTGCGGGTACCGGCGCCGTCGACGAGGTAGAACGCGTTGAGGCTGGAGAAGGTGCTGTCCGCGAAACCAGCGGTCGGCGGGTGCATCTTGATCAGGGCCATGGCGGCAGCGGTCTCCGGATGCATCGAGAGGAAGCGCGCCATCGCCTCCGGATCGGGGGACGTGGTGCCGGGAACCGGCTTGGACGCCAGCGTCCGCTCGTAGAAGCCGCGCGGTGAGTTGTCCGGAAATACGGGCAGATTGAGCGTGGCGGTCCGCCACTGGTCGCGACCCGGCAGGTCGAACGCCAACGCGAGGCCACGAGCCGCCGAGGGTGTGTCGGTCACGTAGGGATTGCCGCCGGTCAGGGAGAACCGCCCGATCACCGGGGTGCGACGAGCGGAGAGGACTGCGGCCGTGGACATCTCGCTCGCGTCGCCGGTGCCGTCGAAGTACCCGGTCACCGCGACGCCCTTGGCGTGGTTGCGGCGGAAGCCGGGGTGAACGCCGAACACGGTGCGGAAGCCGTCGAGGAACGTCTCCCGGGTGAACGGGTCGTTTCCGGCCCATCCGTTGGCATAGGCGACGGCGCCCAGGTCGACCGCGAGGAAGGCGCCCACTGCGCCGATGCCTCGAAGGATCGACCGCCGGGTCAGGTGGGTACCGCGCCAGGACAGGCCATCGTCGGGCATGGACACGACTGTCGTCGCGGCGGAGGTCCGGGTCATTGGCGCTGGCGCCAGTTCACGCGGCCGGTAGCCCTACCCGCTACTACCGGCTAGCAGGTATCGACCTCAGCCCGAGGTCGGCAGCTTCTCCGACGGTAGCGACTCCTGGCTGGCGGCCCAGGATGCCAGCAGGGCGAGACCGTCGGCGGTGGGACTGCCCACCGGTGCGGTGTAGACGTTGAGGTGCAGGCCCGGATCACCGGGCAACTCCATCGATTCGAAGTCGAGATCGAGTTGGCCGACGACCGGGTGGCGCAGACGCTTGCGCCCCGAGCGGTGCAGGTGCACGTCCTGGGATGCCCAGCGCTGCCGGAACAGTTCGCTGCGCGTGGACATCTCGCCGATCAGGGCGATGAGTTCCTCGTCGTGGGGGTTGCGTCCGGCCTCGAGCCGGAGCATCGCTGCGGCGTCGCGGGTGACCTTGTCGTAGTCGACGAAGAACTCCTCGGCGGCTGCCGGATTCAGGTAGACGAACCGCGAGGTGTTGGCCGGTCGGCGTGGGTCGGCGAGCACGGGGGAGTAGAGCGCGCGCGCCAGTTGGTTCATCGCCAGGACGTCGTGGCGGCCGTTGCGGATCCATGCGGGCCCATGGGTCATCGCGTCGAGCACCTGCTGAAGGGCCGGCCGCACGGTCGCCGACGTCCGGCGTCGTCGCCGCGCCGGTTGCGGACCCGATTCCCTGGCGAGGTGGAAGAGGTGGTCGCGCTCGGCCTCGTCGAGCTGCAGCGCGGCGGCGAGACCGTCGAGCACCCCGTCAGACGCCCCCGCCAGGCTGCCCCGTTCCATCCGCACGTAGTAGTCGACCGAGACCCCGGCGAGCATCGCCACCTCCTCGCGACGCAGGCCCTTGACCCGGCGGTTGCCCCCGTAGGCGGGCAGCCCAGCCTGTTCGGGGGCGATGCGCGCGCGTCGCGAACTGAGGAAGTCGCGGATCTCGTTGCGCAGATCCATCGTGGCCATCCCTCCACGGTAGGCACCCCGGTCCATGGCTGGGAGGTACTGCCGGTACCCCGCTGATCAGGCACTCCCAGGTGGCCGGAACGCGGCCTACCGTCGTGGCCATGAGCGTTCCCACCTTCACCATGAACAACGGCGTCGAGATCCCTGCCCTGGGCTTCGGCGTCTACCAGGCCGCACCCGAGGAGACGATCGCCGCCGTCGAGTCTGCGCTGCAGACCGGTTACCGGCACATCGACACCGCCGCGGCCTACGGCAACGAGCGCGAGGTCGGCGAGGCGATCCGCAGGTCGGGATTGAGCCGCGACGAGGTCTTCATCGAGACGAAGGTGTGGATCACCGACTTCGGCTACGACGCCACGCTGCACGCGTTCGACAAGGCGGTGGGCAAGCTCGGCGTCGATCGACTGGACCTGCTGATCCTGCACCAGGCGCTGCCCGGCGAGTTCGAGTTGACCGTCGGCGCCTACGAGGCGCTGGAGAAGCTCTACGCAGACTCGCAGGTGCGTGCGATCGGCGTCTCGAACTTCATGCCGCCACATCTCGATCGGCTGCTGGCCGAGACCGACGTGGTGCCCGCGATCAACCAGATCGAGGTGCACCCCTACTTCCGCCAGTCCGAACTGCTCGCATACGACGACGCGCACGGCATCCTCAACCAGGCATGGGCGCCGATCGGCGGCATCACGTTCTACCGGGAGGGCCCGCACACCTCGACGCTCGAGAACCCGGTCATCGGCGACATCGCCGCCGCGCACTCGAAGACCCCCGCACAGGTGATGCTGCGCTGGCACCTTCAGCAGGGCCGCCAGGTGATCCCGAAGTCCGTGACGCCGAAGCGGATCGCCGAGAACTTCGACGTCTTCGACTTCGATCTCAGCGCCGAGCAGCTGGCCGCGATCGACGCGCTCGACACCGGCGTCCGTGGCGGGCCGGAGCCCGAGGACGTCACCCGCGAGAACTACGGCATCGACATCCCGGAGGCATGAGCCATGCACACACGCACACTCGGCCAGGGACTCAGCGTCTCGGCCATCGGCATCGGCGCGATGGGGATGTCGCAGAGCTACGGCCCCAACCCCGGTGACCGCGACGACATGATCGGCGTGCTGCGGTACGCGGTGGAGCAGGCAGGGGTCACGTTCGTCGACACCGCCGAGGTCTATGGGCCCTACGTCAACGAGGAACTCGTCGGTGAAGCGCTGGCGCCGCTGCGCGATCGGGTCGTGATCGCCACGAAGTTCGGCTGGCACATCGACGGCGGCAAGATGGTCGGCACGGACTCGCGTCCGGAGCAGATCAAGCGGGTCGCCGACGCGTCTCTGCAGCGGCTCCGCACCGACGTGATCGACCTGTTCTACCAGCACCGCGTGGACCCGAACGTTCCGATCGAGGACGTCGCCGGCACCGTCGGCGAGCTGGTCGCTGCGGGCAAGGTGCGCCACTTCGGGCTCTCGGAGGCCGGTGCCGCAACCATCCGACGCGCGCACGCCGTCCACCCGGTCACCGCGCTGCAGAGCGAGTACTCGCTGTGGACCCGCGATCCGGAACCCGAGGTGCTGCCCACGTGCGCGGAACTCGGCATCGGGTTCGTCCCGTTCAGCCCGCTGGGCAAGGGGTTCCTGACCGGTACCGTATCCAGCACAACGGAATTCACCACCGGTGACGTGCGGGCGACCATCCCCCGGTTCGCCGGGGAGAACATCGCCGCCAACGAGGCGCTGGTGAGCCATGTCCGCGTGCTCGCCGAGTCCAAGGACGCCACCCCCGGTCAGATCGCGCTGGCATGGCTGCTCGCCCAGCAGCCGTGGATCGTTCCCATCCCGGGCACCCGTCGCCGTGAGCGGATCGACGAGAACACCGGTGCCACGCAGGTCGCGCTGTCGGCCGACGAGGTCGCCGACCTCGACGCGCTCGCGGCCCGCGTCGGCGTCCAGGGCGACCGGTACAACCCGGTCGGCATGTCGATGGTCGGGCTATGACCAAAGTGTGAGTTCCGCATGCGTTACGAGCGTTGCACCGACCGGCTGCCTACGGTCGAGTCGAGTACACACGAAAGGCGCGTACCGTGACCGACCAGGACACCAGCTTCGAGGTGAACCGACGAACCTTCGTCGGGGCCACCGCCGTGATCGGCGGGGTGGTGGTGACCAGCTCGCTGCTCGCCGGCTGCAGCGACGACGACGCCTCCTCGCCCGATGCCGCCGAGTCGACGACGGTGCGCCTGAAGATCAACGGCGAGGACCGCGAGATCGACGTGGACAACCGCACGTCGCTGCTGGACATGCTGCGGGAGCGCGCCGGTCTGCCGGGCACCAAGAAGGGGTGCGACCAGGGCGCGTGCGGCGCGTGCACGATCCTCCTCGACGGCGTGCGCGTGAACTCGTGCCTGACGCTGGCCGTTATGCACGACGGCGCGGAGGTCGAGACGATCGAGGGCCTCGAGCGCGATGGTCGGCTGCATCCGTTGCAGCAGGCCTTCATCGACGACGATGGCTTCCAATGCGGGTTCTGCACGCCGGGCCAGATCATGTCGGGCATCGGTTGCATCCGAGAAGGTCGCAACCGCACGCCTGAAGAAACGCGGGAGTGGATGAGCGGGAACATCTGCCGCTGCGGGGCCTACACCAACATCGTCACCGCCATCTCCGGCGTCAAGGAGGCGTGACTCGTGTACCCCTTCACCTTCACCAAGGCCGCCGACGAATCGGCCGCGCTGTCGGCAGGCGCGTCGGGCGCCAGGTACGTCGCAGGCGGCACGACACTGGTCGACCTCATGCGCGAGACGGTCGAACGGCCAGGAGCGGTCGTCGACATCAACGCCCTGCCCTACCGCGACATCGACGTGAACCGGTCTCGGCTACGCGTCGGATCGTTGGTGCGCATGTCCGACCTCGCAGCCCACCAGGCGGTCCGTGAGCAGTTCCCGGTGATCGTGCAGGCGCTGGAACTCAGTGCGTCCGCGCAACTCCGGAACATGGCGTCGATCGGCGGGAACCTGCTGCAGCGACCCCGGTGCCTCTACTTCCGAGACGTGAGCGCCGCGTGCAACCGGCGATCACCCGGGGCGGGATGCTCGGCGGTCGGCGGACGCAATCGCACCCACGCCATCCTGGGGACGAGTGACGCCTGCGTCGCGACCCACCCGTCGGACCTCGCGGTCGCCCTCACGGCGCTCGACGCAGCCGTCGTGCTGCGCGGGTCGGACGGGGAGACGACGATGCCCCTCGCTGACTTCTATCGGCGGCCGGGAACCACGCCGGACCGCGAGAACAACCTGCCCGCGGGGAGTTTGATCACGGCCATCGAGGTGCCCGTGACCGCCGAGGCGCGCCGCTCCGGATATCTCAAGGTACGCGACCGCGAATCCTACGAATTCGCGTTGACGTCGGTGGCCGTCGGCATGGACGTCCGCAATGGCGTGGTGCGTGCGGCCCGGGTCGCCGCGGGCGGCGTGGGAACGGTGCCCTGGCGGCTCCCCAGCGTCGAGCGGGCGCTGGTCGGGAAGCCGGCCAACGCCGAGACATGGACTGCTGCAGCAGCGTTGGCTGCGGAAGGCTCGCGTCCCCTGTCGGAGAACGGGTTCAAGGTCGAGCTGTTACGTCGAGCGGTCGAACGGCAGTTGGCCACCGTGGCGGCACTACGATGACGTACCCCGCCGCGGCTCCCCGCTTCACCGGCCAGGCCGTCACCCGCGTCGACGGACGGCTCAAGGTGACCGGTGCGGCGACGTACGCCGGGGACCACGACGTCCCGGACCTGGCCCACGGAATCCTGGTGTGCAGCACGGTGGGCGCTGGCCGCGTGGCCGGCATCGAATCCGATGCGGCGCAGGCATATCCGGGAGTCGTACGCGTCATCACCGACTTCGGTGGCGTGACGCTCCCGTACGACCCACGCCAGATCGCGGCCTTCGGTCAGCCGGTCGCCGTCGTCGTCGCAGACACTCTGGAGGCCGCCGCTCACGCCGCCGGGCTGGTCGAGGTGCGCTACGACGGGACCGAGCCGACGACGGACATCGACTCCCCTCGGGCGGTCGCCGAGCCCGGATCGTCGTCCCGAGTAGCAGACTACGAGCGCGGTGATGCCGACGCCGCACTGCGCGCCGCATCAGTCGTCACCGATCTGGAGTACTCGCTCGCCCGCAACAACCACAATCCGATGGAGCTGCCAGCCACCATCGCGCGCTGGGACGGCGACCGATTGACGGTGTGGGACAAGACGCAGGGCATCACCTCGTCGCAGGGGGCCTATGCGAAGGCATTCGGAATGGCACCCGACCGGGTGCACGTCATCTCGCCGTTCGTCGGCGGTGCCTTCGGCTCCGCAGGCAAGACCTGGCCGAACGCGCTGCTGGCGGCGTTCGCCGCCCGTCAGGTCGGCCGCCCGGTGAAGCTGACGCTGTCCCGCAAGCAGTTCTACAGCGTGGTCGGCTACCGCCCGGTGAGCAAGCACCGGCTGGCCATCGGAGCCGACCGCTCCGGGCGCATCGGGTCGATCGTCCACC
The DNA here is from genome assembly GCA_042666295.1 of Mycolicibacterium sp. GCM10028919. GTDB lineage: Bacteria > Actinomycetota > Actinomycetes > Mycobacteriales > Mycobacteriaceae > Mycobacterium. The sequence goes on from JBHTFJ010000001.1 coordinate 3,273,644, forward strand.
AGGCCCGCGTCGAGAACTCGCGCTACGACGGCTTCGAGGACAACGTCACCGAGGTGCCGCGGTTCCTGTACAGCTCGCCCAACATGCGATCGGTCTACCGCTCGGTGCATCTCGACGTGAACCCACCCACCTACATGCGTGGCCCAGGAACGACGAGCGGCGTATTCACCATGGAGTCCGCCATGGACGACCTCGCCTTCCGGCTCGGCATGGATCCCATCGAACTGCGGCGGCGCAACGAGCCCGCACGCGACGAGTCCGAGGACCTGCCGTTCTCGACGCGCCGGCTCACCGAGTGCTTCGCCCGGGGCGCCGACGTCTTCGGCTGGTCTCGCCGGAATGCGGTGCCCCGGTCGACTCGAGAGGGCGACCTCCTCATCGGAATGGGCACCGCTGCAGGCACTTACCACGCCCTGGCGAGTCCCTGCACCGTGTCGGTGCGGATGCACCCCGATGGCACCGCGGACGTGGCGACCGGAGCCAGTGACATGGGTCCGGGCACCTACACGTCGATGACGCAGGTGGCCGCCGACGCGTTGGGTGTGCCGATGCAGCGGGTCCGATTCACCCTCGGCGACTCGCGGATGCCGCAGGCCCCCATCCACGGTGGTTCGCAGACCATGGCCAGCGTCGGCTCCGGCGTCATGAACGCTGCCGCGTTGCTCCGCGACCGATTCATTCGCACGGCGGTCGTCGACCCCGGATCGCCGTTGTCCGGACTGCGTCCGGACCAGGTCACCGTCGCCGACGGACGCATGTACGCCACCGGCGACCCCGGCCGGGGTGAGTACTACCAGGACATGTTGCGCCGCAAGGGGTGGGGACCGCTGGACGCCGAGGAGACCTGGACGCCGAACGACGCCGAACACGAACGGTTTTCGATGCACGGCTACGGCGCGGTGTTCGCCGAGGTCGCCGTCGACGAACGTCTCGGCACGACCAGGGTGCGGCGGATGTTCGCGGTGTACGACGCCGGACGGATCATCAACCCGATGCTCGCTCACAGTCAGGCGATCGGCGGCATGGTCGGCGGCATCGGAATGGCGTTGCTCGAGGCGACCGAACTGGACCATCGCGACGGGCGCATCGTCAACGCGAACATGGCCGACTACCTGGTGCCGGTGAACGCCGACATCACCGCACTCGACGCCGAGTTCCTTGCGGGAGAGGACCTGGTCACCGACCCGCTTGGGGTGAAGGGCCTGGCCGAACTCGTCTTCGTCGGCGTCCCCGCAGCGGTCGCCAACGCGGTGTTCAACGCCACCGGGCGCCGTGTCACGGACCTGCCGATCACCGTCGACAAACTGCTGTGACCGCCGGGGTATAACTTGCCCCATGTCCACCGCTACACCGCTGCTGCTGGTGCTCGACCTCGTCGGCATCTTCGCGTTCGCGCTCAACGGCGCGCTCGTTGCGGTGCGCGCCGAGCGGCTCGACGTCTTCGGGATCATCACGGTCGGCATGTTCACCGCGCTCGGTGGCGGAGTCATCCGAGACGTGCTGCTGGACGCGCTTCCGCCTGCCACGTTCGTCGACTGGCGTTACCTCGCCCTCGCGGCGGTGGGAGGGCTGATCGCGTTCGCCGTCGGCCACCTGCTCGAACGTCTCGGCCCGACGATCAACGTCCTGGACGCCATCGGGCTCAGCGTGTTCGCCGTGCTGGGCGCATACAAGGCGCTCGACCTCGGTTTCGGCGTGCTCCAGGCGATCATCGTCGGGACGATCACCGCGGTGGGCGGCGGCACGATCCGCGACGTGATCATCGGCCGTGTCCCGACCGTGCTCCGCAGCGAGTTGTACGCCATCCCCGCCATGGTCGGGGCGGGTTGCGCCGTCGCCCTGAACGCGCTGGAGGTCTACGGTCTGCCGGCCACTCTCGGTGCGGCGGCGGTGTGCTTCGCCATTCGCATGGTCGGCGTTCGGTTCGACCTCAATGCGCCGCATCCGCGACGAGCAGGCAACGACACCGCTGACGAGCGTTAGCGCAGCACGCACCGGGTGCCGTCGTAGATCGTCGCCATGCACTTGGTGCAGTGCACGCAGAGTCCCTCACGCGTCGACCCCCTTCGGAACTTGTCGACGAGCCCCGGGTCACGCAGAAGTGCGCGGCCCATCGCCACGAACTCGAAGCCCTCGGCCATGGCGGTGTCGACCGTCTCCATCGTGTTCACGCCGCCGAGGAGGATCAGCGGCATGGTCAGCGCGTCGCGGAACTGGCGGGCCAGCGGGAGGAAGAACGCCTCTTCGAACGGGTAGGTGCGGAACATGCGCGGGCCGACGATCCGCAGGCCCAGACCGACGATGGCGGGCTGAGACGCGATGAACTCCGCCATCGGCACGTCACCCCGGAAGTAGTACATCGGGTTGAGCAGCGAACTGCCGCCGGTCAATTCGAGCGCGTCGAGATGACCGTCGGATTCCAGCAGCCGTGCCGTGGGCAGGCTGTCGGTGAGCCAGAACCCGCCGCGGACACCGTCGTCCATGTTGAACTTGGCGGTCACCGCGACGCCGTCACCCGCCTCCCTGCGCACGCGTTCGACCACCCGCCGGGCCAGTTCGGCTCGGCGCACGGTGTCGCCACCGAACTGGTCGGTGCGCTTGTTCAGGTTGGGGCTGAAGAAGGAACTCACCAGGTACCCGTGCCCCAGGTGGACTTCGATGGCGTCGAAGCCTGCCTCGACGGCGTTGCGCGCCGCCGTGCCGAAGTCGTCGACGACCTCGCCGAGCTGCGCGACGGTGGCAGCACGCACCAGACCCATTGCCGGGGCGCTGATCCGAGTCGACGGTGCCAGCGTGGCCATCCGGTTCGATCGGGTGTTGGCGACCAGGCCCGCATGTCCGATCTGCGCGCACGCCAACGTGTTCTCGGCGTGGACGGCGTCGGTGAGGCGTCGCAGGTCGTTGGCCCGCCGCCGGTCGAGCACCATCGTGTCGCGATGCACCCGGCCCCCGGGCGACACCGCGCAGTAGGCGACGGTGGTCATGGCCGCGCCGCCGCGCGCCACCTCGAGGTGGAAGTCGACGAGGTCGTCGGTGACCTCGCCGCGGGGCATCCGACCCTCGAACGTCGCGGCCTTGATGAAGCGGTTCTTCAGGGTCAGCGGGCCGAGCGTCGCGGGCGTGAAGGCCGGCGAAGCGGTGCGGAGCGTCTGCGCTACAAGTTGCGGTACCATTGGTACCGAAAGCTAGCACGTCTACGAAGAGCGCGTCTTGTGCATCCCATAGGGCACGGCCCGGAGCAGGGTCACGGGCATCGATTCGCCGCTCGGTACCACGAACTCTCGGCGGTCCCCGACGCGTGCGCCCGCCAGCGCCGAACCCAGCGGTGAGTTCACCGAGTAGACCTCGAGTTCGCCGTACTCGGCGCCGCGGACGCCGAGCAGGAAGGTCTCCTCGTCGCCGGTCGCCTCGAAGCGAACGGTCAGCACCATGCCCGGTTCGGCGACGCCGTCGTCGGGTGGGTTCTCGTCGATGACGGCACCGAGGAGTAGGTCGACGATCTGTTGGACCCGGCTGCGACGGGCGCTCTGCACGGCCACCGAGTTCTCGTGGTCGTCGTCGGGCGCGGCGCTCGCGATGAGGCCACGCAGCGTCGTCAGCTCGTCCTGGAGCCGGCGATATGCCACCGGAGTCATCCAAATGCGTTGTGCAGTGGTCACGGTCGTCCTTCTCGTGCGCCGGGAGGGTCGTCGTCAGGGGCGGGTGTGGTGCCGCCGCCCCTGACGACTCGATGCGGGTCTGACGTCAGCGCAGCGGGTCGACCGCACGCAGCGCGGCGGGTTGCTTGCCGGTGGTGATCTGCTCGGCGAGTAGTCGGCCGCTGATGGGGCCGTGTGCGAGCCCCCACATCCCGTGCCCCCCGGCGACGAAGACGTGGGGTGAGATGGCGCCGATGAGCGGTCGACCGTCGGCGGAGACGGGTCGCGACCCCACCCACTCGTCGGTGCGGTCGTTCCACCGCACGCCGGCGAGCAGCGGTCGGGCCGACGCCACGATGGCCTCGATGCGTGCAGGCACCGCGGGCTCGTCGGGGCCGCGGAACTCCATCGTGCCCGCGACGCGCAGGCCGCCCTGGTACGGCGTACACGCCACCCGTGCCTCCGGCAGGTACACCGGACCCGGCAGCGGACGGTCGACCGGCACGGTGAACGAGTAGCCGCGGCCTGCCCGCACCGGCGTGCGGAGCTGCCTGCCCGTGAGGTGCGACAGCCACGCTCCGGTGGCGATCACCACGGCGTCGGCCCGCAGCGGTTCTGCGGCGTCGAGGTCCACCCTGGCCCCCTGCCCGTACCGGTGCACGCCAACGACGGCGGCGGTGTGAATCGTCGCGCCGCGGGAGGTCACCGCACGCGCCAGCGCGTGGGTGAAACGCCCTGGGTCGACGAAGCGCTGGCCCTGAACACTGATGCCCATCGCGACGTCGTCGGACGCCAGCGGAACGTGCTGGCGCAGCCGATCTCCGTCGAGGCGGCGGTAGGACAGGTCCTGTCCGAGCCGGCGCAGGCCCTCCAGTTCGTCGACCAGGTGGGTCGCGTGATGCTCGTCGGCGAACAGTGCGGTGATCGGCACGTCGGTGGTCGGCGCATCGACGCCATTCGCCGTCAGTACGTCGAACGCCTCGAGGCACTCCTCGTTGAAGGGCAGGTTGGCCGATACCGCCCGGTCCCACGACGACCGGCGGCAGTTGGCCGCGAAGCGGGTGAGGAACGACCACAGCTTCACGTCGGCGCGGGCCGGAACGTGCAGCGGTGCAGCGGGGTTCGCGAGCGACTTCAGCCCGTATGCCAGTACGGACGGCTGGTTCAGCGGAATGGTGAGCGCGGGCGCCACCCAGCCGGCGTTGCCCCACGAGGCACCGGCGGCGACCCCACCCCGGTCCACCACTGTGACGTCCACGCCGCGTTCCTGCAGGAACCACGCGGTGGACAGGCCGACGATGCCGGCTCCCACCACGATCACCGAGCGCGGACCTCCGTCGAGCACATGGTCGTCGACCACTACGCCACCTCCTGAAGTTCGCGTGTCTTCATCGATGGTGGCGAAGGATCGGGTGCTAGCCGTTGCGCTGCCGGGCCAATCGGCCTAGCGGAATTTGTCGTCTCCGAACAACGTGGTCATGTCGTCATCGGTGGCGGCCAGCTCGACGGTCATCGCCAGCCGTTTGCGCACGTCGGCCAGGTCGAGGACCGTGACCTCCGACATCTTCCGCAGGCGGTAGCGGACGGTGTTCTCGTGCACGCCGAGGCGTTCGGCCGCCTGATGTAGGTCACCCTGGGCGGCCAGCCACGCCCGCAGCGTGTCGACGTAGCGCGTCGCATGAACGTCGTCGTGGCGCCGCAGTTCGGCCAGCGGTCCGCGGCTTGGTGCCCGACCCACGCGGGCCGCGATCCGCAGTCGCCGCAGCACGATGTCGTCCCACGACTCGTCGTAGGCAGGGGCATCGCCGGCCGCAGCACGCAGCTCGTGCAACGCCAGACATTCGTCGGCCTCGTCGCGAGCGGTGCGCAGTTCCAGGACCGTCGCCGTGCTGCTGACCCCGGCCACGACGGTCGCGCGCTCCGGCAGGGTGGCGCGCAGGGCGTCGACCCAGCGCCGCGCCGTTCCCGCCTCCTCGCTCGGCAACACGGTGTAGATCGTGTTGTCCAGCAGAGTCGTTCGGCCGGGACGGGACCATCCGAAGCCCGTCGTCGCCTGCTCGAACGCGAGGAGGAGAGCGGCGTGCAGCTCGTCGTCCAGGCGCGCGCGAAGGGCGATCACGCGGAGGCCGGACGGCGGCAGCGCCAGCCGGCTCATCACGGTCCCCGCGTCCAGCGTGCCGTCGAGCAGTCCGATCACCAGATCGGACTCGACCTGCCGCTCGAGGTCTGCGCTCGCGCGGGACCTCAGCAGGTGCAGCGCCACCATGCGGGCGCCGTCGGTCAACGCGCGCAGTGGCTCACCCTGCATCTCCTCCGCACACGCCACCCATACCGATCCCAGCAGCTCGCGGCCCGCGCGGGCGGCCACCACCATCCGGCCGGCCAGCCCGTCGTCGGGCGAGGCGGGCACGAACATCGGGGCGTCGGAAGAGGCCAGGTGCTTGACGACGCCGTGCGCGGTGAACAGGGCCCGCAGCCGCTCCGGCGCCTGCCTGCCCAGAATCGTCTCGGCGCGGGCACCGTCGGCGTGCTGCTGCAGCCTCGAATACGCCAGCACGCGCCAGTGCCGATCCTCGATCGTCACCGCGGCGCCCACCGCGTCGGCGAGGCTGTCGGCGAGTGCGAACAGGTCGGTCGGCCCGCGGCCGGATTCGGTCTCCCGACCCTCCAGGACCAGGCCGAACACGACGGCGGCCAGCTCGCTCCACGACACGTCGGGATCCACCGTCAGCACCGCGGGACCGTCCGGGAGGGCGCCGTCGAAACCGTCGTCGTCGCGCACCAGCACTGCCACCGCGCGTGCGGCACGCGCCCACTCGAGCGCGGTGGCGACCGAATCCGCGCCGACGGCGAGCAGCACGTCCCCGATCACGTCGCGGTCCTCGTGGAGGACGACCGAACGCAGCTCGCTCGAGCGCGGCACCGCGCCGACCTTCAGCCGTACGCCGTAGCCGCCGAGCACGTTGACGAGTCGGTCCAATGTGACCATCGATGACTCCCCACGCCGGCCGTCAGACTCAGCCTAGGGGACCCGACGGCACGGTCTGCTGTTTGAATCGACGGGTGCAGGACAACAGGGCAGCGGGTCGACCCAGGGACCCGTCGATCGACGAGCGCGTCTTCTCGGTGACCCGTGAGCTGCTCGTCGAGATCGGCTGGGACGAACTCAGCATGCGGCAGATCGCCGCCCAGTCGGGGGTGAGCCGCTCGAGCATCAACCGGCGCTGGTCCTCCAAGGCCGAGCTGGTGCTGCACGCGATCCTGGGCGCGACGCCCGATCTGGACCTGTTCGCGGGCACCGACCGGCGGGGCTGGGTCGACGGCGTCGTGCGGGGCAGCCGAGAGCTGTTCGCGCGTCCCGAAGTTCGCGCCGCGGTACCCGGGCTCCTGCTCGCCATGTCGGAGAACGAGCAACTGCGGCAACGGCTCTGGGCGAACTTCAGCGGACCCGCGGTCGGGCTGTTCACCGCGGAGTCGAGCGACGGCACGGTCGGGGAAGGGGATGCGCGGGCGGTCATCGCCATGGCGGCCGGCGCGGCGCTGTTCCTCAGCACCATCGCCGCCGAGGACGACACCGATGCCCTGCACGCCAGGATCGGCGAACTGCTCAGCCGGGCGGTGCTCGGCGACTGAGCGAAATCAGGTCGCGCTGACCCCGGGGATTCGGCCCTCGCGGAACGCCTCGACGAAGTGCCGGTGGTCGTCGCGCACGGTGGCGGCGTACTCGAGACCGAATTCGACCATGTCGGAGACGAATTCGGCGTCCGCGTCACCGATCGCCGCGACGATGGCCTCCTCGGTCTGGAACGCAACGAGCGACTGATCGCTGTCGGTGTCGCTGACGCAGTGCACCTTGGCGACTGCTCGGCCCAGCTGCTCGATGACCTCCACGAGTTCGTCGGGCTCGGTCAACTCGCTCCAGTCGAGATCGGCCTCGTACGGCGAGATCTCGCTGACCACGAAGCCGACGCCGTCGATGACGGTATAGCCGAGCAAGGGATCGGCGTGGGCCTGCAGTGCACGCTGAGACACCGCGGTGCGGTGCCCGTGATGCTGGAAGTACCGGTGCACCTCGGCGTCGTCGACCACGCGGCTGGGCGCCGCCACGTTGCCCTGCTTCATCGACAGCACCACGTCGTTGTCCAGCGCCTGGTTGTAGCCCTCGATGAGAACCGTGTAGGCGGGTAGTCCCGCGCTGCCGATGCCGAAACCGGTCTTGGCCACGACGTCCTTGACGTCGTAGGCGATACCGCGGAAGCGCTGCGTGTCCGGGATCGTCTCGAGGTAGTGGCCGAACGCCGCCTCCACCTTCTGCCGCTCGGCGTCCTCGAGGCGTCTGACCCCGGACAGTTCGCGGAACCGACGGTCGTTCTCGCCGACGACGGTGATGCGGTCCAGCATCCCGGCCCGGGTCGACAGCCGCGCCGACTCCAACGCCGTGAGCACCGCGCCGCGGGCGGTCAACAGATTGAGCGAGAACGAGGAGTCGTCCTCGACGTCGACGAACCACCGCACCTGATCGACGTAGGCCCGGACGAACGCCTCGATCAGCGTGGTGATCGCACCATCGGAAAGCGCCTTCTGCCAGCACATCAGGGCGATGCTCGCCGCGAACCGCTTCAGGTCCCAGGTGAAGTGCCCGACGTAGGCCTCGTCGAAGTCGTTGACGTCGAAGATCAGCACCCCCGCGCCATCCATGTACGTCCCGAAGTTCTCCGCGTGCAGGTCGCCCTGGATCCAGACCCGGCTGGTGCGCTCGTCGGCCCACCGGTCCTCGCGGGCGGCGACGTCGGCGTAGAAGATGCACGCGCTGCCGCGGTAGAACGCGAACGGGTCGGCCGCCATCTTGCGGAACTTGGTGCGGAACGAATCGGGGTCGGCCGCCATCAGATCCGAGAAGGCGTCGACGAGGCTCGCCACGATGAACGACTCGCGGTCGTCGCTCGAGGGGTCGCCGACCGAGGGGTCGGTCACCGCTCACACCGGCGAGGAATCTGCATGCCCCACCATACGGCGATTACCCGCCATCGCCCTTCAGGGTCATGAGGAGCCGATTGATCGGATGCTGATCGTTGTCGCGGACGGCGAGCAGCCCGGGCACCTGCGCGACCAACTCGGTCGCGATGTCGTAGAGCTTCACGTTCATCTCCTGCGACCGCCACCGCATCACTTCGAACGCGGCGTCGTCGGAGATGTCGTAGATCGCCATGAGCATGCCCTTGGCCTGGTCGATGACGGCGCGGTGGGCCACGATGTTCTGCAGTTCGTCGGTGACGCCCTTCTGCACGTCCTCCTTGACCGCAGAGGTGACGTCGACGAAGAAGCCTCGCGTGGCGACGACGTCGCCGTCGTCGTCCTTGACGACCTCGCCGACGACGACCACGTTGCGGATGTCACCGGCCTTGGTCACGATGCGGTGCCTGCCACTGAACGGAGCCTTGGTCTTCGTCAAGGAGTCGGTGACGTTCGCCACGTCCTCGGGATGCCGGTGGTGGAGCATCAGCTCGGTGGTCGGCTCCACTTCGCCCGGCTCGTAGCCGTGCATACGCGCAACGGCGTCCGACCACGTCCACGTGTCGGTGCCGTAGTCGTACTGGAACCGCCCCACCCGCTGCGACTTCCCGGCGAGAAGCGCTCGGTCCAGGTCGCCGGGAGCCTCGTCAACGGTGTTGCTATCGAGCGGCGACAGATCGTCGTCCTTGCTTCGCACAGTCAAAGATATAGCGGATCGCGCCGCTCACGCGGGCCGATGGTCAAGATCACGACGTCTTTCGACCCCGATCCGTGCGGCGATCGGCTTGACATTCGTGACGTGGATCAGACCGTGCGCCCGCCGGATCGAAGGCCATCCCGCCGGGGGCGGCTCGCACCGGTGAGGCGAACCTTCACGAGTGGCGCCACGGGCGACGGGGTAGAACTGATCTCGCGCGGCAAACCCCGGAAGGATTGAGGTAGTCCATGAAGCTGGCCTTGAGCGACGACGACGTCGCGTTCCGGGAGGAACTCCGTCGGTTCTTCAGCACCGAGATCCCGGCCGAGATTCGCGAGCGGATGAAGGCCGGACATCCGGACTTTCCCGGTGACATGGTCACGACGCAGCGGATCCTCAACGCCAATGGCCTGGCCGTTCCCGGCTGGCCCAAGGAATGGGGTGGCCAGGACTGGTCGCCGCTGCGCAAGCAGATCTGGGCCGACGAGATGCAGCTCGCGGGCGTCCCGGAGCCACTGGCCTTCAACGCCAGCATGGTGGGCCCCGTGATCGCGCAGTTCGGTTCCGAGGAACTCAAGCAACGGTTCTTGCCGCCGACGGCCAACCTCGACATCTGGTGGTGCCAAGGATTCTCCGAGCCGGAGGCGGGCTCGGACCTGGCCTCGCTGCGTACCACCGCCGTGCGCGACGGCGACAGCTATGTCATCAACGGCCAGAAGACCTGGACGACGCTCGGCCAGTACGCCGACTGGATCTTCGTTCTGGCCCGGACCAACCCCGACGCCCCGAAGAAGCAGGCCGGGATCTCCTTCATCCTGGCGGAGATGTCCACACCCGGCATCACGCTGCGGCCGATCAAGCTCGTCGACGGCAGCTACGAGGTCAACGAGGTCTTCTTCGACGACGTGCGGGTGCCCGCCGACCAGCTGGTCGGCGAGGAGAACGCCGGATGGACCTACGCCAAGTTCCTGCTCAGTCACGAACGCTCCGGCATCGCCCGCATCGGGCTGACGAAGCGGTGGCTTGCCCAGGCCAAGCAGGCCGCGTCGAAGGTCACCGTCGGCAGCGGCACGCTGCTCGAGGACCCGCTGTTCGCCGCGCGGGTCGCCGAGGTCGAGAACGAAGTGCTGGCGCTGGAGATCACCCAGCGGCGCGTCAGCGGTTCCGAAGCGGACGGCAAGCCCAACCCGGCGTCGTCGATCCTGAAGCTGCGTGGCAGCCAACTGCAGCAGGCGGCCACCGAGCTGCTGCTGGAAGTGGCCGGGCCCGACGCCATTCCGGTCGACACCGGCGACGCGGCGCTGTCCGCCGCGCACGAAGCTGCGCCCCGTTACCTCAACTACCGCAAGACGTCGATCTACGGCGGGACCAACGAGGTGCAACGCACCATCATCGCCTCCACGATTCTGGGATTGTGAGCCGCACATGGACTTCGACCTGACCGAAGAGCAGCAACTCCTGGGCGACACGACCCGCGAGATCCTCACCCGCGCCTACGACGTCGAGAAGCTGAACCAGGTGATCGACACCGACCTGGGGTGGAACCGCAAGGTGTGGGGGCAGATGGCCGAACTCGGCATCCTCGGCCTGGGATTCGACCCCGAGGAGTCCGGCCAGCTCGAGATCATGGTGGTGCTGACGGAGTTCGGTGCGCGACTCGCGCCGGAACCGGTCCTCGAAGGCGCGCTGCTACCCGGCGGGCTGATCGCCGAATTGGGCACCGACGAGCAGAGGGCGGCGCTCGACGACGTCGCCTCCGGTGAACGCCTGCTCGCGTTCGCGCACCTGGAGACGGGCATGCGTCCGTTCGACGCGCCGTCGACTCGCGCTGAGCGGCAGGGGGATTCCTGGTCGCTGACCGGCCGCAAGGCGTACGTGGCCGCCGGCGACGCCGCCGACGTCCTCGTCGTCAGCGCCGCGCTGCCCGACGGTGGGACCGGACTGTTTCTCGTCGACGCGAGCGCGGTGAACCGGCGTCCCTACCGCACGTTCGACGGTCGCCGGGGTGCGGAGATCGACGTCGACGGCGTCGCAGCCGAACCGCTGGGCGCGGGCGGCGACGCGTCCGAATACGTGTCACGCGCGCTGGTCCGTTACCAGTCGGCGCTGTGCTCCGAGGCCGTCGGCGCGATGGCCGAAGCGCTGCGGCTCACCACCGAATACCTCAACGCCAGAAAGCAGTTCGGGGTCCCGCTGAGCAAGTTCCAGACCCTCACCCAGCGTGCCGCCGACATGTACGTCTCGCTCGAACTCGCGCGCAGCATGAACTTCTATGCCGCCATGTCGATCGCCGACGGCAACCTCGACCCCGTGGTCGCGGCGCGGGCGAAGCTGCAGATCGCGCGGTCTGGCCGGCACATCGCCCAAGAGGCGATTCAGATGCACGGCGGCATCGGCGTCACCGCCGAATACCCGGTGGGGCACTACGCCGCCCGCCTCACCGCGATCGGCAACACCCTGGGCAGCGCGGACGACTCGCTGCGCACGCTCATCGGTCAGATCTCGTCCTACGAGACCATTGCGCTGTAGCGGCTCTCAGCCGTCGGCCGACGTCCAGGCGTAGGGCAGGAACTTGCCGTCCAGCGTCACCACCACCCGGTCACCGTCGGGGTGCGGCTTGCGCTCCACGTCCAGGCTGAAGTTGATGGCGCTCATGATGCCGTCGCCGAACTCCTCGTGGATGAGTTCCTTGATCGCACCGCCGTACACCTGCAGCACCTCGTAGAACCGGTAGATCGTGGGATCGGTGGGGACCGCGGTGGGCAGTCCGCCACGCATCGGCACGGCGGCCAGCACCGGCACGACCGACTCGTCGAGACCCAGGAGTTCGGCGAGTACTGCGCCGGTCTCGGGCGGGATCGGGTGTTGCCCCAACAGGGCCGCGATCGTCCACACCACCGGCTTGTCGACGGCTTCGGAGAGCTGCTGCCAGGTCAGCCCCTTTGCCAACCTGGCAGCAACGATCTCGGCGGTGATCTCGTCGCGGGTCACGCGTTCACCTTGGCGGGGATCTCGAAGTCCTGGATCGGGGTGCTGGGACGGCGCCATTCACCGCCGGTACGGGCGTGGGTGGCGTACAGCGTGAGTCCGACGAACGCCAGGCCGCCGACGAGATTGCCGATGACCGTGGGGATCTCGTTCCACACCAGGTAGTCGGCGACCGAGAAGTCGCCGCCCATCATCAGCCCCGACGGGAACAGGAACATGTTGACGACGGAGTGCTCGAAGCCCATGTAGAAGAACAGCATGATCGGCATCCACATGGTGATGACCTTGCCGGACACCGACGTCGACATCATCGCGGCGACGACACCGGTCGAGACCATCCAATTGCACAGCACGCCGCGGATGAACAGGGTCAGCATGCCCGCGGCGCCGTGCTCGGCGTAGCCGACGGTGCGGGTCGAGCCGATTTCGCCGAGCCGCTGGCCCACCTCGTTCGGGTCGACCGTGAAGCCGTAGGTCAGGGTGATGGCGATCATGACCGCGACGGTGACCGCACCCAGGAAGTTGCCGACGAACACCAGCCCCCAGTTCCGGAGCATCGACCCGACGGTGACCCCGCGGCGCTTGTCGAGCAGCGCCAGCGGCACCAGGGTGAAGACGCCGGTCAACAGGTCGAAGCCCATCAGGTAGAGCAGGCAGAAGCCGACGGGGAACAGCACCGCGCCGAGCAGTGCGTTGCCGGTCTGGACGGTGATCGTCACCGCGAATGCGGCGGCGAGGGCGAGGATGGCGCCGGCCATGTAGGCGCGGATGACGGTGTCCCTGGTTGACATGAACACCTTCGCCTCGCCGGCGTCGATCATCTTCGTGACGAACTGTCTGGGGTCCACATAGGACATGGCGGTGGGTTCTCCCGTTCGGTTGAGCTGGAACGGGTGCCAGAGTGCGTCTCGGCCATGTCGCCGGCGTGAAGCGATTGGAAGGTCTGCGTCACGTTCTCATCACCGGGGGCGGGCCGCCCCTGTGAGGACTACTCGCCCCGCCAGAGGGGCTTGCGCTTCTCCCGCCACGCCGTGATGCCCTCCACCACGTCGGCCGTCGCGCCTGCCACCTTGCGCATCACCTCACCGAACCGCACGGATTCGATCCACCCCATGTCGGCGGTGCGCCACGCCACTTCCTTCGTCGCGCGCTGGGCCAGTGGCGCCGCCTCGGTCAGGGTCTCGGCCCACGCGCGCGCGGTCGAGTGCAGATCGGCCGGTTCGACCAGTCGCCACACCAACCCGACCTCCTTGGCCCGACGCGCACTCATCGGCTTCCCGGTGAGGAGCAGTTCCATCGCGTCGGCCCAGCGCAGCCGGTGCGGCAGCCGGATCGCGCCGACGATGGTGGGCACCCCGATTCGCACCTCGGGGAACGCGAACGTCGCCTCGGTGCTCGCAATGACGAAGTCGCAGAACAGGACTCCGGTCAACCCGTAGCCGATGCACGGACCCTGGACCGCCGCGATCGTGGGCTTGAACAGCTCCATGCCGCTCTCGAAGGAGTTGATGGTCGGCTTCTCCCAGAACGTGCCTGCGAACGTGCCGACCGCCCCCGCGCCGTCCTTGAGGTCGCCGCCCGCGCAGAAGACCCGCCCGTTGGCGGTCAGGATCGCCACCCACGCGTCCTCCTCGTCGCGGAACCGGTTCCACGCCGCGTTCAGTTCCTCGCGCAAGGCACCGTTGATCGCATTGCCCGCCTCGGGACGATTGAGGGTGATCGTCGCGATGTGATCGCTCAGTTCGTAGGTCACGAGGCTCATGGGCAAACCCTAGGGTGAATCGTCAAGCGCACGAGCATTTGCTCACGGTAACGCCAAAGTCACTGCCTTGACGCAGATGTCACACACCTCGTATCGACTGTGAAAGCATCTGTAGCCGCCGGACCGACCGCGTGATCGACGACTGAACGGAGAACCCACCGTGAGAGATCTGCTCGACACGATCAACGGCTACATATTCAGCAACGCGCTGGTCTATCTCTGCCTCGGCGCCGGTCTGTACTTCTCGATTCGGTCCCGCTTCGTCCAGGTGCGCCAGGTCAAGGAGATGGTGCGGCTGATGCTCAAGGGCGAGAAGTCGCCCTCGGGGGTGTCGTCGTTTCAGGCGCTGACCATGTCGCTGGCGGGCCGCATCGGCACCGGCAACATCGCGGGCGTCGCGACGGCCATTGCGTTCGGCGGCCCGGGCGCCCTCTTCTGGATGTGGGCGGTGGCCTTCCTGGGCGCCTCGACGTCCTACGTCGAGTGCACGCTGGGCCAGGTCTACAAGACCAAGGACAACCTGACCGGCGAATACCGCGGTGGCCCGGCCTACTACCTGAGCAGGGCGATGGCGCACACCCGCGCAGCCGGGGCGTTCAAGGTCTACGGGCTCGTCTTCGCCGCGGTCACCATGCTGGCCTGCGGCATCCTGCTCCCCGGCGTGCAGGCGAACTCGATGGCCTCGGCGATGAGCGGAGCCTGGGGCATCTCACCATGGGTGATCGGCGTCGCCACCGTCATCGTGCTGGCGTTCGTGATCATCGGCGGCGTGAAGCGCATCGCGGCGTTCGCCTCGGTGGTGGTGCCGTTCATGGCGGTGGTGTACATCCTGCTCTCGCTGATCATCGTGTTCGCCAACGCAGGTGAGATTCCCGGAGTGCTCAAGCTGATCTTCGAGAGCGCGTTCGGCATCGACGCCGGCTTCGGCGCGATCGTCGGCTCGGCGGTGCTGTGGGGCGTCAAGCGCGGTGTCTATTCCAACGAGGCAGGTCAGGGCACCGGGCCGCACGCGGCTGCCGCCGCCGAGGTCTCGCACCCCGCCAAGCAGGGTCTGGTGCAGGCGTTCGCCGTCTACGTCGACACGCTGTTCGTCTGCAGTGCAACGGGTTTCCTGATCCTGTCGACCGGCGCGTACCGCGTGTTCGAGGGTGAGAGCGAAACCGGTGCGGTGCTCGCCGAGGGCGGCGACTTCCTGCCCGCCGACGCCGCGGTCGGGCCGTCCTATGCGCAGGCCGGGTTCGACACGCTGTGGAACGGGGCCGGCTCGACGTTCATCGCCATATCGCTCGCGTTCTTCTGTCTGACCACGATCATCGCGTACTACTACATGGCCGAGACCAATCTCCGGTTCCTGCTCGGGAAGTTCAACACCATCGAGATCCCGGGTATCCGAACCACTCTCGGCGGGACCGCTACCCGCGTCCTGCAGGCGATCATCCTCGCGGCCGTCGTGCAGGGCGCCGTCTCCACCGCCACCGAGGCGTGGACGCTCGGCGACATCGGCGTCGGCCTGATGGCATGGCTCAACATCATCGGCATCCTCATCCTGCAGCAGCCCGCCTACAAGTGCCTTCGCGACTACGAGCGACAGAAGAAGGCAGGCCTCGACCCGGCCTTCGACCCGCTCGCCCTGGGTATCAAGGGAGCCACGTTCTGGGAGAACTACGACGCCAGAACGGGCAAGGAACGGGTGCCCGCGGGCGACCGTCAGACGCCCACGACGCCGGACTGACCTAGTCCATCCGGCCGGCGTCGACCAGTCGCAGGATCGCGGTGCCCGCCTCGTCGGACTCCTCGAGGTCGACCTCCACGTCGAAGCCCCAATCATGGTCTCCCGCCGGGTCGTCGAGGACCTGCCGCACCCGCCACACGTCGGGTCTGCGGTCGACGATCAGCAGTGCAGGTCCGCGCGCGTCGGGTCCGGTGCCGACGTCGTCGTGCTCGTCGAAGTACTCCTCGCCGACGTCCTGCCAGCGCTGTGCGGTCCATCCCGACTCGGCATCCAGCTGACCGAGGTCGTACCAGCGGCGCCGGGCGAACAGCTCGACCCGGCGGAACAGCGAGTTGCGGACCATCGCGGTGAACGCCCGCTCGTTGCCCGTCACGGGGCGCGGCCGCGCGGGCACGGACACCGGAACGTCCAGCGGCTCGTCGGGGTTGGTGAGTTGTTCCCACTCGTCGAGCAGGCTCGAATCCACCTGTCGGACCAGCTCGCCCAGCCACTCGACGATATCGGTCACCTCCTCGGTGCGCGCGGCGGTCGAGATTCCGGACCGCAGTGCCTTGAACGCATCGGAGAGGTAACGCAGCACCGCACCCTCGGAGCGGGTCAGGCCGTAGACGCTGACGAACTCGCGGAACGTGAACGCTCGCTCCCACATCTCCCGCACCACCGACTTCGGCGACGGCCGGACGTCGGCGGCCCACGGGTTGCTCTGCAGGTACGTCTCGAACGCGGCTCCGAGCAGCTCCTCGAGTGGCTTCGGGTACGTGACGTCCTCTAGCAGGACCATCCGCTCGTCGTACTCGATGCCCTCGGCCTTCATGTGCGCGACGGCTTCGCCCTTGGCCTTGTTCAGCTGGGCCGCGAGTATCTGACGGGGGTCCTCGAGCGTCGCCTCCATCACCGAGACCACGTCCAGCGCATGGGTTTCCGACTCTGGGTCGAGCAGTTCGATGGCAGCCAGCGCGAACGTCGACAGCGGCTGATTGAGCGCGAAGTCGGGTGGCAGGTCGACGGTCAGGCGGTAGCGCCTCCCGTCGGAGTCGGGCTCGTCGAGCCGTTCCAGGACGCCGGCCTGCAGCAGCGATCGGGCGATGCCGACCGCCTCCCGGATCAGCTTGAGCTGGCGCTTGCGGGGTTCGTGGTTCTCGGTGAGTAGCCGGCGCATGGCGATGAACGGGTCGCCGGGCCTGTCGACGACGTCGAGGATCATCGCCGTGGAGATCCGCATGTGGCTCGTCAACGGCTCCGGCGCGGCCGACACCAGCCGGGTCATGGTCGACTCGCTCCACGGCACCATGCCCTCGGGCACCTTGCGCCGCACCAGCTTTCGGCGCTTCTTCGGGTCGTCGGCGACCTTCGCGAACTGCTTGATGTTCTCGACCTCGTGCTCGGGTGCCTGGACCACGACGGTGCCTGCGGTGTCGTAGCCCGCACGGCCGGCCCGGCCGGCGATTTGATGGAACTCGCGTGCGCTGAGCAGCCGGGTGCGCGTGCCGTCGTACTTCGACAGCGCCGAGAAGACGACGGTGCGGATGGGGACGTTGATCCCGACGCCGAGGGTGTCGGTGCCGCAGATGACCTTGAGCAGACCCGCCTGGGCGAGCTGTTCGACCAGCCGCCGGTACTTGGGCAGCATGCCCGCGTGGTGCACGCCGATCCCGTGCCGGACCAGACGCGACAGGGTGGTGCCGAACGCCGACGAGAAGCGGAACGCGCCGATGAGGTCGGCGATCGCGGCCTTCTCCTCCTTGGTACAGACGTTGACGCTCATCAACGCCTGCGCGCGCTCCAGCGCCGATGCCTGGGTGAAGTGCACGACGTAGATGGGCGCCTGCTTGGTGCCCAGGAGTTCGCCGATGGTCTCGTGCATCGGCGTGGTGGCGTAGGAGTAGAACAGCGGGACCGGACGCTCTGCGTTGGCCACCAGCGCGGTGGGACGGCCGGTGCGGCGCGTCAGGTCCTCGCGAAGGAACGTGACGTCGCCGAGCGTCGCCGACATCAGCAGGAACTGGGCACGCGGGAGTTCGAGCAGCGGAACCTGCCACGCCCAGCCGCGGTCCGGGTCCCCGTAGAAGTGGAACTCGTCCATGACCACGAAGCCGATGTCGGCGTCCGCACCCTCCCGCAGCGCGATGTTGGCCAGCACCTCCGCGGTGCACGCGATGATCGGCGCCGACGAGTTCACGGCGGCGTCGCCGGTGAGCATGCCGACGTTCTCGGCGCCGAACACGCCGCACAACGCGAAGAACTTCTCGCTGACCAGCGCCTTGATCGGGGCCGTGTAATAGCTGCGGCGCCCACCGGCCAGCGCCGCGTACAGCGCGCCGGTCGCCACCAGGGACTTCCCCGATCCGGTCGGTGTCGCCAGGACGACGTTGGAGCCGCTGACCAGTTCGATCAGCGCCTCTTCCTGGGCCGGGTAGAGCGCGGTGCCGCTGGCCTCCGCCCAGACCGCGAACGACGCGAACAACTCGTCGGGGTCGGCCCCTTTGGCGCGCAATACCGACAGGTCGCTGGGGTCGTCGAGCAGCGGAGTGGGAGACATGTCGAGGACCAGCCTGCCTGACGCTGCCTCTCGGACTACAGGTGGCGCTCCCTCGACGGCCGGGATGGGCGCCGTCCGGCGGTCAGGACAGTTCCGGTCGGCCGACGGTGACGTCCGGGTCGTCGTCGGCCGGGGGCTCCGGATCGCGCCATTCCTCGGCGCGAGTCGGACGGTTGGCCTGCAGGTAGCCGCGCATCTCGTCCTTGAGCGCGTCGTCGTCGCGCGGACCGTGTTTCGAGTTGCCCCGCTCCATCTTCGATTCCCTTCTCGCGTGGTCGTGAGTCGGCTACCCCGCTGCGCCGGGGTGAATCGTCACGGTCTCGGCGGCCGCCGAGATCCTGGTGGCTGACGAACCGGTGAGCGGAAGCGCGCCGTGGGTGCCGCTGCCGGGTCGAGCGGACGGCCCCTGACCGGCCGGGTGTCGGTGCGCGGTGGCTGCGGCGGGCGGGTCCGGAACGGCCGGGTCGGGATGTTCGTCCACGGGCGTGGAGCGCGGAACGGCTGGGTGCTGTCATCGGTCCAATTGCGTTGGACCAGAACGTTCTGCGCGATGTTCTCCAGCGCGGTACGTACCTGCTGGCGGTCGGGGGCGCCCTGGAATGCAGAGGACTCCTCGAGCCGCTGGGTCAGCCACTCGACCATGCCGGCGCGGGCGTACTCCAATTGGGCTGCGCCAGCGGCCGTCAGCCAGAATCGGTCACCGCTGCGCTGCGCGTATCGGGTCGCGACCAGTCGCTCGAAGCTGGGCTCCAGCACCTCTCGCGGAACCTTGACGTGGTCGGCGATGTCGCCGAGGCGGGCCTCGCCGGCGGCCTGGGCGAAGCGGTAGGTCTGCAGCAGCGCCCACAGTCGGCCGACGTCGAGTTGGTTGCCCGGGCGGCGGGCGATCGTGCGCAGATGGACCCCGGAGCCTTGCCGCAGCAGTCGGCCGACGGCGTTCTCCAGGAGCTGCTCGGGTGACTCGTCGGTCGGCATGGCGAAACCCTCGCCCATGTCCATGCTGTTGCTGGACGCACTGTCGCGCAACGGAACCTGCTTGAGGAACAGCGCGACGAGGAAACCGAGCACCGCCACCGGAGCGGCGAAGAGGAACACGCGGTCGAGGGAATCGGCGTAGGCCTCGATGACGGGCGCGGCCACCTGATCGGGCAGGCGGTGCAGCGCCTGCGGTGATTCCGCGGCCGCCGGTGGTGCGCCACCAGAGGCCAGCGCGGGCCCGACGCGGCTCTCCAGGAAGTTCGCGAACAGCGATCCGAAGATGGCTGCGCCGAACGAACTTCCGATGGTGCGGAAGAACGTCACGCCCGAGGTGGCGACGCCGAGGTCGGAGAAGTCGGCAGTGTTCTGCACGATCAGGATCAGCACCTGCATGCACATGCCGATGCCGGTGCCGAGGATCAGGAGATACAGCGACTGCTCCAGCGTCGAGGTGTCCGAACCCATCCGGGACAGCAGCAGGAAGCCGACGGTCATCACCGCAGTCCCGAGCAAGGGGAAGACCTTGTACCTGCCGGTGCGCCCGACGATCACGCCGCTACCCATCGAGGTGACCAGCAGTCCGGCCACCATCGGCAGTGTCCGCAGACCCGACTCGGTCGCCGATACGCCGTCGACGAACTGCATGAACGTCGGAAGGAAGGTCAGCGCTCCCAGCATCGCGAACCCGACGACGAACGACAGCACGCAGCACACCGTGAACACGGGATCGCCGAAGAGGCGGATCGGCAGGATCGGCTCTGCCGCACGCAGTTCGACCCACACGAAGATCGCCAGAGCGACCGCGGATGCGACGAACAGGCCGATGATCGTCGCCGAACCCCACGGGTAGGTGCTGCCGCCCCAGCTGGTGGCCAGAGTCAGGCCGGAAGCGCCGAGGCCGACCAACACGATGCCGGCGTAGTCGATGGTCGGACGCGACTTTCGGCCGAACGACGGGATGGCCACGATGGCGACGGCGATCACCACGATGGCGACCGGGACGTTGATCCAGAATGCCCAGCGCCACGTGAGGTGGTCTGTGAAGAAACCGCCGAGCAGGGGTCCTATCACGGTGGTCACCCCGAACACGGCGCCGAGCGCGCCCTGGTACCGGCCGCGCTCGCGCAGCGGTATCACCTCGCCGATGACGGCGGTCGCGGTGACCATGATCGCGCCGCCGCCGATGCCCTGCAGTGCGCGCGCTGCCACCAGCATCGTCATGGAGTTGGCCAGGCCGCACAGCACCGAGCCGCCGAGGAAGAAGACGACGGCCGCGATGAACACCGGCTTGCGGCCGAACAGGTCCCCGAGCTTGCCGACCACGGCCGTGGCGATCGTCGAGGCCAGCAGGTAGCTCGTGACCACCCACGACTGATGGCCCGCGCCGCCGAGATCGGCGACGACGGTCGGCAGGGCCGTGGCGACGATGGTCTGGTCGAGCGCAGCCAGCAGCATGCCGAGCAGTACCGCCACGAAGATGACGTTGCGCCGCTGCGGCGCAACGACTGGTGCCGACGCACCGGCCTCCGACCGCTCCGGTGCCGTGGTGGCCTGGGTCATCGGTGTTCTCCCGTCGGTCGCCGCCCCGTCGTCGGGCGACGACGGGCGCGGCATACCCGGACGGCGCGAGGACAACCCGGGTGTGGCGGAACGTCCAGCCAGTTCCCAGGTATCGCTCAGTCCGCGACTGTCAGGACGTCGATCCGCCGAGGGCGTCCTCGGCGCCGAGCGCCTGCATCACGGCACTCGGGCCGTCGAACTGGTCCTTGTCGAGTCCGCGCAACGTCTCGACGAGGTCGCCGTCAGCGCCGTTCTGCCCAGCGTGCTTGGCCAGATCCTCGGCAGTACCGGGGTAGTCGAAGCCGCCCAGAACCTTCTGTACTTCAGTCACTTGGTATCCCATGCGGACCTGCTACCCGCCGACGAACCGTGAAAACGGGCGATCTACGCGACTTTTCGCGCATACCGGCGCCCAGCCCGGGTAGTGGGGCCGGGTGTTGCGGGGTTCGACGACGTTGGTGCTGCTGGTGCTCGCGGCGGCGTGCGGGATGGAACCCTCCGCCCCCGGTGGCGCCACCGCTGGGCGCCTCCTGTCGCAGCCAGGCGTCGTGAGGGCAACGCCGCAGTCGCCAGGCCTGCACGAGGTGGACGTCGGGTTTCCCCGTCCCGCCCTGCTGTACGTGCCGACGACGTACCGACCCGACGCTGCGTCGCCGATGCTGGTCCTGCTGCACGGTGCGGGTGGTGATGCGCGTGGCGGCATCGACCCGTTGCTCGCCTTCGCCGACGAGGCCGGCGTGATCCTGGTCTCGCCCAGCAGCCGCCGTGCCACCTGGGACGTGATTGGCGGCGGGTTCGGGCCCGACGTGACGGCGATCGACCGCGCACTGGAGCACGTCTTCGCGCGCTTCTCGGTCGACGAGACGCGCCTCGGCATGGGTGGGTTCTCCGACGGTGCGTCATATGCGCTGTCGGTCGGGCTCACCAACGGGGATTTGTTCACTCACGTGGTGGCCTTCTCGCCAGGCTTCTCGGCCGAGGAGGAGGAGGTGGGCCGCCCGCGGATCTTCATCACCCACGGCGTCCACGATCGCGTGCTGCCCATCGACAGGACGAGCCGCCGGCTGCAGCCGCGCCTACGGGATGCCGGGTACGACGTCGTCTACGAGGAGTTCCCGGACGGTCACGTGGTGCCTGCAGAAAAGGCTCGGCGGGCGCTCGACTGGTTCCTTCGTTAGGAGGCCGGCAGGTCACCAGGGATCTGCCGGACGGGGAACGCGAGGGTTTGAAGTGCCAAACCTGGGTATGAGCGCCTCATGATCACGAAATCACGAATTACGGGAATGGTCCTGACCGGTGCTGCCTCCGCGTTGCTCGCGGCGGGGCCGATGGTCGGGGCGGTGACGGTCGGCAGCAGTGCCGGCGTCGGGCCGGGGGCTTCCTACGTGGCCGGTGGGCCCGCCGGGTGCATCGACCCCGACGGCACGGGCTGTGCGGTGGCCGGTCCGGGCGGCGCCGGTGCGGCGGTCCCGGGCGCGGGTGCGGTGGCCGGTCCGGGTGGCGCAGGTGCGGCAGTCCCGGGTGCAGGGGCTCAGGCCGGTCCGGGTGGCGCGGGTGCTGCGGTTCCGGGTGCGGGCGCGGTGGCCGGCCCCGAGGGTGCGGGCGCCTTCGTTCCGGGGGCGGGTGCGCAGGCCGGCCCGGGTGGCGCGGGTGCGGTGGTTCCGGGTGCAGGCGTGCAGGCAGGACCCGGCGGTGCCGGTGCCTCCGTGCCGGGTGCAGGTGCTCAGGCCGGTCCCGGCGGTGCTGGTGCGTGCGTGCCGGGCTTCTGCGTCGGCGCCGGCGCCTAACCAGCGCTTCGCTGAAACGACGGCCACGCCGGCGGTGTCACCACCGGCGTGGCTTCGTCGTGTTCAGCGTGGGTGTGTTCAGCGCCGGTTGGGGTCGGACGGTCCGCCGAAGCCGCCGGGGTTGGTGCCGTAGCCCGGCTGGCCGTACCCGCCCTGGCCACCACCCTGCTGATACGGGTCCTGGCCGCCGTACTGGCCGGGTTGGCCTTGGCCGTGCTGCGGGCCGTAGGGATTGGGCTGGTACGGCGCCGTCTGAGGTCCGCCCTGGGGCAGCTGCGGCGACGGTGCCGTGTACGGCTGGGAAGGCTGGTCCTGGGCGTACTGCGGTGCGCCACCTTGCGGGTAGCCGCCCTGAGTTCCGTAGCGGGACTGGTCGGTCGTCGACGTGGGTCGGCTGGAGTTCCGGTCGGCCAGCTGCTGCCGGACGTTGCGACCCTCCTCCTCGACCTTGTCGAGGTAATTCTCCCACCGCTGCTGCATCGGCTTGATCAGGCCGCCGCCCACGCCGACGACGAGGATGCCGCCGATCGTCGCGAGGATCGCCACGAGCACCGGCAGCGTCACGGTCAGTGCGATGCCGACCTGATTCAGCGCGGCGATGATGCCGAGGCCGAGGATGAAGACGCTGGCGAGATTGGCGAGCATCCGGCCATAGGACAGGCCGCTCAACGCATTCGACACCAGGTCCCGTACGGCCGCGGCAATCGCCGACGCGACGACGACGATGATGAGCGCGACGACGAGCTTGGGCAGGAACGCGATGACGCCCGACAGCAGATCGCTGATCGGGTTCTGACCGAACACGCCGAACGCCAGCTGCAGGACGAACAGCAGCAGCGCGTAGTAGACGAGCTTGGACACGATCGTGCTCGCGTCGTAGTTACTGCGCGCGAGTGCCTTTCGGACGCCTCCGCGCTCTACCGCGCGGTCGAAGCCCACGCGTTCGAGGATCTTGTCGACGGCCTTCGCCAGCAGTTTGGCGACGATGATGCCGATGACGAGTATGAGGATGAACGCGGCCAGTTTCGGGGCGAACGTGGCCACCGACCTCCACATGTCCTTCAGTGCATCTTCCACGGGTGCAGCCTTTCGTTAGTGCAACGGCGCCCCCGCGGCCGGCAAGTAGGACAACGCGAGCGGGGATTCCCGCGTGCTTCCCGTACAAACGGCGTCCGTCAGGCCTTCGTGCGTTCGCAAGGAGCGCACTTGTGGGAGTCGGGCGACGGGCGTACCGTCTCGTATACCCCCAGGGGGTATACGAACCAGCGGAAGGACGCCGACATCGTGACCACTCCGTCGCATCACGACCAGCACCACGACCACGAGCACCATCAGATGGGCGGCAGCACGAACGCCATGGCGCTCAGCGCGACGCTGCACTGCCTCACCGGCTGCGCGATTGGCGAGATCGTCGGACTCCTCATCGGAACGGCGCTCGGCCTGAGCAACGTCGCGACGATCGCGTTGGCCGTCGCCCTGGCATTCACGTTCGGCTACGCACTGTCGACGCTGCCCTTACTCAAGGCGGGCCTGGCGGTTGGCGCGGCGCTGCGCGTGGTGCTGGCCGCCGACACGCTGTCCATCCTCACCATGGAGGTCGTCGACAACGCCGTCATGGCGCTGATTCCGGGTGCGATGAACGCCGGCCTCGTCAACGTCGTGTTCTGGGTGGGCATGGCGATCGCGCTGACCGCGGCCTTCTTCGCCGCCTACCCGGTCAACCGCTACCTACTGCAGCGAGGCAAGGGACATGCGCTCACCCACGAGTACCACCACTCCGGCGGCACGCCGACGGGGGCGCGGCGCTACATCCCGTCGCTGAGCACCGGCGCACTCGTCGCCGCGATCGTCGCCTTCATGCTGGGTGGGTTGGTGGTCGCGATCGCCGACGAACTCGGCGTCGACTCATCGGCTCACGCGTTCGTCGCCCCCGAGGGCTGACGATTGCCGATCTTCGGCACGCCCGCGAGGAGGCCGCGCTGCGGCACGCCCATGATGGGCTCCGCCGCCGCGCCGAGTTCGGCGAGCACGTCGTTGGCCGCGAGGGTGCCCGACATCGACGAGCGCTCCATCAGGCCGGAGAGGTAGGGCAGTTCGATGAAGTCCCCGGCCAGGCGCAACCCGCGCGCATCGGTCCGCACTCCCGGACGCGTCCCGGCCGAGCCCGGCGGGAACGCCGGCGCCGTCGCCTCGAGGCGGTCGTGGCGGTGCAGCACCGTGGCGCCGGTGATCTCGGGCCACAGCACCGCCAATTCTTCGAGCATCGCCTTCGACGCGGTGTCGGCATCGTCGAGACTGCAGGAGTAGGAATGCAACTCGATCACCGAACCGCCGGTGGCGCGGGCCCACTCCTCGCTGGGCTCCTCCAGGCGTGAGTACACCGCTATCGAATCGAGGTTGGGCTGGCCGCTCACCGCGCTGAACGGGGCGCGCTCGGCGGCGACGTCGCGGTCCAACCAGTACCTGCTCACCGCGAACGGCGGTGCCACCCGCAGGCTCTCGCAGCGCTGAGCCAGCAGCGGCGCTGCCGCGGCGGTCTCCGGGGATGCGGCGATCAGCGACCGCAGTGCCCCGGGGTCGAGTGCCACGATCAGGTGCCGGGTGGACAGCCGGCCTGCACTGGTGTCGACGTGCCAACCGGTTTCGGTCGGCGCCACCGACGTGACCCGCGTACCGGTCCGGACGTCGCCGCCGTGGCGAAGCAGGTGCTCCCGCAACGGGTTCCAGATCGCCGTCGCGTGGTCGGTCGACGGCACGTCGAAGCCGATCCCCTCGGGGTTGCCGAGGAAGTAGTAGTGGAACATCGCCACCAGTTCGGCGGCCGAGAGCTGCCCCTGGTTGCAGAAGAAGGACCTGGCGAACGCCTCGAACAGCATGGTGCGCGTCCGTGCGCTCATGCCGAGTCCGTCGAGGAAGGTGGCGGCGTCGACGTCGTCGAGTTCGGCCGTCGTCGTGGCGCGGTCGTAGGCGAGCAGGGCGCGCCCCGAATCGGGGTTGGCGTTGACGAAGTCGTGCCGCGACAGGCTCTTCGACCGCAGCGCCAGCGCAAGGAGATTCAGCGGGGGCGCGGCAGGCAGGCCCGACAGGTCCTCCGGCGGCCAGTCCGCGGAGATTACCGGGTAGCTCTGCACCGGCGCCAGGAACGACAGGTCCGGGTCGGCGCGCCGCAGGATCGACCGCCAGGTGTAGTAGTGCCGGAAGAACGCGTGGAAGCCGTGCTCGACGTTCTGCTCGGTGCCGTCGGGCAGCCGTTCGGGCCACGCACCGAGCCGCCCGCCGAGGTGATCGGCCGCCTCGAGCACCGTGACCCGCACGCCACGCTCGGCCAGCACCACCGCTGCGGAGACGCCTGCGATGCCGCCGCCGACGATCACCGCCTCCGAGCCCGGCGGAACGTCGCGGGGCAGCATCGGATCGGGCGTGACGAGGCGGCGGGGCCGCATGCGGAACGGCGCAGCGCGACTGGTCATCGGATCGCTCACGAGGTACCTCCCTGGTACGTACGCCCGCGTCGGCGGGCAAGGGTCAAGGCGAACGGGACGGCGACGGCGCCCATCAGCACACCACCGGTCACCGCGGATCCGGGCAGTCCGAAGAAGACGGCGTGGGCGAGCACCGAGGAGAAGTAGACCCACAGGTACAGGGCTGCCGCGGGAGCGGAGGGACCGTCGGCGCGGGGGAGTGCGCCGTTGAGAACCGTCATCACCAGGGCCGAGACCACGAGCCAGCCGAGGTAGTTGGTCAGCGGAATGCCGGGGATCAGGGGGAGTCCCGGTTCGGGGTCGAACCACGTCCAGTGCCCGGCCGAGACCATCTGCGGGTCGAGGAACACGTCCCACGCGGTCAGCGCCGCCGCTCCGACCGCGACGACGGTGGGACCACGCGTGGCGAGGGTTCGCGCCACGATCAGGGCCGGCCAGGCCATCATGACCCAGGCCATCGGCACCACCACGGGCACGCCGAGGATCTCCGCGCCGAGCGTCCCGGTGTAGGCGTACTGCCCGAACGGCCAACCCGTCGCCACGCCGATCGACTCGGCAGCCAGACCGCCGCCGCCCGCCACGGCGACCAGGGCGGCGGCACCTCCGAGGCCGTGCACCCGGGCGGCGTCTGCGACGGCGGCGAGGAAGAAGACGACCACGCTGGTGACAGTGATCTCGGTGCGCCACGCCTCGGGCATCAGCGGGTACGCGATCTGGACGAGGATCGCGGCAGCGACCAGCGTCCAGACCGCCGCGTGCATGGAGCGCACGGGCGCTTCGGGCACGGCGAACGCCATGCGTGATACCTCCAGCGTCGAGGAACCGGGAAGCCGACGCCCGTGCCCGCCGACTGTGCGGCAGGGCGAGACTCCGTAGAGTTTGCAGGTGCCCGATGCGCGCTTGTTGAAAACCCTACGCGCCGCCGTGGCCGCCGGCTCGACCCTCGCCTGCATCGGCACCGCCCACCAGCTCGTCAATCAGCGCCTGCTGCGCAAGCCGCCCGCGGACCCGCCGCCCGTGACGTCCGCCGTCTCACTGCTGGTGCCCGCCCGCAACGAGGCGCACCGCATCGGACCCACCATTGCGTCCCTGCTGGAGCAGCGGGGCCTGGCCGATGCCGAGATCCTGGTGCTCGACGACTGCTCGACCGACGGGACCGCCGAGGCAGTGCTCGCCGAGGCCGGGTCCGACCCGCGGCTGCGAGTGCTAGCGGGCGCTCAGCCCGTGGCCGGGGCTCTCGGCAAGCCGAACGCCTGCGCCCAGCTCGCCGCCGCGGCACGCGGGGACACCTTGGTCTACGTCGACGCCGACGTCGTCCTCTCGCCCGACGCCGTCGCCGCCGCGATCGCCGTGCTCCGCGGCCCCGTGCCGTTGGACCTGCTGTGCCCGTGGCCGCGGCAGGTCACCGCGGGCATCGTCGGACGGCTGGTGCAGCCGCTGCTGGCGTGGTCGTGGCTCACCACCCTCCCGCTGCGCATTGCCGAAGGGTCGCGGCGGCCGTCGATGGCGGTCGCGAACGGTCAATTCCTGCTCGTCGACGCCGAGGCGCTGGCACGGGCCGGTGGATGGCAGGCGGTGTCCGGCGAGGTGCTCGACGACATCGGGTTGGCCCGGGCCGTGCGCGCGAGTGGGGGTAGGACGGGCGTTGCCGACGGCGCAGACCTCGCGACCTGCCGCATGTACGCCACCGGACGAGACCTCGGCCAGGGGTATCGCAAGTCGCTGTGGGCCGCATTCGGGTCACCCGTCGGCGCCGTCGCGGTGGGGACCGCGCTGACCGTCGTCTACGTCGTGCCCGCTGTGGCTGCGGTCACGGGTTCCGCGGTGGGCGCGCTGGGGTACACCGCCGCCGTTGCGGGCCGGGTGGCCGCCGCGCGGTGGTGCGGCCGACCCGGGTGGAGTGCCGTCGGAGATGCCGCCGCCCACCCGCTCTCCGTGCTGGCCCTGCTGGGGCTGCTGGCCTCGTCGTGGGTGGGGCGGGTGCGCGGGACGTTGGAGTGGAAGGGGCGGGGGTTATGAGCGAGCCTGCGAGCGAATCGACGGCCGTGAGCGAGGCGATCGTGATCGGCGCCGGGCTAGGTGGTCTCGCAGCCGCAGCCCGTCTCGCCGCGGCGGGCCACCGCGTCACCGTCTACGAGAGCGCCCCGACCGTCGGCGGCAAGCTCGGACTGCTTCAGCGCGACGGGT
Source organism: Mycolicibacterium sp. GCM10028919 (assembly GCA_042666295.1). Taxonomy (GTDB): domain Bacteria; phylum Actinomycetota; class Actinomycetes; order Mycobacteriales; family Mycobacteriaceae; genus Mycobacterium. The sequence goes on from JBHTFJ010000001.1 coordinate 3,302,007, forward strand.
TCACCTTCGACACCGGACCGTCACTGCTCACCGTGCCCGACGTGCTCGATCAGCTGTTCACCGAGACCGGCGGGCCGTCCGGCCTGCACCCGGTGGCCGTCGACCCGGCGTGTGAGTACCGCTTCGCCGACGGCACCGAGTTCGCGATGCCGCACGATCCCGCGCACGTACCTGCTGTGCTCGACGACGCGCTTGGCGCCGGTGCGGGAGCGTCGTGGCAGCGCCTACACGACCGGTCCCGTCGCTTGTGGGAGCTGGTCGGCGAACCCATTCTGCGCCAACCCATTTCGCTGCCCGCGCTGGCCCGGATGAGCATGCGACCCGCCGACCTCCTAGCGGTCGCGCCGTGGCTGACCATCGACCGTCTCGGACGCCGGATGCTGCCCGACCCGCGGCTGCGGACCTGGCTGAACCGCTACGCGACGTACTCGGGCTCGGACCCGCGCCGCACGCCCGCGGTCCTCGGGGTGACGTCGTTCGTCGAGCAGGAGTTCGGCGCGTGGTACGTGCCCGGCGGGCTGCGCCGCATCGTCGACGCCGTCGCCACGCGCTGCATCGACCTCGGCGTCGCGATCCACACCGGCACCGAGGTCGAAGCCGTCCTGATGTCGGGCGGGCGTGTCAGCGGCGTCCGGGTCGACGGCCGCGACGCCCACGCCGACGTGGTGGTCAGCAACGCCGACGCCGCCGTCCTGCACGAACGGCTGCTACCGCCGAAGGCCACCCGCCGGCCGCGCCGAGACCCAAGGTCGATGGCCGGCTTCGTCCTGATGCTCGGTCTGTCGGGTCGACGCCCAGGGCCCGCGCACCGCGTCTACTTCCCGGACGACTACGACGCGGAGTTCGACGCCATCTTCGGACGCAGGCCGGAGCCCGTGGCCGACCCGACGGTGTACGTGCACGCCCCCGACGACCCGGCGCTGCGACCCGACGACGAGTCCGAGGGCTGGTTCGTCCTGGTGAACGCACCGGCCCACGACCCCGGCCGAGGGGTCGACTGGGACGCACCCGGTCTGCGCGAGCACTACGCCGATCACGTGCTCGACGTGCTCGCCGACCGCGGCGTCGACGTCCGGCCCCGTATCCGGTTCACCGAGACGATCACGCCCGCGGACCTGCAACGACGCACCGGCGCACCGGGCGGGGCGATCTACGGCACCGCCTCGCACGGCCCAAACGCGGCGCTGCGCCGCCCGGCCAACCGCAGCCCAATCCCCGGCCTCTACCTCGTCGGCGGCTCGGCCCACCCCGGCGGCGGCATCCCGCTGGTGCTGATGTCGGCGGAGATCGTCGCCCGGCTCATCGGACCGGCGGGAACTCCGGGGGCATCGAGCGCCGAACGCCGTACAGCAGCTGACCCATCCCCACGACTCCGACGGCGGTCCACGTGACGGCGAACAACACGCCCCACCCCCACCCGAGCAGCGGCACGCCTGCCGGGAACACGGCCGCCCCACCGGCGGCCATCGCGACGACGATGAGCCGAGTCGGCCGCTCGGCCACGGTCACCGCCCCGACCCCGGGCATTCCGACCGCCTGCGCACGGGCGCGGAGGTACTCGAGCAGGAACACCAGCGCCACGGCCGCCAACACCCAACCCAGCGGCGCACCGAGCGCGAACAGGATGGCCCCCAGCGCGACGTCGCCGAGGCGGTCGGCGACGGAGTCGACGACGGCACCGAGCGGGCGGGCCCGTCCGGTGCGCAGCGCCACCGCGCCGTCGAGCCCGTCGAGGATTCCGGCGGCGAGCACGAGGGGGACGACCAGCCCGGGCCGGCCCAGGCCGGCGACGCAGGCCCACGCACCTGCCAGCACGAGCACCCCGGCAGCCGACAGCACGTCAGGCGGTATCCGGGTGACGGGCCCGGACGCGAGCGCGCGGATCAGCCGCAGCCACCCGCGTACCACCGGCGACGGCTGGACACCGCCGTGCAGCTCCGACCATCCGGCGTCGTCGGCCATGTGGCCAGCCTGCCAGCACGGCCCCGGTTTCGACGGGGAGGCGCGATGAGTCGACTCGGCGACATGGCGTCGGGAGTCCGCAAGACGTTTCCCGGCAGCGACCTCGCGCTGTGGGCGGCGGGCGCCACCTACTTCGGCGTGATCGGTCTGGTGCCACTGGCGCTCGCGTCGCTGTGGGCTGTCGGTGCGATCGCGGGTCACGACACCGTCACCGCCGCCATGGAGGCGGGCATCAGCGGCCTGCCCCAGGGCCACGGCACCCCCGAGGCGCTGCGCACGCTGACCTCGGTGGCACTGTCGATGTCGTGGGTGCAGGCACTGGTCGTGCTGTTCCCGGCCAGCCTCTACGGCGAGGGCCTGCGCCGCGCCTTCGTCCAGATGTCGGCGGCACGAGACACGCTGACCGGCTGGCGCGGCCGGGCAGGCCTACTCGGCGTCGCGGCCGTCGCCCCCTTGCTCGTGCTCGCCGTGCTGGTCTCGGCGCCGTACGTCGGTCCGCTGTACGCAGGTAGCGGCTGGTCCCTGGTGTGGGGTGTGGTGGTGGCCTTCCACGTCGTGTGGCTCGCCGTCTCGACTGCCCTGCTCGGCGTCTTTGGCCTGATCGGGCCCGGCCACATCCGCCTCAAGCCCCTGTTCATCGGCGCCTTCGGGACGGGCGCGATCCTCGCAGGCTTCCTCCAGGGCTTCGTGCTGTTCCTCGCGATCCCGATCCCGTGGTCGGCGCCGTTCGGCGGCCTGCCAATCATCGGAGCGGTCTCGGCGTTGGCGCTCTGGCTGTTCCTGCTGCACATCCTGGTGCTCTGCGGCTTCCGCGTGACGGTCGTGCTCGACGAGGTGATGCGCGGCCGGGCGAGCTAGCCGCCCGGCCGCGTCTTCTAACCCACCCGCCCCACGTCTTCTAACCCACCCGCCCGCCCAGATGCTCGGCGAGGAAGCGCTCCACGGCGTGATAGAAGTCGATCTGGTTGTCCGGGTTGAGGAATCCGTGTCCCTCGTCGTCCTTGACCATGTACTCGACCTCGACGCCGCGGTCGCGTAGCGCGGCGACCAGGTTGTCGGACTCGGCCTGCACGACGCGAGAGTCGTTGGCGCCCTGCACGACCAGCAGCGGCGTCTTGATCCGGTCGACGTAGGTGATCGGCGAACGCGCCAGCATGTCCGCCTCCTGCGCCGGGTCCGATGGATCGCCGACGAACGCGTGCCAGTTGTTGGCCAGGAACGGCCGTGCCACGTTCGGCAGGGTGCGCATGAAGTTGGCCAGGCTCGAGATGCCGACGTAGTCGATCGCCGCTGCGAAGACGTCCGGGGTGAACGTGACGCCAACCAGCGCGGCGTAGCCGCCGTAGGAGCCGCCGAAGATCGCCACCCGCTCGCGGTCGGCGTAGCCCTGCTCGACGGCCCAGTCGACCGCGTCGATGAGGTCGTCGTGCATCTTGCCCGCGAACTCGCCGATGGCAGCCTTGACGAACGCCTTGCCGTAACCGGTCGAACCGCGGAAGTTGACCTGTAGCACCGCGTATCCACGGTTGGCGAGCAGCTGCACCTCGGCCGCGAAGCCCCAGGCGTCACGGGCCCACGGCCCGCCGTGCACGAGCAGGACCATCGGCAAGCCGACCGGATCGACGCCCACCGGCAGCGTCAGATATGAGTGCAGAGGCAGCCCGTCGCGGGAGGTGATGGTCACCGGTGTCATCGGAGCCAGCGTGTCGGGATCCAGGTGCGGCATCGGCCGGAACAGCAGCCGGCTCTCCCCGGTGTCGTGGTCGTAGAGGTAGGTGGTGCCGGGATCGCGGTCGAGGTTGAAGCTGACGATCCACCGCCGTCCGTCGTCGTCGGAGCGCAGCGCGGTCACGTCACCCTCGGCGAGCTTCTCGACGTTGGCGAGCACCTCGGCGAACTGGGGATCCAGCGCGTGGATGACCTGCCGCTCGCCGACGTAGCGAGCGCCCAGCAGATCGCCGGAGCGATTGTCGAGGATCAGGGGCGCGACGAGTCCGAGCGGGCCGGCGAGGTCGAACTCCGGGTGGCTGTCGACCTCGGTCTCCTCGCCGGTCGCCACGTCGATGCGGACCAGCCGGGTGCGGTCGGAGTCCCGGTTGGAGCCGATCCAGATGCCGCTGCCGTCGGGGGTCACCTGGACCGGCCAGATGCCGAGCGGGTAATCCTTGCCGTCGTAGGTCCCGATCAGCCGCATGGATCGGGCGGACTCGTCCCACTGGAAGATCTCGAGGTCGCCGTCGACCGTCATGGCCGTGCCGAACAGCTTGCCGTCGTGACTGCTCATCCAGCTGACGATGTTGCCTGGGTTCTCGGCGAGCAGGGTGAGTTTCCCGGTGGCGATGTCGAGTTCGTAGGCGTCCATGAGTTCGGGGGTGCGCTTGTTCATGTGCACGATTGCCCGGCCCGGCATGCCGAGGGGTTGTTCGAAGTCGGAGCGCACACCGGGGAAGGGGGTGAGGTCCACCGCGGCCGCATCGGGGTCGTCGAGGTCGATGCGGTGGACGTGCCAGTTCTCGTCGCCGTTGGTGTCCTGCATGAACAGCATCCAGCGCGGGTCGGGCGTCCACTGGAACATGATGATGCTGCGGTTCTCGTCGGCGGTCACGCAGCGCGGTTCGGCGTCGAAGTCGGCCTCTCCCCCCGTCGCTGCGCTCGCCTCGATGTCGGTGATCCAGACGTTGAGCCGGTTCCGCCACGGTGCCAGGTAGGCGATGCGCTTGCCGTCGGGTGAGATCGATGCGGCCGCGCGCTCGGGTGGGCTGAACAGGTCTTCGACGCTGATGAGATCGGGCAGTGCCATGGTGGTCCCTTCAAGTGGTGGCATGGGGGTATTCGCCGCCGGGATCCGATCCCGGTGGTTGGTGTGTCAGTCATTCGGTTGTGGCTCAGCGATTACGGGGTGACGGGCCCTCCCAGTCGGCCGTTGGTGGCATCCCGGATGGCCTGGTCGATGAGCGCGAGCGTCTCGGCCTGGGTGACGGTGCGGCCCTCGACGATGACGGCCCGGCTCACGTCCTCGTCGATCACGCGGAACGCCCCGGTGACGGCGGCAGCGCACAACCGGACGGACAGGTCGCCGTCGGGCAGTCGCAGCCGCCGCGCCAAGACGGGGACGAAGCCGCGTTCGAGTTGGTCGTGCACCATCAGGTACGCGGTGCGCAGGGCTGGTTCGTCGGCGGTCATGGTCGCGATCCGCATGGCGGCGATCTCGTCGTCGATGTCCTCACCGAAGATGGGGTGCGCGACGACGTCCGCCGAAAGGTGTTCGCCGAGCGAGAGTTCGGGTGGCCAGCGATTGAGGACCTCGATGAACCGGTCGGTGGTCTTGGCCAGTACGGGTTCGACGCAACTCTCCTTGGTTCGGAAGTACCGCCAGATGGTGCGGGTGGAGAGTCCGGCGGCGGCGGCGATGTCGTCACCGCTGGTTCCGGCGACGCCATGCTCCCAGAACAGCGCGCAGGCGAGTCGGGACACGGTGAGCCGTGCCTGCGCCTGTTTCGTGGTGGCTGCCGAGTCGATGAGAGCACTGCCTTTCAGGTCCGTGTCACTTAGTGACAAGACCACTGTGTCACTTAGTGACAGCCGGCGTCAAGGACGTGGCCGCTGCACCTGCCCACCAGGGCACGTGCCTATGGTCGAGCGGTGACGATCACCTATGACGAGGCGCTTCGCGACCGGCTCCGGGCGAACCTGGCGGCCCATGATCGCCGCACGGTGACCGACCCGACCAAGCGCCACGCCGCCGTCGCCGTCGTGCTCGTCGACTCAGAACTCGGCGAGGACCGGGTCGACCCGGCGCCGGTCGACGACTGGATTGCGGGCCGGCCGATGGAGGCCGGGCTCGACGGTCGCATGGTCGGCGTCTCCGGAGGTGCGGCGTTCCTGCTCTGTCGCAGGGCGTCTCGACTGTCCGCTCACTCCGCACAGTGGGCGCTGCCGGGCGGGCGCATCGACCCGGGTGAGACGCCGATCGAGGCCGCGCTGCGCGAGACCGACGAGGAGGTCGGCGTGCGACTGCCCGAATCCGCGGTGCTCGGACTGCTCGACGACTACTCGACGCGGTCCGGCTACGTGATCACCCCGGTCGTGGTCTGGGGTGGGGGTCGCCTGGAGCTTCGGCCCTCACCCGCCGAGGTGGTCGCCGTGTACCGGATCGGCCTGCACCAACTGCAGCGCGAGGACTCGCCGAGATTCATCACGATCCCCGAGAGCCCGCGCCCCGTGGTCCAGATCCCACTGGGCAACGACCTCATCCACGCGCCGACGGGCGCGGTGCTCCTGCAACTGCGCTGGCTGGGCCTCGAGGGTCGCGACGATCGCGTCGACGAACTCGAACAACCCGTATTCGCCTGGCGGTAGACCGCCTCCCCGGGTGACCTCTGGCGAACGTCGCGAGCCGCGCAGCGAAGTCCTGAGGTCCATTTGACGCTGACCGTTTGAGGCGACCCTGCGGTGGTATCGGGGGTCAACGCGTTCAGCACAAGCGCCGGATACGAGGCGCGATGCGTCTCTTCCATACCCAGGCAAGGGGAGCGCATGTCCAAACTACTGCGGCTGCGGCCGAATATCGGCCTACCACTGAGCAACGACACGCTGGGGCTGCACCGGGACAACGTCGTGGTGCCGACATACGACCGATCGGCGCTGACGCCCTCGGTCGTCCACGTCGGCGTCGGCGGGTTCCACCGCGCGCACCAGGCCGTGTACCTCGACGACGTCGCTGGTCGCCGAATCTCGTCCGAGTGGGGGATCACCGGAGTCGGACTACGCCGGCCGGATACGAGAGATGCACTGGCGGAACAGAATTGGCTGTACACGCTGGTCGAGCGCAGCGCCGGCGGGGAGAAGGCCCGGGTGATCGGCGCGATGACCGAGTACTTCTACGCCCGCGAGCAGTGCCAGCGGGTGCTGACGGCGCTCACCGACGAGCGCACGCGCGTCGTCAGCCTCACCATCACCGGCGACGGCTACTACCTCGTGCCGGGCACGCTGGACTTCGACGCGGACGCCTCCGACGTTCGCGCCGACCTGCACGCGGTCGACGGTCCGTACCGAACCGCATGGGGGCTCCTGGCCGAGGCGCTGCATCAGCGGCGACACCGCGGACAGCAGCCGTTCACCGTGATGTCGTGTGACAACCTGGCCGACAACGGCAAGTCCACCCGCGCCGCACTGGTGTCCTACGCCGCTCTACGGGATCCGCGCCTGTCCCAGTGGATCGACGCCAACGTCGCCTTTCCGTCGACGATGGTCGACAGGATCACGCCCAAGACGTCCCCGGAAGACCGCGCCGCCGTGGAACGCACCTTCGGGGTGGCCGACCGCTGGCCGGTGATCACCGAGTCCTTCACGCAGTGGGTCGTGCAGGACGAATTCTGCAACGGCAGACCTCCGTTGGAGGAGGTCGGCGTCGAGATGGTCGCCGACGTGACGGCGCACAAGCTCGTCAAGAGCCGCCTGCTCAACGGCACGCATTGCGCTCTCGGGTATCTGGGGCTCCTGGCAGGATACGAGCGGACGCACGAGGCGATGGGCAACTCGGCGATCTACGCCTACGTCGAGCAGTTGATGCGCGAGGAGATCGTGCCGCTGCTACCCGCCGTGCCGGGGCTCGACGTCGACCAGTACTGCGGAATACTACTGCGACGACTGACCAATCCCCGCATCAGCGACCAGCTCTCGCGACTGGCGGCCCGTGGATCGACGAAGATGCCGTCGTACCTGCTGCCGTCGCTGTTCGAGGCCCGCGCGCAGGGCAGGCCCCGCGTGCTGCTGCAACTGGCGGTCGCGGCATGGCTGAGGTATCTCCGCGGCTACGACTTCAAGGGCCGCACGTTCGCCGTCGAGGATCCACGGGCCGAGCGCCTGGTGACGCTGGCGAAGGTCGCGCACGACGAGGCCGGGCCACTGCTGCGAATGCGCGACGTGTTCGCGGACCTCGGTGCCGACCCCGTCGCGGTGAACGCGATCAGCGGCCTGCTGCGGGATCTCGACCACCGAGGCGTACTCGGTACGGTGCGGCGCAACCTCGCCAACCTGGAGACCACGACCCTGACAGGATGAAAGGCAATCCCGTGCAACACTTCCGTGAGATCGACGTCGGCGCGATCGAGGTCCTGCTGTGCGACGCCGACGGCAACCTGTTCCCCTCCGAGAAACCGGCATTCGATGCGTCGGTCGGGGTGACGAATCGCTTCCTTCAGCGCTACGGGCTGCCCGGCGACCTGCGCGCCGCAGACCTGTTGGAGCAGACGACGGGCAAGAACTTCAGGACCACCGCCGTCGACCTCGCGGTGGCGGGCGGTGTGCCGGTCGCGGCGGAACTGGCCGTCGGGCGCGACGGCGCGGTGGTGGCGTCGCAGCGGCAACTCGACGCGGGTGAGGCACTCACGGTGGGCGACCTCGAGGAGTGGGTGCGCGAGGAGCGGGCGGTCGTGACCGCCCACCTCGGGGTGACGCTCACACCCCACGCCGAGGTGCTCGAGCCGCTCCGATTCCTCAGTGGCCGTTACTCGTTGACGGCGGTGAGTTCGAGCGCATCGGCGCGGCTAGACGCCTGTTTCGAGGCCACGGGGCTCGACGCTCTGATGCCAGCCGCCGTGCGGTTCAGCGCCGAGGACTCGCTGCCCGTACCGACCAGCAAGCCGGATCCGGCGGTCTACCTGTTCGCCGGCCAGGCGCTGGGGATCCGCGGATCGCAGGGGCTCGCGATCGAGGACTCGGTGCCCGGCACGACGTCGGCCGTGGCTGCCGGCTTTCCGACGGTCGGCAACGTGATGTTCGTACCCGAGCACGAGCGTGCGCGGCGATCCCTCGAACTTCAGGAGGCAGGCGCTTCGGCAATCGTGGAGTCGTGGGCCGACCTCTCCGGATACCTGACCGGATCGACACCGAGTGTGAGTCTGGTGGAGGCGAAGTCGCAGTAGCGACGTCCGCGTTTGGACGGGCGGCGTCGGGTTATCCGGGCGGCATGGCAACTCCAGGTACCCAAGGCACACCCGCCGCGTCGCCCGTCGCCGGCCGCGCTCCGGTCCAGTACGCGTCCGTCGCCGTCGGTGCCGTCTTCCTGCTCGTGGGAATCGCCGGCTTCATTCCCGGCATCACGACGAACTACGACGCCCTGACGTTTGCGGGCCACCACTCCGACGCCCAATTGCTCGGGGTGTTCAACGTGTCGGTGCTGCACAACATCGTCCACCTGCTGTTCGGCGTGCTCGGCCTCGCGCTCTCGAGGACCTTCACCGGCTCGCGCAACTTCCTGATCGGCAGCGGCATCGTCTACGCGCTGCTGTGGATCTACGGCCTGGTGATCGACCACCATTCGGCAGCCAACTTCGTGCCGCTGAACAATGCCGACAACTGGCTGCACCTGGGTCTCGCGGTCGGCATGCTCGCGTTGGGTCTCGTCCTCGGCCGTACCAACGCGCCCGACGACACCCGGCACGTCTAACGGGGCAGGGTCAGCTGGAACCGGGCACCCGTCTCGTACGGGAGGTTCACCAGGTCGCCGCCGTGCGCACGCGCGAGCGCACGTGCGATCGACAGCCCCAGGCCGGCGCCGCCGCGGTCCCGGTCGCGCGCGTCGTCGAGACGGACCAGGCGCTCGAAGATCCGGTCGCGGTCGCCGTCGGCGACACCGGATCCGCTGTCGGTGATCGTGATTCGCGCAAGCGACCGGTCGCCGTCGACGTCGATCACCATCGAGCCGCCGGGCGGTGTGTGTCTGCGCGCATTGTCGGTGACGTTGGCCAGGATCTGGGCGACCCGGACGGGATCCGCCGGCACGGTCAGCGACGGCACGCCCGTGACCGTCACCTCGACCGAGGGCGCCAGCATCGCCGTTCGCGCCCGCTCGGCTTCGGCCAGCGACGCCAGGTCGCACGCCTGACGTTCCAGCGGCACACCGGCATCGATGCGACTCAGGTCCAGCATGTCGGCGACCAGGCGACCGGCGCGACGGGCCTCGGCCAGTACCAGCTCGGCGCGATGGCGCTGACGCGCGGAGTCGGCGTCGTCGTCCTGATTGGCCGCCGAGACGATCTGCTCGGCACCCGCGTGAATCCCCGCGATGGGCGTGCGCAGTTCGTGCGCGGCATCGGCGAGGAAGCGCCGCGTGGACTCCTCGGCTCGCGCGGCGGTCAGCGCTGCCGTCCGCGCGTTCGCCTCCGAGGACTCCAGCGCGTTCACCATGGTGTCGAAAGCGGCTGCGGCCCGGCCCAGTTCGGTGGCGGGCCGGTCGGGGTTCAGGCGCCGGCCCCGGTCGCCGCCTGCGATCGACTCCGCGACGTCGGTGAGCCGGTTCAACGGTCGCATGGCGGCGCGCACCAGCACGGCGCAGGCACCTGCCGCGAGCACCAGCACGGCGATGCCCGAGACGACCATGATCGTCCGGAGCTGGCGCAGCAGCGCCGTGGTGGCGGTGGTGTCGGCGACGAGCACGAGGCGGCTGCCGTCGGTCAGGCGGTGCTCGATCGCGGTGGCGGTGGCGTCGCGAGGAGGACGTGGTGGTGGGGGAGGGCCTGGTGCGCCAGGCGGCGGCGGCGCACGCGGCGGTGGTGCCGGTGGCGGGAGTTCGCCCGTGGGATCCGCGATGAGACCCGGATCGCCGTAGGTGGTGCCGTCGGGCGTGACGAGCAGGGCCCGGATGCCGCCGCCGTTGAGTTCTGCTGCCAGTTGAGCCGGCGGGGTGCCTGCCTCGGTGAGCGCATCCGCCCGGGACGCACTTGCCATCAACCGGTCGTGCAGATCCCGACCGGCCTGAGCGCCGATCAACAGGTCGATCGTGATGCCCAGGAGGACGAGCAGCACCGTCAGCAGACCGAGGACCGCGATGACGACGCGCCGCCGCAGCGACGGGGTGAGCGTGCCCCCGTCCGCGGTCACGGCCGCTGCGCCTGCAACCGGTAGCCGATGCCACGCGCGGTGTGGACCAGGCGCGGGCCGTGGGCCTCCAGCTTCTTGCGCAGACTGCTGATGTGGACGTGGATCAGGTTGTCGTCGTACGACGAGTAACCCCAGACGGCGGTGAGGATCTGCCCGGCGCTGACCGTCCGGCCCCGCTGATCGAGGAGGTACTCGAGCAACCGGAACTCGGTGGCGGTCAGGTCGAGGGGTTGACCGGCGCGGGTCGCGACGCCTGCGCCGCGGTCGACGAGGAGATCGCCGATCGTGACGGTGGCGGGGATGCGCCCGCGCCGCCGCAGCACCGCGCCCACCCGCGACGTCAGTTCGGACAGCTCGAACGGCTTGACGACGTAGTCGTCGGCGCCGCCGTCGAGACCGCGCAGCCGGTCGGGTAGCGCGTCGCGTGCGGTCAGCATGATCAGGCCCGCGTCTCCCCAGGCCCCGATCACCTCGGCCAGGGCGAAGCCGTCGCGGCCCGGCAGCATGAGGTCGAGGACTACCAGATCGGGCCGGTACCCGTCGAGCACGGCTTCTAGATCGGTTCCGTCGACGAGGCCGTGGGCCGTGTGGCCGGCGGCGGTCAGCGCCTCGACCACCATCTCGCGGATGGCGTCGGAGTCCTCGACGACGAGGACGCGCGCCGGCGACCTGTCTGCGTCCGGTGCCATGGCCCCATTCTGTCGTGCCGGACCTGAAGCCCAGCTGAAGATCGGGTCGCACGCCCTCGCCTTCAGGTTGGCTTCATCACGGCTGGTTAGCGTCGCCCTCATCGGACCACGACACGATGGGAGCACCACATGACCGAACACGAACGCACACAGGATGATTCGAACCCCAACCGCGACGGTGACGACACCGAGGTGATCGAGCACCGCCCGGTGGAGCAGGCCCCCGCGCCGCGGCAGAGCAGGTGGAGCGCGGTGCGCGAGCCGGCGCGGCGTCACCCGATCGGCGTGGCAGTCGGTACGGCGCTCGCCGGTCTCGTCATCGGCTTCGGGACCGGAGTGCTGGTCGACGCGCACCCGATGATGGCGCTGACGGTGGGAACGAACCCCATCCCTGCCGCCCCGCAACACGGTCCAGGGTGGGGCGGCGACGAGCGGCCCGTGCCGCCACCGCCGCCCGGGGGACCCGGTGCGCCGCACGGACCGGGCGGACCTGCGGGACCTGCGGGACTTGGTGGACCGGGTGGACCGGACGGACCCGGGGGACCGGGTCGGCGCGGCGGTCCGGAGGGACCTGGCGAGCAAGCGCCGCCGCCACCCCCGCGCGGCGAACAGGCACCCCCGCGCGGCGAACAGGCGCCGTTGCCTGCCGAGCGCGGCTGACGGTTCGCTAGCGGAGCCGTGCCGCGAGTTCGACGCCCAGCGCCCGGCCCGACAGCCAGGCCGACTCGACCCTCGGCGCACCCGATGGGCACCAGGAGTCGCCGCAGAGCCCGAGGGGTCGTCCACCGCGGGAGGTGAGCCCGAAGGCGTCGTCGCCGTGCGTGCCCGCCGGCTTGGCGTAGGTCCAGCGGTGCACGTGCGTCCACTGCGGTTCGACGTCGACGCCCAGCACCCGGCGCAGCGCCCCGAGCACCGGTGCCGCTGCGTCGGGCGGGGCGTCGAGGTGCGCCCGCGCGCGCTCGGCAGTCGTGTGCGCTACGAGGACGGCTGCGCCGTCGCCCCGCCGTGAGCCGTCGTCGGCGACGAACGCGACGTCGGGATCGTCGTTGACGAACGCCGCATCCGGCAGCGGCCAGCAGCGTCGGTCCCAGCCGGCGGCGACGGCGATCACCGGTTCATAGGACACCCAGTCGGCGGCGTCGGGCGCCAGTCGCGCTGCCTGCGGGTCTGGCATCGCCAGCACCACGGCGTCGTGATCGAGTTCGTCCAGGGAACTCACCTCCGTGGTGAGGCGGACCTCGTCGGGCAGCGTCGCACGCACGAGCGAACGGAGCCCGTCGGGTGTCGCGTATCGCGTCGGACCCTCCGACTTGCGGTGCCCGTCGGAGGAGAACACGTCGAACGCGTCGGTCCACGGCCGCGCGAGACCGTCGGTCACCCACCCGTCGACCACCGTGCTGAACAGGGGTTCCTTGGCGGTGAAGTACGCCGCACCCACGTCCACCCGGCGACCGTGCACGGTGGGCGACGCCATCCGGCCGCCCGGCGCCCTGCCCCGCTCGATCAGGTCGACCGCGACGCCGTGATCGAGCAATGCCTGCGCGCATGACGCACCCGAGAGACCTGCTCCGACGACCGCGACACGTGGCGACACGAGTCCACGGTAGACACCTCCTGTAACACCAGAGCGGCAAGCCGACGATGAACCGTCTGACGCGGCAGTGCCAACTTCCATGGCCTGTCGCCAGGGTTGGAGGGAACTCGAAGTGATTCGTCGTCTTGGCATGGCCGTCGTCGTGGCAGGTGTGGCCCTCGGTGGGCTGGCCACCGGCACCGCCGCCGCCGAACCCGCCGCACCGTCCCGGTGTGCCGACTTCCACTGGATGGGCGCTGCGGGCTCCGGCCAGCGCGACGGTGTGGAGCTCGCGCAGAACGGCGGCATGGGCGACGTGGTCTACCAGTCCTACGAGCAGCTCGAGTCCGAACTCGCTGCCAGCGGCTACACGATGACCGCAGAGGCCGTGCAGTACCCGGCGGCGCCCGTGCCACTGGACGGCGGCATCGGCGGCTGGCTGGGCTTCATGGACAGCGTCGAGGTCGGTGCCGACGCGACCGCAGCGCAGTTCGAGGCGTTCACCGAGCGCTGCCCGACCACGAAGGTCGTGCTCGCCGGCTACAGCCAGGGCGCGATGGTCGTGCACCGCAACCTGTACGACCTCGCCGACAACCCGCAGGTGGCGGCGGCGCTGCTGGTCGCCGACGGTGACCGTCTGCCCGCCGATACGACGATCCCCCTTGGTACGGCAGCCGCCGCCCCGGGCATCGGGCACGGCGTTGCGCAAGAGCACTCGTTCTTGGCCGATACGAACACCTCACCGCTGCCCCCGACCATCGGCGCACGCACGATCAGCGTGTGCGACGTCGGCGACCCGGTCTGCGATTACGACCCGGCCACGAGCGAATTGACGCCCGCGGGCCTCGCAATCCACACCGCATACGCACCCGCGGCGAGCGGCGCGCACGCATGGGGCACGCCGCTCTACCAGCTGGTGATGAACGCCGCTGCCGCGCCCAGCGCGGACGTGTCGCTGAGCGCGCAGGGCGGCTGACCTCCGGTCAGGTCCAGTACAGCGTCCGCGCGCCGGGCAGTGTGGCAGCCAGCTCGGCTGTGAACCACGACTTGAGTTCGGCCATCGTGTCCTTCGGATACACGTACTTGGCCGAGCCGTACTTGCCGAACTTGCGCGTGCGCGACGCCTCGTCCATCTCCAGCTTGGTGCGGGGATACCAGCTGGTGAGCACGTCCTTGCTGCCTGCCGTGAACCGGTGCGTGATGCACTCGACGGTCAGGTCGAGGTCGGGGACGTCGGCCACCGCGTCCGCGACGTCGGCGAGCAGCCTGCCGTAGCCCTCGCGCCAGTCCGGAATCGGCATGATCGGCGCGATCGTGAGTCCCACCCGGTAGCCCGCCAGCGCCAGGCTGCGCAGTGCGGCGATGCGCCGGGGCAACCGTGCCGTCCCACCCTCGAACCGGCCTGCGACCTCGTCGGCGTTCACCGACACCCGCACCCGGGTGCGGCCGTGATGCGGCAGGTCGAGCAGCGGTGCGACGTTGTCGTACTTGGTCGTGAAGCGCAGCCCGACCGGTGCGGCCCAGTCGTGCTCGCCGACGTGGGCGATCGTCGTCGACAGCGATCCCGTGAGGTGCTCCAGCGCGAGGGGGTCGGTGTAACAGGACGCCTCGAAGGTGGTGCCCTCGTCGGCGCGGTCATCGGATGCCGACGTGATGGTGCCGCGGCCGACGTGCCCATCCATCTCCGCGAGGATCTCCGGCAAATTGGCGTAGACGCGGGTGATCGGCGGCCCCGACAGCGAGCCGGCCAGATAGCAGTACTGGCAATGCCCGGGGCATCCCTCGGCGAGGTCGATGCGCCAGTCCGCGCTGGGCGGGATGGGCTGCAGTTTCCGCTTCGACGGAGGCGCGACCACGACCGCCAGCGTGCGCTTGGCCAGCGCATAGGTGGCCCGGTCGTCCTCGCCCCGCGAGGTCGGCAACCGGTCGCCGGACAGCAACTGGATGTCGGGGACGCCTGCTGCCTCGCACCGCGCGACGATCTCGGCGCCGTGGGGGAGTTCTGCGGCCGACTTGGTGACCAGAACCCGGGCCGGGGTCCAGAGCGTAGGTGTCATCGTGCCTGGTTCAACGAGTGTGATCTTGACGCGATTCCGACGTGACCTGTGGTCTCCGCTACCTCGACGTCAGCCGCCGCGGTGTTTGGAACGGCGAAGTGGGGGCAGCCTCTCTCTCATGTCCGAGCCAACCAGCCACGACCTCGCCGTGCGGATGGCCGAACTGGCCCGTTCCGTCGCGGCGCCCCGATCGGCCGAAGAGATCTTCGCCGAGGTGACCAAGGCTGCGGTGGAGCTGATCCCCGGTGTCGACACCGCAGGGATCCTGCTCATCACCAAGGGCGGGAAGTACGAGTCCCACGCCGGCACCACCGACCTACCGCACGAACTCGACGAGTTACAGCACATGCTGCAGGAGGGGCCATGCCTCGACGCGGCCTTCGACGACATCTTGGCCATCGAGGACTTCCGCGAGGAGACGCGCTGGCCTGCCTACTCCGCGGCCGTGTCCAAGCTGGGGGTGCTCAGCGGCTTGTCCATGCGGCTGTACACCAACGAACGCACCGCGGGGGCGCTCAACCTGTTCGGCTTCGAGCCGACGCAATGGGACTCCGAGAAGCGGACCACCGGCATGGTGCTCGCCGCGCACGCTGCGTCGGCGATCATGTCGAATCGCCAAGGGGAGCAGCTGCAGTCCGCGCTGTCCACCCGCGACCGCATCGGCCAGGCCAAGGGCATCATCATGGAGCGCTACGGCGTCGACGACATGCGGGCGTTCGACATGCTGCGGCGGTTGTCGCAGGAGGGCAACACCCCGCTGGTCGACATCGCGGCTCGAGTGATCGAGACCCGAGGCAGCTGATCAGGCCGGCTCGTCCCCGTCGTCGGTCGGGTCCTCGAACCGCGCCTGTACGAAGTCGTCGCTGTACGGCGCGCGCGGTGGTGCGAGTTCGTCGAGTCGCTCGTTGATGACGTGGGCGACGATGTCGTGCTGCATCGGCGGCAGCGCAATCGCCCCGTTCAGGTAGGCGTCCAGCTCGAAGCGTCCTGCCTCCCCGCCCATGCTGAAGTACCGGAGCCACAGTTCGTCGACGGTCAGGTCCGCGGCCTCGAGTGCTCGTTGGAAGCGTGCGTTCAGGCTGTGCTGTGTCGTCACGCGATCACTCATTCGTCGACGAGCCGACGATGGTCTCGGCCACGTCCCGCAATAGTCGGCGCGCCCGGTGCGATTCGGCCATGAGCTGGCGGAACGCCTCCTCGGGGCCGACCCGGCGCCGTGCCATGACCATGCCGCGCGCCATTGCGACCATGTCGCGGGTGCGCAGCGTTTCCTTCAGGTTGTCGCTCAGACGGTTCGCGGCTTCGACGGTCTGGACGTTGGCGACGAAGATCGCAGCCTGTTCGCCGAAGCGCCGCAACACGTCCTCGTCCCGCTCGTCGAAGGCGTCGACCTCGGTGGAATAGACCTTGATGGCTCCGCAGGCCTGATCGCGGTGCACGAGTGGCGCACTGACGAACGAGCGCATGCCCAGCTCGTGGGCGCGCGGAACCCATGCGGGCCAACGTCCTTCGTCGTCGCGACCGTCGGAGCGAAACACCGACAGTTCCCGCCAGGAACTCAGGCACGGGCCCTGATCGAGTTCGTACTGCAGGTTGTCGAGGCGTTCCACCAGCGGATCGGTCGCCGCCGACGTGGTGCGCTTGCCGTCTGCCGTCAACAGGCTCACACCGGCGCCGATGCTGCTGCCGATGGTGTCGGCAGCCAGGGACGTCAGCGTGTCGAGGGCACTGGAGACCGTCGCCTCGGTCAGCAGGATCCCCGACAAGTGTGCGAAGACGCCCGCCAACTCGTCGGCCGGACTCGGTTCTACGGTCACTGAAAGATCATCTCTCTGAACTTCTCACGTCGTGGTGGTCGCGCCGAGACGGGGGTGTACCACGAAGCGGACGGTGCAAACGTCAGGGCGCGTTCATCTTTGGATGACGACCATCGAGGGTAATACCAGGAGTGACGAAGGAGAAAACCGATGCCAAAGGACTCAGCGCACGACGAACACGAGGCCAAGATCGACCCCCCAGGGCCCGTTGATCACGGCCGCGAGGGCGGCATGGCGACTCGGGAACTCGCGCCGGAACTCACCGAGACCGACCGCGACGACGAGTAGCCGATCTCAGACCCGGCCCTTGAGGATCAAGTTCCAGTACGTCTGGGGCAGACCGTAGCGGTCGAACGCCCATGCGGAACGCCTCGGCTTGAGCGGGTCCACGAACGACGGCAATGACGACGTCACCTTGCCGGAGCGGTCGAACTCGCCGGCGATCAGCAGGTGCGCGTCGGTGGCGACCGGCGCGACGGTGTAGCCGTCGTAGGTGTCCATCGATCCGCCGGTGCGAGCAGCAAGCACGTTGTCCACCATGATCTTCACCTGCCTGCGGAGCGCTCCGCCGGAGGGGTCCGTATCGACCCCGGCACCGTCGCCGACCGCCCAAACGTCGGCGTGCGTGCGGTGCCTGAACGTGCGGGGGTCGACGTCGACCAGGCCGTGCCGGCCGGGGTCGGTGAGGCCCGAGTCCTCGAGCCACGTGGGTCCGCGGAACGGGGGCACGAGGTGCAGCAGGTCGTAGGGCATGGGCTGCGGTTCTCCGCTGGGCCCCGTGACCGTCAGTTCGGTACGTCCTGAATCGATGGCGGTGACCGACGTGCGGTGCAGCACCCGGACATTCAATTCCTCGAGGCATCGGGTCAGCCGGTCGTCGAGATCCGGCACGTCGACGAGACCTTCTCGGTCGACGATCAGCGTGATGTCGATGTCCCCCAGGCGTCCCGCACGCTTCCAGTGCGCCGCCGCGAGGAACAGCGGTTTGATGGTGGTCCCGGTACAGCTGACCGGTGGCCGCGGAACGGTGAACACCGCGTGACCCGACCGCATCTCCCGCACGAGGTCCCACGTCTTCTCGGCGTGGTCGAGGTAGTTACTCGCCACTGCCGGGCTGTGCAGTGCTTCGGCGATGCCGGGAAGCGCCTCGTCGTCGGGGACCAGTCCGGCGCCGAGAACGAGGTCGCGGTACCCGTGCGTGCGACCCGAGGCGAACGTGACCGTGCGCGCCCCGGCGTCGACCGCCACTGCGGAGTCCTGAATCCAGGTGCAGCCCTTGGGCGTCACGGACCGCTGGGTGCGCTCGGCCGTCCGCAACGCGGCTTGGCCGCCGCCGACGTACGACAGCAGCGGCCGGTAGGTGTGGACGAGTTGCGGTTCGGCGACGGCAACGCTCGAGACGCCCTTGCGCAGGAATCGCGCAGCAGCGCTGACCCCGGCGTTGCCGCCGCCGATCACCAGGACGTCGGACCAGCCGTCGCGGCCGGTGGCCGACGTCTCGGGGGTGCTGATGCTCAGCGCCGCACGGTGTTACCGCGCGCACCGCGCTTGCCGGTGATGCCGAGGTAGCCGGCGATGAGGATGATGGCGAAGATGATCCCGACGAGGAACGGGATGATCTTGAAGCCGCCGTTCTGGTTCGAGTAGCCCAGTTTGTAGGCCACCCAGGTGCCCAGGAACGAGCCGACCGCACCGAGCAGAACGGTCATCACCACACCGATGTTCTGCTTACCGGGCATGACCAGCCGGGCGAGGGCGCCCACGATGAGTCCGACGACGATGGCGCCGATGATTGTTCCGATCACGACATACTCCTGAAGGTTGGTCAGCGGAACCTCTCCGCTGTGCAGGCACGGATGTACCCGGTTTCGGGGCGAGGTACCCCTGCCCGGGCAAAGTCTTTCTAGGCGGTGCCGTCGCCCGAGCCGCGGGCCATGGCGGCGAGGCCGGCCATGATCAGCTCCAGCGATGCCTCGAACGACGACTCGACCATCATCGAACGCAGGTGCGGGGCGGCGGCTTCGGCGTGCGGTGTGTGGTCGGGCGTCAGTCGGTCGGGCAGTGCGCGCCACGTGTCGTGGTCGGCGTCCTGGGTCTGCTGCGGTAGTGCGGTGAACGCGCCGTCGAGCATCGCCTGACCGAGCAGGAAATCCGACAGCGAGCGGAACCACCGCGTCGCGTTCTCCACGTCGAACCCGCCGTCGCGCAACAGTCCGATGGTGATCTCGACCGCGCGTATCTCGTTCGGGAGCCCGGTCGTTCGCGTGGCGATCGCCGTCCCGGTGAGCGGGAACTCGTTGGCGTAGACCCGATACAGCGCCCGCGCCAGATCGGCCAGCGAGGTGAGCCAGTCGTCGGTAGGTGTCCAGCGGTCCAGCGCAATGCCGATCATCCGGTCGGCGACCGCGAGCAGGACGTCGTCGATCCCGGTGAAGTAGCGGTAGAGCGCCGTCGGGTCGGCCCCGACAGCCGAGGCGAGCGTGCGAGCGCTCAGCACGCCCACGCCGCGCTTCTCGATGAGGTTCACCGCCGAGTCGATGTAGACGTCGCGGGACAGGTCGGTGCCGGTCCGCGTCCGCCTGCGACGCTTGCCCGCAGCGGGCTGCCGAATCGGCTTCGTCATCTCGGCCCCCTTATGTCAACACCGTTGACCATAAGACACCCGGTGCCGGAATGTGGTCGAGACGACTAGGGGGCCGCAGCAGTGGACGACGCACGTGTACGCGAGATCGAGCGCATCGCCGGCGAAGGCGGATACGTCAGCTACCGCGTCCGGCTGCAGACCCCGTCGGGCCCGCGCGACGTGACGTTCAGCGGCAACATCTTCGTCGGTCCGGTCGCCGTCACCGAGGACACCGACGGGCACTGGGCCGACGAGGTGATCGACGACCCCCGCCGATTCGGCGAGTTCTACTCCCCGGAGTGGGTGCGGCGCTTCGTCGCGAGGCGGCAGCAGGCAGCCGGCTAGCTCGGCGTTGCTGCCTGCGGTTGGGCGTCTCGAGCGGACGACGTCACGCGCCGGACCGCTGCGCGCGGTTTGACCAGTTCAGCCTCGGGTATTGATCGCCTGGGCGGCAGTCGCCGCCGGAATGCATGAAGAGGAGTTCCCGAATGACAGGTCGACGATTCGTTCGCTCACTGGCGATGGCGGCCACCGGTGCCTGGGCCGTGACGCTGGGTGCGCTCGCTCCGGCGGCCTCCGCCGAGCCGGTGCCCTGCCCCGATGCCGAGGTGATCTTCGCCCGCGGCACCGGTGAGGAAGTAGGCGTGGGCGGCGTCGGCCAGCAGTTCGTCGATTCGGTTCGCGCCCAGGCCGGCGGCCGTTCGGTCGGTGTCTACGCGGTCAATTACCCCGCAGGCAGCAACTTCGACGACCGCGAGGCGTTCGCGCGGACCGTCATCGACGGCGTCCGCGACGAGGGCCAACGCGTCGAGTTCATGGCGGCCAACTGCCCCAACACCCGGCTGATCCTCGGCGGCTACTCCCAGGGCGCCGTCGTCACCGGCTTCACCACGTCGGCGTCAGTGCCCGCGGGCGTGCCCGCCGATTTGGTCCCCGCGCCGCTGTCGCCCGAGGTCGCCGACAACGTCGCGGCAGTGGTGCTGTTCGGCAAGCCGTCGGGCCAGTTCCTGGACAAGTACGGCGCGCCCGCCATCGAGATCGGCCCGCTGTTCCAACCGAAGACGCTCGATCTGTGCAACCCCGGCGACAACATCTGCGAGGGCAACTTCAACGGGCTGCCCTCGATCGCTCACGGTCTCTACGGCGTGAACGGACTGGTGAACCAGGGCGCCGCCTACGCGGTCGGCCGCCTCTAGTCGGAGGTCTCCGGGTCGGCGGCCCGTCGGGCCCGGGCGCGTCGCTTGCCCTCGTGCATTGCGGCCACCCGGGCCACCGGGATCTCGCGTCCCTGCTCGATGAGGTCGTGTGGCAGTCGCTGCGGCGCGGGCATCGCGTCGTTCCAGGGATCGCCATCGCCCAGTGCGGCCAGGGCGGTGTGCACGGTGAAGTCGGCCGGTGACACGTCGTCGAGATCCGACCAGTTCAGCGGAAACGACACCGGCGTCCCCGGTCGCAGCCGGGGACTGTAGGCCGCGGCGACCGTGGCGCCCCCGGCGCGCGTCGAGTCCACGAACACCTTGCCCTCACGGTCGGAGACGATGAACGCCGTCGTCGCGATGCTCGGGTCCAGCGCCTCGGCGCGGGCGGCCAACGCGCGCGTCGCGGCCGCGACGTCCTCGACCGGCGCCGAGTCGTCGATGGGCACGAAGACGTGAATCCCCTTGGCGCCACTGGTCTTCACCGCACCGGCGAGGCCCGAGTCCGTCAGGGCCTGGTGCACCAGGTGGGCGACGGCGACGACCGCGCTGAACGGTCCGTCGCCCGGCGGGTCCAGGTCGAGCACCAGATGCGTGGGCCGGTACACGTTGTCCGCCAACCCCAGCGTCGGGTGATACTCGATGGCCCGCTGATTGGCCAGCCACAGCAGCGTCCGCCGGTCGTCGCACAGCGGGTAGTGCACCTCGCGGTGTGACGCCTCCGCCCAGATGGTCACCGTCTTGATCCAGTCCGGGGTGTACTTCGACGCGTTCTTCTGCATGAACGGCGCCCGTCCTCGCAACGCCCGCAACACCGTCAACGGCCGGCCGACCAAGCCGGGCAACATCCGGTCGGATACTGCGTCGAGATAGTCGACCAGGTCGCGCTTCGTCGCGCCTGCGTCGGGACCCAGCGTCTGATCGAGGTTGGTGAGATCGACCCCGGCGCGCTGCTCGGACACGCTCATCGACCCAGGGTAAGCCGGTCGGCGATGACCCGGGTGTGACGACGCGGCCCATTCCCACCCTCGATGCTGGGCACTCGCCTAGCATCGCGCGCATGAGCACGCCAGGAACGACCACGCGGCCGGGCATCTGCCGCATCTGCTCGGCGCACTGCGGAGTGCTGGCCACCGTCGTCGACGGCAGGCTCACGAAGGTGACCGGCGACCCCGACAACCCGATGTTCAAGGGCTACACCTGCAGCAAGGGGCGGGCGCTGCCGGACATCCACAACAACCCGCAGCGTCTGCTGCACAGCCAGAAGCGTCAACCCGACGGCACGTACGCGGCGATCGACGCGGAACGCGCGACCGACGAGATCGCCGAACGGCTACGGCACCTCATCGACACCTACGGGCCTCGCTCGGTGGCGCTCTACATCGGCACGAACTGCCTGCCCTACCCGGCGAGTCCGCTGACCGCCAACGCGTTCATCCGCGCCATCGAATCGCCGATGTTCTTCACCGCCAACACGATCGACCAGCCGGGCAAGCAGATCGCGCTGGCCGCCCACGGCCACTGGCTGGGCGGGGACGTCCCGTTCGACGAGGCCGACAGCTGGATGCTCGTCGGGACCAACCCGCTGGTGTCCAAGGCGATCGGCATCCCCGGCCAGAACCCCGGCCAGAATCTGCGGGCCGCCATCGGCCGGGGGATGAAGCTCGTCGTCATCGACCCGCGCCGGTCGCAGACCGCGGCGCGCGCGGCCATCCACATCCAGCCCCGCCCGGGCGAGGACGTCGCGATCATCGCAGGGATGATCAACCTGATCATTCGAGAGGGTCTGTGCGACAACGACTTCCTCGCCGAGCACGTCGCGGGCTTCGAGGAGTTGGCCTCGGCCGTCTCGGGATTCACGCCGGAGTACGTGGCTCAGCGCGCCGACGTTCCGGTCGAGCAGCTCATCGACGCGGCACGACTGTTCGCCACGTTCGGCGACCGCCGCGGCATGGTGAACGCCGGTACGGGCGCCAACTTCGGGCTGCACGGCAACCTGCTCGAGTACCTGTGCCTGTCCTTGACGACCATCTGCGGTCGGTGGCAGCGGGCAGGTGAGCGCGTCACCCGTCCGAACACGTTGATGCCCGCCTACACCGCCAAGGCGCAGGCGCACCCGCCGTACGAGGGCTGGGGTTACGGCGAGCGGTTGCGCGTCCGCGGGCTCACCGACACGGTGGCCGGCATGCCGACCGCCGCGCTGGCAGACGAGATCCTGCTCGAGGGCGAGGGACGCGTCAGGGCACTGATCTGCGTCGGCGGCAATCCGATGGCAGCCTGGCCCGATCAGCGAAAGACCCACCGCGCCTTGGAGTCCCTCGACCTGTTGGTCACCCTCGACACCGAGATGTCGCTGACCTCGCGACTCGCCGACTATGTCATCGCGCCGATGATGCAGATGGAGACGCCGGCCATGACCCAGGGCAGCGAACTCATCAAGTACTACGCCAGCGGCACCGGCATCCCGGCCGCCTACGCGCAGTACGCGCCGCGCCTGGTCGACCCGCCCGAGGGCAGCGACCTGATGGAGGAGTGGAAGTTCTTCCTGGGCTTGGCCAAGCGCATGGACCTGCAGATGTTCTTCGTCAACTTCTTCGGCGCCGGCGGTGGCCGGTTCATGGAGTCGGCACCCGTGGTCGTGACGATGGACGGCGACACCCAGCTCACGACCGAGGACCTGTTCGAGGAGATGTGCGCGAACTCCCGCATCCCGCTCGCCGACGTGGCCGCCCACCCGCACGGCAAGGTGTTCGACGTGGACGCGGTCGTCGCCGAGCGTGATCCCGGCTGCTCCGACCGCCTCGACGTCGGCAACGCCGTCATGCTCGCCGAACTCGCCGACGTCATGGCCGAGGACTTCGACGCAGCCCGCGGTGACACGGCGTTCCCGCTGCGGCTCATCCCGCGGCGGCACGGCAGCTTCATGAACTCCTCGGGCACCAACCTCGCCAAGCTCAACGGCGGCAAGGCCTACAACCCGGCGTACATGCATCCCGACGCCATCGAAGCGCTGGGCTTGGTGTCCGGCGACCTGGTGACCGTCACGTCGCCGCACGACTTCATTCCCAGCGTCGTCGAGGCCGACGACACCCTGCGCCGCGACGTCATCGCCATGCACCATGCGTTCGGCGGGCTGCCGTCGGAGGACGACGAGGTTCGCGAACGGGGGAGCAACGTCGGACGGCTGGTCCCCACCGACGTCGAGTACGACGCGATCTCCGGCCTGCCACGCCAGGGCAACATCCCGGTGCGCGTCACCCCCCGTACCGGCTGAGAGGCGCCGAGTGTGGGGGTTGTGGACGTGGGTTCTGGGGCTTTGCATTCAGAACCCGCACAGTCGCCGGGGAACGGGTCGCCCACCCCCGGTGAGAGGATGTCCGCGTGGCCGAGCGCGTTCGATTCCCCAGCACCACCGGCCCCGAGTTGGCCGGCACCATCGACGTGCCCGCGGGCTCGGGCGATGATTCTGTCCGCGGCTGGGGCGTCTTCGCGCACGGCTTCACCCTCGGCAAGGACTGCCCCGCCGCGAGCCGCATGTGCAAGCAACTCGCGAGCGAGGGCATCGGCATGCTCCGCTTCGACAACCTCGGCCTCGGTGGCTCGGACGGCGACTGGGGTGACGGGTCGTTCTCGCACAAGGTCGCCGACACCGTGCGCGCCGTCGAGTTCATGAACGACTCCGGCCGCGAGGTGCGACTGCTCGTCGGGCACTCGTTCGGTGGCGCGGCAGCCATCGCCGCCGCGCGTGAGTGCGACACCGTCGCTGCGGTCGCGAGCGTCGGGGCGCCCTACGATCCCGCGCACGTCGAGCACAACTACGACGCCCTGCTCGAGCGGATCGAGGCCGAGGGCGAGGCGCCGTTTCCCGTCGGCGGCAAGGCGCTCACCCTCAAGAAGCACTTCATCGAGGACGTCCGCGCCGCTGACCTCACCGAGAAGATCCGCACCCTGCGCCGGGCACTGCTGGTGATGCACTCGCCGACCGACAACACCGTCGGAATCGCCAACGCCAGTGACATCTTCCAGGCGGCGCGCCACCCTCGCAGCTTCGTCTCACTCGAGGGCGCCGATCACCTGCTCACCGGCAAGAACCAGGCCGCACGAGCGGCCCGGATCGTCAGCGCGTGGGCTGATCCCTACCTGTAGTCGGGTCGGGCTCGCGGGACTCGGCGGTGACGAGTTCGAAGTCGTCGCCGTACTGCCCGGCGCCGGTGACCACGGCACGCTCGACGAGTTCCGTGCTGCGCCTGTCGACGGCGACGATGCGGTCGGTGCGCAGGTCCTTGTAGAGGGCCACGCACAGCAGCACCATCACGAGCACGAACGGAACCGCCGCCACGATCGTCAGGTTCTGCAAGCCCGTCAGGGCATCCGCCCCACCACCACCGATGATCAGCATGATCGCCGCCACCGCACCGGTCAGCGTGCCCCAGAACACCACGGTGCTGCGCCGCGGATCGTGTGAGCCCTTCTCGGACAGCGACCCCATCACGATGGACGCGGCGTCGGCGCCGGAGATGAAGAAGATCGCTACCAGCACCATGACGAGCACGGTGGTGATGTTCGCCAGCGGCATCGTGTCGAGCAGCTTGAACAGCGAGCCGGTGCTGTCGACGGCACCGTCGGCGTCGACGAGATCGCCGACCGTGCGCTGACGTTCGATGGCCGAGCCACCGAAGATCGCGAACCACACCAGGCTGACCATCGTCGGCACCAGCAGCACGCCGGTGACGAACTGACGGATGGTGCGGCCGCGGCTGATCCGCGCGATGAACATGCCGACGAACGGCGTCCACGACACCCACCAGGCCCAGTAGAAGATCGTCCAGCCCGAGAGCCAGCCGGCGAGTTCGGCGTCACCGTTGGCGTCGGTGCGCGAACTCATCGCGACGAAGTCCCGCACGTAATCGCCGAGCGCGCTGGGGATCAGGTTGAGGATCAGCAGGGTCGGGCCCGCGACGAACACGAACAGCGCCAGCGCGAGTGCCAGCACCATGTTGATGTTGGACAGCCACTGGATGCCCCGCGCGATGCCGGACACGGCGGACAGCACGAACGCGATCGTCAGTACGGCGATGATCGAGACGAGGATCGGGGTGCCGACGGTGCCGACCCACCCGTTGAACTCCAGTCCGTCACCGATCTGCAAGGCACCGAGGCCCAAAGAGGCGGCAGACCCGAAGACCGTCGCGAAGATCGCGAGGATGTCGATGACCTTGCCCGCCGGCCCGTTCGTGCGGTTCCCGAACAGCGACGTGAACGCCGCCGACAGCAGACCCGAGCGGCCCTTGCGGTACATGCCGTAGCCGATGGCCAGGCCGACGACGGCGTAGATCGCCCACGGGTGCAGGCCCCAGTGGAACATCGTGGTCGCCATCGCGGTCTGGAACGCCTCGTCGGACTGCGCCTCGCTGGTGCCCGGCGGTGGTGTCACGAAGTGGTTGAGCGGCTCGGCGACACCCCAGAACATCAGGCCGATGCCCATGCCCGCGCTGAACATCATCGCGATCCAGGACACCGTCCGGAACTCGGGTTCCTCGTCGTCGCACCCCAGGGGGATGCGGCCGTACTTGCTTGCGGCGAGCCACAGTACGTAGATCACGAAGAAGCTCGCGGCGAGGACGAAGAACCAGCCGAGGCTCTTGATCAGGGAGTCCTTGGCGTTGGCCGACACCGTGGAGAGGCTGGACGTGTCGAGCAGGCCCCACACGACGAATGCGATCGACAGCACGCCGGTGACGCCGAAGACGACCCAGTCGCGGCCGGGGTGCGCATCGGCCGGGGTGACGCGCTCGGTCAGCGGCGCCAACGGGTGACGTCCTCGTCCGACCGACCCTGGTCCGGCGGGCCCAGTCTCGGTGACGGGGACGGACTTCGGATCGGAGGCGCTGTTCGTATCTAGCGACATGTCGTTCTTCCCTCGAGTCCTGTCAGCGGGTGTGCGACGTGCAGGCGGCAACTCGACGCGTTCGGTGCATCCGTTGCGAATTAAACATCGAACGGGTGCTGAACACTCGGCAAACGCGAGATCCGACCATGCTCCGCAGGGCAGTCGGTGTCAACTCGAGCGAACGCGTCGATGATCTTCATCCCACGTGTCCGAGACGTCTGCTGACCGCAGCCGCCGATGCGATGGTCATCTCCGCGACCAGTTCGAAGCGCGACGGCTCCAGGCGATAGGCAGGTCCCGAAACGCTCATGGCCGCAACCACATTGCCGGTGTGGTCGCGAATGGGCGCCGCCACCGCGTTGAGGCCGATCTCGAGTTCCTCGCGCACACTGGCCCATCCGACGTCGCGGGCCACGGCCAGCTCCTTCTCCAACGCGCCGACGTCGGCGATGGTGTTGGGCGTGAACGACTCCAGCGCGTGCGGCAGCAGCGCGCGCAGCTCCTCGACGGGCAGTTCGGCGAGGAGGACCTTGCCGCTCGACGTCGTGTGGGCCGGGCAGTTCTGTCCCACCCAGCTGCGCAGCGTGATCTCGGCCGGACCGTGGGACTCGACGACGTTCACGATGCGGTTCCCGTCGAGGACGGCGACGTTGGTGGTCTCACCGCTGCGCTCGGCGAGGTGGGCGCAGATCGCCTGACTTTCCTTTGCCAGGTCCATCTGGGCGCTGGTCGAGCCCGCCAGCCGGACGATAGCGAACCCCAGCCGGTACTTGCCACGGTCGTACAGCTGTTCGACGAATCCGCGAGACTCTAGGACGGCGATCAACCGTGACACCGTCGACTTGTGTACGCCCAGCTCAACGGCGATTTCGGTGACGCCGGCGGTGCCCAGCTTGCCCAGGATCTCCAACACCGTGAGCGCGCGGTCCACCGATTGGACGGCGGCAACGGACTTCTCCCGAGGCGCGGATTGATCGCTGAGCCGGGGCATGTTCCGTTCAGTGTAGGCAATCGTCATTTGCTCTCCGCCCTGTGCCGGTCTTCTCCTCGCGCAAGCGCTCGTCAGGCGCTGCCCCTCAGCCGTGCAGCATGGCAACCACCCAGTCGTGGAATTCGCCGATGTGGTGCTCCGACGGCACCAGCACGCCACCCGCCCGGTACCCCCGCGACGACATGGCCGGCTGCGTCCGTTCGCACGCGTCGAAGTCCTGCAGGTTGACCCGGTGGAACAGCTCGACGGACCGGTCGAGATCGCGGCCTCCCTCGACCACCTGAGGCAGGTACAGCCAGTCGCACTCCACCACCGTGCGGTCGGCGGCCATGGGATACATCCGGTGGAAGATCACGTGGTCGGGCACCAGGCTGACGAAGACGTTCGGCCGCACCGTGATCGCGTAGTAGCGGCGGTCCTGCTCGGCCGTCACGCCGGGAATGGGGTCGAGTCCCGCGCTGCCGTCGACGGTGAAGCCCTCGACGTCCTCGCCGAACAACGCGCCGTGGCCGACGAAGTACTGCGCGGCCAGACCGTCCGCGAACTCCGGCAGCACCTCGGTGAGTTCCGGGTGGATCGTCGCGCAGTGGTAGCACTCCATGAAGTTCTCGACGATGAGCTTCCAATTGGCCTTGACGTCGTAGACCACCCGACGGCCGACCGACAGTTCCGGGATGCCGTAGCCCTCGATGGCCTCCGGGTGCCCGAGGCGCCGGGTGACGGTGCCGATGACGTCGTCCTCGAATGACGGCGGTTCCGCGGCCAGGCACACCCACGCGTATCCGAGCCATTCCCGCAACGCGACCTTGATCAGGCCGTACTCCGTGCGGTCGATCCGTGCCCCCGTCGCGTCGGTGAGCGAGCCAAGATTCGGTGCAGCGGCGAGCTTTCCGTCGAGCCCGTAGGTCCAGGCGTGGTAGGGGCACTTCAGGTGGCGCTTGGCGACTCCGGAGTCCTCGGTGCACAGCATGGCGCCGCGGTGCCGACAGACGTTCAGGAAGGCATTGAGCGTGCCGTCACGCCCGCGGACGACGAGCACGCTCTCGCGACCGACCTGGACCTTGCGGAACGCGCCCGGCTCGGGCAGATCGGCACTGCGGACCGCGCAGAACCACATGCGTTCGAAGATGAGGTCCTGTTCGGCGTCGAATTTCGCAGGGCTGCAGTAGTAGTCACCTGCCAGGGTCGGCACCAGTGAACTGACGGTCGGCGCGGCGGCTGCCAGGCCGGTCGGTTGGGGGTCGTCGATGGTCGTCACGTGGTCACCAGCCGTCGCGGGTCGAAGAGTCCGATGGGATGGGCGGTCGCGCCCGTGGTCGCCAGGTCCGCCAGCACTTCGCCGACGACGGGCACGAACTTGAAGCCGTGGCCGGAGAATCCGCATGCGACGGTGACGTTGTCGTAGTCGTGCGGGCGGGTGATGACGAAGTGCTCGTCGGGGGTGTTGGAGTACATGCAGGTGGCCGTGTGCACCGCGGGACCCGACAGCGCGGGCAGCAGTTGCGTCACCCGGTCGCGCATCTCGTCGACCTCGCCGGCGCGCACGGTCCGGTCGATGGTGTCGGGCGTGCACACCTGCCCCTTGCGGAAGAACGCCGTCTTGACGCCGCCCGCGGGCCCGTCGATGGCCGGGAAGCCGTAGATCTGCTGGCCGCTGGCGTTCTCGTCGATGTAGATCGGGTGGTTCTCGAACGGCCCGATGCCGCCGGCGGGGTCGAGCCAGTAGAGCACCTGCCGCTCGATGGTGATCGGGATGCCGAGGTCGGTGAGCAGCTCCGGTGCCCATGCGCCGGGGCAGATCACCAGCTGGCCAGCGGTGTACGTGCCGGATCCGGTGCTCACGGTGACACCGCGCGGCCCGTCCGACCAGCCCGTCACCTCCTCGCCGAAGCGCAGAGTGGCGCCCTCGCGAGCGGCGAGGTCGATGTGCGCCTGCACGGTCATCTCCGGTCGGGCGAACCCGGCCTTGGCCTCGAAGACCGCGACGTCGTCGGCTCCGGGCGTGAACGTCGGGAAGCGCTTGCGGATCTCGGTCGCGTCGAGCACCTCGTGGTCCAGCGACCACTCCTGGGCCGCACGCAGGCTGCCCGCCACGGTGAGGCACTCGGGCGGGCCGATGAACAGCCCGCCGGTCATCTTGTACACCTCGAGCCCGCTCAGTCCGGCGAGTTCCTCCCACAGCTCATAGGCGCGCAACAGCAGTGGCACGTATGCGGGATCCTCGAAGTACGACTGCCGGATGATCCGCGAGCCGCCGTGACTCGACCCACGATCGTGTGCCGGGGTGAACTTCTCCAGCCCCAGCACGCGGGTGCCCCGGCGGGCGAGGTGGTAGGCGGCGGCGCTGCCCATGCCGCCCAGCCCGACGACGATCACGTCGTATGCGTTGTCCTTCATCTGGTCCCTCTGCTCTTCGCGCAAGCGCTCATCGGCGAATCAGCTTCATCTCGGGGTCCACCACCGGTTCGGAATGCACGGTGGCTCGGTAGGTTTCGGTCAGGTAGTCGACGCACACCGCGTCGCCGACCTCGACGTCGGCGGGTACCCAGGCGTAGGCGATGCTGCGGCCGATGGTCGCGGAGTAGCCGGCGCTGGTGACGTAACCGACCGTCGCGTCGTCGACGCCGGCGAGAGTGACGGGTTCCTTGCCGAGCACCACCGCGGCTGGATCGTCGAACACGATGCTGCGCAGCACCTTCGACGGTGACCCGGCGGCGTCGAGAGCCGCCTTGCCCAGGAAGTCGCCCTTCTTGGCCGACACCGCGAAGCCGACTCCGGCCGCGCCGGGCTGGTGCTCGGTGGTCATGTCGGTACCCCAGGCGCGGTAACCCTTCTCCAGCCGCAGGCTGTTGAAGGCGATGCGCCCGGCGGCGATCGCGCGGTGGTGGCGTCCCGCGTCGAACAGCAGGTCCCACAGCTTCAGGCCGTGCTCCGCGGAAGCGTAGATCTCCCAGCCCAGTTCACCGACGTAGGAGACCCGCATCATCGTCACCGGCACCGAGCCGATGAACGTCTGGACGGCGCGGAAGTAGCCGAACGCCTCGTGCGAGATGTCGGCCGCGCACAGTGGTGCGACCAGGTCGCGTGCCCGCGGTCCCCACACGCCCACGCAACACGTGGCGCCGGTGACGTCACGGACGGTGACACCGGTCGACGGCAGGTGCCTACGGATCCAGTCCATGTCGAGGGGTCCGTTCGCACCGACCTGGAACAAGTCGTCGCCGAGCCGGGCGACGGTCAGATCGCTTCGGATGCCGCCGGTTTCGTCGAGCATCAGCGTGTACGTGACAGAGCCGGTGCGCTTGTCGACGTTGTTGGTCGTCATTCGCTGCAGGAAGTCGCAAGCGCCGGGTCCGCTGACCTCGTAGCGGGTCAGTGGCGTCATGTCGTACAGCGCGACGTGCTCGCGGGTCCACCGCGCCTCGGCGATCGAGATCGGCGAGTAGAACCGGCCTGACCAGTCGTCGCGCTCCGGGAAGTCGACTCCGGCAGCGGACAATTCGGCGACCAGGTCGGCGTTCGTCTCGTACCAAGCGGGGCGCTCCCAGCAGCCACCTTCGAAGAAGTGGGCGCCGAGTTCCTCCTCGCGCCGGTGGAAGGGACTCACCCGTAAATTGCGTGGCTCGCTGCGGTACTGGTGCGGATGGAGGATGTCGTACACCTCGACGAACGCCTGCGAACTCGTCTTCAGGATGAACTCGGGGCTCTTCGCGGGCTCTTCGAACCGGTACAGATCGCATTCGTGGACGTCGGTGGTCGGGGCGCCGTCGAGGATCCACTCGGCCATGGCCTTGGCCACGCCTGCGGAGTGCGTCACCCACACTGCCTCGGCCACCCAGAAGCCGGGCAGGTCGCGGTGCTCGCCCATGATCGAGAAGCCGTCGGGGGTGAACGAGAAGATGCCGTTGAAGCCCTCCTCGACCTTCGAATCGCCCAGCGCGGGTAGCAGTTCGGCGCTGGCCGCCCAGCCGGGGGCGAAGTCGTCGTCGGTGAACGGCAGCATCGACGGCATGGATTCGGTATCACTGAGCGTCGTCATGTCCACCGGCATCGGACGGTGGCCGTAGAAGCCGATGCCCAACCGATCGCCGTGCTCGCGGTAGTAGAGGTCCTCGTCCTGGTGGCGCAGGATCGGCAGTCGCGGATCGTCGTCCGATCCGTCGCGGCGCAACTCGGGCAGCTGGCCGGTCTTGGCGTATTGGTGGGCCATGGGTACCAGCGGCACGGTGAGACCGACCCGGGCGCCGAGCTGGGCGCCCCAGAAGCCGGCGGCCGAGACCACGACGTCGGCGTCGAGCTCGTCGCCGGCCGCGGTCCGCACGCCGACCACACGTCCGTTCCGGTCGAGGACGTCGGTCACCTCCTGGTGGGGGAGGAAGCGCGCACCGCGGCTCGCGGCCCGGTCGGCTTGCGCGGCGGCGGCGGTCAGCGCCCTGGCCAGCCCGTCGGTCGGGGTGTGGAATCCGCCAAGGATCCGGCTCTCGTCGAGCAGCGGGTGCAGCGCCTTGCACGCCGCGGGGTCGATGAGTTTGCCAGGGACGCCCCAGGCCCGCGCCCATCCGTGCCTGCGGTGCAGTTCGATCCAGCGCGCCTCGGTAGTCGCCACTTCCAGGCCGCCCACCTGGTCGAATGCGCCCAGTTCGACGAACTTCTCGACGGTGTAGGTGGCGAACTCGGTCATGGTCTTCGAGCCGTTGGTCTGGAACACCAGCCCGGGGGCGTGCGAGGTGGACCCGCCGGTGGCGAACATCGGGCCGCGGTCGAGGACGGTGACGTCGGTGCATCCCCTGGAGGTGAGTTCGTCGGCGAGCGACGTGCCGACGATTCCCGCGCCGATGATGACGACCTTGGGCTGGGCCATGACCTGCTCCTGTTGCGTATAGAGCAACTAATGCGTACTGCGCAACAGTAAGCGGTGCGCTGACATGCCGCAACAGGTGCGGCCCCGGCGTGTCAGCGCCCGGGAAGGCGCGTCGTCACCTCCTGCAGAATCCACTCGTTGCCGTCGGGATCGTCGAACGAGGCGAAGGAGCCGTAGCTGTTTCGCTGGGGGTCGGGACCAGGCACGCGTCCGGCGGTTCCAGCACGGTGAAACACGCCGTTCGAGTCGTGGAAGACCTCGCTGACGTCGACGCCGCGCCCGGCGAGTTCGGCCCGCGCCTGTTCGACGTCGGACACCACCAGGTGCAGCCCGGACGTCGACCCCGGCGCTGCGGCACTGGTGCCCGTGCCGAAGATGACTGATGCCGACGAGCCGGGCGGGGTCACCTGGACGACGCGGAAGTCCGGCCCGGTGCTGAAGTCGGCGTCGAGGCGCCAGCCGAGTGATTCGTAGAACGTCTTCGCGCGGTCCACGTCGGCGACGGGGATGACGATGACTTCCAGTCGCATGTCCATGTGCAGGTCCTCTTCTCATCGGGTGCGCCGCGTGTCGCGGTCGTCTGCCCCGTGCAACGCCGCGTGCCGCGCACTGATTCAGTGGCAGGCGAGTGCCCCTGGTGAATCGAAGTCGCCGACGCGGCGTTTCACCCGGCATGGCACTCGATCACTACTACCTCCTCGGCCGCTCCGGACTGCGAATCAGCCCACTGTCGTTGGGCACCATGAACTTCGGGACGAGCGGCTACCACGCCGCGTACGGCAAGACCATCGACGACGTCCGTCCCATCTTTCGGCGTTACCTGGAGGCGGGCGGAAACTCCATCGACACGGCGGACTTCTACACCGCAGGCGAGAGCGAGACGATCCTCGGGGCGCTCATCGCCGAGACGGGAGCGCGTGACCGGGTCGTGCTCACGACGAAGTTCACGAATGCCGTCGACCCCGGCGACCCCAACTCCGGCGGCAACGGACGCAAGCACATGGTCCGCGCGCTCGAGGACTCGCTCCGCCGTTTGGGTACCGACTACGTCGACCTGTTCCTGTTGCACACGTGGGATCGGATCACGCCCGTGGAGGAGGTGATGCGTACCTTCGACGACCTGGTTCGAGCGGGCAAGATTCGCTACGCGGGATTTTCCGACGTACCGAGTTGGTATGCGGCGCAGGGGCAGACATTCGCCGACGCTCGTGCGCTCACGCCGGCGGTCAACGTGCAGTTGCCCTACTCGCTGCTCGATCGGACGATCGAGACCGAACACGTCGCGATGGGTCAGGTGCTCGGCATGGGCATTTCGGCATGGAGCCCGCTCGGCGGTGGCTTCCTCAGCGGCAAGTACCGGTACGACGGCAAGGGCGCTTCGGGGGAGGGACGGTTGAGCCTTCCAGGGACGGCGGGCTCGTCACCGACCGATCGGGAGTGGGGCATCCTCCAACCGCTCGGTGAGGTCGCGGACGAACTGGGCGTGTCCATGGCGCAAGTCGCCATCAATTGGGCAGCCACCCAGCCGGGCATCGCATCGGCGATCGTGGGCGCGAGCAGCGTGGCCCAACTCGATGCGTCGATCGCCGCGATGGACGTGGAACTGCCCGCCGAACTGCGTGCCCGCCTCGACGCGGCCAGCGCCGTGCCACCGCAGTCGCTGTACCGAATGTTCACACCCGATTACCAGCACCAGCTGATCAGCCCGGCGGTCAGGGTCGGCGACAAGCCCTCCGGCTACCGCCCCAGCGTGTTGAACTGGGCGTCGTGATCAACAGGCGCGGTTTCGCTGCAATGGTCGGGCTTGCAGCGGCTGGAACGGCCACCGCCCTCGCAGCTCCGTCGGAGGCGGTACCACAATCCCTCGGCAACACGGGATTTCGATCCCTGCATCAGATCCGGGCCGGTGTGCTCGACGTCGGGTACGCCGAGGATGGGCCGTCCGACGGCCAGCCGGTGATGCTGCTGCACGGGTGGCCGTACGACATCCACAGCTTCGTTGACGTCGTACCGTTGCTCGCTCAGCGCGGCTTCCGCGTGATCGTGCCGTACGTACGAGGGTTCGGCAGCACGCGGTTCCTGTCGGACGACACCATGCGCAATGGCCAGCAAGCGGCGGTGGCGAGCGACGTCGTCGCGCTGATGGATGCGCTCGACATTCCGGACGCGATCCTCGCCGGGTTCGACTGGGGCGCGAGGTCGGCCGACGTGGTCGCCGCGCTGTGGCCCGAGCGTGTTCGCGCGCTCGTCGCCGTCAGCGGCTACATCGTCGTGAACCTCGAGGCCAACCTCGAACCGTTGAACCCCCAAGCCGAGTACGGCTGGTGGTACCAGTACTACTTCGCCACCGATCGGGGCGAGAAGGGTTACCGGGCGAACACCCGCGACTTCAACCGACTGATCTGGCGAAACGCTTCCCCGCTCTGGTCGTTCGACGATGCGACCTATGAGCGCACCGCAGCGTCCTTCGACAACCCCGACCACGTGGACGTCGTCATCCACAACTACCGGTGGCGGCAGAGCCTCGTGCCCGGCGAGCCGCAGTACGACGACCTCGAGCGCCGCCTCGCGGCCAAGCCGGCGATCGCCGTTCCGACGATCACGGTGTCGAGCGACTTCGACGGGCCTGCCAAGGACGGCAGCGCCTACCGGGAACGGTTCACCGGAAAGTACTCGCACCGGGTGCTCGACGGAATCGGACACAACGTGCCCCAGGAGGCGCCGCGACAGTTCGCCGACGCCGTCATCGAGGTCGCCGGCTACTAGTGCGACGCGACCAGCGGCTGGCCTGCCGGGACCACGTACGTCGACAGCATCATCGTGCGCACGTCGCCGACGTTGACCGCGTCGTGGATCACGCCCGCCGGGACGAGGAACGGGTCGCCTGTGTGGAGATTCTGGGCGGGCCGGTCGTCGAAGACGACGTCGACTTGCCCCGCGACGACATACCCGATCTCGGGACCCGGATGTGAGTGCCGACCCGATCGCTTGCCAACGGGGATCTCGACCCGGGTCTGGACGATGTCGAATCCCGGGGTGGGAGCCGGGGTGCGTTGCAGTTCGAGTCTCGTCACACCGTCGGTGAGACCACTGTCGGCGCGGGAGATGCCGGCCTCGTAGACGCAGGCGGCGGCGGTGATGACGGCCAGGGCGGTGACGGCTGCCATGCGGACACGGGAGTTGGTCATGCGGCGGTCACGGATTCGTGCGCGGAGTGCTGTGCCGGGGCGAGGTCGCTCAGAGCCAAGCGCAACTGCTTGCGCGCTCGGAAGACTCGCGACATCACGGTTCCGAGGGGGATGCCCTCGATCTCCGCAATCTCCTTGTAGGCGTACTGGCTGACGTCGGCGTAGTAGACGGCGCGCGACAACGTGCCGGGCAGTGCGGCGAACGCCTGACGGAGCCGCCCGTCGGGCAGTGCCTGCAGCGCCTCCACTTCGGCCGACGGGTGAGAGGAGGACCGGTCCCGTGCCAACTGTGCGTCGCTGAACGTGTCGGTCAGCAGTTCCCTCGGGCGACGTTCGGTCCGGCGATGGCGGCTGATCCAGGTGTTGACCATGATGCGGAACAGCCACGCCCGCAGGTTGGTGCCCGGGTCGAACGACCCGTAGCCGATCCACGCCTTGGTGAGCGTTTCCTGGACGAGATCCTCCGCGTCCTGGGCGTTGCCGGTGTAGCGGCGTGCGGCTCGCTCGAGTTCGGCACGTAGCGGACGGACACCGCGTTCGAATGCGGCTGTCTGACTGATGGGCGGCGGTGTCATGCACTCCATGACAACAGCGCTTGGCAATCACGTCCAACGATCGTTTTTAATGCTTTCCATCGCAGATGTAGATGACCGGAACGGCGGAGCGAATCGGGCAGCCGGTGCCGGCGTTCTAGTCAGATGCATCGCACACGTCGATCGAGGTCCGGGGAGGTCATCACGACGGCTGATAACTTCGTCGGGGTGGAGTTGCGCCAACTCGAGTACTTCATGGCCGTCGCCGACGACATGAGCTTCACTCGGGCCGCCCAACGCGTCCACGTGGTCCAGTCGGCCTTGTCGACGTCGATCAAGAAGCTGGAAGAAGAGTTGGACGTCCAACTCTTCGACCGCTCCCGCCAGCAGATCCGATTGACTCCGGCCGGCGACGAACTCCGCAGGCATGCGCGCCAACTGCTGCGTAGTGCCCGACTGGCGAAGGACGCGCTGCACGATTATCGCGGCCACCTCACCGGCACCGTGGACTTCGGCTCCCTCGTGACGTTCGGGGCGCTCGACGTACCCAAGGTGCTGGGCGACTTCCACTCCGCGCACCCGCACGTGCGAATCAGCCTGCGGCTCAGTCAAACCGGGTCCTCGTCGTACATGACCTCCATCGCCGACGGCGCATTGGACCTCGCACTGGTATCGGCACCCAACCGGTTCCCGGCGGGTATCGACCTGCACCTACTCGCCCAGGAGCAGATGGTGTTCACGTGTCGCACCGATCACCGGCTCGCGGACCGAAAGCAGGTCGACATCACCGAATTGGCGGACGAGAACCTGGTCGGCTTTCCCGAGGGCTTCGGCATCAGGAGGCTGGTCGACGACGCATTCGCAGCCGCAGCGCTGACCCCTCGCATCCTCTACGAGGTGCCCGCCGACTTCACCGTCCCCGCGGCGCTGATTCGCAACGGTCTGGGCACGGCGTTCCTGCCGGTGAGCGAACTCGCCCGATTCGACGATCTGGTCGGCATCCCGCTCGTCACGCCCATCGACTGGCAGATCTACCTCGCCCGCCCGGAGCGCACGGACATCAGCCCCGCGGCCGCCCGATTGGCCGACATGCTGGTGGCCGCTGCCGAAGATCTTTAGACCCCTAGACCGAGGGATTCTCGGGAGGTTCCAGCACCGTCAGCCGCGGCGCCATGACGACCCGAATCTGGTTGCCGCCCGCGCGGCGGGCGTCGAACATCGCCGTGGTCGCGATGGTGAGCAGCTCCTCGAGCACGTCGGCTTCGGGGTACCCGGCCAGCGGGAGCAACGGCGTGCTGACGACACCGAGGCTCGCGGTCAGACGCAACGGTGCGGTCGCGATGGCACCGCGGATCCGCTCGACCAGTGGCGTCGGGTCGAGATCGGTGAAGAGGTCGCCGACGAGGAACTCGGCGTCGCTGACGTGGGCGAGCACCGCCTCGCGCCGTACGGTCTCGCGCAGCGCCTGAGCGACGACCACCCTGGCCTCCTCGCCACCCGCTGCTCCGCGCAGCCCGGTGACGAGGGAGAAGCTGTCGAGGTTGACGACGGCGATGACCAGGTAGCGGTCGTCCTCTCGGCTGCGGGCGCTGAGCGAGGTGGCGATCCGGTCGTCGAAGCCGCGGCGGTCGAGCAGGCCGGTCAGCGGCTCGACGTCGCCGTGCATGACGTCGGAGTCGATCACGCGGATCGCGGTCCGGCACGCGAACGCGACGAAGCTGCACATCAGCGCCACCGTCAAGGTGCCGCTGATCGCCAGCGCCGGGTCCGCCGAGCCGACCCGAACCGCGAGCACCACAAGCGTGACCAAGGCGACCGCCAACGTGAACGTCAGCAGCCGCACGGTGTGGAAGAACGCGATCAGCGCGATCAGGATCGCGAAACTCGTCGCCCCGAGCAGTCCGGCGGCGGGGCTGGGACCGATGAGACACGCAACGGAGATGCACACCGTGGCGGCGATGGCGCACGCCACCGACTGCGTTCTGCTGGGCCACCGGCGCCGGGACCACAGCACGACGATTCCCGCGCCGCCCACGGTGACGAGGACCGCGAGAACGAGGTGCAGGGTGTCGCGTGGTCCGCCGGTGCCGACCATCACCAGCAGCGGCATCGTCCCGAGCAGGGCCACCACGATGACGACGGCGCGCTGGGTGGCCCTTTGCAAACCCCGGGCGGCGAGGAAGGACGTCAGCCAGTAGTAGTGGTCGGATGTCCGGTATTCAGATCGCACGCCGACGTGGACACCTTTCTGGCGGGCGCAGGTGTCCTCGGTCCGGACGTCGCCTAGATGATCAAAGTATCGCAAGCGAGTGGTCGGGCAACACGATCGACGACTTCTGTCGCGGCTCAACCGTGCCGCAGGCTGACCAGCGCCCCCGAGATCTTGCCCTCGTCGAGCAGTCGACCCATCCGGCCGGACTGCTCTTCGGCCACCTGCCACAACCGATGTCCGCCGTACCGCTGCTTCAGGGCGGAGTCGACCTCGTCGAGGCTGTTCTGCCAGGGCTCGGGGATGGCGGGCAGATCGGCCGTGCTGATCCAGTCCACGATGCGCAGCCCTGCAGCGTCGACGTGCCCCACGAGCGAGCCGGTCGTGGGGAAGTGGTTGCCTTCCGGCTGCTCGTCGTCGGAGATCGGTTCGCGGGCCAGGAACACCAGCAGACCG
Source organism: Mycolicibacterium sp. GCM10028919 (assembly GCA_042666295.1). Lineage (GTDB taxonomy): Bacteria > Actinomycetota > Actinomycetes > Mycobacteriales > Mycobacteriaceae > Mycobacterium. The sequence continues at coordinate 3,340,935 of JBHTFJ010000001.1, forward strand.
ATGCGGCCGGGCGACCTGACCACCCGGCGTAGCTCGGTGAGCAGCGTCAAGTGGTCGCTCATCGTGCACATGACGCCGAGGGACCACGCCGCGTCCACCGATTCGTCGGCGAACGGTAGGGCGGTCGCGCTGCCCTGCACCACCGGGTGCCCGAACAGGGTCCGGGCGGCACGGCAGGCGCCGGCTTCGGGCTCCACCAGCACCGGTGCCGCCGATCGGTGCTCGGCCGCGTAGGCACTTGGCCCTCCCACCCCGGCTCCGCAGTCCAGCAGGGTGTCGCCTGCATTCAGCGCCAATCCCTCCATCAGCCAGTCGAGTGCGACGGGACTGCCACTGCCCCGGCATCCCGCGGGTACGTGAAAGTCCTCGCCCATGTCGACGGCCACCTCGGCAGTCCACTCCGCAACGGTCCCGAACTCCGCCGACATCGCGTCACCCACCGTGTACCTCCGCTCGAATTCGTCTGCCGACCTCGGCCTTGATCTCGGAGCCGATCCGCCCGCCCGCGGCCGACGCGAGGCCCGAGACGTTGACGCCCTCCACCCCGTCGATCGACAGCAGTGCGCGCGCCTCGGCGCAGGCGGCCTCGATGCCGGCCTCGATTGGATCGGCGGCACTGAGGATTCCGTCGACGATCGCGTCGTCCAGGGCCAGCCCGGGCAGGCCCGCCAACACGGCCGCCGAGCGCTCGTCGGTGACCACCGCGACCGCGGCGACGACGGGGATGACGAGCCCGGCCGCACGCGCCGCAGCCATGAACTCGGTCACCATCGCCGGGGATGCGACGTGGTTCAGCACGGCCAGGCTCGCGCCCGCCCGCTGCTTCTCGACCAGCCGCGCGGGCCTGCCCGCGACCGGTGGCGCGGTCGGCGTCTCGGGAACAGCGGCCGTCATGCCGACCGACGCCGCCAACGACACCAGGCGGGGGCCGTCGAGGTCGAACGTCTGGGTGACGTCGGGGCGCACGTCGTAACCCCGTCCGTCGCCCGTCACGCACAGCACCGTCGGCACCCCGAGCAGCGAGAGCCCCCGCAGTTCCTGTTCGAGGACGATGCGATTGCGGTCGCGGCACGACAGCGTGATCCACGGTGTGGCACCGGCATCGAGCAGCATGCGGCTCATCAGCGTGGGCGGGAAGTCGGGCCGGTTCTGATGCTCACCCACCAGCACCGCATCGCATGACGGGCCGAGGATTCCCGCGGTGGCCGCCACGTCCTCGGGGTCGAACGGGACGCAGCTGAAGTCGGTGAGGATCAGCGGTGCCGCCACCGGCGCGAGGATGGGCACGGCGCCGCTCCACGTCACGGGGGCGGGGAAAACGCATGGGCCGGGCCGCATCTCGCACTGGCCGTCGGGCCGCACGCCGCCGCACGGCCCGAAGTGCATGCGCTTGGGGCACTGTTCGGTCACCGAGTGCACACGGCCTCGCTGGGTCTGACGGCGTTGCCCGTCGTGAATTCCTGCCGGTCGCGACGGAAGCCGCCGAGGCGCAGCAGTGGTCCGACCATCGTGTCGAAAGCCCTTGGCAACACGCGGTATGCGAGGAGCATGGGGCGATTGACCAGACCGACCTGATGCTCGCTCGGACGGCCGGAGTCGGTCGCTGCGACGATGGCACGGGCCATCTTGTCCGGCCCGTCCTTCACCGGCAGGACCCTGGCGCGGCGGCCGAAGAAGTTGGCCGACCGTGGGTAGATCGGCGTATCGACGGCGCCCGGGTAGATGCCGTGCACCGCGATGGCCGGCGTTCGCCTGGTCTCCTGCCTAAGCATCCGCACCATGGCGGTGATCGCGAACTTGCTCATCACGTACGCGCCCATGTACGGCACCGCGGCATGTCCGAGCAGCGAGCCGACGACCACCAGCTGCCCGCAGCCGGTCTCGCGGAAGTGGCGGAGCGCGGCGCGGGACACGTTGGCCGCACCGTTGACGTTGGTGCGGATGACGGAGTCGAACACCTCCGCAGGCAGGTCGGTGAACTCACCGAAGGCGGCGACGGCACCGTTCTGCACTACTACCTGGACCGATCCGAAGCGCTGGACGGCGGCGCCGAATGCGGCGTCGACGTCGTCGGCCGCACCGATGTCGGCCGAGTGCACCAGGACGTCGGCTGCGCCCGTCGCCGCGCACTCGGCCTCGACCAGACGGAGTTCGTCCACACCGCGCGCCACCAGCGCCAGCCGGCATCCCCTTGCGGCATACCGCAACGCGGTGGCGCGCCCGATGCCACTGGAGGCGCCGGTGATCAGGACCGTGGGGCGCGGCGGTGCCGTCACGAGGTGGGTAGCAACCTCTGCACCAGACCCTTGGACACTTCCTCGGGCCGGTACTGCTCGGCCGCGTAGGCGCCGATCGCGACGATGCCGCCGGTCAGGGCGGGCACCGCCCACTGCAGCACCGCGAGTTGCTTCTGCGCGCTGGCAACCTCGGGCGGAGTGGTGGCGTTGGGCGTGGTGCCGTCCTCTGCGGGCACGGCGTGGTGCTCGGAGACCTTCTTGCCGAGCACCCGGCTGTAGGCGGTGACGCCGAGCGCCGCGACGGTGAGCACCGTCTTGGTGACGGCCATGCTCGGCACGCCCTGCTGAACCTTTGCCCGGCCGAGGTCGTGCTTGAGCAGACCCGCCGCGCCGATGAGGTGGACGCCGATCGCCGCGGCGTTGACGGGGGTCCACTTGTCCCAGCCGGCGTTGGCGACGGCGCCGACGCGCGTCGAGATGCCGGCCTCCGACGAGGCGGGGTTGAGCGCTACGGCGTTCGCAAGGGTGCCGCCGAACCACGCGGCAATACCGAGGTCGTGCATCTGATGAAAGATCGTGGCGCGTGCCATGAGGAACTCCTGAAGTGGGTTGGCTGTGTCGTATTCGTGCTCGAGCCCGTGGTACCCCACGGCGCCGGCACAAAACCGTTTGATCGGACCGCGCACGGGTAGCAGCCCGGGGCCGATCAATTCGAGGAGGAACGCCCATGCGCGCAATGGTCTACCGGGGCCCATACAAGGTTCGGGTCGAGGAGAAGGACATGCCTCCGATCGAGCATCCCAACGATGCGATCGTGCGCGTGACGATGGCGGCGATCTGCGGATCGGACCTGCACCTGTACCACGGGATGATGCCCGACACTCGGGTCGGCATGACGTTCGGGCACGAATTCATCGGCGTCGTCGAGGAAGTCGGGCCATCGGTGGAGAACCTCAAACCCGGAGACCGGGTCATGGTGCCCTTCAACGTCTACTGCGGATCCTGCTACTTCTGCGCGCGCGGGCTGTACTCCAACTGCCACAACGTTAATCCCAACGCCACCGCCGTCGGCGGGATCTACGGCTACTCGCACACCTGCGGGGGCTACGACGGCGGCCAGGCCGAGTTCGTCCGGGTGCCCTTCGCCGACGTCGGCCCCGCGATCATCCCGGAGTGGATGGACGACGAGGACGCCCTGCTGTGCACCGACGCACTGTCCACGGGCTACTTCGGCGCCCAGCTCGCCGACATCGTCGAGGGTGACACCGTCGCGGTGTTCGGCGCCGGTCCCGTCGGCCTGTACGCCGCCAAGTCGGCCTGGCTGATGGGCGCAGGCCGGGTCATCGTGATCGACTATCTCGAGAACCGGTTGGAGAAGGCGCGCACGTTCGCCCACGCCGAGACCCGCAACTTCGCCGAGTACGACGACATCGTCGTCGAAATGAAGAAGGCGACAGGGTATCTCGGTGCCGACGCCGTCATCGACTGTGTGGGCGCCGAGGCCGACGGCAACTTCCTCCAGCACGTCACGGCGGCGAAGTTCAAACTGCAGGGCGGTTCACCGATCGCCTTGAACTGGGCCATCGACTCGGTGCGCAAGGGCGGCACGGTCTCGGTGATGGGCGCCTACGGGCCGATGTTCAGCGCGGTCAAGTTCGGTGACGCGATGAACAAGGGGCTGACCCTGCGGATGAACCAGTGCCCCGTGAAACGGCAGTGGCCACGGCTGTTCTCCCACATCCAGAACGGCTACCTCAAGCCCAGTGACATCGTGACGCACCGAATTCCGTTGGAGCACATCGCCGAGGGGTACCACATCTTCTCGGCCAAGCTCGACGACTGCATCAAGCCCATCATCCTCCCGAACGCCAGCTGACAGGAGCCCGTCATGGTGTACACGAAAGACCATCCCCCCACCCCGGACAGCGACGAGCTGCGGGCCCGCATCCCCGGGTGGGGCGCCGACCTCGACCCGAAGGACCGTCCGGCGTTCCCGAAGTTCGACACCTCGCCGACGGGTGCGCGTTGGGACTTCCCCGAGCGGCAGGTCGAGAAGTGGCCGCGGGAGCGCTCCATCGAGCACGCCTTCCTGACGCCGGTGTTCGGCACGTCGAGTCCGCCGCGCGGGTTGTCCGGCGTCATCCGCAAGTACGCCTACCGCCGCTTCAGCGAGGGCCGTGCCGCGCATTGGCTACTGCTCATCGGCGCCGACCGGGTCGACGCCATCGAGAGCCACCTGGCGTCGTTCGTCACGCTGCGGCCGGACAACCCGATCACCGAGACCGGGATCAAGAGCGAACTCACCCACAATGGCTACGCGTCGCGGGTGGGCACCACGCGCGTCGACAGGTCGCACACCTGGATCGACCCGATCCTCGTCACCGGGCCCTGGGTGCTCGCAGGCGCAGTGCTCGTGAAGGCGGGGCGCCGCCTTGCTGGGCGCGGGTCGCCGCGCCGGCCGTGAACGAGACCAATCAGCGACATCTGGGGAAGAGCGACAGCCCCATCGAGGACGAGCTGGAGGACGCCTTCAGCCGGATGATCGGGGAGGGCACCCAACGCCTGCACCGGGGGTGGCGCGAGGTTCTGGTCACCGGCTTCTTCGGTGGCACCGAGGTGGCGATGGGCGTGCTCGCCTACCTCGCCGTCCTGCAGGCCACGGGCAACCCGCTGTTGGCCGGCCTCGCCTTCTCGATCGGGTTCCTGGCCCTGCTGCTGGGCCGCAGCGAGCTGTTCACCGAGGGCTTCCTGGTGCCCGTCACCACGGTGGCGGCGAAGCGCGCGAGCGTCGGCCAGTTGCTCAAGCTGTGGAGCGGAACGCTGGTCGCCAACCTCGCAGGCGGCTGGCTCATCATGTGGCTGATCATGGCCGGCTTCCCGAAACTGCACGAGCAGGCGGTGGAGTCGGCAGGCCACTATGCGGCGGCGCCGATCTCGGTCGAGACCGTCTCGTTGGCACTGCTGGGCGGTATGGCCATCACGTTGATGACCCGCATGCAGCACGGCACCGACTCCGTCCCTGGGAAGATCGCCGCGGCCGTGGCCGGCGCATTCCTGCTGGCTGGGCTGCAGCTGTTCCACTCGATCCTGGATTCGCTGCTGATCTTCGGCGCCATCTTCACCGGGCAAGCGCCGTTCGGATACCTCGACTGGCTGGGTTGGTTTTGGTACACCCTGCTGGGCAACGTCGTGGGGGGGTTGGTGCTGGTGACGCTGTTACGGCTCCTGCGCAGCAAGGACCGCCTACGCGACGAGCGCATCGAGGCCTCGTCGACCTGACCTGGTTACGGTTCGAGGTGTATTCGAACCGAACGGTTTCGCTTCGGAAACGGTCGGGTACCACACCGGGCAACGCTGCAGAAGGTCGGCGGATTGGCTCTTCGAGAGGTAACCCGATGATCGACTTCATCTGCCCGACCTGCGGCACGTTCGCATTCGACAGTCCGACCTGCACGTCCTGCGACGGTCGCACCGACGACGCCCTGCCCATCGCGAGCTGATCATGGTGCTCGACGCCGCACGCCGGCTGATCCAGCTCCGTCCGACCGACGTGGTGCTGGCCTCCACGCGGATGTACTCGTCGCTACCCGTGGTGGGCAAGCACCTCGAGCCCTTCGCGGGTCTCACGGCGATGGCGATGTACGGCGGGCACTATGCGCCCGCCGCGGTCCGGGCGGCGTACAGCAGGCATAGCGGCGTCAGCGCGGTCGTCGCAGGGGCCGCCGAGACCGTGACGCCCGACGCTGCCGCGGAACTCGCGGTCAAGGCAGGCGGCAGTCGCGTGCCGCCCTTCGTGCGGGCCCGTGCGCAGCGCAAGCGGTGCCTGTACCGCAGCTCGATCCAGTACGGCGACCACCCGTCGCAACTGCTCGACGTGTGGCGCAAGCCCAACCTGCCGCCGAACCCGCCCGTGCTGCTGTTCGTGCCCGGGGGCGCCTGGGTGCAGGGCACCCGAGTCCTGCAGGGTCACACGCTCCTGTCCCACCTGGTGAAGCAGGGCTGGGTGTGTCTGACCATGGACTACCGCGTGTCGCCGGTGCACCGCTGGCCGCGCCACATCGGCGACGTCAACGCCGCGATCGCGTGGGCCAGGGCCCATGCACACGAATACGGCGGTGACTCGGACTTCGTCGCCATCGCCGGTTGCTCGGCCGGTGGCCACCTCGCCGCACTCGCGGGTCTCACACCCGGGGACCCGGCGTTCCGCGGCGAACTGTCCGCCGATGCCGATACGACGGTCGACGCGGTCGTAGGAATCTACGGTCGCTACGACTGGGAGGACCGCTCGACCTCGACGCGCAGGAGCTTCCAGAGCTTCCTCGAACGGGTCGTCGTCGGGCGGCGCCAGTCACGCCATCCCGAGATCTTCAGGGCCGCTTCGCCGATGGCCCGCATCCACGCGGATGCGCCACCGTTCTTCCTCATCCACGGCGAACACGACGCGATCATCCCGGTCGACGAGGCCCGCGAGTTCCACGCTGCGCTGCAGGCGGTTTCGCACAATCCCGTCGGCTACTCCGAGGTGCCCCGCGCCGGACACGCGTTCGACCTCGTCGATTCGTCGCATGCGCGGCGCTGCGCCGTCGAGGTCGGGCACTTCCTCAACCAGGTCCGAGACGCCCACGTGGGGCGCCGGACCGCCGCTGCCGTCTAGCGGAGTCGCCCTCTAGACCAGCCAGATGGCGCCGTTGCGCACCTCGACGTCGAAGGTGCGCAGCTTCGCCACGTTGCCGAAGAGCTTGATCATCGACGAGTAGGGCTTGAACCCGAAGATGCGGCCCTTGGGCCCATTCTTCATCGCCCCGCTCGTCACGTCGTAATCGGCGCGGTGCCAGGGGCACTGGAGGCAACCGTCGTCCGTCACGCGGCCACGGCCGAGCTTTGCGAATTGGTGGCGGCACACGTTGCTCGTCGCGAACGGCGTGCCTTCGGGCGTCATCCCGACCGCGAGCACGCCGTGCTCCTGGGTGTCCACCTCGATCACCCGCCGTTCGTCGAGTCGGTCGACGTCCACCAGGCGGCGCCCCTGGGCCGTGACGGGATGGTCGTGGGTGACCGGTGGGAACAAGCTCTTGGTGTCGACGCCGCGTTCGTGCGGCTCGTTGCGAAGATTCGGCATGGCTCGGAACTACCCCTGGCCAGTGCGCCAAAACCACGCCCGGGGTTTGAAGCGTCGCGGGCAGGCAACCCGTCGCCCGAGGTCTTCTAGTGGGAAGTGTGAACATGCGCATCGTCATCACCGGGGCATCCGGCAACGTCGGGACGGCGCTGCTGCGCCGACTCGTCGAGTCGGGAACGGATCACGAACTCGTCGGCGTGGTGCGGCGCCCGCCAGAGCAGACCGGCGTGTACGCGAACGTCCGCTGGCACGAGCTCGATCTCGCGGAGCCAAGTGCGACACCGCAATTGCGGACGATCTTCGACGGCGCCGACGCCGTCGTCCACCTCGCCTGGGGCTTCCAGCCCACCCGCAACGTCGACTACCTGTCCCGCGTCGGCGTCGGCGGAACGTCCGCGGTGCTGGAGGCCGCGCATGCCGCGTCCGTCGGCCACCTGCTGCACATGTCGTCGGTCGGCGCGTACGCGAAGGGCCGCTACGGCCAGCGCGTGGACGAGTCGTGGCCCACGACGAGCATCTCCACGTCGCCCTACAGCAGGCACAAGTCGGCCGCCGAGTCGATCCTCGACGACTACGAGCGCAAGCACCTCGACGCCGGTGTGCCGATCACCAGGATGCGGCCCGGGTTCATCGTGCAGCGCGCCGCGGCGAGCGGACTGATGCGGTACGCGTTGCCCGGCTACGTGCCGATGATGGCGGTGCCCCTGCTGCCGCTGCTGCCACTCGACCGGCGGCTGTGCATCCCGCTGATCCACGCCGACGACGTCGCGGACGCCTTCGTCAGCGCCATCGAGCGTCGTGCCGCAGGTCCGTTCAACCTGGCAGGGGAGCCGCCCCTGACGCGCGAGCACGTCGCCGAGGTGTTGGGCGCCAAGTCGCTGCACGTGCCGTCCGGGGTGCTGGGGGCACTGGTCGACGTCAGCTGGCGCGCCCGCCTGCAGCCCATCGACCGCGGCTGGCTCGACCTGGCCTTCAGCGTGCCGTTGCTCGACACCACCCGTGCCCGAGACGAATTGGGCTGGGAGCCGAAGTGGTCGTCGGTCGAGGCGCTCAACGACGTCATTCACGGCGTCGCGCAGGAAGCGCACACCGACAGCCCGCCGCTACGCCGTCGATCGCTGCTCGAACAGCTGCAGCGCGACCTCACCAAGGGTCTGCTGACCACCAGGCACCTTCCGTAGTGCCCCGACGCGGTCACGCACCCGTAGTCGTCGTCGGCTCGGGCCCGTGCGGGCTCGCGATCGCCCGGCAGCTGCTGCACGAGCAAGACGTCGAGGCCTCGATCCTGGACCGGGCTTCTGCGCCGGCGTCGTCGTGGCGGACCCGCTACGACGGCTTCCGATTGAACACCTGCGGCTTCTGGTCGCACCTTCCGGGGCAACGCATCCCGCTGTCCCGCGGCCGTTGGCCGACGCGCGACGACATGGTCGCCTACTTCGACGACTACGCCCGTCGGCAGGGACTGCATCCCGAGTTCGGCGTCACGGTGCACCGGGTGGACCGTCGGGACGGCCTCTGGGAGCTGACCACCGACGGCGAAACCCGAACTGCCGTAGCGGTGATCGTCGCCACCGGCAACTATCACACGCCCGACCTGCCGGCCTGGCCCGGCATGGAGGGCTTCACAGGCGTCGTCGTCCACTCCGCGGACTACCGGAATGCGAAGCGCTTCGCAGGTCTCGACGTCCTCGTGGTCGGGTCGGGCAACTCGGCCACCGACATCGTGCTGCAACTCTGCGACGGCGTTGCACGGCGCGTCACGATGGCCGTGCGGGCGACGCCGCACTTGGTCCCGCGGTCCGCGGCAGGCATCCCGGTCGATGCGTTCAGCCCGGCGTTCAGTCGGCTGCCGGTTCCGGTGCTCGACCGTGCGGCGGCCGTGATGCAGCGGGCGTGGTTCGGCGACCTGAGTGACCGGGGTCTGCCGACCCCCACGGACGGCATCTACACCGCGCTGCTCACCGACGGCCGGATCCCGACCATCGGTGATCAGCTGGTGCCGCGGATCAAGGACGGTCGGGTCCGGGTCGTCGGTGCCGTGGAGTCGTTCGACGCGGGCCGGGTAATACTGGCCGACGGCACGTCGGTCGAGCCGGACGTGGTGATCGCGGCCACCGGCTACCGGCGAGGTCTGGAACCGATGGTCGGCCACCTCGGCGTGCTCGACGCCGACGGCAGGCCGGTGTCGAACGGATTGCCAAGCGCCGCAACGGGACTGTGGCTCGCCGGTTACGACGAGCCGCTGATCGGGCCGCTGAAGTCGTTCCGGCTCGACGCGTCGCCACTGGCGGCCGACGTGGCCAGGTACGTGGCGTCAGTGTGACGACGCCGACATGGTTAGGGCACTAACCATTAGCGTACGATTGAAGACGTGTCCACCACCACGACGGTCGAAGCCGACGCGCTCGCGCTCGAGCAGCAGGTGTGCTTCGCGCTCGCGGTCACCAACCGCGCCGTGCTGTCGGTCTACCGGCCGCTGCTCGAACCGCTCGGGCTGACCCATCCGCAGTACCTGGTGATGCTCGCGCTGTGGGACCACCGCAAGGCCTCGTCGGACGACGCGGACCCGATGTCGGTCAAGCAGATCGCGACGGCGTTGCAGCTGGACTCGGCCACACTGTCGCCGATGCTCAAGCGCCTGGAGGCGCTGGGTTTCATCACCCGTGGCCGCAGCGCGTCCGACGAGCGGACCACGCGCGTGGAGCTGACCGAGGCGGGCGTCGAGTTGCGCGAGCGGGCACTGGAGATTCCGCCCGCCGTCGTGGAGCGACTCGGCGTCGACCTGTCGGAACTGCACGAACTGCGCAGTGCACTCACCCGCGTCAACTCAGCCGCGCTCGCGGCGGGTGCGCTGAACCGCTGACCACCACCCGACCCTCAGGAGTGAAGATGTCCGCCGACAAGGCGTCCGCCGACAAGCCCAACCTCTGGCAGTACCTCACGTATTGCTACGGCCGTCGACTGCCGACTTCGATGAACCGCTGGGTCGCCGAGGATCTGGCAGGCGACGGTGCGGTCCGCAGGCACGTCATCCGCATGGCGATACCGCCGCTGCTGGTGCTCGGTCCGCTGTGGCTGATCCCCGCCTCGTTCTACGTGCACCTGGAGATGACGGCGCCGATCTACATCTGGGCCGTGATCATGGCCGTCGCGCTGAACAAGGTGTGGCGGCGCCACCGCCTCGCGACGCACGGCATGGACCCCAACCTGGTCGACGTGATCAAGCGCAAGCGCGACGCTCACATCCACGAGGACTACGCCCGCCGCTTCGGACCCCGTCCCGAAGAGGCCAAGTGGCAGCAGAACAGCAGCCCCTTCTGATCCTGGTCAGCCGACCGGGGCGGGCTCCTCGCGCCGCTCCAGCTTGCTGCCCTCGATGTCGACGTCGGGCACGTACTTGGCGAACCAGCGGGAGTGCACCCACGCCTTGCTGCCGAGCATGGCCAGTACGGCCGGGATCAGCGTCAGGCGTACGACGAAGGCGTCGAGGAACACACCGACCGCCAGCGTCAGACCGACCGACTTGATGATCGGGTCGCTGCCCGCGAGGAACGCGATGAAGACGCCGAACATGATTAGCGCTGCCGCGGTCACGACGCGGGCGGTGAGCCCGACGCCGTCGCGCACGGCCTGCTTGGCGTCGTTGGTGTCGCTGCTGTACTCCTCCTTGATGCGCGACACCACGAACACCTGGTAGTCGCTCGACAGGCCGAAGATGATGGCGAGCACGATGATCGGCAGGAAGCTGATCGTCTCGCCCGGCGTGATGCCGAGAAGGTCTGCTGCCCAGCCCCATTGGAAGACGGCGACCTGCACGCCCATCGCGGCGAAGACCGATAGCAGGAAGCCGACGATCGACGTGATGGGCACGACGGCCGTGCGGAACGCGATGGTCAGCAGGACGAACGCCAGCCCGACCACCACGACGAGGAAGATCGGCAGCGCCGCGGCCAGTTTGTCGGAGGTGTCGATGTTGGACGCGGTGGTGCCGCCCACCAGGATCGAGGCGCCGGTGTCGCCCACGATGGCGTCGCGGTCGGCGCGGATGCGCTTCACGAGGTCCGCGGTCGCGGTGTCGTTCGGTCCGGTGGACGGGATGACCTGGATGATGGCGGCGCCGTTCTGCACCATCGCCGGTGCCGAGACGACGACGCCCTCCTCGCGCTTGAGATTGTCGGCGATCGTCTGCACGGCAGCGGGATTCGGCGCATTGGAGAGATCGGCGACGACGAGCAGCGGGCCGTTGAATCCGGCGCCGAGGCTGTCGGCGGTGAGGTCGTAGGCCTTGCGCGAGGTGTTGGTCTCGGGCTGTGAGGCGCCGCTGGGCAGGCCGAGATGCATGCCGAGGGTCGGCAGACCCGTGACGATCAGCGCCGAGACGCCGGCGATCAGCAGTGGAACGCGGAAGCGCACGACGAAGCGTGCCCATGCGGCGCCTGCGGTGCGGCGCGGGGTGTAGGCGGCGACGAGCGCGGCTTCCTTGGGGCGCTGCGGCTGCAGGGGTGCCTTGATGAACTTCGACACCCGGTTGCCCGCGAAGCTGAGCAGTGCGGGCAGCAGCGTGAGAGCGATCAGCAGGGCGACCAGGACGGAGATCGCGGCGGCGACACCCATGTAGGTGAGGAACGGGATGCCCACGACCGCAAGGCCACACAGCGCGATGATGACGGTGAGCGCGGCGAAGACGACGGCGCTGCCCGCGGTGCCGACGGCGAGGCCGATCGACTCCTCCCGGGGTTTGAGCAGCAGCAGGTTGTTGCGGTAGCGGTTGAGGATGAACAGCGCGTAGTCGATGCCGCAGGACAGGCCGAGCATCAGTGCCAGTGACAATGCGGCCGAGGGCATGTCGACGAATGCGGCGGCGGCGAAGATGCCCAGTGCGCCGATGCCGACGCCGATGCTGGCGGTCAGGATCGGCAGCCCGGCGGCGACGACCGCGCCGAACGTGACGAGCAGGATCAGGAATGCGACGGCGATGCCGATGATCTCTGGCAGGTGCGGGACGCTGACCTTGTAACCGGGGAAGACGCTGCCGGAGTACTCGACCTGGACGCCCGCCGACTGGGCGGGTGCCATGGCGTCGGTCAGGCCCTTGAGTGCCTGGTCGTTCACCTCGCCCGGGGCGGCCTTCCACTGCACGGTGCCGAGGCCGACGCGGCCGTCGGGGGAGACGAGGCGGGTCTGGCTCGGGCCTGCCGCGGCGGCGATGTCGGGCTGCCTGCCCAGTCCGGCGATGGCGGTGTCGATGGGGCCTGCCAGGGCGGGGTCGGCGAGGCTGCGGCCGGCGGGCGCGGCGAACGTGACCTGGGTCTGGGCGCCGCTGAAGGCGGGCAGCTTCTGCTTGAGCTGTTCGACGGCCTGCTGGGACTCGGTGCCGGGGATGCTGAAGTCGTCGCTGGGCTCGCCGCGCAGGCCGATGCCCGCTGCGGCGACGATGCCGAGCAGCGCCAGCCAGCTCACCAGCACCAACCACCGGCGGCGGTAGCTGAAGCGTCCGAGGGCGTAGAGATAACGCGACATCACGAGTCCTTGAGATGACAGTTTCTGGGCAGGTGTCTACATGCCCACTCGTCACCGATTCATTCGTGTGATGTCCGCCGCAACGGCGCTCACCAGGTGTCGACGAACCTCCTCGGCAGCTCAGGCCGGGGATGGGCTGCTGCGGCGGCCAGTGTGCTGACGATCACGCCGCGGGTCTCGGCGGGGTCGATGACGTCGTCGATCTCGAACAGCATGGCGGCGTTGATTGCCTTGGCGTTGTCCTGCGCTGCGGCGGTTGCCTGGGCGACGATGCGCTCGCGTTCGGCGTCGTCGGCGATGGCCTCGAGTTCCTTGCGCATGCCGAGGCGGACGGCACCCTCCAGACCCATCGGACCGAGGTGAGCGCCCGGCCACGCCACGGTCAGCAGGGGTTCGTGCAGGCTGCCGCCGGCCATCGCCTGGGCGCCGAGACCGTAGCCGCGGCGCAGTACGACGGCGATCAACGGCACCGTCAGCGACGCACCCGCGACCAACAGCCGTGAGCCGCGGCGGACCAGGCCCTCGGCCTCGGCGGCGGGACCGACCATGTAGCCCGGGCAGTCGATCAGAGAGATCACCGGCAACCCGAACGCATCGCACAGCTGCAGGAAGCGCGCGGCCTTGTCGGCGGCGCCCGCGGTGATCGCCCCCGCCATGACGCGGGTGTTGTTTGCGATGACGCCGACCGCTCGGCCCTCGATGCGGGCCAGCGCGGTGACCATCTCGGGGGCGAAGCGCTCGCGCAGGAACGTGACGGTGCCGGTGTCGGCGAGGGTTTCGATGATCGGGTTGACGACGTAGGCCCGGCGGGCGCGTTCGGGTACGAGGGTGCGCAGTGCGGTCTGGTCGGCGGCCGGTCCCGGCGCGGTGGTGCCCTGGAAGTAGCCGATCAGCGTCTTCGTGACGGCCACGGCTGCGGCCTCGTCGGGGACGACCACGTCGACGACGCCGTTGGGCGCCTGCGTCGAGATGGGTCCCACGTCGTCGGGGTGGACGTCGCCGAGGCCGCCGCCCGCGATCATCGCCGGTCCGCCCATGCCGATGGTGGCGTCCTCGGTGGCCACGATCAGGTCCGAGCAGCCTGCGATGACGGCGTTGCCCGCGAAGCACCGGCCCTTGACGATCGCGATGCGCGGCACCAGCCCGGATAGCTTCGCCCACAGTGCGAATGCCCGGACGTCGAGCGAGGACACGACGGGGTGGTCGGTGTCGCCCGGCCGTCCGCCGCCGCCCTCGGCGAAGAAGACCGTGGGGAGGCGGAGTCGTTCGATCAGTTCGAAGAGGCGGTCCTTCTTGCGGTGGCCGAGGACGCCCTGCGTGCCCGCCAGGACCGTGTAGTCGTAGGAGAGCACGGCGCAGGAGCTGTGATCGTCGCCGAAGAGGTCGCCGTTGATCCGAGCGGTGCCTGCGATGAGTCCGTCGGCCGGAGTGCGCGCGATGAGGTCGTCGACCTCTCGGCGGTTCCGCTGGGCTGCGATCGCGAACCGGCCGTATTCGACGAACGAGCCCGGGTCGACGAGGTCGTCGAGGTTCTCCCGCGCCGTCCGGCCCCCCGCCGCGTGTCTGCGCTCGACCGCCTCGGGTCGGGCCTGATCCTCGGTCAGTCGTCGGCGATGCAGAAGATGCCGGTGGTCGTCGCGGAGCGAGTCGTCTGGCCCCTGAGAGTCGTGTTCAGCCATGGTGATCGAACTGTATGCGGCGGAGGTCTTCTTCTTCGTTGAGTCGGCGGTCGTCGACGATGCGTTGCGCGCGGCCTTGCGCGCGGGTGCGTTGACGTCGAGGCATGGTGAGGCCTGGGTTGTGCTGAGGCGCTTTGGTTCTCGCTTCGTCGGTGATCGTGACTGGTGCCGTGGGCATGCAGAGGCTGGGGAACAGCAGCTTGCTACCCGGTTCGGTGACGTAGGTCCGGCCGTGTGGGGAGGTCCAGACGATGGTCCCGTCGGGGAGTTGTCGGTCGCGCCAGCCGGTGGGCCCGCCCCAAAACGTTTTGAGCAAGTGATGGTGACGGCATAGGCATTTCAAGTTCGACGCGCACGTCGGACCGATCGGCCACGCGATGGTGTGGTCGATGTCGGTCTCCGTGGCTGGTTGCGAGCAGCCGGGGAAGCGGCAGGTGAGGTCTCGACAGCGCACGAACTCGGCCAGGCGCCGCGATGGGGTGTAGCGGGGCTCGGGTGGGCTGTCGCCGGGGTGGATGATCTTGCGGATCTTCGCGGTGAGTGCGAACCGGCGGGCGAGGGCTCCGGGGAGGAACGCGCCTCCGATGATCGCGCCGGGGCGGGTGGCGGGGGATCCGCGATTGGTCGAGGCAGCGGCCTGGGCGTTCGTTCCGCTTGAGCGGCTTGCGTCATCCGCTGCGTGGTCGGTGCCGGTGCCGGTGCCGGTGTCGGCGCCGTGGTCGGCAGCCGGAACCTCTTCGCCTTCTGACTCGGCTGCAGCTTCGCCCATGGCGTCCGCGTGGGCGCCTTCACCGTTAGAGGTATTCCGGTCTTCGCCACCGCCGTTTGTGTTGCCACCCAATTCATCCCACGTCGTGATCTCCGACAGCGGCTTGTCGAACAGCGGCTCCGGTTCACCGTCTAGCGCGGCGTCCTGCTCCTTGGCGGCATCGGAGGCGTCGTCGATGGTGTCCTCGTTGACCACCACGTACACCACCGCATCGCTCTTGGCGGGTGTGGTGGGGCCGGGGCAGTCGTCGCTGCCACACAAACACGGCAGGTAGTCCAGACCCCGCAGGACGGAGTGGAACGAATCGGCGCGACGCTGCTCGACGGTCCGGGGATCGCTTGGGCACACGGTTCTCGCCAGAAGGTTCAGGCGCTTCTCGACGGCCTTCCCGTCGGTGGCGAACATCGTGCAGAACATCGTCGCCATGCCCGAACCGTCATAGTCGAACTGGACGTTGCGGCCCTTGGCCGTCAGCTTGGTGCGGTACACCCCGTGCGGATCGTGCTCGGCGACGATCGCGTCGATCGCGGTGTTCAGCTTGTCCTCCGACATCGGCGCCCAATCCCGAAGAACCTCGGCGAAGGCCTTGTCGGTTGCGCGCTGGGCGTCGCGGTCCCGCACCAGCGTGGTGCGGGTCGTGATCGCCGACACCACCCGGTAGGACACCAACCCCTCGGCGAACAAGGCCGCTACGTGAGGCAGCCGGTCCCGCAGTGCCGTCGCGATCAATAGCTGATGCGCCGCTGCCCCTTGGGTGATGTTCTGCTCGGCACCGATCTCCGCGGAGACGGCACCCCAGTTGTCGAGGTACCACTGCTCGCGGTCCGCCGACCCGTCGGCGGCGTAGGCCTGGTCCAAGAGAACGACCATCGCCGCGAGCCGGCGCGCGGTGGCCGCAGCCTCGACGCGCGCCCATCCCGCGACGGTGGGGGAGGCCTCAGCCTCGGTGGCCATTGCTTCGAACATACTTTCGAATCTACGCCACGGGTATGACAACAAAGGGCACCGGAAACGCCCTCTGACCAGGCTGTGGATGAATACGGCACTGGGGATGACCCGCCCGTACCGCGACCCTTTCGTCGGACCCATGGTGTAGGGCGCTTCCGTTTAAGGCGCGCCCGGACGAAGCAAGTAGCGACATCGTCGCGACTCGTCGCCTGCCGACCCTTCGCCACCAGCGCAACAGCAACGACCCGGACCGCCGGTACCCTCGAAAAAATGCAGGAAACCCCGGCCACGGAGGTCGAATCCGTCGCGAAGGCCCGCCCGCGTAGGCACTGGCGTCGCCTCGTCATCATCTCGGTCGTCATGCTGCTGCTGTTCGGGCTGCCGTGGTGGACGCTCGTCGCGGCCGGAACCCATTGGCCCACGGCAGTAGTCGCGCTGGGCACCGTCGTCATCGTGGGCGCGATGGTGGCCCTGCCGACGATGATGGTGTTCGGACATGGCCGTCGGCACCGCGACTGGGCCGCCGTCACGGGTGACGTCCTACTCGGCGCGGTGTGGGTGTTCTTCGTCTGGTCGCTGCTGGGCCAGGTGTTGCGCCTCGCACTTTTCGCGTTCGGCGTCGACGATCCGGCCAGGTCGCGCATCGTCGCGCTGACGGTGCTCGTCGTTGCCACCACGCTGCTCGTCTGGGGCTACGCCGAGGCGATGCGCGTGCCGCGGGTCAAGCACGTCGACGTCGTCATCGATCGGCTCGGTCGGGGTCTCGATGGCCTGAGGGTCGTGATGATCACCGACACCCACTACGGGCCGATCGACCGATCCCGTTGGTCCGCAAGGACGATCGACCGTGTCAACGAGCTCGACGCCGACGTCCTGTGCCACGTCGGCGACATCGCCGACGGCAGCGCGGAGGTCCGCGAGCCACAGTCCAGGCCGCTGGAGCACGCGCGGGCAGGACTGGCCCGCGTCTACGTCACCGGCAATCACGAGTACATCGGCGAAGCTCAGGGCTGGGTCGACTACATGGCCGACATCGGCTGGGGCACACTGCACAACCGGCACATCGTGGTCGAACGCAACGGCGACCGCCTCGTCATCGCCGGTGTCGACGACGCCACTGCCAGGGGGTCAGGTCAGGCCGGCCACGGTGCGAATCACGAAGCAGCACTTGCCGATTCCGACCCGGCCCTGCCGGTGCTGCTACTCGCGCACCAGCCCAAGCAGATCGGTCAGGCCGTCGCCGCGGGGGTGGACCTACAGATCTCGGGCCACACCCACGGCGGGCAGATCTGGCCGTTCAACTTCCTGGTCCGGCTCGACCAACCCGTCGTGCACGGCCTCAGCCGTCACGGCGAGCGGACGCAGCTCTACACCAGCCGGGGCACGGGCTTCTGGGGTCCGCCGTTCCGCGTCTTCGCCCCGAGCGAGATCACGGTGCTGACCCTCCGCAGCACCTGAGCCCAGCCCCGAGCGCCAGCCTCAAGCCAGGTGTGGCCGTCCAACAGCGGGGTACTCGCCCGCCATGACCACCGCTGGACAGCCAACCAACCCCGATCCCGAGGGCGCGAAGACCCCGGGCCTCGAGCCGGGCGGCGGCGTGGCCCCCGGTGACACCCCGCCGATCGCGGCCACGACGTCGCAATCGGCGAACAAGGACCCGATACCGAAGGGCAACCGGTTCACCGCGAGCGGCGTCACCGGTATCGCCATCGCCGTCGTGGGAGGCATCGTCTTCCTGGTCATCGCCGTGTTCCTGGTGATGTACCTCGTCGGCAAGTACTGACGCCTACGACGGCTCGGCGCTGTGGATCGCCTCCTGGATCGATTGCTGCACCGAGTGATCGGAGATGAACAGCATCTCGTCGCCGGCCTCGAGCACGTGTTCGGGCTGCGGCAGGATCACCTCGCCCGCGCGGACCACGGTCACCAGGGCCGTGTTGCCCGGTAGTTCGAGGTCGCCCACTCGCTGACCGACCAGGGGATTGGTGGCGGGCAGCGTCATCTTGGCGAGATCGGCCCGGCCCTCGCGCAGGCCCATCAGCCGGATCAGGTGGCCGACGTCGATTGCGCCTTCGATGCCCGCGACCAGTGCGCCCGGCGTAGAGACCGCCACGTCGATGCCCCAGGCCTGGCTGAACAGCCACTCGTTGCGGACCTCGTTGATCCGCGCCACCACCCGCGGCACCCCGAACTCCGTCTTCGCGAGCAGACCCACGACCAGGTTGGCCTTGTCGTCGCCGGTGGCCGCGATCAGCACGTCGCACGTCTGCGCGCCTGCCTCCTGCAGGGCCGTCAGCTCGCAGGCGTCGGCGTTGAGCCAGTCCGCTCCGGGCACGGTCGCGGGTTCGAACCGCCGTCGCTCGCGTTCGATCAACAGCACCTTGTGGCCGTACTCGAGCAGTTCGCGCGCGACGGAGCGGCCGACGTTGCCTGCGCCGGCGATCCCGATCCGCATCTTGCGCTCCGCCACCGGCTCATCCTCCCGCATCGCGACCCGGCACGAGTCGGCACTGGCGCGGACGACGACCACGCTCGACGGCCGTCGTGCTGATTTACTGACACCCTCGAACGCGATCACGTCTAGCCGGGATGCCACTTGACCTTGCAGCAGCTGTACCTGGCGCTGTTGATCGGCGGCCTGGTGCTGCTGGCCAGCATCGTCGGAACGCGCGTCGCGACGCGCGTCGGCTTCCCCAGCCTGCTGTTCTTCCTGCTCGTCGGCGTCGCGGTCGGCGAGGATGGCCTCGGCCTGGACTTCGACGACGTCGAACTCGCCCGCAACGTCTGCACGGCAGGCCTGGCGGTGATCCTCGTCGAAGGCGGTCTGACGACCCGGTTCTCCGACATCCGCAAGGTGCTGGCACCCGCGGGCGCGATGGCCACCGTCGGCATCCTCGCCAGCACGGTGATCACCGCCGTCGGAGCCCACTACCTACTGGACATGGACTGGCAGTTGGCGCTCCTCGTCGGAGCGATCGTCTCGTCGACCGATGCCGCCGCCGTGTTCTCCGTCCTGCGCGTGCTGCCGCTGCCGCGCCGGGTGGCCGGCCTGCTCGAGGCGGAGTCCGGCTTCAACGACGCGCCCGCGGTGATCCTCGTGCTGATGTTCAGCGTGGTGCCGTTCGTGTTCGACCCCGAGGGCCTGATCACCCACGTGATCTACGAGTTGGTCGCGGGCGCCGCCATCGGGCTGGCGTTCGGCTTCCTGGGCGCCGCGACGCTGCGCCGCATCGCGCTGCCTGCATCGGGGCTTTACCCGATCGCGACGTTCGGTCTCGGGCTCGTCGCCTTCGCGGCCGCGGGCACCGTGCACGCCAGCGGGTTCATCGCCGCCTACCTGGCCGCCGTCGTACTCGCGAACTCCGGCCTGCCACACCGATCGGCCACCCGATCCTTCGCCGAGGGGTTCGGCTGGCTGGCGCAGATCGGGCTGTTCGTGCTCCTCGGGCTGCTCGTCGACCCGAGCGAACTCGCGCCCGACGTCGTGCCGGCGATCGTCATCGGCCTGGTCCTGCTGCTGGTCGCGCGGCCGCTGTCGGTCGTCGTCTCGCTCGTCGGCTTCCGATTGCCGTGGCGCGAGCAGGCCTTCTTGTCGTGGGCCGGGCTGCGCGGCGCGGTGCCGATCGTGCTCGCGACGTTCCCGATCGTCGCGGGCGTCCCCGACAGCGCCCGGCTGCTCAACATCGTGTTCATCCTGGTGGTCGTCTTCACCCTCGTGCAGGGCCCGAGCCTGCGGCCGCTCGCGCGTGCGCTGGGTCTGATCACCCCCGAATCGACCCGTGAGATCCAGGTCGAAGCGGCGCCACTGGACGTACTCGACGCAGAACTGCTCACCATGACCGTGCAGCCGGAGTCGCGCCTGCACAGCGTGACGATCCTCGAACTACGACTGCCCGACCCGGCGGTCATCACGCTGATCATCCGCGACGGCCACACGTTCGTGCCGCTGCCCGACACCCGGATCGAGGTGGGCGACGAACTGCTGATCGTCACTACCAGCTCGACCCGCCCCGCCGCCGAATCGCGGCTGCGTGCGGTCAGCCGCCGCGGCAAGCTGGCGTACTGGTTCGACGAGTACGGCGAAGCGGACTGAGCCGCTAGGCCGCGTCGTCCCCCGAATCCGAATCCGAATCCGAATCCGAGTCACCCGAGTCCGCAGTGTCAGTGTCCGGGGTCGTGGTGTCCGCAGCGGGCTCGTCCGGCGTCCCCGAGTCCGCAGGCTCAGTTTCCGCAGTCTCGGTGTCCTTGGTCTCGGTGTCCACAGTCCCGGTGTTCTTGGTCTCGGCGTCCGCAGCCTTCGAGTCCCGTGTCGTCTCCGACCCCCACGTCGACGTCTTGTCCCGCGACTTCCGCGGTGCCTCCTCGTCCGGTGACTCCGGCTCGTCCGCAGCCTCCTGCACCGAAGCGGCTGGTGCCGGCTCGACCATCCGTCGGGTGGCTGCTGCGGGCGCGGGCGCAGGCGCGGGCGCCGCGGGTGGCGCGACGATCCGGGTGACGGTGGCGACGACGCGGCTGACGACGTCGGCGACGACCCGCACGATCGCCGACACGGCCGCGGTCAAGGCCTCGCGCACCAACGTCGGCACCGACGGAACCGGCGCGGTGACCGTGCCGGCAGCCTCGTCGCCGAGCACCGCACGGGTCACCATCGCGATCGCGGCGGGGGAGCCGCCCACCGCCTGCCGGATGACGTCCACCGCGAGCTTGGCCGTCCAGTCGGAGCGGAAGATGCCGAACGTGTCCTCGGGATCGGTACTGCCCGTGAGCTTGTCGCGCATCGTGTACACGAACATCGGACCGGTGAAGTCGACGGTCCGCCACGTCGAGATCAGATCGGCAATGAACGCGGCCTGAGTCGCCTCGTCCTGCAGGGCGGTCGGCACGCCGTACTCGCTGGCCCAGATCTTCTTGCCTGCGTCGCCGTAGTCGATCATCAACTGGCGGATGCGCAAGCCCTGGTTCAAGGGGGCGTCGACCCAGGGGCCACCTTCGGAGAACTTCAGACCGTGCTGATATGGGTGGTAGGACAGCGCGTCGAAGTACGGCTTCGCGCCCGCCGTGTACATCCGCTGCACGAACGTGACGGGGTCGACCGAGTACGCGGTGTCCACCGCTGCCGCGAGGACGCCGCCCACCACGATGGCGTTGCGATCGGCGGCCTTGATCGCGGGATACGCGGCCCGCAGCAGCGCCGTGTAGCCGACCGGGTCCGGATGCGGCTTGTAGAACGACAGCATGTTCGGTTCGTTCCAGATCTCGTACGCGGAGATCTTGCCGCGATAGCGCGTCGCGACGGCCCTCGCGTACTGCGCGAACGCGGTCGCCGAGGCCGGCCGTCCGCTCAGTTCCGGCGTGCCCGACGCCACCGCCCAGGCCGGCGGCTGACCGAGGATGCCGAGTACGCCGATCCCGCGAGCCGCCGCGGCGTTGATGACGCGGTCTGCCTTTGACCAGTCGTAGCCGCCGAAGCGCGTCGGCTGCACGGCCACCCACGGGACGTCGATTCGCAGGCTGGTCACGCCGATCGAGACCATCAGATCCAGTTGCCGGTTGAGGTCCGCATCGGACAGGAAGCCCAGCATGGGATCGGCCAGCCCGACGGTGACGTTGGTCGGCACGATGGCCGCGGTGTTCACGACCGCGACCGAGGCGACGCGTGCCGGGGCGGCCGGACGGTCCGTGGCCTGCAAACTGGCCCCGGCGCACGCGGCCGCAAGGCATGCCACGAGCGTCAGCGTCTTGAGCAGCCATGACCGCCACGGCGGTGTCGACACGTTCACGAATACCCCTCCCGGCAAGCTAAGACCTCGAAATTAACGCCTGGGAAAGATCAAGGGAAACGAACGGGGAAATCAGGCACGTGTCAGCGCGTCGACGCTGGGTATCACCGACTAATGGCAACGACAACGACCGCGGAGTGCGTATCGCCTGCGGAGGTCGCCACCGGTGACGAGATCGCCGACGAACTCGGCGCGCGCTGGATGGTGGTCACCAGCATCCGCTTCATCTCCAACGCCGACGGCGGCGTGTACTGCTTCTTCGGCACGGGCCCCGACGACAGGGCGACGTTCGACGCGCACGAAACCGTCACCCGGCGCAGCAGGGCACACGGCTAGCCCTCTAAAGATCAGCCGAAGTGGGTATAGGCCCTGCCATGCTGGGTCTTCCCGAGGGAGTACACGCGTGTCTGTTCGATCTGGACGGCGTGCTCACCGACACCGCCAGCGTCCATCGTCGTGCGTGGAAGACGATGTTCGACGAATTCCTCCGGGCCCGCGCCGCCAATGGCGGCGATCCGTTCAAGGCGTTCGACGTCGGCGCGGACTACGGGACCTACGTCGACGGCAAGAAGCGTGAGGACGGCGTCCGCTCGTTCCTGGCCAGCCGCGGCATCACCCTGCCGGACGGCACGCCTGACGATCCACCCGACGCCGAGACCGTCTTCGGCCTCGGAAACCGCAAGAACGCTCTCTTCCAGGAAGTCCTGCACGGCGAGGGCGTCGAGGTCTTCGAGGGATCGCGCACCTACGTGAAGGCCGCGCATGCCGCCGGCCTGGCGATCGCAGTCGTCTCGTCGAGCGCCAACACTGCCGAGGTGCTGCGGATCACCGACCTGGCCCAGTACGTCGGACAGCGCGTCGACGCAATCACGATGCGGGACGAGGGCATCCCCGGCAAGCCCGCCCCGGACTCGTTCCTGCGGGGCGCAGAGTTGCTCGGCGTGCCGGCAGGCGAAGCGGCCGTCTTCGAGGACGCGATCGCCGGGGTTCAGGCCGGCCGGGCCGGACACTTCGGCATCGTGATCGGCGTCGACCGCGTGGGTCAGGCGGAAGCGTTGCGCGACAACGGCGCCGACGTCGTCGTCACCGACCTCGCCGAGCTGATGGACACCACCGCGTGACCCGTCACGAGGCGTACCCCGTCGAACCCTGGCACGTCCGCGAGACCGCGCTCGACCTCGACCACATCGACGAATCCGAGTCGATCTTCGCGCTGTCCAACGGTCACGTCGGACTGCGCGGCAACCTCGACGAGGGTGAGCCGCACGGACTTCCGGGCACCTACCTGAACTCGTTCTACGAGACCCGCCCGCTGCCGTACGCCGAAGCAGGCTTCGGCTACCCGGAGGACGGCCAGTCGCTGATCGACGTCACGAACGGCAAGATCCTGCGGCTGATCGTCGACGACGAGCCGTTCGACGTGCGGTACGGACACCTGAGCGAGCACGAGCGGGTGCTCGACCTCCGCGCGGGCACGCTGACCCGCAAGGCCTGCTGGCGCTCGCCTGCCGGTAAGGAAGTGCTGATCACGTCGACGCGCCTGGTGTCGCTCACCATGCGCAGCATCGCCGCCATCGAGTACACCGTTGAAGCCGTCGACGAGTTCACCCGCGTGACAGTGCAATCCGAGCTGGTCGCCAACGAGGATCAGCCGGAGGCGTCCGACGACCCCCGCGTGTCCGCCGTACTGCGCAAGCCGCTCGAGTCGGTCGGGTTCGAGATCGCGGAGCGCGGAGCGGTTCTCCTGCACCGCACCAAGTCGAGCGGACTCACCATGGCCGCCGCGATGGATCACGTCGTCGAAGTGCCGGGCCGGGTGGAGGTCGACACCGACGCGGGCGAGGACTGGGCGCGGACCACCGTCATCTGCGGCCTGCGTCCCGGACAGAAGCTGCGGATCGTCAAGTTCCTGGCCTACGGGTGGTCGAGCCTGCGGTCGCGGCCCGCACTCCGTGACCAGGTGGCAGGCGGCATTGCCGGTGCCCGGTACACGGGCTGGCAGGGACTGCTCGACTCGCAACGCACGTACCTCGACGAGTTCTGGGACGGCGCCGACGTCGAATTGGAGGGCGACCCCGAATCGCAGCAGGCGTTGCGGTTCGGCATCTTCCACGTGCTGCAGGCCAGTGCCCGCGCCGAGCGTCGCGCCATCCCCGGCAAGGGATTGACCGGCACCGGCTACGACGGACACGCCTTCTGGGACACCGAGGGATACGTGCTGCCGCTGCTCACCTACACCGCGCCGGAGGCCGCGGCGGACGCGCTGAGGTGGCGGGCCTCCACGCTCGACCTCGCCCGCGAGCGCGCCGCCGAGTTGGACCTCGAAGGCGCGAGCTTCCCGTGGCGGACCATCCGCGGGCAGGAATGCTCGGCGTACTGGCCCGCAGGCACCGCGGGGTGGCACGTCAACGCCGACATCGCGATGGCCTTCGACCGCTACCGACTGGTGACCGGTGACGACTCGCTCGAAGCCGAGTGCGGCCTCGACGTGCTGATCGACACCGCCCGGCTCTGGATGTCGCTGGGCCACCGCGACCGTCACGGGATCTGGCACCTCGCCGGGGTCACCGGGCCCGACGAGTACACCGCGGTCGTCCGCGACAACGTCTTCACCAATCTGATGGCCGCACACAACCTTCGCATCGCCGCCGAGGCGTGCCTGCGCCATCCCGTCCAGGCGGGCGACCGCGGCGTGACCACCGAGGAGACCGTCGCATGGCGGGATGCCGCTGCGGCGGTACACATCCCGTTCGACGAAGAGCTGGGCGTGCACGAACAGTGCGAGGGCTTCACGACCCTGCGGGAGTGGAAGTTCGCCGAGAACACCGAGTACCCGCTGCTGCTGCACGAACCCTACGTCCGGCTGTACCCGGCCCAGGTGATCAAGCAGGCCGACCTGGTGCTCGCGATGCACTGGCAGGGGCATGCCTTCACGCCGGAGCAGAAGGCGCACAACGTCGACTACTACGAACGCCGGACCACCCGCGACTCGTCGCTCTCGGCGTGCACGCAGGCCGTGATGTGCGCCGAGGTCGGGCATCTCGAACTCGCACACGACTATGCGTACGAGGCCGCGCTGATCGACCTGCGCGACCTGCACCACAACACCCGCGACGGCCTGCACATGGCCTCACTCGCAGGCGCGTGGATCGCGTGGGTCGCGGGCTTCGGGGGACTGCGCGACGACGAAGGCGTGCTGGCGTTCGCGCCCCAGCTGCCGTCCGCCGTGACGCGTCTGCGATTCCGCCTGCGCTGGCGCAACTTCCGGCTGATCGTCGACGTCACCTCGGACGAGGTGACCTACACGTTGCGGGACGGCCCGGACGGCGAGCTGGTGATCCGTCACGACGGCGAGGACCTCGAGCTGACGACGCACTCGCCGACGACCGTCACGCTGCAGAAGCGCAAGCCGCTGCTGGCGCCGCCCCAGCAGCCACCGGGCCGGGAGCCGCTGCACCGCTAGATGCTGAGCTGCCGGTAGCGCTGCAGCCGCCGCACGCCGACGGCGGACTGTTCGTCGGATGCCGCCAACGCCAGCTCCAGCCTGCGCCGCACGTCGTCGACGTCGAGGTGCGTCCCGATCGCCACCAGGTTGTTGCCGCGCGACCTCGGCGGTGCGGTCATCACGTGGATGGACGTCCCGACGACGTTCACGACGTAGTGCCGCACGCGTGCGCGGTACCGCACCGCGACGGTGCCCTTGAGCCGGTACACCCCGGCCGGTGGCTGCTCGAGCAGGTCCACCAGGGCGCCGGGGTCGACGCAGCCGTCACCGATCACCGTCACCGAGTCGGCGTGCACGTGTTCGGGTTCGCCGGCGTGGGCGTGCTCGCCGTCGATCAGTAGCTCGCGGAAGGAGAGCTGGCCGGAGCCGTCGGTGTCGCTGCCGATGTCGTAGAGCAGCGCGGGGTCGACGCGGCCGGCGACTGCTCCCACGACGTGGACGTCCGGATTGCGTTCGCGCACACGGCCTTCGATCCGTGCGAGCGCCGCGTCCCGGGACTCCTCTGGCAGCTGGTCGAGCTTGTTCACGACGACGAGCGACGCGGCGCCGTACCGGGCAGGTGGCGCGTCGACCTTGTCGACGGTGTCGAAGTGGGTGGCGGCGTCGATGACGTCGACCACCCCGCCCGGGCGGACGTGCTCGACACCGCTGAACCGGATGATCCGCGAGATCGCGATGGGGTCGGCCAAGCCACTGGCCTCCACGATGATGGCGTCGAGACCCAGCTTGGGGTCGGCGAGTTTCGCCAGCGCCTCGTCGAGCCCACCCTCGTCGGGCAGGCAGCAGATGCATCCCCCGGTGATCGAGGCGGGCTCGTCGACCTGCC
The DNA here is from genome assembly GCA_042666295.1 of Mycolicibacterium sp. GCM10028919. GTDB lineage: Bacteria > Actinomycetota > Actinomycetes > Mycobacteriales > Mycobacteriaceae > Mycobacterium. The sequence goes on from JBHTFJ010000001.1 coordinate 3,367,318, forward strand.
CCGTCACCAGGCCGGCATCGACGTTCAATTCGCCGAAGTCGTTGATCACCACGCCGATTCGCGCTCCCGGCGCCCGCAGCACGTGGTTGAGCAACGTCGTCTTGCCCGCGCCCAGGTAACCGGTCAGCGCGATGACGGGGATTGCCTGCACTACAGGCCCGCCGCGTCGTCGGGCACGTCGACCGCGTGCTGACGGAGCACCTCCAGCGGCACCACCTCGAGGGTCCGCTCGTGGGTGGAGGCCAGCACCACCGGACAGGCGTGACCGTCGAGCTGGGCGCGCAACCAGTTCACCGCCGTCACACACCAGCGGTCGCCCGGCACCAGGCCGGGGAACGAGTACTGCGGCATCGGCGTGGCGAGGTCGTTGCCGATCGAACGCTGGTGGGACAGGAACTCCGTCGTCACCACCCCGCAGATGGTGTGCAGGCCGACGTCCTGCGGTCCGGTGCTGCAGCACCCGTCGCGGTAGAAGCCGGTCATCGGCTCCGTGCCGCAGGCTTCCAGAGGGCCACCCAGCACGTTGCGATCCGCCATGTCACTCAGTATCACGCCAGGTGTCGCGGACCGGTGCCTCAGGTAGCGTCCGATGGGTGGGGCCGAAGCGATACGCGGCGCTGTTGCGCGGCATCAACGTGGGCGGACGCAACAAGCTCGCGATGTCAGACCTGCGAACGGCATTCGAAGACGACGGCTTCGAGCGCGTCGGCACCTACATCCAGTCCGGCAACGTCGTGTTCGAGACGACCGCGCCGCAGCGGACGCTCGAGCATCGCATCGAACGCCTACTCGACGACCACCTCCAGACCCCACCCGTCGTCGTGGTGCGATCCCACCGCCAGCTCCGCACGGTCGTCGAGCAGGCCCCGCCCGAGTTCCTGGCCCAGGCGGACACCCACCTGCGGGACTGCGTCTTCCTCAAGCACCCGCTGACCGCGGAGCAGACCATGGAGATCGTGCGGCTGCGCGACGGCGTCGACCACGCCTGGCCGGGACCCGACGTCGTGTACTTCTCCCGACTGGAGGCGCAGCGCACGAAGACCCTGATGAACAAGATCCTCGCGGCCCGCGAGTACCGGCTGATGACCATCCGCAACTGGGCCACCACCACCAAGGTCCTGGCCCTGCTCGACGGGATGGGCGGGCCCGTCCCGCCGGTACGCTCGGCTGGGTGAGCGAAGGACGAGCGCCGGTCGACGCGCTGCTGGCCCGCGGCGGCGGGATCCGCGGGCTCCTCTACACGGCGCTCCCGGTCACGACGTTCGCCGCCACCAACACCGCACTGGGACTGCCGCACGCGATCGCCGCGGCGCTCGGCGTGGCAGGCCTGGTGTTCGCCTGGCAGCTGTTCCGCAGGGAAACGCTGCGGCCCGCGCTGTTCGGCTTCGTCGGCGTGGTGGTCTGCGGGGCGTTCGCACTCCTCACCGGCCGCGCGAAGGACTTCTACCTGCCGGGCATCTGGATGTACCTCGCGCTGGCGATCCTGTTCACCGCGTCGGTCGTCGTTCGCAGACCGCTCGTCGGCGTCGGGTGGGCGTGGCTGACCGGTCGTGACGACTCGTGGCGGCGGGTGCCCCGGGTGCGGACCGCCTTCGACATCGCGACGGTGGTCATGGCCGTCGTCTCGTGGACGCGCTTCTCGGTGCAGTACTACCTCTACGACACCGACCAGGCGGGGCTGCTCGCCGTCGCGCGCATCGCCATGGGTTGGCCGGTATTCCTGGTGACCTCGACGTTGATCTACTTCGCGATCCGCACCGCGGTGCGGGCACTGCCGCGTACCGAGCCCCGAGCCGCCCAGACCTGAACCGCGCGACCACGGCGGCGTGGATACTGACGACGTGAAGGCCGTCAGCTGTGTGCACGGGGAACTGTCCGTCGTCGACGTCGAGGCACCCCGCCCGGCGCCCGGCCAACTACTGCTCGACGTGCGCCGGTGCGGTATCTGCGGCTCCGACCTGCACGCCAAGGACCACGCCGACGAACTGACCGACGTCATGAGCGCCGTCCAGTACGAGGACTTCATGCGTGGCGATACGCCCGTCGTGATGGGCCACGAATTCTGCGGCGAGGTGGCCGAGCGCGGACGCGGCGTGGCCAAGGAGTTCGCGCCGGGAACGCTGGTCGTCTCCTTCCCCCTGGTGCGTGCCGCCGGCGGAGTGCACCTCACCGGTCTGTCGCCGAAGGCGCCCGGCGCCTACGCCGAACAGGTGCTGGCCGAGGCCGCCATGTCGTTCGTCGTGCCCAACGGGCTGTCGCCGGACGTCGCGGCCCTCACCGAGCCGATGGCCGTGGCCCTGCACGCAGTGCGCCGCAGTGACATCGGCAAGCGCGACGTGGCCGTCGTGATCGGCTGCGGTCCGGTCGGTCTCGCCGTGATCGCGCACCTCGCGGCGATGGGCGTGGGCACGATCGTCGCCAGTGACTTCTCTGCGGGCCGACGGGCGTTGGCCTCCAGGTGCGGCGCGCACGTCGTCGTCGACCCGGCGTCCGAGTCGCCCTACGCCGCGCTCGACGGCAAACGTGGCGTGCTGACGTCGGCGCCTGCGCTCTACGAACTGGGCGTGGGATCGATGGAGAAGCTACGCAAGGTGCCGGGGTGGTCGCACCTGTACCGCGTGGCCGACAGGTTCGGCGCGGCCGGGCCGAGCCGGCCGGTGATCTTCGAATGCGTCGGCGTGCCAGGCATGCTCGACGGCGTCATCGCCGCGGCGCCGCTCGCCTCGCTCGTCGTGGTGGTGGGCGTCTGCATGGGCGCCGACCAGCTGCGGCCCGCGATGGCCAGCGGCAAGGAGATCGACATGCGGTTCGTCTTCGGCTACACGCCGCTGGAGTTCCGCGACACGCTGCACATGCTCGCCGAGGGCAAGGTCGACGCCAGCCCGCTGGTCACCGGGACGGTCGGTCTGGCCGGGGTGTCCGCCGCCTTCGACGCGCTCGGCGACCCGGAGACGCACGCCAAGATCCTGATCGACCCGCGCGACCAGACGGGTGACGTCACGCCGATCGGCATCGGCTAGATGCGACGGAGTCTTCACCCGGGGCTGCCGCTCGTGGCACTGGCGGTCGCGCTGACGCTGAGCGGGTGCGGTGGCCCGACCGACGCGGAGTCGTCGGAGTCTCCTGCGGAATCCGAGACCGCCACCGCCGAGGCGACGCCCGGCCGCGACGACGGCGTCGACAAGTACCCGCTGGGCGAAGGACCCCACACCGTCGAGAGCGACCCGGGCTGGGTGTTCTTCAGGGTCGGCGCGGGACAGGGCTGCGGGATCGGGCCGATCGGCCGCATCGTCGGCTGCGACATCGTGCCCCGCGACGCGCCGCCCGGCACCAACCAGACCGCGATCGAGGGCAACCAGCCTGCGTCCTACGTCCGCGCGGCGTCGCCCAGCTTCACCCGCGACGTGGCGGTTCTTCCCGAGGGACACCGCCTCACCAACGGCGCGACGCGGTGTGCGGTGAAGGCGGGCCCCACCGTGCACTGCGAGACGGCGAACGACGCGCACGGCTTCCTGATCACGCCTGCGACGGGGACCCTCTGGTAACTCCGCTCGATACAGTGGGCGCATGGCAGAGGACCGACCCACGTCGCGGATGTTCGCAGGCATGCCCTGGGGCACGATCATCGCGGTGGTGGTCGTCGCGGTCATCGGTGCGGTGCTGTGGGTGACGCTGGGGTCGCGGTCATCGGGCGACGAGCAGCAGGCTGCCTCCGGCGCCAATTCCGATCCAGCCGGCGACATCCCGGGCGTCGTCGCGATCGAGTACCCGCCGGGCGAGCACGTCGAGGCGCCGCAGCGGGTCGCATACGACCAGTCGCCGCCGTTCGGCGGCACCCACGACCAGGTCTGGGCGACGTGCACCGGGGTCGTCTACCCGACCGCCATCCGATCCGAGAGCGCCGTGCACTCGCTCGAGCACGGCGCGGTGTGGATCACGTACAACCCCGACGTGGCGACCGCCGACCAGATCGACGTGCTCTCGGCGATGGTCGAGGGCCAGCCCTACACGCTGATGTCGCCCTACCCGGGCCTCGACACCCCCATCTCGATCCAGTCCTGGGGACATCAGCTCAAGCTCGACGATCCGAGCGACCCGCGACTCGTCGAGTTCATCGAGGCGCTGCGGCTCAACGAGAGCGCCTACCCGGAGCCCGGGGCCAGCTGCGCATCGCCGTCCTTCGACGTCGACAATCCGCCGCCGTTCGACCCCAACCCGCCGGGACCGGACGCCGCGCCGGTCACGGAATAGCAGGTGAGGTGGCTCCCGCTCGGGGCCGTGCTGCTGATCGCCGTGGGCGTCGGCTTCGGCTTCCTGCTGCGCGGTGACGCCGACCCGCCCGCCGCGGGCCTGATCGACGTCGGATTCCTGCAGGACATGTCGGTCCACCACGATCAGGCCGTCGACATGGCCGCCACGGAGTTGACCGGCGGCGCCGACCCCGCCGTGCAGAACCTCGCGTTCGACATCCTCACCACGCAGCAGAACCAGATCGGCCGCATGCAGGGCTGGTTGACGGCGTGGGGTGAGCCGCTGCTGCCGACCGGCGGACACATGGCGTGGATGGGCGGCGCGCACGGCTCGCACCGGGCTGCGACGGATGGGCCGGCGACCGCGATGCCGGGGATGGCCGACGCAACCGAACTCGCCCGTCTGCGCGCCGCCACGCCCGCCGACCGCGACGTGCTCTTCCTGCAGCTGATGCTGCGCCACCACCAGGGCGGCGCCGAGATGCTCGCCGTGGGCGCCGAACACGCCGAGACGGGCTACGTGCGCGACCTGGCCCGACGGATGTCGGCCACCCAGTCCGCCGAGAGCGAGCTGCTGACCGACATGCTGCGCCAGCGCGGGGCCTCGGTGCTTCCGTTGCGCTGAACGGCCCAATCTCCGTTCGCTGCATCACGATTCGGCGTCACCGGGTCCAGCGTGTCTGCGGGGACGCCGTGATGCCGGTACGCTCGTCGTACCTACCGACCTTCGGAGATTTGAGTTGACTGCGCACCCCCGACATCGGTTGCTGATGCTGATGGTCGTCGGCGTCATCGCCACCCTGGTGATGGCGTCGCAGAGCGGATCGTCGACGGCGGCGGTCCCCTCGGATACCGCCGCGTCGAACGTCGCGGCGGCAAAGAACGGGGTGTTGCTGCCGGCGCGCGAACCGGCGGCCGTCGAGATCACACCCGCATCCGGTGCCGAGGACGTCGCCCCCGGTGACGGCGTCGGCGTGAAGGCCACCTCGGGCACGCTGACCGAAGTGCGGATGACCAACGCCCAGGGCCGCACCGTCGAGGGCACCCTCTCGCAGGACCGGCGCACGTGGCGGCCGGCCGAACCGCTCGGCTACGGCCGCGACTACACCCTCGCGGTCACCGCTCGGGGAACCGACGGCACCACGACGACGCAGAAGTCGGACTTCTCGACCGTCAACCCGGATCTGCTGCTCGACGTCTCGCTGAACACGACCGCGGGAACCCGGCTCTCCAACGGCGGTACCTACGGCGTCGGCACCGTCGTGGTCGCCCAGTTCGATGCGTCGGTGGGCGACCGCGCCGCAGCTCAACGCAGGCTCGTCGTCGAGACGTCACCGCGCGTCGAGGGGGCCTGGACGTGGATCAGCGACAGCAAGGCGCACTGGCGGCCGCGGGAGTACTTCCCATCGGGCACCCAGGTGACGGTCAAGGCCAACGTCTACGGCGTCGACCTCGGCGACGGCGTGTACGGGCAGGAGGACCGGCAGGTGTCGTTCCGGATCGGCCGCTCCCACGTGTCGATCGCCGACGACGTCACCAAGCAGGTGAGCGTGTTCATCGACGGCAAGCTGGCGCGGACGATGCCCACGTCGATGGGCCGCGGCGGCACCACGAACGTCGGTGGGAAGAGCATCCACTTCTGGACCCAGCCCGGCGTCTACACCGTGATGGACAAGGCCAATCCGGTGCTGATGGACTCCTCGACCTACGGTCTGCCCGTCTCGTCGTCGGCCGGCTACCGGATCAGCGTCCCCTACGCCACGCGCATCAGCCCCGACGGGATCTACCTGCACGAGCGGGAGGCCACGGTGTGGGCGCAGGGCAACCGCAACGTCTCGGCCGGATGCCTGAACCTGAGCATGGACAACGCCAAGTGGTTCTACGAGCTGTCCCAGCCCGGTGACGTCGTCGAGGTCCGCAACACCGGTGGCAAACCGCTCGAACAGTGGCAGAACGGCGACTGGAGCGTGCCGTGGGACCAGTGGCTGCGCGGCAGCGCGTCACGCGCCTGACACGAAGTCGCGCGAAAGGTGCTCTCCGAACGCTAGATTGACACCGTGTCTAGCCAGAGACTGAGATTCGGAGCCCTGCTGGCCGGTGCGCTGCTGCTGGCCGGGTGTGGTGGTGGCTCGCAAAACGCCGACGGCAGTGCCACCGCCGAGAGCAGCAGCGCAGCGCCGAAACCCTCGGTCGTCAGCCCGGATCAACTGGACGCCGGGAAGTACCCGACGGCTCCGCGTCCGCCGCTAGGCAACGCAGGTCTACCGGCGACCGGTGTGGTCGTCGACGCCCAGCACATGGCCGACTACGTCGTCGGACCCTGGGACGTCGACGAGGCCGCCATCGAGCCGTACCTCGGGGGCACCTTCCTGCTGAACAGCGGCAAGGCCCTCGAACAGCTCGGGCCGCCGCAGATCGCCGCCGCAGCCGATGAGCGCGGCATGGTCAACGGGTTCGCCTCCGCGCGGCAGGCGCCCGAGAAGTTGGTGCTCGTCAACGCCGTCATGCGCTTCCCCGACGCCGAGGCGGCGAAGGCGGCCAGCGCCGACATGAACGGTGCGGGAGCGCTACAGCAGATCCAGGGCAAGGCCCCGACGCCGACGCAGATCCCGGACCATCCCGACGCGCTCGCCTCGACCTACCCGTTCACCCCGCACGGCTCGGGCCAGACGTGGGCCGCCGTCCGGTCGTTCACCCCGCACGGCACCTACGTGCTGATGCAGGTCGCGCAGTCGGTCGACGGCGTGGAGGCCGCGGCGAAGGCCGTCGCCTCGGCCATCGACCAGCAGCGCCCCGCGATCGACGAGTTCACTCCCGGGGCGATCGACGCCATGGCCGACGTCCCACTCGACCCGACCGGGCTGCTCGCGCGCACCGTGCCGGGCGGACCGGAGACACCGACGACGAAGAACGCGGTGTACTCGCTGCGCGGCGCCCTGCACTTCCAGAGCAACCCGGTGGGCTCGAAGGAGCTGTTCACCGACAATGGCGTCGACGCCGTCGCGATGGCGGACGCCAACGTCTACCAGGCCAAGGACGAGGCGGCCGCGGCCAACGTCGCCGACGCGTTCGGCGTCGAGGTGTCCACCAACGGCGTCGAGGCTGCCGACCCGGTGCCCGGGCTGCCCGACAGCCGCTGCCTGAAGTTCCCCGCGGGGTTCTACTGCGTGGCCCCCGCCGGCAGGTACGCGATCGAGGTGCAGGGCAAGGAGCTACCCGACGCACACCAGCGGGTGGCTGCCCAGTACGTGATGCTCACCGCGCACGGCTAAGGCGCTCAGGTGCCGCAGAAGGTCCGGTAGGCGCCGAAGTCCTCCGGCGCGGGCTCGGCGTAGCGCTGCAGACCCTCGCGCTCCTCGTACGGCGAGGCGACGACGTCGACCAGCCGCGTGAACGGTTCCACGTCACCGTTCGTGGCGGCGGCGAGCGCCTCCTCGACCAGGTGGTTGCGCGGGACGTAGATCGGGTTGACCCGGTCCATGGCGTCGGCGTCGGGTGACAGTGCCCGCCACCGGCCCAGCCACGCGTCGAAGCCGGCGAGGTCGATGAACACCCCGCGCGCAGGCTCGGCGTCACCGCGCGCTGCCGAACTCAGCGACCGGAAGAACGACGTGTAGTCGACGTGGCTGGCGGCGAGCAGCTCCAGCAGGTCGGTCACCAGCGGTGTGGCCGCGGCCTCGTCGACGTGGGACAGGCCGAGCTTGGCCCGCATGCCCGCGGTCCACGCCGCCTCGTAACGCGGGCCGAAACCGCCGAGCGCCTCGGTGGCCAGCTCGATGGCCCTGTCCTGGTCGTCGTCGATCAGCGACAGCAGCGTCTCGGCGAACCGCGCGAGATTCCATGCCGCGATGGCGGGTTGGTTGCCGTAGGCGTAGCGCCCGGCGTGGTCGATGGAGCTGAACACCGTCACCGGGTCGAACGCATCCATGAACGCGCACGGGCCGTAGTCGATGGTCTCGCCGGAGATCGTCATGTTGTCGGTGTTCATCACGCCGTGGACGAATCCGACCAGCATCCAACGCGCGATCAGCTCGGCCTGCACGGCGGCCACCGACTCGAACAGCGCCAGGTACGGCCGTTCGGCGTTGGCGGCCTCGGGGTGGTGACGGGCGATGGCGTGGTCGGCGAGCCTGCGCAACAGTCCGGCGTCGCGGGTGAGCGCGGCGTAGACGAAGCTGCCGACCCGCAGGTGGCTGCTCGCAACGCGGGTGAGCACCGCACCCGGCAACGGCGTCTCCCGGAACACCCGCTGGCCGGTCGCCGTGACCGCCAGCGAACGGGTGGTGGGGATGCCGAGCCCGTGCATGGCCTCGCTGATCACGTACTCGCGCAGCATCGGACCGACCGCCGCGAGTCCGTCCCCACCGCGGGAGAACGGCGTCGCCCCCGAGCCCTTGAGATGGATGTCGCGACGGCGGCCGTCGGCGGTGACGATCTCGCCGAGCAGGAGTGCGCGGCCGTCACCCAAACGCGGGACGAGCCCGCCGAACTGGTGCCCGGAGTAGGCCTGCGCCACCGGGCGCGCGCCGTCGGGAACAGACGTGCCGACGAGGAAGCCGACGCCGTCTGGACTGCGCAGCCACCCGGGGTCGAGACCGAGGTCGGTGGCCAGCGGTTCGTTGAGGACCAGCAGTCGCGCGTCGGGCGCGTCGGCCGCCTGCCAGGAGACCGACATCTCCGGCAGGTCGCGCGCGAACAGGTCGTCGAGGACGAACGTCGATGCGGGCGTACTCATGTCATCGACGGTACTGAAGGGGCCGCCCCGCCGACGGCCGTGCCGTGGAACTCCATGCCGTTGCGATACCCCGTGACGCGGCCGTCACACCAGGACCCCGGGGCGCGGGTACTGGCCGGTACCGGTGTTTGATGATCAGCCCGCCGGGTAGCTAAGTGGCCGGTGACCAGGAAAGGAATGCTTTGATGGCGCAACCCGAGGAACTGGAGAGCAGCCTCACGGTCAAGCGCACCACGACCGCCAGCCGCGACCGGGTCTGGGAGGTGATCGCCGACGGCTGGACCTACTCCCAGTGGGTGGTCGGCAACAGCCGGATGCGGGCGGTCGATCCCGAATGGCCCCAGCCGGGCAGCACGATCCGGCACTCCGTCGGGGTGTGGCCGGTGCTCCTGGACGACAGCACGGTGAGCGTCGAGTGCATCCCCGGCGAGAAGCTGGTGATGATCGCCAACGGCAGGCCGTTCGGCAAGGCCCGGATCACCCTGGTGCTCTCCGACGTCCAGGGCGGCGGATGCCGCATCGAGATGGCCGAAGTCCCGGTCACGCCACCGCTGAACTGGCTGCCCAAGCGCGCGGCGCTGGCCGCGGCATTCCCGCGCAACCGCGAATGCACCTGGCGGCTGGCGGCTCTCGCCGAACGCAAACTCCCGGAGGACCTGCCGAATGACGAGTGACGCGTCGTGAGCGAGACCGTCGACGCCGTCGTCATCGGCGCGGGGCACAACGGGCTGGTGGCTGCGACCCTCCTCGCTGAAGCGGGGTGGGACGTCACCGTGCTCGAAGCGCAGGAGGAACCCGGCGGCGCGATCAAGAGCAAGGAGGTCGTGCCCGGATACGTCACCGACCTCTACAGCGCGTTCTACCCGCTGTCGGTCGCCTCGCCCGCACTGCGCGACCTGCACCTCGAGGATCACGGGCTGACGTGGTCGCACTCACCCGCCGTCGTGGGTCACGCGCGTGACGCCAGCGACGAGGACGCGCCCGTCATCTACCGCGACATCGACGCCACCGCAGCGCTTCTCGACCGCGATCAGCCGGGTGACGGGCAACGCTGGTGCGACCTCTTCGAGCAGTATCAGCGCATCAAGGATCCGCTCCTGGCTGCGCTCTTCGCGCCGTTCCCTCCGGTACGCGGCGCCACCGGTCTGCTGCGCAAGTTGGGCACCGCCGACGCGCTGCGGCTCGTGCATCAGCTGCTGATGCCCGCAGGCGTCATGGCGCAGCACCTGTTCGACGGCGACGCGGCCCGGCTGTTGTTGCTGGGCAACGCAATGCACGCCGACGTGCCGATCGATGCGCCCGGTAGCGGCGTGATGGGCTACCTGCTCATCATGATGGCCCAGGACGGCGGGTTCCCGGTTCCGGTGGGCGGTGCCGGAGAACTCACCGCGGCGATGGTGCGCCGTGCCGAGGCGGCAGGCGCCCGCGTCGAGTGCGGACGACCGGTCGAGGCGATCGAGGTCAGCGGCGACCGCGCGGTCGCCGTCCGGACCGCCGACGGCCGCACGGTGCGCTGCCGCAAGGCCGTCGTCGCAGACACCTCTGCGCCGCAGCTGTACCAGAAGCTGCTACCCGCCGAGGGACTGCCGCGGGCATTCGCGGACGGCCTCGACCGCTTCGTCTGGGACACCCCGGTGCTGAAGATCAACTACGCACTGCGCGAACCGATCCCGTGGCGCTCGAAGAGTCTCGCCGGGGCCGGCACCGTGCACCTCGGCGCCGACCACGACGGGCTGATCCGCTGGATGGCGGACCTCAACACGCGCACGCTGCCCGAGCTGCCGTTCATGCTGTTCGGCCAGATGACGACGGCCGACCCGACGCGCTCGCCCGCGGGTACCGAGAGTGCCTGGGCCTACACCCATCTGCCGCGCGGGCTGTCAGACGACGCGTCGGCCGACGAACTCGGCGCCCGGGTCGACGACGTGCTCGAGCAGCATGCCCCCGGCTTCAGCGACAGCATCGTCGGCAAGCTGGTGCAACGGCCGTCGGACCTGGAGGCCAGCGACGCGAACCTGCACACCGGTGCCGTCAACGGTGGCACGTCGCAGTTGTTCCAGCAGTTGATCTTCCGGCCCGCTCCCGGCCTCGGCCGCGCCGAGACGCACGTGGAGAACGTGTTCCTCGGCAGCGCGGGCGCCACCCCCGGCGGCGGCGTGCACGGCGTGTGCGGGCGCAACGCCGCCCGTGCTGCGCTGGCCTCAGACGGCGCGTTCGGCTGGCCCAGGCGTCGGCTCACCCGCGCGGCGCAGCGCCTGCTGACCGGCGGCTGAGACTCCCCAGACACGAAGACACCCGCGCGCCGATCGGCACGCGGGTGTCCTTGTCAATCAGATCAGAACTTCTCGAGGTCGAATCGGTCGTTGTTCATGACCTTGACCCACGCTGCGACGAAGTCCTCGACGAACTTGCCCTTGCCGTCGTCCTGGGCGTAGACCTCGACCAGGGCGCGCAGCACCGAGTTCGAGCCGAACACCAGGTCGTTGGCCGTGGCGGTCCACTTGAGTTCGCCCGTGGCGCGGTCGCGGCCCTCGTAGACGTTCTCCGAGTTCTGCGACGGCTTCCACTCGGTGCTCATGTCGAGCAGGTTGACGAAGAAGTCGTTCGTCAGCACGCCCGGCGTCTGGGTGAAGACACCGTGCTTGGAGCCACCGTGGTTGACGTTGAGCGCACGCAGGCCACCGACGAGGACGGTCATCTCCGGAGCCGTGAGGTCCAGGAAGTACGCCTTCTCGACGAGCTGCTGCTCCAACGCCGTCTTCTCGCCCGGGCGGACGTAGTTGCGGAACCCGTCGGCGCGCGTCTCGAGGACCTTGAACGCCTCGACGTCGGTCTGCTCCTGCGACGCGTCGGTGCGACCCGGCGCAAAGTGCACGTCGATCTCGTAACCCGCGTCCTTGGCGGCCTTCTCGACCGCTGCGGAACCGGCCAGCACGATCAGGTCGGCCAGCGAGATCTTCTTGCCGCCGGAGGCCGACGCGTTGAAGTCCTGCTGGATCTGGCCCAGCGTGGGCAGCACCTTGGCCAGCTCGGCAGGCTCGTTGGCCTCCCAGCTGCGCTGCGGCTCGAGACGGATGCGTGCGCCGTTGGCGCCGCCGCGCTTGTCGGTGCCACGGAAGCTCGAGGCCGACGCCCACGCCGTCTTGATCAACTGCTGAACCGTCAGACCGGAGTCGAGCACCTTGCTCTTCAGCGAGGCGATGTCCGACTCGTCGACCAGCGGGTGGTCGACCGCGGGCACCGGGTCCTGCCACAGCTGCGGCTCGGCAACCCACGGGCCGAGGTAGCGGCTGATCGGGCCCATGTCGCGGTGGAGCAACTTGTACCAAGCCTTTGCGAAGGCCTCGTTCATCTCCTCCGGATGGTCGAGCCAGCGGCGGGTGATCTTGCCGTAGATGGGATCAACGCGCATCGAGACGTCGGTGACCAGCATCGTGGGCTTGCGCTTCTTGGTCGGGTCGAAGGGATCCGGGATGATCGCCTCGGCGTCCTTCGCCTCGAACTGCCATGCGCCTGCGGGGCTCTTGGTCAGCTCCCACTCGTTGCCGTACAGGATCTCCAGGTAGCGGTTGCTCCACTTGGTCGGCTTGTCGGTCCAGACGACCTCCAGGCCACTGGTGATCGTGTCGGCGCCCTTGCCGGAGGCGAAGGCGCACTTCCAGCCCAGACCCTGCTGCTCGATCGGGGCGCCCTCGGGCTCCGGGCCGACCAGGTCGCCGTCGCCGGCACCGTGGGTCTTGCCCAGCGTGTGACCGCCGACGATCAGCGCCGCGGTCTCCTCGTCGTTCATGGCCATGCGGCCGAAGGTCTCGCGGATGTCGTGGGCGGCGGCCAGCGGATCCGGCTTGCCCTCGGGGCCTTCGGGATTGACGTAGATCAGACCCATGGTGGTGGCGCCGAACGGCTCCGCCAGCGTGCGGTCGCCGTCGTTGGTGCCGCCGTAGCGGGCGTCGGTGCCCAGCCAGGTGTCCTCCTGACCGAAGAGGATCTCCTCGGGCTGGAAGATGTCCTCGCGGCCGAACGCGAAGCCGAAGGTCTCGAAGTCCGCGGACTCGAGCGCGACGTTGCCCGCCAACACGATCAGGTCGGCCCAGGAGATCTTGTTGCCGTACTTCTGCTTGACGGGCCACAGCAGGCGGCGCGCCTTGTCGAGGTTCGCGTTGTCGGGCCAGCTGTTGAGCGGGGCGAACCGCTGGGAGCCCTGACCGCCGCCGCCGCGTCCGTCGTAGATGCGGTAGGTGCCCGCGGCGTGCCAGCTCATGCGGATGAACAGACCCGCGTAGCTGCCGTAGTCCGCCGGCCACCAGTCCTGCGAGGTGGTGATCACGTTCAGGACGTCGGCCTTGAGCGCGTCGACGTCGAGCTTGGCGAACTCTGCGGCGTAGTCGAAGTCCTCGCCCAGCGGGTTGCCCTTGGCCGGCTGCTTGTGCAGCACCGAGACGTCGACCTGCTCGGGCCACCAGTCCTGGTTCGTCCGCGGCGCGTGCGACTTCGGCTTGGGGGAGTCGATGACCGGGTTCTCCGACTCACTGTGGCTGGCGGTGTTGGCGTCGGAGTGGGGTGGGCGGGCATCGGAGGTATCTGACGACACGTACTTCCCTTTCTTCATTCTTCGGTGGGGCTGTCGATCACGGGCTGTGATCTAGGAACTTCGCACTTCAATGCAATCGGGGCACAGGCCCCAGTAGATGACCTCGGCCTCGTCGATGACGAAGCCTTGATCATCCGAAGCGGTGAGACACGGCGCGTCGCCGACGGCGCAGTCCACGTCGGCGATCACGCCGCACGACCGGCAGACCACGTGATGGTGGTTGTCGCCGACGCGGGTCTCGTAGCGGGCCAGGGACCCGTTGGGCTGGATGCGGCGGATGAGTCCCGCGGCGGTAAGGGCGTTGAGCGCGTCGTAGACGGTCTGGTGCGACACGTCGGGCGTCAACTCCCGCGCGGCACGAATGATGGTCTCGGTCTCGGCGTGCGGGTTGTCGCTGACTGCGCTCATCACCGAGAGGCGTGGCTGGGTGGTGCGGAGCTTGGCCCCCCGCAGCAGCAGCCGGTAGTCCGGATCGTCGGTCATCAGATCGAGTCTCCCGCGTTTATTGGAACATTTCAAGAAAACGCTCGAAAAAGGTTGGGTGACGTCCCGGCGTCGGACCGATCCTGCCACCCGTCGTTCAATCACTGCCATCGGAAATGAATCACCTGACCTGCGAGTTCTACCTGTCAGACCGGCTGGAGAAACCTCCTCCCGGACCAGCAGAACTTCAGAAGCACACTCAAGGAAGAGGGATCATCATGAAGAAGTCAGCTTTCGCCACCGTCGCAGGGTTCGTCGCCACCGGCTTCGCCGCCGCGCTCGTCGGGTTCGCCGCCCCCGCATCGGCCGACATCGTTCACCACGACTGGGTGCAGGACATCCAGCAGTCGGCCACCGTCGGCTCGGCCACCTCGACCGTGGGCAACGGCCGCTAGTAGAACCACTTCGAAGGGGCACCCGAGCGATCGGGTGCCCCTTCGTGTGTGGGGGGTGGGGGTGGGGGCCGCGAGATTGATGCCAGCGTGGTCGCTACTCGCACTTTGGCGCGGTGGGTGCAATCTCGCGATGTCTCGACTCGCGAGGTGCGCCTTTTGGCGGCGGCCTCTCGCACTTCTCCTCCAGAAAGCGCGTTTCGCGGCTGGGTCGGCCGCGCGATGACTTCCGCACCCGTGCGTGGTCTACATCGACGGGGCAGCACGCTCGCCCTGCCGATGGTCGTCGGATCGACGACAATCACACGCACGGAGGTCACCCATGAACTGGCAGGACGCGCGTCGGAGTTCGGGCAGGCGGGCGTGCGCGCTGCTCGCCGCCGGTTCCGCCGTGCTGCATGCGCTCTCGCTCGGCCACGCCAGCAACCCGGCCATGGCGATCCTGATGGCCGGGATGATCGCCGCGTGCCTGTTCTGCGCGCACGACCTCTGGACGCGCGGCACGTCACGCGCCTGGGTCCTTGTCGCCACGATGAACGTCGCGATGATCGCGCTGCACATGCCCACCGCGTCGCACCGGCACGGCGACGTCACCTCGGGTCCCGCTCCCGCGTTGCCCGCGGCCATGGCGGTGGCCACGGTGATCGCCGTCGTCGAGGTGATCGTCGCCGTGGCAGTACTGGCTCACCGCAGCCGCGGCACGGCCCGCAGGCTCGGCGCCGCGTGACCCGTTAGGGCCCGACCACCGCGATCGCGTCGACCGCGGGGGGCCCGAGCGGGAAGCGCCTGCCGCTGTCCTCGATCACCAGCGTCCCCGACGGCTCCGGCGCGACCCCGACCTTCGGCACGATCAGCGCGCGCTGACCCGGCACGACCTCGGTGGCCTCCAGCGCGACGGTCCGCGGGGCGGCCTCGACGAGCCCCGCGTCGCCGAGCTGCCACGTCAGCGGTGAGTAGTAGCTCTCCGTCTCGCACTGCCACGTCGCGAGACTCAGCGACATCGGCTTGCCGTCGGGCCACCACATCCCCAGCACCCGAGAGCCGATGACGAAGTTCGGTGCCGCCACGTCGTAGGTCTCCTGCGAGCCGTCGGCGTCGGACACCACCACCGCGGCCGTACCGCACGAGTTGCTGGTCCGGCGGTACAGCGCATAGGCGAGCCGGCTGCCGTCGGGGCTCAGTACCGCCGAGGCGACCGGGGTATTCGCGTCGGCGGTGCCCAGCGCCGTCGGCTCCGCGTCGCCGTGCACGGCGTAGAGGGTGTCGGGACCTCCGAAGGGTGACGGCTCCGACTCGGTGCGTGCGACGACGACCGTGCCGTTGCGGGCCGTCAGCAGCATGGCGTCGGACGCCCCGGCCTGACGGGGCAGGTCGATCTCCTGGCGCAGCGCCTGCTGACCGGTGGGATCGGCGAGGTCGAGCTGCATCAGCCGGTTGGGCTGCTCCCACCACACGATCGTGCTGCCGCCACCGGTGCCCAGTGCCGAATCGATGGGCACCGCAACGGCTCTCGAGGTCCTGGCCGCCACGTCGAGGACCGTGACGCCGCCGTCGGATGACCGCGCGAAGACGAACCTGCCGTCCTCGGTCGCCAGCGGGTCGCTCGATGGCGCGAAACTGCCCGGCGCCGTCGCGACCACCGTCGTTCCGTCGACCAGACCGATCTCGGAGGCCGCGCGGTAGGCGAGCAGCGGTCCGCTGGGTTCGGGGGGTGGTGCCGTCGTGGTACCGCAGGCCGCCACCAGGCAGGCGACGGCCGCGAGGATCGACGACACCGCAAGGCGAATGCTTCGATGTCGTTTCTTCACGACTCCCATGTAAGCCGAAATCGCCGCGGCGGGCAGAATCGGTGATCGTGACCACTGCCCCTGACGGTGCCTCTGACGCCGAAACCCCCGCGCCGGTCGGCCGCCTGGGCGCCACCTCGATCGACTGCCCCGATCCGGCCCGGCTCGCCGACTTCTACAGCGCTCTCCTGGGCATGCGTCGCCTGGTCGAGGCCCCCGACGGCAGCGTCATCGCGATCGGTGACGGCGCGCAGACGCTGGCGATGATGCGCGTCGACGGCTACGTCGCGCCGACCTGGCCGGAGCCCGGACAGCTGCAGCAGATGCACCTCGACGTGTCGGTGACCGACCTCGACGACGCGGTGACGCGGGCCGTCGCCCTCGGTGCGCGTGAGGCCGGACACCAGCGCGACCCCGGGCGGTGGCGGGTGCTGATCGACCCCGCGGGCCACCCGTTCTGTCTCACGACGGTCGGCGCGAACTGAGTCGGCTCCGACGGCCTAAAGTTGGCTGAGTGTCCGAACCGTCCCGCGATGAGCTTCGAGGACTGCGCGGGCGGCTAGACCACCTGACGATCCGCGACGCCGCCCGGTTCGGGCGCCGGCTGCGCTCCATGCGCAACGTCACGCCGGAACAGGTGGAGCGGATCGCCCAGCAGATCGCGTCGGCGGAAGCGCTCGTCGCCACCCGCGAGTCCGCGGTACCCCAGGTCACCTACCCGGATCTGCCGGTCAGCGACCGCCGTGACGACATCGCCGCCGCGATCACGGCCAACCAGGTGATCGTCGTCGCGGGTGAGACGGGCTCCGGCAAGACGACGCAGCTGCCGAAGATCTGCCTCGAGCTGGGCCGCGGCGTGCGCGGCACGATCGGTCACACCCAGCCGCGACGCCTCGCCGCCAGAACGGTGGCCCAGCGCGTCGCCGACGAACTGGGCACCCCGCTGGGCGACGTCGTCGGATACACCGTGCGGTTCACCGACCAGGCCAGCAACCGCACCCTGGTCAAGCTGATGACCGACGGCATCCTGCTCGCCGAGATGCAGCGCGACCGCCGCCTGCTCGCCTACGACACGTTGATCCTCGACGAGGCCCACGAACGCAGCCTCAACATCGACTTCCTGCTGGGGTACCTGCGCGAACTGCTGCCCCGCAGGCCCGATCTCAAGGTGATCGTCACGTCGGCGACGATCGAGCCGGAGCGGTTCGCCGCCCACTTCGCCGACCGCCACGGCGTCCCCGCGCCCATCGTCGAGGTCTCCGGCCGCACCTATCCCGTCGAGATCCGTTACCGCCCGCTGGAAGTCGAGGTCACCGACGATGCCGACGCCGACGATCCGGACGACCCCGACCGCGAGATCGTTCGTACCGAGGTGCGCGACCCGACCGAGGCCATCGTCGACGCCGTCCGAGAACTCGAGTCCGAACCGCCCGGCGACGTGCTGGTGTTCCTCTCCGGAGAACGCGAGATCCGCGATACCACCGAGGCGTTGCGCGACGCGATGCGCGGCGACCGGTTCCCAACCGAGGTGCTGCCGCTCTACGCCCGGCTGCCGACCGCCGATCAGCAGAAGGTGTTCGCGCCGCACACCAACAGACGGGTCGTGTTGGCCACCAACGTCGCCGAGACGTCACTGACCGTGCCCGGCGTGCGCTACGTCGTCGACCCCGGCACGGCGCGCATCTCGCGCTACAGCCGCCGGACGAAGGTGCAGCGGCTGCCCATCGAACCGATCTCCCAGGCGTCGGCATCGCAGCGCGCGGGCCGTTCCGGGCGCACCGCCCCGGGTGTGTGCATCCGCCTGTACTCGCAGGAGGACTTCGAATCCCGGCCCCGCTACACCGATCCTGAGATCCTGCGCACCAACCTGGCCGCGGTGATCCTGCAGATGGCCGCGCTCGGGCTCGGCGACGTCGAGGCATTCCCGTTCCTCGATCCGCCAGAGGCGCGCAGCATTCGCGACGGCGTGACGCTGCTGCAGGAACTCGGCGCCTTCGACCGCAATGGGGCGATCACCGACGTGGGGCGCCGGCTGGCCCGGCTGCCACTGGACCCGCGCATCGGACGCATGATCCTGCAGGCCGACACCGAGGGCTGCGTGCGCGAGGTGCTCATCCTCGCGGCGGCGCTGTCGATCCCCGACCCGCGGGAGCGGCCCGTCGACAAGGAGGAGGCCGCGCGCCAGAAGCATGCCCGCTTCGCCGACGAGCACTCCGACTTCGTGTCGTTCCTCAACCTGTGGCAGTACGTGTCGGAACAGCGCAGGGAACGCTCCGGCAGTTCGTTCCGCCGAATGTGCCGTGAGGAGTTCCTGCACTACCTGCGCATCCGCGAATGGCAGGATCTCACCGGTCAATTGCGCAGCATCGCCAAGGATCTCGGCATCCACGAACAGGACGAGCCCGCCGACCCGGCCAGCGTGCACGCCGCTCTGACCGCCGGTCTGCTGTCGCACGTGGGACTGCGCGAGGGCGACTCCCGCGAGTACCAGGGTGCGCGCAACACCAGGTTCGTGCTCGCGCCGGGCTCGGTGCTGACACGACGGCCGCCGCGCTGGATCGTCGTCGCGGACCTCGTGGAGACCAGCCGCCTGTTCGGCCGGGTCGCCGCCCGCGTCGAACCCGAGCTGGTGGAGCGCGTCGCTGGAGACCTGGTGCAGCGCACGCACAGTGAGCCGCACTGGGATGCGAATCGCGGGGCGGTGATGGCGTTCGAGCGGGTCACGCTGTTCGGCCTGCCGTTGGTGCCGAGGCGTCGGATCGGCTACTCGCAGATTGATCCCGTGCTGTCGCGCGAGTTGTTCATCCGCCACGCGCTGGTGGAACGGGACTGGCAGACCCGGCACCACTTCTTCCGCGACAACGGCCAGCTGCTCGAGGAACTCGCCGAGATCGAGGAGCGTGCCAGGCGCCGCGACCTGCTGGCCGGTGACGACGAGATCTACGCCCTGTACGACGCCCGCATACCGCCGGACGTATTGTCCGCCAGACACTTCGACGCGTGGTGGAAGAAGCAGCGGCACCGCACGCCGGACCTGCTGACCTTCACCCGTGCTGACCTGCTGCGCGGCGAGGACGCCCTCGACCAGCCCGACCGGTGGGAGGCGGGCGACCTGTCGCTGCCGATCACCTACAAGTTCGAACCCGGTGCGGAGGACGACGGCATTACGGTGCACGTGCCCGTCGAGGTACTGGCCCGCCTCGGCGGCGACGAGTTCGCCTGGCACGTGCCCGCATTGCGCGAGGAGCTGATCGCCGCGCTGCTCAAGTCGCTGCCGAAGGAGCTGCGGCGCAACTTCGTTCCGGTTCCCGATACGGCGCGTGCCCTGCTGTCGACGCTCGATCCGGGTGACCGGCCGCTGCTGGATGCGCTGCAGCAGGAGTTGCGCAGGCGCACCGGGGTGCTGGTGCCGATCGACGCCTTCGACGTGGAGAAGGTGCCCGCCCACCTGCGCGTGACGTTCGCGGTCGAGGGCTCCGACGGCTCGGAGGTGGCTCGCGGCAAGGACCTCGACGGGCTCAAGGAGCGGCTCGACGCACCGATGCAGCGCGCGGTCGCCGACGTGGTCGCGGGAGGTCTGGCGCGAAAGGGGTTGCGCGGCTGGCCCGACGACCTCGACGAGGTGCCACGGGCGATCGACAGCACCAGCGGCGGTAACACCGTGCGCGGTTACCCGGCGTTCGTCGACGTGGGCAAGGCCGTGGATCTGACGGTGTTCGCCTCCGAGGTCGAGCAGCGGGCCAGGATGGCGCCGGGCCTGCGGCGGCTGGTACGCCTCGACGTCCCGTCACCGGTCAAGGCCGTGGAGCGCGCACTCGACCTGCGCACGCGGCTGGTCGTCGCCGACAATCCGGACGGCTCGCTGTCCGCGCTGATCGACGACTGCGCCGACGCCGTCACCGACACCCTGATCACCACACCCGTGTGGACGAAGGCCGAGTTCGCCGCCCTGCGCGCCAAGGTGTCGAAGACGTTGGCGCCGAGCACGATCGACGTCATCGGTCGCGTGGCCAAGGTGCTCGGTGCGGCACACGACGTCCGCCTCGCCCTGCCGGAACGGCCGGTGCCCGCGCAGGCCGCGTCGATCGCCGACGTCCGCGCACAGCTGGCGCGGCTACTCCCGGCGGGGTTCGTGACGGCGACCGGGATCGCGCATCTGGCCGACCTCACCCGGTATCTGACTGCTATCGCGCGGCGGCTGGAACGCCTGCCGCACGGCGTCAACGCCGACGTCGAGCGGATGGCCCGCGTGCATGCCGTTCAGCACGCCTACGACGAACTGGTCGCGGCGCTGTCACCGGCGCGCGCGGCGGCGTCCGACGTCACCGACATCGCCCGCCAGATCGAGGAATTCCGGGTCAGCCTGTGGGCGCAGCAGCTCGGTACCCCGCGCCCGGTCAGTGAGCAGCGCATCTACCGCGCAATCGACGCGGTGCTGGGCTGACGTCAGACCTCGAGGCGGGCACCGATGATGACGGTCCGATCGACGGGAAGCCTGAAGTGCGCGGCAGCGTCGGCGGTGATGTACGACGTCGCGACGAACAGTCTGGTGCGCCACGGCGGCATCGTCGGCTGGGAACACACGACCAACTCCAGCTTCGACAGGAAGTACGACGCGTCGTCGAGATCGATCGGTCCCTCGGTCTGGTCCGGGTCGAGGAGGCGCAGCGCCGCGGGGACGTCGGGCCGGTCGAGGTACCCGTAGCGGGCGCGCACGAAGATGATGCCGTCATGTACGAGGTCGAGGTCCTCGACCGTCACGCGATCCGAATCCGGTACGCGCGGCACGGGTTCGACTTCCATCGAGAGGATGACGACGTGCCGGTGCAGGACGTGGTTGTGTTCGACGTTGGCCCGCATCGACAGCGGTGCCGTCTCGTCGCCGCGGTTGAGGAAGATGGCGGTTCCGGGCACGCGCACCAACGGCGGGTCGCGGTCGAGCAGGCCGCCGACGAACGGCCGCAGCGGGCCTTCGACGTCGGCCCGCTTCCTGGTGACGATGGCACGCCCCCGCTGCCAGGTGGTCATCACGGTGAACGCCGAGACGGCGATCAGCAGCGGCAGCCACGCGCCGTGCACGAGCTTGGTCAGGTTGGCGGCGAAGAACATCAGGTCGACGGCCAGTAGCAGGCCGCCGCCGCCGAGCACCGCCCACAGCGGCCAGTGCCAGCGCGTCCGCGCGTAGTACAGGAACAGCGTCGTGGTGATCGTGATGGTTCCGGTGACCGCCATGCCGAACGCGTAGGCCAGGGCGTCCGACGACCGGAACGCGAATACCAGGATCAGTACGCCGATCAGCAGGACGCCGTTGATGAACGGGACGTAGATCTGGCCGATGGTCGAGGCCGACGTGTGCGCGATCCGCAGCCGAGGCAGGTAGCCGAGCTGAGCGGCCTGCGAGGCCACCGAGAACGCGCCGGTGATGACGGCCTGGGACGCGATCACCGTTGCGGCGGTGGCCAGTACGACCATCGGCACCAGCGCCCAGTCCGGTGTCAGGAGGAAGAACGGCGCTGCCACCTTGCTCTCGTCGCCGAGCAGCAGTGCGCCCTGGCCGAGATAGCTCAGCGTCAGCGCGGGTAGCGCGAGGCCCAGCCACCCGATGGTGATGGCCTTGCGGCCGAAGTGGCCCATGTCGGCGTACAGCGCCTCGGCGCCGGTCACGGCCAGCACGACCGCGGCCAAGGCGAAGAAGCCGATGTGGAAGTGGCCGGCCATGAAACTCAATGCGTACGTGGGGGACAGCGCCGCCAGGATCTCGGGCTCGCGGACGATGCCGCCGATGCCACACGCGCCGATCGCCAGGAACCACGCGATCATCACCGGGCCGAAGAAGCGGCCGACGGCGGCGGTGCCACGGCGCTGGACCGAGAAGAGCAGCACGATGATGACCGCGGTGATGGGCACGATCCACGGTGCCAGTTCGGGCTCGACGATCTTGAGGCCCTCGACTGCGGACAGCACGGAGATCGCCGGGGTGATCATGCTGTCGCCGAAGAACAGTGCGGCGCCGAAGATCCCGAGACCGGCGAGCGTGAGGGAGGTGCGGCGGCCACGGCCGTGCGCCCGCTGACGCAGCAGCGTGATGAGCGCCATGATGCCGCCCTCCCCGTGGTTGTCGGCCCGCATGACCAGGCTGACGTAGGTGAGGGTGACGATCACCATGACCGACCAGAAGATCAGCGACACGATGCCGTAGACGTGGTCGCGGGCTACGGGAACCGGGTGGGGATCGTCGGGATCGAACACCGTCGCGATCGTGTAGATCGGGCTGGTGCCGATGTCGCCGAACACGATGCCCAGTGCACCGACCACGATGCCCGTCGACAGGCGTGGCGCGTGCGAGGGCGGTGCGGGATTCGCGGGCACGGCGCGATCGTAAGCCCGAGCGCCTGTGCGCCGACTGTCCGGACACGCAAGAGGGGCACCCGCGCGTGGCGGGTGCCCCTCGAGGATCGTGCGTGGGTCAGCGGCTCTGGTGCACCGTGGTGTCCGTGTAGGGCACGGTGGCCGTCGGCTGGATCTCGTCGAGCCACGTGTGGTGGTCGATGCCGGCCTGAGCTGGCGCTGCGAGTCCGAGGACCGCTGCGGCCATACCGCTGGCGACGATCGAGGCGAATCCGAACTTCTTCATTGCGTGTGTCACTTCTTTCGATCTATTGAGTTGTACGAACCGTGGCGCTGGTGTCGCGGATCGAACGCTGTGTCGACCGACGCGAGACGTCGAGCCGGTCTGCCTGATGTAACCGCTGTGTTACGCCGTTTGATTCCAGCTGTGCGGCAGGACACATGGGGGTGGGTTGGCTGCCGAGTGTGTGGGTTTTCGACGGCGCTACTCGGGCGATGCATTCACAACCCGCACAGTCGGCGGGGGTTCAGGACGCAGCGCGCCTGCGGGCCTGGCGCTTGAGCGGCTCCGGCAGCTCGTCGGCCGCGAGCAGGCTGGGCATCAGGTCGGGCTCGAGCATCATCGCCCGGTAGACCGTGGCGATCGTCACGCCGTGCTCCGGCCGGTCGAACACCTCGATCTCGTCACCTGCCGCCACGGGCCCGGGCTCGAGCACCCGCAGGTAGGCGCCGGGTGTCCCGCCGTTCGTGAATGTCTTGATCCACCCGCGGATGCCCATGCGCATCGCGAACGTCTTGCACGGCGTGCGCGGGCGGGTCACCTGCAGCAGCAGTCCGCCCGAGCCCACGCGCCAGCGCTCGCCGATGACGGCGTTGGTGACGTCGACACCCGAGGTCGTGACGTTCTCGCCGAACATGCCGTTGGTGATCTCGCGGTCGATCTGGCCCTGCCAGACGTCGAGGTCCTCGCGGGCGTACGCGTAGACGGCCTGATCATCGCCGCCGTGGAACTTCGAGTTGCCGATCGAGTCGCCGACGAGACCGCTGCCCAGTCCGCCCCGCATCGCGCCGGGGGGACGCACCTCGACCGGACCGTCGACCGGCCGCTTGTCGATCCCCGTCGTCGCGGCGCGCACGCCGGGACCCACGTGTGCACTGTTCACCGTCAACACCATGGCCACGACGTCGAGGCTAGCTTCAGGGCGCGCCGCGCACCGCCGCGCCGTCCTCCAGCAGCTGCCGCAGCCGGTCCAGCGGCGGCCCGGGTCCCAGCACCAGCCGCTCGTCGTCGGTCTGGTCGGGCGAGGTACCTGCTCCCGGCGGCGGCGCGCCTGCGGGCGGCGGCGGTGGGGGAGCCGCGGCCAGCGGCGGAGGAGCCAGCGGCCGTTCCAGGATCGCGATCTTGTTGGCGAGCCGGTCGGCCGCCTGCTCGCGGACCGTGCGGCGGTCGGGGTCGGCGTCGTCGTTGCCTGCGAAGCAGCCTGCGGGCGCGCCGGTGACGGTGCCCAGCGCGGCTCGGTAGCGGACCAGCGCGGCGGGGCCGTCGCCCGCGCCGACGAACGCATCGCCCCAGGCTTCCCGCACCAGAGCCAGGTTCACCAGGGCGGGGCAGTCGCCGCCGGCTTCTGCGAAGCGCCGCTCGGCCTCGTCCAAGCGACCCTCGAGCGTCGCGAGCGCCCCCGCCGCGAACGACGTGGCACCGGGATCGACGACGTCGAATACCTCCATGGTCGAGACGTCGCCGCGCAATGCCTCGGTGTCGCCGCGGGCGAAGGCGTCGGCCGCGGCATTGCCCGCGATGACCATCGACACCAGTTTGGCGATTACCAGCACGACGATCAGCACCACCGGCGCCGACCACAGCAGCAGACGTCGGCGCCGAGCCAGATGGGCGGGCCGGGTCACGTGACCACCGCCCTGGTCCTGGACCGCTGCAGGTCGCGCAGCGTCAACGACAACTCGAGCAGCAGCAGCGCGGCGGCGAGCATCGCAGGCGCCCAGTAGATCTCGGTAGGCCGCGCCGACGCGGTGACGCCCGACTCCTGCGGCGGCGGACCGGCATCGCCGAACATCGCGGCGGCATCGCCGGTGCCGTCGCGCTGCACGAAGGGCACGCCCAGCTGCTCGGCGACCGCGCGCAATCGCGGCTCGTCGAGGGTCGAGCGCTCCGCCTGGCTCCCCGGCAGCGGTGCGCCGCGGGTGGTGCCGTAGCCCAGCACGGCTCCGCCGTCGACCGAACCCTCGGCCACGTCGAAGCGACGCTGCGGGGCCTCGGACGCGCTGGCGCCCGAGCCGACGTAGAACACCAGGTTGTTGGCGCGGGGGAACTGCTGGCGCGCTCCGATCAGCTGATACCGCAGCACGTTTCCCGCTGCCGCCACGTTGGTCAGCGCGACGTCGGCGTCGCCGTACGGCTCCATGGCCGCGAGCACGGACCGCAGACTCCAGGTGTCCTGCGACAGCGGCCACTCCAGTGAGGGGCCCGAGGCGAAGGCGATGACGGCGAACCGAGCGTCCGGGTAGCGGTCGACCACCGCGGCGATGTCGTTGCGGGCGGCGTCCATCCGCGTCCTGCCATCGGGGAGGTCGCCGACGCCCATCTCGGGGGAGCGGTCCACCACCAGGAAGACGTTCGGCTGTCCGTCGGCCGCACCGGCGGGCGTCGTCTGCAGGTCGTCGCCGAACACCGGTCGCGCAGCGGCGATCAGCAGCAGCACGACGGCGGCCGTCACCCCTGCCCAGCGCCACACCTGTGTCCGCGTCCGGCGGCGGGCAGAATGCAATTGGCGCAGCGATGCGATCCTGGCGAGGACCGCGACGGCCGCGACGATCGCCAGCAGGATGGGCGGCAGGACGGGGTAGAAGCTCATCGCCTCACCGCCAGGGGCACCAGTGACAGCGCCGCGAGCGCCAGCACCGCGACGGCAAGGGGGACGTCGGGGGACTCGGGTGTCGACACGCGCACCGTCTGCCCCGGTGTCGGGGGCGGCGGGTTGTCCCGGATCTCGCCGAGCCGCACGGCGACGTCACCGCTGGCCGATGCCGACTTGCCCCCTGTGGTGCGGGCAAGGTCGTCGAGGGTGGCGTTGCTCGGACCGGTGACCACGGCGTTCACCTGCACGCCGGCGGTCGTGGCCAGCTCGCGCAACTGCTCGGCGCCCACCACCGACGGCCGCGTCTCGTCGGGTGCCCGCAGCGTGCTGGGGCCGACGTAGATCAGCGAACGGCGTTGTGCCCCGGGTTGATCGAAGTCGGGGAAGCCCGTGAGGCACAGGGCGAGGACGTCCTCGGTGCTCTCGGCGTAGTTGGCGTAGGACACCGCGGGGGAGAAGTCCCCGCGACGGGCGGCATCGGATCCCGCGTACTCGCTGAAGCGAGCCGCGGCGTACTGGTGGTCGCGGGTCATCGGGATCACCCGGCGGTTCGGCGACGTCAGCCCGATGCGCTGGGTGTCGAAGGTCGGGACGTGGCCGGCGAAGAACCGCATCGACGCGGCCAGCTGTGGATCGTCGACGGGCGCACCGGCGCAGACCATCACGTCCTCGGGCTGGCCGGTGTCGGCGTCGTGGGCGGCGGTCGGCAGCCCCGTCGGACGCGCCGCCGCGAGCACCGAGGCGCCGCAGGCGAGGACCAGCAGCACCAGCACGGCGATCGTCGCGATCATCCGGCGCCGCACCGCCCGCACGTACGCAGGCAGCCGGGTGAGCCGGTCGACGTTCGCCAGCGGCCGCAGCCGTCGACCGTCGTCGCCAGGCATCGCCAGCGCGACGACGATGCCCGCGGCGAGCGAGATGCACGCCACGATCACCACCAGCCACCAGGTCAACTCCACGTCAGGATCAACTCCTCGGTGGCGCCGCTGAGTTCGCCGACGTCCTCGGCCGACCGTTCGTTGAACGCAACGTCGTTGAGCCGGGCCAGGATCGGTGCGGCGGGCGCGAGGCTGCCCTTGGCGACCTCGTCGACCTGCATGTACTGCGCCCGCACGCCGGTGAATTCGTGCAGGAACTCGCGCAGCGTGCGGCTCAGCTCGGCGCCGGCCGCGGCGTCGGGCAGCTCACCGCTGCGCCGGCGTTCGTCGATCCGGCGTGTCTCGCGCACGAACCTGCGCCGCACCAGCGCGGCGCGTGCGGACGCGACGAGGCGCGGTCCGGCGTTGCGCTCCGGCGGCATCGTCGTCAGGAAGATCGCGACGTACCAGCCGATCACGAGGAGCGTCAGCAGCACCGCCAGCCACACCCACGTCGACGACATCGGCGCGGGGCCGATGACGAAGCGCAGCAGGTCATCCGGCACGGGCGAACACCCCGGTCATGCCGACGAGGCCGGATCGGATGCCGCGACTGCCCTCGAACACGGCGTAGGGCACCGCGCGCGTAGTCATCGCCTCCCAAAGCTCCTCGCGGCGAGCCTCTTCGGCCTCCTCGTAGGCGCTGACGACGTCGAAGCCGAGGTCCGCCCCGCTCAACACGTGGGCGCCGCCGTCGACGTCGTAGCCCCCGGTGTCGTCGTCGGTCGAACTCACGACGGGGTGGTCGGCCGTCATCGCCCACATCACGTCGTGGCGGGGCGTGAGCCGGGAGAGCATGGCGTCGAGGCGTTCACCGGTGTCGGGTTCGTCGGACACCACGACGACGAGGTGGCGGTGCCGGTAGTGCTCGCACACCCAGCGCAACTGGGTCAGCACGTCGCTGCGGCCGGGATGGTCGCGGACGTGGTCGAGGTAGCGGGTCAGCATGTACTCGAGATGCGTTTCACCGCGGCGCAAGCGGATGTCGACGCAGCCCCTCGA
This sequence comes from Mycolicibacterium sp. GCM10028919, assembly GCA_042666295.1. Lineage (GTDB taxonomy): Bacteria > Actinomycetota > Actinomycetes > Mycobacteriales > Mycobacteriaceae > Mycobacterium. The sequence continues at coordinate 3,394,696 of JBHTFJ010000001.1, forward strand.
GTCGCCGAAGACCATCCCGATCTGATCGGAGCGGCGCAGTGTGATCAGGCCCAGCGCACCGATCACGTTGGCCGCGACGTCGGCCTTGCGCTCACCGGACGGACTGAGTCCCAGCATGTTTCGCCCCGCATCGGCGACGACGAGGATCTTGTGGTGCTTCTCCGACACGAAGCGCTTGATCAGCACGTCGCCGGATCGGGCCGTTGCCTTCCAATCGATGTCGCGGACGTCGTCGCCCGGAACGTAGGGCCGCAGGTCGTCGAATTCGAGGCTGCGCGAATGCAACAGCGAATAGCGGCCGCCCTCGAGCAGCCCGTTGGTGTCGCGTCCGAAGAACGCCTTGGCGCGGTCTAGATGTCTGCCCACGCGACGCCCCTAGGGCACCCGCACCGCGCGCAGTACCGCGTCGACGACGAGGTCCGGCGTGATGCGTTGGCTCACGGCCTCGAAGCCCAGGATCAGCCGGTGCCGCAGTACGCGGTGGGCCAGCGCGGCGATGTCCTCGGGCATGACGTGACCGCGGCCGCGCAGCAGCGCCAGCGCGCGGGCGCTGCGGCAGAAGGCGATCGTCGCGCGGGGGCTGGCGCCGTACTCGATGAGACGGGCCATCTCCCCGGGCAGGAACTCCTCGGGTACGCGAGTCACCTCGACGAGCCGGCTGGCGTACTGGATGAGGGCGCGGTCCATGTGCACCGCACCCGCGACGCGCTGGGCGTGCCGGATGGCGTCGAGTTCGACCGCGGGCGGGGTGCGGTGGGCGCGTTCGTAGAGTCCGGCGTCCATCCGGGAGATCACCTCGACCTCCTCGTCGGCCGACGGGTAGCGCACCAGTTCCTTGAGCATGAACCGGTCGGTCTGCGCCTCGGACAGCGGATACGTGCCCTCCTGGTCGACCGGGTTCTGCGTCGCCATGACGAGGAACGGATCGGGCAGCGGGTACTCGACCCCTGCGATCGTGGTCTGGCGTTCCTCCATCGCTTCCAGCATCGCGCTCTGGGTCTTGGCGCTCGAGCGGTTGATCTCGTCGAGCAGCACGACGTTGGCGTGCACCGGGCCGAGCTGGGTGACGAACGCGTTGTTGGCCGCCTCGTAGATCTGGGTGCCGACGATGTCGCTCGGCAGCAGGTCGGGCGTGCACTGGATCCGGCGGAACTCGCCGCGGATGGACTCGGCGACCACACGTGCGGCAGTGGTCTTGGCCAGGCCCGGCACGCTCTCGATCAGCAGGTGACCGCCCGCCAGCAGGGCGACGAGCATCGACTCACGCAGGTGGAGCTGGCCCACCACCTTCGCGGAGAACGCGGCGGCGACGGCGTCCACCGTGCGCAACGCCGCGTCCAGGTCAGTTCGCTCGAGCTGCGTGCGTGCTGCGGTCATGAATCCTTCCGAAGGTGGCTTGGCCGACCCCCGTGTTTACCCGACGAGGCTGGTTTCATGCCCGGGCGTCCAGCGGAACCCGGCGTTCACGGTCGGATCCCGGCCACACGTACGGCAGATCGTCGGGTACGTCACCGAACAGCGGGCGGTAGAACTCGGGGTCCTTGCGCACCAGGGCGGACTGGTGGCTGAGGTGGAAGTCGGCGTTGCCGAGCCACGGCGGCAGGTCACCTGATTCGGCCAGTCTCCGCTGGTCACGGACCTCGTCGATGCCCGTGGTCGCGTGTAGGTCGGCCAGCAGCGTCGCCGCCGTGGTGTCCGCGTGCCCCAACCGCACCCACGCCTCGCTGGTCACCAGCCCGTAGCGGACCAGTGCCTCCTCGTAACCCGCCCACATCGCTGCGGCGGGGTGACGACGCCAGCCGTAGCCGGGCACCGTGAGCGCCCGCAGCACCTGGACCGTCTCGGCGCGCTGTTTGCCCAGCCGCTTGCGGTCGAGGTGGGCGGCCGATTCGCTGAAGTCCGGGTACGGCAGGAACGTCTGCATCCGGTTCGGGTACCCGATCGACGGTAGGTTCTCCACTGTCATGTTGGCTCTCCTCCTTCCGCTGGTCGGGTTCGCGTTCCTCGACTCGCTCAACGTCCTCAACCTGGGCGTGACGACCGCGGTGGTGTACGACAGCCGGCTGAGTCGCAGGTCACCCCTGCCCGCCGGGGTGAGCTTCATCGTCGGTGTGTTCACCGCGACCACGGTGTTCGGCGTACTGACAGTGGTGGGCCTGAACCTGCTGACCGACCGCGTGGGCTTCGAGGTGACGCCCACGGTCCGCTACTGGGGTCAGCTGGCTGTCGGGCTGGTGCTCATCGTCCTCGCTGCCGCATCGGGGCAGGCCCGCAGTGTGGCGCCGCCCGAGCGGGTGGTTCAGGCCGCACGGCGCAATCCCTGGCTCTTCGCGATCGTCGGGCTGGTGGTCGGGTTCGGGCAGTCGGCGACGTCGGTGCCGTACCTGAGCGCGCTGGCATTGATCTCGGCGCACGACCCCATGCCGTTGGCGTGGCCGGTGCTGGTGCTCGGCTACTGCGCCGTCGCGCTGTCGTTCTCGGTGTTCGTGCTGGCGCTGTCGACGGTGCGGACCATGCGGGCGCGACGGGTGCAGCGCCACCTCGTCCGTGCCATCACCCGGTACGGCCCGCCCGTCATCCGCGGCTTGTTCCTCGTCGTCGGGGTGGTGCTGGTGGTGGGTGCGCTGCTGAACTACCGGGCGCTCTTCTAGCGCGCCGCCTCACACCACCGCGACGGCCCGGGTCGGCTGGTCACGCAGGCGCTCGGCATCGCGGCCGGGCGGGACTCCGAACAGCCTGCGGTACTCGCGGTTGAACTGTGACGGGCTGTCGTAGCCGACGGCGTGACCGATGCCGGCGACGTCACCGGGTCGGGCGAGCAGCAGCGACCGGGCATGTTGGAGCCGGATGCACTTCTGGAACTGCAGCGGAGTCATGGCGGTCACGCCGCGGAAGTGGCGGTGGTACGCCGACGAACTCATGCCTGCCATGCTCGCGAGGTCGTCGATGCGGAGCGGCTGGGCGTAGTTGTCGCGCAGCCAGCTGATGGTCCGGCTGACGTGCGCGAGATTGCCGTCCGCCGAACCGATCTGACGCAGTGTCGGGCCGAGGGGGCCGGTCAGCACGCGCCACAGGATCTCCCGTTCGATCAAGGATGCCAGGACTGCGGCATCGTCGGGCCGGTCGAGGAGGCGGAGCATGCGGGCGACGGCGTCGAGCAGGTCGACGTCGGCGTCACCGGTGGTGATCGCGGACTCGGGATCGTCCGTGCGCCTGCGGCGTTCGCCCGGCGCGCGCAGCATCAGCGCGGCGATCTCGGCGGGCCGAAGTGCCAGGCCGAAGCCGAGCGACGGCGATGCCGCGCTGGTGTCGACGTAGTGGCCCGTGACGGGCACCGTGGCCGCGACGAGCAGGCACTGGCCCGCCCGGTACTCGTACGCCCGGTCGCCAAGCATCAGCCGCTTGCCGCCCTGGGCCATGACGACCAGCAGGGGTTCGGTGAGCGTGTAGTCGGGGGTGGAACCGTTGGTCGCCACCTTCGACAGCAGGACCCCGTCGATGGAGGTGGTCATGTCCGGGCGGGCGTGGCGCGCGATGCGGTCGCCGATCTCGGCGAGCAGTGTGGCGCGAGTGTGCACTGCTCGATGATCTCCGATCGAGGAGAATCGTGCAAGAGCCTGCAGCGATCGATCTACCGCGGAAGCCCAGTCGCGCATTGAATGGAGCCAGCCAAAACGCAACTACAGGAGATGGATTCATGTCACTCGATCACTACGTCACCCTCGGTCGGTCCGGACTGCGGGTCAGCCCATTCGCGCTCGGCGCGATGACATTCGGCAACGACCCGGGTGGCGCAGGGACCTCCGTCGAGGAGTCCGAGCGCATCCTCGAGACGTATCTCGACCTGGGCGGGAACTTCGTCGACACCGCAAACTTCTACACCAACGGCCACTCCGAGAAGATCCTCGGCGACTGGTTCGCAGCCCGGCCCGGCAGACGCGAGCACGTGGTGCTGGCGTCGAAGTTCTTCACCAACATGCACCCCGGCGACCCGAATGGCGGCGGCGCGGGACGGTCGTCGATCCGCGCCCAACTCCGCGAGACGCTGCGCCGGCTGAACACCGACTACCTCGACGTGTACTGGATGCACAACTGGGACAGGCACACTCCGATCGAGGAGACGATGTCGACCCTCGACGACCTCGTCCGCGCAGGCACCATCCGCTACGTCGGGTTCTCCAACACCCCGGCGTGGGTCACCGCGCAGGCGCAGACCACCGCGCTGCTGAAGGGTTGGGCGCCGCTGATCGCGCTGCAGGTCGAGTACTCGCTGCTCGCCCGCACCGTCGAGGGCGAACTGGCACCGCTGGCGCTGGATACCGGCATGGCGCTGGTCCCGTGGAGTCCGCTGAAGAACGGCTTCCTGTCGGGCAAGTACCGGCGCGGGGCGGCGGTCACCGACTCCGCTCGCGTCGAGTTCGTGGGCGGCCCGTCCGACGACGAATTCCGCGTCATCGAGGCGGTCGCCGACGTGGCCGCCGAGGCCGGCGTCTCGTCGGCCGCCGTGTCGCTGGCCTGGCTGCGGTCGCGACCGGGAACCGTGGTGCCGATCATCGGGGCGCGGCGTCTCGAACACCTCACCGCCAACCTCGCCGGGCTGGACGTGACTCTCACCGGCGCCCAGATCGCCCGGCTGGAGGACGCGTCGGCCCCCACGTTGAGCTACCCCGCTGCGCTCAACGGGGACATGGCCACGATGCTGCAGTTCGCGGGCACCACGGTCGACGGGCGACCGTCGGCGGTCTACCCGCCGCTGCTGGCCAGTGACGTCAGGTACTAGCCGGCGTAATAGTCTGCGCCGCGCGAGAATTCGACGAACGTGCAGGCCTGGTCGCCCACGCACCAGGCGTCGTGGCCGGGCGGCAGCAGCATGACGTCGCCCTCGGAGAAGACCTCCTCGGACCCGTCGGCCATCTGGACGCCGAGGGAGCCGCGCAGGACGAGGGCGACGTGCGGCAACTCGCACAGCTCGGTGCCCGCGTACTCCTTGAGGTCGTTGGACCAGCGGGCGCCGCGGTCGAACGTCACCTCGGTGACCGACACCCCGGCGAGTTCGGCAGTGCGCTTGGAGATGAGCCCGTGCACGTCGCTGTCGATGTCGGCGAGATGCGCCTTCTGCATGGCGGGATGAAAGGTGCTCATGGCTAGGCGCCCTTCCCGTCGGCTACTCGAGGCGGACGGTCCGCGGTCGCGACGTCGAGCACCAGCTCGGCGACGCGGTTGCGGTGCTGTTCGGGACTGCCCAGCAGTGCGGCGTCGGTGGTCGCGCGCTTGTAGTACAGGTGCGCCTGGTGTTCCCAGGTGAACCCGATGCCGCCGTGCACCTGGATGGTGTCGGTCGCGACGCGGGCGAACGCCGCCGAGCACACCGCCTGAGCGATGCTCGCCTCGAGCGCCGGGTCGCCGGTGCCATCGGACAGCGCCCACACCGCGTGGTACGCGGTCGACTGGGCGTGCTCGACCTCGACGAGCAGGTCGGCCAGCTTGTGCTTCACGGCCTGGAACGACCCGATGGGCCTACCGAACTGCAGCCGCGTCTTGGCGTACTCGACGGACAGGTCCAGCAGATGCCGTGCGGCGCCGACCTGTTCGACGGCCAGCAGCGCCGACCCGACCTGAAGGGCGTGCTCGATGACGCGCAGAGCTTCGTCCGGTCCCGCCACCAGCTTCGCGGGGGCATCGGCGAACTCGACGTCGGCCTGCGGCCGGGTCAGGTCCAGGGTGGCCAGCGAGACTCGTTGCACACCAGCTGAACCCGTATCGACCGCGAAGAGCGCGACGCCGTCCGGACCCGTTGCCGCAACCAGCAGATCGTCCGCAGACGGGGCGTCGACGACGCGCAGAACCGTCCCGGTCAGCGCCCAGTCCTCACCCGACGCCGAGGCGGTGACGGTGACCGCGGCCGGATCGAACGCGCCGGCGCGGTCGCCAACGGCGAAGGCCGCCGTGCGCCTGCCCTCGATCAGCTCGGCAAGCAGAGCGTCACGTACCGGACCGCCCGACGCGGCGACCAGAGCCGGGATGGCCAGGTACACCGTGCCGAACAGCGGCCCGCAGGCAAGTGCGGCGCCGAGCCGCTCGACGGCGACGGCCTGATCGATCAGCGAACCACCCACGCCGCCATCGGCTTCCGGCACGGACAGGCCCAGTACGCCCAGCTCGCCGCCGAGCCGCGCCCATGCCTTGCGGTCGAACGGCGGGTCGGACTCCATGAGCCGGCGTACGGCGGCCTCGTCGAAGTTGTCCGCGCAGAACCGGCTCACCGCCTCGCGCAGTTGGGCCTGCTCGTCGGTGAAGATGAAGGCGTTGGCGGAATCAGCCACAGTGCTGGGCTGATCCGCAAGCTTCTCAGCCACGGGGAATCTCCTTCCAGGGCATGCCGGCATCGGCACGCAGATCGCCTGGCAGGCCGAGGATGCGCTCGCCGAGGATGTTTCGCATGACTTCGGAGGTGCCGCCTTCGATCGTGTTGGCACGGCTGCGCAGGAACCGCTGTTGAATCGGTCCACGCCAATCGGATTCGTTCTCGGGATCCCTGCCGGAGCTGTAGCCGTGGTAGAGCGTGCCCTCCGGTCCGAGCAGGTCCATGCAGAACTGGTAGATCAGCTGGTTCAGCTCGGCGCCGACCATCTTGCCGATCGAGCCCTCCGGCCCGGGTCCGCCCATCGTGGCCGCTGCCCGCGACCGCTCGGAGGTGAGGCGCTGCGCCTCGGACCGCAGCCACAGCTGAGTGAGCCGGTCGCGCAGCACCGGGGTGTGCAGATCGGGCCGGGCGGCCCACAGCGAGACGGCCTCGGAGATCGTGCCCGCGCCGCGGCGACTGCCGCTGCCGCCGAGCGCGCTTCGTTCGTTCATCAGCGTCGTCATCGCGACGTTCCACCCGTTGCCGACGGCACCCAGGCGGTGGGCGTCGGGAATGCGGGCGTCGGAGAAGTACACCTCGTTGAACTCGGCCTGGCCGGTCAGCTGCCGCAGCGGCCGCGTCTCCACGCCGGGGCCGTGCATGTCGACGACGAAGTACGTGAGGCCCTTGTGCTTGGCCACGTTGGGGTCGGTGCGGGCGAGCAGCAGACCCCACCGGGCGCGGTGGGCGAGGCTGGTCCACACCTTCTGCCCGTTGACGACCCATTCGTCGCCGTCGGGCACCGCGGACGTCGCGAGCCCGGCCAGGTCGGAACCGGCGCCCGGCTCGGAGAACAGCTGACACCAGATGTGCTCGGTGCTGGCCAGCGGGCGCAGCCACGACTTCTTGAGGTCGTCGTCCTGGGCGTGCTCGCGTATGGTCGGCGCCGCCATGCCGTAGCCCATCGGGTTCAGACCCAGGGGGACCGGCCCGCCCGCGCCCTGCAGGATGCCGTCGGCGACGGCCTGCAGGCGCCGCGAGACGCCGAGGCCGCCGAGACCCTCGGGGAAGTGGACCCAGGACAGGCCGGCGTCGTAGCAGGCGGCGAGGTATTCGGGAATCGGAACGGACTTCGGGTCGTGTTCGGCGACCACCCGGTGGGCGAGGTCGGCGACCCGGTCGACATCAGCGTCGTTGCTCATCTGCCCACGATAGGAAGTCGACACCCGTCAAGAAAGGGCGGGGGGCCAATCTGGGCCAATTCGCTCACCAGGTGGAACATTGCTCGGTCGACCACGCCGACTCGCGCGGGGGTTCGAGTGACGGATGTGACGACCACGCGCCACCAACTGCGCCTACGGTGAGCCCATGGTGCTCAGACGCGACGCCGCGTTCCTCGACGGGCGGGTCGCCGTCGTCACCGGTGGCGGATCCGGGATCGGGCGCGGCATCGCCGAGGGCTTCGCCGCCTACGGTGCGAAGGTCGCGATCTGGGAACGCAACGGCGACGCCGCCGCCGCGGTCGCCGGGACGTGCGGTGGGCTGGCATGCACGCTCGACGTCCGCGACGAAGCACTGGTGGACGGGGCGCTCGCCACCACGATCGAGACGCTGGGCGTACCAACGATTCTGGTGAACAACGCCGGCGGCGTATTCGCGTCGGGCATCCTCGACACCTCGCCCAACGGGTGGGACGCGTTGATCCGATCGAATCTGACCCACGTCCTGCTGTGTACCCAGCGCGTCGCAAGGGCGATGGTCGCGGCCCAGGTCGGCGGCAGCATCGTCAACGTCACGTCCATCGAGGGGTTCCGCGCCGCTCCGGGGTACGCCGCCTACTCGGCGGCCAAGGCTGGCGTCGTGAACTACACCCGCACCGCCGCACTGGAACTCGCGCCGCACGGCATCCGCGTCAACGGGCTGGCGCCCGACGTCACCGCCACCGAGGGGCTGGCGAACATGGCGCCGCCCGGGTGGGAGGCGCGCACCAGCAACACCATTCCGATGGGCAGGGTGGGGCACGTCGACGAGATGGCCGGCGCCGCAGTGTTCCTCGCGTCCGACCTGAGTTCCTACGTGACGGGTCAGACGCTGCACGTCGACGGCGGAACCGCTGCGGCGGGCGGCTGGTACCACCACCCCGACGACGGCCGGTACGTGCTGGGGCCGAGCTAGCGGACCCGGGGGATCTCGGCGGCGATGGCGTCGAGCAGCGCGGGGTACCGCTTGGCCTCGCGGTGGCCACCCGGCTTGCCACTGCTGATGATGCCCGCCGAGAGTCGGCGCGACGGGTCGGAATACACCGCGACGTTGACCAGCCCGGTGTGCCCGAACGCGTCAGGGGCATCCCTGCCGAACGGGCCGAACCGCTTGGAGCCCAGCATGAATCCCGTACCCCAGCGCAGCGGGACCATGCCCGTCGCGACGTCGGGCCGCAGCCGCCGGGCCTGCCGGGTCGCCGCGCGCAACGTCTCGGGCGACATCACCCGGACGCCATCGAGTTCGCCTCCGCGGGTCCAGATCTCGGCGAACCGGGACAGCTCGTGGGCCGTCGACACCGTGTTCGACGACGGCAGGACGCCGGTCAGATACCGCTCGGTGTTGGTGAACGGGATGAGCTGGTGGGTCGTCCCACCGATCGCGGTCTTGAACGCCTTGGCCATCGGCGGCGGCAGCGGCTTGCCCGTGGCGTGGCTCGGCGCGACGAGCGGGACGTCCTTGGGCAGCACGCCGTAGTTGGTCCAGCGGAAGCCCAGCGGGTCGAGGATTTCGGTGGCGAGGATCTCGCGGATGTTGCGGCCCGTTGCGGCCGAGACGATCTCGCGCACCAGCGGGCCCCACGTAAGCGCGTGGTAGACGTGCACCAGCCCCGGCTTGTAGATCGGCTTGAGCTTGCCGAGCATCTCGCGGGCGTACTCGCTGTCGTCCATGCGCTTCACGTCGGGCTTCGGCCCGGTCGCGAACGGGACGCCCGCGCTGTGCGTCATCACGTGCCGGATCGTGGTGCGGTCCTTGCCGTGACTGGTGTAGCTCGGCAGGTACTCGCACACCCGGTCGTCGAGCGAGAACGCGCCGCGCTCGACCAGCATGTGCACGACCGTGCTCGTCATCGCCTTGGCGGCCGAGTACGCGCAGAACGGCGTGTCGGTGGTGACCGCGACCCGTTCGGCGTCGGGCGGGTCGGCCGGTCCGTTGCCCCAGCCGTGCCCGATCGCCCGGTCGAGCACCACCTGGCCGTCGACGCGCAGGCACACCTGGATCGCGGGATGCATGCCTGCGCGGTACCAGTGCCGGGTCTTCTCCCAGATCCGGTCGGCCGCGCCGGCGGGCAGCACGGCGTCGTTCTCCTCGCCGACCGCGGTGACGGCGTCGAGGTCGGCGGGAACGCGGATACGGCCCTCGGTCGCCATCTGGTCGGTCACGTCGACAGGTTACGGCCCGAGCCGAAATGGGTCCCGCGCCGGAACTAGAACGTGTTACAGTTCGGCCACTTTCGAGCCGGAGGGGACCATGGCCGAGGCGGCGGTGCAGACCAGATCGAAGGCGGCGTCGCTCGCCATCGTCACGCTCGCCTACGTCGTCGCGATCGCGGTCGCGGCGGCCTGGCTGATCTGGGGTCCGACCACGGGCAGGCTGTGGCTCGACACGCTGGTCGCCGACCTGCTCGCCACGCTGGTGGTGTTCGCGTTCAGCCGGGCCTACCGCAACTCGAGTTTCTACGACGCGTACTGGAGCGTCATCCCACCGCTGCTGCTCTTCTACTGGTGGAGCCAGGCCGGCCCCGGTGTGGACGAGCTGCGGGCCGTGCTGGTGGCCACGGTCGTGGTGCTGTGGGCCATACGCCTCACGGGCAACTGGGTGTACGCCTTCCCCGGCCTGCACCACGAGGACTGGCGCTATCCGATGTTCCGCGACCGGGCGGGCCGGTGGGAGTTCGGCGCAGACCTGGTCGCGATCCACGTCATCCCGACACTGCAGGTGTTCCTCGGCATGGTGCCGGTGTACGTCGCGGTGACCCGGCCCGGCGAGGGGATCGCCTGGCTCGCCGTCGTGGCGTTCGTGATCGGCGTCGCCGCGGTGACGCTCGAACTCGTCGCCGACGTACAGATGCACCGCTTCGCGCGGGTGCGCAAGCCGGGTGAGGCGATGGATCGCGGGCTGTGGTCGTGGTCGCGCCACCCCAACTACTTCGGCGAATTCGGGTTCTGGTTCGCCCTCGGACTGTTCGGCGTGGCCGCGGCGCCCGCCGACGCGTGGTGGCTGATGGCAGGCGCGGCGGTGATGCTCGCGCTGTTCCTGGGCGCCAGCATTCCGATGATGGAGGAACGCAGCCTGCAGCGCCGCCCCGAATACCAGCGGGTCATCGACCGGGTGTCCACGTTCGTGCCCCGGCCGCCCAAGCGAAACCCGAAGCGCGGTCAGTCGTGAAGCGCATCGTCATCGCGGGTCTCGGCGACAGCGGCGTGCTGACCGCGATCAAGCTCGCCAAGCGGCCCGACGTCGACGTCGTGGGCATCTCGTCCAAGCCGGGGTTGGTCAGCGGGCAGGAACTCGGCTGGCGGATCAGCAGACCCGACCACTGGGCACAGCACAACTGGATCGCCTTCGACCGGTTCCGCGGGCTCGACCGGGTGCGCACCGTGCACGGCACCCTCACCGGCGCCGACCTCGACGGCCGCACGGTGTCGGTGCGCACGGCCCACGGGGACACGGCGACCGTCGGCTACGACGCGCTGGTGATCTCCACGGGCGTCACGAACGGGTTCTGGCGGCAGCCGACCCTGCAGTCGCACATCGAGATCGGCGCCGACCTGCACGCGGCGCACGACCGGCTGGCCGCGTCGGCGTCGGTGATCGTCGTCGGCGGTGGTGCGGCCGCGGTGAGCAGCGCCGCGAACATCGCGCGGACCTGGCCCGGCAAGAGCGTAGAGCTGTACTTCCCCGGTGACCGCGCGCTGACCCAGTACCACCCGCGGACCTGGTCGCGGATCGAACGCAGGCTCCTCGACGCCGGCGTGACACTGCGCCCCGGGCACCGCGCCGTCCTGCCCGACGACTTCACCGGCGACGAGATCACCACCGGGCCGGTCCGGTGGAGCACCGGCCAACCCGACTCCGCCGCCGACGCCGTGCTGTGGACCATCGGCCGGGTCCACCCCAACACCGCGTGGTTGTCGCCCGACCTGCTCGATGACGACGGCTTCGTACGCGTGACGCCCGAACTGCAGGTGCCCGGCCACCGCGGCGTGTTCGCGCTGGGTGACGTCGCGGCGACCGACCCGCAGCGCAGCTCGGCCCGCAACCGGGCCGACGGACTGCTCGCGGACAACCTCGTGGCGTACTTCGAGGGCCGCCCGCTGCGCTCCTACCGCCCTCCGACCTCCAGGTGGGGATCGATCATCGGCATCCAGCGCGACGGGCTCGAGGTGTTCGCGCCGAACGGCCGCGCGTTCCGGTTTCCGGCGTGGTCGTTCGAGCGCGTACTGATGCCCGTGATCGTGCGGCGCGGAATCTACCGCGGCGTGCGCGACGCAACCCCGCGTTAGCCAACTTCCGAACCAGCACAACGACGCCGTCGGTCGTCGGTATTGTCATTGCATCGTTCACCCGTCCACCACCACATGCGTCGGAAGCCCGTGCTCAAACCTGAATTCGACCCAGCTGCTCCTGGCCAGCAGCTGTCAGTCCTATTGGTCGAGGACGACCGGGCCGACGCCATCCTCGTCGAGGAACTGATCGCCGACACCAACGCGGACATCGCCGTGGTGTGGGCGCCGTCGATGGCCGACGCCGAACGCGAACTGGCCAAGGCGCGGCCGGACTGCGTGCTGCTGGACCTCAACCTGCCCGACGCCAACGGCATCAGCGCGCTGGACCGCATCACCAAGCGCGACGATCACGTGCCCGTCGTCGTGCTGACGGGCCTGTTCGACGAGCACTTCGGGGTGTCGGCGGTCGCGTCGGGCGCGCAGGACTACCTGGTCAAGGGCCGGGTAGAGCCGGAGATGCTGCGTCGCGCCCTGCTGTACGCCATCGAACGCAAGCGTGCTGAACTCACCGCGGTCGCCTTGCGCGCCAGCCAGCTCACCGCACTGGAGAACGCCCGCCTGGCCCGCGGGCTGCTGCCGACGCCCCTGCTGCACGAGAACCCGGGCGTCGAGATCGAGGCCCAATACCGCCCCAGCCATCAGAACGCCCTCCTCGGCGGCGACTTCTACGACTTCGTCCAGACCCCGGACCGCACGGTTCACGTCATGGTCGGCGACGTGGCCGGGCACGGGCCCGACGCCGCCGCACTGGGGGTGGCCCTGCGCATCGGCTGGCGGGCGCTCACGTTCGCAGGCCTGCGCGGCAACGAGCGCATGCGCCAGCTGGAACGGATCCTGCGCGCCGAGAGCCCGGTGAGCAGCGGTGTCTTCGCGACGGTGCTGAGCGTGGCGCTCGCGCCGGACGGGCACTTCACCGTCGTCCGGGCCGGCCACCCCGGGATGCTGCTGCATGGTGACTCCACCGTCGAGTGGCTCGAGCCGCCGGCAGGCCCTGCGCTGGGCCTCAGCGGACAGAACTGGCCGCTGAGCGAGCTGGAACTCCCGCAGGGGTACGGCCTGGTCCTGCTCACCGACGGCATCTTCGAAGGCCACGCCGGCCGGGGCAACGAGCGCCTCGGCGAGGAAGGACTCCTGGAACTCGCCCGCTCGGTGGCCGACCTGCCGGGCCAGCAGTTCGTGAAGGCGATCATCGACGGCGCAGGGGAACGCGCGCAGGCGCACGGCGGGCTGTCCGACGACATCGCCGTCGTGCGGGTGGAGCGGACCGGGACATGACGGAACCACCGAAGGAGCCCGGGACCAAGAGCCGCAAGCTCACCGTCCAGGGCTGGCAGAACCTCGTCCTGTCCGCGATGGGCGTGGTCGTGCTGGCCGGCGCGATCACCGGCGGCGTGCTCGTCGACCGCACCGACGACGTGTCGCGCGACCTGATCGACCAGATCCAGCCCGCACGCGTCGCCTCGTATCGCCTGCAGACGGCGCTGCGCGACCAGGAGACCGCCACTCGCGGGTATGCGATCACCGCCGACCGGCAGTTCCTACAGCCGTATTACGACGGGCAGCAGGCGGAGGACGCCGCGGTCGAAGCGATGCGCGAACGGCTCGGCGACCGACCCGACCTGCTCGCCGACCTCGACGCCGTCGAGGCCGCCGCGGATCAGTGGCGTTCCCAGTACGCCGAACCGCTGATCGCCAGCGTCGTGCCTCAGGCCGCCGCCCTGGTCGACCCGTCGGTGATCGAACGCGGGAAGGCCGAGTTCGACGACATCCGCCGGCTGTTCGACGTCCAGGCGGCCAACCTCATGACGACGCGTGACGACGCGGTCGCCGAACTCGACGCCGTCAGGGACTGGCGTGACAGGGTGCTGATCGCGATGATCGTGGCGTTCTTCGTCGCCGCGGTGCTACTGGCCATCCTGGTGCGCAAGGCGGTGACGCGCCCGCTGTCCTACCTCGCCGAGTCGTGCCGGCGCATCACCCAGGGCGAGTTCGACGAGAAGATCGTGCCGCGCGGGCCGAAGGACATCCGCGCCATCGCAACCGACGTCGAGGACATGCGACAGCGGATCGTGTGGGAACTCGAGATCTCCCAGCAGGCCCGCGCGCTGCTCGACGATCAGACGGTGGAACTACGGCGCTCCAACGCCGAACTCGAGCAGTTCGCCTACGTCGCCTCGCACGACCTGCAGGAACCGCTGCGCAAGGTGGCGTCGTTCTGTCAGCTGATCGAGAAGCGCTACGGCGACCAGCTCGACGAACGCGGCGTCGAGTACATCCGCTTCGCCGTGGACGGCGCCAAGCGCATGCAGGTGCTGATCAACGACCTCCTGACGTTCTCCCGCGTCGGACGGCTGAACTCCACGCAGGCCGACGTGGATCTCGGCGCCGCGCTGGAGGCGGCCACGGGAAACCTGACCACTTCGCTGGAGGAGAGCGGGGCGACGCTCGTGCTGCCCGAGCACGGGCTCCCCGTCGTCATCGGCGATCCGACCCTGATGACGATGCTGTGGCAGAACCTGATCGGCAACGCCGTGAAGTTCCGTCGCGAGGGCGTCGCACCCCGGATCGTCGTCGAGTGCGAGCCCGGCGAGGACGGCTGGTACGCGTTCAGCGTCTCGGACAACGGAATCGGCATCGCCGACGAGTTCGTCGACAAGGTGTTCGTGATCTTCCAGCGGCTGCACGGTCGCGACGCGTACACCGGAACCGGCATCGGTCTGGCACTGTGTAAGAAGATCGTCGAGTATCACGGCGGCACCATCTGGATCGACACCGACTACGACGAGGGCACGCGATTCCGCTTCACGTTGCCCGTGCCCGCCGCCAAGACCGGCGACACCGACGAGGCCCTGGAGAACACCGGCGCCGAGCCCGAGCCAGCCCTCGAAGGGACACGCGAATGACCTCTTCCGCCCGACCGATCGACGTCCTCCTGGTCGAAGACGATCCCGGTGACGAGCTGATTACCCGGGAAGCCTTCGAGCACAACAAGATCAAGAACAACCTGCACGTCGCGCACGACGGCGAGGAGGGGCTGGACTTCCTCTACAAGCGTGGCGCGTACCCCGACGCCCCGCGGCCCGACCTGATCCTGCTCGACCTCAACCTGCCGAAGTACGACGGCAGGCAGCTGCTCGAGCAGATCAAGTCCGACCCCGATCTGATGCACATCCCGGTCGTCGTGCTGACCACGTCGTCGGCCGAGGAGGACATCCTGCGCAGCTACAAGCTGCACGCCAACGCCTACGTCACCAAGCCCGTCGACCTCGACCAGTTCATGAGCGCGGTACGTCAGATCGACGAGTTCTTCGTGCAGGTCGTGCGGCTCCCGCACTCCTGACCGCCGGTCTCGGGTTTGTCGACCCGTGCGCCGGGAACCCATTCGCCGACACGAATGGGAGGTTCGACATGACGATCTGTGCCACCTGCGGGAACGACTACGACAAGGCGTTCACCGTCACCTGGCCGGATGGCCGCACGGCCGACTTCGACAGCGTGGAGTGCGCAGCAGCGCAACTGGCACCCGAATGCGCGCACTGCGGCTGCCGGATCCTTGGCCACGGCATCGAGACCGAGGACGCCATCTTCTGCTGCGCCCACTGCGCGCGCAAGGACAGCAACGCCGACGTCAACGACCGCTATCCGGTGCCTGCGGGCGCCTGACCGTCAGCCGCGCGTCCCGTAGCGGCGGCGGAACTTCTCGACCTGCCCGGCGGAGTCGAGCACGCGCTGGCGTCCCGTCCAGAACGGGTGCGAGTCCGCGCTGACCTCGACCACGACCAGCGGGTAGGTCTGAATGCCGTCTGGCGTCTCCCACTCGATGGTGCGCGAACTCGTCACCGTCGAGCGGGTGAGGAACGCCGTTCCGGTGTTCGAGTCCTGGAAGACGACCGGGTGGTAGTCGGGGTGGATGCCTGGCTTCATCGGGTTTCTCCTTCTCCTGTGCCGTGCACGGGCACGTCGGTGGCTGTACTGGGCTGGTGTCCGCACGGGTCGGCGTGCCAGTCGCCGAAGGGGTCGCCGTAGTGGTTCCACTCGTGGCGAGCCGCCATCTCCTCGTCGGTGAGCAGCGCGCTTGCCAACGCGCCGTGCACCTCGGCCGGTTCGGCGCCGCACACCAGTACCGCCATCGACGTGTGCCGGTCGCCGAAGTCGTCGTGCCACAACAGATCTGCCATCGCGGCGCGTTCCGGGTCGGCGTAGGGGCGTCCGCGAGCCGTCATGGCGGCCAACCACTTGCCTGCCGAACTGACCCGGAGGCCACCGCCCGCGGACTCCAGCCACATCGCGTGGTCCGGGCGGCTGGCCAGCCACAGCCGGCCCCGTGTGCGGACGATGCCGTCGAGCAGCGCGTCAATGGCGTCGTGCAACCGGTGCGGGTGAAAGGGCCTGTCCGCGTTGAACTCCAAGAGGAACACGTCGCCGTCGGTGCGTAGTGGCGGCTGCCCCGCGAGCAGCGGGCCGTGCGGGTCGTCGCTGCGTCCGCGGCGGGCGTCGGGCTCGAGGTGCGACAGGCCCAGCTCGAGGCGGTCGACGCCGACGGTGATCCGGGCCCGCGGCGCGAGTCTGCGCAGTACCTCGAGCGTGCGCGGGTCCGGCGAGGTGAGCACCAGGGCGTCGGCGAACTCCGCCTGACCCACGACGACCTGTGCGACGGTCCGGCCGTCGGGCAGCTCGTCGTCCGACAGCGCCTGCGGCAGCCACGTCGTCGCGTCGATGGACGTGATCACGGCGGCGATCTCGACGTCCCTGGCGGCCGGGCCGTCGGTGAAGCCGGGGCCGACGCGGACGCGGACGTGGTTGATGGCCCAGGCGATCGGCTCGGGCTCGAGCCAGGGGCCGAGCCGCACGACGATGCGTCCGACGTCGGAGCGGCGATGCAGGACGCGCAGCAGGACCAGTAGGTCGTTGCGGACGGTGCAGGCCAGGCAGCCGTGTGCGAGTTCGAGAATCGTTTCCGCCGTTGTGGTTTCACCCTGGTCCCGAGTGGTCACCGTGCGCCTGACGACGTGGCCGTCGAAGCGGTGCTCGACGACGAGCGTGCCGGGCGTCCGCGTCAGCACGCCGGTCACGGCCTCGGTGTCGCCCTGTCCGGCAACCAGCAGCAGTGGTGTGCGCACCGTTCTCCATTCGACAATCATTTTCATTAGGGCGCGACCTACGCTACCCTCCATCACGGCGGTTGTCGAAAATCGTTTTCAATAGCGAAGGAGGTGCACCGTGTCGGCTACATGTCAGATCACAGGTCGCACAGTCGGTTTCGGGAACAACGTGTCCCATTCACATCGGCGCACGAAGCGCACCTGGCGACCCAACACCCAGGTCAAGACGTACTACCTGCCCTCGGAGGGCCGGCGAGTGCGGCTGCGGGTCAGCGCCAAGGGCATCAAGGTCATCGACCGCGACGGCATCGAGGCCGTGGTCGCGCGCCTGCGACGCGAAGGGCAGCGGATCTAGTGGCCAGCCGCACCGACATTCGACCCGTGGTCAAGCTCAAGTCGACCGCAGGCACCGGATACACCTACGTCACCAGGAAGAACCGGCGCAACGACCCGGACCGGCTCGTGCTGCGCAAGTACGACCCCGTGCTGCGCCGCCACGTCGACTTCAGGGAGGAGCGCTGATGGCCAAGAAGTCGAAGATCGTCAAGAACGACCAGCGGCGAGCAGTCGTCGAGCGCTACGCGGAGCGACGGGCCGAACTCAAGACCGTGATCCGTTCTCCCGCCAGCACGCCCGAGCAGCGGGCCGCCGCAGTGGCGGCGCTGGCCAGGCAGCCCCGCGACGCCAGCCCGGTGCGCGTGCGCAACCGCGACGCAGCCGACGGCCGACCCCGCGGCTATCTCCGCAAGTTCGGGCTGTCCCGCGTCAAGGTGCGGTCACTCGCCCACGAGGGCCACCTGCCCGGTGTCCGGAAGTCGAGCTGGTGATGGCCAAGACGAGGAAGCCCGCGGTGCGCCGGGACCCGCGCGACGGCAAGCCGCCCCGGCGCAACATGCTCGCGGGCCTCGGCATCGAGACCGTCGACTACAAGGACACCGGCACGCTGCGGCAGTTCATCTCCGATCGCGGAAAGATCCGCTCCCGCAGCGTTACTGGGCTCACCGTGCAGCAGCAGCACCAGGTGGCCAACGCGATCAAGAACGCCCGCGAGATGGCCCTGCTCCCGTATCCCGCGGGCCGGCCGCGATGAGCGCGGGCCCGTTCACGCTGGTCGTCTGCACCGGGTGCCACACGGCCGACGGCGTGTTCGACGAGCTGCGTGGCATAGTCCGCCGCTCGCCGCACGGCATGCTGGTCGCCGCGGGCTGCCTGGTGGGACCGTCGGCATGCGCGGCACGACACGACCGCCGCGGCGCACTGGCGGTACTGCAGCCGTGTGCGATGGATCGCTCCCCGGTCGGGGCGGCCACGTGGGTGGGCCCCATCTCGGATCGGACCGACGCCCGCGCGCTCTGCCGATGGGTCGAGAGCGGGGACTGGCCCAGCGCTACAGCGGGATGAACCGCTCGCCGTTCAACTCGGTCCAGAGTCGCCGCAGGGCTGCCGAGGCCCGGCGGCGCCACCGCCTGCGCGCCCCGAAGCCGTGCGCGACGACGTCGGCGACATAGTCCACGTCGGTGACGACGTAGCCCCCGTCGGTCCGGCGCCACAGCCCCGCCAGGCACAACTCGATCGCGGCCATGGTCGCGACCCGGGGTGGCGCTACGGCGTCGAGGTCGGCGTCGGAGACGAACGACGGCCGGATCGACTCGCTGCTGCGAGCGACGGCGCGGGCGTGAACGTCGAGCGCCGATGCGGTCACGTCGGCGGTGTCCGGGCGGCGTCGCAGTGCCAGTACCTCGCGGAACACGTCCTCGTTGCGCATACCGCCAGCATAGGCGTAACAGCGCCGTAACACGGAATTAACGCGACACCGCACTCCGGTAGGGTTCGGCACTGATCGACGCCGAGACGCACGGGAGGCGACATGTCGGGCCGGAAGTTCACCTTCGAGGTCAACCGGACCAGCAGCGCGCCGCCCGCGACGCTGTTCCGGATCGAGGCCGATGGCGCTCGCTGGAGCGAATGGGCCAAGCCCATCGTGTTCCAGTCCAGCTGGGAGACCCAGGGCGATCCGGAGCCGGGCGGCATCGGCGCGGTCCGCAAGGTTGGGCTGTGGCCGATGGTCATGCTCGAGAAGACCGTCGAGTACGAGCAGGACCGCAGGCACGTCTACGCGCTGATCTCGCCGAAGACCCCGGCGGTGGACTATCACGGCGAGGCGCTGTTCACCCCAAATGCCTCGGGCGGCACCGACATACGCTGGCGTGGCTGGTTCACCGAGGGCGTGACCGGCACGGGCCCGGTGATGCAGGCCCTGCTGCGTGGGGCCATCCAGGTCATCTCTCTGAAGCTGATCCGGGCGGCCGAACGCGAAGCCGCCGCCCAAGACCGCTGAGAATCTGGGCGGGCGTCCTCGCGGCGCTGGTGGCGCTACCCGCGCTCGGTGTCTCTGCGACGCTGCTGCACGGCGTTCCCGTCATCGGACTCGCCGCCGGCTTCCTGCCGCCGGTGATGTCGTGGGTCGTCCTGGTCACCGCGGCCATCGCGATGCTGGCGTTCGGCCTGTGGCTGCGCGGGCGCAGCCGGGCGCTGCTCACGGTGGTGGTCGTGGCCGCGCTTACGGTCGCCGCGGGAACGTTCGTCATCGCCAGACAGGTGACCGTCGTCGAGGACGCGGGCGCCGACGTCGACCTCGTCGACACCCTGGACGTGTGGTCGACACGGACCGCAACGCCCGACGCCGAGGAGACGTACTCGTCGTTCGAGGGAGAACCGTTGCGGTTGGGCGTCTTCCGGCCACGCTCCGGCTCAGGACCGGCGCCGGTGCTGCTGTTCGTGCACGGCGGCGGCTGGGTGGCCGGCGACCGCAACGCCCACGCCACCGACCTGCGCTGGTTCGCAGACCGAGGGTGGCTCGTCGTGTCCGTCGACTACGCGCTGTCGTCGCCGGAGCGACACCTCTGGGACGTGGTCACCGGTCAGATCGGCTGCGCGATGACGTGGGTCGCCGACAACGCGGAGCGCTTCGGGGGCGACCCGGCGCGGCTCTCGCTGACCGGCGACTCCGCGGGCGGCAACCTCGCGATCAACGCGGCGTACATGGCCTCCGCCGGGACGCTGCGGCCGTCGTGCGGCACCGAGGTGCCGCCGGTCGGCGCGGTATCCGCGCTGTACCCGGCGGTCGACCCGGCCGGAGTGTTCGCCAACGACGACGTCGCGTTGGGCGGCACGGCGAAGGGCTTCGCCACCGCGTACCTCGGCGGATCGCCCGTCGAGGTCCCGGACCGGTACGCCGCCGTCGCGTCGGCCACCCACGTCACCCCGTCGGCACCGCCCACGCTGCTGCTGCTCGGAGCCACCGACCACCTCGTGCCGACCGGCGGTGCCCACGAGTTCGCCGACCGGGCCACCGCGGCCGGGGTGGACGTGAAGCTGGTCTCCGTCCCATACGCAGACCACGTCTTCGACGAACGCGAAGGCAGCATCGGTCAGCAGGCGTACCGCCAACTCACCGCGGCCTGGCTACGCGAACACGGCCAGGGGCCCTGACGACCGGCCTACCATCGACCAGACAGGCGCGGCCGGGGTCGGTCGCCGGGAGGTCCGCCGATGGCCGGTTCGCAGACGTCGACACGAGCGACGTCGAGACGACGTGGAATGCCGCCTGCCGCGATCGTGGCCCTGCTGGTGATCGTGGTGACCGTCGGGCTGCGCGGCCGCGTACCCGGGGCCGAGGCACCCGCTACGGAGCGGCCACCGGACGACCCGGCGTCGACCGTGATCGTGCTCGGGTTGCTCGCGGTGGCCGTCGCGGTGGTGGTGACGGCCGTGATCGTCCGGGTCCGCAGGCCCGTGCCCGCCGCCGCGCCGACGTCGGCCGGACCGGCCTGGCTGCGTAGCGACCGGGCACGGCCGACGTGGCGGGTCGCGATGATCGCCTTCGCCGTGATCGCCTGCTGGCTGCTGATCTTCGTACTGCTCAGCAGGTGGGAGTTCGGGGGGTCGGCCGACCCGACGCTGCCCGAGCCTGCCGGAGATCGCCCCGCGGCGCCGGAGGCATCCGAACCCGCCGACACGGCGGCGGCGCCACCGGACGTTGCCGAACGGGATTGGGACGCACTGGGTTACCTCTACGTGGCGACCGCGGTCTTCCTCGTCGTGCTCATCGTCGGGAGCGTGCTGGGCGTGCGCCGCCGCCCAGGGGCGACCGACCAGTCCGCCGGGGCGGGGGAGGGTGGAGTTCTGGCCCAGGCCGACGAGTCGGAGACGCTCGCCCGCGCCGCCGAGGTCGGCCTCGCCGAGGTGGGTGACACCAGCCGCGATCCGCGTCACGCCATCATCGCCTGCTACGCCGCGATGGAACGCGAACTGGCCCGCGTACCGGGTGCGATGCCACGGGACTTCGACACGGCGTCCGAGGTACTCGACCGTGCGGTGGCGCAGAATGCGCTGCGACCCGATAGCGCAATAGAACTGGTCGATCTGTTCGACGAGGCCCGGTTCAGCCCGCACGTGATGACCGAGGCGCACCGCGATGCCGCCGTCGCGGTGCTTCGGCAGGTGCTCGACGAGCTTAGGGTCACGGCGTGAACCGGACCGTCGCCGCGGCCGCGCTGCTGATCCTCGGCGTGCAGGCCGCCGCCATGACACTGCCCGATCGGTCGCCGCTGCCGTGGCTGGCTGGTGCCACGCTCGCGGTCGCGCTGCTCGCGGTGCGGTGGCACGTCACGCGGGAGCCCGCGGTGCTCGTCGACGAGTCCAGGGCCCGCGACCCCGAGGAGACGTTGCGGCGGTGGGTCGCTCGCACGCAGACGTTGGTCAGCTGGGCCGACTCCAGCCGCGCGGACTGGGACAAGCACCTGCGCCCGATGCTGGCCCGGCAGTTCGAACTCGCCACGGGACAACGCAAGTCGAAGAACCCGGAGGCGTACCGCGCGACGGCGCGCATGGTCTTCGGCGACGAGCTGTGGCAATGGGTCGACCCGGATGACGTCGCGCTGAACGAGCGGGAGAAACCCGGGCCCGGTCGCGACGTCCTCGACGAACTGCTGAAACGGCTGGAGCGGATATGACCGAGACGACGAGTGCGGCCACCACGGCGGCCCGGTGCGACGCCGTGCTCGACGAGGTGCAGCGCGTGGTGGTCGGGCGACGGCCGGCGCTGACGCTGATCCTGACCGCCGTACTGGCTCGCGGCCACGCGCTCATCGAGGACCTGCCCGGACTGGGCAAGACGCTGATCGCCCGGTGCTTCGCCGCGGCGCTGGGTCTGGAGTTCACCCGCGTGCAGTTCACCCCCGACCTGCTGCCCGCGGATCTGCTCGGGTCGACCATCTACGACATGCGTTCGGGCCGTTTCGAATTCCGGCCCGGCCCGATCTTCACCAACCTGCTGCTCGCCGACGAGATCAACCGCACCCCGCCCAAGACCCAGGCCGCGCTACTGGAGGCCATGGCCGAGGGGCAGGTCAGCATCGACGGCGTGACGCATCAGCTCAACGAGCCGTTCGTCGTGCTCGCGACCGACAATCCGATCGAGTACGAGGGCACCTACCCGCTGCCGGAGGCGCAGCTCGACCGGTTCACCGTCCGGCTCGAACTGCAGTACCTCACCGGCGCGGAGGAGGTATCGATGCTGCGGCGCCGGATCGACCGCGGCTCACCGGACGCCGTGGTGAACCGCGTGGTCGACGCGAACGAGCTACTGGCCATGCGGGAGTCGGTCGAGCAGGTGACGGTGCACGAGGACGTACTGCGCTACGTCGTGTCGCTGGCGACGGCCAGCAGGCAGCACCCCCAGGTCGCGGTCGGGGCGAGCCCGCGCGCCGAGCTGGACCTCGTGCAGCTCGCCCGCGCCCGCGCCCTGCTGCTCGGCCGGGACTACGTGATTCCCGAGGACGTCAAGGCGCTGGCCGTTCCCGCGATGGCGCATCGGATCAGCCTGCGCCCGGAGATGTGGGTGCGGCAGGTGCGCAGCGTCGACGTCGTCGAGGAGTTGCTTCGGCGGGTTCCCGTCCCGCGCACGTCGGGTGCGGGCGAGTGACCGGCGCACCGTGACCGTCGAGCACGCTACCGACGTCGAACCGGATTGGCGGGCAGCGTCGTTGACGCAGGCGCTGGCGACCGTGGTCGCGGTGGCGCTCGTCGTGGCCGTAGTTGCGTCGGCGTGGCAGCTGGCCGTCTTCGCGGCACCGCTGCTGGGGGTGCTGGCGTCCTACCGGTGGCAGCGCCGGGCCCCGACGGTGACGGTGTGCGCCGATCGGGAGACGTTGCGCTGCTTCGAGACCGAGGACGTGCGGCTGACGGTGTGGGCCAGCGCCTCGGACGGTTCGGCCGTTCGCCTGGAAGTGCTCGGTGCGACGGGTCTGCGGCACGCGGCGACCCCGCGCGAGGACGGCCGCGTCGAGGTGACCGCGAGTGCGGAGCAGTGGGGCCGCTACCCGGTCACCGTCAGGGTGGGCCTGCAGGCCCGCGGCGGCCTCGTCGAGGGCACCGCGACCGTCCGTGCCGCCGACGTGTTCGTGTTCCCGGTGGTGCCCGCGCAGCCGACCGCGCTGCCGCGCACCGAGCTGCTCGACCGGCTCGGCACCCACATCACCGCGCGCATCGGCAGGGGCATCGAGTTCGGCGGAATCAGGACCTACGTGCCAGGTGATCAACTGCGCACGGTCAATTGGCCGGTCAGTGCCCGACGCGGGAGTCTGCACGTCACCGAACGGCTCAGTGAGCGCGCCGCCGACGTCGTGGTGCTCGTCGACACCCACGATCAGCCGCCGGGGCCTGCCACCGAGGCGGCCAGGCGCACCGTCGAGGGCGCGGTGCAGGTGGTGCAGAGCGCACTGCGCAGTGGTGACCGAGCCGGTGTGGTGGCGCTCGGCGCACGCCCGCGGTGGTTGCAGCCGGACATCGGGCGCAGGCAGTTCTATCGGGTGCTCGACGCGACGTTCGCCGTCGGCGACGAATTCGAGCGCACCTCCGGCACTCTCGCGCCTGCGGCCGCGATCCCGACGGGTGCGATCGTGGTGGCCTTCTCGACGTTGCTCGACACCGACTTCGCGCTCGCGCTCATCGACCTGTGCAGACGCGGACACGTCGTGGTGGCCGTCGACGTGCTCGACCGCGCGCCGTTGCGCGAGGATCACGACCCGCTGATCCACCGGATGTGGTCGATGCAGCGGTCGTTCATGTACCGCGACATGGCGATGATCGGCGTCGACGTGGTGTCGTGGCTGCCCGACAGCACGCTCGACCAGGTAATGCACCTGACGCCCGACCACCGGCGCCGCGTCGTACGGCGGCGCTGACGTGCGCGCCCTGTCGCCCGCCTTCGCCCTGCTGATGATCGCCGCAGGGGCGCTGGGCGCCGTGGGCGTGGACTTCGCGGTGGTGGGGGTGGCGGTCGTCGCGGTGGCCGCAGGCCTGCGATGGGCGGGCGCCGCCACGCTCGCAGTGGGGTGCGTCGTCGTACTGCTCGTGCGTACCGATCCACCACCGACGGTGGCCGCCATCGCCGGTATCGCTGCGACGGCGTATCTGGTGACCCGGTTCGTCGAGCGGCCCGACGACGCGGTGTCGCGCCCGACCGTGGCCGCCGCGATGGGCCTGTCGGCGGTGGCGCTGCTGGCGGCGATCGTGCCGGTCGAGGTGGTTTGGCTGCCGCTGGCCGTACCCGTGGCGGTGCTCGCGGCCTACGTCGTCGTCGTGCGTCCGTTCCTGGTCAGCCCGGCAGACGCGCCTTGAGTTTCGCGGCGATGCGCACCAGCGCCTGCTGATCGGCGGCGCTCAGCGGGTCGAGCACGAGTTCGCGCACGGCGCGGACGTGCACGGGTGCTGCGGCGCGGACCGTCTCGAGGCCTGCGTCGGTCAGGACGGCGAGGGTGTACCTGCCGTCGTCGGGATCGGGGTGACGGGACATCGCGCCGCGCTTCTCGAGACGGGTCACCACATTCGACAGCCGCGACAGCGATCCGTTGGCCAGGAAGGCGAGGTCGCTCATCCTGATCCGCCGCTCGGGCGCATCGGACACGTGGCTCAGCACAAGGTACTCGAACAGGGTCAGGCCCGACTCGTCCCGCAGCGGCGCCTCGAGCCTGCCGGGCATGAGCAGCAGCAGGGAGATGAGGCCGGTCCAGGCCTCCTTCTCGTCGGCGCTCAACCACCCGTCAGTTCGCTTGGCCATCCCCGGCACGATACTCACTTCACGCGTGAACTGAAACCATGCTAGGTTTACTTCAACCGTGAAGTCAATTGAGAGGCAGAAACCGATGGCACGACCAGAGTTCTTCGTCACCCCCGGCTACGGCGACACACAGCTGAAGAACATGCGCTACAGCCAGGCCGTCCGGGTGGGCGACCGCGTCGAGATCTCCGGGCAGGGTGGCTGGAACGACCAGTTCGACTTCCCGTCCGACCTGCGCGAGGAGATCGTCGCCGCCTTCGACAACGTCGAGCGGACGCTGGCCACCGCGGGAGCGACCTGGCGCGACGTGATCTCGGTGGACTCCTTCCACGTCACCGAGAACCCGACGGAGATCGGCGATGCCCATAACTCGGTGATGGTCGAGCAATTCCGCGAGCGCATGGGTGACCGGGCGCCGATCTGGACCGAGATCGCGGTGCCGGTGCTGGGCGCGGCGAACATGCGCATCGAGATCAAGGTGAGCGCCATCGTCGAACCCGAGGTGCGCGCCGACTGACGCCGCCGGGACGGGCCTCGGCTAGGGTCAGCGCTCTATGACACGTGTCAACTCGGCCGGGGACAGCAGCTGGATCGCCCGTCTGCTCGACTTCGAGCAGCGCGGCGACGTGTTCGTCGCCCCCAACCCCCGCAGCGGCCCCGGCGACCGGCTGTTCGGCGGGCTCATCGCGGCGCAGGCCCTGGCCGCGGCGGGCCACACCGTCGAACCCGACAAGCTGCCGCAGTCGCTGCACCTCTACTTCGTCCGCGGTGGCCAGTACGGCGTCGACGTCGAACTGCACGTCGAGCGGACCCGCGACGGCCGGTCCTTCGACACCCGCCGCGTCACCGCCGTCCAGCACGGCAAGGTCATCCTGGAGATGATCGCGTCGTTCCACCGTCCCGAGGACGCCGCCGACTGGCAGCCACCGATCGTGCCTGCACTCGAATTCGACGACGCCATGCACAAGGTGCCCAACCTCGGCTTCGCCGAGCGCTTCGACATCCGGGTCACGCCGGGCGACGACTCGGTGTTCGCGGTGCCGCCGTTCTGGATCCGGACGCGCGACGAGATCGAGGACGACCCGCTGATCCGGGCCTGCACGCTGACGTTCATGTCGGACTTCGGGCCGGTGCCCGTCGCCCGGCCGCCCGGCACGCCGCTGCACCCCGAGGCGGGCTACGCCGCGAGCCTCGACCACGCGGTCTGGTTCCACCGCCCGTTCGATCCGCGGCAGTGGCATCGCTACGAGGTGCGCTCGCTGAACAACAGCGACTCGCGCGGCCTGGTCGTCGGGTCGCTGTACTCCGCGGAGGACACATTGGTCGCGAGCACGACACAGGAAGCCCTCTGGCGCCTGTAGTGCGGTACCGCCTGGAAGAGTGGTGACGTGAGCTACCCGTACCAGCCCGTGCCGCAGGGCGCGCCGCCGCCGACGTGCTACCGGCATCCCGACCGGCCGACGTACGTCCAGTGCACCCGCTGCGGGCGGTTCATCTGCCCCGAGTGCATGCGCACCGCGCCCGTCGGACACCAGTGCCCGGACTGCATCGACGCGGCGGCGAAGTCGATACGTCAGCCGACCACGGCATTCGGCGGCCGGCCCACCACCGTGCCGATCGCCAGCTACGTGCTGATCGCGGTGAACCTGGCGCTGTTCGTGCTGCAGATGGCGAACGAGGAGGTGTACCGCCAGTTCGTGCTGTGGCCCGAGGGCATCGCCTACGGCGACCAGTACTACCGGCTCGCGACGTCGGCCTTCCTGCACGTCGGCATCACGCACGTCCTGTTCAACATGGTGGCGCTGTACTTCACCGGTCCCGCATTGGAATTGGCCATGGGCCGGATCCGCTTCCTCGGCATCTACGCGTTGAGCGCGCTCGGCGGATCGGTCATGGTCTACCTGTTCTCACCCGTCGACCAGGGCACCCTGGGCGCGTCCGGTGCGATCTTCGGCCTGTTCGCCGCAACGCTGGTGCTCGCCAAGAAGCTGAACTTCGACATGCGCCCGCTCATCGGGCTCATCGTGATCAACCTCGTCATCACGTTCGTGGTGCCGTCGATCAGCTGGCAGGGCCACATCGGCGGCCTCATCACCGGCGCGCTGGTCGCGTGGGTCTACGGCTACGCCCCGCGGGCCCACCGCACCCTGATCCAGGCCGGGTTCTCCGTCGCCCTCGTCGTGGTGTTCGCGGCGATCATCTGGTGGCGCACCGGCGCGATCCTCACCGGCGTCGGGTAGCCCAGGCGCTCAGGGAGTTGCAGGCACCCCGCACCGGTTCTTGATGTCCACCAGCGGCTGCCGGATGCCGGTCATCTCGGCCTGCTCCTGCGGGTGCTGCGCCAGGTACCCCATCGTCCTGCCGGCGACCTCCTCGCGGCTGAGCCCGCCGAGCGTCGACACGTAGGCGTTGAGGTCCGGGTGGGTGAACAGGTACGCCGAGGTCGACGCCGACACGCCGGCGCGTACGCCCTCGAGGTCCGCGGCGCTGCAGTTGGGCGGATTGGCAGCGGGGTCTTCGTTGGCGAACGCGGGCGCGATGCCGCCGAACAGTGCCGCCGTCAGCAGCCCGCCGGCCAGCGCGGTGCCGCCGACCAGCCGTCGGGTGGTGAATGCCGAGAGTTCCATGACCGTCGCTCCTTCGTCGTTTCAGGAGAGTCTGCCGACTGCAGCTAACGGAAGGGCCGCGCCCAAGGGGATTCACAGCGACCTCCCGCCGCCCGCACAGGCGCCGCGTCCGCCACGATCGCGAAACGCCTTGATAACGAGCGCATCAAGCGCCGCGTGGGCGCGGAGCCGGTGCTCGGGCCGCTGTTAGGTTCGGCCACGAATCGACGTCTGACGAATGGAGTACCACCGGTGTTCGCCAAGGTGAAGCGGCTGTCCGCAGCCCTGCTCGCAGTGCTCGCGCTGCCCGGGCTGATGGGCATCACGGCGCAGACGCCGACGGCCGCGGCCTACTCGCGCCCGGGCCTGCCGATCGAGCAGCTCGACGTCCCGTCGCCGTCGATGGGCCGCAACATCAGGGTGACGTTCCAGGGTGGCGGGCCGCACGCGGTGTACCTGCTCGACGGGCTGCGCGCCCAGGAGGACGCCAGCGGTTGGGACATCAACACCGCGGCGTTCGAGTGGTATCACGACTCGGGCCTGTCGCTCGTCATGCCGGTCGGTGGGCAGTCCAGCTTCTACACCGACTGGTACCGACCGGCCGTCGGCAGCGCGGGCACGGTCACCTACAAGTGGGAGACCTTCCTGACCCAGGAACTGCCCGCCTGGCTGGCCGCCAACCGTGGCATCGCGCCGACCGGCAACGCCGTCGTCGGGCTCTCGATGGCAGGCGGCGCCGCGCTGACGCTGGCGATCTGGCACCCGGCGCAGTTCATCTTCGCGGGTTCGCTGTCCGGGTTCCTGAATCCCTCACAGGGGTTGTGGCCCACCATGATTGGCTTCGCGATGAAGGATGCGGGCGGATTCAACGCCACCGACATGTGGGGGACCACCAGCGACCCGGCGTGGCGGCGCAACGACCCGACGGTCAACATCGCCACGCTCGTCGCCAACAACACCGCGGTGTGGGTGTACTGCGGCAACGGCCGGTCCTCGGACCTCGACGCGCCCGGTGGCGACTTCGGCACCATGTACAGCGCGCAGTTCCTGGAGAACATCACCATCAACACCAACAAGGACTTCCAGAAGCGCTACCTCGCTGCAGGCGGCCGCAACGCGATCTTCAACTTCCCTGCCAACGGCACGCACAGCTGGGGCTACTGGGGAGCTCAGCTGGCGGCCATGAAGCCCGACCTGCAGCGGGTGCTCGGCGCCGGCGCCCCGCCGCCGCCCCCTCCGCCGGCCGCACCTGCGCCTGCTCCCGCTCCGGCCCCGGTGCCGATGCCCTAGGTCGCAAGGGGCGTCGATTCGGCCGGAGTCGGGTATGAAGTGAGGCATGGCGAACGTCGACGTATCCGTGTCCTCGGAACTGACCCCCGAACAGGCCTGGGCCATGGCCTCGGATCTGCACCGCTTCGACGAGTGGCTGACCATCTTCGGAGGATGGAAGAGCCCGGTGCCCGACGTGATCGAAGTGGGCACCAAGGTGTCGTCGTGCATCAAGGTGAAGGGCTTCCGGAACACCATCCACTGGGAGGTCACCGAGTACGACGCGCCCCGTCGCATCGCGATGGAGGGACACGGGTTCGGCGGGGTGCGCATCTCGCTGCACATGACCGTCACCCCTGATCAGCAGGGGACGACGTTCCACGTGCTCGCGGAGTTCAAGGGCGGGCTGCTCAGCGGACCCGTCGGCGCGCTGACCGCGCGCATCCTGCGCTCCGACGTCGACCGGTCGGTGCGCAACCTCGCGTCGCTACAGGTCAAGCGCTAGGCGCGGCAGCTCAGCTCCATGCTGTCGGAGTCGCGGGCCAGGAAGTTCACGCTGACGTAGCCGTTGGCAGGCTCGCGCACGTAGTCCAGGTAGGGCTGGGTGTCGGGCATGTTGGTGTTGTCGGCGACCACCAGCGCACCGCTGCTCAGCCGGGGCTCCAGCAGCCGGAGCACCGGCAGGTACAACTCCTTCCACCCGTCGAGCAACACGAACCCCACGGGCCCGTCCAACCCGGCGAGGGTCTGCAGCGCGTCGCCCTCGAGCACCGTGATGACGTCGTCGACGCCGGCATCGGCGAAGTTGCGCTTGGCGGCCGTCACCTTGGCCGCGCTCAACTCGGTGGTGACGACGCGGCCGGCGCCGTTGTCGCGGACGGCGGCGGCCAGATGGA
The DNA here is from genome assembly GCA_042666295.1 of Mycolicibacterium sp. GCM10028919. Lineage (GTDB taxonomy): Bacteria > Actinomycetota > Actinomycetes > Mycobacteriales > Mycobacteriaceae > Mycobacterium. The sequence goes on from JBHTFJ010000001.1 coordinate 3,424,583, forward strand.
TGCCGGACAGCCCGAGTGACATGCCGAACTCGACGACCGTCTCCGGCCTGGTGGCCCGCACCAAGGCGTAGAGCAAGCGACCCGCCTCGGGGGTCACGGGCATGTAGACGTCGCTCAGCGCGTCGGCCCGTTCCTGCGCGGTGGCCTTGGACAGGTCGACGCCGTCGAACCGGGCACGCAGGGTCGCCATCTGCTCGACGGACTCGGAGTACATGCGGTCCAGTGCCGCAGTGACGTTCGGATCGGCCAGGGTGGTCATCTGCCGCACGTTACGCGTCTCGGCTGTGGGGGGAAGGGGGTCCGTTGCTAGAGGGTGGTGACGTAACCACCGTCGATGCGGACGTCGGCGCCCGTGGTGTTGGCCGAGCGACTGCTGGCCAGGAACACGGTGAGGTCGGCGACCTCCGCAGGGGTGGTGAACCGACCGGTCGGTGCGATTGCGGACACCGTTGCCACGACGTCGTCGGCAGTCGCGCCGCTGGCATCGGCGAACTTGGCGGCCACGCCGTCGGAGGCCAACCAAAGGTCGGTCGAGACTGGACCGGGGCTGACGGTGTTGACGCGAATGCCCCTGGGACCGAACTCCTTCGACAGGCTCTTGGCGTAGCTTGCCAGGGCGGCCTTGGTGGCGCTGTAGTCGACGATGTTCCACTCGGGCAGCGTCGCGTTGATCGACCCGATCATCACGATGCTGCCGCCGCCGCGAGTCAGCATGTGGGGGATCGCCTCGCGCGTGGTCCGCACTGCCGAGAGGAAGTTGATCGACAGCGACGCTGCCCAGTCGTCGTCGGTGACCGAGAGGATGCCGTCGAATCGGGTCTGGACTGCGCCGGCGTTGTTGACCAGGACGTCGACCCCGCCGCGTTCGGCGGCCGCCTCGATCAGCGCCCTGGGGCCCTCGACGGTCGAGAGGTCCACGGCGACGAACGTGGCCGACCCGGCGGTCACGAGATCGCGGAGTTCGGGGCCGTCGTGGCGGGCACCGGCTATGACGTGCGCACCTGCGGCGGTGAAGGCCTGGCTGATCGCCAGACCGATGCCCTTGCTCGCGCCGGTGACGACGACGGTCTGATCTGCCAGGTGCATGTCCATGCCCATACTGTGCGCCTCCAGGCGGCTCACCACACGCCGAGTGTCGCCTCGTGCCACGCTTGCCGGCCGAAACCGTGGCGGTAACCTACGTTCGGCGGAGGTCACGAGCTAAGCAGCTTGCTCAAATCCGTTCTGCCACGCGGCAACCCGACGCTGACTAACCTCGGGCGGCATGTCGGATGCGGCCGCGGTGCGCAAGGCGGTCGTCGGCGCATCGATCGGCAACGCCGTCGAGTGGTTCGACTTCGCGATCTACGGATTCCTCGCGACGTACATCGCCGCCAACTTCTTCCCGTCCGGCGACGACACCGCGGCGTTGCTCAATACCTTCGCGATCTTCGCCGCGGCGTTCTTCGCGAGGCCGCTCGGCGGGTTCGTGTTCGGTCCGCTCGGTGACCGCATCGGCCGGCAACGCGTACTGGCGATCGTCATCCTGCTGATGTCGGCCGCGACACTGGCGATCGGCCTACTGCCCACGTATCAGGCAATCGGCGTCGCGGCACCGCTGCTGCTGTTGTTCTTCCGGTGCCTGCAAGGGTTCTCGGCCGGCGGCGAATACGGCGGCGGCGCGGTCTACCTCGCCGAGTACGCCTCGGCCGAACGCCGCGGGTTCACGGTCACCTTCATGGCGTGGTCGGGTGTCGTGGGATTCCTGCTCGGCTCGATCACGGTCACGCTGCTGCAGGCCGGGCTGCCTGCGGCGGCGATGGACTCCTACGGCTGGCGCATCCCGTTCCTGATCGCCGCGCCGCTGGGCCTCGTCGGGCTATACATCCGGCTGCGGCTCGACGACACACCCGAGTTCACCGAACTCAGCAGGTCCGACGACGTCGCCACCAAGCCGCTGCGCGAGGCGATCACCACGTCATGGCGGTCGATCCTGCAGGTGATCGGCTTGTTCCTGATCTTCAACGTCGGCTACTACGTGGTGTTCACGTTCGTGCCGACCTACCTCATCAAGACGCTGAACTACTCCAAGACGGCGTCGTTCACGTCGATCACGCTGGCCAGCCTGGTGGCGCTAATGCTGATCCTGCCGCTGGCGGCGCTGTCGGACCGGGTGGGCCGCAAGCCGATGCTGATCGCCGGGTCCGCGCTCTTCGTCGTATTCGCGTATCCGCTCTTCCTGCTTGCCAATTCGGGCTCGCTGGCCGCCGCGATCATCGCGCACTGCCTCCTCGCCGCGATCGAGTCGGTGTACATCTCGACCGCCGTGACCGCGGGCGTCGAACTGTTCGTCACCCGGGTGCGCTACAGCGGCTTCTCGGTCGGCTACAACGTCGCCGTCGCCGGCTTCGGTGGCACGACGCCGTACGTCGTCACCTGGCTGACCGGTGAGATCGGGGTGATGGCACCCGCGTTCTACCTGATGGGCGCCGCGGCGCTGTCCCTGCTGACCGTGCTGGGCCTGCGCGAGACCGCGGGCGCTCGGTTGAGGAGCACGGTCGCCGCCTGACATGCCACGATGACCGCGTGGGAGTGAAGGGTTCGGCACGGCCGACGAAAGCCGACGTCGCGCGCCTCGCCAACGTCTCCGCCGCCACCGTCACCTACGTCCTCAACGACGTGCAGGGGCAGACCATCTCGGCCACGACCAGAGCCGCCGTGCACGCCGCGGCCCAACAGCTCGGGTACCGGCCGAACCTCGCGGCACGCAACCTGGCCCGCGGAGGCAGCGGCGTCATGCTGTACGTGGTGCCGCGGATCTCGCTCGGCGACCTGCTGATCGAGGTGGGCAGCCGGCTGACCGCGGCGCTGGCCCGGCACGGCGTGGTGCTGTCGCTGCAGTTCGAGACCGAGGACGGTCGCAACGTCGTCGACGCGATCGCCGACCTCAACCCGATCGCGGTGACGACGGTGTTCCCGCTCGGCGGGGCGGCACTCGACGCCGTCACCGCTGCGGGCATCCCGCAGATCCACCTCGGCAGCGCACAGTTGCACGCGATGGGCGCGCTGCACCTGACCATCGGCGAGATGCGCGTCGAGCACCTCCTCGAGCGTGGCCACCGCAGGCTGGCGTTCGCCTTCTCCGACGTGGAACCCGTGCGGCCACTCGGCGAGTACTGGCTCGAGGGTCTGCGCGTGGCGGCAGCGCAACGCGGGCTGCCCGAGATCGTCACCGGATCGGTCCGGTCGGACGGCACCGATGCCGCCGACGTGGTGCGCGGCTGGGTGGCCGACGGCGTCACGGCGGTGTGCGCCGAGAGTGACGAGACCGCGATGGTCGTGCTGCACGGCATCCGGCGGGCCGGCCTGAGCTGCCCGGCCGACCTCGCGGTGATGGGCGTCGACGCCAGGCCGCTCGGTGCCGTCAGCGCACCACCCCTGACCTCGGTCGGCTTCGACGCCGAGACCATCGTCGACGTGTCGGTCGCCGCGATGATGACCGAGCTGGGCTACCCGTCGGTGCGGGAGCCGAGCAGCGCGAACGTCGCGCACCTGATCCTGCGCGAATCGACCTGACGGCGTTACACCAGCCGCTCGAGTCGTAACCGTCGAATCCTTGTCCGAGCCCGTCTGCGGCGTGTAGCTTACGCGTGTAAGCAATCCCGCCCGTTCGACCAGAGAGGCGGACCACGTGACCGACTCGGCAACGCTCGACGCGACCAGCGACGTCTACTTCGACCCGTACGACGTCGACATCAACGCCAACCCCTACCCGGTGTTCGCGCGCCTGCGCGAAGAGGCGCCGCTGTACTACAACGCGCAGCACGACTTCTACGCGGTGAGCCGCTACGAGGACGTCAACCGCGGCATCGTCGACCACGCCACGTACAGCTCGGCCAAGGGTGCGATCCTCGAACTCATCCGGGCCGACTTCCCGATCCCGTCCGGCGTCCTGATCTTCGAGGACCCGCCGATCCACGACATCCACCGCAAACTGCTGGCCCGGATGTTCACCCCGCGCAAGATCGCGCTGCTCGAGCAGAAGATCAGGAACTACTGCGTCGAGAGCCTCGACGCCGTGGTCGGCGCGGGCCGGTTCGACTTCGTCACCGACTTCGGTGCAGTCATGCCGATGAAGACCATCAGCGCGCTCATCGGCATCCCCGAAGCCGACCAGGTGGCGGTCCGCGACCACGTCACCGGCCAGATGAAGACCGAGGCGGGCAAGCCCATGAAGGCCGCCGAAGAGGGGCTCGTCTCCGGCGACATCTTCGCCGACTACATCGACTGGCGCGTCGACAACCCGTCCGACGACATCATGACCGAACTGCTCAACGTCGAGTTCGTCGACGAGCAGGGCGTGACGCGCCGCCTCACCCGCGACGAACTGCTCATCTACCTCAACGTGGTCGCAGGCGCGGGCAACGACACCACGACGCGGCTGATCGGTTGGGCCGCAAAGGTATTGGCCGAGCACCCCGACCAGCGGCGGCAGTTGGTCGAGGATCCGACGCTGATCCCCAAGGCCGTCGAGGAACTGGTCCGCTTCGAGCCGCCCGCACCCCACGTCGCCCGGTACGTGACCCGCGACGTCGAGATCCATGGCCAGACCGTCCCCCAGGGCGCGGTGATGATGATGCTCATCGGCGCCGCCAACCGCGACCCGCGCCAGTTCCCGCCCGACGGCGAGGTCTTCGACATCAACCGCGAGCAGCGCGCGCATCTCGGCTTCAGCGTCGGTGCGCACTACTGCCTCGGCTCCTCGCTCGCTCGGCTGGAAGGCCGAATCGCGCTCGAGGAGATCCTGAAGCGGTTCCCCGAGTGGGAGGTCGACCTGCCGAACGCGGTGTTCTCGACCACGTCGACCATCCGGGGCTGGGAATCCATGCCTGCGATCATCGGATGACCACCGCGCTCGCGGTCCCGCGGGATTGGACCGAGATCACCCCGGAGTGGATGACCGCCGCGCTGGGGGACAGGCACCCCGATGCGGTGGTCGACGCCGTGACGGTCGACATGCGCGACGACGGGACCAACCGGCGCGCGCGCCTCGCCGTCACGTACGCATCGGGATCCGGGCCCGCGAGCGTGTTCGTCAAGGCGGTCGACCCCGACCACAAGGCCATGATCAAGATGACCAGCGGGCTGCTGCACGAGCCGAGGCTGTTCAACTCGAACCTCGAACTGCCGCTGGAACACCCGCTGGTCTACGCCGCCGTGATCGACGAGGCCGAGGAGGACTTCCTGCTCGTCATGGAGGACCTCGCCGCGCGCGGCGCCGACCCCCGCGACGCCACCCGGCCGCTGAACGTCGAGCAGGCCACCGACGGCGTGCGTGGGCTCGCCCGCATGCATGGCCGGTTCTGGGGCCACCGCCTCGACCGTCCGGAGCTGGGCTGGCTGGAACCGTTCGTGCCGTGGGACGGCATGCAATACGCCCCGTTGCCCGCGGCGCTCGAGCGCCTCGGCGACGATGCGCCGGCATCGGTGCACGCGTTGTCGATCGACGCGCTGATCGAGGACGTGTGGAAGCCGTACGTCCGCACGCTCACCATCGGCCCGACGACGCTGCTGCACGGTGACGCGCACGTCGGCAACACCTACGTCGTGCCCGACGGCTCGGTTCATGGCGGGGAGGAGTCGACCGTCGGGTTCCTGGACTGGCAGGTGGCGCGGCGCGGCAACTTCGCGCTCGACCTCGGCTACTTCCTGCAGGGTGCGCTGATCACCGAGGACCGCAGGCGTCACGAAGGCGCGATCCTCGAGGCGTACCGCGACGCACTGGACCTGCCCGCCGACGAGCTGCCGTCGCTCGAGGAGGTGTGGCTGCGCTACCGCGCGTCGGTCGCGCACGGGCTGACGCTGTGGCTCTGCACCGCGAGCGCCGGCGAGCTGTGGCAGCGACCGGACATCGCGCTCGCGCTCGCCCAGCGGTACTCCGCCGCCTACGAGGACCTGCAAACCGCGGCCGCCATCGCCGACCTCGTGTGATGTCGGCGAACTCCACACACGTCACGCGATCGACGTCACCTCGTGAGCCACGCCATTTCTCCGTTAGCCTGGAACGCGACGGCAATCGAGCGGGGAGCGACACATGGCGATTCGGATACTGCCCTACGTGACGGTCGAGGTCGACGAACGTCTGCGCCGGCGGGTACGCCTCGTCGCGGACAGGGTGCGCCTCAACGTGCGGTCCTATCTCCTCAGCGCCGCCGACGACGTCGACACCGCGGGCGAGAAGGTTCGCGACCTGTGCGGCGCGGCCGTGGAGCGAGTGGACACCGTCGTCAACCGCGTGAACGACCGCATCGACCCCGCGGGTACGCCCGACGACGATGCGGCACCGCAACCTGCGAAGGGCGCTCGGCTCGAAGCGGTCTAGCGGCACCTCCTCTACCGTGTAGGTGAGGGGGCTTGTCGCAGAACCGATGAAGGGATGCCGAGGACGTTGCTGACCCATGGGCTGGTCGTCCTCTTGTCACTGTGCGCCGCCATCGCGATGGCCATCGGCATCGTCGTGCGCCAGCGCGCCACCCTCGACGTTCCGTCCGAGCAGGGCGTCAGCGCCGTCATGTTCCGCACCCTGTTGCGCCGTCCGCTGTGGTGGGCAGGCACGGCCGTAGCCATCCTCGGCTACGTGTTTCAGGCGCTCGCTCTGATCAAGGGCTCGCTGCTGCTCGTTCAACCCCTGCTGGTCTCCGCGCTGCTGTTCGCGCTGCCGCTGAGCGCACGGCTGGCCCACCGCCGGGTCCGGCGCTCGGAGTGGCTGTGGGCCGGCCTGCTGACGACGTCGCTGGCCGTGTTCGTACTCCTCGCCCGGCCCGGACCGCAGGCGGCGACCGCCACGCTGCCGGTGACGGCCATCGTCGCGGCCGTCTGCACGCTGATCGTCGTGATCTGCGTCGTCATCGCGGTGCGGGTGGCGGGATGGCAGCGCGCGGTCGCGGTCGCCGTGGCCGTCGGCGTCCTGTTCGGCGTGGTCGCCGTGCTCACCAAGGTCGTGATGCACACCCTCGACGATCGTGGACTGCTGAGCATGCTGGCCACGCCTGCGCCGTATCTGTTGGTGTTCCTCGGCGTCTTCGCCGTGCTCCTGCAGCAGTCGGCGTTCCACGCCGGGGCGCTGCAGATGTCGGTGCCGACGATGCTGGTGCTCGAACCCGTCGTCGCGGTGTTCCTCGGCGCCATCCTGCTCGGCGAGGAGCTGAACGCCGGACGCTACGAGGCGATCGCGCTCACCCTCGCCATCGCGGCGATGACGGCCGCCACCGTGGCACTCGGCCGCGACGAGGGTGCCTACGAGGCCGAACTCGAACTGCAGATCGCCCGCTCCGGGTCCTGACTCAGCGCCGGGTCGAGGTGTAGTAGACGACCCCGTTCATCGTGACGTCGTCGTCGTTCGCCTGCGGGATCGCCGGGAAGCCGTTGTCGGCCAACAACTGACCCATCGGGGTGCCGACCGACGACCAGCCCCTCGCGTCCAGGTAGTCGCCGACGTCGTTGCGCTCGCCGTCGAAACCCAGCTCGTTGAAGTCGAGGTCGAAGCCGTGTTCGCGCCACTTCGCCGTTGCCGCGCGCATCTTGTCCCGGGCCGCGTCGAGGTCGGTGTTCGCCTGATTCGGCACGGCCTCCGACCCCAGCCGGCTCCCCGGTGCGCTCAGGTCGGTGACGGCGTCGAGCAGGCGGTCCTGCGCCTCGGGCGGCAGGTAACCGAACAGTCCCTCGGCGATCCACGCCGACGGCGCGGTCGGGTCGAAGCCGGCCTCCCGGAGCGCGGCCGGCCAGTCGTCGCGCAGGTCGATCGAGATGGCCCGCAGCTCGGCGGTCGGCGCGGCGCCGAGTCCGGCGAGCGTCACGCGCTTGAACTCGACGACCTGGGGCTGATCGATTTCGTAGACGACCATGTCCGAGGGCCAATCGAGACGGTAGGCGCGGGCGTCCAGCCCGGCCGCCAGGATGACGGCCTGCCGGATGCCCGCCTCGGCGGCGTCGGCGAAGAACCGGTCGAAGTAGCGGGTCCGCGCGGCCATCGCGGCAGGCATGTGCGACAGGCCCCAACCGGTGCCGTCGACGTCGACCTCCGCGCCGGTGATCTCGCCGGACGCCCACCGTGTGAGAAAGTCCACACCGACGGCGCGAACCAGGGGCTCGGCGAACGGGTCGTCGATCAGCGGCTCGTCGGCCTTGGTCGCGATCGCGCGTGCGGCGGCGACCATGGTCGCGGTCGCTCCCACGCTGGTCGCAAGGTCCCAGGTGTCGTCCTCGGTACGTGGCATCGATCAGTCCTCCAGAGCGCTGTGAATATTTAGCTAGTATAACGATCAGCCGCTCTGGCCCATTCCCTCACAGTAAACTCCCAGCTCAGCGAGGCGGGGCATATCTTTAGTTTTGCTAACGTTGTTCCAGTCCGAGAGACCGACGACGCTCCCTCCCGACGACCAGCACCGCACACTAAGGACACGCATGTCTTCCGAGAACGAGCCACTCGACACCAGCGAAGCGCGCCTCGAGCGCCGCATCGCGGACCTGTACGCCAGCGATCCGGAGTTCGCCGCGGCACGCCCCGACGCGTCGGTCGGAGCTGCGGTCGAAGGACTGCGCCTGCCCGACGTCGTCCGCACCGTCATGGAGGCCTACGCCGATCGGCCCGCGCTCGGCCAGCGCGCCGTCGAGTTCGTGACCGACGACGCCGGCCGGACCGTGGCCGCCCTGGCGCCCCGCTTCGAGACCATCACCTACGGCGAGCTGTGGGACCGCACCCGCGCCGTCGCCGCCGCGCTGGCCGCCGACGCCGCCAGCGGCGAGAGGGTCGCCATCCTCGGCTTCACCAGCGTCGACTACACCGTCGTCGACACCGCGCTGACGCAGATGGGCGCGGTGTCCGTGCCGCTGCAGACCAGCGCCCCGCTGGCACAGCTGGCGCCGATCGTCGCCGAGACCGAGCCCACGGTGCTCGCGTCGAGCATCGACTACCTGGACGACGCGCTGGCGCTCGTGAAAACGGGTCCCGCACCCAAGCGCCTCGTCGTCTTCGACGTCCGGCCCGAACTCGACGACCACCGCGACGCCCTCGCGTCCGCGACTGCGCGTCTGGCCGACTCGGGCATCGTCGTCGAGACCCTTGCCGACGTCATCGCCCGAGGCGCCGAGCTGCCCCCGGTCGAGGTCGCCGACTCCGGCGAGGGTGAGCCGCTCGGGCTGCTGATCTACACCTCCGGCAGCACCGGCGCACCCAAGGGCGCCATGTACCCCGCGCACAAGGTCGCCGACATGTGGCGCGCCGCCGCGCTCGGCCACTGGGACGACAAGCAGGGCGCCATCCCGTCGATCACGCTGAGCTTCCTGCCGATGAGCCACGTCATGGGCCGCGGCGTCCTGTACGGCTCGCTGGCCGCGGGCGGCACCGTCTACTTCGCCGCGCGCAGCGACCTGTCCACCTTCCTCGAGGACCTCGCGCTGTCGCGGCCCACGCAGATGAACTTCGTCCCGCGCATCTGGGACATGCTGCACCAGGAGTACCTCAGCGAGCTGGCGCGCAGGAACGCCTCGAGCGCCGACGACGAGGACGCCGTGCTCGGCGAGCTGCGGCAGAACCTGCTCGGCGGCCGCTTCGTGACGGCCCTGACCGGTTCGGCTCCGATCGCACCCGAACTGAAGACGTGGGTCGAGAAGCTGCTCGACATGCACCTCATCGAGGGCTACGGCTCCACCGAGGCAGGCGCGGTGTTCGTCGACGGCCAGGTCCGCCGCCCACCGGTGATCGACTACAAGCTCGTCGACGTACCCGAACTCGGCTACTTCGGCGGCGACGTGCCCCACCCGCGCGGCGAGCTCCTGGTCAAGTCCGAGCAGCTGTTCCCCGGCTACTACAAGCGCCCCGAGGTCACCGCCGAGGTGTTCGACGCCGACGGCTACTACCGCACCGGTGACATCGTCGCCGAGACCGGACCCGATCAGCTGCGCTACGTCGACCGCCGCAACAACGTCCTCAAGCTGTCCCAGGGCGAGTTCGTCACCGTCTCCAAGCTGGAGGCCGCGTTCGGCGGCAGCCCGCTGGTGCGCCAGATCTTCCTGTACGGCAACAGCGCTCGCCCCTACCTGCTGGCCGTCGTGGTTCCGACCGACGACGCCGTAGCGCGTTACGGCGCAAGCGAACTCAAGTCCGCCATCAGCGCATCGCTCAAGGACGCCGCCCGCGCCGCCGATCTGCAGTCCTACGAGATCCCGCGCGACTTCATCGTCGAGACGACCCCGTTCACCGTCGAGAACGGTCTGCTCACCGGCATCCGCAAGCTCGCATGGCCGCGGCTGAAGGAACGCTACGGCCCCGAACTCGAACAGCTCTACGTCGACCTGGCCGACGGACAGGCGGGCGAGCTGCGCGCACTGCGGCAGGACGGTGCCGACGGCCCGGTACTCGATACCGTCGCCCGTGCGGCCCGCGCGCTGCTCAGTGCGGCAGCAGGTGACGTGACCGGCGACGCTCACTTCACCGACCTCGGCGGAGACTCGTTGTCCGCGTTGACGTTCGCGAACCTGCTGCACGAGATCTTCGACGTCGACGTACCAGTCGGTGTCATCGTCAGCCCGGCCAGCGACCTGGCGGCCATCGCCGCCTACGTCGAGACCGAACGTGCCGGCGGATCGAAGCGGCCCACCTATGCCGCCGTGCACGGCCGCGACGCCACCGAGGTGCACGCCAGCGACCTGACCCTGGACCGGTTCTTCGACTCGGAGATGCTGCACGCCGCCGCGTCGCTGCCAGAACCCAGCAGCGAGGTTCGCACCGTGCTGCTCACCGGCGCAACCGGATTCCTCGGCCGCTACCTGGCACTCGAGTGGCTCGAGCGGATGGACCTCGTCGACGGCAAGGTCATCTGCCTCGTCCGCGGCAAGTCCGACGCCGACGCACGGGCCCGCCTGGACAAGACGTTCGGCGCCGGTGAATCCCCGGTCGCTTCGCTCCTGCCCGCCGGTGAATCCCCGGTCGCTTCGCTCCTGCCCGCCGGTGCCGACCCGAAGCTGGTGGACCACTACCGCGAACTGGCCGCCGACCACCTCGAGGTGTTCGCCGGTGACAAGGGCGAGGCGAACCTCGGCCTCGACGACGCCACCTGGCAGCGCCTCGCCGACGAGGTCGACCTGATCGTCGACCCGGCGGCCCTGGTCAACCACGTGCTGCCGTATAGCCAGCTGTTCGCGCCCAACGTGCTCGGCACCGCCGAACTGATCCGCATCGCACTCACCACGCGGAAGAAGCCGTTCGTCTACGTGTCGACGATGGCCGTCGGTGCGGGCATCAACCCCGCCGACAACGTCGAGGACGCCGACGTCCGCGTCGTGAGCGCCACTCGCCGCATCGACGACAGCTACGCCAACGGCTACGGCAACAGCAAGTGGGGCGGCGAGGTGCTGCTCCGCGAGGCGCACGACCAATTCGGGCTGCCCGCATCGGTATTCCGCTGCGACATGATCCTGGCGGACACCAGTTACGCCGGCCAACTGAACCTGCCCGACATGTTCACCCGCATGATGCTGAGCCTGGTGGCCACCGGTGTCGCGCCTGCGTCGTTCTACGAGACCGACGCCGAGGGCAACCGGCAGCGTGCCCACTACGACGGGCTGCCGGTGGAGTTCATCGCCGAGGCGATCTCGACGCTGGGGGCGAGTGTGACCGGTTTCGAGACCTTCCACGTCATGAACCCGTACGACGACGGCATCAGCATGGACACCTTCGTCGACTGGTTGATCGACGCCGGCTACCCGATCGCCCGGATGGACGAGTACGGCGCCTGGCTCGAGCGTTTCGAGACCACGCTGCGGGCCCTGCCCGATGCGCAACGGCAGGCGTCACTGCTGCCGCTGCTGCACAACTACCAGAAGCCGGAACACCCGGTGAACGGTGCGATGGCGTCGACCGACCGGTTCCGAGCGGCCGTGCAGGACGCGAAGATCGGGCCCGACAAGGACATCCCGCACGTCAGCGCCGAGGTGATCGTCAAGTACGTCACCGACCTGGAGCTGCTCGGCCTGCTGTAACTTCTCGCCGAAATGACATTCCCTGTCGCCAAGACGATCGCTCAACGACAGGGAATGTCATTTCGGCGCACAGAACGGGTGGGTCAGGCGTTTCCGAAGCCGATCAGGCTGCGCACCTGGGGCAGGTCGGCGATCGTCGCGAAACCCGGCGGCGCGGCGCACACCGCGGGCACCGCGTTGAGCACCTGCATGCCGGTCGCCACGTTGGCGGAGTTGACGTGCTCCAACATCGTGGCGTCGCGGCGGAAGCTCGCCAGCGACATGAAGTGCGTTTGCATCGACGGGTCGCCCTCGATGGTCAGCGTCCACCCGTGGCGTGGCTTCGGCCAGTGCGTCGGGTACTCGTTGCCGACGGTCCACAGCGTCTCGATCTCGACGAGCGGTTCGCCGTCGCGCCTGCCGATCCAGTTCCACCGTTGTCCCGCAGTGGTTCCCGCCCGCAGCACGTGGTCGAAGATCTCGTGGTCGTGCTCGGCGGGGACGGCCTCGACGTCGGCGGTCACCGCGTCGATGCCCGCCCGCAGCGCGTCGGCGAGCAGCCACACCTGCTCCACGAAGATCGAGCTGTTGAACGCGAGGAAGTCGTTGGCGGTCACGCTGATCTCGTCGACCGGCGCGCCGAATCGCATGTTGTCGAACGTGATCGCCGTGCTGTCGTACACCGACCAGTCGGCGCGCTCCTGCAGCGTCAGCTTCTCGATGGTGCGGCTCATGCCGGTCATCGCCAACGGCAGTGCGCCGGAGAGGTTGCCGGGGTTCAGCCCGCAGCCGTGCACGGTGGTGCCGCCCTCGTGGCAGGCCGCGAGGACGCGGTCGCGGTCGGCGGGGGAGATGCGCGCGGGATGGAACAGGAACGCGGTCGTGACGACGTTCTTGCCGGCCGCGAGAATCGAGCACACCTCGTCGACGTCGGTGAGGCGCGGCGTGTAGACCACGCAGTCGGCGTCGATGGCGAGCACCGCGGCGGAGTCCTTCGACGCCGTCACCCCGACGGGCTCGCGGCCGATCAGCTCACCGGCGTCGGCGCCGTCCTTGTCGTCGGAGTAGACCTTGACCCCGGCCAGTTCCAGACCGCTGCGCGGATCGAGTGTCGTGGCCAGGACCTCGCGGCCGACGGCGCCGGTGCCCCACTGGATGATGCGCAATGCCATGGGGTCACAGTCGCACGGCGTGGGCGCCCGTGTCCCCGGAAAGCGCTCAGGCGTGCCAGCCGCTCCACCGCTGCACGGCCACCGTCACGACCGGGCCGTCGAGCGCGATCCGGTCGTACTGCGCGTACTTGGCGCGCAGCAGCCCGTAGCCGTACGCCATGTCCTCACCCGACTCGTGCACCTGGGCGGTGCCATCGGCGCGGACCCACCACAGCTGGCTCCAGTCCTCGTCGTAGTGGTCGACGAGCATGCTCACCCGTGGTTCGGCGGCGATGTTCGCCAGGCGTCGAAGCCGTTGCGTCGACTTGCGTTTGGCGTCGACCGCGGTGAACACGACGTCGTCGTGCACGGCGAACACCACCGGCACGACGTGCGGCGCGCCGTCCGGTCGGACCGTGGTGAGGACGGCGACCGGAGCCGCGGCGAAGCGACTGGGGAGGTCCGTCTCGTCGGGGTCTTCGGGCTCGGTCACGGTCAGTTCCGGTTGGACGGCCGCTGCGGGGCCACGCTGATCGGCGACCGCGTCACGGGCGTGCGGGTCACCCCGATCTCCGGCTTCTTCGACGGCTGCTGCTGCTGGCGTGGCCGCTGGTACACCGGCGCCTGCGGGGCGGGTGCCTCGGCAGCAGGCGGGGGTGGCGGGGGAGGCGGTGGGGGTGGCGGCAGCGCACTCGACGGCGTCGTCGTGGTGGCCGTCGTGGTCTCGGTCGACGTCTGCGGCGCGGGAGCCGGCTCGTCGTCGGACGACCCGCTGACCAGGAGCAGCACGATCGCCACCACCATCGCGATCACCGCGAGTGCGACCGCGACGATGCCGAGCTTCGCGCCCGCCGAGGCGTACCACGGCGGCGGCGCGGCCTTGAAGTGCCAGGTGTTCGCGTCGAACGCGTCGAAGTGACCGGGGGGAGGGCCCGCCTCGCTCCACGCCATGCCGCCCGGGTACGGGCTCGTCGGCTGGACGTCGGAGGGGTGTGACTCGACCTCGCCCACCCCGCTGCGCCCGCCCTCAACCTCGCCCACCCCGCTGCGCCCGCCCTCGACCTCGCCCACCCCGCTGCGCCCGCCCTCAACCTCGTCGAGCAGGTAGCCGAACTCCGACGGCTCGCGGTCGCCTTCGACCCAGATCGGGCCGGTCGGCGTCGGATCGTCGAACGCGCCGGCCCCGTCCTCCGCGAGAACGTCGCCGTCGTACTCGGAGTCCCCCGGGGCTTCCGTGTCAGCCACCCGCCCAATGTTAGGCGGCGACCAGCACAAACGTGCATCGGGTGGCGGCCGATACGCAATCGTGACGCGTCGCGCGCCGCTGATGAGCGGGTGTCGCCGGAACCTGCGCCGGTGATGCGGCCCGCCGGTAAGGTTCCCGACGGGGTCGATCCGTTCACCCCGGCGACCCGGCTTCGTCACCCTCGATTGGTGTCGTCGCCACCGTCGCGCCGCCCGCTCATAAGAAGGTTCGGCAATGAAGACTCTCCGGCTCACCGCGGCCGCCAGCGCAGCACTGCTCGTCCTCACCGGCGCGCTCACCTCGTGTGCACCACCCGAGCAGGAATCCGGTGGTGCAGACACCGAATCCGGCGTGAAGGCAGGCGAGGCGACCTCGGCAGCCGACTTCGGCGGCAAGGAAGGTCTCGTCGAGGCCGCGAAGGCCGAGGGCGAACTCAACGTCATCGCCCTCCCGCCGGACTGGGCAAACTACGGCGCGATCATCAAGGCGTTCGGCGACGAGTACGGCATCAAGGTCAACTCCGCGCAGCCCGACGCGGCCAGCCAGGACGAGATCAACGCCGCCAACCAGCAGAAGGGCAAGTCCACCGCCCCCGACGTGTTCGACCTCGGCCAGTCGGTGGCGCTGGCCAACACCGACCTGTTCGCGCCGTACCAGGTGGAGACCTTCAGCGACATCTCGAACAACTTCAAGGATCCCGACGGCAAGTGGGTCAACGACTACGGCGGCTACATGTCCATCGGCTACGACTCGTCGAAGGTTCCCGAGATCACCGGCGTCGACGACCTGCTGAAGCCCGAGTTCAGGGGCAAGGTCGCGCTCAACGGCGATCCGACCCAGGCCGGCGCCGCGTTCTCCGGCGTCATGATGGTCGCGATCTCCCAGGGCGGCACCCCCGACGACATCGCGCCCGGTGTCGAGTTCTTCCGAAAGCTCAAGGAAGCGGGCAACTTCCTGCCCGTCGACCCGACGCCCGCGACAATCGAGTCGGGTCAGACGCCCGTCGTCATCGACTGGGACTACCTGAACGTCGCCCAGACCAAGAAGCTCCCGTCGTGGAAGGTCGCGATCCCGCCCAACGCCGCGGTGGCGGGCTACTACTACCAGGCGATCAACAAGGACGCGCCGCATCCCGCTGCCGCCCGGCTGTGGCAGGAGTTCCTCTACAGCGACGAAGGCCAGAATCTGTACCTGCAGGGCGGCGCCCGTCCCGTGCGCGCCGACTCGATGGTCAGCAAGGGCACCATCGACCAGGCGGCGTTCGACCTGCTTCCGCCCGTCAACGGCGCCGCGACGATCGTGACCGTGGAACAGAACCAGGCAGCCACCAAGTATCTCGAAGGCAACTGGGCGAAGGCGGTCGGCTGATCCTGCTGCGCCGACTGAGGGATTCCCTGCCGCTGCTGCCGTTCTTCGCGATCGTCGCGATCTTCCTGATCGTGCCGACCGTGACGGTCCTCATCGGCGCGGTCGTCGACGAGACCGGGTTCTCCCTCGCCCGCATCGAGGCCCTGTTCGGGGACACCGCGCTCGCCGCGTTGGGCAAGAGCGTGCTGCTCTCGGGCAGCACAGCGGCACTCGGCGCGGTGTTCGGTGCACTGCTGGCCTGGCTCATCGTCACCCGTCCGCCGGAGTCGGCGGTGCGCCGCACCGTGCTGTCGCTGTGCAGCGTGCTGGCCCAGTTCGGCGGAGTGGCACTGGCTTTCGCGTTCCTCGCGACGATCGGCCTGAACGGCGTGCTGACGCTGTGGGCCGCCGAGCACCTGGGGTGGGACCTGGCCGGGTCGGGCTGGCTGTACGGCCTGCCCGGTCTGATCCTGGTGTACACGTACTTTCAGATCCCCCTGATGGTCATCGTGTTCCTGCCCGCGCTGGAGGGCTTGCGCGAGCAGTGGCGCGAAGCGGCGGTCAGCCTCGGCGCGTCGACGTGGCAGTACTGGCGCGAGGTCGCCGTGCCGCTGCTGACCCCGGCGTTCCTGGGATCGGCACTGCTGTTGTTCGCCAACGCCTTCGCCGCGTACGCGACGGCTGCCGCTCTGGTCAGCCAGGGCAGCCCGATCGTGCCGTTGCTGATCCGGTCGGCGCTGACCAGTGAAGTGGTGCTGGGGCAGTCCGGCTTCGCGTACGCACTGGCACTGGAGATGATCGTGGTCGTCGCGATCGTCATGGTGGCCTACAACCTGCTGATGCGCCGGACGGCCAGGTGGCTGCGGTGATCGCCAGACGCGTTGGGCGCGGCGCACTCTGGCTGGTATTCGCCGCGTTCTTCCTCTTCCCGCTGTACGCGATGGCGGACTTCTCGACCCGAAACCTGATCCAGGGCGGGCGAACCGGCGCGGCGTGGACCAACCTGTTCGCCGACGACGCGCTGTACCAGGCGATCGTGACGTCGCTGCTGCTCGCGCTGCTCACGGTCGTCGCGATGCTGGTGATCTTGGTCCCCACGATGATCTGGGTGCGGCTGCGCACGCCGTGGGCCAAGGGCATCGTCGAATTCCTGTGCCTGCTGCCACTGACCATCCCGGCCCTGGTGATCGTCGTCGGCCTCAAGAACGTCTACCTGTGGGTGACGTACCTGCTCGGGGAGTCGGCGCTCACGCTGACGTTCGTCTACGTCGTCATCGTGCTGCCGTTCGCCTACCGAGCGCTCGACGCCGCGCTGTCGGCCATCGACCTGCGTACCCTCGCCGAGGCGGCGCGTTCCCTCGGTGCGGGGTGGACGACGACCATCGTCCGGGTCGTGTTGCCCAACATCACCTCTGGCGTGCTGTCCGCCGCGTTCATCTCGGTGGCCGTGGTGCTCGGCGAGTACACCATCGCCTCGCTGTCGGGCTTCGAGACGCTGCAGGTGCAGATCGTGGCGATCGGCAAGACCAACGGACCGACGTCGGTGGCCGCCTCGCTGGCCGTGCTGCTGTTCGGTTTCGTTCTGCTGCTGGCACTTTCCCTACTGAGCCGACGGAGGCGCAAGACGTGACGAGCGCGCAAGCCCGAGTGACCACGGGGGTCGGTGTCGAGCTGACCGACCTCACCCGGGTCTACGGCACGGTGAAGGCGCTCGACGGCCTGACCCTGCACATCGAGCCCGGCGAGTTCGTCGCGCTGCTCGGACCGTCGGGCTGCGGCAAGACCACCGCGTTGCGCATCCTGGCGGGCCTCGACGAGGCGACGTCGGGCACGGTGTCGGTCGGCGGCCGCGACGTGACCTCGGTGCCTGCCAACAAGCGCGACATGGGCATGGTGTTCCAGGCCTACAGCCTGTTCCCGCATCTGACCGCGCTGCAGAACGTGGAGTTCGGGCTCAAGGTGCGTGGCCGCGACCGGTCGAAGCGATCGACCCGGGCCGCCGAGATGCTCGACCTCGTCGGGCTCTCCGCGCACGCCGACAAGTACGCCGCGGAGATGTCCGGCGGTCAGCAACAGCGCGTCGCGCTGGCCCGTGCGCTGGCCATCGAGCCCAGCGTGCTGCTGCTCGACGAGCCGCTGTCCGCGCTGGACGCCAAGGTGCGCTCGCAGCTGCGCGACGAGATCCGGCGCGTCCAGCTCGAAGTGGGGACCACGACGCTGTTCGTCACGCACGACCAGGAGGAGGCGCTCGCCGTCGCCGACCGCGTCGGCGTGATGAGCCAGGGCCGCCTCGAGCAGCTCGCGCCGCCCGCCCAGGTGTACGCGAACCCGGCCACGCCGTTCGTCGCGGAGTTCGTCGGGCTCAACAACCGGGTGCCCGCGCGCGTCGAGGCCGGCCGCGCGCTGCTGCTCGGCGCCACGGTGCCGACGCTCGACGGCTCGATCGCCAACGGTCAGGGCACCGCGCTGCTCCGGCCCGAGTCGGTGACGGTGACCGCGGATCCGGCGGGGACCGCGACGGTCAAGTCGGTCGCGTTCCTCGGGCCGATCTCCAGGGTGTACGTCGAACTGCCCGACGGCACGGTGCTCGACGCCCAGCTCAGCAGTGCTGCGGCGCGGACGTTCGACCCCGGCGCACCCGTGACGGTCGGCGTCGAGCCAACCCGCCTGCTGGTGGTTTCCTGAGCGATTCGTGGAACATTTCCTGCGCTCACCGCGGGAAATGTTCCACGAATCGCACGTGCTAGACGTCCTTGACCGGCTCGATGCCGAGGTCGCGGTAGGTCACCAGCGCCGCGAACGGCACGCCGCGCTTGGCGAAGCGACCGGCCGCGACGTCGCCGCGGTCGACCATCGGGATGACACCGGTGACGACGGCACCCACCGCGGTCACCCGGTCGAACGCGATCTCGGTGGAGCCGCCGGTGCTGATCACGTCGTCGACGAGCAGCACGCGGGTGCCCGACTCGATCCGGGTGCCCTCGATCCACTGCTCGCGGCCACGGTTCTTCTGCTCCTTGCGCACCGAGAACCACGCCTTGCCGGTCACCATCGCCACGCCGTGCGCCAGCGGGTCGGCGCCCATGGTCAGGCCGCCGACGGCGTCGAACTCGATGCCGGTGCGCTCGGCGAGGTCCGCCACCGCACGGCTGACGATCGAGAGCCGCTCACCGGTGTCGACGGCGTACTTCCCATCGATGTAGTCGTGGCTGAGTTGACCGCTGGCCAGGGTGAACGGCTCTTCGCGGCGCTCGTAACCGCGGGTGCGGATCAGGTCGAACGCGGCTTGCCACGTATTGGGTCGGTCGCTGAACATGGCCGAAGCGTATCGGGCACCACACGGAACCCCGTCGCTGCGCTCGCCCCGACGTCAGCCCTCTCGGGCGCGACGGGTCAGTTCGACCGCCGCAGCCCGCAGCTCGTCGGCGGAGTCGATCGGCTGGGCGTATCCGACCCGGGTGTAGGCGATGCCCCGCTCGCAGGTCACCCGAAGGTCGAGGCCGTAGCGGTCGAGGTCCGTGCACACCGCGGCGGTGGCGTCGGGGTAGCCGCCGAGGGTCCTGGCCATCGCGGCCAGCGCGTCGGCGTGGTCGGCGTTGAGGTGGGCGACGGCACCGCCGGCAGCAGGCTTGACGGGGTCGGGTTGGGCAGCGGCGTAGTCGGCGCCGGTGGCGGAGTCCATGCGGCCGTAGCCACCGACCCAGCGCACCCGGTCGACGCGCAGCACCCAGAGCGTGAAGTCGCTGTAGTCGACGTAGTACTTGGCGGCGGGCACGCCGTCGAGATGGGCTTGCCGCGCCTCGTCGTACTCGGCGCCGGTCGGCTCGTACACCACCCCGGCGAGCGTGATCCTGGCGTTGGCCAGCGGGTCGGTATCGGTCGCGGGGGCGACGACGGCCAGGCTCGCGCGCTGGTCGGCCGAGAGGTTCCGTCCGTGCTCGGCGAGGTTGGAGACGCACAGCACCGGCGCTCCGCCGTGCAGCCCGTAGGTCACCAGGGACGCCCACGGGTCCCCGGTGGTGGTCAGCGTGGCCAGGGTCCCGGTGTTGGTCGACACCGCGATCGTGCGCGCCTCTTCGGCGGCCGACGGACGGACCGAGTTCACGACCGGTGCCAGCGGCGGCGGGATGGTCGGGGCGTCGCCGGGGTCGCCGTGATCTCGGGGACGGGAGTCGCGGGTGGCCACTACGGCACCCTACCTGCACCGCAGCCACGCCGACTCCCGTCGTGATTCAACTGCGGCGGTGATGGGTAGCTTGAGGAGCGGATGGGCCGGACCAGCGGTGGATCTCGCGCGTCTCACGGTGCCGTGGGTCAAGCCGAGCGAAAAGGTCTGGCGTCGAAAGTCTTTGGTCTGCGCCGTGATGATTTCCGCGCCGCGCGACCGGTTGGGAGAGCGATCGTGACGCTGTCACTGCAGAACTGGCTGACCGCACAGCGGTGGTACGCGGGCCGCGGCCGGGTGCTGTCGAGCCTCTACGAGTCGACGTCGGTCCGCCTGGGCGACGACCTCGACCTCAAGCTGATCGACGCCAAGTACGACAACGGCACGCGGGACCGCTACCAGGTGCTGATCCGGTGGACCGACGGCCCGGTCGACGGCTACCCGGAGATCGCGACCATCGGCCACGACGGTGCCCGCACGGCGTACGACGCGCTCTACGACCCGAACGCCGCGCAGCACCTGCTGTCCCTGGTCGACGGTGACGCCACCGTGGACGGGCTGCGCTTCGCGAAGGAGCCAGGGGCCGACCTCCCGGTGGGCGCGACCGCCCGCGTGATCGGCGCCGAACAGAGCAACACCAGCGTCGTCTTCGGTACCTCGGCCATCTTCAAGGTGTTCCGTCGGGTCACCCCGGGCATCAACCCGGACATCGAACTCAATCGCGTCCTGGCCCGCGCGGGCAACGGGCACGTGGCGCGGCTGCTCGGCTCGTTCGACACCGAGATCGACGGCGAGCACTATGCGCTCGGGATGATCACGGCCTTCGCCGCGAACTCGGTCGAGGGGTGGGACATGGCCACCGCCAGCACCCGCGACCTCGTCACCAATCCCGACGGGGGCGCGGACTTCGTCGCCGAGTCCCGCCGCCTCGGTGAGGCCGTCGCCACGGTGCATCAGACCCTGGCAGCCGAACTGGGCACGACCGAGGAACCGTTCCCCGTCGACACCCTGCTCACCCGCCTCGGCGCACTGGCCGACGCCGTACCCGGGCTGGCCCGGTACGCACCGGCCATCGAGGAGCGGTACCGCAAGCTCGCCGAACAGTCGACCGTCGTGCAGCGCGTCCACGGCGACCTGCACCTCGGGCAGGTGCTGCGGACGCCGGAGGCGTGGCTCGTCATCGACTTCGAGGGAGAGCCCGGCCAGCCGCTGCCCGAACGCCGCAGGCCCGACTCCGCCCTGCGCGACGTCGCGGGCGTGCTGCGCTCCTACGAGTACGCCGCGTACCAGCAGCTGATCGAGGGCGGCGAGGAGCCGCGCGGCGACGAGCCACTCGCGGTGCGGGCCAGGGAGTGGGTCGACCGCAACTGCGGCGCATTCTGCGACGGCTACGCCTCGGCGATGGGCACCGATCCGCGCGACTCCGGTGATCTGCTGGCGGCCTACGAGTTGGACAAGGCCGTGTACGAGGCGGGCTACGAGGCGCGTTACCGGCCCGCGTGGCTCAAGATCCCGATGGCGTCGATCCAACGGCTCGTCGGCTAGCTTCCGCCCGATCCCCAGGCCACTCCCGGCCTGTTCACAGGTAGGCGCAGGCTAGCGATGCGTCACTGTCTCGGTGACGACCGAGAACTCGCTGCGGTGCCGTCGGCTGGGCGTGTGCGCGCTGCTGCTCGGCACCGCGGCGCTCTACACGTGGCACATCACCATCAACGGGATGGGCAACGCGTTCTACGCCGCCGCAACGCAATCCGGGTCGGCAAACTGGGAGGCGCTGCTCTTCGGTTCGCTCGACCCGCACAACTTCATCACCGTCGACAAGCCGCCGCTGTCGCAGTGGGTGATGGGCCTCTCGGCCCGGCTGTTCGGGTTCGGCAGCGCGAGCATGCTCGTGCCCGAGGCGCTGATGGCGGTCGGCACCGTGGCGCTGCTGTACGCGGCGGTCGCGAGGATCGGTGGACCGCGTGCCGGGTTGCTCGCCGGTGCTGCGCTCGCGCTGACACCGGTGGCGGTGCTGATGTTCCGCTACAACAACCCCGACGCCGCGATGGTGTTGCTGATGACCGCGGCCGCGTACTGCACCCTGCGTGCGCTCGAACCCGCCCGCGGCGCCCGCTGGGTGGTACTGGCTGGGGTCGCACTCGGGCTCGCATTCCTGGCGAAGATGCTCGAGGGCCTGCTGATCGCACCCGCGCTGGCCGCCACCTACCTGATCGCGGCGCCGGTGGCGGTGCGGACGCGGTTGGGTCACCTCGCCGCGGCTGCCGCCGCGATGGTGGCCTCGGGCGGCTGGTTCATCCTCCTGACGACGTGGTGGCCGGCGTCGTCGCGGCCCTACCTCGCCGGGTCGACCGACAACGACTTCATGAATCTGGTGCTGGGCTACAACGGCATGGCGCGCATCCTGGGCCGCAACCACGAGGTGATGCCGGAACTGGCCGACGTCCCCAACCTCGGCACGCAGGTGCACGGGTGGTCGAGACTGCTGACGGGCGAATTCGCCTACGAGATCGGGTGGTTGGTGCCCGCGTCGGTGGTCGCAGTCGTCGTCGTGGTCGTCGCCCGGGGCCGTGCGCCGCGCACCGACGGGGTGCGGGCCGCGGCGATCCTGTTCGGCGGGTGGCTGCTGGTCGACGGCCTCGTGCTGAGCTACATGCACGGTACGGTGCACCCGTACTACAGCTTGTCGATCGCCCCCGCGGTCGCCGCGATGTTCGCACTCGGACTGCAGCAGGCGTGGGTGCGCCGCGAAATCCGTTTCTACCGAGCCGCTTTCGTGGCGATGTCGGTGGGCACCGGCGTGTGGAGCTGGTGGGTGCTCGGGCGCAATGCCCACTGGCTGCCCGCGCTGCGGTGGGCGGTGCTGGCGGTGGCGGTGCTCGCGGGCCTCGCAGCGCTCGGGGTGCCCGCCCGCAGGCGCATCGCAGCGACCGCGGTGGCGGCCGTCGCGGTCACTGGTGCGCTGGCAGGCAGCGGGGCGTACGCGTTCGCCACGATCGTCACCCCGCACCACGGCGGCGGCCCGTCGGTCGGGCCCGCCCGCCGCGGCGTGCTCACCACGGCGCGCGGCCGCAGCGTCGTCAACCCGGACCTCGACGCGATGCTGGAGGCCACGCACACCGACTGGTCGGCGGCGGTGGACCGGTCCACCAACGCCGCGGCTCTCGAATTGGCCACTCACACGGCGGTGATGGCGATCGGCGGCTTCTCCGGCCTGGATCCGACGCCCACGCTCGCGCAGTTCCAGCGCGACGTGGCCGAACACCGCGTCGCCTACTACGTCGCGACCAGCACCGGCAGCCAACTGGGCCGAAACGCCCGCAGCCACAACGACATCGCCAGGTGGGTGGCGTTCAACTACGTCGCGCGACGGGTGGGCGCAGACCTCGTCTTCGACCTGACCGTGCCGCCGCGCGAGCCCTGACGCTCGGCCCGCGCGGCCGTCGGGCACCATTGATCAGATGACGACAGACGGCTTCGACGACAACCCCCTGGAACCCGCCGAGGAACTCGACTCCGACGAGATCCGCAACGACGACGGCGACGAAGTGGTCGACCCGCCGGAACGGTGGATCGAGGCCAAGGACGACGAGACGCTCGACGAGCGGCTGGCCGAGGAGGAGCCCGACGTCTCCGCCGACGATCGCGAGTCACCCACCGACGCCCACGACGCCGACGCTGGCGGCGGACTGGGCCTCACGGGGGACGATGCGCTGGACCGCCTCGACCCCGAGGAGCATGGCCGTACGCGTGGACAGATCGACGGCACGCCGGAGGACGGTGAGTCGTTCTTCGACGTCGTGAAGTGAGCCCGGTGGAATGAACCCGGTGGAGTGAGCCCGGCTCAGCCCCGGTAGAGCAGTGCCGGCGGCAGCGCCCGTAGCCCGCCGCCGGCATGGCCTGCCGAGAACTCCACGTCGCCATCCGGTGCCCGCTCGCCGAGCGTCAGCGTGCCGATGCGGCGGAACCGCGACAGCACCCCGCCCAGCAGGAACTCGACGGTGTCGCCCCGCGTCGGCTCGGCGGTGGCGACCCGTGCGCCGAACGCCACCGGCTGCACACCTGCGAGATACAGCCACAGCGACGAGTACAGGCCCTCGGCACTCGTCGACGACAACACCGCATGATGCAGCGGCGCACCGTCACCCGAGGTCGCGAACAGGAAGTCCTGATCGCGACCCGGGCCGTAGGCACCGGGCACCTTGACGCAGAGCGTGCGGGGCACCGACTCGGCGCCGTCCGGCGCGAACCGGACGACGGCGTCGTGCGTGCCGGGCCGCAGGAACGTCGCCCCACCCGGCAGGCGCGCGTCGCCGTCGAACGTCAGCGTCGCGTCGAAGACCGCGCCCCGTTGATCGAACAGGCCGCCGAGGTCACCGAGCGCCGCGCCGACGGTCGCCCGGACGACGTCAGGAAGCATCCTCGGCGATCGCCTGCAGCACGACGGTGGAGCGGGAGTCGACCGTCAACGTGCTGCCCGCAGCGGCCGGATCCGGTGTCTCGTCGGCGATGCCGACGCTGGTGTCGAGCACCACCTGCCAGTTGCCGCCGAACTCCTCCGACGGCAGCGTGAAGTCGATCGGCTCGTGGTGTGCGTTGAACAGCAGCAGGAACGAGTCGTCGACGACGCGCTCACCACGGGTGTCGCGGTCCGGGATGCCCTGGCCGTTGAGGAAGACGCCGACCGACTTGGCGAAGCCCGAACCCCAGTCCTCGCCGGACATCTCGGTGCCGTCGGGTGTGAACCAGGTGATGTCGGGCAGGCCGGCCTCGCCTCGGCGGCCAACGGGCTTGCCGCTGAAGAACCGGCGGCGCCGGAATACCGGGTGCGCTGCGCGCAGCGCGGAGACGACCTTGGTGAACTCGAGCAGGTCGGCGTCCGCGGTGTCCCAGTCGATCCACGTGATCTCGTTGTCCTGGCAGTACCCGTTGTTGTTGCCGCCCTGGGTGCGGCCCAACTCGTCGCCGTGGCAGATCATCGGAACACCCTGCGAGAGCAGCAGAGTCGTCAGGAAATTGCGCTCCTGCTTCGCGCGCAGCGCCAGCACCTCCGGGTCGTCGGTCGGCCCCTCGACGCCACAGTTCCACGACCGGTTGTGGCTCTCGCCGTCGTTGTTGTCCTCGCCGTTGGCCTCGTTGTGCTTCTCGTTGTAGGACACCAGGTCCCGCAGCGTGAACCCGTCGTGCGCGATCACGAAGTTGATCGACGCGACCGGGCGGCGGGCGGTGTGCTCGTAGAGGTCGGCCGATCCGGTGAGGCGGTAGGCGAACTCGTCGAGCGTCGCCGGCTCACCGCGCCAGAAGTCGCGGACCGTGTCGCGGTACTTGCCGTTCCACTCCGTCCACTGCGGCGGGAAGTTGCCGACCTGGTAGCCGCCGGGGCCGACGTCCCACGGCTCTGCGATCAGCTTCACCTGGCTGACCGTCGGATCCTGTTGCACGAGTTCGAAGAACGTCGCCAGGCGGTCCACCTCGTAGAACTCGCGCGCCAGCGTGGAGGCGAGGTCGAAGCGGAAGCCGTCGACGTGCATCTCGGTCACCCAGTAGCGCAGCGAGTCCATGATCAGCTGCAACGAGTGCGGGTGGCTGACGTTCAGACTGTTACCGGTGCCGGTGTAGTCCATGTAGAACTTCTTGTCGTCCTCGACCAACCGGTAGTACGCCGCGTTGTCGATGCCGCGCATCGAGAGCGTCGGGCCCATGTGGTTGCCCTCGGCGGTGTGGTTGTAGACGACGTCGAGGATGACCTCGATGCCCGCCTCGTGCAGGGCGCGCACCATCGCCTTGAACTCCTGCACCTGGCCACCGGGGTTGGGGCTGCTGGCGTACTTCGAGTCGGGTGCCAGGAACCCGATGGTGTTGTAACCCCAGTAGTTCGACAGGCCCTTGTCGATCAGCGTCGAGTCGTTGGCGAAGTGGTGCACCGGCATCAGCTCGATGGCGGTGATGCCGAGTGACTTGAGGTGCTCGATGATCACCGGGTGCGCGACCGCGGCGTAGGTGCCGCGAATCTGCTCGGGGATGTCGGGATGGGTCTCGGTCAGACCCTTGACGTGCGCCTCGTAGATGACCGAGTCGGCGTACTCGTGGTTCGGCGGGCGGTCGGTGCCCCAGTCGAAGAAGGGGTTGATCACGACGGACTTCGGCATGCTGTCGGCCGAGTCGTCGTCGTTGCGGCTGTCCTCGTCGCCGAAGTTGTAGCCGAACAGCGACTGGTTCCAGTCGAAGCTGCCATCGATCGCCTTGGAGTACGGGTCGACGAGCAGTTTGTTGGGGTTGCAGCGGTGCCCGTTGGCCGGGTCGTACGGCCCGTGGACGCGGTAGCCGTAGCGCTGGCCGGGCTCGACGTTCGGCACGAAGCCGTGCCACACGAAGCCGTCGACCTCGGGCAGGGTCAGGCAGTCGATCTGCGATCCGTCGGCGTCGAACAGGCACAGTTCGACGCGCTCGGCGACCTCGCTGAACACGGCGAAGTTGGTGCCCGAACCGTCGTAGGTGGCACCGAGTGGATATGCCTTCCCGCGCCAGATCTGAAATGCGGGAGCAGTGGTGCTGGCGGCTTGTGTCAAGATTCGCCTTCCGTCAGGGAACGCCTCGCGGCGTTCGATGGCCTCAGCCCGAACACAGCGACCTTACGGTGCGCCGGGGTGCGAGAGCATGCTGGGCGAGAACCCCGAATCGGAGGTAAGCCGCTTGAATGCACACGCTGATCTGCCCGTTTATCGGACTCTGCAAACAAGCATTTCGAGTGGTGTGGCTACGGTCACCCTGAACAGGCCAGACCGGCGCAACGCCGTCGGCGACGGCATGCGCGAGGAACTCGCCGACGCCTACCGCCGGTGCGACGCGGGCGACGACGTCCGGGTGATCGTGCTGACCGGCGCCCCGCCTGCGTTCTGCGCGGGGGCCGACCTCGCCGCCGGAGATCGCACGTTCGCCGCGCCAGGGGCCGGGTTCAGCGCGGCCGGGGTCGACGTGCCCGCCTTCACGCTGAACAAGCCGGTGATCGCCGCGGTCAACGGCCACGCGATCGGCCTGGGGTTGACACTTGCGCTGCAGTGCGACATCCGGATCTTCGCGGCGCAGGGGTCCTACGGCGTCGTGCAGGTGCGGCGCGGGGTGGTCGGCGACGCGTATTCGCACTGGGTGCTGCCGCGGCTCGTCGGGGTGGCCCGCGCCGCCGAGGTGTTGCTCACCGGCGCGACGTTCGACGGGCACCGCGCCGTCGAGCTGGGGTTGGGCAGCCGCGTGCTGCCCGCCGACGAGGTGCTACCTGCGGCGCAGGCAGTGGCGGCGGACATCGCGACCAACACCGCACCGATGTCGGTCGCCGCGAGCAAGCGACTGCTGTGGGATGCCTTCGACCTCGACTACGCGGCGGTGGGCGCCAGGGAGACCGAGATCCACCTCGCGCTGATGGGTCACGACGACGCCGCCGAGGGCGTCCGAGCGCACCTGGACCGTCGCGCGCCGAGGTGGTCGGGCAGGCCGGTCGACCCGACGCGCTAGTCGGCCACCTCGACGCCGGCCTCGCGCAGCGCGTCGACGGCCTCGGCGGTGGTCGCCGGCGCCACCCCCGCCGTCAGGTTCAGCAGCACCCGGGTCGCGAATCCCGCGGCGACGGCGTCGGCCGCGGTGGCCTTCACGCAGTAGTCCGTCGCGATGCCCGCCACGTCGACGGCGTCGACATCCCTAGCGCGCAGCCACTCGGCGAGCGGCGTCTCGTCTTCGGCGTGCCTGCCCTCGAAGCCGCTGTAGGCCGCCGAGTAGTGCCCCTTGTGGAACACCGCCTCGACCGTGCTCGGGTCGAACGCGGGATGGAACTCCACGCCCGAGGTGCCCACCACGCAGTGCGGCGGCCAGGAGTCGCGGTAGTCCGGGGTGTCCGAGAAGTGCGTGCCCGGATCGATGTGGAAGTCCTTCGTGGCCACCACGTGGTCGTAGTCGTGGTGTTCCAGCAGCGCGGTGATGGATTGCGCGACCTCGGTGCCGCCCTCGACGGCCAACGACCCGCCCTCGCAGAAGTCGTTCTGGACGTCGACGACGATCAGCGCGCGCATGCCGTCCAGGCTATCGCCGCGCTCGCAGTACCAGGGCGCGAAGCGCTCAGCCGCCGAACAGCAGCCACAGCCCCATGAACGTGTAGCCCGTCATCACCAGCATCATCGCGAGCTGGCCGGTGAGCCGGTGGCGCTTGGGCAGCACGCGCAGTGCACGGTCGTGCGCGGCGACGACGCCCGCCACGTGGCCAAGCACGACGAATGCGA
Organism: Mycolicibacterium sp. GCM10028919; assembly: GCA_042666295.1. GTDB lineage: Bacteria > Actinomycetota > Actinomycetes > Mycobacteriales > Mycobacteriaceae > Mycobacterium. The sequence goes on from JBHTFJ010000001.1 coordinate 3,452,756, forward strand.
CCTTGAGCGTCGCCAGCACGCCCGGGTGCATCGACAGCAGGTACGACACCTCGACGTCGCCGAGCCAGCCGGTGCCGAAGGGGTCGACGAGACGCAGGATGGTCTGCTGCCCGCGTTCGATCAGATACGTCAGGTAGTGGGCAAAGATGTAGCCGACCACGATGGGGATCAGCGAGTGGGCCATCAGACCGGGCAGTTGGCGGCGCGTCGCGCGGTCCACGCCGCCGGTCGCCCGCGCCGCCAGCCAGAAGGTGACCGCGACGATCAGTGCGAACGTCAGCAGTCCGGCGGTGCGGATGAGCACGGCGAGCGTGGCCGACCCGCCCGCGGTGTCGTCGACGAAGGTGCGCCACCCCGGCAGCGCCGAGAAGCTGTCGAATGCCGTGGAGCCGAGCAGCACGGCCACCACGCCGATGGTGCCCGCCCGGATCGGCAGCGACGGCAGGTGGTCGAACGGGTTCCCGATGGCGATCCGGCCGTCGTCGTTCCGGCGGAACGGCGCCAGCCGCGACGCGAAGATGCCGTACACCTCGAACGGGTCGGCGCGTGCGGGCCACCTGGTCCCGAAGGCGATGGCGCCGGCCAGCGTGACGACGAGGTAGGCCAGCAGCCAGACCTTGACCGCCCACAGCGAGCCGGGGTTGGGGCTGGCGAGTTCCAACCACACGAACGCGAACAGCCCGACGACCGCAGGCCAGTAGCCGAGCCGCTTCGGATACGTCAGCGGCGGGGGCCGCCGGGACAGCGGCAGCAGCCGATACAGGGTGCGCGCGGGGGAGAGCAGTCGCCAGACCGGGCCGATGAGCACCGACAGGGCGACCAGGCCCACCCACAGCAGCACGTAGAAGACGCCGGGCAGCGCGTTCTCGCCGGTCTGCGGGCCGACCACCGCGGCGACGGCGACCCACGAGGCCAGCAGCAGCGCGAGCAGTGCGACGGTCCAGCGCACGGCGGGCGCGTCGACGGCGGTGGTGACCCACCGGGGCAGCGGTCTGCCCTGACGGGCCGGATCGAACCGGGGCTTCTTCCACGCGAGCGCCACGACGGCGAACGTGAACGTCAGCGCCCACGCCCCGCCGAGCAGCGCGTACGTGAACGGGATGGGCAGGTCCGAGGATCCGCCCAAGCCGTGGGCGAGAACCTGGACGTCGTAACCGGTGTGCGCCCCCGTCACTGCGCTACGGCGATGGTGGCGATCGTCTTGTTCAGGTCGTGCAGCTCGACGTCCACCTTCCCGGGCACCTCGACGGTGAACTGGAACGCTTGGCCGGGCTTCGCCTCGATCGGGAACGAGTGCTCCGGGTTGGAGTGCACGTGCAGCTCGTCGGCGACGTCACTGTTGACGCGGATGACGATGGGCTGACCGACCCGCGCCTCGAGTGCGGCGTTGGTGGGGGTCACCTCGCCCGCCTTGATCGTGACGTCGACGTTCAGCCGTGCCGGCGCCTCCTGCTGATCGGTCAGCGGCGGCGCGGCGGTGTCCGACGGGGTGGTCGATGCCGCACTACTGCTCTCGGACGTCTCACTCGATCCCCCGCAGCCCACGGCGAGGAACGAGACGGTGACGAGTGCGGCAAGGGTCTTGGCGATCGTGGATGTGCTCACGATCAGACATCCTCTCCGTTCCTCGCCGACGAATCGCTGTGAGTCTCCTCATCGTCGTCGTCACCCTGGCGGCGGTCGCGCATCGCGATGAACACCACCACGCCCACCACGACGATCGCCGGAGCGAACGCCGGGATGGCGTAGAGGATCGGGTGATCGGCGAGGATCTCGACCGAGGCGGTTCCGGTCATGCCTGCCCGGAGGGCTCCGGCTGCCGCTCGGTGATGTTGCTCGTCGGCTCGTTCCTGTTGAGACGCCCTGCGCCCCAGGCGAGTCCGCCGATCATCGTGAGCGTGCAGGCCAGCACGATGAGGCACCCGATCAGCCAGAGGGACTCCGGGATGTCGGGGTTGCGCTCGCGCTGCAGGATGGTGATCTCGGAGACGAACGGCCGCGTCATCGACGCCTCGGCGGGCACTTCCTCCGCGCCGATCCCGGGGTCACCCTGCAGGTAGATCGGAACGGCGGCCATAGTGCGGCCGTCGTGCACGCGCAGCAGCGTCTTCCACGTTCCGGACACCGGCATCGGTTCGGTGGAACGGAAGTGGCCGGGGCCGACCTTCTCGAGGTGGTCGACGAACTTGCCGCGGTCGTTGGCCAGGCCGCCCTGCCAGCCGAGGATCGACACCCAGTTGGGGTCCTCGCTGATCAGGTCCGGCGGGTTGATCCGGATGTCGGCGGTCGCCATGCGCTGGTCGCCGACGCTGGGCGCCTCGGTCAGCGTGAAGGACGCGGTCGCGTTCTGCGGGACGTCGTAGCGCAGGCCGTTGGCCGCGGCGCCGCCGATCGCGAGGACCGCGAGGGAGACGATGCCGATGCCGATCGCGCGGCTCGGAAGCTTCTGGTTGGTGAGCACCATGCCGACCATTGCGCCGCACACACCGACGAGTGCAGCGACGGGCACTGCCATCGCGAGCGCCTCGGGCCAGATGCTGGTGGGCCAGGAGTACTCGTAGACCGCGTTGATCCAGAGCGACTCGATCCACAGGCCGATGGTGGCGACGCCGATGCCGCTGGCGAGGCCGAACAGCAGCGGCTTCTTCAGCAGCGGGGTCAGCGCGAGCACCTCGACGACCAGGGCGGCGCCCAGGTACAGCGCGAACCAGTTGATGGGGGCACCGAGGACGGGGCCGACGATCAGCGACACCAGGCCGCGCAGTCCGATGGCGAGCAGCACCGCGATGAGCGCGGCGCCGCGGCCCATCAGCATCCGCGCCGCGACCAGTGCGAAGGCACCCGCGGCGGCGATCAGCATCGGCTCGAACACCTGGCGGAACTGCATGACGCCGAAGTCGAATTCGATCTGGTAGACCGACAGGCCGATCACGATGCCGCCGAACGCGAGGTACTGCACGAACTTGAGGCCGATGCCGTCCTTGGGGGCTTCTTCGCCCACGGCGCGGCGACCCTCGTGCTCGAGGTAGAGGGCGGCGAGCGTCGAGAACCCGGCGCCGCCGATCATCATGAGGTGGGTCGGGCCCCACAGCGTGACGTCCTGGCCGAAGATCCGGTGCCAGACGTCGTCGAGCGGAAAGCCCATCAGCGCGTACAGACCGCAGCCGGCCATCAGCAGACCGCCGACCGGGGCGTACCAGTTGCGCGTGATGCGCACCGCGTATGGGCCGGGCTTCTCGTACGGCAGCACGCACGCGGTGCAGCCTGCGACGAAGAGGATGAACAGCCCGAACAGGATGAAGTAGTGCGCGGGGTTCGCGAGCGGGCCGGAGTCGCGGCCGTTGCCGATGTGCAGGCTGACGTCCCAGATGAAGCCGAACAGCGCCGTGATGATCGTGCTGATGAACATCATGATGGGCAGCGCGACCCACGCAGGCCGCTTAAAGCGCTCGCCGGTGCGATCGGCGAGGTTCTTCAGCCACGTGATCTTCCGCGACCTGTGCAGATAGCCGATGTAGATGAGGATCAGGCCGACGATCAGGCCGACCACGGACATGCCGATCACCTCACCGATGGCGGCGCCACCGCCCTCGGTTCCCTGAGCGGCGAGGAACGAGACGTTCGACTGCAGCGACTCCACTGTCATTTCCACCTGTCGAGTAGTACTGGTCGAGGGAACCTTACTGGCCGGTAATGTTGCCAGAAGACTCGAAGCGATACCAGGGGTACCGCATTTTCCGTCATTTCTTGGTCGGGGGGCGCAAAACCTTCATCGCGAGGTTCATCACCGGTGCCGGGACGCGGTCTCTGGCGTCGAGCGCCTTGTTCGCTGCCCGGGTCCTCGCCGGTGTGCCGCGACCGAACCACGCGTTGAGCGGTCCGCCCGTCGGCTCCAGGTCGACGTGCATCGGCGGTCGGCCGTCCGCGGCACCGAGAGCGTTGGAGATGACGACGCGCTGAATCTCGCTGGTGCCCTCGAAGATGGTGTACAGCTTCGCGTCCCGGTACCACTTCTCGACCGGGTGGTCGGTGATGTAGCCCCACCCGCCCATGGTCTGGATGGCGCGCTCGGTGGTCGCGACGGCCGCCTCGCTGGCGGCGAGCTTGGCCATCGAGCCCTCGCCGCGCTCGAACGGCACCCCGGTGGCGGCCATCCACGACGCGCGCCAGGTCAGCAGCCGGGCACCGTCGATCCGGGTGGCCAGGTCGGCGAGCGGGAAGGCCACGCCCTGGTTGTCCATGATCGGCGCGCCGAACGCCTCCCGCCGGTTGGCGTACTCGGTGGCGTACTCCAGCGCGGCCCTCGCGATGCCGAGCGCTTGGGCGGCGACCATCGGCCTGGTCTGCTCGAAGGTGCCCAGTGTCGCGGATCCCGAGTGCTTCGCGCCCTCGACCACCTCGCGGGCCTTGGCCAGCTTGTGGTCCAGCTTGTCCTGTCCGCCAAGCAGATTCGCGGCGGGCACCCGGACGCCCTCGAACTTCAGCTCCGCGGTGTGCGACGCGCGGCAGCCCAGCTTGTCGAGCTTGCGGACCAACTGCAATCCCGGTGTACCGCCGGGGACGATGAACAGTGCCTGCCCACGGTGGCCGAGTTCCTGGTCGACGACGGCGTTGACGACGTGCACGTCGGCGATGCCGCCGTTGCCGATCCACATCTTGTGCCCGTCGATGATCCAGTCGTCACCGTCCCGACGGGCCGTCGTGCGGAGGTTGCGGACGTCGCTGCCGCCCTCGGGTTCGGAGATGGCCAGGGCAGCGAGCTTGAGGTCACCCGGCGAGCCGAAGCACTGCGGCGCCCACTCCAGCATCTGCTCGGGGGTCGCCGCCTGACCGATGGCCGACAGCGCGAGGGCGGGCATCACGATCGCCAGGCCGATGCCGGCGCAGCCCCAGAACAGTTCCTCCATGAACATCGGCAGGGACAGGCCGGTCGGGTCGCCGATCAGGTCGCGGTAGAAGAGGGGACTGTAGAACCCCTGCTGGGCCGCCTCCTCGAGGACCGGCCACGGGAAGTCCTGACGCTTGTCGTAGTCCTGCGCGACGGGGCGGATCACGTGCTCGGCGAAGTCGTGCGCACGTCGGGCGAGGTCGTGCTGAGCGACCGTCGGCGTGAGGTCGAAGCTCATGGCGGCTCCCGGGTTGAGTGGACGTGTGTTCACTCAGTACCCACTCATCCGTGGTCGGAATCACCCCGAATCGGCCTAGCCTGGACCGATGAGGCTCGCCGGCATGCGACTGCGGCAACGCGACGGCGTCAGCTGCGGACCGGCCGTCGCCGTGGTGGCCCGAGCGCTGCTCGAACCGGCCCATCGGTTGGCAGGCGCCGGGCCGACGGATCTCGCCTGGTTCGCCGCGGAGCAGGCTCGCGTGCACGGCCGGGTCAACCTGTTCTGGCCGCGGGCGCTCGGCACGACCCCGATGGCGATGGTCGTGGCGATCGGCGCTGGATACCGCTGGCGGCTCTGGCGTGGGCTCTGGCGGCGCCGGGATCCCCTGGACGACGTGCTGGCCGCGGTCCGCGCCGGGAAGCCGGTGCCGATGCTGGTGGGACGGGTGATCCCGCGGCACTGGGTGCTGATCGTCGACGTGGATCGCGACGAACTGGGTTGTTACGAGCCCTCGTCGGGGGACGTGCGGCGGGTGAGCGCGGACGACGTCCGTTCCGCCCGGCTCACCGGCCTCGGCTACCCGCGGGCCTTCGCGTTCGTCCTGCCCAGTAATTCGTGACTTCGACCCCGTCGGGGCGGACTTGGCATCGACGAATGACACCGGCGACCAAGCGGTACGCAGTCATCACGTTCCTGATCGCCTGGATCGTGCTGCCGGCGGGCGCCGTTGCGCTCAGCGAATTACCCGGCCCATGGTTTCGGGTGGCGTGCTGGGTGGTCCTGGCGTTCATCGTGGTGTGGGTGTGTCTGATGGTGCGGAGTATCCGCAAGGGTTAGCGGCTGCCCACCGTTCGAACATATGATCGAACGGTGGGGCAGATGCAATCGATCGGGCACAACGGGCAGCCCACGCCGCCGGCCTTCCGCCACGTCGATCCGCCGATCGAGGTTCTGGTCGACCTGGGCGCGGTGTTCCCGCGCGAACCGCACCGGGCCGGCGGCTACCACCCGGCGGGCCTGCAGATGCACGCCATCGTCGACGGCGTGCTGTCGTGCTGGGGGATGTGCGAGCAGGGCCACTGGTGGGGCTGGGTCCGGTACGACGTGGCATACGGCCCCAACCGCCGGTCGGTCGCGCACTGGGTGCCGGCCTGGACGCTGAAGCGCAAGTAGGCCGACTCAGTAGGTTGGACGCATGGCCCGCAAGTACGCGACGGCGGACACCGTCGCCCGCACCGAGATGCTCGACTTCGTCCGGCCTCGACACCGCATGGTCTTGACCACGTACCGCGCCGACGGCTCGCTGCAGTCCTCGCCGGTCACCGGGGGAGTCGACGCCCAGGGCCGCATCGTGATCGCGAGCTACCCCCAGCGCGCCAAGGCCGCCAACCTACGGCGTGACCCGAGGGCCAGCGTCACCGTGCTGTCCGACGAGTTCAACGACGCGTACGTGCAGGTGGACGGCGAGGCCGAGGTGATCGACCTGCCCGACGCCGTCGAACCGCTGGTCGAGTACTTTCGCGTGATCTCGGGTGAACACTCCGATTGGGACGAGTACCGCAAGGCCATGGTCGAGCAGGGCAAGTGCCTGATCCGGGTGACGCCGGTGCGGTGGGGCCCCGTGGCCACCGGCGGTTTCCCGCCGGAGTGAGCGCGCGGGTTCCCGCGGGAGTGAGGGCGCGGGTTCCGGCCCGAGTGACGACGCGGGTTCCCGCGGTGATGCGGGCCGGAATGGCCGCGTTGCGGCGGCTAGCCCGTCAAACTATAGTCTGGACACATGTCCAGAGCCTTTAAGTCGACTCTGGTCGCGGTGAACTGACCATGCGGATCGCCCTGCTCTCCTATCGGAGCAAGACGCATTGTGGCGGCCAGGGCGTCTACGTCCGGCACCTGAGTCGCGGCCTCGTAGAACTCGGTCACGAGGTCGAGGTGTTCTCGGGGCCTCCCTATCCCGGCGGTCTCGATCCCCGCGTCCGGCTCACCGAGGTGCCCAGCCTCGATCTCTACCGCGAGCCGGACCCGTTCCGGATTCCGCGGCCGAGCGAGATTCACGACCGCATCGACCTGCTGGAACTGCTCAGCACGTGGACGGCCGCGTTCCCCGAGCCCAAGACGTTCTGCCTGCGGATGGCGCGCATCCTCGCCGAGCGCCGCGACGACTTCGACGTCGTGCACGACAACCAGAGCCTCGGCACCGCCCTGCTCGACATCGCCGACTCCGGTCTGCCGGTGGTCGCCACCGTGCACCACCCGATCACGCGTGATCGGGTGCTCGACGTCGCGGCCGCCAAGTGGTGGCGCAAGCCGCTGGTGCGGCGGTGGTACGGCTTCGCCGAGATGCAGAAGACCGTCGCCCGGCGCATTCCCGAGTTGTTGACGGTGTCGTCGACGTCGGCCGCCGACATCGCCGAGGACTTCGGCGTCTCGCCGAGCCAGCTGCAGGTGGTGCCGCTCGGCGTCGACACCGAGCTGTTCACGCCCGCCCCGAACCGGGTCCGCAACCGGATCATCGCGATCGCCAGTGCCGACGTGCCGCTCAAGGGCGTCAGCCACCTGCTGCACGCGGTGTCCCGACTGCGCGTCGAACGCGACGTCGACGTCCAGCTGGTGGCGAAGCTCGAGCCGAACGGCCCGACCGAGAAGCTCATCGCCGAACTCGGCATCTCCGACATCGTCACGGTGTCCAGCGGCGTGACCGACGCCGAGCTGGCGGCGCTGCTGTCGTCGGCCGAGGTGGCGTGCATCCCGTCGCTGTACGAGGGCTTCTCACTGCCCGCCGTCGAGGCGATGGCCAGTGGCACACCGATCGTCGCGAGCCGGGCAGGCGCGCTGCCCGAGGTGGTGGGCGCGAACGACGAATGCGCGCGCCTGGTGAACCCCGGCGACGTGGACGACCTGACCAAGACCCTCGGCGAACTGCTCGACTCGCCGCTGGACCTGCACCGCCTGGGCGCTGCCGGTCGGCGACGGGCGCTGGACGTGTTCAGCTGGGAGTCCGTCGCCGCGCAGACCGTCGCGGTGTACGAGCGGGCAATCGAAAAGGCAGACAGGAAGAAGGCAGGCGCATGCTGACCGTCGACTTCGACCGGCTTGGCGTCGGCGCGGGCTCCACCGTCATCGACGTCGGGTGCGGCGCGGGACGTCATTCGTTCGAGGCATTCCGCCGCGGCGCGAACGTCGTCGCGTTCGATCAGAGCGCCTCGGACCTCAACGACGTCGACGCGATCCTGCAGGCGATGGCCGAGCAGGGCGAGGCGCCGGCGTCGGCCAAGGCCGAGGCCGTGAAGGGCGACGCACTGGACCTGCCGTTCGACGACGGCTCGTTCGACTTCGTGATCGCCTCGGAGATCCTCGAGCACGTCCCGGCCGACGAGCGTGCGATCGACGAGTTGGTCCGGGTGCTCAAGCCCGGCGGCCGGCTCGTCGTCACCGTGCCGCGGTGGCTGCCGGAGAAGGTCTGCTGGATGCTGTCCGACGAGTACCACGCCAACGAGGGCGGGCACATCCGGATCTACCGAGCCGACGAGCTGCACGCCAAGATTGCCGCTCGTGGAATGGAATTCGACCACCGTCATCACGCGCACGCGCTGCACGCGCCGTTCTGGTGGCTCAAGTGCGCCGTGGGCGTCGAGAAGCCTAACCACCCGGCCGTCACGGCGTATCACAAGTTGTTGGTGTGGGACATGATGTCTCGCCCCTGGCTGACGCGTAACGCGGAGGCGGTGCTGAACCCGCTGATCGGCAAGAGCGTCGCGCTGTACTTCCGGAAGCCCCTGGCGGCCTAGTGCGTCAACACCAGATTCCCGGGGTGCCAGGCGTTCTCACGCCTGAGCAGTGCCTGCAGACGGCGGAGTCCATCGCGGCAACCCAGGAATCCTCGGGTGCGCTGCCGTGGTTCGACGGCGGGCACACCGACCCGTGGGATCACGTCGAGAACGCGATGGCGCTGACCGTGGCGGGGCTGTGGGAGCCTGCGCGCGCGGCGTACGACTGGTGCCGCGGCACCCAGCGCGCCGACGGCTCCTGGCCCATCCAGTTCCGCAACGGCGTGATCGAAGACCCCAACAGCGACAGCAACTTCTGCGCCTACGTCGCGACCGGAGTGTGGCACCACGTGCTCATCACCGAGGACCGCGAGTTCGCCGAGGCGATGTGGCCGGTGGTGAGCAAGGCCATCGACTTCGTGCTGACGTTGCAGCTCGCAGGCGGCGAGATCTCATGGGGTGCCAGCCCGGCGGGCATCCTCCAGGAAGCACTGCTCACCGGCAGCTCGAGCATCTACCACGCGATCCGCTGCGCGCTGGCGCTGGCGAACTACCTCGATCAGCCGCAGCCGGAGTGGGAGGTGGCGGTCGGACAGCTCGGTCACGCGATCGCCGCTCACCCGGAGTCGTTCCTGGTCAAGGACTCTCACTCGATGGAGTGGTATTACCCGGTGCTTGGCGGCGCGATCCGCGGCGACGCGGCGCGTGCCCGCATCGACGCCCGCTGGGACGAGTTCGTGGTTCCGGGCCTCGGCATCCGCTGCATCGACCACCGGCCCTGGGTGACCGGCGCGGAGACCTGCGAACTGGTGATGGCGCTCGACGCGATGGGCTCTCACGCCCGCGCCCACGAACAATTCGCCGCCATGCACCACCTGCGCGAGACCGATGGCTCGTACTGGACGGGTCTGGTGTTCGCCGACGGCAAGCGCTGGCCAGTCGAGCGCACCACGTGGACCGGCGCGGCGATGATCCTTGCCGCCGACGCGCTCTCGTCGACCACGGCGGGCAGCGGCATCTTCCGCGGCGACGACCTGCCGCGCGGCCTCGAAGGCGACTTCGACTGCGCGTGCGCGGAGACCCGCCGCTAGCTGCTGGCTTGTCTGCGCCGAGTGTCGGCTCATGCCACGCTTCGTCGCGAAGACCGTGACACAACCCCACTTTCGTCGAGCCACGAGCATCCGGCAGCCCGCAACGCGTCGACGACGCGTTCCACGATCACCCACGGTCGGTACCGCAGCATCTCGGCACTCACCCGCACGATGATCCATCGCTGCGCTGCGAGTGCGGCATACCGGTCGATGTCATGCGATCGCTGCCGCGGATCGGTCCAGTGCTGTGCGCCGTCGTACTCGACGCCGACGTTGAGGTCGGGCCAGCCCATGTCTATGCGAGCGAACACCTGTCCGTAGCCGTCGAGCACCGGGATCTGCGTGGCCGGCCGCCGCAAGCCCGCTTCGAGAAGCAGTAGTCGGGTGCGGGTCTCCTGAGGCGACTCGGCTCCACCGTCCATCAAAGCAACGGCGGTACGCAAGCCCTTGATGCCCCGCGCTCCGCCGTGCGCTGCCACTACCGGGGCCACGTCATCGGCAGTGAGGCGGGTGGCGTGGGCGAGCGCATCGAGACGCATCAGGGCTGTGGACAACTCGCCGCGCCTGCCGACGTCGAATGCCGTGCGTGCAGGCGTGGTCACGGGAATGCCTCTGACAGTGCATATTTCGTCGTCGGTCAACACCTCACGGTGTATGACGATGTCGTTGGCGCCTGCCATGGCTCTGGTGAGTTCGGCGGGTTCGCCGGCGTCGATCCATTTCGTTCCGTGCAGGGCTGCCGCCGATAGACCCGCCACCGTCGCATTCCTCCCGGACCACAGCCAGGCTGCTTCGGCGCGGGTGGCAGCGGTCAGGTCCTCGCCGGCGGGTAGGTAGACGTTGCGGTAGATCAGCTGGGCGCGGCTGGCGAGAGTCCTTCGCGTGTAGCGCCGTTGCGCTACGGCCTCGGTGCCGACGAATGGTCCGGGTGCGTGTGTCATGCATCCACCACAACGCTCGACGACGACGTTGGAGCCATCGATCGCTACGACACCGGGGTTCCTGGGGATGAAGTGACGACTGGGGACAACCTGCCCCTACCTCTTGCACCGAACGTAGGTTACCGCCACGCTTTCCGTCGAAGAACGTGGCGGTAATCGACGTTCGCGGGGGAAGGCGAGGCGCGGTCAGGCGGGTGGGGACACTCGCTCGAGCACGCGCATCGAGCCCATCGCCGACACCTCGCGGAACTCGCCGGAATCCAGTGCGCGGCGGTAGATGTGGAACGGCGCCTGGCCGCCCTCGTCGGGGTTGGGGAAGACGTCGTGGATGACGAGCCCGCCGCCGACGACGACCCACGGGGCCCAGCCGGCGAAGTCGCGTTGCGCGGCCTCCTCGGTGTGGCCGCCGTCGATGAACAGGAACTGCACGGGCGTACGCCAGCCCCGCGCGACGACGGTCGACTTGCCGACGATCGCGACCACGTGCTCGTCGAGGCCCGCGCCGTCGAGGGTGTGCCGCAGCGTGGGCAGGGTGTCGAAGAGGCCCGTGACGGGATCGACCATCGTGGTGTCGTGGTACTCCCAGCCGGGCTGGTGTTCCTCGGAGCCGTGATGGTGGTCGATGGTGAACAGCACCCCGCCGCCGGCTTGGGCCGCAGCGCCGAGCATCACGGTCGACTTGCCGCAGTACGTGCCGATCTCGACTCCGACGCCGTCGGCGAGGTAGTGGACGGCCGCGTCGTATAGCGCACGGCCTTCGTCGGCCGGCATGAACCCGATGACCTGCTCGGCGTAGGCGAACAGTCGCTCGGCGGCGGGCGGAAGGGCGGTGTCGGCAGGGCTGTCGGCGGGGCTCACGCGGACCAACTTACCGTTGCCGGTGTACCGCTGTTGTAGTAGCGTCCAGACACGTGTCCGATCCGGCCTTGGAGTCGACTCGGCGCCGTCTGACCGCCAAACAGGCCGACACCGTCGACCGACTGGGCAAGGCCGCGGTCGAACTCCTGACCCGCGAGGGATTTGCCGGCCTGACCGTGCGTCGGGTCGCTGCCGAAGCCGGCGTCGGAGCCGCGACCGCGTACACGTACTTCTCGTCGAAGGAACACCTCGTGGCCGAGGTCTTCTGGCGCAGGCTGGCCGCCGCACCCCCGGTCGCCCACGAGTCGGGTGACGCCGCGACCCGCGTGGTCGACGTGCTGAGTCACATCGCGGCACTGGTCGCCGACGAGCCGGAGTTCGCGGGCGCCGTCACCAATGCCCTGCTCGGCAGGGATCCCGACGTCGACGTGCTGCGGCAGCGGATCGGCCGCGACATCCGCGACCGGCTGGCCGCCGCATTGGCGCCCAACACCGATCCCGAGGTCGTCGACTCGCTCGAGATGCTCTACTCGGGCGCGCTGGTGCGGGCGGGGATGGGTCAGGCGTCCTACGCCGACATCGCGCGGCGGCTGGAGAAGTCCGCGCGGCTGATGCTCAGCTGACTCGCGGGCCCAGGATCGCCGTCGCCGCGACGACGGCGGGCTCGAGGATCTGGCGCAGGTCGCTGCCGTCCTCGACGGTCAGTGCGGTGAGTTCGCGCAGCCCGCCCAGCAGGATCAGCGCCAGCGGCCGCGAGATCGGCGGCAGGTTCGCGCGTCGGAAGCCGGGGCTGTCGGTCAGGTCGACGAGCATGTTCGTCAGATCGCCCATGGCGAGCCGGTGCAGGGGGAGCGCCGCGGCACCGAGGGCGGGCGCCTCGCGGATCCAGCTGAGGGTGACTGCCGGCCGCGACGCGATGTGGTCGACGTAAGCCGTTGCCGCACTGCGGATCTGGACGTGCCAGTCGTCGTCCGGCTGGACGGCGGTGACGATGCCCGTGATCATGGCGTCGTTGTTCGACTGCAGCAGCGCGAGGAAGCACTCTTCCTTGCTGTCGAATTCGCCGTAGAACGTGCGCTTGGAGGTCTTGGCGTTGCGCACGATGTCGGCGACCGTCGTCTCGCGGTAACCGCGCTCCTCGATGGCACGGGTCAGTCCGTCGAGGAGTCTGGTGCGGAACCCCTGCGGCCCCTTGGGGTCGACGTGGGCGAGGGCCGTGCTCACTGCGTCACCTCCAGCCCTTGCGCATGTCCGGTACCAAGCGGTACCGTACCTCACAACGTCCGGTACATCGCGGTACCACGACACGGGTTGGAGATTCCTGTGAGCCATGCGACCGTCGGCGATGCCTCGACCACGACGGCGGGGAGCAGCAAGCTGCCGCCAGGCCCCAAGTGGCCGAAGTTCCTGCAGGGCGTGGCCTACGCCGTCTCGCGGACCTGGACGATCGAACGGATGACGCGCCGCTACGGCGATGTGGTCACCATGACACTGCCGGTCTTCGGCCGCGCCGTGGTCGTCGCCGACCCGCAGCTCGCCAAGCAGCTGTTCAGCGCCAACACCGACGACGTCGGCAACATCCAGCCCAACCTCAGCCGCGTACTCGGCTCGGGCTCGGTGTTCGCGCTCGACCGCGCGGAGCACCGCCGCAGGCGCAAGCTGCTCACCCCGCCGTTCCACGGCAAGAGCATCAAGAACTACGAGCGCATCTTCGAAGAGGAGACGCTGCGCGAGGCCCAATCATGGCCTGACGGTGAAGAATTCGAGACCCTCGAGCCGATGATGCGGATCACGCTGAACGCGATCCTGCGCGCGGTGTTCGGCGCCGACGGGGAACGTCTCGACGAACTGCGCGAGATCATCCCGCCGTGGGTGACGCTGGGTTCGAAGTTGGCGGTGATGCCCGCGCCGTCGCGGGATCTCGGCCGCTTCTCCCCGTGGGGGAAGCTCGCGGGGTACCGCCGCCAGTACGACGCCGTCATCGACCGGCTCGTCGAAGACGTCCGGGCAGACCCCGACTTCGACACTCGCGACGACGTTCTGGCGCTGATGCTGCGCAGCACGTACGAAGACGGCTCGGCGATGTCCCAGCGCGACATCGCCGACGAACTGCTCACGCTGCTCGCCGCAGGACACGAGACCACCGCGTCGACGCTGGCGTGGGCGTTCGAGCGGATCACCCGTCATCCCGACGTCCTCGCCACCCTCGAGGCCGAGGCCGCCACCGAGGACAACGAGTACCGGCAGGCCGCGATCCTCGAGACTCAGCGGTCGCGCACCGTCATCGACTTCGCGGGCAGGCACGTGTACTCGCCGACCTTTGAACTCGGCGAATGGGTGATACCGCAAGGTTATTCGGTGACGGTGGCGATTAATCAGATGCAGCACCGGGCGCAGGACTTCCCCGATCCCGATCGCTTCGACCCGCAGCGGTTCGTCGGCAACCGTCCGCCGCTGGCGTTCATCCCGTTCGGCGGCGGCACGCGGCGCTGCGTGGGTGCGGTGTTCGCCAACGTCGAGATGGACGTCGTGCTGCGAACGGTACTGCGTCACTTCGCCATCGAGCCCACCACGGCACCGGACGAGAAGATCCACTCCCGCGGCGTGGCCTACACGCCGAAGAGCGGGGGACGCGCCGTCCTGCGACGACGCGCCACCCCGCTCTCGGTGGGTTCCTAGACCTTCGCGCGCTTGGGCAGCGTCCACCCAGCGCGGGGGAAGTGGCAGGTGTAGCCGTTCGGGTAGCGCTCCAGGTAGTCCTGGTGCTCGGGCTCGGCCTCCCAGAAGTCAACGGCAGGCGTGACTTCGGTGACGACCTTGCCCGGCCACAGGCCTGAGGCGTCCACGTCGGCGATGGTGTCCTCGGCGACGAGCTTCTGCTCTTCGTCGACGAAGAAGATCGCCGAACGGTAGCTCGAACCGACGTCGTTGCCCTGCCGGTCCTTCGTCGACGGATCGTGGATCTGGAAGAAGAATTCCAGGATCGCGCGGTAGTCCGTCTTGGCGGGGTCGAAGACGATCTCGATGGCCTCGGCGTGACCCGGATGGTTCCGGTACGTCGGATGGTCGTTCTTGCCGCCGGTGTAGCCGACGCGGGTGGACACCACACCGGGCTGCTTGCGGATCAAGTCCTGCATGCCCCAGAAGCAGCCGCCTGCCAGGATCGCGGTTTGGTTCGTCATGCCTGTGCCTCCTCGGGGGTGAACAACGTCTTGAACTCGCCGTAGCCCTCTGCTTCGAGGTCGTCGAGCGCGATGAATCTCAGCGAAGCCGAGTTGATGCAGTAGCGCAACCCACCGGCCTCGCGCGGGCCGTCCTTGAAGACGTGGCCCAGGTGACTGTCACCGTGAGTGGAACGGACCTCGGTGCGCATCATCAGATGGCTGAAGTCGCGCTTCTCCTGCACGTAGTTCGCACCGTCGGGTGTCTGGATCGGCCTGGTGAAGCTCGGCCAGCCCGAACCGCTCTCGAACTTGTCGACGGACGCGAACAGCGGTTCACCGGACACCACGTCGACGTAGATACCCGCTTCGTGGTTGTCCCAGTACTCACCGGTGAACGGGCGCTCGGTCCCGTCCTTCTGGGTGACCTGGTACTGCTCCGGTGAGAGCGCACTCACGGCCGCCGGGTTCTTGATGTACTCCTTCGCCACTGGTCCTCCTAAGGGTTGGCACTAGTACAACCCCTGACGCCCTGCGGAAAGTTCCTGCTATCACCCCGCGTCACGCACCTCGTTGACGACCGTCAGGATCTGGTCGGCGACGGCTCGCGGCTGATACAGCATCTGGTTGTGCCCGGTGCCCGGGATGACGACGTCGACCGTGCCCAGCGCGTCGGCCAGCATGTCGTTGGCCCGGCGAATCTGCGCCTGGGTGTAGTTGTCCGGCGTGATCACCGCGGGGTCGGCGAACCGGTCTGCGCTGAGCACGATCGCAGGCACCCGGGGCAGTGCGGGAGCGGCGGCGATCGCGGCGAAGGCGTCGTCGGGCAGGACCGCTTCCTCGCCAGCGGCGACGGTCTGCGCGTCGGCATTGAACGCCGCATTCTGCTCGGGGGTCCCGACGAACCGCAGGAACTCGGACGTGGGTTCGGTGAACACCAGCCCGCTGACGAGGTCGGGGCGCTGTCTGGCGAGCAGGTCGAGGACGAGGCCGCCGTAGGAGTGGGCGACGAACACCATCGGCGTGGGGAGATCGGCGGCTGAGATGAGTCGGAGGACGTCGTCGACGTCCTGCTGCACGGTGTGCGGCTGGGTGACCGGCGTGGACTGATCGGGGCCGTCCGGGCGGGTGTTGGGACGGTCGTACACGCAGATCCTGGTGGTGCGCGCGACCATGGGTTGCACCGACTCCGGCGTCGGTGCGACGTTCGCCCGATCGATCAGGTCGTACGGGGACGAGCGGATGGGGTCGTCGGGCACGACCGCCGCGTTCCATGCCTCGGCGTAGCTGCCCTTGCCGGGGATCACGAACACCGTCGGCGCCCCTTCGCCCTGGCAATCGAGGAACAGGCGGCGTCCATCGCCGACGTCGACCGGACCCTCGACGTCGGCAGCGGCGGGCGGCGCCAATGCGACGGCGCACATCGCCACCACCGCGCCCACCAGCGCCTCCTGCATGATCGGACGATACGCCGGACCCTCGACAAGAACCGGTAGAACGTGTTCTAGTTCTGAATGTGACGGGTAGCACTTTCAGCCGGACCGAACTGGTCGACGCGTTCGCGATCTTCGAGCAGACGGTCGACCGCGCCGCGCAGACCAGGGACTGGGATCCCTGGGTCGACCAGTACACCGAGGACGTCGTCTACGTGGAGCACGCGGCAGGCACCATGCGCGGCCGGGAAGCGGTGCGGCCGTGGATCTGGAAGACGATGGAGAACTTCCCTGGCAGTTACATGACGTCGTTCCCGTCGCTGTGGACGGTCTACGACGAGGCCACCGGCCGCGTCCTCTGCGAACTGGACAATCCGATGCGCGACCCCGGCGACGGCACGATCATCAGCGCCACCAACATCTCGATCGTCACCTACGCCGGCGACGGGAAGTGGGTGCGGCAGGAGGACGTCTACAACCCGCTGCGCTTCGTCTCCGCCGCCATGAAGTGGTGCCGGAAGGCGCGTGAGTTGGGCACGCTGCCCGACGAGGCGCAGGCGTGGATGCAGCAGATGGGCGGCCTGAAGTGACCGCGCTCGTCATCGGCGCCAACGGCTACCTCGGGTCGCACGTGACGCGCCGACTCGTCGAGGACGGCCACGACGTGCGCGTGATGGTGCGCGCCGGCGCCAAGACCATCGGCATCGACGACCTCGAGGTGACGCGCTTCGTCGGCGACGTCTTCGACGACGACGCGCTGCGCGCCGCCATGGACGGCGTCGAAGACGTCTACTACTGCGTGGTCGACACCCGCGGGTGGTTGCGCGACCCGGCGCCGCTGTTCCGCACCAACGTCGAGGGCACGCGCAACGTGCTGGACGTTGCGGTCGACGCCGGCCTGCGGCGCTTCGTGTTCACCAGCAGTTACGCCACCGTCGCGCGCAAGCGTGGCCGGGTCGCCACCGAGGACGACGTGATCGCCGACGTGAACGACAAGCGCCTCACCGCCTACGTCCGGTCGCGCGTGCAGGCCGAGAACCTCGTGCTGCGCTACGCCCGCGAGCGCGGACTGCCCGCCGTGGCGATGTGCGTGTCGACCACCTACGGGGCGGGGGACTGGGGCCGCACGCCGCACGGTGCGATCATCGCGGGCGCGGCATTCGGCAAGCTGCCGTTCGTGATGGGCGGCATCTCGCTGGAGGCCGTCGGCGTCGACGATGCCGCCCGCGCCCTCGTGCTGGCCGCGGAGAAGGGCCGCGTCGGTGAGCGGTACCTGATCTCGGAGAAGATGATCAGCAACGCCGACGTGGTGCGCATCGCCGCCGAGGCCGCAGGCGTGCCCGCGCCGTCGAGGTCGATTCCGCTGCCCGTCTCGTACGCGATGGCTGCGCTCGGCAGCGTCAAGGGCCGGCTCACGGGCACCGACGAGCGGCTGTCGATCAACTCGCTGCGGCTGATGCGAGCCGAAGCGCCGGTCGACTGCGGCAAGGCGCGCCGCGAACTCGGTTGGCAGCCAAGGCCGGTCGAGGAATCGATCCGCGAGGCGGCGAAGTTCTGGGTGGGCTTGCGCGAAGCCAAGCGCAAGAGCGCCCAAGCCGGCTGACCGACGCGCCTACCCTGGGGACGTGACCGAGAAGTTGCGCGTCGACCTGTCGGGGGCACCGCAGACGATGCTCGCGACGCTGTACGCCAAGGCGCTCGACGCCGACCTGCCGAACTCCGTGCTGCACGACACGTGGGCCCGCGACGTCGTCGCCCGCATCGACTACGACTGGTCGCAGACGTCTATGACGCCGCGCAACTCACCGTCGGTGAGC
Source organism: Mycolicibacterium sp. GCM10028919 (assembly GCA_042666295.1). Taxonomy (GTDB): domain Bacteria; phylum Actinomycetota; class Actinomycetes; order Mycobacteriales; family Mycobacteriaceae; genus Mycobacterium. The sequence goes on from JBHTFJ010000001.1 coordinate 3,470,929, forward strand.
CTGCGGTCGGCTCACTTCGATTCGTGGACAAAGCAATTCCTCGCCGTGCATCCCCGTGCGACGGTGCTGCACCTGGGCTGCGGACTCGACAGCCGCTGCTACCGCATCGACCCCGGACCGGACGTCGAGTGGTTCGACGTCGACTATCCCGACGTCGCCGCACTGCGGACGAGGCTCTACCCGGAACGTCCGCATCATCACGTGGTCGCGGCGTCGGTGACCGATCCGGGATACCTTGCCGACGTGCCCGCCGACCGCTCGACGCTCGTGCTCGGCGAGGGCCTCACCATGTACCTCGAGGCAGCGGACGGACTCGAGCTGCTGCGCCGAGTCGTCGACCGTTTCCCCTCCGGGGAACTGCAATTCGATGCGTTCAACCGCTTGGGCATCCGGTCGCAGTGGATGAACGCCGTGGTCCGCAGGTCCGGCTCGACGCTGCACTGGGGCATCGACGGGCCGCGCGACATCTTGGACGCGGTGCCGGGCACGCGCCTGCTGGCGTGGGTGCCGGTCTTCGAGTCCGACGCGTTCTCGGCGCTGCCGGGTGCCTACCGCGTGATGGCTGCCGCGATGAACCGCACACCGGGACTGCGCACGATGGCTCAATTTCACCGATACGCGTTCGGACGACCGACCTAGGCGCACGCCTCAACCGGTTAGCGGGCACCGCGCACCCCGAAGACGGGCTGCCGCCGCATGCCCCGGTCGAACCCGCGTGCCCATGGCCACCGTCCGAGGGCATCCGCCCACACCAGTTGCCGCGCAACGATCAAGCGCCCGCGGGCGATGTCGTACGCCAGGTGCATGTGTGCTTCGGGGTGGTCCACCTCCACGACCTCGACGGGTTGAAGCCCGAGGAGCGTCAAGCGCGTTCCCGGTGGTGGCATGCCGTGCACCAAAACGCCATCAGCGGCGTCGTTCAACAACTGCGCTGCCCGTTCTGGCGACAGGCCGGTCACGAGCATCTCCGGCAACCCGTGGCGGTGAAGCCCAATCGTGTAGCTGAACGGTGCCCGATGATCCTCGACCGCTTGCACCGCCCAGCCATGCCTGCGAATGATGTCGCGCAGGACGTCGAAGTAGTCCTCGCGCGTCTTGTCGGGGTGGTCGCACGACCAGCACATGGGGTCCCTGCCTTTCCTTGAGTCACGGCCTCAGAGTGGGGCGTCGGTGCGACGAATGGCGGCGACAGCGCCCAATTCATCCACAGTCGCGAGTTCATCCACAGCCAGGTGTCCGGCGGCCTCATGTGTCGGATCGGTGTCGGGGCGGCTGGCTAGCGTCGGCAGCGTGATCGACGAATGGCTAAACGATGCAACACGATTCGAGACGGTGAAGGCCTTCGCGCGGGTCGAGGCGGCCGCCCGAGCACGGCGGCTCGCGGCCATGGTCGCCGTCCTCGACGCCCGCCGGGCCGCTGATGGAGCCGACGAGTGCGAACGGTGGTACCTCGACAACTGGGCGGTGGTCGCCGCTCAGGTGGGCGCGGAAGCGAACATCACGGCGAGCGCCGCCTCCCACCAACTGCTGGTCGGCGTTGCGCTGCGCGACCGCTTGCCGCGGGTAGCGGCGGTGTTCGCCGACGGCCTGGTGAGCTACCGCGCCGTCGAGATCATCGTCTGGCGGACCGCTCCGGTCGCGAATCTCGCAGCGCTGGCCGCAGTCGACGCGGCGTTGGCCAACGCGTTGGTGACCGGGGCGCCGCTATCAGAGGACGGGCTCGCCATGGCCGTCGACGCCTTCGTCGATGCACTCGACCCCGACGCGATCGAGCGGACGAAACGTGGCGCCGAAAGTCGGGGCGTGACCGTGCACCACGACGAGGCCGCGGGCACCGCCTACCTGTCGTGCACGTTGTTCGGCCACGATGCCTGGGCCCTCGAACAGCTCATCAGCGGCATGGCGGTTTTGGCATGCCCGTCGGATCCCAGGAGCGTCGGCGCGCGCCGGGCCGACGCACTCGGCACCCTGGTATTTCAGGCAGCGCCCTCGGCCCGCGCCTTCAGCCGCTCCAGCGTCAATCGGATGTGCTCGGCGTTGGCGGAGTCGCGGTCCATCACGCCGGTGGCCATGCCGCCCGGCTTGCGGAACCAGCCGGGCCGCCGGTCCCAGGTGCTCTCGGTGACGGTGCATCCGCCGTCGGTGGCGGACAGGTCGTAGCGCCAGTGCGCGACGGGGATCACGACGCTCTTCACGTCGAACGCGAACGTGCGGCCGGGTTCGGCGTCGGTGACCGTGCAGGTGGTCGTCCACGTGCGGCGCCCATTGCGGTTGCGGCCTTTGAACACCGCGCCCGGTCGGGCGCCGTCGCCCGATCGCCACTCCATCTCGGTGACCTCCTCGCCGATCGCCGCCATCGTCGGCAGGTCCGTGATCAGTGCGTACACCGCCTCGGGCGGCGCGGCGATGGTCACCGAGGCACGTGCGGTGGCGGGTTCGGCGAGCGTCATGACGCGATGCTATCGAGCCGATCAGGAATCCCGGGGCGGTCCGCGCACGTTGGTTCTGAGATGAGCCAGCCCGAGGTACGCCAGCCCACCGCCGAGCATCCGATCACCGTCACCCCGACCGAGGGGCACGTCACCGTCCGCGTGCGCGGCCAGGTCGTCGCCGAGACCGACGAGGCCCTGTCCCTCCAGGAGTCGACCTACCCGGTCGTCCACTACATCCCCATCGCTGCGGTCGACGCCGACGCCCTGCAACGCAGTGACACGACCACCTACTGCCCCTACAAGGGCGAGGCGAACTACTACCACCTCGGCGTCGGCGACGAGACCATCGACGACGCGATCTGGACCTACGAGCAGCCCTACCCGGCCGTCGCCCAGATCGCGGGCCACGTGGCGTTCTACCCGGACAAGGCCGACGTAGCCGTCTCCTGACGGGTGGTCGGCCGATCCTGGGAGGATGGTCGGCGTGAACGCAGGACCGGTATGCCGCACCGTGGTGTTCCCCGGCCCTGTCGGCCCGGCGATGACGCTCTCACCGCAGCGCCGCGGCCCCGGCGACCCCTGCTACCAGACGGTCGACGGCGCGATCTGGAAGACCAGCCTGCAGCCCAGCGGCCCCGTCACGGCGCGGATCGTGAAGACCGGGCGGGACACCGTGGCGTGCGACGCGTGGGGTGAGGGCGCCGCGGAGTTCATCGAGCACCTACCCGCGTTCCTCGGGCTCGACGATGACGCCGCGGACTTCGCGCCGGACGAGCCGACGATCGCCGCCGCATACCGGCGCGTGCCGCACCTGCGGATCGGCCGCACCGGCCGCGTGCTGGAAGCACTGATCCCGGCCGTGCTCGAACAACGCGTCACCGGCAAGGACGCCTTCCGGGCGTGGCGGCTGCTGGTCACGAAGTTCGGCAGCCCGGCGCCCGGGCCCGCGCCCGCGCGAATGCGGGTGCCACCGCCGGCGGAGGTGTGGCGCCGCATCCCGTCGTGGGAGTTCCACCTGGCCAATGTCGATCCCGGACGCGCGAAGACCATCGTGCTGTGCGCCGCGCGCGCGGACTCCATCGAGCGCCTCACCGCCCGGCCCAGCGCGCAGGCCCGCACGGCGCTGCAGTCGCTTCCCGGGGTCGGCGAGTGGACCACCGCAGAGACCGCCCAGCGCGCGTGGGGCGACCCCGACGCCCTCTCGGTTGGGGACTACCACCTGTCGAACATGGTCGGGTCCACCCTCCTCGGCCGTCGCATCGACGACGACGCCATGCTGGACCTCCTCGAGCCGCTGCGGCCGCACCGCCAACGCGCGGTCCGGCTGCTGGAGGTCAGCGGTCTGGCGCGCAACCCCCGGTTCGGCGCCCGGCTGGCGATCCCGGATCTGCGCTCGCTCTGAACCGAGGCCGTGATTAGCCGTCGACGCAGGTGGGTAGGCCCTTGGAGACCCTGAGCCGAAGGAGCTACAGATGAGTGGATTCACCGTGCCCGGCATGACCGATGCGAACAGTCGCGAGGTCACCGAGCTGCTGCAGCGGCTGCTGAGTGCTTACAACGACCTGCACCTCACGCTCAAGCACGTGCACTGGAACGTCGTGGGGCCGAACTTCATCGGCGTCCACGAGATGATCGACCCGCAGGTCGACCTGGTCCGCGGGTACGCCGACGAGGTCGCCGAACGCATCGCCGCCCTCGGCGCGTCGCCGCAGGGCACGCCCGGCGCGATTCTGTCCGACCGCACCTGGGACGACTACTCGGTCGGCCGCGACACCGTTCCGGCCCACCTGGCCGCGCTGAACCTGGTCTACAACGGCGTGATCGAGGACGCTCGCAAGTCGATGGAACGCCTCGACGACCTCGACCCGGTCTCGCAGGACATGGTGATCGGGCAGCTCGGCGAACTGGAGAAGTTCCAGTGGTTCGTCCGCGCCCACCTGGAGAACTCCGGTGGCGAGATCACCACAGGTGACGCCAAGACCGAGAAGCAGGCGGCGAGCAAGGCCAAGAAGAAGTCCAAGTAGCAGCCGCGCAAGGGTCCGTGCCGTGACGGCACGGACCCTTCGCGTTGCATGGGGTCAGCGGTCGGGCGGTACGAACTCCGTGCTGCGGTCGTAGCGCTGCGCCTCGTAGATCGACACGTCGGTCCGGCTGATCAGCATGTAGGCGATGCCGACGGTGATCATTGCTCCCGGCAGAACCGAGAACGACCCGGTCATCTCGGCCACCATGATCATCACCGCCAGCGGTGCATGCGCGACGCTGCCGAAACACGCCATCATCGCAACGACCACGAACACCCCTGGGCCGTCGGGGATTCCGGGTAGACCGGACAGATCGGCGAGGCGCCAGATCGCAGCACCGACGAAGGCCCCGATCACGATGCCCGGTCCGAAGATGCCTCCCGAGCCACCCGTGCCGACGGTCAGCGACGTGGCGACGATCTTCGCGAACGGCAGCACGATCACGATCCACACCGGAATCAACAGCAGTGTCTCGCGCGCCGACGCCGCCTGTGCCCAGCCGTAGCCGCTGGAGAGGATCTGCGGTATTGCCAGCGCCATCAGGCCCACCAGCAGTCCGCCCACCGCCGGCTTGACGACCTTGTTGCCCGGCAGCCGCCGCGTCAGCGCGACCGTCGCGTAGAACGTCCGCGCATACAGGTAACCGACTGCGGCAGCAGCGATTCCGATCACCGCGAACCACGGCAGATCGACGGGATCGAAACGGTAGTCGGGTACCACGAAGCCGAACAGCGGATCGAAGCCGAGGATCGACCCGTACACCGCATAGGCGGTACCGGAGGTGATGAAGCCCGGAATCAGTGCGCGGTAGTCGAAGTCGAAGCGGTAGACGATCGACGCGGCAAGCACCGCACCGCCCAGCGGCGCCCCGAAGATCGCGCCGATGCCCGAGCCGATGCCGATCGACACGGCCACGCGACCGTCGGCGTCGGCGAGGTCGAGGCGGCGGGCGAGCAGCGAACCGAAGCCTGCCGAGATTTGCGCCGTGGGTCCTTCGCGTCCCGCCGAACCGCCCGATCCGATCGTGAGCGCGCTCGACACCATCTTCACCAGCACCACCCGGGCTCGGATGGCCCGTGGGTCGCTGTGCACGGCCTCGATGGCGCTGTCGGTGCCGTGGCCTTCGGCCTCGGGGGCGAGCTTGGCGACGATCCACGCCGAGACCAATGCGCCGCCCATGGTGATCAGGGGTATCGCCCACCACCGCGGGAAGCCCGTGCTGCCGGCGTCACCGCCATCACCGACCGCGGTGGGCACGTCGTAGCCGCCCAGGTATCCGAGCAGAAACCGGCCGGTGTACTCCATCGCCAGGTAGAACACGACGGCGCCGAGGCCGGCGATCACGCCGATCGCGACGCCGAGGATGAGCCACTTGCGCAGATAGCCGGAGTTCCGGATGAAGGCGCCTATGGGACCGGTGGACTCGCGCGCCTGCGACATGGCCGGATGCTAGCAGCGGTAGGCGGTCAGCCGGGCGGTGATCGCCACCCGGCCGTCGGCGCCGACGGCCTGCGCATCGGCCACCCCGCTGCGCCGTCCGACGCGCAAGGGCGTTGCCTCGTAACGGGATTCATCGCCGGCGAGGAACTGCCGCAGAAAGTTCACCCGGAGTGATGCGGTGGTCAGCGGATCGTCGGAGCGCCCGGCGTTCACGGCGGCGGACGCGGCCATCTCCAGGCCCGCCGACGCCACGCCGCCGTGAACGACACCCATGGTGTTCTCGAGCACGCGGTCATCAGACTGGGGCAACACGACCGTCGTGCCCTCGGTGCGGGCGGGCCCGACGCTCGCCTTGGCCGCCAGACCCGTCCGTGGCTCCATCGACCCGCTGTCGAGGGGCGATTCGGCGAACGTGGCGGGCGACTCGATGTAGAACGAGCGCACGGTGCCCGAGGCGATCACCGCGTCGCCGATCCGGAACACGCACTCGGCGAGCGCCGTCGCGGTCTTGGCGCCCAGCGGCAGCGAGGTTCCGAGCACCAGTGCGTCCCCCGCGGCGGCGATCACCGCTGCCGCGTCGGGGCTTGCCTCGAGCGCCAGCTCGCTCGACACTGTCCACTCGTCGGCGGCTTGACGGCGGAAGTTGACGACGCCGCCGATGTGGTCGAGCAGCATGGCCAGCGAGGCGAGGCTGGGGAGGCCCGTGACCGGGTTGACCATGTCGCGGATGGGCATCGTCGCGCGGCAGCCGGTGGGCCCCTCCTCGAGCGTGTCGATGTCGAAGCGGCCGATCGGGGTGTTGAGAGCGTGTGGGGACATTGCCTACGAGCTTGCGGCCCGGCTTTGCGGGCCATACCCCCAGGGGGTAGGAAATCCTAAGAATCCGATCAGGCTTTGCAGCAAACGACGGATTCCGCATTTTCGCACGTTCAGACCGGCTCGTCGGGTGGTCGCAAACACATCCGACCGTGGGCGCAGTGACGTGCGTCGCACCCCCCTTCGGTCCCGCGGGGACGGGCGCTGCCAAACCGCAAGGCGCTCAACGTTTCTGCCCTCGGAGAACCGATGCGCTGTCCGAGTGGAAAAGGCCAGTTCACGACCTTGGTTAGGGGATACTAAGTTGGCATGTCAGGCGGTGTTTGTCATATCGTTTCACCACTCGAGGCGGATGGGACGAAAGCCCGTCGTTCAGTGCTGCACGAAGGCACCCCCATCGCCCAGTAGGCAGTCGCCCGCCGACGAGCACGGTTGTTGGCTGCCACACAGACTTGCTGCGCGCAAGCGTGAGAGAAAAGGTCAGGTGGGACGCCAATGGGTCCAGCACCCAACGGGCTTTACAACCCGGCATACGAGCACGACTCGTGTGGTGTCGCAATGGTCGCCGACATGCACGGTCGCCGCAGCCGCGACATCGTGGACAAGGCCATCACCGCACTGGTGAACCTGGAACACCGCGGTGCCCAGGGCGCCGAACCGAACACCGGCGACGGTGCGGGCATCCTGATCCAGGTTCCCGACGAATTCTTCCGCGCGATCGTCGACTTCGACCTGCCCGAACCCGGTAGCTACGCCACCGGCATCGCGTTCCTCCCGCAGTCCTCGCGCGATGCCGCCTCCGCGTGCGAAGCCGTCGAGAAGATCGCCGAGGCAGAAGGCCTCCGCGTCCTCGGCTGGCGCGACGTGCCGACCGACGAGTCGTCGCTGGGCGCGCTCGCCCGCGACGCGATGCCGACCTTCCGGCAGGTGTTCATCGCCGGCTCGTCGGGCATGGACCTCGAACGCCTCTGCTACGTCGTGCGCAAGCGCGCCGAGCACGAACTCGGCACCAAGGGCCCCGGCCAGGACGGACCCGGTCGCGAGACCGTCTACTTCCCGAGCCTGTCCGGTCAGACGTTCGTCTACAAGGGCATGCTCACCACCCCGCAGCTCAAGGCGTTCTACCTCGACCTGCAGGACCCGCGGATGACGAGTGCGCTCGGCATCGTGCACTCCCGCTTCTCCACCAACACGTTCCCGTCCTGGCCGCTGGCGCACCCCTTCCGCCGCGTCGCCCACAACGGCGAGATCAACACCGTCACCGGCAACGAGAACTGGATGCGGGCCCGCGAGGCGCTCATCAAGACCGAGGTCTTCGGATCCGACCGCGCGCTCGACAAGATCGTCCCGGTCTGTACGCCCGGCGCATCGGACACCGCACGCTTCGACGAGGTGCTCGAATTGCTGCACCTCGGCGGCCGCAGCCTGCCGCACGCGGTGCTGATGATGATCCCGGAGGCCTGGGAGCGGCACGAGTCGATGGACCCCGCCCGGCGGGCGTTCTACGCGTACCACTCGTCGCTGATGGAGCCGTGGGACGGACCGGCGTCGGTGTGCTTCACCGACGGCACCGTCATCGGCGCCGTCCTCGATCGCAACGGCCTGCGCCCGTCGCGCATCTGGATCACGAAGGACGGCCTCGTCGTCCTGGCGTCGGAAGCCGGCGTCCTCGACATCGATCCCGCCGACGTCGTGCAGAAGATGCGCCTGCAGCCCGGCCGCATGTTCCTGGTCGACACCGCCCAGGGCCGCATCGTCTCCGACGAGGAGATCAAGGCCGACCTGGCCGCCCAGGAGCCCTACCAGGAGTGGCTCGACGCAGGCCAGTTCCACCTCGACGACCTGCCGCCCGGCGACTACGTCCGGATGCCGCACCACCGCGTGGTGCTGCGACAGCAGGTCTTCGGGTTCACCTACGAGGAACTGAACCTGCTGGTCGCCCCCATGGCGCGCACCGGCGCCGAGGCGCTCGGCTCGATGGGCACCGACACCCCCGTCGCCGTGCTGTCCGCGCGCTCGCGGATGCTCTACGACTACTTCCAGCAGCTGTTCGCCCAGGTCACCAACCCGCCGCTGGACGCCATCCGCGAAGAGGTCGTCACCAGCCTGTCGGGCACCGTCGGCCCCGAGGGCGACCTGCTGAACCCGACCGCGGAGTCGTGCCGCCAGATCGTGCTGCCGCAGCCGATCCTGCGCAACGCCGAGCTGTCGAAGCTGATCTGCGTCGACCCCGACCACGAGATCCGCGGCCACAAGCACGGCATGCGCGCCGCCGTCATCCGCTGCCTGTACCCCGTCGCCCGCGGCGGGCAGGGGCTCAAGGAGGCGCTGGCCGACGTCCGCGCCAAGACCTCGGCCGCCATCCGCGAAGGCGCACGCCTGATCGTGCTGTCCGACCGCGAGTCGAACGAGCAGATGGCGCCCATCCCGTCGCTGCTCAGCGTCGCCGCCGTGCACCACCACCTGGTCCGCGAGCGCACCCGCACCCAGGTCGGCCTCGTCGTCGAAGCCGGTGACGCCCGCGAGGTGCACCACATGGCCGCGCTCGTCGGCTTCGGTGCGGCCGCGATCAACCCGTACATGGCGTTCGAGTCGATCGAGGACATGGTCGACCGCGGCGTCATCACGGGCATCTCCAGCGACAAGGCCAAGGCCAACTACTCCAAGGCCGCGGGCAAGGGCGTGTTGAAGGTGATGTCCAAGATGGGCATCTCCACGCTGGCGTCCTACACCGGTGCGCAGCTGTTCCAGGCCATCGGCATCAACCAGCAGGTGCTCGACGAGTACTTCACCGGACTGCACTGCCCCGTCGGCGGCATCGACCTCGAGGACATCGCCTCCGACGTCGCCGCCCGGCACGCGCTGGCCTACCTGGACCGCCCGGACGAGCGCGCACACCGCGAACTCGAGGTCGGCGGTGAGTACCAGTGGCGCCGCGAGGGCGAGTACCACCTGTTCAACCCCGACACGGTGTTCAAGCTGCAGCACTCGACGCGCACCGGGCAGTACTCGGTATTCAAGGAGTACACCCAGCTCATCGACGACCAGAGCCAGCGGATCGCGTCGCTGCGCGGCCTGCTGAAGTTCCGCGAAGGCGTGCGCGAGCCGATCTCGATCGACGAGGTCGAGCCCGCCAGCGAGATCGTCAAGCGCTTCTCGACCGGTGCGATGAGCTACGGCTCCATCTCGGCCGAGGCGCACGAGACGCTCGCCATCGCGATGAACCGCCTCGGTGCGCGGTCCAACTCGGGCGAGGGCGGCGAGAACGTCAACCGCTTCGACTACGACGAGAACGGCGACTGGCGCCGCAGTGCCATCAAGCAGGTGGCCTCGGGCCGCTTCGGCGTCACCAGCCACTACCTGACCAACTGCACCGACATCCAGATCAAGATGGCCCAGGGTGCGAAACCCGGTGAGGGCGGCCAACTCCCGGGCCACAAGGTGTACCCGTGGGTGGCCGAGGTGCGGCACTCCACGCCAGGCGTCGGGCTCATCTCCCCGCCGCCGCACCACGACATCTACTCGATCGAGGATCTGGCGCAGCTGATCCACGACCTCAAGAACGCCAACCCGTCGGCCCGCGTGCACGTGAAGCTGGTGAGCGAGAACGGCGTCGGCACCGTCGCGGCGGGCGTGTCCAAGGCGCACGCCGACGTGGTGCTGATCTCCGGTCACGACGGCGGCACCGGCGCGACGCCGCTGACGTCGATGAAGCACGCGGGTGCGCCATGGGAACTCGGCCTCGCCGAGACCCAGCAGACGTTGCTGCTCAACGGACTTCGCGACCGAATCGTCGTGCAGGTCGACGGCCAGCTGAAGACCGGCCGCGACGTGGTGGTCGCCGCCCTGCTCGGCGCAGAGGAGTACGGCTTCGCAACCGCACCGCTGGTGGTGTCGGGCTGCATCATGATGCGCGTCTGCCACCTCGACACCTGCCCCGTCGGCGTCGCCACCCAGAACCCGGTGCTGCGCGAGCGGTTCAACGGCAAGCCCGAGTTCGTCGAGAACTTCTTCCTCTTCATCGCCGAGGAAGTCCGGGAACTCATGGCGCAGTTGGGCTTCCGCACCATCAACGAGATGGTCGGTCAGGTCGGCGCACTGGACACCACCAAGGCCGCCGAGCACTGGAAGGCCCACAAGCTCGACCTGGCGCCCGTCCTGCACGAGCCCGAGTCCGCGTTCATGAACCAGGACCTGTACTGCAGTTCGCGTCAGGACCACGGTTTGGACAAGGCGCTGGATCAGCAGCTCATCGTGCAGAGCCGCGAGGCCATCGACCAGGGCACGCCGGTGCGCTTCACCACCTCGATCGCCAACGTGAACCGGACGGTCGGCACCATGCTCGGCCACGAGGTCACCAAGGCGCATGGCGGACAAGGGCTTCCGGACGGCACCATCGACATCACGTTCAACGGTTCGGCCGGCAACAGCTTCGGGGCGTTCGTTCCGAGCGGCATCACGCTGCGGGTGTATGGCGACGCCAACGACTACGTCGGCAAGGGCCTGTCCGGCGGACGAATCGTGGTCCGGCCGTCCGAGGGTGCCCCCGCCGACTACGTCGCCGAGGACAACATCATCGCGGGCAACGTGATCCTGTTCGGCGCCACCAGCGGGCAGGCGTTCCTGCGCGGCCAGGTGGGCGAGCGGTTCGCCGTGCGCAACTCGGGCGCCCACGCGGTGGTCGAGGGCGTCGGAGACCACGGGTGTGAATACATGACCGGCGGCAAGGTCGCGATCCTCGGCCCCACCGGGCGCAACTTCGCGGCGGGCATGTCCGGCGGTATCGCCTACGTCTACGACGCGCACGACGCGCTGAAGGACAACCTGAACACCGAGATGGTGGAACTCGACGCGTTGGACGACGAGGACCTCGAGTGGCTGCGCAACATGCTGGCCGCGCACGTCGACACCACCGATTCCGCCGTCGGCCAGCGCATTCTGGCCGACTGGGACGAGGAGACCAAGCACATCGTGAAGGTCATGCCGCGCGACTACAAGAGGGTGCTCATCGCGATCGAAGAGGCGAAGCGCGCCGGCGCGGACGAAGATGAGATGGCCACGGCGATCATGGCGGCCGCAAATGGCTGACCCACGCGGCTTCCTCAAGCACACCCACCGCGAGACCCCGCAGCGCCGGCCGGTCGACCTGAGGCTGCGCGACTGGAAAGAGGTCTACGAGGACTTCTCCCACGAGACGCTGCAGAACCAGGCCGCCCGCTGCATGGACTGCGGTATCCCGTTCTGCCACAACGGCTGCCCGCTCGGAAACCTGATCCCCGAGTGGAACGACCTGGTGTTCAGGGACCGGTGGCGCGACTCCATCGAGCGGCTGCACGCCACGAACAACTTCCCGGAGTTCACCGGCCGGCTGTGCCCGGCGCCGTGCGAGGCGTCCTGCGTCCTCGGCATCAACCAGGATCCGGTGACGATCAAGCAGGTCGAGGTCGAGATCATCGACAACGCCTTCAAGGAGGGCTGGGTCGTCCCGCTTCCCCCGGATCGCCTGACCGGCAAGAAGGTCGCCGTCGTCGGGTCGGGCCCCGCGGGTCTGGCCGCAGCCCAGCAGCTGACCAGGGCCGGGCACGACGTGACGGTGTTCGAGCGCGCCGACCGCATCGGCGGACTGCTGCGCTACGGCATCCCCGAGTTCAAGATGGAGAAGCGCCACATCGACCGTCGGCTCGAGCAGATGGCCGCCGAGGGCACCAAGTTCCAGACCGGTGTGAACGTCGGCGTGGACCTGACCGTCGAGCAGATGCGCTCCGAGTTCGATGCCGTCGTGCTGGCCGGTGGTGCCACCGATGCGCGCGACCTGCCGATCCCGGGCCGCGAACTCGACGGCATCCACCAGGCCATGGAGTTCCTGCCGTGGGCCAACCGCGTGCAGCTCGGCGACTCGGTCGTCGGCGAGGACGGCCAGCCGCCGATCTCCGCCAAGGGCAAGCGCGTCGTCATCATCGGTGGCGGCGACACCGGCGCGGACTGCCTCGGCACGTCGCACCGGCAGGGTGCGGCCAGCGTGCACCAGTTCGAGATCATGCCGCGCCCGCCGGAGACCCGCGCCGACACGACCCCGTGGCCGACGTACCCGCTGATGTACCGGGTGTCCTCGGCGCACGAGGAGGGCGGCGAACGCGTCTTCTCCGTCAACACCGAGGAGTTCATCGGCAAGGACGGCCACGTCGTCGCGCTGAAGGTCAACGAGGTCGAGATGAAGGCAGGCAAGTTCGAAAAGGTCGAGGGCAGCGACTTCGAACTCGAGGCCGACCTTGTCCTGCTCGCCATGGGCTTCGTGGGCCCGGAGAAGACCGGCCTGATCAACAACCTGCGCGTCGAGCTGACCGACCGCGGCAACGTCAAGCGCGACGACGACTTCCAGACCTCGGTTCCCGGCGTGTTCGTCGCCGGCGACATGGGCCGTGGCCAGTCGCTGATCGTGTGGGCGATCGCCGAGGGCCGTGCGGCGGCCGCAGGCGTCGACAAGTACCTGATGGGTCAGTCGGCACTGCCGGCGCCGATCCGGCCGACCGCGGCGCCGCAGCGATGAGGGCTTGCGCGAAGAGCCGACGGCAGCGCTGATTTCTCGCGAGGTCTACACCACCGTCGTTCCCGAGCGGGTAATCGCGACCCTGGGGTAGATCCCGCGAGCCATGGCGCCGCCGACCGCCCCGCGTGAGTCACATCCGTAACACCAGCCACTCCAAAAACATCAGCCTTTTATTCGGCGTGCCGTTTGGTGTTAGCCACATCACAGGTGTCTAATAGTCCTGCGGGGGTCGCGAGACTGTGGCCCTACGGTGCAGCCATACGACCCAGGAGTCAACACCGTGCACATGAACCCGCTGTCACAATCGCGGATGAGGCGTATCGCCTGGTCATACCTCCGCCACCCCATGAAGAGCCGCGAGTTTCCGGCCAAGCACGAACGTCTCATCACCCCGGCCGAGATGTACCGGTACGGCTTCTGAGTTCCGACCGGCGTCGTGTGTGCGACCGCCAGTTGTTTGCTTAGCCGATATATCTACCTCACCGTCAGTTAACGCGCGGTCCGCCGTACGCCACGCGTTCGCGTCGCAGCCGTGCCTTGCCCGTCTCCACGTCGAAGAAGTGCGTGCGCTCCGGCGCCAGCTCGAGGCCGATACGGGTGCCAGAGTCCAGGTCTGTGCCGGCCGGCGCCTGCACGATGACCCGCGTAGGACCGGCGTCCGGCTCGTCGACCGGATCGACCAGAGCCGTCACCAGCACGTGGCTGCCCAGCGGCTCCACGACGTCGACCCGCGCGGGCACCAAGCCGTCGCGGTGCGTGGTGTGGAGCACCAGGTGCTCGGGCCGCGCGCCGACGACGACCGGACCCTCGGGCTCCGACACGGCCGTCACCCGTGCGCCCCCGACGTGCAGCAGTCCACCGCTGACGCCCGCCGGGATCAGGTTCATCGGCGGACTGCCCATGAACGCGGCGACGAACGTGTTGGCCGGGCGGTTGTAGATCTCGTCCGTCGAGCCGATCTGCTGGACCTCGCCGTCGGACATCACGCACAGCCGGTCGCCGAGGGTCATCGCCTCGACCTGGTCGTGGGTCACGTAGATCGAGGTGACCGGCAACTCGCGGTGCAGCCGCTTGAGGTCGCCGCGGACCTGGTTGCGGAGCTTCGCGTCGAGGTTCGACAGCGGCTCGTCGAGCAGGAACGCCTGCGGTTGGCGCACCAGCGCGCGGCCCATCGCCACCCGCTGCCGCTGCCCGCCGGAGAGCTGGCCCGGCTTGCGGTCCAACAGCTCGCCGATCTGCAGTAGGTCGGCCGTCTCCCGCACCCGCCGGGCGATCTCGGCGCGCGGAGTCTTGCGCTGCCGCAACCCATATGCGAGGTTTCGGAAGACCGTCATGTGCGGATAGAGCGCATAGTTCTGGAACACCATCGCGATGTCCCGCGCGCCGGGGCTCAGCCCGTTGACCACCTCGCCACCGATCCTGATTTCGCCCGACGTCGGCTTGTCCAGACCGGCCAGCAGGCGCAGCGCGGTGCTCTTGCCGCAGCCCGACGGCCCCACCAGGATCAGGAACTCGCCGTCGGCGACCGTCAGGTTCAGGCCCTTGAGGGCGACCATGGTTCCGGAGCGCCCACCCGCGTACTCCCGCGTCACGTCGCGGAATTCGACCTCTGCCAACGTCTCCCTCTCAACCCTTGATTCCGGTACTGGCGACCGACTGCACGAAGTACCGCTGCGCCCCGATGAACACCAACAGCATCGGCAACAGGCTCATGACGTTGGCCGCCATGAGCAGCGGCCAGTTCACGCGGTGCGCGCCCTGGAAGTAGCTCAGCCCCAACGGAATCGTCATCTGATCCTGCGAGGTGATGACGATCAACGGCCACAGGAAGTCGTTCCACGACGTCAGCACCGTCAACGCGGCGAGCGTCGACAGCGCGGGCAGTGACAGCGGCAGCACCATCTTGAACAGCACGCCGAGCCGCGAGGTGCCGTCGACGCGCGCCGCCTCCTCGAGTTCGACCGGTACGGTCATGAAGAACTGACGCAGGAAGAAGATGCCGAACGCCGTCGCGAGGTTCGGCAGCATCAGGGCGCCGATGTGGTCGATGCCGAGGACCTCGGAGACGTTGTCGCCGAACCACTTCACGATCAGGAACACCGGAATCATCGTGACCTGGAACGGCACCATCAGCGTCGCCATCAGCGTGACGAACAGTGCCCCGCGGCCCAGGAAGCGGATGCGGGCGAAGGCGTACCCGGCGAGGCTGCACACGATCAGGTTGCTGGCCAGCACGACGAGCGTCACCAGCGCGCTGTTGACGAAGAAGTGCCCGAACGGCGCCGAAGCCCATGCCTCCGAATAATTCTCGAATCGCGGGGTGTCCGGCAGCAGCACCGGTGGGAACCGGTTGGCTTCGCCTTCGGTCTCCAGCGAGGTGATCAGCATCCACAGCAGCGGCACGATCAGCAGGAAGGACATCGGGATCAGCACCAGGTGCCATGGGCTGAACGGCAGTCGAAGCCGCGTCACGAGTAGTGCACGTATCGCCGGGCGATGCGGAACTGCACCGCGGTGATCACCAGGATGACGACGAACAGCGCATACGCCATCGCTGCGGCATAGCCGGCGTCGAAGTGCACGAAGGCGCGGTCCCACAGGTAGTAGACGATGACGGTGGTGGCGCGCAGCGGCCCGCCGCGGGTGGTGGCGTACACCTCGTCGAACAGCTGCAGCGCGTTGATCGTCAGCCAGACGACGAGGAACAGATTCGCGGGGCCCAGCAGCGGCACGGTGATGGTGCGGAACCGGGTGAACGCGCTGGCTCCGTCGATGGCCGCGGCCTCGTTCAGCTCGGCGGGAACGCCCTGCAGCGCAGCGAGATACACGATCACCGAGAACCCGGTCCAGCCCCAGATCGTCATCGCGACGATCACGAACAGGGCCTGCGACGGCGATGCCAGGAAGCCCTGCGAGGGCAGCCCGACCGCGTTGAGTGCGGCGTTGACCAGACCGTAGTCCCGGTCGGTCAGCCACATGAAGATGATGCCCTGGGAGATCGTCGACACCGCCATCGTGATGTAGGCCGCGGTGCGGTAGACCGAGATGAAGCGCACCGACCGGTTCATCGCCGCGGCCACGAACAGCCCGACCAGCATGGTGCCTGGAACGAACAGGGCGGTGTAGACGATCGTGTGCCTGATCGATTCGACGAACACCGGATCGTCGGCCAGTTTCCGGTAGTTCTCCAGACCGACCCAGGGCGTCTCCGGCGTCAGAAGGTCGGACTGCTGGAACGACAGCTGCAGCGACATCAGCACCGGCAGCAGGCCGAAGATGCCGATCAGCACGATGGCGGGGCTGATCAGAGCCCAGCCGTTGACGGTCTCCGAGCGGCCGACGCGCCGGAGGAAGGACTGCGGCTGCCGTACGGAGACCTCCCGGGGCATCGGCCTACTTCCCGGCCAGTGCGGCGTCGGCCGCCTCGGCTGCGGCGTTCAGCGCGTCCGCGGGCTGCTCCTTGCCGAGCAGCACCGACACGATCGACTGCCCGAGCGCCTCGGAGACCTCGGGGTACTGCTGCACCGTCGGCCGCACCTTCCGCACGTTCGACAGGTTCTCGACGAACACGCCGGTCCCTGGGACGTTCTGGTCGAGCGTGGCGAGCACGCTGGGGTCCTGGCCCACCGACGTGCGGATGGGCAGGTCGCCCGTGCCCAGCGAGAACGTCTTCACCTGCTCCGGTGCGGAGATCCACTTCACGAAGTCCACCGCGGCCTGCTTCTTGCGGTCGCCGTTGTCGAACGTCACCCAGTTGTCCGGGCCCGCGATCGTCTGATGGCCGCCGCTGGAGCCGGCGAAGGTCGGCATGACCTGTACGCCGTAGTCGATGTCGGACAGCTGGCTCAGGTCCCACGGGCCCGTCACGAGCATCCCGACCTTGCCGCTGTTCATCAGCTTCGGGCCGTTCTCGTTGGTCGTGTCGAGGTAGAGCGACTTGTCCGTGACGGCCATCTGCTGCAGCGCCGTCAGCGCCTTCACGCCCGCCTCGGAGTTGAAGACCGCGCGCTGATTGTCCGCATCGAGGATGTCGCCGCCGGCCTCCCACAGCATCGGCACGTAGTGCCACACGGTGTCCTCGCTGCCGTCGGCGGGGATGAGCCAGCCGTACTGTCCCTTCGCCGGGTCGGTCAACTTGGCGGCTGCCGCGCGGAAGTCGTCCCACGTCCAGTCCGGGCTCGGCGGTGCGATACCGGCGTCGGCGAACAGCTTCTCGTTGTAGACGATCGCCAGGTTGTCCACCAGCGCGGGCACGCCGACCACCTTGTCACCGACGGTCGCGGCCTCGCGCTCGGCGGGATAGAAGTCGTCCCATTGCCATTCGGGCTTCGACACTTCCTCGGCCATGTCGACGACCTGGGGAATCTGCGCGATGTTGGGCGACCACGAGCCGAACATGTAGGCGACGTCAGGGGCGCTGCCACCGCGCACCGCGGTCAGTACCTTCTGCAGCACGAGGTCGTTGCTGGAGTACAGCTCGGCGACCTTCACGTCGGGGTGGTCCTCGTTGTACTGGGCGACGAGTTCCTTGAACACGTCACCCTCGGTGTCCTGGTAGCCGTGCCACACGGCGATCTCGACCGGTCCCGACGACGAGGAGTCGCCGCCGCCGCAGGCGGCCAGGACGAACGCGAGAACCGCGACCAGCGCGATGCGAAGACGTTGGTGGAACACCGAGCGAATCACGTTGTGCACTCCTCTTGTTCGACTGGTTGGCTGAGCGGTGCGCTGATCGGTCGTCATGGCGACACCTTCGTGCGCAGCGATTCGGGCAGCAGGTCGCCGTGTGCGACGGTCAGGTCGTCGCACAGCTGCCAGATCTGGTCGACGGTCAACGTGGCCGCCGTGTTGGGGTCCACCATGGCCGCTGCCCGCACCAGTCGCGGGTCACCGTCGACCGCGGCGCGTACGGCGCAGTCCACCGGGCCGAGGAAGCCACGGTTGAGGGCGGCGCACTGCGGCGGCAGGTCACCGACCTTCATCGGATGGGCGCCGAGTGCGTCGAGCATGGTGGGCACCTCCACGGCAACGCCGGAGGGCAGGTTGGTGATCAGCCCGTCGTTGACGACGTTCGCCGAGATCACCCGCACGGCACCGGTTTCCAGTGAGTGGATGACCTGCGGGGCGTACTCCGTGGACTCGGTGTCGATCGCCAGGGGCGTCGATCCGGCGAGTTCCGCTCGCACCCGGGCATATTCGGCGAGGTTCGCCTCGCTGATCGACACGTACTCACCGACGTTGATCCGCAACCGCTCGACCTCGTCGGGATGCCGCAGATACCACGGCACGTACTCGCTGGAGTGCTCGCTGGTCTCGGTGGGGTAGTAGCCCAGTCGGCGGTACATGTCGACGCGCACCCGTCGTCGCAATTCGGGGTCAGCGGCGATCCGCTCGTCGAGCAGCGGATACAGATTCCGGCCTGCGTGCTCCCACTTCAACACCCACGCTTGGTGATTGACGCCTGCCGACCACCACGACACCTCGTCGAGGGGTACGTCGACGATCTCGCACAGGCCGGCCATGGTCCAGTACACCGAGTGGCACAGCCCGAGCACCTTGAGGTCGGGCGCCACGTGGTGCAGGTAGGTGATGTTCATGGCCATGGGGTTGGTGTAGTTGAGCAGCCACGCGTCCGGGCAGATCTCCGTCATGTCGCGGGCGATGCCTGCGAGCACCGGGAACGTCCGCAGGCCGCGGAAGATGCCGCCGACGCCGATGGTGTCGCCGATGGTCTGGTGCAGCCCGAACCCGGCGGGGACGTCGAAGTCGCGCACGGTCGCCTCGTGCATCCCGACCTGGATCACGTTGATGACGTAGTCGGCGCCGTCGAGGGCGCGGCGGCGATCGGAGGAGGTGACGATCTCGGGCCGGGTGCCGGTGGCTGAGGCGGTGGCGTGCGCGATGGCCTCGGCCGTCTCGAGCCGCTCGGTGTCGATGTCGTGCAGGACGATTCGCACGGACGCCAGTTCGGGGAACGAGAGGACGTCGCCGAGTAATTCGCGGGTGAACTCCACGCTGCCCGCCCCGATGATGACGATGGTCGGTGTCACGCTGTCTCCCGATTCCCGCTGACGTACTCCGAAGGCGTCAACATTCATCGATCATGAGAAGCTCGCTCAAAGCGCGCAATGCAACGGGCGAAACGATCAGGAAAACTGAGCGTCTCAACCCTGGCCCAAGGAGTGTCGGCGATGTCGATCAAGCGGACCGATCGCATGCGCGAGGTGCTCTCGCTGCTCCGCGACCGCGGGGACGTCTCGGTGTCGGTGCTGTGCGAGGAGCTGCGCGTCTCGCCCGCCACCCTGCGCCGGGACCTCGGCGAACTCGAGGAGCAGGGTCTGCTGCTGCGCACCCACGGCGGTGCGCGGGCGCTCGACCCCAGCGGCAGCGAGATCCCGGTCCGCCTGCGCGACCACAGGATGATCGCGATCAAGCGCCGGATCGCCCAGCACGCAGCCGCGCTCGTGCCCGCGGGCCCGCAGGCGGTGGCTCTGACCGGTGGCGTGACGACCGGCGAGGCCGCCCGGGCGCTCAAGGGCAGACCGAACATGACGATCGTGACCAACTCGCTGACGATCGCCGCCGACTGCGCGGTCGACGCACACATGAAGGTGATCATCACCGGAGGCCTGGTGCGCGCGAATTCCCTCGAGGCCGTTGGCCCCATGTCGGAGCACGCGTTTCAGGTCATCACCGTCGGCACCGCAATCCTCGGTGCCGACGGCATGTCCGCAGAAGTCGGCGCGACCACCTTCGACGAGGCCGAGGCGCGCACCGCCATCGCGATGGCCACCAACGCCCAGCGCGTCGTCGTCGCCGTCGACGGGTCGAAGATCGGCAAGGTGACGCTCGCGCGGATGACGGCGCTGAACCAGCTGGATCACCTCGTCACCGACTCGACCGCCGACGCACGACAACTCGAGCGGATCGCCGACCACGGCGTGCGCGTCCACGTCGTCGAGGTAGGAGACGCGTGATCCAGTCGACGTAGGAGACGCGTGATCCAGTCGAGGTAGGAGACGCGTGACCCAGTCGACGCCCAGCTACGGCGTGCCGAGCAGACCGCTGTCCCGGATCGCCTCGGCCAGCGGTTCCAGCACGGCCGGGTCGTACGGCGGCGGCAGGTAGATGATCGCGAGGTCGAGACCCTCGGCGCCGAGCGCGACGCAGTCCTCGATCAGCTTCTGGTAGTCGCGGTCCTCGCCGAGGCGCACGTGCGCGGACAGCGTGATCTCCTTCGGGTCCCGGCCGATGTCCTTGCAGCGCGCCGCCAGCACGTCCCGCTTGCGGGCGAACTCGTCAGGCGGGCCGCCGACGAAGTTCCAGTGGTCGGCGTACTTCGCGGTGAGCGGCAGGGTGCGCTTCTCGCCGCTGCCGCCGATGCAGATGGGCGGGTGTGGCTGCTGCGGGCCCTTCGGCTCGTTGCGAGCGTCCTTGAGCTGGTAGTACTTGCCG
Organism: Mycolicibacterium sp. GCM10028919; assembly: GCA_042666295.1. GTDB lineage: Bacteria > Actinomycetota > Actinomycetes > Mycobacteriales > Mycobacteriaceae > Mycobacterium. The sequence goes on from JBHTFJ010000001.1 coordinate 3,491,643, forward strand.
TCGAACGTCGTCGTCTCCTGCGTGAGCAGGCCGGTGAGGACCGCACAGGCCTCCTCGAACCGGTCGAAGCGCTCCTTGATCGAGCCGAGTTCGATGCCGTAGGCGCCGGACTCCTCTTCGTTCCAGCCCGCGCCGATGCCGAGTTCGAGGCGGCCGTTCGACACGATGTCCAGTGCCGAGGCCATGTTGGCGAGCACCGCGGGGTGGCGGTAGTGGATGCCGGTGACGAGTACGCCGACGCGTAGCCGCTTGGTGGCTTGGGCCAGCGCCGTCAGCGTGATCCAACCCTCCAGGCACGGCCCGGTCGAGTCGGAGAAGATCGGATAGAAGTGGTCGAACGTCCAGCCGGACTCGAAGACGTCGATGTCGTCTGCCGTCTGCCAGATCGGGAGCATCTCGGCCCAGGTGGTGTTCTGCGGTGAGGTCTTGAACGCGAATCGCACCGAATCGACGTTAGTCCTCGAAACTGGGAGTCGCCCCGATGAGTCTCGTGCTCGACTCGGGTCAACACACCATGATCGACATGACGACGGCATGCAAGCGAACCGCGACGCTGCTCGGCGCGATCCGCGACGACCAACTGGACGCGGCCACCCCGTGCGAACGATTTCCCCTGTCCGACGTGGTGGCCCACGTCGGCTTGCTCGGGCTTGCGTTCGCCGCGGCGGCCCGCAAGGACCGCGGCGAACTCACCGACGCGCCGCCCGAGGGCGGCTTCGTGCTGGACGAGGACTGGCGCAACCGGTACCCGGAGAACCTGGCCGAGTTGGCGGCAGCCTGGCGCCAGCCCGCCGCCTGGGAGGGGATGACCCGGATCGCGGGCATGGACATGCCTGGCGAGACAGTCGCGATGATCGCGCTCGGCGAGGTGACCATTCACGGCTGGGACATCGCGGTCGCGACGGGACAGGACTACGCGGTGGACGAGGACGAGGCGCGGGCGGTGCTCGAGTACGTCGAGTCCTTCGCGGCCGACGGCCCGGTCGACGGCCTGTTCGGGCCCTCGGTGCCGGTCGCCGCCGACGCCTCGACGTTCGACCGGGCGCTGGTCGCCAGTGGGCGCGATCCCCGCATGCGCGCAAACTAGGGGTCATGGACCCAATCGATCCCGTAGCCGCCCTGCGCGAGATCGCGTTCTACAAGGACCGCGCCCGCGAGGAGTCCCGCCGGGTGATGGCCTACCGCAACGCCGCCGACGTCATCGAGCGACTCGACGACGCGCAGCGCGAGAAGCACGGTAGGGCCAACAGCTGGCAGACGCTGCCCGGCGTCGGTCCCAAGACGGCCACCGTCATCGCCCAGGCGTGGGCGGGCCGCGAGCCCGACACCCTGGCCGAACTGCGCAAGGCGGCCGGTGACCTCGGCGGCGGCGAGATACGCGCGGCGCTCAAGGGCGACCTGCACCTGCACTCGAACTGGTCGGACGGCTCGGCGCCCATCGACGAGATGATGGCGACCGCCGTGCGACTCGGCCACGAGTACTGCGCGCTGACCGACCACTCGCCGCGGCTCACGGTCGCCAACGGGCTGTCGCCCGAGAGGCTGCGCAAGCAACTCGACGTCATCGACGAACTGCGCGAGCGGTTCGCGCCGATGCGCATCCTGACCGGCATCGAGGTCGACATCCTCGACGACGGGTCACTCGATCAGGAGCCCGAGCTGCTCGAGCGTCTCGACGTCGTGGTCGCCAGCGTGCACTCGAAGCTGAAGATGGACGCGCCGGCGATGACGCGGCGGATGGTGCGCGCCGTCTCCGAGGGCTACGCCGACGTGCTGGGGCACTGCACCGGCCGGCTCGTGACCGGCGGCCGGGGGACGCGGGCCGAGTCGCAGTTCGACGCCGAGAAGGTGTTCACCGCGTGCCGCGACCACGGCACGGCCGTGGAGATCAACTCCCGGCCCGAACGCCGTGACCCGCCCACCCGGCTCCTTGCCCTCGCGCTCGAGATCGGCTGCGACTTCTCGATCGATACCGACGCACACGCGCCAGGTCAGCTCGACTTCCTCGGCTATGGGGCGCAGCGCGCCCTCGACAACGGCGTGCCGGTCGACCGGATCGTCAACACCTGGCCGGTCGAGCGGCTCCTGGAGTGGACGGGTTCGCGGCCCTAAGTCATTCGGGCCCTAGTCACTCGGGCAGCGTCGGCATCTCGAGCCCGGGATCGCGGCCGAGGAGGACGCCGCGGGTCAGCGACGCGTTGCCGAAGCGGCGCCGCACCTCGTCGACCGCGGAGTCGACTGCCTTGCGGTCGACGGGATCTCGCTCGACGGACGCGGTGTCGGCGCGCGTGGGGAACGGCAACTCGAGCTGGGCGGCACCGTCACGGTCGATGTTGGAGACCGCGAACCCGACCAGGGTGAGGCCCCGCTCGGCGATAAGCGGCGCCGCGCCGGCGATCAGTTGCCGTGCGGCGGCGAGGATTTCGTCGGTGCCCGCGGTGGCGTGCGACAGGGTGTGCGACCGCGTGGCACGGCCGAAGTCGTCGAACCGCAGCCGCAGGACCACCGTGCGACCGGTGCGGTCCGCCTTGCGCATGCGTCGGGTGATCCGGTCGATCAGGTTGACCACCACGGCGTCGATCTCGCTGTCCGACATGGTGTTCCCCGCGCGTCCCAGTGCCCGCTGGGCTCCGACCGAGCGGCGCCGCACGCCGGTGACGACCCGGCGTCGGTCGATGTTGTGGGCGAGTGCGTACAGCTGCCTGCCCATGCCGCCGCCCACGATCGACGCCAGGGTGGACTCACTCAGCTCGGCGACGTCGGCGACCGTGTGGACGTCGTAGGCGTGCAGCTTCTCGGCGGTCTTGGCGCCGACGCCCCACAGCCGGCGCACCGGCAGCGGGTGCAGGAACGCCAGTTCGCGGTCGGGCGGCACCAGCAGCAGGCCGTCGGGCTTGGCCTCCTGGCTCGCGACCTTCGCCAGGAACTTGGTCCGCGCGATGCCGACCGTGATGGGCAGCCCCACCTCGTCGCTGACTCGGGCCCGCAGCCGAGCGCCGATCTGCACCGGGGTGCCCGACACCCGGGCGAGGCCGCCGACTTCGAGGAACGCCTCGTCGACCGACAGCGGTTCGACCAGGGGAGTGGTGTCGTGGAAGACCTCGAACACCGCGGCGCTGGCATCGGAGTAGGCGGCCATCCGCGGCGGTACGACGATCGCGTGCGGGCAGAGCTGCTTGGCCTGGCGCCCGTTCATCGCGGTGCGCACCCCGTAGGCCTTCGCCTCGTAGCTCGCCGCGAGCACCACGCCACCGCCGACGATCACCGGCCTGCCGCGCAGCGCGGGGTCGTCACGCTGCTCGACGGAGGCGTAGAACGAGTCGAGGTCGGCGTGCAGAATCGTCGCGCTGGCGCCTACGGCGGACACGAACACATGTTCGCACGCGCGAATGACGTGGCTACTGCGAGTCGCCGTAGATGCTGGTCAGCCAAATGTGCGCGAGTGTCTCGACGATGCGGTCCTGGGCAACCGCGCCGTCCTCGGCGACCAGGGTGGCGGTCATCGCCCGCTCGTTCATCAGGTTCAGCGACGTCGCCAGGTCGTGGGAGGGGATGGTGTCAGGCGCGGCGCCGCGAGCCCGCTCCGCGTCGATCAGTGCCGCGGTCTGGGTGATCCACTTCGCCATGAACGTCGACCAGACCGCCCGGACGTCGGGGCTGCCCGCGATGGCCTCGGTTCCCGCGCGAGCGACCACGCTGTGCGAACCGAACGCTGTGAAGAAGGTCCGGATGCCCTCACGGAAGGCGCGCCGCGGATCGCTCGGCAGCGATTCCATTGCGCCGTCGAACCCGGTGTCTGCCTGCTGGATCAGCGGCTGGAGCAGTGCGAGCAGCACCGCGTCCTTCGAGGCGAAGTAGAAGTAGAACGTCGGCCGGGACAGTCCGGCGCCCTTGGCCAGGTCGTCGACGGAGATGTCGGCGAATTTCTTGTCCGCCAGCAGCCGTTCCGCGGTGGCGAGGATCGCCGCTTCGCGGTCGTCGCCGGACGGGCGCGTCGAACGACGGCCGCGTCCGGATCGGCTGGTGCTGGTGGTGGTCACGGGTCTCACTTTACTGCATGTCGAAATTCTCAACACACTGTTGACCTATTCGACAGGGTGTTGATAGCGTGTCGCCATGACTGAACACCTCGACGTGATCATCGTGGGCGCCGGCATCTCCGGCATCAGCGCCGCATGGCACCTGCAGGACCGCAGCCCGTCCAAGAGCTACGCCATTCTGGAGAGCCGCGACAACCTCGGCGGAACCTGGGACCTGTTCAAGTACCCGGGCATCCGCTCGGACTCGGACATGTACACCCTCGGCTTCCGCTTCAAGCCGTGGACGTCGGAGAAGGCCATCGCCGACGGACCGGACATCCTCGCCTATCTCAACGAGACGGTCGCGGAGTTCGGCATCGACAAGAACATCCGCACCGGTCACAAGGTAGTTGCTGCCGACTGGTCCGACGAGGACAACCGCTGGAACCTCACCGTCCAGAAGGGCGACGAGACCGTCGAGATGACGAGTTCGTTCCTGTTCGCGGCCAGCGGCTACTACAACTACGACCAGGGCTACTCGCCTCAGTTCCCGGGCCAGGACGACTTCAAGGGCACCAGGATCCACCCGCAGCACTGGCCCGAGGACCTCGACTACGCGGGCAAGCGGATCGTCGTCATCGGCTCCGGCGCCACCGCCGTGACGCTCATCCCGGCGTTGATCAAGACCGGCGCCGGCCACGTCACCATGCTGCAGCGCTCGCCGACCTTCATCGGTGCACTGCCCGACGTCGACCCCTTCGCGGTGCAGACCAACAAGTACCTGCCCACCAAGGCGGCCTACGTCGCCAACCGGTGGAAGGCCATCTTCTTCGCGACGGCCCAGTACCAGCTGGCGCGCCGCTTCCCGGACTTCATGCGCAAGACCCTGCTCACCATGGCCGAGCGCAGGCTGCCCGAGGGCTACGACGTGAAGAAGCACTTCAACCCCAAGTACAACCCCTGGGACGAGCGACTCTGCCTGGCGCCCAACGGCGATCTGTTCAAGACCATCCGCGCAGGCAAGGCCGACGTCGTCACCGACACCATCGAGCGCTTCACCGAGACCGGCATCCAGCTGAACTCCGGTGAGCACCTCGACGCCGACATCATCGTCACCGCAACGGGATTGAACCTCCGCCTGTTCGGTGGCGCCGAGATCCGGCGCAACGGCAAGCCGGTCGACCTCACCACCACCATGTCCTACAAGGGCATGATGCTGTCGAGCCTGCCGAACATGGCCTTCACCATCGGCTACACCAACGCGTCGTGGACGCTCAAGGCCGACCTGGTGTCCGAGTTCTTCTGCCGCGTCCTCAATTACATGGACGAGCACGGCTTCGACACCTACGTCCCCGAGCATCCCGGTGACTCCGTCGACGAACGTCCGCTGATGGACTTCACCCCGGGCTACGTGCTCCGCGCCCTCGACGAGCTGCCCAAGGCGGGATCACGTGCGCCGTGGAAGCTGAAGCAGAACTACTTCCTCGACATCCGGACCATCCGTCAGGGCAAGGTCGACGACGAGGCGCTGCACTTCAGCAAGCACCGCGCCGCCGTCAACGCCTGAGCCGCATCACGCACTTACGACGACGATCCCGTCCTCATCGCAGTAGGCGATCTCGCCGGGATTGAACGTCACACCGCCGAAGGTGACCGCGACGTCGCGGTCACCTTCGCCGGTCTTGGTGCCCTTGCGCGGGTTGGTGCCCAGTGCCTTGATGCCGATCTCTATGGTGCGCAGTGTCGACGCGTCCCGCACCGCGCCGTGCACGATGAGCCCGGCCCACCCGCTGTCCTTCGCGATGCCAGCGATGACGTCACCGACCAGCGCGGTGTGCAGTGACCCGTCGCCGTCGATCACCAGGACGCCGCCGTTGCCCGGCTCGGACAGCACCGACTTCAGCAGCGCGTTGTCCTGGAAGCACTTCACGGTCGTGATGGGTCCCGCGAACGTCGTCACCCCACCCAGATCCCGCAGCTGCAGATCGCAGCTGCGCACGTCGGGATAGATGTCGTCGACGAGATCGGCCGTCGCCCTGGGTTCGATGGTCACCCGACGAATGCTAGCGAGCGGTCAGTCGTCCGAGTTCCGTCGGATGAGCAGGACGACGAGGATCGCGAGCAGGCCCGCCGCGACACCGGCGACCACCGGCAGCCGGGAGGCCTCCGGACCGGGTGCCACCGGAGCCGGAATGGGCGGGGCGGCGGCCACCGTCGACTTCGCCTGTGCGGCCGTCTCCTTGGCCGCGTTCGGGTTCTCGACGATCGGCGGCACGAGCGGGGGAGTCGTCGTCGCGGCCGTGGGGGCGGGCGGCGTGGGCTCGGCCGGCGGGACCTGCGCGGCCGGCTGGGCCGGCGGCACCTTCTTCGCAGGCGCCTTGTTCGCCGGTGCCTTCGCGGGAGACTTCTTCGCGGGGGACTTGGCCGGCTCGGACTTCTTCGCAGGAGCCTTCTTGGCGGGCGCCTTCTTGGCCGGGGTCTTCGCGGCGGCCTTGGCCGGCGCCTTCTTCGCGGGCGCCTTCTTGGCCGGCTGCGGGGCGGACGGCGGCGTGGGTTGGCCCTGGCCCTCCTGGCCGGGACGATCCTGCGGATCTGCCATGTAGCTGCTCCTTCTGCAGTTCTGGTCCAACGCTCGACGGCATGCGGCGCGGGGCCGGCAGTGCACCCATCATGCCAGCAGGCGTCGACCGGCTAGCCCGTGACCGCCAGCGCCGCCGCCAACGTCAGCCCCACGGCCATACCCGCCAATTCGACCCGTGAACGGCGTCCCGACACGTCCGCCGCCGCCCGGTGAGTGCGCGCCGCGGGCAACCACACCGTCCGGTTCCGCCACGCCAGCGTCACCAGAACGACGGTCAGGACGACCTTCGCGGACAGCAGGCGGCCGTACCCGGTCGCCCACAGGTCCACCGGCGAGGCGAGCGCGGCCACGGCGCCAACGAGCCCGCCGATCACCAGCACCACCACGCAGACCAGCGACATCTGCGAGAACCGGGGCAGCACCCGGGCCCAGCGGCCGCGGTGGGAGACCGTCAGCACCAGCGCTGCCAGCACGCCGCACCACACCGCCGCTGCCAGCGCATGCACGGCGACGGCGGCACCACCCCACGGATCCTCGGACAGATGCCCGACGAGCGTGCGGCCGGTGAGGCCCACCGCCGCCGCACCGGCGATCACGACGCCCGCGGACGACGCCCGTGGAGCGACGACCGCGAGCAGGCACACCGCCACGGCCGCCACCGCGCACACCACCCCGGCCCGGCCCGCCGCGGTGTCCATCGCGAAGTCGACCGTGGTGCCCACGCCCACCCGCAGTACCGGCACGCCCGCGGCGTCGGCCGCCGACAGGGGGAGCCGGACGAGTTCGCTGACCGCCCACAGCGCGGAGACGACGATCAGCGGCCGCGCGGCATGGTCGGCGAGCTGCGTGCGGTACCGGTCGACGTCGAGCCACGGGACCACGGTCAGCCCGAGGGTCACGACCGCGCCGCAGTCGGCGATCGCACGGACGACACTGGTTCCGAACGGGTTCTGCGGAAACGCCAATGCCCAGGCCAACGCCGCCGCCGCCAGGACGACGGCGGTGCCCCCGAGCCACGTCCGTAGCCGCGTCACGGGCGGCGCCGCACCGCCCACCACGCCCCGCCGGCCACGACCACGGCGGCCAGCGCGACGAACGGCCACACCGGTAGACCACCGTCATCGGCGGCGGCACCGCCCGACGCCGACGGGGACGCGACCGGCGGGCCCGGTGTGCCCGTGCCCGCGACGTCGAGGCGGAACGTCCAGTTGCCCGACACCGGGTGGCCGTCGGCCGACGTCACCCGGTAGTTCACCGTGTAGGTGCCTGCCGGTCCGGCGGGCAGCATGTCGACGCCGACCACGGCCCCGGCCACCGTCACCGGCCCGGTCGACCAGAGGTTGCCGTCCGGCCCCACGACGGTCATCGCCGCGAAATCCGACTGCATGGCCTCGTTGAACGTGGCGGTGACGCGTTGCGGGCCGCGGTCGAGGACGGCCTCGGGCGCGGGATCGGCCCCGGTCCGCGTGGCGTGGGCGGCCGCAGGCCCGGCACCCACCAGGGCGGTAGCCGTCATCAGGGCGAACACCAGGGCCGCTGCGGCGACGCGGCGGATCACGAGGTCCTCCTGCGCACCAGGGCCACCACCACGGCGCCCGCGGCCAGCACCAGCGCGCCTCCGGCCAACCAGCGGGCGGTGTCGTCGGCGCCCGGACCCGCCGTCTCGGCCGCCGCCGCGGGCGACTCGCCGGCCTGCGGTGACGGCGTAGCCGATCCGGTCGGGGCCTGGTGGTCGTGCCCGCCCGACGCCGTCCCGGTCAGCTCGAGGACCGGTGCCGGGTACTCCGGCTCACCGCCATCGGGCAGCGGCGGCTGATCCCAGCGCACCACCCGGCCGTCGGAGCAGGTCTGCGTCGAGGGGATGCTGATCGACTCCTCGTCGGGCAGCGCCACCGACACCCGGAACAGCGCGAACTGCTCGGCGGAGATGCCCGTGTTCGGCGCGGCCGTCCACGTCACCGACCGCACGGTTCCGGCGGCGGTGTCGCGGTCGAGCCGCGATGTCCATCCCGGCATGACCTCCGCGCGCGCCGACGCGACGTTCGGCAGGGCCACGCTGAATTGCGTTGTGAGCGTTCCGTTCTCGGATTCACCAGGTACGCGGAACTCGAGCACGGCGGTGCTGCCGGGCGCCGCGTTCTCCGCGTCGACGTGGACGTGTGCCCCGGCAGCGCCTGCGCCGGTGAGCAGGGACAGGGTCATGACGCCGCCGGTGGCGGCGGCCGTGATGAGGGCGCGCGAGGTCGCCCGATGTGTCGATTGCATTGCGTTGGTTGCCTTTTCGGTTGTCGTCGGGGGTGTGGTCAGCAGGCGCTGACCGGTGGCCCTCGATGCGACAGCGATGCGGCGAGCTGCAAGGCGGAGCGAAGGGGGTGGTCGCAGCGGCGGAACACCGCGGTGTGGCCCGCAGGCACCCGGATGGCCGGCGGCAACGCCACGGCGCGGACGGTGCGCGAGATCGCGCGACACGACAGTTCACCGACGGTCACCAACGCGGCAACGGCCACCAGCGCGCCGACGTGTGCGGTCAGCATCGCCGCGTCGGCACCCGAGGCCGCGGCGCCGTGGTGATGTCCCGACGCCGAGAGCAGCGCGTGCCCGAGTAGTTGGCCGGCACCCATCGCGGCGGTCAAGACCGAGAAGCGGTGACCGCCGCGGACGACGACCACGAAACCGCCGACGACCACTGCCAGCAGGGCCAGTTGGACGGTCGCCGCGCCCGACGGCAGCCCGCCGCCCGCACCCGCGTGCGCTGCGGCTGCGAGCGTCGCAGTGAGCGTGCCGACCGCCGCGCCGCGGAGAACCGTGGCGGGTGAGGTCGGGCTGGGCGTCACGAAGGGGTCAGACCAGACCCAGCCGTGCCATCAGGTCGGCGTCGATCCCGTCGAGCTGCTCGGAGATCGCTGCATGCGCCGACCGACGGCGGGTGGCTGGCATGTTCTCCGCTGCCGCGACGGCGGCGGAGAGGTCGGTCAGCCGGTCGGTGATGGCGGACACGAACTGCTTGGTCTCGGCGTCCTTCGGCTTCTTCTCCGCGACCTTGCGCAGGGACTGCTCGGCCCCGGCGATGCGAGCGGACAACGCCCCTCCGACACCGGAGAACTGACCGACCTGGGCGAGCGGAACGCCGAGCTGGTCTGCGCGTCGCTGGTCGAGGGTGCCCCGTGCGGCGACGGACGCGCGGTAGACGATGGGCACCGCGATCGGGGCGAGAAGGCGCGCGATGGTCAGGAACCGGCGAATCCGCCCGGGACTGAACAGCTTACCTTCGCGGGCTGCTCGGAGCTGGGTCTCAGCAACCTTCAGCGCGGTGCGGTCGCTCTCCCGGCGGGCCTGCAGCTCGGCTTTGAGCGCCTTGGTCTCCCGCTTGTTCTCGACCTTGATGCGCCGCAAGTCGTTCTTGGCCGAGAGCTTGGCCTCCAACTTCGCCTTGGCCTTGATGGCGCTGGCCTCCGCACGGCGGGTGGCACGACTCTTGCGGCGTTTGAACAGGCCCATCCCGGCTGCCTCCTGGTTGGTCAATCGAGGTCCAGCGACCTGGCTGTGCTGTGTGCGACCACACTATCGCCGGAAGTCCCGTGGCACCGCCTCGCCCCATCCGTAAGGGAATGGTTCGCCGCACCAGCAAACAGCGGGCCCGGGTTGTGCAACAATCGAGGTAATCGATGTTTGCCGACCGGCGGCCCCGAGAGAGGTGGTGGTGACGTGGTTACGCGAGCGCGCATCGCCGCGGCTGCATGCCTGGTGGCGTCAGGCCTGCTCGTGACGGGTGGCAGTGCGTCGTTGGCCTTTGCCAGTCCCGAAGACGGTACGTCCGGTGACACCGCCGGCGGCACCACCGGGACCGGGACCGGGCAGGCCGCAGACCCCACGGGCACCGCTCCGACGCCCGGTACGACACCTGGTACGACGACCGGTACGACCACCGGTTCGACCGGAACCTCCGGCCCTGCGACCGGCCCGACGTCCACCGTGGGGAACGGGCGGACCGACGTCGAGCCCTCACCAGGCGCAGGCACCGTGACGGGAACGCCGAACACACCGACTGCCAGCAAACCCCCGGAGCCTCCGCTCGGCGGCGATCCGCAAACTGGCGAAGACCCCGCTGGCGAACTCGGCGAAGCCGATCCCGAGGCACCCGCAGAGGGTGGGTCGGACGCGTCCGCGACCGGCACGCCGTCTCCCGCGGCCGCCGTCGAGGCGCCGATTACGGAGCCGGCCGTCTTGCCTGACCCCGTCATCGTCCTACCCGGGCAGGAAGGCCTGGTGACCCTGGCCGACCCGACCGATCCCGAGGTGCTGCCGGCGTTCCAGTGGCCGTGGTCGTGGTGGTTCGACGCACAACCGCCGAGCGATGAGTCGGGCGGTGGCGGCGGTACCGGTGCGCAACCTGTGTTCAACCCGCCGCAATTGCCGCAGATGCAGTTGCCGCGCCTGCAGTTCCCCGACCTCACCCAACTGCCGGGCACGCTGACGCAGATCCCCGGGCAGTGGGTCACCGGCTTCACCACGTTCGCGCAGCCCTGGCTCGATGCCGTGACCGGCCTGGCGACCGCTGCCTCTCAGTTGCCGTTCCAGCCGATCACCCTGCCCGCCTTCCCCCCGGGGACCGGCGCGGGCGCCGGTGCCGGCGGCGGTGGCGGAGCCAATGCCGGCGGCACCACCATCCCGGGTGTTCCGAGGCTGGCGCCGCCCGCGACTGCTCCTCGCCCCGAGGGCACCCCGGACGTCGGCAAGCCGGCCGAGCAGCTTCCCCTGCCGGAGCAGCAACCGACGACCCCCGCCGCCACTGCGGCCGGAAACCAACTCCTTCCCGCACCGACGTACCGGATGGGCTACGTCGAATACCTGCGTGCAGCGGGGCTCGGTCAGGTCGCTGCCGTCGCCGTGCCCGGCGTGACCGGAATCCTCGTCCTGACGGGTGCCGGTGGTCTCATCGGGTATCGCCAGGCACGGGCCGGGCGCGCGGTGCATGCGGGAGGTCCAGCGCGCTTCATGGGCTGATCGGAGTCGTCCGCGCAAGCGGGAAGTACAGACGTCATAGTCGAACCGTGGAGAGGGGGTCGAATTGCCCGCCAGCCGCCGTGTCACCCGCGCGGTCAACGAGGTCCTCGACCTCGCACCCCGACGTGGTGAGGTGTCGCTCGCTCGTCTCGTCGATGCCGTCGCCGATCATCGCGGCCGTCCGATCGAGCTGAAGATGGCCGATCTGCCCGCCGGTGTCTGCGGCCAGTGGCGTCAGTACACCGACCGCGACGTCTTCCTCATCCAGCGCGGTCTGCCCGCGGGCGACCGCACCCTGGCGCACGAACTCGGCCACCTGGTGCTCGACCACGAGGGCATCTCGGTCGTCGAAGCTGCCCGTGACACCGTCGAACTGGCCAGCTCCGACCTGATCGGCTACATGCTCAACCAGCGCACGGGCTGCATGGGCCCCGCAGGCGAGGACGCCGAACAGGAAGCCGAGGACTTCGCCGCACTGCTGATCTACCGCCTGGGCCGGCTGCCGTCGGACCGTTCTTCGATCGTGCAGGTACGGCTCGGAGAGGCGTTTGGTTGATCGTCTGGGTCATCGCCGGTCTTCTCGGTCTGGCGACCGGCCTTCGCATCGGCTGGGCGCTCGTCAACAAGCAGTCGCTCGTCAGCGCGGCGATGATCCTGGCGCTCGGCAGCCTGGGACTGGTAGCAGCGCTGAACTGGCAGCCACTCACGCTGCTGATCGACACCCTGCTGCGCTGGCCGAACGTGTCCACCGTGCTGAGCCACGTCGCACTGGTGGCCTGCGCGGCCGGTAGCTGCGTGATGATCACCTCGGCGTCGTCGGCCCGCAAGCCCACGACTGTCCGGCGCATCGCGATCATCCAGTACTCGGTGGCCGCCTTCATCGCGGTCGTCACGCTGGTCGCCTTCTTCACCACCCCGCAGCAGCCGGAGATGTCGCCCGAGGAGTACCTGCGCCGCAACCTGGGGTCCAGCGGTACGGCATTCACGTGGCTGCTGCCGCTGCTCTACGTGCTGCTGGCGCTGACCCTGGTGGCGTGGGCCGGGGTGCGCCACTCCAATCGCACGCGGCGGGGCCGCGCCCTGTTCCTGTTCACCGTCGGCATCGCGCTGATCGTCATGGCCAGTGCGTTCTTCCTGCTGCGCGCGGTGGGCAGCACCCGCTTCATCGGCGTGGGTTCGGCGGCGACGCTGCTGGGCTGCGCGATGCTGGTGGTCGCCAGCGGCTCACTGCTGCCGAGCGTGGAGGACTGGTTCGGTGCCAGACGCGAACTGCGCGTGATTCAACCCCTGCTCCAGGAACTGAGCCGCAGGCAGCCGAACATCGGGATCGGTGTGCGGCCGCGTGGGCCACTGCTGTTCCGGGTCGCCGAGCAGATGTCGCTGATCTCGGACGCGCTCTATCTGGAGGCCACCAGGGTGCTCGAGGATGCGGATCATCACGCGTTCGACGAACCGGGCGCCGACGTCGCACCGGAAGCGCAGGCACGACGGATCGCCGAGTGGATTCATGCTGGAGACGGTCGAGTGGAGCCGACGGCAAACGAGATGTTCCCGGGCCCTACGTGGCTGCGTCAGCCGCCGACGTACTCGGATCGTGAGTGGATCTTGGCCATCGCCGATCAATATCGACGGATGAACGGCGCGGTGGAGGTTGCCGCGCCGTAAGCAGCGGATCCGTCAAATTTCGCCGGACGCCGAGGGGGCACCGCGAGGCGGTGCCGCCCGGGCTAATCGTCCAGGTGCTCTTGGCGGCGGAGCTCGTCGACCTTCTCCACCAGGTCCTGCTTGGCTTCGGGCGACAGGCCGACGGTCCTCGCCGCAATACGACGGATGCCCTCGTCGCGCATGCTCGCGAGCCACGTCAGCTCCTTGTCGAGCTTCTCGTAGTACTCGTCGTCGGTGAAGTACGCCGGCTTGATCCGGAAGAAGTTGGCAAGTGCGGCCATGGTGGCTACCGAGGGGTTGGTCCGGTTGCCCGAGCGGAGCTGCGACAGGTACGGAGCCGACATCGTGATGCCCTCCGACTTGAGGGCAGCAATCACTTCAGCCGACGTGTGCGGGCCGCGTCCGGGCGGGTAGACCGTGTCGAATAGGCGGTTCAGCCGCGCGGAAAACGTCATGCTCATCGAAAAATCCTCCACTAAACAGTACGGTCGGGCGTCTCGGTTCCGTATTTGCTGATCATCGTAGCGATTGAAGCCGCGAGAGCCAAGTGCAAACCACCCGAAACTCGACACTACCCTCCGCGGCTCTTGCCTGCCATACCGTCTAGCAGCACTTTGTCCGGGCCACGCCCGCGGCGACGAGCATCTTGGCTAAGCAAATACTAACGCGTCCGTTGTTTTGCCCAAGTCGCAGGGGCCGAAGCGCGCGTCTCATCCGGCTCGCGGATCAGGCGCCGCTACCGGCGGGGACGGGTCGACGTACTGAGATCGTCATTTGCTCAGGATGTGACAACTTTATGACCTCGATAGCTACGTCATGCCCCGCACGCAGTCGGTTCAGTGGGCGGGCCGCGCTCTGGAGTGGATCAGTCGCGAACGCCGGGATAGCCAGCACCCGGGGTGGTGGGTTCTGGCGACGGTTCCCGTTGTGGCGGCGCGTCGCGTCGCGCCCTGCGTGCGCGCGCGATGCTCACCGAGGCCGCCGCGATGGCCGCGACCGCGACGATGCCCGTCGACGTCAGCGCCACCAGATGCCACTTCAGGGCGTTCTCGAACAGCAGCCAGAGCCCGAACAGTAGGAAGAGCACGCTGGCCATCTGGTGCAGGAATCGCTCGGGCAGCCTGCGGTGCAGCAGCCTGCCGACGATGATCGCGACGCCGTCGGCGAGCACCATGCCGATGGTGGCGCCGATCCACACGCCTGCCCAGTCGTTGTCACTTGCCAGCGCGACGGTGGCCAGCATGGTCTTGTCGCCGAGTTCGGCCAGCACCAACGACGAGATGACCGCGAAGATCACGAAGCGCGGCTCGACCACGGGCGCGGCGTCGTCGTCGGCCCCAGAGCGGCTGTCACGCCACGTCCACGCTGCGAACAGCAGGAACGCGATTGCTGCGGCGAAGGCGATGGGACGCTCGGGCAGCGTCAATCCGAGGAAGTGGCCGATCAGCACAGACAGGCCGTGCACCAGGAAAGCGGCGATGCCCACGCCGGACAGCACCACCCACCAGCGGTGGCGCAGCGCGTAGGTCATGGTCATCAGCTGCGACTTGTCGCCGAGTTCGGCGAGGAACACGACACCGAGGCTGAGCAGAGCGGCGCTGAACACGAGGGACCCTCTCGACACGTCACCCGGGCAGGGGCTCTCCCCGCTCGGGCATTCGGTCGAAGGTCTCGCCCACCGCGTCGGATGCGGTTCGTCTGCCGGGCTTGCGCCAGTATGTCGACACGACGATTGGGGGCTACTCCCCTTCGCTGATACCACGACGGTAATGGCGTTTTCGCCCAGGCGCCAGCCCTGGAGCCGATTTCGGGAACCCGTATTCCGGGTTTCGTCGACCGGCGTTAGCCGTTGCGAAAACCCTTATGCGGCAAGCAGCATGGCCAGGATCGCGGTGTCGGGATGACTGATCGGGTCGACGCCGACGCGGCTCACCATCGACGTGACGGTTCCATCCGACTCGGCCTCCACCCACGCCGCGCGGTGCTCGAGACCGAGGTGTGGGATGCCCGGCAGCAGGACGCATCCCGATGCCGCGCCCATGCACTCGGGCAGCGACGGCGTCGTCTCCGACGGCGGGTGCAGCATGAGCAGCGCGGGGGGCTGACGATCGGCGAAGTGGCCGGGGGCGATCGCGGACTCGCCGACCACCGTGCCCTCCGCCAGCACCAATCCGATCGTCCCGGGGGCCGGAGCGTCGGGCAGTTCCTCCCGCACGCCGAAGATCGTGGTGGTGGCCAGCAGTCCCGGCAGCGACGCGACGCGGACCGCGACCCGCAGCAGCTGCGCCCACTCCTTGGTCGAATCCGGCCATCGACCGGACACCACGAATCCCTTGAGTGACCCTCCCGCGTGGAAGGGGGAGATCTCGACCGCTTTGCTCGAACCCGTGTCCATGACGCCTCCGTTCGCCGACAGCCAGCTGGTTGCCCCGACACGGCTGTGGGTCGATCACGTCAGGATGCGGTAGCCAGGCACTGGCACGCAAGAGGACACGACTGCCAGAACGCAAGAGAAAGGCCCCGCGCGATGCGCGGGGCCTTCCGTCGAGCGCTGCCGGCTAGCCGAAGATGAGGCCGTTGGCCGACGAGGTCGCCTTGGTGAAGCGCTCCTGGACGTCGGCCCAGTTGACCACGTTCCAGAAGGCCTTCACGTAGTCGGCCTTCACGTTCTTGTACTGCAGGTAGAAGGCGTGCTCCCACATGTCGACCTGCAGCAGCGGGATGATGCCCAGCGGGACGTTGGCCTGCTGGTCGTACAGCTGGAAGGTCAGCAGCCGGCTGCCGAGCGTGTCGTAGCCGAGCACGGCCCAGCCGGAACCCTGCAGCCCGTTGGCAGCGGCGGTGAACTGCGCCTGGAACTTGTCGAACGACCCGAACTGATCGTCGATCGCGGCGGCCAGGTCGCCGGTCGGCTTGTCACCACCGTTGGGGGACAGGTTCTTCCACCAGATCGAGTGGTTGACGTGGCCACCGAGGTGGAATGCGAGGTTCTTCTCGTTGAGGAAGATCGCCGCGTGATCGCCGGCGCTGCGGGCCTCGTCGAGCTTGGCGACCGCATCGTTGACGCCCTTGACGTACGTCGCGTGGTGCTTGCTGTGGTGGATCTCGTTGATCTGACCGGAGATGTGCGGTTCGAGCGCACCGTAGTCGTAGTCCAAATCAGGCAGCGTGTATTCAGCCACGGGTTTCCTTCCCTAGGTGATCGGTGGAGCGCGTGGATCTCAAGATCATCGTCCACATTGCTCCATGGGTGCGCACACCGCAAGGACGCGTGCGCATACCCCAAGTCATACCCGGTCGAGGTGAAGTCCTATCGGGCGGAGCGGGATCAGAACAGAATGATCAGGGCCAGGACGGCCAGCAGCGCGAGGGCGATGATGCCGGCGCGTAGGCACGCCATCAGTTGGCTGCGGGTGTAGACGTGGGCGGAGGAGTTCCACTCCGACGGCGGCATGGCGGGATTGGGACCCATGGGATGTGATGCCATCACGAACTCCTGACCTGCACGAGCAATGTCGTCCCCCAGTGAGATCTGTCACAACGCGACTCTGTGACGACGATCATAGCGGCTTGCCGGCGCGTCGCGAAATCGCCGTGGGAGGCCGACTCGGATACTGAGATTCGCGCACGTAGAACGTCCATCCGGCGGTGCCCGAAGCGCGGCGCGGCGCGATCGAATCACGTTGCGCGGAAGCCGACGAGCCCGCGGTGCGCTCGAGATGGCCGGGAATGATTCGCTCAGCCCGTGCGTTTGGGCTTGATCACATGTGGGTAGAGGGTCCCGTTCATCCCCAGTTGGTCACGCCGAAGTCACGGATTGCGCGGTTCAGGGGCGTCCACACCCGATCAAGGCCTGTGGATGAATCTGTGGAAACTGTGGATAGCCTCGACATTGCTGGCTCCGACGGCGCGTGCGGATGTCGTTCATGCCAGCATTGGGATCGGCAGGACACTGGGTGCCGACGACGGAGATTGGACGCGCGTGATGACTGACGGAGTGGAACAGGCCGACATCGCGGACGTTCCGCTGACGTTCGGAGACTCGGTCGTGCTGCTCGACGTTCGCGAGGACGACGAGTGGCAGCAGGGTCACGTCGACGGAGCCGTGCACATTCCGATGGGCGACGTGCCCGCCCGCATCGCCGAGATCGACGGCGACGCCAAGCTCTACGTGATGTGCCACCTCGGCGGCCGCTCGCAGCGCGTCGCCCAGTACCTCGCCCGCAATGGATTCGAGCCGATCAACGTCACCGGAGGCATGGCCGCCTGGGCTGCTGCCGGTCGTCCCGTCGTCACCGACGACGGCCGCGTGGGCACGGTCTGAGAGCCGTAGGCTGGTCGCGTGATCCAGGTTTGTTCGCGGTGCGGGACGCGGTGGAACGTCCGCGACCGTCAGCGAAGCTGGTGTCCGCGCTGTCAGGGCGCGCTGCTCGCACCGAGCGCCGAGCCGTCCGCCGTCGCTCCGGGTGCGTCGCCCGTCGCAGCCAAGCAGGCTGACCAGGGCTGGGGGCAACGTCCCACCACCGGCACCGCAGGCGGCCAGCCGCCCAGGCTGCCTCCCGGTTACCGCTGGATCGCGGTACGCCCAGGCGCCGCACCACCGCCACGGCACGGTCCCCGCCAACTAGGCCCGACGCCGCGCTACTCCGTCATCCCGCGCTGGGGCCTTACCGACCACTTCGACGGTCCGCAGGACGCCACCGACGCACCCGAGGAACGCGACGGTCCGTCGGCCGCGACCGTCCGCAAGGCCCTCATCGGCACCGCGATCGTCGTCGGCGCTGCCGTGGTCGTCCACCTGATCCGGTACGTGCTGTTGCTCGTCAACCGCTCGGTGCTGTTGCATCCCCTCGTGGCAGGCGCTGCGACGTGGTTCGGAGTCGCACTGAGCGTGCTCGCCGCGTTCGCCGTCGTCGGAAGCGCGGTGGTGCTGACCAATTGGCTGATCGCCAGGCGGGCCTCGGCGTACGCCGTCGGTGGCGGGACCGATCCACGGTCGGTGTGGGAACTGCGCGCCGGCTGTCTGGTGCCGATCGCGAACCTGGTGTGGGCGCCGGTCTTCGTCTTCGAGCTAGCACGCACCGAGGGCAGGCTGAGCAGGCTGCGTACCGACATCGTGGCGTGGTGGTGCACGTGGCTGGTCAGCTACGCCCTGGTCATCTGGGCGTTCGCCACCAGCTTCACCCGTGACCCGCAGGGCATCGCCGACAACACGGTGACCACGATCATCGCCTACCTGGCCGGGCTGGCTGCTCTAGTGCTGGCGTACCGGGTGTTCCAGGGCTTCGAACGCAATCCCGTGGATCGGCCTTCGCGGCGCTGGATCATGGTGCCCGACGACGGGCCAGACGAGCGGGACACGGCGGTTCCGGTTGAGCAAGAGCAGCGGGAACCGGCAGCATAGCCTCATGAACTCGGGCGACGGCACGCTCGGTGGCCACCCCTTCGTGGTCGCTCATCGAGGCGCGTCCGCCGACCGTCCCGAGCACACCGTGGCCGCATACGACCTCGCGCTACGCGAAGGCGCCGACGGCGTGGAATGCGACGTCAGGCTCACTCGCGACGGACATCTGGTGTGCGTGCACGACCGCAAGGTGGATCGCACGTCGAACGGCACCGGGCTGGTCAGCGACATGACGCTGGCCGAACTCCGCGAACTGGACTACGGCGGCTGGCACCCGGGTGGCGGGTCCGGCGAGACGGGGTTGCTGACGCTCGAGGGCCTGGTGTCGATGGTCCTGGACTGGAACCGCCCGGTGAAGATGTTCATCGAGACCAAGCATCCCGTGCGCTACGGCGCTCTCGTCGAGAGCAAGGTGCTGGCACTGCTGCATCGCTACGGCATCGCGTCGCCCGCGTCGGCGGATCTGTCCCGCGCCGTGGTCATGTCGTTCTCGGCGGCCGCGGTGTGGCGGGTGCGGCGCGCGGCTCCGATGCTGCCCACGGTTCTGCTGGGCGAGACGTCCCGCTACCTCGGCGGAAGTGCCGCCACCACGGTGGGCGCCACGGCGGTGGGCCCGTCGATCGCCACCCTGCGCGAACACCCGGAGCTCGTCGACCGCGCCGCTGCCAACGGGCGCGCGATGTACTGCTGGACGGTCGACCACTTCGAGGACGTGCGCTACTGCCGCGACGTCGGCGTTGCGTGGGTGGCCACCAACCATCCCGGGCGCACCAAGGGCTGGCTGAAGTCGGGCCTGACCGGGGCGGGTGTGGACCAGCCGGACGGCTAGAGGTTGCCGCCTGCCGCCTTCGGCGCCGTCGGATCGCTTGCCGCCGAGGGGATCTCGCGGGCGATGAAGTCCTCGAGGTGGAACAGGTCGGCGCCGGCCCGCTCGCTGACCCGCACCAGCGTCGTCATCAGCGCGACCTCCTCGACCTGCTCCTTGAGGAACCACTGCATGAACTGCTCGCCGAGGTAGTCGCCCTCGTCGCGTGCGACGGCCGCGAGCCGGCTGATCTGCTCGGTCACCGTCCGCTCCTGGTCGAGTGCGAGTCGCAGCGCCTCGGTGGGCGAACCGAACGTGTTGCGGACCGGCTCGGTGCCCGGGATCTCGACGGCGACGTCGCGGTCGATCAGGTACTGCACGAGCATCATCGCGTGGTTGCGCTCGTCGAGCGCCTGGGCGTAGAAGTGCTTGGCCAGCTGGGGCAGGTCATCACCGTCGAAGTGCACGGCAATCGCGACGTATTGCTGTGACGCGGTGAACTCGTTCCGGATCTGCTCCTGCAGCAGGTGGTGGAACTTGGTGTCGAGTGTCGTCGAGTCGGCCATGCGAACCAAGATAGTGCAGGTCAGACGGCATTGTCATCAAAGGTATGCCTAATTCAGGCGAGCTTTGCCTAAGTCAGGTGAGGATAAGTTGACCCCGGTAGGCGGGTTTGCTCATTGACCGCCGGCGTCAGGGCTGCCCGGCATCGAGGACGTCCTGTGGCACCGCGTCGTCGGCGGCCAGCGCGGCGAACAACCTGCCTGCCGCCTCGTCGTCCCACACCACGACCGACCCGGCGCCGCCGTCGGTGAAGTCGCTGATCGGCACGGTCGTGGTGGTGACCGAACCGTGCAGGGCCCAGGCCAGTCGCGCGAGATCCCACACGTGCGCACCCTCGTCGACGGTCACGGCGCCGGACGCCGCGGTCGCCATCGGGTACCAGCGCAGGGGGTTGGCCAGTACGCCCGGACTGGCGGCGCGTTGCATCAGCGTCGACATGAACTCGCGCTGGTTGACCATGCGGTCGAGGTCGGCCCGTGGCGTCGCGCGCGTCCGGACGTAACCGAGCGCGTTGCGCCCGTCGAGTTCCTGGCAGCCGGCAGGCAGGTCGATCCCGGCGAGGGGATCGCTGATGGGCTCGGGCGGACACATGGTGACGCCACCGACCGCGTCGACCATGTCGGCGAAGCCGTCGAAACCGATCTCCGCGTAGTGGTCCAGGCGCATCCCGGTGGCCTCCTCGACCGTCTGCGCGAGCAGGGGAGCGCCGCCGACGGAGAACGCGGCGTTGATCTTGTCCTCGCCGTAGCCGGGGATCGACACGTAGGAGTCGCGTGGGATGGAGACCATGGTCGTGGGCGCGCTCGACAGCAGCCCGGGCACGTGGACCAGCAGGATCGTGTCGGTCCGCCCGTTGCCGACGTCGCCGCCGGTGGCCAGTTCCGCCTGCTGCTCGGGACTGAGGTCCTGCCGACTGTCGGACCCGACGAGCAGCCACGTCGTGCCGCTGCCCGCCGCGGGGCGCTCTGCGTAGCTCGCGAGCGCGGGGATGCGGCGCAGATGGGTGTCGATCCAGAAGCCGGTGCCCACGAAGGCCGCGACGAAGACCAGCAGCAGCGTCAGCACGATCCGGCCCCAGCGCCGCTTGCGCTTCGGCTTCGACTTCGGCGGCGCGGGCGGCGGGACGGGCCGCGCCGGGGGACGTGCTGTTGCGCGCGGCGGCTGAGGTGGCGGCGGGCGACGCGGCGGCTGCACCGGCGGGGGCTGCGGGCGGGGCTGGTGCCGCGGGGACTGTGGTGGGGGTTGTCTCGGCGGTGACGGTGGCGGTGGCGGCGGCGCCGGCATGGGTCGCGGGGGTGGCCGACGAGCCGGAGGTGGAGCGATCGGCTGCGTGGCGTCGGGGCGCGCGGGAAACCGGGGGTCGCGGCGGATCACCTGCGGCTCCTCCCGTGGCGGCCGCGGCCGGCGTGGGTCGGGAGGAGGTGTCACACCGATGAACCTAGCCAGCCGAGATGACCCGCGGCCAGCGCGTAGCCGACGAACGCCACGGCGTCGATCACCCCGTGGGCGACCACCAACGGCCACAGCCGCCCGGTGCGCTGCCAGACGAAGCCGAACACCAGGCCCATCACGATGTTGCCGACGCCCGCGCCGAACCCCTGATAGAGGTGATAGAGGCCGCGCAGCACGCTCGATGCCACCAGGACGACGACGGGCGTCATGCCGAGCTGGCGCAGTCGCGTCATGAGGAAGCCGACGACGACGATCTCCTCGGCCCAGCCGTTCGCGAACGCCACCGCGAGCAGGACCGGAATCCGCCACCACGTGTCGTTTAGTTCGGCGGGTTCGACCTCCACGCCGATGCCGAGCATGCGTCCCACGACGTAGAGGCCGAGCCCGGGCAGGCCGATCAACGCGGCGAGGCCGAGGCCGCCGAGCAGGTCCGGTTTCAGTCGGAACCGCCCGAGCCCGATCGTCGCGGGCCCGATTCCACTGCGCCACAACAGGAACAGCCCCAGGCAGCCCCATGCGAGCAGTTGGAAGACCGATGCCAGGTTCAGGCCCAGGTCGATCAGGTCGATCGGCGACCGGCGGGGGTTGAGTGCGACGGTCTGACCGGACAGGCCGAGGATCACGGCCTCGGTGAGGCGCAGCAGTGCGGTGTAGGCGGACAGGCCGAACGTCACCGCGAGGACCACCGCGATCTCGATGCGGATCGCGCGTCGCGGCGGGGCGATGAAGTCGTCGGACGGCTCGGTCACCGCAGCCACGGTAGTGCGGAAGAAGCGAGGCCCTAGATGCGGCGCGCGCGCAGCCCGTTGAGGAAGGGGCAGCCCATCAGGACGCGGATCGCCTGGCTGAGCCCGGTCACGTCGTCGACGGGCTTGGCGAACGGCAGCCGCACGTCGTGGTCTCCGTCGACGTCCTCGACCCGCAACTGCACGCCGTAGCGGTCCAGCCCGAGCGGGCGGACGCGGCCGCTGCGCAGCGGGGTGGGAAGGCGCTCGGCCAGCCGGTCGACGACCTCGCGATGCGCTGACTCGAGGTGCTGCAACCAGCAGGACTCCAGCGTGCAGAACGGGTCGGGCTCCGCTTCGAGCAGGGTGCTGAGCCCCACCGACTCGGCACCGGTGGAGTCGGCCACCACGACCGACTCGATCTCCAGTCGGACCAGCGCGTAGGGGGTGTCGCCGTTCGAGGCGTCGTCGCTTCCGGTATTGACCTGCAGCAGAGCGGGATTGGGGTTGGCGGTCGCAATGAGGTCGAGCAGGCCGAAGACGTCCCGGGTGGGGACGTGGTGCAGCCGGCCACTCATCCACACCAGTGACCGCACCGGTTCGCGCAGCGGCAGCGGGGCGTAGTCGGTCATCTCGAGCACGGCCTGCATGCCTGCGGATCCGGATGCGACGACCATCGCGGCCAGTCGGCCGTTCGCGGGCACCGTGATCGCGAACGATCCGTCGTCGAGCAGGTGGTGCACCGGGGTCGGCGTGGGCTCCACGCCCTCGACGGCCACCATGGCACCGCCGGCCCTGGCGCAAGCGCTGCGGATGCGCTCGGCGGTCGTAGGGGCCACGAGTGTCTTCGAGGTGGTCATCGCGAGTGCCTTCCAGTTACTGAGGTAAGCCTAACTTAACTACGGCTCACCACCGGCGCAAGGCGTACCCACCGGTTTCGACACCGACGGTCCGATCGCAGCCGATAGGGTTGGGCCGTGCCGCGCGTCGCCTACCTCGGGCCCGAGGGAACGTTCACCGAAGCGGCGTTGTGGCAGATCGCGGGCTCGGGGGCGCTGGTCGGGGACGTCGAACCCCGATCCGCCGAATCGCCCGGCGCGGCGCTGGCGATGGTGCGCGCGGGCGACGCCGACTACGCGTGCGTGCCCTTCGAGAATTCCATCGAGGGTTCGGTCATCCCGACCCTGGACAGTCTCTCGACGGGGACGCCACTGCAGATCTACGCCGAGCATACGCTCGACGTCGCGTTCAGCATCGTGGTCCGGCCCGGCGTGGGCATCGACAGGGTCTCGACCGTCGCCGCGTTCCCGGTCGCGGCCGCCCAGGTCCGCCACTGGCTCGCCGAACACCTGCCGTCGGCGACCGTGGTGCCTGCCAGCTCCAACGCCGGGGCCGCCCAGGACGTGGCAGGCGGTCGCGCCGACGCCGGGGTCTCGACGGCGCTGGCCGCGCAGCGCTGGGAACTCGACGTCCTGGCCGCCGACGTGGTCGACGAGCCGAACGCCCGCACCCGGTTCGTGCTCGCCGCCCCGCCGGGGCCGCCGCCGCCGCGCACCGGCGCCGATCGCACGTCGGTGATCCTGCGCCTGGACAACACCCCGGGAGCCCTGGTCGCGGCGATGACGGAGTTCGCCGTCAGGGACATCGACCTGACGCGCATCGAATCCCGTCCGACCAGAACCGAACTGGGTACCTACGTGTTCTTCCTGGACTGCGTGGGACACATCGATGACGATTCGGTGGCGCAGGCACTCAAGGCGCTGCACCGTCGTTGTAGGGATGTGCGATATCTCGGATCATGGCCCACGGGGACCGCGGCAGGCGCAGTGCCGCCGTCGGACGACGACGCTTCACGCTGGCTCATCGGACTGCGCGAGGGCAGCCCGACCGGGGGAAGCGGCGCGTGAGCGGCCGTCTCGTCCTGGTCAGGCACGGTCAGTCGCACGCCAACGTCGAACGACGGCTCGACACCCGTCCGCCGGGCGCCGCGCTGACCGATCTCGGGCTCCAGCAGGCGCACGAGTTCGCCGCGGGGTGGGCGCATCCCGTCGGGCTGGTCGCCCATTCGGTGGCGGTGCGCGCGGTGCAGACCGCCGGACGGATCGGTGAGCACCTCGGCCTGCCGACGGTCGCACTCGATGGCATTCACGAAGTCCAGGCGGGCGACCTCGAAGACCGCAACGACGACCCGTCGATCGACCTGTTTCACGACGTCTACGGGCGGTGGCACCAGGGCGATCTCGAGGAGCGCGTTCCCGGCGGTGAGACCGGCACCGAGGTGCTGGAGCGGTACCTTCCGGTGATCAAGGAGCTGCGGGTCCGCTACCTCGACGACGCGGCATGGCGCGATGACGTCGTCGTGGTCAGCCATGGCGCGGCGATCCGGCTGGTGGGCGCGGTGCTGGGTGGGGTCGACGGTGGCTTCGCCCTCGAACACCACCTCGCCAACGCCCAGTGCGTGGTGTTGACCCCGATCACGGACGGGCGGTGGAGCTGCCTGCAGTGGGGCGAGCTGCTACCGCCGTTCCTGCCCGAACCCGACCCTCAGCCCGGCCAGGAGATCACGCAAACCGCCGACCCGATGGGTTGACGTCCGCGTCCTCGGCCGAGCATTCGCAGCCGATGGCGACGCAGTCGATCACGTAGACGTGTTCGAGGTGGGGTGCGTCGCAGTCGGGCTCCGTGCACTCCGGCCGCGACGTCACGTGCTCGATGACGGTGCCGTGGCAGTGCCACAGCCCGCTCGTGCAGTGTGCGCATTCACCGGTCATGTCTCGTTTGTAGCACCATGCGCCGACGAATCAAGGTCGCCGCGCATGGACCTGCGGCTCAGCCCCAGCCGAGTTCGTGCAGCCGCTCGTCGTCGATGCCGAAGTGGTGGGCGATCTCGTGGATCACGGTGATGGCGACCTCGTCGACCACGTCCGCCTCGGTGTCGCACACGTCGAGCAGTGCGTCCCGGTAGATCGTGATCGCGTCGGGCAGCGAGCCCGCATAGGACGAGTCGCGTTCGGTGAGCGCGACGCCCTCGTAGAGCCCGAGGATGTCCGGTTCGGTGGCGTGCCGCGGTTCGACGAGCACCACGACGTTGTCGATGGCCTTGGCGAGCTTGGGCGGGATCAGGTCGAGCGCGTCGGACACCAGCTCGTCGAACCGTTGCGGGGTCATCCGCACGGGCATCAGGTCACGCCGCTGGTCAGGCCGGGGGAGGCGGAGGCAGCAGCGGTCCGGGCGGCGGCGCCCCCGGAGGCGGAGGCGGGACGTCGGCGGGCGGCGGAGGAGCGGCACCCGGAGGCGGCGGCGGCAGTGCGGCGCCGTCCTGCGGCGGCGCCTCACCGGGCGGTGGGCCCGGGGGTGGCGGAGGGCCATTGAGGAACGTGTTGCCCTGCGGCGGGGCCTGCGGCGCGGAACTCTCCGGGGTGCTCGAGGTCGACGTCTGCTGCGGCTGCTGGTTCGGCAGATGCTGGGAGTCGTCCTGCGTGCTCTGCGACGACGAACTCTGATCGCTGAGGTCGATCTCGGACGTCATCTGCGTCGAGTCCGGCATCGGGATCGGCGGCAGGTTGAGCCGCTCCTCGGGGATGTCCGGCGGCGGGACGGGTGGGCGGCCGTTGATCATCAGCGGGCCCTTGGCGCTGTTCAGCAGCGTCGACCAGCCGCCGTTGCCCAGGGTGGCGCCGATGCTGCAGGACACCTGGTGGCTGCCTGCGTTCCAGCTCGGGAGCGAGATGGTGCCGTAGATCAGGGTCAGCGTGGTGCTGCGCAGCTGGATCGGCGCCAGGTAGGCGTCGGTCATGCGCGTGCACTCGTCCTTGATGAACGCGTCCTGGTCGGCCTCGGCGGGCAGCGGTCCCGGGAACTTCTCGGCGAGGTTCACCGAGCCGGTGACCTCCATGGCGTGCGGTGCCGCGCAGTCGACGGGGACGTCGGTGGGCTGGTTGGTGGCGGGGTCGATGCCGAGGCACGTGCCCGCGGTCCACACCTGCGATTGGTCGAGGTTCGCGACCTTGCCCTTGTAGGACAGTTGCTGGTTGTTGGGCCCCGGCAGCTGCAGCCCGCATAGCATCCGGCGCTCGCCGAGCTGGCGCCACGCACGGTCACCGGACCAGAGCAGGCTGACGGTGAACTTGCCGTTGGGGTCGAACTTCGGGCCCAGGTACGTGCGGGCGGCCGCGCTGCACTGCTCCTGGCTGATCTGCTGGATGCGGGCGGGCGACGGCGGCGCCGCGTCCGGGCCGTACTCGCTGCCCGGGAACGTGCTCATGTCGATCGCCTCGGCGACCTCGAAGCGGTGATCAGAGGCGCAGTCGACCACCTCGGCGGAGTCCGGCGTGCGTTCGGGCCAGTTCAGGCAGTCGCCGCTCTTGGCGTTGTCGAACGTGTCGTTGGTCCGTGCGCCGAGCGCCGTGCCGGTGGTGAGGCCGATCGGCCCGTTCTTGCCGGGGGGAGCGGGCAGCGCGGTGAGCAGACCTGCGATGAGAAGGCCGCCGAGGGCGGTCAGCAGCAGTCCGCGCCGGGTGCCGTTGGACTGCAGACTGAGCCACCACGCGCGCCGACGCGACGGCTGCGTGCCGTCCTCGGGTTGCTGGTCTTGGCCGTCCGGTGCATCCAACATCGAGTCCATTGTGACAGGCGCGTCGAGTCCTGTGACAAGAGTTGCGCTTGTAAAGTTATGTGGTTGTGCCTCGCGGATGGATCGAGGGCATGCCGGATGTCGTCGCCGACGCGGCGAAAGTAGGGTCAAGCGCGTGATCGACCTCAAGCTCTTGCGCGAGGATCCCGACCGGGTGCGCGCCTCGCAGCGGGCCCGTGGCGAGGATCCCGGACTCGTCGACGCGCTGCTCGCCGCCGACACCGCACGGCGGGCCGCCATCTCCGCGGCCGACAACCTGCGCGCCGAACAGAAGGCCGCCAGCAAGCGGGTGGGTTCGGCGTCGCCCGAGGATCGGCCCGCGCTGCTTGCCACCGCCAAGGAACTCGCCGAACGGGTCAAGGCCGCGGAAACCGACCAGGCCGCCGCCGAGCAGGCGATGACGGCAGCGCACATGGCGATCGGCAACGTGATCGTCGACGGCGTGCCTGCCGGCGGCGAGGACGACTTCGTGGTGCTCGAGACCGTCGGCGACCCGCTGACGCTGGACGACCCGAAGGACCACCTCGAACTAGGCGAGGCGCTCGGCCTGATCGACATGGAGCGGGGGGCCAAGGTCTCCGGGTCGCGGTTCTACTTCCTGACCGGATACGGGGCGCTGCTGCAGCTGGGCATCATGCAGCTCGCGGTGCGGCTCGCGACCGATGCCGGGTTCACGCTGATGATCCCGCCGGTGCTGGTGCGCCCCGAGGTGATGGCCGGCACCGGGTTCCTCGGCGCACACGCCGACGAGATCTACCGGCTCGAGGCCGACGACATGTATCTCGTCGGCACCTCGGAGGTGCCGCTCGCGGGCTACCACTCGGGAGAGATCGTCGACCTGTCCGACGGTCCGCTGCGCTACGCCGGGTGGTCGACGTGCTTCCGGCGTGAAGCGGGCAGCTACGGCAAGGACACCCGCGGCATCATCCGCGTGCATCAGTTCGACAAGGTCGAGGGCTTCGTCTACTGCAAGCCCGAGGACGCCGAGGCCGAGCATCAACGGTTGCTGGGCTGGCAGCGCGAGATGCTCGCGGCGATCGAGGTGCCCTACCGCGTGATTGACATCGCCGCAGGGGATCTCGGCTCGTCGGCGGCCCGCAAGTTCGACTGCGAGGCGTGGGTGCCGACCCAGGGCACCTACCGCGAACTCACGTCGACGTCGAACTGCACGACGTTCCAGGCTCGCCGGCTGTCGACCCGGTACCGCGACGAGAACGGCAAGCCGCAGATCGCCGCGACGCTCAACGGAACGCTGGCCACCACCCGCTGGCTGGTGGCCATCCTCGAGAACCACCAGCAGCCCGACGGCAGCGTTCGGGTACCCGAGGCCCTGGTGCCCTACGTCGGAAGGTCGGTGTTGTCAGCATGAGCGTGACGGAACTGAGGACGTTCGAACTCGATGAGGCCGAACTGCGCACCTGGTTCGGCTTCGGCGTCGCAGGGAACTTCGCCGGGCACCTCGAGCAGGCGGGCGAGGCCGCGGACTTCGTGAACGTCACCAGTGAGGGCACGGCGCCGAAGGGCATCTTCCCTTGGTACGCACCGGGAGTCGACGGCTTCCTTGGTGAGTTCCCGCTGTCGCACGACACCGTGGCACTGCCCAAGAGCGACACCCCGCTGAACCTGCAGATCGAACCCGAGGTCGCCTTGGCGTGCCACGTGGTGTGGGACGGCGACACCGTGGTCACGCTGCAGCCGTTCGCGCTCGGCGCGTTCAACGACTGCTCGATCCGGCGGCCGAACGCGCTGAAGATCAGCCACAAGAAGAACTGGGGTCCCGCCTCCAAGGGCGTGGCACGGCAGTTCTTCGACGTCAGTGATCTGACCCCGGACGGCCCCACGTCGACCCTGCGGCTGCTGTGCCACCTCCGCACCGCCGACGGTCAGGAGCACGAGTACGGCGTGGACAGCCCGCTGCTCGGCTACTCGTACTACGGCGAGGTGCTGCTCGACTGGATCACCGAGCGGCTGGCGAACCAGAAGGGTTCGGCGGACACTCCGCTCGAGGACGTCGGCGCGTTGATGGTCGCGAGCGGCCGGCCGTCGAAGGTCCTCATCGGGATCGGCGCGACGCGCTACACCGAACTCGGCGAGTCGACCTATTTGCAGCCGGGCGATGAGGCCATCGTGCGGGTCTACGACACCGCGAGTGACGCTTACTCCGAACTCCGCCAGACGGTGTCGGCGGGCTAAGCTCCTGCGATGACGTCGATGTCGCGCGGCGCGGCCGCGCTGGCCGCTCTCCTGCTCCTGGCGGGCTGCGGGTCGTCCGGCGGCACCGAGGAGACGTCCGACGCGGCGTCGCAGTCGGCGGATGCGACGACTCTGGTCGACGAAGCCGACGCGTCGGCGTGCGAGACCGTCGACGCTCCGATGATCGACATCCCGGCCCGCGCCGACGGTGAACCGACGATGGCGATCCCCGCTCCGCCCGGGTGGGAGCGCACCACCGAACTCGACAGCGACCTCGTCCGCGCTGCGCTGGTGAACCAGTCGCTCACCGCGGACGGCTTCGCGCCCAACGTCGTCGTCACGCTCGAGTCGATCGACGGTGACGTTCCCGCGCAGGACGTATTCGATCAGCAGCGCGCGGCGCTCACCGGCCAGGGTGGTGCCACCGATCTGACGACGACCACCGGCACGCTGTGCGGTGAGCAGGCCGAGACGACCGACTACATCGGGGCGCCGGTCGGTGCGACGCCGGCGCGACCGATCACCGTGCTGCTGTCCACGCTGCAGTCCGGCGGGCGCACGTACTCGGTGGCCGTGACCGTTCAGACGCTCAAGCCGGACGATCCCACCTACCTGAGCGACCGCGAGACGATCCTCTCCGGCTTCTCGTGGCAGCCATGACCGACGCGACGGTCACGCAGTTGTGGCGCTTCCCGGTGAAGTCGATGGGTGGCAGCCAGGTCGACCGGGTGCGCATCGACCGCCGCGGGGTACACGCCGACCGACTGTGGGCCGTGCGCGATCTGCAGAACGACATCACAGCTTCTGCGCGCCGGCTTCCCGCGCTGTTGGGGTGCAGTGCCCGCTACGCCACCGAACCCGGCCCGGCTGCCGGCCCCGGCAACGTGCCGGAGGTGATCGTCACGTTCCCCGACGGTGACGAAGTGTCCAGCGACGACCCGCGGATTCACCAACGGCTGGCCGAGTTGGTCGACCGGGACGTGCGGCTCACGCCGTTGGCGCCGGTCGACGACAACAGCCTGCACCGGCTGTCCGTGCGTCAGAGCAAGGCGAACTTCTCGCAGTCGGAGGTGCGCAGCGACTTCGGACTGGATCCGTCGGAGGCGCTTCCGGACACGTCGGTGTTCACCACGAAGCAGATCATGACGCTCGCCCGGTTCTCCACTCCGCCAGGCACGTTCGTGGATCTGAGCGCGATCCACCTGATGAGCGTCACCAGCCTCGAATCACTCTCACCCGACGGTGCGGGCTACGACGTCCGCCGATTCCGGCCGAATGTCCTGGTCAGTGTCGATGATCCGCGAGACGACTTCCCGGAGACCGCCTGGGCGGGTGCGACGGTCGAGATCGGCACGGCGCGTCTGCGCGTCAGTGTCCCGACGATTCGGTGCGTGGTGCCCACGCGACCCCAACCGGGCGTGGAGTTGGACCGCACGATCACCCGCAGGCTCGCCGAGCGAACCAACCGGTTCCTCGGTGTGTACGCAGACGTAACGGGACCGGGTCTGCTGAGCGTCGGTGACTCCGTCGTCGTTCGCGCGCCCGCACCTCCGGGCGCCGTGCGCAGTGCTGCGGCGGCTGCGGGCAAGACCGTGATGCGGCAGGTGCAGCGCGTCGTGGAGAAGACGCTGCTGCGGGATAGCTGAACCGAGCGCGCCGGGTCGGATCATGGCGAAGTCGTTCACACTGGTGCAGCTGAGGTACTTCACTGCCGTTGCCCGCCTGGAGAACATGCGTGCGGCTTCCTATGAACTCAACGTCACGCAGTCGACGCTGTCGGCCGCCATCGGCCAGCTCGAACGTGAGTTGGGCGTCCAACTGTTCCACCGGCGCTCGAATCGTGGTCTGCGACTGACGGTTGCGGGCCGCCGCCTGCTCGTGGGCGCCCGGACGGTGCTCGAAGACGCCGACCAACTCCACCACTTGGTACGTGCCGAGGGGGAGGAACTCGCGGGTGACCTCGTCGCCGGCATCTTCTCGCCGCTGGCTCCGTTCCTGGCGCCGAGCATCCTGACCGCCTTCAAGGAGCGGCACCCGGAGGTGAAGCTGAGCTTCCTCGAGGCCGACCAGGAGTCACTCATCCGCGCCCTGGCCGAAGGCGTCTGCGAGACCGCGCTGATGTACGACCTCGGCCTCGGCACGGAGTACGACTATCGAGTGCTGCAAACGGTTCCACCGCACCTCCTGGTGCCGGAGAGCCATCCGCGCGCTGCGACGCCGGACGTGCCCGTCCATCTGCGGGAGTTCGAGGCGGAGCCGTTCATCCTGCTCGACCTCAAGCACAGTCGCGAGTACTACCTCGACATCTTCAAGCGACTGGGGGTGCGTCCGCGCATCCGTCACTTGGTGTCGGGATACGAGACGGTGCGGTCCTACGTCAGCATGGGACACGGCTACTCGCTGTTGAACTGGCGGCTGACGCGGGATCTCACGTACGCGGGCGGCAGGGTCGTCGCGCTGGAACTGGCCGACGAACTGCCCCCCACCGAACTCGTCCTGGTGCGCCTGCCGGAGGGGCGACCGACCCGCAAGTCTCTGGCCTTCGAGCAGATCTGCGTCGATCTTCTGGCGCAGTAGTCAGGTGACCAGTGTTGATCGATTCTTCCGATCAGCATGTGCGGTGACTTTCGTTGGACTCGTTCGGGTGACGCGCGCCACACTGGGGATCACTTCCAGCAGAGCTGAGCTCTTGGGCACGGCCTGACTCGATCGATCAGAAGAGAGCGTCCATGAATACGACGGATGGACATGCCGTTACGGAGCCGCCCGCGGTCGGGGACGCCCCGAAGAAGAGCAGTGGCATGCAGAAGCGGGTTCTGGCCGGCGGCAGTATCGGTCAGTTCATCGAGTTCTACGACTTCACCCTCTATGGGTTGTCTGCGGTGACGCTGTCGCACCTGTTCTTTCCCGGCGACAACGCGTTGGCCGGCTTGCTCGCCACGTTCGCCACGTTCGGGGTCGCATTCCTGGTGCGGCCGTTGGGCGGAATGTTCTTCGGAGCGCTCGGGGATCGCATCGGCCGACGCAAGGTCCTGTTCATCACCCTGATGTCCATCGGCGTCGCCACAGCTGCAATCGGACTGCTGCCGACCTACGCCACCGTTGGTGTGTTCGCGCCGATCCTGCTGGTGCTGTGCCGCCTCGTGCAGGGCTTCTCTGCCGGAGGCGAATCCGTTGGAGCCCCGGCCTTCGTCTTCGAGCACGCCCCGTTGGAACGGCGCGGATTCTGGATCAACGTGACACTGGCCGCCACCGCGCTGCCGTCGGTGATCGGCGGATCGTTGATCCTCGTCCTGTCGTCGACGATGCCTGCGGAGGCCTTCGACTCCTATGGCTGGCGCATACCCTTCCTGCTCGCGCTCCCGCTGGCCTTCTTCGGCCTGTGGATCCGTTCGAAGACCGAAGAATCGGAGGCATTCAAGCAGGTACTGGCCAAGCACGAGCACAAGGAGTACAGCCCGATCCGGGAGGCGTTTCGGGAGAACCGAGTTCGGATGCTCCAGGTCATCTGCGTGATGGGGCTGACGGCCATGGGCTTCTACTTCCTCTCCGGATACTTCGTCTCCTACGTCCAGGTCACCGGCAACCTCAGTCGCGAGGCATCTCTCGGGGCCAATGCCCTCGCGATGGCGCTCTATGCCATCCTCCTTCCCGTCGGGGGCATCATCGGCGACCGGGTCGGGCGTAGGCCGATGCTCATCACCGGCGCCGCCGCGCTCGCGGTGCTGTCGATCCCATGCTTCATGCTGGTGACCAGTGGTTCACTCGCCCTCGCGATTGCCGGGCAGCTGCTGTTCGTCGTACCGATGTGCATCTATGGCGGCGGCTGTTACACCTTCTTCGTCGAGATCTTCACCACTGAAACGCGTTTCACCTCCGCGGCGATCAGCTACAACGTCGCCTACGCCGCGTTCGGTGGGTCCGCCCCATTCATCGGCACCATGCTGGTCTCGAGCACGGGCAGGGATTCCGCGCCTGGCTTCTACATGGCCGCCGCTGCGCTGGTGGTGCTGCTGTTCCTGCTTCTGACCAAGATCCCCGAAACCCGCCACCGCGTCGGCTGATCGACTCCCCGAAAGGAATTCCACCATGCGCATCGCTGACTTGGACGCTTCCAGGTTCCTCGCCGACTTCCACCACGTGGCCACCTTCGGCGCCACCGCCAACGACGGCGTGGATCGCCAGGCTGCCACCCCCGAGGACAAGTTGAGCCGAGATTGGTTCGTCGGCTTCGCAACCCAACGTGAGTGGGATCTGCGAGTGGACGGCATCGGTAACATGTTCGCCCTCATCGAGTTCGTACCGGGAGCCCCCTACGTCCTGATCGGATCGCACCTGGATTCGCAACCACTGGGCGGGCGCTTCGACGGCGCCTACGGCGTGGTCGCGGCATTGCACGCCGCCGAGGAAGTGGCCACCCGAGTAGCCGCCGAGGGTGGCCAACCGATGTACAACCTCGGTGTCGTCAACTGGTTCAACGAGGAAGGCGGGCGATTCCCGCCGTCCATCATGGGTTCGTCGGTCTTCGCCGGCCTGATGGACGAGCAGGAGATGCTGCAGGTGCGCGATCTGGCCGGGGTCTCGGTGGCCGAGGCACTGGACGCGATTGGATACCGCGGCAACGACCAGCGCCCTGCGGTCACCGGATACGCGGAGATCCACATCGAGCAGGGGCGCATCCTGGAGCGAGAGGGCATCGACCTGGGTGCGGTCGACTATTCCTGGTATACGCAGAAACTCGACATCGACGTCATCGGCGAGCAGTCGCACACCGGTGCCACGGCGATGGCCGACCGGCACGATGCGCTGGTCGCCGCCAGCAAGGTGGTGCTGTTGGTGCACGACGTGACCAAGAAGTTCGTCGCCGAGGACGGCGCCGGTGAGGACGTGATCGTGTCGTCGGTCGGTCGTTTCACGGTGGAGCCGAACTCGCCGATCGTGGTGGCCCGTCGCGTGCACCTGGTCGCCGACCTGCGTTCTGCCTCGCCTGACGTCGTGGCAGCGGCGCGGGCAAGTCTGCTCGACGACATCGCTGCGATCGCCGAGGAACACGACATCACGATCAACGTCCGCGACTTCGACGTCCGGGACATTCAACGCTTTCCGCACGCCGGCGTGGAACTGACCGAAAAGCTCGCCGCAGAGCTGGGTTTGAGTGCGCGACCCATTCGCACCATGGCCGGACACGATTCGGTCCCGATGAACCGGATCGTTCCTACCGTGATGATGTTCATCCCGTCGATGGACGGGGTGAGTCACTGCGAGCGGGAGTTCAGCACCGACGAAGACATGGCGAAGGGTCTGGCCGCACTGTCCAAGGTGGCCTGGGAGATGGTGCACGGCGTTCTGGCCGAGAAGGCGGCCTGATGACGTCGACCACCGCAACCGGGCTGGCATATCTGAGCGCAGGTGAAGCGCTGGACGCATTCCGAAAACTCGAGTGCTCGCCGCGCGACGTTCTCGAGGCCCAGATCTCGGAGATCGACGCCCGCAACGGTGACACGACCACCGGGATCAACGCGTTTACCGAGACCATGTTCGACACCGCGAGGTCGGCGGCGCGCCACGCCGAGAACGAATACGCACGCTGTGCGGCCGACGGCGAGACACCGCCTGCCCTACTCGGCTTGACGGTCGCCACCAAGGAGAAGCACGGCATCGCCGGCCACCGGCTCGAATACGGGCTGGAGGCCAAGCGTGGGCACCTGGCCGACGGCGACCACCCCGTGGTGCAGCGGATCCGCGCTGCGGGCGGGATCATCCACGGCCGCACCACGAGCCCCGAATTCAGTTGCGCCACGGTGACTCACTCGCCGATGTGGGGAGTGACTCGCAACCCGTGGAACCCGCAGACGTCACCCGGTGGCTCTTCCGGCGGTGCCGGTGCCGCGCTGGCGGCAGGCTTCACCACGCTGGCCACCGCATCGGACATCGCCGGGTCCACCCGTATCCCAGCCGGATTCACGGGCGTCGTCGGCTACAAGGCGCCGTTCGGTCGGGTTCCCGGGCTGCCGCCACTCGCAGCGGACTGGTACCGCGGCGACGGTCCGATGGGACGCACCGTGGCCGACGTCGCGCTGCTGGCCGCGGTGATGTCCGGACGACACCCGGTCGACCACGACTCGTGGGGACCCAATGGTCGACCGATCGACTTCGGCGGGGGTGTCGCAGGCCTGCGAATCGTCCTCTCCGTCCGACTCGGTGACTACCCCGTGGCGCCCGAGATCGTGGCGAACACCCGCGCCGTCGGTGACGCATTGGCGGCAGCCGGCGCAGAGGTCGTCGACGTCGACCTGCCGTGGACGACCGAGTTGATCCGGGAGACCAGCTTCGCGCACTTCGGTCATATCTTGGGTCCGGCCGTGGCGCGGGAGATCGCGGGTACCGAAGACCGGGTGTCCGCCTACTTGCGCCGGATCATCGCCGACGCTGGTGCTGCCGCGCAGCGGTACTCACTCGTCGACTCGTTGGCGATGGACGCTCGGATGCGTGGCGACCTCGCGGCGGCCATGGACGGGGCTGACGTGCTCCTCTGTCCGACGTCGGCGGTCACCTCGCTGTCCGCCGACGGCGACTACCTCGATGGAATCGACACGCCTGAGCGACATCTCACGCACTACTGGGAATCCCACATGACGGTGCCGTTCAACGTCGCCAATGCCTGCCCGGTGCTGTCGGTGCCAAGCGGAATGTCTGACGAAGGGGTACCGACCGGCGTACAGGTGGTCGGTCACCCGAACGACGAAGCAATGGTATTCCGCGTCGCGCAGGCCATCGAATCGGTGCCAGGGCTCCTGCCGGCATACCCGGGCCGCGACTAGTCGGGCAGCAGCTCACCGAGCACGGCCAGGAACTCCTCGGCCCGCTCGGGCGTGAACGCCGGCGCGAGCTTGGTGCCCGGCACGTCCAGCGTGACCAGCGTCGGCTTCAACGGGCGCCCGACGTCCAGCGGCAGCCAGCGCTTGAGATCCGAACTGCCCCAGAGCCGGAAGCGGTGCAACAGGCCCAGCGACTCGGAGCGATACCCGCGGACCGACGACAGCGGGATGACCTTCGACGTCCCCGACGGAAAGTGGTAGCGGCGCAACGTGATCGCATGCCGGTCGAGCAGGATCAGCCCGTCGTCGTACTGCTGGGCGGTCATGCGCGCCGGCTCCGCAACTCGTGACCCTTCGACGTCAGGCATCGGCCGTTGGTCAGGTTCCACTGCCACCCGTGCAGGTTGCACGTCAACGTATTGCCCTCGACGACACCGAACTTCGATAGGTCCGCCTTCAGGTGCGGGCAGCGCCGCTGCATCTCCCAGCCGTCCATCGTGATCGACGCCGTGTCGTCGTGCGCTTCGGCGAACCAGCCGTCGGCGTAGGCGATCCGCTCGTCGGTCAGGCACTTGAAGAACGTGTACAGGTACTCGTTGTAGCCGCCGACCCGCCACGCCTTGAAGCGCGTGGACAAGAAGATGGTGTTGACCCAGTCTGGCTCGTCGTCGCGGAGCACCGTGCGGACGAGCTCCGGTGCGATCTCGAAGCCATAGCGGAACTTCTCGTCCGGAATGGGCTCGCGCACGGCGCGTTTGGGGAAGTCGAGCACGATCGTCTCGGGGCCCAGCCGCAGCTCCACCGGGTATCCGATGCCGTCGCAGATCTGATCGGTCTGCAGCATGATCGGTTCGAACTTCGCCCGCAGCGGCTCCAGCAGCGAGTCGCCCTCGGCGGGCGCCCATGCCGCCTTCTCCGCGGCGAGCACCGGGGCCATCCGTTGCGCGTACGCCTCGATGTAGTCGGCCTTGCCGGTGGTGAAGATCGCTTCGGCCTCGTCGTCGGGCACCGGATGCACCAGCGAGTCGAGGCGGCTGCCGGTGAACGTCGCGGTGGTGCCCGGGATCATGAGCAGTCCGCCGTCGTGACCGTTGTTCCGCAGCTGCTCGAGGAACACGATCTGGTCCGGGAAGATGTTCGCCGGATCACCGTGGTCGTCGTTGAGGTCGCGCAGGGCTGCATCCAGGAAGCACGGCGGCCCCGCGGACGGCACCACCCACGTCGCACCGACCTGGGCGATGTACTGGCGGCTACGGTCCATCTGACGCTGCCGCTTCTGCGTGCCGAACGCTTCCTTGGCGCGGGCGGGCATGTCGTAGACCATCGGGTACCAGATGGCGCCCGAGTACTGCAGCATGTGGACGTCGACGTGGCCGAACTCCTCGGCCACCATGTCCAGATCGACCGGGCGCGCGTCGTTCATGTTGAACGCGACGGTCTCGCCGTCGGACACCACTAGGCCCGAGTCGCCGATCGGCCCGTCGGCGGGTGCGCGCAGCGCGATGATCATCACGTCGAGGTCGCCCTTGGGCCCGGACACTCGGTGCTTCACGGAGTCGGTGGTCTCGAAGAACCGGTGGAACCCCAGCTTCTCGAGTTCGCGGCGTAGGTCCGGCACGGGATAGTCGGGTAGCAGCACGACGGCGTCCTTGTCGACGTGCGCTGCCAGGTTCGCCGGGTCGAAGTGGTCCTTGTGCAGGTGGCTGACGTAGAGGTAGTCGACGTCGCCGAGGCGGTCCCAGTCCAGCTCGCTGTTGTCCGGGAACGGGAACCACGACGCGAAGTACGCCGGGTTCACCCACGGGTCGCACAGGATGCTCCCCGCCTGGGTGTCGATTCGGAAGCCGGCGTGTCCGACACTCGTGACCTGCACTTATCGCCTTCCCCACGGTGTTGCGCTCGGGTCGAGTCTAGCCCGCCGAGGCGGGCTCGCCGTCATCGGCGGAGTCCCGGGCGCGACCCCGCCGCCGGTGCACCCGGTCACGGGTTTGGTGGGGAAGGTCACGCTCCGCGGGATCTGCGAGCGTGGCCACGCACTAGGCTGACTGGCGTGGAACCCGTATACGGCACCGTGATCCAGGCTGCTCGCCTGGTATGGAAGGTGCAGGGGCTGAAGTTCACGGTCACCGGAGTCGAGAACCTGCCACCCACCGGTGGCGCGGTGATCGCGATCAACCACACCAGCTACTTCGACTTCACCTTCGCCGGATTGCCGGCGTACCTGCAGGGCCAGGGCCGCAAGGTGCGTTTCATGGCCAAGCGCGAGGTGTTCGACAGCAAGGTGTCCGGCCCGATCATGCGGAGCCTGCGACACATCCCGGTGGATCGCGACAGCGGCGCCGAGTCGTTCGCGGAGGCGTGCCAGCGGCTCAAGGCCGGCGACTACGTCGGCGTCTATCCCGAGGCGACGATCAGCCGCAGTTTCGAGATCAAGGACTTCAAGTCCGGCGCCGCGCGGATGGCGATCGCCGCCGACGTGCCGATCGTCCCGCACATCGTGTGGGGCGCGCAGCGCATCTGGACCAAGGGCCATCCGCGCAAGATGTGGCGACCGAAGGTGCCGATCTTCGTCACCGTCGGCGAACCGATTCAGCCGACGCTTCCCGCAGCGGAACTCACGGCGCTGCTGCACAGCCGCATGCAGCATCTGCTCGAGCGCACGCAGGATGCCTACGGATCGCATCCGGCGAACGAGTTCTGGGTGCCGCACCGCCTGGGTGGGGCGGCGCCGACGCTCGCCGAGGCGAACCAGCTCGACGCCGACGAGGCCGCAGAGAAGGCGGCCCGACGGGCGCAGCGGCCGGAGGAGCCGGGACAGGTCTGATGGAGCCGGTCTTCCGCAGTCTGGAGATCGCGGGCCGGACCGTCGTGCGGGTCACCGGCACTCGGATCGACTATCAGCGGTTGGAGAACATCCCAGCCACCGGCGGCGCCGTGATCGCGATCAACCACACCAGCTACGTCGACTTCCTTCCCGCCGCGCTCGCGGCGATGTACCGCGGCCGACGCATGCGGTTCATGATCAAGTCCGAGATGCAGAAGATCAAGCCGGTGAACTACCTGATCAGGCATTCCGGGGCGATTCCGGTCGACCGCGCCGCGGGCGGCAGCGCCTACTCCGCCGCCGTCGACCAACTCCGTGCCGGCGAGATCATCGGCATGTACCCCGAGGCCACCATCAGCCGGAGCTTCGAACTGAAGGAGTTCAAGACCGGCGCCGCGCGGATGGCCATCGATGCTCGGGTTCCGATCGTCCCGCTCATCGTCTGGGGGGCGCAACGGATCTGGACCAAGGACCATCCGAAGCAGCTGGGCCGCAACGGGATTCCCATCACGGTCGCGGTGGGGAGGCCGATGGACGTGGCCGAGCCCGTCGACCGGGTGATGGACGATCTGCGCGCCGAGATGACTGACATCCTGCACCGCGTGCAGGAGGAGTACCCGCATCCCGCGGGCGCTCACTGGGTGCCGCACAGGCTGGGCGGCACCGCACCCACGCCCCACGAGGCCAGAGTGCGCGAGGAGGCCGAACGGGCCGAACGCGCACGCAGGCAGACGGAGAACGGCTGAATGCTGCCCGCCATGATCGCGACCGACGTCGACGGCACGCTGCTCGACGACGGCGAGAACGTCACCGCACGAACGCGTGCCGCGGTGCACGCGGCCGTCGACGCCGGTACTCGGTTCATCCTCGCGACCGGGCGGCCGCCGCGCTGGATCTCGCCGGTGGTCGACGCGCTCGGGCTGGCGCCGATGGCCGTGTGCGCCAACGGTGCAGTGGTGTACGACGCCGCCACCGACCGCATCGTGTCGGCCCGCACGCTGACCGCCGACCAGCTCGGTGAGCTGGCCGAGATCGCCGCCCGGGTCATCCCCGGAGCGGGGCTGGCGGTCGAGCGGGTGGGGCGCAGCGCGCACGACGCCGCGACCCCGCAGTTCGTCAGCTCACCCGGCTATGAACATGCCTGGCTGAACCCGGACAACACCGAGGTGTCGCTGGTGGACCTGCTCAGTGCTCCTGCGGTGAAGCTGCTGATCCGCAAGGCAGGTGGGCGCAGTTCGGACATGCTGGCCGCGCTCGCCCCGCACGTCGGGCTGCTCGGCGATCTCACGTATTCGACGAACAACGGTCTGATCGAGGTGGTGCCGATCGGCATCAGCAAGGCGACCGGTATCGCCGAAGTGGCCGAGCCACTGGGCATCACCGCCCAGGACGTCGTGACCTTCGGGGACATGCCCAACGACGTGCCGATGCTGCGGTGGGCGGGACTCGGCGTGGCGATGGGCAATGCGCATCCGGAGGCCATCGAGGCCGCCGACGAGGTGACGGCGCCGAACACCGACGACGGGTTGGCACGCGTGCTCGAACGGTGGTGGCTTTAGCGGGAGAGCCCGACGGGCGTGAAGCGCTCCAGCTGCACGGGCGTTCCGGGATGCTCGGGCTTGGGCAGTTCGATTGGCACGCCGTCGATCACGCGCGTGACGGTGCCCTTCTCCCGGTCGAAGTTCAGCGTGCCGTGCTGGAAGTTCTGCACGATCCACAGCGGTTCCTGGATCTCGCCGCTCGTCGGCAGTCCGAGCGCGCCGCGCTCGAATCCCAGTCCGGCCCAGGCCTCGTAGATCGCCCCGGTCACGGGTTCCGCTCCGCTGTCGGGCGACCAGTACATGGCGCCGTTGGCGAAGTTGACGTACCGCGAGCTGCCCGCGCCGGATGCCTCGGGTGACCGCGGTGATCCGAGCGCGCTGGCGTCACCGCCGATCGAGGACCACTTGGCGAAGATCGCGCCGCCGCGCAGCGTATCGGCGAGCGTTCGGGGTCCCGGGGGAGTGCTGAACCGTGCGGCGGTGTCGCGCAACAGGTCCATCTCGGCGTATGCGGCGTTGCCGGGGCACTCGGTGTTGCCGACGTCGCGATGGCTGAAGATCGCGGGCAGTGTCGGCGCGGCGCCTCGGGGGAAGTTCGTGAAGTTGCCGCCCTCGGACGTCAGTACGACGGTGCCCTTGGGATCGACGTGGTCGAGACCGAGCCGCCAACCGAGCAGCCGGCCCGTGGTGCGTAGTTGGATGGGGGTCGGCGGGACGGTACCGAAGTCGCCCATCATCGCTACGCCCCAGGTGTTCTCGTTGAATCCACCCGTGTGTGCGCCCTGCACCGGCCGGTCGATGCCTCCGGCGCGGCCCTCGAAGACCTGGCCGTACTTGTCGACCAGTGCGTTGTAGGCCATGTCGCACCAGCCGAGTGTGCGGGTGTGGTACTCGTAGATCGACCTGACGATGCCTGCCGAATCCTCCGGGCGGTAGTCGTTGCTGCCGGCCGTGTGGTGTACGACCCCGGCGCGAACTCCGTTGTCGTACCGCGTGCTTCCGCACTTGAGGCTTTCGTCGGCGCCCCACAGCCCGCGGTCGATGATGGCGGGGGCCTGGCCGGGCGCGGCTGCGGCGGCGGGCAATTGCACGTCGACGGGGGCTTGCGGCGGACTGATCAGGATGGCGTTGAAGTTGGGTACCGTCGGCGCCTCGACGTTGGCGGGGACGTAGCCCAGCCCGGCCTTGCCTCGGCCCTCGGTCCGGGTGCCGGTGGGGCTGGACCCGACCGGACGGGTGACGGCGATCTGTACGTGCGTGGTCTCTCCGACGAACACGGGTTCGGTGCCGTGCGTGTTCGACGATCCGTCACCCTCGCCCTCGAGGGGGTCGGCCTCGTACCAGGGACCCCAGGAGCCGTCGGCCTTCTCCGCTCGGACCCGGGCGGAGGTTCCGGCGAGGTCGGTCGCGGTCAGGGCGACCATGGAGAAGGGGGTGTCCTGGCGGACGTCGCGGACGGTCTCGCCGCCGCCGACGCCGTCGAGGGGCTTCTCGACGAGTAGCAGTGGATCGACGGCCTGGGTGCGCGGCTGATCGGGCGATCCGTCGAGTGAGCTGTCGACTGCCCACGGCAACACGATGATCGTGGCTAGCACCGCTGAAAACAGCAGCGACGGCACAGACCCGAGACTCGGCACGGCCCGATGTTACGTATGAGTCGGGTGTTACCAGTGTTTCGACACACTAAACACGTCGGGCAAATGCGCGGGTCGTCGTGACGCAACGGCACCGCAGAGCATCGAGTGCTTCTGCGGTGCCGTTTCGTGCCGGGACTAGGGGGTGGGGACGGCCGCCGCGGCAGCGGGCGCTGCGGCCACTGCCGCCGGGCCTGCCTTCTGGACGGCCGACATGATCGCGGGCATCACCATGCCCTTGAGCAGGTCGATGGCCTGGCCGGCACCGAGCGTCTCCGCGGCGCTCGACAGGTCGCCGAGCAATCCTCCACTGGCGGGCGCCGCTGCGGGCAGGCCGAGCGACGGGTCGCCGAGGATCGGGTACGTGCCGCCCATGGGATCGAGCCCGATCGGATCGGCGATCGGGATCTCACCCGGCAGGCCCAGTCCCGTGCTGCTCGACGCCGGCGTCAGCCCCGGCGTGCTCAGTCCGGGCGTGGTGAGACCGGGAGTCGTCAGACCCGGAGTGGTGAGGCCGGGCGTCGTCAGACCTGGCGTGGTCAGGCCGGGCGTGGTCAGCGAGGGGCTGGTCAGGCCGGCGTCGGTCAGCGACGGCGTGGTCGCCGTCGCTCCCGGCACGGTGAGGCCCGGTGCCGTCAGGCCCGGAAGGGTGGCGGTCGCCGGCGTGAGGCCGGGTGCGGTCAGGCCGGGGGTGGTCAGGCCGCTCGGCGGCGTCAGTCCCGGGGCGGTGAGCCCCGGTGCCGTGAGTCCTGGGGCGGTCAGGCCCGGTGAGGTGAGACCCGGGGTTCCGAGTCCGGGGGTGAGCCCGGGTGACGTGAGGCCGGGCGCCGTCAGCGCCGACGGTGCGGCGCCCGCCCCGGTCAGCAGGCCCGTGGGCAGCGGCGGCAGGTTGACGCCGAACTGCGAGAGGCCCTGCGACAGCGCGGACATCAGCTCGTTGGGGAGGTCGGTGACCAGCGCGGCCTGCACGAACTCACGCTGTTGGGGCTGGGCGTCCTGGGTGGCCACATCGGACATGGCTGCCACTGCAACAGGACCCGTGACGGCCAGGGCGGCGACTGCGCTCATGGCCGTCGATAGCTTGCGTCGACGTCGGTTCGGCACTGAAGTCTCCATTCGATGTTTACCGCTACATCAAGTACGTGTGTTAGGTCTTCGGTCTGTCGGCTGGGGCTGAACTCCGGTTCGAATACGCCAAATACCGACGAGGTCGATGGTACGTACGTGACTGGTGAGACTGGAGTGACGATGCGCAATCGTGAGCTAATCGCGACCTGCCGTGAGGTCTCCCAGCGTGCTGGGCGGCACCGCAAGACGGCTCACCCGGCACGCAGCCGAATGCGGGTCACGGCGGCCTCGTCGGATACCCTTGCTGCCGATGACCTTGCCTAATACCCCGGTCGCTGCGCTCCAGCCCTCCGGAGCGCCTGACACCCCGGACGCTTCTGGCTCGTTCGATCTCTTCATCGTCGGCTCCGGATTCTTCGGCCTGACGATCGCCGAGCGCGTGGCGACGCAGTTGAACAAGCGCGTCCTCGTCGTCGAGAAGCGGCCCCACATCGGGGGCAACGCCTACTCCGAACCCGAACCCACCACGGGTATAGAGGTGCACCGCTACGGCGCGCACCTCTTCCACACCTCGAACCAGCGGGTGTGGGACTACGTGCGGCAGTTCACCGACTTCACCGGCTACCAGCACCGCGTCTTCGCGATGCACGCCGGGCAGGCCTACCAGTTCCCGATGGGTCTGGGCCTGGTGTCGCAGTTCTTCGGGAGGTACTTCACGCCCGAGGAGGCCAGGGCGCTGATCGCCGAGCAGGCCGCCGAGATCAAGACCGAGGACGCGCAGAACCTCGAGGAGAAGGCGATCTCACTGATCGGCCGTCCCCTCTACGAGGCCTTCGTCAAGGACTACACGGCCAAGCAGTGGCAGACCGACCCCAAGGAGCTGCCCGCGGCCAACATCGCCCGGCTGCCGGTCCGCTACACGTTCGACAACCGCTACTTCAACGACACCTACGAGGGTCTGCCGGTCCACGGTTACACCGCGTGGCTG
Source organism: Mycolicibacterium sp. GCM10028919 (assembly GCA_042666295.1). Classification (GTDB taxonomy): domain Bacteria; phylum Actinomycetota; class Actinomycetes; order Mycobacteriales; family Mycobacteriaceae; genus Mycobacterium. Next base: position 3,535,561 of record JBHTFJ010000001.1, read on the forward strand.
GAGAACATGGCCGCCGACGACCGCATCGAGGTCCGTCTGGACACCGACTGGTTCGACGTGCGCGACGAACTGCGGGCGCAGAGCCCCGACGCGCCGGTCGTCTACACCGGGCCGCTCGACCGCTATTTCGACTACGCCGACGGCAGGCTCGGCTGGCGCACGCTCGACTTCGAACTCGAGGTGCTCGACACCGGGGACTTCCAGGGCACGCCGGTGATGAACTACAACGACGCCGAGGTGCCCTACACCCGGATCCACGAGTTCCGGCACTTCCACCCGGAACGGGCCTACCCGACGGACAAGACCGTCATCATGCGCGAGTTCTCGCGCTTCGCCGAGAACGACGACGAGCCCTACTATCCGATCAACACCGAAGCCGACCGGCAGACCCTCGCGGACTATCGGGCCCGCGCGAAGGCCGAGACCGCGTCGGCCAAGGTGCTGTTCGGTGGACGGCTCGGCACCTACCAGTACCTGGACATGCACATGGCGATCGCCAGTGCCCTGAACACGTACGACAACACCCTGGCGCCGCACCTGCGAGACGGTGCGCCCCTGATGCGAGACGAAAGCGACCGAGCATGAGTGACATTCCGTCCGGAGCGCTCGACGCCGGCCAGACCAGAGCGGTCAGCCTGCTGTCGCGCGTGATCCTGCCGCGACCGGGCGAGCCGCTCGACGTGCGCAAGCTCTACATCGAGGAGTCGACCACCAACTCCCGGCGCGCGCACGCGCCGAGCAGGACCACCCTCGAGATCGGCGCCGAGTCCGAGGTGTCGTTCGCCACGTACTTCAACGCGTTCCCCGCCAGCTACTGGCGGCGCTGGTCGGTGCTCGACTCGGTGGTGCTGCGCGTGGAACTCACCGGCAGCGCACGCGTCGACGTCTACCGATCGAAGGCCACCGGTGCGCGGATCACCGTCAGCGGCGACGAGGTCTCGAGCAGCGACGCGTCGACCACCGCGGTGGCGGAGTTCGAGATCGGCCTCGACCCGTTCGAGGATGGCGGCTGGATCTGGTTCGACATCACGACCGACTCCAAGGTGATCGTGCACAGCGCGGGCTGGTACGCGCCGCAGCCGGCGCCTGGCCGGGCCAACATCGCGGTCGGAATCCCCACCTTCAACCGCCCGTCCGACTGCGTCAACGCGCTCGCCGCACTCACGTCAGACCCGCTGGTCGACGAGGTGGTCGGTGCGGTCATCGTCTCCGACCAGGGCAACAAGAAGGCGCGTGACCACGCCGACTTCGCCGCTGCCGCAGCACCTCTGGGCAACCGCCTGTCGATCCACGACCAGCCCAACCTCGGCGGTTCCGGCGGCTACAGCCGGGTCATGTACGAGGCGCTGAAGAACACCGACTGCGAACAGATCCTGTTCATGGACGACGACATCCGCATCGAGCCGGACTCGATCCTGCGGGCATTGGCGCTCAACAGGTTCGCCAAGACGCCGACGCTGATCGGCGGTCAGATGCTGAACCTGCAGGAGCCCTCGCACCTGCACGTGATGGGTGAGGTCGTCGACCGCAACGACTTCATGTGGACCAACGCCCCGTACACCGAGTACGACCACGACTTCGCCAAGTACCCACTGGCGGACGACAATCCGCGGAGCACGATCCTGCACCGCCGCATCGACGCCGAGTTCAACGGCTGGTGGATGTGCATGATCCCGCGCGCCGTTGCCGAGGAACTCGGACAGCCGCTTCCGCTGTTCATCAAGTGGGACGACTGCGAGTACGGTCTGCGCGCCGCCGAGCACGGCTACGGCACGGTGACGATGCCGGGCACGGCCATCTGGCACATGGCGTGGAGCGACAAGGACGACGCCATCGACTGGCAGGCGTACTTCCACCTGCGCAACCGGCTGGTCGTCTCCGCGATGCACTGGGACGGCGACACCAAGGGACTGCTGCGTAGCTCGCTGAAGGCGACCGTCAAACACCTCCTGTGCCTCGAGTACTCGACGGTGGCCATCCAGAACAAGGCCATCGCCGACTTCCTCGCCGGGCCCGAGCACATCTTCTCGATCCTGGAGAGCGCGCTGCCGGAGGTGCGCGCGATGCGTGCCGAGTTCCCCGATGCCGTCGTGCTGCCCGGTGCCACCTCGCTGCCCACCCCGTCGGGCAGGCGCAAGGTGCACAAGCCGCCGGTGTCGTTGCCCGCCATCGGCATTCGGCTCGCGCGCGGCGTGCTGCACCAGCTGCGCCGGGAGGATTCCGCCCACCATCGGCGGCCGCAGCTCAACGTGGCGACCCAGGACGCGCGCTGGTTCCTGCTGTGCCGGGTCGACGGCGTCACCGTCACCACGGCCGACGGCCGCGGCGTCGTGTACCGCCAGCGCGACCGGGCGCAGATGTTCGACCTGCTGCGCACGTCGCTGCGCCAGCACCTGACGCTGGCACGCAAGTTCAAGCGCATGCGCCGCGTGTACCGCGAGGCCATGCCGGTGCTCACCAGCAAGCAAAAGTGGGAGACCGTACTGCTGCCGACCGCAGAAGTGTCGTCCCGATGAGCGCTTGCGCGAAGAGCATGTGGCCGATGAGCGCTTGCGCGAAGAGCGCCCGATGACTCTCGACACCCACCAGGCGCCGCGCGGCGAGGACGCGGTGCTGGTCGCCGTGCAGCACGGCATCGCCGGGCGCGCGGGCGTCCTGCCCGGCGCGCGGGCGCTGTCGCACTTCGGTGAGCACAGCGCAGGCTGGGTCGGCCTCGCACTGCTCGGCGCCGTGATCGTCCCGCGCCGCCGCCGGGAGTGGCTGACCGCCGGGGCGGGTGCCTTCGTCGCGCACGCGGCCGCCGTCGTCATCAAGCGCATCGTGCAACGGAAGCGCCCGCACCACCCGGACATCGCGATCAACGTCGGCACGCCCAGCAAGCTGAGCTTTCCGTCCGCGCACGCCACCTCCACCGCCGCGGCCGCGCTGCTGCTGGCCCGCGCCACGGGGTCGCGGATCCCGTTGCTGGTGGTCCCGCCTATGGCGTTGTCGCGCCTGGTGCTCGGCGTGCACTATCCGACCGACGTGCTGACCGGGGTCGTGGTCGGTGCCGCGGTCGCCAAGACCGTCGGCGTCGTCGCGGACCGCGTCGAGGAAGCCATGGCGTCGAAGGAGACGACTGCGTGAGCGAGGAAGCCCAAGAAGTCGCTGGCCCGCCCAAGAGCCTCGCCAGCGGACTGGTCAAGGCGGTGCGCCCGCGGCAGTGGGTGAAGAACCTGCTGGTGCTGGCCGCGCCGTTGGCGGCGATCGGCGTCGACACCGACCTCGACTACCCCGAGGTGCTGCGCAACGTCGGCATCGCGTTCGTCGCGTTCTGCCTCGCGGCGTCGTCGATCTACCTGATCAACGACGCCCGCGACGTCGAGGCCGATCGCCAGCACCCCACCAAGCGCTTCCGGCCCATCGCCGCAGGCGTGGTGCCGGTGACCATGGCCTACTCGCTGGCCGTGGTGCTGGCGCTGGCCTCGCTGGGCGTGTCGTTCCTGTCCACGCCGAACCTGGCGATCGTGATGGCGATCTACATCGCGATCCAGCTGGCGTACTGCTTCGGCCTCAAGCATCAGGCCGTCCTCGACATCTGCATCGTGTCGTCGGGCTTCCTGATCCGCGCCATCGCCGGTGGCGTCGCGGCGGGCATCCCGCTGTCGCAGTGGTTCCTGTTGATGATGGCGTTCGGGTCGCTGTTCATGGCCGCGGGCAAGCGGTACGCCGAGTTGCAGCTGGCCGAGCGCACCGGCGCCAGGATCCGAAAGTCGTTGGAGCGCTACACCAGCACCTACCTGCGCTTCGTGTGGACGCTGTCGGCCACCGCGGTGGTCGTCTGCTACGGACTGTGGGCGTTCTACCGCGACGGACCCGGGGGCGGGTCCTGGTTCGCGGTCTCGATGATCCCGTTCACCATCGCGATCCTGCGCTACGCGGTCGACGTCGACGGCGGCCTGGCGGGCGAGCCGGAGGAGATCGCGTTCGGCGACCGCGTCCTGCAGTTGCTCGCCGTGGCTTGGATCGGAACCATCGGTGCGGCAGTCATCTTCAGTTGACGGGCGCCTGGCCGGCGTCGCGGACAGACTGACGCGGGGAGCGGCCTTTCCCTACGGCCCGGGCGTGCGGTTCAGCCTGTGGCTCGGCGTGGTCGTCGTGGCCGCGTTGTTCGCCTGGGGCGGGTGGCAGCGTCGGTGGATCGCCGACGACGGCCTGATCGTCCTGCGCACCGTGCGGAACCTGTTGGCGGGCAACGGCCCGGTGTTCAACGCCGGCGAGCGGGTCGAGGCGAACACCTCGACGGTGTGGAGCTACCTGGTGACGCTGTTCGCCTGGGTCGGCGGCTCGGTGCAGCTGGAGTACGTCGCGCTCGCACTCGCGCTGACGCTGAGCGTTCTGGGCGTGGTGTTCGCGATGCTCGGCACCGGACGGCTCTACGCGCCGGGACTGCGCGGTCGGCGCGCGCTGCTCCTGCCCGCCGGCGTGCTGGTGTACATCGCCATCCCGCCCGCCCGCGACTTTGCCACCTCCGGACTCGAGAACGGTTTGGTGCTGGCCTATCTGGGGCTGCTGTGGTGGATGATGGTGTGCTGGTCGCAGGGCTGGCGGTCACAGCCCGAACGGGGCAGGCCCCACACCAGCACCATCGGGCGCCCGTTCGAGTTGGCACTGGCGTTCGTCGCCGGGCTCAGCGTGCTGGTGCGCCCGGAGCTGGCGCTGATCGGCGGCGTGGCCCTGGTGATGATGCTGGTGGCCGCACCCGACTGGCGACGCCGCACGCTGATCGTCGTCGCCGGCGGCCTGCTCCCGGTCGGCTACCAGGTGTTCCGGATGGGCTACTACGGCCTGCTGGTCCCGAACACCGCGATCGCGAAGGACGCCACGGGCGCCAAGTGGGGTCAGGGCCTGACCTACCTCGGCAACTTCAATCAGCCGTATCTGCTGTTCATTCCACTGATGCTGCTCGCCGCGGTCGGACTGGTGATGTTCGCGACGAGGACCATGCCGTGGTGGACCACCCACCAGCCGCCCCAGGGCGTGAGCCGGCTCGCCCGCACGGTGCAGAGCCCGCCCGCGGTCGTCGTCTTCATGCTCGTCAGCGGCGTGCTGCAAGCCGTCTACTGGGTGCGCCAGGGCGGCGACTTCATGCACGGCAGGGTGCTGCTCACCCCGCTGTTCTGCCTTCTCATCCCGATCGCGGTGATCCCCGTCGTGCTGCCCGGTGACGTCACCCGGTTCACCCGGGTGGGCGGCTACCTGCTCGCCGGCTCCACCACCGCGATGTGGCTGGCCGTCGTGGGATGGTCGCTGTGGGCGGCGAACTCGTCGGGCATGGGCTCCGACGCCACCCGCGTCACGGCGACCGGGATCGTCGACGAGCGCCGCTTCTACGCCCAGGCCACCGGCCACGCGCACCCGCTGACCGCGTCCGACTACCTCGACTACCCACGCATGCGGGCCGTGCTGAAGGCGATAGAGAACACGCCCGACGGGGCGTTGTGGCTGCCATCGGGCAACTACGACCAGTGGGACGTCGTGCCAGCCATTCCGCCGCCGCCCCCGCCGCCGGGGGAGCCGCCGCTGCGGGACTATCGCGGCCCGCAGTGGGTGTACTTCACCAACCTGGGGATGGTCGGGATGAACGTCGGTCTCGACGTCCGCGTCATCGACCAGATCGGGCTGGCCAACCCACTGGCCGCGCATACCGCGCGCATCGAGGACGGCCGGATCGGGCACGACAAGAACCTGTACCCCGATTGGGTGGTGGCCGAGGGGCCGTTCCTCAAGGAGCGCCCCTACCTTCCGCCCTACCTCGACGAGGACTGGATCGTCCAGGCCGAGGCGGCGCTGAAGTGTCCGGAGACCGAGGCGATGCTGACGTCGGTGCGCTCGCCGATGGGGCCTCGCCGCTTCCTGTCGAACGTCGCGAACTCCTTCGAGTTCAACTCCTACCGGATCGACCGCGTGCCGCTGTACGAACTGGCGCGCTGCGGGTTGCCGGTGCCGCCGCTGAAGGCGCCGCCGTACACCGGCCTACCGGCAACGGGACCGTGATCCGGCGCCAGCGCCTGCCGTGATGTGATTCACTACAACCCGGGTCAGCGGGGTGTGGCAAAGCACAGCAGACGAACGAAGACGAGGTTGGCATGAGGGTCCTTTCTGTCCTGTTCCGCGCGATGTGCGCCGTGACGCTGACGGCGGGCCTCTGGATGGCGGGTCCGCAGGTCGCCAGGGCCGAGGGCGTCGAGATGCTGATGGTGCCGTCGGGCGCGATGGGCCGCGACATCCCCGTGGCGTTCCAGGGTGGCGGCCCGCACGCGGTCGTCCTGCTGGACGCGTTCAACGCCGCACCCGACGTGAGCAACTGGGTCACCGCGGGCAACGCGATGAACACCCTCGCGGGCAAGGGCATCTCCGTGGTCGCGCCCGCGGGTGGCGCCTGGAGCATGTACACCAACTGGGAGCAGGACGGCAGCAGGCAGTGGGAGACCTTCCTGGCCGACGAGCTGCCGAACTGGCTGGCGGCCAACAAGGGTCTGGCGCCCAACGGTCACGGTGTGGTCGGTGCCGCCCAGGGCGGTTACGGCGCGGTGGCGCTGGCGACGTTCCACCCCGACCGGTACCGGTACGCGGGTTCCCTGTCGGGCTTCCTCTCGCCGGAGCGCACCGGCTACGACGGCGCGATCACCGACGGGCTGGCCCGCTTCGGCGGCGTCGACATCCGCAACATGTGGGGGCTGCCGCAGCTCGGCCGGTGGAAGTGGCACTCGCCGAACGTGCACTCACAGTTGTTGGCCAACAACAACACTCGGCTGTGGATCTTCAGCCCGGCGACGCAGGAGTGCAGCGACCCGGCCGCGATGATCGGCCACTGCAGCCTGGCTCAGGGCAGCAACCGATTCTTCTACCAGAGCTACCGCACCAACGGTGGTCACAACGCCCACTTCGACTTCCCGCCCGACGGTCAGCACGATTGGGGCACCTGGGCGCCGCAGCTCGCCGCGATGTCGGGCGAACTGGTCGCCACCATCCGGTAGGGCCGGCGCCGGCAAACGGTCCGGCGGGGGCCGGTCGGGTAGCCGGTACCTTGGAATCCGTGCCTCCCTCGGTAGGCCCGATCACGGGTCCGGCTAAGCGACGATGCCGTTCTCGGCGTCGTCCGCGGTCGCGTGCTGCGCTCCCGATGTCGCTGATGGTCGCCTTCGCCGCGGTCTCGACGGGCGCGTGCGGGATGACCAGCGACGACGTCATCGCGACCATCGGGCTGCCGTCCACCGAGACTGCGGGACCGGACGTGGAGGTGCAGGGGCTGCCGCCCCGCCTGCCGCGCGCCGATGGTTCCGCGACGGCGATGCACGTCACGCCGGAGCAGCGCGGCTATCTGGACGCCCTCGACGACGCCGGCGTGCACACGTCCAACGAGCTGGTGGCGCTGAGCATCGGTTCCTACGTCTGCCAGGCCCATGCTGCCGAGCAAAGCGATCAGGCGGTGTGGGACTTCGTCCTGCCGATGGTGCGCGACGACGTGCACGATTCGCTGCCGGGTGACGAGGCCCCGCCTGCCGGGCAAGTCGACACCGTGACCGCCGACTACATTCGCATCGCCACCGAACGCCTCTGCTAGCAGGAGAATCCACCAGCCCATGGCCGCCCCCCGTCGTAACCGCCACCGCATCCTCGCCCTGGCGGCAGCAGGCGCCGTCGCCGTGCTCGTCGCGGTCGTCATCGCCGCCGTCGTCGTGTGGCTGCGTGCGCCCGAGACCCCACCCACCGCGGTGCCGCCCACGGGCGTGCCGCCGACCGGGGCGCCGTCCAACCCGTCCAAGCCGCGTCCGGAGTTCCAGGACGCCAGCTGCCCGGACGTGCAGATGATCTCGGTTCCCGGGACGTGGGAGTCGTCGCCGCAGATGGATCCGCTGAATCCGGTGCAGTTCCCGATCGCGCTGCTGCTGAACGTGAGCAACCCGGTCCGGGGTGCGTTCGACGACGGCAGGCTCGCGGTGTGGACCACGCCGTACACCGCGCAGTTCCACAACCCGTTCTCCCGCGACGGACAGATGAGCTACGACGACAGCCGTGCCGAGGGCATGCGGGTCACCGTCGACGAGATCAAGCGGGTCAACGAGGCCTGCCCGCTGACGAGTTTCGTGCTGGTCGGCTTCTCCCAGGGCGCGATCATCGCCGGTGACATCGCCAGCGACATCGGCAACGGCCGCGGACCCGTCGACCAGGATCTGGTCCTGGGCGTGACGCTGATCGCCGACGGCAGGCGCCAGGAGGGGGTCGGCAAGGAGGTCGGTCCGAACCCGCCGGGGCACGGAGCGGAGATCACGCTGCACGAGGTGCCGATCCTGGATGGCCTCGGGCTGGAGATGACCGGGCCGCGGCCGGGTGGCTTCGGTGCGCTCAACGACCGCACGAACGAGATCTGCGCCAAGGGCGACCTGATCTGCGCCGCCCCTTCCGAGGCGTTCTCGGTCTTCAACCTGCCCAAGACGCTGGAGACGCTGATCGGCGCCGCAGGCCGGCCGGTGCACGCGCTGTACAACACCCCGGACTTCTGGCAGCTCGACGGCCAGACGTCCACGCAGTGGACGCAGAACTGGGCTCGGAATCTGGTCGAGAACGCTCCGCGGCCCAAGCACGGTTGAGTCACGATCGGGCACCATCGGTCGGGGGATTTGGCCAGCGTCCCGCAGGTCACCTAACATTAAGAGAAACGTAAGAACCAAGCGGTTCGCCGAACTGCGCTCGTGTCGATCCGTCGATCAGGGAACCGGCCGGTAATGCCCGGTAGGATTTCCAAGGTTTGGCATCTGCGGGCCTGGCTGTGTTTCGACGATTCGGTCGATGGCCGCCCCGGACGAGCCGCCGCGAGACATGGCACTTCGAGACCATGCGGTCTGACAGGAGAGTTTGATGGGATTCCACAATCCGTTCCTCAAGGACGGGCTGATCAAGTTCCCGGACAACGGCAGCTTGGTCAAGCACGTCGAGAAGTGGGCGAAGGTGCGTGGCGACAAGCTCGCCTACCGCTTCCTCGACTTCTCGACCGAGCGTGACGGCGTCGCCCGCGAACTCAACTGGGCCGACTTCGGCACCCGCAACCGCGCAGTGGGTGCGCGCCTGCAGCAGGTGACCCAGCCCGGTGACCGGGTCGCGATCCTGTGCCCGCAGAACCTGAACTACATCGTCGCCTTCTTCGGCGCGCTGTACTCGGGCCGCATCGCCGTGCCGCTGTTCGATCCGTCCGAGCCGGGCCACGTCGGCCGTCTGCACGCGGTGCTCGACGACTGCCAGCCGTCGGCCATCCTCACGACGACCGAGGCAGCCGAGGGCGTCCGCAAGTTCTTCCGCAGCCGCCCCGCCAAGGAGCGTCCCCGCGTCATCGCGGTCGACGCCATCCCGGACGAGGTCGGCGCCACCTGGGTGCAGACCGACGTCGAGTTCGACACCGTCGCCTACCTGCAATACACCTCGGGTTCGACGCGCATCCCGACCGGCGTGCAGATCACCCACCTGAACCTCGCCACCAACGTCGTGCAGATCATCGAGGCGCTCGACGGCGAAGAGGGCGACCGCGGCTGCTGCTGGCTGCCGTTCTTCCACGACATGGGTCTGATCACGACGCTGCTGGCGCCGATGATCGGGCACTACTTCACGTTCATGACCCCTGCCGCGTTCGTCCGCAGGCCCAGCCGCTGGCTGCGTGAGATGTCGGCCCGCCCGGACGACACCGGCGGCGTCATCTCGGTGGCCCCCAACTTCGCCTTCGACCACGCCGCCGCGCGCGGACTGCCCAAGGACGACGAGCCGCCGCTGGACCTGTCCAAGGTCAAGTGCATCCTCAACGGCAGCGAGCCGATCTCGGCCGCCACTGTGCGCAGGTTCAACGACGCGTTCGCCCCGTACGGCTTCAAGCCGCAGGCCATCAAGCCGTCCTACGGTCTCGCCGAGGCGACGCTGTTCGTGTCGACGACGCCGATGGGCGACCACCCGAAGATCGTGTCGGTGGATCGCGAGGCGCTCAACACCGGCACGTTCGTCGAGGTTCCGGACGACTCGCCCACGGCCGTCGCCCAGGCCGGTGCGGGCAAGGTCGGCATCGCCGAGTGGGCCGTCATCGTCGACGCCGAGACCGCGACCGAACTGCCCGACGGGCAGATCGGCGAGGTCTGGATCAGCGGCCAGAACATGGGACAGGGCTACTGGGGCAAGCCCCAGGAGACGGTCGAGACGTTCCACAACACCCTCAAGTCGCGTACCACCCCCTCGCACGCCCAGGGTGCGGCGGACGACGCGACCTGGGTGCGCACCGGTGACTACGGCGCCTTCCACGATGGCGAGTTGTTCATCACCGGTCGCGTCAAGGACCTGGTGATCATCGACGGCCGCAACCACTACCCGCAGGACCTCGAGTACTCGGCGCAGGAGGCCACCAAGGCACTGCGCACGGGTTACGTCGCGGCGTTCTCGGTGCCTGCCAACCAGCTGCCCGACCACGTCTTCGACAACGCGCATGCGGGTCTCAAGCGCGACGCGGACGACTCCAGCGAGCAGCTGGTGATCGTGGGCGAGCGGGCTCCGGGTGCCCACAAGCTCGATCCCGGGCCCGTGATCGACGACATCCGCGCGGCGATCGCCGTGCGGCACGGCGTGACGGTCCGCGACGTGCTCCTCACCCCGGCCGGGGCCATCCCCCGGACCTCCAGCGGCAAGATCGGCAGGCGCGCCTGCCGGGCTGCCTACCTCGACGGCAGCCTGCGCGCCGGGAAGGTCGCCAACGACTTCCCGGACGCGACCGAGTAACGCGAGAACACCGGCGGCCTCCTCGGCCGCCCGACGGCGAAAGTGAACAGTGAACATGTCTGAATCCCAGGACGCCTCGCATCCTTCGCCGGAGGCGGCAGTCGAACCCTCACCGGTGCTCTCCGAGGCCGTCGCGGCCGAGAAGGACCAGCCGAACCGCGTCGACGTCTCGGTGCCCGAGGTGCGCGAGTGGCTGCGCAACTGGGTGGCCAACGCGACGGGTCAGTCGCCCGACAGCATCAACGAGAACGCGCCGCTGATCGAGCTGGGCCTGGCCTCGCGCGATGCGGTGGCGATGGCCAGCGACATCGAGGACTACTGCGGTGTGACGCTGACGGCCACGATGGCCTTCCGGCATCCCACGATCGAGGCTCTCGCCACGCTGATCGTCGAGGGCGAGCCCGAGCCCCCCGAGGCCAGCGACGAGGACTGGTCCCGCCAGGTCGACGAGGGCCGGACGAACATCGCGATCGTCGGCGTCGGCACCCGGTTCCCGGGCGACATGAACACCCCCGACGAGATGTGGGCGGCGCTGCTCGAGGGTCGCGACGCGATCACCGATCTGCCGGAGGGACGCTGGTCGGAGTTCACGTCCGAGCCGCGCATCGCCGAGCGCGTGGCCAAGGCCCGCACCCGGGGCGGCTACCTCTCGGACATCAAGGGCTTCGACGCCGAGTTCTTCGCGCTGTCGAAGATGGAAGCCGACAACATCGATCCGCAGCAGCGGATGGCGCTCGAGCTGACCTGGGAAGCGTTGGAGCACGCCAGGATTCCCGCGTCCAGCCTGCGCGGTGCCAACGTCGGCGTGTTCGTCGGCAGCTCGGTCAACGACTACATGTTCATGTCGGTCGCCGATCCCGCCGTGGCGCATCCCTATGCCATCACCGGTAACTCGAGCGCCGTCATCGCCAACCGGGTGTCGTACTTCTACGACTTCCGCGGGCCGTCGATGGCCATCGACACCGCGTGCTCGTCGTCACTCGTCGCCGTGCAGGAGGGCATCAAGGCCCTGCGCGCAGGCGACGCCGACGTCGTGGTGGCAGGTGGCGTCAACGCACTGATCACCCCGCTGGTGACGCTCGGCTTCGACGAGGTCGGTGGCGTGCTGGCACCCGACGGTCGAATCAAGTCCTTCTCCGCCGACGCCGACGGTTACGCGCGCTCCGAGGGCGGCGGCATGGTCGTGCTCAAGCGGCTCGAGGACGCCCGCCGCGACGGCGACGACATCCTGGCGGTCATCGCCGGCGGCGCGGTCAACCACGACGGCCGGTCCAACGGCATGCTGGCACCCAACCCCGATGCGCAGGAAGCGGTGCTGCGCAAGGCGTATCACGACGCCGGCATCGACCCCAAGACCGTCGACTACGTCGAGGCGCACGGCACGGGCACCATCCTCGGCGACCCGATCGAGGCCGACGCCCTCGGGCGCGTCATCGGCCGCGGCCGTGCGGCCGACCGTCCGGCGCTGCTCGGCGCGGTGAAGACCAACGTGGGTCACCTGGAGTCGGCCGCGGGCGCCGCGAGCCTCGCGAAGGTGGCGCTGTCGCTCAAGAACGACAAGCTGCCGCCGTCGATCAACTACGCGGGTCCCAACCCCTACATCGACTTCGACCGCGAGCACCTCAAGGTCGTCGACACCGTCAGTGACTGGCCGCGTTACGGCGGGTACGCCGTGGCGGGTGTCTCCGGCTTTGGATTCGGCGGCGCCAACGCGCACCTCGTGGTGCGGGAGGTGCTGCCAAGCGACCTGGTCGAGCCCGAGGCCGAACCCGACCTCGTCGTGGTCAAGCCGGCCACCGACGACGCCGACGTCGTCTACGTCGGCGGGGTGCGGATGGACGAGTACGGCGAGTTCATCCACGACGACGAACCCGGCGACGACGAGTTCAGCGTCACCGCGAGCAACGGTGAGGTCGAACCCGAACTGCCCGGGCTCACCGACGAGGCGCTGCGCCTGCTCGAGATCGCCCGCGAGGAACTCGAGGCCGCCGAGGCGGAGAATCCGACCACTCCCATCGTGCCGCTTGCGGTGTCGGGTTTCCTGACCTCGCGCAAGCGGGCGACGGCCGCCGAACTCGCCGACTGGCTCGAGAGCCCCGAGGGGCAGGCGTCGTCGCTGGAGGACATCGGCCGCTCGCTGTCGCGGCGCAACCACGGCCGGTCGCGCTCGGTGGTGCTGGCGCACGACAGGGACGAAGCGGTGAAGGGCCTGCGGGCCGTCGCCGAGGGCAAGCAGAGCCCACTGGTCATCTCGTCCGACGGGCCCGTGACGAACGGCCCGGTGTGGGTGCTCGCCGGATTCGGTGCGCAACACCGCAAGATGGGCAAGAGCCTCTACCTGCGCGACCCGATCTTCGCCGAGTGGATCAACAAGGTCGACGCGTACGTGCAGGACGAGCGCGGTTACTCGGTGGTCGAACTGATCCTCGACGACTCGCAGGACTACGGCATCGAGACCACCCAGACCGTGATCTTCGCGATCCAGGTCGCCCTGGGCGAGACGCTCAAGGCGCATGGCGCGAAACCCGGTGCGCTGGTTGGCCAGTCGCTCGGTGAGGCAGCGGCTGCCTACTTCTCGGGCGGACTGTCGCTCGAGGACGCCACCCGGACGATCTGCTCGCGCGCGCACCTGATGGGTGAGGGCGAGGCGATGCTGTTCGGGGAGTACATCCGACTGATGGCACTGGTCGAGTACTCGGCCGAGGAGATCAAGACGGTCTTCTCCGACTTCCCGGATCTCGAGGTGTGCGTCTATGCCGCACCCACGCAGACGGTGATCGGCGGCCCGCCCGAGCAGGTCGACGCGATCATCGCCCGCGCCGAGTCGGAGGGGAAGTTCGCCCGCAAGTTCCAGACCAAGGGCGCCAGCCACACCCAGCAGATGGATCCCCTGCTCGGGGAGCTGGCGGCCGAGATCCAGGGCATCGAGCCCCGCCCGCTGGACGTCGCGTACTACTCGACCGTCCACGAGGGCAGCCTGGTTCGTGCCGGCGCCGACCCGATCCACGACGTCGAGTACTGGAAGAAGGGGTTGCGGCACAGCGTGTACTTCACGCACGGCATCCGCAACGCCGTCGACAACGGGCACACCACGTTCCTGGAGTTGGCCCCGAACCCGGTGGCGCTCATGCAGGTTGGTCTGACGACGGCCAGTGCCGGACTGCACGACGGTCAGCTGATCCCGACGCTGGCCCGCAAGCAGGACGAGGTCGACTCGATGACCTCCGCAATGGCCAACCTGTTCGTCTACGGCCACGACCTCGACTTCCGCACGCTGTTCCCTCGAACGTCGGGCAAGGGCACTGGGTTCGCCCACATCCCGCCGACCCGCTTCAAGCGCAAGCCGCACTGGCTCGACGCCAACTTCACCGGTGACAGCTCGGCCGTGATCCCGGGCAACCACGTCGCGACCCCCGACGGCAGGCACGTGTGGGAGTACCAGGCCCGCGGCGCGGTCGACGCCGCTGCGTTGGCGGCACTGGTGAAGGCCGCTGCGACACAGGTGCTTCCGGACGCGCAGCTGACGGCGTTCGAGCAGCGCGCGGTCCCGGCCGAGGGTGCCCGGCTGGTCACCACGCTGTCGCGGCATCCCGGTGGCGCGACGATCCAGGTGCACGCCCGCATCGAGGAGTCCTTCACCCTGGTGTACGACGCGATCGTGTCGCGCGGCGGTGCGGCGAGTGCGCTGCCGGCAGCCGTTGGCGCCGGGGCGAAGCTCGACCTCGGTTCCGTTGCGACGGATTCCGCGGGGGCGCAGGCGCCTGCGGAGCCCGAGGAGGACGACGCGGCGATCCTGCAGGACAACCTCACTGCGGGTGCGGGGCTGGCCGCCGGCTTCAAGAAGTGGTCGCCCGAGTCCGGTGAGTCCATCGCCGAGCGCCTGGGCACCATCGTCGGCAGCGCCATGGGCTACGAGCCCGAGGACCTGCCGTGGGAGGTGCCGCTGATCGAGCTGGGCCTCGACTCGCTGATGGCCGTGCGGATCAAGAACCGCGTCGAGTACGACTTCGACCTACCGCCGATCCAGTTGACCGCGGTCCGCGACGCCAACCTGTACGCCGTCGAGAAGCTGATCCAGTACGCGATCGAGCACCGCGACGAGGTCGACCAGATCGCCGAGGACCAGAAGGGCAAGACGGCCGAGGAGATCGCCGCAGCGCAGTCCGAATTGCTGGGCGGCGCCTCGACGGTCGCCGAACTGGAGGCCAAGCTGGCCGAAGCGGGTCATCCGATCGCCACGGAGCACGCGGCCGTGCAGGAGATCACGCCGGATCCCATCGCGACCGACGCCGCGCTGGTCCCGCCGCCTCCGACGAACCCGTCGGGCCCCGCGGTGCCCGCGTCCCCGACGAATGTCGGGGCCGGAGCCCCTCCGCCGCCCCCGACGAACCCGTCGGGTCCTGCCAAGCCGGCTCAGTCCGCTGCCGCTGCCGCAGCGGGAGTGCTGAACCAGCAGGCCGTCGCGGCGGCGCTGAACTCCGACGTGCCGCCGCGCGACGCGGCCGAGCGGGTGGCGTTCGCGACGTGGGCCATCGTCACGGGCAAGTCGCCGGGCGGCATCTTCAACTCGCTGCCCGCACTCGACGACGCGGCCGCCGAGAAGATGGCGCAGCGCCTCACCGAACGTGCCGAGGGCACGATCACCGCCGACGACGTCCGCAAGGCGCAGACCATCGAGGAACTGGCCACCACGGTGCGCGAGTACCTCGAGGCCGGTGAGCTCGACGGCTTCGTGCGGACCATCCGCAAGTCGGACTCCGACGCCGACGTGCCGGTCTACGTGTTCCACGCCGCGGGCGGCTCGACGGTGGTCTACGAGCCGCTGCTCAAGCGGCTGCCGGGTGCCACCCCGATGATCGGCCTGGAGCGCGTCGAGGGGTCGATCGAGGAGCGCGCAGCGATCTACGTGCCGAAGCTGCTGGAGATCAACGGCGACAAGCCGTTCGTGTTGGCCGGCTGGTCGCTCGGCGGTGCGCTGGCCTACGCCTGCGCGATCGGGCTGAAGCAGGCGGGTGCCGACGTCCCGTTCGTCGGCCTCATCGACTGCGTGCGGCCGGGTGAGCCGATCCTGCATACCAAGGAGGAGACCCGGAAGCGCTGGGACCGCTACGCCCGCTTCGCCGAGAAGACGTTCAACGTGGAGATCCCCGAGATCCCCTACGAGGAACTCGAGAAGCTCGACGACGGCGAGCAGGTGCAGTACGTGCTCGACATCGTCAGCCAGGCCGGCGTCCAGATCCCGGGCGGCATCATCGAGCACCAGCGGACGTCGTACCTCGACAACCGCGCGCTCGACACCGTGGACATCCAGCCGTACGACGGACACGTGGTGCTCTACATGGCCGACCGCTACCACGACGACGCGATCACGTTCGAGCCCGCGTACGCGACCCGCAAGCCCGACGGCGGCTGGGGCGAGTTCGCGTCGGACCTCGAGATCGTGCCGATCGGGGGCGAGCACATTCAGGCGATCGACGAGCCGTACATTGCGAAGGTCGGGGCGCACATGAGCGAAGCGATTAGTCGGATCCAGAGCGAGGCGCTCAACCGCATTCAGGCGGGACGCAGGGACGAGAAGAGGTCGTAGCGACGTGACGGCAGACGCAGCACCCACTCCGGTCCGGGCGCACACCACGGCGGAGAAACTCGCCGAACTGCGCGAGAAGCTGGAACTGGCCAAGGATCCCGGCGACGAGAAGGCCAAGAGCCGTCGCGACCGCAAGGGCATTCCGTCGGCCCGCGCGCGCATCCACGCGTTGCTCGATCCGGGCACGTTCTTCGAGATCGGCGCACTGGCCAAGACGCCCGGGGATCCGAACGCCCTGTTCGGCGACGGCGTCGTCACCGGGCACGGCATGATCGACGGCCGTCCGGTCGGCGTGTTCAGTCACGACCAGACCGTGTTCCAGGGCTCGGTCGGCGAGATGTTCGGCCGCAAGGTGGCCAAGCTGATGGAGTGGGTGGCCATGGTCGGCTGCCCGATCATCGGCATCAACGACTCCGCAGGCGCGCGCATCCAGGACGCCGTGACCTCGCTGGCGTGGTACGCCGAACTCGGGCGTCGGCACGAGATGCTGCGTGGTCTGGTGCCCGAGATCTCGCTGATCTTCGGCAAGTGCGCGGGTGGCGCGGTCTACTCGCCGATCCAGACCGACCTCGTCGTCGCCGTCCGCGACCAGGGCTACATGTTCATCACGGGACCCGACGTCATCAAGGACGTCACCGGTGAGGACGTGACGTTCGACGAACTCGGTGGCGCGGACGTGCAGGCGCAGCGGGGCAACATCCATCAGGTGGTGGAGAGTGAGGCCGCGGCCTACCAGTACGTGCGCGAGTACCTGAGCTTCCTGCCGTCGAATCACTTCGACGACGCCCCGATCGTCAACCCCGGGCTCGAGCCGGAACTCACGCCGCACGACTTCGAGCTGGACACGATCGTGCCGGACTCGGACAACCAGGCCTACGACATGCACGAGATCCTGCTGCGCATCTTCGACGACGGCGACGTCTTCGAGATCGCCGAGCAGCGGGGACCGGCGATGATCACGGCATTCGCCCGGGTGGACGGGCGGCCGGTGGGCGTGATCGCCAACCAGCCGATGCACCTGTCCGGCGTGGTCGACACCAACGCGTCCGACAAGGCGGCCAGCTTCATCCGGTTCTGCGACTCGTTCAACCTGCCGCTGGTGTTCGTGGTGGACACCCCCGGTGCGATGCCGGGCGTCGAGCAGGAGAAGGACGGCATCATCAAGCGGGGTGGCCGCTTCTTCAACGCCATCGTCGAGGCCGACGTGCCAAAGGTGACTGTCGTCGTCCGCAAGGCCTACGGCGGCGGGTACGCGGTGATGGGCTCCAAGCAGCTGTCCGCGGACCTCAACTTCGCCTGGCCGACTGCGCGGATCGCCGTGATCGGTGCCGAGGGTGCGGCCCAACTGTTGGTCAAGCGCTTCCCGGATCCCACTTCGCCGGAGGTGCAGAAGATCCGCGCCGACTTCATCGAGGGCTACAACGCCAACCTCGCCGTGCCGTGGATCGCCGCTGAGCGTGGCTACATCGACGGCGTCATCGAGCCGCACGAGACGCGGCTGCTGCTGCGCAACTCGCTGCGTCTGCTGCGCGACAAGCAGCAGGCCAACAAGGTGCTCCGCAAGCACGGCCTGACCCCGATCTAGGCCCGGCTAACGCGCAGGCAGGTCCAGCCAGTCGTCGACGACGAACCCGTCGCCGCGGGCCACGATGGTCGCTCCGCCGTGGCCGGGGTAGTGGGCCGGGATCACGGCGGCGCGAGCGCGAGCGGCCTCGGTGAACACCCGCCTGCGCGTCACGGCGGCGGCTGCGGCGTCGACGTCGAAGGCACACCCGTCGCCGGGCCGCACGATCTGGATCGGGCAGTGGGTCAGGTCCCCGACGAACACCGCGGGCCGGCCGGCGTCGAGCCACAGCACCGACGAGCCGGGCGTGTGGCCCGGGGCGGGTCGCAGTCGTAGCGACGCGCTGAGTTCCAGGTCGTCGGCCCACAGCCGGGTCTGGTCCGCGACGGGAAAGATGCTGTCGGCGAACACGATTCGCATGGCATCGGTTGCCTCGTCACCGTCGGGGGCGAAGAACCGGTAGTCGGCCTCGGGCATCACGTACCGCGCGTTGGGAAACGTCGGCACCCACTCGCCGTCGTGCGATCGGGTATTCCATCCGACGTGATCGGTGTGCAGGTGGGTGTTGACCACCACGTCGACGTCCTCGGGGTGGAATCCCGCCTCGGCCAGCGCCGCCAGGAAGCCGGTCTCCAGATCGTTCAGCGCCGGGATGCTCGGCCGCTCGCGCCCGTCCCCGACGCCGGTGTCGACGAGCACCGTCAACCCGTCCACTTCGATCACCCAGGTCTGCATCACCACGCGCCACCGTCCGGCGGCGGGGTCGTAGAACGACGGCACCAGGAGGTCGGCGTTCTCGTCCCACGCCTGCGGAGGCGTGTGACCGAACATCGCTGTGGCGACGTCGAACTCCCACTCGGGCACGCGCGTCACCGTGGCGTCGCCGAACCGCACCCGATCCACCATGGAGCGACCCTAGGGCGCAATCCGGATCTGACCCGGGCTGTAGAGCCCGCTGTGCGTCTCACTGCCGAGATCGATCTGGGCCGGCGAGGCGTCGACGATGGTGTCGAAGCGGCGCAGCGAGCCCCAGTCTTGGCCCCAGTCGTCGGACAGGTAGGTCGACATCACCGACGCTCGCAGAAGCAGGTCGGTGATGCCGAGCAGGCCGCCGTTGAGGCCGTCCTGCCAGGTGTCGGTGCTCTGCAGCTTGGCGTAGTAGTCCGGTGAGATGCGGAACTTGGGCACGTCGGTGACGCCGTTGGCGTGCAGCATCGGCTGCTGGCACGGGAACGCGAGCCCGACCGCCCAGTCCATCAGGACCGGTTGTTCGGAGCCTACGTACTCCTGCACCGACCGCACCTCCGGCACGCGCGGCGGCGTGACGGCGAGCCAATCGCCCTGTCCCAGTGAGAGATCCTCGGCGATCACCCGTACGGCGACGGCGTCGGCGGGAATCTGCTCGCGCGGGAAGCGCAGGTTGCGCCACGACGGGGTGGGCCCGACGTCGTACGGGCTGACCCTGCCCGCGGGCACCGGCGCGCCGTCGGGTCCTGCGGTCGCGTACTCGAGTTCGACCTTCTGGCCGGTGTCGACGCCGTCGGCGACGCTGCGCCCGGTGATCGTTCCCGCGGCGGTGATGACGACGAGCGGGTGCGCGTCGTCCGCGGCGGGCAGGCCGTACCAGGCGGAGGAGAGCCGGCTCTCCTGCTGCGCCCCGGTCGAATACGTGCCGGCGAGCGGCACCCGCCTCGGATCGAGCCCGTAGGGCAGCGGCACGGTGGATCCGTTGACACCCGGCCGGGACAGCCGCACCGACCGGTTCCAGTCGACGTCGGTACCCGGTTGGGGGTTGTTCAGCCTGATGGCCTCGGCGATGATTCGGTCCGGAACCCCGTTGGGCGAGAAGCCCGTTGGCCCCGTGCCGCCGAGCGGGCCGAGCGGCCCGTAACGGCCGGGCAGCGGAGCGAGGAAGCCGGCGTTCGAATCGGGTTCGACGAGCACGTCGTCGGCCATCCCGCAGCCGCCTGCGAAGGCCCGGACGTTGGCCCAGCCGTTGGAGTAGGTCGGGTACTGCCGCACCACGCCGATCACCATGGAGGCCACGCCCACCAGGACCATCAGACCGGCCGCGATCGGGATCGGCGCCGCGGTCAGCTTGTCGACGATGGGTGAGGAGTGCCGCGACGACAGGTGCAGCCAGAACGCCCACAGTGCGGCGACGGCGAACAGTGCGAAGAACACCGCGCTGACGGTGATGCCGCCGAGCTGAGGGACTGAGTTGTTGTACGGCGCACCGAAGTTCGAGACGTACCACCAGCCGTTGGTGGAGGCGAAGCACATCGCCAGCACGAACATCACCAGGGCGAGGAACGCCATCCGGTTGCGCGCCGAGCGCAACACGATCGGCGACATCAGCACGGTCGCCAGCGCCGCCATCGCACCGCCCACGGCCGCGAACAAGCCGAAGTGGTGGATCCACTTGGTGGGGGTGAACATCAGGAAGAAGATCGTGGCGAAGATGACGCCCATCAGACGCCAGGCCGGTCCGCGCGCAACACCACGAACCCGCTTGCGCCGCAACATCAGGAACAGCGACGGGAACAGGCACAGCACCGTGAACAGGAACGCGACGCGACGCGAGATGGCCGCGTCGGTGGTCGGCAGAATCAGGTAGTAGTACCGCAGGATCTCGGTGTACCACTCCTGGCTGGGCCCGACGGCGGTACGAATCCTGGTGGCCTCCAGCACCGTTGCCAACGTCTGATCCGCGAAGACCACGGTCAGCACGACGGTGCCCGCGGCCAGCAGCGGCAGGATCAGCGGCCAGGTGCCGAAGAGCTGGCGCCTGCGCATGAGGATCCGCAGGATGGGGCGGCCGCCTGCGACCAGCGCTGCGACCGCGATGAGACCGGTGGGCTGGATGCCGAGCGTGAACGCCGCAGTGATGATCGCGAGCGCGGCCGGTGTCAGCCGGCCCGAGGTGATGGCCCGCTCGATCAGGACGTAGGTGATCAGTGCACCGGTGGCGATCTGCCCTTCGGGGCGCAGGCCGTTGTTGAACGGCATCCACGCCGCCAGCAGCACCAGGCCCGCCGCCCACAGCGCGGGACGGCTCGCCGAGACGGCCGGTCCGAGGCGGGGCACCACTTCCCGGGACAGCAGCAGCCAGCAGACCAGCGCGCAGATGAGGTCGGGCAGCCGGATCCAGATGCTGGCGTCGCTGATCCGCGTCATGAGCGCGAGCACGTTGTAGTACCAGCCGAACGGGTCCTCGGGGCTGCCGAACCAGCGGAAGTAGTTCGACATGTAACCGGCGTGGTCGGCGACACGGGCCATGCCGAGGATGTAGCCGTCGTCGGACGAGTTGGCGCCAATGACGTACCAGAGGCCGAAGCCGCCGACGACCACGCCATCCACGGCGGACAGGGTGCGCCAGCGCGACGGGATGAGCCGGTGCATCCGGTGCCCGTCGGCGCGGTCGAGGCGCCACAGCGCCAGCAGCGCGATGACGGTCGAGATCATCGCCAGCAGCATGGCGGTCAGCTTCAGCGCGGTCGGATGCGTGGTGAAGCGGGTGTCGATGGTCGCCGAGAACTGCATGCCGGGCGGTGCGGGTCCGGTCAGGTCGGTGAACACGCCGACGATGGCGGGCCGCAGGTTGGGGTCGGCAAAGCCGGTGCGCTGCGGCTTGCCTGCGTCGTCACCGGAGACCTGGGTGAGGCCGACGAAGTCGGCGAACGTGCCGTCCAGCGACGACGTGATGTCGAGGCGGCTACAGCCCGCCATGCGGTCGCGGCTCACGCTGGCGACCACGACGTTGCGGACGATCACGTCGACGCGGGCGTTGCCGCTCGCCGGGCCGCTGCCCTGGCCCCTGCCCGAGGTGACGTTGACGAGCATCGCGTTGAGCGCCGCGTCGCGACCCCTCGGCGGCGCGGTGCCGAACACCAGGCCGCCTTCGGGGGGCATCGACGCGATCACCGAGCACGGCACCGACGCGGTGAGGCTCACCGGGGAGAGCGAGATCAGCGGCGCCGTCACGTCGTCGAACTGGCCCTGCTGCGGCCAGTTCAGGGTGGCGGTGGTCTGGGTGACCGGGAGCAGTGGGGTCGCGACGGCCAGGACGAAGCCGATGAGCCCGGCGATCGCAGCGACCCAGCGGGCGACCTTCGTGTCGTTGGTCGAGTTCACGTCAGCGGCTCGTGCGCCGTCCATCACTACGCTCACTTCAGCGCCCTGATCGGGCCGCGGCGGTTCCAGCCGAACACCTGGGTGGAGCCCTCCTCGATTGCGGCGTTCGGCGCGTCATCGCGCGGGACCACCCGGATGTAGCGCTCGATCGATCCCCAGTCGCGGTACCAGTCGTCGCGCAGGTAGGTCGGGATCGCCGACGTGCGCAGCAGCGCCTGGATGAACAGGAACGGTCCGCCGTCGTCGGCCGACTGCCACTGGTTGGACGACGACACCATCTGCTTGAAGTTCGGCAGCACCCGGTACTCGGGCAGTTCCGCGACGCCGAGGTGCTCGGTGAACGGCCGCTGACACGGGAAGTTGGCTGCCGTGGCGATGTCCATCAGCACGGGGGTCTGCGTGCCGAGGAACTCCTGCGCGGTGGTCAGCACCGGGACGCGCGGCGGCGTGAAGCCGAACCACTGATCCTCGGACAGGTTCGGGTCGTCGGCGACGATCCGTGCCACGTTCGCCTCCGGGGGTGCCGTGGTCAGCGGGAATCTCAGGTTGCGCCAGGCCTTTTGCTCGAAGATGTCGATCGGCTGCACCTCGTTGAGGGCCTGGTACGAGCCGTCGGGACGGTGCACGCCCCACTGCAGCTTGAGCGACTGGCCGTAGCTGAACGCGCCGTCTTCCTCGTAGTACCAGATGGCTCCCGCGGCGGCGACGGTGACGATCGGCCGGTCGGGCGTCCGTGGCGGCAGCTGGTACCACGCCGAGGTCGCCTCGGCGGCAACGGTGTTCTCGTCGAAGCTGCCCATCACCGGGGTCCGCTCGGGGTCGAGGCCGAACGGCAGGTAGACGCGGGAGCCGTTCACGCCCTCGGGTCCGTAGCCGCCGCCGGTACCGGCCGCGTAGCCGATGCCGATGTTGGGCTTGTCGACGGGACCGTCGGAGTTGGCCAGCCCGGGGTTGGCGGCCACGGGTTCGGCGGGCTCGAGGGTGTCGCTCACGCCGTTGGGGGTGAATCCGACGGGGTCCTCGCCGCCCAGCGGTCCGTACTCGCCGAAGCGTTGGCCCGGGACCGGTTGCAGCATCCCGGCATTGGTGTCGGCCTCGACGAGGACGTCGTCGGCCATGGCGCAGCTGTCGCGGGACAGTCCCGAGACGAGCGCGTCGGCGTTGGCCTTGGCGGTGGTGTACGCGGGGTAGCGGCCGGCGCCGGCCTTGGCCATCGACCCCACCTCGAGCAGCACCATGATGATGGCGACCACGAGCAGCGGGGTGGACGCCAGGGCCCGGTTGCGTCCGGTGTCGGCGACCTCGGTGTGCCCGGCGTAGTCCATGCGGAAGTGCAGCCAGGCCGCGAGCAGGCCGCAGGCGATGGCGAGTACGAGGAACAGCGTCGTGACGGGCTGGCCGAAGATCACCGGTTGCTTGTCGAACCACGGCACGCCGTAGTTGCCGACGTAGAACCAGCCGTTGATCGCCGACGTCGACCACGCGAGCACGAACAGCAGCGCCGTCACGTACAGCGCGAGGTTGCGTCGGCTGTGTAGTCCGACGCGGGCGAACGCGAAGGCGGTGACCCCGCCGAGCGCGCCGGTCAGGCCCGCGAACGCGCCGAACTGCGCTGCCCACTTCGTGGGGGTGAGGACGAGCACGAACAGGCCGATGACGGTCGATCCGGCCAGCCGCCACACGGGTCCGTTGACGGTGCCGGGCACGCCCCTGCGCCGCAGCAGCACCATCAGCAGGCCGATCAGGCACAGCAGCAGGATCAGCACGGCGAAGCGGCGGGGCAGCGACCCGTCCACGCTGTCCTCGACGGTGAGGAAGTAGTAGCGCAGGAATTCCTGGTACCAGGGGATGGTCGGGCCGATGACGTACTTGATGCGGACCGATTCGGCCACCGTGGCCAGTGTCTGGTCGCGGAACACGACCACGAAGATCAGGGACGCGGCGGCGACCAGCGGGACGAGCTGGGCCAGCAGTCCGTCCACGGGACGGCGGGCGGCGATGACGCGCGACACCGCGCGCGATCCCACCAGCAGCGGCGCGAGGACCACCAGGCCCTGGGGTGCGAGCGTCACGCTGAACACGACGATGACGACGGCCAGCGCCACCGGCCACAGCCGGCGGGTGCTGATCGCGGTCTCCATCAGCATCCACACCGCGACCACGCCGAACGCGATCAGCGGTTCGGGTCGCAGGCCGTTGTTGAAGGGCAGCCACGCCGCGAGGAACACCGCGCCCGCGGTCCACACGGCCACCCGGTTGCGGTTGAGCCGGCGCCCGAGGCGGGGCAGCACCCAGCGCGAGAGCAGCAGCCACGTCCCAATGCCTGCGAGCGTGGCGGGCAGCCGCATCCAGACGCCCGCGGTGCTGACGGCGGCGAGGTGGGCGAGCACCGACTGGTACCAGTCGAACGGCGCCTCCGTGGCGCCGAAGAAGCGGAAGTAGTTCGCGGCGTAGCCGGCTTCGTCGGCGACGCGCGCGACGGTGAGGTTGTAGCCGTCGTCGGAGGACGTCGCGCCGATGACGTGCCACACCACCAGCGTGCCGACCACGATGACGTCGGCGATCCAGGTGGCCAGGCCGGCCTTCCAGAACCGCCGTCCGACCCGGGGGATGCGCCTGCCCGCGGTCCGGTCCAGGAGGACCAGCGCGATGATCGACGCCACGGTCGCGAGCACGCCGAGGACCATCAGCACGGTCTTCATCGGCGTGGGCGTGGTGATGAAGCGGGTGTCGACGTCGATGCGCGCGCTCAGCCCGGGTTGCGCGGCGACCTCGAGGTCGGTGAAGACGCCGGCCACCTGGGGCTTCTTCTCGACCCCGACGGTGCCGGTCGCACCGGGGATGCCGATGAAGTCGGCGCCGACGCCGCCCGGGTCGGCCCAGACGTGCAGTGTGCTGCAGGCGCCGCTCTCGACGGCGGACCGCGGCGCGACGGTGGCCACCTGGTCCCGGAACGCCACGATGACCGACTCGGCGTTGGCCCGCACGAACAGGCCGTTGCGGCCCGCGTCGATGCCGCCCGCGGGGATGGTGGAGAAGACGACGCCGCCCGACTCGGGGAGCGTCGCCACCGCCCGGCAGGGGATCGACACGTCGAGCGACAGGGGCGCGCCGGACACGAGTGGCGCGGTGACGTCGGTGACGAGGCCGTCGGCGCCGGGGCCCTGCGGCCACAGGATGGTCGCGGTGGTCTGGCGGACGGGGAGCAGCGGGGTCAGTGCGCAGAGCAGGATCCCGCTGATGCCCGCGATGATCGCGATGAGTCGAATGGTCCGGGCGGGCACGACGCTCAAGGGTAAGGGACGCACTCGTGTGCTCTGCGCCGCCATGCGGGTGGCGGGGTCACGACAATCTGAGCGGCCCCGGGCTCCACAGCCCGCTGCGTGTCTCGGTACCAAGATCGATCTGCGCCGGTTCCGCGTTCGGGTACCAGGGCGTCAGCGACTGCAGTGCGCCCCAGTCGCGGAACCAGTCGTTCTCGAGGTAGGTCGGCACGGGGTTGGCGCGCGCCAGGAGTTCGGTGATGCCGAGCGGTCCGCCGCCGATGTAGTCCATCACCGGTGAGTTGGCCTCGGCACCGAACCGGTCGGGCAGGATGCGCCACTTCGGCACCTCGGTGACGCCGTTGTTGTGGCCGAACGGCCGCTGGCACGGGAAGGCGAGGCCCACCAGCCAGTCGAGGAGCACGGGGTCGGTCGAGCCGACCACCTCCTGCAGGGTCCGCAGTTCGGGGATCCGCGGCGGCGTGATCGCCATCCAGTGCGTCGGCGCGAGGTCCTCGTCGCTGGCGACGATGCGGACCTGGGTGGCGTCGTCGGGGATCGCCGACATCGGGGCGCGCAGGTTGCGCCATGCGGGCACCGCGCCCACGTCGGCGAGGCCGAGGCGACCGCCGGGCTCGTCCTCGGCGGCCTGGGCGTCGGTGGCCCACTGCACCGTCAGCTCGCCCGGGTCGAAGCGGCCTGCCGCGGCCACGACGAGCAGGGGCCCGCGCTCGTCGGCGGGCGGGAGCCGGTACCACGCCGACCGGAGCCGGGACGGCTGCTGGTTGCCCGACCGCCAGCTGCCCATCACGGGGACCAGGCGCGGGTTCAGACCGTAGGGCAGCCTGGCGCGTGAGCCGTTGATGCCCGCGGCGGTCGTGGTGCCGCCCTCGGTGCCGGGCTCGCTGCCGCTGGCCGCGGAGTCGTCGCTGTCGGCGAAGTTGTCGCTGCCCTGGGGCTCCATCACAGGGTCGGCCGACACGTCGGTGGGAATGCCGTTGGGGCTGAACCCCTGCGTGGTCGTCGCACCCAGTGCGGCGGCGGCGGGAACGCCGATCGGCTCCAGCAGACCGCCGTTCGGATCCTGTTCGACGAGGACGTCGTTGGCCAGTCCGCAGGTCTTCCCGGTGAGCGCGTCGAGGTTGGACCGGCCGACCGACCACGCGGGGTACTGGTTGATCATCGCCAGTGTCAGCGAGACGACCTCGAACATCACGACGAGCCACACGGCGACCGCGAGCGGCGCCTGTCCGACGCGCGACCATCGTCGCGGCTTGCTGGGCGGGGTGTCCGACCGGCCGGAGAAGTGCAGCCATGCCGCCACGAGCAGCGCGAGCACCGACAGTCCGAGCAGCATCGTGGTGAACCCGAACTGCCACTCCGGGAACGAGTTCGACCACGGCACGCCGAAGTTCGACACGTACCACCAGCCGTTGACGGTCGCGAACGACAGCGCGGCGACGAACAGCACGATGGCGGTGAACACCGTGCGGTTGCGCCGCGACTTCATGGCGGCTGCCGTGACGGCGACGGCGGCCAGTGCGCCGAGTGACCCCGCGAGACCGGCGAACACGCCGAAGTGGTGCGTCCACTTGGTGGGGGTGAACATCATCGCGAGGAACGAGATGATGGTGATGCCGATGATGCGGCGGCTCGGTCCGAGCGCGGTGCCCGGAATCCGGCCCTTGCGCAACGACATCGCCACCGACACCGCGAGCGCGAGTAGCAGGGTCAGCACCGCGAAGCGCCGGGCGACCGAGCCGTCGGGACTGGTGGTGAACAGCCGTTCGTAGCGGATGTGTTCGTCGAACCAGCTCAGGCTGGGGCCCACCGCCGACTTGAACGAACTCGCCTGCAGTTCCGCCATCAGCGTCTGGTCGCGGAAGATCAGGATGACGGTGACCGTGCACGCGGCGAGCACCGGCGCCAGTAGCGCCAGATAGCCGAAGCGCGAGACGTGTTGGCCGACAATGGTCTTGAGTGGGCCGATTGCGACCAGCAGCGCGCCGATCGCCGCGATGCCGGTGGGTCCGGAGAACAGCGTCAGCGCTCCGATGATGACGGCGATCGCCACCGGCAGCAGTCGGCTGGTCGCGACGCCGCGTTCCACCGAGCACCACGTGAGCAGGATGCCGAGCGCGATGATCGGCTCGGGGCGCAGTCCGTTGTTGAGTGGCAGCCAGAACGCGAGGAACAGCCCGGCGGCGGTCCAGGCCGCCACCCGGGAGTGCTTGACGGCGTGCCCGAGCCGAGGGATGACCTCGCGGCTGATCAGCCACCAGCAGGCCAGCCCCATCAGCAGGGTGGGCAACCGCATCCAGACGCTCGCGGTGCTCACGTGCGCCCACAGGGCGAGCAGGTCGTAGTACCAGCCGAACGGCGCTTCCGGTGTGCCGAACCAGCGGTAGTAGTTGGCCATGTAGCCGGCGTTGTCCGACAGCCGCGCCATGGTCAGGATGTAGCCGTCGTCGGCGGTGTTGGCGCCGACGATGTGCCACCACACCATGACCGCGGTGACCAGACCGTCCAGCGGCGTGAGCGACCACCAGCGCGGCGGCAGGAAGCGCCGGTGCCGGACGCCGTCGGCGACGTCGAGGCGGTGCAGGGCGCCGAGCGCGATGAGCGTCATCACGACGCCGATCACCATCGCGAGCGTCTTGAACAGCGTTGGCGCCGTGCTGTAGCGGGAGTCGATCGTGGCGGTGAACGTCAGGCCCGGCGGGGCGGGGCCGGACAGGTCGGTGAAGACGCCGACGATCTGCGGCCGGAAGTCGTAGCCGCCGCGCTCGCCGCGCAGCGGGGCGCCCGGGTCGTCGGAGTCGGGGCCCTTCTCCAGACCCACGAACTCGCCGGTGACCTCGTCGGCGCGCGCGGTGAACGTCAGTCGCTCGCACGCGGGGCTGAGCACCTCGTCCAGCGGTGCGCTGACGACCGGGGTGTTGCGCACGATCATCAGCACGTCGTCGCCGACGCGCTCGATCAACAGGCCGCGGTCGATGGCCTTCGGCGCCTGCTTCGGCACCGTGGACAGCAGCACGTTGCGCTGACTGGTGAGACCCGCGGCGGCGCTGCACGGGATGCTGACGTCCATCGCGGTCGGCACGTAACCGATCAGCGGCGCGTCGACGCTGGTGAGGACGCCGTTCTGCGGCCAATTTAGTTCTGCGGTGGTCTGCTCGACGGGCAGCAGCGGGGTGGCCACCGCGAGCAGTGCGCCGAGGAGACCGGCGACGATCGCAATGAGTCGTACGGTCCGGTGGTTCGACACCCCCGCGTCACCCTGTCGGCTCACGGGGCTAGATGTTAGTGGTCCGGGTTCCGCAGGCGTCTCGCGCTCGTCGCTCACTTGCGGATCGCCAACACGAACGGGCCGACGTCGGTGGTCTCCCAGCGCGGGTCGTCGAAGAGCGCGGCGTCCAGAGCCACCTGATAGCGCCGGACGTTCGGCTGGTTGGGGTAGACGTCGCTGGCCAGCCGCAGCGTGTAGGTGTCGTTGGCGCCGTGCCGCATCAGGAAGACCGTCGGTGGCTGCCACGGCAGTCCGTCGAGTGACGCGATCAGGTCGTCGGCGTCGGTCAGCGTGGCCCAGCCCTCGATGGCGGCCGACCGCTCCTCGAACTGGGCGAGCGGATTCGCGTAGTGCGACGTCAGGCCCTGGAAGCCGTAGTAGGGGTAGTAGGCGAGGAAGCCGAAGTCCGCGGTCATGACCACGGTCTCGTTGCGCGGCCTACCGGTCGCCGCGGTGATGCGGGCGTCGACGTCGGCGTAGTAGCGCTCGGCGCCGGGCGGTCGCCGGTCGGCGCGCTGGCCGTTGCCGTCGGTGTCGGTGTAGGCCACGGCGATGTCGCCCCGCAGCACGTTGGGGATGTCCTGACTGAACGTCATCGCCCCGATCGCACCGACCACGGTGGCGCCCGCGAGCACGCGCCTGCCCGTCGTCGGCGTGACGCGGGCGGCGAGCATCTGGGCGGTCGCGATGAATCCGAACACGCCCGCGGCGGTCAGCAGCACGGTCAGCGTCGGCTGCAGCCGGAAGGAGAGCAGCGTGGTGCCCGCGAGCGTGGTCAGCATCGACAGCAGCGACCACGCGTAGACGGCGAGTACGCCGATTGCCAGCGCGCCCGCGCGGGTTGAGCTGCGGGCGTACACGACCAGCCACAGCGTTCCGAGTAGGCAGAGTGCGCCGAGCAGTGTGAACGACAGCATCGGAAACGTCAGCTGCGCACCGTCGTCGGGAAGGTAGTGCTGGGCGGTGCCGCGGTCGGCGGGTGCGCCCCTGGCCGCGGCGAGCAGGTACGGACCCCAGCCGATCAGCGCGATCGCACCCGAGATCACGGCGATCACGCCCAGCCGCAGCAGCGGATCCCACCTGGCGCGACCTCGTCCGGCGAGGATCAGGACCAGCGCCATCAGCACGATCGTGAAGGCCGCGTACCCGAGCAGGAGGGTGTAGAAGAGTGCGGCGACGCCGAGGAACAGCCCGACCCCGATCACTGCCGCCCACCCGCTGTGTCGTTTCCCCGGGTCGCTCCGCTCCTGCCCGCCGGTTCTACTCCCCGGGTCGCTCCGCTCCTGCCCGCCGGTTCTAGCCCGTCCCCGCAGTCCCGACCACGCCAGCACGAACACCGGCGGCAGCAGCACGGAGATGATGGCCGCGTACGGCTCGGTCGAGGAGTAGGCCAGCGTCGTCGCGGTGGTGGCGGTCGCCACGGCCAGGGCGTACTCGAACCGGATCATGAACGCCCACAGCGCCAGTGCGACGGCCACGGCGACGGTGATCGAGATGATGGCCCAGGGCTTGAATGCCTCCCAGGCAGGCATGCCCGTCAGCGCGGCCATCCGCCCGCCAAGCCAGAACCAGCCGGGCGGATAGAACGGCGGCAGGCCGATGTACGTCATGTCGTGCGGAACGGCGGAATCGGTGAGCCGCGTGAGGTACTCGGTGCGGAACTGCTGATCCACCGAGACGCCGAACAGGTACAGCTTGGTGGCCCCCAGCGGCATGGCGAGGGTGACGACGGCGAACGCGGCCAGGAACGTCACGCCGACCGCGCGGGCCAGCCACTGCCTGCCCCGGCGCCACAGCCATCCGGCGGCGAAGATGCCCGCCAACGCGCCGAACTGGCCGACGGTCGTGAGTGCGTGCAGCTGGTTGCTGGAGTTGAACGCGGGCCATTCCACCCTGGCGATCGCCGCCAACGCGACGACGGCGACGACCACCGCGACGGCTGCGGCGCCGACCATCGCGGCCGCCGCCCGGCCGGCTACGACTAGCAATTCAACTCCCCGGGTCGCTGCGCTCCTGCCCGCCGCGACGTCAGATCGGCAGCTTCCGGAAGATCGGCCGTGGCACGTGGCGGAGCACCATCATCACGTAGCGGAAGGCGCCGGGGGCCCACACCAAGTCCTTGCCCTTGGCCGAGGCGCTCACGGCGAGTTCGGCGACGTACTCCTTGTCGACGGTGAACGGTGCCTCCTTGGCCCCGGTCGCCTCCCAGTGCGCGATCGTCGTCGACGTCCGCACCTGGCCGGGCCTGATGACGAGCACCCGAACACCGAACTCGCGCAACGCTTCTCCGAGCCCGAGGTAGAAGCCGTCGAGGCCGGCCTTGGTGGAGCCGTAGACGAAGTTGGACCGCCGCACGCGCTCACCGGCGGCCGAACTCATCGCGATGATCCGGCCGGACCCCTGGGCGCGCATCCGCTCGCCCAGCAGCACGCCGACGGAAATCGCTGCCGTGTAGTTGATCTCGGCGATCTGCACGGCCTTGCGCTGGTTCTGCCACAGTTCCTCGGCATCGCCGAGCAGGCCGAACGCGACGATGGCGACGTCTACGTCCCTCTTGGCTACACCTCCGCCCCACGCGGCATCCATCACCGCGGGGTGCGCGTCGGTGTCGACGGCGTCGAAGTCGATCCACTCGACGGACTTCGCACCCGCTGCGGTCATCGCGGCGATGGCGTCGTCCTTGCGCGGGTGGCCGGGCAGGTCGGCCAGGATCACCCGCGCCGACGCGTCACGCAGATAGCGCGCGCAGATCGCGAGGCCGATCTCGGAGGTGCCGCCCAGCAGCAGGATGGTTTGGGGGTTGCCCGTGGCATCGAAGACCATTTAAAGAAGCTCCAGACGTCGGGCCATGTCGGAGGCGAAGACGCCGTCCGGATCGACCTTGCGGCGCACGGCGATCCACTCGTCGATGCGTGGGTACATGGCGTGGAACACTTCGGCCGTGGTGCGCGCGTCCTTGGCGGTGTACAGCCTGCCGCCGAACTCGAGCACGCGGCGATCCAGGCCGTTGAGCAGTTCGCCCAGTCCCGGCCGGATCGGGAAGTCGACGCAGACGTTCCATCCGGGGATCGGGAAGCTCAGCGGCGCCTGGTTGCCCGGCCCGAAGAGCTTGAACACGTTGAGGAACGAGACGTGTCCGGAGCGTTGGATGTCGACCATGATCCGCTTGAACTCGTGGACCGCCTCGACGGGGACGACGAACTGGTACTGGGTGAAACCGTCGGAACCGTAGGCGCGGTTCCATTCCCCGACCATGTCGAGCGGGTGGTAGAACTGCGTCAAGTTCTGCGTCTTGCCGCGGTAGGTCTTGCCCAGGCGGTACCAGACTTCGGTCATGGGGCCGAACGTCAGCTTGTTGGCCAACCCGTTCGGGAACACGTCGGGCGCCGTGAAGAACTGCGGCGCATCGAATCTCAGCGGATCCTTCCGAAGCTTCGCCGGGAGCTGGTCGATGGTGGCCAGTGAGCCGCGCGAGATGACCGCGCGGCCGAGCTTGGGCGGCGCGCTCATCGCGTCGAACCAGGCACTGGAGTAGGTGTAGTTCGACTCGGTGCCGTCGCTGTGGAAGGCGATGGTCTCGTCGAGGCTGGCCGTGACGTCGCCGTCGGCGATGAAGTAGGCCGTCTCGGTCGGCGTCATCGCGATCGTCGCGCGCAGGATGATGCCCGTCAGGCCGTTGCCGCCGACGGTCGCCCAGAACAGCTGCGCCTCGTCGCCGTCCGGGGTGAGGTGGTGCACGGTGCCGTCTGCCGTGAGCAGGTCCATGGCGCGGACGTGGTTGCCGAAGCTGCCCGAGCTGTGGTGGTTCTTGCCGTGGATGTCGCACGCGATGGCACCGCCGACCGTGACCTGGCGGGTGCCGGGCAGGACGGGCACCCACAGGCCCAGCGGCAGTGCGGCGCGCATCAGCTGGTCGAGGTTCACGCCTGCGTCGACGTCGACCAGGTGGCTCTCGCGGTTCATCGAGTGGATCTGGTGCAGCGCGGTCATGTCGACGACCACCCCGCCGCCGTTCTGCGCGTTGTCGCCGTAGGAGCGGCCGAGCCCGCGCGCGATCACGCCGCGGCCGTCGGCCTCGGTGACGGCCTTGACGATCACCTCGGGGTCGGGTGTCGACAACACCCGGGCCACGGTCGGCGCAGTGCGGGCCCAGCCGGTCAGCCGGCGGGTCGTGGTCTCCAACATCGTGACGAGGGTACCGCGCCCGCCCCGCCGCTCCGTGAGACCACGAATCTGGTGCATCGACCCCCCGCCGGAGGCCGGTAGCGTGAGGTGCGATCGCAGGCGGGGGGCCGGATGCTGCTCAGTGACATCGACTCGTGGAACGTCGGCGCGCTGCAGTCCATCGCATTCGAACTGGGCGACGAACTGCGCACCATCGAGGGTGTCGCCTCCGAGCTGGAACTGATCTCGCGGCTACCGGGCTGGGACTCGCCCGCAGCCGACGCGGCCCGCGGCAAGATCGGTCAGACCAGATCCAACGTGCTCGACGACGCGGCGGTGATCGGTGCCGTCGCGCAGTTGGCGGAGGAGACCGGGGTGGCGGTGGCGGCGATGCAGTCCGAACTCGTGCAGGTACGTGCCGATGTCGCCGCCCAGGGCGGGTTCCTGCACCTCGCCGACGACGGCGACGTCACCGTCAGCGGGTCGCCCGATACGAGGGCGGAACTGAAGCCCATCGCCGAGGACGTCGAGGCGCGCGCCCGAGCGCTGATCCGTCAGGCCGAGGACGTCGACGCCGACTGCGCGGAGGTGTTCGGCCACGTCCGCGACGGCGACGTCGGCGCGCGGGGCGCCACCGACGTCGCGGCGGCTCAGGACGTCGGCCGGGACCAGTCGGGTCTGTCCGCGCCGTATCCGCCGGAGGGCGAGGGCGCAGGACCGCGTGACGTCACCGCGTGGTGGAACGCCCTGAGCGAGCAGGAACGGCGCAAGGTGGTCGCCGAACACCCGGAGTGGCTGGGGAACCGCGACGGCGTCCCGGTCCCGATCCGCAGTGAGGTCAACAAGGCGGCGCTCGACCGCGAACTCGCCGCGGCGCAGCGCGACGTCGACGCGATACCCAGCCTTCAGCAGTACCTGCGGGACCAGGGTGTGAGGCTCGACCGGGGCGCGGCCGGTGCCGTTGCGGAGTACGACCGAATGGTCGCCGACCGCCGGGCTCGCCTCGATGACGCCAGGGCGATGAAGGAGGCGCTGTCGATGGACGGTGACGCCGCGAAGCCCTACGACGACGGTAAGTACCTGATGCTGCTGGAGTTCCCGGACGACCGGGAACCGCGGGCCGCGATCGCGGTCGGCAATCCCGACACCGCCGAACACGTCAGCGTCACCGCTCCGGGCGTCGGGACGACGCCGACCAGCCTGCCCGACATGGTCAACGAGGCGACGGCGTTGCGCAGCGAGACGCAGCTGCAGCTCGACCGTGCCGGCCGCGGCGACGAGGACGTGTCGACAGTCGCTTGGCTGGGCTACGAGCCGCCGCAGAAGGACGTCTCGATCTTCGAGGCGGGCTTCGAAGATCGCGCCGACGAGGCGGCGCCCGACCTCGCCGACTTCTACCGCGGCATCAACGCCACCAACGAACACGGCTCCGACGTACACCTGTCCGCGTTCGGCCACTCCTACGGCTCGCTGACGACCGCTCAGGCGCTGCACGAACTGGGAGCGACCGGCGTCGTCGACGATGCGGCGTTCTACGGGTCGCCCGGGCTCGGACACACCGACGCGACGGAGACCCACGTCGGCCCCCGTGGCATACCGGTGGAGGTGCTCGCGCCGATCCGGGACGAACCGGACCTGTACCTGGCCGACGGGCATGCCTACGTCATGTCCGCGCCCGGGGACCCCATCTCGGGCGATCCGACGTGGAACGGCATCCTGCTGCCGTCGGCCGGGGACCTGGGCCAGTTCGGTCCCAATCCGTTGACGTTGCCGCTGGAGCAGCTGTCGTCGGAGGCGGCGGTATCGCCGACGGACGGCCAGCAGCGCCAAGGCGCGTCGTCGCACGCGGACTATCCGCGTACGGGTGACAACGGGGCACTTCGCACGACGGGGTACAACTTGGCGATCATCGCCGGTGGACTCGCGGAGGTGCCCACCAGCGACGGGAAGGACAGGTTGGTGCGATGAGGCGTACGTGGTGGACCCGGCGCTCGGCGACGCTGCTGACGATCGCGGTCGTGTCGTTCGCGGCGTGTGGCTGTGGAGGCGGCGACGACGCCGACTCTCCGATCCTGAACGAGGAGGTTCCCGTGGCGGACATCGCCGATCTTCCCGACGTCGACGAGACCAGGTCGCAGATGCTCGGCCTCATAGAGCAGGTGCGCGCCGAGGTGACGCGGCTGGTTCCGGCCACCGAGCCATGGAGTTGGAACCGCGAGGAGTCGAGGTCGGGCTGCACGCAGGAGGGCACGGGGCGCAAGGGGGTGGCGCTCTACTTCGCCAACCTGGTGTCCGACCACGCGTTCACCGACCAGGAGTGGGACGTCGTCTTCCCAGTCGTGCAGCGCATCGCCGGGGCAGGCGGGTTGCCCGACGACGAGGCGATGCAGGATTCCGCTGGCAACCACGACGTCCGCTTCAGCAGCGACGACGGCCGCACGCTCATCTTCGGCAGTGAGACCACGTCGGTCATCTCGGCGACGATTGCCTGCCGCCGACCGGCAGGAGGTGCGCCGTGAGCAGCCCCGAGGTCTACGTCGTCACCGCCGAGGTCCGCCGGTCGGCCGACCAGGTGACCGTCGTCGCCGACGAGGCGTCCGCGAGTCGCACGGCGTTGGCGGGCAGCATCGGGGGTCAGCACTCGGCGTGGCAGACGGCGGGGAAGCCGGGTTTCGCCGCGTTCGTCGACGTCCTCGAGGAACAGGCCGCCCGATTGCGTTCCGACCTCACCGATCTCGGTGAGAAGCTGCGCGCTGCCGCCGACGTCTACGACCGACAGGACCAGGAAGGCGGCGCGGCGTTCGACGAGTCCGTCCGGTACCGCTGAGCCGTCAGCCGACCCGTCAGCTGAGCCGAAAGATGACCGCCCGCTGCACCACGAAGTTGATCACCGTGGCCGTCCCCTGCGCGATGACGAACGCGACCGGCACCCGCCACGGCTCGTCGACCCAGAGTGTGTACAGGGCGTAGTTGATGCCGACCTGCACGGCGTAGGTGACGGCGTACAGCAGGCACACCGCGATGAACCGCGACCGGCTCGGCGGCGCCTGGAACGTCCAGCGCCGGTTGATCAGATACGCGGTGGTGGTGCCCGCGATGAAGCTCAGCGTCTTGGCCACGTTGACGTGCAGCCCCAGTTTCAGGAACAGCACGTACAGGCCGAAGTCGACGATCGCGGACAGCCCGCCGGTGACCAGGAACCGCCAGATCTGGGTGGTCAGGCTCAGGTTCGGCGACATCGGGGGCTCGGCCACGCAGGGAGCTTAGCCAGTGGACCTGCGCACGCCCTCCACGCCGCCCAGCACACCACACAGCGCGTCGATGGCGGCGGCGAAGGCGTGCTCGGCCGGTGTGCCGAAGCTGACCACGATGCCGTCGCTGCGCGGCGTCTCGGGTCCCGCGTCGGGGTGTCGGAGCAGCGCCAGTCCGGACAGCCCGATGCCGGCCTCGCCGGCGCGGCGCAGGACTTCTCCCTCGGTGCCCTCGGGCAGGGTCAGCATGAGGTGCAGTCCCGCCGACATGCCGCCGATGCCGACGTCGAAGGGGGTCAGCGCCTCGACCAAGCGGTCGCGCCGACGTCGGTAGGCCAGCCTGGCGCGACGAATGTGCTTGTCGTACATGCCCGTCGAGATGAAGTCGGCCATGGTGAGTTGCGCGATGGCGTTGACGTAGAACTGCTGACCGCCGAGTGCGGCGACCACGCGGTCCACCAGGTCGTCGGGCAGCACCATCCATCCGATGCGCAGCGCGGGGGACAGGCTCTTGCTGGCCGACCCGAGATACACGACGCGGTCGGGGTCCAGGCCCTGGACGGCGCCGACGGGCTGCCGGTCGTAGCGGAACTCGCCGTCGTAGTCGTCCTCGAGCAGGTGACCGCCGGTGCGGTGCGCCCACTCCACGACTGCCGTGCGGCGAGCGGGATGCAGGGGAACGCCGTGTGGGAAGTGGTGTGCCGGAGTCAGCAGCGCCGCGGTCGCCGAGACGCGGTCGAGGTCGGAGATGACGGCGCCGTGGTCGTCGACTCCGATCGGGACGGTCTCGATACCCATGGCCACCAGCGCGTCGCGGAACAGGAACAGGCCGTAGGCCTCCACCGCGACGGGTCCGCCGAGCGCGCGTCCCAGGATCTCGACGGCGTGACGGGTGCCTGCGCAGATCACGATCTCCTCGGGCGAGGTGCGGACGCCGCGGACTCGGCCGAGGTACTCGGCGAGTGCCTCGCGCAGCTCGATGCGCCCGCGGGGGTCGCCCATGCGCAGCGCCTCGGTGGGGGCGGCGGATAGCGCACGTCGGGTGGAGGCCAGCCAGGCGCTGCGGGGGAATGCGGCGACGTCGGGAGAGCCGGGCATCAGGTTGTGCGTCGGCGTGCCCGGTGCGCCACGCGGCCGGGCGGGCAGCGGCGTGGGGCGGCCGTCGAGCACCCACGTGCCCGCGCCCTGCCGTGACCCGAGCAGGCCCTCTGCGACCAGATCGGCGTAGGCCTCGGCGACGGTGTTGCGGGCCAATCCGAGGTCGGCGGCCAGTGTGCGCGACGGCGGCAGCATGGTGCCGGGAGCCAGCCGACCGCTGCGCACCGTGTCCCGCAGAGCGTCGAGGAGCAGCTCACGGACGCCCCGGGCACCCGGTGTGATGGCGTCGCGCAGTTCGAGATGCAGGTCGCGGGCACCCGCATTGGCCCATGAGGTCACGGTCGAATTGAAGCACTCCGACCGTGGCTCGGGGTGGCCTCAACCGGGTCACCGAAGGGTTCCAATTGCCTTTCGGCCGGTCTCATCGCTTGGCGGCTCTGCGAAACTAGCGTGGGCTGGGGCCGCCGACTCGAGGAGGAGCGATCAGCGACTTCGCGGTATCGGAAACCTGGCATGGCCGCGTCGTGGTGCTCACTGCGACGGGGGTCATCGATTCGACGTCGGCGCCTGCGCTCTACGGGGCCGCTGCCGTAGCCGTGAAGAAGGATCCCGAGGGCTTCGTCTTCGACTTCACCACGGTCGAGCTGCTGACCTCCGCGGGCATTCAGGTCCTGATCACGACCATGCGGATGCTCGGCCCCGATGTCGGGTACGCGGTGGCGGCCGACGGTCCCGCCACGAGTCGGCAGCTCGACACGACCGGCGTCACCGAGCACATCGGCCTGTACCCCACCCTGGCCCTCGCTCTGGAAGCGGTGACGGGGCCGCGAACCTAGCCTCGATTGGCCCACGAACACCGCCTGGAATTGATCCATCTCAGCGGTCCTTTGGCGCCTAGCGTCGTTCCCATGACCCAGACACTGAAACACCCCACCGCGATCGACCGCCTGAGCATCTACAAGGTCGCACCCGAGCTGTACGACGCGATGATGAAGCTGTCGAACGCCTCGGCCAAGGACGTCGACCCGACCATCGGCGAGCTGATCAAGATCCGCGCCAGCCAGATCAATCACTGCGCGTTCTGCCTCGACATGCACGTCGCCGACGCACGCAAGCACGGCGAGAGCGAACAGCGCCTCGCGCTGATCGCCGCGTGGGAGGAGGCAGGCGATCTGTTCACCGCCCAGGAACGCGCCGCGCTCGAGCTGACCGAGGCCATCACCGAACTGCACCACGGACACGTCTCCGACGACGTCTACGCCAGGGCCGCCGAGGTGTTCAGCGAGAAGGAGCTGGCGCAGGTGATCGCGATGGCGGTCACCATCAACACGTGGAACCGGTTCAACGTGGCGACGCGGATGAAGGCGCCGCGGCGCTGAGCGGACGGTGCCGGGTCACACCCAGTACGGCACGCGCGCGCGGTACTGCTTCATCGCGAACGCAGTGACGATCCAGCCGACGATGGTCAGTGCGATCACCACCACCCAGTGGTGCAGTTCCTGATCCGCGCCCAGCAGCGGGGCACGCACGATGTCCAAGTAGTGCAGCAGCGGGTTGAACTCGATGATCTTCGCCCAGCCGCCTGCGCCCTGATCGCGCAGCGTCTGGTCGTTCCAGATGATCGGGGTCATGTAGAACAGCAGCTGGACCAGGCTGAACAGCAGCGGGCTGATGTCGCGGTAGCGGGTGGCCAGGATGCCGAAGCACAGCGCCACCCACACGCAGTTCAGGACGATCAGCGCCAGCGCCGGGATGAACATCAGATCGGTCCACTTCCACGGCTGCGGATAGATGATCGCGATGACGACGAAGATGACGATGTTGTGCCCGAACAGCAGCACCTGTCGCCACACCAGGCGGTACACGTGCACTGAAAGTGGCGTCGGCAGTTGCTTGATCAGTCCCTCGTTGGCGACGAACACGTCCGCGCCCTCGAGGATGGCCGCGTTGATCAGGTTCCAGATGATCAACCCGAGCGTCACGTAGGGCAGGTGCTCGGACAGTTCGAGGTTGAACAGCTTGGAGTACAGCCCACCGAGTGCCACGGCCATGGTGCCGGTGGCGATGGTGATCCAGATGGGGCCGAGCACCGAGCGGCGGTAACGCTGCTTGATGTCCTGCCAGCCCAGGTGTAGCCACAGCTCGCGCTTGGCGAAGCCCGCCGTCAGGTCGCCCCACGCGCGCGACATCGTCTTCGACTGCGCGGCGGCGTCGGTGAAGGTCATGCTCGACTTTTCCTTCCGTCGCCCGGGTTACTTCCGAATCTCTCGCGTCTACCCAACCGCCGCAGCCTGATCCACTCCCGCAGACCGGCCGGGTCCCTGCGTGACACCAGGAAGAACCAGCCGAAGCGCACCCACTCCTGGGGGATCAGCTTGCGCAGCCCGGGCTGGGACTGCAGATATCCGCGGTTGCGGTAGGTGAAGAACCGCTTGGTGTCGTCCGCGGGGTACTGGGTGTGCATGCGTCCGCCGAGGATCGGCTTGAACTCGTCGGAGCCCTGCGGGTGCAGGTACACCGCGTCCAGGCAGGTGCCGAACGGGAGGCCGGAACGCACCAGCCTGCGGTGCACCTCGACCTCGTCGCCGCGGATGAACAGCCGGATGTCGGGCACGCCAACGGCTTCCAGGGTGGCGGCGCGGAACAGGGCGCCGTTGAACAGCGACGCGATGCCCGGCAGCAGGTCGCCTGCGCCGTCCACGCGCAGCTCGGAGACCAGTCGCCGCCACACCAGGCCGCGCCGCAGCGGGAACGCCAGGCGTGCCGGGTCGTCCATGTCGCACACCATCGGCGAGACCTCGGCGAGCGCATGCCGTGCAGCGCACGCCAACAGGGTCTCCAGCACGGCCTCGTCGGCGGGGCGGCCGTCGTCGTCGGCGAGCCACACCCAGTCGGCACCGAGTGCCAGTGCGTGCAGGATTCCGAGCGCGAAACCGCCTGCGCCGCCGAGGTTCCGCCGCGACCCGAGATAAATCGTCGGCACGGGCAGCGCGTCGACGAGTTCGCGGACGCGAGGGTCGCCCTGGCCGTCGGGGAAGTCGTTGTCGACGACGATCAGGTGGTCCGGCGCCCGGGTCTGTCCGGCCACCACCGTCAGCGAGCGCGAGAGGGCGTCGACCCGGCGGTGCGTGACCACCACCGCGATCACCGTCTCAGCCACCCGGGGTTTCCCAGCGATCGTGCTCGTCGATGACCTCGCGCACGTGCCGTGCAGCGTCCTCGCCCTCGTAGGCGCGTACGACGTCCTCGATCTCGCCGGCCATCCGGACGGTGCCGTGGTCGATCCACATGGCGGTGTCGCAGAGCTGGGCCAGGAATTCGTTGGAGTGACTGGCGAACACCAGGATTCCCGAGCGGGCCACCAGGTCCTGCAGCCGGGTCCTGGCCTTCTTCATGAACTCGGCGTCGACGGCGCCGATGCCCTCGTCGAGCAGCAGGATCTCCGGATCGATGCTGGTGACGACGCCCATCGCCAGGCGCACGCGCATGCCGGTCGAGTACGTGCGCAGCGGCATCGACAGGTACTCGCCGAGTTCGGTGAAGTCGGCGATCTCGTCGACCTTCGCCATCATCTGCTTGCGGGTCTGCCCGAGGAACAGGCCGCGGATGATGATGTTCTCGAAACCCGAGATCTCCGGATCCATCCCGACGCCGAGGTCGAAGACCGGCGCCACCCGCCCGGTCACGGTCGCCGATCCGCGGGTCGGTTCGTAGATCCCCGACAGCAACCGCAGCAGCGTCGACTTGCCCGCTCCGTTGTGCCCGACGAGCCCGACGCGGTCGCCCATCTTCAGCGAGAGCGTGATGTCACGCAGCGCTTCGATGACGACGACGTTGGAGGCGTTGCGGCCGATGGTGCCGCCCGCCTTGCCCAGAAAGGCCTTCTTCAGCGACCGCGACTTGGCGTCGAAGATCGGGAACTCGACCCAGGCGTTCTGGGTCGAGATGTGTGGTTCCACCTGTGTCAGTTTCCGCTCAGCGCCTAGAGGTACTGACCGGTCCCGCTGGAGTGTCCGGGGCCGCGTGGGCCCGGTGCTCCGACGCCCGGCGGCAGCGCGCCCTGGCGCATCTGCTCGAGCTGCTGACGGGCGGCCATCTGCTGTGCGAACAGTGCGGTCTGGATGCCGTGGAACAGCCCTTCGAGCCAGCCGACGAGCTGGGCCTGGGCGATGCGCAGTTCGGCGTCCGAGGGCACGGTGTCGTCGCTGAACGGCAGCGTCAGCCGTTCGAGTTCCTCGCGGAGTTCCGGGGCCAGCCCGTCCTCGAGTTCGGCGATGCTGGTGCGGTGCACGTCACGCAGCTTCGTGCGGCTGGCGTCGTCGAGCGGAGCGGCACGCACCTCTTCGAGGAGCTGCTTGATCATCGTGCCGATGCGCATCACCTTGGCGGGCTGCTCGACCAGGTCGGTCAGCGACTTGCCGTCGCCGCCGCCATCGCCGTCACCCTCCTCGCCGGGGATGTTGCTGATGATCTCGAAGTCGCTGTCGTCCTGTGTCATGCCCTCTGCATTCCCTCTCAGCCGCGACCTACCGCTGGCCGGCTCCCTTGGATCCCTGCCACTCGTAGATGCGGTCCTCGCCGTTGTCGTAGATCTTCTTCCACGACCGTGACTCGTCTAGCGACACTAGTCCGTCGGGCATGACGAACCCGCGCACGACCGGTGTGCTGGTCAGGACGTAGCGGATGTCGAGCGCACGCACCGCGTCGGCGACCCGGGAATCGGTGTCGGCCTGGTCGGCGTAGGCCCAGAAGTTGAACCGCTGATACCCCGGACCCTGCTGCTGCGGAAAGTCGTAGTGCGTCCACAGTGGATGCAATCCCGCAACGGCGTACATCCACGCCGTGCCGTCGGTGTTGGCGTTGCCGATCAGGGTGTCTCGGGCGCCGGGCAGGGTCGCGAGGTGGGCGAACGCTTCCAGGTCCTTGGCGTCGATCATCACCGAGTCGTACTTCTCGCCGATCAGGTAGCGGTGCCGGGGCAGGTAGTGCCATGCCAGGCCGACCGTCACGCCGACGAGCACGGCGGCGGTCACGGCATGCCACGCCCGGGGCTGCACGCGGGGGGCGAGCCTGCGGGCGCGGTCGACGACGAAGGCCGTCGCGGTGAACAGGGCGATGCCCGCCATGGGCGCCAGCAGCATGGTGACGACCGCCGACAACCGCCGTGGATCGCTGTAGAAGAGGTCGCTGAAGATGCCGGTGACCGTGCCGATGGGGCCGCCGAACGGGGCGGCGGAGTGCACGATCGAGACGATCAGCAGCAGCCACACCGCCAGCGGCCACCAGATCCGCCGGACGAGGAGGTAGAGAAAGCCGAACGCGGCAAGCAGCAGGACCGCGTTCTGGATGGGGTAGTCGTTGAGGTGGCGAGTGTGCTGCACGACTGCCTCGAACAGCACCCGCTTGCGTCCCTGATGGGTCACGTAGGCATGGCCGGCGATGATCTCGGCCTGCTTGAGTACGCCAAGGAACTGGGGTAGCAGCAGCAGGATGGCGGGCACTGCGACGAGGGCGAGAGTGGCGACGTCGGCGCCCCGGCCCCGGATCGGCCGCCAGAGTCCCTCGATCAGCCACCACGCCGCCACGAACGTCACCGCGACCACGCCGCCGGTGGTGTGCACCGAGAAGATGCCCACCAGCGCGAGTACGGCGAGCGGGACGAGGGTGCGGTGCCGCACGGCGGAGACGACCAGGACGGCGGTCGGCGCCGCCAGGCCGAAGGCAGCGAGGTTGGGCATCGAGGCCGTGTCGAATTCGACGTAGGGCACGGCGGTGAACGACGCGGTGAGCGCCGCGGCGGCGGCCGCGCAACCCGCCGCTCGCCACCGGTCGTGTTCACGCAGCAGGAACCACGTCAGTGCGGCGGCGTTGACCGGGAACAGCCAGATGGCGGCGACCAGCGAGAACAGCGTGTATGCGCTGGTCGCCGCGATGCCGGTGATCTGGCACTGCACGGCGGCGAGCGCGTGGAACGCCGACGGGTAGAAGAGCGTCGCCTGGGTCTCGACGTTGCGCAGCTCGCCCATGTGGGTGGGTGAGGCCTGACCGGTGTCGAGGATGAAGCGGATGGTGTTCGCGTGCCACACGGAGTCCCAGTTGCTCGGCACCGACTGCCACTGCGGAAGACCGCGCGCGGCGGCGTACCCGATGAGGACCGCGCCCAGCATCACCCCGGCCGCGACGACGAGCGCCGGTCCGGTCGACATGGCGCTCCCCGGCGGGGGGCGGTCGCGGAACCGCGACAGCGAAACCTGCAGCGCTGTGACGGCGATCACGATGACCAGCAGCGACGCCAGGGCCGTCCAGCCATTCCACGGAATGCCCACGGCGCCCAGCGGCAGGATGGCGAGACCCACGATCCCGTAGGTGAGCGGCGCCCCGACTGCGATGGCGACCGGCCAAGTTAGCTGAGCCGTGCGGGCGACGATAGCTCCGGGGGTGACTAGCAACGACCACGCCACTAGCACGCCGAAGGCCAAGCTCACTGCACTAGTATGGCTGCCGAGGTGGCCCCGTCTGATCAAGGCACGGGCGTCGGAAGATGCCGTCGGTCACCCGAGATCGTTGGAAATTGCGGTTTTCATTCGCTCGAAGGTGGGTGGCATGGCATACGACGTCGCCCGGGTGCGTGGTCTACACCCGTCGCTGGGCGACGGCTGGGTGCACTTCGACGCCCCCTACGGCATGCTGCTTCCCGACTCGGTCGCGACGACCGTGTCGACCGCATTCCGCGGCTCGATGACGACCGACGTCGGCCCGCACCCCGCTGCCAAGCGCAGTGCCGCGGTGCTTGCCGCCGCTCGCCAGGCCGTTGCCGATCTCGTCGGTGCCGACCCCCGCGGTGTCGTGCTGGGCGCCGATCGCGCGATCCTGCTCGCCGCGCTTGCGGACGCGTCGTCGTCGCGGGTGGGTCTCGGGTACGAGGTCGTGGTCAGCCGCCTCGACGACGAGGCCAACATCTCACCGTGGCTGCGCGCCGCGAATCGGTATGGCGCCAAGGTGAAGTGGGCCGAGGTCGACATCGAGACCGGCGACGTTCCCGCATGGCAGTGGGAGAGCCTGATCACCAAGCCCACCAGACTGGTGGCGCTGACGTCGGCGTCGTCGTCGCTGGGCACCGTGACGGACCTGCGCCCCGTGACCAAGCTCGTCCACGAGAACAACGGTCTGGTCGTGGTCGATCACTCCGCTGCCGCTCCCTACCGCCTCATCGACGTCGACGAGGTGGAGGCCGACGTCGTCGCCGTGAACGCGGTGGCGTGGGGCGGCCCCCCGATCGGCGCGCTGGTGTTCCGCGACCCCTCG
Organism: Mycolicibacterium sp. GCM10028919; assembly: GCA_042666295.1. Taxonomy (GTDB): domain Bacteria; phylum Actinomycetota; class Actinomycetes; order Mycobacteriales; family Mycobacteriaceae; genus Mycobacterium. The sequence goes on from JBHTFJ010000001.1 coordinate 3,580,007, forward strand.
CTCATCGACACGTTCGGGTCGGTGGCGCTGGACCCGCTGGCCACCGGCGCTGCGCGACTCGAGGTCGGCGCACACCAGTACGGCATGCTCGCCGGCGTGGTCGCCAGCGTCGAGTACCTCGCGAACCTCGACGAGGCCGCGTCCGGCACCCGCCGCGAAAGACTGGCGCTGTCAATGCAATCCGCCGGCGCCTACATGGACCGGCTGTTCGAGTACCTGCTGGCGGCGCTGCGCTCGCTGCCACTGGTGATGGTGATCGGAGCGCCCGAGGCCCGGATCCCCGTGCTCAGCCTCGCCGTGCACGGCGTCCCGGCGGAGCGGGTGTTCCAGCGCCTCACCGACAACGGCGTGCTGGCAGTGTCCAACACGACGTCGCGCGTGCTCGACGTGATCGGGGTCAGCGACATCGGCGGCGCCGTCACGGTCGGCCTCGCGCACTACACGACGATGGCCGAAGTGGACCAGTTGGTCCGTGCGCTCGCCTCGCTCGGCTAGCGTCAGTCCCGCACGCGCAGAAGCACTTTGCCGGTGACCTCGCTGGCCGTCAGCATGCGGTGGGCTGCCGCGGCCTCGGTGATCGGCAGTTCGGCTCCGACGATCGGGCGCACCTTGCCCGCGGCGATCATCGGCCACACGTTGGCCACCACCTCGTCGACGATGGCGCCCTTGCCGGATGGCCCGTCCACCGGACGTGAGCGCAGGGCGGTCGCGATGACGCCGGCCCGCTTGGCGAGGAGCTTGCCGATGTTGAGTTCGGCCTTCACGCCACCCTGGAACCCGATGACGACGAGGCGCCCGTCGGGAGCGAGCGCATCGATGTTCCTGTCGAGGTAGGAGGCACCCATGATGTCGAGGATCACGTCGGCGCCCTGGCTGTCGGGCTCGCGCTTGATTGCCTCGACGAAGTCGTCCTCGCGGTAGTTGATCGCGACATCGGCACCGAGCTCCCCGCAGAACGCGAGCTTCTCCGCCGAGCCCGCCGTGACGGCCACGCGGCAGCCGAGCGCGCGGGCCACCTGGATCGCGTGGGTGCCGATGCCGCTGGCGCCGCCGTGGACGAGCAGGAGGTGGCCCTCGGTCAGGCCCGCGGTCATGACGAGGTTGGACCAGACGGTGCACGCCACCTCCGGCAGGGCCGCAGCGCTATGGAGGTCGACACCGTCGGGCACGGGCATCACCTGAGCCGCCGGAACGGCGACCCGCTCGGCGTATCCGCCACCGGCCAGCAAAGCGCAGACCTCGTCGCCGACCGACCACTCGGCAACGTTCTCGCCGACCTCGGCGATCCGCCCGGACACCTCCAACCCCATGACGTCACTGGCGCCGGTCGGCGGCGGATAGTTGCCCGCGGCCTGTAGGACATCGGCCCGATTCACACCGGCGGTGACCACGTCAATGATCACTTCACCGGGTTGAGCTGCGACGTCCGGCACCTCCTCCCAGCGCAGATCGTCGGCCGAGACAGCTGTAATGGCACGCATGTCAATAACGCTACTACTTGCGGTCGGGAGTTCTACTATGGCGCCATGGAGGGGATGATTGCAGGGCGAACCGAGAGCGCCATGCCTGGGCTCGACATTGCCGAGGAGCGATCTTGGCAAAACTTTCTGGATGCCGCTTTGCGGCTGTACGCCACGTTGAACAAACAGCTGGTGGAGTCGCACCACCTGACGCTCAACGACGTGCGATTGCTCGACCTGCTCGACAGGTCACCGACGGGCTCGGCGCGGATGGGGGATCTCGCCGAGGAACTGATGTCGTTGCCCAGCCGGGTCACCCGTCAGATTCACCGGCTCGAATCGCAGAACCTGGTCGGTCGCTGCTCGAGTCCCGACGACGGCCGAGGCGTGCTGGCGACGATCACGCCCGAGGGCCGGGCACTGCTGAAGGACGCGCTGGTCACCTACGGGGACGGAGTGCGGACCCACTTCCTCGGCAGGTTGTCCCGCACGCAGATCGCCGCCATGGGGGAGAACTGCAGGCGCATCGGCGCCGGACTCCGCGATGCCGCGCCGCCCGCCAGAATGGGTCGGGTCTGAAGGCCTTAGGCTGTCCCACGGTGGCGTGGCAGAGCGGCCTAATGCACTCGCCTTGAAAGCGAGAGTCGGCTAACACCGACCGGGGGTTCAAATCCCTCCGCCACCGCAGCTCATACAGTCGCACGCCGTCAGGCGTAACCCAGCGCGGTGTTCTCCGTGCGGATGCGCACGTTCAGCATGGCGGCGTTGGCCGCGCTGAACACGATCGCGGTGACCCACGCCGAGTGCACCAGCGGCAAGGCCGCGACTTCCACGGCGACTGCCGTGTAGTTCGGGTGGTGCAGCCAGCGGTACGGTCCGCCTTCGACGAGCGGAGCGCCGGGGATGACGATGATCCGTGGGTTCCAGTGCTTGCCGAGTGTCGCGACGCACCACCACCGCATCGCGGTGCTGAGCGCGACGAGGACAACCATCGGCCAACCCAGCCACCCGATGAACGGCCGGTGCCCGACGGCGACCTCGACCACGCAACTGGCCAGCAGCAGCCCGTGCATCGTCACCATGGCCGGGTAGTGTCCGCGGCCGAACTCCCTGCCGCCGTTGCTGATCGACCACGCGGTGTTGCGCCTCGACACCACCAGCTCGACGAGCCGTTCGGCGCCGACGGCCAGGATGAACAGGTAGTACACGGTCGCGCTCACCAGCTCAGGAGCAGCAGTTCGAAGCTGAACCCGGGGCCCATCGCGAGCATGACGCCGAGATCGCCCGCCGCGGGTGGCTGCGCCAGGGTGCGCCCCAGGACGTCGAGCACCGACACCGACGACACGTTGCCGTGTTCGCGCATGGACTGCCTGCTGTGCGCGAGCGCCGCGGGCGACAACTCGATCGCGTTCTGGATCGCGTCGATCACCTTGGGCCCACCGGGGTGGCAGATCCACGTGGAGATGTCGGCGGCGGTGAGACCGTGGTCGGCGAGGAACCGATCGACCTCGCCACGCAGGTGATCGTCGGCCATGCGGGGAACGTCGCGCGACATGACCAGCTGGAAGCCGCCGGTGCCCACCTTCCAGCCCATCACGTCCACCGTGTCGGGGAACAGCGCGCTGCGGGTCGCGAGAACGGCCGGGCCGCTCGGCGCGGTGGCATACGTGGGTGCGCGGTCGGCGCCCGTGGCGACCACGGCTGCCGCCCCGTCGCCGAACAGACACACCCCGATCAGTGCGGGGATCGAGGAGTCGTCGCGTTGCAGCGTGAGCGAGCACAGTTCGACCGAGAGCAGGACGGCGACGTGGCCCGGATAGCCGCGGAGGTAGTCGTGCACGCGCGACATGCCCGCCGCGCCTGCGACGCAACCGAGCCCGAACAGGGGGATGCGCTTGACGTCTCGGCGCAGACCGACCCTCGACGCCAGTCGCGCGTCGATCGTGGGCACCGCGACGCCGGTGCTCGACACCGAGACGATCGCGTCCACATCGCGGGCGTCGACGTGTGCTGCGTCGAGAGCCGCTCGCACCGCCTGCGTTCCGAGATCCACCGCGACCTCGATGTAGGCGTCGTTCGCGGCGGTGAAACCGTTCAGCTCGGGGTACCGCGAGAGTGGCAACGCGAGGCTGCGGGTGTCGACTCCGCTGGTGCGCACGAAGCGTTCGAAACCCGGCGGGGCAACCCCGATCAGTTCGCGTGCGACGTCGTCCTGGGTATGGCGGTTCTGCGTGAAGGCCACGGCGGTGCCGGCGATGCGCGGCGAGCCCGTTCCATGCCGGGCGGGCGGTTCAGTGGTGGTGCGGTGCGTTGTATTCGTCATGAGATCGGATGATCCGCGCGGAGTCTGGAAACACGCCTCGAAGTGAGATTGTAGACAGTCGCCGATTCTGGGAATAATCAGTGGCGCAACGAATCTGGGAGTCACCCGACGATCCCCTGGCAGGATGCCGCGAATAACGCCTACATCCCGTAGCGCCGGCGAATGCCGTCGAACCGCTGCCTCGTCTGCGCGACGCGCTCCCGGGGACTGACACGTGCGGTGTCTGCGGGCAGGGCGGCGTCGAGATCGGTCGAGCGCACCAGGCGGGTGTGCAGCGGCACGGGGCTGCCGCTCAGCATGTGCCGGTAGGTGAGGTTGCCGCGTTCGAAGCGCTGGGTGTCCATCCAGTTGTGCACGCCGGGGTCGTCGTGGGCGAGCACGATCCGCACCTTGCCGTCGGCGTCCACCACGGTTCTGCTCGGCGTGTAGGTCACCGGCCGGTAGAGGTAGTCCATGCTGGTGAAGAACGGCCCCATGTTCGTCAGCATCCACAGTCCGTCGTGGGCGTCGAACTCGACGATCAGTGTCTCGTCCGGGCCCAGCGCCCAGTGCATGTTCGTCGCTGCTCGGCCACGCTTGTCGTCGCCCTCGGCGGACTCCAACGTGGGGAACGCGTTCGGTCGGTGTTCGTCGACGCCGCCATACGTGAACGGGAACTCCGGCCAGTCCCCCATGAGGCCGGTGACGAAGTCGCCAGCCCACGCCATGGCGTCGACCATCGCCGCCGGCGTGGGCATCGGCTTGGGGGCGTCCATGTCGATGCGTTCGATCGACAGCCGCGCCGGGGTCTCCTCCCACCCGTCGAAACCCTGCCGGATGAACACCTTTCGCGACTGTGCCGTGGTGGGCAGCCAGTTGGCATCGCGCCGCGGGCCGCCGATGAACAGCTCGAGTTCGCCGTCTGCCGTCGTCGTGATCCGATCGCCGGTCAGGTTGGCCTCGGGGACGTCGCCGAACGGCTCGTGCAGGACACCCGGCCCGTCGCGGCGGGCGCCCTGGACGGTGACGTTGAAGAACGGGGCGGTGCCCCGCGTGCCGGTGATGCGGTAGCTCGACCGCCCATCGATCCAGGCCTGGTGATAGGTGAAGTCGCCACAGTCGCCGCCGAGCTTGCGGGTCGGGTGGCTGAAGGCGTGCAGTAGCGGATACCGGGGATCCTTGGTCTCGAACCCGAGATCGAAGGCCTGACCGAGGTTTTGGGTGAGGAACCGGAAGGCGTCGGCGCGGTGCGGCGCCGAAGCCGGGTTGTGGTCCTTGAACGCCTGCTCGCCTGCCTCCTTGAGGCGGTCGCAGAACGCCGTCCAGGCATCGCGCAGTGCCTGGTCGTCCCCGCCGTCCCCGAATGCCATTGCCGCCTCAGCCGATCCGATCCAGCATGGCCGCCACGGTCACGCAGGCGCGGCGCGCCGCATCCAGTGGTCCCTCGCGGTCGATGCGCGGGCCGATGAGTTCCAGGTCGAACCCGTGGCGGTAGCCGTTCTCGATGGCGTGCCGGACGAACCGTTCGATGGGGATCGCGCCGTCACCGGGTACGGCGCGGGCGGGTAGCGATCGGTCGCCCAGTACGTAGTCGCTGAGCTGGATCGACTGCGTGCGTGGTAGGACCCGCTCGACCAGCGCGGTCAGGTCCGCCTCCGCCCAGCAGTGGAACAGGTCGACGACGACGTCGAGGTCGGCCATCTCGGCCAGTGTCGCAGTGTCGCGCAGGGAATGAGCGAAGTGGATGTCGGCGTAGAGCGCGGACGCGTTCTCGATCGCCAGTGCGACGCCGACGTTCTCGGCGTGATCGCGGCACGGCGCGACCGCGTCGCAGAACCGCTCGGCGGCCTGTTCCCACGTGAGGCCGTCGCGACCGCCGGTCAGCATGTACACGCACCGGGCGCCGATCGCCGCGGCCGCGTCGACGGCGGCGTCGAGTGCCTCCGGTGTGCGGAACAGATGGAACACGGTGTCGACGACGTAGCCCCGGCGGGCGATCAGCGGCGCCAGGGCAGCGTCGCGGAGTTGATCGTCGACCAGGCTCACCCGGCCGAGACCCAGTGTCTGCCAATAGGCGTCGTACTCGGCAGGTGCGGCGCCGAGCAGGCCGACGCCGTGTACCGAGAGCCGCCCGAAGTCAGCCACGGTTCTCGATCTGGACGCCGAATCGTTCGCGGAACGGCCGGAACTCCTCGTGCAGTGCCGCGAGGTCCTCGCCGATGTCGGTGAGCACCGAGGTGGAGTAGCGGAACTTGCCGTGCCGGTCGCCGCGGTTGTTGGCGAGGTAGTGGCGCATCGCCGCCTCCCCGTCGGAGGTGAGCGTCCGGTCGCTGAAGGCGTAGAACCGCTCGACGGTGCCCACCGGATCGGCGATGAAGTCGGTGTAGCGGACGTGCAGGATCCGCGGATCGTCGACCAGGGGATTGGTCATCGTGTTGGTGACGCCCGCCCTGGTCATCTCGAGGTGGTTGCGGGCCTCGACGCGCAGGTCCACGGGTCCGACGATGCCGTCGAGGATGTCGGCCATCATCATGGTCCGGGATGCGGCGACCTGAACCGGATCGCGGTGCAGCCACATCAGGGTGGCGTCGGGGTAGGCATCGAAGAACTCGGCGAGCCGAAAACCGTGAAAGCCCTTGCACACCCACCGCTTGGGCTCCCTGCCGAACTGAAATTGCTGCAACATCGCGCGGTGGATCCGGTACTGCGCTGCGGCGTCGGTCGGCAGGCCGCCGACGACGGTCGGCATCGGTACCCGCCACCACGCGGTCGGCGTCATGACCCGGAAGTCGAACGCCCACGTCCGTTCGTCCTCGGGCAGTCCGTCGCCGAGCATGTCGTTGTAGGGGTGGCTGTGCAACCACTTCGGCATCTTCGCGTTGATCTCGCGCCAGTCGTCGTCGGCCCGCGCCACGCGGGCATCGGACGCATCTGCGAGCCCAGTTGGCGGTGACGGGTACATCACCTCCCAGAAGCGCAGTGCGCGCGACTGCGGGTCGGCGGCCATCAGGGCGTGGGCGAGCGTCGTTCCCGACCGCGGCTCGCCGGTGGCGAACATCGGGCGGTCGATCACCTCGTCGGCGATGGGCAGTCGGCCGCGATCGCCGAAGACTTCGAGCCGCGACGTCAGCAGCCAGTGGCACGTCTCGGCCGCGCGACGCCTGCCGTCGCCGTCCATCGGGATGGCGTTGAGGTGATCGACGGCCAGCGAGAAGCGCTGCGGGAGAGTCGGATCACCGAAGTCGGCGAGACCCGTCGCGGCCTGGGCGGCGGACAGCAGCTCCGCGGCGTCGAGTGCGGTGCTCATGACTGCCCGCACAGTTCGAGCAGGGCATCCTCGGTGGCGCGGACGCGTTCGGCCGACTCAGCGGCATGACGACGTCCGGCCATGGCGCCGTAGTCGAGGATCTTCGGTACGCGGAGTCCGGCGTCGACGAACTCCTTGATCCGGGCGGCGACCCGACGCGGCGATCCGTGCGGCACGACGGCCAGGATGGCCTCCGGGTCGACCCGGTCGAGGAAGTCGAGAATGCGTTCGCGGGTCATGGTCGCCGGGTCGATGTCCTGGAAGCCCCGCCACTGGTCGCCGCAGGGATGTTCGAACCCGAAGTCCGCCAACGTCTTCGCCGACACCTGCAGTAGGAAGGCCTGCACCAGTGGAGCCGCGACGATCTCGGCGAGTTCGTCGTCGTCGCCGATCAGGCACACCTGGATGAAGCACGGCGTGATCGCCATCGGGTCGCGGCCGGCGCGTTCGGCCGACGTACGCACGGTCCCCAGCATCTCGGCGTAGTGGTCTGGCGTCCAGGCGCCCGCCGGCCACCACCCGTCGGCGTAGCGGCCGGTGATCTCGAGCATCCGCGGCCCGCTCGCCCCGATCCAGATCTCGGGGAAGTGTCCGTCGTACGGTTCGGTGTCGAGGCGGGCATGCTCGAGTTGGTAGAACCGGCCCGAGAAGTCGACCGGCCCTTGGCCTTCCCAGAGCAGGCGGATCACCTGCAGTGCCTCTTCGAAGCGGCTGACGGGCGCGGCGAAGTCGAAACCGTAGGGCACGACGTTCTCGGTCTCGCCACTGCCGAGACCCAGGATGAACCGGCCCTTGGCGAGGTGGTCGATCGTCAGCGCGGACTGCGCCAGCATCACGGGGTGGCGCCGGACGGTGTCGACCACGCTGGTGGCGAGTGGCACCCGCTGGGTCAGAACCGCTGCGGCAGCCGCGACGGCCATGCCGTCGAGGTGGCGGTGCGGCGACGGCGATACCTCGGCGAGGTCGGTGAACTCAGGCGTCCAGATCGAGTCGGGCCAGAAGCTGACCATGTGATCGGGCAGCCAGACCGAGTGGTACCTGCCGTCGTCGACCCGCGCCAGAGCGTCGAGGTCGATGGGCAGCGTGGTTCTGAAGAACGCAGCGGGCTGTACCTGCACGCCGTGATGCTAAGCGTGTGCACAGCACGATGCGTGCGTTTCGGCTACTCGCCGGTGAACTCGGGTGGGCGCTTGGCGAACATCGCCGTGATGCCCTCGGTGAGGTCCTTGCTCGGCAGGAAGGCGGAGTTCCACGCAGCGACGTAGCGCAGGCTGGCGGCGACCTGCGCGGTGCGCTGCTCGTCCAGCACGTCCTTGACGCCCTGCACCACCAGCGGTGGGTTGGCCGCGATCTCGCGGGCGGTCTCGTGCGCGGCGGCCAGCGACGCCTCGGCGTCGGGGAAGACGTCGTTGACGAGGCCGATCTTCTCCGCCCTCGCGGCGTCGATGTCCTTGCCGGTGAGGGCCAGCTCGCGTAGGTGGCCGTCGTTGAGGATCAGCGGCAGGCGGGCCAGGGAGCCGACGTCGGCGACCATGGCCAGCTTGATCTCCCGCACGGAGAACTTGGCATCGGCGCTGGCGTAGCGGATGTCGACCGCCGAGATGAGGTCGACGCCACCGCCGATGCACCACCCGTGCACGGAGGCGATGACCGGCGTACGACAGTCCGCAACCGCGGTGATCGCGCCCTGCATCTTCTTCAGATCGCGGTGGAACTCGGCGCGGGGCCGGGCCAGCGCGCCCTCGGCGAGCACTGGCGCCAGCGTGCCGCCCATCGACGACAGGTCCAGGCCGTAGCTGAAGTTGCGGCCCGACCCGGTCAGCACGATCGCGCGAACGTCGGGGTCGGCGTCCAACGCTTCGAACGCCTCGGGCAGTTCGGCCCAGAACTCCGGGCCCATCGCGTTGCCCTTGCCGGGGCCGGTCAGGGTGACCCGGGCGACGTGCTCGTCGACGTCGACGGTCAGGGATTCGTAGGTGTCGGCCATGGCTGGGAGGCTAACCCGCTACGGAGGCGAGCCGCCCAGCAGGATGTCGTTGAGTGCGATGTCCTTGGGCAGGAACTGGCACATGGCGTCGGCGGCCAACCGCATGGTGTCCATCTCTTCGGTGCCGACCATGTCGCCGTAGTTGCCGAAGATCTCGCCGATGACGGCGGCCTGTTCCTCGGCCGACAGGTCCATGAATTCGCCGCACGTGATGGTCTGAGCCACACCCGGTGCGCCCGGCGTGCGAGGCGTCGTGGTGCGCGGTGACGTCGAGGGCGACGACTCGCTGATCGGGGCCCCCGGTTCGGTCGTCATCGCGACGGTGCCCGGCACGGTCTGGCTACAGCCGGCGACCGCGCCGGCGACGAGCAGTGCCGCCGCCGCAACCTGAACTCGGGTCCTCATCTGGACCACGATAGGCGCTAGACGCGACGCAGGTAGAAGTACAGGTAGCGAGGGGCGCCCGACGACGTGTCGATGGCTCCCTTGCCGTTCATGATGCCCAGCACGGTGTCGTCGTCGACCTTCTTGAAGTGATCGTGGACGGGCTTGCCGTCGTAGACCATCGACGCCGTCACCTCGCCGCGGAACTCCTCGAGCCACAGGCTCGCCTCGCCGTTCATCGCCTCGGTGTTGGAGAACTTGTTGCCATCGGCGTCGAGGCACACCAGTGGCTTGGCCTCGGCCGCGGTGACGAAGGTCTTGCCGAACCAGTTGAGCCGCTTCATGAACCCGTTCGCGCGGTGCCCGGTCTGGAACTCCCCGCCCTGCCACTCGCCGATCATGAAGTCGATGGTCGTCGGCTCCAGGGTGTCCCAGAACGCGTCGAGGTCGGTGTCGGAGATCTCCTCGGTGCGCCCGACGAAGTCGGCGAAGGTCTTTTGCGCGGGGCTCATACTCGTCCTATCCAGTTGGTGGCGAACTCCAGGAACGCGTCGTTCTCGTGCTTGGCAGCGACCGTCACCCGCACGCCGTCCTGACCGTACGGACGGACCAGCAGACGGTTGTCGGCGGCGCTGTTGACGAAGTCGTCGGTCCGCTCGGCCAGTGGCAACCAGACGAAGTTCGCCTGCGACGGCGGCACCTCGAAGCCAGCGTCGCGCAGCGTCGCCGTCACGCGGGTCCGCTCGGCGACGACGACGTCGGTGCGGGCCAGCAGTTCGTCGGCCGCCTCCAGCGACGCGATGGCCGCGGCCTGGGACACGCTGGTCGCCGTGAACGGTACGTAGACCTTGCCGAGGGCGGTGATGACGTCGGGATCGCCGACGGCGTAGCCGACGCGCAGGCCTGCCAGGCCGTAGGCCTTCGAGAAGGTGCGGAGCACGACGACGTTCGAGTGCTCGCGGGCCAGGCCGAAGCTGTCGGGCAGCATGTCGTCGCGGATGTACTCGACGTAGGCCTCGTCGATGGCGATCAGGATGTCGCTCGGCACTGCCGCGACGAACCGGGCCAGGGCCGCGGGGTCGACGACCGTGCTGGTGGGGTTGTTCGGGTTGCAGACGAAGATGAGCCGGGTGCGGTCGGTGACCGCGGCGAGCATGGCGTCGAGGTCGAACGTGTGGTCGCGCAGCGGCACCTGCACCGGGGTCGCGCCCGCGGTGCGCACCTGCAGGGGATAGATCTCGAAACTGCGCCAGCCGAACAGCACCTCGTCGCCCACCGAGGACGTGATCTGGATGAGCTGCTGGCACAGGCTGACCGATCCGCAGCCCACCGCGATGTGCTCGGGGGCGAACGATCCGCCGTCCAGGGTCTTGGCGAGCACGTCGCGCAGTTCGAGGTAGCCGTTGTCCGGGTAGCGGTTGATGGTGTCCATCGCGGCGGCGACGGCGGCCCGCACGCTGGGCAGCGGCCCGTCGGTCGTCTCGTTGCTGGCGATCTTGATGGCACCCGGCACCGTTCGGCCCGGCGTATAGGCGGGTAGATCGGCCAGCAAGGGGCGCAGGCGGGCGGTCACCCGGTCAGTCTAGGGAACGTCGATATCGGCTTCGCTCTACCGGCTTTGCCTTCGTCTGGCTGGCCTGTGTACGCTTGCCCCTCGGATCGTTCGGGAGGCGTGCCAGAGCGGCCGAATGGGACTCACTGCTAATGAGTTGTCCGCCTTAAAGCGGACCGGAGGTTCAAATCCTCTCGCCTCCGCCACACTGGCCCGCGCCAGCGTGACAACTGAATATGCAAGCGCCCGTAGCTCAACGGATAGAGCATCTGACTACGGATCAGAAGGTTAGGGGTTCGAATCCCTTCGGGCGCACTCTCGAGCTGGTAGTCAGCTCTCGATGGTCTTCACGAACTGCTCGACCTCGCCGAACGCGGGGGCGTCGGCGGTGGGATCCTCCCAGAGCGATACGACGTGATTGGCCGCTCCCCGCAGTAGGCGCAGGTACTCGGTCGTGTCCTTGGCACTCGAGTTCTTCAGACGGTCGCCGATCGCCGGCACGATTGGCTCCAGCGCCACGGCGACGCTCAGCCCGCTGCCCTCGCTCGGGCCCGCGCCGGCGAGTGTGACGATCTTGTCGAAGTCGTCCCGGCTCATGCGCGGGTACGCCTCGAACAGATCTGCCAGTACGTCGTCAACAATGCTCAACGGTCTACGACCTTCCCAGTCGAATGCGGGTCGATCGACCCGGGACGTGCGTGCCCAGCCCGGGCAATCGCCAAACGGTGCCCCGATCGAGACGCGCCGCCCGCAAACCGCTGCGTCGCGCCGGACCGCCAGATACCGTAACCGTCAATTATTGACGAAGGAGACAAAATGGCAGCGCATCGTTCGAACGCACGGGCGAATCGGCGTCGGGCGGACGGTTTCGCGGTCGTGCGCTGGCTCAAGGTGGGCGCGGCGTCGGCCGGTGTCAGCGCGGCGTTGCTTGGCTGGTCGGCGATGGGGCCGGCGGTCGGCATCGCGGCCGCCGACGAGTCCAGCCAGTCGTCGTCGGCCTCGTCGGATTCCACGTCCTCGAAGGACTCCACATCGTCGAAGGGCGACGGGCCGGCGCAGAAGGACGACGAGCCGGCGTCGAACGACGGTGCGACGGACGCCAAGGACGACGAGAAGGATGCGCCTTCCGCCTCCGGCGATGCGCCCGCCACGGACGTCGAAGAAGCCACGGAGGCGGACGACGAAGAAACCAAGCCCACCAAAGAGTTGGAGCCCTCCGCCGATGCGGAGCCGGCCAAGGTCTCCACGCCGGCTAACGACGCTCCACCCGTAGCACCCGAGACCGAGCCCGAGCCCACGCCCGCCCGCACGGCAGCGGCCGCCCCCACGATCACCTCCACAGCCCCGGCCCCGGCGGTCGCAGCGGCGGCAGCACCCGCGCCGCCGTGGGCGCTGCAGGCGGTCAGCTCGCACGACGCGCGGCAGCAGACCATCACCGCTCAGCTCAACGCGTTCACGTCGTCGGTCCGGTCCCTGATCGCGGCGCTACCGCTGCACCCCGTCTTCAAGGAGCACCTGGACGGCGCGCTGTGGACGGCGCGGCGCACGTTGCTCAACCAGGCGCCGACGGTGGCGCCCATCACGGTGAGTTCGTCGGGCGGACCGATCGCGGGTCGTGTCGACGCGGTCGACCCCGAGGGCGACAGGCTGGTCTACCGGCTCTCCAAGGCGCCGACCCGGGGCAGCGTGCTGGTCAACCCGGACGGCACCTACACCTACACCCCGGGCGTGGACTTCAACGGCGTCGACACCTTCGTGATCACCGCCGACGACATGGGGACGGACATCAACGTGCTCAATCCCTTCCGGGGAGCCGGCACCTCCGCGGGCATGCTGGTGAATCAGGGCGCCATCACGTTCGCGTTCAACTACACGACCGGCGCCGAGTACTGGTCCGCCGAGGCCCGCGACGCCCTGCGCTCGACCGCCGACGGAATGGCGACCCAATTCCTCGTCACCGCCCCCGTCGTCATCACCTACGACGTCACCGGGGAGAACTCGACGGAGTCGGAAAAGCTCGCCGCGGCGGGTAGCGACCTCGTCAGCGAGACGGCCGGCTTCCTCCGCACCGTGGTGCAGAACAAACTCATCAGCGGTGTCGACGCCAACGGCGCGGCCGCCGACGGCACGATCGACTGGAACTTCGCCTACGGGTGGGGACTCGGCGACTCGGTCGGGGCGAACGAGTACGACTTCGCGTCCACCGCGATGCACGAGCTGCTGCACTCGTTCGGCTTCCTGTCCTACATCGACGAGCGGGGCAAGAACACCGGACGGTCGTGGGCCGTGATGGACGGCTTCATCGTGACGTCGACGGGCGCGAAGCCGATCGGTTCCGGGTACCGGTGGAACACCGCCTACGACGGGAACCTGACCGGCGGCAAGGGAGGACTCTTCTTCGGGGGCGCCCATGCCGTCGCCGCCTACGGGGGACTGGTACCGCTGTTCACTCCGAATCCCTGGAGTGAGGGCAGTTCCGTGTCGCACCTGGACGACGCGACGTTCACCGATGCGAACCAGAAGATGATGAACGCGAGTACCGGCACCGGTCTCGGCATCCGGGTCCTCAGCCCGGTCGAGGTGGGGATCCTCAGGGATCTGGGGTTCACCGTCGTCCCGCAGACGTCGACCGTCGCGGTGGCCGCCATGGTGCTCGTCGTGTTCCGGCGGTCGCGGAAGACACCGCTTGCGAAGATGGAGGCATGACACCTCCCGCGATCGAACGCTGGCACGACTTCATCTCCGGCGGGCACGATCCCGCCGTCCTCGACGCACTGCTGGCCGACGACGTCGTCTTCCACTCGCCTGCGCTGTTCTCTCCGCAGGAGGGGCGTGCGAAGACGGCGATGTATCTGACCGCGGCGGCGAAGGTGTTCGGCGGAACGGACTTCCGCTACGAGGGCCAGTGGTTCGCAGAGACGTCGGCCGTCCTGGAGTTCGCCGCGACGATCGATGGCAAGTACGTCAACGGCATCGACATGATCGAGTGGAACGACGATGAACTCATCACGTCCTTCAAGGTGATGATCCGGCCGTTCTCGGCCCTTCAGTTGGTGATGGGGAAGATGGCCGAGTTGCTGCAGCCGAGCTGACACCGTTCCCGCAGCGCCTCGGCCGCCATGGGCCGGGCGAAGTAGTGGCCCTGGGCGACGTCGCAGCCTGCCGCGCGCAACCAACTGGCGGTCGCCTCGTTCTCGACGCCCTCGGCGACGCAGGCGATGCCCAGCGCGTGAGCGAGATCGATGACCGATTGGACGATGGCCGCAGCCCGCTCGCTGCGCAGCACCGGTGCGATGAACTGGCGGTCCAGCTTCAGTTCGTCGATCGGTAGGTCGCGCAGATAGCTCATGGTGGCGTACCCGCTGCCGAAGTCGTCGATGGCGATGCGAATCCCGTTGTCGCGCAGGCGTTGAATGACCCCGCCGGCCCGCCGGATGTTGGCAAGTAGCAGGTGCTCGGTGATCTCGACCGACAGCGCGGTCGGGGGAAGACCCGTGCGGTCGAGTGCGGCGGCGATGCGGTCGGGCAGGGCCAGGTCGTTGAGCGACGGCGCGAACAGGTTGATGGCGACCGGTATCTCGCATTCGGCGGCGTCGTACCACGTCACCGCGTCGTGAGCGGCCCGGTACAGCACCAGGTCGGTGACCGCTCCCATGAGGCCGTTCTGGCGCACCAGTGGAAGGAACTGGTTCGGGGTCAGCACGCCGAACTCGGGATGGGGCCAGCGCACCAGCGCCTCGACCCCGACGGTGTTGCCCGTGGTGAGGCTGATTTTGGGCTGGTAGACGAGGTCGAGTTCGTCGTCGTCGATGGCCCGCCGCAACTGCCCGAGCAATTGGATTCCCGCGACGGGGGAGCGCTTGCGCTTGCCCGCATGCCATGACGGACTCTGCGTTTCGGTGCGGTCGACGTGCCGCATGTCGGCGGTGAAGGCCTGTACGCCTCCGACGCCGGCGCGCTTGGCGGCGTACATCGCGATGTCGGCCCGGCGGAACAGTTCGTCGGCTGCGACGTCGTCGTCCTCGAGGCCGGGTGTGACGGCTAGCCCGACGCTGGGGTGCATGAACACCTCCTCGCCCTCGAGGAAGAACGCCTTGTCGAACACCTCGACGACTCGTTGCGCCGTGGTCTCTGCGGGCTGGGGGCCGTCCTCGATGAGGATCGCGAACTCGTCACCGCCGAGGCGTGCGACCGTGTCGCCGGTGGGCACGATGGTGACGAGTCGTTCGGCGACGGCGCGCAGCAGCGCGTCACCGGCCGGATGTCCGAGGTTGTCGTTGACGAGCTTGAATTCGTCGAGGTCGAGCGAGAGCACGGCCACTCGGCGGCCGTCGCGGTCGCGCATCTCCATCGCGTGGTTCAGGCGGTCGGAGAACAGCAGTCGGTTGGCCAGCCCGGTAAGCGGGTCGCGCAGCGCCTGATCCGCGACGGCGTCCAGCAGGGTTCTGTTGTCCAGCAGCATGATCAGCTGCCGGACCAGGGCAGCGCCCACCAGTACCCCGCCCGAGACCAGCACCGGTATGGCCGCCGACGTCGAGGCCAGATCGATCAGCCCGACGGCGGCGGCGATGGCCATCGGAACGTAGGGCAGCCACTGCCACAGTCGCGACGAGTGCGGCTTGCCGGGCGCCTCGTCGTCCGGATTGCGCGTGGCGAGCAGGGCGCCCGCGCTCAGCAGCACCAGTCCCACGGCCCACCCGACGACGAGCAGATCGCTGGTGCGGACGCCCTTGGCGTTGAGGTACACCAGCAGTGAGTCCGTGATCGCCAGCGTGGACAGGCCAGCGGTCACCAGTGCGAGGACCTGCCGGTGACTCGGCGGGGCAGAGGTCAGCACCAGCACCGAGATGGCCACCATGAAGACGTCGGCGACGGCGTAGGTAAGCGACGTCGCCAGTTCCGCGCCATTCTCCTGAGGGGCGGCGAAGATCTGTCGCAGCACCAGGACCCAGGAGACCAGGAACAGTGACGACGTGATGATCAGCCCGTCGATCAGCGGTCGCAGGCCGACCAGTCGCCGCGCGGACGCCGTGATCACGAACGCGACGATCGTGCCGACCGGCAGGACCAGATAGGCGACGTCGGCTATGGACGGCGACGGTGGTTCGGCGTGTAGTACGAGCCCGTAGCACGCCCAGATCGCATCGCCGACAACCCAGCCGAACAGCCCGACGGCCACGGCCATCCACGCGCGCCCACGCAGGTGCGGCGTGCGGATCGCGGCGGTCAGTGCGCACCCGAAGGCGAGTAAGGAGAACCCGAGTGAGCCCAGGGCGCTGACGGCCGCCGTGACGTCCGGTCCGCCCCAACCTGCGCCGAGCCAGGTGGCAAACACGACGACGGCGATGCCTGCGACCAAGATCACCGGCTGAACTCTGTTCTTCAGGACGCGAACCCCCAGATCGAGGCCATCGTTGGGCATGTCATCGCTCTTTGTCAAGCAAGCCTGACCTATCTCCAATCGACGAATGGGTAAGTCGTCAGCAACCATACGACGGTTTCGGTCGCGGTTGGGTGTCGGTTATTCTGATTTCGATGCGTTTGCTCCTGATCGCCGACACACACGTACCCAAGCGCGCCAAGGACATGCCTCCCGCGGTGTGGGACGAAGTCGCGCGCGCCGACGTGGTGATACACGCGGGGGACTGGGTCGAACCTTCGTTGCTCGACGACCTCGAAGGCCGTGCCCGCCGGCTGATCGGCTGCTGGGGCAACAACGACGGCGAGGAGTTGCGCCGACGGTTGCCCGAGCGTGCGGACGAGACGCTCGAGGGCGTGCGGTTCACCGTGGTGCACGAGACGGGGCAGTCGGCCGGGCGCGACGCGCGCATGGCGCGGCTCTATCCCGACACCGACGTACTGGTGTTCGGCCACAGCCACATCCCGTGGGATGCGACGGCGGACACGGGGCTGCGCTTGCTCAATCCCGGTTCGCCGACAGACCGGCGCCGTCAGCCGTTCTGCACGTACATGACGGCGACGGTGGCGGACGGGTCGCTCGACGACGTCGTGCTGCACCGTGTCTGACCGTCCGGCCACTCCCGCGGACGTGCACCGCATCGCGTCGTCCATGCCGCACGTCACCCGGGTCGACGGTTCGAAGGGCAACTCGATCTATCAAGTGGGCGGAAAGTCGTTCGTGTTCTTCCGGACCAAGCGTCCCGACGCACCCTTCGACGACGTCATCGTGCTGTGGGTGGAGTCCGACGCCGACAAATTGGCGCTGGTTCAGGACGAGTCGTCGCCCTTCTTCACCACCGACCACTTCAACGGCCACAGGTCGGTGCTGGTCCGGGCCAGCGAGCTGCACCGGGTGGCACTCGACGAACTCACCGAGCTGATCCAGGACGCCTGGATGTCGCAAGCATCGACGCGGCGCGCTCGGCAGTGGCTGGAGAACCGGGGCTAGCTGGCGTCGGCCGCGCAGATCAGTCCGATGTGTTTGATCGCCCAATTGCCGAGCGGCTCAAGCGCATCGAGCAGTTCGCGGCCCGCGGGCGTCATCGAGTACTCGACTCGCGGTGGTACCTCGTGATAGCTCTCGCGGTGGACGACGCCGTGGCGCTGCAGTTCCTTGAGGTTCTGCGTCAGCATCTTCTGCGAGATGCCGGTGAGGCTGCGGTGCAGCGCGTTGAACCGCTTGGGCCCGTCTTGGAGTTCCCAGAGAATGAGCGGCTTCCACTTCCCGTCGACGACGTCCATCGCTGCGTCCAGGCCGCAGGTGTATCTACCGAGTTGAGTCACTGCTGCTCACCGCCATTGCTTTCGTCTAGGTAAGTACCGCACTTATTAGTGGGTACTTGTCGAAGGGGATGCGTACTTTCACGATGGTGTCATGAACAACCCACGACTTTCACCTGTTTCGTTTCTCGGGGTCGGCGAGATGGGCGCGGCCCTGATCCGGGCCGCCACCGTCGCCGGTTTCCCGGTCACCGTGTGGAACCGCGACCGTGCCAAAGCCGCTGCGCTGGAGGCTGTCACGGTCGCCGACAGCCCCATCGACGCGATGGCGGCGGCGCCGACCGTGGTGGTGTGCCTGTTCGACATCGCGTCGGTGCACGAGGTGCTGGACCCGGTGCTCGACGGGCTCGACGGCCGTCGGCTGGTCAATCTCACGACGACCTCGCCCGACGGCGCACGTGAGCTGGCGGCGTGGGCCGCCGCCGCGGGAGCGGAGTATCTCGATGGGGGCATCATGGCAACCCCGCCGATGATCGGGACGCCGCACTCCAGCGTGCTCTACAGCGGTTCCCGAGAAGTCTTCGACGATTCGCGCCAACTCCTCGAGACGTGGGGCGCGGCAGAGTACTTCGGCGACGACGCCGGCATGGCGTCGATGTACGACCTGGCGCTGCTGTCGAGCATGTACGTCATGTTCGCCGGCTTCTTCCACGGCGCCGCGATGGTGGGTGCCGCCGGGGTGCCCGCTAAGGAGTTCGCGACCCGCGCGGTCTCGTGGCTGCAGGCCGTACTTCCCTCGCTCGGCGAGTATGCGTCGATCATCGACGTTGGCGACTACTCGTTGCCCGGTCAGCAGAGCCTGAACTTCTCCGACCTGACCGACATCCTGGACGCCAGCCGACAGCAGGGCATCAGCACCGAAGTGGTCGACGTCGTACAGCGGCTGATCCACCGGCAGATCGACGCCGGGCACGGTCGCGACGGATTCGCCCGCGTGATCGAGAGCATCAAGCACCCCGAGGTGGCAGCGTGACCCACCTGACCGTCATCGGGCTCGGACCGATGGGGCAGGCGCTCTCGAGTGCCCTGCTCGACGCGAATGTGTCCCTGTCCGTATGGAACCGCACCGAGTCCAAGGCCGACGGCCTGCTGGCGCGTGGTGCCGAGTGGGCGTCGAGCCCGGCTGCGGCCGTCGCCACGAGCGATCTGACGCTGATCAACGTGGTGGATCACGCAGCGCTGGACGCCATCGTCGACTCCGCGGGCCAAGCGGTCGCTGGGCGCACCATCGTCGGACTGTCCTCGGATGCACCCGAACGCGCGCGTCGGACGGCAGCACTGGTCGAGGAGTTCGGTGGCCGGTACCTCGACGGTGCCATCATGACGCCGACGGTGACCATCGGCACGCCGAGCGCCAGCATCCTGTTCGCAGGTTCCCGCGATCTCTACGACGCGCACCATGCCACGTTCGCCTCGCTGGCGACTCCGACGTGGGTCGGTGACGAGGTGGGACGGGCCGCCGGCTTCGACATGGCGCTGCTCGACCTGTTCTGGACGTCGGTCGGCGGTTTCATGCACGCCCTTAAGGTGGCCGGAGCCAACGGGATCGGGCCGGCCGAACTGCTGCCACACGCGCTCGGGATCGTGGGGATCCTGCCTCCCATACTCGACGAGATCGCCGAACGCGTGGGCGCCGACCGGCACGACGACAGCGACGCCTCGGTGTCGTCGCTGGGGTCGTCGTTGCGCCACTTGATCTACGCGTCTCGTGACGCGGGTGCGGACACCGCTGCGCTGGAGGCGCTTCGCCGATCCGCCGACGCCGCCGTGGCCGCCGGGCAGGGCGACGACGAGGTCAGCCGGGTGACGTCTTACCTGTAGTCACGCAGCGTGCCCCGTGATGGCGATGCTCACGCGTCGTTCGACCTCGCTGAGGTCGATGCGCCGACGGCCGGGCAGGGGTGGCGCCTTCGATGCGTAGGTGGTGCCGGTCGGCGTCGTGAATTCGGTTGTGTGACAGCCGTCATGGTTGCGGGTGCGCACGCGCCAGCCCGGTGCTTCCTTCGCGTAGTTGCATGCCTCGCACAGTCCGTTGCCGTTGACGGCGGAGGTGGGCCCGCCGCGGGAATCGGGAACGGCGTGGTCGGTGTGGCGGATGGGGGCGTTGCAGTAGGGGGTGCGGCAGGTGTCGTCGCGCAGCGCGATGAACGCCGCCAACGCCTTCGGAAACCGCCGTGCCCTCGACTCCATCGTCACGAGGGTCCCGGTCTTGGGGTGTCGGTAGAGCCGACGCAGGGTCGCCCGCGATCGGTCGTCGCCGACGGTGTTTCCGATCAGGTGCCGGGCCACGGCGGCGGGGATGGGTCCGTAGCCGGGGATGCGGGCGGGTTCGGTGTCCCCACCGAGCAGGGTCTCGTCGGTGATGATCAGGTCCACGGTGACCGGGATCGGGACGTCGGCGGGGCGGGCGGTGATGCGTTCGACGGCGGTGTCGGCCATGATCTGGCCGCGGCTGCGCTCGTCGTAGGTGGTGTCGGCGGCGTGTTTGAGGGCGGCGTAGACCGCCACGCCCTGGGCGACGGGGAGCAGGATGCTGACCCAGGCCATGGTGTCGGCGGCGGGGCGGATGCTGACGCATCGGTCTTTCTCCGCCTGGCGGGCCCGGTCCACGACGGCGTGGGGGTCGAGGCGGTAGGCGATGGCCTTGGCGTCGGCGCTGATGCGCTTGTCGCCCTTGCCTTCCAGCGTCGCGGGGTCGGCGCACATCTCGGCGTCCAACGTGCGGCGGTCCTCGACGTCCAGGCACGCGGACTCCTTGACGAGCAGCGTCGCGCGCCACTCCGACAGCACCCCGGATTCCAGGGCGGCGAGGGTGTGGGGCATTTCGTGGACCAGGGCGCGAGCGAACCCGAGGTGGCGACTGCCCTGCTTGGGCGACTCACGCCTCGCCAGACCGATCTCGGAGGCCAGGCCCTGGCCGCGTTTGCGCATCGGGATGCCGGCGTCGGCTTCGGCGGTACGGCGCATCAGGTCCAGGGCGGCGGTCATCCGGGCCTGTGCGGCGGCGGCGGTGGACTTGAGCCGTTCCAACTGGGCGATGCGGTCGATCAGGCCGGCCTCGTCCACCGTGGTGGGGTCGAAGTCGAGCATGTCGAACATGTGTTCGAGTTTACCGCCGCCCACCGACACGGCCGACGCCAATTTCCTCCGTCGCGGCGAACGCGGTGGCAGCCTCGACGCCATGGAGTCTCATCCGCCATCCGCCGTCATCACCGCCGCCCACGCAGAACATCTCGCCAATCTGCCGTTCGACGACACTCGCGACCTCGCCGACGCCGACCGCGGGTTCCTCGGAGCACTGGAACCCGGTGTCGTGACGGCCGCCGACGGACGCACGGTGTGGGACAACGACGCCTACGGGTTCCTGCAGGGTGACGCACCCACCACCGTGCACCCCAGCCTGTGGCGGCAGTCCGCGCTCTGCGCGAAACAGGGGCTCTACGAGGTGGTCGACGGCATCTACCAGGTTCGGGGACTGGACCTCTCGAACATCACCTTCGTCGAGGGCGACACCGGCATCATCGTCATCGATCCGCTGGTGTCCACCGAGACCGCCGCGGCCGCGTTCGGTCTCTACCGACGACACCGCGGCGACCGGACCGTCGTCGCCGTCGTCTACACCCACAGTCACGTCGACCACATCGGCGGCGTCCTCGGGGTGACCAGTCAGGACGACGTCGACGCGGGCAGGGTGGTGATCATCGCACCCGAGGGCTTCACCGAGCACGCCGTGCAGGAGAACGTCTACGCCGGAACGGCGATGGCTCGCCGCGCCGGCTACATGTACGGCGCCGCACTGCCGACGGGCGAGCAGGGTCAGGTCGGATGCGGGCTCGGTCAGACCACCTCAAAGGGGGAGGTCGCCCTCATCGTGCCGACCCTCGACATCCGGGAGACCGGCGAGACGCACTCGATCGATGGCATCGAGATCCAGTTCCAGATGGCGCCGGGCACCGAGGCTCCTGCCGAGATGCACTTCTACTTCCCGAAGTTTCGCGCCTTGTGCATGGCGGAGAACGCCACCCACAACCTGCACAATCTGCTGACTCTGCGCGGGGCGCTGGTGCGCGATCCGCACGGCTGGGCGGGCTATCTCACCGAGGCGATCGATTCCTTCGCCGATCGCGCCGACGTCGTCTTCGCCTCGCACCACTGGCCGACCTGGGGGCACGAGCAGATCGTCGAATACCTGTCGCTGCAACGGGATCTGTACGCGTACCTGCACGACCAGACGCTGCGCCAGTTGAACCAGGGCTACACGGGCATCGAGATCGCCGAGACCTTCCAGATGCCGCCCGCGCTGGAGAAGGCCTGGCACACCCACGGCTACTACGGTTCGGTCAGCCACAACGTCAAAGCCGTCTACCAGCGCTACATGGGCTGGTTCGACGGCAATCCGGCCCGGCTGTGGGCGCACCCGCCAGAAGCCATCGGGCCCCGCTACGTCGAGGCCATGGGCGGGCTGGACAGAGTGGTCGAGATCGCCCGCAGCGCGTTCGACGACGGCGACTACCGTTGGGCCGCAACACTACTCGACCATGCCATCTTCACCGACCAGGGCCACGCCGCTGCCCGCGAACTGTACGCCGACACCCTCGAGCAGCTGGCGTACGGTTCCGAGAACGCCGTCTGGCGGAACTTCTTCCTCTCCGGCGCCACCGAACTGCGCGACGGCAACTTCGGCACACCGACCCAGTCGGCGTCGCCGTCGCTGCTGGCTCAGCTCACTCCCGAGCAGATGTTCGACACCCTGGCCATCAGCGTCAACGGCCCGCGCGCGTGGGACCTCGACCTCGCGATCGACGTCACGTTCGCCGACTCCGCGGCGAACTACCGGCTCACCCTGCGCAACGGAGTCCTGGTGTATCGGAGGGTGTCCGCGGACGAGTCGACTGCCGATGCCACGGTGCGGCTGGAGACCAAGAACCGTCTCGTTCGGCTGGCGGCCGGCGACCTAGCCTCCCCCGGCTTCGAGGTCACCGGCGACTCCGGCGTGCTGCCCGCGCTGCTCGGGACACTCGACCGGCCCAACCCCGCCTTCGACATCGTCACCCCCTAGGGGATGCCGCCGTCGGCACGCAGGATCGACCCGGTGGTGAAGCTCGAGGCGTCCGACGCCAAGAACAATGCGGCACCGATGATCTCGGCCGGCTGACCGGCGCGCTGCAGGTCCAGTCCGGAGAACGGATTGGATGGGAGCTCGCTCTGGGTGTTCAAGTTCCACGCCTTGCTGATGTCGGTCAGGAAGGGTCCGGCCATCAGCGTGTTGACCCGCACGGTCGGCCCGTAGGCCTTGGCGAGCCCCTCGGTGAGTGCGTTGAGCCCAGCCTTGGCCGCCGCATACGGCAGCATGTGCGGGTCCGGCCGCAACGATCCGGTGGAGCTGACGTTGATGATGGATCCGCCGCCGTCGGCCACCATGCGCTCGCCGATCAGCGAGGACAGCCGGAACGGACCCTTGAGGTTGAGGTTGACCACCGCGTCGAACAACTTCTCCGTCACCGAGGTGAGCGAATCGTAGAGCGGTGACATGCCGGCGTTGTTGATCAGGACGTCGACCTTGCCGAACCGGTCGTAGCTCGCGTCGACGAGCCCGTCGAGCTGCTCCCACCGACCCACGTGCACCTGATACGGGAACGCTGCGCGACCCGTCGACGCCGAGATCTCCTCTGCCGTCATCACGCACGACTCCAGGTCACGGCTCGCGATCACGACGTCCGCGCCGCACTCCGCTGCCGCGAACGCCATCTCCCGGCCCAGACCGCGGCTACCGCCGGTGACGAGCACCACCCGGTCCGTCAGATCGAACAGGTCGTCGGCATAGCCCATGTCATCCTCCTGCCGGTCCCGTCCTCCGGTGATGTTTGCACGGGCCATAGGGTGGCACGGGCAAGATCGAGAAAGGCGCTCATGCAACTCCTCGTCATCCGGCACGCGCTGCCGCTGCGCAGCGAACCCGGCCAAGGCTCGGACCCCGACCTGTCGCCCGAGGGCGTCGAGCAGGCCGGCCGACTACCCGAGGCGCTCAAGCGGTTTCCGATCACGCGGCTGGTGAGCAGTCCACAGCGCCGCGCCCTGCAGACGGCTCAGCCCGTCGCCGACGCACTGGGTCTGACCATCGACGTCGACGACCGGTTGGCCGAGTACGACCGCGACCTCACCCACTACACGCCGATCGAGGAGGCGTCGCAGGAGGACGTGCAGCGCCTGATCGACGGCCACCTGCCCGGCGGCGTGGACGAAGACGCGTTCGTCTCCCGGGTGGTCGAGGGCGCGAAGGACATCGTCGCGGCAGCCGAGCACGACGACACGGTGGCGCTGTTCAGTCACGGCGGCGTGATCAACGCGCTCGTGCACGAGGTCATGCAGACCGAGCGACTGCTGTGCGTACAGGTGGACTACGCGGGAATCACCCGGCTGCTCGCGTCCCGCGAGGGCAAGCTGGGGGTGGCCTCGATCAACGGCACCGAACACGTATGGGATCTGCTGCCGCGAAACAAGCGGTGGTAGACAAGTGCCGTGACAACGGACGTTTCCCCCGACGCAACCGCCGGCCCGGAGGGCCTCGACCTCACCGCCCTCGACCGGCACCTGCGGTCCATCGACGTTCCGCGCGCGGGTGACCTGCGCGCCGAACTGATCGCCGGCGGGCGATCCAACCTCACGTTCCTGGTGTCCGACGACGCCTCGAAGTGGGTCCTGCGCCGGCCACCCCTGCACGGTCTGACGCCGTCGGCCCATGACATGGCCCGCGAGTTCAAGGTCGTCGCCGCACTGGCGGGAACCAACGTGCCCGTCGCACGCGCAGTGGCGATGGCCGACGACGACGCGGCCATCGGCACCACCTTCCAGATGGTCGAGTACGTCCCCGGCCGGGTCGTGCGGCACACCGACGAACTACGGGCGCTGGGCGACCAGAACACGATCGACGCCTGCGTCGACGCACTCATCGAGGTGCTCGCGAACCTGCACGCGGTCGATCCGGACTCGGTCGGTCTCGGCGACTTCGGCAAGGCGACCGGCTATCTCGAGCGGCAGGTGCGCCGCTGGGGTTCGCAGTGGGACCTCATCAAGACCGACGACGATCCGCGCGACGCCGACGTCCGCCTGCTGCACGCCAAGCTCGGCGAACGCATCCCGCCGCAGAGCCGCAGCTCGATCGTCCACGGGGACTACCGGATCGACAACACCATGCTCGACGCCGACGACGCCACCAAGGTCCGCGCCGTGCTCGACTGGGAGATGTCGACCCTCGGCGACCCGCTGAGCGACGCCGCACTCATGTGCGTCTACCGGCACCCCACCTTCCACAACGTGCACGCCGACGCGGCATGGGCGTCGGAGCTGATCCCATCGGCCGACGAACTGGCGCAGAAGTATTCGGTGGCCGCAGGCCAGCCCCTGGCGCACTGGGACTTCTACATGGCGTTGGCGTACTTCAAGTTGGGCATCATCGCCGCGGGGATCCAGTTCCGCGATCGCATGGGTGGCCAAGCCGCTGGCGGCGACGATGAATCGGGTACGGAATACGGCGACAAGGTGGGCGAGGCCGTCGGCCCGTGCATCGCGATGGGCCTCGCCGAGCTGCGCTGAGCCGGTATGACTACGGAGTAAGTCCGCTCACACCCGCACGACGTGCGGTTTCGCGCGCGTCGTGATGGGGTAGGCACGGGGCTGCTCGCGCCCGTCGCGAGACTCCCACGAACAGGAAAGGCGGTCGCCATGCCGTCAGTGACCCCGCATGCCACCGCAGAGGCGTCCGCG
Organism: Mycolicibacterium sp. GCM10028919; assembly: GCA_042666295.1. GTDB lineage: Bacteria > Actinomycetota > Actinomycetes > Mycobacteriales > Mycobacteriaceae > Mycobacterium. The sequence continues at coordinate 3,605,504 of JBHTFJ010000001.1, forward strand.
CCGGAGTCCGGCGCCGAGACGACGCTCAAGCGCGACGTCGGCGTCGACCTCGACGTCTGGATCGACGCGCCGACCACGCTCGAGTTCCAGATCGCCGTCGCCCCGCATCCCGGCGCCCAGATCACCGAGTCGCTCTCGTTCACGTTGAACGGCAAGGAGATCGAGGCAGAAGAGATCATCGGTGACCACGGCAACCGCATCCACAAGTTCGACGCGGGCAAGGGCAAGCTGCTCGCCAGCTACAGCGCGACGGTCATCGGGCAGGCCGACCCGGCGCCCGTCACCGAGATCGACCTGTCGACCTACCTACGGCCGAGCCGCTACGCGGAGGCCGACAAGTTCTTCGGCTTCGCCGCCACGGAGTTCGGCCGGTACGTCGACTCGGCGACGGTGCTGGCGAAGGTGTCGTCCTGGGTCGGCACCCGGCTGCACTACGTGCCCGGTTCGTCGGATCCGATCGACGGTGCCGCCGACACCCTGCTCGCGGGCGCGGGCGTGTGCCGCGACTACGCCCACCTCGTCGTCGCGCTGCTGCGCGCGGTGAACGTGCCCGCGAGGCTCGTCGCGGTCTATGCGCCCGGATGCGACCCGATGGACTTCCATGCCGTCGCGGAGGCATACGTCGACGGCGTCTGGCGCGTCGTCGACGCCACGCTGCTGGCACCGCGGCAGACGCTGGTGCGGATCAGCACCGGTCGCGACGCGGCCGACACCGCATTCCTCGACAACCACAACGGGTCGATCACGCTGAACTCGGCGGTCGTGCGCGCCGTCGTCGACGGCAACCTGCCGAATGACTCGATCGACGAGCTGGTCTCGATCCGATGAGCTAGCGGATCGCGGCCTTGTAGTTCTTCTTGGCCGCGCGCCGCAGCTGGAAGATGCGCGCCGCGCCCGCGAGCACGGTGATGAGCCCGCCGAGGACGGCCGCGAAGAGAATGGCCACCCCCAGCGGCAGGCTCCAGTTCCAGCCGAGGAACTGGAAGGCGGTCGACTCGGTGTTCTGCGCGATGAAGATCAGCAGCACGATCAGCACCAGGAAGCCGATGATCAGCGACGACCACAGCGCACCCGCGCGGGTGAACTTCACCTCGCTGGCCGGTGGCGGAGGGTTGGGCGCCGGCGAGTCCGACGCCGGCGCGTGCGCCGGGGAATCGAATGGCGCCGAAGACCCCGTGTTGACGGGCGGCACGTGCGGGTCGGTACTCATACGTGCATCCTTGCCCCTCCGGCATCGGAATGAAACAAATATGACGGACCCGTTGCCCCTGACCATGACGATCCAAAGGCGGGCGACGCGCCGTGCAGGCCGTTACTGTCGCTCTTTGGTGGGGGATACGTCGAAGGGACGTTTGCAATGAAGTCGGCGCGAGGAGCAGTGCGCTACCGGGGGTCGATCGCCCTCGCCGCACTCGTGATGCTGTTGCTGTCTGCCTGTGGAAGCTCGAATCCACTGGGCGGAGGCGAGATATCCGGTGACCTGAAGTCGATCAAGGTCGGCTCGGCGGACTTCCCGGAGTCGAACATCATCGCCGAGATCTACGCCCAGGCGCTGGAGGCCAACGGGTTCGAGATCAGCCGCCAGTTCGGCATCGGCAGTCGCGAGACCTACATCCCGGCGGTCCAGGACCACTCGATCGACCTCATCCCCGAATACACCGGCAACCTGCTGCAGTACTTCGACAAGGAGAACGAGGTCACCGACCCCCAGGCCGTGCTGCTGGCGCTCTACGACAAGATTCCCGGCGACCTCTCCATCCTCACCCCGTCGCCCGCCAACGACCAGGACACCGTCGCGGTGACGTCGGAGACCGCGCAGCGGTGGAACCTCAAGACGATCGGCGATCTCGCCAGGTACTCCCCGGAGGTGAAGTTCGGCGGGCCGTCGGAGTTCATCAGCCGGGCCGAGGGTCTCCCCGGTCTGAAGGCCAAGTACGGCCTCGACGTCCCCCAGGCCAACTTCGTCTCCATCAGCGACGGCGGCGGCCCCGCAACGGTTCGCGCGCTCGTCGACGGAACGGTGACGGCCGCCGACATCTTCAGCACGTCGCCGGCGATCCCGCAGAACAAGCTGGTGGTCCTCGAGGATCCGAAGAACAACTTCCTGGCTGCCAACGTCGTGCCGCTGGTCGCGTCGCAGAAGATGTCGAATCAGCTCAAGTCGGTGCTCAACGCCGTATCGGCCAAGCTGACCACCGAGGCGCTGATCGAGATGAACACCGCCACGTCCGGCAACGGCGGCATGGACCCGGATGAGGCGGCCCAGAAGTGGGTGCAGGACAACGGCTTCGACAAGGCGATGGGGTAGACGCGTGATCTCGTTCGAGAACGTCACCAAGACGTACCCCGACGGCACGGTCGCCGTGGACGACCTCACTCTGACCGTGCCCGAGGGCACGCTCACGGTGTTCGTCGGACCATCGGGATGTGGCAAGACCACGTCGATGCGGATGATCAACCGGATGATCGACCCCACGTCGGGCACCCTCACCGTCGACGGCAACGACGTCACCAAGGTCGACGCCGTCAAGCTGCGTCTCGGCATCGGTTACGTCATCCAGAGTGCTGGCCTGATGCCGCACCTGCGGGTGATCGACAACGTGGCGACGGTTCCGGTGCTGATGGGCGAGTCCCGGCGGACCGCCCGCAAGAACGCCCGCGACGTCATGGAGCGCGTCGGGCTGGACCCCAAGCTGGCCAACCGGTACCCGGCGCAGCTGTCGGGTGGGCAGCAGCAGCGCGTCGGCGTGGCGCGGGCACTCGCCGCCGACCCGCCGATCCTGCTGATGGACGAGCCGTTCAGCGCCGTCGACCCGGTGGTGCGCGAGGAACTGCAGACCGAGATCCTGCGGCTGCAGAGCGAACTGCGCAAGACGATCGTCTTCGTCACCCACGACATCGACGAGGCGCTCAAGCTCGGCGACAAGGTTGCGGTGTTCGGCCGCGGGGGCGTGCTGCTGCAGTACGACGCACCCGCCCGGCTGCTGTCGAACCCGGCCAGCGACGACGTAGCCGGCTTCATCGGCGCCGACCGCGGTTACCGCGGACTGCAGTTCACCGATGCCAGGGACCTCCCGCTGCACGACGTGCGCACCGTCGGCGAGCCGGGTGTCGACGCGCTCGACCTGAAGCCGGGTGAGTGGGCGCTGGTGATCCGGCCGGACGGGTCGCCGTTCGCATGGATCGACGCCAGCGGCGTGGGTCTGCACCGGCACGGAAAGTCGCTGTACGACAGCACGATTGCCGGTGGATCCCTCTTCGTGCCGGGTGGTTCGCTGCGGCTGGCGCTCGACGCCGCGCTGTCGTCGCCGTCGGGCCTCGGAGTGGCGGTCGACGCGAACAGGCAGGTGATCGGCGGGGTTCGAGCCGACGACGTACTCGCTGCGCTGAAGAACCGCCCGCGCGACCACTGGGGTGAGCAGACCGCGTGAACTATCTGCTCACCCATCTCGACGACGCGTGGGAGCTGACGCTCATCCACCTGTGGTTGTCGCTGCTTCCACTACTGCTCGGGTTGGTGATCGCGGTTCCGCTGGGTGCCTTCGTGCATCGGACGAGGACGCTGCGGCGGATCACGACGATCACAGCGAGCATCATCTTCACCATCCCGTCGCTCGCCCTGTTCGTCGTCCTGCCGCTCGTCATCCCGACGCGAATCCTCGACCAGGCCAACGTCATCGTGGCCCTGACGCTGTACACCGTCGCGCTGCTCGTGCGGGCGGTGCCCGAGGCACTCGACGCGCTTCCGCCCGCGGTGCTCGATGCAGCCACCGCCGTCGGCTACACGCCGCTGAAGCGAATCATCAAGGTGGAGTTGCCGCTCGCCGTCCCGGTACTCGTCGCCAGCTTGCGCGTCGTCGCCGTCACCAACATCTCCATGGTGTCGGTGGGCTCGGTCATCGGCATCGGCGGCCTCGGTACCTGGTTCACCGAGGGCTATCAGGCCGACAAGAGCGAGCAGATCGTCGCGGGCATCGTCGCCATCTTCGTTCTTGCGATCGTGATCGACACGCTCATCATGTTGGCAGGCAAGCTCGCCACACCGTGGGTGCGCACCGACCGCAAGGCCGGCCGGACGTCCAAGGCGGGTGCCCGGTGAACTTCCTCTCCCAGGCGCTGTCGTACATCTTCACCGCCGCGAACTGGGCGGGCCCCGCTGGCATCGGGGCGCGCATCGTCGAGCACCTCGAGTACACCGCCATCGCGGTGCTGTTCTCGGCGCTCATCGCGATCCCGATCGGCATGGCGATCGGGCACACCGGGCGCGGCACGTTCCTGGTCGTCACCGGCGTGAACGCACTGCGGGCGCTACCGACGCTCGGCGTCCTGCTGCTCGGCGTGCTGCTGTGGGGTCTCGGGCTGATCCCGCCGACCGTCGCGCTGATGCTGCTCGGCATCCCGCCACTGCTGGCAGGCACGTACTCCGGCATCGCCAACGTCGACCGCGCGGTGGTGGACGCCGCCCGATCGATGGGCATGACCGAGATGCAGGTGCTGCTGCGCGTCGAGGTGCGCAACGCCCTGCCGCTCATCCTCAGCGGGCTCCGGACGGCGACGCTGCAGATCGTCGCCACCGCAACCGTCGCCGCGTACGCCAGCCTCGGCGGACTCGGTAGATATCTCATCGACGGCATCAAGGTCAGGGAGTTCTACCTGGCGCTCGTCGGCGCGCTGATGGTCACGGCGCTCGCCCTCATCCTGGACGCGCTGCTGGCGTTCGCGGTGTGGGCGGCCGAACCGGGCGCGGACCGCTTCCGCCGTTCGGGCGACCTGCCGCAGCCGTTCCTCAGCGACGAGATTGCGCTCTCGAGCGCGAGTTCGTCTCGATCTGGAGCCAGTTCACCAGCCCGCTACGAACGCGAGGGTCCGTCGCATACGGTAGAGGGGTGAGTGCAGCAGACCGCTCCGAGGAGACCCCAGGGACCTGGCCGTCCGTACTGACGTGGCGTGCCCACGACTGCACCCGGATGGAGTCGGTCCGGGTACAAGTGTCGGGCAACCGGATCAAGGCGTACGGCCGCATCGTGGCCGCGGCGTCGGATACGCATCCCGCGTTCAGTGCGTCGTACGACCTCGTCACCAACGACGCAGGCGCCACCAAGCGGCTGTCGGTCACGGTGACGTTGGCCGAACGCGAGCGCCAACTGTCGATCGCCCGTGACGAAGAGAGCATGTGGCTGGTCCAGGACCACCAGAATCAGACGAAGCGCTCGGCGTTCGAGACCGCGCTGGACGTCGACGTGGCGTTCAGCCCGTTCTTCAACGCCCTGCCGATCCGCCGCACCGGGGTGCACCGCAGTGGCGAGTCGGTGTCGCTGCCGGTGGTCTACGTGCGCCTGCCCGACCTCACCGTCGAACTCGAGACCATCGGCTATGCGAGCGTCGACGGCGCCATCGAGCTGTCGTCGCCGTTGGCGAACACCGCCATCAGCGTCGACGACGACGGCTTCATCCTGGACTACCCAGGACTGGCAGAGCGGATCTGATCACCCCGCCGGCCCTGCCGGCTGCGGCGAGTTCGTCGCGCCAATCGGGCGCGCCGATCGTCGTCGCCAGGATTTGTGGCCTGCTGAAGCTGTCGTAGCGCATCCGGGCCGCGTGGCCGGATTCGACGAGTTCGGCGACCGACCCCGTGCCCGCCAGGCTCGCGCGAGCCCTGGTCAGCAGGTCGATGGCCTGGTCCAAGGACCCGAGCAGTTGCTCCGAGTTCGCCTCGCACATCGCCCGCACCAGGTCCGGTGCCGTGGCTGCGACCCGCGTGCCGTCCCGGAAGGACCCGGCGGCCAGCGCGAACGCGAGCGGTACGTGGCCGGCCGTGGCGGCCAGCGCCTCGGCCAGCAGGTGCGGCAGGTGCGAGATGGCGGCGGCTGCGGCGTCGTGCTCGTCGGCTCGCGCGGGCACCACGAAGGAACCGCAGGCGAGCGCCAGGTGCATCACCGTCGCCCACACCGACGGGTCGACGCCGTCGTCGACGCTGAGCACCCACGGCGCGCCCACGAAGAGCTTCTCGTCGCCCGCCGACCACCCCGAGTGCGCCGTGCCGGCCATCGGATGGCCACCGACGAAGCGCTCGGCGAGACCGTGCTTGCGCACTGCCTGTAGGACAGCGCCTTTGACGCTGGTGACGTCGGTCAGCGCACAATCGGGCGCCGTGGTGCGGATGTGGTCGAGCATGATGGGCAGCGCAGGCATCGGCACGGCCAGCACGATCAGCGCGTCGGCCTGGGCGGCCCGTTCCAGTACGCCGTCGAGTGAGTTGGAGGCGTCGAAGCCGTCGAACCGCGCGGCCTCCACCCCGTCGATGGAGCGGTTGTAGCCGAACGCGTCCAAGCCGGCGGCCTTGGCGGCCCGCATCAGTGATCCGCCGATCAATCCCAAGCCGAGCACGCAGACCTGCGGTCTGCTCCGTGGACTCCCCATGAATCTAGGTTGGCATACGGCCTCGTCGAGGTGGCGCAGGGCTTGGCCTTCACCGCTGGTCAAAGGACGTCGTCGAGGACTAGCGTCTAGCCCATGGGAGCACAGCGTGCACAGGCGCAGAACCAGGCCGCAGACCTCCCCGACGGCTTCGGCATCGCCGTCGTTCGCGAGGATGGCAAGTGGCGCTGTACGTCGATGGCGCGCGCCGCGTTGACGAGCCTCAAGGCCGCTGAGACGGAGCTGCGCGAGATGCGCAGCGCGGGTGCGGTTTTCGGGCTCCTCGACATCGACGACGAGTTCTTCGTGATCGTCCGGCCGGCGCCCGCGGGCACCCGGCTGTTCCTGTCCGACGCCACCGCGGCCCTGGACTACGACATCGCCGAAGAGGTCCTGCGCAAGCTCGACGCGAACATGGATCTCGACGACCTCGAGGACGAGGACCCCTTCGAGGAGGGCGATCTCGGTCTGCTGTCCGACCTCGGGCTGTCCGACAGCGTGTTGAGCATCATCCTCTCCGACGACGAGTACGCCGACGAGCAGCTCGGGCGCATCGCCCAGGAGATGGGCTTCGCCGACGAACTGGCGGCGGTGCTCGACAAACTCGATCGTTGAGCCTGACCGACGAGCGCTTGCGCGAGGAGCCATTGAGCAACGACGAGCAGGCCATTCGCCTCGCGCTCGAGGCCGCCTCGGCGGCAGGGCCGGCCGACGTGCCGATCGGGGCGGTCGTGTTCGGTCCCGACGGCGTCGAGTTAGCCCGGGCTGCGAACGCCCGCGAGGAGCTGGGCGACCCCACCGCTCACGCGGAGATCATCGCGATGCGCGCCGCAGCCAAGGCGTTGGGCGACGGGTGGCGACTCGAGGGCACGACCCTGGCGGTGACCGTCGAACCCTGCACGATGTGCGCGGGCGCGCTGGTGATGGCCCGCGTCGCGCGGGTCGTGTTCGGGGCGTGGGAGCCGAAGACGGGTGCGGTCGGCTCGCTGTGGGACGTGGTCCGGGACCGTCGGCTGACCCATCGCCCCGAGGTTCGGGGTGGGGTGTTGGCGCGAGAGTGCGCCGCGCCGCTGGAGGCGTTCTTCGCGCGGATGCGCTGACGCCGCGTTGCCTCCGCCGAGACTGCTGCCAGATCGCGAAATCGGCGTCGGGAGCGATCTCCCCGCAGTCTGGACGCGATTAGGGGCGCGGCCCGGTTGCCGGTAAGCTGCCACACGGTGGCGTGTCCGAGCGGCCTAAGGAGCACGCCTCGAAAGCGTGTGACGGGTAACCCCCGTCCGAGGGTTCAAATCCCTCCGCCACCGCCATAACCGCCCCGCTGCCACGGCAGTCAGGGGCGGTTTTCTTTTGGCCCACGACTCTCGGCGCCAGAGCCCCGAACGAAGAACGGCCCCCTCGTCGCCGAGGGAGCCGTTCGTCATGTCGATCCGTGCTTACTCGTCGCCACCCGAGCTGTCGGAGTCGCTGCCGCCGGACGTGTCGCTGTCCGAGGAGGCGCTACCGGAATCGGTGCCCGAGGCGTCGCTGCCCGTGGCGTCGCTGCCCGAGGCGGCAGTGCCACCCGACGCGTTGCCACCGGCGGTGCTGCCACCCGAGGTGCCCGTACCCGAGGTGCCCGTGCCGCTACCCGACGAGTCGGTGTCGGACTTGTCGCCGCCCCAGGTGCTGGTGGGCTTGTTGCTGCCCGACTCGGCCTCGGTGTCGGTCTCGGTCTCAGTGGAAACCGGTGTGACAGCCGGGGTCTCGTCCACAGGCGTCTCGGCGGCCGGCGTCTCGACCGAGGGGGTCTCGACGGCAACCGGCTCGGCAGCCGGGGTCTCGACGGTCGGGGTCTCGGCGACCGGCGCGGTGGCGCCGGTCTCGGTCTCCGTGGTCTCGGCGACCGGTGCGGACTCGGCGACCTCGGCGGCGGGAGCCTCGATCGAGATCAGCGAGGCGCTGGCGGCCGGGATGTCGGTCGGCGACGTCGTCGTCAGCGCAGCGGTCGTGACCGTCGGCGCCACGGGAGGCGCCACGGGCGGTGCCACCGATGCGTTGAGCGCGGTGAAGATCGCGTTCGGCAGATCGTTCAGGAAGTAGTCCAGCGGACCATTCGGGCTGAGCAATCCCTGGAACAGCGAGCGCGTCGGGAAGTTCGGCACGTAGCCGTTGACGAAGGCGTTGGCCACCTTGATCGGCATGTTGATCAGCTCGCTGAGAGCCGTGCCGAAGTCGCCGACGACGACCGAGGCGCGCACGGCGTCGAGGATCTCCGCCACCTGCAGCGTCGCGGTGATCGGCGCGACGAACAGCGCGCGGGTCAGGCCGGAGAACACGCCGCGGGTCAGCAGCGAGTCCAGCACGTTGGCCACGATCTGCCCGCCGGGCAGTGCTGCGGCGATGTCACCGGGGATGCTGAAGATCGGCACCAGTGGGTTGCCGGGCCGCTCGATCAGTCGCACCAGGAAGTAGATGTTCAGCTCGCTGAACGCCTCGACGAACTGACCGGTGCGCAGGAAGTTGAACGCGTTGGTCAGCGTGGCGGGCAGCAGGGCCAACGACTCCTGCAGCGCAGCGTTCGAGCCTGCGGAGGCGTTGCCGATGATCGAACCGAAGTTCGTGTTGAAGTTGGCGAGCTGAGCCAGCAGCGGCCCGGGGTTCGTGGCGTTGGCCGCGATGAAGTTCGCGATCTGCGCGTAGACGGCCGGGTTGGTCAGGGCTGCGGCGGCGTTGCCGGTCACACCCGCCGACGCGGTGGTGAGCGCGCCGAGGTTGTTGAACGTGTTGGCGATCGTCTGTTGCAGCGTCACGAGCGGGTTGGTGAACGCTGCCAGCTCGACGGCACGCTGCTCGATGAGTTCGGGCAGCGCCGGCGTCACGGGTGTGACGACGAGAGCGCCTGCACTCGCCATCGCGACGCTGGCCACCGTCATCTTGGTGCGGCTAGTCGGCGTCGTGCGGCTCGGCGAGTAGTCGCGAGCCGGCGAGTCGGCAGGTAGGGCTAATTGCACGGTGTCTCCTGTGGTGCGGGTGGGTTACCTAAGTGGCTCGTGAAGATTAGCTGAGGGTTACCTAATAAACAATAGGTACGCCTTGCCTAACTAAGGAGACCCTCAGCGGCCCCGGAAATGATCTTGAGACGGCGCCGAGTGAAGCGACCGTGCAGGTGAGACGACGGATTCGCCGCGCCGTCCGGAACCGGCGTCGAAGCGGCCCTCAAAATTGCGCGCGCGTCATTCGGCGTCCCGACGTGACCCCTCCGCAAGTACGTCCCGTACGAGCGTCCTAGGACCCCCGGCAAAATCGAGTGGCCTTCGCCGTCCACGGCGCAGGCGAACCCGCCGACGGAAACGACGCGACGTAGTAGAAGCCGATCTAAATGCCGTGCTGCCCCTGCTTATTCAGGACGGCGGGTTCGTCGTTACGCGGACTATGCCCGCGTGGCGCCCCGACGGATGCGCGGTGCCAATTGCACGACCTCCGGCACGACGCTGGGGTTCGCGACGGCCGCCATGACGAGCGACACCAGTGTGTTCGCCACGTCCTGCAACTGCGACATCTGCTCGGGTAGTTGACCGTGCTCCACCCACGACTTCATCAACTGGGACAGCAGTTCTCGGTCGGCGCCGCGGAGGATCTCGGTGTCCTGCGTGGGGCCGATCCCGACGCGCACGATGGACAGCTCGGGATGCTCGTTGCGCCAGGCGAGCAGGATCTCGTCGAGTGCGGCCTTGCTCGCACCGTAGGCCGCGACGCCCGCCCGCGGGCGGCCGACGTCGTTGTTCGAGGCGACCAGGACGACGCCGTCCTCCGACAGGTGCGGCAACGCCGCGCGCAGCACGTTGTTGGCACCGACGGTGTTGACGCTGAACGCGTGCATCCACGTCACGACGTCGGTGTCCTCGATGTGGGCGAACGGGATGACGGTGCTGGTGAACACCACGGCGTCGAGCCCGCCGAGCGCCTCGGCCGCCGCATCGACGACCGGGCCGATCGAGGCGGAGTCGGCCACGTCCAGTTCGAATGCGAACCCGCCGATGGCCGACGCGAGTTCGTTCAGCAGGTCCATCCGCCGTGCGGCGACTGCCACCTTGGCACCCAGGGATGCCGCACTGGTCGCGACGGCGTGCCCGATACCCGACGAGGCTCCGACGACGAGCAGGCGGAGTCCGGCTTGTTCACCACTCACTGAAGACCATCCTCGAGGATCGCGGGCACTGTTCACCGTCACATTAGAGTGTCGACCAAGGATTGCCTTACATGGCCGGTAGAAAGTGTCACGTCACGGTGGCGGGCAGGTGGTCGTCGGAGGCAGGCCGGCGAACCTCGCCCTGGTCCACTCAGCAGGCACGGCGCCGAGATCCAACTGACCGTGGCCCTGGCCCGGCGCCACCACCGTGTCGACGAGGTCGCCCATGCCGCATGCACGCGCGACGGCCGCCGCGGTCCACGCGGGCAGCACCACCCGATCCTCGTCGCCGTAGGCCACCAGCATCGGTGCGCTCGCCCGCCGCCGGGGTAGTGCGTCGTCACCGAGGATCCGCCGCAGCGCGTCGGCCGCCTCCGGACTCGACGGGGTGAAGTCACTCGTCGGCGCTGCCTGCGCGATCAAACCCTTCACCTCGGAGTTCTGGTCCTCGCATCCGGCGAACGCGTTGATGCGTTCGAGCATGGTGCCGTGCAGGTAGTCCTCGATGCGCAGTTCGGGGTGGGCAGCGTGAAGCCCGCGCAGGATGCTCGGCATCAGGACCCGCTGCTCGACGGTCAGCGTGCCGTCGACCATCGCATCGACCAGCGGCCGCAGGTCGGTGGGGGCCGCCACGCTGATCGAGCCGACCAGGTTCAGGCCCGAGCCATACTCGGCGGCCAGCTCGTTGGCCGCCCAGACCGCCTGACCACCTTGCGAGACGCCGTATCCGACCCACGAGGTCGAGGCCTCGGGCACGACCTCCCGAGCGGCCCGCACCGCGTCAATGACGTTGTAGGCGGCGGACTTCGGTTCGAGGTAGGGGTGCGGGCCGCGGGTGCCCAGACCCTGATAGTCCGACATGGTGACCAGGAAGCCGAACGTCAGGAACGCCGCGACGGTACCCGCGTTGCCCATCAACCCGGGGTAGGACGACGGTGCGCAGCTGCTGCCGAGCCCGGCCGTCGGATGACCTATCGAGGCCACCGGCCAACCCCCCTCGGGGGGATCGCCGTTGGGCACGAACACGACGCCCGACACCGTCGTGGCAGAACCGTCGATCCCCGACGTCGACTGGTAGCGAACCTTCAAGGCGCGCTGCGACAACCGGTCCAGCGCGGGGAAGACGGGGAACGGGCTCGGTTCGCCGAGCAGGGTGCCGCGTGCCCCGATCGGCGACGCGGACGGCTCGGTTTCCGGTGACGGGTCGGAGATACAGCCCGACACCGACACCGACAGCGACAGCCCCAGCGCGAGCAGCAGCGCGGTCACCGACCGGCCGTGCCGCCTGCGCGCGTGGCCGGTCACCTCAGTGCTTGGCGGCAAGCAGCGTGCCCAGCGGATCACTGCACATCCGGGTCAGCGCCGCGTCCACCAGATCGGGCTCGACGACTGCGCTGCAGAACGTCGCGGTGAACGTGCGCCCGCCTGCCAGCTCACTGATGAGGAGAGTGACCGCATCCGGTCCGTCGGGTTCCAGGTACGCGGCCAGTTGGGGAGGACGTTCGCCGGGCACCCACGACACGTGGTCGAGGGCCGACAGGCGACCGAGATCGCTGACCGACAGGCGGATTCGGCCCGACGCGTCGTACGTCGTCGGCGGTACACCCGTCTCCCCCCTCCCGATGAGCGACTTGGCCTGGGCCATCAGCAGCACCACGAGTGGCCACCCGGAGTCGTAGACCCGACGCACCAGGGCGGCGATCTCCGCGGGCGATGCGGACCACGGCAGGCGCATCGGCATGGCCACCGCGAAATTGCCCTGTGACTGCTGAAATTCGGGTGCGAGGTAGCGCCTGCAGTTCATCAGGACCATGAACCGGTCGTCGATCTGGGCCCCTGCCGCACGCAGCGCCGAACGCCAGAGTGCGACGGTCACCGAGGCGGTGGTGGCGCCGGGCGCGTTCGTCTTCACCCAGGACCGCACGTCGGCCACCGTCGCTGGCGGCAGATATGCAGTGGCGCTTCGGTTGTGTTCCTGCCACCCCTCGATCGACCGCTTGGGCCGATCGTCGGCGTCGGGCTTGTTCTCGGCGCGCAGGCGGGCGATGTCGCGCATCGCCCCGGGGTGAGCACGGAAGTGCCGCGCCGCCGCACGCCGCGTGGCCCCTGGTGGAAGGCCTTGGGCCAGCGCTCCCGATCGTGCCTCGTCGAACTCGCCGCTCAGTGCCGACAGCAGCGCCACGCCCAACTGTCCATCGCCGATTCCGTGCGAGTAGTCCACGACGACGTGGTCGCCGGCCAGGAACGCGTCGACTGGCAGCTTGGTGCCCGGTTCATGCCGAACCGCCGTCAGCAGTGCGCCCAGGTCCGCGGTCGGCATGTCGTCGCGGCGGCGCACCCGCTCACTGACGCCGACCGCGCTGGCCCACCTCTGGTCGGCCGGCGATGGCTGCAGCGCGAGTCGGGCCCGCGGGTGCGCCTCCGCTGCCGCCAGCACTGCGCGTGCGCGGTCGACGTCGAGGCCCGCCACTGGACCGACGGTGGCAACGGTGCGACTCGGGGCGAGCGCCCGGTCGAGCACCGTCGAGCGGTACCAGTGGTCAGACGGCGGCATCGACGACCTCTTGCATGCGGCGGCGGAAGGTGTCGCGGGAGAAGCCCTCCGCCCAGGCGCGGATTCGCGTCGAATCGAACTGCGCCGGATCGAAATCGCGCATGGCGGAGGCGAAGCCCTCGGCCACCTGTCGATCCGAGCCCTTCGCCACGTGCAGTCCGGTGACACCCGGCACGACGGTATCGACGGCACCGCCTTCGTCGAGGGCGATCACCGGTGTGCCGGTGGCCATCGACTCGACGGGCACGATGCCGAAGTCCTCGACGCCGGGCATCAGCAGGGCACGGGTGCGGCGGTGCAGATCCAGCAGCTGGTCGTGCGGGACCCGGCCCAGAAACGTCGTCTTGGGCCCTGCGATCTCGCGACACGCCTTCATGGCGCGGCCGTCGCCGGCGACCACGAGGGGAACGTCGGCCAGCCGCGCTGCCTCGATCGCCAGGTCGGGCCGCTTGTAGGCCACCAGCCGGCCGGCGAGCAGGAAGAAGTCCTCGCGTTCGATGCCTGGGTCGGGCGTGAATCCGTGGGTGTCGACGGGCGGATGCACCACCACCGCCTCGCGGTTCCACCACTCCGAGATGCGTTGCGCCACTGCCGATGAATTCGCGACGACGGTGTGCAGCCGGGGAGCCGCCTTGGTCTCGCCGCGGCGGGCGATGGCCGCCAGTCCGGTCAGGATGGCCGCCCCCAACGCTCCGCCGCCCTCACCCGCGCGTAGCGAGGCGTCCCACGCCCAGCGCGCGGGGCTGTGCACGTAGCCGATGACCGGTGCGTCGGTCGCGAACACCGACTGGGTGGCGAAGGCGTGATGGCTGGCGATCACTGCCTGCACGTCACCGATCGGCAGTCGTCGAAAGGCGCTCGGCATCAACGGCATCACCGGTGCATAGGACTTCTCCCGCAGCACGCGGCGATAGATGGGGTTGAGCCACGTCGCGTTCGGGGGCCGGCTCAGCCCGGGTGAGACGCCTTCGGGCCGGACGATGCTGGCGTAGACCTCGGCGTCGGGCCACTGCAGCGCCAGCTGCTCGACGACGTGCTCGGATCCCGCCACTTCCGTGAAGCGTTCGTGGACGATGGCGATGCGCTCAGCGGTCATGGTGTTGGGCCTGATTCAGTTCGGTGGTCTCGGTCGGGGACGCCTCGGGGGAGGTCTTCGCGTGGCGCCGGTCGTGCCGCCCCGCGCACTGCAGCACCAGGTTCCGCGGCACGCGTAGATCCGCCAACTGGCGCAGCGCGCGTTCGGCTGCCGCACGGTCGCTTCCGGCGACGGACACCACCACGACGGCGGTGCCCGCGGCCCCGGCGTTCACCCGCTGCCACCATGGGCTGGACAGCGGCGCGTCGAACAGCGTGCGGAACCGTCCGCGGTCGGCATCCCGAGCGGTCGTGAGAGACGGTGGCGCAGCCGCGTGTTCGCCGACGAGCAGTAGTGCGGGGCGGCCGTCGCGGATTGCCTGCACCAGCTTGGCCGACGTCAGCGGATCGAGCTCTCCCGCAGGCACCGTCGACGGGTCGAAGTGTGCGCCGTAGCGCCGGGCGATCCGTCTGGCCCAGGTTCGGTTGGGCTTCTTCCCGATTCGGCTGCGCCACGCCACGATGAGTTCGGCGACGACGATCAGCGTCACCACGCCGGCGACGAGGCCTTCGGACACCGGCTGGGGCGACACCGGCGACGTGTCCTGCGCCGGGGTCGCCAGCAGCGTCAGCGTGTCACCGCCGGAGTTCTGCAACGTCGCGAGTTGTCCTCGTAGTTCGGCGAGTTGGCGGTCCGACTCGGGTCTGGCGGGGTCCTCGGGCAGCAGGGTGGCGTTGCGCGCCTCCTCGGCACCGATGGACGCCTGTATCTGGTCGAGCTGCGCACTGATCTCGCGATTGTGGTTGGCGAACGCGGCTTGGCTGACCGTTACGACCATGGATCGGGCGATCTGCTCGGCGAGTTCGGGTGAGCCGGCCGTCGCAGTGAAGATGAGGATCTGCGGCGCCGGTCCCTTGGACAGCTCGACGTGTTCGCTCAGGGTCTGCGCGTCCCAGTCCGTGTCCACCTCGGAGAGCACCTGATCGAGCACCGTGGTGTCCTGGGCGAGGCCCATGAACGGAGCACGCATCTGCTCGACGAACGCGTCACCGGGCACCAGTTCGCCCGATGGCGTGATCTCCGTGACCAGATTGGCCGCATACTCCTTGTCGGCGAACAGCGTTCGCAAGCCGAAGACCAGTCCACCGACGATCAGCGCGACGACGAGCGCGGGCACCAGCGCGCGTGCGAATTCGCGCAGGTGTCCTGCCAGGTCGACGGGCGGTGGTACGTCGCCCCGATGCACCGGGTCCTCCACGGTCACCAACCGGACTCCTTCGGTTGCCCGGGCGCGTTGATGCAACCCGAGATGTCGTCGACGTGGGATCCCGATGCTACCGAGATCGTCCGTGGGATACGGCTAACCGCACCGATCGGTTCGCAAACTCTCACGTGTCCGCCTCCCCGAATCCGCGGACCACGTCGTAGGCGGGTTTCGGACTGAAGTCGCGTCGCAGGATGCCGAAGTTCTGTTCGGTGTCCCCGGCGTCGGATCCACTGTCGCGCATGCCGTACACGTACGCGGCACCGATCCACGGCGTGTTCTCCGCGACTGCGAGCAACTGGCGCAACGTGTCGGCCTGCACGGCCTCGGACACCGCGCGTCGACCGGTTCCGGTCGGCGCACCGCACTCGGTGATCCACACCGTCTTCGACGCGTCGCCGCCGTCGACCATCACGGTGCGCATGTCCCACATCCGCTGCGCGGTGTTCCATGCCGCCGTGCTGGGATCGTCGGGCAGCGCGGGGTAGGTGTACGGGTGGATCGCGAACGCGTCGAAGTACCGGTTCGAACCGTTGGCGTACATCCCCCGCAGGAATGTCAGGGGCGCGATGTCGCGACCGTTGTCCTCGGCCGGTGCCAGTCCGCCCGAGAGGATCGTCGCGTCCGGGTCGACGCCCTTGATCGCGCGGCTGGTGGCGGCGAGCAACTGGCCGTAGCGGGCGAGGTCGGGTTTGGGCTTGAAGTAGTTGACGGTGTTGGGCTCGTTCCAGACCTCCCACACCGAGATGCGCGATCCGTAGCGCCGCGCCGCCGCGGCAGCGAACGCCGCAAAGGACTCGGGATCCGTCGGCGCGAAGTACCCACCGCTGGCGTCCGGGTGGTCCGACGCCCAGTCGGGGGCGTAGGTGACGAGCCCGAGCGGGCAGAGGCCACGGGCACTGACGGCGTCGACCACCCTGTCGACGTCGGACCAGTCCATGCTGCCCGGCCGGGGTTCGACGCGGGTCCAGTCGACGTCGATGCGCATCGACCACATCCCGGCCGACGTGACGCGATCCAGGAGCGTCGCCAGGTCGTCGTCGGACATGGTGAGGACGTCGGAGCCCTGTGCGGCGCCGACGCGTCCCTTGGCCGTGGCGGCGCTGCAATCCGACGCGTCGTCGGCCCGCGCGACGGTCAGCAGCACGAGGCCGACGACCAGGGTCAGCCCGAGACCCAGTGCCAGCGCCGCGCGCCGGAGGTCAGGACGCCAGCGCATGCAGCATCACCGGGATGGTCGCGTTGACGTCGTGGTGGGCGGCGACGTACGCGCGCGCCGCGTCGCCCACCGAGCGGCGCAGTGCGGCGTCGTCGAGCACGCGCTGGATCGCCGCCGCGAGCGCCGCCGGATCTCCGGGCGGGTACGGCACACCCGCACCGCCGGCGAGGAACTCGCTGGTGCCGCCGTGGTCGCTGCCCACCACGGGCAGCCCGTGCGACATCGCCTCGAGGACGTTGAGCGGACCGGCCTCGGGGAGCACGCTGGCAGACACCACGACGTCCCACCCTGCCATCGCGGTCGCCGGGTCGACGTGGCCGAGGAAGCGCACCCGCCCCGCCAGGTCGGGTGCGGTGGCCCGCGCTTCGAGTTCGGTGACGTAGCCGGCGTCGCCGGGGAAGCTGCCGCCTGCCAGTTCGAGTTCGACGTGCGGCAGCCGCGCGACCGCGTCGAGCAGGACGCGGTGGCCCTTCCACGGCGTCAGCAGGGCGAGCATGCCGACCACCGGCGGCGAGTGCAGGTCGCCGCCGAGGCGCGGCACAGGCCACGGCACCCCATTGTGCGCCACCACGACCGGAAAGCCCATGGCGCGCAACGGTTTCGCGGTCGCCTCGGAGACCGCGACTGCCCTGCGGATCGCAGGCTTGCCGATGGTCGTGACGGCCCGCTGCTTGCCGTTGACCACCGTGTCGTGCACCAGCCAGGATGCGCTGGACCTGCCGCCGCCGATGCGGACCGCTGGCAGCGCGAACAGGGAGTTGACGATGGTGGCGGTGCCGCCGCGACGCATCAGCGGCCGCAGGATCCGGCCTGCCCGGACCCAACGCCCCAGCAGTCGGCCCGCACCGACGACGCGGGCTGCGCCCGACTCGCCACCGAGACCCAGGGGCGGCAGCTCGACGTGCGTCACCGCGTCGGGCAGCCGGTCGGCCAGCGGGCCGGCCGGGCAGGCGACCGTGACGGGCCGCCCCTCGCCGACGGCTGCCGCGACCAGGTGCAGCAGCACCTTCTCGGCCCCGGACACGTTGCCGGTGTGCGCCACGAACAGCAGACCCGAATCAGTCACGTCGACGTCCTCCGCCCTGGCAGGGGAACTCCCACCAGCAGGCGCAGCGCATAGGCCAGGCCGACCAGGACGGCCACCGCGACCAGTGACACCAGCGGCCATAGTCCGGGAACTCGGTCCACCACGGCGGTGCCCGCCGCCGACAGCACCACGACGAGTGCGACGAGCACCGAGAGCTGTCGTAGCGGTAGCAGCCCGCCGACGGGCATCGTGCGATGGATGACGACCCACAGCAGTGTCACGGCCACGGCCCACGTGACCACCGTCGAGATCGCCGCGCCGTCGTAGGACAGCCGCGGAATCAGGACCAGGTTCAGCGCGACGTTGACGGTGAGCCCCACGACGGCGACCCACGGGTAGCTGCGCTGCTTGCCCGCCGCGGTCAGCAGGAAGATGCCGAGGATGATCAGCGCGGTGAGTGCTGCCCCGACGACCAGCAGGCGCGCGGCCGAGGCCGACGGCGCGAAGCGGTCGCCGTACAGGAGCCGGATGAGCGGCTCGGCGGACGGCCAGAACGCCACCACGCACACGGCGCCGCCGAGGCCGAACAACGTTGCCGCAGTGCGTGTTCGCTCCCGGAAGGCATCGAGGTCCGCAGGCCAGGCGGCCACCAGCAGCGTGCTGATCGGCGCGGCCGCCGCGAGTGCGAAGGTGTCGATGACGTCGGAGAACTTGTAGCCGATCGAGTAGAGGCCGACGGCGTCGTAGGTGTCCATCAGGCTCAGCATCAGGATGTCGATCTTCATCATCGCGACGGTGAGGGCGAAGCCGATCGCCAGCGGAACCGCCTCGACCAGCATGGGCTTCCACCGTCGCACGTCCAGATGGCGCGACGGGGAGATGCCGACCGACTCGCGAGTCACGCCGAAGCCCTTGACCACGAGCTTGAACAGTTCGTTGGCGACCACGGGTAGCACGAAGATCAGCAGTGCCGGGGCGAAGACCGCCGCCGCGATGGTGAGCGCGAGTTGCAGGACCTGCCCCAGACCTTCGGCCACGGCGACCAGGAGCATGCGGTGTCTGCTCTGGAAGAGCACCGTCAGCGCATGGCTCGGCGTGGCCAGCACCACCACCAGACCCGCCACGGCGGTGGCCACGACGACCTCGGTGGGGTAGCGCAGCAGCACCACGTAGCCGACGGCGAAGACGTAGCCGACCAGACCGAGGACGGTACGCAGGGCGATGAACGACGATGCCGTACGGGCGATCTCGTCGCGGTCGGCACCGATCAGGTGGGCGAGCACCACGCGGCCGACGCCGAGGTCGGTGACGATCGACATGACGCCGAGCAGCGCGAAGACGAAGCTGAACTGGCCCCATTCCTCCGATGACAGCGAGCGGGCGACGACCACGCTGCCCACCCAGCCCAGTGCGGCCACGACGACGCGGCTGGCCAGGACCACCATCGTGGCGCGCGCGGCAGCCCTGGGATCGGCGGCGACCTCGCGGTAGTCGGTGACCGGCTCGGCGCCCTCGGCGATCGGGTCGTCGGTCACAGGGGCGCCCCGGCATTGCGGCAGGCCTTGATGGACAGTTCGGTCGTCCGGTGCCAGGACATCGCGGCGGCCGCATGCAAGGCCCTTGCGCGCAACTCGTCTCGCGCGTCGGAGTCGCACAGCAGCGGACGCATCGCCGCCACCCACTCCGGCACGCGCGACGACTGCACCAGAACGGCGCCATCACCCACCACCTGCGGCAGCGCACCCACCGCACTGGCCACCACCGCGGCACCGCACGCCATCGCCTCGACCGGGGGCAACCCGAACCCCTCGTACTTCGAGGCGTAGGCCGTGATCGTGGCCATGCGGTACAGCGCGGGCAGGTCTTCGACGTCGACGTAGCCCAGCCCAACCGCCGTGCGCGGTGCAGCGGGCCCGGTGGACCCAGCGCCCGCGAGTACGCAGGGCACGTCGAGTGCGGCCGCCGCCTCGGCGACCAGTGCCACGTCCTTGCGCGGCTCCACGGTGCCCACCTGCAGCACGAATCGCTCAGGGAGGCCGTACTTCGCACGCACCGCAGCGACCGTGCCCTCCTCCGGTGGTCGCGCCCAGGACGCGGGAGCCAATTCGACCACCGCGGAGTCGCGGCCGCTGAGTGCCTTGATGCGTTCGGCGGTGAACTCCGATACCGCGAGCAGCAGGTCGGCCTTGCGCAGCGCGTGGCCGACGAGTCGTCGCTCGCCTGCGGCGCGGAACCTCGACGATGCCGACGGCATGTCGAAGACCGAGAGATCGTGCACGGTGGCGACGGTGAATGCCCGGGTGGCGACGGGTATGTCGACGTCGAGGGCGTGGAAAGCGGTGCAGGAGTAGGTCGGAATGCCGCCGAGGACGGCGCGGACGGCGCCGGAGGACACCGGCCGGGGCAGCGGGCGCACCTCGGCGGGCAGGTCGTCGACGGCGTCGCGCTGTACGACGGCCGCGATCTCGGCGTCGGGCAGGAGCGCGGGAACTTCCCTCAGGTACTCGCGGATGTAGGTCTGTACCCCGCTGCCGCCGGGCCGGAGAGCGAGCGCTCCGTAGATGCATCGTGCTGCGCTGCTGCGCATCCAATCACCCCCAAGAAGAGCCAGAAGTAGACGTCGATCGGGAAGATCTCGAGATAGGTGGCGACCACGCTGGCCACCATGCCGGCGATCAGTGATGCGCTGACGCCGAGCGCGAGCGCGCCGTCGCGGCCGGGCAGCGTCCACGACAGACGGGTCGTCCACATCACGGCCGTGATGAAGATCGCCAGCACCAGCCACAGGCCGACCGGGCCCAGTTCGAGCAGCATCTTCACGTAGTAGTTGTCGGGCTGATAGTTCGTCGAGACGCCGCTGAACGTCACACCCTGCGCGGTCGACATCCGGTCGGCCGCAGCACCACTCGCGCCGAGACCCAGCCCCACCGGGTGCACGAGGATGCTGTCGATGATGTCGCTCCACCCGGCGCCCCGTTCCCCGAGGCTGCTCGACGACAGGAACACCCGGGAGATGGACGGCACGAACGGGATGACCACGGCGACGGCCGCGGCGCCCACCGCCAGCGGCAGGAACAGCGAGCGGAACCGCAGCACCGCCAGCCACAGCATGCCGACGACGAGTCCGAGGATGGCGGCGCGCACGATGGAACTGGCCATCGCGACGACCATGATCGGCGACAGCGACAGGAACACCAGGTTGCGGCGGCGGCAAGGCTCGGCGAGTGCGACGGCGCCGCCCACGAGCAGCGCGAGCATCACGTACAGCCCGAACGGGAACGGTTGGACGAAGGTGCTGAAGGTTCGGAGCAGTCCGCCCGAGGTCCTGACCTCACGGCCGTACTCGTAGCCGAGTGACACCAGAGTGCCTGGCCCCACGATCAATTGGCCGATGCCGACGAAGGACGTCAGCACCGCCATCCCCATCAGGATGCTGACGAAGTGGTCGCGGTCGCGGGCGTCGAACGGGGCGAACCACATGACGGCCACGACGGCGACGAAGAAGAACGTCACCTTGATCGCGAACAGGCCGAACCAGCCGAAGACCACGATCGCCGAGATGCTTCCGACGGCCAACCACAGCGCGGCGGCAGGCCACCAGGGCACGTGCAGGGGTGCCCGGCGGTGGGGCACGGGCGTGCGGGCGCGCCGCAGCCACGCGCAGACCGCGGTGAGGATCAGCAGGCCCTCCTTCCAGCCCGCCGCGATGCCGGGTAGGGGGAGGATGCCGAGCAGGCCGTGCAGCGGTGTCAGGGCGGCCAAGATCAGCAGTCCGCGTTGCGGTCTGCGGTAGATCGCGGCGGTGGTGAACACCGCGACTGCGGCCGCGACCGTGCCGAGGACGAGCAGCACGGGCAGCGTCATGGCGTCGCGCTCAGTCCTCGGCGCGCTTGAGCACCGCGCGCACGGTGAGGAACAGGATCTTGACGTCCAGCCAGATCGACCAGTTCTCGATGTAGTAGTTGTCCCACTCGGCACGGTCGGCGATCGAGGTCTGACCGCGCAGTCCGTGCACCTGCGCCCAACCCGTGACGCCGGCCTTGACCCGGTGACGTTCGCCGTAGCGACGGATCTGCGCCTCGAACAGCGCGACGAACTCCGGCCGCTCGGGTCGGGGGCCGACGAGGCTCATGTCGCCCTTGATGACGTTGAGCAGTTGCGGCAGTTCGTCAAGCGACGTCTGCCGCATGATCTTGCCGATCTTGGTGCGGCGGTCGATGCCCTCGACCCCGCCCGGTGCGGCGCCGGACTTCAGCTCGAACTGCGCGTCCGACTCCCGCGGGGGGCGCATGGAGCGAAACTTGTAGCAGTCGAAGACCTTCCCGTCGCGGCCCACCCGCTTCTGCTTGAAGAAGATCGGCCCCGGCGAACTGAGGCGCACCAGCAGCGCCAGCCCGAGGAAGATCGGCGAGATCAGGAGCAGCCCGATCGTGGTCAGCACCCGGTCGAAGAAGCCCTTGACCCAGAACTGCCAACCGAGCGGGTTGACGTGCGGCAGGACCAGCAGCGGCAGGCCACCGAGGTGTTCGACGCGCGCCCGGTTGCCGACCGCGTCGTGCAGTCGCGGCACCACCCAGACCCGCATGCCGAGGCGTTGGGCCGCGCGGACGGCTCCGACGATGTCGTCGAAGTGCACGTCCTCGCAGAAGCCGACGATCAGTTCCTCGGCGTGCGTGGCGCGGGCGACCTCCTCGAGGTCGAGCGGAGCGCCGAGGTGGGGCACGTTCAGGAAATCCGGCAGATCGTCGCGCTCACGCGGAACGTAGGAACTTGCGCGCAATACGCCCACCGGCAGCAAACCATATTCGGGCATTTGCTGCATGCGGGAGATTATTTGATGGGATATCGGTCCGTCGCCGATGACGAGTGCGGGCGCAGCGGATCGAAAACGCTGTCTGAGCATGCGTTGCAGGACGGCCCGGATGAGTCGCGCAGCGGGCAGCAGTACCGCCGCGCATACCCAAATTCGGGCCACGACCTCGCCGGGCCTGCCCTCCGAGCCGGCGGCCAACATGATCGTCAGCAGCAGCAGCGTCGCCAGGGCGACCGACGTCTCGACCGGCCCTATCTCGTCGAGGAAGTTGCGGCGCAGGCTACGGCGGTACATCGCGTGCGATGCCAACAGCGCGAGAACCATTGGCACGAACAGCCATGGCAGCGCTCCGACCAGCGCCTGCGTCTCGCTGCCGCGGCCCAACGCCAGGGCGGCGGCGACGGCCGCGACGGCTGCTGTCACGTCGATGGCGACCGTGATCACAGTGTGCAGCGGGTCGCGACGGAGGAGGTCGGGCAGCGACCGCCTGGCGGCTTCGGGCTCGGGTACGGCAGCCGGGAGCCGAACGCCGGCGCGGGGTGACATCACGGGTGTAGCCACGGTGACCTACTTCACACAGCCATTCACGAGGTTGAAACTACCCCGTACCCATGAAGATCATGCAACAGTTTGCTCGGTGATTGTGCGAACCCGTATTCGAAGGGGTTCTCGTAACATTTACGTTAGCGGTGAATAGCGCCTCTGACGATGCTATTTCGCGGAGAACACGCGTTCGCTCACGATGTGTGCGAGGTCGTCCAGGATCTGTACGTGGCTGGTGCTCCACTGGTGTGGCTTGTCGTCCCACACGCACAACGTGCCGATCGCCAGGCCCGCCGGGTCGATCAGCGGTATGCCTGCGTAGGAGACCAGAGTGCCGTCGGTGACGGCCGGGTGGTCGTGCAGCATCGGGTGCGTGCGGGCGTCCTCGACCACCAGCGGCTCGCCCGTGGCGACGGCGTAGCGGCACACCGAGCGGGACATCGGCGTCTCCCGCACCCCCTCGGGCAGGCCGAGGATGCTTTTGAAGAACTGACGGTGATCGTCGACCAACGAGATTGCCGCGGCGGACACTCCGAGCGCTTCGACGGCCATGGACACGATCCGGTCGTAGGACGGATCGGCATCGGAGTCGAGCAGACCGGTGTCCCGCAGCGCCTTCAGGCGGGCCGGGTCGTCGAGCACCGGATGCAGGCTCGAGACGGTGCCGGTGAACGCGTTCTCGGCGATGCGGGTCAGCAGGTCGAGCAGGACCGCGTGCTCGGGGTCGCCAGACGACTCGAGGTCGCTGCGCAACCGCGCGGCGACCGCGCGTTGCACGTAGACGTCGATCGACTCGCCGGCCCGGGAGGCCTGCGCGCGCAGCGCGCGGTCGAGTTGCTCGTCGAAGCCGGGTATCTCAGCCATGAGGACAAGATACGACCGCTGACCACGTCCTCGTGCCGGGGCTTGCCGAACCTCAGGCAGTTAGCCGGGTGAGCTGGGCGTCGGTTGCTGGGACTGCCGCCGGACCCCACGGGGCGAACGCCAGGATCTCCGCGAACGCAGGTGCCCTGCCGATCACCACGCCCCGTGCGGTGCCTTTGGGCGTCGGGATGGTGATCGTCGAGCCGGGCGTCAGGTCGTCGCCGACGTCCGTCCGTCCCTCGAACCAGTCGTCGAGCCAGCTGACGGCGAGTTCCTGCACTGCTGCGGGATTCTGCTGCTGCGGGAAGCCGGCGGCGACGAAGGCCGCGAACTGGATCAGCGGATTGCCGCCCTGCATCGAGTCCATGTGCACGCCGCCGTTGAGCACGACGCCGTTGAAGCGGTCGGGTCGTGCCGCCGAGAGGGCCTGCTTCACGTTGCTCGACGCGTTGAGGTAGTTGGCGGGGGCGCCGATCTCGCGGATCGGTACGTAGTGGCCGGACGCCAGCTCGTATGCGTCGAGCTTCACCAGGGCGTCGGCCATCGTCGTTCCCAGCGGCACGCCATCGAGCGTGATGACGCCGACCAGGTCGCGGGCGGCGCCGTTCTCGGCGAGGAACCCTGCGGCTCCCGCCACCAGGTGGCCGCCCAATGAGTGGCCTGCCATCGCGAACTTGATTGGTAGCGCAGCCGTTTCAGGATCCAGACCGTAGCGCGTCGCGTATCCGGCTGCGATGGCGCTCTGGGTGAGCGCGGCACGGTCGCCCACGAACAGGTCGGCGATCGCCGACGTCATGCCCGATCCGCCGAGCCAGGCGTCGTCACCGGCGAACATGTTCGACGGCAGCGTCGGCGTCACCACGATGCTGTTCGTGCGGGCAGCCAGGTTCGCCGCGGTATGGCTGTACATCGGTCCCTGCGCGAGGAACCCGTGCTGCAACAGGATCATTCGCGTCGGCGGTACGTCCCCCTCGGGGTAGTACCAGTTCGCGGCGACGCGTTGCCCGGTGTTCAATTCGATCGTCGAACTCCGCACGGTCACGGTGCTTCCGGGCGGTAGCACCGGCGGACCCTGGACGAGCGCCTCGAGCGCCTGCAACGTGTTGATGACGAGCGATCCGACGTTGACCACCACGGCCGCGATCACCGAGCCGACGACGTCGAGCAGCGACGGGGGTGTCGGCGGCGTCACCGCGGTGATCGACTGCGTGATCCGGGCTGCCGGAGCCGGATCGTTGTCCGTCACTGATTGCGCCGCAACGGGTGTCACGCTGACGGTGGGCTGCGCGGGTGTGGCGGTGGGGTCAGTGGCGTCGGCGTCATCACTCGGTGACGCCACCGGATCGGGCTCGGTCACTCGCGGCGGTGTGACGACCGAGTCGGGCTTGGGTGCGGGGTCGGTCGGGTCGGCCGGAGGACTAGAGTCGTTCTTCGGTGCGTCCGGCGTCGGGGTCGCGACGTCGACCTCGGGGGCTTCGGGCTCCTCGGTGTCCGGCGCGGGCGCTTCGGGCTCGACGTCGGGTTCGGGCGCTTCGGGCTCGGCGTCGGTCTCGACGTCTGGCTCGGCATCCTCGGGGTCTGGCTTCGCGTCCGGCTTGGTGGCGGTGTCCGGATCCCTTGCCTTCGGCGCCGACGAACCAGCCGATGAACCAGACGCCGACGAACCAGCCGAGGAACCAGCCGAGGAATCCGACGACGAGCTGGCCGATGACGTGCCGTCGGAGCCGCCGGACTCGGAATCGGTGTCGGCCCCCGCCACGCCGGCACCGGCGAGCATCGCCGCCGACAGGCCCGCCGTGACGAGCCCCGCGCTCATCCATACCGACAACTGCTCCACGCCGACCCCCTTTGGCCTCCCGGTCACGGCCCGATCTTGACAGTGAACGGAGCGCCCGGTGGCGCTTTGATGGGGATCGAGTCCCTTAGGGGTCAGGCGGTGGTCAGCCGGGGACGTCCATCCGCTGGGTTCCGACGACCGACAGCAGTCGCATCGCCTCGTCCGACGGCGACCCGGGTTCGGCGGTGTAGACGACCACCCGCTGATCGCGGTCGGCGATGTCGAGAACGTCGCAGCTGACCGACACCGGACCCACCAGCGGGTGGTCGAAGGTCTTGCACAGCGTGGTCGCGGCAGTGACGTCGTGGTCGTCCCACAGCCGCGCGAACTCCGTACTCCCACTGCGCAGTTCGTCGATCAACTGCGCGGTCTCGGGATCGTCGGGGTAGCGGACGACGGTCGCACGCAGGTGCAGCGCACAGGTGCGGGCGAACTCGTCGGCATCGGAGACGCCGTACAGCCGCCGCCCGTCGGGATGCGGCCCGAGGAACGCGCGGCGGGCCAAGTTGCGGTCGCGGCGCGACAGCGCGGAGAAGTCCTCCATCATCGCGCAGGCCAGGTCGTTCCAGGCGATCACCTCGTACGTCGCCGAGATCACCATCGCCGCCGCGTTCGGCAGCCGGTGCAGCAGGTCGAGGATGCTTTGGCGGACCTGGCGCGGCGGTCCGGGCGCGGCCGCGGGTTCCACACCCGCGAGGCGGTGCAGGTACACGCGTTCGGCGTCGGTCAGGCGCAGTGCCCGCGCCAGCCCTCCGACCACCTCGCGCGACGGATGCGGGGCGCGGGCCTGCTCGAGCCGCGTGTAGTACTCGGTCGAGATGAACGCCAGATGGGCCACCTCGTCGCGGCGCAGACCGGGGGTGCGACGCCGCGGGCCCGCGGGGAGTCCGACGTCGGCGGGCGTGATGCGTTCCCGCCGGCTGCGCAGGAAGGCACCCAGTTCGCGTTTGTCCACGACTCCATTCTGCTGCGTCCCGACGTCTTAGCCAGGTATCGCGTGTACCTGGATGGCGCGCCGAACCCTGGTGAGACTCGATGACGTGAACACCGCCAATGGCATTGGACTACTGACCGACAAGGTCGTCTTCATCTCGGGCGCCGGTCGCGGCATCGGCGCGGCTGCGGCGCGGCTCTTCGCCCGCGAGGGAGCGCGCGTGATGCTGGCGGCACGGACGGAGGCGCAGCTCGCCGCGGTCGTCGACGAGGTGACCGCCGCCGGCGGGCATGCCGAGTTCGTCGTCTGCGATCTGGCCGACGGTGACTCGGTGCGAGCCGCGGTCGACCACACGGTGAAGGTCTTCGGACGCCTGGACGCGGCGTTCAACAACGGTGCGACGATCGTCCCGCCGGGCCCCCTCGACCAGGTCACCGAGGCCGACTTCGATCTGGTGTACGGCGTCAACCTGCGAGGGGTGTACCTCGCGATGGCCGCGGAGGTCGCCGCGATCCGCGCCACGGCGGGATCGGGCGCGATCGTCAACACCTCCAGCGTCGGAAGCCTGCGGGCCAACCCCGAACTCCCCGCCTATGGCGCGATGAAGCGAGCGGTGAACAGCCTCACCGAGTCCGCGGCCGTGACGTACGGCCCGGAGAACATCCGCGTCAACGCGATCGCGCCCGGCACCACCTTGACCGAGATGATCCGCGAGTGGGAGACCGCCAGCCCCGGGGTGATCGAGCGACTCAACGCGGACACACCGCTGCGGCGGGGCGCCGAACCGGCCGAGGTGGCCGAGGCCGCGGCCTGGCTGTTGAGCGATCGGGCCTCGTACGTGACGGGTGCGATCCTGCGCGTCGACGGGGGAGCGTGGGTCTGAAGATCGCAGGTTTCGAACGCCTGTTCGCCTGGGTATCAAGGTGGCATGAGCGAAGAGAACACCCAGGCGCAGCAGGCGCCCAACGAGAATGCCGAGAAGGATCCGTCCGACTGGGTCACCGGTGACGAGCCGATGACCGGGGCGCAGCGCAGCTATCTGCACACGCTGGCCCAGGAAGCCAAGCGCGAGGTGCCCGAGGACCTGACCAAGGCTCAGGCGTCGGAGATGATCGACGAACTCCAATCGAGCACGGGTCGCGGCTGACACGACGGCAGCAGACACACGAAACCCCGGCCACCGAAGTGGCCGGGGTTTCGCTTGTTCGATCAGTCTTCGGTCAGGCGATCAGACGCCGACGACCTCGCGAGCGATCTCGGCGACGCGCGTCTGCGCGGCAGACACGACGCTCGCACGGTTCTTGTGCTGCTCCTCGTACGCGATGACGGCACGGATGTCGGCCGGCTGGGTGAGGTCCTTGACCGCGGCGACGGCGGAGCTGACGTTCAGCTCGTCGTAGTCGGCGATCGGCAGTTCCTCGGACTCGACCACGCCGGCAGCACTGCGCAGCGAGTGCAGCACGTCGGCGGCGTCGTCGGCGCCCGCGTCGCGGGTCACCTTCTCAGCGGTCTGCAGCGCCGCGTCACGCGAGGCCGAGAAGGCCTTGGCGGCGACGGAGCCGGCCTGCGCACTGCGGTCGGCCAGGCCCTCGAGTGCGGGCTGCGTGTTGCGGATCGCGTCGAGCGCACGGTCGATGCCACGCGTCGACCAGGTCAGCGGCAGGTTGGCGATCTTCACCGCGATACCCGCAGCGGCCTGCGTCGGGGTCCGGCGCAATGCGGCCGGGCCACCCAGCGCGTCCTCGGCGAGCACGGTGGTGAGCCAGTCGACGGTCGCGGTGTGAGCGGTGATCAGCTCGGCAGCCAGCTTCTCGACGTCCTTGTTCCCGGCAGCCACGGCCAGCGCCTTCAGGTAGCGCGACCGGTCGAGCAGCTGATGCTCGAGCGCGAGGTCGCCCAGCAGGGCCTCGTCGAACGGCCCGGCCTGCTCGGTCAGGGCCTTCACCGATGCCGCGACGCGACCGAAGAACGGTGCGATCACGTCGGGGTAGCCCCCGAGTGCGCGAATCGCGGCCTGGATCTTCAGTGCACGCTCACGTCCGTGGCGGGCGTTCTCGGTCAGCTCCCGCTCGACGGCCTCGGTGCGGGCCTGGGTGATGCGGGTCTCCGCGACCTGAACCTCGGTATTGGTCAATTCGAGTACCGCACGCAGCTGCGCGAGCAGGTTGGTGGTGTCCGTGTTGGACATCTATCTCATCCCCGTTCGTGTATGGATTGTCGTCTGACGCCGTTTGTGCGCCTCGCTCTTTTGGCTACCCGGGTCCCCGTGAGGCCCAATCGCCAATGTGGTGTTGCCTGGGTCACGTTCCGGGCGGCGGGGCATCGGCGCACGTCACGGGCCATTGGCCGATGCGGACGCCAACCTGCGAGAATGGCGGCAGACATCCCAGCGGCGGCGTCAGACGTCGCGCACGGGATGAATGCGATTCCGGTGCCGCTCACGACGAGGTGAACGGGCCGCCGCCGCGGCAGCGCGGCGCACATACACGTCTAGGAGCGGCCCCGTGGCCTTGAACACCATTGCGCTCGAACTCGTACCGTCCAACGTCGAGCGTGGACCACAGTTCGCGATCGACGAGGCCCGCAAGGTGGTCACGCTGTCGGCGGAGGCGGGCATCGAGGGCCGGATCGGGCACGTCATGATCCCGGGGATGATCGAGGAGGACGACGACCGTCCGATCGAGATGAAGCCCAAGCTCGACGTGCTGGACTACTGGTCGACGATCAAGCCGGAGCTGCCCGGTGTGCGCGGCCTGTGCACGCAGGTGACGTCGTTCCTCGACGAGCCGGCACTGCGCACGCGCCTCACCGAACTCAGCGCCGCAGGCTTCGACGGCATCGCGTTCGTGGGCGTGCCGCGCACGATGAGCGACGGCGAAGGCGCGGGCGTGGCTCCCACCGACGCCCTGTCGATCTACGACGAACTGGTGCCCAACCGCGGTGCCATCCTGATCCCCACCCGCGACGGGGAGCAGGGCCGGTTCAACTTCAAGTGCAAGCAGGGCGCCACCTACGGCATGACCCAGCTGCTCTATTCGGACGCGATCGTCGAGTTCCTCCAGCAGTTCGCGAGGGAGACCGATCACCGTCCGGAGATCCTGCTGTCGTTCGGGTTCGTGCCCAAGATGGAATCCAAGGTCGGCCTGATCAACTGGCTGATCCAGGACCCGGGAAACGCCGCCGTCGCCGCCGAGCAGGACTTCGTGCGCAGCCTCGCCGGGATGGAACCCGGCGACAAGCGGACCGCGTTGGTCGACCTGTACAAGCGAGTGGTCGACGGCGTCGGTGACCTCGGGTTTCCGCTCAGCATCCACCTCGAGGCCACCTACGGTGTCTCGCGCCCGGCGTTCGACACGTTCGCCGAGATGCTCGCCTACTGGTCGCCGCCGCAGGGCTGACCCGCCCGCGTGGCACGATCGAAGTGTGCCGACCGCGTCCGACCCGCTGACGAACTTCCCGGTCGCCGCGCCGTCGCTCCCGTCGCCGGTCTTCACCAGCCAGCGGTGGAGTGACCTGGTGTTCCTGCACTGGCCCGTCGATCCGGCCGCGGTCGCTCACCTGTTCCCGCCCGGCAGCCGCCCCGACGTGTTCGCCGACGGCATGACCTACGTCGGCCTCATTCCGTTCGCCATGCGCGACCTGTCGTTCGTCGCCCCGATGCCCGTTCCGTACTTCGGCGACTTCCTCGAGACGAACGTGCGGCTCTACTCCACCGACGACCATGGCAGACACGGCGTGCTGTTCCGGTCCCTGGAGACCGAACGCCTGGCGATGGTCGGGATTTCCCGTGCAGCATTGGGCCTTCCGTACACGTGGGCGCGAATGCGGATGCACCGCAACGGAGATCGCATCACCTACGTCGCCACGCGCCGGTGGCCGGACCGCGGGCTGCGTTCGGAGATCACCGTCGATGTCGGCGCACCCGTCATAGCGACGCCGCTGGAGATGTGGCTGACCGCACGATGGGGCGCGCACACCCGCAAGGCAGGCCGGACGTGGTGGGTGCCGAACGAGCACGCGCCCTGGACGTTTCGCGCCGCCGAGGTCGCGGGGATCGCCGATGAACTGGTGACCGCGGCGGGTGTCACGACCGCCGGCGAGCGGCTGCGTGCCCTGTTCTCGACGGGTACGTTCGCCCGGTTCGGGCGGCCCAGTGTCGTCTAGCCGGCGTCGTCTAGCAGGGGTGGTCTAGCGGGGTCCGTCGTTCGGCGCCCCGAGCTGGCCCACGACCCCGTAGAGATCGGCGACGCCCCAGTGTTCGACGATGCGCCCGTCGCGCACCCGCATCGCGTCGACGGTGTCGAACCGTACGGTGCGGCCGGTCGGTGCGACGCCGAGGAAGTCACCGCTGTGGGTCCCGTGGTAGGTCTTGTAGGTCGTGACGAGATCGCCGTCCACCGTCTGCCAGTGGATCTCCGGGCGGAAGTCCGTGAAGGCGTCGCGCAGACGGTGATACAGCACCCGCACCCCGTCCTTGTCCGCGGTGGTGCCGGGTTGCGGAGTGTGGTCGACGAAGTCGTCGGCGAACAGCTCCTCGAACAGGTCGAAGTTCCCGCGTCCCTGCACCTCTTCGGTGTTGCGGCGCACTACGGCAATGGCCTGCTCGCCTGCCTCGTCGTGGCTCATCGGCCCACGTCCTCTCGTGTCGTGTCCGCCCGCTCGGGCGGCGTCTCGGAATCGGGCTCGTGCCAGTTGGCGAGGAGCCGCAGTGCGGTGTCCGACGCCGAACCGGGGTCGGTGGTGTAGACGATCAGCGTCTGATCGTCGTCGCCGCCCGGGTTCAGCGCCTGGTAGCGGACGGTGAGGTCGCCGACCAGTGGGTGGTGATAGCCCTTGGTGCCCGTCGAGCGGCGCTGCACGTCGTGACGCGGCCACCAGGTGCGGAACTCCTCGGAGTGGATGGACAGGTCGCCGACCAGTTCGGACAGCTTGGGGTCCTCGGGGTGTCGGCCCGCGTCGTCGCGCAGCATCGCGACGGTGTCCATCGCCACCTGCTTCCAGTCCTCGTACAGCTCACGGGCGTGGGGGTCGAGGAAGACGAACCGGGCCTGATTGCGTTGCGGCGCAGGCAGACGCAGGAAGTCGGTGATGAGCGCGCCCGCCAGCCGGTTGTGCGCCAGGACGTCGAGCCGGCGGCCGAGGATGAACGCCGGTGACGACGCCTCGTCGAGGCGCTCCATCAGGTGCAACGTGGTGGGGTCCACGTGCTGAGGGCGTGGGCGACTCCTGCGCTTGGCGGGCTGCGGACGGCCCAGCCGGTGCAGGTGGTCGCGTTCGGCGTCGTTCAGGCGAAGCGCCGTGGCAAGTGCGTCCAGGACGTCGACCGACGCGCTGCGGCTGCGGCCCTGCTCGAGACGGGTGTAGTAGTCGACGCTCACACCGGCCAACTGCGCCAGCTCCTCGCGGCGCAGACCGGGAACCCGCCTGCGGGCGATCTCGCCACGCAGGCCGACCTCCTCGGGGCTGAGGCGGGCGCGTCGACTACTGAGGAACTCGGCGAGGTCGTTGCGGTGGTCGTCCACGAACACCAGTCTGACGTGCGATGCGGACGTCGGCATCTCCGAAGGTGGCCCATTCTGTCCCCCGATCGGCTGGGCATCCTTGGGTCCCATTCGGCGGGAGTCCGGGTGGTTGATTCGAGTGCAGTGATCGGACTGCACAACCACCAGAGGAAGGGACACGTCATGTCGACAGTCATCGCATCCACCCCACTGGCCGGCCGCACCGCCGTGGTGACCGGAGCGTCCAGCGGAATCGGCGAGGCCACCGCAGTGCGGCTGGCCCAACTCGGCGCGAAGGTCGCGGTCGCGGCCCGCCGCAAGGACAACCTCGACGCACTGGTCGAGCGCATCACCGCCGACGGCGGCACCGCGCTGGCCGTTCCGCTCGACGTCACCGACCGCGACGCCGTGACCGCCGCCGCGGAACGGGTGTCGGCCGAACTCGGACGCCCGGACCTGGTGTTCGCCAACGCAGGCGTGCAGCTCGTCTCGGCCATCGACGACCTTCGCGTCGACGACTGGCAGCGTCAGATCGACCTCAACGTGACCGGGGTGATGAACACCATCGGTGCCTTCGTGCCGCACCTCGTGGCGGCGGCCGCGGCCGGCGGCCCCGCCGATCTGATCACCACGTCGTCCATCGCGGCGACGCGCGTGCTGGAGAAGTTCTCGGTGTACTCCGGGACGAAGGCGTACCTGAGCCAGCTGACGCGGTTGCTGCGAGTCGAGCTGGGCCGCAAGATGGTCCGCGTCTCGACCGTCGAACCGGGCATGGTCGACACCGAACTGCCCGACCACGTGACCGACCCGGATGCCAGCAAGCTGATGGCCGACCTGCTCGCCGAGATCGACGTGCTGAGCCCGGCCGACGTCGCGGAGACCGTGGCGTTCATCGCGTCGGTGCCGCGCCACGTGAACCTCACCGAGATCACCATTCTGCCCACCCAGCAAGCGATTTGAGCATCGCCACCACGGCGGAGAAGGAGAAGGAAGAGATGTCCAACGACGAGAAGGTCGTTCTGATCACCGGTGCCAGCAGCGGTATCGGCGAAGCCACCGCACTGCGACTGGCACGTGATGGCCACCGCGTGTTCCTGGGCGCCAGGCGCGCCGACCGGCTCGAGGAACTGGTCGAGCGCATCACCGCCGCCGGCGGGCAGGCCGCGTTCCGGCGCCTCGACGTCACCGATGCGGCCGACGTCGAGGGCTTCGTCGCGGCGGCCCAAGACCACTTCGGACGCGTCGACGTCATCGTGAACAACGCAGGCGTGATGCCGCTGTCGCCGTTGTCCGCTCGCAAGGTCGACGAGTGGGACCGCATGATCGACGTCAACGTCCGCGGTGTCCTGCACGGGATCAGCGCCGTGCTGCCGGTCATGACGGCACAGGGCGGCGGGCACGTCGTCAACGTGGCGTCGGTCGGCGCGTACGAGGTGGTGCCCACGTCGGCGGTGTACAGCGCGACGAAGTTCGCCGTGCGCGCGATCACCGAGGGGCTCCGCCAGGAGTCCGGCGGCGACATCAGGGTGACGCTGATCTCGCCCGGTGTCACGGAGTCCGAACTGGCCGAGACCATCTCGGACTCGGGTGCCCGCGACGCGATGAAGGCCTACCGTGCCGTGGCGTTGCCGGCCTCGGCGATCGCGGACGCCATCGGTTACGCCGTTGGCC
Source organism: Mycolicibacterium sp. GCM10028919 (assembly GCA_042666295.1). Taxonomy (GTDB): domain Bacteria; phylum Actinomycetota; class Actinomycetes; order Mycobacteriales; family Mycobacteriaceae; genus Mycobacterium. Next base: position 3,639,391 of record JBHTFJ010000001.1, read on the forward strand.
AGCCTCGGGAGGTCGACGTCAACGAGATCATCGTCCGGCCCGCGGCGAGCGCGCAGTAGCGCCGCCGACGGCCTTGCTGAAGAACACCCGGCGGTAGCCGTCCTGGGTCCCGCGGCCGGTCTCGGCGTAGCCGCGCCGCGGGTAGTACTCGAGGTTCTCGGTCATGAGTTCGTTGGTGACCAGCCGCACCTCGGTCAGACCCAGTTCGGCTGCGTCGAGTTCGGCTCGGTTCAACAGGATCCGGCCGTAGCCGCCACCGCGTGCCGACTCCGCGACGGCGACGGTGTCGAGGAGAAGGTGATCGGGCCGGGGGAGCGTGACGACCATGCCGAGCAAGCCGTCCGCGCCGTCGATCACCCAGATCCTGCCCTCGTCGAGCAGTGCACCGTAGTCGGCGAGCATGGGTGCGGGCGGCTTGCCGATCCGCTCGACGTACATCTCGAACGCCCCTGCGACGAGTGCCGTGACGGCCGCGACGTCGGTGTGGGTCGCTCGCCGTGGATTGGCCATCGGTGCAGAGTAGTTCGGATCAGGCGGCGGCTGCGTCCTCGGCCGAGTCGTCGGTCGCTTCGTCGGCCGCGGGGGCGTCCGCTGGTTTGTCGGGCTCGGTGGCCTCGGTCTCTGAGTCGGCCTCCGTCTCGGGTTCCGGGGCCGTCGTCGCGGCGGGCTCCGTGCTGCCGACGCTGGCGGCGGGCCCCGGGTCGACGCCGCCGGGTGTCACCTTGTTGCCGTCCGACACCAGGGTGGGGCGCAGGCCGTCGCCGTCGCCGTCGTCTTCGGCTTCGTCTTCGGGGGCAGCCGGAACGGCTCCGGTCGGCGACTCGTCGTCGTCCAATGCCGTTGAGGTCGTGGAGGTTTCGACAGCGGGCGCGGTCGGTGCGTCAGCCGAGACCCTGGTGGTGCGGGCACTGTCCGATACCGGGGCGGTGGCGGCCGGCGCACCGCCGGTCACCGCGTCGGTGACACCCTGAACCAGCGCACCAGGGACGCCGAGCAGCGCCTCGATGATCCTGCCCGGCGGTGTGATCAGGGAGAACGGGACGTGCTCGCCTGCCGTCGCATAGGTGCGATCGGTGTAGCCCATGTCGACGACGAGGCGCAGCAGCGGTTCGATGAGGGCGAGCAAGGGCCGGGTCAGCGGCGTCAGACCCAGGTTCGCGGAGACCTCCCGGATCGGTCCCAGCAGCGGCAGGTGCGGATTGCGGTACAGCACGTAGGTGTCGGTACCGCCCGCGGAGTTCACCACCGTGGTCGTGACCTTGTCTGCGGTCGCAGGGTCGATCGGGTTGTAGTGCCGGTCGGGGTGCGCGTAGCGCATCCCCAGCGCCGAGTTGAGTATCGACAGCGGGTTGAAGTAGGCGGGGAAGTCGGCGATCGGGTCGTACTCGAGTGCGTGATAGGTGGTGTCGTACCTCGTCGGCTGACTGGGCGCCACGGGGTCGATGACGAACGGGATGCTCAAGCCCGGGAACCGCCCGTAGATGCCGCCGTTCGGGGCGAACGGGGACGCGATCATGACGAACGTCAGCTGGGTGTCCGGTGGCGGCGTGGCGGTGGGCGGTAGCGCGTCCACCGGGATCGCCTGCAGTTCGCGCCGTGCCCGCTCGGCGACCAGCGCGCCCTCGGAGTAACCGACGACCGTCAGGTACGCCTCGGCCGACCGCGACGAGATCTCGGCCAGCATCACGGGGACGCCTGCGTCGCGGCTGCCTGCGAGGTCGAAGCTCGCAGGGTAGACGACCGGCGCGTAGCCGTAGCCCGCCGGTTGCACCGTGCCGGACAGCTTCGCCTGCACTCTCTCGCCGAACACGTCCGAACGCCCCCCGGCACCGATCATGGTGCTGGTCAGCGTCACCGCGGAACTCACCGGTGGGGTGCTCGGAGTGAGCCCCGCGCCGAGGACCAGGGTGCTGCAGACGCTGGCCGTGGCGACCGCGGTCAGCAACCCGGTCCTGGTCCTTCGCTGCTTCGAGTGCTGATGTCGAGCCACGCATTCCCCCGATTTCGTGTGCTGCGCAACGTCCGCGCGCCCTGGACGCTACCGCGTGACCGGCAGGTCCCGACCGGTTTCGCTGAGCCCGCGTGGCGGGTGCGGCAACGCAAACGGCGACGCCCCAGCTGGGACGCCGCCGTCGCTGGCCCGTGACCGGGGCTATGGGCAGGTGACCTCGATCTCGAACGGCTTGGTGACCGGTGACATCGGGTTGGCCATGTCGATTCCGGTGGCGTTGCCGGTGATCTTGTAGGTGTTGCCCTCCTTGACGGCCGTGGCGTCACCCGCGCCCATGCCCATCGCGAGCGTGACGCCGTTGACGTTGCCGAGACCCACCGAGGTGACGGTGGGCGCGTCGCCTTCGCTGACGACCGCGGCGATGCCCGCGCCACCCTGCCCGATGGCGATGTTCATGTTGCCGCCCATGGCCTGGCAGACCACCTGGCCGTCGATCTGCTGGTCCTGGCCGTCGATGGTGACCTTCGAGCCGCCGGCAGCGGCGCCGGCCGACTCCGACGCCGAGGACGAGGCAGAGGAACTCGACTCCGACGAGGCGGACGACGAGGAACTCGGCGACGCCTCCTCGCTCGACGAACAGCCGGACAGGCCGGCGACCAACGCCGCGCCGCTCAGGGCAATCAGCAAGCCACGCTTCACGAGTGTTCTCCTTAGGTGATCGCGACCCATCAAGATCGGCGGGTCATCCTCCGTATGATGGCGTGCCGCTGACCCGGGGTCTCGGCTTTGGGGAAAATTCGGCAGTCCATGTCAATCGCTGGTCGGTGAGGTCGCATCGGCGGGGATGCGAGAATCTACGACCGTGACCGCTCCCACCCGCCCATTCTTCGAGGTCGAGGCGGAGCTGTCCGGCCGGGCCGGACGCGTCGGCGTCATCCACACCCCGCACGGCGACATCCACACCCCGGCGTTCATCGCCGTCGGCACCCAGGCCACGGTGAAGGCCGTCCTGCCGGAGACGATGAAGGACGTTGGGGCGCAAGCGGTTCTGGCGAACGCCTATCACCTCTACCTGCAGCCCGGGTCCGACGTCGTCGACGAGGCGGGCGGTCTCGGCGCCTTCATGAACTGGCCGGGCCCCACCTACACCGACAGCGGTGGATTCCAGGTGATGTCGCTGGGCGTCGGGTTCAAGAAGGTGCTCTCGATGGACGCGGGGCGGCTGCAGACCGACGACGTCATCGCCGAGGGCAAGGAACGGCTCGCCCACGTGGACGACGACGGCGTCACGTTCCGGTCGCATCTCGACGGGTCGAAGCACCGGTTCACCCCCGAGGTGTCGATCGGCATCCAGCACCAGCTCGGCGCCGACATCATCTTCGCGTTCGACGAACTCACCACGCTGGTAAACACCCGTGGCTATCAGGAGACGTCGGTCCAGCGGACGCATGACTGGGCCGTCCGCTGCCTGGCCGAGCACCGGCGGCTCACCGTCGAGCGCGCGGACAAGCCGTACCAGGCCTTGTTCGGCGTGGTGCAGGGCGCGCAGTACGAGGACCTGCGGCGCCGCGCGACCCGCGGGCTGACCGAGATCGTGGACGACGAGGGCAGGGGCTTCGACGGGTACGGCATCGGCGGGGCGCTGGAGAAGCAGAACCTGGCGACGATCATCGGCTGGGTCACCGACGAACTTCCCGCCGACAAGCCGCGGCACCTGCTCGGGATCAGCGAGCCCGACGACCTGTTCGCCGCCGTCGCCGCGGGCGCGGACACGTTCGACTGCGTGTCGCCGTCGCGGGTGGCGCGCAACGCGTCGATCTACTCCGCCGACGGTCGGTACAACATCACCGGCGCCCGCTACAAACGCGACTTCACCCCGCTGGACGCCGAGTGCGACTGCTACACCTGCGCGAACTACACCCGCGCCTACGTCCGGCACCTGTTCAAGGCCAAGGAGATGCTGGCCTCGACGCTGTGCACGATCCACAACGAGCGCTTCACGATTCGTCTGGTCGACCAGATCCGCGAAGCGATCCCGGCCGGGCGGTTCGACGACCTCCGCGACCACGTTCTGGGCCGGTACTACTCCACGCGTGCACAATAAAGGGATGACGACAGCGCAAGCGCAGACGCTGCTGATGCAGCTGCTCGACCCGTCGAACCGCGCCGACCCGTATCCGGTCTACGAACGGATCCGCGAGGCAGGCCCACTGCTGATGCCGGAGGCGCACCTGACCGTGTTCTCCAGGTTCCGTGACTGCGACGACGTGTTCCGGCATCCCGACTCGGCCAGCGACGGCACCAAGTCGACGATGGTGCAGCGCCGCATGGCCGACGGCGAGGTGGTGCGACCGCTGGGGACGCCCGGGTTCCTGTTCCTCGACCCGCCGGACCACACCCGGCTGCGCAGGCTCGTCAGCAAGGCGTTCGTACCCAAGGTGGTCAAGGCACTCGAGCCCGACGTCACCGCCATGGTCGACGACATGCTGAACCGCGTCGCCGACGCCGGCCGCCTCGACGTCATCGCCGACCTGGCCTACCCGCTGCCCGTCGCCGTCATCTGCCGGCTGCTCGGGGTGCCACTGGAGGACGAGCCGAAGTTCAGCCGCGCCTCGGCCGTGCTCGCCCAGGCACTCGACCCGTTCATCACGGTGACCGGCGAGATGCCCGACAACGTCGACGAACGGCTCCAGGCAGGCGACTGGCTGCGCGGCTACCTGCGCGAACTGATCGACCTGCGCCGCAGTGCACCCCGCGACGACCTCATCTCGGGACTGATCGCGGCGGAGGAGGCGGGCGACCAGCTCACCGAGGACGAGATCGTCGCGACGTGCAACCTGCTGCTGATCGCCGGCCACGAAACGACGGTCAACCTGATTGCCAACGCCATGCTCGCGATGCTGCGTCAGCCCGGCCAATGGACGGCGCTGGCGGACGACCCGAGCCGGGTGGCCGCAGTGGTCGAGGAGACCATGCGCCATGACCCGCCGGTGCAACTCGCCATGCGGATCGCGGGGGAGGACCTGACCATCGGTGGGGTGCCCATTCCCAAGGGCGACACGATGATGATGCTGCTCGCCGCGGCGCACCGGGACCCCGAGGCGTTCGACCGGCCCGACGTCTTCGACCCCGACCGCGACGGCATCCGCCACCTTGGTTTCGGCAAGGGACCGCACTTCTGTCTCGGCGCGCCGCTGGCCCGGTTGGAGGCGTCGGTGGCGTTGCGCGCGGTGACGGCCCGCTTCCCCGACGCGACGATCGGTGGCCAGCCGGTCTACAAGCCGAACCTCACCCTGCGCGGCATGGAGTCGCTGCCCGTCACGCTCTAGCGATTTCGGCGCGCGAACCCGCGGTAAGCGCGGGAAATCGCGCCGAAGTCCCGGGTAGGGTCGCGCCATGCCGACCGAGTTGACTGCCGAGCAGGCCGCCGCGCGGCTCAATCCCAAGGACACGCTGGGCATACCGCTCGGGCCCGGTCAGCCGCCCGCGTTCCTGCGGGCGCTCGGCGAGCGCGAGGACTGGACCGATCTGCGCGTCTACGGCGCGCTGCTCGCGGTCCTCACCGAACTGTTCACCCGCCCCGGCGTGCACTACCTCTCCGGGTTCTTCGGCCCGCTCGAGCGCGCGCTGCTTGGCGCGGGTGCGGACATCGGGTTCACGCCCGCCGACTTCCGGCGCTTCGGCCCGCTGCTCGAACGGCAGGCGCCGCGCGTGATGACGACGGTCGCGACGCCACCCGACGCCGACGGCTGGTGCTCGCTGTCGCTGCACGCCGGCGGGACGGTCGGCGAGTTGCGCCGTGCCGGTGCGGATCCCGATCGCGTGCTCGTCGTCGAGGTGTCCGACGCGTATCCCAGGACCCACGGGCTGGGCGAGACGTCTCGGCGGGCAGGAGCGGAGCGACCCGGGGAGACATATAGGCACGCACTGCACGTCGACGAGATCGACGTGCTGGTGCACTCGACCGACGCGCCGCTCGAATTGCCCGGCGGTGACGCCGAACCCACCGACGCCGACAAGGCGATCGCGAAGTACGCCGTCGCGTGCATCCCGTCGGGTGCGACGCTGCAGACCGGTATCGGCTCGATTCCCAACCAGATCGCGACGCTGCTGGCCGAGGGCGATGGCCGCGACTACGGCCTGCACAGCGAGATGTTCACCGACGGCTGCATGAAGCTGCACCGCGCAGGCAAGATCAGCAATGCAGGCAAGGGGCAGTACGACGGGGTGAGCGTCACGACGTTCGCGTTCGGGTCGGCGGATCTCTACCAGTGGCTCGACGACAACGCCGACGTGGCGTTCCTGCCCGTCGAGGTCGTGAACTCACCGGAGGTCATCGGCGCCAACGACGACATGATCTCGATCAACGGCGCGCTCGCGATCGACGTCCACGGCCAGGTGGTCGCCGACACGATCGCGGGCAAGCAGTTCAGCGGCATCGGCGGCGCCGAGGACTTCGTCGCAGGGGCGGGTCTACAGCTCTCCGATCGCTCGCTGATCTGCCTGCCCGCCACGTTCACCAAGGATGGCGAATTGCAGTCGCGGATCGTGCCGTCGTTCGGCCCGGGCGCGGTGATCACGACGCCCCGGCACCACGTCGACATGATCGTCACCGAGTACGGCGTCGCCGAACTGGAGGGCAGGACCGTCCGCGAACGCGGTGAGGCGCTTGCCGCCATCGCCCACCCCCAGTTCCGCGACGAGCTGTTGGCGGCCGCAGCTCAGGCCTGAGCGATTCGTGCACGAATCGCCTCGCGAGCCGCTCGTTCGCCCGCCTCGACCGCACCCTCCATGTAGGCGCTCCACGACGACGCGGTATCGGTTGACGCCCAATGGATCACGCCGATGGGTGTGGCCAGCGTCGAGCCGTAAGTGGTCCACACCAGCGGACCCATGTTGGCGTTGTAGCAGCCACGCGTCCACTGCCGGTCAGACCATTCGCCGTCGACGTAGAACTGTGGGCGCGCTGCTGCGCTGCCGTAGTGGCGCACCAGTTCGTCGGTGAGCGCCGCCTGACGCTCCGCCGCGGTCAGTCGGTTCGCGGCCCTAGCCTGCTCGCCCTCGAGGAAGAGCAGGATGACACCGTGGTCGTCGCCCGGGACGCAGGTGTCGTTGGACATCCGGGCCGGGCCGACGTCGGAGATCAGCTGGCCGTTCAAACCCTCTGCGCGCCAGAAGGGTTCGTCGTAGACGAAGAACGCCTTCATCGCCGATCCGTTGGGCATCCGCTGGGTCAGCTGATCCCGATCACCGGGCAGCGGCGGGTCGTAGGCGATCCGGCCGGCGAGCGTGGGCGAGATCGCGACGATCACCCGGCGACCGCGGAACGTGCGACCGCCGCGGCAGTGCACGGTGACACCGTCGGGCGCGTGCTCGATCAGCTGCACCGGCGCATCGAGCAGAATGTGCTCCGACAGCAGCGCCCCGAGGCGACGGGGTATCTCGGACGTCCCGCCGACGAACCGCGTGGTCTGGGCGCCGCCCTCGGATTCGGCGAACAGCTCCGAGGTGACCCCGCAGGTCTGAATCGTGAACAGCAGGTGCAGGAACGACACCTCTGCGGTCGGGACCGCGAGGATGCCGACGGTGCAGATCTCGAGCAGGGTGCGTGCGACGACCGACAGGCCTTGGGCGTCGTACCAGGCCGCCGCGGTGATCGCGTCCCACTCGGCGGCGCGGGGCGCCAGCCACGGCGCGTCGGCGGGGACCTCGGCGGCCAGCTCGTCGAGCGTGCGCAGGACGCGTTCGAGGTGGGTCAGCTCCTCGCCGTAGCGGGCGTGAAAGTCGTTCTGTCGCATGACTCCACTGCCCGCGAGGTCGTAGGACGTCTCACCCTCGTCGTACTGGGCGAACGTCTCCACGCCGAGGTCTGCGGCGAGTGCGAACATGCGGTGATGGGTGTCGCCGATCCACTGGGCGCCCAGGTCCAGGGGTATGCCCGGCAGTGCCTCCTCGGTGAGGATGCGCCCGCCGACGCGGTCGTCGGCCTCGAGGATCAGCGGCGTCAGCCCCGCCTCGAGCACCGTCCGCGCGGCGATCAGCCCCGAGAGCCCCGCGCCCACGATGACGACGTCTGCTTCCCGTGCGCGTCCCTGCACCATGTGGCTGCCCATGTCCCTCCGCGAGCGTGCGTGTCTGCGGCCGACACGCCGAGCTTTCACCGTAGTTCGCGCACGCTCGCGGCAGGTCTACAACCGCCTACAGCGGGTTGAGGATGCGCTGCAGGAACTGCCGGGTGCGGTCTTCCTTCGGATTCTCGAGCACCTCGGCAGGCGTGCCCTGCTCGAGGATGACGCCCTGGTCGGTGAACAGCACCTGGTTGGAAACCTGCCTGGCGAACTGGATTTCGTGCGTCACGATCACCAGCGTCCAGCCCTCGACCGCGAGGTCCTTGATCACCGACAGCACCTCGCCGACGAGTTCGGGGTCCAGCGCCGAGGTCGGCTCGTCGAACAGCACCACCTTGGGCTTGAGCGCGAGCGCCCGCGCGATGCCCACGCGCTGCTGCTGACCACCCGAGAGCTGGAACGGGTACTGGTCGCGCTTCTCCGCCAGCCCGACCTGCTCGAGCAGTTCGAGCGCCTCGGCCTCGGCCTGCTCCTTCGGGTGCTTCTGCACGAACACCGGTCCCTCGGTCACGTTCTGCAGCACCGTCTTGTGCGGGAACAGGTTGTGGCTCTGGAACACGAACCCACTCTGGGCCTGATAGCGGCGCAGACGGTCCTTGGGCACGGGCTGGGAGAAGTCGATCTCCTCCTCCCCGACGCGGATGACGCCCGAGTCCGGCACGTCGAGCGCGTTGAGCGCGCGCAGCAGCGTGGTCTTGCCGGAACCCGACGGCCCGATGATCGCCGTCGCGGTGCCGCGCGCGACGCGGAACGACACGCCCTTGAGCACCTTGTTGTCGCCGAAGGCCTTCTCGATGCCGTCGGCGGTGACCCGGTACTCGGGTCCGTTCTCGGCTGCCGTGCTGTCGCCGGGCTCGGTCATCGCGCCACGTACCTTTCGAGTCGGTGTTCCAGGCGATTCTGACCGAACGAGAGGGCCAGGCAGATCACCCAGTAGTACACGGCGGCAGTGCCGTAGAGAGCGAAGAACTCGAACGTCGGCGCCGCGATGATCTGCGCCTGCCGCAACAGCTCGGTCACCAGGATCGTCGACGCCAGCGACGTGTCCTTCACCAGCGAGATCAGCGTGTTGGACAGCGGTGGCACGGCGACGCGCGCGGCCTGCGGGAGGATGATGCGGCGCAGCGCGCCCACGTAGTTCAGGCCGATGGTCTCGGCCGCCTCCCACTGGCCCTTCGGGATGCTCTGGATCGCCGAGCGGATGATCTCGGCCGCGTAGCCGCCGACGTTGAGGCTGAACGCGATGACCGCGGCGGGGAACGGGTCGATCTTCACCCCGAACTCCGGCAGCGCGAAGAACACGATGAACAGCTGCACCAGCAGCGGCGTGCCGCGGATGATCGAGATGTAGAACCGGGCCACGTTGCTCAGCACCACGTTCGACGACAGGCGCGCCAGCGCGACCCCGAGCGCGATCACCAGGCCGATGACGAAGCTGATGATCGTCAGCGGGATAGTCATCGTCAACGCCGCCTTGGCCAGCGGCCACAGGTTGTCGAGCACCAGCTGCCAGGCCGAGCGGACCTGCGGCACGTCCTGAGGGTCCTGCCCGCTCTGCTGTGCGCCCGCGGCGGTGCCGGTCGCGTCGGTCTTGAGGTAGCGCTGCGAGATCTCGGTCAGCGTGCCCGATGCGCGCAGCTCGTCGAGGGCACCGTCGAGTTCGGGCAGCAGGCCGCTGTCCTTGCGCGCGGCGAAGCCCTGCTCGCTGCGTTCGCCGGTCTCGGCGGCGATCTTCACCGACTGGTCACCGGTCTCGGCGAGGTAGGCGTAGACGGCGATGCTGTCGTTCACGGTGGCGTCGATGCGACCCTGGTTGAGCAGGGTGATCGCCTGCGCGAAGCCCTCCACTGCCTCGACGTTGGCGCCGGCGTCGCGGGCGACCTGCGCCCAGTTGCTGGTGGTCGACTGGGCCGTCGTCTTGCCCTCGAGGTCGGCCAGCGAGGTGATCGAGTCGTCGTCGGCTCTGGTGACGATCACGCCCTCGCCCACCGAATACGGTCTGGACAGGTCGTACTTGGCCTGGCGTTCCGGGGTGATGGTGACCTCGTTGGCGACGACGTCGAAGCGATTCGCCTCGAGCGCGGCGAAGATCGAGTCCCACGGCGTCTCGACGAACTCGACTGGCACGCCGAGCTTCTCGCCGACCGCCTTGGCGACGTCGACGTCGTATCCGGTCAGCTCTCCGGTCGCCGGGTCGTGGTAGCTGAACGGCGAGTAGGTGCCCTCCGTGCCGACCCGTAGCACTCCCGCCGACCGGATCGGCGTCGACGCCGGCGCTCCCGTCGCGTCGGCCTTGAGGTACTTCTTGGAGATCTCGGTCAGGGTGCCGTCGGCGCGCAGTTCTCCGAGTGCGCCGTCGAGTTCGGGCAGCGTGCCGCTGTCCTTGCGCGCGGCGAAGCCCTGCTCGCTCTTCTCGCCGACGGTGCCGGAGATCTTCACCGACTTGTCGCCCGTCTCGGCGAGGTAGGCGTAGACGGCGATGCTGTCGTTGATGACGACGTCGACCCGGCCCTGGTTGAGCAGCGTGATGGCCTGGGTGAAGCCCTCGACGGCCTCGACCCGGGCACCGGCGTTGCGGGCGACCTCCGACCAGTTGCTGGTGGCGTTCTCGGCGGCGGTCTTGCCCTTGACGTCGTCGAGGCTCTTGATCGAGTCGTCGTTCGCGCGGGTGACGATGACGCCCTCGCCGACGGTGTACGGCTGCGACAGGTCGTACTTCGCCTGGCGTTCGGCGTTGATGGTCACCTGGTTGGCGACGACGTCGAAGCGGTTGGCCTCGAGCGCGGCGAACATCGAATCCCATGGTGTCTCGACGAACTCGACGCGCACGCCGAGTTTCTCCCCGACGGCCTTGGCGACGTCGACGTCGTAGCCGACGAGTTCGCCGGTGGCGGGATCGTGGTAGCTGAACGGTGCGTAGACGCCCTCGGTCCCGACGCGCAGAACGCCCGCCGACTTGATCGGGTCGCCGCTGCCCTCGTCGGACGACCCACACGCGGCCGCGCCCACGACCACGGCCGCGACGAGGAAGATCGCGAGCAGTGCCCGGCGGATGATGGTTGTCACGGGCGGACGGTAGCAATGCTCGCCCGATTCGCGAAGGGTTCTGCTCACCCAGCCCGATATACCCACGGCTCGCGCGGCAACCGCGCCAGGTCGAATTCGGCGAGCATGCCGGCCACGGTCGTCGCGGAGTAGCCCAGCGAGTCAGCGATGAGAGCCGTCGCGCGGTCGGCGCCGATCTCGCCGAGCGTCACCGCGCCGTCCCGCTTGGCCAGCCGCTTGCCGTCGGGGTTGAGGACGAGGGGAACGTGGGCGTACGTCGGCGTCGGCAGTCCCAGCAGCGTGCCGAGATAGGCCTGCCGCGGGGACGAGGACAGCAGGTCGTCACCGCGCACCACCTGATCGACGGCTTGGGCGCTGTCGTCGACGACGACGGCCAGGTTGTACGCGAACACGCCGTCACCGCGGCGCAGCACGAAGTCGTCGACGATGCCGGTGTACTGGCCGTGCAGCACGTCGGTCACCGTGTAGGCGTCGACCGACGAGCGCAGGCGCAGCGCAGGGGGGCGGCCCGACGCCGCGGCACGCTCGGCCCGCTCGGCGGCGGTGAGGTCGCGGCAGGTGCCGGGGTAGGCACCCTCGGGAGCATGCGGTGCGCGAGGTGCTGCGAGGATGTCCCTTCTGCTGCAGAAGCATTCGAAGACCAGGCCACGCGAGGCCAGCTCGTCGACGGCTGCCTGGTACCGGGCCGCGTGAGCGGTCTGGTGCTCGGGCGGCTCGTCCCACGTCAGTCCGATCGCGGCGAGGTCGGCGACCTGGCGCGTCGCCACCTCGGGGAAGGTCCGGTCGTCGAGGTCCTCGACGCGGATCAGGAACCGGCGGCCGGTGGAACGGGCGAACAGCCATGCCAGCACGGCAGTGCGCAGATTGCCCACGTGCAGGTCGGCCGACGGGCTGGGGGCGAACCTGCCTGCGGGGTCGGGCGCCATGCCCGCAATCTAGTCGCCCGCTAGGCGGACGCCGACGACGACAGCCGCTCCCGCGCCTCGGCCACGCAGTCCGCCCACTTCCCGCCGGTCACGTGGACGGCCGTCTCGCTCGGAAAGGCGCTGGAGATCACCAGATCCGGCGTCAGCGTGGCCAGGGTGCGCAGGCTGTCGGCCAGGGTCGCGGCGTCGCTGATGGGCGGGATGTATCCGGCCGTCCAGAGGCCGTCGTCACCGAGGAAGATCGTGTCGCCGGTGAAGAGGTAGGTCTGGCCGTATGCCCCTGGCACGAGGTAGCAGGTGCTGCCCGACGTGTGCCCCGGAGTGGGGATCACCTCGATGCCATTGGCGTCGACGTGACGCGAGGACAGCGGCACGTCGACGTGGGCATGCGCGCCGATGTCGGCGAGTTCGGCTGCGGGAGCGTGCAATCGGGTGCCGAACCGGCCGGCGAGACGCGCCAGCATCGGGCCTGCCTCGTCGCGGTGCGAGAGGTACTGGTGGCTGACGCCGCCGAGCCGGTCGATGCCGTCGAAGTCGTCTTCGGTTGCGGTGCCGTAGAACAGCACGTTGCCTGCGGGACCGCCGGTCCACAGGTAGGCGTGCGTGGTCAGGCCGGGGAAGGGATTGTCGATCCGGGTCTCCCACAGATCTGCTCGTATCGGTTTCATGCCCTCACCCTGCAACCTCAACCGCGGTCGAGGTCAACTGGCCTTGTTCTGCGTCTCCTGGCTCTGCAGGGCGACGGTCGCCGTGTCCACCGAGGACTGCACGCCGACGCCACGCCCCTGCACCGTGACCGCCAGACGGGTCCGGTCGCCACGGAACAGGTCGCGGGAGAACTCGCACGGCGCGCCGTGCTGGTCGTAGGTGATGCGGGTGATGAGTAGCAGTGCCGAGCGCGGCTTGATGCCCAGCAGCGTGGCCTCCTCGGCCGTGGCGTTGACCGCCTCGATCCGCTCGTCGGCCCGCGCGGTCACCAACCCGTAACGCTCCTCCAGTATTTCGTAGATCGAACCACCCAGCTGCTGTTCCAGCAGCCCGGGGAACGCGTCGGCGCGAAACTGCGCGAGTTCGAGCGAGATCGGCGACCCATCGGCCAGGCGTACCCGCTGGATCTCGACGACGAAGTCGTCTGCTCCGACGCGCAGTGCCTGCTGGGTGGCGCGCTCGGGCGCGGTGATCTTCGTGGACAACACCCGGGTGCCTGCCACGTAACCCTGGTTGGCCAGGAACGCCGGCACCCCGACCACGTCGGAGAGGCTGCGCTGCACCTGGGCGTGGCTGATGAAGATCCCGCCTGCCCGGCCGATGACGCGGTCGACCAGCCCCGCCTCCTCCAGCGCGGCGAGCACCTGCCGGAGGCTCGACCGGCTGGTGCCGTAGCGGTCGGCCAGTTCGCGTTCGCTGCCGAGCTTGGTGCCCGGCTGCCCGGCATTGATGTCGGCAACGATCCGGCGCCGCAGTTGTTCGGTTGGCGTCGGCACCGAACCCCCTCCCGAACGATTTGGTACGACCAATTCTAGGGGATGGCTCGCCATCCGCGGGGCAACTACATCTCGGCGAGTGCTTCGGCGGATTCCGGGAGGATCTGGCCACCGTCGACGATCAAGGTCTGACCCGTGACGTACGAGGCCTCCTCGGTGGCGAAGAACAGCGCGGCGTTGCCGATGTCGGCCGCGCTGCCGAGTCGGCCTGCGGGGATCGCCTTGGCCATTTGGTCCATGTATTCCTGGCCATTTCCGATCAGGCCCTCGGTGATGATGTTGCCGGGCAGCACCGCGTTCACCGTGATCTTCTTCGGTGCGAGCTCCATTGCTGCGGTGCGCAGGAAACCCAGTTGTGCGGCCTTGCTGGCACCGTAGTGCGACCAGCCGGGGTAGCCGGTGACGGGTCCGGTGATCGACGACGTGACGATCACGCGGCCGTGGCCGCTGGCGGTGAGCGCCTCCATCGCCGCCTGCACGATGTACACGGTGCCCTTGAAGTTGACGCCGAGCACCTGCTCGAGGTCGTCGGGCGTCAGGTCCTCCAGCCGCCCGAACGGGAAGATGCCTGCGTTGGCGCACACGATGTCGAGCCCACCGTGCCGCTCCACGGCGGATGCGACGACACGACGGCATTCCTCGGGGCTCGCGACGTCGGCCGACACGCCGCTGACTGCGCCGGGCCTGCCCGCGAGGGCATCGACGCAGGAGTCGACGTCGGCCTGATTGCGGCCGGTGAGCACGACGTTGATGCCCGCATCGGCGAACGTCTCGGCGATGCCCCGCCCGATTCCCTTGCTGCCGCCGGTGATGACGGCGGTACGGCCTTGCAGTGAGGTGAACATTGGGGTGCCTTTCGGTGGGGCGAGCGAAGCGACGGGGGATATATCGGATTCGTGGCGGGTGGGTCAGGCCAGGCGTTGGCCGTTGAAGGTGAGGTACCGCTCGGCGAGGGCGCAGCTGCCCTCGGCGTAGGTGATCGACATGGCCTGCGACTCACGCGAATGGCTGTGCGAGCCCATCCACGCCAGCAGCAGCAGCCTGCGCAGCAACACGAAGCTCGGAAGCATGGCCTCGTCGGATGGTGCGAGTGGGCGCCGTGACCGGTAACCCGACACCCAGGCCTCCTGCCACTCGGGCACGGCCGGGTCGTCCTCGAAGAACGACACGGCGGTGCCGAAGTCGTAGAAGTACCAACCGAATCCGCAGTCGTCGAAGTCGATCACGGTGATGGTCTCGCCATCGACGAGCAGGTTGGCCAGGCGCAGGTCGGCGTGGACGAGGCCGAACGTGTCCGGGCCCGTCCCGTAGTCGGCGAGCCGCTGCTCGAGCAGCTGCGCGGCACGGCCGAGCGTGGCGGCCTCGGACTCGCCGACGCCCACGGCGTCCTGCCAGCGGCCCCAGCGCGGGGTCTCGCCCAGGCTGTGCTGCCAGTCCCAGGAGAACCGGCCGAAGCCCTGCGGACGCGTCCACGACCGCGAATGGTCGTGCAGCGACGCGGTGATGCAGCCCAGCGTGTGGAAGTCGTGGACCGTCAGCGTCTCCTCGTCGGGTTCGACGCCTGCCACCATGTCGAAGTGGACGACGTGGCGATCGGTCCCGTCGTGCTCGACCGTCACGACGCGTTGCCCGTCGCGAGTGGGCAGCACCGTGGGGACGGTGACGTCGCTGTCCCGCCGCAGCGCCTCGAGCCAATCAAGTTCGGACTCGATCTCGTGGCGCCGGTGGTAGTCCTTGCGGTGCACCCGCAGGATCGACTTCTCCCCGGTGGTCGCGTCCTCGACTGCGTACGTGGCGTTCTCGGACAGGTTGAGCAACCGCAGCGTCGACTGGGGCGAGATGTCGTAGGACGCCAGTGCCAGTTCGGCGACCTCGACGTCGTCGGCCACGAAGGTCGCCTCGGGTCGCGGGTCGTCCATCTCTGGTGCGTTCATCAGTGGTCCCGTCCCTCGATGCCGGCCAACACCTCCGTGATGCGGTCCCTGGCCGCAGTGACGTCGCCGGTGGTCCCGCCGATGTACAGCCTGCCCGCCGCTCCGATCATCTGCACGTCGACGAGTGTGAGGCCCGGGGCGACCCGTTCGGCCTCGTTCGCCGCGACCGCCGCGAACAGCGCAGGCGTCATCTCGTAGACCAGCAGCGACTGGCCGGGCAGCACCATGGATGCCTGCCGGGTGCGGTTGATGATCACCGCGTGCTGATCGGTGATGTCCTCGATGATGTCGTGATAGAGCACTCGCGGACGCAATTGATCGGCAGCCGCGTTGCCCGTGCCCGCCAGGATCGCCTCACCGGCCCGGCGGACGTCGGACAGATCGGCGGAGTGGATCTCCAGCACGCCGAATTGCCGCTCCACGTACAGGATTCCGGGTGAGATGCCCGGCACCTCCCGCAGCGCCAGGTCGATCACCCGCTCGATCGCCAGGGCGGGGGACACCTCGACGATCAGTGCGTGCTCACCGGCGTACGGCGGATATCCGCGGGCCCGGGTCGGAGTCCCGAGATACGCGGCGAACTGCTGCTGGAGATCCTCGACCAACAGGTACACGCGGATGTCGGTCCGCGTTCCCGTGCCGGTCGCAGTGTCGATCGCGGCCATCGAGCAGGACTACTGGGCTGCGACGGAGAAGTGCGCGCCGAGTTCGCTGTGGGGGCGCGGGATGACGTGCACGCTGATGAGTTCGCCTACCTGCGAGGCGGATTCGGCACCTGCCTCGGTGGCGGCCTTGACCGCGCCCACCTCACCGGTGACGATGACGGCGACGAGGCCGTCGCCCACCTGCTGGCGATCGGTGATGGTCACGTTCGCTGCCTTGACCATCGCGTCCGCGGCGGCGAGTGCCGCGACGTAGCCCTTGGTCTCGATCATTCCGATCGCGTTGCTGGCCATGGTGTTTCTCCTTCGTGGTGGTGGTTACTTGGTGGAATCGGGGTCGATGGAACCGATGATGAGGGCATCTACCGGGGGCGGTGTGCCGGTGAACCAGCCGGCCGCCACCGAGCCTTGGGCCACCAGGACCTGCTCGCCGACGCCGCTGCCGAGGACGTCGAATGCGATGAGGCGAGACCCGGCGCCATCGACCTCGACCTCGAGGAATGCGCCGGGAGGTACGCCGTCTATGCGGCGGGTCGACCAGACCTGGCCGGTGACGGTTCCCCGGATCATCGTGGCTCCTCGGTGATCATGTGCGCTCCTTCTGAATGGTGAGGCCGAGCGCGCGGGCGCGTTCCCGCGCGAGCGGGGTGAGCACGGCCCGCGGCCCGAGTACCAGCGTTGCCCCGGTGTCGGCGATCTCGGCGACGTGGCGTTCGGTGACGGCGCCGCGCTCGATCCGGCGGGTCGAACCGCCGGAGCCCCGGTGCGTGCCCGCCAGGCGGAAGTCGAGCCTGCCGTTGCGCAGATCCGCTCGCGTCTTGGGGTTCTCGAACAGCCGCAGCAGCGTCCGCACGAAGGCGTCGAGATCGGCGTCCGAGCCGATCCGCACGGTCTCGGTGCGGCGGCGCTCGTCGGCGGCCAGCGGGCCCGTCGGCACGGGCCCGACCGGTGCCGGGGCCGGGGTGCCGACGGGCGTCGGTGCCTTGGCCGGTGGTGCGGCGTTCGGTGCCTGCGGTGACAGATCGCGGACGGCGTCGCGGACGACCTCCCTGACCAGGAGGCGCAGTTGCTCGCGGTCGAAGGACGTCACGACCCGCTCCGTCGCAAGGCGTCCTCGGCCGCGGCGGCGGCCTGTCGGACGTCGGCCTCGCTGCCGGACAGGTAGACCCGGCCGGTGGCCCCGATCATCCGGAAGTCGACGACCTTCACGTCGGCGGCCTTCTCGGCCTCGTTGGTGGCCAGGATCGCGTACGACGCGGGGGCCACCTCGAGGACGTAGAGCGATTCGCCGGCCAGGACCATCGACCCGATCTTGTTGCGGTTGATCAGGAATGCGTGCTGCCGGTCGACGCTCGAGATGATCCGCGAGGCGAGGATCGTCGGGGACGTGGCCGAGTCGGCACTGCCGCCCAGCTCGTCGAGTGCCGCATCGGCGGCGGCCTTGACCGACCCGGTTTCGCCGTGGAATTCCAGGTAGCCGAACTGGCGCTCGACCACCAGTACGCCTGCCATGACGTCGGCGTGCTTGAGGGCGACGTCGGTGACGCCCTCGATGTCCAGACCCGGTGCCACCTCGATGATCTGGGCTGCCATGTCGGCGCGGGGCAGGGCACCCTTGATCCAGGTGCCGAGGTACGACATCGTCTGCGGCTGCAGCCTGTCGATGAAGATGAACGAACGTAGTTCAGCCACGGGTCACCTCTTGATCAGTTGAGCGAGTTCTTCGACGACCAGCGCGCGCAGTTCTGCTCGCAGCGCCTCGATCCCCGGGTCGTTGGACCGGGCACCGGTCGAGCGGGCGTCGCGGCGCACCGGCTGTGGCACGGCGCCGGAGTCGTTGGACGCCAACGGGTATGCGGGCACTGGCCCGGCAGGCGCCCGCCACGGTGAGATACCCGAGAAGCTGGGCATCACCACGCCGGCGTCGGCGTTGTAGGCGATCCGGGTGTGGTTGATCAGGTTGTGCGGCTGCAGGTTCTCGCCGATGGAGCTGCGTCCGACGAAACCCGTGCCGATCGTCATCGACGGCGCGAGGTTGGTGTCCAGTCCGGAACTGCCGGTGCTGTTGCCGACGTTGACCGACACCCGGAGGACGGGCACCTGCGCGGCGTAGTCGGTGATGACGCGCGGGTCTTCGCTGTGGATCGCGGCCGAGTGCCCGGCTCCGGCGATCCTCACCACGGCGCGGGCGGCGCGGATGCCGCGATCGGGTCCCACCACGGTCGTCATGCCGAGGACTGGGCAGAGCTTCTCGTGGGTCAGGACCTCTTCGCCGACGACGTCGGTGAAGGGCGCGACCAACAGCCGGGTCTTCGGCGTCACCCGCAGGCCGAACTGCTCGGCGATCCATGCCGCCGACCGCCCCACCACGTCGGTGTTGAGCTTGCCGCCGGGGAACATGAACTGCCGCAGCCGATGTGCGCCGTCCTCGTCGAGGATGTGCGCGCCATTGCGGGTGAGTGCCGCACTGAGCTTGCCCGCGACCGCCTCCTCGACGATCAGCACGGATTCGTTCGTGCACAGCACCGAGTTGTCGAATGCCTTGCTGTCGACGATGCGGCGGGCCGCGGCCTCGACGTCGGCGGTGGAGTCGACGAAGACCGGCACGTTGCCCGGCCCGACCCCGAGCGCGGGATTGCCCGACGAGTAGGCGGCCCGCACGACACCGGTGCCGCCGGTGGCGACGATGACGTCGGTGCGCTCGTCGGCCATCAGGGCTTCGACCAGCGGGATGGACGGGTCCTCGACGACCGACACGATGCCGTCGGGGGCTCCGGCGCTCACCGCGGCCTCGGCCAGCACGCGCACCGCGTCGACGGAGCACTGCCGGGCGCGGGGGTGCGGCGCGACGACGACCGCGTTGCGGGTCATCAGGGCGAGGATCACCTTGAAGTAGATCGTCGACACCGGGTTGGTGGTGGGCGTCAGCGCGAGCACCACGCCTGCGGGACGGGGAATCTCGACGATCTTGCGGGCGTGGTCGACGGTGGGGGAGACGAAGTCCTCGCCGCGGTAGTAGTCGACGATGCCGCGCGAGCAGGCGCGGTTCTTCAGCACCTTGTCGGCGACGACGCCCATGCCGGTCTCGGTGACCGCGGCGGCGGCGAAGCGTTCGGACTCGGCGTAGGCGGCGTCGGCGACTGCTGTCACGATTGCAGCGACCGCCGTCTGGTCGTACTCGGCGTAGGCGGCCGCAGCCCAGCGCGCACGCTCGAGCAGGTGGCTCACCGCAGGCATGGTGCTCACGACTTCCTCCGTCCAGTGGGCGGGGTCATTCCCCGGGTCGCTCCGCTCCTGCCCGCCGAGTTGCGCGCGAACTCGCGCGCCGCCCCGACCGCCACGTCCAAGCGATCCAGGACGTCCTCGCACAGGTCACGGCTGAGCAGTAGACCCGGCTTGAACTGCAGCACACGGGGATCGAGTGTGGAGAAGATCGCCCACACCCCCCGCTCGTAGAGTTCGCGCATCACGAACTTCGCGCCCTCGGGGTGGTCGAACTCGAGTCCGATCACCACGCCGTTCTGTCGAATGCCGATGAACCAGTCCGGGTTGTCGGCCTGGATGCGGGCCAGTCCCTTGGCGAAGATGTCGGCGATGTAGTGCACCGACGACCGCACCTCGGGCCTACCGCTGATCTCGAGGGTCTTGATCGCTGCGACGCAGCCGAGTTCGGCGCCACCGAAGGTGGAGATGTGGCCGAACCCGTCCTGGTCGAGCCATTGGGCGGCGCGGTCGCCGAGCATCGCCGCGGTGATCGGGTACATGCCGCCCGAGAGGCCCTTGCCCGCCACCATGATGTCCGGCTCGATGCCGTGCTTGGTGATGGCCCACATCTCGCCGGTACGCATCAGACCGGTCTGGACCTCGTCGGCGATGTAGAGCGCGTCGTAGCGGACGCAGAGGTCCTTCACTGCCTCGAGGTAGCCCGGCGGAGGCAGGGGGAAGCCGTACGTCGCCGGGATGGTCTCCATGATCACGGCGGCGACGTCGCGGCCGCGCACGGCCTGTTCCATCGCGTCCACGTCGCCGAAGGGCACCTGGATGAACTCGTCGGGCTGATCGGAGAGGAAGAGTTTCGCGAACCGATCGTCGCCGGTGGCGACCGCGAGCCCGGTGTGCCCGTGATAGGCCTTCACGATCGAGACGATCTTGCGGCGCTGGGTGGCGTGGCGGGCGCTCTTGAGCGCGATGTCGATGGCCTCACCGCCGCCGGAGCCGAAGGCCACCTTGCTGATCGATGCGGGTGCGGACTCGACGAGCCGCTGCGCCAGCGCAGTGCGGGCGACCGACGGGAAGTGGTGGTTGCCGACGTCGAAGTGCTGCATGCCGTCGATGAGTGCTTGCATCACTTCGGGATTGCGGTGGCCGAGGTTGTAGGTGCCACCGTTGAGGTGCATGTCGATGAGCCGGCGGCCGCTCATGTCCCAGAGGAAGTAGCCCTCGCGGCGGTCGATGACCAGATCGACCCCGGCGTCGGTCCAGAACTGTGTCTTGTCCGGGTTCCAGAACGTCTTCGCCCGTTCCAACACCTGGGTCTTGGACTCGAACGAGAATGTGCCGTAGTCGTACACGAGACTCCTGTGGTGAGTTCGTTGGGCTGCGTCGGACTCACCCTAAAATGGTCGGACCATTTATGTCAATGGATACCATTGGCCGAGAAAAGGTCGCCGTTCCGGTTGCGGAGTCTATTTGGTAGTGCCAATATACGTTGGTCGGTTGTGGGTTGGACCACACCAGAGCCATGCCCGACTCCTACCGTTCACCTGGAAGGCATCCGGAAACCATGACCGATCAAGTCGTTTCGCGCGAAGAAAACACGGGTGACTCCGTCCAACGGCTCAAGCGGAACGCCGTCGGAACCCTCGGGGTCATCTTCATGGCCGTCGCGACGGCCGCGCCCATCACCGCAATGGTCGGCAACGTCCCGATCGCCGTCGGGTTCGGAAATGGTTCGCATGCGCCGGCCGGCTACATCGTCGCCACCGTCGTGCTCGGCCTGTTCGCCATCGGCTACGCCACCATGGCCAAGCACATCACCACCACCGGTGCGTTCTACGGCTACATCTCCCACGGCCTGGGCCGCGTCGTCGGCATGGCCAGCGGCCTGCTGATCACGATGGCCTACATCGTCTTCGAGGCCTCGCTGATCGGCATCTTCTCGTTCTTCTTCAAGAACTTCCTGTCGTCGCAGTTCAACGTCGAGATCCACTGGATCCTCCCGGCGCTGCTGATGCTCGTGCTCAACGCGATCCTCACCTACTTCGACGTGAACCTGACCGCCAAGGTGCTCGGCGTCTTCCTGGTCACCGAGATCATCATGCTGTCGCTCGGCGCCGTCGCGGTACTGGTCAAGGGCGGCGGGCCCGACGGCTTCGCCATCGCCGAGACGCTCAACCCCATCGGGGCATTCACCCCGGCGGCCATCGCGGGCGCCAGTGCCGGCCTTGGTCTGTTCTTCGCGTTCTGGTCGTGGGTCGGCTTCGAGTCGACCGCCATGTACGGCGAGGAGTCCAAGGACCCGAAGCGAATCATCCCCCGCGCCACCATGATCAGCGTGCTCGGCGTCGGCATCTTCTACGTGTTCGTGTCGTGGATGGCCATCGCGGGCACGGGCCCCCAGCAGTCCATCGAACTCGCCCAGAGCGCAGACACCTCCTCGGAGATCTTCTTCGGACCGGTCCGCGACACCTACGGCGAGTGGGCCATCACGCTCTTCAACATCCTGCTGGTGACCGGATCGTTCGCCTGCGGCATGGCATTCCACAACTGCGCCTCGCGCTACCTCTACGCACTCGGTCGCGAAGGCCTGTCCAAGGGCCTGCAGAAGACGCTCGGCGCAACGCATCCCACCCACGGGTCGCCGCACATCGCGTCGTTCGTCCAGAGCGGCATCACGCTGGTGCTGATCCTCGCGTTCTTCGCCGCGGGCATGGATCCGTACGTGCACATGTACACGCTGCTGGCGATCCTCGGCACCATGGCCATCCTGATCGTCCAGTCGCTGTGCGCCTTCGCGGTGATCGCGTACTTCCACTTCCACAAGAACCACCCGTCCAGCGCCCACTGGTTCAAGACGTTCCTGGCACCGCTGCTCGGTGGCCTCGGCATGCTGTACGTCGTGTACCTGCTCTGGGAGCACAAGGAGTCCGCGGCAGGCGCGGCGTCCGGCACCCTGCTGTTCAAGCTGACGCCGTGGATCGTGGTCGGCCTGTTCGTACTCGGCGCGGGAATGTCGCTGTACTTCAAGCTGCGTGACCCGCGGCGGTACGACATGATCGGCCGGGTCGTGTTCGAGGACAACGAGATCCGCGACTGATCGTCGCCGATCAGGAAAGGGGTTCGCCGTGAGCGAGTTGGGCCGCATGAAGGTGCTCAACGCCAAGCCGGTCAACCTCGACGGGTTCAGCGTCGCCGACGCCGACCTCGGCCTGATCGCGATGCGCAGTCCCCAAGACCCCTCCCCGTCGCTGCTCGTGCGCGACGGGGAGGTGCTTGAACTCGACGGCAAGTCCGTCGCCGAGTTCGACGTGATCGACGAGTTCATCGCCCGCTATGGCATCGATCTCGCGGTCGCGGACGAGGCGATGGCACTCGACGACGCCGTGCTGGCCCGCATGGCCGTCGACGTCAACGTGCCGCGGGCGGAGGTGGTGCGGCTGATCGGCGGCACCACCCCCGCCAAACTCGCTCACGTCGTGGCTCTGCTCAGCCCCGTCGAGATGCAGATGGCGATGACCAAGCTGCGCGCCAGGCGTACCCCGAGCAACCAGGCCCACGTCACCAACCAGCTCGACGACCCGCTGCTGATCGCCGCCGACGCCGCGAGCGCGGTGGCCTACGGCTTCCGCGAGGTCGAGACGACCGTCCCCGTGCTGGGTGACGCACCGTCGAACGCCGTGGCGCTGCTGATCGGCAGCCAGGTCGGGACACCGGGGGCAATGGCGCAATGCTCGATCGAGGAAGCCCTCGAACTCCGGCTCGGGCTGCGCGGACTCACCAGCTACGCCGAGACCATCTCGATCTACGGCACCGAGCAGGTGTTCGTCGACGGCGACGACACCCCGTTCAGCAAGGCCATCTTGACGTCGGCCTACGCCTCCCGAGGGCTCAAGATGCGCGTCACCAGCGGCGGTGGCGCGGAAGTACTGATGGGCGCGGCCGAACGGTGCTCGATCCTCTACCTCGAGTCGCGGTGCGTGTCGCTGGCGCGGGCACTGGGCTCCCAGGGCGTGCAGAACGGCGGCATCGACGGTGTCGGCGTGGTCGCATCGGTGCCCGAGGGCATGAAGGAACTGCTCGCCGAGAACCTGATGGTGATGATGCGCGACCTCGAGTCGTGCGCGGGCAACGACAACCTGATCTCCGAGTCCGACATCCGCCGCAGTGCCCACACCCTGCCCGTGCTGCTGGCCGGCGCCGACTTCGTCTTCTCCGGGTTCGGATCGATCCCGCGCTACGACAACGCCTTCGCGCTGTCCAACTTCAACTCCGACGACATGGACGACTTCCTCGTCCTGCAACGCGACTGGGGTGCCGACGGCGGTCTGCGCACCGTGTCTGCCGAACACCTCGAGGCGGTGCGCCGCCGCGCGGCCCGTGCCGTGCAGGCCGTCTACCGCGACCTCGGGCTCGCCGACTACGACGACGACCGCGTCGAGGAGGTGGTGTTCGCCAACGGGTCCCGCGATCTACCGCCCGGGCACCCGAAGATCGTCGCCGAGGCGGCCGCGTCCATCGAGGCCAGGCAGCTGACGGTCTTCGACGTGATCGCATCGCTGCACCGCACCGGTTTCGGCGACGAGGCGCAGGCGATCACGCGGCTCACCGAGGAGCGGCTGCGCGGTGACCAACTGCAGACCTCGGCGATCTTCGACGACGAGTTCCGCGTGCTGTCCAAGCTGACCGACCCCAACGACTACGCAGGCCCCGGAACGGGTTACGCGCCGACCGCGCAGCGGCAAGCGGAGATCGACGGGATCCGGCAGGCCCGCACGTCGTCGGAGCTGACCGCCGACCAGGCCGAACACCACGGGCACGTGATCGTCACCGAGCTCGAAACCGCACGGCAGGGCAGCGATCCCCGGGAAGTCTGCATCGGACTGTCGCCGGCGTGGGGCCGCAGCGTCTGGCTCACGCTGTGCGGACTGACCGTCGGCGAGGTGCTCCGGCAGATCTCGGCCGGTCTGGAGGAGGAGGGGTGCGTGCCCCGACTGGTGCGGGTGCGCTCGACCATCGACGTCGGACTGATCGGGCTGACCGCCGCGCGACTGTCCGGCTCGGGCATCGGGATCGGCCTGCAGGGCAAGGGCACGTCACTGATCCACCGGCGCGATCTGGCGCCGCTGGCCAACCTCGAATTGTTCAGCGTGGCACCGCTGTTGACGGCGGGCATGTACCGCGACCTGGGCAAGAACGCGGCCCGGCACGCCAAGGGGATGGCGCCCGTGCCGATCTTCACCGGCGGCACCGACGAGTCGATCTCGGCGCGGTACCACGCCCGCGCCGTCGCACTGGTGTCCCTCGAACGCCAGGCGTGCGAGCCCGGCGAACCCCCGGTCACGATTGAGGTGCGTCGGCCATGACGGGCGAACGCGTCGACATCACCGTCGAGAACGCCGTCGACGGCAAGCTCGGCCTGTCGGACCTGCGGATGGACCCGGCGGTGCTGGCGCACCAGGCCGAGGTAGCCGAGCAGGGCGGCAACCCGCAGCTCGCCGAGAACTTCCTGCGCGCAGCCGAACTCGCCACCATCGACGACGAGGACGTCATGGCGCTCTACGAGGCGCTGCGCCCGTACCGGTCGACGGCAAGTCAACTCGACGAGTTGCGAGCGTCCCTGGAGGCGCGCGGTGCGGCACGCTGCGCGGCGCTGGTCGAACAGGCCGCGACGGTGTACGCCCGGCGGGGCCTGTTGCGTTGACCGTGCTGGCCGGCATCGACGTCGGCAACCACACCACCGAGATCGTCCTCGCCCGCGTCGCCGACGGTTCGGTGACACCGCTCGCGCACGGCCAGGCGCCGACGCGCGGCCGCAAGGGGTCGCGGGACTCGCTGCACGGCGCGGCCGCGCTGCTGCACAGGATCGAAGTGGACGCGGGCATCGCCGCCGACGAGCTGGTGCTCTCGGCCTTGCGTCCCGTCGACACCTCGACCGCACCGCTGCCGCCGGCCACCTCGCCACGTGCGCCGGTGCGGAGCCTGCGTAGACCGGACGCCAGCACCCCGGCGGGCGCGGGATACGGGGTGGGCAGACACGTGCCGCTGGCCGAACTCGCCGGCGACGTGACCGAGGGGCCGATCGTCGTATCCGTCGACGCGACAACGGACTTCGAGGATGCGGCCCGCACGATCACCGAGGCGGTGGGACGTGGCCGACGCGTGGTCGGGGTCGTCGTCGCCCAGGACGACGCCGTGCTGATCCGCAACCGCATCCCGGTCGACGTCCCCGTCGTCGACGAAGCCGACGTGGACGTGCCTGCCGGTGCGTTGATCGCGGTCGAAGTGGTCGAGGAGGGTCGCTCCTACCGAGCGATGGCCGACCCCATCGCGCTGTCGGCCGCGCTCGGCGTCGAGCACGGCGCGATCCACGACGTCGCCGAGTTCTGCCGCGAACTGGCCGACGCCTCGGCCATCGCCGTCACCCTCCGCACCGAGCCGCCACCGCAGCCCGCCATCGACGACGACTACGTCGACTGCTTGGTCGACGGAGAGGTGGTGCGCTACACCCCGGCCCAGGCCCACGCGGTCCTGCGCCTGGCACCGCCGGGCTGCGTCACGCACATCAGGCTGCGCGCCGTACCGACCGCCGAACACGGCATCGCAGTCTCCGACGCGTTCTTCACCGACCTCGCGACGATCGACGACGGCGCCTGGCTGCGGCGCGGCGTCGCCGATGCGCGCGGCACGGTCGTCGCCATGCTGGCTGCCGACGAGGTGTCCGATGCGGCCGTCACCATCGCCGAACTCACCGGCAGGCCCGCCCGTACGCTCGCGACCGAGCCGGAGGCCGCGGCCTGGGGTGCCCGCACCACGCCGGGACTGCCGCCGGACTCGGTGGTGTGCGACATCGGCGGCGGCACCATCGATCTCGTCGGCGAGGGCGGCACGGTCGTCGCCGCGGGAGCGGGGGAGACCATCACGGTCGCCGTCGCCCGGGTGCTCGGGATCCCGCGCGCGCTGGCCGAGCAGGTGAAGCGCACGCCTGCGATCCGCGTGGAGGGTCCGCACGTCGCGCACGAGGAGGACGGCCGCCGCGTCTTCCTCGACTCGCCCGCGCCGTCCGAGGCGATCGGCAGGCTCTGCACCCGCGGCAGCGCGGGCCTGGTGCCGTTCTCGAACCGGCTGGCCGCCGAGGAGTGGCGCAGCCTGCGGTTGGCGATCAAGCGGCAGACGATTGCCGCGAACATCGCCAGGTGCCTACGGGCGTTCGACACCCCGCCGACGGCACTGGTGCTCGCCGGGGGCGGGGCGATGGATGACGAACTGCTGCGTGCGGTCGCGGAGGCGTTGCGCAGCGTGCCGATCGCGGTCGGCCGCGCCGACGTCGACGGCGTGCACGGTCCTCGCTACGCCGTGGCGAGTGGTCTGGTCCACCTCTACGCGGCGGGCAGCGGCTAGCCTCCCGCCGTCGCCCGTCACGCCGGCTTGTCGTCCGGCTCCCGTCCCAGCAGATCGCGCACCGCGCGGCGCGGGCCGTAGGGGCGCAGCATCTGGCTGGCGGGCCGGGTGCGGACGATCTGTGGCCACCAGAACCAGCGGCCCAGCAGCGTCGAGATGGCGGGCGTCATGAACGACCGCACGATCAACGTGTCGAACAGCAGTCCGAGACCGATGGTGGTGCCGATCTGCCCCAGCACCACCAAATTGCTGAAGATGAACGACGACATGGTCGCGGCGAACACCAGGCCGGCCGCCGTCACCACCCCGCCCGTTCCTGCCATGGCACGGATGGTGCCGGTCTTGAGTCCGGCGCCCACCTCCTCCTGGAACCGGGAGATCAGCAGCAGGTTGTAGTCGGCGCCGACCGCGAGCAGCAAGATGATGCCCAGCGGGACGACGATCCAGTACAGCGGGATGCCGAAGATGTACTGCCACACCAGCACCGACAGCCCGATGGACGCACCGAGTGACAGCGCGACGGTACCCACGATCACCAGTGCGGCGACGATGCTCTTGGTGATGAACATCATGATGAGCAGGATCAGCGCCAGCGCCGCGAGCGCACAGATGATCAGGTCGTACTTTGCGCCGTCCTGAATGTCCTTGTAGGAGGACGCAGTACCCGCCACGTAGATGCTGGCGTCGGACAGCGGCGTCGCCTTGATCGCGTCGAACGCGGAGTTCTTGATGGCGTCGATGTGCGAAATGCCCTCGGGCGTGGCCGGATTGCCCTCGTGGGTGATCGTCATGCGGGCGGCCTTGCCGTCCGGCGACAGGAACAGCTTGAGGCCACGCTTGAAGTCCGGGTTGTCGAACGCCTCCGGCGGCAGGTAGAACGAGTCGTCGTTCTTGGCGGCGTCGAAGGCCTGGCCCATCGCCGTGGCGTTCTTCAGCGCCTCCTCCGACTGGGCGTCGGTGCCTGCCGTGGTCGCGTAGTTCGACTGCAGCAGTTCACGATTGGTCTCCTGCACGGCGATCTGCGGCGGGATGAGCGCGACGAGTTGGGGTTGCAGGGCGTTGAGCTTGTCCAGGCTTGCCGTGATCTGGGTGAACTTGTCGCTCAGGGCATTTATGCCGTCGAGCGTGTCGAACACCGACCGCAGGGCCGCGCACGACGGGATGTCGTAGCAGTGCGGCTCCCAGTAGAAGTAATTGCGGATCGGGCGGAAGAAGTCGTCGAAGTTCGCGATGTTGTCGCGCACTTCGTTGACCACCTCGACGGTCTCGTGGAACGCCCGCACCTGCTCGTCGGTCGCAGCAGCGCTGGCCTGTTGCAGCGCCAGCTGCTTCTCCAGGATGCCGATCGACGTCGACGTCGCATCGACCTGCTTGAGGATGTCGCGCGCCCTCGCCTGCTGATAACTCAGGTTCATGATCTGGCTGGCACTGGTGGCGCTGATCTGAAAAGGTATGGAGCTGTGCGTGATCGGCGTGCCGAGCGGTCGCGTGATCGACTGCACCAGGGACACGCCGGGAGTGTGCAGCACGGCCTTTGCGATGCGTTCGAGGATCAGCATGTCGGCGGGATTGCGCATGTCGTGGTCGGTCTCGACCATCAGCAGTTCGGGGTTCAGGCGCGCCTCGGAGAAGTGCCGTTCGGCGGCGGCATAACCCACGTTGGCCGGGGCATAGGCAGGCAGGTAGGGCCGCGCGTCGTAACTGGTCTTGTAGCCGGGGAGGGCGAGGAGCCCGATCGCCGCCAGCGCGAGCGTCACGACGAGCACGGGTCCTGGCCAGCGCACGATCACCGTTCCGATGCGTCGCCAGCCCCTGGTCCGCACGATGCGCTTGGGCTCCAGCAGGCCGAAGTGGCTGGCGATCACCAACACTGCCGGGCCCAGCGTGAGCGCGGCCGCGAGTGTCACGAGCACGCCGAGGGCGGCCGGCAGCCCCAGCGTCTGGAAGTAGGGCAACCGGGTGAAGCTCAGGCAGTACACCGCGCCTGCGATGGTGAGTCCCGAGCCGACGATGACGTGGACGGTGCCGCGAAACATGGTGTAGAAGGCGACTTCTCGGTCTTCGCCCACCGTGCGGGCTTCGTGATATCGGCCGACGACGAAGATCGCGTAGTCGGTGCCCGCGGCGATCGCCAGCAGCGTGAGCAGGTTCGTGGAGTAGGTCGACAGGCCGATGTATCCGGAGTTCGCGAGGAAGGCGACCACGCCACGCGCCGCAGCCAGTTCCACCGCGACCGCCACCAGCATGATGAGCATCGTCACCACCGAGCGGTAGACGAACAGCAGCATCACGGCGATCACCAGGAACGTGATCGCGGTGACCTGGTGCGTGCCCTCGTTGCCGACCTCGAAGTTGTCGGTGATCAGCGGTGAGGCGCCGGTGACGTACGCCTTGACCCCCGGCGGCGGTGGAACGCTGGCGACGATGTCGCGGATCGAGTCGACGGACTCGTTGGCCAGTGCTTCGCCCTGGTTGCCCGCGAGATACACCTGCACCAGGGCAGCCTTGCCGTCCTTGCTCTGCGAGCCGCCGGCGGTCAGCGGGTCGCCCCAGAAGTCCTGAATGTGCTGGACGTGCTTGGTGTCCTCGCCGAGCTTGTCGACGAGCACGTCGTAGAACGCGTGCGCGTCGGCGCCCAGCGGCTGGTCGCCCTCGAGCACGATCATCGCGGCGCTGTCCGAGTCGAACTCCTCGAACACCTGGCCGATGTGCCGCATTGCCTTGATCGACGGCGAGTCCGGCGCGTTCAGCCCGACCGAGCGGGCCTCTCCGACGATCTCCAACTGTGGGGCGAAGACGTTGGTCAGCGCGGCGATCGCCACCCAGATCAGCAGGATGGGCACGGCGAAGCGCCGGATGTTGCGGGCCACCCGGGACTGCCGGATCTCCTCGACGGCGTGGTCGCTCACGCGGACTTGTCCAGGCAGGCGATGTAGCCGTTCACGTTGGTGGTGGACCTTTCGTCCTTGACGATGCCGTTGACGGTGATGCGACATCCGATGGGCTGGGCGTCGCCCTGGGCGCGGAGGTCGGCGAACAGCGTCGGGTCAGTGGTGGTCAACGTGGTCGACCAGGGCAGCGGCGTGTCGTCGACGCGCTGTGGCTGGGCGTCCTTGTCCAGGAAGTTGATGGTGGCGAGGGTGCCCGGCGGGCCGAACACCTCGAAGAGCACCCGCTTGGGGTTGAAGTCGGGGTTTTCCAGCGAATCGGCGCTCGGTCGCGAGACGACGTCGTTGGAGCCGAAGATGCCGTTCAACCGGTAGACCGCGAACGACGTGATCGCCACGACCACGACGGCCACGATCACCGCCCACCGGCGCCTGACGACCCCACCGACCGACACCCGCTTCACGTGGTCGCCTTTCACCGGTTCTCGATGCACCTGCGTGGTGAGAACTCCAGTCGCAGCACTGCGGCGCGAGATCGACCAACGAGCGGAACGGTACGGTACGGGACCGGTGTCGGCAACTCTTGACATTCACCGCGTGAACTGCGCAAACCGTGGATCTGCGAGCTGTGATTCGAGCGTGGTTCAGTCGATGGAGCGCGTCAGCGACGGCATGATCACGTCGTCGACCAGAGCGGTGACCGTCTCCGCGGTGGGTGGGCGGTTGGCGAACACCGCACGGAAGATCAAATAGCCCGGGAGCACGTCCCACAGTTCGTCGCTGACTGCAGCGCGGTGGATCTCGCCGCGGTCGGCTGCCCGCAGCAGGATGGACTGGATCAGGGCTTTGCGCTGGTCGAGGAACTGGTGCTGCATCGCATCGCGCAGTGCCGGGTTGTTCGACACCTCGACCAGCACGGCGCGAATGCTGCCTGCATGCTTCGCGCAGTGGTCCAGGATGGCTCCGCCGAGGTGCAGCAGGTCATCCCGCAGGGTGCCGGTATCGGGCGGCACGACGTTCTGCCGAACGCCCTCGATGAACGCGGCGAGCACCAGTTCGGCCTTCGACGGCCAGCGTCGGTACATCGTGGCCTTGCTCGCCTGAGCGGTGGTGGCAACCGCCTCCAGCGTCAGGCGCTCGTAACCGTTGTCCTGCAACAGCTGCAGCGTCACGGCGAGCAGCTCGGCCTCCCGCGGCGTCCACGGCGAGGGCCCTACCGGAGGTCCCGACGCCGAAGCCACGTGGCCCACCCTAGAGGCTGGGCGGCGCGACGGGCACCGTCGAGGCGGTCAGCGCCTGGCCGACCCGAGCCCCGGCACGATGTCGTCGAGGTCGAAGCCCACCGGCTGCTCGAGTTGGTCGAAGGTGCACGACCGCGGGTCGCGATCAGGTCGCCACCGGTTGAATTGCGGTAGGTGCCGGAATCTTTGGCCCTCCATGTGGTCGTAGCGCACCTCGACGACGCGTTCGGGGCGCAACGGAACGAACGACAGGTCCTTGCCCGCATTCCACCGCGAACCCGCATTGCGCGGCGTCGGACTCTCGACCGCGTGACCGCCCCAGTTCCACGGGTGCTCGTCGAACGGCACTACCAGCGACTGCAATTCGGCCAACAGCGTGCGCCTGGTAGCCATCGGGAACGCGCCGATGACGCCTACGGACGCGAGGTCGCCTGCGTCGTCGTACAACCCCAGCATCAGTGAACCGACCGCATCGGCGCCCGACTTGTGCAGGCGGTAGCCCGCCACCACGCAGTCAGCGGTGCGAGCGTGCTTGATCTTGAACATGATTCGCTTGTCCGGCTGATAGGTGATGGTCAGCGGCTTGGCGATGACACCGTCGAGGCCTGCGCCCTCGAACTCGTCGAACCAGCGGTGCGCCGTGTCGAGGTCCGTCGTCACCGGCGTCAGGTGGAACGACGGCCCCGAAGCAGCCAGCGCCTGCTCGAGCGCCGCGCGCCGCTCGCCGAACGGCCGTGCCGTGAGGTCCTCGTCGCCGATCGCCAGCAGGTCGAACGCGATGAACGCGGCCGGTGTCTTCTCGGCCAGCATGCGCACGCGCGACGACGCCGGATGCATCCGCAGCTGCAGCGCGTCGAAGTCGAGTCCCTTGGCTCCCGCCACCACGATCTCACCGTCGATCACGCAGCGCGGCGGCAGTTCGGCGAGCGCTGCGGCGACGAGTTCGGGAAAGTAGCGCGTCAGCGGCCGTTCGTTGCGGCTGCCGAACTCCACCTCGTCACCGTCGCGGAAGCAGATCGACCGGAACCCGTCCCACTTCGGCTCGTAGGAGATGGCGGGCGGGCCTGCGGGGATGTGCGGGACCGACTTCGCCAGCATCGGCGACACCGGGGGCATGACGGGAAGGTGCACCGGCCCATTGTCGCGCCCTCGTGATGAGTTTCCCCGCGATGGGTAGTCCACTCCTGCGTCGGTGCGCCGACGACACCGACTCGTGGATCAGGATGGACACCGTGCCCTTCACCGCAGACCTGCCGGTCATGCCGCCCGTGGAACCCATGCTGGCCAAGGCCGCTGCGAAGGTGCCCGACGACCCCGGCGTCTGGTCGTACGAGCCCAAGTGGGACGGCTTCCGCGCGCTGGTGTTCCGTGACGGCGACGAGGTGATGCTGCAGTCGCGCAACGGCAAGGATCTCGGCCGCTACTTCCCCGAGCTGCTCGAGTCACTGCGCGAGGAACTGACGCCCCGCTGCGTGCTCGACGGCGAGATCGTGGTTCCCCGCGAGATCGACGGCCGGACCCGGCTGGACTGGGAGTCGCTCAGTCAGCGCGTCCACCCCGCCGCGAGCCGGGTGAAGCTGCTGTCACAGCAGACGCCCGCCCACTTCATCGGCTTCGACGCGCTGGCCACCGGCGACCGGTCACTGCTCGCCGAACCGTTCCGGGTGCGGCGGCAGGCGCTGTCGGAGTCGGTGCACGAGAAGACGTGGTGTCACGTCACCCGCACCACCGAGGAGGCCGAGCAGGGCACGCACTGGCTGACGACGTTCGAGGGGGCGGGCCTCGACGGCGTGATCGCCAAGCGCCTCGACGGCCGCTACCTGCCCGGCAAGCGCGGCATGGTGAAGGTCAAGCATGCCCGCGACGCGGACTGCGTGGCGATCGGCTACCGCATCCACAAGAGCGGCGAAGGCATCGGATCCGTGCTGCTCGGGCTGTACCGCCCCGACGGTGAACTCCAAATGGTCGGTGGGGCAGCGTCGTTCACCACGAAGGACCGGCTGAAGATGCTGGCCGAACTCGAGCCGTTGCGCGAGGGTGACCAGGTCAACGACGGCGAGCCGTCGCGCTGGAACTCCGCGGCCGACAAGCGGTGGATACCGATCCGGCCCGAGAAGGTCTGCGAGGTAGCCTACGACCAGATGGAGGGCATGGGCAGCGACGGCGAACGCTTCCGGCACGCCGTGAAGTTCGTCCGCTGGCGCCCCGACCGCGACCCGGCGAGTTGTACCTTCGATCAGTTGGACACACCGCTGAACTACGACCTGTTCGACGTGCTGGAAGATGCGAGCGACGGGAAGAGGAAATAGGAATGCCCAGTCCTGCAACCGAACTGGACGTCGACGGCGTGATGGTGCGCCTGACCAATCCCGACAAGCCCTACTTCCCGAAGCTCGGCGATGCGGGCACCAAGGGCAAGCTCGTCGAGTACTACCGCGCCGTCGCCGAACCGATGGTGGCGCTGCTGCGTGACCGCCCGACGCATCTGCAGCGCTTCCCCGACGGCATCGGCGGTGAGGAGATCTACCAGAAGCGGGTGCCGGTGAAGCGCCCCGACTACCTGGAGACCTGCACCGTCACGTTCCCGTCGGGCCGCACCGCCGACGCACTGAAGGTGACGCACCCGTCGGCCATCGTGTGGGCGGCGCAGATGGGCACCGTGACGCTGCACCCCTGGCAGGTGCGCTGCCCCGACACCGAACACCCCGACGAACTGCGCATCGACCTCGACCCGCAGCCCGGCACGGGTTTCGTCGAGGCCCGTGAGATCGCGGTCGACGTGCTGAAGCCGCTGCTCGACGAGCTGGGTCTGGTCGGCTATCCGAAGACCTCCGGCGGTCGCGGCGTGCACGTGTTCATCCGGATCAAGCCCGACTGGGACTTCATCGAGGTCCGGCGAGCGGGCATCGCGTTGGCGCGCGAGGTGGAACGGCGGGCGCCCGACGCGGTGACGACGTCGTGGTGGAAGGAGGAGCGCGGCGAGCGGTTGTTCATCGACTACAACCAGAACGCGCGCGACCGGACGTTCGCGTCGGCGTACTCGGCGCGTCGCACGGAACTCGCGACGGTCTCGACGCCGCTGTCGTGGGACGAACTCGCCGACGCCGACCCCGATGACTACACGATCGTCACCGTGCCCGACTTCGTGGCCGGCAGGCCCAATCCATGGGCGGACATCGAGGACGTGGCCCACTCGATCGACGGGCTGCTCGACATGGTGAAGGCCGACGAGGAGGAGCGCGGACTGGGTGACCTGCCTTACCCGCCGAGCTATCCAAAGATGCCGGGCGAGCCGCCGCGGGTGCAGCCGAGCAAGAAGGTGGACGCCCACTGGGACGCCAACGGCAACGCCGTGAAGTGAGCGCCTAGCGCATCGCGAGGAGCATGCGGTCCGGGGTGCGGGTCATCCACGACTCCGGGACCGTGGCGGGCTTGCGCCATGACCTCGCGGCGGACCACATCGCCACCGAACTCATCTCGATGACGCCGACCAGCAACAGCGGCCAGAACAACCCGCCGACGACCGCCAGAGCAAAGGTTCGTCCCGCCGGGGTCCCGGTCTCACACAGCCGTCGTGCGGCCAGGTAGGCGACGACGGCGCTCACCGTCCACCCACCCAGGTAAGCCAGCACCCACGTCGCCATCAAGACCCAACTCCCTTGCCGAGTGATCTCCGTCTCATGCAATGTAACCACGGGTCAGGGGCTCAACAAGCAGGTTCCCCCGCCCGGTCGGCCATGTCGAGCGCTGGCAAACGCCCTGGCTACGGGCTATTCGTTAGCTGGCAGCAACCACGCCGCGGGGCAGCGTCAGCGGCAGATCGTTGTAGGTCGCGATGCCCGGCTCGGCGGCCACGACCGCGGAGATGGCGTTGATCGCCGGCATCGCGGTCATGATGTGGCCGAGGACCATGAACTCCTCGAGCGTCGTCGCCTCGAAGTCCGGGGGAGGAAGGAAGCTGATGACGTTCTTCACCGTCGGCCTGCCGTCGACCTGGAGCACCCATCCGTCCTGCTCGATCTTCCAGTCCGGCTCGAGCGTCTGACCCTTCCGCCAGCGAACGTTGATCTCGACGACGGTCTTACCTGCGAGGACGCCCTTCCAGCTGGCGTACACCCCGGCGACGCAGCCCGCGGGAATCGTCCAGGAGCCGAGATCGAGGTCGGCGGTGGTCTGCGCGTACTCCGCATCGCAGCGCACTTCGTCGAGTTCGACGCCGAGCGCATCTCCGATCAGACGCACTGCCTCGCCGAATACGCCCGTGCCCCGAGTCGTCATCGTCAGGAGTTCGGGATCGTCGATGGGCCTGCCGAAGCCCACCGGCTTCTCGGTGGCGGGCGAATCGTAGAAGGTGGTGTCGGCAGCTTCGTCGATCGTCACCTTGTCCACCCGGTCGCAGATACTTGCCGTCAGAATCGCCAGCAAGTTGATGTAGCCGGGGCTGATTCCCGACCCGAACATCGTCGAGCCGCCGCGCGCGCACGCCTCGGCGATGCGATCGCGACCCTCGCCCTGGTTGTGTCCGGTGATGAACGAGGCCGTCGCGACCACGTTGACGCCAGCGGAGAGGATCGTCACCAGTTCGTCGACGTCGATCCACATCGGGTTGTAGACCACGCAGTCGGGCTGCAGTTTCAGCAACGCATCGACGTCGTTGGTCGCGACGATTCCGAGCGGCTCGATGCCGGCCAGTTCGCCGGCGTCACGGCCGACCTTGTCCTGCGACCACGCGTAGAGGCCGACGAGTTCGAGGCCTGGGTTGGCGGCGATCGCCGCGACGGAACTCTTGCCGACGTTGCCCGTCGTCCATTGGACGACGCGGAGGGGAGTGTTGTTTGGCACTCGCTCAGCATAGGGACGCGGTGACGCGACGAACGGGAATCCGCGAGATCCCCGAACCCACCCCCGGCTAGGAGGTGAGCGTCGCCTTGCCGTTGATCTGCTGGCCCGCCCGGTCGATCCACACCAGGTCGACGACGTCGCCCGGGTAGTGCCGATCCAGCACGTTGGTCAGCGTCGTCGCGGAGTCCACCGGCGCGCCGTCGAGGCTGATCAGCACGTCGCCGTTCTGCAGCCCGGACGCCTGGGCAGGCCCGCCCGGGATTACCTCGCGCACGATCACGCCGTTCACCGACGGATCCTGGTCGCCGGTGCTGACGCCTACGCCGAGCAGGGTCGGGCGTCCGATGTGGACGCTGTCGGAGCGCACGCCTGCCCTGATCTGACCGGCCGTCGCGAGCGCGTCGTTGATCGGGATCGCGAAACCGGCACCGCCCGGGCCCATCCGGAAGTTCACGGTCGCGGCCGTCGTCACGCCGACCACGCGACCCGACGAGTCGACCACCGGTCCGCCCGAGTCGCCTGCCCGCACGGGGGCCGCGAACTCGATCAGTCCAGTCATCTGCTCGAAGCTGCCGGTGAGTTCGTCCTTGGCGCTGATCGAGCGGCCGAATCCCGTGATGGTGCCTGTTTCGTTGGTCAGCGGGCCGCCGCTGCCGCGGGCGTTGCCCAGCGCTACGACGGGTTCACCTTCGCTCAACGTCGAGGAATCGCCGATGGCAGCGGTGGGCAGGCCGCCCGCGCCACGCAGCTGCAGGACCGCGATGTCCCTGGTCCTGTCGTAACCGACCAGGTCAGCGGTGAACGACCGGCCGGCCACCGTGGCCGTGATGGTGTCCGCGCCCGCGACCACGTGATAGTTCGTCACGACCGCACCGTTCGGGTCGATGACGAAACCGGTTCCGGAACCGATCGCTCCCTGGTACTCGATGGTGGTGTCGATGCGGACCGTCGCAGGCTCCACGGCTTGGATGGCCGAGGTGAGGTCTGCGGGTTCCGCATTGGCCGCCACCGGTGCCACCAGCGACAGGGTCATCGCGATCAGTGCACCGAGGACGAGCTGCCATCGGAAGAGAATTCTGGTCATGCGCCGCCTTCGACTCGCTGGATCCCGCGCTTACTTCCATGGTGGGGGCAGCACGGCCAGCTGTCGACGTCGACGTCTCGGCTGGTCAGTCGTCGAGGGCTACCCCGCCGCGATTGCGGCGAAACAGTCCTGACGAGGGCTTTCCGGTCGTGCGGCGATTGCGCAGCCTGCCGCCGGACCCCCCGGAGTCCTTGTCGCTCTCGGGTTCCTCGGCGTTACCGTCGGCGTCGGGCGCCGTCTCAGCAGGCTCATCCGTCTCGGCGGTCACTTCGGTCGCGGTGACCTCGGTGTCTGCGGACTCGGTGTCCGCCGGTGTGCCGTCGGCTGGTGCGTCAGCGGTCTCGGCGACCTCGGCGGTCTCGGTCTCCGTGGTTCCGGTCTCCGCGGTCTCGATCTCTGGGGTGGCCTCGGCTCCCTTGCCCCGACCGCGGCCACGGCTCGACGCCTTGCCCTTGGTCTTCAGCGGCTTCGGCGGTGGCGGCGGCAGCTCCGCGAGGTACGCCAGGTAGAAGGCCAGCGCACCGAGGAGTGCGATCGCGGCAGCCGCCCCGTAGACGCCGAACAGCCACTGACCGACCTCGTCGAGGCTCAGCCAGATCTCGCTGACCGCGGCACCGGCTATGAGCAGCGCGGCGAGCACGTGCAGTGCGATCGAGCCGACGCGCAGGGTCAGGGCCAACTGCGGTGTGCCGTACTCGGGCTTGCGGGACCGCAGCCACGTGAACACGACCGGCAGCGCGGCCAGACCGATCAGCACGGCACACAGGATCCGCATCGCCGTGCCGAGCGTGGAGTTCCACTCGCCGGTCAGCTCGTACCAGCGGGGCAGGACGAAGAAGAAGTACAACCCACCTGCAATGACCAGGAATGATGCGTGCCACAGGATCGCGATCCAGCGCCGCATGCTCCTCCTCGAGTCAGGTGTCCTTCGGTACCCGGAGTGCGACCGGCGAGTCCGCCGATCGCACCCCGAATCCGAGTGCGGAGGATAGGGGATTTGAACCCCTGAGGGCTATTAACCCAACCCGCGTTCCAGGCGAGCGCCATAGGCCACTAGGCGAATCCTCCGCGGGCCATGGTAGCCGACCCCGCCGGTCGCTCCCACCAGTCGACGGCGTCTGCACCCGTCGAGCCCGATTCGCCCGGGTACTACACTCGTCTGCGGACCCCGCGCGGCGTCCATCCTGTGAACTCCCCCAGGGCCGGAAGGCAGCAAGGGTCAATGGGCTCTGGCGGGTGCGCGGGGTCCCCTTCTTTTCAGGGCCGCCAGGCCCGGTGGTTTCGGTGAAAGGCGCGCCGTGTCGTTTGAATCCCTCGGCCGCGACGAACTGCAGGCGCAGCACGAACTGCAACGCCGCAACTACGCCGAACTCCAGGCCAAGAAACTGGTCCTCGACCTCACCCGCGGCAAGCCCTCGCCCGCACAGCTGGACCTGTCCAACGCCCTGCTGACCCTGCCCGGCGAGGACTTCCGCGACGGCGACGGCACCGACACCCGCAACTACGGCGGTCTGCACGGCCTGCCCGAACTGCGGGCGATCTTCGGGGAACTGCTCGGCATCCCCGTGCCCAACCTCATCGCAGGCAACAACGCGAGCCTCGAGATGATGCACGACGTCGTCGTGTTCTCCCTGCTGCACGGCGGCGTCGACTCGCCCCGGCCGTGGATCGAGGACCAGCGCGACGGCACCGGCATCAAGTTCCTGTGCCCGTCCCCCGGTTACGACCGGCACTTCGCGATCACCGAGAGCTACGGCATCGAGATGGTGCCGGTCCCGATGCACGAGGACGGTCCCGACGTCGACCTCATCGAGGAACTCGTCGGGGCGGACCCTGCCATCAAGGGCATGTGGTGCGTGCCGATGTACGCCAACCCGACGGGTGCGACCTACTCCTGGGAGAAGGTCCGCCGTCTGGTCCAGATGCGCACCGCAGCAGCTGATTTCCGCCTCTTCTGGGACAACGCCTACGCCGTGCACACGCTGACCCACGACTTCGACCGGCAGGTCGACGTGCTGGGACTGGCCGCGGCCGCCGGCAATCAGAACCGGCCGCTGGTGTTCGCCTCCACCTCGAAGATCACCTTCGCCGGCGCGGGCGTCAGCTTCTTCGGCGGTTCGCTGGGCAACATCGCCTGGTACCTGCAGCACGCGGGGAAGAAGACGATCGGCCCCGACAAGGTCAACCAGCTGCGGCACCTGCGGTTCTTCAAGGACGCCGACGGCGTGCGCCTGCAGATGCAGCGCCACCAGGAGCTGCTGGCGCCGAAGTTCGCGCTCGTCGCGGAGATCCTCGACGACCGGTTGGGGGAGTCGAAGATCGCCTCCTGGACGGACCCGAAGGGCGGGTATTTCGTCAGCCTCGACGTGTGGCCGGGAACGGCCAAGCGCACGGTGGCGCTGGCCAAGGATGCGGGTATCGCGGTGACCGAGGCCGGAGCCTCGTTCCCGTACCGAAAGGACCCGGACGACAAGAACATTCGGATCGCGCCGACGTTCCCGTCGCTGCCGGACCTGCGCGAGGCGATCGACGGCCTGGCGACGTGCGCGCTGCTCTCCGCGACCGAGTCGCTGCTGACGCGCGACTAGGTTCCGGCTCGTCGGCCATTCTCGGTAGCCTGCTTCCGTGGCTCTCTACCGGAAGTACCGACCCTCCTCCTTCGCCGAAGTGGTGGGGCAGGAACACGTCACCGAGCCACTGTCCAATGCGCTGAACTCGGGGCGCATCAACCACGCCTACCTGTTCTCCGGTCCCCGGGGCTGCGGCAAGACGTCGTCGGCACGCATCATGGCGCGCTCGCTGAACTGCGAGCAGGGGCCGACGCCCACGCCCTGCGGCGTGTGCGACTCGTGTGTGGCGCTGGCCCCCAACGGGCCAGGCAACCTGGACGTCACCGAACTCGACGCCGCCAGCCACAACGGCGTCGACGACGCGCGTGAACTCCGCGACCGCGCGTTCTACGCCCCCGCACAGTCGCGCTACCGCATCTTCATCATCGACGAGGCGCACATGGTCACGCCTCAGGCCTTCAACGCGCTGCTGAAGATCGTCGAGGAGCCGCCGGAACACCTCATCTTCGTGTTCGCGACCACCGAGCCCGAGAAGGTGCTCACCACGATCCGGTCGCGCACCCACCACTACCCGTTCCGGCTGCTCGCGCCCAAGACGATGCGCGGCCTGGTCGAGCAGATCTGCGAACGCGAAGGCGTCGTCGTCGACGATGCGGTGTTCCCGCTGGTGATCCGGGCGGGCGGCGGGTCACCCCGCGACACCCTGTCGGTACTCGACCAGCTGCTCGCCGGCGCCGACGGGAACCGGGTCGACTACCCGAGCGCGCTGTCGCTGCTGGGCGCCACGGACATGGCGCTGATCGACGACGCCGTCGACGCGCTGGCTGCAGGCGACGCGGCTGCGCTGTTCGGAGCCGTCGAGGCCGTGATCGACGCGGGGCACGACCCGCGACGCTTCGGTACCGACCTGCTCGAGCGGTTCCGCGACCTGATCATCCTGCAGGCCGTGCCCGATGCCGCCGCCCGCGGCGTGGTCGACGCTCCCGCCGACGTCCTCGAGCGCATGCGCGGCCAGGCCGAGCGGCTCGGCACCGCGACGCTGACCCGCTACGCCGAGGTGGTGCACGCCGGTCTCGGCGAGATGCGCGGCGCCACCGCACCGCGACTGCTGCTCGAGGTGGTCTGTGCGCGGCTGCTGCTGCCGTCGGCCAGCGACACGGAATCGGCACTGCTGCAACGCATCGAGCGCATCGAGACCCGTCTGGACGTCTCCATCCCCGCCGACGAGGCAGCGCAGTCGGGCTCGGGTGGATCGACGCTCGGTGCGCCCGCCAGGCAGTACGCCCGGCGCAGTAATCAGGCGCCTGCTGCCCCGGCTGCTCCCGCGCCGACGCCTGTTCCGAGCCGCGAACCCGTCGCACCACCGCGCGCCGCACCTGCCGCAGCGGCCCCGCTGCCGCCGCCTCCGGTGCGGCAGTCCGCGGCAGCGCGGCAGGTCGCCGCACCCGAACGCACTGCGCCCGAGCCCACTGCGCCCGAACGCACTGCGCCCGAACCCGCTGTGCCCGCAGCCGTCGCACCGGTACCCGCGCCCGAACCGGTCGCACCGCCGCAGCCCGTCGCGCGGCCGGAACCCACCGCCCGACCGGAACCCGTCGCCGCCACACCGCCTCCGCAGGCGGAGGCACCCGCGGCCGGGCAGCCCGACGCCGCCGCCGTGCGCAACCTGTGGTCGACGGTGCGCGAAAAGGTCCGGGAGCGTCGTCGCACCACCGACGTGATGCTCGACGG
Source organism: Mycolicibacterium sp. GCM10028919 (assembly GCA_042666295.1). Lineage (GTDB taxonomy): Bacteria > Actinomycetota > Actinomycetes > Mycobacteriales > Mycobacteriaceae > Mycobacterium. The sequence continues at coordinate 3,680,515 of JBHTFJ010000001.1, forward strand.
CGCAATCGTGGTCGCGGTCGAACGCGACACCCTGGTGCTCAACCACGTGTCGGCTCCGCTGGCCAAGCGCATCAACGAAGCCCGCAACGTCGAGATCATCCGCGAGGCGCTCAAGGACGCACTCGGCGTGAACTGGAACGTCCGGTGCGAGGCAGGCGCTCCCTCGGCGGCGAGCCCGAACCAGCAGCGGGCGCAGTCCGAACCGTCGGCCGCCTTCGAGCCGCCGCCCGACGACGTCGAGAGCATGCTCGCCGAGGCGCAGAGCGAGAATCCCGCGCCGCGGCGCGACCCGGAGGAGGTGGCGCTGGAGCTACTGCAGACCGAGCTGGGCGCCCGGCGGATCGGGGATGCCGGCTAGGGCGTCCACCACGGGCGCAGCGGCAGTCCGCCGTCGCCGCCGTGCTCGTCGAGCTTCACCGCCAGGATCTGGTGCAGCTGAATCATGTTGACCTCGAAGCCCAGTCGTGACCCGGCCATGTACAGGCCCCACACCTTCGCGGTGGGCAACCCGACCTCGGCGACGGCGGCGTCCCAGTTGTCGACCAAATTCCGGCACCAGTCGCGCAACGTCATCGCGTAGTGGTGCCGCAGGTTCTCCTCGTGCAGCACCTCCAGCCCGACGTCTTGGGCCTCGGCGATGACGCGGCCCGACCCGGTCAGCTCCCCGTCGGGGAACACGTAGCGGTCGATGAAGCCGTGGGCATGGGCGCCGGACCGGTTGTCGGAACGGGTGATGCAGTGGTTGAGCAGCAGCCCGCCATTGCGCAGCTTCGACTCGAGGAAGCCGAAGTACGACGGATAGTTCTGCACGCCAATGTGTTCGGTGAGGCCGATGGAGGACACCGCGTCGAACCCGATCTCGCGGATGTCGCGGTAGTCGCCGTGACGAACCTCGGCGAGGTCGCTCAGCCCCTCCTCGGCGATGGCCTTCTGCGCCCACAGCGCCTGCTCCTTGGACAGCGTCACGCCGATGACGTGGACACCGTGCCGTGCGGCGTACCGGACCATGCTGCCCCAGCCGCAACCGACGTCGAGCAGGCGGTCGCCGGGCCGAAGCCGCAGCTTCTCGAACACCAGGCGGTACTTGTTGTCCTGCGCCTCTTCGAGCGTCGAGTCGGCATCGGCGTAGCAGGCGCACGTGTAGGTCATCGACGGCCCGAGGACGTACTCGTAGAACTCGTTCGACACGTCGTAGTGGTGGTGAATCGCCTCGGCGTCGCGGGTCTTGCTGTGACGCAGCCCTTCTGCGATGCGCCGCCACTTCGGCAGGGTCTCCTGCGGCGGTGGCGCGATCGGCATCAGATGCTCGACGCCGATCGACCGGACGACGTTGGCCAGCGTGAGCGCCGATGGCCGCTTGAAGTCCAGCTTCTTGGCCAGCGCCTGCAGCAGTTCGTACGGGTCGCCGGGATGCACGCCGTGGGGCTCGACGTCACCGGAGACGTACGCGCGGGCCAGGCCGAGTTCACCGGGCGCGGTGGCCAGGTACCTGGTGCCCCGCGGGGTCAGCAGGTCCAAGCCCAGTTCGGCCTCGGCGGGACCCGCCGAGCTGCCGTCGTATGCGGTGAACTTCAGCGGAAGGTCGTAGCCGGCGGCCATGATCTCGAGGATCTCGGCCAGGGTGAGCTTGCTCGTCCGACCGTCCAGGCGGTCCTTGTAGGTGGTCATCGCGTTCCCTCGCTCTTCGCGCAAGCGCTCACCGTCTTTGCACCGCTTTCGCGTAGAGATCCAGCAATCGTGAATCGGGGTCGTAGGTCTTCTTGACGGTCTGGTACTTCTCCCCGCCGTAGAGCGCGCCAAACTCCTCGGGAGAGTAGTAGGCGTCGGAGTAGAGCGACTTGTGGCCTTCGAGTTCGCTGACCTTGCGTTCGATCAGCTTGTTGGTGTGCCCCTCCTCGATCGACCCCGAGTCGGTTCCCTCCTGCCCGCCGGCGGCCACCACCGGCACCGACGACCAGAAGCCGATGTTGACGTAGGTGTGCTGTGGTCGGATCGGGTACAGCGGCCAACCCACGTCGTCGCGCAACCGCAACGGGCACAACCAGATCGGCTCGATCGGAACGTTGGTCAAGAACCAGTCGAGGAACTCGGCCGTCCGCCCGATCGGCACCTCGACGTCCTGCACCACCCGTTCGCGCGGCGGCCTACCGTTGCGCTTCTCGATGCGGTCGGCGATGTCGAACCGCTGGTCGTAGCCGATCAGCTTCCAGTAGAAGCTGCTGCGCCGGAACCGTCGCGGCCACAGTCGGCGCAGCCGGGGATTCTGCGCGCCGAACGCCCGGGAGCACCAAAACCAGTCGGTGTCCCAGCGCCACAGGTAGTCGTGAATCGTGAGGCGGTCGCTCTTGACGCCCTCGTCGTGCTGGATCGAGCGGTAGTACACGTCCTGACCGGTGTAGTCGCTGACCGGACCCGCCGTCCCCGTCCTGACCCCGAGGGTCAGATAGCACTCGTCGGCGCTGAACACGACGCCGTCGAGGTAATCGACTGGGGCACCGTCTATTCCGCCGGTCTCGACGATGCGCTCCATCGTCTCGACGAGGTCGGTCAACGACGTGAAGCGCAGGTGCCGTAGCGCGACGAATGGCTTGACCTCTTCGAGTTCGATCTTCAGCCGCACCGAGTAGCCAAGCGTGCCATAGGAGTTGGGGAAGGCGCGGAATAGATCGGCGTGCTGGTCACGCGATGCCGTGAGCACCTCGCCGGTGCCGGTCAGGATGTCCATCTCCAGCACCGACTCGTGCGGGAGGCCGTTGCGGAAGGACGCCGACTCGATGCCAAGGCCGGTGACCGCCCCGCCGAGGGTGATGGTCTTCAGCTGCGGAACCACCAGTGGCGAGAGCCCGTACGGCAGGGTCGCAGCGACCAGATCCTCGTAGGTGCACATCCCGGCCACGTCGGCGGTGCGGGCGTCCGGGTCGACCGAGATCACCCCGGTCAGACCGGAGGTGTCGAGCCCCTTGGCGGTCGCCTTCGCTCGGGCCCGGAAGAGGTTCGACGTCGCCTTTGCCAGGCGGACGGTTGCGTCGGGCGGGATGGCGCGATAGCTCTTGAGCAGTCTCTCCACGCCAGCTGCGTGGGCCGACTGCGCTTCCATGGATGCAACAGTCACACATATACGCTAGTCCCCGGTGGCACCCGGTGCGACCACACGGGGCGGGGACACCCGCTTCGACACCGAATCGACGAGGAGTCTTCACCGATGGGACAGGTCAGTGCGTCGAGCACCGTCTTGATCAACGCAGCGCCGGACGCCGTCCTCGCTGCGGTCGCCGACTACCAGACCGTGCGGCCGAAGATCCTTTCCTCGCACTACAGCGGCTACCAGGTACTCGAGGGTGGCCAGGGTGCGGGCACCGTCGCCACGTGGAAGCTGCAGGCGACCAAGAAGCGCGTCCGCGAGGTCAAGGCGAACGTCGACGTCGCAGGACACGCCGTCATCGAGAAGGACGCCAACTCGACGATGGTGACCAACTACACCGTGGCGCCCGCCGGAACCGGATCGACCGTCACGGTCAAGACGTCGTGGCAGGGTGCGGGCGGTATCGGCGGCTTCTTCGAGAAGACCTTCGCCCCGCTTGGTCTGCGCAAGATCCAGACCGAGGTGCTGGAGAACCTGAAAAGGGAACTGGAGACGAGCTAGGCGGTTCGCTGCGGCCGCGTCGCCAGGAAGCCGGCGATCCCGCGGACCACGGCCTCGGCGTACTTCTGCCTGCCCTCGGCGCTCTCGATGAGTGCCGAGTCGGCCGGGTTCTTCATGTTGCCCAGCTCGACGAGCACCGACGGGTACTGCGCGAGGTTCAGCCCGGCGATGTCCGAGCGCGGCATGAGCCCGCCCTGGCCGATGTAGTTCGCGGGCGGGATGCCGGAGCCCTGCAACTGGTCGCGCATCACCTTCGCGAACTGCAGCGACGGTCCCGCCTGGGCGTCGTTGAGCGGTGGCGCCGAGTACAGGACGTGGAACCCACGTCCGGTGGCCGGGCCGCCGTCGGCGTGGATCGACACGATGGCGTCGGGCTTGAGCGCGTTGGCCATCGTCGCGCGTTCGTCGACGCAGGGCCCGAGGCCGGTGTCGTCGCCGCGTGACAGCGCCGTCCGCACCCCGAGGGCACTGAGCTGCTGACGGATGCGCAGCGTGGTCTCCCAGGTGAAGCTGTGCTCGGGGTAGCCGCTGTTCGACGACGTGCCGCTGGCCTGGCAGTCCTTGGTGCCGCCGCGCCCGGTGGGCACCTGGCGGCTGATGGAGGCGTCGTTGCTGCCGTTGTGGCCCGGATCGAGGAACACGATCATCCCCGCGAGGCTCGCCGCCTCGGCGGTGGGGACGGCGACCGGGCCGGCGACGGACGATGCCGCGACGAGTACGCCGACGGCCGCGGCCACGAGGCCGCGCTTGGCGACGCCGACACGCAGACAGGCTGGGACTGGCACGGCGCCACGCTAGCCCGCGGGGCGACTAGTCTTGAACCCCAAACGGGCTCGTGCGGACATGCGCAACCAAGTCGAGACCAAGACGCGACAGACCCGAATCCAAGACAGGCCCGAATCCAACCGTTCGAGGGGACGAAGTCATGCAACCCGGTCAACAGCCCGACATGTCAGCGCTCCTGGCACAGGCCCAGCAGGTGCAGCAGCAGCTGATGGAGGCGCAGGAGGCGCTCGCCAACGCCGAGGTGCGCGGCCAGGGCGGCGGTGGCCTGGTGCAGGTCGTGATGAAGGGCAGCGGTGAGGTGGTCGGCGTCGAGATCGACCCCAAGGTCGTCGACCCCAACGACGTCGAGACGCTGCAGGACCTCGTCGTCGGCGCCATCAAGGACGCCGGACAGCAGGTGACGCTGCTCGCGCAGTCCAAGCTCGGCCCGCTGGCCGGTGGGCTTGGCGGACTCGGCATCCCGGGGGCCTGACGCGTTGACATGCCATGTTTGAGGGACCCGTCCAGGATCTGATCGACGAACTGGGCAAGCTGCCGGGCATCGGCCCGAAGAGCGCGCAGCGCATCGCATTCCACCTGCTGTCGGTGGAGCCGCCCGACATCGACCGGTTGACCGCGGTGCTCGCCAGGGTCCGCGAGGGCGTGACGTTCTGTTCGGTGTGCGGCAACGTCTCCGACAACGAGCGGTGCCGCATCTGCAGTGACCCGCGGCGCGACGCGTCGATCGTGTGCGTGGTCGAGGAGCCCAAGGACGTGCAGGCCGTCGAGCGCACCCGCGAGTTTCGGGGCCGCTACCACGTGCTGGGCGGCGCGCTGGATCCGTTGTCGGGCATCGGACCCGACCAGCTGCGCATCCGGGAGCTGCTCAACCGCATCGGCGAGCGGGTCGACGGCGTCGACGTCGCCGAGGTCATCATTGCGACCGACCCGAATACCGAGGGCGAGGCGACGGCCACCTATCTGGTGCGCATGCTGCGCGACATCCCCGGGTTGTCCGTCACTCGGATCGCGTCGGGCCTGCCGATGGGTGGGGACCTGGAGTTCGCCGACGAGCTGACGCTCGGGAGGGCGTTGGCCGGCCGTCGGGCGATGGCATAGGTTCGTGCCTGTGGCTGACGAAGAGTTCAAGGTCGAGGTCGAGCTGGGTAGCGACGAGCACGGGCTGTCGTTCTGGGACAAGCTGCGGACGCTGAATCTCGACGACGACGCCCGTTCGCGTCTCGGTGGCCGCGTGACCGTGACCCGCGACGGCAACTGGATCCAGCTCTACGCGAGCAGCCTGCAGGATGCGCGTCAGGCGGAGCAGACCGTGCGCGAACTCGTCGTGGCCGACGACGTCACCGCGGAGTTCGCGATCTCACGCTGGGACGCCGCCGCGCAGCAGTGGGTCGACCCGTCCGACGGCGAGGTCGTCGACGACGATGCCCCCGCGAGCCCCACTCCGGACCCGAGCTACGTGATCCTCGAGGCCTACAAGCCGGAGTTCCTGCGCGACCTGGGGTTGTAAGCGGGGTTTGCGTGCGGGGCGTGGGTGGGTGTGCCCCGCTCGTCCGCGAGACGCGCTTTTTGGTGACGTTCTCTCGCACTTCCCCGCCAAAATGCGCGTGTCGATGACGGGGCACTGGGCGTAGGCCGCTGTCCGCGACCACGCGCAACGAGACGCGCTTTTTGGTGACGTCCTCTCGCACTTTCCCGCCAAAACGCGCGTCTCGACGACGTGTCGGTGCCCGAGCGCAAGATCACCGCATGGGCGAGGTGTTCTTGGGTGGGGAAGCGGTGGCGGCGGGGCGCATGACGCGGCACGAGTTGCGCCGTTGGTACGAGCCGATCTTCCGAGGCGTGTACGTGCCGAAGGGTTCAGAGCCGTCGCTGCGGGACCGTGCCATTGCAGCGTGGCTCGCGTCGGGGCGGCGCGGTGTGGTGACGGGCGTGGCAGCGTCTGCTCTGCACGGGGCGCCGTGGGTGGATCCGGGGCACGCGATCGAACTCGTCGGCGTTAGCTGCAGACCGCAACCCGGGCTGGTGGCTCGGGCCGAGGCCGTCGCCGATGACGAGGTGACCCGACGGTCCGGCCTCCCCGTCACCACGCGAGTCCGTACGGCATTCGACCTCGGGCGGCATCAGCCCCGTCCAGAGGCGCTGGCGCGGCTCGACGCACTGATGTGGAACCAGCGTTACGCCATCGACGACGTCCTCGCGCTCGCGGAGCGCTACCCCCGCGCTCGTGGCGTACGGCAGCTCCGGGAACTGCTGCCCTTGGTCGACGGGGGAGCAGCATCGCCGCAGGAGAGCCGGACGCGACTATGGCTGATCGACGCTGGGATGCCGAGACCTGAGACCCAGATCCCGGTGGCCAAGGGCAGTCGCACCGTCGCATTCCTCGACATGGGCTGGGAGGGCTACATGGTGGCGGTGGAGTACGACGGGGACCACCACCGCAAGGACCGGCGCCAGTACGTCAAGGACATCGCGCGGCTGCGCATGCTCGAGGACCTGGGCTGGATAGTGATCCGCGTGATCGCGGAAGATCGGCCCTCGGAATGGCTGGCGCGGGTCGAAGCAGCCCTCGTCAGCCGAGGCTGTCGCATCGAACCCAACGAGGTTCAGCGCTTCGTGCGCACCTACGCGGCGTGACCTACGCCCGTCGCGGAGCCGCCAGCCGCTCCCGTCGCAGCTGCTCGACCTCGTCGAGTTCCAGCGGCGGCAGGTCTCCGACCACCCGGGACAGCAGGTGATCCGCCAGCTCCGGGTTGCGGGCCAGGCACGGCCCGTGCAGGTAGGTCGCGATGACGCTGCCCTGCACCGCACCGTCGTAGCCGTCGCCGTCGCGGTTACCTGCACCGGTGACCACCCGGGCCAGTGGCGACGCCTCCTGGCCGAGAACCGTTCCGCCGCGGTGGTTCTCGAACCCGGTGAGCCGCTGGGTCATCCCGGGCAGTAGCGGCTGTGACACCACTTCGCCGATCGTGCGCTTGGGTTGCGGCGACGTCGTCACGTCGAGCAGGCCGACGCCGTCGACGCGCTCACCCGACGACGTCTCGTACCAGTGGCCCAGCACCTGGATCGCCGCGCAGATCGCCAACACTGGCGCGCCCCGCTCGGCGGCCTGCTGCAGCCCCGGATGACGGATCAAATGCTTGGTGGCCAGGCGCTGCGCGAAGTCCTCCGCGCCGCCGAGCGTGTACAGGTCCAACTCGGCGGGAACCGGGTCGTTCAACGTGATCTCGACGACCTCGGCGTCGATGCCCCGCAGCTGCAGGCGCTTTCGCAGTACCACCGAGTTGCCGCCGTCACCGTAGGTGCCCATGACGTCGGGCAGCACCAGCCCGATCCGCACTGTCGACTCGCGAGACGAACTCATCGGTGTCCTCGGCTCTTCGCGCAAGCGCTCATCGCGCCACCCGCTTCAGCAGACGGCTCAACTGGAGGAACGCGGTGTAGTTGGCGACCACCTCGACGTGGCCGGGGGGACACGACGTGATCGCCTCCACGGCGTTGTGCACCAGCGTGTGCTCGACGCCCGCGTACCCCAGGCGCACCGCGAGATCGGTTCCGCGCTCGCCGGCCGCGACCACCGGGTGATTCACGAAGTGCTCGAAGTCGACGTCCCACAGCCACGACAGGTCCTCCCCGTCGGGCACCTGGCCGTTGACCGAGATGACCACCGATCCCGCGTCGGTGTCGACCATCGACAACGCCTCCTGCCATCCGGCCGGGTTCTTGGCCAGCAGCATCCGCACCGTGTGCCTGCCCAGGTCGATCGTCGAATAGCGTCCGGCGACCTCGTCGACGGTCTCGACCGCCGCAACCGCCGCGGCGGGGTCGGCGCCGAGGGTGACCGCAGCGGCGACGGCTTGGGCCGCGTTGCCGCGGTTCACTGCACCCGGCAGCGCCAACGTCATCGGCAGCGCCAGCCCGTCGGGCCCGTACAGGCACGCGTCGTCGTACCACCACTGCGGCTGCGGCCGTTCGAAGTCACATCCGGTCGAGTGCCAGTGCGAGCCCTCGCGCACGATCACCTCGCCGCTCCGGGGACAGCTGACCGAGTCGTTGGCCCAGCTGCCGCCCGCCGCCACCCACACCACGTGGGGGCTGTCGTAGGCGGCCGATGTCATCAGCACGTCGTCGCAGTTGGCCACGACGACGGTGTCCCGGTGGCGGGCCAGGCCGCCGCGCAGCGTCCGCTCGATGTGGTTGATCTCACCGACCCGGTCCAGCTGATCGCGCGACAGGTTCAGTAGAACGACGACGGCGGCTTCCACCGCATCCAAGACGTGCGGCACGTGCATCTCGTCGACCTCGAGTGCGGCCAGATCCGCGTCCCGGGCGCCTGCCAGCGCGGCGATGAGCCCGGCGTCCATGTTGGCGCCTTCGGCGTTGGTGGCGACGGGTCCGATCGTGGCGAGCGCCGCCGCCGTCATCCGGGTGGTGGTCGACTTCCCGTTCGTGCCGGTCACGACCACCGAGCGGCGGCCCGAGCCGAGCTGCCCCAGGATCGACTTGTCGAGCGTCATCGCGACGAGGCCGCCGATCATCGCGCCCGCACCCCGGCCGCTGACCCGCGACGCCCAGCGTGCCGCGGCGCCCGCGCCCAACGCGGCGCGGCCACGGGCGGTCAGGGTCGTCGCCCGTGCGCTGCGCTGCCCTCCGATCACCCCGGCAGTCTATGAGGGCACGAGTGCGTCGGCGACACGCGGCGCTGCCGGCCCGGGGTTGTCAGTCAGCCGTGCCATCCTCGAATTCGTGAGCACGAGTTGGGGCCGACCGGCCACCGAGCCGGGATCCGGCTGGGCGGTCGTCGACGTCGAGACGACCGGGTTCCGCCCGGGGCAGGCTCGGATCGTCAGCGTCGCCGCGCTCGCAGTCGGTGACGACGGCAACGTCGAAGGCAGCTTCTCGAGCCTGCTCGACCCAGGCGTCGATCCCGGACCCACGCACGTGCACGGCTTGACCACGGAGATGCTGGCGGGCGCCCCGACGTTCGCCGACGTGGTCGACGATCTGACCGCCGTGTTGCGCGGCCGCACCCTCGTCGCGCACAACGTCGGCTTCGACTACGCGTTCCTGACCGCCGAGGCCGAACTCGTCGACGTCGAACTGCCCATCGACACCGTGATGTGCACCGTCGAGCTGTCCCGGCGGCTCCGCCTCGGCGTCGAGAACCTGCGACTGGAGACGCTCGCCGCGCACTGGGGCGTCACCCAGATGCGCCCGCACGACGCGCTGGACGACGCGCTGGTGCTGGCGCAGATCCTCAAGCCGAGCCTGGCGGGGGCCCACGACCGCCGCGCCTGGCTCCCGGTGCGGCCGGTCAGCCGGCGCAGGTGGCCCAACGGGCGGGTCACGCACGAGGAGTTCCGTCCGCTCAAGACGCTGGCGGCGCGGATGCCGTGTGCGTACCAGAACCCCGGGGCGTACGTGGCCGGTCGGCCGCTGGTCCAGGGCATGCGCATCGCGCTGGCCGAGGTGTCGCACACCTACGAGGAGCTGATCGAGCGCATCCTGCACGCCGGTCTGGCCTACACCGACGCCGTCGATCAGCAGACGTCGCTGGTGCTGTGCGACCAACCACGACCCGAGCAGGGCAAGGGCTTCCAGGCCGGGGAGATGGGCGTCCCGCTCGTCCACGACGCCGAGTTCATGACGCTGCTCGAGCACGTGGTCGGCGGCCGCGACGTCGAGCAGTTCGTCGACGTCCCGGTCACGGGCGACCAGTACGCGCTCTTCTAGTCGGCGACGGCCCCCGCGCCCGCCGCCGCGTGCGTCGCGGTGATGGTCGGAGCCGGGTAACCGCCCTCGCGCATCGCCGCCTCGACTGCCTCGCTCACCGCGCCCACCCGTTCGGTCGCGACCAGCGCGATGACGCAGCCGCCGAATCCGCCGCCGGTCATCCGGGCGCCGAAGGCGCCTGTCGCCACGGCGGCTTCGGCGATCGCGTCGAGTTGGGCAGTGGTGATCTCGAAGTCGTCGCGCATCGAGGCATGCGACGCGGTCATCAACGCACCGGCGGCCACGAGATCCGATTCGCGCATCGCCGCGACGAAGTCGAGCACCCGGGCGTTCTCGTTGACGATGTGGCGGGCGCGGCGGGCGTCCACCGGGTCGCCGACAGCGTCGAGAGCCTCGACGTCGGCCACCTCCCGCAGTGACTCGACGCCGAGATCCCTGGCGGCGCGTTCGCACGAGTCGCGACGGGCCGCGTACTCACCGCCCGCGTGTTCGTGTGCGGCGTGGGAGTTCATCACCAGCAGCGTCGCCCCGACCGACTCGGGATCGAACGGCACCTGCTGGACCGCCACCTCGCGGAAGTCGATCAGCAGGGCTTGCCTAGAGGCGCCGAACAGGGCGGACAGCTGGTCGAGCAAACCCGTTGGCGCGCCGACGTACTCGTTCTCGGCCCGCTGGGCCAGGCGCGCCTGCTCGATGCGGTCCAGCGACAGCTCGCCGGCTGCGACGAACGCTCCGAGGGCCGCACACTCCAGTGCGGCCGACGACGACAGCCCGGCACCGATCTCCACGTCGCTGGTGACGTCGAGCCGCCCACCCCGGACCGGGTGACCGGCCTCGCGCAGCGCCCACACCACCCCTGCGACGTACGCCGCCCAGCCGTCGACGTCGCCGGGCCGGGTGCCGAGGCCGATGTCCACCGCACCGTCGAACTGGTTGCTGCGGACGGTCAGCACGTCGTCGTCGGACGGGTCGAAACGCGCAATCGTCCGCTGCGGCAGCGCGATCGGTAGCGCGAAGCCCAGGTTGTAGTCGGTGTGCTCGCCGATCAGGTTGATCCGGCCCGGTGCCTCCCACGCGATCACGGCGCCACCTCCCGCAGCCGCTGCGCCACGCTCTCGGGCGTCACGTCGCTGATGAAGGCGTCCATCGCCGACTCCGATCCCGCGAGGAACTTCAGCTTGGTCGCGCTGCGTCGGATCGACATGAACTCCACGTGGAAGTAGCCGTTGCGCTGGGCGCCGACGCCGGTGTACTGGTGCAGCGCCGAGATGTACGGCAGCGGGGTGGGGTAGAGCCGGTCGAACCGACCGAGCACGTCGAGGTAGATCGCGGCGAGGTCGTCGCGTTCGGCATCGGTGAGTTCGATCAGGCTGGGCACCAGCCGGTTCGGGTAGACGTGCACCTCGACCGGCCAGCGGGCGGCGAACGGCACGAACGCGGTGAACAGCTCGGTGCGCGCGATGACGCGGCTGCCGTCGGCGACCTCGGCGGCCAGCAGGTCCGCGAACAGATTGGTGCCGGTGCGGCCGTGATGCGCGTCGGCCTGACCCAGCATGTGGCTGGTACGCGGGGTGAGCGACGGGTAGCCGTAGATCTGGCCGTGCGGGTGGGTGAGCGTCACGCCGATCTCCTCGCCGCGGTTCTCGAAGCAGAACACCTGCTCGATTCCGTTGCGGCCGAACATGTCCGCGGTTCGGTGTGCCCATGCGTCGACGACGAGACGGGCGTGTGGCTGGGACAGTCCGGCGAACGATCCGGTGTGATCGCTGGAGAAGCAGATGACCTCGCAGCGACCGTGACCCGGTGCGGTGACGAACCCGTCGACGCCACCGTCGGGTAGTGCGAACGGGGTGTCCGCGCTGGCGCCGGACAGGCTCGGGAAGCGATTCTCGAACACCACGACGTCATAGCTCGGTGCGGGGATCTCGCTGCGGTCCCCGGACGGCCCGGGGCACAGCGGACACTGGTCGGCCGGTGGCTTGTAGGTACGGTCCTGGCGCAGCGCGGCGATGATCACCCACTCCCCGGTCTGACGGTCGAAGCGGACCTCCGAGGATCCGGCCGTGCGGGCGGGGAGCGGCCGCCGGTCGGCGACCGGCCGTGGTGCGTGACCCGGCAGCGCGAAGAAGTACTCGTCGCGGCCGTCGGCCAGCGTCCAGTGCAGTGGTTCGCCCATCAGGAACCCACCTCGGCAATCCGTAGTTCGCCGACCTCGGCGGCGACGAGTTGCCGCTCGGGTTCGGTGAGCCCGTCGTCGACGATCAACGTGTCGACCCGGTCGAGCCGGGCGAAGACGTTGGTGCCGATCTCCTGGTACTTGGTGTGGTCGGCCAGGACGAACAGTCGCGCGCCGATGTCGATCAGCATCCGATTCGTCTGTGCCTCAGCGACATTGGGCGAGGTCAGGCCGACCCGGGGATCGAACCCGTGCACGCCGAGGTAGCTGGCGTCGACCCGGAACGAGCCGATCGCGTTGTCGGCGATCGGGCCGACCAGTGCGTCGGACGGCGTGCGGACGCCGCCGCTGAGATACGCCTGGGGCCCGTCCTCGCCGTCACCCGACGGATCGGTCAACGTCGTGAACACCCTCAGCGAGTTGGTGATCACCGTGATGCTCGGTCGCCGCGCGAGGATGCGGGCGAGTTCGGTGGTGGTGGTGCCCGCACTGATCGCGATGGTCATGCCGTCCTCGACGGTGCTCGCGGCCACCGCGGCGATCGCCTCCTTCTCGGCGCGCTGCTGGGAGGCCTTCACCGACGACCACGGCTCCTCGCCGCGGTTGTGGCGGACCACCGCGCCGCCGTGCACCTTGCGCAGCAGATCTTGGGCGTGCAGTGCGTCGAGGTCGCGGCGCACGGTCATCTCAGACACGTCCAGCTGGGCCGCCAGGTCGGCGACGCGCGCGGACCCACCGGCCTGCAACGTGCGCAGTATTGCGGCGCGGCGATCGGCGGCGAGCATGGGCTGACGTGTCCTCTGCTGGTGGGAACCGCACATTAACAAACACCATCGCCCGATTTTTACCCTTTCGGCCGACGCCCCTGTTACTTTCTGCGAGTTCCTGTTAGAACTTGTGAAATTGATCGCTCCAACGAAGGGGTAGGTGCGTGACGTCCAGCATCTTGGCCGCCGACTCGGTACTGCGGCTCAACGTCGGGTTCCTCGACTACGCGTTGATCGCCGTCTACTTCGTCTTCGTACTCGGCATCGGGCTCATCGCGCGCAGTCAGATCTCGACCAGCCTGGACTTCTTCCTGTCGGGACGGAAACTGCCCGCCTGGGTCACCGGACTGGCGTTCGTATCGGCGAACCTCGGCGCCATCGAGATCATGGGCATGTCGGCCAACGGCGCCCAGATCGGCCTGTCGACCATGCACTACTACTGGATCGGCGCCATCCCGGCGATGCTGTTCCTCGGCGTGGTGATGATGCCGTTCTACTACGGCTCCAAGGTCCGCAGCGTGCCCGAGTTCATGCGCAGGCGCTTCGGTCCCGGCGCGCACCTGGTCAACGCGATCAGCTTCGCGGTCGCCCAGGTGCTGATCGCAGGCGTCAACCTGTTCCTGCTGGCCACGGTCATCAACGTGCTGCTCGGCTGGAACCGCTGGCTGTCGCTGATCGTGGCCGCCCTGATCGTGCTGACCTACACCGCGCTGGGCGGCCTGTCCGCCGCGATCTACAACGAGGTGCTGCAGTTCTTCGTCATCCTCGCCGCGCTCGTCCCGCTGACGGTCTTCGGCCTGATCAAGGTCGGCGGCTGGGACGGCCTGAAGGCGAAGCTGGTCGACACCGTGTCCGACGGCTCGGTGACGGCGTCGGTGGGCGAACAGTTGAATACGTGGCCGGGCCAAGCGCTCAGTGGATTCGACAGTCCGGTGTGGTCGGTGATCGGCATCGTCTTCGGGCTCGGGTTCGTGCTGTCGTTCGGCTACTGGACCACCAACTTCGTCGAGGTGCAGCGGGCCATGGCATCGGACTCGATGTCGGCGGCCCGCCGCGCACCGATCATCGCGGCGTTCCCGAAGATGTTCATTCCCTTCGTAGTCGTGATCCCCGGCATGATCGCCGCCGCGGCGATCGGCGACATGGTCGACTTCAAGTCGACGGGATCCGGTGACATCACCTACAACGACGCGATGCTGTTGATGATCCGCGACATCCTGCCCAACGGGCTGCTCGGCGTCGCAATCGCGGGCCTGATGGCGTCGTTCATGGCGGGCATGGCGGCCAACGTCTCGGCCTTCAATACCGTGTTCAGCTACGACATCTGGCAGGCCTACATCGTCAAGAACCGGCCCGACCGGTACTACATCCAGGTGGGCCGCGTCGCGACGGTCGCCGCCACCATCCTGGCGATCTTCACCGCGCTCATCGCGGCCGGCTACTCGAACCTGATGGACTACCTGCAGACGCTGTTCGGGTTCTTCAACGCGCCGCTATTCGCGACGTTCATCCTCGGCATGTTCTGGAAGCGGATGACTGCGACCGCGGGCTGGGTGGGTCTGGTCGCCGGAACACTCTCCGCCGTCGGCGTCTTCCTGCTCGGCGAGACCGGCGTGATCGATCTGCCGGGCCAGGGCGTTCCGTTCGTGGCCGCCTCGGCCGCCTTCGTCGTCGACATCATCGTCAGCGTCGCGGTCACCATGGTGACCCAGCCCAAGCCCGTCGCCGAACTCGCCGGGCTGGTCTACTCCCGGACCGAACACAACCTGTTCGGTGACACCGATGCCGCGGGCACGCCCTGGTATCAGAAGCCCATCCCGCTGGCCACGGTGGCGCTCGTCCTGGTCATCGCCCTCAACGTGCTCTTCCACTAGCCGGCCTCCAGAACGACAGGGAGTATCGATGTCCGATCCGCACGCCCCCCAGACCCGGTTCCACTTGTTCGACATCCGCAACATCATCGGCGCACTGATGGCGATCTACGGCGTGGCGCTGACCCTCGCCGGGTTCTTCCCCCAGATCCTCGGCGAGTACTCCGATCCGGCCGCCGCGAGCAACCGGACCGAGCTCTACATCGGGACCGACGCGAACTGGTGGGTCGGTTTGATCCTGCTCGCCGTGGCCGGAATGTTCTTCGCATGGGCGGTGATTCGGCCCGTCGTCCCCATCGAACCGGACGAGTCC
The DNA here is from genome assembly GCA_042666295.1 of Mycolicibacterium sp. GCM10028919. Taxonomy (GTDB): domain Bacteria; phylum Actinomycetota; class Actinomycetes; order Mycobacteriales; family Mycobacteriaceae; genus Mycobacterium. Next base: position 3,695,801 of record JBHTFJ010000001.1, read on the forward strand.
GACACCGCGGCGGACCGTCCGCGCGAGCACTGAGCCGTCCTCGTGGCCGCTGACGTCGGCGGGATCGACGCTCGACGGTTCACGCTGACCAGCGACACCTGCAGGGCCGTACTGACCGACCTCGGAGCGCGGCTGCTCGAGCTGCACGTGCCCGACCGGTCCGGAACGACGGCCGACGTCGTGCTGCAGCGACCGACCTTCGCCGACGTCGCCGAGGACCCCGCCTACATGGGCGCCACCGTGGGCCGGTGCGCCAACCGAACCCGGCTCGGCCGGGCCGAGATCGACGGTGCGGCAGTTCAGTTGAGCGCCAACGAGGGCCGGCATCACCTGCACGGCGGGATCCGCGGATTCGACCGCAGGCTGTGGTCGGCCGACGCGAGCGACGACGAGGTGAGCTTCCACCGCGTCTCTCCGGCAGGCGAGGAGGGCTACCCGGGAACGGTGACGACGCGCGTGACCTACCGGCTGAGCGGCTCGACGCTGAGCATCGGCATCCGGGCGAGTACCGACGCCCCCACCGTCGTCAACGTCGTGCACCACTCGTACTTCAATCTCGCCGGACACGACGCGGGCACCATCGACGACCACGTCGTGACGGTGCACGCGTCGCACTACCTACCCGTCGACGACGAACTGATCCCCACCGGCGAGGTGCGCGCCGTGGCCGGGACCCCGTTCGACTTCCGAACCCCGGCGTCGATCGGCGGCCGAGTCTTCGACCACAACTGGGTGCTGGACGAGTGGGCGCCCGACGTGATGCGCGACGTCGCCGTCGTCGACGAAACACGCAGCGGCCGCCGAATGACGGTGTCCACCAACCAGCCCGGCCTTCAGCTCTACACCGGCGAGCACCTCGCGGGCCTCACCGGCAAGGGCGCGGTGGCCGGCTACCCGGCGTTCGCGGGCCTGGCCCTGGAGGCCCAGGGTTTCCCGGATGCCGTGCACCATGCGCACTTTCCGTCCGCCGAGCTGCTTCCGGGCCAGACCTACGTCAACGACGTGGCGTTCGCCTTCGCTAGCTGCGCGCCGCCCGGTTGACCGCCGAGACCACGGCACGCAGCGAGGCCGTGGTGATCGAGGTCGCGATACCGACACCCCACACGGTCTTGCCGCCGATCGACGCCTCGACGTAGGCCGCGGCCTGAGCTTCCTCGCCCGCGGACAGCGCGTGCTCGGAGTAGTCCAGCACGGAGACGTCGTACCCGATCGTGCCGAGTGCGTCGCAGAACGCGGCCAGCGGACCGTTGCCCGCACCGACGATCTCGCGCTCGGCGCCGTCGACCTTCACCGTCGCGGTGATCCTGTCGGTGCCACCGTCGATCTCGGACGCGTCGACCCTCTGCTTGATGCGCTCGAGCGGCTGAATGGGAGCCAGGTACTCCTCGGCGAAGACGTCCCACATCTCCTTGGGCGACACCTCGCCGCCCTCGCCGTCGGTGATCTTCTGGATCGCCTGGCTGAACTCGATCTGCAGGCGCCGGGGCAGCGCCAGGCCATGGTCGGCCTTCATGATGTAGGCCACGCCGCCCTTGCCCGACTGCGAATTCACCCTGATGACGGCCTCGTAGGTGCGGCCGACGTCCTTCGGGTCGATCGGCAGGTACGGGACCTGCCACAGCAGGTCGTCGACGTCGGAGTCCGCCTCGTCGGCGGCGACCTTCATCGCGTCCAGACCCTTGTTGATCGCGTCCTGGTGGCTGCCCGAGAACGCCGTGTAGACCAGATCGCCGCCGTAGGGATGCCGCTCGTGCACGGGCAGCTGATTGCAGTACTCGACCGTGCGGCGGATCTCGTCGATGTTCGAGAAGTCGATCTGCGGGTCGACGCCGCGGCTGAACAGGTTCAGGCCGAGGGTGACCAGGCAGACGTTGCCGGTGCGCTCGCCGTTGCCGAACAGGCAGCCCTCGATCCGGTCGGCACCGGCCTGGTAGCCCAATTCGGCTGCAGCGACGGCGGTTCCGCGGTCGTTGTGCGGGTGCAGGCTCAGGATGATCGAGTCGCGACGGGCCAGGTTGCGGCTCATCCACTCGATCGAGTCGGCGTAGACGTTCGGCGTCGCCATCTCGACGGTGGCGGGCAGGTTCAGGATCAGCGGGGCGTCGGGCGCCGCGCCGACGATCTCGCTCACCGCATCGCAGACGTCCTTGGCGTACTCCAGCTCTGTGCCCGTGTAGGACTCCGGGCTGTACTCGAAGCGCCAGTTCGTGTCCGGGTACTTCGCCGCCTCCTCGACGCACATCCGGGCGCCGTCGGTGGCGATCTTCTTGACGGCCTCGCGGTCGGCGCGGAACACCACGCGCCGCTGCAGGATCGACGTCGAGTTGTAGAAGTGCACGATGGCCCGCGGGGCACCGGCACACGCCTCGAACGTCCGCGCGATCAGCTCGGGCCGGCACTGCGTCAGCACCTGGATCGTGACGTCGTCGGGTACCGCGCCCTGGGTGATGATCTCGCGGACGAAGTCGAAGTCGGTCTGGCTCGCCGACGGGAAGCCGACCTCGATCTCCTTGTAGCCCATGCGGACCAGCAGGTCGAACATGCGGCGCTTGCGCTGCGGGCTCATCGGGTCTATCAGGGCCTGATTGCCGTCGCGCAGGTCGACCGCGCACCACATCGGGGCGGTCTCGACCACCTTGTCCGGCCAGGTGCGGTCGGCTAGCGTGATCGGCTCCACCTCGTCGGCGAAGGTGCGGTACCGGTCGACCGGCATCTGCGAGGCGCGCTGGGTGTTCCACGCGGGCTGGCCGGGATGCGGCGGACCTGCGGGAGTGGAGATGCTGCGGGCGCTACTGAAGGCGTCCGGGGAATTCGTGGTCATGAGGTGGCTCCGGGTTCGTCTGTGGTGACTTCAGACCGGCGCATCGCGAACACCCGCGACGGAGAGCCAGTCTGGATCAGACTCCGTCGCGGCGCCCGAGGAGGAGCACACGCTGCACGTCGACGACCTTACTCCGGCCGCGCCGCGCGGCAAAACGCCGGTCGTCAGACCTGGGAGTCCGGGAACGCGATCACCGACAGGAAGCGGATGGGGACCTCGACCAGGTCGACGGGGCCGTGGGCACCCTCACCGTCCATCTGCAGCGAGTCGCCGGGATGCAACCGGTAGACCGAGCGGCTGTGGCCGTAGTCCATGACGCCCTCGAGCATGTAGATGAACTCGGTGCCAGGGTGCTGGAACAGCGGATAGGTCTGGCTCTTCTCCGACAGCGTGACGTGCAGGCACTCCAGCCGCTTGTGCTCGCCGCGCAGCGACCCGAGCAGCCGGTACTCGTGGCCCTCCCGGGTGCCCTCGCGCACGATGTGGGCTCCGGCGCCGGACTCGACGAACGCCGCGGGCCGCTCGACGTCGGCGCCACGGAACAAACTCGTCACCGGGACGTCGAAGCCCTTGGCCAGCAGCGCCAGCGTCGACAGGCTGCACGAGGTCTGGGCGTTCTCGATCTTCGACAGCATGGCCTTCGAGATGCCAACGCGCGCAGCCGTATCGGCGACGGTGAGGCCGTGCTGCTGCCGCAGCTGCCGCACGTTGTGCCCGATCGCCGTCTCGAGTTCGACCTCGTCGACGGGCTGGGCGGGGTCGCGTTCGCGCGCGATGCCGGACACGTTGCGGAGCAACGGTCCGTCGGCGTCGGAAGGGCTCACCGCCCCATTCTCCCGCGCAACGGTCAGCGCATCTCGCCCGCACCGACGTACGGGAAGGGCGACCTGAGCAGGTCGCCCTCGTCGAACCGGGACAGCCGGAAGTCGCTCTCGGGGATCCGCGGGTCGGCGCTGCGACCGTCGATCACCAGATCGGCGACCAGGCGCCCGACCGCGGGCGCGATCTTGAACCCGTGTCCGCTGAATCCCGCGGCGACGATCAGCCCGTCGATTCCGGTGGCCGAGATGACGGGATTCCAGTCCGGGGTGACGTCGTAACAGCCGGCATAGCTGCTGCTGATCGCCGCGTCGACGAGGCCGGGGAAGCGCGTCCCGACCCGGTCGACGACCAGGTCGACGAACGCCTCCGACGCCCGGTTCGGATAGGCGTCCGGGTCGGCGGTCTCGCAGTGCGACAGGTCGCTGTTGCCGAACAGCAGGTCGCCGTTGGGCTCGGGTCGGATGTACTGCAGTGAGACCAGGTCGGAGAACACCGGCACGCCGGTGACGTTCGTGCCGGGGGCGATCATCACGATCTGCTCGCGGACGACCCGGACGGGAACGTCGACGCCAAGGGGTTCGAGGAACGGGCGGGTCCACGCGCCGGTGGCCACGACCACCGTGTTCGCCGAGATCTCGCTGCCGTCGCGCAGTCGCACTCCGGTGGCGCGCCCGCCGTCGACGAGCACGTCGGTCACCTCGGCGCCCTGGCGCACCCGGGCGCCCGCGGCCCGCGCGGACACCGCGAACGCCTGCGCGGTCTGATAGGCGTCGCCGTACCCGCCGCGCGCCTCCCACCCGAACGCGCCGAACGGCGTCAGGTCGGCATGCGGCCACATCGCGGCGACCTCGTCGGCGTCGATCTCCTCGGTCTCGACGCCGACCTCGCGTTGGGCGGCGAGGCTCTTGCGCAGGGCGTCGACGTTCTGCTCGCCGACGCCGACGACGTAACCCGTCTGGCGGAAGCCGATGTCGGTCGCCTGATCCCCCAGGAACTTCTGGGGGTTCTCGAACACCTCGAGCCCGACGACGGCCATCGCCGCGAGGGAGCTGACGCCGTAGTGACACCGCACGATGCCCGACGACTTGCCCGTCATCCCGGAGCCGACGGTGTTGCGCTCGCACACCACGACGTCGGTCACGCCGCGTTGGGTCAGCGCCCATGCGGCGGCGGCACCCTCGAGTCCGCCCCCGACGACGACGACGTCGGCCGTGGTCACGTGCCCGGGATCCAGTTCGTGCCGGCCAGCGGGATCCGCGCCATCGCCGCGGCCTCGATGGTGATGGCGACGAGGTCCTCGGGTTCGAGGTGCCGGACGTGGGCCTTGCCGCACGCCCGCGCGATCGTCTGCGCCTCCATCGTCATGACGCGCAGGTAGTTGGCGAGCCTGCGGCCCCCCTCGACCGGATCGAACCGGGCAGCTAGCTCGGGGTCCTGGGTGCTGATGCCCGCGGGGTCCCGACCGTCCTGGAAGTCGTCGTAGAAACCCGCTGCGCTGCCCAGCTTCTCGTACTCGGCGGCGTAGCGCGGATGGTTGTCGCCCAGAGCGATGAGCGCCGCGGTGCCGATGGCCACCGCGTCGGCGCCCAGCGCCAGCGCCTTGGCCACGTCGGCGCCGTTGCGGATGCCGCCGGAGACGATCAGCTGGACACCGGTGCGGTGCACGCCGAGTTCCCGAAGCGCCTGCACGGCCTGCGGGATGGCAGCCAGCGTCGGGACGCCGACGTGCTCGATGAACACCTCCTGCGTGGCCGCCGTGCCGCCCTGCATGCCGTCCACCACGACGACATCGGCGCCCGCGTGCACCGCGAGCTTCACGTCGTAGTAGGTCCGGGTGGCGCCGACCTTGACGTAGATCGGCTTCTCCCAGTCGGTGATCTCCCGCAACTCGTTGATCTTGATGGTGAGGTCGTCGGGTCCCGTCCAGTCCGGGTGCCTGCACGCCGAGCGCTGGTCGATGCCCGCAGGCAGGGTGCGCATGCCCGCGACGCGGTCGGAGATCTTCTGCCCCAGTAGCATTCCGCCACCGCCCGGCTTGGCGCCCTGGCCGAGGACGACCTCGATCGCGTCGGCCTTGCGCAGGTCGTCGGGGTTCATCCCGTACCGCGACGGCAGGTACTGGTACACCAGCGCCTTGCTCTGGCCGCGCTCCTCGGGTGTCATGCCCCCGTCGCCGGTGGTGGTCGACGTGCCGACCGCACTGGCCCCACGCCCGAGGGCCTCCTTGGCCGGTCCGGACAGTGCGCCGAACGACATGCCGGCGATGGTCACCGGAATGTCGAGGTGCAGCGGATGTTTCGCATTCCGGCCGCCGAGCACCACGTCGGTGTCGCACCGTTCCCGGTACCCCTCGAGCGGGTAGCGAGACATCGACGCGCCGAGGAAGAGCAGGTCGTCGAAGTGCGGCAGCGGGCGCTTGGCGCCCCAGCCGCGGATGTCGTAGATGCCGGTGTCGGCGGCCCGCTGGATCGCGGCGATCGTGGCGCGGTCGAACGTGGCCGACTCGCGCAGACCGGCACGAGCCCTGTCGTCGGACGTCGTCATCAGTAGCTCTCCGAGTTGTCGGCGTGGAAGTGGTACAGCTCGCGCGCCGACCCGTAGCGGGTGTAGGCCGAGGTGTCGTCGTCGCCGAAGCCGGCCGCCTTGAGCAGCCGGCCGAGTTCTTCGTGGTGCTCGTCGCGCATCGGCTTGGCCACGCAGTCGGCGCCCAGTGACGCGATGTCGCCGCGCACGTAGAGCCGGGCCTCGTAGATCGAGTCGCCCAGCGCCTCACCGGCGTTGCCCCGGACCACCAGCGTGCCCGCCTGCGCCATGAATGCGCTCATGTGGCCGATGTCGCCGCCGACGACGATGTCCACGCCCTTCATCGAGATCCCGCACCGCGCAGCGGCATTGCCCTCGATCACGAGTAGGCCGCCGTGTGCGGTCGCGCCCGCCGACTGCGAGGCGTTGCCCTTGACCCACACGACGCCGCTCATCATGTTCTCGGCGACTCCGGTGCCCGCGTTGCCGTCGACGACGATCTCCGCCTGCTGGTTCATGCCGCCTGCGTAGTAGCCGACGTGGCCGGCGACGGTGACCTTCACCGGTGCGTTCAGCCCCACCGCGACGTTGTGTGCGCCCGCGGGGTTCTCGATGACGAACTCACCGCGCAGGTCGTCGGCGTGCAGTGCCGAGTTGATCTCGCGCAGTGGGGTTTTGGCGAGGTCCATCACTAGCGCGTCCATGCGTACACCACCTCGGGCTCGGGCTCCCAGATCTTGGCGCGCTGCACGCCGGGGAGGCCGGACAGGGCGCGGTACTCGCTGGCCATCGCCACCCAGTCGTCGGTCTCGGCGATGACGGCGGGCTTGCAGGCGATGGCGTCGCGGACCACGGCGAACGAGTCGCGGTTGGACACCAGCAGCGTGTAGAAGCCGTCGAACGTCGCGCACAGCTCCTTCAGCGCGGTTTGCACGTCGCGGCCCGCTGCGAGCTGCTGGGCGACGAACCGTGCGCCGACCTCGGTGTCGTTCTCGCTGTCGAAGTGCACACCCGCAGCACGCAAGTCGCGCCGGATGGTGGCGTGGTTGGCGAACGAGCCGTTGTGCACCAGGCACTGATCCGGTCCGACGGCGTAGGGGTGGGCACCCGACGGCGTCACCGCCGACTCCGTGGCCATCCGGGTGTGTCCGACGCCCTGCCAGCCCTGCGCCGTCGCCAAGCCCCAGGCGTCGGCCAGCGTCCTGGGATCGCCGACGCCCTTGAGCACGGCGAGGTCGTTGCCGAAGCCCGCTATCAGCGCGTCCGGGTAGGCGGCGGCGATCGCGGCCTGCAGCGCCTGCGGCGTGGTGTCCGCGGTGACGAGATACGTGGCATCGAGCGCCGACACCGTCGCGGGCGTGCCCAGCGCTGCGCCCACTGCGGTCCCGACGACCTCCGGTGCATCGGTGAGTTCGAGTACCGAGACGCACGCCTTTCCTGGCGGGGTCCAGGTGGGGTCGCCGTAGACGGCCACGCCCGCCGAATCGCTGCCGCGGTCGGCCATTTCGCAGAGCATTCCGGTGAGCAGCTCGCCGAGGCGAGGGTGGAGATCCGGGTTGCGCAGATGCAACCCGACGATGCCGCACATGTGGTGGTGTCCTCTCGTAACGGGTGATTTGTGCACGTTGAGGCGCGCTCAGCGCGCCCGAACGTGCACAAATCGCTAGAAGGCGGTGAGGTACTGCTCGACCTCCCACGGGCTGACGGTGCTGTGGTAGGTGAAGAACTCCTCGCGCTTGAGACCCGCGAAGTACTCGCAGACGCCGCCGCCCGTGGCGTCGAGAACGCCTGCGACGACGGGGTCGGCCTGCAGGTCCTCGACGGCGTGCAGCAGCGTGGGTGGCAGCGTCCGGGCGGACCCCGCGCCGAGTGCGCCGGGGTCGAGGCTGCGCTTGATGCCGTCGATGCCCGCGCCGAGTGCTGCCGCGATGGCGAGATACGGGTTGGCCGAACCGTCGCCGCCGCGCAGTTCCACCCGCTGGTCGTCGGGGACGCGGACGTAGTGCGTGCGGTCGTTGCCGCCGTAGGTCGGCGTCCGCGGCGCCCACGATGCGCCCGAGGCGGTGGTGACCGCACCGGTTCGCTTGTAGGAGTTGACCGTCGGGGCGATCACGGCCTGCAGCGCGCAGGCGTGGTCGAGGATGCCGCCGATGAACGCGTAGGCGGTGTCGGACAGGCCGAGCCCCCGCGAGTCCGGGACGTCGGGACCGGCGGGGAACACCGGTGCGCCCGCGCTGGTCAGCGAGAGGTGCAGGTGCAGGCCACTTCCCGTGCGATCGGCGAACGGCTTCGGCATGAACGTGGCGATCATGCCGCGCTCGGCGGCGATCATCGACAGCAGATAGCGCAGGGTGACGACGCGGTCGGCGGTGGTGAGCGCGTCGGCGAACTGGAAGTTCTGCTCGAACTGTCCGTTGCCGTCCTCGTGGTCGTTGGCGTAGTTCGACCAGCCGAGGGTGTTCATCGCCGTGGAGATCGTCGTGAGGTGGTCGTACATGCGGGTCACGCCGCGGGCGTCGTAGCACGGTTGATCCGCGGTGTCGTCGGCGTCGGCGGTGGCCAGGTCGCCGCGGGCGTCGCGCCGCAGCAGAAAGTACTCGACCTCGGCACCCACCCACGGCTCGAAGCCGGCGTCGCCGGCGCGGGCGATCAGCGACTTGAGGATGTTGCGCGGCGCGTACGGCCATGGCTTGCCCTCGACGTGCGGGTCGCAGTGCACGATCGCCAGGCCGTCCTTGATGAACGGGATCGGGGTGAATGACTCAGCGTCGGGCATCGCGACCAGGTCGGGGTCCTTCGGTTCCTGGCCCATCGCGCCGACGGCATACCCGGCGAAGCCGACGCCGTCGGTGGCCAGCATGTCGATGGCCTCGACGGGAACCAGCTTGGCGCAAGGCTTTCCGCGCAGGTCGACGAACAGCGCGAGGATGAACTTGGTGCCCGCCTCGGCGGCGCGCTCTGCGAGGGTCCCGTTGGTCATGTCAGCCCTTGTCTCATGTCAAGAATCAAAGTATCAGGAGAGGAAACGTTCTGCAGCGCGAAGAAACCCCGGTCGGCGCGCACCAGGAGTGCGCGCCGCCGGGGCATCGTCTAGCTGGCAGCCATGTCGTAGGACGAGTCCCGGTGGAACTTGGCGTCGATGCCGGCCTCCTCGTCCTCGGGTGCGACGCGGATGCCCATCGTCTTCTTGATGGCGAACGCGATCGCGAACGCGACGACGAACGAGTACGCCATCACGGCGAACGCGGCCACGGCCTGCTTCCACAGTTGCTCGACCCCACCGCCGTAGAACAGGCCGTTGGTGGCGTTGGGCATGCCCTCGCTGGCGAAGAAGCCGATCAGCAGGGTGCCGACCACGCCGCCGACGAGGTGGACGCCGACCACGTCGAGCGAGTCGTCGTAGCCGAACTTCGACTTGAGGCCAACGGCATAGACGCAGATCGCACCGGCGATCGCGCCGACGAAGATGGCGCCCACGGGGGTGACGGCACCACAGGCGGGGGTGATGGCGACCAGGCCGGTGATGGCGCCGGATGCCGCGCCGACGCCCGTGACGTGGCCGTCCTTGATCTTCTCCACGGCCAACCACGCCAGGGTGGCAGCGCAGGTGGCGACGAAGGTGGTGACCATGACGATGGCGGCCGAGTTGCCCGCGGCCAGCGCCGAACCGCCGTTGAACGCGTACCAGCCGGCCCACAGCAGGCCTGCGCCGAGCAGCGTCAGCGGCACGTTGTGCGGCTTGCGCAGCTGTCCGAACATCGCGGACTTGCCCAGCACGATCGCGACGGCCAGCGCAGCGGCACCCGCGTTGATGTGGACGGCCGTGCCGCCCGCGAAGTCGATGGCCTTGAGGCTGTTGGCGATCCAGCCGCCGACCGAGTCCTCGGTGACGACGCCGTCGAAGGCGAACACCCAGTGCGCGACGGGGAAGTAGACCAGCACCGCCCACACGGTGGCGAAGAGCATCCAGGCGCCGAACTTCATCCGGTCGGCGACCGCGCCGGAGATCAGGGCGACGGTGATGGCGGCGAACAGGGCCTGGAAGAGCGCGAACAAGCTGACCGGCAGCCCGGAGATGGTCGTCTGGGTCTCGAGCAGATCCTTCATGCCTGCGAATTCGGTGAAGCTACCGACGAAGCCGCCGTACGAGGTGCCGAACACCATCGAGAAGCCGAAGAGCACCCAGAGCACGCCGACGACGGCGACCGCTCCGAACGTCATCATCATCATGTTGGTCGAACTCTTGACCGAGACCATGCCGCCGTAGAACAGCGCAAGGCCCGGGATCATGAGCGTGAGCCCGATGATGCAACACAGCATGAAAGCCGTGGTGCCCGTGTCCACTACGTCCATCGAAGAACTCCGTCCATCGTGATGATTCCCCTCGGTGAGGTGGCCGTTCAGTTGGCCGTTCACTGGCAGTAACCGTTGTTTCTGTTACGCGGAAAGTCTTCTGGTGTTGCGAGCACGTAACGACAGTGCGGCTGCAGCAAATTGACAGACGATCTGCGACGCCTAGAGTGCCGACGGTGAACCTGGATCGGCGATGGTGGATCGCAATCGGCGTCGTGGCGGTAGCCGCCATCGCCCTGGTGGTGTCGCGGACGTTCTTCTCCGGGCCGTCCGAGGAGTGCCGCCCGGTTGCGGACCTGCTGGCGTTCAACGCGGAGCAGACCGAGCGCATCACGGCGCGGCTGTCGGGAAACGAGGGCCTGCCGACCGCGACCGACGACATCGCCTACCAGGCGTGGGCGGACGGGCTGGCCGAGCGGGCGCAGCGGGTCACCTCGCCCGAGTTGGCGAAGACCAGCACCGACCTCGCGATCCTCGCCGACGAATTCGTCCGCGGCCTACCCGAGTTGCGGGCGAAGGCCGAGTCGCAGGCACCCGGCGCTCCCGCGCCGCCGGAGATGTATCAGATGGAGGCGACCAACGCCCGGGTCTCCGACAAGCTCGCGGAGCTGTCGGCCGCCTGTTCCTGACCGGTCACGGGGCGACCGGGCTGCCCCACGTGCCCGAGAAGGCGATCTGTTCGAGGGGGAGCCGCTCGCGCGGTTGCGAGTCCCGCTCGACCACCTTGGGCTCGGCCGTCGCGTAATCACCCAGCGAGCCCACCGCGACCACCGCGATCAGTCGAACTCCCGCAGGTATCGCGAAGGCCTCGCGCGCCGCGTCGGCGTCGAACCCGGCCATCGGGTGTGCGACCAGGCCTCGGGACACCGCTTCGACGGTGAGGTTGGCGATCGCCGCCCCGGCGTCGACCCCGGCGTACAGCGCGGTCTTCTCGTCGTCGCCCTCATCGGCGCAGACCAGGATCAGCAGGCCCGCGGCGTGGGCGTAGGAGTTCCCGCGCTTGAGCGTCGCGGCCAGGGCGTCGAACGTGGCGTCGCCGCGCAGGCCCACCACGAAGCGGACCGGTTGGCGGTGGCCCCACGTCGCCGACCAGCGGGCGGCCTCGAGCAGCGCGGTCACCTCGACCGGAGACACGGTGGCGTCGGCGTCGAAGGCCCGCGGGCTCCAGCGGTCGGCGAGTTCGCGGTGGATCGGCACCCGCGTCCGGGCAGTCCGGTCGCCGGGGCGCGCGGTCACGGTGATCCACGCTACCCGCGGGCTGCGAGGGGACCTGGCTGCTGTGGAGAAAATTCGGATGCCATTACCCCTTATCCTTGACGGGAAACTCGGTAGGGACCCAGGGAAGGCTCGATAGTGGCGCTCGTCGTCCAGAAGTACGGCGGATCGTCGGTGGCCGACGCCGACCGGATCCGTCGCGTCGCCGAGCGCATCGTCGAGACCAAGAAGGCAGGCAACGACGTCGTCGTGGTCGTGTCCGCGATGGGCGACACCACCGACGATCTGCTCGATCTCGCGCGCCAGGTCAGCCCCGCGCCGCCGGCCCGTGAGATGGACATGCTGCTCACCTCGGGCGAGCGCATCTCCAACGCGCTGGTCGCGATGGCGATCTCCTCGCTGGGCGCCGAGGCGCGGTCGTTCACCGGCTCCCAAGCGGGCGTGATCACCACCAGCACCCACGGCAACGCCAAGATCATCGACGTCACGCCGGGCCGGCTCCGGGAGGCGCTCGACGAGGGTCTGATCGTGCTCGTCGCCGGCTTCCAAGGCGTCAGCCAGGACAGCAAGGACGTCACCACGCTCGGCCGCGGCGGGTCGGACACCACCGCCGTCGCCTTGGCCGCGGCGTTGAACGCCGACGTCTGCGAGATCTACACCGACGTGGACGGCATCTTCACCGCCGACCCGCGGATCGTGCCCAACGCGCGGCACCTCGAGACCGTCAGCTTCGAGGAGATGCTCGAGATGGCCGCGGCGGGCGCCAAGGTGCTCATGCTGCGCTGCGTGGAATACGCCCGCCGATACGACGTTCCGATCCACGTGCGGTCGTCGTACTCGGACAAGCCGGGCACGCTCGTCAAAGGATCGATGGAGGACATCCCCATGGAAGACGCCATTCTCACCGGGGTAGCCCATGACCGCAGCGAGGCGAAGGTGACCGTCGTCGGCCTGCCCGACGTTCCGGGCTACGCGGCACAGGTGTTCCGCGCCGTCGCCGATGCCGACGTCAACATCGACATGGTGCTGCAGAACATCAGCAAGGTCGAGGACGGCAAGACCGACATCACGTTCACCTGCTCGCGGGAGAGCGGCCCGGGCGCGGTGGAGAAGCTGACGGCGCTCAAGGACGACATCGGTTTCAGCGCAGTGCTGTACGACGATCACATCGGCAAGGTGTCACTCGTCGGCGCGGGCATGCGCAGCCATCCCGGCGTGACCGCCACGTTCTGCGAGGCGCTCGCCGCGGTCGGCGTGAACATCGACCTGATCTCGACCTCCGAGATCCGAATCTCGGTGTTGGTCAAGGACACCGAGCTGGACAAGGCCGTCGCCGCGCTGCACGAGGCCTTCGGTCTCGGTGGCGAGGAAGTAGCGGTCGTGTATGCGGGAAGTGGGATCTGATGCCGGGGCGAGCGAAGCGACGGGGGATGTAGATGGTTTCGATCGGCGTAGTGGGCGCGACCGGCCAGGTGGGTCAGGTGATGCGTCGCCTGCTCGAGGAGCGTGACTTCCCGGCCACCAGTGTGCGGTTCTTCGCCTCGGCGCGCTCCGAGGGCAAGAAGCTGACGTACCGCGGCCAGGAGATCGAGGTCGAGAACTCCGAGACGGCCGACCCCAGCGGTCTCGACATCGCGCTGTTCTCCGCTGGCGCGACCATGTCGCGGGTGCAGGCACCGCGGTTCGCCGCGGCAGGCGCCGTCGTCGTCGACAACTCGTCGGCCTGGCGCAAGGACCCCGACGTGCCGCTCATCGTCAGCGAGGTGAACTTCGACAGGGACGTCGGCAACCGGGCTCGGTCTCTTCCGAAGGGCATCATCGCCAACCCGAACTGCACCACGATGGCCGCGATGCCCGTGCTCAAGGTGCTGCACGACGAAGCCGGCCTCACCCGGATGATCGCGTCGACCTATCAGGCGGTGTCCGGCAGCGGACTCGCCGGCGTCGAGGAACTGTTCGGTCAGGCGACCGCGGTCGTCGAGGGCAGCCGCGAACTGGTGCACGACGGTTCGGCGCTGACCTACCCGGCGCCGGAGAAGTACGTGGCGCCCATCGCCTTCAACGTCGTTCCGCTGGCCGGCTCGCTGGTCGACGACGGCTCGGGGGAGACCGACGAGGATCAGAAACTCCGCAACGAGAGCCGCAAGATCCTCGGCATCCCGGACCTCTTGGTCAGCGGTACCTGCGTGCGCGTGCCGGTCTACACCGGGCACTCGCTGTCGATCAACGTCGAATTCGAGCGGCCGATCAGTCCCGACCGGGCTCGCGAATTGCTCGCCGCCGCACCGGGAGTCACGCTCAGTGACGTCCCGACACCACTGGCTGCTGCGGGTGCGGACGACTCGCTCGTCGGTCGGATCCGGCAGGACCCGGGCGTGCCCGATGGCCGCGGCCTTGCGCTGTTCGTGTCCGGTGACAACCTGCGCAAGGGCGCTGCGCTCAACACCATTCAGATCGCCGAGCTGCTCGCCGCCCAACTCTGAGCCGCGCCGAGTGTCGGTCCGTGTCACGCCGTGGGGCGCTGTGGCGTGGCTGAAGTCGACATTCGGCGTTCTGCTGCTGCTCGCCGCGCCCGCGCACGCTGATCCGGCCGCGCCGATCCCCGGGCCTGCGCTGGCGCCGTTGGCGCCCGGCCAGGTCATTCGCATCGGGCCCGCCGCGGGAACCGGCACGCCCACGAAGGACTACGGGATCGGTGCGACCGACCTGTGCGAGTTCATGGAGTTCCCCAGCGGGATCCTGCAGGTGTGCGGCGACAGCTTCGCCGGGCAGGGCGTGGGTTTTGGCGGCTGGTGGTCGCCCATCGCGCTGCACGTCGAGACCGACTCGATCGACGACCCGACCGGTGTGCGGTACGACGGCGTCACGGGGGTGGGCGAACCGCTGCTGGCCGACCGATCGGCCCCCGGCACGTCGCAGCTGCCCGCGGGCATCGTGTCGATCAACCGCGAGAACTACATGCTGGTCACCACCACCAGGGACCTGGTGCCCGCCACCTCGCGGCTGGTGAAGGCACTGCCGTCGCAGGGGAGTTGGCCGACGGTATCGGGGTCGCAGCGCGACGTCGGGTGGGCCGAGGGCCGGCAGTCGCAGATCAGCGGCTACTACGACCCCATCCCGAAGCCGGACTCCGAGCGCGGGTGGGTCTACGTCGTCGCCAACGACTTCGACCGCAGCCAACCCGTCGAGCTGTACCGCTCCCGCCCGCAGGACTTCGCGGACCGCAACGCGTGGGAGGCGTGGTCGGGTCTGCCCGGTGCCGATGGCGGCTGGGGCAAGCGCCCCACCCCCCTGTGGCCCGACGCGGTCGGTGAGATGAGCGTGCGACAGATCGACGGCCGCACGGTGCTGTCCTACTTCAACGCCTCGACGGGGAACATGGAGATGCGGGTCGCCGACGATCCGACGGGTCTGGGCACCGCGCCGGTCACCACCGTGGTGCGGGCCGCGTCGTGGCCGGATCGGCCCGAGGACCTACCGCCGCCGTCGGACAACCGCCTCGCCCAGCCCTACGGCGGATACATCTCGCCCGGGTCCACGCCCGACGAGGTCCGGGTGTTCGTCAGCCAGTGGAACACCCAACCCGAGGCCGACAACGCGCCGTACCGGGTGATCCAGTTCGCGGTCAACCCACTGAAGCCCTAGACGCCATTCGGCCCGCCACCGGGTGGGTGGCGGGCCGAAAGTCGAGCTGTGGAGGATGCCTACTTCTTGAAGGCGTCCTTGACCTTCTCGCCGGCGTCCTTCAGGTTGGCCTTGACCTGGTCGGCCTTGCCCTCGTTCTTGGTGCTCTCGTCGCCCGTGGCGTTGCCGGCCGCTTCCTTGGCCTGGCCGCCGAGGTCGTCGACCTTGTTCTTGGCCTTGTCCAGTGCGCTCATGTCCGACTCCTTCGTCTAACAGCCCGATGTTCACCGGGCATGGGGTCGGTGTACCTCGAAGCCCGCGCGGCGAAACCGGCTGCGACTGTGCTCACAGGGGATTCAAAGGTAATTCAGAACCAGCGCATTGCGCCGGCGACCACGATCGGTCCCATGAGTGAATCGACGCCGGCCACCCCATCTACCTCGGCACCCGAACCCGTGACGGGCCCGATCCCGCCCGTGGGACCACCGCCGCACCCCGACGGGCGACCCGTCTACGCCGCCGATCGACCGCGCCGGTCGGCCAAGGTGCCGCTGATCGCCGCCTGGGTCGGCATCGTCGCAGGCGTCGTGTTCATCGTCGCGGTCATCTTCGGCACCGGCTTCATGCTCGGGGCCCACTCGGGTGGTCACGGCGGCGGACACGGCCGCGGTGACGTGATGATGCACCGCGGCGGACCGCCACAGTCGTTCCCGATGGGTCCGATGGTGCGGCCCGGCCCCGGATTCGTCTTCCCGGGCGGGCCCGGCGGCAGCTTCGGGCCCTTCGGACCCGGCGGAACCGGCACCCCGGGAGGCGAGAACCCGGGCGCACCCGGGGCTCCCGGCACGCCTGGCCAGTCGCCGTCGTCGACCGCTCCGACGCCGCCACGCTGACCGGCGGTTTTCGCTGACCGGGTCCTGGGGTATTCGCGCTGCGGATACCCCAGGTGTCCTTCGCGGCTCAGCCCGGAAGCCGCCCGCCAAGAGGAGAACGTCACATGACCGAAAAGATCGCCACCACCGATTCGGGTGCGCCGGTACCCAGTTTGGAGCACTCGCTGTCGGTGGGACCGGACGGTCCGCTCCTCCTGCAGGATCACTACCTGATCGAGCAGATGGCGAACTTCAACCGGGAGCGCATCGTCGAGCGTCAGCCGCACGCCAAGGGCGGCGGAGCGTTCGGCCACTTCGAGGTCACCAACGACGTCAGCCAGTACACGAAGGCGGCCGTGTTCCAGCCCGGCGTGAAGACGGAGATGCTGGCCAGGTTCTCCACCGTGGCGGGGGAGCGCGGCAGCCCAGACACCTGGCGTGACCCGCGTGGATTCTCGCTGAAGTTCTACACGACCGAGGGCAACTTCGACCTCGTCGGGAACAACACGCCCGTCTTCTTCATGAAGGACCCGATGAAGTTCCAGAACTTCATCCGGTCGCAGAAGCGGATGGCGGCCAACAACCTGCGCGACCACAACATGCAGTGGGACTTCTGGACGCTGGTTCCGGAGTCGGCGCACCAGGTGACCTGGCTGATGGGTGATCGCGGCATCCCCAAGTCGTGGCGGCACATGAACGGCTACTCCAGCCACACGTACAGCTGGATCAACGCCGCGGGCGAGATGTTCTGGGTGAAGTACCACTTCAAGACCGACCAGGGCATCGACTTCCTGACCCAGGAGGACGCCGACCGGCTCGCCGGCGAGGACGCCGACTACCACCAGCGCGACATGTACGACACGATCGAGGCGGGCGACCACCCGACCTGGACGCTGAAGATGCAGATCATGCCGTTCGAGGACGCGAAGACCTACCGCATCAACCCGTTCGACCTGACCAAGGTGTGGCCGCACTCCGACTACCCGCTGATCGACGTGGGCACGATGACGCTCGACCGCAACGTCGTCGACTACCACTCGCAGATCGAGCAGGCGGCGTTCGAGCCGAACAACGTGGTGCCCGGCACGGGTCTGTCGCCGGACAAGATGCTGCTGGCGCGTGGCTTCTCCTACTCCGACGCGCACCGCGCGCGGCTTGGCGTGAACTACAAGCAGATTCCGGTCAACGAGCCCAAGGTCGAGGTCAACGCCTACTCGAAGGACGGGGCGATGCGCATGAAGCTCGCGACCGACCCGGTGTACACGCCGAACTCGATGGGCGGCCCGGTCGCCGACGATCCGCGGCGCGTCGCCGAGGCGCACTGGGCCTCCGACGGCGACATGGTGCGCGCGGCCTACACACCGCGAGCCGAGGACGACGACTGGAGCCAGGCGGGCACCCTGGTTCGCGAGGTGCTCGACGACGAAGCTCGGGATCGCTTGGCGAGCAACATCATCGGTCACGTCTCCGACGGCGTGAAGGAGCCCGTGCTGTCGCGGGTGTTCGAATACTGGCGCAACGTCGACCCCGATCTCGGCAAGAAGGTCGAAGAGGGCGTGCGCTCCGGCCAGGGCTAGCCACCCTTGCCTACTTGCCGAGACTGCGGGGAGATCGCGTTTGTCGCCAGAATCGCGATCTCCCAGCAGTTTCGGCGGGCTTGGGCGCCCCGGGTGACACGCCCACGAATCGCAATGCTGTAATTCTAATGTGGTCTGTGGGACCATTGAGAACTTTGATGTTCCTGTGGCTTACGGCGTCTCCTCGTGAGAGTGTCGCTAACCATGACGCGCTCCCGTCACGCCCTCTTCGCGATCGCCCTCGCGGTTGCGGTCGTCGCCATGGCGGCCGGCTGCGGCCTCCGCCCGGAACCACTGCCCCGCGCCAGCATGGACGTCTTCGAGGTGGGCGACTGCGTCGAGATCCCGGCGAGCACCCCCGACACGGCGGGGTCCCTGCGGGCCGAGAAGGTGCCCTGCAGCGTGGACGCGAGCTACACCGTCGGCGCCACCGCCAACGACGCCGGCCTCTGCCCGAGCAAGGAGTACCAACACCTTTCGGAAGCAGACCCGACCACGTCGCGGCTGTGCCTGGTACCCAACCTCGTCGCCAACCACTGCTACGTCCTGGACATGCCGATCGGCGTCGTGCAGCGCGCCGACTGCACCGAACGGGGCCACGACGGTCTGCTGGTCCAGATCACCCAGCGGCTCGACGTGCGCGACCAGCAGGCGTGCCCGGCCGAAGCAGGGCAGTTCGCGTGGCCGTATCCCTCGCCCGCGCGGACGTACTGCACGCTTACCGTTTTCTAGCCCACCCAGCTCCGCCCACCCGTAACGGTGTTCTGACCCTCCACCAGCCTCACTTTCGCTATCGCGCCGAACTCGGCATGATCGATGCGGTGAGCATCGAAGTCGTCTACACGGCAGAGTCCACGGCAACCGGCGGAGGCCGCGACGGCCACGTCAAGTCCACGGATCAGAAGATCGACCTCGACACGCGGCCCCCGAAGGAGATGGGCGGCAGCGGCGAGGGCGTCAATCCCGAACTGCTCTTCTCGGCTGGCTGGTCGGCCTGCTTCCTCGGTGCACTGCGGCTCGTCGCCCGCAACGAGAAGATCTCCATCGACGACGCCAGCGGCATCACCGCGCAGATCGGCTTCGGCAAGGACTCAGAGGGCGGGTTCGGCTTGACCGCCAACCTCATCGGCTACCTGCCCGGACTCGAGCAGGACGCCGCCGACGACCTGATGGCCAAGGCCCACGAGGTCTGCCCCTACTCCAAGGCCACCCGCGGCAACATCGACGTCTCGCTGTCGGCGAAGGTCTGACCGTGCACGGCGCAATCGCCGTCTTCGCCGGTGTAGTCGGCCTCATCGTCACCGCGGCGCCCGCCGCCGCCCGCCCGTCGGACCCGGGCGTCGTCAACTACGCCGTGATGGGCAAGGGGTCGGTCGGCAACATCGTGGGCGCGAGGATGACGTGGGAGTCCACGTTCGCCGCACCCGTGCAGACCTTCTACGTCGACGCGCCGCAGTGCAACGACTGGGCCGACGTCGGGCTGCCGGACGTCTACGCAGACCCCGACCTCGCCTCCTTCAACGGCGCGGTCGCACAGCGGGCAGCCGACGACGACACGAATCTCGTCAAACAGGCGGTTGGCGTCTACGCGAACACCGACGCGGCGGCACGAGCATTCGCGCGCGTCACGGACCGCACCCGCGGGTGCGACGGGCAGACCACCGCCATGCACCTGGCCGACTTCCGGACCGAGGTCTGGTCGTACTCCGGCGGCCCGCCGACCGGCAACGACGCCGCGTGGGTGAAGCAGGAGGCGGGCACCGACCGGCGGTGCTTCGTACAGACCCGGCTGCGGGAGAACGTTCTGCTACAAGCGAAAGTGTGCCAACCGGGCAACGGCGGACCCGCGGTGAACGTCCTGGCTGGCGCGATGCAGAACGCGCTCGGCCAATAGCGGCCGCCGAAGTACGTGAATTCACGCCCACCGCACACGGGAATTCACGCGACTCTGTCGGTGTCGTTGTCCAAGATGGTGGGCATGGCGACGGCGAAGCCGAGCAGTCCGCGCTTCGCAGAGGGGATGGTTTCATGACCACCGCCGAGGCCGACGTGCCCGGACCACGAACGCCACGCATCGGCGCCGAGTTCACGGACGCCTACGGGGCCGCCCTCTACATCGGGGGCGATTCCCTTCGCGACGGCCCGGTGGGCACCGTCGGACTGGAGATCGAGGCGCACTGCTTCGACATCGCCGATCCGATGCGGCGGCCCGGCTGGCAGGAACTGAGTGACGTCATCGCGACCGTGCCCGCCCTGCCGGGCGGCAGTGCCATCACCGTCGAGCCGGGCGGCGCCGTCGAGCTGTCCGGCCCACCGCTGCCCGACGCGCTGGCCGCCATCGACGCGATGAGTGCCGATCGGCGAGTCCTGGTCGACGCGTTCCGCCGCCGTGGCCTCGGCCTCGTCCTGCTGGGTGCCGACCCGCTGCGGCCCGCGCAACGCGTCAACCCCGGCGGCCGCTACCGGGCCATGGAGGAGTTCTTCTCCGCCAGCGGTACCGCGGACGCCGGTGCGGCCATGATGACCTCAACGGCGTCGGTGCAGGTCAACGTCGACGCCGGACCCCGCGACGGCTGGGCGGAACGGGTCCGGCTGGCGCATGCCCTTGGACCGACGATGATCGCGATCACGGCCAACTCGCCGCTGCTCGGCGGCGAGTTCACCGGCTGGCGCAGCGCCCGTCAACACGTCTGGAGCCGACTGGACTCGGCCCGTTGCGGACCGATCCTCGGCGCCAACGACGAGGATCCCGTCAACGACTGGACCCGCTACGCGCTCAAGGCGCCCGTCATGCTGGTGCACACCCCCGAAGCCGTCGCGGTCACCGAGTGGGTGCCGTTCGCCGAATGGGCAGATGGCTCCACCCTGCTCGGCGGCAGACGCCCGACCGAAGCCGACGTCGACTACCACCTCACCACGCTGTTCCCACCGGTACGGCCCCGTGGATTCCTCGAGATCCGATATCTCGACAGCGTGCCCGACAGCGTGTGGCCTGCAGTGGTGTTCACACTCGTCACGCTGCTCGACGATCCGGCCGCAGCTGCGATAGCCGCCGACGCCACCGAGACCGTCGCCACGGCGTGGGATCGCGCTGCCCAGGAAGGCCTCGGTGACCGACGGCTGCACGCGGCCGCCGTGCGGTGTGTCCAGGCTGCCGCCGAACGTGCCCCCGACGAGCTGCGGCCGGCGATGACGCGGCTGCTCGAGCAGGTCGAGCAGGGCCGCAGTCCCGCCGACGACTTCGCCGACACCGTCGTCGCCCGCGGCATCGGCGGCGCCGTCACCGCCATGGCGAATGGAGTCGAGCCGTGAGCACGCGCGAGACCCTGGCCCGCGACCTCACCCGCGCGCGCGAGCGCACGCTCCGACTCGTCGAGTTCGACGACGACGAGCTGCACCGCCAGTACGACCCGTTGATGAGCCCGCTGGTGTGGGACCTCGCGCACATCGGCTGGCAGGAAGAGCTGTGGTTGCTCCGTGGCAACGATCCCGGTCGGCCCGGGATGCTCGAGCCCGGGGTCGAGCGCTGTTACGACGCGTTCGCCAACCCGCGGGCCAGCCGCGTCGACCTCCCGCTGCTCAAACCCATTGAGGCGCGGTCCTACTGCTCGACCGTGCGCGACAAGGCACTCGACCGCCTCGACGCGCTACCGGCGGATGCCGACGAATTCGACTTCGGGCTCGTCGTGAGCCACGAGAACCAGCACAACGAGACCATGCTGCAGGCACTCAATCTGCGAACGGGTCCCGCGCTGCTCGATTCGGGCGCACCGCTGCCCACGGGTCGGCCCGGTCTGGCAGGCACCTCGGTGCTGGTGCCGGGCGGGCCGTTCGTACTCGGCGTCGACGCGGTGACGGAGCCGCACTCGCTCGACAACGAGCGGCCTGCGCACGTCGTGGACGTCGCGTCGTTCCGGATCGGGACCGTCCCCGTCACCAACGCGGAGTGGGCCGACTTCCTCGCCGACGGCGGCTATCGCGAACGACGGTGGTGGTCCGAGCGGGGGTGGCAGCACCGCGAGGCGGCAGGCCTGGAGGCCCCGCAGTTCTGGGGCGCCGACGGAACGCGGACCCGGTTCGGCCGCATCGAACAGATCTCCGCCGACGAGCCCGTCCAGCACGTCACGTACTTCGAGGCCGAGGCCTACGCCGCATGGGCGGGAGCGCGCCTGCCCACCGAGGAGGAGTGGGAGAAGGCGTGCGCATGGGATCCGGTCGCAGGCACGCGGCGCCGATTCCCCTGGGGCGCATCCGAACCCACCGCCGCACTGGCCAACCTCGGCGGTGACGCGCTGCGCCCGGCGCCGGTCGGCGCCTACCCGGCCGGCGCCTCGGCGTACGGCGCGCAACAGATGCTCGGCGACGTGTGGGAGTGGACGAGTTCGTCGATCCGCCCGTGGCCCGGGTTCACGCCGATGCTATACGAGCAGTACACCCAGCCGTTCTTCGGCGGCGACTATCGCGTGCTGCGGGGTGGCTCGTGGGCCGTCGCGCCCAGCATCTTGCGGCCCAGCTTCCGCAACTGGGACCACCCGATCCGGCGGCAGATCTTCTCCGGCGTGCGGCTGGCCTGGGATGTGTAGGCACCTCGGCTGGCTCGGCGAGCCGGTGACCGTCGCATCGCTGGTGCTGGACCGACCGCACGGGCTGCTCGTGCAGTCGTACGCACCGCGCAGGCAGAAGCACGGCTTGATGAACGCCGACGGGTGGGGCGTGGGCTTCTTCGATGCCGGCGGGCAGGAGCGCAGCGACCAGGAGAGTGGTTCCGGCGATGGAAGACGTTGGCGGAGTGCCGGTCCGATGTGGGGTGACGCGTCGTTCGCGTCGGTCGCACCTGCGCTGCGCAGCGGGTCGATCGTGGCCGCCGTCCGCTCGGCCACCATCGGCATGCCCATCGAACCATCGGCGTCTGCGCCGTTCACCGACGGCACCTGGTTGCTCTCGCACAACGGCGTCGTCGATCGCGCGGTGCTGCCACTGTCGGCAAAGGCCGAGTCGACGGTGGACAGCGCACTGCTCGCGGCGCTGATCTTCGACCGCGGCCTCGACGCCCTCGGCGACACGATCGCCGAGGTCGGCGCGGCCGACCCCAATGCGCGACTGAACGTCATCGCCGGCAGCGAATCTCGGCTGCTCGCCACGACGTGGGGCGACACGCTCTCGGTGCTGCGGCGCGATGACGGCGTCGTCGTGGCCAGCGAACCGTACGACGACGACCCGGCGTGGGAGGAGGTGCCCGACCGGCACCTCGTCGAAGTCGATCGCGACACCGGCTTGACCCTGACCGCTCTGAAAGGATCCTAATGTCGATCACGCTGTCCAACTACCTGGCTGCGGACGCTGCCGCGACGGCCCTGCGCCGTGACGTGCGCGACGGGCTCACGGGATCGCCGAAGTCGTTGCCGCCGAAGTGGTTCTACGACGCCGTCGGCAGCGATCTGTTCGACCAGATCACCAGGCTGCCGGAGTACTACCCGACCCGTGCGGAAGCCGAGATCCTGCGCGCCCGCGCCGGCGAGATCGTCGCGGCGTCCGGTGCCGACACCCTCGTCGAGCTGGGTAGCGGCACCTCGGAGAAGACCCGAATCTTGCTGAACGCCATGCGCGATGGCGGATCGTTGCAGCGCTTCATCCCGTTCGACGTCGACGCCACCGTGCTGACGTCAGCGGGTGAGGCAGTGTCCGCCGAGTACCCCGGCGTCGACGTCGACGCAGTGTGCGGCGACTTCGAGGAGCACCTGGGCAAGATTCCGCCTGGCGGTCGGCGACTGGTGGTCTTCCTCGGCTCCACCATCGGCAACCTGACCCCGGGACCGCGCGCCGACTTCCTCGCCGCGCTCGCCGACACCCTGGCGCCCGGCGACACGCTGTTGCTGGGCACCGACCTCGTCAAGGACGTCGGGCGCCTGGAGCGGGCCTACGACGACGCCGCGGGCGTCACCGCCAAGTTCAACCTCAACGTGCTGTCGGTCGTCAACCGCGAACTCGACGCGAACTTCGACCTGTCGGCCTTCGAGCACGTGGCGCGGTGGAACCCCGACGAGGAGCGCATCGAGATGTGGCTGCGCGCCCGCACGGCGCAGCACGTCCGCATCGGCGCACTCGACCTAAACGTGGACTTCGCCGCGGGCGAGGAGATGCTCACCGAGGTGTCGTCGAAGTTCCGGCCCGAGAAGGTGACGTCCGAACTGGCCGCCGCGGGCCTGCGGCGCACGCACTGGTGGACCGACCCCGCAGGCGACTTCGGCCTGTCCCTGTCGAGCAGGTGACACTCGGCGAGCAGTGGCGCGCAGCCCGTCCGGCCGTGGCGGGCGTCCATCTCGACAGCGCGGCCTGTTCCCGGCAGACGCTCGCGGTCATCGAGGCGACCGCGCAGCACGCGCGGCACGAGGCCGAGGTCGGCGGATACGTGGCGGCCGA
This sequence comes from Mycolicibacterium sp. GCM10028919, assembly GCA_042666295.1. Lineage (GTDB taxonomy): Bacteria > Actinomycetota > Actinomycetes > Mycobacteriales > Mycobacteriaceae > Mycobacterium. The sequence goes on from JBHTFJ010000001.1 coordinate 3,720,028, forward strand.
GGCGGCAGCACCGGTGCTGGAGGCCGGCCGCACCGCAGTCGGCGCGCTCACCGGCTACGCGCCCGCCGACGTCGTGTTCACCACCGGCGCCGGGCACGCGCTGGACCTGCTCCTCGGCGACTGGCGTGGCGAGCGGACGCTGGCCTGCCTACCCGGCGAGTTCGGCCCGAACCTGCTGACCATGGCGCGCCACGGCTTCGAGGTGCGCTCGCTGCCCGTCGACTCGTCGGGCAGGCTGGATCCGGCCGCGGCGGCGAAGGCACTGGCCGCCGACCCGCCCGGCCTGGTGCACCTCACCCCGCTGGGCAGTCACCGAGGCATCGTGCAGCCCGTCGCGGAGCTGGCCGCGGCCTGCCGCGCGGATGGCATCCCGTTGCTCGTCGACGCGGCCCAGGCGTTCGCACACCTGGACTGCCACGACACGGGCGCCGACGCGGTGTACACGGCGTCGCGCAAGTGGGCCGCCGGTCCACGGGGTGTGGGGCTGCTGGCCACGCGGCCCGGGCTGCTGTCCGAGGACCTGCTGGCCAGGATCGCGCACGCCGAGGCGAACGTCGCAGCCCACGTTGGGCTTTCGCTGGCCCTGGGCGAACACGTGGCGGCCGGCCCGGAGCGGATCCGCCACCGCCTCGCCGAGGTGGGGGCGATGGCCAGAACGGCACTCGACGGGGTCGCGGGGTGGCGGGTGGTCGAACCCGTCGACGAGCCCAGTGCCATCACCACGCTGACGCCACCCGACGGCGTCGACGCCCGAGTGGTCCGGGCGCGCCTCATCGCCGAGTACCGGATCGTCGCGACCTACGCCGGCGTGGAGCGCGCACCGCGGGAGATGACGGCCCCGGCGCTGCGGGTGTCACCGCACGTCGACGTCACCCCCGACGACCTCGAACTGCTCGCGCGGGCGCTGACCGAGCTGTCCTAGCCGGGCTTGTGCGCGGTGAGGAGGAACGCGGGGAACTTCATGCGTCCCTTGTCATCTCGAGGATGCTCCGGTAGCGGGAGGTCCACGCCCGGCGGTGCCGTCATCACGTTGGCGTGGATGAACGCGGGCCGTACGTCGGCGATCGCCCAATACTTGCCGACCGAGCCGCGCAGTTCCACCTCGTCGACCTCGTTGGGCTTGGTCTCCCACTCGCCGGGAAAGGCGCCCCTCGCGAAGACCAGCACGTAGTACGTGGCGCCCGGCGCGGCCGCACGGAGGATCGACTGCTGGTAGCCGTCACGCCCCTCGACGGGCAGGGAGTGGAACAGCGTCGAGTCGATGATCGTCGTGAACCGGCCGTCGAAGCCGGTGAACTTCGTGATGTCGTCCGCGACGAACGTGGCGTTGGTCAGATTGCGCTCTGCCGCAGCCTGCTTGGCCGCCTCGATCGCGGTGGGGGACAGGTCGATCCCGACGACGGTGTGGCCGGCGGCCGCCAGCGCCAGGCTCAGTTCGGCGTGACCGCATCCGGCGTCGAGGACGTCGCCGCGCACCTTGCCCTCGCGAATGAGGGCGGCCAGTTCGGGCTGCGGCTCGCCGATGTTCCACGGCGGCGGGCCGGGCATCTCGCTCTCGCCGCGATATGCGCTGTCCCAGTCCAACACCTCGGGGTTCATGGAGTCGCTCATACCCTCCAAAGTACGCCCGGCGGGGCCCTGACCTACGTAGGACCGTCCCAGGTGTGCACGGGCTCGTTGGAGTGCATCCGCTCGCAGTACAGGCGCAACATCTCGGCCAGTGCCTGCGGCCGCGCCATCCCGCGCTCCTGCAGTGCGTGCACCGTCTCGACCTGCCACACCGCGCCGTTGCGGCCCGCCTTGGCGCGGCCCTCGATGACGCCGAGGAAGCGGTCGCGCACCTCGGTGGCCACCCCCCAGCGCCGCAGCCCCTCGTGCGCCATCGGCAGCAGTTTCCGCAGTACCAGTTCGTCCGGGGTGACCTCGCCCGCGCCGGGCCAGTACAGCCTGGCGTCCATGCCGTACTGCGCAGCGGCGAGGAAGTTGTGCTCGGCCGCAGCGAAACTCAGCTTCGTCCAGATCGGGCGCTCCTCCTCCGACATCGCCCGCAGCACGCCGTAGTAGAACGCGGCGTTGGCCATCATGTCGATGACCGTCGGCCCCGCGGGCAGCACCCGGTTCTCCACCCGCAGGTGCGGCTTGGCGGCGTCACCCTCGCCGACGACGTCGTACACCGGCCGGTTCCACCGGTAGATGGTGCCGTTGTGCAGGCGCAGTTCTGCCAGCTTCGGTGTGCGGCCCGCGGCCAGTTCGGCGACCGGGTCCTCGTCGGAGATCTCGGGCAGCAGCGACGGGAAGTAGCGGACGTTCTCCTCGAACAGGTCGAAGATCGACGTGATCCATCGTTCGCCGAACCAGACCCGCGGCCGCACGCCCTGGGTGCGCAGTTCGTCGGACCGGGTGTCCGTGGCCTGGGCGAACAGTTCGATGCGCGTCTCGGCCCAGAGGTGATGGCCGAAGAAGAACGGCGAGTTGGCGCCCATCGCCAGCTGCGGGCCTGCGACGACCTGCGCGGCGTTCCAGTTCTGCGCGAAGTCGGCCGGTGACACCTGGAGGTGCAATTGCATGCTGGTGCAGGCGGATTCGGGCGCGATGGTCGCGGTCTCCAGGCTGAGCCGCTCCGGGCCCGCGATGTCGATGATGATGTCCTCACCCCTGGCGGTGAAGATCGAGTCGTTGAGCGCCTGATACCGCGTCGACTCGCTCATCCAGTCACCGGAGAGGTGTTCGGGCATCAGCGTGGGCAGGATGCCCACCATGACGATGTGCGCGCCGTTGTCGACCGCTTTCGTCTCCGCGGCGTTGAGGCTGGCGCGTACCTCGTTCTCCAGCTCGAGGCCCGAGCGCCCCGGCAGCGGCCGGGGAGGAACGTTGAATTCGATGTTGTAGGCGCCCAATTCGGTCTGGTAGGCCGGATCGGCGATCGCCGCGAGGACATCGGAGTTGGTCATCGCGGGCTGGTACTCCCCGTCGACCAGGTTGCACTCGATCTCCATGCCGGTCAGCGGCCGCTCGAACTCGAAGCTCGACTGCTGGAGCATGGTCTCGAACACGTCGAGGCACAGCTGGACCTTGCGCCGGTAATCCCGGCGGTGCGCCCTGCTGAACTCTGTTCGCGTGACGTCTTCGCCCATCAGGTGAGCCTAGCGGCGGGTCGCGACGACCACCTGAGGACTGATCAGTCCGCCACGCAGTTCCACGTCGGCGCCCGCATGGTCGGCCAGCGCACGCAGCGCCGACGGACTGTAGGTGCGCAGTGAGCTGATCACCCCGTCGTGCACGAACGGCACGAACGGCGCCAGGGGCAGCATCGTCGCCAGTCGCAGCAGGTGCAGCGGGGAGGGTGGCCGCGGGAGGTCGATGATCAGCAGCTTGTCCGCGACCCTGGTGCCCTCGGCGATCGCCGCGGCCGCCGCCGCCGGCGGAAGGTGGTGGAACGACAGCGCGAACACCGCGAGGTCGTACTCGCGATCGGGCGCGTCGATCGCCGTGGCGTCCATCTCGCGCACGGTCACGCGCGGCTCGTCCGCGAGCGGGCCCGCGGCGATCGCGGTGACCGAATCGGGCTCCACGTCGGTCACGGTGAGTTCCGCGGTGGGGTGCATCTCGAGCAGCTTCGCCGACAGCCCGCCGTGGCCCGCGCCCAGTTCGAGGATCCGGGGGTCGGGCACGTCGGCCACCTCCTGCGCCGCGATGGCCGCGAACCGCTCGTGATTGCCGAACCACTCGCCGGTGAGTTCCAAGGCCCGCACCACGCTGCGCTTGACCGCGGGATCGACGTCATCGCGGTCCAGGTACTCCTGCCTACCGGTCTGCAGCACCCGGTCCAGGCAGGACGCCTTCGGGCCGCCGCGCGGCATGCGGGCGATGTCCTTGATGCCGACTGTGCGCGAGGTCATGTAGTCCATGATGGACCCCTAGCCAGAAGGAGCGCGCGTGCCGGATTTCATTGCGGCCATCGACCAGGGCACCACGAGTACCCGGTGCATGATCTTCGACCACGACGGTGCCGAGGTGGGCCGTCATCAGCTCGAGCACGAACAGATCTTGCCGCGGGCCGGCTGGGTGGAACACAATCCCGTCGAGATCTGGGAACGCACGGCGTCGGTCATCATGACGGCGCTGAACAAGACCAAGCTGACCTCCGATGACCTCGGGGCGCTGGGCATCACCAACCAGCGCGAGACGGCGCTGGTGTGGAACCGGCGCACCGGCCGGCCGTACTACAACGCGATCGTGTGGCAGGACACCCGCACCGACCGAATCGCGTCGGCGCTGAACCGCGACGGGCGCGGCGACGTCATCCGCGACAAGGCCGGGCTGCCTCCCGCGACGTACTTCTCCGCGGGCAAGGTGCAGTGGATCCTCGACAACGTCGACGGCGTGCGCGCCGACGCCGAGAAGGGCGACGCGCTCTTCGGCACCGCCGACAGCTGGGTGCTGTGGAACCTCACCGGCGGGCCGCGCGGCGGCTTCCACGTCACCGACGTGACCAACGCCAGCCGCACGATGCTGATGGATCTCGAGACGCTGGACTGGGACGACGAACTGCTGTCGTTCTTCGGCATCCCGCGCCGCATGCTGCCGGAGATCAAGACGTCGTCGTGCCCGGAGGCCTACGGCACCACCCTCGCCGACGGCCCGCTCGGCGGCGAGGTGGCGCTCACCGGCATCCTCGGCGACCAGCAGGCGGCGATGGTGGGGCAGGTGTGCCTGAGCGCGGGCGAGGCGAAGAACACCTACGGCACCGGAAACTTCCTGCTGCTCAACACCGGCGAGAAGATCGTGCGGTCGCGCAACGGTCTGCTGACCACGGTGTGCTACCAGTTCGGCGACGCGAAACCCGTGTACGCCCTGGAAGGTTCGATCGCGGTGACGGGCTCGGCCGTGCAGTGGCTGCGCGATCAGCTCGGCATCATCAGCGGTGCGGCGCAGAGCGAGTCGCTGGCGCGTCAGGTCGACGACAACGGCGGCGTGTACTTCGTGCCCGCGTTCTCCGGCCTGTTCGCGCCGTACTGGCGGTCGGATGCGCGCGGCGCCATCGTCGGGCTGTCGCGGTTCAACACCAACGCCCACGTGGCGCGCGCGACGCTCGAGGCGATCTGCTACCAGAGCCGCGACGTCGTCGACGCGATGGAGGCCGACTCCGGCGTGCACCTCGAGGTGCTCAAGGTCGACGGCGGCATCACCGCCAACGACCTGTGCATGCAGATCCAGGCCGACGTACTGGGCGTCGACGTGGTCAAGCCCGTCGTGGCCGAGACCACTGCACTCGGTGCGGCGTACGCCGCCGGTCTGGCCGTCGGATTCTGGTCTGGCCCAGACGATCTGCGCGCCAACTGGCAGGAGGACAAGCGCTGGACGCCGTCGTGGAGCGACGACCAGCGTGCCGCCGGCTACGCGGGATGGCAGAAGGCCGTCACGCGCACCCTGGACTGGGTCGACGTCGAGTGATTCGTGCGCTCATCGCCTAAGGCGCAAAGTCCTCGGGCAGCTCGATGTCGGCGACGGCGAGGTTCTCCTCGAGGTGCGCCACCGACGACGTGCCGGGGATGAGCAGCACGTTCGGCGCGACCGACAGGGTCCACGCCAGGGCGACCTGAGCGGGGGTACGGCCGAGGTCGGCGGCGGCCTGCTTGACGGCAGGGTTGCCGAGCACCGGGTTGTCGGCGTTGAAGCCGGACCCGAGCGGGAAGAACGGCACGAACGAGATGCCGTGCTCGGTGGTGAGGTCGAGCACCGGCTGAGAGCTGCGGTCGACGAGGTTGTAGGCGTTCTGCACCGTCACGATCTCGGTGCGGTCCAACGCGATTCGCAGGTGATCGACCGAGACGCTGCTCAGGCCGATGCCCCCGATGAGCCCTTCGTCGCGGGCGGCGATCATCGCGGTGAGTTGGCGGTCGAACAGGTCGCGGTCGACGGGCCCGACGGCGTTCGGGTCACCGGAGTGGATGCGAAGGTTCACCGCGGCGAGCTGGTCGACTCCGAGTTCGCGGAGGTTGTGCTCGATGTCGGCGCGCAGATCGTCTGGCTCCTGCGCCGAGGTCCAGTTGCCCTCGTCGTCGCGCCGGGCGCCCACCTTGGACACCAGCGCGAGGTTCTCGGGATAGGGGTGGAGCGCTTCGCGGATCAGTTGGTTGGCGACGTCGGGGCCGTAGAACTGAGCGGTGTCGATGTGGTCGACGCCCAGCTCGACGGCGCGCTTGAGGACGGCGATCGCCTGGTCGTGGTCGCGGGGTGGTCCGAAGACGCCGGGCCCCGGCAGCTGCATGGCGCCGAAGCCGACGCGGTGAACGGTGAACGAGCCCAGCGGGAAGGTGGTCTGCACAGTCATTTCCTACGCCCTTCCCGCTGGACCTATTCCTGTTTGGTGGTGATTCGTGGAGTCTCACCCGCGGTGAGCGCAGGTAATGCTCCACGGATCACGCGTGGTCATTCGGATTCGCCGAGGATTTGGTAGATCTCGCGGCGGGCGTTGTTGACGATGTCGACGACGCGTTGCTGCTGGTCGGGGGATGCGGCGTGGGCGGATTGGGCGACGGCGCCCATCAGCTGGCCGATCGCACTGCGGAGGTTGACGGCGCCGGGGTCGGCGTCTTGGGTGATTTCGTCCCACGGCGCGGTTTCGATCTTCTCCGCGGCGGCTCGGCCATCGTCGGTGAGTTCGAAGAGCTTCTTGCTGCCGTCGGACTCGGTCGAGACGATCAGGCCCTCGTCGACCAGCAGCTGCAGCGTGGGGTAGACCGAGCCGGGGCTGGGCTTCCACAGCTGCTGGCTGCGCGCGTTGATCTCCTGGATCATCTCGTAGCCGTGCATCGGCCGTTCGACCAGCAGCGTCAGGATGGCGGCGCGGACGTCGCCGCGCCTACCGCGACCACCGCCCCGCGGACCGCCACGCCGACCGCCGCGTCCGCCGGGGCCGAAACCGAAGCCGGGGCCGCCGGGGCCGAAGCCACCGGCGAATGGGAAGCCGGGGCCGAAGCCCGGGCCGCCGGGGGTGAAGCCCTCGCCGCGGTGTTCGCGGACGTGGTCGCGGAAGTCGCGACGGGCCTGGCGGCGGTGTTCGTGCAGGGCGCGCCTGTCGGTCGGGCCGAAGCCGAGGGGTCGGCCGAAGGGGCCGTCTTGGGGAGTGAATGGGGTGTTCATGGGGTGTCCTCTTCTTGGGCGGGAAACGCCGATCGCGCTTCCGATACGTTGACGATATATCGGAAACTATCGCGATGCAACGTTGGATGTCCGCCTAGCGGTCACCGGCAGGCGTGCGAGCGTTCAGTGCCGTGATCAACCAGCGCGCCCATTCCTCCTCCATCGCGGCGTCGCGCAGGCCGAACTCCAGGGCTGCCCGTCCGTAGAAGTTCGCCTCGTCATCACTCCAGGGCACCGAGTCCCGCAGCTGCTCCAGACGCTCGAGTTCGGCCGCGGCATGCTCGGCGAACGTCGTGACGTACCTGCGGGCGGCGGTCGGCGATAGTTCACCGAGCAGGAAGACGCGAAGGAGGTCGGGCCTGCGCAGCGGCGGGTCGTCGGAGGGATCGCCGATCCACCGCCGCAATTCCGTGCGGCCGGCCGCGGTGACGCGATACTCCTTGCGGCCGCGCGGGCCGATGTCGGCGACCTCGATGAGCCCGGCGTCGGCGAGCTTGTTCAACTCCCCATAGAGCTGGCTCTGGGTCGCGGGCCACACGTTGGCCACCGAGCGCTCGAAACGCTTGAGCAGGTCGTACCCGCTGCCAGGGTGCTGGGCGAGGAGACCGAGGGCGGCGTAGCGGAGACTCACCCGAAAAAGCGTACGGCCCGACATTCCAATCCTGGAATGTCGGGCCGCAGGCGTGTCGGGTCAGGAGACCAACGTGGCTCCCTCTGCGACCCGCAGCGCCGTGAGCCGCCACGGCCCGCGCGTCGCGAGCAGCGAGTAGAGGGCGAACGCGACGCCGCACCCGATGAACCAGCTGTACTGCGCCGCGCCGGCCATGCCGAAGACCACGCCGCCGAGCAGCACCGGAAGCATGGCCAAGACCGCGCCCACCACGGTCGCGACGACGGCCGCCGGGTTGTAGCCCTTGGAGTACCAGTAGTTGGCGGTCTTGCTCATGGTGAACAGATCGTCGACGACGATCTTCTGCTTGCGGATCAGGTAGAAGTCCGCGATGAGCACGCCGAACAGCGGGCCGATGAACGCGCCCAGCGTCTCCAGGGTGTAGTGGATGACCTCGGGGTTGCCGTACAGGTTCCACGGCGTGAGCAGCACCGAGCCGACGGCGGCGATCATGCCGCCCATCCGCCAGCTGATCTTCTGCGGGCTGACGTTGGAGAAGTCGAACGCGGGGCTGATGAAGTTCGCGACGATGTTGATGCCGATGGTGGCGATCGTAAAGGTCAACGCGCCCAGGATGATTGCCGTGACGCTGTCGATCCTGGCGACCGTCGCGACCGGGTCGGTGATCAGCTCACCGAACACCGGGACGGTCGCCGCTGCGGTGACGACGACCAGTAGTGAGAACACCAGGAAGTTGACCGGCAGCCCGAGGAAGTTGCCCTTCTTCACCGCCTCGTAACTCCTGCCGTAGCGGGCGAAGTCGCCGAAGTTGAGCATCGGGCCGGAGAAGTACGACACCACGAGCGCGATGGCGCCGAGCATGACCACCAGTGTGTTGCCCTGCTTCTCGCCGCCGAGGGAGAGGCTGACCTGCCAGCCCGACTTCCACAGCAGGTAGCCGCAGAGGATGAACATCACGACGTAGACGGCGGGCCCGCAGAAGTCGATGAACTTGCGGATCGACTCCATGCCGCGCCAAAACACTGCCGCCTGCAGGATCCACAGCAGCGTGAAGCTGCACCAGCCGAGCAGCGAGAGCCCCGTGAAGCCGTACTGCTCGACGTCGGCGTAGGGCATCAACCCGGGGAACAGCTTGAGCAGGACGATGTCGAGTGCGGCCGAGGCGAGGTAGGTCTGAATGCCGTACCAGGCCACGGCGATCAAACCGCGGATGATCGCCGGGATGTTCGCGCCGAGGACGCCGAACGAACTGCGGCACACCACCGGATACGGCACGCCGGCCAGTTGGCTCGGCTTGGCGACCAGGTTGCACAGGAAGTAGACGATCACGATGCCGACGAGCAGGGCGATCAGCACCTGCCAGCTGGCGAGCCCGAGGGCGAACAGGCTGCCCGCCGTCACGTACCCGCCGACGCTGTGCACGTCGGACATCCAGAACGCGAAGATGTTGTACGTCGACCACTTCTGCTCGGCCAGTGGCGCGAGGTCCTCGTTGGTCAGCCGTGGGTCGTAGTGCTCCTTGATGAGGCCGCCACCCACCGGATGGCCTGCGGCTTCGACGATGTCGGCCGCGCCGACCACGGCGCTCGGCGGAAGGTCCCGAATCTCTGTCATGTCGCTGTTTCCTGTCCATCTGGCTGGGCGATGAACGGAACGTAGCCGCGGTGTGTTTCACCGCGATTGCGCCGGAAATATATTTGGATCGCCCAGGAAACGAAACCGACTCATTCGGCCCGGGATCAGCCCCGCGCGACGAGTCCGGTGTCGGACGGCAGTGCGGCCACGACCACGTTCAGCCTGCGGTGGTGTGCGGCGCTGACGATCAGCAGGGCGTCGACGTCGCGGTCGAGGAAGGCCTCGAGCATGAGGCCGTGATCGGTGTGCAGTGCGGCACGGTCGGACTGCTCGACGTGCACCATCAGCTGCACGGGTTCGGTGACGTTCCAGGCGGACTCGAGCATGTGGACCAGCCTCGGCATGCCCGACGGCCTGCTCATGCCGATGTGGAACTGTCGGCTCTGCCGGTGGTAGGCCTGCGAATCGTCATCTCGTACTGCGCGTTCCAAGGCTCGGTGCGCTGCGGCAACCGCGGCGCGGTCGTCGTCGGAGGCACGGGCCACCGCGGCGGCGAGCGCCGCCGACTCGAGGGTCTCCCGCACGATGTACATCTCGGCGAGTTCGCTGGCCGTCAGCAGCGCGACGCTGTAGCCGACGTGGGGCAGGTGGGCGACGAGGCCCTCGGCGACGAGTGTCTTGAGGCCCTCCCGGACCGGGATCGCACTGACGCCGAACACCGCCGCGACGTCGTTGACGGGAATGGGCGATCCGGGTGGCGCGCCGCCTTCGAGGATCACCCGGCGCACCTCGTCGACGATCGCGCGCTGCGAGGTGTCGGTCCGGCTGGCCGACAGCCGCGCCGGTAGTGCGGCGTGACGGCGGTCGGGCATGGCGCGATCCTCCTACGTCGGCTGACTGTCCGCACCCCGATGACATGCCACCATTGACATGTCAGTAATGGAGTGTCACGCTCGTGGCACCATCGCGGTACAGCCTCAGGAGCCCATATGACCGACACGCACGACGGCGTCCAGTCCACGGTCGCCGACGACCAGCCATCGCCCGGCGAGTTCTTCCAGGTGGGCAACTACGCCCCCGTCGACGACGAGTTGACCGAGTGCGACCTGCCCGTCGTCGGCGCCATCCCGGCCGACCTGGACGGGTGGTATCTGCGCAACGGCCCCAATCCGCGGCAGGCCGGCGGGCACTGGTTCACCGGCGACGGCATGATCCACGGCGTCCGCATCGAGGGCGGGCAGGCGAGGTGGTACCGCAACCGCTGGGTGCGCACCGACAGCTTCATCGAGGACTTTCCGCTCTACCGCGAGGACGGCACCCGCAACCTGCGCTCGAGCGTTGCGAACACCCACGTGGTGAACCACGCCGGCAAGACGCTTGCGCTGGTGGAGTCATCGCTGCCCTACGAGATCACCAACGACCTCGAGACCGTGGGCGCCTACGACTTCGGCGGCAAGCTCGTCGACGCCATGACCGCGCACCCCAAGATCTGCCCGACGACCGGTGAGCTGCACTTCTTCGGCTACGGCAACATCTTCGAACCGCACGTCACCTACCACCGTGCCGACGCCGCGGGCGAGCTGACGATCAACCGGCCGCTGGAGGTCAAGGCGCTGACGATGATGCACGACTTCGCGCTGACCGCGAACCACGTCGTGTTCATGGACCTGCCGATCGTCTTCAACGCCGAGCGCGCCATGGAGGGCGACATGCCCTTCCGCTGGGACGACGAGTACGGCGCCCGGCTCGGCGTGATGCGCCGCGACGATCCGTTCGGCGAGGTGCGCTGGTTCGAGATCGACCCCTGCTACGTGTTCCACGTCGCCAACGCCCACGACACGGCAGACGGGAACGGCATCGTGCTGCAGGCCGTCCGCTATCCCGAATTGTGGCGCGACAACGGCGGGTTCGACACCGACGCGGTGCTGTGGTCGTGGACGGTCGACCTGTTGTCCGGCCGGGTCAGCGAGCGACAGCTCGACGATCGTTCCGTCGAGTTCCCCCGCATAGACGATCGGCTGACGGGGCTGGCTGCCCGATACGCGGTGTCGGTCGGCGACAAGGGCTGGGTACGCCACGACCTCGGCGACGGCAGTGCCGTGGCACACGACCTCGGGGACGGCGGTCCCGGCGAAGCGGTCTTCGTGCCCGCCGCGGGATCGGCCGACGAGACCGACGGGTACTACCTCGGTTACGTATACGACCCGGCGCGCAACGGCAGCGACCTCGTGATCCTCGACGCGTCGGACTTCGCGGGCGCGCCGGTCGCCCGGATTCAGCTGCCGACTCGGGTGCCCTACGGCTTCCACGGGAACTGGATCTCCCACTGACGCGGCGGCCATCGGGTCTATCGTGACGTGATGGCCGGCTTCGGGTTCCACACGCTGGCCCTGCTGGTGGTCATCGGCATGGTGGGCCCGCTGCTCACCGCGGTGCCCCGGCTGGCCATCCCCGTCATCATCGGCGAGCTGGTGGCGGGAATGCTCGTCGGCCGCACGGGTTTCGACGTCGTCGACACCACTGATCCCACCTTCAAGCTGCTGGCCGACATCGGCTTCGCACTCGTCATGTTCGTCGTCGGAACCAATGTGCCGGTACGGGACTCGACGCTGCGCGCCGGCGTGGGCAGGGCCGCGCTGCGCGCCGTCGCCGTCGGTGCGGTCGCCGCGGTGCTCGGAGTGGCGATGGCCTACGTGTTCGGCACCGGCCACGCGCTGCTCTATGCGGTGCTGATGGCATCCTCCTCGGCTGCCGTCGCACTGCCCATCATCGACGCGTTGAAGCTCGACGGGCCGCCCGTGTTGTCGGTCAAGGCGCAGATCGCCATCGCCGACGCCGCATGCATCGTGTTGCTGCCGCTGGCGATCGCGCCCGACCGGGCGCTACAGGCGGCGTTGGGGGCTCTGGCCATCGGAGTCTGCACCGTCGCGATCTTCTTCGTACTGCGGCACTTCGAGCACAACGGCACCCGCAAGAAGGTCCGCGAGTACTCGAAGCGGCACGAGCTGGCACTGGAACTGCGGCTCAGCCTGATCCTGCTCTTCGCCCTCTCGGCCCTGGCGCTGCGCACCCACGTGTCGGTCATGCTGGCGGGCTTCGCGCTCGGGCTCGTCGTGAACGGCATCGGCGAACCGAAACGGCTGGCTCGGCAGCTGCTCGGGATCACCGAGGGCTTCTTCGGCCCGCTGTTCTTCGTCTGGCTGGGCGCCTCGCTGCAGGTGCGTGAACTCGGCGAACATCCCGAGTTCATCGGACTCGGGGTGGCGCTGGGCATCGGTGCGGTGATCGCGCACGGCACGGGACGGCTACTGGGCCAACCACTTCCGCTGGCGGCGTTGGCCGCAGCGCAGCTCGGCGTACCCGTCGCCGCCGCGACACTGGGCACCGAGGAGGGCCTGCTCAGCCCCGGCGAGCCGGCAGCACTCATCCTCGGCGCCCTGATCACCATCACCGTCACGTCGGCCGCCGGCGGCGTGGCGAGGCGCCGTCAGCCCGCTGCCGCCACGTAGGCGACCGGGCTGACGGCCTTCGCAGTCACGACGGCGGTCACCGTTCCGCTGAACTCCCGACCGGACGGGGCCGACCCGGTCGAGGCGTCCGCGGCCGACGCGCTGCCCGACTGGACTGCTTGCTCAGCGCCGTGGCACCACGTCCCGGCCGCGACGCCACCGGTGGGGTCGGTGCCGCTACGGGTTGGTCTGCGTCTTTCCCGTGGGTGTCCCGCTTGCGGAACGCCCACGCCACGGCCGCGGCAGCGATCAGGACCAGCGTCCCGGCGATGGTGGCGGTCGGCGCGATACCCGAGTCGAACGCGACCCGTGCGGACGCCAACAGCCCCTCGCCCTGGGCGGGCGGCAACTGTGCGGCCACCGACACGGCACCGCCGATGCTCTCGCCCGCGTCGGCGCTCTGAGCGGCGGTCAACCCGGCCGGCACGTCGACGTTGTTGCGGTAGAACGCGGTGAAGATCGTGCCGAGCGTCGCGGTACCCACCACGGCGCCCAACTCGTAGGCGGTCTCCGAGACACCCGACGCCGCACCGGACTTGTCGGCGGGCACCGACGACACGATGGTGTCGTTGGTGATGGTCTGCGAGATGCCGACGCCGAGTTCGAGCACGATGAACGACACCACTACCGCGGCGACGGTCAGGTCGTGACGGAACAGCAGGATCATCCAGAAGCCCACCGACACCAGCACCAGGCCGACGATCGTCAGCGTGTGCGGTGCGAACCACCGGACGAACCGCACCACCGAGATGCCCGCGATCATCGACAGCACCGCACCTGGCAGCGTCACCAGACCGGCCGCGAGCGGGCTCAGGCCGAGCACCAACTGCAGGTGCTGGGAGATGAAGAAGATGAACCCGATCAGGCCGACGATCGACAGGAAGTTGGCGAGCACCGACGACGCGAACGGCGCGTAGCCGAACAGCTTGATGTCGAGCATCGGTGTCGCGCTGCGGTTCTGGCGCCGGATGAACACCAGCGCAGACACCGCGGTGAGGGCGAGCGCAGCGGCGACCGGCCACGACAACCCGTCGTGCGCCCCGGTCTTGACCGCCCACACCAGTGGAAGCATGGTCGTCAGCGACAGCACGACGCTGATCGGATCGAGCGGGCCCGGGTTGGGGTCACGCGACTCCGGAACCAGCCGCGGTGCCAGGATCAGCAGCGGCAGCAGGATCGGCACGGCGACCAGGAACACTGCGCCCCAGTGGAAGTGCTCGAGCAGCGCGCCGCCGACGATCGGTCCCAGCGCGGAACCCGCGGTGAAGAACGATGCCCAGATCGCAATGGCGAGCCGGCGTGCGGTGGCATCGGCGAAGATGTTGCGGATCAACGACAGCGTCGACGGCATCAGCATGGCGCCGAAGAAGCCGAGTACGGCGCGGGCTGCGACCAGTGCGCCTGCGCTCGGCGCGAACGCCGCCACAGCCGAGACGACCGCGAAGCCCGCGGCACCGATCATCAGCAGCCGACGGCGGCCGATCCGGTCGCCGAGGCTGCCCATCGCGATCAGCAGGGTCGCGAGCACCAGCGAGTAGACGTCGACGATCCACAGCTGCGTGGTCGCCGACGGGCGGAACTCCTGGGCGATGCTCGGTAGCGCGAACGCCAGAATGGTGTTGTCCACCGCGATGAGCAACACGGGTAGCAGCAGCACGGTGAGTGCTGCCCACGCGCGTCGCGGGGTGGGGACGGACGCCGTCACGGCGTCTGACCGGGAAGACATTATCGCTCCTGGTTGAGGTTGGGTCGAGCTTGGTTAGTCGGAGTTGATGGTGCCGTGGACGAGGCTGGCCATGATGGCGTCGACCACCTGCACCCTCGGGGTGCCCTTGGCGACGGCCTCGTAGCCGGCGTTGAGCAGCGCCCAGAAGACGAGGCGGGGCCAGCAGGGCGGCCCGGCGGTGCCGTCGGTCGCCACGCGGTCGAGCACTTCGACGATCGCCTCGTCGCCGGTGTCGAGGATTGCGGCCAGCTCCTTGTCGGCCTGCAGGCTCGGCTCGGCGTAGACGAACGGCACGATCGGTCCCAGGTCGAGCTGGCTCTCCACGACGCGCCGCAAGGCCTCGAGCGGCGGTCCGCATTCGGGTTCCGCACGGGCGATCGCCGCGTTGCTCAGGCCGTGGACGTGCAGCGCAAGCGCCTTGAGCAGCTCCGAGCGTTCCCGGAAGTAGCGGTGCAGCGTGCTGCGGCCCACGTCGGCGGCCGAGGCGATGTCGGCCAGCGAGGCCGTGCCGTTCTCGGCGAGCACGACCATGGCGGCCTCGAGGATCGCCCGGCGCGTCCGCGAGCGCGGACCACCTTCGTTCGACGGGAGTGCAACCATGCTGCTAAATCTAGCACAGGTGGTTCAAAGTGGGACATGAGTGTCCCATTCTGCTGACGGGCGGAAGTCAGTCGGGCGGGGCGAAACCGCCGGGCGTAGGGGGCTGCGGCTGGGGCTGCGCCTGCGGTTGGGGTTGGGGCGTGGCCGGCGGCGGGCTCCACTGCTGCGGCGGCGGCCCGTACCCGGCTGGCGGCGGCCCGTACCCGGGCGCGGGATGGCCGACGGGTGGCGGGGCGACGGGCGGGGAGTACTGCGCGGCCGACTGCATCCGCGCCAGCTCGCGCCGGTGGCGTTCGGCGAGTACCGCGGCCAGCACCAGCTGCGGTGGCGTCCCGGGCGGTGGCGGCGGCGACACCTGAGCGACCACCTCGGCCGCGATCCGGTGCGCCATCTCGTCGCGGAATCGCGGATCCAATTGCGGTGCGCGGGAGAGGAACTGCCGCGCCCGCTCGGCGCGGTCGGACGCCAGGCCGGAGAGCTGCAGTGACGCGGCCCACCACGCCAGCTGCGGCGGCATCGGCGGGGGAGGGCTCATCCGGGGCGCGCGCTCGCTGATCACCATCGTGCCCGCGAACACGTCGCCGAGGCGCTTGCCCTTCGCCGACGCCATGCTGCAGATCACCGCAGGCCCGCCGGCCAGCATCCAGATCTCGACGAAGCCGGCCAGCGCACGGAACAGCGCCTGCCGGAACCGCTCGGGCCCGCCGTCGTCGGAGACCACGCGCAGACCCATCGCGATCTTGCCCAGCGAACGGCCACGGGTTGCCGTCTCGAAGAGCACTGGATACCCGACCATCGCCAGCACGGTGAAGATGATGAGCACCGCCGCCGAGAACGCCGGGTCGAGGTCGGCCAGGGTGAACGCCCACAGCACGATGCCGATCACGTACGCGATGAACACCACGGTGACGTCGATGAACGCCGACAGTGCCCGCACCGGCAGCTGTGCCACCTGAACGTCGAGCACCACCGCGTCGCCGGTCACCATCGGCTGCGCCACCATGACGACCCACGCTACTAGGTCACGCACGTAGGATTTTTCACGTGGACACCGACGCGTTCGTGCTCGCCCACCGCGCGACGTGGGACCGTCTCGAGCACCTCGTCAAGCGGCGTCGGCGACTCACCGGGGACGAGGTCGACGAACTGGTCGACCTCTACCAGCGGGTGTCGACCCATCTGTCGATGGTGCGGTCGGCGTCGGCCGATCCGGTCATCGTCGGACGGCTCTCCGGTCTGGTGGCGCGGGCCAGGTCGGCCGTGACCGGGGCGCACGCGCCGCTGTGGAGCGAGTTCACCCGGTTCTGGACGGTGTCCTTCCCCCTCGTCGCCTATCAGACGTGGCGGTGGTGGCTGTCCACGGCGGTCGTGTTCTTCGCCGTCGCGGGACTCATCGGCGTCTGGGTGGCGGGGAACCCCGAGGTGCAGTCGGCGATCGGGACTCCGACGGACATCGCGCGGCTCGTCAACGAGGACTTCGCCTCGTACTACAGCGAGAACCCTGCAGGGTCGTTCGCGCTGCGGGTGTGGATCAACAATTCGTGGGTGGCCGCACAGTGCATCGCGTTCGCGATCGTGCTGGGCATCCCCATCCCGTACGTGCTGTTCCAGAACGCCGCGAACCTCGGCGTCACCGGCGGGCTGATGTTCAACGCCGACAAGGGCGACGTCTTCCTTGGGCTGCTCACGCCGCACGGACTGCTCGAGCTGACGGCGGTGTTCTTGGCCGCCGCGGCAGGCATGCGGCTGGGGTGGGCGGTGGTGGCGCCGGGCGACCGGCCGCGCGGTCAGGTCCTCGCCGAACGTGGCCGCGCCATGATCCCGGTGGCCGTCGGTCTCGCGGTGGTGCTGCTGGTGTCCGGCCTGATCGAGGCGCTCGTCACGCCGTCACCGTTCCCGACGTTCGTGCGGATCGCGATCGGCGTGGCCGCCGAGGTGGCGTTCCTGGCCTACGTCGTGCACTTCGGCCGCAGGGCCGTCCGCGCGGGTGAGACCGGGGACGTCGCGGACGCGCCCGACGTGGTTCCGACTGGCTAGAGCTTTCCCGACGCCTTCATCGCGAGGTAGCGGTCGGCGAGTTCTGGTGCCAGATCCTCGGGTTCGGCATCGACGACGTCCACACCGTGACGCCGCAGTCGAGCCGAGATCGCCAGCCGCTCGTTGCGCGAGCGTTCGGCGGCCGCGGCGTCGTACACCTGAGCGGCGTCGGCCCGCCCCGCGGCCAGCGCGTCGACCCTGGGATCGGCGACCGCGGCCACCATCACCTGGTGCTTGGCCGCCAGCTGCGGCAGCACGCTCATCAATCCTTCGTCGAGCGCCGACGGGTTGAGGTCGGTCAGCAGGATCACCAGCGCCCGTCTGCGGATGCGGCGCTGCACGGTCGCCACTATCGCGGCGGCGTCCGACTCGATCAGTGCGGGCTGCAGCGGCGCCATCGCCTCGACGAGGTGCGCCAGGAGTTCGGTGCGCGACGCGTTGAACACGCCCGCCCGCGAGACGCGGTCGTGGGCGATGAAGTCGACGTGGTCACCCGCGCGAGAGGCCAACGCCGCCAACAGCAGTGCGGCATCCATCGACCAGTCCAGACGCGGCCAGCCGCTGGGGTCGCTCGACGTGGGATCGATGCCGACGCGGCCCGCCGACGTGCGGCCGGTGTCGAGGACGATGAGGATGCGGCGGTCGCGTTCGGGACGCCACGTGCGGACCACGACGTCGGCGCGCCGGGCGGTTGCGCGCCAGTCGATCGAACGGACGTCGTCGCCGACGACGTACTCACGCAGCGAGTCGAATTCGGTGCCCTGGCCACGGATGAGGACCGGCACCATGCCGTCGAGTTCCCGCAGTTTCGCCAGCCGCGACGGCAGGTGCTTGCGGGACAGGAACGGCGGCAGGATGCGGATCTGCCACGGCACCCGGTGCGAACTCTGCCTGCCCGCCAACCCCAGTGGACCGACCGCACGCGCGGTCACGACTGCGGAGCGCTGGTCGCCGCGGCGCATCGGGCGCAGCGTGGTGACCATCCCCTGCCGTCGTCCCGCCGCGACGTCCACGTGATGCATGCGCGGTTCGGCGCGCGCCGACGGCGACCAGGCGTCCCGTACGACCCCGCGGAACCGACGGCCGCCGACGTTCTCGACCACCAGCGTCGCGTCGACGGGCTCACCTAGCCGGGCCGCCGTGTCACCCGAGCGGGTGAACGTCAGCCGGCGGGTGCCCGCGGCCAGCGCCACGTCGGCGACCACCGCCGCGATCAGGATGACCAGCAGGCCCACGAATGTCGCTGCCGGCCAGGGGGACACGCCGACGGGCAGGACGCACAGCAGCGCGACCAGTCCCGTGCGGCCGGTGAGGAACACTAGCGGGGTACCGGGACCGAGGCCAGGATGCCGTCGAGGACGCCGTCGGGCTTGGCGCCCTCGAGTTCGGCTTCGGGCCGCAGCGCGATGCGGTGCCGCAGCGTCGGTCGTGCCATCGCCTTGACGTCGTCGGGCGTCACGTAGTTGCGACCGGACAGCCATGCCCACGACCTCGCGGTCGACAGCAGTGCGGTCGCCCCGCGCGGTGAGACGCCGAGCTGCAGCGACGGCGATCGTCGTGTCGCACCGGCGATGTCGACGATGTAGCCGAGGATCTCGTCGGCGACCAGGACCTGCGCGACGGCCGCGCGTCCGGCGGCCAGTTCGGCCGGGCCCGCCACGGGACGGACGGCCGACAGGTCACGCGGATTGAAGCCGTGCGCGTGCCGCGACAGGATGGCGACCTCCTGATCGCGCGGTGGCAGTGGAACGTTGAGCTTGAGCAGGAACCGGTCGAGCTGCGCCTCCGGCAGCTGATAGGTGCCCTCGTACTCGATCGGGTTCTGCGTCGCCGCGACGATGAACGGGTCCGGCAGCGGTCGCGCCTCGCCGTCGACGCTGACCTGACGCTCCTCCATCGCCTCGAGGAGTGCCGCCTGGGTCTTGGGCGGTGTGCGGTTGATCTCGTCGGCCAGCAGCAGATTCGTGAACACCGGGCCCGAGCGAAACTCGAATTCGGCGGTCCGGGCGTCGTAGACCAACGAACCGGTGATGTCGCCGGGCATCAGATCCGGGGTGAACTGCACACGCTTGAAGTCGAGTTGGAGCGCGGCCGACAGTGTGCGGACCAACAGCGTCTTGGCCACGCCCGGAACGCCTTCCAATAGCACGTGGCCGCGGCAAAGCAGTGCGATCACCAGGCCGCTGACCACGGCGTCCTGACCCACGACCGCCTTGCCGATCTCGCCGCGCAGGGCGAGGAGGGCGTTTCGTGCGGAGTCGGAGTCGGATTGTTGTGTCACGACTGGGAGACCTGCCTTTCGATGTAGTCCAAGTTGTTGGCCAGGGTGACCAGCTCGGCGTCGGTGCTGGGCGTCGGCCCGAACAACCAGTGTGCGTGGGCATTCGGATCGCCGCCGATGCGCGCCGCGACGGCCCGTGTCACGGCGGGCGGATCGCTCGTCGCGGTCAGCCCGAGGCGCGGCAGCATGCGTTGCAGCGTGCCCGTTCGCAAGGCGTCGGCAGCGCGGTCGCGGGCACGCCGAGACCGGTACAGCCTGCCGCGGCCCTCCACGGTCTCCGACGCCCGCACCACGACCGGGATGTCCTCGGCCACCAGGGGACCCACGCGTCGGCCGCGCCACAGCGCGACGAGCAGGACGGCCAGGCACAGCTGCAGCACGATCCAGGCGACCCGGTCGGGAATGAGGTCGGTGACGGACGCGGTGGAGTCGGATTCGCCCTCGACGAAGGTTGGCACGTACCAGATCACGCGGTCGCGGCTACCGACGAGGTTCATCGCGAGGGCGGCGTTTCCTTCCTTGGCCAACTTGGCGTTGGTCATGAAGTCCGGGGTGCCGACGGTCGTGATCGTCCGCTCGCCGTCGGTGTAGCGGACCAGTGCGCCGCCGTAGCAGCGGGTCAGGTCGACGCCGTCGACGGCCTCGTAGGTCGCGCTGGTGCCGAGTTCCACGTCACCCGCGCGCTCGGCTTCGCGCATGTCGCAGTCGGGTTCGCCGCCGAAGCTGGTCTCGTCGGCGACGGTGATCTCCGGGGCGAGCGCTTCCCGGGTGGGTGACACCGGCTGCACCAGCAGGCGGTCTCCCGGCAGCCCGGCGAGGGTGCGCAGGCCGTCGTCGTCGACCAGGAAGTACGTCTCGGCAACGACGAGCAGGGTGTCGGACCGTGCCGCGCGGCGTACCTCCTCGAGACTCGATGCGTCGACGACCTCGACGCCCTCGTCGCGGAGCAGCGATACGAGGGCCCGGACGCCGTCGGGGGAGGTGGACTCCGGGTCCATCGGCCCGCCCGGATGGGACTCCGTCAGATACGTCGTGAGCACCGACACCGCCGTGATGACGCCGAGTGCCAGCAGCACCCAGCGGATGGTGCGCCAGCGCTGGGCGACGGACTGCCCGATTGCGGTGTCGCTCATCGTGACTCGACTCCCTTCGCGCAAGCGCTCATCGTGACTCGACTCTCTTCGCGCAAGCGCTCATCGGACTGCAGCCCAACCGCCGCGCTCACCATCGCCGGCCGTCGACTCGACCGTCGACGAGGCACGGGTGCCCAGGTGGTCGTCGAGGTCGGCGACGAGGCGGTACTCGGCTTCGGTGCCCGACCGCTCCCCGTAGGTGACGTCGTTGAAGGCGTCTGCAGCGCGGCGCAGTTCGGCGCTCAGGCCCGGGAACGGACCGCTTGCGTCTCGGGCGAGTTCGGTGGCCGTGCGGCCGGGGACGGCGGTCAGCACTCCGCTCTCCTCGAGGCTCCGTGCGACGGCCCGCAGCCGGTGCCGGATGGCCACCGCCCACTCTCCGCTCGCAGCAGCCCGGTCCGCGGCGGCGCGGTGTTCGGCGGCCGTGAGTTCCTGGCTACCGAACAACGTCGCGTCGTGACCGCGGTCGGTTCGCATGGTGCGCAACGCTATGCGCGCGGCGACCACGATCGCGGCGGCGACGATCGCGAGCAGCACCCCGATCGTGATCCAGCCGCCGGGGATCGACGACCCCTCGACCATCAGCTTGTAGATGAGGTCGTCGACCCAGTCGCCGATGCGATCGGTCAGCGATGCCCTCGGATAGATGGGTTTGGACAGTTCCCGTTGCGCGGCGTCGCGGGCGGCGTCGCCGTCGATGTCTAGAGCCGACACGTCACCGCTGTGGAGTCTGCGACGTCAGCCAGAGGTGGTCGGTGGAGTCCGACGGAGCGTACGGCGGGATGCCCACCCCCGTCTGCAACACCAGATCGAAGGCTTCGGCACGGATTCGGCGGTCGGTGTAGAGCAGGACGACCACGCCCGCGGTGAACGGGGCGGTGACGATCTGCCCGATCGCCGAACCGATCGACAACAGCACCAGCGCCAGGACGGTGCCCGACGCGGACGGGTCGGTACCGAGGAAGAGCTGGCCACCGAGGCTGAACGGAATCGACACGGCGCCAGCGATGATCGCCGCTACCAATTGGCCCAGCAGCCAGATCCCCAGTACGCGCCAGAAGTCCCTCTTCACCAACGCGATCGAGCGTCGGATGGAGGCCATCACCGGCAGGCGCTCGAGCACCGCCAGCGTGGGCGCGAAGAGCAGGATCGTCCCGAGGTAGAACAGTGCCGCGATTGCCGCCAGCCCCAGCGGGATCCCGAGGACCACGGCTGCGACCCCGCCGATGATGTAGGCGACCATCGCGATGATCCCGATGACGAGCCCGACGATCAGCGCCGCACCGAGCACCTCGATGCCGACGATGCCGAACAGCGCGAGCAGACGACCGCGCACCCGGCGCCACGCGTCCCCGATGCTGATGTCGGCGCCGAAGACCGCCCGACCGATGACGACGGTGAGCAGTCCGCTGAGCACGATCGCCGAGAGCACCGTGGTGAGCGCACCGAGGGTGGTCGAGAGCGCGAGACCGAGGACGGTCGCGATCTCCATGTCGGTGCTCTGTTCGTCGTAGCCGACCGAGGACACCGCGGCGATCGGCCCGACCTGCAGCAGCAGCGAGATGAGTTGCGCGACGACCACCACGATCGCGGTGAGCCCCAGCGTCGCCTTCGGATTGGCTCGCACGTAGGCAAAGGCACCGTTGAACACGTCGGACAGCGTGAGCGGCCGCAGCGGGATGATGCCCGGCTTCAGTGGGGGAGGCGTGAACCCGCCGAAACCCGGCTGCTGCGGATACCCCGGCGGTGGGTAACCCGGGTAGCCCGGCGGTGGTGGCGCGTACCCCGGGGGCGGTCCGTAGTAGCCCGGTGGCGGTCCGTAACCGGGCGGCCCGTAGACCGGCGGCGCACCGTAGGCAGGCGTGCCGTAACCCGGGGGCAGACCGTACCCGCCGGCGTCGTTGCTCATGCCCCCATCCTGTCGACAGAGGAGGGGTTTCACAACGCGTTCGGTCTTCGTGCCGGCCCGCCCCGGGCGTACCGTTTGGCTCATGGCGGAACTCAAGGAGCGGTTGCGGGCGGATCTGACGGCGTCGATGAAGGCGCAGGACAAGCTGCGCACCGGGACGCTGCGCATGCTCCTGGCCGCAGTCCAGGCCGAGGAGGTGTCGGGCAAGGCGGCCCGGGACCTGACCGACGAGGACGTGCTCAAGGTGCTCGCCCGCGAGTCCCGCAAGCGTGGCGAGGCCGCAGAGATCTACGTGCAGAACGGCCGTGGTGAACTCGCGGCCAACGAGCGCGCCGAGGCCAGCGTCATCGACGAGTACCTGCCGACGCAGTTGAACGACGAAGAGGTGGCCAACGTGGCGGACACCGCGATCGCACAGGTTGCCGAGGAAATCGGGGAACGCCCAGGGATGAAGAACATGGGTCAGGTGATGAAGGCGGCTACCGCCATCGCCGCGGGCCAGGCCGACGGCTCCCGGCTGTCGGCGGCGGTCAAGCAGCGGCTCTAGTTTTCCGCACCGCCGGGCGGGTACACGGCGGACATGACGCGTTTCGGATACACCTTGATGACAGAGCAAAGCGGACCGAAACAGCTTGTGCAGTACGCAGTTTCGGCTGAGCAGGCCGGTTTCGACTTCGAGGTGAGCAGCGATCACTTCTCGCCGTGGCTGAGTTCACAGGGCCACGCACCCAATGCGTGGACGATGCTGGGCGCCGTCGCGCACGCCACCCAGAACGTGGAGCTGTTCACCTACGTCACCTGTCCAACGATGCGCTACCACCCCGCCATCGTGGCGCAGCAGGCAGCGACGCTGCAGATCCTCGCCGACGGCAGGTTCACCCTCGGCGTCGGCAGCGGGGAGAACCTGAACGAACACGTGGTGGGCAAGGGCTGGCCGACCATCGCCCGCAGGCAGGACATGCTGCGGGAGGCGATCCAGATCATGCGCGAGTTGTTCACCGGCGACCTCGTCGACTGGAAGGGCGAGTACTTCGAGGTGGACTCGGCCCGACTGTGGGACGTCCCCGAGGGTGGGGTGCGCATTGCGGCGGCAGTGTCCGGCGGCCGCTCGGTCGAGACGTTCGCGCCGCTGGCCGACGACCTCATCGCCGTGCAGCCCGACAAGGACGTCGTCGACAAGTGGCACGAGGCGCGCCGGGCGACCGGACTGCCCGGTGACGTCCGGGTGGTCGGTCAGATGCCGATCTGCTGGGACCCCGACCGTGACGCTGCGGTCAGCCGCGCCCATGACCAGTTCCGCTGGTTCGCCGGCGGGTGGGCCGTCAACGCCGACCTGCCGACGACGGCGGGGTTCGCCGGTGCCACGCAATTCGTACGGCCGGAGGACACCGCGTCGTCGATCCCGTGCGGGCCCGATCTGGACGCCATCGTCGAGGGCGTCCGCGAGTACAAGGACGCCGGCTTCACGGACATCGCCCTGGTCCAGGTCGGCGACGAAGGTCAGGACCGGTTCCTCGCCGAGGCCGCTCAACCGCTGCTGAGCAAACTGCGCGACGAGCTTGGCTGAGCGGCGGGTTTAGGGTCGCCTATCCCCGGGTACAAGCGCGCTTGAAGCACAAAACCGCGAGGGGGAATTGTGATTTCAACGCTGATGCTCACATACGCCGTGATTGCGCTGGTCAGCGCGGTCGTCGTCTTCGTGCTGAGCGACCGGGTCTCCGATGACCGACGTCCTGCAGCCCATCGGGCAGTGCTCAGCCTGTGCGCCGGTGCCATCTGGCCCGTACTCCTGATCGGCATCGCCGAGTTCGGGTCGTTCGCGATGTACGCCAAGGTGCACGAGCACAGCGACGACCGCGTCACGGTCCTGACGTAGGTTCGTTCGCTCGAAGAGGGGCGCGCCGGATCAGGCGCTCGTCTCGCGGTGCGGTGCCGCGACCGGTTTGGACTCCGCCGAACCTCGCTGGCGCAGGAAGATGGACAGCGCGACGATCGCGGCGACGGCGACGAACTCGCTCTGCCAGTTCTGCATCGACTCGAACCAGAACTGCGACGTCGTGACGTACCGCCACACCGAGATGGCAGCCTGCCCGTGCTGGACTTGCTCCTCGTTGAACGCCCTGCTGCCTCCCAGCGCGTGCAGTGCCATCGAGGCGAAGAACAGCACGAAGAACGCGATGGCGAGCGAGTTCTCGTAGAGGGACAGCGGCCACCCGCCTCGGCGGACCGGCCATGGCGTCCGATCGGTCACCTGCGCATCGCGCGGATCCTCGTCCTGCGGCGCAGGACTGTCGATCTGCTTGGACTCCGAGGAGCCCCGCTGGTACAGGAATGCCGTCAACACGACGTACATGCCCATCTGCAGGAACTCGGACTCCCAGTTCTCGAAGGTGGCTTCCACGAAGTCGCCGGTGGTCAGGTATCCGATGATCGACACCTGCTCGGCGGAGCCGTGTTCGGACTGCTCTTCGTTGTAGGTGGCGGTGCCCGCCAGGATCATCCCGACGAAGAAGACGCCGAACAGCGCCAGACAGGCCAGCAGCAGGCCGTTGTCGTGCAGCAACGACCGGCGGCGGTCCGGAGACGGGCGGTTCCGAGACGGTGTGCCCTGGCGCGCCATGACTGCCTCCCGTTGGACTGCGAAAGTCGATCGAGCCCTACCAGTTTAGTGCCGGGAACCGTTCGCCGCCGTCGTCGCCTGCGCGCCGGATCGCAGGTTCCGCGAACGTCCACGTAGTGTTGACATAAGACGAGCGATTGGCCGACCCCCCTGTGCCGCGCTCGTTCAGGTCTCGTCGACTCACTCCCCCCTTGAGTCGGCGAGACCGTCAGGGATGAATCAAACGCCTCTGGGAAAACGTCACGGCTCGCTACGAGGTCACCTAGGCTTTTCCACGTCCACAACGCACGCACCGCGGGTTGCAGCGGGTACGTGCTCGGGGAGGGGCCACGTGGATCTGCACTTGGGGGACGTTGCGCAGGCGGCGCATACCGGTCATCTGCCCGAGTGGTCCGAGGTCGAGTCACTGGTCGAAGCAGCGCACCGGCGCTTCGAATCGGACGCCGACGGTACGGTCGCCGACTACATTCCGGTGCTGGCGCAAGCCGATCCCCAGTGGTTCGCCGTCTGTGTCGCCGACGTCGACGGCGGGGTTCACACGTCAGGCGACGTCGACGTCGAATTCTCCATCCAGTCGATCTCGAAGGCCTTCGTCTACGCGTTGGTGTGCCAGGAGTACGGCCACGAGGTGGTGCGCCAACGGATCGGGGTGAACAACACCGGTCTGCCGTTCAACTCGGTGATCGCGATCGAGCTGAATGACGGCCATCCCATGAACCCGATGGTGAACGCGGGCGCGATCGCCACGACCGCGATGATGCCCGGCGCAGACCCGGACGAGCAGTGGCACAACGTCGTTGACGGATTGTCGGCGTTCGCCGGCCGTCCTCTGCACGTCGACGATGCCGTGTACCGCTCCGAAGCGAAAACCAATCAACGCAACCGGGCGATCGCACGCCTGCTGGAGAGCTACGGTCGCATCGAATCCGATCCGCTGGCCGTGGTCGACGTCTACACCCGACAGTGTGCGCTGCGGGTGACCGCAACGGATCTTGCGGTGATGGGTGCCACGCTGGCTGACGGGGGAGTGAACCCGGTGACCGGCCGACGAGTGGTGTCCGCCGGTGTCTGCCGGGACACCCTGGCGATCCTCGCGGCCACCGGCGCGTACGAGCGCTCCGGGGAATGGCTCTTCGAAATCGGATTGCCTGGAAAGTCGGGCGTTGCGGGCGGCTTGGTGACGGTCGCCCCCGGCAAGGCCGGCATCGGCACCTTCTCGCCACCGCTGGACGCGGCCGGTAACAGCGTGCGCGGACAACGAGCCACGGCGTTCCTGTCCCGAGTGTTGGGGCTCAACATCTTCGCCTCGCACGCGCACACGTTGGCCGCGCAGAGGAAGGGGAACGCATGACCACTCAACCGGTTCCGGACGCCGCCGAACGCGCCTCGTGGGTACCGATGGTGGGGCTGTTCCTTGCTCAGATGTTGATGTCGTTCAACGTGGCAGCGCTACCCGTCTCGATCGGCGGGATGGTCGAGGACTTCGGGGTGCCACCGACTGCTGTCAGCACCGCCATCGTCACCTACGGACTGGTCGTGGCGGCGCTGGTCATGGTGGGCGCCAAGCTCGGACAGCGCATCGGCTGGATCGTCGTGTTCCGTTTCGTCGTCGCTGCCTTCGCCGGTTCGGCGTTGATGATGATCCTCGCCCCGTCAGTCGCCTGGGTGATCGCCGCACAGGCCGTCGCGGGCGCATCGGCGGCCATCATCGTGCCCGCGCTCGTAGCGTTGATTGCCGCCAATTATCGTGGCACGCAACAGGCTACCGCTGTTGGCTCACTCGGATCGGCGCGTGCACTCTCCGGAGTCAGCGCCTTCTTGATCGGCGGCACCCTCGGCACGTTCGTGGGTTGGCGGCCGGTCTTCATGATCGTCCTCGCGCTGGCAATAGCCGTGTTCCTGTTCAGCTTCCGCCTGCACTCCGCAGCCGGCGACGAGTCGGTTCAGATCGACGTCGTGGCCGCGCTGCTGATCGGTATTGCCATCATGGCGCTCACGCTCGGCTTCAACAACCTCAACGGGTGGGGGTTGCTGCAGGCCAACCCTGCGGCGCCATTCGACATCGGCGGACTGTCACCGGCACCAGTGCTGGTCCTGCTGGGGATAGTGCTGGGGCAGGCATTCTTCGTGTGGACGCGGCGCCGGTCGCGCACTGACAAGGTCCCGTTGGTGAGTCTGTCGGTCCTGGGATCGAGCCGGGAGCGGGCCGCGGTGTACGCGATGTTCGTGGTGGTGTCGTTGGAGGCCGCACTGAACTTCACAGTGCCCTTGTACATCCAGATCGTGCAGGGCCGAACACCCTTCGATACGTCACTGGCGATGTTGCCGTTCAATCTCACGGTGTTCGTCACCGCAACGCTGGTGGTGCGGTTCTACCAACGATTCAGCCCACGCGTCATCGGAGTCTTCTCCTTTACGCTGACGACGGTCGCGTTGCTCTGGCTGTCGTTCGTCGTCACCAACGACTGGGAAACACTGCCGACGATCCTCGGCCTCGTCGTATTCGGCATCGGCCAGGGCGCTCTCGTGACGCTGGTCTTCAACGTCCTGGTGACTGCGGCGCCCAAGGACTTGGCCGGTGACGTCGGCTCGGTGCGTGGCACCACACAGAACCTTGCCTCGGCAGTCGGCACGGCGCTCGCCGGGGCGATGCTCGTCGGCATTCTCTCTCTGAACGTCGGACAGGCCGTGATCAACGACGTAGCCATCCCGGATCGGCTCATCGCGCAGGTCGACCTCGACCAGGTGAACTTCGTCGGCAACGATCAACTGCGCGAAGTCCTCGCGAGAACCGATGCCTCGGAGGCGGAAGTGGATGCAGCGGTTCGGATCAACACCGACGCACGGCTACGAGCGCTCAAACTGGGCCTGCTGATCCTGGCAGGCATCAGCGCTGTCGCAATCCTGCCCGCCACCCGACTGCCGGGTTACCGGCCCGGCGAGATACCCGAGCAGATGGGCGTGACGGGTAGGTCCGCTGGACCATCGGAGGACTGATAGCAAGAAGGCCCTGACCGAATGAACCGGATCAGAGCCTTCTTCTGCACCTACGCGAGTCGGGGTGGCGGGATTCGAACCCACGACCTCTTCGTCCCGAACCACGCCACCTGGGGTTTTGATGACGTTGGGTTTGTTGGCCGGAGCGAGTTCTGCCAGGTCAGCTGTGTTGGGTGTGTTGGCATCCGCAGTCGGCGCGCAGATCTACTGCGGACTGACTGCGGACTGAGGGTCGCAGTTGGAACTTCTGGATCGGCCGACCGACAACCTTGAAAACGAGGGGCCAGTTTTCAAGGTTCAAGCGCTAACCTTGAAATTGCCGTTCGGGAATCCAAGCTTGGCGGACCGCCATCAAAGCTCGTGGACAAGAGATACATCGGCAAAGGACTCGGGCCGATCGGATTCTTTAATGCGACGGTGTCCTGGCGGCCCTGAAGTACTGACCGTCGGCCTGCACGGCCTTTCCGCCGGCGAATCCTAATGTTGCGCAACGCAAGATTACAGCTGCGAACGACCCTCGCGGTCCTCGCGAGCATCGTTAACGCTGGTTAGGGTGCGAGCGCCGATGGTGGCAACGGGAGGGTTCGTCGGCGCCCGCCAGACTTCGCGATGATTTCGCGAGGCTCGACGTTGATCCCGACGCCGTACGCAGGGCTGACGATCGCACGGCCGATACCGCAGTGGTTCCGTTCCACGTCGCCGCTCAACAACACTGCCAACGCCGAACTCGCAGGTCCAAGGCAATATCATCAGTCGCCACCCTCAGCGCGACCTTGAAGACTCAAAATTCCAGAACTTCCAAAAGATTTCCAGGATTGGTTGCGGTCGATGGAGTCAGGTAGTGCAGGCGGGATTCTGCAACCGCCGATAGCTCAATAGGAGGCACGTCGAATTTCAGGCCGACGTGGACTACGCGATCCACGCCGGCTCCAATAAGCGGAGCCAAGGTTTCAGACAGGGAGTGCAGGCTGCTTTCGTGAATCTGGCCGCCATGGACGATCATGTTTCTCTTCCTATAGAGACGGGTGAACTCGCGAGTGAGAATGCCCGTGATCTTTTCTACCTCCCTACGTGGGTTCGACAGTGCAGGCCTGACTCGGTGGAGTGCCAGGCTGTCAAGTGGGTCGAGCGCCAGGGGCGGATTGGATTGAAGGTGCTTCTGAAACAGCTGTGCCCGGTCAATATTCTCAGGGCATTCACGCATTGCCTGGGCCTCAGCGCTGATGTGAGTGTTCGCGTAGGAGCGGGAAAGCCATGAGAACTCGGCACGAAGCATGCTAGTGGCAACGATCAGGGCAAAGCGTTCGGCAGCGACGATGTCGGCTTGATCGGAAGGACCCACCATGAGTGATTCGATAGCCGCCCATCCGTTGACTATGGCTATGTGGGGAGACCCTGTCCGCAACGACTGGACGAGTGTCAAGGTGTTGGTGATGTAGTCCGACATCTTGAGGTCGTGAAGGCGACCTAGCCGCTCCACGCTATGCACGTTAATCAGGCGGTTAGTGGCTTGAGTCGGAAGTTCATTGCCCTTTTCCATCGACCACATGCTGTGGCTGACGATGACAGGTTTCTTGGAACCGAGCTGAAGCTTCGTCGTCAGATTGGCAATCTGAGTCCTCGCCAAATCGGCGGCCGCATTGATGTCGTGTGCAGAAACTTCGACAAGGAAAGACCCCCGCTGTGCCACGCCAGGAGCCTTGGATGCATGCAACCTCTTCCAGTCGGACGTCTCGCGGGCGGTCATCCAGCCTGGTGCTACGGCCAGGTCGAACCGCGGTGTGGTTTGCACGGGCACGCAGAAGGTGTACTGCCGGAGCGGCGTCTTGAGCCGCTGATTCGCTTCGCGTAGAAAGTCGCCGATAGTTGGGGTCTGCGTGGGGTCATCCCGAATGTCTCGTAGCCACGCGTAGAGGCTGCTCTTGTGCATGCCAGAGTCCAGGATGTACGCGGTAATACGGCGCACAGCGCCTTCGACATCAATGGGTCGGTTCGGGGAAGGGACCGCGTCGAGAGCGTTCGCCCAGGTGCTGAGATAGTCTTGGTCGTACCGAGCGACATACTCGCGCAGGCTCACCCAGGAGTGGTCTGAGGTACTGATTCCGGGCCTGATGCTGGGCAGGCTGCTGATGACGGCTTGACCGCGGTCGGAGATGCCGTTGTCAGTCTGCAGGCAGTGGCGGACGTATTTCCGCTGGTCCGCGATGGCAGATTCGGGTGTGCCAGGGCGAACGCATTCGTCACGAAGCTCAGAAGCAAGTTGAATCGTGCCCGCCCGCCATAAACGCCGATGCCATGGTGCCCGGGTCGAGCAGATCTCCATCATTCGGGCGGTGAAGTGTTGCTGGTGAGGTGGCTCGACTATCGGCATACGTGCTATGATGGCAACGTAAAACGAACTTCATGCTCAGCCTCGCTGTCCATAAGTTCGTTTTTTCTTCCAGACTAAAGGTCTGTAAAGGTGCGGTTGCTGTCCCACAGCAACCGCACTTTTTGTTGGACCGAGCTTGCGTCCCAAGCGAGCAGGCGGCTACCCGGGCCCGATTGCAGTGGTTCCACTCGCTACGTAGCGGTAGCCGTCGCCCTGCTCACTGCGAACGCTTGAGCAAGTTGGTGTACGGGTTTGCCCGTCCGGGCGAAGCGGCGCAACTGCTCTTGACGCTCAGGGGCAGCTTTTGCTGGCTTTGTAACCCGGCAGTTGCCGGGCTCGCCGGGGGTTACGCGAGGGGCGCGACGCTCACGACCAAACTCGAGTACGAGGCTCCCCGGGTCGACGTCGACGGGCGCGCGTCGGCCCTTACTGACCTGGCGTCTGTTCGTCGCTCAGCGAGTCGAGCAATTGCCGTGCCAGCGTGTGCAATTTGACGTTGGTGTGCTGTGAGCGTTCGACCAGTCTTGTGAACGCCTCGTCGGCCGAGCATCCATGGACGGCGCGCAGTACGCCCTTGGCCTGCTCGATCTCGGCGCGAGACTCGAGCGCGGTATGCATCTGGGTCACTGTGTCGCGCGAGCGCTGCCACCGGCGAGCGATTGTGATCGCTTGGGTGGCCGAGGTCGCGAACAAGCTCATCAACGCCTCGTCGAACGGATCGAACGCTGCGACGTTGCGGCTGTAGACGTTGAGCGACCCGACCAATTCGCCGTCGGTGTCCGCTACGGCGGCCGGGATCACTAGAGGGATCGACAACGTGGCGAGGATGCTCGCGTCGCGCGCCGCGGTCACGAACTCCGGCCACCGCTCATCTTCACCGCCCATGGCGACGCGGACGGGGGTGCGTCGCTCGGCGGCCTCCAAGCATGGTCCGCGGTCGGTGTCGTATTGGACGTGGTCGAGTTGCAACACCTTGTCGTCGGTGTGAGCCGCGGTGCGTGGCTTGGAATCGGAGAGCACGGTGACGCTGACGGCGTCGGCGTCGGCGA
This sequence comes from Mycolicibacterium sp. GCM10028919, assembly GCA_042666295.1. Lineage (GTDB taxonomy): Bacteria > Actinomycetota > Actinomycetes > Mycobacteriales > Mycobacteriaceae > Mycobacterium. The sequence goes on from JBHTFJ010000001.1 coordinate 3,751,612, forward strand.
TGGCGCCGACGGAAATGCGTGCTAGCCGCGACAGCGCCTCATCTACCGATTCGGTGTCGTCTTCGAAGATCTCGACCAACGCTTCGAGAGCACCCGTCGTGCCCACCAATCGGTCGAGTTCGTCCGGTCGATCACCGTTCACTGCGTTGGTTTCCTCCATTATGGTCCCGCCGACGTCTCGCGAGGCCGCCACCGTAGCGCTACCGGCCCGATCATGGTGCGGCGGCAGCGACAGTGCTGGCACCCATACTTCGACGTGGGTCACCAAACGGATGGGGACCGTACCAATTGCCTCGGCAGCTGTTCGTTTCGTGGACTAGTAATTTCGTTCGGTAACAGACCATGCGCCTCGGAACTGCAGTCGCCGCGGGGCGACCCAAGAATGGAATGGAGGCGGACGGCGCACAACAGCACTACCTCTTAGCCGCCGGACGCGTCGTGAGCCCGAGTCGGTCGCGCCGTTTGATTACTTTGCCACCGGGTAAGGGGAGTCGTGGATCCGATCAACTCGCGGCTGTCCCTTGATGCGATGGTCGCCATGATCCAATCTGACTTCCTGCGTGTGGACATCAAGCGAGAACTTGAACGGGCGCAGCAATTGGGGCGACAGAGTGAGGCGCTGCGTGTGCACGCCTTTCGCGCCAACGTCGAGGCTCAGCGTTTGACGGAACAGCTGACCCGTTCAGATGTCGGTCCACTGATCGTGGTGGAAGGTCAGCAACGTCCGGCCATGGCAGACGACCTTGCTCCGCCCGCTTGGATGCGATTAGAGGGGCCGAGGATGCGCGCACGCGACACCAGTCGGGTCCGGCAGCCGTAGATCGCCGGGTTGGACGTCGGTCGGCGGGTCGGCAGGCACTCCTCCGTCCTGGCACGTCTTGCGTCACGACGCCGACTAGCTGCTCGGATCTCTTCGCTTAAGAAACCTCCGCTTTCGTGGAGCAGTCAGTCGCTGTCGGTTTCCTTGCCAGGTGCCCGTGGCCGCCCGCTGCCGATCGATGGCGCAAGAAACGAGGTGGTCTTCCGCTGGTGCGGCGGTAGTGTGCACTTTCATGCCGCAATTTCGGATCAGTCACGTTGCCGAGGTGCTCGGAGTCAGCGACGACACGGTGCGCCGATGGGTGACGTCAGGTCGGCTGCACGCCGACTTGGACGGGTCGGGGCGCCAGGTGATCGATGGGGAGCAGGTGGCCGCGGTGGCCAGTGAGCAACTGCACGTCGAGCACGGTCACGTGTCGGCACGTAACCGGTTGACCGGCATCGTGACCGAGGTTCAAGTCGACGGCCTGATGGCCCAAGTGGAGATCGCGGCGGGCCGTTTCCGGCTGGTCTCACTCATGAGCCGCGAGGCCGCCGAGGAACTCGGACTAGCTGTGGGAGCGCTCGCCACCGCAGTGGTCAAGGCGACCTCGGTGCTCGTCGAGACCCCCGCAGAGGTGGTGTCGTGACCGGCGGGTGGCGACGTCGGCTAGGGCTCGCAGCGGCGGCGCTGCTCATGGCCACGGTTGGTGGGTGTAGCGCGCAGGACAGCGGCGGAGATCGGAATGGCGCCGATGGTCAGCGCATTGTTCGCGTGGCGGCGGCCGCGGATCTCAAGTTCGCCCTCGAAGAAGTGAAATCCGCGTTAGGGCAGACAAACCCCGACATCGACCTCCGACCCACTTACGGCTCGTCAGGGACCTTCTTCGAGCAGATCAGCAACGGCGCCCCGTTCGACCTCTACTTGTCAGCTGACCTGAGCTACCCGCAACAGCTCGCTGACGCAGGCAAGGCCGATGAGGCCGACGTGTTCAGCTACGCGGTAGGCCGATTGGCGGTGTGGTCGGCCAACGGGTCACCAGTCGACGCCACCAAGGGTCTCAGCGTGCTTACCGACCCGGCAGTGTCGAAGGTCGCCATCGCCAACCCGGCGCACGCGCCCTACGGCAAGGCGGCAGTGGCGGCCATGCAAACCGCTGGCGTGTACGACGCGGTGCAGCCCAAGCTGGTGCTGGGCGAGAACGTCGCCCAAGCCGCGGAGTTCGCGCAGTCGGGCAACGCCCAAGCCGGGGTGATCGCGTTGTCGCTGGCGGTGTCACCGCAATTGTCGGACAAGGGTCGCTACGCCGAAGTCCCGGTGGACAGTTACCCGCGCATCGATCAAGGCGGGGTGGTTCTCTCCGCGGCCACCGACGTGGCCGCCGCCCGGGCGGTCAAGGACTTCCTGGTTAGTCAGCAGGGCCACGACATCCTCAAGCGGTACGGCTTCTTCCGACCGGGCACCTAACCCGGCGGCATCAACGCGATGGACTGGGAAGCGATCGTGCTGAGCCTGCGGCTGGCTGCGCTAACCACGGTGATCCTGGTCGTAATCGCGGTGCCGTTGGCGGGCTGGCTCGCACTGAGCCGACGCCGCTGGACCGTGGTGATCGAGTCGGTAGTGGCGCTGCCATTGGTGTTGCCGCCCACGGTGCTCGGCTTCTACGTGATCACCGCGCTGGGAACTCGCTCGCCGGTCGGGCAGTGGTGGGAGTCGGTGACCGGAGCCACGCTGCCGTTCACCTTCACCGGCCTGCTGGTGGCCTCGGTGCTCTACAGCCTGCCGTTCGCCGTCCAGCCGCTGATGGCGGCGTTCGCCGGGGTAGACCGCCGCCTCATCGACGCCTCCCACGTCCTCGGGCGCACTGGCTGGGCGACGCTGTGGCGGGTGGTGCTGCCCCTGTCGCGGGCGGGCTTGGCGACCGCGGTCGTGTTGACCTTCGCCCATACCGTCGGCGAGTTCGGCGTAGTGCTCATGGTCGGCGGCAACATCGCCGGCGAAACCCGGACCGTGTCGATCGCCATCTACGACAGCGTGCAGTCCTTCGACTACGCGACCGCAGCACAGACGAGCCTGGCGATGCTGATCTTCTCCCTGATCGTGCTGACCGCGACCTACACCTTGCAGCGCCGTGGAGGGTCCGGATGGCCACGACCCTGACCGCGCGGGTGCGCCGCCACCTCCTCGACGTCGACCTCACCCTGGACTTGGATGCGGGTTCCCCGGTCACCGTCCTGTTCGGGCCCTCCGGCGCCGGGAAGACGACCCTGCTGCGATGCCTGGCCGGACTCGACCGTCCCGATCCGCCCAGCAGGATCAGCCTGGGTGACCACATTTGGGACGACGACCACACGCACGTGCCGGCGCGACGACGGCGCATCGGGTACCTGTTCCAGGACCACGCTTTGTTCCCGCATCTCGGCGTTGCGGCCAACGTCGGCTACGGCCTGCATCACCTGCCCCGACGCGACCGCGCCGCCCGCATCGAGGAGGCCTTGCACACCGCCGGCGCGGCGCATCTCACCGGTCGCCCGACGCGCACCCTCTCTGGTGGCGAAGCTCAACGCGTCGCCCTGGCGCGGGCGTTGGCGCCGCACCCGCAATTGCTGTTGTTCGACGAACCGCTGTCCGCCCTCGACGCCCCGACGCGGGCGCAGCTGCGCACCGATCTGCGTCGACGGCTCCTCGACGCCGCGGTGCCCGCCCTGGTGGTCACCCACGACCGCAACGAAGCCCTTGCCCTCGGTGATCGGATGGCCGTCCTCGTCGACGGTGCGCTGCACCAACTCGCCCCGGTCACCGAGGTGTTCTCGCGCCCCGCCGACGCCACCGTCGCGAGCACCGTAGGGGTGGAAACCGTCGTCCTGGGCAACATCACCGACCGCGACGGCGACCTCACCCGCGTCAGCGTCGACGGGGTTCCCCTCCTCGCTGCTACTGCTGAATCACTCGATGGCGCAACGCGTGTGCTGGTGTGCATCCGCGCCGAAGGCGTCGCCATCTTCGCCAACCCGGAACCTCAGGCCAGCCCCCGCAACCAACTCCTGGCCACCATCACCGCGCTGACCCCCGAGGGGCCGCTGCTGCGCGTCGATCTCGACGCCGGATTCCCCTTGGCCGCCTACATCACCCACCCCACTCGCGAGGACCTCGACCTCCGCACCGGCAGCCGGGTCACCGCCGCGATCAAAGCGCCCGCAGTGCACCTGGTACCGCATGCCTGACAGCGGATCACGGCGCACGCCGCACGGTGCTGAGTTCATGAGACGGCAGCGAGATGGTCGTCGCGGTGACCCGCCACGGCGCTTTGGATCTAGTGCCGCCACACCTTGATCGCTGAAATGATCAGTAGGACGCACAACGCTGGGATCAGCACGACGCTGGGTACGACACCCAGAAGGAAGCCGCCGGCTACCGCGCCGGCGACGGAACCGGTGGCCATCGCCAGCACGAAACGACTGTTCTGGCGTAACACCACGAAGCTGGCATCACGGCTATAGCGGCTGAAGGCCACCAGCATCGTCGGCAATGACACGGCTAGCGAAAGAGTTCCGGCGACTTTGATGTCGAGGCCGAACAGCAACACGATGGTTGGGATGAGCAGTTCACCGCCGGCGACACCCATCAAGGCGGCGACGACTCCGATGAGCATTCCGGCGGCGACTCCGGCAATGACCTGAGGTGCGCCACTCATTCCCACCGATTCGACGCGGCCGAGGTGGGAGGCAGCCAACGCGGCCGCGATGAGCACCAGGAGCACGGCCAGAACCCGATACAGCGTCGCCGACCGCATTCGGGTGGCCCAACTGGCGCCGATCCACGCACCGAGCAGACTGCCGGCGAGCAGGTTCACCGCCACCGCCCAATGGGGGCTCACCGCACTCCACGGCTCACCTCCCACTAGCCGCGCCGGCAAGGCGGTGACTACCACGATGAGGCTCATGGCCTTGTTCAAGATCACGGCCTGCAAGGCGGCAAAACCGAAGATGCCGATCAGAAGGGGCAGCCGAAACTCCGCCCCGCCCAGGCCGATCAGACCGCCTAGCAGCCCGACAGCGGCACCAGCAAGGAAGGCCCACTGAACGGAGCCATTCCATTGGTGTTCGACGGACTCCTCCGAGCCGGTCCCGAGAAAACCACTCACCTGCGCACCGCTTTCATTGCCGCCGCCGCATGACTAGCCCATCGCTCGATTATCGGACACCATCACGTGGGCCGATCGTCGGCGCGGCGCTCGCCAGCCTGCTCGGCGGGTATGCCGCCATGTCCTCGCCCCGGCGCGATTGCCGCTGCTGGGCCCTGCTGGCCCTCTGACCTGGCTGCGAGAGGCGACACCCGTGCAGGTCGTCCGGGTCTGACCCCTTGTTCGCGCGGTGCCGATTCGGGAGAACCGCAAGTCACCTGAATGCCGTCGACCGGAGGTGGCGGGCCCACGCCTGCACTGCCATTTGAGTTGCGTCCCAGGGTGATCCCAGAGGGGGTGTGTAGGACAGGTCCAGGTCGGAGAAGCCCTCGACGCTCATTTGGTGGAACAGGGCGGTGGCGAAGGTGTCGACCCGTTTGGAGACTTCAGCGCTGCGGTGTCCGACGAGTTGGGCGCCGAGCAGCCGGCCGGTGTGCTCGTCGCCGGTGATCCGGATGTGGATGGGGGTGGCGCCCGGGTAGTAAGCCTTGTGGTCATCAGGCGTGGCTGCGGTGGTGACCGGTGCCCAGCCGCGGTCTGCGGCGGCCGCTTCGTGGTCGCGCAGGCCGGTGCGGGCGGCCACCAGGTCGAAGACCTTGACGACCTGGGTGCCGAGGCTGCCAGCGAAGCGGGCGTCACCGCCGAGGGCGTTCTCCCCGGCGATGCGGCCCTGCTTATGGGCGGTGGTACCCAGCGGCAGCCAGGTCCTGCCGAGCAGACGGTGATGCGTATGCACGCAGTCCCCGGCGGCGAACACATCTGGCAGGTTGGTGCGCATGGCCTCGTCGACGGCGATCGCGCCCTTGAACCCGAGTTCGGCGCCAGCATCCGCGGCCAGCTCCACGTCTGGTCGCACACCGACCACGACGAGCACGAAATCAACTCTTCGTTCGACACTCTCATCGTGATGCTGGCCGGTGACGCGGAGTGCCCCGGGCTCGGCGCGGGTGATCGCTGAGACGGTGGTGTTGGTGAGAACCTCGACGCCGTGGCGTTCTAGCTCGGTGTGCACTAGGGCTCCCAGTTCACCGTCCACGGTGGGCAGGACCTCGGGTAGGGCTTCGATCTGGGTGACCGCGATGCCACGCATGGTGAGGGCCTCGGCCATCTCCAGGCCGATGTAGCCGGCGCCGATGATGACGGCGGTCTTGGGGTCGCGCTGTTGCAGCGAATCCATGACCGCAAAGGTGTCGCCCATCGAATGCAGTAGATGCACACCGTCGTTGGGGCCTAATGCATCTCGGCCGATCAGCCCGGTGATGGGCGGTCGGGCGCTGACCGCGCCGGTGCCTACGACCAGCGCGTCGTAGGGCAATTCGGTGGGGGCGCCGGTGGGATCGAGGACGTCGAGGGTGTGCTCGGCGACGTTGATGGCGGTAGCGCGGGTATTAGTGCGCACTCTCATGCCGGTGGCCGCCAAGTCGTCAGCGGTGCGGTGGGCGAGGTTGGTCCAATGCATGACCTCCCCGGAGACGTAGTACGGGATGCCGCAGATGGAGAAGTTCGGGTACGCGTCAGCGACGACCACCGTCACCTCGGCACTGGGGTCGAGTTCACGGATGCGCAGAGCAGCGCTTATTCCGGCATCACTGCCGCCGATGGCGACGATGTGGCGAGAGGGCATACCGAAGACTCCTGGCTGAGAGGAATGAAGGCGGTTTCCGCGGCGGGGGCGCTGCTGGCAGTCGCCACCAGGCCGCGAATCTACGGTGTGGCGTCGGCGTCCAGGGCGTCCAGCAGCTGACGGACGCGGCGTTCGATGTCGTTGCGTATCAGACGCATTCGCTCGATGCCATCGATCCCGCGCTCAGAGGGTTCGTCGGTGTCCCAGTTCTCCACCCGCGTTCCGGGCAGCGCATCGAGCTGTGCTTCCCGGCCCAGGGTGACCACCAGGTCGACGTCGCGGGCCAGCTCCAGATCGACCAGCTTGGGTTGCTCACCGGTGATGTCGACGCCCACCTCCAGCAGAGCCTGCGCGGACAGATCGTTGACTGCGCCACCGGGTTTTGTGCCGGCGGAATGCACGTTCACGGTGTCACCGGCGAGCTGGCGCATGAGCCCGGCGGCCATCTGTGACTTGCCGCCGTTCTTGACGCATACGAACAGCACCGACGGTGTCGACGAGGCGGCCATGGGGTTCCTTGCTCAGTTCTGACGGGCTGTGACGTGGAGTTCGGCCAACAGCCGGCGGACGCGCTCTTCGATGTCATCGCGGATCGGGCGAACCGCGTCGACGTCCTGACCCTTGGGATCGGGCAGGTCCCAGTTCTCGTAGCGCTTGCCGGGGAAGATCGGGCAGGCGTCCCCGCAGCCCATGGTGATCACCACGTCGGCGGCCTGAACGATTTCGTCGGTCCAGGGCTTGGGGAACTCACCGGTGATGTCGATGCCGACCTCGGACATCGCCGCCACCGCGGAGGGGTTGATGCGGTCACCGGGCTCGGAGCCACCTGACCAGGCCACCGCGTCGTCACCGGCGAAGTGGGTGAAGAAGCCCAGCGCCATTTGGGAACGACCGGCGTTGTGGGTGCACAGGAACAGCACCGTGGGCTTCCCGTCGGTGATCTTGCCTTCGACTCGGGCCAAGGCGTGCAGGCGTTGCCGCGCGAATCGTTCGGCCAGCAGGGGCAGGAAGTTGGAAACGGTGGCCCGCCCGGCGAACTGATCGTAGGAGGTGTGCAGGAACTGTTCGATCGTCTCGACGCCGAAACTGTCTGCGAAGTCGCGCTCCAGGCGGGTGGCCGCGGTCTTCAGGGCGTGTTGTTGATCGATGGACAGGTCGCGGTGCGGGCGTAGGGCAGCGGGGCTGTCGTTCATGGTCAGGACTCCTTCGTCGTGGATGGCCGGTCGCCGGCTGACGCCGGCACAGAAGTGTGGTCGGCGAAGCGGCGGCGCAGCGCCAGCGAGACGTAGACCAGGGCGACCAGCACGGGCACCTCGATCAGTGGGCCGACCACCCCGGCCAGAGCTTGCCCGGACGTGGCGCCGTAGGTGGCGATCGCGACGGCGATGGCGAGTTCGAAGTTGTTGCCCGCAGCGGTGAACGCGAGCGTGGTGGTCCGCGGGTAGCCCAGGCCGATCGCGGCGCCCAGGAGGTAACCCCCGCCCCACATGATCGCGAAGTAGACCAGTAGCGGCAGTGCGATTCTGGCGACGTCGAAGGGGTGGCTGGTGATCTGTTCGCCTTGCAGCGCGAAGAGGATCACGATGGTGAACAGCAGCCCGTAGAGCGCCCACGGGCCGATCCGGGGCAGGAACTTCGATTCGTACCAGTCGCGACCCTTGGCCTTCTCGCCGAGTCGGCGCGACAGATAGCCCGCCAGCAGTGGAATGCCCAAGAAGATGAGCACCGATTTGGCGATCTGCCACGGCGAGGTGTCGATGGTGGTCTGCTCCAGGCCGAGCCAGCCGGGCAGGACTGACAGGTAGAACCAGCCCAGGACGGCGAACATGATGACCTGGAAGATCGAGTTCAGCGCGACCAGCACGGCGGCGGCCTCGCGGTCGCCGCAGGCCAGGTCGTTCCAGATGATGACCATGGCGATGCAGCGGGCCAGGCCCACGATGATCAGCCCGGTTCGGTATTCGGGCAGGTCGGGCAGCATCAGCCACGCCAGGGCGAACATCAACGCGGGCCCGAACACCCAGTTCAAGAACAAGGAACTGAGCAGAAGCTTGCGGTCGCCGGTCACGGTGTCGAGGCGGTCGTAGCGGACCTTGGCCAACACCGGATACATCATGATCAGCAGGCCGAGGGCGATCGGCAACGAGATGCCGTCGATCTGTACGCCGTCGAGGGCCGCGTTCATGCCCGGCACCCATCGTCCCAACAGCAAGCCCACTGCCATCGCGACACCGATCCACACCGGCAGGAATCGGTCGAGGGTGGACAGCTTGCCCACCACCGGCGCTGAGGCAGTCGCCACGGTGTCTGTCATGCCGTCACCCCTGCCAGCGCGGCAGTGTCGAGATCCAGCAGCGCCGCGATCTCGCGTAACGCCTCCGGGACGACGGCGTAGTACACCCACGATGCCCGCCGCTCAGAGGTCAACAGGCCGGCGGCGCGCAGCACCTTCAGGTGATGCGACACCGTGGGCTGCGAGACGTCGATACCGCCGGAGATGTCGCAGACGCACGCCTCGCCGCCGGAATGGCTGGCGATCGCGCTGAAGAGCCGCAACCGCACCGGGTCGGCCAGTGCCTTGAGCTTCGTGGCCATCTCGGCGGCGGCCAGTTCAGTCAGTGGCTCGCGCAGCAGTGGCGGCGTGGCACAGCAGGCGTCCGCCCCCGCGCTCTCCGGAATCGACATTCATCGATATTGACAGTGATCGAATCAAGGCGCAAACGAACGACAGGTGAACAATGGCCCAGCGGTGGGCATACCTGCCGAAGGTATGCCCACCGGTTGGCGATTCAGCAGCAGGACGTCGCGGCTGCGGTCGGTGCAGCTGTGCGTTGGCTGCCGCAGCACACCTCGGTTGGATCGGTGTGCTCGTCGAGATGCTGTGGGCTGGTGCCGAAGGTGTCGGCATCGGCGAGCACGGTGTAGACCTCCCACTTCTCGCCCGCTGGTCCAGTCACCCACACCTTGTCCTGTGTGGCGAAGCAGCACGTGGTGCCGATCTCCTCGTCAGTGAACAAGCCTTCACCGGTCAGCCTGGCGATCTCGGCGTGGACGGTCTCGCTGGAATCGACTTCCACGCCGAGGTGATTGATCGTGCCGCCCTCGCCGGGGTTCTGTATCAGCACCAGCTTCAGCGGAGGCTCCGCGACTGCGAAGTTGGCGTAGCCGGGCTTCACCTTGGCGGGGTCAGTGTTGAACAGCTTGCTGTAAAACGTGATTGCTTCGTCGAGGTCATCGACATTGAGTGCCAGTTGTACGCGGGACATGAGCCCATCCTCCTCGGGTTGTTTGACATATATCGAAGTGGCGCGCCACGGCCCAGCATGCCACCTTTTGGATATATGTCAATTCTTCTGGCAGAGTGGATTCATGCCTAGAGCACTGCCTGTCATCGATATGTCCGCGCCGGTGTGTTGCGCCCCGGTCGCCGCTGGCCCGATGACCGATGACGACGCTCTCAACGTTGCGTTGCGGCTCAAGGCGCTCGCCGATCCGGCCCGCGTGAAACTGATGTCGCACCTGTTCGCGTCGGAGGCGGGGGAGCAGAACGGCGGCGAACTCGCCGCGGCGCTCGGATTGACCGAATCCACGGTGAGCCACCACCTGACCCAACTGCGCAAAGCCGGCCTCGTGCTCTCAGAGCGCCGCGGTATGAACATGTTCCATCGCACCCATCTAGAAGCCCTGAAGGCGTTGTGCGCCGTACTCGACCCGAGCTGCTGCCGCTAATTTCCTGGCCGACCGAGGTGCAACAGACCCCCACCCCTTGGCTCTTCAGTTAGCTGTCTACCAGCGCCCTGCTAACCCGTGATCGTCCTACGAAATCCGTGGGATCTGCCCCACAGTCTTGGCGTTAGTCGACGCCACTTTGGTTCTCCTGCTGAATTTGCAACCACATCTCCAACGCCACCGCGACCCACTCCGGCGGGTGTCTCTTCGTCTTCGCTGCCGTCGTTGTACCCCTGCGCGGCGGCGCTCTAGGAATAAGCCAATGGCGCCGAATTGCCTCGCGGACCACCGCTCGTCCGCCGACTTAGGCCCGTCAAACTAGACATGTGAGCTATCAGGACAATCCGGTCGAATACGAGCGCCGACTAAGGGCAAAACTGCAACCAGACATCATTCGCAGCACCTTGGCGTTCGCCGGTTTGTACCAAGTCACTCACGAGATGATCCAGCACGCGGTGCTGGACAAAGTCCGAGAGTTCTATTGCCTCGAACCGCGGCCTGGCGTGACGATCACGACAAAAGATCAGCAGCGGTACGAGCAGCAAGTGCTGTCGCTGGCGCCGAAGAAGAAGTTTCGAGCGTCACTGCTGTGGCTTGTTCAGGGCGGCGCCATTACACAGGATCAGGCCGACCGCCTTGACCACATCTACGCGCACCGGCACTCGCTCACCCATGAACTCGTCAAGTACTTGATCGATCCGGACCTCGATCCTGACGTCGAGTTGTTTGTCGACGCGTTAGCCACGCTAAAAGCCCTGCATCGCTTTTGGATCGACATAGAACTCAGCGCCGGGGGGGTTCTTCCTCGCCGATGGTTCGCACGTCGACGTCGACGATGTCGTTGCCGAGGAAGTCGTGCCTGCGTCGTTGATGGTGTTGCAGCAGTGCATAGATGCCTACCTCGACGGTCTTCCATCGGCAGACCCAGCCGACTCCGCAACGCAAGATCACAACCGCGAATGACACTCGCGATCCTCGCGCGTGTCTTCACCGCTGGTTGAGGCGGCGCGCGTCGTTGCTGAGCCGCGAGGACCGCTCCTTCTGGCAGACCCGGGCGGGAACTCAACCCTCGCGAACCTGCGGTCCAGGCTGTCCGTAGCCCGCTGCAGTGATCTGTTGTCGAACAGCTCCGCGGGCCCTGACTCCCTTTTTCGTCCGCCGAATAGCGGCCGTCGCGAGGCCAGAATGCAAGAGGTGTGTGGATCTCGTTGTTGAGCACGTCGGGGAGACGCTTGGGTCAGAGGCGTGGCACGGAGGGTTAGCCGCGGGGAACGCTGCGATAGGTCGGCAGGTCAGGCGGAGTGAGATGCGGACTACGGGCGTTTGTCATTGCGAATATGGCTCTGGTCGTGGACTGATTCGTCGGCGCTTTTCTATGTTTTCGGTATGAACTCGAATGAGAAGCTCCGGGCTCGGTACCGAGCCCGTGAAGCGCAGCGGAGAATGAACGAGGAGAGGGCTCGGCGTGAGCGCGCCAATGCCGATGCTGCCGCGACGATCCGACTGACGCTGCACCGAGTTGGGGCTGTCGATACATGGGAACGGGTGCGACTCGATCAGGCGCAGGAGCGTGTCCGCGCAGAGGGGGCTAAAAGGCGTGCAGGTTATCTCGTCGGCCTGCAGGCTGCCGTCGAGCAGATGAGGGACCGGGGCGAGACGTTGGCCAATATCGCTGCGCGGGTTGATGTGGATGTCCGCGAGATCAAAGTCGCGCTGCGCAGGGCTCGCACCGCAGACGATGGAGGACGCGGGATGGCGGACATCTCGGGCGCGGGTACGCGGTCTGCGCGCTCCGCGCCGCAAGGCGGGAATCCCGAGAGCAGAGACCCACTGTCCGACAACGCCGATCGACGTTCCTCCAGCGGTGACGACAACGGCGCCGGTTCCTACGACCCGACTCGGTGTGTCCGCTGCGAGGCAGTGATGCTTGATCTCGACGACGGGCCGCGACGCGGACGTCGTCGGCTGTACTGCTCCGACACATGCCGAAGGGACGCCTCGGCGGCGCGCACGGCCGCACAGCGCTACGGGTCACCCATACGAGTCGTCGAGGTGCAGAAAACCGTGGTCTCGTTGGAGCCGACTGCGGCGTCCGCAGGGTCGGAGCTGGCGCCCATCACGCCGCTCCATGCAGTCGAGATATTGCTCGAGAACGACGAGGCACTGCACGCGTTGCTAGCACGCATGACAGAACAGGCAAGACTCAAGACCCTGGATCGCCGAACACTGACCGTCGCGAGAGAACTCGCGAAAGCCGTTCATCCGTTGCGTGATTGGTGAACCATTCCCGGCCACGCACGAGGCGACAGTTGCTCAGCGCGTCCTACGACGGCGGTGTCTTCGGCTGGCAGGACTGCATCCGGTCATACTCGCGACGGCACGACCGAGGCTATGAATGGCCCATCCGGCGAGTTCGGCTGCCAGGTCCTCGATGTCCCACTCCAGCTCGTGGATTGACGATCGACGCTTGGCCTTGATCATTTCGCTTGCGTCGTCGTGGTGGGGTCGGATCCCGTGTTGGCGTTCATAGCCATCAAAAACGGTGTCGATCACGTCGTCGAGCGTGGTGATCAAACGAGTCGCGGCCATGTCCGCGTTCTCTGCGATGTACTCGTCGCAATCCTCCTGGGACCAGGATGGCGGAAATCGCAAGTGCGATCGGAATAGGTCCCTGATTGCTTTGTCGAATTCGCCGGAGAACTGGATGTCGGGCCAGTCCTCAACTGTCTCGTCGGCCAGTTTCTTCACATCGTCTTCGAGACTCACGACCATCGCCTCCCGGTTCCGTCTCCGATGATGCTCGCCGGCACCGACAAGACCGGTGCAGCGCATTGAGTGCTGGCGGACGGTGACTCAGGAGGCTTCTATGGCCAGGTTCTCAACAGGCTCTCCAGTAACTGAGTCCGGCGCGATGTCCGCGTTGGCCAACCCGATGCGGCTACCCCGCAGTAGCGAGGGACGCGAGGGTTGCGAGGCTTGATCTGCCGACACATCTTTGGCGGGCGGGTAGACGGTCCACAGCAGCACGTTCCGATGGTTCCGCGCGCCATCGTCCTCGATCACCCACCCAAGGCTCCGGAGCGCGGGCGCGTGCCGTTTCAGAAGTGCTGTGACGTCCCGACCGTTCCTGGGCCACTCCTTCGGCCTGCGCCAGGTGTCGCCGGCCGGCGTGACTGTCGCCAGCAGGTCCGCCCCGGATCCTCCGATGAGTGGTTCCTGGATGTGTTGGCGTAGCCGTTCGATGAACGGGTCGGCGGACAGACTGTCTTCGGAGAGTTGGTTGGCGCGCGACAAGTAACGACGGAAGCCATTGGTCGACAGAATCTCGTCCACGGCCGCCAGCGTGCGACTGAAGTCCGCCATCCGTGGCGACACATCGACCGAGATGGTCGCGAGGCGTTGATGGACCAAGGCGGCCAGATCGAGCAGCCCACTCAGAATGCCTGGTAGAGCCGTGCGCCACTGGTGTCGCATCGTGGCCTCCGGTTGTCGCATATGGCGATCAATGCGTCGCAGCTCGACCGTCGCCAGTCGTTCCGCAAGGTCGGGTCGCACCGCGCCGACGTCGATGCCGTTGATGATGACGCACCGACGGAACTTGATGACCGCTAGGTCGGCGTCCGTGTACAACGCTCGTTTGACGTTGCCGTCGCCCGTGGCGGCGCGGCACAGCGAGTCCGACAGCCACGGCGGGATGGTGGACAAGTTGTCGAGGGCGACTACCCATGACCCGGATGCCGCGGTCACCCACGAGTCAGCGTCGCGTGGCGCTTGGCGCAACGGGACAGGGGAGGGGTCGATCAGATCGACCAGCATGCGCGTCGTCGTGCTCTTGGCGCTGCCCTGTTCGGCGAAGAGTGCCAACACGGGATGCGGGACATCGCACTGGACGAGCGCGGCGACGAGCACCGCGAGTAGAACGGGTCGGTCCTCGAGGTCGACGTTGACGAAGTCCCAGAGCCGCTCCACATCCCCGCCCCGGACCGGCAACGGCATGGCGCCGGTCAGCTTGGTACGTAAGAAGCGCACAGGTGCTCGTTCGGTGAGCGTCCACTGGCCCTGTGTGATGCGAACTGCCTGACCATCGGGCCGTCCGGTGTCGATGTAGATCGTGCCGTCATCGTCAGCGACGCGGAGGTTGAGGCGTTCGGGCGTCTTCGTGGCAGCCAGCCCTTCGAGAATCAGGGTGGCGTCGGTAAGAGCCTGGCCGCCGGCGACTGTGCCCGTCTCGGCGAAATAGCGAGCAGCGAGGTCGGCGCGTAGGCCAGCCCTGCCGGCGCGCAGCAGCATCACCTGGTGTGGGTAGATGCGGTCAGCGCCGAATGGCTCTCCTTCATCTGAAACTCCCAGCAGGTACCGCTCCTGGGCCATGCCGACAAGGCGGGCCGCTACCGACTTCTTCTCCGTCTCGTTGGCAGCGCTCATGGGTTGTCCTGATCGCCACGCTTCGGCGAGGCGCAATGACGGGCTATTCTCATGTGGAACTTCCGTGTTGAGTGACCGGGTGGTTCGAACAAAGACCTCGGCTAGGCCCCGGGGTCTTTTTCGTGGGCGAAGTTCACGCGGCGTCTCCGCCTCCACGCCGAGTCGCGTTTTCTTGCTCCGAGATCCACCGCAGCACCTCGTCGCGGCGATACACGATTCGGCGGCCCAAGGAGAAACTGGCAGGTCCGATATCGCAGTGGCGCCAGTAACGCAGGGTCCCGACCGGGACGCCGATGATTTCCGAAACTTGTTTGGCGCTCAGTAGATCCATCTGGATGCTCCTCAAAGGTGGGTTGGGTCAACGAATCCAACGCTGGTGGTGGCGCCCCACATTTGTCCACCACTACCCTGCAGATCACTCACAAATTGACTCCAGCCGAACGATTTCGTCGGCTGTCGGTAGTCGATGTGAAACTGGCACTGAGGGAGGTGGCTCACATGCAGCGACGAAACCGCCGCGCGGGCGTCGAGGACAGGTGGCGTCGATCAGACGGGAGCCCTTCCGCGCGCACTGGTAAGGGACGCCGGTGGCTGGCCCGGTACGTGGACGACCAGGGTGGAGAGAACACGCGTTCGTTCGATCGCAAGGTCGATGCGCAGGCCTTCCTCAATGAGATCACTGCCGCCCAGACGATCGGCACCTATGTCGCGCCGAAAGCTGGCCGCATCACCGTCCGCGAGTTGCATACCAAATGGCTTGGGACGCAGGGTCATTTGAAGGAGACCACGGTCGCGACACGCGCGTTCGCCTGGTCGGGCTATGTGGAAGGACGGTGGGCCGCCGTTGCGGTGGCCGACGTGCAGTCGTCGGATGTCAGAGGGTGGGTGCAGGAACTGGCGGCGGGCGGAGCCAAGCCCGCCACCATCGAGAACGCACTTAGCGTGTTGCGCCAGATCCTCGAGATGGCCGTCGAGGACCGCCGGGTTCCCCGCAATCCGTGCACGGGAGTGAAGTCGCCGCGACGACAGCACCGATCGCGGGGCTATCTGACGCACCAGCAGGTAGAGCTTCTGGCATGCCAGGTCGGCGAGTACGCCACCGTTGTCCGATTTCTCGCCTACACCGGGCTGCGGTGGGGCGAGATGGCAGCGCTGCGGGTGGAGTCCTTCGACATGTTGCGTCGCCGGGTGAACATCCGCGAGGCAATCGCCGAGGTCAAGGGACGTGTGGTGTGGTCCACGCCGAAATCTCACGAACGCCGCTCGGTGCCCTTTCCGGCGTTCCTCGCCGCGCCGCTGGCCGCGCAAATGGTCGGCAAGAAGCGCGAAGACTTGGTGTTCACATCACCCGGAGGTGCTTTGCTGCGAGTGTCGACGTGGCGGCCGCGGGTCTTCAACGTGGCTGTCCAACGTCTCCAGGAAGCAGACCCGGCGTACCCCACCGTCACGCCCCATGATCTCCGTCATACGGCCGCGTCTCTGTCGATCAGTGCGGGGGCCAACGTTAAGGCGGTCCAAACGATGCTCGGACACGCTTCCGCGGTCCTCACCTTGGACACATATGCCGACCTGTTCCCGGACGACCTGGAGCAGGTTTCGGTTGCACTAGATGCGGCGCGCATGCGTTCTTTGGCAGCCACTGCGGACCAGCTGCGGACTGAGAAGTAAGAAGGCCCCGACCAGAATTCCCGGTCAGGGCCTCTCACCTGCGATCCTGCGAGTCGGGGTGGCGGGATTCGAACCCACGACCTCTTCGTCCCGAACGAAGCACGCTACCAAGCTGCGCCACACCCCGCGGAGAGCCACGACAGCGTATCGCACGGGGGCCGATGGAAGCCAAACGCCGACGTCACACCGACGACGCGTGTAGTGCCCGACGCGGGTGGGTAGCCCGAATGCAGCATGAAGCGCCGCGACGGCAACGTTGCGACCACGGAGATCACCATCGGGTAACGACCCGGCGCGGGATGAAAGTGGCAGTTCGTGGCGTTGATGACAATCGAAGGACGTGCACGAGCACGACCCGGAGAAGGAGAGATCGATGACCGGTTTGGGAGCTGCCCTCTACGGTGGATTCTTCGGTCTTGCAGCCCTGTGGTTGTTCCTGACGTCCGACGCGGTCGGCCGGCGGGAAGATCAGGGCCAGGCGCCGGAGCGTTCGAACTCGACCAACGTCGCCGCCGAGGCGGAGGGGTCCAGCCCCGCGCTGGCCAGCCATTCGTCGCTGAAGTAGGTGTCGGAGTAGCGGTCGCCGCTATCGGCGATCAGCGTCACGACCGACCCACTACGGCCATTGGCGATCATCTCGGCGATCAAGCCGAACGCGCCCCACACGTTCGTTCCCGTCGACGGACCCACTCGGCGCCCCAGCACTGCGCTCACGTGGTGGGCTGCTGCCACCGAGGACGCGTCGGGGACCTGAACCATCCGGTCCACGACGTCCGGTAGGAACGACGGCTCGACTCGCGGCCTACCGATTCCCTCGATGCGCGACGACGAACCGCCGACCGCGTGCCCCTGGGCGTACGACGGGAAGAACGCGGAGTTCTCCGGATCCACCACGCACAACCGGGTTTGATGGCGCCGGTAGCGGATGTAGCGACCGATGGTCGCGCTCGTCCCGCCGGTTCCCGCGCCCACCACGATCCACTCCGGGCAGGGGTGCGCCTCGGAGCCCATCTGCTGATAGATCGACTCGGCGATGTTGTTGTTGCCACGCCAGTCCGTCGCCCGCTCGGCGTTGGTGAACTGATCCAGGTAGTGCCCACCGGTCTCGTCCGCCAGCCGCTCCGCCTCGGCGTACACCTGAGATGCCTCGGCGACGAAGTGGCAACGGCCGCCCTGAGATTCGATCAGGCGGATCTTCGAGGCACTGGTCGACGTCGGCATCACCGCGATGAACGGCAGACCCAGCATCGCCGCGAAGTACGCCTCCGACACCGCCGTCGAGCCCGACGACGCCTCGATGACCGTGGTGCCCTCGGTGATCCAGCCGTTGCAGAGGCCGTACAGGAACAGCGACCGCGCCAACCGGTGCTTGAGGCTGCCGGTGATGTGGGTGGTCTCGTCCTTCAGATACAGCTGGACGTCCGGCCCGGCGGAGCTGTTCCGCCCCGGGTACGCGCTCCACGCCGAAGGCAGCGGATACCGCAGCAGATGGGTGTCGGCGCTGCGGCGAGCGTCGGCTTCGATCAACCGGACCGCATCGTCGGCCCACTGACGTGGCTGGCTTCGGGAAGCGACCGACGACCCGTCGGTCAACGCGCCGACATGGTGGGCTGCGATTGGCTCGCCGTGGAGCCCGCGAAACCGCCTCCGGTGGGAGCCGCGATAAGGGTCAGCAACGTCGCTTCCGGCCGGCAGCAGAACCGCACCGGCGAGTACGGCGACGTGCCGATGCCCGCCGACACGTGCAGCTGGGTCCTGGCACCCCACTGCGACGGACCCTTGGCCCGCGACGGATCGAGATCGCAGTTGGTGACGACGGCGCCGTAGAACGGCACGCACAGCTGACCGCCGTGGGTGTGACCGGCCATGACCAGCTGATAGCCGTCGTCGGCGAACCGGTCCAGCACCCGCGTGTAGGGCGCATGGACCAGACCCAGCGACAGGTTGGCGGCCGGGTTCGGCCTCCCGGCGATCGTGTCGTACCGGTCCCGGGTGAGGTGCGGATCGTCGACGCCCGCCGCCGCGATCACCAGTCCGTTGACGTCGATCTCACGGCGGTTGTGCGTCATGTCGTGCCACCCGCGCTCGCTGAACGCTGCGCGCAGATCCTGCCAGGGCAGCGGGGAGCCGGTGACGCGCCGCGACTTGTCGAACAGGTAGCTCGCCGGGTTCTTCGGCCGCGGCCCGAAGTAGTCGTTGCTGCCGAACACGAACAACCCCGGCACCGACAGCAGGTCGCCCATCGCCTGAACGACAGCGGGCACCGCCTTCGGATGTGCGAGGTTGTCGCCGGTGTTGACGACGAGGTCGGGACTCCACTGCGCCAGCTCGCGGAGCCACGCCTGCTTGCGGCGCTGTCCGGGCCGCATGTGGAAGTCCGAGAGGTGCAGGACGCGCAGCGGCGACGAACCGGGAGTCAAGACCGGCATCGTGACCTCGCGGACGACGAACGCATTGCGCTCGATCAGCGAGCCATATGCCAGCCCGGCGACCAGCGTGCCTGTGGCTGCCGCCGCCGAACTCTTCAGAACGGTGGAAGGGTCGGGCATGTAGGCAGCTTACTGCCACCGGCGCGCGCGGTCGGGTTTCCGTGCCAGTCGACGGGGTCGACCCCCAGGTCCGACGGACACGGCCACCCTCACGGTCACGGTGGCGGCGGAGGCGGCGGCGGGGGCGGTCCGAGCACCGGCACCGTGATCGGCGGCAGGCCCGGAATCTGCACGACCGTCGACCCCACCTGAGGTGGTGGCGGGAGGCCGGGGATCGGGACCCCCACCGGCGGCGGCGGTGGTGCCGGCGCGATGCCGTTGCTGACCTGGATCGTGATCGTCGAGCCCGGCACGGTCTCGCCCGACGGGGAGGTGCCGACGACCGATCCCGCGGACGACCCGCTGTTGACCGGCGTGGTCTGCTCCGCGACCTGGAAACCGGCCTCCTTCAGACGCTGCCTGGCCAGGCCTTCGCTCATGCCCGCGACGCTGGGCACGCGCGAGCCGGGCGCACCGTCGACGTATCGCGGATCGGTCGGCGGAAGGGAGACCGTCTCCGGCGTGAACTGCTTCATCGCCGTGAACCACGTTCTGGCGGGCTCGTTGCCGCCGAACAGGTCACCCGACCCGCACTGCCGCAGCGGGAACGAGCACAGCTCACCCGGGGCGGTCGAGTCGTCGTAGATGTAGTTGGCGGCGGCGAACTCGCTGGTGAAGCCGAGGAACGCCGACGACTTGTTGTTCTCGGTGGTACCGGTCTTGCCCGCCATCGGCAGGTTCCAGCCCACCGACCCGGCGGCGCTCGCCGCGGTGCCGGAACCGGTGTCGTCCTTGCTCATGGCGTTGGCCAGGGTGTTGGCCAGGCCCTCGGGCACGGCCTGATCGCACGTCTCGGTGGTCACCGAGACCTCTTCGCCGTTGCGGTCGAAGACCTTGTCGATGGGGCTCGGTGGGCACCACGTGCCGCCCGAGGCCAACGTCGCCGCCACGTTCGAGAGTTCGAGGGCGTTGACCTCGATGGGCCCGAGGGTGAAGGACCCGATGTTCTGCCGCTTGACGAAGTCGGCGAGGCTCTCGTTGCTCTCCGGGTCGTAGTCACGCGCCGTGCCCGGGAGGGCGTAGGAGCGCAATCCCAGACGGACCGCCATGTCGACGACGCGCTGCACGCCCACCGTCGAGATCAGCTTCGCGAACGCCGTGTTCGGCGAGGTGGCCAAGGCGTCGGTGACGCTCATCTGGCCGCGGTAGGCCCCCGCATTCTCCACGCACCAGGTGGCGGGCGGGCAGCCCCTCGCTCCGCCGCTGCCGAGACCCTTGGCCTGAAAACGCGAGGGAGCATCGAGCTTGGCGTTGATGCCCATCCCCATGTCCATCGCGGCGGCGGTGGTGAAGACCTTGAAGACCGAGCCCGCGCCGTTGCCGACCAGCGAGAATGGCTGCGGCTGCATCGTCTGACCGGCCTCGAGGTCCAGTCCGTACGTGCGGTTGCTCGCCATGGCCACCACCGGGTGCGCCGTCTTGCCGGGCCTGATGACGCTCATGACGCTGGCCACGCCGTCGAGGTCAGGTGGGGCGATGCCGTCGATCGACGACTTCACCGTGTTCTGGATGTCGGGGTCCAGGGTCGTGCGGATCAGATAGCCGCCCTTGGCGACCTGCTCCTTGCTGATGCCCGCGCGCGCCAGGTAGTCGAGCGCGTAGTCGCAGAAGAACGCGCGGTCACCCGCGGCAATGCAGCCACGCGGCAACTCCTGCGGCTGGGGCAGCACGCCGAGCGGCTGCTCCTTGGCCGCACGCAGCGCCGCGGCCTCCTGCGGGACGTTGTCGATCATGGTGTCGAGCACGACGTTGCGGCGAGCCAGCGCACCGTCGGGGTTGGTGTACGGGTTGAGCGTGCTGGTGGACTGCACCATGCCGGCGAGGAGAGCGGCCTGCTGCCAGTTCAGCTCGGAGGCATTGATGCCGAAGTAGGTCTGCGCGGCGTCCTGCACGCCGAACGCACCGTTGCCGAACGACACCAGGTTGAGATAGCGGGTGAGGATCTCGGGCTTGGTGAACGTCTTGTCGAGCGTCAGCGCCATGCGGATCTCGCGCAGCTTGCGCGCAGGAGTGGTCTCGATGGCCGCGCGCTTCTCGGCGTCGGTCTGCGCCACCACCAATAGTTGGTAGTTCTTGATGTACTGCTGCTCCAGCGTCGACCCGCCGCGGGTATCGGGGGCGCCGGACAGATAGCCGGACAGACCGGTCAGCGTGCCCTGCCAGTCGACGCCGTTGTGATCGGCGAAGCGCTTGTCCTCGATCGAGACGATCGCGAGCTTCATCGTGTTGGCGATCTGCTCGCTGGGCACCTCGAACCGGCGCTGGGAGTACAGCCACGCGATCGTGTTGCCCTTGGCGTCGACCATCGTCGAGACCGCGGGAACCTCGCCCTCGACGAGCTGGGAGGAACCGTTGGCGACCACGTCGGACGCCCGGTTCGACATCAGGCCGAAGCCGCCGACGAGCGGGAACATGAGAGCCGCAGCCACCACGCTGGCCAACACGCAGCACCAGAACAACTTGATCAACGTGACGGCGCGGGGCGGCGAACCCGGCGGTCGAGACGTCGGACTCTCGGACATGGGTTACAGACTAGCGAGGTCGCGGGACGTCAGCGCCCGAGCCGTTCCCATCGTCGGCAACGGCAGGCGCGGCGATCGCATCGCCGCCGGTCGGAGACGCTGCGCGGGCGCCAGCCTCGGTTTGGTACGCATCACGGCACGGTCGTGCCAAAAAATCGTGATTTGACTGTTGCGCAAAAGACCCCTGACCACCTAGCTTGGACACACAGTGCGATCTAGGTAACACTTCGGGTCGCAATGTGGCGTAGATCGCACCGGCGTTCTACACCTGGAACGGACCGTCGAGATGGCGGCGGCTGGACGGAGGGATCGCAGGTGTCAGCTACTCGGCCCGCGGCGCGCAGGACCATAACTAGTTCCCCAGTCAACGCAGTAGTACAGAGCGCGGAAGCGGAAGCTCGCATCGCGTGGGTCTCGCAAGCACGGTGCCGCCAGGCCGATCCCGACGAACTGTTCGTTCGCGGCGCCGCACAGCGCAAGGCGGCCGTGATCTGCCGGCACTGCCCGGTGATCCAGGAATGTGGCGCCGACGCCCTCGACAACCGCGTCGAGTTCGGTGTGTGGGGTGGCATGACCGAACGCCAGCGCCGCGCCCTGCTCAAGCAGCATCCCGAGGTCGTCTCCTGGGCCGACTTCTTCGCCGGGCAGCGCAAGCAGCGCAGCGCCGTCTAGTTCCCTACGCAGCGTCGACGTCGCCGGTGATCTGATCGGCGATGGCGCGCAGCGCGTCGAGGTCGGACACGTCGAACGGCAGCGACGGAACGCCCACGATCGCGACGTGCGGGTTCGCGCCGGTGAAGCGCGACAGCAACCGGACTTCCCGCTTGGCGGTCAAGGCGCGGTCGGCGTGGATCCGCAGCACACCCGCGGTCAGCGCGTCATCGGACTCGAGCGTCTCGGCGGCATCCCTGGCCTGATCGGGCTTCAGATCGCACAGCGTCGGATGGGTCCGGTTCAGGATCAGCCCTGCGAGCGGCATGCTTTCCTGCGTGAGCCGGTCCACGAAGAACGACGCCTCGCGCAGCGCGTCGGGCTCCGCGGCCGACACGACGACGAACTGGGTACCGCGCCGCTTCAGCAATTCGTATGTGCGGTCGGCCTTTTCGCGGAAACCGCCGAACGTCGCGTCGAGGGACTGCACGAAACCGGCGGCGTCGGCGAGCATTTGGGATCCCAGCACCGTCGACAACGCCTTCATGGCCAGCCCGACCGCGCCCGTCACCAGCCGGCCGATGCCGCGGCCGGGTGCGAGTAGCAGCTTCCACAGCCTGCTGTCCATGAAGCTGCCGAGCCGTTTCGGTGCGTCGAGGAAGTCCAGCGCATTGCGCGACGGCGGAGTGTCGACGACCACGAGGTCCCACTTGTCCTCGGCGAGAAGCTGACCCAGCTTCTCCATCGCCATGTACTCCTGCGTGCCGGCCAGCGACGTGGCGACGGTTTGGTAGAACTGGTTCTCCAGGATGGCCTCGGCGCGGTCGCCTTCGGAATACTGAAGCACCATCTCGTCGAACGTGCGGCGCATGTCGAGCATCATCGCGTGCAGTTCGCCGGTCACCTCCGGCGCCAGCGGTACCCGCTGCGGAGTATTGCCGAGGGTCTTGATGCCCAACGCCTGCGCGAGTCGCTTGGCCGGGTCGATGGTGAGCACGACGACCGTGCGCCCGTACTCGGCGGCCCGCATCGCCATCGCTGCTGCGGTGGTCGTCTTGCCGACACCGCCTGCGCCACAACAGACCACGACTCGGTTGGACCGGTCCTTCAGGATCGCGCTCAGATCGAGTGCGCGTGCCGTGGTGCTCATCAGGCGATTCCTCTGTTCATCGGGGCACGGGTGCTCATCGCAGTTCGTCGGCTCTTCGCGCAAGCGCTCATCGCAGGTCGTCGGCTCTTCGCGCAAGCGCTCATCGCACGCCCTGGGCGGCGAGTTCCTCGGCCAGTTCGTACAGGCTGCCCAGGTCCACGCCGTCGCGGATCGCAGGCAGCTCCAGCCGGGGGACGTCGATCTCGTCGAGCTGCTCGGCGCTCTCGGCGCGCGCGGCGATGCGCGTCGCGTGCTCGATGGCCTCGGTGAGCAGACCGGCGAAATCGTCGTCGGACAAGGTGATTCCCGCCTTGGTCAGACTGGCCCGCACGGCATCGGCATCGACGACGCCCTCGGCGGCCTTGCTCAAGTCCTCGGGTGCCAGGTAGGCCGGGATGTTCCGGTTGACGATGACGCTGCCGATCGTCAGGTCGAGCTGCCGCAGCTCCTCGATCGCCTCGACCGTCTCCTGGATCGGCAATGCCTCGAGCAGTGTCACCAAGTGGATGGTGGTGAGGTCGGAGTGCAGGACCTTGACCACGCTCTCGGCCTGGCCGTGCACCGGCCCGCCCTTCGCCAGATCCGACACGGCCTTGGTCACGTCGAGGAACCGCGCAATGCGGCCGGTCGGCGGCGAGTCCACCACGACCGCGTCGTAGACCTGTTGCTTGCCGGGCTTGTCGCCGCGCGTCACGATCTCGCGGAGCTTGCCGGTGAGCAGCACGTCGCGCAGCCCGGGTGCGATCGTCGTCGCGAACTCCACCGCACCGATGCGTCGCATCGCACGGCCGGCGATGCCCAAGTTGTAGAACATGTCGAGGTACTCGAGGAACGCCGCCTCGGTGTCGATCGCCAGCGCGTTGACCTGGCCACCACCGTCGGCCGTCGCGATCTTGACCTCTTCGTACGGCAGCGGCGGCACGTCGAACAGCTGCGCGATTCCCTGGCGCCCCTCGACTTCGACCAGCAGCACCTTGCGTCCACCTGCGGCCAGCGTCAACGCCAGCGCGGCGGCGACCGTGGATTTGCCGGTACCGCCCTTGCCGGTGACGAAGTGCAGCTTCGCCTTGGACAGCCGAGATGGCCAGCCGACCGTGCTGCGGCTGCTGGACGGGGACGACGTAGTCACACCAGCATGCTATCCAAGGCGGTCGTCCGGCCCGATAAGCTCAGCGACATGACTGAAATGACGAGGTGGACGGCGTGAGCGAAACGACCAAGTGGGAGTACGCCACGGTCCCCCTCCTGACCCATGCGACCAAGCAAATCCTCGACCAGTGGGGTGCGGACGGCTGGGAGCTGGTGTCGGTGCTGCAGGGTCCCACCGGCGAGCAGCACGTCGCCTACTTGAAGCGGCCCAGGTGACCTCCGGCCACCAGGCGTGGTCGGAGCGCCTGACCGAACTGGGCATCGAACTGCCCGACGTCGTCGCTCCGCTGGCCGCCTACGTTCCCGCCGTCCGCACCGGCAACCTCGTCTACACGGCAGGTCAGCTGCCCATCGTCGCCGGCGAACTCGTCGCGACGGGCAAGGTCGGCGCCGAGGTCACCGCCGAGGACGCGCAGGCGCTCGCCAGGACCTGCGGACTGAACGCCCTGGCCGCCATCCACGCGCTGGTCGGCATCGATGCGGTCGTCCGGGTGGTGAAGGCCGTCGGATTCGTGGCGTCCGCGCCCGGGTTCGGCGGACAGCCCGCCGTCGTCAACGGCGCCTCGGAACTCTTCGGCGAGATCTTCGGCGAGGCCGGCGCGCACGCCCGCTCCGCAGTCGGGGTGTCGGAGCTGCCCCGCAACGCGCCGGTCGAAGTGGAGCTCATCGTCGAGGTCGCGTGAGCGACGATCGGGCGGAGGTCGCGTGACGTCTGGCGACGCGGCAGAAACCCCGGAGCCGGTGCATCCGGCCTACGGCATCCTGCGCCGCGTCACCGACACCGCGTCGGTCCTGCTGTGCGACAACCCCGGCATGATGACGCTCGACGGGACGAACACCTGGGTGCTTCGCGGACCGGGTAGCGACGAGATGGTGATCGTCGATCCGGGACCCGACGACCACGCGCACGTCGAGCGCATCGCCGCCCTCGGCAAGATCCCGCTGGTGCTGATCAGCCACAAGCACGGTGACCACACCGACGCCATCGACGCACTCGTCGACCGCACCGGTGCAGTAGTTCGTGCCGTTGGCAGCGGCTTCCTGCGCGGGCTCGGCGGTCCGCTGACCGACGGCGAGGTCATCGACGCCGCCGGCCTGCGCATCACCGTGCTTGCGACACCCGGACACACCGCCGATTCGCTGTCGTTCCTGGTCGACGGGGGTGACCAGGACGGTGCCGTGCTCACCGCCGACACCGTGCTCGGCCGCGGCACCACCGTCATCGACAACGAAGACGGCAGCCTGCGCGACTATCTCGAGTCGCTGCGTCGACTACGGGGATTGGGTCGGCGTGCGGTGCTGCCCGGACACGGGCCCGACCTTCCCGACCTCGAAGCCGTGGCAGCGACGTACTTGCAGCACCGCGAAGAACGGCTCGGCCAGGTGCGCGAAGCGCTACGGGTGCTCGGCGAGGACGCGACGGCCCGCCAGATCGTCGAGCACGTGTACACCGACGTCGACGAGAAGCTGTGGGACCACGCCGAGTGGTCGGTGCAGGCGCAACTGGACTACCTGCGCGAGTGATTCGTGGAAGATCTCCCGCGGTGAGCGCGGGAAATGTTTCACGAATCGCTACCGTGCTCGGCGGGCCAGCCGTTCTGAGTCGCTGATCAGCACGCTCTTGCCCTCGAGGCGGATCCAGCCGCGGTGGGCGAAGTCGGCCAGCGCCTTGTTCACCGTCTCGCGCGAGGCGCCGACGAGCTGAGCGATCTCCTCCTGCGTGAGGTCGTGCGTCACCCGCAGCGAACCGCCCTCCTGGGTACCGAAGCGCTGCGCGAGCTGCAGCAGCTGCTTGGCCACGCGGCCCGGCACGTCGGTGAAGATGAGGTCGGCGAGGTTGTTGTTGGTGCGGCGCAGCCGGCGTGCCAGCACGCGCAGCAGCTGATCGGCGATCTCGGGCCGATCCTTGATCCACGCCTTGAGCGCATCACGGTTCATCGCGACGGCGCGAACCTCGGTGATGGTGGTGGCACTGGAGGTACGAGGCCCCGGATCGAAGATCGACAGCTCGCCGAACATGTCCGACGGACCCATGATCGTCAGCAGGTTCTCGCGCCCGTCGGGGGAGCGGCGACCGATCTTCACCTTGCCGGTGATGATGATGTACAGCCGGTCACCGGGTTCACCTTCGGCGAAGACGGTGTGCCCGCGCGGAAAGTCGACAGGTTGAAGTTCCTTCGTCAGCGCGGAGACCGCTGCTGGTTCGACTCCCTGGAAGATTCCGGCCCTAGCCAGGATCTCGTCCACGTTGCCCCTCTTATGTTCTCGGGTCATCACGACACGCGCAGGCCAAAACCGGTTTGGATTGGCGAATTCAGTCTAGTGGTTGGCCGCTTCTCGACGTGCCAACGCTACACACGATCCGCCTGGCGAGTCGGCTGAAATTCCGGATTGGTCCGGTGATGGACGTATATCCGAGCCGGCAAACCGGATGGCGCTTCGGCGAGTACGGGGTCGCCGTAGCGCCCGCCGAAGGGCTCGTACGGTTCGTAGAACGCGTCGGCGTCGTACTCGTCGACCTCGTCGCGGGGCGCCGCAGGGCGGGCGCAGTCGGCCTTGGCCTTCTCCAACGCGGCGACCACGTCGGCGGGGGAGACGGCATCGTCGACGAGGTTCTCCTCGAGACGGCTCAGCCCGAAAGTCGCCAGCATCAACAATGCTGGGATGAAGGCGACGAGCAACCACGACACAACGCTGAAGTAAACACGCCGAACATCTCAGCGGGATCACGAATTGCCACCGGTCAAAGCATCGTAGAACGGCCTCGTCAGTAGGCTGGACGACGTGACTGTGCGGGCGCCCGGTGGGAAATGGGACAACGAAACTCACCTGGGCCTGGTGCGCCGGGCGCGGAGGATGAATCGCACTCTGGCGCAGGCCTTTCCGCACGTCTACTGCGAGCTGGACTTCACCACGCCGCTGGAGCTGACCGTCGCCACGATCCTCTCCGCGCAAAGCACCGACAAGCGGGTGAACCTGACCACTCCCGCACTGTTCAAGCGGTACCGCACGGCCCTGGACTATGCCCAGGCCGACCGAGTCGAACTCGAGGAGCTGATCCGCCCCACCGGCTTCTTCCGGAACAAGGCCACGTCGTTGATCCGGCTCGGTCAGGAACTCGTCGAACGCTTCGACGGCGAGGTGCCCAAGACCATCGAAGAACTCGTCACGCTGCCGGGCATCGGGCGCAAGACGGCCAACGTCGTACTCGGCAATGCGTTCGACATTCCGGGCATCACCGTCGACACCCACTTCGGCCGGTTGGTGCGGCGGTGGCGGTGGACCGAACTCGAGGACCCGGTGAAGGTCGAGCACGCGATCGGTGAACTCATCGAGCGTCGGGAGTGGACGCTGCTGAGCCATCGAGTCATCTTTCACGGTCGGCGTGTCTGCCACGCCCGGAAGCCGGCGTGCGGGGTCTGCGTGCTGGCCAAGGACTGCCCGTCGTTCGGCACGGGGCCGACCGACCCGGCACTGGCCGCGCCGCTGGTCAAGGGACCGGAGACCGAACACCTGCTGGCCCTGGCCGGCCTGTAGGACGGTGTCGTGACGCGAGGAACGCGACGATGAGCAGGTCGGCGCGCTGGACGGTCGTGGTGCTGGTGGTGCTCGTCGGCCTCGGTGTCGCCTTCTGGCGCGAACTCGACGGCACCGAGCCCACCGCGGGTCCGCGGGACTCCTACGTGGCGCGCGACCACCGCGACGCCGACACCCCCGAGGCGCTGGCGGGCCCGCGCGCCGAGGCCGACCTCCCGCCGTGCCCCGGCCCCGGACCCGGCGCGGGACCGCAGCCGCTGCGCGAGGTCACCCTCGAGTGCGCGGGCGACGGCGCGCCGGTGAACGTGGGCCGCGCCGTCGACGGCCGCCCCGTCGTGCTCAACCTGTGGGCCTACTGGTGCGGACCGTGCGCCGACGAACTTCCCGCGATGGCCGAGTATCAGCGCCGGATGGGTTCGGCGGTCTCGGTGATCACCGTCCACCAGGACGAGAACGAGACGGCGGCGCTGCTGCGTCTCGCCGAACTGGGCGTTCGCCTGCCGACGCTGCAGGACGGACGCCGCCTCGTCGCCTCGGCACTGAAGGTGCCCAACGTGATGCCCGCGACCGTCGTGCTGCGCATGGACGGTAGCGTTGCCGAGATCCTGCCCCGGTCATTCGCCACTGCCGACGAGATCGCGGAGGTGGTGAACCCACGGATTGGAGTGCAGGGTTGAGCGCGGAGCACGACGGGGATCGATTGACCCCCGATGCCGCCCCGGCCTGGCTGAAGGGTCTCGTCGACAACGTCCGCGACATCCCCGACGCCTACACCCGGCGCGTTCCACCTGACGTCCGCGCCGCCTTCGAGGTGGCCAGCACCGCTGCGACGGTGACGGGGACGCGACGTGACGCCGCCGTGCTCGTCCTCTTCTCCGGTCCGCGCGACGCGCCGGCCGGCACGCTGCCCGACGACGCCGACCTACTCGTCACCGTGCGCGCCTCGACGCTGCGCAACCATGCCGGCCAGGCCGCCTTCCCCGGCGGCGCGAGCGATCCGGAGGACACCGGTCCGGTGTTCACGGCATTGCGCGAGGCCCGCGAGGAAACCGGCCTCGACACCGACCGGCTGCAGCCGCTGGCGATCCTCGAGCGGATGTTCATCCCGCCGTCGAACTTCCACGTCGTACCGGTGCTGGCGTACTCGCCGGACCCGGGCCCGGTCGGCGTCGTCAGCCCCGGTGAGACCGCGATCGTCGCGCGCGTGCCGGTGCGGGCCTTCGTCAACCCGGAGAACCGGCTGATGGTCTACCGCAAGCAGAAGTCGCGCCGCTACGCAGGCCCGGCGTTCCTGCTCAACCAGATGCTGGTGTGGGGTTTCACCGGTCAGGTCATCTCCGCGCTGCTCGACGTCGCGGGCTGGGCCAAGCCGTGGAACACCGACGACGTGCGCGAACTCGACTCGGCAATGGCGCTCGTCGACGCCACCAGCAGCTACGGTGAGGCCCAACGATGACTTCCTCGCAGTGGCTGGATCTGGCCGTTCTCGCCGTCGCCTTCGTCGCCGCCGTCTCCGGCTGGCGTTCCGGGGCGCTGGGCTCCCTGCTGTCCTTCGTCGGCGTGATCCTCGGCGCGGTGGCGGGCGTCCTGCTCGCACCGCACGTCGTCAGCCACGTCGACGGGCCCCGCTCGAAGCTGTTCGTCACGCTGTTCCTGATCCTCGGGCTGGTGGTGATCGGCGAGATCGCCGGCGTGGTGCTGGGCCGCGCCGTGCGGGGCGCCATCCGCAACCGGGGGATGCGCACGGCCGACTCCGTGGTCGGCGTGGCGCTGCAACTGGTGGCCGTGCTGATCGCCGCCTGGCTGCTCGCCACACCGTTGACGTCGTCGGATCAACCGGATCTCGCTGCCGCCGTGCGTGGTTCGCGCGTGCTCGCCGAGGTGAACGACGTCGCCCCGCCGTGGCTGCAGCGGGTGCCCGCGCGGCTGTCGGCGCTACTGGACACCTCGGGACTGCCCGACGTGCTGCAACCGTTCGGCCGGACGCCGATCGCCAACGTCGACGTGCCCGACGCCGCGCTCGCCACCGACCAGGTGGTCGCCGCCACCCGGCCCAGCGTGCTGAAGATCCGCGGCGTGGCGCCGAGTTGCCAAAAGGTGCTCGAGGGCAGCGGTTTCGTCGTCGCGCCCAACCGGGTGATGTCCAACGCGCACGTGGTCGCCGGATCCGAGACCGTGACCGTCGAGGTCGACGGCCAGAGCTACGACGCCAGCGTGGTGTCCTACGACCCGAACGCCGACATCTCGATCCTCGACGTGCCGAACCTGCCGTCGGCGCCGCTGGAATTCCACATGGCCGAGGCGGATTCCGGCACGGACTCGGTCGTACTTGGCTACCCGGGTGGCGGAGACTTCACCGCCACCCCGGCCAGGATCCGCGAGATCATCCAGCTCAACGGCCCCGACATCTACCACACCACGACGGTGACCCGCGAGGTCTACACGATCAGGGGCACTGTGCGGCAAGGCAACTCGGGCGGGCCGCTGATCGACCGCGAGGGCCGGGTGCTCGGCGTGGTGTTCGGTGCCGCGGTCGACGACGTCGACACCGGCTTCGTGCTGACCGCCAACGAGGTGGCCAAGCAGATGGCGAAGGTCGGCAGCAGCGAGCGCGTCGCCACCGGCACCTGCATCTCCTAGGTGCCGTACACCTGGGTGAGGAATCGGGTTAACTGTTCGTTGACCGCCTCGGGCGCTTCTTCGTGGGCGAAGTGCCCGGCACCCTCGATGGTCGCGTACCGACCGTGCGGGGCGTAGCGCTGGGTGCGGTGCACCGCGTCGGGCAGCACGTAGGGGTCGGCGTCGCCGCGTAGGTGCAGCATCGGCACCGTCAGCGGACGCTTCATCGACTTCATGAAGCGCCGCCCCTCACCGCGGAGCTGACTGCGGACGGCCCAGCGCTGGTACTCCAGCGCGGTGTGCGCCGCGAACGGGATCTGAATGGCCTTGCGCAGGTGCGGGATGGTCTCGGCGAAGTCCTCGGATGCCTGCCACTTCTCGGTCGATCGGCTGCGGATCAGCGACTCGAGTTGCGCGGCGTCGTGGCGGACGAGTCTGCGCTCGGGCCAGAACGGAACCTGGTAGCGCAGCATCCACGGCAGCAGGGCCAGACCCTGATCACGCCTGCGCAGCGCCGACGACCGGAGCGCGACCGGGTGCGGCGAGCTGACCAGACCGACCGCGCGGACCGCCCGCGGGTGCAGCATCGCGGTCGCCCAGCACACCAGTCCGCCGTCCGCGTGCCCGATGAGGGTGGCCCGCTCGTGGCCGAGCGCGCGGATCAGGCCCGCCGTGTCGCCGGCCAGCGTCCAGCCGTCGTAGCCGCGCGGCGGTTTGTCGCTGTCGCCGTAGCCGCGCAGGTCGACGGCGACCACGCGCGCACCGGTGAGGCTGCGCAGCTGGTGGCGCCACGACCACCAGAAGGACCCGAACCCGTGCAGCAGGATGACCAGGGGCCGTTCCGCGTTGGCCGGGACGGGCTCGGAATGCGCCTCCACGACGTGGAACCGAATCCCGTTGGCGTGCACCTGCAGATGCCGCCATGGCCCGTCGATCCGCACGACCGACGGGTCGGGCGGCTGTCGGACGTCACCGCGTGAGCGGCCGGCCATCTACCAGCCCGAGGGGTCTGTGGTCGACTGCGCCGGAATGGCCGGCTGCTTCGGGTCGTGACCGCCGGGGGTGAACGCCTCCCGGGCCTCCTTGACCGACTCGATCGTCTTCTGCGGACCTCGGATCCGACGGACCTTCAGGTAGCCCAGCAGCGCGAAGAGGATCGTCGTCAACACCATGACGCCGAAGACGATCAGGAACGCCGCCCACCGCCAGATCCAGGTGTCGAGCAGCTCGGCGGCGAAGAAGAACAGGAAGAACGTCGAGTAGAACAGCACGACGAGCGCCAGGATGAAGTAGACGCTGCCCGTCAGGCCCTTCTTCACGTCCCGCGTGATCTCGGCCTTGGCCAGTTCGACCTCGGCCCGGACCAGCGTCGACACCTGTGCCGTCGCATCCTTCACCAGGTCGCCGACCGATGGGTCGGCCTTGGGGGCGTGCGGATCCACCAGAGGGATCGACGCCACCGTGGTCGGCACGCCGTTCTTACGGTCGCCAGCGCTCATGGACGGGTCCTCCGCGTCGGGGTCATTGCGGATCATGTTGCCATGTCGCGCGGGGCTCAACCGTCCCGCCCGGCCTAGACTGACCGAGTTTCGCGTTCAGCGGGTCGGGGCAGACGTTAGAGGTGCCAGGAGTGCAGCAAAGAACACAGTGGTGGCGCAGCGCCGTCGTCGCGAGCGTCGTCGCCGTCGCCATGGCGCTGCTCTCCCCGACGGTCACGCCGGCCCGGGCCGCGGACCTGGTGCCGCTGGGCGGCGGCTCCGGCATCGTGATCAACGGCGAGGCCTTCTGCACGTTGACCGCGATCGGCACCGACAGCCGCGGCAACCTGATCGGCTTCACGTCGGCGCACTGCGGAGGCCCGGGCGCACAGGTCGCATCCGAGGCCGCCGAGAACCAGGGCATCCTCGGGACGATGGTGGCAGGCAACGACGCGCTCGACTACGCCGTCATCCAATTCGACCCCGCCCGCGTGCTGCCGGTCAACAACGTCAACGGCTTCCAGATCGACGGGATCGGTCCGGACCCGGCGTTCGGCGAGGTGTCGTGCAAGCTCGGCCGCACCACCGGCTACTCCTGCGGCGTCACGTGGGGCCCCGGCAAGGAGCCCGGCACCATCGTCAGCCAGGTGTGCGGCCAGCCCGGTGACTCGGGTGCCCCGGTCACGGTGAACAACCGGCTCGTCGGCATGATCCACGGCGCCTTCAGCGAGGAACTGCCCACGTGCGTGGTCAAGTTCGTCCCGCTGCACACGCCGGCCGTCACGATGTCGATCAACGCCGTGCTGGCGGACATCACCGCCAAGAACCGCCCCGGATCCGGCTTCGTTCCGGTCGGTGCGGTTCCTGCGGCCTGACCTACTTGCTGGCGCGGATCGCCTCGAAGACGCTCGGGTCGACCAGCGTCGAGGTGTCGCCGAGTTCGCGACCCTCGGCCACGTCACGCAGCAGTCGGCGCATGATCTTGCCGCTGCGGGTCTTAGGCAGCTCCGGCACGACGTGGATCTCGCGGGGCCGGGCGATCGGGGAGATCTCCTTGGCCACCTCGGCACGTAGTTCGTCGACCATGTCCTCCGCGCCGCCCTTGGCGCTGGCCTTCAGGATGACGAACGCGCAGATGGCCTGACCGGTCTGCTCGTCGGTCGCGCCCACCACGGCGGCCTCGGCGACGCCCGAGTGCCCGACGAGTGCCGACTCGACCTCGGCGGTCGAGATGCGGTGCCCCGAGATGTTCATGACGTCGTCGATGCGGCCGAGCACCCAGATCTCGCCGTCCTTGCCGTACCGGGCGCCGTCACCGGCGAAGTACCAGCCCTGC
This sequence comes from Mycolicibacterium sp. GCM10028919, assembly GCA_042666295.1. Lineage (GTDB taxonomy): Bacteria > Actinomycetota > Actinomycetes > Mycobacteriales > Mycobacteriaceae > Mycobacterium. The sequence goes on from JBHTFJ010000001.1 coordinate 3,785,070, forward strand.
TCGGCGAACCGCGACCAGTAGGTCTCCTTGAATCGCTCCCGGTCGCCCCAGATGCCGCGCAGCATCGACGGCCACGGCTTGTTGAGCACCAGGTAGCCGTTGGCCTGCTCGCCGTGATCGGTGCCCGGCTCGAGCTGGTTGCCGTCGTCGTCGACGATCTTGGCCGAGATGCCCGGCAGCGGCGTCATGGCCGAACCCGGCTTGGCGTCGGTGACGCCCGGCAGCGGCGAGATCATGATGGCGCCGGTCTCGGTCTGCCACCACGTGTCGACGATCGGCGTCTTGTCGGCACCGAACACCGTGCGGTACCAGCGCCACGCCTCGGGGTTGATGGGCTCGCCCACCGAACCCAGCAGGCGCAGGCTCGACAGGTCGTGCTCGGCGGCGATCTGCCTGCCCAGCTTCATGAACGTGCGGACCAGGGTCGGCGCCGTGTAATAGATCGTGACGCCGTACTTCTCGATGACCTCGAAATGCCGGTGCTCGGTCGGTGACGTCGGCGTGCCCTCGTAGACCACCTGCGTCACGCCGTTCGACAGCGGGCCGTACACGATGTAGGTGTGCCCGGTGACCCAGCCGATGTCGGCGGTGCACCAGTACACGTCGGTCTCGGGCTTGACGTCGAAGACGTTGAAGTGGGTGTACGACGACTGCGTGAGGTAGCCGCCGGTCGTGTGCATGATGCCCTTGGGCTTGCCGGTCGTGCCCGAGGTGTAGAGCAGGAACAGCGGGTGCTCGGCGTCGAACGCCTCGTAGGCGTGCTCGGTCGACGCGCGATCGACGACCTCGTCCCACCACAGGTCGCGACCTTCGGTCCACTCGACGTCGATCCCGGTGCGGCGCACCACCAGAACGTTGGTGACGGTGGTCTCGCCCTTGACGGCCTCGTCCACTGCCTCCTTGAGCGACGCTGCCTTGCCGCGGCGGTACTGCCCGTCGGTGGTGATGACGATCTTGGCCTCGGCGTCCTCGATGCGCGCCCGCAGCGCAGACGCGGAGTAGCCGGCGAACACCACCGAGTGCATGACGCCGAGTCGTGCGCACGCCAGCATCGCGACGATGGCCTCGGGGACCATGGGCATGTAGATGGCGACGCGGTCACCGGCGACCAGACCGAGATCGGTCAGGGCGTTGGCGGCCTTGCACACCTCGTCCTTGAGTTCGGCGTAGGTGATGGTGCGCTGATCGTCGACCGGTTCACCGACCCAGTGAATGGCGACCCGGTCGCCGTTGCCTGCCTCGACGTGGCGGTCGACGCAGTTGTAGGCGACGTTGAGCTTGCCGCCGACGAACCACTTCGCGAACGGTGCCTCCGACCAGTCGAGCACCTCGGTGAACGGTGTCTCCCAGGACAACCGGTTGGCCTGATCGGCCCAGAAGGCGAGCCGGTCGGACTCGGCCGCGTCGTACAGCTCACCGGTGGCGTTGGCGTTCGAGGCGAAGTCGGCGGAAGGCGGGTAGGACGACTGGGCCTCGGTGTGCGTGTCGGACATGGATGTGACTGTAGTCACCAGAGGTTGCACTGCGGTTGCTGACTCACATCGTCGGCTGCGGGCGGTGCCGCGGGAGCGACGAGCGAGCGGAGCGGCGGGCTCAACGGTCGTCGCCGCAGCCCGGACACCGTGCGGAGACCGTGTCGCGAGGGGGATTACCGTGTGCCATCGTGGCCGACTTCGATCCCCTTGCCCCGCTCGCGGACCTCCCCGGTGTGGCCGCCGCAGGCGACGAGGCGCGTGAAGCCCTCGGCCGCGCGCACCGGCACAAGTACAACCTGCGGGGCTGGCCCACGGCGGCCGCCGAGGCATCGGTGCGCGCCGCTCGGGCGTCGTCGGTGCTGGACGGCGGAACCCTGGACCTGGCCAACGCGGGGGAGGCGGACCCCATCCTGTCCGGCGCGCTGCGGGTCGCCGAGGCGCTGGAAGGCGGTGCCACCGCATTGGTCGGGGTGTGGCAGCGCGCGCCGCTGCAGGCGATCGCGCGGTTGCACGCGCTGGCCGCGTCGGATCTCGCCGAGGACGACCGGTTGGGCAGACCGCGAGCCGATGGTGACGCAGCCCGTCGCCTCGAACTGCTCGGCGACATCATGACCAGCGGCACGAAGGTGCCTGCCCCCGTCCTGGCGGCGGTCGCGCACGGTGAGCTGCTGACGTTGGCGCCGTTCGGCGTGGCCGACGGCGTGGTGGCGCGGGCGGTGTCCCGGCTCATCACGATCAACAGCGGGCTGGATCCGCACGGCCTCGGCGTGCCGGAGATGTACTGGATGCGGCAGTCGGGCGACTACAAGGCCTCGGCTCGCGGATTCGCCGCCGGTACGCCGGATGGGTTGACGGCGTGGCTGATCAACAGCGCGCGGGGTCTGCATGCCGGCGCGCGGGAAGCGTTGAGCATTGCCCAGGCGCTGTCCGAGTGAGCGGCCGGGTGGTCGCCAGCAACGTAAAGCGGGCGACGCTCCGATCCACATTCGAGATGTGACTCGGCTCGTCGCCCGCTAGCACGGAACCCGGTTACCAAGCGTGCTTGGTGGGCTGCGTGGGTTGGCCTCGGCGTTCTCGCGATGCGCTACGGCTGTGACTCCACCCAAGAAGTCGTCGTCACCGCTCGCTTTTCTCGATTCCGCAGGCCCGCAACACTTTTGCCATATCGCGGCGTGCTCCGCGTGGGTACCGGGGATCCGTGCTGGGTAGCTCGAGTCGGGAGAACGTACCTTCTCTTCCGGTGCGGTCTTGGCCTCGTCGAGCTTCCGTGCTTCCTTTGTACTCCGTGACGGCGGTCACATCAAGGGCCAAAAACGGCGCGTCGCCGGATCGTTACGACCGGAGCGCTCAGCTACGTCGCCCGGTGGCTCACAACGCGAATCGACGCAGCAGCGAGTACGTGAGAGCGCCGGCTGCCAGCGCGCTGGCACCGACCGCGACCGAGGTGGCGACGGCAGCGCCCGACGGCGCGGGGATCCGATCGCGCAGGGGAACTGGCCGGTTGAAGGTCCGTGCCGGCCAACCGCGCGCCGCGGCCTCCTTGCGCAGCGCCCGGTCGGGGTTCACCACGGTCGGGTGGCCGACGGCCTCGAGCATCGGCAGGTCGGTGATCGAATCGGAGTAGGCGTAGCAATGCTCGAGCGAGTACCCCTCGCGCGCAGCCAGTTCGCGGATGGCGTCGACCTTGCCCTCGCCGTAGCAGTAGAACGCGATCTCGCCGGTGTACTTGCCGTCCTCGACCACCATGCGGGTGGCCATGGCGTGGGTGGCCCCGATGGCCCGCGCGATCGGCGCGACGATCTCCTCGCCGGACGCCGAGACGACGACGACGTCGCGGCCGCAGAGCTTGTGGTCGGCGATGAGATTCGCGGCCTCCGCGAAGACCAGTGGATCGACGATGTCGTGCAGCGCCTCGGCGACGATCGACTTCACCTGGTCGACGTTCCACCCGGTGCACATGTTGGTGATGTACGAGCGCATCCGGTCCATCTGCTCGTGGTCGGCGCCCGACATCAGGAAGAGGAACTGCGCGTAGGCCGACTTGAGCACCGTCTGCCGGTTGATGAGGCCCTGATTGAAGAAGGGTTTGCTGAACGCCAGAGTGCTCGACTTGGCGATCACGGTCTTGTCCAGGTCGAAGAACGCGGCAGTGCGCACCGGGTGGTCGGCCTCGGGCGCCGGTGGAATCGTGCGGGCGTCGTCCGAGGCCGAGTCGGAGGCGGTCACGGTCTCAGCATAGGTGGCCGGGCCTGACCCGACCCCGGGCCGACGGCGGGGTGGCAGATTCAGCCACCTGCGGGTGGCTGCAACATTCCAGGTCACGACGTGGTTTCGGCAACGGGCAAGTCTTGCGCTGCGACCTGTCGGCGTGTGTATAGTGAACATCACTCGGCTTATGCCGGGTGTGGATCAGCCCGACCCCCCGGGGCTGATACACGACGACCTCCGCCTCCTCCCCCCCTGGCGGGGGTCGTCCCTTTTCTGGGGAAGGTTTTGCTGGCACCCCCGCTCGGACGCACTCGCTAGTGCCGCTCCGAAGGTAGCCGGGCAACCACGTCACCTCGTACGTTCTCGCACTGGTTCCGTCATTTGGGCAACCACCGGCGATGTCGCCGGCTCACGCGATCCGTAGGCCCGGTCAATGTGCGTATCCGCTCGTGGCCGGCCGGAACAGTTCGGGATCGAATTCGAGATCGGGCATGCCCGGCAGTGCGACGGTGTGGCGTCCGCGGGCGATCATGCCGTGCTCGTCCAGCAGCTCCGCGTGGCCCGAGGCGATCTCGGCGATGGCGTAGAGCGACTCGCCGCCGAGCACGAGATATCCGCTGTGGTCGTCCCACGGTGTCGACAGACCGGCGACCTCGGCCTTGATGCGGGTGGCGCCGAAATCCGCTTGGGCCGGATCGGCTCCCAGGGCAATGCCGACACCCGTGCCGGAACTGTCCCCGCCGACGAACGTGACCGGGTCGGTGGACGCCGCAGCGACGAAGACCCCGCCGCCCGGTGGCAGGCCGAAGTCGTCCGCGGTGCGCGCGAGGTCGGTGCCCGGCGATCCGATCAGCACGACGTCGTCGGCGCGCATGTCGTAGCCGGCGCATGCGTCGGCCACGGTGGTCGATCCGTAGGAATGACCGACGACGGTGACGTGCGAGTCGCCGTGGTGGGTGACGTCGAGGGCATTGACGTCGTTGGCAAGCAGGTTGCCGCCGTGACGGGCCTGAGCCGACTGCGCGATCTGGGGATCGAGCAGGCTGTCCGGTGCGTCGTAACCCATCCACGCCACGACCGAGAGTTTGCGGCCCAGATCGGCGGCGAACGTTTCCGCGTAGACGTTCACCGCGTCGTCGCCCGTGAGCCAGCCGGTGTTCACGCCGTTGCCGGCACCCGGCACCACGACGGTGGTGTTGTCGGCCTCGTCGGGGTTGCCGATCGCCACCGCGACGCGCCCCTCGCCCCCGAATGACTCGGGCTCGTAGACGTACAGAAAGGCCGGAACGCCACCGGTCCTCGCGGAGTTGGCGGCCAGTGCCGATCGCACGCGCAGTGCGTTGTCGTACCGCGTGACGGCCGACGAGGTCAGGCCGAACCGCTCGGCGTTCGCTCTCAGCTGATCCACGGTGCCGCCCGTGACGGCGGCACGCCGTTCGACCCGGTCGATGTCCCGCATCATGACTCCCACGTTGGCGTCGCTGCGCGCCGACACCGGAACGCCGTCGAGGCCGCCGATCCGATCCGGCTGCTCGGTGACGACCCGCCTGCGCTCGGCGGGCGTGAGCGCGTTCCACCAATCCCGGACCTCGACGGGATCGTCGTCAAACGGGACGGCCGGTCCGTGCTCCACGATGTCCGGAGGGTCGCCGGACGCGATCGGAATGTCACCGAACCGCACGCCTCCGACGGCGTCGCGGAGATCCCGGTCGAGCCGGCGATCGGCTGCGTCGAACCACGCCAGCAGTTCCGTCAGCGCAGCGGTGTGTTCGGTGGCCAGCGCTCGTACGCGCATTCCGTCGACCGGGTTGGCGGCGGCGAATGTCGCGAGCGCGCTGCCCGGTTGCACCGAGATCGAACCGTCGGCCGCGACGGACCAACCCTGACCGGCGAGCCGATCGACGGAGTGCACGATGGCCGTGCGCCCCGCGGTCAGCGCGTCGGACCCGGTATCGAGTGCGAACTGCAGTCGGGTCAGCGCCGCGTGGAGCACCGCCATTCGCTCGGCCGTCGAGTCCGCGACGCCGGTGGCGGCGTCCGATGCCGGCCCGTGCCACGTGGCGCGCAGCCCGCGCACCGCAGCACGGTGGGAGGACGTGTGCGCCGCGAGGGCACCCAGGGCGTCGGCGACGTCGAGCCCAGCCCGACGGAGTTCCCCGGGGCGGGAGGCGCGGACCGCGCCGATCGTGGCGGTCATGGCGGCGTCGCCGACCAACCGCAGTCGGTCATCTGGAGAAGCCGGCCGAGATCCTCGTCAGCTCGTCGGTAGCGCTCGGCTGCCGCGACGAGGCACTCCGAGTGGGTCGACAGCTCGTCGGCCAGGGCGCGAGCGGCGCCGTCGAGCACGTCGCTTACGAACCGGCAGGCCGATCCGCTGACGAGATCGGCCAGGTGTCCGGACGCGCGTGCCATCGACTGAGCGACGTGAAGTTCGGACATGAACCCGGCGACCTCGGACTCCGTGGCAGCAGTGGCACACAGCGCGGATGGGTCGACTCTCGACGGCGAAGCCATGGCGGCGACTCTAGGGCCGCGCTCGCAGGTGGAGGCGAATTCATCCACAGTCCCGGATTCATCCCCAGATGTCCTCCGGGCTATCGCAATTCGTCGGTCCACCGCAGCAGAGTGGTCGTCGTGAGTTCGAGTGGTGGCATCCTCTGCGTGGTTCTCGACACCGGTCTGCGATCCGACGTCGACCGCATCGCGGCTGCGGTCGGGTTGCGGGTGGTGCACGCCGAACAGCCGTCGGGACAGCAGGTTTGGTCGGCCGCGTCGGCCGTCGTCGTGGACGCCGAGGCCGCGCGTCGGTGCGTCGACCTCGCACTCGGCCGGCGCGACCACGTGTATCTGGTGAGCCGAGGTGAACTCGACGCGGACCATTGGCGCGCTGCGATGACCGTCGGGGTGCGGCGGGTGCTGACGCTGCCGGACGGCGAGGCCGAGCTGGTGGCGGAGTTGTCGGATGCGGGGGAGCCGCGGCGCGGCCGCCGCGGCACGGTGATCGCCGTCCTGGGAGGCCGGGGCGGGGCGGGTGCGTCGGTGTTCGCGACGGCGGTCGCCATGGTCGCCGCCGAGGCACTCCTGGTCGACGTCGACCCGTGGGGCGGCGGCATCGACCTCGTCGTGGGCAGTGAGTCGTCGTCGGGTCTGCGCTGGCCCGACCTGGCGCTGCAGGGCGGCCGGCTGGCCTACACCGCCCTGCACGAGGCGCTTCCGAGCAAGCGCGGGGTCACCGTGCTGTCGACCGGACGAACTGCCCACGATATCGACGCCCGCGCGCTCGCCGCGGTGCTCGACGCAGCGACCCGCGGCGGCGTGACGACGGTCTGCGACGTCGCCCGGCGAGCCTGTCCTGCCACCGAAGTGGTGCTCGAGGCAGCCGATCTGGTCGTCCTCGTGACGTCTGCAGACGTGCGGTCGTGCGCAGCGACGGCCGCGGTCGGCAGTTGGGTGACGGGTCTCAATCCCAACGTCGGCGTCGTGGTGCGCGGCCCGGCGCCGGGTGGGCTGCGCGCCACCGACGTCGCGGCGCTGACCGGGCTGCCGCTGCTGGCGGCCATGCGGCCGCAACCGCACTTGTCGAACGTCCTCGAGCACGGTGGGTTGACCGTTCGCGCCAGGTCTCCGCTCGCAGTCGCAGCGCGCCAGGTGCACCAGGTGCTGGGTGCTCAGTCCGCGGTGGGTGCGGCGTGAGCGCGTCGCGTGTCGAGCGGGTCCGCGAGCGCCTGGCCGGTGAGGCACTCACGTTGCGGCCCAACGTCGTTGCGGCTGCCATCCGAGCCGAGTCGGGCGGCGTGCTCGGCGACACCGAGGTGCTCAACGAACTCCGCGTCATGCAGACCGAGTTGACCGGTGCCGGCATCCTGGAGCCGCTGCTGTGGGCCGACGGCACCACTGACGTGCTCGTCACCGCCCCCGACGCGGTGTGGGTGGACGACGGTTCGGGGCTGCGGCCCAGCATGATTCGCTTCGCCGACGAGGCAGCGGTGCGGCGACTCGCGCAACGGCTGGCCTTGGCGGTCGGCCGTCGCCTCGACGATGCGCAGCCCTGGGTCGACGGCCAGCTCACGGGTTTCGGTACGTTCACGGTCCGGCTGCACGCGGTGCTGCCGCCCATTGCGGAGGCGGGCACCTGCCTGTCGCTGCGGGTGCTTCGGCCGGCCAGCCAGGACCTCGCCGCGCTGGTGCGGGCGGGAGCGATCGCCCAGGACGCGGCGGGACTGCTGGACGAGATCATCGCAGCCCGGCTGGCGTTCCTGGTGGCGGGCGGGACCGGGGCGGGAAAGACGACGCTGCTGTCGGCCGCGCTGGGCGCGGTCGCAGCCGACGAGCGCATCGTGTGCGTCGAGGATGCGTCCGAGTTGGCGCCGCGCCACCCGCATCTGGTCAAGCTGGTCGCCCGCGCTGCCAACGTCGAGGGGATCGGCGAGGTCACCGTGCGCGACCTGGTTCGCCAGGCGCTGCGGATGCGACCCGACCGCATCGTCGTCGGCGAGGTGCGCGGTGCCGAGGTCGTCGACCTGCTTGCCGCGCTGAACACCGGCCACGACGGGGGAGCCGGAACGGTGCACGCCAACAGTTCGGCCGAGGTGCCCGCGCGGCTCGAGGCGCTCGCCGCCGTCGGCGGACTGGACCGCCGAGCGTTGCACAGCCAGCTCGCGGCTGCGGTCCAGGTGCTGCTGCACGTGAGCCGAGACGCCTGCGGACGACGGAGGCTCGCCGAGATCGCCGTGCTCGTGCGGGGATCGGGCGGCGAGGTGTCGACCGAGACGGCCTGGCATGCCGACGGCGGCGCGGGGTCGGGCATGGCCCGACTGCGCTCGATGCTGGCCGAACGGGGTCGGCGGTGACTGGGTCGACGGCGGCGGTGGCGGCTCTCGCGCTCGCCTCCGCTGTGCTGCTGGCGCCGACGTCGCCGCGCACCCGCCTGGTTCGGCTGGAGGCCCGACGGCGGACTCTGGGGCGGGGACCCGTGACGGCGGCGGCGCTGGCAGCGCTCGGAATCTTGGCCGCCGTCGTGCCCATCCCGGTGGTCGCGGCAGCCGCGGTACTTGCGGCGACGCTCGGCAGGCGCACGCTCGCGTCGCGGCGGCACGGCCGGCGGTCCGAGGAGGCCGGAGTCCTGCAGAGCGGCCTGGCCGTGCTGATCGGCGAACTCCGGGTGGGGGCGCATCCCGTCGCGGCGTTCGAGACCGCCGCCCGCGAGACCCACGGCCCGGTCGCGGCGGCCCTGAGCGACGTTGCCGCGAGGGCGCGTCTCGGCGCGGACGTCGGGTCGGGGCTGCTGGCGGTCGCGGATGGTTCGGCGTCGCCGGTGTATTGGGAGCGACTCTCGGCGTGCTGGGGGCTGGCGCAGGCCCATGGTCTGGCCATCGCGACGCTGCTGCGCACTGCGCAGCGCGACATCGTGGAGCGCGAACGGTTCGCGTCCCGGGTGCGGGCAGGCATGGCGGGCGCGCGTGCCACCGCCGCGATACTCGCCGGTCTGCCGATGCTCGGGATCGGCCTTGGTCAGCTCATCGGCGCCGATCCCGTGCGCTTCCTGCTGAGCGACGGCCTGGGCGGGTGGCTGCTGTTGGTCGGCACGGGACTGGTCTGCGCGGGGCTGCTGTGGTCCGACGGCATCGTGAATCGGGTCGTCTCGTGACGTGGGCAGCATTACTACTGGCAACTGCGGTGCTCGTCGGCGGAACGTCGCGCCGACCCGGGACGTCTCGCCGTCGCCCCGTCTCGGGCGCGCGGACGGACGACTCCGACGACCCGCTGGCCATGGCGTCGAGCCTCGACATCCTCGCGGCGTGTCTGTCGTCCGGGATGACTGTGGCAGGTGCTGCGTCTGCGGCGGCGTGGTCGGCGCCGCGGCCGTTGGCCGAGGTGCTCTCGCGCGCAGCGGATCTGCTTGCGATGGGCGCCGATCCGGCCCGCGCGTGGGCCGACCCGACCACCGACCACGTCGCGGTCGCGGCACTGGTCCGACTCGCCAGGCGGTCGGCCGCGTCGGGATCGGCGCTCGCCCAGGGCGTCACCGAACTCGCGGAGCAGGCGCGCCACGACGCGGCCGACGCGGCGACGGGCGCATCCGAACGGGCCTCGGTGCTGATCGCCGGTCCGCTCGGACTCTGCTACCTGCCTGCGTTCCTGTGCCTCGGCATCGTGCCGGTGGTCGTCGGGCTCGCGGGCGACGTGCTGACCACCGGTGTCCTGTGAGGTCGCACGACGACGTACTGGCTCGCGGACGGCCCGCGGTCACGATGGAGGAGAGGAAACCCGATCATGGGCAACACGATTCGATGGATGAGGACGAGGCTGACGTTGTTGGCGGTCGACGAGACGGGCATGTCGACCGTCGAGTACGCGATCGGCACCATCGCCGCCGCCGCGTTCGGCGCCATCCTCTACTCGGTGGTGACCGGGGACTCGATCGTCAGTGCGCTGACGAACATCATCAGCCGCGCGCTCACGACCAACGTCTGACCCGTGATGCCGGCAGCGTCACCGTGGAGGCGGCCCTGGCGGTCGCGTCGCTGGTGGCCGCGCTGGTGCTGTGTCTCGGGGGTCTCACCGCGGTGGCGACGCACGTGCGCTGCGTGGATGCGGCGCGCGAGGCCGCCCGGCTCGCGGCTCGCGGTGACGATGCGTCGGGGGTACTCGACCGTGCGGGCCCGTCAGGCGCGCGGCTCGAGGTGCGCAACGAGGCCGGGCGAGTCGTCGCCCGCGTCACCTCGACGTCGCCGCTGCTTCCGGGGATCGTCATCTCCGCTGAAGCCGTTGCTGCGCTGGAGAACCGATGACCGTGGCTCGGCGACGGTGGTGGCAGCAGCGATGGTCGCGGTATTGGTGGCGGTGGCTCTCGGCGGTGTCGCGGTGGGCTCGGCGGTCGCCGCGCGCCACCGCGCTCAGGCAGCCGCCGACCTCGCCGCTCTGGCGGCCGCCGGCCGGCTCGGGCTCGGACCTGACGCCGCGTGCGCGTGGGCGGAGTCGATCGCCGCCCCGATGCGCGGACGCGTGGCCGAGTGCGTGGTCGACGGGCTCGACGTCGTGGTCCGGGTGGACGTCACCGCCCGACTGGGGCGGTGGGGCGTCGGGACGGCGCGGGCAGCGGCCAGAGCGGGGCCCGAGGAATGAGCCGGTTGGGCGCCCCCTTCCGGATGGGTGCGGCTCAGGACCGCGCGATCCTGTTGCGCAGCAGCCGAAGCCGTGACGGTCGGCCCTCGTAGGCAGCCCGCTCGGCTTCGGTCGGCTCGCGCAGCGACAGCATGCCCGCGTACACGCCGTCAGCGAGTTCGACGCGGTTCACCGTCACGTGGATCGGCGTCCAGCCGCCGTCGTTGGCGTGCAGGCGCAGGACGCGCGACGCGGACTGCGATCCGAAGTCCCTCGACCCGAAGTCTTCCGTCATCGCCGCGACGTCGTCGGCATCGTCGGGATGCACCATCGGCTCGCCGTCGTCGCGGTGCCGCCAGTCGTAGTAGGGGCACGGCTCGTCGAGCCACTTGAGTAGCGTCCACGACTTCAGGTCGACCAGCGCGCGGTGCACGCCGGGCTGCGGCTCCTCGTCGATAACGCTGCGACCGACGTCCGCGGGACTCATCGTGGAGTCGTCGCGGACGCTGCGCCAGTTCATCGCGCGGCAGATGAGCCGGTCCGGCCCGCCGTCGCTCTCGGACATGATCCGCGCGACGAACCCAACGACGATCGGGTTGCCCGCGTGGTCGGTGAGGTCCCACGAACTGCAGTAGACCTTGCCCGGCTCGGGCTCGATGGCCGCCGAGAGCACCTGCGCTTCCCGCTCGTTGAAGTCCCGGGTCGGCAGGTCTTCGGCAAAGGCCCGGCCGTGCGTCGTCTCGACCGACGGGTCGCGGCCGCTGTTGGCGAGTGATTCCGTCGTGTCGGTGGCAACACCGTCGGTGAGATCCCACTTCAGTGGTCCCGGCAACGGACGCGTCGGCGGATCGACGTGCGGTGGGCCCACCCACAGGTGCACGCCGTGAATGGTGCCGTCGGTCATCTGCACCACCTCGGTGCGCACCACCCGGTCGTTCTTCGGCGTAATGCTGCTCAGGCCCTGACCTGCGCGGACGGTCTCGGCGATCGCGGTCTGGATCGTCATCGAGTTCGGGTCGCGACGCAGGAAGGCGCTCACCGGCACCAGGTCCAAGGTGTGGTTGCCCTGCGCGACCACCACCGGTTCGGTGCCGAGAGTCTCCACCAGGAGCCAGTCGGGGGTCATGAGCGAATTCTAACGGCGCGAGCTTTTCGGACCGGGCGGATCGACCGATGCGAATTTCGTACCGATGGCCCGTTCTGCCTGGCCTGACCGTTGGTCGATGAACCGAAACGGCTTGCCCTCGCTCCAGCTGAGGGGTATTTTCCGACTACGCCCTGCTGGTCATGGCAGACGACGGATCACGTTGTAGCGTCCGTTGTCGCCTGGTTCGGCCGCGGGCGCGCCGGCATCCGTGGCCGACGACCATCGAGGGGTGGGTCGTCGCCACGGCCGGGTTCACGTAATACGCAGGCGATCGAGTTCGCTCAGTACCAGCCGCAGCACCGCCACCGCGCCCGCCTTGTCCAATGGATCGTTGCCGTTGCCGCACTTGGGCGACTGCACGCAGGACGGACATCCGTTCGGGCACTCACACGCCTCGATCGCGTCGGCCGTCGCCGACCACCACGTGACGATCTGACGGAATCCTCGGTCGGCGAAACCTGCCCCGCCCGGGTACCCGTCGTAGACGAAGATCGTCGGCAGTCCGTCTTCCGGACCCACCGCCGTCGACACGCCGCCGATGTCACCGCGGTCGCAGCTGGCCACCAGCGGTAGCAGACCGATCGATGCATGCTCGGCGGCGTGCAACGACCCAGGGAACCGCAGCGGATCGATCCCGTTGCGCTGCAGCGCCTCCGGCGTGATCGTGCACATGACGGCCATCGTGTCCAGCGTGTGCGTGGGCATGTCGAGTTCGACGCAGTCGATCACCTCGCCGTTGAGCCTGCGCCGCAGGTAGCTCGTCACGGTGTGCGACACCGACACCGGAACCAGCCCGATGGTGACGTCGCCGTGACTGCTGCGTTCGCCGGGTCCGGTGACGACGATGTCGGTCACTTCCCGTGCGGACGTGCTGTATCCGGGATCCTCCGGGTGGACGAACGCGATGCCGTCCTCGAAGTCGAGCGAGTCCACCAGGTAGGTCTCGCCGCGGTGCAGGTACACCGCGCCCGGGTGCACGGTCGAGGGCGCCTGCCCGGCGCCGGTGGTGCCGAGCATGCGACCGGTGCCGGCCTCCAGGATCGCGATCTGTCCACCCGAGGAGCCGCGGATGTCCACTGCGGCATGGGGATCGACGCCGGGGCTGGGGAAGTAGCCGCTGGGGCGCTTGCGCAACAGCCCGTCGTCGACCAGTGCCGCCGCGACCTCCTCGGCGTTCCACGTCCGGACCTCCGCCTCCGTGAGGGGGAGTTCGGTCGCAGCGCACAGGAGCTGCGGGCCGAGCACGTACGGATTGGCCGGATCGATCACGACGCGTTCGATTGGCTTGTCCAGCAACGCGGCCGGATGGTGCACCAGGTAGGTGTCGAGCGGATCGTCGCGGGCGATCATCACGATGAGCGCGCTCTGACCACGCCGGCCCGCCCGCCCGGCCTGCTGCCAGAACGACGCCACGGTGCCCGGGAAGCCGGCAAGCACCACCGCATCCAGGCCCGCGATGTCGACGCCCAACTCGAGTGCGTTGGTGGTCGCCAAACCGCGCAGGGTGCCGTCGGCCAGCGCTGCCTCCAGCGCGCGGCGTTCCTCGGACAGGTAGCCCGCCCGGTACGACGCCACCTGCTCGGTCAGATCGGGTGCCACCGACTCGAGTCGGGCGCGGGCGCCGAGCGCGGTGAGTTCGGCTCCGCGGCGCGACCTGACGAACGTCAACGTGCGCGCGCCCTCGACCATCAGGTCGGCCATCACGCGGGCGGCTTCCGCGCCGGCGGTCCGCCGAACCGGCGCCCCGTTCTCGCCGATCAGGTCCGTCCGCAGTGCGGGTTCCCAGAGGGCGACCGTACGCCCGCCATGCGGCGAGCCGTCCTCGGTGACCTCGGCGACGGTGTGTCCCAACAGTTCCGACGCCGTCTCCGCGGGCTGGGCGGTGGTGGCGCTGGCGAAGATCACCGTCGGCTCGGACCCGTCGACCGAGTACTTGGCGCACAGCCTGATCAGCCGGCGCAGGACCATCGCGACGTTGGAGCCGAAGATGCCACGGTAGTAATGACATTCGTCGACGACGATGAAACGCAGATTGCGCAGGAACACCGCCCAGCGGGCGTGGTTGCGCAGCATCGAGAAGTGGATCATGTCCGGATTCGAGAACAGCCAGCGCGACCGTTCCCTGGCGAACTGCCGGGCGTCGGTGGTGCTGTCGCCGTCGTACGGGCATGGGGCGACGCTCGACAGTCTCTCGACGGCGTCGGTCAGCGACTGCGCAGCGCGCAGCTGGTCGTGGCCGAGCGCCTTCGTCGGGGACAGGTAGAGCGCGCGGGCGCGCGGGTCGTCCGCGAGGGCCGTGAGGATCGGAAGCTGGTAGGCCAGTGACTTGCCCGACGCCGTGCCGGTGCTCAGCACGACGTGCCGCCCGGAGTGCGCGAGGTCGGCGGCGGTCACCTGATGGGTCCACGGTTCGGTGACGCCACGCGCGATGAATGCGTCGACGACGTCGCGTGGTGCCCAGTGCGGCCACGGACTCTTGCGGGCGCTGCGCGCAGCCAGATCGGCGACGTGGCGCAGCGGGTATTCGTCGGCCTCGCCGCCCGCGACGGCACAGTCGAGAAGCTCTCGACCGAAGTCCGGCGCCAGACCCGACACGGGTTGCCTCCTCACGCTATTGGGGTGATCTCTACAGGGTTCGCGAACGGTCCGATCGCGGTGTGCTCGGGCCCTCCGGGGGACCCCTGGACAATTGTTCCCCACCTACTGATCAGGAACCTGTCGCGTGGGCGTTCGACGTGATTGACTTATGGCGGTCGCAGCTTCTGTGTTCGTGTGTCAGCACTCGCAGGAACGTCGTTGCGGTCGCGGTCCCTGCGAGGGTCGAAGCCGGTTCGTTCCGACGACTCACGCGTTGGTATGGCGGTCGGAACGGGCCCGGCCCACCGAAGCACGGTGGTCCGCACCCGCTGTAGTAGAAGGAAAGAAGCACCAAATGCCACAGGGAACTGTCAAGTGGTTCAACCCGGAGAAGGGTTACGGGTTCATTGAACAGGAGGACGGTGGCGGCGACGTCTTCGTTCACTACAAGCAGATCCAGTCCAACGGCTTCCGCACCCTCGAAGAGAACCAGAAGGTCGAGTTCGAGATCGAGGACAGTCCGAAGGGCCCGCAGGCGCTCAGCGTTCGCACCGTTTGAGCGACGCCGGCTGACAGAGAACCCCCGCAGCTCTCGTCCGGGACTGCGGGGGTTTCCCTATCCGTCATCGGCCCGGTGAGGCGTAACCGGCGGGTCGCTGGCCTAGGGTCGGGCTTGTGAGTCAGCTGTCCTTCTTCTCGGCTGAGTCGGTGCCGCCCGCGGTCGCCGACTTGACCGGGATCCTCGCCGCGCCGGGCCAGGCGGTGCTCGTCGGTGGAGGCGGGCAGCAGGCAGCGCGACTGTCGGTGGTGGTGGATCGGCTGTGGCGGGCCGAGGCGCTCGCCGACATGATCAACGAGGCGGGTCTCACCGCCGAGATCGCCCGCACCGACGAGGACAGCCCGCTGGTGCGCACGGCCGTCGACGAGCGTCTGACGCCGATCGCGGCCGCGTGGACGCGGGGCGCGGTGAAGACGGTGCCGCCGCAGTGGCTGCCCGGCCCGCGAGAGCTTCGGGCGTGGACGTTGGCGGCGGGCTACCCGGAGGCGGACCGTTACCTGCTCGGCCTCGACCCGCACGCGCCCGATACGCATTCCGCACTTGCATCGGCCATGATGCGGATCGGCATCGCTCCGACCCTGATCGGTACCAGGGGGTCCCGTCCGGCACTGCGCATCAGTGGTCGCCGGAGGCTGTTACGCCTGGTAGAGAACGTGGGGGAACCTCCGGGGGACACCGAGGCGTTCTCCATGTGGCCACGTACTTGACGTCTGTCTCGAAGCGAGCCGGTTTGCGTACGCTGCCGCGTAATGCGAAATTGTCAGTTGCCGATGGCCCAGGGTGGGTATCTACTACCTGATCCGGACACCCATCGCGACTCAAGAGTGGAGCGTGTACGAGGTTGGCTGACCAGGATGGTGGCAGCGGCAACGGGAGGGTGCGGCGACTCGTCATAGTCGAGTCGCCGACCAAGGCGCGCAAAATCGCGGGCTACCTCGGCTCCAACTACGTCGTCGAATCGTCGCGTGGACACATCCGCGACCTGCCTCGAGCAGCCGCCGACGTACCCGTGAAGTACAAGTCGGAACCGTGGGCGCGCCTCGGCGTGAACGTCGACGCCGACTTCGAACCCCTCTACATCGTCAGCCCGGAGAAGAAGAGCACCGTCACCGAACTCAAGGCGCTGCTCAAGGACGTCGACGAGCTGTACCTCGCGACGGACGGTGACCGCGAGGGTGAGGCCATCGCCTGGCACCTGCTGGAGACGCTGAAGCCGCGCGTTCCGGTCAAGCGGATGGTCTTCCACGAGATCACCGAGCCGGCGATCCGCGCTGCCGCCGAGAACCCCCGCGATCTGGACATCGACCTGGTCGATGCCCAGGAGACGCGACGCATCCTCGACCGCCTCTACGGCTACGAGGTCAGCCCCGTGCTGTGGAAGAAGGTGGCCCCGAAGCTGTCGGCGGGCCGCGTGCAGTCCGTGGCGACGCGCATCATCGTGTCGCGCGAGCGGGAACGCATGGCGTTCCGCAGCGCCGGCTACTGGGATGTCACCGCCGAACTCGATGCGAGCGTCTCCGATCCCGAGGCCTCGCCGCCGAAGTTCACGGCGAAGCTCAACACCGTCGACGGCCGCCGCGTCGCCAGCGGTCGGGACTTCGACTCCCTCGGCGGGGTCAAGAAGCCCAACGAGGTGCTGGTCCTCGACCAGGCCGCGGCGACCGGGCTGGCCACGGGCCTGCGCGGCGCGCAGCTCGAGGTGTCCTCGGTCGAGCAGAAGCCGTACACCCGTCGCCCGTACCCGCCGTTCATGACGTCGACGCTGCAGCAGGAGGCCGGCCGCAAGCTGCGCTTCTCGTCCGAGCGCACGATGAGCATCGCGCAGCGGCTGTACGAGAACGGCTACATCACCTACATGCGCACCGACTCGACGACGCTGTCGGAGTCGGCCATCAACGCCGCCCGCAACCAGGCCCGCCAGCTCTATGGCGAGGAGTACGTGCACCCGACGGCGCGCCAGTACACCCGCAAGGTGAAGAACGCGCAGGAGGCCCACGAGGCCATCCGGCCGGCCGGTGACGTGTTCCAGACGCCGGGCCAGCTGCACGCGCAGCTCGACACCGACGAGTTCCGGCTCTACGAGCTGATCTGGCAGCGCACCGTCGCCTCGCAGATGGCCGACGCGCGTGGCACGACGCTGTCGCTGCGCATCTCCGGCACCGCGAGTTCGGGCGAGCAGGTCGTCTTCAACGCCAGCGGCCGCACCATCACGTTCCCCGGCTTCCTCAAGGCCTACGTCGAGACCGTCGACGAGCAGGCCGGCGGCGAGGCCGACGACGCCGAGAGCAGGCTGCCCAACCTCACCCAGGGCCAACGTGTCGACGCCGCCGGCCTGACCGCCGACGGCCACACCACCAGCCCGCCCGCGCGCTACACCGAGGCCTCGCTGATCAAGGCGCTGGAAGAACTCGGCATCGGACGCCCGTCGACGTACTCCTCGATCATCAAGACGATTCAGGACCGCGGGTACGTGCACAAGAAGGGCAGCGCACTGGTGCCGTCCTGGGTGGCGTTCGCCGTCATCGGGCTGCTCGAACAGCACTTCGGCCGTCTCGTCGACTACGACTTCACCGCCGCGATGGAGGACGAACTCGACCAGATCGCGTCGGGCACCGAGCAGCGGACCAACTGGCTCAACAACTTCTACTTCGGTGGCGAGCACGGCGCCGACGGCTCGATCGCCCGTGCGGGTGGTCTGAAGAAGCTCGTCGGCGGCAACCTCGAGGACATCGACGCCCGAGAAGTCAACTCCATCAAGCTGTTCGACGACGACGAAGGCCGCGCGGTCAACGTCCGCGTGGGCCGCAACGGGCCGTACCTCGAGCGCATGATCATCGGCGACGACGGAGAACCGACACCGCAGCGCGCCAACCTCAAGGACGAACTCACTCCCGACGAGCTGACCCTCGAGCTGGCCGAGAAGCTGTTCTCGACGCCGCAGGAGGGCCGTTCACTCGGCGTGGATCCGGAATCCGGACACGAAATCGTGGCCAAGGACGGCAGATTCGGGCCGTACGTCACCGAGATCCTGCCGCCTCCGCCGGAGGAGCCGGAGGACGGTGCGCCGGCCAAGAAGGGCAAGAAGCCCGTCGGCCCCAAGCCGCGCACCGGTTCGCTGCTGCGCTCGATGGACATCGAGACCGTCACGCTGGAGGACGCACTCAAGCTGCTCTCGCTGCCGCGCGTGGTCGGCGTCGACCCGGCGACCAACGAGGAGATCACCGCGCAGAACGGCCGCTACGGCCCATACCTCAAGCGCGGCACCGACTCTCGCTCACTGGTGAACGAAGAGCAGATGTTCATCATCACGCTCGACGAGGCGCTGAAGATCTACGCCGAGCCGAAGCGGCGCGGCAGGCAGGGGGCGGCGACGCCGCCGCTGCGCGAGCTGGGCAAGGACCCCGTGTCCGAGCAGCCGATGGTCATCAAGGACGGCCGGTTCGGTCCGTACGTCACCGACGGCGAGACCAATGCGAGCCTGCGCAAGGGCGACGACGTCATGTCGATCACCGATGCGCGAGCTTCGGAGCTGCTGGCCGATCGTCGTGCCCGCGGTCCGGTGAAGAAGAAGGCCGCCGCGAAGAAGGCACCAGCCAAGAAGGCCGCGAAGAAGACGCCTGCGAAGAAGGCTCCGGCCAAGAAGGCCGTCAAGAAGGCTTAGTTCTGGGCGTCGGACGGCACGCGGGTGCGCGCCTGATCCGGTGACACCAGTCGCACGGGGCGTGCGAGCTGCGTGGGCGCCACCCGGCCGCGCAGTTCGACGATCTCGGCGACGTCCCAGCACAGCGCCTCTGCGTCGAGCGCGCCGCTGACGGCGATCGCCGACGCGAGCACGTGGCCTTCCTCCAGTTTGGCCAGCTCGGTCAGGCGGGCGGCCTCGTTGACGGGGTCGCCGATGACCGTGTACTCGAAGCGGGCCTGGGCGCCGATGTGGCCGGCGATGGCACGGCCGGAGGACACGCCGATGCCGAACTCGGTCTGACCCAGCACCTCGATGAGGTCGTCGTGCAGTTCGCGCGACGCCGCCAGCGCCGCGCCGCAGGCGTCTGGGTGCTCGATCGGCGCACCGAAGATGGCCAGCGCCGCGTCACCCTGGAACTTGTTCACGAACCCGCCGTGCCGGTTGACCGAGTCGACGACGACGCGGAAGAACTCGTTGAGCAGGCTGACGACCTCGGCGGCGGGGATCGTCGACGCCAGATGCGTGGAACCGACGAGGTCGACGAACAGCACGGCGACGTCGCGTTCCTGGCCGCCGAGTTCGGTGCCGCGCTCCAAGGCCCGCCGGGCCACGTCCTCACCGACGTAGCGGCCGAACAGGTCGCGCAGTCGTTGCCGCTCGGCCAGATCGCGGACCATGTCGTTGAACCCGGCTTGCAGGAGGCCCAGCTCGCTGGCGTCGTAGATCTGCATGTGCGCGTTGTAGTTGCCGCGCTGCACCTCGCTTAGCGCCCAGCGCAGCTGGCGCAGCGGGTCGGCGATCGACATCGCGACCAGCACGGTGCCGGTCAGGCCGATCACCAGCGCGGAGATCGCCAGCAGCAGGATCGGCGTGTTCAGCCGCTCGGCGGGGGCGGTCAGGATCTCGAACCTGCTGGCCACCAGAGCCAGCACGATGGCGAGGATCGGCACCGCCGTGGAGAGCACCCAGGTGAGCACCTGACGCAGGATGACGCCGGGGGCGCGGAAGTTCATGGGCGCGCCGCCGCGCAGCGCTGCCACGGCGACAGGCCGCAGCACGCGTTCGGCCTGCAGGTAGCCGATGATCGCGGTCGCGGTGGCGCCCAGCAGTGAGGCGACGGCGACGACCGGGGCGGATTGGCTGGCCACCGGCCAGCTCGCGACGATGAAGACGATCGAGCCGAGGAACCAGTTCGAGACGCTGATCACCGAGCGGTAGTAGGGCATCCGCAGGGCGCGTACGCGGGCGATCTCGGTGATCGTGGGGTCGGTGCTGGCGAGCAGGGTGTCGCGGCGCTGCCAGCGGATCACCGGCAGCAGCATCCGCAGCGTCAGGTAGGCGCCGACGGTGAACGAGACGAACAGGTAGCCGAGGAAGACCGCGAGGTTGAACGTGGGCAGGTCCTGCAACTGGATGCGATCGTCCGGTGGCAGGCCGAAGCGCAGGAAGCCCAGCACCAGCAACGCGCCGATGATGTCGGCCTGCAGCATCCCCAGGGTGAACACCGGCCAGGGCGTACGCGCGACCCACCGGACGAATGCGTTGATTCGCCCAATCGGTGTCGCCGCCGTCGTCACCCGACAACCGTAACGTTCCGGGCTGACCGATACCGCCGCTGTCGCTCAGGTACGTGTCGTAGTCGGCACTAGGGTTGGACCCGATGAGCGGTGTTTTCTCGCGTCTGGTGGGTCAGGACGTCGTCGAGGCGGAACTGGTGAGCGCGGCCGTCGCCGCCCGTGGTGATTCGACTCACAGCGGGTCGACGGCCGATGCCGTGGGCGGCCGGATGACCCATGCGTGGCTGATCACGGGCCCGCCGGGGTCTGGGCGGTCGATCGCTGCGCTGTGCTTCGCCGCGGCCCTGCAGTGCACGTCCGAGGGTGTCCCGGGGTGCGGCGAGTGCCGGGCGTGCACGACGACGATGGCGGGGACGCACGGTGACGTGCGGCGGATCATCCCCGAGGGGCTCTCGATCAGCGTCAAGGAGATGCGCGCGATCGTGCAGATCGCGTCGCGCCGGCCAGCTACGGGTCGATGGCAGATCGTGGTCGTCGAGGATGCCGACCGACTCACCGAGGGCGCCGCGAACGCGCTGCTGAAGGTCGTCGAGGAGCCGCCGCCGTCGACGGTGTTCCTGCTGTGCGCGCCATCAGTGGATCCCGAGGACATCGCGATCACCCTGCGGTCGAGGTGCAGGCACGTTGCGCTGGTGACCCCGCGGCTCGACGCGATCGCCCAGGTGCTTCGGGACACCGACGGGCTGCCCGAGGCGGATGCGCGGTGGGCGGCGTCGGTCAGCGGTGGGCACGTGGGCCGTGCGCGCAGGCTGGCCACCGACGGCGAGGCCCGGCAGCGCCGTGAGCGCGCGCTGGGGCTGGCCAGGGACGCGGCCACGCCCTCGCGGGCGTACGCCGCCGCGGAGGAGCTGGTGGCGACCGCCGAGGCCGAGGCCAAGGCCCTGACCGTCGACCGCAACGAGGTCGAGACCGAAGAGTTGCGCACTGCTCTGGGAGCGGGTGGCACGGGCAAGGGGGCCGGGGGAGCGATGCGCGGCTCCGTCGGCGCGCTCAACGACCTGGAGAGGCGGCAGAAGTCCCGGCAGACGCGCGCGTCGCGAGATGCGCTCGATCGTGCGTTGATCGACCTGGCGACCTACTTCCGCGACGCGCTCGTCGTGTCGTCGGGAGCGGGGACCGTGCAACCGAATCACCCCGACATGGCCGAGAAGGTGGCCGCGATGGCGTCGCACGTGCCGCCCGACCGGTTGCTGCGCTGCATCGAGGCGGTGCTGGAGTGTCGCGAGGCGCTGGCGATCAACGTCAAGCCCAAGTTCGCCGTCGATGCGATGGTGGCGACCGTGGGGCAGGCGCTGCGCGGCTGACTGCTGCGGGGCGTGGCCTGGAATTGGGTCGGCGGCGGGGCCTGCCGTAGACTCTGCTGCGCCCGCTGCTCCGGTTCTTGCGTTCGCGCAAGTGCTCGAAGGCGGGCACGCCGCCTTAGCTCAGTCGGTAGAGCGTCTCACTCGTAATGAGAAGGTCGGGGGTTCGATTCCCCCAGGCGGCTCACTCTCCACATCGCCGTCACGTCGACGGGTACGCCCCGTCGAGGAAGTTCGCGACGAGCGGCAGCACCTCGCCGAGATGGGTTTCCAGCAGCCAGTGCCCGCCGCCGAGCAGGTGGATGGGCGCGTCGGGCAGGTCGCGGCGGTAGGCCATCGCGGACTGCTCGGGCATGTAGCCATCGTGCGGGCCCCAGACGATGAGCGTCTTCGGCTGGTGCTCCCGCAGGTACGCCTGTTCGTCGAGGAACCACCCCAGGGTGTTGGGCTGGTCCTCGAGCAGGCGGATGAGGTTGGCGATCCGCTGGGGGGTGTTCATCAGCGACCAGTGCAGCTGCGCGAGGTCGGGGGTGATGCGGGCTGCCACGTCGTCGGGCAGTTCGCCCTGGAACTCGCTGACGAATCCTTCGAGGGTGACGTGGTCGGCGATGCGTCGGCGTGCCTGGGGTCCGGGGTCGTTCCACGACTTCCTGAGGAAGTCGTACTTGGGTCCGAAGGCGTCTTCGTAGATGTCGCCGTTCTGGATGATGAGCCCGGCCACCCGCTCGGGTGCGCTCAGGGCGAGCTGGAAGCCGAACTGCGAGCCGTAGTCGTGCAGCCAGATGACGTAGCGGCTGAGGTTCAGCGCGTCGACGAACCGTCGGAGGAAGTGCGCGTACGCCGCGAAGGTGTACTCGAAGTCGTCGGCCGAAGGCGTTGCGCTGTAGCCGAACCCAGGCAGGTCCGGTGCGATGAGCCGCCACCGGCCACCGAGGCCGGCCATGAGGTTGCGGTAGACGAACGACGAGGCTGGATAGCCGTGGGGGAGTAGCACCACCGGTGCATTGGGCGACCCGGCCTCGCGGTAGAACACGTCGACGCCGTCGACGGTGATCCGGCGATGGACGATGGGTGCGGACGCGAACTCCACGTTCATGGGTCTTTCCAACGTCGCAGCGGCTAAACGTCTTCCGCGAGCGCCTTCTCTGCGACGTTCCTGGCGGTGCTCGCGGCGGGGAAGCCGGCGTAGCCGCTGGCGTGGTAGACGACCTCGGCCAGTTCCTCGTCGGAAAGGCCGTTGTTGCGGGCGATCTGGAAGTGCGCGTGCAGTTCGTCGGTGGCGCGCAGCGCGATGAGGATGCCGAGCGTGACGAGGCTGCGGTCACGACGGCTGATGCCGTCGCGGGTCCAGAGCTTGCCGAAGATGCCCTCGACGCCGATGTCCATCAGCTCCGGCGCGAAGCCTCCGCCGAAGTCGACGTCGGCATCGTCGTCGGGGATCACACCTGGCAGCAGCTCGCGAAAGACCCGAAGACCGTCGGCGCGTGGGTTGGTCATGGGGTTGAGCTTGGCACGAGGGCTATGAGGCGGTCGTCCAGCACCGACTGCGCTCGAGTCAAAGCGTCAATCCTCCGCGACTATGTCGTGAAATATCCGGCCATAGGAGCGGATCGCGTCGTTGATGGGAGGAAAAACAGACAAGTACACAGTTAATTGCGAGTCGTAGATGCTCCAATCCATTTCCTCCAGTTCATCGGGTCCGTTCAGGCGTCCGTCCGGCCCAAAGAACTTCGGGTCGATCGTGGGGTCGCCTGGTCGAGCCGTCAGGACCGCAACATCGAAGGCGACTTGCGTCTGAGCGTGGGCCGGCGTTGGCCGTCCCGAATCTGGAGTATTTGCAGATTCTGCCTTCGCGACAACGCCGCGTAGCCGGGCCGCCCGGATCAACCACTCCCGCGTGTCGTTGGTTCCCGCGAGCTGTGGATCTCTGGACACGGCGTTCGCGAACGCTTCTTCATAGGCGCGTGCACGTTTCGTAGCAGCGTCGATCAAGGTCTTGTTAGCTTCGTCGTTTTTCATCATCGCCCGAAAAAGGCCTACGGTGCGGGTCATGGGCGACTCGATGCTCTCGAGTGCGTCCAAGGGTTCGAAGCCCTGTGCGCCGTCGTCATCGCCCATCAAGGCGCCAACGTAAGGTGCAAGGCTAGACGCGAAGGACTGCCAAAGAAGAGGATTCGGCGGCGCTTCGGCGAGTGACTCTCTCTTTTCAGCCAGAAACGTCGCGACGGCAAGCGCAGTTTTTCCCGCTCGCTCGGCAACGAAGCGGTCCGAAGATTGGGCGTCGTCCGGAATCCATGAAAGGAGATCGCCCGCCCTGCGACCGCCGTCGTCCCACGGGTACATCGTCATGTCGCTCAAGAGGGTTGCGCCGCTGGATCCCGTAATCGCGTCCGACACTGCGCTTGGGTTAGTTTCCGACGGCAATTCGGGCACGGCAGGGGAGTTCGAGCAGCCCGTGAGGACGACGAGCGTCGCCGCGATCGACGCAACGCACTTGGCCGTAAGTGAACGAATCTTCATGGTCAATTACCAATTCCGTTGACTCTGTCCAAGGTGTTTCGGAACTTCTCTAGCATGCTGTTTATTTGAACTCGTTCTGACATCGCGACAGTCAATTGAGCGTCGTACACGCTCCATTCGTCTGCGCTGATCTGGTTGGGTGACTTCAACGAGCCGTCTCCGTTGAAGAATTTGGGATCAATGTAAGCATCACCGCGCTCTACGAACTGTGATGCAACGGCATACTGCGCCTGAGTGGTTTGATGCGCTGCGGACTGTTCGTTTGCGCTCAGTCCGACATCTGTGATCGTTCCGGTCGCATCGAACTTGAAGCTGGCTTCATTGGGTGGTTGGCCCACTATGGCTTCTGCAGCGGTATTGGTGATCAGATCGCCACCGGGTGCATACGAAAGCACGTCACCGAGGATGTCTTTCTTGAAATTGTAGGCATCTTGCGCGTTCTTGAGGGCTTCGTCGGCACTCATCTGGCCATTCTGAACATTGGATAGCGTCTCCTGATTGACACCGCCATCAATGGCACCGAGAAGGCGTGCTGAACTTTCCAGGTCGTCGAGTCGAAGATCGTGTCCGGAGAGTGTCGGCTGCTCGCGCGCGTAGTCAGCGAATGACCCTTGCATGTCCATCGCGTTCTGATACGCGGCCCTGTTCCACTCGCGGGCCGCATCCGGTTGCGTATCTATTACTGCGAACAAACCCTTGGTGTACTCCATCTTGGATCCGAGGTCGTCGAGCGGCTTGAAGACGGTGTCATGAGCCGGGTTCTCTTCGACCATCTCATCTTGGTATGGCATGAGCCCCGACGAGAACGCCTGTACCAAACTGGGATTGACG
This sequence comes from Mycolicibacterium sp. GCM10028919, assembly GCA_042666295.1. Classification (GTDB taxonomy): domain Bacteria; phylum Actinomycetota; class Actinomycetes; order Mycobacteriales; family Mycobacteriaceae; genus Mycobacterium. Next base: position 3,810,051 of record JBHTFJ010000001.1, read on the forward strand.
TCACCGATTTGATGGGAACCCCCAAGCGCGAGGAGATCCTGGCTGTGCTCGCCGAGATATGCGGCGTAGGCGTGAGCCGTCTCAGCGGCAATAACTCCATTCGGGCCGGTCGAGTCCTTCGTCCACTCGAACAGTTGTCCCGCGGCCTTGCCGTCGTCAGCCCAGTTGCGGTGCGTAACACCCTCCATGAACTTGTCCGAGTCGATGCCCTCGATGTGGCCCGGTCCGTTTGTAATGGCATCGTGGATCGCCCCATGATCCGGCGCCACTGCATCGAACACCTTGGAGATCGTCGGATCGAAGGCATGCACTCCTCTGTCCATCGACCCGCCCGGATACTCGTCGGGCGATTGTTGCCAGAACGGTGAATCCATGACGTCGCCAGCTTTTCGGAGCATCCCTCGATCGAGGTCCGTGTTCGTCTGGAACCGGTCGTCGCCGTCCTGCACCATCCCGGATATCGCCTCGAGCCGGTCCATGTGCAGGATGTCCGGCGAGTTCAACGTGTCCTTCACACTGTCGGGGAGTTGGTCGAACCCGCCCTGCACGGATTGTCCAGGATCATCGACGGCGCCGGTCTCGGTGTCGGTCTTGGGAAATTCCACGTCGTCATTGCTCATCAGTTGCATCGAATCGCCAATGACGTCTTTATGGTCGCCGAGCTTCTGTTCGACCTCGTGCAGTCGTTCGACGGACATGCCGTGCATCTGCGCTTGCATCTGGCTGAGGTAGGAACCCTGCTCAGTGCTCAATGGCTTGCCAGGCTCGATCGAGTCGATCACCTCATCGACGCGGCCTGCGGCCTCTTCGTCGCCCCCGAGAGTGTCCTGGACGTCTTGTTCGGCCCTCTCGCGAGCCTGCTTTTCCTCTTCCGCGTTCTTCTCTTCGTCGCTCTTCTCCTCGCCCAGCGGGTCCTTGTCCCCCTTTCCCTCCTGCGCGAACTTCTGCCCGGTCCCGAGCGCCTGGTACTCGCCCTTGATCTTGTCGATCTCGCCCTTGACCCGCTGCATCTGGCCGTCGGTGTTGTTGATGACCTCGGTGAGCTGGCCCAGTCCCTTGCTCACGATCGTCATCTTCATGCGCTCGCCGGCCTGGTTGTTCTGCGTGGTGGCCGCGGCGTCGTGCACCCACTTCTTCACCGAGTCGAGGTCGTTGCGGCCCGAGTTCACCAGATTGGCGGCGTTGGTCACCTGGGTGCCCAGCTGCTTGTCGAGGTCGCCGATGGCCCCGATCACCCGCTGATGCTCGGTGTTGGCCGCGCCGTAGGCCTCCGACGCGCCGCCCGACCAGCGCGAGCCGGGCGCGGCGCCGTCCATGGTCGATTTCAGGGTGTTCAGCGTGCTGCTCTGATCGAACTTCTCGCCGGTGGTCGGGGTGCCCTCGCCGTAGGTCTGGCGCGCCTGGGACCACGTCGCATCGAACCCGTCGATCACGCCCACTCGAAGCACCCCCGGCCCGTCCCTACAACCGAACCTCGATTATCGCCGACGGCCGGGCAGGGCAAGAGCACTTGTTGTGTTCTGGCGGCGTCATCGAATGTTGACGGGCCCGGGAGGACGGCGCCAACCGAGCGCCGACGACCCCCGAAACAGCTACTTCGGCGCGATGTACCCCACGGGCCCCGACGCGACGCACACCGACAGCGCCGACGTGTTCGCCCGCACGTGGAGCGTGTCGCCCGCCCCGGGAAGCCGGACGAACACCCTGTTCAAACCCGGCCGCACCGGCACCTTCACCTCATTGCCTTCCGACAGCGCCAGCGTCATCGAGCCGTCGCTGTTGGCCAGGTAGTTGACCTCCGCCGTCCACTCCGACGGCAACAACGGCCCGTCGAGCGGAATCCGCGCGGGCGCGTCCGGCTGCACCAGGTACCCACACTGCGGTAGCGGCCCCGGCTTCATGAACCGCACCCACGTCACCTTCGCGTCGAGCAACCGGCCCGACATGTCCAGCATCCTCAGATTCGTCGTCGAGTCGGCGAACTCGGGTCGTCCAGGCGACAGCGCGAACACGTGGCTGGCCAGATTCTCCGGCCACTGGATGCGCTGCAGGATCAGGGGATCGACCTCCTGATCGAGCATCGGTGCGTCCGACTCCCGACCGGCCTGCGCGAGCGCCGCCGAGCCCGTCTCCATGTAGGCCTTCGTGGGGTTGTCCTGCCAGATCGCGTCGAACGTCGCGGTCGAGTACAGGCTGCTTCCCACGAACAGCGCTGCGAGACAAACGATGACGGCGTCCCGCGCCCGCGACCGATCCAGCCGGCCCGACGTCTCCCGGTTCGGCGCGCACAGTCCCACCGCCGCCAGCAGCGCCAACACCACCACCAGATCCGGCAGGTAGCGCAGCGCCTGCGCCAACTCCAACGCCGTGAACTCCGAGGACCGCATCAGGTAGATCGGCACCTGGCAGGCGACGGCATACGCTCCGGCCACGGCCCACACGGCTCCGATGCGCTGCTTGCGGGCCACGGTCACCGCGACGACGGCGGCCAGCGCCAGCCATCCCAGCGCCATCACGACCACCGGCGGCGTGGCCCACGGCGAGGCAGGCGCCCAGCGCTGCCACTCCCACGGTCCGCCCACCAGACCCGGCACGATTCCGTGAGTCACCGAGCGCACCAACAGGTCCCACGTCATACCGAGGTCGAAGCTCCACCGCTGCTGGTCGACCACCAGCAGGTACACGCCAACCCACGCCGCCGTCACCACCAGGCACGCCGACCACAGCCCCGCACCACGACGCCACGTCGTCCGCATCGCCGAGCCGTCACCCGTCACGTGGACGAGCAGTGCGGTCACCGCGAACGCCACGAACGGGATCACCCCGGCCTTCTCGAAGAACGTCAGGCCAACCAGGAACGCCACGGTCCCCGTGACGGCGTAGCGCCGGTTGCCGGTGCGCACCAGCAGAACGGCGTCCGCGCACACCCACGCCAGCGCCGCCACCATCGGCAGTGCGTTCAGCGCCGCGGCCCACCACGCGAACGACGGCAGGGCGAGCGGCGTGAACAGCGCGAACGTCAGGGGCACCAGCAACACCGGCCGCCAGCCGAGGATCACGTGCAGGGCGCGTAGCAAGGCCAATGACGCGACGAGCTGCAGCACCACCAGGCTCAACGACGGCCCGATCCACTCCAACGGCGCCAACCGCGTGATGCCGCCGGCGACGAGGAACGCCCCTGGCATCACGTGACCGTCGTGGTCGTCGAACAGGTACGACGGCGACAGCAGCCCCTGGGTGCTGGCCCGCCCGGTGAGGATCAGGTCGTCCCAGTAGAAATAGCCGTGGAACGCCACCACCGCCCGCACCGCCAATTGCAGCGCGATCAGCGCAGCGGCGGCGCAGGGAACCCAACCGACCCCGAGCCTCCGCATTCCTGCCCGCCGGACGTCCACGTTCGCCGACTGTACGTGCCTCGGTATGGTGACCCGATGCGGACTCTCGTCACCGGCGCGGCCGGTTTCATCGGATCGACGCTGGTAGACCGCCTGCTGGCGGACGGTCACAGTGTCGTCGGCGTCGACGACCTCAGCTCCGGCAAGAGCACCAACATCACGCAGGCCGAGCAGAGTGATGCGTTCGAATTCGCCAAGGCCGACATCGTCGAGGCCGACCTGAACGGGTTGCTCGCCGACGTGAAGCCCGAGGTCGTGTTCCACCTCGCGGCGCAGATCTCGGTAAAGCTCTCCGTCGACGACCCGCAGCGGGACTCGAGCGTCAACGTGGTCGGCACCGTCCGCCTGGCCGAGGCCGCGCGCAGGGCCGGCGTCCGCAAGATCGTGCACACCTCGTCCGGCGGCTCCATCTACGGCAAGAACCCGCCCGGCTACCCGACCACCGAGGAGATGCCCGTCGATCCCTCCTCGCCGTATGCGGCCAGCAAGGTCTGCGGCGAGGTGTACCTCGACATGTTCCGCAACCTGTACGGCCTCGACTGCAGCCACATTGCGCCTGCCAACGTCTACGGCCCGCGCCAAGACCCCCACGGCGAGGCTGGCGTCGTCGCGATCTTCGCCCAGGCGCTGCTGGCCGGGCGTCCGACGAGGATCTTCGGCGACGGCGGCGACACCCGCGACTACGTGTACGTCGATGACGTCGTGGATGCCTTCGTCCGCGCGGGCGGGGAGGCAGGCAGCGGCCTGCGCTTCAACGTGGGCACAGGCGTCGAAACCTCGACGCGCGAACTGCACTCGGCGATCGCCGCGGCCGCCGGCAAGCCCGACGAGCCGGAGATCCACCCGCCGCGCCTCGGCGACCTGAAGCGGTCGCGGCTCGACATCTCCCGCGCGCGTGACGTGCTGGGGTGGACGCCCCAGGTGGCGCTCACCGACGGTGTGGCCAGGACGGTCGACTTCTTCCGCGAGGACTAGCGGTCCTCCGGCGTCCTCGCACCTTCGAGGGCGACGGCCCGCGCCAACTGCGCGTACTTCAGCTCGAGGTCCTTGAACCGCATGTAGGTGCTGATCGTCGTGAACAGGAACACGATGATCAACGCGTAACCCAGTAGATCCGAACCACGGTCGACGCCAAGCCAATTCGCCAGCACGGTCGTGTCGTCGGGCCGGAGGATGGCGTACACCGCGGCAACGACGAACACCACGTAACCGACCTTGACCCAGGCTCTGGCCTGGGCGCTGCGCCGCGACCTCAGCAGGTACACCAGCAGCGTGATGACCGCTGCGATCAGCAGCGCCTGGATCCAGTTCATCGGCGCATCCTCCTGCGCATCAGCCCGTCGAAGACGATGTTGACGCCGTTGACCAACGGCTGTCCCTTCGACATCGAGTAGTCGGTGTAGATGATCTCGACGGGTTCTTCGGCCACCCGCCAACCGTTCTCGACGATGAGCGAGATGAACTCGCTGGCGTGGCTCATGCCGCTCATCGTCAGGTTGAGGCCGTCGGCCACCGTCCTGCCGAACACCCGCAACCCGTTGTGCGCATCGGTCAGACCGAGCTTCCGGCTCGCCGGGCTCAGCTTGGCGATCAGCGGGAACAGGACCCGCCGCAGCGGCGGCATCTTGGTCGGGGCCTGCCCGCCGAACCGGGTTCCGACGACGACGTCGAGGTCGTCGACCGACAGCCGGTCGATCATCCCGATCACGTCCTTGACCCGGTGTTGGCCATCGGCGTCGAACGTCGCGAATACCGCTGCCCCCGGCCGGCTGCGCGCGTACTCGACGCCGGTCTGGATCGCCGCACCCTGACCGAGGTTCACCGGATGGCGCACCACGTGCGCGCCCGCCCGCAGCGCCCTCTCACCGGTGTCGTCGGGGCTGCCGTCGTCGACGCAGACCACGTTGGGGAAGACCGCGCGCACGTCGGCGACGACGTCGGCGATGACGCTCGCCTCGTTGAAGGCTGGGATGACGATCCACACGTCGTGGTACGCACTGTCCGGAGTGTCGATGCGGAACAAGCTACACGCTCAACCTGCCGAAACCCTGCGTAGCGCGACCAAGTGCACGACGATTCCCACCAGCGGCCCGCACATCAGCGCGACCACCGTCCGTGTCTCCAGATCCAGGGGCAACAACAGCAGCAGGGTCGACGCCAGCGTGGCTCCCACCCAGCCGACGGCGTACGCCCGGTGCAGCGCCGCGGCCACCGTCGCAGCGCCGGTCAGGGTCAGCAGCGCGATCGCGATCGCCGCCGCGGTGAACCATGCGAGCAGCCCGCCGGCGGCTTGATACTGCGAGCCGAACGCGGTCTGCAGCAGCCACGGCCCGGCCAACCCCGCCACCAGGACCGCCAGCGCGCCGAGCCCGCAGACCACCAGCGCGGGCGTGAGCAGCGCGCGCAGGCGGGTGTCCCGCTGATCGACGAAGTGCGCGATCAGGTTGCCCTGCATCGCAGTCAGCGGCACCAGCAGCGGAGCGCGGGTGAGCGTGACGGCCAGGATGACCACTCCGCCCGCCGCGCCGAGGTCCGACGAGGTCGCCTTCAGCAGCACCGGGAACCCCATGACGAGGATCGCGCTGGCACCTGCCGCTGCGATCGAGTGGGTGGCACCGCGCAGGAACGTCCAGACCGTCCCTGGGGTCAAGATCCGTGCCGCGGCGCGCGCCGCTGGGGAGGCCAGCAGCAGGAGCAGCCACGCCATCGACCCGGCGACCGTGGCCCACAGGTAGCCAACCAGCTGCCACCCGATCAGGAACGTCGCGATCGCGATCGCCACCCGGCCGATCGCGTCGCCCACGATGAGCGTGCCGTACTGACTCCACCGGTTCACCCCGGCCAGCACGCCCAGCAGTGTCGCGTGCACGCAGAATCCCGCGATGCCGACCGCCAGCAGCGCCACGCTCAGCCATCGGGCCTCGACGAACACGTGGCTCGACCACACCGGTGCGGTGATCCCCACTGCCGCTGCGGAACCCAGCCCCACCAGCAGCGCGACTCGCATCGGGTGAATCCGTGGCCCCGGCAGGACCTCGGGATCGACGCCGGCCTGCAGCGTCTCTCGCACCTCGCGGGTCGACTCCTGCAGCAGACCGTTGGCCGCACCGGCCAGCAGCCCGAACGCGCCCCAGAACACCGCGAACACCGAGAATCCCGCGGGCTCCAGATCGCGGGCGGCCAGGTAGAGCACGACGTACCCGCACAGTGCGCTGACGGCGGTGGCGATGCCGACGCGGACGACACTGCCCCGGGTCACCGGCCCCAGTGCGGCCGCCGCGCCGTCGCTCACAGATCCGGCAGGGCGGTGGAGTACAGCCAGGCCTGCCACAGCGGCCGCAGCGGCTTCTCGGAGTACTTGGCCGCCAGACCCGTGAAGTCGTCGGTGACCGCGGTCGCGTGCCGGTACCGAGTCGTCCAGTCCCGCAACAGGTCGAAGAACGCGTCGTCGCCGATCGCGCGCCGCAACACGTGCAGGGTGATCGCACCGCGCTTGTACACCCGGTCGTCGAACATGTCGCGCGGCCCCGGATCGGCCAGCAGCAGATCCTCCCGCGACGACGCCAGGCGCTGGTAGTAGTGCTTGGCCCACTCGTCGGCGCTGCGCCCGCCGGACTCCTCGGACCACAGCCACTCCGCGTAGCAGGCGAACCCCTCGTGCAGCCAGATGTCCCGCCACCGGCGTGCGGTCACCGAGTTGCCGAACCACTGATGGGCCAGCTCGTGGGCGATCAGCCGCTCCGACTTGCCGTGCCTGTCACAGTGGTTGGCGCCGAAGATCGAGATGCCCTGCGCCTCCAGTGGGATCTCCAGGTCGTCGTCGGTGACCACGACGGTGTAGCCGGTCGCCAGGGGATAGGGTCCGAACAACTTGACGAACAGCTTCATCATCTGCGTCTGATGGGCGAAGGCGTGCTCGAAGTCGTGCCGGAGCCGATGCGGCACTGCGGCTTTCATCGGAACCGGACTCTTCGTCAGCCGGTGCTCGTCGTACATGCCGATCTGCAGCGTGATCAGGTAGGTCGAGGTGGGCTCGGCTTGCTCGTAGGTCCACGTCGTCATCGCCGCGCGCGTCCGCTTCGACGTCAGTTCGCCGTTGGCCACCGCGCGGTAGGGGTTGTCGGTGCTGATCGCGATGCGGTAGCTGGCCTTGCTGCTCGGGTGGTCGTCGCACGGGAACCACGATGCGGCGCCGTTGGGTTGACCCGCCACCAGCGCGCCGTTGGTCAACTCCTCGAAGCCGACCTCACCCCACATCGAGCGGATGGGACGGGGATTGCCGGCGTAGCGCACCTCGATCGACATCGCCGCCCCGGCGGGCAGGGCCGACGCCAGCGCGACGTGCAGCTTGTCGTGCGACGTGCGGAACGAGTCCGGCCGACGGCCGTTGACGGTCACCTTCGAGACCGACAGCGCGTGAGAGAGGTCCAGCGTGAACGTCTTCAGCGACGCCAGGGTGGTCGCCGTGATCGTCACCGCACCCGAGAGCCGATTGGCGCTGACCTTGTAGGCGAGGTCGAGGTCGTAGCGCGAGACCCGGTAGCCGAAGTTGCCGTTGCCGGGCAGGTACGGATCGATGACCGGCGCGTGCCTCCGCTGGTGCTTCTTCACGCGGCGTTCTTCTTGGGCTTCTGTGCCCGCTCGGCGCGCTTCTTGCGCAACGGATTCCACGGTGCGATCGGGTTGCCCTGCCAGCGCGACGACGGCGGCACCTCATCACCGCGCATCACGAGCGAGGCCGGGCCGACGGTGGCACCGGCGCCGATCCTGGCCGCGGGCAGCGCCACGCAGTGCGGCCCGAGCGTCGCCCCGTCGTCGAGTACCACGGTGTCCATCCTCATGATGCGGTCGTGGAACAGGTGGGTCTGCACGACGCAGCCCCGGTTGACGGTGGCGGCCGGGCCCAGGGTCACCAGGTCGGCCTCGGGCAGCCAGTAGGTCTCGCACCAGACGCCCTTGCCGATGGAGGCGCCGAGCCCCCGCAGCCACCAGTTCATCACCACGGTGCCGCTGGCGGCGCGGGCGAACCACGGCGCCGCGACGACTTCCACGAACGTGTCGGATACCTCGTTGCGCCACACGAACGACGACCACAGCGGGTGTTCGATGGCGTCGATGCGCCCGATCACCGCCCACTTCGCGACGACGGCGATGGCACCGGCGACCGCACCGGCGATCAGCAGGATCGCCCCGCCCGCCAGCGCGGCCCAGAGGTAGCCGGCGTCGGTCACCAACCACTGGAACGCCAGCAGCACGGCCACGCCGATGCCGAACGTGACCATCATCGGGATGATCCGGCACGTCTCGACCAGCGAGCGCATCACCTTCAGCCGCGTCGAGGGCTCGAACGTCCGCAGCGCGTCGGCCGCAGTCGGCTTGCGCCGCAACCGGATCGGCGGACTGCCCAACCACGACGACCCGGCCTTCGCCTTGTGCGGCGTCGCGCTCAGCACGGCGACGAGTCCGTCGTCGGGCACCCGGCGGCCCGGTTGCGTGATCCCGGAGTTGCCGAGGAACGCGCGCTTGCCGACGGTCGCCTTGGCGACGTGGATCCACCCGCCGCCGAGTTCGTAGGACGCGACCATGGTGTCGTCGGCCAGGAAGGCGCCGTCCTCGACGACGGTGAACTTCGGCGTCATCAGCGCGGTCGATATCTCGGTGCCCTTGCCCACCGTCGCCCCGAGCAGACGCAGCCACCACGGTGTCAGCAGGCTGGCGTACAGCGGGAACAGGTAGTTGCGGGCCATGTCCATCAGCCGTTCGGTGGCCCAGAGCTGCCAGCCCACGCGGCTGCGCACCGGGTGGTACCCCTCGCGCAGGCCGAGCGCGAGTCCGCGGACGCCCAGCACGGTGAGTCCCGCGTAGACCACGACCGCGAGCAGGGTCGCCACGGGCGTCCAGAGCAGCGCCGGTCCGATGGCGTCGCCCACCGACGCGGTGTCGTGGACGGCCCAGCCCAGCACGGCCAGACCCGCGGCGAGCGCCAGCAGTGGGACGCCGCCGAGCAGCACCGACGTCACGCCGTAGACCGCGACCCAGATCGGGGCGCGGGGCGGCCGCTCGTCGGGCCACGGATGGCGGGCCTTGCCCGACTTCATCGCAGGCGAGCCCTTCCAATACTGGCCGGCCTTGACCTTGCCGACCACGCCCGAACCCGGTGCGACGTCGGCGTTCTTGCCGACGCTGGCGCCGGGCAGCAGCGTGGTGCGCGCGCCGATCGTGGCGTCGTTGCCGACGTCGATGGGGCCGACGTGGAAGAGGTCGCCGTCGATCCAGTGTCCGGTCAGGTCCACCTCGGGCTCGATCGAGCAGCGGTGGCCGAGTGTGAGCATGCCGGTGACGGGCGGTGCGGAGTGCAGGTCGACGCCCTTGCCGACCCGGTTGCCCAGCGCCCTGGCGTAGTACACCAGCCATGGTGCGCCGGCCTGGTTCTCGGCTCCGCTGGCCTCGCCGAGTCGCTCGGCCAGCCACACCCGCAGGTGGACGGAGCCGCCGCGGCGGTATGTGCCGGGTTGGAGCCCGCCAAGCAGCATGCGCGCGCCGAGCACCGCGATGCCCATCCGGCCGGGAGGGGTGACGAACAAGAGGAAGCCGGCGAGGATCCACCACCAGCCGATCGGCTGCGTCCACGGCACGCCGATCGACGCGCCGGCGTTGTTCAGCAGGGCCAGCCACACCACCCACTGCATGCCGGTCAGCGTCGCCAGCGGCAGTGACAGCGCGACCTGCGCCACCTGGGTGGCGGTGGACACCGGCGCGACGGTGCGGATCTCCACCTTCGGGGGCGGTGCGAGCTCGTCGAGGTAACCGGCCAGCGAACCGAGGCGTGGATGGTCGTAGAGGTCGGCGACGGTCACCTGCGGGTAGCGCCTGCGCAGCGCGGCCACCAGCTGGGCGGCCGACAGCGATCCGCCGCCCACGGCGAAGAAGTCGGCCTCGGGACCGTCGATGGGGGCGGCCAGGATGTCGCGCCAGAGTCCCGCGAGCCAGCCCGTGGTGCCGGCGAGGTCGGGATCGTCGGCAGCGGTGTCGCCCTCGATCGGCCATGGCAGCGCGTTGCGGTCGACCTTGCCGGAGGTGCGGGTGGGCAGTTCGTCGACCAGGACCAGGCGCGGGACGAGTGCGGCGGGCAGCGACTCGGCGAGCGCGACGCGGGCCGCGGCCACGTCGAACGCGGGGTCCGCGCTGGCGACGTAGCCGACCAGCAGCGGGGTGCCGCGCGCGGTCTTGCGGACGGCTGCGGCGCCGCCGCTGACCCCGGGCAGGTTGACCAGAGCGGAATCGACTTCGCCGAGTTCGATGCGGCGGCCGCCGACCTTGACCTGGTCGTCGGCGCGGCCCTGGAAGTACAGCCCGTCGGACTCGAGGCGGACCAGGTCGCCGCTGCGGTAGGCGCGCGGCCACTGCAGGGTCGGCATCGGCGCGTACTTCTCGGCGTCCTTCTCCGGGTCGAGGTAGCGCGCCAGCCCCACCCCGCCGATCACCAGCTCGCCGACCTCGCCCAGCGCGACGGGGATGCCGGAGGCGTCGACCACCGCCAGGTCCCAGCCGGGTAGCGGCAGGCCGATGCTGACGGGTCGCGGTTTCCATCCCGGGTCGCTGCGCTCCTGCCCTCCTGAGCCCTCGAGCGGTGCCAGGCAGGCGACGACCGTGGCCTCGGTGGGGCCGTAGGTGTTCCACACCTCGCGTCCGTCGACCGCGAGCCGTTCGCCGAGTTCGGGCGGGCAGGCCTCGCCGCCGAAGATCAGCAGCCGCACGGCCTCGAGCGCCTCGGCAGGCCACAGCGCGGCCAGTGTCGGGACGGTAGAGACCACGGTGATGTCCCGCGACACCAGCCACGGCCCCAGGTCCATGCCGCTGCGCACCAGCGAGCGGGGCGCGGGTACGAGGCAGGCGCCGTGTCGCCACGCCAGCCACATCTCCTCGCACGACGCGTCGAAGGCGACCGACAGTCCGGCCAGCACCCGGTCACCCGGTCCGAGCGGGTTGTCGCGAAGGAAGATCTGCGCTTCCGCGTCGACGAACGCCGCCGCGTTGCGATGGGTGACTGCGACGCCCTTGGGCGTTCCGGTCGAGCCGGAGGTGAAGATGATCCAGGCGTCGTCGCGCACCATCGGCTTTCCCGCGCGCCACCCGCGGGACGACCCGTGGCCGCGGACGAGACCGTGTTCGGTGATGACGCCGACCACACCGGCCTCGCCGAACACCAGTGCGGCGCGCTCGTCGGGATCGTCGGCGTCGACGGGAACGTAGGCGGCGCCCGCCGCGAGCGTCGAGAGGATCGCCACGTACAGCGCGTAGCTGCCCGACGGCATCCGGATGCCGATGCGGTCACCGCGCCCGATCCCGCGCTGCGCCAGCCAGGCCACGCTCTCCTCGACGTCGGCGATCAACTCGGCGTAGGTGAGCTGCACGTCCCCGTCGTCGAGGGCGGGCGCGTCGGGGTGACGCTCGGCGGTGGCGTAGAGGATGTCGATGAGCGTCCGCGCCGGCGGCGCCATCTCCGAGAGCAGGTATTGAGCCGGAATCCCGAGAAGGTCTTGTCCCTGGAGTCCGACGTCGCCACTCTCTGCTGTCACGGCTACAAACTACTGACCGCGCCTTGCCCGCCGCCGCGCGCCGCACCGTGTCGGTACCACCGGTCCATCCCGATGAACTCGCCCTGAGCGGAACCCTCGTCGATGCCGGACTCCGTCGCTAGCCTCGCGAGGGTGCGGCTCTTCGTGGCAGATCAGACAGGCAGTGACCCCGGCGACCTCAGTGAGTTGACGGCGGGTGGGGGACCGGTCGTCCGGTTGACCGCACCCGACCTGCAGCGCGCCAAGCGGCGCACCGACCGGATCCACGCCGACGGCGCCGACGTCGCGGTCATCCTGGACGTCGCCGTGGCAGTTCCCGGTGACTTCCGGTCGATCGGCGACACCGAGACGGTGCACTACGCGGGCACCGTCGCCGGGCTGACGGGCCTGATCGCCGACATCGACTCCGCAGGGGTCGCCGACGGGGTGACGCTCGTCCCCTCCACCGCTCTGGAACCCGAACAGCTGCGTCGGCTGGGCCACGACGTCCTGCGCCTGCTGACGGATCGGGACCAGAAATCCGCGTGACCAACTGATGCAGGCTCTGCATTAGTCGCTGCCAAATTGGTCTTGGACATGTATCGGTGGGGGCAATAGCGTTGGGCGCGTGACAGCAACCATCGCCGAGTCCACGCGACTCACCGGACAGATGCTCATCGCCGGCACGCTCGTCACCGGCACCGGCCAGGAGATTCGCGGCTTCGACCCCGCGAACGGAACCCTGCTCGACCCCGGCTACCGCTACGGCGACGAGTCGAACGTCGACGCCGCCTGCGCAGCAGCCGCCGAGGCGTTCGGCCCGTACCGGGCGACGACCTCCGAGCAGCGCGCCCGCTTCCTGGAGTCGATCGCCGCCAACCTGGAGACCATCGCCGCACCCCTGATCGCCCGCGCGGTCGCCGAGAGCGGCCTGCCCGAGGCCCGGATCACCGGCGAGGTCGGACGTACCACCGACCACCTGAGGCTCTTCGCCGCGATCCTGCGCGAGGGCAGCTGGACCGGCGCCCGCATCGACCCGGCGCTGCCCGACCGCAAGCCGCTCCCGCGTCCCGACATCCGCCAGCGGGCCATCCCGCTCGGACCCGTCGCGGTGTTCGGCGCCAGCAACTTCCCCCTGGCCTTCTCGGTCGCCGGCGGCGATACCGCGTCGGCCCTCGCCGCGGGCTGCCCCGTCGTCGTCAAGGCGCACGACGCCCACCCCGGCACCTCCGAACTGGTGGCTCGCGCCATCACCGACGCCGTCGCCGCCGAGGGCCTGCACCCGGGCACCTTCTCGCTGCTGTTCGGCTCCGGTCCCGGCCTCGGCACCGCACTGGTGACCGACCCGCGGATCAAGGCCGTCGGCTTCACCGGATCGCGCGGCGGCGGACTCGCGCTCGTCGCTGCGGCCGCAGGCAGGCCCGAACCCATCCCGGTGTACGCCGAGATGAGTTCGATCAACCCCGTCTTCCTGCTCGACGGCGCGCTCGCGACCCGCGGTGGCGACCTCGGCCGTGCGTTCGTCGGCTCACTGACCATGGGGTCGGGGCAGTTCTGCACCAACCCCGGCCTGGTGATCGCGGTCGACGGGCCCGGCCTCGACGCCTTCGTCGCCGCAGCACGCGAGGCACTGAGCCAGTCGTCGGCCACCCCGATGCTCACCCCGACGATCGCGAAGAGCTACGCATCCGGCGTCGACGCGCTGTCCGCCGAGGCCGAGTTGGTCGAGCGCGGCGCCGACACCGACAATCCGGTGGCGTGTCGCCCGGCGCTGTTCAGCACCGATGCACCGACGTTCGCGGGCTCCGAGGTGCTCCAGGGCGAGGTATTCGGCTCGTCGAGCCTGATCGTCCGGTGCGCCGACGTCGACGAGATGTCCACCGTCGCAGCGGGTCTGGAAGGACAGCTGACGGCCACGGTGCACGCCGACGACACCGACGTCGAGGCGGCGCGCACGCTGCTCCCGACGCTCGAGACCAAGGCGGGCCGAATCCTGTTCAACGGCTGGCCGACCGGTGTCGAGGTCGGCTACGCCATGGTGCACGGCGGCCCCTTCCCGGCGACGTCGGACTCCCGGACCACCTCGGTGGGCGGACGCGCCATCGAGCGCTTCCTGCGGCCGGTCGCCTACCAGGACATGCCGAAGGCCCTGCTGCCCAGCGCCATCGCCGACGGCAACCCCGACGGCGCATGGCGCCGGATCGACGGCGAACTCACCCGAGACTGATCACCCGCCGGACGACTCCGGCTCACCCATCCACCCGCCAGAGCCACTCACTTCCGTGAAAAGGAGTTTCGCCATGCCCGCTTCGCCCCTCGATGGAGTCCTGTTCTTCCCCGTCACACCGTTCACCGAGACGGGTGAGGTCGACCTGACCGCGCTCGCCGAGCACGTCGGCAGGGGTGTCGATGCCGGCCCCGGTGGTGTGTTCATCGCTTGCGGCACAGGGGAATTCCACGCGCTCGAGTCGAACGAGTTCGCGGACATCGTGCGGACCGCAGTCGAGGTGGCCGGTGGACGGGTGCCCGTCTACGCCGGTGCGGGCGGATCCGTCGCGCAGGCGAAGATCTTCGCCCGCCTCGCTGCCGAGGCCGGCGCCGACGGCCTGCTGCTGCTGCCGCCGTACCTGGTGACCATGCCGCAGGAGGGCCTGATCGCCTACACCCGCGAGGTCGCAGGCGCGACCGACCTACCGGTGATCGTCTACAACCGGTCCAACGCCCGCTACACCGAGGCATCGGCCATCGAGGTCGCGCACATCCCGAACGTGGTGGGCTTCAAGGACGGCACCGGCGACATCGACCGGGTGGCCAGGATCGTCCGCGCCGTGACCGATGCGCTCGCGCCGACGGGCAAGCCGTTCCAGTTCTTCAACGGCCTGCCCACCGCCGAGGTGTCCCAGCAGGCGTACCGCGCGATCGGCGTGACGCTGTACTCGTCGGCGACGTTCGCGTTCGCCCCCGAACTGGCACTGGCGTTCTACGACGCACTCGAGCGTGGCGACGAGCCGCGCACCGCGGCGCTGCTGCGCGAGTTCTTCCACCCGCTGGTTCGACTGCGCGACACCGTGCCCGGCTACGCCGTATCGCTGATCAAGGCAGGCGTGACGATGGAGGGCATCGAGGCCGGGCCGGTTCGCGCGCCGCTCATCATGCCCGCACCCGAGGACCTCGAGGAGCTGACCCGCATCGTCGCCGCGGGTAGGGCTGTGCTGGCGGACGATCTCGTCGCGTCGCGCTGATGAGCGCTTGCGCGAAGAGGGGACAACGCTGATGAGCGCTTGCGCGAAGAGGAGACAACGCTGATGAGCGCTTGCGCGAAGAGGAGACAACGCTGATGGTGACGCCGATTCGGGTCACCGGCGCACGGATCACGCCCGTCGCGTTCGTCGACCCGCCACTGCTCAACACCGTGGGCGTGCACCAGCCGTACGCACTGCGCGCGATCATCCAGCTCGACACCGATGCCGGTCTGGTCGGGCTGGGGGAGACCTACGCCGACGTCGTGCACCTGGGGCGGCTGGAAGCGGCCGCCGACGCGATGATCGGCTTGGACGTGTTCGCGCTCAACGCCATTCGCGCGGCGATCTCGGACCGGCTCGGCGGCGACAGCACCGGTGACGGCTCGGGTCTGGCCGGGATGATCACGTCCGCCAGCGTGGTGGACCGGGTCTTCTCCCCGTTCGAGGTGGCCTGCCTCGACGTCCAGGGGCACGCCACCGGCCGACCGGTCTCCGACCTCCTCGGCGGTGCGGTGCGCGACGCGGTGCCGTTCAGCGCGTACCTGTTCTACAAGTGGGCCGCTCACCCAGGCGGTGAACCCGACTCCTGGGGCGAGGCGCTCGACCCGGCGGGCATCGTCGCCCAGGCCACCCGCATGATCGACGAATACGGCTTCACCGCAATCAAACTCAAGGGTGGCGTCTTCCCGCCCGACGAGGAGATGAAGGCGATCGAGGCGCTGCGCGACGCGTTCCCCGGGCATCCGCTGCGCCTGGATCCCAACGCCGCCTGGACGCCACAGACGTCGGTGAAGGTGGCTGCCGGACTGGCGGGAATCCTGGAGTACCTGGAGGACCCGACGCCGGACATCGCGGGCATGGCCGAGGTCGCCGCGCAGGCGCCGATGCCACTGGCCACCAACATGTGCGTCGTGGCGTTCGACCACCTGGCTCCTGCGATCGCCCAGCAGGCGGTGAAAGTCGTGCTGTCCGACCACCACTACTGGGGTGGGCTGCAGCGGTCGCGGTTGCTGGCGGGGATCTGCGACACGTTCGGACTGGGTCTGTCGATGCACTCGAACTCGCACCTCGGCATCAGCCTGGCCGCGATGGTGCATCTGGCCGGCGCCACCCCGAACCTGTCGTATGCGTGCGACACGCATTGGCCGTGGAAGACCGAGGATGTCGTGAAGCCCGGCGTGCTGGCGATCCGCGACGGTGCGGTGGCCGTGCCGACGACCCCGGGGCTGGGCGTCGAGATCGACGACGACGCGCTGAACGCGTTGCACGAGCAGTACCTGCGGTGCGGGATCCGCGATCGCGACGACACCGGCTACATGCGCAGCATCGACCCGACGTACGAGGCGATCAGCCCCCGCTGGTGAGAACCGCCGCTCTACACTGATGCACGACCGCCAACGAAGGCGGCCTAGTTGATACTGGGAGTGCATCGGTGTTCTCGCTGGCTCGGTTGTCGTGCTTCATCGCCGTCGCGGAGGAACTGCACTTCGGCCGCGCGGCCGAGCGTCTGCACATGACGCAGCCGCCGCTCAGCAGGCAGATCCAGCAGCTCGAGGCCGAACTCGGCGTCCAGCTCATCGACCGCACCACCAGGACGGTCACGCTGACGCCCGCCGGCGTGGCGTTCCTGCCCGACGCGCGACGCATCCTGCAGCTCGCCGAGGGGGCGGCGCAGACCGTGAAGCGGGTTCCCGCAGGCGATCTGGGCACTGTCGTCGTGGGGTTCACCGCGGCGTCCGCGCACGCCGTGCTGCCGCGGCTGCTGGAGGCGGCGCGGGCGAAGCTGCCCGACGTCAAGCTCGACCTGCGCGAGATGGTGACCGCGGCGCAAATCGAAGGTCTGGTCACCGGCGAGTTGGACCTCGGCATGGCGCGGCCTCCGCTGAAGCGGCCCGGGCTGGTGTCGCGTCCGCTGCTGCACGAGCAGCTGATCGCCGCGCTGCCGAAGGGCCACCCGCTGACCGAACTGGGCAGGCAGCTGACGCTCAACGACCTCGACGGCCAGGACGTCGTCATGTATTCGCCCGTGCAGGCCCGCTACTTCAACGAGCTCCTGATCAGCACGTTCACCATCGCGGGCGCGACGCCGCGGTACGTGCAGACCGTCACGCAGGTCCACACCATGCTGGTGCTGGTCCGCTCGGGCATTGGCATCGCGCTGGTGCCCGCGTCGGCGGCCACGCTGCACCCGGAGGGGGTCGAGTTCCGGTCGATCGGCGCATTCCGCGAACGGCCCGTCGAACTCGACGCCGTGTGGCGCAGCGACAGCACCAACCCCGCGCTGCACCGGCTCCTGCGCGACGTGCTGCCCCAGCGCGAGTGGACCACCGACGACCTCGTCGAGCACTTCTGACCGACTGAAGTCATCGCGAGATCCGCACCAGGGTCGTTGGATCGACGCGATCGCGACCGTGGTGTAGACGTCGCGGGAAAGGAGTGCTAGACGCGGACGGCGGGCTGCACCACCGGCGTGACGAGCCGGCCGCTGGCGAGGAACTCGTCGAGGTTGCGCAGCGTCAGATCCTCCATCGCGGCGCGCGTCTCGACGGTGCCGCTGCCGACGTGGGGGAGCAGCACGACGTTGTCGAGCCGCAGCAGTTCGGCCGGCACCTGGGGCTCCTCGGCGAACACGTCGAGCCCGGCGCCTGCGATGCGTCCCTCGGTCAGCGCACGAACCAGTGCGGGCTCGTCGACGACGCTGCCGCGCGCGATGTTGATGAGGTAGCCGTCGGGGCCGAGGGCCTCGAGTACGTCGGCGTCGACGAGCTTGGCCGTTCCGCTTCCGCCTGCCGCCGCGATGACCATGACGTCCACCCGGAGGGCCAGCTCGACGGGGGAGCCGACGTACTCGTACGGGGAGTCCTCGACGACGTGCCGGTTGTGGTAGGAGATCGTGCAGCCGAAGGCGTTGAGCCGCTTGGCGATTGCGCTGCCGATGCGGCCGAGGCCGATGATGCCGACCTTCCGGTTGCTCACCTGGTGGGTCAGCGGGTAGTTGCCGTCGACCGGCCAGTGCCCCGCGCGCAAGTAGCGGTCGGCGGCGCTGAACTGACGCATCGTGTCGATCAGCAGGCCCACCGCGGTGTCCGCCACGCAGTCGGTCAGGACGTCTGGGGTGTTGGAGACGCCGACGCCGCGCTCGCGTGCCGCGTCGACGTCGGTGGTGTCGTACCCGACGCCGAAGTTCACCACCGCGCCGAGGTTGGGCAGCGCGGCCATCAGGTCCGCGTCGACACCCGTGCGCCCGGAGGTGACGACTGCGCCGACGTCCGCGCCGAACCGGCCGAGGAACTCCGCCCGCGCCTGCTGATCGGCGGGCAGTTCCAGGGCGTCGTAGGTGCTGCGCAGCGTCTCCGACAGGGAGGGCTTGAGTGGCCCCACCTGCAGCACGCGGCGTGGCGAGCGGTCGCCTGGAACGGGGGTCGTGGGCACGGCTGTCTCCTCGGGTGGCTGGAATGCCTGTACGTACCGTAAGGACGCCCGGGAATACCTGTCCAACTCGGAATTAGCATGGCTTGATACCCAAGGGGCATAACTGCGGGAATCGGGGCCGCTGCCGGGTATCAACGACCGGCCGGAGATCGGATCGTCGCAGTTCAGAGTGGCTTTCTGGGCATGATCAGCTCGCGCGGCAGCGGCCCTACAAGGCGGTTTCAGCCCGTTCGCGGTGGGTTGACGCTATTCCTCGGCCGCTCCTACGGTGTGTCTACCGTCACAGACCTCATCCACATACGTGGACGTCACAGCCCGACATGGAGGAAAACATGGCCGCATCTCCGATGCCTGCGCCACATCGGCGGACACGCCGCGCAGGAGCCACCGCACTCGCGGTGGCCGGCGCCTGCCTCGTCGCCAGTGGGTGCACGGTCGCGAACTCCGGATCCGGCGGCTTCGACACCAACACGCTGCGCATCGTCCTCTCCCAGGAACCGCCGACGCTGGAACCCTGCGAGAGCTCGCTCACCTCCACCGGCATCGTCGTCCGGTCGAACATCACCGAGCCCCTCATCGAGCGCGACCCCACCAGCGGCGATCTGCAGCCCCTGCTCTCGACCGGCTGGCGTCAGACCTCGCCGACGGAGTGGACGTTCGACGTCCGCAGCGGCGTCACCTTCTCCGACGGCAAGCCGTTCAGTGCCAAGGACGCGGCCTACTCGATCGACCGCGCCGTGAACTCCGACTTGGGTTGCAACGTCGACGGATACGTCTTCGGCGACGAGAAGCTGAAGATCGCCACCCCCGACGACGCCACGCTGACGGTCGCGACCGAGCAGCCCGATCCGATTCTTCCGCTGCGCATCTCGTTCGTCGAGATGGTGCCCGTGGGCACCAGCATGACCGAGAAGGTGCGCGAGCCGATCGGCACCGGGCCGTACGCGATCGCCGACTGGGAGTACGGGCAGAAGCTGATCCTGGCCCGCAACGACGCCTACTGGGGCCCCGAGCCCGCGTTCCCCCGCGCCGAATACCAGTGGCGCAGCGAGGGCAGCGTGCGCGCCGCGATGATCACCAACGACGAGGCCGACATCGCCACCTCGCTCGGCCCCGAGGACGGCGCGGGCGACCGTGGCGTCCCATTCCAGAACAACGAGACCACCGCACTTCGCATGCAGGCCACCGAGGCGCCGCTCGACGACATGCGGGTACGTCAGGCCATCAACTACGCGGTGAACCGCACCGGCATCGTCAAGGCGCTGTTCCGCGGACTCGGCGACCCTGCCTCACAACTGATTCCGTCCGGCGTCGTCGGCTACAACGAGCAGCTGCAGCTCTGGCCGCACGACGCGGACAAGGCGAA
The DNA here is from genome assembly GCA_042666295.1 of Mycolicibacterium sp. GCM10028919. Taxonomy (GTDB): domain Bacteria; phylum Actinomycetota; class Actinomycetes; order Mycobacteriales; family Mycobacteriaceae; genus Mycobacterium. The sequence goes on from JBHTFJ010000001.1 coordinate 3,830,044, forward strand.
GGAACTCGTCGCCGACGCGAAGGCCGACGGCGTGCCCGTCGACCGTCAGATCCGCCTCATCGCCCGTACCGCCCAGTTCCCGAAGATCGCCGAGACCGTCGAGGTGCTCCAGAGCGAGTTCACCGACATCGGGCTCAACGTCAAGATCGAGATGATGGACACCGCCAGCCAGCTGCAGTACCAGCTGCGGCCGTTCCCGGCGAACACCGGTCCCTACCTCCTGATGATCATGCACGGCAACCAGGCCGGTGACGCTGCCTTCACGATGGACCAGTACATGCTCAGCGATGGGCCGCAGAGTGCCTACGGCACAACGGAGTTCGACGCCAAGATTCGCGCCGCGGAAGCCCTCACCGGCCAGGCCCGCCAAGACGCCTTCGCGAAGCTGTTCGGCGAGGAACCCCAGGAGATCATGCAGATGGCCTACATCGCCCACATGAAGGGCATCCTCGGCAAGTCCCCGCGCGTCGACTACACCCCCAACTCCGCCACCGGTGACGAGATGCGGCTGTCCGAGATGACCGTGTCGGCCGATGGGACCGACGCCCCGGTCGATCCCGCCGTCTCCTGAGCCACTGCCGACCAACTCCACGACCAGGAGATCAGCCCATGTTCTCGTTCGTCCGGCGCCGGATGTACACCAGCGCACTGCCCCTCATCATCGTGCTGCTCGGCGTGTTCCTGCTCGCCCGCCTCACCGGTGATCCCACCAACCTCTACCTGCCCGAGTCGGCCACCGCCGACCAGCGTGCGGAGTTCGCCGCCAAGAACGGCTTCGACCAGCCGATGCTGACCCAGCTGGTCGACTACTTCAAGGGCGTCCTGCACCTCGACTTCGGGACCTCGCTGCGCACCGGGGAATCGGCCTCGTCGATGGCGTTCCGCGCCTTCCCTGCCACGTTGCAACTCGCGTTCGCCACGATGCTGCTCGCGATCGTCGGTGCCGTGATCATCGGCTGCTGGGCCGCCTACCGGCCCAACTCGCTGGCAGACCGCTTCTCCAGCCTGCTGTCGATGACCGCGGCGAGCATTCCGGACTTCTGGTTCGCCATCACCGGCGTCTGGCTCTTCGCGGTGCTCATGGGCTGGCTGCCCACCTCCGGCACCGACGCGGGCGTGCTGTCGTGGGTGCTGCCGATCGCCACGCTCATGATCCGACCGCTGGGCGTGCTCACCCAGGTGGTCAGAGGCGCGATGGTATCGGCGCTGTCGGCGCCCTACGTCCGGCTCGCTCGTAGCAAGGGCGCCAGCGACTTTCGCGTCGTCACGCATCATGCGCTGCGCAACGCCGCAGCCCCCGCGCTCACCGTCGCAGGCGATCTCGCCGTCGGCCTCATCAACGGCGCGGTGGTGGTCGAGGCGATCTTCGGCTGGCCAGGCATCGGCAAGCTCATGATCGACGCGATCCTGCAGCGCGACTTCGCCGTGCTGCAGGCCGCGGTCCTGCTGACCGCGGTGAGCATCTTCGTCCTCAACATCGCCATCGACGCCTGTTACGCGCTGCTCGACGCACGCGTGCGGGAACCGGCCAAGGTCTAAGGAAGCAGACGCCATGAGCACTCAACTCGATCTCGTACCCGTCAAGCCCACCACCGCGATCGTCGGCGAGTCGGGAGGCAAGCGGCGGAAGGCGGGAAGCTCGAGCTGGTACCGCCTGCTGGTCAACGACCGGGTCGCCGCGGCCGCCGCCGTCGTCCTCGGCCTGGTGTTCCTGACCGCGATCTTCGGCCCGATGCTGATGGGCGGGCTCGCCACCGACATCGACCTGGACAACTCGAACCAGGCGCCGTTCACGCTCGCCAACGGCTGGGCGAACATCCTCGGCACCGACCCGCTGGGGCGCAGCATGCTCGCCCGGCTGGTCGTCGCGTGCCGCACCACCCTGTCGGTGGCGATCCCCGCCGTGGTGATCTCCGCGATCGTTGGCTCGATCGTCGGGATGTGGGCCGGCTTCTACCGCGGCTGGCGCGAGACGGTCGCCATGCGCATCGCCGACGTCATCATGAGCTTCCCGTCACTGCTGCTGGCCGTGGTCGTGCTCTACGTGTTCTCGCCGAGCGCGGCCAACATCGTTCTGGTGCTGGCGATCACGCGCATCCCCGTCTACCTGCGCACCGCCCGCGCCGAGTCGGCCGAGCTGTCGAGCCGCGTGTTCGTCGACGCTGCCCGCACGTTCGGGGCCACCGGACGCTCGATCATCACGCGCCACGTCTTGCCGATCGTGCTGCCCACGCTGCTCACCGTCGCCACGCTGGACTTCTGCTACGTCATGCTCGCCGAGTCCTCGCTCAGCTTCCTGGGCATCGGCATCCAGCCGCCCGACGTCAGCTGGGGCCTGATGGTCGCCCAGGGCCGCACCTACCTCCACACCGCCTGGTGGCTGTCGTTCTTCCCGGGTCTGGCCATCGTCATCACCACGGTGTCGGCGACCATCCTCGCCGCCTGGGCCAGGATCGCGACCGACCCGGGTCAGCGGTGGCGCCTGACCGTCCCGCAGAAACGCCTGTCCCGCTTCGCCAAGACCGGAAAGCGCCTGTCGTGAAAGCGCCTCTCGAAGGGAATGTCATGACCGCCCAGGTAGCCGAGCACCCGTCCGCCGACCGCACCGAAGCAGACCCCGCGCTGCGGGTCGACGGGCTCACGGTCGACATCCGCACGATCACGGGAAGCGTGCGCGCCGTCGACCACGTGTCGTTCTCGGCGCACCGCGGCGAGACACTGGCGCTACTCGGGGAATCCGGCTGCGGCAAGTCGATGACCGCGACGGCACTCGTCGGGCTGCTCGAACCCGTCGCCGAGGTGACCGACGGCTCCGCCGAACTCGCAGGCCGCAACGGCACCGCCGATCTGCTGGCGGTCGACCGCAAGACGCGGCGGCAGATGGCGGGCACCGAGCTGGCCATCGTCTTCCAGGACGCGCTCACCGCACTCAACCCGCTCTACACCGTCGGCACCCAGCTGGCCGAGCCGTTCCGCATCCACCACGGGATGAACGCGAAGGATGCCAAGCGCAAGGCCGTCGAACTGATGACGCGCGTGGGCATTCCGCAGCCGGAGGAACGCCTCAAGAGCTACCCGCACCAGTTCTCCGGCGGCATGCGCCAGCGCCTGCTGATCGCGATGGCAGTCGCGCTGAACCCCCGGGTACTCATCGCCGACGAACCGACGACCGCGCTCGACGTCACCGTGCAAGCGCAGATCATGGCGCTGCTGAAGAGCCTGCGCTCGGAGTACGACATGGCCGTCGTGCTCATCACCCACGACCTCGCGCTGGTGGCCGAGGAGGCCGACCGCGTCGCGGTGATGTACGCGGGCAACATCATCGAGACCGGACTGGTCGCCGAGGTGTTCGCCGAGCCGAAGCACCCGTACACCAAGGGCCTGCTGAACTCGGTGCCCATCAACGCCGAGCGGGGTGCGCACCTCAAGTCGATCGGCGGGTCGCCGCCGGACCTGAACTCCATCCCGAAGGGTTGCGTGTACCAGGAGCGGTGCCCGCTCGCCGCCGAGATCTGCCGCACCACGCGGCCCGCGCTGGCGCCCGTCGGCGCCGGACGCCGGTCGGCGTGCCACTTCCCCGAGGAGGTCACCAATGTCTGATCAACTGCTCACCGTCCGCGACCTGACCAAGTCGTTCCGGGTGCCCGGCGGCCGCAAGGGCCACGACAGGCTGTGCGCCCTCGATGGCATCAACCTCGACCTGGCCCGCGGGCAGACGCTCGGGTTGGTCGGCGAATCCGGTTGCGGCAAGTCGACTCTGGCGCGCACGCTGATGATGCTCGAACGCCCCGACTCGGGCACGGTCGCCTTCGACGGCATCGACCCCTTCGCGCTCAAGGGCAAGGAGCTGCTGGAGTTCCGGCGCCGCGTGCAGATGGTGTTTCAGGATCCGTACGCGTCGCTCAACGCGCGGATGTCGGCAGGCGACATCATCGCCGAGCCATGGCGGACCCACCGCGGACTGCACCCGTCACGCAAGGACCGCGACACCAGGGTGCGCGAACTGCTCGACCTCGTCGGGCTCGGCGCCAAGGCGATCGACAAGTTCCCGCAGGAGTTCTCGGGCGGACAGCGGCAGCGGATCGGCATCGCCAGGGCGCTCGCCCTCGACCCGGACGTGATCATCTGCGACGAGCCGGTGTCGGCGCTCGACCTGTCGGTGCAGGCCCAGGTGCTCAACCTCCTCAACGACCTGCAGCAGCAGCTCGGGATCTCGTACGTGTTCATCTCCCACGACCTGTCGGTCGTGCGGCACGTCGCCGACCGGGTGGCGGTCATGTACCTCGGCCGCATCGTCGAGTCCGGACCCACCGACGCCGTCTTCGACCAGCCCAGCCACCCCTACACCGGGGCACTGATGTCGGCGGCGCCGAAACTCGACGCCGTGGACCGCGCCGACCGGATCCTGCTCAAGGGCGAGGTGCCCTCACCGCTCAACCCGCCGTCGGGATGCCGGTTCCGCACCCGCTGCTGGAAGGCGACCGACGTGTGCGCCGAGGAACTACCGCCGCTGGCAGTCGATTCCAAGGTGCCCGGCCACGCCGCGGAATGCCACCATCCGCTGACCGAGGACCGTGCGGCCCTGTCGCAGAGCGCGTGAGCCGGTTCGGTGACGACGACCGGTGAGCGTCACGGCGTACACCGTCATCGCGATCGCGATCCTGTTCGCGTCGTGCCTGCAGGCGTCGATCGGCTTCGGCATGGGGATGCTGGCGGCGCCGGTGGTGGCGCTCGTCGAGCCCAGCCTCATTCCCGGCACGCTGATCATGCTGGCCTCGCTGGTCACGCTGATGGTGGTGATCCGCGAGCGCACCGCGATCGACGTGCGGGGCACCGGCTGGGCGCTGGTCGGCCGGGTTCCGGGGACCGTTGCCGGAGCGCTGCTGTTGGCGGCGATGCCCGAACGCGCTCTGGCGCTGGCGATCGCGGGCGTCGTGTTGGCGGGCGTGCTGGTGACCAGCCTGGGCTGGGCGCCGGCCCCGCGGCGACGCAACCTGGTGCTCGCGGGTGCGACGTCCGGTGTCCTCGGAACGGCGACGTCGATCGGTGGACCGCCGATGGCGCTGGTGTGGCAGCGCAGTACCGGCGCGGAACTTCGCGGCACGATGAGCGGCTTCTTCCTCATCGGCTCGGTGTTGTCCATCGCGATGCTCAGCCTCACCGGCTCGATCGACGGGGACACGTGGCGCTGGTTCGCGTTCCTGGTCCCGGCCACCGTGGTCGGCTATGCGTTGTCGCGGTGGGCGAACCGGCTGCTCAACCAGCAGCGGCAGCGGTGGACGGCGATCGCGGTGTCCGCGGCTGGCGCGGGCGTGCTCGTGGTTCAGCAGCTGGGTGCGCTGTGACGCCCACCGAGCCCGGTCGCCGGGTTACCGTACGGAGGTGGCATCGGTGACGTCGGGTACACCGGAATCCGTCGACGGCGTTGTGCGGAAGATGAATTCGTCGCGGTCGGGCGTGAAGTCCGCCGCGCGGACCGTGGAACTGCTCGAATACCTGGCGGCCCGGCAGGACCGTCCCGCGCGGATCCGCGAGATCAGCGAGGCGCTCGACATGCCGCGCAGCAGCGCTCACGCCCTGCTGCGCACGCTGATGGCACAGGGCTGGGTGCGGGCCGACGACGCCGGAACGCAGTACGGCATCGGCATTCGCGCCCTGCTCGTCGGCACCAGTTACCTCGACAGCGACCCGTACCTGCCGATGATCATCCCGTTCCTCGAGGAACTCCGCCAAGACCTCGACGAGACCTTCCATGTCGGGCGGCTCGACCTCACCGACGTCGTGTACCTCGCCACCCGCGAATCCCGGCAGTACCAGCGCGGTGCGAGCCGGGTGGGCAGGCGGCTGCCCGCGTACGCCACCGCGCTCGGCAAGGCACTGCTGGCCGACCGGGTCGCCGACGATCGCGACCGGCACGTCCCGAAGGTCCTCCAGGCGCTCACGCCCAAGACCATCACCGATCGCGCCGGTCTGGACGCGGCGCTGGAAACGGCACTGGTCCGCGGCTACGCCACCGACGACGAGGAGAACACCCCGGCGGTGCGCTGCTTCGCCGTCGCGCTGCGGTACACCCGCCCCGCGCAGGATGCGATCAGCGCATCGGTGCCGATCGCGCGCCTGACACCGGCCCGTGAACGCGAGATCGTCGAAGCGCTGTGCACCATGGGGGACAAGGTGACTCGCGTGCTGCGCCCGGTCGCCAACGGGGACAAGTGGTTCGCGTGACGGCGGATGCTCGATGCACCTGTGGCATCAATCAATGCCGTAACGGTGTTGGACGTGCATCGATGGTGATTCGTAGGCTGAACTCATGACGCACCCTTCCCCGTCGCTTCGCGCGCCCGGCACCAGCCGCACACCGGTCGTCACCGAGATGCGCGTCGTGCCCGTCGCGGGCCACGACGGCATGCTGCTGAACCTCAGCGGCGCACACGGGCCCTTCTTCACGCGGAACCTGGTGATCGTCACCGACTCCAGCGGCAACACCGGTGTCGGGGAGGTGCCGGGCGGCGCCGCCATCGCGCGCACGCTGGAGGACGCCAGGGGGCTGGTCGAGGGACGCAGCATCGGCGACTACCACGCCGTCCTCAACGACATCCGCCGCACCTTCGGCGACCGCGACGCCGGCGGCCGCGGCGCGCAGACCTTCGACCTGCGCGTTACCGTGCACGCGGTGACCGCCGTCGAATCCGCGCTGCTCGACCTCCTCGGCCGCCACCTCGAGGTGCCCGTGGCCGCGCTACTCGGCGACGGACAGCAGCGATCCCGAGTCCAGGCGCTGGGCTACCTCTTCTTCGTCGGCGACCGGAACAGGACCGACCTGCCCTACCGCTCGGCGGCCGACGAAGGCGCCGACGCCGACGACTGGATGCGCATCCGCCACGACGAGGCCCTGACCCCCGAGGCCGTCGTCCGACTCGCCGAGGCCGCCCGCGACCGCTACGGCTTTCGCGACTTCAAGCTCAAGGGCGGCGTGCTGCCCGCGCCCGACGAGGCGAAGGCGGTCATCGCACTGGCTGACCGGTTCCCCGACGCCCGGATCACGCTGGACCCCAACGGTGGCTGGCTGCTCGCCGACGCCATCACCACCTGCCGCGAGCTGGCCGGTGTGCTTGCCTACGCCGAGGACCCGGTGGGACCCGAGGGCGGCTTCTCCGGCCGTGAGGTGATGGCCGAGTTCAAGCGCGCCACCGGGCTGCCGACCGCCACCAACATGATCGCCACCGACTGGCGCGAGATGGGGCACGCGATCCGTTCCGGGGCCGTCGACATCCCGCTGGCCGACCCGCACTTCTGGACCATGGCCGGGTCGGTGCGCGTCGCCCAGCTCTGCGACGCGTGGGGGCTCACCTGGGGCTCGCACTCCAACAACCACTTCGACGTGTCGCTGGCGATGTTCACACACGTCGCCGCCGCCGCGCCGGGCGACATCACGGCGATCGACACGCACTGGATCTGGCAGGACGGGCAGCGGATCACCAAGGCGCCCTTCGAGATCGTCGACGGGTACCTCGACGTCCCGGACGCACCCGGACTCGGCGTCGAACTCGACGACGACGCCGTGGCAGCCGCCCACGAGCTGTACCTGAGCGAGGGCCTGGGCGCACGCGACGACGCCATCGCGATGCAGTACCTGGTCCCCGGCTGGACGTTCGACTCCAAACGACCTGCACTGCACCGGAACTGACGCCGTGAAGATCCTGATCGCCGATGCCAACCTCGCCCCGCACCGCGAGCGCCTCGAGGCGGCGCTGCCCGCCGATGCCACCACGGTGTGGCGCCCCGGCGCCGCCGTGGCCGATCTGCTCGACGACCTTCGCGATGCGGAGGTGTACGTGGGCGCCCGGTTCACCGCCGACATGGCAGGCGCGGCAGAGGAGTTGCGGCTGATCCACGTCGCGGGAGCGGGAACCGACCGCGTCGACTTCTCGGTACTCGGTCCCGACGTCCTGGTGGCCAACACCTTCCACCACGAACGGTCGATCGCCGAGTACGTCCTGGCGACCGCGATCGTGCTGCGACGGGACTTCCTCGCCCAGGATCGCGCGCTGCGGCGCGGAACGTGGGCGACGTCGGTCTACGACGACACCATCCCGCAGCTCGGCACGCTCCGCGACAGCCGGATCGGGTTCGTCGGCTTCGGCCACATCGGCCAGTGCGCGTGGGACCTGTTCCGGGCGGTCGGGTGCAGCGGCGCGGCGGTGACCGGATCGGGACGCCAGGACGCCGCGGCGTACGGACTCGACTGGGTCGGCGACGCCTCCCGTCTCGGTGCGCTCGCACGGGAGGTCGACGTCATGGTGGTGTCGGCGCCGTTGACACCGGCGACCACCGGGATGATCGGCACGGCCGAGCTGCAGGCGCTCGGTGCCGAGGGAGTGCTGATCAACGTCGGGCGCGGTCCGCTGGTCGACGAGCGAGCGCTCTACGACGCCCTCGTCGAGGGTCAGATCCGGGGCGCCGCGATCGACGTCTGGTATCGCTACCCGGCGGCGCCCGGTACGCCGACCGCCGTCGGCGACCTGCCGTTCGGCGAGCTGTCGAACCTGGTGATGACGCCGCATTCGTCCGGGGTCACCACCGACACCTTCCGGGGCCGCGCCGACGACATCGCCGCGAACATCGGCAGGCTCGGTCGCGGCGAGCAACTGCGCAACGTCGTGAGCCCCACCTGAGGGCTCGGTCGCCCGGCGCAGTACCGCTACCGCCTACCTAGTTAGCTTGCGCACGCGATTCCTTCCGTTGACAAGCGTCTCGGTCGTCCGGTGGCGATAGCCAACAATGGCGAAAAGACGGCCTCGGCAAATTAACGGCGGGTATCCGAATAACGGTTCCGACGTCTGGATTCGGCACAATTCGCCGCCATCAGCTATCGTTGTGGCGCTCGCGGAAACCGGTCACGACGTGCTGATTCGACATCACGGCCCCGATGTCATGGCAATGACGAAATGGATCCGAACACGTGGTCACAATGGCGTCATATTCGATACCGTCGTTTTGGTCTCCGGGAGAAACTGAACCGTTGGTATCTAATCCTGCGCATCCGGACTATCGCTCGGCGTGGGTGCGACCTCAGGAGGCGTGGGCATGACCCGAAGGACCGAGACGCCGGGCCCGGCCACGCCGCCCGCGACGAAGGGTTCGGGGCGCGTGCGGGCCAGGATCATCGGCCTCGACGGCGTCCGCGGCATCCTGTGCCTGTCGATCGCGATCACACACGTCACCACCCACTTCTCGCCGAACACCGCGCAGACGTGGATGACGAGCCTGCTCGGCTTCTCGCTGGTCTACTTCTTCGTCCTGAGCGGGTTCCTGCTGTTCCTGCCCTACGTGCGGAACCTGTCCGACGACCGCGACGTCGCCCGCATGCCGAGCATCGGTGACTACACGCTGCACCGCGTCGCGCGGATCATGCCCGTCTACCTCGTCATCTTCCTGATCGTGAACTACCTGCTGCAGGTCTCCTACGTCGAGAACCCCGTCCTGCAGAAGGTCGGCACCGACGAGGGCACCGGCATGATCACCGACCCCTGGCAGCTGCTCGCCAACCTGACGCTCACGCAGTCCTACTTCCCGCAGTACATCCAGACGGGCATCAACCCCGCGTGGTCGCTGACGCTGGAGTACGCCTTCTACGCGTCGCTGCCGCTCCTGGGCATGGCGTTGTTCGCGCTGCGCAAGCGCGTCTCGATGAACCCGCTGGTGCTCGCCGCGCTGGCGCCCGCTCTGCTGCTGGTCGTCGGCATGGTCGGCCGCAGCCTGATCCCGGTCGTGTTCGCGCACTCGGGCTCGACGGACTTCATGTTGCTCAACTGGGGCCCGAACTGGGCTGCTGTGTTCACCAAGAGCTTCCTCACCAACGCCGACAACTTCGCCCTCGGGATGTTCGCCGCAGTGGTGTTCGTGGCCATGGAGCGCGGCGTCCTGCGCGAGCGGATCAGCAAGCGGGTGCGGATGATCTCGGCCGCGGCGATCCTGCCGATGCTGGCCGTCTCCGCGGTGACCCTCGCGGTGGCCAACCAGTTCACCACCGCGGGCGTCGCCGTCGTCGCCGCCCTGATGATCCTGGTGATCGTCGCCCCGTTGGCGCGCGGGCAGAAGACCAAGCTCGCCGTATGGCTCGACGCCCGACCCATCCGCTACGTGGGCGAGATCTCGCTGTCGGCCTACCTGTGGCACTTCCCGATGATCCTGGTGCTCGGCAGGCTGGGCGTGATGGCGGGCGATGACGCGTGGGGCATGTGGCGCAACGTCGTGGTGCTGCTGGCCGCCACGATCGCCGTCGCATCGATCACCTACTACGGCGTCGAGAAGCCGGTGATGAAGTGGGCGAAGACACTTCGCAAGAAGAAGGTCGCGGTGCCCGCCGATCCCGAACTGGCGCCTGCCGGCATCCCGAAGGCCACCTAGGTGCCCTGCGTCTCAGGCTGATTCGAATAGGTTGCGGCGCTGTGGCCGTCCTGTGATGGTGCCCTGCGACCATCTTCGAGTGACACCTTCAGTGGCGACGACGGACAGCGGGCTGGCCGCTCGCGTCGCAGCCATCGCTTCGATCGGCGCCGCGGTGATCCACTTCGCCGTCATGCCCGACCACTGGCGCGACTGGCTGCCGTCGGGGCTCTTCTTCGCCGGGATCGCGGTGTTCCAACTGATCTGGGGGCTCGCCGTCCTGACGCGTCGCCCTGGCGCGATGCTCCTCGCGACCGGAATCCTGGCCAACCTCGGATCGGTTGCGCTGTGGGCGCTGTCCCGAACCGCGGGTGCGCCGTTCGGACCGCACGCCGGCGAGCCGGAACTGGTGCAGGCCGCGGGAATCTGCTCGCTCATGCTGCAGGGCTACGTCGTCATGGGCGCGGCCTGGCTGTGGAGCCGGGGCCGTCGGTCCGGCGCCATACCGGTATTCGGATACGGGCTCGTCCTGCTCGGCGCGACCAGTGTCATCGCCGTGGCGGCAGCGGTGGGCGTGGCCTCTGGATTACAGAATCAACATCACTCGGGCACCGGTGCGGCGCACGACGATCATGCACCCGCCATCGCCGAAGACCATGCGCAGCACGACCATTCGGCGCCTGCCGAACCTCCCGCGCCGGCTCCCGGGGCACCGGCACAGCTGGCCGACACCGGCAAGCGCCCGGCGCCGCGGATCGTCGTGGTCGAACCGCCCGCCCCCGTGGAGTCGGACGGCCACGACCACGACCACGGATAGCGCGTCGCGTCGGCCCGGCGAGCCGGGTCAGCACCAGTTCTGGTAGCCGCCCTCGGGTCCCAGCATCCGCTCCAGTCGCGTGCGGTTGATGCGCGCCAGCTCGTTGCGGACGACCTTGCGCTCGGTCTCCACGTCGTGGTGCATGCGTTCGGTGACCGACTTCAGCACGTCGGTGGCACACGCTCCGTCAACGAACATCACGAAGGTGAAGCCGAACCGCCCGGCGTACTCGGCAGCCGCGTCGTTCAGTGCGGCCATCACCGTCTCGTCGTCGTCCCACACCGAGCACTGCTCGGCTTGCGACCACGCGCTACGCGGCCGCCGGCCGATGGTGGGACACGCCTCGAGGATCTGGTCGATGGCCTGCTCCGGCATCGAGAACAGCAGCGCGTCGGCACGGCGGAACAGCGCGTCGTGGCTGTCGTAACTGCGGCCGGCGACGATGTCGCGCGCCAGCGCCAGGCTGTTGCAGCACTCGTAGACGGCGTGCACTGCCTTGCGTTCGGGCCACGCATTGAATGCGGCCAGGCCCACTCCCTGATGCATCAACACGATGCCCATGATCCGAGGCCGATGGTGCGCCTGCGTTACCCCGTGTTACGCCGAGGAAAATTCGCCCCTGCGGCCCATGTTGAGGGGAAGCTCAGTGCCCCGTCGTCTTGAAGCGCTCGATCGACCGGGTGATCTCCGCCTCGGCCTCGCTGCGGCCGACCCAGTCGGCGGCCTCGACGAACTTGCCGGGCTCGAGGTCCTTGTAGTGGACGAAGAAGTGCTTGATCGCCTCGAGTTCGAAGGACGGGACGTCCGCGAGGTCCTGAACGTGATCCCAGCGGGGGTCGCCGGCAGGCACGCACAGCACCTTGTCGTCACCGCCCGCATCGTCGGTCATCTGGAACATCGCGACGGGCCGGACGTCGATCGCCGCGCCGGGGAACAGCGATTCGGGCAGCAGCACCAGCGCGTCGAGCGGGTCGCCGTCCTCGCCGAGGGTGTCCTGGATGAAGCCGTAGTCGGCGGGGTAGCCGAACGCGGTGTAGAGGTACCGGTCGAGCTTGACCTTGCCGGTCTCGTGATCGACCTCGTACTTGTTGCGCGAGCCCTTGGGGATCTCGACGACGACCTCGAACTCCACGGTCGCGGCTCCTTCGTGTGATGTGGTGAGTGCGGTCAGCGCCTCGCCTGGCGATGACGCGGGTCAACCATAGACGAGCGATACCCTGTCAATTCAGGGCATTGCCTCGGGCAAGCGCTCGTCAGCACCTCAAGCCAGGAGAGTCATGCGGCCCACCCGGTGGCGCAGGTCCACCCACGTCCTCGTCGGCGTCGGGGTGCTGCTCGCGGTCGCGGTCCTCGTCACGGTCGCCGCGGTGTTCGTCGCGGGAGGTCCCCGCACCAGCGAGGCGCAGGCCGTGGATCCGCAGCCGGAACCCGCCGCCGCCGAACCCGCGGTGTACGGCCTGGACGAGAGCGCCCCGAAACCGGCGCCCCCGCGGCTGTCCGCCGTCCTCGGCCCGTTCGTGGCCGACCCCAACCTGGGCCGCCTCACCGGCCGCATCACCGACGCCGCCACCGGCGAGGAGCTGTGGGAGCGCGGTGCGTCCCTGCCGATGCAGCCCGCGTCGACCAACAAGCTGCTGACCGCGGCCGCCGCACTGCTCGCGCTGGACCGCGACGCGACGCTCACCACGACCGTGCTCGCCGACCCCGACGAGCCGGGCGTGGTGGTCCTCAAGGGTGGTGGCGACCCCACGCTGTCGGCCGCGGCCCCGAAGACGACCACCTGGTACCGCAACGCGGCCCGGATCACCGACCTGGCCGCGCAGGTGCGCCGCTCGGGCGTCACGCCCAGGACGGTTCGGGTGGACCTGAGCGCCTACAGCGGGCCGACGATGGCGCCGGGCTGGGACCCGCTCGACATCCAGAACGGCGACATCGCACCCATCGAGTCGGTGATGCTCGACGGTGGACGCACCCAGCCCGTGAGCGTCGAGTCCCGACGTTCGACCACGCCGGCACTCGATGCCGGGCGTGCACTGGCCGTGGCGCTCGGCGTCGACCCGCGCACCGTCGGCGTCCTGCCGTCACCGCTGCGCGACGGCCGTGAACTCGCCTCGGTGCAGTCACCGCCGCTGATGGAACGACTCCGGGAGATGATGAATGCGTCGGACAACGTGATGGCCGAGAGCATCGGCCGAGAGGTGGCGGCCAAGCTCGACCGCCCCGCCAGCTTCGACGGCGCAGCCGGGGCGGTGCTCGAGCAGATTCGCCGCTCGGGCATCGACACCGCCGGCGCCGTGCTGCGCGACTCCAGTGGCCTGTCCATCGACGACCGCCTGACCGCCGAGACGCTCGACGAGGTCGTCACCGCCGCGGTCGGCGACGACGAGCCCAGGCTGCGCCCGCTGGTCGACCTGCTGCCGATCGCCGGTGGCAGCGGGACCCTGTCGAACCGCTACCTCGACACCGACGCCGGCCGCGAGGCCGCCGGCTTCCTGCGGGCCAAGACGGGATCGCTGACCGGAACCAACGCACTCGCAGGCATCGTCACCGACGAATCCGGGCGGGTGCTCACGTTCACGTTCCTGTCCAACGAGGCCGGGCCCACCGGCCGGACCTCGCTCGACGCCCTGGCCGCCGCACTGCGGTCGTGCGGGTGCAGCGTGTGAGCGCCGCGTCGGCTCCCACCGTCGGGCGCACCGTCGACTGGGACTTCGCAGCGACGGTCGCGCGCAGGCTCGTCCGTCCCACCCCGCCCGTCACCGAGTACACCCGACGCCAGGCCATCGAGCAGCTGTCGGACGCGGCGCGGCGCTCCGAGGGCCCGGTGCGCGAGGTCACCGGTCTGATCGAGGGCGCGACGATCACCGAGGCCCGGATCGTCGATCGTCGCGAATGGGTCACTGCGGCATCGCAATCCATGCGCGTGATGACCGGCGGCGACGGCGGCGAGGGCAGCGGCTTCCTGACCCGCCGCATCACCGGGGCACAGACCGGTGCCGTGCTCGCCTTCGTGTCGTCGGGGATCCTGGGGCAGTACGACCCGTTCGCCACTGGTTCCGGCGGGCAGGAGCTCAGCGACTCGGGGAATGAACCCGGGAGTGGAACGGGCCCTGGCGAACTGCTGCTGGTGTACCCGAACGTGATCGCCGTCGAGCGCACGCTGCGCGTGCAGCCCGCGGACTTCCGGCTCTGGGTCTGCCTGCACGAGGTGACCCACCGGGTGCAGTTCCGCGCGAACCCGTGGCTCGCCGACCACATGTCGCAGGCGCTGGCCGTCCTCACCGACGACGCGACCCAGGACGCCGGCGCAGTGGTGGGCAGGCTCAGCGAGTTCGTCCGCGACCGTCGCAACGGCGTGGAAGCCGATCCCAATTCCGAGGGAATCCTCGGACTGATGCGCGCCATCCAGTCCGAACCGCAGCGCGCGGCGCTCGACCAGTTGCTGGTCCTCGGAACGCTTCTGGAGGGGCACGCCGACCACGTGATGGACGCGGTCGGCCCCGCCGTGGTGCCGACCGTGGCCACGATCCGGCGCCGGTTCAACGACCGCAGGCAGCGCAAGCAGCCACCGCTGCAGCGGGTCGTGCGGGCGCTGTTGGGCTTCGACGCCAAGATGAGCCAGTACACGCGGGGCAAGGCGTTCGTCGACGACGTGGTGTCCAAGGTCGGCATGGAACGGTTCAACGTCGTGTGGACCGGGCCCGAAACCCTGCCGCTGCCAGCCGAAGTCGACGAGCCGCAGCGATGGATCGACAGGGTCCTCTAGCCACCCTGCGCCGCGCCGTCGAGGGCTTCGCGCAGGCGCACCCGGTCGGCGACGACGCCTGGTGCGTGGCGCTGTCGGGGGGTGCCGACTCGCTGGCGCTCACCGCGGTCGCCGCACGCCTGCGCCCGACCACCGCGCTCGTCGTCGACCACGGACTGCAGCCCGCGTCGGCTGCCGTCGCCGCGGCCGCCTGCGCACAGGCCCGACAGCTCGGCTGCATCGACGCCCGCGTACTGACGGTCACGGTCGGCTCGTCCGGCGGGCCGGAAGCGGCGGCGCGCCGCGCCCGCTACGCCGCCCTAGACGCCGAGCGCGCAGGCCGGCCGGTGCTGCTGGCGCACACGCTCGACGATCAGGCGGAAACGGTGCTGTTGGGTCTGGGCCGCGGTTCCGGTCCACGGTCCATCGCAGGCATGCGCGCCCACGATCCGCCGTGGGGCAGGCCGCTGCTGGGGGTGCGGCGCGACGTCACGCGCGGGGCCTGTGCCGAACTCGGCGTGACGCCGTGGGACGACCCGCACAACGCCGACCCCCGCTTCACCCGCGTCCGGCTGCGCGCCGAGGCTCTGCCGCTGCTCGAGGAGGTTCTCGGCGGCGGTGTCGCCGAGGCGCTGGTGCGCACCGCGGCGGCACTGCGCGAGGACACCGACGAACTCGACGCCCAGGCGTCGGCCCGGCTGAAGTCGCTCGCCGTCGACGGCGGCCTGCCCGTCGACCGCCTGGCCGAACTCCCCGCTGCGATCCGGCGCCGCGTCATCAGGGGTTGGCTGCTGGCCGAGGGCGCGACGGGCCTCACCGACAAGCAGATTCGCGGGGTCGACCTGCTGATCACCGACTGGCGGGGCCGGGGTGGCGTCGCGGTCGAGTCGCCGCACCGGGGCGAGCGCGTGTTCGCAGAGCGCCGCGGCGACCGGCTCGCCCTGCGCCGCGAACCGGTGTGAACGGCCGCGGTTCGGACACGCATCCCGGCTTCTGTTGGTCGCAGCGCAGCGGACGTGGCACGCTGTTGCCGTGGATCGGTCGAGCGAAGCGACGGGGGTTGATCCGACGCATCGTGGCGCGGGGCTGTACCCGGGCGACATCAAGTCGGTACTGCTCTCTGAGGAGCAGATCCAAACGCGGACCAACGAACTCGCCGAGGAGATCGGCAACGCCTACCGGGACGCGGTCGCCGAACACGGTGAGGACCTGCTGCTCGTCACGGTGCTCAAGGGCGCGGTCATGTTCGTCACCGACCTGTCCCGGGCGATCCCGCTCCCGACGCAGCTCGAGTTCATGGCCGTCAGCTCCTACGGGTCGTCGACGTCGTCGTCGGGTGTGGTGCGGATCCTCAAGGACCTCGATCGCGACATCAACGACCGCGACGTCCTGATCGTCGAGGACATCATCGACTCGGGGCTGACCCTGTCCTGGCTGCTCCGCAACCTCGCCAGCCGGCATCCCCGCTCGCTCAACGTGTGCACGCTGCTGCGCAAGCCCGACGCCGTCCGCACCGAACTCGACGTCAGCTACATCGGTTTCGACATCCCCAACGAGTTCGTGGTCGGCTACGGCCTCGACTACGCCGAGCGCTACCGCGACCTGCCCTTCATCGGGACCCTCGAACCGAAGGTCTACGAGAACCCCTGATCGTCAGGAGCGTGACGTGATTCAGCCCGACGCCGTCGACACCCACACGGCACTGCGGATCTGTCCGTTCTGCGAGGCCACCTGCGGTCTGGTGCTGACGATCTCCTCGCGCGCGGTGACGTCTGCGCGCGGTGACCGCGACGACGTCTTCAGCTCCGGCTTCATCTGCCCCAAGGGTGCGAGCTTCGGTCAACTCGACGCCGACCCCGACCGCCTCACCGC
The DNA here is from genome assembly GCA_042666295.1 of Mycolicibacterium sp. GCM10028919. GTDB lineage: Bacteria > Actinomycetota > Actinomycetes > Mycobacteriales > Mycobacteriaceae > Mycobacterium. Next base: position 3,846,867 of record JBHTFJ010000001.1, read on the forward strand.
ACCGCTGGTCCGCCGCGACGGCGAACTCGTCGAAGCGACGTGGGACGAGGCGTTCCAAGCGGTCGCCGACGGGCTCGGCGCGGTGGTGCGCGAGCACGGCGGGCGGTCGGTCGCCGTTTACGCGGGCAACCCGAACGCCCACACCATCGCGGGCGGCCTCTACGTGCCGTTGATCATCAAGGGTCTCGGGACCCGGCTGACGTTCTCGGCCAGCACGCTCGACCAGATGCCCAAGCACGTCTCGCTGGGCCTGATGTTCGGCAACCCCGTCGCGTTCACCGTGCCCGACGTCGACCGCACCGATCACCTCGTCGTCATCGGCGCGAACCCCATGGTGTCCAACGGCAGCCTCGCGACCGTCGCCGACTTCCCCGGCAAGCTCAAGGCGCTGCGCAAGCGCGGCGGCCGGCTGATCGTCATCGACCCTGCCCGCACCAGGACCGCCGAGCTGGCCGACCAGCACATCGCCCCGCGGCCTGGGACCGACGCCGCGCTGCTGCTCGCGGTCGTCCACACCCTGTTCGACGAGGACCTGGTCGACCTGGGCGCCCTCGCCCCGCACGTGACGGGGCTGGAGGACGTACGCGCGCTGGCCCATGGCTTCGCACCGGAGGTCGTCGCCGACCACTGCGGTGTGACCGCCGGCGAGATCCGGGCACTGACCCGGGACCTGGCCGCCGCGCCGTCGGCCGCGGTGTACGGCCGCATGGGCACCTCCACGGTCGAGTTCGGATCGCTCGGCAGCTGGCTCGTCGACGTCGTCAACGTCCTCACCGGAAACCTCGACAGGCCCGGTGGCGTGATGTTCCCGCAGTCGCCGGTCTCCTCGGCGCCGCGACCGCCCAAGCCGGGCCGCGGTTTTCGCACCGGACGGTGGCACAGCCGGGTGTCCGGCCACCCCGAGGTGCTGTCCGAACTCCCGGCCGCAGCGCTGGCCGAGGAGCTCGCGACCCCGGGCGACGATCAGCCCCGCGCGGTCATCTCCATCGCGGGCAACCCGGTGCTGTCGGCCCCCGACGGCGACGCGCTGAGCCGGGCGCTCGACGGCGTCGACTTCATGCTGAGCGTCGACCCCTACCTCAACGAGACCACCCGGCACGCCGACGTCATCCTGCCGCCGCCCCCACCGTCGCAGAGCGCGCACTTCGACGTCGCGCTCAGCAGCACGCCCGTGCGCAACAACGCGCGGTACTCGCCGCCCGCCGTAAAACTCGCCCCTGGCAGGCCCGACGAGCCGGAGATCCTGTCGCGCATCGCGCTGATCCTGTACGGCCTGGGCCCGTTCGCCGATCCCGCCCTCGTCGACGAGCAGGTGATCGCGATGACGCTGGCCAAGGAGACCGCCGATCCCGAATCGCCCGTCGCAGGAAGGGTTCCCGAGGAGCTGACGGCGATGCTGACCGCGGGGCGCGGGTACGAGCGCAGGCTCGACATGATGCTGCGCCTCGGGCCCTACGGCGACTGGTTCGGCGCCCGGAAGGGCGGTCTGACACTCGAGCGGTTGAAGGGCGCGCCGCACGGCATCGACTTCGGTGCGCTGCGTTCACGGCTGACCGAGGTGTTGCGCACGCCGTCGGGCAAGGTCGAGCTAGCGCCTGCGCCGCTCGTCGCCGACGTGGCGCGGCTGGCCGCCTCGCTGGAGCGCACTGCCGACGACTTCGTGCTCATCGGTCGGCGGCACCTGCGGTCCAACAACAGCTGGATGCACAACCTGCCCGCGCTCGCCGGCGGGACGAACCGCTGCACGCTGCAGATCCACCCGCTCGACGCGGAGGACCTCGGCATCACCGACCGCGCCCGGATCAAGGGCCCCGGCGGCGAACTCGAGGCGCCCGTCGAACTGACCGACGCCATGCGCCGCGGCGTCGTGTCACTGCCGCACGGCTGGGGACATGATCCGGGTGTCGGGCAGCGCGTCGCAGCCACGCAGCCCGGGGTGAACGTCAATCAGCTCAACGACGGACTGACGCTCGACCCGCTGTCGGGCACCGCCGTGCTGAACGGGATCCCCGTGCAGCTCGCGCCCGCCTGAATTCCGCTAGCCGAGTTCCCACACCACGGTCACGGAGAACCCGACGGTCTGCTGACCGGGCGACAGCGGCACCGACATCGCCTCGGCCGCGTCGTAGCGGGGCATCGGGGTCGGGGGAGGAGTGGCCGCGCCCACCTCGGAGATCGAGATGACCGTGCCGAGGTCGAGGCCGGAGAGTTCGGCGTACTGCTGGGCGCGGTCCTTGGCGTCGTTGAACGCGCGGGCGCGGGCGTCCTTGACCATCTGCGAGTCGTCCTCGATGGCGAAGCTGACGGAGTTGATCCGGGTCGCGTTGCCGCCGGTGGTCTGGATCGCGCTGATCGTCGGCGACGCGGCATTGATGTCGCGGATCTTCACCGCGATCGAATTGCTCGCCTGGTAGCCGTTGATGACGCTGTTGTCGCCGTACTGCGGCTGCAGGTTCACCTGCGTGGTGCTGATGTCCTTGCGGTCGATGCCCTGGCCGGCGACGGCGTCGATGACGGCGGTCATGCGCTCGTTGGTCTGGTTCATCGCGGCCGTCGCGTCGGGGGCCAGCGATTCGATCGCGGCGTTGACGGTCACGGTGTCGGGCGTGCCCTCGACCTTGCCCTCGCCGACCACGGTGACCTGCCGCGGCGCAGGTCCGTCCGGTCCCGCGACCGGACCGGCGGGCGCCGAATCGCAGCCCGACACCGCCGCGACCAGCAAGCCTGCGACGGTGATGACGAGGACTCTGGACGGCTTCTTCGCCCACGCGCTGATCGACATACGACGCACCATACAGACGGCGAGGACCGTCACCACCTGGTAATAAGGCCAAGATCACCTCGAGCGTGGGGCTCGTGTACGCAAAACGAGGCCACGGCGCGCACAGGGCCCACGTTCGACGCGGTGCAGGCGTCGGGAACTACCGGACGTTGTTCTAGCGGTAGCCTTGAACATCCCATCTGCGCGTATCGGAAGGACCTGGCCGACACACCCTGCTGGCCGAAGAGAACGATGAATCGTAAGAACGTCATTCGCACCCTCAGTGCAATAGCGGTGATATTGCTGCTGGGTTGGTCCTTCTTCTACTTCAGCGACGACACGCGCGGCTACAAGCCGGTCGATACGTCGGTCGCGATCGCCCAGATCAACGGCGACAACGTCAACAGCGCCCAGATCGACGACCGCGAGCAGCAGGTCCGACTGGACTTGAAGAACGGCAACGGCGACACCGAGGACAGCAACAAGATCATCACCAAGTACCCGACCGGGTACGGGGTGCAACTGTTCGAAGCGTTGAACGCGAAGAACGCCAAGGTCAACACGGTCGTGAACCAGGGCAGCGTGCTCGGTTCACTCCTGATCTACCTGCTGCCGCTGCTGCTGCTCGTCGGCCTGTTCGTGATGTTCTCCCGGATGCAGTCCGGCGGCCGGATGGGCTTCGGCTTCGGCAAGTCCAAGGCCAAGCAGTTGAGCAAGGACATGCCCAAGACCACCTTCGCCGACGTCGCAGGCGTCGACGAGGCGGTCGAGGAGCTCTACGAGATCAAGGACTTCCTGCAGAACCCCACGCGGTATCAGGCGCTCGGCGCCAAGATCCCCAAGGGCGTGCTGCTCTACGGTCCCCCCGGCACCGGCAAGACGCTGCTGGCCCGCGCGGTCGCAGGCGAGGCCGAGGTGCCCTTCTTCACCATCTCGGGCTCCGACTTCGTCGAGATGTTCGTCGGCGTCGGCGCCTCGCGCGTCCGCGACATGTTCGAGCAGGCGAAGCAGAACAGCCCCTGCATCATCTTCGTCGACGAGATCGACGCCGTCGGCCGCCAGCGCGGCGCGGGCATGGGCGGCGGACACGACGAGCGCGAGCAGACGCTCAACCAGCTGCTCGTCGAGATGGACGGCTTCGGCGACCGCCAGGGCGTCATCCTCATCGCGGCCACCAACCGGCCCGACATCCTCGACCCCGCGCTGCTGCGCCCCGGCCGCTTCGACCGCCAGATCCCGGTGTCGAGCCCCGACATCGCGGGCAGGCGCGCGGTGCTGCGCGTGCACTCCGCAGGCAAGCCGATCGCCCCTGACGCCGACCTCGACGGGTTGGCCAAGCGCACGGTTGGCATGTCCGGCGCCGATCTGGCCAACGTCATCAACGAGGCCGCGCTGCTGACCGCGCGCGAGAACGGCACGGTCATCACCGGCGCCGCGCTCGAGGAAGCCGTCGACCGCGTCGTCGGCGGGCCGCGCCGCAAGGGCCGCATCATCAGCGAACTCGAGAAGAAGATCACCGCCTACCACGAAGGCGGCCACACCCTCGCGGCCTGGGCGATGCCGGACATCGAGCCGATCTACAAGGTGACGATCCTGGCCCGCGGCCGCACCGGTGGGCACGCCGTGGCGGTTCCCGAGGACGACAAGTCGCTGATGACCAGGTCGGAGATGATCGCCCGGCTGGTGTTCGCAATGGGTGGCCGCGCGGCGGAGGAACTGGTGTTCCGCGAGCCGACGACGGGCGCGGTGTCCGACATCGAGCAGGCCACCAAGATCGCGCGCGCCATGGTGACCGAGTACGGCATGAGTTCGAAGCTCGGCGCCGTCCGGTACGGCACCGAACACGGCGATCCGTTCCTCGGCCGTTCGATGGGCACCCAGGCGGACTACAGCCACGAGGTCGCCCAGATCATCGACGACGAGGTGCGCAAGCTGATCGAGGCCGCGCACACCGAGGCGTGGGAGATCCTGACCGAGTACCGCGACGTGCTCGACATCCTGGCCGGCGAACTGCTGGAGAAGGAGACGCTGCACCGCGCCGAACTCAACGCCATCTTCAGCGACGTCGAGAAGCGTCCGCGTCTGACCATGTTCGACGACTTCGGTGGCCGCGTGCCCTCGGACAAGCCGCCGATCAAGACGCCGGGCGAACTCGCCATCGAACGCGGCGAGGAGTGGCCCAAGCCGGTGCCCGAGCCCGCGTTCAAGGCGGCCATCGCGGCGGCGTCGCGAGCGGCGGAGGCTGCGGCGCCCCAGAACGGCACCAACGGCAACGGCTATCACGGCAACGGGTCCAACGGGGCGCCGGTCAACGGCGCCAACGGTGCACCAGGAAACGGTTCCACGCAGCCCGACTACGGCGCGCCCGCCGGATGGCACGCGCCGGGTTGGCCGCCCCGGCCGGGCCAGCAGTACCCGCCACAAGGTGGCTACCCGCCGCCCCAGCAGGGCTACTGGTACCCGCCACCACCCCCGCAGCAGCAGTCGGGCTGGCCGTCCCATCCCGGGGCACCGCTCCCATATCCGCCGCAGCAGTCGTACCCTCAGCCGGGGTCGAACGTCCCGCAGGGTGGCACTCCTACGCCATCCCCACAGGACGATCAGGAACACGGTGACCGGTCGGACGACCGGCCCACCCCGCCTGGCTGAGACGAACGGAGCCACCGGATGACGCGGTCGGAGATCGACCCCATTCTGCGCGAAGACACACCGCAGTTCGATCAGGAACGTGCCGAGGCAGCGGTGCGCGAACTCCTGATCGCAGTGGGCGAGGACCCCGATCGGCACGGGCTGGTCGACACCCCGGCCCGGGTCGCCCGCGCCTACCGGGAGATCTTCGCAGGGCTCTACACCGACCCGGACACGGTCCTCAACACCACGTTCGACGAGCAGCACGACGAGTTGGTGCTCGTGAAGCAGATCCCGATGTACTCGACGTGCGAGCACCACCTGGTGTCGTTCCACGGCGTCGCGCACGTCGGATACATCCCGGGCATCGACGGTCGGGTGACGGGGCTGTCGAAGATCGCACGGCTGGTCGACCTCTACGCCAAGCGCCCACAGGTGCAGGAACGCCTGACCGCGCAGATCGCCGACGGCCTGATGCGCAAGCTGAACCCGCGCGGCGTCATCGTCGTCATCGAGGCCGAGCACCTCTGCATGGCGATGCGCGGCGTGCGCAAGCCTGGCGCCACCACCACCACGTCCGCGGTGCGCGGGCAGTTCAAGACCGACAAGGCCTCTCGGTCCGAGGCGCTGGAACTGATCTTGCGCAAGTGAGCCGTCCGCCTGCGACCGAACCTCCCGTCGCTTCGCTCGCCCCGATGGTGATGGGGGTCGTCAACGTCACCGATGACTCCTTCTCCGACGGCGGACAGTTCCTCGACCGCGACAAGGCGGTCGAGCACGCACTGGCGCTGGTCGCCGATGGCGCGGCGATCATCGACGTGGGTGGCGAGTCGACCCGGCCCGGCGCGGTTCGCGTCGACGCGGGTGTCGAGACTGCGCGGGTGCTTCCGGTCGTCGAAGCGCTCGCAGGCGAAGGCGTCCGCGTCAGCATCGACACCATGCACGCCGAGGTGGCCCGGGCCGCACTCGAGTGCGGTGCCAGCATCGTCAACGACGTCTCGGGTGGGCGCGCCGACTCAGCGATGGCCCCGTTGCTCGCCGATGCGGGCGTCCCGTGGGTGCTGATGCACTGGCGATCGGTCGGCTCCGACCGCCCGCACGAGGTGCCGCCCTACGGTGACGTGGTCGTCGACGTCCGCACCGAGTTGATGGAGAGCGTCGACGCCGCCGTCGCCGCCGGCGTCGACCCGGCCAAGCTGATCATCGACCCGGGTCTCGGGTTCGCGAAGTCCGCTGCGCACAACTGGGCGCTGCTGCGGGCCCTGCCGGAGTTCGTCGGCACGGGGATGCCGGTGCTCGTCGGAGCGTCCCGCAAGCGCTTCCTCGGCACGTTGCTCGAAGACGCCGACGGACGACCCCGGCCGCCGGACGGCAGGGAGACCGCGACGGCGGTGGTGTCCGCGCTCGCCGCGCTGCGCGGCGCGTGGGGTGTGCGGGTGCACGACGTGCGGGCGTCGGTGGATGCGTTGAAGGTCGTGCGGGCCTGGAATCATGTTGGAGGTACGACCGGTGGCTGATCGAATCGAATTGCGGGGCTTGGCCGTTCGCGGCAACCACGGTGTCTTCGATTACGAGCGCGCCGACGGGCAGGACTTCGTCGTCGACCTGACGGTGTGGGTGGACCTGGCCGCGGCCGCCGCCAGCGACGACCTCGCCGACACCCTCGACTACGGCGCGCTGGCGCAACGGGCGTACGACATCGTGGCGGGGCCGCCGCGCAACCTCATCGAGACGGTCGCCGCCGAGATCGCCGACGACGTGATGGGCGATGACAGGGTGCACGCCGTCGAGGTGGTGGTGCACAAGCCGCAGGCGCCGATCCCGCTGGCGTTCCGCGACGTGGCCGTGGTGGCCAGGCGGTCGCGGCGCAACGGCAGGGGCGCCGAGTGACGGCGGTGGTGCTCTCCATCGGCTCCAACCTCGGCGACCGGCTCGCGCATCTGCAGTCGGTGGTCGAGGGTCTCGGCGATGCCGTGCGCGCCGTCTCGCCCGTGTACGAGACCGACGCGTGGGGCGGCGTCGAGCAGGGTCCGTTCCTCAACGCCGTGGTGCTCGCCGATGATCCGGTCGTGGACTGCCGGGGTTGGCTCGACCGAGGGCAGGAGCTGGAGCGTGCCGCCGAACGCGTCCGCGAGGTGCACTGGGGACCGCGCACCCTCGACGTCGACATCGTGAGCTGCCATGACGGCGCCGACGAGGTCCGGTCGTCGGACGAGACGCTGACCCTTCCGCATCCGCTCGCACACCAGCGGGCCTTCGTGCTCATCCCGTGGCTGGCCGCCGACCCGACGGCCACCCTGACCGTCGCCGGTGCGCGCCGTCCCGTCGCCGAACTCCTCGACGGGATCGACGAATCGGAGCGCGCCGGGGTGCGAACCACCGACCTGGTCTTGACGATCTGATGGGCCCGACCCGCAAACGGGACCTCCTGGCCGGGACGGCGCTGGTCGCCGTCGTCGGCTACGTGATGGTCACCGCGCTGTACCGGTACTTCCCCCCGCTGACCATCTGGACGGGGATGTCGCTCCTTGCCGTCGCGGGCGCCGAGGCCGGCTGGGCGTTCTACGTGCGCTCGAAGATCGGAGCGGGTGAGGTCGGGCTCGGCACCGGCCGTCTGCATCCGCTGGCGGCAGCGCGATCGGTCATGGTGGCCAAGGCGTCGGCATGGGTGGGCGCCCTGGTCCTCGGCTGGTGGCTGGCCGTCGTCGTCTATCTGCTCCCGCGCCGCGGCGTCATGCGGGTGGCGGCCGAGGACACCGCGGGCGCGGTGGTGGCGGGAATCAGTGCGCTGGCGCTGGTCGTCGCGGCGCTGTGGCTCCAGCATTGCTGCAAGTCGCCGAACGATCCGTCGGACGATGCGGATGGCCTGAGGGAGTAGGGGAACGCCAGGTCGGGACGCCGAATCGCCGCCGCGGTCGACACCCGACGCGACCTGTGACCGGTACAGTCCTCCCATGGCCGATCCGACCCGTGGTGTGCGCCCCCGGCGCGCCAGCCGCAGGCCGGGTGGAGCGCTGCTGACCACGTTGCTGGTGCTCGCCATCGTCGCCAGTTCGGCGCTGGTATTCACGAATAGCGTTGAGCTGCTGAAGCTTGCGGTCATCGTCGCGCTGTGGGCGGCGGTGGTCGCGGCATTCGTCTCGTTCATCTATCGCCGGCAGGCCGACGTGGATTCGGCGCGCGCCCGCGACCTCAAACTGGTGTACGACCTGCAGCTCGATCGTGAGATCTCAGCCCGCCGCGAGTACGAACTCGGCCTCGAGTCGCAGTTGCGCCGCGAGCTGAGTTCGGAGCTGCGCGCACAGTCGGCGGACGAGGTGGCCAGTTTGCGTGCCGAGCTGGCGGCCCTGCGCGCCAACCTCGAGATCATCTTCGACGCCGACCTCTCGCATCGGCCTGCCATCGAGACCGAGCGGACGACCGTGCACCGCTTCCCCGACTGGGACCGTGTCGGCGACCATCCGGGGGAGCGCGAGCGAGTGGCGAGCCCCGGTCGCGTGGTCAGCAGCCGCATCGACGCCGAGGACGCCGACGAGCCGGAACCGAACACCGAGGAAAGCCCGATCATCGACGTCCCGGTCGAGCCGCCACCGGAGCCCGAGCGTCCGGCACCGGAGTTCGGCGGTGCCCATCGGCTGGGGTCGGAGTCGGGCACTCCCATGGGTCCGCCCGCCGCGACGTGGCCGCCCCCGCCGGCGCCCACTGCCGCACCCAGCCCGGCCTTCGCACCACCGCCTCCGTCTCCGCCCCCGCCCCCGCCGCCCATGCGCGCGCCGGAGCCTGCAGCCGGGCCGCCCGAACCCGAGGTGCGGGTGTCGTGGCTGCCCACCCCGCCGCCGCCGGTGTCGCCCACGGCACCACCATCGATGTCGCCGACACCGCCACCGCCGGTGCCGCCCACGCCCCAGGCCGCTCCCGCACCGGACGGCCCGCCGCCTGCCGCGCGCTCACCGTGGCAGGAGCCCGAGCGGCCGGGCAGGCATACCTCGGCGAACGACGCCCCCGGCTGGCGCCCGGCTCCCGCCGAAGGCGAGTTCATTCCGGCCGGTGCACCGGGTAGCAATTGGGTGTCCCCCGTGGTCGAGCCCGCGCAGGAACCCAGCGAGCCACCGACACCGGAACCCAGCGAGCCACCGGCCACGCCGCTCAGCGAGCCGGCCACGCCGCCCAGCGAGCCGGCCACGCCGCCCAGCGAGCCCGCCGTGCCGCCGGTGATGGCACCGCCTCCGACCGAGTCCCGCGGCCGCCACTCGGGCAGCGACGCCGCCGCCGACGACGGGCCCCGTCGGGCGCGGCACTGGGCCCCGGGCGTCGACCCCGGTAGGGCGTCGACGCCGCCGACCCTGGCGTCGCCCACCCCGGACCGCGCCGCCAGGCATCGCCCGCCGGATGAGCCCGAGGACACCGAGGAACCGCAGGGCCAGCACGCCGACGGCATGCCGGCCTCAGAACTGTTGGCGAGGCTGCAGGCGGGAGCCGGGGCCGGCGGCCGTCGGAGACGGCGAGAAGACTAGGGCCGGCGGAGACGGCGAGAAGACTAGGGCCGAACGAGCCGTCGCCTGCGATGAGTTAATCTCTTGGCGGCCGTCCGGTACCCGCTGAGCGGGACTGGAACGAACGAAGAACGACGTCAGCGAGGTCGTCTAGGTGGGGACGCCCAACGGATTCCGTCCAGCACGGCTGTCGGTCGGCATCATCTCGGCCGGTCGGGTCGGGACGGCGCTCGGCGTGGCACTCGAACGGGCCGAACACGTCGTCGCGGCGTGCAGTGCGATCTCGAAGGCGTCCCGCCGTCGCGCCGAACTCCGGTTGCCCGAGACCCCCGTGCTCCCGGTGCACGACGTCGCCGCGCGAGCCGAGCTTCTGCTGCTGGCCGTGCCCGACGTCGAACTGCCGGGTCTGGTTGCGGGGCTCGCCGGGACCGGTGCGGTCCGACCGGGCACCATCGTGGTCCACACCGCGGGCGCCAACGGGATCGGCGTCCTGGCGCCGCTGACCGAACTCGGCTGCATCCCGCTGGCCATCCACCCGGCGATGACGTTCACCGGGGCGGACGAGGACATCGCGCGGTTGTCGGAAGCCTGCTTCGGCATCACTGCGGCCGACGAGATCGGCTACGCGATCGCGCAGTCGCTGGTGCTCGAGATCGGTGGCGAACCCTTTCGGGTGCGCGAAGACGCCCGCACGCTCTATCACGCGGCCCTCGCCCACGGCGGGAACCACGTGATCACCGTGGTGCTCGACGCCGTCGAAGCGCTTCGCGCCGCCATCAAGGGCCAGGAACTCCTGGGCCAGGAACTGGTCGGCGACGGACCCGGTGGCATCGCCGAACGCGTCCTCGCGCCGCTGGCACGGGCCTCGCTGGAGAATGCGCTGCAGCGCGGGCAGAGTGCGCTCACCGGCCCGGTGGCCCGCGGTGACGCCACGGCCGTCGCCGGTCACCTCGCCGCGTTGCGGGAAGTGGATCCCGAACTGGCGCAGTCATATCGAGCGGTTTCGTTGCGAACGGCCCAGCGTGCCCACGCGCCCGCCGACGTGTTCGCCGTGTTGTCCGCAGAGTCGGAAGGATCGTCGTGATCACTCGTAGACCGCCCAAGTTCAACCCGGGTGAGCTGAACGTCTACTCCAAGCCGGCCGACGTGTCCGACGTGTCCCGTGCGTTGCGCACCACCGGCCGCCGCGTGGTGCTGGTGCCGACGATGGGCGCGCTGCACGAGGGGCACCTCTCGCTGGTGCGCAAGGCCAAGGCCGTGCCCGGTGCGGTGGTCGTGGTGTCGATCTTCGTCAACCCGCTGCAGTTCGGCGCCAACGAGGACCTCTCCGCCTACCCTCGCCCACTCGAGGACGACCTCGCCGTGTTGCGGGACGAGGGGGTCGAGATCGCGTTCACCCCGAGCGAGGCCGACGTGTACCCGGCCGGTCGGCGCACCACCGTGCACCCCGGGCCCCTCGGCGGCGAACTCGAGGGTGCCTCTCGGCCAGGGCATTTCGCCGGGATGCTGACCGTCGTGCTCAAGCTGCTCAACATGGTGGCACCCGATCAGGCGTTCTTCGGGGAGAAGGACTACCAGCAGTTGGTCCTGGTGCGGCAGATGGTCGCAGACCTCGATCTCGGGGTCCGGATCGTGTCCGTCCCGATTGTCCGCGAAGCCGACGGGTTGGCGATGTCGTCGCGCAACGTCTACCTCGACGAGGTGCAGCGCGAGCAGGCGGGCGCGCTGTCCGCAGCGCTGCTGGCAGGTCTGTACGGGGCGGCGAGCGGCGCGCAGGAGGCACTCGAGGCCGCGCGTGCCGTGCTCGTCGAGGTGCCCGCACTCGACGTCGACTACCTGGAGGTGCGCGACGTCTGGCTCGGCCCGGCGCCGGCAGAGGGACCGGCCCGGATGCTGGTGGCGGCGCGCCTCGGTGCGACCAGGCTGCTCGACAACATCGCGATCGACGTCGGCGCATCCGCCGGGATCGACGGCCACTCCAGGGTGGAGTCGGACGCCGACCGCGAATTCCCCTGGAGGATCTGATGTTCCGGACCATGCTGAAGTCGAAGATCCACAGGGCAACGGTCACCCAGGCCGACCTGCACTACGTCGGATCGGTGACCATCGACGCCGATCTGATGGATGCGGCCGATCTGCTCGAAGGCGAGCAGGTGACGATCGTGGACGTCGACAACGGCGCCCGCCTGGTCACCTACGCCATCACCGGCGCGCGGGGGAGCGGCGTGATCGGGATCAACGGTGCGGCAGCGCATCTTGTGCATCTCGGCGACCTCGTCATCCTCATCGCCTACGGCACCATGGCCGACGAGCAGGCTCGGACGCACCAGCCTCGCATCGTCTTCGTCGACGGGCAGAACCGGCAGATCGACCTGGGCACCGACCCGGCCTACGTGCCGAACGGTGCCGCCGACCTGCTCTCTGCGCGGTAGCGGTCGTGCTCCTCGCGATCGACGTACGCAACACCCACACCGTCGTCGGCCTGGTGTCCGGATCGGGCGACCACGCGAAGGTGGTGCACCACTGGCGCATTCGCACCGAATCCGAGGTTACCGCAGACGAACTCGCCCTCACCATCGACGGGCTCATCGGTGATGACGCCGAGCACCTCACCGGCGCCACGGGCCTGTCGACGGTCCCGTCGGTGCTGCACGAGATCCGGGTGATGCTCGAGCAGTACTGGCCGACGATTCCGCACGTGCTGATCGAACCCGGTGTGCGAACGGGCATCCCGCTGCTCGTCGACAACCCGAAGGAGGTCGGGGCCGACCGCATCGTGAACTGCCTCGCCGCCTATCAGCGGTTCCACTCCGCCGCGATCGTCGTCGACTTCGGCTCGTCGATCTGCGTCGACGTGGTGTCGCGCAAGGGCGAGTTCCTGGGCGGCGCGATCGCGCCTGGCGTCCAGGTCTCCTCGGATGCCGCGGCAGCGCGGTCGGCCGCCCTGCGGCGGGTCGAGTTGACCAGGCCCCGGTCGGTGATCGGGAAGAACACCGTCGAGTGCATGCAGGCCGGTGCGGTGTTCGGATTCGCGAGCCTGGTCGACGGTCTGGTGAACCGGATCCGCGAGGACGTCGACGGGTTCGGCGGCGACGACGTTGCCGTGGTGGCCACCGGTCACACTGCGCCGCTGGTCCTTCCGGACCTGCACACCGTCGGACACTACGACCCCCACCTGACCCTCGACGGGCTGCGACTGGTGTTCGAACGCAACCGCGACGGCGCGCGGGGCAAGCGCTAGAAGAACGTTCGGACGAGGTCCAGCACGCGGCCCTCGTCGTCGAGCACGGGGATCAGCTGCCACTTGTCGAACGTCGTGCACGGGTGCGAGACACCGAACTCGACCCAGTCACCGACGCGGGCGCGTGGCGCGTCCGAGCCGCCGATGCGGAGGAAGGCGTGCTGGTCGTTGAGCGCGCTCACCCTGCTGTCGGGCAGCCCGTAGGGCACCGGTAGGTCGCTGTCATGGGAGACGTCGCGGCGGCCCATCGTCAGCAGCGCCAGATCGGGCTCAGGCCGCGACACCACCTGCGCCCACACCGTCAGCGCGGCCCGCAGCGCCAACGGGGACGTGCGGGCGTACAGGCCGTCGTCGTGCGTCAGGTAGCAGCCGCTGCGCAGCACCGTGCGCACGTCGAGCCCGGACGGCCAGCCGCCTGCCAGCTCGTCGACGACGGCGTCGAAGAACGTGGAGCCGCCCGCGGTGACGAGAACGTCGTCGGCCTCGAAGAGCCCCGACAGTCGCTCGACGGCCCCGCGGATCTCGCGGAGATAGGCGCGCACCCGGTCGCGGCTGTCGTCGGACACGTCGTGCCCGCGGGCGGCCTCGTAGCCCGAGACGCCGACGAGTCGCAGGCGCGGTGACGCCGCGGCAGCCCGGGCCACCGCGTCGACCTCCGCGGCGCTGCGACATCCGGTGCGCCCGCCCGCCATCCCGACCTCCACGCAGACGTCCAGGGGCCGCGTCGCGCCGGCCGCCGTCAGCGCGGCCGTCATCAGCTCCACGCCCGCCACCGAATCGACCCAGCAGACGACCTCGAGGTCGGGATGACCGTCGAGGTCGGCGGCCAGCCACCGCAGCGCTGCGGCATCGACCACCTCGTTCGCCAGCACGATGCGCTGCACCCCGAAAGCCCGAAAAACGCGCGCCTGCCAGACCGTCGCGGCGGTCACGGCCCATGCGCCGGCGTCGAACTGCCGTCGCAACAGCTGCGGCGACATGTGGGTCTTGCCGTGCGGGGCCAGCTCGACGCCGCGGTCTCGGCACCAGTCGGCCATCACGGCCGTGTTGTGTGTCAGGGCACTGTCGGACAGCACGCACAGCGGCCCGACAGCGCCGTCACCGAACGGATCTGCCCGCTCGTCGCGCAGCCTGGCGGGCGTGCGTCCCCACCACGACGAGGGGATGCCCTTGAACCGCCAGTCGAGCGGATCGCCGTCGAGTGCGTCGAGGAACCGGGCGGCTGCCGTCGCGTCGAGGGGAGCGGTCACTCGTTCATTTAAGCTGGCACGTCGTGAGCACTGCTGATGGTCCCGAGAGCCGCGAGGTCACCGACCCCGGACCCGACGTCCCCGAACAGTTCCGGATTCGGCAGGCCAAGCGGGAGCGGCTGATTGCAGAGGGTCGCGACCCCTACCCGGTGGAAGTGGCCAGGACTCATACGCTCGCCGAGGTCCGGGCCACCCACGCCGACCTCGAGCCGGGTGCCGAGACCGGCGAGTTCGTCGGTGTCGCAGGCCGCGTCGTGTTCGCGCGCAATTCGGGGAAGCTGTGCTTCGCGACGCTGCAGGAGGGCGACGGCACCCAGCTCCAGGTGATGATCAACCTGGCGAAGGTGGGGCAGGAGTCGCTCGATTCGTGGAAGGCCGACGTCGATCTGGGCGACATCGTGTTCGTGCACGGCGAGGTGATCAGCTCGCGGCGTGGCGAATTGTCTGTGCTCGCCGATTCCTGGCAAATCATTTCCAAGGCTCTGCGGCCGCTTCCGGTGGCGCACAAGGAAATGAGCGAGGAGTCACGCGTCCGCCAGCGCTACGTCGATCTGATCGTCCGTCCCGAGGCCCGCACGATTGCGCGGCAGCGCATCGCCGTGGTTCGGGCAGTGCGTTCGGCCCTGGAGCGGCGCGGATTCCTCGAAGTCGAGACGCCGATGCTGCAGACACTGGCAGGCGGGGCCGCCGCAAGGCCATTCATCACGCACTCCAATGCGCTCGACGCGGACCTCTACCTCCGCATCGCGCCGGAACTGTTCCTCAAGCGATGCCTCGTCGGTGGTTTCGAGCGGGTCTTCGAGTTGAATCGCAACTTCAGAAACGAAGGAGCCGATTCGACGCATTCGCCGGAATTCGCGATGCTGGAGACATATCAGGCCTTCGGAACGTATGACGATTCCGCAGTCATGATGCGGGAGATGATTCAAGAGGTCGCCGACGAGGCGATTGGCACCAGGAACGTCACCTTGGCCGACGGCACTACCTACGATCTCGACGGAGAATGGGCCACCGTCGAAATGTATCCGTCGCTGTCGGCGGCATTGGGCGAGGAGATCACCCCCGACACCGAGGCGTCGTACCTCTGGGCGATAGCCGACCGGTTGGGTCTGGAGATCGCCCGTGACCGCGGGTACGGGCACGGAAAGCTGGTCGAAGAACTGTGGGAGCACACCGTGGGAGAAACGCTGTGGGCGCCAACCTTCGTGCGTGACTTCCCCGTCGAGACCGCGCCGTTGACCCGCGCCCACCGGAGCATTCCGGGCGTGACCGAGAAATGGGACCTCTACGTCCGGAAGTTCGAGCTGGCGACCGGCTATTCCGAACTCATCGACCCCGTGATCCAGCGGGAGAGATTCGAAGCCCAGGCGCGCGCGGCGGCGGCCGGCGATGACGAGGCAATGGTGCTCGACGAGGATTTCCTCGACGCACTCGAGTATGGGATGCCACCCACCACGGGCACCGGAATGGGCGTCGATCGGCTGTTGATGGCATTGACGGGCTTGTCGATTCGGGAAACGGTTTTGTTCCCGATAGTGCGACGCCAGGGCTAACCGACGCTTGCGTTATCATACTTGTTGAATGATTCGTTTTTTCGTGTCAATATTGCGTATGGGTTCGCGTGAACCCAATGGGGGCAGAAGGGTCGTGTGGGCTAATGGCGAAGAAAGTTACCGTCACCTTGGTCGATGATTTCGATGGTGAGGCAGCCGCCGACGAGACCGTCGAATTCGCGCTCGACGGGGTCAACTACGAGATCGACCTTTCCGCGAAGAATGCCGCAAAGTTGCGCAACGACCTGAAGTCATGGGTCGAGGCAGGCCGCCGGGTCGGTGGCCGCCGTCGTGGCCGCTCGGCAGGCACCGGTCGCGGTCGTGCCTCTATCGACCGCGAGCAGAGCGCAGCCATCAGGGAGTGGGCGCGCCGCAACGGTCACAACGTCTCCACCCGCGGCCGCATCCCGGCCGACGTCATCGACGCCTTCCACGCCGCAACGTAGGTTGACGTTGCCGTTCGCGGCGTCGGACCGGCGTGGCGCCGGGTCCGTTCGCTAGCGGCGAAGCGCATGCGCCGAAATGCGGAAACGATTCGCATTCCCCTTGCGTTGCTCTAGTGCATCACCGGGTAGCCGGAGACAGGCGGGGCATGCCCGGCCTTCGCCCACTACAGTGGACCGTGGGTGCAGGGCGTGGTGAACACGCCGAGAAGTTTCACGAGCTGCGCTATTTGATGGAGAGCAGGTAACCACCGATGTTCGAACGCTTTACTGACCGCGCACGGCGCGTCGTCGTTCTGGCTCAAGAAGAAGCCAGGATGCTCAATCACAACTACATCGGCACCGAGCACATCCTCCTTGGACTGATCCACGAGGGCGAAGGCGTTGCCGCGAAGTCGCTCGAGTCGTTGGGCATCTCGCTCGAAGGCGTGCGCAGCCAGGTCGAGGAGATCATCGGTCAGGGCCAGCAGGCCCCGTCCGGCCACATCCCCTTCACCCCGCGAGCCAAGAAGGTGCTGGAGCTGTCGCTGCGCGAAGCGCTGCAGCTCGGCCACAACTACATCGGCACCGAGCACATCCTGCTCGGGCTGATCCGCGAAGGCGAGGGCGTGGCCGCCCAGGTGCTGGTCAAGCTCGGCGCCGAGCTGACGCGCGTGCGCCAGCAGGTCATCCAGCTGCTCAGCGGATACCAGGGCAAGGAGACCGCCGAGGCGGGTACCGGCGGCCGCGGTGGCGAGTCCGGCAACCCCTCGACGTCGCTGGTCCTCGACCAGTTCGGTCGCAACCTGACCGCCGCCGCGATGGAGGGGAAGCTCGATCCCGTCATCGGCCGCGAGAAGGAAATCGAGCGGGTCATGCAGGTGCTGTCCCGCCGCACCAAGAACAACCCGGTGCTGATCGGCGAGCCCGGCGTCGGCAAGACCGCCGTCGTCGAGGGCCTGGCCCAGGCGATCGTGCACGGCGACGTGCCCGAGACGCTGAAGGACAAGCAGCTCTACACGCTCGACCTCGGTTCGCTGGTCGCGGGCAGCCGCTACCGCGGTGACTTCGAGGAGCGCCTGAAGAAGGTGCTCAAGGAGATCAACACCCGCGGCGACATCATCCTGTTCATCGACGAGCTGCACACGCTCGTCGGCGCAGGTGCCGCCGAGGGTGCGATCGACGCGGCCAGCATCCTCAAGCCGAAGCTGGCCCGAGGCGAACTGCAGACCATCGGTGCGACCACCCTCGACGAGTACCGCAAGTACATCGAGAAGGACGCCGCGCTCGAGCGCCGGTTCCAGCCGGTCCAGGTCGGCGAGCCCACGGTCGAGCACACCATCCTGATCCTCAAGGGGCTGCGCGACCGGTACGAGGCGCACCACCGGGTGTCGATCACCGACGGTGCCATCGCGGCCGCGGCCACCCTGGCCGACCGCTACATCAACGACCGCTTCCTGCCCGACAAGGCGATCGACCTGATCGACGAGGCCGGCGCCAGGATGCGCATCCGCCGGATGACTGCTCCGCCGGACCTGCGCGAGTTCGACGAGAAGATCGCCGACGCACGCCGGGAGAAGGAGTCCGCGATCGACGCGCAGGACTTCGAGAAGGCTGCCAACCTCCGTGACAAGGAGAAGCAGCTCGTCGGACAGCGCGCCGAGCGGGAGAAGCAGTGGCGTTCGGGTGATCTCGACGTCGTCGCAGAGGTCGACGACGAGCAGATCGCCGAGGTGCTCGGCAACTGGACCGGTATCCCCGTGTTCAAGCTGACCGAGGCCGAGACCACGCGTCTGCTCCGCATGGAGGACGAGCTGCACAAGCGGATCATCGGCCAGGAGGACGCCGTCCGGGCGGTCTCCAAGGCGATCCGGCGTACCCGCGCCGGCCTCAAGGATCCGAAGCGGCCGTCGGGCTCGTTCATCTTCGCCGGCCCGTCCGGCGTCGGTAAGACCGAGCTGTCCAAGGCGCTCGCCGAGTTCCTGTTCGGCGACGACGATGCGCTGATCCAGATCGACATGGGCGAGTTCCACGACCGCTTCACCGCGTCGCGGCTGTTCGGTGCCCCTCCCGGGTACGTCGGCTACGAAGAGGGCGGCCAGCTCACCGAGAAGGTGCGGCGCAAGCCGTTCAGCGTGGTGCTGTTCGACGAGATCGAGAAGGCGCACCAGGAGATCTACAACAGCCTCCTGCAGGTCCTCGAGGACGGCCGTCTCACCGACGGTCAGGGACGCACGGTCGACTTCAAGAACACCGTGCTGATCTTCACCTCGAACCTGGGCACGTCTGACATCAGCAAGGCGGTTGGCCTCGGCTTCACCCAGGGTGGCGGCGAGAACAACTACGACCGGATGAAGCAGAAGGTCAACGACGAGCTGAAGAAGCACTTCCGCCCGGAGTTCCTCAACCGCATCGACGACATCATCGTGTTCCACCAGCTGACGCAGGACGAGATCATCACGATGGTCGACCTCATGATCGGCCGCGTCGGCAAGCAGCTCGCTGCCAAGGACATGACGATGGAGCTGACCGACAAGGCGAAGTCCCTGTTGGCCAAGCGTGGCTTCGATCCGGTGCTGGGAGCGCGACCGCTGCGTCGCACGATCCAGCGCGAGATCGAGGACCAGCTGTCCGAGAAGATCCTCTTCGACGAGATCGGACCCGGTCAGGTCGTCACCGTCGACGTCGAGAACTGGGACGGCGAGAGCGGCAAGACCGAGGACGCGGTGTTCACGTTCAGCGGTGCCCGCAGGCCGGTCATCGAGCCGGACCTGGCAGGCGCAGGCGCTGGCGGAGCCGCAGTGACCGAGTAACGACGCAGTACGCGAACGCCCCCGACGCGAGTCGGGGGCGTTCGTGCGTTCCGGGGTCGCTGCCAGGCTGGAGCGGCCCGCGCCCTTCCGGCCTCCCGCGCCGGTCCGGCGTGGTTGAATGCTGCTGTACTCGACGGCGAAGGAATCTGGTGAGAATCCAGAACGGTCGCGCCACTGTCATAGTCAGACCCGACGCCGTCACCACCTGTGAAACGGGACGCGAACTCCCGAAAGGACGACCGACATGAACTCAGCCGACGCACGCACGAGCGCAGCGCCCGCCCTCGACCTCTCCGCCACCCGCGCGGCGGTGTGGCTGTCTGCCACCGCCTTCCTCGCCCTGCTGGTCCTCTACTTCGTCGGCATGGACCAGGGCGCGACGTCGGTGTTCGGCAACAGCACCGTCGTGCACGAATTCGTCCACGACGCCCGGCACCTCCTCGGATTCCCCTGCCACTGATTCGCAGGACGAGGAGGGACGACAAAGCAATATGGAGAAGCAGATCATCGGGCGCGGCCTTCTGGCAGGCGCCCTCGCAGGACTGTTCGCGTTCGTCTTCGCACGGATCTTCGTCGAACCCGTCATCGACCGGGCGATCGGCTACGAGGACGGCATAGGCGCCGCGCACGAGGCCATGGAGCACGCGGCGTCGGCCGCGGGGCACAGCCACGGTGAGGACGGTGGCGGGTTCTCGCGCGCCATTCAGATGAACATCGGCATGGGTCTCGGCGTGCTGGCGTTCAGCGTCGCCATCGGTGCGTTGTTCGCCGTGGTGTTCGCGGTGGCCTACGGGCGGGTCGGGAACGTCTCGGCCAAGCTGCTGTCGCTGTACGTCGCAGGCGGAATGCTGTTGAGCCTGTACGTGATTCCGTCGCTCAAGTACCCCGCGAGCCCACCTGCGCTCAGCCTGGACGAGACGATCCGCCAGCGGACGCTGCTGTACCTGGCGATGGTGGTGCTGTCGGCGGCGTTGCTCGTCGGCGCGGTTGCGCTCGGCCGGAAGTGGTCGGCCAAGTTGGGCGCCTGGAACGCGTCGCTGGCGGCAGCGGGGGCCTACGTCGTCGCGGTCGCCGTGGTGATGCTCGTCCTGCCGACGATCGACGAGACGCCGGGCCCGCTGCGCGACGACGCGGGCGCGATCGTCTACGAGGGCTTCCCGGCCGACGTGCTGTACGACTTCCGGTTGTACTCCCTCGGTGTGCAGGTCGTCATGTACGCGACGATCGGCATCGCCTTCGCGGCGCTGGTGTCGAAGGTGCTCGACGGTCGACGCCACGACGCGCTGGCGGCCTGAGCAACTCGGTGAGTGAAGTCGTCCGGCTGACCCTGGTGTCGCACGGCATGACCGATGCCATGGCCGCCGGACGCTTCCCGATCGACGAGCCCCTCAACGGGCTCGGACAACGCCAACTCGACGCGACCGTCGAACTCGGTCCGATCGACGCGGCGGTGTGCGGGCCGGAGAAGCGGACCCGTCAGACCGCAGAACTGCTCGGTCTGCGCGCCGAGACCGACGACTCGCTGGCCGACCTCGACTGCGCGACGTGGCGCGGTCAGGTCCTCGGCGGGGTGCCGCCGGCGGAACTCGCCGTCTGGCTGACCGATCCGACGCAAGCCCCGCACGGCGGGGAGTCGGTGGTCGACGTGATGATCCGGGTGCGCAAGTGGCTCGACTCGCTGGCGGCTCGGCGGGGACGGCTGGCCGCGGTGACGCATCCCGCCGTGATCCGGGCGGCCGTCCTCGTCGCCCTCGACGCGCCGCCGAGGTCGTTCTGGCGCGTCGACGTGGCACCTGGCAGCAGGACCGTCATGCAT
This sequence comes from Mycolicibacterium sp. GCM10028919, assembly GCA_042666295.1. Classification (GTDB taxonomy): domain Bacteria; phylum Actinomycetota; class Actinomycetes; order Mycobacteriales; family Mycobacteriaceae; genus Mycobacterium. Next base: position 3,867,844 of record JBHTFJ010000001.1, read on the forward strand.
CTGCGCGGTCAGGCGTGGACGCTGCGCTCTACCGGTTAGGCGGTCCCACCGAGATCAGGCCGAAGGCCTGGGTCGCGATCGACAGCAGCCATCCGGCGGCGATCTGACTGCGGTAGGCGGGCCAGTTGAGCTGGAAGCTGACGACCCAGCCTTGGCCGGTGCGGTCGGTGGCGTACCAGCTGAACGTCAGGTCGCCCGGCAGGTTGCCGCCCTTGGAGGCGATGTAGGTCCAGGTCTTCTGGTCGAGTTCGATGCCGGGGGTGGCCGACAGGATGGCCCGAACCGGTGCGGCGGGCCCGACGGCGGAGGCCTGCAGCGCGGCATGCACGCGACAGACGTCCATCGCCGTGCCGTACCACTCCGCGCCGTAGGGCGATGCCGGCGTGCGGGTGCGCTCCGGATCGGGCTCGTACGGCAGCACGTTGGTCTGGTGCAGCAGTTCCGCGCGGCGCTGCGGTGACGCCTGCTTCCACTCCTCGCGCACGTCCGGCTTGCCCCAACCGACGGAGAACATCTCGTGGGCGGTGGGGAACGGCGTCATCGCCGCCGGGTCGTGGTGGCCCGCCGTGGCCAGCGCGCGTTCCACGGCGCCAGGCCCCAGGCGTGCGATGAGCATGTCGGTGGCCATGTTGTCGCTGGCCGAGATCATCTCCTGCGCGGCGTCCCGCACCGACACGCTGGCCCCCGGCGGCAGGTCGTCGAAACCGGCGGAGCCGACGACCTTGGCCTCCTTGGTGATCACCAGCTGCTCGTCCCAGGTGAGCGTGCCCGCGTTGACGGCTTCGCTGACCGCGAGCAGCACGTACAGCTTGAAGATCGAGGCCAGTGGCAGCGACTCGTCGACGTTGGTGCCCATGACCTTGGTGCACTTGCCGCTGGCCACCTTCGACGCGGCGTACGAGTAGCGGGCGCCCGACTTGGTGATCTCGGCGTCGACGTCCGACCACTGCTTGATCTGCGGCTTGACCAGCGTCATGTCGAAGCGGTCGACCAGGCCGGCGTCGTTGGTGCGCAGCTTGACGTCCTGGGCCACCTGGTAGGACGTCCGCAGGTGCAGCGTGGCCGACCCGGCGCCGACCTCGATGCCGGTGACGGTGATCGGCCGGTCCGCCCACAGCCGGTCCATGGCACCGGCGACGGGCTCTATCAGCTCAGGGCTGGCGAGGGTAGCGACGGTGACGGTCCCGATGGGCCAGTCCGAGTTGATCATGTCGACGAGCTGCTTGGCGCGCAGCCCCTGCGGGGTGTTCGTGTCGATCCGAGTCCCGTACGCGGCCTCGGCGGGAGCCGGACCGGTGGGAGCGCAACCGCAGGCCAGGACTGCGACCAGCATCGCGGCGATCGTCGCTCCGACCACCCGGTGTCGCATCCGGCCTGCGTTACGCCTTGGCGCCAGTCCTCGTGACATCGATTCCCATGTCGCTACTCTCCCGACCGTTGGACGTCGAGCACGACCTCGAACTCGAGCAGTGACGCACCGGTGGCGACGGGGTTCGCGCGCTGGCCGGCGTGGGCTTCGACGGCGGGGCCGCTGGCCCAGGCCTGGAATGCCTCTTCGGACTCCCACTGCGTGACGACGAAGTAGCGGTCCTCGCCCTTGACGGGGCGGAGCAGCTGGAAGCCGAGGAAACCGGGCTGGCCGTCGACGGCGTGGGCGCGGTTCGCGAAGCGCTTCTCCAACTCGGGGCCGGCGTCCGGCGGAACTTCGATCGCGTTGATCTTCACCACGGGCATGGGCATCAGGCTACCGCCCCCGGTAGCGGGGCAGTATTAGCCCATGCGGACCGAACTGCTGACCGACAGGGGCGGTCGGGGTGAGCCGGTGGTGCTGGTGCACGGTCTGATGGGGCGGGGGACCACCTGGTCGCGCCAGATCCCGTGGCTGACCGACGTCGCTCGGGTCTACACCTACGACGCGCCCTGGCACCGCGGCCGCGACGTCGAGGATCGGGAGCCGATCGACACCGAGCGGTTCGTCGCCGACCTCGGCGATGCGGTGGTCTCGCTCAATCGGCCGGTGACGCTGGTCGGCCATTCCATGGGTGGCCTGCACTCGTGGTGCCTGGCCGCCGAGCGGCCCGACCTGGTGCGCGCTCTCGTCGTGGAGGACATGGCGCCGGACTTCCGCGGGCGCACGACGGGACCGTGGGAGCCGTGGGTGTACGCACTGCCGGAGGAGTTCACGTCGTACCGGCAGATCCTCGACGCGTTCGGTGACGTCGCGGGGCGCTACTTCGCCGAGGCGTTCGACCGCACGCCGACGGGGTGGCGGCTGCACGGCCGCACCGAGCGCTGGGTCGAGATCGCGGCGGAGTGGGGCACCCGCGACTACTGGACGCAGTGGCACGCGGTGCGGGCGCCGACGCTGCTCATCGAGGCGGGCAACTCGGTGACTCCGCCCGGTCAGATGCGTCGCATGGACGAGACCGGTTATCGGACAACCCTTCTGGAGGTGCCGGGCGCCGGCCACCTGGTGCACGACGATGCGCCGGAGGAATACCGCCACGCGGTGCTCGCGTTCCTATCGACGTTCGCCGGAGGCGCCTGACGCCGGCCACGCCGGGCTCTGTTCGAAGCGGGTGCGGGCCGCATCGGCGTCGTGCTGGATGCGGTAGGAGTCGGGGTCGTCGGCGACGCCGTCGTAGTAGGTCCGGACCGGCTGACCGCGGTGCGACGACCAGCTCAGTAGGGCCGCCAGGGCGAACGGGGCGGAGAGGATGAGGAAGGTGAGCAAGATGTCCATGGCAGCAATTGTTCGACCTTTTAGATCCCGCCAACAGTGGCAGAACTGACTGAGGAGGATAAGATACTGCCATGATCAAGACCGTCTCGGCTCTGGTGCTCGACGGGTTGGCCGTCTTCGAGTTCGGCGTCCTGTGCGAGGTGTTCGGCATCGACCGCTCCGCCGAGGGCGTGCCGAACTTCGACTTCAAGATCTGCGGACCCGAACCGGGCAAGCCGCTGCGGACGTCGGTCGGTGCCTGGCTCACCCCGGACCACGGCTACGACGACCTCGTCGGCGCCGACCTCGTCGCGATCCCGGCCATCTCGGGCGGCAACTACCCGGAGGAGGCGCTCGCCGCCATCCGGCAGGCCGCCGAGTCCGGTTCGATCATCCTCACCGTCTGCTCGGGCGCCTTCGTGGCGGGTGCGGCCGGTCTGCTCGACGGGCGAGCCTGCACGACGCACTGGATGCATGCCGACGAATTGGCCGCCATGTACCCGACGGCGAAGGTCGACCGCAACGTCCTCTACGTCGACGACGGCAACCTGATCACCAGCGCGGGCACGGCTGCGGGCATCGACGCCTGCCTGCACCTGGTGCGCCGCGAACTGGGCAGCGAGGTCACCAACGTGATCGCGCGCCGGATGGTCGTCCCGCCGCATCGCGACGGCGGTCAACGCCAGTACATCGACCAGCCGATCCCGGTGCGGTGCTCCGAGGGCTTTGCGCCACATCTGGATTGGATCCTGTCCAACCTCGAGAAGCCGCACACCGTCAACACGCTGGCCAAGCGGGCGAGCATGTCGGCGCGGACGTTCGCGCGGCGCTTCGTCGAGGAGACCGGTCGCACGCCGATGCAGTGGGTGACCGACCAGCGTGTGCTCTACGCCCGCCGGCTCCTCGAGGAGACCGACCTGGACATCGACCAGGTCGCAGACCGGTCCGGGTTCGGCACCGCCACGCTGCTGCGTCATCACTTCCGGCGCATCATCGGGGTGACGCCGTCGGACTACCGGCGCCGGTTCTCGTGCACCGACTGTGCGGCCACGGCCTGACGCATTCTCGGAGCTACAGCGAGTAGAGGTGCCACGGCCCCGGCACGCCCTTGAGGTCGTGCACGCCGCGGGAGGTGAACGTGCGCAAGGAGCCCGCGACGATCTCGCGGACCGTGGAGGACACCAGCACTTCACCGGGAGCCGCCAGCGCCGCGATGCGTGCGCCGATGTGCACCGCCATGCCCGCGATGTCGTCGCCGCGCATCTCCACCTCACCGGCGTGCACGCCCACGCGGACCTCGAGGTCGATCGATGCCACGGCGTCGACGATGGCCTCGGCGCAGTCCAGTGCACCGCTCGGGCTGGTGAACGTCGCGATGAAACCGTCGCCGGCTGTGTTGATCTCGTGCCCGCGGAACCTGTCGAGCGTGTTGCGCACGGTGGCGTCGTGATGGTCGAGCAGGTCACGCCAGCGGTCGTCGCCGAGCGTGGCCGCCCGCGCCGTCGACCCCACGATGTCGGTGATGACGACGGTGCTCAGCACCCGTTCGGCGTCGGCCTCCCCGCGGGATCCGGTGACGAACTCCTCGACCTCGTCGAGCATCGGCCCGGCGTCGCCGATCCAGTACAGCGAGTCGTTCCCGGGTAACTCGAGGTAGCGCGCACAGGCGATGTGGTCGCCCAGGTAGCGCCCGTGCTCGACGCCGACGAAAGCCGAGTCCCTGCGGTGCATGACCAGTGTCGGCGTGCTGATCGACGAGAGTTTGTGCCGCACATCGGCACCCGCGATCACCTCACTGGACTTGCGGGCCATGCTCGGGGAGGCGGCCCGATTGCCCGCGTGGTCCCACCAGCTGCGGAACGCGCGGTCGGACGCCACCGACGGCGCGACGATGCGCAGCACGTCGAAACCCCGTTCGACGGCGTCCGGTTCGTGCGCGATGGTGGTGAACGGGGACGCCCCGTCGGACTTGGCGCCGAACTCGTAGTCGGCCGCCCAGAGTGCCCGGGCGCTCGCATTGAACAGCACCAGATGGCTGACGCGATCCGGGTGGTCGGCGGCCAGCAGCAGCGCACTGACGGCGCTGAATCCGGACGCGAGCACCGCCGCGCGTTCGGAGCCCATGGCATCGAGCACCGTGATCGCGTCCTCGGCCCAGCACGACGGCGTGACGGTCGCATCCGAACCGATCCGCGACGACATCCCCATCCCGCGCTGATCGAAGCGGATGACGCGGCAGAAGCTCGACAGTCGCCGGTAGAAGCGGTACATCGCCGGTTCGGCGTCCATCACGTCGATCGGCACGAACGGCCCGGGCATGACGATCAGGTCGATCGGCCCCTCGCCGAGTACCTGGTAGGCGATGTCGAGGTCGAAGCGCGACGCGAACTGGATTCGCGCCGCCTGGAATCGACGTCCGGCCACCCGTCGAGGCTAATCCACCGAACGGCTCCGGCGTGTCGAACTAGCCGCCCTCGCCTGCCAGCGCGAACAACCCGTCCGCCGTTTGTTCGACCAGCCCGTCGGTCAGGAGCGACAGCAGCGCCCGGTCGCGTTGGACGGTGTCGGTCAGCCACACCACGTCGAGTTCGGCGCGCGGAACGGGAGAGGCGTTCGCGCGCAACACGTCCAGCAACCGGCCCCGCACCTGGCGATCGGTGCCGGTGAAGCGTTGCGGTCGCCGTGCGGGTGTGGTCGCGGGTGGGTAGCCCGCCGATCGCCACGCGCATTCGCCCAGCGGGCAGATGCCGCACTTCGGTGATCGTGCCGTGCACACCGTCGCGCCCAGTTCCATCACCGCAACCGAGAAGCGCGGCGCCCGTTCGTCGTTCGGCAGCAGGGCTTCGACGTCGGCGAGGTCGCGCACGCTGGCAGGCGAGTCGGCACGCCCGTGCACCGACCGTGCGACCACGCGACGCACGTTGGTGTCGACGACCGGCACCCGCCGGCCGTACGCGAAGCAGGCCACGGCACGTGCGGTGTACACCCCGACGCCGGGCAGCGTCAGCAGGGTGTCGACGTCGTCGGGAACCTCGTCTCCATGGTCGGTGGCGATGGTGGTCGCGCATTCGTGCAGCCGCTTCGCGCGCCGCGGGTAGCCGAGCTTGCCCCACGCTCGCAGGACGTCGGCCTGCGACGCCGCCGCGGTCGCCGACGGGGTGGGCCACCGCGCGATCCAGTCGCGCCAGATCGGCTCGACCCGGGCCACGGGGGTCTGCTGCAACATGAACTCACTGACAAGGATCTGCCATGCGCTGACCCCCGGCCGACGCCACGGCAGGTCGCGCTGCTCACGGTCGTACCAGTCCAGCAAAACCGACACGTCGAGGCTCACAGTGCTCCCCGGGAGTGGCTCAGGCAAGATGACACCCATGCCGAATTCGAATCCCGTGAGCGCATGGAAGGCACTACGCGAGGGTAACGACCGCTTCGTCAGCGGTAAGCCCCTGCACCCGAGCCAGGGAATCGCCGACCGGGAGCGTCTCGTCGACGGCCAGAAGCCGACGGCGGTGCTGTTCGGATGCTCGGACAGCCGCGTCGCAGCCGAGATCATCTTCGATCAGGGCCTCGGCGACATGTTCGTGGTGCGCACCGCAGGCCACGTCATCGACTCGGCGGTGCTGGGCTCCATCGAGTTCGCAATCAACGTGCTGGGCGTGCCGCTGATCGTCGTGCTCGGCCACGACAGCTGCGGCGCGGTCAAGGCGACGCTCACGGCGATCGACGAGGGCGCGGTGCCCGGCGGGTACGTGCGCGACGTCGTCGAACGCGTGACGCCGTCGATCCTGATGGGCAGGCGCGAGGGCATGACGAACCTCGACGAGTTCGAGGCCAAGCACGTCAACGAGACCGTCGCTCAGCTCCGCGACCGCTCCACTGCGATCCGCGACGCGCTGGACGCGGGCACCGTCGCGGTGGTCGGCGCGACCTACCACCTCGCCGATGGACGCACCGAGCGGCGTGCCCACATCGGCGACATCGGCGAAGCCTGACGCGAGTTTCGTCACGAGACTCGACGGCGACACGCCGGGCACGGTCGGACGATAGGGCGTGACCTGCCCTTACCGTTGAAATGTGCTGGATACAGAACCGCATCGGCCGCTGCCGCCGGAGATCTACAAGCGGCGCAGGATGCTCGCGATCGGCGTTGCCGCGTTCGTCGTCGCCCTAGTCGTGGCGATCGTGTTCGTCGTCGTGGCGAACTCCTCGGGTGATTCGTCGTCCGGTGAGGGCGCTGCGAACACCTCCACCGCTGCCGCCCCCACACCGCTGCCCGGCGAGAACCCCGAGGTCAAGACCCCGGTTCAGCCGCCAGCCCAGCAGGCGCCGCCTCCGACGCCCACCCCGTCGGCGGCCGTGGTGCCGCCTCCGGTGCTGCAGGAGGGCGAAGACTGCCCGGATTCGACGCTCGCGGTCAAGGGCATCACCAGCCAGCCCAACTACGTCATCGGCGATCAGCCGAAGTTCACCATGGTCGTCACGAACATCGGCCTGGTGGCCTGCCAGCGCGACGTCGGCGCCGCCGTGCTCGCCGCGTACGTCTACTCGCTGAACAACGATCGGCTGTGGTCGAACCTGGACTGCGCCCCGTCCAACGAGACGCTGGTGAAGACCATCAACCCCGGCGAGCAGGTCACCACCGAGGTGACGTGGACCGGCATGGGTTCCGCCGCCAACTGCCCGCTGCCCCGCGAGCCGATCGGACCCGGCACCTACAACCTGGTGGTGCAGCTCGGGAACCTGAGGTCGGCGGCAGTGCCGTTCATCCTCGCCGAGGCCGCGCCGCCCGCGCCGGGTGAGGCTCCGCCGGAGCCGGCCCCCGTCGCACCCGAGGGTGAAGTTCCCGCGCCGGTCGGCTGACCGCCCCATCACTCCAGTTCGGCGAAGGACTCAGGCGAGCTGATCCGCGATCGTCGACTCCGCGAGTGCCGACAGGCCCTCCCGGATGTGACGCGCCCACATCGATCCGATGCCGTCGACCGACTGCAGATCGCTGGCGCTCGCGGCCAGCACGCCCTGCAGCGAGCCGAAGGACCGGACCAGCAGATCGACGTGGGCGAACTGCAGCCGCGGAATGCCTGCCATCGCACGGTAGCCGCGTGAACTCATCGCGGAGTCCTGCGCCTCTGCGGTCGACGGGTAGCCGAAAACCCTTGCCAGGGCAGTGAAGTCGAGCAGCTCGGTATCCGAAAGGCCGTCGAGTTCTTCGAGCGTGGCACTCACCTGAGCGCCCGTCGGCGGGTCGGGGTTGGCGTGATAGTCGCGCACGATCAGCTCGCGCGCGGTGTCGTTGTCGCCGACCAGCTCCTCGAGCTGCAGCTTGAGCTGCCTGCCGTCGGTGCCCAGTTCGACGACGTCCGCGTCGATCTCGAGGCTGATGCGCCGCACCATCTCCAGGCGCTGCACCACCGTCATGACGTCGCGCAGCGTGACGAAGTCCTCGATCTCGGCGGTGGACAGCTGCCGGTTCACCTCGTCGAGCCGGGTCTTGTACCGCTCGAGGGTCGCGATGGTCTGGTTCGTGCGCGAGAGGATGGTCGCCGAGTCGGGGACGACGTGCCGCTCGCCCGCGACGTACACGGTGACGATGCTCATCGAGTGGCTGACCGAGATCACCGGATAGCCCGTCTGCACGGCCGTGCGCTCCGCTGAGCGGTGTCGGGTGCCGGACTCGTCGGTGGGGATCGACGGATCGGGGACGAGCTGCACGTTGGCCCGCAGGATGTGCGTGCCGTCGCTCGACAACACAACCGCGCCGTCCATCTTCGACAGCTCGCGCAGCCGGGTCGGGGCGTAGCGGACGTCGAGTTCGAAGCCGCCGTCGCAGATGGCCTCGACGCTCTCGTCGTACCCGAGCAGGATCAGCGCGCCGGTGCGGCCGCGCAGGATGCGCTCGAGACCGTCGCGCAGCGGAGTTCCGGGAGCGAGCCTGCCGAGCGTCTCGCGCAGCGTCGGTCGCGCCAGCTGCACCACGTTGTTCGGGGCGCCGCGGACTGCTGTCCTGCCGCCGGACTTCACAACGGCCATCGGCCCCTCCTCGGATCAGCCCTTATTGTCCGCGATCTCCCTCAGCACACGCAACGCCCCGCCGATGTTGTCGGCATTGAGCAGGCGCAGGCCCGCCGGGCCGTCCTTCACCCCGGGCGGCACGATCGCCGACGTGAAGCCGAGCCTGGCGGCCTCCGAGAGCCGGCGGTCCATGCCGGTGACGCGGCGCAGATCGCCGGCCAGGCCCACCTCGCCGATGGCGACGGCCGTCGCGGGCATCGGGATGTCGGCGTACGCCGATGCGATCGCCAGGGCGACCGCGAGGTCCGACGACGGGTCGGTCAGGCGCATGCCGCCGACGGTGGACAGGTAGATGTCGTAGGACCCCACCGACAGGTGCGCCCGCTTCTCCAGCACCGCGGTGATCATCGCCGCGCGAGAGGAGTCGATGCCGCTGACCGCGCGCCGCGGACTGCCCGTCGACGCCGACCCGATGAGGGCCTGCACCTCGCCGATCAGTGGCCGCTTGCCGTCGAGCGTCACGGTCACCGCGGTACCCGGCACGGGCGCCGGACGCTGATCGAGGAACAGTCCCGACGGGTCGGCGACGCACTCGATGCCGTTGTCGTGCAACAGAAAACAGCCGACTTCGTCTGCGGCGCCGAAGCGGTTCTTCACACCGCGAACCATGCGCAGCGCGGATGCGCGGTCGCCCTCGAAGTGCAGTACGACGTCGACGAGGTGCTCGAGCGAGCGCGGTCCCGCGATGGCGCCGTCCTTCGTGACGTGGCCGACGAGCAGCATCGCGACGCCGGTGGTCTTGGCGGCCATGGTCAGCGCCGTGGTGACGGCCCGCACCTGGGTGACGCCGCCGGTGACGCCGTCGACCTCCGCCGTGGACATGGTCTGCACCGAGTCGACCACCACCAGCGACGGCTGGACCGCCTCGATGTGGCCCAGTGCGGTCTGCAGGTCGGACTCCGCGGCGAGGAACACCTCGTCGTGGCTGCAACCGGTGCGTTCGGCGCGTAGCCGGATCTGGCCTGCGGACTCCTCGCCGGAGAGGTAGAGCGCGCGGCGACCGGTCTCGGCCCAGCGGTGGGCGACCTCGAGCAGCAGCGTGGACTTGCCGACGCCGGGATCGCCGGCGAGCAGCGTGACCGAACCGGGGACGAGCCCGCCGCCGAGAACGCGGTCCAGCTCGCTGATGCCGGTGTGGAAGTGCCGGGTGGCGCCGGGATCGATGGAGCTGATCGGCACCGCGGGGGAGGTGGGCGCGACGGCCCGTCGTACCGCCGAGCCGTGGACCGGCGACAGCACGGCCACCTCGTTCACGGTGCCCCAGGTGCCGCAGTCAGGGCAGCGGCCGACCCATTTGGCCGCAACGTGACTGCATTCGGAGCACCGGTACTGCGAACGTGCCTTCGAGCCGGTTCGTGTCACGCCGTGACGGTATCCGTCACCACTGACAGAACAGCTCAGGCGCGCTAGCGCTAGTGGCCGCCCTCGCTGTGGCCGCCGCCGGCGTCCTCGCCGATGGCCGAACCCGAGCCACCGTTGTGGATCTCCGGCTCCTTGTCGCGGCGCTGGGTCTCACCCGCGGAGATCGGCACGGCGATCGTCGAGGAGCCTGCCTTCTCGAACGTGAAGGTGAAGTCGTAGTTGATGCCGTTGGTGATCGGCTTCGACAGCGCGACCTTCGCCTCGGCGGTATCGACCACGTCGACCGCCTCGAGCGCACTGACCTGGCCGTCGGGCGTGCCGACGACGAGGCTGCCGTTGGCGGGTACCTCGGTCTTGCCCGTGATGCTGACGGTGCCGAACTCGGAGGTGATCGAGACGAGCTTGTCGGGCTCCTCGGCAGAGCCGTTGATCGCGACGAAGATCAACTCGGCGTCGGCGCCCGGCTCGACGTAGTCGGTGGTCTGCGGGGCACGCAGGTGCAGGTTCCGCAGGGCGATGCCGTACGTCGGCTGACCGACCCACACGTTGGTGCCGTTGATGGCCGGCTGCTGCATCGCAGTCTGCGAGATCTGCCCCGCGCTACATCCGGAGAGCAGAACCGTCGCGGCGACGCCGAGGACGGCGACGCCCGACGTGACGGCGGACGAGCGCGATCGGGAGCGGTTCACTCAAGCCTCCTGCTCGAAACGCAGCGCGACGGACGGGCGTCCGGTGCTTCGACTATGCAGAGTAGTAGGTGGCGTTCGACCGCGGTAGCCGAGGTGTCTCACCGGCCGCCGGGACGTCTGCGCCGACGCCTCGCGCAGGCGCGAAAAGGCGCGAGCCGCTGGGGAAGGCGGGTCTCGCGGCGGTCCGCCGGCGGCCCGAAAAAGGGCTCCCGGCGGTTTGCCGAGCAGTTGCTTGGTTGCACGGATTCGTTACCGTGTCAACCCCTTCTCTTCATCGGCGGTGCCCCTGACCTGCATCGTTGACATACGCCCCCTCCAGCCCCGTGTTAGGATGGACACGTGAAAGGGGCTTCATTCTGATGATTTTCAAGGTCGGAGACACCGTCGTCTATCCACACCACGGTGCTGCGCTGATCGAGGCGATTGAAACCCGGACCATCAAGGGCGAGGCGAAGGAATACCTCGTCCTCAAGGTCGCCCAGGGTGATCTGACCGTTCGGGTCCCCGCCGACAACGCAGAGTACGTCGGCGTGCGGGACGTGGTGGGTCAAGAAGGTTTGGACAAGGTGTTCCAGGTGCTGCGGGCGCCCCACACCGAGGAGCCGACCAACTGGTCGCGTCGGTACAAGGCCAACCTCGAGAAGCTCGCCTCCGGTGACGTGAACAAGGTCGCCGAGGTCGTTCGCGACCTGTGGCGTCGCGATCAGGAGCGCGGGCTGTCGGCAGGCGAGAAGCGCATGCTGGCCAAGGCGCGCCAGATCCTCGTCGGCGAGCTGGCTCTCGCGGAGAACGTCGAAGACGAGAAGGCCACGATCATTCTCGACGAGGCGCTGGCCGCCGCGTCCTGACCCGATCATGACCGGGGTGCCACGGATCGGTCTCGGCACCGACGTACATCCCATCGAGGCCGGCCGGCCGTGTCGGCTGCTGTGCCTCGAATTCACCGACGCCGATGGCTGCGCCGGGCATTCCGACGGCGACGTCGCTGCGCACGCCCTGTGCGATGCGCTGCTCAGCGCAGCCGGGCTCGGTGACCTGGGTTCGGTGTTCGGCACCGACCGCGACGAATGGCGCGGTGTCACGGGCGCCGAGATGCTGCGTCACGTACACGGTCTCGTGCTGGCCGAGGGCTTCCGCGTGGGCAATGCGGCGGTGCAGGTGATCGGGAACAGGCCCAAGGTGGGGCCGCGGCGGGCGGAGGCGCAGACGGTGTTGTCCGAGCTGCTGGACGCTCCGGTATCGGTGTCCGCCACCACCACCGACGGCCTCGGTCTCACGGGCCGGGGCGAGGGGTTGGCCGCGATTGCGACGGCCCTGCTGGTGCGCAATGACGGTTAGAGCCGATCAGGCCGGTAAGCTGCGACGTCGTGACTGACGGCGGATTGCGACTCCACGACACCATGACCGGTGCCGTGCGCGACTTCGTCCCGTTGCGCGAGGGTCATGCCTCGATCTACCTGTGCGGGGCGACGGTGCAGGGACTTCCGCACATCGGCCACGTGCGCAGCGGCGTCGCCTTCGACGTGCTGCGGCGCTGGCTGACGGCGAAGGGCTACGACGTCGCCTTCATTCGCAACGTCACCGACATCGACGACAAGATCCTCAACAAGGCCGCTGACGCGGGGCGGCCGTGGTGGGAGTGGGCGGCGACCTTCGAGCGCGCCTTCACCGCCGCGTATGACGCGCTCGGCGTGCTGCCGCCGTCGGTCGAACCGCGCGCCACCGGCCACATCACCCAGATGGTCGAGTTGATCGAGCGCCTGATCGAACGCGGCCACGCCTACGCCAGTGGTGGAGACGTGTACTTCGACGTGCTGAGCCTGCCGGAGTACGGCGCGCTGTCGGGGCATCGCATCGACGACGTGCACCAGGGCGAGGGTGCCGCAACCTGCAAGCGCGATCCGCGCGACTTCACCCTGTGGAAGGGCGCCAAGCCCGGCGAGCCGTCCTGGCCGACGCCGTGGGGTCGGGGCCGACCGGGTTGGCACACCGAGTGCGTCGCCATGTGCGAGGCCTACCTGGGTTCGGCCTTCGACATTCACGCCGGCGGCATGGACCTGGTGTTCCCGCACCACGAGAACGAGATCGCGCAAGCCAAGGCGGCCGGTGACGGCTTCGCCCAGTTCTGGCTGCACAACGGCTGGGTGACGCTCGGCGGCGAGAAGATGAGCAAGTCGCTGGGCAACGTCCTGTCGATCCCCGCGGTGCTGCAGCGGGTGCGTCCGGCAGAACTGCGCTACTACCTCGGCAGCGCCCACTACCGCTCGATGCTCGAGTTCTCCGAGAACGCACTGCAGGACGCGGTCAAGGCCTACACGGGCATCGAAGACCTGCTGCACCGGGTGCGCACCCGCGTCGGCGCCGTCGTCCCCGGCGAGCCGACGCCGCGTTTCGCCACGGCGCTCGACGACGACCTCGCGGTGCCCGCCGCGCTCGCGGAGGTTCACGCGGCGCGTGCCGAGGGCAACCGGGCACTCGACGCCGGCGACCACGACGCCGCGATGGCCCACTCACGTTCGATCCGGGCGATGATGGGCATCCTCGGCTGCGACCCCCTCGACGAGCGCTGGGTGTCGCGCGACGAGACGTCGGCTGCGCTGGCAGCCGTCGACGAACTGGTCCAGTGGGCGCTCGTGCAGCGCCAGGACGCCCGCGCCAACCGGAACTGGGCGCAGGCCGACGAGATCCGCGACCGGTTGAAGGCGGCGGGCGTCGACGTCACCGACACCGCCGACGGTCCGCAGTGGTCGCTCCTGGACGGCTCCGACAAGTGACGCGACGGGAAACGATCTAGATGGCAGGCAACTCACAGCGCCGCGGCGCGGTGCGCAAGACGGGGACCAAGAAGGGGCCGACGGTCGGTTCCGGTGGTGTCCGGCGGCGCGGCCTCGAAGCCAAGGGCGCCACACCGCCCGCGTCTGCGCGTCCGCACCATCCCGCGGGCAAGCGGGCAGCGACGGCGGCTCGCAAGGACCAGGGCAGGCACAAGAAGACCGACGACACCGAGGTGGTGCTCGGCCGCAACCCGGTGGTGGAGTGCTTGCGGGCGGGAGTGCCTGCGACGGCGCTCTACGTCGTGCTGGGCACCGAGTCCGACGAGCGGCTCACCGAGTCGGTGCAGCGGGCGGCAGATGCCGGTATCGCGATCCTCGAGGTGCAGCGCCACGACCTCGACCGGATGAGTTCCAACGGCATGCACCAGGGGATCGCCCTGCAGGTGCCGCCGTACGACTACGCCCATCCCGACGACATGCTGGCCGCGGCCACCTCGGACGTGACGCCCGCACTGCTCGTCGCGCTGGACAACATCTCCGACCCGCGCAACCTCGGCGCCATCGTGCGTTCGGTGTCGGCGTTCGGCGGGCATGGCGTCGTGATCCCGCAGCGCCGATCGGCGTCGGTGACGGCCGTGGCGTGGCGCACCAGCGCCGGCGCGGCAGCCCGGCTGCGGGTCGCGCGTGCCACGAATCTCACTCGTACGCTGAAGAGTTGGGCCGATGCCGGCCTGCTGGTCGTCGGTCTCGACGCCGGTGGCGACACCGAACTCGACGAGATCGACGCCACCGGCCCGATGGTCGTGGTCGTCGGCTCGGAGGGCAAGGGTCTCTCGCGCCTGGTGCGGGAGAACTGCGACGCGATCGTGTCGATCCCGATGGCCGGGCCGACCGAGTCGCTCAACGCCTCGGTCGCCGCGGGCGTGGTGCTGGCCGAGGTCGCTCGGCAACGCCGCGCCAACTGACGCACCCCCCTTTCCCTCACCCCCTCAACCCCTCACCTCTCTCCGCGAGCGTGCGTGTCTGCGGGCGACACGCCGCGCGGAAACCCGAGTTCGCGCACGCTCGCCGTCGCGTCGAGGTCGATGCGGTGCTCGGCAGCCCGGATCAGCTCATGGTCATGGGTGGCCGCGACCACGGTGGTGCCCTCGGAGGCCATGCGTAGCAGGTGTGCGATCACCTGAGCTGCCGAGTCGGCGTCGAGTCCAGTCGTGGGCTCGTCGAGCAGCAGCAGCCCGGCCTCTTGGACGAATGCCTGTGCGAGCAGGACGCGTTGGCGTTGACCGCCGGACAGTTCGCCCATGGTGCGCCGGCGCAAGTGGTCGAGTCCGAGTTCGGTCATCCAGTGGTCGACGACGCGGTGGTCGGTGCTGCTGGGACGACGAAGCAGGCCGAGGCGACGCCAGCGGCCCATCATCACCGCCTCGGCTGCCGTCATCGGGAAGTCGTCGGTGACTGCGCTGCGCTGGACTGCCAGGGCGATGTCGCCCCGTGGGGCGCGTACGTCGCCGCCGTGCGGGCGCAGTACACCGGCGAGAAGGCTTAGCAGCGTGGACTTTCCCGATCCGTTGGAGCCGACGAGCGCGGTGACGGCGCCGGGCGTGACCGACAGGTTGAGCCCGCGGAAGACCTCCGCTCCGGGATAGCCGAAGCGGACGTTGGTCAGCTCGATCGTCGTCGGGCTGAGAGGGGACTTATTGAAAATGAGTTTCATTACTGCTAAGAGTGTACATCGTGACTCACTGGCTGCTGGCGCCCTTCGAAGCCGACATCGTGGCGCGCGCGCTCGCGGCCGGTGTGCTGGCCGCGTGCCTGTGCGCGCTGGTCGGATGCTGGGTCGTACTGCGGGGCAGCGTGTTCCTCGGCGAGGCGATGTCGCACGGCATGCTGCCGGGAGTAGCGATTGCGGCGCTGCTGGGTGGCAGCCTGATGGCAGGCGGCATGATCGCCGCCCTCGCGATGGCGCTCGGCATCGCCGCGATCAGCCGATCATCGAAGCTCGCTTCCGACACCAGCATTGGGCTGCTCCTGGTCGGCATGCTCGCGCTCGGGGTGATCATCGTGTCTCGATCGCAGAGCTTCGCGGTGGACCTGACCGGATTCCTCTTCGGTGACGTGCTGGGGGTCCGCAGCGTCGACCTCGCCATCCTCGCCACCGCGCTGGCGTTGACCCTCGCGGCGACGGTCATCGGGCACCGTGCCTTCGTGGCGGTGACGTTCGACGCGCGCAAGGCCGCCACCCTCGGCCTGCGGCCCCAGGCCGCTGCGGTCGCGCTCACGGTCCTGATGGCGGTGGCCATGGTCGCTACCTTCCACGTAGTGGGCACGCTGTTGGTTCTCGGCCTGCTGATCGCTCCACCGGCCACGGCACTGACGTGGGCCCGGTCGATTCCCCGTGTCATGGCGCTCGCCGCCGTGTTCGGTTCGGTCGCAACCTATCTGGGCCTGCTGATCTCCTGGCACGCCGGAACCGCGGGTGGAGCCACGATCGCGGGTGTCGCCGTGCTGATCTTCTTCCTCTCCACCGCCGCGCGTCTGCTGCGCGACCGGTGGAAGCAGGTCGGCACCGCGGCTGCGGTCGCATGCTTGGCGGTCGGCTGCTCCAGCGGCGCGGAAACCGCTGCGCCACCTGCGACCTCGATCGGCGCGGGAGACCAGGTGGTCGTCGACGGCGCCCGAGAACTCGACGGTGCGCTCACCAAACTCGTCCTCGTCGACCCGCGTACGGGTGACACGGCCGTGTACGACGCGGTGGACGAGACCGAGACGCGAATAGACTCCGCCGGACCGGTGACGTCGATCGCCGGTGACGGCCGCTTCGCCTATCTCGGCACGGACGAGGGAACGTCGATCGTCGACGCCGGCGCATGGACCTTCGATCACGGCGACCACTACCACTACTTCGCCACCGAACCCGCCGTCGTCGGCACGCTCGACCGTACCGTCACGTCGGTCAGCGCCAGCAATTCGATCTCGGCGGTAGTGAGCAGAAACGACGACGTCCGGTTGCTCGACCGCGAACGGCTCGGCGCGAAGGAGGTCGAGCCTCCACCCGGGCTCGGCGTTGGCGATGACGTCACCGCGGTGGTGCCGTACGGCAAGCGGCTCGTCACCGTGACCAATGCGGGCCTCGTTCAAGTGGTCGACGACGCCGGTGCGACCGACCTCGTCGGTACGTGCCCCGCTCCGTCGTGGTCCGTGCCGACGCGACGGGCCGTCGTATTCGGTTGCGCCAACGGGGCCATTCGAGTCACCGGTGGTGACGGCGACCTGACGGTGACCGACATCCCCTTCCCCGCCGATGCGCCCGCGCAGCGGCCACTGAAGATGGATCACCGCGACCGCGCCGACGTCTTCGCCGGCGTGTCCGAGGGGACCGTATGGGTGCTCGACAGCCGGCAGCGCAGGTGGACCGTGATCCCGGTTCCGGAAGCGCTGGCCGCCAACACCTCCGGTGACGGGATGGTCCTCGTCCTGCACCGCGACGGCACGCTCAGCGGCATCGACGTGAACACGCGGACCGAGACGGCACGCGTACCGCTGTTTCCGGGCGGTGTTCCGGCCGACGGCCCGCAACCCGTCGTCGAAATCGACTCCGACAGGGCGTACGTCAACGACGCGGCGGCCCGCCAGGTCTACGAGATCGACTACGCAGACGGGTTGCGTCTCGCGCGGACGCTGCGCACCGAGGTGTCGCCGGGCCTGATGGTCGAGGCCGGCCGATGAGGCGATGGACCCTCGTCTGGGTGATGGCGCTCATCGCTGCAGTCGTCACCGCCTGCGGCGGCTCCTCCGAGCAGCAAGACGGAGAGATCGTCGTGACCACGAATATCCTCGGGGACGTCGTCCGCAACGTCGTGGGTGATGCGGCCGCAGTGCGAGTGCTGATGCAGCCCAACGCAGATCCGCATTCCTTCGGCGTCTCGGCGCAGGACGCCGTCGCCATGTCCGGCGCAGGCCTGATCGTCTACAACGGTCTGGGGCTCGAGGAGAACGTGACTCGCAACGTGGAAGGCGTCGCCGACGAGGGCGTGCCGACATTGGCAGTCGGCGATCACGTCGACCCCATCCGGTACGCCGAGGGCGAGAGTTGCGGCGCGCCCGATCCGCACTTCTGGACCGATCCGCAGCGGATGATCACTGCCGTCGACGTGATCGAGCAGGCCATCGTCCAAGACGTCGAGGGCATCGACGCTGCGGCCGTCTCACGCAACGCCGAGGATTATCGGGCGAAGCTGCGGGACCTCGACGCCACGATGGCCGAGGAGTTCGGCACCATTCCCGTCGAGCGCCGCAAGCTGGTGACCAATCACCACGTGCTCGGGTACTTCGCGCAGCGTTTCGGCTTCACCGTCATCGGCGCGGTCGTCCCGAGCGGCACGACGCTCGCGGCGCCGAGCGCCTCGGACCTCGACTCACTCGTCGGGGCGATCGAAACAGCCCGGGTCCCGGCGATATTCGTCGATTCGTCACAACCCGAACGCCTGGCCCGGGTGCTCGCCGAGGACGCCGACGTCGACGTTCGGATCGTTCAGCTGTACAGCGAGTCGCTGAGCCCACCCGGTACCCCAGGGGCCACGTATCTCGACATGATGCGCGCCAACGCCGACGCCATCGTCGCCGGCCTGCGATAACCGCAGGCCTTCACCCTCAACGAGAGAGAGCACTACATGACGAAATCGCGGTGGCTGTATCGCGCTGGAGCACTGTCCTGCACGGTCATGGCCCTGGCGGCGTGCTCGAGCGACAGTAGCGAGAACGTCGAGAGCACGACGACGTCTGCGAAGACCCAGGCGCCCATCCCGGAGCCGCTGGTGGCCACCTACGACGGCGGCCTCTACGTGCTCGACGGCGAAACTCTCGAAGTGCGGCAAGACATTCCGCTCGACGGCTTCCTGCGGGTCAACCCGGCCGGCGACGAGTCTCACGTCCTGGTGACCACCACCGACGGATTCCGCGTCCTCGACGCGGCCGGTGGCGAGTTGACCGACGACACGTTCCCCGCCGCCGAAGCGGGACACGTCGTGGTGCACGGTGAGAACACGGTGCTGTTCGCCGACGGATCGGGCGAGATCACCGCATTCGATCCGCACGCCCTGGCCGACGGCATGCCGGAGACGAAGAAGTTCAGCACACCGCAGGCCCACCACGGAGTGGCCGTGATCCTGGCCGACGGAACGCTGGTGCACAGCATCGGTGATCCCGAGAACCGGACCGGGGCCGTCGCGATGCAGGGCGACCGCGAGATCGCGCGCAGCGAGGAATGCCCGGGCATCCATGGCGAGACGGTCGCTGCCGACGAGGTCGTGGTCCTCGGTTGCGAGAACGGCGTCCTGGAGTACGCCGACGGCAAGTTCACGAAGATCTCCAGCCCGACGCCGTATGGGCGGATCGGCAACACCCGCGGCCATGAGGACTCGCCCGTCGTGCTGGGCGACATGAAGGTCGACGCGGACGCGGAAATGGAGCGTCCGCAACAATTCTCCCTGATCGACACCACCACCGACCAGCTCAAGCTGGTGCAGATGCCACCGTCGGTGAGCTACTGGTTCCGCTCGCTCGGCCGCGGTCCCCAGGGGGAGGCGCTGATGCTCGGCACCGATGGCCAGTTGCACGTCTTCGACCCGGTCAGCGGTGACCTGGTCGAGTCCATCCCGGTGACCCAGCCGTGGACGGAGCCCGACGACTGGCAGCAGCCGGGCCCTGCCGTCTTCACGCGTGAGCAGTCGGTGTACGTCAGCGATCCGGCGGCCAAGCAGATCCATCTCGTCGACCTTGGGTCCGGGCAGATCACCACGTCCGCGACGCTGGAGCAGACGCCCAACGAACTGAGCGGTGCCGTCGGCCACGAGCACTGACGAGACCACTCAGAGGCCGAACACCTCGACCGAGGCCCACAGTCCCACCACGCCGAGCACCAGTGTGACGGGCACCGTAGCCAGCCCCACCCTGCTGAACTCCAGGAACGGCGCCGGAATGCGCTCACGCTGAACGACATTGCGCCACAGCAGGTTGGACAGCGAACCCGGGTAGGTCAGGTTCGGCCCGACGTTGACGCCGATCAGCACGGCCAGGACCGCGGCGGGGCCCGCGCCGGCGACCAGCGGGAGCAGCACCAGCACGGCGGGCAAGTTGTTCACCACGTTCGACAGCAGCGCGGCCACGACGGCGATGCCGAGCAGCGCGGGCAGCGAAGTGCCGACCGGCAGTACGTCGCGCATCGCGGTGTCGAGGCCGTGGTGCATCACTCCTGCCACGACGACGCCGAGGCACAGCACGAACGCGAGGAACGGCACGTTGGCCGACGCGGCGATGTCTCGCACCGTGCTGTGCCCGCGCACCAGCGCGCGCACGCCAAGGACCACCGCGCCTGCCAGCGCCGCCCAGGCCGGTGCGGCGTCGAGCAGCGAGGTGACGGCGAACCCGGCCAGCGTCAGGCCGAGTACGACGAGCACGAACACCGGGGTCTCGGCCGGTGGTGGCGCGCCGTCGCCGTCGGGCACCGCCGCCAATTCACGTCGGAAGTGCATGCGCAGAATCACGAACTCGGCGGCGATGACGAGCAGCCACGGCAGCGTCATGAGGGCAGTGAAGTGGGCGAACGTCAGGCCCGCGGCGCTGAACGCGAGCAGGTTGGTCAGGTTCGACACGGGCATCAGCAGCGAGGCGCTGTTGGCCAGGTGCGCCGTGGCGTAGGCGTGCGGACGGGACGGCAGACCCAGCGTCCGTGCCGTCGCGAGCACGACCGGCGTCAGCAGCACCACGGTCGCGTCGAGGCTGAGCACGGCGGTCGTGATCGCGGCGATCACGAACACCGTCGTCAGCAGTCGCACCGGCCTGCCCTTGCTGCGCCGCGCCATCGCTACCCCTGCGGCGTGGAACAGCCCCTCGTCGTCGCACAGCTTCGCCAGGACCAGCACGGCGGCGAGAAACCCCACGACCGGTAGCAACCGGGTGACTTCGGCGAGCGCGTCGTCGACCGACACCACGCCGGCCGCGATCAGCAGACCGGCGGCCGGTATCGCCGCCACGGCCTCGGGCAGGCGGCGCGGCCGGACGAGCGCGAACGCCAGGACCGTCGCCAGCGCCAGCAGCGCCAGCGTCAGCTCCACGGGTCGCAGCGCTCCCAGAGATTCGGAAGGTGCAGCGCCACCCCGTCTTCGCGGGCCAGCGCCGTGAGCACCCGCATCGACACGTCGAGATCGTCGCCGGCATACGGCAGTGCGCGCAGCGGTTCGTGCAGCGGCCGGAAGAAGTCGTCCCAGTGGATCAGCACCACCCGGCGTGCGCCGACCGTGCGGACCGTCTCGTTCCAGTAGTCGAGCAGGTAGCGCTCCGGCTGCAGACCCAGCTGTCCCACCCCGAGGTAGGCCACGTCGGCCCGGTGGCCCGCGAGTGCGCCCGGCACGAAACCGGCGCTGCCGACGACGAGCATGGCCCGTCCCGTGGGCCGGTGCCGGACCATCGTCGACCAGGACTCGCCGCACCGGTAGGCGGCGGCCTTGACCGGCGGCACCACGGGCCGATCGATGTCACCGGGGAAGCGGTCGGGTGGGCAGTGGTCCCCGGCGACCAGCGTGACCTCGAACGCGCCGAGGTCGACGGGAGTACCCGGGCTCACGACGAGCAGCCGGTCCTCGGGTAGTCCGCCGCCACGGCCGACGTTGGCGGTCGACGTTCCCCCGACCAGAGTTGCCCCGGTGCGCTGGGCCACCACCGCGCTGTCCATCGCATGGTCGAAGTGGGTGTGCACCGGCAGCACCGCTGCGAGCCGGTCGACGCCGAGGCGGGCCAGGCAGCCGTCGACCCGCGGCAGTGACGGGGCGAGCCGCCTGGTGCCCACCGCGAGCAGGTTGGGCCGCGAGAAGAATCCGTCGGTCATGATCGCCGAGTCGCCGTCGGCGATCAGCAGCGTCGTGACGCCCGCCCACGTCACGGTGACCGGCGACCCGGCGTCGGCGGCGGGCGCGTCGAAGTGCGCGGCGTAGTCGCGGAGATCGGGTCTGCCGAGCTTGAGGCGCATCAGACGAACGCCTCCAGGCGTAGCCCGTCGGCCAGCAGCCGGTCGCGGACGGCGGTTGCGATGCGCACCGCACCAGGTGAATCACCGTGCACGCACACCGATTCCACGGTGATCGGGATGGTCGAGCCGTCGATCGCAGTGACCCGTCCGCGTCCGATCATGGAGGCGACGCGCTCGGCGATCTGGTCGACGTCGTGCAGCACCGCACCCTCCTCCCGGCGCGACACCAGCGTGCCGTCGGGCTGATAGGCGCGGTCGGCGAACGCCTCGGGCACGGTGCGCAGTCCGAGGGCCCGTGCCGCGTCGAAGAATTCGGAAGCGGCGAGGCCGAGTACGGGCAGCGCCGGGTCGACGAAGTGCACGGCGGTCGCGACCGCGTCGGCCTGCTCGGCGTGCCGGACGATCGTGTTGTACAGCGCGCCATGGGGTTTGACGTAGGCGACGGTGGATCCCGCGGCACGGGCCAGTGCCTGGAGCGCGCCGATCTGGTAGACGACGTCGGCCACCAGGTCTTCGTGGCTGACGTCGATGAAGCGGCGACCGAAACCTGCGAGGTCGCGGTAGCCGACCTGGGCGCCGATGCGGACGCCGCGAGCGGCGGCGGCGCGGCACGTGCGGAGCAGCCCTGCGGGGTCACCGGCGTGGAAGCCGCACGCCACGTTGGCGCTGGTGACCACCTCGAGCATCGACTCGTCGTCGCCGAGGCGCCACGCACCGAAACCCTCACCGAGATCGGCGTTGAGGTCCATGGTCACGGCCGACACGGGGGCTAGCCTACGGCGCGTGGCCGAGAACCCGCCCAGCCGTTCTCGGTGACGAATTCCGGCAGCGGGCGGGCGTGGGTCCACTCCTCGATCTCCAGTACCGGGCGCTGCGGGAACTCCGGCACCGGCCCCAGGCACAGCACGGCAACGGGTTCGGCGTCCTCGGGCATGCCGAGCAGCCGTGCCAGCCGCGCCGGGTCGAAGATCGACACCCAGCCCAGCCCCAGCCCTTCGGCGCGTGCGGCGAGCCACATGTTCTGAATCGCGCACGACACCGACGCGAGGTCCATCTGCGGCATGGTGCGACGGCCGAACACGTGGCGCTCGCGGTCGTCGCTCAACGCCACGACGAGCAGTTCCGCGCAGTCCAGGATGCCCTCGACCTTGAGCGCGAGGAACTCCTCGCCGCGCGGTCCGAGCGCGTCGGCCGTCAGCGCGCGTTCGTCGTCGACGATGCGGTGCACCTGACGGCGAAGGTCGTCGTCGGTGATGCGGATGAAGCGCCAGGGCTGCATCAACCCGACGCTGGGCGCGGCGTGCGCTGCCTGCAGCAGCCGGGCGAGCACCGGCGCCGGGACGGTCGCTCCCGGCACGAACTCCCGCATGTCGCGCCGTTCCAGGATGGCCCGGTACACCGCGCGACGCTCGTCGTCGCTGAAGGCGTGGGCGGTCACGCCGGGAAGCTTAGGCGGGCACGCGAGTGGCAGCATCGACGTGTGACCACATCCCGTGCCGACGTGCTGATCGCCGCGACCGACCTACGTGCGCGCCTCGCCGCAGGCGAGGACGTCACGGTCCTCGACGTCCGGTGGCAGCTCGCGACGCCCGACGGACGTGCGGACTACGAGGCCGGCCACGTCCCGGGGGCGGTGTACGTGTCGCTCGACGACGACCTCACCGACCACGCCGTCGTCGGCCGCGGGCGGCATCCGTTGCCGTCGGGACGCGACGTGCAGGCGGCGGCTCGGCGGTGGGGGATCCGGTCGGGCGTCCCGGTGGTCGTCTACGACGACTGGAACCGCGCCGGATCGGCGCGAGCGTGGTGGGTGCTCACCGCCGCGGGCATCCCCGGCGTGCACATCCTCGACGGTGGTCTCGCCGCCTGGCGGGACGCGGGCGGCGAACTCGAGACCGCGCCGGCGACAACGCAACCCGGTGACGTGGTGGTGGCCCACGACGACCTGTACGCCGGCGCTCTGCCGACGCTGACGGCCGACGAGGCGGCGAATGCAGCCCGGCTTGTCGATGCCCGCGCGCCGGAACGGTTCCGCGGCGAGAACGAACCGGTCGACCCGGTTGCCGGCCACGTGCCCGGCGCGGTCAACGTGCCGAGCACGTCGCTGCTGAACGCCGACGGCGCCTTCCTGTCGGACGCCGAACTCGCCGAGGCGCTCGGCGGGGCGACCGGCGCCTACTGCGGTTCTGGAGTGACGGCGTCGGTGGTGGTGGCTGCCTCGGCGGCCGCCGGAACGCCCGTCGCACTGTTCCCCGGGTCGTGGTCGCAGTGGAGTTCCGAGCCCGGGCGTGCGGTGGCGACGGGGGCCTGAGACGTTCGGTCAGCGACCTCGCCGGTGGGAGACTACGGCTAGGTTGGGCTGATGCTGGCGAAGGGATGGCGATGATCGTTGGAGGATTCCTGGCGAAGGCGGCCGGGACGGTCGTGACGGGCGTGGTGGGTGTCGCCGCGTACGACGCCATCAAGAAGGCCTACGCCAAGGCGCCGGTACGCGAGGCCGCCGTGCAGACCACCGCATTGGCGCTGCGGGGTGCCCGCAAGGCCGAGGAAGGCGCCGAGTCGGCCCGCCTGAAGGTCGCCGACGTCGTCGCCGAAGCCCGCGAACGCATCGGTGAGGAAGCCATGCCGCCGGCGGTCGGGGACGTCGCCCACGACCACGACCACTGATTCGTGGAGGACCTGACAGTCCTGTCCGACGCGGCTGGCCGCATGCGCGTCCAGGTGCCGTGGCTGCGGTCGAACGTGGCCAGGGCCGTGGCCGTCGAGAACGCCGTGGATCTGGTCGACGGGGTACGTACGACGCATGCCTACCCGCGGACCAGTTCGGTCGTCGTCTGGTACGCGCCCAACAGGTGTGACGTTTCGGCCGTGCTCGAAGCGATCGACACCGGACGGCATGCCACCGCGGTGCCGGGCGTCGCGCTCAGCCCGCGATCGGCGGACATCCGCAACGCCGAGGTGTTGCGCATCGTGGTCGGTGGAGTGGCCCTGGCGCTGCTGGGGTTCCGTCGTTACGGGCTGCGGCGTCCGCCTCTGCTCGGGCCCACGTCAAGGGCGTTCGCAACCGGCGCGACGATCGTCACGGGCTATCCGTTCCTGCGCGGCGCGCTGAGGTCGTTGAGCGGCGGCAAGTCCGCGGGCACCGACCTGCTGGTGTCGGCGGCGACCATCGCCAGCCTGATCCTCCGTGAGAACGTCGTCGCGCTGACGGTGCTCTGGCTGCTGAACATCGGCGAATACCTTCAGGACCTGACGCTGCGCCGGACCCGGCGCGCCATCGCAAACCTGTTGCAGGGCAATCAGGACACGGCCTGGACGCAGTTGCCCGACGGCACCGAGGTGCAGGTGTCGATGGACAGCGTGGGTGTCGGCGATCGGGTCATCGTGCACGAGCAGGTGGCCATTCCCGTGGACGGCACCGTCGTCGAAGGAGAGGCGATCGTCGACCAGTCGGCGATTACGGGCGAGACGCTGCCGGTCAGCATCACCGAGGGGGCCTGGGTGCATGCCGGGTCGGTCGTGGTCCGCGGCAGGCTGGTCGTCGAGGCCGCCGCAGTGGGACGCGACACGGCGATCGGCCGGATCATCACCCGAGTCGAGGAAGCTCAGCTGCACCGCGCCCCGATACAGACGGTCGGCGAGAACTTCTCGAAGCGCTTCGTGCCGATGTCCTTCCTCTTCTCGGCTCTCACCCTGGCATTGACCGGCGACGTCCGGCGAGCGATGACCATGCTGCTGGTGGCGTGCCCCTGCGCGGTCGGGTTGTCGACGCCCACTGCGATCAGTGCGGCGATCGGCAACGGCGCCCGTCGCGGCATCCTCATCAAGGGTGGGGCGCACCTCGAGGAGGCTGGGCGTCTCGACGCGGTGGTGTTCGACAAGACAGGCACGCTGACGCGCGGCAGGCCCGTGGTGACCAACGTCGTGAGCTTCCGCGACGACTGGCCGCCGGAACGGGTGCTGGCCTATGCCGCGAGTTCGGAGATCCACTCGCGGCATCCATTGGCGGTGGCCGTGATCCGGTCGACCGAGGAGCGGCACATCGCCATACCTCCGCACGAGGAGTGCGAGGTGATCGTCGGTCTCGGCATGCGTACCCGCGCCGACGGGCAGACGCTGCTGTTGGGCAGCCCTGCGCTGCTGTCGCAGGAGAACGTGCACGTGAACGACGACGCCGCACGGTGGGTGGTCAAGCTGCGCGACGAGGCAGAAACGCCGTTGTTGCTGGCCGTCGACGGCGAGCTGACCGGTCTGGTGAGCCTGCGCGACGAGGTGCGCCCCGAAGCGCTGTCCGTGCTGGATGCATTGCGCAGCAACGGGGTTCGCCGGATCATCATGTTGACCGGCGATCATCCGCAGACCGCCAGGGCCGTGGCGAGCACCCTGGGGATCACCGAGTGGCGTGCCGAGGTGATGCCCGAGGAGAAACTCGAGGTGGTGCATGCACTCCGCGATCAGGGCTACGTCGTCGCGATGGTCGGCGATGGCATCAACGACGCCCCGGCGCTGGCTGCGGCGGACATCGGCATCGCCATGGGACTCGGCGGCACCGACGTGGCCGTCGAGACCGCCGACGTGGCACTCGCCGGTGACGATCTGAACCGTCTGCTCGACGTCCGCGCCCTCGGCGGCAGGGCAGTCGAGGTGATCCGCCAGAACTACGCGATGTCGATCGCGGTGAACGCCTTCGGATTGCTGCTGGGCGCGGGCGGTGGTCTGTCACCGGTGCTCGCCGCGATCCTGCACAACGCGTCGTCGGTCGCCGTCGTCACCAACAGTTCGCGGCTGATCCGCCACGAACTCGTGGAACGTCCAGATCGGGCCTGACTAGCCTCTTGTCCGCGCGTAGCGGCCCGACCGGGCACGGCTTGGTGGAAACGGTTATCGTTATCCAATGCCCATCAGTGCCCCACGCCGCCTTGCCGCTGCCGTACTCGTGACCGCCCCGTTCGCACTGGCGGCGTGCTCGGGTGGTGGAGCCGAGTCGGATACCGCGGCACCCACCGACGCCCCGGCGTGCCCCGTCACGCCGATCAACGTGGTGGCGAGCGTCGACCAGTGGGGGAGCATCGTCTCGCAGCTCGGCGGCGAGTGCGCGACGGTGACCACGCTGCTGGCGGGCTCGTCGGTCGATCCGCACGATTATGAGCCGTCGCCTGCGGACGCCGCCAAGTTCGACGGTGCGCAGTTGGTCGTGATCAACGGCGGCCACTACGACGAGTGGGCCGCGAAGTTGGCGGCCGGCTCGGCGCCCGACGCTCCCGTCGTCGACGCCGTGGAACTCAGCGGAGGCGAAGCCGGTCACGAGGAAACCGCCGAAGAGCATGCCGAGCACGCCGAGGCAGGGCATGGCGAGGCGGGCCACGAAGAAGGCGGCGAGAATCCGCACGTCTGGTACAAGCCGGCAGCCGTCACCGGGGTGGCCGACGCCGTCACCGAGCAGCTGAGCAAGCTTGCCCCTGACGCCTCCGAGTACTTCACCGAACGACGTGCCGCCGTCGCCGAGTCCTTCAAGCCCTACGACGATCTGATCGCGAAGATCAAGGAGTCCGCCACCGGTAAGTCGTACGTGGCGACCGAGAGCGTCTTCGACGACATGGCGGCGGCCCTCGGCCTGCAGAACAAGACCCCGCAGGGGTACCAGAACTCGTCGAGCAACGAGACCGATCCGTCGCCTGCGGACCTCGATGCGTTCATCGGGCTGCTCCGCGACAAGGGCGCCGACGTCCTGATCTTCAACACCCAGACCGAGGGTTCCGTACCCGACCAAATCAGGAGCGCCGCTGAGCAGGCAGGTGTCCCGGTGGTCGAGGTGACCGAAACCGTCCCGCCCGGCGCGCAGTCGTTCGAGGATTGGCAGGTGGATCAACTCACCTCGCTCGCCAAGGCCCTTGGTGTCACCGTCTGACCCGCTGGCGCTGTCCTTCGACGACGTCAGCGTCGTCCGCGGCGGACGGCTCATCTGGTCGGACGGCACGTTCGACGTTCCCGCAGGCGGCACCTACGCCGTGATCGGCACGAGCGGGTCGGGTAAGACGACGTTGCTCCACGCGGTGCTCGGCACGATCCCGACGGCGTCGGGCGAAATCCGGGTGTTCGGCGAACCGCCTGGCGCCGCCACCGCGATGATCGGCTACGTACCGCAGAACTACGCCGCCGCGGCCGGCGACGCCGTGCGTGCGCGTGACGCGGTGCTGCTCGGGCTGACCGGCAATCGCTGGGGCTTTGGCAGAGCGCGGGCAGAGCAACGTCGGGCAGTCGACGAGATACTCGCACGCGTGGATGCCACGGAGTTCGCGTCCAGGCGTCTGTCGCAGCTGTCCGGCGGCCAGCGCCAGCGGATCGCGATCGCCGAGGCGCTCGTCAGCAAGCCACGCCTGTTGATCCTCGACGAGCCGCTGACCGCGCTGGACGTTCGCAACCAGCGCGCGATCGTCAGCCTGCTGGCGAAGATCAAGGACGAGTTCGACGTCACCATCCTGGTCGTCGCGCACGACCTGAACCCGTTGTTGCGCATCCTCGATGGTGCCATCTACCTGCTGGACGAACACGCGCACTTCGACACCATGGACGAGGTCGTCGACGAGGCACTGCTCACGCACCTCTACGGCACGTCCATCGAGGTCGTGCACACCCCCCAGGGCGAGCTGTACATGAGGAGCGTGTGATGACCTCGACGGTCATTGCGCTGGGTTACCAGGAGAACTGGTGGCACATCCTCACGTCGGCCTTCATGCGCAACGCACTCATCGGTGGAACGCTGGTCGCCTTGGCGGCCGGCATCATCGGCTACTTCATCATCGTCCGCAGCAGTGCCTTCGCAGCCCATGCATTGGCGCACATCGGGTTTCCGGGTGCCACCGGAGCAGTGCTGGTGGGCCTGCCCGTGACGGTCGGGTTGGCCGCATTCTGTCTGGGCGGGGCTCTGGCCATCGGGGCGTTGGGGAAGCGCGCCGACGAGCGGGAGGTCGCCACCGGTACCGTGCTCGCCGCCGCCACCGGTCTCGGGCTGTTCTTCAGCTCGCTGGCGACCAAGAGCAGCAGCACCGTGTCGAACGTGCTGTTCGGAAACCTGTTGGCCATCACGCCCGATCAACTCGTGACGTTCGGCGCCACGTTGGCGGTCATCGTGGCGGTCATGGCATTCGTCTACCGCCCGTTGCTGTTCGCCTCGGTCAACCCCCAGGTCGCCGAGGCCAAGGGCGTGCCGGTACGAGCCCTGTCGGTGATATTCATGCTGCTGCTCGGCCTTTCGGTCACCATGGCCGTGCTGGCCGTCGGCACGCTGCTGCTCTTCGCGTTGGTCGTCACGCCGGCGGCCACGGCGATCATGCTCACTGCGCGGCCGGGCGCCGCGATCTCGGTGGCGACGGTGCTCGCCGTCATGGCCGTATGGGTGGGCCTGGCCGTATCGGCGATGTTCAACGTGCCGCCGAGCTTCGTCATCACCTCGATCGTGTTCGTCATCTGGCTGGCGATACGGCTGGTCGTACAGCGCGGGGGACGTGCCCGGCGGGCTCCGGTCACGTCGCACGGCGCCGAACGGCAGCCATAGGGTTTTCCCCGATTCCTCTCGGGTGCGTGACTGGAAGCATCGACCTCGGCGGACGTTCAGGGCCGTCATCGTGGGAAGTGGGTCGGGCTCGTCGGTCGGGGGACGACGAGCCTTGCCCATGCGTTCGGCGACCACGGCGTGTGAGGGGTCGGCGTGGTCGGTGAACGGTGGCCTGCGTGTGTTTGGGACCTGACGGCGACGAGCCCTGAGCGAACCCGCTAGCCTCATGGAGCATGTCCCGAGGTCCAGCGCCACGGCGCCGCGCGACCCTGGCATCGTTGGCCGCCGAACTCAAGGTTTCGCGCACCACGATCTCCAATGCCTACAACCGTCCGGACCAGTTGTCGGCCGATCTGCGGGAGCGCGTGCTCGCCACCGCCAAGCAGTTGGGCTACCCGGGTCCCGACCCCGTCGCCCGGTCACTGCGCACCCGCCGCGCGGGTGCCGTGGGCCTGATGATCACCGAACCGCTCAACTACTCGTTCAGCGACCCGGCGGCCCTCGACTTCGTTGCGGGCCTTGCCGAATCGTGCGAGGAGGTCGGACAGGGGCTGCTGCTGGTCGCCGTCGGACCGAACCGCAGCGTGAGCGACGGTACCGCCGCGGTGCTGGCGGCCGGGGTCGACGGGTTCGTGGTCTACTCCGCCTCCGACGACGACCCGTACCTTCCTGTCGTGCAACAGCGGGCGCTGCCGTTGGTGGTCGTCGATCAGCCCAAGGCCGTCGTCGGGGCGTCGCACGTCGGCATCGACGACCGGGCCGCGATGCGAGCGATGGCCGAGCACGTCCTGGAACTCGGGCACCGCGAGATCGGGCTGCTCACCATGCGTCTCGGGCGGGAACGTCCGCACGCCGGTGTCGTGGCCGTGGCCGACCCCGAGCGGGCCGGGACGCCGCACTTCGACGTGCAGGGCGACCGGATCCAGGGCGTGCGCGACGCGATGACCGCCCACGGGGTCGACCCGCAGAAGCTGGTGATCGTCGAGAGCTTCGAGCACCAGCCCACGTCCGGTGGCCTCGCCGCCGAGGTGGCGCTGGAGGCGAACCCGCGCATCACCGCGCTGATGTGCACGGCCGACGTGCTGGCGTTGTCGGCGATGGACTACCTGCGTGCGCGCGGCATCTACGTCCCGGGCCAGCTGACGGTCACCGGCTTCGACGGGATCCCTGACGCCATCAGCAGGGGATTGACGACGGTCCGCCAGCCGAGCATCGAGAAGGGGCGCCGTGCGGGCCGCCTGCTGCACCAACCGTCGCGTTCGGGCCTGCCGGAGATCGAGGTGCTCGACACCGAACTGATCCGCGGCAGGACGTCGGGACCACCGGCCTAGGGTGCGGTCACCGGCTCGGTGGCCCGCCACTGGTCGACCATCGGTGCGATGGCCTCGACGAGCATCGGCAGTTCCGGCGCCATCGCCAGCGCCGCGATCATGGCAAGGCGCCCCGCCGCTTCCGTCAGGCGCAGCACCCGCTCGTCGAGGGTCCGCAAGCCCAGGGCTTCGGCCTCGTCGTCGTAGACGGCCAGCGCCTCGGGGCCGACCATCGCGAGGTCGGACTCGACGGCGCCGGTGGTGACGAGTTCGAAGTCCGACCACAGATCGCCGGCCGGCGTGCTGATCATGTTGTGGTACGGCGCATCCCCGTGGATGGTCTGTAGCGCGACGCCGGGGAAGGCCGCCGCGAACGCCGCCCGCGACGTGAGCACCGGCCCGATCGCATCCCACTCTCGTTGCGCGCGGCGGAGATCGGCGGCGTCGATCAGGTGGGGGAGCCGCGCCAGCGCGGCCAGCCCCTCGGGTACGTAGCTGCCGAACGGCGCCCAGAAGCCGAGCCGGTCGCCGTCGTAGTCGCGCAGCGCAGCGTGCAACCGCGCGGTCTGGCGGATGCGTTGGGCCATGTCCGGCTCGGCGTCGGGCAGCTGCTCGACGAATTGCCAGAACGTCATCGAGAACCCGTCGCGCCGTAGCGGTTCGCGGGGAACCAGTGGGCTCGGTGGCACCACGGGATGGCCGCGGTCGGCGAGCCAGCCCGCCACCGCGAGTTCAGAATGCTGTTGCTTCGTCTGGGTTTCCGGGGCCCGGACGTACGACGGTGGGAGCACCGTGGGCACGCGCACCACGACGGGCGCCGGCGCGAGGTGCACCACGACCGAGAACACGTCGTAGAGCACCCGCGGTTCCTCCACCACGAGACCGAGGTCGCGGCCCGCCACGGTCGCGGCGGCCACCGCTCGCGAAGTGCGGGCGGCGATCTCGTTCGGCGTCATCATCCCCGGTCGCTGCGCACGGCCAACACGTATGCCAGTGCGTCGGCCACGTCGTCGGGAGCATCCACGCGGAACACCGCCGCCGTATCGCCGGGCCCCACCTTCACCCCGACGTCGCCGTCGCGCATGCGGCGAAAGGCCTTCTCGTCGGTCACGTCGTCGCCGAGGAACAGCACGGCCGTCGCGCCGATCTGGTCGCGCAGGACGTCGACGGCGTGGCCCTTGTCGGTCGACACGACCGCGAACTCCAGCACGGCCTTGCCCGCGGTGGCGTGGACGTCCCACGCGGTGGCCGCCCCACGAGCCGCCTCCAGTGCGGCGTCGGCGTCGGCGGGGCTGGCGTTGCGTACGTGCAGGGCCGCGCTGGCCGGCTTGGTCTCGACGGTGACGCCGGGACGACCCTCCGCGATGTCGTTCAGCTCGCCGATGACCCGCTGCAGCAGCGCCTCGTCGACGTCCTGGGTGAACCCGGCCTCGAACTCCGCGCCATGGCTGCCCACCAGGTGCACTGTCGGCGGCATCGCGGACAGCTCCCGCAGCACGCCGAGGGCACGGCCGGAGACCAGTGCGGCGGACGTGTCGGGCAGGTCGGCCAGCCCGGTCAGCGCCTGCGCTGCAGCAGGAAGCGCACGGGCAGCCAGGGGGTCGTTGACGATCGGGGCCAGCGTGCCGTCGAAGTCGGAGACGACGAGCAGCTTCGGGGTGGCGGCGAGGGCGTCGAGCGCGCGGGTCAGATCGGCGGGAAGCACGGTGTCATTGTTCCCGGTCCCGGATTCGTTGTCCCCGGTCGCTCCGCTCCTGCCCGCCGGAATCATTCTCCCCGGTCGCTCAAATCTTCGGGTGTTCCCCGTCGCCGATCAGCAGACGCACCGCAAGATCGAGGCGCTTGCTGACGTCGGTGGCCGAAGCCCGGCGGGTCAGCCATGCCAGCAGGTTCGACAGCCACACGTCGGAGATGACGCGTGCGATGTGGTACTGGTCCTCCGTGGGCTCGCCATCGCTCATCGCCCTGGCGAACATCGAGTCCATCAGCTTGCCGACGTGATCAACCTCACCGGCCGCCGAGGCGTCGGCGAACACGAACGCGCGGGTCATGGCCTCGGTCAGCAGCGGGTTGCGCTGCATCGAGCGGTTCAGCTTGCCGACCATGATGTTGAGCCGCTGATACGGCGTGCCGCCGGTGAGCGAGGCGCGATCGGTCTTGGCGTCGATGCGCTCGAACTCGCGGCCCAGGGCTGACACCAGCAGGTGGACCTTCGACGGAAAGTACCGGTACAGCGTGCCGACGGCGACGTCTGCGCGTTCGGCGACCGCACGCATCTGAACGGCCTCGTAACCGCCCTTGGAGGCGATCGCGAGGGTGGCGTCGAGGATGCGCTTGCGGCGCTCGCGCTGAGCTTCGGACCCGAGTTCGGATTCGGCGAGGACGGCCACGTTCATCACCTGGCGTGGGGCCGAGGCCCCGTCGGACCCGGAACCGGAATTGGTCGCTGCTGGCATGCCAGCCGACCCAGTAGACCCGGACATGCGGCGGTCAGCTCCTTCTCCTCGAACACTGGGAGAAAACGATACGCACGACGGTCGTAGATTTCTCACCTCCGTGCCCCCGAGACACACACGTGTCCTGCTGTGATGGCGGTCGACTTGACGTTCGAACGCTGTCACCATTAGAACACGTTCTAGTGAGAAGCATCGCGTTCTCGCCCGAGGCTAGGAGGCCTTGAATGGCTCAGTCCACAGCGCTGGCACCCGCCACCATCACCGACGAGCAGTTTGCTGCGCGGGACTTGGTCCGGAGTTGGGCACCGTCGTCGGGCTCCATCGCCGCGGTGCGTGCGGTCGAGCAGGGCGACCCCGAGGCATGGCGCGCGCCGTACCGCGCGCTGGCCGAACTCGGCTTCTTCGGCGTCGCGGTACCCGAGGAACTCGGCGGTGCGGGCAGCAGCGTCGAGGACCTCTGCGCGATGGTCGACGAGGCGGCCGCCGCACTGGTGCCCGGACCGGTCGCGACCACCGCGGTGGCCACGCTGGTGATCACCGACGAGGGTCTGCTCGAGGCGCTGATGTCCGGTGCGCGCACCGCCGGTCTGGCGTTGGACGCCGACGTCGCCTTCGACGGATCGGCCGCCACCGGAACGGCACCGTTCGTGCTCGGGGCCGAGGCCGACGGGGTGTTCCTCATCCCGTCCGGCGACCACTGGCTGCTCGTCGACGGGTCTGGCGACGGCGTGACCGTCGAGCCGCTCGGCGCGACCGACTTCTCCCGTCCACTGGCACGGGTGGAGCTGGCGTCCGCGCCGGCCACCCGGCTCGAGGTGGGCGGTGAACGTCTGCGGGAGATCGCCGCGACGGTGCTCGCCGCCGAGGCCGCGGGTCTCGCGCGCTGGATGGTGCAGACCGCCACCGAGTATGCCAAGGTGCGCGAGCAGTTCGGCAAGCCGATCGGCAGCTTCCAGGCCGTCAAGCACATGTGCGCCGAGATGCTGCTGAGGTCCCAGCAGATCTCCGTCGCCGCCGCAGACGCCGCGGCCGCGGTGTCCGACCCGAACCCCGAGCAGCTGTCGATCGCCGTGGCAGTGGCAGGCGCCGTCGGGATCGACGCGTCGAAGGTC
Source organism: Mycolicibacterium sp. GCM10028919 (assembly GCA_042666295.1). Classification (GTDB taxonomy): domain Bacteria; phylum Actinomycetota; class Actinomycetes; order Mycobacteriales; family Mycobacteriaceae; genus Mycobacterium. The sequence goes on from JBHTFJ010000001.1 coordinate 3,901,916, forward strand.
AATGCGCGGGACTGCATTCAGGTCCTCGGCGGCATCGGCATCACCTGGGAGCACGACGCGCACCTGTACATGCGCCGCGCCTATGCCAACGCCCAATTCCTCGGTGGCCGCTCGCGCTGGCTGCGTCGCTGCGCAGACCTGACCCGCGCCGGGGTGCGCAGGCAGCTGCACGTCGACGTCACCGACGGCGAGGACATCCGGCCCGAGATCGCGAGCACCGTCGCCGACATCGCCGCGCTGCCGGAGGAGAAGCGTCAGGTGGCACTCGCCGAGACCGGGCTGATGGCGCCGCACTGGCCCCAGCCCTACGGTCGCGCCGCCTCGCCGGCCGAGCAGCTGGTGATCGATCAGGAACTCGACGCCGCGGGCGTGGTGCGGCCCGACATCTCGATCGGGTGGTGGGCTGCGCCCACGATCCTCGCCAGCGGCACCCCGGAGCAGATCGAGAAGTTCATTCCCGGCACGCTCAACGGCGACGTGTACTGGTGCCAGCTGTTCAGCGAGCCGGGCGCCGGATCCGATCTGGCGGCGTTGCGCACCAAGGCCGTTCGCGCCGAGGGCGGCTGGAAGCTCACCGGCCAGAAGGTCTGGACGTCGAACGCGCACCGCGCCGACTGGGGCATCTGCCTGGCCCGCACCAACCCCGATGCGCCGAAGCACAAGGGCATCACGTACTTCCTGGTCGACATGAAGTCGCCGGGCATCGACATCCGTCCGCTGCGCGAGATCACCGGCGAGGCGCTGTTCAACGAGGTGTTCTTCGACGACCTGTTCGTGCCCGACGAGATGGTGGTGGGCCCGGTGGACGGTGGGTGGCCGCTGGCTCGCACGACGCTGGCCAACGAGCGCGTGGCGATCGCGACGGGCGGCGCCCTGGACAAGGGCATGGTGCACCTGCTCGAGGTGCTCGGCGAGACGGAGATCGACGCGGCCGAGACCGACCGCCTCGGCGCACTGATCGTCGCGGCTCAGGTCGGCGCGCTGCTCGACCAGTTGATCGCGAAGATGGCCGTCGGGGGCCACGATCCGGGTGCGCCGTCGAGCGTGCGGAAGCTGATCGGCGTGCGGTACCGCCAGACCTTGGCCGAGACGATCATGGAGTCGCACGCGGGAGCGGGCATCGTCGATACGCCCGACGTGCGCTACTTCCTCAACACCCGGTGCCTGTCGATCGCGGGCGGCACCGAGCAGATCCTGCTGACGCTGGCGGGGGAGCGGCTGCTGGGGCTGCCCCGGTAGCGGCCGATCCTGCGCTCGCCGAGTGTCGGCTCGTGCCACGCCATTCGCGATTTGGCGTGGCGGTAACCGACGTTCGGCAGAGGTGGGTAGCGCTCAGTACCTGGTCTGGGCGCAGGCGTCGGGCGACGTGAGGTTCACGCCGGCGTAGACGACCTGGATGTGCGAGCACACGATGTAGTCGGCGTCGGTCTTCGGGCGTCCCGTGGCCCAGTCGGTGGTGCGCGAGCTGCCGTTCAGCATGAACTTCTCCGGCGGGCCGCTGCCGAAGTACACCGTCGTGTACTCGGTGTCGGTGATCGACTTGAACATCCGCGTGTTGGGGGCGTTGAAGTCGGAGTCCATGTAGACCATCCGGTCCATCGACCGCACCGTCGTCGTCTGCCTGCCCCAGAAGTCGCCGGGGAACGGGATGGGTCCGCCCGGTCCGAGCAGGCTCGCGGCGGTGGTGAAGTAGCACTGGTTGTCGGCGAGCACGCAGTTCGCCGTCACCTTCATCTCCAGCGTGTCGTACGGGTTCGTCGGGATCGTCGACGTGTCGACGTCCTGCGCGGCCCACGACGCCGACATCGGGGTGACGAGGGTCAGCGCGAGCCAGACCGCCGAGAACACGGCGGCGATCGCAGCAAACCGTCTCATGATGCTCCTGTCCGCCGGACTGGTCCGGCCCATGCTCGGGCTCACCGTAGCGTCCGGCTCACTCGTCGTAGGTGACTTCGACCGAATCCGACATCGGGGTGGCCTGGCAACCGAGGATCAAGCCCTCGTCGAGGTCCGATTGCTCCAAGACGTCGTTGATCGCCATGTCCACGGCACCGCTCTTCATCAGCACCGCGCAGGCACCGCAATGGCCCTCCCGGCACGAGAACGGCGCGTCGAGCCCCTTGTCGAGCAGCACGTCGAGCAACTTCGCGCTCCGCGGCCACCTGACCTCGTGGGTCTCGCCGTCGAGCGTGACCACCGCGGTGGCGGGGCCTTGATCGGAGTCGTCGTCCTCGGCGATGACCACCGCGGCGAACGGATCGGACTCCAGCGACTTGAACACCTCGATGTGGATCCGCTCGGGTGCGGTGCCCGCCGTCTTGAGCGCCTCCTCGGCGGCGGCCATGAACGGGCCCGGCCCGCAGATGAAGGCGTCGTGAGCGGCATACGGCCCGACCAGCGTGCCGAGCGCGGTCGACGACGGCAGGCCCTGCACGGTCTCGAGCCAGTGCACCACCGTGAGCCGGTCCGGGTACTTGGCGGCGAGTTCGCGCAGCGCGCCGGCGAAGATCACCGAGTTCTCGTCGCGGTTGGCGTAGACGAGCACGACGTTGCCGTTGCCCTCCGACAGCGCGGACTTGCAGATCGCCATCATCGGCGTGACGCCGCTGCCTGCGGCCAGCAGCAGGAAGTCGGTGTCGAGCGTCTTGGGCACGAAGGTCCCGGACGGCGGCAGTGCGTGCACCCGCATCCCGGGCTCGGCGTTGTCGCACAGCCAGTGCGATGCGTACCCGCCGTCGGTGCGCTTGACGGTGACGGTCAGGGCGCCGTCGGTGAACGGGGAGCTGCTCAGTGAGTAGCACCGCGCCACCGAACCGGTGCGGTCACTGGGCACGCGCAGCGTGAGGAACTGCCCCGGCGCGTACTTCAGTTTGTCCGCGGGCACGTCGTGTCCGTCGGGCACCTTGAACACCAGGGAACGTGCGTCTGCGGTCTCGATGACCACGTCGGCCAACTCGAGTTCGAGTACGTGGCTGCCGAGTGGTTCGTCGGTCACGCTGGCGTCTCCCATTCTCTCGTCGTCCGCCGCGGTGAGCGCCCAGAACTAGAACATGTTACAAAAACCTGCTTCCGCAGGTCCAGCCATCAAAGGAAAGCCTTACTCGACACGAATCGTAACGTGTTCTAATCTTGCGACTAGATCGAGTACGGGCCCGCGATGCTGGAGGCAATGCAGTGACGTCCATTGAACAACGCGATGCGCAGTCGGTCCTAGACGGAATCGACGATCTGCTGCCGCGTATCGCCAAGCGCGCCCAGGCGGCCGAGGATCTGCGCCAGATTCCCGACGAGACGATCGACGAACTCGACGAGGTCGGTTTCTTCAAGCTCCTGCAGCCCGAGCAGTGGGGCGGCCTGCAGTGCGACCCGACGTCGTTCTACGAGGCGGTGCGCCGGCTCGGCAGCGCGTGCGGGTCCACCGGGTGGGTCAGCTCCATCATCGGCGTGCACAACTGGCACCTCGCACTGTTCGACCAGCAGGCCCAGGACGAGGTCTGGGGCGACGATCCGACGGTCCGCGTCTCGTCGTCCTACGCCCCGATGGGCGCAGGCGTCGTGGTGGACGGCGGTTACCTCGTCAGCGGTGCCTGGCAGTGGTCGTCGGGCTCCGGCCACGCCGCGTGGGCGTTCCTCGGCGGCCCAGTCATCAAGGACGGCAAGCCCGTCGACTTCGGCAGCTTCCTGATTCCGCGCACCGAGTACCGCATCGACGACGTGTGGCACGTCGTCGGACTGAAGGCCACGGGTAGCAACACCGTCGTCGTCAAGGACGTGTTCGTGCCGCGCCACCGCTTCCTGTCCTACAAGGCGATGAACGACCGCACTGCAGGCGGCCTGGAGAACAACACCGCACCGGTCTACAAGATGCCCTGGGGCACCATGCATCCCACGACGATCACCGCCCCGATCATGGGCATGGCGTACGGCGCCTACGACGCGCACGTCGAGCATCAGGGCAAGCGGGTGCGCGCGGCGTTCGCCGGCGAGAAGTCCAAGGACGACCCGTTCGCCAAGGTGCGCATCGCCGAGGCGGCCAGCGACATCGACGCCGGCTGGCGCCAACTGATCGGCAACGTCGGAGACGAGTACGCACTCCTGAAGGCCGGCAAGGAGATTCCGTTCGAACTCCGCGCCCGCGCACGACGCGATCAGGTGCGCGCCACGGCCCGCGCGATCGCGTCGATCGACCTGCTCTTCGAAGCCTCGGGTGCCACGGCACTGGAGACCGACAAGCCTGTGCAGCGGTTCTGGCGTGACGCCCACGCCGGGCGCGTCCACGCCGCCAACGAGCCGGAGCGCGCGTACATGATCTTCGGCAACGAGGCCTTCGGTCTCCCGCCCCAGGACACGATGGTCTAGCGGGGTCTCACACTTCATGACGTCCTACATCCAAGAGACCGAGCAGCAGGTCGAGGTCACCTTCGAGTCGACGTCGCGCTATGCGCAGGTTCGTGCCGGTGAACGGGACATGCGCCTGCACTATCACGAAGCGGGCGTGGGGAACAAGGGATCCGCGGACACCGTGGTCCTGCTCCACGGCGGCGGTCCCGGCGCGTCGAGCTGGTCGAACTTCTCGAAGAACGTCGCGGTACTGGCGCGGCAGTTCCACGTGATCGCGCTCGACCAGCCCGGCTACGGGCACTCCGACAAGCTCACCGAACACGAGCAGTACAACCGCTACAGCGCGAACGCGCTGCTGGGTCTGCTCGACCACCTCGGCATCGAACGCGCTGCGCTGGTCGGCAATTCGCTCGGTGGTGGCACGGCGGTGCGCTTCGCGCTGGACAACCCCAAGCGCGCCGGTCGGCTCGTGCTGATGGGCCCCGGCGGGCTGAGCGTGAACCTGTTCGCGCCCGATCCGACCGAGGGCGTCAAGCTGCTCGGGAAGTTCACCATGGACCCGACGCGCGAGAACATGGAGAAGTTCCTGCGCATCATGGTCTTCGACCAGAGCCTCGTCACCGAGGAACTGATCGACGAGCGCTTCGAGATCGCCAGTCAGCCCGAATCACTGGCGGCCGCGAAGGCGATGGGCAAGTCCTTCGCTGGCGCGGACTTCGAACTCGGCATGATGTGGCGCGAGGTGTACAAGCTGCGTCAGCCGGTGCTGCTGATCTGGGGCCGGGAGGACAGGGTGAACCCGCTCGACGGCGCCCTGGTGGCGCTCAAGCAGATTCCGCGCGTGCAACTGCACGTGTTCGGCCAGTGCGGCCACTGGGCGCAACTGGAGAAGTTCGACGAATTCAACAAGCTGACCGCTGATTTCCTCACGGCAGGCAAGGGGGCAGGCAAATGAGCATCAGGTCACTCGGTTATCTGCGACTCGAGGCCACTGACATGGCGGCCTGGCGCGAGTACGGACTCAAGGTCCTCGGCATGGTGGAGGGCTCCGGCCCGACCGAGGAGGCGCTGTACCTGCGGATGGACGAGTTCCCCGCCCGCCTCATCGTCGTTCCCGGTGAGCGTGACTGCCTGCTGCAGTCCGGCTGGGAGACCTCCAATGCCGCTGCGCTGCAGGAGGTTCGTTCCGCGCTCGACATCCACGGCACGCCGTACAAGGAGGCCACTGCCGCCGAACTCGCCGACCGCCGCGTCGACGAGATGATCATCTTCGACGACCCGTCGGGCAACACCCTCGAGGTGTTCCACGGCGTCGCACTCGAGCACCGTCGCGTCGTGAGCCCCTACGGCCACAAGTTCGTCACCGAGGAGCAGGGACTCGGGCACGTCGTGCTGACCACGCGCGACGACGCCGAGACCTTGCACTTCTACCGCGACGTGCTCGGCTTCCACCTGCGCGACTCCATGCGTCTGCCACCGCAACTCGTCGGCCGCCCGGCCGACGGCGCGCCTGCGTGGCTGCGCTTCCTCGGCGTCAACCCGCGGCACCACAGCCTCGCGTTCATGCCGGGCGAGACGCCCAGCGGCATCGTGCACCTCATGGTCGAGGTCGAGAACGCCGACGACGTGGGCCTCTGCCTCGACCGTGCGCTGCGCCGCAAGGTGAAGATGTCGGCAACGCTCGGCCGTCACGTCAACGACAAGATGCTGTCGTTCTACATGAAGACTCCGGGTGGCTTCGACGTCGAGTTCGGTTGCGAGGGGCTCGAAGTGGAGGACGACACCAGCTGGGTGGCCCGGGAGAGCACCGCGGTCAGCCTGTGGGGTCACGACTTCAGCGTCGGCTTCAAGTAATACCGATGAGCGCTCGCGCGAAGAGCAGTCGACCCCGATGAGCGACCCGGGTATCGACCCACGCACCTTCCGGCACGTGCTGGGTCAGTTCTGCACGGGCATCACGATCATCACGACCATGCACGAGGACGAGCCCGTCGGCTTCGCCTGTCAGTCGTTCGCGGCGCTGTCACTCGACCCGCCGCTGGTGTTGTTCTGCCCGACCAAGCAGTCGCGGTCCTGGCAGGCGATCGAGTCCAGCGGCAAGTTCTGCGTCAACGTGCTGCACGAGAAGCAGCAGCACGTATCTGCGCGGTTCGGATCCAGGGAGCCGGACAAGTTCGCCGGAATCGACTGGAGCCCTTCACCACTGGGGTCGCCGGTGATCGCCGACACCCTCGCGCACATCGACTGCACGGTGCACTCGGTGCACGACGGCGGCGACCACTTCGTGGTGTTCGGTGCGGTGCACTCGCTGTCGGAGGTTCCAAAACGGAAGCCTCGTCCGCTGCTGTTCTACCGGGGCGAGTACACGGGTATCGAGCCCGACAAGAACACGCCCGCGCACTGGCGCGACGATCTCGAGGCGTTCCTCACCACCACGACGTCCGACACCTGGCTCTAGGCGCGGTCGTCGACAGGGTCACTTCTCGACGTGCTCGGTCACGAAGTCCGCGACCGCGGTGGCGACCTGCCGGTGTGCGACGTCGTTGAGGATGTCGTGTCTGCCGCCGGGGATCTCGTAGAGCGACAGCGGTTCGATCTGCTCGGCGTAGGCGCGCACCGCGCCGACGTCGGCGATGGGGTCGTCCTCGCCGTGCACTGCGAGCGTGGGAACCGACAGGGTCGGCATGTCCTTGCCGAACCGGTCCCACGCCCGGTCGAGTTCACGGGTCAGCGAGCCGCTGTCGGCATCGACGAAGGCCAACGGATCGTTCTCCATGGCGTCGAGGTAGAACTCGTCGGCCGACAGCCAGGCAGGCTCGATCGCCAACGACGTGTCGACGTCCAGCAGCCCGGCGACGGGAACCAGCGGCGCGCCGGAGACGACGGCCGCGCGGTAGCGATCCGGTGCGCCGAGCACGCGGAACAGCGTGACGATCGCACCGAAGGAATGGCCTGCCGCGACGAGCGGCAACCCGGGCCGGGTCTCTTCGGCGATCTCGGTGAGTCGATCGGCCAGCGCCGAGGAGGCCTCGATGGTGCCGAAGTCGCCGCGGTCGCCCGGGCTGAGCCCGTGTCCCAGTTGGTCGACGGCCCAGACGTCGATGCCGCGGGCGTTGAGTGCGTACGCATAGCGGTGGTAGAGCCCGGTGTGCTCGCCGAAGCCATGCAGGAACACCACTGCGGCGGCCGGGTCCTCGGCGGCCCAGTGCCGGTAGTACGCGCGTGCGCCTTCGGTTTCCAGGAACGGCATGGTTCGACGCTAGACCGTGCCGAGGAGAACGTCTCGTAGCTCCCGCATGCGGTGTTCGATCGCGTCGACGACGGCGGCGACCTCGGGCCTGCGCAGGGTCTCCGATCGGGTGACGAGCCAGTAGGTGAGTCGCAGCGCGACGGCGTCGGGCAGCACCCGGACCAGGTCGTCGTGCCGGTCGGCCATGAAGCAGGGCAGCAGGCCGAGGCCCGCTGCCGCCCGGGTGGCCTCGACGTGGACGAAGACGTTGGTCGACGTGACCGACTCGCGCATCCCTGGCGCCACTGCGCGGGCGAGGTCGAGGTCGTCGACCTGCAGCATCGAGTCGATGAAGTACACCAGCGGGTGGCCGGTGAGGTCGGCGCGCGAGGCAGGCGTGCCGTGTCTGCCGAGGTAGTCCCGGGAACCGTAGAGGCCGAGGCAGTAGTCGCCGAGGCGGATGGCCTTCGCGCGGTGCACCTGGGGTTCGCCGACCACCACCTCGACGTCGAGGCCGGAGCGCTGCTGGGTCGCACGGCGCGTGGTGGCGACGAGTTCCACCGCCACGTCCGGATGGTGACGTCGAACGTCCGCTGCCGCGGGCGCGGCGATGTAGGCACTGAAGCCGTCGGTGGCCGACATCCGGACCACACCGCTCAGCGGTCGCCCGCCGTCGGGATCGGTCGACAGGCCGCGCACCGCGGACTCGACGGCCTCGGCCGCCGACAGCGCACTGCGCCCCATGTCGGTCAGTTCCCAACCGCCCGCGACGCGCACCAGCAGCCGGCCGCCGAGCGACTGTTCCAGCGTGGCGATGCGCCGCGAGATGGTCGTGTGGTTCATTCCCAGCTCGTCGGCTGCGGTGACGTACCGGCCTGAACGTGCGACCGCCAGCAGGACGAGTAGGTCGTCCGCGCTCGGCGTGGTCATGTCTGCATTTTCGCAGACGCGTGCTGCGATTCTGCCCATTGCACTGCATTAGTTCCTGCAGGAATACTCATGAGCTATGTGTGCCGCGTCACAACGGAAGGTGGTCCCATGAGCAGCCCGATAACGACCGGTCTGAAGCGGGTGGTCGTGGCCTCGATGGCCGGCACCGTCGTGGAGTGGTACGAGTTCTTCCTCTACGGCACTGCGGCCACCCTGGTCTTCAACAAGATCTTCTTCTCGGAGACGACCAGCGAACTCAACGCCATCTTCCTGGCCTTCGCCACCTACGCCGTCGGCTTCGTCGCACGTCCCGTCGGCGGTGTGGTGTTCGGCCACTACGGCGACAAGTTCGGCCGTAAGAAGCTCCTGCAGTTCAGCCTGCTGCTGGTGGGTGCCGCGACGTTCCTGATGGGCTGCCTGCCGACGTTCGGGCAGATCGGCTACTGGGCACCCGGGCTCCTGGTGACGCTGCGATTCATCCAGGGCTTCGCGGTCGGTGGGGAATGGGGCGGCGCGGTCCTGCTCGTCGCCGAGCACAGCCCCGACCGCCAACGCGGGTTCTGGGCCAGCTGGCCGCAGGCCGGCGTCCCGGTCGGCAACCTGCTCGCGACCATCGTGCTCCTCGCCCTCACCGGCACGCTGTCCGACGAGGCCTTCCTGTCGTGGGGCTGGCGCGTCGCGTTCTGGCTGTCCGCCGTGGTCGTCCTGGTCGGCTACTACATCCGCACCAAGGTCACCGATGCCCCGATCTTCGTTGCGGCGCAAGAGGAAGCGGAGCGGATCAAGGCCACGTCGTTCAGCGTCGTCGAGGTGCTCAAGCGCTACCCGCGCGGCGTCTTCACCGCGATGGGCCTGCGGTTCGGCGAGAACATCATGTACTACCTCGTCGTCACCTTCTCGATCACGTATCTCAAGGTTCAGGTGGGTGCCGACACCAGCTCCATCCTCTGGTATCTGCTCGTCGCGCACGCCGTTCACTTCGCCGTCGTGCCGCTGGTCGGGCACTTGGCCGACCGGTTCGGCCGCAAGCCCGTCTACACGTTCGGTGCCGTGCTTGGCGCGACGTGGGGCTTCTTCGCCTTCCCGATGATGAACAGCGGCAACTACGCCGTCGTCACGGCCGCGGTCACCATCGGACTGATGATCCACGCGTTCATGTATGCGCCTCAGCCGGCGATCATGGCGGAGATGTTCCCGACCCGGATGCGCTATTCCGGTGTCTCGCTGGGCTATCAGGTGACGTCGATCGTGGCGGGCTCGCTGGCGCCGCTGATCGCCGTCAAGCTGCTGGACGTCTTCGACTCCTCGGTGCCGATCGCGATCTACCTGGCGATCGCCTGTGGCATCACGTTGATCGCGGTGTTCTTCACCCGGGAGACCAACGGCATCGACCTCGAGTCGCTCGACGTCGCCGACGCCGAGGACCTGGCGGCGGAGCGTCGCAGGGCTGCCGTCTGATGCCGGACCTGGACGGCCGTTCCGCGCTGGTAACCGGAGGCGCGAGCGGCATCGGTGCGGCGTGCGCGCGGGAACTCGCGAATCGAGGCGCAACGGTCACGGTGGCCGACGTCGACGAGGAGGCAGCGGGCGCAGTCGCCGACGAGATCGGCGGGACCGCGTGGGGTGTCGACCTTCTCGACGTGGGAGCACTGGAATCCGTGCGGCTCGACGTCGACGTGCTGGTGAACAACGCCGGCGTGCAGACCGTCGCGCCGATCACCGAGTTCGACCCGGCACGCTTTCGCAGCATGCAGGCGCTGATGGTCGAGGCGCCGTTCCTGCTGATCCGCGCGGCGCTGCCGCACATGTACGAGCGTGGCTTCGGCCGGATCGTCAACGTGTCGTCGGTGCACGGACTGCGGGCGTCACAGTTCAAGGTCGCCTACGTCACCGCCAAGCACGCGCTCGAGGGACTGTCGAAGGTGACCGCGCTCGAAGGCGGAGCCCATGGCGTGACGAGCAACTGCGTCAACCCCGGTTACGTGCGGACCCCGCTGGTGACCAAGCAGATCGCCGACCAGGCCCGCACCCACGGCATCACCGAGGACGAAGTGCTCGATCAGGTGCTGCTCACCGAGAGCGCCATCAAACGCCTCGTCGAGCCCGAGGAGGTCGCGTCGCTGGTCGCGTGGCTGAGTTCGCCGACCGCGGGCATGGTGACCGGTGCCTCCTACTCCATGGACGGCGGGTGGAGCGCCAGCTAGCGCTGGTGAGCACAGCGAATCGCAGGTAGCGACGCGTCGGCGGCGCGGCGTTAGCGTAGTCACTCGATTGTGACGGTTCACACGATCGCGAGTGGTTGCGACTACCTGCCAACTTCGCGTGCGATCATGATGCTGGCAAACTCGACGAAGTCGCGGCCCGGAACCGACCGGGTGCCGACTTCGACCAGTTCAGAAGCGAGCTGAGGTGAGCGCGGATGCAGTCATACCCGTCGGCGTCGATGCCTCGTAAAGCCCGCCTCGTCCTGGCCGCGCTGCTTCTCGGCGTCGTCGGCTACGGCGCGACGACCCTGCCGGGCAGTGCCACCTCCACTTCCTCGGCCCTCGGTCACTGGCTCTACCCGTCGCTCATGCTCGGCGCAGCGGCCATGGTCGCCACCCGTGCCTGGTGCCGACGCGAGGAACGATGGGCATGGGCGCTGATCGCCGCCGGAATGCTCATCCCGGCGGTCCGCAACTTCCTCTATCCGGCGTTCGGGGCGCTGAACGAACTCCGCCCGCTATGGCTGTGCTTCTATCCGCTGCTGTTCGCGGGACTCCTGTTGCTACTGCGCGCCCGACTGACACGGCTGCCGGTCGCACTCTGGCTGGACGCGTTGATCGCGGGCTCTGCCGTCGGCGCCGTCGCAGCGGTCGCGTTCGGCCCCTATGGCGCCGCCACCAGTGCAGCACCGTTGACCGTGATGCTGGCACTTGCCTTCCCGGTGGGTGACGTACTCCTCCTGTCGTTGGCCTCTTGCGCGCTGTCCGCGCTGGGTTGGCGCACCGACCGCCGATGGGCCCTGTTGCTCGCCGGTTTCGTCCTGTACGCCGTCGCCGACGTCCTGTTCATGTTCGCCGTCGCCGACGGCTCGTACTCACGGGGCACGTGGTTCGACGCGCTGCGTCCTGCGGCGGCGCTACTCCTGGCCGTGGCGAGCTGGTCGGGATCCGGGCGGAGCCTGCCGCACCGGTCGACCGGGCTGCGCACCAACGGCGTGCCGCAGCTCGTCGGAACCGCCAGTCTCGTCGGGTTGCTGGTGCTCGGCAACGGCGTGGTCCTCCCTCGGTTCGCGGTGGCGCTGGCCGTGCTCGGGCTGATCGCGGTCACCGCCCGCTTCGCGCTGTCGTTCCGACACGTCAGCAGGCTCGCCGATAGCCACCTGCACGCCACGACCGACGACCTCACCCAGCTGCCCAATCGTCGGGCGATGTCGACGGCGCTGACCGCGGCGTCCTTCGAGTACGCGGACAACGCGCGGACGAACGGCCCACCGGGCGGGCCCGGGCTGCTACTGCTCGACCTCGATCGGTTCAAGGGCATCAACGACTCGCTCGGGCATCACGTCGGGGACGAGCTGCTCTGTCAGGTCGCCGAGCGGCTCGCACGGTCGGTGGGATCCGAGCACCTGCTGGCGCGAGTCGGCGGCGACGAGTTCGCGGTGCTGCTGGCGCCGGGCATCGATCCGGCCACCGCCGAGGCGGTCGCCACGCGGATCGTCGAGGCCCTCGGTGAGCCGTTCGATCTGAAGGGCATCACCGTCAACGTCGAGGCGAGCGTGGGAATCGCGCTGTGCCCGCAGCATTGCCGCCAGCCCGACGACCTGCTGCAGTGCGCCGACATCGCGATGTACCTCGCCAAGGGCTCCCCGGTCCGGATCGCCATGTACGACACGGTCCAGGACACCCACCTCGTCGACGAACGTCAGGCCGTCGAAGAGCTACGGACCGCCATGGCCACCGGCCAGCTGGTGTGTCACTACCAACCCAAGATCCGCGCCGACGACGGCCGACTGCACAGCGTCGAGGCGCTGGTGCGCTGGCAGCACCCCGTGCGCGGACTGCTGATGCCCAACCAGTTCCTGCACCACGCCGAACGTGGCGGTCTGATGCGCCCACTGGCGACCACCGTGCTCAACGTGGCGCTCCAGCAGGCGCGCACGTGGCGGGAGCACGGCCTCGACATGACCGTCGCCGTGAACCTGTCGGTCACCAATCTGCTGGACGTCGACCTCGTCGACCACATCGGCGACCTCTTGCGCACGCACGACGTGCCCGCCGCGTCGCTGATCCTCGAGATCACCGAGGGCGTCCTCACCTCCGACGGCACGCGCTCCCGCAGCGTAGTCCGGGCCCTGCAGGACCTCGGGATCAAGCTGTCGATCGACGACTTCGGCACCGGGTGGTCGTCATTGGCACGGCTGCAGGAGATGACGGTCGACGAACTGAAGCTCGACGGCGTCTTCGTCGCACGCGTCACCGAGGACTTCCGATCCATCGCCATCGTGCGGTCGACGGTGGCGCTCGCCCACAGCCTCGGGGCGGCTCTGGTCGCGGAGGGCGTGGAGGACGTCGACACGCTGAACGCGTTGCGGGCCTACGGCTGCGACGTCACGCAGGGCTACGTGCACTGCCCGCCGCTTCCCGCAGACGAGTTCGACCGCTGGCTCAGCGCGGCCGATGGCGAGACGCCCGCCGACGATCGCGATCTGCGGTCGGTCGAATCGGCACTCGAGTCCAACCCCGGCTAAGTCGCGTTCGCCAGCCAGGGCCCCATCCGGCGTAGCGCCTCGGACATCTCGTCGGCCGCGCCCGCGAACGACAACCGGACGTAGGCGCCGCCGTGCACGGTGTCGAAGTCGATGCCCGGTGCGATGGCAACGCCGGTGTCCGCCAACAGTTTCGCGCAGAAGGCCAGTGAGTCCGTCGAGTAGTCGGAGACGTCGGCGTAGACGTAGAACGCCCCGTCGGCGGGCGCGAGGCGGGGCAATCCGATCTCGGGCAGCCCGCGCAGCAGTAAGTCGCGGTTGACGGTGTAGTCGCCGACCAGTGCGTCGGCCTCGGTGATCGACTCGGCGTCGAACGCGGCGACGGCGGCCTGCTGCGGCAGCGTCGGCGGACAGATCGAGAAGTTGCCGGTGAGGCGGTCGACGGCACGCAGCAGTGGCCGCGGCACCAGCAGCCAGCCGAGCCGCCACCCCGTCATCGCGAAGTACTTCGAGAAGCTGTTCACCACGATCGCGTCGCGCGAGGTCTCCCACGCGCAACTCGTCTGCGGCGCACCGGGATACACCAGACCGTGATAGATCTCGTCGCTGACCAGCCGCACCCCGGACTGTTCGCACCACGACGCGATCGCGGCCAGTTCCTCCGGGGGTAGCACGGTGCCGGTGGGATTCGCCGGGCTGGCGATGATCACCCCCTTGATCGGCGGGGTGATCGCGTCGAGCATCTCGACGGTCGGCTGGAAGCGGGTGTCCGGGCCGCATGGCACCTCGACGACCTCGCAGCCCAACGCGGAGAGGATGTTGCGGTAGCACGGGTAGCCCGGGCTGGTCACCGCCACGCGGTCGCCGACGTCGAAGCAGGCCAGGAACGCCAGCAGGAAGCCGCCCGTCGATCCGGTCGTGACGACGACCTCGTCGGGACCGACGTCGACGCCGTAGCGGGTCGCGTACGACGCGGCGATGCCCTCGCGCAGTTCGGGTATGCCCATCGCCACCGTGTAGCCGAGGTTGTCCTCGGCCAGCGCCCGGGCGGCCGCAGCACGGATCGGTGCCGGCGCCTTCGCACTCGGCTGCCCGGCCGACAGATTCACCAGGTCGCCGTGGGACCGTTGGCGTTCGGCGGCGGCCAGCCACACGTCCATCACGTAGAACGGCGGTATGCCGGCGCGCAGCGCGACGTGGGGGTTCACCCCAATCAGGCTAGAGCACCTCGGCTTCGAGGCGGCGGAGATGCTCTCGCGGCGGTCCGAGCAGCTGGGCACTGCCGTGCGCCCGCTTGAAGTACAGCTGAATGTCGTGCTCCCACGTGATCGCGATGCCGCCGTGCATCTGCACGGCCTCGGCGGCGACCGCGTCGAACGCCTCGGTGGCACAGAAGCGGGCGAGCGCCGCGGACGTCGGAGATGGGTTGGCGACGGCGTCGTCGATCACCGCGTGGGCCGACTGCACCAACACGTACATGTCGGCCATCCGGTGCTTGAGCGCCTGGAAGCTGCCGATCGGCCTGCCGAACTGCACGCGGTCCTTGGTGTAGGCGACTGTCAGGTCCAGACAGCGGCCGGCGGCGCCGATCTGCTCGGCGGCGAGCAGGATCGCGGCGAGATCGGCGAGACCGGGGTCCGGCCCGATCGTTTGGGTGTCACGCACGTCCACCCGGGCCAGCCGTCGGGTCGGATCCATCGTCGTCAGCGCGTGCGCCTCGAACGACGTCGCGCGGGTCAGCTGGTCTCCGTCGGCGACGATCACCACGTCGGCCACGTCGCCGCTGAGCACGTAGTCGACGTCGAACGCGACGGTGCCGATCGAGGTGCCCTCGGCGAGTGCGCCGAGCGTCTCCTCGTCGGGGTCGGCGGCCGATAGCAGGGCCAGTTCGGCGAGCGTGGTCGCCAGCAGCGGCGTGGGCACCAGGTTGCGGCCCAGCGCCTCGATCACCGCGGCGGCATCACCGAACTCACCGCCCGCACCTCCGAGTTCCTCGGGGACGACGAGCGCGGCGGCTCCCACCTGCTCGCACAGCAGGGTCCACAGGTTCTCGTCGTAGCCGCGCTCGGACTCCATCGCCGCGCGGACCGCCTCCGGCCCGGCGTGCTTCTCGACCAGCGCAGTCACGGTGTCGCGCAGCAGGTCACGTTCTTCGCTCACGAGCGGGTCAACTCCCTCAGTACGCGGGTGCGGTGCCACGTCGCATCACCCCAGGCCGATCGCAGCGCCTGCACCCGAAGCAACAGCAGCGACAGGTCGTGCTCCTGCGTGAAGCCGATCGCGCCGTGTGTCTGCAGCGAGGTGCGTGCGGCCAGCAGTGCGGCATCGGATGCGGCGGCCTTGGCGGCGCTCACGTCACGCGCGGTGTCCGGTGAGCCGTCGGCCAGTGCCAGGGCCGCGCCGTAGACGAGCGGTCGAGCCATCTCGATCGCGATGTGCACGTCGGCGAGCTTGTGCTTGATGGCCTGGTAGGAGCCGATCACGCGACCGAACTGGGTGCGCTGCCTGGCATATGCCACCGACCCGTCGAGCATCGCCAGACCCGCGCCGACCAGCTGGGCCGCAGTGACCAGCGCGCCGAAGTCGAATGCCCGCGCGGTGTCGGCCTGCCAGGGCTCGCCGTCGGCCGTCACGTCGAACAACGTGCGCGAGGGGTCGACGGAGGCATGCGCCTCGCCTGCGCTGCCGTCGCGGACCTCGCCGTCACCCGCTACCAGGATCAGGCCGGACCTGTCGGCGTCGACGGCCCGCGGTGCCTGCGGCGACAGCGCCACCGTGACCACCAGTTCTCCCGCGGCCAAGGCTGCCGAGCGGTCGTCGTCGGCGAGCAATACCGGTGCGACGGCGATGGATTCGGCGACCGGGCCGGGCACGCCCCAGTACCCGAGGCGTTCGGCGGCGACCACCAGGTCCACCGGGTGGGCCTCGATGCCGTCGAACTTCTCGGGGACGGCCAGTGCCGTCACGCCGAGTTCGGCCAGCGTCGACCACACCTTGCGACCGGGATCGTGGTCACCCGCAGACCACGAGCGCACGGCCGCGGGCACGTTGGCCGCACCCAGTGCGGCGTCGATGCTCGCCGCGAAGTCCCGCTGCTGGTCGTCTATCTCGAAGTTCACTTCTCGACTCCCGCTCGTTCCGGTCCTCGCTCGTGCCTCGCTGCGATCCTCGCTCGCGATCGTCTTCGGGTGTTCACTTCTCGACTCCCGCTCGTTCCGGTCCTCGCTCGTGCCTCGCTGCGATCCTCGCTCGCGATCGTCTTCGGGTGTTCACTTCTCGACTCCCGCTCGTTCCGGTCCTCGCTCGTGCCTCGCTGCGATCCTCGCTCGCGATCGTCTTCGGGTGTTCACTTCGGCTCCCTGGGCAGGCCCAGCAGGCGCTCGGCGATGATGTTGCGCTGAATCTCGTTGGTACCGGCATAGATCGGTCCGCCGAGCGCGAACAGCAATCCCTCGGTCCACTCGTCGGCCAGTTCGGCGTCGGCGCCACGCAGGTCGAGTGCGG
Source organism: Mycolicibacterium sp. GCM10028919 (assembly GCA_042666295.1). Classification (GTDB taxonomy): domain Bacteria; phylum Actinomycetota; class Actinomycetes; order Mycobacteriales; family Mycobacteriaceae; genus Mycobacterium. Next base: position 3,918,610 of record JBHTFJ010000001.1, read on the forward strand.
TCTGATGCAATGCCACGTCGAGGTCCGACCAGAACACCTTCGTCACCGACGACTCGGCGCCCAGTTCGCCGCCGGCCTCCAGGCGGGTGACCGTCGCGAACGTGTGCAGGCGGTAGGCCTGCGCCTTGATCCAGGCGTCGGCAACGCGTTCGGCGTACGCCGGGTCGGCGTCGACCTTCCACGAGTCGACCAGCCGTTCGGCGGGGGCGAAGAACCGCGCGGGGCTGCGCAGGGACATGCCGCGCTCGTTGCTCGACGTGCTCATCGCGGCACGCCATCCGTCGTTGGGCTCGCCGATGACGTCCTCGTCGGGCACGAAGACGTCGTCGAGGAAGACCTCGCCGAAACCGGTGTCACCACCGAGCTGTGCGATGGGTCGCACGGTGACGCCGTCGGCCTTGAGATCGAACATGAAGTACGTCAGCCCCTTGTGCCGCTGCGCTTCTGGATCGGAGCGGAACAGTCCGAAGGCCCGGTCGCCGAACGGTGCGCGCGAACTCCAGATCTTCTGGCCATTGAGCTTCCAGCCACCGTCGGCGCGGGTGGCGGTCGACCGCAGCGAGGCGAGATCGCTGCCGGACTCCGGCTCCGACCACGCCTGGGCCCAGATCTCCTCGCCGCTGGCCATCTTCGGCAGGATGCGGGCGCGCTGCTCCTCGGTCCCGTGGGCGAACAACGTCGGGGCCAGCATGCCGGTGCCGTTGGCGCTGGCGCGGCCGGGTGCGCCGGCGCGAAAGTACTCCTCCTCGAACACGACCCACTGCAGCAGCGTGGCGTCGCGGCCGCCGAACTCCTTCGGCCACGCGATCACCGAGAGGCCGGCGTCGAACAGCACCTTGTCCCATGCCCGGTGCTGTTCGAAGCCCTCGGCGGTGTCGTAGGACTTGGTGGGGAAGTGCGACCGGTTGGCCGCAAGGAAGTCTCGGACCTCCGCGCGGAAGGCCTCGGTCTCGTCGTCGAGATGCAGGTCCATGTCGGTTCTATCCAGCCGTCTCTCGCAGTTGGGGTTTGACCACCTTGCCGCCGGGGTTGCGCGGCAGGGCGTCCAGGAAGGTCACCGTGCGCGGCGCCTTGAAATTGGCGAGATGCGCACGGCTATGGGCGATCACGTCGGCCTCGGTGAGGTCGAAGCCCGGCTTGGCGACGACGAAGGCCTTGCCGACCTCGCCGAGGCGTTCGTCGGGCACGCCGATCACGGCCGACTCGGCGACGCCGTCGAGGCGGGCCAGCACCTGCTCGATCTCGGCGGGGTACACGTTGAACCCGCCGCAGATGTACATGTCCTTGAGCCGGTCGGTGATCCGCAGGTTGCCCGCCGCGTCGACGCTGCCGATGTCACCGGTATGCAGCCAGCCGTCGGCGTCGATGGTCGCGGCCGTCGCCTCGGGGTCGTCGAGGTACCCGAGCATCACGTTGGGGCCACGCAGCAGCACCTCGCCGGTGTCGGCGTCGCCGTCGATGCGCAGTTCGAACTCCGCGATCGGGCGGCCGCTGGTGGTCGCCACGGTGACGGCGTCGTCGTCGGCTCGGCACATGGTCCCGAAACCGCTTGCCTCCGTGAGCCCGTACGCGGTGAGGACGACGTCGATGTCGAGTTCGGTCTGCATCCGCTCGATCAGCACGACGGGGATGGTGGCCGCGCCCGTGACGGCGAACCGCAGCGACGACAGGTCGTACTGGTCGCGACGGGGGTGGTCGAGCAGCGTCTGATAGATCGTCGGCGGGCCGGGCAGGACGGTGATGCCGTGGTCGGCGACGGCCTGCATCGCCCGCTCGGGGTCGAACGTCAATTGTGGGATGAGCGTGGCCCCGGTCTGCAGGCAGGTCAGGATGCCCGCCTTGTATCCGAAGTTGTGGAAGAACGGGTTGATGCAGAGGTAGCGGTCGGCGTCGGTGAGCTGTCCGCAGGCGGCCCACGCCGCGGGTGCCTCGAGGGACTGCCGGTGCGCGCACAGCACGCCCTTGCTGCGGCCGGTGGTGCCCGAGGTGAAGAGGATGTCGGCGACGTCGTCCGGCGCGACGGCCGCGGCCCTGGCGTCGGCGGCGTCCAGATCGGTGCCGCGGGCGACGAACTCGTCCCAGGACCCGTCCGCGTCGTCCTCGATGGGCACGCGCACGACATGACGCAGCGCGGGCAGTGCCGCGCGGTCGAGGTCGCCGACCCGATCGGCGCCGAGGAATCGGCCCATGCCGATCAGGAGCGGGGCTTGAGTGCGGGCAAGGATGTCGGTGGCCTCGCTGGCCGTGTACCGGGTGTTGAGTGGCACGACGATGGCGCCGGCGTAGGTGGTGGCGAGGCTGGCGACGACCCAGTGCCAGGTGTTTGGCGACCAGATGCCGACCCGGTCGCCTGCCCCGACTCCGAGGTCGATCATGGCGGCCGCAGCCCGTCGGACCTCGGTCCGGAGCTGGGCAAAGGTGATCCGACGGTCCTCGGTGACGAGCGCGTCGTGGTCGGCGAATTCCGCGGCGGCCCAATCGAGCATCGCGGGGATGGTCCTCGGCCGCTCGCTCTGGGGCGTCTTCATCGAAGCTCCTCTGGATCTGATCGCCCGGCTCCTCAACGGCCGTTCCGCAGGCTCCACGACCGTCATCGTCGACCGGGCACCAAAGCAAGTGCTTGGTAGGTTAGCCTACAAGCATGTTGGAAGTCGAGGCGTTCAGGACCGAGGTCCGGGAGTGGCTCGCCGACAACCTGGTCGGCGAATACGCAGCTCTCAAGGGTCTCGGTGGACCGGGTCGCGAGCACGAGGCCTTCGAGGAACGGCTGGCCTGGAACCAGCATCTCGCGAAGGCCGGTCTGACCTGTTTGGGCTGGCCGGAGGAGCACGGCGGGCGGGGGCTGACGGTCGCCCACCGCGTCGCGTTCTACGAGGAGTACGCCAAGGCCGATGCTCCCGACAAGGTCAACCACCTCGGCGAGGAACTCGTCGGACCGACGCTGATCGCGTACGGAACCCCCGAGCAGCAGCAGCGCTTCCTGCCCAAGATCCTCGACGTCACGGAGCTGTGGTCGCAGGGGTACTCGGAGCCCGGCGCGGGCAGCGATCTGGCGAACGTGTCGACGTCGGCCGAACTGCGCGGCGACTCCTGGATCATCAACGGCCAGAAGGTGTGGACGTCGCTCGCGCACTGGGCGCAGTGGTGCTTCGTCGTGGCTCGGTCGGAGAAGGGGTCGAAGCGGCACGCGGGGCTCGCCTACCTGCTGGTGCCGCTCGATCAGCCCGGCGTGCAGATCCGTCCGATCATCCAGCTCACCGGTGACTCGGAGTTCAACGAGGTCTTCTTCGACGACGCCCGCACCGATGCCGACCTGGTGGTGGGGGAGCCCGGCGACGGTTGGCGGGTCGCGATGGGCACGCTCACCTTCGAGCGCGGGGTGTCGACGCTCGGGCAGCAGATCCGCTACAAGCGCGAGCACGCAGGCATCGTCGAGATGGCCAAGCGGACCGGCGCGATCGACGATCCGGTGATCCGCGAGCGGTTGACTCGTTCGTGGGCCGGCCTGCAGACGATGCGGTCGTACGCGCTCAAGACGATGGACGTCGAGCAGGCGGGCCAGGATTCCGTGTCGAAGTTGTTGTGGGCCAACTGGCATCGCGAACTCGGCGAGATCGCCATGGACGTCCAAGGCATGGCGGGACTGACGCTCGACGACGGTGAGTTCGACGAGTGGCAGCGACTGTTCCTGTTCTCCCGCTCGGACACCATCTACGGCGGATCCAACGAGATTCAGCGCAACATCATCGCCGAGCGGGTGCTCGGTCTACCGCGAGAGGCCAAGGGTTAAGTGGATCTTTCAGCCGCACCGAAGGAGATCGACGGGCACGGCCTGCTGGCAGGCAAGGTGGTCTTGATCACCGCAGCCGCGGGCACCGGTATCGGGTCGACGACGGCGCGACGCGCGCTGTTCGAGGGCGCCGACGTCGTCGTGTCGGACTACCACGAGCGTCGACTGGGCGAGACCCGCGACGAGCTGGCGGCGCTGGGGTTGGGTCGCGTCGACTCCGTCGTGTGCGACGTGACGTCGACCGAGGCCGTCGACGCGCTGATCGCAGGCGCGGTCGAGAAGATGGGTCGTCTCGACGTGCTCGTGAACAACGCGGGCCTGGGTGGGCAGACGCCCGTCATCGACATGACCGACGACGAGTGGGACCGCGTCCTCAACGTCACGCTGACCTCGGTGATGCGCGCGACGCGGGCCGCGCTGCGCTACTTCCGCGACGTGGATCACGGCGGCGTGATCGTCAACAACGCGAGTGTGTTGGGTTGGCGTGCACAGCATTCGCAGTCGCACTACGCCGCCGCCAAGGCCGGGGTGATGGCGTTGACCCGCTGCAGTGCGGTCGAAGCCGTCGAGCACGGCGTGCGCATCAACGCGGTCTCGCCGAGCATCGCGCGGCACAAGTTCCTGGAGAAGACCAGTTCCTCGGAACTGCTCGACCAGCTGTCGTCCGACGAAGCGTTCGGCAGGGCCGCCGAGCCGTGGGAGATCGCGACCACCATCGCGTTCCTGGCCAGCGACTATTCCAGCTACCTGACCGGCGAGGTCATCTCGGTGTCGAGCCAGCGCGCCTGACTACTGTTGGCCGGGTGAAGCGAACGGCGGCGGCGGCAGCGTGTCTCGTCATGCTCGTCGCGGGCTGCTCGGGTGCCAGCAATTCCGGCGGCAAGACCACCTGCGCCGACTTCCTCGCGATGCGCACGGACGATCAGGACGCGACCGTCGCCAAGCTCCTCAAGGAACGCAACGGCAGGAACTCGGCGACCGGCGAGATCGTCGACAAGCGTGAGTCCATCGTCGAATCGTGTGGTGCCGACGACCGTGCGGATTCGGAGATCGGCGGCCTCGGCTGATCCATTTCAGCCCTCGCCTTACCTAGCAAGCGCTTGGTTGCTATCCTTGGCTGGTGGACAAGGCGCCGCTCAGCCGCCGTGACGAGTTGCTCGACCTCGCCGCGACGATGTTCGCCGACCGCGGACTGCGCGCCACCACCGTGCGTGACATCGCAGACTCGGCCGGAATCCTCTCCGGCAGCCTCTACCACCACTTCAAGTCCAAGGAGCAGATGGTCGAAGAGGTCCTGCGGGACTTCCTCGACTGGCTGTTCGGGCGCTACCGCGAGATCGTCGACGCCGAGACCGATCCTCTGGAGCGGGTCAAGGGACTGTTCATGGCGTCGTTCGAGGCCATCGAGCATCGTCACGCGCAGGTCGTCATCTACCAGGACGAGGCCAAGCGGCTGTCCCCGCTGCCGCAGTTCTCGTTCGTCGACGAACGCAATCGCGAACAGCGCAGGATGTGGGTGGACATCCTCACCCAAGGCGTCGCGGAGGGTAGCTTCCGGCCGGATCTCGACGTCGACCTGGTCTACCGGTTCATCCGCGACACCACCTGGGTCTCGGTCCGCTGGTATCAACCCGGCGGACCTCTCACGGCCGAACAGGTCGGCAGGCAGTATCTGGCCATCGTGCTGGGTGGAATCACGACAGCACCTGGCATCACAACAGCAGAAGGAGAACCTAATGGCTGAGGCGTACGTCATCGATGCCGTGCGGACCGCCGTCGGCAAGCGCAACGGGTCGCTCGCGGGGATTCACCCCGTCGACCTCGGTGCTGCCGCCTGGCGCGGTCTGCTCGGCCGGACCGACCTCGACCCGGGCGCGGTCACCGACGTCATCGCCGGTTGCGTGGACGCCGTCGGAGCCCAGGCAGGCAACATCGCGCGCCTGTCCTGGCTGGCGGCCGGCTTCCCCGAGGAAGTGCCCGGGGTGACCGTCGACCGGCAGTGCGGGTCGAGCCAGCAGGCTATTTCCTTTGGCGCCCAGGCGATCATGGCCGGCACGGCCGACGTCATCGTCGCCGGTGGCGTGCAGAACATGAGCCAGATACCGATCAGCTCGGCCATGATCGTCGGCGAGCAGTTCGGCTACACCTCGCCGACCAACGAGTCGAAGAGCTGGCTGCACCGCTACGGCGACCAGGAGATCTCGCAGTTCCGCGGGTCGGAGATGATCGCCGAGAAGTGGGGACTGTCGCGCGAGGAGATGGAGCAGTTCTCGCTCACCAGCCACCAGCGGGCGCAGGAGGCGATCCGGGCGGGGCACTTCGAGAACGAGATCATCGAGGTCGATGGCTTCGCGATCGACGAGGGTCCGCGTGACACGTCGCTGGAGAAGATGGCCGGGCTCAAGACGCTCGTCGACGGCGGCCGCCTGACCGCCGCGATGGCCAGCCAGATCTCCGACGGTGCCAGCGCGGTGCTGCTCGCGTCCGAGCAGGCCGTCGCCGACCACGGCCTCAAGCCGCGTGCCCGCATCCACCACATCAGTGCGCGCGGAGCCGATCCCGTCTACATGCTGACCGGCCCCATCCCCGCGACCGAGTACGCGCTGGCCAAGACCGGCCTGACGATCGACGACATCGACACCGTCGAGATCAACGAGGCCTTCGCGCCCGTGGTCATGGCGTGGATGAAGGAGACGGGAGCCGATCCGGCCAAGGTGAACCCCAACGGCGGCGCGATCGCACTGGGCCACCCGCTCGGCGCCACCGGTGCCAAGCTGTTCGCGACGATGCTGAACACGTTGGAGCGCACCGGCGGTCGCTACGGCCTGCAGACCATGTGCGAGGGCGGCGGTACCGCGAACGTGACTATCATCGAGCGCCTCTAGGGGTTCTGCCTCGCCGAGTGTGTGGCTTCTGAATGCGAATCGCGAGTAGCGGTGTCGAGAAGCCCCACACTCGACGTGTCAGATGGGGCATCCGGCAGCGCGGAGCTTCTCGAGCACCCGTTGGACGATCACGTGCGGGCGGTTGAGCATCTCTGCACTCACCCGGATAACGACCCACTTCGCCGACTCGAGCATGGCGATTCGATCGATGTCCCATGACCGCTGCCGTCGGTCGGACCAGTGCTGGACGCCGTCGTACTCGACAGCGACCTTCCAGTCGCGCCAGCCCATGTCGACTCGAACTCGGACGACGCCGTACTGATCCCGAAACTCGATCTGCGTCTCGGGGACGGGTAGACCGCCGTCGACCAGGAGCAGGCGTACACGAGTCTCCTGCGGGGACTCCGCACCGCCGTCCATGCGTGCGACGGCTTCGCGCAGTCGACGAACCCCTCGACTACCCGGGTGTGACTCGGCAATCGCGAGGACGTCGGACGGCTGGATTCGCGAGGCATTGGCCAATGCGTCGAGGTGGATCACCGCAGGAAGCGTCGCGTGGGTTCGGCCGATGTCGAATGCCGTGCGAGCGGGTGTAGTCACCCGCATTCCGTCGACGGTGCACACCTCGTCGGGTCGAAGTGCGTAGGCGTGCACCGAAATACCATTGGGCGAGTGGCGATCGTCGCGGACTATCTCGGCGGGCAGACCGCCGTCGATCCACTTCGCGCCGTGCACCGCCGCAGCGGAGACTCCGGTGAGCGTGCAGTCGCCACCAGCCCACAGCCATGCGGCTCTCGCTCGGGTGGCGGCATCGACGTCAGACCGCTTCGGCACGTACACGTTGCGGTAGACCGCCCGGAAGTCCTTTTGTAGGCGACGCGCAGTCACGTCGCCGGCTCGTACCGCCTGTTGCCCGAGGAAGGGCGTATCGAATCGCTCCATGACGCCGACGATCGCGGCTGAGTCGGACGCCGATCGCCGACTGTGCGCGATCTGAATGCGAATCGCGGGTGTGCCTGTGGAAAACCCCCACACTGGGGATAACCCGCGAACGCCCTAGTCGGCGATGAAGCTCGTCGCCGAGCGGAGGTGCTCGATGGCCTCGGCCACGATCGCGGGTACCAGCTCGGCGCACGACGGTAGATCCTCGAGGATGCCCGCGACCTGACCCGACGCCAGCACGCCCGCGTCGGTGTTGCCCTCGACCAGCCCGGCCTTGAGCAGCATCGGCGTGTTCGCCGCCATCACGACCTGCGACCAGCTGAGTTCCTTGCCGCGCCGCATGGCCAGGCCGTCGGTGACCAGCGACTTCCACGACATTCCGGTCATCTTCTTGAACTTCTGCGCGTTGCCCACCGCTGCGGTCAAACCCCGGACGGGCGAGCCGCTTTCGAGCTTCTCGACCAGACCGGTCCGCAAGACGCGGTGCGGCATGCCGTCGACGCGCGTCGAGACGACCGTGCCGTCGAGGCCCGCGCCGAGGTAGCGCTGCTTGACCGCGTCGGGCACCGTGGAGTCCGACGTCAGCAGGAACCGCGTGCCCATCGCCACGCCCGCGGCGCCGTAGGACAGCGCAGCGGCCAGGCCGCGTCCGTCGAAGAACCCGCCCGCCGCGATCACGGGCATGCCGGTGTCGGCGACGGCGTCGAGCACCGAGGGCAGCAGCAGTGTCGTCGCGATCGGGCCGGTGTGGCCGCCGCCTTCACCGCCCTGCACGATCACCGCGTCCGCGCCCCAGCCGGCCACCTTCTTGGCGTGCTTGGCCAGGCCGACCGACGGGATGACCACGACGCCCGCGTCCTTCAGCTTGGCGATCAGGTCGGGCTTTGGTGCTAAGGCGAAGGAGGCGACTTTGACTCCTTCGCGGATCAGGAGGTCGACGCGCTCGTTGGCGTCGCCGGCGTCGGCGCGGATGTTGATGCCGAACGGTTTGTCGGTGCTGGCCTTGACCTTCGACACCGCGGTGCGCAGCTCGTCGAGCGTCATCGTCGCCGACGCGAGGATCCCGAGCCCACCGGCATTCGACGTCGCCGCCACCAGACGGGCTCCGGCGACCCAGCCCATGCCGGTCTGGACGACGGGATGCTCGATGCCAACCAACTCGGTCAGCGGGGTCTTGAGATGAGTCACGATCGGATCTCGCGATCGCGCAACGACTTCGGATCGATGACCTCGCGGATCAGCCGCTGCTCGTCCTCGGACGGCAGTCGCGTGACCTCGGCGTCGTTCAGTCCGTGCACCTCGAAGGAGGTGTTCTCCGCGACCTGGTCGGCCTCGACGCCCGGGTGCAGCGACAAAGCGCGCATCTGGTGGTCCGGGCCGTTGAAGTCGAAGACGCCCAGGTTGCTCACCACGCGGTAGACGTTGGCGAAGCGGAACGCCGGGTTCTCGGGATCGACCTTGTCCCAGCCGATTCCCGACACGATGTCGACCGATTCGCCGAACACGCGCGTCGAGTGGGCGCCCACCCAGTAGCTGGTGGCGTGATTGATCGAGTTGCCGGGTGCGCCACGCACGCCGAACATCTGGCGCTTGGGATGCTGGATCGGGCCGAACGCCGACAGGTTCTGATTGCCGTAGCGGTCGATCTGATTGGCGCCCATCACCACGTGGCGCCGCCCCCAGGTCAGGGTCTCGAAGACGCGGCCGAACGGCATCCAGCCCTCGATGGCTCCGGTCGCGCCGAGTGCTGGGGTGTCAGCCAGGATGCGGGCCTCGCCGTCGGTCAGCACGATGTCGGGGGAGAACGTCAGCCGCGCCAGGCGCGCACCGATCGACACCATGTTCGCCATCGGGCTGACCATGATCTCGCCTGCGTCGCGGAACAACTCGGCGCACGCGACCGCGCACACCTCGGCTCGGGTCACGGAGATCACTTGGATGCCTCCTTCGCTGCGGCCTGCTCTTCGGCGAACTTTCGGACGGCTGCCTGGTAGTCGGCCTCGCTGCCCGACAGGTAGGTGCTGACGAACTCGGCCCAGGTCTCGTCGGCGCCGGCGGCCTCGGCGTAGTGCCGCTGGAACTTCTCGTCGCGACGGTAGTCCGGCTCGGCGGTGGTGAAGTGCGCCCCGTTGGGTGCCTCGACGACGGAGTCGACCATCATGCGGTTGATCAGAAGCGCCTGCGGTGGAACGGACTTCACCAGTTCGTCGGTGGACACGACCCGGTCGACGCTCATCAGGCGCTGCTGCGCCGACATGAGGAACAGGTCGTCGAAGTAGGGGTCGATCCCGGTGTAGGCCGCGTTGCCCTTCTCATCACCGATGTTCAGGTGCACGAACGCCGCATCGAGGTTCAGCGCGGGCATGGCGATGAGTTCCTCGTGATGATCCCCGGTGGGATAGGGGGAGCGCACCGTCTTGAGTTCGTCACCCCAGAACCTGCGGACGTCACTGCCGAGACCGGCGCGGATCGGAAGGAACGGAAGTCGTTGTGCGGCAGCCTGCAATCCGCAGCGCAGCATGCCCTCGTCCATCTCGCGGGCCTCGATCGCGCCGGTGGTGCGCGCCTTGGCGAACCACGGGTCGTAGAACGGGGGAGAGTCCAGCGAGACGAAACCGTAGTAGACGCGCTTGACCTTGCCCGCGGAGCACAGCAGGCCGAGATCGGGTCCGCCGTAGGTCACCACGGTCAGGTCGGTGACGTCGGTGCGCAGCAGCGCCCGGATGAACGCCATCGGCTTGCGGCGCGATCCCCAACCGCCGATGCCGATGGTCATGCCACTCTCGATCGACGCGACGGCCTCGTCGAGCGTCGTCCTCTTGTCTGCCACTGCTACTTCGCCCCCTTGTCGGTTCCCGCGAACGCATCCCGGTGCTCGTCTGAGACGCCCGCCAGGTTCAATTCGAAGGTGAAGCCCTGCTCCATGCGGTACCTCGCGTTGGGCGGCTGTACGTCAATGAGGTTCAGCGCCTCCTTGGCCGCGCGGATCACCCTGGTGTCCTTGACGGCGATGTCGCGCGCCACCCGCAGCGCGGACTCGTCCAGCTCGGCGCGGGGGACGACCTCGTGTACCGAGCCGAAGTGATGCAGCGTGGCGGCGTCGACGGTCGCGGCTGTGAAGAAGAGCCTGCGCATCATGTGCTGCGGCACCAGTCGCGAGAGGTGGGTGGCAGCACCGAGTGCGCCTCGTTCGACTTCGGGCAGACCGAACTTGGCGTCGTCGGACGCGACGATGACGTCGGCGTTCCCGACCAGGCCGATGCCGCCGCCGACGCAGAAGCCGTTGACGGCTGCGACGACGGGCACCTCGCATTCGTATACGGCGCGGAAGGCGTGGAAGCAGCCGCGATTGGCGTCGATGAGCGCAGTGAACCCGTCGGTCTTCTGCATCTCCTTGATGTCGACACCGGCGTTGAAGCCGCGGCCCTCGGCGCGCAGGATCACCACGTGCGTGCTGGTGTCGCGGCCGGCTGCGGTGATGGCGTCGCCGAGTTCGAACCAGCCGCGCGACGGGATCGCGTTCACGGGTGGGTAGTCGACGGTGACCGAGACGATGCCCGGTTCCACGGTTTTCGAGGTGATGGTCATGCGGACTCCTGAGCTGACTACCTAAGCAAGCACTTGCTTGGTACGCTAGCACAGTGAGTGACGCCACTGGAATCAATCTGCGACTCGATGGCCGGGTGGTCCTCGTGACCGGTGGCGTACGTGGGGTCGGAGCCGGAATCAGCGCGGTCTTCGCCGCTCAGGGCGCCACGGTGGTCACCTGCGCGCGTAGGCCGGTCGAGGGCAACCCCTACGAGTTCCACTCCTGCGACATCCGCGACGACGAGGCCGTGAAGGCGCTCGTCGATGGGATCGTCGAGAAGCACGGCCGTCTCGACGTCGTCGTCAACAACGCCGGGGGATCGCCCTACGTGGCCGCCTCGGACGCGTCCGCGCGGTTCAGCACGAAGATCGTCGAACTCAACCTGCTGGCCGTGCTGTCGGTGTCGACGCACGCGAATGCGGCCATGCAGCAACAGGATTCGGGCGGCTCGATCGTCAACATCACTAGCGTCAGCGGGCGCCGGCCGACCCCGGGAACGGTCGCCTACGGAGCCGCGAAGGCCGGGGTGGAGAACATGACCACCACGCTCGCCGTCGAATGGGCGCCGAAGGTGCGGGTCAACTCGGTGGTCGTCGGCATGGTCGAGACCGAACAGTCGGAGCTGTTCTACGGTGACGCCGACTCGATCGCCGCCATCTCGCGCAACGTGCCACTCGGCAGGCTCGCGAAACCATCCGACATCGGTTGGGCCACTGCTTTTCTCGCATCCGAGGCGGCGTCGTACATCAGCGGTGCGTCGCTCGAGGTGCACGGTGGCGGCGAACCGCCGCACTACCTGTCCACCACCACCGCCGACATCAAGTAGAGGGAGACACGGCATGGGACTGCTCGACGGCCGCGTGGTCATCGTCACGGGCGCAGGCGGCGGCATCGGCCGCGCACACGCGCTGGCATTCGCCGCGGAGGGCGCTCGCGTGGTGGTCAACGACATCGGCGTGGGCCTCGACGGGTCACCGGCCGGTGGCGGCAGCGCAGCGCAGGGCGTCGTCGACGAGATCGTCGCTGCCGGAGGCGAAGCGGTCACCAGCGGTGCCAACGTCGCCGACTGGGCGCAGGCCGAGGGCCTCGTCCGGACCGCGGTCGACTCGTTCGGGGGTCTCGACGTCCTGGTCAACAATGCCGGCATCGTCCGTGACCGCATGTTCGCCAACACCAGCGAAGAGGAGTTCGACGCCGTCACCGCGGTCCACCTCAAGGGACACTTCGCCACGATGAAGCACGCAGCGGCGTACTGGCGTTCGGAGTCCAAGGCAGGCAACCCGCGCGACGCCCGCATCATCAACACCAGCTCGGGCGCGGGCCTGCAAGGCAGTGTGGGACAGGCGAATTACAGCGCCGCCAAGGCGGGCATCGCCGCACTGACCCTGGTGGCGTCGGCCGAGATGGGCCGCTACGGCGTCACCGTCAACGCCATTGCCCCGTCCGCGCGTACCCGGATGACCGAGACGGTCTTCGCCGACATGATGTCCACGCAGGAGGCAGCCTTCGACGCGATGGCGCCCGAGAACGTCTCACCCCTGGTGGTGTGGCTGGGCAGCGTCGAGTCGCGTGACGTCACCGGACGCATGTTCGAGGTCGAGGGCGGCGTCGTCCGCGTCGCCGAGGGGTGGGCGCACGGACCGCAGGTCGACAAGGGCGCACGATGGGATCCGGCTGAACTGGGCCCCGTCGTCCGCGACCTGCTCGAGAAGTCCCGGCCTCCGGTGCCCGTCTACGGCGCCTAGGCCGGTTCGCAGATCACCAGCGGGATGACCCGGTCGGCCGCCTCGCGGTAGCCGCGGTACGGCGGATACATCCGAGTCAGCCTCGGCCAGTACTCATTTCGTTCGGCGGCCGTAGCGTCCCGGGCCACCATGTCCATCTTGTCGGAGCCGTACTGCACGTGCACCTTTGGATCGGACTTGATGTTGAGGTACCACGCGGGATCGTGGTCCCGACCGCCGAACGACGCGGGCAGGACCACCCGCTCACCGTCGCGCAGGCACAGGGTTGCGGTCACCCTGGGCTGCCCCGAGCGCCTGCCGGTCGTGGTGATGAGTGCCGACGGCAGCCACAGCAACCGGGATCCGACCAGCCCGTCGGTGTGCTGGTAGGCCCACACGTGGGCCTTGGCGAAGTTCTTCATCGACCAGGCGAGCAGCCCCGAGTTGCGGATCCGGTGCGAGACGTCCGTCATGCCCGTCGCATTCCCGCAGTACCGTCGGGCAAACGCTCACTTCTTGGTGCGTCGGCTGCCGCCGTGCCAATCCTCTTGTGCGCCGACGGCTCCCGGATCGACACCGAAGCTGGCGAGTTGCGGGCGCTCCCGCAGCGACCGCTTCAGCTCGGCGAAGCCCGGGAAGGACGCCAGGCCGACGACGTGATCCCATAGCGCCACCGCCTGCTCGGGGTCGGGCAGCCTGCTGATCACCGGACCGAAGAACGCCGCTCCCGTCGGTGGCTGGAAGTGCAGGATCGGCGTCCCGACGTCGCGGCCCGTGAGCGCGAGCGCCTCCTCGGTCTCCGCCCGGATCTCGTCGTCCCACGCGGGGTCGTCGAGGGCGTCGGCGACGTCGCCCGGCAGGCCGACGGCCTCGAGCAGAGGCCGTACGACGTGGCGCGCACCCTGGTCGGCTGCCGACAACGGGTCGACGGCACGCGAGGTATCGAAGATCCGCGTCCCGACTGCGTCGTAGAACGGGCCGACGGCCTCCCTGCCGTGCTCGGCGCGCACCCGCGCGGCCACCCGCAGCAGGTGCAGGCCCGCCGTGTGCCCCGCCTCGTACTCCGGTGGGAAGTGACTCGCGTAGTCGACGTGGGCGTTCAGCAACCGCAGCGAGATGAAGCGCCAGTCCACCTCGAACTCGCGCTGGGCGGCGACCATGCGCACCCACTTGCTGGTCAGCCAGGCGAACGGACACACGGGATCGAAGTAGAAGTGCAGGTGCGCGGTGGGTTCGTCGTCGGCAGCCACGTCCTCAGGCTAGCTCCGCGGCGCGCTTGCCTAAGCTGAACGGGAGCCCCGCCCAATCCGAAGGACCTTCAATGTTCATCGTCGTCCTCGGGGTGGTCCTCGGGCTGATGCATCTGTACGTGTGGAAACGCCTGATCAAGGACACCACCGCACCCGGCCTCAGGCGGCGGGTGGCGACGCTCGTCCTCGTCGCGCTCGCCGTGCTCCTGGTCGCGACGCTGATCCTCCCGCGCGTCACCGGCACGCCCGAGTCGCCATGGCTCGCATGGCCGGGATACCTCTGGTTCGGTCTGATCGCATACCTGTTCCTCACCCTGTTGGCCACCGAACCGATCCGGCTGGCGCTGTGGCGCTGGGCGAGGCGAGGGCCCGAGCCCGACCAGCCGGCCGCACCTGCCCCAACAGGACATGCCCCAACAGCACCCGCCCCAACCGCACCGGAGCCCAGCACACCGGACCCGCCGAAGCCGGCGGTGAACCGTCGGGTGTTCATCGCGCGGACGGCCGCGCTGGCCGCGGGCGCGGCGTCGGTGGGGCTGGTCGGCTACGGCGCCGCGACGGCGCTGGGTCCGCCCAACGTGCTCACGGTGCCGGTGCGGCTGCGTCGCCTCGATCCCACGTTCGACGGCTTCCGGATGGCCGTGGTGTCCGACGTCCACCTCGGCCCGCTCTCGGGTCGCCGGCACACCGAGCGGATCGTGCGGATGATCAACGAGCAGGAGCCCGACCTCGTCGCGATCGTGGGGGATCTGGTGGACGGCACGGTCGAGGAACTGGGTCGTGCGGCAGAACCGTTGCGCGACCTGCAATCCCGTGAGGGCACCTTCTTCGTCACCGGCAACCACGAGTACTTCGTCGACGACACGGCATCGTGGCTGCGGGAACTCGACCGCCTCGGGGTGCAGACGCTGCGCAACGCCAACACGGCGATCCGACGGGGCGCGGCGTCCTTCGACCTGGCCGGCGTCAACGACGTCGTCGGCGCCGAACGCGGGGATGGGCCCGACTTCGACCGTGCGCTCGGTGGGCTGGACGAGTCCAGGCCGACCATCCTTCTTGCCCACCAACCCATTCAGGTGACCGAGGCATCGTCGCGCGGGGTGGACCTGCAGTTGTCGGGCCACACGCACGGTGGCCAGATGTGGCCGTTCCACTACGCCGTCGACATGGTGCAACCGGCATTGGCAGGGCTGTCCACGGTGGGCGACACGCAACTGTACGTCACCCGGGGTGCAGGCTTCTGGGGTCCGCCGGTGCGGGTGGGAGCGCCACCCGACATCACCGTGGTGACGCTCGGCGGGGCCTAGCTCGGATCGCAGATGACGATCGGGATCTTGCGGTCGGTGTACGACCGGTAGTTCGCGAAGTCGGCATACATGGCGTCGAGCTTGGGCCAATACTCCTCGCGCTCGGCGTCGGTCGCGTCGCGTGCGGTGAGCGCATGCACTCCCGCCTTGGTCTGGAAGGTGACCTTCGGGTTGGCCTTGAGGTTCAGGTACCACATGGGATTGGTGGCCCGACCGCCCTGCGATGCGACCAGCACGATGCGCCGCCCCTCCTGCAGGAACAACAGCGGACTGTCCCGCGGCTCACCGGTCTTGCGACCGATCGTCGTCAGGATTCCAACCTCGGTCCCCTTGAGGAACTTGTTGCCGAACTTGCCGCCGGTCTTCTTGAAGAGCAGCGTCTGCGCCTTCGACATCCACTTGATCGCGGTGCCGACCTTCGACGAGTTCAGGCTCTCGATCTGCTTCGGCTTGAGCGGGCGGGACGGGTTGGCCATGTCGTAGAACCTATCTCGCCATCACTTGATGAACGGCCGGAGGTCGGCGCGGATGTGCTGGATCAACCCGTCGGCCGAGAACGTGAACGTCTCGTCGACGTGCGCGCACACCCGTCGGCCCGCCAGCGACGGCTTGGTGATGACGTCGAATCTCGCACGCACTGTGTTGCCGTCGACGGTGAGGTCGGGTGTCGTGGTCTGCTCAATGACCTTGTACTGCAGGCCCTTGTTAAGGCTGCGCCGCAGGTGATCTCCCGAGAACCCGGTCTTGAGCCCGAGTTCGACGCGGGTGCAGTCCGGTGCGAACGGGACGTCGTCGGCTCGGTGGTCGGCCAGCGCCCGGATGTAGGACTTCGCCGCCTCGATCCGCTGAGTCTCCGCGACCAAATCCCGGGTCGCTTCGCTCCTGCCCTCCGTGACTGAATCCCGGGTCGCTTCGCTCCTGCCCTCCGTCACAATTCAGATCCGCTCGATGATCGTGCCCGTCGACAGTGCGCCACCCGCACACATGGTGATGAGCGCGGTGGTCTTGTCGGTGCGCTCCAATTCGTGCAGTGCCGAGGTGATCAGCCGGCTGCCGGTGCTGCCGACGGGGTGTCCGAGGGCGATGGCACCACCGTTGACGTTGACGGTGTCCATGTCGGGCTCGTGCACCCGTGCCCACGACAGCACGACCGACGCGAACGCCTCGTTGATCTCGGTGATGTCGATGTCGCCCATCTTCATGCCGGCCTTCTCGAGCACCTTCGCGGTCGACTGCACGGGCCCGTCGAGGTGGTAGTACGGCTCTGCGCCGACGAGTGCCTGGCTGACGATGCGGGCGCGCGGCTTGAGGCCGAGCGCCTTGGCCTTGTCCTCGTCCATCCACAGCACTGCGGCGGCGCCGTCGGAGATCTGCGACGACGTGCCCGCGGTGTGGATGCCGCCCTCCATCACCGGCTTCAGCGATGCCAGGCCTTCGAGCGTGGTGTCACGCAGACCCTGATCGCGCGTCACGGGTGCACGGTCGGACGTCGGCTTCTTGTTCTCGTCGAGCACCGGTGCCTCGATGGGGCTGATCTCGCGGTCGAACCGGCCCTCGGCCCACGCCTGCTTGGCCTTGCGCTGCGAGTCGAAACCGAACTGGTCGATCTCCTCGCGGCTGATCCCGCGTCGCTTGGCGATCCGCTCGGCTGCGGTGAACTGGTCGGGCATGTCGATGTCCCACGATGCGGGGCGCAGGATGCCGCGGTCGGGTCCGGCGTTGGCCCCGAGGCCCACGCGGCTCATCGCCTCGATGCCGCAGGCGATGCCGACGTCGATCGCACCCGATGCGATGAGGCCGGCGATGAGGCCGTTGGCCTGCTGGCCGCTGCCGCACTGGCAGTCCACGGTCATCGCGCCGACGTGGTCGGGCAGTCCGGCGACCAACCAGGAGACCCGGGTGATGTTGTTGGACTGTTCGCCGAACTGCGTGACACAGCCGCCGATGACCTGCTCCACGTCGCCGGCGTCGATGCCGGCCTTCTCGATCACGGCCCTCTGAGTGGCTCCCAACAGTTCGGTCGCGTGCAGGCCGGACAACCATCCGTTGCGCTTGCCGATGGGACTGCGGGTGGCTTCGACGATGACAGGGTTACCCATTCCGTCAGGCTAGAACACGTTTCATATACCTGACAAGCGGCGATACGCCCGTGCCTTTGATCTGCGGTGAAGCCATGTTTTACTGGCACTAGAACACGTTGCAATTGCGCTCAGGCAGCGACACCTCTGAGGAGATTCCCGCATGGCACCCCCCACCATCCCAGCCGACTTCGACTTCCTCGACCCCGACGTCAACCAGGAGGGTCTGCCGGTCAAGGAATTGGCCGAGCTGCGCAAGACCGAGCCCATCCACTGGGTGGACGTGCCCGGTGGGACCGGCGGCTTCGGCGACAAGGGCTACTGGCTCGTCACCAAGCACGCCGACGTCAAGGAGGTGTCCCGGCGCAGCGACGTGTTCTCCAGCTGGCAGAACGGCGCCATCCCGGTCTGGCCGAAGGAGATGCAGTTCGAGCAGATCGAACTGCAGCGCAGCGTCATGCTGAACATGGACGCGCCGCACCACACCCGGCTGCGCAAGATCATCTCCCGCGGCTTCACCCCGCGCGCCATCGGCCGGCTCGAGGAAGAACTCGCCCAGCGCGCGCAGAACATCGCCAAGACGGCCGCCGCGGAGGGCACCGGTGACTTCGTCGAACAGGTGAGTTGCGAGCTTCCCCTGCAGGCGATCGCCGGACTGCTCGGCGTCCCGCAGGACGACCGCGACAAGCTGTTCCGCTGGTCGAACGAGATGACCGGCGGCGAGGATCCCGAGTTCGCCGACGTCGACCCTGCCCAGTCGTCGATGGAACTGATCATGTACGCGATGGCGATGGCCGACGAGCGGGGCAAGAACCCGACCGACGACATCGTCACGACGCTCATCCAGGCCGACATCGACGGCGAGAAGCTGTCCGATGACGAATTCGGCTTCTTCGTGATCATGCTCGCGGTGGCAGGCAACGAGACCACCCGCAACTCGATCACCCACGGCATGGTCGCGCTCGCGGACAACCCCGACCAGTGGGAGCTGTTCAAGAAGGAGCGCCCGAGCACGACGGCTGACGAGATCATTCGTTGGGCCACACCGGTGTCGGCCTTCCAGCGCACGGCCAACGAGGACACCGAGTTGGCCGGCGTGCAGATCAAGAAGGGCGACCGGCTGGTGATGTCCTACCGCTCGGCGAACTTCGACGAAGAGGTCTTCGACGATCCGCACAGCTTCAACATCCTGCGCGACCCCAACCCGCACGTCGGGTTCGGCGGCACCGGGGCGCACTTCTGCATCGGCGCCAACCTCGCGCGCATGACGATCAACCTGATCTTCAACGCCGTGGCCGATCACATGCCCGATCTCAAGCCCATCGGCGAGCCCGAGCGGCTACGGTCGGGATGGCTCAACGGAATCAAGCACTGGCAGGTCGACTACACGGGCGCACGCGCCTAGTCCGACGGTCGGACTCCGTACCGCGCAATCGAATCAAGGAGGATTCGGGTGGACTTCAGTCCTGGTGAAGGACAGCAGGCCGTCGCCGATGTGGTGACCTCTGCACTCGGACGGGACAACACGTGGGAGGCGCTGGTCGACGGCGGCGTCATCGCGTTCGGTGTCCCGGAGCGCCTCGGCGGTGACGGACTGGGCCTCCCCGAGATCACGACCGCGCTCACCGAGATCGGCAGGCACGGGGCCGTCGGACCCGCGCTGGCGACGCTCGGGTTGGGCCTGATCCCGCTGCTGGACCTCGCGTCCGAGGAACAGCAGGACAGGTTCCTCGCCGACGTCGCCAAGGGCGGTGTCCTCTCGGCGGCGCTGAACGAGCCGGGCAACTCGCTTCCCGAACACCCCAGGACGGCACTGGCGGGCGGCAAGCTCTCGGGCACCAAGGTCGGCGTCCCCTACGCCGAGCAGGCGCAGTGGCTGGTCGTTAGCACCGACAGCGCCGTGGTGGTGGTGTCGCCCAAGGCCGACGGCGTGACGCTGACCAAGACGCCGACGGCCAACGGCTCCGACGAGTACGCGGTCACGTTCGCCGACGTCGCCGTGCCGGATGCCGACGTCCTCGGCGGGACCGAGGCAGTGCACCGCGTGAACCAGTTGGCCCTCGCCGCCACCGGCGCGTTCGCCGCGGGTCTGGTTGCCGGGGCGCTGCGGCTGACCGCCGACTACGTGGCCAACCGCGAACAGTTCGGCAGGCCGCTGTCGACGTTCCAAACCGTGGCCGCACAGCTCGCCGAGGTCTACATCGCCTCGCGCACACTGTCGTTGGCGTCGACGTCGGTGATCTGGCGGTTGGCGGAGGGCCGCGACGCCGACGCCGACCTCTCGGTGCTCGGCTACTGGCTGACCTCGCAGGCGCCGCCGAACATGCAGACGTGCCATCACCTACACGGCGGAATGGGCATGGACATCACCTACCCGATGAACCGCTTCTACTCATCCGTCAAGGACCTCGCCCGGCTCCTGGGCGGTCCCTCGCATCGTCTCGATCTGGTGGGAGCCTGATGTTCATCGAACTGACGCCCGAGCAGCGGCAGCTGCAAGCCGAGATGCGGGAGTACTTCTCGAATCTCATCTCGCCCGACGAGGCCGCCGAGATGGAGGTCGACCGGCACGGCAAGGCCTACCGGGCGATCATCAAGCGGATGGGCTCGGACGGCAAGCTCGGCGTGGGCTGGCCCAAGGAATTCGGCGGTTTGGGGTTCGGCCCGATCGAGCAGCAAATCTTCGTCAACGAGGCCGCCCGCGCAGACGTGCCGTTGCCCGCGGTCACGTTGCAGACGGTGGGCCCCACGCTGCAGGTGTACGGCACCGACCTGCAGAAGAAGAAGTTCCTGCCCGGCATCCTCGCCGGTGAGATCCACTTCGCCATCGGCTATTCGGAGCCCGAGGCGGGCACCGACCTCGCCTCGCTGCGTACGTCCGCGGTCCGCCAGGGCGACGAGTACATCGTGAACGGCCAGAAGATCTGGACCACCGGCGGCCACGATGCCGACTATCTGTGGCTGGCCGTCCGGACCGACCCGGAAGCCGTGAAGCACAAGGGCATCTCGATCCTGATCGTCGACACGTCCGACCCGGGCTACTCGTGGACGCCGATCATCCTGTCCGACGGCGCGCACCACACCAACGCCACGTACTTCAACGACGTCCGAGTGCCCGTGGACATGCTCGTCGGCGAGGAGAACGCGGGCTGGCGGTTGATCACCACGCAGCTCAACCACGAGCGCGTGATGCTCGGACCCGCGGGCAAGGTCGCCAGTGTCTACGACCGCGTGCACACCTGGGCGTCCAAGCCCGGTGGTGACGGTGTCACGCCGATCGACCACGACGACGTGAAGCGGTTGCTCGGCGAGGTCAAGGCCATCTGGCGCATCAACGAACTGCTCAACTGGCAGGTCGCTGCGGGCGGCGAGGAGATCAACGTCGCCGATGCCGCGGCCACCAAGGTGTTCGGCACCGAGCGCATCCAGCGCGTGGGCCGGATCGCCGAGGAGATCGTCGGAAAGTACGGCAACCCGGCAGAACCCGAGACGGCCGAGCTGCTGGAGTGGCTCGACTCGCAGACCAAGCGCAACCTCGTCATCACGTTCGGCGGTGGTGTCAACGAGGTGATGCGGGAGATGATCGCGGCGTCGGGGCTGAAGGTCCCCCGGGTGCCCAGGTGATGAGCGTTCGCGCGAAGAACAGAGGGCAAGAGTGAGCGCGGACATCTCCGCTGCGGTCGAGCAGATCAAGGCCGCGGGTCGCAGCGAGCCGCGAGTCGGTCCGGATCCGGTGAATCAGCCGATGATTCGGCATTGGGTCGAGGCCATCGGCGACGACAACCCGATCTACGTCGACGACGAGGCAGCCCGCGCGGCAGGCCACCCGGGTGTCGTCGCACCTCCCGCGATGATCCAGGTGTGGACCATGGGAGGCCTGCGCGGCCGGCGCTCCGACGACGACCCACTGTCGAAGATGATGCAGCTGTTCGACGATGCCGGGTACGTGGGCGTCGTCGCGACCAACTGCGAGCAGACCTACCACCGCTACCTGCGGCCCGGCGAAGAGGTCAGCATCAGCGCCGAACTGACCGACGTGATCGGTCCGAAGAACACCGCTCTGGGTGAGGGCTACTTCATCAACCAGAAGATGACGTGGTCGACGGTCGTCGACGGGCACGAAGACGTGGTCGCCGAGATGGATTGGCGCATCATGAAGTTCAAGCCCAAGGCGTCCGGCGGGTCATCGGCCGAGGCCTCTGCGTCCTCGGTGCCCGACGACCTCGACGCCGACAACATGATGCGGCCGTCGTCGTCGAAGGACACGAAGTTCTTCTGGGACGGCGTCAACGCCCACGAGCTGCGCATCCAGAAGCGCCCCGACGGCACCCTGGTGCATCCGCCGGTGCCCGCGCTGTGGCAGGACAAGGAATTGCCCACCGACTACGTGGTCGCCTCGGGCAAGGGCACGGTGTTCAGCTTCGTCGTGCACCATGCGCCGAAGGTCCCCGGCCGCAAGCCGCCGTTCGTCATCGCCCTCATCGAACTCGACGAAGGCGTCCGGATGCTCGGCGAACTCCGCAACGTAGACCCCGCCAGCGTGGAGATCGGAATGCCCGTGCGCGCAACGTTCGTCGACTTCCCCGACGGTGAGGTGGGCCCCGCCTGGACCCTGTACGCATGGGAGCCCGACGCGTGACCGCCGTCAGCGAGGTCGAGGTCGGCACCAAGCTTCCCGAACTGAAGCTGTACGGTGACCCGACGTTCATCGTGTCGACCGCGATCGCGACGCGCGACTACCAGGACGTGCACCACGACCGGGACCTGGCGCAGGCGAAGGGGTCCAAGGACATCTTCGTCAACATCCTGACCGACACCGGTCTGGTGCAGCGCTTCATCACCGACTGGGCGGGACCGAACGCGATCGTGAAGTCGATCGGCCTGCGTCTCGGCGTGCCCTGGTACGCCTACGACACCGTGACGTTCACCGGTGAGGTCACGGCGATCGACGGCAGCCTCGTCACGCTGAAGATCAAGGGCAGCAACAGCCTTGGCGACCACGTCATCGCCAACGCCACACTCGAACTGGGGGAGAACGCCTGATGCCGGGGCCACTGTCGGGCAAGGCCGCGATCGCGGGCATCGGTGCCACGGACTTCTCGAAGGACTCCGGCCGCAGCGAGCTGCGCCTGGCCGCCGAGGCCGTGCTCGCCGCGCTGGACGACGCGGGGCTGACGCCCGCAGACGTCGACGGCATGACGACGTTCACGATGGACTCCAACACCGAGGTGGCCGTCGCGCGTGCGACGGGCATCGGCGACCTCAAGTTCTTCTCCAAGATTCACCACGGCGGCGGCGCAGCGTGCGCGACGGTTCAGCAGGCCGCGATCGCGGTCGCCACCGGCGTCGCGGACTGCGTCGTGGCCTACCGCGCCTTCAACGAGCGGTCCGGGATGCGGTTCGGCCAGGTGCAGATGCGCCTCGTCGAGAACGCCGACTCCACGGGAGTGGACAACTCGTTCTCCTACCCGCACGGCCTGTCGACGCCGGCTGCCCAGGTGGCGATGATCGCCAAGCGCTACATGCACCTGTCGGGCGCCACCAGCCGCGACTTCGGCGCCGTCTCGGTGGCCGATCGCAAGCATGCGGCCAAGAACCCCAAGGCGTACTTCTACGAGAAGCCCATCACCATCGAGGATCACCAGAACTCGCGCTGGATCGCCGAACCCCTGCGGCTACTGGACTGCTGCCAGGAGACCGACGGCGGCGTCGCGCTGGTGATCGTGTCGGCGGAGCGCGCCAAGGATCTCAAGCACCGGCCTGCCGTCATCGAGGCCGCCGCCCAGGGTGCCAGCCCGAATCAGTACTCGATGGTGAGCTACTACCGGCCCGAACTCGACGGCCTGCCCGAGATGGGCCTGGTCGGCAAGCAGCTGTGGTCGCAGTCCGGGCTGAAGCCGACGGACATCCAGACCGCCATCCTCTACGACCACTTCACGCCGTTCACCCTCATTCAGTTGGAGGAACTCGGGTTCTGCGGCTGGGGTGAGGCGAAGGACTTCATCGCCGACGGCGCCATCGAGATCGGTGGGCGGCTGCCCATCAACACCCATGGCGGCCAGCTCGGCGAGGCCTACATTCACGGCATGAACGGCATCGCCGAGGGCGTCCGCCAACTGCGCGGTACCTCGGTCAACCCGGTACCCGACGTCGAGCACGTCCTCGTCACCGCGGGCACGGGTGTGCCCACCTCTGGCCTCATCCTCGGGTAATCCCCGCACCGCACCTCCCTCCGCGAGCAGACGCGGAATCGCACTGAGACGACCACGGTCGTGCGATTCCGCGTCTGCTCGTCGTCGTTGACGGGCTAGCACGCGTGCCCAGGTGTGGCCGCAACGCGCCCGCACTCGATCCCTGGTTTGCCTGACGTAGTCGTCAGCATCCACCCGCGGCGTCGCGACCTGCCCGAACCCTTCCCGCTGACCTGCTCAGTGATGCATAGGTCACACTTGTCGGAATTCGCTACGTCAACACTAGCAACGTTTTGGCAATCCCGTGTACGGTGACCAAGCCGGACTAGTCCTGCACGTTGACGCTGGTGAAAATGTGTTTATCGCAGTCAACGCCCCACAGTTGTGCAACTAAATGCGAATCGAGCGAAGTATGTCGGATGTGCCGTCGAGCCCCCTGGGCGAAGACGCAGCGGTACGTGCCGACGGCGACGGCTCGTCACCCGGGGAATCCGACGGTTCGCTGCGCCGCAAGATCGGCCTCGTCGCGTCGGCGTCTGCGCTGGCACTGGTCGTCGGGGAACTGGTCACCCTTGCGCAGGTGGTCGCGCTGGCCCGGCTGCTGACTCCCGCAGAGGTGGGCATCTTCACGGCAGGCACCGTGCTGACGACGGCGCTATTCGACTTCGTCGAGGGCGGCCTGCGCGCAGCGCTGGTACAGCGCGGCGGGCGCATCGACGATGCCGCCGAGACGGTGTTCCGCGCGACGCTGCTCAGCGGTGCGGTGCTGTGCGTCGGCGTGCTCGCCATCGCCCCGGTGGTCAGCATGGTGTTCGACGATCAGACCGTCGGCCTGGTCGCGGCCGCCACGTCCGGCACCTTGCTGCTCTTTGCCCTCACCAACGTGCCCGAGGCGATGCTGCAGCGGGACTTCAACGTCCGCAGGCGCATCATCGTCGGCCCAGCCGTATCGCTCACCTTCGCGACCGTGGCCGTCACGCTGGCCGCCTTGGGCTGGGGCGTGTGGAGCATGGTCGTCGGCTCCTACGCGTCGACGCTCGTCTGGGTCGTCGGGGTCTGGTGGATCAGCGGCTGGCGACCCGGTCGTGGCCGCTTCGACTTCAGGCTGTGGCGCGAACTCGCCAAGTTCGGTTCACCCCTGGTGGCCTCGCAGGTGGGGTTCCGGGTCAAGGGCATCGCCGAGGCGATCATCGTCGGCCGCTCCCTCGGCGCCGCCGAACTCGGCCAGTACCGCTACGCCCAGCGCATCGCGCAGATCCCCGAGCGCATCATCGTCGACGTCGGCGCGGTTGCGCTGTTCCCGGCGTTCTCGCGGATCGCCCACGACGCCACCCGCATGCGGTCGGGCTATCTGCGTGCGCTGCAGTGGGCCATGATCGGCGGCGCGCCGCTCACCGCGATGATGATCGTCCTCGGCGAACCCGCCGTGGTGGTCATCCTCGGCGAGCCGTGGCGCCATGCGGGCCACGCGGTCGCCGCGATGGCCGGGCTGGGCATCGGCCGGGCGCTCGGGATCGTCGGCGAAGAGGCGATCAAGGGCGCGGGCCGCACCTCGCTGCTCAACTGGTGCACGGCAACCGAAGTCGGCGTCGGCATCGCACTCGCCCTGGCTCTCGTGGGTCCACTGGGCCTCACCGGCGTGGCACTGGCCATCTCGATCACCACCATCCTGGTCGCGCTGATCGTCGCCAAGCTCGCCAAGCAGGTCGTCGACGTGCCCTACCGCTCCGTGGTCCGGGCACTGCTGCCCTCGCTGCTCGCCGCCACGGCGGCCGCGCTCGTCACGGCCTACCTCGAACACGCCGTCGTGCACGCCAATTCGACCACCGGCGCAGCGGCCATCGGTCTGCTCGCGCTCGACGTCCTGATCTTCTCCTCGACCTACGTCGGAGCCCTGTTCCTGGTGGCGCCCGCCACGATGCGGCAGCTCGCCGGCGTCGGCATCGCCAAGGTCAAGCAGACGGTGGGACGCCCATGACCGCATCTCGAACACCCGAACTTCAGCACATGGAGGCGCAGTGAACCACGCTTGGAATCTCTACACGGACCGGATCCGTCGGCACCTCTGGCCGGTGCTCGCGCTCGGGTTGGTCGCCGCGATCGCGGGTTACGCGTTCGGCCTGTCGCAGCCCACGCACTACACCGGCTGGGCGACGCTCAGCACCGCGACGACCGATCGTGCACCCGAGCAGGACGGCGTGCTGGCGTCGGGCTACGTCGACTACTTCAACAGCAGCGGCTACCAGAACAAGCTCAAGCGCACCGGCACCGTGCCCGCCGACGTGACGATGCACGCGCGGACGGCTGCGGCCAGTCCGATCATCTACGTGGAGGCCACGTCGGCGTCGCGCCCCTCGGCCGAGGTCGCCGCGCCCGCAGCGGCGCAGATGTTCCGCGACGACATCAACGCACAGCTGCAGGTGGCCAGGGACGAAACGATCGCCGCGGTCCGCAAGCCCTTCGACGACGCCCGGCAGGCCAACGGCGTGGCCTCGGGTGTGTCGCTCGACCAGCTCCAGCAGCAGGTCAATCAGATCAACGCCGACAGCACCAACACGTTGAAGAGCATGCAGCTCGAGTCGGGGATGAGCGAGAACTCGCCGAACGCCTGGCCGGGCGCGCTGCTGGCGCTGATCGGTGGACTGCTCGTGGGTTGCCTCGTGGCCGTCGTGGCAGGCGCCGTCTCGCGCCGCACCCCCACGGCCGCCGAACTCGCGGCCAAGACCGGCCTCGCCCCGATCGTGGAAGTGCCCGCGGCCAAGTCGACCCGCAGCCGCGCTCTGCGAACCCACCGCGTGCAGCAGTTGGTCAACGCCGTCGGTCTGGCCGGTCTGCCGCAGCGTGCCGTCGTCACGGTGACGTCCACGGTGGCCACCGCCGAAACCGTGGACATCGCGCGCGAACTCGCCAGGGGCCGCGCCGCCCAAGGGCTGCGCACCGTGCTGGTGAACGCAGATCTGCACACGCCCGATGGGTTCGGGTTCGGCGAGGCCCTGCTCGACGAGACGCTCGGCCTCGACGCGATCCTGAGCACCACCGACACCCAGCTCAGCGAGATGTCGTCCGGGCGGGTGTCGGGTACTCCCTTCACCGCCGTGACCGAGCCACGCGTGGCCGCGCTGCTGGCCCGGCTGACCGAGCAGTTCGACTTCGTCGTCATCGCAGCGCCGCCGATCACCGATGCCGCGGAGTCGCAGATCCTCTGTGCGGCAGGCGATGGCGTCCTGCTCGTCGTCGACGCGTCGAAGTCGCGCACGACCAACATCGACGAAGCCTCGGCGCTGCTCACGTCCTTCGGCGCGCGACTGGTCGGATCGGTGCTCTCGGGAACGTCGCGCTCACTCGGCTTTGCCGCCCGCGTAGGCAAGCCTGCCACCGCCGTCCCGCGTGTCGACCATCTGGTCGCGGCCCGCACCCCGGCGTACGCCGCAGCGCATTCGGACGCCCGGGACCAGTGACCGTGCCCGAGCCGACCGCGCTGTGGGTGTCGACCAGCACCGAGACCAAGGGCGGTGTGTCGACGTTCGTCCGCAGTATGTTGACGACGCCGCTGCGTCAGCAGTGGGGGATCTCCCACGTCGCGAGCCACCGCGATGGCAGCGCGGCCGTCAAGGTCGCGCAATTCGTCGTCGCCCTGGCCCGTTTCACGCATCGGATGGCGTGGCATCGGCCGACGGTGGTGCACCTGCACGTGGCGTCACGCGGAAGCTTCTTCCGCAAGGCGACCTTCGCGCGGATCGCGCGGGCGTTCGGCGTCCCGGTCGTGTCCCACGTGCACGGCGCCATGTTCGACGTGTTCTACGCCGGTTCACCTGCCGCCGTGCAGTGGCTGGTCCGCGACATGCTCGCCCACTCCGCGGCCGTCGTCGCGCTGGGCGAGACGTGGGCGCAGCGACTGCGCTCGATCGAACCGCGGGCGCGGATCAGCGTCGTGCCCAACCCGATTCGTCCCGTCGGGGCTGCGGTTCAACCGGCAGCCGGTGAGCCTGTGCGGGTGCTGTTCCTCGGCCGCATCGAGGACGGCAAGGGCGTCTTCACCCTGATCGAGGCGTGGCGGACGATGACCGACCGGCTCGACGGACGGGTGTCGGCGCACCTCACACTCGCCGGTGACGGCGAGGTGTCGCGGGCCCGCGATCTGGTCGCCGAACTCGGTCTGGAACCGTCGGTCGACGTCACCGGGTGGGTCGATCCGCGCCGGGTACCCGAGATGCTGCGGTCGTCGCAGGTGCTCGTCCTGGCCTCGCACTACGAGGGTCAACCGATGGCCCTGCTCGAGGCCATGGCCAACGGGCTCTGCATCATCTCCAGCCCGGTGGGTGGCATACCGGAGATGGTCGGTGACGACGCGGGCATCCTGGTTCCGCCCGGCGATGCCGGTCGCCTGGCCGACGCGCTGTGTGACGTGGTCGACGATGCCGAGCGCAGAACCGATCTCGGCAACGCGGCACTGCGCCGGGTACGCGACCGGTTCGACGTCGACGTGGCGTGGCGCCAGTTCGACGGCATCTACCGCGGTGCGCTCCGGTGACCGCGCGCCGGCTGCGCGTGATGTACGTGGTGCCCGACCTCGGCCTCGGCGGCGCGGAGCGCCACGTCACGACGCTGATGCCCAACCTCGACCGCGAGCGGTTCGAACCCGCAGTCGTCTGCATCGGGGTCGAAGGGGAACTGTTCGCCGACCTCGGTGACGTCAGAGCCGTTGCGCTGCATCGCAGCAAGCGCCAGGCGTTCGGCGCGCTGCGCGACCTGATCCGCGAGTTGCGTGCATTCCGGCCCGACGTCGTGCTGCTGCGCGGCTACAACGCCGAGCTACTCGGCAGGGTCGCCGCCCGGGTCGCGGGCGTCCCGCGCTGCGTGGTCTGGGTGCACAACCACTTCGACACCGAACCGCGCGGAACGGTGCGCAGCATCGCCGACCGCGTCCTCGACCGGAGCACCGCCGCCTACCTCGGCGTGGCCGAGGCCCAAGTCGAGTACCTCACCGACGAACTCGGGCATCCGGCCGACAAGATCCGGATCATCCACAACGGCGTCGAGCCGGCGGCCTACCGGTGCGACGACGACCGCCGCGCCGTGGCGGAACTGGGCATCGCCGACGGCGACCCGGTCGTGGGAATCGTGGCCGCACTGCGACCCGAGAAGGATCACGCCAACTTCCTGCGCGCGGCACGGCAGGTCGTCGACGAACTGCCCGGGGCGAAGTTGCTGATCGTCGGCGACGGCCCCATGCGCCACGAGATCGAGTCGCTGCGCGACGAACTCGGCTTGGGCGACAACGTCGTGCTGGCCGGCGCCCGCCATGACGTGCCCGACCTGCTCCGGGCGATGAACGTCGTGGTCCTCAGCTCCTACAGCATCGAGTGCTTCCCCATGGCGCTGCTCGAGGCGATGGCCGCGGGGCGCCCCGCAGTGTGCACCGACGTCGGGGGAGTGCGCGAGATGATCGACGAGGGCGTCACCGGTTACGTCGTCGAACCGCACGACCCCGGCGCACTGGCCCGGCGGCTGCTCCACGTGCTGACCGATGACGAAACGGCGTCGAGGATGGGTCGCGCGGCGCGCGCACGGGTCGAGGCGTCGTTCAGCCTTCGGGCCAGCGTCGCCAAGACCGAGGCGGTCCTCGACGAGTTGACCGACGCACCGCCACTGCGGCCCGTCCGGCTGGCGGTCGTCATGGACCTGACCTACGTGGGCGGCGCCGAAGTGCTGCTGCTCGAACTGTTCCGCCGCTTCGACCCGCGGAAAGTCGTGCCCCGGCTGATCTGCCTGCGGGAAGCGGGCCCGCTGGCCGACGACTTCCGCGCAGCGGGGTTCGACGTGGAGGTGCTGCACCGCACCGGCCGATTCGACCTGCGCACCCTGCCACGCCTCGTCCGATCGCTGCGGCGAGACGGTACCGACGTCGTCCTGGTGAACCACCACCACCGCGCCGCGCTCGCGCTCGGGCGGCTCGCCGCACGCCTCACCCGTAGTGCGAACGTCGTTGCCGCACACGACATGGATCTCGCATCGGTGGGTGGGCGGGTGCTGCCGAGGTGGACGGTCGACACGCTTGCCTTCGCCGACGCCCTGATCCTGCTGTCGGAGAGCCAGCGCGACTACCTCCATCGCCGAGAGGGCGTCGGACGGTCACGGTTGGCCACGACGCGCGAGGTCGTGATCGCAAACGGCATCGCGATGCCCGAGGTGCCGACCGCCGCCGCCCGCTCGCGCGCCCGCATCGAGATCGGTGCATCCGAGGACGACTTCGTCGTCGGTATCGTTGCGCGGCTCAGCGCGCAGAAGGCGCACGACGTGCTGTTCGCCGCCGTGGCGAAGGCGGCCTGCGAAGTACCCAGGATCCGGCTGGTCGTCATCGGCGGCGGAGAACGGGAATCCGAACTGCGTGATCTGGCAACGGAACTCGGCATCGACCGGCGAACGAGTTTCCTCGGCGTCCGGCGTGACGTAACCGAACTGCTGCCCGGCCTCGACGTCGCCTGCCTCTCGTCGGTGCACGAGGGCGTCCCCATCACGCTGATCGAGGCGATGGCCGCCGGGCTGCCCGTGGTGGCCACCGACTGCGGTGCAGTGCGCGACCTGGTCGTCGACGGCGAGACGGGTTTCGTCGTGCCGGTCGGCGACGCCGACCAGCTCGGTGAGCGGCTGGTGCGACTCGCCGGCGACGACGCGGCGCGCGTTCGGCTGGGTGCCCAAGGCAGGCAACGCGCCGAGCAGCACCACGAAATCCGCCGTACAGCCGCCGGTTACGAAGACCTACTCCAACAAGTGATGCGAGGAAAACGATGAAGGGTCACGTCCTAGTCCTGGTCGAGAACCTGTCCGTGCCGTTCGATCGGCGGGTGTGGCAGGAGAGCAGGGCGTTGGTCGACGCCGGCCACCAGGTGACCGTCATCTGCCCCAAGGGCACCAAGCAGGACGTCGAGGCGGAAGCCGTCATCGACGGCGTGCGCATCCTGCGGTATCCCTTGCAGGCGGCCAGCGGTGGTCCGATCGGCTACGTCCGCGAATACGGACTCGCGCTGTTCCACACGATCCGGTTGGCGCTCAAGGTCCGGCGCAGCGGCCCCATCGACGTCGTGCACGCGTGCAACCCACCCGACATCTTCTTCATCGTGGCCCTGATGCTCAGGGTGCTCGGCGGCACCCGGTTCGTGTTCGACCAGCACGACCTGTGCCCCGAACTGTTCCTGTCGCGCTTCGCCACCGGCGGCAAGTGGCTGTACCGCATGACGTTGCTTGTCGAGCGCATCACGTTCGCCGCGGCCGACGCCGTGATCTCCACCAACGAGAGTTATCGCCGGGTTGCCATCGACCGCGGCAAGATGGCACCCGAACGGGTCGCGGTGGTCAGGAGTGCACCGGATCTGTCCCGGTTCGTCCGTCGCCCGGCCGATGCCGATCTGCGCAAGGGCAAGCGCTACCTGGGTGCCTACCTCGGCGTCATGGGCCCCCAGGACGGTGTCGACTACGCGCTGCGATCAATCTCGCACCTGCGGGACACGCTCGGACGCAAGGACATCCACTTCGTGTTCATGGGTGGCGGCGACATGCTCGACGACATGGTGCTGCTCGCCGCCGAACTGGGGATCTCCGAGATGGTGGAGTTCACCGGCCGGGTCCCGGACGAGTTCGTGCAGCGCTGCCTGTCCACCGCCGACGTCTGCCTGTCACCGGACCCGAAGAACCCGCTGAACGACGTGTCCACGATGAACAAGGTCGTCGAGTACATGGCGATGTCCGCACCGCTGGTGTCGTTCGACCTCGTCGAGGCGCGGGTGTCGGCGGGGGAGTCGGCCGTCTACGTCCCCGCCAACGACGAGGCGGCGTTCGCCGTCGCCATCGACGAGCTGCTCGACGACCCGGACAAGCGGGCCGCGATGGGTGCGCTTGGCCGGGCTCGCGTCGAAACCGCGCTCTCCTGGGAGAACTCGCGTCGCAACCTGATCAAGTTCTACGACATGGTGTTCGCCGACGTGGTTCGCCCGCGCCAGGAGCAGACCCCGGTGTCAGAACCTCGCGCTCGGAATGCGGACGTACTGTTGCTCCGCCGTCCCGCGGCAGCGATCGATCACACCTACCGCCATGCCCACGATGGCGAACGCCAGGGCGTTCGGGTAGTCAAGCAGGCGTAGATCGGCGAACAGGCCGAGGATGGTCAGCGCGGTCAGGCCCATCAGCGCGGTGAGCGCCAGGGGCCTGCCGAGCAGGCCCTCGGTGGGCATCGCGCGGATGCCCCGGACCAGCGCACCGAAGATCAGGCCGAGGACGGCCAGCCACATCAGCAGGCCGACGATGCCGAGTTCGGCGAGGATGCCCAGCTCGTTGAAGTGCGACGCCACCCCGAGTCCGCGGATCCACGGCACGTCTTCCGACGCGCGCTGGTGGTGGAAGGTGTTGACCGCGAGGAAGCGACCGAGACCCCAACCGAACCACGGCTTCTCGGCGAACGCCCAGAGCGCGGTCGCGTCGGCGTTGAGCCGATCGAACACCTCGTTGGTCGACGCGATGCCACCCTGCTCCCGATCCGAACTGGAGAACGACTGCCAGTTGGCGGCGACACCGGCCGCCAGGAGGCCAAGCGTCACCAGGTAGGGCCTGCGAATGCCCTTCGCCATGGTCGCGCCGATGACGACGACCACCACGAAGCCGAAGTACACCGCCCGGGTGTGGGTGAGGTAGATGGCGTACGTGCAGGCCGCGGCGATCGCCCACAACAGCAGCCGGCGCCAGCGGGGATGGGGCAGCGTGCTCGCGAGCAGGACGGCGACGGCGTAGCCGATGATGAGCACGACGCCGTTGGCGCCGGGCTGATTCAGCAGCCCGTTGGCCCGCTCGGTGTAGTTCGGCGCATCGACGACGTAGCGCGGCCACACCAGTGCTCGGGGGCCGGTGAACTGCATGATGCTCACCGCGGCGGAGTACGACGCGAAGACGAGCGTCGCGACGAGCAGTGTGCGCACCGCAGCCAGCGTCGTGATCGCCGAACGGGCGACGAGGTAGACGACGAACGGGATCACGGTGCCGATCAGCAGATAGCGCCACAGCGAGAGCTGATCGGTGAGTTCGGGATCCACCAGCGCCGGCAGTTCGTGAGACTGCACGATCGAGAAGACGTTCCAGGCCACGTAGAGGAGCATCGCGATCTCGATGCCGCCCAGCTTCGGCTGGAGCCGGCGATTCGCCGCCCACCATGCTCCGAAGGACACGACGACCAACGCGAACGCGGCCAGGAAGGGGTCGGCCCCGACGCTGGGCAGCGCCAGCCGCATCAGGAGCGTAACGAGCAACAGGATGACGGCCCACAGCGGGCTGCGCAGACCCACCACGACCAGCGGCACGGCGACGGCGATGGTCAGAGCGGTTCCGCCGAATCCGCCCGAGAGTCCGGCGCCCGCAACGGCGGCCGCCGCGGCGACGCCCACGAGCACCGCGAGGATCAGGCGCACCGTCCACTGCGACCTGCTGCGGGTCTGCGGTTCCCCCGTGGGTAGCGCTGTGTCGACCATCAGGACCGGCCCCGCGCGGAACGCTCGACGAGCACGACGCCGACGAGTCGCCCGTCCACCTGTGCGACGGTGCGAATCGATTCCTGGACGTCGGTCAGCGAGGTGCCCTCCTCCACGACCAGCAGCACCGAGTCGCTCAGATCACCCAGCACCTGTGCCTCTCCGGCACGCGACATCGACGGGGTACTGACGACGATGAAGCGGGCCCGTTCGTGCAGGCTGGTGAGTACCGCCTGCACCGCCGCCCTGTCGAACAACTCGTACGGATCGCCGTTCGTGGTGCCGGGCCGGACCATGTCGAGGTCGTCGGTCGGGTTCTCCACCATGAAGTCGATCTCCGACGGCGCTCCGGACGCGAGCAATTCGGCAAGGCCCGGCCGCTTGTCGCCGCCGTCGCGCAGATCGGCCTGCACGAGCACGGTCCGCTCACCCTGGGCCGCACGTTGTCTCGCGATGTCGTCGGCCAGGTCGTGTGCCGCGCGGCCGGTGCCTGCGGGTGCCACGGCCACGGCGACGGGACGGCCGTCGGCGTCGCGCACCAGCAGGTTCAGCAGGTGCTGCACCCGAACGGCACGGGTTCCCGCATGCGCTGCATCGCCAGGGGCGGGAAGCACGTCGAGCGGTTCGATGCCGAGCTTGTCGACGAGGTCATAGTCGGTGTCGATGCGTCGTGCGGCGTTCGACGCGAACAGCGCTGCAGCACAACCCAGGACGAGGCCCGCGACCAGCGACATGGCGACGGTGCTGAGGCGGCCCGCGCCGATCTCGGTGACACCGCCCTCGGGTTCCACCAGCGTGACCTGGTTGGACGTGTCGGCGTTCAACTCGTTGATCTGCGTCTGCAGGGAGTTCTGGGCGTCGACGGCCTCCGGATCGGTCCGGTCGCCGTATTCGGCACGCAACCGTTCGAGCATCGCGGCCACGTTGTCGTCCCGTTGCGACACCATCGAGGCGTTGATCTCCGCGGCGAACGTACGCGCCATCGTGGTCGCCGCGGCCTGTGCGGTCTCGGCCGA
Organism: Mycolicibacterium sp. GCM10028919; assembly: GCA_042666295.1. Taxonomy (GTDB): domain Bacteria; phylum Actinomycetota; class Actinomycetes; order Mycobacteriales; family Mycobacteriaceae; genus Mycobacterium. Next base: position 3,952,894 of record JBHTFJ010000001.1, read on the forward strand.
CCCGGACGTGGCGGTGATGAAGAAGACCGGGCCCAGTCCTGCGGTGCGGGCGCTGAAGCCGCCCACGTCGCCGGTGACCTTCGCCCGGTCGGCCAGACCGTTGGCGTAGTCGCCCTCGTTGAAGAACATCACGTAGCCCTGCGACAGCGCGGCGTCCTCCAGCGGGGCGCGGTTGACGCTCGCCGCCGACAGCACCGCCTGGCCGGTGTACTGGGTCGCCGACGACGCCGCCGCGGCGATGCCGCCGAGACCGGCGATCGCGACGATGGCCGCGACGAGCCACTTGCGTCGACGGATCCTGTCGACCTGGATCGCCAGGCCGCCGGGGCGTCGATCGGTCGGGGTCAGTGGATCCGAGCGCACCGCAGCGTCAGTCGGATTCGGCGTCGGAGTGTCCGGGCGGGTCAACGGTCGTCCCCTTCGAGAGATCGGGGATCGCGCGGATCCCATGGGTCGCTGTGAGCGACGTCAGCCCACGCGGCAGACGTCGGTCATGCCGAGAGATCGGATGTAGGACTCGTCGACGTCGTCGCCGCGATAGCGGAAGGACGTGGTGTCCGCGACGGGGACCGGCGAGCACGACTCGCCGAGCCGAGCGATGAGGTCATTGCGCACATAGAACCACGTACCGGAGGCGGTGACCGGCGAATACGCCGTCCGGAACTGCGGCAGCGCGTAGACGTCGGAGGCACTCGACCACACGGAGTGCGTGATGATCGCATCGGGTCGGTGGCTCGCCAGGTACGGCCCGAGTGCGCCGTAGCCGTTGCGGGCGAGTTCACGGTTGGTCAGCAGCCCCGAGTCGAGGATCTCGAAGTTCTCACAGCACAGGCTGGCCCCGCCGACGTCGGGGGTCAGCAGCGAGAAGCGCTCGGCGCCGAGCGCGCGCCGCACGGTGTCGACCGCCTCGGCCGAGTCACGGTACGCGGCAGGGGTGATGGCATCCGCGCGACCGGGCTCCAGTACCGCGTCCACGCGTTCGCCGTCGACGCCGTAGCAGGACACTGCGAGGATGGCGACGACCACGCAGGCCAGTCGCGTTGGCGACTCGAGTGCACGTATCGCGCGGGGGAGGCAGAACACCACGGTCACCACGGTCAACGCCACCAGGGACTGTTCCATCCGGCCGAGGTATCCCCAGTTGGGACCAAGAACCAGGTTGGCGCCCACCACTCCGGCGAGGTAGCCGACTGCGAACGCGATCGCAGGCGACACCGTCCGTGTCCGCAGCCGGGCCAGTGGGTTCGGCAGCGCGGGTACTCGCCTGCCTAGCACGGCTGCGGCGCCGACGATCAGTCCCGGGGTCACCACCAGCAGGAGTTCCTTGACCACGGTCTTGCTCATCGCGACGCGTTCTGCGAGCGAGGTGCCGTACGGGTACGGCGGAGACTGCTTGGCCAGCATGGTGTTTGGCAGCACCGAGTCGAAGACGGCGTAGCGCAGTGCGGTCAACAGGAGCGCGGAGGCGAGCACGCCGAGGATCAGCGCACCACCGCGGCGACGACTGCGCGTGACCAACGCGATCAGCACGGCGCCGGCGATCACGTAACCCGACGCCTCGAGGCGGATCCACGGAATCAGCGCGGCGAGCGCGAACAGGACGGGCGTGGAGCGCCGGGTCCGCAGCGCCCACAGCACCGCGAGAGTGACGGCGCTCAGGGCCGTCATCTCCATGCCGTTGGCCGTCTCGTTGAGGAAAGCGGTGGAGACGAACACCACGAACGACACCACGACGGCGGATCGGCCGAGGAACGGGCGGAGCAGCCGGTGCAGCAGTACCGCGCCGAGTGCGGCGAACAGGCCCGCCCACAGCTGACTCGCGAGCACCATCCCGTCGAAGCCCAGCGGCAGCACGCGGTAGGTCGCTGCGAGCAGCGCCATCCAGAACGGGCTCGAATAACCCTCCACCACTTCCGACAACGGCGTCAGCGCGATGCGCCCGGTGTCGGCGAACGTGCGCGCGAACGCGACGGTGATCGATCCGTCGTCCCAGCCGCGCATGCCCACGAGCAGTGCGATCGCGGCGTGAACCGCGAGGACCGCGACGAACAGCATCGCCGCGGTCGACGTGGTGACGCCGCGGCGGGACTCAGTCAGCAACATCGATGACGATTCGCGTCGGGTTCGTCAGCGCCGTGACGTCGAATGCGGGCTGGTTGCCGTTGATCGTGACGAACACCTGGGTGATGCCCGCACCCTGGGCCGAGAACTGGACGGTGTTGATCTGAGGCGTGGCCTGGTCGAAGACCACCGGGGGCCCGGTGTACCCGGCGGGGCTGGAGAAGGGGCTCGGCGTTTCGAGGATCAGCACCTCCAGGACCGACTTGCCCGGTAGTGCCAGGACCTCGCCGGTGCCGTTCTGCAGTGGTGTCGTCACGTACTGGGCGGTCCACCCGGGCACCGCGGTGCCGGTGAAGCTCAGCACCGCACGGTCGTGATCGCCCTGCCGGGTGACGGCCATGCTCGTCATCGAGATCGCCAGCGCCTCGGCGTCGGGTCTGCGGGTCTTGCGCCCACTGCCCGCCTGCCGCAACGGAACCGGCTCCGAGGCGGTCGTGGGCGTCGAGGACGTCATGGGCGCCGTGCTCTCGCCGGCCGAGACGGCGTTGCTGCATCCGGAGGCAAGGATCGCCACGCAGACGAGCGGCGCCAGGTAGGCGGCGGTGCGGCGGCTAGCTCTCATGGTGCATCGTGTCAGCTCCATCGGTCACCTCACCAGGACGATTCCGTCGTGGCCGTCGATGGTGACGGAACTGGCGCGTGCGCCGTCGTTCGTCACCGGGTCTTGGGTGCCCCGCAACCTCGCGTAGGGCCGTTCGAGTTCGATGCTGACCGGGCCGGGTGTGGTGTTGAGCAGCACGATCCCGTTCTCGAAGTCGCGCCGCAGCACCCCGCCCAGCGGTGAGCCGGTGCCTGCTTCGCGTGGTCGGGTGAGTGCGTCGACCGTCGGGTCGGGTTGCAGTGGTCGGCCGAGGTAGCCCGCGCCCCGCCCGGCGCCGTCCATCTCGTCGTAGTACTCGAGGACGCCGTAGTCCTTGCCCATCGGAGCCCAGTAGCCGTCCTGCAGCAGGGTTGCGACGAACCGGAACCTCGCCTTGCGCAACGCGGCTCCGGAGCCGGGGGGTTCGCGGTCGGTGTTGACGTTGATCGAGACCGACGGCTGGCGCTGCCCGCCGCTGGACGCGGTGTCGACGTAGGAGTAGACGTCGTCGATGGGGTCGGGCCGCACGGCCGGATCGGCGAAGCTCTCGAACACTCGCCCATTGAGCAGGCCGTCGCGCAGGGTGCGGTTGCCGTTCGCCACCAGGATCGCGGTGGGTAGCGCGCTGCGCAGTCTGCGTTCACCGATGGTGAGGCCTCGGTCCCACGGGCCCCCGGGCGCATAGATCTCGGCGTCGGTCTCGTCGACGCCGTCACGGTCGACGTCCCAGCGGTCGGCGTCGGCGGTCCAGATCCGATCACCCCAGACGTCGAGGAACACCCCGTCCCAGATGCCTGCCGTCCACACGGTGTCGACGATCCAGTCGGCGGCGTACTCCACGAAGAGCCGGCCATCGACCCGCGGTGCCCGATCGGTGAGGTTCGCCATCACGCGGTCCTCCCATTCGTGCACGGGCGTCCCGGACGCGGTCTTGGCGAGCCACTGGTCGGGGAATCGAAACGCCTTGTCATCCTTCGTGATCTGCCACATCGCGTACGCATTGCGCCAGTACTCGTAGGACCCGATCTCGTGTACCGAGTCCACGACGTTGACGTAGGCGAGCAACTTGAGGCGCGGGCTGCGCGCGTGCAGTTCGTCGAAGAACGAGCGCGGCATGCGGTGGGCCCACTCGTTGTCGATCACGACGACGTCGTAGCGGGCGAGTTCGTCGATCGACGGCAACTCGTCCTGGTCGAGGTAGTAGGCGGCCGTTCTGGGGAATGTCGGGGCGGTCTCGACGGCGCGGATCGGTTCGGCGCGCGACGTGGCGGTGCCGACGTTCGCCGCACTGCACGACGCGATGAGCGCGGCCACCATCGGATAGACGACGGCTCTGGTGACGATGCGCACGGGATCAGCCACCCTCGACGACGGCGGTCTTGAGCTTGCCGCTCTTGCCGCGCGGTATCTCGGTCATGACGCGCAGCGTCACGCTCTGACCGATCCCGATGTAGCGCTCGACGTTGCGCCGCACCGCCGCATCGACGGTCGGTCGTTCGAACCCTCCCGCGGGGGTGACGCGCACCTCGAACCGGCCTGCCCCGAGCTGAGCGATCTGCGCCTCGCGCACGCCGGTCAGATCGTCGACGACGGTGCCTGGCAACGGGATCGGCCTACCGTCGGCGGCAGTGAACGAATCCTCGACGCGGCCGTGCACGGGGTGCAGCCGAGGGAACGAGCGCCCGCACTCGCACGGTTCCGCGGGTTCGGGGCCCACCTCGTCGCCGGTCCGGTAGCGGAACAGCGGAAAGCCCCAGTTGTGCAGCGGAGTACCGACGAGTTCCCACCGATCCGGTGCACCGGGTACCGGCAACGACTCGACGATGCCGTAGTCGGGGAACACGTGGTATCCGCCGCGCTCGCATCCGCCTGCCATCAGCACGCGTTCGGTTTGGCCGTAGTGGTCGACCACGGGGCAGGCGTAGGTATCGGCGATCAGGGCACGGCGTGCGTCGCTCATGGTCTCCGACGACGTGATGACCGCGGTGACCGGCAGCCGTTCCCCGCGCTCGCGCAGCAGCGAGGCCAGTAGGGCGATGCTCGACGGCCAGCCCTCGATGGCATCGGGCGCAAAGGCTCGGACGTCGGTCAGGATGGCATCCAGGGTGGCCGGTGTGAGGTGGAAGCTGGACACCAGGAGTTGATGGGCGCCGGGCACCTCCTTGGTGACGCGGCCCGGTTCGTTTGCAGCGAAGTCACTGCCCCGCAGGATGACCCGGCGTGCGCCCGGACGCAGACCGAACCACGACCACTGCCGCTCGAGCGCGCAGAGTTCGTACACCGACGAGCCCTGGGTGCGGTAGATCCGGACCGGTCGGCCCGACGTGCCACTGGAACTCGAACTCCACATCAGGCGTCGGGGGTAGGTGCGAAACGCGTCGGGGTCGGCCGCGAGATCGTCGCGGGTCAGCAGTGGGAGCAGGTGGAGATCGTCGAGCGTGGTGATCGAACGCGGGTCTATGCCGCTGTCCCGGAAGTATCGGCGATAGAACGGGGACGCCGTGGCGGCGAAGCGGACCAGGGCGCGCAGCCGTCGTTCCTGGGCGCGGCGGATCTCGTCGGCGTCGGCGCGTTCCAGTCGCGTCAGTTCGCGTCGCATCGCCGGACGTAGCGGATGCATGGTCCGCGCGCGGTGGGTGATGCTCACCGCCGGTACGCGTGGAGCCATTGCCAATCACTTTCCTCTGGTTGCTGCTAGCAACGTCGGTGCGGAACTAAATGGTTGAGGCCGTAAACGTGGACCGAACGCAGACAATACCGGATCTAACTGCTATGCGAGGATTCGTGTGACCCATCGAACGGCGGTTAGAGTGCTCACCTGCGCACGAAGGGATGTGTCATGGCAAATTTTCGCTGGTATGCCAGCCGACTCCGGTCGATGAGTGCTGCCGAGGTGGGTTGGCGCGTCGGCCGGGTCGCGGCGCGCCGGGCGCACGCGTCGGGGCTGCCGCTGGGGCGATCGGCGACGGGCTATTCGGACGGCACGCGCGATACGGCGCTCGAGGCGTTCCGTGCGGCCGATCGACGTCCCGTGCTGCTGGACCGGTCGCGTGCACGGGCGATGGCCGATGCGCACCCGCGGTGGGCGGCCGACCTCGTCGACGCGGCCGAGCGGGCGGCGCGCCTGGAAGTCACCTACTTCGGCTATCCCACCGTCCTCGTGCCCGCCCCCGTCGACTGGCACTTCGACCCGGTGTCGAAGACGACGTGGCCGACGACCGCGTCCTCGGCGATCGACTATCGAACCGCCGCCGGTGACGTGAAGTGGATCTGGGAGCTGAACCGGCTGCAGCACCTCCCGCTGCTCGCCCAAGCCTGGCTGATCACCGGCGAGGCGCGGTTCAGCGCGGCCGCCTTCGACCAGCTCGACGACTGGATCCGGCAGAACCCACCCGGGGTGGGCATCGGCTGGCGCAACCCGTTCGAGCCGGGAGTGCGGGCGATCTCGATCGCGCTCGCATTGCAGGGTCTGCGGGACAGCCCCGATCTGACCACAGACCGCTTCGGGCGCATCACCGACATGCTCGTCGCGACTGCGCAGTGCTGCTGGTCGGACCGGTCGCGGTTCAGTTCGGCGAACAACCACCTCGTCGGAGAACTGGCGGGCCTGGCGGTCGTCGCGCTACTCTTCCCGGACCTGCCCGCGGCGACGACCTGGGAGCGCCGCGCGGTGCGCGAACTCGAGGTGCAGGCGGACCTGCAGATCCTCGACGACGGCGCAGGCGCGGAGCAGGCGGTGGGCTACCAAGTCTTCACGGCCGAGTTGCTGCTGGTGGTCGGCGCCCTGCTCCGCGACAGGGACGACCAGATGCCCGACGGCATCCGGCGTGCCCTCATCCGCGGTGGGCACTATCTCGCAGCGCTGGTCGGTGACGGCGACCCAGCGCCCCGAATCGGTGACGACGACGAGGGCTTCGCATTCCGACTCGACGGATCGCCCTTGCGGTCGGTGCGAGACCACCTCGGGCTCGTCGCGGCAGTCACCGGCGATCCGGTCAGCAGCCACGATGGCACCGCCTCCTGGACGTCCGCGTGGTTCGGCGGACTCGCCGGCTCGGGGATGCCGACCGATGCGACGTCGAGCCTCGAGACGGTCGGCGACAGTCATCACGCCCCGACGGGAGGGCTGGTGATCCTCCGGTCGGACCGGCGCCGGGTGGTGATGGACGTCGGGCCACTCGGCTTCCTCGCGATCGCCGCGCACGGTCACGCCGACGCGTTGTCGGTCACCGTCGCCCTGGACGGCGAAGACCTGATCGGGGATCCCGGCGCGGCGAGCTACTACGGGCATCCGGAGTGGCGGGGCATCCACCGCGGCACCCGCGTGCATCCGACCGTCGAGGTCGACGACGTCGATCAGTCCGTGATGGCCGGGCCGTTCATGTGGAGCAGGCATGCCGAGGTCCGGGTCAACGCGGTGGACCTCGCGGCAGGCATCGTCGACGCCGAGCACGACGGCTACCTCCGGTTGCCGGACCCGGTGCGGCATCGGCGATGGCTGCTGGCACCCCCGGACGAGGACTGGGTCCTGGTCGTCGACCACGTCAAGGGGCGGGGGCGACACCACGTGCGCACCTCGTGGCCACTCGCGCCGGAACTCGACGTGGCTCGGGCGCGCGACGGCCACCTCGTCACGCGCGGGGGAACGGCCGTCGCCCAGATCGCGACGGTGGCGACGTCGACGCTCACCATCGACGAGGTACGTGGTGACGAATCGTCGGGTCTGGGCTTCTGGTCGGATCGCCTCGAGTCACGGGAACCCGCCTGGCTCGTCGGAGCGACCTGCTCGGCAGGGCTACCGCTATGGGTGGCGACCGTCATCGCGCCCACCTCGAACGGGCCTGGGGTGAGCATGCTGCCGCTTCGGGTAGACGGTGGGCGGCTGGTGGTTGCCTGGGACGTCGGGGACCAGCGTCGCGTCGTCGGCGTCGACCCGTCGGGCGCTGGCGTGATGGAAAAGCGGTGACGTTTGCCACAGATAACCATGGAGAAGTCGTTAGTTGAGCGGCAAATGGCCCTGACGTGGCCAAAACGTAGGAAGCTACGTCTAGCGCAACTAGTCCGATCATTGCTAAAGTTGCACGATCATGACGACTTCCAGTGCAGCGACGAACCCGAGGGTAGGCGTGTGACATGGGCACCGCACCCCGGTTCAGCTTCCTGACCACGGCGTATCGCACCGAACCGTACGTGCGGGACACGATCGACTCGCTCGTCGCGCAGACCTGCCCCGACTGGGAGTTGGTCATCGTCGACAACGGCAACTCCGACGCGATGGCCGACATCGTGCGGGGCTACGCCCATGACTCCAGGATCAAACTCGTCAGGCACGAGAACCGGGGCTACGTCGGCGGAGTGACGTCGGCTGCAGCCCATGCCACGGGTGACTACCTGTGCGTCCTCGACAGCGACGACCAACTGATGCCGAGGTTCTGCGCCGAAGTGGGCGCGCTCCTGGACTCCGATCGCGGTATCGACGCGGTGGGAGTCGACGCTGCCCGGTTCACCGACGACGGCCCCGACCACATCGTGGGGTACCTCCGCTCGATCGGTGTGCGCAAGCGTCCCGCCCCCGGCGTCCCGTTGACGATGGTCGACGTGCTGGGTGGGCTGGTGCCGTACTACACGGCGGCCGTCCGTCGCGAATCATGGGACGCCATGGGGGGTTTCGCCTCGGGCGTCCCCGGCATCGACGACTCGGTGGTGTTCTGGCTCCGCATGGTGCGCAAGTACGACGTGCGCGTGCTGCCGCGGCGCCTCGCCCGATACCGCCTGCGCAGCGACTCGCTGAGCCGCGATCCCGCTGGGGTGGAGAAGTTCGAGGCGGAACTCGAGCGCTCGTTCCTGACGGCCGAGCCGTCGAGCGCCGCCGAAGCGGCCGCGCTGCAGTCGACGCTGCGCCGGATCCGGTACTGGAAGCTGCTGCGGCAGGCGCGAACGGCGCTGCTCGCCGGCGACGACAGGGCGGCCCGGCGGGCGGCGTCGGCGGCGTTCGGTCAGAAGCCCACCGCGCGCAGTGCCGCGGTCGTGACGGCGGTGACCTTGGCCCCCGGACTCTTGCGCATCCTCCATCCGGTGAAGCAACGCGCAGAGTCCGCAATCGAGGACGTCGTCATCAAGGCGTCCTGACCCCTTCGTACTAGGCCTCGACGGCGAACTGCCGATTTCCGGCCCTGCACGGTGTGCTGCCGTGGTCGTCTTCGCGTCCGAAGATATTTACTCGTGCGGGAATTGGCAACGACGTAGGATTACCTGGCCCACTGACGGAGCCCCTTCGGCCCCGGCCCAGGCGCTGAATCCCGGAGGCGGATCTAATCACTTGATTCGCAACGTGATTGGATGCGCCGCATCTCAGAGAACGGTTCGCGGCGCCACCGCGACGCCGCACAGCCGCTATGACGAATAGCGAATAAAAGGTGATTTGCTAGAACCGTGAGAACCGAAATACTCGTGTTGCGGGCCCGTTCGATCTCCGCTTAATCTAACCGCGGAACTGCACCATGAGGGCTAGATCAAAGCCTGATTGGAGCAGCTTCCGTCATCGGAGGCGGGAATTAGGCCCGGGGGGGCAAGTATGTCGCAATTCGCAGGTTCATTTGCTGTTCTCGAAACAGCTCAGCAGTCACACACCGTGCGCGGTGGTCGTGCCCGTAGTGACCGGGACGGGGCGTCGTGAGGGCCTACGGCTCGGTCGCCCGCCGGCCCATCGGCGCCGAACTGGTAGCGCCCGAGCGGGTGCAGGTGCCCACTCCCGAGGCCCGGCATTGGGATCCCGGTCATGGGCCGGCAGCACCACATGTCAACGGATCCAACGGCCGGTCGCTGCTCTCGGCGGCGGGCAAGCTGAACGGTATCGAACGCCCCGACGTTCCGAGTGCACGAATCCTGGTCATAGACGACTGCAAGCTCTCGCGAGAGAATCTCGCCGCCGCCCTGCGAGAGCACGGGCAACTGGTGAGCGTCGCATGGGACCTGGCCTCGCTGGTGAGCGTCGACACCAGCTTGCGGCCCGACGTCGTCCTCCTCAACGTGACCACGCGTGAGTGCGAGAAGTTGGTGGGCGCAGCGCTGCAACTCGATCCCAAGGTGCACGTCATCGCCACGGGAGTCTCGGAGGACGACGAATCGGCGATAGTGGCATGCGCCGAAGCGGGTGTCGCCGGGTACCACACCCGCTTCCAGTCCCTGGATGATCTGCTTCGACTGATAGGCAAGGTCATCGCGGGAGAGACGTTGTTTTCGCCACGCGTGTCGGCGATGCTGCTTCGGCGGCTGTCTTCCCGCGGTTCTGACCGTCATCCTGCGGCCAAGGAACTGGTTCTCACCGCACGCGAGGCCCAGATCTTGGGGATGCTGCGAATTGGACTGTCCAACCGCGAGATCGCGGTGCAGTTGTGCATCGCGGTGAATACCGTGAAGAACCACGTACACAGCGTGTTGTCGAAGTTGGGCGTCACCAGTCGTGCGGAGGCCGCGGCCCTGTCGCGCACACTGAACTACACCCTTCGGGACTCGGAGGACTAGACCGCGGACCACTGCGATTTGGCTCCTATGGTCCATGTACTCCGGACGCCCGCGGCCCGATAGTTGGCTGGTGTTCAAGGGATTAGCTCGGAGCCAGCGCCCGGGCAGGGGATCGGTCGATCCGCCTAGATCGGTCCGTCCGCGACCATGACACTGGACGGGGGAACGGTGTCTGGTCGCGGGGGGACCGATTCGAAGGTCCCGCCTTCACTTCGTGAAGAGGAGGCGGGACCGCACCCGCGCCACCCACCAGTCGAGCGGCTGGCCGGCGTGGTCGAGCGCTCGAGGTGGCAACGCAGTTACGTTGCGAAGCTGCGCATCACCGACACGTTCGTCGTAGTCGGTGCGATCAGCCTCGCGCACGTCGTGCGCTTCGGCGAACCGCTGAATCCCGCGGGGTACCCGCACTACTTCCTGTTGGCGTTCTCGCTGGCGTTCGCGCTCGGTTGGCTGTGCGCACTGGCGGTATTCCACACTCGGTCAACTCTTCTCGTCGGCACCGGCGTGGAGGAGTATCGCCGAGTGGTCGCCGCATCCTTCGGGACCTTCGGCGCGATCGCGATCGTCACCCTGCTCGTCAAGGCGGACATCGCGCGTGGATATCTCGCGGTGGCGCTGCCCGTGGGCACCGTCGCGCTGGTGTTGAGCAGGTGGGCGTGGCAGGCATCGGTTGCCCGCAGACGAGCGGCCGGCGGCTGCAGAACCGCGGTGATGGCGTTCGGCGAGGAAGACGCCGTGGTCGACCTCGTCACCGAGTTGACCCGACACCCAGCCGATGGTTACGACGTCGTCGGGATCGGCATACCCAACCACGGGCCGCCCCGAGGCGAACATCTCCTCGTCGGAGGCCGCCGAATCCCCATCGTGGGAGGGGAATCCGACATGCTGGCGGCCATTCGCAGCTGCGGCGCCGACACCGTCGCGATCGCCGGCACCGAACACTTCGGCCTGCGAGGCATCCGGCGGCTCATCTGGGATCTCGAACCGCTGGGCGTGAACCTGGTGGTGTCCACGGGGGTGATGGACGTCGCGTTGTCGCGGCTCGTCATGCGGCCCATCGCAGGCCTACCACTGCTGCACATCGAGAAACCGCAGTATCGCGGGGCCAAGCGGTTCCAGAAGCAAGCCTTCGACGTCTGCTTCGCGACGGTCGTCCTCGCGGTTGCCATGCCGGCCGTGGTGCTCGCAGCGCTGGCCATCAAGCTGACGAGCCGCGGGCCGGTGTTCCAGACGGCCCCGCGGATGGGCATGGACGGACAGCCGTTCGCGATGCTGAGATTCCGCACGGCCGTGGTCGGGGACGAATCACGGTCAGACCGCGAACTCCTCGAGGCGCTCGACCCCGACGGCCCAACCCATCTCAGCGGAGACAGGCACGCCGTCACCACGGTGGGACGGGTCCTGCGCCGGTTCAGCATCGACGGGCTACCCATGTTCATCAACGTGCTCAAGCGTGAGATGAGCGTCGTCGGACCCCGCGCACCGTTGCGCCAGGAGGTCGAGGCGTACGACGTCGAAGTCCTGCGTAGACTCCTCGTCAGACCCGGCATCACGGGGCTGTGGCAGATCAGCGGTCGCGCGGATCTGAGCTGGAACGAGTCGGTGCGCCTGGACCTCTCGTACATCGACAACTGGTCCATGACCAGCGACGTGATGATCGTCCTCAAGACCACCCGGACCGTCGTCGGGCGGATCGATGGCTCGAATCACCCGGGTGGTGACGACGCCGCCGACTCGCGAGTGCAGGACTTCGTCGAGTTGCACCGCCGGATCTGCTGCATCGACGACGACGCGGCGCACGCCGATCTGCTCCAGGCCCTGCAGCGGCCGACCCGCCCGTACGTGGTGTCCTTCGTCAACGCCCATGCCGCCAACCTGGTGTGGCACAGCCCCCTGCTCTCCGAGAGCCTCCTGAAGTCGGATCTGTTGCTACGGGACGGCATCGGCGTGCAGTTGGGGTTGATGGCCTTCGGTAGGTCCGGTGGGCTGAACATGAACGGAACCGACCTCATCCCGCAGATAGCAGGCGCGTACTCCGGTCGACGGGCGGCGTTGTTCGGTACGACGTCACCGTGGCTCGATCGGGCCTGCGAGAAGCTGGAAGCGGCGGGCGTGACGGTGGTGGCGAGCCACCATGGCTTCTCTCCGGCGCAGACCTACGTGGACATGGCCGTCTCCTGGCGGCCCGACCTCATCATCCTGGCGATGGGCATGCCGAAGCAGGAACTCGTCGCGAGCCGTCTGCGCGACCGACTCACCCATCCGGTTCTGATCGTCAACGGCGGAGCGATATTGGACTTCCTCGGCGAAAAGGTGACTCGGGCACCGCGTTTCATGCAATGCACCGGCACCGAGTGGCTCTATCGACTCCTCGTGGAGCCACGCCGCCTGGCCAGGCGTTACGTCGTCGGCATACCCGCGTTCTTCGCGCACATCGCCCGATCGCGCGCGGTGCTGCGCGAGGCGACCACCTCCGTCGCGGAGTCCACGCCGCTGCAGTCCGGAACCGGGTAGGTCGCGCCGCATGACACTCGAAGCCCCATCGCGCCCCCCGGTACACAGGGCGCACCCACTTCTCGTCAGGCGGATGAATCCGCAGGAGACGACGGTCGTTCGGCCGGCACGCAGACCGGTGCGCATCGCGATACTGGGGATCAACTACTGGCCCGAGCCAACTGGCATCGCGCCGTACACGACGGCGCTGGCCGCGGGCATGATGGCACGGGGGCACGCAGTCCGCGTGTTCACCGGCTTGCCGCACTACCCGCAGTGGGAGCGGCTGGGGCGGAGCGCCGCGCTGCGGTCGCACGACGTCGTCGACGGGGTGCGCGTCCGCCGGCTGAACCACGTCGTGCCGTCTGGCGAGTCCTGGTTCGGCCGCGTCGCAATGGAATTGACGTTCGGCGCCCAGGTGTCCACGTGTCGGTGGGACGCACCCGACGTCATCGTCTGTACGACGCCACCGCTGCTGGCGGCCTCCATGGCGATCGCCAGGGCGCGGTGGTCGCGCCGCCGCCCGGCGATCGGCGTACTGGTCCACGACGTGTATGGCAGAGGTGCCATGGAGGCTCAGATCGGATGCCGCACCCTGAGGCGGGGCTTGGGTGCCATCGAATCGGCGACACTGAGAGCTGCCGACGGCGTCGCGGTCATCCACAGCGGCTTCGGGTCCGACCTCGTCGACAATCTCGGGGTCGACCCGGCTCGGATCAGGGAGATTCGGAACTGGAACCACGTCGACGCCCCGGATCTGACTGCCAGCGCGACGTTCCGGGCCGCCCGCGGCTGGTCGAGTGACGACGTGATCGTCCTGCATGCCGGGAACATGGGGCACAAGCAGGGCCTCGAGAACGTCCTCGCCGCAGCCGAACTGGCCGGACGAACGGGCAGCCGGGCTCGGTTCGTACTGATGGGCAACGGCAATCAGAGGTCGTCCCTGGAAGCGGCAGGCGCCGGCTTGCGCAACCTCGAATTCCTGCCGCCCGTCGGTGAAGCCGATTTCCCCGCCGCGCTCGGCGCCGCGGACGTCCTGTTGGTCAACGAACGGCCGGGCGTCGCGCAGATGTCGGTCCCCAGCAAGCTCACCTCGTACTTCCGGTCGGGCAAGCCCGTGCTGGCGGCCATCGACTCGGCCGGTCTCACCGCGGGCGAGATGACCGCTTCCGGCGGCGGTGTCACAGTGCCGGCTGATCGGCCGGACCTGTTGTTGAGGGAGGCGCTGCGATTGGCCGACGATCCCGTACTCGCGCAACGGCTGGGGGCACGCGGCCGACGGTACTGCGAAGCCGTGCTGTCCGAGAAGGCCGCACTCGACCGCTACGAAGAATGGATCACCGACCTTGCCGATGGACGCCGGGAGGAACTCGATGGCTAAGCGCGCACTGATCACCGGCATCACGGGCCAGGATGGTTCGTATCTGGCCGAGCTGCTGCTTCTCAAGGGCTACGAGGTGCACGGGATCATCAGGCGCGCCTCCACGTTCAACACCCGTCGGATCGACCACCTGTACGTCGACCCCCACGAATCGGCCGTCCGCCTGTTCATGCACTACGGGGACATGGTCGATGGATCCCGGATGAGCGTGCTGCTGTCGGAGATACGCCCGGACGAGGTGTATCACCTCGCCTCGCAATCCCACGTCAGGGTGAGCTTCGACGAGCCCGAATACACGGCCAACGCGACGGGTTTGGGAACGATCCGGCTGCTGGAGGCGATCCGGCAGGCCCGCCTGGACTGTCGCTTCTATCAGGCGTCCACGTCGGAGATGTTCGGCTCGTCGGCTCCGCCGCAGAACGAGGACACGCTGTTCCAGCCGCAGTCGCCGTACGGTACGGCGAAGGTGTTCGCGCACTGCACGACCAAGAACTATCGCGAGGCCTACGGGATGTTCGCGTGCAGCGGGATTCTGTTCAACCACGAATCACCCCGGCGCGGCGAGACGTTCGTCACCCGAAAGATCACCCGTGCCGTCGCGCGCATCAGGGCGGGTCTCGACGAGCACCTGTGGATGGGCAACATCGACGCCGTACGCGACTGGGGGTACGCCCCGGAGTACGTCGAGGGGATGTGGCGGATGCTGCAAGCCGACGAGCCCGACGACTACGTTCTCGCCACCGGGGACGGATGTACGGTGCGCGACTTCCTCGCGATGGCCTTCGACGCGGTCGGCTTGGACTGGGAACGCCACGTGCGCTTCGACGAACGGTACCTACGGCCCAGCGAGGTGGGTTCGCTGATCGGCGACCCGTCGAGGGCGAAGGTGGCGTGGGGCTGGGATCCGCTGGTGCGGGCCCCCGAACTCGTGAAGATCATGGTGGACGCCGACATCCTGGCGCTCGAGAGCGGCGGACACGTGATCGATCGGCCCGTTCTACCCGGATGGGCGTAGGCCGTGGTCCTGGACCGTCGCGAGTTCCTGAGGTGGACCGGGCTGACGGTCACCGTGGCGGCCGCTGCGATGAGCGGCGCGTGCAGCAGCCGAACACCGGCCCCGCCGCCTCCCGCCGCTGCCGCCGGCCGGGAGCTGATGAAGATCGGCCTCTACACGTGGGACGAGATCTCCGATCTGTCCACCCAGGTCGAGTGGCTCAACCTCACCTACGCGCGCGCCGGTGTCATGTCGGATGCGCTGATGTCGTTCTGCGTCGACCACCACATCGACGTGCTGCTGAACGTCACGCCGACCGTCGACCGGGCGGTCTTCGCCACCGAAGTCGAGTTCATCTCGGCCTATCTGGCGCAGATCGACTGGGCGCTGGGCAGGTTCGGGCCCAGGGGAACGTTCTGGTCGGACCACCCCGGGGTGCGGTACCACCCCATCACTCAGATCGAGGTGTGCAACGAGCCGAACTTCGGCTACGGGTTCAGTGTCGGCGACGCCGAGGTGGCACCGCTCTATGCACGGGTTCTGATCGCTTCTCATGGGCACATCAAGGCGACGTGGCCGGAGGTCGTCGTGGTCGGCTTCGCCGCCGGAGGCGCATCCAATGCGGCGCCGGACTTCCTGTCGAACACGTTCGCCGAACTTCAATCCGCCGGGCAGATCGACTGTTTCGACGTCGTATCGGTGCATCCGTACAGTTCCAACAAGCCGCCGGAGCAGACGATCATCGAGGAATGGGGATCGTGGTCGTCGCGTGAGTCCATCGACAGCATCCGTCAGGTCATGCAGGAGTTCGGGGTCGCGAAACCCCTGTGGATCACCGAGGTCGGGTACCAGATATCCCACGTCGACGGTGGGAAGTTCGCGGTGACGATCGACAACCAGCAGGTCACGACCGAGACCGTCACGCCGCTGCAACAGGCCGCCTACACCGTGCGCGTGAACATGGCGGCGGCGAGGTACGACATCCCGCGCGTCTACCACATGTTCGTGCTCGACACCGACGACTACAACGGTGGCTGGTTCGGCCCTGGCCCCGGCCACGAACCGAGATTGGTGGCCGTTGCCATGCGGCAGGTGATCGACCTGCTGGCCGGGGCGACGAATCTGGAGGTCGTCCTCGACGGAGCGCAGGACAAGCCGACCGACCCGTTCGCATACCGCTTCACCACGCCCCGGGGGACGGTCCTGGTGGCGTGGTGTCAGGTGGCGGCCACGTTCGAGCTGCAGCTCGAACCAGGCACCCGGACCGTGGTCACCGACCTGCAGGGCAACGTCGTGGCGACGACTCAGGACGCGGCCTACGACGCGGCGCTGTCCGAGGAACCGATCTTCTTGCACTCGACGCCGGTGTAGGTCGCGTCGGTCACCTCGGCTCACCGGTGACGTCTGCGGGACCGGTGCGGCCTGCCAGCCGTTTCGCATCGATCACCAGGTCGGCCAGCAGCCGAGGATGTCCGATGCGCAGTACCAGCGCACCGACGCCCACCGCAGCCGCCGAGCCGAGGCCCAGCACCACTGCGTCGCGATCGGTGACCAGGACTGCGACGGTCAGGTAGGTGGCGGCCATCCAGACGGCCACGTGCGTTGCGGGCAGCAGCGATGACAACTGCTCGCGCAGCGACACTTTCACGAGATGACGTCTGATCAGCCATTCGACGGGCACGAGAAGCGCTGTCGCCACCGAGTAGCCCAGCGCGACACCGAAGGGACCGAACGGTAGGCCGGCGACGATGCCCAGCGTTGCGACGGCGGTCGTGAGCCAGGCGTAGCGAAGGTGCAACTTGTCGTGTCCGGTCCCGAGGCAGAGCGGCGACGTCGAGCACTGGTAGATCGCTTGCAGGGCGCCTGCGACGGCGAGCACCTGCACGATGGGGACCGCCGGTGCCCACTGCGAGCCGAAGACGATCGCGACCAACTGGGGTGCGGCCGCAGCGACCAGCGCCATCGTCGGCAAGGCGCCCATCGCGACCAGGCGCGTCGTCCGGGTGAGCTGGTCGCGGAGTGCGGGGATGTCGTCGGCGAGTCGGGAGAACAGCGGATAGAGCACCGTGGCGACGGTCTGGAGTGCCAGCTGTACCGGCAGGAGAAGCAGTCGGTACGCCAATCCGTAGAAGGCCAGTGCCTGCGCGCCCTGTACTCGTCCGATCAGTAGGTTGTCGACGTTGCGCGACAGGGAGTTCAGCAGCAGTCCCGCCATGAACGCGCGCCCCGAGAAGGCCGCTATGTGGCGGAGTTGGCCGAAGTTGGCGTTCGGTCGCCAGGATGCGCCGAACAGACACAGCGCGGACAGCAGGACGACGTCGGTGGCGAGGATCTGAACCACCAGGGACCAGTACCCGCCGCCCGAGACCGCCACGATCACGCCTGCGATGCCGCCGAGCATCGCGGACGCGATGTCGGCGATCCCCATCTTGCGAAAGTCCATGTTGCGGATGAGCATTGCGCGCGGCGTGACGGCCGCCGCTCGTAGCAGCAGACTGGGGGCGAAGGCGACGAGGATCAGCGCCAGCTCGGGGGTACGCATGAACGCCGCCCACAGTGGCGCGATGGCGACTGTCAGTGCGGCCAGGGCGGCACCGACCGCCAGGTTCACCGACACGACCACGCCCGGCATGTCCGGATGGACGTCCTTGCGCTGGATCAGCGCACTCGAGAAGCCCTGGTCGAGCAGCAGGCTGATGATGCCGACGTAGACCAGGGCCTGCGCGACCACGCCGAAGTCGTCGGGGCCGACCAGCCGAGCCAGGACGATCGTGAAGACCGTCCGGGACAGTTCCCGCCCGACCACCGAGAAACCGCTCCAGCGCATGCCCGCTGCCAGCGCAGTCGACTCAGCCACGTGGCGCCCCGTTCACCAGGGGGGACGCCGAACCCCGGTAGTCGTTCTGGTGCGCCAGGAACCACTCGTAGGTCCGCCGAAGGCCGTGACGCAGACTCGTATTGGCACTCCAACCCAGTTCGTCCATGCGCCGGGTGTCGAGGATCTTGCGTGGTGTGCCGTCGGGTTTCGAGCGATCCCACTCGATGCGGCCGCGATATCCCACCGTCTCGGCGATCATCTCCGCCAGTTCTCGCACGGTCACGTCCCGGCCGGTGCCGACGTTCACCGGGTCATCGCCGTCGTAGGCGTTCAACAAGTGGTGACAGGCATCGGCGAGGTCGTCCACGTACAGGAACTCGCGCAACGGGGAACCGCTGCCCCAGCAGGTGACCGAACGCGCGTCCTCTCGCATCGCACCGTGGAAACGCCGGATCAGACCCGGGATGACGTGGCTGTCATCTGCGTCGAAGTTGTCCCCCGGGCCGTAGAGGCTGGCGGGCATGACGCAGATGTAGGGCAGACCGTGCTGTCGGCGAATGGCTTCGACCTGAGCGATGCCGGCGATCTTGGCCACCGCGTAGGCCTCGTTGGTCGGCTCCAGCGGCCCCGTCATGAGCGCGTGCTCCTGGATGGGTTGGTCCGCGAACTTCGGGTAGATGCAGCTCGATCCGAGGAACACGAACCGTGTCACGCCGGTGGATACCGCGCTGTCCAGGAGATTGACCTGGATCCGGATGTTGTCGGAGATGAAGTCGGCGGGCCGGGTGTGATTGGCCATGATGCCGCCCACCCGGGCCGCCGCACCGATCACGACGTCTGGTCGGGTCTCGCGGAAGAACCGCTCGGTCGCTGCGGCATCCCGCAGGTCGAGTTCCCGGGAGTCACGGCCGAGCACGTTCCGGTAGCCGAGTTCGGCGAACCGTCGGCGCAGGGCCGATCCAACCATTCCCCGGTGGCCCGCGACGAAGATCCGGGTGTCCGGCATCAAGGGACGCGGGGGTGTTCTCGCCATTGCGATCTCACCGCAGCCCGGTGTCGGCGGTAGCGATCCTCAATGGCCGATCTCCGGCACGTCGGCCGCCAGGACGGGAGCCAACTGTAGGTACTCGGTCGTCTTGCGCTTCTGTTCGATGTCCCGGAACACCCGGTTCACCTGCTCGCCGGTCAGACCCGTGGCCGCGGCGATGTCCGACAGGGGTACGTCGTTGTTCAGGCCGAACAAGCACAGGTCCATGCGCTGGTACGGCAGCGAGAAGTAGAACTCCTCCTGAGACTGTGGCATCGAATAGGTGTCGGTGGTCGACGGCCGACTGCGGATCCGATCGGGGACGCCCAAGTACTCGGCGAGTGCGTACACCTGCGACTTGTAGAGGTGCGCAATCGGTTTCACGTCGGCAGCACCGTCACCGAGCTTCACGAAGAACCCCTGGTCGTACTCGAGCCGGTTCGGCGTTCCCGAGACGACGTAGTTGAGACGATCGGCGTGGTAGTACTCCAGCATCTTGCGGGCACGCTGCTTGAAGTTGGTTGCGGCAACGATCCCCAGGTAGGACTCCGTGCTCAGTCGGTGGGTCGTCTGGGTGCCGTCCGGAGCCTGCACCACCACCGAGTAGAGCCGGAAGGCATCCGAGTCGATGACGCTGGGCAGCACGATCTTCGACTTGTAACCGGGGCCGTACTCCGGACACACCATGCGGATCGCCTCGTCGCGCCGCTCGTAGCAGCCTGCCGCGTCGAGGAGTGACGAGATGTCCTCGAGCCGACTTTCGATCCCAAGGGACTCCGCGAGGAGACGACTGTAGTCGAGGGTGTCGAAGGACGATTCGCGCTCCGGCATGTGCAGACCGAACACCCGATCATTTCCGACCGCGCGTACGCACAGTGCGGCCACGACGCTGGAATCGATGCCCCCGGACAGGGCGACGACCACACCGCGGCGCTTCGTCCTGCTGAGATACTCGGTCAGGCTCTTGGTGATGCGATCCACCTCGAACGCCGCGTCGATGGTCAGGCTGTCCGGTCCGAATGTCTCATCCCCGTGCGTCACTGCATTCCCCCTTCGTGGTTACCAGGTCTACCGCGACCGTCGGTTGCGGCAATGTCCGTTCGGGCATGGACCATTCGGTCCCTGCGATGAAGCACTCATGGGTCAGCTGCGTCGACACGACGGCCAGCACCCGCATGTTGTCGGTGTTGCTCATACCGCCGCCGCCGGTCTTCGCGCACTTGCGGAACAGCCCGGACACCATCCGAGGATCGAACACCCCAGCCGCGGCGATGGCCGGCTCGGACGTCAGCTCGTCGAACCACTCGGGGCGGTCCGATGCGAAGAAACTCGCTGCGTCGGGGGCTCGGTAGGGCTGCTTCGGCCTCCGCAGGATCTCTTCCGGGATCATGTCCGCGAACGCCCGCTTGAGGAGGTACTTCTCGTCGAGTCCGAACAGCTTGTGTCGCGCGGGGAGTTGGTTGGCGAACTCGATGACGTTGCGGTCGAGGAAGGGAAACCGGCCTTCCACGGAGTTCGCCATCAGCATGCGGTCACCTTGCGACGCCAGGATGTAGCCGGGTAGCAGCGTCGTCATCTCGAGCCACTGGGCACGGCTGAGTGGATCCCAATCCGCGCTCTCGGCTGGCATTCCGGCGGTGACGTCGTCGAGCGCGCCGGCCGTGGTCCGGTGTCGCATGTCGGCGGAGAACATCGTCGTGATCGACGCCGTCGAATTCCACCGGGGACGGTGGGAGAGCGCGGGATCGTCGAGGTCCAGGTTCCGCCCGAAGAAGCTGCGCGCGAACGCCGGTGCCTTGCTGGGGGATCGCTCCATCCAGGGATACAGCAGCTCCAGGGCCTTCGCACGCTTCGCGGATTCCGGGTCGCGAGCCCAGAACATCCGGACCCGGGCCTCGCGGAAGACGTCGTATCCGGCGAGGACCTCGTCGGCACCCTCACCGGTGACGACGACCTTGAACCCGTGCTCGGCCACCAATTTCGACAGGAGGTACATCGGGGCGGGTCCTGCCCGCACCAGGGGTGTCTCGGTGTGGCGGATGACCTGTGGGAAGACGTCGACGATGTCCGACGGACGCACGACGATGTCCTGGTGCTGGGTGCCCAGCGCCTTGGACATCTGGCGCTGGTAGCCGCCTTCGTCGAACTCGCGATCCTGGAACCGCAGGGAGAACGTGTGCAGGTCGGCATCGGTGTAGCGCGAGATCACCGCGGCGGTGATCGACGAGTCCAATCCTCCTGAGAGGTAGGCGCCGACGGGAACGTCGCTGCGCAGGAACCGTAGGCGCGTCGCCTCGATCATGCGTTCCCGCAACCCAGCGGCGTTCTCCACGGTGTCCTGGCAGGGCTCGGATCCGCGGGGCGGGAAGGAGGCGCGCCAGTAGGGCGCCACGCGAAAGCCGGTCCGGTCCAGCACCGCATGGTGTCCTGGCGGCAATTGCTCGACACCGCTGAACACGGTGCGTGGAGCGACCGTGGACCAGTAGCCGAAGGTCTGCGACAGACCTTCTGAATCGAAGGATCGCGGCACGGTTGGGTCGGCGAAGAGCGCCTTGACCTCGGATGCGAACAGGAAGCGGTCACGCGTGCGGGTGTAGAACAGTGGCCGCACGCCCATCCGATCGCGACACAGGATCAGGCGCTCCTCGCGGCTATCCCACAGCGCGAGCGCCCACTGGCCGTTGAACCTGTCGAAGCAATCGGTGCCCCACTGTTCCCAGGCGTGCACGATCACCTCGGTGTCACTCGCGGTTCGGAAGCGGTGACCCAACGCCTTGAGTTCGCGCGCCAACTCGACGTAGTTGAAGATCTCGCCGTTGAACGTCACCCAGAGCGTGCCGTCCTCGTTGCAGAGCGGCTGGGCGCCGCCCGCCATGTCGATGATGGCCAGGCGCGTGTGCCCCAGCGCCGCGCGGTGGTCGCGGTAGAAGCCGTGGCCGTCCGGTCCGCGGTGGCCGAGCCGACTCATCATCTTGTCGAGCAAGGTCAGCTCGGGAGGTGCGCCCGTGGTGACCACTCCGCAGATGCCGCACATCAGCGCTGGCCTTCCGCTCGGTCGAGCAGGGTCGCGAGCGCCACCGGATCATTCGGGTCGATGGAGTCGATGTCGGCATCGGTGAGCCGAATCGCGAAGACGTCTTCGAGCGCGAGGGCGATCGTCACGGCACTGAGTTCGGATTCGCTCGATCGGGCATCTCGTGATCGGGCATCGCTTGATCGGGCATCGCTTGATTCAGCAGCGTCGTCGGACGCCGTGAGCGCTACGAGGTCGGCCAGCGCCTGCTCGACGTGGTCGCGGTTCACGGTCCATCCGGTTTCTCGGCGGCGAGGGTCGTGATCGCCACCGCGGTCGCGTAGTCGTCGCAGTGCGACAGGGAGATGCGGATGTCCGTCACGCCCGCGCCTGCGGCGATCGCCAGCGGCGCGTCGGAGAGCCGGATGCCCGGGGCTCCGGTTCGCGTGCTCACCACCTCGATCGACCGCCAGGGCAGAGGGCCGTCCCAGTGCCCGGGCAATGTCTTGGCGACGGCCTCCTTGGCAGCGAAGCGTGCAGCGAAGTGCCGACTCGGCATGGCCTTGCGGGCGCAGTATTCGATCTCGTCTGCGGTGAACCACCGTCGGAGGAACGCATCACCGTGATCCCGGATCAACCGGTCGATCCGCGCGACCGGAACGATGTCGATGCCCGTCTCACCCAACATCGTCACCGCCTACCCGACGCATTCGCGACGGCCCGAAGGAAGGCGCTCGCCGCGATCTCCGAACCCTCTGCGTTGAGGTGTCCGAGATCCGAGGCGTACCCGGTGTGCAACGCATAGTAGGGCTGGTCGCGGTACCGGAATTCCCGGCGGCCACCGTCGGGGGTCGTCGATTCGATTGCGGCCAGGTCGAATACGCGGTCCTCGCCGTAGTGCTGTCGGAGCAGCTCGTTGTAGCGGTGCCGTGCCACGTTCTCGCCCTGCCCGTAGCGGTCGCTGCCGCCGAACATGATCTTGACTCTGTTCTTGATCCCGGAGTCCGTGGTGAGCGGAACGGTGACGTGCACGAAGGAGATCGCGGGATAGTCACGTTGCAGTTCGGCGATGGTGTCTCGATAGTGGGTGAACAGCGCGTCGACGTCGGTCCGGGTCGAGATGTCCAGGAAGCAGAACTTCATCAGCGCGACGTCGACCCGAGCGCCGAGACCGCTCCTGAGCATCTGCGCAAAATCGTCGATCTTGAGCCGCGGCTGTTCGTTCGCGCCGATGTACGCGTGCGAGATGAAACCGCCTGCGGGGCCTGGCCTGGCGCCCTTCTCCTCGATGGGTGGGGCGATCAGACCCTGTCGCGAGTAGATGACTTCGACGCCCCCCAAGATGTTCTCGCCCACCGATTGGTGCCCGAAGAACACCCGCGTGCGGTCGACGACCGCCAGCTGTCCGTCGTCGACCGTTGCGACGACCTCACCCTCGACCGGCATCGACTGCCCCTTCCACACGTCTTGAGTCACCACTGCGGCGATGAGCACGATCACGAGCAGTGCCGCGGGAACCACCCACAGCGCCCGGCGCAACACGGACCCTCTTCTTCTGCGAGAGCGCATCTTCGAATCCCCCGTTCGTGTTCGATGAACGTCAGCCCGGGTGGGCCAACGCCGACGATGCCCGTGCGGCCGCGAGGTCGCGGAGTCGCGTCTTCGCGATCTTGCCGCTGGCGTTCAACGGCATGCCGTCGAGTACGACGACCTGTTTCGGTACCATGTGCTTGGGCAGGGACCGGCGGCAGGTGGCGGCCACGGCGTCGGTGGTGATCGCACTGTCGGGTGCGACGGTCACGAAGAGCACGACCGCTTCTCCTGCAACGTCATCCGGGACCCCGATGGCGGCTGCCGACACCAGTTGCGGCATTCGCAGGGCCGCAGCCTCGACCTCTTGGCTCGAGACGCGGTAGCCCCAGGACTTGATGAAGTCGTCCCGCCTGTCGACGATGAAGACGTAACCGTCCTCGTCGACCACGGCCACGTCGCCGGTTCGGAGGCCGTGCGGGGTGAACTTGTCCGACGTTCCCTCCGGATCCCCGTAGTAGCCGGGTGAGATGCTGGGCCCGCGGGCGTAGATCTCACCCTTGCCGCCTGCGGGCACGGGTTCGAGATCCGGGCCGAGGACGCGCAGTTCGACACCCGGTATGCCCTTCCCGATGGACCCGAGCTTCTCGGTCAGCATCGCCGGGGGCAGGTACGACAGGCGTGCGGTCGCCTCCGTCTGCCCGTACATGACGAACAGGGCGGCGTGCGGTTTGGCGGCGAGCAGTTCTTCGATCATCACCGGAGGCAGCTTGCCGCCGGCCTGCTGGATGATCCGCAGCGACGGCGTGGCTCGCTGCGCGAAGCTGGTGGCGCGCAACATGAGTTGAAAGGACGAGGGGACTCCGGCGAACACGGTGCACTCTTGCTCCTCCAGCAGCTTCGCGGTGGTCTCGGGGAAGGCGAACGAGTTGCACAGCACGAGGGTGGCTCCCACACGCAGATGCGTGTGGAGCAGCGAAGCGCCATAGCAGTAGAAGAACGGCAGGATCACCAGCGCCCTGTCCGTACGCTCCAAGCCCAGGTAGCTGATGATCGACTCGGTGTTGGCCGCGATGTTCCGGTGCGTCACGCGGACCGCCTTCGGGGCGCCCGTGGTACCGGAGGTGAACAGCAGGACTGCGTCCGAACCCGCTTCCGTCGTGGTCTCCGGCCAGTACGGATCCTGACCGGAATCGAGGACGTCGTCGGTGATCACGGTGACGAAGTCCGCGACAGCGGGGTCGTGCCTCAGGTGCCGACGGTCGACCAGGGCTGCCGAGCAGTCGACGGCGGAGATGCTGCGGCGGGCGTCGGCCGACGTGCCCTTGTCCGATAGCGGCACCGCCACCATGCCGAGCTTCATGATCGCGAGGTACGACGCTACCCAGAAGAAGGAATTCGGGCCGAGTATCGCGATCCGGGACCCGGGCGCCAACTGCAATGCCGACACCGAACCTGCCACGGTCGCTGCTGCGGCGCGCAGCTCGGCGTACGTGTGGTGCCGCTGTCCGTCGACGATCGCGACGTCATCGGCGGCGCCGGTGTTCGACAGGAAATCGCTGATGTTCACTGTTCCTCCTGCTGAGGCACGGCCAGAGCCGTCTGACGCGCGCTGGCCCGCGCATCGTCGGCCCAGTCGGTGAAGTAGCTTTCGGGATTGATCGCATAGCGGACGGTGACCTTCGGTACGTGCTCGATCCGGCCCCGCCTGCTCAGCTGCCACACGTACTCCCAGTCCTCCTTCGGCAGCGTCTCCTTGGTCCGGGGCAGCACGCTGAAGCCGCGGTTGCATGACCGCCGCACCACGACGCTGTTGACGTCGATGTAGGGGTCCCACTGAAGCCTGCGTCGGTCGAAGGGGGAGCCGAGCACGTCGAGTTCCGTTCCGTCTGGCCGCATCCGCGACACCGAGGTGTAGACGGCGGACAAGCCGGGGTCGGCGTCCAGGGCCGACACCGCCGTGGCGACGTGTTCGGGAGTCCAAACGTTGTCGTCGTCCAGGAAGGCGACGAACTCCGAGTCGCTGAGGTCGATGCCGATGTTGCGCACCAGCCCCGGCGTCGCCGAGTTACGGCAGAGCGAGACCGCGATGAGCCTGGGGTCGGTGGGCAACGCCGGCAGTCCGGCGCCGTCGTCGACCACCACGACGGCCAAATTCCGAAACGACTGAGCGAGTGCGGTTTCGACCGCATGCACCAGGCCTTCGGGACGGTTGCAGGTGGGAACCACCACGACGACCCGGGCCCGCGGGCATCCGCTCGTCAGCGTCGCACGCAGTCGGATCAACTCGCGCGCGTGGAACCTCCGGTTCTCCTTGATCGAGTTGCGTCCCACGAATCGATTGCGCTGTTCGTAGACCAGGCATCGCCACGGTCGCAGCATGCGCTTCGGTGTGTTCACGGCGAGCTAGCCTCCGAGGTAGTTCTGGAACTCGGGCAGCCTGTGGGTGAGGTCCTCGAGGTCCTGATCCCACCACCGCTCCTCCAGGAGGGCCGCGATCGTCTCGTCGGAGAACCGCTTCTTGACCAGCCGGGCGGGATTGCCCAGCACGACGCCGTAGTCGGGGACGTCCTTGCTCACGACCGCGCCGGCGCCGATGACGGCGCCGTGACCGACACGGGCTACCTCGGGCAGGATCACCGCGTTCGCACCGATCCACACGTCGTTGCCGATCTCGAGTGCGTTCAGCTCGTCACCGATCCAGTCATCGCACAACCCGAACATGGGGTTGTGGAACACGGCGTTCGTGGACTTCAAGCCGAGCGGATGGTTGCCGTTGATGATGCGAACGCCGGCGGCGATCGAACAGTAGCGGCCGATCTTCGTCTTGGGATCCACGACCCACGGCGTGAAGCACGCACCGATGGTGTACATCCCGATCTCGACGCCCCAGTACTTGGCGAAGATCGTGCGGATCGTCGGGGACTTGTAGTCATCACCCTCGAGGCGGCGCAGCACCCACAGCACGACAGGCCGTAGCCGCCGGATGGCGTAGAGCCGGACGAGAGTGTCCGTGATCGTCGTCCGCCGCCGCGCTCCCGCATCGGGCGGGGAGGGGGTCGCGGTAGCCGGCCGTGTCGCCGTCGTCTCGGTCATAGGAGTCCTGCTCGTTCGTCGGTGTCGATCAGTTCGATGTGCAAGCCGTACTTCGCTCGCAGGAAGGCGATGTCGTGATCGTTGAAGGCCTCGCCGGGTTGGGGTGGAACCAGCACGCGCAGCCCCTTGTCGCGCAGTCCGGTGATCCCGGTGTCAACGTCGTCGCACTTGAAGCACAGATGGTGGAAGCCGCCGCCGCGTTCGACCGACTTCTGGAGTGCGAGGTTGTCGTCCAGCGGTTCGATCAACTTCACCGGCAAGCTGCCCAGCTTGTCGAGGAAGACGACCTTGACCCGCTGGCGCGAATTGGTGACGATCTCCGTGCGACGTCGATAGCCGAATGCGTTCTCCCAGTGCGCGATACCGTCGGACAGGTCGCGGACGGCGAAGCAGATGTGGTCGATCACCACGAGACGACTCCTCCCCGGACGCAGTGTCGCCACGGATCGTCGTGCGTGACACCACCCTCGGCGGTGGATACGCTGCAGTGGTGATTCCGGAACGAATGTGGTTGACCAGCATCCGACTTCACCGTCGCGGCATGCGCCGCTGCGCCCGGGTGCTGAAGGCCGTCAACGCCGTCGCGTTCAGTACGGCGCTGCCGCCCGAGGCCGACGTCGCAGACGACGTGGTGCTCTGGCATCACGGGCTGGGTGTGGTGATCCACCCCGACACCACCATCGGCCGCGGCGTGCAGATCGCCCACGGCGTGACGGTTGCCGCAGGCGCCCCGCATGCGGGTTCCGGGATGGGCGTCGTCATCGAGGACGGCGTCACGATCGGCGCAGGCGCATGCATCATCCCGAAGGAGGGGTACGGCCTCACGCTCGGACGAGGCTGCGTCGTGGGCGCGAACGCCGTCGTGACCAAGGACGTGCCTCCGGGTGCCGTCGCGGTCGGCCCGGGCGCGGACATCCGCCAGCGGACTCCACGCACCGTGGACTGAATCGCGGTACCGATGTTCGATCGGCGCAACGGCCCCCCGGCCGACACCGATCCACCTGCCTGACAACGTAATCCCCCCGGATCGACGTTGGCCGGCTCTACGCCGTCTCGAGGACGTGCTGCTTCCCGAGCACGAAGCGCGTCATCCGCGCGATCGTGTCGAGGTTCTCCGGGATCGTCTCGGTCTCCGACACCTCTATGCCGAACTGTGACTCGAGGAACTCGATGAGTTCGAGTATTCCCGTTGAATCCACGACACCGCCTTCGACCAGTGATTCGTCGACTGCGGGCGTTCGGGATACGTCTCCGAAGAGGTAGTTGTCCACGATGAAACCGGTCAATTCCGAGCGGATTCGAGCATCCATTCATTTCCCCCTGTACTCGAGTGCCGCATGGCCACGGCACGCGATGAGCTTAACATCTGGCGAACTAGGCAAAAGGAACTAGTTCTACCTCTGTGTGAGCCAGAAGTGCACGTAGACAACGTAATACGAATCGGTCGACGCCGCATTTCCTATACGCGCCGGCAACGCAGGCAAACGTCGAATAGTCCTTCGTCCGGTAGGCAGAAGGGGTTTCGGTGGTTATCCTGAGGCGGTGGCAGTCGGGGGTCTGGCAATGCAGGATGAGGTAGCCGTGCGGAATCGCGCGCGCATCTACTGGATGGTGGGTGCGACGGTTTCCGCTGCCCATCTGATCGTCGCGGCCGTGTTGAGCCGCTCGGTGGGTGCCCTGTACGAGGACGGCGGTCACTTCCACGTACTCGCCGCTGGGCTGGCGAGCGATCTCGACTTCGGCCCGCCGCACTTCGAGGCGGCACGTCCGCCCGGGTGGCCCATGCTCCTGGCGATCCCGTACCGAATCTTCGGTCCACATCCCAACGTGGGACTCGTCCTCACCGCCGTGCTGGCAGGTCTGACCGCCGTCGCGCTGATGTGCCTCGGCGAGCGCCTCGGCATGACGCCGCGGCAGGCGACGCTCGCCGGTCTCGCGTACGGGCTGTTCCCCTGGGTGCTGATCATCGGTGCCTCGCTGTACGCAGAGAGCCTCTTCAATCTGTTGACGGTCGTCCTCTGCTACCTGGTCGTCGAACTGCGCGAGAGACGACGGGTGACGTGGTGGTGGCTCGCGGCGGGGCTGCTGGCGGGGTACGCCACGCTCGTGCGGCCGGTCATGGCGTTCTGGCTGCCCGCGTTGATCGTCTTCGCCCTTGGCCGCCGGCTCGATTGGCGCGCGGCCACCGCCGCGGTCCTGGGGCTGGGGATAGTCCTCGGTGCCTGGTCGTGGCGCAACTACGAACGACTGGACGCGTTCGTTCCGCTGACCACTGCCGGGGGAGTGACGATCGCGCTGGCCAACAACGACCTGGCGGACTCCGCTCAGGCGAACGAGGGATTGCCGGTCCCGCCGGTGGACGAAGTCGAGAACGACCGATTCCTGCGCGACTTCGCCGTCGCGTGGATCCGCGACAACCCTTCGGAGTTCGCCGAGCGGGTACCCGAACGGCTGGTCCGAACGTTCGACCCGGTCACGCGGCTCAACCGCGGCGTGTTCTTGGACCCCGCTCCGAGATGGACGGTTCGAGTCGCATGGATCGCCGCGCTCTTGCTCGTCGCAGTGGGGCTGTTCCGGCGCCACCGCGGCCCGTGGCTGGTTCCCCTCAGTTTCGCGGTGCTCCTGACGGTGCAGGTCATGGTGTTCGGCGGCGGGTTCCGCTTCCTCGTACCGGCTCTGCCGTTCCTCGCGCTGTGGGCGATCGTCGGCGCAGCGTGGTTGAAGGACACGGTGTGGCCGAGAAGCGCTGCATCGTCGACGAACGTCGCGAAGGAGTCGGTCTCGTGACCTCAGTCGGAACCGACGTGGCCGATGGCAGATTCGTCGCCGCCGGCGAACATGCGGATGCGTCGATCGTCGTCGTGACCTACAACAGCGCAGCCGACATCGGTCCACTGCTAGACGACCTGCGGGCCTCGGCTCGCTCGCACGCCTTGCGTGTCCTGGTGGTGGACAACCAGTCGTCCGACGGGACCGTCGAAGTCGTCGCGGCGTACCCGGACGCGGTGCTCATCGAGTCAGGCGGCAATCTGGGCTACGCCGGCGGCATCAATCGCGCGCTGCCGCATGCCGGGCCATGTCGCTCGGTGTTGATACTGAATCCGGATCTGCGAGTCCGGCCGGAGGCCATCGGTCGGATGCTCGAGACGCTCGCCTCCGACGATCGAGTGGGAGTGGTCGTACCACGCATACTCGACCACGACGGGCAGACCTATCCTTCCCTGCGCTTCGAGCCATCCACGATGGGCGTCGTCGGCGACGCGCTCTTCGGCCGAACGCTCTGGCGGGGCCGGCCGTGCTCCCTGTCCGAATTCGACTACCGCGGCGACAGTTATCACCACGCGCACGACGTCGACTGGGCCACCGGTGCGGCGATGCTCATCCGGGGTGAGGTCGCGCGTCGTTTGGGCGACTGGGACGAGCGGTTCTTCCTGTACTCCGAGGAGATCGAGTACTTCCGGCGGGTGCGCGACAGCGGCTACGTGGCGCGCTACGAGCCATCCGCCGTCGTCGAGCACCGACTGGGCGGGTCGGGCACCTCGCCCGCACTCGCCGCGCTCATGGCGGTCAACCGCGTCCGTTACGTCGAGATGCACCACGGACGGACGTATTCCGCGACGTTCCGTGCTGCCGTGGCGCTCGGCGAAGTGCTGCGATCCTACGATCGAACCCACCGCCGCACTCTCGCGGTCGTACTGAGCCGGCGGAAGTGGTCGGGGTTGCCGAAGGCGACGAGGATGGCAGCGCCGCTGTGAGTTTCGTTGGCATCAACCGTGGTGCGGTGATCGTGCCCGCATACGACGAAGCGATGGTGATCGAACGCACTCTCAACCCGCTGAGTCAGCTGGCGGTGGAGGGATCCATCGAACTGATCGTGGTGTGCAACGGATGCACCGACGACACCGCCCAGCGAGCGCGGGGCATCCCGGGCGCCGTGGTGCTCGAAACGGACGTCGGCTCGAAGACGTTCGCGCTCAACACCGGTGACGCGGCCGCAACCTCGTGGCCGCGGCTCTACCTCGATGCCGACATCGAGATCACGCCGACGGCCGTACTGGCCGTGCTCGACGAACTACGGCGCGGTGACGTGCTCGCGGCCCGTCCTGCGTTCCGCTACGGCACGCGGGGGGCGACCGCACTGGTCCGCGCGTACTACCGTGCACGCACGCGGATGACCGCCGAGCGGGATGCGTTGTGGTGGGCCGGGGTGTACGCCCTCACCGAGGCTGGACACCGGCGCTTCGGCCGGTTCCCCGACATCACGGGCGACGACAAGTTCGTGGACAGCCAGTTCGCGACCGACGAGAAGATGGTCGTAACGACCGAGCCCTCGATCTGGGTCACACCGACCGACGTCCGCGGCCTGCTCACCGTCCTCGGCCGCCACAACAGGGGCAATGTCGAGTTGGCGGCACTTGATCCGCTCGGCGCGCCGACGACGGCCGGCGCCACCGCCCGCGCCGTGTTGCACACCGCCAGGGGACCGCGATCGGCGGCCGATGCCGTGGTCTATCTCGCCGTGGCACTGCTGGTTCGGTGGCGCGCCGCCCGTCCCAGCACGAGCTGGGAACGCGACGTCACCAGCCGGTCGAGGACGTGACGGTCGCGGCGCCGCTCCGGCGCGGCGACGTCGAAGCCCGACCACATCAGGCCGAACAGTAGGAAGAAGACGAGCGCCGCCTGCTCGAACGAGAACAGGTCGAAGGTGAAGCTCGACGCGATGATTCCGACGGTCATCGCGGCCATGACGTAGGTCTGCTCCCGCTGCCTCGGTGACGTGACACCACGCATGGAAGCCGACATGCCGAAGAGCGCGCCGATCATGACAGCGGTCATCGCGATCAACCCGATCACGCCGCCCTGGACTACTGCCTGCAGCCACTCGTTGTCGAGGTAGCCGAATTCGGTGGGCGGGGCGCCACCGAGACCGAGCCCGAAGATCGGATGTTCGCTCAGCGTCTCCGACACCTTGGCGTAGTCCTCGAGCCTGCCCGAGACGCTCTCGTCCTCCGCAGAGCCCGTGAACGTGCGCCACAGCGCGTCGGCGACTTGCGGGAATACCGCCACGTATCCGGTGATCGCGGCGGCGATCACGGCCGCTGACACGGCGATCGGGCGAATCTTGAAGGCGAACACGTAGACGACCAATGCAACCAGTAGCGAGATGATCCCGGATCTCGAGATCGAGGCCGGTAGCGCGAGCGCCGCGATGACGCACGCGGCGCCGGACAGCCATCGAACCCGACGACGCGTCGCGTGGCGGGCGAAGTAGATGGTCAGCGGAATGGTCACCGCCGCCAGGACCGAGAACTCGATGGCGTGCTGAGACGTACTCCGAACGCGGGTGACGCCCATGCGCTCGCTCAAGGCCAGGTCTTCGGTGTTCAGGATGAACCCGGGCGGTTGGAAGAAGTAGCGCAGGTCGATGGAACTCACGCTCTGCAGCAGTCCGACGAGACACGCAAACGTCAGCCCTGCCGCCAGCCACCCGAGCACGACGTCGCGTTGCCGCGCGGATCGGACGCTGACCAACACGTACAGCCCCGCGGCGACGTGACCCGCCAGTGCAAGTAGTGAGCGGGTCCGGTTGGAAGCGGTCGTGAAGTCGTCGTGCGCGGTCATGCCCATGCCGGAGACGACCAGCCACATGGTGAGGTAGGCCAGCAGTATCACGACCCCCGGGTTGAGGGTGCGGCCGCCGCCCGATCTGCGCCGGGTCAGGAAGCCGAGTATCAAGAGCCCGAACATGATCAGGGTGATGATCCGGACGGGGCTCCCATTGCCCTTCAACGCGCCCGGCAGCACCACGTACACCGGAAGTGCCGGGATGACGAAGCACAGCAGTCGCAGCATCCATGGCGGTGGTGGGTCGGCGGGTGCCGGATCTGCGCTGACGGCGCCAATCGGTGGCGCGCCGGCGTCGGTGATGGTCACTGCGACGGTGCCACTCTTGCCGGCTCACGCGGCCGCTGATCGTCCATCGGCACGTCGGCCGCCACCGCGTCGAGGATCGTCGCGTCGGGTGCCACGTCCTCGGCGGGCCCGGCCGTCGATCGAACCCGCTTGCGACGGCGATTCAGCGCGACGTCCACGAGCACCGTCGCGAGGACCGTGAGGCCGACACCGCCGACGGCCACGGTCATCGTGGACCGTGTCCGTGACGGCATGGCGGGAACCGGCACGCTGGGCGGCGAGACGATGAACGACGTGGCCATCATCTCCGGCGGGACGTCGGCCTGCACCTGAATGTTCTCCAGCGACGCGCGAAGTTCCATTGCCGCCAGTTCGAGTGTCTTCGTGGCGGATTCGGGGTTCGCCGTGGCGACGTCGATCATGACCAGCGGGATGGGCGGGGACGTCGCTGGTACCGGAAAGAGTCGTGCGTCGTAGATGGGCTCGCCGCCCGCGGCGACGACGCGATTGACCACCGTCGACTGGCGCAGGCCCAGCGAGGCCATGTTGGCGAGCAGGGGTGCCCCACCGAAGTCGAGTAGTCCGTTGCGTGGCACCGCCTGGCCCGTCGCGACGGTGTCCACCCGCTGATTGGGGGGAGCAAGGCCGATCACCGTCTGCGAGTAGTAGACCGGCAAGACCGATGTGTACACCTGATGGCAGTACACCCCGGTGACCGCCAGCAAGGGGATCAGGATGTACCAGCGTCGCAGGCACGATCGGACGACGTCGAACAGGTCCACGGGTCAGTTTCCTTTCACGAGCATTGCGAGTTCGGGATGTCGACGGCGCGTGGACCCCGATCGGATCCACACCGCCGCCGCGCCGAGCACGATGGCGATGAGGGCCGTCGGTATTCCGAGCGCCAGGCGTACCGGGACGTCACTGCACGGATCGCTCGCACCGCTGACCTGCGTGACCCGCACCTTCTGGGCACCCATCCCGGTGGGGGTCTCCAATGCCCTGGTGTAGCTGATGAATTCGGTCGCGTAGGCGTCGGCGAGCGCACGAGCCTCGTCGGGCGACGGTGCGCTGACCGACACGTCGATGAGCGACGTGTTCGGTGGCACCCTCGCGGCGCTGACGTGCTCGGCGAGTTGCTCGGCGGTCTGCGATGAACGGAGTTCGTCCACGACGCGCTGACTGACGACCTCGCTCGTCAGCAACGGGAGGTAGGAGTTGATCCGCTCCCTGGCCACGTCGTCGTTCTGGTAGGCCTCGAACGTCGTCGATCCGTCGATGGACACCAGGAGTTGCGTGGACGACGTGTACGTCGTCGGGGTCGCTGCGATGAGTGCCGTCCCGAGTACGGCGACGCCGAATGCGATCCACGCGAACGTCCGCCACCGCCGGGACAGTTCGCCGATGAAGTCGAAGGCGTTCACCGCGCACCCGGGTGTGGCTCGTCGGCGAGAGATCCGGTACCGGCCGCTGACTGCCCCGCCGAGGCGTGGACCGAGGTGAGCACCACGCACATCGTCGCCACCACGACACCCGTCAGTGCCGCGCCCGCCAAGACTGCGGCGACGGGCAGACCCCAGGCGCTGACCCGGGTCTCGGTGGACGGTGGATTGACGACGACCAGTTCGGCGCGCGGAACGAGCGATCCCGGCACGGTCTCCAATCCGTCGACCGTGGCGGTCAATTCGTCGAGCAGAACCGTCGCAGTGCGTCGTGCCTCGGACGGCGATGGACTACTCACCGCGACCTCGATGAGCGCCGTACCAGGAGGGTTCTCGGCGTCGACTCGCTTGGCGAGTGTCGCGGGTGCGAGGTCGAGCCCCAGATCGGTGACGACTCGCGACGTCAGGGCGGGGTTGTCGGCCAGCGCGGCGAACGTGCGTGCGCGGCCCTGCGCATACGAGTCGCCACCGTCGACCACGCTGCTGACGTCCCCCGGTGTGCGCACGAAGAGGGTTGCCTCGCTGTGGTAGAGGGGTGGTGTTGCCACGAGTGCTGCGGTCGTGACCGCGAGCGAGATGAGGACGCCCCAGCAGAGCCATCGCCATTTCGCGCGTAGCAGGCCCAGGTACCGGACGGCCGTGTCGACGTTCACGTCGACTCCGAGGTGCTCATCACGCGTTCGCCGTGAAGCGTTGATCGACCAGCGATGCCGTGATCTGCGCGGCGAGATCGAGTTCGCCCTGCCGGTTGGGGTGGACGCCGTCGTCGGTGAGCAAGCTGGACGTGTCGCGACCGTCGAACGCCCGGATCGGGTCGATGACGGATACGCCGCGGGCTGCCGGGTCGCGGAGCAACCGGTTCGTGAAGGAGTCGTCGAAGCCGAGATCGTCGTCCGGTCGACTCAGGAAACGAGGCCGCTCGAAGACGATCTCGGCCTCCGGCCATGCCCGTCTGGCCTCGCCAATGGTCGCGACCATCGCCGCCAGCACGTTCGCCCGTGGGGGGAACTGGTCGTTCCTGCCGCCGTCGAGGACGACGACGTCCGGATCGAACTGCTTGGCAAGGAGGGGGATTCGCTCCGCGAACGACGTCGACTCGCCGCGGTACTCATCGACCGTGAACCGATTGGAAGGCCCGCCGCTGACGTAGCCGGTGCCGGGGACCGCGGACAGGTGGCACAGCCAACCCAGCCGGCTGGCTGCCAGGCAACTGGGTGAGAGCTCACGTGGCCCTCGACCGGCAGTGTAGGAATCGCCGATGAACAGGGCGGTCGGCGGTCCCTGCTCGGCAGGCGGAAGTCGAAGGCTGGGCGCGTCGATCGGCCGCGGCGGCGCGGACGCGGTCCCGTCGGGAATGAACACCAGTACCAGCGCGATGGCCACTGCGGCCGCCGTGGCCACCGAGGCGATGTCGGAGAGGCGCACGCCGTTCACGCCCCGATCTCCGTCCGCAGCCACGCGGCCACCCTGTCGGCGATGACGGAATGGCCGGCATCGTTGGGACTGTGCAGGCTTCCCTGCATCAGGCTCCTGTTCAGCCACGGTGGCTCGGTGCCGCTGATGAAGGGCACATCGGCGATTCGTGCCGCCTCCCGTACGGCCTCCGAAACCATCCGCACCTTGCCGGGTGTTGGGGCTCCGTACCAGATCGGCCCGATGACGAGAGCGCGCTGCCCGCCGAGTTGGATCTTGCTGAACGCGTCGATGGCGCCGACCGTCACCGCACCCATCTCGGGAAGGTCGTTGTCCGCCTGGCCGGTCGTGATGAGGATGACCCGGGGTCGTGCTGCCTGAGCGCGCTCCACCTGGTGAGTGAAGGCGTGGCCACCCCTGCCGTCGGCTGCGAATCCGGCGTCGGGCATCGCGAAGTTGGACACCGACCAACCGGTGCGCTGCGCAAGCAGTGTCGGCCAGACCACCCCGTTCGACTCGCCGGCAGTGAAGGCATCTCCGATGACGGCGATGCTGAGCGGCCAACTGGCTTCGGGATCGCGGGTGCGGGTGGTGAGCACCATCGACGCAGAGACGATCGCTCCGGTCAGGACGAGGGCGACCACCGCGGTCGGAGTCCAACGGCGAAATGCCCACGCGTCCATCACCGTACGCCCTCCGCAACGCGTGAGTACGCCTGCTCGAGACGGTCACCGATGGCGGACATGCTGAACTCGGACCGCGCTACGTCGCGGCCCCGCCTACCCATGTCGGCCGCCAGGGATTCGTCGTCGAGCAGCTTGCCCACCGCGGCCGCCAGCGATGGGGGAGAGGGATCCGTGACGATTCCGCACCCCGTTCGGTCGACCATCGATGCCAATCCGCAGTCGTCGGTGACCACGACGGGCAGACCCACGGACATGGCCTCCAGAACCGCCATGGGGTACGGCTCGCGAACCGATGGGAGAACGAAGACGTTCGCGGCTGCCATCCGTGCCGGCAGCTCG
This sequence comes from Mycolicibacterium sp. GCM10028919, assembly GCA_042666295.1. Lineage (GTDB taxonomy): Bacteria > Actinomycetota > Actinomycetes > Mycobacteriales > Mycobacteriaceae > Mycobacterium. Next base: position 3,989,264 of record JBHTFJ010000001.1, read on the forward strand.
CTGGGTTCGACGGCGCCGTCCCAGTTGATCGATGGGTGTGCGACGGTCGCCGCGGTGACGGCGGGACCCTGCCCCCCGTCCGGGCCCAGGAGCGTGAAGCAGGCGCGGTACCCCGACATCAGCAACATGCGTGCCATGGCCACGAACGCGAGCGGCTTCTTGCGACCGGCCAGACGAGCGGCGAAGAGCACCTCCGGGAGTCCGGAACGTGCAGTCGGACCAGCGTATTGGGGAACGCCGTTGCCCAGCTCGAACAGCCTCAGCCGCGGCCCGGCCACCGTCGTCAGCTGTCGTTTCTCCTGAGCCGTCAGGTAACAGACCGCTCCGGCGTCGTGGAGTGCCCGACGCGTGCACGTCACGTCGAGAGGCGCCGACAGTGGGTGCTGGGACGGAATCACCATGCCATGCGTTTGCAGCACGTAGGGGATGCGTTGCCGCCGTGCCGACATGGCGATCGGGAGGACGACGAGATCGCGGGCGAAGTGAACGTGCACGACGTCGTAGTTCCTGCCGTTGGTGCGAAACCACCGCGACAGGTCGGGTGCGCCCATGCCGTAGAACTTGTTGGTGGGCATCAGCATCCGCGCGTCGAACAGCTCGACCGGCACGCCGTCCAAGGTCGTGCTGCCGACGGGATAGCCGCGGGTCGCCGCGGCGACGGTCACGTCGTGGCCCCGCCCGATGATCTCGGCACTCGTATTCAGCGCGACCCGGGCCGGACCCCCATAGGCGCCATCCGGGTCGAGCAGTGACACCACCTGCAGGATTCGCATCACGACACCGTCGGCTGCGGCGCCCGGACGACGGCATTCGGTGGTACGTCACCCGATATCAGGCAGGTCGCGCCGATCACCGAGTTCGCGCCGATCGTGACACCGCGCAGCACGGTGGATCGGGCGCAGATCCACACTCCATCCGCCACGACGATCGGGCCGTTGTCGAAGTCGAAGTCTGGCGAGAAACGGTCGTGGCTGCCCGTGCACAGGTAGGCATGCTGCGAGATGCACACGTCCGAACCGATGTCGATCGTGTCGAGGTTGTACAACTCGGTGTCGGTGCCGACCCAGGAATCGTCGCCGATGGACAGCTTCCAGGGCCAATGGACCCTGACGCGATGCCGGATGATGACGTCGCTGCCAATCTTTGCCCCGAAGCGCCGCAGAATCGCGCACCGGAGCCGGTTGGGACACCAGACCTTGGTCACCACCAGCTCGGAGACGGCTATCCAGAGGGCCTGGAACAGCACCCCGCGGCCCTTGTCATACGAGCAGTTCCGGCCCGCGGCCAGCGACCAACCTACTTTCGACGTGGTGACCACCATGTCGTTACCCCCCCAGGCCGACTCTTTGCCAGACATTGCGGCGAGGCGTCCTCGGCCGACTAGGGAAAGTGTAGGCGGACGTGCGGCTATTTGCTGTAATCGCATCCGTCAGTAGGGAACTAGTCCGTTGAGCGTCCGGGACTAGTTCGTTCTGCGATGCGAGAGAGGGCAGTGAAACCGGCGATGAGAGGCGGCTGGGACGACATTCGGCACGTCGGCGGCTCCGCTGCGGTCCACCCGGCACGGGGGTCGTGGGGCGGGGTGCGCCCAGCCTCGCGGACGGCTCGAGGGCAACGGACTAGATCCATGACCAGCGACGAATTGGTCCCCGGGATCCATGTACGCCGAGCGTCGACGCGGTGGATGGTGGAGATGAGTTCACCGGGTGAACCGTGCAGGCGTCGCGCGCGACGCGCGTTGCGTCGCAGCCGGTCTCGAATCCAGCGGCCACCCGGTCAGGCCCGACAGGTGGGATGGTGCATCGTGAGGTACGAGGACGTCACCGAGGTCGTGCCGAAGGTGCGGACCGCCCTCGCCGGGCAGGTGGCGATCTTCGTCGTGGGCGCGACGTCCGCCGTGCAGGTCGCCAACGTGACCGCGACGGTGTTGTCGATCGTGTGTCTGGTCCTCGTTCCCGGCTTCCTGCTCGTCCGCCTCGACACCGTCGACGTGGTCCCACTGGGCCTCGCCGCCCTGGGCTGGGCGGGATACATCGCGTCGTGTCTGGTGAACGGCGTCAGCCTGCTCTGGCCGAATGCGATCGCACCCGCGGCCTTCTCGCTCTACTTCATCGGTCTGACGGTGCTGACGAGTAGATCGATCGAGTCGATCGCAACGGTTCTGGCGGGGATCGGTCTCGGGACCGTCGTCTTCTTCCTGACCGAGGGGATCGAACTCACCAGCACCGGGAACTTCCTCCACTTCTGGAAGTACGGCGTCGCCCACGGCGTGACCGTGGTGTTCCTGTACGCCATGATCCGAATGGATCTGCCGCGACTCGTCCTACCAGCCGCGCTGGCGATCATCGGTGTGGCCAGCCTGGGGCTCAACTTCCGATCGCATGCGTTGGTGTGCCTGATCGCCGCCGCGATTCTGATTGCGCGGCATCTGCTGGGCCATCGGATCAGCCGGGCCTGGCAATTCGTCGGCGTCGCAGCCTTCGGGGTGCTCTTCGCCTTTCTGATGCCGATCGCCGCGCGATGGGGGATGTTCGGGGCCGCATTGGAGCGAAAGACCCTCGAGCAGGATGCGACTGATCTGCCGCTGCTGTTGGCCGGCCGTACGGAGCCTCCGATGACGTTGACCGCCATCGCCGATCGGCCGCTTCTCGGGTGGGGTAGCGGCACGAACCTCACACCGGAGGTGTACACGCGCGCAGAACATCTCGCGATCGCGATGGGATTCGACCCAAGCTTCCCGTTCGACCTGTACTGGCGCCTCCCCGCCACCGACTACTCCGCGATGCACTCGATCCTGCTGGGCTCCTGGGCCGAGGGCGGAATCCTCGCCGCACTGCTCCCTGCCTGGCTGCTGGTCGCCTGCGTCGTCGTGGTGTGGCGGAACGTCGAGTTCGGTCGCTGGTCCGCACTGGCGTTGACGGTGGCCCTGCAGTGCATTTGGGATCTGCTCTTCTCGCCATGGACCTACAACACGATCGCCGAGTATGCCTGCGTCGCACTTCTGTTCTGCGCGATCACGACTCGACGTCCCGCTGCGACGCCGGGATGAGCCACGTCGTCAGTGCGGTCATAGCCACGGTCGGTCGGCCGAGCGTCGCCGTCGCCGTTCGATCGGTGCTCGCACAGTCAGCGGCGGTCCGCGAGGTGATCGTCGTGCTGGACGCCGCGGCGTCGATGCCCCTCCCGTCCGACGACCGGGTGGTTCTGATCCACGCGCCGGCGGGCAGTGGTGCCGCGAGGTGTCGACAACTGGGCATCGATGCTGCGCGCGGTTCGGTGATCGCCCTCTTGGACGACGACGACGAGTGGCTCCCGGACAAGCTCGAGTGCCAGCTGTCGGGGGTGCGTCCCGAATGGGGCCCGGGGTGGGTGTCGTCGTCCAGGATGGCCGTCGTCGGCCCCGGCGACCGGCGACGGACGTGGCCGCGGCGACTCATCGAACCGGGTGAGTCGATCGCCGACTATCTCTTCCGCGTCCGTGAGGTCGGCGTGGGTGGCGCGGTGCTGCAGACCTCGACGCTGGTGTTCCCCGCAGCCCTGGCGCGCCAGGTGCCCTGGGACGGGGACCGCGGCGCCGTCCACGACGAACCCACCTGGCTCATCGAGGTTCAGCGTCGCGTACCCGACGTCCGACTCCTGCACGTACCAGAGGTGCTGAGCGTGTACGACGTCCGCCAGTCGTCGGTGTCCCGGAGTTCTCAGGACCGTACCGGCGACTACATCGCCTGGGGGTTGCAGCACCTCGGGTGTGAATCACCGCGCGTTCGAGGCGATTACATGTGCAGCAGTCCCGTGAGCGCGGCGGTGTCCGCACGTTCGCTGTCAGGGGTGGCGCACGCAGTGTGGTCGGCGCTCGCGCACGGGCGCCCCGGGGCGCGTGCCTTGACCTACGCGGTCCTGAGCGCCGTGCGGATCGTCATCGGTCGGCTCGTCAGCCTGATCCGGTCGTGACCGTGGCGCGGGACGGGTTGGCGCCGCAGGAGCGGCGCGCTTCGTTGGCAGCGCCCATGTATCGGCTCGCCGGTACGCCGATCACCGTTGCGCTGGGCCTGCTCAACACGGCCATCGTCGTGCGTGAGACCGGTGCTGCCGTATTCGGTCTCGTCGCCCTGGTCGCGACCGTCACGCTGCTCTTCCCGTTCGCCGACCTCGGCATCGGCGCGTCGGTGATCAGTGCGAGCGCACGGCTGCGCGGTCCGAACGCAGATCCCGCTGCCGCAGACGTCGTGCGTCGTGGGTTCCGCGTTTTGCTGGGCGTTGCCGGCGCAGTGGTGGCCGTCGCCGTCGTGATCATGTCGCTCGACGGCTGGGCCGCCGTCATCGGCTTCAGCTCGGGTCCGCAGGACCGGTGGGCAATCACCGTCGCGGTGTGCCTGTTCGGGTTGACGCTGCCTGCGGGCCTTGGTGTTCGGATACTGATCGGGATCGACCGCAACCCGCTGGCGACCGTGGTCCTGATGAGCTGCCCGGCCTTCGCGCTCGGCCTCACCCTGCTGCTGTTCTCCGCTCGCGTGGATGGCATCTGGTACGTCACGTCGAGCCTGGGCGGTCTCCTCGCGGGGCAGCTGGTGGGGTGTGTCCTGGCGTTGCGGCTGTCCGGACTGGGGTCGTCGGCGTTCTCGCCGGTGCGCGACACCTCGACCGGACCACCGCTCCTGGCAGGCAGCATGTGGCTCTTCGTCGTGGGAATGGGCTTGCCGATCGGACTGCAGACGGGGCGGATCATCCTCGCGCACCTCTCGACTCCCGAGCAGCTCGCCGAGTACTCCCTGCTGGCGCAGATGTACGCGGCGTGCTGGTCGGTGCTGTCAGCGGCGGGCCTGGCCTACTGGCCGATCTTCGTGCGGCGCCGCGCCGAAACCGCCGAGACGATCGTCATGTGGCGGCGTCTCACGACGTCGTTCGGAGCGCTCGCAGCGTTCGCGGCGGCGGCGATGTGGCTCCTGGGACCATGGGCGGCCGAGGTGTTGTCCGGCGGTGAGATCGAGGTGACGGCCTGGCTCGCGTTGGCCTTCGGGGCGCTGCTCGTCGGCCAGGCGATGCACCTGCCTGCGACCGTGCTGTTGACCCTGCCCACGGAGGCGCGATGGCAGGCAATCTGGACGATCGTCATGGCAGTGGCGAGCATCGGTCTGGGGTGCGCCGTGGCGCCGGACTACGGTGCGGTCGGTGTCGTTCTCACGGCTGCGCTGGCGATCGTTGTCGCACAGGTGGTTCCAGCTCTCATCTGGGTGCCTGAACTGGTCCGTCGTCGCCGTTGGAGCGACGAGGTTGGAGCGTCCTCGCCAGCGGCGCGACGACGGTCTCACCCGGACCCACGTCGTGAATGACCGTGGCATTGGCTCCGACCCTCGCACCGTCGTGAAGGGTGATGGGTCCCAGTACCACGGCTGCAGCGCCGACCCTGACGTCATCGCCCAACGTTGGTCTACCGACGGCGTCGTGGCCGATCGTCACCTGCTGGTTGATCCAACATCGGCTGCCTATGGACGTCGCGGTGACGATCGTGCCCAGGCCGTGCTGGATGAACAGCGCCGGACCGATCCGATCCGCTTCGAGAATCAGCGTCGGGGACGGCCGGTAGACGATGCGCAGGACGAGCCTGAGTACGGCCGGGCCCTGGCGTAGCCGGAAGTGCACCAGCGTCCGGAACTCCCCGAGCGCGCCACTGAGATAGGCGAATTGGGTGTACGAGTCGAATGCCCGCAACTCGGCGTCGTCGATGCAGGCCATCCACCAGGCGACGTCCTCCGCGACGATCTCGCCGAGGTCCGAATATCCGATGCCGCGCCAGAGGGGGTATGCCCACAGTCGCGCCAGGGCCAATCGGGTGCGACTTCGCCTCCTCCCCATGTCGTGATGGTAGTCATCAGCAGCCGGGCTGCAGTGCTGCCCGCGCGTATCCGACGGTCTGCAGTACGTACTCGACGACCCATCGTCGCGCCGACACCGGGTCGTCGGGTTCGACCATGACGAGTTCACCGTCGAAGCATCGATGGAGGATGAAGCGCGCCCGGGATAGGTGCGGTCGGAAGGTGACGACCACGACCGTCCGCCACCTGCGCTCGGCCGCCAGGCGGCGTAGCTCGCGACCCTCACCGCGAGTGGTCGGCGGGTCGGGGACGAAGCACAGGATCTCGAAGGCGTGGTCCGAAGCGCACTGCTGAGTGAGCCATGGATCGTTGCGCCCGTTGGGATTCGACACCACCACAGTCGGAGCCTCGCCTTGCGATCCGAGTTCCAGGCCGCGGGCGTAGCGACCGTAACTCGGCCCGCCGAGGACCAGTATTGCGTCCGCCTTTCGCACCGGGTCGACCTGCGGGCGGACGTACACGGGGTAGCCCGCGACGATGAGCGCGGCCACCACCGCGCAGGCCCACGACGCTACGAGGCGGGATCGGCGCCGGGGTCTCACCCTGGCATCATCTCCCCGCCCGCGCTCAGGCGCATCGATACTGGAGCCGATCGGCGTCCCGTGGCGGGAACGCCGACGAGACGAGGCTGCAGGCGGTGTCCACCTGCAGCCTCGTACCCCCCACCCCTGTCGGTCGGAGAGCGGCAGGTGACCGTCCTGCGGATCTCCGTTGGTGGTGTGCTCCTCGTTGCTGTGTTTGTGATCTAGATCACAGAGTACAACCTATGGCGCCCGGATGTAAACGGTTGACGCGCGTACGGCTGGGGCGGACGTACCCTTCGTTGACCGACGCTAATTTGCTGAAGTGGCGCGCCGGGGCGCGGTGGGTGGGAGGGTGCCGGTGGAAGCGAATGGGGGCGCGTGGGTCCTGCAATAGGCGCACTGCCGGGCACCGAGTGGACGGTAATCTCGAACCCGACACTGGACACGCGGGAGGGGAACCGTGTCATGGGACTGCCACAGGACGTGAGCCCGTACGGGTCGCAGACGGTGATGGGGCCGGGGTGGCCGAACGTCGACGAGGATGCGCTGGCCGCGTCGGCAGCACAGTACGAAGCGCTCGCGGCCAAGCTCACCGGCTCGGTGGTGCCGCTGCAGCAGAGTCAGCTGGCGTCGCTGTCGGAGAAGTGGACCGGCGGGGGAGCGGTCGCTGCGGCCGGTGAGGCAACGACCATCATCGGCGGACACGAGGCCAACGCCGCCCAAGCCGCCGCGATCGCGCTGAAGCTGCGCAGCATGGAAGTCACGGTCGCAAAGACCAAGGCGCTGGTCAATGCGACCGCCTTGGAGGTGCAGCGCGAATGCGAGGCCATCCAGGCGATGCCGGTCAGCAACACTGCCGAGTTGATCCAGAGCCGGATGAAGATGGGCCTGGCGCAGAACACCGCCTACGTCAACGCCAACACCGCCGAACTCGCCAACGGCCTCGGGGTACCGCCGACGTTCCCGCCGACCGGTGCTCCCGCAGTGCCGGGCCAAGGCGCCGAGAAGGCTGCGAAGGCGGGACGAGAAGCCGGCGGACAGGGTTCGCAACAGGCCATGCAGATGATGACTCAGATGGCGTCGATGGCCGCCCAGCTCCCGCAGCAACTCGGCGGCATGCTGACCCAGGCGCCACAGCAGCTGATGCAACCACTGCAGCAGTTGGCGCAGCCGCTACAGCAGCTGACCTCGATGTTCGGCGGCAAGGGCGGCACCGGCGGTGGCATGGGCGGCGCCGGCGGTGCGACACCCTTCTCGGCGTTCTCGAACCATCCGCTGGCAGGTGGTTCGGGGCCGGGTAGCGGCGCAGGGATGGTCAAGGCGGCGTCGCTGCCGGGGTCCGGAGGCATCGGCGCACAGACCCCACTGATGGCGGGACTGGTCGGAACCTCACCGGAGGCGGTTGCGGTGCCCGCGGGCGCGAACAGCTCCGCGGTCGGCGGCGTTGCTCCGGTGGGTGCGGGCGGCATGGGCGGCGGGATGGGCATGATGCCGCACCGGGGTGAGTCCGGGGGCGGCTCGGCCGCGTCACTGGCTCCGCCTGCGGCGCTCGAATACGACCTCGGCGAAGAGGATGGCGACGATGACTGGTGAGAATACCTGCATCACAACGCCATTCGGCGAACCCCAACTGAGCTAGAGGAGCGGTCCATGACGAGTCCACTGCAGAAGCCCGAGGGCATCACCTGGGACCCCGCCAGCGTCGAGTTGCCCCAGCCGCCGATGCTGCCGCCCGGTCAGGACGCGATGAGCATGACGATCGCCGCGCTGCTGCCGACGCTGACGACACCGCTGGCCACCAGCGTGGCCTCGTTGCAGGCCAAGGAGACGAACTTCGCAGGCAAGGTGGGCGCTGCGCAGTCGGCGTACGAGAACGCCGACGCCTCGGGCGGGCAGTCGGTCGGACAGCTCAGCGGCATGCTCGGCCAGATGGGCCAGATGGCTCAGCAGGCCGGTCAGCAGGCCTCGGGCGCGGGCCAGGGCGGCGGTGGCTTCGGGCAGATGATGCAGCAGGCGATGCAGGCCGTCCAGGGTTTCGGCCAGCAGGGTGGCGGATCGGCAGGCAGTGGAGCCTCCGGCGGTGGCGCCCCCGCCCAGGGCGGCCCGCCGCCGGCCACGGCGCAGGGCCAGGGCGGTGGCGCCCCGAGCGGTGCCTCCAACGGCTCGCCACGCGACGAGCCCGATGCGCGCGATGACGCCCGCGAACGCGACCGGGAACGGCAGCACGAGGGTGAGGATCGACCACCCGCCGAGCGAGCGCCGGTGGAGCCGCCCGCGGGGACGGCGGGGCCGGGTGCCGGTACCGGCAGCGCAGGCCCGCCGCCGGTGGACGTGCCCCGACAGTCGCCCGGTGGCGACGAGGATCTCGCTCGCCGAATGTAGAACCGCCCGCGGCTCATTCGGCACGTCGGCACGTCACGCGCCGTCGGCGATTATCCTCGGTACCGCAGCCCGGCCGCGACGCCGGGTTCGTGGTCAGAGGAGTCCTAACGTCGCCGGGGACGATTTCAGGAGTAGTGCAGTGATCGCGAGTTTGACCGAGGTGCGGGCATGACGGTGCCCCCGCCGTCGGAATCGCGCCCGCCCGAACCAGATTCGGACGGCGAGCACGACGTGCACCCCAACTTCACCGGCAGGTGGCGCATCCCCGCCGATCCCATCGACCACCGTCGTGGCCGCCCGGGCGACTCGGAGGACCTCCGCGACGAGGAATGGCTCGCCGAGTCCGGCGCGGATCCGGTGCCCGCGCAGGCCCCGGCCGTCGAACCCCGCCCCGTCGCCGAGCATCCGTCCGGACCCTTCCGCCCCTTCGAGCCCCATGACGACGGCCCCTGGTCGGGCGGGTTCCAGGGACCTCCGGGCTCAGCGGCAGCATCGGTGATACCCCGGCAGCGTCAGCCGCGGCCGAAACCAAGCATTCCCTTGCGCCCCATCGCCATTGCCGTCGCGGCGGTCGTCGTCCTCGGTGGCCTGGGCGTGTGGATGGCGAACTCCTCCGGTGACGAGGCGCCGGCGGCGGAGTCGACTCCGACGGCAACGGTCTCGCCCGAGGCGCAGGCCCGCGAACGGCTGCGGACGTTGCTGCCCCGGGGGTACGCACCTGCGGCGTGCGAGCCGGTGGCCACCCCGAAGGGGGCGCTGGCGAAGTTCGGGTGCGAACGCAACGGGGACCCTGGCGGCCCGCCGCTGGCGACCTACACGTTGGTGGCCAACAAGGCGGCGTTGAAGACCGCGTTCGAGGACGTCATCCGTGCCTCGGCAGTCGTCGTCTGCCCTGGCTCGATCCAGTCGCCGGGACCGTGGCGCCGCAATGCCACGCCGGAGAAGGTCGCGGGCATCCTGTTCTGCGGTTACCAGCGGGAGCTGCCGACGCTGGCGTGGACGAACGACGCCGACCTGGTCGTCAGCGCGGTTCGCGGTGACGAGAAGGGTCCGCCGCTGGACCGCCTGTACTCCTGGTGGTCGTCGCACTCGTGACGCGAGCCGCCGGCCCCGCCCGCGTGGGCAAGGGCCGACGGCTCGGCTGAGTCGCTGACGTTCGAGCAGGTCTACCCTCAGGCCGGCGGCGGCACCACGACGGTGGTGGTGGGCACAGCGGGCGCCGGTGTCACGGGAGCCACGGGCGCCTGCTGAACGGACGCGGGCAGCGGCGCGCCCTCGGTGCCTGCGGGCAGCGGGGTGCCCTGGCTACCTGCGGGCTGCGCTCCGGTGGGGAGCGGCGTGCCCGAGCTGCCTTCCGGAAGCGGCGTGCCGGAACTGCCCTCGGGAAGCGGTGTCCCCGTGCTGCCCTGCGGCAGTGGCGCGCCCGGGACGCGTTCGGCGCTCGCGGGCAGCGGCGCTCCCTCGGTCGATGCCGCGGTGCCTTCCGGCGCCTCGGCTGCCTGGGCGGGCGTCGCGGCCGAGACACCCTCCGTTGCTTCGGTCGCGGGCGAGTTCGCGGGAGCCGACGCGGTCTGTCCGCCGCGCTGCGCCGGATAGGACTGCGTACCGCCTTGGCGCGGTTGTGGTGCGGGAGCGGGGGTCCAGACCAACAGGTCGTTGCCGCCCGCGTTGTAGACGACGCTGTCCGGCTGCGCTCCGGTGACGTCGAAGTAGATCTTCCCGCTGGTCGACTGACCCTGCGCCAGGCCTGCCGGATTCACTCCCTGGGGTGTGGCCACGCCGAACAACGCCCGGTAGGTCTGGCCGTCGTTGGCGCGGGCATTGAAGTTCGACACGATCGGGATCGCACCGCCCTGAATGGCCTCGTCCGTCGCGGTGACCTCCCACAGGGTGCCGGCAACGGGGTAGGGGATGACGTCGGAACTCGGCTTGAGGCCGTTCACGGTCCAGCCTTGAATGACGTTGCCGTCGAACAGCTTTCCCTGCGATCCGATCGGCTGGGTGGCGGCGCCCTCGGCGAATGCGAAGCCTGCGCCCGCCACTGCGATCGAACCCGCGGCGACCGCCGCAGCAGCCAACCGGGTGATGGTCAGTTTGGTGGTGGTCGGCCTGATGTCGGCCATGGTGATCTTCACTGTCGTGCCCTCCTGGTGATCTTCTTCGATCTACGCATCCCCCGACGGGATGGTCACGCCAGACGAAACTAGCAGGTTGCTGGAGACGGCTGGGACACCCGCGTATGCCCCGCGGGTGGTCGGCTAATCATCGTGATCCCGGAGGGTTGGTCGATCTGGGAGGTGCCGGCCCCCTGGTCGACATCGCAGCTAGGCGGCGGGGGTGAACTCCACGCCGGAGAGCGCCACCGCATCGTCGCGTTCGGGTGCGGTGACGATCGCCTGATAGGCGTCGCCTTCCTTCCAGATGCTGACCTTGAGCGTCTCGCCTGGGAAGACGACGCCCGCGAAACGTGCGCCGTAGCTTCCGACCTGGGCTGCATCACCGTCGAGCAGCAGGTCGGTCAGCGCCTTCGCCGTCATGCCGTACGTGCACAGCCCGTGCAGGATGGGCTTCGGAAAGCCTGCAGCAGAGGCGAATTCGGGATCCGAGTGCAGCGGGTTGCGATCACCGCACATCCGGTAGAGCAGGGCCTGTTGCGGTGACACCGCAATGGCGAGTTCGTGATCGGGTGTCCGCTGCGGTGGTTCGGCCGACGTGGACGGTCCCCGCTCACCACCGAACCCGCCCTCGCCGCGCGCAAAGATCGACCGCTTCTGCGTCCACAGCGGCGTGCCGTCCGGCGCGGTCACCGTCGTCTCGGACCAGATGACGGCGGCCTTGCCCTTGTCCCAGATGTCGGTGAAGCGCGTGACGGCGATGCCGGTGCCCGACGGTGGGATCGGCGACGGCGCGATCACGGCTTCGCTGGCGTGCAGGACCCGGCTGAGTTCGATGTCGATGCCGGGGAAGCGCACCGTGGGCGCTTCGGTCATGTGGAAGCTCTGCGCGACGTTGGCGAACGTCGGCAGCACCTGAGGGGTGTCATCGGTGAGGTACCGCAGCTCGCGGGGGTCGAGCGGGTCGGCTCCCGCGCCGAGGCCCAGGTGGTACAGCTGAACGTCGCTGCTGGTCCACGAGAACTCCGCGGGCGGCAGCTCGGCGCCGAGCGCTAGGTCGAGGTCGATCGGCATCAGGTACGCGCTCCGCCCGTGGCCGCCGGCTTCGAGGTCTTGGCCAGGTGCAGTGCGGCGAGGTAGCCGAACGTCATGGCCGGTCCGATGGTGCCGCCGGGGCCGGGGTAAGTATGGCCCATCACCGGGGAACTCACGTTGCCCGCGGCGTACAGGCCCTCGATCACCGAGCCGTCGTCGCGCAGTGCGCGGCCGTCGACGTCGGTACGCACCCCGCCCTTGGTGCCGAGATCGCCGGGCACCATCTTCGCGGCGTAGAACGGCCCCTGGCCGATCTCGCCAAGGTTGGGGTTGGGCTTGTTGGTCGGGTCGCCGTAGTAGCGGTCGTAGGCGCTCTGGCCCCGCTTGAAGTCCTCGTCGACCCCGGTGCGGGCGAAGCCGTTGAACCGCTGGACCGTCGCGGCGAACGCGTCGGCGGGCAGCCCGGTCTTCTCGGCCAGTTCCTCGAGGGTATCGGCCTTGACGATGACACCCGACTCCAGCCACTTCTTCGGAATCCGTTGTCCCGGCTGCAATCCGGCGAAGATATAGCGGTCGCGGTAGCGCTGGTCGAAGATCAGCCACGCCGGGATGTTCTCGCCGGGGCCCGCGCCCTGGCCGTACTGGCCGCCGTACATGTGGTGGCACGCCTCGACGTAGGGCATCGACTCGTTCATGAAGCGCTTGCCCGCCATGTTGACGATGATCGACCCGGGCGAGTTGCGCTCCGACAGTGCGAACCACGGCGAGTCGACCAGCGGCACGGTCGGACCCCACCAGGCGTCTTCCATGATCTCCAGTGCGGCGCCCAGCTTCTCGGCGGCGATGATGCCGTCGCCGGTGTTGGCCACCGCGCCCACGGTCCACTCGGTGGTGATCGGCGCGCGCTGGTACTTCACCCGCATCTGCTCGTTGTGCTCGAAGCCGCCGCTACCGAGGATCACGCCGCGGCGCACCCGGATCAGTCGAGGCTCGGCGCTCTCCGGCTCGTTGGTGTCCCTGACCCATACCCCTCTGACGACGCCGTCCTCGACGTACAGATCGGTCAGCGCGGTGTTGAGCAGTACCGGCACGTTGGCCTTCTGCAGACCGATCCGCAGCGGGGCGATCAACGCGCGTCCCATGCCGACCAGGTTCTTGCCCGTGGCGTTGGCCCACACCGAGCGAACGCCCACCTTCACGCTGCGCAGCACGCCGCGCGGATGCCGCTTGAGCTGGTTGAGCCGGACGTAGTCCTGCTGCATGACCACCATGTTCATCGGCACCTTGCCGTACGGCGGCTCCAGGCCCTTCTCGTCGGGGCCGAGCTTCTTGGCGTTGAAGGGCTTGGGCTCCACGGAGCGCCCGGTGGCCTTGCCGCCCGGCGTCTCGGGGTAGTAATCCGAGTATCCCGGCACCCAGCACAGCTTCAGCGGTGAGTGCTTGAGCACGAACGACAGCATCTCCGGGCCGCGCTCGAGGTAGGTGTCGATCTTCTCCGGCGGTACGGCGTCGCCGATGATCGCGTGCAGGTAGGTGCGCGCCGCATCGGCGGTGTCCTTGACCCCGTCACGCTTGAGGATCTCGTTGTTCGGGATCCACACGCCGCCACCCGACCGCGCCGTGGAACCTCCATAGTGCGGGGCCTTCTCGACGACTACTGTCGAGAGGCCCTGGTGGGCGGCGGTAAGGGCGGCGACCATGCCGGCGGCGCCGCTCCCTACAACGACGACGTCAAACTCCTGGCACTCCTGCTCGGTCATGTAGAACACGTTATAGAATGGCCCAGCCATCCAACAACAGTGCCGGTCAATCAAACGAGGGGACTTCACGAATGTTGCCCGTCGAGGTGCGCGCGAAGCTGGCCGCGGAGCTGGCCCAGGCTGAGCGCAGCCGCGATCCGATCACCCCGCTCACGGATGGCAATCCGGAGATCGACGTGGTCGACGCGTATGAGATTCAGTTGATCAACATC
>JBHTFJ010000002.1:0-1220513 GCA_042666295.1 Mycolicibacterium sp. GCM10028919
CCGGAAGCTAAGCCTACCAGCGCCGATGATACTGCCCTTTCGGGCGGAAAAGTAGGACACCGCCGAACACCCTTTAAGCCCAGTGGCCCCCAATCCAAGATTGGGGGCCACTGGCATTTCTACGTTCGAATTCCATCCCTGCAATGGCCAGAATGGTCAATCGAATAGTGTCGCCACTGGTGCGACCCTATTCTTCTCCATGTCGAGTAAATGCCTCTTGCGCGCGATGCCACCGCCATAACCGGTGAGGCTGCCATTGGCTCCGATGACGCGATGGCACGGCACGATGATGCCGATCGGATTGTGCCCATTGGCGAGGCCGACGGCACGTGACGCGCCGGCTGAGCCAATGTCACGCGCGATCTCTCCATAGGTCCGGGTCTCGCCGTAGGGAATGGCGAGCAGCTCCGCCCACACCTTCTTTTGGAAGTCGGAGCCCACCAGGTCGAGTTCGAGGTCGAATTCGGTCAGGTCGCCCGCGAAGTAGGCGTCGAGTTGGCCGACGACGTCGTCGAACGCACCGTCGTCGTTGACCCAATCATCGCGACTCGGCTCGTAGGTCTGGTCGACCATGCGCAGATGACGAAGGCGTCCGTTCCGTCCCGCCAGGGTCAGCGGACCGACCGGACTGTCGACGGTGCGTGACTGCAGTGTCTCCATCACTTCTCCTTCGTCTTCGGCGGCCACACGTTGACTTCGTGATCCAGCGCGGTCCACATGTATTGCGTTGCGTAGGAACGCCATGGCCGCCATGCTGCGCTATGACGCGTCAGCGGTCGAACGTCGGGTGGCAGGCCGAGCTGCTTGGCGGCGACCAGGACGCCGAGATCGCTTCCGGGAAAGGCGTCGGGATCTCCGAGGCCTCGCATGGCGATCATCTCGGTCGTCCAGGGCCCGATGCCGGGCAGGGACATCAGTCGATCCCGTGCACTGTTCCAATCGCACCCCGGGTCCAGCACGACGTCGCCCTCGGCCAGCGCGCGGATGAGGCCGACCAGCGTGCGCTGTCGCGCCTTGGGGAAAGCGAGGAGCGCGGGGTCGATGTCGGCGAGCTGCGAGACGTCGGGGAACACATGGGTCAACCCGCCGTCCGGGTCGTCGATCACCGTGCCGTAGGCCTCGACGAGCCGGCGGGCATGGGTGCGGGCCGCCTTCACGGACACCTGCTGGCCCAGCACGACGCGCACGGCCAGCTCATTCTCGTCGACGGTGCGGGGAATGCGCTGGCCCGGCGCCTCGGCCACCACTGCGCTGAGGTGCTCGTCGGCTCCCAGCACGTCCGTTACGGCTTCCGGGTCGGCGTCGAGGTCGAGCAGTCGGCGAGCCCTCGAGATGGCCGTCGACAGGTCGCGGAAGTCGTCGAGAGTCAGATGACACTCCACGTGATCGGCGTGGGGACGCAGGCTGATCACGCCGTTGCCGGATGGCAGCCGAAGGGTACGTCGGTATGCGCCGTCACGGACCTCCTCCACACCGGGGATGCCGCTGGCCCCGAGGTGGCCGAACAGCCCCTCGTAGGCGAACGGCGCACGCACCGGCAGCCGCAACGACAACGCGCCGGCTCCCCGCGCCCTATCGCCGCCGAATCTGGTGTGCGCCTGGGCGCGTAGCTCCGTCGGACTCGTCGCGCAGACCAACCGCACGGTGTCGTTGAACTGACGGATGCTCGAGAATCCGGCGGCGAAGGCCACGTCGCTGAACGGCAGTTCCGTCGTCTCGATCAGAACGCGTGCAGTCTGCATGCGCTGCGCCCGAGCCAGCGCCAGGGGATTGGCACCCACCTCCGCCTGGAGCAGGCGCTGCAACTGACGCGTGGTGTAGCCGACCCGGGCTGCCAGGCCGCCCACGCCCTCGCGGTCGACCGTGCCGTCGGAGATGAGGCGCATGGCGCGCGCTACGGCGTCGCCGCGAACGTTCCACTCCGGCGATCCCGGCGATGCGTCCGGCCGGCAGCGCTTGCACGCGCGGAATCCGGCGCCCTGCGCGGCGGCCGCGGTGGGGTAGAACCGGACGTTGCGGGCGAACGGGGGACGCACCGGACAACTGGGGCGGCAGTAGATCTTCGTGGTGCGCACGGCGGTGACGAACCATCCGTCGAACCGGGCGTCCTTGGATTGGACGGCCCGGTAGCAGCGGTCGAAGTCGTCGTGCACTCCTCCACGCTTACACGTCGGGTCCGACGACACTGGCGGAAATCGGACATCAACGTGAGACGTGTCGACCAGCTCGCTCGTCGCACTCGTTAGCCAAGCTCATTTCCTTCGCGAATGCCCTATGCTCATCCGAGGCGCCAGAACGACGGCGCATCGGAATCCGGGGGGCTTTCAGTGGTCGACACGCTTGCCGGCCACGACGTCGCCGATCTGCCACTGGCGCCGAAGAATCCGCTGCCGTACCTCCAGCGGCTGCGCGCGGTCCGGTCCTTCCACACGGGCCCGGAGAAGCTGCGCGACGCCGGCGGCCCGGTGACCCGATTCAGCATCGGCCCCCGCTGGCTCACCCCGACGATCGTCCTCGCCACGTCGCCCGCCGCCATCCGTGACGTGCTCGGCGTCAAGGACGGGTCGGCGGACAAGACCACGCTGGTGTTCGACGAGGTGCGGCGCATACTCGGAGCGAACCTGGCGAATCTGCCCCACCAGGAATGGGTTCCGCGCCGTCGCACCATCCAGCCGGTGTTCACCAAGCAGCGGGTCCGGGAGTTCGGCGGACACGTGGCTGCCGCCGCGGAGGCGCTGGCGGACGGCTGGGCCGACGGCGCCGACATCGACCTCGACGTCGAGGCACGCACGCTCACGTTGCGGGCGCTCGGCCAATCGGTACTCGGCATCGACCTGGCCGAACGCGCCGACGACGTCGCCGAGCCGCTCCGCATCGCCATGCAGTACGCGATGCGCCGCGCCACGTCCCCCGTCCGCGCCCCGCGGTGGCTGCCGTCGCCTGCGCGCAGCCGCGCCCGCGCGGCCAGCGCCAAGGTGCACCGCCTCGCCCTCGACATCCTCGATGCCTGCCGCTCCGATCCCAGCCGGGAGGCGCCGCTCGTCCAGGCGCTCATCGCGGCGCGCGATCCCGAGACCGGCCGAACGCTGACCGACGAGGAGATCGCCGACGAGCTGATCGTGTTCATGTTCGCCGGATACGACACCACCGCAACGACGTTGGCGTACGCGCTGTGGGCGCTGGGCCGGCACCCCGAGGTTCAGCACCGGCTGGTCGCCGAGGTCGACGCGATCCCCGCGGGCCGGTTGACCCCTGACGACATCCCCCGCCTGGACTACACCGTCCAGGTGCTGCGCGAAGCACTCCGGCTGTGCCCGCCCGCGGCCACCGGCACCCGCAGGGCCGAACGGGACCTTCAGGTGGGCGGCTACCGAGTGAAGGCAGGGACGATGATGGTCGTCGGGCGCATGGCGGTGCAGCGTGACCCCCAGCTGTGGGACGACCCGCTCACCTTCGACCCCGACCGGTTCAGCCCCGAGCGCTTCAAGGAACTCGACCGCTGGCAATACCTTCCGTTCGGTGGCGGTCCGCGGTCGTGCATCGGCGATCACTTCGCGATGCTCGAGGCCAGCGTCGCCCTCGCCACCATCATGCGACGCGTGGAGGTGACGTCCGCCGAGCCGACGTTCCCGCTCGCCGTGCACTTCACGATGGTGGCAGGGGGACCCGTCCCGGCACGCGTGCGCCGACGGATCGCCACCCCCGCGTCCGACGACGAGGCGTCGGCGTGACCGCACTCGACGACGAGATGAACTACGGCGCGCGACTTCTCGACCCGTCCGACCCCGGTGACAGCCGCGTCCTCGAGGAGCTGCGCGCCGACCCGCGCATCGAGTTCGTCGACCGGCTCGACGAGCAGCGCGAGACGCTGCGGCAGCTGCGGCCGGTGCCGAGCGCCGGCGTCCTCGACGAAGGCCCGCGATTCGCCTATTACCCGTGGCGGCGCACGGTCGTCGGGGTGCTGGGGCCGCGTGCATTCCGGATGCTGCGGCTCGACCGCAACCGCAACGTCATCACCGTCGAGGAGCAGGAGCGCCTCGGCGCTCTGACGATCGGCGTGGTCGGGCTGAGCGTCGGTCACGTCATCGCCCACACGCTCGCGACGGAAGGGCTGTGCGGACGCCTGCGGTTGGCGGACTTCGACGAACTCGAGCTGTCCAACCTCAACCGCGTCCCGGCAACCGTGCTGGATCTCGGACTGAACAAGGCCGTCGTCGCGGCCCGTCGGATCGCCGAGATCGACCCCTATCTCGACGTCGAGGTCTTCACCGGTGGGTTGACCGTCGACTGCCTCGAGGAATTCTTCGACGGCCTCGACGTCGTCGTCGAGGAGTGCGACTCACTGGAGGCGAAGGCGCTCGCGCGGGAGGCCGCGCGCGACCGGCGCCTGCCGGTGGTGATGGTCACCAGCGACCGAGGCCTGGTGGACGTCGAACGCTACGACCTGGAACCCGGCCGCGCGATACTGCACGGACTGCTCGACGGCATGGACTCCGCCGCGCTGGCGAAGCTGACGAGCCACGAGCGCATCCGCTACACGGTGCGGCACGCCGATCCCACGCAATCGTCGCCACGTCTGACCGCGTCCCTTCTCGAAGTCGGGCGCACGGTGTCGACCTGGCCGCAACTGGTCGGCGAGGTCACACTCGGTGCCGCGGTCATCGCGGAGGCGGTACGCCGAATCGGGCTGGGTGAGCCGCTCGCGTCCGGGCAGGCCCGCGTCGACGTGGCCGCGGCGCTCGGCGATGTCCGCGATCCCTTGACGGCCACGGCCGAGGAGCCAGAAGTAGCAGCCGATTTCGACGTCGTGGCCGAGGAGCCGACGTCGGTCGCCGGCAAGATCGCCGCGGCGGCCAACCGCGCGCCGTCGGGCGGCAACGCGCAACCGTGGCACGTGGAGACGCACCCCGACTCCGTCGTGATCCGACTCGTCCCCGAACGCACGTCGCTGATGGACGTGAGCTTTCGCGGCAGTGCCGTCGCGGTGGGGGCGGCACTGTTCAACGCCAGGGTCGCGGCGGCGGCCCACCAGGTGCTGGGACCGGTCGAGGTCGCCGAGGCCGGCGCCGAGACGCCGCTGCGGGCCACGCTCCGACTCGGGTCGGGCAGCGACCCGCGGCTGGCCGAACTCCATGGACCGATGCTGCAGCGCGAGACGAACCGGCACCGCGGCGAGCCGCACCCGATTCCGGAACCGACGCTCGAGGCGTTGCGCGCCGCTGCGGAAAGCGAAGGCGGACGGCTGACGCTGCTCACCGAACCGACCGTCCTCGACGACGTCGCGAAGATCTTCGCCGCTGGCGACCGCATCCGCTACCTCACACCGGACCTGCACCGGGAGATGTTCGCCGAGCTGCGCTGGCCGGGAGATGAGCCGGCGGACACGGGGATCGACGTTCGCAGCCTGGAATTGGATCCCAGCGACCAGGCAGTGCTGGACCTCCTGCGCCGTCCTGACGTGATGGCCGAGTTGGCGCGGTGGGATGCCGGGTCGGCACTCGGCGAAGACGCGGCGGCGCGCATCCGCTCGACGTCCGCGGTGGGCATCGTCTCGATGCGGGGGGACCAGCTCGCCGACTTCGCCCGGGCCGGCGCAGCCGTCGAGGCGGCGTGGATAGCGGCGGGCCGGCTCGGCGTCGCGGTGCAGCCGCTGTCGCCGGTGTTCCTGCACGCCGTCGACGCCGCAGAACTGGCGGAGATGTCGCCGCCCTACGGTGCCGAGCTGGAGCGGCTGAGAGTGGAGTTCCGTCGCGTCGCCGGGATACCGGCAGACGAGTCACTGGCGCTCGTCATGCGGATGACCTCGCCCGCGCCGCCTCCGAGCGTGCGCAGTCGGCGTCGGTCGGCGTTCGCTCACGGCGCCTAGCGATTCCGGTCGGGAAATCTACGCCGATGGACAATATGACCGTATCGTGAAACGATACGGCCGTATTGGTGAGCTGAACTTCAGCTGGGAGTTCGAGGGGTGCGCCTGGCACAGACCACCGATCAGCAACGACGCGTGAACCGAAGGGTCCTCGGGGGGGCCCGACGGACACGACGGCGAGTCCGGGGTCGCTCAAGCAGGTGGCGGCTCTCGGAATTGCCCTCGGCGGATGAGGGCCGTGACGGCGGCATCCCACCGTCGTAGCTGATCGGGTTCGGTGAGCGGCCCGGGCAGATGACGCTCGATGTGAGTCCGCAGGAGCATGGCACCCAGCCGCAGCACCAGCGGGTTCAGCGCCGCCCACACCATGTCCTGTTCTGGGTGCAGCAGGTCTTGGGCGGCGAACTGCTCCCGCTGCGCGGTGCTGAGCGCCAGTAGGCCGTCGAAGATCTCCGCACCGAAGTCGTCGCCCTCGATCAGGGCACGGGCGAGGTAGTCGACGACGAATTCGTTGGCCGAGATCATCGAGGTGACGCGCGCGCCCGCCTCGGTCAGTGGATCGCCGGTCGCCGTCGTCAGCGGGCTGGCGGCGACCGCACCGCCGATGACCTTCAGCACGTGATCGTTGACCGACTCGACCAGCGCCGCCTTCGTGCCGAAGTGATGTTGCACCGATCCGACCGACACGCCTGCGGACTCCGCCACCGTACGAAGTGACGTCGCAGCAATCCCGTTGGTGGCGAAGCACTCCAACGCGGCGTCTCGAATGCGCTCCACGCTGGACGGCTCCGCCGTAGCGGGTCGGCGAGGGAATGGCATCGGGCGATCCATCGACGGCCACGCTACAGCGTCACGAGCCGTCGGCGGGTCGAGCCGAGCGCAATTAGACGGCCCCGGGACCCGCACGCAAGGATGGGGCCATGAGCTTGCTCGATAAACCGGTCATCAGCGACTCCGACGTGGAGTGCGTCCTCTACCGCGCCGTCGGCATCATCAATCCACTGCTCGACCTCCTGGCTCAAGCCGATCCGCTGGGCCTGCGCGAGCGCACCGGCGATCTGAGCGCCGAGGGCGTCGTCGGCCACACGCTCGACATCGCGGCGTGGGTGCTCAACGTCGCCGACGTCCCGGGTACCACGTCGTGGGAGGGCATGGACGTCGACGAGCGGATCGACTGGTGGGTGCAGCGGGTCGGCGCGCTGAACACCGTGGCCGTGGCGTTCCCCGGCTTCTTCGGCGTGATCGCCGACCGCCTCCCGCTACAGGACTTCCTCGGCTTCGCGAGCCAGGCCATCGTGTTGTGCGCGGTGGCGCGCGAACTCGGCGTCACCGACCGCCGGACGCACGTGCGGCTCCTCGGCGTCGTCATGTGCGACCGGAACTTCGCGGGCCCCCCTTCGGTCCCCGAGGACGTGACGGCCGCCGACGCGGTCACCGTGGAGTGGTCGCTGCCGGGCGTGGGCAAGGCACTGTGGCAGCTCGTCGGGCTCATGCGTGCCATCGGCGACGAATTGGTCAAGCGCCCCAAGCCCCGCGGGATCTACCACTACCTCGGGATGCTGCCCGCGGCCGGCGCCGTCGCGGACTACTTCGGCGAATACGGTGCACTCAAGCGTGCTGCGAAGGAAGCCAGGGCGTGGCTCGGACGCAACGCGCAGGTCGATACGGGGCGTCAGCCTCGCTGAATGGGGCACGCCACGTCGACCGAGACCGGAGTCGTCGCAGTCGGATCCGATGTCGGGGTGTCGGCATCGTGAATCTCGGTCACCACGCAGGTGGTCAGTAGCGTGGTGTCGCCGCTGGGCACGCCGTTGATGGTCACCGCGAAGCCCTCTTCCCGAAGCTGGTCGATGACCGCCGCCGCGGATTCGCCGTCGATGTCGGGATCTGCTGTGGCGCAAGGGGCCAAGCCGATGGCTCCGGCCATGGCGGCGACGGCCAGAGCCACTCCGAATCTTGGTGCGAACGACATGCGAGGCCCTCTCCGCGGCGCTCAGTGCACCTTGGTGGTGCCTGTGAGATCGCTCCGAGGCTAGCTTTTCGCGAGTTCTCCGCTCGAATGACGAACCGGCGTGGCGAGTCTCGTTGCCTCATCGTGACCGCGCAGTGTCACGCTCTTGCCCAACGTCCATCGTGCGCGTTCCTCGTCGCATGCCGCTGCGACGGTCTCGGCCGACGCAACGAGGTGTCCCTCGACGTCCTTGGAGAGTTCGCACAGCCGGGCCGCCTCGTTCACCGGGCCACCGATCACCGTGTACTCGAACCGCTCCTTGGCGCCGACGTTGCCCGCCACCACCTGGCCAGCGGCCACGCCGATGCCCGCCGCGCACTCGGGCACCTCGGCGCAGATGCGTTCGGCCATCGCCCGTGCCGCCGAGAGCGCTTCGTCCTCGGCGTTGTCCAGTGCCACCGGTGCGCCGAAGACGGCCAGCACCGCGTCGCCCTCGAACTTGTTGACCAGACCGTGGTGACGGTCGACCTCGTCGACGATCACGGCGAAGAACCGGTTGAGCAGCTCGACGACCTCGACGGCGGGCCTGCTGGTCACCAACTGCGTCGACCCGATGATGTCGACGAAGATCACGGCGGCATGCCGTTCCTCGCCACCGAGTTTCGGGCGTTGCTTCTCCGCGAGCAGCGCCACTTCGCGGCCCACGTGCCTGCCGAACAGATCGCGTACCCGCTCCCGCTCGCGCAGGCCGTGCACCATCCTGTTGAAACCCCGCTGCAGTTCCCCGAGTTCGGTGCCGTCGAACACCACGAGGTTGGTGTCGAGGTCACCGCGCTCCACCCGGTCGAGGGCGTTGCGCACCGACCGCACGGGTGTGGCGGTGAGCCAGGACAGGATCCACATCAGGATGAACCCGAACGCCAGCGCGAACATGGCCAGGATCATGACTGCGACGGTGAACTGCGTCGGCGACACGATCTGCAGCGTCAGCGTGATGATGGCGGCCAGCAGGATTCCGAGCACCGGCACACCCGATCCCACGGCCCACACCGTCAGCGTGCGGCCCATGATGCCGGGCGCGAAGCGGCGCGGCGGCGGGCCCACTTCGAGCGCCTGCGCGGCGACCGGCCGCAGCGCGAACTCGGTGAACAGGTAGCAGCTGGCGGACACGACGATCCCGGGGAAGCTGATGCCCAGCAATACCTTCGGGATGTAGGAGGTGTCCTGCAGTCCGTACAGCAGGGTCAGCACGATGGTCCCGCCGCCCCACAGCACGAGCAGGACGCGCGTCAGGCGCCAGGGGGCGAAGAACGTGTTGCGCTGGTCCTGTTCGGTCGGCACGCGTTCTTCGATGGACCACCGGACGTTCTTGATGACGCGGTTGGTGGCCCAGATGACCCCGACGATCAGAGCGGAGCCGATGTAGGCGGGCGCCACCGCCGCGGTGATCCAGAGAACGTGCGAGTCGAACACGCTGGGCACCGGGAAGGTCACCGTCACGACGAGCAGTGCGACGCCGATGCCGATCAGGTTGGCGATCACGACGAACGTCGTCAGGATCGTCTGGATGCGGATGCGTCGCCGCTTCGGGCTCTCCGACACGCGGCCGAGGATCCAGGTCCCGTACTCCGAGGACGCCGGCCCGTGGCTGCTCTGGCTCGTGAGCCGTGCGAGGACCCGGCCCAGCCGCTGCGCGGTGCTCTTCTCGTGCCTCATGGTGGCGTCAGCCTAGTGACCGCGGGACGGCAATCTATGGTGGTTCGGTGCGGCTCGTCATTGCTCAATGCACCGTCGACTACGTCGGACGGCTCACCGCCCATCTTCCCTCTGCGCGGCGGCTGCTGCTGTTCAAGGCGGACGGGTCGGTGAGCGTGCACGCCGACGATCGCGCCTACAAGCCGCTGAACTGGATGAGCCCGCCGTGCTGGGTCACCGAGGAGGACGGCAACCCGCTGGTGTGGGTGGTGCAGAACAAGGCGGGCGAGCAGCTGCGCATCACGGTCGAAGACGTCGAGCACGACTCGTCGCACGAACTCGGGGTCGACCCGGGTCTGGTGAAGGACGGCGTCGAGGCACACCTGCAGGAGCTGCTCGCCGAGCACGTCGAGCTGCTCGGCGTCGGCTACACGCTGGTACGGCGTGAGTACATGACGGCGATCGGACCGGTGGACCTGATGTGTCGTGACGAACTGGGTCGGTCGGTGGCCGTCGAGATCAAGCGCCGCGGTGAGATCGACGGCGTCGAACAGCTCACCCGCTACCTCGATCTGCTCAACCGAGACACCCTGTTGGCGCCGGTGAGTGGCGTCTTCGCCGCCCAGCAGATCAAGCCGCAGGCGCGGACTCTGGCCGTCGATCGCGGAATTCGTTGTGTGACATTGGATTACGATCAGATGCGCGGGCTCGACAGTAGCGAGTTCAGGCTGTTCTGAGGGCCTACACTCGAGGGCATGCCCCGGCGTCGCCCTCCTCCGCGGCGGCAGCCACCGTTGCCGCCCACGCCACCGTTCCAGCGACGCGTCGAGACCGGGCCGGACGGATACGACTACGAGGTGCGGCCGGTCGCGGGGAGCAGGGCGACGAAGACCTACCGCTGCCCGGGCTGCGACCACGAGATCAGAACGGGCGTCGCGCACGTCGTCGTGTGGCCCGCGGACGCGGGGGAGTCGGCGGTCGAGGACCGCAGGCACTGGCATACGCCGTGCTGGGCGAACCGGATGACGCGCAACCCGACCCGGAAGTGGTCCTAGCGGGTCAGTGGACCTCGGCCGCTGCCGGCTCGACGAGTTCGACCAGCACGCCGCCCGCATCCTTGGGATGGATGAAGTTGATGCGCGAGTTCGAGGTACCCCGACGGGGAACGTCGTAGAGCAACCGGATGCCCTGCTCGCGCAGGCGCTCGGTGAGTGCGTCGATGTCGCTGACGCGGTAGGCGAACTGCTGCAGGCCGGGGCCGCGCTTGTCGATGAACTTCGCGATGGTCGACGTCTCGTCGAGTGCCGCCATCAGCTGGACCTGCGAGCTGCCCTTGGGGGCACCGCGCACCGCGAGCATCGCCTCGCGAATGCCCTGGTCCTCGTTGACCTCCTCGTGCAGAACGATCATGCCCAGGTGGTCGTGGTACCACTTGATCGCGGCGTCGAGGTCGGGGACCGCAATGCCGACGTGATCGATCGCCGTCACCAGCGCGCTCGCCAATGCTGGTCGGGCGTCTACGTGTTCGGTGGTCATGTCGTAACGGTAACCTTTACGGGAATGTTTGCGGAATGTGTGATAGGCCACACAGTTCCCATTCGAGTGTCTAGTCAAACGTCTCGTGGAGGTACTCAATGACGACATCGGTGATCGTTGCCGGAGCCCGTACTCCGGTCGGCAAGCTCATGGGATCGCTCAAGGACTTCTCCGGAAGCGACCTGGGCGCCATCGCCATCAAGGGCGCGTTGGAGAAGGCCGGTGTCGCGGCGTCGGCGGTCGAGTACGTGATCATGGGTCAGGTGCTGACCGCCGGTGCAGGTCAGATGCCCGCCCGGCAGGCGGCCGTCGCGGCGGGCATCGGCTGGGACGTCCCGTCGCTGACCATCAACAAGATGTGCCTGTCGGGCATCGACGCCATCGCGCTGGCCGATCAGCTGATCCGCGCCGGTGAGTTCGACGTCGTCGTCGCCGGTGGCCAGGAGTCGATGAGCAAGGCCCCGCACCTGATGATGGACAGCCGGTCGGGCTACAAGTACGGCGACGTGACGGTCCTGGACCACATGGCCTACGACGGCCTGCACGACGTGTTCACCGACCAGCCGATGGGCGCGCTCACCGAGCAGCGCAACGACGTCGATCAGTTCACCCGCGCCGAGCAGGACGAGTTCGCCGCGCGCTCGCACCGGCTGGCGGCAGCCGCGTGGAAGGACGGCGTGTTCGCCGACGAGGTCGTGCCGGTCTCGATCCCGCAGCGCAAGGGCGATCCGATCGAGTTCACCGAGGACGAGGGCATCCGCGCCAACACGACCGCCGAGTCACTGGCCGGCCTGAGGCCGGCGTTCCGCAAGGACGGCACCATCACCGCGGGCTCAGCGTCGCAGATCTCCGACGGCGCCTGCGCCGTGGTCGTGATGAACAAGGCCAAGGCCGAGGAGCTGGGCCTGACCTGGTTGTGCGAGATCGGCGCACACGGCGTGGTCGCCGGCCCGGACTCCACGCTGCAGAGCCAGCCCGCCAACGCGATCAAGAAGGCGATCGCCAGGGAGGGCATCTCCGTCGACCAGCTCGACGTCATCGAGATCAACGAGGCATTCGCCGCCGTGGGGCTGGCCTCGGCCCGCGAACTCGGCATCGACCCGGACAATGCCAACACCAGCGGTGGGGCCATCGCCATCGGCCACCCGATCGGAATGTCCGGCGCTCGCACCACGCTGCACGCCGCGCTCGAACTCGCACAGAAGGGCTCCGGTTACGCGGTGGCCGCACTCTGCGGTGCGGGCGGCCAGGGCGACGCGCTGATCCTGCGGAGGCCCTGACCTTCGTCTCCCAGAGCGGAGACTTCCTCACAACGACGTCGTGTAGTAGCTGGCGTCGCCGTCGGGCACAATGGCGGCCATGGCAAACCAATCCGGCGTCCAGCGGAGAAAAGGCACAGCTGCGGGCTGGTTCCGGCTGATCGCATTCGCGGAGGCGCTGAGCTGGGCCGGCCTGCTGATCGGCATGTACTTCAAGTACCTCGGGTCACCGCGTACGGAGATCGGCGTGAAGATCTTCGGTCCCATTCACGGTGGGGTGTTCGTGGCGTTCATCGTGGCGGCCGTCCTGGTCGGAATCGCGCACCGCTGGGGTATCTGGACGTGGATCCTCGCGTTGCTGGGCAGCATCGTGCCGCTGGGCAGTGTGATCTTCGTCATGTGGGCCGACCGGACGGGCAAGATGAGCCCCGTCGCAGGCACGAACACCACGTCGGTCCCTCAATCGACCTGACGGGCGACGTGCCAGACTTGTAGGCGTGACACGTCCACGACCTCCCATGGGGCCCGCACTGGCGGGCGCGATCGATCTCTCGGCGCTCAAGCAGCCACCCCCGGCGGCCGCCGCCGCACCGGCATCCGGTTCGGCACCGGCGAGCGCCATCGAGGTGACCGAGGCGAACTTCGAAGCCGACGTCATCGCCAAGTCGAACCAGGTCCCCGTCGTCGTCCTGCTGTGGACGCCGCGTAGCCCGTCGAGCGTGCAGCTCGGCGACGTGCTCGCCGCACTGGCCGCCGACGACGGCGGCACGTGGTCGCTGGCGACGGTCAACGTCGACGTCGTCCCGCAGGTCGCCCAGGCGTTCGGCGTCCAAGGGGTGCCCACCGTCGTGGCAGTCGCTGCGGGACAGCCACTGTCGAGCTTCCAGGGCTCACAACCGCCCGAGCAGTTGAGGCGGTGGGTCGACTCGCTGCTGGAGGCCACCGCGGGCAAGCTCGCCGGCGGTGCCGGGGAGGAAGAGGTCGTCGACCCCGAGGTGGAGCAGGCTCGCGCGCACCTCGACGCCGGTGACTTCGACGCGGCGCTCGCCGCCTATCAGGCCGTCCTCGACGCGAAGCCGAATCACGAGGAGGCCCGCGGCGCGGTTCGGCAGATCGCCTTCCTGCAGCGGGCGACGACTCAGCCGCAGGACGCCGTGGCCCGCGCCGAGGCTGCGCCCGACGACCTCGACGCGGCCTTCGCCGCAGCCGACGTCGAAGTGCTGCAGCAGGATCCGGCCGCCGCGTTCAACCGGCTCATCGCCTTGGTGAAGCGCACCGCGGGCGACGACCGGACGAAGGTACGCACCCGACTCGTCGAGTTGTTCGAACTCTTCGACCCGGCCGATCCCGACGTCATCGCGGGCAGGCGCAACCTCGCCAACGCGCTGTACTGAGCGGCCGGGCTACCCGGCCGCTTCGGGCGGCGCTGGTTCGAACCACAGCGCTGCCAGGGGCGGCAGCACCATGAGGGCGGACGCCGGCCTGCCGTGCCAGGACTCGTCGGTGGCCTCGACGGCGCCGTAGTTGCCGATGCCCGAGCCGTTGTAGTCGGCGGCGTCGGTGTTGAGCACCTCTCGCCAGGTGCCGGTGTGCGGCAGGCCCAGTCGGTACCGCGAGTGCTCGGCGCCCGAGAAGTTGAACACGCACGCCATCACCGAGCCGTCGTCGCCGTAGCGCAGGAAGCTCAGCACGTTGTTCGCCGAGTCGTTCGCGTCGATCCACGAGTAGCCTTCGTGGCTGGTGTCGCGCGACCACAGCGCACGGTGGTCCTGATAGACCCCGTTCATGTCGCGGACCATCCGGAGGACGCCGTTCGAGAAGCCGTTCTCGTCGAGCTGGTACCAGTCGACGCCGCGCTCCTCGGACCACTCTGCGCGCTGGCCGAATTCCTGCCCCATGAACAGCAGTTGCTTGCCGGGGTGCGCCCACTGGTAGGCGAGCAGACCGCGCAGACCGGCGGCCTTCATGTGGTCGTCACCCGGCAGGCGGCCCCACAGGGTGCCCTTGCCGTGCACGACCTCGTCGTGGCTGATCGGCAGCACGAAGTTCTCGCTGAAGGCGTAGACCATCGAGAAGGTGATCTCGCCGTGGTGGTACCCGCGGTGGATGGGATCCCGGGAGATGAACTCCAGCGTGTCGTTCATCCAGCCCATGTTCCACTTCATCGAGAAGCCAAGGCCGCCAAGGTTGGTGGGGCGCGTGACGCCGGGCCACGACGTCGATTCCTCGGCGATCGTGACGATGCCGGGGGTCACCTTGTGCACGGTGGCGTTCATCTCCTGCAGGAACTGCACCGCCTCGAGGTTCTCCCGTCCGCCGTAGACGTTGGGCGTCCAGCCGCCCTCGGGCCGGGAGTAGTCGAGGTACAGCATCGAGGCGACGGCATCCACCCGCAGGCCGTCGACGTGGTACTCCTGCAGCCAGTACAGCGCGTTGGCGACCAAGAAGTTGCGCACCTCGGCCCGCCCGAAGTCGAACACGTAGGTGCCCCAGTCGAGTTGCTCACCGCGGCGGGGGTCGGAGTGTTCGTAGAGGGGGGTGCCATCGAACCGTCCGAGCGCCCAGGCGTCCTTGGGAAAGTGAGCGGGCACCCAGTCGACGATCACGCCGATGCCTGCCTGATGCAGGGTGTCGATCAGGTACCGCAGGTCGTCGGGGCTGCCGAGCTTCGGCATCGGCGCGTAGTACGAGGTGACCTGGTAGCCCCACGACCCGCCGAAGGGGTGGGCGGCGACGGGCAGCATCTCGACGTGTGTGAAGCCGTTCTCGACGACGTACTCGGTGAGTTCGGTGGCCAGTTCCCGGTAGGTGAGGCCCGGCCGCCACGACGGCAGGTGCACCTCGAGCGTGCTCATCGGTTCGAAGACGGGGTTCTTCAGCGCGCGTTGCGCCATCCAGTCGTCGTCGCTCCAGGTGTAGTCGCTGACGTGGACGCGCGAGGCGGTGCTCGGCGGCACCTCCGCGGCGAACGCCATCGGGTCGGCCCGGTCGCTCACCGAGCCGTCGGCGCCGTGCACGCGGAACTTGTACAGCGCGTCGAGCGGGAAGTCCGGCCAGAAGAGTTCCCACACGCCCGAGGACCCCAGGCTGCGCATCGGTGCGTCGTTGCCGCTCCAGTGGTTGAACTCGCCGATCAGGGTGACGCCCTTGGCATTCGGCGCCCAGACGGCGAACGACACGCCGTCGACGTCGCCGTCGGCCGTGCGGTAGGTGTGCGGGTGTGCGCCGAGCACCTCCCACAGGCGTTCGTGGCGGCCCTCGGCGAACAGGTGCAGGTCGATGTCGCCAAGAGTGGGCAGGAAGCGGTATGGGTCGGCCACGGTGTGCACCGGGCCGTGGTCGTCGCCGGACGGGTAGCGGATCTCCAGGCGGTAGTCGATGAGACCGGTGATCGGCACCGCGACCGCGAACAGCGCGTCGTCGACGTGGCTGAACGGGTAACGCTCGCCGCCGATGAGCGCCGTGACCTCCACGGCGTTCGGGCGCAGCACCCTGATCACGGTGTGGTCCTCGTACTCGTGGGCACCGAGCACCGAGTGCGGATCGTGGTGCTCACCGGCGAGCAGACGTCCGAGGTCGGAGTCGTTGGGTCGGAGATGTTGGCTGGTGAACGGGTTGGTGCGGGTCATGTCTGTCATTCCCTCCGCAGCAGGTTGAGGCGTCGATCGGCGGGGATCGACGGCATGTTCAAAACGTGGGCCACGGCTCTGGCCGGATCGAGGCGGACGTAGTTCGCCTGTCCCCATTGGTATTCGTCACCCGTGATCTCATCGCGCACCCAGAACCGGTCGTGGTCCGACATGCCCAGTGCGGCCATGTCCAGCCAGACCGTCGAATCCTCGGCGCCGAACGGGTTGAGCGTCACGACGACCAGGACGCAGTCTCCGGAGACCGGATCGAACTTGCTGTAGGCAAGCAGTGCGTCGTTGTCCACGGCGTGGAACTTGATGTTGCGCAGTTGACTGAGTGCGGGGTGGAGCCGGCGGATCTCGTTGAGCCGGGTGAGGAAGGGCTCCAGCGATTCGCCTCGGGCCACTGCGGCGTCGAAGTCGCGCGGACGCAGTTCGTACTTCTCAGAGTTCAGGTACTCCTCACTACCCTCGCGCACCGCCTGGTGCTCGAAGAGTTCGTAACCGCTGTACACGCCCCACGTCGAACTCATCGTGGCTGCCATCACCGCACGAATGGCGAACATGCCCGGCCCGCCGTGCTGCAAACTCTCGTGCAGGATGTCCGGCGTGTTGGGCCACAGGCTCTGCCGCGCGTAGTCGGCGTGCTCGGCGATCTGCTCGCCGAACTCGATGAGTTCCCACTTGGCCGTTCGCCACGTGAAGTACGTGTACGACTGCGTGTACCCAAGTTTCGCCAGACCGAACAGGCGCGCCGGCCTGGTGAACGCCTCGGCCAGGAACAGGACGTCGGGATCGGAGTTCTTGACCTCGCCGATCAGCCACGCCCAGAAGTTCGGCGGTTTGGTGTGCGGGTTGTCGACGCGGAACACCTTCACCCCGTGTGACACCCAGAACCGCACCACGCGCAGCACCTCGGCGTAGATGCCTGCCGGGTCGTTGTCGAAGTTGATCGGATAGATGTCCTGATACTTCTTCGGCGGGTTCTCGGCGTAGGCGATCGTGCCGTCGGGCAGCACGGTGAACCACTCGGGGTGGTCCCTCGCCCACGGGTGGTCAGGAGCGCACTGCAGCGCGAGGTCGAGTGCGACCTCGAGGCCTTGGTCGCGGGCGGCTGCCACGAACGCGTCGAAGTCCTCGATGGTGCCCAGATCGGGGTGTACGGCGTCGTGGCCTCCGGCGGCGCTGCCGATCGCCCACGGCGACCCGACGTCGTCGGGGCCCGCGGTGACGCTGTTGTTGCGGCCCTTGCGGTGCACCTCGCCGATCGGGTGGATCGGGGGCAGGTACACGATGTCGAAGCCCATCCTCGCGACCCGCGGCAGCGCATTCACCGCGGTCTTGAAGGTGCCGTGCACCGGGTTGCCCTCGGTGTCCCAGCCGCCCGTCGAGCGGGGGAAGAACTCGTACCAGGCACTGGACCTGGCCAGTGGGCGGTCGACCCAGACGCCGTACTGCTCGTCACGGGTCACGAGTTCCCGCAGCGGGTAGCGGTCCAGCAGCGAGGTGACCTCCTCGGCGAGCGCCAAGCCTGCCCGCGTGAGCGGGTCACCGGGCTCGCGCAGGCGGGTCGCCGCGTCGATCAACGGGAAGCGGTCCTGGCGGGGGAGCCCGGTGGCCGCCCGCTCGAGGAGCTTCGCGCCGATCAGCAGATCGTTGTCCAGCTCTGCTTCGCCCTGGCCGGCGTCGAGCTTGGCGACGACCGCCTTGCGCCACGTGGCGATGGGGTCGCCCCACCCGTCGACGCGGAACGTCCACAGGCCCACGGCGTCGGGTACGAACTGACCGTAGAAGACGTCGGGCTCCTCACCCGTGCGCATCGGCAGGTTCTGCGGCTTGACCCTGGGCGCGGGGTTGACCACGTCCTCGATCGGGACGGGTTCGGCCTCGGTGGGCCGAATGCCTGCCGGCGGCGTGGCCAGCTGAGGGTAGGACGTGCCGTGGTAGCGGACGACGAGCGTGGCCGCGACGACGTCGTGCCCCTCTCGCCACACCGTGGCCCGAACCGGCACCACCTCTCCGACCACGGCCTTCGCCGGATACCGTCCACCCGAAACCACGGGCGCGACGTCATCGATCCCGATACGACCGGCCACCACCGAACTCCTCACATTGGCGCGACGCGTAATGGTCGCGCGGTGTCATCTGTTTCGTTTCAGCCTCGTCGCGCTCTATACCCACCGTAGTGTCCGACTCAACCCCTCGCGCGTGACGAGTAGTTCAGCCCGCAGTGGCGAACGGCGATCAGCAGTAAGGTGAGATCGCGTGAAAGCACTTCGTCGGTTCACCGTCCGTGCCCACCTCCCGCAGCGCCTCGAGGCGCTCGAGCGACTCTCGGTCAACCTGCGCTGGTCGTGGGACAAACCCACCCAGGACCTGTTCGCGAGCATCGATCCCGAACTGTGGAGTCACGTCGACGCGGACCCCGTCGCGCTGTTGGGAGCGGTCAGTCCCAAGCGGCTCGACGCGCTCGCGGTCGACGAGTCGTTCCTCGACCGGCTCGACCACCTGGCGGCCGATCTCGACGACTACCTGCAGCGGCCCATGTGGTACCAGGAGCGTGTCGCCGCCGGTGAGGAGCTACCGACCGGAATCGCCTACTTCTCCATGGAGTTCGGCGTCGCGGAGGTGCTGCCGAACTACTCCGGCGGGCTGGGCATCCTGGCAGGCGACCACCTCAAGTCCGCGTCGGACCTGGGTCTGCCGCTGATCGCGGTGGGCCTGTACTACCGGTCCGGCTACTTCCGGCAGTCGCTGACCGCCGACGGCTGGCAGCACGAGAACTATCCGTCGCTGGATCCGCAGGGGTTGCCGCTGCGGCTGCTGACCGACGAGGACGGCGAGCCCGTCCTGGTGCGGCTGGCGATGCCCGACTCGGCGGAACTCAACGCACGCGTGTGGGTGGCCCAGGTCGGCCGAATCCCGTTGCTGCTGCTGGATTCCGACACCCCCGAGACCGACCACGAACTGCGCGGCGTCACCGACCGGCTCTACGGCGGTGACCAGGAGCACCGGATCCAGCAGGAGATCCTGGCCGGTATCGGCGGAGTCCGGGCGATCCGCGCGTTCACGCGAGTGGAGAGCCTGCCCGAGCCGCAGGTGTTCCACATGAACGAGGGCCACGCCGGATTCCTGGGCACCGAGCGGATCCGCGAACTCGTCACCGACGGCGGGCTGGACTTCGACACCGCGCTGGCCGTGGTGCGCTCCTCGACGGTGTTCACCACGCACACTCCCGTGCCCGCGGGCATCGACCGGTTCCCGGTGGATCTGGTGGAGCAGTACTTCGGCGCGCGGTCCGATGAGCCGTCTGGCGCGGATTCCGAACTGCTGCCGGGTCTTCCGCTCGATCGCATCGTCGCATTCGGCGCCGAGGACGACCCGACGAAGTTCAACATGGCGTACATGGGATTGCGGCTGGCGCAACGCGCCAACGGCGTATCGCTGCTGCACGGCAAGGTCAGCCGGGGCATGTTCAACGAGCTGTGGAACGGCTTCGACACCGAGGAGGTGCCGATCGGGTCGATCACCAACGGCGTACACGCACCCACGTGGGCGGCGCCACAGTGGGTACAGCTGGGCCGTGAGCTGATCGGCAGTGACGATCTCGGGTCGTTGAGCGAACCCGACACGTGGCAGCGGCTGCAGCAGGTCGATCCCGGCCACCTGTGGTGGATCCGGTGCGAGCTGCGCAAGCTGCTGATCGACGACGTCCGCGCGCGGTTGCGCAAGTCCTGCCTGGAGCGCGGCGCCTCCGATGCCGAACTCGGTTGGATCGCAGGGGCTTTCGACCCCGACGTGCTGACCATCGGGTTCGCCCGGCGGGTGCCGACCTACAAGCGCCTGACGCTCATGCTGCGCGACCCCGATCGGCTCGAGCGGCTGCTGCTCGACGAGAAGCGGCCCGTCCAGCTGATCGTGGCGGGCAAGTCGCACCCGGCGGACGACGGGGGCAAGGCGCTCATCCAGCAGGTGGTGCGCTTCGCCGACCGGCCCGACGTGCGGCACCGGATCGCGTTCCTGCCCGACTACGACATGTCGATGGCACGGCTCCTGTACTGGGGGTGCGACGTGTGGCTCAACAATCCGTTGCGTCCCTTGGAGGCGTGCGGCACCTCGGGGATGAAGAGCGCGCTCAACGGCGGGCTCAATCTGTCCATCCGCGACGGGTGGTGGGACGAGTGGTACGACGGCGAGAACGGTTGGGAGATCCCGACTGCCGATGGCCTGGCCGACGAGACCCGGCGCGACGACCTCGAGGCCGCCGCCCTCTACGACCTGATCGCCGACTCGGTCACCACCAAGTTCTACGACCGCGACGCCCAGGGCGTCCCCACCCGCTGGGTGGAGATGGTGCGGCACACGTTGCAGTCGCTGGGGCCCAAGGTGCTGGCGTCCCGCATGGTGCGGGACTACACCGAGAAGTACTACGCACCGGCAGCCCGATCGCTGCACCGGACGATCGAGGCGGTCGACGGCGTGCCGTTCGGCGCGGCCCGCGACCTCGCGGCGTACCGCCGTCGCGCCGAGGAGGCGTGGCCCAGGATCCAGATCACCGACGTCGACAGCTACGGCCTGCCCGATACGCCGCTGCTCGGTTCGGAACTGACGCTGACCGCCACGGTGGATCTCGCAGGCCTCGCGCCCGACGAGGTGGTGGTCGAAGCGGTGATCGGCCGCGTGGACACCACCGACGCGCTGCTCGAGCCCACCACCGTGCAGATGGCGCACACCGGGACCGGCGACGGAGGCAACGAGGTCTTCTCGACGACGACGCCGCTGCCGGTGGCCGGGCCGGTCGGCTACACGGTGCGGGTGCTGCCGCACCACCCGCTACTGGCCGCCGCCGACGAGCTGGGGCTCGTCACGCTCGCGTGAGCGGCATCCTCGAGGTCCCCGTAGACGGCGGACCGTACGCACTGACCGCAGGCCCCGACGGCGCGATGTGGGTGACGCTGGTGCACGGCGGCGCGATCGCGCGGGTGGCGCCCGACGGCGACCTGCGCCTGCATCACGTCGCCGACGGCAGCAGGCCATCGCTGATCACCCGCGGCGGTGACGGTGCGCTGTGGTTCACCCGCTCGGGCGACGACCGGATCGGGCGCATCACGACCGACGGTGAGCAGTCGTCCGTCGAATTGACCAGCGGCAGTGCGCCATTCGGGATCACCGTGGGTCCTGACGGTGCGCTGTGGTTCACCACGATGACGGCGGGCACGGTCGGCAGGCTGGGTGACGACGGCACCGTCGACGAGTGGCCGGTGGGCGGCATGCCGTCGATGATCACGACCGGCCCCGACGGTGCGCTGTGGTTCACGATGAATCAGGCCAACTCGATCGGCAGGCTCGACATAGGCGGCACGCTGACCAAGCGCGAGGTGCCGACCCGCGGTTCCGGACCCGTCGGCATCACCGCCACCCACGACGACACGGTGTGGTTCACGTCGGTGCTGGCCGACAAGGTCGGGCGGATTCCGATGGACGAGGCGATCCAGGAACTCGACCTGCCCGGCAAGCCGCACGCCGTGGTCGCCGACCCGATGGGCGGGGTGTGGGTCAGCCTGTGGGGTGCCGACCAGGTGGCGCGGGTGAGTGCCGACGGCGAGGTCGTGACGATCGACCTGCCCGCGGGCAGTGAGCCCCACGGCATGGCGATCGGCCCCGACGGTGCGCTGTGGGTCGCGCTCGAAGCCGGGTACGTGCTGCGGCTGCCGACCAACTGATTCGGTTTCCCCAACCCGGCTCCGCACGAGTGCCTAGGCGATATAAGTTCCGAAGGTCACCAACAACAGGGGGTCCTTCGTGCTCTTTCGTCGTCTTGCCGTCGTGGCAGCGGTCGCTGCGCTCGGTGGGCTGAGCCTGCCACCGGCCGGCGCCGAGCCGGGACCGGTCGTCGAGCCGGTCGGGGCCGAGGTGGCGCCGCCGCCCGACGCGGGACGCGTGGTGTCACCCCCACCGCGGGTCCTCGACACTCCGGACGGCTGGAAGTTGGTGCTGTCGGCCAAGGACGAGACGCAGGTCATCAGCGCTCCGCTGACCACCGCCATCTCGTCACGCGAATACGTCGTGGGCGGTACCTACGAGGGGTCCCTCGAGGGACCCGACGACGGTGAGGGCACCCGCGGCACGATCGAGGTGGGTTACCAGATCGGTTGTGGCATCGACATGAGCACCTCCAACGGCGTCTCGCTCACCGGCACCGTGGGCCTGAACCCGTCCCTGGGCATCCTTGGAACGGTGGTGGGCTCACCGCTGCCCGACGGCATCCTGCCCGGCCTCGGCGGCAACGTCGGCGGCGGCATCACGGTGGGTCTGAAGCCCGGCATCATCAACGTCGTCCCGGTCACCAAGAAGGAGTTCGACGGTGCCAAGCCGTGGGTGATGATCAGCAACTTCCACGTCAAGATCGACGGCTGCGTGGGCGAGTCGTTCCTGCGGTCGTACGCGTTCCTGACCCGGTCGACGAAGACGTCCGACGCGATCGTCGCCTACTACGGCGAGACGAAGACCGTTTAGAAACCGTTCGGCGGCCGTCTAGTCGAAGCGCTTGAAGCAGCGGTCCGCGTCACCGAGCACGCCGACGCGGAACGCGTCGATGCGCGAGAACCCCGACGGCACGGTGTCGCCGTTGACGTCGCTGGCAACCAGTCCGTTCAGCAGGATGCCCGACACCGCCTCGTCGACGTCGCCCGCCGTGATCGCGATCGTGTTGCCGTCGGGTGTGGTGACGCTGTCGGTCATCTTGGCCGTCGCCACACCGGTCAGGCACGCAGTGCGCAGGGCGGCCTCGGCATCGTCGAGCGCGACACCGCCGTGCTCGCGCTGGACGGCCTGCATGTACCGCGACACCAGGATCGAGTACGCGGTGTTGTCACCACTGGCCAGCCCGCTGCCGTCGTCCTCCTCCGACGGCGTGCCGATCTCCGCCAGTCGAGGGAGGTCGACGACGATCGTGTTGGACGAGGGGCAGTAGGACACCGGGGGGTGCATCCGTGCGTCCGTGCAGTCGACGGCGTCGAAGGTCAGCGCAGGCGGGTCGGCAGGCGCGAACAGCGTGCCCATCGCGTCGACCACCGAACGCACCGAGTCCACGGTGACCGGCAGTTCGCCGGTCTCGTCACCGGGCAGGAGCACCGGCAGGTCGCCGCGGCGCTGCTCGATCTCCTCGGAGTCGATGCCCGCGCACGACGCCGGGCCGTCGGTGAAGCCGAACTGGAAGGCGGACACCCGCTCGAAGGCCGATCCGTGCTCGTCGGCGCCGACCTCCGGGTCGTCCTCGTTGAGCAGCGGGTCGCGGAACGCGATCATAGCGGCCAGCAGGTTGTTGAGCCCCTCGCTGGTGCTGAGCGTGAAGCGCGGCGAATTGCCCTCGGCGACCCAACGCATGTACGAGCCCGCGAGGCAGTCGGCCTGCTGCTCGCCGACCAGCGTGGGGGTGGCCGGACCGACCAGGTCCGCCTGGTGCTGCACGGCGTGGCCGTATTCGTGGGCCAGCACCATCGCGACTGCCATGTCGCCGTTGGCGCTGTGCAGCGACGGCAGCAGCTGACCGCGGTCCCAGCCGATGGTCTCGTCGTCGAAGCAGTAGCCGGCGTTGACCAGACCGAAGGTCTCGGATCCGCAGAACGTGCCGTCGAATTCCTCGCTGTCCCAGGAGTGCACTTCCGAGACCGGTGTGAACTCGCCGCCGAAGGCGTCGCCGTAGGCCGACGCCCAGAACTCCTCGACGTCGCTGACCGCTTGGACGCCGAGTTCGTCGATCTCACTGCCGTCGGTTCCCAGCACCTCGCGCGACGGGGCGGCCGCGTCGTCGCGCAGCCCGGTGGGGCCGTCGGTGGCTGCCATGCCCGCCACGCTGAAGGGATCGCTGAACACCGACACCGGCCTGCCGTGCAGTGTCGTGGTCGCGCACGCGGAGACCAGCAGGGCCGTACACGCGATCACCGTCGTGGACAGCGGGTGCCACCGGCTCATCGAGGCTGCCTTTCGCTTGGCCTGCGGCCGGCGGCGCGCACGTGGAAGTCGATCGTGATGATAGTGATCGAGGGCACCGCACACCGGGTGAATCCTCGGCGCCGGTCAGGACCGCAGACGCTCCAGCGCCGCCCGCACCCGCGCGCCGTCGGTAGTCGACCAGAACGGCGGTAGCGACGCCCGCAGGTAGCCGGCGTAGCGGGCCGTCGCCATGCGGGAGTCGAGGACGGCCACCACGCCGCGGTCGTCGACGCTGCGCAGCAGTCGCCCGGCGCCCTGCGCCAGCAGCAGCGCGGCATGGCTTGCCGCCACCGCCATGAAGCCGTTGCCGCCGCGGGCGGCGATGGCGCGCTGCCTGGCGGTGATCAGCGGGTCGTCGGGCCGGGGGAACGGGATGCGGTCGATGATGACCAGCGTCAGCGACGAACCGGGTACGTCGACGCCCTGCCACAGCGACAACGTGCCGAACAGCGAGGTCTCGTCGTCGGCGGCGAATTGGCGCACCAGCGCGGAGGTCGTGTCCTCGCCCTGGCACAGCACCGGGGTGTCGAGTCGCTCGCGCATCACCTCGGCGGTGGCACGCGCGGCGCGCATCGACGAGAACAGCCCGAGGGTGCGTCCGCCGGCGGCCGTGATCAGTCCTTCGATCTCGTCGAGCTGTTCGGCCGATCCCGCACTGTCGCGGCCGGGCGGGGGGAGGTGCGCGGCGACGTAGAGGATTCCCGACTTCCCGTGTGCGAACGGCGATCCCACGTCCAGCCCGCGCCACGCCGCGCCCTCGTCGTCGTCGCCGAACTTCAGCCCCCAGGACCGGGCCATCGCGTCGAACGTGCCCCCGACCGTGAGGGTCGCGGAGGTGAGGATCGCGGTCTGCTGGTCGAAGATCCGGTTGCGCAGCAGGCCCGCCACCGACAGCGGCGCCACTCGCAGGACCACCCGGGTGGTGCCACGCACTTCCTCGCGGTCCAGCCACACCACGTCGGTGCGGTCCGGGATGGCGGGCCCGTAGGACGTCAGGATCCGCGTCGCGGTGTCGCTGAGGTCGGTCAGCGCGGTCACGGCCTCCGCGCGGGCCGAGGCGGCCTTGGGGTCGCTGGGCGCCGTGTCGATCGCCGAGCGCACCTTGTCGGCGGAGTCGCGCAGCACCGTCAGGTAGGTCGCCATCTCCTCGTCGAGGCTGTCCTTGCGGCCCGGTTCCTCGTCGTGCAGTGCGGAGGTGAACGTGGCGATCGCCGCCTCGAGTCGTTGCGCCACCTCGGGTTCGACGAGGCGCGCCGCGCGCCGCAGTGCGATGCCGAGTGAGGTGGCCGAGAGTTCGGCGGTGGCCACGCTGGTCACCCGGTCGACGAGTTCGTGCGCCTCGTCGACGACGAGCATG
The DNA here is from genome assembly GCA_042666295.1 of Mycolicibacterium sp. GCM10028919. Classification (GTDB taxonomy): domain Bacteria; phylum Actinomycetota; class Actinomycetes; order Mycobacteriales; family Mycobacteriaceae; genus Mycobacterium. The sequence continues at coordinate 25,289 of JBHTFJ010000002.1, forward strand.
TCGTGCTCGGGCAGCACGTTGACGTCGGAGATCGCGTTGATCGCGAGCAGCGCGTGGTTGGTGACCACGACGTCGGCGGTGCCGGCCTTGGCCCGGGCCTTCTCGGCGAAGCAGTCGGTGCCGTAGGTGCAGCGGGTGGCGCCGATGCACTCGCGTGCCGAGACGCTCACCTGACTCCAAGACCGGTCCGGGACGCCGGGCGTCAGTTCGTCGCGGTCTCCGGTCTCGGTGTCCGACGACCACTCGGCGAGGCGCTTGACGTCGCGACCGAGCTGCGTCGACGCCACGGCATCGAACAGTTCCTCCTGCGGCCGGTCGTCCGGCTCGGCCGTGGATCCGCCGTTTATCTTGTTGAGGCACAGGTAGTTTCCGCGGCCCTTGAGTAGCGCGAATTCGGGCCGGCGTGGGAGTTCGGGGGCCAGCGCATCGGCCAGGCGCGGCAGATCGCGGTCGACGAGCTGGCGCTGCAGGGCGATCGTAGCGGTGGAGACGACGACCGGGTGGTTCGCGTCGAGCGCGTGGGAGATCGCGGGGACGAGGTACGCCAGCGACTTGCCGGTTCCGGTCCCGGCCTGGACGGCGAGGTGTTCGCCGGTGTTGAACGCCTGCTCGACGGCCTGCGCCATCTGGACTTGACCGCTGCGCTCGGCGCCGCCCAGCGCGGTGACGGCCGCGGCGAGCAGTCCCGTCACGCGGCCGGAGTCAGAACCCTCGGGCGTCGGGGTCACGTGCCCTCGGGGGCGACCATGCGGGTCGGGATGGCCGGCTCGCCACCGGAGAGCTTCAGCCCGTCCCACGGCAGGCTCACCAGCCCTGCGGCGACCCGCGCGCGTGCGGCCTCCAGCGAGAAGTCCGCGACGGGGTCACCGCCACGGACCATCGGCACCGCGAGTTCACGCGCCATCAGCCCCTCGGGTACCGACGGCGCGCGTCCTGCGGGGTGGACGACCTCTTCGACGACGGTGCCCGACGGCTTGGCCAGCCGCAGCGCCTGCTTGCCGCCGCCGTGGGACTCCTTGTGGCTGCTGCGCTTGGCGACCGGGATGCCGTCGACCTCGACCAGCTTGTAGACCATGCCCGCCGTCGGCGCGCCCGAGCCGGTGACCACGGACGTGCCGACGCCGTAGGAATCGACCGGCTCGGCACGCAGCGCGGCGATCGCGAACTCGTCGAGGTCGCTGGAGACCACGATCTTCGTGCCCGTCGCGCCGAGCCCGTCGAGCTGGTCGCGGACCTGGCGGACCAGCACGCCGAGTTCACCGGAGTCGATGCGGACGGCGCCGAGTTCGGGGCCTGCGACCGCGACCGCGTTGGCGACGCCGGCGGCGATGTCGTAGGTGTCGACGAGCAGCGTGGTGCCCACGCCGAGGGCATCGACCTGGGCTGCGAACGCCGCCTTCTCGTCCGTTCCGCTCGCCGACGCGTGCAGCAGCGTGAAGGCGTGGGCGCTGGTGCCCATCGTGGGAACGCCGTGGCGCTGCTCGGCCGCGAGGTTCGACGACCCGGAGAAACCGGCGAGGTAGGCGGCGCGGGCCGCGGCGACCGCGGCTTCCTCGTGGGTGCGGCGCGACCCCATCTCGATCAGCGGCCTGCCCTCGGCGGCGCTCACCATGCGGGCCGCGGCCGAGGCGATGGCACTGTCGTGGTTGAGGATCGACAGGGCCAGCGTCTCGAGCACCACGCACTCGGCGAAGGTGCCCCGCACCGACAGCACGGGGGAGCCGGGGAAGTACAGCTCGCCCTCGGGATAGCCGTCGACGTCGCCGCCGAACCGGTAGCCCGCGAGGTAGGCCAGCGTGTCGGGATCGAGGAAGTCGTCGAGCAGGCTCAGCGCGGCGTCGTCGAACGTGAACTGCGACAACGCTTCCACCAGGCGTGCGGTGCCCGCGACGACGCCGTACCGGCGACCGTCGGGCAGCCTGCGGGCGAAGACCTCGAAGGTGGTCCTGCGATGCGCTGTCCCGTTGCGAAGTGCCGCGGCGAGCATCGTGAGTTCGTACTTGTCGGTGAACATCGCCGTCGACGAGGTAGCCACACGCCCAACCGTAGCCGCTGGTACTCCAGCGTCGATCAGGAGAGACGTGACTCGCTATCCTAGGCGGCATGGTTACCCCAGCACGGACCCGTCCGGGTACCCGTGAGGAGCGATCGGCCGACGCCGTCGCCGCCGAGGACACCGCCACCGACTCACCCTGGGTGACGATCGTGTGGGACGACCCGGTGAACCTGATGTCCTACGTCACCTACGTCTTCCAGAAGCTGTTCGGCTACAGCGAGCCGCACGCCAACAAGTTGATGATGCAGGTGCACGAAGAGGGCAAGGCGGTCGTGTCGGCAGGCAGCCGCGAATCGATGGAGGCAGACGTGTCCAAGTTGCATGCCGCTGGGCTATGGGCCTCCATGCAGCAGGACCGCTGAGGCCGGCGGGTGCGCAAGTGGAAAAGGGTCGACACCGCTGAGGGACCCCGGTACCGGTCGTCGCTCGCGGCGCACGAGGCGGCACTGGTGCGCAACCTCGTCTCGTCATTGATCGAGATGCTCGCCGACCGCGAATCCGATTCGCCCACCGACGAACTCGAAGAACTCACCGGGATGAAGACGGGCAACTCGAAGCCGCCCGAGGACGACACGATGCGGCGGCTGCTGCCGGACTTCTACCGCCCCGCCACCGAGCATCCCGCGGGTTCACGCACCGCGGAGAGCCTGAACGCGGCGCTGCGCAGCCTGCACGAGCCGGCGATCATCGACGCGAAACGCCAAGCAGCGCAGCGCCTGCTGGACACGCTGCCGACCGCAGGCGGGAAGTTCGAGCTGACCGAAGACGACGCGCACTGCTGGGCCAGCGCCGTCAACGACGTCCGGCTGGCGTTGGGCACCATGCTCGAGATCGGTGCCGACGGGCCCGACCGGCTGCCCGCCGAGCACCCGATGGCCGGACACCTCGACGTCTACCAGTGGCTGACGGTGCTGCAGGAGTATCTGGTGCTGGGACTGATGAACTCGTCGCACCGATGAGCGTCCGACGATGACCGGTTCGAATCTTGGTTCGATCACCGACGTCGCGGGCATCCTGGTGGGCCACCACCACCGGCTCGACGACGACGCCACGCTCGGCTCCGGCTGGGCCACCGGCACCACCGTGGTGCTCACTCCGCCGGGAACCGTGGGCGCCGTCGACGTGCGCGGCGGTGCTCCCGGCACCCGGGAGACGGATCTGCTGCACCCGTCCAACAGCGTGCGCTATGTGGACGCGGTGATGCTGACCGGCGGCAGTGCGTTCGGACTCGCCGCGGCCGACGGCGTCATGCAGTGGCTCGAGACCCGCGAGCGGGGCGTGGCGCTCGACGGCGGTCTGGTGCCGATCGTGCCCGCGGCGGTGATCTTCGACCTGCCGGTCGGCGGCTGGCAGTGCAGGCCCGACGCCGAGTTCGGCAGGCGGGCCGCCGAGGCCGCGGGGCCGTCCGTCGCGGTCGGGACCGTGGGAGCCGGGGTCGGCGCCCGCGCAGGCGCGCTCAAGGGTGGTCTCGGCACGGCGTCGATGCGACTCGACGACATCGGCGTCACCGTCGGTGCGATCGTCGCGGTGAACTCGGCGGGCAACGTCGCCGATCCGCGCACGGGCCTGCCGTGGATGGTCGAGTACGCGCGCGAGTTCGGTCTCGTCCCGCCGCCGCCAGAGGAGATCGAGGCGTTCCGCGAGCGCGACGCCGAGCTGTCGCCGTTCAACACGACGATCGCGATCGTCGCGACCGACGCCCTGCTGAGCCCCGCCGCGTGTCACCGGATGGCCGTGGCCGCCCAGGACGGCCTCGCCCGCACGATCCGGCCGGTGCACACGCCACTCGACGGCGACTCGGTGTTCGCGCTGGCGACCGGCGCCATCGAGGTCGAGCCCGCGAGCGACACCCCGGCCGCGATGTCGCCGGAGACCAAGCTGACCGCCGCCGTCGGCGCCGCGGCGGCGGACTGTCTGGCCCGCGCGGTCATGGTCGGCGTGCTCGCCGCCGAGGCGGTGGCAGGAATACCCACCTACCGTGACATGTTGCCCGGAGCGTTCGGCGAGTGAGAGGGAAGTGACCGGTGCTGAAGATCCGTAGCGATCTGGTGGACGCCATGGTGGCCCATGCCCGCGCCGACCACCCCGACGAGGCCTGCGGGATCGTCGCCGGACCCGACGGCTCGGACCGGCCGGAACGGTTCGTCGCCATGCTCAACGCCGAGCGGTCGCCCACCTTCTACCGCTTCGACTCCGCCGAGCAGCTCAAGGTGTGGCGCGCGATGGACGAGACCGACGAGGTGCCCGTCGTCATCTATCACTCGCACACCGGTACCGAGGCCTATCCGAGCCGCACCGACATCTCGTTCGCCTCCGAACCCGACGCGCACTACGTCCTGATCTCCACCCGTGACCCCGAGGTCCACGAACTCCGCAGCTACCGCATCGTCGAGGGCGTCGTCACCGAAGAGCCCGTCACCATCGTCGACGAGTACTGACCCTCCACCGAAACCGAACCGTCCAGCACGGCAACGAAAGGACCGAGCCCATGACCGTCAGCGTGTCGATCCCGACAATCCTGCGCACCCACACCGGCGGGGAGAAGCGCGTCAGCGCCTCCGGTGACACCCTCAAGGCCGTCATCGACGACCTCGAGGCGAACTACTCCGGCATCACCGAACGCCTCGTCGACAAGGACAAGCTGCATCGCTTCGTCAACATTTACGTCAACGACGAGGACGTGCGCTTCTCCGGCGGTCTGGACACCACGATCTCCGACGGCGACTCGGTGACGATCCTGCCTGCCGTCGCGGGCGGGGCAGTCGGCGGCTGACCCGTGGCCCGGTTCGACTCACTGCTCCAAGCCCTCGGCAACACCCCGCTGGTCGGGCTGCAGCGGCTCTCGCCGCAGTGGGAGGACACCGACACCGCGCCGCACGTCCGGCTGTGGGCCAAGCTCGAGGACCGCAACCCCACCGGGTCGATCAAGGACCGGCCCGCACTGCGGATGATCGAGCAGGCCGAGCGCGACGGGCTGCTCGCCCCGGGGGCCACGATCCTCGAGCCGACGAGTGGCAACACCGGCATCTCGCTGGCGATGGCGTGCGCGCTGAAGGGTTACCACCTGATCTGCGTCATGCCCGAGAACACGTCGATCGAGCGGCGCCAGCTGCTCGAGCTGTACGGCGCGAAGATCATCTACTCGCCCGCCGAGGGCGGCTCCAACACCGCGGTGGCCACGGCCAAGGAGCTGGCCGCCGAACACCCCGAATGGGTGATGCTCTACCAGTACGGCAACCCCGCCAACGCCGAGGCGCACTATCACGGCACCGGTCCCGAGCTGCTGGCCGATCTGCCCGAGATCACCCACTTCGTGGCGGGTCTCGGCACCACGGGAACGCTGATGGGGGCGGGCCGCTTCCTGCGCGAGCACGTACCCGGAGTGCAGATCGTCGCGGCCGAGCCGCGCTACGGCGAAGGCGTGTACGCGCTGCGCAACATCGACGAGGGCTTCATCCCCGAGCTGTACGACCCGGACGTGCTGACCACCCGCTACTCGGTCGGCGCGTTCGAGGCCATCCGGCGTACCCGCGAGATCGTCGAGGTGGAGGGCATCTTCGCCGGCATCTCGACGGGCGCGATCCTGCACGCCGCGCTGGGGATGGCGGCCAAGGCGGTGAAGGCCGGCGAGCGCGCAGACATCGCGTTCACCGTCTGCGATGCCGGGTGGAAGTATCTGTCGACCGGTGCGTACGCCGGTAGCCTGGATGACGCCGAGGACGCGTTGGAAGGGCAGCTATGGGCATGACCGCACCGAACCCCGCCGCGCCGTCCGGTTCCGGCAGACGCCCCGCCTGGGTCGTGGGCGCCGCGACGGTGGTGACGTTCGTCGCGCTGCTCTACCTCGTCGAGATCTGGGACAACCTGACCGGACACCGGTTGGACTACAACGGGATTCGGCCGCTCGAGACCGACGGACTCTGGGGTGTCGTCTTCGCCCCGCTGCTGCACTCGAACTGGCAACACCTGGTCGCCAACACCGGTCCGGCCCTGGTGCTGGGCTTCCTGATGACGCTCGCAGGCATGTCGCGCTTCGTGTACGCCACGGCGATCATCTGGATCATCGGCGGGCTCGGCACGTGGCTGATCGGGAACGTCGGTGCTCCGCCGGGAGTGGAGACCAACCACATCGGCGCCTCGGGTCTGATCTTCGGGTGGTTGACGTTCCTGATCGTCTTCGGCTTCTTCACGCGCAAGGCGTGGGAGATCGTCGTCGGCGTCATCGTGCTGTTCGTCTACGGCGGTGTGTTGCTGGGCGTGTTGCCCGGCACGTTCGGAGTCTCGTGGCAGGGCCACCTGTGCGGAGCGATCGCCGGGGTGGTCGCCGCCTACGTGCTCTCCGGTCCCGAGCGCACTGCTCGCGAGCGGCGTAGGGGCGGCGTAGCCCCCCAACTCGGCCGCTGATCACCGGCAGATCGCGCTTTGCTGAGATGAGGTGTACGCCACAGGAGCACCGGATCTCCGCCGCGGTCTCTTGCAGCGTCCTCCCAGGTGAGACGTCACACCGTGACGAATCGGTGAATCCGAACGCCCAAAGCGGTGATGTTTTCGTCACATGGAGACGGGGCATGGCAAGCTAGTGAGCGTGCGAATCACCGTTCTGGGATGCTCCGGGAGTGTGACGGGGCCTGATTCGCCTGCCTCGGGATATCTGCTGACCGCCCCGGACACGCCACCACTGGTCCTCGACTTCGGCGGCGGCGTCCTCGGCGCCCTGCAGCGGCACGCCGATCCGGGCACCGTCGGGGTCCTGCTCTCGCACCTACACGCCGACCACTGCCTGGACCTTCCCGGCCTCTTCGTCTGGCGGCGGTACCACCCGACCCCGCCGAAGGGGCGTGCGCTCATGTACGGGCCGGAGGCGACGTGGGCGCGCCTCGGCGCTGCGTCCTCGCCCGAGGGGCGCGAGATCGACGACTTCACCGACGTGTTCGACCTGCGCCGGTGGAGCGACGGCGAGCACGTCCAGATCGGCGCCCTCGACGTGCTGCCCCGGCTGCTGTGCCACCCGACCGAGTCCTATGGCATGCGCTTCACCGATCCGTCCGGCGCGACGTTCGTCTACAGCGGCGACACCGGCTACTGCGACGCGCTGATCGAATTGGCCAGCGGTGCCGACGTCTTCCTGTGCGAGGCGTCGTGGACCGATTCGCCCGACCGCCCGCCGAAGCTGCATCTCTCCGGTGCCGAGGCAGGCCGCGCTGCGGCCAAAGCCGGTGTCCGCGAACTGCTGTTGACCCACATCCCGCCGTGGACCTCGCGTGAGGACGTCATCGGCGAGGCGAAGGCCGAGTTCGACGGACCCGTGCACGCCGTCGTGTGCGACGAGTCCTACGACGTCACGCGGTCCTGAGCCAACCTGCACCTGGTCGGACCCGGCCGTTAGGGTTGAGCCGTGTCCAGACGAGAAGACGGCCGCCTCGACGATGAGTTGCGCCCGGTGACCATCACCCGCGGTTTCACCAACCACCCCGCCGGGTCCGTGCTGGTGGAGTTCGGTCAAACCCGCGTCATGTGCACTGCCAGCGTCACCGACGGCGTGCCGCGGTGGCGCAAGGGATCGGGCCAGGGCTGGCTGACCGCCGAGTACGCGATGCTGCCCGCGGCCACCCACGACCGCTCGGACCGTGAGTCGGTCAAGGGTCGCGTCGGCGGACGCACGCAGGAGATCAGCCGCCTCATCGGCCGGTCGCTGCGGGCGTGCATCGACCTCGGGGCCCTCGGCGAGAACACCATCGCCCTGGACTGCGACGTCCTCCAAGCCGACGGCGGCACCCGGACCGCGGCGATCACCGGTGCCTACGTCGCGCTGTCCGACGCCGTGACCTACCTCGCCGCGGCTCAGAAGCTCTCCGACCCGCGGCCGCTGTCGTGCGCGATCGCGGCGGTGTCGGTCGGTGTCGTCGACGGCCGCGTACGGGTCGACCTGCCGTACTCCGAGGATTCGCGCGCCGAGGTCGACATGAACGTCGTCGCGACCGACACCGGAACGCTGGTCGAGATCCAGGGCACGGGCGAAGGCGCCACGTTCCCCCGCTCGACGCTGGACAAGATGCTCGACGTGGCCATGGCCTCGTGCGAGCAGCTGTTCGCGGTGCAGAACGCCGCGCTGGAACTGCCGTACCCCGGTGTGCTCCCCGAGCCGACGGGCCCGACGAAGAAGGCGTTCGGAAGCTGACCCGGTGTGACTGACCTGCTGGTTGCCACGCGCAACGTCAAGAAGCTCGCCGAACTGCACCGCGTTCTCGACGCTGCAGGCGTCACCGGGCTGCGGTTGCTGTCGCTCGACGACGTCCCGGCGTTCGACGAGGCGCCCGAGACGGGAGCGACGTTCGAGGAGAACGCCATGGCCAAGGCCCGGGATGCGTTCCGCGCGACCGGGTTGGCGTCGGTGGCCGACGACTCGGGCATCGCGGTGGACGCACTCAACGGAATGCCCGGGGTGTTGTCGGCACGGTGGTCGGGTGTGCACGGCGACGACGCGTCGAACACCACGCTCCTGCTCGGCCAACTCGAGGACGTCCCGGTGGAGCGCCGTGGCGCTGCGTTCGTGTCGGCGTGCGCGCTCGTGCACGCCGGCGGCGAGACCGTGGTGCGAGGTGAGTGGCCGGGTGCGGTCGCATTCGAGCCACGCGGCTCCGGCGGCTTCGGCTACGACCCGGTGTTCGTCCCGGAGGGCTCGTCGCGGTCGGCGGCCGAGCTGAGCCCGGAGGAGAAGGACGCGGCCTCGCACCGCGGCCGGGCGCTGGCCCAACTGGTGCCCGCGCTGCGCGCGCTCGTCTGACCGCGACGGCAGCAAATTTTCCATAGCGTAGCTAACGTGTAGTGTGCGCGACGTGGGTCGTCGTGGTTCGAGCAGTGCCGGGTCGTCGACTCGGCCGGCGCTCACCGCACGGCATCCGGCCGTCCTGATCGCGGTCCTCTCCGTCGCCGGGATCAGCGTCTCCCTGATGCAGACGCTGATCATCCCGCTGATCCCCGAACTCCCGAAACTGCTGAACGCCAGCCCATCCGACGCGTCGTGGGCCGTCACCGCGACGCTGCTCACCGCCGCGGTCGCCACCCCCGTCTTCGGCCGACTGGGTGACATGTACGGCGCCAAGCCGATGCTGATCACCTGTGCGCTGCTGCTGATCGGCGGCTCGCTGATCGCGGCCATGACGACGGCGCTGCTGCCGATGATCGTCGGGCGGGCGCTCCAGGGCTTCGGCATCCCGATCATCCCGCTCGGCATCAGCGTGCTGCGCGCCTGCGTCCCGGCCGAGAAAGTCGGCAGCGCAATGGGTTTGATGAGCGCTTCGCTCGGCGTCGGCGGTGCGCTCGGGCTGCCCCTGTCCGCGGTCATCGCCCAGCACTACGACTGGCACATGCTGTTCTGGTTCGCCACGGCGCTCGGCGTCATGGCGCTGATCATGTTCGCCACACTGGTGCCGCACGTACCCTCGCGCTCCGACGATCGCCTCGATCCGATCGGTGCACTGCTGCTGGCAGGCGGGTTGGTGACGCTGCTGCTCGGCATATCGAAGGGTCAGACCTGGGGGTGGACGAGCGGTCTGACGCTGAGCATGTTCGGTTCGTCGCTGGTGGTCTTCGCGGTGTTCGCGTGGTGGGAGCTGCGGGTGTCATCGCCGACGGTCGACCTGCGGACCACGGTGCAGGCACCCGTGCTCGCCACCAACGTGGCCTCGGTCGCCGTGGCATTCGGCATGTTCGGCCTGTCGCTCGTCGCGCCGCAGATCCTGGAGATGCCGCGCGAGACCGGCTTCGGGCTGGGGCAGTCGATGCTGGCCACCGGGCTCTGGATGGCGCCGGGCGGGCTCGCGATGATGGTCGCCTCACCCATCGCGGCGCGGATCGCCGCGGTGCGCGGGCCGCGGTTCACGCTGGCCGTCGGTGCCGCGATCATCTCCGTCTCCTATGCCGCGGGCGTCGCGCTCCTGGCCGCGCCGTGGCAGATCATGCTGCTCAACATCACCGTGTCGGTCGGCGTGGGATTCGCCTACGCGTCGATGCCGGCGCTGATCAACGCCGCGGTCCCGATGTCGGAGACCGCCGCCGCCAACGGCATCAACGCGCTGGCGCGGTCACTGGGCACGTCGATCTCCAGCGCGGTGATCGGCGCGATCCTCGCCGGAATGACGGTGGCGCACGCCGGCTCGCAGGTGCCGTCGCTGGCGGGGCTCCGGACGGCACTGCTCGTCGCTGCGGCGGTCGCGGGCCTGGCGGCGGTGCTGGCGCTGCTCATCCCGATCGCACGGCCCGTCGCGTCCGCAGCGGTGGAGGAGGAGGCCGCGCTGGCCGCCGTCAGACCCCGAACCGGGCCTTGATCTTCTTGGTCTGGAAGTGCTCGACGATGATGCCGAGCAGCGGAATGGTGCCCGCCAGCAGCACGCCGATGGTCTTGCCGATGGGCCAGCGCACCTTGACGGCCAGGTTCGCCGCGAAGATCAGGTAGATGAAGTAGACCCACCCGTGCACGACGGCGATCCAGCTGAGCGAGTCGTCGCCGAACCCGTACTTCAGCACCATCTCGTAGCAGAGCGCGATCAGCCACACGCCCGTCACCCAGGCGAGCACGCGGTAGCCGGTCAGCGCCTTGCGGATGGTGTCGTTCGGCGTCTGCGACGCGGGATCGGAGGCCTGCGGGCGCTGCGCGGGTGCCTCGGGATCGGGGGAGGTCATGGCGTGGTCCTGTCGTTCTCGGTCTGCTTGGATCTGGCGAGTTCGGCGAGGTAGGCGTTGTACTCGGCAAGCGTCGGATCGTCGTCCGGCAGCGCGGGCTTGGGCCGCTCGGGAAGCAGCCCCGCGGGGATCTCGGTCAGTTCACCGCGGTTCGGCTTGACCGGCGGTGCCTCCTCGTAGCGCACGAACTTGTAGTAGGCGTAGAAGCAGAACCCGGCGAACATCGGCCACTGCAGCGCGTAGCCGAGGTTCTGGAAGCTGCCCGACGTCGACTCGTATCTCGTCCACTGCCACCACGCGAGCGCGAGGCATCCGGCGGCGCCGAGGCACACCAGCAGGATGAGCGCCGGCCTCCTACGCCGTGTAGTGGACATGGGTCAACGGTACCGCGTTAGGATCGCGGCGTTGCGGGCGTGATGGAACGGCAGACATGCCGGCTTTAGGTGCCGGTGCTCGAGAGAGCGTGTGGGTTCGAATCCCACCGCCCGCACTCCACACCGTCAGTCCTCGGCCGACGCGATCAGCGAACGCAGGTGCACCCCGGGGTTGTCGCGCTGGAACCCCTCGAGCCGCCACGACGTCGAGAACAGAGCCAGCATCACGCCGTCGCTCCTGGTGAGCACCTCGGCCGACGGCTGCTTGTTGACGAACTCGGCGTCCTCGGGGTCGACGATCCGCGCCACCGAGTACGGCAGCGACTCCAATGCGATCGGCGCGCTCAACTCGGCGGCCATCCGGTGCTGCGCCACCTCGAACTGCATGGGCCCGACGGCGGCGAACACCGGGGCCTGCTCGCCGCGACGGTCCGAGCGCAGCACCTGCACCACACCCTCCTGGTCGAGCTGCTCGATCCCCTTGCGGAACTGCTTGTGCTTGCTGGGGTCGGTGCCTCGGGCCACCGAGAAGTACTCGGGGGAGAAGCTGGGGATCGGCGGATACCGAACGGGCACATCGCGGTACAGCGTGTCCCCGGGGCGCAGCACCGCGGCGTTGGCCAGCCCGATCACGTCGCCGGGCCAGGCGTCGTCCAGCGTGGAGCGCTGCTGGCCGAACACCGACTGGGCGTACTTGGTGACGAACGGCTTGCCGGTGCCGGCGTGGGTCAGCACGTCGCCGCGCTCGAACGTCCCCGAGCACACCCGGGCATAGGCGATCCGGTCCCGGTGCGACGAGTCCATGCCGGCCTGCACCTTGAAGACGAACGCGCTGAACGGCGATTCGACGGGCCGGGGCCGGCCCTCCACGTCGACGATCGGCCCGGGTGAGGGCGCCAGTTCCACCAGCACGTCGAGCAGCTGGTTGACGCCGAAGTTCAACGCCGCGGAGGTGAACAGCACCGGGGACGATTCCCCGGTCCGGAAGGTGTCCGGGTCGAAGTCGGAGCCGTCCATCGACAGCAGTTCCGATTCCTCGACCGCGGTCTCCCAGTCGGTCCCGGCAGCATCCAGAGCCTGGTCGGCAGCAATGTGCTCCTCGGGTGCGGCGGTTGCGCCGCCGGCGGTGCGCGTGAATCGGATGTAGTGGCCCTTGCGGCGGTCCATCACGCCCTTGAAGTCTCCGGCGATGCCGACCGGCCACGTCAGGGGAGTGGTGCGCAACCCGATGCGCTCGTGGATCTCGTCCATCAGCTCCAGGGCGTAGCGGCCCGGGCGGTCCCACTTGTTGATCACCGTGATGATCGGAATGCCACGGTGCTTGCACACCTGGAACAGCTTCAGGGTCTGCGGCTCAAGGCCTTTCGCGGCGTCGATGAGCATGACCGCGGCGTCGACGGCCGTGAGCACCCGGTAGGTGTCCTCGGAGAAGTCGGCGTGGCCGGGGGTGTCGAGCAGGTTGATGACGCAGTCCTGCCCGGCGGTCGAGTAGTTGAACTGCAGCGCGGTCGACGTGATGGAGATGCCGCGGGCCTTCTCCATCTCCATCCAGTCCGAGACCGTGGAGCGGCGTCCGGCCTTGCCGTGGATCGCGCCGGCCTCGGTGATGACCCTGGCGTGCAACACGAGCGCTTCGGTCAGCGTCGACTTGCCGGCGTCGGGGTGGCTGATGACGGCGAAGGTGCGGCGACGGGTGGCCTCGGCGGTGACGCGGGGTGCCGACGGCCCGCCTGTCGCAACGGTGGCATTGGGAGAGTTCATTCTCGGTCCATGGTATTGGGGGTGGCCGCCAAACCCGTAATCGTGACCGTGGGCGGGCGTCAGATCATGTCGTTGCGGGTCAGCCACCGCATGACCGGCCACCCGATGAACACCGGCAGCCAGCACGTCAGCACCCGATAGAGGAGCACCGAGGGCACTGCGATCGCCGCAGGAACTCCGAAGGCGGCGAGCCCACCGATGAGGGCGGCCTCCACTGCGCCGACGCCGCCCGGCGTGGGAGCCGCCGAGGCCAGCGTTCCACCGATCATCGTGACGACGGTGACGGTGACGAACGAGGTGTCTCCGCCGAACGCCTCGACGCTGGCCCACAGTGCCAGTGCCGCGCCGAGAGTGGATGTCGCACAGCCGATCACGATCAGCGCGAGGCGCTTCGGTTCGCGGGCCAGCTCGGCGAGGTCGTGGGCGACCTCGCTCAGCCGTGGTCGCACCGCCGTCGCCAGCCACTTCCGCGCCTTCGGGATGAACAGGAACGTGCCGACGACGCCGAGCGCGGCGCCGCCGATCAGGTACAGCACCGTGGCCGAGGGTACGAAGCGCTCGAGGTTCGCCGATGCTCCCGCGAAGGCGGCGAAGAAGATCAGCAGCGATACGTGGGTGATCACCTGCACCGACTGCTGCAGAGCGACGGCCGCGGTTGCCCTCAGGGTGCCGAGCCCGGACTTCTGCAGGAACCGGGTGCTCAATGCCAGGCCGCCGACGCCCGCGGGCGTGGTGGTCGCGGCGAAGGTGGCTGCCACCTGCATGATCGTCAGGTTGAGGAGGTTGACCTTCTCCGAGGCGCAGGCCCACAGTGCCGACGCCGCGCCGACGTACCGCAGCGCGGACACCGCGAGGCCCAGTAGTGCCCACCACCAGTTCGCGGTGCTCAACTCCGCGAAGAATGCGGGCACGGTGCTGATGAACGGGTACGCGACGTAGACCAGCGCGACCAGCAGCACCAACTGGATGAGCTGACTACGGCTGAACCGCGTGACGGTCTCGGCTTGGATCCGCTCGGCCCCGGTGTGCCGCTTCACCTCGTCACGCGCGGTCGACATCACGGTCTTGGGGTCGGTGACCGACTTTCGGAGACGTTGCGGCATGGCCGATTTCGAGAGCCGGCGCGATGCGGTCAGCACGGTGTCCGCGCCGAACGCGGCGCTCGCCGCCGCGACGGCGGCCTGGGCACCGTGCAGCGCGGTGGTCGTCAGCAGCAATTGCGCGACGTCGGACTGCAGCTGCGCATCGGACGCGCCGTACTCGGCGTGGCCGAATCCGCCGAACACCGCCTTGCCGTCGACGATGGTGATCGCACCGGCACGCAGGTCGCCGTGCGAGATCTGATGGTCGTGCAGCGCGCGCAACGCCTGCCACGGCACGTCGACGGGGACCGCGTCGGTCAGCGGTTCGCCGTCGGCGTCGGTGTGCGCGTACAGCGTCCAGCCGCGGTCGAGCGCGGCCACGGCCATGGTCGTGGTGTTCGACAACTCGAGATCGCTGATCGCGATCGCCATCAGCGCACGGTGTTCCACCGCCCGGCGCATCGAGGTCTGCAGGGGAGCGGTCTCGTCGTTGCGCAGGGTCAGGTGCCGCCACAGCTGACGGAGGGCGCCGCCGATGCGCTGGTTCGGGCCGTACATCTCGACGACGGCGGGCCCGTTCCCGTCGACGCAGAACGCCGACATCAGCAGCGGCCCCGGCCCGGCGGGGCGCACGACGCGCAGCTCGGAGACGGTGCAGGCGCGTCGGCCCAGCGCCCGAACGGCGGCTGCCAGGGGAACTTCCAGTGCCGGGGTCCCGACGACGAGCACCGTCAGCGCGCCTACGAACCAGCCCGCGGAGAGCCCGAGCAGGGAGCGGGCCGGGACCACCGCGCTCACGACGAGGTGGATGGGCACGAACGCCAGCAGCAGCGTCCACCACCATCGCCGCCACCTGGCGGGCACCCACGGGCCGGAGACGGTCAGGACCGCTGCCAGCATCGCGATCCACCGCGGGTCGTCGAGGAACTGCGACAGCGTGGTGTTGAGCCGTTCGGACAGGTCGAGGTGCCACTGCGGTGCTGCGATCCCGTTGGACGTGATGGACAGCGCGAGGATGGCGATCAGCCCGGCCGCGGCGTAGGCGCCGAGCAGCTTGAACTGCCGGGTCGCGATGAGCCCGATGAGGATCACGAACGGCAGCGCGACGATCGCCAGGCCGTAGACCAGGTAGACGAGGTTGGACTGGGCGGGCGTGAGTACCCCGAGGATGTCGGAGATCGACTCCTCCAGCGCCACCCAGTCCTGCCGGGTGACGAGCGAACTCGTCACGATGATCGCCAGGACGACCGTCGCGATCAGCAGCCGCAGGATGTCGTTGGTGCGTCGGTGCAGCGGTTGCAACAGGTTGCCCGAGACGGTGATGTCCCGGCCGTCGACGCGCATGGCCCTAGCTTCCCCGTCCACGAGCGATGGGAGCGGGCGAAACGCCGCTCAGCCGCCGACCGCGGGCCGTAGGAAGTCGCCGGTGACCTTGATCGCGGGGCCGGAGGTGTTGCCGCCGACGACGAGCGTCGCGAACGCGATGTCGTCGACGATGCCGGCGAACCAGCCGTGCGAGCTGGTGTTGTCGCCGAACTCGGCCGTTCCGGTCTTGCCGCCGAGGCCGACGACGTCGCGCAACTCGGTCGCCGTGCCGTCGGTGACGGTCTGCCGCATCATGGCGCGCAGGCTGTCCACGATCTCCGGCGGGATGGGCTGCGACTCCGCGTCGGCGGTGGTCTGTTCCCCGACGACGAGCGTGGGGGTGATGGTCGACCCGTGCCCGAGGCTGGCCTCGGCGACGGCGAGGCCGAACGGGCTCACGGTCACCGTGCCCTGCCCGATGCCGTTCTCCACCTTCTGGGCAGGGGTGTCGGCGTTGGGCACGTTGCCGGTGATGGTCGTGATGCCGGGGATGACGTAGTCGACCCCGATGCCGAACAGCTTCGCCATGTTCGGCAGCGCGTCGGCCGGTAGGCGGTCGGACAGCACGGCCATCGTGGTGTTGCAGCTGCGTGCGAACGCCGTGGTGAGGGGGACGGTGCCCAGGTCGAATTCGTCGTCGTTGGGGATCGTCCGGTTCTCGACGGTGACGCGACCCGGACATGCCTGCGGGCTCTCGGGTGAGGCGATGCCCGCCTGGAGTGCCGCTGCGGTGGTGATGGTCTTGAAGGTCGAACCGGGTGGGTAGCTGCCCGACAGCGCGACCGGCCCCTGCGCGTCCGCGGCAGCGTTCTGCGCGACCGCGAGGATGCCGCCGGTGCTTGGGGAGATGGCCACCAGCACCGCGGGGCGCGGTTCGGCGGCGACGGCCTGCTGGGCGAGCAGTTGGAGCCTGCCGTCGAGCGTGGTGCGGATCGGCGGGCTGTCCTTCGGCGGCGTCGACGCGAGCTGGTCGGTGGGTTGGCCGTCGGCGCCGACGAGGGTGACCGACCACCCTGCGGCGGCGTCGATCTTCTGCTGCCACACGTCGGCGAGCCCGCTGATCGCCGGTGACGACAAGTCTCGGTTCGCGGTGAGCAGCGCACCCTGCTCGGTGACGGTGACGCCGGGTATCTGGGCCAGCTGGTCGCGCACGACGGCCAGGTCCGGCTCCCGGAGCCGGACCACGGTGACGACGTCGTCCTGGGTGCCTGCGAACTGCTCGGCGATGCTCGCGTCGGTGATGGTGGGGGCGAACTGCTGCAGCAGTGGCGCCAGCGCGGCGGCCGACGCGGCCTGCTGCCGGGTCAGGGTCACGACGCCGACGGTCTGCCAGGTCAGCAGCGGTAGGCCGTCGCGGTCGGTGACCGGGGTCAGGAGGTCCTTGTCGTCGCTGTACTGGAACGACACCCCCTGGCGCAGTTGGGGGTGCAGCACGGTTGGCGTCCACTGCACCCGCCAGTCGTCACCCGACTGCGTGGCGGTGGCCTTGGCGTCGTAGCCGAACGTCTTGTCCGGCCCGAACGACCACTCGTAGCCCAGTGTCGCCTGGTTCTCGTCGTCGCCCGACTCGCCGGCCTCGACGGTCAGCGTGGCGTCGGTGGGCATCCCGTCGAACATCGACGTGATGACCGGTGTGGCCGCCGACGGGTCGGTGGTGACCGCTGCCGCGGCGCCCGCGTCCTTGCGCTGCAACGCCTCGGCGAAGGCGCGGAACGCGTCGGCCGGGCCGGCTGACGAGAACAGCGAACATCCCGTCGATCCGAGCAGGAGGACACAGAGCACGAGCGATACGGCGCAACGTCGAGTCATGGCCTCTCGAGGGTAACGACCGCCTCCCGTGTGGTCGGGCGCTCAGTGGCGGTGTGTCGAGTGCGGCCGGCTCTGCCTGCCCTGTCGTTGCGCCTGCCTGCGATCGCGAAGCTGGTGACCGCCAGCACGCTGGTGCACACCATGACGATCGCCGCCGGTACGGCCGTGTCCTCACCGGCGATACTGACCAGCGGCGACACCGCCGCGGCGACGCCGAACTGCAGTGCGCCCAGAACGGCCGACGCCATGCCGGCGGCGCGCGGAGCGGCGCCGAGGGCGAGTGCGGTGGTGTTGCCGAAGATCAGGCCCATGCTGCCGACGATCACCAGCAGGGGCAGCGCGAGCCAGCCTGCCGGTGCGGGGGACAGCGCCAACGCCAGCAGCACCACGGTCGCCGTGACGATCGACGCCATGCCGACCGCCGCCACCCGGCGGACGTCGACGCGCGCGATCAGCCGTGCCGACAGCGCGCTCGCACTGAGCAGCGCAAGCGCATTGACGCCGAACATCGCGCCGTACTGCCCCGCGCTCAGTCCCATCATCGACTGGTAGATGAACGGCGACGCCGAGATGTAGGCCATCATCGTCGCGAAAGCGCCGCAGAACGCGACGGCGTGGCCGAGGTAGGCCCGCCCCAGCAGGTCGCGCAGCGGCGAACCGAGCGTGGCGCGTGACTCCCGGAGCTGGGCGCGCCGATGTTCGGTGTGGGTCTCGCGGACGACGAGGACGACGGCGAGCAGCATCAGCGTCGACAGCCCGAGGATGACGGCGAGTGCGCCGCGCCAGCCGATCGGGCCGACCAGGAAACCACCCGCGAGCGGTGCGATGACCGGGGCGACGCCACCGACGATCATCATCAGGCTGAACGCCCGTGCGGCCGCCTTGCCGGACGCCAGATCGGCGATGATCGCCCTGCCGATCACCATGCCTGCCGCGCCTGCGACGCCCTGGGCGAACCTGGCGCCGATCAGCACCTCGATGGTGGGTGCGAAAACGGTTGTGGCACTGGCGACGACGCATACCGCGGCGCCCACCAGCATCGGTCGCACGCGTCCGAACCGGTCCGAGAGTGGACCGAATAGCAGTTGTCCTGCGGCCAGGCCGAGCAGGAACGCCGTGAGCGTCAGCTGCACGGCCGTCGCCGAGGTGTGCAGGTCGTCGACCATGGTGGGGAACGCCGGCAGGTAGAGGTCGGTGGCGAACGGTGCCACCGCCGACAGCAGCGCCAGCGTGACGAGCAGGGCGGGCGTGATGGTCCCGGTGGGTTCGGGTCGGGTGTCTGGCGCCACGGCGCGACTCTCCTCAAGTAGTTATCAAGTGATACTTATCAGATTACAACTATCACGGTAGGCTTGGCGAGATGAGCCGAAGCGACGATCGTCACACCGACACCCGGTACGCCGATCTCGCCGACGTCATCCTGGCGCTGGCCCGAATCATCAACGCCGACGCGCACTCCGACACCGGGGTGGTGGAGCTGACCGCCACCGAGGTCAACGTGATGCGCTTCGTCGATCGCCATCCCGGTGCGTCGCCGAGTACGGTCGCCGCCGTGACCGGCCTGCAGCGCAGCAACCTCAGTCGTGCACTGCGCGACCTCGAATCGAAGGGCCTGATCGACCGGGTCGCCGACGAGAGCGACGGGAGGCAGGTGCGGCTGGTGCCCACCGCGCGTGCCGCACGCAATCTCCGCAGGCTGCGCGCGAGCTGGTCGCGGCTGTTGTCCGCCGCTGGAGCCGACGACCACGACCTCGACGTCGTCCTGACGACGCTGCGCGACCTCGAACTCGGATTGACCCCGTCAGCGCAGGGTGAAGCCGGCGTCCAACGGCCATGACGTGCCGGTGATGAACCTGCCCGAGTCCGAGACCAGCCAGGCCACCGCGGTCGCGATCTCGTCGGGTGTCACCAACGTGATCGGCAGTGCGTTCCGTTGCGTCGCGAGCCACGGATCCTCGGCAGCGGCCAGGGCCATGGTCGCGGAGTTGAGGATCATGTCCGTCGCGACGCCGCTGGGGTGGATGGTGTTGACCCGGATCGAGTGCGGCGCGAGTTGCATGGCCCAGCCCTGCATCAGCGCGACCAGCGCGCGCTTCGACGCGGCGTAGGCCTGCAGCCCCGGACGCTCGGTGCCCGAGGCCTTGATCCCCTGGGTCGAACTGGTCAGGACGATTGAACCGCCACGACCGCCGTCGACCAGCGCCGGGATGCTCGCATCCACGGTGTTCCAGACCCCGACGAGGTTGACGTCGACGATCTCCCGGAACGTCCGGCGCCGGTCATCGGTGTCGCTGACCCGGATGATGCCCGCGTTGGCGATCACGACGTCGAGGCGGCCGAACTCGGCCATGCCATCGGCGACCGCTGCATCCACTGCATCGTCGTCCCGAACGTCGGCCTGCCGCAACAGAATCCGGCGACCCGTCTCCTCGACGAGCCTCCCGGTCGTGGCCAGGTCGTCGGCCGTCGCCCCCGGGTAGTCGGTGGACTCGAACTCGGCGCAGACATCGAGGGCTATCACGTCGGCGCCCTCGGTGGCGAGCCGTACCGCGTGCGCCCGCCCCATGCCGCGGGCGGCGCCGGTGACGAAGGCGACCTTGCCGTCGAGTGTCCCCATGTCGGGAGGTTAGCCGCTCGCCCCGGGATTCTTCCCCGTCGCTTCGCTCGCCCCGGGATTCTTCCCCGTCGCTTCGCTCGCCCCGGGATTCTTCCCCGTCGCTTCGCTCGCCCCGCGGTCGAGGACCCAGCGGATGCCGCCGACCAGTGTCCGCCCCGCGACGCGGACGGCGGTGGCCTCCACCGGCGGCAGGTACGGCAGCCGCAGCGGCGAGCGAGCCCAGCCGGGGAGCATCGCGACCGACGTCGCGGCGAGGATGCCGTACGGCGGTCTGGCCAGCAGCGGCAGCGGCGGGGTGAGCAGGAGGAACTTCGCGGCGTCCCGCGCGGCGGGAGTGCCTGCCAGTTCGGGCCGGTAGTCGGAGATGCGTTGCCTGAGTTCGGCTTCGGTGCGCGGCGGGTCGACGACGCCGAGCGCAGCGGCCACCCGAGCGGTGTCGGCGACGTAGTCGTCACGACCCCGCTGGTCGAGTGGGTTGGCGCCGTAGAGCTGGTGAGCGACCAGGAAGCTGTCGATCTCGGCGATGTGGACCCACTCCAGCAGGTGCGGGTCGGACGCCTCGTAGGCCCGCCCGTCGGCCGCGGTGCCGCGAACCCGGCGGTGGATGCCCCGAACCTTGTCCACGGCACGCTGCGCGTCGTCGGCAGGACCGAACGTGGTGACGGCGAGGAAGGTGCTGGTGCGCTGCAGCCGTCCCCATGGATCGCCGCGGTAGTCGGAGTGCGCGGCCACACCCGCCATCGCCAGCGGATGCAGTGACTGCAGCAGCAGGGCGCGCAGCCCGCCGACGAACATCGACGCGTCGCCGTGCACCCGCCTGATCGGTCGGTCGTCGCCGAACCACCGCGGGCCGGGGGTGTCGTGGATGCGGGCTCGGTTGGCGGGGCCCTCCGGGCCGGCCACCATCCCGAACAGTCGCTGACCGAGTTCGTCGCGAACACTGGTCAACCCGGGCAGCGTCACGTATTCGACAGTACGCGCGGGTACCGACGGGTCAGGCAGGCTGCGCCGGGACGCTCAGCGCGAGCACCGCGGCGTCGTCCTCGACGCCGGTGCCCAGCCCGTCGAGGAGGTCGTGGATGGCGGTCATGATCGCCTTCGCCGTGGTGGGGGAGTTGTCCCGTGCGAACGCCAGCAGTGCGCCGGTGTCGTCGTAGCGCTCGTACCCACGTCCGGTGCTCGCCTCGGTCAGTCCGTCGGTGTAGAGGACCAGCGTGTCACCCGGTTCGAGCCGCAGCCGGGTCGACACGAAGTGCGGGTTCTTGGTCATGCCAACGGCCTGGCCGCCGGTGGTGTCGGCGTAGTACGCGGTGCCGTCGGCGTACAGCACCAGCGGCGGCGGGTGCCCGCCGCTGGCCATCTCGACGTCGAACCCGCCTTCGGTTCGCGTCAGGCGGCCGTAGATCAGCGTGCAGAACCGGGTTGCGTCGTTGCCGAGTGCCTGGGCGAGGACCGTGTCCAGGTTGCGCAGCACCACGACGGGTTCGTCGTCGATGGCCGCCGCCGCACGCAACGTGTAGCGGGTCAGTCCCGTCAGCACGGCGGCGTCCACGCCCTTGCCGGAGACGTCGCCGAGGAAGAAGCCCCACGTCGAACGCGACAGCGGAAACAGGTCGTAGAAGTCGCCGCCGATGTCGTCCTCGGAGGCGGCGTAGTAGTAGTCGGCGGCCTCGAGGCCATCGGGCGGCGACAGCACCGGCGGTAGGAGCGACCGCCGCAGCGTCTCTGCGAAGACCTTGACCCGAGCGCTCTCGCGCTCGGCGCGTTGCCGCTCGTGGAGGAGTTCGCGTTCGTAGGCGCGGCGATCGCTCGCGTCCTGCGCGGTGAGTCGAAGCAACGCGGGATCGCCGTTCGGCGAACGCTTCACGTTGGCTGTCAGGAACATCGGCAGTCGCCTGCCGTCGGTGGCGACGAAGTCGAGGGTCACACCCGTGAGGTCACCGCTCATGCGCAGTAGCGGGCCGAAGTGGGTCTCGTAGTGGATGGCGCCGCCGATGGTCAGCAGATCCGTGACGAACCTGCCGCGCATCGCATCCCGGTCATAGGCCAACCACCCGGCGAGCGTGGCGTTGACCATGACGATCCGGCCGTCGGGGGTCGCGACGATGTGTCCGCAGGGGGCGTTCTCCCAGAGGTCGTCGAAGTCCGGGTCGCTCATCCGGGCTGCACGAAGGCGGCGACGGTCCGGGCGGTGGAGTCCGGATCGGTCATGTGCGGACAGTGCCCCGTGGTGGGCAGCGTCACCAGCCGGCTGTCCGGGATGTGGCGGTGCACGTAGTCGCCGACCTCGCGCGGCGCGATGACGTCGTGCGCGCTCTCGATGATCAGACTCGGCACCGGGATTCGCGGCAGGTCCGCGCGGTTGTCCGAGAGGAACGTGGCGCGGGCGAACACCTGCGAGCGCGCGGGGTCACTGCGGCAGAACGTCGTCGACCACTCCTCCTGCAGATCGGCATGGTCGGGTCCGACGATGCTCGAGGCCATGGCGCGCGACCAGCCCAGGTAGTTGCTGTCGAGTGAGTCGAGCAGTTCCTCGATGTCGTCGCGCGAGAAGCCGCCTCGGTAGTCGGCGTCGTCGATGTAGCGCGGCGATGGCGTGATCAGGACCAGCTTCGCAAAGCGATCGGGCGCGGTGATGATCGCCAGCGCCCCGATCATCGACGACACCGAGTGGCCGACGAACGTGACGTCCGACAGGTCGAGTTCGGTCACGATGTCGACGACGTCGTCGGCGAATCCCTGCAGGGACGAGTACTTCGCCGGGTCCCAGGCGGATGCGTCGGATCCGCCGAAGCCGACGTGATCGAACAGCACCAACCGGAAGTCGGACCGAAGTCGTTCGACGACGGCCCGCCACATGTTCTGGTCGCAGCCGAAGCCGTGGGACAGCAGCAGTGTCGGGCCGTCGTTGCCGACGACGGTGATCTTGTTCTTGACACGCACGTCCACGCCGGTCATTTTGTCATCCTCGGCGGGCCGGGATTGACCGGTTCGGGTCAAACGCCGTATCGCCGCGCCAGCGCGCGCCGATGCGCGGCCGGTGAGCCGTACAGCGCGCGGTTGAGCGTCGCGCGTTTGAGGTAGACGTGGACGCCGCTCTCCCACGTGTACCCGATGCCTCCGTGCAGTTGCATCGCCTTGCCCGCCACCTCGACGGCCATCGACGTGGCATGGGACTTGGCCATTGCCGACGACACCTCCGCCCCGTCTCCGGTGGCCACCTCGGCGACGGCGACCTCGACGAGTTCGCGCGCCACGGCGATCTGCACGAGCATGTCCGCGCACGCGTGCTTGACGGCCTGGAAGGAGCCGATGGGCCTGCCGAACTGGTGTCGCACTCCCGTGTACTCGACGGTGCGGGCGAGCATGGCCTCGGCGAGCCCGAGACTGTCGCACGCGACCGCCACCGCCGCGCGCTCGTGCAGTGCCTCGACATTGCCGTCGATCGGCCACGAGGTCGTGGGCATGACGTCGTCGGCGGTCACCACGGCCAGCGCGCGCGTCTCGTCGACCACGGGTTGCGGAGTGACCGTGACCGGGGCGGTCGCGAGAACGTGGGCGCCCCGCTCGTCGCGGGCCAGGAGCAGCAGGTGATCGGCGGCCGCGGCATCGGGGACGAACTCGGCACGGCCGGAGAGCGTCCCGTCGCGGTGGATCTCGAAACCGGTTGCCAGCGCTGCGGTCTCGCCGGCGGCGATGCGGCCCGCCACGTCGTCGCGGGCGTCTGCCGCCGCAGCGGCGTTCAGCGCCGCCACGGCCAGCGCGCACCCCAGGTACCCCGTGGTGGCCGCCGCCCTGCCGATCTCCTCGAGCACGATCGCCGTCTCGACGAAGCTCGCCCCGGCACCGCCCGACTCGTCGGAGACCTCGAGGCCGGTCCAGCCCGCATCGACGAGCTGCCGCCAGTCGACGACCGGTCGGTCGAGCACGTCGCGGGCCACCGCGCGCAATTCGGCGTGCAGTTCGTCGAACTCGCTCACGACGCCACCGGATCCCGGGGCAGGCCCAAGCCGCGCTCGGCGATGATGGTGCGCTGAATCTCGCTGGCGCCACCGGGGATCGTCCATTCCCAGGACCCGATGAAGTCGAGCACCCAGGCGCCCGACTCCCAGCCGCTCGACATCGGCTTCGTCAGCACGGTGTGCGCGTCGAGCCCGCCGATCTCGACGCCGAAGTCGCTGAGACGCTGCAGCAGTTCGCTGTAGAACAACTTCACGATGGACGGATCGGCTGGGCCGCCCGCGTCGCCGTCGTGACCCTCGACGACCCGGCGGCACAGGCCTCGTAGCCCTGCGATCTCGGTCTCGAGCCGGGCGAGCCGGTCGCCGACGGCGGCGTCGTCGAGCGGGCGGTGGCCGTCGGGCCGGGTGCGGGCGGCTTCGGCGACCAGCCAGCGGAAGCCCGCATTGCCAAGGCGCTCGGCCAGTTCCAGCATGGTCATGCCGCGCTCGGCACCGAGTGTCGCCTGTGCGACCTGCCATCCGGCGTTCTCGGCGCCGATCAGGTTGCGTTCCGGGATCACCACGTCGCTGAGGAATACCTCGCAGAAGTGCGAGTCGCCGACGGCGTTGCGAATGGGGCGCACGTCGATGCCGGGGCTGGTCATGTCCATCAGGAAGTAGGAGATGCCCTTGCGCTTGGGGGCTTCCGGATCGGTGCGGGCGAGCAGCAGACACCAGTCGGCGTGCATGCCGCCGCTGGCCCACAGCTTCTGCCCGTTGACGACGAACGCGTCGCCGTCGCGGCGGGCCGTGGTGCGCAGCGCCGCGAGGTCGGACCCGGCCTCCGGCTCGGAGAAGCCCTGCACCCAGATCTCGCCGTCGAGGATCGCGGGAAGGTGTTGCCTGCGTTGCTCTTCGGTGCCCGCGACCAGCAGGGTCGACGCCGCGTGGTGGATCCCGACGAAGGCCAGCACCAGTCGCGGCGCGTCGTGGGCGGCGAGTTCCTGGTACAGCACGATCTGTTCGGCGACGGGCATGCCGCCGCCCCATTCGGCGGGCCAGTGCGGCACGGCGAAGCCCGCCGTGTGCAGTTCGGCGAACCACGACTTCTGGAAGGCGACGAACTGCTCGTCGCTCGCGCCGGTCTGTGCGGCGCGCCAATCCGTGGGGACGTGTTCGGCGCACCACTGGCGGACGTGGTCGCGGAACTCGGCCAGCCCCTCGGCATCATGCTCTTCGCGCGAGCGCTCATCGGCGCTCACCGCGAGGCCTCCGCGCTGAACAAGCCGGTCAATCCGTGCCGGTCGAGTCGCGTGGTCAGGAGGTCGCGGGTGGCCGACAGGCCGTGGGGGAGGCGGCGCAGCGGCTGGCTGTGCCGCGATAGCCACGACAGCGTCGTCTCGTCGCAGAACCCGACCGCGCCGTGCAACTGGTGGCAGACGCGGAACACGACCTCCGCGGCCTCGAGCGCCGCCATCCGCAGTGCAAGCGCGTCGTCGACGGCCTCGGGCCTGCCGCTGGAGACGCTCCACAGCGTGTACTTGGCGAGCACGTCGAGTCCCGAGCGTTCGACCTCGGCGTCGGTCAGTTGGAACTGGACGCTCTGGAAGCCCGAGAGCGGCTGGCCGAACTGCTGCCGCATGCCCACGTGCGCGACGGTGAGATCGATTGCCCGGTCCAGCATTCCGAGCAACGTCCAGCAGGGCAGGGTCAGCGCCAGCGCCACGTCGTCGGCACCGTCGGCGTCGAGGGGTTCCAAGCCCAGGACGCCGACGAATGCGGGTCCGGGGGCGCCGGTGTCGGTGACCCGGTAGCGGCGGCCGTCGATCGTGGTGGCCGCCCAGCGTCCGTCGACGCCGGCGATGGCGGCCGACGGCCGGTCGGACGCCACGACCACCAGCCCGTCGACGTCGGTGCCCGCCGGCCTGGCGAGCCGCTCGGCCACCGGGTAGGGCAGCGCCCAGTACCCGGCGCTACGGCACAGGGCGGCGGCGGCCTCGGCGGAGTCGGCGTCCTCGCGCGGTTCGAGGTCCCACGCCCCGAGTTCGGCGAGCACCCGGCCCGCGATGTCGGCGCGGGCGGTCGGTTCGGACTCGGCACGCTGCACCAACTGGTCGCCGCCGGCGGCTTCGATGGCGCGACGGGCTTGCCTGCCGAACTCCAGGGCTTCGTCGCTGAGGTCGATGTTCACCGGGTCGACACCAGCGTCCGGGCGAGCAGGATGCGCTGCATCTCGATGCTTCCCGAGGAGACGGTGGACGCCTGGGAGTACCGCCAGTGGTCCTCGACTTCCAGGCGGTAGGTCTCGGCAGCGGCGGACGCGTCGGGCGGAATGGCCGCGGCGATCTCCATCAGCACCTCGGCGCTGTCCTGGTCGAGTTTCGTCACCGCGATGCGGTAGGCCGCGGAGTCGGTCGGCTTGACCTGTCCGCTGGCCTGCAGCGCGACCACGCGGTAGGCGAGCAGCCTGGCCCTGCGGCAGTGCACGAGCATCCGCGTCCAACGGGCGCGCAGTTCGGGGGGTAGTGCGTCCCAGCGGTCGCCGAGTGCGTCGGGCGCCATGTGCAACAGGCGTTCACATCGCGCGTACCTGGCGATGCCGACCCGCTCGAAGGACAGCACGTTCTGCACGATCGACCAGCCGTCGTCCACGGTGCCGAGGACGTCGGCCTCGGTGACGCGCAGGTCGTCGAAGAACACCTCGTTGAGATGGTGCGGTCCCAGCATCGCGCCGATGGGGCGCACGGTGATCGCCGGATCGTCCATCGGCACCAGGAAGATCGTCAGGCCCCGCTGCTTCTTCTCGCCCCGCGACGTGCGCGCCAGCAGGAAGCACCACTGCGCCATCGTCGCGTAGGACGTCCAGATCTTCTGCCCGTTGATCCGCCAGCCGTCACCGTCGCGAGTTGCGGTGGTGCGCAACGATGCGAGGTCCGAACCGGCCTCCGGCTCGCTGAATCCCTGACACCAGATGACCTCGCCGCGGGCGATCGGGGGCAGGTGCCTGCGTTGCTGCTCCGGCGTGCCGTGCCGCATGAGCGTGGGCCCGACCCAGTTGACGCCCATGTACTGCGCGCCGCGCGGTTCGTGGTGGGCCCACATCTCCTCGCGCACCACCGTCTGCTCCCACGGCGTCGACCCTCGTCCGCCGAACTCGGGCGGCCATGACATGCACAGCAGGCCGCGATCTGCGAGCAGGCGGCAGAAGGCCTGTGCGGTCTCCAGATCCGCCGGGTCGTCGGTGAAGGCGCCGAGGAAGTCGTCGCGCACGTGTTCGCGCACCAGGTCGCGAAGCTCGTGGCGGAGTGCGACGGCCTCGCCGCTCATCTCGAAGTCCACCCGCCGATCGTAGGGCAATCCTTATAAGGATTGCTAGTATTGGCTCGTGATTGGGCGGACCCCGCAGCAGCGCATCGCCGAGACGGTGGCCGCCGAACTGCGGCAGCGCATCCTGGTCGACCCGGGTGCCGAGCGTCTGCCCACCCAGGATCAGCTGGTCAAGGAGTTCGGCGTCAGTCATCCCTCGGTACGCGAGGCGCTGCGCATCCTGGAGACCGAGGGGTTGGTGACGGTGCGGCGCGGCAGCGTCGGCGGCGCCGAGGTGCACCGGCCCGATCAGACGTCGGGCGCCTATCACCTCGGGCTGGTGCTGCAGGGCGCAGGCGTGACACTGGGAGACCTGGCCGAGGGACTGCTGCAGCTCGAACCGCTGGCCGCTGCCGAGGTGGCGCGCAGACCCGACCGGATGGCCGTGGTGATCCCCGCGCTGACCGCGAACGTCGACGCCTCCGCCGACGCGGTGTCCGACGGCATCGCGTTCACCCGGATCGCACGCGAATTCCACGACCTGGTCGTGGCATTCACGCCCAACGACACCATCCGCCACGTCGTGCGCAGCCTCGTCAAGCTGTGGTCGGCCCAAGAGCAGCAGTGGGCGGCCGCCGTCACCCGGCGCGGCGAGTACCCGTCACCGGCAGAGGCCCGCGGGGCGGTGCGCACGCACCGCAGGGTGGTCGACGAGATCGCCGCCGGCCGTGCCGACGAGGTGCACCGCATCGCCAAGCGCCACTTGGCGGCGACTCAGGCCGTGCTGCTGGAACGCTTCACCGGCGACGTCGTGAACGCCGGGCCGGTGCGTGCACCGCGGGCCGGGTCGTACTGACCCGCCGCAGCGATCAGTCGCTGGCAGGCAGCGGCTTGGCTTCCTTGATCGCCAGCGGCGTGGAGCCGACGCTCAACGTGCCCTTGCCCGCCTTCGTGACGAGCACTTCGGCACCGGCGTCGTCGACGTAGCGCTTGCCCATCAGGTTGCCGTCGGACAGCGAGTCGTCGAGCGACAGAGCGGAATCGGTGGATTCGCCGATGGGAACCATCGGCGCACCGCCGGCGCGCAGATCGTCGAGGCTCTCGGAGCTTCGCACCACGATCACCTGGGTGTCGCAGACCTGGCTCTGGAGGCGGGTGCCGTTCTTGATCATGCTGGCTCCTTGCTTGACGTGGCGTTCAGTTCGGCGACGAGTTCGCGACGCAGGATCTTGCCGGTCGCGTTGGTGGGCAGTTCATCTCGGAAGACCACGCGGTCGGGGGTGCGTGATCCGCGCAGTCGGGTGCGCACGTATCCGCGCAAGTCCTCGACGTCCGGGTCGGTGTGCTGCCTGGGCACGACGACGGCGACGATGATCTGGCCCCACTCCGGATCCTCGGCACCCACGACTGCGCAGTCGCGGACGTGCGGATGCTCGACGAGGACGTCCTCGATCTCCGCGGGGGCGATGTTCTCGCCGCCGCGGATGATCGTGTCGTCGGAACGACCGCCGATGAACAGGTACCCGTCGGCGTCGAGGTAGGCGACGTCGCGCGTGGGGAACCAGCCTTGCTCGTCGAGTACCGAGCCGATGTCGGTGTAGCGGCCCGAGACCTGCTCGCCGCGGACGAACAGCTCGCCGGGTTCGCCCGGGCCTAGCACGCTGCCGTCGTCGCCGCGGATCTGCACCTCGATGCCGGGAACCGGCTGACCGACCGAGCCGAGCCGCCGGGCGGCGCCGTCGTCGGTCGAGGCGAGTGCGGCGCGGTGATCGTCGGGGGTGAGCACGGCGATGGTCGAGCTGGTCTCGGTGAGGCCGTAGGCGTTGACGAAGCCGACCTCGGGTAGCAGCGACAACGCCTTGCGCACCAGGGGCAGAGCGACCTTGGACCCGCCGTAGGCGAGCGTGCGCAGTGACGGCAGCGTCACCTTGTCGGCGTCGAGCACGGTGACGATCCGGTCGAGCATCGTGGGCACGACGGTCGCCGAGGTGACGTTCTCGGTGCCGACGAGGCGGACCCATTCGTTCGCGTCGAAGTGCCGCAGGTACACCATCTTCCGGCCGGCGTACAGATTCGACAGGGCCGCGCCGACACCCGCGATGTGGTAGGGCGGCACGCAGATCAGGGCAGCGTCGCCGGGGTCGGCCGAGGCGAACTCGACGGTGCCGGTGACGTAGCTCGTCAGGTTGTTGTGGGTGAGTTCGACGGCCTTCGGCTTGCTCGTCGTGCCCGAGGTGAACAGCACGACGGCGACCGCGTCGGGATCGGCGAACTCCGTCACCGGTTCGGCGGACCGGGCCGCCTCGACGAACTCGGCCGAGTCCATCAGCCGGTAGCCCTCGCCGACCGCGTCGCGGTACTCGGCGTCCACCACCACCAGGGGGTCGGGCAGGCGGTCGAGCAGCGCTCGCAGACCGTCGGTCGACAGCCGGTAGTTCAGCGGCGTCATGGGAACCGCGGCGCGGGCCGAGGCGAACAGCAGCAGCGGCAGGATCGCGCCACCGGTGCCGACGTAGGCCACGTGCTGAGCACCCGATGCGGCCACGACGCCTGCGCCGCCGTCGGCGAGCGCACTCAATTCCCCAGTGCTGAGCCGGATGTCGTCGGACACGACGGCAGTCCGGTCGGGATCGCTGGACGCCATCTCCAGCAGCAGCGAGATACTCATGACTTGTCCAGGAAGATATCCCACATCGGGTCGTCACCACCGCCGTACCGCGACAGGTCGGTCACGCCCTCGGCCGTCAGCACGTCCGCGTCGACGAACGTCCGTCCGTTCACCTCCGCGGCGGGCTTGGTCAGGATCGCGACCGCGGCGTCGGCCATGATGTCGCTGCTGCGCGACCGGCGGACGAGTTCGTCGCCCGAGGCGAGGTTCGTCACGGCCGACGTCGCGATGTAGGTCTGCGGCCACAGGCAGCTGAATGCAATGCCGGCGTCGGCGTACTCGCTGGCCCAGCCGAGGGACAACAGCGTCATGCCGTACTTCGACAGCGTGTAGGACGGATGTGCGCCGAGCCAGTACGGGTTCATGTTCAGCGGCGGCGAGATCGTCATGACGTGGGCGGCGGGCGACTTGCGCAGGTGGGGGACCGCCGCCTTGGTGAGCAGGAACGTGCCACGCACGTTGATGTCCATCATGAGGTCGAACTTCTTGGCCGACAGATCCTCGGTGGGCTCGGTCGAGATCGCACTGGCGTTGTTCACGACGACGTCGATCCCACCGAAGCGGTCGACGGCGGCGTCGACCGCGCGCGCGACGTCCTCTTCCTTGCGGACGTCGCCGACGACGGCGAGGCCCTTGCCACCCGCGGCCTCGACCTCGGCGACCGCCGTGTGCACGGTCCCGGGAAGCTTGGGATGGGGCTCACCGGTCTTGGCGAGCAGGACGACGTTGGCGCCGAGTCGGGCTGCGCCGAGCGCGATGGCCAGTCCGATGCCGCGGCTGCCGCCCGACAGCACCAGTGTCCGGTCGGCGAGCGGCCGCTGGTCGCTCATGATCGATCCCGCCTCGTCATGCGTCTCCTCGTCATCGGTGCCCCCGATCGTAACCGACCGACAGTGGCATTCTCATTTTTCGCAAGTGCCATGCTCGCATAGCGGTCGTTGGCCTGGCTAGCACTAACGGCACGAGCGGCCGCCCCTGCGCTGACGTGCTGGGGGAGTGCGGCGACGCGAGGTGTTTCCGCTCGGCGGTATTGGCATTCTCATTTTTTGCAAGTACGTTATCAACCGATGAGTGACCTTGTTCAGACCCCATCGGGCATTCCGCTCAACCCCGTGTACGGGCCCGCCGACCGCACGGGCGATCCGCCCGCGCCCGGCGAGTACCCGTTCACCCGGGGCAATTTCGCGTCCGGATACCGCGGCAAGACGTGGACCTTCCGGCAGTATTCGGGTTTCGGCACCGCCGAGGAGTCGAACCAGCGTTATCGGTACCTCCTGGGTCAGGGCGGAACCGGGCTGTCGGTCGCCCTCGACCTGCCGACGCAGTGCGGGTACGACTCCGACGACGAGGAGTACGGCGAGGAGGTCGGCCGTGTCGGCGTTGCCGTCGACACCCTTGCCGACGCCGAGATCCTGTTCGACGGCATCCCGTTGGACCAGATCAGCACCAGCTTCACGATCAACGGCACGGCCGCGATCCTGCTGGCGTTCTACGTCGCCGCCGCCGAGAAGAAGGGCGTGCCGCGGGAGAAGCTCACCGGCACGATCCAGAACGACATCCTCAAGGAGTACGCGTCGCGCGGCACCTGGATCTGGCCGCCCGAGCCGTCGCTGCGGCTGATCGCCGACACCATCGAATTCTGTGCGGCCGAGGTGCCACGCTTCAATGCGATCTCGGTGGCGGGCGCCCACTTCCGCGACGCCGGCGCCAACGCCGTCCAGGAGATGGCGTTCACCCTCGCCGACGGCGTCACCTACTGCGACACCGTCGTCGAGCGCGGCCGGATGAGCATCGACAAGTTCGCGCCGCAGATCTCCTTCTTCTTCTACACCCACGGCGACTTCTTCGAGGAGATCGCCAAGTACCGTGCCGGCCGCAGGCGGTGGGCCACGATCGTGCGCGAGCGCTACGGCTCCACCAGCGACAAGGCGTCGATGTTCCGGTTCGGCTGCGTGTCGGGCGGTGCGTCGCTGTACGCGCCGCAGGCGCAGAACAACTTGGTGCGGGTGGCCTACGAATCCCTGGCCTCGGTGCTCGGTGGCGTGCAGTCGATGTTCACCGCGGCGTGGGACGAGCCGTTCGCCCTGCCCAGCGAGGAGTCCGCGACGCTGGCGCTGCGGACCCAGCAGATCCTCGCCTACGAGACCGGGGTGGCCAAGGTGGCCGATCCGCTCGGTGGGTCGTACTTCGTGGAGGCGCTGACCGACGCCACCGAGGAGAAGATCATCGAGATCATGGCCGACCTCGAGCAGCACGGCGGCATGGTGCGCTGCATCGAGGACGGCTACCTGCAGGGTCTGATCGCCGACGAGGCATACAAGATCCACCGGGAGGTCGAGTCGGGTGAGCGTCCGGTGGTCGGCGTCAACAAGTTCGTCGTCGACGAGCCCGCACCCGACCTGGCGACCTACGAGCTGGACGCCGAGGGCCGGGACCTGCAGCTCAAGCGGCTGGCCAGGGTCAAGGCCGACCGCGACGACGTCGCGGTCAAGGACGCCCTTGCGGCACTGGCCCGTTCGGCCGAGGGCGACGACAACCTGATGCACCGCCTGATCGACTGCGCCAACGCCTACTGCACCGTCGGCGAGATGGTGACCACGCTGAAGGCGGCCTGGGGCGAGTTTCAGCAGCCGGTGGTGTTCTAGTGGCACGCACGCGAGGAGCAAAGTGACGACCGATTCGGTGAGCACCCGCACCCAGCCGGCGCGGGTCCTGGTGGCCAAGCCCGGCCTCGACGGACACGACCGCGGCGCCAAGATCGTCGCGCGCACGCTGCGCGACGCCGGGTTCGAGGTGATCTACACCGGCATCCGGCAGCGCATCGAGGACATCGTGTCGATCGCGCTGCAGGAGGACGTCAGCCTCGTCGGCCTCTCGATCCTGTCCGGGGCGCACGTGGCGCTGACCACCCGCACCGTCGACGCGCTGCGGGCGGCCGACGCCGGCGACATCGCGGTCGTCGTGGGCGGCACGATCCCGGAGTCCGACGTGCAGAAGCTGCTCGATGCCGGTGCGGCAGCGGTGTTCCCGACCGGCACGCCGCTGGACACCCTGGTGCGCGACGTGCGGGCGTTGACGGAGCGGGAAGCGAGCGAGTCATGAGGTCGGGCGGGCGAAGCAGGGGTGGGTCATGAGACTAGGCGTGATGATCGGGGCCGAGCGGGGCGACATGGCCCGCAAGGTCACCAAGTTGGTCGCCGACATCGAGTGGGCCGAGGCGGCGGGCATGGATACCGCATGGATGCCACAGGTTCCCGATGACTTCGACTGTCTGACGATGGTCGCGCTGATGGCGGCGCACACCACGCGGATCGAGCTGGGCACGGCCGTCGTCCCGCTGCAGGCGCAGCACCCCATAGCGCTTGCACGCCAGGCACTCTCGGTGCACGCCATGGCCGGCGGTCGGCTGGCGCTCGGCGTCGGACCGTCGCACCACTGGATCGTCCGGGACATGCTGGGCCTGCCGTACGAGAAGCCCGCGGCCTACACGCGTGACTATCTCGAGGTGCTGGCCGCGGCGACCGCTGGGCCCGGGCCGGTCGACGTGGAGAACGACTCGTTCACCGTGCACAACCCCACCGCACTCGGTGCTGCGACGCCGATGCCGGTACTGGTGGCCGCGCTCGGTCCGGTCATGCTGCAGATCGCCGGTGAACGCGCCGACGGAACCGTGCTGTGGATGGCCGACGAGAAGGCCATCGGCGATCACATCGCACCGAAGATCAACAAGGCCGCCGCCGAGGCAGGCCGGCCCGCGCCGCGCGTCGTCGCCGGCATCCCGGTTTGCCTGTGCGCGAACTCCGAGATCGACGCGGCGAAGGAGCGGGCCAACCGCATCCTGTCGGAGGCCGAGACGTCGCCGAACTATCAGCGTCTGCTCGACCGCGGCGATGCCCGCAACGTGGGTGACCTGTGCGCGGCGGGTGACGAGGAGTCGATCCTGAAGCGGTTCAAGCAGTTCGCGGACGCGGGAGTGACCGATCTGTCGGTGCGCTTGCTGCCGATCGGTGACACCCGCGATGAACTCGTTGCGTCGAAGTACAGGACGCGAGAGGTGATCGCGGAGCTGGCCAAGCAGGTGCGATGAGCGCTCCGCTTGCGGGCATCCGGATCCTCGAGGTCGGCGTCATGCTCGCAGGCCCGTACGCCACGATGATGCTCGCCGACCTCGGCGCCGAGGTCATCAAGGTCGAGCCACCCGGCGGGGAGATCTCGCGCCAGGTGAGCGACAGCTACTTCGCGAGCCTGAACCGCAACAAGCGCAGTGTCTGCCTCGATCTCGCCTCGGCGGCGGGACGGCAGCGGCTCGGGGAACTCGCCGCGGAATCGCATGCGCTGCTGGTGAACATGAAGCCGTCGGTGATCCGCAAGCTCGGACTGACCTATGACGCCATGCGTGAGTTCAACCCGAAGCTGGTGTGCGTGGCGCTCACCGGCTACGGGCTCGACGGTGGAGACGACCCTGCATTCGACTACGTGGTGCAGGCAGCCACGGGCGTCGCCGCGATGACCGGCGACCCCGACGGCCCTCCGACACTGCCCGGGTACTCGTCGGCCGACAATTCGACGGGCCTGACCGCAGCACTCGGGCTGCTGGCCCAGGTGGTGTCCGGCCGGGGTGGCCAGGTGGACGTGTCACTGCGCGACGTGATGTTGTCGCAGTTGAACTACCGGGCGGCGGCGTATCTGAACGACGGGGTGGCGCCGCGCCGCCATCCCAACGGCGCCCACTCGTATTACGTTCCGGCGCAGCTGTTCCCGACCGCCGAGGGCCATCTGGCGCTGTTCATCACCCACGACGGCTTCTGGAAGTCGTTCGCCGGTGAGGCGGGCATCGGCGGGTTCGAGAAGATGGCCGACCGCGCGGCGCGCCGCGACGACGTGCTGGAGTTGGTGACCGCGGTGCTGGCCACCGACACCGCGAAGGGATGGGAGCAGCGGTTGCGACCGCTGGGCATTCCCGCGGCGGCCGTGCGCTCGCTGCCCGAAGCGCTCGAGGCGACACCGGAGGCGGTCGTCACCGCCGGGGACTTCCGTCTGGTCGGTGGGTCGATCAAGGTCGGCGGCTACGACCCGCAGTACCGCCCGGCGCCGACGCTCGACGAGTACTCGGCCAGGGCTCAGTCGTCGTAGCTGATCTCGATGTCCGCAGTGTCGGGAACGGCTTGGCAGGTGAGGATGTACCCCTCCTCGACCTCGTCCTCGTCGAGGGCGTCGTTGACGCGCATCGTGGCCTTGCCCGAGATCAACTTGGCCATGCACGTTCCGCAGTTGCCTGCCTCGCAGGAGAACGGCGGACCCATGCCGGCGCGGCGCGCCGACTCGAGCAGCGTCTCACCGGGCTTCATGGCGACGGTGGCCCTCTTGCGGTCGAGGAGGATCCTCACCTCGCCACCGGCCTCGGCGGTCGGTACGGGGTCTGCAGTCATCGCGCTCACTCCTGGCATTGAGATTCTGTCTCTGCGAGAATACTATTCTCCATTATTGATAGGCTCTTCTCAACAGTCATTCTGCGTCATCGCCCGGTCGGGCGGTCAGCCGGGGAAGGGGTCGACACGTGCCTGAGCCCGGCGTTCCCGATGCTTTCGTTCCCGAGCCTCCCGGTCACACACCTCCCGTCCTTGCCTTCGGTGAGCGGCAGTACACCAGATCCCAGCTCGATGCGCTCACCAGCGGCATGGCGACCGTGCTGGAGGAGCGTGGCGTGCGCTCGGGTGACCGCGTGGCGCTGATGTCGTCGAACCGTCCCGAGTTCGTCGTCGCGCTCCATGCGATCTGGCGGCTCGGCGCTGCAGTGGTCCTGCTCAGCACGGCGTGGAAGCGCGCCGAGGTCGACCACGCGCTGGCCCTGACCCGGCCGTCGCACGCCGTGGGGGACCACCCGGTGCTGGCCGACGCCATGCCGATGCTCGAGCTGGATCAGCCGGTCACGCCCGGGCGGCGGACGTTCGACGCGCCCGATCCGGACTCCGATGCGTTGTTCGTGTTCAGTTCGGGCACCACCGGCATGCCGAAGGCCGTCCGCCACACCCACGGTGCATTCACGACGGCCGTGGCCCACTGGCGCACTGCGCTTGCGCTGTCGAGCAGTGACCGCATGCAGATCATGACGCCGCCGTCGCACATCCTCGGACTGCTGAACATCGCGACCGCGCTCGACGTCGGGACGTGGATCCGGCTGCACCCGCGCTTCGACGTCGACACGATGCTGCGGCACATCGAATCCGACCGCATCACCGTCGAGATGGCGGTCGCACCCATCGCGCTGGCGCTCGCGGCGCACCCCCGGCTCGAGGACTACGACCTGTCGTCCCTGCGCTACGTGATGTGGTGCGCGACGCCGGTGACCCGGAGCGTCGCCGACCGGGTGACCGCGCGCGTCGGCGTCAACTGGGTCACCGCCTACGGCGCGAGCGAACTCCCCGTCATCACCTGCAATGCCCTTCGGGACGCCCGGCTCGACACCGTCGGCCGTGCCGTTCCCGGCGTGCGGATCCGCATCGCGGACATCGCGACCGGGGCGCCAGTGCCCGTCGGCGACGACGGCGAGATCCAGGTGCTCTCGCCGACTGCGATGGCGGGCTACCTGCCCGACGACGCCACCGCCGATGCGTTCGACGACGGCTGGTACCGCACCGGCGACGTCGGCCACCTCGATGCCGATGGCTGGCTGCGGATCACCGACCGCACCAAGGAGATGATCAAGGTGCGCGGCTTCCAGGTGGCTCCTGCCGAGATCGAGGCCGTCCTGCACGGGCACTCGGCCGTCGCCGACTGCGCGGTGTTCGGGGTGCCCGACGCAGTCAGCGGGGAAGCCATCGTGGCCGCGGTGTCGCGCTGCGGCGCAGTGGAATCCGATGAACTGATCGAGCTGGTCGCCGACCGCCTCGCCTCCTACAAGCGGCCGAGCCGGGTCGCGTTCGTCGAGGAGATCCCTCGACTCCCCTCCGGAAAGGTGTTGCGCCGAGTGTTGAGAGAGCGCGTGATGAGCGCCAGCGAAGAACCGACAGCACTGATGAGCGCCAGCGCGAAGACCGGGGGGCTGTGATGAGCGCTCGCGCGAAGAACGGGGGGGACCGATGGACGTCCGTCTGACGGCCGAACAACGACAGCTGCGCGATGCGGCTGCCAAGCTCGCCGACGACCTGGGGCCGGAGTCGGTCGCCGCCCTCGACGACGACGGCAGGGTCGCGAGGCTCGAGAAGACCGTCGCGGCCACCGGTTGGCGGACATTGCGGTCGGATGAGGCGAGCGGTGTCGAAGTGGCCCTGGTAGCAGAGGAATTCGCTCGCGGTCTCGTCGACGTGCCGTTCATCGGTCCGGTGCTCACCGACGACCTGGAGCGCAGGCTCGGTCGCGAACCGGCGGCGTCGGCGCCCGTGCCCGACGCGGTGGACCTCACCCACAGCCTCGCAGGCGTCGTCGAATCGCCGGCCGAACTCGGCGAGCTGTCCTCCGACGACGCCGCCCGCTGGTATGCGCTCGCGCTCACCGCGACGACCGCCGATCTGGTGGGAGCGGCCCGCGGCACGTTGCTGCTGGCCACCGAGTACGCCAAGGTGCGCGAGCAATACGGCGCCACGATCGGGTCGTATCAGGCTGTGCGCCACATGCTCGCCGAGGGGCTGGCTCTGATCGAGGGGTCCACGAGCGTGCTGCGC
This sequence comes from Mycolicibacterium sp. GCM10028919, assembly GCA_042666295.1. Classification (GTDB taxonomy): domain Bacteria; phylum Actinomycetota; class Actinomycetes; order Mycobacteriales; family Mycobacteriaceae; genus Mycobacterium. Next base: position 62,611 of record JBHTFJ010000002.1, read on the forward strand.
CACGCCGCCTGGGCCGTCGACGAACTGCCGCCGGTCGAGGCCGTCGAAGCCGGCCGCATCGCTAAGATCTACTGTGCGCGTTCGGCTCTGACCGTGTGCGAGACGTCCATCCAGGTGCACGGCGGTATCGGCAATACCTGGGAATGCCTGGCGCACGTGTATCTGCGCCGGGTGCTGACCGCCACGCAGACGTGGCCGGTCGAGTTGAAGGAGTTGACCGTTGGACTTTCGTGACTCACCCGAGGAAGCCGAGTTCCGGGAGAACCTGCGCGCCTGGCTCGGCGAGCAGAGGGGCAAGTTCCCCACCTCCGGTGACGCCTATTGGGAGGCCCAGGGCGCCTGGCACCAGGCTCTGTATGCCGCAGGGTTCTTCGGGACGACGTGGCCGACCGAGTACGGCGGCCGGGACCTTCCCGCCGTGTACGACGTGATCGTCGACGAGGAGATCGCCAAGGCCGGCGCGCCCGCCCGACCGAGCCTCGGCTACCTGGTCGTCGGCCTGAGTCACCACGGCAGTGAGGAACTGCGGCAACGCTTTCTGCCCGGCATGATCAACGGCACCGAGCGGTGGTGCCAGGGTTTCAGCGAGCCCGGTGCCGGGTCGGATCTCGCCTCGCTGACGACCACCGCGGTGCGCGACGGTGACGAGTGGGTCATCCACGGCCACAAGATCTGGACCAGCTACTCCGACGTCGCCGACTGGTGCCTGGTGCTGGCGCGCACCGACCGGGACGTCCCCAAGCACAAGGGCATCTCGGCGTTCATCGTCCCGATGCACCAGGCGGGCATCGAGCAGCGGCCGCTGAAGATGATCAGCGGCGTGACCCGGGAGTTCGGCCAGGTCGAGTTCGACGGGGCGCGGGTGTCGGCCGAGAACATGGTGGGCGCGCCCGGCGACGGGTGGAAGCTCGCGATGACGGTGGTGAGCCACGAGCGCGAACCGTCGACGCTGGGATTCTCTGCCCGCTACGGAAAGCTGGTGCGCCAGTTGGCCAAGCGGGTCGACGGGCCGCCACCGGACGAGCTGTCCTGGGCCTGGGTGCAGACGGAAATGCTGCGCCTGCACGTGCGGCGACGGCTGTCCGAACAGCTCGACGGCATCACCCACGGCCCCGACGGGTCGCTGGACAAGCTGCTCATGACGTGGGTCGAGCAGTCGGTGGGGCACGCGACGCTGGCCACCACCGGCACCCGCGACGAGGAACTCTTCGGCGCCTACCTGTACAGCCGCGCGCAGAGCGTCATGGGTGGGACCTCGCAGATTCAGAAGAACATCATCGCGCAACGGATTCTCGGATTGGGAGCCTGATGAGCGCTTGCGCGAAGAACGAAGGGAACTGACGTGTACGGCATGCCAGAGGAAATCGACGTCCGCGCAGAGGGCAGTCTGCGGATTATCACGCTCAACCGGCCGGACGCGCTGAACGCGGTCAACGACGCACTCCACGTCGGCCTGGCCAAGATCTGGGAGGCGCTCAACGAGGATGCCGACGCCCGCGCTGCGGTGATCACCGGTGCGGGCCGGGCGTTCTCGGCTGGAGGCGACTTCAACTACCTCGACGAGCTGCGCGGCAACGAGGCGCTGCGCCAGAAGACGATCAAGCACGGCCGCGACCTCGTCATCGGCATGGTGCGGTGTCGCATCCCGGTGGTCGCCGCGGTCAACGGGCCTGCGGTCGGCCTGGGGTGCAGCCTCGCCGCGCTGTCGGACGTCGTCTACATGTCGGAGACGGCGCACTTCGCGGACCCGCACGTGCAGATCGGTCTGGTCGCCGCCGATGGTGGTCCGCTGGTGTGGGGGTCGCAGATCAGCCTGCTCCACGCCAAGGAGTTCGCCCTGACGGGCGTGCGGATCAAGGCGCACCGGGCAGTGGAGCTGGGTCTGGCCAATCACGTGGTCGCAGACCCGGTGGCCGAGGCCATCGCGTGTGCCAAGAAGCTCGCCGAGCTGCCGCAGCAAGCGGTCGAGGCCACCAAGCGGCTGATGAACATCCAGCTGGAGCGCTCGGTGATGGCTTCGCTGGACTACGCCAACCTCGCCGAGTACGTGTCGTTTGGCACCGCCGACTTCAACCGCATCGTCGACGGCCTGATCGCCAAGACCTAGCCCTACCCTGCCTGGTTCCGCCGAAATGACATTCCCTGTCGTTGAGACGCGTCCTCAACGACAGGGAACGTCATTTCGGCGAGACGGTCAGGCGGTGAGTTCCTCGGAGCGCTGGACGGTTCCGGTGATGCCCGACGCGTCCTGCTCGGCGAGCAGCACCGCGGCCCGGCCCATCGCCTCGGGCGGCTCGACCATCTCGGGTGGGATCTGCATGCCCGCACCGCCGGCCTGCCAGCCCTCGGTCAACACGACCCGCGACGGACTCAGGCAGTTCACGGCGACGTTGTCGCCCCGCAGATCTGCTGCCAGACCGAGGTAGAGACGCTCGGCGGCCGCCTTGGACACCCAGTAGGCGTTGGCGCCGGAGTCGACCATCCCGACCCCAGTGGTGGTGACCGCGATCAGCGATCCGCCGCCACGCGCCCGGACGTGGGGGATCACCGCGCGCGTGACCAGGAAGACGCCGGTCAGATTGACGTCCAGGCACAGCTGCCAGCGCTTGAGCGGCGTGGTCTCGATCGGGCCGAGCCACAGCACGCCCGCGTTGGCGACCAGGACGTCGATGCCGCCGAACTCGGCGACCGTCGCGTCCACCGCGTCTTGGACCGACGATTCGCTGGTCACGTCACAGGCGACCGGAAGTGCCCGGCCGCCAGCGTCGTTGATCTGCGCGGCGACCGACCCGATGGTGCCGGGCAGCTTGCCCAGCACCTCGGAGCGGGCCGCGACCGCCACCGACGCGCCTGCCGCCGCGAGGTGCCGAGCGACCGTCGCACCGATCCCACGGCTGGCGCCGGCGACGAATGCGACCCGGCCGCTCAGCGGACCCGGCGCGCCAGGCGTCACTTGGGCGGGAACCGCAGGGCTCCGTCGAGGCGAATGATCTCGCCGTTGAGGTAGTCGTTCTCGATGATGCTCTGCGCCAGCTGGGCGTACTCCGTCGATCGGCCCATGCGCTTGGGGAACGGCACCTGCGGGCCCCAGTACTGCTCGAGCTGGTCGCCTGCCTTGCCGTACGCGGGCGTGTTGATGGTGCCGGGCGCGATGGTCACGACGCGAATCCCCAACGGCGACAGGTCGCGAGCTGCGACCAGGGTCATGCCGAGCACGCCGCCCTTGGCCGCGGAGTAGGGGAGTTGGCCGATTTGACCCTCGTAGCCGGCGATCGATGCGGTGTTGACGATCACGCCGCGGCCGCCTTCCTCCAGCGGCTCGCTCTTGGCGATCGCGGCAGCGGAGAGCCGCATGACGTTGAAGACGGCGGTCAGGTAGAACTCGATCGTCTTCTTGAAGCCGTCGAGGTTCAGCGGGGAGCCGTCCTTGCCGATGAGGCGGCCACCGCTCGCGGGTCCACCGTGGGTGTCGACCGAGATGCGCAGCGGGCCAAGCGACTCTGCTTCGGCGACGGCGGCATTGACCGACTCCTCCGACGTCGCGTCGGTGTGCACGTACCGCACCCCGAGTTCGGATTCCAGCTCCCTGCCCTTGTCGTCGGCGACGTCGGCCACGACGACCTTGGCGCCCGCGGCATGCAGGCGGCGGACCGTCGCCTCACCCAGGCCGCCCGTTCCACCTACGACGATTGCCGAGCTACCTGCGATCTGCATACGGTTCCCCTTCTTGCAACTGACGCTCTCAGACTGAGAGAATACTATTCTCATACCCCGTCGACGAGGAGTCCGTCAATGCCCCAGGCCGCTCGCGAGATCGCGTCGAGCACTGACCGCGGCCGCTAGTCTGAGCCGCAGGATGACCATCGACGACCTCGTCGCCCAGGCACGAAGCGGGTCGATGCGTGCCACCGGCAAGCTCCTCAGCATCGTCGAGAGTCCCCGTCGCGACGAGCTTCTCGCGGTACTCGGGACGCGCACCGCGCGGGTGATCGGCGTGACCGGCCCGCCCGGTGCGGGCAAGTCGACCACCATCGCGGTCCTGGTCGCCGCCTACCGGAGTCGTGGGCAGCGCGTCGCCGTACTCGCCGTCGACCCGTCGTCCCCGTACAGCGGGGGAGCGCTGCTGGGTGACCGGATCCGGATGGCGGCCCACATCAACGACGACGACGTCCTGATCCGCTCGGTCGCCACCCGCGGTCATCTCGGGGGGTTGGCTGCGGCGGTGCCCGCGGCGATCCGGGTGCTCGCCGAACTGTCCTACGACGTCGTCCTGCTCGAGACCGTCGGCGTCGGGCAATCGGAGATCGAGATCTCCGCCGTCGCGGATCCGGCCGTCGTCATCCTCAACCCCGGTGCGGGGGATGCCGTTCAGGCAGCGAAGGCGGGGCTGCTCGAAGTCGCCGACATCGTCGCGATCAACAAGGCCGATCGCGACGGCGCCGATCAGACGGCGCGCGATCTGCACGCCGAGACCGACGCCCCGATCCTCAAGATCATCGCCGCACGCAACGAGGGCATCGCCGAACTCGTAGAGGCCATCGACGCCCACCACCGCTCCGACAGCCCGCAGCGGCGCGCGGCCAGGGCTCGGGCGCAGATCCTGTCGCTGGCCCAGAGCGCGCTGCGCTCGCACGACGGACTCGGGGCGCTGGCCGACGCGGTGGCCGACGGACGTCTCGACGTCTACTCCGCGACCCGCGCCCTGCTCGACGAGGCAGGCGTGCGAGTGGCGGCGGAAACCGCGGAAAGCGCGCCCCACCAGCACTGACGTCGAAGTGAGAATGGGCTTTCCGTTTTCCGCAAATGGTGTTGTACTGTTCTGTGAACCCATCACCGATCCGCCATGTCTCAGCGCTGAGGAGCCGTCATGCAGAAGGCGATAGACCCGACGATCTCGACGTGGCCGGACGAGAGCCCGCAGCTGGTCGGCAGCAAGTGCGGCGCATGCGCGGCGACGGTGTTCCCGCGCCAATCGCACTGCCCGCGATGCAGTGCCGCCGAGATGACCGACGAACGCCTTCCGCGCAGGGGAACGGTCGTGGCCTGGACGACCCAGGGCTTCCCGCCCGGCGCCCCGTACGCCGGCCCGACGGGCAAGGACTTCGTGCCCTTCGGCGTGGGCCTCGTGCAACTCGGTGACGTCATCCGGGTCGAAGGCCGCCTGACCGAGAACGATCCCGCCAAGCTCCAATTCGGCATGGACGTCGAGCTGACGTTCATCCCGTTCGCCACCGACGCCGAGGGGAACGAGATCGTCACGTTCGCCTTCCAGCCCGTTTAGAAGGGGTTCTTCGACCATGACCAACGACGTAGCCATCATCGGCGTCGGCATCCACCCGTTCGGCCGCTTCGAGAAGTCGGCGGTCGAGATGGGCGCCGAGGCCATCCACAGCGCACTGGGTGACGCGGGCCTGCAGTGGAAGGACATCGAGTTCGGCTTCGGCGGCAGCTACGAGGTCTCCAATCCGGATTCCGTGACGCGGCTGGTCGGGCTGACCGGCATCACCTTCACCAACGTGTTCAACGCCTGCGCGACGTCGGCGAGCGCCATTCAGCAGACCGCCGACACCATCCGGCTGGGCAAGTACGACATCGGCATCGCGATCGGCCTGGACAAGCATCCGCGTGGTGCCTTCACCGACGACCCGGCCAAGCTGGCCCTGCCGCAGTGGTACGCGGAGAACGGGCAATTCGTCACGACCAAGTTCTTCGGCATGAAGGCCAGCAAGTACATCCACGACCACAACATCAGCGAGGAGACGCTGGCGAAGGTGGCCGCGAAGAACTTCCGCAACGGCGCACTGAACCCGAATGCGTTCCGCCGCAAGCCGATCTCCGAAGAGGACATCATGGCGTCGCCGGTGCTGAACTACCCGCTGCGGCAGTTCATGTTCTGCGCACCCGACGAGGGCGCGGCGGCCGTCATCATGTGCCGCGGCGATCTGGCGCACAAGTACACCGACAAGCCGGTGTTCGTGCGCGCCAGCGAGATCCGCACCCGCCGCTTCGGCGCCTACGAGGTGCACGCGACGTCCGCGCCGTTGGACGAGGACTCGTCGCCGACGGTGTACGCAGCGAAGGCCGCGTACGAGGCGGCAGGCATCGGCCCGGAGGACGTCGACGTCGCCCAGTTGCAGGACACCGACGCCGGCGCCGAAGTGATCCACATGGCCGAGACCGGGCTGTGCGCGGACGGAGACCAGGAGAAGCTGCTGGCCGACGGCGCCACCGAGATCGGCGGATCGATGCCGATCAACACCGACGGCGGACTGATCGCCAACGGCGAGCCGATCGGCGCATCGGGTCTGCGGCAGATGCACGAGCTGGTCCGCCAATTGCGTGGCGAAGCAGGCGAACGCCAGGTTCCCGGCAGCCCGCGGGTCGGTCTGGCCCAGGTCTACGGCGCGCCCGGAACCGCGTCGGCCACCATCCTCTCGCTGTAGGCCCAGCGGCGTGACCCACTGCGGTAACGCCATTCTCAAAGGAATAGAGTTCGGCCATGGCTGACTACCGCTTCGTCACGTACGAGACCCTCGACGGGGGCACCATCGCCCGGATCATGCTGAACCGACCCGAGGCGCGAAACGCCCAACAGCGCGGTCTCCTGGTCGAATTGAACGAGGCGTTCCTCGAAGCGGAAGCCGACGACAACGTCCGCGTCGTCATCCTCGGCGGCCACGGGCCGATGTTCTCCTCGGGTCACGACCTGGGTTCCAAGGTCATGATGGAGGAGTACCAGCCCGGCCCGAACCAGCATCCGAGCTTCACCGAGAACGGTGCCACTCGTGAGGGCGCGGAGAAGCTGATGCTGCAGGAGTGGCACTACTTCTTCGAGAACACACGCCGCTGGCGCAATCTCCGCAAGATCACCGTCGCCCAGGTGCACGGGGACGTCTACGCGGCCGCACTGATGCTGATGTGGGCCTGCGACCTCATCGTGGCCGCCGACGACACCACGTTCGCCGACGTCGTCGGGACCCGGCTGGGCATGTGCGGTGTCGAGTACTTCGCGCACCCGTGGGAGTTCGGTGCCCGCAAGACCAAGGAGCTGATGCTCACCGGTGATTCGCTGTCGGTCGAGGAGGCCCACGCGCTCGGGATGGTGTCGAAGGTCTTCCCGGCCGACGAATTGGCCGACCGGACACTGGAGTTCGCCCGCCGCATCGCCAAGGTGCCGACCATGGCCGCACTGCTCATCAAGGAGTCGGTGAACCAGACGCAGGACAACCAGGGGTTCTACAACTCGCTCAACGCCTGCTTCAGCATGCACCAGCTCAACCACAGCCACTGGGCGTGGACGCACGGTGGCGGCTTCCCGGTCGCCAACGAGACCGACGGGCTGCCCAATTGGCGCGAGGCCCCGCCGATCCAGCCGTCGGTCAAGAACCAACCCTGATCTGCCGTTGAGATAGAGCTCACGCGACGAAAGTCCGAGTGCAGGTGTACGTGAGCGCTATCTCAACACGGCGCGCGCCTAGGCCGTGAGCGCCCGGCCCGCCCGGTAGCCGAACACCATTGCCGGGCCGAGGGTTCCGCCGGCGCCGCCATAGGCCTTGCCCGTGACGCCCGCCATGGCATTGCCGACCGCGAACAGCCCGGGGATGGGGTCACCCGACACGTGCAGCACCCGGGCATTGCCGTCGGTGCGCGGGCCGCCCTTGGTGCCCATCGATCCGACGGTCACCGGCACGGCGTAGAACGGTGCCGTATCGATCGGGCCCAGGGTCTGCAGCGCGGGGCTGGCCGCCGAGTTGTCGCCCCAGTAGCCGTCGTACGCGCTGGACCCGCGGCCGAAGTCGGGGTCGCGCTCCTCGGCGACGCCTGCGTTCCACGCGTCCAGCGTGCGTACCAATCCATCGACGTCGATGCCGGTCTTCTCGGCCAGCTCGGCGAGGTCGGCCGACTTCCGATACCAATCGGGCGCCACGCCATCGGGTTCGACGCCGAGGAAGCCGTACTTCTTCAGGTGCAGCGAGTCGAAGACGATCCACGCCGGGTCGTTCAGATAGCCGTGGCGCGGGTCGAGGTGATGGAACGGCCCGGCCATCGAGTTGTACTCGCCGGCCTCGTTGAGGAAGCGCTTGCCCGCCCGGTTGACGATGATGCTCCTGGGCCGGGTGCGTTCCAGCCGGACGCTGCGGCTGCGCTGGTGCCCGTCGATGGTGTCGCCGGGAATCTGGACGATGGGCACCCACCACGCCTCGCCCATGTTGGCCAGGTCGGCGCCGTGCGCCATCGCCATGCGAAGGCCGTCTCCGGTGTTGTTGGGCGGGGACACGGGTCCGTGCATGGGGCCGCGCAGGTAGGCCTCGACGAGTCGCTCGTCCCATTCGAAGCCGCCGGTGCCGAGCACGACGCCGCGATGGGCTCGCACCCGAATGTCGCTGCCATCATGCGCTATTCGAACCCCGACGATCCGTCCATCGGCCGCGATGAGTTCGACCGCCCGGGCGTCGGTGACCGGTGCGATGCCATGGTCGAGCAGTCCCTTGAGCAGCCCCGCGATCAGTGCCGTGCCCGCCACGCAAAAATTGCCGTCGACGTCGTCGACCGAGGCGTGGATGCGCGCGCGGGTCTCGGCGTCGATGCCCACGTTGCTGAAGTCGACGGGGAACGAGGTGATGCGATCGCTCCACTCACCGAGCCGGTCGAGGTCGAACGGCCGTGCATTGTGCGAGCGACCGCCCGACGGCCGTCCACCCGGCAGCTCCGGCTTGTAGTCCGGGAAGCCCTCGGCGACGTCGAACTGCAACTCGCTGTGCGCCTCGACGAAGTCGAGCATCTCGGGGCCGGTGCGCACGAACGTGTCGACCAGGTCGGTGTCCATCGCCCCCAGCGACTGTGCCTCCAGGTAGCGCATCGCATCCTCGACGGTCAGTTCACCCGAGGGCGAGCGCCGATGCGCGGGGACCCAGACGATGCCGCCGGAGACCGCGGTGGTGCCGCCGACGGTGGCTGCCTTCTCGTACACGGCGACCGACGCCCCTCCGACGACGGCGGTCAGAGCGGCGGTCAAACCGGCTCCGCCACTTCCGAGTACGACGACGTCGACTTCGTGATCCCAGTCAGTCACGCAGGCAGGCCCTTTCGCTAGCCGAGGATGGACGACAGCTGCTTGGCCGCCGCGATCACCGATTCGCGTCCTTCCAAGAGGACGTCCTTGCGGTGGGAGATGAGGTTGATGCACGTGGGCGGCGACGGCGGTCGGCGACGTACGGGCACGGCCAACCCATAGGTGTCGGGCTCGATCTCGCCGTGGGTGATCACCCAGCCCTGCTCGCGGGTGAGTGGTACCAGGTCCCGCTCACCGGGGCGGGGCGGCATGCTGGCCAGCAGGGCGATGCCCGCGGCGCCGCGGTTCAACGGATAACGGCTGCCCTCGTGGAACGACAGTTGGTAGAAGACCAGCGTGGGCACGATGACCGCGATCGCGACCTGCTGATCGCCCTCGGCGACCAGTAGTGACACAGATGCGCCGAGATCATCGGCCAGGGTGCGCAACGTCGGCACGCTCAAGGCCCGCAGGTTGTTGTCGAAGGACGCCCCGAGCACGGCCAACGTGGCGGCGGGCCGGTAGCGCCCGTCCTCTCCCTTCACCACGAACCGCTGCTGGGTGAGCGTGCTGAGCAGTCGGTAGGCGATGGTCCGGTGCACGCCGACGTGGTCGGCGACCTGCTGGGCGGTGATGCCCGACGGCGAACTCGCGACGGCCTGCAGCGCCGAGAGCCCCCTGGCCAGCGTCTGCGAGCCGGCCGCGAGCTTCTCGGTGGGTTTGTCGTCCTTGACAGACGTCATCGCGAGAGTGAAGCTCTATACATAGTGCACATTGTTGTGCGATATTAGCACAGATGACTCGCGCTACAAGAGAACGGTATTCTCATCAGCGACGCGGGAAAGGGAGCACATGGCGGAGTTCGAGAGCGTCTGGAGCGACCTTCAAGGCGTCCCGTTCTCGCAGGGGTTCCTCGACGCGGGTGGCGTCCGTACGCGCTACCTGCACGCGGGCGACCGAGACAAGCCGACACTGGTGCTGCTGCACGGATCCGGCGGCCACGCCGAGGCCTACGTGCGCAACCTGGAGTCGCACGCCGAGCACTTCTCCACCTGGTCGATCGACATGCTGGGCCACGGATACACCGACAAGCCGGGCCATCCGCTCGAGGTCGCGCACTACGTCGACCACCTGCTGGCCGTGTTCGACGCGATCGGCGCCGATCGGGTGCACCTGTCCGGTGAATCGCTCGGCGGCTGGGTCGCGGCCCGCGCCGCGGCCGACCATCCCGAGCGGATCGACCGGCTGGTGCTCAACACCGCAGGCGGTTCCCAAGCCGACCCCGAGGTGATGAAGCGCATCGTCACCCTCTCCATGGCCGCCGCCGAGAACCCGTCCTGGGACACCGTGCAGGCGCGGATCAAGTGGCTGATGGCCGACAAGACCAAGGACTACGACGACATCGTCGCCAGCCGTCAGCGGGTGTACCGGCAACCGGGCTTCGTGTCGGCGATGAGCGACATCATGGCGCTACAGGATCCGGAGATCCGGGCCCGAAACCTCCTCGGCCCCAATGAGTACGGCGCGATCACCGCGCCGACGCTGGTGCTGTGGACGAGCGACGACCCCACCGCCGACGTCAGCGAGGGCAGCCGGATCGCCTCGATGATCCCCGGTGCGCGCTTCGAGGTGATGCCCGACTGCGGGCACTGGCCCCAGTACGAGGACGCCAAGACCTTCAACCGCCTGCACGTCGACTTCCTGCTCGGTGCAGGCGAGGGGACGGTCGAGTCGTGACCCGACAGGTGGACGTGTTGGTCGTCGGCGCGGGTCCGGTCGGGCTCACGCTGGCCAACATCCTCGGCCAGCACGGCGTGTCGACCGCCGTCGTCGACGAACGGGACACCCTCATCGACTATCCCCGCGGTGTCGGTCTGGACGACGAGGCGCTGCGCACGTTCCAGTCGATCGGCCTCGTCGAGCACGTGCTGCCGCACACCGTGCCCAACCAGATCTTGCGGTTCTTCGACGGCAACCGACGGCTGCTCGCCGAGATGGCGCCGCCCGACGCACGTTTCGGCTGGCCCAAGCGCAACGGATTCGTGCAGCCCATGGTGGACGCGGAATTGTTGCGCGGCCTCGAACGCTTCGACTGCGTCGAGGTCTCGTGGGGAACCCGGGTGGACTCGTTCACCGAGCACCCCGACGGGGTCACCGTCGAGTTCGCGGATTCCCCTGCGATCACCGCCCGCTACGTCGTCGGCTGCGACGGCGGACGCAGCACCACGCGACGGCTGATGGGCGTGTCCTTCGAGGGCACCACGTCGCCGACGCGATGGCTGGTGATCGACGTCGCGACCGACCCACTCGGCCACCCCAACAGCGAGGTGGGCGCCGACCCTGCGCGTCCCTACGCGTCGATCTCCATCGCACACGGCATCCGCCGGTTCGAGTTCATGATCCACGCCGACGAGACCGACGAGCAGGTGGAGCGCCCCGAGTTCATCTCGCGCATGCTCGCACCGTTCCTGCCGCACCCGGACCGCGTCGACGTCATCCGCCACCGCGTGTACACCCACCACTCGCGCATCGCCGGAGCGTTCCGGAAGGGCCGGACCTTCCTGGCCGGCGACGCTGCACACCTGATGCCGGTCTGGCAGGGGCAGGGCTACAACAGCGGCATCCGCGACGCCGCCAACCTCGGCTGGAAGCTCGCCGCGGTGGTCTCCGGACGGGCGGGAGACGTGCTCCTCGATACCTACGATGCCGAGCGACGCAAGCACGCCAGGGCGATGATCGACCTCTCGACGATGGTCGGACGGGTGATCTCGCCGACCAACCGTCGCGTTGCGACATTGCGGGACGGCATCATTCGAGCCGCCTCGGCGGTGCCGACGCTCAAGCGCTACGTGCTCGAGATGCGGTTCAAGCCGATGCCCCGGTACGACCAGGGCGCCATCGCCCACGTCGACGGGCAACCGCGCAGTGCGACGTCGCCGACCGGCACGCTGTTCATCCAGCCACGGGTCGACACCCGCGACGGGCAGAACCAGCTCCTCGACGACGTCATCGGTCCGGGCTTCACCGTGCTGGCGTGGAACAACGACCCGCGCCGGCTGCTCGGCGACCTCGCGTTCGCCCGCTGGAAGGCGCTCGGGGCGAGGTTCGTCGCGGTCCGGCCGCTGACCCAGCTGCACTGGACGGGTCACGACGATCCGGACGTCGTGATCGTGGGGGACCGCACCGGCGCGTTGAAGTCGTGGTTCGACGCGCACGCGGAATCCGTACTGTTCCTGCGCCCCGATCGCTGCATCGCCGGTTCGTGCATTGCCCAGCTCGCACCCGAATTGAGCACGTCGCTGTTCGAGGTGCTCGGTCTGACGAAGGGAGGAAACGATGCCCACGAACGAGATGGCGCTGTGCTGCATGTCGCACAGCCCGCTGCTGAATCTGCCGGGTCCGTCACGCGAACTCCTCGATGACGTCGACTCTGCGCTGAGCGCCGCACGCGACTTCGTCCGCGACTTCGATCCCGAACTCGTCGTGACCTTTGCGCCGGACCACTACAACGGGTTCTTCTACCGGCTGATGCCGCCGTTCTGCATCGGCACCCAGGCGACCGGCGTGGGCGACTACGGCACGCACGCAGGGCCGCTCGACGTCGACGCCGACCTGGCACGGGCCTGCGCCGAGGCCGTGTGGGAGGCCGACGTGGACGTCGCGATCTCCTCGAGCATGGAGGTCGACCACGGGACCGTGCAGCCGTTGGAGACGCTGTTCGGCCGCGCCGACGCGGTACCCGTGCTCCCCATCTTCATCAACTCCGTCGCCACGCCGCTCGGGCCGATCAAGCGGACGCGGGCCCTCGGGGCAGCAGTGGGGACGTTCCTCGCCACGCTCGACAAGCGCGTCCTGGTGCTGGGATCCGGTGGGCTGTCGCATGATCCGCCGGTGCCCACACTCGCCACGGCCCCGCCCGCGGCGCTCGGCCGGATCGTGGCCGGAGAGCCGATGTCCGACGAGCAGCGCGCCGCCCGGCAGACCGCCGTGATCGCGGCGGCCCATGACTTCGCCCACGGAGAGAGCCCGTTGCAGCCGCTGAACCCCGACTGGGACGGTGCCCTCCTCGAGCTGCTCGACGGCAACCGGATCGCCGACGTGGATGCCTGGACGAACTCGTGGATCGCCGCCGAGGCGGGCAACTCCGCCCACGAGGTGCGCACCTGGATCGCGGCGTTCGCAGCGATGGCCGCCCGTGGGTCGTACGAGACACGGCTGCGGTACTACCGCGCAGCGCCCGAGCTGATCGCCGGTTTCGCGGTGCGGACGGCGGTGACCCGATGACCGGGACGGACGCGGCATTCGATCACGAAGTCGACGTCCTCGTCGTCGGGTCCGGCGGTGGCGGCATGACTGCCGCACTGAAGGCCGACGCGGACGGCCTCGACACACTCGTCGTCGAGAAGTCGCCGCAATTCGGCGGATCCACGGCGTTGTCGGGCGGCGGCATCTGGGTGCCGGGCGCGCCGTCGCAGCGCCGGGCCGGCTACACCCCGTCACCGGACGGTACGTTCACCTACCTCAAGACCATCACCGGTGGGCTCGTCAGCGACGCGCGGCTGCGCCAGTACGTCGACGCCGCCCCCGAGATGATGGAGTTCCTCGAGCAGTCCAGTCCCTGGTTCGAGTTCGTCTGGAAGCCGGGCTATGCCGACTACTACCCCGAGCTGCCCGGCGGCTCCGAGCGCGGCAGCACCATCAACGTCCCCGAGATCGACCTGCGCAAGCTCGGTGAGGAGGAGGCCGATCTCCTCACCCCGTTGGCCATGGCGCCGCGGGGAATCTGGTTCGCGCCGAAGGATCTGCGGCTGTTCTACCAGGTGCGGCAGAACTGGCGCGGCAAGGCGGTACTGCTCAAGCTGATCTGGCGGATGGTGCGGGCCCACGTGTTCGGTGACCGCATGGCTGCCATCGGTCAGTCGCTGATGGCTCGCATGCGGCTGGCTCTCAAGGAGCACGGCATCCCGCTGTGGCTGAGCGCGCCGATGACCGAACTCGTCACCGACCTCGACGGACGGGTGATCGGGGCGGTCGTCGAACGCGACGGACGCGCACTGCGGATCCGCGCGCGCCGGGGCGTGATCGTCGCCGCGGGCGGATTCGACCACGACATGGCCTGGCGCAGGCAGCATCTCCCCGAAATCGAGCAGGACTGGAGCTTCGGCAATCCGGCCGCGATGGGCGAGGGCATCCGCGCGGGCGAGAAGGTCGGCGCGGCGACCGATCTGCTCGACGAGGCATGGTGGTTCCCGGCGATGTGCTGGCCCGACGGGCGCCTGCAGTTCATGCTCAACGAGCGGATGATGCCGTCGCAGTTCGTCGTCAACGGCGAGGGTCGACGGTTCGTCAACGAAGCCGCGCCCTACATGGACTTCGCGCACGCGATGCTCGAGGGGCAGCGCTCGGGTGTCACGCACATCCCGTGCTGGCTCATCACCGACCTCCGCTCGTTCCGCCGGTACGTGGTCGGCGGACACCTGCCGATCCCAAAGATCCCATTCGCGCCGGTGCCTACCGGGCGCAAGGTGCCCAAGGCGTGGCTCGACTCGGGAATCGTCAAAGAGGGGAACAGCTTCGAGGAACTGGCCGTCCAGATCGGCGTGCCGCCGGCCCAGCTGTGGGCCACTGCGCAGCGATTCAACGAGCTGGCCCGCAAGGGACACGACGACGACTTCGACCGCGGCGACAGCGCCTACGACAACTACTACGGCGACCCCACGCTGCCGAACCCCAACCTCCACCCGCTCAACGAGGGTCCGTACTACGCGTTCCAGATCATCCTCGGCGACCTGGGCACGTCCGGCGGGTTGCGGACCGACGAGTTCGCCCGGGTGTTGCGGGAGGACGACTCGGTGATCGAGGGGCTCTACGCGACCGGCAACGCGACCGCAGCGGTGATGGGCCGCAGCTATGCCGGCGCAGGCGCGACCATCGGCCCCGCCATGACGTTCGGCTACGTGGCCGCGCGACACATCGCGGCCCAGCGCGCCGCCGATCCCGACGTCCACACCATCAGCCCGACGACCGATCAGACGCTCGACACCCCTCGGAGGTAACCATGAAGATCTCACTGTTCTACGAGTTTCCGCTTCCCCGCCCGTGGACGGACCAGGACGAGCACGAACTGTTCCAGCACGGTCTCGACGAGGTCGAGGCCGCTGACAAGGCGGGGTTCTCGACCGTCTGGCTCACCGAGCACCACTTCCTCGAGGAGTACTGCCACTCCACCGCGCCGGAGATGTTCCTGGCCGCTGCGAGCCAGCGCACCAAGGACATTCGGTTGGGCTTCGGCGTGATGCACCTGCCGCCGCCGATCAACCACCCGGCACGCATCGCGGAGCGCGTCGCGACGCTCGACCACCTGTCGAACGGCCGGGTCGAGTTCGGCACCGGGGAGGGTTCCTCGGTTGCCGAGCTGGGCGGCTTCGACATCGACCCGGCAGACAAGCGCACGATGTGGGAGGAGGCGCTCGAGGTCTCCATCCGCTGCATGACCGAGGCGCCGTTCAGTGGCTTCAAGGGCGAGCACGTCGAGATGCCCGCCCGCAACGTCATCCCCAAGCCGCTGCAGTCGCCGCACCCACCGGTCTGGGTGGCGTGCACCCGTCCGTCCTCGGTCCAGATGGCGGCCCAAAAGGCGATCGGCGCACTGAGTTTCGCCTACACCGGACCCGAGGCCCTCAAGGAGCGCGTCGACGGCTACTACCGGACGTTCGAGGAGGAGGGTTCGCCGGTCACACCGGCGATCAACCCCAACATCCTGGCCATCGGCGGCGACCTGTCCATGATGGTCGCCAAGTCCGACGACGAGGCCCTCAAGCGCCTCGGCACGGGCGGTGGGTTCTTCTCGTTCGGGATCATGCACTACTACCTGACCGGCATGCACACGCCCGGCCGCACCGGGGTGTGGGACCTGTACCAGGAGGCGGTCAAGGAGGATCCGACACTGGCCTACGGCCCCGGCCGGGGTGCCATCGGCTCGCCCGACACCGTGCGCGAGTTCCTGCGCGGCTACGAGGCCAGCGGCGTCGACGAGATCATCCTGCTGCTCAATCCGCGCAGCCACGAGGGCACCATGGAGTCGATCGAGATCATGGGCCGCGAGGTGCTGCCGGAGTTCATCGAGCGCGACGCGAAGGCCGTCGCGGCCAAGGCCGCCCGACTCGCGCCGGTGATCGAGAAGGTCGAGGCCCGCCGCCGGCCGTCGGAGGCACCGCTGTTCGACGAGACCTACGCGTTCGGCGGACTGCCGACCGGCCAGGGTGGAAAGTTCACGGCGGGGGAGATCCCCGAGGCGATGGCCGAGATCAACGAGGGCAGGGTGAAGGCCGCCCAGCAGGAGAAGCAGGCCATGGCGGTCAAGGAAGCCTCGGGCTAAGTGGCAGGCTTCGGAGACAGGTGGCGTTACGACGGCAAGCGCGTCGTCGTCACCGGTGTCGCGTCCGGGATCGGCGCCCGCGTGGCGGCGCAACTCGCCGACCTCGGCGCCCGCGTCGTCGGTCTCGACGTACGGCCACCGTCGTTGGAACTCGACGAGTTCCACCGCGTCGACCTGTCCGACCCGGTGTCGATCGACGAGGCCGTCGGCGCGGTCGCCGGCCCCGTGGACGGGTTGTTCAACGTGGCGGGCGTGTCCTCGGGCATCCGAAACCCGTTGCTGGTGGTCACCATCAACTTCCTCGGCACCAGGAAGTTCACCGAGGGACTGATCCCCTCGATGCCCGCCGGATCGGCGATCACCAACGTCTCGTCACTGGCGGCGTCGCAGTATCGCGCCAACGCGCACGTGACTGCGGGGCTGCTGGACACCGAGACCATGACCGAGGGCGTCGCGTGGTGCGAACGCCACCCGGAGGCGCTGGCGGATGGCGGTTACCGGTTGTCGAAGGAGGCGATCATCCTCTACGGCATGGCCAACGTCGCCGCGCTGGGCGCCAACGGCATCCGCATCAACTGCACCGCACCCGGCGTCACCGACACCCCGATCCTCGATCAGTTGCGTAGCGCCTACGGCGAGGGCTTCCTCGATTCGTTCCGGACGCCGCTGGGTCGGGTCTCCGACCCCGACGAGCAGGCGAACGCGTTGGCATTCCTGGGTAGCGCCGCGGCGAGTTACGTCACTGGACAGGTGCTCTGGGTGGATGGTGGCACGGTGGCCGAGAACACCTGGGGCGACCTGGCCGACGAACGCACGATCCGCGGAGGGAGTTGAACCATGGTGAACCTCGATGACTTCCGTCGCGTCGCCGACGACGTCCGCAACTGGGGACGGTGGGGCGCCGACGACGAGATCGGCACGCTGAACTTCATCACCGCCGACAAGGTCGCCGAGGCCGCGGCCACGGTACGCAAGGGCGCGGTCATCTCGCTCGGCGGCGACTTCGGCTCGTCGGGACCCCAGGGTGCCTTCAAGTTCCGGCAGAACCCGGTGCACGTCATGACCGTCGACGGCGGGGACGCGAACACCCTCGTGCAGTACGGACCGGAATGGCTGCGCAACGCGGTCGCCGCCGACGTCAGTGCGTTCTTCGCGGACAACCCCTTCCGCTTCAACGACGACATGATCGTGATGCCGCTGCAGGCCGCGACCCAGTGGGACGCGCTGTCGCACGTGTACTACGAGGACAAGCTGTACAACGGGTTCCCCGCCGACTCGGTGACCAGCTTCGGCGCGTTTCACTGCGGCATCGACAAGGTCGACAGCACCGGCGTGACGTCGCGCGGCGTACTGCTGGACGTGGTGGCCCACCGTGGCGACGACGTGTTCTGCGGTCCCGGAAAACCCATCACGCCAGCCGAACTCGACGACATCGTCGCCGCGCAGGGCGTATCGATCGGCACCGGTGACATCGTGGTGATCCACACCGGCTGGTGGACGCGATTCCTGTCGACCGGTGATGGCGCCGAGGCCGGTTCCGGCCTGCACTGGACCTGCGCGTCGTGGCTGCACGATCACGAGGTCGCCGCCGTCGCGGCCGACAACCTGATGGTCGAGGACCCCGACCCGGCCAACGGCGTCGAGGGTACGTTCCTGCCGATGCACATGCTCTGCCTGCGGGACATGGGTCTGATGCTCGGCGAATACTGGAACCTCACCGGTCTGGCCGCCGACTGCAGGCAAGACGGCGTCTACGAATTCCAGCTGATCGCACCGCCGCTCAAGGTGATCGGTGCCGTCGGCGCCCCCGTCAACCCGATCGCAATCAAGTGAGGCCAGCGTGACAGTGTCCAGACAACCCCTCGTCGTCGGACTCGGCGGCACGCTACGGATCAACTCGTCGACCGAACGCGCGCTGCGGCATTGCCTTTCGGCGGTCGAACAGCGCGGCGGACGCACGATGCTCTTCTGCGGCGAGGATCTCGACCTGCCGATGTACAACCCGCACGACGAGTCGCGGACCGACAAGGCCACCGCGCTGGTGAAGGCCCTGCGTGACGCCGAGGCGGTCGTCGTCGCCTCACCCGGCTACCACGGCGGTGTCTCCGGCCTGGTCAAGAACGCCCTCGACTACATCGAGGATTTGCGTGGAGACTCCAGGGTCTACCTGGACAACACGCCGTGGGGATGCATCAGCTGCGCCTACGGGTGGCAGGCCGCGGTGGGCACGCTGGGTCAGCTGCGCGTGATCGGCCACGCGCTGCGGGCGTGGCCAACGCCGTTGGGCGTGGCGATCAACTCGGCGGACCGAATCTGGGACGACACCGGCCGGCTGGACGACGACACGGTCAGCGGTCAGCTCGACATGCTGGCGATGCAGCTGGTCGCCGGGTCCGTGCGGGCGGCCTAGGGGAGTGACCTTCCAGCGCAAGACCCTGATGGTCGACGGCCTGACGACCGCCTACCTGGAGGCTGGGACAGGCGAGCCGGTGGTCCTCCTGCACGGCGGGGAGTTCGGCGCCAATGCCGAAATCGCCTGGGAGAAGACCATCGACGCCCTGGCGCAGCACTACCGCGTGCTCGCACCGGACATGCTGGGGTTCGGCGAGTCCGCCAAGGTCGTCGACTTCGTCGACGGGCGAGGCATGCGCATCCGCCACGTCGCGCGGTTCTGCGATGCGCTCGGTGTCGCGTCAGCGCACTTCGTGGGCAACTCGATGGGCGCGATCAACCTGCTCGTCGACACCACGTCGGACAAGCCCGTTCTCCCGGTGCGCTCGCTGGTCGCCATCTGCGGGGGCGGAGACATCCAGCGCAACGAGCACGTCGGCGCGCTCTACGACTACGACGCCACCTTCGAGGCAATGCGCGCGATCGTCGTTGCCCTGTTCGCCGACGCGACCTACCCGGCCGACGACGCCTACGTGCAGCGGCGCTACGACTCGAGCATCGCGCCCGGGGCCTGGGAGTCCTTGGCGGCAGCCCGGTTCCGCCGGCCCGGGTTGGAAGCTCCGCCGACACCGTCGAGTGTGCGGGCCTACGACCGGATCAGGGTGCCGGTGCTGGTCATCGAGGGCGGGGCAGACAAACTGCTGCCGTCGGACTGGGCCGCGCAGATCGCCGGCCAGATCGCGGGGGCCACCTCGGCCGTGGTGCCGGGAGCCGGGCACTGCCCGCAGATCGAGGCGCCCGACGCCGTCGACGAACTCCTGCTGAACTTCCTGAAAGGCGTCGAATGAACGAACTGGACGGCAAGGTCGCGATCGTGACCGGAGCGGCATCGGGCATCGGCCGCGGCATCGCCGAACGCTTCGTCGCCGAGGGGGCCCGCGTCGTGATCGCCGACGTGCAGACCGAACTCGGTGAGGCGCTCGCCGATGACCTCGGTGAAGCGGCCGTCTTCCTGCAGACCGACGTCGGCGACCAAGCACAGGTTGCGCGTGCGGTCGAGGCGGCGGTCGAAACGTTCGGCGCCCTCGACGTGATGGTCAACAACGCCGGTCGGTCGAGTCCGCTGAAGAAGGGTTTGTTCGACGAGGACTTCGCGGAGTTCGACAGCGTCATGCGGGTCAACCTGCTGGGCGTCATGGCAGGTACGCGGGATGCCGGACGCTACATGGCCGAGCACGGTGGCGGCGCCATCATCAACATGGCCTCGATCGGCGGCATCCTTGCCGGCGGCGGCGTCGCGAGCTATCGGGCGTCCAAGGCGGCGATCATCCAGTTCAGCAAGTCAGCCGCGATCGAACTGGCACACTACGAGATCCGGGTGAACTGCATTGCGCCGGGCAACATTCCGACGCCGATTCTGCGGTCGGCGGCGTCGGAGGAGGATCGCGCCCGGCTCGAGAAGTTCGAGGCGAAGATCCGTCAAACCATGCGTGACGACCGGCCGCTCAAGCGCGAGGGCACGGCCGAGGACGTCGCCGAGGCCACGCTCTACTTCGCCACCGACAGATCGCGCTACGTGACGGGGACCGTCCTGCCCGTCGACGGCGGCACCGTGGCGGGCAAGGTGCTCGTCCGCAAGCCAAAGCCGGCCGACTGAACCGGTCGGCCCCGCGGGATCCCGGCCCTGCCGCCGATTAAATCAATCGCTTGACTTAAACCAGGGAGACGCGTTGACTATGACTGTGACGGTCACCACTGCTACTCAGGCCACCGCTGCGAAAGCCACTGCTGCAAGATCCAAGGCCCCGCGGGCGGAACGTGCGAGCACGACCCGCGAGGCGATCCTCACGGCGGCCGAACGGCTCTACGCGGAACACGGTGTATTCGCCGTGTCGAACCGTCAGGTGAGTGAGGCTGCGGGACAGGGAAACAACGCCGCGGTGGGCTATCACTTCGGCACCAAGACCGACCTGGTGCGCGCCATCGAGCAGCGGCACCGCGCGCCGATCGAGGCTCTCCGCGAGACCATGGTCGAGGACGCCGGCGGCTCCACCGACCTCCGCGACTGGGTGGCCTGCCTGGTGCGCCCACTGACCGATCACCTGGCCGAACTCGGCAACCCGACGTGGTACGCCCGCTTCGCCGCCCAGGCGATGACCGACCCGGCGTACCACGGCATCGTCGTCAAGGACGCGTTGAGTTCGTCCTCTCTGGTCGAGGTCGTCGACGGCATCAACCGGTGCCTGCCCGAACTGCCGCTCGAGATCCGCTTCGAACGCAACATCATGGCGCGAAACCTGTTGATGCACAGCTGCGCCGACCGCGAACGCGCGCTGGCCAAGGGCGCCACCGTGGCCCGCTCCTCGTGGCAGGCAGCCGGTTCGGGTCTCATCGACGCGATCGTCGGGATGTGGGTCGCGCCGGCGACGCCGGACGGGGTCACGTCGTGAACGTGACCGTCGACCAGGACCGGTGCGTCTCGTCCGGTATGTGCGTGATGAACGCCCCGGAGATCTTCGACCAACGCGACGACGACGGCGTCGTCGAACTGCTGATGGCACGTCCCGGACCCGACCACGCCGAGGAAACCCGCAAGGCGGCTGCGGCGTGCCCAGCCCTGGCCATCCAGATCGAGGAGTAGAGATGACCGACACGCTCGCTGACGACACAGTGACCAACGACGTTCCCGAGTACCCGATGGAGCGCGAACCGCAGTGCCCCTTCGCGCCGCCGCGGCAGATGCTCGACATGGGCCACACTGCACCGCTGTCCCGGGTCCGCATCTGGGACGGCAGCACGCCGTGGCTGATCACCGGTCACGAGGTCGCGCGCACTCTGTTCTCTGACCCCAGGGTGAGCGTCGACGACCGTCGGACGGGTTTCCCGCACTGGAACGAACACATGCTCTCCACGGTGAACAAGCGGCCGCGTTCGGTGTTCACGTCCGACGCCGAGGAGCACACCCGCTTCCGCCGGATGCTGAGCAAGCCCTTCACGTTCAAGCGCGTCGAGGGTCTGCGCCCGGCCATCCAGAAGATCACCGACGAGTGCATCGACGAGATCCTCGCCGGCCCGCAGCCCGCGGACGTCGTCGCGAAGGTCGCACTGCCCGTGCCGACCGTGGTGATCAGCGAAATGCTCGGCGTCCCCTACGAAGACCACGAGTTCTTCCAGCACCACGCCAACGTCGGACTGGCCCGGTACGCCTCCGCGGAGGAGGGGCAGAAGGGGGCCATGAGCCTCCACAAGTACCTCATCGACCTCGTCGAGAAGAAGATGGCGGATCCGTCGGAGGACGCGGTGTCCGACCTCGCCGAGCGGGTCAACGCCGGCGAGATCAGCGTCAAGGAGGCCGCCCAACTCGGCACCGGCCTGCTGATCGCCGGTCACGAGACCACCGCGAACATGATCGGCATCGGGGTCCTGGCACTGCTGGAGAACCCGGAACAGGCAGCACTGCTGCGTGATTCGGACGATCCCAAGTTCATCGCCAACGCCGCCGAGGAGTTGATGCGGTATCTGTCCATCATCCAGAACGGGCAGCGCAGGGTGGCGATCGAGGACATCGAGATCGGCGGCGAGACCATCCGCGCCGGCGAGGGGATCATCATCGATCTCGCGCCTGCGAACTGGGATGCCGCCGCCTACCCACGGCCCGACGAACTCGACCTGACCCGCGACGCCGGACAGCAACTCGGCTTCGGCTACGGCAGGCATCAGTGCGTGGGTCAGCAGCTTGCCCGTGCGGAGCTGCAGATCGTGTTCCACACGCTGCTGCGCCGCATCCCGACCATGCGCCTCGCCATTCCCTTCGACGAGGTGCCCTTCAAACACGACCGACTCGCCTACGGCGTCTACGAACTCCCGGTGACCTGGTAGCCCGCCAGACCCGAACCCGCACCACGTTCCCGAGCAACAGCCCCGATTGGAGTGCCGACGATGTCAACCCCAACTGCTACACCGCCGAATCCATCCCTCTACCCGCCTGAGGGCTGGGGAGCGCCGAAGAACCGGCACGGTCACGCCACCGGAAGTATCGCGGGTCTGCCCGCGGGCACCGAGATCTTCTCGGCCGACAACCACATCTCGGTCGCCGACGACATCTTCTACGAACGATTCCCCGACGACCTCAAGGGCGCGGCGCCGCGCATCTGGTACGAAGACGGCGCCTACATGGTCGGGATGAAGGGCAAGGCATGGACCGGCGGCGACTTCGGCCGCGTCCTGATGCAGTACGACGATCTGGCCGGTGCCTCGTCGAACGACATCGCCGCGCGCATCCGGGAACTCAAGGAAGACGGCATCGACAAGGAACTCGCGTTCCCGAACGCCGTGCTGGCGCTGTTCCACTACCCGGACAAGGCGCTGCGCGAACGCGTGTTCCGCATCTACAACGAGTACATGGCCGAGTTGCAGGAACGCAGCAACGGCCACTTCTACGGGGTCGGCCTGATCAACTGGTGGGACCCCAAGGGCACTCGCAGCACTCTCGCCGAACTCAAGTCGTTGGGGCTCAAGACGTTCCTGCTGCCGCTGAACCCGGGCAAGGACGACGACGGAAACATCTACGACTACGGCGGCGCTGCCATGGACGCGGTGTGGGACGAGATCGCCGACGCCGGTCTGCCGGTCACCCACCACATCGGCGAGACGCCGCCCAAGACGCCGTGCGAGAACAACAGCGTCGTCGTGGGCATGATGGTCAACGTCGACTCGTTCCGCGAGCAGTTCGCGAAGTACGTGTTCTCCGGCATCCTCGACCGGCACCCGACGCTCAAGATCGGATGGTTCGAAGGCGGCATCGCCTGGGTCCCCACCGCGCTGCAGGATGCCGAACACATGCTGGCCTCCTACCGGCACATGTTCAATCACGAACTGTCCCACGGTGTCGACCACTACTGGCGGGAACACATGAGCGCCTCGTTCATGGTCGACCCGCTCGGCCTCGAACTCATCGACAAGATCGGCGTCGACAACGTGATGTGGTCCAGCGACTACCCGCACAACGAGAGCACGTTCGGCTACTCGGAGAAGTCGCTCGCGACCGTCGTCGAAGCCGTCGGCCCGGAAGCCGCGGTCAAGATCGTCGGAGGCAACGTCAAGACGTTCCTGGGCATCTCGTGACGGTGACCGCTCCCGCATCGGCCCCGGTGACCACACTGGCCGACATCCCCGACCTGCCCGATGCCGGCCGGATGTACCGCGAGTGCGGTGCCCGGCTGCGGGATGCGATGAAGGACAAGGGCGTCGACGCGCTGGTGCTGCTCGGCAACGGCAACGTCGTCTACGCGACGGGCACCAGCTGGCCGTTGCTCGACGCGGGGCTGTCGCACGTCGAGCGGCCGGTGGCGGTCGTGCTCGCCGACGATCCGCATCCGCACCTGTTCATGCCGCTGCGCGAGGGTTCGGCGTCGGAGTCCGAAGTGCCCGAGTCGCACGTGCACCCGCCGCTCTACCTCGAGTTCGACGAGGGCGTCGAGCGGTTGGCCGCCGAACTGGGCCAGCTGTTGCCCGCCGGAGCAACCGTCGCCGTCGACGAGCTGACCGGTGCCATGCGCCGGGCCGGCACGCGGCTGTTCCCGTCCGGACCGCCGTCGGACGCGGCGCAGGTCGTCGGGCCCGCGAAGCTGGTCAAGACGCGTGACCAGATCGCCAGCATCCGCAAGGCGTGCCGCATCACCGAAGAGGCCGTCACCGACGTGCAGAGGTCGCTCGCCCCCGGCGTGCGGCAGGTGGACCTGTCGGCCCAGTTCGTCAGGCGCGCCTTCGAACTCGGCGCGACCGCCAACATGCTCGAGGCGATCTGGCAGGTAATGCCGAAGTCGAAGGCCGAGGGGCAGTGGACCACCACGGGCGATCTCGCCCTGCCACTGCTGACCACCGAGAAGGAACTCGAACGCGGTGACGTGCTGTGGACCGACGTCAGCATCACCTTTCAGGGGTACTGCTCGGACTTCGGGCGGACCTGGGTCGTCGGCGACGAGGTATCCGACCGCCAGAACGCCCAGTTCGAGAAGTGGCGCGACATCCTGGGTGCGGTGCTCTCGGTGACCAAGGCGGGTGCGACGTGCGGTGACCTGGCACGGGCGGCCATCGCCGCCAACGGTGGCACCAAGCCGTGGCTGCCCCACTTCTACCTCGGCCACGGCATCGGCACCAATGCCGCCGAGATGCCGATGATCGGAACGGATCTCGGGCAGGAATTCGACGACAACTTCGTGTTCCCCGCAGGCATGGTGCTGGTGCTCGAGCCGGTGGTCTGGGAGGACGGCACCGGAGGCTATCGAAGCGAGGAGATCGTGGTCATCACCGAGGACGGCTACCAGTCGATCACCGACTACCCCTACGCGCCGTACGGGCGGTCGTAGCCGATGGCACTCGAGATACTCCCCGACGCCAAGTCGTTGCGCAGTGGCCGGCGAGAGCGGGCGCTGGCGCAGATGGAAGCCCACGACATCGACATCCTGGTGCTCGGAAGGCAGGCCAACGTCCGGTACGTGACGGGCGCCCCGCAGCTCTGGGTCGCGGGCACCCGGCCGTTCGGCCCCATCTGCGAGGTGATCCGCTCGACCGGCGAGATTCATCTGAACAGCACGTGGGACGAGGGCATCCCCGACGAGATCAGCCACGACCACCTCTACGGCCTGGCGTGGAACCCGATGACGCTCATCGACGTGCTCAAGGCACTGCCCGGCGCGGCCACCGTGCGCCGGGTCGGAACCGATTCGCTTACACCGACATTCGCCCAGCTGCTGCCGATGGCGTTCCCGAACGCAGAACTCGTCGACGCCGAGCCGGCGCTGCGTGCGGCGCGCCGGATCAAGACCGGTGACGAGATCGCCATGCTGCGCGGTGCATTGGGCGTGGCCGAGCGTGCCATGGAGGTCGGCCGCGCGGCGCTGGCGCCCGGCTGCACCGAGCAGTCGCTGACCGGCGTGATGATGGAGGCGATGGCCGCCGGGGGAGTGACGACGCCTGCGACGCAGGACGGCGCGTGGATCACGCCCAAGGACCACTCGTGGCGCCGCGGCGCGATCGACGGTCGCGTCCGGGACGGCGATCTGGTGGCGCTGACCGCAGGCGCCCTCGCCGATGGGTACGTGGGCGAGGTCGGCAGGACATGGCCCGTCGGAGACGTCCCGGGTTCCGAAGCGCTGTTTCGCCGTTCGGCCGAACTCTGCGAGCGGCTGTTCGCGGCATGCATGCCCGGCGCCGCGGGCAGCGACCTGCTCGCCGCCTACGAGGCCGCGGGCGAGGCGTTGCCTGCGACACCCGTCGCCCACGGTCTCGGCCTCGGCTTCGATCCGCCGGTGATCTCCGCCGATCTGCCGGTCACCAGCGGCGAGGAGCGGCTGGAACCGGGCATGGTCCTGGCCGTCACGGGATACGTGTGGGAGCCCGGTGTGGGAGCGGTGTTCAGCAGGGACGCCGTGCTCGTCGGCGAGACCGGCCCCGAAGTGCTGACGCCGAGCCCCACGTGGGCACGGTCGGCAGTCCAGATCAGCTGAGAGAGAGCCAATGTCGGACGCAACGAAGCGACCATCCGCCGAGGAGATCATCCTCTACGAGAAGGACCCGAAGACCAAGATCGCCACGATCACGTTCAACCGGCCCGAGTTCCTGAACGCTCCGACGTCCGACGCCCGTCTGCGTTACGCGGACGTGGTGCGATCGGCCAGCGTCGACGACGACGTCAAGGTCGTCATCATCCGCGGTGTCGGCGACAACCTCGGCAGCGGTGCCGACCTGCCCGAGTTCATGGAGGGCGTCGACGAGCCGGAGAAGCGGCTGCGTGAACTCAAGGTCGACGACCCGAGCCTCGGCCCGGTCAACTATCCACCGAAGGGCACGTTCCGCAACGGGGCCACGATCAGCGGCTGGTACGCGAACGTGCAGGCGGGCAACCGACCGTTGCAGGAACTCAAGAAGATCAGCATCGTCGAGGCCAAGGGGTACTGCTACGGCTGGCACTTCTACCAGTGCGCCGACGCCGATCTGGTGATCTCCTCGGACGACGCGCTGTTCGGCCACCCGTCGTTCCGGTACTACGGCTGGGGTCCCCGCATGTGGACCTGGGTGCAGATGATGGGTCTGCGCAAGTTCCAGGAGATGGTGTTCACCGGCAGGCCCTTCACCGCCGAGGACATGGAGAAGTGCAACTTCCTCAACAAGGTCGTCGCACGTTCCGATCTCGAGGCCGAGACGCTGAAGTACGCGCTGGCGTGCGCCAGGAACCGGCCGGTGGACACGGTCTTCATGCAGAAGATGTTCTTCGAGGTCTACAAGCAGCACCAGGGCGAGTACATGGGCAGCCTGCTGTCGGCGTTCTTCGAATCCATGGGCAGCGGGGTGGCCAACGATCGCGAAGACGATCTGGACATGGGCGAGGCGATCGACAGCGGTCTCGCCGCGGCCGTCAACGACAACGACGCGAAGTTCCCGCCGGACTTCCGGTTGAGCAAGAAGAACCGGGCGAAGCTGGATTGACCGTGGTTGCCAACGGCTCTGCACCACTGGACGGCTACGTCGTCGTCGACCTGTCGAGCAGCATCCCCGGCGCCTACTGCACCAAACTGCTCGCCGACGCGGGCGCCGACGTCCTCAAGGTCGAAGCTCCCGAGGGGGATCCGCTACGGCGCTGGTCGGCGTCGGGCGCCACCATCCCCGCGGGCGAGGACGGCGCGCTGTTCCGCTTCCTGGCCGGTGCCAAGCGCAGCGTCGCCGCCGATCCCACGATCACCGACGACGTCGAGATGGTCGACCGCCTGCTCGCCTCGGCGGACGCGGTGGTGTGGTCGCGTGATTCGCGGTTGGCCCGACTCGACGCACTGACGCCGGCGGCGATCCACCGCAGGCATCCACATCTCGTCGTCACGTCCATCACACCCTTCGGTCTGGACGGACCGTGGAAGGACCGACCCGCCACCGAGTTCACCCTGCAGGCGTGGTCGGGCGGCGCGATCGGCATCGGCCGCGGATCGCAGGACCGCGCACCGATACACGTCGGTGGGCAGGCAGGCGACTGGGTGTCCGGTGCGTATGCCGCCGCGATGACGCTGGCGTTCCGTGCCCGCGCCGTGGGTGACGGCCACGGTGAACTGATCGACCTGTCCATGCTGGAATGCCAGATCCTCTGTCTCACCTACTATCCGGTGACGTACTTCGAGATGCTGGGCAGGCCCTGGCGCACCGAGCGGCGGCCCACCGTACCCGGGGTCGCCGAAGCCGCCGACGGCCTCGTCGCCCTCGGCTGCGGCACCGCGCAGCAGTGGTTCGACCTCTGCGCGATGTCCGGCCACGACGAATGGATCGACGAGGAGTCGCCGCTGACGATCACCGAGCAGGCCAACCTGCACGCCGACGACCTCTACGAGTGGCTTCGCGAGCAGAAGGTCGACGACGTGCGCGACCTGGCGTCGGCATTCCGCATCCCCAATTCGCCTGTCGGCAATGGTGAGAACGTGACGTCGATGGACCACTTCGTCGAGCGCGGCGCCTTCGTCCCGAGCCCGGACGGCGACTTCGTGCAGCCAGCGCCGCCGTACCGGCTCGGCGGGGTCACGTTGCGCGCGCCCGCATCCGCTCCGCGTCTGGGGGAGCACACCGATCAGTTGCGTTCGGCCCCGGCGAAGGCGCGACCGGCGCCGACCGGCGCGCGCGTGGCGTCCGGGTTGCCATTCGAAGGCCTTCGGGTGCTGGACATGACGACGTTCTGGGCCGGCCCGTCGTGTACGCACGCACTGGCGATGCTGGGAGCCGAACTCATCCACCTGGAGTCGACGCCGCGACCCGACGGGACCCGGCTGATCGCGGGCATACCCGCCACCGAGGCGCAGTGGTGGGAGCGTTCGCCGATCTTCTCGGCGCTCAACACGAACAAGCTGGGTCTGACACTCGACTTCGGAACCGAGCAGGGGCGTGAGCTACTGCGTCGCCTCATCCCGACCTGCGACGTGATCGTCGAGAACTTCACGCCACGGGTGATCGATCAGATCGGACTGGACTTCGAATCGGTACGCGAGTTGCGCAGCGACATCGTCATGCTGCGGATGCCCGGCTTCGGACTCGACGGTCCGTGGCGGGACAACCCCGCCTTCGCCTACATCATCGAGGATGCGTCCGGATTGAGTTGGCTCACCGGGTATCCCGACCGCAATCCGTACGAGCCGTATTCGATCGGCGATCCCAACGCGGGGGTGCACGCGCTCACCGCGCTGCAGCTGGCTCTCGAACATCGGCGCCGCACCGGCGAAGGCGTCCTCGTGGAGGCAGCGATGGTCGATGCGGCGCTCAACGTCGCCGCCGAACAGGTGATCGAGCATTCGGCCTACGGCGTGCTGCTGCAACGGGCAGGCAATCGAGGTCCGACTGCCGCGCCACAGAACGTCTACCAGGTCGACGGTGTCGACGAATTTGGTCGCGAGGACTGCTGGGTGGCGGTCGCCGTCGCCACCGACGAGCAATGGGTGGGGCTGCGTACTGCCATCGGCACGCCCGAGTGGGCGATGGACCCGGAACTGGACACCATGGCGGGTCGGCGGCATCGACACGACGCGATCGATGACGGCCTCGGTTCCTGGTGCCGTGCCCGTACGGGTGATCAGGTGGTCGAGGTGCTCGCCGGCGCCGGCGTCCCGGTGGCCAAGGTGATGCAGCCGCACCGACAGTTGGAGATCGATCAACTTCGGCATCGTGGCTTCTTCGAGGAACTCGGGCATCCGGTCAATCCGGCTGCGCCGCACAGCACGCTGCCGATCAACCTGGTTTCGGGCCCTGGCGCGTTTCACCGAGGCCCGGCCCCGCTGCTGGGGGAGCACAATCACGAGATCTTGCGGTCCATCGGCGTGAGCGACGAGGAGATCGCCGAACTGGAGTCCGATGGCGTCATCGGCAGGGCGCCCGCCGTCGGCGGGCGCAAGTCCAAGCGCTGACCGGTGTGTTGCGTTCGTTCCAGCAAATTGCGATTTCGCCAATACAAATAAATGACAGCGCTGCACGCCACTCATGGTGAAACGTCGTCGGATGGAATTCATTCCCGAAATTCGGGATCTCATGTCAAACGCATATCATTCGAGTCGACTAAACGAAGGACGGGCTGCGGAGCCGGCCCATTCGGTCGGCTCCGCAGCCCCATTGTGGACAACGCATCGGTCATCGTTCGTACAGGACCCGTTAGTCGCCGAGGATGAGCGCAGGCGATGCGAATTCGCCGTAGCTGCGCGGCTCGGACACCGGCGGCGGTGTGGCGTGAATGTGCACGTGACCGTCGCGTTGGGTGATCGTCGCTCCTGTTGGCGCGGCATCGACGCCGACGCTGGCGGCAGTCGCAGCGGGTGCGGTGGCGATGGCCGCGGCGACCGCGCCGGTGATGACGAGTGTGGCGAGGTGGCTGAACTTCATGATTCTCCCTGGGTGAGGTGGTGTGTCGTTGATCGACGTCGCCGCTGCAAGAATTCCCTGCTCGAGAATTGCGTTGCGTTGGCTACGAGTTCCGATTTAATGCGCTCAGGGTCGCGTGCCAGTTCTTCATATGCAACGCAAATGTCGTGCGAGTGTATGCGTCGCAGGCAAATACCGCGGCTCAGGTCGGCAGGATGCCGTCCACCCCGTGCGTCGCCCAGAGGTTGAGAACGTTGGCCATCATCTGCAGCCGGCACCGCACGCTCTCGACGTCGCGGATCGCCGGGTCGAACCGCGTCGAGTGCACATCGAGGTCGCGCACCGTCGAGCGGACGTAGGAGGGGACGTCGAGGAGCCACGTCATGCCCATCACCGACGCGTAGAGCAGCACGTGCCGCACCAGCATGTCGACGTCGACTCTTGCGCCGCCGTGGCGATGGAACTCGTGGGCGAACCCGGTCAGCAGCTCGCCCAGGTGGTCGTCCCACAGGTCGGTCTCCGCGCTGCACATGGCGCCCCAGATCGCCATGGCCACGTTCATGCGCCCGACGCATCCCCAATCCATGAGGCCGCACTGCAGGCCGTCGTGGTCGTCCCGCCAGAACCAGGCGTTGTCCACGTTGGCGTTCCAGTGACACAGCGCGGTGAGATCTACCTCCTCGCCCAACAGTTCCCATACGTCCGACTCACGACGCAGGAGTTCGGGCAGGGTGTCGCGCAGGCCGGTGAGGAACCGTGTCGAGCGGACGGATTCGGGCAGCAGGCCGGGATGGGCCGCCGCGAACTCCGCCAGTCGGTCGATGCGGCGTAGGAGTTTGGTCTGGTCCAGGTGCGGTCGCGGACCGACGGTGGGAACGCCAGTGCAGACGTCGAACTCGATTGCGCCGCGGCGGTCGGCGCCTGCCAGTCGCGCGACGGACGCCAACAGGGCGCGATAGTGCCCGGACTGATCGGGCATGTCGTAGTCCATGCACTTGGCGTACTGCGGTTCGATGCCATCGCGACCGAACGGAATGCGTTCGGTGAGCAGGATTCCCGTGCCGGAGTCGCGGTGGTAGTCGGCGAACAGGACGGTCGGGACGGTGACGGGGAAGCCGTCGCGTCGGGTGGCGGCGGCGAAGGCCACCTCCGATTCCATCTGCGTGCGTCCTTCGTCGCGTGCGGGGTCGTCGAGGTCGCGGGAGAACTTGGCGAACAGATCGCGATGTGGACCCGGCCGGCGGTAGTTCACCGACAGGGCCAGCTTGCGTCCCGTGCTCCCGCCCGAGAATTCAGCGCACGCCGTGATGGCGGTGACCTCGTTGTCGCCACCCAGTGAGCCGAACCGACGAAGCGCGTCGGTGAGGAAGCGAGTTCCGCCGTCGCGCAGCGCATCGGGGTCGGCGGGAATAGGCGTCTCGGTCGCATCCCCGATGACCCACACCCGCGACAGCGTACGCGCGTAAGTCACCGTCGTATCGGGTTCGGAGTGACTGGTGACGGTGTCGCCAAAACCACTGGGTGGCCGCGGCATCGGTGGTTCGATGGCCTGGGTTGGGGCGGCGAATCGAGGTGGGAACGTGAAGCGGCTCAACGGCATGGATGCCTATCTGCTGTACACCGAGACACCCAGCCTGCACTCGCACACGCTGAAGGTGGCGGTGGTCGACGCGACCGGGATCGGGGACCAGTTCGACTTCGAGGCGTTCCGTACGCACTTCCGCCGCAGGCTGCACCTCCTCGAACCGTTCCGATACCGTCTGGTCGAGATCCCGTTGCGCCTGCACCATCCGATGTGGATGGAGGATTGCGACGTCGACCTGGACTTCCACCTGCGTCGGATACGGGTGCCTGCGCCGGGCGGCCGCAGGGAACTCGACGAGGTCATCTCGCGGGTGGCCTCGACGCCGTTGGACCGGTCCCGGCCACTATGGGAGTTCTACTTCGCCGAGGGGCTGGCGGGCGAGCGTTATGCATTGATCGGCAAGGTGCACCACGCCCTCGCCGACGGTGTGGCATCGGTGAATCTCCTTGCCCGCGCGATGGACATCGTGGGTGGGCCGACTCCCGAGCGCGACGACGAACCGACGTGTGAGCCGCCGCGGCCCACCCGTCTGCTGGCCGACGCCGGACGCGACCACGTCCGCCAGATCGGCGAGCTGCCAGGCTTGATGAAGGACGCGGTCACCGGGTTCGCCCGGGTCCGCCGTCGTGCGCGGCAGCGCGAGGACATCCCGGATCTCGCGGACGACTTCAGCGCGCCTGCGACGTTCCTGAACCACCAGGTGTCACCCGAGCGGTGCTTCGGCAGCGCCACGCTCGCCCTGTCGGACGTGAAGCAGGCAGCGAGGGCACTCGGCGTCAGCGTCAACGACGTCGTGCTCGCAACCGCGGCAGGAGCCCTGCGTCGGTTGCTCGTTCGCTACGACGGTCACGCCGACGAGCCGATCATCGCCTCGGTGCCCACGGCCACGAACAGGTCGCCGAACCGGGTCACCGGAAACGAGATCAGCGGACTGTCGATCTCGCTACCCGTCCACGTCGCGGATCCGCTCGAACGGGTCCGGCTGGTGGCGACGGCGACCGGACGGGCCAAGGAGGACCACGAACTGATCGGTCCGGAACTGTACTGCCGCCTGATGACCTACCTCCCGACGGCCGTCGCGCCGGGAGCGTTCCGCTGGCTGTCCGAGCGCGACGGCCGAAACAGGATGATGAACGTGGCCGTGTCCAACGTGCCCGGCCCGCGGGAGCGTGGGCACTTCGCGGGCGCGCCGGTCGTCGAGTTGTACTCCACCGGCGTGCTGTCCCTGGGTGCGCCGGTCAACATCACGGTGTGGAGTTACGTCGATCAGCTGGGCGTGGCCGTGCTGACCGACGACCAGACCTTCGACGACGTCCACGAGGCGACCGGAGCGTTCACCGACGCATTCTTCGAGATCCGCTCTGCCGCAGGGATCACGGGCGATCCGACCGTTGTGGACAGTGCGCTGCCCGAGGCGGCGGTGGGCGGCTGATCAACCGCCCGCGCGGGCGCGTAGTTCGGCTCGCATAATCTTGCCGGTGGCGTTGCGGGGCAGTTCGTCGAGCGTGATGACCTCACGCGGGACCTTGTAGTTCGCGAGGGTGTCCCGGACGTGGCGGCGCAAGGTGTCGGCATCGACCGGCGCGCCCGGCCGTGGCACGACGAACGCGACCAGCCGCTGCCCGTATTCGTCGTCGGGAACCCCCACCACGCTCGCCTCCGCGACGTCCCGGTGGCCGGCGAGTACCTTCTCGACCTCGATCGGATAGACGTTCTCACCGCCGGAGACGATCATCTCGTCGTCGCGGCCGACGACGAACAGGCGGCCGTCGGAATCCACGTATCCCATGTCGCCAGAGGCCATGAAGCCGTCGTGGAAGGTCTTTCCGTCGGCCGACGACCCTTCGGTGTAACCGTCGAACAACGTGGCACTGCGGACGAAGATCTGCCCGACGGCACCGTCGCGCACGGGCCCGAATGCCTCGTCGAGGATGCGGACCTCGGTACCGTCGGCAGGTCGCCCCGCGGTGTCGGGTGCTGCGCGCAGGTCCGCGGGGGTTGCGGTCGCGATCATGCCGGCCTCGGTGGCGTTGTAGTTGTTGTAGACCACGTCGCCGAACTGGTCCATGAAGCGCGTGACGACGTCGGGTCGCATGCGCGACCCGGATGCCGTGACGAAACGCAGTGTGCGCCCGTGGTACTCGCGCCGCACGTCATCCGGTAGGTCCATGATCCGGTCGAGCATGACCGGAACCACCACGAGACCCGAGGCGCCGTGGCGGTCGACGAGGTCGAGCGTGGCAGCGGGATCGAATCGCCTGCGGGTCACGATCGTGGTGGCCATGAACGCGGCGAAGACGAGCTGTGAGTACCCCCAGGCGTGGAACATGGGGGCGGCGATGACCGTGACTTCCCCGGCCCGCCAGGGGATTCGGTCGAGGATGCCCTTGAGTTCGGCAGCGCCGCCGCCGGACGTCGGCCGTGCGCCCTTGGGCGTGCCGGTGGTCCCCGAGGTCAGCAGCACGATCTTGGCACGGCCCGTCGCGCGCTCCGGTCTGCCGCCGGCGTGCGTGCGGATCAGTCCCTCGACGGTGAGCTGGGGGAGCGGCGGCTCGGTGTCGGTCCAGCCGAGGATGCGGGTGGCGCCGGGTGCGTCGGCGAGGGCCTGATCCACGGTCGGGCCGAACTCCTCGTCGTAGACGATGACGTCGACGCCCTCGCGGCCGACCACCTCGGCGAGCGCCGGTCCGGCGAACGAGGTGTTGAGCAACAGGACGTGGGCGCCGATCCGGTCGGCGGCCAACAGCGCGGACACGAAGCCGCGGTGGTTGCGGCACATGATGCCCACCGTCGTCGGCGGAGCGGGCAGGCGCTGCAGACCGGCGGCCAGCGAGCGGGCGCGTTCGTCGAGCTGCCGCCACGTCAGGGCACCCAGTTCGTCCACCAGCCCGCTGGCATCGGGACACCGCCGCGCGGCGATGGCGAAGCCTAGGGTCACCGAGCCGCCGTCGCGCACCGCCGCGGCCATCCTCACGTACCTGTCCGGACGCAGCGGGGCCAGCACGCCTGCCCGCACCAATGTGGCCAGCGTGCCTGCGATCTCGCCGGCGCCGGCCGCCACCGAACTCAGCATCGCGGTCATCCCAGGATCGGGAAGCGCCGCTTGCGCGCGAGTTCGTCGAGTGCGGACTGCATGACCGATCGGACGTACACGTCGACCTCGTCGACGTCGGGGTCGGGACCGAAGCGCTCCAGCACGTCGATCGGTTCGAGCACCTGGGTGACGATCTTGGTGGGCAGCGGCAGGTTCGGCGGCACCAGCATGCTGAAGCCGAACGGGAATCCGAAGGTGACGGGCAGGATCTCCAATCGCGCCTTGGTCAGGCCGAGGAACTTGGCGACCCGGTTGCCGCGGGTCAGGAACAGTTGGCCCTCCTGCGCGCCGATGGTCACCGACGGCACGATCGGCACCCCGGCATTGATCGCGGTGCGCACGTAACCGGTGCGGCCGGCGAAGTCGATCACGGCGTCCTCGCGCGTCGGGCGGTAGGAGTCGTAGTCGCCACCGGGGAACACCAGCACGACGGCGCCGGATGCCAGTGCGGCTGCCGCGTTCTCGCGGCTGGCCTCGATGACGCCCACCTTCGGCATCACGTCGCCGAGCGGTCCCATCACGACCCCGTAGTGGGCAAGCGTGTGCAGCGGGCGGTCGTCGTAGCCGAACCGGCGATAGAACGCCGAGCCGAACAGCAGCACGTCCGGTGTCAGCATTCCGCCGGAGTGGTTGGACACGACCAGTGCGCCCCCGGTCGGGGGGAACACGTCGAGGCCGTGCAGTTCGGCGCGGAAGTAGCCACGCAGGATGGGGCCGACCTTCTCGACCACCGTCCTGGTGAACGAGGGGCTGTAGCCGGCGATGCCCGATGCCTCGACGACCTCGGGATCGGGTTCGGAATCGTCCATCGCCCGACTCTGTCAGCCCACGCCGCTCGACGCCGCTACTTCAGACAGCTTCCGCCGTCGACCGGCAGGGCGACCCCGGTGATGTAGCGGGCTTCGTCGGATGCGAGGAACAGCACCGCGTTCGCGACGTCCTCGGGTTCGACCCAGCCGATCGGCAACGTGTGCATCATCTGGCCGACGACCTTCATGTCCTCGGGACCCGGGTTCTCCAGGTCGGGCCGGAACAGCTTCATCGTGCCGTCGTTCATGAACAGCGGGGTGTTGACGTTGGTGGGGCACACGGAGTTGACGCGAACGTTCTGCGCGCCGAGTTCGACGGCGAACGTCCGCATCAGACCAATGACGCCGTGCTTGGCGGCGACGTAGTGGCCGGTGTGCGGGTAGGCCTTCAGTCCGCCGACCGAACTCGTCAGGATGATCGAGCCGCCGTTGCCACCCGCCAGGATGTGGGGGACACCGGCCTTGACGGTCTTCCAGACACCGGACAGGTTCACGGCGATCATGTCGTCCCAGTCGGGCTCGCCGGTCTTGTCGAGGGTCTGTCCACCGTTGCCGATGCCCGCGTTGGCCACGATGACGTCGAGTCGACCGAACTCCTCGACGCCCGCGTCGACCGCGGCCTTGAGTCCGTCGAAGTCGCGGGTGTCGACCTCTGCGGTGAAGATGCGGCGGTCGAGGTTCTTGACCAGGTCGGCGGTCTCGGCGAGATCCTCGGGGTTGGACAGCGGTATCTGCACGCTGTCGATCTGCTTGCAGATGTCGATGGCGATGATGTCGGCGCCCTCCTGCGCCATGCGGACCGCGTGCGCGCGACCCTGGCCGCGCGCCGCACCGGTGATGAAAGCGACCTTGCCCTCTAACCGCCCTGCCATGTCGGACCCCTGCTCTGTCGTCGGCACCAACCATTTGCTGTGCACTTGCTCAGCACTCTGTCATCGGTAACCGATTGTGTCAACGGGCAGTGCGGGTGCGTGGCGTTTGTACTGACTGCTTAGAAGTCATGTGGGCCATGGGAAGTCGTGCGACCCCGGACGTCCGCGTCCGGTGGTCGTGGCAGCCCGATCGGGAGCGTTCAGTTCGAGGGCGGTGACGGTCGGATGCCGCGACGCGCGAGGCGGTCGGATAGCCGGCGGAATCCGCCGACGACCTGGCGGGCCATGCCGTTATGCCGTTGTGAGAACGATGTTCTCTACTAGCTGGCGGCGAATCCGTGGGAGACGAAGTCCCATACCTCGTCGGCCGAGACGGGCTTATTGGACCCCTCCTCGGAGCCGCTGGACTGCGCCACGAACATGACGGTCTGCATGGTGATGGCCGCCATGCGCTTGGGGCTCAGCCCGGCCCGCAGAGCGCCTGCCTCCGCCGCATCCTCCATCAATTCGGTCAGCAGGACGACGAGCGGCGCGTGCGCCACCTTCACCTCGGACGGATGCGACACCAGCAGGCGCGGCGCGAAGTCGGTGAACAGTGGGCGCTTGGCCGCGGGATCGGGCCGCGACGACTCGAACAGCAGTTGGACGGCCACCTTCAGGCGTTCGAGGGGGTCGGTGTGCCCGGCGGTGGCGGCGCGGATCTGGTCGGCCGACCGGCTCAGCGCGTCCTCGAACAGTGCGAGGAGGAGTTCGTGTTTGCCGTCGAACTGCAAGTAGAAGCTGCGCAGCGACTGGCGCGAGCGGTCGACGACCTCTTGCACGGTGAAGTCCGTGCTGCCCTTCTCGATGATGATGGCCTGAGCGGCGTCCAGGAAGCGCTGCACGCGCTGGGCGGCGCGCAGTTTCGCCGTCTTGATGGAGCGTTCGACTGCCCGCTGCTTCCAGGCCGGCTCTTCGCTGGGGCTTGTCACCAGCGACTCTTCGGCAGGCCGAGTGGAAAGAGCATGGATGGACTGTACCGGAGAATGCTCGACCATCGTGGTCCAAGACCCCCTCGCAGCCATCGTGTCTGAGATTGTAACTTCCCCATGGCGAGAATACTATTCTCATCAGCGCGTTTACAGAAGCCCTTCGCAACCGGGGCGTATTCCATCCCGGCCGCTCCCGTCGCAGCTCGCAGGGGGTGTGGCCGCATTCTCACCGGGAGAGCCGTGCAACTGACGTTCGACGCCGAACTCGAGGCCTTTCGGGCCGAATTCGTGGCCTTCCTCGACGAGCACCGCCCCACCCATCTGGAAGCCGCGCAACGGCCGCGGTCGTCGTCGGATCTGCCGGACTGGGCGCGTCGCTGGCAGCGGCTGCTCTTCGACAACGGTTGGCTCGTGCCGGGTCACTCGCCGGAGTTCGGCGGACGCAATGCGTCGATCCTCCAGCAGTACGTCCACCAGATGGAGCTGTCGCGGCGGCGCATGGTCCCGACCTTCAACGCCCAGGGCGTCGGCATCATCGCTGCCTCGATCATCACGTTCGGCACCGCGGAGCAGCAGCAGCGGTGGGCCGTGCCCATCCTGCGCGCCGAGATCACCGCCGCTCTCGGCATGAGTGAGCCAGGCGCAGGCTCGGACCTCGCATCGCTGCGGACCCGGGCGGTGGCCGCGACGGACTCCGACGGCGACCACTTCGTGGTCAACGGTCAGAAGGTGTGGACGTCCGGGGCGCACGACTCCGACGTGCTCCTGACGTTCGTGCGCACCGACCCGGAAGCGCCGAAGCACAAGGGGATCAGCGTGTTGCTCATCCCGACCGACCTGCCGGGGGTCACCTGCCGGCCGTTCGCGTCGGCGGCCAGCCGCGACGACATGGACTTCAACGAGGTCTTCTTCAACGACGTGCGGGTACCGGCGGAGAACCTCGTCGGCCAGTTGAATCAGGGATGGTCGGTCGCCAGCGGATCCTTGGGCCACGAGCGGAACATGCTGTGGCTCAGCTACGCCGACCGGCTCGCCGATCTGATCGAGGACTGGCGGCCGCGCACCGAGGTGGAGCGCGACCGGTTCGCCACGCTGGTGATGGACAACCACGCTTTGCGCCTGCTCGGGTCCGCGGCGATCGCGCGTGCTGCCCGCGGCGAGGAGGACGTGGCCGCCCTGTCGGTGCTCAAGCTGTTCGGCGCAGAGGCAGGGCAGACGGCGGCCGAGCACGCGCTGCACGCCCACGGCGCCGATGGTCTGATCCACCCCGCCATGTCCACCACCTACGAGTCGCTCAACCACGACGGGTACGCCGGCAGTTGGCCCGACCGCTACACGAGGTCGTTCGCGGGCACGATCGCTGGCGGCACGTCGGAGATTCAGCGCAACATCATCGCCCAGCGAGTGCTCGGACTGCCCAGGGGCTGAGCCCCGCGCGACCTACAGCTGCGCCAGGCGTGGGACCGAACCGCGGGCGCGCAGCCCGGCTCCGGCCTTCTTCGTGAGTTCCCGTGAGCTGCCCAGCAATCCGTCGAGCACCAGTGCACGCTCGACGTGGACGTGCAGACCGTGCTCGGCGGTGAATCCGATGCCGGCCAGCACCTGCTGGCAGTTCTTGGCGGCCAGCAGGGCAGCCTTGCCCGCGGCCGCCTTGGCCAGCAGCGCGGTCAGATCGGGATTGTCGACGCCGGGCAGGCTCAGCGTCGCCTCGGCGCCTTCGATCGCGACGAGCGTCTCGGCGAGCCGGTGCCGGACCGCCTGGAACTGCGCGATCGGCTTACCGAACTGGACGCGGTCGACTGCGTGCTGGCGCGCGAGGGTGAGCATCGCCCGCGACGTCCCGACCAGCCACCAGCCCAGCGCGCGACGGGCGTCACCGAGCCGCAGCAGCCCGCCTTCCTCGACCCGGCGCAGGGGCAGGCCGCCGAGCGCCGTGCTCGAATCGCCGCTGCGGTCGCGTTCCCAGACCACCCAGCCGCCACCCGCATAGGGCAGCTCGGGCGTGGCGCCCACTTCGCGGTCGGCGGTCTGCTGGACGACGTCGTTGAGAACCGATGCGTGCGAGCCGGTTTCGCCGAGGAGCCGGAACACCAGCGGGACGGCAGTCTCCGGCATGTCCGACAGCATGTCCGACCAGCCCATGTCGGCCAGTGCCGCGTCGAGTTCGGGACCCGACGCCGTGAGCATGGTCTTGCGGAGGCCGTCCTCGAGCAATTTCAGTGTCCCGGAGTCGGGTTGGCTGTCCACGGTCACTCCTTCCCGAGATCCAAGAGGCGGCGGGCGATGATGTTGCGCTGCACTTCCGCGGTGCCGCCGTAGATCGTCGCGGCGCGCGAGTACAGGTACTCGGTGCGCCAGGCGGTGTCGTCCAGTTCGATCGACCCCGCGAGCAGATCGCGGGCGGTGTCGTAGAGCTTCTGCTCGGCGGCAGCCAGCAGCACCTTGTCGATGGAGGTGTCCGGGCCCAGCTTCTGGCCGTCGGCCAGCCGGTGCTGGGTCGCCCGGGACCGGCAGCGCAGCGTGTGCAGCGCCAAATACGCCTCGCCCATGTCCGAGTCGACGGCCTGGCCGATGCCCTTGACTTCGTCGACGAGTGCGTCGAATCGCGAGTAGAGGTAGGCGATGCGCTGCCAGAAGCAGGTGGAGCGTTCATACGGCAGCAGGTCCATTGCCAGCCGCCACCCGTC
Organism: Mycolicibacterium sp. GCM10028919; assembly: GCA_042666295.1. GTDB lineage: Bacteria > Actinomycetota > Actinomycetes > Mycobacteriales > Mycobacteriaceae > Mycobacterium. The sequence continues at coordinate 102,829 of JBHTFJ010000002.1, forward strand.
GCCGGGCTTGCCCAGCATCCGGCTCTCGTCGACCACGACGTCGTCGAAGTAGACCTCGCAGAACTCGTCGACGCCGTGCATGGTGCGCAGCGGGCGCACCGTGACCCCCGGGGTGTCGAGATCGACGAAGAACGCGGTGATCGCCTCGTGGCTCGGCGTCTCCGGACCGCCGGTGCGGGTGAGCAGGATGCACCGGTGGGAGTACTGGGCGAAACTCGTCCACACCTTCTGGCCGTTGACGATCCACGTGCCGTCGCGCTGTTCGGCGCGCGTGCTCAGCGAGGCCAGATCGCTTCCCGAGCCGGGCTCCGAGAAGCCCTGGCACCACTGCTCCTCGCCGCTGAGCAGCTTGGGCACCATCTCGGCGGCGAGTTCGGGGGAGGCGTAGTCGATCATCGTCGGTGCCAGCACCTCGAGCATCGAGTACGGCCCGGGCTCGGCGAGTCGGCGACCCACCACCTCTTCGCCGACGATCGCCCGCAGGATGTCCGGACCGCCGAGGCCGCCGGCGTGCTCGGGCCAGCCCTGGCGGCTCCACCCGGCGTCGTACAGCGCGCGCTGCACCCTGGCGAATTGGCGCATGTGGCCCTGCAGGGAGTCGTCGGCAGGTGGTGTCAGGTCATTCTCGTCGAGCCAGGCGACCAACTGCGACCGGAACTCGGTCGTGTCGGTGGTCTCGGTGGGAACTGCCGTTCCGGTGGGAGTGCTCATCCGGCTTCCGGCCTGCCGATCGCGTGCGGGCGACCCGAGTCGTGGTCGCCATTGCGTCGGATGAACGTCATCGCACGGGTCTTCAGTCGCCAGCCGTCCGGGGTGCGGACGTAGGTGTCCCGGTAGTAGCCGATCCGCATGTCGTGCTTCGAGTGCTCGATGAAGCACAGGGGCTGCGTGCCGCTCGCCTTGTCCGGGTCGTTCTCGTCGAGGTCGACGAGCGACGTGCCGGTCATGAACAGCCCGCTGGGTGCTGCCTCGACGAGTTCGGGGAAGCGGGCCAGCGTGTAGGTGGAGCCGAATGCGCTGTAGGTGCCGTCGGGAGTGAAGACCTCGACCAGCCCTTCTACGTCACCCTGGGTGATGGTGACGGCGTACTTGGCCAGCAGCTGTTGGATCTCGACCAGATCCGAGGTTCGCGACGCGCTAGTTGGCACTGTCATGTCGGTAGACCTTACCGCCCTTCATTACGAAGTTGACCCGCTGTGTAACGGTGATGTCGGTCAGGGGATCACCAGGCACTGCGATGACGTCCGCGAGGTACCCCTGCTCGATCCGGCCGAGGTCGGTGCGGTTGATGAGTTCCGCGGCGACGACGGTGGCGGCCCGCAGCACTGCGGCCGGCGGCATGCCCCAGTCGACGAGGGTGACGAGTTCGTCGGCGTTGCGCCCGTGCGGGATGGCGGGCGCGTCGGTGCCGACGGCGATCTTGACCCCTGCCTCGTAGGCCGCCTTGATCGACGTCTTGGCCTTGGGGAACATCTCGGCGGCCTTGTCCTGCAACTCCTTCGGCGCCTTGGAGACGTCCATGGCCTCGGCGAGGCGACGGGTGGTCACCAGGAACCGGTCGTTGTCGACCAGCGCCTGGATCGCCTCGTCGTCCATGAGGAAGCCGTGCTCGATGCAGTCGATGCCGCACGCGACGGCGTGCTTGACGGCTTCGGCGCCGTGGGTGTGGGCGGCCACCCGCAACCCGCGTCGATGCGCCTCGTCGACGATCGCACGCAGTTCCTCGTCCGAATAGTGTTGCGCGCCGGCCTCACCGGTCAGTGACATGACGCCACCGGACACGCACACCTTGATCAGCTGGGCGCCGTGCTTGATCTGGTAGCGCACCGCCTTGCGTATCTCGTCGACGCCGTTGGCGATGCCCTCCTCGACCGTCAGCTCGAGCGCGCCGGGCATGAACGCGGCGAACATCGTCGGATCGAGGTGCCCCCCGGTCGGCGTGATCGCATGGCCCGCCGGGATGACGCGCGGGCCGTCGATCCAGCTGGCGTCGATGGCCTTGCCCAGTGCGACGTCGAGCAGGTAGCCACCGGTCTTGACGAACAGACCGAGGTTGCGCACGGTGGTGAACCCGGCCCGCAGCGTGCGGCGGGCGTTGCCGACCGCGCGCAGCGTGCGGGTGGGCGGGTCGTCCTGGACCTGTGACAGGCCCGGGTTCTCACCGCGCCCGCCCATCAGGAGGTTGACCTCCATGTCCATCAGCCCGGGCAGCAGGATCGCGTCGCCCAGATCGATGACCTCCGACCCTTCGGGCACGTCGCCGCCGATGCCCACGATCACGTCGCCGTCGACGTGGATCAGGGCGGGCCGCACGATCTCGCCGGCGACGACGTCGACGTAACCCGCTGCCTTGAGCGTGAGTGCTGTTGGCACGCTCAGACCACCGGCTCCTTGATGAGCTTGATGTAGGCCGCCCCGCTGTCGAGCACGCGGGGCTGCTTCCACACCTCGATGGGGAAGCTCACCATCACGATCGACTGGCCGAGGTGGACGAGTGCCTTGGCGTCCTCGGGCATGCCCGCCAGGGGGAACCGCTCGTCGACGTAGACCATGATGTCCTCGAGCCGCGCCAGGCCCGCGTCGTACAGCTCCTGCATCTCGTCCATCGACGAGGCCAGACGTTTGGCGTACCGCTCCTCCTCGGTGGGCAGGCACCAGTCGGAGAACCGCTCGAGGTCGGCGAATTCTTCGGGCAGCTTAGACATTTGCCGACTCCTTCTCTGTGGACTTCTCGCCTGACGTGACGGCACCCGTTTCGGCGGACGAGCTTCCGTTGGACGCGGTTCCGTTGGCGCTCAGGGAAGCCTTGTACCGGTCAACGTACTGGTGCGCGGTCATGTGCAGGTGGCGAAGCAGGATCTCTTGGTCGCACAGCGGGAAGTCGGTGACGACCCGGGTGCCGATCTGGGTCTGGGTGGCCTCGAGGGTGTTGGCGTCCTGGAACGCGTACTCCTTGAACGTCACCGCGGCCAGTTCCTGAGACAGGCGCTCACGCAGGTTCTTCGGGGGCACGAAGTAGAGGTCGGCCTCGAAGATGTGCTTGTCGACGGCGACGGGCCAGTAGTTGTACGTCAGGTACCAGCCCGGTGCCCAGAACAGCAGGGTGAAGTTGGGGAAGAACTCGAAGGAGTCGGTGCCCCAAGTCTTGTGGCGTCCGGGGTTGATCGCCGGCGGCAGCTCCTCGGGGAGGATGCCCTTGATGTCGGGGCGGTCCCACGGTCCGAACAGCCCGCTGTGCAGGATGCGTTCGATGGGCTTGACCATGCCCAGGTCCTTCGGCGGGCTCATGCCGCCCCACGACGACACCATCGAGTGATCGCCCTTGATGTCGTAGGCCAACGCCTCGAAGCCGAACTGGGCCAGCTTCTCGGCCTCCTCCTTCTCCGCCTGCTTCATGTGCAGGATCGGCGCGTGGTAGAACTCGGTGAACGCGTCGATGAAGAGCTTCCAGTTGGCGTTGATCTCCGAGCGGTAGCTGTAGTGCTCGGTCATCTCGTGGAAGGGGTAACCCTCCAGGCCCTTGGCGAAGTCGCCGAGGTACTCCGACAGCGGGGCTGCGTCGTCGTCGAAGTTGATGAAGATGAAGCCTTCCCAGATCTCGCAGCGCACCGAGACCAGGCCGTAGTCGCCCTTGTCGAGGTCGAAGAACTCGCCCTCCTGCTGCACGAAGGTCAGGTCACCGTTGAGGCCGTACCGCCACGCGTGGTACTTGCAGGTGAACTGGCGGCAGACGCCGGACACCTCCTCGCCGGGGTAGTCGCTCCACACCAGCTTGTTGCCGCGGTGGCGGCACAGGTTGTAGAAGCTGCGGACGACGTCTTCTTTGTCCTTGACGATGATGACCGACGTGCCCGGACCCGCTGCGGGCATCTCACGGGTGAAGTAGCTGCCCTTCTTGGGCAGTTGTTCCACGCGTCCGACCTTCAGCCAGGTCTTCCGGAAGATCGCCTGCTGCTCGAGCTTGAAGTGCTCGGGGTCGATCGAGTCCTCGTAGTTGACCGGGGCCGTGCCCAATTCGGGCCAGTGCTCGGTCCAACTACCCTCATCGGGCTTGGCAAAGAAGGGCATTTCAGTTCTCCTGTTCCGGTACGACGCCAAAGGTGTTGAAGGCCATGGCCAGAAGGCCGTATGAGCCGATCGTGAAGACGAGGTCCATGCGCTGACGCTCGTCGAGGTGCTCGGACAGTGCCGCCCATGTCGCGTCCGAGACGTTCGAGTCCACTTCGAGTTCGTCGACCGCGGTGAGCACCGCCTGGTCGAGTGGGTCGGACGCCTCCCCGCGTGTCACGCCGTCGATGACGTCGGGGGCCAGACCGGCCTCGGCGCCCATCTCGACGTGGTGCTGCCACTCGTAGGCACAGTTGCGACGGTGTGCCACGCGCAGGATCGCCAGCTCGCGCAGCCGTTCCGGCAGCGTCGAACCGAACAGCAGGTAGCCGTTGAACCGGAGGAAGGCCCGGGTCAACTTGGGATGGCGAACCAGCGTGGACAGAGCCGACCCGACGTCACGGCGTTCCATGCGGTCCGGCGAGACCATGACCGACAGTGCTTTGACGACGTCGTCATCCCACTCGTCGGGCTGCATCGGGGTCACCCGCACGGCCGTCTCCTCTCTGGACTCTCGCTTGGGAGAATCAGGTTCTCATCTTTGACCAATAGATTTCCACTCTTTGGTTCGACGGTCAATGGGAGTGTCGCGTCCAGGGGCCCGGCAGCGGTCCCAACCGACCCGAAACGACGGGGTCAGAACCATGACGGTGGGCTACGGATGTTGATTCTCAATTGACGAGAAGCTAGTTTCCTCTAGTAGAGAACCAACCCGAACAGCGGCCCCAGCGGGCCTGAAGGAGGGAGCGGTCGTGAACAAAGACGACATGATCTTGATCAGCGTGGACGACCACATCGTCGAACCGCCGGACATGTTCAAGAACCACTTGCCTGCGAAGTACCGCGACGAGGCGCCGCGACTGGTGCACAACGCCGACGGCAGTGACACGTGGCAGTTCCGGGACATCGTGATCCCGAACGTGGCGCTCAACGCCGTGGCGGGCCGCCCCAAGGAGGAGTACGGCCTGGAACCGCAGGGTCTCGACGAGATTCGCAAGGGCTGCTTCGACGTCGACGAGCGGGTCAAGGACATGAACGCCGGCGGCATCCTCGGCTCCATGTGCTTCCCGTCCTTCCCGGGGTTCGCGGGTCGCCTGTTCGCCACCGAGGACCCGGAGTTCTCGTTGGCGCTGGTGCAGGCGTACAACGACTGGCACGTCGAGGAATGGTGCGGGGCATACCCGGCGCGGTTCATCCCGATGACCCTGCCGGTGATCTGGGACGCCGAGGCCTGCGCCGCGGAGGTGCGGCGCAACGCCGCGCGCGGCGTGCACTCGCTGACGTTCAGCGAAAACCCCGCCGCGATGGGCTATCCGAGCTTCCACGACGACTACTGGACGCCGCTGTGGGAGGCGTTGGTGGACACCGAGACCGTGCTCAACGTGCACATCGGATCGTCGGGTCGGCTGGCGATCACCGCCCCCGATGCGCCGATGGACGTGATGATCACCTTGCAGCCGATGAACATCGTGCAGGCCGCGGCCGACCTGCTGTGGTCGGCGCCGGTGAAGAAGTACCCGACGCTCAAGATCGCGCTGTCCGAGGGCGGCACCGGGTGGATCCCGTACTTCCTGGAGCGGATCGACCGGACCTACGAGATGCACTCGACGTGGACGCATCAGGACTTCGGCGGCAAGCTGCCCTCGGAGGTCTTCCGCGAGCACTTCCTGACGTGCTTCATCGCCGACCCGGTCGGTGTGACGCTGCGGAATCAGATCGGCATCGACAACATCTGCTGGGAAGCCGACTACCCGCACTCGGATTCGATGTGGCCCGAAGCGCCCGAGCAACTCGACGAGGTGCTCAAGGCGAACTCGGTGCCCGACGCCGACATCGACAAGATGACCTACCAGAACGCCATGCGCTGGTACCACTTCGATCCGTTCACCCACATCAGCAAGGAGCAGGCCACCGTCGGCGCCCTGCGCAAGGCTGCCGAGGGGCACGACGTCTCGATTCAGGCGCTGTCCAAGCACGATCACGGAGGCACGGACTTCGCCCAGTTCGCCGCCAACGCAAAGGAACTGACCGGCAACAAGGATTGAGCCCGGAGGCCCGTCGACACGGGGGCGCAACGCCACTCGCGTCGACGGGCATCCGTGTGCTGTGATACATAGCTAACCAATGTTTTCAAGGTCGAGGAGGACGTCGTGTCCGGTGGAATGAGCTTCGAACTCAGCGAGGACCAGGAGCTGATCCGCAAGTCCGTCGCCGAACTCGCGGGCAGGTTCGACGATCACTACTGGATGGAGAAGGACGAGGCCCACGAATTCCCGCAGGAGTTCTACGACGCCATCGCCAGCGGCGGTTGGCTGGGCATGACGATCCCCGAGGAGTACGGCGGGCACGGACTCGGCATCACCGAGGCCTGCCTGCTGCTCGAGGAGGTGTCGCGGTCGGGCGCTGCGATGAACGGCGCCAGCGCCATCCACCTCTCCATCTTCGGCATGCAACCCGTGGTCAAGCACGGCTCCGACGAACTCAAGGCCCGCACCCTGCCGCGGATCGTCGACGGTGACCTGCACGTCTGCTTCGGCGTCACCGAACCGGGAGCGGGGCTGGACACCTCCCGCATCACGACGTTCGCCAAGCGCGAGGGCGACGCCTACCGCGTCAACGGCCGCAAGGTGTGGATCTCCAAGGCACTCGAGTCCGAGAAGATCCTGCTGCTGACCCGCACCGAGTCCCCCGAGGACCTGGCGAAGCGCGGCGCCAAGAAGACCGACGGCATGACGCTGTTCATGACCGACCTCGACCGCGCCCACGTCGACATCCGGCCGATCAGGAAGATGGGCCGCAACGCCGTCAGCTCCAACGAGTTGTTCATCGACGATCTGATGGTGCCGGTCGAGGACCGGGTCGGCGAGGAGGGCCAGGGCTTCAAGTACATCCTCGACGGCCTCAACCCGGAACGCATGCTCATCGCGGCCGAGGCCCTCGGCATCGGACGGGTCGCACTCGAGAAGGCGGTCAAGTACGGCAACGAGCGCGTCGTGTTCAACCGGCCGATCGGCATGAATCAGGGCCTGCAGTTCCCGCTCGCGGACTCGCTGGCCCGCCTCGATGCCGCCGAACTCGTGCTCCGCAAGGCCACCTGGCTCTACGACAACGGCAAACCCTGTGGCCGCGAGGCGAATACGGCCAAGTACCTGTGCGCCGACGCCGGCTTCGCCGCCGCCGACCGGGCGCTGCAGCTGCACGGCGGGATGGGCTACTCCGAGGAGTACCACGTGTCCCGCTACTTCCGGGAAGCCCGTCTGATGAAGATCGCCCCGGTGAGCCAGGAGATGATCCTCAACTTCCTGGGCGAGCACGTGCTCGGCCTTCCGCGTAGCTACTAGAACGGAGCACGACGAGCATGGGGTACTTCGACCTGAGCGGCCGGACGGCCATGGTGACCGGCGCCGGGGCTCCGGCAGGCATCGGCGCGGCAGTCGCAACGGCCTTGGCCGAGGCAGGTGCGGCGGTGCTCGTCACCGACATCGACGGTGACGCAGCCGCGGCGGTTGCCGAGACGATCCGCGCCTCGGGCGGCACCGCGGACAGCCACGTCCTCGACGTCGGTGACCGCCAAGCGGCCGAGGCCGCCGCGGCCGCGGCCGCCGAACTCGGCGCAGGAGCGCTGCACATCCTGGTCAACAATGCGGGCGTCACGGCGCCTGCGATGTTCCCCAAGCTCACCGACGAGACGTTCCGCCTGACCTTCGACGTGCACGTGATGGGCACGTTCCACTGCACTCAGGCTGCGTTGCCCTACATCCCCACCGATGGCACCGGCCGCATCATCAACGTCACGTCGGCGGCGGGCCTCACCGGCACCCTTGGCCAGGTGAACTACTCGGCTGCCAAGGCCGGGCTGATCGGCTTCACCAAGTCGTTGGCCTGTGAGCTGGCCACCAAGAGCATCATGGTCAATGCCCTTGCCCCCCTTGCCGCTACGCCCATGACCGAGACGATCCGCACCAACGAGAAGTTCGCCGCCAACATGATGGCGCGCATTCCCATGAAGCGGTGGGCGGAGCCTGCCGAGATCGCGGGAGCGTTCGTGTTCATGGCGTCCGATGCCGCGTCGTACATCACCGGCCAGGTGCTGCCGGTCGACGGCGGCATGGTCATGTGACCACCGTGGCGAATTCGTCGAACGCGCCGCTGGCCGGCGTCACGATCGTTGCCATGGAGCAGGCGGTGGCCGCACCGATGTGCACCCGGGTGCTCGCCGACTTCGGCGCGCGCGTGATCAAGGTCGAGAACCCCAGGGGCGGTGACTTCGCCCGCGACTACGACGACGTCGTAAACGGTCCCGGCGGGCTGGCCGCCCACTTCGTGTGGTGCAACCGCGGCAAGGAGTCGGTGACGCTCAACACGAAGTCGCCCGAAGGCGTGGAACTGCTGCACCGGCTGCTCGACGGTGCCGACGCCTTCGTCTCCAACCTCGCGCCGGGTGCGCTGGCCCGCCTCGGGCTCACCGCCGCTGACCTCGCGCAGCGCCACCCCGGCGTCATCCCGCTGGAGATCGACGGTTACGGGCCCGGCGGGCCCATCTCGCACAAGCGCGCCTACGACCTTCTGGTGCAGGCGGAATCGGGCTCGTGTGCCATCACCGGGTATCCCGGGATGCCTGCCAAGCCGGGTCCCGCGATGGCCGACTTCACCACCGGGCTCTACGCGGCGATCTCGATCCTCGCGCTGCTGTTCGGACGCGGCACTCGACCTGCGGGATCCGCCGCGCCGTCAGTGGAGCTGAGTCTGTTCGACGTGATGACCGACGTGATGGGCTACGCGCTCACCTACACCCAGCACTCCGGCATCGACCAGGAGCCGCTCGGCGTCGGCTCACCCGCGGTTGCACCCTATGGCGCGTTCCCCACCGGGGACGGCCAGACCGTCGTCCTGGGTACCACCAACGACCGCGAATGGCAGCGCGTGGCCCGCGAGATCATCGACCGGCCCGACCTCGCGGACGACCCGCGTTTCTCCACCAACTCCGGCCGCTGCGCGCATCGCGCGATCCTCGACGAGGCCATCGGAACGTGGTGCGCCGAACACGATCTCGCCGAGATCCAGCGGGTCGCCGACGAAGCCGGGATCGGCAACTCGCGCTACAACGTTCCGAGCGAGGTGATCCGGCATCCTCAGCTGACCGCGCGTGACCGGTGGGGCACCGTCGCCACCCCGAAGGGCGACATCCCTGCGCTGCGTCCGCCGCCGGTGATCAGCGGCTTCACCCAGCCGATGGGCGCGGTACCCGGCCTCGGTGAGCACACCGACGCGGTGCTGGGCGAATTGGGCGTCACCGCCGACGAATTGGCGCGGTTGCGGGCCGACGGCGTGATCGGGCCCGCGCACTGATGGCCGAATCCACCGACGACGACGTGCTGCTGACCTCCGACCGCGACGGCGTGCGGACGCTGACGCTGAATCGGCCCGAGCGCAAGAACGCACTGGACGCACGGTCCTGGGTGGCGCTGGCCGATGCCCTGCGCGCACTCAAGCGCGACCGCGACGTCCGCGCGCTGATCCTCACCGGCGCCGGTGACGCATTCTGCTCCGGTGCCGACATCTCGGTGCCCGAGGACGTCCACCCCCGGTACAAGCTGGACCGGCTGACCGACGTCGCGCTCGCGCTGCACGAGTTGGCGATACCGACGATCGCGAAGGTTCGCGGTGTCGCGGTCGGTGCCGGATGGAACCTGGCGCTGGGATGCGACCTCGTGGTGGCGACGCCCGAGTCGCGGTTCTGCCAGATCTTCACCAAGCGTGGGCTGTCGGTGGACCTCGGCGGGTCGTGGCTGCTGCCCAAACTGGTCGGGCTGCAGCAGGCCAAGCGACTCGTGCTGCTGGCGGACATGATCGGCGCGGCCGAGGCGCACGACATGGGTCTGGTCACGTGGGTACGTCCCGCGGGCGAGATCGACGACTTCGTCGACGATCTCGCGCGCCGACTCGCCGACGGCCCGCCGTATGCGCTGGCGCAGAGCAAGGCGCTGCTCAACGACGGGGCCGACTCGACGCTGCGCCAGGCGCTGGCGAACGAGGCCCGGGCGCAACCGGGGAACTTCGCGACGGCAGACTCGCGAGAGGCCTACGCCGCCTTCGCCACCAGGCGCGACCCGGAGTTCACCGGTCGATGGGTTCCGTATGAGAGGGAGCAGGAGCAATGAGGGAAACCGTCATCGTCGGGGCCGTGCGCACGCCCGTCGGCAAGCGCAACGGCGGACTGTCCGAACAGCACGCGGCCGACCTGTCGGCGCTGGTGCTGAACGAACTCGCCGAACGCACGGGCGTCGACCCGGCCGTCGTCGACGACGTGGTGTGGGGCTGCGTGTCCCAGGTGGGCGACCAGTCGAGCAACATCGGCCGCTACGCCGTGCTGGCCGCGGGCTGGCCCGAACACATCCCGGGCACCACGGTGAACCGGGCCTGCGGGTCCAGCCAACAGGCTCTGGACTTCGCGGTGCAGGCCGTGATGTCGGGCCAGCAGGACGTGGTGGTGGCCGGGGGAGTGGAGGTGATGAGCCGGGTGCCGCTGGGCTCCGCGCGCGCCACCGGAATGCCCTACGGACCGAAAGTGCTTGCCAGGTATGACGACTTCTCGTTCAACCAGGGCATCTCGGCGGAGCTGATCGCCCAGCAGTGGGGGCTCTCGCGGGCCCGTCTCGACGAGTACTCGGCCCGATCGCACGAACGGGCCGCCGCGGCGCAGGACGCGGGTGCCTTCACCGACCAGATCGTCCCCGTGTTCACCGACGGCGGCGTCGTGACCGACGACGAGGGCATCCGTCGCGGCACCACGGCCGAGAAGCTGGCCGGGCTCAAGCCTGCGTTCACCGAAGACGGTGTCATCCACGCGGGCAACTCGTCGCAGATCTCCGATGGTGCGGCGGCACTGCTCGTCATGACCGCCGAGAACGCCGTCTCCCTCGGGCTCACCCCGCTGGCCCGCTACGTCGCGGGTGCCGTCACCGGCGCCGACCCCAAACTCATGCTCACCGGCCCCATCCCGGCCACGGAGAAGGTGCTGCACAAGGCGGGGGTCGGCGTCGCCGACGTCGGGGTGTTCGAGGTGAACGAGGCCTTCGCGCCGGTGCCGCTGGCGTGGCTCGCCGACACCGGCGCCGACGAGGACGCGCTCAACCCGCTGGGCGGCGCGATCGCGCTCGGCCACCCGCTCGGCGCGTCGGGCGCGGTGCTGATGACCCGCATGATCCATCACATGCGCGACAACGGAATTCGGTACGGCCTGCAGACGATGTGCGAGGGCGGCGGCACCGCCAACGCCACGCTCGTCGAACTGCTGCCTTGATTCGAGCCCCCGACGAAAGGAGGCGCCATGCGCCGAGACCTCTTCACCGAAGACCACGAGTCGTTCCGCGAACTGGCCCGCGACTTCGTCGAGAAGGAAGTGGTGCCGCACTATCCCGAGTGGGAGAAGGGCGGCCGGATGCCCCGCGAGGTCTTCGAGAAGATGGGCTCGCTCGGCATGCTCGGCATGGCGATACCCGAGGAATACGGCGGCGGCGGAATGCCCGACTACCGCTACAACGTGGTGCTGCAGGAGGAGTCGGCGAAGGCGCTCGTCACGCTGTCCACGGTCCGGACCCAGCTCGAGGTGATCCTGCCCTACTTCCTGCACTACGCGAACGCCGAGCAGCGCACCCGGTGGTTCCCCGGCCTGGCGAGCGGTGAACTGCTCACAGCGGTGGCGATGACCGAGCCAGGCACCGGCTCCGACCTCGCGGGCATGCGGACCACGGCCGTGCGGGACGGCGACCACTGGATCGTCAACGGCGCCAAGACGTTCATCACCGGCGGCATGCAGGCCGACCTGGTGATCGTGGTGGCGCGCACGTCCACCGATCCCGACAACCGGCGCAAGGGGCTGACGCTGCTGGTGGTCGAGGACGGCATGCCGGGGTTCACCCGCGGCCGCGAACTGGAGAAGATGGGCTGCAAGGTCCAGGACACCGCGGAGCTGTCGTTCGTCGACGTACGAGTGCCCGCGGCGAACGTGCTCGGCGAGGTCGACGAGGCGTTCGGATACCTCGGGCACAACCTGCCGCAGGAGCGGTTGACCGTCGCCGTCGGTTCGGTCGCCCAGGCGCGTTCCGCGATCGGCGCGGCCATCGAGTACACCCAGAGCCGCAAGGCGTTCGGGACGCCGGTGGCGTCGTTCCAGAACACCAAGTTCGAGTTGGCCGCGTGCTCGACCGAGGTCGAGGCGGCCCAGGCGATGCTCGACCGGGCGGTCACGCTGCACGTCGATGGCGAGCTGTCGGCGCCCGACGCCGCGCGGGTCAAGCTGTTCTGCACCGAGATGCAGGCCCGCGTCATCGACCGCTGCCTGCAGCTCTTCGGCGGCTACGGCTACATGATGGAGTATCCGATCGCCCGGCTCTACACCGATGCCCGCGTGGCCCGCATCTACGCGGGGACCAGCGAGGTCATGAAGGTGATCATCGCGAAGTCGCTCGGCCTCTGACCGCGATTTCGGCGCGCTCACCCGCGCTGGACGCGGGAATCCGCGCCGAAATCGCGCCTGGACCTGGGATGTGACGCGCGTCCAAACCGAGTTTCGCTGAGACCCTTGTCACAGGACGTGAACCTACCTACTGTGTGTTCAGTTGGTTGGTTGAACGAAGGGGTTCAGTGTCTGCCGCAACGCAGTCCCAGGATGTGACGGCACCGCTACAGCGGCCGTACGCATCGCTGCTGGCAAAGGGTGACGACCGCAAGCTACGCATCCTCTCGGTGGCCGAACGCCTGCTCGCGCGCAACGGCTGGCGCAACACCTCGCTCGCCCAGATCGCCAAGGAGGCGGGCGTCAGCCCGGCCGGTCTACTGCACCACTTCGAGTCCAAGGAACAGTTGCTCAACGCGGTGCTCGACGCGCGCGACGCCGACGACGACACCCATGCCGACCGGTCCGGCGACCTCGTCACCGAGATCTGCCGGGTGGCCGAACGATTCGATCGGGCCCCCGAGCTGGTCGGCACCTTCACGGTGCTGCTGATCGAGAACATCGCGCCCGACGCGCCGCTGCACGACCGGCTACTGCAGCGTCAGCGCGCGGCGGTCGAGATCGTCGCCGACCTGATCCGACGGGGTCAGGCCGCAGGGCGGTACCGCACCGACTTCGACCCGGCCATCAAGGCCGTCGAGATTTTGGCATTCGTCAATGGAATGGAGACCGCATGGCTGCTCGACCCTTCGATTCCCCTGAACGACGTGTTCAAGCAGTACGGCGAGTCGCTGGCACGCGACTTCGTTCCGCCGGCGGCAGCCACGGCGAACACGGCCCGGAACAGGAGCGCGACGTGAGGTACCGCCTCGACGTCGTCGCCGCGAGCGTCTCCGAAGTGGTCAGCCACGCCGGGGGCTGGCTGGTCGACCGCGTGATGGCCGGCTGGGACGTCACCGTGCTCATCTCCGGAACCGAGGACCTGCGGCCGCTGCTCATCCTCGGCGTGGAGGTCCAGGATCTCGAGGTGGCCCTCGAGATGTGGGCCGAGCGCCCGCACCCGCAGACCGTCGCGGTCTCGGCCAACCTGTTCACCTCCGACGCCCGCGTACGCGAGGGCGTGATGAACGCTCTGGATCACGGCATGACCGAGGTGACCCTGTGGGGTGAGCACTGGCCGGACCGGCTCGATGCCACCGTCGGGTCCTTCGAGCACCCGCTGAGCGCCGCGGCCCGGGCGTTCAAGGCCCAGGCGCTCGCAGCAGCGGGCGTCGTCGACGCGACCGCGATCGGGCAGGCCGAGACGTTCCTCTGCGGCGTCACCGCGGTGCCGTCGGTGGCAGCGGATCTGGTTCCGGCGAGCTGACGGGCGGGGTGATCGACGCGGGCGGCGTCAGTCCACGCCGCTCACGTCGATCAGCACCTTGCCGATGGCGCGGCCGTCGGCGACGTGGCGCAGTGCGGCCGCGGCGTCGTCGAGGTGGTACGTCGCGCCGACGTGTGGCGACACCCGCCCCGTGGCGAGCAGTTCGTGGAGTTCGCGTTCGTTCCGGGTGAACTCGTCGCCCGGAACGTCCTGGAACTGGAAGCCCACGATGCGAACACCCTTGACCAACACCAGGTTCAATGGGATGCGCGGTATCTCGCCGGAGGCGTAGCCGACGGTCACGAACCGGCCACCTCGGCGCAGCGACCGCAGGGCGGGCTCGGACAGTGCACCGCCCACCGGGTCCACGACGGCAGCGGCACCCTCGGGCAGCGCGGCCCGCAGCGCCGCACGCAGGTCGACGTCACGATGACCGATGACGTTCGTGGCGCCGTATCGTGCTGCGGCGTCCAGCTTCTCCGGCGTCGATGCCACCGCGGTGACCCTGGCCCCGAGCGCGACGCCGAGCTGCACCGCGGCGAGGCCGACGCCACCGCCCGCGCCCAGCACCACCAGGTCGTCACCGGGCTCGATCGCCGCGACCGAGCGCAGGGTGTGATACGCCGTGCGGTGTCCCACGCCGAACGCCGCGGCGGTCGCGGTCGCGATGCCCGCCGGGATGAGCGCGAGGCCACCGGTCGGCACGGCCACCAGCTCGGCGAACGCGCCGACCATGCCCGTGCCGGTCACCCGGTCACCGACGACGAATCCACCGGTGTCGCCGCGGGTCTCGACGATCCGACCGGCGAACTCGCTGCCCGGCACGAACGGTACGGGCACGGTGACCTGGTAGTCGCCGGCGATCAGCAGGACGTCGGGGAAGTTGACGGCCGCTGCGTCGACGCGCACCAACACCTGGCCGTCGGCGAGCCGAGGCGGCGGCATCTCGTCGACCCGCACCACCTCGGGTGGCCCGTAGGTGGGACACACGGCAGCACGCACGGGTCAGCCCGCGTAGTCGGTGGACTCGGCGAGGTCGGCGGCCGAGGCCATCAGGTCGGTGACGACCGGACCGAACGCCAGCAGCTTCTCGTCGTCGCCGGCCCGTTGGAAACCCTGCTCCAACACGATCGCCAGCTTCCACTTCGCGAGCACCAGGTAGTAGTCCAGGTCGTCGACTTGCCTGCCGGACACCTCGGCGTAGTGCGCGACGACCTGGTCGCGCGACGGCATGCCGCGCATGTCGACGTAGCTCATCTCCGACTCGGTCGGGGCGGTGGTGTCGGCAGGCCACGATTGCACCATCCAGCCGAGATCGAGCTTGGGGTCGCCGACCGTCCCCATCTCCCAGTCGACGAGTGCAGCCAACCGGGCGGGCGCGCCGTGCTGGTACATGACGTTCGCGAACTGGTAGTCGCCGTGCATCAGACCGGGGACGAAGTCGAGCGGCTGGTGGGCCCGAAGCCAGCTGGTCGCCACGTCGAGGCCCGGCAGGTCCCGCTGCTGGATGCGTGCGAGGAAGCCGATCCAGCGGTCGACCTGGCGTTCGTGGAAGCCGTCGGGCCGGCCCAGGTCGTGCAACCCCTTCGCCTGCCAGTCCACCTTCGACAGCAGCGCGATGCCCTCGGCCAGTTGGTAACTCAGCCCGGCCCGGGCGTCGAGATCGGTGTCGAACGGCGCAGGCCACCGGCCGTGTTCGTCCATCGGCGACCAACCGTCGACGAAGCCCATCAGGTAGAACGTCCGGCCGAGCACGCTCGCGTCGTCGCACACGGCGATCGCCTCGGTGTGGGGCACGTCGGTCCCGTCGAGCGCCTCGATGATGCGCCACTCCCGCAGGATGCCCTTGTCGCGGTCCGGGGGAGCGCCGGGCGGCGGCATCCGGATGACGCAGTCGTGTTCGCCCCGAACCAGTTCGTAGATGACGTTCTGCGTACCGCCGGAGAGGAACCGCGCGGTGAGCGGTTCGCCGGTGCCCGGCAGTCCGGCGTCGTCCATCCACGCGGCCAGGCGCACGGTGTTGATGGCGGCGGTGTCGATGCCGGTCGTGTCGTTCTCTGTCGTGTCCACCTCCCGGGTCACTGGTTGCCCGCTTCCAGGTCCAGGAACTCGGCGAAGCGCTGGCGTGCCGCGTCGCGCTTGCGCGGCAGCCACTCGGTGGGCCAGACGTCCTCGGCTGCCTGGTAGCCGCGGAGCACCTGCTTGGCCACCGTGGTCTTGTGCACCTCGGTCGGCCCGTCCGCCAGGCCCATCACCGCTGCGCCGGTCACCATGCCGAGGAAGGGCATCTCGTTGGTGACGCCGAGCGCACCGTGCACCTGCATTGCGCGCCAGGCGATGTCGTGCAGCACGGTGGGCATGACCACCTTGACCGCGGCGATGTCCTTGCGGACCCTCTTGTAGTCGTTGAACTTGTCGATCTCCCACGCGGTGTAGAGCACCATCAGCCGGAACTGCTTGAGTTGGGCGTAGGAGTCGGCGATGTAGCCCTGCACGGCCTGCTTGTCGGCGAGCAGACTGCCCGCGGTCGTGCGGCTCAGCACCCGCTCGCACATCATGTCGATCGCCTTCTGCGCCAGCCCGATCGTCCGCATGGCGTGGTGGATGCGCCCGCCACCGAGTCGGGTCTGCGCGATCACGAATGCCTGGCCCTCACCGCCGAGCAACGCCGAGTCCGGCACGCGCACGCCGTCGTAGTGGATCAGCGCGTGGCTGCCCTCGCCGTCGGGCTCGCCGTGCAGGCCCACGTTGCGGACGATCCGCACGCCGGGGGTGTCGGTGGGCAGCAGGAACATCGACATGCCCGCATACGGGCTGACGTCGGGGTTGGTCACCACCATCACGATGAGGAACGCGGCCGTGTTGGCGTTGGAGGAGAAGTACTTCCAACCGTCGATCACCCAGTCGTCACCGTCGCGGACCGCGCGCGTCGTGAACTGCGTCGGGTCCGCGCCACCTTGCGGCTCGGTCATCGAGTAGCTGGAGAACAGCTCGCCGTCGAGCAGAGGGCGCAGGTAGCGCTCCTTCTGCTCGGGGGTGCCGTAATGCGCGATGATCTCGGCGTTGCCGGTATCGGGTGCCTGACATCCGAAGACGATCGGCGCCCACTGGGATCTGCCGAGGATCTCGTTGAGTAGTGCCAACTTCAGCTGGCCGTAGCCTTGACCGCCGAGGTCGGGGCCCAGATGCGTTGCCCACAGGCCCTTCTGACGCACCTGCTCCTTGAGCGGATCGACGACCTTGCGGCGCGTCTCGGTCAGCGGGGTGAACTGCAGGTGCGGCCAGATGAGGTCGAGCGGTTCGATCTCCTCGCGGACGAACGCGTCGGCCCAGTCCAGTTGCGCCTGGTACTCGGCATCGGTCTCGAAGTCCCACATATGGCCTCCTTGCCAGTGGTCGGGATCTAGCTGCGGTGACGGTAGCCATCGACGAGCGTGACGACGTCTGCGGTGACGACGTCGGCGAAGGACCTGTCGCCGAATGCCCCTGCCGCCCAGTGCCGGGCACCCTCGCTGACCATGGTCCGCGCGAGGTAGGCGAGGTGGGCCACGTCCGCGTCGTCGACGGCGGGGCCCAGCTTTCCGTCGGTGCGTGCGCGGGTGAACAGCTCGCTGAACATGTCGGTTCCGTGATCGGGACGCTCGCCATCTGCCAGCAGTCGATGTTCGTGCCGGTAGCCCTCGAGGATCGTCTCGACGACCAGTTCGCGCGGGTTGCGGGCCATGGACTTCTCCAAGGCCAGGAGCGCGGCTGCGACGACCGCCTCGACGTCGTAGTCCGCGGCGAGCAGATCGGCGATGGTGCGGTGCGCGGTCTGGGTCGACATGACGCCGACTTCGAACAGCACGTCCTCCTTGCGGGGGAAGTAGAAGTAGAACAGTGCCTTCGAGACGCCGGCGGCCGTGCAGATCTCGGCCACGGTCGTGTTGGCGTATCCCCGCGTCCGCCACAGCGACATCGCCGCCTGCACGAGCATCCGCTTGGTCTCCCGCGACTTCGCCCGCTGCAGAGTCGCCCGACGCTGACCCTGGTCAGCTCCAGCGACGCGCGAAGGTTGCGGCATTTCCGAACCATAGCGCGTCCATCCGTTGCTGACCAGTGTCCAACTAAATCGATTACCGGGGGCCGGACGGCAGACTGAACGCATGACGAAGGGACTGCGGGCGGCGGCGCTCGCGTTCGGCTGCCTGGCACTGATCGCAGGCGGGCTGCAGCTGTGGGCGTACGCGACCTCCGACGGCCCGCGCCACCTGATCCTCGGCGCGTTCGCGGTCGCGGTGGGCGTGAGCGTCGTCTCGTCGGTCGTCGCGGCGATGGGCAGGCGGCCCTGAGATCAAGGTCGCCGCCGGGGCGGCTCCGGAGCCGCGTCAGAACGTCGGGATCACCGACGCCAGGAAGTCGCGCGTGCGCCGCGCGGACGCAGCCCGCGTGACCGGGTCATCCCCGATCGGGACGACGCGCGCGCCGAGATCGGTGACACCGGCGTCGCGGTATCCGCGCAACCGGGCTGCGACCGCGGATTCGTCGCCCGCGGCCATGGTGTCACCGACGTCGTCGGCATCACCGTGTTCCAGCAGCCGAACGTAGTTGGGGGAGAGGTGGGCGTGGCCGAGGACGTCGCCGGCGTGCTGCCGCGCCCGGTCCACCTCGTGCGGCAGGCACACGCACACCGGTACACCCGCCACGATCCGGGGGTCCGATCGCCCGGATGCATTCGCGGCGGCCTGAATTCGTGGCACCACGTGCTCGCCGATGGCACGCTCGTCGGCCATCCACAGGATCGTGCCGTCGGTGCGCTCGCCGGCGATCCGCAGCATGGTGGGCCCGAGCGCGGCCAGCAGCACGGGCGGGCCCGCGGCGTCGGTGACGTCCACCGTCGCGTGCACTCTGAAGTGGTCGTTGTCGACGTCGACCTGGCCGGGTCCGCCGAGCGCCGCCCCCAGCACGTCGAGAACGTCGCGCAGCATCCTGGCCGGACGGTCGTACGGCATGCCCAGCTGCCCCTCGATGATCCAGTCGTGTGAGACGCCGAGGCCCAGGGTGAACCGGCCATTGCAGGCCGCGGCGGTGGTGAGTGCCTGTTGCGCCAAGATCAGCGGATGACGGGTCTGGACCGGCACCACGGCAGTGCCGAGCTCGATCCGCGAGGTGGCGGCGCCGACCAGCGCCAGCGCCGTCATCGCGTCCAGGTAGCCCGGCACCTGGGGGAACCACAGTGAGCTGAAGCCCGCCTCGTCCGCGGCGATGCCGTCGGCGATGAGCCCTTGGAGGCGATCATTGCGAGCGCGCTCCCGGTCGGTTCCGACCATCAAACCGATGCGCATGGTCCTCCTCGATCAGGGCACATGGCGTTCCCACTCGTGGGGGATCACCGGGTGGAACGGCGCCGCGAAGAGCGGCTGTACCCCGGCCCGGCGCCAGCGGTGCCGAAGCGCGGGCGCGAGCCGGACCGCCGACGCGACGGGGTCGTCGTCCAGGAACAGGTATGAAAGGTGTTGCCCCATTGGCGCGCTCGCCAACCGCGGAGCGACGTCCAGGCTGGTGCTCGACCACGCGCCGATCACACCGTCGACGTCCAGCAGCGGTGCCGTGTCGATCGGCTCGGGTTCGAGCAGCAGGAACATGCCGCGCACGGGCCACCACGGAAGCACGTCGGCGCCCACCTTGACCCGCGGGGCGGCGAGCTTGGCGTCGACGCCGTAGACCCCGCGCTCGACGGGTGGCAGCAGCGGTAACTTCCGGCCTGCGCTCCCGAGCGCCGACGACAGCTCCATGAAGGGACCCATGCCCTCGGGCGTCGAGAAGAAGTACGTCATCACGTGGTCGACGGCGTCGAAGCGGGGGTCGCCGGGCAGCCTCGCCGAGCGGCACGACGGGGTGGACACCAGGCGCACCGATGCGCGCACCGACGTCAGCCGGTGCTGCTCCGGCCGGTGATCCAGTGTGTGCCACTGCAGGTACTCGGCGTCGAGCCCCTCTGGATGGCGGGTAGCCATCGACACGAACAGGGTGGTCACGTCACCGCGGCCGGCGGCCAGCACCGCCGTCACGTCGTCCGAGGGAGCGCCTGGAAGTTGCACGAGCACTCCTAGTGGGGTCGGTTCGGCGAGTGGAGTTCTGGATGCCGTGCGGCCACCATGCGGCTGAAGCCCTCTCGCCACGGGACCTTCGTGCGCCCCAGGACGGCGTGCATGCGGGTGACGTCCGGCCACAGCGGAGTGTGCGCGCTCGGCGTGTACTCGAATCGCGGTTCCACGCCGGCGAGTTCGCCCATGAACGTGCAGTACTCCTCGACGCTGACGGTCTCGCTGCCCGCCCAGTTGACGACGACCGGGGGCGTGTCGGCGACTTCCATCGCGCGGATGCCGAGTTCGACGTAGTCGTCCTCGTAGATCGGGTTGTAGTTGTTCGGCCGGTCGGGGTGCAGCCGAATCGGCCTGCCCGTCAACATCATCTCGAGGCGATCGGCGGGCGCGCCGCCCTCGGGTCCGTAGGTGGAGCAGATGCGAATGATGGTCAGGGGGATGCGATGCCGGTGGGCGATCCACGTGCAGACCGATTCGCCCGCGACCTTCGAGAAGCTGTAGTTCGACCGTAGCGGCACGCCAGGGGGATCGTCCTCCCGGAGTGGGCGCCGACCTTGATAGCCGTAGATCGAACCGGTCGAGCAGTAGACGAAGCCCTTGGCGCCGCGGCAGTGGTGGAGCAGTTCACCGGAGTTGTGGGCGTTGGTGGTGACGCAGCGGTTCCAGTCGTCGGCGCCCGTGTCGACGGCCGCGTGAAAGACGTAGTCGAAGTCGTCGGGCAGCGTCGAGAGGTCCCCGGTGGCGAGGTCGAGCGGTACCGGCCGAATGCCGGCGGCGGACAGTCTCTCGCGGTCGGCCGGGTCGCGCAGCCTCGCGGCTCCCCAGACGTCGTTGCGTGCCGCCAGCGCGCGGGCGATCGGGAACGCGATCTTGCCGGTGGCGCCGGTGATGAGGATCTTCTCGTCGTCGAGCATCGGCATCAGTTCTATCGCACCCGCCCCGGGGTTGTCAGGTACTTGATACCTTCGCCGCGAAGGGACCGGTCAGGGCGAGGACACCGCGAGTTCGCGCAGCGCAGACAGGAACAGTTCGTCCATCCGGGGGCTCAGGGCGGCGAGGGTCGGGGCCGAGGCGAAGCTGGCCGACCCGAAGACGCGTTCGAGCGCTTCGAGCCCGGTGGAGGCGCCGACCGAAAGGCACAGGCATGCCATGCCGTCTGCGCGCAGTTCCTCGAGGGCCTTGTGGGCGTCGGCTTCTGCGTATCGCCCTTCGTAGCCATCGTCATAGGGATGGCCGTCGGAGAGCACCAGGAGCAACCGATTGGGCGTTCCTGCTTCGCTCTTCAAGATTTCGCCGGCGCCGCGGATGGCGGCGCCGAGCCGGGTGTACCCCGACGCCTGCAGTTGGTCGAGCCGCGCCCGGCCGACGGCGCCGAAGCGTTGTCCGAACGTCTTGATCGTCGGGAGGTGCACGGCGTGCCTGCCCTCGGACCGGAAGGCGTAGACCGCGACGCGGTCGCCCAGTTCCTCGAGCGTGGCGGCCAGGGTGCCTGCAGCGCGCCGCTGATGGTCGTGGACGGTGAGCCCGGAGGCATCGGTATCGGTCGCCGACCCCGAGGCGTCGAGCAGGATCAGGACGCCGAGGTTGCGGGCGATCTTGCGACGCTCGAGATAGACGTGCTCGGGGGGCGAGTGACCCGAGCGTAGATCGACGAAGAAGTCGGTGAGTGCCTCGACGTCGAGGTCGTCGCCGTCGGCGCGGCCGCGCAGCACCTTCGGTGCGAGACCGACGCGAGATAACCGTCGCCGCAGCACGTCGTCGACCGGCACGCCGGCCCCCGGATTGGCAGTGCTGACGCGCAACGGGAAGTCCAGCACGCGGCACCAGTCGGCCAGGTACCGCTTGCGGTGCACGTCCCACTCGGGATGCAGCGCACCGCCGATCCCGATCGCTGCGCCCGGCCTGCCGTCGTCGGTGAACCGGATGGGCGTGGGCAAGGGTCGTGCGGCCGGCCCGGCTGCGCTTCTCCGGTGCATTGCGCCGCTGCGCAATTCGCCACCGGCGGCATCGTCGGCACCGGAGCGCGACGTGCCCATCAGCTTGCGCAGGAACTCCGACAGTCCCTGCGAGGTGAACGCCGGGGCGGCGAAGAGCTTGAGGATCTTGCTCTCCCGGGCGTCGTCGTCCTCGTCGTCCGCTGCCTCGTCGTCGGATGTGTCGTCGGGTGTGTTCGAGTTCGCCACCCGAAGGCGCAGGTCGGAGTCGGTGGGCCGGGCGCCGGGCGCGGCGTCGGACGACGTCAGCTGCGCAGGCCTGATCGCCCCGAACCACGCCGGGGGATCGGCGATCGTCGCGCGGCCACGTGCCACCTCCAGCGAGTCCTGCGGGGTTGCGCTGCGCACTCCGACGTCGACGGTCAGCGCCGCGGCGAGTGCGCTCCGCCCCGCCAATTCGACCAGGGCCCGGCTGCCTTCGACCGCGAGATACCGGCGCGCCAGCGACGGACGTCCGCGCAGCGGCCGCACCAGTCGGCGTTCGAGGCTCCCTGCTGCCAGCAGTACGCACTGCACCAGGACCTCACGGCGCTGCTCGTCGGCCGGCCGGTCCGACGACACGAACACCGTCGTGCCGTTGGTGTACGCCGACTCGCCGGCGCGGGCCACGGCGACCTCGACCGCGCGGCCGGCGACGTGGGTGGCCAACAGCCGGAAGCGTTCCGGTCCTGAAGGACTCGCGCTCACCGTGCCGGCAGGACGGCGTCGACGAGTTCGCCGAGCGCACGCACGACATCGGGGTCGTCGGAGAGCACCTGGACGACCGCCGACTGCACCGCGCTGCGCAGGCTGAGCCCTTCGGCGACGAGGCCGCCGGCGAGGATCAGCATCCGCGTCGACGAGACCTCACGAAGCGGAGACGCATCGAGATTGCGAATCGCATTGCCGAGAACGACCAGGGCGCGAGCGGTTTCGGTGTCGACACCGGATTCGTGGGCGACCACCTCGATCTCGGTCGCCGCGGGCGGGAAACCGAGTTCGATCGCGACGAAGCGTTGGCGGGTCGACTCCTTGAGGTTCTTCAGCACGCTCTGGTAGCCGGGGTTGTAGGAGATCACCAGCTGGAAGCCGGGTGCCGCGGTGAGCGTGACGCCGAGCCGGTCGACGGGGAGTTCGCGGCGGTGGTCGGCGATGGGGTGGATGACGACCGTGGTGTCCTGCCGGGCCTCCACGATCTCGTCGAGGTAGAAGATGGCACCCTGGCGCACCGCCCTCGTCAACGGGCCGTCCACCCAGACGGTCTCGCCGCCCTTGAGCAGGAAGCGGCCCACCAGATCGGCCGACGTCATGTCCTCGTGGCCGGCGACGCTGATCAATTCGCGACCGAGTTCGTGCGCCATCGCCTCCACGAAGCGGGTCTTGCCGCACCCGGTGGGTCCCTTCAGCAGCACGGGCAGACCGCGGCGGGCCGCGGCACGGAACACGTCGACCTCGTCGCCCACCGCCCGGTAGAACGGCGGAGTCGAGGCCGGCTCGGCCGACGACCGAAAGTCACTCAGCGTCATTGCCGTTGCTGCCCTGAATCGGTACGACGGACGGGATCGTCACGCCTTCTGGCAACACAAGTACGCCGTCGTGATTCACGTACCCCGAGTGCTTGGTCGGCAGTGGCAGATCGGGATTGGGACACGGTCGGTCGGTTCCCTCGCCGCAGATGCCGGGGTTGAAGTACGAACGCTTCTGTACGTCTTCAGGCCAGGGGTCGCCATGCATGCCCAGCCAGGTCGCCGGCACGTTGTAGAAGAGGAAGAAGCACGCGCTGACACCGCCGAAGATCGCCAGAAAGCGCGTGAACTGCTGCTTGGCGACTCCGCCTCGGATGCCGTCGAGGCCACGTTCGACCACGGTGCGTCCACGGTCATCGGTGAAGAAGCGCAGGCAGCACAGCGCCGCCTGGACGCCACCCCACATCAGACCCTCGTAGATCGGCCACTGGTAGTACGTGCCTGCGTTGAACGAAAGGGACTGGATGGCACCGGGGTAGGAGTAGAAGCCGATCGGCAGCATGATCAGCGCCTCCATGACGAAGTCGAAGACGAAGGCGATCGCATAGGTGACCAGGATCAGTCGCAGATTGCTGATCGACGGCCAACGGTTCTTGATCCTTCGCATGACCCAACACCCGACGATGGTCAGCAGCAGCACGCCGTACATGTAGCCGGGGATGTTGGTCAGCAGCGGTTCGGGCACGGTGTGGCCGGGTTCCTCGTATGCCACCCAGCCCGGAATGTGCGGTGCCCAGGACCCTCGGTTCCACAGCCATGCGTTGTACGTGCACCAGGTGCTGTAGTAGTTCAGCATCGGGTCCTGGAACATCATCAGGCCCATCGACACCAGCAGCATGCCGTCGAGCGTGAAGCGCCTCTCCCGCACCCACGGCCGGATGAGGAAGTACCACAGCGCGAACGGCAGGCCGATCCAGAGCACTATGGCGTTGGCCATCAGCGGGATCTGCATGTACATCGGCGGCTCGGTCGGACCTCCCGCCACCGGCTCGAAGAAGGGTCCGCTGACCCACCGGACGAACACGTAGACGGTGTAGGCCAGGAACAGGGCGCCGACGGCCGCCCAGATCTTGATGGCGTTCGACGAGCGAGGAGTCTCGGTGCCGAGCCCCTTGCCGAGCCCTTGCCCGAAACCTGGGGTGCCACTCACCGATTCGGTGATGGCGGACTTCTTCGACGATTCGCTCACTCGTGCCTCCTGGAAACCGCAGCGGACATCTCGTTGTCGAGAAGATACCAGCCGGTATCTGAACATCCAATGGGTTTCTCAGATGCTGTGGCAGACTTTCACCATGGCGGAGCGGTGGACGCGCGAGCGACGGCTCGAGCACACGAGGTCACTGCTGCTCGACGCTGCCGAGGACGTCTTCGCCGAAAAGGGCTTCACCACAGCCACTCTCGATGACATCGCGCACACGGCGGGGTACACCAAGGGTGCCATCTACAAGCACTTCGCCACCAAGGAGGAGTTGTTCCTCGAGGTCAGTGACCGCTACTGGCGCCGCTACTTCGACAATTTCGCCGAGGCGATGTCGACGGCAGACCAGGTCGGTGCGCCCGAACTCGACGAGATCGCCCAGCGGTGGCGCCAGTTGAGCATCGACCGCGGCGCCGAGCACGCCGCGCTCGGCCACGAGTTCACGCTGTACCTGCTGCGCAATCCCGAAGCGCGCCAGCGGGTGGCCGCGAAGCGGTCGGAGGTGGTGGACAAGCTCGCGAAGTTCATCGTGGCGGGTGTCGACCGGCTCGGCGGAACTCTGCTCATCCCGGCGACGACGTTGGCGCAGGTGCTCGTAGCCACCAGCGATTCGGTGGTGCTGGGCAGCCAACTCGACGACGTCGACCTCTTCCGTCCCATCGTCGAGATGTACGTGTCGGCAATCAAGTTGCCGGAATGGCCGCGCGAGGTGCGGCCCGCCGAGTGAGGTGGTCGATCTGCAGGTGGATCGCGTACAGCACCAACGGCGGCAGCACGATGAACGGCACGTTCTCGGCGATGAACTTGAAGCCGAGGCCGTAGGCGCCCTGGCCGATGTTCTCGAAGCCGGCTCCCACTTCCGCAAGGAAGTAGATGGCGGTGCTGCTCATCAGGATCGCGCACCCCACGAAGGCGAACCACAGGCAGCGGATCCGCGCCTCGTCCGACAGGGTGGTCCGGACCAGCCGGGTCCACATCACGAACACCATGGTGCCGGTGAGCACCCCGACGATCTCGAGGGCGAGGATCCACGGATTTCCGCTGACGTACCGGGTGTCGGCCAGTGCGTACTGCCACCACAGCCACTTCCACCCTGGGTCGTCGGTGGGCGTCCATAGCCCCAGCGGATGGCCGATGAGGAACATCAGCTCGTAGCCGATCTGGCTGCATGCGGTGTAGGGCAGGTAGAACAGCGTCAGTTCGGCGGCCTTGTCCAGGCGGGTCCGGCGTTCGCCCGGCGCGTTCCACAGCAAGACGAACGGCAGCAGGATCACCGGAATGCCGAACAGCATGTTGGCGATGACGTCCACCGCGAAACTCGGCGGGATGAGGCCGACGCCCACGCCGATGGTCATCCCGACGAACATCAGTGTGGTGAACAGCGCCGTGGCGGTGTAGATCCGCAGCCGGTGCGGCGCCCACGGCTGGGCGAAATTCGTGTCGTGGCCCGAGATCGCGTCGGTGGACAACTCATGCTCCCTTGATCGCTGGTGCGACGGCAATGGATTTCGTGTCGGTGTAGCCGTCGATTCCCTCGCGGCCGAGTTCGCGGCCGTAGCCACTGCCCTTCACTCCGCCGAACGGGGCGAAGGGGTCCATGGTGTAGCCCTGGTTGACCCCGAACGTTCCGGTGCGCACGCGTGCTGCGACCGCCATGCCGCGGTCGGTGTCGTCGGTGAACACCGACCCCGCCAGGCCGTAGTCGGAGTCGTTGGCGATCGCGACCGCATCGTTCTCGTCGGTGTAGGCGATCACGGTCAACACCGGGCCGAAGATCTCCTCGCGGGCGATCGTCATCTCGTTGTCGGCGCGGTCGAAGATCGTGGGCCGGACGAACCATCCGCGCTCGAGTCCGTCGGGCATGCCGGCACCGCCGGTCACCACGCGAGCGCCCTGCTGCGTGCCCCGTTCGATGTAGTCCGATACGCGTTCTCGTTGCCGGCGGGAGACCAGCGGTCCCACCTGCGTTGCCGCATCGGCAGGGTCGCCGACGCGCAGCGGCGCCACCTCGGCGACGAGTGCATCGACGTACTCTGCCGCCCTGTTCTCGGGAACCAGGATGCGGGTCAACGCATTGCAGATCTGTCCGCTGTTCGACAGGCTCGCCGAGCGGATGCCCGTCGCCACGGCGCCTGGGTCTGCATCGTCGAGCACGATCGCCGCGGACTTTCCGCCGAGTTCGAGGCTGACCCGACGCAGGTCTCGCGCACAGGTCGTGGCCACGGCACGGCCCGCGGCCGTGGAACCGGTGAACGACACCTTGTCGACGCCGGCGTGGCCCACCAGGTATTCGCCGACCGTGCCGTCGCCGGGCAACACGCTCACCACGCCCGCCGGGAAGTCGGCGTCCGCGAGGAGTTCGGCCAGCAACAGCGCGTCGAGCGGTGCCTCGGGCGCCGGCTTGAGCACCACCGTGCACCCGGCCAGCAGCGCGGGCACGAGCTTGGTGACGATCAAGAACTGAGGCATGTTCCACGGCACGATCGCGGCGACGACGCCGACCGGTTCGCGAAGGACGTGGACGTCGGAGCCGTAGCGGCCGGCCCGGATCTCGCGCCACGGGTGGTCCTCGGCGAGATCGCAGAAGGCGTCCATCATCGACCACGGGAGTGCGACCTGAGCCCGCTGGGCGAAGCTGATCGGTGCGCCGATCTCGGCGCTGATCAGGGCCGCCATCTCGGTGCGCCGGTCACCGTAGGACTTCGCCAGCCGACGCACCGCGGCGATGCGTTCTGCCGGTTCCGTGCGCGGCCACGGGCCGTCGTCGAACGCCGTCCTGGCCGCCGCCACCGCGAGGTCGACGTCGGCGGGCGCGGCGGTCGCCACGCTCGCGATCGTCTCCTCGGTATGCGGTGAGATGACCTCGATGCGCCGGTCGCTGCTCGGAGCGCGCCACTGGCCGCCGATGAAGAGTTCGTCGTGCCGCACGGCGGCGCCTCCTCGATGCCTTGATCGTCGAATATCAACTACTTGCGATTGATGTGGGCAGCATATACCGTCGACGTGATCGACCCTTGCGATTTCGTGAAAAGGCAGCTGCGCGTGGTCGTTTGCGCGTGACGGCCGACCAGCGGGCTTCGCGAGGGGTGCGGCACGGCGCGAGTGCACTTACCAGGAGGCGATCATGGCCCGATTCCCGAAGCCGCCCGAGGGCAGCTGGACGGAGCACTATCCCGATCTGGGTACCGGTCCGGTGTCCTACGAGGACTCGATCGACCCGGAGTTCTTCGAGGTGGAACGCAAGGCGGTGTTCAAGCGCGCCTGGCTGAACGTCGGTCGGGTGGAGCAGCTTCCGCGCAAGGGCAGCTACTTCACCAAGGAGATGAAGGTCGTCAACACGTCGATCATCGTCGTGCGCACGACGTCCGGCGAGCGCAGCGACGGGGAAATCGGCACCGGTGAGGTGAAGGCGTACCACAACATCTGTCGGCACCGCGGCAACAAACTGGTGTGGAACGACATGCCGCTGGAGGAGACCAGCGGGGTCTGCAGGCAGTTCACCTGCAAGTACCACGCCTGGCGCTACGACCTCGACGGCAACCTGACCTTCGTGCAGCAGGAGGGTGAGTTCTTCGATCTCGACAAGAGCCGTTACGGGCTGGTCGACGTGCACTGCGAGGTGTGGGAGGGCTTCGTCTTCGTCAACTTCGCAGCCGAACCCGAGCAGACGCTGCACGACTTCCTCGGCCCGATGATCACCAACCTGGCCGGCTACCCCTTCGGCCGGATGACCTCGCGGTTCCACTACCGCTCCGAGGTCAAGGCCAATTGGAAGCTCTACATGGACGCGTTCCAGGAGTTCTATCACGCACCCGTGCTGCATGCGAACCAGTCGCCGACCGCCTACTCGAAGGCCGCCGCGGAGGCCGGTTTCGAGGCGCCGCACTACCGCATCGAAGGTCCGCACCGACTGGTGAGCACCTCGGGGGTGCGGGCGTGGGAGATGGCCGACGAGATGCGCAAGCCGATCGAGGACATCTGTCAGAGCGGTCTCTTCGGCCCGTGGGACGCCCAGGATCTCGGCGAGATGCCGGTCGGACTCAATCCCGCGAAGTGCGATCCCTGGGGCCTCGACTCGTTCCAGCTGTTCCCGAACTTCGTCATCCTGTTCTGGGGACAGGGGTGGTACCTGACCTATCACTACTGGCCACTGACCCACAACACCCACCTGTTCGAGGGCACGGTGTACTTCCCCGAACCCCGCACGCCGCGTGAGCGCATCGCCCAGGAGCTGGCCGCGGTGTCGTTCAAGGAATACGGGCTGCAGGATGCGAACACCCTGGAAGCGACCCAGAGCATGATCGAGTCGCGCGTACTCGACGACTTCGTGCTGTGCGATCAGGAAGTCCTGATTCGCCACCTGCACAAGGAGACTGCCGCGTGGGTCGAGGACTACCGGCGCAAGCAGGAGGTGACGGTCCCGTGACCGCGGCGCACGCGACCGCACGCGAGCCCATGCTGCCGCCCGAGTTCGCCGATCTCGAGCCGTTCGCCGCCGACTGGTGCCTGGGCTCCGAGCGCGAGCGGTACGCCAAGCGGTTGGGCAGCACCATGCGTGACATGCAGGCGTTCTACGACGCGATCACGGCGCGGGCGGAGGAGGCGATCGCGTTCTGCGACAAGTTCCCCCTCGACGATCTGCCCGAGGACGTCCTCAATCTCATGCACCTGCTCTACTCGATGATCATGGTCTCGTTCCCGGTGGAGTGCTGGAAGCAGCCGCGGGTTCCCGATTCCGGTGCCACGACTCTGGACTGCGACGTCGAGCCGGTGCCGTGACCGATCCCGCCGCGGATGTGACCGTTCTGCGGGCGGCCCGATGGGCCGACGTCGAGGCGGGGGTGGTGCGCACGCCGGCCGTCCTGGTGATCGACGGCAATCGCATCCAGGCCGTGAATCCGGCTGTCGTGCCGGAGAAGCCGAAGCACGACATCGATCTCGGCGACGTCACGCTGCTGCCCGGGCTGATGGACATGGAACTCAACCTGCTGATCGGCGGTCCGGGCGGTCCAGAGGGTCTGCCCAGTCCCATGCACGGCGTGCAGGACGATCCGGCGTACCGGACCCTGCGCGGTGCGGTCAACGCCCGCACGACGCTCGAAGCCGGGTTCACGACGGTTCGCAACCTGGGGCTGATGGTCAAGACCGGGGGATACCTGCTCGACGTGGCATTGCAGCGCGCGATCGAGCAGGGCTGGCACGCGGGTCCGCGGATCTTTCCGGCCGGTCACGCGGTGACGCCGTACGGCGGCCACCTGGACCCGACGGTGTTTCAGCGCCTGGCGCCGGGAATCATGCCGCTGTCGGTCGCCGAGGGCATCGCCAACGGGGTCGACGAGGTCCGGGCGTGCGTGCGCTACCAGATCAGGCACGGAGCCAAGCTGATCAAGGTGTCGGCGTCGGGTGGCGTCATGTCGCACAGCACCGCCCCTGGTGCGCAACAGTATTCGGACGACGAGTTCGCCGCGATCGCCGACGAGGCGCACCGTGCCGGCGTGCGCGTCGCCGCGCACGCGGTGGGGGACAGTGCCATCCGTGCCTGCATCAAGGCGGGTATCGACTGCATCGAGCACGGCTTCCTCGCCACGGACGACACCATCCAGATGATGGTCGACCACGGGACCTTCCTGGTGTCCACGACCTATCTCACCGAGGCGATGGCAATCGACCGGATCGCGCCCGAACTGCGCAGGAAGGCCGAGGTGGTCTTCCCGCAGGCGCAAGCCATGCTGCCCAAGGCGATCGCAGCCGGCGTCCGCATCGCCTGCGGCACGGATGCACCCGCGGTGCCGCATGGCCAGAACGCCAAGGAGCTGCGGGCCCTGGTGGCCCGCGGCATGACGCCGATGCAGGCGTTGCGAGCGGCAACGATCACGAGTGCCGAACTCATCGACTCCGACGACGAACTGGGCCGGCTGGCGCCGGGGTACCTGGCCGACGTCATTGCGGTCCCGGGGGATCCGTCGCAGGACATCGCAAGCACTCTCGACGTCCGCTTCGTGATGAAGGACGGCGTCGTTCACGAGGGTGGGCGGGATGGCGTCGGCGGCGGCTAACGTCTAGGCATGAAGGCGCGCGACGTGGCTGGCATCGAACTCACCGACAACATCCTGTGGTTGCTCAAGCAGGCGTTCTACTTCTCGCTGACGTCGGTCAACGAGGCCGTGAGCGATCACGGCGTCAGTACCGCCCAGATCGGCGTGCTGCGCCAACTGTCGAACGAGCCCGGTCTGTCGGGTGCCGATCTGGCGCGCCGCCTGCTCATCAGCCCCCAGGGCGTGCAACTCGCGCTGACCGCTCTGGAGAAGCGCGGCCTCGTGCAGCGCAAGAAGGATCCCCAGCACGGCCGAATCCTGCAGGCCTTCCTGACCGACAGGGGCCGGGAGGTCGCCGCGGCCGTCGTGCACGACGCGATAGCCGCGCACGACAAAGTGTTTGGCGTTCTGAGCAGCGCCGAGCAGCGCACGCTACGCGAGCTGCTCGGGCGCGTGGTCGAGCAGGGCACCGGGCACGAGCTGTACGCCGACCACGTCGCCGACTGATCCCGCGAACATCCGAAGATGGCAAGTACTTGATGTCAATGACAAGTACTTGATATTGTCGTCGGGATGACCGACGCCGATGGATTCACGCCGCTCCGCATCAAGCGGGTCGTGCGCGAGACCTCCGATGCCGTATCGCTGGTGCTCGACGTCCCCGGGCCGAGCGAGAATCGCTTCCACTATCAGGCTGGCCAGTTCCTCACCGTTCGGGTAGACGTCGACGGCAGCAGTCACCGCCGGTGCTACTCGATGTCATCGGCGCCGATCGAGGCCGAATTGCGCATCACGGTCAAGCGTGACTCCGCCGGGGTCGTCTCCAACTGGCTCAACGACTCCGCCGCCGCAGGCGACGAGCTGCTCGCCGCGCCCCCGGAGGGCCGGTTCGTCCTCACGCCCGGCGCGCCGACCGACGCTGACCTGGTCGCGTTCGCCGGCGGCAGTGGCATCACGCCGATCATGTCGTTGATCCGTACCGCCCTGGCGGATTCCGAGCGACGCGTGCAGCTGTTCTACGCCAACCGAAGCCGAGAATCGGTCATCTTCTCGGAAGCACTGGCGAAGCTCGCCACCGAGCATCCGGGTCGCCTGCTGCTGCGGCACCACTTCGACGACGACGGCGGCGTGGTGACGGGGTCGGCGATCGAAGCGTTCGTCTCAGAGTCCCGAGGAGCGGACTGCTACGTGTGCGGACCCGCGCCGTTCATGGACACGGTCGAGTCGGCCCTCGCCGCGGCGGGTGTCCCCAAGTCCCGGGTGCACCTCGAGCGCTTCACGGTGTCCGCCGTGCCTCCCGGGGTGACCGACGACGAGCCAGAGACCGCATCGACCGAGCAGGTCTTGATCGACCTCGATCGAAAGACGACCACGGCGACCTACCGGCGCGGCGAGACGCTGCTGCAGACCGCGCGGATGGCAGGGTTGCGCGCCCCGGCGTCGTGCGAGACCGGTTCGTGTGGCACCTGCATGGCGCGCGTCGTCGCCGGTACCGCCCGCATGTTGAACAACGACGCCCTCGACGACGACGAGGTGGAGGAGGGCTGGGTGCTGACGTGTCAGTCACTGCCCACCAGCCGCACGGTCCACGTGGTCTACGACTAGGAAGCAGAGGTGCGCGAGCATGACCGAACAGACGTCTGGCGGCCGGGTCGCCGTGGTGACCGGCGGCGCGTCCGGCATGGGTGAGGCCACGTGCCACGAGCTGGGCCGCCGCGGACACCGGGTGGCCGTGCTCGACCTCGATGGCGAAGCGGCGCAACGAGTCAGTGAGGACCTGCGCGCCGAGGGCGTAGCGGCACTCGGCGTCGCGGCCGACGTCTCCGACCGCGCGGCCGTCGACGAGGCATTCGCCAAGGTGCGCAACGAACTCGGGCCGGTGCACATCCTGGTCACCAGCGCAGGCCTGGTCGACTTCTCGCCGTTCCTCGAGATCACGCCGCAGTCCTGGCAGCGGCTCGTCGACGTCAACCTCACCGGCACGTTCCACTGCGCCCAGGTCGCCGTGCCCGACATGCTCGAGGCAGGCTGGGGTCGCATCGTCATGATCTCGTCGTCGAGTGCGCAGCGGGGTTCACCGGGCATGGCGCACTACGCCGCGTCCAAGGGTGCGCTGCTGTCGCTCACCCGGTCGCTCGCCAGAGAGTACGGCGCAGCGGGAATCACGGTGAACAACATCCCGCCGTCGGGCATCGAGACCCCCATGCAGCGCCAGTCCCAGGCGACCGGCCACCTCCCGTCCAACGAACAGATGGCCGCCAGCATCCCGATCGGCCGGCTCGGCTCCGGCGACGACATCGCGGCCGCGGTGGGATTCCTGTGCTCAGAAGAGGCCGGCTTCATCACCGGCCAGACGCTCGGCGTCAACGGTGGAGCAGTGATGTGAACGACGATCGACGGCAGGGAGATTCGCATGGCTAAGTGGCCGAAGCCCGCGGAGGGCAGTTGGACCGAGCACTACCCGGAACTGGGCACCGGACCCGTGTCGTTCCGCGACTCGATCTCGCCGGAGTTCTACGAACTCGAGCGCGAAGCCGTCTTCAAGCGCGCCTGGCTGAACGTCGCACGGGTGGAGGAACTTCCGCGGGTCGGGAGCTACCTGACCAAGGAGATCGACGCGGCACGGGCGTCGGTCGTCGTCGTGCGCGGCCGCGACCAGCAGATCCGTGCCTTCTACAACGTCTGCCGCCACCGCGGGAACAAGCTGGTGTGGAACGATTACCCCGCCGAGGAGGTCAAGGGCACGTGCCGCCAGTTCACGTGCAAGTACCACGGCTGGCGCTACGGGCTCGACGGCGAGCTGACGTTCGTTCAGCAGCCGGGTGAGTTCTTCGGTCTCGACGAGAAGCAGTACGGGTTGCGGCCCGTGCAGTGCGACGTCTGGAACGGATTCGTCTTCATCAACTTCGACCCCGAACCCCGCCAGACGCTGCGCGAGTTCCTGGGGCCGATGATCACTGCGCTGGACGACTATCCGTTCGAGCTGATGACCGAGCGGTACGACTTCGTCGCGCACAACAACAGCAACTGGAAGATCTTCGCCGACGCCTTCCAGGAGTACTACCACGTGCCGTCGCTGCACAGTCAGCAGGTCCCGACCGAGGTCCGCCAGCCGAACGCGACGTTCGAGTGCGGGCACTTCCAGATCGACGGACCACACCGCCTGGTGTCCACGGCAGGCACCCGCCGGTGGCTGCTCGCTCCGGAGTACATGTATCCGGTCGAAAGGGCTACGCGCAGTGGGCTGGTGGGGCCGTGGCGGGCGCCAGAGACACACATGTCGGCGGGCCTGAATCCCGGTGGGATCGAACCATGGGGGATCACGAACTTCCAGATCTTCCCCAACCTGGAGATCCTGATCTACCACGGCTGGTACCTGCTCTACCGATATTGGCCGACGTCGCACAACACCCACAGATTCGAGGCCTACAACGCCTTCCATCCGGCGCGGACCGTGCGCGAACGCGTCGAGCACGAGGTGGCGTCGGTGGTGCTCAAGGAGTTCGCGCTGCAGGACGCGGGCATGCTGGGCGGCACCCAGGCGGCGCTCGAATACGGCCTGGACGAGCCGATCGTGGACGAGTATCCGCTCAACGACCAGGAGATCCTGGTCCGGCACCTGCACAAGGTGACCGTCGACTGGGTCGAGGCCCATCAGGCCCAGCGCCGGCCGGTGGAGGTGTGACCGTGGTCGAGCAACGCCTGCCCAGTGCCTTCGCCGAATACGAGCGCTTCGCCGAGAAGTGGTGCTTGGCAACCGAACCCGAGCGCTGGGAGGCGCGGCTGTCATCGCCGATGTCCGACCTGCACGACTTCTACGACGCGTTCACTCCTCGGTTCGAGGAGGCCATCGACTACTGCGACAAGCATCCCCTCGACGACATCCCGGACGACGCTCTCAACCTCCTGCATCTCGTCTACTCGATGATCATGGTGTCGATGGCCATCGAGGTCTTCGGCACGCAGAAGCCCGCCGACTCCGCCGACGCCGTCATCGACCGCGTCAGCGCGCCCGTGCCTTGACCCCAATGACATTCGTGAAAGGACGGGCATGAGCCTGCTGACGATCAACAAGCTGACCGACACCGTCGGCGCCGAGGTGACCGGCGTCGACTCCGACCGACTTGCCAGTGACGACCTCCTGGCCGATGCCGTGCTCGAGGCGCTGGAGGACAACGGCGTCCTGGTGTTTCCACGCCTGCGCCTGGAACCCGAGGCGCAGGTGACGTTCTGCCGTCGCCTCGGCGCCATCGACCACTCCTCCGACGGGCACCATGCGGTGCCGGGGATCTATCCGGTGACGCTGGACAAGTCGAAGAACTCGTCGGCTGCGTATCTGCGCGCCACCTTCGACTGGCACATCGACGGGTGCACCCCGTTGCACGACGAATGTCCGCAGAAGGCCACGGTGTTGTCCGCCAAGCAGGTGGCCGCACGTGGTGGTGAAACCGAATTCGCGAATTCCTACGCCGCCTACGACGCGTTCAGCGACGCGGAGAAGCATCGGTTTGGCGCG
Source organism: Mycolicibacterium sp. GCM10028919 (assembly GCA_042666295.1). Taxonomy (GTDB): domain Bacteria; phylum Actinomycetota; class Actinomycetes; order Mycobacteriales; family Mycobacteriaceae; genus Mycobacterium. Next base: position 138,094 of record JBHTFJ010000002.1, read on the forward strand.
CTTCGCGTCGTGCACTCACTGGAGGCGTCACAACGCAGGGTCAACCCCGACCCGTCGGCCGAGGAGGTGGCGCGCTGGCGTTCCCGTCCCACCCACGAGCATCCGCTGGTGTGGACCCACCGCAGTGGCCGCAAGTCGCTGGTACTCGGTGCGTCGGCCGATCACGTCGTTGGGATGGAGCCCGACGAGGGTCGCGCACTGCTCGCCGAACTGCTCGAGAGGGCGACCCGTCCCGAACTCGTCTACAGCCACGGCTGGTCGGTGGGCGACACCGTCATCTGGGACAACAACGGCGTCCTGCACCGCGCTGCCCAATACGATCCGGATTCGCCGCGAGAGATGCTGCGCACGACGGTCCTCGGCAACGAACCCATCCAGTAGATGACCGGTCCCCGCATCACGCCGCTGCCGCCGGAGGAGTGGGACGACGGCGTACGCGACGCGTTGGGTCCGCTGCTGCCCCCCGACCGCGCCAACCCGCGCGACGCCGGTTCGTTGCTCGCGACGCTGCTGCGCCACCGCCCGCTGACCGAGGCGTACCTGCACTTCAACGCTCACCTGCTGCTCCGGTCGACGTTGTCGCCCCGGGTACGGGAGGTGGCGATCTTGCGCGCCGCGGTGCATCGCGACTCGGAATACCTGTGGACGCACCACGTTCCGCTCGCCGGGCGGGCCGGACTGACCGACGCGGACATCGCGGTGATCCGTACCGGAGGGGGAGCCTCGCTCGGTGACGAGGACCTGTTGGTCGTGGCCGCCGCCGACGAACTCGACGCCCGCAGCACGCTGTCGGACGCGACGTGGTCGGCGTTGAGCGAGCACTTCACCGAAGCGCAGCGGATGGACCTGGTCTTCACCGTCGGCGCCTACCACCTGCTGGCGATGGCGGTGAACGCGTTCGGCCTGGGCGTGGACGACCACTGACCCGCCGTGATTGACGATGCGGTGCGGGTGTGAAAATCTGATACGCAATATTGAGAATAGCGTTCTCGCGTTGGGCATCATCGAAACGGAGCGGAATATGGCGGAAGACCTCACCGCGGTCGACTTCTTTAGGGACAGTCGGCTGACGGACGACCCGTACACGTTCTACGAGGCCTTGCGCAACAAGTGTCCGGTCAGCAAGGAAGAGCACTACGGCGTCACGATGATCACGGGTTGGCAGGAGGCCGTCGACGTCTACAACGACTCCGACACCTTCTCGTCGTGCATCTCGGTGACGGGCCCGTTCCCGGGCTTCCCGATCTCGTTGGAGGGCAAGGAAGACGGCGACATCACCGACCTGATCGTCGAGCATCGCGACGAGATCCCGTTCAGCGACCAGCTGCCCACCCTGGACCCGCCGACCCACACCAACCACCGCGCCCTGCTCATGCGGCTGATCACGCCGAAGCGCCTCAAGGAGAACGAGGACGCGATGTGGGGTCTCGCCGACGACATCCTCGACGACTTCCTGGCGCCGGGTGAAGGCGAGTTCATCAAGGGCTTCGCGGGCCCCTTCACGCTGCGGATCATCGCCGACCTCCTCGGCGTGCCCGAAGAGGACCGCGCGGACCTCCTCGAGCGGCTTGCCCGCGGCACGCACGGCAGCGCGGTGGGCAATGCCGAGAAGACGATGAACAAGACGCCGCTGGAGCATCTCTACGAAGTGTTCGCCACCTACGTCGAGGAGCGTCGGGCGCAACCGCGCGAGGACGTGCTGACCGGTCTGGCGACGGCGACGTTCCCCGATGGGACGATGCCGGAGGTGGCAGACGTCGTCCGCGTGGCGACCAACGTCTTCTCGGCAGGCCAAGAGACGACGGTGCGCCTGCTCAGCACCGCCCTGAAGGTGCTCGGCGACAATCCCGACATCCAGGCCAAGCTGCGAGCGGATCGCACACTCATGCCGAACTTCATCGAGGAGTGCCTGCGCATCGAGAGCCCCGTCAAGGGCGACTTCAGGCTGTCGCGGGTCCCGACGACCGTGGGCGACCAGGCACTCAAGGCGGGCTGCACCGTGATGGTGATAAACGGTGCCGCCAACCGCGATCCGCGCCGATTCGAGGACCCCGACACCTTCGACCCGGAGCGCAAGAACGCCAGGCAGCACCTGGCCTTCGGCCGTGGAATCCACAGCTGCCCCGGAGCGCCGCTCGCCCGCGCCGAGACCAGGGTGGGGCTGGAACGACTACTCGACCGAACGACCGACATCCGCATCTCGGAGAGCAAGCACGGGCCGGTCGGCGACCGGCGCTACCAGTACATCCCGACCTACATCCTGCGCGGGCTCACCGAACTGCACCTGGAGTTCGACCTGCGATGAAGGTGGTCGTCGACGAGGACCGCTGTGCCGGCCACGGCATGTGCCTCACACTGTGCCCGGAGGTCTTCGACATGACCGACGACGGGTGGGCCGTCGCGGATCCCGGGGACGTCCCCACGGAATATGAGACCGCCGCCCGCGAGGCCATCGAGAACTGCCCCGAACGCGCCATCAGCGAAACGTAGTAAACCGCTCCGAGACAAGGGAATCGACCATGCCCAAGGGCTATGTGATCATCACCGAAGACATCAAGGACCCGGCAGGCATGGCTGAATACGGCAAGCTGGCCAGCCAGACCATGGCCAATGCCACGGTGCTGGCGTTCGGCCCGCCCGCCGAGACGCTCGAGGGGCAGTGGCACGGGACGCAGACCGTCCTGCTCGAGTTCGAGTCGGTCGAGGCCGCCAAGGAGTGGTACTACTCCGACGCCTACCAGGAGGCACTGAAGCTCCGCCAGGCCGCGGCCGACAGCAACGGGGTCATCGTCTCCGGCTTCTAATTTCTTCGCCCAACTGGAGAGTCACGTCGCTTACGCGACGATGTAGCGACGTGACTCTCCAGTTCGGCGGATGGCCCACGCCCGCGCGACCCGCCGCAGGACGTCGTCGGGCCGGTCGCCCGCAATCACCTTCACGTGCAGCCAGTCGCGCTCCTCGACGGCGCGCTGCCGCCTGACGTCCCATCGCCACTGATCGGCGTCAGTGCCGTGCTGTTGGCCGTCGTACTCGACGGCGATCCGAGGGTCCTCCCAACCCATGTCGAGGAACGCGAACGCGTGGCCGAAGTCGTCGAAGACCGGTATCTGCGTCACTGGTCGTGGATAGCCGGCATCGATCAGCAGCAGCCGCAGCCAGGTCTCCTTCGGCGATTGGGCACCGCCGTCCATCAGGTCGACCGCGGTTCTTAGTCGTCGAATCCCCCGGACGCCCTTGCTTCTCTCGATCAGCGGGGCCATGCGCGCCGCCGTCAATCCCGTTGCGCGCGCTAGCGAATCGAGCTGCGCGACGACTTGATTGCGAGGCAGATGACGGCCCAGGCCGTAGGCGGTCCGCTCCGGCGTGGTTACCACCATGCCGTCGATCTCGGTCGTATCGCCGTAGTAGAAGCGCTCGTTCCGCGTCACGATGCCGACCGGCGGGTGGTTGTTCTCCCAGTCGAGTTCGATTGGCGCGTCGGCGTCGACCCACTGCGACCCGTGCAGCGCTGCAGCCGCGAGTCCGGTGACCACCGCTCGTCGTCTCGACCACAGGTACGCACCGACGGTGTTGGTGTACAGCGACGCCTCGGCACTCTTCGGCACGTAGACGTCGGGAAAGAGCTGGCGGTACCGCCAACGCAATTGACCGAGGGTTACCTCGCCGCGGTCGAGGGCTTCACTGCCGAGGAAGACGGGGTTCATGTCGGCAGCCTGACCGTGGGCACCGACCGGTCACTGCTATCGGCAGCGGGTTATCCACAGGCAGGCCTTCGCCGAACTGGAGAGTCACGTCGCTCGCGCGGCGATGTAGCGACGTGACTCTCCAGTTCGGCGGAAAAGCTAGGTCACTCGTCGCGGATGGCGATGGCCTGGCGCGGGCACTGCCGCACCGACTCCTTGATCTGTTGCTCGTTCTCCGGCGTCACCTCGTCGGTGTGCACGTGCAGGTAGTCCTCGTCGTCGAGTTCGAAGACCTCCGGGATGATGCCCATGCATATCCCGTTGCTCTCGCAGAGCCCGAAGTCGACCTCGATCTTCTGCGCCATGGTCACCTCAGCACCTTGACCGGCACGTGGTGATAGCCCGCGACGTTCTGCATGTTCACCCGTTGCAGGCCGTCGAAGTCGACCTCGTAGCGCGGCATGAAGTCCAGCAGGTACTCCAGCGCGATCGCGGTCTCCATGCGCGCCAGCGCCGCACCCAGGCAGCTGTGGATGCCATAGCCCAGCCCCAGGTTCTGCGCCTGCGTGCGGTCGCGGTCGATGTCGAAGCTGTCACCGTCGACGAAGGCACGCGGGTCGCGGTTGGCCGCGGCACCCATCAGGAAGACGGGCTTGTGCGCGGGAATGGTGCCGCACGGCAGCTCGACGTCCTTGACGCTGTAGCGGACGTTGTACTGCACCGGCCCGACGTAGCGCAGCAGTTCCTCGACGGCAGCGGGAATCTTGCTGCGGTCGTCGAGCAGCTTCTGCCACTGCTCGGGATGCCGGGCGAACTCCACCACCGCGCTGCCGACGAGCTTGGTGACGGTCTCGGCGCCCGCGCCGCCCAGCAGCGTGGTGAACCCGGTGATCTCGATGTCGTCGAGCTTGCGCAGCCCGCCGTTCTCGTCGGGGATCTCCGCGGCGATCAGGCGACTGATCATGTCGTCCTGCGGATTCTGCCGACGCTCCTGAACCAAGCCGTAGTAGTAGACGCCCGAGTCGATGTTGGCCTGCATGTTCTGCTCGTCCATGTCGATCTGTCCCGGCTTGCGATGCAAGCTGGTGTCGATCCAGTGCCGGACCTGCTGGCGGAAGTCCTCCGGTACGCCCGCCATCCGCGTGATGACCTCGACGGGGAACGGCCCAGAGAAGTCCCGCACGACGTCGAAGTGGTCGGGATCGGCCTTCGCCAGATACTGCTCGACGAGTTCGACGACCGTCTCGCGCTGAGACTGGATGGCCCGCGGCGTGAACGCCTTGTTGAGCAGGCTGCGCATGTGCCGGTGGTCGGGCGGGTCCATGAAGATGATCGACTTCTGCGGCACCTCGCCGGAGCGGACCATGCTCAGATCGCACCCGCGGGCCGAGGAGAACGACTCATGGTCCTTGAACGCGGCGGCGACGTCCTCGTGCCGGGTCAGCGCGTAGAAGTCCTCGACCTCGTCGTAGTACAGGGGAGCTTCGTCCCGCATCCGCGCATAGATCTCGTAGGGGTTGTCGAAGTACTCCTGCGCGAAGGGATGGAATACGAGTTTGGGCTTGGTCACTGCGTCCTCCTGGGCACTGGGAACAGGGCCGCATACGTTACGGAAGGCTGGAAGATTGTAACGCCTACAGTATGCGACATCCAGTCTCGAAAATCAGCCGAATCGCCCAACCGGGTGCGTCGGCTTCAGCGCCGCACGCCCGCGTCCACCACCGCGTCGATCACGCCGAGGTCGGCACCGAGATCGGCCACCGTGCGCCGCACCACGTCGACGTCCTTGCCGATGAATTCGCCCACCGCCGAGATGAATGCGTCGGCCGACCCCGCCGAGGCGATCATGCCGAGCACCCGGCTGGCAGAACTGCCGTGGGTGAGCGCCTGCAGCAGCGGTCCCTCGTCGATGCCCAGGCGGGTGCCGAGCCTGGTGGCCTCGGCGACGAGGCCAATCTGGGCCGCGAACAGCGTGTTGTTGATCAGCTTGACGAGCTGCCCGCTGCCCGTCGGGCCGGCGTGCAGGATCGGGTCGCCGTAGGCACCCAGCACCGGGCGGACCCGCTCGAGGGCATCGTCGGCGGCACCCACGAACAGGGTGACCCGACCGGCGGCGATGTCGTGCGGGCCGCCACTGACCGGTGCGTCGACCACGTCGACGTGACCGAACTTCGCGGCGATGTCCCGAACGGTCGTCGGGCTACCCGTCGTGTGCACCACGAGCGTCGAGCCGGCACGCATGCCCGCGACGAGGTCACCGGCGAGGCATAGCTCGCGCACCTGGTCGTCGGTGAATACGCACACCACGACGACGTCGTAGGCACCGGCAGTCAGGCCGGCGACGGGACTGGCACCGAGATCGGCCACCGCCGCGCGCTTGTCGTCGGTGCGGCCGACGGCGTCGACGTCGTGCCCGGCGTCGACGAGTCGGCGCACCATGGGCGCGCCCATCCGCCCGGCACCGACGAAGCCGACCGTGCTCATCAGCATCGTCTCTTCTTCGCGCAAGCGCTCATCAGCGCGGGTGCTGCATCGACTCGAGCGCCGTGTCCGCCGCCGTGAACACCGAACCCTGCGGCGCGGATGCGTCGTCGGCCAGTGCCGCGGCGTGCCGAACGTCCTTCTGCAGCAACGCACCCGCGATCGGCGCCAGACCCTCGAGCGTGCCGCCGAACATCGAGATGCTGTTGACGGCCTTGCTCGTCGCCGAGCCACGCGCCAGCACCTCGCACAGCTTGTCCCGTGGGACGCCCAGCGACTCACCCAGCTCGAGCGTGCTGACCGCACTGCCGAGATTGGCGCTGAACAGCAGGTTGTTCAGGATCTTGGTGACCTGCCCGCTGCCCAGCGGACCGAGGTGGACGATGGGGTCGGCGAAGGTCGCGAACACGGGCCGCACCCGCTCCACGTCGGCGTCGTCACCGCCCACCATCACCAGCAGGGTGCCCTCCGACGCTGCCGGCGAGCCACCGCTGACGGGCGCATCGACGACCGAGACACCGTGTGCGGCCGCGCTCTTCGCGATCTCACGGCAGGTGTCGGGATGAACGGTGCTGTGGATGGCGATGACGCCGCCGGGTTGCATGCCCGCCAGCACACCCGATTCGCCGTCGAGCACCTGCCGGACGTCGTCGTCGCCGACCACGCACAGGCACACCAGGTCGCTCGCCGCGCCGAGTTCGGCCGGTGTCGCGGCCACCTTCGCCGAGGTGTCGGAGTAGGGCTCGACCGATGCCGGCCGACGTGCCCACAGCGTGAGTTCGTAACCGCCCTCGACGATCCGGCGCGCCATCGGCGCCCCCTGGCTACCCAGCCCGATGAATCCGACCCGCATCAACCCGCCTCCACCTTCGTCGCCGCTACGTCCGCACCATCGGTCAGGCAGTCCGTCACGAACGACAGCACCCGAGCGTGATACTCGCCGGCCGTGTGGCCGACGCTGAGATTGTGTCCGCTGCCCGGCACGCGGTTCACGCGCACCGCGGGCGCCGTCGTGAACAGCGCCGCCACCGCATCGATCGCTGCGGTGTCCGACTCCCACACCGCCTCGTGCTCGGCCACGCTGAACTCGACCGGAACCCCGACGCGCGAGGCCAATTCGGGGAAGTCCCGTCGTGCCCAGTTCGCCGTCACCTCCGACTCGTATGCGACGCCGGGCGCCGACAACGAGCCGGTCAAGACCTCCGCGGGATACAGGTCGGTCGGCTGCCACAGCAGGTCCCGCAATCCGGACGGCCGTGACGTCACGGTGGCGTCCTTGATGATCTCGAGCGCCGCGGGGTGGTAGCGCAGTCCGGTGCCGGCCAGTTCGACGCCGACGACGTCGCCGCCGCGTTCGTCGACCGTCATGCGCAGCGCGAGTTCGCAGCCGGCCGAGTGGGCGAACAGGAACAGGCCGGCGCCGCGGGAGTCGTCGGCCAGGATCCTGTCGATGGCGCCGTAGGCCAGTGCCGTGCGGCGGTTCGGATCGGCCATCTCGTCGGCGTACAGCGCCGACGCGCCGTAGCCCGGCCGGTCCAGCGCGATCGTCGTGAAGCCGCGTTCCGCAGCGGTCCGCAGCAGCGACAGTTCGGGGTGCCCGGGGCAGTCGAAGTACGTCGACGACGTCGCACCGCCGTGCACGGCGACGATCACCGCGCGCGGATCGGCGGCCCGGGCCACCAGGCCCGACATCGGCACGCCGTCGACCATGACCACGCGGGGCGTCGGCGCCGTCACGAGTCGGTCCGCATCAGCAGCACGCCGCTCGGGGTCAGCCCGCCGCTGCTGGCGACCGCGACGTGCGCGTCGGCCACCTGGCGTTCGCCTGCCTCGCCGCGGAGTTGCGTCACCGCCTCGTGGATCAGGCCCATGCCGTGGGTGCGGCCGTGAGACAGCTGTCCGCCGTGCGTGTTCAGGGGGATCACCCCGTCGCGGGCGATGTTGTGCCCGCCGTCGAGGAAGTCCTTGGCCTCGCCGATGCCGCAGAAGCCGAGAGCCTCCAGCCACGACAGGCAGTTGAACGAGAACCCGTCGTACAGTTCGGCGACGTCGACGTCCGCGGGCCGCAACGACGTCCGCGTCCACAGGTGTGCAGCCTGCCCCAGCACCTGCGGCTCGTGGGTGAGCGTGGTCTGGTCCCAGTCGGTGCGTTCGATGATCTGGGTGCCGACGGCCTCGAAGTACACCGGCGGCTTGGGCATGTCGCGTGCGACGTCGACGGCCGACACGATGACGGCGACCGCGCCGTCGCACGGCACGTCGCAGTCGTAGAGGCCGAACGGCGTGGTGATCAGCCGCGCCGACAGGTAGTCGTCCATCGTCATGGGATCGCGGTAGATGGCGGTGGGGTTCAGCCCCGCATTCGCCCGCTGGTTCAGCGCGATCCAGCCGAGGGTCTCGCGCGTGGTGCCGTAGCGGTCGAAGTGCCGTTGAACGTTGAGGGCCAACGTGTGTGCGGCCGACGTCGCCCCGAACGGCATCTGCCAGCTGGTGGTGCGGGACCCGCCGGGCGGGGACATCTTGCCCTGCTTCATCAGCTCGCCGAACGTTGCCTCCCACAGCGTGCGGAAGCACAGCACGTGCCGGGCCATGCCGGTGGCGACGGCCATCATCGCGGCGATCACCGAGCCGCCGGGACCGAACGTATCCATGCCGCCGTTGATCCACGTCGGCCGGAGTCCGAGCGCGCCCTCCAGCGCGGTCACCCCGCCCTCGCCCATGCCCGCCACGTCGAGGCCCGGATAGGTGGACAGACCGTCGATGTCCGCGAAGGTCAGTCCGGCGTCGGCGACGGCGGCCTCGCAGGCCTCGATCGTCAGCTCCAGCGGGGGCGCCATGAGTCGTCGGCCGAGCCGCGACGCGCCGATGCCGGTGATCGCGGAATGATCCTCGAACTTCCTGTCCGACAACGGTGGTCGGACGTGGTTGGCGTAGTCCGTCGGCGCGATGTCGTCGACCGCGGGCGGGGCGTCACCGTCGTCGTCGCACGGCCGGAACACCGGCAGGTAGACGTCGGCCACCCCCTGGAACACGACCTCGACCGTCTGACCGATGCGCAGATCGTCGGGATCGGCGTCGACGATGTTCGTCGTCAGCCGTACCCGCGGGTCCTCGGCGATGGCGACCTGGGCGACGACGTACGGCGGTGGCAGATCGGGGAAGCCGAAGCGGTGGTTGACCGTGAACGCCGAGAGCGACGCCTTGCCCGACACCTCGCGTACGCCGACGTCGTGGCTGCGGCACCGTCGGCAGATCGGTGCGGGGGGATGGTTGAGGGCCCGGCAGTCTCGGCACTCCTGGATGCGCAGGCGGCCGTCGGCGCCGGAGGTCCAGAAGAACTCGTTCTCCGCAGTCAGTTGGGGCAGCGGGCGGCCTGGGACGTCCACGTCAGCTTCCCGCCGTTCGCGAGGCGGCCGTGGAGTCCTGCGTCCTGGACCCGTTGGCGCCGTTCGGCTTCGGGTGGAGCACGGTGATCGCGTGCACCGGGCAGTCCATCAGCGCGCGCACGACGCCATCGCGATCGGATTCGGGGACCGTGCCGTCGCCGATCAGCGAGGCGTAGTCCCAGTCGTCTAGGGAGAAGTACTCGGGTGCGTGCCTGGCGCAGATCCCGAACCCGTCGCACACCGTGCGATCCAGCTTGATCTTCATCGGTTCGCTCACGAGACCGCCTCCACCTCATAGGGTCGCAGCGCTGAGTACGCGTGTGCGCCGCATGCGTCACACGTTCCGGCGACGTGCCGAGCGACGTCGTTGGGGAAGGCCCGCAGCAGGCTGGCGGCGACGTTCGTCGCTGCGTCCAGCGTCGCGCACGCACCACGCCCGCGCAGCACCACGGACCACCGCTCGAGACGCGTGAGGTCCTCGTCGGTGGCCGTGCCGCGGCGCAGCCCGTCCGTCACGGCCGCCATCGCCGCGGTGCCGTTGAAACACGAACCGCACTGGCCGGCATTCTCCCGGTCGAAGTAGGCCATCACGGATGCCGCGACGGCGACGGGGCAGTCGTCGGTGATGACCGCGACGGCACCGCAGCCCAGCCCGCTGTTGAGCCGGCGCATCGTCTCGTGGTCGAGCGTGGCGTCCAGCACCTCTCGGTTGAGCAGCCCCGCGAAGTACCCGCCCATCAGCACGCCCTTGACGTCGTCGACGGAGATGCCGTGCGCGACGAGCAATTCGGTGACAGGGGTGCCATGCGGCAGTTCGTACAGCGTGGCGGGTCTGCCGCCGCCGGTCACGGTCGCAAGGAACGTGCCGGGGGATGCCGACGTGCCCTGCGCCCGGAAGGCGTCGCTGCCGTTGCGCAGGATGAAGGGCAGGTTGGCCAGCGTCTCGACGTTCGAGACCAGTGTGGGGAGACCGCGCACGCCCTCCTCGAACGGGCGGGGAGGCTTGTCGGTGGGCTTGGCGGGGCCGCCGTTGACCGCGCGCACGGCGGCGGTCTCCTCGCCGGCGACGTAACCGGGGTCGACCGTCGTGACGGTCACGACGAGGTCGTGCAGTGGAGCGGTCTTCAGCGCGGCGTTCAACGTCTCGGCGGCCTGCACGTCGGATACGTAGACGTGGCCATGATCGGCACCGACGATGGCGGCGGCCAGCCGGACGCCGTCGAGTAGGAGATGCGGCCGATTGCGCAGCAGCCACTTGTCCTTGACCGAGGCGGGCTCACCCTCCTCGCCGTTGGCGAGCACGACCGTGGAACTGCCGGCACGACCGGCGTCGCGCACCGTACGCAGTTTGACGGCGAGGGGGAACGCGGCGCCACCGCGGCCGAGCAGACCGCTGCGGTCCACGTCGTCGAGCAGGGCATCGGGATCACCGAGATCCTGATAGCCACCGGCTTCGACGTACGCGGCGAGGTCCTCGACACCCGGCGCCGAGCGGATGATCCGCGGCTGCACTCCGGGCCAGACGACGGCAGGCGTGCTGGTTGCGGTCGGCTCCTGGCGCACGCGCTCGTCGGTACCGGTCATTTCTGCCCCTTCCCACCCGCGGATAGGCTGGCGGACATGAGAACTGCGGTGGTACGCGTCGACGTCGACCCCTCGGGGGTGCTGACACCAGCCCAATTGCGCGAGGGCATGGCGTCGCTGTCGGCGCTGGCACCCGAGGTCGGCGCCACCGTGGTCGACGCGGATCTCGCGGCGATGCCGCCGGGGCGCAGGCAGGTGGAGGTGCTGCTGGCCGGCGACGACGCCGACCACCTCTCGCGCCTGGCACTCGAGTTGTGCACCAGGGTGTTCGGCGTGCTCGGCGCCCGACCCACCGCCGGGGTGCTGACGTACGTCAGTCGCGGTACCGACCACGACGCGCTCGGCGTGCTGGCGGGTTTGGGACTCACCGGCGAGATCGAACGCGAAGACGGCCCGGAGTGGGACGTCGTGCGGGTGACGCTGCGCAAGTCCGACCTCGAGCGCATCCCGGAGAGCAGAGTGCACACGGCGCTCGAGGCCTCGCTCAACTGCGAGGTTCGGATCATCACGGTCTGAGCACCTCGACCGTCGGCCGTGCGGCGGTCACGACTTCTTCAGGAAGTCGAGGATCGCAGGCGCTGCCTGGACCCAGGTGTCGAACATGTTGAAGCGTTTGACCTTTCCCTTGGCCCGCGCCTCTCCGGCACGCTCCCAGGCGTCCTCGGGCCACGGCGGGTCGATCACCTTGCTGCCCCTGATGAGGCAGCTCACCTCCAGTGACGTGCGCTTCGGGTGGTCCAGGTCGTTCTCGCCGCCGCGGATGATGAGCGTCGGAACCTTGATCTCGTCGAACAGTTCGTCCTCGACACCGGGAATCGTCTGACCGGGCTTGGGTACGAAGGCGTTGAGCCAGCGCAGCATCAGCTTCAGGAACTGGTCGGAATCTTGGGACAGGATGCGCTGCTCGTTGTCGGGGTTCTCGCCGATGCGTTCCTGCCATTCGCCGACCTGGGCGACGGCCTTCATCCCGGCGCCGCGCACGGCGAGGATGCTGGGCACGATGTAGTACGAACCGAGGACGAACGAGCCGTATACGCCGCCGACGATGTTCCACACCACCAGCTTCTTCACCAGTTCCGGGTAGAGCATGGTGGTCAGCATCGAGTCCCGCGCCCCGCCGGAGCCGCCCGCGAGGATGCACGGACCGATGTCCAGCTTGGTGATCAACTGCGACAGGGTCTCGGCACGCATGTGCGATTCACTCTGGCCGTAGAACTGGACGTCGGACTTGCCGCAGTTCGGCCGGTCCCAGAGCAGCACCCGGTAGCCGCCCTCGACCAGCTTCTTGGCCAGCGGCTTGAGGCCGGGGATGTCCTTGCTGAACCGTCCGCCGGGTGTGAGGGCGATGAATTCGCCCTCCTTGCCCAGGATTTCGTAGACGACGTTGCCGCCGTTGATGTCGATCGTCTTGTTGGGCAACGGTGCTCCAATGTCGGTGGACTCGCGGTGCGCTTCAGGCTTGGACGAGTACGTCGTTGCCGACGACCCTGACCGGATACGTACGAATGCTCCACTCCGGCTTGACCGCCGTGGTCCCGGTCGCGAGCTCGAAACCCCATTGGTGCCAGGGGCAGAACACGAACTCCTTGTCGCGGACCATCACCGCGTCGCCGGGCACGCTGTCGTCGGCAACGTTGATGCCGCGCGCCCGGCCCGAACACAGCGGGCCGCCTTCGTGCGGGCAGTAGTTGGCGATCGCGTAGAAGGTGCCGTTGACGTTGTACACGCCGACGCCGTGACGTCCGATGGGCACCAATTTGTGCGTGCCTGGCGCGATCTCGTCGACGGTGGCCACGACGTGTTCACGCCCCTGCGCGAGCCGGGGCGGTTTCGGTTCGGTCATGCCTAGAAGACCCGGACCTGACCCTCGAGCGCCGGCACGGTATCCGGCAGCTTGTAGGTCTCGATCCCGTTGCGGAACATGATGGCCTCGCGCGCATGCTCGGGGAGGTGCTTGACCAGCCAGCGTGGGTCGTCGAACGTCCAGTGCGGGTAGTCACTGCTGAACAGCAGGATCTTCTCGCATTCCATCCACTCGAAGGCGCGCGTGAGTTCGGTCTTGTCCTCGGGATAGTCGAGCGGCTGGGTCGTGAACTTGATGTGGTCCTTGACGTACTCGCTCGGCTTGCGCTTGATGTCCATCCACGACTTGCGGGCCTCGTAGATCGCATCCATGCGCCACATGAGCGGCAGGATCCAGGTGAACGCGTGCTCGACGAACACGATTCGCAGGTTCGGGTGGCGGTCGAACGTGCCGTCGAAGATCAGGCTCATGACCTGATTGGCTGCGAGCAGTGAGTACGTGACCATGAAATCGTGGTTGTAACTGGGCAACCCGACCGGCGGCATGGGCAGTTCGTCGTAATGGCTGCGCGACAGGTGGCAGCTCACCGGGATGTCGTGCTTGGCGGCGGCCGCCCAGATCGGGTCGTACTTCGGGTTGCCCCACGACGGCCGCGGCTCTGCCTTGATCAGGATCTGCGCCATGTAGGGGTGGCCGGCCCAGCGTTCGATCTCGGCGACACTGTCCTCGGGCGCCTCGATCGCCAGGCAGATCGACCCACGCCAGCGCTCGTGCCAGTTGTTGTGCGAGTCCAGCCAATGGTTGGCCTGCCAGTCGTTGATCGCGTAGGACATCGCGTGCTGAGCCTCCGGAATCCGCGCCGGATAGGCGGCGGGCTCGAGGATGGCGATGTCGGCGCCGGCCTCCATGATCAATTGCTTGAACGCAAGATCGGGGTCGCTGCAGGCGAATTCACCGTCGGGCGGGAACGCGTCGAGGCGCATCGCGTACGAGTGCGCGTAGTCGGGGGCGTCGTAGTAGATCTGGTCGCCCACCTTGTGGGTGCCGAAGTACTTGCTTCGCCAGGGCTCCGGGATGTACTGGCCCAACTCGCCGGTGCGAGGCGCCGGATGGACGTCGGAGTCGACGCACCGCACGGCGATGCGTTCGGCGGCGGGTACTCGTGGATTGGCAGTGGTGGTCATGGGGCCTCCTCGATTACCTCTACTGTGCGGCCGCGTGGGCCGGAATGTCTATGCCGTACAACTCTGCGGCGTTGCGCCAGCACAACTTCTCGCGCTGCTCGGCGCTGTACGAACTGGGCACCGACAGTTCGTTGAGCTGCCAGTGCGGATAACTCGAGCCGTACATCACCATGTCGTCCTTCCCGGTGAAGCCGGCCCACTCGCCCGCGAAGTCGACGTCGCCCGGACCGTCGAGACTGCCCTGCACGAAGAACGTGTGCCCGGGCAGATAGTCACTCGGCATCTTCGGTGCCCACGGCGTCTGCTCCAGGTGCGGCCTGCCGAAGCAGTCCATGCGCCACATGAACGGCGTCAACATGTCGGCGGCGCCGTCGGCCCAAACGAATTTCAGCTGGGGCAGTCTCTCGAACACGCCCTCGGCGATCATGTTCATCTGGTGGTAGAGGAAGTTGAGCGCCGTGAAGCCGAGGAACTGCTCGTAGGTGCGGGTCAAGCCGTTCGGCGTGGGTGGCAGCATCACGCCGGACCCGACCTCGAAGTGCACGGCGACGGGTAGTCCGGCGTCCACCGCGGCCTCCCACAGCGGCCAGAACTGCGGCTTGCCATACAGATCGCGCGACTGCAGGGGAATGCCCAGCTGGACCACCCGAGGGTGATCCTTATACTTCTCGATCTCACGCAGCGCACCGACGACGTCGTCGGGATTGATGCGGATCGTCCCGCGGAATCGCTCGCCGAACTCGGCGTCGTCCAGCCAGCGGGTCACCATCATCTCGTTGTGTCCGGCCGCAATGGCCGTGCCCAGGTGCCGATCCGGCATGATTCCGCGAGTCATCGGGTGCAGTACGGCGATGTCGACGCCGCGGTCGTCGAACAGGTGCTTGGCGACCAGCGCCGGATGCGAGCCGGGGTATTCGCCGTCCGGTCCCTCGGTGCCCTTGGCGTATTCGCCACCGGGGGCGCCATACCAGTCCATCTCGTAGTCCGGGAAGCCCCGGCTCGAGAACGGCTCGCGCATGAACGTCTTGCGCAGTTCCTTCGTGGACTGGCAGAAGACGTGCACGCTGGCGTCGATGACGGGCGTCGTGACGACGCTTCCCGCACCGTCGATGAGGTCCTTCACCGAGACTCGACCTCCGTTGGCTCGATCGGCGATCCGCCGTCGACGCTGCGAATGGGCTGTACGCAGGGTTCATCGACGTCGGTCATGTCCTTAGTGTAGATCGTAGTTCTTCATAAGCAAGAACAATGTTCTCCACCCGAAGTGGCATGTCTTCGCAGGTGAGCATGTCTGCTGGTCAGTCGCGCAGCGCATCGCTTACGGAATGTCGTAGCCGCGGAGGGAGAACGTATACGGCGTTGAGCGAGAATGATATTCTCACCTCATTCGTGCGATTCGTCGGGAGGCGGCTGGATGCTACTGGAGTTCGATGCTGATCAGCGCCTATGGCAGGAGACGGTGCGCGACGCCGTCGGCAAGCAATGCCCGGCGTCGTTCGTACGCAACGTCGCCGAGGACGGCGCCGACCCGTCGCCGCTGTGGAAGACCTACGTCGACGCCGGCTGGACCGAGCTGACCGACCCCGAGAACGCCGTCGAACTCGCGATCGTCCTCGAGGAACTCGGGCGGGCCACCGACCCGACGCCGTTCCTGGCGACGCTCTCGCAATTCGCGCCCCTGTTGGGCGACCGCTTCGACGCGGGCACCACGGGCTCGGCCGTCTACACCGGGGTGACCGCGTACCGCGACGCCGACGGCTGGGTGCTCAACGGCACCGACAGATTCGTGCTCGACGGTGACCGCGCCGACCGCTTCGCGGTGGTGACCGACGCGGGGGTTTTCCTCGTCGACGCCGAGCAGGTGACCACCCGTCGCAGCGCGATCTTCGATCCCGTCATGCACGTGGCCGAGGCGTCGTTCACCGGCGTCCACGTCGCCGACGCCGAACGCATCGAGGTCGACACCGAGAAGGCGCGGCACGTCGCGCTCATGGGCATGGCCGTCACGATTGTCGGCGCATGCCAGCGCATCCTCGACCTCGCGCTCGACCACGCCAAGAGCCGCTACCAGTTCGGCGTGCCGATCGGTTCGTTCCAGGCGATCCAGCACAAGGCCGTCGACATGCACGTCGCGATCGAACGTGCCCGGGCGCTGTCGTACTTCTCGGCGCTGACCATCGCCGCCGACGACCCGCGGCGGCGACTCGCGGCCGCGATGGCCAAGGCGTCGGCGGGGGAGTGCCAGGCGCTCGTCTTCCGGCACGGGCTGCAGACGTTCGGCGCCATGGGCTTCACGTGGGAGAACGACCTGCAGTTCGCGCTCAAGCGGGCCAAGGCCGGAGAACTGTTGCTGGGCGGTGCCGCCGAGCATCGCGAACTGATCGCAAGGGAATTCGATGCAGCTCACATTTGATCCCGACGTCGACGAGTTCCGCGCGGAGTTCTCCGCGTTCCTCGACGAACACCTCCCGTCGGCGGCAGAGACGCTCGAACGCCCCCGCTCGGTATCGCACATGCCGCAGTGGGCCAGGGACTGGCAACGGCTGCTGTTCGAGAACGGCTGGCTGCTGCCCGCCCAACCGCCCGAGTTCGGCGGACGCAATGCCTCGGTCCTGCAGCAGTACGTGCACCTCGAGGAGCTGTGCACGCGCCGGATCTACCACAGCTTCAACCCCCAAGGCGTCAACATCGTTGCGGCATCGCTGATCACGTTCGGCAGTGACGAGCAGAAGCACGAGTGGGCGGTGCCGGTGCTGCGTGGCGAGCGCACCGCGTCACTGGGCATGAGCGAGCCCAGCGCGGGCTCCGACCTGGCATCGCTGCGGACCAAGGCCGTGCGCGACGGCGACGACTTCGTCGTCAACGGCCAGAAGGTGTGGACGTCCGGCGCCCACGATGCGGACTGGCTCCTGACGTTCGTGCGCACCGATCCAGATGCGCCCAAGCACAAGGGCATCAGCGCGCTGATCATCCCGACCGACCTCCCCGGTGTGGTGTGCCGGCCGTTCGCCGATCTGTGCGGCGAGGAGAACACCGACTTCAACGAGGTGTTCTTCAGCGACGTGCGGGTGCCTGCCGCGAACCTCGTCGGCCCGCTCAACGGCGGCTGGAAGGTCATCAACGGGTCGCTGGGACACGAGCGGACCATGATGTGGCTGGGCTTCGCCGACCGCATCGCCAACGTGATCGCCGACTTCCGGCCGACCAATGCGCTCGAGCGCGACGAGTTCGCCAGCACGATCATGGACTACCAGGCGTTGCGGCTGCTCGGCTCGGTCGGGCTGGCACAGGCCTCGCGCGGCGAGGTCGACGTGGCCGCCGTGTCGATCCCCAAGCTGCTGGGCGCCGAGGCCGAGATGCGCGCTGCCGCAAACGCTCTGACTGGTGCCGGGCCCGAGGGTCTCATCCACCCGTCGACGTCCGGGCCGTATGCGCACATGAACCTCGACCACTACTTCGCGAGTTGGTTCGAGCGCTACGCCCGCAGCTTCTCCGGCACGATCGCCGGCGGCACCTCGGAGATTCAGCGCAACATCATCGCCCAGCAGGTGCTGGGCTTGCCCCGCGGCTGAGGGGACCTTCCGCGGGTGGGGGACCTTCCGCGAGCGTGCGTATCTGCGGGCGACACGCCGCGTCCCGAGCTGAGTTCACGCACGCTCGCGCACGGACAAGCCAGCGTCACGCGCACGAAGCGCGGCGAGGTTGGTTCACTGCTGGTGCCTGACAACCGGACTCGGCCACCCACCCCGCACACGCCCGCCGCGAGCGTGCGCGAACTCGGGTTTCCGCCCGGCGTGTCGCCCGCAGACACGCACGCTCGCCGAAGGAGGAGGGGTACTCGCCGGAAGGGGTTACCAGTCGATGACGACGGGGTCCTTGTGCTCGGTGATCGGGCGGGCGGGGAGCTGCTCGTCGCAGATCCGCTGCAGGCGGTCGAGCGTCTCGTCGAGGCCGGGGCCGAGCCGCTTGCCGGGCGTGAAGTTCGCGGGCAGGTGCTTCATGCCCTGGATCACGCCGATGGTCTCGTAGTGCTCGGTGCCCGCGGGGTCGCACACGTAGTCCGGCATGCGATCGAGCACGGCGGTGAGCATCGACTTGAACACGGTCCTGGCGACGTTGGATCCGACGCAGCGGTGCACCCCGATGCCAAAGCTGAAGTGGCGGTTGCCCTTGCGGTCCAGGACGACGTCGTTCGGCCGGTCGAACACCGACGGGTCGCGGTTGGCCATCGCCCACGACAGCCACAGCCGCTCGCCCTCCTTGAACTGCTGACCGTCGACCTCGACGTCGTCGGCGAAGGTGCGGCCGTCGCCGGGCGCGGGAGTGAAGAACCGGAGGAACTCCTCGGTGGCCGGGTGCAGCAGGGCGTCGCGTTCCCGGCTCAGGCGCTCCCGCTCGGCGGGGTTCTCCGAGAGCCACTCCAGCGCATGGGCGGTCAGCGCGGTGGTGGTGTCGAAGCCACCGCCGATGATCAGCCCAAGGTTGCCCATGATCTCGAGATCCGGCGCGGGTTCACCGTCGATGCGCAACTGCAGGAGTGCATTGATCAGACCCGGGCGCGGGTTCTCCTTCATCTCGAACATGCTGGTGAGCAGGTCGATGCCCATCTGCCGGTTCATCTCGGCGACCCGCGGGGCGTCGGGCGAGTGCTCCGGCGTGGACACGCCGGCGTGCGCGGGTTCGCTGTAGATCATCCACTTCTTGAGTTCGATGCCCATCATCGCCAGCGTCAGCACGGCGGGCACGATGTTCGCGAGGTCGTCGACGAAGTCGATGCGGCCCGACTCGATCTTCTCGTCGAGAGCCGCGCGGGTGATCTCGTCGACGAACGGCACCCACCGCTTAATCGCGGCGGGGGAGAGGTACGGGTTCAGCGCTCCGCGGTAGGTGGAGTGGTCGGGTTCATCCATCTCCAGGATCCCGCCGCGCACGACCGTCGCTCGCTGGGCCTTGGGAATGGTGATGCCCTGGTAGCCCTTTCGCTCACCATGGAGGTCGTGGTCGTTGGACACGACGGGGCAGCGGGCGAGTTCGAACACCTCGCTGCTGCCGGCCGCCACCCAGTGCCCGTCGTAGACGTCGGTCCACGCCACCGGGCACTTGGCGTGCATCTCCTCGGTGATCTCGGTGAACCGGTGCCGGTACTCCGGCGTGTGCCGGTCGAAGTGGTAGCGGTTCTTCTTGCGGTCGTCGTCACGCGTGACGTCGTCGATGCTCACGGCGGAGTCTCCTGGTGATTGGGCGGCCTGGTGGGACACCGTCATTCGATGACGATGGCCTGCTCTGGGCAGGAGTGGACGGCTTCGCGCACCTGGTCCACCTGGTCGGCGGGCACCTCGTCGGACACCGGCGACGCATGGCCGTCGACGTCGTCGAGTTCGAACGACTCGGGCGCGATCATCGCGCAGAGGGTATGGCCCTGGCAACGCGTTCCGTCTACCGAAACCTTCACTGTCGCAACTCCTTCGCGAACCGTCGAACCTGGTGGTGGGTCAGTTGTGGTAGTCGTACCACTTGAGGTAGCCGCCGGCGTCGATGCGCAACTGGGCGCCGGTGACGAACCGGGCCTCGTCGGAGGCCAGCCACAGGACCGCGTTGCTGATGTCCTCGGGCTCCACCCACGGCACCTTCATCGCCTGCTGCACGTAGAACACCGGCTCGGCGTCCTTGAGTTCGGGCTTCTCGAGATCGGGTCGGAACGAGCGGTACATCGGCTCGCTGCGCAGCATGTCGGTGTTGCAGTTCGTGGGATGCACGACGTTGGCCCGGATGCCGCGCGGGGAGAGCTCGGTCGCGAGGTCGTGCACGAAGTTCGACAGCGCACGCTTGGAGTGGACGTAGGCCATGCCGCCCGGATCGTTTCCGGGGTTGTCCTTCTTGCTGGTGTCCATCAGCGCGGCGGTGGATCCGGTCGCGATGATGGAGGCGCCCTCCTTGAGGTGGGGCAGCGCAACCTGGATCGCGTTGATGGTGCCGATCAGGTTGGTGTTGATGACGTCGATCCATGCCTGCAGCGGCGGTTGCCCCTTCATGCCGGCGATGCCTGCTTGCGCGACGACGATGTCGAGCCCGCCGAGGGCGGCCATGCCCTCTTCGACGGCCCGCTTCAGCTGCGATGCCTCGCGCACGTCGGCCTTGGCGGTGAAGATGCGCTGCCCGGTCTTCTCCACGAACGCGGCGGTCTCCTCGAGATCCTCCGGCGTGGCCATGGGGTAGCCGATGGTGTCGATGTTCTCGCAGAGGTCGACGGCGATGATGTCGGCGCCCTCTTCCGCGAGGCGGACCGCGTGACTGCGGCCCTGCCCGCGTGCGGCACCCGTGACGAATGCGACCTTGCCTGATACGCGTCCCACTGGTTGTCCCTTCGTTGATCTTCGTTGATCGGTACTGACCGCAGGGCGGCTCAGGTGTTCCGTCCGCCGTTGACGCCGAGGATCTGGCCGGTGATGTAGCCGGCCTCCTCGGAGATGAGGAAGGCGCATGCCGCGGCGATGTCCTCCGGCCTGCCGATGCGCCGCACCGGGGTGGCCTTGATCGTCTGATCGATGTCGCCGAGGAAGCCCTTGTCCGCGGCGGCCCGCAGCATGGGCGTGTCGATGAAGCCGGGCGGCACGGCGTTGACCGTGATCCCGTTGGGGCCGTACTCCAGGGCAAGCGTCTTGGTCAGGCCGTTGACCGCTGACTTCGCGGCGACGTAGGGCGCCATGTACGGCGCGCCCGAGTGCGTGCTGGAAGAGGAGATGTTGACGATGCGTCCCCACCCCGCCTCGATCATGTCCGGCAGCACTGCCTGAATGCAGTGGAAGACGCCGTGCAGGTTCACGTCGATGACGCGCAACCAGCGTTCGAACGAGACGTCGTGGAACTTCTTGAAGCTGTCGAGCCCTGCGGCGTTGACGAGAACGCTGACGGGGCCGAGTTGTGCGCGGACGCCGGCCATCGCCTCGTTCACCGCGTCCCGGTCGGTCACGTCGGCGACGAAGGAGAACTCGGCATCGGAGGGGTTCAGGTCCAAGACGGCGACGTGGTAGCCGTCGGCGCGCAGCCGATTGACGATCGCCTCGCCGATACCCGATCCACCGCCGGTGACGACGGCGTTCTTCACGTGGCCGCTCCCGTGCGCGAACTCGCCTGAAGCATTAAGAATCTCCCTTTCGATTATGAGAACCGTACTCTCGGACTAGGTGAGACCGCAAGGTCTGCGCACGTCCACCGCGCGTCGAACCATACCTACTCGACGCCCGCCGAGGACCTGACTAGGCCATCTAGCCTTTCTTGTGTTCTCGCTAGGCGAATGTAAGATTCGCCGTTGATGAGAATGAAATTTCCATCACAGTGCACGAAGCAGCGAGGAGACTGAATGTCCCAGACGCCGACCATCGACGGTGGCCGACAGGTGGATGGCAGTGATGCATCCGGGCAGCAGGCAGACCGGCGCATGCTGATCGACGGTGAACTCGTCGGTGCGGCCACCACGTTCGCCTCGCAGAACCCCGCCACCGGCGAGGTCATCGGGCATGCCCCGGACGGCACCGTGGCCGACGCCGAGCGTGCCGTCGCCGCCGCGCGCCGCGCCTTCGACGCGGGGGACTGGGCCACCAACGTCGAGTTCCGGGTCCACTGCCTGGAGCAGTTCCACACCACTCTCGTCGAGCACCGCGACGAACTCGCCGCGTTGACCACAGCCGAGGTCGGCGCCACACCCGCACTGACCCAGGGCGCGCAGCTCGATCAGCCGATCGCGATCGTGAAGTACTACGCCGATCTGCTTCGGGACTACCCGCTGACCGAAGACCTCGGAAACGTCGAGAGCCGCGGCATGCAGCACCACCGCTGGGTGGAGAAGGAAGCCGGCGGAGTCGTCGCGGCGATCATCGCCTACAACTACCCCAACCAGCTGGCACTGGCGAAGCTCGCGCCCGCACTGGCCGCCGGGTGCACCGTCGTCTTGAAGGGTGCTCCCGACACGCCACTGGTCACGCTCGCGCTCGGCGAACTCATCGCCAACCACACCGACATCCCGGCAGGCGTCGTCAACGTGCTCAGCTCCTCGGACCCCGAGGTCGGCGCGGTACTGACCACCAGCCCAGACGTCGACATGGTCACGTTCACGGGGTCGACCCCCACGGGCCGGCGCATCATGGCCGCCGCGAGCGAAACCCTCAAGAAGGTCTTCCTCGAACTCGGCGGCAAGTCCGCCGCGATCGTGCTCGACGACGCCGACTTCGGCACCGCCGCGATGTTCTCGGCCTTCAGCATGGTGACCCACGCCGGTCAGGGATGCGCGCTGACGTCGCGGCTGCTGGTGCCGCGCAAGCACCACGACGAGATCGTCGAAATGGTCAAGACGAACTTCTCGCACGTGCGCTACGGCGATCCGACCGATCCGAAGACGTACATGGGGCCGCTGATCAGTGAGCGGCAGCGCGACAAGGTCGACGCCATGGTCCGGCGTGCGGTCGAGGCGGGGGCGACGCTGGTGACCGGCGGCGAGAAGAAGGAGCCGGGCTACTTCTACACGCCCACGCTGCTCACCGACGTCGATCCGGGCAGCGAGATCGCCCAGGAAGAGGTCTTCGGACCGGTTCTCGTCGTGATCGCCTACGACGACGACGACGACGCCGTGCGCATCGCGAACGACTCCATCTACGGACTCTCCGGCGCAGTGTTCGGCAGCGAGGAGCGCGCGCTGAACATCGCCCGACGCATCCGCACCGGCACCTTCTCGATCAACGGCGGCAACTACTTCAGTCCCGACAGCCCGTTCGGCGGGTTCAAGCAGTCGGGCATCGGCCGCGAGATGGGGTCGGCGGGACTCGAGGAGTTCCTGGAGTCGAAGACGTTCGCGACGGTGGTGAGCTAGTGGCCGGCCCATTGGACGGCATCCGGGTCCTCGAGGTCGCGATGTACGGCTTCGTCCCGTCGGCGGGCGCGGTGCTCGCGGAGTGGGGCGCCGACGTCATCAAGGTCGAACACGCCGTCACCGGAGACCCGCAACGCGGGCTGCGGCAGACCGGCCCTCTGCGCGTCGAAGGCGACCCGAACCCGAACATCGAACACGCCAACCGGGGCAAGCGGAGCATCGGTCTCGACGTCTCCAAGCCCGAGGGGCGCGAGGTGCTGTTGGAACTCGCCAAGCGCGCCGACGTCTTCCTGACCAGCTTCCTGCCCGGCCACCGCGAGAAGTTCGGCATCGACGTCGACGACATCCGCGCGGTGAACCCGAACGTCGTCTACGCGCGGGGGAGCGCGCTCGGCCCACGCGGTCTGGAGGCGGAGAAGGGCGGTTACGACATGACCGCCTTCTGGTGCCGCGCCGGTACCGCTGCCACCATCACCCCGCCCGGCATCGAGGGCATGATCGGCCCGCCGGGGCCCGCGTACGGCGACACGATCTCCGGGACCAACCTCGCCGGCGGGATCGCCGCGGCACTGCTCAAGCGCGAGCGCACGGGCGAGGCATCGGTGGTCGACGTCTCGCTGCTCGGCAGCGGACTGTGGGCGATGGGCCACACGGTGGCGCTGACCCTGCATCTCAACCAACTGATGGTGCAACCGCCGCCGGGAGTGCACGGGTCACCGATCAATCCGCTGGTCGGGGTCTACCGGACGAAGGACGACCGCTACATCTCGCTGGTGATGATGCAGCCGACGAAGTTCTGGGCCGACGTGTGCCGTCACGTCGACCGCGAGGATCTGGTCGACGACCCGCGCTTCGCGACAGCCGAGAGCATTGCCGAGCACACCGGCGAGGCCGTCGAGATCCTGCGCGAGGTGATCGCGACCCGCACGCTGCCCGAGTGGAGCGAGCGCTTCGCCACACTGGCCGGTCCGTGGGCGCCCGTACAGGACACGCTGCAGGCCGCCCAGGACGCGCAGATCCGATCGAACGAATACATCGTCACCGCAGGCGAATTGGAGCTGGTGGCCAACCCCGTGCAGTTCGACGTCGCCGCTCCGCACACCGGGCCTGCCCCGGGTTTCGCCGAGCAGACCGACGACATCCTGCTCGAACTCGACCTCGATTGGGACCGGATCATCGAACTCAAGACGGCCGGCGTGGTCACATGACCTCCGCGACGGTCCATTTCGAGAGCCCGTAGTCCGGACGAGACGAGAATCAAGGATGCGTTCGTTGCAGCTGCAGACCGCGCTGGGCGCGTTACACGATCGGCGACATCTGTCCTGGTCGTCGACGCCCGCCGGGACGGGTGCGATGGTTGCCGTGGCGAACGGTTCGGCAGCTCCGGCCGGTGCTGGTGTTCGGCCGTCGTCGACGCCGAGCCGCGGAGCGGGCGCCGCCGGACCCGTGGTCGCGATCCGAACTGCAGATAGGGCTCGCGCACTGCGCCAAGACGACGTCGCCGACCGCTCCACCGCCGGTTCGCGGCAGCCCATTCGACGCGTCGTCGTCTCGAGTCGCTCTGTGAGGCAACGGGAATCGCACGGCCTGGCCGCTGGACATTGGGCCCGGTGCGCAGTTCGGGCCGTCGGCACGGCCCCCCGTGCCCGCCGCGTCCTCGACGTCGCGTCGACGTGCACGTCGACCCGGTCGGACCGCCGGTCGACCCGCCTGCGACCGGCCCCCGCCGACCGGTTTCACGCCGCTGCGACCCCCGTCGCTAACGAGACCGCCAGTCTCGGAAGGTGTTTGCCATGAAACCCGGTGGGTCTTTAAACGTCAAACGCCACCCGCGGGGTGCCATTGGTGTGGCACAGTGCGTCGAGTTGGTTGAACAGCTCCCAGGCGACGCCGCCGATCGGATCGGTGGTGCCCGAATCGCACTGGCGCACAACACCGACGGCCCGACAGCCGTACCGGCCGCGACTATCTCGGAGGGACCAGGGGCCAATGGCGATTAAGGGACCGGAGCGTTGGTCGCCCGGTATCTCGCTGCCCAAGGGGTTCGCGGGACCGATGCAGGCCGTTGGCGGCCTGTTCTCGATGGGCGTGGACGCGTTCAGGTTCATCTTCGTGCGGCCGTTCCAGTGGCGCGAGTTCCTGGAGCAGTCGTGGTTCGTGGCCCGGGTGTCACTGGCGCCCACGCTGCTGGTCGCAATCCCGTTCACCGTGCTGGTGAGCTTCACCCTCAACATCCTGCTGCGCGAGCTCGGTGCGGCCGACCTGTCCGGAGCGGGCGCGGCGTTCGGCGCGGTGACGCAGGTGGGTCCCGTGGTGACGGTGCTGATCGTCGCAGGGGCAGGCGCCACCGCGATGTGCGCCGATCTCGGGTCGCGCACGATCCGCGAGGAGATCGACGCGCTCGAAGTGCTCGGCATCAACCCCGTGCAGCGGCTGGTGACCCCGCGCGTCCTCGCGTCCGGACTGGTGGCGCTGCTGCTCAACAGCCTGGTGGTCATCATCGGCATCCTGGGCGGCTACTTCTTCTCGGTCTTCGTCCAGGACGTCAACCCGGGCGCCTTCGCCGCGGGCATCACGCTGCTCACCGGCGTTCCGGAGGTCATCATCTCCTGCGTCAAGGCAGCCCTGTTCGGCCTCATCGCCGGCCTGGTGGCGTGCTATCGCGGACTGACCATCACCGGCGGCGGCGCCAAGGCCGTCGGCAACGCCGTCAACGAGACGGTCGTATTCGCCTTCATGGCGCTGTTCGTGATCAACGTGGTCGTCACGGCCATCGGCATCCAGTTGACGACGGGATAGACGGTGGGCACTCTGCAAGTCCTGCGCGGCACCTATCCGCGCGCGTTCCGCACCGCATCGCGGCCCATCGACGTCCTGGGCCGCATCGGTGATCAGACGCTGTTCTTCGGCCGCGCCATCGGCGGCACACCGCACGCAGCGACCCACTTCCGCAAGGAGATCATCCGGCTGATCGCCGAGATCTCGATGGGCGCCGGAGTGTTGGCGATGATCGGCGGCACGCTGGTGATCGTCGGATTCCTCACCCTGGCCACCGGCGGCACGCTGGCGGTGCAGGGCTACAGCTCGCTGGGCAACATCGGCATCGAGGCGTTGACCGGCTTCCTGTCGGCGTTCATCAACGTGCGCATCGCCGCGCCCGTGATCGCAGGCATCGGGCTGGCCGCCACGTTCGGCGCAGGCGTCACTGCGCAGCTGGGCGCCATGCGGATCAACGAGGAGATCGACGCCCTGGAGTCGATGGGCATCCGCCCGGTCGAATACCTGGTGTCCACCCGGCTGGTCGCCGGGATGATCGCGATAACCCCGCTGTACTCGGTGGCGGTGATCCTGTCGTTCGTCGCCAGCCGGTTCACCACCGTCGTGCTGTTCGGGCAGTCCGGCGGCCTCTACGACCACTACTTCAACACGTTCCTCAACCCGATCGACCTGCTGTGGTCATTCCTGCAGGCGCTGTTGATGGCACTGACCATCCTGCTGATCCACACCTACTACGGCTACTTCGCCACCGGCGGGCCTTCCGGCGTCGGCGTCGCGGTCGGCAACGCAGTGCGCACCTCGCTGATCGTGGTGGTGTCGGTGACGCTGCTCGTGTCCCTGGCCGTCTACGGCTCCAACGGCAACTTCAACCTGTCGGGATAGGAGGACGATGTCCAGCTCAGCAGTCCGCCCCCTGGCGGGCCTCGGAATGGTGATCGCCATCGCCGCGATCGTGGTGTTCTCGATCGGCATGTTCCGCGGTGGGTTCGGGACGACGGTGCCGGTCACCGTGGTGTCCGAGCGTGCCGGCCTGGTGATGAACCCCGAGGCCAAGGTCAAGATGCGCGGAGTCCAGGTAGGGCAGGTCGAGCGGATCGAGAACCGCCCGGATGGCACCGCCGTGCTGCACCTGGCGATGGATCCCTCGCAGCTGCAGT
Organism: Mycolicibacterium sp. GCM10028919; assembly: GCA_042666295.1. Lineage (GTDB taxonomy): Bacteria > Actinomycetota > Actinomycetes > Mycobacteriales > Mycobacteriaceae > Mycobacterium. The sequence goes on from JBHTFJ010000002.1 coordinate 165,014, forward strand.
ACATCCCGGGCAACGTGGACGTGAACCTCGCCTCGACGACGGTGTTCGGCGCGAAGTCCGTCGAACTCGTCGCACCGGCCGACCCGTCGTCGACGCCGTTGGCCAAGGGGCAGCAGCTCGACGCCCAGCACGTCACCGTCGAGACCAATACCCTGTTCCAACAGTTGACTTCGGTGCTCAAGGCCATCGATCCGGTGCAGCTCAACGAAACCCTGGCCGCGATCTCCGGCGCCCTCAACGGCCGTGGCGAGAAGTTCGGCCAGACGATCACCGACTTCAACGCCTTCTTCAAGAGCATCAACCCCAGCCTGGGCAACATCGCCCGCGATCTGGAGGTCGCCCCGGTGGCGCTCAACGCCTACGCCGACGCCGCACCCGATCTGGTGAACATCCTCGACAGCACCACCAAGGTGGGCGACACCCTGGTCGACCAGGAGGACAACCTGGACCGGTTCCTGGTCAGCGCAATCGGGTTGGCCGACACCGGAAACGACGTCATCGGCACCAACCGCCAACCGCTGACCGACGTCCTGCGGATGCTGGTGCCGACCACCGAGAAGCTCAGCCAGTACAGCGACAACCTGCGCTGCGGCATCCAGGGTCTCAACGTGTTCGTGCACTCCCCGCCACCCGACCGGCCCGGCGTCGACGTGTCGGCGAGCTTCACCCTGGGCGTCGAGCGGTACCGCTACCCCGAGGACCTCCCGATCGTGGCGGCCAAGAGCGGCTCGTCCTGCAAGGACCAGATGCTGCCTGCTGTCCCGAACGGCAAGCGGCCGCCCTTCCTGGTCACCGACATCGGCGCCAACCCCTGGAAGTACGGGAACCAGGGCGTCCTGCTGAACTCCGACGCACTCAAGCAGGCACTGTTCGGACCCGTGCAGGGACCGCCCCGCAACAGCGCACAGATCGGGATGCCCGGATGACCGGCGGCCGCAGCATGATCATCAAGTTCGGCATCTTCGCGACCGTGATGGCGCTGCTGACGGTGTTCCTGTTCTTCACCTTCGGGCAGTACCGCACGGGATCGACGAACGGCTACTCCGCGGTGTTCTCCAACGCCTCGCGGCTCGCGGTGGGCGACACCGTCCGGGTCGCCGGCATCCGGGTGGGCACCGTCACCGACGTGGCACTCGAATCGGACCGCAACGTCCTCGTCGAGTTCGACGCCGACGAGAAGATCAAGCTGACCACCGGTACCCGGGCTGCCATCCGCTACCTGAACCTGACCGGCGATCGCTACGTCGATCTCATCGACGGGCCGGGGTCGACGAAGCTGATGCCACCCGGCGCCCGAATCCCGATAGACCGCACCGAACCCGCGCTCGACCTCGATCTGCTGCTGAGCGGATTGAAGCCGGTCGTCCAGGGTCTCAACCCGCAGGACGTCAACGCCCTCACGGCGTCGCTGGTCCAGGTGTTCCAGGGCGAGGGTTCGACGATCAACTCGCTGCTGGCCAAGACGTCGTCGTTCTCCAGCACGCTGGCCGACGACAACGAGACCGTCGAGCAGTTGATCGACAACCTCAACGAGACGCTGCAGGTGATCTCGAAGGACGGCGACCAATTCGCGGGCACGATCGACCGCCTGGAGAAGTTGATCTCCGGACTGTCCGCCGACCGCGACCCGATCGGCACGGCCATCACCGCCCTCGACAACGGGACGGCATCCATCGCCGACCTGCTGACCCAGGCGCGACCGCCGCTGGCAGGCACCGTCGACGAACTCAACCGCCTGGCCCCCAACCTCGAGAGCGGCAAGGGCTACCTGGACGGGGCGCTGCAGAACGCGCCGAAGAACTACCGCAAGCTCGCGCGCATCGGTGCCTACGGCGGATTCGTGCAGTACTACATCTGCGAACTCTCGATCCGCGTCACGGACCTGCAGGGCAGGGCGTCGCTGTTCCCCTTCGTGAAGCAGGAAAACGGAAGGTGCGCTGAGCCGTAATGCTCAAATACCGAGGAGCGCAACTCGCGCGTGCAGGGTTCATGGGCGTCGTGCTCGCGATCCTGATCATCGCCGTGGGCCTGCAGCCGGAGCGGCTGATGGCCTACGCCACGTCGCTGCAGTACCAGGCCCTGTTCGAGGAGGCCGGCGGCATCACGGTCGGAAACGACGTGACGCTGTCGGGCATCAAGGTCGGCGCCGTCACCGAGGTGGGCCTCGATGACGGTCAGGCACTCGTCCGCTTCACTGTGGACAGCAGCTACCCGCTCGGGTCGGAGACCTCGGCGCTCATCAAGACCGGAACACTGCTGGGCGAACGGGTTCTGACCCTGGAGTCGGCCGGGAACGGCAACTTGAACCGCACCGAGGCCATACCGGTGACCCGTACCTCGTCGCCGTACTCGCTGAGCGATGCGGTCGGCGAATTGACCACGAACACCGCGGGTACCGACACGGCGCAGCTGAACCAGTCGCTCGACACGCTGTCGCAGACCCTCGACGAGATCGCGCCGCAGCTCGGCCCCACCTTCGACGGGCTCAGCCGCCTCTCGCAATCGCTGAACAGCCGCAACGAGACGCTGGGGGACCTGCTGAAGTCGGCGTCCAGCGTCACCGGCATCCTCTCGGAGCGCAGCCAACAGGTGAACACCCTGATCCTCAACGCCAACGACCTGCTGGCCGTGCTGGTGGAACGCCGCCAAGCCATCGTCGACCTGCTCGCCAACACCTCAGCGGTGTCACAGCAGCTGGTCGGCCTGGTGAAGGACAACGAGGCCGAGCTGGCACCCACGCTGGAGCGGCTCAACAAGGTCAACGAGGTCCTGGTGCGCAACCGCGACAACCTCTCCAAGGCGATCCCGGGCGCGGCCAAGTATCAGGGCATCCTCAGTGAGGCCGTGTCCAGCGGCGCCTACTACACCGCCTACGTGCCGAACTTCCAGCCGGCGCAGCTGTTGCAGCCCTTCCTGGACTACGCATTCGGGTTCCGCCGCGGCGCCTTCGGCGCCGGGGTACCGCCCACCACGCCGGAAACCGGCCCCCGCGCCGAACTGCCGCTGCCGTACAACGCCATTCCCGGAGGCTCACGATGATGGCTCGATCCCGAAAGTGGCTCGTGCCCACCGTCGCTGCCGTGCTCGTGATCGCGCTCATCGGCGGCGGGTTCATCGCGGTGCGCGCGGCGTTCTTCGGCCCCACCAAGATCACCGCCTACTTCCCGACCGCGACGGCCATCTACGTCGGGGACGACGTGCGGGTGTCGGGCGTGAAGGTCGGCACCATCGACTCGATCGAACCCCAAGGCACCCAGACCAAGATGGTGATGTCGGTGGACGACGGCGTGTCGGTGCCTGCCGACGCAGCCGCCGTGATCGTCGCCCAGAACCTGGTCGCCGCGCGCTACGTCCAGCTGACGCCCGCCTACCGCACGTCCGACGGCGGCGAGAAGATGGCCGACGGCGCGGTGATCCCGCAGGAACGCACGGCCGTTCCCGTCGAGTGGGACGAGGTCAAGCAGCAACTCGAGCGTCTCGCAACGGATCTCGGACCGACCAGTGACATGACGACGACGTCCGTCGGCCGGTTCATCGACAGCGCCGCCAACGCGCTCGACGGCAACGGTGAGAAGCTCCGCCAGACCCTCGCGCAGCTGTCGGGCGTGGGTCGCACCCTCGCCGAGGGCAGTGGCGACTTCGTGGGCATCATCAAGAACCTGCAGGTGTTCATCGGCGCCCTGCGCGCCAGCAACGAGCAGATCGTGTCGCTGAACAACCAGCTCGCGACGCTGTCCAGCGTGCTCGACGGCAGCAAGTCAGACCTCGACGCGGCACTGTCGAATCTCTCCCTGGCCGTCGACGAGGTCAAGCGATTCGTCGCGGGCACCCGGAACCAGACCGCCGAGCAGCTGCAGGGACTGGCGCAGGTGACCCAGACGCTGGTCGACGTCAAGGACGACTTCGAGCAGGTGCTGCACATCACCCCGAACGCGTTCGGAAACGGTTACAACATCTACGATCCCGACATCGGGGCGGTCCGCGGTGGCTTCTCGATCCCCAACCTCGCGAGCCCCATGCAGTTCGTTTGCGGCATGATCGGCGCCACGCAGAACACGACCGCGCCCGAGACCGCCAAGCTCTGCAACGACTACCTCGGCCCTGCGCTGCGGCTGCTGAACCTCAACTACATCCCGATTCCGATCAACCCGTACCTGGCGAAGTCCGCCAGCCCGGAGAACATCGTGTACGCCGATCCGAAGTTGGCTCCCGGCGGCAGCGGTGAGGCCCAGGTGCCGCCGGAGATCCCGCCGACGGTGTCGGCGTACACCGGTCTGGACGGCGACGTCCCACCGCCGCCCGGCATGGGCCCTCCCGGCGTCCCGTTGCCGACCAACGAGCGAACACCGTTGCAGCCCTTCCCCGCGCTGTATCCCGGTGCCCCCGTTCCCATGCCGGCCGACACCCGGATCGGGCCGCCGCTGCCCGGCGCTCCCGCACCGGCAGCCCCCGTCGAACCTGGTACGCCCAGCCTCCCCGGCATGCTGCTTCCCGCCGAGGCCACCCCTCCGGCACCCGGGCCTGCCCCGGGACCGCCGCTACCTGCTGAAGGGATGCCACCGTCATGACGCGAAGAGCACTCGTACGCGCCGTGGCTGCCGGCACGTGCGTGATCGTGACCGCCAGCGGGTGCGCCTTCCAGGGCGTGAACTCGCTGCCCCTGCCGGGCGCTGTCGGCCGCGGCTCGGACGCCGTGACCTACCACGTGCAGATCGCCAACGTGTCGACGTTGGAATCGAATTCGCCCGTCCTCATGAACGACGTCGTCGTGGGGAGCGTCGGCAGGATGGACGTCCAGGACTGGCACGCCAACGTCGAGATCTCGGTCAAGCCCGACGTCGCCGTCCCGGCCAACGCCGTGGCGAGCGTGGGGCAGACCAGCCTGCTGGGGTCCATGCACCTCGCCCTGGACCCGCCGCTGGGCCAGAAGCCCGAGGGCAAGCTACCGCCCGGCGCCACGATCACGCTCAACGACTCGTCGACGTACCCGACGACCGAGGAGACGCTGTCGTCGCTGTCGGTCGTGGTCAACGCCGGTGGGCTGGGGCAGATCGGCGACGTGGTGCACACGTTCAACGAGGCGCTGTCCGGTCGGGAGGAGGACTTCCGCAGTCTGCTCACCGAACTCGACGCGTTCATCGGCACACTCGATCAGCAGCGCCAGAGCCTGGTCGCCACCATCGATGCGCTCAACCGCGTGGCATCGACGTTCGCCGGCCGCCGTGACGTGATCACCGCTGCACTGCAACGCCTTCCGCGTGCCCTGGAGGTACTGGACCGGGAGCGGCCGCAGCTCACCACCGCGCTCGACAAGCTCGGGGTGTTCAGCAACACCGCCACCCGGCTCGTCAACGACACCCAGGACGACCTGGTGAAGAACCTCGAGGGCCTGCAGCCGACCATCAAGGCGCTCGCCGACGTCGGTCCGGACCTCGATGCCAGCCTCGCCTACGCAACGGTGTTCCCCTACGGGCAGAACCTCATCGACCGCGCCGTACGCGGCGACTTCATCAATCTGTTCGCCACCGTCGACATCTCCGGTCCGCGCCTGCGGAAGTCCATCTTCCTCGGGTCGAGGGCAGGGCAGGAGGGCCGCGACCTCGTGCCGCTGCCGGGTGAGCCGTACTTCCAGCGCTACACCTACGACCCGATGGGCCGGCCGCTGCGGCCGCCGCCACCCGGTGGCCCGCTGTCCGCGCTGCCCGGCAACCCGCCGACCGCGGGACTGCAGGCCGACCCCCCGGGCGCCGACCGTAGCCAGCCCGGTGCGGGTGCCCTGCCCCCGCAGGCTCCGCCGCCGCTGCCACCGGTCAGCGGACCGGTGCTGCCCGTGGTCCCGCAGTCGGATTCCGGCGCACCCGCCGCCGACGGTCCGCCTGCGCCTGGTGATCCGATCTTCGCGGGCCCGTACGGGCCCGCAGGTGGAGGCAACTGATGCTCACCAGATTCATCAAGATCCAGTTGGCGATCTTCACGATCGTGGGGATCGTCGGCGTGACGCTGATGGCGGTCAACTACGTGCAGGTACCCACGCTGCTGGGGATCGGCAAGTACGAGGTCAAGCTGCAGTTGCCGTCGTCCGGTGGGCTCTACCGGTTCAGCAACGTGACCTACCGCGGCGTGGAGGTGGGCAAGGTGACCGAGGTCCGGGTGACGCCCACCGGCGCGGAGGCGACGATGTCGCTCGCGACCTCGCCCAAGATTCCCATCGACCTGCAGGCCGAGGTCCGAAGCGTCTCGGCGGTGGGCGAGCAGTACGTCGACCTGCGGCCGCGCACGGACTCCGGGCCGTACCTGGAGAACGGCTCGGTGATCGCGTTGGCGGACACCACGATTCCGGCCCCGGTGGGCCCGGTCCTGGACCGGGTGAGCAAGCTCGTCGAGTCGTTCCCGAAGGACCGTCTCGGCGACCTCCTCGACGAGACGTACAAGGGCTTCAACGGAGCCGGGTTCGACTTCGGCTCGCTGCTGGACTCCGGTGCGACGCTCAGCGCCGACCTCAACGGCGTCGCCGATCAGACCCGGATGCTGGCCGACGACACCCGGCCGCTGCTGGAGGGCCAAGCTGCCACCTCCGACTCGATCCGGACCTGGGCGCGCAGCCTGGCCGGCTTCACCGGTCAGCTGCAGGCCAGTGATCCGCAGTTCCGTGAGGTGCTGCAGAAGTTCCCGAGCTTCAGCGACGAGACGACGGGTCTGCTGAATCAACTCAAGCCGACGTTGCCGGTCCTGCTCGCGAACCTCGGGACCGTCAGCGAGATCCTGATGACCTACAACGCCTCGCTGGAGCAGCTGCTCGTGCTCCTGCCGCCGTACATCGCACAGCAGCAGGGTTATTCGGTCACGTCCGACTCGACGGGCGGTGCGCGCGGTGACTTCGCCGCAACCGTCAGCGACCCGCCGGCGTGCACGGTCGGGTTCCTGCCGCCGTCGTCGTGGCGATCACCAGCCGACGAGTCGGACATCGACACCCCGGACGGCATCTACTGCAAGCTGCCCCAGGATTCGCCGATCGCGGTCCGCGGTCTGCGCAACTTCCCCTGCATCCGCAAGCCGGGCAAGCGTGCGCCGACGGTCCAGATCTGCAACAGCGACAAGCCCTTCGTCCCGTTGGCGATGCGCCAGCACGCCACCGGGCCGTACCCGATCGACCCCAGCCTGATCGCCCAGGGCATCCCGATCGACGACCGCACGACGCTGACCGATGACATCCACGCACCGATCGGTGGCACGCCGCTGCCGCCCGGCGCGGTCCCGGCCGGCACGATGCCCAATGCGGGACCGCCGATAGGGGCTCCGGTGTCGCCACTGGAGGCGCCCATCGCCACCGCGATCCCGCCTGCCCCGCCGCCAGGGAACTCCCTCAACGGTCAACCGATAGCCCCGCTCGGTCCGCCACCCGGACCGGCACCCGAGGCAGTGCCCGGGGCGCCGTTGGCGGTGCCCGCCGCACCGGCACCCGGGCAGGCCCCCGCACCGCTCGCACCCGGGCCTGCCCCGGGACCACTGGGTCTCGCGCCGGTACCCGACGGCGGTGCGGTGCCGGCCACGCCCAGCGCCTTCGGTGGCAAGTCCGGCGGTGGTCCTAGTGTCGCAGTGGCGCAATACAATCCGCGCACAGGTGAGTACGTCGGATCCGACGGCAAGGTCTACCAGGTGACGAACCTGGTGGCCGACCAACCGCTCGCCAAGACGTGGAAGGACCTGCTGCCGCACTAGGTGCGTCGACGCGACACGACCCCCCTGCCCGAGGGCTGGGGGGTCGTGTTCGTGAAAGGCGGTTTCGTGGAGGGCGGCTGAGCGCCCGCCGGGTCAGCTGACCTTGGAGATCTTGACGGGCAGGTTCAGCACCAGGGAGCGGTTGCGGCCGCAGTTGCCGCTCATGCCGGTGGTCTCATCCTCTCCGATCCACAGATCCGAGATGCGTTGCGACATACCCTCGTCGGTCGCCGGGTAGAACTTGTACACCTGCAGCCCCGGGGCGCGGGTGCCGTCGGGGCAGGGGATCCAGTCGGGGACGTAGTGCTTGACGTACCACAGGTTGCCGATGTTGGTGTAGATGTCCTCGGTCCACCCCAGGCTGCTGGTGACCGTGCCCGTGCAGGTAATCGCGTTCGTGCAGACGGTGTTGACCGTCCAGGTGCTGTGCACCGACGGTTCGTCCTGGTAGCGGTCGTTCATCCTGGCCCACTCGCCGTTGGACACCACGGAGTACGTCCCGTTCATGGCGTACTGCTCGTACTCGGCGGTGGCGTGTGGCGCGGTGCCGAGGACGGTCATGGCGGTGGCGAGCAATGCTGCGCTCGAAATCGTCTTCGCTGAGCCCACGACTCGCTCCTCGGTGTGTGCATGCCCCGGCGTCGATGGGGCCCGGCTGCCGCGGAAACGGCATTCTCGCAAGTAGATTAACATTCGGCGGCGTACTCGAGGTGCCGTTTCCGGCTGCCGTCACGACCCTCCCGCCGGGTGGCCTCGACATGGTGATCGAGGCATCTTCTGCGAACCGGAGAAGATCGCTCTCCGTTGTGCGAGAATGTGTTCCGTGCGTCTCGTCGTGGCTGCAGCTACCGGCTTACTGGCCGCCGGTTTGATCACCGCGCCTGCGGTCCCGGCCGAACCACCCCCGCCGGCACCGCCTGCGCCGATCGCGGAATGCAATGAGCCGTCCTGCGTTCCCGGCATACAGCCCGGTGCCGTGCTCGGTGCACCGTGTACGAACACCACGTACTACGTCTTCGGCGTGACGTCGTGGGGCCGCGTGGTCTTCTGTGGTTCGCCGCGTCGCAAGGGGCCGCGCTGGTTCCGCTCCACCGAGCTGCGCGGGGTGAAGATCGAGGGCAGCAATTGCTCCGGACGCGACGGCGAAATGGCCCAGGCGCCCGACGGTCTGTTCCTGTCCTGCGACGCACGCAGTGGCGCGAGTACCTGGACGCGCGGCGACATCTGAGGGTCAGCGCCCCGTGTCGCGGGCGCTTACATCTTGACGAGCGAGAAGGTGTACGTGCTCGTGCCGCCCGGCGCGCCGTAGCAGCCCGCACCGTAGGTGGACACGATGGTCCCGGCGAGTGTCACTGCGTCCCATGAGTACACGTCGTGCGACGGCAGGTTGTAGCCGATGCAACGCACCCCGTCGATGACGTCCACGGTCATCGTGTACCGGCCGTTGTCGTAAAACGCGGTGTTCTGGTAGCGCTGGCTCTTCAACGGTCGGGGGATCGCAATGACGTTGAGGTTCGTCGTCTCCGGTGCGATCACCGGATCCTCGAAGTACGTCGCACAGTCGGGGGCACCGCACGAGTGCGCGACCGACCAGACGAACGAGTGGTCGTTCCAACGGTTGTTCGCCACTTCGTAATTGCCGATCCGCATCTCGACTGCGGCCTGCGAACTCGGGGCGAGAACCGACGCCGCCGTCGCCAGCGCAGCGCCGATCGCCGACACCGCCACCTTCGGATGTGAGGCCACGGCCGTCTCCCGTTCTCGTGCGTGCTCGGACGTGCCAAGCTTATCGGCCCCGCGCTCCCGTCACGGAGTTTCCCCCAACTGGGTCAACCGGATTCAGTCCAGCGGGGTGAACTGAATGTTGATCTGCGTCAGTCCGCGGAGGATGAACGTCGGCTCGTAGTCGTAGCTGCGGCTGCCCTCGGGTCCGTGCTTCTCGTCGTCGATCCTGATGTCGCCCATGCGGTCCAGGATGCGTTCCATCGACACGCGCCCCTCGACGCGGGCCAACGGGCCGCCGGGGCAGCTGTGTACGCCGCGGCCGAATGCGATGTGCTCGCGGACGTTCTTGCGGTCGAGGTCGAACTCGTGCGGATTCTCGAAGCGGGCGGGGTCGCGGTTCACGGCGCCGGGGCACACCATCACCGTGGTGCCGGCCGGTACGTCGGTGTCGCCGATCTTGGTGTTCTTCTTGGCAAGTCGGAACTGGCTCTTGACGGGGGCGTCCATCCGCAGCGCCTCCTCGACGAACACCGGGATCCGGCTGCGGTCGGCGCGCAGTGCGTCCTGCACCTCGGGATGGTCGCCGATCACCCGCATCGCCGCGGACAACAGCTTGGTGGTGGTCTCCTGTCCTGCGGCGAAGAGGAACGTGGCCGAGCGGGCCACCTCGAGCACGGGCGGGACGGAGCCGTCGGGGTAGAGGGCCGTGGCCAGTGCGGTCAGCACGTCGTCGCGGGGCGACTCGCGTCGATCCTCGAGATAGCCGACGAACTTGTCGTCGAGCCATGCCAACGGGTTCAGGCCGACCAGATCGCCGTCGAGGGAGCCGACCTGCGCACCGGGGCGCGGCGCGCCCAGCACGACGCGGAACTCCTCGTGGTCTTCCTGCGGGACACCGAGCATGTCGGCGATCACCAACAGCGAGAACGGCTTTGCGTAGGCGCTCAGGAACTCACAGCTGCCGTTGGCGACGAAGTCGTCGAGGCAGTCGTCGGCGAGCCGCCACATGAAGTCCTCGTTCTCCTTGAGCCGGCGCGGCGTCAGCAGCCGGTTGAGCAGGGAACGGGCGTTGGTGTGGTCGGGCGGGTCCATGGTGACCATGTGCTCGAACATCGGCATCTGCGACCGGTGCGCGCTGATCTGCTCGGTGATGTCGTCGCCTTCGGGCGTGAAGGGCAGCGGCGGGAACGGGCCCGCCACCGCGATGCACGACGAGAACGTCTCGGTGTCCTTGAGCACCTGGCCGGCCTCGTCGTATCCCGTGATGGCCAGCACGCCGTAGTTGGGCTCCCTGACCACCGGGCACTTGCTCCGCAGGTGGTCGAAGTACGGGTGCGGATCAGGAATCAGAGACTGATCGGTGAAGTAGTCGACGGTGTCGAAGTCGGCTGTCATCTCGGGGGATTCCTTCCGGTGCCGTCACGTCGACTGAACGACGGGACGTGAGCCGCCGTGACGGCGGCGCGATCTGGGCTGAAAGTGCTGAGCACCTGCTTAGCATGACGTATGGTCGCGGTCAAGGTTGCGGCGCCGTCCGACGTCTACGATCTGCATGCGAACTCAAGGCACGACCGCGCGATGAGAAGGAAGTGGTGGCATGGCATCCGACCGGAGGATCGGCGGGCCCGACGCCAAGAATCGGGGAGTGTTGCTCGATGCTGCCGAGCAACTCATGCTCGAGGACGGCTACGCCGCGGTGACGTCGCGCCGGGTCGCCGAACGGGCCGGGCTCAAGCCCCAGCTGGTGCACTACTACTTCCGGACCATGGACGACCTGTTCATCGAAGTCTTCCGGCGGATGTCCAAGCTCGGACTCGAGGTGCACGCCGAGGCGATGAAGTCCGATCAGCCGCTGTGGGCGATGTGGGACTTCGGCAGCGACCCGCAGTTCGCCCGGCTCACCATGGAGTTCATGGGTCTCGCCAACCATCGCAAGGCGCTGCGCGCGGAGATCGCGCTGTATGCCGATCGCTTCCGCGAGCAACAGGTCGAGGCCATGGCCGCGACGCTGCGCCGATACGGGTACGAGACCAGCGACGTACCGCCGGTGGTCTGGGCGGTGTTCGCGACGAGCGTCTCGCGGGTGCTCGCGGTCGAGCGTTCGCTCGGTGTGTCGTTCGGCCACGACGAGATGATCGGCTTCTGCGAGGAGTGGCTGCGCAAACTCGAGGGCGAGCGCGCGGTGGCCGACGCCTCGGCGTCCGCCTGACCCGCACGCCCGCTGGGTCACCAGTTGCGCATCGAGCAGAGCGCCCCCTTCGGTCCCTGATTGGTGGCCACGACCTGACCGTCGACGGCGAGCACGCAGTGGAAGTTGGGTCGCTGCGGCGAATCGAGGCTCGTCACGGTGACCATCGCCCACTGGTCGGGATTGGCGAGCATGACGTCGAGCGTCCACATCTGGTCCGGCCCCAGATCGGCCTCGACGTTCGGGCTGTACTGGTACGGGTTGTGGCTGTAGTCGGCGAAGTTCGGTGGGTCCACGTCCCGGTAATAGATCTCGGCACCGGCGTAGGGCCGTTCGCTGAACACGGTGTACTTCACGTGGCGCAGCACCGGTCCTTCGGCGGCAGCCGGTGCTGCCGTGGCCCATCCGGCGACCAGCAGGGCCGGGACCAGCAGGATCTTCGCCGCTGCCCTGGCGGCAGCCAGGTACCGGGGCCCGCGTGGAAACATCATTTCCGAATTTTAGAACGACGTTCACTGCGGTGGGGCCGAATGAACTAACGTCGATTCGTGGATCCAGACAAGGCACAGATAAGCGACGTTCTCATCCGCTATGCGACGGGCATCGACTCGAAGGACTGGGCGTTGTTCCGGACCTGCTGGGCCGACGAGGTCCACGTCGACTACGCCGAGGTCGGTACGTTCACCGATCCCGACGCCTTCACCGAGCTGATGGAGCAACTGCACGGCTCGATGGGGCCGACGTATCACCGGCTGTCGAACTTCGCGATCGACGTCGACGGTGACGAGGCGACCGTGCGGTCCTACGTCCACGCCGTTCTGCTGCTCACCCCGGGCGACCCGGACAACTGGATCGACGTCGTGGGTCACTACCAGGACGTCTTCGTCCGAACGCCGGACGGCTGGCGCATCCGCGATCGCTCGACGCACATGGCACGGATGCTGACCGGGGGAGCCCGCGCCGAGGCGGCGACCGCCGGGGGTGTCGGAGGTGAGTGAGTTCGCCGATCGCTACGGCCCCTGCGCCGTGATCGCCGGTGCGTCCGAGGGCATCGGTGCCTGCCTGGCCGACGAACTCGGGGCACGCGGACTCGACCTCGTACTCGTCGCCCGGAACGCGGCGCTCCTCGACGAGGTCGCCGCCGGCGTGCGGGAGCGCCACGGCGTCCAGGTGCGGCCAGTCGTCCTCGACCTCACCGTCGACGACGTCGCCGGGCAGGTGGCCGCCGCGTGCGCCGGTCTCGACGTCGGGCTGCTCGTCTACAACGCCGGAGCGTCGGATCGCACGTCGCCGTTCCTCGACAACTCGCTCGAGTACTCGCTCGACCAGATCAAGCTCGACTGCATCGGCCCGGTGGCGCTGGTACGGCAGTTCGGTCCGGCGATGCGTGACCGCGGTCGCGGCGGGATCGTTCTGGTCGCGTCGCTGGCCTGCGTCGCGGGGTCGGCCACCCTGGCGATGTACTCCGGTGTGAAGGCGTTTCAGCACAACTTCGCCGAGGGGCTGTGGGCCGAACTCGGGCCGCACGGCGTCGACGTGTGCTGCACTCCGCTCGGGATGACCTACACGCCCGCACTTGCGCGCATGGGCGTCGAGTACGACCCGAACGCACACATGACCTCGGAGGACGTGGCGCGCGAGATCGTCGAGAACGTCGGCAACGGCCCGGTGCACGTCGTGGGGGAGAACAACCGGGCGGTGGCCTCCCAGATCTGGACCATCGACCGGCGCTCACTCGTCGAGATGATGAGCATCGCGTCGCGCGACTTCGCGGCAAAGCGGACGGGGACCTGACGTGCGAGCAGTCGTACTCCGCGACAACGCACTCGAGGTGCGTGAAACACCCGACCCCGTGCCGGGACCAGGTGAACTCCTCATCAAGCCACTCGCCGCGGCGATATGCGCGTCCGACGTGCACTACATGGACCACCCGGGGTCCGCGTCCCGTTTCGTGTGGGACGCCAGTCGCGACACCGTGATGGGGCACGAGTTCGTGGGCGAAGTCGTGGCGCACGGACCCAACTGCACCGGCGCCTTCCCGATCGGATCGCGCGTGACCAGCATGCCGATTCTGATCCGAGCTGGTGTCGAGCCGCTGGTCATCGGACACCACCCGGACGCTCCAGGTGCGTTCGGCGAGCTGATGCTGGTCTCCGAGGTGATGTCGCGACTGGTGCCGGACGGCGTGTCGAACGACGCAGTCGCGCTGGTCGACGCATTCGCGGTCGGGGAGTTCTACGTCCGTTGTTCGGGCATCGGCCCTGGCGAGCTGCCGCTCGTGATCGGCGCCGGAGCCATCGGTCTGTCCACGGTCGCGGCCCTGGCGACCCGAGGAGTCGGGCCCATCGTGGTGGCGGACTACAACGACGACAGGCTGCAGTACGCCAAGACGTTCGGCGCCGACGTCCTGGTCAACGCCCGAACGGCCGATCCCTACCGGGTGTGGCTGGAGACATTCCGGGCGCAGTCGTTCCAGACCACCCAGGTGATCTTCGAATGCGTCGGCGTCAACGGACTTCTGCAGACCGTGGTCGACGAGTGCGAGTTCATGGCCCGTGTCTACGCCGCCGGAGGGTGGTACGACGCCGGGACCATCGACTGCACCGCGGCCACTCACAAGGGCTTGACGATGCAGTTCGGCGGCGGACCATTGCCCCAGGATTGGTACGGCACGCTGGACGCGGTCGTCGATGGGCGGCTCGACCCGACACCCAGCATCGGGTTGACGATCGGCCTCGACGACGTGCCGGCCGCACTGGATTCGGTGCGTCGTTCGCAGGGTCCGCCACGCATCGTCGTCCACCCGGGTCGAGGGGCATGATGCAACCGATCCTGCCCGGCGCGATTCGCCAGATCGGCTACGTGGTTCGCGACATCGACGCCGCCCTCGAGCAGTGGGTCGCGATGGGCGTCGGACCATGGTTCGTGATGCGGGCACTACGCCAGGACGTGTCCTACCGGGGTGAGCCGTGCTCGGTGACGTTGTCGCTGGCGTGGGCGAACAGCGGCGACATGCAGCTGGAACTGATCGAGCAGACCGACGACACTCCCAGCGTCTACACCGAGTTCCTCGCCGAGCACGGCGAGGGCTTCCAGCAGCTGTGCTGGTGGACCGAGGACTTCGACGCGACGATGGCTGCGGTCGGCGAGGCGGGCTGGCCCGTCGTGTGGGTGGGCGGCGCCGACCAGGGCCAGCGCTACGCCTACGTCGAACCGCCGACCGGGGCCGCGGTCGCGGAGATCACCGCGCGCACCGAAGCGCTCGAGGGGATGGCGTCGATGGTGATGGCGGCCGCCAAGGATTGGGATGGCAGCGACCCGATCCGCCGGCTGGGCTGATCGGGCCGGAACAGCGGAGGCAGACAAAAAAATTCTGCGCTGCGTGCAGAAGTCCTCCGGAGAGAACGACTGCTCGCAGCGCAGAACGTGTTCGAAGCTTGTGTTACAGCGCCTTCACGCCAACGGCCTGCGGCCCCTTGGCGCCCGGGTTGATTTCGAACTCAACGCGCTGGTTCTCGTCGAGGGTGCGGTAACCCTGGACCTGGATCTCCGAGTGGTGGACGAAAACGTCTTCGCTCGCGCCATCAGGCGTGATGAAGCCGAAGCCCTTTTCGGCGTTGAACCACTTTACGGTGCCCTGCGTCATACTAGTTTCTACTTTCCTGGTTTTCATCGAACGTCAATGAAGAGACGCCCGTAAAACGAGCCTATCAGGGTATTTCGCGATCGGCTGCACCTAGATCGAAATTGGTTGTCGCCACGTCGGATTTCCCGCCGGACTCGGTCAGCGGGCGCGATTCATCACCCTGTCCGCGGCCTCCCAGTGCGCGTCGTCGACCCACAACCGGACGAACGCGGCAACGGCCTCGTCCGGCGTCGCCCCGCCCACGACGCGCTTCACCTCGCCCGCGGCGCGGTGCGCGAGTTTCCTTGCGAGAGTTCGCCAGTCGTCCTCGAACGAGTCGCGGGGCACGACCTTTTGAATCAGTCCGACGCGCTCGGCCTCCGTCGCGTCCATGATCGTGCCGGTGCCCGCGAGTAGCAGCGCGCGACTCCTGCCGACCAGGGCTGCCAGGCGCTCGGCGCCGCCCCAGGCGGGCATGATCTCCAGGCTCACCTGGTTGAAGCCGATCTTCACGTCGTCGGCGGCAAGTCGGATGTCGGCCGCGACGGCCACCTCGGCGCCGCCACCGAGGGCGTGGCCGTTGAGCGCGGCGAGGACGGGGCCCGGAAAGCCGGCGATGCGATCGCACACCGTGCGCATCCGCCACGCCATCGCGGAGGCCTCTTCCTCCGTGCGGAGCGCGGCGAGTTCCTTCAGGTCGCCGCCGGATACGAACGCCTTGTCCCCGGCCCCCTTGATCACCAGGGCGCGGGCGCCGGCCGCGCCGTCGAGTGCCTCGTCGAGCCGGTCCATCGTCGACAGCGAGATCGCATTGCGCGCGTGCGGCCTGTCGATGGTGATGACGGCCAGGCCATCGTCGACGTCGAGGTGGACCATGCGACTGTCGTCCAAGGCATTCTCCATCTGCGGTATTGGCATTCTCGGCGGGCGAGAATAACATCTCCAAAAGTCCGAGCCGACCGAGCAGCCGACCCAGTAAAGGTGTTGCGGAAACCGATGCGAAAGATCCCGAAGGCGCTCGTCGAACACTACGAGGCGCAGGGGTGGTGGACGTCGGAAACCCTCGGTGACCTCATCGCAGACGGGTTGGCCGCGGCGCCTGACGTGGGGTTCGTCGTCCACTCCGACGTGCGCCCGTACGTCGGGACGTGCGCGGCGGTCGAAGCGGAGGCGAGGCGACTCGCCACCGGCCTTCAGGAGCGTGGCGTCGGCCCCGGCGACGTGGTCGCCATGCAACTGCCGAACTGGAAGGACGCGGCGGTCGTCTTCTGGGCCGCGGCACTGCTCGGCGCCGTGGTCGTGCCCATCGTGCACTTCTACGGCCGCAAGGAACTGAGCCACATCCTGGCCACGGCGAAGCCCAAGGTCTTCGTCTCCACCGAACGGTTCGGCCGCATGACGTTCCATCCCGATCTGTGTGCCGACGTCCCCATCGTGGCGCTGGTCGGTCATGACGGATCCGGCGACGAGCGAATCGAGGACCTCGACCGGCTCCTGGCCGACGAGCCGCTCGAGGGTGTCGTCGCGACCGACCCGGCGAGTCCCGCGCTGATCGCATTCACCTCGGGCACCACCCGAGACCCGAAGGGCGTCATCCACAGTCACCAGACGCTCAACTGCGAGACACGCCAGCTGCTGGCCAACTACCCGTCCGACCGCGGTCGCCAACTCACCGCCACACCGGTCGGTCACTTCATCGGAATGCTCAGCGCGTTCCTGATTCCGGTGCTCGAGGGCACTCCGATCGACCTGTGCGACGTATGGGATCCGGGGCGGGTGCTGGCCTTGATGCTGTCGGACGGCGTGTCCATCGGAGGCGGCCCGCCCTACTTCCTGACCAGCTTGATGGACCACCCCGAATTCACTGCCCGACACATGGCCCTCATCACGACCGCCGGGCTGGGCGGATCGACCGTGCCCGCCGCCGTGACGCGCCGGCTCTCGGACCGTGGCGTGCTCGTCTACCGCTCGTACGGCAGCACGGAACATCCGTCGATCACCGGATCGAGCCCGTATGCGCCCGAGGACAAGCGGCTGTTCACCGACGGCAATCCGCGTCCGGGGGTCGAGATCCGCCTGACCGAGGAGGGCGAGATCCTCAGCCGCGGGCCCGATCTCTGCCTCGGGTACACCGATCCGGAATTGACCGCGAAGGCCTTCGACGACGACGGCTGGTACCGGACCGGCGACGTCGGCGTGCTCGACGACGACGGCTACCTCACGATCACCGACCGCAAGGCCGACGTGATCATCCGGGCGGGCGAGAACATCAGCGCGCTCGAGGTCGAGGAAGTGCTCCTGGCGATGCCACAGGTCGCCGAAGCAGTGGTGGTGGCGGCGCCCGATCGGCGGCTCGGCGAGCGGGCCGCTGCGGTGCTGCGTCTCAAGCCGGGCTGCGAACTGCCGTCCCTCGAGGAGGTGCGCGCGCACTTCGACAGGGCCGGGGTGGCCCGCCAGAAGTGGCCCGAGGAGTTGCACGAGGTCGACGTGTACCCGCGGACGGCGAGCGGCAAGGTGCAGAAGTTCCTGGTCCGCCAAAGCCTCGCCAACTGAGCTCCGCCGGGCGGGTCCCAGCACGCAGCCGGAGGCCCGAATCTCGGCGTGAGTCCTGCGGAACGTCGTTACCCGACTTCGTTAGAGGATTGCCACAGGCCTAGAATGAGAATAAGATTCTCGCGAGACGATAAGGAGTTTTCCAATGGGGCAACTGTCGCACAGGGTCGACATTCCGTTTCCGCTGTTCGATGCGGACAATCACCTCTACGAGCCGCCGGAGGCGCTGACCAAGTTCCTGCCGAAGGAGTACAAGGACGTCGTCCAGTACGTCGAGATCAACGGTCGCACCAAGATCGCCCTCCGCGGACAGATCAGCAACTACATCCCGAACCCCACCTTCTCGGTGGTCGCCAAGCCAGGCGCCTGGGAGGAGTACTTCAAGTTCGGCAACCCGGACGGCAAGAGCAAGCGCGAACTGTTCGGTGAGCCGATGAAGGCGATCCCCGCGTTCTTCGAGCCGGCGCCGCGGCTGGAGAAGATGGACGAACTCGGCCTCGACCGCTCGCTGATGTTCCCCACGCTGGCGAGCCTCATCGAAGAGCGGCTGGCCGACGATCCGGTCGCCATCCACGTCATCGTGCACGCACTCAACGAGTGGCTGCACGAAGTCTGGGGCTTCAACTACAAGAACCGCATCTACACCACGCCGGTCATCACGCTGCCCATCGTCGAGAAGGCGATCGAGGAGCTGGAGTGGGCGGTCAAGCGCGGTGCTCGCGCCATCCTCATCCGGCCCGCCCCGGTCCCCGGATTCCGGGGCCCGCGGTCGTTTGCACTGCCCGAATTCGATCCCTTCTGGCAGAAGTGCGTCGAGTACGACGTCTTCGTCGGCATGCACTCCAGTGACAGCGGCTACTCCCGCTACACCTCCGAGTGGGACGGCGGCGCCCAGGAGATGCTGCCCTTCCAGACCAACGCCATGTCGATCCTCAACGAGTGGCGGCCGATCCAGGACGCCGTCGCCTCCTGGGTGATCCACGGGGCGCTGTTCCGGTTCCCCACGCTCAAGGTCGGCATCGTCGAGGCCGGGTCGAAGTGGATGTTCCCGCTGCTGGACTCGATGTCCGAGGTTTACAAGAAGGCGCCGGAAGCCTTCCTGGGCAACCCGATGGAAGAGATCAAGAACCGCATCTACGTCAGCCCGTTCTACGAGGAGGGCATCGACGACCTGATCAACCTGATCGGCGTCGACCAGGTGCTCTACGGCTCCGACTGGCCGCACCCGGAGGGCCTCGCCGAGCCGACCCACTACGTGACTGCGCTCGACCACCTCTCGGTCGACGATCAGGCAAAGATCATGGGCGGCAACCTCTCCCGCCTGATCACTGCTTGACGTTCACGCTTCGTGAGCAGCCGCTGGCAGACCATCCCCGAGATGGTCCTCAGTTCAGCCGACCGGTTCGGTGACGCTGAGGCAGTCGTCGACGGTTCGCTGCGCCTGACCTTCGTCCAGCTCGCCGAGCGCATCCGCAACGCCGCGGGTGCGTTCGGCGAGCTGGGCGTCGAGAAGGGCGACCGGGTCGCGATCTGGGCCCCGAACTCTGCCGACTGGATCGTCGCCGCGTTCGGCATCGTGACCGCGGGGGCCGTCCTGGTTCCGGTGAACACCAGGTTCAAGGCCTCCGAAGCCGCCGACGTGGTGTCGCGCAGCGGGGCCAAGGCCGTCCTGGTGCAGCCGGGCTTCCTCGGCCAGGACTACGACCTCACCCTCGACGTTCCCACCATCGATCTGACGTCCGACTTCCTCTCGAGCGGTTCACCGTTGGAGCGGCGCGTCGACGGCGCGGACGTCGCCGACGTCATCTACACCTCCGGCACCACCGGCAGGCCCAAGGGCGTGATGATGAATCACACCCAGACCCTGCGCCTGTACGCCGAGTGGTGCGATCTCGCCGACTTGCGCGAGGGCGATCGATATCTCGCGGTCAACCCGTTCTTCCACACCTTCGGCTACAAGGCGGGGTGCATCGCGTCGCTCATCCGCGGTGCCACGATCCTTCCCGTCCCGGTGTTCGACGTCGACGCGGTGGTGGACCTCGTCGAGGCCGAGCGCATCACGATGCTGCCCGGCCCCCCGACGCTGTATCACTCGCTGCTCGGGGTGGCGGACAAGTCCAGGCTGGCCACCTTGCGCGCCGGCGTCACGGGGGCCTCGGACATCCCGGTCGAACTCATCCGGCGGGTCCACACCGAACTTCCCTTCCAGACGCTGGCCACCGGCTACGGGCTGACCGAGTGCGGCACGGCCACGTTGTCCCGGCCCGGCGACACGTTCGAGGACGTCGCAACCACGGTCGGCTTGCCCTGCGACGGAGTCGAGGTGCGTCTGGCCGACGACGGCGAGGTGCTGGTCCGGGGGTACAGCGTGATGCAGGGCTATCTCGACGACCCGGTGGCCACCGCCGAGGCGATCGACTCCGACGGTTGGCTGCACACCGGCGACCTCGGCGAGTTCACCGATTCCGGTCGCCTGCGCATCGTCGGTCGCAAGAAGGACATGTTCATCGTGGGCGGCTTCAACGCCTACCCCGCCGAGATCGAGGGCTTCCTGCTCGAGCATCCGGCCATCGCCCAGGCAGCGGTGATCGGCGTGCCCGACGAGCGCCTCGGCCAAGTCGGCAAGGCCTTCGTGGTGCTGCGGGACGACGCGGCGCCGCTGTCGGCCGACGACGTCGTCGAGTGGAGTCGCGACCGAATGGCCGGATTCAAGGTGCCGCGGTCTGTACAGTTCCTCGACGAGCTACCCACGAACGCGACGGGCAAGGTCGTCAAGGACCTGCTGCGCTGAGCGTTCGCACGAACCCGGAAACCGCGTTTCCGCAGGCGAGTGGGCGCGACCGAGCCGCAGAAGCGTCCGGTAGGGTCGTGGCGCTAGCGGAAAAAGAAAATGCCATTCTCATTCCGTGCAGTCCTGACGACGAAGACAGGAGGTCGCATGCCGCCCCCCAAGCGAACCTCGCCGGCACTCGGCGGCGACGGCGGAGACGACCCGCAGGAAGCCGTCGCACCGACGTCGCGCGACGACGTGCTGGCGCTCGCGGAAGAGGCCGAAGCCGAGGCCGCTGAAGCCGAGGCGCTCGCCGCCGCGGCCCGCGCCCGTGCCCGTGCCCTGCGACTCCGCAGGGAAGCCGCGGCCGCTGCCGCAGCTGCACCGACCAACGTGGAGCCCGTACCGGCTGCCGAAGTGAGTGAACCGGCCGAAGCGACCGAGCCAGCCGAGGTCGACGAGCCGGAGCCCGTCGCCGTCGAGCCCAGTGCACTCGACGAGACGACTGCCGACGAACTCGCCGCCGACGAATCCGATGCCGTCGAACCCGATGCCGTCGAGTCCGATGACGCCGAACCCGCGCCCGCCTCCCGGCAACGCAGGCTCCGGTTGCCACGCCCATCGCTGGCTTTGGCCGCCGCCGCGCTCGCGGTCGCGCTCATCGTCGGATTCGTGGCTGCGGGCGTCTACATGACGCTGCATCATCAGCGGGTCGTGACACAGCAGGAGCGATCCGCGGAGTTCGCGGCCGCCGCACGCCAGGGCGTCGTGACCCTCATGTCGCTCGACTTCACCCGCGCCGAGGAAGACGTGCAGCGCATCATCGACAACACCACCGGTGACTTCCGCAAGGACTTCGAGGGTCAGGCGGAGATCTTCACCCAGGTCGCCCAGGAATCGAAGGTCATCACCGAGGCGACCGTGAACTCCGTCGCCGTGGCATCGATGACCCAGGACACGGCCACCGTGCTGGTGGCGGTCACGACGAACGTCTCCAACGCCGCCAGCCAGGAGCAGCAGCCCAGGTCGTGGCGGCTCAGCGTCGACGTGGCCCGCGACGCGGGCCAGATCAAGCTGGCGAAGGTGGAGTTCGTGCCATGACCGACGAGACACGCGAGAACGTTCCCGGCGAAGCGGCCACCGGCGTCGACGAGACCGAACCGGCAGCAGTCGACCTCGACGACACCACCGCCGACGCGCCCCCTCCCGCAGTAGCCACCTCGACGCGCGCGGGTGGACTACGTGGCGTCATCATTCCCGCGGTGCTGGCGATCCTGCTGCTCGCATCGGCAGCCTTCGCGGCCTGGGTCTACTTCGAGCAGTACCGCCCCGACGACCAGACCAGCAGCACCGTGGCCGCATCGGCCATGGACGCGGCGTCCGAGGGCACCGTCGCGCTGCTGTCGTACTCACCGGAATCGCTGGATCAGGACTTCGCCACGGCCAAGACGCACCTCACCGGCGAATTCCTCACGTACTACACGCAATTCACCACCGACATCGTCACGCCAGCGGCCAAGCAGAAGGACGTCAAGACCTCGGCGGACGTGGTCCGTTCCGCGGTCTCCGAGATCCAACCCGACTCCGCCGTCGTCCTGGTCTTCATCAACCAGACGACCACCAGCAAGGAGAACCCGGCGGGCTCGTTCACCGCGAGCAGCGTCAAGGTGGGCATGACCAAGGTCGACGGGAAGTGGCTCATCAACGCGTTCGACCCGGTCTAGGTCTCGAGGCCGACCGGCGACGATCCGATAGCGTGCTGGCCGATGCACCCGACGGCGAGTGAACCCTGCGCGATCGTGCCCGTGGACGCGACCGTCCAGCGCGCGGCGCTGTTCTGCGACGTCGCGGGGGAACCTGCGCTGCTGCGCGTGCTCGGAACCCTGCTCGGCGACGGCCGCGTGCAGGCCCGGCGCATCGTCGTCGTGGCCCCGCCGGAACTGGTCGCCGACATCGCCGCGGCCACGGCCGACGCGGGCCTGGTCGAGATCGCGGTGATCGCAGGCGACGCCACGCGCGTGCAGTGCGTGCGACGCGGGCTCGAGCATCTCGGCCCCGGGCCGGACGCGCCGCTGCTGGTGCACGACCACCGGTGCCCGCTCGCATCCGCGTCGGTGACCGACCGGGTGCTCGAGGCGCTCGCCGCGGGCCACGCCGTCGTGGCGCCGGTGCTGCCGATGACCGACACCGTGAAGCAGGTCGACGAGACCGGCGCGGTGGTCGACACCATCGACCGCCAAGCACTGCGCACGGCGCAGCATCCCCGCGGTTACCGTGCGGCGGCGCTCGCGTCGCTGTTGAACGAGGACGACGACGAGTTCACCTCGGCGCTGACGTCGGGTACGCCCGTCGAGACCGTGACCGGTGACGCCGACGCCATCACCGCGGACCTGCCGACCGACGCCGCACTGCTCGACGCCGTCCTTGCCGCTCGTTCGACTTAGCCGCCGCTGCCGAGCAGATGTGCGGCGACGGCGACGTCGTGGGGGAATGTCACCTTGAAGTTCGTTGCGGCACCCGAGAATACGTGCACGTCCACGTCGGTGAACTGCTGAATGCACGCCGAGGTGTCGGTCCCGTCGAAGCCCTCGGCCGCTGCCGCCCGGTACGCCGCGAGCAATGGCCGGGCGTGGAACGCCTGGGGCGTCTGCACGCGCACCAAGGCGCCGGGCACCCGACTCACCCGATCGCCGTCGTCGCGGAAGACGTCGCCGGCGGGCAGGCCGGGGATGGCCCCGCCGAACCGGCGCGCCGTCGCGAGCGCGGCCGCCATCAGATCGGGGCCTGCCAGCGGGCGCGCGGCGTCGTGGATGAGCACCACGTCGACGTCCCCGGACTCGATGTCCGGGGCGAGATGGTTCAGCACGTTCCACTCGGACCCGTGCCGAGTGTCGCCGCCCTCCACCAGTTCCACTGCCGCCGAATCGACCTCGGCGGCCAGCATGCGCTCGGCGGTGTCGAGTTCGCCGCGGCGGTACACCAGCACCACCCGGTTCACTCCCGGTGCGGCCGCGACGGCGTTCACCGACCACGACACCATGCTGCGGCCGGCCAGCGGGAGGTATGCCTTGTTGCCGTCGGCGCCGACGCGGGTCCCCATGCCCGCCGCCAGTACGACCCCTACGGCGGCGGGCCCGGTGGTCGAACGCATCCGCTCACGGTAGACGGATGTAGCGACGCGGACGCGGACCCGGTACGGTTCCGCCGGTCAAGCGAGCAGCGTGAAGGGACTAGGTCGATGAGCGATCCGCAGCCGCAGGTGCCCCGCGCGGCGCGTGCCCACCGGATACGGCCCATGGCCGGGCGCGACCCACACGAGAACCACCGGGTGGCGACGCCGCTGGAGCTGCTGTTCGACCTCACGTTCGTCATCGCGTTCGGCATCGCCGCGTCGGAGTTGGCGCATGCGCTGGCCGCCGGTCACGTCGGCGTCGGGCTGATCGGGTTCTTCTTCTCGACGTTCGCCGTCTGCTGGGCGTGGATCAACTTCACCTGGTTCGCCTCGGCCTACGACACAGACGACTGGGTGTACCGCGTTCTGACGATGGTGCAGATGGTCGGCGTCCTGGTTCTGGCACTTGGCATTCCACCGTTCTTCGCGTCGATCGAGCACGGCGGGCACCTCTCCAACGAGCTGCTGGTCGCCGGCTACGTGGTGATGCGCGTCGCGATGGTGACGCAATGGTTGCGCGCGGCCCGACAGGATCCTGCGCGGCGGGCCGCAAGCCTCACCTACGCCACGGTCATCACCATCGTTCAGGTCGGCTGGATCGGCTCGATCTTCCTGCCCGTCGACGTGACCCTCGGCCTGGCGATGTTCACGATCCTCGCGTTGGCGGAGATGTCCGGGCCCTGGCTGGCCGAGACCCGCAAGGGTGGCACCCCGTGGCACGCCCACCACATCGCCGAGCGGTATGGACTGCTGGCGATCATCGCCCTCGGCGAGGGAGTGGTCGGCACGGTGGCGTCCCTGACCGCCGTCGTCGGCGAGCACGGGTGGACGCCGGACGCCATCCTGCTCGCGGTGGCAGGCACCGCACTGACCTTCACGATGTGGTGGATCTACTTCGCAGTGCCGTCGGCGGACGTCCTGCACGCACATCGTGAGCGGTCGTTCGTCTTCGGCTACCTGCACATGGCTGTGTTCGGCGCGATCGTCGCCACGGGCGCCGGACTGCACACCGCGGCCTACTACGTCGAGGACCACTCCGAACTCGGGTCGACCGGGACGGTGCTGTCGGTCGCGGTGCCGGTCGGAATCTTCGTGCTGCTGGTGTTCGGCCTG
Source organism: Mycolicibacterium sp. GCM10028919 (assembly GCA_042666295.1). Lineage (GTDB taxonomy): Bacteria > Actinomycetota > Actinomycetes > Mycobacteriales > Mycobacteriaceae > Mycobacterium. The sequence goes on from JBHTFJ010000002.1 coordinate 189,879, forward strand.
TACGCGCTGCTGGTGCGGTCGTTGGACGTGTGGCACATCGTGTTGGGGGTGCTCACGGTTGCCGTGCTGGCGGCCGCGGTGGTGTCGGCGATGGCCGGCGTCCCGATGACGGCGTGCCTGCTCATCGCGTCGCTCGCACCCGCGGTGGGCGTGATCGGATTCGAGGTGCTCGGACACCGCGAGGCGAGCAGGGCGTCGACCGCGGCGACCAGCGGTGAGCCGACTCCCTCGTAGGTCGTGTTTGGCCGCCACCTCGTGGGTACGCCCGAGGAAGCGGCGCACTCACGCGTCCGCGGTGAGTCAGACGGGAGTACGACATGCCGAAGACGACCAAGAGCGGGCAGGCGAAGAAGAGCGAACTGCCCAGCACCTTGAAGAAGTCGCCCGAGAAGGCGCAGCGGACGTTCGCCAAGGCGCACGACGCCGCCGCCGAGGAGTACGGCGAGGGGGAGCGCGCCTACCGAACGGCCTTCAGCGCCGTCAAGCACAGCTTCGAGAAGGTCGGCGACCACTGGGAGGCGAAGGACGAGAAGGGGCCATCGGACCAACGCGCGCGTAGCGGTGGTCCCAACGCCAAGGGCGAGACCGCCGAGGGCGTCGACGCGAATGCCAGCAAGAAGCACCTGATGGACGTCGCGCGGCGACTCGACGTCGACGGCCGGTCGAAGATGACGAAGGACGAACTCGTCACCGCGATCAAGAAGGCCAACCGTCGCGAGTCGGCGAAGAACCGCTAGGTCAGCGCTCGAACGTCTCCAGCAGTGAGCGTTCCTGCTCGGCCTTCATGAGTCGGCGCGCCTTGCGCCGGGTGATGAGGATGCCGGTCACTGCGATCGCCCACACGACGTACTGCACGGTCCACGCGACGTGGAACGAGTCGAACGAATAGCCACCGGAGGCGTCGAGGATCGCGCCCATGGCCTGCATGACCAGCAGCGCGGCGAGGAAGCCGCCCATGTTGACCATGCCCTGGGCGGTGCCGAGCGTGGAACTCGGATTGAACGTGCGGGCGAAGTCGAAGCCGACCATCGATCCCGGCCCGCCGACCGAGATGACCACGATCAGCACGACGAGCAGCCACAGCGGTGCCCGCGACGGGAGCGCCAGCACGACGGTCCAGATGATCGCGTTGCTGGCGATGATCAGCAGAACGACTCGCGAGCGGCGGTGGGGCAGGCGGCCGGTGATGATGCCGATGACGATGCCCGCCGAGATGGCCGCCACCACGGAGACCGTCAGCAGCGCTCCCGCCGTCGCGGTCGACAACCCCTGGGCGACGGTCAGGTACGGCACACCCCACATCAGCGCGAAGACCGTGACCGAGAACTGCGTCCCCATGTGAGTGAAGAAGCCAAGGCGCGTCCCGGGGCGCAGCCACACCGTCTTGACGCTCGACAGGGTCGCCCGCACCGTCATGGCCTCGGTCGCGACCTTCCGGCCATGCGGCGTGTCCTTGATCAACGCGAACGCCAGCACCATCGCCAGGGCGCCCAGTGCCGTCACCGAGGCGTAGGCGGTCGCCCATCCGGCACCGGTCAGCAACGCGAGGAACGGCAAGGCCGAGAGCACCTGACCGAGTTGCCCGCAGATGCCGGTCAGCTGGGTCAGCAGTGGCACCTGCTTGGGCGGGAACCAGTGCGGCACCAGACGTAGCACCGAGATGAACGTGACCGCGTCGCCCAGGCCGACGACGGCGCGGGCACCGATTGCCAGCGGTAGCGACGACGTGAGTGCCAGCGTGATCTGCCCGGCTGCCATGAGGGCCGCGCCTGCGACGATGAGCACCCTGGACCCGTACCGGTCGAGCAGGATTCCCGCAGGGACCTGTGCGCAGGCGTAGACCACGACCTGCAGCACCACGAAGGTCGACAGGAGACTTGGCCCCGCGGCGAAGCGGTCTGCCGCTTCCAGCCCGGATACGCCCAGCGTCGTGCGATCCAGAACCGCGACGATGTAGGCGAGAAGACCCGTCGACCAGATGACCCAGGCGCGCACTCGGTCGATCGTCGCGTACCGGTGGGCCCGCAAGCGAATCGCCGAGGCGGTCGGCGAACGTTGACGAGTTCGCTGAATCCGACGATCGATGACGGAAATGTCAGAAGGTCAGGTGCTCAGCGTGCTTTGTCGATGGCTACAGTGGCGGTCGGAATCGTTGCAGACGACGTCGGCGTGTGAGCTAATCGGCAATTTGGAGCGAAGGACAGTGGCTGAATATCGACTCGACGACCTGGCCGTCCTGTCAGGCGTGAGCGCGCGCAACATCCGCGCCTACCGCGAGCGCGGGCTCCTCGACCCTCCGCAACGGCGGGGTCGCGCCGCGTACTACGGCGATCAGCACCTGGCACAGCTGCGCGCCATCAGCGGGCTGCTGCAACGCGGGTTCAGCACCGCGCACGTCGCCGAGTTCATCACGGGCATGCGCGAAGGCCATGACCTCGCAGACCTGCTCGGCATGCACGACGCGATCTTCGGTAGCCCCGCCATCGTCGAGCCGGCGGTCGTCGACATCGACCCGCACGGCGAAGAGGCCACGCGACTCCGCGACCTCGGGCTGGCCGAACTCGCACCCGGTCGAGTGGTCCTGTCGAACCCCACGCTGGCCAGGATCGTCCGCCGTTCCCCGGACCCCGTCGAGTACGTGCGGACGCTGCTGCGACTGGCCGACGCCACCGCCGAGCCGGTCGAGCGTCTGGCGACCGCGGTCGTCGAGGAACTCACCGCTGCCGCCATCGACAGGTTCGGTGAGCCACTGGCGCCCGACCACGAGGCGATGGCCGAGTTGCGACGGGTGATCGCCGACCACCGGGAACTCGCGGAGCAGGTCGTGGCCGATCGGTTCGGCGCATCGATGCACCGGCACTCGTCGGCGGCGGTCGAGTGGTACACGACCGACGTGCTCCTCGGTGGCAATTGGGATGCGCCAGGGCGACCCGACGGTGACGGCGGCGGGTCGTCAGATGCGGGTGCCCGCGGGGTCTCCGCCGAAGCGCTGGGCCAGCCACACCGGCACGATCGCGACGACGGTCAGTGCCGCGGCGACGACGTTGATGACGGGAGCCTGGTTGGGACGGAACAGGTTGCCGAAGATCCAGATCGGCAGGGTCTGGACTGACGGTCCCGCGGTGAACGTGGTGACGACGATCTCGTCGAAGCTCAGGGCGAACGCCAGGATCGCACCGGCGACCATTGATCCCCGCATCATGGGGAACGTGACGTAGCGGAACGTCTGCCACGTCGACGCGCCCAGATCAGCTGACGCGTCCTCGAGATGCGTTCCGAGACGGCGCAACCGGGCCTGGGTGTTGTTGAAGACGATGACGATGCAGAACGTGGCGTGCCCGACGATCACCGTCGCCAGTCCCAGGGTCAGCCCCAGGGCGGAGGTGAACGTCGCGTTCAACGCGATGCCGGTGACGATGCCGGGCAGCGTGATCGGCAGCACCACCAGGAAGCTGATGGTGTTGCGCCCGAAGAAGTCGAAGCGCTGCACGGCGAACGCGGCCATGGTGCCCAGGACCAGCGCGATGACCGTGGCGCCCACGCCGACGACTGCGGAGTTCGCCAGCGACGTCCACATGCCCCTGCTGTTGGCGGCGTCGCGCCACCACTCGAGGGTGAAGCCGCTCGGCGGGAACGCGAACGAGCGCGAGGAGTTGAAGGCGTTGACGACGACCAGAAGCAGAGGAGCGTAGAGGAATACGAGGACCATCACGGTCCAGGCGCGCAGACCACCACGGGCGGAGCGGGAGAGCATCAGACGTTCTCCAATGCACCCGTGCGCCGCATGGCCAACAGGTAGGCGACGATCGCGACCAGCGGAATGACCGACAGTGCGGCGGCCAACGGCTGGTTGTTCGCGGTCACCAGTTGGCCGTAGATGACGTTGCCGAGCAGTTGGCTCTTGCCGCCGACGATCGTCACCGCGATGTAGTCGCCCAGCGACAGCGAGAACGTGAAGATCGAACCGGCGGCGATGCCGGGAAACACCAGGGGCGCCATCACCATGCGCAGCGTCGAGAGATCCGATGCCCCGAGGTCGGCGCTGGCGTCGACCAGTGAGTTCGGCACCCGGTCGAACGCCGCGAACACCGGGATCACCATGTACGGCAGCCACAGGTAGGTCAGCGTGACGGTCGTGGCGATCAACCCGTAGCCCGGCGAGTGCCCGGTGGCCCACTGCAGCGGTCCCTCGGGTGACAGCATCACGCGCCAGGCGTAGGCCTTGACCAGGTAGCTGGCCCACAGCGGGGTCGTGACCGCCACGACGAGCGCCAGCCGCATCCGTGGCGACGCCACCTTGGCCATGTACAGCGCAAGCGGCACCGCCAGCACCGCGCAGAGCACGGTGACGAGCAGTGCGACGCCGACCGTCCTGATGGTGACTGCGCGGAACAGGTCGTCGGTTAGCACCCTGACCAGGTTGTCGCCGGTGACGGTGTGGACCACGGCGCCGGTGAAGGAGTTGGTGGTCCACAAGGCCGAGACCATCAGCACCGCAAGCGAACCGAGGTACGCGACGCCCAGCGAGGCCAGGGGCGGGATCAGGAGGAACGCGAGACGCAGCCGCCTGCCGAGACCGGGTGTGCGGACGGGCGGCGCCTCGGTCGAAACCGACGTCACCCCTTGATCTGCTGCCATCTGCTGACCCACTCGTCGTAGGCCGTGCAGTCGTCGCCGCTGCCGTCGACGCACTGCTTCTGCGGGGTGGTCCAGTAGTGGATCTGCGCGGCGAACTCGGCGTCGGTCGCGTGGTAGATGTCGCAGTAATCGCGTTGGGTGGTGAACTCGCAGGCCTTGGTCTGGCCCGGGGCCTCGCCGAAGTACTCGGCTGCCTGGGCATTGATCTCCGGCGAGGTGATCCAGTTCATCCACTCGTACATGCAGTTCGGGTGCGCGGCCTTCGACGACACCATCCAGGTGTCCGACCAGCCGGTCGCGCCCTCCTTGGGCAGCACGGTGTTCACCTGCACCTTGTTGCCCGCGCCGATCGTGTTGGCGATCACCTGCCACGTCGTGCCGATCACCGAGGTGCCGGACTCGAAGGCCTGCACCTCCTTGGTGTAGTCCGACCAGTACTCGCCGACGTTCTCCCGTTGCGCGCGAAGCAGTTCCACGGCCGCGTCGAGTTGCTGGGAGTTCAGCGAGTACGGGTCCTCGATGCCCAACTCCGGCTTGGTCTTCGACAGGTACAGCGCGGCGTCGGCGATGTAGATGGGGGAGTCGTATGCGGTGACCTTGCCCTTGTACCTACCCGAGTCGGTGAACACGGCACCCCAGGAGTTGGGTGCGTCCCGCACGACGTCGACGTTGTACATGAGGAGGTTCGCACCCCACCCGTGCGGGATGCCGTACATCTGGTCGTCGACCGAGTTCCAGGGCTTGTCCTTGAGGAACGGCGAGATGGTCTCGTAGTTCGGGACCAGCGACGTGTTGACCGGCGCGACGTCACCGGCGTAGATCAGCCGGAGCGTGGCGTCACCGGACGCCGAAACCCCGTCGTACTGGCCGCTTCTCATCAACTGCACCATCTCGTCGGACGTGTTGCCGATCTTGACGTTCACCTTGCAGCCGGACTGCTGCTCGAATGGCGTCACCCAGTCGACCTCCGGATCGTTGGATCCGTTCTCGGCGTAGCCGGCCCAGGTGACCAGGTTGAGTTCGCCCTCACCCTCGCCGAGCGCGCCGAGCGGCTCCATCTGCGGCGGCGCCTCACCGCCGCCCGCGCCGCCGCCGTCGGAGCCCGAACAGCCCGCGACGAGTGCGGCGCACGCGGTCAGCGCCAGACCGAGTCGGATCGCGTGGGTTCTCATGTGCACTCCTGGAGGGTCGGTCAATTGGACAGGTCGTGGACGGCGTCGTCGTCCCACGCGAACGTGATGTGGGCGCCGTGGTCGAGGTCGTCGGGAAACGTCGTCGCGGCGTTGAGCATCGTCGCGGTGAGGAGGACCCCGGGCGCCGCGACCGCGGTCACAAGGGTGATGGCGCCCGAGTAGATGACCTCGGCCACCGTGGCGTCGACGGTGCGGGTGCCGGGTGCGCTGGTGTCGCCGGTGCGGAGCACGGACACCTTCTCCGGCCGTACGGCGAACACGCCCGGCCTGCCGACGATCACCCGGGCGGCCTCGCCGTCGAAGACGTTGGACGTCCCGACGAAGTCGGCGACGAAGCGGTTCGTCGGCCGTTCGTAGACGTCGCGCGACGGACCGACCTGTTCGATGCGGCCGTCGTTGAACACGGCGAGGCGGTCGCAGAGCGTCAGTGCCTCGTCCTGATCGTGGGTGACGATGACGAACGTGATGCCGACCTCGCGCTGAATCGCCTTGAGTTCCACCTGCATCTGCTCGCGCAGCTTGAGGTCCAGCGCTCCGAGCGGTTCGTCGAGGAGCAGGACGCGTGGCCTGCCGACCAGTGCGCGAGCGAGGGCCACGCGCTGACGTTGCCCGCCGGACAGCTGCGCCGGGCGCCGCGCCGCGACGTCGGTGAGCCGCACCATGTCGAGCGCATCGGCCGTGCGCGTACGACGGTCGGACCGTGCCACGCCGCGGACCTTGAGCCCGTATTCGACGTTCTGCCCGACCGTCATGTGCGGGAACAGCGCGTACTCCTGGAACACCGTGTTGACGTCGCGGCGCTGCGCGGGCAGTGACGTCACGTCCTGCCCGCCGAGACGGATGGTGCCCGCCGTGGGCTCCTCGAATCCGGCGATCATCCGCAGCACCGTCGTCTTGCCCGAACCGGACGGGCCCAGGATGGCGAAGAGTTCACCGTCGTAGACCGTCAGATCGGCGCCCTCGACGGCGACGACGTCGGCGCCCCGGGCGCTGCCGCGGTCGCGGAACACCTTGCGCACGCCGTCGAGTTCGATTCGGGGTTCGGTCGCCTCGGCGGCGGTGGTGATGCCGGGCGTCGCGTCGACCCGTCCGGAAGGCATGGCTGATCTTATGGATTCCTCTGCCATATCGCAGCGTCATCACGGATCGCGCGTCGGAACGTGTCGCCGTCGACCGGTTCCGTCGTCACGCTCACAGCGATCACACAGCGGCCACCTTCCCGCGAACGTCGGTTACCGCCACGCGAAACGCAGCCAGGCCGTGGCGGTAACGAACGTTCGGCGGAAGTTGAGCGGTCGCACAGCCTAAGCTGCGGATCGTGCACGACGGAGACTCCACGCGGCGGCAGGCCCCATGAAGAAGCTGGTCCTCGGCGCGAGCGGGTTCCTCGGCTCGCACGTGACCCGTCAGCTCGTCGCCAGCGGCGAGGACGTCCGCGTCATGCTGCGAAAGACCAGCTCCACCAGGGGAATCGACGACCTCGACGTGGAACGCCGATACGGCGACGTCTTCGACGACGCGGCGTTGGCGGACGCGATGTCGGGTTGCGACGTCGTCTACCACTGCATCGTCGACGCGCGCATGTGGCTGCGCGACCCGGCGCCGCTGTTCCGCACCAACGTCGAGGGTTTGCGGCACGTCCTCGATGCGGCCGTCGCGGCGGACCTGCGCAAGTTCGTCTACACCAGCACCACGGGCACGCTCGCGGTCAGCACCACGCGTCCGGTGACCGAGGACGACCCACACGACTGGGACGACGGCGGCCCCTACATCAAGGCCCGGGTGGACGCGGAGAAGCTGGTGCTGCGCTACGCCCGCGAGGCCGGGCTGCCGGCAGTCGCCCTGTGCATCTCCACCACGTATGGCCCAGGGGACTGGCAGCCGACCCCGCACGGCAGCTTGATCGCGCAGGTGGCTGCCGGACGCTTTCCGTTCTATCTCGGGTTCTCCGCGGAGGTGGTCGGCATCTCCGACGCCGCGCGCGCCATGCTGCTGGCCGCGGAGCACGGGCGCGTCGGCGAGCGGTACATCGTCTCCGACCGCTACCTGAGTACGCGCGAGGTGCACGCCATCGCCGCGGAGGCGGTGGGACGGCGCGCACCGCGCATCGGACTGCCGCTGCCGCTGCTGTACGCGGCCGCCCGAATCAACGATCTGGCTGCCTCGGTGCTGCGACGCGACCTCGAGTTCGCTGCGGTGGGGATCCGCATGGCCGAACTGATGTCACCCCTGGATCACCGCAAAGCCGAGCGAGAACTGGGTTGGACGCCTCGACCGGTCGAGGAGTCGATCGCCGCCGCTGCCCGCTTCTTCCAGAACCAGGCGCGCTGACCTGCCGCGAGGTGCGGTCTGCATCGGCCGGTTCCCGAAGGCGACGGCGATGTCGAAGCGGGTGTGGCCAATGGCGCTGACGAGGAAGTTGGTGTTCGCGTGACGCCGGACGTGGCGACGATCCTCCGGCGTGACGTGGCGACGTACCCGCTGCCGTACTCGCCGGCGGAGGATCGGCGGCAGTGCCGTCGTCCGTGGTTTCCCCAGCGCCGGACACCGCCGCATGACTGGCGTTCCGACTCGGTCCTGCCGCGGCCATGACCGTGGCGGCCGCGTCGGGGAATCGGGTTCGATTGGCGTGAGCAGGTTCGTGTCGGACCGCCGCCCGGAGCCGTGACCCGGCGAGCCGGTACGGCTGGCGGGCCGCTGACCTGTACTAGAACGGCGCGAATCGCGTCCACACCACTGCCCCGAGCGGGACGCCGCTGCGCTGGGCGGGCAGGCAGAACGCCACGCCGGTCCACGTGCACGGTCTGCGACTCGAACGTTCCCGCGGCGTTGCGCCTCGGGGCGTCCATCTACGTCTCGATCGAGGACGGCCCACCGATCCGCAGGACGAGCGGCGAGTGGCGTCCCACCGCAGACCTCGGGGTTCGTGAGCAGCCCGTCAGTGCAGGCAGGCGCGGCGCCGACCTCGCGAAGCTCGACTCGGCCGTTCCGGACGGCCCGGGGGTCCTCCCGCCGATGGCGCCACTGGGGCAGCCCGCAGGGGTGACACCCCCGACCGCGGCGACGCACCGGTCGCGAGCGACACGCGTGGCGCCGGTGGAGGTAAACCGAGTCGACGAGCCGAACTCCGTCCGCTCGGGCCCGAAAACTTACTGATCAGTAAGTCGGCGCAGCAAACAATTCGTCGCGGAGGGTTCCGCCGACTAGACACATCGAGGGAAGCTGTCGAGCTTCGCCGTGGCTTCGCGACGCATCTGACGGTCCGAGAATCTTAGATAACGATTTGGTAACAATACTGCCTTGATCTGCGCCGTTATAGCTACTCGACCGTAACCACACGCATGCAGGACGTTTGTCCCGGAACGTCGGCGGGCCGTCCGGAAGACGTGTTATCCAACACGTGGTTACTCGAGCGTAGAACTCGCCAGTAACCATTCTGGGCCCCTAGAGCCGGTCAGCTCTTATGACACTCTTACAAGGGCTCACACACACGCCAGGCTCCCACCCGAGGGAGCCGGTACCGCGTCCCAGAACGCCAGACGGTCGATGCGGCAGTGGCCCAGATGTAGTCGGAGATTCGACGCCGAATCATCCCCCGCAAGGTAGCGGGCCCGACAACCCAGACGAACGCCGACGACGAGCAATACGCGCGAGCAGCGCACGAGGAGATGGCAACACGTGACGATCAACGAGCACGACAGGGTTTCGACGGGGCGCGGAGCGGTCGGATCGACCTCGACCCACACTGCGCACGCGCTGGTCGATCAGCTCAACGCCGGTGAACCCTATGCAGTCGCGTTCGGCGGCCAGGGCGGCAACTGGCTGGAGAATCTCGAGGAACTGATCAGCTCGGCCGGCATCGAGTCCGAACTCAGCGAGGTCGTCGGCGAGGCCGCGCTCCTCCTCGAGCCCGTCGCCCGTGAACTCGTCGTGGTCCGGCCCGTCGGCTTCGAACCCATTCAATGGGTGCGTGCGCTCGCCGCCGACGAGACGCTGCCGACCGCCAAGCAGCTCACCACCGCCGCGATCTCCGGACCCGGCATCCTGCTGGCCCAGATGGCCGCCATGCGCGCCGTGGAGCGCCAGGGTCTCGATCTGCAGGGCACTCCGCCCGTGGCGATGGCCGGACACTCCCAGGGCGTCGTCGCCGTCGAGTCGCTCAAGGCCGGCGGCGCACGCGACGCCGAGCTGCTCGCTCTGCTGCAGCTGATCGGTGCGGCGGGCTCGCTGGTGTCGCGTCGTCGCGGCATGGTCGGGCGAGGCGACAAGTCGCCGATGGTGTCGATCACCAACGCCGATCCCGACCGCATCGCCGAACTGCTCGAGGACTTCTCCTCCGACGTTCGCACCGTGCTGCCCCCGGTGCTGTCGATCCGCAACGGTCGCCGTTCGGTGGTCATCACCGGCACGCCCGAGCAGCTCGCACGCTTCGAGCTGTACTGCTCGAAGATCACCGAGCGCGAAGAGGCCGAGCGCAAGGCGAAGCTGCGCGGCGGCGCCGTGTTCAGCCCCGTGTTCCACGGCGTCCAGGTCGAGGTGGGCTTCCACACGCCGCGCCTGGCCGACGGTGTGTCCGTGGTCGACGGCTGGGCCGCCAGGACCGGTATCGACGCCGACCTCGCCCACGCCATGACCGAAGCGATCTTCGTGAAGCCGATCGACTGGGTCGCCGAAGTCGAGCGACTCCACGACGCCGGTGCCAAGTGGATCGTCGACCTCGGCCCCAGCGACACCCTCACCCGCCTGACCGCCCCCGTGATCCGCGGACTGGGCGTCGGCATCGTGCCCGCAGCCACCCGCGCCGGACAGCGCAGCCTGTTCACCGTCGGTGCCGCCCCCGAGATCGGCCCCGCGTGGTCGAGCTACGCGCCGTCGGCGATCACCCTGCCCGACGGCAAGGTGAAGCTGTCGACGAAGTTCACCCGCCTCACCGGCCGGTCGCCGATCCTGCTCGCGGGCATGACGCCCACCACCGTCGACGCGAAGATCGTCGCCGCGGCCGCCAACGCCGGCCACTGGGCCGAGCTGGCCGGCGGAGGCCAGGTCACCGAACCCATCTTCGACGCGCGCATCGAAGAGCTGACCCAGCTCCTCGAGCCGGGCCGCGCCGTCCAGTTCAACTCGCTGTTCCTCGATCCGTACCTGTGGAAGCTGCAGCTGGGCGGAAAGCGCCTGGTGCAGAAGGCACGTCAGGCCGGCGCGCCCATCGACGGCGTCGTCGTCACTGCGGGCATCCCCGAACTCGACGAGGCCGTCGCCCTCATCGAGGAACTCAACGGCATCGGCATCACGCACATCTGCTTCAAGCCCGGCACCGTCGACCAGATCAAGTCGGTCATCAAGATCGCCGCCGAGGTGCCCGAGCGCGACGTCATCGTGCACATCGAGGGCGGCCGCGCCGGTGGCCACCACTCTTGGGAAGACCTCGACGACCTCCTGGTGTCCACCTACGGCGACCTGCGCAAGTCGGCCAACATCACGATCTGCGTCGGCGGCGGCATCGGCACCCCGGAACGGGCCGCCGAGTACCTGTCGGGCCGGTGGGCCACGCAGTACGGCTTCCCGCTGATGCCGGTCGACGGCATCCTCGTCGGCACCGCGGCCATGGCCGCGCTCGAGGCGACCACCTCGCCCGCCGTCAAGCAGCTGCTCGTCGACACCACCGGTACCCCCGCCTGGGTCGGTGCCGGAAAGGCTCAGGGCGGCATGGCATCCGGGCGCAGCCAGCTCGGTGCCGACATCCACGAGATCGACAACGCCGCATCGCGCTGCGGCCGCCTGCTCGACGACGTCGCCGGTGACGCCGACGCGGTCGCCGAGCGTCGCGACGAGATCATCTCCGCGATGGCCGTCACGGCCAAGCCGTACTTCGGCGACGTCGACGACATGACCTACCTGCAGTGGCTGCAGCGCTACGTCGAACTCGCCATCGGCGACGGATCGAGCACCGCAGACACCCGCAAGGACGGCTCGCCGTGGCTCGACGTCAGCTGGCGCGACCGCTTCGAGGAGATGCTCAAGCGCGCCGAAGCCCGTCTGCACCCGCAGGATTCGGGACCGATCGAGTCGATCTACACCGTCGACGAGACCGGTGAGGCGCTGCTGGAGACCCCGGAGCGCGCGCTGGCCGTACTGCTCGAGCGCTACCCGGACGCCGAGACCGTCAAGCTGCACCCCGCCGACGTCCCCTTCTTCATCACGCTGTGCAAGACGCTCGGCAAGCCGGTCAACTTCGTGCCCGTCATCGACAAGGACGTGCGCCGCTGGTGGCGCAGCGACTCGCTGTGGCAGGCGCACGACGCCCGCTACACCGCCGACCAGGTGTGCATCATCCCCGGCACCCAGGCCGTCGAGGGCATCACCCGCGTCGACGAGCCGGTCGGCGACCTGCTCGACCGCTTCGAGAAGGCATCGATCGACGAGGTGCTCGCCGCAGGCGCCCAGCCCGTCGCCGTGGTGTCGCGCCGTCAGGCCCGCGCCGACGTCACCGGACCGCTGGCCGTCGTCCTCGACTCACCCGACGTGCTGTGGGCCGGTCGCACCGCGATCAACCCCGTGCACCGGATCGGTTCGCCGAACGAGTGGCAGGTCAACGAAAACCGTTCGGCGACACACCCGTCCACCGGTTCACGCCTCGAACTGACCGGCGATCAGGTCACGCTGAGCGTCCCGCTGTCCGACATCTGGATCACCATCCGGTTCACGCTGCCCGCGACCACGGTCGACGGCGGCATGCCGGTGGTCACCACCGACGACGCCTCGGCGGCGATGCGCGCCGTGCTGGCGATCGCCGCCAACGTCGAAGGCCCCGAAGCTCTTCCGCCGGTTCAGGACGACAGCACCACCGTCACCGTGTCCTGGGATCCCGAGGAGGTCGCCGACCACACCGGTGTCACCGCCACGTTCGGCGCTCCGCTGGCACCCGGCCTGACCCTGGTGCCCGACGCACTGGTCGGCCGCTGCTGGCCCGCCGTCTTCTCGGTCATCGGCTCGGCCGTCACCGAGACGGGCTTCCCGGTCGTCGAGGGTCTGCTCAGCCTGGTCCACCTCGACCACGCTGCGCACCTGCTCGCGCCGATGCCCCAGTCGAAGGCCGAACTGACCGTCACCGCAACGGCTTCGGCTGCCGTCGACACCGAGGTCGGCCGCGTCGTCCCCGTGTCGGTCACCATCGCCGATGCCTCGGGCACCGTGCTGGCCGAACTCGAGGAGCGCTTCGCCATCCGTGGCCGCAGCGGTGCTGCCGAGCTGACCGATCCGGTGCGTGCCGGTGGCGCGATCACCGACAACGCCACCGACACCCCGCGGCGTCGCCGTCGCGACGTCACGGTCACCGCACCCACCGACATGAGTGCGTTCGCCGTGGTGTCGGGTGACCACAACCCGATCCACACCGACCGGGCAGCCGCGCTGCTCGCCGGGCTCAAGACGCCCATCGTGCACGGCATGTGGCTGTCCGCCGCTGCGCAGCACGTCGTCACCGCCACCGACGGGCGGGCCACCCCGCCTGCGCGTCTGGTCGGCTGGACGTCGCGCTTCCTCGGCATGGTGCTGCCCGGCGACGAGATCGACTTCCGCGTCGACCGCGTCGGCATCGACCGCGGCGCCGAGATCATCGAGGTCACCGCGAAGGTCGACAACGAATTGGTGATGGCGGCGACCGCGCAGCTCGCGGCTCCGAAGACCGTCTACGCCTTCCCGGGTCAGGGCATTCAGCACAAGGGCATGGGCATGGAGGTCCGGGGCCGGTCCAAGGCCGCCCGCAAGGTGTGGGACACGGCCGACAGGTTCACGCGCGACACGCTCGGCTTCTCCGTGCTGCACGTGGTGCGGGACAACCCGACCAGCCTGATCGCCAGCGGCGTGCACTACCAGCATCCCGAGGGCGTGCTGTACCTCACGCAGTTCACCCAGGTCGCGATGGCGACCGTCGCGGCGGCGCAGGTCGCCGAGATGCGCGAGCAGGGTGCGTTCGTCGAGGACGCCATCGCCTGCGGTCACTCCGTCGGCGAGTACACCGCGCTGGCCTGCGTGTCGGGCGTGTACGAACTCGAAGCCCTGCTCGAGGTGGTGTTCCACCGCGGCAGCAAGATGCACGACATCGTTCCGCGTGACGAGCACGGCCGGTCGAACTACCGGCTCGCGGCGATCCGTCCGTCGCAGATCGACCTCGACGACGACGACGTCACCGACTTCGTCGCCGAGATCGCCGAGCGCACGGGCGAATACCTGCAGATCGTGAACTTCAACCTGCGTGGCTCGCAATACGCCATCGCCGGCACCGTGCGTGGTCTCGAGGTCCTCGAGGAAGAGGTCGAGAAGCGTCGCGAGATCAGCGGCGGCAAGCGGTCGTTCATCCTCGTACCCGGCATCGACGTGCCGTTCCACAGCTCCGTGCTGCGGGTAGGCGTCGCCGACTTCCGGCGCTCGCTGGAGCGGGTCATGCCGCGTGATGCCGATCCGGCGCTGCTCGTCGGCCGCTACATCCCGAACCTGGTGCCGCGGCCGTTCACGCTGGACCGCGACTTCATCCAGGAGATCCGGGACCTGGTGCCCGCCGAGCCGCTCGACGAGATCCTCGCCGACTACGACACCTGGATCACGGAGCGGCCGCGCGAGCTGTGCCGCAAGGTCGTCATCGAACTGCTCGCGTGGCAGTTCGCCAGCCCGGTGCGCTGGATCGAGACCCAGGACCTGCTCTTCATCGAAGAGGCCGCAGGCGGTCTCGGCATCGAGCGCTTCGTCGAGATCGGCGTGAAGTCCGCGCCGACGGTGGCAGGTCTGGCGACCAACACCCTGAAGCTGCCCGAGTACTCGCACAACACCACCGAGGTGCTCAACTCCGAGCGCGACGCCGCGGTGCTGTTCGCGACCGACACCGATCCGGAACCCGAGGCCGACGACGCACCTGCGGCGGCCGCACCGGCCGCCGAGGCCGCGACGGTCGAGGCGGTTCCCACGGCGCCTGCACCTGCCGCGGCGCCGTCGGGTGGCCCACGCCCCGAGGACATCACGTTCGACGCGGCCGACGCCACCATGGCGCTCATCGCGCTGTCGGCGAAGATGCGCATCGATCAGATCGAGTCGCTCGACTCCATCGAGTCGATCACCGACGGTGCGTCGTCACGCCGCAACCAGCTGCTGGTCGACCTCGGCTCCGAGCTGAACCTCGGTGCCATCGACGGTGCGGGCGAAGCGGATCTGGCCGGCCTCAAGGGGCAGGTCACCAAGCTGGCGCGTACGTACAAGCCGTTCGGTCCGGTGCTCTCCGATGCCATCAACGATCAGCTGCGCACGGTGCTCGGCCCGTCGGGCAAGCGCCCGGCCGCGATCGCCGAACGCGTCACCAAGGCATGGGAACTCGGCCCCGGCTGGGCCAAGCACGTCACGGCCGAGCTGGCGCTCGGAACCCGTGAGGGCAGCAGCGTCCGCGGCGGCAGCCTCGGCGGTCTGCACGACGGAGCACTGCCCGACGCGGCGACGTTCGACAAGGTCGTCGACGCGGCGGTCGGCTCGGTCGCAGCGCGACGTGGCATCGCGGTGTCGCTGCCGTCGGCCGGTGGAGCCGGGGGAGGCGTGGTGGATTCCGCCGCGCTCACCGAGTTCGCCGAGACGGTGACCGGACGCGACGGCGTGCTCGCCTCGGCGGCCCGGATGATCCTGAACCAGCTCGGCCACGATGCGCCGGTCAGCGTCGGCGAATCCGTCAACGACGCCGAACTCGTCGACCTGGTGACCACCGAACTCGGGTCCGACTGGCCCCGTCTGGTGGCACCGACGTTCGACGGCCGCAAGGCGGTGCTGTTCGACGACCGGTGGGCCAGTGCCCGCGAGGACCTCGCCCGGCTGTGGCTGGCCGAGGAGGACGAGATCGACGGCGACTGGAAGCGGCTCTCCGAGCGCTTCGAGGGTGCCGGGCACGTCGTTGCGACGCAGGCCAATTGGTGGCAGGGCAAGGCCCTGGCCGCCGGCCGCAACGTGCACGCGTCGCTCTACGGCCGCGCCGCGGCTGGTGCGGAGAATCCGGCCAGCGGTCGCTACGCCAACGAGATCGCCGTGGTGACCGGGGCGTCGAAGGGATCGATCGCGGCATCGGTGGTCGCTCAGCTGCTCGACGGCGGCGCGACCGTCATCGCCACGACGAGCAAGCTCGACGACGACCGACTCGGGTTCTACAAGGCGCTCTACCGCGACAACGCCCGCTTCGACGCGACGCTGTGGGTCGTCCCGGCCAACATGGCCTCCTACGCCGACATCGACGCCCTGGTGGACTGGGTCGGCAACGAGCAGTCGGAAAACCTTGGACCGCAGTCGATTCACCTCAAGGACGCCCTGACGCCCACGCTGCTGTTCCCGTTCGCCGCACCTCGGGTGGCCGGTGACATGTCCGAGGCCGGCTCGCGCTCCGAGATGGAGATGAAGGTGCTGCTGTGGGCCGTGCAGCGGCTCATCGGCGGGCTGTCGCACATCGGCGCAGAACGCGACATCGCGTCGCGTCTGCACGTGGTGCTGCCCGGCTCCCCGAACCGCGGCATGTTCGGTGGCGACGGTGCCTACGGCGAGGCCAAGTCGGCGCTCGACGCCGTGGTCACGCGGTGGAAGGCCGAGACCTCGTGGTCGCAGCGCGTGTCGCTGGCCCACGCCCTCATCGGCTGGACCAAGGGCACGGGCCTGATGGGACACAACGACGCCATCGTCGGCGCCGTCGAAGAGGCTGGGGTCACGACGTACTCCACCGCGGAGATGGCTTCGATGCTGCTCGCACTGTGCGACATCGAGTCCAAGGTGGCCGCAGCCCGCGCGCCGCTGCACGCCGACCTGACCGGCGGACTCGGCGACGTCGAGATCGACATGGCCGAACTCGCCGCCAAGGCACGCGAGGAGATGCTGGCCGAGTCCAAGCCCGACGCCGACGAGGTGGACGGACGGACCATCCGCGCCCTGCCGTCGCCGCCGCGCGGATACACCTCGGCGCCGCCGCCGGCATGGGACGACCTCGACGTCGACCCGGCCGACCTGGTGGTCATCGTCGGCGGTGCCGAACTCGGGCCGTACGGCTCGTCGCGCACCCGCTTCGAGGCGGAGGTGTCCGGTGAACTGTCGGCCGCCGGCGTGCTGGAACTGGCGTGGACGACGGGTCTGGTCAAGTGGGAGGACGACCCGAAGCCGGGTTGGTACGACACCTCCTCCGGCGACCTCGTCGACGAGGGTGAACTGGTCGAGCGCTACCACGACACGGTGCTCGAGCGGGTCGGCATCAGGTCATGGGTGGACGACGGCGCGATCGACCCCGATCACGCTGCGCCGCTTCTGGTCTCGGTGTTCCTGGACAAGGACTTCACCTTCGTGGTGTCGTCCGAGGCCGACGCCAGGGCGTTCGTGGAGTTCGATCCCGAGCACACCGTCATCGCGCCGGTGCCGGACGGATCCGACTGGCAGGTCACCCGCAAGGCGGGCACCGAGATCCGGGTGCCGCGCAAGGTGAAGCTGTCCCGGACCGTGGGTGCGCAGGTGCCCACCGGATTCGACCCGACCGTCTACGGCGTCACGCCGGACATGACGAACTCGATCGACCGGCTGGCGCTGTGGAACCTCGTCACCACCGTCGACGCGTTCCTCGCCTCGGGCTTCACCCCAACGGAACTGATGCGCTGGGTGCACCCCAGCCTGGTCGCCAGCACGCAGGGCACCGGCATGGGTGGCATGACGTCGATGCAGACGATGTACCACGGGAACCTGTTGGGCAAGAACAAGCCGAACGACATCCTGCAAGAGGTGCTCCCCAACGTCTTCGCGGGTCACGTCGTGCAGTCCTACATCGGCAGCTACGGCTCGATGATCCACCCGGTGGCGGCATGTGCCACGGCCGCGGTGTCCGTCGAGGAGGGCGTCGACAAGATCAAGCTCGGCAAGGCGGAGTTCGTGGTCGCCGGTGGTTACGACGACCTGACGCTGGAGGCCATCACCGGCTTCGGCGACATGGCGGCGACCGCCGACACCGAGTCGATGCGGGCCAAGGGCATCAGCGACTCGAAGTTCTCCCGGGCCAACGACCGGCGCAGGTTGGGCTTCGTCGAGTCCCAGGGCGGCGGCACGATCCTGCTGGCCCGGGGTGACCTGGCGCTGGAGATGGGTCTGCCCGTGCTGGCGGTCGTCGGGTACGCGTCGTCGTTCGGCGACGGCGTGCACACGTCGATCCCGGCTCCCGGCCTCGGCGCCCTCGGCGCTGGGCGCGGCGGCAGGCAGTCGCAGCTGGCCAAGTCGCTGGCCAAGCTCGGCGTCGGTGCGGACGACATCGCCGTGATCTCCAAGCACGACACGTCGACGCTGGCCAACGATCCCAACGAGACCGAGCTGCACGAGCGGCTCGCGGCCTCGATGGGCCGATCGACGGGCAACCCGCTGTTCATCGTCAGCCAGAAGAGCCTGACGGGTCACAGCAAGGGCGGCGCGGCGGCGTTCCAGATGATGGGGATGTGCCAGATGCTGCGCGACGGCGTCATCCCGCCGAACCGCAGTCTGGACTGCGTCGACGACGAGCTGAACCACGCACAGCACTTCGTGTGGGTCCGCGAGACCTTGCACCTGGGCGAGAAGTTCCCGCTCAAGGCAGGACTCGTGACGAGCCTCGGCTTCGGTCACGTGTCGGGCCTGGTGGCGCTGGTGCACCCGCAGGCGTTCCTGGCGGCACTGGATCCGCAGCAGCGCGAGGACTACCAGCGTCGTGCCGGTGACCGCGTGCTCGCCGGGCAGCGCAGGCTCGCGTCGGCGATCGCCGGTGGGCCCGTGCTGTACGAGAAGCCGGCCGATCGCCGGTTCCACCACGACGAGCCGGAGAAGCGCCAGGAGGCCGACATGCTCCTCGACGCGTCGTCGCGACTCGGCGCGGATGGCTGGTACGCGCGGTGACGGAGTCGGGCTGGGGTAACGTCGCGGCGTGAGCATCGTGGGAGTGGGCATCGATCTGGTCTCCATACCGGACTTCGCCGAACAGGTGGATCAGCCGGGAACGGTGTTCGCGGAGACGTTCACCCCTGGTGAGCGTCGCGACGCTGCGGACAAGAGTTCGTCTGCGGCAAGGCATCTCGCTGCTAGGTGGGCTGCGAAGGAGGCCGTGATCAAGGCGTGGTCCGGGTCACGGTTCTCCAAGCGGCCGATGTTGCCCGAGGGCATCCACCGCGACATCGAGATCGTCACCGACATGTGGGGCCGGCCGAAGGTCCGGTTGTCGGGCGCGATCGCCGAGCACCTGAAGGACATCACCATCCACCTGTCGCTCACCCACGAGCGCGATACAGCCGCCGCCGTCGCCGTCCTGGAGACCGCTACCTAGCCGTTCCCTTCTCCGGCGAGCGTGCGTGTCTGCGGGCGACACGCCGCGTCGTGAGCCGAGTTCACGCACGCTCGTGGCTGGGTGAGCGAGCCACTAGCCTGGGTGTCATGACCGATGTCGCCGCCCGTGTGCGCGAAGTCCTGCCGTCCGTGCGTGCCGACCTCGAGGCGCTCGTCCGCATCGAGTCGGTGTGGGCCGACCCGGCGCGACGCGACGAGGTCCGGCGCAGTGCCGAAGCGGTGTCGAAGTCGTTGTCCGACGCAGGCTTCGGCGACGTCCGCATCGTCAGCGAAGGCGGTGCGCCCGCGGTGATCGCGCACCATCCGGCGCCGCCCGGTGCGCCGACCGTTCTGCTGTATGCGCACCACGACGTGCAGCCCGAAGGCGACCGCGGGCAGTGGCACTCGCCGCCGTTCGAACCCACCGAGCGCGACGGCCGGCTCTACGGTCGCGGCACCGCCGACGACAAGGCAGGCATCGCAACGCATCTGGCGGCGTTTCGGGCCCACGGCGGCAACCCGCCCGTCGGCGTCACGGTGTTCGTGGAGGGCGAGGAGGAGTCCGGTTCGCCGTCGCTGGGCGCCGTGCTCGCCGCGCACCGGGACGAACTGGCCGCCGACGTCATCGTGATCGCCGACTCCGACAACTGGAGTCCCGATCTCCCGTCCCTGACCGTGTCGCTACGCGGCCTCGCCGATTGCGTGGTCGAGGTGGCGACGCTGGACCACGGGTTGCACTCGGGCATGTGGGGCGGGGTCGCGCCCGACGCCGTGACCGCACTGGTCCGCCTGCTGGCCAGCTTGCACGACGACGACGGGAACGTCGCGGTCGAAGGTCTGCACGAGGCGTCGGCGGCCGACGTCGACTTCCCGGCCGAACGGGTGCGGCGCGACGCGGGACTCCTCGACGGCGTCCGCGAGATCGGTTCCGGCACTGTGGTGCAGCGGCTGTGGGCCAAGCCCGCGATCACCGTCATCGGCATCGACACCACGCCGATCGCCTCGGCCTCGAACACCCTGATCCCGCGGGCGCGCGCCAAGGTCAGCATGCGCGTCGCTCCCGGCGGCGATGCCGCCGAACACCTGGCGGCTCTCACCCGTCACCTCGAGCAGCACGCGCCGTGGGGCGCCCAGGTGACCGTGACCCCCGGCGACGTCGGTCAGCCATATGCGATCGACGCGACCGGACCGGTCTACGACGCCGCGCGGTCGGCCTTCCGCCAGGCCTGGGGTGCCGACGCGATCGACGCGGGCGTGGGTGGATCGATCCCGTTCATCGCCGAGTTCGCCAAGGCCTACCCGGAGGCGAAGATCCTCGTGACCGGCGTCGAGGATCCAGACACGCAGGCGCACAGCATCAACGAGAGCCTGCACCTCGGGGTTTTGGAACGCGCCGCGACCGCCGAGGCGCTGCTGCTGGAGGCGCTGGCCGGCGGGCAGGAGCGCAGCGACCGGGGGCTGTAGGGGGAACGGCTAGACCGAGATGTCGCGGCGGAGCTTCGCGACGTGCCCCGTGGCCTTGACGTTGTACTGGGCGACCTCGACCTTGCCCTCTTCGTCGACGACGAACGTCGAGCGGATCACGCCCTGAACGGTCTTGCCGTACATGGTCTTCTCGCCGAAGGCGCCCCATGCGGTGAGCACCGTGCGGTCCGGATCTGACAGCAGCGGGAAGGTCAGGCCTTCCTTGTCGCGGAACTTGGCGAGCTTCTCGGGCTTGTCGGGGGAGATGCCGACCACGTCGAGACCCGCGTCGTTCAATTCGGCGAGGTTGTCGCGGAAGTCGCACGCCTGCTTCGTGCACCCGGGCGTGGAGGCCGCGGGATAGAAGTACACGACGACCTTGCGGCCCTTGAATTCCGCGAGGTCGACGGTGTTGCCGTCGGCGTCGGTCAGGCTGAACGCGGGGGCGGTGTCGCCTACCTGGAGGCGGGGCGTCGGTGCCATGCGTGGTTCCCTTCGGTTCGGCCGTGCTCGCAGTCGGCGGTCGCCCGGGGCGAGCGACGCGACCGGGTAGCGCCTGAACTAGGGTAGTGCGATAAGGCGCGAGGCGAGTTGGAGGGCTGACGTGGCGGATAGAGATCCGGACACCATCAAGCGGGATATCGACCAGGCGCGTGATCAGCTGGCTTCGACGGTGGACGCGTTGGCGGTTCGCGCCAATCCCCGTCGGATCGCCGACGACGTCAAGGCCGCGGCGCTGGACTTCGTCAAGAAGCCCGCGGTGGCAGCCTCACTGGCCGGCCTGGGTGCCGTGGTGCTCGTCGTCTTCGTCAAGCGCGTCCGGAACCGCTGACCAACCGAGGTCAGCGGCGGTTCGGCCTGAAGAGGTTTGCGAACCAGGAGCGGGGCGGGTTGGCCCGCAAGCCCAAGCGGCTGCAGTTGTGAATCGCCAAGAGTTCGGGCGCTGTCGCGTCTTCTGCTTCGACGAGTTCGGCTGCGATGGTGGAGGTCGACGCGCTGGATGTTCTCATCTAGCTAAGACCTCGCTTCCCCGTTAGCTGCTGTCAGGCGTCTTGCCCGTATGTCCACCAGCTAACTCCGACTGTAGCAGGCTTACCCGGCTTTGTAGTCGGTGAAACGCAACGAACTGCCTGATCAACGACTTACGCTACGGCCCGTATCGTTACGATTCCGCCGCAAAACCGCCTCTGTCCAGGCGATTCCAGCACACCCAGAAACGCCTTGCTAGCTGGGCTTGGGCGAAATTGCCCGGACGTCAGCGGCAATTTCAGGTGGGCCATGCGGCAAACGGGGAGCCGACGCGTTGTGAGGAACGTCATCGGCGACCGAAGTGCCCAGAAACGACGAAGACCCCGCCGTGGCGGGGTCTTCGGGTGGTGCGCCGTCAGGGTTTCGAACCCCGGACCCGCTGATTAAGAGTCAGCTGCTCTACCAACTGAGCTAACGGCGCGCGTGAGAGACGATAACAGGCGACGCGGCGCAGGTGAAATCACGCCGTCAGACGGCCGTCGCGAGGGCCAAATGTAACGATCGCGCCCTTGTCGGCGGTTTCCCTTAGACTATTGCCAACAACTGACGCCGGTCGTCGTCACGTTGAATTCTGAGTCGTGAGGTGGAGCCAATCATGTGGCGAGTCCATTCTGTGACCCGTCCGCGTCGCCGTCCGGCGCTGATGGTGTCCATGCTGCTGGTGCCCGCCGTGGTGCTGGGACTGAGCGGCTGCAACAGCTCGCCGTCCGCTGCGCCTCAGCCCGAGACCATCGCCGACAAGGGCACGCCCTTCGGCGACCTGTTGGTGCCGAAGCTGACGTCGTCGGTCACCGACGGCGCGGTCGGGGTGACGGTCGATTCGCCCGTGACCGTGCAGGCCGAGGACGGCGTGCTGGGCGCTGTCACCATGACCGACGAGGACGGCGCCAACGTCGTGGGTGCGCTCAGCAAGGACGGTCTGACGTGGACCACCACCGATCCGCTCGACTACAACGCGCGCTACACCCTCAACGCCCAGTCCCTCGGTCTCGGTGGCGTCACCAACCGGTCGATGACGTTCCAGACCCACTCGCCCGAGAACCTGACGATGCCCTACGTGCTGCCGAACGACGGCGAGGTCGTCGGCGTCGGTCAGCCGATCGCGATCCGGTTCGACGAGAACATCCCGAACCGGGTGGCCGCGGAGAACGCGATCAAGGTCGTCACCACCCCCGAGGTCGAGGGGGCGTTCTACTGGCTCAGTAACCAAGAGGTCCGGTGGCGTCCCGCGCAGTACTGGAAGCCGGGCACCATCGTCGAAGTCGCGGTCAACACCTATGGCGTCGACCTGGGCGACGGTCTGTTCGGGCAGGACAACGTCAGCACCCGCTTCACCATCGGCGACGAAGTCATCGCCACGGCGGACGACAGCACGAAGACCCTGACGGTCCGGCGCAACGGCGAGGTCATCAAGACCATGCCGATTTCAATGGGCAAGAGCAGCACGCCCACCAACAACGGCACGTACATCGTGGGTGACCGCTACTCGCACCTGGTCATGGATTCCTCGACGTACGGCGTGCCGTCGAACTCGCCGAACGGCTACCGCACCGAAGTCGATTGGGCGACCCAGATGTCCTACAGCGGCATCTACGTCCACGGTGCCCCGTGGTCGGTGGGCAGCCAGGGCTACAGCAACGTGAGCCACGGCTGCCTGAACGTCAGCACCAGCAACGCGAAGTGGTTCTACGAGAACACCAAGCGCGGCGACATCGTCGACGTCACCAACACCGTCGGATCGGTTCTGCCGGGCACCGACGGCCTGGGCGACTGGAACATCCCGTGGGAGCAGTGGAAGGCCGGCAACGCCGACGTCTAGTCCCGCACCCGACCCAACGAAACGGGCCCGCCGCACTGAGTGCGGCGGGCCCGTTCCGTTACCGGGTGGCTGACGGGACTCGAACCCGCGACAGCCAGGATCACAACCTGGTGCTCTACCAACTGAACTACAGCCACCATCGCCGCCGACCCGAAGTGGGCACTGCGGCGTCGTAGATACTAGCCGCTCGGACGCTCGGTAGCCGAATCGATTGTCACTTCGCCGTTGCCGACGGGTCCGAGGTCGGCCGCGACGGCCGCGATGTCGCTGGTCGCGGGTCCCGGAGCAGGGACGAATGCCGTGCGGCGGTAGTACTTCAACTCGCGGATCGACTCGTGGATGTCGGCCAGGGCGCGGTGCGCGAGCCCCTTCTCGGGCTGGCCGAAGTAGATCCGCGGGTACCAGCGCCTGCACAGTTCCTTGATGGAGCTGACGTCGATCATGCGGTAGTGCAGGTAGCCGTCGAGGGTCGGCATGTCGCGGGCGATGAAGCCCCGGTCGGTCGCGATCGAATTGCCGCACAGCGGCGCGGTGTTCGGAGCCTTGACGTGGGTGCGGATGTAGTCCAGCACCATCTCCTCGGCGTCGGCGAGGCTGGTGGTCGACGCGCGCACCTCATTGGTGAGGCCCGACTTGCGGTGCATCGTCGCGACCACCTCGATCATGCCGTCGAGCGCCTCGTCGTCGGTGTGGATCACGACGTCGATGCCGTCGCCCAGCACGTTGAGTTCCGAGTCGGTCACCAAGGCCGCGATCTCGATGAGTCGGTCAGACCCCAGATCGAGGCCGGTCATCTCGCAGTCGATCCACACCAGTTCGTCGCGCACAACGTTCCACAGTATTCCCACCGTCCGACGGTGTCGTCGCGACCACCTCAGACGTGCCCCCGCCCCGGGTGGCACGACTAGGGTTCGCCGCATGACAGCAGACCCGTCGACCGCACCCGCACAGCAGATCGCCGCTGGTTACGCCTTCGACGGACCGGCGCTCGAGCTGGGGACGGTGATCATCGACGGCGTGGTCGACCCCTCGGCCCGGGTCCGCATCCCGCTCGCCACGGTGAACCGCCACGGACTGGTCGCGGGCGCGACGGGCACCGGCAAGACGAAGTCGCTGCAGATGATCGCCGAGCAGTTGTCCGCGGCCGGGGTGCCCGTGCTGATGGCCGACGTCAAGGGCGACCTGTCCGGGCTGTCGCGCCCGGGTGCGGCGGGGGACAAGACGACCCAGCGCGCCGCCGACACGGGGGACGCGTGGACGGCGACCGCGTATCCCGTCGAGTTCCTCTCGCTGGGCACCGGCGGCGTCGGCGTGCCGGTGCGCGCGACCATCACCAGCTTCGGGCCGATCCTGCTGTCGAAGGTCCTCGGTCTCAACGCGACCCAGGAATCGACCCTCGGCCTGATCTTCCACTTCGCCGATCAGAACGGGTTGGCGCTGCTCGACCTCAAGGATCTCCGCGCGGTCATCCAGTACCTGACGAGCGACGAGGGCAAGCCGGAGCTGAAGGCTCTCGGCGCGGTGTCGACCACCACCGCGGGGGTGATCCTGCGCGCACTGGTCAACCTCGAGGCCGAGGGCGCTGACACGTTCTTCGGCGAACCCGAACTCGAGCCCGACGACCTGATGCGGCGAGACGCGCAGGGCCGCGGCGTCATCACGCTGCTGGAACTCGGGAACCAGGCCGCCCGGCCGGTGCTGTTCTCGACGTTCCTGATGTGGGTGCTCGCCGACCTGTTCACCACGCTGCCCGAGGTGGGCGACGTCGAGAAGCCCAACCTCGTGTTCGTATTCGACGAGGCGCACCTGCTGTTCACCGACGCGTCGAAGGCGTTCCTCGAACAGGTCGAGCAGACGGTCAAGCTGATCCGCTCCAAGGGCGTCGGCGTGTTCTTCTGCACCCAACTCCCCACCGACGTGCCGAACGACGTCCTGTCCCAGCTGGGGGCCCGCGTCCAGCACGCGCTGCGGGCGTTCACCCCGGACGACGAGAAGGCGCTCAGGAAGACCGTGCGCACCTACCCGAAGACCACGGTCTACGAGCTGGGCGAGGCGCTGACGTCCCTGGGCATCGGCGAGGCCGTGGTCACGGTGCTCTCCGAGACCGGGGCGCCGACGCCCGTCGCGTGGACCCGGATGCGCGCGCCGCGCTCGCTGATGGACACCATCGGCCCCGACGCCATCCGGGCTGCGGCCACGGCGTCGCCGCTGCAGGCGGAGTACGGGCAGACGATCGACCGGGAGTCCGCCTACGAGCGGCTCACTGCCCGGGTGGCCCCGCCGGCGCCCGTCGACCTGCCGCCGCCGGTACCGCAGTGGGACGGGCCGGTGGCGTCGGACGAGCGGGCCGAGCCAGGGATGATGGAGAAGGTCATCGGCAGCACGGCGTTCAAGAGCGCGATGCGTTCGGCCGGCACCGTCATCGGCCGCGAGATCACCCGCAGCATCTTCGGCACCGGCCGCCGCCGACGTCGGCGCTGAGCCGCACAGTCGGACGAGCTACTCGCCGCCCAGCTTCTTGTACACCGCGCCGACGATCGGCGTGACGATCGAGCGCGGGGCGTACCCGCTGGCGACCGACATCGCCTTGGACGTCACTCCCGGCACGACGCGCATCTTGTTGCGCTCCAAGCCGTCGAGCGACACCTTCGCGGTGTACTCGGTGTCGATCCACAGGAAGTCGGGAATCAGCTTCTCCACGAGCGACTGCTCGTCGGGGTCGGGCAGTTCGGTGCGGACCGGTCCCGGTGCCAGCACCGTCACGTGGACGCCGAGCGGCTTGACCTCGCCGCGCAGTGACTCGCTGAACGTGTTCACGAAGGCCTTCGTCGCCGCGTAGGTCGCGTTGTTCGGGATCGGCGAGTTACCCGCGGCGGAGCCGGAGATCAGGATGCCACCGGCCCGGCGTTCCACCATGCCCGGCAGCACCGCCAGCACCAGGTCGTGCACGCCGAGGACGTTCAGCTGCACCTGGTCCTTCTCGCCCTGGGCGTCGAGCTTCGCCACGGCGCCGAACGTGGCCGTCCCGGCGTTGGCGCACAGGATCGACACGTGGCGTCCGGCCAGCTCGTCGCAGAACGCGCCGCGCGCGGCGGGGTCGGCGAGGTCGACGGCGCGTACCTCGACCGTCACCCCGTACCGCTCTGTCAGCCGCGCGGCCAGCGACGTGAGTACCTCCTCGCGCCGGGCGGTGACGATCAGATGGTGCCCGCGGGCGGCGAGTTCGGTCGCCAGGGCCTCGCCGATGTTCTGCGAGGCACCGGTGACGACGGCACGGGCGTCGGGATGGGGAGCGGGTACTGGCATGGCGCCAATCGTAGGGACCAATAGAGTGCACCCATGAGCAGCCCCGACCCGGGCTCGCCGACTCCCGGGCGGTCACGCATTGCGGCGTGGGCTCTCTGGGACTGCGGCGCCACCGGTGTGAACGCGATCGTCGTCACCTTCGTGTTCTCGGTGTACCTCACCGGGCAGGTCGGCCAGGGCATCGGCGGGTCGACGACGCCGGCGGAGTGGCTGGGCCGGGCACTGACGATCTCGGGGCTCGTGGTCGCGGTGCTGGCGCCGGCGACGGGCATCTGGGTCGACGCCGTTCATCGCAGACGCCGGGTGCTGGCGGCGCTGACGGGTGCGGCGATCGTGCTGACGGCGTCGTTGAGCATGATCCGCGACGACCCCTCCTACCTGTGGGCCGGCTTGGCGCTGTTGGCCTGCACCGCCGCGTGCAGTGACTTGGCTACGGTGCCCTACAACGCCATGCTCGGCGAGCTGTCCACGCCCGCGACGTCGGGCAGGGTCTCCGGATTCGGTTCGGCTGCAGGCTACTTCGGGAGCGTTGCGCTCCTGCTGATGGTGTACCTCGGGTTGATCGCCGGTGAGGGCGACACCCGCGGCCTGCTCGGGATCTCCGCGGCCGACGGCTGGCCGGTGCGGCTGGCGATGCTGTTGACCGCCGCGTGGTTCGCCCTGTTCGCGCTGCCGCTGCTGCTGACCCGACGCACCGAGACGCCGCTGCAGACCGGTCCCAAGATCACCTTCTTCGGTGCCTACCGCCGGTTGTGGGCCGAACTGTCCGATCAGTGGCGGCGCGACCACAACATCGTCTACTACCTGGTCGCGAGCGCCATCTTCCGCGACGGGCTCACCGGGATCTTCACGTTCGGCGCGGTTCTCGGCGTCACGGTGTACGGCCTGTCCCAGGCGGACGTGCTGCTGTTCGGCGTGTGCGCGTGCGTCGTCGCTGCCGTGGGGGCGGTGCTGGGCGGGTTGCTCGACGACCGGGTGGGTTCGAAGCCGGTGATCGTCGGGTCGCTGGCGTCGATGGTGGTCGTTGCTGCGGTGCTGATGACCCTCGACGGTCCCACCGGGTTCTGGATCTGTGGTCTGCTGCTGTGTCTGTTCGTGGGGCCGACCCAGTCGTCGGCGCGCACGCAGATGCTGCGCCTGACCCCGGAGGGCAAGGAGGGGGCCGCGTTCGGGCTCTACACCACGACCGGACGTACGGCGGCACCGCTGGCGCCGTGGTTCTTCGCGACGTTCATCGCGGTGTTCGGTACGGACCGGGCCGGGATGGGCGGACTGCTCGCCGTGCTGGCGCTCGGTCTGGTGGCGATGCTGTTGGTGCGGACGCCTACGTCACACCGGACTGCAGACAGTCAGGCCTGATCCCGTGCGCTGCTGAATTGGCGTGCCGTTCACCGAGATCGAGCAGCTGATGTCCCGGCCCACGTTGATGATGCTGACGCTGGCGGACTGCCGTGCGGGGGCGCTGAGTCGAACTTCCTTGCTCCACGGCAACACCACGTTGAACTCGGTCTGGAACATGCCGCCGCTGTCGATGTAGGTGATGTTGATCGCGCGTCCCTCGCCCGCCACGTCGTAGAGGACGGTCTCGGTGGTCCCCGGAGTGGCCGATTCGCCGGGCGCCGTTGACGTCCCCGGCGGCGGGATCGGCAGCGGGGTGGGCGCCGCGGTCGTCGTCGGGGTGCGCGTCGTGGTCCTGGGAGCCGTGGTGAACGACGGCTCGGTCGGACCGTTCGGCGGCGCGACCACCGTCTCCTGCTGGGAACTGTTGACGATCACCAGCGCGATGAGCAGGCCGACCACGATGACCACCGACAGCGCGGCCAACGCCCACAGCCACATCCCGCGGCCGGGTCCGCCGTCGCCCGGATCGCCGGGCGGCACCTCCGGCTGCATCCCGAACTGCTCGGTTGGCGGCGGCTGGTAGGCGTACGGGGAGTAGGGCGGCAGGTTCTGGGTGGGTCCCTGCGGTTGTGGCGCCTGGTACGGGTTGGGGTACGACGGCCCGTACGGGGCC
Organism: Mycolicibacterium sp. GCM10028919; assembly: GCA_042666295.1. Lineage (GTDB taxonomy): Bacteria > Actinomycetota > Actinomycetes > Mycobacteriales > Mycobacteriaceae > Mycobacterium. The sequence goes on from JBHTFJ010000002.1 coordinate 218,674, forward strand.
TGGTTGGCGTACGCCGGGTCGCTGTAACCGGGGTGGCCGTACGACAACGGCTGCGTCGGCTCCGGCCCGTCGCGTCGTCCTGGATCGGTCATTCCCACCTCATGTGCTGAAGGGTACCCGCGCCTCACCGGCCCTGGCAGCGACGCGAACCGCGGTGCTTACAGCGTTTAACAATATTTTCGCGAGGGTAAGACAAGATCACGCGCCACGGCGGCGCACAGGAGTGGAGGCCCATCATGCGGATTCTCAGCGTCATCGTTGTCATCTGGCTGTTGATCGGCGTCGTCGCCACGTTCCAGCGCGGCTACTTCGAGACCTCGGCGAACAATTGCGGCACTGCGGGCACCATCGCATTGACCGTGGTGGCGGGTCCGTTGAACTACGCGGGCGTCAACCCGAAGGTGACCGACTGCAACCTACCCGAGCCCAGTCAGTGACCGACGCTCTCGTTGCACGTGACCGTGATTGAAAGGGGCTCATCGTGATCGCACTCGGAGCCGTTCTACTGGTACTCGGACTGATCTTCTCGGTTCCGATCTTGACCTACATCGGAGTCGTCGCGCTGGTGATCGGCGCGGTGTTCTGGATCCTCGGAGCTGTCGGCCACGCGGTCGGTGGCCGACGAGTCTGGTACTAGTTCCGACCTCGCGACGTCAACGCCGCCACGGTCATCGCTCGCAACACTGCGCGCGAGGACCGTGGCGGTGTCGTCTGCCTGATGGCGTGCGGCGTGGAGTTGAGTAGTCCGAAGCCGGCGTGCGCCATGAGTCTGGCGTCGTCCTCGTCGAGTTCGCCGTCGAGACGTCGCAGGACGTCGACCCAGATCTCGACGTACTGACGCTGCGCCTTGCGCACCTGGCGTTTGGCGGGGGCAGGCAGGTGCCCGAGGTCGCGGTCCTGGATGCGGATGAGGTCTGACTCGCCGAACGCGAAGTCGAGGTGGAAGTCGATCAGCCCGTCGAGGGCCGTTGCGGCGTCGGGGGCGTTGCGCACGACGTTCGTCCCGCCCTCGAGCAGACGGGTGCTGATCCCGACGAGGATCTCGACGAGCAGTCCCTCCTTGTTGGAGAAGTGCCGGTAGATCGCCGGTCCGCTCACGCCGGCGGCGGCGCCGATGTCCTCGAGCCGAACCGACAGGTACCCACGCTCGGCGATCAATCGTTCGGCCGCGGCGATGATCTGGCTGCGCCGATCGGACTTGGCTCTGCTGCGGGAGGTTTCACCGGCTCCCGCCGACGAGGCGCGCGCACTGGTCGTCACATCGTCTCCTCGACGGCGGTAGACATTTGGGTTAATCGTCACTAACATCCTACGAGTTAGTCACCATTAACTCAACTGAAGTGGGTGCCCCGATGGCGACGCGGGTTTCGCATCGCGAGCAACACCTCGTTCTCGTCGAGCAATTGCAGGCCAAGCTCACCGCCGCCGCGCGCGGCGGGTCGGAGCGGTCCAGGGAACGGCACGTCAGCCGCGGCAAGCTGTTGCCGCGCGACCGGGTCGACGGTCTCCTCGACCCGGGTTCGCCGTTCCTCGAGATCGCCCCGTTGGCCGCCGACGGCATGTACGACGACGAATGTCCCGGCGCCGGAATGATCGCGGGCATCGGGCGGGTCTCGGGGCGCGAGTGCATGATCGTCGCCAACGACGCGACCGTCAAAGGTGGCACCTACTACCCGATCACGGTCAAGAAGCACCTGCGGGCGCAGGAGGTCGCGGGCCAGAACCGGCTGCCGTGCGTCTATCTCGTCGACTCCGGCGGCGCCTTCCTGCCCCGGCAGGACGAGGTGTTCCCCGACCGCGATCACTTCGGGCGCATCTTCTTCAATCAGGCCAACCTGAGCGCGCAAGGCATCCCGCAGATCGCCGCGGTCATGGGGTCCTGCACGGCCGGTGGCGCGTACGTGCCCGCCATGAGCGACGAGGCCGTCATCGTCCGCAATCAGGGCACGATCTTCCTCGGCGGACCGCCGCTGGTGAAGGCCGCCACCGGAGAGGTGGTGAGCGCCGAGGATTTGGGCGGCGGAGACCTGCACTCCAAGGTCTCCGGCGTCACCGACCACCTGGCCCACGACGACCGCGACGCCCTGCGCATCGTGCGCCGCATCGTCGCCACGCTCGGTCCGCGGACGCCCACTCCGTGGGACGTCGCGCCGACGGTCGACCCGATCGCCGATCAGACGGAGCTGTACGACGTCGTGCCGACCGACTCGCGGGTGCCCTACGACGTGCACGAAGTCATCGGCCGCATCGTCGACGGCGGCGAATTCACGGAGTTCAAGGCCGAATACGGCACCACGCTGGTCACCGGATTCGCCCGCATCCACGGTCATCCGGTCGGGATCGTCGCCAACAACGGCGTGCTGTTCGGTGAATCCGCCATGAAGGGCGCGCACTTCATCGAGCTGTGCGACAAGCGTTCGACGCCACTGCTGTTCCTGCAGAACATCGCCGGCTTCATGGTGGGCCGCGACTACGAGGCGGGCGGCATCGCCAAGCACGGGGCGAAGATGGTCACGGCCGTGGCGTGCGCCCGCGTGCCGAAGCTGACGGTGGTCATCGGCGGTTCCTACGGCGCGGGCAACTACTCGATGTGCGGACGGGCCTACTCGCCTCGGTTCCTGTGGATGTGGCCGAATGCGCGCATCTCGGTCATGGGCGGCGAGCAGGCAGCGTCGGTGCTGGCCACGGTGCGCGGCGACATGTCGGCCGACGAGGAGGAGGCGTTCAAGGCGCCCATCCGCGACCAGTACGAACACCAGGGCAACCCCTACTACTCGACCGCGCGGCTGTGGGACGACGGCGTCATCGACCCGGCGGACACCAGAACCGTGGTGGGACTTGCACTCTCGGTTGCCTCGAATGCGCCGCTCGAGCCGGTGTCCTACGGCGTCTTCAGGATGTGAGGCAATGACTTTCAACGTGTTCGGAACCCGAACTCACGGGACGTTCGATACCGTGCTGGTCGCCAACCGAGGCGAGATCGCCGTGCGGGTGATCCGCACCCTGCGTGCGATGGGCATCAGGTCGGTCGCGGTCTTCAGCGACGCCGATGCCGGGGCACTGCACGTCGCCGAGGCCGACGTCGCGGTGCGGCTCGGCCCCGCCCCGGCTCGGCAGAGCTACCTCGACATCGCCAAGGTGGTCGAGGCCGCGCGACGCACCGGCGCCCAGGCCGTCCACCCGGGATACGGATTCCTCTCGGAGAACGCCGATTTCGCCGCGGCGCTGCAGGACGCGGGCATCGCGTTCATCGGGCCGCCGGTCACCGCCATCCAGACCATGGGCGACAAGATCGCCGCCAAGGCCGCCGTGTCGGCGTTCGGCGTGCCGGTGGTGCCGGGCATCTCACGACCGGGACTCACCGACGACGACCTGATCGGCGGGGTAGGTGACGTCGGCTTCCCCGTGTTGGTCAAGCCGTCCGCAGGTGGTGGCGGCAAGGGGATGCGAGTGGTGCACGCGGCCGCCGACCTTCCGGCCGCCCTGATCTCCGCGCGGCGCGAGGCCGCCGCGGCCTTCGGCGACGACACGCTGTTCATCGAACGATTCGTGTTGAATCCCAGACACATCGAGGTGCAGGTGGTCGCCGACGGCCACGGCAACGTGGTGCACTTCGGGGAGCGCGAATGCAGCCTGCAGCGCCGTCACCAGAAGGTGATCGAGGAGGCGCCCTCACCCCTGCTCGATCCCGCGACGCGGGCGCGCATCGGCGCGGCGGCGTGCGACACCGCGCGCAGCGTCGACTACACCGGTGCCGGCACGGTCGAATTCATCGTCTCCGCCGACCGGCCCGACGAGTTCTTCTTCATGGAGATGAACACCCGCCTGCAGGTCGAGCACCCTGTCACCGAGATGGTCACCGGCACCGATCTCGTCGAACTCCAGGTTCGCATCGCGGCGGGGGAGAAGCTGACGGTCGTGCAGGACGACGTCGTGCTCTCCGGTCACGCCATCGAGGCGCGCGTCTACGCCGAGGATCCGGCGCGGGACTTCCTGCCGACCGGCGGCACGGTGCTCGACGTGGTGTCGAGTTCGCTCGCTCGCAACGATTCCGGGATCCGGGTGGGCACCGTCGTCGGCAGTGATTACGACCCGATGCTGGCCAAGGTCATCGCGCACGCCGACGACCGGGACGGCGCCCTGCGGGCGTTGGACCGTGCCCTGGCCGACACCGCCGTCCTCGGGGTCACCACCAACGTCGACTTCCTGCGCTTCCTGCTCGCCGATCCCGACGTGGCAGCCGGACGGTTGGACACCGGATTGCTCGACCGCCGCCTGCCCGACTACGGCGGATCACCCGCCGACGACGACGAACTCATGGCCGCCGCCGCCCATCACTGGCTGGAGCGCTGGGCTCTCGCCGGCAACGACCCGTGGTCGGTACCGTCGGGTTGGCGCGCCGGCGTCCACGCCGCGACGACCATCCGCCTGCGTGCGGGCGAGCGGACCGAACACGTGCACATCACCGGAACCCCCGCCGCCGCTACCGCCCGGGTCGAGGATGGCGAACGTCGTTCTCTGAGTGCCACACTCGATGGGCGCGACCTCACCGTCACCCTCGACGGGCTGCGTGCGGAATACGTGGTGGCGGCTGCCGAGCACGTCACCTGGCTGCACGGAGGCGGCCGCACTACGGCGGTCGAGGAGGTGCGCGAGGCACCGGTCCGTCCCGACGACGCCCACGCCGGAGATGCCGAACTCGTCAGCCCGATGCCGGGATCGGTCGTCGCGGTGGGCGCCGAGGACGGCGCCTCGGTGACGTCGGGGTCCGTCGTCGTCACCGTCGAGGCCATGAAGATGGAACACGCACTCTCGGCGCCCGTGGACGGCGTCGTCGAACTGCTCGTCGCCGTCGGCGACCAAGTCAAGGTGGGCCAGCCGCTGGCCCGAATCACCGCGTCGAACAAGGAGTCCGAACAATGAGCGACTTTCTGTCCACCGGCACTCTGCCGGACCACTACGAACAGCTGGCCAAGACCGTGCGCGACTTCGCGCAGAGCGTCGTCGCCCCCGTGGCGGCCAAGCACGACGCCGAGCACTCGTTCCCCTATCAAGTGGTGGCCGGCATGGCCGACATGGGTCTGTTCGGCCTGCCGTTCCCCGAGGAGTTCGGCGGCATGGGCGGCGACTACTTCGCGCTGTGCCTGGCGCTGGAGGAACTCGGCAAGGTCGATCAGAGCGTTGCGATCACCCTCGAGGCCGGTGTGTCACTGGGCGCCATGCCCGTCTACCGCTTCGGCAACGACGCCCAGAAGCAGGAGTGGCTACCGCTGCTGGCGAGCGGCAAGGCGCTGGGGGCGTTCGGCCTCACCGAGGCAGGCGGCGGCTCCGATGCGGGCGCCACCAAGACCACCGCCAAGCTCGACGATGGTCACTGGGTCATCAACGGCACCAAGCAGTTCATCACCAACTCGGGCACGGACATCACCAAGCTGGTGACCGTCACCGCGGTCACCGGTGAGCGCGAGGGCGGCAAGAAGGAGATCTCGTCGATCCTGGTGCCGGTGCCCACCGAGGGCTTCACGGCCGAACCGGCGTACAACAAGGTCGGCTGGAACGCCTCCGACACCCACCCGCTGAGCTTCGACGACGTCCGCGTGCCGCAGGAGAACCTGCTCGGTGAACAGGGCCGCGGCTACGCCAACTTCCTGCGCATCCTCGACGAGGGCCGCATCGCGATCGCGGCACTGTCGGTCGGTGCCGCGCAGGGTTGCGTCGACGAATGCGTCCGGTACGCCAAGGAGCGTCAGGCCTTCGGTGCGGCCATCGGGACCTATCAGGCGATCGCGTTCAAGATCGCCCGCATGGAGGCACGGGCGCACGCCGCCCGCGCGGCCTACTACGACGCGGCCGCACTCATGTTGTCCGGCAAGCCCTTCAAGAAGGCTGCGGCCGTCGCGAAGCTCGTCTCCAGTGAGGCCGCCATGGACAACGCGCGCGACGCCACGCAGGTGTTCGGCGGCTACGGCTTCATGAACGAGTACCCGGTGGCGCGCCACTACCGCGACAGCAAGATCCTCGAGATCGGTGAGGGCACCACCGAAGTGCAGCTGATGCTGATTGCCCGCGAGGCCGGCCTGTGACGCAGAAGCGAGTCGTCACGCAGCGAGGGTTGTGGTTCGAGGAGTTCGAGACCGGTGTGCTCTACCAGCACCGGCCCGGACGCACCATCACCGAGGCCGACAACGTCTTCTTCACCACGCTGACCATGAACACCCAGGCGCTGCACCTAGACGCCGCGTTCTCCGATGCACTGCCACCGTTCAACCAGCGGCTGGTGAACTCGATGTTCACGCTCTCCACGCTCGTCGGGCTGTCGGTCGCGCAGCTGACGCAGGGCACGATCGTCGGCAACCTGGGTTTCGGCGAAGTGGCATTCCCCAAACCGCTGTTCCACGGCGACACGCTGTACGCCGAGACTGAGGTGCTCGACAAGCGCGAGTCCAAGAGCAGGCCGGGGGAGGGCATCGTCACGTTCTCCCACGTCGGACGCAACCAGCACGGCGACGTGGTGGCCACGGCGTCGCGAAAGACCATGGTGCACAAGCGACCAGCGGAGGAGTCCTGATGCTCGGCACCAACGGACCAGGCTGGCTGTTCTGTCCTGCCGACCGCCCGGAGCGGTTCGAGAAGGCCGCGGCTGCGGCCGACGTCGTGATCCTCGACCTCGAGGATGGCGTCGCCGCCAAGGACCGGGAGGCGGCGCGCAAGGCCCTTATCGAGACTCGGCTCGACCCGGCGAAGACCGTCGTGCGGGTCAACCCGGTGACGACGCCGGACCACGCCCTCGACATGAAGACCCTCACCCAGACCGACTACACGACGGTGATGCTCGCCAAGACCGAGACCGCAGAGCAGGTGCGTTCGCTCGCTCCGTTCGACGTCGTGGTGCTCGTCGAGACTCCGCTGGGCGCTCTCGCCGTCACCGAGACCGCACGCATCGACAACGCGGTCGCCGTGATGTGGGGTGCCGAGGACCTGTTCGCCGTCACCGGCGGCACCGCGAACCGATGGCCCGACGGCAGGTACCGCGACGTGGCGCAGCACGTCCGCTCGCAGACCCTGCTCGCGGCCAAGGCCTATGGCCGGATGGCGCTGGACTCGGTGTACCTCGACATCAAGGAGCTCGACGGTCTTCGTGCCGAGAGCGACGACGCGGTGGCGGTGGGTTTCGACGCCAAGGTCGCGATCCACCCGACCCAGGTGGCGGTCATTCGCTCCGCGTACACGCCGACCGACGACCAGATCGACTGGGCGCGGCGCGTATTGGACACGGCACGCGATCAGCGCGGTGTGTTCCAGTACGAGGGCCTGATGGTGGACGCCCCCGTGTTGCGACGTGCCGAACGAATCGTCGCGCTGGCGCCCTGAGCCGAGCGATTCGTGGAGTATTACCGGCGCTGAGCGCAGGTTTTACTCCATGAATCGCCTACTTGCGCTTGGCAGCGGCCAGACGCGCTGCGAATTCTGGTGATTCGATCGAGCGCGCCTGCGGGCCGATCTCGACGTCGACTGCCTGGGCGTGCTGATCCAGGTCGACGGTGCCGGGGTTGGCCGTAGCCCGCATGGACGCCTTGGTGGCGAGTACGACGTCGCGCGGTGCCGATGCCGGGCCTGCCGCAAGGGCACGCGCAGCAGCGACCGGATCGTCGGCGACTTCGAGCGCAAGCCCATGTCGCACAGCGGCTTCCGCATCGAAGCGCATGCCGAACAGCAACGCTGCGCGGGCGGCCTGCGGTCCGATCGCCCGCTGCAGCATCCACGTCGCACCGCCGCCGGGGTGGATCCCCAACTTCTGGAACCGTGGGTCGAACATCGCCGTCGGCCCTGCGATGCGGACGTCGGCGGCGAGCGCGAGGTTCAGGCCCGCCCCGACGGCTGCGCCGTTGACGGCGGCGATCGTGGGAAGGGTGCATTGCGCGACGGCGAGGAAGCCGTCGTAGATCACGCGCAGCCCGTCTTCGGTTGCCGCACCGAGTGCGGTGAGGTCGGCGCCGGCACAGAACGCCTTGCCCGCGCCGGTGAGGATGACCGCGTGTACCTCGGCGTCCGCCTCGGCGGCTTCCACGGCGGCGCGTAGTTGGGCCGAACTCTCCGCGGTGACTGCGTTGCGGCGATCCGGGTCATTGACGGTGATGAGCGCGACGCGGTCCTCGACCTGCGTCAGTACGAGATCGGGCATCGTCTCAGCGTAGTGACGCGCCCGACGGTGGCCGCAGAAGGGCTGTTCGGGGCCAGCAGCGGGTGGTCCGTGGCGTTAGGCAGGCCGATTACCTGCAGATTCCCCTCTCCGGTCACGGAGGCGGATCGCCTTCGCAACAGATTCATAACCGCCCATATTGTCTAACGTGCAAATAAATAAACCGGTCCTACCTTCAGCTTGACCACAGGGTCTGAAGAGCTGGAGGAACAATGGCACCGACGAGCAAGCGCCTCACCGTGAGTGCAGTAGCGATCACGGCAATGTGCTGGCCAATGATCTTGCCGAGCGCGGTGAGCACGGCTGAGCCGGCTCACCAATCAGCGGGTAGCGGGGGTGTGCCGTGCTCGAACATGTTCCAGCAGTTCACCTCAACGCCGGCCGGCGTTCCTCAGACACTTCAGAGCGCCGCGTCGGCCTTCACCGGTGCAGGCGCGCCGGCAGCGCCGGTGGTGATCCCGCCGGCGACCAACGCCGCGGCCGTTAGTGGTGGGACGGGAGCGGGCGGCGCTGCTGCGGGCGGTGGCGCGGGAGCTGGCGGTGCCGGCGCGGCCGGCGGTGGTGCGGGCGCTGGTGGTGCGGGTGCGGCCGGTGGCGGTGGCGGAGCTGGAGCCGGTGGCGCCGGAGCGGGTGCCGGTGGTGGCGGAGCCGCTGGTAGCGGCGGTGGAGCGGGTGCCGGTGGCGGTGGGGCCGCAGGTGGTGGAGCTGGTGGTGCCGGTGGAGCTGGTGGCGGTGCGGGTGCCGGTGGTGGTGGAGCTGCAGGTGGTGGCGGTGGAGCAGCCGGTGGTGGTGCAGGCGGCGGCGCGGCTGGTGCCGGCGGAGGCGGCGGTGCCGGCGGTCTCGGTGGCGCCGACGCGGCCGCACTGCAGACCGCATCGGGTGTCGCCGGTGGCGACGCTGGAGCCGCGGCACCTCTGGGTGCGGCGGATGTCAGCGCCGGCGTCGTGGGCGATGGCGGCGGCGCAGGAGCGGGCGGTGGAGCGGGTGGCGGCGCAGGCGGTGGCGCAGGTGCCGGCGGTGGTGGTGCGGATGTGGGACAGCTCGTCGACGCGGCAGGTACCGCCGCAGGCGCCCCCATTGACACCGCGGCGGGCGTCGGAGCCCCTGTCGGCGAGGTCATTCCGGCGGCCGCGCCCGTTGGTGGTGGCGCCCCGGTGGGTGGCGGTGCCCCGGTGGGTGCTGGCGCTCCGGTTGGTGGTGGCGCTCCGGTTGGTGGTGGCGCTCCGGTTGGTGGCGGCGCCCCGGTCGGTGGCGGTGCTCCGGTTGGCGGTGGCGCTCCGGTTGGCGGTGGCGCTCCGGTTGGTGGTGGCGCTCCGGTTGGTGGTGGCGCTCCGGTTGGTGGTGGCGCTCCGGTTGGTGGTGGCGCACCGATTGGTGGCGGTGCGCCGGTAGGCGACGGCGGAGCGGTAGCCGTGCCCGTCGGTGACGCAGGTGCGGTGGCCGCGCCCGTGGTCGATGCGGCCGCTGTTGCGGCGCCGGTCGCAGACGCAGGTGCCGTGGCCGCACCCGTCGTGGACGCTGCCGCAGTCGCGGCGCCGGGCGGCGGGGGTGTCGTGGGCGGCGCGCCCGCCACCGGTGCCGTCGAGGTGGGAGTGCCGGCAGCCGTTCAGGTTCCGGCCGCCGCCACGATAGAGAACTCGGGAGCCGTGGTGGGCGGTGCGCCCGCCGCAGCTCCGGTCGTTGCAGGTGCGCCGGGCGCGGTGACCGCGGGGATACCCGGAGTGGGTGTTCCAGGAGTCAGCGTCCCGATCGTGACGCCCCCTTCTGCAGGAACGGTGCCGCTCGGTCTGCCGTCGGCAGCTCTCGGCGCCATTCCCGGCGCGGGCGCATCCGGTGGTTCCGCTGCTACGGCCGGCGGTGGCGCCGCGGCCACGGGCGGTGCGGGTGCGGCTGGTGCAGGCGGCGCAGCGGCGGGTGCACCAGCGGTAGGCACGATCGATACTGCCGCGGCAGCAGCGGCTCCCGCGGCCATCGACGCTGCCGCGGGCGTTCCCGTCGCAGGCGGTGGCGGCGCGCCCGCAGCCGGTGGTGCCGGTGTGCCCGTCGCAGGAGGTGGTGGTGTTCCCGCGGCCGGTGGTGGCGGCGTGCCCGCCGCGGGCGGTGGTGGTGTTCCCGCGGCCGGTGGTGGCGGCGTGCCAGCCGGTGGCGGTGGCGGTCTGCCCGCGGCCGGTGGCGGCGGTCTACCCGAGGCAGCCGGCGGTGGACTGCCCGGGGGTGGAGGTGCCGGTGCTCCGGCGGCAGGTGGCGGAGGCGCGCCCGCTGCCGCAGGGGCAGGAGGCCCGGAAGCGTTGCCGCAGGCGGTCGTTGACGATGCAGCCGCGCGTGCGCAGCTGGACCAGAATGCTGCTCGTGCGGCAGCCGAGCAGGCCGCGGGCGCCGGTGGTGGCGCGGGTGCCGGTGGCGGCGAAGGTGCCGGCCTACCCGGGGGTCACGTGGGGATCGACGGTGGCCAGGGCGCTGCCGTCGACCAGCTAGCGGCTGTCGGCGCTCCTGCCGGTGGTGCCGAGGTGGCGCCGGTCGTCGACGCGGCCGCTGCTGCCGCTCCCGGCGCAGGCGGCGGTGCAGGCGGTGCAGGTGGTGGCGCTGGCGGCGGAGGCGCTGCGGGTGCCGGTGGTGCCGGTGGTGGCGGAGCAGGCGCTGGCGGTGCAGGCGGCGCAGGTGGCGCCGGAGGCGATGCAGGTGCAGGTGGCGGCGCAGGTGGAGCCGGTGGTGGAGCAGCGGGTGGTGGGGCCGGCGGAGCAGGCGGCGGCGCAGCAGCAGGTGGCGCGGGCGCCGGCGGTGGTGGTGCAGCCGGAGCGGGTAGCGGCGCAGCCGGAGCGGGTGGCGGCGCGGCAGGTGGCGGCGCAGCAGGTGCTGCCGGCGCGGGTGCACCGGCCGTGGTGACCCAGGCCGCCGGTGTTCCCGCCGGTGCATCCACCGGCATCCTCGCGCCGATGGCTGCCGCACAGCCGATCCCCGCGCAGGTCATCGCGCCGCTGACCGGGGCTGCGGCCCTGGCCACGCAGTACGTGCCGCAACCGGCGATCGTGCCAGGCCAAGGTGGGCTGTTCGCGCTGCCCGCACTGAACCTGCCCGCGGTCAGCGGGCTGGGCATTCCGCTACCCACGCAGATCACCATGCCCACGGACATGATCTGCACGTCGCCGGACTGGTCGGCCCCCGCGGGCCCGGCTGCTCCCGGCGGCGCGACCCCGCCGCCGGCCACCGCGCCGGTTGGCGGAAGGTGGTAACCGGCAACGTCATTCACCCGATGGCGTGACGACGGCGACACGGTCCGCTGGCCGCGACGAGAGTCGCGGGCAGCGGACCGTTCCTCGTTCGCCCGGTGATTCCGGCGTCGACCACCCATGACGACGTGACCTGACGCAGGATGAAGGCATGGACCTCTCTTCCTGCACTGCACTGGTCACCGGAGCCAACCGTGGGCTCGGCAGACACTTCGCCGAACAGCTCCTGCAACGCGGGGCGCGCGTCTACGCCGGCGCCCGCAACGCCGACGGCGTCGACCTGGCCGGTGCGACCCCGGTGACCATCGACGTCGCCGATCCCGGGTCGGTATCGGCCGCCGCGGAGGCAGCAGGTGACGTCACGCTGCTGATCAACAACGCCGGCATCTCCCTGGGCACAGACCTGCTGACCGGCGACCTCGACGACGTCCGCCGCGAGATGGACACCAACTACTTCGGAACCCTGTCGGTAGCACGGGCGTTCGCTCCGGTGATCGAGCGCAACGGCGGCGGCGCGATGCTGAACGTGCTGTCGGTGCTGTCCTGGCTGAGTTTTTCGATGGCGGGTGGCTATTGCGCATCGAAGGCGGCCGCCTGGTCCATGACAAATGCCCTGCGGCTGCAACTCGCCGAACGCGGGATCGCCGTGACGGCTTTGCACGTCGGCGCGATGGACACCGACATGATGAAGCACAGCGACGTGCCGAAGTCCGATCCCGCCGCGGTGGTGGCGCTGGCCCTCGACGGTGTCGCCGCGGGCGACCACGAAGTACTCGCCGACGACGTCAGCCGTCACGTTCAGGCGCAGTTGTCGAACGGCGTCGCCGGGGTGTACCCGCAGCTGGCGTGACGAAGGCCGGTCACGCAGTGGTGTCGCGGGCGCCCAGGCGGAGATGCTCGATGTGGTAGACCGCCTCGTCGAGGAGTTGAGCCACGTGATTGTCGTACAGGCGATAGACGATGTTGCGCCCGTTGCGATCTCCGGTCACCAGGCCGAGCGCACGCAGCAGGCGCAGTTGATGCGACACGGCCGGTTGCTCCATGCCCACCGCGGCCGAGAGGTCCGTGACGGTGCAGGGCGAGAGCCGCAGCCGGGTCAGGATCAGTAGCCGGTTCGGCGAGGCGAGAGCTTGCAGGGTCTCGGCCACTTTGGCGGCCGACGACGCATCGAGGGTTGCCGGTGGTGTCGACCGGCCCTCTACGCCATGGCCCATGGATCCATTCAAGCATGATCGGGGGGCTACCCCTGACACCTCTACACTTTTACATGTATACATGTCTGCGTGACATGTTCTGGAACGTTGACGCACCCGGCGACGCAATGCCACGACCACGACCACGACCTCGCTGCTCCCGTTCGCTCGTCGGGCGCGTGGGCGCTGCCGTCGGTGCGCTGGGCGGCCGTGGCGTTGGCCCTGTTCCTGGCCGGCCTCGGTGCACGCCTGCTCGGAGCGCCCGCCGCGGTGTGGTGGTCGCTGTTCCTGGCCTGCTACGCCGCTGGCGGATGGGATTCGGCACTCGAGGGTCTGAAGGCGTTGCGGGACAAGCGCCTCGACGTCGACCTGCTGATGATCGTGGCGGCGATCGGTGCCGCTGCGATCGGACAGGTGCTCGACGGCGCCCTGCTCATCGTCATCTTCGCGACGTCCGGAGCCCTGGAGGACGTCGCGACGCGGCGCACCGAGGACTCGGTCAACAGTCTCCTGACTCTCGCGCCGCAACAGGCCGTGCGCGTGGACGCCGACGGCACGGAGACAGTCGTTCCCGCGAGTCGACTGGCCATCGGTGATCGCGTGATAGTCCGCCCGGGCGAACGCATCTCGGCCGACGGTCGGGTGGTCGACGGCGCATCCGACGTCGATCAGTCCTCGATCACCGGTGAGTCGATGCCGGTGGCCAAGGACGCGGACGACGAGGTGTTCGCAGGCACCGTGAACGGTTCGGGCGCCTTGCTCGTCAGGGTCGAGCGCGACCCGTCGCAGACGGTCATCGCCCGGATCGTCGAGATGGTGGCCGAGGCGTCGGCGACCAAGGCCGGTACCCAGTTGTTCATCGAGAAGGTCGAACAGCGGTACTCGACGGTCGTGGTCGCCGCGACGGTCGCGCTCCTGGCGATACCGCTGCTCCTGGGCCACGACGTGCAGTCAACCCTGCTGCGCGCCATGACGTTCATGATCGTCGCATCGCCGTGCGCGCTCATGCTGGCCACGATGCCTCCGCTGCTGTCGGCCATCGCCAACGCAGGCCGACACGGCGTCCTGGTCAAGTCGGCGGTGGCGATGGAGCACCTCGCCGACGCCGACGTCGTCGTACTCGACAAGACCGGAACCCTCACGCGCGGAACGCCCGAGGTCTCCTCGGTCGTCTCGCTCGACGAGTCCCTGGACGGTGTGGACATCCTCGAACTCGCGGCGGGCGCCGAGTTCTACAGCGAGCACCCGATCGGGCGCGCGGTCGTGGCCGCAGCACGCGCCAGGGGAGTGGAGATCCCCGCGGCACGGCAGTTCGCGGCGCTGCCGGGGCGCGGAGTCCGGGCGGAGGTTCGGGGTCGCACGGTCGAAGTGCTCGCGCCCGACGATCAGCACAACCTGCCGCAGGTCGTCGACATGCAGGCGGCGGGCGCCACCGTGGTGGTGGTGCTGGTGGACGGGCGCGCAATCAGTCTCCTCGGGCTCAACGACCTCATCCGCACCGACGCCGTCGAATCCGTCGAACGGCTCACCAGGATGACCGACTCGTCGCCGGTACTGCTGACGGGTGACAACGCGTCCACGGCCGCACACGTCGCGCATCGGGTCGGCATCCGCGAGGTGCGCGCCGATCTGCTCCCCGACGAGAAGCGTTCCGTCGTACACGGTTTCGAGCAGTCGGGCCGACGCACGCTGGTCGTCGGTGACGGCGTGAACGACGCGCCCGCGATGGCTGCCGCGCACGCGTCGATCGCGATGGGACGCACCGGCGCCGACCTCAGCATCGACACCGCCGACGCGGTCACCGTGCGCGATGAACTGACCGTGATCCCGACGGTCCTCGCGCTGGCACGCCGTGCACGGCGGATCGTGATCGCCAACCTCGTGATTGCCGGCTCGGCGATCGTCGCCCTGGTGACCTGGGATCTGGTCGGTGAGCTACCGCTGCCGCTCGGAGTGGCAGGGCACGAGGGGTCGACGATCCTGGTGGCGCTGAACGGGTTGCGCCTACTGACTGACCGCGCGTGGCGACGGGCCGGAGGGCGCTGAGGCACGGCCGTCGCAAGAATTCCCGCCAGGAATAAACGAGTCCCGGTGACGGCTGACGCAAGAACGTGCACTGGCTGACGAGGAGGCGGGATGTCGGAACCCATTGACTTCGACGAGATGAACCGGCAGGTCATCGCGGAGTTCCGCGAGTCCGGCGGCAAGGCGGGCGGCATGTTCGAGGGCAAGCCACTGGTGCTCGTGCACCATGTCGGCGCCAAGTCGGGCAAGGAGCGCATCGCCCCCCTGGTGCCGCTTCTGGAAGGCGATCGCGTCTTCGTCTTCGCCAGCAAGGGCGGCGCCGACACCAATCCCGACTGGTATCACAACCTCGTCGCCAATCCGGACACCGTCGTCGAGCAGGGCACTGAGACCTTCCGCGTCACCGCACGGGTACTGAGCGGCGACGAACGGGAGGACGTCTACGCCAAGCAGACCGAGGCGGAACCGCAGTTCGGCGAGTATCAGCGCAAGACGTCACGGGTAATCCCCGTCATCGAGCTGCAGCGAGTGGTGGACTGAGTCCATGGCCGTAACCGTTCTGCTCGAACTCAAGCTCAAGGCCGAGGCGTTGGCCGAGGCTCGCGAACTAATGGGCCGCGAACTCCAAGCGACCCGCGCCTTCGACGGCAACCTCGCCACCGACGTCATCGTCGACGAGGACGATCCGACTCACTGGATCATCTACGAACGCTGGGAGTCCGTCGAACAGGACGAGGCGTACCGCAGCTTCCGTGCCGGTGAGGGCAAGATCGCCGCCTTGCCTGCGCTGCTGGCCGCTCCACCGGTCAAGACGCGGTACCTCGACACCGACATCTGACTCGTCTGCTGCGACGTCGCGTGGGGCGTTACAGCTTCCGGAGCAGTACCGCGGCGCGGACGTCGTCGCCCACGGCGAGTGCGAAGTGCACCTCGTCTCCGCGGCGTACGGAACGGATCGTGACGTCTTCGCCGTAGCGGATCGGTCGCCGGTATTCGACGACCGCTCGATACGGCGCGGTGCACACGTCGGGTGCGGAGGCCATCACCTCGTGCACCGCGTGCCAGTACGCGGCGTTGGTGACGTGCTCGAACAGGTCGATGTCAGTGCGACGCAACGCGAACGGCGTGACGACATCGGCGTCGGTCGGGTTCTGCAGCCATGGTCGCCACTTGAGACGGTGCTCGTCGGTCGTGGTGGCGAACCGAGCGACCAGGGTGTCGGAGACCCGCGACGGGGTCAGTGTGTCCTTGTTGATCGCGATCCAGAAGCCCTCGGTCTCGATGTGGCCACCGGCGCTGCCATCGAGGTCGACGCGCATCGTGCACCACCGGCTCGACAACGCCGAACACCACCGGTGGAACGTCACGTCGCTCGGCCACTCGATGGGTTCGATGACGTCGATGACGGTGCGTTGCACGATCCAGTGCGGATGGTTCTCGGCCTCACCGGCGTCGACCAGGTTCTCCGCACCGACCTCCTGGATGTAGCGGGCCACTCCGTCGAGGCGCAGGTGCAGGTCACCGTCGATGTCGCCCGTCGCGACCGGCCACGACGTCTGGTAGACGTACCCGGTGTCGGGCCGGGGGCTCAGGCGGTGGTCGACGTCGTTGGTGGGCATCGGGTCATGTGTACCGCATCCGCTCGCAGCCTCCGGTCGCCGGTCGTCACACGGCCGAGCGACACCGTGCGTCGTCAGCGCCGATAGGCCCTCGGCAGCGGCATGCCACGGTCGGCCATCACCGATCGAAGCCGCGTCGGGTAGTCGGTGATGATGCCGTCGGCACCCGCGTCGATCTGGGCCACCATCGCCTCGCGATCGTTGATCGTCCAGGGGATCACCCTCAGTCCCGCGGCGTGGGCACGGTCGACGAACGCCCGGTCGGCGACGAGCCGGAAGCCCGGGTCGTGCGGCGTGCCGCCCGACGGCACCGAGTAACCAGGTGACACGACGTCGGCGCCCACGGCCAGTGCACCCTCGATCGGGTCCGGGACGACGGCGGGGTCGATCCCGTCGAGCCACGGCGAGCCGGGTACGTAGGTCGTGTCGTCCCACAACGCCACCAGCGGAATGGTCGGCTCGGCGGCACGCACCATGGGCAGGGTGCGCCAATCGAAACTCTGCACGTCCACCCGGTCGACCTTGCCCGCCGCACGCACCGCGGCGAGGATCACGTCGACGAATTGCCGAGGGGGAGCCGAGCTCTCGGGTGACTCCGCCTCGACCTTGGTCTCGATGTTGAAGCGGACGTCGGCGCCGTACTCGTCGACGAGCGCGAACACCTCTGGCAGGGTGGCGATGCGGTTGTTCGCGACGACCTCCGCGTCGGGGAAGTTGGGGAGCAACTTGCCGCAGTCGAGTGTGCGGATCTGCGCCAGCTCCAGGTCGCGGACCAGCTTGCCGACGTACGGGTACATGGGGTCACCGGCGAACGCGGGCCGGGTGTCGGAGCACTTCGTCGGATCGATCATCGGGTCGTGCCACACCAGCGGCTGACCGTCCTTGGTGATCACGATGTCGAGTTCCACCGTGCTGACCCCGAGTTCGAGCGCCTTGGCGAACCCCCGCAGGGACTCCTCGGTCGTCTCGCCGCGCCCACCCCGGTGGGCTTGCAGGTCGAAGTCTGGTTCGGCGGCGACGGCGGTGGGACTGCCCGCGACCGACCCGACGGTGATTCCCAGCACGACCGCGACGACTCCCAAGCGCATGATTGACGACGTTAGACAGTGACGGCCCCGATCGCGTGCCCGACGAGCCGACGGGCAGGGTGGTCACCAAGTGTTCGTCTGCAGGACAGGAATCCTGGATACGTTCGCGTCCGGACTTCCGTGACGGCCGGGCCTCGTCGCCCGGGCGCACCCGAGGTATATGAGGAGCTGCACCCGCATGGACCGACCGACGCGGAACCTTCCCGCCGACAACCACGTGCACACGCGGTGGTCGTGGGACACCGCGGAGTCGTCGTCGATGCAGCTCGCCTGTGCCCGGGCCGTGCAGCTGGGCGTGCCAGGCGTGGCCTTCACCGAGCACGTGGACTTCGTCGACTGGACCGGCGAGGGCACGACGCACGTCGAGCGGCCTGCGGAAGTCGGGCCGCGCCCGCGCGTCGTGCCGTTCGACGTCGAGGGCTACCTGGCCGACGTGGCGCGATGCCGCGAATCGTTCCCGCAGCTGCGGATCCTGTCCGGCATCGAGGCCGGTGAGCCGCATCTGTTCGCGCAGAGCGTGGCGTCGGTGTTGCGTGCGGGTGAGTTCGAACGCGTGCTCGGCAGCCTGCACGCCATCGAGCATCGCGGCGTGCTCACGGGCGTCGGCCGCGCCCTGTTCGCCGACCTCGGGACGCACGAACTCATGAACCGGTACTTCGGCGAGATGCTGACGCTCGTCGACGGCTCGGCGGCGTTCAACGTGCTCGCGCACTGCGACTTCCCGCGCCGCTACTGGCCCACCGAGCGCGCCGGCCGCTACCGCGAGGCCGACTTCGAGGAGCAGTACCGGGCGGTGTTCCGCGCGCTCGCGGCCTCGGGGCGCGCGCTGGAAATCAACACCCGCAGCCCACTGGCGTCGGTCGAGTTGATGCGATGGTGGTGGCAGGAGGGCGGCGACGCCGTGTCGTTCGGCAGTGACGCTCACACGCCGTTGCGGGTGGGCGAACACTTCGCGACCGCGGTGGACGTCGTCGAAGCAGCAGGGTTCCGGCCGGGCCGCGATCGGTTCGACTTCTGGCGGCGCTGACGTCGCGTCCGGGTCTTTGGATGCGCCCCCGGCAGGGATCGAACCTGCGACCAACCGCTTAGAAGGCGGCTGCTCTATCCGCTGAGCTACGGGGGCCGCGTTCACACCCTAACGGGACCGGGATCGAACGACGCGTCATCCCTGCCTCCTATGTTGGCGGCCATGCACCACACAAAGGACAAGGGCGACCTTGGAGTGGCCAAAGTGCACGCCGACCTGGTGGGTAAGTACATGACCGTCTTGTTCCCCATGACGGAGCATGCGCCGTTCGATCTCGTCGCCTATGCGGACGGACATTTCAACCGCCTGCAGGTGAAGTACCGGTCGGCCCGTGGGGGAGCAGTCACCGTGAAATTTCGCTCGATGTGGGCAGATCGCCGTGGGTCGCACAGCAGTCCACAGGACAAGGCCGCAATCGACACGGTGTGCATCTACTGCCCCGAGACAGACGAGTGTTATTACGTCAGCCCCCAGGCGCATGGCGCCTCGGTCACTCTCAGAATCACGCCGAGCAGGAACGGCCAGAAAAATGGGGTTCTGTACGCCTCGGCGTTTCGCGAACCCCCGTTCACGAGCCCCAGTGATCAAGCTGCGACGCCAACGGCGGACTCTGCAGTGTTCCCCGAGCTGGGACTCGGTGCAGATACGGGACCCGGCCGGGGGCGTCGACCAGCTTGACCGTTCACAACTGCGTCACAGCTACGACTAACGCCCCTCGCAACCCAGGGGCCGCGGACTAGCGTGGGGTCAGCATCGGGCCACCAGGGGGAGGAGAGCGCAACGCCATGAGCGACGTGCCGGAGTTGGACGCGGCCGGACTTCCCGAAGAACTGAGCGCGGTGGACCAGCTGTTGCATCGCGGCGAGGCCAACCCCCGCACCAGGTCGGGAATCATGGGCGTCGAACTGCTCGACACCACACCCGACTGGAACCGCTACCGGGCGAAGTTCGAGCAGGCGTCCCGCAAGGTGCTGCGGCTGCGGCAGAAGGTCGTCATGCCTACGCTGCCGACCGCGGCGCCGCGATGGGTGGTCGATCCGGACTTCAACCTCGACTTCCACGTGCGCCGGGTACGCGCGCCCGAGCCGGGAACGTTGCGCGACGTGCTCGATCTCGCCGAGGTGGCCCTGCAGTCACCCATGGACATCTCACGGCCGCTCTGGTCGGCGACGTTGGTCGAGGGTCTCGCCGACGGCCGTGCCGCCAGCATCCTCCATCTGAGCCACGCGATGACCGATGCGGTGGGCGGGGTCGAGATGTTCGCCCACATCTATGATTTGGAGCGCGATCCGCCCGCGACCCGCGAGGCACCGATGCCGATTCCGCAGGATCTGTCGCCGAACGACCTGATGCGCGAAGGGATCGGCAACCTGCCCAACACCATCGTGGGTGGCGTGCGCAGCGCGCTCGGCGGGGCGGCCGGAACGCTGGCCCGAGTGGTGCGCAACCCAGCGTCCGCGGTCGGTGGCGTGGTGGACTACGCCCGGTCTGGAGCGCGGGTCATGGGCTCGGTGTCCGAACCGTCACCGCTGCTGCGCCGCCGCAGCCTGTCGTCTCGCAGCGAGGCCATCGACATCGAGTTCGGCGACCTGTACCGGGCGACCAAGGCCGTCGGCGGATCCGTCAACGACGCCTACCTGGCTGGACTGTGCGGCGCGCTGCGGCTCTATCACGACGCGCGCGGAATGCCGGTCCAAACCATTCCGATGGCGGTTCCCGTCAACCTACGCTCCGACGACGACCCCGCGGGCGGCAACCGCTTCGCCGGCGTGAACCTCGCCGCACCGGTCGGCATCGTCGACCCGGCCAAGCGGATTGCGCAGGTGCGCAAGCAGATGACGCAGAAGCGCGAGGAGCGTGCCATCGACCTGGTGGGCGCCGTCGCGCCGATCCTCAGCCTCCTGCCCGACGCGGTCCTCGAATCGGTGGCCGGGTCCATCGTCGCCTCCGACGTGCAGGCCAGCAACATCCCGATCTACCCGGGTGACACGTTCATCGCCGGCGCGAAGATCGTGCGGCACTACGGTCTCGGTCCGCTGCCCGGGGTGGCGATGATGGCGGTACTGGTGTCGCGCGCCGGGTACTGCACCATCACCACGCGCTACGACAAGGCGTCGATCACGGATTCGGACCTGTGGGCGCGCTGCCTCGCCGAGGGTTTCGACGAGGTGCTCGCGCTCGGCGGCGAAGCCCGCTGCATACCGGCGTCGTTCACCGACGATGCCGACGAACCGACTGACACCTCGAATGGGAGTGCGCCGCAATGAGTTCGCAGAACGGACAGACCAGCCGGGCCCTACGCCTGCCGGGTTCGGTGGCCGAGATCCAGGCCAGCCCGGAGGGTCCGCGGATCGGTGCGTTCTTCGACCTCGACGGCACGCTGGTCGCCGGCTTCACCGGGGTACTGATGACCCAGGACCGCCTGCGCCGCAGGCAGATGAACGTCGGCGAGTTCATCGGCATGGTCCAGGCGGGGCTCAACCATCAGCTCGGCCGCTCCGAGTTCGAGGACCTCATCGGCAAGGGCGCCCGCATGCTGCACGGCAGTTCGCTCAGCGACCTCGAGGAACTCGGCGAGCGCCTGTTCGTCCAGTACGTCGAGCAGCGCATCTATCCCGAGATGCGCGACATGGTCCGCGCCCACCAGGCGCGCGGGCACACCGTCGTGCTCAGCTCCTCGGCGCTGACCGTGCAGGTGGAACCGGTCGCCGCGTTCCTGGGCATCGACAACATCTTGAGCAACAAGTTCGAGACCGACGAGAACGGCCTGATCACCGGCGAAGTGAAGCGGCCCATCATCTGGGGGCCGGGCAAGGCACGCGCGGTGCAGGCGTTCGCCGCCGAGAACGGCGTCGACCTCGCCAAGAGCTACTTCTATGCCGACGGCGACGAGGACGTCGCACTGATGTACCTGGTCGGCAACCCGCGTCCCACCAACCCAGGCGGCAAGATGCAAGCCGTCGCCATGAAGCGTGGCTGGCCCGTCCTGCGGTTCTCCAGCCGCAGCGGCAGCAGTCCGGTGTCGCAGCTGCGGACAGTCGCAGGCATCGCGTCGCTGGTGCCCGCCGCCGCCGGAGCACTCGGGCTGGGCCTCCTGACGCGCAACCGCCGCACCGGGGTCAACTTCTTCACCTCCACGTGGACCAGGCTTCTGATGACCGTGATCGGCATCGACCTCAACGTGGTGGGCGAGGAGAACCTGACGGCCAAGCGGCCTGCGGTGTTCCTGTTCAACCACCGCAACCAGGTCGACCCGTTCATCGCCGGTCGGTTGATCAGCGACAACTTCACGTCGGTGGGCAAGAAGGAACTCGAGAACGACCCGCTGATGGGTTCGATCGGCAAGGTGATGGACGCCGCGTTCATCGACCGGGATGATCCCAGAGCCGCCGTGGAAGGCCTGCAGAAGATCGAAGAACTTGCGCGCAAGGGCATTTCGGTGATGATCGCGCCCGAGGGCACCCGGTTGGACACCAACGAGGTGGGCCCGTTCAAGAAGGGTGCCTTCCGCATCGCGATGTCGGCCGGTATCCCGATCGTGCCGATCGTCATCCGCAACGCGGAGGTCATCGCGCACCGGAATTCCACCACCTTCAACCCGGGCACCGTCGACATCGCAGTCTTCCCACCGATCCCGGTCGACGACTGGACCAACGAGAACCTCTCGGAGCGCATCGCCGAGGTCCGTCAGCTCTATCTCGACACCTTGAGGGAATGGCCATTCGACGGCATCCCCGACGTCCCGCTGTACTCACGCACCGCCGCCGAGAAGTCCCCGGCGAAGAAGACCGCCGCGAAGAAGGCCGCTGCCAAGAAGACCGCTACCAAGAAGGCACCGGCCAAGAAGGCAGCGGCCAAGACACCGGTGAAGAAGGCGGCGGCCAAGAAGGCTCAGCCCCAGAAGTCACCGGGGGCGGCCGAATCCACCACGACCGCGAAGGGTCGGCCGTGAAGCCGTCGGTCGACGAGTA
This sequence comes from Mycolicibacterium sp. GCM10028919, assembly GCA_042666295.1. Taxonomy (GTDB): domain Bacteria; phylum Actinomycetota; class Actinomycetes; order Mycobacteriales; family Mycobacteriaceae; genus Mycobacterium. The sequence continues at coordinate 241,024 of JBHTFJ010000002.1, forward strand.
CGCCACCTTCAGCCCGACCGGCGACGCGCTGGTCCTCGCGTCCGTCGGATCCCCGGCCGAACGTCGACTGCTCGACGACTGGCTCGATGAGCAGCGCGACAAGCACCCGGACGCCCGCATCGAAGTCCTGGAACTCCCCGACGGCGATCCGCCGGGAGCGGTGCTGGCCCGGCTCGTCGAGTTGCTCGAGGCCGACGAGGACAGGTCGGTCGTGCCGTCGCGGGTGTTCTGGATTCCGGGCGGCCTACCGACCCGATCGAAGGTGGTGTCGTTCCTGTCGGGCCGCGACACCTACCGGCCACCGACCGCGCTGCAGCGCCGCATCCTCAAGCGTGACCCGGCGCGCGCCCGGGTGGTGGCCGGTGAGCCCGCCAAGGTGTCGGAGCTACGCCAGCAGTGGAGCGACACCACGGTCGCCGAGAACCCGCGCGAGTTCGCGCACTTCGTGCTGCGGCGGGCCAGCCTGGCCATCGAGCGCGTCGAATTGCGGTTGCTAGGACCGGAATACAAGTCACCCCGTCTGGTCAAACCCGAGATGCTGGCATCCGCGCGCTTCCGCGAGGGGCTCGAGAAGATCCCCGACGCCACCATCGACAAGGCCGGCGAGATGCTCGACGAACTGTCGACCGGGTGGAGCCGCTTCTCGGTCGACCTCATCCCGTCGCTCGGGCGGGCGATCTTCAGCCGCGGCTTCGACCCCAACATCGACTACGACCGCAGCCAGGTCGAATCCATGCGCAAGGCGCTGGAGACCCACCCAGCCGTGCTGTTGTTCTCGCACCGTTCGTATCTCGACGGCGTCATCGTGCCGGTGGCCATGCAGGAGAACCGGCTGCCTCCAGTGCACACCTTCGCCGGCATCAACCTGTCGTTCGGCGCCATGGGACCGCTCATGCGGCACTCCGGGGTCATCTTCATCCGGCGCCGGCTCGACGACCCGCTGTACAAGTACGTGCTGCGGCAATTCGTCGGATACATCGTGGAGAAGCGGTTCAACCTCAGCTGGTCGATCGAAGGCACGCGGTCGCGCACGGGAAAGATGTTGCCGCCCAAGCTCGGTCTGCTCGCCTACGTCGCCGACGCGTACCTCGACGGCCGCAGCGATGACATCCTGCTGCAGCCCGTGTCCATCAGCTTCGACCAGTTGCACGAGACGGCGGAGTACGCGGCGTACGCCCGCGGCGGCGAGAAGACGCCCGAGGGCCTGTCGTGGATGTACAACTTCATCAAGGCTCAGGGCGATCGCAACTACGGCAAGATCTACGTCCGCTTCCCCGAAGCGGTGTCGATGCGCGAGTACCTCGGTGAGCCGCACGGCACGATGACCACTGACGAGGACGCCAAACGCCTTGCGCTGCAGAAGATGGCGTTCGAGGTGGCCTGGCGCATCCTGCGTGCCACCCCTGTCAACGCGTCGGCGCTGGTGTCCGCTCTGCTGCTCACCACGCGCGGTGTGGCGCTCACGCTCGATCAGCTGCACCACACGCTGCAGGATTCAGTGGACTACCTCGAGCGCAAGCAGACCCCGATGACGAACAGCGCGCTGCGCCTCCGCACTCCCGAGGGGGTGCGTGCCGCGGTCGACGCGCTGTCCAACCGGCATCCCGTCACCCGCGTCGACGGGGGACGGGAACCGGTGTGGCTGATCGCCCCCGAGGACGAGCACGAGGCGGCGTTCTACCGCAACACGCTCATCGACGCGTTCCTCGAGACGTCCATCGTCGACCTGGCCCTCGCGTATGCGGCCCGCGTCGACGGCGACCGCCTCGAGGCGTTCTGGTCCCAGGCGATGCGCCTGCGCGACCTGCTGAAGTTCGACTTCTACTTCGCCGACTCGGCGGCCTTCCGCGCGCACGTCGCCGAGGAGATGTCGTGGCTCGCCCGCACCGAGGTGGGTGCAGCACGCGGCGGCACCCCCGATTGGGAGGGCGACTTCGCGGCGGGGCGCGAGCGCATCGAGGAGATGCTGCGGCACAAGCGACCGCTGGTCGCCGGCGCGCTGCTGCGGCCGTTCTTCGAGGCGTACGGGATCGTGGCCGACGTGCTGCGCGACGCCCCTGCCGACATCGACGAGAAGGACCTGACCCGTCGTGCGCTTGGCGTCGGCAACCAGTACGTCGCCCAAGGCAGGGTGCGCAGCAACGAGTCGGTGTCGGCGCTGCTGTTCGCGACGGCGCGGCAGGTTTGTGCCGACCAGCGGCTCCTCGAACCGGCCGCCGACCTCGCCGAACGACGCGCCTCCTTCCGCCACGAATTGCGCGGCATCCTCGAGGACATGAGCACGGTGGAGACGGTGTCCCGGCAGCAGTTCATGGCACGCGAGGCGAGGCGGCGTCCAGCCGCCGAATGACCGTCGGTCACCGCACGGCAATACCCTGGTGGCATGACCACCACCACCGCGCCGCCGAGCACCCGCCGTGGTGCGGTCGGCCCGATCCTGGTGGCCGTCGCACTGCTCGCCGGGTTCACCGCTGCGGGGCTGGGCGCGCTCGCGCTGGCCGACGCGCTCACCGCCACCGGACTGCCCGATCCGGGTCCGATCACCAGCTACGGCCTGCCGTTCGTGCGGGCCGCGGGTGAGATCGCCGCCGTCGTGGCCGTCGGATCCTTCCTGTTCGCCGCGTTCCTGGTGCCGCCGCAGACCAGTGGCGTGCTCGACGTCGCCGGATACCGGGCACTGCGCATCGGCACCGTCGCGTCCGGGACGTGGGCGGTGTGCGCAGCGCTGCTGGTGCCGCTGACCGTCTCCGACGTCACCGGCCAGCCGCTGACTCCGCAGCTCAGTCCGTCGTCGATCTGGTCGGTCGCCGGACTCGTCGAGACTGCGGGGCTGTGGCGCTGGACGGCGGCGCTGGCCGCCATCGTCACCATCGCGGCCATCCCGGTCCTGCGCTGGTCGTGGACGCCGCTGCTGTTCGCCGGCTCGCTGGTGACGCTGCTCCCGCTGGCCCTGGCCGGACACTCGTCGTCGGGCGGCTCGCACGACCTGGCCACCAACAGTCTGATCATCCACCTCGTCGCGGGCGCGATCTGGGCCGGCGGTCTGCTCGCGCTGCTGGTCCACGCGCTGCGCGGTGGCGCGCACGCCGACGTCGCGGCGCGGCGATTCTCCGCGATTGCCCTGTGGTGCTTCGTGGCGATGGCGGTGTCCGGCATCGTCAACGCGCTGGTGCGGATCCGGCCCGAGGACCTGCTGACCAGCGGCTACGGTCGCCTGATCGTGGCCAAGGTCCTCGCGCTGTGCGTCTTGGGCTTCATCGGCTGGCAGCACCGGCGGCGCAGCGTGGCAGCACTGGCCGAGGACGCCGAGAGCCGTCGCCCCCTGATCCGGCTCGCCGTGGTCGAGGCAGTGGTCTTCGCGCTGACGTTCGGCATCGCGGTGGCATTGGGACGGACGCCACCCCCACCGCCGCTGCAGCTCAACCCGTCGATCCCCGCCGTAGAACTGGGCTACGACCTCGCCGGTCCGCCCACGGTGGCGCGGCTGCTCTTCGACTGGCGCTTCGACCTCATCCTCGGCACCGCGGCGCTGGTCTTCGCCGCCGTCTACGTCGCGGGCGTCATACGACTGCGTCGCCGCGGCGACGCCTGGCCGACCGGTCGCATCGTCGCCTGGCTGTTGGGCTGCGCCGTGCTCCTGTTCACGACGTCGTCGGGGGTCGGCCGGTACATGCCCGCGATGTTCAGCGTGCACATGTCGGCGCACATGCTGCTGTCGATGCTGGTGCCGGTGCTGCTGGTCCTGGGAGCGCCGGTGACGCTCGCGCTGCGGGCCCTGCCCGCCGCAGGCCGCGGTGATCCGCCGGGCATGCGGGAGTGGCTGCTCGCCGCGCTGCACAGCAAGGTGTCGAGGTTCCTGACGCACCCGATCGTGGCGCTGGTCCTCTTCGTGGCCGGCTTCTACGGTCTGTACTTCGGTGGCCTGTTCGACGCGGCCGCGGACAGTCATGCCGCGCACGTGGCGATGAACGTGCACTTCCTGCTCAGCGGCTACCTGTTCTACTGGGTCGTGATCGGCGTCGACCCGACCCCACGGCCGATTCCGCCGCTGGCCAAGCTCGGCATCGTGTTCGCGTCGCTGCCGCTGCACGCCTTCTTCGGGGTCGTGCTGATGGGTACGAAGTCGCTGCTGGCAGGCGACTTCTACGAGTCACTGGGCCTGCCGTGGCACACCGACCTCGTCGACGACCAGAAGCTCGGCGGCGCGATCGCGTGGTCGGCGGGTGAGGTGCCGTTGGTCCTGGTCCTGCTCGCACTGCTGATCCAGTGGCGCCGAACCGACCAGCGCACCGCCACGCGCATGGACCGCGCGGCCGACCGCGACGACGACGCCGACCTCGCGGCATACAACGCGATGCTCGCCCAGATGGCCAAGCGCGAGTCCGAGTCGCGCTAGCGAGGCTGCCCGGGCCCATTCATCCCCAGTCCGGGTTTCATCCACAGCGTGGCGCCGTCGGCCCGGTCGTGGGCGCATCCTCGTCACCCCTCGGACCGTGAATGGAGGTGTCCACCGTGGACATCGCCAGTAGCGATACGAGAGGAACACCAATGTTCGAGACACCCATCGCCCTCGTCGGCAACATCGTCAGCGAGCCCGTGCGGCGCCGCGTCGGCGAGCAGGACCTCACCCGCCTCCGGGTGGCGAGCAACTCCCGCCGCAAGGCGGCCGACGGCAGCTGGCAGGCCGGGGACACGCTGTACGTGACGGTCAGCTGCTGGGGTGCGCTGGCCCTGGGTGCCGGCGGATCGCTGGTCAAGGGCGATCCAGTCGTGGTCGTGGGCCACCTCTACACCAATGAGTACGACGACAAGGAGGGCAACAAGCGCTCGACCAACGAGATCCGGGCCATCTCCGTCGGGCCGGACCTCGCGCGCAGCGTCGCTCGCATCACCTCGACGCGGCGACTGGTCGGCGTCGGCCCTGGAGCCGGGGAGTCGGTCACCGAATCCGCCGAGACCGACGTCGACCCCGATGACGTCGACGATGACGGTTCCGACGGCATGGCCGACGGTTCGGCGTCGGACGCGGGGCTCACGCTCACGGCGTAGCCGCCCCGACAGCCTCCGTCGGCTCGGCCGACGCGGTCACGCCTAGGATGGTCTCCGAGCATTACCCGGGGAGACGAAAGGCAACGCAACGGCATGGCCGAATTCATCTACACGATGCGGAAGGTCCGCAAGGCGCACGGCGACAAGGTCATCCTCGACGACGTCACGCTGAACTTCCTTCCCGGCGCGAAGATCGGCGTCGTCGGGCCCAACGGTGCCGGCAAGTCGAGCGTCTTGCGGATCATGGCCGGTCTCGACCAGGCCAACAACGGTGACGCCTACCTGCAGCCGGGCGCGACGGTCGGGATCCTGATGCAGGAGCCCCAACTCGACGAGGACAAGACCGTTCGCGAGAACGTCGAAGCCGGTGTGGCGATCAAGGGCAAGCTCAATCGGTACAACGAGGTCGCCGAGCTGATGGCGACCGACTACACCGACGAACTCATGGAGGAGATGGGGCGGCTCCAGGAGGAACTCGACGCCGCCGACGCCTGGGACATCGACAGCCAGCTCGAGCAGGCGATGGACGCCCTGCGCTGCCCGCCGCCCGACGAGCCGGTCAACCACCTCTCCGGTGGTGAGCGACGCCGCGTCGCGCTGTGCCGCCTGCTGCTGTCGAAGCCGGACCTGCTGCTGCTCGACGAGCCCACCAACCACCTCGACGCCGAGAGCGTGATGTGGCTCGAGCAGCACCTCGCCGACTACAAGGGCGCCATCCTGGCCGTCACCCACGACCGGTACTTCCTGGACAACGTCGCCGAGTGGATCCTCGAACTCGACCGTGGCCGGGCGTACCCCTACGAGGGCAACTACTCGACGTACCTGGAGAAGAAGGCCGAGCGCATCGCCGTGCAGGGCCGCAAGGACGCCAAGCTGCACAAGCGCCTCACCGAGGAACTCGCCTGGGTGCGGTCGGGTGCCAAGGCACGGCAGGCCAAGAACAAGGCGCGCCTGAGCCGCTACGACGAGATGGTCGCCGAGGCGGAGAAGACGCGCAAGCTCGACTTCGAGGAGATTCAGATCCCGACGGGCCCACGCCTGGGCAGCGTCGTGGTCGAGGTGAGCCACCTCGACAAGGGCTTCGCGGGTCGCACGCTGATCAAGGACCTCTCGTTCACGCTGCCCCGCAACGGCATCGTCGGCGTGATCGGCCCCAACGGCGTCGGCAAGACGACGCTGTTCAAGACGATCGTCGGCCTCGAAGCACCCGACAGCGGTGAGGTGAAGGTCGGCGAGACCGTCAAGCTCAGCTACGTCGATCAGAACCGTGGCGGCATCGACCCGAAGAAGAACGTGTGGCAGGTCGTCTCCGACGGTCTGGACTACATCGAGGTCGGCCAGAACGAGATCCCGTCGCGCGCCTATGTCTCGGCATTCGGCTTCAAGGGACCCGATCAGCAGAAGCCGGCGGGGGTGCTCTCCGGTGGTGAGCGCAACCGCCTGAACCTGGCGTTGACGCTCAAGGAGGGCGGCAACCTGATCCTGCTCGACGAGCCGACCAACGACCTGGACGTGGAGACGCTGTCCTCGCTGGAGAACGCGCTGGAGACGTTCCCCGGCTGCGCCGTGGTGATCTCGCACGATCGCTGGTTCCTGGATCGCACCTGCACGCACATCCTCGCCTGGGAGGGCGACGACGACAACGAGGCGAAGTGGTTCTGGTTCGAGGGCAACTTCGGTGCCTACGAGGAGAACAAGGTCGAACGACTCGGTGCCGATGCGGCGCGTCCGCACCGCGTGACGCATCGCCGGTTGACCCGCGACTGATCTCGCCGGGTAGGCGCGCGGGGGCCACGGGGGCTACTAGTGTCGCTGCTGCGTGCCATCGCTCCGCCGTCCCCGTGGGGCCGGCGGAGCAGGCCAACGACGGACGGCGCGCAGGCGGGAGTAGATCGGCATGACGGTGATTCCGGGAGGCAGCAGAGGCGCCGACGGCTCGGCTGAGACGACGACGATTCCCAGCCAGGACCCCAACGCCACGCTCGCCAGGGCGTACCTGCAGACCCACCGCGGACCGCACGGCGACGCGCCCGCCGCGGACTCGACCGTCACCGCGCCGATCGCCCGTTCCATCGCCGGCGGCATCGTCACGCCGGCGCTGCTCGCCGCGCACGGCAAGGTGGGCCGCAAGCGGTCGATGGGCGAGACCAAGGTCGCGGTGTACGCCTCGGGCGACCAATCCGGTTGCGGCCCCGCGATACAGATCGTCACCGACGCCAGCGCGATGTCGATGGACTCGGTCACCGTGCTGTTGCACCGCCTCGGCGTGGCCTACGTGGCGATCATGAATCCGGTGTTCCGGGTGCGCCGCAGCGCCAACGGCGAGCTGCTCGACATGCAGCCCGCCGCCGACCCGCAGGCGCCCAGGGACGGCATCGACGAGTCGTGGATCCACGTCGAACTCTCGGCGTCCGCCGACGCGAAGGCCGTGACCGAGGCGGCCGAGCTGCTGCCCAACGTGCTCGCCGACGCCCGCCAGGTCGCCGTCGACACCGGCGCGCTGAACGCCATGCTGGTCGGGCTGGCCAACGCGCTGGACTCCGACGTGGCCGGCAACTTCCCGAGCTACGACCGCCGCGACGTGGCTGCACTGCTGCGCTGGCTCGCGGCCGGACACTTCGTGATGCTCGGCTACCAGCGCTGTGCCGTGCGCAACGGCGAGGCATCGGTGGAGCCCGCCAGCCGGCTCGGCGTGCTGCGGCTGCGCACCGACGTGCTGCCGCAACTCACCGGCGACGACGACCTGCTGGTGCTGGCTCAGGCCACCATGCCGAGCTACCTGCGCTACGGCGCGTACCCGTACATCGTCGTGGTCCGGGAGAACCTGCCCGGTGGCACCACCATCGAGCACCGGTTCGTGGGTCTGTTCACGGTCGCCGCGGCGAATGCGAACGTGCTGGAGATCCCGCTGATCTCGCGTCGCGTCAACGAGGCGCTGGCGCTGGCGCACGGCGATCCGAGCCACCCGGGCCAGCTGATCCTCGACATCATCCAGACCATCCCGCGGCCGGAACTGTTCTCGCTCACCGCGCGTGACCTGCTGGAGCGCGCCAAGGCCGTGGTGGATCTCGGTTCACGGCGACGGGCCCTGCTGTTCCTGCGGGCTGACAAGCTCGCGCACTTCGTGTCATGCCTGGTGTATCTGCCGCGCGACCGGTACACCACCGCCGTGCGGCTGGAGATGCAGGACATCCTGGTCCGCGAGTTCGGTGGCTTGAGCATCGAGTACACCGCGCGCGTCAGCGAATCTCCCTGGGCCGTCGTCCACTTCACGGTCAAGCTGCCGGACGGCTCGGTGCGGACCGAGGTCGACACGTCGCTCGAGAACGAGACCCGGGTGCAGAGCCTGCTGACCGAGGCCGCGCGGACGTGGGGCGACCGCCTGATGGGTGCGGTGCGGGACGGCGCCATCAGCCACACCGACGCCGAGCACTACGCGGCGGCGTTCCCGGAGGTCTACAAGCAGGCGTTCAGCCCGGACGACGCCATCGCGGACATCGAGATCATCGAGTCGCTGTCGGACGACTCCGTCAAGTTGGTGTTCGCCGACGGCGCCGAAGACCATGCCGCGCAATTGACCTGGTATCTCGGCGGGCGGTCGGCATCGCTGAGCGAGCTGCTGCCGATGCTGCAGTCGATGGGCGTGGTCGTGCTCGAGGAGCGGCCGTTCACCGTCACCCGCAACGACGGTCTGCCGGTGTGGATCTACCAGTTCAAGATCGCCGTGCACCCGTCGATACCGGATCCCGATGACGCCGAGGAACGTGCCGCCACCGCGACGCGGTTCGCCGACGCCGTCACCGCCATCTGGCAGGGCCGGGTCGAGATCGACCGGTTCAACGAGCTGGTGTTGCGGGCAGGGCTCACCTGGCAACAGGTGACGATCCTGCGGAGTTACGCGAAGTACCTGCGGCAGGCGGGTTTTCCGTACAGCCAGAGCCACATCGAGACCGTCGTCAACGGCAACCCCGACACCGCGGTGGCGCTGGTGCGGCTGTTCGAGGCGCTGTTCGATCCGTCGGAGTCCGACACCCGCCCCGACGCGCAGGCCGCAGCCGCCGTCGTCGCGGCCGACATCGAGGCGCTCGTCAGCCTCGACACCGACCGCGTGCTGCGGGCGTTCGCCTCGATGATCCAGGCGACGTTGCGCACCAACTACTTCGTCACCCGGGCCGGCTCGGCGCGCGAGCAGAACGTGCTGTCGATCAAGCTGAACCCGCGCCTGATCGACGAACTTCCGCTCCCGCGGCCGAAGTACGAGATCTTCGTGTACTCGCCACGGGTCGAGGGCGTGCACCTGCGCTTCGGCAACGTCGCCCGCGGCGGCCTGCGGTGGTCGGACCGCAAGGAGGACTTCCGCACCGAGGTCCTCGGGCTCGTCAAGGCCCAAGCGGTCAAGAACGCGGTGATCGTGCCAGTGGGCGCCAAGGGCGGGTTCGTGCTGAAGAACCCGCCGTCGCCCACCGGCGACCCGGCCACCGACCGCGACGCGCAGCGTGCCGAGGGCGTGGCGTGCTACCGCCTGTTCATCGGCGGTCTGCTCGACGTCACCGACAACGTCGACACCGTGAGCGGCAACGTCACGGCGCCCGACCGGGTGGTGCGGCGCGACGGTGACGACGCCTACCTGGTGGTGGCCGCGGACAAGGGCACGGCCACGTTCTCCGACATCGCCAACGAGGTCGCCAAGTCCTACGGCTTCTGGCTCGGCGACGCGTTCGCCTCCGGCGGCTCGGTCGGTTACGACCACAAGGCGATGGGCATCACCGCCAAGGGTGCGTGGGAGTCGGTGAAGCGCCACTTCCGCGAGATGGGCCACGACACGCAGACCGAGGACTTCACCGTCGTCGGCGTGGGTGACATGAGCGGTGACGTGTTCGGCAACGGGATGTTGCTGTCCAAGCACATTCGGCTCGTCGCCGCGTTCGACCACCGGCACGTCTTCCTCGACCCGAACCCCGACGCGGCGAGTTCGTGGGACGAGCGCAACCGCATGTTCGCGCTACCGCGGTCGAGTTGGGACGACTACGACCGCAGCCTGCTCAGCGAGGGCGGCGGCATCTACAGCCGCGAGCAGAAGTCGATCCCGATCAGCCCCCAGGTCCGCGCGGCACTGGGCCTGGCGGGCGACGTCGAGGAGATGACGCCGCCTGCCCTGATGAAGGCCATCCTGCTGGCGCCGGTCGATCTGTTCTGGAACGGCGGCATCGGCACGTACGTCAAGGCCGAGACCGAGTCCGACGCCGACGTCGGTGACCGCGCCAACGACCCGATCCGCGTCAACGGAAACCAGTTGCGCGCCAAGGTCGTCGGCGAGGGCGGCAACCTCGGCGTGACGCAACGTGGCCGCATCGAGTTCGACCTCAACGGCGGGCGGATCAACACCGACGCGATGGACAACTCCGCGGGCGTCGACTGCTCGGATCACGAGGTCAACATCAAGATCCTCGTCGACGCGCTCGTCACGGCGGGCAAGGTCAGCGCGCAGGAGCGCACCGACCTGCTGATGTCGATGACCGACGAGGTCGGGCAGCTCGTGCTCGCCGACAACGCCTCGCAGAACGACCTGATGGGGACCAGCCGGGCCAACGCGGCAAGCCTGCTGCCCGTGCATTCGCGCCAGATCAAGGAACTGACGGCTACCCGGGGACTGAACCGCGAACTCGAGGCGCTGCCTGCGGAGAAGGAGATCCGCAGGCGCATCGACGTCGGGCTGGGTCTCACCTCACCGGAGTTGGCGACGCTCATGGCGCACGTCAAGCTGGCTCTCAAGGACGACCTGCTGGCGACCGACCTGCCCGACCAGGAGGTGTTCGCGGCGCGACTGCCCGAGTACTTCCCCTCGCAGTTGCGCGAGGGCTTCGGTCCCGACATCCGTACCCACCAGCTGCGGCGCGAGATCGTCACGACCATGCTCGTCAACGATCTCGTCGACAGCAGCGGGATCACCTACGCCTACCGGGTCACCGAGGACACCGGCGTCGGTCCGGTCGACGCGGTGCGCAGTTTCGTGGCCGTCGACGAGATCTTCCGCGTCGGTGAGGTCTGGGTCGGCATCAGAGAGGCTGCGGCGCAGGGTGTGCCGGTCTCGGTGACCGACCGCATGACACTGGATCTGCGCAGGCTCATCGACCGGGCGAGTCGCTGGCTGCTGAACTACCGCCCGCAACCGCTGGCCGTGGGCGCCGAGGTGAACCGCTTCGCGTCGAAGGTCGCCGCACTCACCCCCCGGATGTCGGAGTGGCTGCGCGGAGCCGACAAGGACATCGTGGCCAAGCAGTCCGCCGAGTTCACCGCCAAGGGCGTATCGGAGGACCTCGCCACGATGGTCGCGACGGGGCTCTACCAGTACAGCCTGCTCGACATCATCGACATCGCCGACATCGTGGACCGCGAGCCCGCGGAGGTCGCCGACGCCTACTTCGCGCTGATGGATCACCTCGGCACCGATGGACTGCTGACCGCCGTGTCGGGTCTGGCCCGTGATGACCGCTGGCATTCGTTGGCACGTTTGGCGATTCGCGACGACATCTATGGTTCGTTGCGTTCGCTGTGCCTCGACGTGCTGGCGGTGGGGGAGCCGGAGGAGACCGGCGAGCAGAAGATCGAGGAGTGGGAGCACACCAACAGTTCGCGCGTTGCGCGAGCGCGGCGGACTCTCACCGAGATCTACGAAGACGGCGAGAAGGACTTGGCGACGCTGTCGGTGGCGGCGCGCCAGATACGGAGCATGACCAGGACGAGCGGAACGGGAGCCACCGGGTGACGAACCAGCCGCCAGGGACTGACGGCCAGGAGCGGTTCACCACACCGGTGCCGGTGCGATGGTCGGACATCGACATGTACCAGCACGTCAACCACGCGACGATGGTGACGATCCTCGAAGAGGCGCGCGTGCCGTTCCTCACCACGCCGTTCGCGGACGACTTCGCGACCACCGGGCTGCTGATCGCCGAGGTGCGCGTCGCGTACAAGGGCCAGTTGCGGCTCGCCGATTCGCCGCTGCAGGTGACGATCTGGGTCAACCGTCTGCGTGCGGTCGACTTCACGCTCGGCTACGAGGTGCGTTCGGTGCTGGCGGATCCGGATTCGAAGCCCGCGGTGATCGCCGAGACGCAGTTGGCCGCGTTCGACATCGAGGCGCAGAAGTTGGTGCGCCTGGCGCCGCATCATCGGGAGTACCTCCAGCGCTACCAGCGATGAGCGCTTGCGCGAAGAGCAGAAGGCAGCGATGAGCGCTTGCGCGAAGAGCAGAAGGCAGCGATGAGCGCTTGCGCGAAGAGCAGAAGGCAGCGATGAGCGCCGGGGAACGCGGTCTGTGGCTCGACGGTGGCGCGCACCGCGACGACCTGGCGACGTTCGTCGAGCGGGCGTTGCGCCTCGACGAGTCGGCCGTCATCAGGTTGCGCGAACGTGGTGACGGTCTGGTCGTCGCTTGGGTCGCAACGGGTTTCGACGTCCTCGCCAGTCGCGTGGTCGGCGGCCGGGTGCGTCCTGCCGACCTGTCCGCCGGCGCCGACGCGCTGTCGCGTTCGCTGCCCGCGATGGACCGGTCAGGCTTCGTGGAGACGGGCTTCGCCATGGATTCGGCCTGGCGTGGCGCGCTGCCCCCGGACAGCGGATTCGTTCACCTCGACGACGTACCGGCGCGCGCGGTACTCGACCTGGCGCAGCGCGGCGTCGCCCTGGCCAAGGAGCACGGCAGCGCGCACGGACCGCCGGCATCGCTGCTCGACCAGGAGGTGGTGGCCGTCAGCTCGGGCGACGCATCGGTGGGCGTCCCAATGCGGTGCGTATTCGCCCTGACCGCAATGGGTTTCCTACCGCAGTCGCCATCTCGGGGCGACGACTTCGCCCCGGAGTCGGTGGCAGCCGACGAGGTGGTGCGGGTACGCGTGCACCCCTCGTGGTTGCGCGTCGACGCGAGGTTCGGCACCGTGTACCGCCGCCGGGGCGACCCGGCCCTGGTCCTGCGCTAGGACGAGGTCACCGGGTTGGTCGGGTCCGCGAACCCAGGTGGTCACGCCACCGGAACTCGGGGGCAGGTGGCAGAGCATGATCGCCCGTCACCTCGAACGCACGCAGGAAATGCGCCGCGAGGCGAGCCGAGGCGGGACGCGGATCGGGATCGTTGGCCACCAGACCGGCGTTGGTGACCAGCAGTAGCAGAATGTCGTCAGCGGTGACGTCCGGTCGCATCCGGCCTGCCGATTGGCATCTGGCGACCAGTGTCGCCAACTGGTCCCGGGCCACGTCCAGACGGTCATCGGTGAAGTGGGGATGCTGAAGCAGGAACGTCTGCGAGAAGGCGCGGTCGTCGCACTGCATGCTGCAGACGCGATTCACCAGCGTGCACAACGCCTGCCATGGATCGGGGCTGGCCACGGCATGCCGAAGCGCCGTGCTGCATTCGCCGAGCTGATCGGTGTAGGCAGCGACCACCAGGTCCTCGCGGGTCGGGAATCGCCGGTACAGCGTGGCGACGCTGATGCCGGCGCGGCGAGCCACGGTCGCCATGGGAGCGTCGACTCCGCGTGCGGAGAAGACTTCCTTGGCCGCGCGCACCAGTCGATCGCGGTTGAGGGCGGCGTCGGTACGCAACCCGACGGCGCGTGTCGCGACGCCGTCGTGAGACGTTTCGGTGGGCATCCTTCTCACTTCGGCCGAGGCGGAGTCGTCGGGTGGCGACGCTCGTTGACATCGAGTGTACGAACACCGACCGGCCAGGAGGCTCACTTGACGACGCAGATGCGTGCCGCGCTGTACGACCGCTTCGGACCGCCCGACGTGCTGTACGAAGGCACGGTTCCCATGCCGACGACCCCCGCGGACGGCGTCTTGGTCAAGGTGGCCGCGGCGACGGTCAATGGTGGCGAATTGACCGTTCGGTCGGGTGAGCTGCCGAGGTGGTTCATGCGCAACCCGTTTCCTCGCCAGCTGGGGCTCGACTTCGTCGGGGAGGTCGCCGAGGTGGGTAGCGCGGTGACCGGTTACGCGGAGGGTGACGTGGTGTGGGGTCTGCTCGACGAGAAACCGGACGCGAACGGCCAGAGCCTGCGCAGCCTCGCCGAGTACCTGGTGGTGCGCCCATCGCAGATGTCCCGCGCGCCTGCGACTCTCGACCCCGTGCAGGCGGCCACGATCCCGGCCGGTGGTCTCACCGCCCTGCTGGCGCTGCGTCGGGAGACCCGGCTACGCGCGGGTGAGGAGCTGTTGGTGCGTGGCGCAGGCGGCGGTGTCGGGAGCATGGTGGTGCAACTCGGTCGTGCGTTCGGCGCGGAGGTCACCGCGCTCGGCGGGGCGCCGAGCCTCGACTTCGTCAGGCAGCTCGGTGCGGTACGGGCCCACGATCACCGCACCACGGGACCGGACGAGCTGGGCCGGTTCGACGTCGTGGTCGACGCCGTCGGCACCGATCTCCACCGGTACCGACGTCTGCTGAGGCCGGGCGGACGCATGGTCGCAGTGCGCTTCGACACCGACCACGTGGTTCGGAGCCTCGTCGGGATCGGAACGTCAGCCATCCACGGGGGCAGGCGCATTCGGTTCTTCCGGGGCGCACCCGACCACGAGCTGCTCGCCGAACTCGCACGGCTCGCCGACGACGGCACCATCCGGCCGGTCGTCGACACGGTCTATCCGCTGTCCCGGATCGCCGACGCGCACCGCCACCTCGAACGCGGCGGAGTACGCGGCAAGATCGTCGTCACGATCTGACGGGTTAGGACACCCACGCCGCGGCGTTGGGCGGCAGGTCGCCGCCGACCAGGGGAGCGCTGGTGATCAGTACGTCCTCGTCGGACAGCGGTACGGGGTGGTCGGTGGCGTTGAGCAGACACGTCATGCCGTCGGGCCCGCGGAAGGCGAGCACTCCGGTCGGCGTCGCGAGCCACTCCACGCCGGTGCCGAGATCGCTTCTCGCGTGCCGCAGTTCGATCGCCCGGCGGAAGAACTCCAGCGTCGAACCCTCGACGCCGTCCTGCTTCTCCACGGTCAGCGCCGACCACTCGGGAGGCATCGGCAGCCACGTGTCGGGGGAGGAGCTGAAGCCGAACGGTGGCGAGTCGCCCGACCACGGCATGGGCACCCGGCATCCGTCGCGGCCTCGCTCGGTGTGGTCGGATCGCTCCCACACCGGGTCTTGCAGCACCTCGTCGGGCAGGTCGACGTTGGGCAGGCCGAGCTCTTCGCCGTTGTAGACGAACACCACGCCGGGCAGCGCGAGCATCACCAGCGCCATCGCCCGCGCGCGCGCCAACCCGACCTCGCCGCCGCCGTAGCGGCTGACCTCGCGGTCGACGTCGTGGTTGGACAGCGTCCACGTCGGGGGAGAGCTGGCCAGATCCGCTGCGGCGAGGGAGTTCTCGATCGCCTCGCGCACCTCGATGGCGTCGAACTCGGCGCGGACGAGGCGGAAGTTGAAGCCCAGGTGCAGTTCGTCGGGCCGCAGGTACTTCGCGAAGTCCTCGTTGTCGAACACCCAGATCTCGCCGATCGTCACCGCCTCGGGATGGTCGTTGACGACGGTCCTGATCCCGCGGTGGATGTCGTGCACCCCGTCGTGGTTGAAGCGCGGGTCCTCCGAGTCGTGGCTCAGCATCGCCAGATCGGTGGTGGCCATGTCGGGCAGGCCCGGTGGCTTCGACATGCCGTGCGCGACGTCGATGCGGAACCCGTCGACGCCCCGCTCCAGCCAGAACCGCAGCGTCTTCTCGAGATCGTCGAAGACCTCCGGGTTCTCCCAGTTGAGATCCGGCTGCTCGGGGTCGAACAGGTGCAGGTACCACTCGCCGGGGTTGCCGTCGGGCTCGACGACGCGGGTCCACGCGGGGCCGCCGAAGACCGACACCCAGTTGTTCGGCGGATGGATGCCGTCGGTCCCGCTGCCCTCGCGAAAGACGTAGCGCTCACGCTGGGCGCTGCCGGGGCCGGCGGCCAGCGCCGCCTCGAACCACGGGTGCCGGGAGCTGGTGTGGTTGGGGACGAGGTCCATCGTGATCTTGATGTCGCGTGCGTGCGCGGCCTCGATCAGCCGGTCCAGCGCGTCGAGCCCGCCGAAGATCGGGTCGACGTCGCGGGGGTCGGCCACGTCGTAGCCGTGGTCGGCCATCGGCGAGACCATCACGGGGTTGAGCCACAGCGCGTCGACGCCGAGCCGGGCCAAGTAGTCCAGGCCGTCGGTGACGCCGTCGAGGTCGCCGACGCCGTCTCCGTTGCTATCGCGGAACGACCGGGGGTAGGCCTGGTAGAACACGGCGCGGGACCACCACGCGTCGGGGGATTGGGTCACGCCAACCCATCCTGCCGCAAGTCAGAACGTCGAGTTGACCATCGACTGGGCGGCCATCTCGAGGTAGTCCAGCAGCGCCTTGCGATGGGCATCGTCCAGCGTCTGGGCGTCGATCTCGGCGACGGCGGTGTGCATGCACCGCAGCCAGGCGTCGCGCTCGAGGAAGCCGATCCGGAACGGCGCGTGCCGCATCCGCAGCCGCGGGTGTCCGCGCTGGTCGGAATAGGTGCGCGGGCCGCCCCAGTACTGCTCGAGGAACATCAGCAGACGGACTTCGGCGGCCGCGAGGTCTTCCTCCGGGTAGAGCGGGCGCAGGATCTCGTCGTCGCGCACCAGCTCGTAGAAGCGGCCCACGATCCTGCGGAAGGTCTCCGCGCCGCCGACCGCGTCGTAGAACGACCGGGAATCGTCTGTCACGGCGTCCATTGTCCTCCGCCGTCGCGGGGCTGCGTCGCAGGCGTCGACGTCACGCGTTGTTCATCGAACTGACCTGCGAACACGGTCAGAATTGTCGTGCGGACGACTCGGATCCATGGTGGACTGTCTCCTCGGAGGGCGTATGTCGCAGCGAGGAAGAAGTCGCGGCCGGCAACACGGGACCGCGACGGGTTTGACCGGGCTCCCTGCTGCTCCTGCAGCGGGCGCGTTCCTGCACGCGACCGTCGACGGCCGGGTGGGGAGCCAGGCGTCCATCTGGGGCCGCCGCCGGGTCCTGCTGCTGAACTCCACCTACGAGCCGCTGACCGCGTTGCCGATGCGACGCGCGGTGATCATGCTGATGTGCGGCAAGGCCGACGTCGTGCACGAGGACCCGTCGGGTCCGGTCATCCACTCCGCCACCCGCACCATCACGGTCCCGTCGGTGATCCGGTTGAGGACGTTCGTGCGGGTGCCCTATCGGGCGCGGGTACCGATGACGCGGGCCGCCCTCATGCACCGCGACCGCTTCCGCTGCGCGTACTGCGGGCAGAAGGCCGACACCGTCGACCACGTCATCCCGCGCAGCCGCGGCGGTGAGCACTCCTGGGAGAACTGCGTCGCCGCCTGCGCGCAGTGCAATCACCGCAAGGCCGACCACATGCTGAGCGAGCTGGGCTGGACGCTGCGGGCGACGCCGCTACCGCCCAAGGGGCAGCACTGGCGGTTGCTCTCGACGGTCAAGGAACTCGACCCGGCGTGGGTGCGCTACCTCGGCGAGGGAGCGGCGTGAGCCTTCGCCGGTTCACCCCGCGAGCCGCGCAAGCCTGCTGATACGGTTTGCACCGTGAGCGAAGTCGCGATTGCCCATTCGATCATGGGCGGCGTTCCGTTGCTGGTGTTGCTGATCCTGGCGGGCCTGATCTACCGCCGCAAGGGCCCGCATCCCAAGACGTACGAGCTGTCCCAGGAGTGGACCCACGAACCGATTCTGTGGGCTTCTCCCGAGCCTGCTGACCATGGCCACGGCGGCCACGGCACGCACTTGACCGTGGGAGGTGGCGCAAGTGGCCGCTGGTGAACTCGCGAAGACCTCTGACGGCGCCGTCCTGCCCTACGGGTACGCGCAGACGCTCAGCGGACGCATCTCCGGTGTCACCGAGCCCGGTGAGCTGTCGGTGCACTACCCGTTCCCGATCAAGGACCTCGTCATCCTCGACGACGCGCTGAAGTACGGCTCGCGCGCGGCGCGGGCCCGCTTCGCGGTCTACCTCGGCGACCTCGGCGAGGACACCGCGGGAACGGCGCGCATGATCCTGGCGCGGGTGCCCACCCCCGAGAACGCCGTGCTGCTCGCGGTGTCGCCCAATCAGCGGGCGATCGAGGTGGTGTACGGCTCGGAGGTCAAGGGTCGTGGCATCGAGGAGGCTGCGCCCCTGGGGGTTTCGGCCGCCGCGGCGTCGTTCCAAGAGGGCGACCTCATCGACGGACTGATCAGCGCCGTGCGCGTGCTGTCCGCCGGCGTCTCCCCACGCTGACTTTCCCCTAGCCGCTTCTCTTCGGCGAGCAGCCGGTTCTTCGGCGAGCGTGCGTGTCTGCGGGCGACACGCCGCTCGCGAAGCCGACGTCGCGCACGCTCGCGCCCCCGGAAAAGCAAGAAGCCGGTGATCCCGAGGATCACCGGCTTACGAGAATCGCTGCGTCACTGGTCGGCGTCGTGCCTCTGGGCGATCGCCAAGAGTTCTTCGCGAACCGTGGACTGGGGAAGGGCGTAGATCCGTGCGTACAGACGGCGCCGGTTGATGGCGCGCGTCATTTCGGCGCGGTATCGAGCGAGGGGCATTCGGATACTCCTACGTTGTGCTCCGGGTCACAGAGCGTTGATTGCTGTGTGCCCGCCGACATGAGGATCGCCCAGCCGGCGGGCTCTTCAATGGTCCGTGTTAACGCTGTGTAAATCAAGTTCTGACCTGTGATCTTGCGCTCATGTCAGCGTGGTCTGCGGCCGTTGCGGCAGCTGCACGACGAGCCGCCGTACCCTCCGAATCCCGTGTGCAGCGTTTGCTGGCTACGGCCCGTCGACTGGAGAACCGGAGCCCAGCACGATGGTGATCTCGGTGGTGATCGCGGTGGATCGGTTCGCCGGGGGGTTGGTGCCCACCACGCGCTCCTCCAGTTCGGGCGTCGACGGCAGCGACGACTGCTGGAAGTTCCGGAAGCCCGCGTTCGTGAGGGCCATGACCGCCTCGGCATAAGTCATCGACGACACGTCGGGCACCACCGCCTGCTGGTCGTTCGCGGTCACCAGTGGCGCCTCGGTGGGTGGGGACGAAGGCGCATCCGGGGTGGTCGGTACCGTCGCGTCCCGCGAATCGGAGGTGACCGCGTTGATCCCGATCGTCACCACGACGGCCGCCACGGCCAGTGCGGCGACGCCGGCCAGCCAGCGCCCGACCGACCCGCGGGGCTCGCGATCCCGGCCGCGAGCAGAGCCCTGCGTGGGCATCCTCACCGTGCCTGACTTGCCGGGCACCAGCGGGGCCGTCGGCGGAGTCCACGCGATGGCGGCGTCCGTGTCGGCTTCGGCCGAGGCGGCATAGGACGGTGACCCACTGTGCAGGCGAACGAGGTCGGTGCGCATCTCCGCGGCGCTCTGGTAGCGATGATCGGGGTCCTTCGCCATCGCCTTCAGGACGACGGCGTCCGCGTCCGCGGTGACCGCCGGGTTGCGCCGAGACGGCGGGACGGGCGACTCGCGCATGTGCTTGTAGGCGACCTCCACCGCTGAATCGCCCGCGAAAGGCGGTTCGCCGGTGAGCAATTCGTAGAGGACGCAGCCGAGTGAGTACACGTCGGCGCGCGCATCGACGGGGTCGCCGCGGGCCTGCTCGGGAGACAGGTACTGGGCAGTGCCGATCACGGCGCCGCTCTGGGTCACGCTCTGCTCGTCGTCGAGCATCGCCTTGGCGATGCCGAAGTCGACCACCTTGACCGAGCCGCTCTTGTCGATCATGACGTTGGCGGGTTTGACGTCGCGGTGGATGATGCCGCGCCGGTGACTGAAGCTCAGCGCCTGGCACACGTCAGCGACGACTTCGATCGCGCGCTGCGCTTCGAGCGGCCCATGGATGCGAAGGACGTCGCGCAAGCTGAGACCGTCGACGTACTCCATGACGATGTAGGGGAGCAGTCCGTCATGCGTCTCGACCTCGCCGGTGTCGTACACGGCGGCGATCGCCGGGTGATTCAACCCGGCGGCGTTGCGCGCTTCGCGTCGGAATCGCAGGTTCAGGCTGCTGTCTTCGGCCATGTCGGCGCGCAGCACCTTGACCGCGACGTCACGATGCAGCCGCAGGTCGCGCGCGAGGTGCACCTCGCTCATGCCACCCAAGCCGAGGACTTCGCCGAGTTCGTAGCGGCCGGACAGTCGCCGCGGGACGGTCACGACCTCGACCCGACCGCTGACGTCGAGGCATGCCGCTGCGCCGGTGCTGCGATGCGGTGCGCAGGGGTGAGGGCCACCTGCTGATGGTGGCATGTTCTGGTCGCGCGCGACGGCTAGTCGAACGACGGTTCGGGTTCGGGGGCCGTGTTCTGCGCCACCAGCTCGGCCCGAATCCGCACGTACCGCTCGAGGAACGCCCGCTCGTCCAGACGCTTGCGGCGCAGCCAGCCCGTCACCTCGTCGTTGCACTTGCTGGCATTGCACGCCCCGCACGCGGGCACGACGTTGTCGATCGTGTACCGGCCGCCGCGGGAGATCGCCATCACGCAGTCGCGTTGCAGCGCACCGCCGGTGGCGCCGCAGTAGGCGCAGCCGTCCCACGCGGCCTTGATCGCCGCCCACTGCACCGGGGTGAGGTCGTTGACGACGGCCTTCACGCGTCGCGTGCGCCTGCGCGCTGCCCGCGCTCGCCGGCTGTTGGTACCCGCCATCGGAACATCATGCTGCGCGAGCGTGCGCGAACTCCGGCACGAGCGCGGCGTGTTGCCCGCAGACACGCACGCTCGCCGGGGAAGGGGGTCGGTCAGGCGGAGTCGGCGGCGCGGGCCCGCAGGGATCGTTCGACGCCGGCGCGGCCCTCGAGCACCAGCCTGCGCAGCGCGGGCGGTACGTCGGGGTCGGCGAGGAAGCGGTCGGCCGCGTCGAGGCCCGCCTGGCTGACGTCCCACGACGGGTACAGCCCGATCACCACGGTCTGCGCGACCTCGCTGGACCGACGCTCCCACACCCCGGAGATCGCGTCGAAGTACTTGGCGGTGAACGGCGCCAGCAGGTCGCCCTGCCCTGGCCGGGCGAAGCCGCCGACGATCGACCGGGTGGTGATGTTGGCGAGCGTGTCGTCCTCGACCACCTGCTGCCAGGCGGCCTCCTTGACCGCGGCCTGCGGACGTGCCGCCGCGGCGGCCGCGGCGTTGCGCTTGCCGGCCGCGGTCGGGTCCAACTGGGCCTCGGCGTCGATCAGCGGCGTCTCGGTGCCGTCGGCGTCGACGTCACCACTGGCGGCCAACGCGGTGACGACGCGCCAGCGCAGGTCGGTGTCGATCACCAAGCCCGGCAGGTTCACCGCGGCCGGTTCGTTGTCGAGCAGCGTGGACAGCACGGCAACGTGGTTGCGCGAGAGCACCGAGGTGCACAGCGCGTTGACGAACGCGAGCTGATGGTCCGAGCCCGCAGCGGACTCGCGGGCGAGGTCCAGGAGCCGGTCGCCGAACGCGGGCCAGCCGTTCTCGGCCGCCCACGCCGGGTCGGCGTAGGACCCGAGTGCGGTCTGGGCCTGCAGCAGGAGGCGCTGTGCCACACCGACTTCGGTTTCGGCGTGCACGCCCGCCATGACGAGCGCCACGAAGTCACGGGCCTTCATCTCGGCGTCGCGGGTCATCTCCCATGCGGCCGACCAGGCCAGCGTGCGGGGGAGCGGTTCGGCGATGTCGGCGATCCGGTTCAGCACGCTGTGCAGCGAGTCCGGATCGAGCCGCA
Source organism: Mycolicibacterium sp. GCM10028919 (assembly GCA_042666295.1). Taxonomy (GTDB): domain Bacteria; phylum Actinomycetota; class Actinomycetes; order Mycobacteriales; family Mycobacteriaceae; genus Mycobacterium. The sequence goes on from JBHTFJ010000002.1 coordinate 262,761, forward strand.
GCGAGCAGTACGTGAGGTCGTCGTCGTTGACCAGGATCAGCTTGCCCCGGGAAACACCCACCAGTTCGGGCACGTCCGTCTCGGAGCCCTCGACGTCGAGTTCCTCGCGGTGCACGCGCACCAGCTTGCCGCTGCCGTCATCGTCGTAGATGCCGACGGCCAGCCTGTGGACGCGGGTCTCGCCGGCGCCCGGCGCCGCGCCGCTCTGGCTGACCGCGAAGCGGGTGAACGCACCGTCGGCGTCGACGTCGAAGTCGGCGCGCAGCGTGTTGAGGCCGGTGGTCTTGAGCCACTGCCTGCCCCAGTGCGAGAGGTCGCGTCCCGACGACTTCTCCAGCGCGCCAAGCAGATCACCGAACGTGGCGTTGGCGAACGCGTGGTCGCGGAAGTAGTCGCGCAGCCCGGCCAGGAACGCCTCGAGCCCGACGTAGGCCACCAGCTGCTTGAGCACGCTGGCGCCCTTGGCGTAGGTGATGCCGTCGAAGTTGACCTCGACGGCATGCAGGTCGGGGATGTCGGCCGCGACGGGGTGGGTCGACGGGAGCTGGTCCTGCCGGTAGGCCCACGACTTCTCGACGTTGGCGAACGTGGTCCACGCCTGGGTGTACTCGGTGGCCTCGGCCTGGCACAGCACCGACGCGAACGTCGCGAAGGACTCGTTGAGCCACAGGTCGTCCCACCACGTCATGGTGACGAGGTCGCCGAACCACATGTGCGCCATCTCGTGCAGCACCGTCTCGGCGCGCCGCTCGTAGGAGTACCGGGTCACCTTCGACCGGAAGACGTAGTCCTCGAGGAACGTCACCGCGCCGGCGTTCTCCATCGCACCCGCGTTGAACTCCGGCACGAACAGCTGGTCGTACTTGCCGAACGCGTACGGCACGCCGAAGTTGCGGTGGTAGAAGCCGAAGCCCTGCTTGGTCTCGGTGAACAGACGCTCGTGGTCCATGAACTCCGACAGCGATGCGCGGCAGAAGATCCCGAGCGGGATGTCGCCGTGCTCGTCGGTGTAGACGTCGTCCCACCGCGCGTACGGCCCGGCGATCAGGGCCACCAGGTAGGTGCTCATCCGCGGGGTGGTGGCGAAGGTGTGCACGGCCGCGGAACCTGATGTCGCCGCCGGAGCGGCTCCGTCGGCGAACACGGTCGCCCCGTTGGAGATGACCTGCCAGTGCGTGGGCGCGGTGACGGTGACGTCGAACGTCGCCTTCAGGTCGGGCTGGTCGAAGCACGCGAACATCCGCTTGGCGTCCGCGGTTTCGAACTGCGAGTACAGGTACACCTCGTCGTCGACGGGGTCGACGAAGCGGTGCAGACCCTCGCCGGTGTTGGAGTAGAGGCAGTCGGCCTCGACGACGACGACGTTGCGCTCGGCCAGGCCCACCAGTGGGATGCCGATCGACTCGTCGTAGCCCGAGACGTCGACGTCGACGCCGTTGAGCGTCGCGTGGTGGATCGTGTCGGCGGCGATGTCGATGACGGTGTCGGCGCCGGCCAGCGCGCCGAACTCCACGGTCGTCGTCGAGCGGAAGGTGCGCTCACCGGGACCGCCGTTCTCATCCGTCAGATCGAGTTCGATGCGGTAGGCGTCGACGGTGACGAGGGCGGCGCGTTCGGCGGCCTGGTCGCGGGTCAGATTGGGAAGAGCCACGTCAAGCACACTAGACGCCGCCGGTGTGCATGGCGCGGTGCCGTAGGGGGAACATCGGTGTCGACGGCAGGGTTGTGCCGAACGGAGATCTGCCCTCACCGACCGAAGGGATTGCACGCTCATGACCAAGAAGGATGTCGCCGGTTTCTGGTTCGATCCGCTGTGCCCGTGGTGCTGGATCACCTCGCGCTGGATCCTGGAGGTCGAGAAGGTCCGCGACATCGACGTGCAGTGGCACGTGATGAGCCTCGCGGTGCTCAACGAGGGTCGTGACCTGCCCGAGGAGTACCAGGAGATGATGAAGAAGGCGTGGGGCCCGGTGCGCGTGGCGATCGCCGCCGAGCAGGCTCACGGCAAGGACGTGCTCGCCCCGCTGTACACGGCAATGGGCTCCCGCATCCACGATCAGGGCAACAAGGACTTCGACGACGTCATCGAGGGCGCGCTCGCCGACGCCGGTCTGCCCGCCGACCTCGCCAAGGCGGCCACCTCCGAGGAGTACGACGAGGCGCTGCGCAAGAGCCACCATGCGGGCATGGACGCCGTCGGCGACGACGTGGGCACGCCCACCATCCACGTCAACGGGGTCGCGTTCTTCGGGCCGGTGCTCTCCCGGATCCCGCGCGGCGAGGAGGCGGGCAAGCTGTGGGACGCGTCGGTGACCTTCGCGTCGTATCCCCACTTCTGGGAGCTGAAGCGCTCGCGCACCGAGTCGCCAGAGTTCGACTGACGCGGGCCGGTTACTCGACCGTGAACACGATCGAGTGCCAGCCCGTGGAGCCGTCGGGAACCGGCCCCGGATTGATCAGCCGGAGCCGGTCCTCGGCCTGCATCTGGCCGTCGCCGTCGACTGCGCGGCACGTCACGGTGTGCTGACCGGCGGACAGAGGCGTCGTCAGACGGAACATCCGCCACGTGTTCGGGTTGACCTCGGTGGCCAGTTCGGCGGCCTGCCACGGACCCTTGTCGACGCGTAGTTCGACGCGGCTGATCCCTCGGCCCTGCGCCCACGCGGTGCCGGCGATGGTGACGTCTCCGCCGGGCAGGCGCTGGAACGAGGTCGGTGCGTCGACGCGCGACGAGATCTTGATCGGGACGATGCCGGGGGGCTGGCCGTCCCAGCCGCGTTCGACCCAGTACGGCTTGACGTCGTAGGTGGCGAGTTCGAGTTCGGTGACCCACTTCGTCGCCGAGACGTACCCGTAGAGCCCCGGCACGACGGTGCGCATCGGGAAGCCGTGCTCGGGTAGCAGGGCCTCGCGGTTCATCCCGATGGCCAGTAGGGCGTCATCGCCCGCGGCACGGAGCATGTCCAGCGGCGTGCCGAGGGTGAAACCGTCGACCGCGTGTCCGACAAGCTGCTGGGCGCCGTCACGGATCCCGGCCCGGTCGAGCAACTCCATCAGCGGCACGCCGATGAAGTTGGCAGTCGAGACATACGGTCCGCCAACCTCATTGGACACGCAGGTCATCGTGATCGTCTTCTCCACCAGCGTCATGGACCGGATGTCGTCGAAGCTCAGTTCGATCGGCTCGTCGACCATCCCGGTGATGCGCAGGGTGGCGTCCTCGGCGCGCAGTTGCGGCACGGCGAGGTTGACGTCGATGCGGTAGAAGTCCGCAACCGGCGTGAGGAACGTCGGCGTCCCCAGCTCGGGGAACGCGGCGTCCGCGGGGATCGGCGGCGCCGGTGTGGTGGGCATCAGTTCGCCAACGCCGCGGCGTGATTCCGCGACGTCGATGCGGCGGGCCGCCGCGAAGCCGCCCACGCCTGCCAGCACCGCACCCACCGAGGTGGCGGCGGCACCGATGACGAAGCCCCGTCGACCCACCCCGCCCTGCGGCGTCTCCGCGGCCGGGCGGGCCCGGCGGTGCAGCCACCAGAACACCGCGACGCCGGCGACCATCGAGCCGAGCGGCGCGAGCAATCCGAGGCGGCCCGACGACTGTTCGTTCACCGCCAGTGCGCCGACGATCCCGAGCACGACGACGGCCACCACCCCCGGCCACACGGTGCGCCGCGACGCCAGACCGATCAGCAGGCCCGCCAGCACGAGGACCACCGCCATGCCGACCAGCAGGGCAGGTTTGTCGTTGGTGCCGAACGTCGAGATCGCGAAGTCCTTGAGCGGCGCCGGAGTGCGATCGATGAACGCGTTGCCGACCGCGAGGAACGGCGAGGCGGCCGGGAGCAGCAGCAGCCCGGCCACCAGATGCCCGACACCCAGCGCCACCAGTACGGCGATCAGCCCGGTCGTCGCAGCGCGGACGGCGGACAGGCGCGGCGTCGTCATGACACTCATTCGGCGCGGGTGACGTTCGGGATGGCACGGCGATGTGACCAAAACCTGACGCCGAGTTGCCCCCTGCGGTTGCGAGTGACGGCGACTGGGTGAACGGTATGCGAATGGCAGTCGTTGAGCCCACCACGGACGGCACCTATCGCGACCGGATCGTCGCCGTCGAACCCGGCGGGAACGAGTTCATCGCCGAAGCGGACCGGCACGGCAAGCCGCGCCAACTGTTCTGGACCTGGACGTCGCCGAACCTCGAGTTCGCGACGATCTTCGTCGGCATGCTCGCGGTGCTCGCCTTCGGGATGACGTTCTGGCAGGCGGTCGCCGGCATCGTGATCGGTACGGGGCTCGGCGCCACCGCGCACTACTTCCTGTCTGCGCGCGGTCCGCTGCACGGAGTCCCGCAGATGGTGCTCGGCCGCATGGCATTCGGCTTCCGGGGCAACGCCGTGCCGTCGGCGCTGATGTCCATCACCGCCGGCGTGGGCTGGTTCGCCACCAACAGCGTCAGCGGCGCGTTCGCGCTCTCGACGCTGTTCGGCATCGGCCCGCTGGTCGCGCTCGTCGTGATCGTGCTGCTGCAAACGGGTTTCGCCTTCTTCGGTCACAACCTGGTGCAGGCGTTCGAGCGCTGGTCGTTCCCCTTCCTCGCGGTCATCTTCCTCGTCGCGTCGGTGGCGATCTTCGCGCACGCCGACTTCACCACGCCCGTGGCGGCCGAAGGCGTCGGCGGCATGGGCGGCTTCCTGCTGACCGTCGGCACCTCGTTCGGTTACGCCGCAGGCTGGACGCCGTACGCGGCCGACTACACCAGATACCTGCCGTCGACCGTATCCACCGCGCGCACCGGGCTGTTCGCGTCCTCGGGGCTGTTCCTGTCCTGCGTGGTGCTCGAGGTCGTCGGCGCGGCATCGGTGACCACCGGCGAGGCGTCGCTCGCCGACCCCACCGGCTCGTTCACCTCCGAACTGGCCTCACCGATCGCCAACGCAACACTGCTGGCGATCGCCGTCGGCGCCATCGCCGCGAACTCGATCAACATCTACTCCGGCGCAATGGCTTTCGTGACGATTGGCATCAAGCTGCCCGTGCACATCGCCCGGGCGCTGGTCACCGTATTCTTCGGAGTGGCCGGCTTCCTGGTGGCGTGGTGGGCGCTCCCGGACGCCGCGCACAGCTACGAGGCGTTCCTGCTCATCATCGCCTACTGGATCGGTCCGTGGCTGGGCGTGGTGTTCGCCGACCAGTACCTGCGCCGCAATCAGCCGATCGCGGAGTTCCTCTACGACCGGACGTACACGAACTGGAACGGCCTGCTGTCCTTCGTCATCGGCCTCGTCGCCTCGGTGCTGCTGTTCGCCAACCAGGAGAAGCTGGTGGGCGTGGTCACCCGGGCGGTGCCCGAACTCGGCGACATCACGTTCTTCGTGGGCTTCGTGCTGGCGGGCGGCTGCTATCTACTGCTGTGCCGGTCCAAGATCGCCAAGGAGCGCGCAGTGGCGCCGGTGATGCCGTGACACCCGAGCAGATGCTGGACGTCGCCGTCGAGGAGGCGCGACTGGGCCTGGCGGAGGGCGGGATTCCGATCGGTGCGGCGCTGTTCTCCGCCGACGGCACGGTGCTCGGCCGCGGCCACAACCGGCGGGTGCAGCAGGACGACCCGTCGGTGCACGCCGAGACGGACGCGTTCCGCGCCGCAGGCAGGCAACGCAACTACCGCTCCACGGTGATGGTCACGACGCTGTCGCCGTGCTGGTACTGCAGCGGGCTGGTGCGGCAGTTCAACATCGGCGCGCTGATCGTGGGGGAGTCCACGACCTTTCACGGCGGACACGACTGGCTCGCCGAGCACGGCGTCTCGGTCACGGTGCTCGACGACGCGCGGTGCGTGGAGATGATGACCGACTTCATCGCCGCGCGCCCCGACCTGTGGGCGGAGGACATCGGTGAGTGAGGTGAACGGATGAGCGCGATCGCCACCGTCGACCTGTCGCGCTGGCGCGCCGGTGGTGCCGACGCCGACGCGGTGGCCGCCGAGGTGGACGCCGGGCTGCAGCGGGCGGGGTTCATCCTCGTCACCGGCCACGGCGTCGACCCGGGTCTGACCGCGGCGGTGCGGGCGGCCAGCCGGTCGTTCTTCGCCCAACCCGAGCACGTCAAGGCGAGCTACTCGGTGCCGGTCGGCGGCCACGGATGGATCGGGCCGGGCGCCGAGGCCAACGGCTACGCCGAGGGTACCGAGACGCCACCGGACCTCAAGGAGAGCTTCAGCCTGGGCGCCGAGACCGCGACCGGCGACTCGGACGTCGACCGAATCTGGTTCGCGCCCAACGCATGGCCTGCGGAAGTGCCGTCGCTGCAGCCGCTGGTCGACGAGTACACCGCGGCCATGCGCAGGGTCTCCGACGAACTGCTCGCCCTCTTCTCGCACGCCCTCGGGCTGCCCGACAATCCGTGGCGGGCGCTGGCCGACCGGCCGACCTGGACGATGAACATCAACCACTACCCGCCGGTGAGCGTGGTCGGCCAGCCCGAGCCGGGGCAGTTCCGCATCGGGCCGCACACCGACTTCGGCACCGTGACCGTGCTCGACCGCGAGCCGGGAGCCGGTGGGCTGCAAGTCTTCTCCGATGACGGTGGCTGGGCCGACGCACCGTACGACCCCGCAGCGCTCACCGTGAACATCGGCGATCTGCTCGAGTACTGGAGCGGCAGGCGGTGGCCCTCGGGCCGCCACCGGGTGCTGCCGCCGCAACTGGAGGCGCCGGAGGAGGACCTGGTGTCGCTCATCTACTTCTACGAGGCCAACCACGACGCGCTCGTCCGGCCGCTCGATCCGCCGGTTGGCCGCGTCGCCGGGCTCGATCCGGTCACGTCGGCGGACTTCATCAAGGAACGGCTCGACGCCATCACGGTGGGATAACCGCTGCGTGCGGGGACGTCCGCCCGCTCTGCCACAATGGCGGACATGCGCGTCTACCTCGGCGGCGACCACGCCGGATTCGAACTCAAGCAGGCGATACTCGAGCACCTGAAGGCGGGCGGCCACGAGCCGATCGACTGCGGTGCCTTCGCCTACGACGCGCAGGACGACTATCCGGCGTTCTGCATCGCCGCCGCGGAGAAGACCGTGGCCGATCCGGGCAGCCTGGGCATCGTGCTCGGCGGATCGGGCAACGGCGAGCAGATCGCCGCCAACAAGGTGCCCGGCGCACGGTGCGCGCTGGCGTGGAGCGTGGAGACCGCTCAGCTCGCCCGCCAGCACAACAATGCCCAGCTGATCGGCATTGGCGGCCGCATGCACACGGTGGAGGAGGCGCTCGCCATCGTCGACGCGTTCCTCGCGGCGGCATGGTCGGAGGAGCCGCGGCATCAGCGCCGCATCGACATCCTGGCCGAGTACGAGACGTCGCACGTCGCACCTCCGGTGCCCGGCGCCCCCGCCTGACCCATGCCCGAGGGCCACACGCTGCACCGGCTGGCCCGGCTGCACCAGGAGAGATTCGCAGGCGCCCCCGTCGAGGTGTCGAGCCCGCAGGGCCGCTTCGCCGAGGGTGCCGCCGCAGTGGACGGACGGGTGCTGCGCAAGGCGAGTGCCTGGGGCAAGCACCTGTTCCACGACTATGAGGGCGGCCTGATCGTCCACGTCCATCTCGGGCTGTACGGAACCTTCACCGAGCGCCCGGTCCCGATGCCCGCGCCGGTGGGCCAGGTGCGGATGCGCATGGTCGGCGCGGAGTACGGCACCGATCTGCGCGGTCCGACGGCTTGCGAGATCCTGCACCGCGCCGAGGTGGACGAGATCATCGCCCGGCTCGGCCCGGACCCGTTGCGCCGCAATCCCGACGCCGCGAAGGCCTGGACGCGAATCAGCAAGTCTCGCAGGCCGATCGGTGCGCTGCTGATGGACCAGTCGGTGATCGCCGGAGTCGGCAACGTGTACCGCAACGAACTGCTGTACCGCCACCTCATCGACCCGCACCGGCCGGGCACCCACGTCAGCGCCGACGAGTTCGACGCCGCGTGGACCGACCTGGTCAAGCTCATGAAGGTCGGCGTCAGCCGCGGCAAGATCATCACGATCCGCAAGCCCGACGACAAGGGGCCGCCGTCGTACCGGCCCGGTCGTCCGCGGTCGTACGTCTACCGGCGGGCCGGTGACGCGTGCCGCGTCTGCGGCGACACCATCCGCACCGAGGTGATGGAGGGTCGCAACCTGTTCTGGTGCCCCACCTGCCAGGTGTAAATCAGTCTCGACGCGAGCCGAACGGGGTTTGACGGGACAATCGTCGCGTGGAACTGATCCTCGTCGTCGTCGGCGCCATCGTCGTGACCGCCATCGCCCATCGCCGCGGTCTCGAACCCGCGCTGATCATCGTGGTGGTGGGCATCGCGGTGTCGTTCCTGCCCGGATTCGAGGCGCCCGAACTCGATTCGCACATCCTGCTGACGGTGGTGTTGCCGCCGCTGCTCTACTCGGCGGCGCTCAACTTCTCGTTCCCGACGTTCCTGCGCAACATCCGGCCGATCCTCGGGCTCGGCGTCGGCCTGGTGGTCATCACCGCGTTCGTGGTGGCGGCAGTGTCGTCGTGGCTGGTGGTCGTGCCGCTGACGTTCGGGACGGCCCTGGTCCTCGGCGCGATCGTCGCGCCACCCGACGCGGTGACCGCCGTGGCCGTGGGCCGCAAGCTGGGTCTGCCCAAGCGGGTGATGGCGATCCTGACCGGCGAGAGCCTGATCAACGACGCCGCTGCGCTGACGCTGTTCTCGATCGCGGTCGCGCAGGTGGCGGGCAGCCACACGTTCATCGGCAACCCGTTCCTGCTGTTCGGCTACAGCGCCACCGTCGGCCCCATCGTCGGTGGCGTGCTCGGCGTCGTGACGCTGTGGATCCGCAAGCGGCTGGCGAACCCGGGTCTGGAGACGGTCCAGGGTCTGGTGGTCCCGTTCGCGGCGTTCATCGTCGCCGAGGAACTGCACGCCTCCGGGGTGCTCGCCGTCGTCGTCGCCGGGTTCGTGGTGGGCAGCGGCACGCTCGGCGCCGGCTACCAGACCCGGCTGCAGGAGCGCTACGTCTGGAACTCGGTCGACGTCTTGCTCGAGGCGTTCGTGTTCGCCTACATCGGACTGCATCTGCGGTTCGTCCTCGAGGACCTGCGCGAGGCGCACGAATCACTCGGCGAGGTCGCCGTGGCGTCGGCCATCGTGCTGCTGATCGTGCTCGTCATCCGGCCGCTGTCGGTATTCGCGATCTTCGGCCGCAACAAGTTGTCCAACCACGTCGAGCGGCGGCTCAGCGTGCCGGCTCCAGACGGCGGCGGCCGCCGGGCGTCGAGCACCCGGCAGCGCGTTCGGTCACCGGGCCGATGGCGGTCGCGGATCGACCGGCGGGAACTGTCGTGGCAGGAGAACGTCGTGGTGTCGTGGACGGGCATGCGCGGGGTGGTGACACTGGCGGCGGCCGCGGCGATTCCCGCGACGACGGTCAGCGGGGAGCCGTTCCCCGAGCGGGCCACCATCCAGGCCATCGCCTTCGTCGTCAGCGTCGGCACGCTGCTGATCCAGGGCTGGTCGCTGCCCGCCCTGATCCGACGGCTGCGGCTGTCGCGGTTCTCCGACGACCACGCCGCCGACCGCGGGGAGGAACTCAAGGCCGAGCGGGTGGTCCACGAAGCGGCCGACGAGGTGCTCGCGGCGTTCCGTGCCGATCCGCCTGCCGGCATGGACCCGCGCGTGCTGGAGGAGATCCGTGCGTCGATCGCCCGCCAGTCCGAGGACGTCGACGAGATGCCCGACCCGGAGGCGCCCACCAAGCGGGCGCAGGTCTTCTCCGCGCTCTATCGCGACGTGCTCGCCGCGCAACGGGAGGCGCTGATCACCGAGCGGGACGAGGGCCGCATCGAGGACGAGGCCGTGCGAGCGATGTTGGAGCGGCTCGACCTGCAGGAAGCCGGGGTGTCGGCGCGTCTGGAGAGCCGGTTCTGACTCAGAACCCGAAGTCGCCGCCGCCGAAGTCGCCGAGACCGCCGCCGTCGCCGCCCCAGCCGCCGCCGTCGCCACCGCCGCCATCCCAGCCGCCGCCGTCGCCGCCTGCGTCACCGCCGCCGTCGAGGGCGCCCTGGTCCGCGCCGTCCTGGAACCCCTCGCCGTAGCCGTTCTCGAAACCCTGTGCGTCGTAGCCGACTCCGCCCATCCCGGAGAACAGCGACGTGAACAGCAGCGCCGAGCCGACGCCCCAGGCGCCGGCGACCAGTGCGGGCTTCCACCACGGTTCGGAGTACCAGCCCGCGGGAACCGGGCGTCCGGCGACGCGGCCACCCGGGTAGTAGTTGGGCGTGCGCTGCGAGGGCGCGGGGGAGGCCTCGATCTCTCGGCCTTCGAACTCGACCCGACGGTCCTCGGTCACCGTGCCTGCCGACTTCTGGCCGGACAGCGACTCGAGTTCCGGTCCCGGGTCCATGCCCATCGCCACGCGGGCGGCGCGCACGTAGTACAGCCCTTCGACGGCGCTCTCCTTGGCCAGCTGCGCCTGCTTGACCGTGGTGGCCTGGTCGATCTGCGACGCCGAGGCGTTGTAGCGCTCGGAGGCGTCGGCCATGGCCTGCTTCGACGCCTCGTCGTTGCCGCTGAGGTTGAGCACCTGCCCGCCGAGGCGCTCGATGAGTCGCCGGGCGTCGGCCTTGGCGTCGGCGAGGGTGTTGGCGTTGCGTGCGCCGGTCGCCTTGTTCGTGCTGTAGACCGCCACGCCGATGGCGACGACGACCAGCACGATGAGCAGAAGCAGGAAGCTATCCATGGCATTCAGCCTACCGACGGGAAACGCCCAGCGAGTGTCGTCAGAGCGCGTGCAGCGCGAGGACACCCGCGATGCTGAGCCCGGCGCCCGCCAGCGCGATCTTCGATGCGTGTTCCTCGAAGTGGCGCAGCGCCAACAGCATGGTGATGACGGGGTAGGCCGCCGAGGTCGCCACCACCAGGGTCCCCGAGGCCTGATCGAGGCCGAACCCCACGTTGATCGCCAGGACTGCCAGCATCTGCAGCACTCCCGCCGCGAGGACGTACGGGTTGCGCAGCGTCTCGAGCACCAGTGTCCGGGTCACCGACTCGCGCCGCCGTCGGGTCAGGAGCACGAGGCCGATGACCGGAACCATCGTGACGAACTGGATCAAAGTGACCGTCTGCCAGCCGGATTGGCCGATGGCCTGACCCACCAGCGGGTAGCCGAACCCCCACAGCGCGGTGGTGAGCAGAGCCAGTGCCGGACCCGTGCTCAGCTTGCGTTCACTGCGGTCGACGTTGAACAGCCCGGCGGCGGCCATGATCCCCACGACGATCACGATGATCGCGACGCATTCCGCCACGCTGAGTTCGGCGTGGAAGAACGCCACGCCGACCACCGTGGTGACCAGGGGATAGGCGGCGCTCAACGGGCTCGCCAGGCTGACGGGGCCGATGTCGAACGCGAGGTACAGCGTGCACATGCCCGCACCCATCAGCACCCCGCCGCCCACGGCGTATACCCATCCCGACGGCGTCATCGCAGGCATGCCGTCGGCGAACAGCACGTACCAGAGGGCGTAGGCGAGCGTCCCCGTCGACTGCACGAAGAACACCGCGGTGACGGGGCCGAGGTTCTTCGACGCGCGAGCGCCGAAGAAGTCGGCGATGCCGAAGCTGGCGGCGGCGAAGACGCCGATGCCGAAGACAGCCAGGGCGCTCGTCACGGCGCCATCCTTGCAGCCGTCCGGGCCCGGCGGGAGAGGTCCGGCTCGCTTATTGACCGGCGCGTCAGCGCCACATTGGTTAACATCGCGCTGTGCTCGATCACTGGCCACTGATCGGGCGAGACGGCGACGTCCAAGAAGTGGTCGCACTGGTCACCGGCGGGTCCTGCCGAGGAGCCGCGCTCGGCGGCAAGGCCGGAGTCGGCAAATCCCGATTGGCTCGCACCGTCGCCCAGTCCGCTACCGACGCCGGGTGGACCGTGCGACGGGTCGCCGCCACCGCCACGAGCCGCTCCATTCCCCTCGGCGCCTTCGCGCAGTGGGTCGACGACCTCGATGGCCCACCACCGGCGATGGCGCGCAGGGTGGTCCGCTCGTTGGTCGCCGGGAGCGAGGCCGGCCGCCTGCTCGTCTTCGTCGACGACGCGCACCTGCTCGACGACCTGTCCGCGCTCGTCCTGCACCTGCTGGTGCATTCGGAGAACTCGACGGTGCTGTTGACCGTCCGTACGGGCGCGGCGACTCCGGACGCGGTGTCGGCGTTGTGGAAGGACGGCCTCGTCGAGCATCGGGTGCTCGCGCCGCTGTCCCGGCTCGACAGCGAGGAGCTGCTGAAGGCGGCGCTGGGGGCACGGCTGAATCCGCGCTGCGCCGACCGGTTGTGGCGACTCGCCCGGGGCAACGTGCTGTTCCTGCGTCAGCTGGTCGAGATGGAGGTGCGCGGGGACAGGATGGTCGCGCGCGACGGCGCGATCGAATGGTCCGAGGACGCCGTGGTGCCGGCGACTCTGCTCGAGCTGGTCGCCGGCCAGATCGGCTCGGTTCCCGCGCACGTCCGCGACGTCGTGGACTTCGTCGCCATCTCCGAGCCGGTCGACTGGCACTGCCTACGCATGCTCGCCGACCAGGCGGCGATAGAAGAGGCCGAACAACGCGAGCTGATCCGCACCGCGGACGGGTTGGTCTACGTCGGGCATCCGCTGTACGCCGAGGTGCGTCGCACCCGTTGTGGGCCGTCGCGGCTGCGACGGCTGCGCGGTGAAGTCGCGACCGCGATGAAGGATGGCGGCACTGCGACGCAGGTCATGAACAGGGGGATGCTCTGGCTGCAGTCCGACCTGCCGCCCGAACCGTACGTGTTGTCCTCGGCGGCGTCGGCGGCGACGTCGCTCCTGGACTTCCATTCGGCGGAGCGGCTCCTCGAGGCGGCGGTACGGGTCGACGGCAGTGCTCCCGCACGCGTTCGTCGCGCGTACAACCTGTTCATGGCGCAGCAGGGTGAACGCGCCGTGCAGGTCCTCGAAGACGTTGACGCCGAGGAGATTCCAGCGTCGGTGTTCCTCAACGACGTGGTCTTGCGCGCGGCGAATCTACTGTGGTGGAAGCGGTCACCAGCGGAGGCGTGGCGCGTCATCGACGACGCGCTGGAGACCGAGCACGGACGCCGCCGTCCCGCACTGCTGGTCTTCCGCGCGCTCCAACTCCTGCAGTACGCCAAGCCGTTCGAGGCGCTCGAGGTCATGGCCGGCGTCGAGCGCGGCGCACTCGACGACTTCGGTACGACGATCGGTCTGTGCGTGCAGAGTCTGGCCTCCGCGGAGATCGGGCGGTACGGAACGGCGATGTCGACGGCAGAGGAGTGCGGCGCGGTCATCGCCTCCAGCGAGCAGGCTCAGCTGTTGAGTCTGCTTCTGGTCGACTATCACACGTTCGCGCTGGCTGCCGCCGGGTACGTCGCAGACGCCGTCGAGGTGGCCCGGGCCCATCTCGGAAACGAGCAGCCGGGCGCGGCATCGGCGCACGCGGTGGCTGCCGAGTTGGTCGGGGGGACGATGCTCGCCGCCGGCGACCTGCGCGCCGCGTTGCTGCACCTACCCGCCGCGTCCGCCTCGAATGCCGGCGACGCCAACGGGTTTCACCTGGTGCACAGCGCTCATCGGCACTATTTGCGCCGGGCTCAGGTGCTGGCCCGGCGCGGCGACCCCGACGGTGCGGATCGAGCCCTGGCGACGGCACGCGAGCATCGGCATCCGGCGTACGTGAACATCAGGGCCTTCGACACCCTCACCGAGGCATGGGTGGCAGCGTCGCGCCACCGCCTCTCCGAGGCGCGCCGCCTCGCGCGCACCGCGGCCGAGTTCGCCCGGGGCAACGACCAGAGTGCCAGGGAGGTGTGGGCACTGCAGACCGCGACGCAGTTCGGAGATACCCAGGGAGCCGGCCGGCTCGCCGAGTTGGCAACGGTCGTCGAAGGTCCCCGGGTCGCGGTCGCCGCCCGCTACGCGGCGGTACTGAGCCGCGACGACGCCGCAGGGCTGGATCAGGTGTCCAGCGATTTCGAGGCGATGGGCGACGCGCTGGCTGCCGCGGACGCGGTCGCCCAGGCCGCGGTGGCGCACCGGCGTGCGGGCCGGATCGGGAGTGCGATGACCTCCGAGGCGCGGATGCGCCGGCTGGTCGAGAGATGTGGCGGCGCAACGAGTCCGGCGATCGTGGCGGCGGCGCCCGCGACCGCGCCGTTCTCGGATCGGGAGCGCGAGATCGCGGTGTTGGTGGAGCAGGGTCTGTCCAACAGGGAGATCGCCGCGGCGGTCTCGCTGTCGGTGCGCACGATCGAGGGGCACATCCTCCGCGCCAGCGCCAAGGCCGGGGTGACGGGTCGGGCCGGACTCGCGGCGGTCATGCGCGCCATGCGCAGCTGATTCGTCGCGCGAGCACTACTCAAGCCTTCCGGGTTCGTCTTCGCTCGACATTAGGTAGTCGAGTCGAATCGCAACGCCGAGATCGGGTGGTCGGATACCTAACGGGAGCTCGGCGGAACGGCGAAGATCGAGCCGACGACGGGAAGCGCCCGCCGCGCGGCGGAGGTAGCTCGTGATCAATGTGGCGGGTCCCGACACCCTGACCGGTCGGGTGGTTCGACCGGGTGACGACGACTATCCCGCGGCGAGCGCCGGCTACAACCTGTTGTACGCCCATGAGCCCGCGGTCATCGTCTTTGCCCAATCCACGGCCGACGTCGTCAACGCGCTGTGCTGGGCGCGCCGCAACGACGTGGCGGTGCGGGTACGCAGCGGCAGGCACAACCTGGAGGGGTGGTCGTGTGTCGACGGCGGCATCGTCATCGATGTCAGCGACCTGAAGTCGGCGACCATCGACGCCGCCGCGGGCACCGCGACCGTCGGCGCCGGTCTCAACCAGCTCGAAGCCGTGACCGCACTCGGCGAGGCCGGCGTGGCGGCTCCCACCGGCACCGAGGGGTCCGTGGGCCTCGTCGGTGCCACCCTCGGTGGTGGGTTCGGACTGCTCACCCGGAGCTTCGGCATGGCGTCGGACAACCTGCTCGCCGCGGAGATCGTCGTCGCGTCCGACGATGGTGCAGCACGGGTGATCACCGCCTCCGAGGACGAGAACGCCGATCTGCTGTGGGCGTTACGGGGCGCAGGCAACGGCAACTTCGGGATCGTCACCTCGCTGACCTACCGGGTTCACCCGATGACGGAGCCGGTGTACGTCACCGCCACATGGGCAGGCCTGGACGACCTGGTAGCGCTGTTCGACGCCTGGCAGCGCTTTGCCCCCTACGCCGACGACCGGCTCACCAGCCAGCTCGAGATCGGCCGCGAGGACATCTCGCTGATCGGGGTGCTGACCTCCGGTTCGGAGACCGAGGCGGCGGAGCTGCTCGCACCGGTGTTGTCGATCGGTGCCCCCGTGGTGTCGATCACGACGGCGCCGTGGGCGGACACCTATGCGGGTTTCCAGATCCCGATGCCCGACGAAGCCGCCAACTGGAAGTTCACCTCGCAGTTCGTCTACGAGCCGTTCCCGCGGGAGGCGATCGACGTCATCGGCGCCTTCATGGCGAAGACCCCTGGGCCGCAGTGCAATTACTTCACCAACGCGTTCGGGGGCGCGGTCAGGCGTACCGAGCCCACCGGCGGCTCGGCGTTCGCCCACCGAGATGCGCTGTTCTACGCCGAGCCCGGCGCCGGATGGGGCATCCGCGGTGAGGGCCCCGTAGCCGCGGACGATCCGCTGACGGCGGCGTCGCTGGCGTGGTTCGACGAGTTCTCCAAGGCGTTGGAGCCCTACGCCGCGGGCGCCTACGTCAACGTGCCGAACGCAGGGCAGGCCGACTGGGCCACCCAGTACTGGGGGGCGAACGTCGAGCGGCTCCGCGCGATCAAGGCGCACTACGACCCCGAGAACGTATTCCGCTACGAGCAGAGCATTTCACCCGAAGGCGAGCAGACGTCATGACCCAGGCCACCACCGGCGACGAAGTCTCCGACGAATTCTGCGAGGACTGCGGCTACGAGCCGGAGCTGAAGCGGTCGCTGTCCGGCTTCCAGATGTTCGCCATCGGATTCGCGTCGGTGTCGGTGGTGATGGGCATCTTCGCCACCTACGACGACGTGCTGAGGTTCTCAGGGCCGGTGGGAATCTGGTTGTTCCCCCTCATCGGGGTGGGCCAGCTGCTGGTGGCGCTGGTCTATGCGCAGCTCGCCGCACGCATCCCGCTCAGCGGTGGCGCTTACGCATGGGGTTCGCGGCTCGGCAGCCCGAAGGTCGGCTGGGCCTTCGGGTGGTTGGCGTTCCTCGGTGCCGTCACCGGACCGGTGGCGATCGACAACGCGCTGGCGACCCAATGTCTGATGCCGCTGTTCGAGATGGCGCCGTCCGAGACGACCGGCCGGGTGCTCACGGTGGTGTTGCTGGTGATCCAGGCCGGGCTGGCGATCGCCGCGACGAAGATCGTCGGCTGGGTGAACTCGCTGTCGGTGGGCGTCGAGATCGGCATCCTGGTCGTGCTGGGAATCGCACTGGCGATCGCCATGATCGCCACCGGCGACGGCGTGGCCGGCAACGTGTTCTCACGCGGTGAGACCGAGAACGACCCCAACTATCTGGCGATCGGCGGCGGGCTGATGGCGGCCACGCTGATGGGGTTCAGCACCCTGGTCGGCTTCGAGACACCCGCCAACATGTCGGAGGAGGCGAAGGACGCGACGCGCACGGTGCCGCGCGCGATCATTGGGGCGGTGCTCGCGTCGGCGACGTTGGGTCTGGTCTTCCTCGTGATCCTGACCATGGCGATCAAGGATCTGCCTGCCGCCACGGCGAGCGACTCCCCGGTCGCGGAGATCATGCGTCAGCAGATCGGCCCGGGGCTGGAACGGCCGTTCCTCGCGGCTATCGCGGTTGCGTTCTTCGGCGCCGCGCTGGTCGCCATGGCGTCGACCTCCCGATACATCTTCGCGATGTCGCGTGACGGACGGTTCCCGGCGCACAAGGTGATGAAGCGGGTCAACCCGCGCACGCAGACCCCGATCCCGGCGACCCTGCTGGTGCTGGCGGTGGGGGTGATCCTGATGGCGGTGATGCCCGGCGATGCGCTCAACCAACTCATCGCCACGGGCGCCATCATCGGCATCACGCTCTACACCATGACGGTCGTGCTCTACCTGAGCGCGCGCAAGAAGTTCCTCGACGAGAAGCGCGGCGGCTTCGACCTGGGGCGGTTCGACCGGCCCGTGGCGATCGCGGCCCTGGTGTGGGTCGTCTTCTCGCTGGGCGTGATCCTGTCGGCCTCCACGACGTCGGCGACGCTGATGCTCGTTGCGGGCCAGTTCCTCGCCGGGCTGGCGTACTTCCTATACATGTGGAAGTTCAATCGCGAGGTCCTCGAGAACGAACCGGGCGACGCCGCCATCCTCGGGTGATTCCATCCTCGGGTGATTCCACCGAAGGCGTTGCTGAACGCTCTGGCAAGGGTCGTTCAGGCTGCTCAGACCGGCGTAATTAGCAGCAGCAGCAACGTTTACTTAGGCTTCCGAAAAAACGCCGCCGGCGACGCTGCGCGCAGACTGCTCAGCAAATGAAGTTCATGCCCCTTCAGCCGCTGCCTCCTTCGGCAAACCCATTCCGGCGCCCATCGTTCCTAGTGGCGAATGTGCGATTCCGGATGGTGATCGCCCCCATGGTGCAACGCGTCACGCGATGAATCTCGTTCTTGAAGTTCTACTTACGAGTTCACCGACGCGCCGTTCACGGCAACGTAGTGGGGGGCGGGCACTTGCTCGGCCCCGTCGGATCTCGAGGCCGGGGGCCCGCTGCGTGCCCCTTGGGTTGCCCACCACAGATCACGTTCGTGCAACGCAGCTATTTCTCGGTGGTAACGAAGAGCTTTGCGAACGCAATCATACGGCCGTGTTGGCAAATTATTGTCGCGAACGATAGTTTTGTCGTGCAGGTGGGAGGTACGGTTCGCCGCGACCCTCACCCACCAACAAAGGCGCGCTCATGCACTTAGCACTTCGTCCATACGTGACGACCGGTATAGCCATCGTCGGTGCGAGCGTGCTCGTCGCCGTGCCGACCTTGGCGAATCCGCCTGTCATCGGAGCGGCCGCCACACCGTTCAGCCACAACGCCGTGCAACCGGCCTCACTGGTCAGCGACTTGCTGACGGCGTTCAACACCACGTCCGTCGCGCTTGTCGATGCCGCGCAAATCGGCATCGACACCGCCGCAGGTCTGCCGCTCGGGCTGGCGGGCGCCGCCAACGCGGTGATCACCGACCCGTCCAAGATTCCCGACATCATCAACTTCCTGGCCTACAGCTTCTTGTACCCAGACGCGCCCCCCGCAACTCCCGTGCCCGGTCTGTCGCTGCCGCCGTCGCTCCTCTACCAGTTCGGCACCGAGGTCGTGGTGCCGCTCGCCCTGCTATTGCCCGCGCCCATCGCGACAGTCGTCTTGACGGCCTTCGGCCAGTTGGGGAATGCCATCGGCGCGGGGCTTGCACTCCTGCCGGGGAATCCGATCGCAGGATTCTTCGCCGTCGGTGCAGGCGTCCTTGGCCTCCCCGATTTCATCGGATCCTCTCTCGGGCAATTCCAGACGATCGGGGAGGCGCTCGGCTTCGCGATCGGTGGCGGCTTCAGGGTGGCGGTGCCGGAGAGCGGCATCGCACCAACCCAGGGGATCGCAGGGTGGGTCGGAGCATTGCCGGCCGTGCTGGCGGCCAGTTTCGATACAGCCATCGACGATCCCACCCAGATCCCGGGTCTGGTCAGTTACCTGGCCTACAGCCTCCTCGCTGCGCCTAGTGCAGCCTTCCCCGCACCGGGCGGCTCGCCATTCGGCTCCCCGTTCGGTTCTTTCTCGCTATTTACAACGGGTTTCGCGCCGATTGCAGCCGCGCTGGAAGAGATCCTGCCCCCGGCGTTGGCGGAGGCGTTTGGACAGTTGTCGGGGATCTTGGGCGATGTCATCGCCAACGTTCTCAACCTCCTGCCGACACCGATCAACCCGTTCATGCCCACCATGGCGCAGGTTGCCGCGAGAACGGCCGGACCGTCGATCTCCGCGTTGCCGGTGGACACTTTCGATACATCGCTGACAGTCGTGGTGGGCGGCGCGACGGCACTACCTGGCGAAGTCGGAGGCTCAATCGACGGTCAGGACGGTGCGCTTCCGAACTCCGACGCGTCGCCGCCGCCGGTGGGGAGCCTGCCTGTGGCAGTCGACTCACCCCTGCCGGCCGCCGAGTCGGTGGAGACGTTGCCGGCGGAGGTCACGACGAGCGACCCGTCGAACGGCATCACTGTGATCGCCGATCCACCAAAGAAGCCAGAGTTGAACGTGGTGAGAGATCTGGATCCGTTTCAAGCGACCGACTCCGAGGATGGTCCGGACACCGCTGACGGCGAGAGCGTCGCCAAACACCACGAGGGCGACGGCAAGATCAGCGTGCAGGATTTGACTCAGCGACTCGCGGACGCGAACGAAGCCGAGTCCGAGAAGCCGACCGCTGACCAATCCGGCCAGACTGACGGACAGGCGGCCACCACGGGCTAGTTCAGCCACTGGAACTCGAGTCGAGAGTCCGCTCGGCTTCGTCCCTCGTCGGGGCGGGTCCGGTGGAGCGGGCGACGGGAATCGAACCCGCGTAGCTAGTTGGAAGACTTCGAAGAGGCCCGTGGCGAGCTCGAGGCCGTTTCGTCGGTCTCGGGTCGACCACGCGCACGGGCGGCGGACGCAAGCCTGGCCGCGACCGTCGCCCCGACCTTTGAGCTTGGATGGGCAGACGGGCGTAGTCGAATGTGTTCGGGTTCATCTCGTAGCTACCCGAACCGAATATGTTGATATGGCAAACGTCCTAAAATTTACGCAAATCAACTGTTGATCCCTTTGAACCCCAGATATACGGTTCTTCGTAGATTGCTGTACTTGCCATTGGTTGAATCAGCAACGTCATTGTCCTGGGTCGACGTCTGCGGTTCGGGCACTGCTCAGGGGAGGTGCCGAATGTCGGTCTCAGTCACACGCCGAATCCGAAGTGCGTCATGTCGGCTGTTCGGGGCGACCGCACTCGTTGCGGCCCTAATCACTCTGCAGGTCAATGCAGCATCCGCGATCACCGCGGAGGGGCTCAACGAAGCTGCCCGCGCCAAGGTGTTCTTTGGCCACCAGTCCGTAGGGGCGAACGTCTTGGCCGGGGTTCCCGGCGTATACGCGAGCCAGGGTGTGAAGGCACCCCCGATCGTGTCTGGCACGCCCGGGACCATCGACGGCGGATTCATCGCCGAGGAGTCCATAGGCGCCAACGGGAACCCCCTGTCCAAGATTGCCGATTTCGACCGCATCATTCGCGGCGGAATGAGTGACGAGGTGGATGTTGCCCTGATGAAGTTCTGCTACCTCGACGTCACTGCCGGCACTGACGTCGCATCGCTGTTCGGGTCGTATCGCAACGCGTTGGATGCGCTGCAGCGGGACTTCCCCGACGTCACGTTCCTTTACTCGACGACGCCTTTGACCACCGGCGCGTCGGCCGACAACGTCGCACGTGAAAAGCTGAACGGACTGATCCGCGGTTCGTATAGCGGGCAACTCTTCGATCTGGCTGCGGTTGAATCCACGAAGCCGGACGGAAGCAAGGCCTCCGGCCTCTACGACGGCTACGCGTCCGACTCGGGCCACCTCAACGCGGCCGGCTCCAATGCGGCTGCATCCTCATTCCTCGAGGCAGTCGCGCGGGCGTCCCGCTAAGCGCAGCGGGGCACGCGGACGATCCGGCGGGAGCCACGGTGCCCACACTGGTTCGGTAATCGCCGATATAGCCCTGGAAGGTCGATCCGTCACATTGGGGATTGCTCGAGCACTTCCAGGTATGCGCAAGGCGCGGGACCGGCCTGTCTGGTCGAGCGGCGCCACGGCGTCATCGGGCTGCGGCGGTAGTCCGGTGCCGTCTGATTCCGGCACCCGAACGAGCCGGTCAAGCGGTCGAACCGCCCCGAGCAGGGGCTCCGGTGGAGCGGGCGACGGGAATCGAACCCGCGTAGCTAGTTTGGAAGACTAGGGCTCTACCATTGAGCTACGCCCGCGTGCACTGCACCGCAGACTGTACCGGCGACGACCTAGGCAAATCCAATTGAAGGTGCCGCGTGTCCAGGCCGTAGTATTCCGTCCGCAGAGTCAGACGGGGTGTAGCGCAGCTTGGTAGCGCATCCGCTTTGGGAGCGGAAGGCCGCAGGTTCAAATCCTGTCACCCCGACAGACGCCGTCATTCGATCCAACATGCAAGGAGCACCGAAGTGAAGAGCACCGTCGAGAAGTTGAGCCCGACCCGGGTTCGCATCAACGTGGAGGTGCCCTTCACCGAGCTGGCTCCGGACTTCGACCAGGCGTTCAAGGAGATGGCGAAGACCGTCCGCCTCCCCGGCTTCCGGCCCGGCAAGGTGCCCGTGAAGCTCCTCGAGCAGCGCATCGACAAGCAGGCGATGCTCGACCAGGTGATCGGCGAGGCCATCCCGGGTCGCTACAGCGAGGCCGTGGCCAGCGCCGAGGTGCAGCCGCTCGGCCAGCCCGAGATCGACATCACCAAGAAGGTGTACGGCGAGGACCTGACGTTCACCGCCGAGGTCGACATCCGTCCCGAGATCGAGCTGCCCGACCTGTCGGCGCTCAAGATCGAGGTCGACGCGATCGAGGTCGACGACGACGAGGTCGACACCGAGCTGCAGAACCTGCGCGCCCGCTTCGGCACGCTCACCGGCGTGGACCGCCCCGCCCAGGACGGCGACTTCGTGTCCATCGACCTGTCGGCCACCGTCGATGGCAAGGACGTCGAGGAGGCGAAGACCGAGGGCCTGTCCCACGAGGTCGGCTCCGGCAACCTGATCGAGGGCCTCGACGACGCCATCAAGGGCCTCAGTGCCGACGAGACCAAGGTGTTCACCACCAAGCTCGTCGCCGGTGCGCACGCCGGCGAGGAGGCCGAGGTCACGGTCAAGGTCAACTCCGTCAAGGAACGCGAACTCCCCGAGCCCGACGACGAGTTCGCCCAGCTGGCAAGCGAATTCGACACGATCGAGGAGCTGCGCGAGAGCCTCGTCGAGCAGGTCAAGCGCGTCAAGCGCGTCCAGCAGGCTGAGCAGATCCGCGACAAGGCGCTCGAGACGCTGCTCGAGCAGACCGAGATCCCGCTGCCCGAAGCGATCGTCCAGGCCCAGGTCGACGACTCGCTGCACAACGCCATCCACGGCCTCGACCACGACGAGTCGGCCTTCGCCGAGGCGCTGGAGAAGGAAGGCAGCACCCGCGAGGAGTTCGACGCCGACAACCGCAGCAATGCCGAGAAGGCCGTCAAGACCCAGCTGCTGATGGACGCCGTCGCCGACCAGCTCGAAATCGAGGTGGGCCAGGGCGACCTCACCGAGCGCCTGGTCCTCATGTCGCGCCAGTACGGCATCGAGCCGCAGCAGCTGCTGCAGGTGCTGCAGCAGAACAACCAGCTGCCCGCCATGTTCGCCGACGTGCGTCGCGGCCTGACCATCGCCGCCGTCGTGCACGGTGCGACGGTCACCGACAGCGAGGGCAACGAGGTGGACACCGCGGAGTTCTTCGGCCCGTCGAACGCCGAGCAGCCCGTCGAGCTCGCCACCGAGGACGACGAGGCCGACGCAGCCGGCGGCGACGTCGCTGACGACGACGCAGACGAAGCAGCCGACGACTCCAAGTGACGTACCGCCCGAGGGGCGAAATACTGCCCTGAGCGAACGAGCGTGCTCCGGGGACTCCCAAGCGCCATGCGTTCGTTAGTGTCGGTAGACGTGAATGCCGAGTACGAATACTCGAGAAAGCAGGTAAACCAGTCGTGACTGACATGCGTTCGAGCACGTCGGGGCTAAACCTCGTCGACTCCGTCTACGAGCGGTTGCTCTCCGAACGGATCATCTTCCTGGGGTCGCAGGTCGACGACGACATCGCCAACCGGCTGTGCGCGCAGATCCTGCTGCTCTCGGCGGAGGATCCGACCAAGGACATCAACCTCTACATCAACTCGCCTGGCGGCTCCATCAGCGCCGGCATGGCGATCTACGACACCATGGTGCTCGCGCCGTGCGACGTGGCGACCTACGCGATGGGCATGGCCGCGTCGATGGGTGAGTTCCTGCTCGCTGCGGGCACCAAGGGCAAGCGCTACGCCCTGCCGCACGCGCGCATCCTGATGCACCAGCCGCTCGGTGGCGTCACGGGCAGCGCGGCCGACATCGCCATCCAGGCCGAGCAGTTCTCCGTCATCAAGAAGGAGATGTTCCGGCTGAACGCGGAGTTCACCGGCCAGAGCATCGAGCGCATCGAAGCCGATTCCGACCGCGACCGCTGGTTCACGGCGCCGGAGGCACTGGAGTACGGCTTCGTCGATCACATCATCACTCACGCAAACTTCAACGGAGCCACGCGATGACCGACCAGACCGACCCCAGGCTGCAGCCGCAGGCCCGCTACATCCTGCCGTCGTTCATCGAGCACTCGAGCTTCGGCGTCAAGGAGTCCAACCCGTACAACAAGCTGTTCGAGGAACGCATCATCTTCCTCGGCGTGCAGGTGGACGACGCCTCGGCGAACGACATCATGGCGCAGCTGCTGGTGCTCGAGTCGCTCGACCCCGACCGCGACATCACCATGTACATCAACTCACCGGGTGGCTCGTTCACCTCGTTGATGGCGATCTACGACACCATGCAGTACGTCCGCGCCGACATCCAGACCGTGTGCCTGGGCCAGGCCGCGTCCGCCGCTGCGGTGCTGCTCGCCGCCGGTACGCCCGGCAAGCGCCTCGCGCTTCCGAACGCCCGCATCCTGATCCACCAGCCGTCGCTGGGCGGCGTGATCCAGGGGCAGTTCTCCGACCTGGAGATCCAGGCCGCCGAGATCGAGCGGATGCGCACGCTGATGGAGGTCACCCTCGGGCGGCACACCGGCAAGGATCCCGAGGTCGTCCGCAAGGACACCGACCGCGACAAGATCCTCACGGCCGCCCAGGCCAAGGACTACGGGATCATCGATACGGTCCTCGAGTACCGGAAGCTCTCCGCGCAGAACGCCTGATCGTCAGCCGTTGCACCGGCCGACGGAATGTACGTTGGAAGAGGTAGTCCTCCGTCCGTTCCGCTCGGCTGGTCACGGTGGCGACACGCTCGCGACACGTGGCGCGTCCCACCCGCCGTGCGGGTCGTCACGGGCTATGTTCTCCTCCTACGCAGATGAATATCACCGACGCGATTCGGCTTCATCTGTCGCATGGTGCGGGAACGAGCGGGTAGCGTCGGGTTTCAACCCGAAGCTGTCCGACGGACACAGTTATCGACGGCGATCGCAGAAAGTAGGCCACTAGGACCATGGCTCGCATCGGAGATGGCGGTGACCTGCTGAAGTGCTCGTTCTGTGGCAAGAGTCAAAAGCAGGTCAAGAAGCTGATTGCCGGCCCCGGCGTGTACATCTGCGACGAGTGCATCGACCTGTGCAACGAGATCATCGAGGAAGAACTCGCCGACGCCGATGACGTCAAACTCGACGAGCTGCCCAAGCCCGCCGAGATCCGCGAGTTCCTCGAGGGTTACGTCATCGGTCAGGACACCGCGAAGCGGACGCTGGCAGTGGCGGTCTACAACCACTACAAGCGCATCCAGGCGCAGGAGAAGATGCGCGATTCGCGGGCCGAGCCCGTCGAACTGGCGAAGTCCAACATCCTGATGCTCGGCCCCACCGGCTGCGGCAAGACCTACCTGGCGCAGACGCTGGCCAAGATGCTCAACGTGCCGTTCGCCATCGCCGACGCCACCGCCCTCACCGAGGCCGGTTACGTGGGCGAGGACGTCGAGAACATCCTGCTGAAGCTGATCCAGGCCGCCGACTACGACGTCAAGCGCGCCGAGACCGGCATCATCTACATCGACGAGGTCGACAAGATCGCCCGCAAGAGCGAGAACCCGTCGATCACGCGCGACGTCTCCGGCGAGGGCGTGCAGCAGGCGCTGCTGAAGATCCTCGAGGGCACGCAGGCGTCGGTGCCCCCGCAGGGTGGTCGCAAGCACCCGCATCAGGAGTTCATCCAGATCGACACGACGAACGTGCTGTTCATCGTCGCCGGTGCCTTCGCCGGCCTGGAGAAGATCGTCTCCGACCGCGTCGGCAAGCGTGGCCTCGGCTTCGGCGCCGAGGTGCGCTCGAAGGCCGAGATCGACACCCAGGACCACTTCGCCGAGGTCATGCCCGAGGATCTGATCAAGTTCGGTCTGATCCCCGAGTTCATCGGCCGCCTGCCCGTCGTGGCGTCGGTGACCAACCTCGACAAGGAATCGTTGGTCACGATCCTGTCCGAGCCTAAGAACGCGCTGGTGAAGCAGTACTCGCGGCTGTTCGAGATGGACGGCGTCGAGCTGGAGTTCACCGGCGACGCGCTCGAGGCCATCGCCGATCAGGCCATCCACCGCGGCACCGGTGCTCGCGGGCTGCGCGCCATCATGGAGGAAGTCCTGCTGCCGGTGATGTACGACATCCCCAGCCGCGACGACGTCGCCAAGGTGGTCGTCACCAAGGAGACCGTCGAGGACAACGTCCTCCCGACGATCGTCCCGCGCAAGCCACCGCGCAACGAGCGGCGCGACAAGAGCGCCTAGTACGTCGAGATTGCACTGAGGGCTGCGAATCCACGTGATTCGCAGCCCTCAGTGCATTCTCACCGGTCGTCACCCGCGTGCCGGCTCCCGCACGGTCGACATGAACAGCACCCGCAGGGTGTAGTCGGGGGCCTCGGCCGGATGCATCGTCGACGCGAATTGCACTGCGGTGGCGTCGATGTGGGCTGCGTTCTGCGTGGCGGTCAGCATGGTGTCGTAGTCGTCGGCCGGTGAGACGCCGGCGAGTCGACGCCATTGCGACCAGCCGTCGGCGGTCGCCTCCCGCCACATCACCTCCACAGTGGAAATGCGTTTTCGTGCAGTTGACGCAGCGAACAGGCCAGGGCCCACAGCAGGGCCACGACGACGACTGCGGTCATCACGAGATCGCTAGACATGCTGCGCCTCCCGTGCGGTTTCGCCGATGACCTCGTCGATGAGCGAGCCGATCTCCGCGACGCCGTCGCGACCGGCGTACGCGCGCTGCAACCGGCGGGCCTTGTCGCGGTAGCGGTTCGTACCGAGGACGGCGGTCACCGCCGCCCGGATTGCGTCGACGCTCGGCGTCCCGGTGCGCAGGTTCACCCCCGCGCCGAACCATTCGACCCGGGCGGCGACCTCCGGCTTGTCCTCGGTGTTGCCGGCCACGACGAGCGGCACCCCGTCGAGCAGCGCCCGTTGCACGGCGCCGTATCCGCCGTTGGTGACCATGACGTCGACGGCGGGCAGCAGTACGTCGTGGGGGATGAACTCGGCGACGAACGTGTTCGACGGCAGCGGCAGGCCGATCTGCGACACAGGACGACCACCGGTCGAGACGATCACGGTGACGTCCTCCTCGGCGAGCGCGGCGATGGTGGGCTCGATCAGTCGGGTCAGGTCGGCGTTGTCGATGGTGCCCTGGGTGACGTGGACGACGGGACGGCCCGACGACAGTTCGCCCCACCACTCGGGGGCGACGAATGCGTCCGTCGGCGCGGGGGTGACCGCGCCGACGAAGCGCACGTGGTCAGGCAGATCGGAACGGTGGTACTCGAACTCGGGCACCGTCGGCACGATCAGCCGGTCGGCGAGTACCGCGGAGTCGAGCAGGAATATCGGCAGCTTCGGCAGCCCGAGTGTCTTGAGCATGGTGTTGGCCGAGCGGTGGGATGCGCGCAGCAGCGCCTGCTGCGCCACCGCGTTGAGCACCTTGTTGCGCACCCGTCCCAGCGGACCGGGCATCGGCAGTACCCCGGTCCCTCCCGGCGCGGTGTCACGGCTGCTGAGGAACAGCGGCGTCGTGGAGTAGGTGAGCACCGGCGGCCGGTCCGCACGGTCGCCGAGCAGCATCGGCAGGATGCCGAGGAAGAACGCGTCCGCCACCACGGCATCGAAGTGGTTGTCCGACAACAGTTCCGCGAGCGCGGCAGCCTGGTGCGGCATGGGTCGCACGAAGACGTGCTCGACGTCGAAGTTGACCCGTGCGACGCCCGACGTCTCGGCGCGGCCCGGAAGATCGGCGTCGAAGGACGAGTCGTCGTAGTCGGCGCCGTAGGGCAATGGGTGGAAGCGTGCGCCGGTCGAGCGCACCCTGTCGGCATGCCTGGCGGAGGTCAGGAACGTGACGCGGTCACCGCGGGCGACGAGGCCGCGCGCGACGCTCGCCAACGGTGCGACGTGTCCTAGGGGTGGGCAGGCGGCGATCAGGATATCGGCCATGGTGAACGTCCTCTCGAAGCGGGTTGACGACTGACGTCGATGCTTCGCGATCGAGGGGGTTCGCACTTGGAGGTCGTGAGGAGAAAGCGTGGAGAACGGGTGCAGATGAGCCGCTTGCGCGAAGACAGCGCACTCAGAACCGGGTCAGTGCGTGACGCGGTCGGGCCTGCTGTAGATGTTCATCGACTGGCCGCGCAGGAAGGCGACCAGCGTCAGGCCGGCCTGGGAGGCGAGGTCGACGGCGAGCGACGACGGTGCCGACACGGCGGCCAGCAGGGGGATGCCCGCCATCACGGCCTTCTGCGTCAGCTCGAACGACGCGCGCCCGCTGACCAGCAGGACGGTGCCGGTGAGCGGCACGCGCTGGTTCTCCACGGCCCACCCGATCACCTTGTCGACGGCGTTGTGCCTGCCGATGTCCTCCCGGACCACGAGCATCGTGCCGTCGGCGGTGAACAGTGCCGCCCCGTGCAGTCCGCCGGTGCTGGCGAACACCCGCTGAGCGCTGCGGAGTTGGTCGGGCATCGCGGTCAGCGTCTCGGCGCTGACCACCGTCGGGTCGTCACCGGGGGAGTGCCTGCTGATCTGACGGATGGCGTCGATCGAGCCCTTGCCGCATACGCCGCACGACGAGGTCGTGTAGAAGTTGCGGGTCACGTCGACGTCGGGCATCGGCACGCCCGGCGTCAGTCGGACGTCGAGCACGTTGTAGGTGTTCAGCCCGTCTTCTCCTGCACCGCGGCAGTACTCGACCCGCGCGATGTCGTCACGGCCGCCGATCACGCCCTCGGTGAGCAGGAA
Organism: Mycolicibacterium sp. GCM10028919; assembly: GCA_042666295.1. Classification (GTDB taxonomy): domain Bacteria; phylum Actinomycetota; class Actinomycetes; order Mycobacteriales; family Mycobacteriaceae; genus Mycobacterium. The sequence continues at coordinate 290,911 of JBHTFJ010000002.1, forward strand.
GCCCTGTGCGAGTTCGACATCCGAGCCGGGGGTGCGCATGGTGACGGTGATGGCGGTGCCGTCAATCCGTAGTTCGAGCGGTTCCTCGACGGCCAGCGTCTCGGGCCTGGTGGTGGTCGACTCGGCGGTGAGGTGGCTCGCGCGCCGCCGGACCGTCACGCGTCCCATGACGCCCCGCTGACGAGATCCTCTGCCGCGCTGGCCGGTTCGAACCGGATGACGACGGCCTTCGACACCGGGGTGTTGGACTTCTCGGCGACGTTGTCGAGCGCCACCAGCGAATTGGTCTCCGGGTAGTACGCCGCGGCGTTGCCGACGGGCGTCGAGTAGGGCACCACCATGAAGTCCTTCGCGCGCCGTTCGGAGATCTTGCCGTCGGCGTCGGCGAACTCCGACACCAGGTCGACCCGAGAGCCCTCGGAGAGGCCGAATGCCGCGATGTCGGCGGGGTTCACGAACACCACCCGGCGGCCACCGCGAATGCCGCGGTAGCGGTCGTCGAGGCCGTAGATCGTGGTGTTGTACTGGTCGTGGCTGCGGAGCGTCTGCAGCACCAGCCTGCCCTCGGGCACCGGCACCCATTCCAGCGGGTAGACGGCGAAGTTCGCCTTCCCGGTGTGGGTCGGGAACTCCCGGGAGTCACGCGGGCCGTGCGGCAGCTGGAAGCCGTCGGGCGCACGCACCTTGGCGTTGTAGTCGGCACAGCCCGGGACCACAGCGGCGATCGCGTCCCGGATGGCGTCGTAGTCGTCGTTGAACGTCTCCCACGGCACCGGGTGTGCCGAACCGAGCAGCTCGCGGGCGAGCTGGCACACGATCGCCACCTCGCTGCGGACCTCCTCGCCGGGCGGGTGCAGGCTGCCGCGCGACAGGTGCACCATCGACATCGAATCCTCGACGGAGACCTGCTGTTTGCCGCTGGCCTGGACGTCGCGGTCGGTGCGGCCCAGTGACGGCAGGATCAGCGCGGTCTTGCCGTGCACCACGTGGCTGCGGTTGAGTTTGGTCGAGACCTGCACCGTCAGTGAGCAATTGCGCAGCGCGGCCTCGGTGACCGCGGTGTCCGGCGTGGCCAGGGCGAAGTTGCCACCCATCGCCATGAACACCTTCGCCCGGCCGTCGCGCATCGCGCGGATGGCGCCCACGGTGTCGAGGCCGTCCTCGCGGGGGCTGGTGATGCCGAAGCGCTGGTCGAGTGCCGAGAGGAACGATTCGGGCATCTTCTCCCAGATGCCCATGGTGCGGTCGCCCTGGACGTTGGAGTGGCCGCGCACCGGGCACAGGCCAGCGCCGGGCTTGCCGATCATGCCCCGCAACAGCAGCAGGTTGGAGATCTCGGCGATCATCGCCACCGCGTGCTTGTGCTGGGTCAGCCCCATCGCCCAGCAGGCGACGGTGCGCTCGGAGTCGGCGAGCATGCGGGCCACGTGCTCGAGCTGCGCCCGGTTGATGCCGGTGGCCTCGACGACGGTGTCCAGATCGATGGCACGGGTGCGCCTCTCGTACTCGTCGAAGTTGGCGCAGTGATCCGCGATGAACTCGCGGTCCACGACCGTGCCTGGCGCGCGGTCGTCGGCCTCGAGCAGCAGCCGTCCCAGGCCGGCGAACAGGGCCATGTCGCCGCCGAGGCGGATCTGCACGAATTCGTCGGCGATCGGGACACCGTGTCCGACGACGCCGTTGACCTTCTGCGGATCCTTGAAGCGGATCAGGCCGGCCTCGGGTAGCGGGTTGATCGCAATGATCTTGGCGCCGTTGTCCTTCGCCTTCTCCAGGCTCGACAACATGCGCGGATGGTTGGTGCCGGGATTCTGCCCCGCAACGATGATGAGGTCGGCCTCGGTGACGTCGGCGATCGTGACCGAGCCCTTGCCGATGCCGATGCTCTCGGTCAGCGCGGCACCCGAGGACTCGTGGCACATGTTGGAGCAGTCGGGCAGGTTGTTGGTGCCGAAGCTGCGCACCAGCAGCTGGTAGAGGAACGCGGCCTCGTTGCTGGTGCGTCCCGAGGTGTAGAAGACGGCGCCGTCGGGGTCGTCGAGGGCGCGTAGCTCGTCGGCGATCAGGCGGTAGGCGTCGGCCCAGTCGATGGGCCGGTAGTGGTCGTCGCCGGCGCGCAGGACCATCGGGTGGGTCAGGCGGCCCTGCTGGGAGAGCCAGTATTCGGGCCTGCCCTCGAGGTCGTCGATCGAGTGCCTGTCGAAGAACTCGGGGGTGACGACGCGCTTGGTGGCTTCCTCGGCGACGGCCTTGGCGCCGTTCTCGCAGAACTCGGCGAACTTGCGGCCACCGTGCTCCTCGGGCCAGGCGCAGCCGGGGCAGTCGAATCCGTGCCGCTGGTTCAGCCGCACCAGCGACGCGGCGGTGCGGAACGGGCCCATCGACTTGACGCTGCGCTGCAGCGACACCATCACGGCCTTGACGCCTGCGGCCTCGTGTTCCTGCCCGGTGGCCGTGGCCTCGTGCTCGTCGTAATCGACCTCGATGTCCCGCGTGACGCCGCGTCCCCGCCGCAACCGAATCGCCATGCCTCCAGCCTAGGCTCCCCGCCGCGGGCGCTTCAGCGGTCGGGCGGGGTGACGATCTGGATCACCCCGGCAGTGACGCCCGCGATGAAGAGGCGGCCGGTGGTGGCGTCGACCCCGAGTGTGTACGGGTTCTGGACGGTCGTGATGCGGGCGACTTCGCGCGGGGTCGGCTGTGCCATGTCGTAGCCGACGACCTCGTTGGTTCCCGATGACGCGACCCACAGCCGGTCGCGGGTGGGGTCGTAGGCGATGCCGTAGGGCCCGCCGGGCTGCGGGACACTCGCGAGTTCGCGCGGCGAGGTGTCGAACACCCGCACGGCGTCGCCGCGGGTGTCGGTGGCGATGTACCTGCCATGCTTGTCGGCGACGAGGTGCGTGGGGCCGTCACCGGCTGGGGTCGACCCCCTGATGGTGAGGGCGTCGGCGTCGTACACGGTGAGGTCGTTCTTGCGGACGTCGAGCATGCCCATCAGTTCCCCGACGGGCGCCATGCCCGCGGGCTGCACGCTCTCGGTGAACACCTTGACGATCTCGTCGCCCCGCAGCACGGTGGTCGTGCCACCCAGTTCGTTGGCGACGAACAGCGTCCCGTTGGGGGTCTCGGACGCGTCATGGGGCACGGTGCCGGTGATGATCTGGGGTTCGGCGGCGCCACCCGGCAGGTCCACCCGGACGAGGGCGTTGGCGCTCTCCACCGGCACCAGGACCGGTCCGCCCGGACGCGCGAGTTGCAGGTGCCTGACGAATCCCGGCAGCGGCGTCCTGCCGGTGACCGCACCGGTGTCGGCGTTGATCAGCACCAGTTCGTTGGGGTCGCGCTTGGCGACGGCCACCGTCCGGGTCACCGCATCGACGACGACGCCTTCCGGCGCGGTGCCCACGGGCACCAGGCGTCCCGGTGGTGTGACGCTCGGCGTCGATGCGCGCTGCGGCTCGGCGGGCGGGGGCAGCTGATCCGACGGCGGGCGCGTGCCCTCGGTCGGAACCCCGGGCGGCAGCAGACCCGTCGTGGTGGCCGGGGCGGTAGCCTCCGAACTCGTCGACGGCGTCGGTGACGTTTCCTGCGAGCCGCACGCCGCGACGAGCAGTGCGACGGCGGTGATGGCGATCGTTCGCATGCCGGCGGTCTACCCGCGAAATCGGCTCCTGGCTCGTGTGGCGACGATCCGTAAAGAAGACGTCACGGGTAGCGAATTCTGTCGGTGACGCGCACGTAACGAGTTCGGCATCCAGCGTTCCTACGGTGGGCCGGTCGAGTCCGCGAATCGTGTGCGGGCACACGCAGCGATAGGAACCCCATGAGCGGAAACGCGGTGCGCCTGCAGGCCATCACCAACGTCGAGGCCTACGTGCCTCCGGCTATCAGCTTCGACCCGGCCGAGGCGCCCGGCGAGATCTGGGGCGCCAACGTCTTCACCCTGGCCGAGATGCGACTGCGGTTGCCGAAGGCGGCGTACAAGTCCGTCGTCGCGACGATCGAGAAGGGCGCCAAGCTCGACCCCGCGATCGCCGACTCGGTCGCCTCGGTGATGAAGGACTGGGCGCTGTCCAAGGGCGCCACCCACTACGCGCACGTCTTCTATCCCATGACCGGCCTCACCGCGGAGAAGCACGACAGCTTCCTCGAGCCCGTCGGCGACGGCCAGACGCTGGCCGAGTTCGCGGGCAAGACGCTGATCCAGGGCGAGCCGGACGCGTCGAGCTTCCCGTCGGGCGGCCTGCGCAGCACCTTCGAGGCGCGCGGCTACACCGGCTGGGACGTCACCAGTCCCGCGTACATCCTCGAGAACCCCAACGGCCACACGCTGTGCATCCCGACGGTGTTCGTCTCGATGACCGGTGAGGCGCTCGACTACAAGACGCCGCTGCTGCGCAGCCAGCAGGCGATGGGTGCCCAAGCCGAGCGGATCCTGAAGTTGTTCGGCCACGAGGACTTCGACCACATCGTGTCCTTCTGCGGACCCGAGCAGGAGTACTTCCTGATCGACCGGCACTTCTTCTTGTCGCGGCCCGACCTGATCAACTCGGGTCGCACGCTCTTCGGCGCCAAGCCGCCCAAGGGTCAGGAGTTCGACGACCACTACTTCGGCGCCATCCCCGACCGGGTGCTGGGCTTCATGATGGACACCGAGCGCGAGCTGTTCAAGCTCGGCATCCCGGCCAAGACCCGCCACAACGAGGTCGCGCCGGGGCAATTCGAGATCGCCCCGATGTTCGAGCGGGCCAACATCGCCGCCGACCACCAGCAGCTGCTGATGACGACGTTCAAGAACATCGCCAAGAAGCACGGCATGGAGTGCCTGTTCCACGAGAAGCCGTTCGCCGGCGTCAACGGCTCGGGCAAGCACGTCAACTTCTCGCTGGGCAACGCGCAGTTCGGCAGCCTGCTGGTGCCCGGTGACACCCCGCACGAGAACGCCCAGTTCCTGGTGTTCTGCGCTGCGGTCATCCGCGCCGTGCACAAGTTCTCCGGCCTGCTGCGGGTCTCGGTCGCCTCGGCGACCAACGACCACCGCCTCGGCGCCAACGAAGCACCGCCCGCGATCATCTCGATCTTCCTCGGCGACCAGCTCGCCGACGTGTTCGAGCAGATCGCCAAGGGGGCGGCGACGTCCTCGAAGGGCAAGGGCAGCATGATCATCGGCGTCGACACCCTGCCGGTGCTGCCGACCGATCCGGGCGACCGCAACCGCACCAGCCCGTTCGCCTTCACCGGCAACCGTTTCGAGTTCCGCGCGCCGGGCTCGGGCCAGACCATCAACGTGCCGATGATCATCCTGAATACGATCATGGCCGATTCGCTCGACTACATGGCGACGTGGCTGGAGAATGCCGTCGGCGTGGGTGCGGACTTCGACGAGTCCGTGCAGAAGCTGCTGACCGAGATCATCACCGAGCACGGGGCCGTGGTCTTCAACGGCGACGGCTACTCGGAGAACTGGGCGGTCGAGGCGGAGGCGCGCGGGCTGCCGAACCTCAAGATGACGTTGGACGCCATCCCGGAACTGGGCAAGCCCGAGGCCATCGAGGTCTTCGAGAAGTACGGCGTCTTCAACGCGCGCGAGCTGCACAGCCGCGAAGAGGTCCGCTACGAGATGTACGCGCTGACAGTGGGAGTGGAGGCCAAGCTCACGCTCGAGATGGGGTCGACGGTCATCCTTCCTGCGGCCATGCGGTACCAGACCGAGTTGGCGCAGAACGTCGCGACGCTGAAGGCGGCCGGAATGGAACCCGACCTCACGATGCTCAAGACCGTGTCCGCGCCGATCGCGGACCTCACGGCCGCATTGACGGCGCTCAAGGCAGGGATGGACGCGCACGGCGGAGACACCGCCGCCGAGGAGGCCGCGCACGCGCAGAGCCTGCTGGCGCTGATGGACGACGTCCGGTGGGCCGCAGACACGTTGGAGAACCTCGTCGCCGACGACCTGTGGCCCCTGCCGACCTACCAGGAGATGCTCTACATCCTCTGAGTTCTCCCGGGTGACCGTTCCTCCGCGAGCGTGCGTGTCTGCGGCCGACACGCCGTGTTCGAACCTGAGTTTGCGCACGCTCGCGGAGAGTGGCGCGCGAGTCCCCGGCGGCATACCGGGGTCGCTGCGCCTCCTGCTACAGCACGGCGCGAGCGGTGTCCGCTGCGACCCGAAGCGCCTCCGAGACGGGAAGCGCCCGGAAGTCGTCGGACAGGATTTCGACACCCCAGGGTCCGTCGAAGCCGTTGTCGCCAAGCACCTCGACCAGACCTCGCAGGTCGAAGACGCCCTGGCCGCACAGCAGGCGGTTGTGCACGGTGTCTTCGAACAGGGTGCCGACGACCTCGTCGGCCGCATCGTCGAGTTCGACGCCGAACACCATCCCCGGTTTCAGGGCGTCGCGCAGCTCGTCGAGCGAGGTGCCCGCGCGGAACACGTGCCACGCGTCGACCAGCAGGACCACACCGGGATGGTCTGCGGCAGTGACGATGTCGACGCCCATCGGCACCGTGGCGATGCGCGAGAACGGCATGGTCTCGATCGCGATCCTGGTGCCGTGGTCGGCGGCATCGTGGGCGAGTCGGCGCAGCGGCTCGACGAGCGTCTCTGGGCGGGAGGCCGGCGGGCCGAGTTCCGAGCCGATCTTGATGAAGACTGGCGACAGGACGTCCGCCGCGTCGAACAGCAACTCGCGCACCTCGAACGAGTGGTCGGCGGCGCCGCGGGGAATCCACCACCTCTCGATGAGTTCGATCTCGACGTGCGTCAGCCCTGCGTCTTCGATCAGATGTCGCAGATGACCGAATCCGATGGAGTCGCGAATGGCTCGAAGGTCGTCCTGGACGAGGCCCAGGCCGACGTACCCTGCGTCGGCGATCGCGCGGATGCGCTCGGCGATCGGCACGGGGCTGATCGAAGGGACGTGCATCGGTGACGTATCGCCAGCGCTCGTCCATGCGGTCGCGACGAGTCGGGGTTCGGCCATGTCACTCCTCGATCGCGAGCGTGCACGAACTCGGGTTTTGACCCGGCGTGTCGCCCGCAGACACGCACGCTCGCCGGAGAAACTTAGCCGCCGTGCTTGGCGACGTAGTCGGTCATCGTCTTGAGCTGGTAGCGCGAGACGTCGTGCGCGGTCTCGTCCTCGGCGAACACCGATGACACCATGACGGTGTCGTCGCGGTCGTAGAAGCCGAGTTCGCCCAGGCCGCCGAAGAACTCGTCCCAGTCGACGTCGCCGTCACCGATCTTCAGGTGCTGGTGCACGCGCACCGGATTGCCCGGCGGGTTGGTGATGTAGCGCAGACCGTGACTGCGGTGATGGTCCATGGTGTCGGCGACGTGCACGAGCCGCAGCTTGTCGCCCGCGGCGCGCATGATGTCGCCCATCGCCCCACCCATGTGGAACGTGTGGCACGCGACGTAGACCATTCCGATGTTCGGCGAGTTCACTCCACGGATGATCCGCAGCGCCTCCATGCCGTCCTCGACGAAGTCGTCCGGGTGCGGGTCGATCCGCACGTCGATGCCCTCGCGCTCGAAGATCGGCACCAGTTCCTCCATCGACCGGAAGAACGCCCGCTCGGACTCCTCGGCCTTCTCGGGCCTGCCGGAGAACTCGGTGTTGATGACGTTCACGCCGAGGTCGACGGTGATCTGCACGACCCGCTTCCAGTTGCGTACGGCCGCTTCCCGGGCGTCCTCGTCGGGGCCGGACCAGCGCAGCACCGGCAGCACCGAGGCGATGCCGACTCCCGCGTCGGCGCACGCGGTGCGGAACTTCGCGACCAGGGCGTCGTCCGCCCGGGGGTGGTTGAAGAACGGGATGAAGTCCCGGTGCGGGGTGAGTTGCAGGTACTCATAGCCCAGTTCCGCAACCAGGGCCGGGAGTTCGAGCAGCTCGTAGTCGTGGTGGAACGGCGTGGGATCCAGTGCGATCTTCACGTCACGCGCCCGCGATCGTCGCGCGATCCACCATCGCCACCTCGACGGGCAGCCCGCTGTCGAGCGACTCGACGCCGGCCTCGCACACCGCGGCGGCGGCGTAGCCGTCCCACGCGCTCGGTCCGTCGGTGAAGTCACCGGTCGCCGACCCACGGCGGACCGCGTCGACCCAGCGCTGGAACTCGGTGTCGTAGGCCTGGCCGAAGCGTTCGCGGAAGCCGGGGGTGATCTGGCCGCCGCGCGTGCCGTCGCTGCGGGTGCGCACCAGGCCGACGTCGAGTCCGATCATGGCGCTGCCCTTTTCGGCCACGACCTCGGTTCGCACCTCGTACGCGACACCGGTGGTGACGAACAGCTCGACGTCGACGTGCCTGCCCGACGCGGTCCGCATGATGGCGATCTGCGGATCGGCCAAGCCCTCGGGCGCACCGGGACTCGCGGCCGGCTTCACGATCTGGATGGAGGTGATCTCCTCGTCGAACAGGAACCGGGTGACGTCCACCTCGTGCACCAGCGAGTCCCTGACGATCATCGCGCTGTCGAAGTACGGCGGCACCGCCGGATTGCGGTGCGCGCAGTGCAGCACGAGTGCCCGACCCAGCTCGCCCGAGTCCATCAGCGCCTTCAGCCGCGCGTACTCGTGGTCGAACCGGCGCATGAAGCCGACCTGAATCAGTCGCCTCCCCAACTCCGCCTCGCGCTTGACCACCTCGAGTGAGGTGGCGACGTCGGTCGTCAGCGGCTTCTCGCACAGCACGGGCTTGCCGTGCTCGAGGCAGGCCAGCAGTTGCTTCTCGTGCGTCGGTCCGGGAGTGGCGAGCACGACGGCGTCGACGTCGGGGTCGGCGATCGCGTCGAGCGGGTCGCTGATCGCGCGGCATCCGTCGATGCCCGAGGCGATCTGTTCGGCCTTCTCGGTCACGAAGTCGTTCACCGCGGCGACGCGGGCGCCGGAGATCTTCGTGGTCAGTCGGGCGACGTGGTCGGCGCCCATGACGCCGACGCCGAGGACGGCCACACGCAAGTCAGACATGTCCATGGTCCTTGTCAGTTGAAGCGGACGGAGGGAACGCCGCACGACCCGAGGTACTTCTGGGTCCGCTGGGCGATGGGCAGGGGAGCGTCGGCCTCGCAGGGATACATGTCCTGTTCCACGATGGCGAACACGTCGATGCCGAGCGTCTCGATTTCGGCCAGCAGCGGCGGCATGTCCGGAATGCCAAGCGGCGGTTCGATCATCGCGCCGAGCTTGACGGCCTCGCCGAACGGCAGATCCTCGGCCTCGACCTTGGCACGCACCTCGGGGTCGACCTGCTTGAGGTGCAGGTAGCCGATCCGCTCGGGGGCGCGGCGGATGATCGCGATGTTGTCGCCACCGCAGTAGCTGATGTGACCGGTGTCCAGGCACAGGTTGACGAACTCGCCGTCGGTCCCGTCGAGGAAGCGGTAGACGTGCTCCTCGGTGTCCACGTGGCTGTCCGCATGCGGATGGTATTGCGCACGGACGCCGTACTTCTCGTACATCGCCCTACCGAGTTCGTTCATGCCGGTGGTCTTCTGGTGCCACTGCTCGGCCGTGAGGTTGCGATCCTCAAGCACGGCGCCGGTGGACGGGTCGCGCCACATCTCGGGGATGACGACGACGTGCTTGCCGCCCACCGCGGCCGTCAGCCTGGCGACGTCCTCGATCTGGGTCCACACGGAGTTCCATGCGTCGTCCCCGCGGGATCCGGATTGGTGCAGGTGCTCGAACACCGTGCCTGCCGACAGCTTGAGCCCCCGCGCGGCCAGCTCGTCGGCGAGCTGCTGGGGGTCGGTGGGCAGGTAGCCGAACGGACCCAGTTCGATCCACTCGTAGCCGGAGGCGGCCACCTCGTCGAGGAACCGGGTGTACGGCGTCTGCTGCGGGTCGTCGGGGAACCACACTCCCCAGGAGTCGGGGGCGGATCCAACGAGTATGCGCGACATGGTGTTTGGTATCTCTCTACGATCAGGACGGGCGGATGTGGGGCCGCTGGATGGTCTTCCAGTCGGCGTATCTCTGATAGGCGGTACGGGTCGACTCGAGCTGCGACACCTCGCTGACCGGAACGTCCCACCAGGACTCGCTGTCCGGGGCCGGGATCAGCGGGTCGGTCTCGACGTGGATCACGGTGGTGCGGTCGTTGGCCTTGGCCACCTTGACGGCGTCGCCGAACTCTGCCGCGGTGGCCACCTTGATGACCTCGGCGCCGAGGCTGGCCGCGTTGGCGGCGAGGTCGACGGGCAACTTGTCGCCGTCGAGTCGGCCGTCATCGCTGCGATAGCGGTAGGCGGTGCCGAACCGCTGGGACCCCAGCGACTCGGAAAGCCCGCCGATGGAGGCGAAGCCGTGGTTCTGCACCAGGACGACGATGACCTTGATGCCCTCCTGCACGGCGGTGACCAGCTCGGTGGCCATCATCAGGTAGGAACCGTCGCCGACCATGACGAACACGTCCCGGGATTCGTCGGCCATCCGCACGCCGAGCCCGCCGGCCACCTCGTAGCCCATGCAGGAGTAGCCGTATTCGACGTGGTAGCCCTTGGGATCCCGCGTGCGCCAGAGCTTGTGCAGGTCGCCGGGCATCGATCCCGCGGCGCAGACCACGACGTCGCGCGGATCGCTCAGCGTGTTGGCCAGGCCGATCACCTGGTTCTGGTTGAGTGCGACCCCGTCCTCCACGGCGTAGGCGGCCGACACGATGTCGTCCCACTCCGTGGCGAGTGCGGCGGTGCGGTCGCGGTAGGCGGCGTCCACCGAGTAGTCGCCAAGGGCGTCACGCAGCGCGTCGATCGCCTCGCGGGCATCGGCGACGACGCTGATTCCGCCCTGCTTCACCGAGTCCAGCGACGCCACGTTGACGTTGACGAACCTGACGTCGGGATGGGTGAACGCCGTACGCGACGCGGAGGTGAAGTCGCTGTAGCGGGTGCCGATTCCGATGACGACGTCGGCGTCGGTGGCCAGCGCGTTGGCAGCGGTGGTGCCCGTCGATCCGATGGCGCCCATGCACTGCGGATGGTCGTACTGCAGTGCGCCCTTGCCCGCCTGGCTCATCCCGACGGGGATGCCGGTCTGCTCGCAGAGCGCCGCGAGTGCCTCGGTGGCACCGGAGTAGACGACGCCGCCGCCGGCGACGATCAGCGGCGTGCGCGCGGAGCGGATCGCATCGGCTGCCCTGGCGATCACCGAACGCTCGGGCAGCGGCCGTGCCACGTGCCAGGTGCGTTCGGCGAACAGGGACTCCGGCCAGTCGTGCGCCTCGGCCTGGACGTCCTGCGGGATCGCGACGGTCGCCGCACCGGTCTCGACGGGGTCGGTCAGCACCCGCATGGCGCCGAGCAGTGCGGCGGGCAGCTGCTCGGGCCGCCACACCCGGTCGAAGTATCGCGACAGCGGCTTGAAGGCGTCGTTCACCGTGACGTCACCGGAGGACGGCAGCTCGAGTTCCTGCAGCACGGGGGAACTCGCGCGGGTGGCGAAGGTGTCGGCAGGCAGGAGCAGCACCGGCAACCGGTTGATGGTGGCGAGTGCGGCGCCGGTGAGCATGTTCGTGGCACCGGGACCGACGCTCGCGGTGACGGCCCACGCCTGCAGTCGGTCCTTCTGCCGCGCGTAGGCGACGGCGCTGTGCACCATGGCCTGTTCGTTGCGGCCGAGCACGTAGGGCAGGAGCGGCTCGGTCCCCGCGTCGAGGGCGGTGACCTCGTCCTCGAGGAGCGCCTGGCCGAGTCCCGCGACGTTGCCGTGCCCGAAGATGCCGAAGCAGCCCGCGAAGAACTTGGTCCGCTGGCCGTCGCGCTCGACGTACTGCCTACCGAGGAAGCGGATGCAGGCCTGCGCCACGGTGAGTCGGACCGTCGGCTCGCGGTCGGGCGTCTTCTCGGCCCGCTTCGGTGCGGTGGAGACCATGGGTCAGGCTCCTGTCTCGTGTAGGGGTAGGCGGGGGTCTATCGGCTGGTCGTCCCAGGTGCCGCGGAGCCAGGCGTGCTCCGGGTCGTCGACGATCCTCCAGGCGCGTTCGTCGCCGGGGCCGGCCATGACGTTGAGGTAGTACATGTGGTAGCCGGGCGCGGCGACCGACGGTCCGTGATAACCGTGAGGGACCAGGACGACGTCGCCGGTGCGGACCTCTTCGAGGACCTCGATCGGACGCTCCGGGGTGCCGTACACCCGGTGGTAGCCGAAGCCTCTGGAATCACCTGGTCCAGGGGCGATCTCGAAGTAGTAGATCTCCTCGAGTTCGCTCTGGGTCGGCGTGTTCTCGTCGTGCTTGTGCGCCGGGTAGCTCGACCAGTTCCCGCCCGGTGTGATCACCTCGCAGGCGATCAGCGAGTCGGCCTCGAAGACGCCTGCTGTGCCGAAGTTGTGCACCTGCCTGCTGCAATTGCCGGTGCCGCGCAACTCGACCGAGACGTCGGCGGCCGCGACCCGTCGGTTCGGGAACGCGCGCTTGGCGCGGGCGCCGCAGATCGCGAAGCGGCCCGTGCCGGTGATCGCGTAGGACTGGTCGATGCCGAGGTACACCATGTCCGACGGACCGTCGAACACCGATGCCCGCGGCGACAATTCGAAGGTCTCACCGGCGCACTCGACGGTGCCGCCGCCGGCCAGCGGCAGGATCATGACCTCGGTGCCGCCGGTCGCCAGTTCCAGCGTGCCGGACAGTTCGACGACCTGGAGGCTGGACTCGGTCCAGCCTGCCGACTCGGGGGTGACGTCGACGGCCAACGGCGGCTCGGCGCTGCGCGCGGGAATGTAGAGATCGCTGTGCATGTCAACGTCCCCCATCGCTTCGCTCGCCCATGGTCAGCGCACCATCGCGACGGCGGTGGCGACGGCGGCCGCCACGTCGTCGTTGGACGGGTAGAGCAGGGTGCGGCCGACGATGAGCCCGCGCACCGACGGCAGCCCGAGCGCCTTCTCCCAGCTCGCGAACGCCTCGTCGGCGTCGGTGGGATCGCCGCCCAGCAGCAGCGTCGGCATGGTCGTCGCCTCCATGACGCGGTCCATCTCGTCGACGACCGGCAGCTTCATCCAGGTGTACGCCGACGTCGAGCCGAGCCCCTGGCCGATGTGGATCGACTTGATCACGGCGTCGGGGGAGAGGTCGTTGCGGACCTTGCCGTTCACCCGACTCGACATGAAGGGTTCCACCATCGCGATGAGGTCGTGTGCGGCGAGTTCGTCGATCGCCTGGGCGCACGCCGTCATCGTGTTGACCGTGCCCGGGTCGTCGAGGTCGATGCGGCACAGCATCTTTCCGCCGTTCATCCGCGCCGCGGCCGTGGAGGCGGCCGTGGCCGCGGTCATGCGATCGTCGAGTTCGAACACCGATCCGGCCAGCCCGCCGCGGTTGAACGACGAGAACACCACCTTGTCCTCCAGCGCCCCGAGCAGGACGAGGTCGTCGAGGATGTCGGAGGTCGCCAGCACGCCATCCACGCCGGGATCGGCGAGCGCGGCGCGCAGCCGGTCCAGCAGGTCGACGCGATTGTTCATGGCAGTCGGCCGTGCGCCGACCGCCAGTGCGCCGCGGGCGGGGTGATCGGCGGCGACGATCATCAACCGGCCGTCACCGCGAACGGTCGGCCGAGCGGTACGGGCCTGCCACGCCTTGGCGACGGCGCCGGGGTCGGCGGCACGCACCTCGGTGACCGCTGCGTAGTCCGCGCATACGGGGTGGTCCACGGAACTGCGCGTCACGTCAGACATTGACGGCCTCCACGGCAGTCTGCTCGGCGAGTGCGGCGACCTCGGCGGTGGTCGGCATCGCGGTCGAGCACTCCAACCGGCTCGCCACGATGGCACCGGCCGCGTTGGCGTAGCGGAGCATCTTCTCCAGCGGCCAGCCGCGCAGGAGCCCGTGAATCAGGCTGCCCCCGAATGCGTCTCCCGCACCGAGGCCGTTGACGACGTCGACGTCGTTCGGTGCCACGGTGACCGAGCTGTGCCGGGTCTTGCCGAGCACGCCTCGCGGGCCCTGCTTGACGATGGCCAGTTCGACGCCCAGATCGAGCAGGGCCTCGGCGGCCTTGCGCGGGTTCGATTCGCCGACGGCGATCTCGCACTCCTCGCGGTTGCCGACGGCGACGGTGACCTGACCCAGTGCCTGCTGAACCTGCTCGGTGGCGGCGGCGGGCGTCGCCCAGAACATCGGGCGGTAGTCGAGATCGAGCACCGTCAGCGGTCGCCGTTCGCGGGCGGCCCATGCCGCGAAGTGCGCACTGCGACTGGGCTCCTCCGACAGCCCGGTCACGGTCGACCAGTAGAGCCGGGCGTTGCGGATCGCGTCCAGGTCGAGTTCGTCGGGTCGGATCTGCAGGTCCGGTGCGGACGGCTTGCGGTAGAAGTACAGCGGGAAGTGGTCCGGCGGGAAGATCTCGCAGAACGTGACGGGCGTTGGGTATTCGCCGTGCACGGCCACGAAGCGGTCGTCGACGCCCAGCCTGGTCAGTTCGGCGCGGACGTAGCGGCCGAACGGGTCCGACCCGACGCCGGAGATCAACGCGGTGTCGTTGCCGAGCCGGGCCGCGGCGACGGCGACGTTGGCCGCGCTGCCGCCGAGGAACTTGCCGAAGGTCTCGACGTCCTCCAGTCCGACCCCCGTCTGCAGGGGATAGACGTCGACGCCGCTGCGCCCGATGGCGACGACGTCGAACGGTTCCGTGCTGGTCAATTTGGCTCCCAGGATGGTGGGCGATGGTTGCCTACGACTGTGCCTCGCGTCACTCCGCGATGTCAATGGTTTGTCCTGACATTCTAACTTGCAATCATGTCGGTGCTATCGTGCAGCTACCCTTCTGGCCAAGGCCCGAGATCGGAGCAGACGTGCCCATAGCGGTTGATATCGACAGGTCCAGCCCGGTTCCGCTGTACCACCAACTGGCACAGGCGATCGAGGCTGCGATCCGTGATGGCGAACTGGCGCCCGGTGACCGCTTCGAGAACGAACTCGCGTTGGCCAGCCGACTGTCGTTGTCGCGGCCCACGACGCGGCGCGCGATCCAGGAACTCGTCGACAAGGGTCTGCTGGTTCGCAAGCGTGGCGTCGGAACGCAGGTGGTGCAGAACCCCGTGCACCGTCGCGTCGAGCTGACGAGCCTGTTCGACGACCTCGCCCGTGCGGGTCAGCAGCCCACCACCGACCTGCTCGACTATCGCCGCATCACCGTCGACGAGGAGATCGCCGTCGAGCTGAACCTGACGGTCGACTCGGAGGTCGTGACGATCCAGCGGCTCCGCTGCGCCAACGGCGAACCGCTCGCGGTGATGACGAACTACCTTCCCGCGGAACTGGCGCCGGGCCCCGAGGAACTCGAGGCCAGTGGCCTCTATCAGGCATTGCGTGCCCGCGGCATACACATCCGGTTGGCGCGCCAACGCATCGGCGCCAAACCTGCGACCAGGC
Source organism: Mycolicibacterium sp. GCM10028919 (assembly GCA_042666295.1). Lineage (GTDB taxonomy): Bacteria > Actinomycetota > Actinomycetes > Mycobacteriales > Mycobacteriaceae > Mycobacterium. The sequence goes on from JBHTFJ010000002.1 coordinate 306,289, forward strand.
CGGAGGCGAAGCTGCTGGGCGAGAAGCCCGGTGCGCCGCTGCTGACCATGAGCCGCACGGCATTCGACGACTCGGGTCGGGCGGTCGAGTTCGGCAGTCACTGTTATCGCGCTTCCCGCTACTACTTCGAGACCACGCTGGTCGATCGCTGACCCGCAGACCTGGCCGGCGGGGCGGTCGTGCCGCGGACGATCAGGGTGGGGTCGAGCACGACGTCCTCGTCGGCGGCGTCGCCTTCGAGCATCCGAATCGCGATCCGCACCGCATGCCGCGCGATCTCTGGTGCGTCCTGATGCACGGTGGTCAGGTCGATCCTCGGGTTGTCCGAGAGGCGGCTGTCGTCGTAGCCGATCAGGGATAGATCCCCGGGAACGTCCACGCCGGCGCGAGTGAACACGTCGAGCAGCCCGAGCGCGCATCGGTCGTTGCCGGCGAGCACTGCGGTGGGCAGCTCCGGCTCCTCGAGCATGGTGCGGGCGGCCGCAGCGCCCGCGAACTCGTTGTGCGCGCCGGGAATCACCCGGGCGTAGGCCGCGAGTCCTTGGCGTCGCATCGCCGTCAGGTAGGCCCGGCGGCGGTCGGCGGATCCGGGGTCGGACCCGCCGTCGACGTGGTGGATGTCGCGGTGGCCGAGTTCCACGAGGTACTCGACGGCCTGCCGCATGCCCTTGGCGTCATCGGTGCGCACCGTCGCAGGCCGTGCTGCCGCCGCGCGGCCCGACAGCCTGCGTCCGACCACGACGACGGGCACTCGTTCGGCGAGGGAGTGCAGATATCCGGTCTCCGCAGTCGGGCCCAGCAGGATGAGCCCGCCGCAGCGGTGGCTCAGCAGCGCTTCCACCGGCACCGCTTCGTCTCGGTCGTGCAGGTTCGCCGACAGGAGTACCTCGTAACCCAATTCCTCGGCCGCCGGATAGATTCCGGTGACGAGTTCGGCTTCGAAGAGTTGACGGACGTCCATCAGGACGCCCAGCGTGCGGCTGCGCCCACGCGCCAGCAGACGTGCGGCGGAGTCCGGTCGGTAGCCGAGTTCGGCGGCGACGGCGAGCACTCGCTCCCTGGTGTCCTTACTCGCCCCGGGTTTGCCGTCGAGGATGAACGACACCAGGGTCCGCGAGACACCCGCCTTCGCGGCGACGTCGGCCATGGTGGGGCGCCGAGCGCTTCCCGCGGTTGCGGGTGTGGTCCCCATGCGAATCTCCCTCGGTTGTGACGGTTGACACATCGAGCCGTCACGCCCATATTAGACCTAACGCGCGCAACTAACGCGCTTTAGTCGAGATCGGATGCGAGGTGTCGAAGCGATGAGGTTTGGGGTCTACACGGCGGTTCTGCACGACATGCCCTTGTCGGCTGCGCTTTCCACCATCCGGTCCCTGGGGCTCGAGGGGGCGGAGGTCAACGCCGGGGGATTCCTCCCGACGCCGCACCTGCCCGTCGACGATCTGCTCGGCGGACGCCTCGAGCCGGCCGAGTACCTCAGCGCCTTCGAGGAGTCGGAAGTCGCACTCACCGGGCTCAACGTCAACGGCAATCCACTGCACGCCGACCCCGAGGTGGGTCCCGAGGACGCCGAAGACCTGCGCCGGGCGATCAGGGTGGCGTCGCTGCTCGGCGTCGACCGCGTGGTCACCATGTCGGGCCTGCCGGCAGCGCACCGCGGCGGTCGGTGGCCTGCCTGGCACGTCAACCCTTGGGACAGCGGCTATCTCGATTCCCTGGACTACCAGTGGGATGCCGTGGCGGTGCCGTTCTGGCGGGAGATCGACGCGCTCGCCCGTGACCTCGGCGTGAAGGTCTGCATCGAGATGCACCCGCAGAACCTCGTGTTCAATCCGCCCACCCTGGAGCGCCTGGTCGACAAGTGCGGCGCGACGAACGTCGGTGCGGAAATGGACCCCAGCCACTTGTTCTGGCAGGGCATCGACCCCGTCGCCGCGATCGACCACCTCGGCGAACTCGTGTTTCACGCCGCGGCCAAGGACACCCGGATCAACCCGGCGTGCGCTGTGTACGGCGTACTCGACGACCGCTTCACCAGGACGCCGATCGGCGCCAATCCGACGTCGCTCGGCGGTCGGCACACCGTCAACACCTGGCCGAAGGACTCGAGCTGGGACTTCGTCGCGGTCGGCCGCGGGCACGACGTCGAGTTCTGGTCTCGCTTCCTGTCGGCACTGAACCGCGTCGACCCCGACATCGCAGTCAACATCGAGCACGAGGACGTCGAACTCGGACGGATCGAGGGTCTCGAAGTCGCAGCCAACACCCTGAAGTCCGCCAGCGCGTCTGTCGCGCAACCCGTTTGACACCTCGCCCACTCAAGGAGCCATCGCCATGTCGACCTCGACCACCACGGACGCCGCATCCGGGCGCTTCCTCACCAAACTGACCGTGATCGCCACCCTCGGCGGTCTGCTGTTCGGTTACGACACCGGCGTGATCTCCGGTGCACTGCTCTACATGAAGGACGACCTCGCCCTCAGTGCCTTCGGAGAGGCGACGGTCGTCAGTTCCCTGCTCTTTCCGGGAGCCGCGTTCGGCGCCCTGTTCGGCGGACGGGTGGCCGACCGGATCGGACGCAAGCGCAGCCTGCTGGTGTGCGCGGGCCTCTTCCTGGTCGGCGCACTCGGTTGCGCGCTCGCCCCGAACGTCGAACTCATGGTGGCGGCGCGAATAGTGCTCGGTCTCGGCGTCGGAGCGGCTGCCGTCACCTGCCCGCTCTACCTGGCGGAGATGGCGCCCGCCGAGCGCCGCGGCCGCATGGTGACGATCAACGAGTTGATGATCGTCACCGGCCAGATGCTGGCGTTCGCGACGAATGCCCTGCTGGACCACTTCATTCAGGATCCACACGTCTGGCGGATGATGCTCGCCGTGGCCGTGGTGCCCGCCATCGCGCTCTTCGTCGGCATGTTCGCCCTGCCGGACTCGCCGCGCTGGTACGGCCTTCAGGGCCGGATGACCGAAGCGCGCAATGTGCTCGGACTCAGTCGCACACCTGCGGATGCCGACGCGGAGTACGCGCTGATCGTCGAGCACACCAGTCACATGCTGAAGACGAAGAAGACCCCGCTCAGCGTCATCCGCGACGTGCCGTGGATCCGACGGGTGGTGGTGATCGGCTGCGGGCTGGCGATCGTCCAGCAAGCCACCGGCATCAACACGGTCAACTACTACGCACCGACGATCCTCGAGGAGAGTGGGCTCGGAGTCAGCGCGTCGCTGGTGGCGACCATCGCCGTCGGGGTGACCTCGGTGGTGACCACCATCATCGGCATCGTCCTGCTGGGATTCGTCGGCCGGCGCACGATGCTCCTGATCGGCTTCGCGGGGGTCGCCGGCTCGCAGCTGGCACTGTCGCTGGTCTTCCTGCTGGCGGAGTCGACCACCCGCAGCTACGTCATCCTGGCCTGCATGATCCTGTTCGTCGGCTTCGTGCAGATGTTCATCGGGACGTGCGTGTGGTTGCTGCTGTCGGAGATCTTCCCGCTCAGCATCCGCGGATTCGCCATGGGCATAGCGGTTTTCGTGCTCTGGTGCACCAACGCCATCATCTCGTTCGCATTTCCCGTGCTGAACTCGGCGCTGGGGTCCACCGGTACGTTCCTGCTGTTCGTCGTGGTGAACCTCGGTTCGTGGGTCTTCGTGCACCGCTTCGTGCCCGAGACGAAGGGAACGTCGCTCGAGGAACTCGAAGAGCGATTCGAGGCTCAGGATGGCCGGGGGATGGCGCAGATGACCCCCGCCTAGACTCGCGGGTCGACGTCGTCTGACCGGCCAATACGCGTGCCGGCGGCCTGTCTCGGCATTTGACCTGCAGTCCGAATGTCCTAACAAAGTCTTGACTTTCCGGTGTGAGCCGTATTACATCACCGGTGAGGCGTGTCGCAGCGCACGGTCCCATCGGATCGATCGACGCGGCCCGGCGGGTGTCGAGACAAGGAGACAGACAATGGCGTTCAAGCGGCTTGCGGCGATCGTGGGAGCGGGCGTACTGGCGGTGAGCATCGTGTCGTGTTCGTCGACCGGTGGAAAACCGGAGGCGTCCGGCGACGGCGGAGGCGGCGGAACCGTCGACACCCCGCGGATGACGATCGCGATGATCACGCACGAAGTCCCCGGCGACTCGTTCTGGGACCTCGTCCGCAAGGGCGCCGAGACCGCGGCGAAGAAGGACAACGTCGAACTGCGCTACTCGAATGACCCCGAGGCGCCCAACCAGGCCAACCTGGTGCAGAGCGCGATCGACAGCGACGTCAAGGGCATCGCCGTGACGCTGGCGAAGCCCGACGCCATGCAGGCCGCCGTGAAGGCGGCAGAGGCCAAGGGCATCCCGGTCGTGGCCTTCAACGCAGGCATGGACGCCTGGAAGGGGATGGGCGTCAAGGAGTACTTCGGTCAGGACGGTTTCATCGCCGGTCAAGGCGTCGGTGACCGACTCCGCGGCGAAGGTGCCACCAAGGCGCTGTGCATCATCCAGGAGCAGGGCCACGTCGACCTCGAAGCCCGGTGCGCGGGCGTGAAGGCCACGTTCCCCGCCACCGAGATCCTCAACGTCAACGGCAAGGACATGCCGTCGGTCGAGTCCACGATCACCGCCAAGCTGCAGCAGGATGCCGGCATCGACTACATCGTGGCGCTCGGTGCGCCGTTCGCGCTGACCGCGGTGCAGTCCGCCAAGGGCGTCGGCAGCGACGCCAAGGTGGGCACGTTCGACACCAACGCCGCACTGGTCGACGCGATCAAGGCAGGCGACGTGCAATGGGCCGTCGACCAGCAGCCGTTCCTGCAGGGCTATCTCGCCATCGACTCGCTGTGGCTGTACCTGAGCAACGGCAACGTGATCGGCGGCGGCCAGCCCACGCTGACCGGGCCCGCGTTCATCGATCAGTCGAACATCGATGCGGTGGCCGAGTACGCCAAGAACGGAACACGGTGACGGGAACGTGCGCACCGGTGACACGACGCTGACCACCATCGGCGGAGAGGCAAGGCCATGACAACTCAGGCAGATCTGGACATGGGGGACCGCAAGGTCGTCCGCGACGAACGGGTCAAGGAGCGCAATCGGCTGCAGCGCTTCCTGATCCGCCCCGAGATGGGCGCCGGCATCGGTGCCATCGGCATCTTCGTCTTCTTCTTGGTCGTCGCGGCACCGTTCCGCGAGGCATCGTCGCTGGCGACCGTGCTCTACGCGAGCTCCACCATCGGGATCATGGCGTGCGGCGTCGCGCTGTTGATGATCGGCGGCGAGTTCGACCTGTCGGCGGGCGTGGCGGTGACGTTCAGCTCACTGGCGGCGTCGATGCTGGCCTTCAACCTGCACCTCAACCTGTGGGTGGGTGCCGCGCTGTCGCTCGTCCTGGCACTGAGCGTCGGCTTCCTCAACGGCTACCTGGTGATGAAGACCAAGATCCCCAGCTTTCTGATCACGCTGAGTTCGTTCTTCATGCTCGCCGGCATCAACCTCGCGGTCACGAAACTGGTTGCCGGACAGGTTGCCACGCAGAGCGTCAGCGACATGCAGGGCTGGGCATCGGGCCAGTGGGTGTTCGCCCACGCCTTCACGGTCTTCGGCGTACAGGTCAAGATCACCGTGCTGTGGTGGCTGCTCTTCACCGCGGTGGCGACGTGGGTGCTGTTCAAGACCAAGATCGGCAACTGGATCTTCGCGGTCGGTGGCGACGCCGACAGCGCACGCGCAGTGGGCGTTCCGGTCACGAAGGTCAAGATCGGCCTGTTCATGTTCGTCGGCTTCTGCGCCTGGTTCGTCGGCATGCACCTGTTGTTCAACTTCAACACCGTGCAGTCCGGTCAGGGCATCGGCAACGAGTTCTTCTACATCATCGCCGCGGTGATCGGCGGCTGCCTGCTCACCGGCGGCTACGGAACGGCGATCGGCGCCGCCATCGGCGCGTTCATCTTCGGCATGACCAACCAGGGAATCGTGTACGCCGGCTGGGATCCCGACTGGTTCAAGTTCTTCCTGGGCGCGATGCTGCTCTTCGCGGTGATCGCCAACAATGCCTTCCGCAACTACGCAGCGAAGAGGTGACCCGATGACTGCAACGGTCGAAACCCAGCCCAGCGAGGCCCCGTCCGGCGGCAAGGTGCCGCTCGTGGAACTCAAGAACGTCGGCAAGTCCTACGGCAACATCACCGCCCTCAAGGACATCTGCCTGCGCGTCCACGCCGGCGAGGTCACCGGAATCCTTGGCGACAACGGCGCGGGGAAGTCCACGCTCATCAAGATCATCTCGGGTCTGCATCAGCAGACCGACGGTGAACTGCTCGTCGACGGCGAGCCGACGACGTTCAACTCGCCGGCCGACGCGCTGAGCAAGGGCATCGCCACGGTGTACCAGAACCTGGCCGTCGTCCCATTGATGCCGGTGTGGCGCAACTTCTTCCTCGGCCAGGAGCTGCGCAAGAAGTCGTTCCCGTTCTCCCTCGACGCGAACGCGATGCGGGCCACCACGCTGACCGAACTGTCGAAGATGGGCATCGACCTGCCCGACGTCGACGTCCCGATCGGATCGCTGTCGGGCGGGCAGAAGCAGTGCGTCGCGATCTCCCGTGCCGTGTTCTTCGGGGCTCGCGTCCTCATCCTCGACGAGCCGACGGCCGCCTTGGGCGTCAAGCAGTCCGGCGTGGTGCTGAAGTACATCACCGCGGCCAAGGAGGCAGGCTTCGGCGTCGTGTTCATCACGCACAACCCGCACCACGCGCACATGGTCGGTGACCACTTCGTCCTGCTCAATCGCGGGCAGCAGAAGCTGGATTGCAGCTACGACGAGATCACCCTCGAGCACCTGACCCAGCAGATGGCGGGCGGCGACGAGTTGGAGGCGCTGTCGCACGAACTGGGCCGCAAGTAGCTCACCCCGTCGCCCTACACCCCGTCGCCTACGCCCCGCCGACCGATTGGTCGGCGGGGCGTACGGGTATGTGGGGAGCATGACCTCGAGCACCCCGAAGACAGAAGATGCAGGCCCCCGCACCGTGAGCCGCAGCGTGCAGGTGGCCGCGCCCGTCGCCGACGTGTTCGCACTGATCGCGGACCCGCACCGGCACCCCGAGATCGACGGGTCGGGCACCGTGCGCGACGTCGACGTGAAGGGCCCGCACCGGCTGCACCAGGGTGACGCGTTCACGGTGGGCATGACGCAGTACGGGGTGCCCTACAAGATCAAGTCGAGGGCGACGGCAGTCGAGGAGAATCGGCTCGTCGAGTGGCAGCACCCGCTCGGCCATCGCTGGCGCTGGGAACTGGCCGAGGTCAGCCCGGGCGTCACGAAGGTCACGGAGACGTTCGACTACTCGACCGCCAAGGCGCCGTTCTTCATCGAGCTGACCGGCTTCCACAAGAAGAACGCCGAGGGGATCGAGTCGACCCTCACGGCGCTCGCCGAGCGGTTCGCCTAGGCGGGCTGCGTCACCGCGCAGGCAGCCCAGCCGCTCGGTAGGCCGAATCGACCAGCGCCATGTTCGCCACCGCGTCGTCGGCAGCGAACGGAAGCGCGGCGCCGGTCTTCACGTGTGCGGCGAACGCCTCGAGTTGGTAGGTGTACGTCGGTCGCCCGCCATGATGCTCGACCGTCGTTCCGGCCGCAGTCCGCAGAGTCAGCCGGTCGTCGACGTGGGGCCGGATGAAGTCGGGCACGTGCAGTTCACCGGCCGTGCCGACGATGCGGTAACTGAACGAATATGCCTCGGCAACCATCGAATTCGTCGACAGCCCGGTGGCGCCGCCAGGAAACGCGAACTCGACGTCGCATCGGGAGTCGACGTCCGGTGTCCGCGTCTCGGCGATCGCCCGCACCACCGCGGGCGCTCCGTCGATGCCCGGCACCGACAGTCGGCCGAGCGACCGCATGACGTGCAACCCGTAGCAACCCAGGTCCATCAGCGCACCGCCCGCGAGGTCGTAGGACCAGCGCGCATCGGACTCGGGCGGCGCAGGCATGGCCATGTGCACCTCGACGCGGGTCACCTGTCCGAGGGTTCCGTTGGCGGCGAGGTCGAATGCCCGTTGCGTGAGCGGGTGGAAGTAGTAGTGGAACCCCTCCAACACGGTGACACCGGCTGCCGCAGCGGCCTCGACCACCTCGGCAGCCTCGAACTCGTTGCGCGCGAACGGCTTCTCGCTCAGCACCGGCTTCCCGGCCGCGATCGCCGCCAGGTTCCACGGTGCGTGCAACCCGTTGGCCAGCGGGTTGTAGACGACGTCCACCTCGGCGTCGTCGATGACGGCCTGGTATCCGTCGACGACGCGCTCCACCCCGTACTTCTCGGCGAAGACCTCGGCCCGCGAGCGGTCACGCGCGCCGACCGCGACCAGTCGGTGCCCCAGTTCGGCTGCAGGGCCGACGATCGCCGCCTCGGCGATCCGGGATGCGCCCAGAATCCCAATGTCGAGGGTCACGACACGAGACTACGCAGGTACCCCACGCTCGCGACCACGTCGCGCACCGGCCCCTCGCCCGCGGGCTCGCCGTCGAGGATGGTGTCCTGCTCCAGCACGAACCAGCCGTCGAAACCGTTGTCGCGCAACACCGAGACGATGCCGGCGATGTCGACGTCGCCGGTGCCCAGCGGGGTGTACATCCCGGCCTTCACGGCCTCGGTGTAGGTCAGCTCGCCCGACTGAACCCGGCTGGCCAGCGCCGCGTCGACGTCCTTGAGGTGGGTGTGCGCAACGCGGTGAGGTACGGCCTTTGCCAGCTCGAGCGGGTCGGTGCCGCCGATCATCAGGTGGCCGGTGTCGAGGCACAGCGGGATCGCCGAACCCTCCAGCACGCGGTCGACGTCAGCTCGCGTCTCGACCATGGTGCCGACGTGCGGGTGCAGCACCGCCAGCAGACCTTCGCCCGCGACGATGGCCGCGAGCCGGTCCAGGTTCGCCAGCAGCGTCGCCCACTGATCGTCGTCGAGCACGGGGCGCACGTCGTACCCGTCCAACCCGGACGTGGCGGCCAGCACGACCACGCCGGCGCCGGCTGCTCCCAGGGCGGCCAGCGGACCCGCGAGATCGAACGCGGGATCATGGGCGGCGTCGTGCAGCACGACGGGGACGAACCCGCCGACGCAGGCCAGGTCGTGTCCCGCCAGCACCGACGTGAGCGCTTCGGTGTCCGACGGCAGGAAGCCGTCGGGACCCAACTCGGTCGCCGTCAGTCCCGCGCCGCGCATCTCGGTCAGCACCCGCTCCCGGTCCAGCTGATGGCCCCAGCCCGGTACCTCGCACACGCCCCAAGAAATTGGGGCACCCGCGATCTTGAGTGCCCGGTCGCTTCGCTCCTGCCCGCCGTTCACGCGTTCCGCACCTCGTCCAGCGTGACCGGCGTTCCCCGGCGCAAGGATTCGGTGGCGGCCTCGGCCAGCCAGGCCACCTCGACCGCGTCGGCGACCGTCGCTCCGAGGACCGGGCCACCCTTGGTCACCTCGACGAACGCCGCCAGCTCGGTGCGGAACGCCTCGGTGAAGCGGTCCATGAAGAAGTGATGGGCCGGGCCCTGCGGAAAGTCGTTGGCGGGATCGGTGTTTCGCAGTGGAACCCCCTGATCCCAGCCGGCGGCGACGCTGTCGTCGAAGCCGTGCACCTCGAGGCGGCAGTCGTATCCTCGGGCGTTGTAGCGGGCGTTGGACACGACGCCGAGGGCGCCTCCGTCGAACTTGACGATCACGGCTGCGGTGTCGACGTCGCCGTACTCGGCGAACAGCGGATCGCCCTGCACGGTGCCGGTGGCGTACACCTCGACGGCGCGCTGCCCGGTGATCCAGTTGATGACGTCGAAGTCGTGGACCGCGCAGTCGCGGAAGATTCCGCCCGAGCCCTTGATGTAGTCCAGCGGCGGGGGCGCGGGGTCCATCGTCGTGCTGCGCACCGTGTGCAGGACGCCCAGCGATCCGTCGTCGACGGCGCGCTTGGCTGCGGCGAATGCGGCGTCGTACCGGCGTTGGTAGCCAACCTGGACCGGCACGCCCGAGGCCAGGATGGCCTCGGCGACGCGGGCGCTCTCGACGGCCGTGGAGGCAATCGGCTTCTCGCAGAACGTCGGGATGCCGCGTTCGACGGCGGCCAGGGTCAGCTCGGCGTGGGCGGGTGTCGCGGCCGCGACGACGACGCCGTCGACGCCGGAGGACAGCAGTTCGTCGACCGTTGCGACGAACTTCGCGCCGTGCTTGGCCGCGGCGGCCTCGGCGACCTCGGTGCGCTCGTCCGTGATCACCAGCCCGTCGAGACCCGCCAGGTTGCTGAGGGTTTCGGTGTGGAATGCGCCGATGCGGCCGAGGCCGATCACTCCGAGGGTGGTCAAGGGATTCTCCGTTCGAGTTGAGCTGCGAGGGTGTCGTCGAGTGCTTCCGGGGTGAGGCGAGAGGCCAGGGCGGCCAGCACGGTGTCCACCTGGCTGGGTGGGGCGAGACTGCCGATCGGCTGGTCCCGGTCGAGGTTCGTGGGAAACGCGTAGCCCTCGGCGGTCGCGTTGACCGCGTTGCGGACCTCGCGATCCGAGCGGCCCGCGGCCTTCATGGCGAGCAGGGACGGGTAGATGGCCCGGACCATCGCGGTGCGGTCCATCGCCTCCATTGCCCGTCCGAACGGCGACGAGATCTGCAGCAGATTGGCCATGCGGCGGATGTCGGTCGAGGTGTTGGCACCGGCACCGTGCATGAGCGCGGGGTTGAAGAACACCGCGTCGCCCCTGCGTAGCGGCAGCTGGACGTGGTGGTCGGCGAAGTAGTCGATGAACTCCTGGCGGTAGAACGCGACGTAGCCGGCGGTGAACCGCTGCGAGTGTGGCAGCAGCATCGTCGGGCCGCTCTCGAGTGGCATGTCGCAGTGGGCGACGGCGCCCTGCAGAGTCAGTGCCGGCGACATGGCGTGCACGTGCCGCGGGTAGGCCGCCAGCTGGTCCGGGTCGACGAAGCCGAGGTGGAAGTCGCGGTGCGGGACCTGCGCTCCGCCACCGGGATTGACGACGTTGACCTGCGAGGTCACCTGATAGCGCGGGCCGAGCCACGCCTTGCAGACGAGCGCCAGTGCGTCGGCGGCGTAGTAGTCCGTGAACACCTCGGGAGCGTGCAGCGCCAACTTCTGCGCGGCGTTCCAGATCCGGTCGTTGGCGCCGGCCTTGCCGAAGTGGTCGCCCGCGACGCCGCCCTCGGCGCGCTGCGCGTCGATGATGGCGGTGAAGGCCTCGGACGCGGCGTCGACGACGTCATGGGAGAACGCGTTCTCGAATGCGACGACGCCTGGTCCGTCCATCAGTGCGTGGATGAGTTCGGCCTGCAGTGCGCGCCGGTCGGCTCCGGTGACCGTGGCGGCCGAGTACACGACGACGCCCTGGCGCACGTCGCTGGCCATCGGGTAGTCGGCCGGATCGGTCTCTCGGGTCACCTGTGCGCGGAAGTCATCGAGGTCGCAGTCGGCGTCGTCGATCCACGTCCGGTGCGTGAAAGAGGTGCGAGCAGCCATGCCGGTTAGTCTTGTTGTGACCGGAGCCGCAATCAACACCAAAAACCCGTCAAAAAGACCTCAGTCCAATCGGAGATTTCGGCGCGCCGATCCGCGCTCACCGCGGCTGAACGCGCCGAAATCGCAGGGGAAAGGTGGGGGACGATGCCTCACCGGTACAAGGTGCGCGAGATCGCCCAGCAGGCCGGGCTGAGCGAGGCCACGGTCGACCGGGTGCTCAACGACCGCGCCGGCGTTCGGGAGAACACCCGCGCCGAGGTGGCCCAGGCCATCGCCGACCTCGACAAGCAGCGAGCCCAATTGCGGCTCAACGGTCGTCGCTTCCTTATCGACGTCGTGATGCAGACGCCACGGCGCTTCTCCGACGCGTTCCGCGCGGCGATCGAGGCCGAGCTGCCCGCATTCGCCCCCGCGATGGTGCGCGCCCGGTTCCACCTGTGGGAGGCGGGCGCAACCGCGCAGACCGTCGACGCCTTGTCGCGCATCCGCGGCAGCCACGGCGTCGTGCTCAAGGCGCAGGACGAACCCGAGGTCGTCGAGGCCGTCGACCGCCTGGTCGCCGGTGGGGTCCCGGTGGTCACCTACACCACCGACGTGCCCTCGAGTTCCAGGTGCGCCTACGTCGGAATCGACAACCACGGCGCCGGGATGACCGCGGCGTACCTGATGGACCAGTGGCTGGGATCTGCGCCGTCGGACGTGCTGATCACGCTCAGCCGCACGGTCTTCCGCGGGGAGGGGGAGCGCGAGGTCGGGTTCCGCTCGGGTCTGCGGCGATCGGGCCGGGCGGTCGTCGAGGTGAGCGACAGCGACGGCATCGACGCCACCAACGAGCACCTGGTGCTCGACGCCCTGGAACGCAATCCCCGCATCGAGGCCGTGTACTCCGCGGGCGGCGGCAACACGGCCACCGTCGCCGCCTTCGAGCGACTCGAACGGAACTGCCGCGTCTTCGTCGCGCACGACCTGGACGCCGACAACCGCAGGCTGCTGCGTGACGGCCGCATCTCGGTGGTGCTGCACAACGACCTTCGCGCCGACGCCCGCCTGGCGATCCGGGTGCTGCTGCAGCAACACGGCGCACTGCCGATCGAACCCGTTCGCACCACGCCGATCCAGGTCGTGACGCCGTACAACCTGCCCTGATGCCCCGCGAATCGTTATCCCGGGCTGCGCCGACTACGCTTCGCCGCATCCCCGACGAGCGCAGCCGGGGTTCGAACTAGGGAGAACAGCGGTGCAGCAAGGGCTCGTCAAGGGCGTGACCGTGCTGGGCAATCTGGCGATCGACGTCATCGACGGCGCGCCGCCGAGCCCGGGCGGATGTGCGTCGTTCGCGGGTGTGGCATTGGAGGCCGTCGGAGGCCACGGCCACATCGCGGCGCTCGGCGCACCACGTGACCACGCTCTGTTCGATCCGCTGGTGGCGCGGTTCGGCTCCCTGGTCCGCATCCTCCCGTCTGAGGTGACCAGCGGTTTCCGGCTCGACTACGTGGACGTCGACCACCGCCGGATGTCCGTGGACGCCATCGGCCCCGTGTGGGGTGCCGCCGAGGTGGAGGCGGCCGATCCGGACACCACCTGGGTGCACCTGGCCCCGCTGCTGCGCACCGACTTCCCCGCCGAGACGCTGGCTCTGCTGTCCTCGCGCGGGCACCTCGTCGCCTACGACGGTCAGGGCCTCGTCCGCGCCGACCGGGTCGGACCCCTCGTCGAGGACCGGCACTTCTCGCCGGATCTGCTCGAGCATCTCGACATGCTGAAGCTCGCCGAGGACGAAGCGGTGGTCGTCGCCGACGGCGAGTTCGACAAGGCCACGGCCGAGCGCCTCGGCGTCCCGGAGATCGTCGTCACCTTCGGATCCGAGGGCTGCGACATCTACACCGATGGCGACGTGGTGCGAGTGCCCGCCGCCTGGCGGGTGGACGGAGTCCAGACCACGGGGGCCGGTGACATGTTCACCGCCTGCTACGTCGCGCACCGCGCGGCCGGCGACGGACCGGTGCCATCGGCCCAGCTCGCCAGCGAACTCGTGGCGCGCGAACTCGACAAGCGTCTCAAGGTGGGCCACGCCGACCTCGTGTAGCAGCAGGTCGTGGGTATGCGACCGTCCCTACCGACCGGTAACCACAACCTTAGAGAACGACGTTCTCAAAAAGTGACGAAGACCACAAATCCGTGGCGTCGCGGCGCCGTTCACGCCTCTGACCTGCGCCGTTCACGCGGCTTTACCTGCAGGTAACCGGCGAGTCCGGTGTAGCCCAGCCTAAGAGAAGTGCAATAATCGTGACTGCCAGTGACAGAAAACTGGGTGGACGTCATCTCGGCGGCGCATCGCGCAACTTGGCCTTCTCGAAGACCTCGATCGCGACCCGAAATGGCGCGACCTGACCAATCGTGAAAGGCAGGGGTCGTGAGTCAAGACGGCAACGGCACCAGCAACGGCGGATCCCCGCGGCAGAAGCTCGAAAAGGTTGTCATCCGCTTCGCAGGCGACTCCGGCGACGGCATGCAGCTCACGGGTGACCGGTTCACCTCCGAAGCCGCGCTATTCGGCAACGACCTTGCGACGCAACCGAACTACCCCGCCGAGATCCGCGCACCACAGGGCACCCTGCCGGGTGTCTCGTCGTTCCAGATCCAGATCGCGGACTACGACATCCTCACCGCAGGTGACCGTCCCGACGTCCTCGTCGCGATGAATCCCGCGGCGCTCAAGGCCAACGTCGCCGACCTGCCGCGCGGCGGGCTGATCATCGCCAACTCCGACGAGTTCACCAAGCGCAACCTCGCCAAGGTGGGCTACGAGGCCAACCCGCTGGAGTCCGACGAGCTGTCCGACTTCGTGGTGCAGGCCGTCGCGATGACGACGCTGACCCTGGGCGCGGTCGAGTCGATCGGCGCCACCAAGAAGGACGGCCAGCGCGCCAAGAACATGTTCGCGCTCGGGCTGCTGTCGTGGATGTACGGCCGCGAACTGCACCAGAGCGAAGTCTTCATCCGCGAGAAGTTCGCCAAGAAGCCCGAGGTTGCCGAGGCCAACGTCCTGGCGCTCAAGGCCGGCTGGAACTACGGCGAGACCACCGAGGCGTTCGCCACCACCTACGAGGTGTCGCCCGCCAAGCTGAAGTCTGGCGACTACCGCCAGATCTCGGGCAACACGGCGCTGGCCTACGGCATCGTGGCAGCCGGCCAGCTGGCCAACACCCAGGTGGTGCTGGGCACCTACCCCATCACGCCCGCGTCGGACATCCTGCACGAGCTGTCCAAGCACAAGAACTTCAACGTCCTGACCTTCCAGGCCGAGGACGAGATCGCGGGCATCGGCGCCGCGCTGGGCGCCTCCTACGGTGGTGCGCTCGGCGTGACGAGCACGTCCGGTCCCGGCGTTGCGCTGAAGTCCGAGGCCATCGGGCTCGGCGTGATGATGGAGCTGCCGCTGCTCGTCGTCGACGTGCAGCGCGGCGGTCCGTCGACCGGTCTGCCCACCAAGACCGAGCAGGCCGACCTGCTGCAGGCGCTCTACGGCCGCAACGGCGAGTCGCCGGTCGCCGTACTGGCGCCCCGCTCACCCTCGGACTGCTTCGACATCGCGGTCGAGGCGTCGCGCATCGCGCTGACGTACCGCACGCCGGTCATCATCCTGTCCGACGGTGCGATCGCCAACGGCTCCGAGCCGTGGCGCATCCCGGACGTCTCGGCGTACGAACCCATCGACCACACGTTCGCCAAGGCCGGCGAGCCGTTCGAGCCCTACGCCCGCGATCCGGAGACGTTGGCACGCCAGTTCGCGGTGCCGGGCACCCCCGGTCTCGAGCATCGGATCGGCGGCCTCGAGAAGGCCAACGGCTCGGGCAACATCTCCTACGAGCCCGGTAACCACGACCTGATGTCGCGCGTCCGCCAGGCGAAGGTCGACGGCATCTCGGTGCCCGACCTCGAGGTCGACGACCCGACCGGCGACGCGGAGATCCTGCTCATCGGCTGGGGCAGCTCGTACGGCCCGATCGGCGAGGCGTGCCGACGTGCCCGCCGCAAGGGCATCAAGATCGCCCATGCGCACATCCGTCACCTGAACCCGTTTCCGGCGAACCTCGGTGAGGTACTCAGCCGGTACCAGCAGGTCGTCCTGCCCGAGATGAACCTCGGCCAGCTCGCGATGCTGCTGCGCGCCAAGTTCCTCGTCGACGTGCAGTCGGTGACGAAGATGGAGGGCATGGCGTTCCTGGCCGACGAGGTCGAGGGCATCATCGATGCGGCGCTGGACGGCACGCTGCGCGAGAAGGAAACCGACAAGAGCAAGTTCGCACGGTTGGCAGCCGCCACCGTGAGCGCTGGTGTGGGAGTGGACCTATGACTGACCTGATCGGATCCGACCTCGGATTGACCGCCTCTGGTTTGACCAAGACCAGTGGCGTGCCGACCACCGACCAGCCGCAGAAGGCCAAGGACTTCACCAGTGACCAGGAGGTCCGCTGGTGCCCCGGTTGCGGTGACTACGTCATCCTCAACACCATCCGCAACTTCCTGCCCGAACTCGGGCTGCGGCGCGAGAACATGGTGTTCGTCAGCGGCATCGGCTGCTCGAGCCGCTTCCCGTACTACCTGGAGACCTACGGTCTGCACTCGATCCACGGGCGCGCGCCGACCATCGCAACCGGCCTGGCCCTGGCCCGGGAGGACCTTTCGGTCTGGGTCGTCACCGGTGACGGCGACGCCCTGTCGATCGGCGGCAATCACCTCATCCACGCGCTGCGCCGCAACGTGAACCTCACGATCCTGCTGTTCAACAACCGGATCTACGGCCTCACGAAGGGCCAGTACTCGCCGACGTCCGAAGTCGGCAAGGTCACCAAGTCGACGCCGATGGGTTCGTTGGACTACCCCTTCAACCCGGTGTCGCTGGCACTGGGAGCCGAGGCGACCTTCGTGGGCCGGGCGCTGGACTCCGACCGCAAGGGCCTGACCGAGGTGCTGCGCGCCGCCGCCTCCCATCGCGGCGCGGCGCTGGTCGAGATCATGCAGGACTGCCCGATCTTCAACGACGGCTCGTTCGACGCGCTCCGCAAGGAAGGCGCCGAGGAGCGCCTCATCCGCGTCGCGCACGGTCAGCCGATCACCTTCGGTGCCGAGGGCGAGTACTGCGTCGTGAAGTCCGGCTACGGGCTCGAGGTCGCCAAGACCGCCGACGTCGCGGCCTCCGACATCGCCGTGCACAACGCCGAGATCGACGATCCCGCGTACGCCTTCGCACTGTCGCGCCTGTCCGAGCAGAACCTCGACCACACCGTGATGGGGATCTTCCGCCAGGTTCAGCGTCCGACGTATGACGAGATGGCGCGGAACCAGGTCACATCCGCGATGGATTCCAAGCCCCACGACACCGCGGCTCTGCAATCCTTGCTGCGTGGAAAAGACACCTGGACCGTCGAGTAACGCGGGAGCCGACGCTCCCGCTCCACCTGCCGCGATCGTGCTTGCAGGTGGTGCGTCCCGGCGCATGGGCCGGGACAAGGCCACGCTGCCGTTCTCGGCTCCGGACGGCGAGACGACCATGGTCGAGCAGGTCGTCCGGACGCTGAACACGCGCTGTTCGCCGATCTTCGTGATGGCGGCACCGGGCCAGCCGCTGCCCGAACTGAACGCGACGGTGCTGCGCGACGAGGCCCGTGGCGTGGGGCCGCTGCTGGCCACCGCGCGCGGACTACGCGCCGCCGCGGCATCCGGCGCCGAGTTCGCCTTCGTCGCTGCCGTCGACATGCCCCACCTCGACGCGTCGATCATCGACGAACTGCTCGGCCCTGCCCGGCGGCTCCATGCCGACGTCGTCCTGCCCTGGGACGGCCGGACCCACTACCTGGCAGGTGTCTATCGCACCGCGTTGGCGACGCTCGCCGATCAGCTGGTCGAGGCGGGGGAGCGGAGCATGCGCGCACTGGTGCATGCCGTCGACACCCAGCGGGTCGTGATGCCCGAGCAGCGGTCGCTGACCAACGTCAACACCCCCGCCGACCTCCCGCGATAGGGCGTTGGCAAATTTCCGAATTCGAACGCTCATCCGCCTGAATTAACCGCGAATAACCCAATTGCGTCCCGAGAATGGGTTCCGACGGTGTGGTTGACGCTTGAATTGCACTCGACTGATCCGTGATCGGAACGTGCCGCCGGCGGTGGTGGCGACGCAAGCACATTGCCGCGCAGGCGCTTTCGCCGACCGCCGATGGCCATTGCCTTGTGTTGGTCGGGCAGGCCGAAGTCCTTTCGCGCCACGGGTTGCCGTCAGAATGGCCGAGTTCCTCCCATCGTCAGTGCGCCAGGCCGCTTCCGCGCCACGTGGCGCCGCGGCGTTGTGCCGGGTCTAGGGGTCGGTGTTGGACGTGGCATTGCCAAAACCGTGAGCGCACAGTCTCTTTGAGACGTCATCGACCGTTAGAGGCCCGGGCTCGGCTGCCCTCGCCGGTGCGCGCCAGCGGCGAAAGCCGCTGTGGCTCAACTTGATACGAGACTCATTCGTCGTCGGCGACGAATGCCCGCCACAGCGAACCGGTTCCCCGTGGGATCGGCGTAGAACGCGAAGTCGCTGTGGCAGAACCCAATCGAGTGACCCGTGGTGCGCCTGGTGCGAACAGATTGTGTGCGGGCTCACAATATGGCCGTGACGTGTATCACGGTCCGCCGGGTGGGTGGGAGCCGGTGGGATGCCGTGAATGTCACCGCTGACCTGCGTTTATCGCACCGTCGTCGCACCGTGATCAAACCGTGATCATGGTGAGAAACGCATTCGCGTCGACATGACTTTGCGATCCGACGTTTAGTACGGTCCCAAACGTCTCCAAACGGAGCAAACAAGTACACATCACGAACCTGCGTGTGAGTGGGGCTGCGGTGGGTCGGGACCAGGGTTCCGACGTCACGCCGCGGCGGCCGGATGAGTCATCCGGCGAGGCGCCTACGACCTCCCGCTGTCGTACCCGACCGAGACGGTGCGGCCCATATCTCCCGGCCTGGCTGGACCAGGCACCCCACGTCCGCGTGCTGCGCGGACGTGTCGATGGCGCGCGCGTGGCGAAAGGGATCGAATTGAAGAACATCCGCAAGACGTTTGGGCTGGCCACCATCGCTGGGGCACTCACCGTGGCTCCGATGGCGCTGGGCGCCGGCACCGCGAATGCGGAAGGCGTGAACTGGGACGCCGTCGCAGCATGCGAGTCGGGTGGCAACTGGTCCACCGCGACCGGCAATGGCTACTACGGCGGCCTGCAGTTCTCGATGAGCACGTGGCGATCCAACGGCGGCAGCGGTTCGCCGCATCAGGCCAGCCGCGAGGAGCAGATCCGGGTCGCCAACAACGTCCTGCAGACGCAGGGCATCGGCGCATGGCCGACGTGCGGCGGGCGGGGCTGACCCCCACGTCGTTCGACCCGAGGAGGGCGGCAGCCGGTTTCATCGGCTGCCGCCTCCTCCGTCTCTACTACCTCAGCTTTCTCTGCTGTCCATCACACCCCGGTAAAGAACCTCTACCTCTTCTGTAACGCGTGAAGTGCGTCACACGACGTATCACATGACTGCGCCAGGCGAGCTGAGCGACACGCCCCAGCGGTCCTCGTGTCAACCGGTCGGGGAAGGACCGCAACATGATCATCAGCACCGCACTTCGCGACACCACCGTCAGGGTTCTGCGCTTCGTGGTCCTCATCGGCGCCCTAGCCCTTGCCATCGGCGCCATCACCACGGCGCTGTCCGGCGCGTCGGCACGGGCCGACACCATGAACTGGGACGCCGTCGCGGAATGCGAGTCCGGCGGCAATTGGAAGGCCAACACCGGCAACGGCCACTTCGGCGGCCTGCAGTTCAAGCCCGCCACGTGGAGTTCCAACGGCGGCACCGGATCGCCGGCCTACGCCTCGCGCGCCGAGCAGATCCGCGTCGCGGAGAACGTGCTGCGCACCCAGGGCGTGAAGGCGTGGCCCAAGTGCGGTCCCCGCGGGGGAACGCCTGCCGTGTGGCGCATGCCTGCTGCCCCGTCGGCGCCCGCCACCGGGACGGCGCCCGCCACCGGGACCGGCTGCGACGCCATCCGCCAGGGCGGCATCCTCGGCGTCGTCGATCTGCGCAAGATGTGCTCGACGTTCCTCGCGCCGCTGGCTGCCTTCACTCAGCCCCGCTGAACGAACTCGTTTCCGTCCGGATCCACCGGGCCGTCGAAGGTGCCACCTCGGACACTCCATCGCCAACGGTTCGGCGTGACGCGGGCATCCGGCACCGGCACGAACTTCCAGATCAGCTCCGACCACCCGGCGCAGCCGTATAGATAGCGTGGCGTGCCGTCCGGCCCGGGACCGATCCGGGCGCCGATCCGGGGAGCCCACCACGCCGCGATGTCGGCCGGTCGCTCGCTGTCGGTGCACACCGCGAAGGCGCGGGCAGGGAACTCGCCGTCGAGATCCGGGTCGACGAACGCACAGAATTCGTTGCCCTCCACGTCCGCGAGCGTGGCGCGCAGCGGCGGGTAGGCGTCGAGGACCCGGGCACCCATCGCCAGCAGGACGTCGACGTCGCGCACGTAGACGTCGAGGTGGACGCGGTTCTTGACGACCTTGGGCCGTTCCTGCGTCACCACCTCCAACAGTCGCCCACACGCATCCGGGCCGAGTGCGGTCTCCCAGAACTTGCGGACTGCCGCCGGGTCGTCGGCGTCGACGATCAACCGACCGAGCGACCCTGTCATCGCGACCCTCCCGAGGGAAGGGCGAACGCCGAGCGCGCCGCAATGGTCGACAGATGCCGGGTCAGCACCGCCTCCGGCACCACCGCGGACGCCCGCACCAGCGCCGCCCCCGCGAAGGCCGGCCGCAGGTTGACCACCTCGCCGATCAGTCGCGATTCGCGCATCAGCCGCCGCACCCGGGGGCGGCGAGCGGCGGCGAACCGGGTGAAGGCACCGGCCAGGTCGTCGCCCTTGCCGATGCAATGGGCCAGGACCGCGGCGTCCTCGAGGGCCTGACAACCGCCCTGACCGAGGTGCGGACGCATCGGGTGCGCCGCGTCGCCGACGAGCGCGATCCGTCCCAGCGACCACGCCTTCGCGGGTTCGCGGTCGTAGAGGTCGTTGCGCAACACGTCGGTCTCCTCGGTCGCCGCGAGCAGCGCGGGTATTGGATCTGCCCAGTGCGAGTACTTCGAGCGCAGGTAGGGCAGCTCGCCGCCGGGTGTGCGCGCGCCCTCGCTGCAACGTTCGGTGCCGAACCAATAGGTGTGGTCGGCTCCCAGCGGAACGTGCCCGAACTCCGTCCCGGTTCCCATGGTCTCGCCGGCGAGGTCCGGGTCGATGACGCACCGTGCGATCGCGCGCCACGCGGTGTAACCGGCGTAGCGGTGCCGCAGCGGACCGTTGAGGTGGCGCGCGACCGCGGACCCGACCCCATCCGCACCGATCACGGCGGCCGCCTCTCGCACGCTGCCGTCGCTCATCGTCACCGCCACCCGGCCTCCGGCGTCGTCGAAAGACGTTGCGGCGAGGCCGGTCTCCACCGTGCCGGGGGACAGCGCATCGGTCAGCACCCTGGCGAGCACGGACCGCCGCACCACGACGAGCGGTTCGCCCAGCGCCTTGCTGATGCGCTCGGGTGATGGGTGGCGCAACCACGACCCGTTGCTCCATCGCATCGCGCCTGCGGTCACGCGCCCGCCGGAGTCCCGCACGGCGTCGCCGAGTCCGATCGCGTCGAGGGCGGCCAGCGCGTTGGGCCAGATGCTGATGCCCGCGCCGGGCGACGTGTCGGTGCGTTCCTCCACGATCGCGACGTCATGGCCGCGTCGTTGCAGCGCGATGGCCGTTGCCAAGCCGGCGATGCCGGCGCCGATGACGAGGATGCGTTGCGTCACGCCATGAAACTAGGGCGAATCAGAGGTCGAACACCAGCAGAGTGCTCGTGGCGGTCGCCACGACCGCCCCGTTGGCGTCCGTCACGACGCCCTCGGTGAAGCCGACCCGTGAGCCGGCCTTGACCACGGTGCCCGTGGCGAGCAGTGGTCCACTGGTCGGCCGGACCGCCTTGAGGTAGTTCACCTTGATCTCGATCGAGGTGTAGCCCTTGCCCTGCGGCAGCGTGCTGTGCAGGGCGCAGCCCGCGACCGAATCGAGCAGCGTGCAGACCAATCCGCCGTGGATGGCGCCGATCGGGTTGTACGCCGACTCGTCGGGCTGGCAGCTGAACACCACGCGCCCGGGTTCGGCCGACACCATCCCGAAGTCCATGAGACCGGAGATCGGAGGCGGCGGAAGGACGCCGTCGACCATTGCGCGCAGGTAGTCGATGCCCGACATCGAGAGCCCCTTGGCGGTCGTCGGTGCGGGGTCGTGCCACGCGACCACCTTCGTGCGGCGGTCGCCCCATTCGGCGCGGTGCTGGTCGGTAATGAGTTCTGCGGTCAACGTGACTCCTCGGTCGTGCGGTCGTGGTCGCGCGGTGAAGCGGCTTCGTCGCCTGCCACCGCGTGCTGGGCGCCCCACGCCAGCAGTGCGGCCAGTACGGGGCGAAGGGCTCGTCCGGCGTCGGTCAGTGCGTACTCGTCGCGATGCGGCGTGCGCGGCACCCGCATGACGATGCCTTCGGCCTCGAGCGTCTTGAGGCGGGCCGCAATTCGGTCGCGTGGTGCCCCCGTGCCTCGCACGATGTCGGTGAAACGGGTGGCGCCCAGCGTGATCTCGCGGACCACGAGCAGTGCCCACCGTTCACCGACGACCTCCAGCGCCGCGGCAATCGGGCACGGCCGCCCCGGGAGGTCGGTCAACGCGATGACGGCCATGGGCGAAGCATGCCATCAATCGGTTTGAGTTTCAAACCAGATATTTCAGTGGGACGGATCGCACGGCCCGTGGTACCAACGATCGTGTCCTCCGTTCCACGACCCGCGCCGCCCGCCCTGCCCGCGGCGCCGTTCACCGACCTCGACGACTACCTGCGGATACCTCGAGTGGCCGGCCTCGCCGTCTCGCCCGACGGATCGCGTGTCGTCACCACGATCAGTGAACTAGACGAGACGGGAGCCGAATATCGCACGGCCATATGGGAACTCGACCCCACTGGAGACTCGGCCGCCCGCCGGCTCACCCACGGACCCAAGGGCGAGTCGGCGCCCGCGTTCACCAGTACCGGGGACCTGCTGTTCCTCTCCGCGCGGCCCAAGCCCGGCGAGGACGACCAGTCACCCGCCGCATTGTGGCGGTTGCCGGCATCGGGCGGGGAAGCCGTGGCGGCGTTCGAGGCGCCGGGTGGAGTCGACGCCGTGCTGGCCGCCCGCGATGCCGACGTCGTGGTGGTCAAGACGGCACTGCTGCCCTCGGCGCGCACCCTCGACGACGACCGGCGACTGCGTGCACTGCGCAAGGACGGCAAGGTATCGGCGGTGCTGCACGCCGGCTATCCGGTGCGGTACTGGGATCACGACATCGGCCCCGCCCAACCTCACCTGCTCACCGTCGACGACGGCCGGGACGTCACACCGGATCCGGGCCACGCGCTGCGGGAGGCAGGCGTCGACCTGAGCCGCGACGGCCGCTTCGCGGTCACGACGTGGCAGGCACCCGCCCCCGGGGCGGCGACCCGCAGCGGGCTGGTGCGCATCGACCTGGCGACCGCGGATCGAACCGTCATCGTCGACGATCCGGGCGCCGACCTGTTCGCGCCTGCGGTGGCGCCGGACGGAACCCGCGTCGCATATCTGCGCGAGACGTTCAGCACGCCCACCGAGGCGCCGCGAATCACGCTGTGGCTGGCGACATTCGACGGTACGACCACCCACATCGCCGCCGCGTGGGACCGATGGCCCACGTCGGTCGCGTGGTCGGACGACGGCTCGGCACTGGTGGTCACCGCGGACGAGAACGGCCGCGGGCCCGTCTTCGTGATCGACCCGGCAGACTCGAGTGTCGAACGCCGAACCGACGACGACTTCACCTACACCGACGTGCATCCCGTCGCCGGTGGCGGCTTCTTCGCCATGCGCAGTTCCTACGCCAGGCCGCCGCATCCCGTCCGGGTCGGCGCCGAGGGCGGCGTCACGGAACTCCCGTGCGTGGACGCCCCCGACCTGCCCGGCGAGCTATCGGAACTGACCGCCACCGCGGCCGACGGCACGCCGGTGCGGTCCTGGTTGATCCTGCCCGACACCACGGACCGTGCACCCCTGCTGCTGTGGATCCACGGCGGCCCGCTCGCCAGTTGGAACGCCTGGCACTGGCGCTGGTGCCCATGGCTGCTCGCGGCTCGGGGTTACGCCGTGCTGCTGCCCGATCCGGCGCTGTCGACGGGATACGGTCAGGACTTCGTCCAACGTGGCTGGGGCGCTTGGGGAGCCGCGCCGTACACCGATCTGATGGCCGCCACCGATGCCGCCTGCGCACACCCCCGCGTGGACGGCGACCGCACGGCGGCGATGGGTGGCTCGTTCGGCGGGTACATGGCGAACTGGATCGCCGGACGGACCGACCGCTTCGACGCCATCGTCACCCACGCCAGCCTGTGGGCGCTCGACCAGTTCGGGCACACCACCGACGGCTCCTACTGGTGGGCTCGGGAGATGACCACCGAGATGACGGATGCGAACTCACCGCACCGTCACGTCGAGCGCATCAGCACGCCGATGCTGGTGATTCACGGTGACAAGGACTACCGGGTGCCGATCGGCGAGGGCCTCCGGCTCTGGTACGAGCTGCTGTCGAGTTCGGCGCTGCCCGCGGCCGACGACGGCACCAGCCCGCACCGCTTCCTCTACTTTCCCGACGAGGGCCACTGGGTCGCCAAGCCGCAGCACGCCAAGATCTGGTACCAGGTGGTGGCCTCGTTCCTGGCCACGCACGTGCTCGGCCGCCAGGAGGTGCTGCCCGAGACACTCGGCTGACGGGACGCCCCCGACGCCTGCTTCGGCCCTCGGTAGGCCCTCGGTAGGTTGGGGTCATGACCGCAGAGCAGCGTGAATTCGACGTAGTGGTGTACGGCGCGACGGGATTCGTCGGCAAGTTGACCGCGGACTACCTCGCCAGAGCAGGCAGCGGTGCGCGCATCGCTCTGGCCGGCCGGTCGGCGACGAAGCTGCGCGACGTCCGCGACTCGCTCGGACCCGCGGCGGGCGACTGGCCCCTGATCGAGGCCGACGCATCACAGCCGTCCTCCCTCAACGACATGGCCGCACGTACCCGGGTGGTCGTGACGACCGTGGGTCCCTACACCAAGTACGGCCTGCCGCTGGTCGCCGCGTGCGCGGCCGCGGGGACCGACTACGCCGACCTGACCGGCGAGACGATGTTCGTGCGAGACAGCATCGACACCTATCACAAGGAGGCGGCCGACAACGGCGCGCGCATCGTGCATGCGTGCGGATTCGACTCCATCCCGTCGGATCTCAGCGTCTACGCGTTGCACAGGCGCGCCGCCGAGGACGGCGCCGGCCAGTTGGGCGAGACCACGCTCGTGGTGCGGCGCTTTGCCGGCGGCATCTCGGGCGGCACCCTCGCGTCCATGCTCGAGGTGCTCGACACGTCGTCGTCCGACCCCGAAGCGCGTCGTCAGATGAACGACCCGTACACCCTGAGCACCGACCGGTCGGCCGAACCCGAACTGGGACACCAGTCGGACACGCCGTGGCGGCGCGGCCGCGAGATCGCGCCGGAACTCGACGGCGTCTGGACCGGTGCGTTCGCGATGGGAGCGCCAAACTCCCGCATCGTGCGGCGGTCCAACGCGCTGCTCGACTGGTCCTACGGCCGCACGTTCCGCTACGCCGAGACCATGAGCATGGGTTCCTCGGTCGTCGCGCCGGTCGCAGCGGCGCTCGACACCGCCGCCAACGTCGCGATGCTCGGCCTCGGCGGCAGGTACTTCAACAAGCTCCCGCGCGGGCTGATCGAGCGTGTCCTGCCCAAGCCGGGCACCGGTCCCAGCGAGAAGGCCCGTGAGAACGGTCACTACACCGTCGAGACGTACACGACCACGACGACCGGCGCGCGCTACCGCGCCACGATGTCGCAGCAGGGTGATCCCGGCTACAAGGCGACGTCGGTTCTCCTGGGCGAATGCGGCCTTGCGCTGGCCCTCGACCGCGATGCGCTGTCGGATCTGCACGGCGTGCTCACCCCCGCCGCCTCGCTGGGCGACGCGCTACTGGCGCGATTCCCGGCGGCAGGCGTCTCCCTGGAGACCGAGCGACTGGCCTGACCCGGGGGAGCGCGTCGGGGGCTTGATCGGCCACCGGTCGGCGGTTCCTAGAATGTCGAGGTGACCGCCTCCTCTGCGCCTGCCGACAACCCCGGGGCATCGGCCCTGCCGAAATCGTGGGACCCGGGCGAGGTGGAGAGCGAGCTGTACCAGGGCTGGGTCGACGCCGGTTACTTCACGGCCGACCCGTCGAGTGCCAAGCCGCCCTACTCCATCGTGCTGCCCCCGCCCAACGTCACCGGCAGCCTGCACATGGGTCACGCGCTCGACCACACGCTCATGGACGTCCTGACGCGCCGCAAGCGCATGCAGGGTTACGAGGTGCTGTGGCTGCCCGGCATGGACCACGCGGGCATCGCGACCCAGAGCGTCGTCGAGAAGCAGCTCGCCATCGACGGCAAGACCAAGGAGGACTTCGGCCGCGAGCTGTTCGTGGACAAGGTCTGGGACTGGAAGCGCGAGTCCGGCGGCACCATCGGCGCCCAGATGCGCCGGATCGGTGACGGCGTCGACTGGAGCCGTGACCGGTTCACCATGGACGACGGACTGTCGCGGGCCGTGCGCACCATCTTCAAGCGGCTCTACGATGCCGGCCTCATCTATCAGGCCGAACGACTGGTGAACTGGTCCCCGGTGCTCGAGACCGCCATCTCCGACCTCGAGGTCAAGTACGACGACGTCGAAGGCGAACTGGTGTCGTTCCGCTACGGCTCGATGGACGACGCCGAGCCCCACATCGTCGTCGCCACCACGCGTCTGGAGACGATGCTCGGCGACACCGCGATCGCCGTGCACCCCGACGACGACCGCTATCGCGCACTGGTCGGTTCGACGCTGCCGCACCCGTTCCTCGACCGCGACGTCGTGGTCGTCGCCGACGCGCACGTCGATCCCGAATTCGGCACCGGCGCAGTGAAGGTCACGCCCGCCCACGACCCCAACGACTTCGAGATCGGCGTGCGGCACGGTCTGCCGATGCCGTCGATGCTGGACACCAAGGGCCGGATCGTCGACACCGGAACCCAGTTCGACGGCATGGACCGCTTCGACGCGCGGGTCGCCGTCCGCGAGGCACTCGCCGAGCAGGGCCGCATCGTCGCCGAGAAGCGGCCGTACGTGCACAGCGTCGGGCACTCCGAGCGCAGCGGCGAACCGATCGAGCCGCGGCTGTCGCTGCAGTGGTGGGTGAAGGTCGAGTCGCTGGCCAAGGCTGCCGGTGACGCGGTGCGCAACGGCGACACCGTGATTCACCCCAAGAGTCTCGAGCCGCGCTGGTTCGCGTGGGTCGACGACATGCACGACTGGTGCATCTCGCGTCAGCTGTGGTGGGGGCACCGCATCCCGATCTGGCACGGCCCGAACGGCGAGAAGGTGTGCGTCGGACCAGACGACACCCCGCCCGAGGGTTGGGAGCAGGACCCGGACGTCCTCGACACGTGGTTCTCCTCGGCGCTGTGGCCGTTCTCCACGATGGGATGGCCCGACGCCACCCCGGAACTCGAGAAGTTCTATCCCACCAGCGTGCTGGTCACCGGCTACGACATCCTGTTCTTCTGGGTCGCGCGCATGATGATGTTCGGCACCTTCGTCGGCGACGACGCCACCATCACCGGTGACGGTTCACGGGACCCGCAGGTGCCGTTCGAGAACGTGTTCCTGCACGGCCTGATCCGCGACGAGTTCGGCCGGAAGATGAGCAAGTCGAAGGGCAACGGCATCGATCCGCTGGACTGGGTCGAGACCTTCGGCGCCGACGCGCTGCGGTTCACACTCGCCCGCGGCGCCAGCCCGGGTGGCGACCTGTCGATCGGCGAGGACGCCGCCCGCGCGTCGCGCAACTTCGCGACCAAGCTGTTCAACGCGACGAAGTTCGCGTTGATGAACGGCGCCAGCCCCGCCCCGCTGCCGACCGCCGAGGCGCTCACCGACGCCGACCGCTGGATCCTCGGACGCCTCGAAGAGGTTCGGGCGGAGGTCGACTCGGCGTTCGACGCCTACGAGTTCAGCAGGGCGTGCGAGTCGCTCTATCACTTCGCGTGGGACGAGTTCTGCGACTGGTACCTCGAGCTGGCCAAGGTGCAGCTCGCCTCCGATCCCGACGGCCCGACGAACGCCGTGCTGGCCGCCGTGCTCGACGCCCTGCTCAAGCTGTTGCATCCGGTGATGCCCTTCGTGACCGAGACGCTGTGGAAGACGCTGACCGGCGGCGAGTCGCTGGTGATCGCCGACTGGCCCGCCGCTTCGGGTGTGGTGCTCGATCCCGTTGCCGCGCAACGGGTCGGCGACATGCAGAAGTTGGTGACCGAGGTGCGCCGGTTCCGCAGCGACCAGGGTCTCAACGACCGCCAGCGGGTGCCCGCCCGGCTCGTCGGCATCGGCGACGCCGACCTGGACACCCAGGTGCCCGCCGTCGCGGCGCTGGCCTGGCTGACCGAACCCGAGGACGGGTTCACGCCGTCGGCATCGGTCGAGGTCCGTCTGACCGGCGGCACGGTGGCCGTCGAACTCGACACCTCCGGCACCGTCGACGTCGCCGCCGAGCGGCGCAGGCTGGAGAAGGATTTGGCGGCCGCGGAGAAGGAACTCGCGCAGACGACGTCGAAGCTGGGCAACGAGGCGTTCCTGGCCAAGGCGCCCGAGCCCGTCGTCGAGAAGATCCGCGCCCGTAGGCAATTGGCCGCAGAAGAAGTCGAACGCATCTCGGGTCGCCTCGACGGTCTGCGATGAGCGAGCCGACGCCCGACGAGATCGCATCGCTGCTGCAGGTCGAGCACCTGCTCGATCAACGCTGGCCGGAGACGAAGATCGAGCCCAGTCTCGCGCGGATCAGCGCGCTGCTCGAACTGCTCGGTTCGCCGCAGCGGGCGTACCCGAGCATCCACGTGGCCGGCACGAACGGCAAGACCTCGGTGGTGCGGCTCATCGACGCACTGCTGATGGCGCTGCACCGCAGGACCGGCCGCACCACCAGCCCGCACCTGCAATCCGCGGTCGAGCGCATCGCGATCGACGGCGAGCCGCTCTCGCCGGCGGCCTACGTCGAGACCTACCGCGAGATCGAGCCGTTCGTGGAACTCGTCGACCGGCAGTCGGAAGCCGACGGAGGCCCGCGAATGAGCAAGTTCGAGGTGCTGACCGCCATGGCGTTCAGCGCCTTCGCCGACGCGCCGGTCGACGTCGCCGTCGTCGAGGTCGGCCTGGGCGGACGCTGGGACGCGACGAACGTCGTCGACGCACCGGTCGCCGTCATCACCCCGATCGGCATCGACCACGCGGACTACCTCGGCGACACGATCGCCGAGATCGCCGCGGAGAAGGCCGGGATCATCGTCAAGGCGAAGGAGGAGCCCGTACCGTTGGAGGTTGATCTGAGCACCGTCGCCGTGATCGGCCAGCAAGTGCCCGAAGCGATGGAAGTCCTACTGGCGCAGGCAGTTCGCACCGAAGCGGCGGTGGCGCGCGAGGACTCCGAATTCGCCGTGCTCAGTCGCGAGGTCGCGGTCGGGGGACAGGTGCTGGAGTTGCAGGGTCTCGGCGGCGTCTACTCCGAGATCTTCCTCCCGCTGCACGGCGAGCACCAGGCCCACAACGCGGTCGTCGCACTCGCGGCCGTCGAGGCGTTCTTCGGCGCGGGCGCAGGCCGCCAGCTCGACGTCGACGCGGTGCGCGCGGGGTTCGCGAACGCGACCAGCCCGGGGCGTCTGGAACGGATGCGCAGTGCGCCGACGGTCTTCATCGACGCGGCGCACAATCCCGCAGGGGCAGCCGCCCTGACCGCGGCCCTCGAGCAGGAGTTCGACTTCCGGTACCTGGTCGGCGTGGTGTCGGTGATGGCCGACAAGGACGTCGACGGCATCCTCGCCGCGCTCGAGCCCGCGTTCGACGTGCTGATCGTGACCCACAACGGATCGCCGCGGGCCATGGAGGTCGAGGCACTGGCGATGCGGGCCGAGGAGCGCTTCGGTCAGGAGCGGGTCGTGATCGCATCCACGTTGCCCGACGCCATCGAGACGGCGACGGCCATGGTCGAGGACGCCGGCGACGACGGCGCAGGGTTCTCCGGAGCGGGCATGGTCATCACCGGCTCGGTGGTCACCGCCGGCGCCGCCCGCACTCTGTTCGGACGGGATCCACGATGACGTCGATCGAACCACCGCCGGCCCCGCCGGACCCGTGGAAGAGCTTCCGCGGGGTGATGGCAGGCACCCTCATCCTCGAGGCGATCGTCGTGCTGCTCGCGCTGCCCGTCGTGAGCGTGGCCAACGGCGGTCTGACGTGGACGTCCGGGGGCTATCTCATCGGCCTCAGCGTCGTGCTCATCCTGTTGGCGGGCGTGCAGGGCAAGCCGTGGGCGCTCAAGGCCAACCTCGCCGTGCAGGTGGTGGTGATCGCGGGCGCACTCGTTCACGCCGCGGTCGGATTCATCGGCGTCGTGTTCGCAGCGGTCTGGGCGCTGATCGCCTACCTGCGCGCCGAGGTCAAGCGTCGACAGGACCAGGGCCAGTTGCCTGGGCAGCAGGATCCTCCCGGCTGACCGGTACGCTGTCGCCGTGACTGAACAGACTCTGATTTTGGTGAAGCCCGATGGCGTCAAGCGACTGCTCGTCGGCGAGATTCTGAGCAGGATCGAGCGCAAGGGACTGACGCTCGCGGCCCTCGAACTCAAGACGGTCGACGACGCGTTGGCCCGGGCGCACTACGCGGAGCACGAGGACAAGCCGTTCTTCCCGTCGCTGCTCGAATTCATCACCTCGGGCCCGGTCGTGGCCGCAATCGTCGAGGGCCCGCGCGCCATTGCCGCGTTCCGGCAGATCGCAGGCGGAACCGATCCGGTCGAGAAGGCCGCCCCCGGCACGATCCGCGGTGACCTGGCTCTGGTCACTCAGGACAACCTGGTGCACGGCTCGGATTCGCCCGAATCGGCGGCCCGCGAAATCGAACTCTGGTTCCCCGCGCGTTAGCTGTCTGGCCCCCCGCCGACGGCACCTCGTCAGGAACACCGCAATGGTGTGGGATACTGGCCTCGGGTGACCGGCTTCATACCAGAAGCGGAAGCCCGGATGAAGACTTCGACGTGCGCGACCACGTGACCCCGAAGGTCATGTGCGGCGCCGACCGTCCAGCCATCATTCAGCCAGGCACTGAGGGCTCCACCCGGAGTTGCTCGGAGCGAGACCATACAAGCTCGGGGAACCCCTCGAGCCCATAGCGGAAGCCCTCGCGTGGCCGCGTCGATACGACGCGCCCGGGGGCTGAGGAGAATACGTGGCCCAGGATGCGCCTACCCAAGACCAGCCAGAAGACATCCAGCAGGACCAGCAGCCGCCTGCGCCGCTGACCGACGCCGGTCCCGGCGACGACACTGCTGCCGTCGCCGACGCAGAACCGGATCGCACCGGTGACGCCGAAGCGGTCGAGGGTGACCAAGCCCCCGTAGCGGCCGAGCCCGAAGCAGCGGCCGAACCGGCCGCTGCCGAGCCCGAGGTCACCGAGCCCGAGGTCGCCGAACCCGAGCCTGCACCTGCGCCGCGCGGCGTTCTCTCCCCGTTCTCCTACGTGGAAGAGCCGGAACCGGAACTGCCGCGCGCCACGCCGGATGCCTCCGCTCAGACAGTCGACTATCGCCCGCTGTTCGTCGCGCCACCGCTGTTCGTGGCACCGCGACCGGCCCAACCCGTCGACGACGACGAAGACGACGTCGACGACGTGGACGATTCCGACGATGACGACGACGACACCGACTCCGACGATGCGGCCGTCGACGCCGACTCCGACGACGATTCGGCCGACCGGCCCGCCAACCGACGCCGTCGGCGCGGACGCCGCGGCCGCGGCCGTGGGCGCGGTGAGCAGAGCAGCGACGACGCGGGCGACGACACCGACGAGGAGTCGACGGACGAGGGTGAGTCCGACGACGACTCCGATGACGAGGACGGCGCCGACGACGACAGCGCAGGCGGCGAGGGTGCTACCCGTCGCAGGCGGCGGCGCCGCAGGCGCAAGTCGGGGGCAGGCGACGGCGACGAAGCGACCTCGACCGACGACCCGCCGAACACCGTCGTGCACGAGCGCGCACCGCGGGAACGGTCGGAACGCCCGGAGAAGTCGAACAAGTCCGACGAGATCCAGGGCATCAGCGGCTCCACGCGGCTCGAGGCCAAGCGTCAGCGCCGGCGTGACGGGCGCGACGCGGGTCGACGTCGTCCCCCGATCCTGAGCGAAGCGGAGTTTCTTGCCCGCCGCGAGGCCGTCGAACGAGTGATGGTCGTCCGCGACAAGGTCCGCACCGAACCGCCGCACGAAGGTGCCCGGTACACGCAGATCGCCGTCCTCGAGGACGGCGTGGTGGTCGAGCACTTCGTGACCTCGGCCGGTTCGGCATCGCTCGTCGGCAACGTCTACCTCGGCATCGTGCAGAACGTCCTGCCCTCGATGGAGGCGGCGTTCGTCGACATCGGCCGCGGCCGCAACGGCGTGCTCTACGCCGGTGAGGTGAACTGGGAGGCCGCGGGCCTTGGCGGCGCGCAGCGCAAGATCGAGCAGGCACTCAAGCCGGGCGACTACGTCGTCGTCCAGGTGAGCAAGGATCCCGTCGGCCACAAGGGTGCCCGCCTCACCACTCAGCTGTCGCTGGCCGGCCGCTACCTGGTGTACGTGCCGGGGGCGTCGTCGACCGGCATCAGCCGCAAGCTCCCCGACACCGAACGGCAGCGCCTGAAGGAGATCCTGCGCGAGGTGGTGCCCTCAGACGCGGGCGTCATCATCCGCACGGCGTCCGAGGGCGTGAAGGAAGAGGACATCCGCTCCGACGTCGACCGGCTGCAGGAGCGCTGGAAGCAGATCGAGGCGAAGGCCACCGAGATCACCGGCAAGGCCGCCGGTGCCGCGGTTGCGCTCTACGAGGAGCCCGACGTCCTGGTCAAGGTCATCCGCGATCTGTTCAACGAGGACTTCTCCGGGCTGATCGTCTCCGGTGACGACGCGTGGACCACGATCAACGACTACGTGACATCGGTGGCGCCGGAACTCCTGCCGCGGATGACGCGGTACGAGTCGGCCCAGCCCGATGGTCCTGACGTCTTCGCCGTGCACCGCATCGACGAGCAGTTGGTCAAGGCGATGGACCGCAAGGTGTGGCTGCCGTCCGGCGGCACGCTGGTCATCGATCGCACCGAGGCGATGACCGTCGTCGACGTCAACACCGGCAAGTTCACCGGCTCTGGCGGAAACCTCGAGCAGACCGTGACGCGCAACAACCTCGAGGCCGCCGAGGAGACCGTCCGCCAGCTGCGGCTGCGCGACATCGGCGGAATCATCGTCATCGACTTCATCGACATGGTGCTGGAGTCCAACCGGGATCTGGTGCTACGCCGCCTCACCGAGGCGCTCTCGCGGGACCGCACGCGCCACCAGGTGTCCGAGGTGACCTCGCTCGGCCTGGTGCAGCTGACGCGCAAGAAGCTGGGTACCGGCCTCATCGAGGCGTTCTCCACGACCTGCACGCACTGTGCAGGCCGCGGGATCATGCTGCACGGTGATCCGGTCGACTCCGGCGCTCCGTCGAGCCAGGGACGCAAGTCCGAGCCGGGCGCAGGCCGGCGCAGCAAGCGGGGCAAAAAGGGTGGACGCACCGAGGAAGTGCCGGTCGCGAAGGTTCCCCCGCACGCCGTTGGCGAGCACCCCATGTTCAAGGCGATGGCCGCGGCGAACGGTCGCGGTGACGACGAGACCGACGAGACCGATGAAGACGTCATCGAACTCGAAGGCGATGACGTTGCCGCCGATGGTGCCGTCGGCGTGGTCGTGGACGAAGCCATCGAGGACGACACCGACGAGGACATCGAGGACGACACCGACGAGGACGACTCCGACGAGGACGAGCTCGATGACGACGAAGACGACGAGGACGACGACGACATCGAGGTCATCTCCGACGACGACTCAGACGACGATGATGACGACGACGAGTCCGATGACGACGATGATGACGACGACGACGCGGATGACGATGACTCGGATGACGAGGACGAGGACGACGAGCCCGTGCTGGCTGCGGCCAGTCGCCCCCGCCGACGTCGCGCAGCCGCGCGACCTGCCGGACCGCCGAGTCAGGATGGGTGAAACCGGTCGGCGGTGAGGCGGTTTGACCCCTTACCCGCTGGTCACGTAATCTTGAGCAGTTGTCCGTCGGCTTTGCGATGATCCGAGTCGATGACAGCGGGGCTTCGAACCCGCACCCCCAGACCACGCGAGCAGCTTTCGGGCAGCGCGCGCCCGCAACACAGACGTAGAGGATGACGACACGATGGCGACGTACGCAATCGTCAAGACCGGCGGCAAGCAGTACAAGGTCGCGGTCGGGGACATAGTCAAGGTCGAGAAGCTGGAACTCGAGGCCGGCGCTTCCGTGTCGCTGCCCGTGGCGCTCGTCGTCGACGGCGCGAACGTCACGACCGACGCGAGCGACCTGGAGAAGGTTGCCGTGACGGCCGAGGTGCTCGAGCACACCAAGGGCCCGAAGATCCGGATCCACAAGTTCAAGAACAAGACCGGCTACCACAAGCGGCAGGGCCACCGTCAGAAGCTGACGGTCGTCAAGGTCACCGACATCGCCTGATGTCCGTCCACGCAGACAACACCGACTACTAGTAGGGGAGCAACCACATGGCACACAAGAAGGGCGCTTCCAGCTCACGCAACGGTCGTGACTCGAATTCGCAGCGCCTCGGGGTCAAGCGCTTCGGCGGCCAGGTCGTCAAGGCCGGCGAGATCATCGTCCGCCAGCGCGGCACGCACTTCCACCCCGGCGTGAACGTCGGACGCGGTGGGGACGACACCCTGTTCGCGACCGCTCCCGGCGCCGTGCAGTTCGGTGAGAAGCGCGGACGCAAGACCGTCAACATCGTTCGCATCGCGCGACCGGGGTCTGACGTCGCCGCCACCTCGAACGCCTAGGGCTCGCACTTCCAACGTCGACGTCGACGTTTTCGCAGTGCGGCTCTCGCAGTCGGACTGCAGAACGTAGATATCGTCTTGGAAAGGAACCCCGATGCCCCGCTTCGTCGATCGCGTCGTCATTCATGCGCGAGCAGGCAACGGCGGCCACGGCTGTGCCTCGGTGCACCGCGAGAAGTTCAAGCCGCTCGGTGGTCCCGACGGCGGTAACGGTGGTCGCGGCGGCAGCGTCGTGCTCGTCGTCGATCCGCAGGTCCACACCCTGCTCGACTTCCACTTCCATCCGCACGTCGTCGCCCCGTCGGGCAAGCAGGGCGCCGGTAGCAATCGTGATGGTGCGGCAGGCACCGATCTCGAGGTACGGGTGCCCGACGGCACCGTCGTCCTCGACGAGCAGGGGCGGCTGCTGGCCGATCTGGTCGGTGAGGGCACCCGGTTCGACGCAGCCACCGGCGGACGCGGTGGCCTCGGCAATGCCTCCCTGGCATCCCGGGCGCGCAAGGCGCCCGGCTTCGCGCTGTTGGGAGAAGAAGGCCAGACCCGCGACCTCACCCTCGAACTCAAGACCGTCGCGGACGTCGGTCTCGTCGGCTTCCCCTCGGCGGGCAAGTCGTCACTAGTCTCGGTGATCTCGGCGGCCAAGCCGAAGATCGCGGACTACCCGTTCACGACCCTGACGCCGAACCTGGGCGTCGTGTCGGCGGGCGATCACACCTTCACCGTCGCCGACGTGCCCGGCCTGATCCCGGGGGCGTCGCAGGGCCGCGGCCTGGGTCTCGACTTCCTGCGGCACATCGAACGCTGCGCGGTACTGGTGCACGTCGTCGACTGCGCGACCATGGAACCCGGGCGCGATCCGATCTCGGACATCGACGCGTTGGAGGCCGAACTCGCCGCCTACGTGCCGACGCTTCAGGGCGATCAGACCCTTGGCGACCTGGCTGAGCGCCCCCGTGCCGTGGTGCTCAACAAGATCGACGTGCCCGACGCACGCGAGATGGCGGACTTCATCCGCGGCGAGATCGCCGAACGCTACGGCTGGCCGGTCTTCGAGGTGTCCGCGGTGAGCCGAGATGGGTTGCGGCCGTTGATCTTCGCGCTGTGGGACATGGTGGCCGCCTATCGCGCCGCGCAGCCCGTGGTCGCGCCGCGGCGCCCCGTCATCAGGCCCGTCGCCATCGACGAGAGCGGCTTCACCGTCACCTCGGACGGCGACGGCGGATTCGTGGTGCGCGGCACCCGGCCGGAGCGCTGGATCAGCCAAACCGACTTCACCAACGACGAGGCCGTGGGCTACCTGGGCGACAGGCTGGCCCGGCTCGGCGTCGAAGACGAACTGCTCAAGCTCGGCGCCCGTCCCGGATGCGCCGTGACCATCGGCGCGGTGACCTTCGACTGGGAGCCGCAGACGGCGGCGGGCGTCGACATCACGATGACGGGGCGCGGGACCGACATCCGCATCGACCAGAGTGATCGCGTCGGTGCGGCGGAACGCAAGATCGCGCGGCGGGAGCGCCGCAAGCCCGGCAGCGACGACGAGTGACCACCGTGCACTCCGGCGATCCCGCGCGCTCGGCGCATCGGGAGGCCATCCGCACCGCGCGCAGCGTCGTGGTCAAGGTGGGCACCACGGCACTGACCACTCCATCGGGGGAGTTCGACGCCGGTAGGCTCGCCGACCTCGCCGATGCCATCGAGTCGCGGATGCAGGCCGGATCCGACGTCGTGATCGTCTCCTCGGGCGCCATCGCGGCGGGCATGGAACCGCTGCGGCTGACGAAGCGTCCCACCGACCTCGCGACGAAGCAGGCAGCGGCCAGCGTCGGGCAGGTCGCGCTGGTCAACGCGTGGAGTTCGGCATTCGGGCGCTATCGCCGCACCGTCGGCCAGGTGCTGTTGACGGCGCACGACATCGCAATGCGCGTGCAGCACAACAACGCTCAGCGCACATTGGACCGGCTCCGTGCGCTGCACGCCGTGGCCATCGTGAACGAGAACGACACCGTGGCCACCAACGAGATCCGGTTCGGCGACAACGACAGGCTCTCGGCCCTGGTGGCGCACCTCGTCGGTGCCGACGCGCTGATCCTGCTCTCCGACATCGACGGTCTGTACGACGGTGACCCGCGCAAGGCGCCCGCCGATGATCCGGCGCGCTTCATCCCCGAGGTGGCCGCGCCCGACGACCTGGACGGCGTCGTCGCGGGCGGTGGGAGCAGGCTCGGTACCGGCGGCATGGCGTCGAAGTTGTCCTCGGCACTGTTGGCAGCCGACGCGGGCGTGCCCGTGCTGTTGGCCGCTGCCGCCGACGCGGCGACGGCGTTGGCGGATGCCTCGGTGGGCACGGTCTTCGCCCCGCGATCGGAACGGATGACCGCCCGGAGATTCTGGGTGCGATACGCCGCGGAATCGGCCGGTGTGCTGACCCTCGACGACGGTGCGGTGCGCGCCGTGCTCGACCGGCGCCGGTCGCTGCTGCCCGCGGGCATCGTCGCGGTGTCGGGCCGTTTCCACGGCGGCGACGTCGTCGAGTTGCGCGGCACCGACGAGGTGACGGTGGCGCGTGGCGTCGTGGCGTACGACGCCGGCGAACTCTCGGGCATGGTCGGTCGATCGACCTCTGATCTACCCGCGGAGATGCGCAGGCCGGCCGTACACGCCGACGACCTCGTCGCCGTCTAGGGCGCTTCCAGATACAGCGTGCTCCACAGGATTTGGGTCAGCGCGTTGGCCAGCTCGGCGTCGTAGGTCGCCGGTCGGCCCGGCAGGGTCTGCTGACACGCCCGCTCGACCATCCACGTGAGCGTGGTCGCGGTCGGCTCGGCTTCCAGTTCGGCGCGAATGGTGCCGTCCGCGCGTCCGGCTTCGATGACCTCGGCGAGCCGATCGGCGATCTGGGTGATGAGATCGGTGTACGTGGCGCCCACCTGCGGGTCGTAGGCGGACATCTCGTTCAGCGCGAAGAGCAGCGGTTGATGGCGGCGGAAGGCCGCGATGATCGCCGTCATCGCAGCGCGGGCGTCGCCGGGGTCGTGGCGCTGCGCGACGCTCCACCAGCGGGCGGCACCCGCGGCGAGGTCGCCGAACACCTGATCCGCCAGCCGGCGCAGCAGATGCCCCTTGTCCTCGAAGTAGACGTAGAAGCTGGCGCGGGAGATGCCCGCCTCGGTGGCCAGCCTGTCGACGCTCAGCTCGGTGAAGCTTGCCCCGCTGCCCATCAATCGGTCGGTGGCGTCGAGCAGTTGACGTTCGATGCGCTCGCGTCGCTCCTGCCTCTTGGCCTGCGGTTTCCGGGTGACGGACGGCATCGCCCCAGGTTAACGGAGGCGTCCACACCTTGACTAGACATAGTGTCCAGACTTATTGTCTGCCCTATGACTGTGTCGCCGCTCACATCGCCCGCCCGCGCGTACGACCCGATCGATCTGTCGTCGCGGGCGTTCTGGTCGACCACCGCCGCCGACCGCGAGAAGACCTTCGCCGCGCTGCGCGCCGACCGCCCCGTG
Source organism: Mycolicibacterium sp. GCM10028919 (assembly GCA_042666295.1). GTDB lineage: Bacteria > Actinomycetota > Actinomycetes > Mycobacteriales > Mycobacteriaceae > Mycobacterium. Next base: position 344,448 of record JBHTFJ010000002.1, read on the forward strand.
AGCTGGCATCCGCCGGTCGAGGACGCGCTGATGCACGATCCCGCCGACCCTGGTTACTGGGCCGTCACACGGCACGCCGACATCGTCACCGTCAGCCGCGACAGCGACGCGTTCCTGTCCGGCAGGGGCGTGCTGTTCGAGAACGTACCGGAGGAACTACTCGAGGCCTCGCAGTCCTTCCTCGCCATGGACGCCCCGCGGCACACCATGCTGCGCAAGGTCGTGCACGCCGCGTTCACCCCGCGTCAGGTGCGGCGCATCGAGGACTCGATCGGAGACAACGCGCGGGCAGTCGTCGGCGAACTCCGTTCCGCGGGAACGGGTGCCGACTTCGTCGAACACTGCGCGAGGGAGCTTCCGATCCGCACGCTCTCGGACATGGTCGGCATTCCAGAATCCGAGCGCGCTCAGGTGGCAGAGGCCGCCGACGCGATGGTGTGCTCGGGTGACCCGGTGTACCTGGCCGGGCGCAACCCCCTCGAGGTGCTGATCGGCGCCCAGATGTACCTGCACCAAGTGGCGGGCGCGCTCGCCGCCGATCGCCGCGCGAACCCCGGTGACGATCTGATCAGTGCCCTCGTCCACAGCGAGGTCGACGGCGACCGGCTCACCGACGCCGAGGTGGCTGCCTTCTTCGTCCTGCTTGCCGTCGCAGGCAACGACACCACGCGTCAGACGGCCAGTCACGCCGTACGGGCACTGACCGATTTCGACGACCAACGGGCTTGGCTGGCAGCGGACTTCGACGACAGGATCGGCAGCGCCGTCGAGGAGTTCGTCCGGTGGGCGACCCCGGTGATGACCTTCCGGCGCACGGCCGCGGTGGACGTCGAACTGGGCGGCCGCCAGATCGCGGCGGGGGAGAAGGTCGTGATGTTCTACGCCTCGGGCAACTTCGACACCGACGTCTTCGACGCACCCGGTGTGCTGAACCTCGGCCGCAAGCCCAACCCGCATCTCGGCTTCGGCGGCGGCGGACGGCACTTCTGCCTCGGCGCACACGTCGCCCGCGCGCAGTTGCGAGCGCTGCTCCACGAGCTGATCACCCAGGTGCCCACCATCGCTGCCGGTACGCCGGACTATCTGCAGGGCAACTTCATTCACGGGATCCGGTCGATGCCGGTCACGTTCTAGCGCGCGGCGGTCACCAGCTCGTCGGACAGCAGCACGAGCAACTCCGAGCAACCGCCCTCGACCTTCACCGAGGCGAATGCGTCGCCCCGGGTCGCTCCCCGGTTCAGGATGGCGATCGGCTTTCCTGCCGCGGCTGCATGCCGGACGAACCGCAGCCCCGAGAACACCGTCAGCGAGGAACCTGCGACCAGGAGTGCCTCGGCGTCGTCGACGATCGAGTACGCGCGTGCCACACGGGGTTTGGGCACGCTCTCGCCGAAGTAGACGATGTCGGGTTTGAGCATGCCGCCGCACCGGGGACAGTCGACGAACCGGAACGACGCCGTGTCGTCGACGAATGCGTCGGCGTCGGGCGCCACGGCGATCCCGCCCACCCGTTCGGCTCGTTCGATGAAGCCCGGGTTGAGCGCCTCCAACTGCTCGGCGAGGTCGGCGCGCGACAACGTGAACCCGCACGCGAGGCACACCACCTGCGCGTAGGTGCCGTGCAGATCGATCACGTTGCGGCTGCCTGCCTTGGTGTGCAGCAGATCGACGTTCTGGGTGATGACGCCGGAGACGACACCTGCCCGCTCCAGTTCCGCCAGGGCCCGGTGACCGGCGTTGGGCAGCGTCTCCGCCATGTGCCGCCACCCGACGTGGTTGCGCGCCCAGTACCGCTGCCGGAACTCCGGGTCGGAGGTGAACTGCCGGATGGTCATCGGGTTGCTCGGCGGTGAGTCGGGGCCACGGTAGTCCGGGATGCCGGAGTCGGTGGACATTCCGGCGCCGGTGAGCACGGCGACGCGTCGGCCCGCGAGCAGGCTGATCAGTTCGGGGCCTTCCACCCCGTCCAGGATAGGCCGTGCATGATTCCGTCGGTTCGCGGGCAACAATGAGGCATGAGCTTCTACTCCGCTTACCGTCACGGGTTCGTGCGGGTCGCCGCGTGCACCCATCACACGACGTTGGCCGACCCCTCGGCCAACGCCGAGTCCGTGCTGCGCATCGCGCGTGAGTGCCACGACGACGGCGTGGGTCTGGCCGTGTTCCCGGAGTTGACGCTGTGCGGGTACTCGATCGAGGACATCGTGATGCAGCAGGCGCTCCTCGATGCCGCCGAGACGGCAGTGCAAGAGATCGTGGCCGGCTCGGCGGACCTGCTTCCCGTGCTCGTTGTGGGTGCTCCACTGCGCTACCGCAACCGCATCTACAACACCGCCGTCGTCATCCACCGCGGCACGGTGCTGGGCGTGGTGCCCAAGTCCTACCTGCCGACGTACCGCGAGTTCTACGAGCGCAGGCAACTCGCGCCCGGCGACGACGTCAGCGACGTGATCCGGTTGGCGGGCGTGGACGTGCCGTTCGGCCCCGACCTGCTGTTCGCCGCCGCCGACCTGCCGAACTTCGTCCTGCACGTCGAGATCTGCGAGGACATGTGGGTGCCGATTCCCCCGAGCGCCGACGCTGCGCTGGCCGGGGCGACGGTGCTGGCCAACCTGTCGGGCAGTCCCATCACCATCGGACGGGCCGACGACCGCAAGATGTACGCCCAGTCGGCGTCGTCGCGCTGTCTGGCGGCCTACGTCTACGCGGCGGCGGGGGAGGGCGAGTCGACCACCGATCTGGCATGGGACGGCCAGACGATGATCTACGAGAACGGGACGCTGCTCGCCGAATCCGACCGGTTCCCGAAGGACGTGCAGCGGTCGGTGGCGGACGTGGACGTCGACCTGCTGCGGGCCGAGCGGCAGCGAATGGGGACGTTCGACGACAACCGCCGCCACCACGGCGCGCGGATCGACGCGTTCCGGAAGGTGGAGTTCGTACTCGACCCGCCGACCGGCGACATCGGGCTACGCCGTGAAGTGGAGCGGTTCCCGTTCGTGCCGTCGAATCCCGAACGGCTGGAACGCGATTGCTACGAGGGCTACAACATCCAGGTCGCCGGTCTGGAGCAGCGGCTGCGGGCGCTGAACTTCCCGAAGATCGTGATCGGGGTGTCCGGCGGACTCGACTCGACCCACGCCCTGATCGTGGCGGCAAGGGCGATGGACCGCGAGGGTCGCCCGCGCAGTGACATCCTCGCGTTCACGCTGCCCGGCTTCGCCACGGGCGACCGCACCAAGGGCAATGCCATCGAACTCAGCGAGGCGCTCGGGGTGACGTTCGCCGAGATCGACATCCGCGAGACCGCCACCCGGATGCTGACCGAGATGGACCATCCGTTCGCCCGGGGCGAGAAGGTCTACGACGTCACCTTCGAGAACGTCCAGGCCGGCTTGCGCACCGACTACCTGTTCCGGTTGGCCAACCAGCGCGGCGGCATCGTGCTGGGCACCGGTGACCTCTCCGAGCTGGCGCTGGGCTGGTCTACCTACGGGGTCGGCGACCAGATGTCCCACTACAACGTCAACGGCGGCGTGCCGAAGACCCTGATCCAGCACCTGATCCGGTGGGTGAGCAGCTCCGGCCAGTTCGACGACCGGGTGAACGCCGTGCTGCGGTCCGTGCTGGACACCGAGATCACGCCCGAACTGGTGCCCGCCGGCGAGGACGAGGAAATCCAAAGCAGTGAAGCCAAGGTGGGACCGTATGTCCTGCAAGACTTCTCACTGTTCCAGGTGCTGCGTTTCGGCTTCCGGCCGTCGAAGGTCGCCTTCCTCGCCTGGCATGCCTGGAGCGACGCGAACCGCGGTGACTGGCCGGCCGGTTACCCCGAGGACGACCGTCCCGAGTACCCGCTGTCGGAGATCCGGCGGTGGCTGCAGGTGTTCGCGCAGCGGTTCTACTCCTTCAGCCAGTTCAAGCGCTCAGCACTGCCGAACGGTCCCAAGGTGTCCGCCGGTGGATCCCTCTCACCGCGCGGGGACTGGCGGGCCCCGTCGGACATGTCGGCGAAGATCTGGCTCGACGAGATCGAACGCGAGGTGCCCGAGCACTGAGATCGGTCACTTCCGCCGCCCTGGATCGAGGACGCGGCGACCTCCAGCATGCGAAGATCACGGCGATGGGTCGGGGCGGGAATGGTGAGGCGCGCGTCAGCGCGTCCGCAGGCGTGCCCTTACACCGCCAGCTCTACCTGGTGTTGCACGACGAGATCGCCCGCGGCGCCGTGGGGTCGGGGGAGGCGCTGCCCACCGAGCAGTCGCTGTGCAACCAGTTCGGCGTCTCGCGGATCACCGTTCGTCGGGCGCTGGCGGACCTCGCCGAGGCGGGTCTGATCGAACGTCGGCACGGGGTCGGCTCGTTCGTCGCGGACAACGCGACGGCGCGCGCGCACGATCCGGCGGCGTCCTACATGGACGGATTGCGGCAGATCGAGTTCGAGACCGAGGTGGAAGTCCTCGAGTTCGGCGTCCGTGCGGCGCCCGCCGCCGTCGCCGAGCGGCTCGGCGGACCGGACCGCCTGCTGCAGGTGCTGCGGCTGCGCCGTGAGCGCATCACGCGGGAACCGTGCATGGTGACCGAGGTGTGGCTGCCGGAACATCTCGCCGGGACGCTGACCGAGCCGGCACTCGCCGGGGCGCCGCTCTACGAACTGCTCTACGGCGCAGGTGTGGGGGTCGACGGGGTCGATCACGAACTGACCGCCGAGGTGGCGGGACCGAGGATCGCCAACCTGCTCGACACCGCGATCGGCGCTGCCGTGATTCGGGTGAACTCCGTGGCGCACGCGGCAGGCAAGCCGCATCACTTCCTGTCGATCGCGTTGTCACCCAACCGGAGTCGTGTGCTGCTCAGTCAGTCCGCCGCCGACTTCGAGTCCGGCATCGGGATGGCCATCGCCCACGACGTGCGCAGGCCGAGGGTCTGAGCCGGCCTACAGCCTGCCCTCGGTGCGCAGATCGGGGTGCACCCACTCGGGCGCTCGGCGCTGCTTGAACGCCACGAAGCCCTCGACGGCCTCTGGTCCGCTGTAGGAGGCCTTCATGCCGATCCGGTCGAACAGGCCCATGTAGTTGTCCAGGCTCGACTTCACCACCAGACGCGCCTTGGGTGCAGTCCGGCAGCACTGTGCGAGGACGTCGCGCGCCACCGCGCCGAGGTCGTCGTGCGGCACCACCCGCGCCACCATGCCCCAGTCGACTGCTTCGCGGGCGTCGAGCGTGCGACCGGTGAACATCAGGTCACGGGTCCGGACCGGACCGATCATCCGGGCCAGCATCTGGCTGTAGTACGTGTCGGCGATCCCGCGGTAGAGCTCCGGAACGCGGAACGTCGCCCGATCGCTCACCACCGCCATGTCGCTGCACATCGCGATTTGCAGGCCGCCGCCCTGGCACAGCCCGTTCACCGCCGACACGACCGGTTTCACCGACTGCCGCAACGTCTCGAACGGCGTGACGTCCATCGACAGCGCCGGCCCGAAGGACATCCAGTCGTCGACGCCGTCGCCGCCGCCCAGGTCGCCGCCGGGTGCGAACACGTCACCGGTGCCCGTGATCAGCAGACCCGCCAGATCCGGGTCGTTCTCGACGTGGGTCACCGCGTAGCGGATGCCGAAGTACATCGCAGGCGTCATGGCATTGCGTGCCTCGGGCCGGTCCAGCGTCACCACCCCGAACGGGCCCTCCCTCTCGAACCGCAGGAAGGGGGTGCCCAGCCAGTCGCCGTCCGGCGGGCGGGGGGTGTTCTCGGTGGTGGTCATGCTCCTCCTCGTTCTGAGCCGTGCGGGTCGGGATCGGTGGTCTCGAGCACGTCGTCGACGGCCTCCGCGGACGGCGCGCAGTCGCCCGCACCGGGCACCAGCGTGGCGAGCGCGCCGGCAGCGCAGGCCCGGCGCAGCGCCAACTCCGGCCCGAGGTGCCAGCCGGCGGCGAGCACGCCCGCGAAGACGTCACCGGCGCCCGTGGTGTCGATCGCCTCCACCGGGGTCGCTGCGACGGTTACTCGGGCGTCGGCCGTGCGGTACTCGGCGCCGTCGGCTCCCCGCGTCACGACGAGATGGTCGACGGGCCAGCGCCAGTCACGTGACTCCGCGTCGTTGACGATGACGACGTCCACGGTCGACGACAACCGTTCGAGATCGGCCGGCGCTCCGACGGGCGACGCGTTGACCATCACCACTGCGCCTCCCGCCCGGCCCAGCCGGGCCGCCGCCAGCACGGTGTCCACCGGGATCTCCAGCGACAGCAGCACCACGTCAGATGCGGTGATCGCGTCGCGGACGGCAGGAGAGGAGAGGTGCACGTGGGCGTTGGCACCCGGGGCGACGACGATCAGATTCTCGGCGCCGTCGTCGACGACGATCACGGCGGTACCGCTGGCGCCCGGCAGGGTGAGCACGCCGTCGAGTCCCACGTCGTTGCCGCTGAGGTGGGCCCGCAGTTTGGCTGCGGCGTCGTCGTCGCCGAGAGCGGCGACCAGCTCCACCGACGCGCCCGCGCGCGCCGCCGCGACGGCCTGGTTGCCGCCCTTGCCGCCCGGCGACCACGACGTCGAGGCCGCCAGCACCGTCTCGCCGGGGCGCGGCAGCGATCGAACGCGCATCGACTGGTCGAGGTTGACGCTGCCCACCACGCACACTCGATTGCCGGACGTTGTCACGGGCCATACCGTAACCCCGACCGGGCCGGACCCGCGTTACCTCGATACGCTGGCCTGATGAGCGTGCATGCCCCCGCCGACACTGACCTGCGCCAGCAGGTCCACGACGCGGCGCGTCGCGCCAGAGTGGCCGCGCGCACCCTCGGCACCTTGACGTCGGCGACCAAGGATCGGGCGCTGCACGCCGCGGCGGACTCGGTGCTGGCCTCGGTGAGCGAGGTGCTCGCCGCCAACGAAGTCGATCTGGACGTCGCCCGCGCCGCAGGCACTCCGGCGGCGATCCTGGACCGCCTGGCGTTGAACCCGCAACGCGTCGACGGCATCGCGGCCGGGCTGCGCCAGGTCGCCGGGCTGCCTGATCCCGTCGGGGAGGTCCTGCGCGGTCGCACGCTGCCCAACGGACTGCGGATCCGCCAGCAGCGCGTCCCCCTCGGCGTCATCGGCATGGTCTACGAGGGCAGGCCGAACGTCACCGTCGACGCGTTCGGGCTCACGCTGAAGTCCGGCAATGCCGCTCTGCTGCGCGGCAGTTCGTCGGCGCGGCACTCGAACGAGGCACTCGTCACCGCACTGCGCGCCGCGCTGGTGGCCGAGGGTCTGCCCGCCGACGCCGTTGCGCTGCTGCCGAGCGAGGACCGCGCCACCGTCACCCACCTGATCCAGGCCCGCGGCCTCGTCGACGTCGTCATCCCCCGCGGAGGCGCGGGGCTGATCGACGCCGTCGTCCGCGACGCGCTGGTCCCGACCATCGAGACCGGCGTCGGCAACTGCCACGTCTACGTCCACGCGGCGGCCGACCTCGACGTCGCCGAACGCATCCTGTTGAACTCCAAGACGCGCAGGCCCAGCGTGTGCAACGCCGCCGAGACGCTGCTCGTCGACGCCGCGATCGCCGACCGCGCGGTGCCGAGGCTGCTCGACGCACTCCGGAACGCGGGCGTCACCGTGCACGACGACCCCAGCGAGGACGACCTGCGGGCCGAGTTCCTGTCGATGGACATCGCGGTCGCCGTCGTCGACGGCATCGACGCGGCCATCACCCACGTCAACGAATACGGCACCGGGCACACCGAGGCCATCGTGACGACCGATCTCGCTGCCGCGGAACGGTTCACCGGGGAGGTCGACGCCGCGGCCGTGATGGTCAACGCCGCGACCTCGTTCACCGATGGCGAGCAGTTCGGCTTCGGCGCCGAGATCGGCATCTCCACCCAGAAGCTGCACGCCCGCGGGCCCATGGGCCTCCCGGAACTGACCTCGACCAAGTGGGTGGTGTGGGGAGACGGCCACATCCGCCCTGCCTGAAGAAATGCGGACGATGACGATGAGCGCTTGCGCGAAGAACGGAAGTACATGAGCACCTCTGCCCAACCGGTCCCGATGTTCACCGACATCGACGACGTGGCGACCCGCCTCGCCGAGACCGGGTACCTGCCCGACACGGCGACGGCGACGGCCGTCTTCCTTGCCGACCGGCTCGGCAAGCCGCTGCTCGTCGAGGGCCCGGCGGGTGTCGGCAAGACCGAACTCGCCCGCGCGGTGGCGGCCTGCACCGGCTCCGAACTGGTACGCCTGCAGTGCTACGAGGGCGTCGACGAAGCCCGCGCACTCTACGAGTGGAATCACGCCAAGCAGATCCTGCGCATCCAGGCGGGCAACGCCGGCGGCCAGGGCGACTGGGACCAGACCAAGATGGACGTGTTCAGCGAGGAGTTCCTGCTGACCCGCCCGCTGCTCACGGCGATCAAGCGCACCGACCCGACCGTGCTGCTGATCGACGAGACCGACAAGGCAGACATCGAGATCGAGGGCCTGCTGCTCGAGGTGCTGTCCGACTTCGCGGTCACGGTGCCCGAGCTGGGCACCATCAAGGCCGAGCGGCCGCCGTTCGTGCTCCTGACGTCCAACGCCACCCGTGAACTCTCCGAGGCGCTCAAGCGGCGCTGCCTGTTCCTGCACATCGACTTCCCCGACCCGGACCTCGAACGCCGCATCCTGCTGTCCCGGGTGCCCGAGCTGCCGGAGCGCCTCGCCGAGGAACTGGTTCGCATCATCGGCGTGCTGCGCGGCATGCAGCTCAAGAAGGTGCCCTCGGTCGCCGAGACCATCGACTGGGGCCGCACCGTGCTCGCCCTCGGCATGGACACGATCGACGATGCGATGATCGCCGCCACGCTCGGCGTCATCCTCAAGCACCAGTCCGACCAACAGCGTGCATCCGGCGAACTCCGGCTGAACTGAGGAGTGCCCCGATGGCCACCCGTCGCACCCGACCGCCGCAACCGCTTGCCCCGCATGGCATTCCGGGACACCTCGTCGAGTTCGTCGAGGCGCTGCGTGGGGTCGGCATAGCGGTCGGGCCGTCGGAGACCGTCGACGCCGGCCGCGTGATGGCGACGCTCGGACTCGGCGACCGCGAGGTGCTGCGGGAGGGTCTGGCGTGCGCGGTGATGCGGCGGGCAGAGCACCGCGAGACCTACGACGCGATGTTCGACCTCTGGTTCCCCGCGGCGCTGGGCGCCAGGACGGTCGTCGACGACGAGACTGCCGAGGACGAGTCCGACGGCCCGCCGCCGCAGGACATCGAGGGCCTGCGCGACGCGCTGGTGCAGATGCTCACCGACAACCCCGATCTGGCCAACGTCGACGACCGCCTCGCCGCGATGATCGCGCAGATCGTGGAGTCGTTCGGCCGCTACAACTCCAGCCGCGGTCCGTCGTACTCGTCGTACCAGGCTCTCAAGGCGATGGCGCTCGACGAACTCGAGGGCAGGCTGCTCGCGGGCTTGCTGGCGGGATACGGCGACGACCCGACGCCCACGCAGCAGGAGATCGCCAAAGCCCTTGCCGCCAAGCGCGTCTCGCAGCTACGTCGCATGGTGGAGGGCGAGACCAAGCGCCGCACCGCCGAGCAACTTGGCCGCGAACACGTGCAGATGTACGGCATCCCGCAGCTCAGCGAGAACGTGGAGTTCCTTAGGGCATCAGGCGAGCAGCTGCGCCAGATGCGGCGCGTGGTCGCACCGCTGGCACGCACGCTGGCGACCCGGCTGGCCGCGCGTCGGCGCCGTGCCCGCGCCGGCGAGATCGACATGCGCAAGACGCTGCGCAAGTCGATGTCGACCGGTGGCGTGCCCATCGACGTCGTGCTGAAGAAGCCGCGCCCGGCCCGGCCCGAACTGGTCGTCCTCTGCGACGTGTCCGGTTCGGTCGCCGGGTTCAGCCACTTCACGCTCATGCTCGTCAGCGCACTGCGCCAGCAGTTCTCCCGCGTGCGGGTGTTTGCCTTCATCGACACGACCGACGAGGTCACCGAACTGTTCGGACCGGAGGCCGACCTGGCGGTCGCCGTGCAGCGGATCACCCGCGAGGCCGGCGTCTACACCCGGGACGGCCACTCCGACTACGGCCACGCGTTCGTATCGTTCCTCGACAAGTACCCGAACGTGCTCTCGCCGCGCAGTTCGCTGCTGGTCCTCGGCGACGGCCGCAACAACTACCGCAACCCCGAGGTCGACCTGCTGACCCACATGGTGACTGCCAGCCGGCACGCCCACTGGCTCAACCCCGAACCCAAGCACCTGTGGGGCAGCGGGGACTCGGCGGTGCCGCGCTACGAGGGCGTCATCACGATGCACGAGTGCCGGTCGGCCAAGCAGCTCGCCGGCGTCATCGACCAGCTGCTGCCCGTCTAGGCCGTTCGCCCGAACCCGCGGCGCCCGCCGCGCCTCCCGTAAGCTGCTTATTCGTGACTCGACGCAGGCTGGGAGTGATGGGCGGGACGTTCGACCCGATCCACCACGGACACCTCGTCGCGGCCAGCGAGGTCGCCGATCTGTTCGACCTCGACGAGGTCGTGTTCGTGCCGACCGGGCAGCCGTGGCAGAAGCGCGACCGCTCGGTCACCGCCGCCGAGGACCGCTACCTCATGACGGTGATTGCAACGGCGGCCAATCCGCGTTTCTCGGTCAGCCGGGTCGACATCGACCGCGGCGGACCGACCTACACCAAGGACACGCTGCGCGACCTGGCCGCGGCCCACCCGGACACCGACCTCTACTTCATCACCGGCGCCGACGCGCTCGGCTCGATCTTGAGCTGGCAGAACTGGGAGGACCTGTTCTCCTTGGCCCGCTTCGTCGGCGTCAGCCGGCCCGGCTACACCCTGGACGGCGAGCACATCGAGGCGGCGATGAAGGAGCTTCCCCGCGAGGCGCTGAACCTCGTCGAGGTACCCGCTCTCGCCATCTCGTCGAGCGAGTGCCGCGACCGGGCGGTGACCGGCAGGCCCATCTGGTACCTGGTACCCGACGGCGTCGTTCAGTACGTCTCCAAACGCGGCCTGTACCGCACCCCCACCCTTGTTGGAAGGACCCCATCGTGAGTGCGTCTGTCGAGGCCGTCGAGATGGCCACCGTTGCCGCCCAGGCGGCGTCGTCCAAGTTGGCCGACGACGTCGTCGTCATCGACGTGTCGGGCCAGCTCGTCATCACCGACGTCTTCGTGATCGGCTCCGCCTCCAACGATCGGCAGGTCAACGCCATCGTCGACGAGGTGGAGGAGAAGATGCGCGCCGCGGGGTTCAAGCCCGCCCGCCGCGAGGGCACGCGCGAGGGTCGGTGGGTGCTGCTGGACTACGTCGACATCGTGGTGCACATCCAGCATCAGGACGAGCGGAACTTCTACGCCCTCGACCGCTTGTGGCGCGACTGCCCTCTGGTGCCCGTGGACCTCGACGGCCATGGCGACTCCCTGCCCGAGGGCCGGGAGTGAGAGTCCGCAGGCTGGTCATGCTGCGCCACGGCCAGACCGAGTACAACGCGGGCAGCCGCATGCAGGGCCAGCTCGACACCGACCTCTCCGAGCTGGGCCGCGCCCAGGCCGTCGCCGCGGCCGAGCTACTGGCCAAGCGCGAGCCGCTGCTCATCGTGTCATCGGATCTGCGGCGGGCTCTCGACACCGCCGTCGCACTCGGTGAGCAAGCGGGATTGCCGGTCAGCACCGACGTCCGGCTGCGCGAGACGCACCTCGGTGACTGGCAGGGCATGACCCACCTCGAGGTCGACGCCATCGCTCCCGGTGCCCGGCTGGCGTGGCGCGACGACGCGCGGTGGGCCCCCCACGGTGGCGAGAGCCGCGTCGACGTCGCAGCGCGGAGCATGCCGCTGATCGCCGAACTGATTGCCGGACAGGCGGAATGGGGTATCGGTGAACCCGATCGACCGGTCGTCCTGGTGGCACACGGCGGCCTGATCGCGGCGCTCACCGGGGCGATCCTCGGCCTGCCCGTCGACAACTGGCCGGTGTTCGGCGGGATGGGCAACGCGAGCTGGGTGCAGCTTGCCGGCCATTCCGAGGACGACGCTCCGCTCGAGGACATCCGTTGGCGTCTCGACGTGTGGAACGCCTCGGCGCAGGTCGCCAGCGATGTCCTCTGAGCCGGTCGACGGAGCCCGACCAACCCTGCTCGTGTTCTGCGACTCGCTGTCCTACTACGGCCCGACCGGTGGGCTGCCCTCCGACGATCCGCGCATCTGGCCGAACATCGTTGCAGGGCAACTCGACTGGGACGTCGAGCTGATCGGTCGGATCGGCTGGACCTGCCGCGACGTGTGGTGGGCAGCGATTCAGGACCCACGGTCGTGGGCGGCGCTGCCACGGGCCGGTGCCGTGATCTTCGCGACCTGCGGCATGGACTCGCTGCCGTCCCCGCTTCCCACGGCGCTGCGGGAGATGATCCGCTACGTCCGTCCGCCGCTGCTGCGGCGATGGGTGCGGGACGGCTACGGGTGGGCCCAGCCGAGGTTCTCCCCGGTCGCGCGGCCGGCACTGCCGCCGAAGCTGTCCGTCGAGTACCTCGAGCAGACGCGCGCGGCGATCGACTTCAACCGCCCGGGAATTCCGTTCGTCGCGTGCATTCCGTCGGTCCACGTCGCCGAGACCTACGGCAAGTCACACCGCTGGCGTGACGGTACGGTCGCGGCAATCACCGGGTGGGCCGGCGAGCACGACGTGCCGGTGGTCGACCTCAAGGCCGCGGTCGGCGACGAGGTGATGAGCGGTCGCGGGAACCCCGACGGCATTCACTGGAACTTCGAGGCCCACCGCAACGTCGCCGATCTGATGATGAAGGCACTCGCCGACGCCGGCGTGCCTGCCGCGGGCGCGAACTGACCATGGCCGTCGTCGTGGTGACCGATTCGTCGGCTCGAATGGGTCCAGACGTGCTGGAGCGCTGGGGCATTCGTCGTGTGCCGCTGCACGTCCTGCTCGACGGCGACGACATGCGCGACGACGTCGACCCCGTTCCGAACGACATCCACGACCGCAGCCATGTGACCACGTCCGGGGCATCTCCGGCGGATCTCGCCGACACCTACCGGGAGGCGGTGGCCGCCAGCGGGGGAGACGGCGTCGTCGCCGTTCATCTCTCGGCCGCGCTGTCGAGCACGTTCAGCACCGCGCGCACCGTTGCCCGCGAGTTCGGATCCGCCGTGCGCGTGGTGAACTCTCGGTCGGCCGCGGCATGCGTGGGTTTCGTGGCGGTGGCCGCGGCCCGGGCGGCCGCAACCGGCGCGAACCTCGACGCCGTCGAGGAAGCCGCACGCTCAGCGGTTCCGCGGGGACACGCGTTCATCGTGGTGCACCGGCTGGACAATCTGCGCCGCAGCGGCCGCATCGGCACGGCCACGTCCTGGCTGGGGACCGCACTGTCGCTCAAACCGCTCCTCCATCTGGACGTCGATGGCAGATTGGTGCTCTCACAGCGGATCCGGACGACGTCCAAGGCACATGCCGCGCTGGTCGACGCGGTCGCCGACGTGGTGGGGGAGCGTGGTGCGTCGATCGTCGTGCACCACGTCGACAACCACGACGACGCCGACGTCATCGGCGCGGCACTGACCGATCGGTTGCCGCAGGTCGAGTCGCTCACCGTCACCGACATGGGGCCCGTCCTGGCCGTGCACGTCGGCGGTGGTGCGGTCGGTGTGTGCGTGACGGTCGATGGGTAGCCCACGGTCATGGACGCGCTGGAACTTGCCCGCGACGAGCGACTCGAGTTCGCCGACTTCCTCGGCGGTCTGACCGCCGAGCAGTGGCTCGCGCCGACGCTGTGCCCGGGGTGGCGGGTGCGCGACGTGGTGGCGCACACGATGAGCTACGAAGGACTCTCCACCCCGGCCCTGGCGACACGGTTCCTGCGCGGCCTGCTGATCGTCGATCGCATCAACGCACTGGCCGTCGCTGACCTGTCCGATCGCTCGACCGACGACCTCATCGCCATCGTGCGCCGGCATGCCACGCCGTCCGGACTGGGGGCGGGCTTCGGTGGACGAATCGCGCTGACCGACAACATGATCCACCAGCAGGACATCCGGCGTCCGCTCGGGATGCCACGCGTGATCGCCGCCGAGCGCCTGCGCGTCGCACTGGACTTCGCGCGCACCGCGCCGCTGATCCGCGGCGCGTGGCGCGCCAGGGGCGTTCGCGTCGTCGCCACCGACCTGGACTGGGCCGCGGGCAAGGGCCCCGAGGTCTCCGGTCCCGGGGAGGCGCTGCTGATGGCGATGGCGGGACGGGCCGACGGTCTGCGCGACCTCCGCGGGGCCGGGCTCGCGACGCTGTCGACTCGCTGCTAGCCGACGAAGCGACCGGTGACCGGCGGCAGGTCCTTGAGCGTGACGATGCCGGGCGCCGCGGCCACCACGGCCGGGACCGCGTTGGTCACCGGCAGCGCGGTGTAGATCATGCCGAGGCCCATGAAGCCGGGCTCGGTCCAGCCCTTGGGCGGCAGGCAGTGCAGGACGGTCCGCATGTTGGGCGTGCCGTAGACCTGGATGACGTGGCCGTGCTCGAGCGGCTTGGGCGGGGTGACGTGGCTGCCCATGATCCAGTTGAATCCGACGCTGACGACGTTCTTCTCGCCCACCCATCCGCGGTGGTAGCCGTACACGCCTCCGACGGTGCCCGCCGGGATCTGCATGAAGCCCAGGTCGCTGTCACCGGTCGCGGCGGTGAACTCCACGTCGAAGGTGATGCGGTCGAGCGTGGCGCCGATCGCGTCGGCCATCATGGCCGCGGACTCGGCGAACACCTCGCTCTCGCGGCGCACGTTCTCGGCCAGGCCGGGCGTCTCGGGGTCCTGGCCGAACCCCATCGCCGACTGGGTGCCCGCGGATTCGTAGGTCGAGCAGTCCACCGACTCGGTGATGCGAATCTGCTCGACCGCCTCGCATGCCCCGGAGAGCACCATGCCGACCATGTTCGTCATGCCGGGATGCGCACCGCTGCCGAAGATGGTGGAACGTCCCGTCTCGCAGGCCTTTCGAATGCGGTCGAGATCCTCGGGTGACTGCTTGCCGCCGGTGATCCAGGCCGCGCTCGAGCACACGTTCACCCCGGACTCGAGCAGGCGGACCAGCTCGTCGACGCTGGGCCACAGCGGGTTGTAGCAGCAGGCGTCGGCTCCGAGCGCGATGAGCGCGTCGACGTCGTCGGTGGCCGTCACGCCCGTCGGCTCGGGCCACCCGGCCAGGTCGGCGGCGTCGACGCCCACCTTGTCGGCGCCGTGCGCGTACACCCCGACCAAATCCATGTCGGAGCGTCCGATGATCGCGTGCAAGGAGCGTCTGCCGATGTTGCCCGTGGTCCACTGGATCACCTTCAGCGGTCGGTCGGTGGTCATGCGCGCCTCCTCGGCGATCGGGCGACGGCGGCTCGGTAGACACCTCGGTGAACATGTATACGCGAGTGACGTTCTCCCGACCGCGGGACCGCCACCCTGGCATGATCTGTGCGATGCAGCACTTCCTGCCGCGACCGGAGACGGCGGCATGACCGGCATCCGCTCGTTCTCGTTCACGCCCGACCAGGGGGTTCCGCCCGGTGTCGCGCCGTTCGCCCACGCCACCGCCGCCGGCCAGACCCTCTACGTCACGGGCCAGATGCCCACCGATTCTTCGGGCGCCGTGGTCGGCTCGGACGTCGCGACCCAGACCGACCAGGTGATGCGCAATCTGTTCCGCGTGACCGAATTGTGCGGTGGCACGGCGTCCGACGTCGTCTCGGTACGCGCCTACCTGCTCGACTGGTCGGACTATGCCGCGTTCAACGATGCCTACGCGCCGTGGTTCCCGGACAGGCTGCCCTCCCGTACCTGCGTGGGTGTCACGGGTCTCGCCGTCGGCGCGCTCGTCGAGATCGACTGGACGTGCTGGCGGTCCGACGGCTGGTAGCCGATCTCGGAGAACGGCGGTTGTCCCCAGTGCCGAGTTCATCCACGAGCGGCCCGTTCTCCGGCTGCTGACGACCGGGATGCGTCGCGCGGCCCGCCTACGGTCACGCCATGCGTACCGAACAACCCACCGACAGGGCGCAGCGTCGACTGTCGGGCACCGACGGGTCCGCGACCGACGAGTCCGAGGGCGACGCGCCGGACACCTCGCTGGCCCGGTGGCTGCCCGAGACCCCCCCGTCCGGGCGGGCGCAGTGGCTGACTGCGCTGCGGGCCGATCCGGGGCGGGCAGGTGTCATCGGTCTGTCCGCGGTCGGCGTCGTCGCCGTGTTCGTCACGGTGCTGACGCTGGCGGGCAACGACCCGCCGCCGGTCGTATCGGCGAATTTGCCGCCGGTGCAGATGGTTTCGACCGCACCCGCCCCATCGTCGGGGGCCGCGGAGCAACCCGTCGTCGTCAGCGTGGTCGGTTTGGTGCACCGTCCCGGGCTGGTGACGCTCACCGCCGGTGCCCGCGTCGACGACGCGCTGGCAGCGGCGGGCGGCGTCCTCGACGGCGCCGACCTCCTGGGTCTGAACGTCGCGCGCCGGGTGGCCGATGGCGAGCAGATCGTCGTCGGCATCGCGGGCCTGCCCGGTGCGCCACCGGCGATGGGTAGCTCGATCGCATCCGCGCCTGGCGACGCCGACCCGGCGGCCGCGGGCGCTTCCGAGGCCGCGCCCGGTCCGGTGAACCTCAACACCGCAACCGTCGAGCAGCTCGACGAACTTCCCGGCGTCGGCCCGGTGACGGCGGGCGCGATCGTTGCCTGGCGCGACGCGAACGGGCCCTTCACCGGCGTCGAACAGCTCGGAGAGGTCGACGGCATCGGCCCGGCGCGGCTCGACAAGCTGCGTGAGCTGGTCCATGTGTGACCCCCTCGGTCGCGACTGGCCCCGGGGTGATGGCAGCCGGGGTCGACCTGCGGCTGGTACCGGCGGCACTCACCGCCTGGGCGGCCACGGCGACGGGAATCCTCTGGCACGTGGCGGCTGCGGCCGCCGTCGTGGCGATCGCGACGACGGCCGCGGCGTGGGCGTCGCTTCGCCTGCGGGACAACGCCGTCGAGCAGGACCGCCCCTGGTGGCCCGCGGTGGCGGCGGTCGGGGTGGTCGGTGCGGCCTTCGCGTGTTCGGTCGCACTGCGCGTCGACGACGTCGAGCACCACGCGATCGCGGACCGGATCGGCGACACGGTCTCGGTGACCGCGGTACCGGTCGAGACGCCCCGGGTGGTCGCGGGTTCGCGGGTGATGTTCCGGGCAGTATTGCGTGCCGTCGACGGCCACCCCGAGGCCGGTCGCGTCCTGGTGTTCGCCTCGGTGGTCGGCTACGGCGACGTGACCGCGGGCCGCCCTGTCGACTTCCGCGCCCGCGTCGGCAAGCCGGCCCGTCGGGACCTGACCGTGGCCGTGCTGACCGCCACCGGCGAGGCGCACCTGGGTGAGGCCGGTGCGGTACACCGCATCGCCGCTGCGGTGCGTCGTGACTTCGCCGAGACGGCACGCGCGGTCCTGCCGCCGGAGCAGGCGGCGATGTTGCCGGCGTTGACGCTCGGCGACACCTCGGCCGTCGCGCAGACGACGGTCGCCGACTTCCGCATCGCCGGTCTCGCTCATCTAACCGCGGTATCGGGTGCCAACGTCACGATCGTCTGCGGCACGGTGCTGCTGTCGGCCATGGTGGTGGGGCCGCGCCTCGCGGTAGCCCTGGCTGCGATCGCTCTGGTGGCGTTCGTCGTGGTCGTGCAGCCCACGGCCAGCGTGCTGCGCGCGGCGATCATGGGTGCCGTCACGCTGCTCGCGGTGGTCTCGCACCGGAGGCGGCAGGCGATCCCCGCGCTCGCGGCGACCATCCTGGTGGTGCTGATCGGCTGGCCAGAGATGGCCGTCGACGTCGGTTTCGCGCTGTCGGTGTCGGCCACGGCCGCGCTCGTGCTCATCGCCCCGGCCTGGTCGGCCGCCCTGGTGGCGCGCCGCTGGCCGAAGCCGCTTGCCGACGCGGTGTGCGTGGCCTTCGCCGCACAACTGATCACCGCGCCGCTGGTGGCCGGGATCTCGGGGGCCTTCAGTGTCGTCGCCGTGTTCGCCAACCTCGCGGTCACGGTCGTCATCGCCCCGATCACCGTCCTGGGAACGGCAGCGGCGGCGATCTGTAGCGCCTGGCCCGACGCGGCGGGGCTACTGATCCGGTTCACCGGGCCGCAACTGTGGTGGCTGCTGCGGGTCGCGGAGTGGGCGGCATCGGTTCCCGGCGCGGCACTTCCGGTGCCGTCGGGTCTGGCGGGCGTGGTGTTCGTCGCGGCGATGATGGCCACGTCGATCGTGCTGTGGCGATGGCGATGGGGCCGGGTGATCCTGCTGTGGTGCGCAGTCGGCGCGACGGCGTGGGCGGCGGCGGGTGACGTCGGCGGGGCGTGACACCATCGTGGCGTGACGCAACTGCACCTCGTTCTGGGTGACGAAGAACTGCTCGTCGAACGGGCGGTATCCGACGTGCTCCGCATCGCGCGCAAGGACGCCGGCACCCACGACGTGCCGGTGAACCGCATGCGGGCCGGCGAGATCAGCCCGAACGAGCTGGCTGAGTTGCTCAGCCCGTCGCTGTTCGCCGACGAACGCGTGCTGGTGCTCGAGTCTGCCGCCGATGCCGGCAAGGAGGCGGTGACGCTGATCGGCGAGGCGGCGGCCGATCTCCCGCCGGGCACCGTGCTGGTCGTGGTGCACACCGGTGGCGGCCGCGCGAAGTCGCTCGCCGATCAGCTGAAGAAGCTCGGCGCAGAGGTGCATCCGTGCGCGAAGCTGACGAAGCCCTCCGAGCGCGCCGACTTCGTCAAGCGAGAGTTCCGTACGCACCGGGTGAAGGTGGGTGACGACGTGGTGACCGCACTGCTCGACGCCGTCGGATCCGATCTGCGTGAACTGGCGGCCACGTGCTCACAACTCGTCGCCGACACCGGTGGCGAGGTGGACGTCGCCGCGGTTCGCCGCTACCACAACGGCAAGGCCGAGGTGAAGGGCTACGTGATCGCCGACATGGCGGTCACCGGCGACGTCGAGGGAGCGGCCGAGGCCCTGCGGTGGGCGGTGATGGGCGGTGAAGCGCACGTGGTGCTCGCCGACGCGCTGGCCGAGGCGGTCCATTCGATCGCCCGCATCGCGCCGCTGTCGGGGAATCAGCATCAGGTGGCCAGTGAGGTGGGCATGCCGCCGTGGCGGGTGCAGAAGGTGCAGCGGCAGGCGCGTCGGTGGGACCGGGACTCGGTGGCCGAGGCGATGCGGCTGGTCGCAACCCTCAATGCAGACGTCAAGGGCGCAGCGGCAGATGCCGACTACGCCCTCGAGGCTGCGGTGCGCAAGGTCGCCGAACTGGCCGGCGGGAACTGAGCGCCCGCGAAGGAGCTAAATGCTCAGATCTTGTTGAACGCGATGGCCAGCGCGGACTTCTTGTTGGCGGCCTGGTTCTTGTGGATGACACCCTTGCTGGCGGCCTTGTCGAGCTTGCGCGTCGCGAACGCCAGCAGCTCGCTGGCCTTGTCCTTCTCACCTGCGTCGACGGCCTCGCGGAACCCGCGGACAGCCGTGCGAAGTTCGGACTTCACCGACTGATTGCGCAGCCGAGCACGCTCGTTGGTGCGGATGCGCTTTTCCTGCGACTTGATATTGGCCACGCGTCAGTCCTTCGATTTACGTATCGGGATGGTCAAGTTTGGGCGCCCTGCGGGGCAGCGACGGTTCAGATTACCAGCGAGCGGGTGAAATGCCCAAAGTGAAGGCCGTGGTCAGCCGAGACGGGGCGGTTGGGGCAGCATGTCACCTGTGAGTCTCCGAACATTGCCAGCAGACACCGGCCGGTCGACCCGAGCGAACTCGCGAGCGTCCAAACGCCACGACGGCATCTTCGACGGCTACAACAACGTCGGCGGCTACTCGCAAGCCTTCGACGAGATGTTCGACGCCCAGGGCAACGTGCGGGGGCCCTACAAGGGCATCTTCGCCGAACTGGCTCCGTCGGACGCGTCGGAGCTGGCCGCGCGGTCGGAGGCGCTGGGGCGCGCGTTCATCGATCAGGGCATCACCTTCTCGCTGTCCGGCCAGGAACGTCCGTTCCCCCTGGACCTCGTGCCCAGGGTGATCTCGGCGGCCGAGTGGTCGAAGCTCGAGCGCGGCATCAAGCAGCGCGTCAAGGCGCTCGAGATGTACCTCAGCGACATCTACGGCGACCAGGAGATCCTTCGCGACGGGGTCATTCCCCGCAGGCTGATCACGTCGTGCGAACACTTCCACCGGGAGGCCGCGGGCATCGTCCCGCCGAACGGCGTGCGCATCCACGTCGCGGGCATCGACCTGGTCCGCGACGCACAGGGCACGTTCCGGGTGCTCGAGGACAACCTGCGGTCGCCGTCGGGTGTGTCGTACGTGATGGAGAACCGGCGCACGATGGCCCGGGTCTTCCCCAACCTGTTCGCCACGCACAGGGTCCGCTCGGTCGGTGACTACGCGTCGCATCTGTTGCGTGCGTTGCGCAACGCCGCCGCGTCGAACGAGGCCGACCCCACCGTGGTGGTCCTCACACCCGGCGTCTACAACTCCGCGTACTTCGAGCACTCGTTGCTCGCCCGGCAGATGGGCGTCGAACTCGTCGAAGGCCGCGACCTGTTCTGCCGCGACAACACCGTCTACATGCGCACCACCGAAGGGGAGCGTCAGGTCGACGTGATCTACCGGCGCATCGACGACGAGTTCCTCGACCCCATGCACTTCAAGCCGGACTCCGTACTCGGCGTTGCAGGCATTCTGAACGCGGCGAGGGCCGGCAACGTCGTGATCTCCAGCGCCGTGGGCAACGGCGTCGGTGACGACAAGCTGGTCTATACCTACGTGCCGACGATCATCGAGTACTACCTCGGCGAGAAGCCGTTGCTGGCCAACGTCGACACGTTCCGGTGCTGGCTCGACGAGGAGCGCGAAGAGGTCCTCGACCGGGTCGACGAGCTGGTGATCAAGCCCGTCGAGGGTTCGGGTGGCTACGGCATCGTGTTCGGGCCGGACGCCTCCGAGAAGGAATTGGCGACGATCTGCAAGAAGATCCGCAGTGAGCCGCGCGGCTGGATCGCCCAGCCGGTGGTGCAGCTGTCCACCGTGCCGACGCAGATCGACGATCAGCTGGCCCCGCGGCACGTCGACCTGCGGCCGTTCGCGGTCAACGACGGCGACGACGTGTGGGTGCTGCCCGGCGGGCTGACCCGGGTGGCGCTACCGGAGGGGTCGCTGGTGGTGAACTCCAGCCAGGGCGGCGGCTCCAAGGACACCTGGGTGCTTGCCTCGCGGGCCTCGGCCGCCGACCGCGAGCTGGCGGCTGCCGAAGTCGTGCGTGCACTGCCCAGGGCGGGCAAGGGCGACAAGAACGGCGACGGCTCACCGCCACAACAGCAGTCGATGACGATGGGCACCCAGGATCAACAGCAGCAGCAGCAACAGCAACAGCAACAGCAACAGCAACAGCAACAGCAGGTGATGCACTGATGTTGGCGCGCAACGCAGAATCGCTCTACTGGATCGGCCGCTACGTCGAGCGGGCCGACGACACCGCTCGAATCCTCGACGTCACCGTGCATCAGCTGCTGGAGGATTCCAGCGTCGACCCCGATCAGGCCTCGCGCACGCTGCTCAAGGTGCTGGGAATCGAGCCGCCGGACACCGAGCTGGATCTCTGGTCGCTGACCGATCTGGTGGCGTTCAGCCGCGACACCCACGGTGGCTGCTCCATTGTCGACTCGATCTCGGCGGCGCGTGAGAATGCCCGCGGCGCACGCGAAGTCACCTCCACCGAGATCTGGGAGTGCCTCAACACCACCTACAACGCGCTGCCCGAGCGGGAGCGCGCGGCCAAGCGACTCGGACCGCACGAGTTCC
The DNA here is from genome assembly GCA_042666295.1 of Mycolicibacterium sp. GCM10028919. Classification (GTDB taxonomy): domain Bacteria; phylum Actinomycetota; class Actinomycetes; order Mycobacteriales; family Mycobacteriaceae; genus Mycobacterium. The sequence continues at coordinate 366,300 of JBHTFJ010000002.1, forward strand.
TGTCCTACATCGAGGGTCGGGCGGCGCAGTTCGCCGGACTCGCCGACTCGACGTTGTCCCGCGACGACGGCTATCGGTTCATGGTGCTCGGCCGCGCGATCGAACGCGTCGACATGATCGTGCGCCTGCTGCTGTCGCGTGTCGGCGACAGCGCGTCGTCACCGGCCTGGGTCACGGTGTTGCGTTCGGCGGGTGCACACGACACCTACCTGCGCACCTACCGCGGCGTGCTCGACGCCGGTCGCGTCGTCGAGTTCATGATGCTCGACCGCCTGTTCCCGCGCTCGGTCATGTACTCCCTGCGGCTGGCCGAACACAGCCTCGACGAGTTGCACCATCGCAGGCTCAATCGCGTCGGTGCGACTGCCGAGGCCCAGCGCCTACTCGGCCGTGCCCGTAGCGAACTGGAGTTCCTGCGCCCCGGGGTCCTGCTCGAGTCGCTGGAGACCCGGTTGGGCGACCTGCAGCAGACGTGCGCGGACATCGGAGAAGCGTTGGCGCTGGAGTACTTTCACTCGGCCCCGTGGGTGGCGTGGAGCGATGCCGGCCGCGACGGCGCACTGGTCATCGAAGAGGGCGAGGTCTGAGCATGTGGCGTCTTCGAGTCGTTCACTCCACCGGGTATGCCTACAAGTCGCCGGTGACCGCGTCGTTCAACGAGGCCCGGCTGACCCCGCGGTCGGACTCCCGGCAGAACGTCATCCTGAACCGCGTCGAGACGGTTCCGGCCACGCGGTCCTACCGGTACGTCGACTACTGGGGCACCGCGGTGACGACGTTCGATCTGCACGCTCCGCACACCGAACTCGAGGTGACGTCGTCGTCGGTCGTGGAGACCGAGGAGGGTGTGATGCCCGAGGACGACGTGACGTGGGAGGACCTGCAGACCGAGGCGGTGATCGATCGCTTCGACGAGATCCTCACCGGCACCGAGTACACGCCCGACAGCAAGCGCCTGGCGCGGGTGGGGCAGAAGATCGCCAAGGAGCACGCACCGAGGGAGGCCGTCGTCGCGGCGGCGAACTGGGTGCATGGCGAACTGGCCTACGTTCCCGGGACCACCGGTGTGCACTCCTCGGGCCTCGACGCGCTACGTGAGGGTAAGGGCGTCTGCCAGGACTACACACACCTGACCCTGATCCTGTTGCGCAGCATGGGGATTCCCGCGCGCTACGTATCGGGCTACCTGCATCCAAACCGGGAGGCAGCGGTGGGGGAGACCATCGAGGGCGAGAGTCACGCGTGGATCCAGGCGTGGACCGGCGGGTGGTGGAACTACGACCCCACCAACGACAAGCACATCAACGAGCAGTACGTCAGCGTTGGCATCGGCCGTGACTACGCCGACGTCAGTCCGCTGAAGGGCATCTACTCCGGTGAGGGGTCCACCGACCTCGACGTCATCGTGGAGATCACCCGGCTGGCGTGACGTCGTCGACGGCGCTCACTCCCGGCCCGTGCCCACCGAACTCATGTCGGCGTACCTGTCACCCGATACGGCCTCGCCTGCCGCGCTGAGCCTTTCGATCTGCGCGGCGTCGAGGCTGACCGACAGCGACGCGAGGTTCTCGTCGATGCGGGCCGCGCGCCGGGTCCCCGGGATCGGTACCGACGCCACGCCTAACGTCTCGGCGCGGTGGCGCAGCCAGGCCAGGGCGACCTGGGCCGGTGTGGCAGCCACTTCGGCGGCGACGTCGACCACTGCCGCGACGACGGCCTGATTCGCGTCGAGCGCACTACCGGAGAAGCGCGGCATGTTCCTTCGGAAGTCCCGCTCACCGAGATCGGCCGCCGAACGCACCGAGCCGGTCAGGAAGCCGCGACCCAGCGGCGAGAACGGTACGACGCCGATGCCGAGGTCCACCGCGGTGGGCACCACGGAGCGCTCGATGTCGAGGCTCCAGATCGACCATTCGCTCTGGATCGCCGCGATCGGGTGGACCGCGTGGGCAGCACGCAGCTCGGCGGCCGTGGTCTCGGACACTCCGAGATGACGCACCTTGCCCGCCGTGACGAGTTCGGCCATCGCCCCGATGGTCTCCTCGATCGGGACGCGGACGTCGCGACGGTGCATGTAGTAGAGGTCGATCACGTCGGTGCGCAGGCGCGCGAGGCTCTCGTCGACGCACTGCCGCACGTACGCCGCGTCACCCCGCGGCCGCACCTCACCGCCGGCCCGGTCGGCAGGATTGCCGTCGATGCCGAACTTGGTCGCGAGCGTCACCTCGTCGCGACGGTCGGCGAGAACGTTGGCGATCAGCCGCTCGTTGTCTCCGCCGCCATAGACATTGGCGGTGTCGATGAACGTCATGCCGACGTCGATCGCGTGGTGCAGGGTGGCGATCGACTCGGCGTCGTCGATCTCGCCGCCATAGACCGGAGTCAGCGCCATACCGCCGAATCCCATTGCGCTGACCGTCAATCGGTCGCCGAGTGTGACGGTGTCGGGCATGGGTGATTCCTCCAGTGGGTCGAGTGGGTACAGCCGTGCAACGCCGGCCGGGGGCGACGTGTTCCGGTGCGGCAGGCGCTGGGGGTTTCCTGGCGGCCCCGAAAGACCTAACCTGATGTGATCCACGTCACTTTGGGAGGTTCGAAATGCGGATCGCAGACGTGCTGAGGAACAAGGGCGCCGGGGTCTTGACCGTGTCACCGGAGATGACCGTCGCCGAATTGCTGACCGGCCTGGCCACGCGCAACGTGGGCGCCATGGTGGTGGTCGGACCCGACGGTCCGATCGGCATCGTGTCCGAACGCGACGTGGTGCGCAACCTGCACGCACACGGTGCGGAGCTCCTGGAGCATGCCGTCGCCGACATCATGTCGACCGACGTCATCACCTGCACGCCTGCCGACTCGGTGGACGGCGTCAGTGGGCTCATGACCAACAACCGGGTGCGCCACGTCCCCGTCATGGACGGCGGGCACCTGACCGGCATCGTCAGCATCGGCGACGTGGTCAAGACCCGGATGGAGGAACTCGAGGCTCAGCAGGAACAGTTGGAGGCCTACATCACCCAGGGGTGAGCACCCGCGATTCGACGCCGTTGAGCAGGTCGTTGTCGGTGAACGCGCCCCGGTAGGCGGCGGCGGGGTGACTGTCGGGGAGCCGGTCGCCGCGACCGAGCAGTTTGTGGCGCAGGGTGCCCGACTTGTCGGTCGAGATAAGACCGCGTTCCCGGAGCGTCGGGAAGAGGCGGTCGGCGGTTTCGGCGAACGAACCGGGCACCGTCGCGTGGTAGACGTTGATGCCGTCGACACCGGCCTCGCGCCATTCTTCGAGTTGGTCGGCGATCTCCTTCGCGGTCCCCACGACGCGGTTGGCGCCCTCCAGCACCCAGGCCATGTCGCGGATCGTCGGCTCGTCGTTGCCCGACGACTCCGATGCCCAGCGGATGAAGCTCTTGATGCCGGTGAACTCGCCGAGTTCGCTGATCGGGGTGTCGAGGGAGAGGCTGCCTCCGTCGACCCCGGCATCGCCGAGCGCGTGCAGCGCGATGCCCTCCAGATCGAGGTACCGCTTGAGTTCGTCGTTGCGGCGGACCGCCTCGGCGTGCGTGTCACCGATGACGAAGGACAACCCCTGAGCGAACGTGATGTCCTCGGGGTTGCGGCCGTTGGCGGCCGCCAGGGCTCTGGTCTCGGTGGTCAGGCCGTACGCGGCCGCGGGGTTGGGGCTGCTGATGTAGACGCCTTCGGCGTTGCGCGCCGAGAACAATTGCCCTGCCGGTGAGGACCCGGCCTGGAACAGCACGGGGGTCCGTTGCGGCGAGGGCGACGAGAAGTGCGGACCCTCGACGCTGTAGCGCTTGCCGACGTGGTTGATCTTGTGGATCTTCGCCGGGTCGGAGTGGATGCCTGCGTCCTTGTCCTGCACGAGTGCGTCATCGTCCCAGGAACCCTCCCAGAGCTTGTAGACGACGTCGACGTATTCGTTGGCCCATTCGTAGCGTTCGTCGTGGGCCAGCGTGCCCTCGTGTCCGAAGCTGCGGAACATGTTCTGGTTGAAGCTGGTCACGATGTTCCAGCCGAGCCGACCGTCGGTGTAGTGATCCAGCGAGGACATCCGCCGGGCGAAGTCGAACGGATGGTCCTGGACGATCGAGCTGGTGAACACGATGCCCAGATGATCGGTGGCCGCGGCCAAGGCGGACGCGAGCACGGACGGATCGTTGACGGGGATCTGGATGCCGCCTTCGACTGCCTTGCGCCAGTTGCCGTTCCACGTCTGACGCAGACCGAACACGTCGGCGAAGAACAGCAGGTCGTAGCCGGCCGCGTCGACCTGCGCCGCCAGTGACGTCCAGTGCCGCAGCGAATTGAACTCGTGGTTGCAGGCTTCCGGAGCACGCCAAAGACCGTGCAGGACATGCGACGCGGTGTTCATGACGAACGCCGAGTAGTAGAGCGGGCGCTTGGTCACGGCGTGTTCCCCTGCGTGGCATCGGTACCGGCGTCGATGGGGCCGAGCGTGTCGCGGATGAGGGCGTTGTCCGTGGTCTGCAGGTACTCGGCGATTCTCGGGTCTTCGAACGTGGCGATCAGCTTCTGCACGTTCGGGTCGTCGAGGTGCTTGTTGCTGACGACGAGGCCGCCTTCGCTGCCCTTCGGGGCGGGTTCGCGGGCGAGGATCTGATCCTCGGTCAACCCGGCCGCGTAGACGTCGGAGATGTGCACGACGATCGCGTCGACGTCGGCGAGGCTGCGCGCCAGTTGACCGATCGGGACCTGAACGAACTGGTAGTCCTTGGGATTGGAGGCGATGTCACTGAGTTGGGGGAGTCCCTCCAGCGTGTCCTTGCCCGGCTTCAGCGTGATTTGCTTGTCGTGCGCAAGGTCGAGCAGGGCGATCGCCTGTCCCGCAGGGTCGTCGCGCAGGGCGATCTTGGCGCCGCGGGGCACCTCGTTCCAGCTGTCGTACTCGTTGGAGTACGTCGCCTGATCCCACGTGAAGGTGGGAGCCGCGAGCGTCAGCTCGAATCCGTTGGCGGCGATGGCGTCGTTGAGGAACGGCTGGTGCTCGAAGAAGTTGCCTGCGACGTTGCCCGCGTCGACTGCGCGATTGATCTCGATCAGGTTGTCGATCTTCACGGGGTTGATCGTGATGCCGTGATCGGGGGCCACGTTGGTGGCGATGTAGGACAGCAGGTTCTCGGCAGCGATGTCGGTACTCCAGGTGGCGACGTCGAGCGTGGTGCCGAATGGCTTGTCCTGATTGGCCAGAGTGGCGTAGGAGACGCCGCCCGCGATGGCCACCACCACGGCGACGGCAGCGGCGATCCACGGCCACCGCTTCTTCTTCTTGAGTTGGATGTCGAGGCCGTGAGGCTGACTCGTCGGGTCGGTCATGGGCGGTTCCTTCAGGTGGGGTGGTGTGGGCAGGGTCAGCGGGTCAGTGCGGTGACGACGCGGTCGCCGACGAACTGCACGATCTGAATGGTGACGATGAGGACCAGGACCGTGGCGATCATGATGTTGTGGTCGAATCGGTTGTAGCCGTAGGTGATCGCGAGGTTTCCGATGCCGCCCGCGCCGATCGATCCGGCGATGGCCGAGTACTCGATCATCGCGATGACGTTCACCGTCAGCGCGCCGGCCAGGGCAGGCAGCGCCTCGGACAGCTGCACGGTCCTGATCACCTGGAGGGTGGTGCCGCCGGAGACCTGGCCCATGTCGGTCACGTCCGAGCGCACCTCCCGCAGGGCGTTCTGCACGAGCCGGGCGAAGAACGGCACGCCCGCGACCGTCATCGGCACGATCGCCGCCGGGATGCCGATCGTGGTGCCGACGAGGAACCGCGTCACGGGGATGATCGCCGCCATCAGAATCAGGAACGGCAGCGAGCGCCCGACGTTGACGATCGTGTTGAGCACGGCGAAGACCCTCGAATCGGGGTACAGGCCCAGTTCCGACGTGTTGTGCAACGTGACGCCCAGCGGAGTGCCGAGAAGCACCACCAGGGTCATCGAGATGGCGACCATCGCCCACGTTTCTCCGTAGGCGGGCAACAGCAGCGCAGGCACGTTGGTCCACGGGGTGCTGAAGTCCTCCGCGAGGATCACGGGGGTCACGCCGCCACGTCCGTCGTCGCGCGTCCGGAGGTGCGGACGAACAGGCCGCGCTGCGCGAGGTAATCCGCGAAACCCGGAGGCGCGGTGGGCGAGATCGACAGCACGGCGCGGCCCACGGCGACACCGCGGATCGCCTCAACGCTCGCGGACAGGATGTCGACGTGGGCATCCGCGATGCCGGGGACGGTGTGGATCGACGTCAACCAGTCCAGCGGAACGTCCCGAGAGGCGTAGGACACCTCCCAGATCTCGCCGGGCACGTCGGTCGGGACACGGGGGCGGTCCGGAAGCAGCTCGCGCGCGAGCGACGACGTGGGGTCGAGGATGACGTCGGTGACCGAACCGCTCTCGATGATGCGGCCGTCCTCGATGCGGGCGACGGAGTCGGCGATCTCGCGGACCACCTCCATCTCGTGGGTGATGAGGATGATCGACAGGCCGTACTCGTCGCGCAGATGCCCGAGCAGCCCCAGGATCGACGTCGTGGTCGCGGGGTCCAGCCCCGACGTCGCTTCGTCGGAGAGCAGGATCGACGGTCCCAGTGCCAGTGCGCGGGCGATGCCGACCCGCTGTTTCTGACCGCCGGATAGTTGCGCCGGGTAGTCCGCGCTGCGGTCGGCGAGGCCGACGCGATCGAGGAGTTCGGACACCCGCCGGGTCGTGGAATCGTCTGTGGCGCCGAGGTACTGGAGGGGTAGCGCGACGTTCTCCGCGACCGTGCGGCGACGAAGCAGCGGCGCGGTCTGGAAGATGACGCCGATGCTGCGGCGGGCTGCGACCAACGCGTCGCGCTCGAGTCGGGTGAAGTCCTTGCCGTCGACGCGCACGGTACCGCTCGTCGGCCGCTCGAGGAAGCTGACGCAGCGCGACAGCGTGCTCTTGCCTGCACCGCTCGGACCGACGACCGCCAGGATCTCGCCCGCACGCACCGACAGCGAGATGTCGTCGAGGACCGTTCGCTCACCGAACCGCTTGGTCAGGTTCTCAATCTCGATCATGGAGGCTTTCTGGTTCGGCGGTCACTCAGACGCTGAACCTACGCACGCTGCGGCCAGGCCGACAGGGTACGGATCGCGATGATCGGAAGGCGCTATGCCGCATTGCTGCAACGAGTTTCAGCCAGTGGTCGTCGCCACCGCGCCCAGCGTGGGATGGTGGGTAGATGAGCGAACCGAAGGTGAGGCCCGCTGCACGGGCCGACGTTCCCGCGCTGTCGAAGACGTTGGGCAAGGCCTTCTACGACGACCCGGTGATGCAGTGGATGCTGCCGAATGCCAACGCCCGCAGACGCAAGCTGCACCGGCTGTTCGCTGCGTTGACCAAGCATCACCACCTGTCCCGTGGCGGCGTCGAGGTTGCGTCGGACGGTTCCGGCGTCGGCGGTGCGGCGCTCTGGGATCCGCCGGGGCAGTGGCGGCAGACGCGCATCGAACAGCTGCGTGCGATGCCGAGCCTGCTGCTTGCGTTCGGTCCGTCCATGTCGCGCGGCATGGCGGTGGAGGAGTTGATGATGAAGGCTCATCCGGAGGAGCCGCACTGGTACCTCGCGGTCATCGGCAGCGATCCGGCGGTCCGCGGCAAGGGCTACGGCAATGCGCTGATGCGCTCGCGCCTGGATCGCTGCGATGCGGAGTACGCCCCGGCCTACCTCGAGTCGAGCAATCCCGACAACGTGCCGTACTACCAGCGGTTCGGATTCGAGGTCACCGGCGAGATCACGCTGCCCGACGGCCCGACGCTGATCCCGATGTGGCGGCAGCCGCGCTGACGGTGGCTCACACCGCCTGTCCGAGCCGGCGGTCGGACGGACGGTGCAAGCCCAGATGACCCCGCAGCGTCGTGTGCCGATACTCCCGGCGGAACAGGCCACGGTCGCGCAGGATCGGCACGACGTGATCCACGAACAACTCGAGCCCGGACGGGAAGACGTCCGGCATCAGGTTGAATCCGTCGACCGCACCCGCGACGAACCACTGCTCGATCGCGTCGGCGATGCGCTCGGGCGAACCGACGACCAGCCGGTGCCAGGTGATCACCCGGTCGAGGAGCTGACGGACCGTGAGGTCTTCCCGGCGCGCCAGGTTCACGACGATGTCCCGCGCACCCTGAGACCCGGTGTCCGTCACCGCGCCATCGAGCAGCCACCGAGGCAGCGGCTCGTCCCACTCCAGTTCGCCGGGGTCGACGGACATCTGCCCGGCCAGGTGTGCCAGCCGGCGCTCACCGGCCAGTTCGTTCAGCTCGTCGTTGCGCCGCCGTGCCTCCTCCTCCGTGCTGCCCAGCACGAACGACAGCCCCGGCATGATCCGGACCGCGTCGCTCGGCCGTCCGTGTGCCGCAGTCCGCGACCGGAGATCGGCGGCGTGGTGCAACGCATCGGGCAGCGACGCCTGGGCGGCGAACACGCCGTCGGCATACCGGGCGGCGAGATCCAGTCCGCCCGCCGATCCGCCGGCCTGGAACAGCACCGGATGCCCTTGCGGAGAGCGGGGGAGCGTGAGCGGACCGTCGACGCTGAAGAACTCACCCCGGTGGCCGATCGTGTGGATGGCGCCCGGCCTGCTGAATGCTCCGGCGCGCTTGTCGGCCAGGACGGCGTCGTCGTCCCACGAATCCCACAGCGCGCGCACGACGTCGATGAACTCCGCCGCCCGCCGGTACCGCGCACCCCGGTCGGGGTGGGCGGCCGGGCCGTCCCCGTGGCCGAAGTTGTTCCAGGCGTACGGATCACTGCTCGTCACGACGTTCCACGCCACGCGCCCGCGGCTCAGGTGATCCAGCGAGGAGAACCGGCGGGCGACGTTGTAGGGCTCCTCGAACGACGTCGACACGGTGCCGATGAGGCCGAGATGCGAGGTGGCCGAGGCCAACGTCGACAGCAGCACCAGTGGGTCGAGTGCCAGCGGTGGCGCATCGAGCGGCTCGTTGGGATTCTGGAAGAGCGACGGACTGTCGGCCAGGAACAGCGCATCGAGTGTTCCGCGCTCGGCGGTCCGTGCGACGTCGACCCAGTAGGCGGGATCGGTGAACCAGTTCGGATCCGCACTCGGGTGCTGCCACGCCGCCGGGTGCATGCCGTCGGACAGCACGTTGACGCCGAGGTGCAGTTCTCGGTTCGCCGCACTCACTGCGGGTCACCCGGCAGCGCGAGCTTCTTCACCTCGGGGTCGGTGGCGATGAACGTCTGCACGCGAGGGTCCTTGAACGCCTCGACGAGGTTGCGGACGTTCTCCGTGTCGGCGTAGTCACTGCCGATCGTGAGCACCGAGGCGAACTCGTCGGGCGACTTCGGGGCGAAGATCAGCTTGTCCTCGCTCACGCCGGCCGCGAGGAAGGACTCGGCGTAGCCGACCACGGCGTCTAGGTCGGGCAGGGCACGCGGCTGAGCGCCGAAGTCCAAGAGCGTGAACGTCAGGTTCTTCGGGTTGCCGACGATGTCCTTCTGCGTCAGGGCCGTGATGTCGGCATCTGGCCGAACGGTGATCAGCCCCGCCTGGGCCAGGTACCAGATGCCTTGCGCGTTGTTCGCGGGGTCGGCGAGCAGCGATATCGTCGCGCCGTCCGGAATGTCCTGCGGTGTGCGGTATTTGTCCGACCAGATGCCGAACACCCAGTGGAAGAACGGTCCGGTGGCCGGCTCCTCTCGGAAGCTCGGGTTGGCGTCGAGGACCTGCCGAAGCCAGTGCTGGTGTTGAAAGATGGTGCCTGCGTATCGCCCATCGCTGATCGCCTGGTTTATCTGCGTGCTGTCTCCGAGGCCCACGGCGCCGACCTGCACGCCGTAGTCGGGGGCGACCTCGTCGGCGATGAACTCGATGATCCGCTTCTCGGCGGGGTTCGAGTCGAGGTACACGACGTCGAGCGTGGCGCCTGCGGTCTCGTTCGGTGAGGCGGCGCCGCCGCTGCGGGCGATGAGGACGACCGCGGTGATGGCGGCAACGACGACCACCACGACGATCACCCAGGGCCACCTGCGTCGTCTGTCGATGGTGAAACCGTGTGGTTCGGCTCCGTCGCGGACGGTGACCGAGTCGTCGATGCTCATGTCCCGAGGAGTGTGGTCGTCGCGGCGAGCGGCGCCCATGGTTTGGCTCACCATGGCGTCAATTGCATTGATTCACCGTGATCGCAATGGTTTTGGGACGACTGCCGGTCTGCGATGGTTCGACCCGAACGGCGATGACCCCTGCGCGCCCATCCCTTGAAGGACATTCCCCTCGATGATCGAGCTGACCGATCTCACGAAGATCTACGGCCATGGCGACGACCGAACCGTCGTCCTCGACCGAATCGGCTTCCGCGTCGAGTCCCGTGAGATCCTGGCCGTCGTCGGCCCCAGCGGCGCGGGCAAGAGCACGCTGGCACAGTGCATCAACCTGCTCACCGCGCCGACCTTCGGGTCGGTGGTGGTGAACGGCGAAGACCTGACGACGTTGTCGTCGAAGAAGCTTCGCGTCGCACGCCGCAGGATCGGCACCGTCTTCCAGTCGTCTGGACTGTTCGAGCGCCGCACGGCAGCCGAGAACGTGGCGCTGCCACTGGAATACCTTGGCGTGACCGCCGCGGAGACGCGTGCCCGCGTCGCCGAGCTGCTCGACAGGGTGGGTCTGCGTGAGCGTGCCGACCACTACCCGTTCCAGTTGTCCGGCGGTCAGCGACAGCGAGTCGGCATCGCCCGCGCGCTGGCGCTGCGGCCCTCGGTGCTGCTCTCCGACGAGGCGACGGCGGGGCTCGATCCGACGACCACGTCGTCGGTCGTCGCACTCCTGCGCGAGCTGCGCGACGACCTCGGTCTGTCGATCGTGTTCATCACCCACGAGATGGACACCGTGCTGAAGATCGCCGACTCCGTCGCCCGACTCGACCACGGCAGCATCGTGGAATCGGGCCGGCTGGTCGACCTGCTCACCGACCCCGCCTCGGGGCTGGGCGCCGAGCTGCGTCCGCAGGGCGTGTCTGCCGACGCGGCGACGGGCCAACAGGTGTGGCACGTGGTCTACGACCGGCCGGACGTCCCATCGGACTGGATCGCCCGGGCCTCGGCCGATCTCGGCGCCCCACTCTCGGTGTTGGGTGCATCGGTCCAGCAGGTCGGTGGTGTGACGATAGGTGCTGCGACACTGGGCATTCCGGAACGTCTGGCGCCGCGGGTCGCCCAGGTGCTGGCCCGCTACGGGCTGGCCGCAACCTCGGACGTCCGCGTCGGCGCCGCACTGGAGGGTGTGGCATGACCGAGACGCTGCTGGCCAGCACCAAGGTGCCGGTCGACGAACTGCCCGGCCTGCTGTTCCCGGCGCTGCTCGACACGCTGGTCATGGTCGGGATCGTCATGGCCATCGTGGTTCTCGTCGGGATTCCGTTGGGCGCACTCGTGCACAACCTGGCCCCGGGTGGCCTGTTCGAGAACCCGACGCTGCACACGATTCTGAGCTGGGTCATCAGCATCGGCCGCTCGCTGCCGTTCCTGATCCTGATGGCCGCGATCATGCCCTTCACCCGGCTCCTGACCGGCACCAACATCGGCATCGCCGCGGCGGTCGTGCCGATGTCGCTCGCGGGCACCGCCTTCTTCACCAGGATCGTCGAGAACTCGCTGCGCTCCGTGCCGCCGTCGGTGGTGCAGGTGGCACGCGCGTCGGGCGGGTCGCGCCTGCAGATCATCCGTAGCGCGCAGCTCGCCGAGGCCGTGCCGTCGATCATCGGCGGCCTCACCATCAACGTCATCGCGATGATCGAGTACTCGGCCATCGCCGGCACCATCGGTGCGGGCGGAATCGGCTACGTCGCAGTCACATACGGCTACCAGCGCTTCGATCAGGGCGTCATGCTCGCCACCATCGTCATCCTGGTCGTCACCGTCGCCGCGGTTCAGCTCATCGGCGACGCACTCGTTCGCTTCACCACCCCGCGTAGCCGAGTAGGCCGCGCGTCCGTCCGTTCGCTGCGCAGACGCGCAGTCGTCGCTTGAGAGGAAACGTCATGGCCACCAACACGACCGTCGAGGGCATCGACGATCACGGTTTCGAATTGAGACGCCGGCCGAAGTGGCTGTGGATCGCACTGAGCCTCGTGGTCGTGGTGGGCCTCGTCATCGGGGCGCGTTTCGTGTTCTTCGGGAAGACGGAGTCGGCGAACGAGATACCCGGCGCCACCCTGGTCGTCGCGACGAACGAGGGCAACGCAGCCGAGCAGGCACTGATCGAGTACATCGCGGCCGAGGTCGCGCCGCGCCATGGGATCAAGGTGGCGTTCCGCGGCTTGTCGGACAGCAACACGATCAACCGTGCCGTCAGCGACGGTGAGGTCGCCGGAACGATCTATCAGCACGAGCTCTGGTTGGGTCAGGTACTCGAGGCGAATCCCGACTTCAAGGAGGAGGCGGCGACGCCCGTCTTCCGGTGGGGCTTCGGCATCTGGTCGGACAAGTACACCGACCCGTCTCAACTCCCGGACGGAGCGAACGTCTCGCTGTACTCCGATCCGGCGAACGAGGCGCAGGGCCTGTGGCTGCTCGAGCGTGCTGGGCTGATCGCGCTGAACCCGGCCGTCGACAAGTGGACGGCCACGCAGAAGGACATCGTCGGCAACCCGAAGAACCTCAAGTTCACGCTGTTGGACTTCGCGGCGCAGTCACGCTCGCTGCCGGATCTCGACGCGGCGGTCGGCTACACGGAGTACTACCTGGCAGCGAAGGTGCCGGTCAGCCAACAGATCTTCGCGCCGCCGGCACCCGACGAGTTCGCCGGACAGCTGACGATCGGCAGTGAATGGGCCGACACCGAGAACGTCAAGAAACTCGTCGAGACGTTCAAGGACCCGGCCGTACAGGAGTACCTCGCCAACGATCCCGCCGTGAAGGACATCCTGCTGCCGCTGTAGTGCTGGGGGCTCAGGACCAGGAGTACTCGGCGCGCAGGCGGGTGGCGACGAGGTCGAAGCGCTCGCGGTCGAGCACGGCGCCCTCGCGGCGGATGCCCTCCTCGGGCACGTCGAGTACCCGGTCCAGGCGCACCCAACTAGCGCGGCCCTCGTGGTCCCAGCTGCCCGTGCCGATCGCAATCCACTCCCGGTCGGTGTCGTGCCGGTCCTGGCTGGACAGCATCAGACCGAGCAGCGTCGTCCGATCGCGGCCCACGACCAGCACCGGCCGGTCCTTGCCGCGCGTCGGGTCCTCCTCGTAGGCGACCCACGTCCACACGATCTCGCCCGGATCGGCCTGACCGTCGAGGTCGGGGGCATAGACCACCCTGCGGGCCCGGTGCGCGGTCGGAACGCTGTTCCTGGTGACGGGACGCCCGGTGGTCAGCGCCGGCTGCGTCCGGGCCGCCTGATTGGCCGCGAGAACGCTGATGCCCGCGTCGACGCCCATCTTGATGCCCTGCTGAATGCTGCGCGGGAGGCTGTCGGACTTCTGCAACTGACGGACGAGCTTCGGCGCCTCGCTGAAGACCAATTGCTCCGCGATGCGCTGAAACGTCTTTCCGAGCGACGCCATGGAACGAGCATAGGTGAACTGTTCCGGCGGGCAGGAGCGCAGCGACCGGGGATCGATTCCGCGGCGCGATTGTGTCGATGGCGCGGTGGCTCGATACCCTGGTGAGACGCAGCAGGTGCTGCGCACGTACCGCCACCAGGAGATTCCCATCAGCAGTTTCGCCGACAAGACGTTCACTGCGCCGGCGCAGATCCGGAACTTCTGCATCATCGCCCACATCGACCACGGCAAGTCCACGCTGGCCGACCGGATGCTGGGCATCACCGGCGTCGTCGCGGACCGCGACATGCGGGCCCAGTACCTGGACCGCATGGACATCGAGCGTGAGCGCGGCATCACGATCAAGGCCCAGAACGTACGGCTGCCGTGGACCGTCACCAGAGAGGACGGATCAGCCGAGGAGTTCGTCCTCCACCTGATCGACACGCCGGGGCACGTCGACTTCACATACGAGGTGTCGCGTGCGCTGGAGGCCTGCGAGGGCGCGGTTCTGCTGGTCGACGCCGCGCAGGGCATCGAGGCGCAAACGCTCGCGAACCTCTACCTGGCGCTGGACCGCGGCCTGACCATCATCCCGGTGCTGAACAAGATCGATTTGCCTGCCGCCGACCCGGACCGCTACGCGGGCGAGATCGCCCACATCATCGGCTGCGAGCCCGAGGACGTGCTGCGGGTGTCGGGCAAGACCGGCGTCGGTGTCCGCGAACTGCTCGACGAGGTCGTCCGGCTCGTCCCCGCCCCGGTGGGTGACGCCGACGCGCCCGCGCGGGCCATGATCTTCGACTCCGTCTACGACATCTACCGCGGCGTGGTCACCTACGTCCGCGTGGTGGACGGCAAGCTCAGCCCCCGCGAGAAGATCAAGATGATGTCGACCGGGACGACCCACGAGCTGCTCGAGGTGGGCATCGTCTCACCCGAGCCCAAGGCCACGCAGGGCCTCGGCGTCGGCGAGGTCGGTTACCTGATCACCGGCGTCAAGGACGTCCGGCAGTCCAAGGTCGGCGACACGGTGACGTCGGCGCGCAACGGCGCCACGGACGCTCTGACCGGGTACCGCGAGCCCAAGCCGATGGTCTACTCCGGCCTCTACCCGGTCGACGGATCCGACTACCCGAACCTGCGCGACGCGCTGGAGCGACTCCAGCTCAACGACGCGGCCCTGGTGTGGGAGCCGGAGACCTCGGTGGCGCTCGGCTTCGGCTTCCGCTGCGGCTTCCTGGGTCTGCTGCACATGGAGATCACCCGCGAACGGCTCGAGCGTGAGTTCGACCTCGACCTCATCTCCACCTCCCCGAACGTCGTGTACCGGGTGGTCAAGGACGACGGCACCGAGCTGACGGTGACCAACCCGTCCGACTGGCCCGAGGGCAAGGTCGGCGCGGTCTACGAACCGGTGGTGAAGACGACGGTCATCGCCCCGAGCGAGTTCATCGGCACCATCATGGAGTTGTGCCAGCAGCGTCGCGGCGAGCTGGGCGGCATGGACTACCTCTCGCCCGAACGCGTCGAGCTGCGCTACACGATGCCCCTGGGCGAGATCATCTTCGACTTCTTCGACTCGCTGAAGTCGCGCACCCGCGGCTACGCCAGCCTCGACTACGAGGAGGCGGGCGAACAGGAGTCCGATCTGGTCAAGGTCGACATCCTGCTGCAGGGCGAGGCGGTGGACGCCTTCAGTGCGATCGTGCACAAGGACTCCGCCGCGGCCTACGGCAACAAGATGACCACCAAGCTCAAGGAACTCATTCCCCGTCAGCAGTTCGAGGTGCCGATTCAGGCCGCCATCGGGTCGAGGATCATTGCGCGCGAGAACATCCGGGCCATCCGCAAGGACGTGCTCAGCAAGTGCTACGGCGGTGACATCACCCGTAAGCGCAAACTGCTGGAGAAGCAGAAGGAAGGCAAGAAGCGGATGAAGACGATCGGCCGGGTCGAGGTACCCCAGGAAGCCTTCGTCGCCGCACTGTCCTCCGATGCGGCAAGTGACAAGCCGAAGAAGTAGCCACGCAGCGCTCGTCGCCGTTGCGCTGCTGACGGGCTGCACGCAGGCCGTCGCCGGATCTGCGACGAAGTCGGATGCCGCACTGGGCATCCTGCCGACCGAGTCGGAGATCAGCGCCGCGGTCGACAGTCCGTTGAGCACGTTCGGGTTCCAACCGTTCGTGGGTGGCGTGGAGATCCTGCCGGACGGCTACCGCACCGATTCCGATGCGGAACCCATCGCGTGCGTCGCCGTGACGGACACCGCGCCGCGCATCGTGTACGAGCCCCTGCCCGTACTCGAGGCGGCCCGGCTCAGTTTCTTCAACTGGGACCCCGGTGTGGCGACGTCCGGTGCCGATGCCGCCGCCGTGCGCATGTCCACCGGTGACGGTGCCCGTGCGGCGTTCGACGAGTTCGCCGGGCGATGGCGGCAGTGCGACGGTTCGACGGTCGTCAAGCACCTTCCCGGGGTCACGGGAGCCGACGTCGACGCGCGGGTGCAGGACGTGGAGGTCGACGGTCCCGTCATGTCGGCCACCGTGAACACCGGTGACCGTGCCGGAGACGACACCGCCCGCTACGAACGTGCGATCGGAGTCCGTGGCGACACGATCGTGGAAGTCTCGCTGGCCATCTCGTCCGACGGTCCAGCCGGGGTGGCGGCGCGCGGGATGGCCAAGCGCGCAGTCGACGCCATGCTGGAGAAGGTGGCAGAACCGAACTGACGCACCGCGTGGGTTGGTCGGTCACAATGACGCGGTGAACGTCGTCGCCCGCAGGTCCACCGGCCGTCTCCTCGTGACCGCAGCGTGCCTGCTGACGATCGGGTGCTCGAGCACGGTCTCGGGGAGCGCCGTGCGCGATCCGCGCGTCGTCCCGGTCGACGTGCCGGTGTTGCGCGAATCCCAGCTCGACGACGTCATGCTGAGCCTCGACGACCTCGCGGACGTCGTGGGTGCGGCCGAGCTCGAGACACTCGTCGACGACGAGGTGATGTCCGACAACCTCGACGTGGCGTCGGATCCCGACTGCCTGGGCGCCGTCATGGGTGCCGAGGAGTCCGTGTACGCCGATAGTGGGTGGACTGCCGTGCGCGATCAGGTCGTCGGCGACTCGAACGACGAACACTGGATCGAGCAGACGGCCGTGCTGTTTCCCTCCGACGCCGAGGCAAGCCAGTTCTACGACCAGTCCGCCTCGGCGTGGGAGGAGTGCGCCGGCTACTCGGTCACCATCGAGGACACCGACCTCAGTTACATATGGGGGATAGGCGATCTGAGCGCCGACGACGACATGCTCGTCCAGGTGACCACCGAGGAGGAGTCGCCGGACTGGATGTGCCAGCACGCCCTGTCCGCGGCGTCGAACCTGATCGTCGAGACGTGGGCGTGCACGTACGGCGGCAGCGACGGTGCCATCGACATCGCTGAGCGGATGCTCGACAACGCAAGGGGATAGCGGGTTTTCGAACCAGCACGAGCGCAAATGGTCACGCGGAACCCTTCGCCGGTCTACCGTCGAGGCATGTCGCAGCACTACACGCCATCGTCGACCGGTACCTGGGCCGTCGTGCGACTGTGGCTGCCGTTGGTCCTGGGCATCCTGGTGATCGCCCTCGGCGCCGTCCTGTTCTCGTAGACCCCGGCGGCGGACCTCAGCCCAGCGCCGAGTTCCCGTCCGCGACGATGCGTTCGACGTCGTCGCGCAGTTTGTTCAGTTCGGCGCGTTCGGCGTCGGTGTAGTCCCTCGCGCGGTCGTCGAGCACGCAGACGGTGCCGACGACCTTGCCGTCGGAGTCGTGCACGGCGAGGCCGAGGTAGTTGTGCAGACCGAATTCCTTCTCGTCCTCGTTGCCCGTGAAGGTCGCGTCGTCGCGTGAATCGCGCACGAACAGCGACTCGTCGGCGTCGACCACGCGTTCGCAGTACAGCGGTACCCGCGACTCGTCCTCGCCGGCCTTCTTGCCTGCGGCGCCCACGGTGTAGTGCCGGGTGGCCTCACCCGCGGTGGCGGCCACGACCATCTCGCCGGGTTCCGATCGCATGACCAGCACCGATTTGACGCCGAGGGACGCGGCCAGCCGCGTCAGGTCGTCGGCCACGGGGGCAAGGCCCGCCGTCGTATCGGTGCGATGGGGCTCAGGAGTGCTCACCCGCTCCATCATCGGGCACCGCGGGCTCGACTGCCAATGGATGTGCTCGTGCAGATTCCGTGGGAATGGCGTTCGGCTCGCCCCGCGCTTTACCGGAGACGACGAACCACGTCCTGGATAGCGTCCGGATCTCAACCGTTGCAACGATTGTCAGGAGAACACCGTTGACTCGTGAGCTGCACCTGCTGCTGTTCGGCAACACCCGGTCGGCAGGGCCGTGGCGTCACCCGGCGGTCGACCACAGCACTGCCGGGGTCCGCCGCGACCTGATCGAACGCGCGCGCACGGCCGAGCGGGGTGCGTTCGACGCCCTCTTCTTCGCCGATGGGTTGAACTTCGGGCCGCCGGCGACCTGGCCGTACAAGACCACGGAGGACTTCGAACCACTCACGACCGCGGCCGCGCTGTCGTCGCTCACCGAACGGATCGGATTCGTCCTCACCGGTTCGGCCACGCTCGCGCACCCCTATCACCTCGCCCGGCAGTTCCTCTCGTTGGATCACCTCAGTGGTGGTCGCAGCGGCTGGAACCTGGTGACGAGCTTCGCCGCGGCGGCAGCCGACAACTTCAGCGCGCGCGGGGTGGTCGACCACGACGAGCGCTACCGCATAGCCGAGGAAGCCATCGACGTCGTCACCAAGCTGTGGGACGGGTGGGGCGATGACACCATCGTCGCCGACCGCCGCAGCGGCGTCTACAACGACGTGAGCAAGATCCAGGTCGCGAACCATCACGGCCGCTACTTCGACGTGGCAGGACCCATCGGTGCCGCCCGCTCGCCGCAAGGTCGACCCGTCATCTTCCAGGCGGGATCGTCGGAGACGGGAAGTGCCTTTGCAGCCCAGCACGCCGAGGTGATCTTCACCGGGCAGGGCAATCGTGGCAGAGCGGTCGACTTCTACCGGTCGATCCACGACAAGGCCGCCGCCCTGGGACGGGCGACGGCGCCGCTCATCACGCCGTCGCTGCGGTTCGTCGTGGGTTCCACCGAGGACGAGGCGGCACGCGCGGAACGCACCGCATACGAGTACTTCAGCCCCGAGTATCAAGCGGGCTGGCTGCTCGAAGTCGACGTCGACGTCACGGGCGCCGATCTGGACGGCCCCGTCCCCGACTCGGCGTTTCCCGACAGCACGCAGACTCATCAGACGGCGCTCGCCGGCTACCGCGCACTGGCCCGGGAGGGCAACCCCACGGTCCGAGAATTCCTGTACCGCACCGTCAATGGGTGGGGCGCGCAAGTGGTCGGTACCGCGGAGCGCGTCGCCGACGAGATCGAGGACTGGTTCCACACGGGAGCCTGCGACGGCTTCGTGCTCAGCGACTCGGGTGTGCCGGGGCAGCTGGAGATCTTCGTCGACCAGGTGGTGCCGCTGCTGCGCAAGCGCGGGCTGTTTCGCCACGAGTACGCCGGGAGCACTCTCCGCGACCATCTGGGTCTGGCCGTGCCCGCCCGCCGCGTGACGTCCGCGTGAGGGCCGGCCGTTAATAATCGCGACGAGCGGATGACTGCCGCGAAGCCCCGCGTCACGGCATCGTGTACACGGGATCAACTTCGCGTTAAACCTAGGTACGGCAGAACATTACGTCTCCGTACCGCGGTCACGCGCGCATGAAAGGCGGTACGCATGTCGACATCGGAGCGCACCTCGTCGGGGGCGGTCACGCTCTCGGGCAGGGCATTGAGATCGGCACAGGACACCGGACTCGAACCCGGCGCACTCGGCCAATGGGGCGTCTTCGCCCAGGGATTGGCGGCGGCAGCGCCCAGCGTGGCGGTCGCAGTGGTGCCGTTCTCGCTGTTCGTCGCTGCGGGGCAGGGCGCCGCCTGGGCGGTGCTGGTCGGCCTGGTCATCGCCATCCTGCTCGCCGCGACCATCAGCTTCCAGGCCAAGCGGACGGTGTCGTCGGGATCGCTCGGCACCTACACCGGCAACGGGCTGGGACCGGGATTCGCCTTCGCCGCGGGATTTAGCCTGCTGCTGGGCTACATCGGCTTCGCGACCACGGGCACGCTCGGCGGCGTTCTCTACCTCGACGCGTTCCTCGAGTCCATCGGGCTCGGGTCGGATGCCACCTGGTTCAAGCTGCTGCTCGTCGCGGTCGTCGTTGCGGCCGCGATCTACCTGCCGTATCGCGGGGTCTCGCTCACGGCCAAGTACGAGTTGGCCTTCGAGCTGATCGCGATAGCATCCATCCTGGTCATCATCGTCGGTTCCTACGTCGCCTACGGCTTCCGAATCGACTGGGAGCAATGGAATCCCGCTCACCTCGGCCACAGTGCCACGTTCATCGCCGCCGTCACGGCGGTGGGCTCATACGCCGGGTTCGAGAGCGTCGCGTCGCTCGGCGCCGAGGCGAAGGACGCCCACCGCAACATCGCCCGGTCGCTGCTGCGCGTGGTCCTGCTGCTCGGGGTCCTCTACGTCTTCGCGACCTACCCCCAGATCCTGTTCTTCGACCAGATCGACGGCGACGAGGCGGTGCTGCCGCAGCTCGCGGACAACGTCGGCGTCGGGTGGGTGAACTACTTCGTCAGCGCGGCGGTCGCAGTGGCGTTCATCGTGTTCGTCACGGCCGTCACGACGTCGGCGGCGCGGTCGCTGTTCACGTTCGCGCACGAAGGTGCGCTACCGAAGGTGTTCGCCAAGGTGCACGACACCCACCGCACCCCGTGGGTCGGCATCGTGTTCGTCGGCGCCGTCGCGCTGGTGTTCTCGGTGGTCGCGACGTTCAGCTCGGTCGGGCGCCTGGTGTTCGACGTCTACGGCGGCTACGTCGCGACGTGGGGATTCCTCGGCGCCTACCTGCTGGTCGTCATCGCAACACCGATCTGGCTGGCGAAGATCAAGGCACTGACCCCGGCGCGCCTGGCCGTGTCGGTGGCGGCAGCAGTCGGTCTTGGCTACGTGATCGTCAGCAACTTCTATCCGGTGCCGGAGTACCCATTCAACATCCTGCCGTTCATCTACGGCGCGATCCTGCTCGCCGGGCTGCTCTGGTACGGCTACTTCAAGTGGACCAAACCCGATGTGGCAGAACGCATAGGCACCATCCAGACGCTCTCCGACGAAGAGCGGAACCGGTTGGCCGATGCAGGAATCCTCGACGTCTTGGGCAGCGGGAACGATCGCGCCGACGACGGAGACACCGATTCGGCACGCGAGAAGGAGCCGGTTGCCCCATGACACTCGTCGATCACCGTGACGTGGCAACCTGGTCGGTCGCGTCCGCCACGACACTCGACCATCCGCTCATCGCCGACTTCCTCGCCACGACTCCCGGGCTGGCGGGCCGCAAGTTCGCCGCCGATTCCCGGGACGTCGCCGAACACCTCGACGGTGTCCTCGACGACGGCGTGACCGTGGTGCGCGACACCGCCGGTGCCGTACGCGGATACGCACTGTTGCGCCGGCCGCACGGCGAGGAGGTCGGGGCCGACTTCGTCTTCGGGCCCGACGTACCTCAGCGCGTCGTGGCTGCGGTGGTCGGCGCAACGGTCGAACGGTTCCATGCCGAGACGGCTCTGGTCCCGGGCCGCTATTTGCGGGCGATCGTCGGCACCGATCAGCAGCGCGCGGTGGACGCCCTGGTGCGTCAAGGCGCATGGCTGGAAGCCGAGTTCATCAGGACGCGCAAGCCGCTCGAGGCCGAGGATCCGGTGGAGCTGGCGGCGGCCGCCGTGCCCGGTCTCACCGTGCTGAGCTGGCAAGAGGTCGTCGAGCGGGATCTGGGCGAGCAGGTGCGCCGATTGCAGTTCGAGACGTTCCTCGAACACTTCGGCAACATGTCGAAGTCACCGGAAGCGTTCCTGCGGCACGTCCACGGCCGCGCGTTCACCCCCGACTTCAGCATCGCTGCCGTCGACGACTCCGGATCGGTCGTCGGATACGTACTGGGGTCGACGTTCACGTCGGGTGCCGCGCCACACGACGAGCGCAGCGCGCACACCGACTACATCGGCGTCGCCCGCGAGCACCGCAAGCGGGGTATTGGTGAACTCCTGCTGCGCAAGATCTGGCTGGCCGCGCTGCGCCGCGGGTTCACCGCGGCGTCGCTGGGCACCGACATCCGCAACCGGAGCAATGCGCACCTGTTGTACGAGCGGCTCGGCTACGCCGCCGTGCAGAGCCAGTACGCCTACCGGGTCGACGCGATACGGGAGCGGCCATGAGCGACGTCTATCTGCGGGCTGCCAGCGCGTCCGGCGAGGAACTGTGGTCGACGTTCGAGCCGATCTTCTCGCGCATCGCCGAGGACAACGTCGAACGCGAACGCACGCGCACCCATCCACACGACCAGGTTCGGTGGCTGAAGGACGCCGGGTTCGGCACGCTGCGAATCCCGAAGGAGGACGGCGGGTTCGGTGCCTCGCTGGAGCAGACGTTCGCACTGTTGGCCGGCCTCGCCACCGCCGACCCGAACGTCGCGCACATCTTCCGCAACCACCTGGCGTTCGTCGAGGACCGCCTCAACGCGCCGCGCTCGGCGACCAACGACATCTGGCTCAAGCGCTTCCTGTCCGGAGCGTTCGTCGGCGGAGGCTGGACCGAGGCCGACAACGTGACGCTGGCCAACATCGTCTCGACAGTGACCGCACGCGACGACCACTGGGTGGTGAGCGGCGCGAAATACTATGCGACGGGCAGTCTCTACGCCGATTGGCTAGACGTGATCGGCTCGGACGACCAGGGCGAGCTACGCACGGCACTCGTCCGCGCCGACGACCCCGGCGTCGAACTCGTCGACGACTGGCGGGGTTTCGGTCAGCGCACCACGGCTAGTGGCTCCGCGCGCTACCGCGAGGTGCGAGCCGACGATGGCGACGTCTTCCCCGCGGCGGACCGGTTCGTCTATCAGGCGCACTTCTATCAAACCGCCATGCTCTCGGTCCTGACCGGGATCACGCACGCCGCCCTCCGCGACGGGACTGCGCGCTTGACGGCACGGAGCCGGAACTACCCGCAGGGTCTCACCGAGATCCCGTCCGACGATGCCCAACTGCTGCAGGTCATCGGTCAGGTGTCGGCGTACGCATTCGCGGCCGACGCCGCACTGGCACGCAGCAGTCGCACGCTCGACGACGTCGCCGTGGCCCGCGCGGAAGGCCGCGACGAGCACGTCGATCGGCTGGTCCTCGACGCAGAGGTCGCGGTGACCCAGGCGCAACTGGTGATCATCGCCGCGGCACTCGATGCGACGACCGAGGTGTTCGACGCGCTCGGCGCATCCGGCGTCTCCGAGGAGTTCGGGCTGGATCGCCACTGGCGCAACGCCCGAACGCTCGCGTCGCACAACCCCCGGGTCTACAAGGCCCGCATCCTGGGCGACTGGATCGTCAACGGCAAGTCACCGGTGTCGAACATCGCCGCGCTCGGACGCGGCGGCCAGGGCAACTAGGCGGCGCGGCGCACCACGACTCGGAAGCGTGCGACGTCGATGCTGGTGACGTGTTCTTGGTTGCGGCCGGGTAGTGGTGGGGCCTTGCCGGTATAGGTGGTGCCGGTGGGTGTGGTGACTTCGGTTGTGTGACAGTCGAATCGTTTGGACGTGCGCACGCGCCAGCCGGGTGCTTCCTTGGCGTAGTTGCACGCTTCGCACACTCCGTTGCCGTTGACGGCCGAGGTCGCTCCGCCGCGCGCGTTGGGTTGGGCGTGGTCGGTGTGGCGAATCGGTGCGTTGCAGTACGGGGTGCGGCAGGTGTCGTCGCGCAGCGCGATGAACGCCGCCAACGCCTTCGGAAACCGCCGTGCCCTCGACTCCATCGTCACCAGCGTCCCGGTCTTGGGATGGCGGTAGAGGCGACGCAGGGTCGCCCGCGATCGGTCGTCGCCAACCGTATTTCCGATCAGGTGGCGGGCGACGGCGGCAGGAATGGGCCCGTACCCGGGGATGCGGGCGGGTTCGGTGTCCCCACCGAGCAGGGTCTCGTCGGTGATCACCAGGTCCACGGTGACCGGGATCGGAACGTCGGCGGGGCGGGCGGTGATGCGTTCGAAGGCGGTGTCGGCCATGACCTGGCCGCGGCTGCGCTCGTCGTAGGTGGTGTCGGCGGCGTGTTTGAGGGCGGCGTAGACCGCCACGCCTTGGGCGACGGGGAGCAGGATGCTGACCCAGGCCATGGCGTCGGCGGCGGGTCGGACGCTGACGCATCGGTCCTTCTCCGCCTGGCGGGCCCGGTCCACGACGGCGTGCGGGTCGAGGCGGTAGGCGATGGCCTTGGCGTCGGCTTCGATCCGCTTGTCGCCCTTGCCGATCAACGCCGCTGGGTCGGCGCACATCTCGGCGTCCAGGGTGCGGCGGTCCTCGACGTCGAGGCAGGCGGACTCCTTGACGAGCAGCGTCGCCCGCCACTCGGAGAGCATCCCGGATTCGAGGGCGGCGAGGGTGTGGGGCATTTCGTGGACCAAGGCGCGTGCGAACCCGAGGTGGCGACTGCCCTGCTTGGGCGACTCACGCCTCGCCAAACCGATCTCGGATGCCAGGCCCTGGCCACGCTTTCGCAGGGGCACGCTGGCGTCGGCCTCGGCGGTGCGGCGCATCAGGTCCAGCGCGGCGGTCATCCGCGCTTGGGCTGCTGCAGCGGTGGCCTTGAGCCGTTCCAACTGGCCGATGCGGTCGATCAGGCCGGCCTCGTCCACCGTGGTGGCGTCGAAGTCCAGCAGATCGAACATGTGTTCGACTCTACGACCACCCACCGACAAGTGGTCGCAAGCCACGACCCTCTCAGGTGATGGGCGCCAACGCGGTCGTCCGGGTCCGCCGGATCAACTCGCCCCAGGCGTTGAACGCCTCGGTGTCGTCAGCCGACGAGGAACCCGCGGCGACGGCGATCAGGCTGGCCGCGACGTTGAACAGTCCAAGGCCGGTCTGGTTGACCACGCCCACCAATTCCTCGAACGCCGCCCGCTCCGAGCAGCCGCGCAGCCCGATCAGGATGCCGACGGCGACGTCGAGATCGCGTCGGGATGCGGGTGCGGTGCGTGGCTGACTCATGATGGCGTCCTTTCGAGAGACACACTCATGTTCGACCTCGAACTCGACGCCGTCGAGACATCGAAGCAGCGTGAGTCTGAAGGATGGCTGAACTCAGGTGGGAGCGTTCGCGGGTTGGAAGCCACCCGTGCTGTCGGCCTCGTCCTCGGCGCGGATCACGTGAACCACCGCGTTGATCAATGCCAGGTGCGTGAAAGCCTGCGGGAAGTTGCCGAGGTGCCGGCCCGTGCGGGGCTCGATCTCCTCCGCGTAGAGGTGCAGCGGACTGGCGAAGGACAGCAGTCGCTCGCACAGGTGCTTGGCGCGGCTGAACTCGCCGATCTCGACGAGCGCGGACACCAGCCAGAAGGAGCAGATCGTGAACGTGCCCTCCTCGCCGGACAGCCCGTCGTCGGTCTCCTCCACGCGGTAGCGCAGCACCAGACCGTCCTCGGTGAGTTCGTCGGCGATGGCCAACACGGTCGCGCGTACCACCGGATCGTCGGACGGCAGGAACCGCACCAGTACCGCCAGCAGCAGTGACGCATCGAGTGCGTCGTCGCCGTACCGCTGGGTGAGCACGCCACGCGCGTCGACACCATGTTTCAGGATGTCGGCCTTGATCTCCTCGGCGATCGCCCGCCACTGCTGGGCGTAGCTCTTCTCGCCTTGCAGCTCAGCGAGTTTCGACCCGCGGTCGAGTGCCACCCAGCACATGATCTTGCTCGACGTGAAGTGCTTCGGCTCGCCGCGGACCTCCCAGATGCCCCGGTCGGGCTCCTTCCAGTGCTTGATGGCCTCCTCGACCTGATTCTTGAGCACCGGCCACAGCATCTCGGGGATCTGTTCGCGCGACTTCGCATGCAGGTACACCGAATCGAGCATCGTGCCCCAGATGTCGTGCTGCATCTGGTCGAAGGCGCCGTTGCCGATCCGCACGGGCCGGGAGTTGTCGTAACCCGACAGGTGGTTGAGTTCCTCCTCTACCAGCTGTCGCTCGCCGCCCACGGCGTACATCACCTGAAGTGGGTGCCGCTCACCGTTGTTGGCGCCGGACACGTCGGCGATGAACGCGAAGAAGTCGTCGGCCTCGCGATCCAGGCCCAGCGTGTACAGGCCCCACAGGGCGAAGGTGGAGTCCCGGATCCACGAGTAGCGATAGTCCCAATTACGTTCGCCCTGAGGCGTTTCCGGGAGTGATGTCGTGCTCGCCGCCAACAGTGCGCCGGTGGGCGAGTAGGTGAGGCCCTTGAGCGTGAGTGCACTGCGCTGCAGATAAGACCGCCACGGATGGTCGGGGAAGTCACCGATGTTGATCCACTGCCGCCACGACTCGCTCGTCTTCCACATCTTGTCGGCGGCCTCGTCGAACGTCTGCGGCGACGGGTGCTTCGACCAACTCAGCGCGACGAAGACGTTGTCGCCCTCCGAGAGCCGGGTGCGTGCCCGTGCCTCGTGCCCCTCGAGACCGATGCGCAGATTGGTGGTCAGCCGCAGCGTCGGATGGGCCTCGGGGTCCTTGCCCGCGCGGGCGATGGCCTCGCCGTACGCTGCCGCCGAGTACTCCCAGGTCGCACTCTGGCGGTGGTAGTCGAACGACGGCTCGCAGCTCATCACCAATTCCACGACGCCGCTGACGCATCGCACGGTACGGAGCAGGATGTGCTCGGCATCCCAGTCCATCGGGGTGCGGCGATGCGTGCGCGACCGGGTGTCCAGATCGTGCCAGGGCCCCATCACCAGCGCGTCGCGCACGATCAGCCACCCCGTGTGGGTCTGCCACGTCGTCTCGAGGATCAGGCTGCCGGGCAGATAGCGCCGCGCGGCAGGCACCGTGACGCCGTAGGGCCCGAGCCGGAAGTGGCCCGCCCCGCGGTCGAGGATCGCCCCGAACACGCTGGGGGAGTCGGGGCGCGGCACGCACATCCACTCCACCGATCCCGCCGACGAGATCAGGCACGTGTTCTCGCAGTCGGAGAGGAACGCGTAGTCGGCGATCGGCGGGAACGGATTCCGCAGCGCACCACCCGCGACGTAGGGGACGGGAGCGGTGACGGTGAACGGTGCCGAGGGCTCGACATCGCCGCGACCGTTCTCGCGTGCGCCGTCGGAGGACTCGGTGTGCTGCAGAACCATGTCGCACATCATCGACCGCAAACGCACCCCCCGTCTACCGGTGCGTTTCCCGACGGTCAGCGACGCGCGTAGGCGGGCGCGTGCTCGGGCAGGGGACCGATCGCCACCCCGTACGCGGCGATGGCGCGCAACGCCGGGAACCGGTTGGCCAGCACCACGGCCCTTGGGGCATCGCGCAGGCCCTCCGGGTTGCCGATGGCGACGGCGATCGCGCGGTCCTGCACGGTCCGCTGCACGCGCTGGATGATCGCTGCGGGCAGCCAGCGCCTCGCCTGCACTGCGGCCAGCCGGCGCGTGGTGACCGACCGGGTGCGCAGCGGACCGGCCAGGATGCGCGCGGCGGCCACCGCATCCGCGACCGCCAGATTGATCCCCACGCCGCCGATCGGCGACATGGCGTGAGCGGCGTCCCCGATCAGCAGCAGCCCATCGGCGTACCACCGTCGCAGCCGGTTGAGCTGCACGTCGAGTAGCTTGACGTCGTCGAACGACGCCAGTTGATCGACGCGGTCCGCCAGCCACGGCACCAGTTCGGTGATCTCGCGGCGCAGCGACTCGATGCCCTCCTCGCGCATCGCCGCATCGGCGCCCTTGCGAATCAAGTAGGCGATCTGGAAGTAATCGCCGCGGTCGATCAAGGCGCAGCCGTGCCCGAACTGGAACACGCCGTTGAGACCGTGCGGGTCGTCCGCGTGACGTGGCAGCCGGAACCACCACACGTCCATCGGCGCGCCGAAGTTGCGCGTCGCGAGACCGGCGTCGTCGCGCAGGGTGGACGAACGGCCGTCGCACGCCACGGTGAGGTGGGCGTGCATCTGCTTCTCGACGCCGTCGGCGTCGCGGTAGCGCACCCCGGTCACCTTCCCGCCCGACCGCGTCAAGCCGAGCACCTCCGTACTCCGCAGCAGCCGGAAGGTCGGCTCGCTGCGCGCTGCCGTCGCGAGCAGTTCGAGGAAGTCCCACTGAGGTACCAGGGCGATGTGCTTGTGCGGCCCCGGCAGACGTCGCAGGTCGATGTGCAGCGTGGTGTCCTGGATCGTCGCGTTGACGCCCTCGATCATCCGGTGCGGGAGAGCCGCGAACTGCTGGCCGAGGCCCAACTCGTCGAGCAGGCGCAGGGTGCTGGCGTGCACGGTGTCGCCACGGAAGTCGCGCAGGAAGTCCGCGTGCTTCTCCATCACCGTCACGTCGACACCGGCGCGGGCGAGTAGCAACCCCAGCATCATTCCGGCGGGTCCGCCCCCCGCAACCAGGCACGTCGTCGTCGCGTCGGAGGCGTTCACGAGACAGATCGTAGGGTGGTGCAGGTGAACGGCATCCTGAATTGGTGGGACGGGGTGGAACTGTGGCTGTCGGGCCTCGGCTTCGTCGCCCAGACCGTCGTCGTCATGCCCGTCGTGCTGGCGTTGGCCTACGGTGCCGCCGTGGTTCTCGACGGCGCCCTCGGCAATGGGATCCGTTTGCTACGTCGTGCCCGCCATGCAGAAGAGGATGAAACGTGAACGGAATGCCACGCTCGCGTGTCACGCTGATCCTGGTCGCGCTGGTGGTCTTGGTCGTCGTCATGTGGCTGCTCGCCCGCTGATGACGCAGGGTCACTGAACTCTGTTATTCTTCGCGCCATGCATGCAGCGTCCGGCAGCACAGAGGGCCACGTCTTGGCCCTCATTGCCGTGGGTTCCTGCGCTGTTGCAGACGTTTCCTGTTGTCGCTGACCCAGCCCGTTCGCGGTTTGGCGTCGGCTCGTGTGCTCTTTCGAGCTTGACACTGTCACCTTCGCCTTTCCGTCGTGAACGGGGTTTGCACCATCCCCCACATCGCTACGAAAGGTTCTACATGCCCAACATCACGAGGTCCTGGCGTGCAGCCAGCGCCATCGCCCTGACTGCCACGCTGCTCGCAGCATGTGGCGGGGGCGGCTCGAGCGATGTCGCAGGCGGCGGGGACCAGCCGGCGGCCGACACGACGCTGACCCTGGTCGCCTATGCCGTACCGGAGCCAGGCTGGAAGAACGTCGGCACCGCATTCGCGGCGACCGGCGACGGCAAGGGCGTCGCAATCACCGGTTCCTACGGCGCATCCGGCGACCAGTCGCGCAAGGTCGAGGCGGGCACGCCCGCCGACATCGTCAACTTCTCCGTCGAGCCCGACATCACGCGCCTGGTCAAGGCGGGCAAGGTGGCCGACGACTGGAACTCCGACGCCACGAAGGGCATCCCGTTCGGTTCGGTGGTCACGCTCGTCGTCCGCCAGGGCAACCCCAAGGGCATCAGGGATTGGGACGACCTGCTCAAGCCGGGCGTCGAGGTGGTCACCCCCAACCCTCTGAGTTCCGGCTCGGCGAAGTGGAACCTGCTGGCGCCGTACGCCGCGAAGAGCAACGGTGGCCAGAACCAACAGGCCGGCCTGGACTACCTCAACCAGCTGCTCACCAACGAGCACCTCAAGGTGCGTCCCGGCTCCGGCCGCGAGGCCACCGACGTGTTCCTGCAGGGCAGCGGTGACGTCCTGATCGCCTACGAGAACGAGGCGATCAACTCCAAGAAGACCCATCCCGAGATCGAATGGGTGACCCCGCCGCAGACCTTCAAGATCGAGAACCCGGTCGCGGTGATCAAGGGCGGCCCGAACGAGGCCAAGGCCAACGCGCTGAAGAACTTCCTCTACACCGCCGATGGCCAGAAGGCTTGGGCGGAGGCTGGTTTCAGGCCCGTCGACCCGGCCGTACTCGAGCAGTTCAAGGACCAGTTCCCCGCGCCGCAGAAGCTCTGGGCCATCTCGGACCTCGGTGGCTGGAAGGAAGTCGATCCCCAGCTGTTCGACAAGAGCAACGGTCTGATCTCGACCATCTACTCCAAGGCGACTGGATGACCTCATCCATCTCCGAGGTGACCGTCCCGGGTGCCGGCGATGCCGGCCCCGGGGCGTCCCGCGGCCTACGCAAGTCGAATTACGGCAGCACGTCGCTGCGGGTGGGCGCTGCGTCGATCTGGCTGAGCGTCATCGTGCTCCTGCCGCTTGCGGCCATCGTCTGGCAGTCGGTCGGTGGCGGCCCCGAGGCGTTCTGGGAGGCGGTGACCTCGAACGCCGCGATCAGCTCGTTCAAGGTGACGCTGACCATCTCGTTCTCGGTGGCCGTGATCAACCTGTTCTTCGGGCTGCTGGTGGCGTGGGTCCTCGTGCGCGACGACTTCCCCGGCAAGCGGCTGGTGGACGCAATCATCGACCTTCCATTCGCGCTGCCCACGATCGTGGCGAGCCTCGTGATGCTTGCGCTCTACGGGCCCGGCAGCCCCATCAAGGTCGAACTGCACTTCACCAAGTGGGGCGTCGGCATCGCCCTGCTCTTCGTGACGCTGCCGTTCGTGGTGCGCTCGGTGCAACCGGTGCTCCAAGAACTCGATCGCGAGACCGAGGAGGCGGCCGCCTCGCTGGGCGCCAACAACTGGGTGATCTTCACCAGGGTCGTCCTGCCCGCACTGCTTCCGGCGCTTCTGTCGGGCGCCGGTCTGGCGTTCTCCCGCGCCATCGGCGAGTACGGATCGGTGGTGCTCATCGGCGGTGCCGTCCCGGGCGAGACCGAGGTCTCGTCGCAGTGGATCCGCACGCTGATCGAGAACGACGACCGCACCGGCGCGGCGGCCATCTCGATCGTGCTGCTGGTGATCTCGTTCGTCGTCCTCTTCATTCTGCGGACCGTCGGGTCGCGGGCGGCCAAGCGGCAGGAATTGGCCCGATGACGCTGTCGCGGGGGATGAAGTACCTGCTGCGGTACGTGGTCCTCACCTACCTCGCACTCCTGCTCATCGTGCCGGTCGGGCTCATCCTCTACCGGACGTTCGCGCCGGGCCTCGGTGCCTTCGTCGACTCCATCTCCACACCTGCGGCGCAGTCGGCGCTGCAACTCTCGCTGCTCACGGTCGCGATCGTCGTGCCGCTCAACGTGCTGTTCGGCGTGCCGACCGCTCTGGTACTGGCCCGCAACAGGTTCCGGGGCAAGAGCGCCCTGCAGGCAGTCATCGACCTGCCGTTCGCAGTGTCGCCCATCGTCATCGGTGTCGCACTGATCCTGCTGTGGGGCACGGCGGGGGTCTTCGGATTCGTCGAGAACAACCTCGGGTTCAAGATCATCTTCGGCTTCCCCGGCATCGTGCTCGCCAGCATCTTCGTCACCGTGCCGTTCGTCATCCGGGAGGTCGAACCGGTTCTGCACGAGCTGGGCACCGACCAGGAAGAGGCGGCTTCCACCCTCGGCTCGTCCTGGTGGCAGACGTTCTGGCGGATCACGCTCCCGTCCATCCGATGGGGACTCACCTACGGGATCGTGCTCACCATCGCGAGGACCCTCGGCGAATTCGGCGCCGTGGTGATGGTGTCGTCGAACCTTCCCGGCATCTCACAGACGCTGACGCTCCTCGTCGCCGATCGATACAACCGGGCGGACGCCTACGGCGCCTACGCCATCTCCACACTGCTCATGACGGTCGCCGTCATCGTGCTCGTCGTCCAGGTGATCCTCGACGCCCGCCGTGCCAAGCAGAGCAAGTGACTCTGTTCATCAGATTGGGAAGACTGAAGCCATGACCGACGCAATCATCGTGCGGGGCGCCAACAAGCACTACGGCGACTTCGCTGCGCTCGACAATGTCGACTTCGAGGTGCCAAAGGGATCGCTGACGTCGCTGCTCGGCCCCAGTGGTTCGGGAAAGTCGACCCTGCTTCGGGCCATCGCCGGGCTCGACCAGCCCGACACGGGCACCATCACGATCAACGGACGCGACGTGACGAAGGAGCCTCCGCAGCGCCGGGGCATCGGCTTCGTGTTCCAGCACTACGCCGCGTTCAAGCACTTGACGGTGCGCGACAACGTCGCGTTCGGACTCAAGATCCGCAAGCGCCCGGCCAAGGAGATCAAGCAGAAGGTCGACGACCTGCTCGACGTCGTCGGGCTGGGCGGCTTCCAGAACCGGTACCCCAACCAGCTGTCGGGCGGGCAGCGGCAGCGCATGGCGCTGGCGCGGGCGCTGGCCATCGACCCGGAGGTGCTGTTGCTCGACGAGCCGTTCGGCGCGCTCGACGCCAAGGTTCGCGAGGATCTGCGCGCGTGGCTGCGTCGCCTGCACGACGAGGTTCACGTCACCACCGTCCTGGTCACCCACGATCAGGCCGAAGCGCTGGACGTCTCGGACCGGATCGCCGTGCTGAACCAGGGCCGGATCGAGCAGGTCGGTTCGCCCACCGATGTCTACGACGCCCCGGCCAACGCCTTCGTGATGTCCTTCCTCGGTGCCGTGTCGTCGCTCAACGGGACGTTGGTCCGGCCGCACGACATCCGGGTCGGCCGCAACCCCGACATGGCGCTGGCGAACGAGGACTCCGCCGTGTCGTCGACGGGCGTGATCCGCGCCGTCATCGATCGGGTGGTGGTGTTGGGCTTCGAGGTGCGCGTCGAACTGACCGGAGCAACGGACAACGCGCCATTCACCGCGCAGATCAACCGAGGCGATGCAGAGGCCCTTGGTCTGAAGGAAGGCGACACGGTCTACGTCCGCGCGACGCGGGCACCGAAGATTCCGGGCAGCGAGTCGGCGAGAAGCGACGAGGCTGCCGCTGTGCTGAGCCAGGCCTGATCCGGCCGTAGGTCAGGCGGCCGCAGCGACCCCGAGGGCCTCGTCGTACCTGTCCAGCAGGGCGGCAGCGACGAGGTTGTGCGAACCGAGTGGCTCGGTCATCGGAATCGACAGTGCCGCAGCGGTTCTGGCGACCCGGTCGGTGATCCTGCCGTTCGCCAGGAACCACGGTGCGATCACGCAGCGCTGGGCCCCGCGGTCACGCAGGCGCTCTGCCGCCTCGGTGACGGTCGGGTGCGCTCCGGTCGCGAAGGCTACCTCGACGCCTGCCCACTTCGAGCCTGCCGCCAACGCGGTTCCGACGGTCGCGGTGCGCGCATTGGCGGCGTCGTTCGACGATCCGACGGCCACCACGATGACGCCCACGCCGGTCTGTTCTGCGGGCACGCCGGCTTCGGCGAGGCGCTGCCCGAGCAGGGCGATCAACGCCGGATCCTCGCCCAGCACGGCGGCCTGCCGCACCGATGCACCGGACGCCTCCACCACCGCGGGCATGTCGACACGGGCGTGATACGCGCTCGCCAGCAGCAGTGGCACCACGACCACGTGCTCGTCGCGGCGCGCGACGTCGGCGAGCACCGACGCCAGATCGGGCCCGCACTGCTCGAGGAACGAGACGCGGACGTCGAGCCACGGCCGCAGCCGGCGGATGCGCCCCGCCAGGGCACGCGTCACCGCGGGGGACCGAGGGTCGGCGCTGCCGTGTGCCGCCAGGACGAGCCCCGGCGGACCGGGTCGACGGAGCGGCTCTGCGGTCACGACGCGTGCAGCCCGCATTCCGTCTTGGCCAGGCCGGCCCAGCGTCCGCTGCGGGGGTCGGCGCCCTCGACGGGCTTCGCGGTGCACGGCAGGCAGCCGATCGAGGGGTAGCCCTCGTCGACGAGCGGGTTCACCAGCACGCCGTGCGTGTCGATGTAGTCCTGCATCTCCTCGTCCGACCACGGCGCGATCGGATTGATCTTCACCAGGCCGAACGCCTTGTCGAAGCTGATCAGAGGAGCGTTGGCGCGCGTCGGCGCCTCGACGCGGCGGATGCCGGTCACCCATGCGGAGTAGCCGGCCAGCGCCTTGCCCAGCGGTTCGACCTTGCGCATGCGGCAGCACGAGCCGGGGTCGCTGGCGAACAGGTTCTTGCCGTGCAGCGCATCCTGCTCGGCGACCGACTTCTCGGGCGTGACGTTCACCACGTTCACGTCGTACACGGCCTCGACGGCGTCGCGAGTCCCGATCGTCTCGACGAAGTGGTAGCCCGTGTCGAGGAACAACACGTCGACGCCGGGGCGGATCTTCGAAGCGAGGTCGACCAGGACGGCGTCCTGCATGTTCGACGCCACGATGTAGTCGCCGCCACCGGACCCATATTCGGCTCCGCCGAAGTGCTCGTCGGTCCAGCGCAGCAGCTCGTCGGCGGACGCGCCTGCCATCTCCGCCGCGCCGCGTTCGGCCAGCTCGACCAGGTCGTGCTCAGTTCGCAAGTCAGTCATGTGCTACCTCAAATCAGCTTCGTCTGCTCGTACTGCCCACGTAGCGAAACGCTCGCCGTCCTCCCGTTGTTTCACGAAGTTGCGAACCACCCGCTCGATGTAGTGGGGAAGTTCGTCACTCGTCACCTTGTGCTGGCGCAACTTGCGTCCGAAACCGCTGTCGAGGCCCAGGCTGCCACCGAGGTGAACCTGGAAACCCTCGACGGGACCGTCGCCGTCGTCGACCATCTGGCCCTTGAAGCCGATGTCGGCGACCTGGATGCGAGCGCACGAGTTGGGGCACCCGTTGATGTTCACGGTGACCGGAACGTCGAGCTGAGCGTTGATGTCCTCGAGCCGCTGCTCGAGTTCGGGCACCAGGGTCTGCGACCGCTTGCGGGTCTCGGCGAAGCTCAGCTTGCAGAACTCGATGCCCGTGCAGGCCATCAGATTGCGCCGCCAATGCGACGGCTGCGACGGCAGACCCAGCGCGTCCAGGCCATCGCGCAATTCGTCGAGCTTGTCGTCCGGAACGTCGAGGATGACGAGCTTCTGGTAGGGCGTGAACCGGATCCGGTCACTGCCGACGGACTCGGCGAGATCGGCGACCTTGGTCAGGATCGTGCCCGACACCCGGCCCGCGATCGGCGCGACGCCTACGGCATTGAGGCCGTTCTTGAGCTTCTGCACGCCGACGTGGTCGATGGGCCGCGTGACCGGGGTCGGCGCGGGGCCGTCGATCAACGGACGCTTGAGGTACTCCGTCTCGAGAACCTGACGGAACTTCTCGACGCCCCAGTCCTTGATCAGGAACTTCAGCCGCGCCTTCGACCGCAGGCGCCGGTAGCCGTAGTCGCGGAAGACGCTGACGACTCCCTCCCAGACGTCGGGCACCTCGTCGAGCGGCACCCAGGCGCCGACCCGCTGCCCGAGCATCGGGTTGGTGGACAGTCCGCCGCCGACCCACAGGTCGAAGCCCGGGCCGTGCTCGGGATGCTCCACGCCGATGAACGCGACGTCGTTGACCTCGTGCACCACGTCCTGCAGACCCGAGATCGCGGTCTTGAACTTGCGCGGGAGGTTGGAGTACTCGGGCTTGCTGATGTAGCGCTCGACGATCTCGTTGACCGCGGGCGTCCCGTCGATGACCTCGTCGAGGGACTCGCCTGCCAACGGCGACCCAAGGACCACGCGGGGGCAATCGCCGCACGCCTCGGTGGTCTGGAGGCCGACCTCGTCGAGGCGACGCCAGATCTCCGGCATGTCCTCGACCCGGATCCAGTGGTACTGGACGTTCTGCCGGTCCGACAGGTCCGCGGTGTCACGGGCGAACTCGGTCGAGATGCCGCCGAGGGTGCGCAGCGCCGCCGCGGTCAATGCGCCGCCGTCGCTGCGGACCCGCAACATGAAGAACTCGTCCTCGAGCATGTCGGTGTTGTCGTCACCGGTCCAGGTGCCGTCGTAACCGGGCTTGCGCTGGGTGTACAGGCCCCACCAGCGGAAGCGGCCCCGAAGGTCGCCCTTGTCGATGCTCTCGAAGCCGCCCTTGGCGTAGATGCTCTCGATGCGGGCCCGCACGTTGAGCGGGTTGTCGTCCTTCTTGGCCTGCTCGTTGGGGTTGAGCGGCTCGCGATAGCCGAGCGCCCACTGGCCCTCGCCGCGGGGACGCTTGGCTGGCTTGGCCTTGGCGCCGGCAGGCTTGGATTCGGCTGTGGTCATGGGATTGGCCCCTTCTTGGAGGAGCCGGCGAACGGATCGCGCACAGTCACCGGTGGCTGTCCGGCGGCGCAGATCCGGTAGCCAGCTGGGGATGGTGCGGGCAGGTCTCCGAAGTCAGACGCAGATCAAGGCAGACAGCAACAAGTACAGACGCGCTTGAAGTCGACATGCCGCCGGATCACCAGCGATACGCGGGTGGTCGAGCTGGCGGCGGACATCACGCACCCCATTCTGCCACGAAACGGCTCATACACCCCAACCGGGCCAGATTCAGACTCACGGTGAGCAAAACCCGTTCTGGGACACTGGGCGGGTGACCTCACCGGCGTTCGGCATCTACGTGCACGTGCCGTTCTGCGCGACCCGGTGCGGATACTGCGACTTCAACACCTACACCCCGGGTGAGCTGGGCGGCGCCACCCCCGGCGGATGGCTCGACGCCGTGCGCATCGAGCTGCGACTGGCCGCCGCGCGGCTGGGTGGCCGACGCGCCGTGCGCACGGTGTTCGTCGGCGGTGGTACCCCGTCGTTGCTGGGGGCGGACGGCCTTGCGGCGGTGCTGGACGCGATCCGGGCGGAGTTCGACCTCGAACCCGGCGCCGAGATCACCACCGAGTCCAACCCCGAATCCACGTCGCCGCACTTCTTCGCCGACCTGCGGGCTGCGGGCTACACCCGCATCTCGCTCGGCATGCAGTCGACGGCGCCACACGTACTCGCCGTGCTCGACCGGGTGCACTCGCCAGGGCGCGCACCCGCCGCCGCCGCGGAGGCCCGCGCCGAGGGGTTCGAACACGTCAACCTCGACGTGATCTACGGCACGCCGGGGGAGACCGACGACGACCTGGCCCGCACGATCGACGCCGCGCTGGGCGCAGGCATCGACCACGTCTCGGCCTACGCGCTGATCGTCGAGGAGGGCACCGCGCTCGCACGGCGGGTGCGCAGGGGCGAGATACCCGCACCCGACGACGACGTGCTCGCCACGCGCTACGAGATGCTCGACTCCCGCCTCTCCGGCGCCGGTTTCGAGTGGTACGAGGTGTCGAACTGGAGTCGCCCCGGCGGGGAGTGCCGGCACAACCTCGGCTACTGGAACGGCGGTGAGTGGTGGGGCGCCGGGCCCGGCGCACACGGCTACGTCGACGGCGTTCGATGGTGGAACGTCAAGCATCCCAGCGCCTATGCCGAGACGCTGTCCCGCGGTGAATTGCCCATCGCAGGCCGGGAGGAGCCGACGCCGTCGGAGCGGCACCTCGAGGAGGTCATGCTGCGAGTCCGGTTGCGCGAGGGGATGCCCGCGTCGGTGCTCGCCGACGACGAGCGTAGTCACGCCGAAACACTGTGCGCGGACGGGCTTCTTCGGCGCCACGGTGACTCGTTGGTGCTCACCGACAGGGGCAGGCTCCTCGCCGACGCCGTCGTGCGCGACCTGCTGTCGTAGTGCCGCGTCACCTCGGGTAGTCGCCTGACCTGGCCGGTGCTGTGTCAATATTGTCCGCATGGACTTAGGCAAGGCTTACCAGAGTTCGCCGGAGGCGATCGAGTCGCCCGAGCCCATCGCCGTCATCGGCCTCGGCGTCCGCGTCGCCGGCAACGTCTCGACCCCATCGGCGTTCTGGAACTTCCTGCTCGAGGGCAGAAGCGACGTGCGCGAGGTGCCCGAGGAACGGTGGGAGCCGTACCTGCGCCGCGACCCGCGCAACGCCGCGGTGCTGCGCGACACCACCAGGTGGGGCACCTTCCTCGACGACCTGCCCGGGTTCGACGCCGAGTTCTTCGGAGTGTCACCCCGCGAGGCCGAGTTGATGGATCCGCAGCAGCGGCTCGCACTCGAAGTCAGCTGGGAGGCACTCGAACACGCCGGAGTCCAGCCCAAGACGCTGGCCGGCAGTGACACCGCCGTGCTCATGGGCGTCAACTCCGACGACTACGGCAAACTCATCATGGAGGACCTGCCCGGCATCGAGGCATGGACGGGCATCGGCACCTCTCTGTGCGGCATCGCCAACCGCGTCTCGCACCTGCTCGACCTTCGCGGCCCCAGCGTGGCACTCGACGCCGCATGCGCGGCCTCACTCGTCGCCGTCCATCAGGCGTGCCAGATGCTGCGCGCGGGCGAGACGTCACTGGCGCTGGCCGGCGGTGTCAGCGCCCTGATCGGGCCGGGGCTGGTCCGCGTCCTCGACGAGGCAGGCGCCACCGCGAGCGACGGCCGCTGCAAGACCTTCGACGCGTCCGCCGACGGCTACGGCCGCGGTGAGGGCGCCGGGGTCGTGGTGCTCAAGCGCCTCGCCGACGCCCAGCGCGACGGTGATCGAGTGCTCGCCGTCGTCAGGGGCGGCGCCATCGCCCAGGACGGCCGCACCGTCGGCATCATGTCGCCCAACGGCGAGGCGCAGGCCGACATGTTCGCTCGCGCATGCCGGACCGCGGGCATTGCACCCACCAGCGTCGGCTTCGTCGAGGCGCACGGCACCGGCACGCCGACGGGTGACCCGACGGAGGTGGGCGCGCTGGCCGCGGTGTACGGCCGTGGCCGCGCCGACGACGACCGCTGCAGGATCGGGTCGGTGAAGCCGAACGTCGGCCACCTCGAGGGCGGCGCAGGCGTCGTCGGGCTGATCAAGGCGGTCCTGGCGCTGCACCACGAGACCATCCCGCCGACGGCTGGGCTGCGGGACTTGACGCCCGCGATCGATTGGGCCGCAAGCGGTTTGCGCGTCCCGACCAGTGTCGAGGCCTGGCCGCGCGGTGATGCCCCGCGGCGCGCGGCGGTGTGCAGCTACGGCTACGGCGGCACCATCGCGCACGTCCTGCTCGA
Organism: Mycolicibacterium sp. GCM10028919; assembly: GCA_042666295.1. GTDB lineage: Bacteria > Actinomycetota > Actinomycetes > Mycobacteriales > Mycobacteriaceae > Mycobacterium. The sequence goes on from JBHTFJ010000002.1 coordinate 404,751, forward strand.
AGAGGCGCCGGCTCGACCGCAGGCGCGGCGTGACGAGGTGTCGGTACCGCTCGTCGTCCCGCTGTCCGCGCGCTCGGAGGCCAGGTTGGCCGCTGCGGGCGAGGCGCTCGCCGACCACCTCAGGGTCGTCGACGTCCCGACCCGCCTCGTCGCCAACACGATGTGGATCAGGCGCACCCACGAACCCGTCCGCGCCGCGATCGTCGCCGAGCATCCGCACGAGGTGACGTCCGCTCTCGACGCCCTCTCGCGCGGCGAGGCCGCCGCCAACCTCGTCACCGGTTCGGCCCGGCCGGGGCAGCACGAAGGCGCGGTCTGGGTGTTCTCCGGCCACGGCTCGCACTGGTCCGGCATGGGCCGCGAACTCCTCTCCGCCGAAACCGTTTTCGCCCGCGTGATCGATCAGGTCGACGAGGTGTTCGGCGCCGAACTCGGCTTTTCCGCCCGCGAGGCGCTCACCACCGGTGAACTCGGCGGCACCGACCGGGTGCAGGCACTCACGTTCGCCATGCAGGTCGGCCTCGCCGCGGTGCTGCGCGAACGAGGGGTGACCCCGGCCGCCGTCATCGGCCACTCGGTCGGTGAGGTCGCCGCCTGCGTCGTGGCCGGCGTCTTCGACCTGCGCCACGGGGCGGCCGTCGCCTGCTACCGCGCCCGCGGCTTCCGATCCGTGGCAGGGCAGGGAGCGATGGCGCTCGTCCGGTTGCCGTTCGCCGACGCAGAGCAGCGCCTCGACGGCCGTGACGACGTGGTCGCGGCGATCAGCGCATCCACGGAGTCGACCGTCATCTCGGGCATCGCCGACGCCGTCGAGGAAATCTGCACCCAGTGGGCCGATCGAGGCATCGTCGTCCGCCGGGTCAACACCGACGTCGCCTTCCACAGCCCGGCCATGGACGCCCTCGTGGGCGACCTGGCCAGCCACGTCGCGGACCTGCCGCCGACCACGGCTGCTCGGATTCCGCTCTACACCACGGCATTGGCCGACCCGCGCTCCACCGCACCGCGCGACCAGGACTACTGGGCGACCAACCTGCGCGGTCGCGTGCGCTTCGCCGAGGCGGTCACCGCGGCGGCCGAGGACGGGCACCGCCTGTTCCTCGAGGTGTCCGCGCATCCCGTCGTCTCCCACTCGGTGGTCGAGACCCTGCTCGGCCTCGGCATCGACGAGCACGCAGCAATACCGGTACTGCGCCGCGACACCGCGGAGGCCAGGGCCGTCGCCACCGCCGTGGCCACGCTGTACTGCCACGGCGCGACCGTCGACCACGGCATCGACTCGGACGAGCCGTGGGCGGATGACCTGCCGGGCACCCAGTGGCGGCACCGGCGGTTCTGGCGCACCCCCACCCCGCCACCGGGTGGTCGCGGCGTCCACGACGTCGCCAGCCACACCCTGCTGGGCGGCAGGACCGACGTCACCGGCACGGTGTCGACCAGGATGTGGCAGACCAGGCTCGACGTCGACACCCGGCCCTACCCGGGCGACCATCCGGTGCAGGGCACCGAGATCATCCCTGCTGCAGTGCTTCTGAACACGTTCCTCACTGCCGCACGGGGAGGCCGGCTCGGCGAACCGGGCGAGTGCACGGGTGTCGGACTGGCCGACGTCAGGCTTCGCACGCCGGTCGCACCGGCCCGCGTACGGGACATCCAGGTGGTCCTTCGGGATCGGGAGCTGACCCTGTCGTCGCGCTTGGTCGACACCGGCCAGCTCGACTCGGAGCAGGACGGCGGATGGTTGACCCACAGCGGCGCAGTGGTGGCCGTGCACGACGACATCGAGGAATTGGTCGACGCGGCATGCGATCTCGCCGCAGCCCGCCGCCGGTGCACCGAGGAGCTGCCGCCGCGTCACGTGATCGACACCCTGGCCCGCCTCGGCGTGGCCGCCATGGGCTTCGGCTGGGACGTCCGCGAGATGCACCGCGGACCCGGCGAACTCCTCGCCGTCGTCGATGCGGAGGCGGACGGCTCGACACCGACGTCGTGGGCATCGCTGCTCGACGCGGCGACCTCCGCTGCGTCGACGATCTTCGACGGCCCACCGCGCCTGCGGATGCCGGCCCGGATCGAGCGGGTGCACGTACACGGCGCACCGCCCGCCACGGCGACGCTGCTGGTGCGGCGACGACCGGGAACCACGACCACCGACGTGACGATCACCGACGGCGCCGGTTCGGTGCTGGTGTCCATCGCCGGGATGGCGTTCGAGGAACTGGAGAACCCCGGGCAGTGGTCTGCGGACGATCCGACTCGCCTGTTGCATCACGTGGCCTGGCACGAGGTGGCGTGGGACTCCGACGATCGGCCGAGCGGCGTCGTGCTGGTCGGCGGCGACGTCGACGGCCTCGACTCGGCGGTGCGCGACCTGACCGCGGCCGGCGTCCCGTATCGCGCCGTCGAGGATCCGAGCGAAATCGAAGGCATCACCGAGTTCGACGATCTGTCAATGGAACTGGGCCGCACCGCAGTGATGGTCGTGCTCCCGAGGCAGGACGAGGCGCCGGAGTCGTCGGTGGACCTGGTCGTCCGCACGCTGACCCGGTTGCAGGAATCGAGGCTCACCGCCCGGCTCTGGGTGCTGACGACCGGCGTGTACGAAGGTGGCAACCTCGCGCACTCGCCGCTGTGGGGACTTGCCCGGGTCGCGGCCGCAGAACACCCCGGACTGTGGGGCGGCGTCATCGACTTGGGTGGTGTGGACTCAGCCGACGGTCGAGTGCCGCTCGGTGCGTTGACGTCGCTGCACGGCCATGGTGTCGTGGTGATCCGGGACGGGGTGGCACTCGTCGCGCGTCTCGCCGCACCTGCCGCCGCGTCGGGCGAGCCCATGCAGTGCTCACCGGGAGGCACCTACCTGATCACCGGCGGCACCGGCGTGCTGGGACTGCTGGTCGCGCAACGTCTCGCCGATCTCGGCGCCCGGCGACTGGTGCTGCTGTCGCGGTCCGGCCTGCCGCCACGGTCGCAGTGGAGCGGCGACGGCGACCGTGCGGACACCGTCCGCACGGTGGCGGCGCTGGAGGAGCGAGGCGTCTCGGTGACCGTCGCGGCCGTCGACCTGGGTGCCCCGGGATCGGCCGACGTCCTGCGGGCGGTACTGCGCGACCTCCCACCCGTGCGTGGCGTGATCCATGCTGCGGGTGTGGAAGCCGGTGCGCTGCTGGCGAATACGACTCCCGGGGACTTCGCGGCCGCCATGCACCCGAAGGTGCACGGCACCCTCGTGCTGCACGAGGTCTTCCCTCCGGAGCAGCTCGACTGGATGGTCCTGTTCTCCTCGTGCGGCTACCTGGCCGGCTTCCCGGGGCAGGGCGCCTACGCCTGCGCCAACTCGTTCCTCGACGTGATGGCGCGGCACCGGCGCAGCCTCGGGGACCGCACCACCGCGATCGCGTGGACGGCGTGGCGTGGTCTCGGCATGGGCTCGGCGTCGGACTTCGTCGCTGCACAGCTCGACGCGCTCGGGATGGGAACCGTGACGGCCGACGACGCGCTGCAGGCACTGGATCTCGCGATGCGCGACGGCGACCCGAACGTGGTCGTGCTGCCGGTGCTGCCTGCCGCCGCCACGGTGCCGATCCTCGCCGACGTCGCCCCCGCCGACGACGACCCCGCCAACGACGGCGGCCAAGCGCTCGACGCCGACACGAGTTCAGACGAGATCGATCCCGACCGGCTCGCCCGGCTGGTGCTCACCGCCGTCGCAGGTCAGCTCGGGCTCGCGGAGGCCGACGTGGACGCCGACCTGCCACTGGTCGAATTGGGCGTCGACTCGATCATGACCGTCCGTCTGCGCCGCCAGCTCGAGAAGCAGACCGGCCTGTCACTGCCACCGACCCTGCTGTGGGAGCACCCCACGGCGGCGGCAGTGTCGGCCCGGATCGTGGAGATGCTCTCGCCGGCATCCCCGGTCAGCCGGTGATCGCCGCGACCACCTTCTTCTTGTCCACCTTGCCGACGGCGGTCATCGGCAGCGACGGCATCGGCACCAGCACGTCGGGCCGGGCGTGCTTGGACGCCCCACGCTCGTCGAGGAAGGCGTTGAGGTCCGCGAGGCCGACCGGTGCGCCGCGGAAGACGATTGCCGCGCATATCTTCTCACCCAGGTAGTCGTCCGGCAGCGCTACGGCAGCCACCGCGTAGACGGCTGGGTGGGTGAGCAGGTGGTCCTCGAGGTCGCTCGCCGAGACCGTCTCACCGCCCCGGTGGATCACGTCCTTGATGCGGCCGACGACTTCGATGTTGCCTGCCCTCGGTCCGTCGGCGAAGATCCGCACCCTGTCACCGGAGCGGTAGAACCCGTCGGGGGTGAAGGAGCGGGCGTTCGCCTCGTCGGCGCGGTAGTAGCCGTTGATGGTGTACGGCCCGCGCACCAGTAGCTCGCCCTCCTCGCCGGGGGCGACCTCGACGCCGTTCTCGTCGACGACGCGCAGCTCGTCGTGCGGGGACACCGGCCTGCCCTGGGTGTTGGCGACGACCTCGACGGGGTCGCCCGGCCTGGTGAACTGCAGCATGCCCTCGGCCATGCCGAAGATCTGCTGCAGCCCGGTGGTCAGGCCGTCGTAGATGTAGCGGGCCTCTTCGGGCGACAGCCGGGACCCACCGACCTGGACCAGGCGCAGCGACGTCGGCAGCACCGGTTCCCACTCGCACGCCTGGGTCCACAGCTTGGCCAGCGCGTTGACCAGGGCGGTGACCGTCACGCCGTACCGGTCGATCAGCGCGAACGCAGACTCGGGGCTGGGGTCGTCGGTGAACACCGTGGTGGCGCCGACGGTCATCGAGCCGAGTAGTCCCGGGCACGCGAACGGGAAGTTGTGCCCTGCGGGCAGCACCACCAGGTACACGTCGTCGTGGACGAGGCCACACGCCTGTGCGCTCGCGGTGGTGTTGTAGACGTAGTCGTCGTGGGTCCGTGGAATGAGCTTCGGCAGCCCGGTGGTGCCGCCCGACACCAGCAGGACGGCGGGCTCGGTGGTGTCGACGTCGAACGCGGGTGGCGTGGTGCCCGGGTGGTTCCGAAGATCGGACCAGGAGTCGAACGGACCGGGATCGCCGAGCACCAGGACGTGCCGTAGGTCGGGATTGGCCTCGACGAGTTGGGCCGCCATGTCGCGGTAGTCGAAGCCGGTCGCGACGTCGGGGATGATCAGACCGACCGCGCCGCTCACCTCGGCGAAGTGCCCCAGCTCCGCCGAGCGGTGGCCCGGCAGACACAGCACCGGCACCGCGCCTGCACGCAGCAGCGCAATGGCCGCGACGGCGAACTCCTTCGAGTTCGGCAACTGCAGCAGCAGGCGGTCACCCGGACGAATGCCGCGAGCAGCCAGCGCCGCGGCGACGCGGTCTGCGAGCGCGTCGAGTTCACCGAAGGTGAGGAGCCCCGTGGCATCGATCACAGCCGGCTTGTCGGGCCATTGCCGTGCGGCGTCGCGGAGGATGTCGTCGAGCCGTCGTCCCTGCCAGTAACCGGCCCGGCGGTACTCGTCGGCGCGGTCGTACGGGAACGGTGTGAAACCCCGTACGAGATCCCGTTGCTCGCCTTGAAATGCCTGGTGGGTTGACGTGTTCACGAGCGCAGCCGAGCCCTTCGGGTAGGAGTGTTGACCGGATCGACAATAGGGTAGCCTCCTCAAAGTTAGGGCAGCCTTTACTAATACTTGGAGGGACCACAGTGGGTGTTGCTGCGACGACTCCGCAGACCGTGCGCGACGAGGTCGCCGAGTTGCTCGGCGTCTCGCCCGAGGCGCTCGACCCCACTGCCGACCTGATCGCGTCGGGCCTGGACTCCATCCGCATGATGTCGCTGTCCGGACGGTGGCGGAAGCAGGGCATCAACGTCGGATTCGCGGCGCTGGCTGCCAGTCCCACCGTCGAGGCGTGGGTCGATCTGGTCGCCGAGCACGCCGTCCATCTCGGCACCACCGAACCCACTGTCACCGAACGTCTTTCGGGCAGCGAATCGACATCCGGCGACGACCCCGGCGCGCCGTTCCCGCTGGCGCCGATCCAGCACGCGATGTGGGTCGGCAGGCACGGCGAGCAGGAACTCGGCGGCGTGGCAGCGCACCTCTACGTGGAGTTCGACGGCACCGGCGTCGACCCGGAGCGGTTGGGCACTGCAGCGGCGAAACTCGGTGCGCGCCATCCCATGTTGCGCCAGGAGATCCTGCCCGACGGCACCCAGCGGATCAGCGACCGCGGACTTCCCGTCGCCGTGTTCGATCTGCGCGACCTCGACGACGCCACCGCGCAGGAGCGACTCGAGGCCACCAGGGACGCGAAGTCGCATCAGTTGCTCGACGACGCGGTGCTCGAGATCTCGCTGTCGCTGCTGCCCGGTGGTCGTACGCGGCTGCACGTCGACATGGACATGCAGGCCGCCGACGCGGTCAGCTACCGCAACTTCATGGCCGACCTCGCCGTGCTCTACCGTGGCGCCGATCTGCCCGAACTCGGCTACACCTACCGCGAATACCGTGCCGCGCTGACCGCCACGACGCCACCGCCGTCCGAGGACGACCTCCGCTGGTGGGCCGAGCGCGTGCCGGATCTGCCGGAACCGCCTGCGCTGCCGTTGGTTCCGCGCGACGAGCAGGTGAACCCGCTGCGCAACATCCGGTTGTGGCACGTGTTCGACGTCCCCACCCGCGATGCCTTGTTCGCTGCGGCACACCGCCGCGGCCTCACGCCGGCGATGGCCGTCGCGGCGTCGTATGCGAATGCTTTGGCGCACTGGTCGACCAGTTCGCGGTTCCTGCTCAACCTGCCGATGTTCGGCCGCGAGCCCTATCACCCCGACGTCGACAAGCTGGTCGGCGACTTCACGTCGTCGCTCATGCTCGACATCGACCTCACCGGAACAACCACTGCTGCAGAGCGCGCACGCGCGGTGCAGGAGGTCCTGCACGAAACCGCGAAGCACTCGGCCGTGTCCGGGCTGACCGTGCTGCGCGACGTGAGCCGCCACCGCGGCACGCAGACGCTTGCCACCATCGTCTACACCAGCGCGCTCGGGCTCGGCGACCTGTTCGCCGGTGACGTCACCGACCAGTTCGGCGAGCCGGTGTGGACCATCTCGCAGGGCCCCCAGGTGCTGCTCGACGCGCAGGCGACGCCGCTCGCGAACGGCCTGATGATCAACTGGGACGTCCGCGTCGAGGCGTTCCCGCCGGGTGTTCCCGAGGCGATGTTCGCCTACCAGGTGGCCGAACTGCGCAGACTGGCCACCGACGACGCGGCATGGGACACGGCCGATCCGCCCGCGGTGTCCGAGGAGTCGCGCGCCGTCCGCAGCGCTGCCAACGCCACCGCGGCGCCGGCGAGCGGCGACAACCTGGTCGACGGGTTCTTCCGCAACGCCGAACGCACACCCGACGCGATCGCGGTCATCGGCAGCGCAGGGGTACGGACCTACGGAGAGCTGAAGGACCAGGTGCTGTCCATCGCGGCCGCACTGCAGTCGCGTGGCGTGCACCGCGGTGACGTCGTCGCGGTGATGGGCCCCAAGAACCCCGAGCAGATCCCCGCCCTGCTGGCGATCCTGACCGCCGGTGCGGCCTACCTGCCGATCGGCGTCGACCAGCCCGCCGAACGCGCGGCTCGGATTCTCGACACCGGCGGCGTCGAGTTCGCACTCGTCACCGGTAGCGAGCTACCCGACGTGCTCGACGTCTGCGGGGTGCCCGCCCTCACAGTGGCCGATGCCGAGATCGTCGGCGACCCGGCCCATTTGGAGCCGACGGCGGTCGAGCCGAAGGACCTCGCGTACGTGCTGTTCACCTCCGGCTCCACCGGCGAGCCCAAGGGTGTCGAACTGACGCACGACGCCGTGATGAACACCCTCGAATTCCTCTACCGCCACTTCGAGATCGGACCGGACGACCGCGCGTTGGCGCTGTCGCACCTCGAATCCGACATGTCGGTGCCCGACGTGTTCGGCTCGCTGCGAGCGGGCGGCGCCGTCGTCGTGGTCGACGAGGATCAGCGCCGGGACCCCGACGCATGGGCCCGCCTCATCGACGAACACCGCGTCTCGGTCGTGAACTTCCTGCCCGGCTGGCTGGAGATGCTCACCGAGGTTGCGGGGTCGGCCGGCATGTCCCTGGCGTCGCTGCGGGTGGTCCTCGCCGGCGGTGACTGGGTGCGCCCGGACATGGTGCGCGCATTGCGCGAACGCGTGCCCGGCGTGCGGTTCGCGGGCCTCGGCGGCGCCACCGAGACCGCCGTGCACGGCACCATCTACGAGGTCGGCGACGACCTCGACCGCGACCTTCCCGCCACCTGGACCTCGGTCCCCTATGGCGTGCCGTTCCCGAACAACGCCTGCCGCGTCGTGAACGGCAACGGCGAGGACTGCCCGGACTGGGTCCCCGGCGAACTGTGGTTCTCGGGCCGTGGGATCGCCCGCGGATATCGCGGCAGGCCCGACCTGACCGCTGAGAAGTTCGTCGAGTACGACGGGAGCATCTGGTACCGCTCGGGTGACCTGGTGCGCTACCGACCCGACGGCACACTGGAATTCGTCGGACGCGCCGACCATCGGGTCAAGCTCAGCGGCTACCGCATCGAACTCGGCGAGGTCGAGGCTGCACTGTCGCGCGTGGACGGCGTCGCGGCTGCCGTGGCGGCAGTCGTATCCGCCGGCGCCTCCGGCGGTGGGCGCGACCTCCTCGGCGCCATGGTCCGCATCGACGACCCCGCCGTCGACACCGAGACCGTCGCCGCGCGGGTGGCGGACATCCTGCCGCCCCACATGGTTCCGCAGCTGCTGGTCGCCACTGACCGAATCCCGTTCTACAACGGCAAGATCGACCGCAGGGGCATCGCGCAGCGGCTGGCCGAGGCCGGCGTGCCCGCCGAACGCAGCCACCGCGCGCCGTCGACCGCGCTGCAGCGGGCCCTGGCCGCCATCATCGGCGAGGTGCTCGGCCGCGACGACGCCGGGTCCGGAATCGGGCTGGACGACGACTTCTTCGCACTGGGCGGGGATTCGGTGCTCGCGACGGCGACGGTGGCGCGCATCCGCGACTGGCTGGACACGCCGACCGTCATGGTGCCCGACGTGTTCGCGACGCGGACGGTCGAGGCACTGGCCGGCCGCCTGACCGCTCGGGAGGCAGGTAGCGACCGACTCGAACAGGTCGCCGAGCTGTACCTCGAGATCTCCGACATGGACAACGCCGAAGTGGTGTCCGAGTTGGAGCGGGCCGCCGTGCAGACCCAGTCATGACCGACGCCCGGTCATTCGTCGTCAAGCCGTGGGTCAAGCGGTACCCGGCCGATGGCGGACCCGCGACGCTGGTGTTCCCGCACGCGGGCGGGGCGGCCCTGGCCTACCGGTCACTGGGTACCGCACTGGCGAAGGCAGGCAGCGACGCCTACGTGATGCAGTACCCGCAGCGCGGCGACCGCCTGTCGCATCCCGCTCCGGCGACGGTCGGCGACCTGGCACGCGACCTCTTCGACGCGGGGGACTGGGCCGCAGTGGGTCCCGTCCGGCTGTTCGGGCACTGCATGGGTGCGGTGGTCGCATTCGAGTTCGCCCGCGTCGCCGAGCGCGAAGGCGTCGGGATCGACGCGCTGTGGGTGTCGGCGAGCGAGGCGCCCTCGACCGTCGCCGCCGCACCCGATCTGCCGATGGCGCAAAGCGAGATCATCGCCGAGATGGTCGACCTGGGCGGCACCGACCCGCGTCTGCTGGACGACGACGACTTCGTCGAACTGCTCCTGATGGCGGTGCGCGCCGACTACTCGGCGTTCAACCGGTACGCGTGCGACGCCGACGCGACGATCGCCGCGGACATCCACACCCTCGGCGGTGACCGGGACCATCGCGTCAGCGAGGACATGTTGCGCGGCTGGGAGACTCACACCACGGGCGCGTTCACGCTGTCGATGTTCGACGGCGGACACTTCTTCGTCAACGACCACACCGCAGAGGTGGCGGAGCTGGTCAATGACGTCTGACGATCCGGTGGTGATCGTGGGCATGTCGATCGAGGCGCCGGGCGGCGTCACCGACGCCGACTCCTACTGGTCACTGCTGGCGGAGCAACGAGAAGCCCTCGGGCGCTTCCCGACCGACCGCGGCTGGGCCGTACGCGACCTGCTCGACGGTTCCCGACGCGACGGGTTCAAGCCGATCCACGACCTCGGTGGATTTCTCGACGACGCCGCGGCGTTCGACCCCGCCTTCTTCGGCATCTCCCCGCGCGAGGCGGTCGCGATGGACCCGCAGCAGCGGGTGGCGTTGCGGCTCGCGTGGCGGGCGCTGGAGAACAGCGGCATCAACCCCGACGACGTCGCAGGACACGACGTCGGCTGCTACGTCGGCGCGTCCTACCTGGAGTACGGCCCGGAACTGACCGAGTACTCCAACCACAGCGGGCATCTCATCACCGGCACGTCACTGGGCGTGATCTCCGGACGGATCGCGTACACGCTGGACCTCGCGGGCCCGGCGATGACCATCGACACGTCGTGCTCCTCGGCGCTGACCGCCTTCCACATGGCCGCCCAGGCCATCCGGTCGGGGGACTGCGACCTGGCGCTGACCGGTGGCGTCTGCGTGATGGGCACGCCGGGATACTTCGTCGAGTTCTCGAAGCAGCACGCCCTGTCCGACGACGGCCGCTGCCGCCCCTACAGTGCGCTCGCGAGCGGCACCGTCTGGGCCGAGGGAGCCGCGATGTTCCTGCTGCAGAGACGATCCCGTGCACTGGCCGATGGTCGGCACGTCCTCGCGGAGGTCCTGACCTCGACGGTGAACCAGGATGGTCGCACCGTCGGCCTGACCGCACCGAGCGGCACGGCCCAGGCCCGGCTGTTCGGCAAGGCCATCGACGCCGCAGGCGTGCGCCCTCAGGACGTCGGCATGATCGAGGGCCACGGCACCGGCACCCGCCTCGGTGACCGCACCGAGCTGCGCTCGCTGGCCCAGACGTACGGCGCCACCGCACCGGGTGCCGGCGCGCTGCTCGGGTCGGTGAAGTCGAACGTCGGTCACGCGCAGGCCGCGGCCGGTGGGCTGGGCCTGGCCAAGGTGCTCGTCGCCGCACGCCATGGAGCCGTTCCTGCGACCCTGCACGTCGACGAGGCCAGCCGCGAGATCGACTGGGACGCTCAAGGTCTGCGCCTGGCGACCAAGCAGACGCCCTGGCCTGCGACCGACGGCAGCCGCATAGCTGCCGTGTCGGCGTTCGGCATGAGCGGAACCAACGCCCACGTCGTGGTGTCGATGCCCGACCAGTACAGCCCCGACGGGGAGGCCGCCTGATGGTCGGCGCCCCGCTGCCCGACGGGCGCACCCCGGTCCTGCTGAGCGCCCACGCCGAGGGCCTCGTCGCCGCCGACGCCGCGGCGATCCTGGCCTACCTCGATCGCCGCCCGGCCGCCGAGGTGGCCGACGTGGCGTCGACACTGCTCCGCACCCGTCGCCCACGCCGCCACCGGGCCGTGGTCCGCGCCGCCCACGCCGGCGAACTGCGCGCGGGTCTCGCGGCCCTCGCTGAGGGTGACGATCACCCACTGGTCACCAGGGCGACTGCACTCGGCGCCCAGGCGGGCCATTCCCGCGTCGCCTTCGTCTTCCCCGGACAGGGGAGTCAGTGGCCGTCGATGGGCGCCGCTGCCTACGACCGCCTGCCCGAATATCGGGCCGAGGTCGACGCGTGCGCGGCGGTGTTCGCCGCTGCGGGCGCGGCGTCACCGCTGGACTACCTACTGGCCGAGCCGGGTGCCCGGACCAACGACTTCAGCCAGGTTCAGATCCAGGGCGCGCAGTTCGTCCACGGGGTGGCGCTGGCGCGCGTCTGGCGATCGGCAGGCGTGCTGCCCGACGTCACCGTCGGCCACAGCCTCGGCGAGATCGGCGCCGCCTACGTCGCGGGCGCGATCACCCTGCCCGTCGCCGTTGGGGTCGTGATCGCTCGTGCCACCGTGCTCGACCGGCTGACCGGCCCCTACCGCGTCGCCGTACTCGGGATCACCGAAGCCGAGGCCCGCAAGGTCATCGCGCACACCCCGGGGTGGCTGGAGCTGTCGGTCGTGAACTCGAAGTCGTCGGTCGCGGTGTCCGGCGACGGTGACGCCGTCGCCCACGCGGTCCGCACCGTGAGCGAGCGCGGATCGTTCGCCAAGCCGATCGAGATGTGGTTTCCGGCGCACACCACCGCGCTGGATGCGATGCGCTCCGAACTCGACGAACTCCTGCCCAGCGGCGAGTTCCTGGACGCGCCAATCCAGTTCATCGGATCGGCGACGGCCGACGTCGTGCCGTCGGGCACCCCGTTCGCCGACTACTGGTACGCCAACCTGCGATCGACCGTCCGATTCGACCGAGCCGTCGCCGCCGCCGTGGACCTGGGCGCGCGCATCTTCGTCGAGATGTCGGCCCACCCCGCACTGCTGTTCGCCATGGGCGACGTGCTCGACGACCTGCCCGACGTGGCCGAGGGCACCGTCACGATGGTCGGCTCGGGACGGCGCGACGAGGACGTCACCGACCGCCTGTCGGCCAACATCGCGGCAGTGGCCGCCGCGGACACGGGTCACCGCTGGTCCGATTCGATCGATCGATCACGGAAGGCGCTGCGCGACTTCCCGTTCGCTCCGATGCGGCCGGACCGGCACTGGGCCACTCCCGAACCGCTGCCGCCGATCGCAGGCATCACCGTCGCCGTCGAGCAGTGGCAGCCGGTTCCGGCCGCCGCACCTCGAGAGGCTCGCCGCGTCGCCGTCCTCGACGCCGGTGAAGGGCAACGGCTCACCGACGCGCTGCGCACGGCCGTCGACCGCGCCGACGGATTGCGCCAGGCCGACGTCGTCGACGCGGACGTCCTCGTCGTCGTCGCCGACCACGTCGCGGAGCACGACGCCGTTGCCGCGGCCGGCGCTCTCGCCGACCGTTGGGAGCGCGGTCTGCTGAACTACGTCGACGCCGTCACCCCGACCCACCGCGACGTGTGGCTGGTCACCGTGGATGCCGAACGCGTCGACCCGGCCGACCGCGGGCCGCTGCCCTTCCCAGCCGCCCTGGCGGCAATGCACCGCAGCGTCGGCCTCGAATACCCCGACCACCGGTTCCGGCACCTCGATCTGCCCGACGACCACGACGTCTCGGCCGATGCGCTGGCGACGGCACTGCTTGGCGACGGTGACGTCGTCGCCATCCGCAACGTGCGCTCCGCGCAGGTGGCGCACCAGCGGTCGACGCGCGACGCGCCCGTTGCGCCGCCATCGTGGCCGGCGGATTCCGGGGTCCTCGACGAGGTGGTCATCACCGGCGGCGGCGGCGCCATCGGACTGCACTATGCGCGGGCGCTCGCCGAGCGTGGCGCACGTCGGATCGTGCTGCTGAGCCGCGGCGGCGCCGACGTCGCAGTGCTGCGGCGTCTCACCCAAACCCGTGGCACCGAGATCGTGGCGCCACCGTGCGACGTCACCGACCGGGCCGACCTGGCCGCCGCGGCAGCCGAATTCGGCGGCGACGGCGCGTCACTGGTCGTCCACGCCGCGGGCGCCGCCGTCATCGCACCGCACCGCGACCTGACGACGGCAGGCGTGCGCGACACGTTCGGCGCCAAGGTCGTCGGTCTCGAGCACCTCGTCGACGAGTGGCCGATGCGTGCCGACGCGCGAATCCTGCTGTGCTCCTCGGTGTCCGGACTCTGGGGTGGCCGCGGGCATGCCGCCTACTCCGCGGCCAACCGGTTGCTCGACGTCATGGCCGTCCACCTGCGCGCCCGGGGACGGCACTGCACCGCCGTGCGATGGGGCCTGTGGCAGGACACGCGCATCATCGACGCCGACGAGATCGCCCGCGTCCAACGCTCGGGACTGCTGGCCATGGCCCCGGACCGTGCCGTCGAGGAGAGCCTGCGCGATCACGCCGACGACCCGCTGGTGTTCTCGGCGGACCCGAACCGGCTGCGCGCCTTCCTGGGTCAGGCCGACACCCCCGCGGCGGCACCGACCCCAGACGGCGCCGACGTTCCGGACGGACTCGATGCGACCGACACCATGCGCCTCGCCCTCGGTTCGGTGCTGAGCCTGGCCGATGCAGGCGGCATCGACCTCGACGCGTCACTGCTCGACCTCGGCGTCGACTCGCTACTGGCGCTCGACCTGAGGAAGAAGCTCAAGAAGGCCACCGGGCGAACGGTCCCGCTGGCCACGATTCTCGGCGGCGCAACCGCAGCCGAGTTGATCGATCACCTGAACCGACCCGACGAGAAGGCGCTCATTCGTGACTGACATCGCAGACGGCACCCGCACCGGTAGCGACTCCAGGCTGGAGTTGATGCGCCGCAAGCTCGCCGAGCGTGGACTGGCAGGCGCGTCCGATGCGTCGGAGGCCACTGCCGTCGACCCGACCGCGCTGTCGGACGGTCAGCGCCGGATGTGGTTCGTCCAGGCCGCCGACCCGAGCGGCGTACTGCTCAACATCTGCCTGTCCTACCGATTGACCGGCGCACTGGACGCACAACGGCTGCACGACGCCCTCGACGCCGTGGCCCGGCGGCACCCCATCCTGCGGACGACCTACCGCGCCGACGAGAACGGCGACCCCCGCGCCACCGTGCACGACGACCTCACCCCCGGCTGGGCGTTGCACGACCTGTCGGACAAGTCCGAGCGGGCCCGCGCACTGAGGCTGGAGGTGCTGGCGCAGCGCGAGTTCGGCGCGCCCTTCGACCTGAGTACCGATGCGCCACTGCGCATCACGCTGATCAGGACCGCCGCGGCCGAGCACGTCATGCTGCTCGTCGCACACCACATCGCCTGGGACGACGGGTCGTGGGGCGTGTTCTTCCCCGACCTGACCCGCGCCTACTCCGGCGAGACGCTGCCGCCGACACCCCGGCGGGTCGAGGCACCGCACGACACGGCCGCCAACGAGGACCTCGACTACTGGCGAGCGGTGATGGCCGCCCCACCCGAGCCGCTGGAACTCCCCGGCCCGAACGGATCGGCCGTCCCGACCAGTTTCCGGTCCCAGCGCAGCACCCTGCGGCTGTCGGCCGAGACCGTCGGCAAGGTCGCCGACTTCGCTCGCGACACCGGCGCCACGCCCTACATGGTGCTGCTGGCCGCATTCGGCGCGCTCGTCCACCGCTACACCCACGCCGACGACTTCCTCGTCGCGACGCCGGTCCTCAACCGCGACACGGACGAGACCATCGGCTACTACGGCAACACCGTGGCGATGCGGCTGCGGCCGACCGGACGCGAGAGCTTCCGCGACCTCGTGGACGCGACGCGTGACACCGCACTCGGCGCGTTCGCCCACCAGCGGGTGAACCTCGACCGCGTGGTACGCGAACTGAACCCCGACCGACGCCACGGCGCCGAGCGCATGACCAGGGTCAGCTTCGGGTTCCGCGAACCCGACGGCGGCGGGTTCAGCCCCGACGGCGTCCATAGCGAGCGCGCCGAACTGCGCGGGCACATCACGCAACTGCCCCTGGGCTTCATGATCGAACTCGACGCCGACGGCGCGGTGGTCGAGGCCGAACACCTCACCGAGGTCCTCGACGCCGGGCTGGCCGCGCAGATGCTGCGCCACTTCGCGGTGCTGCTCGACGACGCGCTCGCCGCACCGACGACGCCGCTGTCACGGCTGCGGCTGTTCTCCGCGCAGGACTCCGAGTGGATGCACGCGGTGGCGACCGGGGAACGGTTCGAGACGCCCGCGACCACTCTGACCGATCTGGTCACCGCGCAGGCTGCCCGTACACCCGACAACGTCGCGATCGTCTACGAGGGCAGGCACTACACCTACCGCGAACTCAACGAGGCCTCGAACCGGCTGGCGCACTGGCTGATCGCCCAGGACATCGGTACCGAGGACCGGGTGGCGGTGCTGTTGGAGAAGTCACCGGAACTCGTGATCACGGCGTTGGGCGTCGTCAAGGCCGGTGCGGTGTACCTGCCGGTCGACCCGACCTACCCCGAGGACCGGCTGAACTACATCCTCGCCGACTCCGACCCCAAACTCGTGCTGCGCGATGCCGTGACCGGTCTGGAGGACTATCCGACGTCCGACCCGACCGACGCCGATCGGGTGCGCCCGCTGCTGCCCGACAACACCGCGTACCTGATCTACACGTCCGGATCGACCGGGCTGCCCAAGGGCGTCCCGGTTCCGCACCGTCCGATCGCCGAGTACTTCGTGTGGTTCGGCGAGGACTACGCGGTATCTCAGGACGACCGCCTGCTGCAGGTGGCGTCGCAGAGCTTCGACGTGTCGATCGGCGAGATCTTCGGCATGCTCGCAGCCGGTGCGCGGCTGGTCATCCCGCGCCCGGGCGGACTCGGCGACATCGGCTACCTGACCGACCTGCTGCGCGACGAAGGCATCACCTCGATGCACTTCGTGCCCTCACTGCTTGGCCTGTTCCTGTCGCTGCCCGGCGTGAACGAGTGGCGCACCCTGCAGCGCGTGCCCATCGGCGGCGAGGCACTGCCCGGCGAGATCGCCGACAAGTTCCACGCCACGTTCGACTCGCTGCTGCACAACTTCTACGGCCCCACCGAGACGGTGCTCAACTGCACCCGGTACAAGGTCGAGGGCAAGCAGGGTGCCCGGATCGTGCCCATCGGCACCCCGAAGATCAACACCCACATCCACCTGCTCGACGACGCGCTGCAACCCGTCCCGGTGGGCGTCATCGGCGAGATCTACATCGGCGGCAGCCACGTGGCCCACGGCTACCACGGCCGGCCCGGTCTCACCGCCGAACGCTTCGTCGCCGACCCGTTCAACCCCGGCGCACGGATGTACCGCTCGGGTGACCTCGCGCGCCGAAACGCCGACGGCGACATCGAATTCGTCGGTCGCGCCGACGAGCAGGTCAAGATCCGCGGCTTCCGCATCGAACTCGGCGAGGTGGCCGCGGCCATCTCCGTCGACCCATCGGTGGGCCAGGCCGTGGTCCTGGTCAGCGATCTGCCGACCCTGGGCAAGAGCCTCGTCGCCTACGTGACCCCGGCCGCCGACGCCGAGATCGTGGAGGTCGACCGCATCCGGGCGCGGGTGGCAGCCGCCCTGCCGGAGTACATGATTCCGGCGGCCTACGTCGCGATCGACGAGATCCCGATCACCGCACACGGCAAGATCGACCGCCGAGCACTGCCGGAGCCCGAGATCGGATCGGCCACCGAGTACCGCGAACCGGCCACCGACACCGAGCGCCGCATCGCCGAACTCTTCGCCGAACTGCTCGATCGCGACCAGGTCGGTGCGGACGACTCGTTCTTCGATCTCGGCGGGCACTCCCTGCTCGCGACCAAACTCGTTGCGGCGGTGCGCTCCCGATGCGGCGTCGACGTCGGCGTCCAGGACGTGTTCGAGATCGCGACGGTATCCGGCCTCGCCAGGCACGTCGACGAGCTGATCGCCACGGGTGGCGCGTCCGGACGACCCGGCATCGTCGCCGTCCCGCACGACGGGCCGATGCAGATGTCGGCGGCTCAGCTGCGGCAGTGGTTCCAGTTCCGCATCGACGGGCCGAATCCCGTCAACAACATCCCGTTCGCCGCACGCGTCACCGGGCCCAGCGACGTCGAGGCGCTCGTCGCCGCGATCGACGACGTCGTCGAGCGGCACGAGATCCTGCGCACCACCTACCGCGAGATCGACGGCGCGCCACACCAGGTGATCAATCCGGCGGCACCGCTGCGGGTGCGCCGAGCCCGGGGCGACGGCGACGAATGGCTCCGGCGTGAACTCGACGCCGAGCGCAAGTACTGCTTCGAGCTGGAGACCGACTGGCCCATCCGCGCAGCCGTGCTGTCCACGCCCGATCACCACGTGCTCTCGATCGTCGTGCACCACATCGCCGCCGACCACTGGTCGGCCGGAGTGTTGTTCACCGACGTGCTCACGGCCTACCGGGCGCGGCGAGGCGGGCAGACCAGCACGGCACTGGAGCCGCTGCCCGTGCAGTACGCCGACTTCGCCGCCTGGCAGAACCAGCTGCTCACCGAGGAGGGCTCGGCGGGAGCAGATGTCGCGGCGCAGCGCGAGTACTGGACCGCACAGCTCGCCGACCTGCCCGAGGAGAACGGGCTGCGTCCCGACTTCCCGCGCCCGCCCGTGCCGTCGGGTGGCGGCGACGCACTGGCGTTCGAGGTCGACGGCGACACGCGGGCCCGGCTGGTCGAGCTGACCCGCGAACTCGGCGTCACCGAGTTCATGCTGCTGCAGGCCGCGGTGGCCGTGGCGCTGCACGCGGCGGGGGAGGGCGTCGACATCCCGCTCGGCACCCCGGTCGCCGGGCGTACCGAACCGCAGCTCGACCAGCTGATCGGGTTCTTCATCAACATCGTCGTGCTGCGCAACGACCTGTCGGGCAACCCGACGCTGCGCGAGGTGCTCCGGCGGTCACGGGAGATGGCGCTTGGCGCCTACGCGCACCAGGACCTGCCGTTCGACCGGGTCGTCGACGCCGTCGCCCCCGTGCGGTCGCTGTCGCGCAACCCGCTGTTCGGCGTCGTCGTGCACGTCCGCGAGGAATTGCCCGCCGACCAGGTCATCGACTCCGGTCCCGACGGCGAAACCCGTTTCACCGCACTGGAGCCGACGTTCGACGTCGCGCACGCCGACCTGTCGGTGAACTTCTTCGCCACGGCCGGCGCGGGCTACCAGGGCACCGTGATCTATCGCACCGAACTCTACGAGCGCGGCACCGCCGAACGGCTCGTCGCCTCCCTGCATCAGGTCCTCGACGCATTCGCCAGCGACGCCTCGCAGACGCTGCGCGACGTCACCGTCGTCGACCCGCGCGAGCGACGCCGCATCGTCGAGGAGTGGAGTCTGCGGGCCGTCGCGCCGGAGGGGTCGACGCACACCGCGAACGCCACCCACGTGTACGTACTCGACCAGTGGCTGGAACCGACGGGCGTCGGCGTCATCGGCGACGTGTACTACGCCGGCGGGGCGGTCGACGGTGCGCATCGGCACGCGGAGTCGGCAGGCAACGTCGCGAGCGCAGCGCGTTTCGTCGCGAACCCGTTCGGCGGTGGCGCCCGGCTGTACCGGACCGGTGAGCGCGCGAGGTGGACCGACGACGGCAGGCTCGACGTCGTCGACGCCGTGGACCACCGACTGCAGGGCGCGCTCGAAGCGCTCGACGGCGTGGCGGCCGCCGCCACCCGGCACTGGCCCGCTCGGGTCGGCACGCAACTCGCCGGATACGTCGTGCCACGCCAGCCCATCACCGACGCGGCCGAGCGCAGCCGGTTCGCCGACACCGTCGCCGCGGCGCTGCCCGAGGACCTGGTTCCGCCCGCGCTCACCGTGGTCGACGACCTGGCCCCGGAAGCGTTGAGCCGCCCGGTCTTCCGCGCGGTGACGTCCACCGAACCAGCCCGCACGGACACCGAACGCGCGCTCGCGACGATGCTGGTCGACGTGCTCGGTTGCGCGGCGGTCGGTCGCCGCGACGACTTCTTCACACTCGGTGGCGACAGCATCCTCGCCGTGCAACTGGCGGCCCGGGCGCGCGACACCGGTGTGCCGCTCACCGCACGCATGGTGTTCGAGCACCCCGAACTGGCCGAACTCGCCGCCGCCGTCGATGCCAAGGCAGGCAGCGGCACCGCGACGACCGCCGATATGCACCACGCGCCGATGGCCGCGTCCGGCCTCTCGGCCGACGAACTGGCGGCGCTGACCGCCGGATGGGGCCAGGGGTGAGCCCTCCCGCGAGTCCGATCGCGGACGTCCTGGCGTTGAGCCCCCTGCAGCAGGGGCTCTACTCGCTGGCGGGGTTGACCGACCGCGAGGACGGTGCCGACCCGTACGTCATCGCGATGGCCGCCGACGTCGAGGGCACCCTCGACCCGGAACTGCTCCGCGAGTGCGCCGAGAAGCTCCTGGTGCGGCACCCCAACCTGCGCTCCAGCTTCGTCCAGGGCAACCTCAGCAAGCCCGTCGCCGTCGTGCCGTCGGCCGTCGAGCTGCCCTGGCGGCACGTCGTCGCATCCGCCGCCGAGGCCGCCGCCCTGGAGGACGAGGAACGCCGCCGATCCTTCGACTTGGGCAGGGGCCCGGTCATCCGGTTCCTGCTCGTCGAGAAGCCCGATCTGCAGTGGCGCCTGGTGGTGGTGGCCCACCACATCGTGATCGACGGCTGGTCGCTGCCGGTGTTCGTCGGCGAACTCATCGCCCTGTATTGCGCGGGTGGGGACGTCGACGCGCTGCCGCGGGCGCCGCGGCCCTACCGCGACTACATCGGCTGGCTCGCCGGACGCGACCAGGAGGCGAGCCGCGTGCGGTGGCGCACCCACCTCGCCGACCTGACCGGTCCGACGCTGCTGTCGCCGGCACTCTCGGGCCGCGAGGCCACACCCGGCCTGCCGCAACGCACCGAGGTCATGCTCGACGAGCACGACACCACGGCCATCCTCGAGTCCGCCCGCGCCAAGGGCGTCACGGTCAACACGCTGTTCCAAATGGCTTGGGCGGCAATTCTGTCGACGTTCACCGACCGCACCGACGTCGTCTACGGCGTCACGGTGTCGGGGCGCCCCGACGAGCTGAGCGGCGTCGAGTCGATGGTCGGCCTGTTCATCAACACCGTGCCGCTGCGGGTGCGGGTCGACCCGGCCGAGACGGTGCGCCGGCAGTGTCTTGCCCTGCAGCGCGAGGCCGCTGAACTGCGCGACCACAGCTACCTCAGCCACACCGAGCTTCGGACCCTGGGTGGCATCGGCGAGCTGTACGACACCTTGCTCGTCTACGAGAACTTCCCGCCGGGTGGCCTGGTGGGCAGCGACGACTTCCCGCTCAACGGCGCCGTCCTCAAACCCGCTGCGCTGGAGAGCCTCTCGCACTTCCCGGTGACGATCGCCGCGCATCCCACGCACGGCAAGCTGACCGTGCTCGTCGAGACCCTCGACGGTGCACTGGGAACCCTGCGGCCCGAGGATCTCGGGAGGCGGGTGCTCACGGTCGTCGAGCGCCTCCTCGCCGCATGGGACCGACCGCTGCGCGAGGTCGCCGTCACCCTCGACGGCGAGGTGCGCCATGACGCACCGGGCGTTTCGGAGGCGCCCCTCGGTGGGTTCCACACCGCGGTCGGTGCCGCGGCGGCCGAGCGGCCGGATGCGACCGCGCTGAGCTGGCGCGGTGGGGAACTGACCTACCGCGAACTCGACGACGCTGCCGACCGCCTCGCGGCCGATCTGGTGCGGCGTGGCGTGGGCGCCGAGACGCCGGTCCCGATCCTGCTGCGCCGGGGTCCGGACTACGTGGTCGCCATGCTCGCCGTGCTCAAGGCAGGCGGCATGATCGTGCCGCTGGACCCCTCGATGCCGCCCGATCGGGTCGACGAGATCGTCGGGCAGACGGGTGCCGCACTCGTCGTCGTCGACGACGCGGTGGTGGCCGCCGCGACGTCGACACCTCCGGCGTCCTACCGGCCCGCGGACGTCGCACCCGGGCAGGGCGCCTACGTCGTATTCACCTCGGGGACCACCGGAAAGCCGAAGGGCGTCATCGGAACTCACGACGCCCTGCTGTCCTATGGCGCCGACCACGTGCGCAACGTCGTGGCTCCCGCCGCGCGACGGCTCGGCCGCCCGCTGCGCATCGCCCACGCCTGGTCGTTCACGTTCGACGCGGCGTGGCAGCCGCTCGCCGCGCTGCTCGACGGCCACGCGGTGCACATCGTCGGCGACGACGTGCAGCGCGATGCGGAGTCACTGGTCGAGGAGATCGGTCGCCACCGGATCGACATGATCGACACCACGCCGTCGATGTTCACCCAGCTGCGCGCCGCCGGTCTGCTGTCGACCGTGCCGCTGGCCGTCCTCGCGCTCGGCGGCGAGGCGATCGACACCGGGACCTGGCGGGCGATCCAGGACGAATGCGCGCGCACGGGCATGTCCGCCCACAACTGCTACGGGCCCACCGAGACCACGGTCGAAGCCGTCGTCGCCGCGATTGCCGACCATCCCGCCCCGTGCATCGGTCAACCCACGGACTCGACCACCGCCTACGTGCTCGACGCCTGGCTCCGACCGGTCCCCGACGGCGTGGCGGGGGAGCTATACCTCACCGGGGGTCAGCTGACCAGGGGCTACCTCGGACGTGCCGCGGAGACCGCGGGCCGCTTCGTCGCAGACCCGTTCCGGCCGGGCGCCCGGATGTACCGCACCGGTGACGTGGTGCGCCGCACCGACTCCGAGCCGACTGCGATCCAGTTCCTCGGCCGCAGCGACGACCAGGTCAAGATCCGCGGGTTTCGGGTGGAACCCGGCGAGGTCGCCGCGGCGCTGCACCGGCATCCCGACGTCCGCGGTGCGCACGTCGCGGTGCGGCGGCACCGCAGCGGTCCCCGGCTCGTCGCGTACGTCGCGACGAAGGCCGACGCCGCCGACCTGCGCCGGATGCTGACCGCGACGTTGCCGAGATACCTGGTGCCGCACCACGTCTACGTCGTCGACGAGATCCCGCTGACCCGTCATGGCAAGGTCGACGACGCCGCGCTGGCGGCCATCGACGCGATCCGACGGCCCGATCAGAGCGAGGGGCCGGCCACCGACACCGAGGCCGTGCTCGCCGAGGTGCTGGCCGAGGTGCTGGACGCGCCGACGGTGGACGTCACCGCCGACTTCCTCGACCTGGGTCTCGACAGCATCGTGGCGCTGTCGGTCGTACAGGCGGTGCGGCGGCGGGGATTGAGCCTGCGCGCGCGACTGATGCTCGACTGCTCGACCGTCCGCGAGCTGGCCGCGGCGATGGACTCCGACACCGCCGACCACGAGCGGGCATTCGACGAGGACGGCGAACCGATCCCGCTACTGCCCAACGGGCACTGGCTACTCGCACACGGCGATGCGCGCCGACTGGCGCAGTCGGAGGCGATCCGACTGCCCGAGGGCGTCACCCGCGATCACCTGGACGCCATGCTGCGCAGCGTGATCGACGGTCATGCCGCGCTGCGCAGCCGCCTCGACGTCGAGACCATGGCGCTGGTCGAGCATCCCGTCGGCGACGTGCTGACCGAGGTCGTCGTCTCCGGCGACATGCCGACAGCGGTCACCACGCAGACCGGCCTCGCGGTGGAACGCCTCGACCCCCAGCGCGGCGTGATGCTCGACGCGGTGTGGTTGCGCCCGGCCGACGGCGGCTCCGGCGTGCTGCTGCTCACCCCGCACGTGCTGGCAGTCGACCCCGCGTCGTGGCGGATCGTGCTGGGCGAACTCGAAACCGCCTGGCACGCAGTGGTTGCCGGGCGCACACCGACGCCTGCGCGCGAGCACACCCCGCTGGGTACCTGGTCGAGGCTGCTGCACGACCGCGCCATGAAGCTCGAGACGGTCGACTTCTGGGCCGCGCAGGTCGAGGGGCCCGATCCGGACCTCGGCACGCGACGCGTCGATCCCGACCGCGACCGGGTGGCCGACGTCGTGGTCATGCTGGCCCTCGCCGACCCGGACCTGACCGAGCGGGTGCTCGCCGGCCCCGTGCCGACCACCGAGGTGCTGATCGCTGCGACCGCACGCATGGTGGATCGGTGGCGGCGGAGGCGCGGCCAGCCGACACCACCGCCGCTGCTGGCGCTGGAGACCCACGGCCGCGCCGATGCCGTCGCATCCGAGGGCATCACGGGCCACGTCGTCGACACCGGCGACACCGTCGGCCTGCTCAGTGCCATCTACCCGATGCGGGTCGATCCCACCGACGCCGCGGCGGTCGCGGCCCGTCTCGCGTGCATCCCCGGCGACGGCATCGACTACGGGCTGCTGCGCTACCTCCGCCCCGACACCGCCGAACGGCTTGGCGTGCATCGTGATCCGCAGGTGCTGGTGAACTTCCTCGGCCGGTTCCACCAGGATGCCGCCGCCAACGCCCTGCGATCCGACCGCGCGCTGCTGACCGATGCGTCCCGCCTGCCGGAGCCCAACCTCGCCGTACGCCACGAGCTGACGCTCATGGCGGCGG
This sequence comes from Mycolicibacterium sp. GCM10028919, assembly GCA_042666295.1. Taxonomy (GTDB): domain Bacteria; phylum Actinomycetota; class Actinomycetes; order Mycobacteriales; family Mycobacteriaceae; genus Mycobacterium. The sequence goes on from JBHTFJ010000002.1 coordinate 428,713, forward strand.
TGCTGGAACGGGACGGCAGGCCGGTGCTCGGCACCCAGTGGCGCACCCTGCCCGACATCCTGTCCGCCGACGACGTCGCGATCCTGCAGACGTCCTGGCTGGACGCCCTGCGAGAGGTGACCGAATGACGTCCGAACCCAAGACCCTTGCCGTCGTCGGCGCGGGCGCGAAGGCCGTCGCCATCGCGGCGAAGGCCGCCGAGCTGCGCGCGATGGGCGTCGACGCACCCGACGTCATCGCCGTCGAACGGTCGGGCGTCGCCGCCAACTGGCAATCCGGCGGCGGCTGGACCGACGGCAACCACAGGTTGGGCACCGGCCCCGAGAAGGACGTCGGCTTCCCGTACCGGTCGTCGCTCGTCCCGCGCCGCAACGGCGAACTCGACGAGCGGATGACCCGGCACAGCTGGCAGGCCTACCTCGTCGCGACCGGTCAGTTCGCCGAGTGGATCGACCGGGGCCGTCCGGCGCCGACGCACCGGCGGTGGAGCCAGTACCTGCGCTGGGTGGCCGACGACATCGGGATGCCCGTCGTGCAGGGCGAGGTGGAACGGATCTCGGTCTCGACAGAGGAAGGCGAGGAGCGGTGGGCGCTGCACACCGCCGAGACCACCGTGCACGCCGACGGCGTCGTCATCACCGGGCCGGGGCAGGCCGAACGGTCGGTGCTGCCCGGCAACCCGCGGGTCATGTCGATCGCGCAGTTCTGGCACCACGCCGCCTCGCACGAACGCATCTCCGCCGAGCGGGTCGCCGTGATCGGCGGCGGCGAGACGGCTGCGTCGATGCTCAACGAGCTTTTCCGGCACCGGGTTTCGACGATCACGGTCATCTCGCCCTCGGTCACGCTGTTCACCCGCGGGGAGAGCTTCTTCGAGAACACCCTGTTCTCCGACCCGACCGGCTGGACGAGCCTGACGCTGGCCGAGCGGCGCGACGCGCTGGCCCGCACCGACCGCGGTGTGTTCTCGGCGCGCGTGCAGGACGCGCTGCTGGCCGACGACCGGATCCGGCACCTGCGCGGGCGGGTGGCGCACGCCGTCGCCCGTGACGGCCGAATCAGGTTGACGCTCAGCACGAATACCGCAGGCGAGGCCGTCGAGACCGTGCACGGCTTCGACCTCGTCATCGACGGATCGGGCGCCGACTCGCTGTGGTTCCTGCCGCTGTTCGACCAGGATGCACTCGACGTGCTGGAACTCGGCATGGGCGGCCCGCTCAGTGGTGAGCTGCTGCAGGAGTCGATCGGCTACGACCTCGCCGTCACGGGCGTCCACCCGAAGTTGTTCCTGCCCGGGCTATCCGGACTGACCCAGGGCCCTGGCTTCCCCAACCTGAGCTGCCTGGGCATGCTGTCCGACCGCGTCCTCGGCTCGGACCTCACCGCGGCGCACCCCGTCGCCTCGTTCGCCCGATCACTCGATGAGGAGACCCGATGAGCACAAACCCGTTCGACGACGAGAACGCCGGCTTCTACGTCCTGGTGAACGACGAGGAGCAGCACAGCCTGTGGCCGGTCTTCGCCGACGTCCCCGCCGGCTGGCGCGTCGTGTTCGGCGAGAGCACCCGGGCCGACTGCCTGGCCTTCGTCGAGGAGAACTGGACCGACCTGCGCCCGAAGAGCCTGCGCGACGCGATGACCGCAGGGGCCTAGCAACCTCATCCGTAGGCTGACGTGGTGACAGCCCGTATCGGAGCAGCGCTCTGGATCGCCTCGGCGGTCGTGTACTTCGTCACCGAGGCCGTCGCCGCCGCGGCCGTGCCCGGGTACGACTACGCCCACCACTACATCAGCTCCCTGGGCCAACCCGACATCTCGCCGCGGGCGGCGGTGATGAACGTCGCGTTCCTGGTGCAGGCGGTGGCGCTGCCGCTGGGTGGCTGGCTGCTGTGCCGCGGCCGGAAGGCGCCGCTGTTCCTGGCGTTCGCCGTGTGCAACGGGGTGGGCAACGTCCTGGTCGCGCTGGTGCACAGCGGAACCACCTCGCCCTGGCACGGGATCGGCGCCGCGATGGCGATCGGCGGCGGCAACGCCACGGTGCTGGCAGGCGCGTGGGCGCTGCGGCCCGCTGCCGGATTCCGCGCGCACCGGGCGCTGTCGCTGGTGCTGGGCGTCGTCGGGCTCGCGTGTCTGGCCGTGGTCGTGTCCGCGGTGCCGCCGGTGGGCGCGTGGGAGCGGGGGAGCGTCTACACGATCTATGCCTGGCAGACGATCACGGCCGTGGCGGTCCTCGTCGGATCGGCGGCGAGCGTGCGCGAACTCGGGTTTGGGCGCGGCGTGTCGGCCGCAGACACGCACGCTCGCGGAAATTAGATGTGGGTGGGCCCGGTCTGGTTCTCGAACGGCTGGTCCATGTCGTACACGCGGGCGTGCAGCACGGTCCGGTTGCGCAGCGCGGAGCGCACGGCACGGTGCAGACCGTCCTCGAGGTACACCGTGCCCTGCCACCGCACCGCGTGCGGGAACAGGTCGCCGTAGAACGTCGAATCCTCGGATAGCAGCCGGTCGAGCGCCAGCACCGTCGTCGTGGTGACCAGTTCGTCGAGTCGTATCTGCCGCGGCGGGATCTGGGCCCACTGCCGATGCGACAGGCCGTGCTCGGGATATGGCTTGCCGTCGCGGACGCCCTTGAAGATCACGTGCGGGCCGTCATGGGTGCAGGAGTCCGTGACGTCGGCGTCGGCATGAGGACGAGGTTAGTGCTCCTAGACGATGTTGTCCCGGGCATCGTGACGGCCCCATCGGTCTGCCGCCCGTCGGCAACGTCGCTGGTCACCGTAAAATGAAGACTCGCTTCTAGGTGAGGTAGGTGAACGCATGAGTAGTGCCGATGACCGGCGTTTCGAAGTGTTGCGCGCCATCGTCGCCGATTTCGTGACCACCCAGGAGCCGATCGGCTCCAAGACGCTGGTCGAGCGGCACAACCTGGGCGTTTCCAGCGCTACGGTGCGCAACGACATGGCCGTTCTCGAAGCCGAGGGCTACATCGCCCAGCCGCACACGAGTTCGGGCCGCGTGCCCACCGAGAAGGGGTACCGCGAGTTCGTCGACCGGCTGCACGACGTCAAGCCGCTCTCCAGCAGCGAACGGCGCGCCATCCTGAAGTTCCTCGAGGACGGCGTCGACCTCGACGACGTCCTGCGCCGCGCGGTGCGATTGCTCGCGCAGCTGACCCGGCAGGTCGCGATCGTCCAGTACCCGACCCTGACGACGTCGACGGTGCGTCACCTCGAAGTCGTTGCCCTGACGCCGGCGCGGTTGCTGCTCGTCGTGATCACCGACACGGGTCGCGTCGATCAGCGCATCGTCGAACTCGGCGACGCCCTCGACGACCACCAGCTCTCACAGCTGCGGGAGCGGCTCGGCCAGGCGCTCGAAGGCAAGCCGCTGTCGACGGCATCGGTGAACGTCGCCGACCTGGCATCACAGCTCGACGGCCACGGCGGGCTGGGCGATGCGGTCGGCCGCGCCGCCACCGTCCTGGTCGAGACCCTCGTCGAGCACAAGGAGGAACGCCTCCTGCTCGGCGGCACCGCGAACCTGACCCGCAACACCGCCGACTTCGGCGGATCGCTGCGATCGGTGCTCGAGGCACTCGAGGAGCAGGTCGTCGTCCTGCGGTTGCTCGCCGCCCAGCAGCAAGCCGGTAAGGTCACGGTACGCATCGGGCACGAAACCGAGGCCGAACAAATGGCCGGTACCTCGGTGGTCAGCACCACCTACGGCTCGCTGGGCAAGGTGTACGGCGGCATGGGTGTGGTCGGACCCACACGGATGGACTATCCGGGAACCATCGCCAACGTCGCGGCGGTTGCTCTCTACATAGGCGAAGTCTTGGGCACCCGCTAGGGGTGCGAATTCAGACCGCGCGAGCGGCATGAAGTTTCTTGGAAGGGTTTGGCGTGGCACGCGATTATTACGGGCTGCTCGGTTTGAGCAAGGGCGCGAGTGATTCGGACATCAAGCGCGCGTACCGACGACTGGTGCGCGAGCTGCATCCCGACGTCAATCCCGATGCGACCGAGCAGTTCGCCGAGGTCAAGCTGGCCTACGAGGTGCTGACCGATCCCGACCGGCGTCGCATCGTCGACATGGGTGGCGATCCCATGGAGTCCGGCGGCATGGGCGGCGCCGGCAACGGGTTCAGCGGCTTCGGCGGGCTCGGCGACGTCTTCGAGGCCTTCTTCGGCGGCGGCGCCGGTGGCGGCCGTGGCCCGGTCGGCCGGGTGCGCCCCGGTTCGGACTCGCTGCTGCGGATGCGCCTGGACCTCACCGAGTGCGCGACGGGCGTGACCAAGCAGGTCACCGTCGACACCGCGATCCTGTGCGACGTCTGTCAGGGCAAGGGCACCCACGGCGACTCGACGCCGGTCACGTGCGACACCTGTCACGGCCAGGGCGAGGTGCAGACCGTGCAGCGGTCGCTGCTCGGCCAGGTCATGACCACCCGGCCGTGTCCGGTGTGCGCCGGGGTCGGCGAGACGATCCCCGACCCCTGCCACCGCTGCGGCGGCGACGGGCGCGTGCGAGCCCGTCGTGAGGTCAGCGTCAAGATTCCGGCGGGCGTCGGCGAGGGCATGCGGGTGCGGCTGGCTGCCCAGGGCGAGGTCGGCCCCGGTGGCGGGCCTGCAGGCGACCTGTACGTCGAGGTGCACGAACAGCAGCACGACGTGTTCGTCCGCGACGGCGACGATCTGCACTGCACGGTCTCGGTCCCCATGTTCGACGCCGCACTCGGCACGACCGTCAGCGTCGACGCGATCCTCAGCGGGCCGACCGACATCACCATTGCTCCCGGCACGCAGCCGGGCACGGTGACCACGCTGCGCGGGCACGGCATGCCGCACCTGCGGTCGGGTGTGCGTGGCGACCTGCACGTCCACATCGAGGTCGTCGTGCCGTCGCGGCTCGACCACACGGACACCGATCTGCTGCGCAAACTCAAGGAACACCGCGTGCGCGACGTCGCCGAGGTGAAGTCGACGAACGCCGGGCCGGCCGCCAATGGTGGTCTGTTCAGCCGGCTGCGCGAGACGTTCACCGGCCGCTGACGCGCGGGGAGCGGTATCGCCGATGAGCAGTGCACTGTTCTACGTCGACGCGCTGCCCGAGGGCGCCGAGTCCGTCGTCGTCGACGGTGACGAGGGGTTCCACGCCGCGAACGTGCGGCGAATCCGCGTGGGTGAACGCATCGACGTCGGCGACGGCGCGGGCACCGTGGCGCACTGCGTCGTCGACGACGTGACCAAGGGCAGGCTGTCCGCTCGCATCGAGACCCTGCGCACGATCGATCCACCGAAGCCCACCGTGACCGTCGTGCAGGCGCTGCCGAAGTCGGACCGCGCCGAACTGGCCGTCGAGCTGGCCACCGAAGCGGGCGCCGATGCGTTCCTGGCGTGGCAGGCCGAGCGCTGCGTGGCGCGCTGGGACGCGGCGAAGGCCGGCAAGGGGCTGCGCAGGTGGGGCGCGGTGGCCCGGTCGGCCGCCCGGCAGTCGCGCAGGCCCTACGTCCCGGCCGTCGAGTCCGTCGTGTCGTCCGCCCAGCTGGTGACCATGGTCGCGACCGAGGTCGCCGCGGGCGCGGTGGTGCTGGCGCTGCACGAGTCGGCCACCGAACCGATCACCGGGCCCGCGCTGACCGGCCGGCTCGCGGCCGCCGACAGGGTGTTCCTGCTGGTCGGGCCCGAGGGCGGGATCAGCGACGGTGAGATCGCTTCGTTGACCGGCGCGGGTGCCACCGCGGTGGTGCTGGGCCCGTCGGTGCTGCGGACGTCGACCGCCGCGGCCGTCGCGCTGGGGGCGCTCGGCGTGCTGACGCCCAGGTGGCGTTGACGTAACCGCCCGTTATCCATTGGGGCGTGGCAGTGACCAGCGGTAAACTCGAACGAGACACGCACGCCAACCCAGGAAGCAGGCACTGAACTCCACGTGACGCCCCGCGAGACGAACGCTGCCTCGTCGTCGGTACGAAGCAGCAACCCCGTACGCAGCAACATCAACGTGCCGCCGGACCTGGTCGTGGGCCTACTCGGCTCTGCCGACGAGAACCTGCGCGCGCTGGAGGGCCTGCTCACCGCCGACGTGCATGCGCGAGGCAATGCGCTGACGCTGTCGGGTGAGCCCGCCGACGTCGCCCTCGCCGAACGTGCCCTCACCGAACTCATGGCCGTGGTGTCGAGCGGTCAGACCCTCACCCCCGACGCAGTTCGCCACACGGTGTCGATGCTGATGGGGTCGGGCTCCGAGTCGCCGGCCGACGTCCTGACGCTGGACATCCTGTCGCGGCGCGGCAAGACGATCCGCCCCAAGACGCTGAACCAGAAGCACTACGTCGACGCGATCGACAAGCACACCATCGTGTTCGGCATCGGCCCCGCCGGTACCGGCAAGACGTACCTCGCGATGGCGAAGGCGGTCAGCGCGCTGCAGAGCAAGCAGGTCTCGCGCATCATCCTGACGCGGCCCGCCGTGGAAGCCGGTGAGCGCCTTGGCTTCCTGCCAGGGACGCTCAGCGAGAAGATCGATCCGTATCTGCGGCCGCTGTACGACGCGCTGCACGACATGATGGACGCCGAACTCATCCCGAAGCTGATGAGCACCGGCGTCATAGAGGTTGCGCCGCTGGCATACATGCGTGGTCGCGCGCAGCCGTTGTCCACGCGGGTGCTGACGCCCACCGGTTACCGGCCGATCGGCGAACTCCGGGTCGGAGACTTCGTCATCGGGTCGGACGGGCGGCCGACGGAGGTCCAAGGTGTCTATCCCCAGGGCTTCAAGGACATCTACCGGGTCACCACCCAGGACGGCTCGTCGACGCTGGCGTCCGGTGACCACCTCTGGTCGGTCTACACCCGTTCCGACCGCCGCCGGGGGAAGCCGGCGCGGGTTCTCGAGACCAAGGAGATGATCGGCAATCTCCGTGCGGCGCACTATCACCGCTACGAATTGCCGCTTCTCAGCGCCCCGGTCGAGTTTCCCGCGCACTCGGTGCCACTCGATCCGTACGCCCTCGGATTGCTCCTCGGTGACGGGTGCATCACGTGCAAGACGACTCCGGGTTTCGCCATCACCGATCCGGAGTTGGCGGCTGCCTTCGAGCGGGTCGTGCCGGGCATCGTCGTCAGACGGAAGACCGAAGTCGACTACGTGCTGAACCGCGTGACCACGCCCGGCGAGGTGATCACGCAGGAGAACCCGGTCACCGGTGCCCTGCGTCGGCTCGGACTGGCCGGCACTCGGTCGAGTGACAAGTTCGTCCCGAAGGACTACCTGCTCAACTCGGCGGACGTACGTCTGGCGGTACTGCAGGGCCTGCTGGACACCGACGGCGGGCCGGTCACCCAAATGGGACGCACCTGCCGGATCCAGTACACGACGGTCTCGGATCAACTGCGCGACGACGTCGTCTTCCTGGTGCAGTCGCTCGGCGGAGTCGCATACAGCCGCACCCGCGTCGCCGACGGCAGGAAGCCCGGTTTGGCCATGGGACGCGAGGTGCCCTATCGGCACGACGCTCACGTCGTCGACATCAGACTCCCGGAAGGCGTCGTTCCGTTCCGGCTTGCGCGCAAGGCCGCGAAGTACGACGAGTGTGGTGGCGGCCAGCCGAAGCGGTACGTCGAATCGATCGAAGAAGTCGGCACCGAGGAAGCGGTGTGCATCCGCGTCGCGGCGGCGGACTCGCTGTACGTCACCGAGGACTTCCTACTCACCCACAACACCCTCAACGACGCCTTCGTCGTGCTCGACGAGGCGCAGAACACCACTGCCGAGCAGATGAAGATGTTCCTGACCCGCTTGGGATTTGGGTCCAAGATCGTCGTCACCGGTGACACCACCCAGATCGACCTGCCCGGCGGCGCCCGCTCGGGTCTGCGCGCCGCGGTCGACATCCTCGACGGCATCAGCGACATCCACATCGCCGAACTCACCAGCGCCGACGTCGTGCGGCACCGCCTGGTGGCCGAGATCGTGGACGCCTATGCCAGGCACGAGGACTCGGGTGCGCTGAACCGTTCGCAGCGCCGGGCGAATGCGGGCAGGCCGCGCCGGTGAGCATCGAGGTATCGAACGAGTCTGGGCTGGACGTCTCGGAGACCGAGCTGATCAGCGTCGCCAAGTTCGTCATCGAGCGGATGGACGTCAACCCCGCCGCCGAGTTGTCGATGGTGCTGCTCGACACCGCCGCGATGGCCGACCTGCACATGCGGTGGATGGACCTGCCCGGTCCCACCGACGTCATGAGCTTCCCGATGGACGAACTGGAACCCGGCGGACGCCCGGACGCCCCCGAACCGGGCCCGTCCATGCTCGGCGACATCGTGCTGTGCCCCGAGTTCGCCGCCAAACAAGCCGAGACGGCCGGGCATTCGCTCGGCCAGGAACTCGCGCTGCTGACCGTGCACGGCGTGCTGCACCTGTTGGGTTACGACCACGCCGAACCCGATGAAGAGAAGGAGATGTTCGCCTTGCAACGCGAGCTGCTCGAGGAGTGGGTCGCCGCCCAAGTCGACGAATATCACCGGGAACGGCAGACCGAACGCGACCGAAGACTGCTCGACGAGTCGCGCTTCTACGATCAATCGTGACGGGCCTGACGCCCCTGCTCGGGGCCATCGCGCTGATCTTCATCGGCGGGCTGTTCGCGGCCGTCGACGCCGCCGTGAGCACCGTGTCGATGGCGCGGGTCGAAGAACTCGTCCGCGACGAGCGCCCCGGCGCCGCCCGTCTGGCGCGGCTCATGCACGACCGGCCGCGCTACATCAACCTCGTCGTGCTGCTGCGCATCACCTGCGAGACCATCGCGACCGTCATGCTGGTCGCCTATCTGGCGGAACGGCTCGGCTTCGGCTGGGGACTGGTGGCCGCGGCGGCGATCATGGTGGTGGTCAGCTTCGTGGCGATCGGCGTGGGCCCGCGCACGATCGGCCGTCAGAACGCCTACACGATCGCGCTGGTGTCCGCCCTTCCGCTGCAGGCGATCTCGGTGCTGCTGACGCCGATCAGCCGCCTGCTCGTGCTGCTCGGCAACGCGCTGACCCCCGGCCGCGGTTTCCGCAACGGACCGTTCGCCTCCGAGATCGAACTGCGTGAGGTCGTCGACCTCGCCCAGCAGAGCGGCGTGGTGGCCGACGACGAGCGCCGGATGATCCAGTCGGTCTTCGAACTCGGTGACACCGCCGTGCGCGAGATCATGGTGCCGCGCACCGAGATGGTCTGGATCGAAGCCGACAAGACGGCCGGCCAGGCCACGTCGCTCGCGGTGCGCAGCGGGCACTCGCGCATACCGGTCATCGGCGAGAACGTCGACGACGTCGTGGGCGTCGTCTTCCTCAAGGACCTCGTCGAGCAGACCTACTACTCGACCAACGGGGGCCGCGACACCAAGGTCTCCGACGTCATGCGTCCAGCGGTCTTCGTGCCGGACTCCAAACCGCTCGACGAACTGTTGCGCGAGATGCAGCGCGACCGGAACCACATGACGCTGCTGGTCGACGAGTACGGCGCGATCGCCGGACTGGCCACCATCGAAGACGTGTTGGAGGAGATCGTCGGCGAGATCGCCGACGAGTACGACACCGACGAAGTGCAGCCCTGGGAAGATCTCGGCGACAACCAGTTCCGGGTCTCGGCCCGGGTGCCGCTGGACGACCTGGAAGAGCTGTTCGACGGCCTCGACATCAACAGCGACCTCGACGACGTCGACACCGTCGGCGGGTTGCTCGCCCACGAACTGGGCAGGGTTCCGCTGCCGGGCGCCGAGGTGGCGTGGGGCCCTCTGCGACTACGCGCCGAGGGCGGCCGCGACCATCGCGGTCGAGTACGCGTGGGCACCGTGCTGGTGACCCGCACCGATGGCGACGAGAACGGCGAGGGCGATGACGGCGATGAGGACCGATGAGAAGGGGACTCCAGTGAGCGAACTCGACGCCGAGGACGCCAAGCTCGTCGTACTCGCCCGTGGGGCGATGGCGCGAGCCGAGGCGGGCAATGGTGCCGCCGTCCGCGATCTGGACGGCCGCACGTACGCCGGCGCCCCCGTCGCCCTGGACGCACTGACGCTGACGGCACTGCAGGCCGCGGTGGCCGCGGCCGTGTCCAGCGGCGCCGTCGGGCTGGAAGCCGCCGTGCTGGTGGGCGGTTCGGCCGACGACGCCGGAGTGGCCGCCGTCCGCGAGATGTCCGCCGACGCCTCGGTGATCGTGACCGACCGGGCGGGCACGCCGCTATGAGGCTCCCGTGACCGAATTCCGTTCCGGCTTCGTCTGCTTCGTCGGCAGGCCCAACACCGGCAAGTCGACGCTCACCAACGCGCTGGTCGGCGAGAAGGTCGCGATCACGTCGAACCGGCCGCAGACCACGCGGCACACCATCCGCGGCATCGTGCACCGCGAGGACTTCCAGATCGTGCTCGTCGACACCCCCGGTCTGCACCGGCCCCGCACGCTGTTGGGCGAGCGGCTCAACGAGTTGGTGAAGGGCACCTACTCCGAGGTCGACGTGATCGGGCTCTGCATCCCTGCCGACGAGACCATCGGCCCGGGTGACCGGTGGATCTACCAGCAGATCCGGGCTGTCGCGCCGCGGACCACGCTGGTGGTCGTCGTCACCAAGACCGACAAGGTGTCCCGGGAGAAGGTCGCCGCGCAGCTGCTGGCAGTCAGCGAACTCACCGAGGGCAAGGCGGAGATCGTCCCCGTCTCGGCCACCAAGGGCGAGCAGCTCGACGTGTTGATCGACGTCCTCGTCGGCCAGCTCGAGCCCGGTCCGGCGTTCTATCCCGACGGCGAATTGACCGACGAGCCAGAGGAAGTCCTCATGGCCGAACTCATCCGCGAGGCGGCCCTCGAGGGCGTGCGCGACGAACTGCCGCACTCGCTGGCCGTCGTCATCGACGAGATCAGCTCGCGCGAGGACCGCGACGACCTCATCGACGTGCACGCGATCCTCTACGTCGAACGCGACAGCCAGAAGGGCATCGTCATCGGCAAGGGCGGCGCGCGGCTGCGCGAGGTCGGCACCGCGGCGCGCATCCAGATCGAGAAGTTGCTCGGCACCAAGGTCTACCTCGACCTGCGCGTGAAGATCGCCAAGAACTGGCAGCGCGACCCGAAACAGCTGGGCCGACTGGGCTTCTAGGGCTCGGCGGTCAGGCCGGCTCGGCCCACCACGGGTCGGGCTGGCGGGTGGCCCAGTTGCCGACGACCTCGAGTTCGGCCGCCAGCGAGATCAGCAGCGGCTCGCTGTTGGCCGGACCCATCAGCTGCACACCTATCGGCAGCCCGTCGGAGGTGAAACCCGCGGGGATGCTGATCGACGGCCAGCCCAACAGATTCCACGGCCAGGTCACCGGGCATTCGCGGATCATCGCGCGATCCGTCGCCAACCCACCGCGGCCGTCGTAGTCGTGTACGCCGGGGGGCGGCATCGCGGTGGTGGGGGCCAGGACCACGTCGGCCAGGTTGAAGATCCACCCGATCCGTCGCTGCGCCTCGGCCTCGCGCCGGCGCGCCTTGCGCAGCACCTGCTCGGACAGCAACCGTCCGGTCCGCATGTTGGCCGTCGTCCGCTTCTCCCACTCGACGAGTGGCCCGAGCCGGTCGGCCCAATCCAGCAGACCCGACGTCGACCGGGACAAGAAGTCCCACGACATGCGCAGGCCGTAATCGGGGTTCGCGGTCCGCACGGTGTGGCCGAGTTCCTCGAGCTGGTTGGCGACGGTCGCCATGGCCGCGCGGATCTCGGGGTGCAGCTTCGCGCGGAAGAGCGTGAACGGGAAGTCGGTCGACATCGCCACGGTCAGCTGCCCGGGGGCCTGCGCGACGTGGTCCGTCGCCCGGATCGGTGGTGGCCGGTGCAGGTCTCCGTCGACGTTGCCCGACGCGGCGTCGAGCACCAGCGCCGCGTCGGTCACCGTCCGCGCGAGCACGCCGTTGACGGTGATGCCGTTGAACGCCTCGGGCAGCGGCCACGTCGAGATCCGGCCGCGCTGCGGCTTGATGCCGACCAGGTGGGTCCACGCCGCGGGGATGCGCACGCTGCCCGCGCCGTCGGAGCCGATGGCCGCCGTCACCAGACCCGCTGCCACCGCCGCCGCACTACCGCCCGACGAACCGCCGGGAGAGTGGTGCCGCGACCAGGGGTTCACGGTGTGCCCGAAGCCCGGCCCGCTGGTGAACGGCCACTGGCCGAGTTCGCAGGTGTTGGTCTTGCCGACGATGACCGCCCCCGCGGCGCGCAGCCGGCGGACCACCTCGCTGTCGGCGGTGGCGGGCAGCGGGTCGCCTGCCGTGCCGAAGCGTGTCGGCACCCCTGCGACGTCGACGTCGTCCTTGACCGCGAGCGGGACGCCGAGCAGCGGCAGGTACTGGCCACCTGCCCGCATCCGGTCGGCCTTGCGGGCGTCGGCGATGGCCTGTTCGGTCAGGACGACGCGGAAGGCGTTGAGGGTCGGCTGGCTCGCGGCGATTGCGTCCAACGAGCGTCTGACCAGCTTCTCGGATGTGGTCTGACCGCTGGCGAGCTGGAACAGCTGCTGCGTCAGCGTGGGGAATCGAGAGGCAGACGAACGCTTGGCGGATGTCTTGGGTGGAGTCAGAACCATGTTGGTTCGAGAATATCGGTCGTAAATCACGGTCCGGCCTCGCCGACGACGTCACCGTCTGATGCAAGACTGGAGCGATGCGGTTGTACCGGGATCGAGCAGTGGTGCTGCGGCAGCACAAGCTCGGCGAGGCCGACCGGATCGTGACGTTGCTCACCCGCGACCACGGTCTGGTGCGCGCCGTCGCCAAGGGTGTTCGCCGTACCCGCAGCAAGTTCGGTGCCCGGCTCGAGCCGTTCGCGCACATCGACGTTCAGCTGCACCCGGGACGCAACCTCGACATCGTCACCCAGGTGCAGGCCATCGACGCCTTCGCCACCGACATCGTCAGCGACTACGGCCGCTACACCTCCGGGTGCGCGGTGTTGGAGACCGCCGAGCGGATCGCCGGTGAGGAGCATGCCCCGGCGCCCGCCCTGCACCGGCTCACCGTGGCGGCGCTGCGGGCCGTGGCCGACGGCGCCCGGGCACGCGAACTGGTGCTGGACGCATACCTGCTGCGGGCCATGTCGATTGCGGGCTGGGCGCCTGCGCTCGTCGAGTGCGCGCGGTGCGCCACCCCTGGGCCACACCGGGCGTTTCACGTCGCCGCCGGTGGGAGTGTCTGCATGCACTGCCGTCCGTCGGGGTCGATCACGCCGCCCCAAGGCGTGGTGGACCTGATGGCCGCGTTGCACGACGGGGACTGGGACGTGGCCGAAGCGTCCACGCCGGCGCACCGCAGCCAGGCCAGCGGTCTGGTGGCCGCACACCTGCAGTGGCACCTGGAACGCCAGATGCGAACGTTGCCGCTGGTGGAACGGGTCTACCGGGTCGACGCCGCGGTCACCGCCACGGTCGACGGACGCCGGATTCCTCTGGTCGGGCAGGATGAGTCACATGGCTTTGATGCGGGGCGCGGGCAAGGAGACCTACCCACAACTGCCTCCAGCGCCTGAGGACTACCCGACCTTTCCGGACAAGTCGACGTGGCCCGTGCCGTTCCCCGAGCTACCGCCGGGCACGAACGGCAGGTTCTCCCGTCCGCCGCAGCATCCGTCCAAGGCGTCGGCGCCGCAGATCCCCGAAGGCCAGGTGCCCCAGCACGTCGCGGTGGTGATGGACGGCAACGGCCGCTGGGCGACCCAGCGCGGTCTCGGCCGCACGGAGGGCCACAAGATGGGCGAGGCGGTGCTGATCGACATCACCTGCGGCGCCATCGAGATCGGCGTCAAGCACCTCACGGTGTACGCGTTCTCCACCGAGAACTGGAAGCGCAGCACCGAGGAGGTCCGCTTCCTGATGGGCTTCAACCGCGAGGTCGTACGGCGGCGCCGGGAAAACCTCAACGCGATGGGCGTGCGGATGCGCTGGGTGGGCTCGCGGCCGCGGATGTGGCGCAGCGTCATCAAGGAGTTCGACATCGCCGAGGAGATGACCGTCGGCAACGACGTCATCACGATCAACTACTGCGTGAACTACGGCGGTCGGACCGAGATCATCGAGGCGACAAGGGAACTCGCGCAGCTGGCCGCGGATGGCAAGATCAACCCGAACCGGATCGGCGAGGCGACGTTCGCCAAGCACCTGCACCGTGCCGACATCCCCGACGTCGACCTGTTCATCCGGACGTCGGGGGAGCAGCGCGCGAGCAACTTCCTGATCTGGCAGGCGGCGTACGCCGAGTTCGTGTTCCAGGACAAGCTGTGGCCGGACTACGACCGCCGCGACCTGTGGGAGGCCTGTGTGGAGTACGTCAACCGCAATCGTCGCTTCGGCAGAGCCTGATGTCGCTGCTGGAGCGGCTGTCGTCGGTGCTCCGCGACGTCACGACGGTGCTCGAGGAGGACGACGAGGGCCTGACGGTCAGCCATGCGGGCACCGTGGCGTCGATCCGGGTGGTGACGATCGCCGACGGCCTCGAGATGGTGTCGCTGTCGCAGCCGTTGGCGTGGGACCTGCCGCTGACCAACAAGACGCGCGAACGCGTGGTCGAGCACGCCGGGCGGACGATGCTGGGCTCGGTGGTCCTGGTCGAGAAGCTGGTGGAGTCGCCGACCAACGGTGCGACGAAGGCGTCGGCGACGCGAAAGGCGGGCGCCAAGAAGGTCGCCGACGTGATGCTGCGCTACAACTTCCCGGCAGCGGGCCTCGGCGACGACGCGCTGCGCACGCTGGTGATGCTCGTGCTGTCCGCCGGGGTGGACGTGCGCGCGGCGCTAACCGGCTGAGTCGGCGGGCACGCAGTCACCGCACACGCCGAAGATCTCGATGGTGTGCGTGACGTCGGTGAAGCCGTGTTCGCGCGCCACGTCGGCGGCCCACTTCTCGGCCGCGCCGCCCTGCACCTCGACGGCGGTTCCGCAGCCGCGGCACACCAGGTGGTGGTGATGGTGAGCGGAGCAGCGGCGGTAGACCGATTCGCCAGTGTCGGTGCGCAGGCTGTCGACCAGCCCGGAGGCGGCCATGGTCTGAAGCGTCCGGTACACGGTGGTCAGGCCGATGCCCTCGCCGCGGCGGCGCAGCTCGTCGTGCAGTTCTTGTGCGGAGCGGAATTCGTCGACGTTCTCGAGCAGTGCCGCAATGGCGGCGCGCTGCTTCGTCGACCGAACCGCGACGCCCGTCATGCCCGATCCTCGGCGGAGTGGTCGACGGCGGCGAGCACGATGTCGCACAGATGGTGGTCGACGAGGCGGTAGTACACCTCGCGTCCGGACCGCTCGCCTGCGACGACGCCCGCTGACTTGAGGATGCGTAGGTGCTGGCTGACCAGTGGTTGCGGCACCTCGAGCGAGTCGACGAGTTCGTGGACGCACCTCGACGACTCCCGCAGTTGCAGGACGATCGCGATGCGGACGGGCGCGGCCAGCGCTCGCAGCAGCTCACCCGCCGAGTCGAGGACCTCGCGCGGCGGCAGGTCGAGCGGCGGCGGCCCGTCGTGGCCGTGATGCTCGAGGCTGCCGTGCTCCTGGCCGCTCTGCTCTTGGCCACCGTGCTCTTCGCCACCCTGCGAGTGATCTGCCAAACTGGAAACGGTTTTCATTAGAAGTCAGAATACATGCGGAATGCTGCATGTCAACGCGTCGATCGTCCGGTGGAGCCACGCCATGGCGATGACCGAGGACGCGCCTGACTAGGCTATGAACCCGTGGCATCCATCATCGACACCGTTGCGAACCTGGCGAAACGCCGTGGCCTGGTCTATCAGTCCGGCGAGATCTACGGGGGTACGAAGTCGGCGTGGGACTACGGTCCACTCGGGGTCGAACTCAAGGAGAACATCAAGCGGCAGTGGTGGCGCTCGATGGTCACCGGCCGCGACGACGTCGTCGGCCTGGACAGCGCGATCATCCTGCCGCGCGACGTGTGGGTTGCATCCGGTCACGTCGAGGTCTTCAACGACCCGCTGGTCGAATGCCTCAACTGCCACAAGCGTCATCGGCAGGATCACCTGCAGGAGGCCTACTTCGAGAAGCGCGGGGCCAAGGACGGACTGTCCGATCCCGACGCCGTTCCGATGGAGGAGATCGTCTGCCCGGACTGCGGCACGAAGGGCCAGTGGACCGCGCCGCGTGACTTCAACATGATGCTCAAGACCTACCTCGGGCCGATCGAGTCCGAGGAGGGCATGCACTATCTGCGACCCGAGACCGCGCAGGGCATCTTCGTGAACTTCGCGAACGTGGTGACGACGTCGCGCCGCAAGCCGCCGTTCGGCATCGGCCAGATCGGCAAGAGCTTCCGCAACGAGATCACGCCAGGCAACTTCATCTTCCGCACCCGCGAGTTCGAGCAGATGGAGATGGAGTTCTTCGTCGAGCCCGCGACGGCGCCGGAGTGGCACCAGTACTGGATCGACACCCGGTTCCAGTGGTACGTCGACCTCGGCATCGACCCCGAGAACCTTCGGCTGTACGAGCATCCGAAGGAGAAGCTGTCGCACTACTCGGATCGCACCGTCGACATCGAGTACAAGTTCGGCTTCTCGGGCAACCCGTGGGGTGAACTCGAGGGCGTCGCCAACCGCACCGACTTCGACCTGTCGACGCACTCCAAGCACTCCGGCACCGACCTGTCGTTCTACGACCAGGCGACCGAGAACCGTTTCGTGCCATACGTGATCGAGCCCGCAGCGGGTTTGACGCGGTCGTTGATGGCGTTCCTGGTCGACGCCTACACCGAGGACGAGGCGCCCAACGCCAAGGGTGGCGTCGACAAGCGCACGGTGCTGCGCCTCGACCCGCGTCTGGCGCCGGTCAAGGCAGCGGTGCTGCCGCTGTCGCGTCACGCCGACCTGTCGCCCAAGGCGCGTGACCTGGCCGCCGAGCTGCGCAGGTCGTGGAACGTCGACTTCGACGATGCCGGAGCGATCGGTCGCCGTTACCGCCGCCAGGACGAGATCGGCACGCCGTTCTGCATCACGATCGACTTCGACTCGCTCGAGGATCAGGCCGTCACCATCCGCGAGCGCGACGCCATGACCCAGGAGCGCGTCGCGATCTCCGAGGTGTCGAACTACCTGGCGGTGCGACTCAAGGGCTGCTAGCCGGTCTTTCCGCGAGCGTGCGTGTCTGCGGGCGACACGCCGTGGGAAAACCCGAGTTCGCGCACGCTCGCTTGTCCCCAGTGGCGAGTTCATCCCCAGATTGGCGTAGCGGTCTGGCGGTGGGATCACCGGCGAGGTCACGATCGACCGCGTGGACGCTTGCGTAGAACGGCTTCTCGAAGCTCAAGGTGGCGTGGCCGGTACGGGCCAACTACTGACGGTGCTGAGTCGTAGTCAGCTCGACCGCCGGATCGAATCTGGTGAGCTGACGAAAGTCTGGCCCGGAATCTATTGCGCAGGCGAACCCGACGACGGGATTCGGCTGCGCGGGCTCGACCTTCGTGCTGGCGAGCAGGTCGCGATGTGCCTCGGCACTGCGGCCGCGGCATACGGCTTCGACACCGAGGGTGGCGCCGACCTGCACGTCCTCAACCCGGTTCGACACCAGCTGCGCAACTCGGACGGGCTGGTGGTCCACCGTCGTGACGGAGCGCCGCTGGGCAGCATCGATGGTCGACGGGCGACGACTCCAGCGTGGACTGCGGTCGAGGTGGCTCGCGGTCTTCGCCGGCCGCGGGCGCTGGCGACACTGGACGCCGCACTGCGATCCGGTACGTGCGACCGCCGAGACCTGCACTTCGCCGCCGTCGAGCAGTTCGGCCGCCGGGGGATCGTGGCCGTCCGCGAACTCATTCCGCTGGCCGACCCACGCGCCGAGTCACCGATGGAGAGCGAAGCCCGGCTGGTGATGCTCGACGGCGGATTGCCAACGCCCGAACTGCAATACGACGTCATCGACCGGTCGGGCCGGCTCTGGCGGCTGGACTTCGCGTGGCCGGATTGCAAGGTCGCCGTCGAGTACGACGGGTTCGACTGGCACAGCGATCCCGAAGCCCTGCGCCGGGACCGGCAGAAGCGCGCGGCGCTGGCGGAGATGGATTGGTCGGTGACGTCGATCGTCCAGGACGACGTCAGGCGGCGGCCGGTCGACACCGTGCTGGGCATCCGGCGTGACCTGACGCGGACCTGCCGCGCGGCGTGAGCGTGCGTGAACTTGGGTTTTCCTGCGGCGTGTCGCCCGCAGACACGCACGCTCGCGGGAAGAAGGGACCCCAGGAAGAGGGGACCCGGGGGCCTAGAAGCGGCCGCCGCCGCCGCTGAAACCGCCACCGCCCCCGCCGGATCCGCCGAACGAGCCCGGGCTGAACCCGCCACCGCCACCGAAGCCACCACCGCCGAAGCCGCCGCGCATCGCGCCGGACAGGATGTTGCCGATCAGGATCCCGCCGATGATGGCGCCCGCATTGCTACCGCCGCCTCCGCCGTAACCACCGCCGCCCATGTAGTTCTGCTGGGCGTTGCTCACGTCGGCGTTCGCCAAGGTCTGGGCCTGGCCCGCGAGCATGGCCGCGCCGTTTGCGTGGGCGATCGCCTCGGAGAGGTTGGTCGCGCGCTTGGCCTGCGCGGCGTCGAGTTGACGGACCGCCTCGGCCAGCCGCGTGCGGGCCTCGGGTCCGACGCTGCCGCGCCGGGTGTCGATGAAGTCCGACACCGACCGGACCCGGGACTGCGCTGCGAACAGCGCCGAATCGAATGCGCGGCTCATGCGTTCGGCCGCTTCGCGTTCCTCGGTGACGGTCGACAGCAGGTGGTCGAGTTCGGCGTCGGCCTGGGTGAGTTCGGTGAATGCGCCCAGCGGATCGGCGCCACCGTTGCTTTGCGCGTTTGACACGGCGGTCGCGGCTGCGTCGCGGGCGGCCCGGAGTTCGGCCGCCCGGGGGAGCGACGACTGCGCGAGCAGTTGGTCGGCGTGGGCGATGCCGCTCTGGCCGTCGGCGATCGCGTCCGGCAGTCCGGCGACGGCACGGTTGATGTCGGTCGCCGCGCTGTCGACCGAATCGAGCAGGGTGCGCGCCTGCCCGAGTGCCGACTCGGCAGCGTGGATCGCGTCCACCAAACCGGCCTGGCTGCCCGCGGGGCGGGCGACCAGCGCCCTGGCGTCGGTGATGTTCTGGTCGGCGAACGTCAGGCGATGGCTTGCCGCGTCGACGTTTCCGGCGACCGAGTGCAGCGCGGTCTCGGAGAACTGGGCGCTCAGTGCCGTGAGCCGCTGCCGGGCGGGCTCGATGCGCGCGGTGAGGTCGACCATCTGCTGGGTCAGCGTGTCGAGCCGGCTCGGCGCGTTGATCACCAGGTCTCGCATCTGTGCGAACGCCTCGCCCTGAGCCTCCAGTTCGCGGTCGGCCTTCGCCGCCGCGACGACCACCCTGGTGAGCAGGTCGCGCCGCTGCTGCGGTGTCTCGGGCGCGGCGTCGTCGAGGATCTGCCGCACGTTGAACGCCTGTGCGAGGGTCTTCTTGGCGTTGTCGACCGCCTGGCGGAACGGCGCGGTGTCCCTCTCGCCGAACTCGTCGACGGCCAGCGTCAATTCGTTGTCGCTGGTGCGCACGGCGTTGTCGACCTCGACCACGATCGACCGGGACAGGTCGTCGAGCGCGTCGATGGACAGCGAAGCGAGCGCCTCCGGGCTGGTCGGGTCGACGCGCTGCGCTGCGGCGAACTCGGCCTCGCGGCGCTTGCGCTGCCTGCGTCGGCGCCAGAAGAGCAGCACCACCACGGCGATGGCGATCACCGCGAGAATGGCGACGAGCCCGACCCAGTTCATCCCGCCCGCGCTGCCCGTGTCACCGAGACCCGCTGCGGCGGCGGCGGCCGCACCTGCCCAGTCGCCCTTGCGCAGTGCGGGTTCGACCTCGTTGCGCCGCAACGTGTCGACGTCGACACCGCCCGCTGCCTCGGTCGGGACCAGCAACGCGTAGGCGCGGTCGCCGGTCGCAACCGCGAGGATGGCGTCCGAGTCCTGTAAGTCGCTGAGGCTGAACGTGCTTCGTGCCCAGGCTTCGGCGTTCTGGCCGGAGAAGGAGTCGACGTAGACCACCCACAGCCGGATGCGGCGTGCGTCGTAGAGGCCGTCGACGGCCGTCTGCACCTGCGTGAGTTGCCCGGGGCTCAACGCGCCTGCGTCGTCGGTCACGTAGTTCGCCAACCGCATGGGCCGGTCCGCCCACGCCGTCGGCGTCGTCAACAGGCCGACGGTCAGTGCTGCGAGCAGCAGGCCGATGAAGCGGACCGCTCGACGTTCCCTGCGCATGGCGCCAATGTAGTGGGTGGGCGGACGTCTGCCGCGGTGCTGGCAGACTGTTCGGCGGTGACCACCACGACCGACGACTACGACGACTTCGACCGACAGCGACTGGTGGTCGAAGCGGCGAAGGGTGCCGCGCTGCCGGGCACGGAGAACGCCGAGCACCGCACGGACTTCGCGCGCGACCGGGCCCGGGTGTTGCACAGCGCCGCGTTCCGGCGCCTGGCCGACAAGACGCAGGTCGTCGGTCCGCGCCAGAGCGAGACGCCCCGCACCCGGCTCACGCACTCGCTCGAGGTCGCGCAGATCGGCCGCGGCATGGCGATCGGCCTCGGCTGCGACCCCGACCTCGTCGACCTGGCAGGCCTCGCCCACGACATCGGACATCCGCCCTACGGCCACAACGGCGAACGGGCGCTGAACGAGATCTCGAAGCCCTTCGGCGGGTTCGAGGGCAACGCGCAGAACTTCCGGATCCTCACCCGGCTGGAACCCAAGGTGCTCGACGCCGACGGCCGGTCGGCCGGGCTCAACCTCACCCGCGCGGCGTTGGACGCGGTGACCAAGTACCCGTGGCAGCGCTTCGACCGCAGGAAGTTCGGGTTCTACGACGACGACATGGCTGCGGCCGAGTGGGTCCGCGAGGGCGCCGACGCGGAGCGTCCCTGCCTCGAGGCGCAGGTGATGGACTGGGCCGACGATGTCGCGTACTCCGTGCACGACGTCGAGGACGGGGTCATCTCCGGGCGCATCGACCTGCGGGTGCTGGCCGACGCCGACTCCGCGGCGTCGCTCGCGCGACTGGGCGCCGACGCGTTCCCCTCACTGACGATCGACGACCTGCTCGCCGCCTGCGAGCGGCTCTCCGAGGTTCCCGTCGTCGCGGACGTCGGCAAGTACGACGGCACCCTGGCGTCGTCGGTGGCGCTCAAGCAGATGACGAGCGAACTCGTCGGCCGGTTCGCCAACGCCGCGATCACGGAGACCAGGGCCGCCGCGGGCGACGGTCCGCTGCGGCGGTACGACACGGATCTCGCGGTGCCGACGGTGGTGCGCACCGAGGTCGCCGTGCTGAAGATGCTGGCGCTGCAGTTCATCATGTCCGACCACGGTCACCTGCGGATCCAGGCCGACCAGCGCACCCGCATCCACGAGGTCGCGCTGACGCTCTGGGCGCAGGCGCCGGGCAGCCTCGACCCGCAGTTCGCCCCGGAGTTCGTGGCGGCCGAGGACGACGGGGCCAGACTGCGCGTCGTGATCGACCAGATCGCCTCCTACACCGAGGGCCGGTTGGAACGAGTGCACGAGGCGCGTTCGCCACGGCCACTAGACTGAATCGGTGGCCGGCCGGATCTCAGATCGCGACATCGCGGGGATCCGTGAGCGCACTCGCATCGAGGACGTCGTGGGCGACTACGTGCAGCTTCGGCGGGCCGGGGTCGACTCCCTGAAGGGGCTCTGCCCGTTCCACGACGAGAAGTCACCGTCGTTCCACGTGCGGCCCAATCACGGCCACTTCCACTGCTTCGGGTGCGGTGAGGGCGGCGACGTCTACGCGTTCCTGCAGAAGATCGAGCACGTCAGCTTCGTCGAGTCGGTCGAGATGCTGGCCGACCGCATCGGCTACACCGTCACCTACTCCGGCAGCTCGACCACCAACGTGCAACGCGACCGCGGCAGCAGGAGCAGGCTCATCGCCGCCAACGCCGCCGCGCAGCAGTTCTACGCCGAGGCGCTGACGTCGGCGGAGGCGGCACCGGCCCGCCAGTACCTGATGGAGCGCAACTTCGACGCCGATGCGGCGGCGACGTTCGGGTGCGGCTTCGCGCCCTCGGGGTGGGACCGGCTGACGAAGCACCTGCTGGGCAAGGGCTTCGAGTTCAAGGAACTCGAGGCAGCCGGGCTGTCGCGCGAGGGCAAGCGTGGCCCGATGGACCGCTTCCACCGGCGGCTGCTGTGGCCGATCCGGGTGTCGTCGGGCGAGGTCATCGGGTTCGGCGCCCGGCGACTGTTCGACGACGACCCGATGGAGGCCAAGTACGTCAACACCCCAGAGACGGTGCTCTACAAGAAGTCGAACGTGCTGTTCGGTCTCGACCTGGCGAAGCGTGACATCGCCAGGGGGCATCAGGCCGTCGTGGTCGAGGGCTACACCGACGTGATGGCGATGCACCTGGCCGGCGTGACGACGGCGGTCGCGTCGTGCGGCACCGCCTTCGGTGACGAGCACCTGTCGATGCTGCGCCGACTGATGATGGACGACAACTTCTTCCGCGGTGAACTCATCTACGTCTTCGACGGTGACGCCGCCGGACGGGCTGCTGCGGTGAAGGCGTTCGAGGGGGAGCAGAACCTCGCGGGACAGTCGTTCGTGGCCGTCGCCGACGACGGCATGGATCCGTGCGATCTGCGGCTGAAGTCCGGTGACGGCGCGCTGCGCGATCTGGTGGCGCGACGAACCCCGTTGTTCGAGTTCGCGATTCGCACCGCGCTCGCCGAGCACGACATGGACAGCGCCGAGGGTCGGGTGGCGGCCCTGCGCCGCTGCGTGCCCATGGTCGCCAAGATCAAGGACCCGTCGCTGCGTGACGAGTACGCCCGCCAGCTCGCCGGGTGGGTGGGCTGGGAGGACGTCGCCCAGGTGCTGGGCCGGGTACGCGAGGACGCCCGCAACACCGGCGGTCGGCGGAACGACTCGTCGACGCGGCCGCGTGCGGTCGCGACGGCCCCGCTGGCGCGGCCCAACCCGCGCGACCCCACGCTCTGGACTCAGCGCGAATCGCTCAAGGGGGCGCTGCAGTACCCGGCCATCGCCGGCCCGGTGTTCGACTCACTGTCGGCCGACAGCTTCACTCACCCGGCGTACGCGGGCATCCGCGCCGCCATCCAGGCTGCCGGCGGCACGTCGACTGGCCTGTCCGGTGCGGACTGGATCGAGGCCGTGCGGGAGAAGGTGCCCACTCCCGAATTGGCGAGCCTGATCAACGAGATGAGCGTCGAGGGCATCAACGTCGTCGACGACGAACGGCTGCCCCGCTACATCGGCGGCGTGCTGGCCCGACAGCAGGAAGTATGGGTCGGCAGACAGATCGCCGAGATGAAGTCCAAGCTGCACCGCATGTCGTCGGTCGACCACAGCGACGAATATCACGCGCTCTACGGCGACCTGATCGCGTTGGAGACCTACCGCAAGAGCCTCATCGAGCGGGCCAGCGGCGACGACCTTACTGCGTGAGCGCGCCGATGGCGCTATGGTGAATGCGCTGCATGCCTCGTACGTCCTGGAAGGGCCACTCATGACACTTCGCGCACACCGTCTCGTCGCCGCAGGCGCCCTGGCCGTGGCTGCCGTGGCCGCCCCGATCGCCGTCGCGTTCAGCAGCGTCGACTCGACCGACACGGCCCAGTGCCGCGCTCACTTCGGGAACATCGAGGACAACATCTGCCTCGACGGACCCGACAACGGCAACAGCTTCACGATCGGCACGCCCCAGTACAACGGTGGCAACAGCGCCGACTCGGGTTGGTACGTCGGCCCGATCCTGCCGGGCACGACGTGGACCCAGGGAATCGGCTAGCGGTTCTTCTCACCCTCGGGCAGTAGCACCGAGGTCTTGGCGTCGATCTGCGTCACGTTCACCATCTGCGGGTCGGGTGACACCCGATCGGCCACCTTGCGGCGTCCAGCGTCTATGATCGCCTTGGTGCGAGGGCTTCCCGTGACCGCCCGGTAGGTACCGGCGATCTGTTCGTAGCGCTGCCTGCCGGCCTTGGCGCCCAACACGTAACCCACTGCCATCACGGCGGCGATGCCTATCACTGGACTCCTTCTCGATACGGGTGCGTCGCTTTCCATCCTGCCTCACTTCGCCGACGACGGCCGGTGCGAGGCGTCCGACCTGCCCGATACCCATGATCGCGGCTACGTACGCTAGAGTCATGCCTCGGTTCGCGGGCAGGTTCCGCGCACCACCGGTTGATCCCCTGTAGCTCAATTGGCAGAGCTTCCGACTGTTAATCGGACGGTTCCTGGTTCGAGTCCAGGCGGGGGAGCCACCCGTAGGCTCAGTGCCGTGCGGAACCTTCTCATCGTCATCGCGTCGCTCCTGGCCTTCGTCACCGCAGGCTGCGGCTGGAGCCCTCCGAGCGCTGAGCCCCCGCCGGCGAGCACGTGCACGGCCGACGACGGCCCCGCTGCCGACGTCGTGGCCGCCGAGATCGCGAAGCTGCCCGCGGGCACGCAGTGGCGTGTGACCGCGCGCGGCAACACCGGGGACTGCAGGCTGTACTGGGTGCAGGTTGCATCGGCGTCCCCGGCACCCGATGCGCCCGGGCAGGTGCTGTTCTTCGACGCCGGCAGACCGATCGGCACCCCGACCCCGGAACCGCGGCCCTACGTCGCCGTCGTCAACTCCGGCCCGGACACCGTCACGGTGCAGTACCAGTGGCGCCAAGGCGCCGATCAGGCGTGCTGCCCGACCGGCATAGGCTCCGTGCGCTTCCAGAGCGCCGACGGCGCGCTGAAGGCACTGGACCCCGTCCCCGGCTCCTGACCACGAAACTCGGCCGAGACGGCAACCACGGTCGCTGAACGGGGCGCTCAACGACGGGGAATGTCATTTCGGCGCCCCGGACCTAGTTACTCGGCGTTCTGCTCGACGTGCTCGTCGGCGTCCGGAATGTGCTCGGGATGCAGCATTTCCGCGTAGCGCAGCTGCTCTGGGATGCCGAAGCCCTCGACCAACAGCAGCGCGTGCGGACGGAGCTTGCGGCACCGGTCGTTGATCGCGCGGGTGACGGCCTTGGAGCGCTCGGTGGACAAGAAGCGGTGTTCGACGAACCACGCCTTGTCGGCTTCGATCACCGACAGCGCATAGAGGTCGCACACGAGGTTGAGGATCTCGCGGGCCTCTTGCCCTTCAACAGACGTGGACTCGCACGTGTCGATGCCCGCGACGAACGCCTCGAGGATGATCCGGTCGATGTGTGCCTTCGCCGCGTGCAGCACGTGGTCCTGCACGGCGTTGAACGCCTCGAACGGGGACATCTCCTTGGACTTGCCCTGTAGCCGTCGTGCCACCGACGCGAGCATGTACTCCTCGCGGTCCTCGAACATCTGGACCTGGGTGCCACGGTTGAAGAGCGAGCCCTCCTCCTCGTTGTCCTGCCGGGTGTCGAGGATGGTCTGCATGATCGTCTGGGCGGCGGTCCGCTTGAGGACCCGCTCCCCGGCGAAGTTCGCGGCGAACCGCACCCACTCGACCGGGCTCATGCCCTTGATGTCGTCGGCGTAGGCCGTCAGCAGCTCCTTGGCGACCAGCTGCGTCAGCACGTGGTTGTCGCCCTCGAACGTGGTGAACACGTCGGTGTCGGCCTTGAGCGCGATCAGGCGGTTCTCGGCGAGATAACCTGCGCCGCCGCATGCTTCGCGCGCTTCCTGGATCGCGGTGGTGGCGTGCCACGTGTTCGCCGCCTTCAGGCCGGCCGCGCGGGACTCCAGCTCGCGCTGTTCCTCGGCGTCCGGGTCGTCGGCCGTCTGCAGCTCGTGGCACTTCGCGACGAGTTCGTTCTGGGCGAACTGCAGTGCATACGACTTCGCGATCAGCGGGAACAACCGGCGCTGATGAACCAGGTAGTCCATGATCAGCACCTCGTCCTCGGCGCCAGGCGCCTCGAACTGCCTGCGCTGCAGCGCATACCGCGTCGCGATGTCCAGGGCGACGCGGGCTGCGGCGCCCGCGCTGCCGCCGACGGTGACGCGGCCGCGGATCAGGGTGCCCAGCATCGTGAAGAACCGTCGTCCCTGGTTCTCGATGGGGGAGGTGTACGTGCCGTCCTCGGCGACGTCGGCGTACTTGTTGAGCAGGTTGTCCCGCGGGATGCGGACCTGGTCGAACTGGATCCGGCCGTTGTCCACGCCGGGAAGTCCGCCCTTGTACTGGCAGTCCGAGGTCGTCACACCCGGCAGGTCGTTGCCGTCGTCGTCGCGGATCGGCACGACGAAGCAGTGCACGCCGTGCCCCTCGCCCTGGGTGATCAGCTGGGCGAACACCGCTGCGACCCGCGCGGTGTTCGCGGCGCCGCCGATGTAGTCCTTGCGCGACGTGCGGGTGGGGGAGTCGATGACGAACTCTCCGGTGGCCGGGTCGTAGGTGGCCGTGGTCTCGAGGGACTGCACGTCGCTGCCGTGCCCGGTCTCGGTCATCGCGAAGCAGCCGAGCACGTCGAGGTCGATCAGCTTCTTGACGTACGCCTGGTGGTGACGCTCGGTGCCGAGGTTCTCGATGGCCCCGCCGAACAGGCCCCACTGCACGCCGGCCTTCACCATCAGCGAGAGATCGGACATCGCCAGCATCTCGATCTGAGTGACGGCTGCGCCGACGTCGCCGTTGCCGCCGTGCTCCTTCTTGAAGCCGTCCTCGGCCGAGCCCTGGGCTGCCATGATCCGCATCTGCTCGGTCACCTTGGTGCGGGCAATCACGGTGTTGGGCGTGTAGTGCGGCTTGAACACCTCGTTGGAGAGTTCTTGGCGCATGCGGTTCTTCACGTCGCGCCAACGGCCGTCGAGTGCGTTGCGCAGGTGGTCGGCAGTGCTGGTGGTGGAGGACACGGTGGTCGTCATACTTCGACCGTAGCCCGCCGCGAGCGCCGGGAAACTGTGATGTCGCAAACCCAGGGCAGCCTCATCGAATCGTCACATCGAGGTGGGAGTTGAATCTGCGGCATGACCGAACCGGACGGCCCTCCCCCCGAAGGCCTGCCACATCAGATCGACCATAAGCACTCCAACGTGTCGGGTGGCTGGCTGCGCGCGGCGACGTTCGGGGCGATGGACGGCCTGGTGAGCAACACCGCGCTCATCGCGGGTGTCGCCGCCAGCGCCAGCGCTCACACCGTCGTGCTGTCCGGCGTCGCGGGCTTGCTGGCGGGTGCGTTTTCGATGGGGCTCGGCGAGTACACGTCGGTGACGACGGCCAACGAGCAAGTCGAGGCGGAGGTGCGCGTGGAACGCCGCGCCTTCCGCAAGCACCCTCAGGCCGAGCGCGCCGAGCTGGTCGGGATGTTGATGGCGATGGGCATGACGAAGGACACCGCCACCAGGGCCACCGACGAAATCCACCGCGACGAGACCCAGGCGCTGAACTTCCACCTCGTCCAGGAACTGGGCGTCGATCCCCGCGAGAAGCCGTCGCCGTGGGTGGCGGCGGGGTCGTCGTTCCTGATGTTCTCGATCGGCGCGATCGTCCCGCTGATCCCGTACCTGCTGGGCTTCGGCTCGCTGTGGCTAGGGCTGGCGTGTGGCGGCCTCGGTTTGCTCCTGGCCGGCGGTGTCGCCGCGAGCTTCACCCGCAAGGGCATCGTCGTGGGTTCGCTGCGGCAGTTGGCCTTCGGGGCGATCGCCATCGCGGCCACCTACCTCGTCGGCACGCTCATCGGCACCACCGTCACCTAGCCGGCGTCAGTCGCTGCCGACCGTCATCGCGGTGGCCTGGTCGAGCGCCTCGTCCTCGGGGTCCTCCTCCGCGTCGACGCCCGCCAGGTGTCCGCGGGTGGCATACAGGACGACCGCTGCGAGTAGCACGGCCCCCGCGCCCACCCAGAAGGGCAGGTGCACGCTGATCTGCTCGCCCAGTACGCCCGCGAGCCACGGGGCCACCGCCGCTCCGCCGAACCGCATGAAGCTGTAGGCCGCCGACGCAACTCCGCGTTCGACCGGTTGGATTCCCCGGGTCGCTGCGCTCCTGCCCGACGGAGCCGCCTTCATGACCGTCTCCGTGATCAGCGTGTTGTTGACGCCGATGAACAGCCCTGCGATCACCACGCAGGTGGCCAGCACCGCCTTGGAATCGGTGCCCAGCGCCATCACGACCAGAGTGAGGCTGAAGAACAGCAGGTTGACGATCAACACCCGGATCGTGCCGAACCGGTGCTGTAGGCGCGGCGCGACCACCACCGAGGTGAAGGCCAAGGCGACGCCCCAGCCGAAGAAGATCAGCCCGATCTGGTGGGCCGTCATGTCGAGCGGAAACGGTGTGAACGCCAGCAGCGTGAAGAAGCCGAAGTTGTACAGCAGCGCGGTCACCCCGACGCCGAACAGACCGCGGTGCCGCAGCGCGCGGAACGGGTCGGCCAGCGTCGTCGCCCGTTGCGGCCGTGGGGTTTCGGGCAACAGGAACGTCGTGATGACCAACGCCAGCGCCATGAGGACGGATACGCCGAAGAACGGTCCACGCCAGGAGATCGACCCGAGGACGCCGCCGACGAGCGGCCCGACCGCGATGCCGAGGCCCAGTGCCGCTTCGTACAAAATGATCGCCTGCGCCACCGAACCCCGCGCCGAGTTGACGATGGTGGCCAGCGCCGTCGCGATGAACAGGGCATTGCCGAGGCCCCACAGGGCGCGCCAGCCGACGATCTCCATGACGCTGCCGGACATGCCGGCCAGGCCGGCGCCCGCGATGATGATCGCCAGGCCGAGCAGCAGCGTCCGCTTGGGGCCGATTCGGCTCGACACCACGCCCGTGACGAGCATCGCCACGCCCATTACCGCCATGTAGCTGGTGAAGAGCAGCGATACCTGCGACGGCGACGCGTCGAGGTTGTCGGCGATGGGCTTCAGGATGGGGTCGACGAGTCCGATGCCCATGAAGGCGACGACGGAAGCGAAGGCGACGGCCCAGACGGCCTTGGGTTGGCGCCACATCGGGCGGGTCCTCCTCGGAGTTGAGAGCGAACTGCGTGGTGTCAGTGGTTTTGCGCGTCCTCGAGGAGGGCGCGCATGACCCGCACGGCGTCGGCCAGGGTCTGGCGGTCGGCGTCGTCGAGGCGGGATAGGTAGGGGTCGATGACCGCGCCGCGGTCTGCCCGCACCGCCGCCAGCGCCTCGATGCCCTCGGGTGTGATGCTGATCAACACGGCACGTGCGTCGGCCGGGTCGGTGATGCGGGAGACCAGGCCCGCGTCCTCGAGTCGCCGCACCTGGGTGGTCATGGTGGGCTGCGAGCAGTGGTCGAGCGCCGCCAGATCCGAGATCCGGGCGGCGCCCTGGTCCTCGATGACGGCCAGCAACCGCGCCTGGGCGAACGGAAGCGCGAGGCGAACCCGTTGGTTGGCCAGTCGGTTGATCCGGGCGACGACGGACAGCAGATCCGACGACAGTGTCGTATCGGCCGAAGCGTGGGGGGTCATGTCACCCATGATACATAGGCATTCTATGTAGAACCCGTTGACCGGAGTGTCCATCCTCACAGCCTGCTGAGGTGGGTGTCTCCGCACGACTGGCAGAATCGAGCAATGGCTCTGACCGGCGCGCACGACACTGGACGTGCCGGGTCTCTGCGTCCCGCCGAACTCGCCCATGCCGCCGTCATGGCCGCGCTGTGCGCCGCGACGGCGATCATCGCGGTCGTGGTGCCGTTCGCAGCGGGCCTCTCGCTGCTGGGCACGGTTCCGATGGGCCTGCTCGCCTACCGCTACCGCCTGCGGGTACTGCTGGCCGCCACCGTCGCCGGTGCCGTCATCGCGTTCCTCATCGCGGGCATGGGTGGGGCCATGACGGTGATCAACTGCGCCTACATCGGCGGACTGACCGGCGTCGTCAAGCGCCGCGGGCGCGGCACCCCGACGGTTGCGGTTGCCTCGGTCGTCGCGGGACTGGCCTTCGGCCTCGCCGCCGCCGGTGCACTCGCCGTGCTGGTGCGCCTGCGCACGCTGATCTTCGAGACCATGACCGCCAACGTCACCGGTACCGCGCGGATCCTCGAGCGCATCCCGGGTCTGGAGCCCTTTGCCCAGCGCATGCGCGACGACTTCGCGACCCTGCTCAGCTACTGGCCGCTGCTGATCATCGCGTCCGGCATCGCCAGCATCACGTTCGTCAGCCTCGTCGGCTGGTGGGCGTTGTCGCGCGTGCTGGGCCGGTTGTTCGGCGTTCCCGACGTCCACAAGCTCGACGCCCCGGACTCCTCGGAGCCGCCCGCCGACCCGGTGCCCGCGCGGCTCCGCGACGTGCGCTTCCGATACCCAGGAACCGATCACGATGCATTCGGTCCGGCGTCTCTGGACGTCGAAGCGGGCGAGCATCTCGCGATCACCGGCGCCAACGGCTCCGGCAAGACCACGCTCATGCTGATGCTCGCCGGAAGGCAGCCGACGGCGGGCACGATCAACCGGCCCGGCGGGGTGGGGTTGGGCCGCGTGGGCGGCACCGCGGTCGTCATGCAGCATCCGGAGAGTCAGGTGCTCGGCACCCGGGTGGCCGACGACGTGGTGTGGGGACTGC
This sequence comes from Mycolicibacterium sp. GCM10028919, assembly GCA_042666295.1. Classification (GTDB taxonomy): domain Bacteria; phylum Actinomycetota; class Actinomycetes; order Mycobacteriales; family Mycobacteriaceae; genus Mycobacterium. The sequence goes on from JBHTFJ010000002.1 coordinate 459,269, forward strand.
CCGCGGGCACGCACGTCGACGTCGATCGGCTGCTGGACGAGGTCGGGCTCGACGGTCTCGCCGAACGCGACACCGGCGGACTGTCGGGTGGTGAACTCCAGCGCCTCGCCGTGGCCGGCGCGCTGGCCCGCGAACCGAAGCTGCTGATCGCCGACGAGGTGACGAGCATGGTCGACCAGCAGGGCCGCGACGCGCTCATCTCGGTGCTCGGCGGTCTCACTGGGCGCCACCAGATGTCGCTGGTGCACATCACGCACTACAACGACGAGGCCGAGTCCGCCGACCGGACCGTCGACCTCACCGGCAACGGCGGCTCGGCGGACAACGTCGAGATGGTGTCGAGCGCGCCGGTGCCGGAAGCCACCCTCGTCGCCCATCCCGCGGGTACGCCGCTCCTCGAATTGCGCGGCGTCGGACACGAGTACGGCAGCGGGACGCCGTGGGCCTCGACCGCTCTGCGCGACGTCGACTTCGTCGTCAACGAGGGCGACGGAGTCCTCATCCATGGGCTCAACGGGTCGGGCAAGTCGACGCTGGCGTGGATCATGGCCGGGCTGCAGGTCCCCACCACCGGCGAGTGCCTGCTGGACGGCACGCCCGTCTCCGATCAGGTCGGCGCCGTCGCGATCTCGTTCCAGGCCGCGCGGCTGCAGTTGATGCGGGGCCGCGTCGACCTGGAGATCGCCTCGAGCGCAGGGTTCGACTACCACGACCACTCCCAGGTGGTGCGCGCGCTCGCGATGGTCGGGTTGGATGCCGGGCTCGGGCTGCGCCGCATCGACCAGCTCAGCGGTGGGCAGATGCGCCGCGTCGTGCTGGCCGGACTGCTGGCCCGCAAGCCACGGGCGATCATCCTCGACGAGCCGCTGGCCGGCCTCGACGCGGCCAGCCAGCGCGGTCTGCTGTCGGTACTCGAGGACCTGCGCCGCAACACCGGGTTGACCGTCGTCGTGATCTCACACGACTTCTCCGGCCTCGAGGGACTGTGTCCCCGCACGCTGCACCTCGAGAAGGGCGTCATCGCGCCGGCCCCGAGTGCTGCGTCATCGACGGGAGGCGGATCGTGAGCACGCCGGCGAAGAAGCAGCGGCGACCGGTCGTCCTGCTGCGCCCGGTGCCGGGTTCCTCGGTGGTGCACGACCTCTGGGCGGGGACCAAGCTCCTGGTCGTCGCGGGCATCGGCGTCCTGATGACGTTCTACCCGGGCTGGGTGCCCATCGGGCTGGTCGCGCTGCTGGTGTTCGTGACGGCGAAGCTGGCGCACGTCCCGTGGGGGGCGCTGCCGTCCGTTCCGCGGGTGCTGTGGTTCCTGCTGTTCCTCGGTGGGTTCACGGCGTTCTTCGCCGCGGGGCCCCCGGAGGTCACGATCGGTTCGGTCACGCTGGGGCTCGGTGGCGTGCTGAACTTCCTTCAGCTGACGGCCCTGTCGCTGGTCCTGCTCGGCCTCGGCGCCCTGGTGTCGTGGACGACCAACGTCGCGGAGATCGCGCCTGCCGTAGCGAAGCTCGGTCGGCCGCTGCGAGCACTACGCGTGCCGGTCGACGACTGGGCGGTCGCACTCGCACTGGCACTGCGCGCGTTCCCGATGCTGATCGACGAGTTCCGCGTGCTGTTCGCCGCGCGACGGCTGCGCCCACGGGATCAGATCGACGGGCCCCGGCTGCGGCGCTGGGGGATCGAGGTGGTGGACCTGCTGGCGGCCGCCATCACCGTGGCGCTGCGGCGCGCGGACGAGATGGGTGACGCGATCACCGCACGCGGTGGCACGGGGCAGATCTCGGCGCAGCCGTCGGGTCCGAAGCTGCGCGACTGGGTGGCGATCGCGATCGTGGCGGCGCTCAGCGCGGTGTCGCTCTACGTCGAACTGCTGACCCCGCTGGCGACCAGCACCTAGCGCTCGCCCGCCGCTGCGGCACCGGATGCCACTACGGTGTAGACGTGACAGCGCACCGCCGTGTGGATCCAGACTTCCTCGCGCTGCCCCGGCTGCAACTCGCAGATGCCGCGCTGACCGCGGCTCGCGCCGCCGGTGCCAGCTACGCCGACCTCCGCATCCACCGCATCACCACGGAGATCATCCAGCTGCGCGACGGTGAACTCGAGACGTCGGTGATCTCACGCGAACTGGGCCTCGCGGTACGGGTCATCGTCGACGGCACGTGGGGGTTCGCCTCCCACGCCGAGCTGGCGCCGCGGGTTGCCGCCGACACCGCGCGACGGGCGGTCGCCGTCGCGACGACGCTCGCGCCGCTCAACGCCGAACGCATCGAGCTGGCCGATGAACCGGTCTACGCCAACGCGACCTGGGTGTCGGACTACGACGTCGACCCGTTCGCCGTGACCACGGCCGAGAAGATCGGCGTGCTCGACGAGTACTCGGGCCGGTTGCTGGCGGCCGACGGGGTAGACCACGTGTCGGCGAGTCTCTACGCCGCCAAGGAGCAGACGTTCTACGCCGACACCTTCGGTTCGTCGATCACCCAGCAGCGCGTGCGGGTGCAACCCACCGTCGAGGCCGTCTCGGTGGACCCGGCCGCGGGCTCGTTCGAGTCGATGCGCTCACTGGCCAAGCCGACCGCCCGCGGTTGGGAAGCGGTCGCCGGCGACGACGTGTGGGACTGGAGCAGCGAACTGGCCGAACTGCCCACGCTGCTCGCCGAGAAGGTGAAGGCGCCGGGAGTGGTTGCAGGGCCGACGGATCTGGTGATCGACCCGTCGAACCTGTGGTTGACGATCCACGAATCCATCGGCCACGCCACGGAGTACGACCGGGCGATCGGGTACGAAGCGGCGTATGCGGGCACTTCGTTCGCGACTCCCGACAAGCTCGGCAGCATGAAGTACGGATCGCCGGTGATGAACGTGACCGCCGACCGCACCGTCGATCACGGTCTCGCGACCATCGGCTACGACGACGAAGGCGTGCGGGCGCAGAGCTGGGATCTGGTGCGCGAGGGCGTCTTCGTCGGCTATCAGCTCGACCGCGTGTTCGCGCGCCGGCTCGGCGTCGCGCGGTCCAACGGCTGCTCCTACGCCGACTCGCCGCACCACGTTCCGATCCAGCGGATGGCCAACGTGTCGCTCCAGCCCGCCGCCGACGACGTCACCACCGAGGACCTGATCTCCCGCGTCGCCGACGGCATCTACGTGGTGGGCGACAAGTCGTGGTCGATCGACATGCAGCGCTACAACTTTCAGTTCACTGGTCAGCGTTTCTTCCGCATCCGGGACGGGCGGCTGGACGGACAGCTCCGCGACGTCGCCTACCAGGCCACCACGACCGACTTTTGGGGGGCGATGGAAGCCGTCGGCGGACCGTCCACCTGGCAGCTCGGCGGGGCCTTCAACTGCGGTAAGGCACAGCCCGGTCAGGTTGCCGCCGTGAGCCATGGCTGCCCGTCGGCGTTGTTCCGCGGGATCAACGTGTTGAATACGCGTGAGGAGTCTGGGCGCTGATGAGCGCAGCGAAGAGGAGCCGACGATGATCGGCGCACCGCGGGTGGTGGAACTGGCTCTGGCAGAGGCGAAGCGGCGCGGTGGAGCCGACGAGACCATCGTCTTGGTCACCGACCGGTCGACCGCCTCACTGCGGTGGGCGGGCAATTCGATGACCACCAACGGCGAGTCGCTGGGACGCGACACGACCGTGATCTCGATCGTCCGCCGCGGTGACGCAGCGTTCGTCGGATCGGTGAAGTCCAGCGAGGTCGACCCGAATGCCGTCGCACCGTTGGTGGCGGCCTCGCAGGCGGCAGCCGCGGCGGCGCCCGAGGCACGCGACGCTGCACCGGCATTGGCGGCCACGCCGGCTCCTGACGACTGGCACGATCCGGTGCCGACGACCGGCGCCACGGTGTTCGGCGATGTGGCGCAGAGCCTGGCGCGCGGGTTCCGCGGCGCCGACACGCTGTACGGCTTCGCCAGGCACGAACTCGAGACGACGTTCGTCGCCACGTCGAACGGTCTGCGGCGCAGGTACACCCAGCCGACCGGCACCGTGGAGATCAACGCCAAGCGGTCCGGCGGCAGTGCGTGGGCAGGCGTCAGCACGCCTGACTTCGTCGACGTGCCAACGGATTCGATGCTGGACGACCTGGCGCTGAGGCTCGGCTGGTCGGAGCGCACGGTGGAGCTGCCCGCGGGGCGGTACGAGACGCTGATGCCGCCCTCGACCGTCGCGGACATGATGATCTACCTGGCGTGGAGCATGGACGGCCGCGGCGCGCAGGAAGGTCGCACGGCGCTGTCCGCGCCGGGGGGCACGCGGCTGGGCGAGCGCCTCGGTGACCTCGGGCTGACGCTGTACTCCGACCCCGACGCGGCAGGCCTGCAGTGTTCGCCGTTCGTGACCGCGACGAGTTCCTCGGAGCGGGCGTCGGTGTTCGACAACGGCATGGACATCGGCCGCGTCGACTGGTTGCGTGACGGTGCGGTCAACGCACTGGCCTACCCCCGGGCCGCAGCGGCCGAGTTCGGGGTACCGGTGACGGTGGCAGCCGACAATCTGCTGATGACGGGCGGGACGGCCAGTCTGGCGGACATGGTGGCGAGCACCGAGCGGGGGCTGTTGCTCACGACGCTGTGGTACATGCGGGAGGTCGATCCCACCGTCCTGCTGCTCACGGGTCTGACGCGCGACGGCGTGTACCTGGTGGAAGACGGCGAGGTCACCGCCGCCGTCAACAACTTCCGCTTCAACGAGAGCCCATTGGACCTGCTTCGGCGCGCGACCGAGGCGGGCGTCAGCGAGGTGACCCTGCCGCGCGAGTGGGGTGACTGGGCGACGCGGGCCGCCATGCCGTCGCTGCGGATTCCCGACTTCCACATGTCATCGGTGAGCCAGGCGCAATAATCGCGACATGGACTCGGGCCTTCCGGAAGCACCGTACGACCTGCTGACCCGGATGATTGCGGTGTCGCCGAACGACCTCGGCCCGGCCAATGCGCTGGTTCGTCGGGTGTGCGCAGGCACCATGTCGCTGCCGGCCCTACCGTCGGACCCGTCCGCATTCGACGACGCCGCGGTTCGCGACTTCGCCGAACAGTTCGCGGCCGACGTGTCGTCGATGAGCGACGCCCAGCGGGGTGCCTTCCTGGCGGCCACTGGCAACGACGCGTTCACGGTGACGGCATGTGTGTTCATCGCCGACTTCGTACCGAGGGTGTCGGCCGGTCTGGCGGCGCTGGGTCTACCCGCCATCCCGGAACCGACTGGCTGGGACCACGACGGTGAGCCGATCGACCTGGTGCTCAACCGCTTTGCGCCAATGGTCGGTGCGATGCGGGCGCTGGATCCCGTGACCACCGAGGTGGTGCGGTTGCGCGGTGCCGTTCAGCATGCGTGCCGACTGTGCAAGTCGCTGCGCGAGGGTGCGGCGCTCGATGCCGGTGGTACTGAGTCGATGTACGACGACATCGAGAGTTACGAGACCTCGGATCTGCTCGAGGAGCGGCACAAGGCAGCACTGCGTTTCGTCGACGAGTTGATATGGACGCCGTCGCGCATCCAAGCCGACGTCGCTGCCGGGGTGCACGAGCACTTCAGTGCCGCCGAGGCGCTGGAGCTGACACTGGACGTAATGCGCAACGCCGCCAACAAGATTGCCGTCGCGTTGGCGGCCGATGCGCCTCGCGTCGCCGAGGGCACCGAGCGGTACCTGTTGGGAACAGACGGTCAGCCGGTGTACGCCTGAGGGCGCTTCGCCACTCAGACTCTCTCTGCCGCAATGGTTGTCAACCGTCGGGTTGATGCCGTCGGCGCCACGCACTGACTTAGTCCGTTTGGCCGGGCACGAATGCGCTGTCGCCGTGCAGTGCCTCGATGGTGCTGACGTGGTGAACAGCTAAGTGATGTCCCCGAGAGGGCAACGATGGGCACGCGCTCGGAGTTCTCGATCGAGCATCTGAGGTGGCGATGCCGCGATCATTGCTGAACATCGATCCTGAGTTCACTCACGCCTCCTGAGTAGGGGTTCATTCGCTGGTTCCGAACGGAAAGATCACCGGATCATCGCTGATCAAGCCGTATTTCAAGATCGTAGGAAAGTTCGAACGGAATGTTGCGATTTGATTGCCGGACGATGTTTGCGGTGTTAGCCTCATCGCACAAGGTTCCTGGGGAGGAAACATCATGGGGAAACATCGTCAAAAAGCCGTGCGTCGGTCGTTGCGCAAAGCAGCAATGATCAGTGCCGTAACTACGACTACGGCTGCGCTCACGGTCGGGTTGACTGCGCCAACGGCCACGGCCGCCGCGCTGCCGTCGCCCGCCTACTCGAATCAGGACGTAGCGCTCGCAGCGGCCACCTTCCCGACCTTCGCCGATGCGCTCGCCGCGCTCGGCATCGACGTGCCGTCGCTCGATCAGTTGATCCCGATCCCGACGACCATTCCGATTCCCGGCGGTGACCCGATCGACCTGCCGGTCAAGGTCATCACGACCGGTCCGCCCTTCGGCGCGCTCGGGATCCTCGGCCTCAACCCGACGTGGGTGCCGGCCCTGCCGAGCGAGATCGCCAACGCGATCAACACGACGCCCTATGGCGGGATCGACACCACCATCGGCGTTCCGCCGACGACGATTCCCACGCCCAACTACGAGGCCTTCAGGCAACAGGCCTACACCGCGGCATACAACGCCGCGTATCAACCGACGTACAACACCGTCTACAACGCCACCTTCAACTCGGCGCGCAACAGCATCGGCTGCCGGTTCCTCAGTGGCAGTGCGCGCGACAACTGCGCCAAGGCCATCGCGACTCCACTCGCCACCGCTGCGGCCAACACCGCTGCGACGGCCGCAGGCAACCTCGCCGCCGGCCTCGTGCCGAAGGAGGTCACCGTCGGCGCCTCCGTACCGATCAGCGTGCCCAACTTGCGCGTCCCGATCGTCATCGCCTTCGGTCTCGGATCGCTGGCCACCGGTATGGCCTATCCCGACGTCGTCGCCGACCTGCCGAACCAGCCCGGCGGAGCGAACGACCCCACGCCCAGCGTGGGGGAGACCTCGCTGACCATTCTGCCGATGATCTTGCTGCGCAACCCCGGTCGGGCAGACGGTGGCCTCGCCGCACGATTTGCACCGCTGCTGGACCCGTTCCTCGCGGCTCTCGGTCAGAACAGTGTCGTCACCCCCGAGGTCGACGTGGAGCAGAGCGGCGGGGCGGTGCTGGTGCCGATCAAGGTCGACGGCACGGTCGAGTACGACCCGCTGTCGGACTTCGCAGCATGGCCGAACCCGTTCACGCTCGCCAACAATGGCGCGGCCTTCTTGTTCCCGACCTACATTCTGCGAGGCACCGACATCACCAACCCGGCGTTGCTGGCGTCCGTCCTCGAACCCGTGCTCGGCAGCGTGCTCGGCAACGTGCTGTCCGCGGCGATCGGTGACGGCAAGACGGTCGACGTGACGACGGAGATCCTCGGTCAGCCAATCACGTTCCCGCTCAACATCAGTCGTGAAACACTGGTCGACTTGGCGAACGGGCTCGGGCTCGACATTCCCGAAGAGGGCTTCGAAGCCCTCAACCAGTTCCTCACCATCGAGTCGAACGCACTCCCACTGCTGGAGCCGTTCCGGTATCCGACCGACGTCGCCAACCTGTTCACCGGGGGAGCCTTCGGGTTCACCAACCCGTTCGCCGACGCCTTCGAGCCGGCGCTCAAGCTCTTGGTGAATCTCGGCTACACCAACGTCACGCAGGACATGACGAACCCGCTCGATCCCTACCCCCGCGATTTCTCGGGGAACTTCGGTAGCGAGTTCGCGCCGTTCCTCAGCTTCCCCGACGTCGACTACGGCCGGGTGCCCGGGGATCTGCTCACGGCGCTCGTGGCGGGCACGCAGAACGCGTTCTTCAGCGGGGTGCCGGGGGTGCGGGGACCGCTGGCCGGGCCGAATCCGTTGGCGATCATTGCGGGTCTTCTGGGACTGCCGACGGGCCCGACCGCACTGCCCGGACTGCTCGACGCCTTCCCGGACCTCGGGAACGTCATCGGTGGCAATCTCGGTCTGCCGCAGGAGAGTCTGGCCACGCTGGCAGCACCTGCCGGAGCTGATTCGGGCGCCCTCGCGGCTGCAGACTCGAACGACCCGCTGGTGCGCTTCGGTGAAGTGGTGGCCAACACCGTCGCCGAGTTCCAGAAGCCGGGTGCGATCGGGTACCAGGACTACACGCCCACCACGGGGCCGGTGGACTCCGCGGCGGACATCATCGAGGGCCTCGGCGCCTCAGGTCTGCGCCTGCTGGCGTCCCTCGTGCTCGGACCCGCCCGCCTGGCGACTCTCGTCTCGGGCGACCCCGACGCACTGCGGGATCTGATCGAGAACACGATCGACGCTCCGCTGTACGTCGCGGATCCGGCGATCTTCGGGGTGCGGGATGCTCTGCCCCCCGGACTCGCGCCCGGTATCACCAACGTGCGCAACACCGTCCAAGGCGCGACTGATCAGATCAACGCCGCCGTCCTGCCGAACGTGCCCGACGCGCCGTCAGCGCCGACCGGTGGCGGAGCCGCCAACTCGACCGCCACCGGCACGACGCTGGTGAAGTCGACCGACGCCGACACGACGACCGTGCCGAAGACGCCGGCGAAGAAGCCGGAGTTCAACGTCGTGCGCGACAACCCGATCTCGGGAGCTATCAAGGGCGTTCACGACGGCCTCGCCGAGGTTGGCAAGAACCTGCAGAACGTGTTCACGCCGCCCAAGGCCGAGGAGTCCGAGACCGGCACCTCCACCCCTGCCGACGGACCACAGCAGGATGCCGCCGCCGACGACGGCGATTCCGAGTAGCTCGCACCGCCGGACAAGCCCCCTCGCCGATCCGACGAGGGGGCTTGTCGCGTGCGAAAGACCGAGAAGGTGCTGGGGTACGATATTTCCACGGCTAGCGGTGCGCTTTGCTGCGCACGTCATCGAAGCAGGCTAGGCGTATTGGGGCGGTAGCTCAGTCGGTCAGAGCTGGGGACTCATAATCCCTAGGTCGCGGGTTCGAGCCCCGCCCGCCCCACTTCCCGTCCGCAGGACTCGATTCCGCACCGGCTTTCGAACGTTCCATGACGATCCGACGATGAGGCCCCCGCCATGATCATCGGCTGTCTAGGCTCCTCGTGAGACGCAACGTCGAAGGGACTGCCATGCCTCAATCGAAGCCGAACATCCTGGTCATCTGGGGTGACGACATCGGCATCTCCAACCTGAGCTGCTACAGCCGCGGCCTGATGGGGTACTTCACTCCCAACATCGACCGCATCGCGGACGAGGGCATGCTGTTCACCGACTCCTACGGCGAGCAGAGCTGCACGGCAGGCCGCTCGTCGTTCATCACCGGCCAGAGCGTCTACCGCACCGGCATGAGCAAGGTCGGCATGCCGGGGATGGACATCGGACTCCAGAAGGAGGATCCGACGATCGCCGAGCTGCTCAAGCCACTGGGTTATGCCACCGGGCAATTCGGCAAGAACCACCTCGGTGACCTGAACAAGTTCTTGCCGACGGTCCATGGCTTCGACGAGTTCTTCGGCAACCTGTACCACCTCAACGCCGAGGAGGAGCCCGAGCACGAGGACTACCCGACGGCCGAGGAGGCGCCGCTGCTGCGCAAGGCGCTGATGCCGCGCGGGGTGATCCACTCCTGGGCCACCGACGAGGAGTCCGACGAGGTCGACGAGCGGTACGGCCCGGTCGGCAAGCAGCGCATCGAGGACACGGGCCCGCTGACGAAGTTGCGGATGGAGACGGTCGACGACGAGACGACGTCGGCGTGCGTGGACTTCATCAAACGCCAGCACGAGGCGGAGACCCCCTTCTTCGTGTGGATGAACATGACGCACATGCACTTCCGGACGCACACGAAGCCGGAGAGCCGGGGCCAGGCAGGCCGCTGGCAGTCGGAGTATCACGACACGATGATCGACCACGACCGCCACGTCGGAACGCTGCTCGACCTCGTCGACGAACTCGGCATCGCCGAGGACACCATCGTCATCTACTCGACCGACAACGGTCCGCACGCCAACAGTTGGCCCGACGGAGCGACCACTCCGTTCCGCAGCGAGAAGGCCACGAACTGGGAGGGTGCGTTCCGCATCCCCGAGATGATCCGGTGGACCGGAAAGATCAAGCCGCGCACCGTCTCCAACGAGATCATTCAGCACCACGACTGGCTGCCCACGTTCCTCGCCGCGGCGGGTGAGCCCGACGTCGTCGAGGAACTGAAGACCGGCAAGACCGTGGGCGACATGACCTACAAGGTGCACATCGACGGCTACAACCTGTTGCCGTATCTGACCGGCGAGGTCGAGAAGAGCCCACGGCGGGGGATGATCTACTTCTCCGACGACTGCGACGTCCTGGGCATCCGGGCGGACAACTGGAAGATCGTCTTCATGGAGCAGCGGTGCCCCGGCACGCTGCAGGTGTGGTTCGAGCCCTTCACCCGGTTGCGCGCGCCCAAGCTGTTCAACCTCCGGACCGACCCCTACGAGCATGCCGACATCACGTCGAACACGTACTGGGACTGGATGATCGACCGGGTCTATCTGATGTTCTACGCCTCGGCGATCGTCAACCAGTTCCTCGAGACGTTCAAGGAGTTTCCGCCCCGGCAGGCCCCGGCGTCGTTCACCATCACCAACGCGGTCGAGGAACTCGAGAAGTTCCTCGCGAGCCGCGGCGGCTGATGCTCGACAGCTGGGTCGACGGGCCCGCGAAGTCCGCGATCGTGGACTTCGTGGGTCGTGTCACCGCAGACGGCCCGGACTTCGTCGAACCCGACGAGCGGGTCGCGGTGTTCGACAACGACGGCACGCTGTGGTGTGAGAAGCCGATGTACATCCAGCTCGACTTCATCGTCCGACGTCTGGCTGCCAAGGCCGCGACCGATCCGGCGCTGCAAGCCGAGCAGCCGTACCTGGCCGCCACGACGGGCGACTTGAACTGGTTCGGCGGGGCCATCACCAAGCATTACCAGGGTGACGACTCAGACTTGAAGACGCTTGCGGGCGCGGTGCTCTCGCTGCACGACTCGATGACCGTCGAGGAGCACGCCGCGTTGGTCGACGGGTTCTTCGCCGAGGCGACCCACCCCACGCTTGGACGGCCGTATCAGCAATGCGTCTACGTGCCCATGGTCGAGTTGTTGCGCTACCTCGAAGCCCACGACTTCACGTGCTACATCGTCTCCGGCGGCGGTCGCGACTTCATGCGCCCCGTCACCTCGACGATCTACGGCATCCCACCGGAGCGCGTGGTCGGCAGTGCCCAGGGCTTGAAGTTCGAGGGCTCCGACGGGCACGGCGACCTGCTGCTCCAACCCGCACTCGACATCTGGGACGACGGCCCCGAGAAGCCGGTGCGGATCTGGAACCGCATCGGCAGGCGACCCATCCTGGCCGCGGGCAACTCCAACGGCGACGACGAGATGCTGATGTACTCGGGCAAGCCTGGGGCTGCCGCGCTGCGGTTGCTCGTCGATCACGATGACGGCGAGCGTGAATTCGCCTACACCGCAGGGGCTGAACGCGCGATGGTGCATGCGAGTCAGCACGGGTGGACGGTGATCAGCATGCGGGACGATTGGGCGACGATCTTTGCCTGACGAGTTCTCGTGGATTCCCGCCCAGAGCGCGCAGCTGGGCTCCGCCGCGCACTACCCGGAGGAAGGCCCGGTACGCGAGGTCACGGTCGACGGCTTCTGGATGCACACCCGCCAGGTGGTGAACGAGGACTTCGCCGCGTTCGTCGAGGCAACCGGATACGTCACCGTCGCCGAGCGGCCGATCGACCCCGCCGACTACCCGGGTGCGCCGGCAGAGAATCTGCAGCCCGGATCGATGGTCTTCCAACGCACTCCCGGTCCGGTCGATCTGCGACACCTCAGCCAGTGGTGGACGTGGACGCCGGGCGCGTCGTGGCGCCATCCCGTCGGTCCGCTGTCCTCGATCGCCAAACGCGCTCGCCATCCCGTGGTGCACGTCGCCTACGAAGACGCCGACGCGTACGCCCAGTGGGCGGGGCTGGCGCTGCCCACCGAGGCCGAATGGGAGACCGCTGCCCGCGGCGGCCTGACGGGGGCCACCTATACGTGGGGTGACGAACCCGAGCAGCCGTCCGAACCCCTGGCCAACTACTGGCACGGCGAGTTTCCCTGGCGGCCCCAGCCCGGATACGGCCGAACCGCGCCCGTCGGTAGTTTCCCGGCCAACGGCTACGGCCTGTTCGACATGGCAGGCAACGTGTGGGAGTGGACCACCGACTGGTACGGCGACACCCCGGCTGGCGGCGGGTGCTGCGAGGCCGACAGCCACGACCCCCGTCAGCCACATCCGAACCAGGTACCCCGCCGCGTCGTCAAGGGCGGGTCCTTCCTGTGCGCCGACGCGTACTGCCTGCGGTACCGGCCCGCCGCGCGACGACCGCAGCCCGTGGACACCGGCATGAGTCACGTCGGCTTCCGGTGCGTGCGCCGGCCATAGGGAGCGAACCATCGTCGAGCGTGTCTGACCACCTCCACGGCCTGCGTGGAGCATGATCACGGCATGCTGGCGGTCGATCTGCTGACCCGTGTCGGGCTCGCGACCCTGCTCGGCGTCGCAATCGGGTTCGAGCGTCAGTGGCGGTCGCGGATGGCGGGCCTGCAGACGATGGCTCTGGTGAGCATGGGCTCGTCGCTGTTCCTGATCCTGAGCGCCTACAGCTTCGACCAGGAGGGTGACCGCCTTCGCGTCGCGGCCCAGATCGTCTCGGGAATCGGCTTTCTCGGCGCCGGCGTCATCATGAAGCAAGGGTTGTCCGTGACGGGCCTGAACACCGCCGCCACGCTCTGGTCCACCGCGGCCGTCGGCGCACTCGCCGGCGCGTGGATGTGGCGGGAAGCGACTGCCGGTGCCTTCGTCATCGTCGCGGCCAACTGGTTCCTGCAGCCGCTGGCCAATCGCATGGACCGCGTCCACACTGCGGGTCGCAGCCGGGAGGTCGCGGCCGCCGACTACCTGTTTCGGGTCATGTGCCCGCGGGAGGCAGGCGCGGACGTCAAGGCCTCGATCTCCACCGCCCTGCCCTCACCGGCCTTCCGACTGCGCGCGTTGCGGACCCGGCCGGCTCACGACCCCGGCCACGTCGAGGTGGAGGCCGAGTACTCGACGTCGGCGCGCGACGACCACGCCGCCGAGACGGCGGTCCGGGAACTCAGTCAGCACGACGACGTGACATCGGTGAGCTGGCGCATCGCCGACGAGCAGGCCGCGGACTGGACCCGGTGACCCGCGGGGTCGTCGTGCATCGCCTCAGTTCACCCGCCGCAGGGGACGACCGCGCGGTCGGCAGGCAGCGAGTGCGGTTGCTGCGGATCTACCTGAGCGCGACGACCTTCCTCTACGTCTACGGGGTCGTCTTCACCCTGTTTCCCGTGCGTACCGACCTGGTGTACGGCAATCCGGTTGGCGGCATCATCGCCATCGCCCTCGGCGTCCTCGGCCTCGTTCAGCTGATGCTCAAGCCCGACCGGTTCACGGCGGCAACCTGGGCTGCGATCGCGGCGACGCCCATCGTGATGGCGTTTCACGTCACGATCACCGCCGAATACGTCTGCCTGATCGCGCCGATGTTCCTGGCGATGTACATCCGCGCCTTCCATCCGACTCGTCGGGCATGGACGTTGATCGCCATCCTCACGGCGGCCTGCGTGCTGGCAGTCGCCATCGCGCCTGCCCCGCACGTCGGCGTCATCACCTTCCTCATCATCATCGTGGCGATCACCGGCGCCGCAGAATCCTTCGGCCTGCTCGTGCGTGCGATGTTCACCGCAGCCTGCACCGACCCCCTCACGGGTCTGCTGAACCGCGCGGGTTGGGAGATCGAAACGACGGACCTGCTCGCGCGACATCGCGCGGCGCCGGTAGCGGTGACCGTCGTCGTCCTCGACATCGACGGGCTCAAACGCGTCAACGACACGTACGGACATCACGCAGGAGACCAGCGCATCGTCGAATACGCCGAGCAGTGGAGACGAGCGGCACCCCGACGCACGGTGCTGGCCAGGCTGGGGGGCGACGAGTTCGCTGCATGCTTCGTCGACGAAAGCCCAAATACCGTCGACGAATTCGTTCGCAACGTGCACAGGCTCACGCCCGACGTCAGCCTTGGCGCGGCCACCGAGACGTCGTCGTCGGCCAACATCGCCGCCCTCTGTGCCCGGGCCGACGCCGCCCTCTATCGCAGCCGGGGACGGCCGTTGCGCGACGACTCGGGGACTGCTGCCGCCGAGTGACCGGCCACGGCTAGGTGACCCGGGCCCGCTTCTCCAGGTACATGAGTCCATCGGCACGCGCCAGCAGCTCGTCGACCGATCCGGAATCGGTGGCGCACACGCTCATCAGCCCAAAACTCGCCGAGATGCGGTACGGCCGTGATGTCGTGTCGTTGAAGCGCTGCAGCGCGGCGAGGAGCCGTTCCTGCAACTCGATCGGATCAGTCTCGGAATGGGTGACGAGGACGGCGAATTCGTCACCGCCCATCCGGGCGAGAAGATCTGACTCGTGCAGCGTGGCTCTAAGCACGCGCGCAACGTCGGCGATCAGCGCGTCGCCGACCGCGTGTCCCAACTCGTCGTTGACGAGCTTGAGTCCGTCGACGTCGATGAAGCCGAACACGCAGCCGCGATCGTTCCGGCGAGCCTCGAGCAGGGCCGGTTCCGCCGCGAGGTAGAAACCTCGGCGGTTGCCGACACCGGTGAGGTCGTCGGTGACCGAGAGCTGCTGTATCTCTTCGTTCGCCCGTTCGAGTTCCGACGTCCGGTCGAGCACCCGTTGCTCGAGTTCCGCGTGCACGTGGACGTTCTCCATGGCGATCGACGTCGCGTCGGCGAGGGCTTGCAGCAGAGCCACCTCCCGCTCGGACGGTGCCCGTTCGTCGGCCCAGTAATTGCCGATCGCGCCGACGGGGTCGAGGGTGCGGATCGGGACCATCACCAGACTCTTGATGAACGTCGGACGGTAGGCGGCGTGGGGGATGCGTGCGTCGTCGTAGACGTCCGGGATCACCACGGCGGTGCGGTTGACCATCGCCCAGCCGCCGATGCACGAGTCCATCGGGAAGCGACTGCCCTTGAACAGCGGCGAGATCGCATCCTCGTCGGCGTAGTCGCACATGTCACCGTCGCGCAACACGATGGTGGCACCGTCGCAGCCGATGAGTTCCCGTGCGGACGTCGCCACCGTGCGCTCGATGTCGGCCAGCGTGCGGGCGAACGAGAGTTCCTGCACGGCCTTCAGCAGCCGGTCCATGTCGCGGACGTAGTCGGCGTCGCTCCGAGCGTCGGCTCCGGCGGACGATGACGACGACTCGTCGATGGTCATCCACCTCCGAGACGGATCGTTGCTGGCAGCGACCGCTAGGGCAGTCGCCCGACACTACACCGGATCCAGATACTGACGCGCGGGTCAGGGTTTGCTGACTCCAAATCGTCGGTGCCGTCGACGTCACCCGCGTATGGTCCGTCGTCATGTGCAGCGAGGACGGGCAGCGCTCGTGAGGGCGCTCGACGACGCGGTCGACGTGCTGGTGGTGGGTTCGGGCGGGGGAGTCGCCGGCGCCTATACGGCTGCCCGCGAGGGTCTGAGCGTGCTGCTCGTCGAGGCCACCGATCGTTTCGGGGGCACGACCGCCTACTCGGGTGGTGGCGGAATGTGGTTTCCCTGCAACCCCGTCCTCGTTCGCGCCGGCTGCGACGACACCATCGACGACGCGCTGCGCTACTTCCGTGCCGTGGTCGGCGACCGCACGCCGGCCGAGCTGCAGGAGGCCTACGTGCGCGGCGGCGCCGCGCTGATCGACTACCTCGAAGGCGACGAGCGCTTCGCGTTCAAGATCCTGCCGTGGCCCGACTACTACGGTGAGGCGCCGGGAGCGCGCGCCGACGGCATGCGGCACATCGTGTCCAGGGCGGTGCCGGACAGCCGGCTCGGCCGGTTCCAGGGCCTGGTGCGCGGCCCACTCGACCACGAGCGTCTCGGCAGTCCGCAGCCGGACCTGCTCGTCGGCGGGCGGGCGCTCGTCGGTCGGTTCCTCGCGGCGATGGCCGACGACGCCCGGGTGGCGGCCCACCTCGAGACCCGCCTCGTCGATCTGATCGTCGACGACGGCCGAGTCATCGGCGCCGTCGTGGAGCACCAGGGCGAGCGCCAAGTCGTCCGGACCCGCCGCGGAGTCCTGTTGGCAGCAGGCGGCTTCGAGCAGAACGCGGACATGCGCGCGCAGTACGGGGTGCCCGGTTCGACGTCGGACACCATGGGCGCGCCCGGAAACACGGGCCTCGCGCACCGCGCGGCCATCGCAGCGGGAGCGAGCACGGATCTGATGGATCAGGCGTGGTGGTCACCGGGCCTCATCCATCCCGACGGGCGGGCGGCGTTCGCGCTCGGCATCACCGGCGGCATGTTCGTCGACCGGTGCGGGCGACGGTTCGTCAACGAATCGACCCCCTATGACCGTTCGGGCCGGGAGATCCTGCGGCTGATGGCCGAAGGCACCGTCGGCCGGCCGTTCTGGCTGGTCTACGACAGCCGAGCCGGCGATCGACCGCCCGTGCTCGCGACCAACGTGTCGTTCGCGCCGAGCAGCGAGTACCAGTCGGAGGGGCTGTGGCGGGAGGCGGCGACCCTCGACGAACTCGCCGAGGTCATCGACGTGCCCGCCGACGAACTCGCAGCATCGGTGCGCCGCTTCAACGAGCTGGCCGCCAACGGCTCCGACGACGACTTCGGCCGCGGCGCACTGCCCTTCGACCTCGCGTTCACCGGCGGCGTGCCACCGATGGCGCCCATCGACACGCCGCCATACCGTGCGGCGGCGTTCGGGGTCTCCGACCTCGGCACCAAGGGCGGCCTGCGGACCGACGTGCACGCTCGCGTCCTCGACACCGCCGGGCGTCCGATTCCCGGTCTCTACGCGGCGGGGAACACGATGGCCGCCGTGTCGGGCACGACGTACCCCGGTGGTGGCAATCCGATCGGCGCCTCCATGCTGTTCAGTCACCTGGCGGCGAAGCACATGGCGGGTTCGGCTCCGTAGAACGGTTGCGCCACGCCCGCCATCCCCGGTGCGCCGCAAAGGTTCCGATGACGGCGGTGACGCACCAGACCCCGATCGCGGTGTATGCCAGGGGTGCCGACAGATCACCGATCGACGCGCCCAGCGCGGTGTAGACGAACGCCCGGGGCGCCGATCCGATGAACGCTCCGACCGCCATCTGCCACAGCGGAACTCCGAACGCGCCGAACGCGTAGGAGGCGAACGCGTCGCTGATGCCCGGGACGAATCGCTGCCCGACGACGGCCCACAGGCCGTGCCGCTGGATCTGGTCGTCGATGCGGTCGGCGCGGCGGGCGCCCAGCAGTGCACGCGCGCTGTCGCGGCCCGCCCGCCTCCCGATCAGACTGGTGATCACCGCCGTGCCCACCGCCGAGCCGATGGTCACGAATGTCCCGGTCACCGCGCCGAACAGCACGCCACTGCCCGCGGCGAGCAGGGGGCCGGGAACGAACAGCGCGCCCAGCACCGCCGAGACCACGACGTACGCCAGCGGCGCAGCGGGCCCGGTGGCCGAGACGGCACTGCGGACGGCGTCGAGGTCGACGACGCGGGCGATCCCCACCAGGTAGAACAACCCAAGCAGGAAGGCTGCGAACACCGCGAGGCGCACCACGTGAGGTCTACGGGAGGGGGCGGGCGAACCGTCGTCGTCGGTCATTCTGGGATTGATTGTGCCGCAGTGCTCCCTTCGCTACGGGTGCGCATCCAGCTGGCCGTCACCGCGATGGTGAGCATGGCGACGACGACGCCAAGAGAGATGCCCGTCGGAATCTTGTAGACCTCGAGCAGCAGCATCTTGATGCCGACCCAGACGAGGACCAGGGCGAGACCCAGTTTCAGGTAGACGAAGCGGTGCATCAGATCGGCCAGCAGGAAGTACATCGCGCGCAATCCGAGGATGGCGAATGCATTCGAGGTGAAGACCATGAACGGCTGTTGAGTGACGGCGAAGATGGCGGGGATCGAGTCTACGGCGAACACGATGTCTGTGACCTCGACGAGGACAAGCACGGCCAGCAGCGGTGTGGCGACCCACTTGCCGGCCCGACGGATCACGAATCTCTGGCCGTGGTAGTCGTCGGTCATCGGGACGATCCGGCGGAACAGGCGTAGCACGATGCTGCGCTCTGGATCGATGGTGTCGTTGCGGTGCAGGGCCATTCGTATGCCGGTCGCCACCAGGAACGCGCCGAAGAGGTAGAGAATCCAGGCGAAGCTGGCGATGAGGACTGAGCCGGCGGCGATGAACGCCGCCCTGAAGACCAGAGCGCCGAGGACCCCGTAGAAGAGCACGCGGTGCTGATACTCCCGGGGTACGGCGAAGTAGCTGAAGATGATCGCGAACACGAAGACGTTGTCGACGGCCAGCGACTTCTCGATGACATAGCCCGCGAAGTACTGGGCGGCGAATTCTCCGCCCCACACCCACCACACGATTACGCCGAAGGACAGGCCCAAGGTGACCCACACGCCAGACCACGCGGCGGCTTCTCGCACGCCGACCACGTGCGCCTTGCGATGGGCGAAGAGATCTATCGCCAGCATGATGAGAATGACGCCGAGCACGGCAGCCCAGGCCCACAGCGGAACGGTCACGGTCATGTCCTCCGGTCGATGAAACCGGAGGTCTTCCCGACCACCACCGGCGTTGCAGTCGGGCGATGGCGCTCAGACCGAGCAGTTGCACGGAACTGCCGTAATGACGATCTGAGGCTGGGCGGGTACTCCCCTCCAACGCCCATGATATGAAATCGAATTCATTCGTCAAGGTGACCCGACGAGTTCTCGTGTGAATCGCCGCCGCCCGACCATAGACTCGGCTGTCATGCGAACAGTGGTGATCGACGCCCCGGGTCGGGTTCGAGTCGACGACCGGCCCGACCCCGGCCTGCCCGGTCCCGACGGCGCGGTCATCGAGGTGACCGCCAGCGCGATCTGCGGATCGGACCTGCACTTCTACGAGGGCGACTTCCCCCTCGGGGAGCCGGTCGCGCTCGGTCACGAGGCGGTCGGCGTCGTGGTCGACGTCGGACCCGACGTGCGGACCGTTCGGCTCGGCGACTCCGTGCTGGTGTCCTCGGTCGCCGGCTGCGGGGGCTGTGTGGGCTGTGCGTCGGGTGACCCGGTGACGTGTCTGTCCGGTCCACAGATCTTCGGATCCGGTGTGCTGGGTGGGGCGCAGTCGGACCTGCTCGCCGTTCCTGCCGCCGACTTCCAGCTGCTCGCCGTGCCCGAGGACGTGGACAGCGAGGAAGCGCTGCTGCTCACCGACAACCTCGCCACGGGGTGGGCGGGTGCGCAGCGCGCGGACATCCCGCCGGGAGGAACGGTCGTGGTGTTCGGCCTCGGTGCCGTCGGGTTGTGCGCCGTGCGCAGCGCGATCGTCCTTGGGGCCGGAACGGTGTTCGCCGTCGACCCCGTCCAGGGGCGGCGCGACCGTGCCGCGAAGAGCGGTGCCACGCCGCTCGATCCAGCCGACATCGGCGCGGTGCACGACGCCACCGGTGGCAGGGGAGCGGCGTCGGTCATCGACGCGGTCGGCAACGACGCCACGATGACCGCGGCGTTGACGTGCGTGCGCCCGGGCGGCACGGTGTCCGTCGTCGGCGTACACGACCTCAACCCGTTCCCGTTCCCCGCGCTGATGAACCTCGTGCGGAGCGTGACGATGCGGATGACGACCGCTCCGGTGCAGCGCACCTGGCCCGAGCTGCTCCCGCTGCTGCAGTCGGGACGCCTCGACGTCAGCGGAATCTTCACCGACACATACGGTCTCGACGACGCCGCGAACGCCTACGCCGCCGTGGCGGCTCGGTCCGGCGACTGCGTCAAGGTCATCCTCACGCCCTGACCGACGCCGCGTCCCCGGAAAATCAGTTGCGCTGACCCTGCCCACCGACGTTCCATCGAAGGATGAGCGAGACGGGGAGGGGAAGCGGACGCGACTGGAGGCGGCTCTGGTGCGTCCCGCAGTCGACGCGCGAGCAACCGTCCTGCGACGACTGGAACACGCTGCGCGTCAATGCGATCGGATCGATGTGGGGCCGGGGCGGGACCCGCGACGTCGGTGACGGCGTCGCAGCGTGGTCGGCGACGATCGTCGCCGAACTGACGCGTTGACCGGTGGCTAGACCCGTGCGCCGCCGGCCACCCCCACGAGCCCGCCGTCGATGACGAGGTCCTGGCCGTTGACGTACGACGCAGCGTCCGACCCCAAGAACGCGACGGCCCTGGCCACGTCCTCGGCCGTCCCGAAGCGCGCTGCGGGGATGGCCGCGCGGATCACCTCGTGGGCATCGTCTGCGACGTTGTCGTAGAACATCGGAGTGGTGATGTAACCGGGACTCACCGAGTTCACCCGGATCCGACGTGGCGCGAGTTCGGCCGCCAAGGTTCGAGCGAGACTCTGCACGGCAGCCTTCGTGGCGGCATACAAGGAGCCGCCCGCCATGCCGCGGTGCGCGGTCCACGACGCGTTGACGACGATCGCCGAGCCGTCCACCAGTAGTGGCAACGCCTTCTGGATGGTGAAGTACACGCCCTTGAGGTTGATGCCGACCACTCGATCGAACTCGGCTTCGGCGACGTCGGACGCGGGTGCGAACGCGGCCACGCCGGCGTTCGCGAAGAGCAGATCGAGTTCGCCGAAGGACTCGGCAACTTCGTGGATCATCGCATCGAGTGAACCGAGATCCGCTGCGTCACCTGCGAATGCGATCAGGCGATCACCTCCGCCGAGTCTATCCACGGCGGCCGACAGGCGATCCGGGTCCCGGCCGGTGATCGCCACCTTGGTCCCGTTGCGCAACAGTGTCCTTGCGGTCTCCAGGCCCATGCCGCTGGTACCGCCGGTGATGAGTGCAGTCCTCGGTGCACGAGGGTCTTCGAGTGTCATGGGTCCAGCGTCTAGCGGAAGTCCGAGCCCCACCAGTGCGCAACCATCATGGGACCACCAACACCACGCTCAGCGCGGGCGGGGGTTGTACAACTCGAGCAGCCAATGTGGCCGGTCGACGACGCGCAGCGTGGTGGTGTCGAAGTACAGATGACCGAGCGTCGGGTGCGCGATCGCCTTGAGCATCTGTGCTGCTTGCCCTACGTCGTGGCGTTCCCACATCGGCGCGAAATCGGTTGACGCAAACCTCAGTTCGGCCACTACCCGGGCGAACTCGGGGTCGTCGGGGAAGTGTGCGGCGTCGGCGCGGAACGCCGCGACGACCGACGGTGCCACCGCTTCCCAGGAGGCATGCATGCTTCGGTATCGATCGTTGGTGAAGAACGCCAGGAGACAGTTGCGGTCGGTCTCGTCGATCCCGAATACCTCCCGGGTCGCGTCGTTGACGGCGACGAGGTTCCAGTGCAGATCGCGCAGGATGGCCGGTCTCGGCATCCACGCGTCGATGAGATCGCGCAACTCGACGGGCACGGGTTCGGCCGCGGCGGGCGACGTCGGCGGAGGATTCAGGCCCGCAAGCAGGTGCAGGTGGGTGCGCTCGACGTCGGTGAGCTGCAAGGCTCGGCCGATCGCGTCGACGACGTCGGCCGAGGCGTTGATGTCGCGTCCCTGCTCGAGCCACGTGAACCACGACACGCCGACCCCGGCCAGTGCGGCGACCTCCTCCCGGCGCAATCCGGGCGTCCGTCGTCTACTCGCGTCCGGCAGGCCGACATCACGGGGCGAAAGCCGAGCGCGCCGGTTGCGGAGAAAGGTGCTCAGCTCGCGTCGTCTGTCGACCCGTGTCGCCTGGTCCATGGTTGCGACAACAAGCCGTCGGCCTGCCCGATTCCTGGCCCGTACCGGGTAGCAGGTAGCCCGCGGTGCGGAAACGCGCACGCCCGGATGGCCGCCTGCCTCGATGTGGGCGCCGTCGGCTTCGACGATTCTCAGATGGTGCCCCACGGTGGAGCGCAGCACACGACGAGGGAGTACCGAGATGAAGATCCAACCCACCCTGATCCTGGCCGGACTGGCCGCCGGAGCCGTCGCCGCCGGAATCTCACTGGCGCCGAACGCATCCGCTGCCACGGAGCTGGCATCGTGCCAGAACCGCGGGCAGGAGACCACGGTCTGCCAGACGCCGGGCAACTACGAGGGCCAGTTCGCGCCCACCATCGAGGCGCCGTCGCAGTTCGAGTTCCCGTACGGCTTCCTCGGGGCGATCTAACCCCGCAGCAGCGGCGCCACGCGAGTACCGATGGCTCGGATGAACTCCGTTGCGTCCTCGCCGACGCGGGGCTGCAGCACGATGATGTCCACGCCGGCGTCGATCCATTGCCGCGCACCGTCTGCGACCTGCTCCGCGGAACCACGCACCTCGGCGTCGGCGCGGTCGTCGTCGAGACCGCAGGACACGTAGGCGACCACGTGGTGGGGCCGCGGCGGCACGGCCGCGGCCCTGATGACCGAGACCGCCTCCCGCACCGCGTCGGGCGCGGTGCCAGACGTCAGTACCGACCCAGAGGCGAGTTCGCCGCTCAACGCGAGCGTCTTGGGACCTGTTGCAGCGAGCAGGACCTCGACGGGCGTGCTCGGAGGCCAGTCCAGTCGAACGTCCGACAGCGTGACGTACCGACCCGCGGCGTCGACGGTCTCACCGTTCAGCAGCGCGGTCAGCGCGGTCGTGTACTCGCGCAGCAGCGTCAGCGGCGAACCGACGCGCTCGCCCACCTGTGCCATCCAGTCCTGGACGCCGTGACCGATGCCGACCCGCAGCCGGCCCGGGAACGTCCGCTCGAGCATCGCGATCTCCATCGCCGTGAGCGCGACGTTGCGCAGCGGCACGGGCAACACTCCGATGCCCACCACCAGGCTGGTGCTGTTGGCGAGTGCGATCGCCGCGGCCGACAACCCGCCGTGGAAGAAGCAGTCCTCCCACAGCCACAGTTCGTCCACGCCGGCGTCCTCAGCCGCCCGCGCAGCTGCCGGCAGCGTTTCCGGCGGGTTCTCGGGCCGGAACACACATCCCACTCGTAGTGACGTCACGGTCGGTCAGCCTCGCACGGATGCGGTCAGCGGCGCGCCCTCGGCGTCCTGCAGCAGGCAGATCACGGTGCTGGGCAGGGGAATGGCCCCGGTGCGGTCCTGCTTCGAATCGATCAGGTACGTGATGGACAGGTCGCCGCGGCCGCCGCCGGTGTACGTGTCGACCCCGGCCGTGCAGGCCTGGTCGCCCACGTCGGCGATGGCGGCATCCACTGCGACCGGCGCCAGCAGGTACACCTCGGCGCGGTGCGGCGTCGCGCAGTCGACGACGGAGACGGTCGCTACTCCGACGTCGACGGCCGGTACCTCGGCGATGCACTCACCGACCGACAGGTCCACCCACTGCTTGGTGACAGCTGCGGGTGCCGGGGGTGGGATCGCCTGCGTCGTCGACGAAGCCTGGGAGTCCGGAGCCGCAGACGAGGTGGCATCGGTCTCCTCCGGTGGCGCAGCGCACCCGGTCAACCACGAAATGCCAAGCAGCGCAACGCTCACGCAGATGGTCGGCCGTCGGTGCATGCCGGGAGTCTAACTGCGGACGCCCTCGTCACGTGGCAACACGATCGGTGTCTGCGGTATCGCGTCCGGCCAAGCGGGCGTCCCACACCTCGAGCACCTCGGCAGGCGTGCGCTTGGTGACCAGGCTCCCCACCACGTAGGCGATGAGGCTCGCGGCGAGACCGTAGTAGATCGGCTCGTTGGCCAACACGTCGCCGACGACGAACATGGTGCCGAGCGTGACGACGGTGCCGGCGATCATCGACCACAGCGCCCCGGTTCCCGTGGCGCGCTTCCACAGGAAGCCGCCCAGGATCGACACCAGCAGGCCACCCACGAGGATGTCGTAGGCGACCGTCAGGGCGGCGACCACGTCGTTGAGCAGCGCGGCGATCACGATGACGACGATGCCCAGCACCACGACGTACAGCCGGTCGGAGTGCAGGTTGCCCTCCTGCTCTCCGCGGGTCTGCTCGGTGTTCTGGTCCGCGGTCTCGCGACGCCCGATCAGCCTGCCCAGCAACGGCTTCACGTCGGTGCGGGCCACGGTGGCGGTGGCGATCAGCGCGCCCGACGCCGTCGACATCATCGCGGCCACGGCGGCGGCCAGCACGATGCCGCTGATGCCGACGGGAAGGATCGACTCGGCGATCTGGGCGTACACGTCGTCACTGGCCTCGACGTCGGGCAGGAAGGTCGATGCCGCCGTGCCGATGAGCGCGCCCGCGACGCCGTACAGCAGGCAGTAGATGGCCGCGGCCGTACCGCCCCACTTAGCCACCTTGGGTGATCGCGCCGTGAAGACTCGCTGCCAGATGTCCTGGCCGATCAGCATGCCGAAGCTGTAGACGACGAAGAACGTGATGATCGTCTGGGTGCCGATCGTGCCGAGGTCGAAGGCGGCGTCGCCGGCCCGCTCGCGGATGCCGTCGAGCCCGCCCGCCTTGTTCCACGTGAAGGGCAGCAGCAGGAAGAAGATGCCGATCGTCTTGAGGATGAACTGCACCATGTCGGTCAGCGTGATCGACCACATGCCGCCGATCGCGGAGTAGAGCATCACGATCGCGCCGCCGATGATCACCGACACCGTGCGGTCGGTGCCGAAGAGCACGTTGAACACCGTCGCGTAGGCGATGGTCGACGTCACCGAGAGCATCAGCGTGTAGGCGACCATGACGATCCCCGACGTCGACGTCGCGTCCACGCCGTAGCGCAGCTTGAGCATCTGCGCCACCGTGTACACCCGCAGTCGCTGGATGCGCCCCGCGAACGCCACCGACAGCAGCAGCAGCCCGACGGCGATCGCGACGACCAGCCACATCCCCGAGATGCCGTACCGGTAGCCCAGTCCGACGCCACCGACCGTCGACGCGCCGCCGAGCACGACCGCCGCCATGGTGCCGGTGTAGAGCCCCGGTCCGAGTCGGCGACCGGCGACGAGGAAGTCGGCGGAGTCCTTCGTCCGCGTCTTGCCCCAGAAGCCGAATGCCAGCATGGCGGCGAGATAGACGACGACGATGACGACGTCGAGTGGCTTACCCATGGTGTGACTCCTCGCTCAGGTGGGAGAGAACATCTTCAGTACTGCGGACAGGACGACCACGGCGGGTCCGGTGGTGGTGAACGTGCGGGCGAGCACCTCGCCGACGTCGTCGAGCGTTGCCGCGTGCGCCGGGATGCCGAAACTGCCTGCCAGCGCGACGAAATCGGGCCGCGACAACTCGGTGGCCGTGGCCTGACCGAACGCATCCGTCATGTACTCGCGCAGAATGCCGTAGCCACCGTCGTCGACGATCAGCCAGGTGACGTCCGCGTCGTGCTGACGGGCCGTGGCGAGTTCGGCGATGGAGTACATCGCACCGCCGTCGCCGGACACCGCGAACGTGCGCCGACCCGATCCGATGGCCGCCGCGACGGCGGCGGGGTAGGCGAAGCCGAGACCGCCTGCACCCTGGGCGGAGTGGAACTCGCCATCGAGGGGGTCCCACGCCGACCAGGCCCAGTACCCGGCGATGGTCATGTCCCAGAAGGTGTGAGCCGCGGTCGGAACGGCGACACGCAGATCCGCCATCAGCCGTCGTTCGGCATCGACGTCCTGGGCTGCGAGCCGTTCCTCGACCGACCGGCGGAGCGTGGCCGCGGTCTGGGCGCCGGTACCCTGCTCGCGCGGTGTCACGCGGTCGGCGAGCCCGCGCAGCGCCTCGGCGGCGTCGGCGTGTACGGCGAGCCCGGGGTGATTGGCCTGCAGCACGCGGGATTCGGCGTCCACGTGGATCAGCCGGCCACGCGGTGTGAACGTGAAGTAGTTGCTGGTCACCTCGCCCATCGCCGTCCCGACCGCGAGCAGCACGTCGGCGTCGGAGAGCAGGTCGGTGGTGTGGCGGTCCTCGATCCACGACGCGGCCGACAGCGGATGGGCGAACGGGATCGCGCCCTTGCCGCCGACGGTCGAGACCACGGGTGCGTCCAGGCGTTCGGCCAGGGCGACGAGTGCCTCCGACCCGCCGCGGGAGCGCCGCACGCCACCACCGGCGAGGATGACCGGACGCTCTGCGCCGCTGAGCAATTCGGCGGCAGCGTCGAGGATCTCGGGACGAGCGGCGCGCGTGACGTCGACCGCGGTCACGCCGGTCACGGGGGGGACGTCCACGGGTTCGAGCAGCACGTCCTGCGGCACTTCGACCCACGTCGGGCCCGCCGGAGCGGACAGCGCGAGTGCCCACGCGTCGGCGAGCAGGCTGGGGATCTGCGCGGCGTGTTCGACGACGGCCGTGCTCTTGGTGACGTTGACGGCGCTGCGCTGCTGATCGTCGAGCTGGTGCAGCATGCCGCGCCGCAGCCCGAGGCCCGAGCGCGGCACCTGACTGGTGATGACGACCAGCGGCACGCCGGTGGCGTAGGCCTCCTGCAGTGCTCCCAGCGCGGTCAGCGCGCCCGGTCCGGTCGAGAGGAACAGCACGCCGACCTCGCCGGTGGCCCTGGCATACCCGTCGGCGCCAAAGGCGGAGTTGTTCTCGATGCGCGAGCTGACGAACGTCAGGTCGCTGCGCCGGATCGCGTCGAAGAGGCCGAGGGCGTGCTGGCCGGGGATGCCGAAGACGTGCGAAGCGCCCAGCGCACTGAGTGTTTCGACGACGACGTCACCACCATTCCTCGTCGTCACGTCGCGCGTTCCTCGTGTCGCATCGCCAGCAGCGTCACCAGGTCGTAGGCCACGTGCGATGCCGAAACGCCGGTGATCTCGGCGTGGTCGTAGGCGGGGGCGACCTCGACGACGTCCGCGCCGATGAGGTTCAGTCCGCGGAATCCACGGAGTATCTCGAGCAGTTCGCGGCTGGTGATGCCGCCCGCCTCCGGGGTGCCGGTACCCGGTGCGTGCGCCGGGTCGAGGACGTCGATGTCGATCGACACGTACACCGGCCGGTCGCCGAGGCGCTGCCGGAGCTTGTCGACGACCTCGCGCACGCCCTGGTAGTACACGTCGGCCGACGTGACGATGCCGAAGCCGAAGCGGCGATCGTCCTCGAGGTCCTTCTTGCCGTACAGCGGCCCGCGGGTGCCCACGTGGGACAGCGCCTCGGTGTCGAGGATGCCCTCCTCGACGGCTCGGCGGAACGGCGTGCCGTGGGTGTACTCCGCGCCGAAGTAGGTGTCCCAGGTGTCGAGGTGTGCGTCGAAGTGCACCAGCGCGACCGGACCGTGCCGCTGCGCGGCGGCACGCAGCAGGGGCAGCGCGATGGTGTGGTCGCCGCCGATGGTCACCAGGCTGGTGCCGTCGGCGGTCAGCTCCACGGCTGCCGCCTCGATGGTCTCGATGGCCTCGTGAATGTTGAACGGGTTCACCGCGATGTCGCCGGCGTCGGCCACCTGCGCGATCTCGAAAGGCGATACGTCGAGACCGGGGTGGTAGGGCCGCAGCAGTCGCGACGACTCGCGCACGTGGGTCGGGCCGAACCGGGCGCCGGGGCGGTACGACACCCCGGAGTCGAACGGCACGCCCGCCACGACGATGTCGGCCTTCGGCACCTGGTCGAGACGTGGCAGGCGGGCGAAGGACGCGGGCCCGGCGAAGCGCGGCGTCTTCGAGGCGTCGATGGGTCCGATGGTGCTCATGTCGTCGACTCCTTGTGCTTGGCCGAGGGGGTATTGGTAGTGGTTCCCTGTGCGTCCACGGACGTGATGGGAATGTCGGACGGCGGTCCCACGGGCACCAGGCGCGGCCCGTCGGGACCGAAGGCATCGGCGGGCTCAGGCTTGACCCACAGCAGCAGCGGATACAACACCGCGGCCAGTCCGATGCCGACGGGGATCGACAGGTCGATGCCCTCGGCGAGATCGCCGAGGGGACCGACGAATTGGTCCGGCAGGTTGACGAAGCAGATGCTGAACGCCGCCGACACCAGCCATGCGCCCAGGCCGCGCCAATTCCAGCCGTGGGTGAACCAGTATCGGCCGCCGCGCTGGCGGCGGTTGAACACCTGCAGGGCGTCCGAGTCGTACCAGCCGCGCCGGACGAACCAGCCGATCATCATGACCACCATCCAGGGGGCAGTGCACGTGACGATCAGGACCGCGAACGTCGAGATGCTCTGCACCACGTTGAATGCGAACTTGCCGACGAAGATGAACCCGATGGCGATCACGCCGATGAACACCGTCGCCTGCACGCGGCTGAAACGCGGAAAGACGCTGGAGAAGTCCAGGCCGGTGCCGTAGAGCGCGGTCGTGCCCGTCGACATGCCGCCGATCAGCGCGATGAGGCACACGGGCAGGAAGTACCAGCTCGGCGACACGGCCAGCAGTCCGCCGACGTAGTTGCCCTCGTCGATGAACTCCGGCGCGTTGGACGCGACGACCGTGGCGGTCACCAGGCCGAACAGGAAGGGGACCAGGGTGGCGATCTGGGCGCCGAACGCGGCAGCCATCGACTTCCACGCAGGCGTCTCGCGGGGAATGTATCGGGACCAATCGCCCAGGAAGGCACCGAAACTCACGGGATTGGACATGACGATCAGTGCCGCACCGACGAAGGACGGCCAGTAGAGGGCATTGGTCGCGGCGTCCGCGTCCGGGCCGAAGATGCCCGCGTAGCCCGCGTCGAAGGTGCCGCCGAACGCGATGATCCCCAGCAGGAACAGCACAGTGGCCGCAACCACCGCGATCTTGTTGACCAGCAACATGAATCGGAATCCGTAGATGCACACGACGAGCACCATCAGGGCGAAGATGCCGTAGGCCACGGCCACCGCGACTCCGTTCGGCGCTGCGTCCGGCGCGCCACCCATCGCGCGGGTGGCGCCGCCCACCAGGACGTCACCGGAGGTCCACACCGAGATGGAGAAGAACGCGACCGCGGTCAGCAGCGAGAGGAACGATCCGACGACGCGGCCGTGCACGCCAAGGTGCGCCGAGGACGACACCGCGTTGTTGGTGCCGTTGCGCGGACCGAACAGGGCCATCGGTGCGAGGATCGCCGCGCCGAGGATGAGGCCGAGAAGCGTTGCGAGCAGGCCATCGCGGAAGGACAGCCCGAAGATGATCGGGAAGCTGCCGAGAACCACCGTGGCGATGGTGTTCGCGCCGCCGAAGACCAGCCGGAACAGGTCGAGCGGCCGCGCCGTCCGCTCGGCGTCGGGGATCGGCTCGACACCGTGGGTTTCGACCTCGGTGATCTTCGGTGGTGCGGCGAGCGATTCCGTCACGAGACTGCTGGTGCCGTGGACAGGTGCTCGTGCACTCCGACGACGCGGTCGCCGTCGAGCACGAACACGATCGTTTCGCGCTCGCGGGTACTGGTTTGCTCACCGTCGACCGACGTGACGGTCTCGACGGTGTGGCTCAGCACGGCCACGTCGCCGTAGATCTGCACCAGCCGGTCGCTGCTGACGCAGGACACCACGCGCCATCCGTCGGCGAGCCACGACGCCCAGAGCGTCTCGTAGGCGGCGCGGTCGTTCAAGCGCGTCGGCTCGGGATGGAAGACGAACGTGGCGTCGGGGGAGAAGCCGCCGAAGTACGCCGCGGTGTCGGTGGCAGCGAAGGCTGCGACGAGATCGTCGGTGGCGGTGAGGACTCGATCGCTGGTCAGCGTCGTCATGGGAGGGCCCCGGTCCGTGAGAGTGCCGATGGTGTGGTGCGGGTCACTGTAAGTCGGGTGGGTTGGCTCGGCAAGCAGTTCGTTCGTTACGCGTGCGTTTCCGATCACGGTCTGCCGTCATGGTGCAGAGTTAACGAGATTTCCAGCCCGTGATGCGGGTCTGTGGGGATCGATGTGCCGGTGTCGCGGGTCGAAAGATCTCGCTGCGAATTTCGCTGCAGTGCGAGAAGGGAGTGCGGATGGACGAGGTGGACGAGGCCATCGTGGAACTGCTGGAGGTCGACGGCCGTCTCACTCACCGCGAGATCGCGCGACGGGTGGGGCTGTCCCGTTCGGCGGCGGCAGCGCGCACCCAACGCCTGATCGCCAGCGGTCAGGTCGTGGTGCGCGGCGTCGTGCATCCGGCAGTCATCGGCCGTGGCGCGCTCGCCCACGTGGGCCTCGTGGTGAACGGCCCGGCCGCCGCCGTCGCCGCCGACATCGCCCGCCGCGACGACGTGCCGTTCCTATCGCTCACCACCGGCCGGCACGGACTGGTCGTCGAGGTGCGCGCGGCCTCGCCCCGCGACATCGACCGGTCCATCGGCGAGTTGCGCGCCCACCCCGGTGTCGTCGCGGTCGACACCCTGACCTACGTCGAGTTGATCCGCGACGTGGTCGGCCCGGTCGGCGAGGTCACTACCCACGTCGACGACGTCGACGTCGCCCTGCTGCGCGCACTGCAGGACGACGGCCGAGCGTCTTACGTCGACTTGGCCGAGGTGGTCGGATTGTCACCGGCCGGCGCGCGCCGTCGAGTGGTCCGCCTGCTCGACGCGCAAGTGCTTCGCATCGGTGCGGTGGTCCGGCACTCGGGTCGCGACCTGCAGAGCGCCGTGGGCTTCGGCGTCCGACTGTGCGGCGACGACCGCGACGTGCTGGACCTGCTGGCGGGCATGGGATCGGTCATCTTCGTGGCGCGCACACTCGGACGATTCGACGTCCTGGTCACGGTCCGCGGCTTCTCGACCGGTCACCTCATCGAGACGCTCGACGCGGTGCGAGCCCTGCCCACCGTCAGCGCCGTGGAGAGTTGGACCCACCTGGAGGTGGTCAAGGAGACGTACGCGTCGGGTCTCGACGTCGGCGTGTAGATGATCGCCCGGGTGGGTAACCGCCCCGAATGCGCTGGCTCGCCACGATCGTTGCTGCCGTGGTGGCGCTCACCCTCACGTCCTGCGCGAGTGCGCAACGCGTCGACCTGGGTGATTCGGCGGGAAACCTCATCGCCGCCATTGCAGGCGAACCCGATCAGCTGGATCCGCAGAAGACCAGCTCGTACTTCTCGTTCGAGGTGTTGGAGAACGTCTTCGACACGCTCGTGGAACCCGACGAGAACCTCGAGATGCAACCTGCGCTCGCCGAGTCGTGGACCGTGTCGCCGGATCAGCTGGCATGGACGTTCCGGCTGCGCGACGGCGTCACGTGGCATGACGGCAGTCCGTTCACCGCCGACGACGTCGTGTACTCCTACCGACGCATCATCGACGAGAAGCTCTCCAACGTCGACAAGTTCAGCGCCGTAACCGACGTCACCGCGCCCGACCCATCGACCGTCGTCGTCCGGGTCAAGGAGCCGACGCCGAACCTGCTGACCAATCTGGGCGGCTTCAAGGGCATGGCCATCGTGTCGCGCCGCAACGTCGAAAGCGGAGAGATCGCAACGCGTCCCATGGGAACGGGGCCGTTCTCCTTCGCCTCGCAACGCAGCGGTGACTCCATCACGCTCTCGGCTAATTCGAACTACTGGGGTGGCGCTCCGAGGATCCCCGGCGTGACCTACCGGTTCATCTCCGAGCCCTCCACCGCCCTGTCGGCATTGCAAGCAGGCGAGGTCGACTGGACCGATTCCATTCCGGCGCAACGCGTCGAGCAGTTGCGCAACGACGACTCGATCCACCTCGCGGTAACCCCGAGCAACGACTACTGGTACTTCGCGCTCAACCAGGCCAGGGCACCGTGGAACGACGTGCGGGTGCGCCGGGCCATCGCCTACGCCATCGACCGCGACGCGATCGTCCAGGCGACCAGTTACGGCACCGCCGTCGCGAACCAGTTGGCGATCCCCGAGGGCAACCCCTGGTACGTCCGCTACGACCAATACCGGTACGACCTCGACGAGGCCAAGCGCCTACTCGACGAATCGGGGGTGCGGCCCACCGCGCTCGACATGCTCGTCACCAGCGAATACCCGGAGACCGTGACGGCCGCACAGGTGGTCGCCGACAACCTGGCCCCACTGGGCATCTCGGTGAACATCCGCACCGTCGACATGGCCACGTGGCTCGACGAACAGAACACCGGCAACTTCGACATGCTGATGATGGGCTGGCTCGGCAACATCGACCCCGACGACTTCTACTACGCCCAGCACCACACGGGTGGCTCGAACAACGCGCAGAAGTTCTCCGACCCCGAGGTCGACCGCCTCCTCGACGCCGGGCGCGTGGAGACCGCCCGGGACGCCCGCGCCGACGACTACGCGAAGGCGGCGGTCCAGATTGCCGACCAGGTCAGCTACATCTACCTGTACAACCCCTCGGTCATCCAGGGCTGGACGCCCGATCTCACCGGCTACGAGGCGCGTCGCGACGGTGCCATCCGCTTCCGCACTGCGGCGATGAGTGATGCGGTGACCCAGTGAGCCCGTCGAAGACGCTGCCGCCGTTGCTGACTCACCCCGTCCTCCGATTCCTGGCACGCCGCGTCGCCTACTCCCTGGTGGTGCTCGTCGGCGTGCTGATCGTGGTCTTCGCGCTGGTGCACCTGGTCCCGGGCGACCCGGTGCGGATCGCACTGGGAACGCGGTACACCCCTGAGGCGTACGACGCGCTCCGGGCAGCCAGCGGCCTGGATCAGCCACTGCTCCAACAGTTCTTCGGCTACGTGACCTCCGCGGTCCGTGGCGACCTGGGGGTCAGCTTCCGCAACGGCGATCCCGTCGCCGGGATCCTGGTGGAACGTCTGCCCGCGACGCTGTCGCTAGCCGCGGTGGGCATCGTGATCGCGCTGCTGATCGCACTGCCCGCGGGCATCTGGTCGGCGCTGCGGGAGGGCCGGGTCAGCGATGCGATCGTGCGGGTGACCACCCAGTTCGGCGTCTCCATACCCGACTTCTGGATGGGGATCCTGCTGATCGCACTGTTCTCCACCACCCTCGGTTGGCTGCCGACGTCGGGATACCGGCCGTTGTTCGACGACCCCGGCGGGTGGCTGTCCCACGTCATCCTCCCGGGTCTCACCGTGGGCCTGGTCGCCGGTGCGATCATGACGCGCTACGTGCGGTCGGCCGTATTGGACGCCAGCGCAACGGGATACGTCCGCACGGCGCGGTCGAAGGGGCTGCCGCCCGCGGTGGTCACGTTCCGTCACACCGTGCGCAACGCCCTGGTCCCCATCCTCACGATCACCGGCATCCAGCTCGCCACCATCCTGGGCGGTGTCATCGTCGTCGAGGTCGTGTTCGCGTGGCCGGGCCTCGGTCGGCTGGTCTACAACGCCGTCGCCGCGCGCGACTACCCCGTCATCCAGGGCGCGGTGCTGCTGATGGCCGCACTCTTCCTGCTGATCAACCTCGTGGTGGACCTGCTGTACGCGGTCGTCGATCCCAGGATCAGGCTGTCATGACCGACACCGAGAACACCCGCGTCACGTCGTGGCGCCTGCTGCTGTCCAACCCGGTGACCATGGTCAGCGCCGTGCTGCTCGCCGCGGTCGCGATCATCGCCGTGGCCGCGCAGTGGATCGCTCCGTACGGCGTCAACGACGTCGACGTGCCCAGTGCGCTGCAGGGTCCCAGCACCCAACACTGGTTCGGCACAGACGAACTCGGGCGGGACGTCTTGTCGCGCGTGCTCGTCGCGATGCAGGCCTCGATGCAGGTGGCGGTGGCGAGCGTCGCGTTCGCCGTCGTCGTCGGCGTCACGGTGGGTGTCGTCGCCGGCTATCGCGGGGGCTGGGTCGACACCGTCTTCATGCGCGTGGTCGACGTCATGTTCGCGTTCCCGGTGCTCCTGCTGGCGCTGGCCATCGTCGCGATCCTGGGGCCGGGGATCACGACGACCATGCTGGCCATCGGCGTGGTGTACACCCCGATCTTCGCTCGAGTGGCGCGAGCCAGCACGCTCTCGGTGCGCGTCGAACCGTATGTCGCGGTGTCCCGCACGATGGGCACCGGCCACGGGTACATCCTGGCCCGCCACGTGCTGCCGAACATCGCGGGACCGCTGATCGTGCAGACCTCGCTGTCGCTGGCGTTCGCGATCCTGTCGGAGGCGGCGCTGTCCTTCCTGGGCCTCGGCATCCAACCGCCCGAACCGTCGCTGGGGCGGATGATCTTCGACTCGCAGGGCTTCGTCACCCTGGCGTGGTGGATGGCCGTCTTCCCAGGAGCGGCGATCTTCGTGATCGTGTTGGCATTCAACCTGTTCGGTGACGGCCTGCGCGACGTCCTGGACCCCAAGCAGCGCTCGGTGGCCGAGATCAGGCGAATGGAGCGGCGACGGTGACGTCTTCAGCCGCACCCGTCCTGGACGTCGCCGACCTGTGGGTGCGGATCGGCAGGCGCGAGATCGTGCGCGGTGTATCGCTGCGCGTGGAGCGCGAGCAGACCCTGGGCATCGTCGGGGAGTCCGGATCCGGGAAGTCGATGACCATCCTCGCCGCGACCGGTCTGCTCGACACGCCCGCCGCCGTCGTCACCGGCACCAGCACGCTGGGGGCGCGGGACGATGCGACGGCCATCGAACTCGTCGGTGCGTCGGCGCGCACGTTGCGCACGGTGCACGGCGGGCGGATCGGCTTCGTCTTCCAGGACCCCGGCACGTCGCTCAACCCGATGCTGACCCTCGAGCGGCAGATCACCGAGTCGCTCGAGGCGCACCGTCGCGTCACCCGCCGCGAGGCCACCGCGCGCGCGCTGGAACTGCTCGATGCCGTCGGCCTGCCCGACCCCGCGTCGCGACTGCACTCCTACCCCCACCAGCTGTCGGGCGGACAGCGCCAGCGCGTGATGATCGCGATCGCGCTGGCCTGCGACCCCGAACTCCTCGTCGCCGATGAACCGACCACGTCGCTCGACGTCACGACCCAGGCCCAGATCATCGAGCTGGTGCGCACGCTGCAACGCGACTTCGGCACGGCCGTGATCTGGGTGAGCCACGACCTCGGCGTGATCGGCCAGGTCGCCGACGACGTCACCGTGCTCCGCGAGGGCGAGGCCGTCGAGCAGGCACCGATCCTCGACGTGTTCGACCGCCCGCGCGACCAGTACACCCGAGACCTGCTGGCCGCCCGCCCCGTGATCGG
The DNA here is from genome assembly GCA_042666295.1 of Mycolicibacterium sp. GCM10028919. GTDB lineage: Bacteria > Actinomycetota > Actinomycetes > Mycobacteriales > Mycobacteriaceae > Mycobacterium. Next base: position 494,285 of record JBHTFJ010000002.1, read on the forward strand.
AGCGCATCGACCGGAGCCGATCCCCGACGACGCCCCGGTGCTGCTCGCGGTCGAGGGTCTCGACGTCCGCTTCCCCGTCACGTCGCCTACGGGGCGCACGACCGTGCACGCGGTGCGCGATCTGTCGTTCGAGATCCGGCGGGGTGCCACCCTGGGGCTGGTCGGGGAATCCGGGTCCGGCAAGTCGACCGTCGCTGCGGCGCTCACCGGGCAGGTGACACCGGAGGCGGGGACGGTGCGTCTCGACGGTGCCGACGTGCTCGCCCGGCGTCGCCGCGCCGACAAGGCGCTGCGCCGTCGGATCGGGTTGGTGTTCCAGGATCCGTTCTCCTCGCTCGATCCGCGTGCGCCGGTCGGCTCGGCCATCGGGGAGCCGTTGCGCGTGCACCGCCTGGCCGGGGATCGCGCCGGCCGCAAGGCCCGCACCGCCGAACTGCTCGACCTCGTCGGGCTGCCCACGTCGTTCGCTTCGCGGTATCCCCACGAACTGTCGGGGGGTCAGCGCCAGCGGGTGAGCATCGCCCGCGCGCTGGCGCTGGAGCCCGATCTGCTGATCCTCGACGAGTCGACGGCATCGCTGGACGTCTCGGTGCAGGCGCGGGTCCTCGATCTGTTGGCCGAACTGCAGCGCGACCTCACGCTGACCTATCTGTTCATCGGCCACGACCTCGCGGTGATCCAGCGCATGAGCCACGACGTGCTGGTCATGCGGGATGGTCGGGCGGTCGAGCAGCGTCCCGCATCGGACCTCTTCTCGGCGCCCGAGGACGACTACACCCGGGCCCTTCTGGCGGCGGTGCCGCCTGCTCGTCCCCGCGTGTAACGAAAGATCCGCACTGGCGATGATCATGGGGTAGGGAGCGCCGGGTGGCTGCTGGTTCAGGGACCAGCGTCGGGGGATAGCTGCGCTGGGCAGAAGTGGCGGAGACGCCATGCTCCTTGGGATCGAAGGAGTAACGGGTACATGCGTGCACCACGAGCAGGACTGAACAACAAGCGAATCGCCGCCGCGGTGGCGTCCGGAGTGGTGGTGTCGCTGACGGCGCTCACCGCAGGCGTTGCCCCGGCGCTGGCCGCCCCGGGCGACGGTCCAGGCGGCCCGACCACGACGATCGTCGAGCCAGAACCCGAGGTGTCCGCACCGGAGGAGTCCGAGTCGGGTCGTGGCGAGGGGTCCGGCGGTGGGTCGGCCGACGAGGCACCCGCCGTCCCGACGCAGACCGCTGCACCCGAACCGGCGGTCGAAGCGCCCCCGGTCGTGGAGGCGCCCCCGGTGGTCGAAGCACCGCCGGTCGTCGAGGCCCCCCGCCAGACCCAGGCGCCGAAGCCCGAGACCCAGGCGCCCAAGCCCGAGACCCAGGCGCCCAAGCCCGAGACTCAGGCGCCCAAGACGCAGGCTCCTGCGTCGGAGCCGAAGGCGACCGCACCGTCGAGCACCGCCGCGCCGAGCACTGCCGCCAAGCCGCCGACGACGACGGCCACCACGGTCGCCCCGCCGGCATCACGCGAGGCGTCGCCCTCGAGTGAGGCGCCGGGCAGCGCACCGGCTGCCGCGGATCCGTCCGCGGCGTCGCAGCCTCCCGCCACCTCGGCCGACGAGTCGGCCTCGAAGAGCCCCGAACCCTCCGACGGCGCGACGTCCGAGTCGTCGAGTGAGCCCTCGTCGGCGGAGTCCGAAGCCGCCACCACGTCCGAGCGTTCGGGCGCGGGGGAGACTGTCTCGTCCAGCGTGTCCGAAGCGGCCCGGTCCATCGAGACGTTGCAGCCCGAGACCCTCGATGCCCCCGCCGAGGACGTGGAGGTCGCGAAGACCGCGAAGGTCGTCGAGCTGCCGAAGCCCGAGCCGGCACCCAAGGCGGACATCGAGGCCATCGCCAAGGCGATCGACCTGCAGGACCTGCAGCGGGAGATCCGCCAGGGCGACCGCATCAACGACGCCGCCCGCATCGACGACGACGTGCGTCGTGTCGGCCTGTGGGACCGCAACGTGCGCCAGTGGCGTCCGGACTGGGTGGAGTACGACGAGTACTACCGTCCCGTCCTGGCCAACCCGTACCGCGACCCGGTGCGCATCATCTACGTGTACGAGAACATCCAGCGGATCGCGTACATCCCGCCGTTGTCGCGCATCGTCCTGGAGGTCGCACAGTTCGCGGCCTACAGCTTCACCGCAGTCGTCATGAACGCGGTGAACACGGCGGTCAACGTGGCGGTCGGCAGCTTCTTCGGGGGCGGCTTCTTCCCGGGGGTCGGCCTGCCGTTCCCGCCGCCGCCGCGACCGGTGGCGCGCTACGACAACGTTCCGGTGTTCGTGAACTACTCGCAGGCTCAGTACGAGCCCTTCCGGGTGCAGCGCATCGTCGACGTCGGCGATGATCCCCGCTTCGGTGAGCGCCAAGTGCTCCTCGACGGAGTGACCCCGGCCTGGGGCGTCTGGAACCAGACGCCGACGGGCGAGCGGCAGTTCGAGGTCCACCGCACCCAGCAGTTCCCGGGTCTGGACCAGCCGAGCGAGGCTCCGCTGCCCGGCGACTACCAGCTCCGGCTTCTCTCGGACGAGTCGGCGTCCGACGGGTTCAACCGCAGGGACGTCTACCTGATGGCGGCGGCCGGGCTGTGTGCGGCGCTGAGCATCGGTGCCGTGGTGGTCGCCATGGCGATGGGCCGCCGCAGAAACGCCTGAGGCAGCAACGCCCAGTCGGGGGTGCCCTGACACTCGCAGGGCCGTGACGGTCGCGACGGTTGTCGCGGCCGTCACGGTCGTGGTGCAGTGCTCACCCGTACCGCCTGCGCCGGACCCGACGTCATCGCCCAGCATCTCCACCACGACGGCGCCGAACCCGGAGACTCCGAGGACGGTCGCCCGACCGCGAACGCCCACCCGGACGACGCCGGTCACCGCTCCCGCGGCCGTATATCCGGTCACCGCAGGCGAACTCGGAGCAACGTGGCGCCCTGGCTGTCCCGTGCCACCCGAAGGTCTGCGCCGGGTGAACCTGGATTACCTCGGCTTCGACGGCCGCACCCATCGCGGTGACCTGGTGGTCGCCGAGGACCTGGTGGGCGACGTCATCGACGCGTTCGCCGACCTGTACCGGCTGCGGTTCCCGATCGAGCGGATGCGGACCGTCGACAACTATCCGGGTGCCGAAGACGAACTGTCGATGCGCGACGACAACACCTCGGCGTTCAATTGCCGGCGGCTCCCCAGCGGATCCGGCTGGTCGCTACACGCGCTCGGGCGGGCCGTGGACGTCAACCCACTGCTGAACCCATACGTCGACAACCGCGGCAACCTGGAGCCCGCGACCGCCGGTCGGTTCATCGACCGCTCACGACGGGACCCGGGGATGCTGCACGCCGACGATCCGGCGGTGCGGGCGTTCACCAGCCGCGGGTGGCGGTGGGGTGGCGACTGGCGCACGCCGAAGGACTATCAGCACTTCGAGAAGCGCTAGGCGCGAACGCCTTTCGTCAGCGTGCGACCGGCCAGGCCCACACCGACATGTCGCCACGCGGGTAGTTCATGCAGACGTCGGTGGCCTTGGCGACCACGCCCTTGTTGTTGAAGAAGATCTTGGACCAGTTCCGCCAAGCGCGTCCCATCGGATCGACGCCGATGGTGGTGGCGAGGAGTTCGGAGTACGCGCGCCGGTCGACCGGGTTCTGCGCGTAGAACCAGTGGATCTGGTCGATCGCGCCCTGCTGCACGTCCGGCGGCCGGTTGTTCTTGTCGATGATGTAGCGCTCGAAGTACACCGGGCTGGTGTCGCGCACGGCGGCCAGGTACTGCTCGGCGTCGCACGACGTCTCGATCTGGCGCTTCGGGATGGGGTAGTCGTCCGTGGAGTCGGCGACCGCGGGCGCGGCGAACACCGTCGCCGCGATCCCGCACGTAGCGGCCAGCAGGCCGCCCCGACGCATCAGATTGCGCATGCCCATCATGTTGCTCCTCGTCGTCATGCGGTGGGAACCGGTTCGGGGTCCTTGGACGACGGCGGAGGCGTCGGCCACGGGGCGGGTAGGGGTCGGGTCCGGACGTTCTGCGGCCACCAGAACCACCGTCCGAGCAGTGCGGCGATCGACGGCATCATGAGCGAACGGACGATTAAGGTGTCGAACAGCAGACCCAGACCGATGGTGGTGCCGACCTGGCCGATCACGGTCAGCTCACTGACCGCCATCGACATCATCGTGAACGCGAACACCAGGCCCGCCGACGTGACCACCGACCCGGTGCCGCCCATGGATCGGATGATGCCGGTGTTCAAGCCCGCGTGTATCTCTTCCTTGAAGCGCGCGACCAACAACAGGTTGTAGTCGGCGCCCACGGCGAGCAGGATGATCACCGCCATCGCCATGACCATCCAGTGCAGTTCGATGCCCAGGATGTGCTGCCAGATCAGGACCGACAGGCCGAACGATGCGCCGAGTGACAGCACCACCGTGCCGACGATCACCGCCGAGGCCACGACGCTTCGGGTGATCAGCAGCATGATGATGAAGATCAGCGCCAGCGCGGAGATGCCTGCGATCAGCAGGTCGTAGTCGTTGCCGTCGGACATGTCCTTGAACACCGCGGCCGTACCGCCGAGATAGACCTTCGAGCCCTCGAGCGGCGTGCCCTTGATGGCTTCCTTCGCGGCGTTCTTGATCCGGTCGATCCGCTCGATGCCCTCGGGCGACATCGGATCGCCCTCGTGCACGATCATGAAGCGCACCGACTTGCCGTCGGGTGAGATGAAGTTCTTCATGCCGCGCTTGAAGTCCTCGTTGTCGAAGATCTCCGGCGGCAGATAGAACGAGTCGTCGTTCATCGACGCGTCGAACGCCTCGCCCATCGCAGACGAGTTCTCCGAACCCTCGGCCTGCTGATCCTGCATGCCCTTCTGGGTCGCGTACTGCGTGAGCAGCATCGTCTTCATGGTCTTCATCGTCGTGATCATCTCGGGCATCAACGCGACCATCTGCGGCATCAGGGTGTCGAGACGCTCCATGAGCGGCATCAACTGCTGAATGTCGTCGGTCATCGTGTTGATGCCGTCAAGGGTGTCGAAGACCGATCGGATCGACCAGCAGACCGGGATGTTGTAGCACTTGGGTTCCCAGTAGAAGTAGTTGCGGATCGGGCGGAAGAAGTCGTCGAAGTTCGCGATGTTGTCGCGCAGTTCGGCGATGTCGACCGTCATGTTCTTCATCTGGCCGACCATCTCGTGCGTGACGCCAGCCATCTGCGCCGTCAGCGCCGACATCTTCGTCATCGAGTCGATGGTCGTCTGCATGTCGTCGGCTTGCTTCTTGATGTTGCCCATCATGTCCTGCATGTACTTCTCGTTCAGCTTCTGCGTGGTGCCCTGCATGCTGATCAGGAAGGGGATGGACGTGTGCTCGATGGGCTTGCCGTCGGGCCGGGTGATGGTCTGCACCCGGGCGATGCCCTCCTCGCGGAAGACCGACTTCGCGATCTTGTCGATGACGAGGAAGTCCGCGGAGTTGCGCAGGTCGTGATCGCTCTCGACCATCAGCAGCTCGGGGTTCATCCGGGACTGGGAGAAGTGCCGGTCCGCCGCCGCGTAACCCTGGTTGGCAGGCAGGTCCGCGGGCAGGTAGCTGCGGTCGTTGTAGTTGGTGCGGTAGCCGGGCAGTGTCAGCAGGCCGATCAGTGCCAGCGCGACGGTCGCCACCAGGATCGGTCCTGGCCAGCGCACCACCGCGGCGCCGATCTTGCGCCAGCCGCGGGTGCGCAGTGCACGCTTGGGCTCGAGGAGCCCGAACCGGCTGGCAATGGTGACGATGGCCGACCCGAGGGTCAGCGCGGTCAGCACGCAGACCACCATGCCGATGGCGAGCGGGACGCCGAGGGTCTGGAAGTAGGGCAGCCGGGTGAAGGACAGGCAGAACGTGGCGCCGGCGATGGTGAGGCCGGAGCCCAGCACGACGTGGGCGGTGCCGCCGAACATCGTGTAGTACGCCTGTTCCCGGTCCTCGCCGATGCTTCGCGCTTCCTGATATCGGCCGATCAGGAAGATCGCGTAGTCGGTTGCTGCGGCGATAGCGAGCGTGACCAGCAGGTTGGTCGCGAAGGTCGACAGGCCGATGATCTCGTAGTAGCCGAGGAACGACACCACGCCGCGCGACGCCGCCAGCGAGAGCACCACCATGACCAGCGTCAACAACACGGTGACGATCGACCGGTAGACGAGCAGCAGCATCACGATGATCACCGTGAACGTGGCGATCTCGATCATGGTCATGCTGCGGTCGCTGGCGATGTGCTGATCCGCGGCCAGCGCGGCGGGGCCGGTGACGTACGCCTTCACTCCGGCCGGGGGCTGAACCCCGTCGACGATCTCCTGGACGGCCTTGATGGAGTCGTTGGCGAGCGTCTCGCCCTGGTTGCCTGCGGTCTTGACCTGGACGTAGGCAGCCCTGCCGTCCGAACTCTGCGAACCGGACGCCGTCAGCGGGTCGCTCCAGAAGTCCTGGATGGACTGGACGTGTTCGGTGTCCTCGCGCAGCTTCTTGATGAGTTCGTCGTAGTAGGCGTGCGCCTCGTCGCCCAGCGGCTGCTCGCCCTCGAGGACGATCATCGCCGAGCTGTCGGACTCGCCTTCGGCGAAGTTCTGGCCGACGCGCTTCATCGCGATCATCGAGGGCGCATCCGCGGGGCTCATCGACACCGCGCGCATCTGGCCCACGGTCTCGAGCTGCGGGACGATCACGTTGAGCACGGCGATCACCGCGACCCAGGCAATCACGATCGGGACGGCGAACAGCCGGATCATCCGTGGGACGAACGGCTTTCCCTGGTGCTTTGCGGGTGGGAAGGCGTCGGTCGGGGGATCGTAGGTCGGCGTCGTCATGCCGACTTCACCAGGCAGTATGTCTGGGCGTTCAAGCCGGTCGAGGTCCTTTCAGCCTTTACTTCGTCATCGACGATCACGCGGCAGGTGATCGAACTGCCGTCGCCCTGGGCGACGATGTTCGGCTGCGCGGCGGCAGCGGTGGTCGACAGCGTCAGCGACCAGGGCAGCATCGCGCCGTCGACCCTCTGCGGCTTCGCGTCGAGATCGAGGTAGTTGATGTCCGCGTATGCACCCGGTTCGCCGAAGATCTCGTAGGTGACGACCTTGGGGTCGAACGGCTCGGGGTCGTCGGCGAACTGGACCGGGGTGACGGTGATGCCCTCGGCGCCGAAGAACGTACGGATGCGCTGAACGGTGAACCCTGCCACCGCCACGACCACGACGATGAGGAGTGGAATCCACGCCTTCTTCAGCAGGCCCGTCACCATTCCACCCCGTCCATTCCCGTATGCGATGTTTCTCACCGATATCTCAGCTGCGTCACAGATTAGCTAACGTAACTGATAGATTAGCCTAGTTAAGTTAATCGTGGCGACTCCCACTTCTACCTCCGTCGTGTGACGGGGACCACGCCCGTGCGGGGTGGATCAATGGGGTTGCGACGAAAGTCAATCACGTCGGTCGTCGGATAGGGTAAGTCCACAAATGGGTACACATGCAATCCGTTGGGTCAGGGGAGTGGTCATCGCAACGCTGGGCGCCGCGACGGTCGCCTTGGCGGCGCCTGCCAGCGCCGATGTCGACACCGACTTCACCGCCGAACTGAACACCTACGGCATCTACGGGCAGAAGGACTACAACGCCTGGATCGGCAAGATCGTGTGCAAGCGCATGCGCACCGGACTCGATGCCGACGCCTACGAAGCCGCCACCTTCCTCAAGCTGAACCTGCACAAGAAGAGCACCGAGCAGCAGGTCTACCAGTTCCTCGGTGGGGCCATCCGGTACTACTGCCCCGATCAGCAGGTGGTTCTCGACCGGTTGGCTGCCGGACAGACCGGCGGCGGTACCGCGCCGATCGACGAGGCCGATCCCGGCCCCGCAGGTCCGCCGCTGCCGTCCGAGCGCTAGTCACACCCTCGCCGGAAGGGCGTCGAACCCGCGCACCGCGGCCGTCGCCGTGAGCACCGACCCGTCGAGGTCTAGGTCCCACTCCGGAAACCGCTTCAAGATCTCGTCGAGCGCAATGCGCCCTTCGAGCCGTGCCAGCGACGACCCAAGGCAGTAGTGGGCGCCGACCCCGAAGGCCAGATGGGCCCGCGTCTCCCGGTGGATGTCGAACACGTCCCCGTCGGGCGGGAACTGTCGGTGGTCGCGGTTGGCGGCGCCGACGAGCAACAGGATTGCGCTGCCCTCCGGCACCGTCTGGCCGTGGTAGTCGACGTCGCGGGTGACGTACCGGCCGACGTTGGGGGCGGGCGGCTCGAAGCGCAGAAGCTCCTCGATCGCCCTGGGGATCAGTGACCGGTCCTCGACCAGCTGCCGCCGCTGGTCCGGGTGATCGGAGAGCACCTTGCCCGCCCAGCCGATCAGCCGCGTGGAGGTCTCGTTGCCTGCCGTGGCGACGACGTTGAGGTACATCAGCAGTTCGTCGCGGGTGAGCTTGCGGGTGACGCCGTGCTCGTCGGTGAACTCGACGGTGAGCAGATCGGTCATGATGTCGTCGGAGGGGTGGCGTGCCCGCCAGTCGACGTACTCGGCGAACACCTGGCCGGGGTCGAGGCCCTCCGACGCCATCTTCATCGGCTCGCCGCCCTCGGTCTTCATCTGCGCATTGCCGTGATTTCGGATCGCCTCCTGATCCGACTCGGGGATGCCCAGCAGCATGCCGATCGTCTTCATCGGCATCTGTGCGCCGAGGTCGGCGATGAAGTCGAACTGGCCAGTCCCGACGAGTGGATCGAGACTCTGGGCGCAGAACGCTCGCACCTTCTCCTCGAGCGCGGCGATCTTGCGCGGGGTGAACATCCGCGCCACCAGCTTGCGGTGGATGTCGTGGATCGGCGGGTCCTCGAAGACCAGCGTGCCCGAAGGGATCTCGATGCCGGACTTGATGAGTTCCAGGATGACGCCGCGCGCCGAACTGAACGTCCGATGATCGACCAGTGCCTTGCTGACGTCGTCGAACCGGCTCAGCGCATAGAAGTCGTACTGATCGTTGTAGTACAGCGGCGCCTCCTCCCGCAGGCGCCGGTGCACCGGGTAGGGATCGCTGTTCAAGACCTGGTCGTAGGGATCGAAGTACACGTCTGCGGTGTCGGTGACCGTCATGTCCAACCTTCGGTTCGTGGGGCTCGTCCCGCTGCCCCGTTCCACTGACAACTGTCAGTGGTTCGCTGACGAATGTCAATGACCGGTGGGCGTGGCAGTTGACGGATGCCCGGGACGGGGGCTAATGATTGGCGGGTGGCGCGCGTGCAGAGCAGGGCGGGAACGGCCGGGGTGACGGAGTTGCAGCGCAAGCCGACGGCCGCGGACCTGCAGCGCCGCGAGACCCACGAACGGATATTCGGCGCCGCGATCGAGGAGTTCAAGCGGGCGGGCATGGCCGAGGCCGACATCGGCTCGATCGTCGCGGCAGCCGGCGTAGCCCGGGGCACCTTCTACTTCCACTTCCCGAGCAAGGAACACGTGCTGCTCGAACTGGAACGGCGGGAGGAGAAGCGCATCGCCGCCGAGATGACTCGGTTCGCGAAGACCTCCGGTGCGCTACCCGATCTGCTGGCCGAGATCGTGCGGGTCGTCGTCGCCGCCGAGCGCCGGCTCGGTCAGCTGCTGTTCAAGGACGTTCTCGCCGTGCACTTCTCACCCATGCGACCGCCCGACGACGAATGGACCGACCACGCCATCATCGTGGTCCTCGTCGAGGAGATCGAAACCGCACGCGAGCGCGGTGAGGTGGACCCATCCGTCGACGCCAGCCTGAGCGCCATGTACTTCCTGCTCGGCCTGTATGCGCTGCTCACCACCACTCAGCAGTCCAAGGCGATCCGCACGTTCATGCTCGACAACTTCGTCGCGCAGGCGTGGCGCGGCATGGAAGCGCGGTAGCACGGTGACCGACACCCGCGGACTCGACATCGGGGTGTACGTCCCGCAGATGGGGTTCTCGTTCGACGACGTCCTGCACCGCGCCCTGCGCTGCGAGGACCTCGGCATCGGATCGCTGTGGCTCTACGACCACATGTACGGCCCGGGCGTGCCGAACATCCCGTCGCTCGAGGCGTGGACGCTGGCCACCGCCCTGCTGGCCCGCACTGAGCGACTGCGGGTCGGACACATGGTGCTGTGCAACCAGTTCCGTCACCCCGCGGTCCTGGCGAAGATGGTCACCACACTCGACCAGATCTCGGGCGGCAGGCTGGAACTCGGCATCGGCAGCGGATCGATCGAAGACGAGCACCGACGCATGGGCATGGAATGGGGCACGTTCGGTGAACGGTCCGAGCGGCTCGGCGAGACGCTCGAGATCCTGCACCAGGCGCTCGGAAACGGGAACGTCGACTTCCAGGGCACGCACTTCACGGTCACCGACATGCCGATCGTGCCGGGCCCGGTGCAGCGCCCGCGCCCGCCCATCGTAGTGGGCGGAGTCGGCGAGAAGTTCACCCTGCCCCTCGTCGCGCGCTACGCCGACGTGTGGAACGTGCCGACGTACGCCCTCGACGATCTCGACCGCAAGCTCGACCTCCTGCGATCGGCCTGCGCCGACGTCGGTCGCGACGTCGACGAGATCGTGCTGTCGGTCGAGGCCGTCATGGCGCTCGCGCCCGACGACGAGGCCCTGCCCGGCGTCCGCGCGCTGGCCGAGAAGCGGTTCGGCGGACCCGGTTTCGGCCTCCGCGAGGGCGGTCTGGTCGGCACGCCGGGGCACGTCGTCGACCGCATCCACGAACTCGCGGCGATGGGCTTCGGACAGATCGTGCTGTTCACTCACGACCGTGCGTCCGACCAGACCCTGGACCTGTTGGCGGCCCGGGTGATCGCAGCGCTCTAGTCGGCGCCGTGCGTCACGGTCACCGGGCCGACGTTCCAGATGTCGTCGCAGTACTCGGCGATCGCCCGGTCGGATGAGAACTTCCCGCTGCGCGCGGTGTTGAGGATCGACATCCGCGACCAGGCGTCGGGGTCCTGCCATGCCGCCGCGACCCGGTCCTGGCACTGCACGTAGGCCGCGTAGTCGGCCATGACGAGGAACGGGTCGGAGTTGGTGAGGTTCTCGACGAGCGGACGGAACACCTCGGTGTCGCCGTGGGAGAACTGGCCCGAGGAGATGAGGCCCAGCACCGCCTTCAGCTCGGCGTCGCGCTCGACGTACTCGCCGGGGCGGTAGCCGTCGCGCTTGACCTGCTCGACCTCCGACTCGGTCAACCCGAACAGGAAGAAGTTCTCGGCACCGGCCTCCTCGCGGATCTCGACGTTGGCACCGTCGAGCGTGCCGATCGTCAGTGCCCCGTTGAGCATGAACTTCATGTTGCCGGTGCCCGAAGCTTCCTTGCCCGCGGTCGAGATCTGCTCGCTGAGGTTGGCCGCCGGGTAGATCAGGTGCGCGCTCTGGACGTTGAAGTTCGGCACGAACACGACCTTCATGTGCCTGCTGACCTCGGGGTCGTTGTTGACCGTCTCGCCGACCGCGTTGATCAGCTTGATGATCCGCTTGGCCATGAAGTAACCCGGCGCTGCCTTGCCGCCGAAGACGTAGGCCCGCGGCGCGACCTCGAGGCCGGGATTCTGCTTCAGTCGCAGGTACTGCCGGATGATGTGCAGCACCGACAGGTGTTGACGCTTGTACTCGTGGATGCGCTTGACCTGGATGTCGAACATCCAGGTGGGGTCCAACTCGACCCCGGTCGTCGAGTGCAGGTAATCCGAGAGCCGAGACTTGTTGGCTCGCTTGACGTCACGCCACTGCTGGCGGAATTCGGGATCCTCGACGAACGCCTCGAGCCCGCGCAGGCGGTCGAGGTGGGTGAGCCACCCGTCGCCGATCGTCCGGTCCAGCAGCGAGCGCAGGCCCGGATTGGACAGGGCCAGGAAGCGGCGCGGCGTCACCCCGTTGGTCTTGTTGGAGAACCGCTCCGGCCACAGCTCGTAGAAGTCCTTGAGCACGCTGGCCTTGAGCAGGTCCGAGTGCAGGGCCGCGACGCCGTTGATGGCGTGGCTGCCGACCGTCGCGAGATGGGCCATCCGCACGGTGTGCCCGCCGTCCTCACCGATCAGCGACATGCGCCGAACGCGGTCGACGTCACCGGGGAAGTGCGCCCGCACCTCGTCGAGGAAGCGGCTGTTGATCTCGTAGATGATCTCCAGGTGCCGGGGGAGTGACTCCCGGAACAACCCCAGCGGCCACTTCTCCAGCGCCTCCGGCAGCAGGGTGTGGTTGGTGTAGCCGAACGTGGCCACGGTGATCCGCCAGGCCTCGTCCCAGTCGAGCCTGCGGTCGTCGACCAGGATCCGCATCAGTTCGGCCACGCCGATCGACGGGTGAGTGTCGTTGAGCTGCAACGCGAATCGTTCGGGCAGGTCGTGCAGCGAGGCGTCGGCCAGGTCGTCCATGATGTGGACGACGTGCTGCAGCGAGCACGACACGAAGAAGTACTGCTGGAGCAGCCGGAGCCGCTTGCCGGCCTCGGGCTCGTCGTTGGGGTAGAGCACCTTCGTGACGGTCTCCGACGTCACCTCCGCCTCGACGGCGCGGTAGTAGTCGCCGTCGTTGAAGGCGTCCAAGGCAAAGGATTCGACGGCGCGGGCACTCCACAGCGTCAGCGTGTTGCACGTGTGGACGCCGTAGCCCTGGATCGGGGTGTCGTACGCGACGCCCTTGATGACCTGCTTCGGCCACCACCGCACGCGCACGGCGCCGTGGTCGTCGACGTACTGCTCGGTGTGGCCACCCCAGTTGACCAGATAGTTGACGTCGGGCTTGGCGATCTCCCAGGGGTTTCCGTTGGCCAGCCAGTTGTCGGTCAGCTCGACCTGCCAGCCGTCGGAGAACTCCTGCCGGAAGATGCCGAATTCGTAGCGGATTCCGTAGCCGATCGCCGGTCGCTCGAGGGTGGCCAGCGAGTCGAGGTAGCAGGCGGCGAGTCTGCCGAGGCCGCCGTTGCCGAGCCCCGGCTCGGGTTCGCACGCGAGCACCTCCTCGAGGTCTTGGCCGAGCGCGGACAGCGCGGTGCCGGCTGCGGCCTCGATGCCGAGGTTCAGAAGGTTGTTCCCGAGCTGGGGACCCATCAGGAATTCGGCGGACAGGTAGCAGGTGACCTTCTTGCCGAGATCGAGCGACGTCTGCGTGGAGGCGACCCGGTTGTCCTGCATGCGGTCGCGGACCGCGAGGGCCAGCGCCCGGTAGTAGTGCTCGGGCTTGAGCGCCGCAGCGGGTCGACCGATCGAGTAGCGCAGGTGATCGGTGATCGCCTCCTGAAGGTCCGCGGCGTCCAAACCGGTGCGCACGTGCGAAGCGTCTGCCGGGAACTCGGTGGGGGTCTGTACGACGTCGGTCACCGCGCGATTGTGGCAGTGATGCGTGCACTTGGCACTGTCAACGGACGACGGCCACGTGAACGCAGGCCGACGACGGTTCGCCGCAGGGCCTCAGCCAGCACCCTTGCCGTTGTCGACCCGGTAGACCGCGCCGTGGATGGCGGCGGCGTCGTCGCTGGCGAGGAACGCGATCGTCTTGGCGACGTCGACGGTTTCCATGAAGCCGCGCGGCGAGGCGATCCGCATGATGAGGTCCCAGTCGGCGTTGTCTGGTGCGGTGAACTCGGTGGTCTGCGCGGTGGGCATGCCGCCCGGGCAGACGGCATTCACCCGCAGCTTCTCCTTGGTGAACTCGATCGCCATCGCGCGGGTGAGTCCAATGAGCCCGTGCTTGGCCGCGCAGTACCCGGCCGAGTACACCTCGCCCTCGACGCCGGCGATCGAGCTGACGTTGACGATGTTGCCGCCGGCCGACAGCAGGTGCGGCAGGGCGGCGCGGGACAGGTAGAACGGGCCGTGCAGGTTGACCGCGAGGTCGCGTTCCCAGTCCTCGTCGGTCATCGTCGAGGTGTGGCGCATCTGGTGGAAGCCCGCGACGTTGACCAGGACGTCGAGCCGGCCGAACGCCTCGACGCACTCCTCGACGGCCTGGCGGCAGGCCGCCGACGAGGTGACGTCGACCGACGAGTACCGGCCTCCCGGAACGTCGGCGAACACCTCGGTCATCCGGTCGGCATCACGGGCGATGCCGAACACCGATGCTCCCCGTTGCGCGAACAGCGTGGCCGTCGCGGCGCCCAATCCAGCGGATGCTCCGGTGATCAGGGCGACTTTGCCCTCGAGTGTGCTCATCGCTGCAGTCTGCTCTTCGCGCAAGCGCTCATCGCGACAGTCTGCTCTTCGCGCAAGCGCTCATCGACGCAACCCTCTGACGGAGGGAAACGGCGGACGTTGCTGGACTTCGCTGCGATACTGCTGGGCATGAGGATCACCCGCACCCTCGCCGTCGTCGCCACTGCGCTCGCTATCGCTGCGCTCGGGTTCGCCGGCCCCGCCCGCGCCGACCAGGTCATGGAGGGCATCTACACCTACACCCAGGGCGACGTGGTCGCCGACTGGGTCATCTACCCGAGCTGCGTCCCCACCGTCGGCGACCTGCGGGTGAACCTGGAACTGCCGGTGGCGTGCCGGTTGCACGTCGCCGCGAACCCCTCGACCAAGGTCGCCGGTGGCGACGCCCGGCTGACCAGCGGCGTGTGGACCTTCTCGACGAACAAGAAGGACGGCCTGACGTGTCCCGACGGCGCCACCACGGCGCCGATCGTGGAGACCTACGAATTCGACGACCGCACGATGTCGGGCACCCGCTCCGTGGCCTTCAGCGACGTGTGCGAGGGCCAGGTGGCGGCGAACATCCTGACCTACCCGTTCACGCTGGCGTACAAGGGTCCGCTGTCGATCCCCGTCGACCGCTACCCGCTGTACTGCGAGCCGGGCGGACTGAAGAGGTGCTTCTGAGGGACCGCCAGATTGGTTCCACCCTCCCGGGTTAGTGTCGCTGCGTGATCGATGGGCAAACCCGGTTGACGCGGTACGAACGCCGGATGGAATGGCCACTGGCGGCCATCGCTCTGGTGTTCCTGGCGGTGTACTCGGTGCGGGTCCTCGAACAGCCTTCGGGAATGGCTGGTCGGCTCATCGAACTGACCTGGATCCTCACGTGGAGCGTGTTCGGTGTCGACTTCCTGATCAGACTCTGCCTCGCGCGTCCCCGATTTCGTTGGTTCGCCCGGCACTTGCCTGAACTCGCGATCCTGTTGCTACCCGCATTGCGGCCCCTCCGCCTCCTTACCCTCGCGGTCGTCGTGAACGTGCTGCAGCGCGCGATCGGCCGAACGGTCCGGGTTCGGGTCATCGTCTACACGGCTTTCGGCGCGGCGGTGATCGTTTATGGCGGTGCGCTGGCGATGCTGGACGTCGAGCGCTCCGCACCCGATTCGAAGATCACTGACTTTGGCACTGCGCTTTGGTGGTCGTTCACGACCGTTACGACCGTTGGTTACGGGGACACCTATCCGACGAGCGGGGGCGGCCGGCTCGTCGCGGTGGCACTGATGGTGGCCGGGGTCAGCCTCCTGGGTGTCGTTACCGCCACGCTTGCGTCCTGGATCGTCGAACGCGTCGCTGAAGAAGACTCCGCGCAGAAGGCAGCCACGGCAGCCCAGCTCGAAGAGTTGCGTAGGGAGATCCGCGAGTTGCTGGACTCGAACCACCATCAGGCTCCGCGCGCCTATGGTGAACCCGATGGCCGAGGCCGGACCAACTCGACGGAAGGCAGTGGCGACGCATGACCAAGCGAGTCGTGGTCTGGGGAACGGGCTTCGTGGGCAAGATGGTGATCGCCGAGATCGCCAGGCACCCCTTCTTCGAACTGGTCGGGGTCGGCGTGAGCAACCCCGACAAGGTCGGCCGTGACGTCGGCGAACTGTGCGGGCTCGACGAACCGCTGGGACTGGCCGCCACCGACGACGTCGACGCGCTGATCGCCCTGGCACCGGACGCGCTCGTGCACTACGGGCCCACCGCGGCACAGGCGGACGACAACATCGCGCTGATCACGAGGTTTCTGCGGGCCGGCATCGACGTCTGCTCGACGTCGATGACGCCGTGGGTGTGGCCGGCGATGAAGCTGAATCCGCCGAACTGGATCGAGCCGATCACCGAGGCCTGCGAGGCCGGCCAGTCGTCGTGCCTGACCACCGGCATCGACCCCGGCTTCGCCAACGACCTGTTTCCGATGACGCTGATGGGCCTGTGCGGTGAAGTGCGCAAGGTGCGAGCATCCGAGCTGCTCGACTACACCAACTACGAGGGTGAGTACGAGTTCGAGATGGGCATCGGCAAGCCGCCCGAGCACCGACCCCTGCTGGAGAACAAGGACATCCTCGTCTTCGCTTGGGGCGCAACCGTTCCCATGATCGCCCACGCGGCAGGCATCGAACTCGACGAGATCACCACCACGTGGGACAAGTGGGTGACTCCGGTCGAGGTCAAGTCGGCCAAGGGCGTCATCGAGCCGGGCAACGTCGCGGCCGTCCGCTTCACCATCAACGGAGTCTTCAACGGCGAGACGCGAATCCAACTCGAACACGTCAACCGCGTGGGAGCCGACTCGGCGCCCGACTGGCCCACCGGCAACGACAATGACGTCTACCGCGTCGAGATCGAAGGCAGCCCGAGCATCACGCAGGAGACCGCATTCCGCTTCACCGACGGATCTGGGCGCGATGCGGCGGCCGCCGGCTGCCTCGCGACCGGCATGCGCGCCCTCAACGCCGTCCCCGCCGTGAACGACCTACCGCCCGGGTGGGTCACGGCACTGGACCTCCCGCTCATCGCGGGCACCGGCACGATCCGCTGACGTGACCAACGGCCTGGGCCTCTCGATCGGAGCCACGAACCTCACCGCGGTAGCGGTCGGCCGGGCGGCCGTGCGGCGTAGCGCCGTTCTCACCCTGTACCCGCACCGACCGCCCGAAGTCGGTGTCCCCAGCGAGAACCCGAATTTGGCCGAACGCGGTCTGATCCTCACCGACTTCGTCGACAGGGTGGGCGACCCCGTGGGCCTGTTGGCACCCGACGGTTCGAGCCACCGTGCGGACGTCCTGCTCGCAGATGCGCTGCGGGCCATGCTGCGCACGGTCGACCCCGGCGCAGGCGGAGAACCGGTCGGCATCGCCTACCCGGCGCACTGGCGGCCACCTGCCGTCGAAGCCCTACGCGGCGCGCTGCTCAGCATGCCGGAGTTCCGCGCACCCCGACAGGTGCATCTGAGCCCCGACGCCACGGCTGCGCTGACAGCCCTGCAGCAGCACCCGGGCGTGCCCGCGCGAGGGGTGGTCGCCGTGTGCGACTTCGGCGGCACCGGCACCAGCATCACCCTCGCCGATGCGGCCAACGGATTCGCCCCGCTCGCACCCACCGAGCGCCATCTCGACTTCTCCGGCGACCAGGTGGACCAGGCGCTGCTCACCCACGTCGTCGGTGGTCTGTCCTCGGCGGGATCGGTCGACCTGACCGGAACCTCGGCGATCGGATCGCTCACCCGGCTGCGGGCACAGTGCCGTGCCGCCAAGGAGCGTCTGTCGACGGCATCGGTCACGGCACTGGCAGCCGACCTGCCCGGGCATGGCGGCGACATCCGGGTCACTCGCACCGAACTCGACGAGGCGATCCGAGACTCCCTCGCGGCGTTCGTCGAGGAGCTGCAGCAGACGTTGCAGCGCATCGGGATTCGACCCGGTGACCTGGCGGCCGTCGCGACCGTCGGCGGCGGTGCCCGCATCCCGTTGGTGACGACGACGCTGTCGGAGAACCTCCGGGTGCCCATCATCACCGGTGCGCACCCCGAACTCGCCGCGGCGATCGGCGGGGGATTGCTCGCCGTGCGCGGCACCGTCGTCGAGGACGCCACCTCGATGGCGCCGGCTGCCGGTGCCGCGGCAGCCGCAGCCGTGGCAGCCGCAGCGGGTGCCGGAGCAGCATCGGCCGCCGCGGGAGAGGCGACCCAGGCCAGCGACTCTCGCGCACTCGCCTGGTCGGACGCCGACGACGTCCCCGACGTGGCCCCGTCCGAGACGTACGAACCCCAGGCCTATCAACCGCAGCCCTACGAACCGGACGTCGGCGAGAGCGCCCGCCCACGACTCGCCTTCGCCGAGACCGAGGAGCCCGAGCAGGAGCGGCGCCGAGCGTGGTACCGAAACCCGTTCGCAGTCATGGCAATCGCCTTGGCGGTGGTCCTCGCGGCGATCGGTGCCGCCGTCCTGCTGACCCGCAGCGGCGACGACGAGCCAGCACCGCCGTCGGACACCACCACGACCACGGCGCCGCCGCCACCCACTCCGGCACCCGAGAGCACCGCGCCTGCGCCCCCGCCGGCCCCGGCCGAACCGGGTGCGGGCAGCGCGCCGCCTCCGCAACGGACAGTCACCCGGCAGCCGGCGCCACCACCTGCCCCCGAGGCTCCGCCGCCGAGCACCGAGCCACCGCCGCCACCGCCGCCACCGTCGACGGAACCCCCTCCGCCACCGCCGCCGCCGTCGACCGAGCCGCCACCACCGCCCCCGTCGACCCAGCCGCCGATCATCCCGACGCTGCCGTACCCCACCATCCCCGGCCTGCCGTTCGTCCCCGCGCCGGTACTGCCTGCGCCCTAGGAAGGAACCCCGTGACTGACACCGACGGTCTGCTCTTCGACCCACACACCTACGATCCGCAGGAGTTCGACGCCGAGACGCGTCGCCTGCTGCGCGCCACCATCGACTTCTTCGAGGGCCAAGGAAAGAAGCGCATCCTCGACGACGACCTCAAGGCGCAGTGGCCCGCCGAGTTCGTCGAATTCGTGAAGCGGGAGAAGCTCTTCGCGACCTTCCTGACCCCCTCGGAGTTCGCCGATGGAAACCCGGACAAGCGGTGGGACGGCGCACGCAACGCCGCACTCGCCGAGATCCTCGGGTTCTATGGCCTGACGTACTGGTACACCGAGCAGGTCACCATTCTCGGGCTGGGGCCGGTGTGGCAGAGCGAGAACAAGGACGCCAAGCTGCGTGCTGCCGACGATCTCGACGCGGGCGAGGTGATGGCCTTCGGACTGTCAGAGCGCGAGCACGGCGCCGACGTCTACAGCACCGACATGGTGCTGACCCCGGCGAGCGAGGAGGACCGCGCCAACGGCATCCTCTACCGGGCGTCGGGGGAGAAGTACTACATCGGCAACGGCAACGTCGCGAGCCTGGTGTCGGTGTTCGGTAGGCGCGGTGACGTCGAGGGCCAGGACGCGTACGTCTTCTTCGCCGCCGACAGCCGCCACGAGGACTACCACCTGATCGACAACGTCGTGCACATGCAGATCTACGTGAGCACGTTCCGGCTGGAGAACTATCCCGTGCGGGCCGAGGACATCCTGCACACCGGCGTCGAGGCCTTCAGCGCGGCGCTGAACACCGTCAACGTCGGAAAGTTCAATCTGTGCTCGTCGTCGATCGGCATGACGGAGCACGCGTTCTACGAGGCAATCACCCACGCGCAGAACCGCATCCTCTATGGCAACCCCGTCACCGACTTCGGCCACGTCCGGGTCAACTTCGTCGACGCCTATGCCCGGATGATCGCGATGAAGGCGTTCAGCCGACGCGCGGTCGACTACTTCCGCAGCGCGAGCCTGGACGACCGACGCTACCTCCTGTTCAACCCCATGACCAAGGCCAAGGTCACCATGGAGGGCGAGACGGTGATGCGGTCGCTGCACGACGTCATCGCGGCCAAGGGCTATGAGAAGAACACGATGTTCCGCGAGGTTGCGCAGCTGATCGGTTGCCTCCCTCGGCTGGAGGGCACCGTCCACGTCAACGTCGGCCTGGTGCTCAAGTTCATGCCGAACTACATGCTCAATCCCCGTGAGTACCCGGCCATTCCGACCCGCAACGACCCCGCCGACGACGTCTTCTTCTGGCAGCAGGGGCCGACCCGCGGAGCCGGCCAGGTCCAGTTCGCCGACTGGACGCCGGTGTACGAGCGCCACGCCCACATTCCCAACGTCGCCGTCTTCTACGACCAGGCGCGGGCGTTCCGCGAGCTGCTCGTCACCGCAGCGCCCGATCCGGCGCAGGCCAAGGACCTCGACTTCATGCTCGACGTCGGCCATCTGTTCTCACTCATCGTGTACGGCCAGCTCATCCTCGAACAAGCGGAGCTGACCGGTCTCGACGGCGACATCGTGGATGCGATCTTCGACTTCCAGGTGCGTGACTTCAGCGCCTATGCCGTTGCGCTGCACGGCAAGCCGACCTCGACCGAGGCGCAGCAGAGCTGGTCGCTCGGCGCCGTCCGCAAGCCGGTTCCCGACGGCGAGCGGTTCGACCGCGTGTGGCAGCGGGTCAAGGCCTACGACGGCGCCTACGAGATGGCTCCCTGACCAGATCCAGTATCGGCAACGCTATCTTGCCACGGCGTCTGCTAGCCTTCGAGGCGTGCACACCGTCGCCGTCCTTGCGCTGCCCGACGTCGTCGCCTTCGATCTCTCGACGCCCGTGGAGGTGTTCGGTCGCGCGGAGTCGCCGGACGGCGGACCCGGTTACCGAATCCTGGTGTGCGGCAGCGCCCCCGAGGTGGACGCGGGACCCATGCGGATCGCCACCGACCACGGGCTCGATGCGCTGGCGTCCGCCGACACCGTCATCGTGCCCGGTCGCAACGACGTCTCCACTCCGCCGCCGCCCGAGGTGCTCGACGCCCTGCGCGTCGCCCACGCCGCCGGCACGCGGGTGGCCTCGATCTGCTCGGGTGCATTCACGCTGGCCGACGCGGGCCTGCTCGACGGACGGCGGGCAACCACGCACTGGGTGGCCACCGAGGCATTCAGGGCGAGATACCCCAGCGTCCGACTCGAACCCGACGTGCTCTACGTCGACGACGGCGACGTGCTGACCTCGGCCGGCGCGTCCGCTGGTCTCGACCTTTGCCTGCACATGGTGCAGCGCGACTTCGGTGCCGCCGCCGCCGCCCAGGCCGCCCGGCTGGCGGTGGCGCCCTTGCACCGCAGCGGCGGACAGGCCCAGTTCATCGTTCGCAATCTGGCCTCGGTGACCATCGCCCACGCCATGGGCCGGCGCACCGAACTCGACGGCGTCCTCGAGTGGATCGAGCAGGAGGCGCACCGCGACCTCGCCCTCGGCGACATCGCCGCCCACGCGTCGGTCAGCATCCGCACGCTCAACCGGCGCTTCCAGTCCGAGACGGGGCAGACCCCGATCCAATGGCTGGCGGGGGTGCGCGTCCGGCACGCCCAGCAGATGCTCGAGACCACAGACCTGGGCGTCGAACGGATCGGCAGGGAGGTCGGCTTCACGTCACCGGCCAACTTCCGCGAGCAGTTCCGCCGGCTCGCCGGGGTGTCGCCGCAGGGCTATCGCAGCACCTTCCGCGAGCGCGCCGCGTCCTGAGCGTCAGTCGTCGGTGCGGTTGCGCTTCTCGAGCACCAACAGCGCCAACGGGATTCGTATCCGCTCCGGCGCGGCGGCCAAGCGGGTGGCGATGCCGGACTCCAGCCGATCGCAGAACGGTTCGACCGGGCGCTCCGGGTCGAGTGCCTCGGCGAGCGTCGGGAACAGCGCGTTGCGCAGGAACGCCGCCCACTGCGCGCCGAAGGCATCGGCCTTCCCGTCGGCCTGGTACTGCTTCCAGAACCTGTCCTCGGCGTCGAACAACTCCATGTGGATGATCGACAGCTTCTCGAACGTGCCCGAGGGGGCGAAGGGCGACTCGAAGTCCTTGTCGGTGCGACCCACGATCGGAATCGCCATTCGTGCATGCTCGTCGGCGCCGATCACCGCGTCGCCCTCGAGTTCGGCGAGCGTGTCCTGCATCGCGTCGAGCAGCGGCCCGAACCCCAGCTGACCGTCCTCGTCAACCCCTAGCGTCAGCACCACCAGCCGGCCGCCCGGAGCCAGTTCGCGACCGCGGAACGCCACGAACTCGTGCCAGTCGTAAGCGGCCCGCTTCGCATGCGCCCGGCGGACGCCGTCGTCCCCGCTGTAGGCGGCCAGCAGGTGATCACCGACCGGGAGTGGGTCCCCGCCCATCCACTGCAGCGCCCACGACGACCAGGCCAGATTCACGCTGTTCGACGGCAGGATCTGCCCGTAGTACGACCGGCCGACCGCCGATGCGAACGCCGCCTTGTCCCGCTGCAGGTAGCTGTCCGGGTCGTCGCTGAGCGTGCGGAACAGCGCGGTGAAGTCGTTGTCCGGCACGTCGGTATGGGTCACCAGGATGGAGTGCTCCGGCCGAGTCCGTTTGCGCAACACCGAGATCGCCGCACACACCGGCAGCACCGAATTGTGGCCGGTGCCCGCTCCGTAGTCGGCGATCACGATCGGCCGTGGCGAGCGCGGGATCGGCACCACTCCGGCGGCCTGCTCGAAAAGGCTTATCGCCTGCCCCAATCCGGCGGCCTGCAGCCGCGAGGCGGCGCTGTACCAGGCGCTGTCCTTCGGCTCCGGCCGCACCACGTTGCTGGACTCGGGCATGAGGAAACGTTAGCTCCAAATCCGGGGCCGTGACAGACTGCGGCCATGAATCGGGCAACCGCGGTACGCGTGCTCACCGTCGTGGCGGTGGTGGCGTTGATCGGTTCGCTCGTCGGTTTCATCGCCACGATGGTCCTCAACGCCTTCGTCTTCGACGAGTACGACGCCTATGGCGAGGTGACCATCCCGGGCTCCGACACCGTGTACCTCCCCGAGGGCGAGGTGATCATCACCTTCCACACGTTGGTCATCGGCAGCGGCAGCGGCGGCTTGCCCGTACCCAGGATGTCGGTCGCCATCGACCCACCGGACGGAGTCCCGGACCCGGTGCTCACCGAGGACATCGGCGGCGCCACGACAGTCAACAACGACGCGCGCGTACGGGTCTGGGTGGCCCAGATCCCGGCCGAGGGCTCCTACGGGATCACCACCGAGGGGCAGGTCAGTGCCTACGTCAATCCCACGCTGGCATTCGGCCACGGCACCCCCTACGGCCATCTGCCCGTCGTGTTCGGGGTGATCTTCGGCATCGCGCTGGTGGATCTGCTCATCGTCCGCGCGTGGGCGGCGAGGATCGCCATGCGTGCGTCGCCGGTCGCGTTTCAACCGCCGGTTGCTTCTCATCCGCCACCGGACGGGTTCCACTCAACGCCGGTCGGCACCGCCGGCGCCTACGTGCCGACCGACCAGGGCGTCCGCCTCGAGCAGCTCAACACCCTTGCCCGACTGCGTGATTCGGGCGCGCTGACCGAAGACGAGTTCGAGGCCGAGAAGAAGCGGGTACTGGACGGGCGTTGACTAGTGCCCGCGGGCGACCCATTCGTCGTAGTGCACGATCTCGTCGCCGATGGTCGTGGTGTCGCCGTGGCCCGTGTACACCGCCGTCTCCCCGGGCAGCATGCCGAGGCGTTTCGAGATCGACTCGAGGATGGTCGGGAAGTCGGAGTAGGAGCGCCCGGTCGCGCCCGGCCCGCCGTTGAACAGCGTGTCCCCGCTGAACACCGCCTGCAGGTCGGGAGCGAACCAGCACACAGAACCGGGGGAGTGTCCGGGGGTGTGCAGCGCGCGGATCTCCACGCTGCCCGCCTGCAGGACGAGCCCGTCCTCGACGCTGCGGAACTCGCTGTCCGGGTGAGTCGTTCGCCAGAGCATGTCGTCGGCGGGGTGCATCAGCACGGGTGCATCGAGCGCCTTGCCAAGCTCGGGCGCCACGGTGATGTGGTCGTTGTGTCCGTGCGTGCAGATGACGGCGACGACGTTGCGTCCGCGCACCGCGTCGATGATCGGCTGCGCGGTGTGCGCGGCGTCGAAGACCACGACGTCGGACTCGTCGCCCACCACCCAGATGTTGTTGTCGACGTCCCAGCTGCCGCCGTCGAGTTCGAACGTGCCGCTGGTGACGATCCGCTCGATGTTGGTGCTCACAGGATCACCACGGAACGCAGGACCTCACCGGCGTGCATCTTGTGGAAGGCGTCCTCGATGCCGTCGAGCCCGATGCGTTCGGAGACGAACCTGTCGAGTGGAAGCCGGCCCTCGCGGTACAGGCTGATGAGCGTGGGGAAGTCGCGCTCGGGCAGGCAGTCGCCGTACCAGGACGACTTCAACGACCCGCCGCGGGAGAAGAAGTCGACCAGCGGCATCTCCAGCGTCATGTCCGGCGTGGGGACACCCACCAGGACCACCGTTCCGGCCAGGTCGCGGGCGTAGAACGCCTGCTTCCACGTCTCGGGCCGCCCGACCGCGTCGATGACGACGTCGGCGCCGTTGCCGTCGGTCAGGTCCTGGATGGTCTCGACGACGTCGAGATCCTTGGCGTTGATCGTGTGCGTGGCGCCGAAGTCACGGGCCCACTCGAGCTTCTTGTCGTCGGTGTCGACCGCGATGATCCGCTTCGCGCCGACGAGTGCGGCGCCGGCGATGGCGGCGTCACCGACGCCACCGCAGCCGATCACCGCGACGGTGTCGTTGCGCTCGACGGCGCCGGTGTTGATCGCCGCGCCGATGCCTGCCATGACGCCGCAGCCCAACAGTCCGGCCACGGCGGGGTCGGCCTCCGGGTCCACCTTGGTGCACTGGCCCTCGTGCACCAGCGTCTTGTCGGCGAACGCGCCGATGCCCAGCGCCGGAGTGAGTTCCGTGCCGTCGGTCAGCGTCATCTTCTGCGCGGCGTTGTGGGTGTCGAAGCAGTACCACGGCCTGCCGCGCTTGCAGGCCCGGCACTGGCCGCACACCGCGCGCCAGTTCAGCACCACGAAGTCGCCCGGCTCGACGGCGGTCACGCCCTCGCCCACGGACTCGACGGTGCCGGCGGCCTCGTGGCCGAGCAGGAAGGGGTACTCGTCGTTGATGCCGCCTTCGCGGTAGGTCAGATCGGTGTGGCAGACCCCGCAGGCGATGATGTCCACCACCACCTCGCCCGGACCCGGATCGGGGATGACGATGTCGACCAGTTCGACGGGCTGCTTCTTGCTCCGGCTGATCACGCCGCGCACTGTCTGACTCATGCCATCAACCTAATGGGTGAGGGTGCTCGCGCACCGGCGGAGTGGAGCGCCGTCCACGCGTGTCCGATGGCTCGCGCACTACGATCCCTCACGTGAGTGCCCTGGACGCCGTTGCCGAGTGGCCGGTCCGCAACGTCGCCGCAACCGTGGTGGGTCCGACGGGCTCGTTGGCCGAGCACGGCGACGTCGACCGGCGCTTCCCGCTCGCGTCGGTGACCAAGCTCCTGGTGGCCCGGGCCGCGCACGTCGCGATCGAGGAAGGCGCGCTGGACCTCGATGCGCCCGCCGGGCCGCCCGGCTCCACGGTCCGACATCTGCTCGCACACACCTCCGGCCTGTCGATGCGGTCGGCCGACGTCATCGCGACACCCGGGTCCCGGCGCGTGTACTCGAACGAGGGCTTCGCCGTCCTTGCCCGCACACTGCAGGACGAGTCGGGTATCGAGTTCGCCGACTACCTGCGCGAGGCGGTGCTCGATCCGCTGGGCATGACGTCGACGACGCTCTCCGGTGGCGCCGAGGAGGCCGGGTACGGCGCGGAGTCGACGACGGCCGACCTCGCCGTCTTCGCGCGAGAACTCCTGCGGCCCGAGCTGGTGTCGCCGCAGCTGCACGGCGAGGCGACGACGGTGCAATTTCCCGGCCTGGCCGGGGTGCTGCCGGGCTTCGGCACGCAGCGGCCCAACGACTGGGGGCTGGGCTTCGAGTTGCGCGACGGCAAGTCGCCGCACTGGACGGGCTCCGACAACTCGGCCGCGACGTTCGGGCACTTCGGTCAGTCGGGCACGTTCCTATGGGTGGATCCGGCGGCCGACCTGGCCCTCGTCGTCCTCACCGACCGCGACTTCGGCGACTGGACGCACACCGTCTGGCCGGCGATTTCTGATGGAGTCCTGAGAGATTTCGAAGCACACTAGCGCAACACCGGTCCCACAAGGCACAATAGACACGCACGAAACATCTGCATCAGTTAGGTAACGCCAGGCCGTTGGGGAAGACGTCCCAGGTGGAGCCCTAAGGAGCAGATATGCGTGCGTCGAACCAGTTCGCCGACGCGACGACAGGTGTGGTGTACGTCCACGCCTCACCCGCGGCGGTGTGTCCCCACGTCGAGTGGGCGTTGTCGTCGACCCTGTCGGCGCGCGCCAACCTGAAGTGGACCCCTCAACCCGCCATGCCCGGACAACTCCGCGCCATCACCAACTGGCGTGGACCCGTGGGCACCGGTGCCGCCTTGGCGAACGCACTGCGCGCCTGGTCGGTCCTGCGCTTCGAGGTCACCGAAGACCCCAGTGAGGGCGTCGACGGTCACCGGTGGTGCCACACCCCCCAGCTCGGATTGTGGAACGGCGCGATGAGCGCCAACGGCGACGTCATGGTCGGCGAGATGCGTCTGCGCGGACTCATGCGGTCGGGCGCCGAGACCCTCGCCGCAGAACTCGACACCGTGCTGGGCACGGCGTGGGACGAGGCGCTCGAGCCCTACCGCGGCGGCGGCGACACGGGCGAGGTCAGCTGGCTGAACCGCGGAGTCGGGTAGCCGACGACATCCGGGTGGGAGTCGGGTAGCCGACGACATCCGAGCGGGAGTCGGGTAGCCGACGACATCCGGGTGGGAGTCGGGTAGCCGCCCTCTACGGCCGCAGGATCGTCAGCGCACCGGCGACCGCCGATACCTCCACCGGTAGCGGGCAGACCAACTCGCCGTCGGCGTATGCGTTGATGCCAGGGCAGTCGACGGTGATCACCTTCGCCCGCTCCGTGCGCACTTCGTCGAGGTCGACGTGGGTGCCCTTGAAGACAGTCGGGAACAGTCGAATCAGCTTGGTGCGCGACGCCGATCGCACCATCGTCACGTCGAGCATCCCGTCGGAGTGGTCGGCGCCCGGGCAGATCAACATGCCGCCGCCGTAGCTCCTGGTGTTGCCGAACGCCGCCAGGGTGAGTTCCGTGACGACTTCCGGGCCGCCGTCGAAGGTCAGACGGAACGGGAGCAGGCGCAGCTGCGACAGCTCGGCGACCATCGCGACGTTGTACCGCATCCGGCCGTGCGGCCACCGCATGCGATTGGTGCGGTCGGTGACCAGAGAGTCGAAGCCGGCCGCCATCACAGTGCCGAACCAGCGGTCGGTGCCGTCGGCGCCGCGGATGCGGCCGAGATCCACGCGTTCGGTCCTGCCGTCGACGATCGCGTCCACCGCTGCCGCGGGATCGCCCGTCGGAAGGCCGAACTCGCGCGCATGGTCGTTGCCGGTGCCGGCCGGGACGATGCCCAGCGGGACGTCGCCCAGCGCCAGGGCCTGCAGTGCCACCGACACGATGCCGTCGCCGCCGACCACCACCAGCGCGTCGGTCCCGCGCGCGAGTTCGTCGTCGAGCAGCCTGCGGGCGTGCACGGCATCGCGGCCCACGATCTCGCACACGTCGACACCGCGCTGCTGGAACCGTGCGACGGCTCGCTGCGCGGCATGCGGCGCGTTGCCGTGTCCCGATGCCGGATTGGTGAGGACGGTGACCCGGTTCATGGAATCAGCTTGCCCGGGTTCATGATTCCCGTCGGATCGAGTACGCCCTTCACGGCACGCAGCACCTCGACACCAAGGTCGCCGATCTCGTCGCGCATCCACGGGCGGTGATCGGCGCCGACGGCGTGGTGGTGGGTGATGGTCGCCCCGCAGCGGACCATGGCGTCCGAGGCTGCGGTCTTGGCGGCGCGCCACTGCTCGATCGCATCGGCCCGCTGCCCGGCGACCACGGTGAAGTACAGCGAGGCGCCGGTCGGGTACACGTGCGAGATGTGGCACAGGACCAGTGCGGGAGTACCCGCTGTGTCATTCCCCTCGTCGCTGCGCTCCTGCCCACCGGTGGCCAGCGACTCCGTCAGCGCTTCGGTCACCGCGGCCTTGAGCGTCGTGATATTCGACCAGTTGGTGGCAGTCTCCAGGGTCTCGCACAGCGCGCCGGCCGAGAGCAGCGAGTCGCGTAGATACGGGGCGCCGAACCGGCCGTGCTCCCAGGCCTTCGCGGGCGCCTCGCCCAGCGAGGTACCGCCGGCGGCCTCGAGGACGGCGCGCGTCTCGGCATGTCTGCTCTCGGCGTGGGCGGTGGTGCCCTCGAATGCCGTGATGGCAAGGCATCCGCCAGTGACCGTCTGCTCGCCGATCGCCTCGGTGGTGGCCAGGTTGACCCCGGTTTCGGCTTCGTCGGACAGCCTGATCACCGTCGGCCCGGTGCCGGTCTGCACGACGGCCCGCAATGCCGCTGCGCCCGTTGCGAAGTCGGGGAACGACCATGCTTCGTAGCGCGTCGTCTCGGGGGCTGGGTGAACCCGGACCCGCACCCGGGTGATCACGCCGAAGGTGCCCTCGGATCCGACGATGAGTTGGCGCAGATCGGGTCCCGCCGCCGAGGCCGGTGCGCGGCCCAGGTCGAGAACGCCTGCGGGGGTGACGATGCGCAGGCCGCGGACCATGTCGTCGAACCGGCCGTAGCCCGCGGAGTCCTGACCCGACGACCGTGTCGCCGCGAACCCGCCGATGGTCGCGAATTGGAAGCTCTGCGGGTAGTGCCCGAGCGAGAACCCGCGTGCGCCGAGCAGACGTTCGGCCGCGGGACCGGTCACGCCCGCACCGAGTTCGGCCTCGCCGGAGGTCTCGTCGAGGTCGTGCAGGGCGTCGAGGCGCCGCAGATCAAGCGAGACGACGGCCCCGAACTCGCCGCGGAGCGGATCGAGCCCGCCGACGACACTGGTGCCGCCGCCGAACGGGACGACGGCGATCCTGCGTACCGCGCACGCCGCGAGCACCGCGGCTACTTCGTCGTCATCGGCGGGCAGGATGACGGCGTCGGGTGCGTCCTGAATGCCACTGTCCCTGCGGCGCAACAGGTCCAGCGTTGACTTCCCGCCCGCGCGCAGCAGCCTGCCGAGGTCGTCGACGACGCAGTGTTCGGTGCCGACGATCTCGCGCAACGCGGTGGCGTCGGCGTCCGAGAGGGCCGACGGGCGTAGTCGGACCTGGTCTGCGGTCAGCTCGGTCCGCGTTGTCGTGTCGACGCCGAGTGCCTGGTTCAGCAGGGTGCGAATGCCGTCGGAGAGCGGCTTGGCGGCAGCAGGATCACCCCAGGCGTTCCACTTCATCGGGGGCATCGACTGGTCGTCCACGAGAGTCATGCGTTACAGTATTACAGATCATGTCAATCAGTAACGCAGCGCCGCCCGCGCCGGTCGCCGACCGCATCCTCGACGCCGCGGCGGAATGCGTCGTCGCCTACGGGGTCGACCGCGTCACGCTCGCCGAGATCGCCCGTCGTGCGGGTGTCAGCCGACCCACCGTGTACCGGCGCTTTCCCGACACCCGCTCGATCCTCGCGGCACTGCTGACCCTGCGGATCACCCGCGCGCTCGACGAGGTGCCCAGTGCGGGCACGGGGCGAGAGCGCCTGGTGGAGCGGGTGATCGAACTCGCCGACCGGCTGCGCCACGAACCCGTGATCATGACCGTGCTGCACCAGGCGCCCGACCTCGCGATGGTCTATCTGTCGGAACGACTGGGCACCAGCCAGCAGATCCTGCTCGACACCGTCGCCGACGAGATCGTGGCGGCCCAGCGCGAGGGCAGCGTGCGCGCCGGCGACGCCCGCCGGCTGGCCGCGATGTGCCTGCTCATCACCCAGTCGACGATCCTCTCCGCCGATTCCGTCGAACCGATCCTCGACGCTGACGCGCTCGCCACCGAACTGGCCCACGCCCTGAACGGATACCTCAAGCCATGACCAGCCCGACTGCACTGAACGCCGCCCGCCGCACCGCCGACCTCCGGGTGCTCGGTGACGGGGGACCGGTCGACGTCGTCGTCATCGGCGGGGGCATCACCGGGACGGGCATCGCGCTCGACGCAGCGACCAGAGGGCTGTCGGTGGTGCTCGTCGAGAAGCACGACCTTGCCTTCGGCACCAGCCGGTGGAGTTCCAAGTTAGTGCACGGAGGCTTGCGCTACCTCGCGACCGGCAACTTCGGCATCGCGCGGCGCAGCGCCGTCGAACGCGGAATCCTGATGTCCCGCAACGCTCCTCACCTCGTCACGGCCATGCCGCAATTGGTGCCGCTGCTGCCCTCGATGAGCAAGTCGTCGCGCGCACTGGTCCGCGTCGGCTTCACCGCGGGCGACGGCCTGCGCAGATTGGCGGGGACGTCCGCGTCGACGCTGCCGCGGTCCCGGCGCATCGACGCCCGTCGCTCTGCGGAACTGTCACCGACTGTCCGCAAGGAGGGGCTCGACGGCGCCTTCCTGGCCTACGACGGGCAGCTCATCGACGATGCCCGCCTCGTCACGGCCGTCGCCCGTACGGCCGCGCAGCACGGCGCGCGGGTGCTGACCCGGGTGTCGGCGTCGCACGCGACCGGCACCTCGGTGCGGCTGACCGACGAGCTGACCGGCGAATCGCTCGACGTGTCGGCGCGCGCGGTCATCAACGCGACCGGGGTGTGGGCAGGTGAGGTCGACCCGTCGATCCGCTTGCGCCCCAGCCGCGGCACGCATCTGGTGTTCGATGCGGCGACGTTCGGCAACCCCACCGCCGCGCTGACGGTCCCGATTCCCGGCGCGGTCAATCGGTTCGTCTTCGCGATGCCCGAACAGCTGGGCCGGGTGTACCTCGGGCTCACCGACGAGGACGCGCCCGGTCCGATTCCCGATGTGCCAGAACCTACTTCGGACGAGATCGCGTTCCTGCTCGACACCGTCAACACTGCCCTGGACGCGGCGTTGACGACGGCCGACGTGATCGGCGCGTATGCGGGGTTGCGGCCCCTGATCGACACCGGGAGCGGGCATACCGCAGACGTCTCGCGCGACCACGCCGTGAGCGAGTCCGCCAACGGCGTCGTGAGCGTGATCGGCGGCAAGCTCACCGAGTATCGCTACATGGCCGAGGACGTGCTGGACTGGGCAATCGCGTTGCGTGGGCTGTCCGCCGGACCGTGCCGCACGCGCAACCTGCCACTGGTGGGGGCGCCTGCCAACCCGGTGGCGACGCTGCGTTCGCCGGTCGAGTTGCCGTCCTCACTGGTCGCACGCTTCGGCGCTGAGGCGCCCAACGTGATCGCGCGTGCGACGTGTCCGCGGCCCACGGAGCCGGTCGCCGACGGAATCGACGTGTTGCGAGCGGAATTCGAGTACGCGGTCACTCATGAGGGCGCGCTGACGGTCGACGACGTGCTCGACCGCCGGACGCGAATCGGCCTGGTCGCAGCGGACCGCTCACGTGTCGTGGGTGTCGCGGAGGAGATGTTCGCGGCGCGTTGACCGGCTGGGCGTGCTGAGTGTGGGGGCTACGTACGCCATTGGGCTGGTTTGCGTACGTAAGGCCCACGGTCGAGGGCTTGCGCTGCGCTTCGGCGGGGGTTGAGATAGCGCCGAGCGTCACCGTCACTCGCACTTTCGTCAGCTCAGCGCTATCTCAACCAACCTGGTGCCGAGTGTGGGGGTTTGCACGCCTTTCGGCTGGTTTGCGTACGAAAGGCCCACGGTCGAGGGCTTGCGCTGCGTCGCGTCATCAATTGTTGACGCGTCGGGGCGGCGTGGTGCTTCGGCAGGCTCCCCACACCCAAACCAACGCAAAATCCCCTGACGCACACGGCGTCAGGGGATCTAGCGACTGCTCGCGGGGTTACAGCGGGATGTTCTTGTGGCGGCCGCGGCGGGCGGGGGCCTCGGCGAGCGCCTGGGTCACGACGCTGCGGGTGTGCGCCGGGTCGATCTTCGCGTCGACGACGCCGATCTCGATGGCGCTGTCCACGCCGCCCGCGATCCGCTCGTGCTCGGCGGCCAGCTCCTCGTGCAGGGCCTCGCGGTCCTCCGGAGCGGCGGCGGCCAGCTTGCGCTTGTGCAGGATGCCGACGGCGGCCTTGGCGCCCATGACGGCGACCTCGGCGTCGGGCCACGCGAACACCTTGGTGGCGCCCAGCGACCGCGAGTTCATCGCGATGTACGCGCCGCCGTAGATCTTGCGGGTCACCAGCGTGACGCGGGGGACCGTCGCCTCGCCGAACGCGTGCAGCAGCTTGGCGCCGCGGCGAACCACGCCGCCCCACTCCTGGTCGACGCCGGGAAGGTAGCCCGGCACGTCGACGACCACGACGATCGGAATGCCGAACGCATCGCACAGCCGCACGAAGCGCGCAGCCTTCTCGGCGCTCTCGGAATTCAGGCAACCGCCCAGGCGCAGCGGGTTGTTGGCGAGCACGCCGACGCTGCGGCCTGCGAGCCTGCCGAGGCCGACGACCATCGACGGCGCCCACTTGGCCTGGAACTCCTCGAACGGAGCATCCTCGTCGAGCAGCGCACCGATCAGCGGGTGCACGTCGTAGGCACGCCGGGGGGAGTCGGGCAGCAGCGCCGCGAGGTCGGTGTCGCCCGCCTCGGCCTTGCTGCGGTCGAAGTGCCCCTGCTGGCAGAACAGGCCGACCAGGCGGCGGCCACGCTCGTAGGCGTCGAGTTCGTCGTCGGCCACGATGTGGCAGACGCCGGACTTCTTGTGGTGGGTGTCGGGTCCTCCGAGCGACGCCATGTCGACGTCCTCACCGGTGACGCTGCGCACGACGTCCGGACCCGTCACGAACACGCGGCCCTCCGGCGCCATGATCACGACGTCGGTGAGCGCGGGGCCGTAGGCGGCACCGCCCGCGGCGAAGCCGACGACCACGGAGATCTGCGGGATGTAGCCGGAGGCCCGAATCATCGCCTCGAAGACGAGACCGACCGCGTGCAGCGCCTTGACGCCCTCGGCCAGCCGGGCGCCACCGGAGTGCCAGATGCCGATGATCGGGCTCTGCTCCTCGATGGCGGTGTCGTACGCGTCGACGATGTGCTTGCAGCCGTCGACGCCCATCGCGCCACCCATGACGGTGCCGTCGGTGCAGAAGGCAACGGTGCGCACGCCGTTCACGGTGCCTGCCGCGGCGAGGACGCCGGACTTGTCCCGCTCGTGCAGCAGTTCGACGCTGCCGTCGTCGAAGAAGGTGGAGAGGCGCAACAGCGGGTCGCGCGGGTCGAGGGATTCGCCTACGTTGCCGGGGGCTTCCGGATTGGCCACTGTCGTCATCTCAAGTCTCCTGGTTTCGTAACGCTTCGCTTCAAGGCGCTGTTGGTTTCGTGCCGTGCGTGCTTCAGTACTTCCCGAAGGCGAGAGCGACGTTGTGCCCGCCGAATCCGAATGAATTCTTGATCGCGTACTGGAAATTGCCCCGTCGGGGCTCTCCGGCGACCACGTCGAGGTCGATGTCCGGATCGAGGTTGCGCAAGTTCAAGGTAGGCGGAACGACGCCGTCGCGCAGGGCCAGCACGGTGAGAACGGCCTCGACCGCACCCACTGCGCCGACCGAGTGACCGAGCGCCGACTTCGGTGCGTACACCGCCGGCCTGTGATCGCCGAGCGCGTTGTTGATCGCCTTGCCCTCCGCCACGTCGCCGACCGAGGTTCCGGTCGCATGCGCGTTGACGTGGTCGATGTCGCCGGGGGTGAGGCCGGCGAGTTGGATGGCCCGCGTGATTGCCCTGCCTGCCTGCTGGCCGGAGGGATCGGGCGCCACGATGTGGTACCCGTCGGACGTGACGGCCGCGCCCATCAGTCGGGCGAGGATGTTCGCGCCGCGTGCCTTGGCGTGCTCCTCGGTCTCGATGACCATGAGCGCACCGCCCTCGCCGAAGACGAAGCCGTTGCGGTCCTTGTCGAACGGGCGGCACGCACCCGCCGGGTCGTCGTTGGTGGTGGACAACACGATGCGCATCTGCGCGAACGCGGCGATCGGGACCGCTTCGATGCGGGTCTCGAGCCCGCCGCAGATCGCGATGTCGGCGTCACCGACGACGATGCTGCGCCAGGCGTTGGCGATGCCCTCCGAACCGGATGCGCACGCCGACACTGGCGTCACCACACCCGCCCGAGCGTTGCGCTCGAGCCCCACCGTCGCGGCGGGGGAGTTCGGCATGTACGTCTGCACGGCCATCGGGGAGACGCCTTGGAGGCCCTTCTCCCGCATGCCGTCGTAGGCGTAGAGCAGTTCTTCACTGGAACCCATGCCGGTGCCGATCGACACCATCAGGCGCTTTGTGTCGACCTCCGGCGAGCCGGCGTGTTCCCACGCCCGCCTGCCGATCACGGTGGCCATCTTCTGGAGGTAGGAGAACCGTCCCTGCTCCTCGGGTGACAGGTCCCCGTTGAAGTCCTCCAGGAGATGCCCGCCGATGCGGACGGGCAGGTCGTAGAGGTCGATGAAGTCGTCGTCCAGCGTGCGGATGCCACTGTTTCCGTCGAGGAGACGCTTCCAGGTGCCCTCGGCGTCGGTCGCCAACGCGGTCGTCATGGCGAAACCAGTGACGACCACGTTGGGCAAACCGTCTGACGACATTCCTGCCATTACTGCTAGAACACTCCCTCTAGTTCCGGCGACGGTCAGTAGCGACCGAAGGCCAGAGCGACATTGTGTCCACCGAACCCGAACGAGTTGTTGATGGCGTACTGGTAGTCGCCATACCGAGGCTCACCCGCGACGACATCGAGATCGATCTCGGGGTCGGGCGTCTCGTAGTTCAGTGTCGGCGGGATGACGCCGTCGCGCAGCGCCAGGACCGTCAAGATCGACTCCAGTGCGCCGACGGCGCCGATCGAGTGGCCGAGCGCCGACTTCGGCGCGTACACCGCGGCGTTCTCCACACCGGCGTTCCGGATGGCGTTCGCCTCGGCAACGTCGCCGATCGAGGTGGACGTGGCGTGCGCATTGACGTGGTCGATGTCCGACGGCGACAGGCCGGCGGTCTCGATCGCACGCTTCATCGCGTGGGCGGCCCGAAGACCGTCCGGTGCCGGCGCCACCATGTGGTAGGCGTCCGACGAGATGCCAGCACCCATCAGCCTGGCCAGCGGCTTGGCGCCGCGAGCCAGTGCGTGCTCCTCGGTCTCGATGACCATGAGCGCGCCGGCCTCGCCGAAGACGAACCCGTCGCGGTCCTTGTCGAACGGACGCGACGCGGCCTCTGGGTCCTCGTTGCGGGTCGACATCGCGCGCATCATCGAGAACGCCGCGATCGGCAGCGCCTCGATACCGCCTTCGACACCACCGCAGACCGCGATGTCTGCGTCACCCATGACGATCTGACGCCATGCGTGGGCGATGCCCTCCGAGCCCGACGAACACGCCGACACCGGGGTGATGACCCCGGCCCGCGCACCCAGCTCGAGGCCGACGACTGCGGCGGCGCCGTTGGGCATGACCATCTGGACGGCCAGGGGGGACACCTTGCGGGGTCCGCCCTCGTTCATCGCGTCGTACATCTCGACGATCTTCTCGCCGCCACCGAGGCCGGTGCCGATCACGACCGAGAACCGGTCGGGATCGACCTCCGGACGCCCGATGCTGTCCCACAGCTGGTTGCCGAGGTACTTCGACATCCGCTGCACGTAGGACATGCGTCGCATCTCGAGGCGGCTCATCAGGGGGTCGAGGGGCTCCGCGAGGTGCCCGCCGATCTTGACGGCCAAGTCCCACTTCTCGACGAAGTCGTCCTCGAGAATGCGGATGCCGCTCTGTCCTGCCAGCAGTCCCTTCCACGTGCTCTCGATGTCCGGTGCGATCGAGGTGGTCGCCGTGACGGCGGTCACGACGACGTTGGGGAAACCGCCGTTAGCAGTGGAAGGGCGGGTCACGAGGTGAACTTGTCGCGCAGTGCTGCGGCTGCCTCGGGGTTCTCTTCCTCGAGCTTCTGGATGTAGGCGACGACGTCACCGACGGTGCGCAGGCCCGCGAGGTCCTCGTCGGGGATCTTCACGCCGTACTTGTCCTCGGTCTGCACGGCGATCTCGACCATCGACAGCGAGTCGATGTCCAGGTCGTCGACGAACGACTTCTCCGGGGTGACCTCGGAGGGCTCGATGCCGGTGACCTCTTCGATGATCTCGGCGAGACCGGAGATGATTTCCTGCTGAGTGGCGGCCACGATGGCTCCTTCTGTTTCTTGATGATCGGCTCTCCACGGTGGAGAGCCGTTGTCACGCCTTGAAGACGTTGTGGTGCGGTCTGGCGGGCCCGGTTAGATCTCCGTGAGCCCGTCCAGGTCTGCGGGGGTCTTGACGGCGTGCGTCGGCACTCCCCGAAGTTCTCTCTTCGCGATTCCGACGAGCGTCCCGGCCGGCGGGAACTCGATGATCGCGGTGACCTCGCGCTGACCCAGCGTCGCGGTGCACAGGTCCCAGCGCACGGGGCGGGTCAACTGGGCGACCAGCTTGGTCATCGCGTCGGCGGCCGACTCGACCGGCTGGCCGTCGGCGTTCGACAGCAGCGTGGTGGACGGCTCGCCGGCGGTCACGGACTGCGCGGCGGCCGAGTAGCCGTCGAGCGCCGAGGCCATGTAATGGGTGTGGAACGCGCCGGCCGTCGCGAGCTTGCGCACGCGCGCCTTCGCCGGCGGGTCCTCGACGAGCTTGTCGAGCGCCGAGATCGCGCCCGCGGCGACGATCTGCCCCGCGGCGTTGCGGTTGGCGGGGACCAGGTCGAGCGCCTCGAGGCGGGCGAGCACCTCGGCCTCGTCGCCTCCGAGCACCGCGGCCATGCCGGTGGGCTCGGTGGCACACGCCTTGGCCATCTCCGCACCGCGGGTGGCGGCGAGGGTGACGGCGTCGTCGGCGGCGAGCACGCCTGCAATCGAGTAGGCCGCGATCTCGCCGACCGAGTGTCCGGCCGTCACGGTCGTCTTGCCGTCGAGCAGTCCGCGCTTGGTGACCTCGTCGAAGGCCAGCAGCGTCGCGGCGACCACCAGTGGCTGGGTGATCGCGGTGTCGGTGATCTCCTCGGCCGTTGCGGTGGTGCCCAGCCGGACCAGGTCGAGGCCGATGGCCTCAGACCAGGAGCCCAGACGCTCCTGCGCGCCGGGCAGTTCGAGCCACGGGGAGAGCATGCCTGGGGTCTGCGATCCTTGTCCTGGCGCGAGCAGCGCAAGCACGGGTTCTTGGGGCACGGATTAAGAGAACACTGTGAAGACGGGTTTGTGCGGTGTAAGAGATTATGAACCTCGTCTTATGTTTTTGTGGGAAGTCCACAAAACCGCACGTGATGGGACATTCCCGATATACAGCCGCGACATCTGCGGCGACGTCACTGTCCACGAAACGAAGTAGACAGCGGCGTCAGCTCCACCATGGCCCTGTTTACGGTGCTGGTGGGGGAGACCTCACGGCTCAGGCGACCGAGGGTCGTCGCAACCCGCAGGATGTACGCGTCGCGCGGCACCGTGGGATCCCTGCCCGTGAAGTCGGTGATGCGTTTCAAGCGGTAGCGGACGGTGTTTGGATGAACGAACAATTTGCGCGCGCAAGCCTCGATCGCGCCCCCTGAGTCGAGGTATGCGTCGAGGGTCTCGGCGAGCGCGGGTCCGGCGTCGGCCAGCGGTCGCATCACCTCGGATTCGAGGACGGCGATGGCCGAGCGGTCCCCGGCGAGGGCTCGTTCTGGCAGCAGTTCGCGAGCCGGCACGGGCCGCGGCGCGCCACTCCAACCGGCCACGGCGTTCATGCCCGCCATCGCCTCGTTGGCGCTGTAGTGGGCGCCCGACAGCGACGTGGCAACCGGCCCGATGACGACCGGGCCGTCTCCGAACACGTTCATCATGTCTGCGAGGAACCTGTCGGTCGGCGAGAGTTGGCCCGACACGATGGCCACCAGCCACGTGCCGTGCACGTCGGTCAGTGCGACGCGTCCGTGCCGGTTGACGATGGCGTGGACGTCTTCGCTGGTGTACTCCACCCGGGCGGGGTTGGGCAGGCCGACCACGACGGTCGCAGGCGCGGTGGCATCCCAGTTGAGTGCGGCGGCCTGCGACTGGAGTCCAGGGCCGATGTCACCGCGGACGACCGCGTCGACGATGTTGGCCTCCATCCGGGTGTCCCACGCGCCGCGTGCCTCGGCGGCGTCGGCGTAACCCGAGGCGGCGGCGAAGGCCAGGTTGCGGCTGTAGCGCAGGATGCCGACGGTCAGCGCGGTCCGCTGGTCCTGGTTGCGCGCCAGCACCGGCACCGCTTCCTCGAAGTGCTCCATCGTCACCCGCACCATGTCCACGGTCTGGCGCAGCGCGATGCGACGGGTCAACTCCTGCGGCACCAGCGCGAAGGCCTCGGCGGTGTATCCCACGTCGCCGCGCGGATCGCGCATCCACTCGGCGAAGTTCACCAGCGCGGTCTGGACGACGAGCTGAACGCTGGCCCGCTGCGACGCTTCGAGTTCGGCGAAGAACGGCAGCCGCTCGCCCATGACGTGGATGGCCTCGGTGGACAGCCGCCCGGAATGCTGCTTCACGCGTCGAAGCAGCGATTCCGGGACGGAGTCCAGCAACTCCAGAGACGACCTGCTGGCCGAGTCGTCGCCCACAGCTTTGTCGGTCATTCCTAAAAGCTACGCCAATGTTCTGGCAGATTCCTCCAAAGGTGGCCGACCGGTGTCGAGGTCAGGCGCTTCCGGTGTCCTTGAACGAGACGCCTGCGGCCAGCACGTCGTCGATCTTGTACTGCTTGGCGGCCGCCACGGCGACCGACGGATCGATCTCACCGTCGCGGGCCAGCGCCGAGAGCACGGCCACCACGACCGACTCGGCGTCGGTGTTGAAGTAGCGCCGCGCCGCGGGCCGAGTGTCGGAGAACCCGAAGCCGTCGGTGCCCAGGGTGACGTAGGTGTTGGGCACCCAGGGGCGGATCTGCTCGGGCACCGCGCGCATCCAGTCCGACACGGCCACCACGGGGCCCGCCGTGTCGGCGAGCACCTTGGTCACGTACGCCTGGCCGACCTGCTTGTCCGGATGGCGCAGCGCCTCCCGGTCCAGTGCGACGCCGTCGCGGTTGAGTTCGCCCCAGCTGGTCACCGACCAGACGTCGGCGGCGACGTCCCACTCGGCGGCCAGCAGGTCGGCGGCACGCAGCGCCTCGGGCATCGCGACGCCGGAGGTCAGGATCTGCGCGACGTTGCTGCGCTTCTCCTTCGCCGCCCGGTAGCGGTAGATGCCCCGCAACAGCCCGTCGGGATCGAAGTTCTCCGGCTCGGCAGGCTGAACGTAGGGCTCGTTGTAGATCGTCATGTAGTAGAAGACGTTCTCCGGGGCGTCGCCGTACATGCGCCGCAGACCCTCTTCGACGATGTAGGCGATCTCGTAGGCGAACGCCGGGTCGTAGGTCACCACGGCCGGGTTCGTCGACGCCAGCAGCAGCGAGTGGCCGTCGGCGTGCTGCAGGCCCTCACCGGTCAGCGTGGTGCGACCGGCCGTGGCCCCGAGCACGAAGCCCTTCGCCATCTGGTCGGCGGCAGCCCAGAGCCCGTCGCCGGTCCGCTGGAACCCGAACATCGAGTAGAAGATGTAAACCGGGATCATCGGCTCGTCATGGGTCGCGTACGACGTGCCGACCGAGGTGAACGACGCCGTGGAACCGGCCTCGTTGATGCCCTCGTGCAGGATCTGGCCGATCTCGCTCTCCTTGTACGCCAACATCAGTTCGGCGTCCACGGCGGTGTAGAGCTGGCCGTTGCGGTTGTAGATCTTCAGGCTCGGGAACCACGAGTCCATGCCGAACGTGCGGGCCTCGTCGGGGATGATCGGCACGATGCGCTTGCCGATCTCCTTGTCGCGCAAGAGTTCCTTGAACGTGCGGACCGTCGCCATGGTGGTGGCGACCTCCTGGTTGCCCGACCCCTTCTTGAGCGCCTTGTAGGTGTCGCGGGGTGGGAGCTTGAGCGACTTCATCTTGGTGCGGCGCTCCGGCAGGAAGCCGCCGAGAGTGCGGCGACGGTCGAGCAGGTAGCGGATCTCGGGCGCGTTGGGCCCGGGGTGGTAGTACGGCGGGAGGTAGGGGTTCTCCTCGAGTTGATCGTCGCCGATCGGGATGCGCTGGGCGTCGCGGAAGTCCTTGAGGTCCTGCAGCGCGAGCTTCTTCATCTGGTGGGTGGCGTTGCGACCCTCGAAGTGCTTGCCCAGGGTGTAGCCCTTGATGGTCTTGGCGAGGATCACCGTGGGTTGGCCCTTGTGCTCCATCGCAGCGCGGTAGGCGGCATACACCTTGCGGTAGTCGTGGCCGCCGCGCTTGAGGTTCCAGATCTCGGCGTCGGTCATCGGTTCCACCAGCGCCTTGGTACGCGGGTCACGACCGAAGAAGTGATCGCGCACGTAGCTGCCGTCGTTGGCCTTGTAGGTCTGGTAGTCGCCGTCGGGCGTGGTGTTCATCAGGTTCACCAGCGCGCCGTCGCGGTCGGCGTGCAGCAGCGCATCCCACTCGCGGCCCCACACCACCTTGATCACGTTCCAGCCTGCGCCGCGGAAGAACGACTCCAGCTCCTGAATGATCTTGCCGTTGCCACGCACCGGGCCGTCGAGGCGCTGCAGGTTGCAGTTGACCACGAAGGTCAGGTTGTCGAGGCCCTCGTTGGCGGCCACCTGGATGAGTCCGCGCGACTCCGGTTCGTCCATCTCGCCGTCGCCGAGGAACGCCCACACGTGTTGATCGGTGGTGTCCTTCAGGCCGCGGTCGGCCATGTAGTGATTGAACCGGGCCTGATAGATGGCGTTCATGGGCCCCAGGCCCATCGACACCGTCGGGAACTCCCAGAAGTCCGGCATCAACCGCGGGTGGGGGTAGGACGGCAGTCCGCCACCGGGATGGCTGTGCTCCTGGCGGAAACCATCCAGTTGGTCGGCGGTTAGCCGGCCCTCGAGGAAGGCGCGCGCGTAGATGCCGGGGGAGGCGTGGCCCTGGATGAAGATCTGGTCGCCGCCGCCAGGGTGGCTCTTGCCGCGAAAGAAGTGGTTGAACCCCACCTCGTAGAGCGCGGCCGACGAGGCGTAGGTCGAGATGTGGCCGCCCACACCGACTCCGGGCCGCTGCGCGCGGTGCACCATGATCGCGGCGTTCCACCGGATCCAGGCGCGGTAGCGACGCTCGACGTCCTCGTCACCGGGGAACCAGGGCTCCAACTCGGTCGGGATCGTGTTCACGTAGTCGGTCGACGTGAGCGCCGGGATGGCGACGCGTTGTTCGCCGGCGCGCTCCAGCAGACGCAGCATCAGGTACCGGGCACGCGACGGGCCGGACCGCTCGAGTAGTGCGTCGAACGATTCCAGCCACTCGGCCGTCTCGTCCGAGTCGATGTCGGGTAGGTATGAGGCGACGCCTTCGCGGATGACGCGAACACGATCGGGTTCTGTTGTGTTGCTTGAGTTTTGGGCCAGGTCCTGGCGTGCGAACTCGGTGGTCAACTTCCGCTCCTTGGTTGGCGGGTGCTCGGGCTCGTGGCCCTGGTGAACTGCATGTCCATCGTCCTCCATCCTGCCTCAACCCAACCACCTGGGTCGTCGTAGCGAGATGACCGACGATCCACCCGCCCGACCGGTAACGTCTGGTGACCATGATCGGTCGACGGCTGCGGGCCGGTAGCCCGCGGGCCGCAGGTCGGGCGGTGGGCGTCGTGGCGGTGCTGTGCATGGTGGTCGTGGGCTGTCAGAGCGTGACGGACGGCTCCGCGACGCTCGACGACTCCGACGTGCCGCTCTACCGCGCGTCGGCGTCGGCCTCCAGCGAGGCATCGGTGTCGAGTTCCGTGGCGCGCGAATCGGAGCGTCAGGCGTCCGCATCTACCGAGGCCGTGCACACCGCGTGCGAGGCGCTGAGTTCCAGCAGCGTCGACGCGATCGCCGCCGTCAACGTCTACGTCGGCGCCTACAACGAGGACTCCCCGGACGTCGTCACTCAAGCCGGTCCCGCGATCGACGCGCTGAACCGCAGCGCAGACGTGGTGGAGGGCAGCGTCGCGGATCCGCTGACCCCGGAACTGCAGGCGTCGCTCATCGGCTGGGTGGACGCGGCGCGGGCGCTTGCCGCGGCGATCGCGGGGGATGCGGGGGTGGACGAGTTCAACGCCGCGGTCACTCGGGTGAACGATTCGCAGACCGCCGCGTTGGACCTCTGCGACGCTGCATATTGACCAACTCGCGCGCCAGGCGCGTGGGTTGAGCCGTAGCGTGCAACTATAGGGCCGACGAAAGTGGGTGTCGGACCCGCTGGCATAAGGAGGACAGGGTGGTTGCGGCGGACTCGCCGAACTACGCCCAGAGGCTGGGCATCGAAAAGGACCATGTCATCCAGGAGCTTGGCTGGGATGAAGACAGCGACGACGACATCCGGGCGGACATCGAGGACGCCGCTGGCGGCGAACTCCTCGATGAGGACTCCGACGAGGTGGTCGACGTCGTGCTTCTGTGGTGGCGCGACGACGACGGTGACCTCGTCGACCGGCTGATGGATGCCATCACGCCGCTCGCGGACGATGGCGTCATCTGGGTGGTGACACCCAAGACCGGCAAACCCGGGCACGTGCAGCCGGCGGAGATCGCCGAGTCGGCACCGACCGCGGGGTTGGTGCAGACGTCGTCGGCCAATCTCGGCGACTGGATCGCGAGTCGACTGGTGCAGCCGAAGTCGAAGGCCGCCAGCCGGAGGTGAGTGGCGCTGCTTGAGGCAGGCACCCGCGCGCCGGACTTCACGCTGAAGGATCAGGCGGGTCAGCCCGTCACCTTGAGCGGCTACCGCGGGACGCACAACGTCCTGCTCGTGTTCTTTCCGCTGGCGTTCACCCCGGTCTGCCAGGGTGAGCTGGGGGAGATCCGCGATCATCTGGACGACTTCCAGAACGACGTCACCCGGACGTTGGCCATCTCGGTCGGACCGCCGCCGACCCATCGGGCCTGGGCGTCGCAGAACGGGTTCGCGTTTCCGGTGCTGTCGGACTTCTGGCCGCACGGCGCGGTGGCCGAGGACTACGGCGTGTTCAACGCGCAGACCGGCTACCCGAACCGCGGCACGTTCGTCGTCGACGCGTCCGGAGTCATCGCGTTCGCGGAGATGAAGCAACCGGGGGAACTGCGCGATCGGGCGGTGTGGACCGAGGCGCTGGCGGCGACGGCGGCCGGCTGAGGGGATTTCCGGTGACGGCTCGTCGCCGTGTAGCCTCCCCCGAGCACGGGCGTGTAGCTCAGTGGTAGAGCTCTGGTTTTACACACCAGCGGTCGGGGGTTCGAAACCCTCCGCGCCCACCAAGGAATCGGCCAGTTCGACAGCGGTGTCGCCACCGCCGTGGGCGCGAGCCGAGCAAGTCACTGCATCTGGTCGAGCATCTCCGAGAACGCGCCCTTGAGGCGCAACCCCTTCTTGACCTCGTCGGCGGTCACGTACGGATACTCGCCG
The DNA here is from genome assembly GCA_042666295.1 of Mycolicibacterium sp. GCM10028919. Classification (GTDB taxonomy): domain Bacteria; phylum Actinomycetota; class Actinomycetes; order Mycobacteriales; family Mycobacteriaceae; genus Mycobacterium. Next base: position 537,494 of record JBHTFJ010000002.1, read on the forward strand.
ATCTCCAGGAAGCTCGGGTAGTGGTGTTCGCGGACGAAGGTCACGAACGAGTCGGGGTTCTCCTTCCAGTCCTCGGGGAAGCCGACGAGGTTGGTGAACACGGTCGTGATGCCGCTCTGACTGAAGAGCGCCACGGCGTCCTCGGTGTACTTGTCGAAGTCGGTGTCGAAGATGCCCTGGTACTGGAAGGTCAGGCCATCGCCTATGTCGAACAGCAGCCAGCGCAGGTAGTGCAGACGCAGTGGCGCGAGGAAGTGTGGGGTCTCGGTGATCGCTGCCTCGATGGTCCTGCCGTGCTCGCGGATCGCTTCTTCGCTTCCCTCCTTGACCTTGGCGATGATCGAGAAGCCGTAGCACGCCGGAGTGCGCGGGAATACTGGTCCGTACCGTCCCCGCTCGAGTTCGAAGTAGCCCTCCTTCGGGATTGCCATCGCAGCCGGCTTGCTCCAGTCCCGATCTGTCGTGGACATGGCGACTCCTCTTCAGGCAGCTGAGCTATTGGCCGGAAACTACGCCTGCTGCCCGGTTCGTGGGCATGATCCGACCGATGGTCTGCCTCGTGCTGTCGGACAACGGGTTTCGCGGATGCCGACGTCCTCATTGGCGCCAGGGTCACCGCGGTAATTGGGGAAGATCTGCCAATCTCGTCTGCTGCACGCAATCGAGTGCAACTCTTGAGTCGAAGCCGATCGATCGGAGAGGTGAGCGGTGGCCGGGACGAATGTGTTGGGGCTGTGGACCTTTCTCCTCTTGGTCATCGCTGTGTCGGTCGCAGTGGCGATTGCGGCAGTCTGGCTGTCGGATCGTCTCTTCGGCCGAGAGGACGGCCAGTTCACGTCGTCGCTGTCACCCTTCCTCACGACGGTCGCCCTGGTCTATGGCGCGCTGCTGGGTTTCACGGTGGTCGTTGCGTGGGAACAGTTTTCCTCCGCCGAGGCGACGGTGAGCCACGAGGCGTCCACGTTGACGACGATGTACCGACAGACCGTGGGAATGCCTCAGCCCGAGCAGAGGTTGCTGCGCGAGGCGGTCCGTAGCTACACCGCGTCGGTCTCCGAGGAATGGGACAGCCAGTACGAGGGTGATGCGAACGATTCAGCGCGCTCGGCGATCACGGACATGTACCGCATCTTGGGCCACCAGGGAGCCGTTCAGGCGACCAGCCCCCTCGACGGCGAGTTCCTCAAGCAGGTGGCGGAGTTGGCGTCCGATCGGAATGCACGATTCCTCGATGCGAAGCCCCGGATACCGGGCCTGCTCTGGGGCGGCCTGCTGTTCGGCGGTCTGCTGTTGATCTCGATGCTGGCGATGTCGCGACCCGTCGACCGACGCGTCCACGTCGTGCTGACCAGTTCGGTGGGTGTACTCCTCGGTCTGCTGTTGTTCATCGTCTTCTGGCTCGACCGTCCGTTCGGACGCGACCTGGGCGTCACACCGGCGCCCTTCACCGACGCGCAGATGACCTTCGACGCCATCGACGAAAGCACCTGACTCTGCTGCGAAGTCACTCACCCGCGTCTGCGTCGCCGGCATCCGCATCGGCATCCTTGGCCTTGGTCTTTGGCTCATCGGCACTCGAATTCGCGGTGTCTTGCTTCTCGGGGGTGTCGGCTTCGACCCGTGGCTCCGCGGGATCGTCGGCTTCCGATTCGACGGTGTCCATCTCTGTTGCCTTTGGGCGATCCGGCGACAGATCCGGTTCGGCCGGAGTCTGATCCGACGGCTTTGCGTCCGCCGTCGCCGTGGGAGTTGCCGGGTCAGGCGTTTCGGGTTCGTCGGCCACGGTTGACGTCGATGCAGGGGACGTCGATGCAGGAGGCGTCGGTACAGGGGGCGTCGACGCCGCGTCGGCTGTCCGGAGTTCCCGTAGCTGTGTGTCGGCCGGGGCGGGTGCCTCCTCGACGACGGCTGGCGCGGAGGGAACCGATGCAGCGAACGGCAATGGCGGAAGCGGCGGCAGCGGCGGGAGCCAGAAGTTCCACTGGTCGATCCCGAGCTGCACGAAGGAGTTGAACGTGTCGATGATGACGTTGATCAATCCCTGCGAGAAGCTCACCCTCCCGTCGATCCAGTCGGCGATGTTGTAGGTGACGCTGCGGGCGATGCGTTCGCCGAAGTGGTAGAAGATCGGAATCTGCGGCGATAACCACCCGACGTACGGCACCCAGCCGACCGCATAGGCAGCAAGGTCGAAGCCGTACTGCACCCACGGTTCGACCGAGTTGTAGACGTTCTTGATGCTGCTTCCGATGGACGTGGGTGCGACCACCGGTGGGAATTGAGGGCTCGGCAAGTTGGCACCGAGGCTCGGGGGCACGACGATTCGCTGAACCCATTGCACCAGCAGTCGGGGAGCGTCGCCGGGAGTCGGCAACGCGGTCGAGGCGGCGGACAGCGAGACGGAGACGCTGCTCCTCGGTTTCTCGACCTCCGCGCTGACCGTGGCCGGCGGGGCGATGGTCGTCGCCACCGTCAGCGCCGTCGCTGCGACGACGGCCTTCCCGCTGCCCAGCAGGTGCCGGCACGTTGTGTTCATCTCGGTCTCCGATCGTCGCGACTCTGCGGCGGCTACCTCATGGTCACCAGGTTGTGCCACAGGTTCTTGAGACTGTCCGTCCCGCCGAACAGCGTGGTGAAGTGCGTGGAGTCGATGAGCACGATGTCACCGGCTCGGCGCCCGTTGGGCGGCATCCAGACGAGCGCGTTGAACTCGGCGCTGCCGGCGTCGGTGAAGGGGTGCGGCCGATTCGGGTCGACTCGCTGACGACCAAGAACCCTGAGCGCATCGCTCTCAGGCGCGGTCAGCTCGTAGTGCGGTAGGTGCGGGTGGAAGTTGAAGGTGGTGACGTTGTCGAGCAGTCGCGCGTCGTCCAGATCGCGGACCGTGGTGAGCGGTGCGATCTCGGTGGTGCCTTGGACGACGGCGGGGCGCAGACCCCAGATGTTGCGCACCGGAACGTCGAGTGCGCGCATCAGCGACCGGGTGTACTGGCCGAACCGCTGCTGACGGGGGACGAGCCGATCGCCATGGTGGAGGTATTCGATCTGACGCTGGTCGAAGTCGTCGGTGAAGCCCACGTCGTGGTGGGGTGCCAACACCAAGCAGGTGCCTTCGCGTCCGAGCCACTCCGTGATCGCGGACACTTCGTCGGGGGACGCCTCTTGTTCGGAGAGCAGATGGTCGAGCCCGAAGACCATCAACGTGTCGGTGTCGGCGAGGATCCGCTCGTCGATCGGGAGCCGGTACCCCGCCTGATCGATCCGCTGGAAGATTGCGACGGGGTGCCCGGTGGATTCCTCCGCGAGATCCTGAAAGGCAAGGGCGGAGCGGTGAAACAGCTCCAGCGTGCCGGCGACCCCCTGCAGGAAACTGGCCGCGTCGTACTCCGGCGTCTCGTAGGCGGGCCACAGAACGTTGCGGACCTCGGTCATGGTGGAGAAGCGGTTGTCGATCAGCGCCGGGTCACGTTGGGCTTCCCAGGGATAACTCCACGTCCAGTAGATGCTGACGCGCCGGCCACCAGACCTCGGCCGCAGGACGTGGTTCTGGTTGTACGTGCGCACACGAGTCGTAGTCATGTCTCGTCAGGGCTCCATGGCCGCTAGGTATTTGAGCGCATTCAGGCCGGGGAGGAAGAAGTAGGCCCCGCCGGTGAGCGTGGTGAACGCTGGCAGACCCTTGTAGGTCTTCCGGATCGGTCTCGTCGGTACCTTGAACTCCAAGGTGCCGTCTTGTGTGCCGCAGATGGGATCGTGCTCGTTGCTGAGTTCGTGGAACGTCCGATCGTTGATCCACACGTTCTGAGCGAACTCGAATTGCCGCACGAGGTCGGCGCAGATGATGAATGCCGCGATGCCGCGATCCACGCCGTCGTCCGGTGCGCCGTCGGGTAGGGCGGACCCGTAGGTCGCTCCACGGCGGATCATCCGCCGTCGGTTCATGTTGTGTGCGGTATCGCGGGGGTTGAGGCGGCGAGCGTGCGCACCGAGCGGGCACGCGTACCCGTGGGGGTCCATCTTGCCGTAGTCGAAGTCGTTGTTGCGCATGGAGTCAGCGCCCAGTTCGGGGTCATCGCGATCCGGAGCCAGGACCAGCGGCGCCCCGCTACGCCAGCGGCCCATGAACTTCGCAGCAAGCAGTTCTTCATCGTCTGAGGACTGCGCGTTGTCGCGAAGGAAGTCGCGGAACAGCGCGACGTGTTCCTGGAGTCGTCGGTACGCCGCGTACGTTCCGTTGCGGGACAGCGCATCCGGCTGCGGGAGGTTGGCGGTCGGGCCCCATTCGTCGGGATAGCCGAGCAGGAACTCGCCGGCCTTGAGCGGCGCGCCCGAGCCGGGTGTGGGCTCTTCGCCGGAACCCTCGATGACCGGTTGCGACAGTCGGTCTCGGAAACCGAAGTGGTCGTGGGCGTAGTTGAACGGTGGCGTCGCGTTGAGATCCAAGTGCGACAGCCGTCGCACGCCGCCGCAGCGGCTCACCAGTTCGTCGTGCGCAGACGTCGCGCGGGCATGCTCGTCATCGTCGCGCGCGAACAGGATTGCGATGGCGTGCAGGTCGTCACCTGCCAATCCGCCTTCCCATTGGTCGGGATGGTTGCGACCGGTGTCACCGAGGATGTCGGCGCGAGCCGCCATGCCCTGACGGAACGCCTCGGGAAAGGTACCCAGCGATTCCGGCGGTACGCCGAGTGCGCGGAGTCCGTTCCAGGTGAATCCCAGCGTCACCCAGCGCTTGGTCGCGTCCATGGTTTCTCGCACCGACGCCGCCGATTCGACGACGTCGGTCAGCTCGGAGAGCCAGGCCCGCCCGCCGGCCGGATCGTCGAACGTCAGGAATTCATAGCGTCCGGTCATCGATGGGGTGCGCGTCAGCAGGATGTGCTGAATGTCATCCAGTTCGAGCGCCGTCCGAGTCTCGGTCACTGCATCTGATTCAGCATGGTCTCGAAGGCCGCCTTGAGGCGCAGTGCCTTCTTGATCTCGTCGGCGGTGACGAAGGGGTACTCGCCGTATTCCAGGAAGCTGGGGTAGTGGTGATCCCGCACGAACTGGATGAAGGCTGCCGGGTTCTCCCTCCAATCCTCGGGGAAGCCCTCGAGATTGGTGAAGACGGTCGTGATGCCGGTTGCGCCGAAGAGTGCCACCGCGTCTTCGGTGTACTTGTCGAAGTCGGTGTCGAAGATGCCCTGATATTGGAAGTGCAGACCGGAGCCGACGTCGAACAGTACCCAGCGAAGGTAGTGCAATCGCAACGGCGCGAGCACGTCTGGGCTTCCGGCGATGGCCTCCTCGATCTGCTTGCCGTAGGCCCGCACGACGTCTTCGCGGCCCTCCTTCACCTTGGCGATGATCGAGAAGCCGTAACAGGCGGGAGTCCGCGGGTAGACCGGGCCGTAGCGGCCTCGCTCGAGTTCGAAATAACCCTCCGGTGGTATGGCCATTGCCGCCGGTGTCGTCCAGTTTCGGTCTTCGATTGGCATGGCCGTCCTCTGTCTCGATGGCTGTAGCGGCAAAGCTACTCCGCTGCCGTTGACCGCGTAGCAATTCCGTGTCGAATTCGAACGGAGTGCATTTGTCGGCGTTCCGAGAATGGACTGAGTCCAGTTCCGTGGAGACAGTGGGTAACTCGACGAGCTTTCGGCCGACCGAACAGCAACCATCGCTAGTACGGCGAAGGGGTTTGCCGCCTTTTCAAGTACATCTTTTCAAGATCAAACAAAAATCATAAAAAGACGAAATGTGCTTGAGCGCGATTAAATGGATTTATGCTTCGTGAATAATTGCGAATGGACCTAGCAAATCGCATAGAGAGGGGCAGTCATGTCTCCAACGCATCGGTACCTGGTCCTGGGAATGGCGGCCGCGGCCATCGTGCCCATTGCTTCACTCGGTACGGCACCCCCAACGCAGGCCGGGTGCACCAGTTCGGGGTATTCCACGGTGTGCGCGCAAGGCGAGGTTCGTGGCGCCGACGGCGTGCCGAGGGCTGCCACCCCCGCCGTTCCGTATCCGTGTGAGTACGACTGGTACTGCGGCACCGACTACGACCTCGACGTGGGTTGGGATCCTGGCCCAGGATGGGATCCAGGTCGCCCGGGTCGGCCAGGCGGTGGTGGGGGAGGGATCGGTCCACGACGTTGACAGACGACACCGAGACACATCAATCACACGATGAAGGAGTAGACATGTTGCCCTCAGTAAAGCCGCTGCGCGGCACGGTTTTCAGCGTGATCGGAGCCGGAGTGCTGGCCGGCGCAGTGATCTTCGGTGCCGCAGGCACTGCAGCCGCTGAGCCGCCACTCCCGCCGCTCATTCCACCCGCATGCACCGCGGCCGAACTCGCGCGTGTCATGTCGGGCGTGACGTTCGATACGTCGAATTACCTGATCACTCACCCCGCGGTAAACGACTTCTTCACGAGCCTGAAGGGCCAGCCGAAGGATCAGATCGGCGACCAGACCCGGGTGTACCTGGACGCCAATCCCATGGTGCGCGACGACCTCCAGCGAATCCGGCAACCATCGGTCGACTTCCGGAATCGTTGCGGCGTTCCGCCCACCCCCTGAAGCCCGCCCCTCTCGTCGTCGCGGAGTTCCGTCGACGCCGCTAGTAAGCTCGCGGGGTGACCGGCGAGCCCCGCCCCGAGCTGCAGCGCCCGGAACTCCAACGCGATGCCGAGCGCACCCGCGCCGATCTGCTCGCGGTTGCCACCGAGGTCTTCGCGGAATCGGGTTTTTCGGGCGCTCGGGTCGACGAGATCGCCGAACGCACCCGCACGACCAAGCGGATGATCTACTACTACTTCGGCGGCAAAGAGGGCCTGTACATGGCCGTCCTGGAGCACGCCTACCGCGGAATCCGCGAGGCCGAGCAGCGGCTGCAGGTCGACCACGTCGATCCGGTGGTCGCGATGCGCAAGCTGGCCGAACTGACCTTCGACCACCATCTCGACCACCAGGCCTTCATCCGCCTGGTGGCGATCGAGAACATCCACCGGGGTGAGTACATCGGCCGCATCGATTCTCTGCGTAGCCTCGGCCAGCCGGCCACCTCGCTACTGGACGAGATCCTCGCGCGCGGCCACGCCCACGGTGTGTTCCGCGCCGACGTCGATGCGCTCGACGTCCACCTGCTGATCAGTTCCTACTGCGTGTTCCAGGTCGCGAACCGCTACACGTTCGGGTTCCTGTTCGACGTGGACTTCACCGATTCCCGACGACGGGCGCACCTGCGCCGAATGATCGGCGACGTCGTCGTCGGCTGGCTCACCGCCCACTGACGGGCGATCCGGCTCACACCGAATGCTTGACGAGACCCACGCCACAGTGCTGTACTCGATTACTAACGAACTAGTTAGTACATTGAGAGGCGGTGCCGCGTGGCTCCCAGCCCGTACCTGGTCGGTCTCGTCGGACAGGGCGTCGGTCCGTCCCTGACCCCCGCGCTGCACATGGCCGAAGGCCGAGCCAACGGGCTCGACTACGTCTACCGCACGATCGACCTCAACGCCGTCGGCCTCGCACCCGAGCGGATCGGGGACGTCCTGACGTGGGCACGCGCGCTCGGGTTCGACGCACTCAACGTCACGCATCCGTGCAAGCAGTCCGTGATCCCGCACCTCGACGCGCTCGACGACGACGCGGCCGCGCTGGGCGCGGTGAACACGGTGGTGTTTCGGGGCCGGCGGGCTGGAGCGGAGCGATCCGGGGACGAGGACGGTGGCGCCGTCGGCTACAACACCGACGCACCGGGTTTCCGGACGGGATTCGCCGAGGGACTGCCCGGCGCCGCGACCCGCAACGTGGTCCTGCTGGGAGCCGGGGGAGCGGGCGCTGCCGTCGGGCACGCCCTGCTCGACCTGGGCACCGAGCACCTCACCGTCGTCGACCTGGAGGTCGATCGTGCCACCGCCCTCGCAGGCGATCTCGCGGCCCGGCATCGCGAGGCCCGCGTCGACGCGTCGGCCTTCGACAAGCTGTCGATCCTCGTGCCGCTCAGCGACGGCGTCGTGCACTGCACGCCCACGGGCATGGCGGATCACCCGGGCATGCCGTTCGACGCCACGCTCCTGCGGCCCGACCTCTGGGTGGCCGACATCGTCTACCGGCCGCTGAACACTGCGCTGCTCGCTGCCGCCCGCGCTGCGGGTTGTCGCACGCTCGACGGCGGCCACATGGCCGTGCACCAGGCGAGCATCGCCTTCGAGTTGATCACCGGGATCACCCCGGACGCCGGCCGCATGTCACGCCACTTCCGAACGCTCGCAACGTAGTCCGCATCGACCCATTCAACGAAGAATGCAGGAGGAACCCATGAGCATCATCGACAGCACTCCACCCGACGGCGACCCCGCCGCCGTACCAGAACGGACGCCGAAGAAGGCCGCGCTGGCCAGCTTCATGGGTAGCGCCGTCGAGTACTACGACTTCTTCGTATTCGGCTTCGTTGCGGCGCTGGTGTTCCCGAAGGTCTTCTTCCCCGAGGGCAACGAGACCGTGGCGCTCGCACAGTCATTCGCGACGCTCGGTGTCGCCTACCTCGCGCGGCCGATCGGTGCGTTCGTGATCGGCCACTTCGGTGACCGCATCGGGCGCCGGAACGTCCTGATGTTCACGCTCATCCTCATGGGCGCATCGACGTTCGCCATCGGCTGCCTCCCGACATACGAGACGGTCGGGGTGCTCGCACCCATCTTGCTGGTGACCTGCCGGCTGCTGCAGGGCTTCTCGGCTGCGGGCGAACAGGCCGGCGCCAGCTCGCTGACCCTCGAGCACTCGCCCGACAACCAGCGCTCGTTCTTCACGTCGTGGACGCTCACGGGGACTCAGGGCGGTCTGATCCTCGCCTCGCTCGTCGTGATCCCGGTCGTCGCACTCCCCGACGAGGACCTGTACTCCTGGGGCTGGCGAGTTCCGTTCTGGCTGAGCGCCTTCGTCGTCGTGGTCGCGTACTTCATTCGCCGCCGGCTGCACGAGACGCCCGAGTTCGAGGACGCCAAGGCCGCAGGCACCATCGCCAAGATGCCGCTGGCGCCGCTGATGCGCAATCACTGGCGTGACGTTCTTCGCGTCATCTTCTGCGCGATGATCGCCGCCGTGTCCACGGTGTTCGCCAACCTCGCCATCGCCTACGGCAAGAAGATGGGCCTCAACGCCGACGAGACACTGTGGCTGGTAGTGGTCGCCAACATCGTCGCCCTCGGCACGCAGCCACTGTTCGGAAAGCTCGCCGATCGGATCGGCCGCAAGCCGGTGTTCATCTACGGTGCACTGTCCTCGGCTGCGCTGATGCCGTTCTACCTGCTGTCGATGAGCGGCGGTAACGACGTGCTGATGTTCGCACTCGCCATCGCCACGTTCTCGTTCGGCTACGCCGCCGCCAACGCCGTGTGGCCGTCGTTCTACGGCGAGATGTTCGCCACCCGAGTTCGGTTCTCCGGCTTGGCCATCGGTACCCAGCTGGGCTTCCTGGTCGCCGGGTTCGCCCCCGCCATCGTCACGGCACTCGGCGGCGTGGAGGAAGGCGGCTGGGTGGTCATCAGCATCTTCACCGCCGTCGTCTGCCTCATCGCCACGGCCGCCGCGCTGACGGCCAAGGAGACCAAGGACGTGCCCACCGCGGAGCTGGGCGACAAGCCCACCACCACGCGCAACCTCGTCGACCACTGAGGAGTAGACCGTGCAGACCGACTCCGACAGCGCGATCGCCAGCCAGCAGGCGGTCAGCGTGGAGATGGCGGCGATCGTGGCCGACTACGAGCGCGCAGGCGTCGAGGAGACGCAACCCCGCCTCGACTACCGGCCGTACCGGAGCAGCCTGCTGCGGCACCCGACCAAGGACCTGCACCACGCCGACCCGGAGGGCGTCGAGTTGTGGACGCCCTGCTTCTCCGGCCGCGACGTCAACCCGCTCGAGGCCGACCTCACCATTCAGCACGGCGGCGAGCCAATCGGCGAGCGGATGGTGGTGACCGGGAAGGTGGTCGACGGCGACGGTAGGCCCGTGCGACGCCAGCTCGTCGAGATCTGGCAGGCGAACGCGGGCGGTCGCTACATCCACAAGCGGGACCAGCATCCCGCGGCCATCGACCCCAACTTCACGGGCGTCGGCCGTTGCCTGACCGACGACGACGGCACCTACCGGTTCACCACCGTCAAGCCGGGGCCGTATCCGTGGAAGAACCACCGCAACGCGTGGCGGCCCGCGCACATTCACTTCTCGTTGTTCGGAACGGAGTTCACGCAGCGGATGATCACCCAGATGTACTTCCCGAACGATCCGCTGTTCGCGCTGGACCCGATCTTCCAGTCCATCACCGACCGCAAGGCACGCGACCGACTGGTCGCCGCCTACGACCACGACGTCACCACCCACGAGTGGGCGACCGGATATCGCTGGGACATCGTGCTCACCGGCGCGACACCCACCCCGACCGAGAACGCCGACGATGGAGGCGAGGACCGTTGAGCTCACTGCTGACCGCTACGCCGGGACAAACCGTCGGCCCCTTCTTCGGCTACGCCCTGCCGTTCGACCGGTGTCACGAACTGGTGCCGCCCGGTTCACCGAACGCCGTGCAGCTGTGGGGGATCGTCACCGATGGAGATGGCCGCCCCGTCCCCGACGCGCTGCTCGAGATCTGGCAGGCCGACGTCGACGGCACGGTGCCCCGGTCCGCCGGGTCGCTGCACCGGGACGGCTTCACCTTCACCGGATGGGGCCGGGCCAGCACCGGTGACGATGGGCGGTACTCGTTCTCCACCGTGATCCCCGGCCCCACCCGGCCGGGGACCGCGCCCTTCATCCTGGTCACCGTGTTCGCCCGTGGCCTGCTCAACCGGCTGTTCACCCGGGCCTACGTACCCGGCGACCACCTGGACGGGGATCCGCTGCTCGCCTCCCTGCCGCCCGAGCGCCGCGAGACTCTGATCGCCACGCACGACGCGGGCGGACTGCGCTTCGACGTCTGCCTGCAGGGTCCCCGCGAGACCGTCTTCCTGCGCTACCCCGGGCGGCGACGGTGACGGACCTCTTCTGGCCGGGAGACCACCTCGCCGGCGACCTGATGAGCGACGAGGCGTTCCTCGCCGCGATGGTCGCCGTGGAGCGGGCGTGGCTCGGCTGCCTCGTCGACGCGGGCATCGCCCCCGCGGACGCCCGCGCGGACCTGTCCGTCGCCGACGGCGACGCCGAGGAGATCGCGCGTCGCGCCGACGTCGACGGCAACCCCGTCAGTGCGCTGGTCGCGATCCTGCGGGACCGCTCAGAAGCCACGACGGCGCAGTGGTTGCACCGCGGGTTGACGAGCCAAGACGTGCTCGACACGGCACTGATCATCTGCATGCGTGACGTACTGATCAGGGTCGGGGTCGAATGCGCTGCGCAGATCCGCACACTCGCCGATCTGGCCGAACGACACCGCGGCACACCGGCGCTCGCGCGCACGCTGACCCAGGCCGCGCTGCCCAGCACCATGGGCGCCAAGATCGCGCGCTGGCTCGACGGCGTGCTCGACGCGGCGGAGCCGCTGGCCGACCTGCGGATGTCGCTACCCGTCCAGGTCGGTGGCGCGGTGGGCACGCTCGCGGCCACGACGGAACTGGCCGGGTCGGTCGACGGAGCGCTTGCCCTGAGTGACGCGCTGGCCGACGAACTGATCCTGGTTCCCACGGTGCCGTGGCACACCACGCGCTCGCCGGTCACCCGGATCGGGGACGCGCTGGTGACGTGCTGCGACGCCTGGGGGCACGTCGCCGCCGACGTGGCAACGGGCAGTCGCCCCGAGGTCGGCGAAGTGGCCGAGGGGAGCGGCGGCGGGTCATCGACCATGCCGCACAAGAACAATCCGGTGCGCTCGGTATTGATCCGCCGCGCTGCACTCACCGCAGGCCCGCTCGGTGCCACGCTGCACGCCGCGTCGGCCGGGAGCGTCGACGAACGCTCCGATGGCGCCTGGCACGCGGAGTGGGCCACGCTGCGGACGCTGGCGCGGCGCACCGTCGTCGCCGCCGCTCACACGTCCGACCTCGTCTCCGGGCTCCGGATCAACGAAGCCCGCGCCGCCGCCAACCTCGCCGCCGCCGACGGCCTGCTCGCCGAACAGCGGACGATGTGCGAATTGACCGGCAGACCGGCACTTCCCGACTACACGGGTGCGGCTGACCGCCTCGTCGAGGCGACGCTGAGCCGGGCCCGCCGCTTCCTCGAGGAGTCCTCGTGACCGTTCCCGAACTCGCCGCCGTCGACTTCGGCGGACCGGCCGACGGCCCCCTGATCCTGCTCGGCCCCTCGCTGGGCACGTCGGCCGCCACCCTGTGGGGCGGGGTCGCCGACCGGCTCGTCGAGCGCGCCCGCCTGGTCGCCTGGGACCTTCCCGGCCACGGCCGCAGCGCACCCGGCGACCCGTTCGTCATCGCCGATCTCGCCGTCGCCGTGCTCGCACTCGCGGACCGGCTCGGAGCCGAGACCTTCCACTACGCGGGCGATTCGGTGGGCGGCGCCGTCGGGCTCCAGCTGGCCCTCGATGCGCCGCACCGGGTGAGCACGGCCACGCTGATGTGCACCGGTGCGGCGATCGGCACACCGGACGGGTGGCGCGATCGCGCGGCCACCGTGCGCGCCGAGGGCATCTCGCCGATGGTGGACGCCGCACCCGGGCGCTGGTTCGCACCCGGCTTCGTCGAGAGGCACCCCGGTGTTGCGGCGAGGCTCCTCGACGGACTGAGCCACGCCGATCCCGAGTCCTACGCGAGGACGTGCGAGGCGCTGGCCGAGTTCGACGTCGTGCGGCGACTGCACGAGATCGCCATTCCCGTCCTCGCGATCGCGGGCCGCGACGACGTACCCACGCCGCCGGAGTCGTTGCAGCGCATCGCCTCTGGGGTATCCGACGGCGAACTCGTCGTGCTCGACGGCGTCGGTCACCTTGCGCCGGCGGAGGCGCCGGACCGGGTCGCGGCACTGATCGCCGAGAACGTCGGGCTGCCGGCCTCTCCCGTCCCCAACACCGTCGACGACGTCTACCGGGCCGGGATGGCCGTTCGCCGCGAGGTGCTCGGCGATGCCCACGTCGACCGGGCCGTGGCGGCGACCACCGACCTGACCGCGGACTTCCAGCGCATGATCACCGAATACGCCTGGGGTGGCATATGGACGAGACCCGGACTGGATCGCCGCAGCCGCTCGATGATCACGCTGACGGCGCTGATCGCGCGCGGCCACCACGAGGAATTCGCCATGCACCTGCGTGCCGCACGCCGCAACGGTCTGACCAACGACGAGATCAAGGAGCTGATCATGCAAACCGCGATCTACTGCGGCGTCCCGGACGCCAACTCCGCGTTCCGGATCGCCGCCGACGTGCTGTCCGACTACGACGCCCAGGGCGGTGCCCGATGACGCTGATCACCGGGGATCCCGCCGCAGCGGTGGCAGGCATCGCCGACGGGTCGACCGTCCTGGTCGGCGGCTTCGGCATGGCCGGCATGCCCACGACGCTGATCGAGGCGCTCATCGCCCACGGCGCCACCGACCTGACGATCGTCAGCAACAACGCGGGCAACGGTGACACGGGTCTGGCCGCGCTGCTGGCGGCCGGGCGGGTGCGCCGGATCATCTGTTCGTTTCCCCGACAGTCCGATTCGTACGTCTTCGACGAGCTGTACCGCGCCGGCAGGATCGACCTCGAGGTGGTGCCACAGGGCAACCTCGCCGAGCGGATGCGGGCCGCGGGCGCCGGAATCGGTGCATTCTTCTGCCCGACGGGCTACGGCACCGACCTCGTGGAAGGCCGGGAGACGCGCACGATCGACGGACGCGACTACGTCCTGGAGTATCCGATCCGGGGCGACGTCGCCCTGATCGGTGCCCATCGCAGTGACCGGATGGGCAACCTCGTCTACCGCAAGACCGCACGGAACTTCGGACCCGTGATGGCGACGGCGGCCGACCTCACCATCGTCGAGGTGTCCGCCGTCGTCGAGACGGGCAGCCTCGACCCGGAAGTGATCGTGACGCCGTCCATCTACGTCGACCGGGTCCTGGACCTCAGCGCAGCGACCAGCCAGGTATCGGAGGCCTCGTGACCATCGCCCTCAGCGTGTCGAACACCGTAGAAAACCTCGATCGTGGACCACTCGGCCGCGACGAGATGGCTCAGACCGTAGCCGCCGACATTCCACCCGGGTCGTTCGTCAACCTGGGGATCGGACAACCCACCAAGGTGTCCGACTACCTGGCTCCCGACAGCGGCATCGTCCTGCACACCGAGAACGGCATGCTGGGCATGGGCCCCGAGGCCCTCGGCGACCGGATCGACCCCGATCTGATCAACGCAGGCAAGATCCCGGTCACCGAACTGCCCGGCGCGGCCTACTTCCACCACGCCGACTCGTTCGCGATGATGCGCGGCGGGCATCTCGACGTGTGCGTGCTCGGCGCCTTCCAGGTGTCCGAGCACGGCGACCTCGCCAACTGGCACACCGGGGCTCCGGGGGCAATTCCCGCCGTCGGCGGCGCCATGGACCTGGCGATCGGGGCCAAGGACGTCTTCGTGATGATGACGTTGTTCACCAAGGACGGAACGCCGAAGCTGGTGTCGCGCTGCACGTATCCGCTGACGGGCCTCGCGTGCGTCAGCAGGGTGTACACCGAACTCGCGACCTTCGCCGTCGGCGCCGACGGCATCCGGGTCATCGCGACCTACGGGGTCTCCGTCGACGAACTCAGGCAACGTCTCGACCCGACGCTCCGACGCGTGGAGGACCAGTGACTCTCACGACGCATCGCCACGCCAAGACCATCGCAACCGTCTGCCTGTCCGGAACGCTCGACGACAAGCTGGTCGCCGCCGCCCACGCCGGGTTCGACGGCATCGAGCTGTTCGAGCCCGACCTCGTCGCGTCGACGTCGAGTCCCAAGCAGATTCGGGAGCGGTGCGAAGAACTCGGTTTGCAGATCGTGCTGTACCAACCCTTCCGGGATCTCGACAGCACCGACCCCGATCGGTTCGAGCGGAACCTCAACCGCCTCGATCGAAAGTTCGACGTCATGACAGACCTCGGCGTCGACCTGATCCTCGTCTGCTCGAACGCATCGGCCGACGCGGTCATCGACATGGACGAGCTGGCAACGCAATTGCGTGCGGCGGGCGAACTCGCGGAGCGCCGCGGGATGCGGATCGCCTACGAGGCGCTGGCGTGGGGCCGCGAGGTCGACCTGTGGCAAAAGTCCTGGGACGCCGTCCGGCGGGCCGACCACCCCGCGGTCGGGCTGTGCCTGGACAGCTTTCACATCCTGTCGCGGTCGTCGACGATCGATGAACTGGGCGAGGTGCCCGGCGACAAGATCTTCTTCCTCCAACTCGCCGACGCACCACACAAGGACATGGACGTGCTGCAGTGGAGCAGGCACTACCGACTGTTCCCGGGTGAGGGCGCGTTCGATCTCGTCGACTTCACCGCGGCGGTACTGGGCGCCGGGTACCGGGGTCCGTTGTCGCTGGAGGTGTTCAACGACGTGTTCCGGCAGTCCTCGCCGGTGCGCACCGCCATCGACGCGGTCCGGTCGTTGGGGGCGCTCGAAGCCGGACTCGACGACGCGCTGCCGCGACAGCGCTTCGACGCGGCATTCGTCGAACTGAGCGTCACCCCCACCAACCTCACTACGGCCGAACATGCGTTGTCGGCGTTGGGATTCGCGCAGTCGGCGACGCACCGGTCCAAGCGCGTCACGGCGTGGACGCAGTCCGATGCGACGATCCTGCTGACCGTCACGACCGATGCACCCGAAGACGACTCCTCGGCACTGGCCGCCATCGCGTTCGACGCGGAGGACCCCACGGGTTTCGCGGCCTCGGCCGAGGGACTGAACGTCTCCGCACTGCCCCGCGTGGTGCGGCCGGGCGAGGCCGACCTGCCCGCCGTCGCGGCACCGGACGGCGTGTCGATCTTCTTCGTCTCGACCGAGGAGGGGCCCCTCGACTGGCGCCGCGACTTCGAGCCCGTACCGCCGACCGATGCCGCCTCCGGCGCGGGCATCACCGCGATCGACCACGTCTCGGTCACCGCGCCCTTCGACCGGTACGACGAGAGCGTCCTGTTCTACCGCTCGGTGCTCGGGA
Source organism: Mycolicibacterium sp. GCM10028919 (assembly GCA_042666295.1). GTDB lineage: Bacteria > Actinomycetota > Actinomycetes > Mycobacteriales > Mycobacteriaceae > Mycobacterium. The sequence continues at coordinate 553,614 of JBHTFJ010000002.1, forward strand.
TGCGCACCCAGGAGGTGGCCGAGTACCCGGGACCGTACGGGCTGGTGCGCAGCCACCTGCTGCGCGCGCCGGATCCGTCGGGATTCGGTGTGGCGCTGGACGGCCCGCTGCTACGGCGAGGCAAGTGGACACCGGGCGTGCAGACCCCGCAGCACATCGCGTTCCTCACCGACGACGTCCTCGCCACGCTGGACGCGCTGCCCGAGGACGCCCCGATCCTGCGCATCCCCGAGAACTACTACGTCGACCTTCGGGCTCGCCTCGACCTCGACGACGAGTTCGTGGAGCGGTTGGCCCGGGCGAATGTGCTGTACGACAGGAGCGCCGATGGGGAGTACCTGCACGCGTACACCACGGTGATCGGCTCGCAGGTCTACTTCGAGATCATCGAGCGGCGAGGCAACTACCGGGGCCGCCCCCTCGCGGACGCCCCGATCCGGATGGCCGCACACGTCGCCGCGCGACGAGGCCGGGCGCACGCCTAGCTCGGACCCGTGACCCGATGTCAGGGCATCGGGGTGACGTCGGGCAGTCGCCAGGTCTTGTCGAAGAGGGGTTCTAGAGGTCCGTAGAACCGGAAGAGCAATTCGAAGGGCTCGCCGCTTCGGGTCGGAACCCAGTTGTCCACGGCGTCCCGGGGCGCCGTCGGACCGAAGACGACGTCGATCGAGCCGTCGTCGTGTTCGGTCAAGCCCGGCGTGTGTGAGGAGCGACTCGCCCAGGGCACGTCGCGGATGAGGGTGTGCGTGTGACGGTCGTAGGCCGTGACCGACCAGTACAGGCTGACGGGCACCCGGGCCGGGATGTGGAGTCGGTAGGTCGTGGCTCCGTCCAGCGGATCGCCGAGTTCGTCGGCGATGGTCATCAAGTAGAACTGGCCGGTGCCCAGGCGTTTGGCGCTGAAGAACGCCATGGAGTAGCTCATGGCTCGGTCGTCGATGGGATAGGTGTTCGGATTGCCATAGTTGGTCGTGCTGGCCTCGATCAACGCCGGTGATGCGGGCAGCGCCCATCGGGCGTCGTCGTAGAACGATGCCGCGTAGGACCGCACGTAGCGGTCGTCCAGCCAGGCGCGCACCTCGTGCATCGCGTCGTCGAGCATGGCGGTCGTGGTCTCGTCGGGAGTGAAGGGTTGACCCTTGACGATGCCGAACGAGGCGCAGAAGTCGATCATCGCCTTGTCCCGGGGCAGCCAGGGCTCGGCTTGAATGCGTCGGTCGAGCGCGTGAAAGAAGGTGTGGTCGTAGGGGATCTTGGCATCGAACACGACGTCTGCGGCGTCGACGAAGGTGGTCGACGGGTTCCGTTCGGCCTCGGCGAGCGGATACAGCCGCACCTTCTTGCCGTACGCGACGGCGGCCTCGACGTCGGCGTCCGCCCCGCTGCGGAGATTGGAGCGCAGGAGCGCATAGCCGGACCGGGTCGCCGACCGCATCGGCAGGTATCCGTCGGGCACGTCGTCCAGGTGGTCGGGCGGCAGGATCAGGCACTTGCCGCCGGCCCCGGCGTCGATGCCCGCCGGTCCGACGTCCTCGATCGCACACTGCCACGCGTCGTCGATCGACCCGGTGATCGACCCGTCGCCGGCCGCCGGTATCTCGAGCACCACCGGACCATCGGTGGTGTCGTAGAACGCCATCAGGTAGATGGCATCGGGATTGGGCGTCAGTGTCTGGTTCTTACCGTCCAACAGCCGCGACCAGTACACGATCTGATTCGGCCCCCCACGTGCATCGCGCACCAGCGCGTCGTACATCATCTCGAAGTTCACCGCCGGGATGCCCCAGATGAAGGCTTCGACCGCGCGTCGGTACGAAGACCGCTGCCGCAGTTCGTTCGGTGTCAGGGTCACGTCCCCCCTCCTCGCGTTCCACGGTGCATGGTTCCCGTATTCGGGCATCGCCGCGTCGTTTCCCGCAGAGTCGCCCATGCCCTTCGCCGACGAACTCGCCACCCGAGCCGGCGTCGACGCTTACCGTGGGGCGTCGGGGCGACGATCGGAGTGACGGCGTGAACGAAGTGCCTGGACGCCTGCAGCACGTCCGACGTGACGGGGAGCTTCCGCGCCGCGAGGACCTGCCCGCCATCTTCGACGAACTCGACTACCAGATGGCATGTCAGGCCTACCTGTGGGCGCTTCCGCTGGTCTCCTTCGCCCACTGGCAGAAAGTACACGTCGAGGTGTTCGGCGCAGGGCCGGTCGACCTGGTGGTGTACGACGACTACCGGGACAAGCTGGGGATCATCACCGCGAATGCCACGACGCCGTACATCCTCGGCATGTTCGACCTCGGCCAGACCGGACCATTGCTGATCGAGCTGCCCGCCGGGCACACCGCGGGGGGCATCTCCGACTTCTGGCAACGCGAAGTGGCCGTCCTCGGTGAGATGGGACCCGAGAAGGGTTCCGGTGGAGCGCATCTGGTCGTGCCGCCCGGTATGGAAGTCCCGGAGCACGGCGAGGACGTGTACGTGCACCACGCCACCAGCATGAACGTCATGTTCGGATTCCGCACCCTCGACCCGGATCCGAACGAGTCACGCGCTCTGGTGGAGGCCGTCCGCATCGCGCCCCACGACGGCGCGACGGCAGCGGCGCCAACCAGGCTGCTTACGCCGGGTGGACGGCCATGGTCGGGTGACCAGCCGCGAGGAATGCAGTACTGGGAGCAGTTGCACGACGTCTATCAACGCGAGGTCGTAGACGAACGGGATCGGTTCCATCTCGCGATGCTGGCGGCTCTGGGCATCGAGAAGGGAAAGCCATTCGAGCCGGACCGTCGACTCACGGACATCTTGACCGCGGCGGCGGTCGACGGTGAGCTGATGGCACAGGCCAACACCTTTTCGAAGCGCTTCCCGGGGTCGACGTATTGGCCTGATCGTCGCTGGGATCTGGTTCTCGCGCTTGACGATTCAAGTCAGCGAACCGAGCACTTCGACCAGCTCCTCGAACGCGCGTCGTGGTTCTACGAAGCCGTCACTTTCTCCTCCGCCATGAAGAGTCAGACGCCAGGGGTGGGTCAGGCCTACCTGAGTTCGTACACCGACCGCGACGGCCGGTGGCTGGACGGCGGCAGGCGATACACGCTGCACGTGCCCGCAGACCCGCCCGCCAAGCTGTTCTGGTCCATCACCGTCTACTCCAGTGACACCCGCTGCCTCATCGACAACCCGCAACAACGCGGCGACCGCGGCTCGCGCAACCCCGACCTCGTCCACAACGAGGATGGCTCCGTCGACTTGATCTTCGGGCCCGACGAACCGCCTGGGGGAGAGGCGAACTGGATCCAGACGATTCCCGAGCAGCACTGGTTCGCCTACTTCAGGCTCTACGGACCTCTCGAACCCTACTTCGACCGCAGTTGGCGACTCGACGACATCGTCGAGTCCGGCTGACGGCAGGTTCAGACGAGCCCATCCAGGTCGCTCGAGTCGTCGTGCGAGCATCTCGTTCCGACCGATTGCGAAGTAGGCGGCGCGGGCATAAACGCCTAAAAAGACAGACTGAAAGCCGCAGCCTCTGTGGTCTGTCGAAGAAACCGCCTCGCAGCGGGATCCGCGCCTGCGTCGACACTAGTCGGACGCGCCGGACCACGGCAAGGCTCACTGACCGTTGCGCACACCCACCAGCGACACCAACGCCATGTCGCGGTACAGCGCAGCGGGCGGCACCTCCCGGAATCCCCGCACCCCTGCCCGTCCGGTCGCCGCCTGCGCGATCTTGCGGGCGATGCGGTAGTCGAGGTCCTTCAGAATGCCCCGGTCGGTCGTCGCGTCGAGCAGCGCGGGCAGACCGGCAACCGAGAACGGGCTGGCCGGGTCGAGCATGACGTTGGTGGCCGCGACGAGGTGGCGCGCCCGCTCGTCGACGGGCAGGGACGCCAGGGCGGGCGCTGCGCCGTCGATCCGGGTGACGATCCGTCTGACGAAGCGGCGCAACCGATGTGGTCCCAGCGCCACGGTGCCGGCATGTGTGACCGATAGGCCGAGACAGTCGATGCGCCCGCGCCCGAGGTAGCCCGGGTCGATCGTGCACGGACGGCCGTGGCCGCTCAGCGCAGTGCGCAACTCCTTGGACAGCTTGCGACGCACGCCCAGCCCGTCGGTGAGCCCGTCGATCCTGCGATCGGCCTCGTGGAGTGCGTCCAGGTCCGAGTGAGCCAGGATGAAGTCGTCGTTGTAGCGGACGTAGAACATGCCGTCGATGTCCGAGATCGCTCGGTCCATGGGCACCACGGCCAGGTTGCCCAGCAGCGGCACCAGCGGCGTTCCCATCGCGATGCCGTTCACCCGGGTGAACTCGGCGCCGTCGGCGTCCCGGACCACCGGACGGATCAGCGTGGTGATGAGATCCCAGCTGCGAGAATCGATCTCACCGTCGACGCTGCCCATCGAGGCGACCTCGCGCACGGTGTGCCATAGCGCCGCGCCGGGACCGACAGGGAGGTTGTCGCCGTACTTCTCGAAGTCCGACTGCAGCACGTAGAGCGGCCCCGACGCCTGCCCTCCCCGTTCTCGATGCGCCCGCACGAACCGGGCGAACGCGCGCATGGCGCCGAGATTGGTCAGGCCCGGGAGGTAGGAGTACACGCCCGGCAGGCCGTAACACCTCGCGTTGTGGGTCAGGATCTTGAACAGTGACGAGCCGACGACGTGGTCGACGAATGCGGGCTGGTGGGCAGCGCGTCGCTTGCCGTTGGTCTCCAGGAACCAGAGGTCGACGGGCTGCGGCTGGTAGCTGCCATCTGCGATGCTGCGCGCGATCGCGCGCGACAGCGCCCGCCGGTCCGCCGCCGCGTCCAGATACGTGACGCCGTCGGAGACCTCGTTGAACCCCATGCCGCGCTCGCTGCGCTTGGAGTAGATCCGCAGGATCGTGTCCTCGAAGGTCTTCGGGTCGACCAGTCGCCGTCCGATGTCGATCGGTTCACTGGGCATGGACGGCGCCCTCGCCGGTTCGTCGACCCAGCCGCCAGGTCTTCAAGGTCCGCAGCCACAGCTGGAAGTGCTCGGGGGCGGGATCCGGCGGCAGCACGAACACCATTCGCACCTTGTTGCGGTCGAAGATGGGCGACAGCCATCGTCCGGCCACCATGATCACCAGCGCGTCGTCGTCGAGGCTTCGGATCGCCTTCGGCAGCAGCGCCACGAGCAGGTCCGGATCCAGGTCACGCATGGCGCGCGCCCCGGCACGGGTGTCGAGATCGGCTACGAAGCCGTCCGGGAAGATTGCGAGGAACTCCGGTTGCAGCAGAGCCGGATTCACCGGCGGGGCGGGCACGGTGTCGACGGGCCTGAGCCACTTCGACTCGAGGATGCGATCCAGCGCAGCGGGACCGTCGGCGGCCGGGTCGGACCAGTGGCGTCCGCGATTGACGGCCCCTCCGGTGACGGCCTGCATCGCCAGGTGCAGCTGGCCCGCCCGTTCGCCGTCTGACGCCCGTTCGTAGAAGACCAGGGAGGTTGGCGAATGAAAGGCCATGCACCCCGTGTCGCGCAACTCTCCCCGCATGAGTCGCACGGCGGCCGACCGCTGTCGCGCGGGGATCCACTCGGGCACGTTGACCGTTCCGGCGCGTACGGGACCGGGTTCCGCGGCCAGCGCCCGAATCCAGTCGCCCAACGGCAACTGCGTCGGACGTGACGGCACCCGGTCGTGGAAGTGCTGCAGGTTCATGTGCACGATGAGCAGGACGAGCATCGCCGCGGTCAACTCCAACAGATCCGAGGCGGGGTTGGCGTCCATCCACACCAGCCCGAACAGGAGCGCGGTGAGGACGGTGGTGGCGGTGAGGCTGTTGAACCGGCCCTCGGCGAACAGACGGATCTGGTAGGTGCCGATGAAGCTGCGCACGACGAACAGGGGAAGCAGCGCGAGCAGGAACGAGAACGGAATGCCGGGCAGCACCCACGTTCCCAGGGCGGCTGCCAGACCCCAGAAGTAAAGAGTCACAACGGGGGTCACCCACAGCAGCTGGTGGAAGAACCAGACCCGGTACTCGCGCAATGCGGGCAGGCGCCTCAGCCGCACGAAGTCGAAGTAGAACACGCTCGTCGCCTCGTAGGCGCCGCGGAACAGCGGCAGCGCGAGGTAGAAGAACTGGAACGCATCGATCTCCCGCCATGTCTGCAGCCCGGCGGTGAGGTCGAACGCCCGGGTGGACGTGCCGTAGATCCCGGCGATGGCGAGGACGACGACCGCATCGAGCCGAAGCCCGACGCCTGCCAGCGTCGTCTCCACACCCAGCCGGATGGGTATCGACGGCAGCCGCAGCCTGCGACGGCCGGGCGCACGGACGTCGGGCCACAGCCCCGCGAGGCGGTAGAGGCGGACGGCGAAGGTGACGGTGATCCAGATGGACAGAGCGTTGGAGACGATGATGGCGACGACGACCGCAGCCGTCGGATAGAACATGACACCTGCGCCGATGACCAGCAGCTGGACGACGGTCGGGGCGAACAACGTCCACAGCGGACGGTAGACGCGCCGGGTGGCGAACATCCCCGAATGCAGCACGCGCACCGGCATTCTGAACGCCAGCTCGACGACGATCAGGAGCGCGTACACGTGGCCGATCGCGTCGCCGTCCTGCGGCAGCAGGGCGGTCAGCGTCCCCGCGCCCGCCACCGTCACCCCCACCGCGGCGAAGACCGACAGGACCAGCCACGCGCCGATCTCGCGTTCGATCCCATCCCGGTCGCCGGACTCCGACAGGCCGCGCACGCGCTCGCGCATGATCTCCAGCAGGCCCCACCAGGCACCGCTGACGAGCAGGCTGCCGACCCGCAGGATCATGACGGTGTACGCGGCCAGGCCGCCCAGTGTGGTGAGGATGACGAGGAATTCGGCCACGTGGACGGCGAAGTTCGTCCCGTCGACCACGAGCAGGTAGCGGAGGCGGTAGCGGAAGTACGCGAACATCCGCCCGGTCAGCAGGCACGCGTAGAGCGAGACGGTTCGGTTCTCGCGGCGCCGGGTCCGGTCGAACCACCGATCGATGTCGTTCACCAACATCCTCTCCAGCGTTGACCGCTGAGCCTTCTGCCGGTGATCTCTCAACGGCGCCGCGACGCTGTGGGAGGCTGCGTTGGGAAGGCGTCGGCGACGCTCGTCCCACTCCGTTCAGAAGGGTGCCGCATGCAGCGAGGCGACGTTACCGTATTTTCCATCTCCGCGGTCCTGACCGCAGTGGTGGCTGCCGCCGTCGCGTGCAGTTTGCTGATGTTCGACGGGGACCGGTCGACGCTCGTCTCCGACAGCAGCTCCGACTCCAGCTGGCTCGTACTGACCTGGAGTCCCAGCTTCTGCAAGACGCAACCCGCCAACCCGGACTGCCAGTCGGGCGAACTCGTCGGCATGGAGCGGACTTTGATCCTCCACGGCCTGTGGCCCCAGCCGCGGGACAACCAGTACTGCGGCGTATCGCAGCGGCTCAAGGAGGTCGCCTCCAGAGGGCGCGGTGACCTGCCGCCGATCGAGTTGTCCGACGGCGTGCGTGCTGGTTTGCAGTCGACGATGACGAACTCGTCTCGTCTGTCGCTGCACGAGTGGTACGCGCACGGCACCTGCTCGGGCGTGACACCCGACGCCTTCTTCGGCGATGCGGTCGCGCTGACCGCTCAGGTTCGCGAGACGTTGGACCCGATGTTCCGGGACGCCGACGGCGGACAGCTTGCGGTGAGCACAGTCCGCGCCCGCATCGACGAGCGGTTCGGTCCGGGGACGGGTGAGCGCGTCGGGCTCAGTTGCCTCAACGCAAAGGGGGAGGGTGCCTACGTCGTCGACGTCCGCTTGTCACTGCCGTCGGTCGCGGCGCTCCGCACCATGGACGAGTCGCTGGATCTCGGCGCACTGCTGAACGAGGCTCCGCCCATCAAGTCGGAGTGCGCCCACGGGCTCGTTCCCTGAGCGTCGTGTCCGCGAACGAACTGATCGACGGGGTACGCCGGGAACTGACCGCTGCCGGTGACGCCGACCGCGCACCGGCGATGCAGGCGTACATGAAGTCCGACATGCCGTTTCACGGCGTCCGCATGCCCGACCTCCGTCGCATCTGTGAACCGATCTTCTCGGCGCATCCGATCGAGTCGGCCGGCGCGTTCGACGACACCGTCGAGCGGTTGTTCGTCGAGGCGACGCACCGGGAGGAGCGCTACGCCGCCATCCAGTTGGCGAGGCACCGGCTCTACCGCGTGCATCAGACGCCGGACAGAGTCCCGCTGTATCGCCGGCTGATCGTGGCCGGGGCGTGGTGGGACACCGTGGACGAGATCGCAGGCAACTTGATCGGACCGATCTTGGCCGGCCATCCGATCGAGGTGCGTCCGATCGTCCTCGGGTGGGCGACCGACTCCGATGCGTGGCTGCGGCGAACGGCGATCATCTCGCAGTTGAGCCTGGAGGGGGACACGGATCTGGCGCTGCTCACGGCAGCCATCGACTCGAACGCCGACGACACCGATTTCTTCATCCGCAAGGCCATCGGGTGGGCCCTCCGGCAGTACGCGCGCACCGACCCCGACTGGGTTCGGGCATTCGTCGAAGCGCGGCAAGACCGGCTCAGCGGGTTGTCCCAACGCGAGGCGCTCAAGCGCCTCTGAGGCGGCGCCGGGATGTGAATCGTTTGTTTGGACCCTTCCCAGCGGGATACGTGTGCTGCCCATGGAACCGGACGTTTCTCCACTTTCGGCCGATGTGATGGTCGCGTTCCTGTGGGCCGACATCCTGTGTCGGGACCTCGAGTCCGCATGCGCTCGAGCCGAACGCATCCGTCGGGAGAGTGAACTGATCCTGAGGTCGCTGGAGAGTCGCGCAACCGTCCGTTGACGCCCGGGTGAGCGGCCTCGGATGGGCGAGAGGGTGCGCGCCGCACGGCTGTGCCGCTCGTGATCCGGTTTGCACGGCAACGTCAATTCGTTTGCATTCTCAACATCTCTCCATGGTTGATCGAGCGCAATAGACGATCTAGTTAACGATCAAGGGGCTTTTTTGCCTGGCACGTCAAAATCGTTCAAATACTGAACAGAGCAAACCAAAAACCCCCTTCAGCTAACTTCTCTAGACCAGCGAACCTTCCGATCATGACTTTGCTGAAATTACGCACGCGCGTCAGAAAATGGTCATCAAAACACGTCTGCGCGGCCTATATGCGCAGCTCAACGGCATGTCATGAGTCATTGAAGTGATTAGGGCCACGCGTGACTGGGAACCTCAATCTGCGTGAAAGGGCAACGTTCGGGGGCGGAGCCAATGGGATCGTGCACTGAGGAGCAAGTCATGTTGCAAAGCAAGTGTGGGCAGAGCAAGCCGGGGTTCAAGCGCTATTTCGTGATCGGTGCCGCGACCGTCGCGGTCTCCGCGTTCGGTGCGACGGCGATGTCGCCGAGTTTGCGGCAGGTGTCGCTGGACGTTGCCGAGGTGGCCGCAATCGACGAATCGAACACGACCATCGGCATCGCCGATTCCGACCTGTACTTCGAGTCCTACGACCAGATCGACGCCGCGCTCGACGAAATGCAGGCGATGGGCGTCAACACCGTTCGGATCGGCATCCCGTGGGCCGGGATCAACCCGGTCGAGGGGTATTACGACTGGTCGCAGTCCGACTACCTGATCAACGCGGCCGACGAGCGCGGGATGGGCATCCTGGCGGTCATCACCACGACGCCGACCTACCAGCAGAACGGCTCGGGCATCTACAGCGAGCCGATCGACCCGGCCGCGTACGGAGAATTCGCTGGACTGGCCGCCGAGCGTTACGCAGGCCAGGTCGGCGCGTACGAGATCTGGAACGAGCCGAATGCGGCGCCGTTCTACGGTCCGGCGCCCGACCCCGCCGGGTACACCGAGCTGCTGCAGGCGGCATACCCCGCGATCAAGGCGGCGGACCCCGACGCGACCGTCGTCGGTGGCGTGGTCGGTTCGACCGTCACCTACGGCAACTTCACGTTGAACCCCGTCGACTTCGTCGACCAGATGTACGACGCCGGCGCCCAGGGGTACTTCGACGCCCTGTCGTTCCACCCGTACCAGTACACGATGCCGTTCTCGACCGGCGGCTACCACCCGGACTCGCCGCTGAATCAGCTCGACGACATCCACGACCTCATGGTCGCCAACGGTGACGGCGACAAGCTGATCTGGGCCAGTGAGTACGGACAGCCGACGGCCGTGTCGAGTGAAGCAGAGCAGGCCGCGTATCTCGAGGACATGTTGACCACGTGGCGCGAGATCGGCTACACGGGACCGGCATTCGTCTACACGCTCGAAGACGACATGACCGGCAGCACCGATCCGGAGGCCACGTTCGGCCTGATCCGCAGTGACGGCACCTGGAAGCCGGCCGCCTACGTCATCCAGGAGCTGGCGCAGTCGCAGGAGACCACGGCCGAGATGGCGCAGATGGCGCTGGCGCTGCCGCAGGCCGAGACCGCCGCACCCGAGGATCTCGCGGCGCTACAGGAGATCGCGGGCCCGACCGACCCGACGACGGAGACGCAGTTGGCGGCCAGCACCGATCAGCTCGCCGCCACCGCGCCCACGGCGACGGTCACCGACCCGGCCGCACCGGCGGTCGTGGAGCCTACGATCGCCGAGCCGACGATCGCCGAGCCGACGCTGGTGCAGCCGACGATTGCCGAGCCGACCCTGGCTCAGCCGACCATCGCCGAGCCGACCATCGCCGAGCCGACGATCAGCGAGCCGACCATCGCAGTGGCCCCGACCGAGCCCACGGCGATCCCGACGCCGGACCTCGACTCCACCCGGTCGGTCGAGTTGGTCGATACGCCGACGACCGAGCCGACCGTCGAGGCGCCGACCGAGCCGACGCCGACCAGCGTCGTCGACCAGACCCGGTCGACCGACCTGTCCGACGTCCCGACGACGGAGTCGACCACCGGCACCACGTCAGGCTCGACGACGGACACGTCGAGCGGCACGACGTCGGGCACCACGTCCGGTTCCACCGCGACGAGCGGTTCGACGGCCACTGACTCGACCTCGAGCGGTTCGACGTCGAAGTCCGATACGCCGAAGAAGCAGCGCGCCACCCGCTGATCACGGGGGTTGGAGGCAGGCGGGTCTCGACGACCCGCCTGTCTTCGCGTGTGCGGTGCCGTGAGACGCTGCCGAGGTGTTCGTTCGGACGTACCGCGGCCGCGCGGCCGGTCTCGCGCTGGGGTGTCTCGCCGACGCGGCGTTCGGCGATCCCCGCCGCGGTCACCCGGTGGCCCTATTCGGCAGTGCGGCAATGCGTCTCGAGCGAGTTCTGTATGCGGACCGACGCGGTGCGGGCGTCGCGTACACGGGCCTGCTCGTCGGGACGGTGCTGGCCGCGACGGTCGCAGCCGACCGTGCGGCGGCCCGGCGCGGTCCGGTCTGGACGGCGGGCCTGACCGCCCTGTGCACGTTCACGTCCCTCGGCGGCACGTCGCTCGCTCGTACCGGTGCCCAGATGTCCGCCCGGCTGGACGCGGCGGACGTCGCGGGCGCCCGTGCGCTGCTCCCGTCCCTGTGCGGGCGTGATCCCGCCTCGCTCGACGTCTCGGGTCTCACGCGTGCCGCATTGGAATCGATCGCGGAGAACACCTCCGACGCGGCGGTGGCACCTCTGCTGTGGGGGATGGTGGCGGGCGCCCCCGGACTGCTCGCGTACCGGGCAGCCAACACGCTCGACGCGATGGTCGGCTACCGATCGCCCCGCTACGAGCGCTTCGGCTGGGCTGCAGCGCGTTTCGACGACGTGCTCAACTACCTGCCGGCAAGGCTGTCCGGATTGCTGGTGGCGGCCTGCGCCATGACGGTCGACGGGTCGGCGGGCGATGCGCTCGATGCGTGGCGCCGCGACGCCGCCAAGCATCCCAGTCCGAACGCCGGTGTGGTGGAGGCGTCGTTCGCCGGCGCCCTCGGAGTGCGGCTGGGCGGGCCGACGCAATACGCCCACCGGCTCGAGATCCGTCCCACGCTCGGTGACGGACGGACGCCGTCGGTGCCGGATCTGGGTCGCGCGGTTCGCCTTTCGCGTGCCGTGCAGGTGGGCGCCGCCGCCGTGTGTGCAGCGGGTGCCCTCGTACTCAGCGGCGTCGGCCGTACCGGTCGGCGAGCTTTTGATCGGGTGTGAGGGGCGCGGGTTCCTCGGCCCCGGTCGCAATGGGCTGCGCGGCGGCCTTCTCCTTGCGGCGCTGCTTGTACTCGGCGATCACGAAGTACCCCACGCCGATCGGCGCGATGATGCCGAACGCGATCCACTGGATGCCGTAGGACAGGAACGGACCGGAGTCGAGGTGCGGTAGCGGTATGACGCCGAGGCCGCCGGGCTGGTCCTCGACCAGCTGCAGGTACGAACCCGCGACGGGGATGCCGGTGATGTCGCCGATCTGCCCGGTGTTGATGGAGTACACCTGCAACGCGCCGTCCTGGCGGAACGGCTCCCTGCCGCTGGCGAGCAGCTCGGAGTCCCGCAGGCGAGCGGTGATCGTGACGGTGTCCGAGGGCACGGGGTCGATCTCGGGCACCTTGTTGCCGTCGATCGGTTTGACGAAGCCACGGTCGACGAGCACCGTCGGTCCACCCTGGACGGCGAACGGCACCAGGACCTCGAATGCGGGCTCGCCGTCGATCGACCGGAGCCGGGCCAGCACCTGTCCCTGGGGCAGGTAGCTCCCGGTCGCCGTCACCCGCTTCCAGGTGTCGTCGTTCGCCGACCAGTCTTGGCGCGGCAGCACGGTCGTCACAGGCACCGGTTCGGCGCTCAGGGACGCCGAGATCTGGGCGTTCTCCCGGGTGGTCTTCGTGTTCTTGCCCAGTTGCCACGGGGCGAGCACGGTGAAGCAGAGGTAGGCGAAGCCGATGACGACGACGTAGAGGGCGAGCCATTGGGGGCGCAGGAGGAAGGCGAGGCGGCGGGCAGGAGCGAAGCGACCCGGGGTGTTGGTCGGGCGCATCAGCTGGCAGCCTCTCGCCCGGCGAGTCGATCGTCGACCCAGTCGTGCAGACCGGGCAGCGACGTCTCGATGACGTCGAACACGTCCTCGAAGTCGGTGCGGGTCCCGTAGTAGGGGTCTTCGACGTCGAGCGCGTGCGCTCCCGAACGCGGGTCGAACGACCGCAGCATGCGCAGCCGTTCCGGTGGGACGCCCTGGTCGCGCAGGATCCGCACGTGATTGCGTCCCATCGCGACCACCAGGTCGGCGCCGAGGTGGTCGTCGTCGAGTTGCGCGGCACGGTGGAAGGTGGGGTAGCCGCGGTCGGCGAGCACGTCGGCGGCACGCGCGTCGGCGCCGTCACCTGCGTGCCAGCCACCTGTGCCCGCGCTCGTCACCCGTACGACCCCGGCGAGCCCGCGCTCGGAGATCTGGTGGGCGAACATCTTCTCGGCCATCGGCGAGCGGCAGATGTTGCCCGAGCAGACGAACGTGACGTGCAGCGCGGCGGCGTCAGACACCCAGCACCTCCCGCAGGTCGTCGATGGTCGACACGTGCCCAGCGGCCCGCACCGCCCCGGGATCGTCGAAGTCCCTCGCACCGTATCCCCAGCCGACGACGACCGTGTCGATGCCGTGCGCGGCCGCGCCCAGCACGTCGTGGTCCCGATCGCCCACCATGAGGACGTCCGCGGGCAATGGGCCCAGCTGGGCCAGGGCGTGCGCCACCACGTCGGCCTTCGAGGACCGCACGCCGTCCACGCTGGCACCGGCGACCACCTCGAAGTGACCGTCGAGGCCGAAGTGTTCGACGATGCGCTGCGCCATGGGCTCGGACTTCGAGGTGGCGACCGCCAGTCGCACGCCCTTGGCGCGCAGGTCCGCCAACAGTTCGGGGATCCCGTCGTACACGGCGTTCATCGACCAGCCGCGCGTCGTGTAGTCGGCCCGGTAGGCGGCGATCGCCTCGTCGGCTCGTTCGCCGAGTCCCATCCCCGACAGCGTCACGTGCATCGGCGGGCCCACGACCAGCGCCGCGAGGTCTCCGTCGGGTACAGCGGCGCCGATCCGAGCTAGGGCATGGCGAAAGCTCGACACGATGCCGCTGGCCGAATCGGTCAGCGTGCCGTCGAGGTCGAAGATCACCAACTGGGCGCTCACGCCTCCATTGTCGCCGACTACTGTCGTGCTGTGGCAAGGCAGATCCGTTCGGCGGCGCGGTACCACGGTGACGAGGCCTCGGGCCCCGGCATGTTGGACTTCGCCGTCAACGTGCGTGCCGACGCGCCACCGGCCTGGTTGACCGACCGGCTGCGGGCCAGGATGGGCGACCTCGGGCGCTATCCCGGCGCCGACGACGTGGCCCGCGCCACGTCCGCCGTAGCGCAGCGGCACGGTCGGGACGTCGCCGAGGTGGCACTGCTGGCCGGCGGCGCCGAGGGGTTCGCCCTGCTACCCAACCTGCAGCCCAGGCTGGCCGCGCTGTTGGCGCCGTCGTTCACCGAGCCGGAGGCCGCACTCGCGGCGGCGGGTGTGCCGCTCGAGCACGTGGTGCTCGAGCGCCCGTTCACCCTGAACGCCGCGACCGTCCCCGAGGACGCCGACCTCGTCGTCGTGGGCAACCCCACCAACCCCACGTCGGTGCTGCACACCCGCGATCAACTCCTCGCGCTGCGCCGGCCGGGTCGCATCCTCGTCGTCGACGAGGCCTTCGTCGACGCGATCCTCGGCGAGCCCGAGACGTTGGCGGGGTTCGCCTCGCCCGACGTCGTCGTGTTCCGGAGCCTGACCAAGACGTGGTCGCTCGCGGGACTACGCGTCGGCTACGCGCTGGGGCATCCCGACGTGCTGGCGAGATTGACTGCATCCCGGCCGCATTGGCCGCTGGGGACCCTGCAGCTCGAGGCCATCGCGGCGTGCAGCACCACCGCGGCCGTCGCCGAGGCGAACGCCGGCGCGATCGCGTTGGCCGAACTGCGCGACGACATGGCCGCGGGCTTCGTCGATGCGGGCATCGACGTGGTGGCGGGCCGGGCCCCCTATCTGCTGTTCTCCGTCGCAGACGCCGAACTGGTTCGCAAGCGGTTGGACGTGCAGGGGATCGCCGTGCGCCGCTGCGACACGTTCGTCGGGCTCGACGGCCACTACCTGCGCGCGGCGGTCCGACCGGAGTGGCCGGTGCTCCTCGAGGCGATCGTCGAGGCGATGCGATGAGCGTCCGGCTGGCCGACGTCATCGCGGTCCTCGACGATGCGTATCCGCCTGCGCTGGCGCAGGATTGGGACTCGGTCGGGCTGGTGTGCGGCGACCCCGACGAACTCGTGGAGTCGGTCACGATCACCGTGGACGCGACCGCAGCCGTCGTCGCCGACACGCCGGAGAGCAGCCTGCTGCTGGCCCACCACCCGCTGCTGCTTCGTGGTGTCGACACCGTCTCCGCCGACACCGCCAAGGGTGCGCTGCTGCACCGCCTGATCCGTTCGGGCAGCGCGCTGTTCACCGCGCACACCAACGCCGACGCCGCGGCACCCGGCGTGTCCGACGCGCTCGCCGACGCGCTGGGCCTGGTGGTCGAGGGCGTGCTGGATCGGGAGCCCGAAGGCCGGCGCCTCGACAAGTGGGTCTTCTTCGTGCCGCGAGAGGACGCAGAGGCCGTGCGCGAGGCCGTCTTCGCCGCAGGGGCAGGCCGGATCGGCGACTACTCGCACTGCTGCTGGACCGTCGAGGGCACCGGCCAGTTCCTGCCGCACGACGGCGCGACACCCGCGATCGGCAGCGTCGGCGCGATCGAACGCGTCGCGGAGGACCGCATCGAGGTGATCGCACCGGCCGGCCTACGCGCCGACGTGCTGGCGGCCATGCGCGCGGCCCACCCATACGAGGAACCCGCCTTCGACGTCATCGCGCTGGCGCCACTGCCGACCGGCACCGGCATCGGCAGGATCTGTGCGCTACCCGAACCGCAACCGTTGTCCGCCTTCGTCGCTCACGCCGCCACGGCGCTGCCCAGCACGACGTGGGGCGTACGCGCCGCGGGCGACCCGGACGCGTTGGTGTCGCGGGTGGCGGTGTGCGGTGGTGCGGGAGACTCACTGTTGGACGCCGCCGACGCGGCGGGCGTGCAGGCGTACCTCACCGCAGATCTGCGGCACCACCCCGCGGACGAGTATCGGCGGGCCTCGGACGTCGCACTGATCGACGTCGCGCACTGGGCCAGCGAGCAGCCCTGGTGCGGGCAAGCAGCGGGCGTCCTCGAACGTCATTTCGGCATGGCACTTCCGGTGCGGGTGAGTTCCATCCGCACCGACCCCTGGAACATCGGAGAACAATGAAGGCAGATGTATGGCAACAACACTCACTGGTGGAGTTGACCGCACTCGACGCCGAGATCGGTCGGCTCGACCACCGAGCGAAGAACCTCGCCGAGCAGCAGGCGCTCGACGCCGTCGCCGCTGAGCACCAGGAGGCGAGCGACAAACTCGCCGTCGTCGGGATCTCCCTCGAGGACCTCGACGGCGAAGTGGCCAAGTACGAGTCCGAGATCGCGTCGGTGCGCCAGCGCGAGGATCGGGACCGGTCGATGCTGCAGTCGGGCAACGTGAACTCCAAGCAGCTCACCGACCTTCAGCACGAACTCGAGACCCTGGAGCGCCGGCAGGCCAGCCTCGAGGACGATCAACTCGAGGTGATGGAGCGCCGCGAGCAGGTGCAGGAGGAGCAGGCCGCGCAGCAGCGCAGGGTCGACGAACTGCGCGAGGCGGTTGCCGCGGCGCGTGCGGCCCGCGACGAGGTGCTCGTCACGATCGATGCCGCGCGGCAGAAGGCGCTCGGACGGCGAGCCGAGATCACCGAGGGCATCGACGCGGCGCTGCTGGCCGCCTACGACCGTCAGCGGGCGAACGGCGGCCCGGGAGCCGGCCTGCTGCAGGCGCGCCGGTGCGGCGCATGTCGCATCGAGATCGACAGGGCGGACATGGCGCGCATGTCGGGTCTGCCCGAGGACGAGGTGCTCCGGTGCCCTGAGTGCAACGCAATCCTGCTGCGGCAACCGGGTTCGTTCGCGTGAAGGTGGTCGTCGAGGCGGACGGGGGATCGCGGGGCAACCCCGGTCCAGCCGGCTACGGCGCCGTCGTGTGGTCCGCGGACCGCGCCGTCCTGCTCGCCGAGCGCAAGGAGTCGATCGGTACCGCCACCAACAACGTCGCCGAATACCGTGGCCTGATCGCGGGTCTCGAGGCGGCCGCCGACGTGGGGGCCACCGAGGTCGTCGTTGCGATGGACTCCAAGCTGGTGGTCGAGCAGATGACGGGCCGCTGGCGCGTCAAGCACGCAGACATGATCCCACTCAACGAGAAGGCGCGTTCGCTCGCCGCGGAATTCGACCACGTGAGCTACGGGTGGATACCGCGGGAGAAGAACTCCCACGCCGATCGGCTGGCCAACGAGGCGATGGATGCCGCTGCGGATGAAACTCGTTCCGGTGCAACGGAGGTCGAGAAGCAATCGACCGCGGTACGGACATCACCCGCCGGCTGGACCGGTGCGCGTGGCGCACCAACGCGCTTCCTGCTGCTGCGGCACGGGCAGACCGAACTGTCGGTGGAGCGCCGCTATTCGGGCAGGGGCAACCCTGCGCTGACCGAGCTGGGACGGGCGCAGGCCGACGCGGCGGCGGCATACCTCGCCGAGCGTGACGACATCGCCGCGGTGATCAGTTCACCGCTGCAGCGCGCCAGCGTTACCGCGCAGGCCGCGGCGAGCAAGCTCGGTCTCGACGTCACCATCGAGGCCGACCTGATCGAGACCGACTTCGGCGCCTGGGAGGGACTGACGTTCGGCGAGGCCGCCGACCGCGATCCCGACCTGCATCAGCGGTGGCTGCGCGATACCAGCCTGGCGCCGCCGGACGGTGAGAGCTTCGACGAGGTGGCGCACCGGGTGCGACGGGCACGCAACCGGTTGATCGCCGAGTATGGCGACGCAACCGTGCTGATCGTCTCGCACGTGACGCCGATCAAGACGATCTTGCGGCTCGCGCTCGACGCGGGCAACGGCATCCTGTACCGACTGCACCTCGACCTGGCATCGCTGTCGATCGCCGAGTTCTACCCCGACGGCGCGTCGTCGGTGCGTCTGGTGAATCAGACGTCGTACCTCTAGTCGGTCCGGACGTGCATTCGCTCACCGTGCGGACCGAACAACGCGATGGCCTCCACCGGGCCGTCGACCACGCCGAACCAGTGCGGTGTCCACGTCGAGAATTCAACGGCCTCACCGGGTTCGATGGTGAAGTCGCGGTCGCCGAGCAGCAGTCGCAGCTTGCCGGAGAGCACGTAGAGCCACTCCTGGCCGTCGTGCACGGGTAGTTCGTCGGGTGGGGTACGGCGCCGCGTGCTGACCCGGATCTTGAAGGCGTGCAGGCCGCCGGCCGGGCCGCCCCGCGTGAGCGGCCAGTAGGTGACGCCGTGGGCAGTATGGGATGCGCCGCGCACGCGGGGATCCTCGGCCTCGGGTGCGCGCATCAGTTCGTCGGTGGTGACCGAAAGAGCCGATGCCAGCCTCGGCAGGTGATCCAGCGCGAGGCGGCGCTTGCCTGATTCGAGTCGACTGAGCGTGGACACGTCGATGTCGGCGCGGGTGGCCACGTCCTCGAGCGTCAGTCCGTGCTGGGTGCGCAATTCGCGTAGCCGTCGACGCACGCGTGCGTCGACGTCGTCGTGACCATTTGCCTGCATGGCAAAACAGCTTGGCACTGCAGACCGCCGAGGGCAAGCTCGAGATCATGGAACGCGAATGGGATTGCATCGTCATCGGTGGAGGCGCCGCGGGTTTGAGCGCCGCGTTGGTACTGGGCCGCGCCAGGCGCCGCACGCTCGTCGTGGACGCCGGAAAGCCGAGCAACTCGGTGGCACACGGCATCGGGGGTCTGCTCGGACACGACGGTCGTTCTCCAGCAGAGCTGTACGAGAAGGGCCGCGCCGAACTCGCCGCGTACCCGGACGTCGAGGTGCGCAGGGGTGAGGTCGTGCGAGGGGAGCGGGGCTTCGTCCTCGAACTCGCCGACGGCTCGATCGAGCGGGCCAGGACCGTGGTGCTGGCGACCGGCATGGACTATCGCGTGCCGGATGTTCCCGGCGTCGCGGAGGCCTGGGGACGATCGGTGTTTCACTGCCCGTTCTGCCACGGCTGGGAGGCGCGTGACCAGCCGGTCGCGGTGCTGGCCAGCGGTGCGCGCGCCGTGCACATGGCGCTGATGATCCGCAACTGGACCGACGACGTCGTGCTCCTCACCAACGCGGCCGACGACCTCGACGATGACCAGCGCAAGCAACTGGATGCCGCCGGGATCGCCGTCGACCCGCGTGCGGTCGCACGGTTCGTGACGTCCGGCGGGGACCTGAGCGCAGTCGAATTCGCCGACGGCACCGAGTTGGCGCGGCGCGCTGCGCTCGTCGCGACGACGCTGCATCAACGGTCGCCGCTGGCAGCACAACTCGGCGCCACTGCCGTCCCCAGCCCCCTGGCACCCGACGGTCTGTTCGTCGACCAGTTTCAACGCACCTCGGTGGCGGGCCTGTTCGCCGCAGGCGACATCGGCGCTCAGATGCCGCAGGTCGCCGCAGCGATCGCGACGGGAAGCCTCGCGGGCGCATCGGTGGTGCAGACACTGCTCGGCGACGACGTCGGACTGCCCGTGCCGCCGTGGCCGACGCAGGCGCTGCCCGCCGACGAGTACTGGGAACGGCACTACGGTGCGCGCGAACGAATCTGGAGCGGCCGCGTCAACGCGCGGCTCGAAGAGGTCGCGCGCGACCTGACGCCGGGCAGGGCGCTCGACCTGGGCTGCGGGGAAGGGGGCGACGCCGTCTGGCTGGCCGAACACGGGTGGCACGTCACGGCCGTCGACATCTCCGACACGGCGTTGGGTCGTGCCCGCGACGAGGCCACCGCGCGTGGCGTGGCCGATCGCATCGCCTTCGAGCGGCACGACCTGTCCGAGACGTTCCCCGACGGCGACTACGACCTGGTGTCGGCGCAGTTCCTGCATTCGACGGTGCGCCTGGAACGCCCGCGCATCCTGTCCGACGCGGCCGCAGCCGTTCGGCCGGGAGGGCATCTGGTGATCGTCGACCACGGGGGAATGCCGTCGTGGGCGACCGGAGTGCCGCACGACCACCCGTTCCCGAGCCCCCAGGAGGTGCTCGCTGGGCTGGAACTCGACGATGACCAGTGGGAACGGGTCCGTGTCGAGGCGATCGAGCGCGACGTCAGCGCGCCCGACGGGAAGCAGGCGCGCATCGCGGACAACGTGATGGTGTTGCGGCGCAAGCCCTGACGACGACATGTCCTAACCTGGGCACCATGGCTGACGAATCGTGGACGGTGCAGATCGGTGAGGTGCGGGATCCGGGCGACACGGGTGTGCCGCCCGTCCCGACCACCGTCTTCGACGGCGACGAAGCGGGTGCCCGGGCTGCCTTCGCGGAACACAGCGCGAAGGCCGAGGCCGCGAACTACCGCTACGTCATGCTGCGTCACCTCGGCGACGTCGAAGAACTCTGGGGAACGCCGCCGGCCGTCGCCTAGCGGCCCCGCCTCCTAGAACGGTGGTGGTTCCGGTTCGGTGAGGAAGGTCTCTTCGTAGGAGTAGTCCTCGTCGAAGCGGTGCAGTGGTTTGGGTGTCGTGCGGTGAGTGTGATTGGCGTGGCGTTCGGTGAGGATGTCCGCAGTGCGTTGGTGGCTGCGGGTACGCGTGCGGCGCGGCATCATCGCGGTCCGGTCGGCGCAGCGGTCGTCGTCGGTGCGCACCTGGGGTGCGACCGGGCCGGTGGACTCGCGTAGTCGGGGAAAGAGGGTCCCGCTGCCGGGGCTGGTGGGGTAGCACTCGCCGGCCGGTGAGGTCCACAGCACGGTGCCGTCGGGAAGTTGTTCGTCGCGCCAACCCCAGAACGTCTTGGCGAGGTGGTGAAACCGGCACAGACACTTGAGGTTCGACGGATGGGTCGGGCCGCCGGCGGCGTAGGGGATGGTGTGGTCGAGGTCGCAGCCGAACCCCGGGCGGTCACAGCCGGGGAAGCGGCACGTGACGTCGCGGCACCGGACGAAGTCGGCCAACGCCCGCGAGGGCCGGTACCCGCATTCGGCGGGTGCGGCGGCACCGGGGTGGTGCAGGGGACGCAGGCGGGCATCGCGGGCCAGTTTGGTGATCAGCTCGGTCGGGAGCAGGCCTTCGTATCCGTCGAGGATGCCCCCTGTGGTCGCGTCGCCGTTGAGGGTGGCCTGCGCGGCGATGACGTGCACGACGACCGCGCCGGCGACTCGGCCACCGGCTGGGCAGTCGTCGAGGTCGCAGTGGCACGACAAGCGGTCGTTCTGGGCGGCCACGGCGCCAATCGCGTCGGCGCGCAGCTGAGCCAGGGTGCGGGGGTCGTCGTCGCAGACGGTCGCGGCCAGCGCCATCAGACGTTCGGTGAACGCTCGGGCAACGGGGGCGAACACGACGGCGGTGATCTCCGTTAGGCCGCAGTCGACGTCGCCCCAGGTGACCTGACGGTCGGCGAGGCGTTCCTTGCGGCGGCGTACCGCGTCGACGTCGTGGCGGGCGACGATCGCGTCGATGCGGGTGGCGAGTTGGGTGCGGCTGAGCCCACCCCAGCCGGGGGCTCGTTCGGCCAGGGTGCGGTCCACCTTGGCCAGCACGGTCGCGTCGACGATCAGGCCGGTCCGGAACACCGCCGCCCGGAACACTGCTTCGTCGACGTCACCGGCGAGGAATCGTTCCCCCAGTGCGGGCAGTTGGTGGCGCAGGGCGTGGGCGTAGCGCACGTGCGACGCCGCGAGGTGGCGGTTGACGTTGAGCGCTGCGCTGATTTCCAGGGTGGCGGCGTCGGTGGCGTCGACCATCCACTGGTCGGTCTCACCACCGTCCTGGGCGATCCGCAATTCGACGAACCGGCCGACCGCGTCGAGCCGTTGGGCTGCGGCGCAGGCCTCGGCGCGCGCGGCGGAGCCCATGCGCTGCAGGAGCAGCACCGCGGGATCCAGGTTATCGAACATGCGTTCGATTCTACGGCCACCCCCTGACAAGTGGGCGGCTCAGTCGTTGAGCTGTGTCAGGCGGACGCTGTTGCCGGACGGGTCGCGGAACCCGGAGTCGATGCCGTAGGGCATCTCGTTCGGCGGCTCGGTGAACTCGACGCCGCGGGCCGACAGCGTCTCGTACTCGGCGCGCACGTCGTCGCTGATCAGGAAGACCGTGCCCGCGAAGCCCTTCGCGGTGAGGTCGAGCACCTGCTTGCGGGTGTCCTCGTCCATCACGGGCGGGCCGGGTACGGCCATCAACACGATGCTGACGTCGTCCTGGCCCGGCGGGCCGACGGTGAGCCACCTGAAGTCGCCCATCTCCTCGGGGAATGAAACGTCTTCGCGCACTTCCATACCGACCTTCTCGGTCCAGAACTTCAGCGCGATCTCTTGATCATGAACCCACAGGTGGGTGCTTCCGATTCTCATCACGGGTCAGACGCTACGACCGTGATCAGGCGTTCGTCTTCTCCCCGTGTGCTGTGTTGACGCGGCTGTCGGCGCACGGCCGAGTGTCGCGTTGCAGGATGCAGCTGGGAATCCGCGCACGGGATGCCGCTGGTGGCAGGCTCGCCCGGTACGCGGCGGGCGGTTTGCCGTAGACGCGGGCGAAGCTCGTCGTGAACGATCCGACGCTGCGGAGACCGACCATCACGCACACGTCGGCGACCGTCCGATCGGTGTATCGCAGCAGCGCGGCCGCCCGCTCGAGGCGCCGAGTCTGCAGGTATGCGCGCGGCGATTCCCCGAACGTACGGGTGAACATCCGGGAGAAGTGCGCGCGCGACAGGCCGGCAGCCGCAGCGAGGTCGTCGACCGTGATCGGCTCGGCATACCGGGCATCGACCAGGTCCTTGGCGCGGAGCAGATATCGGACCGGTGGCACCTGTGCCATGCCGATCAGAGTACGGTGATCAGCGCGAACGAGTTGGCCGGGCGGCCGCGGACACCGGGTTTCACCGGTGTTCGAGGAAAGTCCGGACTTCACAGAGCAGGGTGATTGCCAACGGCAATCCGAGGTGACTCGCGGGAAAGTGCCACAGAAAACAGACCGCCACCCCGCCTCCGGGCGGGGAGGTAAGGGTGAAACGGTGCGGTAAGAGCGCACCAGCATTCCGGGTGACCGGAGTGGCTAGGCAAACCCCACCCGAAGCAAGGCCAAGAAGGCCGCAACCTGGTTGCGGCTGCGCAGGCGTTCGAGGGCTGCTCGCCCGAGTCTGCGGGTAGGCCGCTCGAGGCACCCGGTGACGGTGTGTCCAGATGGATGGTCGCCGCCCAGCCGCCAGTAATGGTGGCAGGGAACAGAATCCGGCTTACAGGCCAACTCGTTCGCCCCGCGCGGGCACTACCCGTCGCCGGCGGCCTTCCTCAGCTTCTCGAGCGCATCCTCGATCTGGGCCTCGGCGTCGCGTGCCACATCGGCCTCCTTGCCGAACAGCACGCCGTAGGTGAACGTGTCCTCGCCCGCAGCGTGCGCGACGACCGCCTCCTGCAGCAGATGCGTGCGGCTGACCACGCTGTCCTGGTGGTCGCCAAGCAGCGACTGGATCGCCTTCGCCCGGTCGGCCACCTTGTCGTCGCCCAGCGCCGCCGCGGTGTAGCGAAGTTGCTTGGCGCGCTTGCGAATCTTGTGCAGCGCCTCGTCGCGCTCCTCGGGTGAGACGTCGGGATCCTTGGCCGCTGCCTTCGCCTTCTTCGCCGCCTTGCGCACGCTGCCGTAGGACGACTCGAGGCTGGGCGGTGCGGGCTCCTCGCCGGGGGTGGCCGACGACGGCTCCGCGGCGACCAGCGCCTCGAGACCGTCGAGCAGACGGAAGTAGCGCTCCGAGCGCATTGCCGACAGCGACCGCTTCCAGCCCGCCTGATAGCGCCGCTTGCCGCCCTCGACGAGGCGTTCGCGCACCGGGCCGCGCACCAACTCCTCGGGGAGTGCATCGATTGCCTTGTCGTACTTCTCGGCGAGGACCTCGGCGTCACGCGCCACGCCAAGGATCCCGGCCAGCTCCTTCAGTTCGTTCAGCAGCCAGGAGTCGTCGGTGAGTCCGAACGACTCCTCCGATGCGCGCAACAGGCTACGGATCTTGCGGGTCACGACGCGCATCTGGTGCACGGAGTCCCACGCGTCGGCCCGAACGGCGCGATCCCAGACGATGAGTTCGTCGACCAGTTCGGCGACGGCGCGGTGCACCGGATCGGGATGCGGCTTCTTGGTTGGTGTCGGACTCGGTTCCTCGCCGCGCGCCTGATCCAGCACCTTGGCCAGCTTCGAGCCGTGCCCGGCCGTCTCGGCCCCCGCGTCGAACAGCCGGTTCGCCAACCGCGCCAGCAGCGCCGCCCCCTCGTCGGGCTCGGTGTCGCCGATCAGTTCGAGTTCCCACTCCCGCCACGTCTGACGGTCGTCGTTGGCGGGCGTCGAGGCGGTCACCTGGTCGTCGCAGAACTCGGCGATCGGGTTGCCCGACGGCCCGATCAGCAGGTCGACGGTGCGCGTGGTCTCGATGCGTGCCACCGGCGCCAGCGGCCGATCCCGCACGAGCGCGAGCACGACGTCCCGCAGGTCCTCCGGCACGCTCGTCGGATCGCCGTCGCCAAGGGGGAGGCGTACCTCGGTGCGCGAGTCCGGCCCGGCGGGCAGCTTGAGGTGCCACCCCTCATCGGGTCCGCCCGTGCGTCGCCGCAACGTGATGCGGTGCGCAGCCAGATCGTGTGCCGGCGTGTCGAAGTACACCGCGTCCAGGGACTGCACCGGCGAGCGCTCGACGCGGCTGATCGACGACAGACCCTCGAACGAGGGCGACACGGCGCTCTCCGACGGCGCGAATTTGCGCTCGATCTCGATGTGTCGGGAGGCCTTGGACTTGTCGGAGGGCATCTTCACCTTCGGTCGGGAGGGGCAGGGCTCGAAGTGTTGAACAGGGTGCCACATTCAGGTGAACGGACGGCTGCACCGCCTCGGCCGTCCTCGCCACGGGTTCGCCCATGCCGTTACACATCGCCGGTTGGTCGTAAGGAGCCGTGCGAGCGCGTGCGATAACGTTTGCTCCCATGCCCGAATTCGAGACGCTGA
The DNA here is from genome assembly GCA_042666295.1 of Mycolicibacterium sp. GCM10028919. GTDB lineage: Bacteria > Actinomycetota > Actinomycetes > Mycobacteriales > Mycobacteriaceae > Mycobacterium. The sequence goes on from JBHTFJ010000002.1 coordinate 578,692, forward strand.
CGTTCACCCAGACCGGCCCCGTGACCAGCATCGTGCTGAACCGGCCAGAGGCCGCCAACGGCATGAACGACACGCTGACACGTGAACTGGCCGTTGCCGCCGCACTATGCGATACCGAGGCCACGAAGGTGGTCACCATCACCGGCGCGGGCCGATTCTTCTGCGCCGGTGGCGACCTCAAGGCGATGGCCGCCGCACCGGAGGCCGGCACGTTCGTCAAGGGCATCGCCGACGACCTGCACCGCGCGCTGTCGACGTTCGCGCGCATGGACGCCGTGCTGATCACCGCCGTGAACGGCACGGCCGCCGGCGCCGGCTTCAGCCTCGCGGTCACCGGTGACCTGGCGATCGCCGCCGAGTCCGCCAAGTTCACGATGGCCTACACGAAGGCGGGCCTGAGCCCCGACGGCAGCTCGTCGTACTACCTGCCGCGGCTGATCGGCATCCGTCGCACCCAGCAGCTCATGCTGACCAACCGCACGCTGACGGCCGCCGAGGCCCTCGACTGGGGCCTGCTCACCGAGGTCGTGCCCGACGCCGACCTCGCCGCCCGCGCCGACGAACTGGCTCAGCAGATGGCCGTCACCTCGCGGACGTCCAACGGTGCGGTGAAGCGGCTACTGCTCGACAGCTTCGGCAACGGCATCGAGGAGCAGATGGAACTGGAGGCCCGCTACATCGCCGGGTGCGCACGATCCACCGACGGCCAGGAGGGCATCGCTGCGTTCCTCGGCAAGCGGGCACCAGCCTTCGGTTAGTCCACCTTCGGTTAGAAGGAGTGCTCCTCGGCGGGGAAGGCGCCCGTCGCCACGTCCTGAGCGTATTCGGCAGCGGCGCGGCGTAATTCGCCGCCGACGTCGCCGAATCGCTTGACGAACTTCGCGGTCTTGCCCGCCGTCATGCCCGCCATGTCCTGCCACACCAGCACCTGGGCGTCGCAGTTCGGGCCGGCGCCGATTCCGACGGTGGGAATGGTGAGCTTGCCGGTGATCTGGGTGGCCAGCTCGGCAGGCACCATCTCGAGCACCACGGCGATCGCACCGGCCTCGGCGACGGCGATGGCGTCGTGAATGGTCTGCTCGGCGCCGTCGCCCCGGCCCTGCACGCGGAAACCGCCGAGACCATTGACGCTCTGCGGGGTGAACCCGATGTGCGCGACGACCGGGATGCCGGCCTGGGTCAGCGTCGCGATCTGCTCGGCGACGCGCTCGCCGCCCTCCAGCTTGACCGCTGCCGCACCGGTCTCCTTGAGGAACCGGGTCGCGGTGGCCAGCGCCTGCTGCGGGCCTGCCTCATAGCTGCCGAACGGGAGATCGGCGACCACCAGCGCGTGCGGCGCCCCGCGGACGACGCCGCGGACCAGCGGGATGAGTTCGTCCGCCGTGACCGGCACCGTGGTGTCGTAGCCGTACACCACGTTGGCGGCCGAATCGCCGACCAGCAGAACCGGGATCTCGGCGTCGTCGAACACTCGCGCGGTGGAGTAGTCGTAGGCCGTCAGCATGGCCCACTTGTGGCCCTCTGACTTCCACTTCAGCAGGTGGTGGGTCCGTACCTTCGCGCGAGGCTTGCGCTCTGCGACGGTCGGATCGGTGGCAGCACCGTAGACACTTTGCTCAGACATCGTCGTCCCTCGTGTGGTCTGGTCGTCCTCGAGGCCCATCCGGGTCCCCGGGTCGTCTGACTGCTCCAGTGTGACACCCGCGTTGCCGAACGTGAACGGCCGGTGAAGTGCATTTCCTCACACCCTGGGAGGCGACCGGCCTAACATCGGCGGAATGCAACGGCTCAGCGGTCTCGATGCCAGCTTCCTCTACCTCGAATCCGCCGCATTGCCACTGCACGTGTGCTCGGTGCTGGAGATCGACCCGGCCACGATCCCCGGCGGCTATTCGTTCGACCGGCTGCGCGACGCGCTGGGGCTACGCATCAAGGCGATGCCGGAGTTCCGCGAGAAGCTCGCCGACAACCGGCTCAATCTCGATCACCCGGTTCGCGTGGAGGACAAGGACTTCGACGTCGACCGGCACCTGCACCGCATCGGTCTGCCCGCCCCGGGCGGACGTGCCGAACTCGCCGAGATCTGCGGGCACATCGCGTCGTTGACGCTCGACCGCAGCCGACCGCTGTGGGAGATGTGGGTCATCGAGAACCTCGCGAACACCACCGACGGCACCGAGGGCGGTCGCCTCGCGGTGCTGACCAAGGTGCACCACTCCGGCGTCGACGGCGTCACGGGAGCGAACTTGATGTCGCAACTGTGCGCCACCGAACCCGACCCGCCGGCGCCCGAACCGGTGGCCGGCGTCGGGCAGGCCTCCGATCTGGAGATCGCCATCGGCGGCGCCATCAGGTTCGCCACCCGCCCGCTGAAGCTGGTCAACGTGCTGCCGATGACGGTGAGCACGGTGCTCGACACCGTCAAGCGCGCCCGCAACGGCCTCACCATGGCGGCCCCGTTCAACGCGCCCAAGACGCGGTTCAACGCAAACGTCACCGGGCGGCGCAACGTCGCGTTCGCGCAGCTCGACCTCGAGGACATCAAGCTCGTCAAGAACCACTTCGGCGTCAAGGTCAACGACGTGGTGATGGCTCTGGTGTCCGGTGTCCTGCGCCGCTTCCTGCTCGACAGTGGCGAGCTGCCGGACAGCTCGCTGGTGGCGATGGTGCCGGTCTCGGTCCACGACAAGTCCGACCGGCCCGGCCGCAACCAGGTGTCGGGCATGTTCGCCAGCCTGGAGACCAACGTCGACGATCCCGCGCAGCGCATCAAGGCCATCGCGGAAGCCAATTCGCTTGCCAAGGAACATAGTTCGGCGATCGGTGCCACCCTGCTGCAGGACTGGACCCAGTTCGCCGCGCCCGCGGTGTTCGGCGTCGCCATGCGGGTCTACGCGCGGAGCAACCTCAGCGGCGCCCGCCCGGTGCACAACCTGGTGGTCTCCAACGTGCCCGGTCCGCAGGTGCCGCTGTACTTCCTGGGCGCCGAGGTCAAGGCGATGTACCCACTCGGCCCGATCTTCCACGGCTCCGGGCTCAACATCACCGTCATGTCGCTCAACGGTGGGCTCGACGTCGGACTGATCTCCTGCCCCGATCTGCTGCCCGACCTGTGGGACATGGCCGACGACTTCCAGGTCGCGCTCGACGAGCTGGTGGCCGCCACCAAGTAGGCGCGCGGTAGCGCCCTCAGCAGCGGTGATGGCAGGTCATGGCAGCATGGGCAGCCATGAACCTCAAGAGCGGGGTCCTCGCGGCCGCCATGGTGATGATGGTGGTCGTCGGCTGCAGCAAAGTGGTCGACGGACGCGCGCTCGTCGGCGCCCCGCCGCCCGGCACGCCCGTGGACTGGGCGGAGTGCGACGCCGACACGTCCGGCGACCTCCCGCTTCCCTCGGGCGCCGAATGCGGGATGCTCTCGGTCCCCGTCGACTACGCCAAGCCCGACGGCGACGTCGCGCAACTCGCGCTCATCAAGTTCCCGGCGACCGGCCAGAAGATCGGCTCGCTGTTCGTCAACCCCGGCGGACCCGGTGAGTCGGGCGTCGCCGCGGCGGCCTCGCTGGTGGGCACCATGCCCCAATCGGTGCGCGAACGCTTCGACCTCGTCGGCTTCGACCCGCGTGGCGTCGGGCGCTCCACCCCGGCGGTCTGGTGCAACTCCGACGAGGACAACGACAGGCTGCGCGCCGACCCGCAGGTCGACTACTCGCCCGAGGGCATCGAGCACATCGAGTCCGAGACCAAGGCATTCGTGGATCGGTGCGTCGACAAGATGGGGGAGGAGTTCCTCGCCAACGTCGGAACCGTCAGCGTCGCAAAGGATCTCGATGCCATGCGCGAGGCCATGGGGGACGAGAAGCTGACCTACCTCGGCTACTCCTATGGCACGCGCATCGGCGCCGCCTACGCCGAGGAGTTCCCGGACCGGGTGCGCGCGATGATCCTCGACGGCGCGGTCGACCCCAACGCCGACCCGCTCGAAGCCGACATCCGCCAGGCCGCCGCCTTCCAGACCGCGTTCAACGACTACGCGGCCGACTGCGCCAAGAACCCCAGCTGCCCGCTGGGCACCGACCCCGCCAAGGCGGTCGAGGTCTACAAGTCGATCGTCGATCCGCTGGTGGAGCAGCCGGCCGAGACCGACGATCCGCGTGGGCTCAGCTACGGCGACGCGATCATCGGCACCATCCTGCCGCTGTACTCGCCCAACCTGTGGCGGCACCTGACCCAGGCACTGAGCGAGCTCCGCGACGGCAGGGGCGACACGATGCTGGCTCTGGCCGACCTGTACATGGGACGCGACCAAGAGGGTCACTACAACAACTCGACCGACGTGCGTGTCGCGGTCAACTGCGTCGACGAGCCGCCGATCACCGACCGCGCGAAGGTCATCGAGCAGGACCGCCGCGCCCGCGAGGTCGCACCCTTCATGAGCTACGGCGGCTTCACCGGCAACGCCCCGCTCGGCACGTGCGCCTTCTGGCCGGTGCCGCCCACCTCGACGCCGCACGAACTCTCGATCGAGGGTCTGCCGCCCACGCTGGTCGTGTCCACGACCAACGACCCGGCGACGCCGTACCAGGCCGGTGTCGACCTAGCCAAGCAACTCGGCGGAGCGTTGCTGACGTTCGACGGTACCCAGCACACCGTGGTGTTCCAGGGTGACCGCTGCGTCGACGACATCGCCGCCAGGTACCTCGTCGACGTCACCGTGCCGCCGGAAGGCGCGCGCTGCTAGTAGGGGCGACGCAAGCAAAGTCGCCACGCCGGCGAGCTGGCGAGCCGGCAAAGTCGCCACGCCGGCGAGCTGGCGAGCCGGCAAAGTCACCGAAGCATCACCGTCCGGTTGCCGACGCGTCTCCGCTCGACCGTGGATGCGGTGTCGAAGGCCTTTGCGTGCGAACATGATCGCCATGTGGCGGGTGGGCAGGACGTTCTCGGCACCGCTCGCGCTCGTGGTCCTGTTGGGCCTGGCCGGTCCGGTGTCTGCGGTGGCGTCGGCAGCGCCGGAGGGCGAACCGCTGCAGGCCTACGGTCAGTCGCCCGCATGGGGCAGCTGCACGCCGCTCGTCGGCGACGTCACGCGGATCCCGGACGCACAGTGTGGCGTCGTGACCGTGCCCGTCGACTACGCCGACCCGGCAGGCCTGCAGGCCAACCTCGCCGTGATCCGCATCCCGGCCACCGGCGACCGCATCGGCGTGCTGATGGTGAACCCCGGCGGACCGGGCGCCTCGGCGGTCGACACCGTCGCGGGCATGGGTGCCAGCCTCGCCGGGACCGAGATCAACCGGCGCTTCGACCTCGTCGGCTTCGACCCGCGCGGCGTCGGCCACTCGACGCCAGAGGTCCGCTGCCGCACCGACGCCGAGTTCGACGCCTACCGCCGCCAACCGATGGCCGACTACAGCCCCGCCGGCGTCGCGGCCATCGAGTCGATCTACGCCGGGCTCGCGCAGGGCTGCCTCCAGCGCACCGGCACGCCGTTCCTGGCCAACATCGGCACCGCCTCCACGGCCCAGGACATGGACGTGGTGCGGGCCGCGCTCGGCGAAGCGCAGATCAACTACCTCGGCTTCTCCTACGGCACGGAGCTCGGTGCGAAGTACGCCGAGCGCTATCCCGAACGCGTGCGCGCCATGGTGCTCGACGGTGCCGTCGACCCGGGCTCGGACCCGATCGGCGAGAACATCCGGCAACTCGCCGGTTTCCAAACGGCTTTCGACGACTACGCCGCGGACTGCGCGCGCAGCACCGATTGCCCACTGGGCCAGGACCCGACCCAGTTCGTGGCGCGCTACCACCAACTGGTCAACCCCCTGGTCGCCGGCCCGGCGGCCACGACCGACCCGCGTGGCCTGAGCTATCAGGACGCCATCACCGGCACCGTCAACGCCCTCTACACCGAGCGCTACTGGAAGTACCTGACCAGCGGGCTGCTCGGGCTGGCACGCGGCACCGACCCCGGCGACCTGCTCCTGCTGGCCGACGACTACCAGCAGCGCGATCGCAACGGGCACTACTCGAACCAGCAGGACGCGTTCACCGCGATCCGCTGCGTCGACGCGCCGTACCCGACCGACCCTGCCGTATGGGCCGACGCCGACCGGCAGGCCCGCCTGGCGGCACCGTTCATGGCCTACGGCGAGTTCACCGGTTTCGCGCCCCGCGACATTTGCGCGCTGTGGCCCGTACCCCCGACGTCGCAGCCCCAGGACGCGGTCTCGCCGGGCCCCGGCAAGGTCGTCGTCGTATCGACCACGCACGACCCCGCCACCCCGTATCAGGCGGGCGTCGACCTGGCCCGGCAGCTCGGCGGCTCCCTCATCTCGTTCGAGGGCACCCAGCACACCGTGGTGTTCAACGGCAGCCCGTGCGTCGACCCCGCGGTCGTGAGCTTCCTCGTCGACTCGGTGCAGCCACCGGCGGGTCTTCGCTGCTGACCGAGCCGCGGTGTCCGAGAACACGAACCGCAGCCATCGCGTAACACAGATTTAACAGCCGGTGCCTACGCTGCGCACATGGACCGGCAGAAGGAATTCGTGCTCCGCACGCTGGAGGAACGCGACATCCGATTCGTTCGACTGTGGTTCACCGACGTGCTCGGATACCTCAAGTCGGTCGCCATCGCACCCGCCGAGCTGGAGGGCGCGTTCGAAGAGGGCATCGGCTTCGACGGCTCCTCGATCGAGGGCTTCGCGCGGGTGTCTGAAGCCGACATGGTGGCGCGCCCCGATCCGTCCACGTTCCAGGTGCTGCCGTGGACCACGAGCGGGGGCAAGCACCACTCGGCCCGCATGTTCTGCGACATCACCATGCCCGACGGTTCGCCGTCGTGGGCCGACTCGCGCCACGTGCTGCGCCGTCAGCTCGCGCGGGCCAGCGACCTCGGCTTCTCCTGCTACGTGCACCCGGAGATCGAGTTCTTCCTCCTCAAGCCCGGCTCCGACGACGAGCCGCCCGTGCCCGCCGACAACGGCGGGTACTTCGATCAGGCCGTGCACGATTCGGCGCCCAACTTCCGCAGGCACGCCATCGACGCGTTGGAGTCGATGGGCATCTCGGTCGAGTTCAGCCACCACGAGGGCGCGCCCGGTCAGCAGGAGATCGACCTGCGCTACGCCGACGCACTGTCGATGGCCGACAACGTGATGACGTTCCGCTACGTCGTCAAGGAGGTCGCGCTCGGCGAGGGCGTGCGGGCGTCGTTCATGCCCAAGCCGTTCGCCGAATATCCCGGCTCCGCGATGCACACGCACATGAGCCTGTTCGAGGGCGACACCAACGCCTTCCACAGCCCCGACGACCCGCTGCAGCTGTCCGACGTCGCGAAGTCCTTCATCGCGGGCATCCTCGAGCACGCCAGCGAGATCAGCGCCGTCACCAACCAGTGGGTGAACTCCTACAAGCGCCTCGTGCACGGCGGTGAGGCGCCCACGGCGGCGTCCTGGGGTGCGGCCAACCGGTCGGCTCTGGTGCGGGTCCCGATGTACACCCCGCGCAAGGCGTCCTCCCGTCGCATCGAGGTGCGCAGCCCCGATTCGGCATGCAACCCGTACCTCACGTTCGCCATCCTGCTCGCGGCCGGCTTGCGCGGCGTGGAGAAGAACTACCAGCTGGCACCGCAGGCCGAGGACAACGTCTGGACGCTCACGCCCGAGGAGCGGCGCGCCATGGGCTACAAGGAACTGCCCGGCAGCCTCGGCGTCGCGCTCAGCGAGATGGAGAACTCGGAGCTGGTCGCGGAAGCACTCGGGGAGCACGTCTTCGACTACTTCCTGCGCAACAAGCGCACCGAGTGGGAGAACTACCGCAGCCACGTCACGCCGTTCGAACTCAAGACCTACCTGTCTCTCTAGCCCGTCTGCGTCACCGGGGGCCATGGCCGCTGCGCTAAGTTCGGACCGTGGCCAAACCCGCGACGCAGCGACCCACGCTGCCCAGTGTCGGCAGGCTGGGCCTGGTCGCTCCCACCGCGCGCGACGACCTGGACCGCCTGGGCTGGAACACCGACGCCCACGTCGAACTGCTGTGGTCGCTGTCGCGCGCTCCCGAGGCCGACGAGGCGCTGCGTGCCGTCGTACGCCTCGCCGAGGCGCTCGACGGTGATCGGGACGAGCTGAACCGCGCGCTGCTCACCGACAAACCCCTGCGGGGCCGCCTGTTCGGCGTGCTCGGCTCCTCACTGGCGCTCGGCGACCACCTGGTGGCGCGCCCCCGGTCGTGGCACCTGCTGGCGGGCGACGTCGCGCTGCCGTCCGCAGAGCAGCTCCGAGGCGAATTCGTCGCGGCCGCCGAGAACGTCACCGGCCCGGCGGCGATACCCGCACTGCGCTCGCTGTACCGCGACCGGCTGCTGATCCTGGCCGCGCTGGACGTCGCCCCGGTCGTCGAGAACGAACCCGTGCTGGCCTTCACCACCGTCGGCAGGCACCTGTCGGATCTGGCGGACGCGGCGCTGGCGGCCGCGCTGGTCGTCGCCACCCGCACCGTCTGCGGTCCCGACACCGACGCGCCGAAGCTCGCGGTGATCGCCATGGGCAAATGCGGTGCGCGCGAACTGAACTACGTCAGCGACGTCGACGTCATCTTCGTCACCGACGACGCCGCTCACTCCAGCATGGCGCTCAACACCCGCGTCGCAGGCGAGCTGATGCGGTTCGCGGGCGACGCCTTCTTCGAGGTCGACGCGGCGCTAAGGCCCGAGGGCAAGCAGGGCCAACTCGTCCGCACACTCGAGTCGCACGTGGCCTACTACGAGCGCTGGGCCAAGACCTGGGAGTTCCAGGCCCTGCTCAAGGCCCGCCCGGCCGCCGGTGACGCCGACCTCGGCGCCCAGTACGTCGACGCGCTGATGCCGATGGTGTGGACCGCCTGCGAGCGGCCGGACTTCGTGCCCGACGTCCAGGCCATGCGCCGCCGCGTCGAGGAACTCGTCCCCGCCGGGGTGCGCGACCGCGAACTCAAGCTCGGAACCGGGGGACTGCGCGACGTCGAATTCGCCGTGCAGCTGCTGCAACTCGTCCACGGCCGCACCGACGACGCACTGCACGTCTCCTCGACCGTAGACGCGTTGGCGGCGCTCGGCGAGGGCGGCTACGTCGGACGTGACGACGCCGCGAACCTGACGGCCTCCTACGAATTCCTCCGGCTGCTCGAGCACCGGCTGCAGCTGCAGCGGCTCAAACGCACCCACATGCTGCCCGAACTCGACGACGAGGAGGCCATGCGCTGGCTGGCGCGTGCCGCCCACGTGCGGCCCGACGGTCAGCACGACGCGGTCGGCGTGCTGCGCGAGGAGCTGAAGCGCCAAAGCCTGCGCGTCTCCCGGCTGCACGCCAAGCTGTTCTATCAGCCGCTGCTCGAATCGGTCGGCTCTCCCACGGTGGAACTGAGCGCCAGCCTGAGCGCCCAGGCCGCCGAACGACAGCTCGCCGCATTGGGTTACGAAGGACCGCAGAGCGCGTTGACCCACCTGGCCGCACTGACCAGCCACGGCGGCAGGCGCGGACGCGTGCAGCAGGTGCTGCTGCCCACCCTGCTCGACTGGCTGTCCGACACGCCCGACCCGGACGCCGGACTGCTGGCCTACCGCCGCATCAGCGAGGAACTCGCCGACGAGCGTTGGTATCTCGCGGCGCTGCGCGACGAGGGCGCCGTGGCCAAGCGGCTCATGCGGGTCCTCGGCACGTCGGCGTACGTGCCCGATCTGCTGCTGCGCGCCCCCGAAGTGATCCGGCAGTACGCCGACGGACCCAACGGCGCCAAACTCCTCGAGGTCGAACCCGACGGGTTCGCCCGGTCGCTGGTCGCCTCGTCCGGGCGGCACTCGGATCCGGTGCGTGCGATCGCTGCGGCGCGGACGCTGCGCCGCCGGGAACTGGCCCGCATCGCCTCTGCCGACCTGCTCGGCCTTCTCGAGGTCACCGAGGTGTGCAAGGGGCTGACCTCGGTGTGGGTGGCCGTGCTGCAGGCCGCTCTCGACGCGGTGACCCGTGCCAGTACGCCCGCCGCCGGGCCGCCCGCGGTCATCGCAGTCATCGGCATGGGCCGCCTCGGCGGCAAGGAACTCGGCTACGGGTCCGACGCGGACGTGATGTTCGTGTGCGAACCCGTCGGCGGCGCAGAGGAATCCGTCGCCGTGAAGTGGGCCACCTCGATCGCCGAGCAGGTACGCGCCAGGCTCGGCACGCCAAGCGGCGACCCGCCCCTGGAGGTCGACGCCAACCTGCGGCCCGAGGGGCGCAGCGGCCCGCTGGTCCGCACGCTCGCGTCCTACCGCGCCTACTACGCCCAGTGGGTGCAGACGTGGGAGGTGCAGGCGCTGCTGCGCGCACACTGCGTCGCCGGTGACGAGGACCTGGGGCAGCGGTTCCTGCTGATGATCGACGACATCCGGTACCCGCCCGACGGCGTCTCCGCGTCGGCCGTGCAGGAGATCAGGCGCATCAAGGCCCGCGTCGACGCCGAGCGGCTGCCGCGCGGTGCCGACCCGAACACCCACACCAAGCTCGGTCGCGGCGGGCTCGCCGACATCGAGTGGACGGTGCAGCTGCTGCAGCTGCGCCACGCGCACCGGATTCCCGCGCTGCACAACACCTCGACGCTCGAGACGCTCAACGCCATCGGCGCCGCCGAACTCATCGCCGAAGGCGACGTCGACCTGCTGCGGCAGGCGTGGCTGACGGCGACCAAGGCCCGCAACGCGCTCGTGCTCGTCAAGGGCAAGCCGACCGACCAACTCCCGGGACCCGGCCGTCAGCTCAACGCCGTGGCGCAGGCCGCGGGGTGGGCCAACGGCGACGGCAGTGAATTCCTGGACAACTACCTACGGGTGACGCGCCGCGCGAAGACCGTGGTGCGCAGAATCTTCGGAGAATAGATGGCGATGCAGGACTACCCGTTCGACGTGATCACCGCCGACGAGTACGAACGGCTGCGCGCCTCCTACGAGCCGCTCACCGAGTCGATGCGCAGGCTGGTCGCCGCGGGCATCCGCAGCGGAGTGGACGAAGAGGAGATCCGGCAGGCTCAGGCAGCCATCGACTCGGCGACCGCGATTCTCGAACGCACACAGCGCGACACCACGTCGACGCTGCGGCACGCAGAGTCCGGCAGGCCGCTGGCGTGGGCGAATCCGGCTGTCGGACTGCGCAATGCGATCGCCCCGCCGATGGACATCCGCCACGAACCCGATGGCACCTGCTGGGCGGAATTCACCCTCGGCCCGGCCTACGAGGGCCCGCCCGGCCTGGTGCACGGCGGCATCTGCGCGCTGGTGCTCGACCACATCCTCGGCGAGGCGGCCAGCGACGGGCTCACCAAGCCACTGTTCACCGGGACCATCACGTTGAAGTACATGCGCGGAACGCCGCTGGGCCCGGTGCGCGCGGAGGCCTTCATCGAGCGCACCGAGGGGATCAAGACCTACGCCCGCGGGTACCTCGGGGACGCGCAGGGGCACACCGTCGAGGCCGACGGAGTGTTCATCCGGCCGGCGTGGGCCCGGGACGACGCGGGTGTCAGGGACAGCGCGTGAGGTTCTACGTCAGCACCGCGTTCCTCGACATCAAGGAGGTCGTCGAAGTGGCCAAGGCCGCAGACGATCTCGGGTACGAGGGCATGGGCATCCCGGATCACGTCATCAACCTCGAGACCCTCGAGACGCCGTACCCGTACACGAAGGACGGCTCGCGTCGCTGGGAGGCGTTCACGCACTGGCCCGACCCGTGGGTGATGATCGGTGCGATTGCGCTGGCGACGAGCAAGCTGAAGTTCGTCACGACCGTCTACCTGCCCGCGATGCGCGACCCGTACTCGGCGGCCAAGGCCATCGGCACGGCGGCCTGTCTGGCCGAGGGGCGGCTCGAACTCGGCATCGGCGTCGGCTGGTGCGAGGAGGAGTTTACCCTGATGGGCCAGCAGTTCGCGCGGCGCGGCAAGCGCACCGACGAGATGCTCGAACTCATGCGGGCGCTGTGGCAGCCGGGGTGGACCGAGTTCGACGGCGAGTTCTACACCACGCCGCGACTGGAGATGGAACCGACGCCGCCGCACATCCCGATCTACGTCGGCGGTCTGTCGAACGTCGCGCTCCGGCGCGCTGCCCGCAACGACGGCTGGATCGGCGATCTGATCACCACCGAGCAGGCCATCGCCTCGGTCGATCGGATTCGCGCCCTGCGCGCCGAAAGCGGCTTGAGCATGGACGACTTCACGGTCATCACGCCGCTGACCGACGCCTTCACCCCCGAGCACTACGCGCGGGCAGAGTCCGCAGGCATCGACGGCATCATCACGATGCCGTGGATGTTCTACAGCGGACCGTCGGCGTCGCTGAGCGAGAAGATCGACGGCATGAAGCGGTTCCGCAAGGACCTCGGCCTCGACGCCTAGCGCGTGACCGCGGTGCGTCGTCTGCCCGCCAGCACGGCGTCGAGTGCATATGCGCCGCCGCCGGCGAAGACCAGCAGGAAGAAGCCGAAGCAGAACAGGACCGGGGTTTCGCCGCCGTTCTGCAGCGGGTGCAGGCCGTCCGGTTGGTGCCGCCAGAAGTAGGCGACGGCCATCGTGCCCGAGGCGATGAACGCAGCGATCCGGGTGAACAGGCCGGTCACGATGAGCAGTCCCGCAACGACTTCGATGACGCCGGCCCACCACGCCGGCCAGGCGCCAAAGGCCACCGCCCCGCTGCCCGTGTCCACCGGCCAGGCGAACAGCTTTGCCCCGCCGTGCACCATGAACAGCAGGCCGAGCACGACACGGAAGAGGCTCAGCACGGCGGGAAACAGCGAGTTCAGGCGCAGCTCAAGGGATTGCGGCATGGCCCAACCGTACCGAGCCAGTCGTTCGCCGTGGGGTCCAGCTCTTTCGCGCTGAGCGAAGTCGTCGGCTCAGTACCGATTGCGGCGGAACCGGCTGAGCAGTCCGCCGCGAGGTGCCGCACCCCGTCCGGTGACCACTCCGCCGCCCGGGGCAGCAGTACCGCTGACGACGCGTTGGCCACGCGCACCGCCGCCGACCACCGCGCCGCGACGACGAGCGTCGAGTGACAGCGACCCACCGCCGAGTGCGGCCAGCAGCAGGAATGCGAAGCAGTACATCAGCGCGGGCTCACCGCCGTTGCCGCCCATGCCTGCGTCGTACGGCCAGAAGCCATTTGGCATCCAGTGCTGCCAGATGTAGGCGACGGCCATGTGGCCCGACGCTATGAACGCCGCGATGCGGGTGAACAGACCCACCAGAATCAGTAGACCCGTGACCAATTCGATGATGCCTGCCCACCAGCCCGGCCACGAGCCAACGGGAATGGCAGCACCAAGTGGCCAGCCGAACACCTTCATGGTGCCGTGCAGGGTGAAGAGAAGTCCGAAGATGATGCGGAAGACGCTCAGGACGGGGGAGGAAAAGCCCGCGAGCCGGTTCTCGAAGGTCGCCATGGGCAAACCCTACGCTGCGACGCTCAGGATCTTTCCAGCTTCACCCGACCGTTACCGGACCGACGTCCTCGCACGACCGCGCTTGCGGGTGGGCTGGGCGCGCATCGCGTCGAGCGCATACGCACCGCCGCCCGTGAAGACCAGCAGCAGGAATCCGAAGCACAGGACGACGGGCAGTTCGCCGCCGTTCTCGACGGGCCACAACCCCTTCGGCTGATGCGTCATGAAGTACGCGAAGGCCATCTGACCCGACGCGATGAACGCGGCGAACCGGGTGACGAAGCCGATCAGGATCAGGACGCCAGCGAGTAGTTCGATGACGCCGGCCCACCACAGCGGGAACGAGCCGAACGCGATGTCCACCGGCGCGGCGATCGGCCAGTCGAACAGCTTCTGCGTCCCGCGGATCGTGAACAGCAGGCCCAACACGATGCGGAACACGCTCACCGCTGCCGGCGTGACGGCGGTCAGCCTCGACTCGAAGTTCGTCATGGCGCAGACCCTACTGAGACGAAACCACCCGCCCGGCGAACCGGGCGGGTGGAATCGCGTGTCGGACCGACTTACACGTCGTAGTAGAGCGAGAACTCGTACGGGTGAGGCCGGATCTGGATCGGCATGATCTCGTTCTCACGCTTGTACGAGATCCAGGTCTCGATCAGGTCCTCGGTGAACACGCCACCCTCGGTGAGGTATTCGTGATCCTCCTCGAGCTTGTCGATGACCGCGGACAGCGAGGTGGGCGCCTGCGGGATCGCGGCGGCCTCGTCCGGCGGCAGCTCGTAGAGGTCCTTGTCGACGGGCGTCAGCGGCTCGATCTTCTTCTTGATGCCGTCGATGCCGGCCATCAGCATCGCCGCGAACGCCAGGTACGGGTTGCCCGAGCTGTCCGGGCAACGGAATTCGAGACGCTTGGCCTTCGGGTTGTTGCCCGTGATCGGGATGCGGACGCACGCCGAGCGGTTGCGCTGGCTGTACACCAGGTTGATCGGTGCTTCGTAGCCGGGAACCAGACGCTTGTAGGAGTTCACCGTCGGGTTGGTGAACGCCAGCAGCGACGGCGCGTGGTGCAGGATGCCGCCGATGTAGTGGCGGGCGAGGTCCGACAGACCCGCGTAGCCCGACTCGTCGTGGAACAGCGGCTGGCCGTCCTTCCACAGCGACTGGTGGGCGTGCATGCCGGAACCGTTGTCACCGAACAGCGGCTTGGGCATGAACGTGACGGTCTTGCCGTTCTTCCACGCCGTGTTCTTGATGATGTACTTGAACAGCAACACGTCGTCTGCCGCGTGCAGCAGGGTGTTGAACTTGTAGTTGATCTCCGCCTGGCCCGCGGTGCCGACCTCGTGATGGCCGCGCTCGAGGATGAACCCGGCGTTCTGGAGGTTGGTGGCCATCTCGTCGCGCAGGTCGACGTAGTGGTCGTACGGGGCGACGGGGAAGTAGCCGCCCTTGGGGCGCACCTTGTAGCCCAGGTTGGGGCTGCCGTCGGCCTCGAACGGCTCGCCGGTGTTCCACCAGCCGGACTCGGAGTCGACCTCGTAGGAGGTGCCGTTGATCTTGGAGTCGAACGTCACCGAGTCGAAGATGTAGAACTCGGCCTCGGCGCCGAAGAAGCAGGTGTCGGCGATGCCGGTGCTGGCGAGGTAGTTCTCCGCCTTGCGGGCCACGTTGCGCGGGTCGCGGGAGTAGGCCTCGCGGGTGAAGGGGTCGTGCACGAAGAAGCTGAGGTTCAGCGTCTTGGCCTTGCGGAACGGGTCGATGCGCGCCGTCTCGGGATCGGGCAGCAGCATCATGTCCGACTCGTGGATGGACTGGAAGCCGCGGACCGAGGAGCCGTCGAACGCGAGGCCGTCCTCGAAGACGCTCTCATCGAACGCCGAGGCCGGGATCGAGAAGTGCTGGACGACACCCGGCAGATCGCAGAAACGGATGTCGACGTACTCGACCTTCTCGTCCTGGATCGTCTTGATGATGTCGTCGGCCGTCTTTTCTGCCACTGAGAAATCTCCTTTGACTGGTTACCCGCCGACTGACGCTATGGACACGATGTTGCACGGCAGTCAACCGCATGTTGCGCCGACGTTACGCGTCATTGATTCCCGGGTCGCTGCGCTCCTGCCCGCCGTACCCCGTTTCGAGTTCGCCATATGCTGGACCACATGGCCCGCACCTTCGGTTCTTGGCTCTCCGGTCCGCCCCAACCCGAGGCGGGCGACCCGGGCGCAGGACCCAACGAGTACCCCGGCCAGCAGCTCGGCCTGCCCCCGTCGGGCAGCGGCTCGCTGGTCGGCTGGGGTCGCCGGATCGGGGCGCTGGCCATCGACTGGTTCATCGCCTACGGGCTGGGTGCGCTGGCCATGTCGATGGGCCTGGTGTCGATGAACGTGCTCTCGACCGCGGTCCTGGTGATCTGGCTGATCCTCGGCGTCATCGCGGTGCGGCTGTTCGGCTTCACCCCGGGCCAGGCCGCGCTCGGCCTGCGCGTCGCGTCCGTCGACAACCGCATGCACGTCGGCATGGGGCGGGCACTGGTGCGCGGCCTGCTGATCGCACTCGTCGTCCCGCCGCTGTTCACCGACACCGACGGCCGCGGCCTGCAGGACAAGGCCACCGGCACTGCGATCGTCCGGCGCTAGGTCACCTACGACGGACGGTGCGCTGCACGCCCTTCATCTTCGCGTTGCCCGGCATCGGGCCCTTTGGCATGGCGGCGGGGCCGACGCGCGAGCCCAGCGCCACCAGGCGCGACTCCAGGGAGTCCATCTGCTTGACCGTGATGTTGGCGGGCAGCTTGGTCAGGTGGCGCTCCAACTTCGACAACGGCACCTCGCCCTCGCCGTTGCCGACGACGATGACGTAGATCGGTACATCGCCGACCAATCGGGCGGTGCGCTTCTTCTCCTGCGCCAGTAGGGGTTTCACCCGGTTCGCCGAACCCTCGCCGACGAAGATCACGCCGGGCCGGCCGATCACGCGGTGCACGGCGTCGAAGTGACCCGTCGCCGCGACGCCCGGCGTGACGCGCCACTTGCCGCGCAGGTTGTCCAGCGCCCAGGCGGCAGCACCGGTCTGCCCCTCGGCCTTGCGATAGACCGACTTCTGCGCGCGCCGACCGAAGATGATGAACGCGACCAGCGCACCGAGCAGGATGCCCAACGGGATCAGCGCGATCAGCGTGAATGTGCTGCCCGCGATCAGTCCGGCGGCCACCGCGATGCCGACGATCAGGACGAATGCGCCGATCATGTACGGCAGGAGGCGCTTGTCCTCCTTGCGTTGGATCTGGAATGCCTGCCACAGCTGACTGCGCCGCTCCTTGGAGGCAGCCTTCCGCGTGGCCTTCGCCTGGGCCTTGGCGGCCTTCATCTCGGCGGTATTGCGCTTTTTCGCCATTGGATCAGGATACGGGTGGCCCGGGCATTCCCCATGCCCCGCCGGACATCAGGAAGCCGAGGCCGCCCGGATGCGTGCGGTTTCGGCGTAGAGCCTGCCCGCGCGGTACGACGAGCGCACCAACGGACCGGCCAGAACGCCGGAGAAACCGACCTCCTCGGCGAACTTCGAGTGCTCGACGAACTCCTCGGGCTTGACCCAGCGTTCGACCGGGTGGTGCCGCAGCGACGGACGCAGGTACTGCGTGATGGTGATGATGTCGCAGCCCGCCTGGTGCAGGTCGACGAGCGCGGTCCGCACCTCGTCGGGCGTCTCGCCCATGCCGAGGATCAGATTGCTCTTGGTGACCAGCCCGAACTCACGCGCCGCAGTGATGACGTCGAGGCTGCGCTGGTACCGGAAGGCCGGGCGGATCCGCTTGAAGATGCGGGGGACCGTCTCGACGTTGTGCGCGAACACCTCGGGACGCGACTCGAAGACCTCGTTGAGCTGCTCGGGGATCGCGTTGAAGTCCGGGGCCAGCAGCTCGACGCCGGTGTTCGGGTTGAGCAACTTGATCTGGCGCACGGTCTCGGCGTAGAGCCAGGCGCCGCCGTCGGGCAGGTCGTCGCGCGCGACGCCGGTGACCGTCGAGTACCGGAGGCCCATCGCCTGCACGCTCTCGGCGACGCGGCGCGGTTCGTCACGATCGAGTTCGGCAGGCTTGCCGGTGTCGATCTGGCAGAAGTCGCACCGCCGGGTGCACTGTTCGCCGCCGATGAGGAAGGTCGCCTCGCGGTCCTCCCAGCACTCGTAAATGTTGGGGCAGCCCGCCTCCTCGCACACCGTGTGCAGACCCTCGCGGCGCACCAGCGCCTTGAGTTCCTTGTACTCGGGACCGGTCTTCAACGTCGTCTTGATCCACGGCGGCTTGCGCTCGATGGGGGTCTCGGCGTTGCGGACCTCGAGCCGCAGCAATTTGCGGCCGTCGGGGGCGATAGTCACTGGGCCGATTCTACGCTCGCGGCCGACGACGCACCGACTGCGATGCGGCCGTCGAGTGCGTCGGCGACGGCGTCGGCGACCTGGTCGATGACGTCCGCGACGCCGACCGTTCGGCCCAGCTCGGCCGATAGTGACGTCACGCCCGCGTCGGCGATGCCACACGGCACGATCGAGGAGTACGCGCCGAGATCGCAATCACAATTCAGCGCGAAGCCGTGCAGCGTCGTCCCCCTGGCGACCCGGATGCCGATCGCCGCGATCTTGCGCGTCGGCCGCGGACCGTCGGCGGGCACCCACACCCCGGAACGACCCTCCACCCGACCCACCGCGACGCCGAGCGCCGTGCACACCGAGATCAGCGAATCCTCGAGGCGGCGAACGAACTTCACGACGTCCATGGGCTGTGCCAGACCGATGATGGGGTAACCGACGAGCTGACCGGGACCGTGCCAGGTGATCTTGCCGCCGCGGTCGGTGTCGACGACCGGGATCCCGCCGGAGAGCCTGGGATCGGGGCGCTCGTGCGGTTCGGTCCGCTTGCCTGCCGTGTAGGTCGGGGGATGTTCCAGCAGCAGCAGGGTGTCGGGACCGCCTGCGACCCTGGCGTCGGCCGTCTCGCGCTGCAACTGCCAGGCGGACTCGTAGTCCAGCGTGCCGAGTCGCCGGACGTCGATCGGTGACGATTCCGCGCGGACCGAGGCCCGCACCGGGGCAGAAGACATGCCTGTCACGGTACGCCCGCTACCCGCCGTCCTTGGCTGCCGTCGCGTAGGCCAGCGCCTCGCCGATCGTGTTGTGCCGGAACTCGAAGCCCGCCCGCTCCAGTGCGGCGGGGATGGCCCGCTGGCCTGCGAGCAGGCCCTCGTCGGCGAACTCGCCGACGACCGCACGCAGTGCGAAGCCCGGCACCGCCGCCGGCGTGGGCCGGTGCAATGTCCGGCCCATCGCCGCGGTGAACTCGGCGTTGGTCACCGGCGCCGGACCGGTGAAGTTCACCGGACCCGATACGTCGTCGTGGCCGATGGCGAACAGCAGCGCCCGAATCTGATCCTCGAGGCTGATCCACGCCATGTACTGCTTGCCGTTGCCCAGGCGCACGCCGAGGCCGAACGCGAACAACGGTCGGAGCCGACCGAGCACGCCGCCGGACGGCGACAGGACGAGTCCGGTACGCGCCAGCACCACCCGCGCACCGGATGCGTGCGCCGCGGCGGTGGCGGCCTCCCAGTCCTCGCACAACTTGGCGAGGAACCCGTCGCCGCGCGGCGCGCTCTCGTCGACGACGCGGTTGCGCGTGTCGCCGTAGAAGCCGACCGCGCTCGCGTTGACGAGCACCGGCACCCCGGCATCGGCCACCGCGTTCGACAGGACGTCGGTCGGACCGATCCGGCTGTCGCGCAGGCTCTGCTTGTACGCCCCGGACCACCGCTTGTCCCCGACGCCGACACCGCACATGTTGACCACGGCGTCGACGTCGTCGAGCACGCCGGTGTCCAGCTCGCCGGTGTCCGGGTTCCAGAACACGTCGTCGGCGTGGGCAGGCGTGTGCCGCACGAGCCGGACCACCCGGTGATCAGCGGCCCGCAACGCACTGACGAGCGCCGTGCCGATCACACCGGACGACCCCGCGATCGCGATGACCGACACGGGACTAGAGCCCGAGGTCGGCCTCGAATGCCCCTTCTTCGAGTCGCCGCTTGATGGTGGTCAGGAAACGGCCCGCGTCGGCACCGTCGATCAGACGGTGGTCGTAGGTAAGCGGCAGGTAGGCCACCGACCGGACGCCGATCGACTCGTTGCCGAACTCGTCCACGATCACCCTCGGCCGCTTCACGATCGCACCGGTGCCCAGCATCGCCGCCTGCGGCGGAACCAGGATCGGCGTGTCGAACAGTGCGCCCTGGCTGCCGATGTTGGTGATGGTGAAGGTGCCGCCGGACAGCTCGTCGGGCTTCAGGTTGCCCGACCGCGCGCGAGCCGCGATGTCGGCGATGGCGCGGGCCAGCCCACCCAGCGACAGGTCACCCGCGTTGTGCACCACCGGGGACAGCAGTCCCTGCTCGGTGTCGACGGCGAAGCCGAGATGCTCCGCGTCGTAGTAGGTGATCTGCTTGCTGTCCTCGTCGTAGCTCGCGTTGACGTTCGGGTGCGCCTTGAGTGCGTCGACCACGGCGACGGCGAAGAACGGCAGGAACGTCAGGTTGACGCCCTCGCGTTCGGCGAAGCTGGCCTTGGCCCGCGCCCGCAGCGCCACGATCTTGGTCAGGTCGACCTCGTGGGTCTGCGTCAGCTGCGCGGTGGTCTGCAGCGACTCCCGGGTCTTCTTGGCCGTGATCTGGCGGATCCGATTCGCCTTCTGCGTGGTGCCACGCAGATGCGCCAGCTTCGGGGCGGGAGCCGACTTCGCGGCGGCGGGTGCAGCCGCGGGAGCCGAGGGCTCAGGTGTGGGCTCGGGAGCCTTCTTGGCCTCCGCAGCCGCGAGCACGTCCTGCTTGCGGACCCGGCCGCCGACGCCGGTGCCCTTCACCGACGCCAGATCGACGCCGTGCTCGGTCGCCAGCTTGCGGACCAGGGGAGTGACGTACGGGCCACCGTCGGACCCGGAGGCCTCGGCGGTCGCCGCGGGCGCCTTCGGCTCTTCCTTGGGCTCCGACTTGGGCTCCGGCTTCGGTTCGGGCTTGGGCTCTTCCTTGGGCTCGGACTTGGGCTCCGGCTTCGGTTCGGGCTTGGGCTCTTCCTTGGGCTCGGGCTTCGGCTCTTCCTTCGCCTCGGGCTCCGGTTCGGGCTCGGGCTCTGGTTCGGGCTCGGGCTCTGCCTCGGACGCCGCGTCCGCCGAGCCGATCTTGGCGAGTTCGCCGCCGACCTCGACGACGTCGTCCTCCTCGGCGGTGATGGACAACAGCGTGCCCGCCACCGGGGAGGGGATCTCGGTGTCGACCTTGTCGGTCGATACCTCGACGAGGGGCTCGTCGACCTCGACGCTGTCGCCGACCTCCTTGAGCCACCGGGTCACGGTGCCCTCGGTCACGGACTCGCCCAGTTCCGGCATCTTGACCGACGTGGCGTCGCCGCCGCCGGAGGCTGCGGGCTTCTTCGACGGCTTCTCGGGCTCGGGCTCCGCCTCGGTCTCCTCGGCGGCCGGCTCGGACTGCGCGGCGGGTTCCTCGGCGGGCTTCTCCGCCTCGGCGGGCTCGTCGTCGGAGGAGTCCTCGGCCACCGAGTCGCTTGAATCAGCGTCGCCTGAATCAGCGTCGTCGGACCCCGAATCGTCCGAGCCGCCTTCGCCCGCTTCGCCGATCGTCGCGAGGTCGCCGCCGACCTCGACGGTGTCATCCTCCTGGGCGATGATCTTGGTCAGAACACCGGCGGCGGGAGAAGGGATTTCGGTGTCGACCTTGTCGGTCGACACCTCGAGCAGGGGCTCGTCGACTTCGACGGTGTCGCCCTCCTGCTTGAGCCAGCGGGTCACCGTCCCCTCCGTGACGCTCTCACCGAGTGCGGGCATCTGGACGGAGATGGCCATGTGTGTTGACTCCCTCGAACGGTCGCGCGTGCCGGGTCGAAATATCGCGTTGCCCATCCTTCCACGTCCGCGTGCGTTGGTCGTCGCAGACCTGCACACGGCGCGCTCTGGCACTATCGAATCAAGCGTTGGCACTTCCGTGCCGAAGGGAGTCGGGTCGAGTTGGGGCTGTTCGACAGGTTGCGGCGTCGCCGCGGTGGACGTACCAGCAAAGCGGACTCGGCGGCCAACCTCGATTACCTGAAGCAGTGGGTCGCGACCCACACCGGTGTCGAGGCGTTCATCGAGCCCCAGACCACCGTCACCGAGGTCACCGCAATACTCGTCGCCGCCGACGGCGAGTGGACGCGCCGTCGCGTGGGCGGGCAGGCCGGTGCGCGCAAGTTGAACGCCCAACTCGGGATTCCCGTCTACGACGTGCAGAAGGTCGGTTATCCGCAGCGGATGCGCGACCATGACGAGAAGCGACGCATCGAGCGCAAGCGCGCGGCGCGTCGCGAACTCGAAGATCGCTGAACCGCCCCGGGAAGGTCACATGACGGCCATGCAGGAGACATTCGTCGAGAGCGCGGACGGCGTCCGGATCGCTGTCTACGCCCAGGGCAACCCCTCCGGCCCGACCGTGGTGCTCGTACACGGCTGGCCGGATTCGCACGTGCTGTGGGACGGCGTCGTGCCACTGCTCGCCGACCGGTTCCGGGTGATCACCTACGACAACCGCGGCGTGGGGGGATCAGACGCCCCGCGGCGGGTCGAGTCGTTTGCAATGGCGCGCTACGCCGACGACTTCGAGGCCGTGATCGACGCAGTCGCACCAAACGATCCGGTGCACGTACTGGCTCACGACTGGGGTTCGGTCGGCGTATGGGAGTACCTCGCCCGCCCGGAATCGGGCCGGCGCATCGCCTCGTTCACGTCGGTGTCGGGGCCCAGCACCGACCACCTGAACCGCTTCGTCGTCGGCAACCTGCTGCGCCCCTACCGTCCCCGCAAGTTCGCCCAGGCCGTCGCCCAGTTGGCCCGGCTGTCCTACATGGGCCTGTTCTCCATCCCCGTGCTGGCGCCGACGTTGATCCGCCTGGCCTTCCGGACGGGTCGAATGCAACGGGTCCATCCCGGAAGCCCGTCGGTCTCCGATGCGGTGGCGAGCATGAAGGTGTACCCCGCCAACTTCTTCCGTGCGCTCGCGCACGCCCGTCCCGACCATCACGTCGACGTACCGGTGCAGATCATCGTCAACGCCCGTGACCCGTTCGTGCGGCACTACGTCTACGACGAGACCGACCGCTGGGCATCGCGGCTCTGGCGGCGCGACCTGCGGGCCGGCCACTGGGCGCCGACGTCGCATCCTCAGGTGCTGGCGACGGCGGTGACCGAGCTGGCCGAGCACGTCGACGGGGCGGCACCCGCCCGCGGCCTGCTGCGCGCCCAGGTCGGCCGGACCCGCAAGCACTTCGGCGACATGCTGGTGTCGGTCACCGGCGCGGGCAGCGGCATCGGCCGCGAGACCGCACTCGCCTTCGCCGCCGAGGGTGCGGACCTGATCGTCAGCGACATCGACGAGCAAGCCGCGTCCGACACCGCCGCGCGGATCGCCGAACGCGGTGGCGTGGCGCACGCCTACCGGCTCGACGTGTCCGACGCCGAGGCCGTCGAGGCGTTCGCCGCTCGGGTGTGCGACGAGCACGGCGTGCCCGACGTCGTGGTCAACAACGCCGGGATCGGCCAGGCCGGTGCCTTCCTCGACACCCCCGCCGATCAGTGGGACCGCGTGCTCGACGTCAACCTCGGCGGCGTGGTGAACGGGTGCCGCGCCTTCGCCGGCCGGCTCGTCGAACGCGGCACCGGCGGCCACGTCGTCAACGTGTCGTCGATGGCGGCCTACGCGCCGCTGCAGTCGATGAACGCCTACTGCACCAGCAAGGCCGCGGTGTACATGTTCTCGGACTGCCTACGGGCCGAGTTGTCCTCTGCGGGAATCGGTCTGACCACCGTGTGCCCCGGCGTCATCGACACGAACATCGTGCACACCACCCGCTTCGACCCGCCCCCGGGCAAGGCCGGTCAGGTCGCAGGCCGGCGCAAGCAGCTCGAGGCGATGTTCGCCGCGCGCCACTACGGACCCGACAAGGTCGCCAAGGCGATCGTGACGGCGGTCCGCAAGAACAAGCCGATCCGACCCGTCGCGCCCGAGGCGTACCTGCTCTACGGCACCTCGCGCATCGCACCGCAGGCGTTGCGCAGCACCGCCCGCGGCAGCGTCATGTGATCAGCCGTTCGCGGCACCGGCTTGTTCAGCCGCGGGCGGCAACGTCCTCGATGACCGCGAACATCGTGCGCACCGGCACGCCGGTGCCGCCCTTTCCGGTGTAGCCCCACGGGCCGCCGGTGTTGTACGCCGGGCCTGCGATGTCGACGTGTGCCCACTCGACGCCCTCGGCGACGAACTCGCGCAGGTACACCCCGGCGACCAGCATGCCCGCGAAGCGGGAACCGCTGACGTTGGCCAGATCCGCCACCGTCGACTTGAGGTCGTCCTTCAGCTCCTCGGGCAGCGGCATCGGCCAGCCGTTCTCGCCGACCTCCTGGCTCAGCGTCGCGACCCGGTCGCGGAAGTCCTCGCTGCCCATCACGCCGGGCGTACGCGACCCCAGGGCCACGGTCTGCGCGCCGGTCAGCGTCGACGTCTCGATAAGGTAGTCCGGGTCGTCCTCGCAGGCCCGCACGATCGCGTCGGCGAGGATGAGCCGGCCCTCGGCGTCGGTGTTGAGCACCTCGACGGTGATGCCGCCGTACTGCGTCAGCACGTCACCGGGCCGCTGCGCCGTCGACGACGGCATGTTCTCCGCCATCGGCACCGTCGCGATGACGTCGACCGCCACCTTCTGCTTGGCGGCCAGCAGGACGGTCGCGATCACGGCCGCGGCGCCACCCATGTCCGAGGTCATCTGATGCATGTTCAGCGCAGGCTTGATCGAGATGCCGCCGGTGTCGAAGGTGATGCCCTTGCCGACCAGCGCGACGGTCTTGCCCTTCCGCTTGGCGCCGCGGTGGATCAGCCGCACCAGGCGCGGGGGACGCGACGAGCCCTTGCCGACGCCGATGATGCCGCCGTAGCCGGCCTTCTCCAGTGCCTTCTCGTCGAGCACCTCGACCTCGAGGCCCGCCGCCTTACCCAGCGCCTTGGCGCGGTCGGCGAACTCGGCCGGGAAGAGATGGCTCGGCGGGGTGTTCACGAAGTCGCGGGCCGTCGCGACCGCGGTCGCCACGTCGGTGCCACGCACGGCCTTCACCTTCGCGTCCTTGGCCGAGGCCAGCGCCGTGATGCGGGCCAGCGCCGGGTCCTTGGGAGCGGTCTTGTCGCTGCGGAACTCGGTGAACCGGTAGGCGCCCAGGATCAGACCCTCGACGGCCGCCTCGGTGTCGAGTTCGCTCAACGTGGTCAGCACCGACTCCGTGCCCGACAGGCTGCGGGCGGCGACGCCGGCGGCGCGACGGATCACGTCGGCGGGCCAGAAGTCGCGCGGCTTGCCCAGCCCAACCGCCAGCACGCTCGCGACCGGGAGCGACGGCGCGACCACGCGGGTGGTCTGATCCGCGCCGCCCTTGGCGCCGAGCGCTGCCAGTGCGGCTTCGATCTCGTCGATGGCCGTGGCGTCCAGGAACGGGGTGGGAACGACCCGGGCGGTGTCGTCGTCACCGCTGACCACGGGGACGATCAGTACGGCCGAACCGACCCCGCGCTTGGGCAGGCTGGCGGCGACGGTGACGGTGGGGGACTGGTATCCGGGTGCGGTGCTCACGGGGATCAACCCTAGCTAGCTAGGCTGGTTCGGTGACCGACAACCTGCTGCAGGGCCCGCTCGAGGACCGCCACCGCGAACTCGGAGCGAGTTTCGCCGAGTTCGGCGGCTGGCTCATGCCGGTGTCCTACGCGGGCACCGTCACCGAACACAACGCCACCCGCACCGCGGTCGGCCTGTTCGACGTCAGCCACCTCGGCAAGGCACTCGTCAAGGGTCCGGGTGCGGTCGAGTTCCTCAACGCGGCGTTGACCAACGACCTCAATCGGATCGGACCCGGCAAGGCGCAATACACGTTGTGTTGCAACGACTCCGGCGGTGTCGTAGACGACCTGATCGCCTACTACGTATCCGACGACGAGGTGTTCCTGGTGCCCAACGCCGCCAACACCGCCGCCGTCGTCGCCGCACTGCAGGCCGCCGCCCCGGCCGACCTGACCATCACCGACGAGCACCGCTCGCGTGCGGTGCTCGCCGTGCAGGGCCCGAAGTCACCGGAGGTGGTCGCCGGGCTCGGCCTGCCCACCGACATGGACTACATGGGATGGGCCGACGCCGAGTACGACGGCGTCGGAGTCCGCGTCTGCCGGACCGGCTACACCGGCGAGCACGGCTATGAGCTGCTGCCCGAGTGGGACCGGGCCGGGGTCGTTTTCGACGCTCTGGTCGAGGGCGTGCGCACCGCCGGTGGCGAACTCGCAGGCCTGGGCGCCCGCGACACCCTGCGCACCGAGATGGGCTACGCGCTGCACGGCCACGAACTGACGCTGGACATCTCCCCGGTGCAGGCCCGCTGCGGCTGGGCGGTCGGCTGGAAGAAGGACGCCTTCTGGGGCCGCGACGCCCTGCTGGCCGAGAAGCAGGCCGGGCCGAAGCGCGTGCTGCGCGGACTGAAGGCCGTCGGCCGCGGCGTGCTGCGCTCGGGCATGACCGTCCTCGACGGCGACACCCCGGTGGGCGTCACGACCTCGGGAACGTTCTCTCCGACACTCAAAGTCGGCATCGCGCTTGCCCTCATCGACACGGCAGCGGGGGTGACCGACGGGCAGCGCGTCGCGGTGGACGTCCGCGGTCGGGCGCTCGAGTGCGAAGTCGTCGCACCGCCGTTCGTGGAAGCGAAAACTCGCTAGCGCCGAGTTATACAATTCGTCCATGACCGACGGCCACCTCGACTTCTCGCTTGCCCGAAACGCGACACCGGCAAGCGACGAGGTACGTGCCGACATCCTGCGCGACCCCGGGTTCGGCCGCTTCCACACCGACCACATGGTGTCGATCGACTACAGCGACGGGCACTGGCACGACGCCAGGGTGGTGCCCTACGGCCCGATCGAACTGGACCCGTCGGCGGTCGTGCTGCACTACGCCCAGGAGGTCTTCGAGGGGCTCAAGGCCTACCGCTGGACCGACGGCTCGATCGTGTCGTTCCGGCCCGAGGCCAACGCCGCCCGGCTGCGCCGCTCCGCGCGCAGGCTCGCGATCCCCGAGCTGCCCGACGAGGTGTTCCTCGAGTCGCTGCGGCAGCTGATCGCCGTCGACGGCGACTGGGTGCCCGCGGCGGGCGGCGAGGAGTCGCTCTACCTGCGGCCGTTCATCTTCGCCACCGAACCGGGACTGGGCGTGCGCCCCGCCAACCAGTACCGCTACCTGGTCATCGGCTCGCCGGCAGGTGCGTACTTCAAGGGCGGTGTCCGGCCGGTGTCGGTGTGGCTGTCCACCGAGTACGTGCGCGCGAGCCCTGGCGGCACCGGGGCCGCGAAGTTCGGCGGCAACTACGCGGCATCGCTGCTCGCGCAGGCCGAGGCCACCGACCACGGCTGCGACCAAGTGGTGTGGCTCGACGCCATCGAACGCCGGTACGTCGAGGAAATGGGTGGCATGAACCTGTTCTTCGTGTTCGGCAGCGGCGGGTCGGCGCGCCTGGTCACCCCGGAACTCAGCGGATCGCTGCTTCCCGGCATCACCCGAGATTCCTTGCTGCAGTTGGCGACTGACGCGGGATTCGCCGTCGAGGAGCGCAAGATCGACGTCGACGAGTGGCAGAAGAAGGCCGCGGCCGGCGAGATCACCGAGGTCTTCGCCTGCGGTACCGCGGCCGTCATCACCCCCGTGTCGCACGTGAAGTCCGGCGACGGCGACTTCACCATCGCCGACGGCGAACCGGGTGAGGTCACCATGGCGTTGCGCGACACGTTGACCGGCATCCAGCGCGGCAAGTTCGCCGACACCCACGGCTGGATGACCCGGCTCGGATAGAATTCGGTCGTCCCCATCGGGACACCGGACGAGCGGCACCGTACCCGGCCAGCGACAAGACGGCGCGTCGGAGGTCGACCGTGTCGTGGTTCGTACTGTTCGTATCTGGCGTTCTCGAAGCCTGCTGGGCCGTAGCGCTCGGGAAGTCCGAGGGCTTCACCCGGCTCGGCCCGTCGATCGTGTTCGGCGTCGCGGTGGTGCTGTCGATGATCGGGCTGGCCTACGCCATGCGCGACCTACCCGTGGCGACCAGCTACGTGGTGTGGGTGGGCATCGGCGCAGTGCTGACCTCGGCGTACTCGTTCATCAGCGGTGACGAAGCCGTGTCGGTGGCCAAGGTGGCGTTAATCGGGCTCATCACCGCCTCGGTCATCGGGCTCAAGCTGCTGCACGGCTGACCGCTCAGCTGACCGTCATCCCCAGGGCCGCAACGGTCGTCGTGATCTCGACGACCGCGCCGAGGACGTCACCGGTGATGCCGCCGAACCGTCGGACGCAGTGCGCGACGAGCAGTGCGGCGACGGCCATGGCGAGTACGACCGCCAGCGGACCCTGCCACGGCAGGGGGGTCGTGAATGCGGCGGCCGCCACCACCGCGAGACCCCACGCGGCCACCACCCAGATCGGCTGCGTGCTCGCCACCGCAGCGCCCAGCGTGCTGCCCGGTGCGGCAGGTACGCCGCGGCGGCAGGCCGCGACCACCGCCACCCGGCCAGCGGTGACGGCCACCACGACGGCGAGAGCCCCGGACGCCGAGAACGCGAAACCCTGCAGCGCGAGGACGATCACGATCGCGGCCACCCCGAACGGGCCCGCCGTGCCGTCGCGCATGACGGCGAGCGCGCGTTCCGGGGGGCCGTAGCATCCGAGGCCGTCGATGGTGTCGGACAGCCCGTCCACGTGCAGGCCACGCGTGATCAGGAGCAGCGTCGCCACGGCCAGGAAGCCGGTCAGTGGACTGCCCGCTCCGAAGGCCTGGCCAGCCAGCCACACCACGCCCGCGGCGAGCGCGCCGAGTGCGAGGCCGGCTACCGGCAGGGCGGTCAGCGCACCTCTGCCGAACGGGCCCCTCGACCGGATCGGCAACACCGTCGCGAACGTCAGCGCCGACGCCAGCGAGGAGATCACGGTTCGGCGCGGTCGCTCACGGCGGCCTCGGAGAACGTGGCCATCGACGCCAGCGTGCCCACCGCCGCCCGCAGCACCGGCAGCGCGACGGTGGCGCCGGAGCCCTCGCCGAGACGCATGCCGAGATCCACGATGGGCTCGAGCCCGAGTCGCTGCAGAGCCAGCGCGTGCGCGGGTTCGGTGGAACGGTGCCCGGCCTGCCACCACAGCCGCGCTCCGGGGGCCATGCGCTCGGCGGTCAACGCGGCCGCGCCCACCACGACGCCGTCGAGCAGCACGGGTGTGCGCCGGCTGGCTGCCTGGGCGAGGAATCCGGCCATGGCGGCCAGGTCGGCGCCACCGCAAATGCGGAGCAGCGCAACGGGATCGGTCATCGACGGTCGCGCGCGGAACAGCGCGTCGCGGATCGCGGCGGTCTTGCGTGCCCAGCCGGCGTCGTCGACGCCGGTGCCGCGACCGACGACCGCGACGGGCTCGGCGTCGGTCAGCGCTGCGATCAACGTCGTCGCGGGGGTGGTGTTCCCGATGCCCATGTCGCCCGCGATCAGCAGGTCGGCACCGCCGTCGACCTCCTCGTCGGCCACGTCGCGGCCGGCCTGGATCGCGGCGTCGACCTCCTCGGCCGTCAACGCGTCCTCGACGGCGATGTTGCCGCTGCCGCGCCGCACCCGGTGAGCGCCGATCGCAGGCGACAGGGGGCTGTCGGAATCGACTGCGACGTCGACCACCCGCACGCCGGCACCCGCCAGCTCGGCCAGCACGTTGATCGCGGCGCCGCCGGCATCGAAGTTCGCGACCATCTGCGCGGTGACCTCGGCAGGGAAGGCCGAGACGCCCGCCGCGGTCACGCCGTGGTCACCGGCGAACACCACGATCCGCGCGCGTTCGAATTGCCTAGGCGGGCAGACCCCCTGGCACGACGCGACCCACACCGAGAGGTCCTCGAGTCGGCCGAGCGACCCCGGGGGTTTCGTCAGCGTGGCCTGGCGGGCGCGCGCCGCGGCGGCCACCTCGGCGTCGGGCGCCGGGATGGAGGCGAAAGCGCTCACGCGGGTTCCTTCACGGTGACCGGCTGGCCGGCCACGACCAGGACGACCCGCTCGCAGGCGTGCGCCAGGCGCTGGTTCAGGGTGCCGAGGGCGTCGGTGAACAGCCGCCCCGACTCGGTGGCAGGCACCACGGTCAGACCCACCTCGGGGCTCACCAGCGCCAGCGGCGACCGAAAGGCGCCGACCGCGTCCACCAGGTCGTCGACGTCGGCGTCGAGTGCCCCGGTGTCACCCGTCCACGCCTCGTGCCGGTCGAGCGCGGAGACCAGCCACCCGCCCACGTCGTCGACGAGTGTCGGCATGGCCGGTTCGGAACGCAATTGTGCTGCGACGTCACCGGTTTCGACGGTGGTCCAGGTCGTGGGCCTGCGCAGTTGGTGCGTGGCCACCCGGGCCGACCAATCCGCGTCGTCGGTGCGCACCGCTCCGGTGGCCACGTAGCGGACCGGCTGCTGCCCGCCTGCCGACATCGCGATCGCCGATTCGGCATACGCCGACTTGCCCGACCGGATGCCGCCGAGCACCAGAACCCGCACCGCGGTCAGGAGATCTTGTCGCCGCGGTTGACCATGGGGCGCGGCGCCCGCATCCGGCGGATCTGCGAGGCGCGGCTGGCCGCGTAGAAGCCGAGCTTCCAACCGCTTTCGATGTTGTCCGGGTACTTCGCGTCGGCCAGCTTGTTGACGCGGCGGCCCACGACGAACCCGTCGATGACCATGATGACGACCAGCACCAGCATCGCTGGCGAGACCAGTCTCTGGACCTCGACCGACGGAATGGACAGCATCACGAAGATCAGGCCGAGGGCTGCGGGCATGAACAGCCCGAGGACGTTGCGGCGGGCATCGACGACGTCGCGAGCCAGGCGACGGACCGGACCCTTGTCGCGCGGCAGGAGGTAGGCCTCCTCGCCGGACATCATCTTCTCGCGGCGCTCGGACATGGCGGAGCGACGAGTGGCCTTCTCGGCGCGGCGCTCTTCCTTGCTGAGCTTGGGCCCGCCGACCTGCTTGCGGCGCTTCCTGGCCTCGGCCGACGTCATCGGCGCAGGGGCCACGGGTCCGCGCCGACGGCTGGCCTCGTTGCGCCGCGGCGTCGGCTTGCCCTTGGGCGGGGTGATGCGGGGGTCGCCCGGCACCTGCGGAGCGGTCGACGCGTCGACCGGTTCCGGCTGCTCCGGAGCAGGGTTGTCCTTCTTGCGGCCCAACAGATTCACGTCCGCAAGGTTACTTCAGCCGATGCGCTGCCGGTCCGGGAGCCTTAACCTGCTGGCATGACGTCATTGGCCCTGCGCGTCCTGGTCGCCCCCGACTGCTTCGGCGACAGCCTCACCGCGGTCGAGGCCGCCACCGCCATCTCCCGGGGCTGGGGTGCGGCCCGGCCCTCCGATCAGCTGGTCTCGGCGCCCCAGTCCGACGGCGGACCCGGCTTCGTCGACGTGCTGGCCAGTCGGCTCGGCGGTCTGCGCACGGCTCAGGTCAGCGGTCCGCTGAGCGACGACGTCACCGCGCAGTGGGTCTTCGACGAGGCCAGCGGCACCGCATACGTCGAATGCGCGCAGGCCTGCGGTCTCGCACTGCTCGGAGGGCCACCCAACGTCGACACCGCGCTCGCCGCGCACAGCAGGGGAGTCGGGCAGCTCGTCGACCTCGCCATCACCGCCGGCGCCACGCGGATCGTCGTCGGCCTCGGCGGCAGCGGCTGCACCGACGGCGGCAAGGGCCTGGTCGACGCACTCGGCGGGCTGTCCACTGCCCGCGACCGGCTGGCCGGCATCGACCTGATCGCCGCCACCGACGTCGAACACCCGCTGCTCGGGCCGATGGGTGCGGCCGCGGTCTTCGGACCGCAGAAGGGTGCCGACCCCGACACCGTGGCGGTCCTCGAGCGCCGCCTCGCCGACTGGGCGACCGAGCTGAACGCCGTCGCAGGCCGCGACGTGGCGGTCGAGGCGGGTGCAGGCGCCGCGGGCGGACTGGGCGCGGCGCTGCTGGCGCTGGGCGCCAGGCGCGCATCCGGGGCGGCCGTGATCGCCGACTTCACCGGCCTCGCCGACGACGTGGCCGCCGCCGACCTCATCATCACCGGCGAGGGTCGCTTCGACGACCAGTCCCTGCACGGCAAGGTCGTCAGCGCGCTGACCGGGATGGCGGACCCCGCCCGCACGGAGGTGCTGGTGCTGGCCGGGCAGGTCACGCTGTCGGCCGAGGAACTCGCCGCCGCAGGGGTGGGCGCCGCGCGCTCGATCACCGACTACGCCGGGTCCGTGCAGCGGGCCATCGACGATGCGGCCAACCAGCTCGAGGGCCTGGCCCGGGCGACGGCCGCGGAACGGGACGCGACTGTCGGGGAATAGCGGTCCGACGAGGTACCGTTGAAGAAGACTGACGCATGACGATGCACAGGGAGATGCAATGACTGTTCAGAACGAAACCGCCACGACGACCCACGGTGCGACCCTGACCGACGCCGCGGCAGCCAAGGCGAAGGCGCTGCTGGACCAGGAAGGTCGCGACGACCTCGCGCTGCGCATCGCCGTGCAGCCGGGCGGCTGCGCTGGCCTGCGCTACAACCTGTTCTTCGACGACCGCACGCTCGACGGCGACCTGACCACCGAGTTCGGTGGCGTCGGCCTGACCGTCGACCGGATGAGCGCCCCCTACATCCAGGGTGCGGTGATCGACTTCGTCGACACCATCGAGAAGCAGGGCTTCACGATCGACAACCCGAACGCAACGGGCTCCTGCGCCTGCGGCGACTCGTTCAACTGATCTGATTCACCACCAGACGGGCCAGTTCTTCTAGAACTGGCCCGTTCTTGGTAGGTAGGAGCAGACGAGCACGTCGTCGCCCTGGGTCAGGATCTGCGCGACGGCCTGGCGCTCCGCGCCACCCGGCGTGCGCGCCGCCTCGACCTGCATCGTGAACAACACCTGAGCCTGATTCGGCGACCACGTCACGATCCGGTCGATCGACGAGACCTCCGCGCTCTTGTACTGCCTGCGGAACGCGTCGCTCGCGAGATTGGCCAGAGCCATGTCGGCCTGGCGGTCCTTGATCTCGTCGAACAGACCGCACGACGCGTTGCGCGCGATGGTCTCGTCGTCACCGTCGGTGAGGGCGTTGACGTAGTCCTGGATGGCCGACCGCGCGCGATCCGGCGTCAACGCGGCGTCCGAGGCGCCATCGTCACGCCCGACGAGCAGCAGGCCCGCGACCACCGCGCCGACGACGGCGACGGCGACGACGGCGAGGCCGATCCACTTGAGCGGACGCTTGCGCTTCGGATAGGGGACCGGTGGCGGCAGCGCCCCGGGATACGGCGAAGGCACCTGCCCCGGGTAGCCCTGCGGAGGCGGCGGATAGTGGCCGCCGGGCGGCATCATCGGCTGCTGGGACGACGAATCGGGGTACGGGAATGGGCCGGCCATGACGTTGTTAGGCTAGCGCACCGACCTGCCCGCTCCATGAAAGCAATGCTCGCGCGGGTTTCCGTAGACTTACTTAGACGCATTATCAAAACGAGGGGTGCCTTCCGTGACCATTGCGGTGACCGGATCGATCGCAACCGACCACTTGATGACATTCCCGGGGAAGTTCTCCGAGCAGTTGCTCGCCGACCACCTGCAGAAGGTGTCACTGAGCTTCCTCGTCGACGACCTGGTCCTGCATCGGGGCGGCGTCGCCGGGAACATGGCGTACGCGATGGGCATCCTCGGCGGTCAGCCGACACTCGTCGGCGCCGTCGGCAAGGACTTCGACGACTACCGGGAGTGGCTCACCACCCACGGCGTCGACTGCGCCCACGTGCTCGTATCGGACAGCGCGTACACCGCCCGCTTCGTCTGCACCACCGACGAGGACATGGCCCAGATCGCGTCGTTCTACCCCGGTGCGATGAGCGAGGCCCGCGACATCAAGCTCGCCGACATCGTCGCCGCCACGGGCAAGCCCGACCTGGTGATCGTCGGCGCCAACGACCCGGACGCGATGTTCCGGCACACCGAGGAATGCCGCGCGCTCGGGCTGGCGTTCGCCGCCGACCCCAGCCAGCAGCTCGCGCGGCTGTCCGGTGACGAGATCCGCACGCTCATCGACGGTGCCACCTACCTGTTCACCAACGACTACGAGTGGGACCTGCTGCTGCAGAAGTCCGGCTGGTCGGAGGCCGAGGTGATGAGCCAGATCGAGCTGCGCGTCACCACGCTGGGGGAGAAGGGCGTCGATCTCGTCGGCAACGGCACGTTCATCCACGTCGACGTCGTGCCCGAGACGCACAAGGCCGACCCGACCGGCATCGGCGACGCGTTCCGTGCCGGCTTCCTGACCGGCCGCACCGCGGGACTGAGCCTCGAGCGCGCCGCGCAGCTGGCCTCGCTCGTCGCCACCCTGGTCCTCGAGGCACCCGGTCCGCAGGAGTGGAGCTGGGACAAGGACGCCGGCGTCAAGCGGCTGTCCGACGCCTACGGCAGCGAGGCCGCCGCCGAAATCGCTGCCGCGCTCGCCTGATTCACCGCTGCCTAGAGCTGCACCGGGTAGTGCGGCTCCTTGATGTCCGGGGTCACGCTGCCCTCGACGAAGATCGCGTGCCACAGCATGAAGATCAGCACCGTCCACAGCCGGCGGCTGTGATCGCTGACGCCACTGCGGTGTTCGTCGAGCATGCGGCGCACGTTCGCGACGTCGACGAGGTCGCCGGCCTGCGACGCGGCCACCATCGCGTACGACCAGTCGAGTAGCTCGCCGGCACGCAGCCAGTGCCGGATCGGCACCGGGAAACCGAGCTTCGGCCGGTTGAGCACGTGGGCGGGGACGACCGGTTCGAGCGCACGGCGCAGCGCGTACTTCGTGGTGGCGCGGGTGATCTTCTGCTCGAACGGCAGGCGTGCGGCGACCGCGAACACCTCGGGATCGAGGAACGGCACGCGCAGCTCCAGCGAGTTCGCCATCGTCATCTTGTCGGCCTTGACCAGGATGTCGCCGCGCAACCAGGTGAACAGGTCGACGTGCTGCATGCGGGCGACGGGATCCCAGCCGGCCGATGCCTCGTAGAGCGGGCCGGTCACGTCGGTGTGGGTCCACTCCTGACGGAACTTGCGCAGCGTGGCGCGCAACTGGTCGTCGGAGAAGCTGCGCGCGTTGCCGTAGTACCGCTCCTCGAGCGTCAAGGATCCGCGGTGCAGCAGGCTCTTGCCCCGCATGCCTTCGGGCAGCGGCCGCGACGCCTTGCCCAGGCCCCTGCGCAGCGGGCGGGGCACGTAGTCGAAGGCCTTGAGCGACAACGGCTCCCGGTAGATCGTATAGCCACCGAACAGTTCGTCGGCGCCCTCACCCGACAGCACCACCTTGACGTGCTTGCGCGCCTCCCTGGCGATGAAGAACAACGGGATCAACGCCGGATCGGCGACGGGCTCGTCGAGGTACCAGACGATCTCGGGAAGCGCGGCCACGAACTCGGCCTGACTGACCACCTTCGCGACGTGCCGCGCGCCGATCGCCTCGGCCGAGGCCACCGCCACGTCGACCTCGGAGAACCCCTCCCGCTCGAACCCGGTGGTGAACGTGATCAGGCGCGGGTTGTGGCGCATGGCCAGCGCCGCGATGGCCGTCGAGTCGATGCCGCCCGACAGGAACGCACCGACGGTCACGTCGGCGCGCATGTGCTTGGCCACCGAATCCTCGAGCACCGCGGTGATCTCGTCGTACCGCGCCTGCTCGCCACCGTCGACGAACGGGGTGGGCGCGAACCTCGGCGTGAAGTACCGCGTCACCACCGGCTCCTCGCCCGGCCGGATGCGGACGTAGGACCCGGACTCGAGCCGCCGTACGCCGCGGTGCAGCGTCTCGGGCTCGGGCACGTACTGCAGCACGGTGTAGTGCTGCACCGCGCGCTCGTCGATCCCGAGATCCAGACCCGCGACCTCCGCGAGGGCCAGCAGGCTCTTCTTCTCACTGCCCAGCACCGTGCCGCCGGGGCCCGTCGCCATGAACAGCGGCTTGATCCCGAACGGGTCGCGGGCGCAGAACAACTCCCGCGCCACCGTGTCCCAGAGCGTGAACGCGAACATGCCGCGCAACCGGTTCAGCGCCGCGGGACCCCAGTGGTGGTAGGCCGCGACGATTGCCTCGCCGTCGCCGTCGGTGGCGAATTGGGCGCCATGGGAGGCCGCGAGTTCCTCGCGCAGTTCCAGGTAGTTGTAGATCTCGCCGTTGAACACCAGGACGTAGCGATCGGGCGCCTCGGGTGGACCCCACCGGAGCGGCTGGTGACTGTGCGCGATGTCGATGATCGACAACCGGTTGAAGCCGAGCACGACACTCGGCGCCGACGTGTCGTCAGCCCACGTGCCGGGCTCGTCGGGACCGCGGTGACGCATCAGGTGAGATGCCCCGGATACCGCCTCTACCAGGCCATCTGCGGCGCTGGCGGACGGATCGGTCAGGTAGGCCAGGAGTCCGCACACCGCGTCAGTATGCCGAATGCCGAAATGCTTCGCTCCTGCCCGACGGGGCATCCCCCGGTCGCTTCGCCTGAGCCCGAGGGCGTGGTCTACGCTGCGTAGTATTCACCCGGTTTCACCGACCGCCCAGCGGTCCACCGACTTCATAGGAGGCGCCGACGTGACCGCTCGCGGGCTGAAGCTTGTGGCGTTGTCCGTGGTTCTGGGCGGGATGACCCTCCTGCTCAGCGGCTGCAGTTGGTCCGAGGCGCTCGGCCTCGGCTGGCCCAACGGCATCACGCCGGAAGGCAAGCTGAACCGGGAACTGTGGATCGGCTCGATCATCGCGGCGATCGTCGTGGGCGGCATTGTCTACGCGTTGATCTTCTGGACCAGCGCCTTCCACCGGAAGAAGAAGACCGACACCGAGCTGCCCCGCCAGTTCGGCTACAACATGCCTCTCGAGCTGACGCTGACGGTCATCCCGTTCATCATCATCTCGGTGCTCTTCTACTTCACCGTCGTGGTGCAGGAGCAGATGCTCAACAAGGAGCCGAACCCCGAGGTCGTCATCGACGTCACGGCGTTCCAGTGGAACTGGAAGTTCGGCTACCAGAAGATCGCCTTCACCGACGGCACCCTCGATTACGACGGCGCCGACGACGCACGCAAGGAAGCGATGGTGTCGCGTCCCGAGGGCGTCGACGAACACGGCGAGGAACTCGTCGGACCCATCCGCGGGATGAACCCCGAAGACCGCAGCTACCTGAACTTCGACAAGATCGAGACGATCGGCACCAGCACCGAGATCCCGGTCCTGGTCCTGCCGAAGGGCAAGCGCGTCGAGTTCCAGATCGCCTCCGCCGACGTCATCCACGGCTTCTGGGTCCCGGAGTTCCTGTTCAAGCGCGACGTGCTGCCGGACCCCAAGGCCAACAACTCCGACAACGTCTTCCAGATCAGCGAGATCCAGGAGACGGGCGCATTCGTCGGCCGCTGCACGGAGTACTGCGGTAGCTACCACGCGATGATGAACTTCGAGGTCCGCGTCGTCGAACCCAACGAGTTCAAGGCCTACCTCCAGTACCGCCAGGACAACCCGACCGCGACCAACGCCGACGCCATGATGGCCATCGGATTGCCGGGTACGGCCATCACGACCAAGCCGTTCGACACCCGCCGCGGCGAGCAGGCTCCGCAGGCGAGATAGGTAGGGACGACACACATGCACATCGAAGCCAGGCTGTTCGAATTCCTCACCGCGTTCTTCGCATTGGCCGCCGTCGTCTACGGCGTGCTGACCTACCTGTACGCCAACGGTGGCATCGAGTGGGCGGGCTTCGTCGCGCTCGTCCTCACCACCGGGCTGTCCCTGATCACCGGCACGTTCTTCCGGTTCGTCGCACGTCGCCTCGACACGCGTCCCGAGGACTACGAGGACGCCGAGGTCGCTGACGGCGCCGGCGAACTCGGCTTCTTCAGCCCGCACAGCTGGTGGCCACTGCTGATCGCCCTGTCCGCCTCGGTCACCGCGGTCGGACTGGCGATGTGGTTGCCATGGCTGATCGTCGCCGGCGTCGTGTTCGTCCTGGCGACGGTGTCCGGGCTCGTCTTCGAGTACTACACCGGTGTCGAGAAGCACTGACCCACGTCACCATACGACCGCCAGTCGGGCGACTGGCCGCGTCGTGTGAACCTCCCGCGGGTGGCGTTGGGTAGTGTTGCCCCGGGCAGCGGTCGGTCACGTGACATCGCCGATCGAGCAGTCGAGAAGGATAGGCTGGTAGAGGACAGGCGATGAGCGGGCCGAATCCCCCTGGACCGGAATCTTCGACTCCGGACGAACCGGGACGTGACGTACCCGCCACCGGTGAGACGGAGATCTACTCGCGGGCGTACTCCGCCCCGGAATCCGAACAGTTCACCGCTGGCCCGTACATGCCGCCGGACACCGGCCTCTACGACTACGACTCCTACGATCCGGCGCCGACCCCGCCCATCGACCAGGAGCCGCCCAAGTGGCCCTGGGTGGTGGGCGTAGTCGCCATCGTCGCCGCCATCGCACTCGTCGTGTCCGTGACCCTGCTGGTCGCCCGCACGGACAGCACCGATCTCGCCAACCCCGCGACGACCACGACCAGTTCGGGTCCGCCGGTCCAGGACGAGTTCACCACCACGACGACGACCACCACGACCACGCCGCCGCCACCGCCGCCTCCGCCCACCAGCGAGCCGCCGCCCCCGCCGCCCCCGCCGTCGAGCGAGCCGCCGCCACCCCCGCCGGTCGAGGCACCGCCGCCGCCGCCCGTCGAGGCGCCTCCGCCACCGCCACCGCCGGTCACCACGACCGCGCCCGCAGGTCCCCGGTTCATCACCTACACGGTCACCGGGACGAAGGCGCCGCTCGACCGCATCTCGGTGACCTACACCGACGCCTCGGGCAGGCAGCGCACGCAGCAGAACGTCTACATCCCGTGGTCGCTGACGGTCACCCCGATCTCCATGTCGGAGTTCGGCTCCGTGCAGGCGTCGAGCCTGCTGCGGCTGTCGAAGCTCAACTGCTCCATCACCACCAGCGACGGCCAAACGATCGCTTCGTCACAGACCAATGATTGGCAGACCAGCTGCTGATGACCAATGACATTCGCGCCGACGGCTCCTCGCGGCTGAACACCGATTCACTGGACACGACCGACCGCATCCTGCTCGGCGCTGCGGCGGCCCTCTGGCTGACCGCTCTCGGGGCGGGCGTCGCGGCCGTCGTGGCCCTGTCGAAGCTCGGTGGCGCCGACTCGGGCAGTGGGGGAGAGTCCGACACGCCCTGGCTGCTCTACGCGGTGATCGCCGTGTCGTTGATCGTCATCGTCGCCGCCGTGCCACTGCTGATCCGCGCTCGCCGCTCCGCGCTCGAAGGCCAGACCGGCGATGCGGCCACGCCGGAGGCTGCTGCCCCCCGTGCCGACAGGACGGGCGGGGCGTTCGGCG
Organism: Mycolicibacterium sp. GCM10028919; assembly: GCA_042666295.1. Taxonomy (GTDB): domain Bacteria; phylum Actinomycetota; class Actinomycetes; order Mycobacteriales; family Mycobacteriaceae; genus Mycobacterium. Next base: position 617,698 of record JBHTFJ010000002.1, read on the forward strand.
ATCCGGTCGCCACGACCAATCTGCGAGCGCCTGGCGCGCCCACGATCAGGCGACAGTCCATGCCGCCACCGGCGAGCAGCCGGGTCGGCTTCCCGACAGCGGCGGTCGAACGGATCTTCCTGCGCGGACCGGCGAGCATCGCCGCCGCGATGGGCGCGGCCGCCACGCTGATCGGCGTCGCCACCTACCTGACGGCGACCGATAACGACACGCCGGCCTGGATCGCCTACGGACTGGCGGGGCTCGTCGTCGTGGCGATGCCGGCGATTCCGGTGTTCTTCCTGCGCCGGCTGCGTTCGGTTCTCGCTTAGGGCTTCGAGCCGGCCGCAACGTCGGGGTCGAGGATGTACAGCCCGGCGAGCGTTCGATCGTCACGGAAGGTGATCCGGGCGACGAAGTCACCGGCCTCGAAGCTCAAGGGCGTGTTGGTGGTCGTGAAGTCGCCCGCGCGTACGACCTCGGTGTCGCCGTGGCCCTCGTAGGCCCCCGCCAACCCCACGATGTGGGCCCACGCCTCGGCGAGCCCCTCGTCGGGAAGCCGATCGCGCATCGTGGCGTCGAAGCGAGCGCTGACGTCGGCCCACCGGGTGTGGGCGAGATCGTCGATGACCGTCCTGGCCAACTCGTCGGCACCGGCTAGTGGAGTGGTGTCCATGACTTCTCCCGTTCGTGGATCGATGGGCTTGCCGTAGCGCTGGAACGCGGCCTGACGCGAGACGCCGAGCACCTCGCCGATCTCCTGCCACGTTCGGCCGGCCTGTCGTGCCTGCTGCACGGCCGCGGCCATCAACGCCTCAGCCCGGTCCTGAACCCCGTGCGCTGCGCGTACCAGCTCTAGGGGGTCGTCCTCGGCGCTCAGTACCGGGGCAGCGAGCATCTGGCCCAGCTGACGATGCAGCTGCTGGCCAATCGCCGTGAACGAATCGGGCATACGTCAATAATGACTTGACGCTGTCGAATCCGTCAAGCAAACCTTGACGTCGTGGCGCTCAAGACGCGCAAAACTGCAATGGGGGTCGTGAACCTGACTGGTTCACGACCCCCATCGCAGTTTCGATGAAGTGCTAGTCGAGCTGGCTAGTGATGACCGTTCGACGAGCCGTTGCCGTTCGAGCCGTTGCCGTTGGACCCATGGCCGTTGGTGCCATGACCGTTGGTCCCGTGGCCGTTGGTGGCGTGGCCGTTGGAGCCGTACTCCTCGTCCTGGTATTCCTTGAGCGCCACCAGCGCCCGATGCTCGGAGGCATGTGCGGCCGCGGTGACGGCAGCGCTCTCCGACGCGGGGTCCGGGAACAGGAAGCCACCGGTACCGGTCGCACCACCGGAGCCCAGCTTGTTCATCTTCTTCGGCAGAGCGGCACCCTGGTACTCGAGCGGGATCGGGTGACCGTGGTCGTCGACCGGGCCGAGCGGCTGGTGCAGCTCGATGTAGGCGCCGTGGGGCAGACGCTTGATGATGCCCGTCTCGATGCCGTGCTCGAGAACCGCACGGTCACTGCGCTGCAGCCCGACACACCAGCGGTAGGTCAGGAAGTAGACGATCGCGGGCAGCACCACCATGCCGATGCGGCCGATCCAGGTCGTCGCGTTCAGCGAGATGTGGAACTTCAGCGCGATGATGTCGTTCATGCACGCGAAGGTCAGCACGATGTAGAACGCAATCGCCATGGCGCCGATGGCCGTACGGACCGGTGCGTCACGCGGACGCTGCAGCAGGTTGTGGTGTGCCGTGTCGCCGGACCAGCGCTTCTCCAGGAACGGATACACGACCAGCAGGCCGAGGATCAGACCCATCAGGACGGCGATCCACACCGGCTGCGGAATCGTGTGACCGAAGGGGTAGAACTCCCACGCCGGCCACAGGCGGATCAGGCCGTCGGTCCACATCATGTAGAAGTCGGGCTGGCTACCGGCCGAGACCTGCGACGGCTTGTACGGACCCAACACCCAGACCGGGTTGATCTGCAGCAGACCACCCATCAGGCCGAGGATGCCGACCGTCATCGCGAAGAACGCACCGGACTTGACCGCGAAGACGGGCATGACGCGGACGCCGACCACGTTCTTCTCGGTGCGGCCGGGGCCGGGGAACTGCGTGTGCTTCTGGAACCACACCAGCGCGAGGTGGGCTCCGATGAGCGCCAGCATGATGCCTGGCAGCAGCAGGATGTGCAGGGCGTAGAGCCGCGGGATCAGGATCGTGCCCGGGAAGTCGCCGCCGAACAGCGCCCAGTGCATCCAGGTGCCGATGACCGGGAGGCTCATCGTGATGCCGGAGAGGGCGGCGCGGATGCCGGTGCCCGACAGCAGGTCGTCGGGCAGCGAGTAACCGAAGAAGCCCTCGAACATGGCCAGGATCAGCAGCAGCGAGCCGATGACCCAGTTCGCCTCACGCGGCCTGCGGAAGGCGCCGGTGAAGAAGATGCGAGCCAGGTGGACCATGATCGACGCCGCGAACAGCAGCGCCGCCCAGTGGTGGACCTGCCGGACGAACAGACCGCCGCGGACCTCGAAGCTGATGTCGAGCGCCGACGCATAGGCACGTGACATCTGCACGCCGTTGAGGGGCTGGTACACGCCCTCGTAGGTCACCTCGGCCATGGACGGGTCGAAGAACAGTGTGAGCCACACGCCGGTGATCAGCAGGACGATGAAGCTGTACAGCGCGATCTCACCGAGCAGGAAGGACCAGTGCGTCGGGAAGACCTTGTTGAGCTGACGACGCACGGCCGCGGAGGGGTGGTAGCGCGAGTCCATCGCGTCGCCCTGCGCGGCGAGTTTGGCGCCGAGCTTCGATGTTGTACCGCTCTGTGGGCTCATGACGATCTCTCCCAGAATGCCGGTCCGACGGGCTCGATGAAATCGCCGTTGGCGACGAGGTACCCGTCTTGGTCGATGGTAATCGGAAGTTGTGCCAACGCCCGTGCTGCAGGACCGAAGATGGGCTTCGCGAAGTGCAACGCGTCGAACTGAGACTGGTGGCAGGGGCACAGGATCCGATAGGTCTGCTGCTCGTAGAGCGACGACGGGCAGCCCAGGTGCGAGCACACCTTGGTGTAGGCGAAGAGATCACCGAAGTTGAAGCTCTCCTGGTTCTGCCGCTTGACCACCCGCGGCAGGTCTTCGGGGCGAATGCGGATGAGCATCACGGGATTGCGGATGCCCATCGCGATCTCGGTGAGGTGGTGCGACGACTCGACGGTGGTGCCGTCGCCGTCGGACTCACGCCACGGGAACACCGTCTCCATGCCGCCGGCGTCGAGATCTTCGGGACGCATCTTCACGAACGGCGACTCACCCGGCAGGCCGGTGGAGCGGGCCAGGAAGATCGTCTCGCCGGTGAACCGAGGCGTCCACCCCGACGTCCACAGCACGGCCTTCTTGCCTTCGGCCGTCGGGACGACGGGCTTCCACGGGTTCTTGATCAGACCGCCGAGGAAGGCAACCAGGGTGCCCGCGCCGAACGCGCCGAGGCCGATGCCGAGCGAGAGCCCAATCATCTTGCGGCGCCGGATGGTCGAGCCGTCGAGGGTCTCGGTCAGCTGGGCCGCGATGGTCCGGCGGTGGAGTTCGGGGGAGGCGCCGTCGTGGCGCTCCTGGATCGAGATCTCCTCCGGGATGAACTTCTTCTGGTAGAGCACCGCACCGATGCCGATCGCGAGGACCGACAGGCCGAACGTGAGGCCGTAGAGCGGCGTCGCGAGGCTGTAGATGCGCTCGCCCTCGGCACCGAAGGGCTTGTACTCCCACGGCCAGAAGATGAAGATCACCATCAGGGCGAGGCCCGAGATGCCGCCCAGCAGAAGCCAATAGGCGACCGCACGCTCGGCGCGCTTCTCGGCCTTGGTGCCCTCGACGGGGAAGCGGGGGCCCTTGAAGACGGTGTCGACGCCGTCGAGCTTGGCGCCTAGCCGAACGAGTTCCTCGCGCGACATCTTCGCGAGCTGCTCGTCGGTGGGCTGGCCGGGCGTGCCCAGCTGACCCGGGGCGTCGGTTCCCTTCGGCGTGCCCTCGGTACCCGAGTGCTCGGTGCCCGTTTCGTTGCTCATGCTCGCGATCCCACCCACATTGCAGCGGCGATGACGCCGACCATTCCGATGATCCACGCGGCCATGCCCTCGGACGTGGGTCCGAAGCCACCGAGCCCGTAACCGCCGGGATCGGGGGTCTGAGCCGCAGTCTTGACGTACGCGACGATGTCGCGCTTCTGCTCGGGGGTCAGCTGCCGATCGGAGAACTTCGGCATGTTCTGCGGGCCCGTGAGCATCGCGGTGTACACCTGCGCGGGCACTTCGGCGGCCTCACCGAGGTCGGGCGCCCACTTGCCCGACGACAGTGCACCGCCCTTGCCGGTGAAGTTGTGGCAGGAGGCGCAGTTCAGGCGGAACAGGTCGCCACCGCGGGCGACGTCGTCGCCGATCAGGGAGGCGTCGGCGATCTCGCCGTTCGCCTCGCGGGGGACCACGGGGCCGCCGCCGTTGGCCTGGACGTAGGCGCCGATCGCGTCGACCTGGTGGGGATCGAACGCCGGGTCCTTGCGCTGGGCCTGTGCCTCACCGCGCATGGCGGGCATGCGGCCGGTGCCGACCTGGAAGTAGACGGCGGCCTCGCCGGTGCCGATGAGGCTGGGGCCGCGGTCGGGCACACCCTGCAGGTTGGCGCCGTGGCACGACACGCAGGACGTCTCGAACAGCTGCTTGCCCGTGCGGAGCAGGGCCAGCTGCGACTCGTCGGCCTGAGCGACCTGGGGCTTGGGCGTCAGCGTCGCGGCCATGCCGCCCGCGAGTGCGAGTCCGATGAACAGCAGCAGCGCTGCCGACAGGCGTCGGCGGAACCGACGGCGGGACTTGCTGGTCATCGAAACCCTTCTCATCGGAAGCTTCATGATCATCGAACGAAGTAGATGACGGCGAACAGGGCGATCCACACGATGTCGACGAAGTGCCAGTAGTACGACACGACGATCGCCGCGGTGGCCTGAGCCGGGGTGAACTTGCTCATCCGGGTTCGGATGAGCAGCAGCACGAAGGCGACGAGTCCGCCGATGACGTGCAGGCCGTGGAAGCCGGTCGCGAGGTAGAACACCGACCCGTAGGCGCTGCCCGGGATGGTGGTGCCCTCCTCGACGAGGTGCACGTACTCGTAGGCCTGGCCGAGGACGAAGAACAGGCCCATCGCGAAGGTCAGCGTGTACCACCGGCGGAGGCCGTAGACGTCGCCGCGTTCGGCGGCGAAGACGCCCATCTGGCAGGTGAACGACGACGCGATGAGCACCAGCGTCACGGGCACGGCCAACGCGAGGTTCAACTCGGTCGGGGCGGGGGGCCAGTCGCCCCCGGCCTGGGCCCTCGCGGTGAAGTACATCGCGAACAGTCCAGCAAAGAACATCAACTCGCTCGAAAGCCAGACAATGGTGCCAACACTCACCATGTTTGGACGGTTCAGCGAATGGACCCGCGACGTGATAGCGGTTCCGGAAGTGCCTACAGCGCTCGTCACAATAAGAAGTATGACGCTTTGTAGTTGTCGAACTCCACCCGGGTCGGGTGATTCGTAACATTCCCGTCGCAAAGAGCGCTTCTGCCGCGGGCGGACGGTCCGGTGCCAGCCGATAGGCTCACCGGCGTGCCATCCGAAGAATCGCTCACCTGGCCCCAGATCCTCGGCCGTCTGACCACCAATCAGACGCTGCTCTCCGGGCAGGCCGCCTGGGCGATGGACCAGATCATGACCGGGGCCGCGACCCCGGCGCAGATCGCCGGATTCGCCGTCTCGATGAAGATGAAGCGGCCGACGTCCGCCGAGGTCGCCGAACTCGCCGACATCATGCTCAAGCACGCCCGCCGCGTGCCGACCGACGTCATCGGCCGCGAGGTCGTCGACGTGGTGGGCACCGGCGGTGACGGCGCGAACACGGTGAACCTGTCGACGATGGCCGCGGTCGTCGTCGCCGCGTGCGGCGTCCCGGTGATCAAGCACGGCAACCGGGCCGCGTCGTCGCTGTCCGGCGGCGCCGACACCCTCGAGGCGCTGGGCGTGAAGATCGATCTCGGACCGGACGACGTCGCACGCAGCGTCACCGAGGTCGGGATCGGCTTCGCCTTCGCGCCGCAGTTTCATCCGTCGTACCGGCACGCGTCGGTCGTGCGCCGCGAGATCGGCGTGCCCACCGTGTTCAACCTCCTGGGCCCGCTGGCCAACCCCGCGGCACCCCGGGCCGGGCTGATCGGCTGCGCGTGGGGCGACCTCGCCGAGGTGATGGCCGGAGTCTTCGCCCAGCGCGGCTCCAGCGTGCTGGTGGTGCACGGCGATGACGGCCTCGACGAACTGACCACGACGACCACCAGCACGATCTGGCGGGTGCAGGCGGGCACGGTGGAGCGGCTGACGTTCGACCCTGCGGCCTTCGGCTTCCAGCGGGCGCACCTCAGCGAGCTGACGGGTGGCGACGCCGAGGCCAACGCCGCGTCGGTGCGCGAGGTGTTCGGCGGCGCGAAGGGCCCCGTCCGCGACGCGGTGGTGCTCAACGCGGCGGGCGCGATGGTGGCCCACGCCGGGCTGTCCAGCGACGCCAAGTGGGTGCCGGCCTGGGAGTCGGGCCTGGCCCGCGCGACCGAGGCACTCGATTCCGGTGCGGCAGAACGCCTCCTGGGCCGCTGGGTGAGGTTCACCCAGAAGTTGTGAGCGTGCGTTTCACCCAGAAATTGTGAGCGTGCGGTTCACCCGGAAGCTCGCAGCGGTCGCGGCACGGGTGTCACCCCGTAGCGGTCGTCGAGGGGATCCTCGGTGAGCTGACGCGCCGCCAGCCGCGCCGAGCGTGCGAGCGCCGCCCACTCGGTCAGCGCACCCGCGGCGCCGATCGGGCTGGCGTAGCCGACGTCCCCGCCGGTCTCCGGGTCCGTCCGCGTGGCGACGCGCACGATCCGCACGCCCGGCTGACTCAGCCACCGTGCGATCAGCGCGGTCTCCTCGACCAAGGCGCCGCCCAGCGGCGCGGGCATCGCGAGGATGGTCTGTGCGCCCGCGCAGATGGCCTCGACGACCGGCATCGGCGGCACCCCCTTGGCGGCGTTGCCTGCCGCGCCGAGCTGACCGTTCCGCACGACCGCCAGGTGCCAGCCGCCGCTCCCGTCGGGCCGTGCGGCGACCAGTTCGGCGACGGCGACCAGCGCCCGCAGCCGCTGCCCCCGCCACAGGACGTCGATCGTGGTGGCCACGTGGTCGCGCAGCCGGGCAGCGGTCTCGTACAGGCCCCGGGCAGCGAGGTCGTCGACCGCGGCCAGCGCCGAGGCGAGGGCGGTGCGCTCGGCCCCGGTGATGAGACGCCGTGCCCGCTCGCCCGCCGGCGCGTACTCGTCGGCACCGACGTCGCGCGCGGCCGGGCACGGCGCGAGTTCCCGCTCCGGACACTTGGTGCCGTGTCGCGCGGTGCGGGCCAGGCGGCCGCCGCAGGTGCGCAGACCGGTGTGGCGCGCCATCAGCTCTGCGGTCTCGGCGGCGTCGGCCCGGGCCCGGAACGGGCCGACGATGTCGTCGTGCGTCGGGTTGCGGACCACCGAGAAGCGGGGGAACGGCTCGTCGGTCAGGGCGACCCACCACCAGCGGTGCGGGAACTTGGAGCGCCGGTTGTAGGGCGGGGCATGCGCGGCGAGGAGCCGTAGTTCCCGCACGCCGGCCTCGAGGTCGTGTGCGCACTCGACGTGGTCGACTGCCGTTGCGAGAGCGACCATCTCCTTCATCCGGGTGCGGGTGTCGGCGCCGTTGAAGTACTGCTTGACCCGGCGGCGCAGGTCGATCGCCGTCCCGACGTAGAGCACCTCGTCGGCGGGTCCGCGGAACAGGTAGACGCCGGGCCGACTCGGCACGGCGTTGGCCAGGTGCCGTTTGCTGCGCTGGGCAGGCGTGACGTCGGGCAGGTACGACCGCAGGTCCGGGTAGGTGTGGATGCCCTGGTTCCCGACGCGCTCGATCAGGGCGTGCAGGACGTCGACGGTGGCCCGTGCGTCGTCGAGCGCGCGGTGCGTCGGCGTCGTCGTCGCATGGAACAGGCGCGCCAGGGCCGAGAGCTTGACGCTCGGCGCCTCGTCGCGGGTCAGCACGCGGCGGGCGAGCTTGACCGTGCACAGCACGGGTGGCCGCGGCCAGACGAGGTCGCAGCGTTCGGTCGCCGCGCGCAGGAAGCCGATGTCGAAACCCGCGTTGTGCGCGACCACGACCGCGCCCTTGGCGAACTCGAGGAACGACGGCAGCACCGACTCGATGCGCGGAGCGTCGCGCACCATCGCGGTGGTGATGCCGGTGAGCGAGACGATCTGCGGCGGAATTGATCTGCCCGGGTCGACGAGCGTGGCGAGTTCGCCGATGATCTCGCCGCCGCGCACCTTGACCGCCCCGATCTCGGTGATCTGGTCGTGGTCGCCGCGGCCGGGTGCACTCTCGTTGGCGCGGCCACCGGTGGTCTCGAGGTCGACGACGACGAACGTCGTGTCGCGCAGCGACAGTCCAGACTCGCCCTCGAGTTCGTCGAGCGTCATCTGTGCCGGTGCGGCGCTTCGTGCAGTGGGCGGGCTGCCGGGTCGACCCATGGCGATGACCGTAGGCGCGGTGACTGACACCGGTGTAGTTCACTCGCCGCTCGCTGCGCGGCGTGTCGTGTCGGTGGGCGTCGTTAGCGTGCGGATGACTCAACGAGAGGAGTGCTCATGGCACGGGACGAGATGCCCGACACCGGCAGCGTCGTGATCGATTGCGACGATTGCGCGGTGCGTGGGCCCGGATGTGACGACTGCGTCGTCAGTGTGTTGCTGGGAATCCCCGAGACGCTGCGCGCCGACGAGCGCAGGGCGCTCGAGGTGCTCGCTGACGTGGGGATGGCCCCGCGACTGCGGCTGGTTCCGATCCACCGCCACGGTGAACCTGGCGTTGCCTAGAGTCGCCAAACCGTACTCGCAGCGAAAATATTCCCGTCCTCCTGCTAAATTCGGGGCTTCTGTTGGACAACCCCGAAGCCGTTTCGTAACCTGTCTGAGACCTACGCCCAGATTGGCCCGCTACCCAACGGCAGTTGTGAGGACGCGAAATCTTGAGCTTCGACCGCACGCAACGGATCACACGTGGAATTCGTCGACCCGTCGCAGGTGCGATAGTGGCGCTGGCCGTGATGTCGGGTGCGCTGGCCGGCGGTGTGCAGGCCGACCCCGCAGCTGACGCCCTGGCGAAGCTCAATGAGCTGTCCCGCGAGGCCGAGCAGACCACCGAGGCAATGCACAGCGCCCAGCTCGATCTGACCGAGAAGGTCGCGGCGCAGGAGATGGCCGACGCGCAGCACGCCGCCGACCTGGCCGCCGCCGGTGCCGCGAAAGCTGAGCTGGCAACCTTCCAAGGTGCTGTGAACAAGGTTGCTGCCGCGCAGTACATGGGTGGCCGCACCGACGGTCTCGACGCCATGCTGACCGCCGCCTCCCCGCAGCAGCTCATCGACCAGCTCGCCGTGCAGCGGGTGATGGCGACCGAGATGTCGACGCAGATGCAGAGCTTCCAGAAGGTGAACGCCGAGGCCGCACGCTCGGAGGCCGCGTCGGCCAAGTCCGCCGCCGAGGCCAAGACCGCCGCCGAGCAGGCCGCTGCGGTGCGTGCCGAACTGCAGTCCAAGCAGAGCAAGCTGCAGGTCCAGATCGCCGTCGTGAAGTCGCAGTACACCGCCCTGACTCCCGCCCAGCGCGAAGCGCTCGCCGCGATTCCGCCGGCACCCGCGCCGGCTCCCGCCCCCGGTGCCGTGCCGCCAGGTGACGGTGGACCGCAGATCCTGGCCGCCGCTCCCGTCGGCCCCATGGGACCGCCCGAGGCCGCCGTCGTACCGCCCGCGCCCGCCGCCGAGGGCCAGATGGCCGTGCAGGCCGCGCTCACCCGCATCGGCTCGCCGTACTCCTGGGGTGGCTCGGGACCCAACGCCTTCGACTGCTCCGGCCTGGTGATGTGGGCCTTCGGTCAGGCAGGCAAGAACCTCCCGCACTCCAGCCAGGCGCTGGCCCGCGGCGGTCAGGCCGTGTCGACGGACCAGATGCAGCCCGGCGACCTCGTCACCTACTACTCCGACGCCTCCCACGTGGGCATCTACATCGGCGACGGAATGATGGTGCACGCGTCGACCTACGGCTCACCGGTGGCGGTCGCGCCGGTGAACAATGCGCCGATCCACAACGTTCGCCGGTACTGAGTTCACCGACACCGGTTTCGCCGCACCCCGGCGCGCAGCGCTGGGACTGCTGCTCGTCCTCCAGCTGGCCACGGCCGTCGCGCTGCTCGCGTGGCCTACGGCGCCACCTCCGACCCCGGTAGCCCCGCCGCAGCCCGCGGCGGCGCGCACCGTGGCGGTCATACCGATGGGTCCGGTGGCGGCCGGGCTGGCCGACCGGATCCGGCGTGACTTCGACGGTGCCGCCGACGCGGTCACGCGCTTCTGGGGTGACGACTGGCGCCGTGACGTCGAGATCGTCGCGACGGGTTCCGACGAACAGTTCGCGACGCTCGGCGGCGGCGGTAGCGGACCGGGCTCCGACATCGCCGCGGTCACCACGTCCGACCGCATCGTGTTCGCACCCGGCGCCGCCGGGATGAGCGACTCCTCGTTGCGAATCGTTCTGAGGCACGAACTGTTCCATTACGCGGCGCGACCGGCCACGGCGGCCGACGCGCCGCGATGGCTCACCGAAGGCGTCGCCGACTTCGTCGGACGTCCCGCCGCCCCGCGCCGACCCGAGCGCGCCGACGTCGCCGAACTCGGCAGCCTGCCCACCGACGCTGACCTGGACGCGGTGGGGCACGCACAGTCGGTGGCATACGACCGCGCCTGGTGGTTCAGCCGGTTCGTCGCCGACCGATACGGCGTCGACGCGCTCCGCGAGCTGTACGTCGCGGCCTGCCGGCCCGGCCACCCCGACACCGACACCGCCATCCGGGAGACGCTCGGCGCCGACGTGCCGGTCGTGCTGGCCGACTGGCGGCGGTGGCTCGGCGGCTAACCTGACCTGATGTCTCGGATCCTGCTGGTCACCAACGACTTCCCGCCGCGGCGCGGTGGAATCCAGTCGTATCTCGAGAACCTGGTCGATGAACTGGTCGCGGCAGGCGAGCACACGCTGACCGTCTATGCGCCGAAGTGGAAGGACTCGCAGACCTACGACCGCCACGCCGCGGAGGTCGGCTACGAGGTCGTGCGACACCCGACGACGCTGATGGTGCCCGAACCCTCCGTTGCTCGGCGGATGCGCCAGTTGATCGCGCAGCAGGACATAGACACCGTCTGGTTCGGTGCCGCAGCGCCGCTGGCCCTGCTGTCCCCGCTCGCGCGGACCGCGGGCGCGAGCCGCGTCATCGCCAGCACGCACGGGCACGAAGTGGGGTGGTCGATGCTGCCGGTCGCCCGATCGGCGCTGCGACGCATCGGCAACGACGTCGACGTCGTCACCTACGTCAGCCAGTACACCCGCGGCCGGTTCGCATCGGCGTTCGGTCCGAGGGCCGCGCTCGAGCACCTCGCCCCGGGCGTGGACACCGAGCGCTTCGAACCGAACTCCGTGGCGCGGGCCGAACTCCGGACCCGCTATGGACTGGGGAACCGCCCCGTCGTGGTGTGCCTGTCACGGCTCGTGCCGCGCAAGGGGCAGGACATGCTGATCCGCGCCCTGCCCACCATCCGCGAACGCGTCGACGGCGCCGCCCTCGTGATCGTCGGCGGTGGGCCGTACCGCGAGACGCTGCACCGGCTGGCCCGCGAGTTCGGGGTCTCCGACCACGTCGTGTTCACCGACGGGGTGCCGTCCGAGGAACTGGCGGCCCACCACGCGATGGCCGACGTCTTCGCGATGCCGTGCCGCACCCGGGGCGCCGGCCTGGACGTCGAGGGTCTCGGCATCGTGTTCCTCGAGGCCTCGGCGACGGGGGTGCCCGTGGTGGCAGGCCGCTCCGGCGGTGCGCCGGAGTCGGTCCGCGACGGCGAGACCGGGCTGGTGGTCGACGGCTGGGACGTCGGGGCCGTCGCCGCAGCCGTCGGCGACCTGCTCGCCGACCCCGACCGGGCCGCCGCGATGGGACGGGCCGGCAGGCGCTGGGTCGTCGAGGAGTGGCAGTGGAAGGCCAGGGGCCGCAAGCTGTCCCAGCTGCTGACCGGCTAGCTGCCTACTTGGCGTACAGCGCGTCGATGTCGCCTGCGAACTTCTCCGCGACCACCTTGCGCTTCACCTTCAGCGTCGGCGTCAGCTCACCGGTGTCCTCGGTGAAGTCCACCGGCAGGATCCGGAACTTGCGAATCGCCTCGGCCTTGGACACCGCCTGGTTGGCGTCGGCGACCGCCGACTCGACCTCGGCCACCAGGTCGGGATCCTCGGCCAAGTCGGCGACCGTCGCGTTCGCGTCCTTGCCGTTGCGCTCCTTCCAACCGGGGAACGCCTCGGGGTCGATGGTCACCAGTGCGGCGATGAACGGCTGGGCGTCGCCCACGCACATCGCCTGACTGACCAGCGGGTGCGCCCGCATCCGGTCCTCCAGGATCGCGGGCGCGACGTTCTTGCCGCCCGCGGTCACGATGATCTCCTTCTTGCGCCCGACGATGGTGAGGAAGCCCTCGTCGTCGATCGCGCCGAGGTCACCGGTCTGGAACCAGCCGTCGGTGAAGACCGCGTTGGTCTCCTCCTCGTTCTTCCAGTAGCCGCCGAACACCACGCCGCCCTTGACCAGCAGTCCGCCGTCGTCGCCGAGGCGCATCGCGTTGCCGGGCACCAACTTCCCGACCGACCCCACCTTCAGCCCGTTCACCCGGTTCACGGTGATCGCCGCGCTGGTCTCGGTCAGGCCGTAGCCCTCGTAGATCGACAACCCGACGCCGCGGTAGAAGTGCCCCAGCCGGGCGCCCAGCGGCGCGCCACCGGAGATCGCCGAGCGGCAGTTCCCGCCCAGTGCCGCGCGCAGCTTGCCGTAGACCAGGCGGTCGAACAGCCCGTGCTTGAGCCGCAGGAGCAGCCCGGCACCGCCGGTGTCCTGGGCCTTGCTCCAGTCGATCGCCGTGTTCGCCGCGAGTTCGAAGATGCGGCCCTTGCCGTCGTTGCGGGCGTTCTGCTCGGCGGTGTTGTAGACCTTCTCGAACACCCGGGGCACCGACACCACCAGCGTCGGCTTGAACACCGCCAGGGTCGGGACCAGGTTCTTGACGTCGTTGGTGAAGCCGAGCGTCACCTTGTTGGTGAAGGCGGCCACGGTGATGGCTCGCGCCAGCACGTGCGCCAGGGGTAGGAAGACCAGCAGCTTCTCGCCCTTGTCGAGCTGATCCGGGAAGCACGCCTTCGCCCCACGGATCTCGTAGAGCAGGTTGGAGTGCGTCAACTGGCAGCCCTTGGGCCTACCCGTCGTGCCGGAGGTGTAGATCAACGTCGCGGCATCGGCCGACCTGATCCCGGCGAGCCGGGTGTCCAGCACCGACGGATCGGTCGCCGCCCCCGCCGCGGCCAGGCGGTCGAGCGCCGCCTCCGACGACCCCTCGATGCGCAACACGCTGCGTAGCTCCGGCAGCTCGGCGCGCTGCTGTTCGATCTTGTCCGCATGGGCGTCGGTCTCGGCGAACGCGAGCACCGCGCCCGAGTCCGCGAGCACGAACCGGATCTGCTCGGCCGACGACGTCTCGTAGATCGGCACCGTCACCGCGCCTGCGGCCAGGATGGCGAAGTCGATGATGGGCCACTCGTAGCGCGTCGAGGACAGCACGGCGACGCGGTCCCCGGGCTGCACGCCTTCGGCGATCAAGCCGAGTGCGGTGGCCCGCACCTGGGCTGCGACCTCGGCGCACGTGACGTCGGTCCATGACCCGCCGACCAAACGCTGCGCGATGACGTGGTTGGGGTCCTCGCGCTCGTGGGTGAACACGACGCCGACGATGTTGTCGTGCTCGTCGACGGTGAACGATGCGGGCACACTGAACTCGCGCACGATCTTGGCCTTTCGCTGATTTGCCGGCAGCCGTGGGTCACGGAGGGAATACCAGCGTAATGGGCTCTCTACACCTGTCGGGTTCGGCTGCCGCCGCGTCGGGCGGTGTGTGAAGCTATGGCGCGATGAACAGCATTCAGATCGCGGACGAGACCTTCGTGTGCGCCAGTCCCGAAGCCGTCGGTGCGGCCGTGGCGGATCCCGCCAGCTGGCGACGATGGTGGCCGGACCTGCGGCTCACCGTGGTTCAGGACCGCGGGCCGCAGGGACATCGCTGGACTGTTACCGGTGCGCTCACGGGCACGATGGAGGTGTGGCTCGAACCCGTCCTCGACGGCGTCGTCGTGCACTACTTCGTGCATGCCGAACCCTCCGGAGTCGCGGCCTGGCAGCTGGCCCGGATGGACCTGCCGAAGATGAACCACCGGCGACGGGTGGCGGGCAAGGAGATGTCCTTCGAACTGAAGCGTTCCCTTGAGAGAACACGCGAGATCGGGGTATCCCGGCTGGCATGACGGCGGCCCGTCGCGGCGCTACGGGTATCTTTCAGTGCGATAGGGCACCGACTGGTGGTCCGCCGACAGGGCCGTGAGGCCGGAGAGACCCGGGAAGGGAACACGTGGCGGACAAGACTGCACAGACGATCTACATCGATGCCGATCCGGGCACCGTGATGGACGTGATCGCCGACATCGGCTCGTACCCCGACTGGGTGAACGAGTACAAGGAGACCGAGGTCCTCGAGACCGACGACGACGGCTATCCGCGGCGCGCACGCCTGGTCCTCGATGCCGCGGTGCTCAAGGACACGATGGTGCTCGCCTACGAGTGGCCTGCCGACCGGCAGTCGGTGACGTGGTCGCTGGTGTCCAGCTCGCTGCTGCGGGGACTCGACGGGGCATACCGGCTGAGGCCCAAGGGGTCTGGCACCGACGTGACCTACGAACTCTCGGTCGACCTGGTCATCCCGATGATCGGTCTGCTGAAGCGCAAGGCCGAGCGCAGGCTGACCGACACCGCGCTCAAGGACCTCAAGAAGCGCGCCGAGGCTGAGTGACGGGCAGCGGGGCGGTGGCCGCAACCCGAATCAGCCTCTTCGTCGGCAAGGGCGGAGTGGGCAAGTCCACGCTGGCCACGGCGACCGCCGTCCGGGAGGCGCGCAGCGGTGCGCGCGTCCTGATCGTGTCGACCGACCAGGCGCACTCCACCGGTGACGTGCTCGGCACCACCGTGGCGCCGACGGGCGAGCGCACCCCCACCAGGATCCTCGCCGACCTCGAGACCGGCCTGACCGGAACCGGGGGCGGCTTCCTCGATGCGCTGGCGCTCGACACGCTCGCGCTGCTCGAGCGGCACTGGCGCGAGATCGCGGCCACGTTGTCGGCGCGGTTCCCCGAATCGGACCTCGGCGACGTTGCGCCAGAGGAACTCTCGGCGCTGCCCGGCATCCAGGAAGTCCTCGGTCTGCACGAGGTGGGGGAGCTGGCGGCCTCGGGCACGTGGGATCACGTCGTCGTCGACTGCGCGTCGACCGCCGACGCCATGCGCATGCTGACCTTGCCCGCGACGTTCGAGTTGTACCTCGAGCGCGCATGGCCCCGCCACCGGCGGCTGTCGCTGGCCTCCGAGGACGACCGGGCCACGGGCGTCATCGCTCTGCTCGAGCGCATCACCGCGGGTACCCAGCGACTGGGTGCGCTGCTCGTCGACGCCGATCGGGTGGCCGCCCACCTGGTGCTCACCCCGGAGCGAGTCGTCGCTGCCGAGGCGGTCCGGACCATGGGGTCGCTGGCGCTGATGGGCGTGGCGGTCAACGAGTTGATCGTGAATCAGGTGCTGCTGCAGGACGATTCCTTCGAGTACAGCAACCTGCCCGATCACCCGGCCTTCGACTGGTACACCGAACGGATCGCCGAGCAGCAGGCGGTGCTGACCGACATCGACACGGCCGTGGGCGACGTCAAGCTCGTCCTGGTGCCACACGTCGCCGGTGAGCCGATAGGGCCAAAGGCGCTCGCCGAGCTGCTCGACGCGGCACGCCTGCGGGACGGCTCCCCGCCACCGCCGCCGCCCACGCCCATCGTGGACCGTGAATCCGGCTCCGGGTTGGACGCGGTGTACCGGCTACGGTTGGAGTTGCCGCAGGTCGATCCGACGGCGCTGACGCTTGGTCGCGTCGACGACGATTTGATCGTCGGTGCCGGGGGTATGCGGCGGCGGGTTCGGCTGGCGTCCGTCCTGCGGCGGTGCATCGTGACGGGAGCGCACCTGCGCGGCACCGAACTGACCGTCCGATTTCGACCCAACCCGGAGGTGTGGCCCACATGAGCGAGGATCACGCTCCCGAGTTGCGCCAGCTGGCGCAGGCGATACTCGAGCGCCTCGACCCGGCCGTCCGGATGGCCGCCGCGCGGGCCATGGGTGGCGGCGCCGGCAAGTGCGAACAGGTCTGGTGCCCGGTGTGTGCGGTAGCTGCACTGATAAGCGGTGAGCAGCATCCGCTGCTGACGGTGGTCGCCGAGCACAGCGTCGCGTTGCTGACCGTCGTGCGCGCCATGGTCGACACGATGGCCGAGACCCCCGCGGCAGCGGCCCCGACGGCCGAGCCGCCCGCGGCCGACGACGCAGCGCCGGTGTCGGAGCCGGGCCGCTACCAACGGATTCCGATCGACGTCGACGAGTAGGTCACCGCCCGGGTGGTCGTGTGGTCGGGCTCTCAACGCGTGGGTAAAGTCGTCTCAGGGCTCCGTCCGGGCGCCCGCTGCGGGAGGTTCCATGTGGTATTGGCTGTTCAAGTACGTCTTCATGGGACCTCTGCTGCAATTGCTCGGTCGCCCGAAAGTCCAAGGGCTGGAGAACGTTCCGAGTTCCGGTGCGGTCATCCTGGCCAGTAACCACCTCGCCGTCGCCGACAGCTTCTACAAGTGCCTGGTCGTGAACCGCCGGATCACCTACCTGGCCAAGGCCGAGTACTTCACCGGCACGGGGCTCAAGGGCTGGTTCCAGCGCTGGTTCTACACCGCCGCCGGGCAGGTGCCCATCGACCGCACCGACGCCGACGCCGCCCAGGGCGCACTGACCACCGCGGAGCGCATCCTCGGCGAAGGCAAGGTGCTCGGCATGTATCCCGAGGGCACCCGCTCACCGGACGGGCGGCTGTACAAGGGCAAGACCGGGCTCGCCCGCCTGGCGCTGACCACCGGTGTCCCCGTCATTCCGGTCGCGATGATCGGAACCGACCAGGTGAACCCCCCGGGCAGCAAGATGTGGCGGTTCGGCCGTGTCCAGGTCCGGTTCGGAAAGCCGATGGACTTCTCCCGCTTCGAAGGGCTCGCGGGAAACCGGTTCATCGAGCGCGCCGTCATCGACGAGGTCGTCTACGAACTGATGCAGCTATCCGGCCAGGAGTACGTCGACCTGTATGCGGCCGACGTCAAGACGGCTCAGGAGGGGGATGCCGGAAAGCCGGCCAGCAGGTTTCCGGAGTCCGCCGCCGGCTGATCCCGCCGACTAGTCGATCGCAGCCGTCCGGCGACCGCGCCGACCACGACGATCACGGCCAGCGCCCACCACAGGTAGGAACCACCGACCAGCTGGCGCCACAGCGGCGCCGCGGTCTCCTCGTGCGGTGTCATCAACGTGATCGGCGTCCACACCATCAGGGCGATGCCGCCCGCGCTCACGACCCCGAGTGCGACGTCGCGGTAGCGGTAGGCGACGACGGTGGTCACCAGCAGCGTCGGAAGCACCCACACCCAGTGGTGCGACCACGACACCGGTGACACCACCAGACCGAACATCGCCACGCAGATCAGCGCCAGCACCGGCGCCTCGTCGATCGCCGATGGCGGGTCGGCACGATGGCCGCGCAGGATGCGCAGCGCAGCCCACGCGGTCAGCCCCAGCACCGCGAAGCACGCCGCCGTCCACAGCACGAACCGCAGATCGTCGCCGAGGCCCAGACGCGCCAGCAGACCCGCGATGTTCTGGTTGGTGTTCAGCGTCGCAGTGCCGATCCGGCCGGTGTCGTGCACGGTCTCGGTCCAGTACTGCAGGGAGTCGCGCCAGGCGAGTGCGACGCCGAGCAGCGTCGCGGCCACCGTCGACGCGGCCGTGACGAGCACGGCCCTGGTGTCGCGGCGCAGCAGCAGGTAGAGCACGAACACCGCGGGCGTCAGCTTGAGGGCCACCCCGATGCCGAGGAGCAGTCCGCGCGGCCACGGCGTCCGGCGCGGCACCAGGTCGGCGATCACCAGCGACATGAGCACGACGTTGATCTGGCCGAACTCGAAGTTCGCCCGGATCGGCTCGAAGTAGACGACGGCAGGCGCCACGATCGCCGCGGCGATCCAGCCGCGGCGGGCCCAGGCCGGGTCGGTCACGGCGGCGGAGTTCGACCACACCCCGAAGCGGGTCAGCACGATCCACGTCGACGCGATGAGCAGGACGAACGTGATGACGGTGATCGTCGCACCGGCCACCGGCAGCGGCAGCCACGCGAACGGAGCGAACAGGATCGCGGCCAGCGGCGGGTACGTGAACGGCAGGTCGAGCCCGGCCTCGGTGTGGAAGACGGTGTCCGCGCTGTAGAGGCGCGTGCCGTCGAGCCACGCGCGACCGCCCATCCGGTAGACGTCGATGTCGATGCGGTACGGCGTGTGGCCGAGGAGTCGCCAACCTGCCCAGGCCACGGCGATCAGCACGAGGAGTTGGAACGACCGCCACGCCACGGTTGGCCACCACCCAGCCCGACCGGGCGTCTGCCGCTTACTCATGTCGGGTCACAGCGTATCGGTGGGGGCGGCGTCCTCTCGCGTCCGCTCCGCCCGCCCCGGCGCGTCCTGGACCCAACGACACTGCGGCGGGTGCAGGTCGGCGTAAGTTTCCGGTCGTGCACCTCACGGTCCAATTCGACTTCGTCACGCGTGATCGCATCCCACTGCTCTGCTGCCTGGTGGCCTTCATCCTGACGTTCTTCGTGACGCGCACGATCGTCCGTTACATCCGCCGCCACGCAGGCAGTGACGCGCCACGCAAGTGGTGGCAGCCGCGCAACATCTCGGCCGGTGGTGGGCTGCACATCCACCACGTGGTGATCGGCGTCGTCCTCGTCATGGTGTCCGGGGTGACGATGGTGACGCTCGCCGTGAACGGGGGAGTGGTCGAATTTACCGTCGCCGCAATCGGATTCGGGATCGGGGCGGCACTGGTGCTCGACGAGTTCGCGCTGATCCTGCACCTGCAGGACGTGTACTGGGCCGAGGACGGGCGTACGTCGGTCGATGCGGTGTTCGCCGCGGTCGCCGTCGCAGGCCTCCTCGTCCTCGGGTTCAACCCGCTGTCGTTCTTCGACGTCGGCATCTGGCGCGACGATCACTCGATCGAGGCGAGGGCCACGGTGGTCGTCATCGCCGTGCTCACGCTGCTGCTGGCGGTCGTCGTGCTGCTCAAGGGCAAGGTGTGGACGGGTCTGGTCGGCATGTTCATCACGCCGCTGCTGATCGTGGGGGCGGTGCGGTTGTCCCGGCCGCACGCGCCGTGGGCGCGCTGGCGCTACACCACGCGGCCGCGCAAGATGCACACGGCGCTGGAACGCGAGCGCAAGCTGCGCAGGCCCGTCGTACAGGCGAAACTGTGGTTGCAGCACATCGTGGCCGGTGAACCGCAGTTTCCCGACGACGCGAAGGTCGACGCGGAACTCGATCGCGAGATCCACGCCGCGCCGGCCCCCGCGGCTACGGCCCCGGCTGCTACGACCCCGGCTGCTACTACGAAGACCATGGGAGCGGCCTGAGCGTGCGGTACTTCTACGACACCGAGTTCATCGACGACGGCCGTTCGATCGAGTTGATCTCCATCGGGGTGGCGGCCGAGGACGGCCGCGAGTACTACGCCATCTCCTCGGAGTTCGACCCCGACCGTGCAGGCCCGTGGGTCCGGAAGCACGTCCTGCCGAAGCTGCCGTCCCCGTCGTCGAAACTGTGGCGGTCGCGCAGGGAGATCCGGTCGGATCTCGAGGACTTCTTCGACATCGACGGTGACCGGACCATCGAGCTGTGGGCGTGGGTCGGCGCATACGACCACGTGGTGCTGTGCCAGCTGTGGGGACCGATGACGGATCTGCCGCCTGCGATCCCGCGGTTCACAAGGGAGTTGCGGCAGTTCTGGGAGGAACGCGGTTCGCCGAGGATGCCGCCGCGTCCGCGCGATGCCCACGACGCGCTGGTCGACGCCAAGCACAACTTGCGCCGATATCGGCTGATGACGGCAGACGACGACGATGGGTCCTGGGCCGTGCGGTCCTGAGCTGCGGGTATGCCTGGCGGGGTGCCTGACGGTCGCTGGCGAAAACGACTGTTCCTGCCCGCTACCATGGACGGGTGAATTGGACCGTCGACGTACCCATCGACCAGCTGCCGGATCTGCCGCCGCTGCCTGAGGATCTGCGCCACCGGCTCGACGCCGCACTGGCCAAGCCCGCGCTGCAGCAGCCCAGCTGGGATGCCAGCCAGGCGAAGGCGATGCGGACGGTGCTGGAGAGCGTCCCGCCGGTGACCGTGCCGTCGGAGATCGAGCGCCTCAAGGCCCACCTGGCCGACGTCGCGCTCGGCAACGCGTTCCTGCTGCAGGGTGGCGACTGCGCCGAGACGTTCGTCGACAACACCGAGCCGCACATCCGCGCCAACATCCGCACGCTGCTGCAGATGGCCGTGGTGCTCACCTACGGCGCGAGCATGCCGGTGGTCAAGGTGGCCCGCATCGCCGGGCAGTACGCGAAGCCGCGGTCGTCGGACATCGACGCGCTTGGCCTGCGGTCCTACCGCGGCGACATGGTCAATGGGTTCGCGCCCGACGCCTCGGTGCGCGACCACGACGCGTCCCGGCTGGTGCGCGCCTACGCCAATGCCAGCGCCGCGATGAACCTGGTCCGTGCGCTGACGTCGTCGGGCATGGCCTCGCTGCAGAAGGTGCACGACTGGAACCGCGAGTTCGTCCGCACCTCGCCCGCAGGCGCCCGCTACGAGGCGCTCGCCGGTGAGATCGACCGCGGCCTGCGCTTCATGAGCGCCTGCGGCGTCGACGACCGCAACCTGCAGACCGCCGAGATCTACGCCAGCCACGAGGCGCTGGTGCTCGACTACGAGCGGGCGATGCTGCGGATGGACTACGACGGGGCCGAGGCCGACGGGTCCAGCCCGAAGCTCTACGACCTGTCGGCGCACTACCTCTGGATCGGGGAGCGCACCCGCCAGCTCGACGGCGCGCACGTCGCGTTCGCCGAGGTCATCGCCAACCCGATCGGCATCAAGATCGGGCCGAGCACGTCACCGGAACTGGCGGTGGAGTACGTCGAGCGCCTCGACCCGAACAACGTGCCGGGCCGTCTGACCCTCGTCAGCCGGATGGGCAACGGCAAGGTGCGCGACGTGCTGCCCGCGATCATCGAGAAGGTGGAGGCCTCCGGCCACCGGGTGATCTGGCAGTGCGACCCCATGCACGGCAACACCCACGAGTCGTCGACCGGATACAAGACGCGGCACTTCGACCGGATCGTCGACGAGGTGCAGGGCTTCTTCGAGGTGCACCGCAGCCTCGGCACGCACCCGGGTGGCATCCACGTCGAGATCACCGGTGAGAACGTCACCGAGTGTCTCGGTGGCGCACAGGACATCTCGGACACCGACCTCGCAGGGCGGTACGAGACGGCGTGCGACCCGCGGCTGAACACCCAGCAGAGCCTGGAGTTGGCGTTCCTGGTCGCGGAGATGCTCCGGGACTAGAGCCCCAGCGCGGGCAGGTTGCTGCCGAGCGTCCAGGCGCCTGCCGCGATCAAGCCGGTCAGCGTCAGGATGGCGAGCAGCCAAAACGTGGTGACGCGCTTGCCGCGCTGCCGTGCCAGCTCGAGTTCGTTGATCTCGATGCCGGCGAATTGGCTTGCCGGACGGCGGTATTCGATCTCGTCGGAACCCGACGGGCCCCTGGTGAACGCCCGGGTCGGCCTGCGGACGTGATGCACGGTGGCCGCGGCGTGCTGAGCCGAGTTGCGCGGCGCGGGCACCCGGAACGGGGGCAGGCCGAGTTCGGTGACGATGTCGTCGAGTTCGGCGGCCATGTCCTGGGCGTCGGCGAACCGGTCGTCGGGATCGCGGGCCGTCGCGCACGCCACCAGGTCGTCGAATTGGCTTGGCACGCCTGAGATCGCCGCGCTCGGCGGCGGTACGTCGTTGTCCATTCGCTGGTAGGCGACGGCCAAGGCGTTGTCACCGGTGAACGGCGTGGCGCCGGTGAGCAGCTCGTAGGCGAGTATCCCGACGGCGTAGACGTCGCTGCGCGGACCGGCGTCACCGGTGCCGACCTGCTCGGGCGACAGGTAGGCCGCCGTACCCAGCATGACGCTGGTCGACGTGATCTTCGCCTCGGCGACGGCGCGAACGAGCCCGAAGTCGGCGATCTTCACGTCGCCGTCGTCGGAGATCAGCACGTTCTCCGGCTTCACGTCGCGGTGCACCAGACCCGCGCGGTGTGCGACCGCCAGCCCGCCGAGCACGGGGGCCAGCACGGCGGCGACCGCGTGCGGCGGCATCGGGCCGCGCTCCTCGAGCAGTTCGCGCAGTGTGCCGCCCTCGACCAGTTCCATGACCAGGAAGGCGTGCCTGCCGTCGAGTCCCTGGTCGTAGACCGAGACCAGCCCCGAATGCTTCAGCCGCGCGACCGCGCGTGCCTCGCGCTGGAACCGGACCATGAACTGCTGATCGCCCGCATATCGGGGATCCATCACCTTCACGGCGACCGGCCGGTCCAGGCGGATGTCGAGACCGCGGTACACGGTGGACATGCCTCCCGTCGCGATCGGGGTGTCCACCCGGTAACGGCCATCCAGGACGGCACCGACGAGCGGGTCCGAACACTGGCTGGTCTCCACGCGTGCATCTTAGACTCGGTGCCGTGAGCAACATTCCGGCCGCCGATGACGTCCTCGACTCCGACGAGGCGGTCTACGACCTCCCCGCCGTCGCATCCCTTCTGCGCATTCCCGTGTCCAAGGTGATCCAGCACCTCAAGGAACGACACCTGCTGGGGGTGCGCCGGGGTGGTTCGGTCGTGGTGCCGAAGGTCTTCTTCGAAGACGGCCGCGTGGTGAAGTCGCTACCCGGTCTGCTGGTCGTGCTGCACGACGGAGGGTTCGAGGACACCGAGATCGTGCGGTGGTTGTTCACCCCGGACGAGTCGCTCACGGTCATCCGCGACGGCGGGGCGGCGCCCCAGCCCAACGCCCGGCCGGTCGACGCGCTGCACTCGCATCAGGCGCGCGAGGTCGTGCGGCGCGCCCAGGCGATGGCATATTGACCGTTCCACGGTCGTGGCATATCGACCGTTCCACGGTCGTGGCTTACTGACGTTCCGCGTCCGCCGGCTCGGCGGTGTGCGACAGCGAATACCACGCCGTCAGCGCGCACGCGGTCGCCAGCGCCACGTGGATCCACGAGTACATCCCGTGTGACCCATCGGGTTTGAAGATCACCATGATCCACGTCGAGAACCCGGCGATGACGGCGATTCCTGCCCGGCTCTGAGCCAGCGCGGACAGGATCGCCAGCGGCCAGGTGTAGTACCAGGGGAGTGCGGCGGGCACGAACAGCACCACGACCAGCATGGCCGCGGCGATGCCGGTCAGCGCTTCGCGGTCGTCGTGCCGGTAGCGCCACCACAGCAGCGGCAGCGCGATCGCGATCGTCGCGACGCCGATGATGCGGGTGACCTCGAGCACGGCGTAGAAGTTGACCGGCAGGAACAGCCCGCCGATCACGTTGACCAGGTTCGCCGCGGCGGTCGGCAGGGTGAGCCAGTTGATGATCTTCACCGACCCGGCCAGCGCGGTGAGCCAGCCGAGGCCCACGCCTGCCAGCAGGGACACCACGGCGAAGACGGCCACGAAGATGGCGGCCGACGCCGCCGTCGCGACCGCGAATGCGCGTACCGGGCCCAACTGCCGTCGTTCGCGCAACCGGTGCATCCACATCCACACCATGAACGGCAGGGCGATGCCCGCGGTCGCCTTCACCGCGACGGCCAGCGCGATCAGCGAGACGCCCCACACGGGCCGGTCGCCGAGGGTCAGCGCGATGGCGGCCATCATCAGGCCGACCATCAGCATCTCGTTGTGCACGCCACCCATCAGGTGGATGATCACCAGTGGATTGAGCACGCAGATCCACAGCGCCGCAGGGCCGTTGGCACCGATGCGGCGCGCCACCCTGGGTGCCGCCCAGATCAGCAGCACCAGCCCCGGCAGCATGCACAGGCGCAGGAGCATCGTGCCCGCGACCACGTGATCGCCGACGATCAGCGTGACGAACTTCGCGATCAGGATGAACGCGGGGCCGTACGGCGCGGTGGTGGTGGTCCAGATCGGACTGACGTTGTCCAGCAGGGAGTTGACGTTGTCCACCGGCCCCACCGCGTACGGGTCGAGACCGTCGCGCAGCAGCGCACCTTGGGCGAGGTAGGAGTACGTGTCGCGGCTGAACACCGGCACGCTGAGCAGCAGCGGTGCCAGCCAGAACCCGGTCGTCGCGACCATCGTGTACTCGGAAACAGTGTGGGCGATGACGCGCCGGCCCAGCCACAGCCACGACACCAGCATCACTGCGACGCCGCCCCACAGCAGCAGGGACGACACCACCAGGCCGTGGCCGAACCGCAGCCACGACATGCCCAGCGATTCCAGCAGTGGGTCGTGCAGGCGGGTGCTGCCTGCACCGAGCCCGCCGAGGGTGATCAGACACGCGCCGAGGAATCCCAGGCGTGCCGGTTTGCCGTCGGGAGAGCGGATGAAGTCGACGAGACCCGACACCCCCTTGCGGGGACGGGATTCCGACTCCTGAGTCGGTGCGGAGGACGTGGCCATGGGAGTCAGGCGGACCGGGTCGAGGCCAATCTGGCGAGTTCGGACAGACCGACCTTGGCGTGCTCGTCGATCGGTGCGGCGGCAAGGACGTCGAGCCCGCGGTGGGTGAGTTCGGTGATGCGCGTCTCGACCGCGGCCAGCGCGCCGACGGATTCGATGGCCGAACGCAATTCGCGGACCTGGTCGTCGGACAGGTCGGTGCCGATGGACGTGCGCAGCAGCTTCGCGACCACGGGGTCGGTCTGATCGGCGCGTTCGAGGGCCTCGGCGAGCAGCACGGTGCGCTTGCCCGAGCGGAGGTCGTCTCCGGAGGGCTTGCCGGTGACCGCGGGATCGCCGAACACGCCGAGGACGTCGTCGCGCAGTTGGAACGCGACGCCCAGGTCGTTGCCCAGCTCGTGGAAGATGGCCTGCACGTCGGGGCGGTCCGCGGCGGCCGCGGCGCCGAACTGCAGCGGGCGCGAGACCGTGTAGGACGCGGTCTTGAAGGTGCAGACGTTCAGGGCCGACGCGACGGTCTCCGCGCGGCCGGACTCGGCGGCGATGTCGAGGTACTGGCCGCCGAGGACCTCGGTGCGGATGTCCGACCAGACGCGCCGCACCCGGCGGTACGCGTCCACCGGCAGCTCCGAGGTCGCGACCACGTCGTCGGCCCAGACCAGCGACAGGTCGCCCATGAGGATCGCCGCCGAGAGCCCGAACTGCTCGGAGTCACCGTGCCAGTCGCGCCCGCGGTGCAGGTCGGTGAACAGCATGTGCACGGTCGGCAGCCCGCGCCGGGTGGCCGAGGCGTCGATGACGTCGTCGTGGATCAGCGCACATGCGTGCAGCAGTTCGAGCGCCGAGACGAGGCGGAGCACGTCGGGCGGCATCGAATCGGTGGCCGTGGCCCCGGGGTCGGCGACGGCGCGCCATCCCCAGTACGCGAAGGCCGGTCGCAGCCGCTTGCCCCCGCGGAGCACGAACTCCTCGAGTCCGGCGGTGAGTTCCGCGTAGTCCTCGCCTATGTAGGCGGCGTCGCGCCGACGCTCGCGGAGGTACTCGCCCAGTCGTTGCGTGACCGCGGCCACCAGTTCCACGGCCGACGGTGCCGCTGCATCCACGCTCAGCGGACGCCCCTTTCTTCGATCGACACCCGTTGCCCTGAAGGGTCGTGCACTTGAAGAGTAGAGCCTGCCGACGGGCCTAGCGCGCAGGGTCGTGTGGGTTGGCGAGCACCGGGCTGCGGTCCCTGCTGTTCCACGCCAGCGCGCCGATCACCCCGGCGATGAGGAACGAACCGACCGTCAGCCAGATGGCGGCGCCGGTGAACGAACGCGCGCTCGGATCGGTGTAGCGGGCTTGGGCGTTCATGGTGCTGACGACGCCGGGCCGGAGTTTCCACTCGACGATCTCGGTCGACACCTGGTCGCCGTTGGTGGAGGTGACCTCGCCGGGGAACGACACGCTGAGCGACACGTCGGCCTCGGAATCGCTGAGCGACGTCAGGTCGGCACGGCCTTCGAGGATGACGAGATCGCCTGCCCTGCGGAGGTTGACGTCGACGCCCGCGGCGTCGCGGTTCATGCCCGCCAGCTGCGGGAGTTCGGCGAACGTGAGGTCGGAGAACACGGCTTGGCTGCCCACGAAGTCGTCGCGCTCGTAGGGCGACACCGACACCTTGTTGCTGAACGGCAATGTGTTGAGCAGCTGCGGTCCCTTGTCGTCGGCGTTGCGCGGTTTCGCGGCCGCAACGATCTGGCCGGAGACCCGATCGTCGGGCGAGACGGTGATCGAGGCCCGGACCCGCACGCAGCCCGCGGCGGTCGGCACGATGATCAGAAGGAGGAGCAGGGCCAGCAGCCGCTGGCGACGCCTGGCGTGCACCCGGTCATCGTGCCAGACCAGGCGGCTCGAGGAGCTCAAAGGGGCAGGCTGCGGCCCAGGATCGCGAACGGACGCGGATCGCCGGCGAAGTGATAGCCGCGGATCACGTCGGTGAACCCGAGTCTGCGGTACAGCCGCCAGGCCCGGTTGGCCTCGCCGTTGATCTCCGGCGTCGACAGCAGTACGTGCGATTCGGTGCGGCCGTCGAGGAGTCGGCGGGCCAGCGCCTCGCCGAGGCCGCGACCCTGCGCGCTGGGCCGGATGTGCAGTTCGGTGAGTTCGAAGTAGCTCGTCATCAGGTCCGAGATACGGCCCGCATCGGTGCCGCCGCGCTGCAGGCCTGCGACGACCTGCTGTTGCCACCATTGGTCCGGGGCGCCGCAGTAGCCGTAGGCCACGCCGAGCAGGGGAGCCGATGCGATGGCCTCGGGGGACTCGGGCGCGCCGCCGGTGCTGCCGTCGGTCCCCGTCTCGACGACGGCGACTGCCTTCCAGCCGTGGCGCCGCGTGTGCTCCAGCCACATCGAGGCGCGCTGCTCCTCGGTGCCGCGGGGGTAGCGCATCGCTTCGACGTAGACGGCGAGCGCGTCCCGTAGCCGCCTCTGCATGTCGGCCTGTGACAGGTCGATCAGAAACGTCGCCAACGCCGGTTGCCCTTCACGGTTCGAACTCCGAAATCGTTCTCATCATCGACTGCTCGACGTGGTATCTCGCCCACTCGCAGCGGGCCGTACAATCGAGCATTGAACTAGGTGGTACGGCTCAGATTGACCTCGTATCATCAGTGTTGGGTGTCCGTCCAAGCGGGCATACCCGACGTTATACGAGTTCGAACGAACTACGGCCCGCGGCAATTAGGGAGGCACGGATGCCACTCTCCGATCATGAGCAGCGCATGCTCGACCAGATCGAGAGCGCTCTCTACGCCGAGGACCCCAAGTTCGCGTCGAGCGTTCGCGGGGGCAACCTGCGGGCGCCCTCGGCGCGGCGCAGGCTCCAAGGCGGAGTGCTCTTCGTGCTCGGTCTCGCGCTACTGGTTGCCGGCATTGCGTTGCGGGCCACGTGGATCGGGAGTCTGCCCGTCCTCTCGGTGGTCGGCTTCATCGTGATGTTCGGTGGCGTGGTGTTCGCGATCACCGGGCCGCGCGTCGCCGGTGGCCGAGACAAGTCGGCACCCGAAACCGGATCGGCCCGACCGCGCAAGGCCAAGGGTTCGGGCGGTTCCTTCACCAGTCGCATGGAGGACCGATTCCGGCGCCGGTTCGACGAGTAGTCGCCGTCTTCCCGACACAGGGGTAGCTCCGCGAGGAGCTGCCCCTTTTTCTTTGTCTCGACACGCCGGGCGCACTGCTGCAGCGGGTGAACGGGCGCCGGCCGCCCCACCACGCCCCACTTTCGGCCGCAGCCGCGCGAGCTGCGGTTATCCGTCATCAACTGGTCATCGGTGTGCGCGCTGCCGCCTGCCCGCCCCGCGTCGGTGGTGGTTGGTGGGGGATGGGGGAGAATCCGCACCGCTAAGTGGAACAAAGTGGGGGATTGTGGGGTAAAGTGGCGCACAGCGGAGCGAATGGGGCTCCGGGTGGGAGGTGGCGGGATGTTTCTCGGCACCTACACGCCAAAGCTCGACGACAAGGGGCGGCTCACGCTGCCCGCCAAGTTCCGTGACGCACTGGCAGGGGGGTTGATGGTCACCAAGAGCCAAGACCACAGCCTCGCCGTCTACCCCCGTGCGGAGTTCGAAGCACTCGCGGAGCGTCTGACCCAGGCATCGCGGAGCAATCCGGAGGCCAGGGCCTACCTGCGAAACCTCGCCGCGGCGACCGACGAACAGCACCCGGACGCCCAAGGCCGGATCACGCTGACCGCCGACCATCGCCGGTACGCGAACCTGACCAAGGAGTGCGTGGTCACCGGTTCGATCACGTACCTGGAGATCTGGGACGCCGAAGCCTGGCAGGAATACCAGGCAGCCCACGAAGAGAACTTCTCCGCGGCCAGCGATGAAACTCTGCGCGACATCATCTGATCCGGAGGCCAACCCTGCCGATGCCCGTGTCTCGTGGCCTCTGTCCGAACCGACCCTGACGTACTTCCCCGACGCCAGGTTCGCGATCTCGGACAGGGACCTCGAGACAGGGGCACGACATCTTCTGCGGCGCACTGAGGGGAGGCCGGTTCCGATGCCCGACTCGACTACCGGCCCCGACCGCACGCCGCACGTGCCCGTGCTCCTCGACCGCTGCGTCGAACTGCTCACGCCGGCACTGACCCGGCGCAGCCCGGACGGCAGCGGCGCGATCCTCGTCGACGCCACGCTCGGCGCTGGCGGCCACGCCGAACGCTTCCTCACCGACCTCCCCGGCCTACGGCTCGTCGGCCTCGACCGCGACCCGTCGGCACTGGCCATCGCGGAGGAGCGGCTCGCACCCTTCTCCGACCGCGTGCGGTTCGTCCGCACCCGCTACGACGGCTACTGGGCCGACCGCAGCGAGGGCGAGATCGACGGCGTGCTGTTCGACCTCGGGGTGTCCTCCATGCAGCTGGACCGGGTCGAGCGCGGCTTCTCCTACTCGCACGACGCGCCGCTGGACATGCGAATGGACCCCGATGCGCCGCTGACGGCCGCCGACATCGTCAACACCTACGACGTGAAGGCCCTGGCCCGGGTGCTGCGCGACTACGGCGACGAGCGCTTCGCATCCAGGATCGCCGCCGAGATCGGTCGCAGGCGTGCCCGGAACCCGTTGCGCACCACCGGCGAACTGGTCGAGGTGCTGTACGCGTCGATTCCCGCCGCGACCCGCCGCACCGGCGGTCACCCGGCCAAGCGCACGTTCCAGGCCCTGCGCACCGCGGTCAACGGTGAGCTGGACTCGCTCCGCGACGCCCTGCCCGCCTCGCTCGACGCGCTGGCCGTCGGCGGCCGCGTCGTGGTGATGGCCTACCAGTCTCTGGAAGACAAGATCGTCAAGACGGTGTTCACCGCCGCCACGGCGTCTCGATCACCCGAGGGTCTGCCCGTCGAACTGCCCGGCTACGAGCCCGAGTTCGCCTCGCTCACCCGTGGTGCCGAGAAGGCGCCGCAACCGGAGATCGAATTGAACCCCCGCAGCGCATCGGTTCGGTTGCGCGCGCTGGAGAAGGTCGTGGGAAGGGAAGTGTCGTGATGGCCAAGCGGAGAGAACCAGTGCGTCGCGGGGGCAAGCGAGACGACGGCAAGGTGCGCAGGCCGGCCCGTGAGGGCGCCGTCGGGCGCCGGGCCGCCGACGCCCCGACCCGCGGCCGCCGGCCGGTGCGCGACCAGCGCCCGCCGCGGTCCAACGGATCGGGCCCCGGCACGAGCCCGATGCAGCGGCCCACCGACGCGCCGGGACGGCCGAAGAACGCCGCCCAGGCCAAGGCCAGGGCCAAGGCGCGAAAGGCGAAGGCGCCGAAGATCGTCCGGCCGCCGCTGCGCGAGCGGATCCTGATCAGGCTCTCCGCCATCGAGTTCAACCCACGCCACCTGGTCAGCCGCGTTCCGTTCGTGGTGCTGGTGATCGGCGCCCTCGGCCTCGGTCTCGGCGTCACGCTGTGGCTGTCGACCGACGCGGCCGAGCGGTCCTACGAACTCGGCCACGCCCGGGAGACGAACCAGGCGCTGCTGCAGCAGAAGGAGGCGCTCGAGCGCGACGTGCTCGAAGCCCAGGCCGCGCCGGCTCTGGCGGAGTCGGCGCGCCAGCTCGGCATGATCCCGTCGCGCGACACTGCGCACCTGGTCCAGGACCCGACGGGTGCCTGGGTCGTGGTCGGCACGCCGAAGCCTGCCGAGGGCGTCCAGCCTCCGCCGCTCAACGCCCCGATCCCCGAACCCGGCCCACCGGCCCCACCGCCTGCTCCCGCGCCCCGGGTCGTCGAACCGCGTGAGCTGGCCGTGCGGATCCCGCCCCGTCCCGCGACCGCCGCCAACCCGGAGGTCCCGATCGCCGCGACCGCACCGCTGGCCGGTGGTGTCGCGGGAGTCAATGGCGTGCCCGACGCCGCGCACCTCCCCATACCCGAGGCGCCCGCACTGCCCGGTCCCGCCGTGGAGGCCGCGCCGCCTGCGCCGCCGGCCGCGCCGCCCGCACTGGAGGTCGCGCCGCCCGCTCCGGTCGACCCCGCCGCAGCACCCGTTCCCGGAGCCCCGGCATGAGTTGGGGTAGGAAGCGCCGCCCGGTCCCGGTGACCAGGGGCCGTACCGATCAGCCGCACTCGGCCAGGACGCGGCGCGTCCGCGAGCCGATCCCCGAGACGGGGCCGCGCAGCTCGACGTTCGTGTTCCGGCACCGCGCAGGCAACGCCGTCATCGCGCTGCTGCTCGTCGTGGCAGGCACCCAGCTCTTCAGCCTGCAGGTGCCCCGCGCGGAGGGCCTGCGCGCCGAGGCCGCCGGACAGCTCAAGGTGACCGACGTCGACAAGGCGGTGCGCGGCAGCATCGTCGACCGCAACGCCGACAAGCTGGCCTTCACCATCGAAGCCAGGGCGTTGACCTTCCAGCCGGTGAAGGTCCAGAAGCAGCTCGCCGACGCCAAGGCCGCCGACCCGTCGGCGCCCGATCCCGCCAAGCGGCTCGCCGAGATCGCCGGCGGCGTCTCGGGCCTCCTCGAAGGGAACCCCGACCGGTCGACGCTGCTGAAGAAGCTCTCCGGCAAGGAGACGTTCGTCTACCTGGCGCGCGCAGTCGACCCGGCGGTCGCCGACGCCATCGCGACCAAGTACCCCGAGGTCGGCTACGAACGTCAGGACATCAGGCAGTACCCCGGTGGCTCGCTGGCCGCGAACATCGTCGGCGGCATCGACTGGGACGGCCACGGACTGCTCGGACTCGAGGACTCGCTGGACTCGAAGCTGGCAGGCACCGACGGCTCGGTGACCTACGACCGCGGCTCGGACGGCGTCGTCATCCCGGGCAGCTACCGCAACCGGCACGACGCCGTCGACGGCTCCACGGTCCAGCTCACCATCGACGACGACATCCAGTTCTACGTGCAGCAGCAGGTGCAGCAGGCCAAGAACCTCTCGGGCGCCAAGAACGTCTCCGCCGTCGTCCTCGACGCGAAGACCGGCGAGGTGCTCGCCATGTCGAACGACAACACCTTCGATCCCTCGCAGGACCTCGGCAGGCAAGAGGATCGCGAGATGGGCAACCTGTCGGTCACCTCGCCCTTCGAGCCGGGATCGGTGAACAAGATCATCACCGCCGCGACGGCCATCGAGATGGGGCTGACCAATCCCGACGAGGTGCTGCAGGTGCCCGGGTCGATCGACATGGGCGGCGTCACCGTCGGCGATGCGTGGGCGCACGGCGT
The DNA here is from genome assembly GCA_042666295.1 of Mycolicibacterium sp. GCM10028919. GTDB lineage: Bacteria > Actinomycetota > Actinomycetes > Mycobacteriales > Mycobacteriaceae > Mycobacterium. The sequence goes on from JBHTFJ010000002.1 coordinate 649,780, forward strand.
GATGCCGTACACCACCACCGGAGTGTTCGGTAAGTCCTCCAACGTCGGCACGCTGATGCTGGCCCAGCGCGTCGGGCCGGAGAAGTGGGCCGAGATGGCCGACAAGTTCGGTCTGGGCCAGCGCTCCGGCGTCGGACTGCCGGGCGAGAGTTCCGGCCTGGTGCCGCCCATCGACCAGTGGTCCGGCAGCTCGTTCGCCAACCTGCCCATCGGACAGGGTCTTTCGATGACGCTGCTGCAGATGACCGGCATGTACCAGGCCATCGCCAACGACGGCATGCGAGTCCCGCCGCGGGTCATCAAGTCGATCATCGCCGACGACGGCACGCGTGCCGACGAGCCGCGTCCCGAGCCGGTGCGGGTGGTGTCGGCCGAGACCGCGCGCACGGTGCGGAACATGTTGCGCGCCACCGTGCAGCGCGACCCCCGCGGCATCCAGCAGGGCACCGGCTCCCAAGCCGCGGTCGAGGGTTATCAGATCGCGGGCAAGACGGGCACGGCGCAGCAGATCAATCCGGCCTGCGGCTGCTACTACAGCGACGTCTACTGGATCACCTTCGCGGGCATGGTGCCCTCGGACGACCCCCGCTACGTCGTCGGCGTGATGATGGACCACCCGAGCCGCACCGCCGACGGTCAGCCCGGCACGACGTCGGCCCCGCTGTTCCACAACATCGCGTCGTGGCTGCTGCAGCGCGAGAACGTGCCGCTGTCGCCGGATCCCGGACCGCCACTGGTGCTGCAGGGCTAGAGAACGGGGCCGCCCCCGGCGGGTCGGTACTGTGTCAACGCCATGAATTCGCGTCCTTCGCACCCGGTGGGTGCCGATCTCGAGCACCTGGCGTCGCACGTGGGCGCCACGCTCGCGCCGCGGGAGGGCGACCTGCGGGTATCGGGCGTCACGCTGCGCAGCGGGGACGCCCGCCCCGGTGACCTCTTCGCGGCACTGCCCGGCGCATCCGCCCACGGCGCCCGGTTCGTCGACGACGCACTCGCCCGCGGCGCGGTCGCCGTGCTGACCGACCGGGACGGCGCTGCCCAACTCGAGGGCGTCGGCGTCCCACTGCTGATCCACGACAGCCCGCGCTCAGTGCTCGGCGAGGTGGCCGCCACCGTGTACGGCCACCCGTCGGAGCGGTTGCGCGTCGTCGGGGTGACGGGAACGTCCGGCAAGACCACGACGACCTACCTTGTCGAGGCCGGGCTGCGGGCCGCAGGCCGGGTCGCCGGGCTGATCGGCACCGTCGGCATCCGGATCGACGGCGTCGACGAGCCGAGTGCGTTGACCACGCCCGAGGCCCCCGATCTGCAGGCCCTACTCGCGGTGATGCTCGAGCGCGGCGTCGACACCGTGGTCATGGAGGTCTCGAGTCACGCGCTGACCCTCGGCCGCGTCGACGCGGTGCACTTCGCCGTCGGCGGCTTCACCAATCTGTCCCGCGACCACCTCGACTTCCACCCCACGATGGAGGACTACCTGAACGCCAAGGCCCGGCTCTTCGACCCCGAATCGGCCACCCACGCAGACGTTTCCGTGGTGTGCATCGACGACGACGCGGGCCGCGTCATCGCGGGGCGGGCGGAGAACCCGATCACCGTCGGCATCGAGCAGGCCGCCGACTGGCGTGCGGAGTCGATCCGGCCCGTGGGGCACGGCGGTCAGGAGTTCGTCGCCGTCGACCCGGCTGGCGTGCATCACAGTCTGCGGATCGCGCTGCCCGGTCGCTACAACGTCGCGAACTGTCTGCTCGCGACCGCTCTGCTCGACGCGGTCGACGTATCGCCGGACCAAGCGGCTCCGGGCCTGCGCGACGCGGCCGTGCCCGGTCGGCTGGAACCCATCGACCGCGGTCAGGACTTCCTCGCCGTGGTGGACTACGCCCACAAGCCGGGCGCGCTGCAGGCGGTGCTCGAGACGCTGCGCCAGCAAATTGGCACAGGCCGCATCGCGGTGGTCTTCGGCGCGGGCGGCAACCGCGATGCAGGCAAGCGCGAGCCGATGGGCCGGGTGGCGGCCGAGCTGGCCGACCTCGTCGTGGTGACCGACGACAACCCCCGTGACGAAGATCCGGCGACCATCCGGGCCACGATCGTCGCGGCCGCGCGTGCCGCCGCAGGCCCTGCGACCGACGTCGTCGAGCTGGGTGACCGCCGGGCGGCCATCGACCATGCCGTCGCATGGGCACGCGCGGGAGACGCGGTGCTGGTCGCGGGCAAGGGGCACGAGGCCGGGCAGACGGCGGCCGGCGTGACGAAGCCGTTCGACGATCGCGACGAACTCGCCAGCGCGCTCGAGTCGATCGGAGTGCGGCCGTGATCGAGCTGACCGTCGCGGAGATCGCCGACATCGTGGGTGGGGAACTCGCCGACGTGTCGCCTGACGAGGCCCGCCGACTGCGGGTCACGGGCACCGTCGAATTCGACTCGCGCGCGGTTGCGCCGGGCGGGCTGTTCCTCGCACTGCCCGGGGCGCGCGCCGACGGGCACGACTTCGCCGCGGGCGCGGTGGCCGCCGGTGCGGTGGCGGTGCTCGCCGCGCGCCCCGTCGGCGTGCCCGCGATCGTGGTCCGGCCAAGCGCCGGCTCCGGTGACCCGGACTCCGGGGTCCTCGAACACGACACCGACGGCTCGGGTGCGGCGGTGCTCGGCGCGCTGGGCCGGCTCGCGGCGGCCGTGGCCGCGAGGCTGGTCGAGGGCGGCCTGACGATCGTCGGCGTGACGGGGTCCTCGGGCAAGACGTCGACCAAGGACCTGCTCGCGGCCGTGCTCGAGCCGCTCGGGCAGGTGGTCGCCCCGCCGGGGTCGTTCAACAACGAACTCGGCCATCCGTGGACGGTGCTGCGCGCCACCGCCGATACCGACTACCTCGTGCTCGAGATGTCGGCGCGCCATCCCGGCAACATCGCCGCGCTGGCCGCGATCGCACCGCCGTCGATCGCCGTCGTGCTCAACGTGGGCACCGCGCACCTCGGCGAGTTCGGCTCGCGCGAGGCGATCGCCGCGACGAAGTCCGAACTGCCACAGGCGGTTCCGGCGTCGGGCGTGGTCATCCTCAACGCCGATGACAAGGCGGTGGCCGCAATGGCCGACGTCACGCCCGCCCGCGTGGTGCGCGTCGCCCGTCAGCCCGGCGCGGATCTGTGGGCCGACGACGTCGTGCTCGACGAGCTGGCCCGGCCGCGCTTCACCATGCACTCCGCCGCCGGATCGGTGCCGGTGCGGCTCGCCGTGCACGGCGACCACCAGGTCTCCAACGCGCTGTGCGCCGCGGCGGTCGCGCTGGAGTGCGGGGCCGACCTCGAGCAGGTCGCGACGGCGCTCGCCGGTGCGGGCCCGGTGTCGCAGCGCCGCATGCAGGTGACCACCCGCCCCGATGGCGTGACGGTCGTCAACGACGCCTACAACGCGAATCCCGACTCGATGCGCGCCGGGCTCAAGGCGCTGGCGTGGATGGCGAAGTCGGGTGCGGACGGGGGAGGCGAGCGGCGCCGGAGCTGGGCCGTGCTCGGCGAGATGGCCGAACTCGGTGACGACGCGATCGGCGAACATGACAGCATCGGACGACTGGCCGTGCGGTTGGATGTGTCACGACTCGTCGTCGTGGGAACCGGGAGATCGATGAGCGCCATGCATCACGGGGCCGTCATGGAGGGATCGTGGGGCAGTGAGTCGGTCATGGTCGACGACGCCGATTCCGCCCTCGAGCTGCTGCGCGACGAGCTGCGCGAGGGTGACGTGGTGCTGGTGAAGGCCTCCAACTCCGCGGGCCTGGGCGTGCTGGCCGATGCGCTGGCGAGCGACGGGGGAATCGGCACCGCATGAGGCAGATCCTGATCGCCGTCGGCATCGCGCTGGCGGTGTCGATCCTCTTGACGCCCGTGCTGATCCGGCTGTTCACCCGGCAGGGCTTCGGTCACGAGATCCGCGAGGACGGCCCGCCCAGCCACCACAAGAAGCGCGGCACCCCGTCGATGGGTGGCGTCGCCATCCTGGCGGGCATCTGGGCGGGCTACCTGGGCACCCACCTGGTCGGGCTCGCGCTCGACGGACGGGGCCCGTCGGCGTCGGGCATGCTCGTCCTCGGCCTGGCCACGGCGCTGGGTGCAGTGGGCTTCCTCGACGACCTGATCAAGATCCGGCGCTCCCGCAACCTCGGCCTGAACAAGACCGCCAAGACCGTCGGTCAGTTGGTCGCGGCGGTGCTGTTCGGCGTGCTGTGTTTGCAGTTCCGCAACGCCGACGGCGTGACGCCCGGCAGCCCCGAACTCTCGTACGTCCGCGAGATCGCGACCGTGACGCTGGCGCCGGCGGTGTTCGTGCTGTTCGTGGTGGTCCTGGTCAGTGCGTGGTCGAACGCCGTCAACTTCACCGACGGGCTCGACGGTCTGGCGGCAGGCGCGATGGCGATGGTCACCGCGGCGTACGTGATCATCACGTTCTGGCAGTTCCGCAACGCGTGCGCCACCAGTCCCGGGCTGGGTTGCTACAACGTGCGCGATCCGCTGGACCTGGCGCTGGTGGCCGCGGCGACCGCGGGTGCGTGCATCGGCTTCCTCTGGTGGAACGCCGCACCGGCCAAGATCTTCATGGGCGACACGGGGTCGCTGGCGCTGGGCGGCATCATCGCCGGGCTGTCGGTCACCAGTCGCACCGAGACGCTGGCGATCGTGCTGGGCGCCCTCTTCGTTGCCGAGGTGACGTCGGTGGTCGTACAGATCCTGGCGTTCCGCACGACCGGGCGCCGGGTGTTCCGGATGGCGCCGTTCCACCATCACTTCGAGCTGGTCGGGTGGGCCGAGACGACGGTCATCATCCGGTTCTGGCTGCTCACCGCAATTGCGTGCGGTCTGGGCGTCGCGCTGTTCTACAGCGAATGGCTGACTGCCGTCGGGGGCTGACCGCAGCGAACCGGACCCGCTTTCGCGACACGCGCCGGATGTCCGACCCATCGAGCGTGTGACAGGGGAGGATTTTGGGGTGCTTGCGACAGATGAGTCATGTGATGCAGGTGTGACTCGAGTCGCACGGCCGGCGGGTCGGCCGTGACAGCGCTCCTGAACCGGCTGAAGCTGCGCCGGACCCCTGATGCGACCGCGAACGCGGGCAGCGTCACCGCGCGGGCCGAATCCGCTCCGCAGGCGCCGCGGACCCGGTTCGGCGCCTGGCTGGAACGACCCATGACGTCGTTTCACCTGATCATCGCGGTGGCGGCCCTGCTGGTCACGCTCGGGCTGATCATGGTGCTGTCCGCGTCCGGGGTGCACTCCTATGACGAGGACGGCACGCCCTGGGCGATCTTCGGCAAGCAGGTGCTGTGGACGTGCGTCGGCCTCGTCGCGTTCTACATCGCGCTCCGGATGCCGATCAGCCTGATGCGCCGGCTGGCCTTCCCGGGCTTCGCCTTCACGATCATCCTGCTGATCCTGGTGCTCATCCCCGGGATCGGCACCCTGTCCAACGGCTCGCGCGGCTGGTTCGTCGTCGCCGGTTTCTCCATGCAGCCGTCGGAGCTGGCGAAGATCGCGTTCGCGATCTGGGGTGCGCACCTGCTGGCAAGCCGACGCATGGAACGCGCGTCGCTCAAGGAGATGCTGTTCCCGCTGGTGCCCGGCGCCGTGCTCGCACTGCTGCTGATCGTGCTGCAGCCCGACCTCGGACAGACGGTGTCGTTGGGCATCATCCTGCTCGGCCTGCTCTGGTACGCGGGCCTGCCGCTGCGGGTCTTCCTCAGTTCGCTCGGCGCGGTCGTCATCGCGGCAGGCGTCCTGGCGATGTCGGCCGGCTACCGCTCGGCGCGCGTGCAGTCCTGGCTGAACCCCACCGCGGACGGGCAGGGCGCGGGTTACCAGTCGCGGCAGGCGCGGTTCGCGCTGGCCAACGGTGGCTTCTTCGGTGACGGCCTCGGTCAGGGCACCGCGAAGTGGAACTACCTGCCCAACGCCCACAACGACTTCATCTTCGCCATCATCGGCGAGGAACTCGGCTTCGTCGGCGCGGGTGGACTGCTGCTGCTGTTCGGCCTGTTCGCCTACACCGGCATGCGCATCGCCCGCCGCTCGGCTGATCCCTTCCTGCGCCTGCTCACCGCGACGACCACCCTGTGGGTCCTCGGGCAGGCGTTCATCAACATCGGCTACGTCGTCGGCCTGCTCCCGGTGACCGGGCTGCAGCTGCCGCTGATCTCCGCGGGCGGCACGTCGACGGCCACGACGCTGTTCATGATCGGCTTCATCGCCAACGCCGCGCGACACGAACCCGAGGCGTGCGCTGCGCTACGGGCCGGCCGCGACGACCGGATGAACCGTCTGCTGCGGCTGCCGTTGCCCGAGCCGTACGTGCCCAGCCGCATCGAGGCGGTCCGCGACCGCCTGCGCACCAAGCCCAAGCCGCCCAGGGCTCCCGCGAAGCGCGTGGCCAAGGTCAAGCCGAAGTCGGCGAAGGCCGCCAGGGCCGCGCAGACGAAGGGACGGTCGGGCACGCGGGACAAGCCCGTCCGCGACGACCGCAGACGAACCGCGCAGGCGGCCGACCGACGCGACGGCGGCGCAGTGCATAGTGGAGGCCGTCAACGCCAACCGAGCCGTCGGGCTCGCCCATTGGAAGGCCAGCGTCACGGGTGAACGGACCCGCCACTCCCGGCCCCCGGGAGCAGTCCGCAGCAGCGCGGATGGACGGTAGTGACCGGGGGATATCAGTCGTGCTCGCCGGTGGCGGCACCGCGGGACACATCGAGCCCGCCATGGCCGTCGCCGACGCCTTGGTCGCACTGGATCCCGACGTCAGGATCACGGCGCTCGGCACCCACCGCGGCCTGGAGACCAAGCTCGTTCCCGAGCGCGGCTACGACCTGAGGTTGATCACCCCCGTGCCGTTCCCGCGCAAGCCGAGCGGTGACCTGCTGCGCCTGCCCCTGCGCGTGCAACAGGCCGTCCGCGAGACCCGCGCCGTGCTCGACGGTGTCGGCGCCGACGTGGTGATCGGCTTCGGCGGGTACGTCGCGCTGCCCGCCTACCTGGCCGCTCGCCGCGGTTCCGGCGCTCGAGGTGGCCGCCGCCGGGCCGTCCCCGTCGTCATCCACGAGGCGAACGCCACCGCGGGCTGGGCCAACCGGGTGGGCGCGCGGACCGCGCGGCGCGTGCTGTCGGCGGTGCCCGATCCCGGGCTGGGCCGCGTCGAGGTGGTCGGGGTGCCGGTCCGTCACGCGATCACCACGCTCGACCGCGCCGCGTTGCGCAGCGAGGCCCGCGCGCACTTCGGATTCTCCGACGACGACCGGGTGCTGCTGGTGTTCGGCGGGTCGCAGGGTGCCCAGTCGATCAACCGGGCGGTCTCCGGTGCCGCGGAAGCGCTTGCCGCAGCCGGGGTTTCGGTGCTGCACGCGCACGGACCCAAGAACGTGCTCGACCTCGCGCCGTCCGCGCCGGGCGACCCGCCGTACGTGGCGGTGCCGTATCTGAGCCGGATGGACCTGGCGTATGCCGCTGCCGACCTGGCGATCTGCCGGTCCGGCGCGATGACCGTGGCCGAGGTGAGCGCCGTCGGACTGCCCGCCATCTACGTTCCGCTGCCGATCGGCAACGGCGAGCAGCGGCTCAACGCCCTGCCGGTGGTCGAGGCAGGCGGCGGGATGGTGGTCGACGACGCCGACCTGACCCCGGCGTTCGTCGCCTCCACGGTCTCGGGCCTGATGTCCGACGAGCAGCGGTTGGCCGCGATGACGTCGGCGGCTGCGCTGGCCGGGCACCGGGACGCCGCGCAGCGCGTGGCCGAGGTCGCCCTGGCGATCGCGCGCGAGGCCAGGGCGGCCGCGCGGTGACCGCCCGGGAGCTACCCCCGGAACTGCGGCGCGTGCACATGGTCGGCATCGGCGGGGCGGGCATGTCTGGCATCGCGCGCATCCTGTTGGACCGCGGTGGCCAGGTGTCGGGTTCGGACGCCAAGGAGTCGCGGGGTCTGGCCGCGCTGCGGGCCAGGGGCGCCCTGGTCCGGGTCGGTCACGACGCGACGGCGCTGGACATGCTCGAGGGTGGGCCTACCGCGCTGGTCAGCACGCACGCGGCGATTCCCAAGGACAATCCCGAACTGGTCGAGGCGCAGCGCCGCGGTATCCCGGTGATCATGCGGCCCGCGGTGCTGGCCCGGCTGATGGATGGCTACACCACCGTCCTGGTCAGCGGCACGCACGGCAAGACCACCACGACGTCGATGGTCATCGTGGCGTTGCAGCGCGGCGGGTTCGACCCGTCGTTCGCGGTGGGCGGGGATCTGGGGCAGGCCGGCACCAACGCCCACCACGGCAGCGGGGACGTCTTCGTCGCCGAGGCCGACGAGAGCGACGGTTCCCTGCTGCAGTACGCCCCCGACGTGGCCGTGGTGACCAACGTCGAGGCCGATCACCTCGACTTCTTCGGCACCGAGGAGGCCTACTCCCAGGTGTTCGACGACTTCGTCGCGCGCATCGCCCCCGGCGGCGTGCTGGTGGCCTGCGTCGACGACCCGGGCGCCGCCGCGTTGGCCGAACGGTCCCGTGCCCTCGGCGTGCGGGTGCTGACCTACGGCAGCGCGGGATCCGACCTCGCCGCCACGCTGCTGGACTGGACGCAGCAGGGGACCGGTGGCGTCGCGACCATCCAGCTGGCCGGGGAGGCGCAGCCGCGCGGCATGCGGCTCGCGGTGCCGGGCAGGCACATGGCGCAGAACGCGCTCGGCGCACTGCTCGCCGCGCGGGAGGCCGGGGCCGACGTCGGCACGGTGCTCGATGGGCTGGCCGGGTTCGAGGGCGTCCGACGCCGCTTCGAGGCCGTCGGCACCGCCGCGGGCGTCCGCGTCTTCGATGACTACGCGCACCATCCCACCGAGGTGCGCGCGACCCTGGACGCCGTGCGCGCCGTCGCGGGCGAGGCGCGGTCCATCGTCGTGTTCCAGCCGCACCTGTACTCGCGGACCGAGGCGTTCGCCCGCGAGTTCGGCGAGGCGCTGAGCCTCGCCGACGAGGTCTTCGTGCTGGACGTCTACGCCGCGCGGGAGCAACCGCTGCCGGGCGTCAGCGGTGCGACGGTCGCCGAACACACCAGTGTGAAGACGCATTACGTGCCGGACTTCTCCGCGGTCGCCGAGCGCGTGGCCGGTGTGTCGCGGCCCGGCGACGTCGTGGTGACGATGGGCGCGGGCGACGTCACGCTGCTCGGGCAGGAGATCCTGGCGGCGCTCACCGACCGGGCCCGGCAGCCGTGACCGGTCCCGACGACCAGGCGTCCGAGGTACCCGAGCCCGCCGAGGATCCCGCCCCCGACGCCGGCCCCGACACCGATGCCGACGACGACGCAGACGAGGGCGAGGACTTCGAGGGGCCGCGCCGCCGGGCGCGCAGGGAGCGCGAGGAGCGCCGCGCCGCCCAGGAGCGCGCCACCGCGATCGAGAACGCGCGCCGCGAGGCGAAGCGCCGCGTCGAGGGCAAGCCGCCCGAGCAGGCCAGGCGCCCCGCCCGCGGACTGATCCGCGGGTTGAAGGCACTGCTGTGGTCGGCGCTGGTGAGCGTCATCGCCGTCGGCCTGGGGCTGCTGCTGTACTTCACGCCCATCATGGCCGCCAGGTCGACGGTGATCCTCGGGCTGAACACGATTCCCCAGGAGGAGATCCTGCAGGCCGCGGCCGTCGTGCCCGACACCCCGCTGCTGCAGATCGACACCGACGCGGTCGCCGAACGGGTCGCCACGATTCGCAGGGTGGCCAGCGCGCGCGTGCAGCGCGAGTACCCGTCGACGCTGCGGATCACGATCGTGGAGCGGGTCCCGGTCGTGGTGAAGGACTACCCCGACGGGCCGCACCTGTTCGACCGCGACGGCGTCGACTTCGCCACCGACACACCGCCTCTGGGCCTGCCATACCTCGACGCCGACAACCCCGGTCCCACCGACGCGCCGACCAAGGCCGCCCTGCAGGTGCTGCTCGCGCTGCGGCCGGAGGTCGCGGGCCAGGTCGGCCGCATCGCGGCACCCTCGGTGGCGTCGATCACGCTGACCCTGATCGACGGTCGCGAGGTCATCTGGGGGACCACCGACCGCACCGAGGAGAAGGCGCTCAAGCTCGGTGCGCTGCTGACTCAGCCGGGCCGCACCTACGACGTGTCGAGTCCGGATCTGCCCACCGTCAAGTGACGCGTCGTGTCCCGCAGGGAAAAAGACGCAAAACACACGAACACGTCGGCGCGCCTGCGCGGTTCGTTCCCGAGTGAGCCCTACCGTTCTGTTGGTACGGCACTACTTGACATAACTCTAAGCCTGTGGTTGAGGTTGAGGGTTTGACTCGAGGGGTTCCGACGGACATGTAGGCACATTCAGGAGGAAGGCGACCGCAATGACGCCCCCGCACAACTATCTCGCCGTCATCAAGGTGGTCGGCATCGGTGGCGGCGGCGTGAATGCCGTCAACCGCATGATCGAACAGGGCCTCAAGGGCGTCGAGTTCATCGCCATCAACACCGACGCCCAGGCGCTGTTGATGAGTGATGCCGACGTCAAGCTCGACGTCGGTCGCGACTCCACCAGGGGTCTCGGCGCCGGCGCCGACCCCGAGGTCGGACGCAAGGCCGCCGAGGACGCGAAGGACGACATCGAGGAGCTGCTCCGCGGCGCCGACATGGTGTTCGTCACCGCGGGCGAGGGTGGTGGCACCGGAACCGGCGGCGCGCCCGTCGTCGCGACCATCGCGCGCAAGCTCGGTGCGCTGACCGTCGGCGTCGTCACCCGGCCGTTCTCGTTCGAGGGCAAGCGGCGGTCCAACCAGGCCGAAACGGGCATCACCTCGCTGCGCGAGAGCTGCGACACGCTCATCGTGATCCCCAACGACCGCCTGCTGCAGATGGGCGACGCGGCCGTCTCGCTGATGGACGCGTTCCGCAGTGCCGACGAGGTCCTGCTGAACGGCGTGCAGGGCATCACCGACCTGATCACCACCCCCGGCCTGATCAACGTCGACTTCGCCGACGTCAAGGGCGTCATGAGCGGCGCGGGCACCGCCCTGATGGGCATCGGGTCCGCGCGCGGCGACGGGCGGGCACTCAAGGCCGCCGAGATCGCCATCAACTCACCACTTCTCGAGCAGTCCATGGAGGGTGCCCAGGGCGTGCTGCTGTCGGTGGCAGGTGGCAGTGACCTCGGCCTGTTCGAGATCAACGAGGCCGCGTCGCTGGTGCAGGACTCCGCACACCAGGACGCGAACATCATCTTCGGGACCGTCATCGACGACTCGCTCGGCGACGAGGTCAGGGTCACGGTGATCGCGGCCGGCTTCGACGCGGCGGGGCCCAGTCGCGCCCCGGTCACCGGCACCCCCGGCCAGCCGATCGCACCCGGCCGGGCGGGCAAGGTCACCTCGCCCTTCGTGGAGTCGACCGATCCCGCCGCGGTCCCGGTGCACACCAACGGGGCGACGGTCAGCATCGGTGGCGGTCGCGACGACGGCATCGCCGACGACGACGTCGACGTGCCGCCGTTCATGCGGCACTGAGCGCGCCCAGCTCGAACCCGGATACTGGCACCGTGAGCCGCCGCGTCCGCCGTGTCACGACCACCCGCAGGGGCGGTGCGTCGAGGCCACCCTTCGACGCGTTCAACCTCGGCGACCACGTCGGTGACGATCCTGCCGCGGTCGCCCAGAACCGCAGGCGCCTCGCCGCCGCGACGGGTCTCGGCGCCGACGGCGTCCGCTGGATGAACCAGGTGCACTCCGACCGCGTCGTCGAGGTGGACGGCCCGGGCCCCACCGTCGACGCCGCCGACGCGATGGTGACGACGACGCCGCGGCTGGCCCTGGCCGTCGTGACCGCCGACTGCGTGCCGGTACTGCTCTCCGATGCGCGTGCCGGGGTCATCGGCGCCGCCCATGCGGGACGGGTCGGCGCGCAGAACGGCATCGTGGTGCGGACCGTCGAGGCGATGGTGCGCCGCGGTGCCCGCGCCGAGGACATCTCCGTGCTGCTCGGCCCAGCCGTCAGCGGTCGCAACTACGAGGTGCCCGAGGCGATGGCCGCCGAGGTGGAGGCAGCGCTGCCGGGCAGTCGCACCGTCACCGCGCGCGGCACGGCCGGGCTCGACCTGCGGGCCGGCATCGTCGGGCAGCTGCGCGGTTTGGGCATCTCGGCAGTCGACGTGGACCCGCGGTGCACGTTCGCCGACCGCAATCTCTACAGCCACCGCCGCGGTGCGCCCACGGGCAGGCTCGCGTCACTGGTGTGGATGGAATGACGGTGCGGCGGAGATGACGGCGGACCGCGAAACCGAACTGCGCGCCTCGCTCGACGCGTTGCGCGCCCGGGTCGAGGATGCGGTCCGAGCCGCGGGCAGGGCCGAGGGCGACGTCGAACTGCTTCCGGTGACGAAGTTCTTCCCCGCTTCCGACGTGATCCTGCTGCGCGGGCTCGGTTGCGAGGCCTTCGGCGAGTCCCGGGAGCAGGAGGCGTCGAGGAAGGCCGCGGAGGTCGCCGAGCACCTCGCGGCCGACGGAACATCGGCGGACATCCGCTGGCACATGATCGGTCGCATCCAGCGCAACAAGGCCAAGGCCGTCGCCAATTGGGCGTACGCCGCGCACTCCGTCGACGGCACCGCGTTGATCCGGGCGCTGGGTCGTGGTGCGACCGAGGCACTGTCCGACGGCCGGCGGGCGGAGCCGATGTTGGTCTACGTGCAGCTCAGTCTCGACGGCGACCCCGATCGGGGTGGCGTCGACGTCGGCGACACCGCGCTGGTGGACGAGGTCTGTGCGGCCGCGAACTCGACTGAGGGACTTCGGTTTGCGGGCCTGATGGCCATTCCGCCGCTGGGCGCGGCGGCCGAGGAGTCCTTCGTGCGTTTGGCCGCCGAGCGCGAACGGGTACAGGCGGATTACCAACAACGGCTCGGTCTGTCGGCAGGTATGTCGGGGGACCTCGAGACGGCGGTTCGACACGGGTCGACGTGTGTGCGTGTCGGAACCGCGCTCATGGGGCAACGCCCACTAACGTCACCGTGAGTAGTCACACCAGTCACAACGTCATCACAGACAACACACATCACAGTCTTCAGAAGGGTCCTGAGATGAGTACGCTGCACAAGGTCAAGGCTTACTTCGGTATGGCCCCGATGGACGACTACGAAGACGAGTACTACGAGGACGACGACCGCGCGTCGCGCCCGTACCCGCGTCGTAGCCGCGACGAGCGCTTCGAAGAAGAATCGTACGGCCGCATGGAAGGTCGCGGATACGAAGAACGGGTCGGCGCAAGGGAATTCGAGCGCGAGTTCGGTCGTGAAATGGATCCCGTGCCCGCCGGATACCGTGCCGGTGGCTACGTCGACGAGCCGGCCTTCCGTGGCGGCAGGCCGCAGTTCGACCGGCCGCGCTTCAACACCCTGCGTGGGGCCACCCGCGGATCGGTCGCGATGGAGCCGCGCCGGATGGCGGAACTGTTCGAGGCGGGGAGCCCATTGGCCAAGATCACGACGCTGCGTCCCAAGGACTACAGCGAAGCCCGCACGATCGGCGAGCGGTTCCGCGACGGCACGCCGGTGATCATGGATCTGGTGTCGATGGACAACGCCGACGCCAAGCGTCTGGTGGACTTCGCCGCGGGTCTGGCGTTCGCGCTGCGCGGCTCGTTCGACAAGGTGGCGACGAAGGTGTTCCTGCTGTCGCCCGCCGACGTCGACGTCAGCGCAGAGGAGCGCAGGCGCATCGCCGAGGCCGGCTTCTACTCGTACCAGTAGGCCCCCGTGGCACCCCCGCGGGACGGGTAGGCTTGCGGACGAATCGTCGCGCGGTCGTTCGTCCCGCGCGCGTGCACCCTTCCGCATCTTCCCGCTAGTGAGGTCGCCCAGTTGGCGCTGTTCTTCGAAATCCTGGGCTTTGCGCTGTTCGTCTTCTGGTTGTTGCTCATCGCCAGGGTCGTCGTCGAGTTCATCCGATCGTTCAGTCGAGACTGGCAACCCAAGGGGTTCACCGTGGTGGTCCTCGAGCTGATCCTGACGGTGACCGACCCTCCGGTGAAGCTGCTTCGGAGGCTGATTCCGCAGCTCACGATAGGTGCGATCCGCTTCGACCTGTCGATCATGGTGCTCCTGCTCGTAGCGTTCATCGGGATGCAACTGGCGTTCGGCGCAGCGGCCTGACCCCATCGGCAGGGGTCCGCGAGAGCGGGTACTCGATCTCGGAAAGATTGAGTTTCGCTCTTAATTCCGGACCTCTCATGCAACCGCCGGGTCCCCTGTGACAGGATGGACGCCAGTTACTTCCACATGGCTCTACACTTTGAGACCGGTTGACGGTCCCGACTCCTAGGGGGCAGACGATGCCGCTCACACCCGCTGACGTTCACAACGTCGCGTTCAGTAAGCCACCCATCGGCAAGCGCGGCTACAACGAGGACGAGGTCGATGCCTTCCTCGATCTGGTCGAGAACGAGCTGAGCCGTCTCATCGAGGAGAACGCCGACCTGCGCCAGCGGGTCAGCGAGCTCGATTCCGAACTGGCGTCCGCTCGTGCGGGCGGCGGATCGCAGCCCGCACAGGCCGCTCCGCAGTACCAGGCGCCGGAGCCCGAACCGGAGCCCGAGCCCGTGGCGGCCCCCGCGCCGGTCTACGAGGCGCCTCCAGCTGCACAGCAGATGTCTGCTCAGAGCGAGGAGTCGGCCATGCGCGCGGCTCGCGTGCTGGCGCTGGCCCAGGACACCGCGGATCGCCTGACCGGCACGGCCAAGGCCGAGTCCGACAAGCTGCTCTCCGACGCACGCGCCCAGGCCGACCTGATGGTCAGCGAGGCCCGTCAGACCGCGGAGACCACCGTCTCCGAGGCCAAGCAGCGTGCCGACGCCCTGCTGCTCGACGCCCAGACGCGGTCGGAGTCGCAGTTGCGTCAGGCGCAGGAGAAGGCCGACGCCCTGCAGGCCGACGCCGAGCGCAAGCACTCGGAGATCATGGGCACGATCAACCAGCAGCGCACGGTCCTCGAAGGCCGGCTCGAGCAGCTGCGGACGTTCGAGCGCGAATACCGCACCCGCCTCAAGACCTACCTCGAATCGCAGCTGGAGGAACTCGGCCAGCGCGGCTCCGCGGCACCGGTCGACTCGACCGCCAACAACGACGGCGGCGGGTTCAACCAGTTCAACCGGGGCAACAACTAGCTGATCGGCTGAACCCTTGCTCATCGTTGCGCTCGTCCTCGCCGTCATCGGCTTGGCGGCACTGGTCACAGCCGTCGTCACCAGCAACGAGCTGATCGCCTGGGTGTGCATCGGCGCCAGCGTGATCGGCGTGCTGCTGCTCATCGTGGACGCGCTGCGTGATCGCTCGCGTGACTCGGACGACGCTCGTGGCGACGATGAGGCCGTCGACGACGCCGCTGCCGAGGACTACCCGGACGACGCCACGACGCAGATCCCGACGTACACCGAAACCGACTCCGACACCGACGCGGACACCTCGACCGCCGCGCACGAGTCCCACGCCGACGTCGACGACGCGCCAACGGAACTGACCCCGGCCGTGGACGAGCCCACCACGCGCGACGAGGCCGTCAAGCGCGACTAGCTCGCCGTCGTAAGGGCCTCGCGCACCTCGTCGTCGTCGACCTGATGGAAGTCGGCGTACACCTGGCCGACGGCACGGAACCGGTCGGGCACCACTGCGCAGACCACGTCGTCCGCGATCGACCGCATGTCCCGGCACGCCGCGCGCGGGCCCACGGGGACGGCCACCACGACCGACGCCGGTCCGAGCGATCGGACGGCCGCGACGGCGGCCTTCATGCTGGCCCCGGTCGCAATGCCGTCGTCGACGAGCATGGCGACCCGACCGCGCAGGTCCACGGGCTCGTGGCCACTGCGGTACGCCGATTCCCGGCGGTGTAGTTCGGCCGACTCCCGGGCGATCGCCTCGTCCAGCGCGGCGGGTGAGATGTGCAGGCTCTCGATCAGCGGCTCGTTGAGGACCACGCCGCCCCCGCTGGCGATCGCGCCCATCGCCAACTCGGACCATTGCGGGACGCCGAGCTTGCGCACCAGGAACACCTCCAGCGGCGCCCGCAGCGCGATCGCGACTTCCCGCCCCACCGGCACGCCGCCGCGGGCCAGTCCGAGCACCACCACGTCGGATCGGGATCCGTAGGCCGTCAGGTGCCGTGCCAGGACCCGGCCGGCGTCCCGGCGGTCCTGGAACGTCCGATGCCCCGGTGCGTTCACGATGTCAGCAGCCTAAGCCGCGATCGGGCCATCCGACCGGCGCTCGGCAACGAAGATCAACACGTGGGCATCGAATTCGAAACCGTGGTCGACCATCCCCTGGACGAGGTCTTCGCCTGGCACACCAGGCAGGGCGCGATGCGGCGGCTGGTGCCGCCGTGGCAGCCGATGAAGGTGGTGGCGGAGACGGAGTCGCTGGCCGACGGCCGGGCGATTCTCGGCCTGCCCGGCGGGCTGCGCTGGATCGCCCAGCACGACCCGGCCCAGTACGACCCGCCGCACCGCTTCGTCGACGTGCTGTCGTCGGACGGGTTGCGCTCGCTGCCGCCGCGGGCGATCGGCTGGTGGCGCCACACCCACGACTTCGCCGAGGGGCCCACCTCGGGCTCCACGCGGGTGCACGACCACGTCGACACCACGGTCCCCGGCGTGGGGCTGCGCTCCACGTTCGTCTATCGCCACCGGCAGCTCGCCGACGACCTGGCCGCCCACCGCGACGCCGAACTCGCGGGCGCGGGGTCGATGACGGTCGCGGTCACCGGATCGTCGGGGCTGGTGGGTACCGCGCTGTGCGCACTGCTCAGCACCGGAGGGCATCGCGTCGTCCGGTTGGTGCGCGGAACGCCGGCAGCCGGGCAGCGGCAGTGGGATCCGTCGGCACCGGCCGCCGACCTGCTCGCCGGTGTCGACGCGGTGATCCACCTGGCGGGCGAGTCGATCGCGGGCCGGTTCACCGACGCACACCGGGCCGCGATCGTCGACAGTCGCATCGAACCCACCCGCAGGCTCGCGGAGGTGGCCGCACGGACCGTCGACGGGCCCCGCACCTTCGTCAGTGCCTCGGCGATCGGCTACTACGGCTACGACCGGGGTGACGTGTCGCTCACCGAGGACGCCGGCCGGGGCGACGGCTTCCTCGCCGACGTGGTCTCCGACTGGGAGGCCGCCACCGCACCTGCCGCCGACGGCGGCATGCGCGTGGTGACGGTGCGGACCGGCATCGTGCAGTCGGCCGAGGGCGGCACGCTGACGCTCTTGCGACCGCTGTTCGCCGCGGGACTGGGCGGCAGGCTGGGCAGCGGCCGACAGTGGCTGTCGTGGATCGGCCTGGACGATCTGCTCGACGTGTACTACCGCGCGCTCTACGACGATCGGCTCTCCGGTGCGGTCAATGCGGTGGCGCCCAACCCCGTTCGCAACGACGAGTACACCCGGGTACTGGCCAAGGTGATGCACCGGCCGGCGATCCTGCCGGTGCCAGGCTTCGGTCCCCGGCTGCTTCTCGGCGAACAGGGTGCTCGGGAACTGGCCGAGGCGAGCCAGCGCGTGCTGCCGACCAAGCTGGCGGCCGTCGGTCACCGCTTCCGTCAGCCCGAGGTGGCCGACGCGCTGTCACATCAGCTGGGGCACGGCTGACGCGCGACTCGGGCGAGGAAGCCGCGCACCAGGGCGTGTAGTCGCCGGTCGGCGTCGGACTGCAGCCGCGCCGTCTGGTCGTGCAGCGCGTCCGCGTCCACGCCGAGCGCGGCGGCCTCGGCGCCGTCGTTGGCCAGCCAGGCCCGCAGCAGCGGGCCGTCGAGTTCGGGGTGGAACTGCAGGCCCAGCGTGTGTCCGATGGTGAAAGCCTGTGTCGCCCGGTCGTTTCGGGCCAGGACGGTGGAACCCGCCGGGGCGCTGAACCGGTCGAAGTGCCACTGGAACCAGGGGCCGCCGGGCACCAGGTCCGGTGCGTCGGTGTCCACCGGGCACCACCCGATCTCGGGCTCGGACGAGCGCGCCACGGTGCCGCCGTGCGCCCGGGCGGCCACCTGTCCGCCGAAGCACACGCCCAGCACGCCGACACCGGCTGCGTCGGCGTCGCGGATCATCGTCATCTCGTCTTCGATCCAGGGCAGCGTCTCGTCGTAGGCGGCCCACCGCGCGCCGAGGGGGACGATGACCTCGTATGCCAGCGGATCCGGAAACTCGACCGTCAGCCCCGGGGTGTCCACCGCGTCGGCGGGCACCACCTCGAAGGTCGCGGTGTCGTAGCCGAGGTCGGTGAAGACGTCGCCCAGCAGAGCGGGCGGTGCGATGGGGTCATTGACGACGAAGAGGACTCTGGGTGCCACCACAGCACCCTAGGGTGGCGCGTGCCCGGGTGCGAGTTCGGCACCGATCCTGCGGAACAGCGCCTGGGCGCCGTTGACGTAGTTGCCGTCGCCGTCGAAGGCCTCGGGGGCGAACGTGGTCGCGATGGCGATCGCGATGCGCTCGTCGGGCAGGTACGCCGCCACCCCCGCCTCGCCCGCGAACATGGGGTTCTGCAGGAGCCAGTCGCCCGAGACGACCACGCCCATGCCGTAGGTGTAGCGCTCGGTCATCGGGGCGCACGTGGCACAGCCGGGCTGGGCTCTGGTCTTGCCGCGCAAGGCAGTCGAGACCATCAGGTCGTGCGAGTCCTTCGACAGCAGCTTGCCGGTGCCGATCCCGACCGCGGTGGCCTCCATGTCGTAGACGGTGGTGGTCTGCACGGCGCCGTGGGTGAGGGTCCACGACGGGTTCCAGAACGTCGACTCCTCGTAGAACGGCGTGCCCGCAGGGATCTTCAGGACTTGGCGCCGCTCGCTGCTGAAGGCGTGCAGCACCGGAGCCGGGATGTCGGGGGTGAACGAATTCGCGGTGTTGGTCAGGCCCAGCGGCTCGAGCACCTGCTCCTTCAGCAGCGCAGGCATGTCCTGGCCGGTCGCCCGCTCCAGTGCCAGGCCCAGCAGGACGTAGTTGGTGTGGGCGTAGTTCCAGTTGGTGCCCGGCTCGTAGAGCAGTGGCCGCGAGACCGCGAAGTCGAGGAGTTCGTCGGGCTCCCACTGCCGGAACGGGTCGGCGTAGATGGCGTCGTCGAACGCGTCGTTGCCCAGGACGTAATCCGGGTAGCCCGAGGTCATCTGGGCGAGCTGGCGCAGCGTGACGCGGCCTGCGTGCGGCACGTCGGGCAGCCAGGTCGACAGCCGGTCGTCGAGGCCGATCCGACCCTCGTCGGCGAGCCGCAGCAGCAGCGTCGACACGTACGAGATCGCGACCGCGCCGTTGCGGAAGTGCATCGCAGGCGTGGCGGGGACGCCGGTTATCGAGTCGCCGACGGCTCTGGTGAGGATCTCGCGGCCGTCCTTGGTCACCCGGACGATCACGGCCCGCAGGTGCGACTCCCGGCGGACCTGATCGACGATGCGCATGACGGCGTCGGCGGTGGCGCCGTCGGACGCACTGGTCGAGTCGCGGGGCTCGTCGGGCGCGGATCCGCAGGCCGCCACGAGCAGGGTGGCGCACGAGGCAGCCAGCAGGCGTGCGAAGGACGGCATGCCCGATCCAAGCAGACGGCTTCGCACGCGGGTCGGGAACGGGACTGGCATGCTGGTTCGACGACCGAGACTCCAGGAGGGTGACGACGTGACCGACCCGACCGGATGGTTCCTCACCGATTCCGAGCGCGGGAACCCGGATACCGACGTGCCGTTCTGGCGCGACGGCAACGTCGCCGAACCGCTGGTGCACGGCAGGACCTACTTCGAGGAGCTGGCGAAGGAGGTGGAGGCGTGCCGGCCCGGCGACTACGTGTTCTTCACCGACTGGCGCGGGGACCCCGACGAGCTGGTCCGCGACGACGGCCCGACGGTCGCCGAGATGTTCTCCAGCGCAGCCGAGCGCGGTGTCGTGGTCAAGGGTCTGGTGTGGCGGTCGCATCTGGACAAGCTGCAGTACAGCGAGGAGGAGAACCGGCATCTCGGTGAGGCGATCGAGGAGGCCGGTGGCGAGGTGCTGCTGGACCAGCGGGTGAGATTCGGTGGCTCCCACCATCAGAAGCTCGTCGTGATCCGTCGTCCGAGCGATCCCGAGCGCGACGTGGCGTTCGCGGGCGGGATCGACCTGTGCCACTCGCGGCGCGACGACGCCCGCCACCTCGGCGATCCCCAGGCGATCCAGATGTCGAAGGCCTACGGCGACCGGCCACCGTGGCACGACGTGCAGCTGCGGTTGCGCGGTCCGATCGTCGACGTCTTGGATCAGACCTTCCGCGAGCGGTGGGAGGACCCTTCGCCGCTGGACATGCTCAACCCGATCGCGTGGGTCCGCGACAAGCTCAGCGGCGCGGACCTCACCCCGGATCCGCTGCCGCAGCGGCCGCCGCCGGCGCCTGCGCTCGGCCCGCACGCGGTGCAGGTGCTGCGCACGTACCCCGACGCGCACTTCTCCTACGAGTTCGCACCCGAGGGTGAGCGGAGCATCGCCCGCGGCTACACCAAGGCCGTCCGGCGGGCGCGCCGGCTCATCTACCTCGAGGACCAGTACCTGTGGTCTCGGCAGGTGGCCGACCTGTTCGCCGCAGCGCTGCGGGACAATCCCGATCTGCACCTCGTCGCCGTCGTACCCCGCCATCCCGACGTCGACGGCAAGCTGGCACTGCCACCGAACCAGGTAGGCAGGCAGCAGGCGATCGACGTGTGCCGGCTGGCGGGGCCGGACCGGGTGCACGTGTTCGACCTGGAGAACCACGCGGGCACGCCCGTCTACGTGCACGCCAAGGCCTGCGTGATCGACGACGTGTGGGCGTCCGTCGGCAGCGACAACTTCAACCGGCGGTCGTGGACGCACGACAGCGAATTGTCCTGTGCCGTGCTCGATTCCACGCGCGACGAGCGGGAGCCGGTCGACCCCGCGGGTACCGGTGACGGCGCACGGGTGTTCGCCAGGAACCTCCGGCTGGAACTGCTGCGCGAGCACCTCGACCGCGCAGCCGACGGCAGCGAGGATCACGACCTCGTCGATCCCGGCTCGGTGGTCGAGGCGGTCACGGCGGCCGCGGACGCGCTCGATGCCTGGTATGCCAACGGCCGGGTCGGCCCCAGGCCGCCGGGCCGGTTGCGTCCGCACCGGCCCGAGGAGATGTCCCGGTTCACCAAGCTGTGGGCCTCGCCCGCGTACCGCTTCTTCTACGACCCCGACGGGCGGTCCTACCGCGACCGCCTGCGGGGCCGGTGGTGAGTCCTCAGCCCACCAGCCGGTAGCGCCGCTCGGGCCGACCTGCGCCGTACTGCAGGCGTAGTTCGACGACGCCGGCGCCGAGGTAGTGCTCGAGGTAGCGGCGTGCGCTGACCCGGGAAATGCCGACCAGCTCGGCGCATTCGGCCGCCGACACCTCACCCGCCGACCGCATCGCCTCGAGCACCAGCCTGCCGGTCTCCGCGCCGAGCCCCTTCGGCAAGTGGCCGCTGCGCGCCGCGGTGGCGCCACCGAACAGGGCGTCGATGAGGGACTGGTCGGCGCCGGTGGCTGCTGCCAGCGCGTCCACGCGGGCGGCGAACGCGTCGAGCTTGCTGCGGAACTGGTCGAACTCGAACGGCTTGATCAGGTAGTCGGCGGCTCCGCCGTCGAGTGCCCCTGCGACGGTGTCGAGTTCGCGCGCAGCGGTGATCATGATGACGCCGACGCGGTCACCGCTCGACCTCAGCCGCTGCAGGACGTCGAGACCCGTCATGTCAGGGAGGTAGACGTCGAGCAGCAGCAGGTCGGGCCGTAGGGCGGTGGCCTGCTCGAGCGCTTCGGCGCCGGTACGCGCCACCCCGACCGACCGGAACCCATCGACGCGATCGACGAAGCGGCGGTGGATGTCGGCGACCATGAAGTCGTCGTCGACGACGAGCACGTCATGCATCGGTGCGCCCTGCCGCGACGGCGGGGGTGCGTTCGGCCGACGCCAGCCGGGGGAGTCGGACCTCGAACACGGCGCCCCCGTCCTCGCCGTCCGAGACGTCCACCGACCCGCCGAGCTGCGCACTGACCAGCCGCACCAGGGCGAGCCCGATGCCGCGCCCGCCGGGCACCTCCGGCTTGGACGTGACGCCGCGGGCGAAGATGCTCTCGCGCATGTGCTCGGGCACGCCCGGCCCGGAGTCGGCCACGGTGATCGTCAATCCGTCGTCGTCGGTGACCACGACGCGGACCACCGCGCGCGGCGAGCCCTCCGAGACGTCCACGGCGTTGTCGATCAGGTTGCCGAGCAGCGTGATGACGTCGGTGGCCAGTGCCGGGTCGAGCGCGGTCAGATGGCTGCTCTCGTCGAGCACCAGGGACACGCCGCTCTCGGCGGCGAGCGAGGTCTTCGCGATCAGGAGCGCGGCCACCGCGGGGTCGGTGACGTGGCGGGTGACGGCGTCGCTGATCTCGGCACGCCGACGGGTCAGGCTGCCGACGAGGTCGCGCACCGCGTCGTACTCGCCGAGCTGGACGAGACCCGAGATGGTGTGCAGTTGATTGGCGAATTCGTGGGTCTGGGCCCGCAGCGTGTCGGTGACGCTCTTGTGCGACGACAGCTGACCCTGCATCGAGGCGAGCTCGGTGCTGTCACGCATGGTGGTGACGGTACCGATGCGTTTGCCGCGCGTGCTCGCCGACCGGCGGTTGAGCGCGAGAATCCTTGTCGTGGTGGTGATCACCTCGTCGTGGCCCTCCTCGCCGGACAGCAGGAAGTGCGCGACGGCGGGGTCGAGGCCCAGTTCGTGAACGGGGCGACCCACGGCATCGTCGCCGACGTCGAGCAGGTCCCGTGCGCTGTCGTTGAGCAGCGTGACGACGCCGCCGGTGTTGACGGCCACCACGCCCTCTCTGATGCTGTGCAGCAGGGCCTCGCGGTGGTCGGCCAGGCCGGCTATCTCGGCGACCTCCAGTCCGCGGGTGTGCCGCTTGATCCGACGGGACAGCAGCCACGACGCCACCACGCCGAGCGCGGCACCCAGCCCGAGGTACACCAGGAGTCGCTCACCCGCGCCGCTGAGCAACTGCCACGTCGAGGGATAGGGCTCGCTGACCGAGGCGACGGCCAGCACCGCGCCGTCGGTGGACAGGATCGGAACCTGGCCGACCAGCGAGTGCGTCCCGTCGATGTCCAGGTCACCCGACCAGGCCCGCCCCTGCACCACCAGGCTCGGCCCGAAGTCCACTCGGCGGCCCGCGCGTGACGGGTCCGACGAGGCGCGTACGACGCCATCGGGTGCGATGAGTTCGACCAGCCGAGCGCCGGACAGGGCGACGGCACGGTCGAGATCGGGTGCGAGCACGCGGCCCGCCAGCGGGTCGGCGTAGCGATCGCGGACGATCGGCGTCGACGCGAGGTTCTCGGCGACCGCGATCATGCGCTGCCCGCGGACCTCGCGGAACTCCCGGGACGACTGGGCGACCGAAACTGCCGCGACGGCAACGAGTACCACTGCGACCACGACCATCTGGAAGAGCAGGAATTGGCCGGCGAGACTGCGCGCGGTGAGCTTCCGGCCGGACCACTTACTCCCGGTGCCCTTCGTCCCAGTGCCCTTACTCCCAATGCCCTTACTCAATGACCACAACCTTCTTTGTCTACGAAAGAGTGACCTGAGTCACTCGCAGGCACCAGTATTGCTGAGCATCACATGACGAAGGGACGACGGTGTGACGACACGACCTGTGACGAGGGGGCGCGCCACCAGATGGCTCGCGCTTGCGCTGCTGTGCGCAATGGCCCTCACCGGATGCGGGGTGACCCGCGGAGACGATCCGTCGGGCCTGCACCGCCTGCGCATGATGGTGCCCAACAGCCCGGGCGGTGGCTACGACCTCACCGCACGCACGGCGGTGAAGATCATGGAGGACCGGGACATCACCGGCCGCGTCGAGGTCTTCAACGTGATCGGTGCCGGCGGCACCGTGGCGATGGCGCGGCTGATGAACGAGCGCGGCAACGACGACCTCATGATGACCATGGGCCTCGGCGTCGTCGGAGCCACGTACACCAACGGGTCGAAGATCAAGGCCTCCGACGCGACGGCCATCGCGAAGCTGATCGAGGATCCGGGCGCGATCTTCGTGCCCGCCGACTCACCGTTCAAGACGGTGCAGGACTTCGTCACGGCGTGGAAGGCCGACCCGGCGAAGGTCACCATCGGTGGCGGTTCGTCACCCGGCGGACCCGATCACCTGTTCCCGATGGAACTGGCGAAAGCCGTTGGCGTTGACCCGAAGAGCGTCAACTTCATCACCTACGACGGCGGCGGCGACCTCCTCACCGCACTGCTGGGCAACAAGATCACCATCGGCACGTCCAGCCCCGGCGAACTCATCGACCAGATCGAGGCCGGTCAGCTGCGGGTGCTCGCCGTCTCCAGCGACGAGCGCGTCGAGGGCGTCGATGCCCCCACCCTGGTGGAGTCGGGCATCGATCTCACCTTCGCCAACTGGCGCGGTGTCCTTGCGCCGCCGGACATCTCCGACAGCGCCAAGCAGGCCATGGTCGACGTGCTCGAGGAGATGCACGCGACCCAGGAGTGGAAGGACGCGTTGGTGAAGAACGGATGGACCGACGCATTCGTGACCGGGGAACAGTTCGAACAGTTCCTGGTGGACCAGGACAACCGGGTCTCGTCGACGCTGACCGAGCTGGGGCTGCTGTGAGCGCCCCGGAGCAGGACCGTTCGCGGGTCGTCGACTACGGCCAGTATCTCGTCGTCGCGGTCCTCGTACTCGTCGGCGGGTTCCTGGTGGTGAGTTCACTGACCCTGGCGGAGGGCTTCGCCAAGGTGGATCCGCTCGGACCCAAGTTCTTCCCGATGGTCATCGGGATCGCCGCCCTGCTGCTCGCGGTCATCCTGGCCGTCGCCATCCCGCGTGGATCGAAGGGCGAGGCCGACGCGGGCGAGGACATCGATCCCGACATGCCGAGCGACTGGCGCACCGTGGGTCTGCTGGTCGCGCTGTTCGTCGCGATGATCCTGCTGGTGAACCCGCTCGGCTGGGTCATCATGAGTTCGATCTTCTTTGCTTGTGCCGCAACGATTCTGGGCAGCAAGCACTACGTGCGCAACATCGTGATCGGCGTGCTGCTGGCGCTGGCGAGCTTCTACGCGTTCTACTCCGGGCTCGGCATCCCGCTGCCCGCAGGCATTCTGGACGGGATCCTCTGAGATGAACAACTTCGACTGGCTCATGCAGGGGTTCGCCGAGGCGGCCACCCCGATGAATCTCCTCTACGCGGTGATCGGCGTACTCCTCGGTACCGCAGTGGGCGTGCTGCCGGGCATCGGTCCGGCGATGACGGTGGCACTGCTGCTGCCGATTACCTACAACGTCAGCCCCAGCGCGGCGTTCATCATGTTCGCGGGCATCTTCTACGGCGGCATGTACGGCGGGTCGACCACGTCGATCCTGTTGAACACGCCGGGGGAGTCGTCGTCGGTGATCACGGCGATCGAGGGCAACAAGATGGCCAAGGCGGGCCGCGCAGCACAGGCGCTCGCCACCGCGGCCATCGGATCGTTCGTCGCGGGCACCATCGGTACCGTTCTGCTCGCCGCGTTCGCGCCGGCCATCTCACGCTTCGCCGTGAGCCTCGGCGCACCGTCCTACTTGGCCATCATGCTGTTCGCCCTCGTCGCGGTCACCGCCGTGCTGGGTAGTTCCAAGCTGCGGGGCGCGATCTCGCTGATCCTGGGTCTGGCCATCGGCGTCGTCGGCATCGACTTCCTCACCGGCCAGCCGCGCGCGACGTTCGGCATCGCGCAGTTGTCCGACGGCATCGACATCGTGGTGATCGCGGTGGCGATCTTCGCCCTCGGTGAAGCGCTCTGGGTTGCCGCGCACCTGCGACGCAGGCCTGCCGACATCATCCCGGTGGGACGTCCGTGGATGGGTCGCAGCGACTGGCGCCGGTCCTGGAAGGCGTGGCTGCGCGGTACCGCCTTCGGATTCCCCTTCGGCGCGCTGCCGGCCGGTGGTGCGGAACTGCCCACCTTCCTGAGCTACATCACCGAGAAGAAGCTGTCGAAGCACCCCGAGGAGTTCGGCAAGGGTGCCATCGAGGGCGTCGCGGGACCGGAGGCGGCCAACAACGCGTCGGCCGCAGGCACGCTGGTGCCGATGCTGTCGCTCGGCCTGCCGACGAACGCGACTGCAGCGGTGATGCTGACGGCCTTCGTGTCGTACGGGATTCAGCCCGGCCCCACTTTGTTCGAGAAGGAGCCGCTGCTGATCTGGACGCTCATCGCGAGCCTGTTCATCGGCAACCTGCTCCTGCTGCTGCTCAACCTGCCGCTGGCTCCGCTGTGGGCCAAGCTGTTGCGCACGCCGCGGCCGTACCTCTATGCGGGCATCCTGTTCTTCGCGACGCTCGGTGCGTTCGCGGTCAACGTGCAGCCGCTCGACCTGGCCCTGCTGCTGCTGTTCGGCTTGCTCGGCCTGATGATGCGCCGCTTCGGACTTCCGGTGCTGCCCTTGATCATCGGCGTGATCCTCGGACCGCGCATCGAACGTCAGCTGCGCCAGAGCCTGCAGCTCGGTGGCGGTGAGTGGAGCAGCCTGTTCACCGAGCCCGTCGCGATCGTCACCTACGTGCTCATGGCGATACTCCTCATCGTGCCGCTGGTGCTGCGCCTCATGCACCGCGACGAGGAGACGCTGCTGGTCGTGGAGGACGACAGGGATCAACGAGAGAAGGCCCAGGCATGATCGTCATCGGATATACGGCGGACCGGTTCGGACAGGCCGCTCTGGACCACGGCATCGAGCAGGCACGGCTGCGGGACACCGGGGTGCTCGTCATCAACTCGACGGCGGGCGATGCCTACGCCGACTCGACCTTCGCCCAGTCCGATGGCGTACGGGATCTGCAGGCCCGGCTCAGTACGTCCGGGGTGCCGTTCGAGTTCAGTCAGCCGGTCGGCGTCGACGCCGCCACCGAACTCCTCACGGCAATGGACAGGCCCGAGGCGGAGATGTTGGTGATCGGCATCAAGCACCGGAACCCGGTGGGCAAGCTGCTCATGGGCAGCGTCTCCCAGCAGGTTCTGCTGGAGTGCCCCAAGCCCGTGCTCGCGGTCAAGCCCGCCGAGTAACAGGCAACGTCGTTCAGTTTCGGGTCGAAGTGGCATCCGATGACTATTTCGACGAGCCACCGAGAGAACGCTCAGAAACCGAAATGTTAGCCACACCTAAATGGACACCAGTCCAATGGCGGCGGCAGCACACTGCATGCCGAACTCGGGCAGCTATCGCGCGCAAATAGTGGCGCGACGGTGTAACCGCTTCCCCGAGGGCTAAACCTCCGATTCGATCCAAGCGTGCAGCACCTGGGTTCCGATGGATGCTCGGCAGCCGCCCGAACCCGTGGCGTGAGTAGGAGTGACGTCCCGCAACGAGGGTCGTTCCTCGCGGGTCCGGCGGGCGGCTGGCGCCCGATCGACGGCCCGCCCGGGCGACACTCCGGTGCGTTCGCCGAGCCCGAACCGGCGGGCCGGACCGTGGGCGCAGGTCAGCGAACTGCCCTGACGACGGACTTTGTGCGCCGGGTGGCGAAGGATTGCTGTGTCGCCGTGGGTGCGAGTAGTTGCCAACGGTGGTTACTTTGCCGTCGCCATCTGCTGCGTGGCTAACTCCTCCGCGCCCTTGCATGCGTGCTCAGGAGTAATCTCCGCTTCCGTCAGCGACACTGGCGATCTGGCTCGCAGGCGGCGGCCTTTCGTGTGCTGAATCACTACGATGACGTTTCTCGTGCAAATGCCAGGAAGTTGCCAGCGGATCGCAATTCGAGCGAGCGGCAATAAGAACTTCAGCAAACTCTGGCAAACGATCATGAGCGCTGTGAAAGCGTCCGAAAGGTCTGATTGCAAATGTCTAGTTATCGACGTTGCAGTCAGGTAACTTTTGCTAATCGAGTTGGTTCTAATTAGGGGGTTGCCATGCAACTTGCTCTCCGTTCACCCCTCTCGGCCGGCGTTGCGCTGGTCGGAGCAACAGCTATCGCACTCAGTCCGATCGCGCCGCCTGCGCCGGATCTGACCATCAAGGCAGAGCACATTTCGTCGGTCTACGCGGACTACACGCCGACCGGCCTGGCGACCGCCCTCACCGAATTGGTCAACGGCGTCGGGACCGTGGGCAACCAGGCCATCCAGGGGATCGGCGGCATCGGCAACACCGTGATCGCCACGGTCGGCGGACTGGGCAATGCGCTGAGCGCCACGGGGGTCGGCGCGCTCGCGACGATCGCCTCGAATCCGCTGAACCCGGCGGCGTACCCGGCAGCGCTGGCACTGCTCCTCACGGGCGGCGGCGCGGCGATCACCGGCGGCATCGCAGGTCTGGGCGCGGCGGGTCAGCAGGCGCTGGCCACCCTCGGCGCGATCGGCAACACCACGCTCGCGACCATCGGCGCGATCGGCAACGAACTCGTCGGCGGTGCCGCCCTCGCAGCCCTCGCCTCGCTGGCGCCAGGTGACATCCTGGCTGCGATCGGCGTACTCGCTGCCGGCGCGGCGACGGCCATCAACGACGCGTTCCTCGGCATCGGAGCGGTCGGAACCCAGCTCGTCGGCGGCATCGGTGCGGTCGGCGTACAGGCGCTTGCCGGCTTCGGCGGCGCGGGCGTGGGCCTCATCGGCGGTCTCGGCGCGGCAGGCATCCAGACCATCGGCGGCCTCGGTGCCACCGGCAACGCGTTCATCAACACCGTTGGTGCCGTAGGCAATTCGGCGATCCAAACCATCGGCGCCGTCGGCAACACGCTGTCGGGCACGTTGCTCGGCGCGCTGGGCACCATCCTGTCCAACCCGCTGAACCCGGGCAGCTACGCCACCGCGCTCAACACGCTGGTGAGTGGCGTCGGAACCGCGGTCAACCAGGGCTTCCTCGGTGCGGGTGCCACGGGCAACCTGCTGGTGACCGGCCTGGGCGTCACCGGCGGAACGCTGCTGGGCACCCTCGGTCTCGCCGGCTCCACCCTGGTCGCGACCCTCGGCAACGCGGGTGCTGCCACCATCGGCACGATCGGGACCATCGGCAACACGCTGATCTCGACGGTCGGCGGCATCGGCAACACCGTCCTCGCCACCACCGGCGGTGTGATCGGAACGCTCGGCAACGCGCTGGGCACTGCGTTCGGGATCATCACCGGCCAGCCGGTCATGCAGAACGTGCAGTTGGCAGCGCTCGCGGGACCGGGTGACGTCTCGACGCTCGCCCTCACGCCCGGCGACATCGGGTCGGCCGTCGGCGTCCTGCTCGAAGGCGCAGGCACGGCCGTCACGCAGGGCATCGTCGGGTTCGGCACGGCAGGCGGCCAGCTCATCGGTGGTCTCGGCGCGGCGGGCGTCACCACGGTCGCGACCATCGGCGGCCTGGGCCTGATCGGGTTGGCAACCGTTGGTGCGCTTGGCAATACGGCCATCCAAACCATCGGCGCGGTCGGCAATACACTGCTCGCGGGCGGCGGTGCCGCGCTCGGGGCGATCCTCGCCAACCCGCTGAATCCGTTCAGCTACTTCGCGGCCATTCAGACGGTCGTCAACACCATCGGCTCGGCGATCAACACCTCGCTGCAGGGCGTCGGCACGGCAGGCAACGTCCTGGTCGGCGGCATCGGGCAGGCGGGCAACCTGGCCCTCAACGGCTTCGGCCAGGCGGGCAACCAGGCCATCGGCGCAATCGGCGGCGCAGGCAACACGGTCGTGGGCACGGTGGGCGACATCGGCAACACGCTCGAGGATGCGGTCGGTGACGCCGTCGGCATCATCACCGGACCCACGGCGCCGCCGGCACCTCCGGCACCCCCCGTCGAGGAACTCGGCGATGACACGATGATCACCGCACGGGTCGCGTCCACACCGGCCGAAGACGTGGAGGAGGCGCCGGCCGTCGACGAGACGGCGGACGACACCACCGGCGCGGGCTCGGGCACCGGGACCGATGCGGGCACGGGCACGGACGGCTCCGACGCGGGTGACTCGGACACCGGTGGCACGGGTACGAGTGGCACGGGCACGGGCGGCGCCGGCACGGGCGGATCCAACGCGGGCAGCACGGGATCGGGCGGCGCGACGGACACCACCGACGGCAACAAGGTCTCGCCGAACACCAAGGCCGACGGGGCCTCGAACACCGGCGGTGGCTCGGACGCCTCCGACACCAAGAGCACCGCGGGTGACGCGTCGAGCGACTCCGGTAACGGCGCCGGCGGCGACAGCGGTGGCTCGGACGGCGGTTCGGACGGCGGCGGCGACAGCTAGGAACGAATGACGCGAAACGCATGACACGGCCGTGGGCCTCCCGAAAGGGGGGCCCACGTTCGCGTCAATAACTGGTTTGCGCCCATGATCAACCGGGGTACACGCCGGCATGACCGACACCAAGGGCGCTGTGCGGAACGCCGCCGACAATCAGTGGTTCGAACGTGCGGCGCGGGCAGGCTTCATCGCCAGCGGCGTGCTGCACCTGCTCCTCGCCTGGATCGTCCTGAGGCTGGCGTTCGGCAGCGGTGGCAACGCGGACCAGTCCGGCGCTCTCGCCGCTCTCGGCAGCCAGACCGGCGGCGCGGTCATGCTGTGGCTCGCGGCCATCGGTCTCGCGGCACTCGGCCTGTGGCACGTCGCGGAGGCGGTCGCCGAGGAGGACGTCAAGGACAAGGTGAAGGCCGTCGCCGTCGGCGTGGTGAACATCGCGCTCGCCGTGTCCGCCGCGCGGTTCGCCTCCGGCAGCGGTCAGTCGAGCGGTCAGCAGAACTCCGGCATGAGCGCTCAGCTCATGCAATCGACATGGGGCAAGGGCCTTCTCATCATCGTCGCGCTGGTCCTGATCGGCGTCGGCGGCTACCACGTCTACAAGGGCGCGACCAAGCGCTTCGAGAAGGACCTGACCCGCTCACGGGGATCGATCGTCACGCCTGCCGGCATCATCGGCTACGTCGCCAAGGGCCTCGTCCTCGCCGGCGCAGGCATCTTGGTCATCGTCGCGACGCTGACGTCGGATCCCGCCAAGGCCTCGGGCATCGACGCCGCGGTGAAGACGCTCGGCACCGCGCCGTTCGGTCGGATCCTCCTCGTCCTCGCGGCGCTGGGCATCGCCGCCTACGGCGTCTTCAGCCTGATCCGCAGCCGCTACGCGGACATGTCCTAGTCCCGGGCGCACTCCAGCGCGACGCGTACCGCCCCGGTGGCGTCGACCGTCGCCTGGTGCGTGCACACGCCGGGTCCGTTGCCGGTGACCTCGCGTCCCGTCTCGAGGTCGTAGTTCAGCCCGTGCAAAGGACAGACGACGACCTGGTCGTCGATCAACCCATCGGCGAGCGGACCGCCGCGGTGCGGACACACCGCGCTCAACGCGCGGACCGAGCCGTCTCGCATGCGGTACACCGCGATCTGCTCGCCGTCGATGGCGAACGTTCGGCCCTCGCCGATGGGGATCTCGTCGACGTGGCCGACCGCGATTTCGGCGCTGCTCATCGGACCGGAACCTGCGGCAGCGGCAACAACGGCAACGACGTCCTGAACTGACCCTCGGTCGCCGGCTCTCTGCCGTCCAGCCACGGATCGCTGTAGGCCGCAACGGACTTGGCCATGTTGGCGTCGAGCTGCTCGGCCAGCCCGTCGGCATCGTCGACCACGATCTCCCGCAGCCGTTCGATGCCGATGCGGGGCACGAACGCGTACGTCCGCTCCAGCCAGTTGGCGTTCTCGCGGTAGTACTGCAGGAACCGTCCGGTCAGGGTCATCACCTCCTCGGGCGAGTCGACGGTGGCGAGCAGGTCGCCCTTGCGGATGTGGGCGCCGGCCGCCCCGCCGACGTACATCTCCCAGCGACCGCCGTCGATCGCCACGACACCGAGGTCCTTGCATAGCGCCTCGGCGCAGTTGCGTGGGCACCCGGTGACGGCCAGCTTCATCTTCGCCGGGCTGGCGAGCCCCTGGTAGCGCTCCTCGATCGCGATGCCCAACGCCGTCGAGTCGCCGACGCCGAATCGGCAGAAATCGCTACCGACACAGGTCTTCACGGTGCGGAAGCTCTTGCCATACGCGTAGCCCGACGGCATGTCCAGGTCCGCCCACACCGCGGGCAGGTCCTCCTTGCGGATGCCCAGCAGGTCGATCCGCTGGCCGCCGGTCAGCTTGATCATGGGGATCTCGTACTTGTCCGCGACGTCGGCGATCTTGCGCAACTGCGCGGAGTCGGTGACCCCGCCCTTCATCTGCGGCACCACCGAGAAGGTGCCGTCACGCTGGATGTTGCCGTGCACGCGGTCGTTGATGAACCGGGCGTCGCGTTCGTCGACGAACTCGTCGGCCCACATCATGTCGAGCAGTGAGGCCAGCGCCATCTTCGAACCGGCGTCGGGTTTGCCGTCGGGTGCCAGTGCGGCGAAGACCGATGACACCGAGTGCAGTTGGAGTTCCCGTACGTGCTGCATCAGGGTCGGCTTGTCGTACGGGATCGCGGGCACGTACCACGACGCAGACGGGTCCTCGGTGACCGCTCCGTCGGCGGCCCACTCCACGACCTGGCCGACGAGTTCCTTGCAGGATCCGCAGCCCTTGCCCGCCTTGGTCTTTGCCATCACGCCGCTCACCGACGTCACGCCGCCGCGCACGCAGCCGACGAGGTCACCCTTGGAGACGCCGTTGCAGTTGCACACCTGGGCGTCGTCGGTGAGTTCGGCCACGCCCACGCCGACGTCGGGAGTGCCGATGTCGAACATCAGCGACACCCGCTCATCGGGGAGCGGCAGGCCGCTGTCGAACGCCTGGGTCAGGAACGACACCTTGCTGACGTCGCCGACGAGCGTCGCGCCCACCAGCTTCCCGTCGCGGATCACGATCGTCTTGTACACGCCGTGCCTGGGCTCGGAGTACTGCACGAACTCGTCGTCGTCGCGTTCGGGCGCCTTGATTCCCATCGACGCGACGTCGACGCCGGCCACCTTCAGCTTCGTGGCGACACGGGAGCCGTGGTAGGCCGCGGCCGGATCACTACCGGTCAGGTGGTCGGCGAGCACCTTGGCCTGCTCCCACAGCGGAGCGACCAGGCCGTAGACCTGGCCGCGGTGCTGCGCGCACTCGCCGACGACGTAGACGTCGTCGTCGTCGACCGATCGCATGTGGTCGTCGGTGACGATGGCCCGCTCGACGGTCAGCCCTGCCCGTTGCGCCAGCCCCACGTTGGGGCGGATGCCTGCGGCGATGACGAGCATGTCGCAGTCCAGGCGCGTCCCGTCGGCGAACGCGATGCCCGTGAGGCGTCCCTCGTCGACGAACACCTCGGTGGTGCGCATGTTCGTGTGCACCCCGATGCCGAGGCTCTCCACCGACTTTCGCAGGATCGCACCCGCGAGGTCGTCGAGCTGGGCGTTCATCAGCACCGGACCGGCGTGCACCACGTCGACCGTCAGCCCCCGGTTCTGCAGGCCCCGTGCCGCCTCCAACCCGAGCAGGCCGCCGCCGATCACGACGGCCTTGGTCCGCATGCCTGCCTCGGCGATCATCGCGGAGGTGTCGTCGAGCGTCCGGAACCCGTACACGCCGTCGGCGAGGGTCTTGTCGTCTGCCCACAGCCCCTTCATCGGGGGGAAGAACGATCGGCTGCCGGTGGCGAGGATGAGCTTGTCGTACCGCATGCTGGTGCCATCGTCGGCGTGCACGAGGTGGGCGAAGGTGTCGATGCGCACCACCCGGACCCCGGCCCGCAGGTCGATCCGGTTGTCGGAGTACCAGTCCAGCGCGTTGAGGTAGATCTCCGCGGGATCGTCGCTGCCGGCAAGGACGTTCGACAGCAGGATGCGGTTGTAGTTGCCGTACGGCTCGTCGCCGAACACGGTGATCTCGAACATGTCACCACCGCCCCTGGCGAGCACCTCTTCGATGGCGCGGATGCCGGCCATGCCATTGCCGACCACGACGAGCCTGCGCATCAGACTTCCACCAGCCCCAGGTCGACGACGACGGTGCCCGCGCAGCCGGCGGGCGCCGCGATGGCCAACTCGAGCACGGTGTCGCCGAGAAGGTCTTCGACCACCCGCAATGCAACGTGCGTCGCACCCTTGGCCGCGATGGGGAAGTAGCGCATCGGCGCCCCGTCGCGGAGCAGGACGACGCTGACCATCTCGTCGCACGAGTTGCCGCCGCGGAAGTAGACGGGTTGAGACACCGCCCCAGCGGGCACCACGTAACGCAGCGTCGCGTCGATCGGTACCGGTTCGTCGAGGCCCTTGCCCTCGAATTCGAAGGCGCCCTGCAGGAATCGTGGGGTGCTTCCATCGGTCATGCTCCACCAATAGGTGGCCATTGTTTCGGGTTCGTTTCCTGCGCGATGCGCCCATGAATACCGTTGCGCACCTCGACCACGAGTCGACGTGTGAGCCACTCTTGACATGACGGTCACGGAGGCGCAACCGATACGGCATGGCCTGGCCATAGAACTATCGCCATGACATCACTTCCTGGGCTGACTCGAAGCCGCGACATCGAACGCCCACGGCGGAGCCGTGACATCGAACATTGGGACGCCGAGGATGTCGAGGCGTGGAACGGTGGCAACGACAAGATCGCCAAGCGCAACCTGATCTGGTCGATCGTCGCCGAGCACGTCGGGTTCTCGATCTGGTCGATCTGGTCGGTGATGGTGCTGTTCATGCCGCAGGACGTCTACGGAATCGACGCGGCGGGCAAGTTCTACCTCGTCGCGGTGCCGACCCTCGTCGGCGCGTTCATGCGCATTCCGTACACCGTGGCGCCCGCCAAGTTCGGCGGGAGGAACTGGACGATCGTCAGCGCCCTGCTGCTGCTGATCCCCACGCTGCTGACGCTCTGGGCGATGCAGAACCCCGGCACCTCGTACACCACGTTCATGGTGATCGCGGCCTTCGCCGGCTTCGGTGGCGGCAACTTCGCGTCGTCGATGACCAACATCAACGCCTTCTATCCGCAGCGGCTCAAGGGCTGGGCGCTCGGCCTCAACGCCGGCGGCGGGAACATCGGCGTCCCGGTCATCCAGCTGATCGGCCTGCTGGTGATCGCCACGGTGGGCAACACCGCTGCCGAGCTGGTGTGCGCCATCTACCTCGTATTGATCGCCCTCGCGGCCCTGGGCTCGGCGTTCTTCATGGACAATCTGCGCAACCAGAAGTCCAACCTCGGGGCGCTCGCAGAAGCATTGCGCTACAAGCACTCCTGGGTGATGAGCTTCCTGTACATCGGCACCTTCGGATCGTTCATCGGCTTCTCGTTCGCCTTTGGCCAGGTGCTGCAGATCAACTACCTGGCAGGCGGCGACACCGCTGCACAGGCCGCACTGCACGCAGCGCAGATCTCGTTCCTCGGCCCGCTGCTCGGCTCCATCTCGCGCCCGTTCGGCGGCAAGCTCGCCGACCGGATCGGCGGCGGCAAAATCACGCTGTACACGTTCGTGGCCATGATCTTCGCCGCGGGCATCCTGGTCGGCACGGGCATGATGGACGACAGCGCCGCCGGTGCTCCGACCGGCGCCCAAATGGCCGGCTACGTCGTTGGATTCATCATCCTGTTCGTGCTGTCGGGCATCGGCAACGGCTCGACCTACAAGATGATCCCGTCGATCTTCGAGGCCAAGGCGCAGGACAAGGACGGCTGGAGCGCCGAGGAGAAGGCGGCCTGGTCGCGTCGCATGTCGGGTGCGCTGATCGGGTTCGCCGGAGCGGTCGGAGCGCTGGGCGGGGTGTTCATCAACGTCGCGCTGCGCCTGTCCTACACCGGTGCGGACAAGTCGGCGACCAGCGCCTTCTGGATGTTCCTCGGGTTCTACGTCGTCTGCGCCATCGTCACCTGGGTCGTCTTCCTACGGATGAAGTCCGTGCAGGCCGTCACCGGTGAGAACGTGGGACGGGCCGCGGCACCGGTGGGGGCCGGGTGACCCAGACGACTCGGACCGCGTGCTCGTACTGCGGGGTCGGCTGCGGGATCTCGGTGGAGACCCGCGCCGATCCCGCTACGGGCGCGCCGGTGATCGCACGGGTGTCCGGGGACCGGTTGCACCCCACCAACTTCGGTCGGTTGTGCACCAAGGGCGCCACCCACGCCGAGCTGATGCGGGCCGACGAGGGCCGGCTGACGACGGCGCTGGTGCGGGATTCGCGCGACCACGATCTGACCACCGTGGCCGTCGACGACGCGGTCGCCGAGGCCGGTCGCCGTCTGCGCGCGATCATCGACGAGCACGGTCCCGATGCCGTCGCGCTGTACGTGTCGGGTCAGATGTCGCTGGAGTCGCAGTATCTGGCGACCAAGCTCGCCAAGGGGTTCCTGCGCACCAAGTACATGGAGTCGAACTCCAGGCTGTGCATGGCCAGCGCCGGGACCGGCTACAAGCAATCCCTCGGATCCGACGGACCGCCCGGGTCCTACGCCGACTTCGACGTCACCAACCTGTTCTTCGTCATCGGCTCGAACATGGCGGACTGCCACCCGATCCTGTACCTGCGCATGGCCGACCGACTCAAGGCAGGGGCCAAGCTCATCGTGGTCGACCCCCGCCGCACCGCGACCGCCGACAAGGCGGACCTCTTCCTGCCGATCAAGCCGGGCACGGACCTGGCGCTGCTGAACGGCATCCTGCACCTGCTCGTCGCCGACGGCGACGTCGATGCCGACTTCATCGCCGAGCACACCGAGGGCTGGGACGCGATGCCCGCGTTCCTCGCGGACTATCCGCCTGCCGCGGTCGCCGAGATCACGGGTCTGGCCGAGGCCGACATCCGCACGGCCGCCTCGATGATCGCCGAGGCGGGGGACTGGATGACCTGCTGGGCGGTGGGGCTGAACCAGAGCACCCACGGCACCTGGAACACGAACACGATCTGCAACCTGCACCTGGCCACCGGTGCCATCTGCAGGCCGGGAACCGGCCCCATGTCGCTGACCGGCCAGCCCAACGCGATGGGTGGACGCGAGATGGGCTACATGGGCCCCGGCCTGCCCGGGCAGCGTGCGGTCACCTCGGCCGAGGACCGGGCGTTCGTCGAGGAACAGTGGGGCTTGGCGCCCGACACGATCAGGACCGAGTTCGGTCCCGGTGCGGTCGACATGTTCGAACGGCTCGCGGCAGGCGAGATCAAGGCGTGCTGGATCATCTGCACCAATCCCGTTGCCACGATGCCGAATCGGTCGACCACCATCGCGGGGCTGCAGAAGGCCGAGCTGGTGATCACCCAGGACGCCTACCGTGACACCGCCACCAACGCGTACGCCGACGTCGTGCTGCCCGCGACGCTGTGGGCCGAGTCCGATGCGGTGATGGTCAACTCCGAACGCAACCTCACCCTGCTGTCGCAGTCCATCCCGGCACCGGGTCAGACGATGCCCGACTGGGAGCTGATCTGCCGCGTCGCCGAGCACCTCGGGTTCGGCGACGACTTCGACTACAAGTCGAGCGAGGAGATCTTCGACGAGATCCGCCGGTTCACCAACCTGCGGACGGGCTGGGACCTACGCGGCGCGAGCTACGAGCGTTTGCGCGAGACACCGCTGCAGTGGCCGGTGGCACCGGAGTCGCCGGACCGCAACCCGATTCGCTACCTCAACGACGGGGTGAGCCAGGACGAGTTCGTCGACGCCGATGGGCGCAGGCCGCGGCTGGCGTTCGCGACGCCGTCGCGCCGCGCGGTGTTCCTGCCGCGGCCGCACGTGGACGCCGCCGAGCTGCCCGACGCCGAGTTCCCGATGGTGCTCAACACCGGTCGTCTGCAGCATCAGTGGCACACGATGACGAAGACCGGCAAGGTCGAGAAGCTCAACAAGCTCAACCCCGGCCCGTTCGTCGAGGTGCATCCCGAGGACGCCGGAGCACTCGGCATCGTCGAGGGCGGCCGGGTCGAGCTGACGTCGCGCCGCGGCCGGGCGGTGCTGCCGGCGGTGGTGACCGACCGGGTGCGGCCGGGGGACTGCTTCGTGCCGTTCCACTGGAACGACGCGCACGGCGAGGACCTCACGATCAACGCGCTGACCAACGATGCCGTCGATCCGATGTCGCTGCAGCCGGAGTTCAAGGTGTGCGCGGTGCGGCTGGCGGCGGTCGCGTCGGACGGCGTGCCGGGGCTGCCTGCCTCCGCGCCCGCTCTCGACGATGCCGAGAAGCTCTACCTCGCAGGGTTCTTCAGTGGTCTCGAGGAGACCGTCACCGGCGTTCCGGTACTGCCCGCGATGGCACCCGTCCGCTCCACCGTGCGGCTGTGGGTCGACGGCCTGCTCGCCGGGCGGTACTCCAGAGCCGCCGACGCCGCCGAGGCGGAGACCGACGGACCCCTCGTGCTGTGGGCGTCGCAGACCGGCAACGCCGAGGGCTTCGCCGCGACGGTGGCGGATCGGCTCGGTGGGTCGCGGTTGATCTCGATGAACGACGCGACGGTCGCGGATCTGACCGAGCGCCGCGACGTCGTCATCGTGACGAGCACGTTCGGCGACGGGGGACCGCCCGACAACGGCGCGCAGTTCTGGGACCGGCTCGAGGCGTCGGACGCGCCGGCGCTCGACGGCGTGCGGTTCGCGGTGCTGGGCATCGGGGACCGGTCGTATGACGACTTCTGCGGTTACGCCAAGGCATTGGACCGCAGGTTCACGGATCTGGGTGCGACCAAGCTCGTCGACCGGGCGGAGTGCGAGGCCTACGACGACGAGCCGATGGCGCAGTGGACCGACCGTCTGGCCGACGCGCTGGGCGGTGACGGCGTAGCCGCAGCGGCCGCACCGCCGCGTCCGGCACCCGTCGCCGCACCGTTCACCCGCAATCGGCCGCTCCGGGTTCCGTTGGCCCGCAACGTCTTGCTGACGCCTCGCACGGCGGCCAAGGAGGTCAGGCAGTTCGGGTTCGATCTGTCGGAGCACGACGTGACGTACTCGGTCGGTGACGCCCTCGGCGTCTTCGCGACCAATGCGCCCGTCGTCGTCGATGCGTGGCTGTCGGCCACGGGGCTGGCCGGCACCGAGACCGTGCACGTCGACGGCGCCGACGTCGACCTACGCGAGGCCCTGACGTCGTCTTTCGACGTGAGCCGGGTGACGCCGAACCTACTGTCGTTCGTCGCGCAGCGGTGCGGCAACAAGGCGGCCGCGAAGACGCTGGGGAAGTCCGGCCCTGCCCGCGATGCGTGGTTGACGGGCCGCAACGGACTCGACGTGGTGGAGGAGTTCGGCGTGCGCGCCGAACCGGCCGAGTGGCTGGACGCCCTGGTGCGGCTGACGCCGCGGTCGTATTCGATCGCATCGAGTCCGCTGGTGAGTCCGCGCGAGGTGCAGCTGACCGTCTCGGTGGTGAGGTATCGCAGTCCCCGCGGCGGGGAGCGGGGCGGCGTGTCGTCGACGTTCCTCGCCGACCGGGCGTCGCACGCCGAGATCTTCCTGCAGCCGTCACCGCACTTCCGTCCGCCCGAGGATGGAGCGACGCCGATGATCATGGTCGGCCCGGGCACTGGCGTCGCGCCGTTCCGGGGATTCCTGCAGGAGCGGCGCGCGCTGGGCCATACCGGCCGCAACTGGTTGTTCTTCGGTGACCAGCACCGTGCGCAGAACTTCTACTACCGCGACGATCTCGAGGACATGGTGCGCGACGGCCTGCTGAACCGGCTGGATCTGGCGTTCTCCCGCGATCAGCCCGAGCGGGTGTACGTGCAGCACAAGATGGCCGACTACGGCGCGGACGTGTGGCGCTGGCTCGAGGACGATGCGCACTTCTACGTGTGCGGCGACGCGACCCGGATGGCCAAGGACGTCGACGACACCCTGACCACCATCATCCGCCGCCACGGCGGCATGTCCGAGGACGCGGCGCGCGACTACAAGCGCGAACTGGTCGCGACGAAGCGATATGTGCGCGACGTGTATTGAGGTCAGTAGTGGCTGACCGGGCTCAGCCCGACGCCGTCATCCGTTGGCTCCCGGCTGGCCGTCGCCCGCGCCGCCCGTACCGCCGGCGCCGCCGGCGCCGGCGTTGTTTCTATTCGTTTCACCGGTGATGCTGCCGCCCTTGCCTCCGTCGCCGCCGGTGCCAGTCTGACTGTCGCCGCCTGCTCCACCGTTGCCCGCGTAGGTGGTAGAGGAACCCCCGCTTCTGAAGGAACCGCCACCCGTACCGCCGACGCCGCCGGTGCCCGCCACGCTGTCGCCGCCTGCTCCTCCGACACCTGCGCGGTTGTTGGCACCGCTGCCATTGGTGACGGAGATGGCGCCGCCGGTACCGCCACTGCCACCGTCGCCGGTAGTGCTGGCGCCGCCCTGACCGCCTGCGCCTCCTGTCGTGATCGAGTTGGCGCCCGACGCGGTGCCGCCATTGCCGCCGTCGCCGCCTCCACTCTCGCCTGCGCCACCATTGCCGCCGTTGCCGCCCCTCACCTCCCCGGATGTTGCGTTGTTGTCTCCGCCGTTGCCGCCGTCGCCGCCGACACCGCCAACGCCCTGCACACCGGCCTGCCCGTCCGTGGCGCCGCTGCCAGCGGTTCCAGGTGCGCCGCCGATACCCGCACCGCCGCCGTCGCCGCCGTTCCCGGCGGGCGTGCTTCCGCTGTTCCGGGGGGTGCCATTGGCACCGTTGCCGCCATTGCCGCCGTCGCCGCCGTCGCCGGCGTCACCGCCGTTGCCTCG
The DNA here is from genome assembly GCA_042666295.1 of Mycolicibacterium sp. GCM10028919. Taxonomy (GTDB): domain Bacteria; phylum Actinomycetota; class Actinomycetes; order Mycobacteriales; family Mycobacteriaceae; genus Mycobacterium. Next base: position 690,418 of record JBHTFJ010000002.1, read on the forward strand.
AACCCCGTTCGTCAGGCCATCAGGGCCGGCTTGACCGCCGGTGCCGCCCGTGCCTGCAGCACCACCCGTGCCGGCAAGCCCGGCGGCACCGCCATCGCCGCCGTTGCCTCCGACTTTCCCGTCGCCGCCGGGGCCTCCGTTGGCGCCCGCGGCGATGCCGTCTGCGCCATTGCCGCCGTCTGCGCCGTCTGCGCCGTTGCCGCCGTCGCCTCCGTTGCCGCCGTTGCCGCCTGCGCCGCCGTTCCCGTTGCTACCCGTCTGGCCGTCGGCTCCCGCGATGCCGCCCGTGCCGCCGGTGCCCGCGGCACCGCCCAATCCGATCTGGCCAGCGTTCCCGCCTGCGCCGCCAGCGCCACCGTTGGTCCCGGCGATGCCGGTGCCGCCATTGGGGGCCTGGTCGGTCCCGTCTGCCCCATTCGCGCCGGTGCCGCCGTCGAGACCTCGCGCGCCTGCCCCACCGCTGCCTGCGGCGCCACCGTTGCCGCCGTCACCGTTGAGGCCGGCGGCGCCCACCGAGCCGAGAAGCCCCGAGCTGCCGCCCGCGCCCGCGTTGCCGCCCTCGCCACCCGCAGCACCGCTCCCGCCGGCCTGTCCCGCCGCACCGTCGCCAAAAGCTTTGTTGGACAGAGCGTCTGCGCCCGAGCCGCCGCTGCCGCCCGCGCCACCCATGCCGCCGGCCCCGCCGCTTCCACCGGTGCCGACGAGTAATCCGCCTGCCCCGCCGCGTCCGCCCGCGCCTCCGGCGGTGCCTGCGGTGCCGGCCTGCCCCGCAGCGCCGGCCACGCCCGCGGTACCCGAGGCGCCGATACCTCCCGCGCCACCATTGCCTACGAACAACCCACCGCGGCCACCGTTGCCGCCGGCCAGTCCGGTGCCTGCGATCGCGTTGCCGCCGGCACCGCCGTTTCCGAACCACCCCGCGTTGCCGCCGGCGCCGCCGTTCGCGCCACTACCGCCTGAGCCGAATAGCAGCCCACCGCCGCCACCGTTGCAGGCCGACCCGACGCAATCGGCTGCCGCGTCCGCGCCGTTGCTGACGAAGAGGCGGATGAAAGCCGTGATTGGATCGGGGCCGGTCGGAGCCGCCGCTGCGAACGTGATCGCGTGCATACCAGGTGACACCAGTCGAGCAGTCAGCTGCGGCGCGTTGGAACCCGTCATCATCAAACACAACGGGTCGCACAAGGCGGCAGAAGGTCCCGTCACCAACGAGACCTGTTGCGCAGCCGGTCCGTCCACGCCTGAATCTGCAAGGGCGACCAGCGGGAAGCCGATCATTCCGCCGACCCCCAGCGCTACGGCCAACCCACCCACACGACCGACATACCTCAACGCAATCACGGGGAATCCCATCGATAACTGCGGCAGGCAATTCCCGACGCTTCCTAGTCGAGTATCAGGGGCGCAGTTCGCTGGGGGGGCGCAATCCGGTTTATTTACGGCTGTGTCGACAAGACGTCACATTTCGCTGGCCGGGAGTCGAGAGCAAAGCTGCCAGATCAAAACGGTGGTGGGTTGGCGTCGGCGTTGGCGCGGTTGATCGCGCGTTCGTGGGCGATGCGTGCGGCTTTGTCGGCGGCGCGGGTGCGTCGTCGTCGTGGCATTGCCCATGTCTTGGCGGGGGTGTCGGGTGGGGGTGCGCCTCGTGGTTGGTGGTCGCCGGTGGGGGTGGCCAGGTGCGGGAAGAACGACGCACCGAGTGGTGTGGTGGTGTGGCGGCGGCCGCTGGGTGAGGTGAATTCGATGGTGCCGTCGGGGTATTGGACGTCGTTCCATCCGCCGGGGCCGCCCCAGAACGTCTTGAGCAGGTGATGGTGACGGCAGTACGCCTTGAGGTCGGACGCCTGGGTGTGGCCCTGGGGCCAGGGGACGGTGTGGTCGTAGTCGCACTTCTCGGCCGGGTGGCTGCAGCCGGGGAAGCGGCAGGTGAGGTCGCGGAACATCAGGAACGCGCGCAGTGCGCGGGAGGGCCGGTAGCCGGGTTCGGCTGGGGTGTCGGGCCCGGGGATGATCAGCGGCCGGGTCGTGGCGCGGCCGGTGTCGACGAGTTCGCGGACCGTGGCGGCGGGGACGGGGCCGTGCCCGGGCAGGTAGGCCGGGGTGTCGCCGGTGCCGTCGACGGTGGACTGTTCGGCGAGGACGTGCACGATCACCTGCGTCGGCGCGCTGGTTCCACCAGCGACAGTCTCACCGGCAGCGGGGCACTGGTGCTGCCCGCATTGGCAGTCCAGGGTCTCGCGACGTTCGGACAGGGCCATGAGGCCGTCGACGCGGCGTTGGGCGGTGGTGCGGGGGTCGTCGCGGCACACCGTGGCGGCGATCGCGTCGAGCCGCTTGTCCAACGCGCCCCCGTCGGTCGCGCTCAGGCGGCCGTGCATCTCGCTGAGCCCGTGCTCGCCCGGGATGATCTCGACGTGGCGATCCTCTCGCCGGTCCCGGGCGACCCGCTTGGCCTCGGGGTCGAGTTCGACGACCAGCCAGTCGACGACCTCGGTGAGCTTCGCCCGCGACAGGGCGTTCCAGCGGGCTGCGGCCTCGGCCAGCCTGGCGTCCAACTCGGCGAGGACGTCCCGGTCCTGCACCAGGGTGGTGCGGTGGTCGATGATCGCGATGACCCGCAGATCCACGTCGCCTGCCAGGAACCGTTGGGCCAGCCGAGGTAGCCGTTGGACCAGGGTCAGGCCGCGGGACATGTCGGCTTCGGCGCGGAATCGGCTGACGCCGAGTTCGGCGCCGACTTCGGCGGCGGCGGCATCGAAGTCCTCGACGCACCACCGTTCGGTCTCCGAGCCGGGCCCGGCTTCGTGGCGGGCGGCGAACACTCCGGCCGCGACCAAGCGGCGGGCGACAGCGGCGCGTTCGACGCGCAGCGCTTCGCCCATCACGGCGAGCAACCCCGCATCGTCGAGAGCCTCGAATTCGTCGAACACGCATTCGATTCTTCTCGCTCGCCGGGCAACCCGCCAGCCCCATTGGCACATCTGGGGATGAATGCGGCGCTGTGCACAACTCGTCGGAAGGCCCTGTCACACAGCCGGACTCGTCGGACCCCCGTGGTAGAGGGGCGACGCGGAGTAGCTTCGCCCTCATGATCAATTCCGCCACCGTCACACTGCCCGGCCGGCTCGGCGACCCGACGCTCGAGATGCGGACCGACCCGCGCTCCGATCCGCGGATGCTCGCGCTGTTCGCGCCGTTCGGGCTCGACGCCACCGCCGCGGATCTCCCCGTGCACCGGGGGTCACCGCTCGACGACCTGCTCGCCGCTGCCATGGCTGCGGAGCAGGCCTTCACCGGGGTGTTCGCGGCCCTGCTGTCCAGCGTGCCGGCCGTCGATGGCGTGGACACGCGCGTCGAGACCATCACCGGTGTCGACGGCAACCAGATCACCCTCTACGTCGACCGGCCGTCCGGCACGCACGGGCGGCTGCCGGGTCTGCTGCACCTGCACGGCGGCGGCATGGCGATACTGCAGGCCGACACCGCGGCCGCCTGGCGCTGGCAGCTGGCAGGCCGCGGATGCGTCGTGGTCGGGGTGGAGTTCCGCAACGCAGGCGGCGCGCTGGGTCCGCACCCGTTCCCAGCGGGCCTGAACGACTGCGCCAGCGCGCTCGACTGGATGCACGACCACCGCGACGGATTGGGGATCTCGACGATCGTCGTCACCGGCGAGTCCGGCGGCGGCAACCTGTCGCTGGCCACGGCGTTGAAGGCGAAGCGGGAGAACCGACTCGACCGCATCGACGGCGTCTACGCGCAGGTGCCGTTCATCTTCGGCGGGTACGACGATCCCGACCCGGCGCTGCCGTCGCTGGTCGAGAACGAGGGGTACTTCATCGGCCCCAGCGTCATGACGTTGATGGCGGCGCTCTATGACCCCGACGGACGCCACCGGACCGACCCGCTGGCGTGGCCGTACTTCGCGACCGCCGAGGACCTCGTGGGACTACCGCCGCACGTCATCACGACCGACGAACTCGATCCACTGCGCGACGAAGGCCTGGCGTACCTGCGGGCGCTGCAGAAGGCAGGAGTGCAGGCGTCGGGCCACGTGTACAACGGCGTCGGTCACGCCGGGGAGCTGCTGGCCGCGGCGGCTGTGCCAGATCTGTTCGACCGGGCCGTGCGCGACGTGGTCGCATTCGCCCACGGCACGAGCCGGTGAAGAAAAGTGTGTCCGAGGGGGGACTTGAACCCCCACGCCCGTTAATAGGGCACTAGCACCTCAAGCTAGCGCGTCTGCCATTCCGCCACTCGGACAAGAGCGCCTAAGGCTAACGGATCACCCGCCCCGGACCCAAACCAGCCCGCCCGGTTGATGGTACGAATGGGACTGTGACAGACGCCCCGGAAGCCGTCAGCGAGGTGGTCGGCCTCGTCAGCGAGCTGATTCGCTTCGACACGTCGAACACCGGTGAGCTGGCGACCACCAAGGGCGAGGCGGACTGCGCCCGGTGGGTGGCCGCCCAGCTCGAGGAGGTCGGCTACGAGACCGAGTACGTCGAGTCGGGCGCGCCCGGCCGCGGGAACGTCGTCACCCGATTGCGTGGCGCGGACCCGAGCAGGGGAGCGCTGCTGATCCACGGCCACCTCGACGTCGTGCCCGCACAGGCGGCCGACTGGAGCGTGCACCCGTTCTCCGGGGCGGTCGAGGGCGGTTACGTCTGGGGCCGCGGCGCCATTGACATGAAGAACATGATCGGCATGATGATCGCCGTGGCGCGCCAGCTGAAGCGCTCGGGCGTCGTGCCACCCCGGGATCTGGTCTTCGCGTTCGTGGCCGACGAGGAGGCCGGCGGCAAGTACGGCTGCGGCTGGCTCGTCGAGAACCGTCCGGACCTGTTCGAAGGCGTCACCGAGGCGATCGGGGAGGTCGGCGGATTCTCGCTGACCGTGCCGCACCGCGACGGCGGCGACAAGCGTCTCTACCTGATCGAGACGGCCGAGAAGGGCATGCGCTGGATGCGGCTCACCGCCCGCGGGCGCGCGGGCCACGGCTCGTTCGTGCACGACGACAACGCCGTCACCACCCTCGCCGGTGCAGTGGATCGACTGGGCCGCCACCAGTTCCCGATCGTGCTCACCGACACCGTCGCGCAGTTCCTCGCGGCTGTCGGCGAGGAGACGGGGCACTCCTTCGATCCCGACTCGCCGGACCTCGACGGCGTCGTCGCCAAGCTGGGGCCGATCGGCCGCATCGTCGGTGCGACGCTGCGGGACTCGGCGAACCCCACGATGCTCAACGCCGGGTACAAGGCCAACGTGATCCCGGGTTCGGCGGAGGCCGTGGTCGACTGCCGGATCCTGCCCGGCCACGCGAGAGAGTTCGAGGCCGCGGTCGACGAACTCATCGGGCCGAACGTCACCCGCGAGTGGATCACCGACCTGCCCGCGTACGAGACCTCGTTCGACGGCGACCTGGTCGACGCGATGAACGCCGCACTGCTGACCGTGGATCCCGACGCCCGCATCGTGCCCTACATGCTGTCCGGTGGCACGGACGCCAAACACTTTGCCCGCCTTGGCATCCGGTGCTTCGGCTTCATCCCGCTGCGCCTCCCGCCCGAACTCGACTTCGCGGCGCTGTTCCACGGCGTCGACGAACGGGTACCCGTCGAGTCGCTGACGTTCGGCACGGAGGTCCTCAACCACTTCCTGCTGCACTGCTAACCCCCGACCGTTCTCGAAAGGACGCACATGAGCACGCCGTACGACGCGCTACCGAAGTTGCCCACCTTCACCCTCACCAGCAAGGCCGTCACCGACGGCCAACCGCTCGGCAACGAACAGGTCAGCGGAATCATGGGGGCCGGTGGCTCCGACGTCTCCCCGGACCTCGCGTGGTCCGGCTTCCCCGAGGAGACGCGCAGCTTCGCGGTCACGATGTACGACCCCGACGCGCCGACCGGATCGGGTTTCTGGCACTGGGCGGTGGCCAACCTGCCCGCGACGGTCACCGAACTGCCGGAGGGCGTCGGCGACGGCAGCCACAGCGGATTCCCCGGTGACGCAAGGACGTTGAGCAACGACGCCGGACTCAAGCGCTTCATCGGCGCGGCGCCGCCCCCCGGCCACGGACCGCACCGCTACTTCATCGCCGTGCATGCCGTCGACGTCGAGAAGCTCGACCTGCCCGAGGGGTCGACGCCCGCCTACCTCGGCTTCAACCTGTTCAGCCACGCCATCGCGCGCGCCGTCATCCACGGCACCTACGAGGTCCAGGGCTGAGCTAGCGGGACGCGGAGCCGACGGCGTCCGCGAGGGAGGCGAACCCGCCCTCGTGGAGCCGTCGGGCCAGGCCGTCGTGAATGTGCTTGGCCCACAGGCCACCGCCGTAGACGAACCCGGTGTACCCCTGCACCAGTGACGCCCCCGAGGTGATCCGCTCCCACGCGTCGTCGGCGGTCTCGATGCCGCCCGCGCTGACCAGCACCAGCCGATCGCCGACGCGGCGGTGCAGACGGCGCAGCACATCCAGCGACCTGCGGGCGACGGGCGCGCCGGATACGCCACCGGCGCCCAACTCGGCGACGCCAGGAGTACGCAACCCCTCGCGCGAGATCGTGGTGTTCGTGGCGACGATGCCTGCCAGTCCCAATTCGACGGCGAGGTCCGCGACGGCGTCCACGTCGGCGTCGGACAGATCCGGCGCGATCTTGACCAGCACGGGCCGATCGGTCTGGACCCGCACGGCCGCCAGGATCGGGCGCAGCGACTCGACGGCCTGCAGGTCGCGCAGGCCGGGGGTGTTCGGCGAGCTGACGTTGACGACCACGAATGCCGCCAACGGGCCCACCTGCCGGGCGCTCTCGGCGTAGTCGCCGACCGCCGCTCCGGCCGGGGTGGCCTTGGTCTTGCCGATGTTGACCCCGATCGGGACGTCGGCCTGGTGCCGGGCCAGACGGGCTGCCAGCGCCGCTGCGCCGTGGTTGTTGAAACCCATTCGGTTGAGCAGCGCGCGGTCGTCGGCGAGGCGGAACATCCGCGGCTTCGGATTGCCCGGCTGCGCGTGGGCAGTGACGGTGCCGACCTCGGCGTAGCCGAAGCCGAGTGCGCCCCACGTCGACAGGCCCGAGCCGTCCTTGTCGAAGCCGGCGGCCAGCCCCACGGGCCCGGGAAACCGGACCCCGAAGACCGTCGACTCGAGCACGGGGTCCGTCGGTGCGAGCCACCGGCCCAGGGCCCGCCGCAGCGGTGCCACCGCGGTGACGCCGCGCAGGATCGCGAACACCCAGGTGTGGATGCGCTCCGGGGGGACGAGGAAGAACACCCGGCGCAGCAGGAGGTACATCAACTGCCCGGCAGATCGCCGACGCCGAGCCGGTCGGCCGCAGTCTTCCTGCGCCGCAACAGCACTCGACGGCTCCCGTCGGTGTAGAGCCGGACCCTGGTAAGTTCCCAACCGCGGTACTCCGCCTCGATCGACAGCCGCGTCGACGCCGAGACGCGCGTCACGTCCGGCGGCAGACGCAGCGGAATCCACTCGTAGTCATCGGAGAGGTCGGCCTCCCACGCCGCGGGCATCCGACCACGCTGGCTCCGAGCGCTCATGGCGTCGCCTCCTTGATCACCTGCACACCCGCCCCCGAGCCCGACACCACGAACAACGTGTTCGACTCGTCGTCGAAGGCCAGGGAGTTCGGTTGCCGAACAGTTGAATAACGCACCTTCTCCACTGGTATTCCGGTGGCGAGATCGTAACCAACGACGGTGTTCGTCGCCGTCTCCGAAACCCACGCCAGCCGCGCCGAACCCGTCAGTCCGTAGGGTGCGCCGGCCACCGGGTAGCGCTGGCGCAGGATCAGCGGATCGGCGCCGAACACCAGCAGTGCCCCGCCGCGGGTGTCGGCGACCAGCACGCGTCCCGCCGAATCGGCGGCGATGGTGGTGGCGCCCTCACCTGCGCGCAGCGCCTGCCCGGCGTCGTCACCTGAGGGATCGACGGTCGTCACCGACGTCTGGCCGCGGTCGAGCACCACCACGGTGTCTCCCTGGGCGGCGAGCCCGTCCACCCGCGCGAAGATCTGCAGGCGCGCGGCCACGGCGGTGTCGGACTCCAGCGTGTAGACCGCGCCGTCGGCGGTGCCGAGCGCGAGCCGCCCGTCGCCGCGGCGCGTGATCGCCGTGAAGTCGACGTCGGGGGCGCCGTCGACCTCGAACGGCGTCACCACGTCACCGGCCAGCGCGACGCGGACGTAACCTCCGCGCACGGCGGCGTAGACGGTGCCGTCGCCATCGCCGGCCAGCGAACTCGCGGGCGAGGGGAGGGGCACGGTGCGCGAAGCGCCCGTCGTCGGAATCACCGCCAGCGTCGCAGCACTGCTGCCGGTCCCGGTGAGGACGACGAGGCTTCCCGTCGTCCGGTCGAAGACGCTGGTCAGGCCGGGGCCATCGATCGGGCGCACCTCGCCTGCCTGCGGTGTGGCCGCTGGTGGCGAGTCGGCTGCGGCAGCCGGCGTGATGGTCGGCGGCGGGGCCTCCACGGGATCCGACGAGCACGCCCCGACGGCGACGACCGTCGCGCCGGCAACGGCCGCCCGGATTAGTCGATGTCGCAGGTTTCGATGAAAAGGCAAAGGGTAGCTCTCGAGGCGTGCGGATAAGAGGTCACTCGCAGGTCGAGTGTAGGGAAGCCGGCGTTCACCCTTCGGCCGCGTCCGGCCTGCCAGGTACGCGCCCCGGCGTTAGTGTGCGTCAATGACCCTCGCTGCGGATCGGCCCGCGGTGGACCAGCGATTCCGCATCGAGGACATCTCGACCGGGCTGTTCGCCAGCGGCTTCGGTGCCGTCGGTGATGGCAGGTCGTTCAGCTTCCACGTCGAATTTCAGGTCGACCGTCACGCGCTGGTCATCGAGGTCTACCGGCCCCGTCTCGCCGGTCCGGTGCCCCAGGCCGAAGACGTGGTCGCCACGTCGACCCGCAGCCTGGCGAACATCGACGTCGACGACGAGCGCAGTCTCGCGGCGGCGGTCCGCGACGCAGTGGCCGACGCTCACCCGGTGCCACGCTCGAATCGCTGATCCACCCCGCGCGGTACGGTCTTCGGCGTGATCGTCGAGGCCATGTCCTGGCTACAGGTGGTGGTACTGGCCGTGCTGCAGGGGCTCACCGAGTTCCTGCCGGTGTCGTCCTCGGGCCACCTCGCCATCGCATCCCAGTTGTTCTTCGACGACGACGCGGGAGCCTCGTTCACCGCCGTCACGCAACTCGGCACCGAGCTGGCGGTCCTGGTCTACTTCGCCGGCGACATCCGCCGCATCCTGATCGCCTGGTTCGGCGGCCTGCGCGACTCGGCCCGGCGGACGTCGGACTACTGGCTGGGCTGGTGGGTGATCATCGGCACCATCCCGATCTGCGTGCTGGGTCTGCTGTTCAAGGACCAGATCCGCGGCGGGGTGCGCAATCTGTGGATCGTCGCCATCGCGCTCATCGCGTTTTCGGCCGTCATCGCCGCCGCGGAGTACTACGGCAAGCAGAACCGCACCGTCGAACAGCTCACGTGGAAGGACAGCGTCATCGTGGGTCTGGCGCAGTGCATGGCGCTGGTTCCGGGTGTCTCGCGATCCGGCGCCACGATCAGCGCGGGCCTGTTCCTCGGCCAGAACCGAGAGGTGGCCGCCCGCTTCGGGTTCCTGCTCGCCATCCCGGCGGTACTGGCGTCGGGTCTGTTCTCGCTGCCCGACGCGTTCGCCCCGGTGACAGAGGGCATGAGCGCCACCGGCCCGCAGCTGCTGGTGTCCGTCGTCATAGCGTTCGTCGTCGGGTATGCCGCGGTGGCCTGGTTCCTCAAGTTCCTGGTCCGGCACGGCATGTACTGGTTCGTCGCTTACCGCGTGCTGCTCGGCGTGGTCGTGCTGATCCTGCTCGGCACCGGCGTCCTGGCGGCGCAGTGACATGACCGTCATCCTGCTGCGCCACGGACGTTCGACGTCCAACACCGCCCACACCCTCGCCGGCCGGTCCGAGGGCGTCGACCTCGACGACAAGGGCCGCGAACAGGCCCTCGGCGTCGTCGCCCGCATGGGTGAGCTGCCGGTCAAGGCCATCGTCCGCTCGCCCCTGCTGCGCTGTGAACGCACCGTCGAACCGCTCGCGGACGCCCTGGGTCTGGAGCCCGTCGTCGACGACCGGCTGATCGAGGTCGACTACGGACAGTGGACCGGCCAGAAGATCGGCGACCTCGTCAAGGAACCGCTGTGGGCGGTGGTGCAGCAGCAACCCAGCGCCGCGGTGTTCCCGGAGGGTGAAGGACTGGCGAACGTGCAGGCCAGGGCCGTTGCCGCGATCCGCGAGCACGACCGCAGGCTCGGCGAGGAGCACGGCGGGGACGCCCTGTGGGTCGCGTGTACGCACGGCGACGTGATCAAGGCGGTGCTCGCCGACGCACTCGGCGTGCACCTCGACGGCTTCCAGCGCATCACCGCGGACCCGGCGTCGATGAGCGTCATCCGCTACACCCCGGTGCGCCCGTTCGTCCTGCACGTCAATCACACCGGCGCAGACCTCACGTCAGCGCTCGTGCCCAAGCCCGTGCAGACTGCCGAGGAGGGCGCCGTCGCCGCCTCCGACGCGGTGGTCGGCGGTTCCACCGGGTGACCTACGGCCGTGGGAATTACGGCAGCTCAGCCGATACCGGTATTTTGGAAGGGCCATGACCCGCTCGATTCACGTCTTCCGCTCACCCGACCGCTTCGTGGCCGGGACCGTTGGGCAGCCGGGAAACCGGACGTTCTATCTGCAGGCGGTCCACGACGCGCGGGTGGTGTCGGTGATGCTGGAGAAGCAGCAGGTCGCCGTGCTCGCCGAGCGCATCTCCGCGCTGCTGCTCGAGATCAACCGCCGGTTCGGCACGCCGATCCCGCCCGAGACCGATGAGGTGGGCGACCTGAGCCCGCTGGTCATGCCGGTCGACGCGGAGTTCCGGGTCGGCACCATGGGCCTGGGCTGGGATTCCGAGGCGCAGACGGTCGTCGTCGAACTGCTCGCGGTATCGGATACCGAGTTCGACGCGTCGGTGGTCCTCGACGACGCCGAGGACGGCCCCGACGCCGTGCGGGTGTTCCTCACCCCCGAGTCGGCGCGCGAGTTCGCCAACCGTTCCAACCGCGTCATCTCCGCGGGGCGGCCGCCGTGCCCGCTGTGTGACGAACCCCTCGATCCCGCAGGCCACATCTGCGTGCGGACCAACGGCTACCGGCGCGGCGCCTTCGGTGGTGCCGACGACGATGAGCCCGACTTCTGACGCAGCGGTCGGAGAGGTCCTGAGTCGCGGTGAACTGACCGTCATCGGACGCATCCGATCCGCCAGCAATGCGACCTTCCTGTGCGAGGCGCATCTCGACGACCGGCAGGCGCACTGCGTCTACAAGCCGGTCGCCGGTGAGGCGCCGCTGTGGGACTTCCCCGACGGGACGCTCGCGGGCCGCGAGTATGGCGCCTTCCTGGTCTCGGATGCCCTCGGCTGGGAGATCGTGCCGCACACCCTCGTTCGCGAGGGACCGGCCGGGCCGGGCATGGTGCAGCAGTGGGTCGACCAGCCGGGCGACGCGCTCGACGACTCCGGTGCCGAACCCGAGGGGCCCGATCTCGTCGACCTCGTGCCCGCGGGCCGCGTCCCGCCCGGCTACCTGCCGATCCTGCAGGCCTACGACTACGCCGGCGACGAGGTGACGCTGGTGCACGCCGACGACTCGCGGCTGCGGTTGATGGCCGTGTTCGACGTGCTGATCAACAACGCCGACCGCAAGGGCGGCCACATCCTGGCCGGCGTGGACGGACGCGTGCGCGGAGTCGACCACGGGGTGAGCCTGCACAGCGACGACAAACTGCGCACGGTGCTGTGGGGATGGGCGGGCAAACCGATCGACGACGACACCCTGGCTCGGGTCGCGGCGTTCCGCGACGCGCTGTGCGGCGACCTCGCCGACGTGCTCAGCGGTCACATCACCAACCGCGAGATCGACGCCCTGTACGCCAGAGCCGTTCTGCTGCTCGATGATCCGGTGATGCCGACGCCCGACCGGCACCGGCCCATCCCGTGGCCCGCCTTCTGACGGCTGCAACCCCCGCTCTCGACCCGTGTGCGTGTTCTACGCTGGCGGTCATGACCGATCATGACCGGGCCGCCGCCCGCCGCGAGATCACCGATGCCCTGCAGAAGGCGCTCGACCTCAGGCACGAAGTGCTCGACGTGATCGTCGAGGCAGACGACAAGGCCTCAGCGGTCGAGGCCATCGCCAAGCTGCTCGGCACGTCGCAGCTGGGCGGCGAGGCGGTGATGGCGATGCAGTTCGACCGCCTCACCCGGGATTCGCGCAGGCGCATCGCCCAGGAATTGGACGACCTCAACAAGCAGCTCACCTTCACCTTCGCCGAGCGGCCCGCCAGCTCGGGGGAGGGTCTGACCCTGCGTCCGTTCTCCCCCGAACAGGACCGAGACGTGTTCGCGGCGCGCACCGAGGACGTCGGTGCCAGCGGTGACGGGTCGGGCGCCCCGGCAGGCAACCTCGACGACGAGATCCGCTCCGCGGTCAGCCGCGTGCACGCCGAGGAAGCGGTCTGGTTCGTCGCCGAGGAGGGCTCCCAAAAGGTCGGCATGGTCTTCGGTGAGCTGGTCGACGGCGAGTGCAACGTGCGCATCTGGGTTCACCCCGACCACCGGCATCGCGGTTTCGGCACCGCCGCCCTGCGTCGCTCGCGCTCGGAGATGGCGGCCTACTTCCCGGCCGTCGCCATGGTGGTGCGCGCCCCGGCCGCCACGCCGCAGTCGACACCGCCGGCGTGACGGACGCGGCGCTTGCCGCGCAGGTGGCGAAGGACGTCGGCGCGATGCTGGTGGACCTCCGCGAGGAAGTCGGGTTCTACGACCCCTACGACCTCGGCGACATCGGCGACCGGCGGGCCAACACGTTCATCCTGGACCGGCTGCGCGAGGCCCGGCCGGACGACGCCATCCTGTCCGAGGAGGCGGCCGACGATCTGGCGCGGCTCGGGTCCGACCGGGTGTGGATCGTCGACCCGGTCGACGGCACGCGGGAGTTCTCGATGCCCGGCCGGGTGGACTGGGCCGTGCACATCGCGCTGTGGCAGCGCAGCGGCGCACCGGACGGCGGCCCCGACGGCGGCATCACCGACGCCGTCGTCGGACTGCCCGCCAGCGGCGAGGTGTACCGCACCGACACCGTGACCGGACCGCCGCCGCGCAAGCCCGGTCCCATCCGCGTCGCGACCAGCCGCAACCGGCCACCGACCGTGCTGTGGTGGCTGCGTGACGTCCTCGACCTCGAGCTGATCGGCATCGGCTCCGCGGGAGCGAAGGCAATGGCCGTCGTGCGGGGCGACGTCGACGCCTACATCCACGCGGGCGGGCAGTGGGAATGGGATTCGGCCGCGCCGGCAGGCGTCGTGGCTGCCGCGGGCCTGCACGCCTCGCGCATCGACGGGTCCCCGCTGCTCTACAACCGTCCCGACCCCTACCTTCCGGACCTGCTGATGTGCAGGCCCGAGTTCGCCGAGATCCTGCTCGAGGGAATCCGCTCGATCTACTAGTCGCGGACCCCTTCGGGAATGGAATCGGCGGCTCCGGTGTCCCTCTTCAAGCACACCCCCGTACGTGAGGAGCCCGAAATCGTCTCTAGAGTCGGAGCCATGCAATCGTGGTCGGCGCCCGTCGTTCCGGAGCTGCCCGGACGGGGCCCGGAACTGCGGCTGTACGACAGTGCCGACCGTCAGCTCCGCCCGGTGTCCACGGGCGAGACGGCGTCGATGTACGTCTGCGGCATCACCCCGTACGACGCGACCCACCTGGGCCATGCCGCGACCTACCTGACGTTCGACCTGGTCTACCGGCAGTGGCTGGACTCCGGTCGCCGGGTGCACTACGTGCAGAACGTGACCGACGTCGACGACCCGCTGTTCGAGCGTGCCGCGCGCGACGGCATCGACTGGCGCGATCTCGGCGCCAGGGAGACGCAGCTGTTCCGCGACGACATGTCCGCGCTGCGCGTGCTGCCCCCACACGACTACGTGGCCGCCACCGACGCGATCGACGAGGTCATCGAACTCGTCGAGAAACTGATCGCCTCGGGTGCCGCGTACGTCGTCGACGACCCCCAGTACCCGGACGTCTACTTCCACGCCGACGCTACGGCCCAGTTCGGCTACGAGTCGGGCTACGACCGCGACACCATGCTGCGCCTGTTCGGCGAGCGCGGCGGTGATCCCGACCGTGCGGGCAAGGCCGATCCGCTCGATGCCCTGCTGTGGCGTGCCGAGCGACCGGACGAGCCCAGTTGGCCGTCACCGTTCGGGCCCGGGCGGCCGGGCTGGCACGTGGAGTGCGCCGCGATCGCGCTCACTCGCATCGGCACCGGCCTCGACGTCCAGGGCGGCGGCAGCGACCTGATCTTCCCGCATCACGAGTTCTCCGCCGCGCACGCCGAATCGGCAACGGGCGAACGGAGATTCGCCAGGCACTACGTCCACGCAGGCATGATCGGCTGGGACGGCCACAAGATGAGCAAGAGCCGCGGCAACCTGGTGCTCGCCTCCCGGCTGCGCGCCGACGGCGTGGAACCGTCGGCCATCCGGCTGGGATTGTTCGCCGGGCACTACCGCACCGACCGGTTCTGGACCGACGCCGTGCTCGACGACGCCCGCGCCCGGCTGGCCCGGTGGCGCGAGGCGACGGCGTTGCCGGCGGGACCCGACGCAGGAGACCTCATCGCCAGGGTGCGCCGGTACCTCGCCGACGACCTCGACACCCCCAAAGCGCTTGCCGCGTTGGACGCGTGGGCCACCGACGCGCTCACCTACGGCGGTCACGACACCGACGCTCCGCGACTGGTGGCTACGGCCGTCGACGCGTTGCTCGGGGTTGCTCTGTAGGCGCATCGGCCGCCGGCGCGGTGCGCCGGTGTCGTACCCTTCGCGTCATGTCCAGAAGTCACTCCGTAAGCGGTCGCGTCGTTCTGATCACCGGTGGAGCAGCGGGAGTGGGCGCCGAGGTGGCCCACGGACTGCACGCCAGGGGCGCCACGGTGGTCCTGACCGACGTCGACGAGCGGCAGCTCGCGCGCACGGCCACCGCGCTGGGCAACGAGCGCGTCCTCACCGTGGTGGCCGACGTGCGCGACCTGGCGGCGATGCAGGCCGCCGCCGATGCGGCGATCGCGAAGTTCGGCGGCATCGACGTGGTGGTGGCGAACGCAGGCATCGCCAGCTACGGGTCGGTGCTGCAGGTCGACCCCGAGGCGTTCAAGCGGCTGATGGACATCAACGTGCTCGGCGTGTTCCACACGGTTCGGGCCACCCTGCCGTCGATCATCGACCGACGCGGCTACGTGCTGATCGTCTCGTCGCTCGCCGCGTTCGCCGCCGCTCCCGGCCTGGCGCCGTACAACGCGTCGAAGGCGGCCGTCGAGCAGTTCGCCAACGCACTGCGACTCGAGGTGGCCTACCGCGGCGTCGACGTCGGCGCGGCCCACATGTCGTGGATCGACACCGCGATGGTCCGCGACTCGAAGACCGACATGTCCACGTTCGCCGAGATGCTGTCCCGGCTGCCCGGCCCCCTGTCGGCCACCACGTCGGTCGAACAGTGCGGCGAGGCGTTCGTGAAGGGCATCGAGAAGCGCAAGTCGCGGATCTTCTGCCCTGGCTGGGTGAGCGCACTGCGGTGGCTCAAGCCGGTGATGTCCACCCGGGTCGGCGAGATCCCGGTGCGTGCGATGGTGCCCGACATCCTGCCCAGGATGGACGCCGAGGTCGCCGCACTCGGGCGCTGGACCAGCGAGCGCAACCACGGCTTCAAGGGCAACTGACCCCAGCCGCCGGAGCCAGCCTCCCCGGGGTTCGCCGTACCGACCGGTAGCCTCGACACTCATCGCGATGCCAACCGGCCGCTGATCAGACTCGACGAGCGAACGGCGGGCCAAACGATGGCGCGAACGGTGAGCGACCTGGAACTGCTCCGGGAACTCGAGCCCGTCGCCGAAGCGGGCATGAACCTGCACCTCGCGGCGACCAAGGACTGGAACCCGCACGACTACGTGCCGTGGTCGGCCGCTGCCGGCGCCGGCGTCGGGACCGTGTGGACGCCCGAGGACTCCGGACTGACGGAGGTGGCCAGGATCGCGATGGTCACCAACCTGCTGACCGAGGACAACCTGCCGTCGTATCACCGCGCGATCGCCGAGCACTTCAGCCTCGACGACGCCTGGGGTGCGTGGGTGAACCGCTGGACCGTCGAGGAGAACCGGCACGGGATCGCCCTGCGCGACTACCTGCTGGTCACCAGGGCGGTCGACCCGGTCGCCCTCGAGCAGGCGCGCATGCAGCAGGTGACCGCCGGGTTCAGCCCCGGGCAGCAGGGCCAGGGCTCGGTGGCGCCCGAGTCGATGCTCGACGCGCTGGTCTACGTGACCTTCCAGGAGCTGGCAACCCGCGTGTCGCACCGCAACACCGGACGGGCGTGCGCCGAGCCGTACGCCGACGCGCTGCTGAAGCGGGTCTCCGCCGACGAGAACCTGCACATGATCTTCTACCGGGGGCTGGCCGCGTCGGCGCTGGAGTTGGCGCCGGACCGCGCGATGCACTCGATCTACCGCATCCTGCTGAACTTCCAGATGCCCGGGTTCTCGATCCCCAACTTCCGCCGCAACGCCGTGAAGATGGCCGTCGGCGGGATCTACGACATGCGTCAGCACCTCGACGACGTCGTGCTGCCCGTGCTCAGGTACTGGCGGGTGTTCGACCGCGACGACCTCACCGGGGCGGGGGAGCGTAGCCGCGAGGAACTCGCCGAACTCATCTCGCGGATGGAGGCCGAGGCGGCCAAGTTCGAGGCCTCGAAGGCCCGCTACCTGGACCGCGACCGGTCCAAGGGTGCGCGCTCGATGTCGGCCTAACCTGCCCGTCTAGCCGCGGAAGCCCGGCCCGCGGCGGCGCAGGTAGCGCTCGAACTCCGCGGCCAGTGCGTCGCCGTCGATCTTCCCGATCGCCTCGGTCATGTCGACCTCGGCGTCGCCGCGCTCCTCGAGGGAGTGCACGTATTCGGCGATCTCCTCGTCGTCTGCGGTCATCTCGGTGACCGCCTGCTCCCACTCCTCGGCAGCGGCAGGCAGGTCGGCGAGCGGCACCTCGACGTCGAGCACGTCCTCCACCCGCCGCAGCAGCGCCACGGTCGCCTTCGGGTTGGGTGGCTGCGACACGTAGTGCGGGACGGCTGCCCAGAACGTCACGGCGGGAATGCCTGCCGCGACGCAGGCGTCCTGGAACACGCCCGCGATGCCGGTCGGCCCCTCGTACCGCGTCTCCTCGAGCCCGAAGAACTTCGCCGACTCGGGGGAGTAGGCCGCCCCCGACACCGGCACCGGCCGCGTGTGCGGCGTGTCGGCCAGCAGGGCCCCGAGGATGACGACGGTCTCGACGTTCAGCTTGTCGGCGATCGCGAGCAGCTCCGCGCAGAACGTGCGCCACCGCATGTTCGGCTCCACGCCGTGCATCAGCACGATGTCCCGATTGCTGCCCGGCGGCCTGCAGTGCGAGATGCGCAGCGAGGGCCACACCAGCTCTCGGGTCACGCCGTCGATCTGGCGGATCACCGGCCGGTTCACCTGGTAGTCGTAGTACGCCTCGTCGTCTATCTCGACGATGGTGTCGGCCTCCCAGATGGCGTCGAGATGCTCCAGCGCATCGCTTGCCGCATCCCCGGCGTCGTTCCACCCCTCGAAGGCCGCGACCACGATGGGGTCATGCAGTTCGGGCAGGTCTGTCACCATCTCAGCCTAAGCCCTGCACCGGACGGGGGAGCGGCACCGTCGGGCGGGTCTGTCGCCCTGACCTTTCGGGGCGAGCGACTACCATGTGGACCGAAGTGCTGCGACCGCCGATCGCGGTTTCCGCGAGTGGTTCGGGGTGGATCGCGGCGCACGAGTTGGGCGTCCCAGACGTCGACCGGATGACGACGTAGACTTGTTCGGTCGAGAGGCGTTGCAACGGTTGCCCGGGGGCCCTGGTCCCCATTCAGGCATCCGCCACGCTCGGCAGAGTTAAGGACGCCTTCCGTAATGGAAGGAACGTACGTGTTGTCCCCAGAGCCGGAAGTCTTCGAGCCGAACATCCGCCCAGACTGCACCGAGGAACTCACGGTTGCCCTGCGCGAGCGGATCATGGTGATCGACGGCGCCATGGGCACGGCGATCCAGCGGGACCGGCCCGACGAGGCCGGCTATCGCGGCGACCGATTCACCGAGTGGCCGACCGCATTGCAGGGCAACAACGACCTGCTCACGCTCACGCAGCCCCAGATCATCGAGGGCATCCACCGCGAGTACCTCGAGGCGGGCGCCGACATCCTCGAGACCAACACGTTCAACGCAAACGCCGTCTCGCTGTCGGACTACGACATGGCCGATCTCAGCTATGAGCTGAACTACGCGGGCGCCGCGCTGGCCCGTAGGGCCGCCGACGAGTTCAGCACCCCGGACAAGCCGCGCTACGTCGCAGGCGCTCTCGGGCCCACCACGCGGACCGCGTCGATCTCGCCGGACGTCAACGACCCCGGTGCCCGCAACGTCTCCTTCGACCAGCTGGTGGCCGCCTACCTCGAAGCCGCCAACGGTCTGGTCGACGGTGGTGCCGACCTGCTCATCGTCGAGACGATCTTCGACTCGCTGAACGCCAAGGCGGCGGTGTTCGCGATCGAGACGCTGTTCGAGGAGCGCGACCGTCGCTGGCCGCTGATCATCTCGGGCACCATCACCGATGCGTCCGGCCGCACGCTGTCCGGTCAGGTCACCGAGGCGTTCTGGAACGGGATCCGGCACGCGCGGCCGCTCGCCGTCGGCCTCAACTGCGCACTCGGTGCGCCCGAGATGAGGCCGTACATCGCCGAGGTGGCGCGCATCGCCGACACCTTCGTCTCCTGCTACCCGAACGCCGGTCTGCCGAATGCGTTCGGCGAGTACGACGAGGATCCGGAGCACCAGGCCGGATACATCGCCGAGTTCGCCGAGGCCGGACTGGTCAACCTGGTCGGCGGGTGCTGCGGCACGACGCCCGAGCACATCGCCGAGATCGCCAAGGCCGTCGAGGGCAAGCGCCGTCGCGAGCTGCCGGAGATCCCGGTGGCCACCCGGCTCTCGGGCCTCGAGCCGCTCAACATCACCGACGACTCCCTGTTCGTGAACATCGGCGAGCGCACCAACATCACCGGCTCCGCCCGGTTCCGGAACCTGATCAAGGCCGAGGACTACGACACTGCCCTGTCGGTCGCCCTGCAGCAGGTCGAGGTCGGTGCGCAGGTCATCGACATCAACATGGACGAGGGCATGATCGACGGCGTCGCGGCGATGGACCGCTTCACCAAGCTGATCGCGGCCGAACCGGACATCAGCCGCGTCCCGGTGATGATCGACTCCTCGAAGTGGGAGGTCATCGAGGCGGGCCTGAAGAACGTGCAGGGCAAGCCGATCGTCAACTCGATCTCCATGAAGGAGGGCGAGGAGAAGTTCGTCCGCGAGGCACGGCTGTGCCGCAAGTACGGCGCCGCCGTCGTCGTCATGGCGTTCGACGA
Source organism: Mycolicibacterium sp. GCM10028919 (assembly GCA_042666295.1). Lineage (GTDB taxonomy): Bacteria > Actinomycetota > Actinomycetes > Mycobacteriales > Mycobacteriaceae > Mycobacterium. The sequence continues at coordinate 709,995 of JBHTFJ010000002.1, forward strand.
GCAGGGCCAGGCCGACAACCTCGAGCGCCGCAAGGAGATCTGCGGGCGCGCCTACCGGATCCTGACCGAAGAGGTCGGCTTCCCGCCCGAGGACATCATCTTCGACCCGAACTGCTTCGCGCTGGCCACGGGCATCGAGGAGCACGCCACCTACGGGATCGACTTCATCGAGGCCTGCGCGTGGATCAAGGAGAACCTGCCCGGAGTGCACATCTCCGGCGGCATCTCGAACGTGTCGTTCTCGTTCCGGGGCAACAACCCGGTTCGCGAGGCGATCCACGCGGTGTTCCTGTTCCATGCCATCAAGGCCGGCTTGGACATGGGCATCGTCAACGCGGGCGCGCTGGTGCCGTATGACTCCATCGATCCCGAGCTGCGGGACCGCATCGAGGACGTCGTGCTGAACCGTCGCGAGGACGCGGCCGAACGACTCCTGGAGATCGCCGAGCGCTTCAACAGCTCCGAGAAGGCCGACGACCCGGTCGCAGCCGAGTGGCGGTCGCTGCCGGTACGCGAGCGGATCACCCATGCCCTGGTCAAGGGCATCGACGCCAACGTGGACGACGACACCGAGGAACTGCGCGCGGAGATCGAGGCCGCCGGTGGTCGACCGATCGAGGTCATCGAGGGCCCGCTGATGGACGGCATGAACGTCGTCGGCGACCTGTTCGGCGCGGGCAAGATGTTCCTGCCGCAGGTGGTGAAGTCGGCCCGCGTGATGAAGAAGGCCGTGGCCTACCTGTTGCCGTTCATCGAGGCGGAGAAGGTGACGTCCGGTGCCGCCTCCAAGAAGGACACCAACGGCACGATCATCATGGCGACGGTCAAGGGCGACGTCCACGACATCGGCAAGAACATCGTCGGAGTCGTCCTGCAGTGCAACAACTACGAGGTGATCGACCTCGGCGTGATGGTGCCCGCGCAGAAGATCCTGGACGCGGCCAAGGAGCACGACGCCGACATCATCGGGCTGTCCGGACTGATCACCCCGTCGCTGGACGAGATGGTCAACTTCGCCGTCGAGATGGAGCGCCAAGGTCTCGAGATCCCGCTGCTGATCGGTGGTGCGACGACCTCGCGCGCCCACACGGCGGTCAAGGTCGCGCCGCGTCGCAAGGGTCCGGTGGTCTGGGTGAAGGACGCGTCCCGCTCGGTGCCGGTCGCTGCCGCGCTGCTCGACGACAAGCAACGTCCGGCACTGCTGGAGGCCACCGAGAAGGACTACGCCTCGCTGCGGGAACGCCACGCCCAGAAGAGCGAGCGGCCGATGCTGACGCTGGAGAAAGCGCGCGCCAACCGGACGCCGATCGAGTGGGACGGCTACACGCCGCCGGTGCCCGCTCAGGGCCTCGGAGTGCGCGAGTTCGGCGACTACGACTTCGCCGAGCTGCGCGAGTACATCGACTGGCAGCCGTTCTTCAACGCCTGGGAGATGAAGGGTCGGTTTCCCGACATCCTGAACAACCCGGTCTCCGGCGAGACGGCCCGCAAGCTGTACGACGACGCGCAGGAGATGCTCGACACCCTGATCAAGGAGAAGTGGCTGACCGCCAACGGCGTGATCGGCTTCTTCCCGGCGAACGCGGTTGGCGACGACGTGGAGGTCTACACCGACGAGAGCCGCACCGAGGCGTTGACGACGCTGCACAACCTGCGCCAGCAGGGCGAGCACCGGGACGGCATCCCGAACCGATCGCTCGGTGACTTCGTCGCGCCCAAGGAGACCGGTCTGGCCGATTACGTCGGCGCGTTCGCGGTCACCACGGGGCTCGGCATCCACGACAAGATCAACGAATTCAAGGCAGCCAACGACGACTACAACGCGATCCTGCTCGAGTCGCTCGCCGACCGGCTGGCGGAGGCGTTCGCCGAGCGGATGCACCAGCGGGTCCGCAAGGAGTTCTGGGGCTTTCAGCCCGACGAGCAGCTCGACAACGCCGATCTGATCGGCGAGAAGTACGTGGGCATCCGGCCCGCCCCGGGCTACCCGGCCTGCCCCGAGCACACCGAGAAGGCGACGCTCTGGGACCTGATGGACGTCAAGGAGCGCACCGGCATCGAGCTGACCGAGTCGATGGCGATGTGGCCCGGTGCCGCCGTGAGCGGCTGGTACTTCAGCCACCCGCAGTCCCAGTACTTCGTGGTCGGGCGGATCAGTCAGGATCAGGTCGCCGACTACGCCAAGCGCAAGGGGTGGACGCTGAAGGAGGCCGAGCGCTGGCTCGCACCCAACCTCGGCTACAACCCGGAGGACTGAGTGGGTCAACGTGTGACGCCCGCAACGGGATTGGGATGACACCGCCCGGCGATGACACAATGGGCGGCATGCGCGCGGTGCTGTGGGACATGGACGGCACGCTCGTCGACTCCGAGAAGCTGTGGGACGTCGCGCTGCAGGAACTGTATCGCCGCCGCGGTGGCGAGATGAGCGCCGAGGTCCGCGAGAGCACCGTCGGCGGGTCGGCGGAGAACGTGATGGCGATCGTCTACGCCGACCTCGGCGTGGTCGCCGACGCCGAGTCGACGGCCCGGGAGATCGACTGGCTGCACGAGTACACCGGCGAACTGTTCGCGGCGGGTCTGCCGTGGCAGCCCGGTGCCCGCGAACTCCTCGACGCGCTGGCAGCCGAGGGCGTGCCGATGGCGTTGGTGACCAACACCCGCCGCGACCTCACCGAGCAGGCGCTCGAAAGCATTGGGCGCCATTACTTCTCGGCGACGGTCTGCGGTGATGAAGTGCCGAGCGGCAAGCCCGCACCAGACATCTACCTGCGCGCTGCGGACATGCTGGGCCTCGAACCCGGGCAGTGCCTGGCCGTCGAGGACTCGGTGACCGGAACCACGGCGGCCGAGTCGGCCGGCTGCGTGGTGGCGGTGGTGCCCAGCGAGGTCGCGGTGCCCGAGAGTCCGCGGCGCAGGCACGTCGGGAGCCTCGCCGACCTCGGCGTGGCGGACCTGCGTGCCATCCACGCCGACCTCGACCCGGGGGCCGAAGCGCTGCCGCGGGCCTGAGGGCCTGCGGCTACGTCCTTCCTGCCCCTCACGTGGCATCGCGCGTCGCGGGGCAAAGCCGTTGAGGCGTGGAGTATCTGATCATGCCCGGGGGCGCGCGGACGATTCCCGGAACACCCAATACGACGGCGCGCGAGTGCTTGAATGGGTTCCACGTCTCCGCAAGGCAGCGAAAGGACTCCCCATGGCTGGTCAAGGTCCGCCCGTCGACGATTCTGCGTCGGCGATCACCGACGAGGACTTCTCCTCCGGCCGCACCGCAGTCCGGATCGCCTCGGTCGCTGCTCTCGGTGGCCTGCTCTTCGGCTACGACAGCGCCGTCATCAACGGTGCGGTCGACTCCATCCAGGAGGACTTCGGGATCGGCAACGCCGAACTCGGCTTCGCGGTCGCATCCGCGCTCCTGGGCGCCGCCGCCGGCGCGATGACGGCCGGCCGCATCGCCGACAAGATCGGCCGTATCGCGGTCATGAAGATCGCCGCGGTGCTGTTCCTCATCAGCGCGTTCGGAACCGGTTTCGCCCACGAGGTGTGGACGGTGGTGCTGTTCCGCATCGTCGGCGGCATCGGCGTCGGCGTCGCGTCGGTCATCGCTCCCGCCTACATCGCCGAGACCTCCCCGCCGGGCATCCGCGGTCGACTCGGGTCGCTGCAGCAGCTCGCGATCGTCTCCGGCATCTTCCTGTCGTTCGCCGTCAACTACCTGCTGCAGTGGCTTGCCGGCGGCCCCAACGAACCGCTGTGGTTCGGGCTCGACGCCTGGCGGTGGATGTTCCTGGTGATGGCGGTGCCCGCGGTGCTGTACGGCGCGCTGGCCTTCACCATCCCCGAATCGCCGCGCTATCTCGTTGCCAGCCACCAGATCCCCGAGGCCCGCAGGGTCCTGAGCACGCTGCTCGGCAAGAAGAACCTCGAGATCACCATCACCCGCATCCGGGACACCCTGGAGCGCGAGGACAAGCCGTCGTGGCGGGACATGCGCAAGCCCACGGGCGGCATCTACGGCATCGTGTGGGTGGGCCTCGGACTGTCGATCTTCCAGCAGTTCGTCGGCATCAACGTGATCTTCTACTACTCGAACGTGCTGTGGCAGGCGGTGGGATTCAGCGCCGACGAGTCGGCGATCTACACGGTGATCACCTCGGTGATCAACGTGCTCACCACCCTGATCGCGATCGCGCTGATCGACAAGATCGGTCGCAAGCCGCTGCTGCTCATCGGTTCGACCGGCATGGCGATCACGCTGATCACGATGTCGGTGATCTTCGCCAACGCCACCGTCGGAGCGGACGGCAACCCGAGCCTGCCCGGAGCGTCGGGCGTGATCGCGCTGATCGCGGCCAACCTCTTCGTCGTCTCGTTCGGCATGTCGTGGGGGCCGGTGGTCTGGGTGCTGCTGGGCGAGATGTTCCCCAACCGCATCCGCGCCGCGGCGCTGGGCCTCGCCGCCGCGGGCCAGTGGGCGGCCAACTGGCTGATCACCGTGACCTTCCCGGGCCTGCGCGAGCACCTTGGCCTGGCCTATGGCTTCTACGGGCTGTGCGCGGTGCTGTCGGGTCTGTTCGTGTGGCGTTGGGTCATGGAGACCAAGGGAATGGACCTCGAGGACATGCACGGGCAGATCATCGCGAGCCCGAAGACCGCCACCAACCCCTGATCCAGATGCACCCGTCACGGCGGTGAAGGGGAAACCGCCGTGACGGCGCGGTCGTCGGCGTGGAACAATCGCCTGCCGTGAAGACCTTCGATGCACTGTTCGCCGAATTGAGCGAGCGTGCGCGCACCCGCCCCGAGGGCAGTGGGACCGTCGCCGCGCTCGACGACGGCGTGCACGGGCTCGGGAAGAAGATCCTCGAGGAGGCCGGCGAGGTGTGGCTGGCCGCCGAACACGAGGGTGACGAGGCGCTCGCCGAGGAGATCAGCCAGCTGCTGTACTGGACGCAGGTGCTGATGATCAAGCGGGGTCTGAGCCTCGACGACGTGTACGCGAAGCTGTGACCAGCTCAACCGCGAACCTGTTGCGCGTCGCCGTCCCCAACAAGGGCGCGCTGAGCGAGTCCGCCGCCGAGATCCTGTCCGAGGCCGGCTACCGTCGCCGCCGGGACGCCAAGGATCTGACCGTCATCGACCGCGTCAACAACGTCGAGTTCTTCTTCCTGCGCCCCAAGGACATCGCGATCTACGTCGGGTCGGGTCAACTGGACCTCGGCATCACCGGCCGCGATCTGGCCGCTGACTCCGATGCGGCCGTCTCCGAGCGGCTGGCGCTGGGCTTCGGCAACTCCACCTTCCGCTACGCGGGCCCGATCGGCCGCGACTGGAGCGTCGAGGACCTCGCGGGTACGCGCATCGCGACGTCGTTTCCGAACCTCGTTCGGAAGGACCTGTCCGACAAGGGCATCGACGCCACGGTCATCCGGCTCGACGGGGCGGTGGAGATCTCGGTTCAGCTCGGCGTGGCCGACGTGATCGCCGACGTCGTCGGCTCCGGCCGCACACTCGGCCTGCACGATCTGGTGGCGTTCGGCGACTCGCTGTGCGACTCGGAGGCCGTGCTCATCGAGAGTTCCGACCCCGACCCGAGCACCGCCGCGGCGCGCGCACAACTCACCGCGCGCGTGCAGGGCGTGGTGTTCGGCCAGCAGTACCTGATGCTCGACTACGACTGCCCGCGTACCGTTCTGGAGCGCGCCACCGCCGTGACGCCCGGTCTCGAATCGCCCACCATCGCACCGCTGGCCGATCCCGACTGGGCTGCGGTCCGGGCGTTGGTGCCGCGCCGCGACGTCAATGCGATCATGGACGAACTCGCGGCCATCGGCGCCAAGGCCATCCTCGCTTCCGACATCCGGTTCTGTCGCTTTTGACGTGTTAGCGTCCTGCTCATGACGCATGCGCTCGTCCTGCTCCTCGCTGTTCTGATTGGTGTCGTCGCGGGGCTGCGGGCGCTGACGCCTCCCGCTGCGGTCGCGTGGGGGGCCATGCTGGGCTGGCTCCCCGTCGAGGGCACCTGGGCCGAATGGATGGCGCACCCCATCACGGTCACGGTGCTCACCATCCTGCTCGTCGTCGAGCTGATCACCGACCAACTGCCCAAGACGCCGCCCCGAACGGTTCCCCCGCAGTTCATCGCGCGTCTGCTCACCGGTGCCTTCGCGGGCGCCGTCATCGGCGCCGGATTCCACCACACGTTCAGTGCTCTGGGCGCAGGCATGATCGGCGCGGTGCTGGGCACGCTGGGCGGATTCCACGCCCGCCGTGCGCTGGTGGCCCGCAACGGCGGACGCGACCTGCCCATCGCCGCCACCGAGGACGTCATCGCCGTGATCGGTGGCTTCGCAGTGGCCGCCCTCGTTGCGACGCTGTGATGGCCGACATGCCACGCGAATTCGACGCGATCGTCATCGGCGCCGGGCAGGCGGGTCCACCGCTTGCGGGCCGATTCACCGACGCCGGGCAAACGGTGGCGGTCATCGAGCGCATGCTCGTCGGCGGGACCTGCGTCAACTACGGCTGCATACCCACCAAGACGCTGGTGGCCAGCGCCCACGCCGCCCACATTGCAAGGCGCGGCTCGGATTTCGGCATCGGCACCGGTGACGTCACGGTCGATATGGCCAAGGTCAAGGCACGCAAGGACCGGATCATGCTCGGCGACCGATCCGGCCTGGAGTCCTGGCTCGACGGGATGGACGGATGCACCCTGATCCGCGGCCACGCCCGCTTCGAGGGGCCGCACACCATCCGCGTCGGTGACGAGGTGCTCACCGCTCCCAAGATCTTCCTCAACGTCGGGGGGCGCGCCACCGTGCCGCCGATCCCCGGGCTCGACGACGTCGACTACCTCACCAACGTCGGCATCCTCGACCTCGCGGAGCTGCCAGAACACCTGGTGGTCATCGGCGGAAGCTACATCGCGCTCGAATTCGCCCAGATGTACCGGCGTTTCGGCGCCCGGGTGACCGTCGTGGAGCGCGGTTCGCGGTTGACGGCCCGCGAGGACGAAGACGTGTCGGCCGCGATCAAGGAGATCCTGGAGGCCGAGGGCATCGACGTCCACCTCGACGCGACCGGGATGCGAGTCGAGAAGCGCGGCAACGGATCCGGTGGTTTCGACCTCTACACCCGCGACGGGGCCGATCCGGTGTCGGGAACGCACCTGCTGGTGGCGACCGGCCGCAAGCCCAACACCGACGACCTCGGCCTGGACGTCGCCGGCGTGACGACCGACGCCCGCGGCTACGTCGAGACCGACGACCAGTTGCGCACGAACGTCGACGGCATCTGGGCGATGGGGGACTGCAACGGCAAGGGCGCCTTCACCCATACCTCGTACAACGATTACGAGATCGTCGCGGCCAACCTGTTCGACGACGACCCGCGGCGGGTGAGCGACCGGATCACCACCTACGCGCTCTACACCGATCCACCACTCGGCCGCGCGGGCATGTCCGTCGACGAGGTGCGCAAGACGGGTCGAAAGGCGTTGGTGGGCAAGCGCCCGATGACGCGCGTCGGTCGCGCCGTGGAGAAGGGTGAGACCCAAGGCTTCATGAAGGTGGTCGTGGACGCGGAAACCGAGCAGATCTTGGGCGCCGCGATCCTCGGAGTCGGCGGCGACGAGGTGATCCAGGACATCCTCGACGTGATGACCGCCAAGCTGCCCTACACCGCGATCTCCCGCACCATGCACATCCACCCGACGGTGGGGGAGCTGGTACCGACGATGCTGCAGGATCTCAAGCCGCTGAAGTAGCTACCGGGTCGTGGCGCGGATCGTCCGGATCTGGCCGATCTCGGGCGAGGTCCTCGTCGTCGAGTGCGACCAGCGGACCGCCAGCGGGTGGACAGGTAGCGCAGCACGGCGATCGCATCACCGTCGCTGGACGAGCAGCGTCTGCGCCGACGTGCCGATGAAGCCGTGCCGATCGAAGATCTCGGCGGTGGTCACGCCGATGCCGTCCGGGCCGATGGAACCGCGCGACCGCAGCGCGAAGTCGGTGCCGCGCGGCGAACGGTGCAGATGCACCGTCGTGTCGGTGTTCATGAACACGAACTCGTTCGGATCGATCGCCGCACCGACCCCATTCGCGGAGTCGACGACCATCGCCAACCGCTGCAGATCGGTCAGGGGATCCTCGTCGACCAGGTGGACCAGCGGGCTCATCCAGACCACGGCGGCGTCCCCGTCGGCCGTGACCTGCTTGCGCCAGCTGACCGTCTCCAGGTAGCCGGGCGCTCCCATCCAGGCGTGCGAGTTGGGCACCGCGTCGCCCTCGACCAGGGCGGGATACCGATCGGTGGCTGCGTCGGCGGTGTCGCTGGGCGCCAGCAGCCACGCACTGACGCGTCCCACGGCGCGTTCGGTGCCGTCGGGCCGCACGGCGATCATCTCGGCCATCACCAGCGAGATGCGCCTGCCGGGTCGGTCCACCCAGGCCCGAACCTTCACCGGCGCAACCGGAATGGCGCCGAGGATGTCGAGGGCCAACCGCCCCACCCGCAGGCCTCCGCCGGCGGCCAGTTCCTCGATCGCCTTCGTCATCAACGCCAGTGGCGGCGACCCGTGCTGAATCGTCGGGTCCCAGTTGCTCGCCGTGCCCATCGTCGACTCGAACATGCGGAAGTCGCCGTCGTCGGGCAGGCGACGGTAGTGCGGATCGGTCACGCGGCGGGCTCCTTCGCTTCGGGCCAGCCGGGATAGGGCGGCGGGGTGCCACCGAAGACGGGGCAGTGCTCGTGGTGGGCGCACCAATCGCACATCCGCGACGGCACGGGCCTGAAGTCACCGGTCTGCCCGGCCGCCTGAATGGCTCGCCACATCGCCATCAGCGTCTTCTCGAACCTGATCAGTTCCTCGAGATCGGGGCTGTAGTCCAGCACCTGGCCGTCGGCCAGGTAGATGAGCCGCAGCCGGGCAGGCAGCACGTCGCGGGAACGCAGCAGCGCGACGGCGTAGAACTTCATCTGGAACATCGCCTTGGCCTCGGCGAGCGCGCGGGCCGCCGGGGGCGCCTTCCCGGTCTTGTAGTCCACCACCCGCATCTCGCCGGTCGGAGCGACGTCGATGCGGTCGACGAAGCCGCGCAGCAGCGTGCCGTCGGCCAGTTCGACCTCGACGCGCTGCTCGCAGCTCTGGGGGTCGAACCGCGTGGGATCCTCGAGCCGGTAGTACCCCGACAGCAGTTTCCCGGCCTGCTCGAGCATCTCGGCCCGCAATTCCGGTGCGAACTCCGCCGCGAAGTCGGGCCGCTCGACCGCCACCCGCTCCCACGCCGGCTCGATCAGCGACATCGCGGTCGCGGGCCCGCGGTCGGCGGCGGGCAGCGAGTACAGCTGCTCGAGTGCGGCGTGCACCAGCGAGCCGCGCACCTGGGCGGGCGACGACGGCTCGGGCAGGCGGTCGATCGCCCGGAACCGGTACAGCAGCGGGCACTGCTTGAAGTCGCTGGCGCGTGACGGCGACAGGGCAGGGCGACGCGGCGGCTCGGCGGCACGCCCCTGCAGCTGATCAGTCACGAGACCAGCGTATGACCGGGGTCGGACAACCCCGGGCACCGGCTCCGGCGTGCCCGATGGCAGGCTGAACCGCTGTGAACCGCACCGGTCCGTTCGTCGTAGGAGATCGCGTACAGCTGACGGACGCCAAGGGACGCCACTACACGATGGTCCTCAAGCCGGGCGACGAGTTTCACACCCATCGCGGTGCCATCGCCCACGACAACGTCATCGATCAGCCCGAGGGCAGCGTCGTGAAGTCCACCAACGGCGACTCGTTCCTGGTCCTGCGCCCGCTGCTGATCGACTACGTCCTGTCGATGCCGCGCGGCGCCCAGGTGATCTACCCGAAGGACGCCGCGCAGATCGTCCACGAGGGTGACGTCTTCCCGGGCGCCCGGGTGCTCGAGGCGGGCGCCGGCTCCGGTGCGCTGACCTGCTCGCTGCTGCGCGCCGTCGGGCCGCAGGGCACTGTCACGTCGTACGAGATCCGCGACGACCACGCCCCGACCGCGGTGCGCAACGTCGAGACGTTCTTCGGTGAGCGGCCACCGAACTGGGACCTGCGCGTCGCCGACCTCGCCGACTACGACGGCGGGGAGGTCGACCGCGTGGTGCTCGACATGCTGGCGCCCTGGGAGGTGCTCGAAGCCGTCGGCAAGGCGCTCATCCCCGGCGGCGTACTCATGGTCTACGTGGCGACGGTGACCCAGTTGTCCCGCGCCGTCGAGGCGCTGCGCGAACAGCAGTGCTGGACCGAACCGCGAGCCTGGGAGAGCCTGCAGCGGGGCTGGGACGTCGTCGGCCTGGCCGTGCGACCGCAACACTCGATGCGCGGGCACACGGCGTTCCTTATCAGCGCCCGCAAGTTGGCCCCCGGTGCGGTGACTCCCACGCCGCTGCGGCGCAAGCGCCACCTCTAGCCGGCAGCGCTCAGTCGTCGTCGGTGCTACGGCGCAATCCCCGTCGCGTCGACAGCAGTTCGATCTCGGGGCGCATGGCGACCAGCCGCTCGGCCTTGTCGAGCACGTCGACGACGTGGGCACGGTCGGCCGCCACCACGGCCACGCCGATGCCTGCGCGGCGGTGCAGGTCCATGTCGCCCGTCTCGGCGGCCGTGACGGAGAACCGCCTACGCAGTTCGGCGATCACCGGCCGCACCACGGAACGCTTCTCCTTCAGGGAGTGCACGTCACCGAGCAGCACGTCGAATTCGAGCCAGCCGATCCACACGTCGGTCAGCCCGGCGGTGTCGGCTGCCCGGCCGGGCGCAGCAGGGGAAGGAGTTGCTCGGCGCTGCGCCGGGTGATCTGCCACCCGCCGCGGAACGGCGTGAACTCCATCGGATAGGTGAACGGTCGCAGCGCCGGGTCGGATCCCGTCAGCGTCAGGGTGGCGGTGACGTTGCCGGGCCGCGGCGCCCACGCCACGTCGGTCGCGGCGACCGTCAGCGGGGCGTAACCATTGGCGGCGAGCGCCTGGCCGAAGTTGACCAGGGCCGGCTCGTCGTCGACCGAGCCGTATTGCAGGAGGCCGGTCTTCTGCTCAGCCGGAATCGAAGGGTCGGCCAACTGGTACAGGACGGCGGTCAGGGTGTCCGTGGCAGGCAGCGGGGCCGCCGCGGGGGCAGCGGTGGTGGCGGGTTGCATGCGGGGCGCCGAGGGTTCGGCGCGGTCGGCACCACACCCGGACAGCCCGAACGCCGCCACCAAGATGGTGACGGCGCTCAGGACTGCTACGAGGGTGCGGCGCACCGTGAGGGTCAGCCCACGGACGACAGAAGGGCCAGTGCCGACTGCTTGGAGAGCTGCCAGCCGGTGGGGCTGGGCCCGTTCACGAAGGTGACCGGCTGCGAGGCGGTGGCCCCGTTGGCGGCGGTCGCGGTGACGAACGCGGTGGCGATCGGGCCGTTCTGGTCGACGTTCGCGATGGCGAAGTTCAACGGGAAGTAGCCCTTGGCTGCGGCATCGCGGTACTTGGTGTCGGCCAGCCGGGTCTCCACGCGGCCCAGGCCGCCCTCGATGTAGGACTCCTTGCTGGAGAACGAGCCGGGTCCGACGAGACCGTTGAGGGTCTGCACCAGGGGTGCCTGCAGGTCGGGAGCGGGAGCCTGCGGCATCGGCAGGTCCCAGACGACCGGCGTGATCGCGGGCGCGGCGGACGACGCGCTCGAAGCAATCGACGTCACACCACCCGCGGCTGCGGCAACCACAACAGCTGCAGTCATGCCGGTAACGAGGGTTTTCAGGGTCACGACGGTCCTTTCAATCGGGCCAACTTCATCAGAGGTTATCAGCGTGCCTGGTGTGTCGAATTACTACACCGCACACGAAGACTGAATCGCCGGTAGCGTTGAAGTCGTTACTGCACCAAAGTTCGGGTGCGGGGAGGAGCGCAATCATGAGTGAGTCGGAGCGTTCGGGAGCCAGCCCAGAAGACTTCACCGCTTCCATGTCCAGCAACGAAGCTGCTGAGTTGGAGGAACTCCGTCGGGAGGCGGCGGTGCTGCGCGATCAGCTCGCGCAGGTCGCCGGTGCGCCCGCCGGGTCGCGGAGCCCGCGGGACGTCCACCAACTGGAAGCCAGGATCGATTCGCTCGCGGCACGCAACGCGAAGCTGATGGACACCCTCAAGGAGGCGCGCCAGCAGTTGCTCGCGCTGCGCGAGGAAGTCGACCGGCTCGGGCAGCCGCCGAGCGGCTACGGAGTCCTGCTGGCCACTCACGAGGACGACACGGTCGACGTGTTCACCTCGGGTCGCAAGATGCGCCTCACCTGCTCGCCGAACATCGAGACCGCTGAACTGAAGCAGGGCCAGACCGTCCGCCTCAACGAGGCGCTGACCGTCGTCGAGGCCGGATCGTTCGAGTCCGTCGGCGAGATCAGCACGCTGCGCGAGGTCCTCTCCGACGGGCACCGTGCCCTCGTCGTCGGCCACGCCGACGAGGAGCGCATCGTGTGGCTCGCCGAGCCGCTGGTCGCCGCCGAGTTCCTGACCGAGGGCGCGCCGCTGGCCGACGACGAGCCCAACGACGACTCGCGGCCACGCAAGCTACGCCCTGGCGACTCGCTGCTGGTCGACACCAAGGCCGGCTACGCCTTCGAGCGCGTGCCCAAGGCCGAGGTCGAGGATCTGGTCCTCGAGGAGGTGCCGGACGTCAGCTACGAGGACATCGGCGGCCTGACCCGGCAGATCGAGCAGATTCGCGATGCCGTCGAACTGCCGTTCCTGCACAAGGACCTCTACCGGGAGTACTCGCTGCGCCCGCCGAAGGGCGTCCTGCTCTACGGCCCGCCCGGCTGCGGCAAGACGCTGATCGCCAAGGCGGTCGCGAACTCGCTGGCGAAGAAGATGGCGGAGCTGCGCGGCGAGGATTCCCGCGAGGCGAAGTCGTACTTCCTCAACATCAAGGGCCCCGAGCTGCTCAACAAGTTCGTCGGCGAGACCGAGCGGCACATCCGCATGATCTTCCAGCGGGCTCGCGAGAAGGCGTCCGAGGGCACCCCGGTGATCGTGTTCTTCGACGAGATGGACTCGATCTTCCGCACCCGAGGCACCGGCGTCAGCTCCGACGTGGAGACCACGGTCGTGCCTCAGCTGCTGTCGGAGATCGACGGCGTCGAGGGCCTGGAGAACGTCATCGTGATCGGCGCGTCCAACCGCGAGGACATGATCGACCCGGCGATCCTGCGGCCCGGCCGCCTGGACGTCAAGATCAAGATCGAACGTCCGGACGCCGAAGCGGCGCAGGACATCTTCAGCAAGTACCTGACCGAGAACCTCCCCGTGCACGCCGACGACCTCGCCGAGTTCAACGGCGACCGGGCGTTGACGGTCAAGACGATGATCGAGAAGGTCGTCGACCGGATGTACGCCGAGGTCGACGAGAACAGGTTCCTGGAGGTCACCTACGCCAACGGTGACAAGGAAGTCATGTACTTCAAGGACTTCAACTCCGGGGCGATGATCCAGAACGTGGTCGACAAGGCCAAGAAGTTCGCGATCAAGTCGGTGCTGGAGAGCGGTCAGCACGGGCTGCGCATCCAGCACCTGCTGGACTCGATCGTCGACGAGTTCGCCGAGAACGAGGACCTGCCCAACACCACGAATCCGGATGACTGGGCACGGATCTCGGGCAAGAAGGGCGAGCGGATCGTCTACATCCGCACGCTCGTCACCGGCAAGTCGTCGAGTGCGTCGCGGGCCATCGACACCGAGTCGAACCTGGGTCAGTACCTGTAGCGGCTGACGCTAGGTCCGCTCGAGTTCGAGGTACACGTCGCGGCCGGCGAGGCTCACCGCCACGTCCGCGATCAGCGGGTCGAAGAACCGCTGGCGGTACAGTGGGTCGACGCTGGTGCTCACGGTGAAGTAGAGGCCCGACAGCACCGCGACGAGCAGCGACATGTGCACCACCGTCTGTGGCACGGGAACGTGGACGCCGAACCACGTTCCCGCGCACGGCGGTTCGCCGACAGCGCAGGACTCCTCCGCCGACCACAGCACGGCCACGTCGTCGGGTATGGCGATGGTCCCCAGTGCGAGGTAGAACAGGAACAGCCCGGCGGTGAAGAACACCACCTGAATGGCCTGGGACACCACCATCACCGCGACCACGTTCACCTGTTCGCCGCGGGACAGTGGCAGGCGGGACGCCGGCGGATCGGGATGGCCTGCCAGCGGAGTTCCGGCGAGCAACTCGGCGGTGTCGGTCTGCTCGGCGCGGTCCTCGCGCAGCGCCCGCACCTCGTCGCGGATGGTGGTCACCATGAAGGCCAGCGCCACCAGCGCGAGGAATCCGATGACCTCCCACAGTCGTTGGCGCGTCATCCGTGCGGCCAACTGCCACAGTTCGCCCGTGAAGTAGACGACGACGGTCAGCATCAGCAGCGGCAGTGCCCGGCTCATCAGGGTGCCGAGCGCTCCCAGTTGCACCCACGCGAACCGGAAGGCCCACGCGGCGATCGCGCCGAATCCCAGATACGTCAACCAGATCGCCAACAGCGTGATGGCGATGAACGCCGGGGCCTCGGCCGCCGCCTCCCCGGTCCAGCCGCTGACCGTGATCGGCATGACCACGACGAAGAGCGTGATCACCAGCGTCGCGGCGCTCCGTCGGCCCGCATCTCCGAGTCGGGTGTCCATCCGGTGCAGCAGGTGCAGCGCGAACGGAGCCGCGACGAGCAGTGCTGCGATGACGCCGAGCCGCAGCGCGTACCCGTAGTCCGGGGCCTCGCCGGTCACCTCCGCGAGCAGCATCGTCACGGCCGTCAACGCCCCCACGCCGCTGACCATCGGTGCCGAGCGCTTGACCAGGTCGCGCGACCGCACCCGGCGCGTCAGCACCAGGGGCAGACCGCGATGCAGGAACCAGTCGTGGATCTGCTGCATCTGCAGCGCTTCGGGCACGGACGACATTGTGATGGACTGGACCGACTATGGCGAGAGGGTTGAACTGGGGCATCTCGGCGCGTTCGGCCTTCGTCGCGGCGTCCATGGTGTTCGTGGCCCTCGCCGTCGCCGGTGCGGGTCTGGCCGCGGTGCAGTACCAGACGATGCTCTACGGCGTCGACAGCGCCGCCGCGTCACGGGTCGAAGCGCTCGCCGAGGAGGTCCGGTTCGCCGGGCCGGACGCCGTCGACCCCGCTCTGCTGGACACCGACGAGCGGATCGTGGCGGTGCAGATCATCTCGTCCGACGGGGCGGTGGTGCGGCACTCGGCGTCGGCCCCGACGACGCCGCTGCTGCCGATCTCCGAGGTCGGTACCGGACTGCTGATCGGCATCCCCGGGGACAGCTCGCCCTACGGGCGCATCCGGTTCGGCGCGCAGACCGTCGACGGACCCGAGGGCCGCTACACGATCCTGGTCGGCGAGGGCAGCGCCACCATCGTCTCGACGGTGCGCAACGTCGCCATCGTGCTCGCGCTCGCCGCGCCCGTCGTCATCGTGGTGTCGGGGCTGGCGACGTATCTGCTGGTGCGCCGGTCGATGCGGTCGGTCGACGAGATCCGTTCGCGCGTCGCGGACATCAGCACCTCCGACCTGACCGGCCGGGTGCCGGTGCCCGCCAGTCGCGACGAGATCGCCGCACTGGCCGTCACGATGAACGAGATGCTCGCCCGCATCGAGGCGGGGCACGCGGCACAGCAGCGCTTCGTCGGGGACGCCTCGCACGAGTTGCGCAGCCCGCTGACGACGATCATCTCGGCGCTGGAGGTGGCGGTCGCGCACCCGGAGGTCTTCGACGCCGAACTCGCCGCAGGCACGCTGATTCCCGAGGCGCAGCGGATGAAGGCGTTGATCGACGATCTGCTGCTACTGGCCCGTGCCGACGAGCGCGGTTTGACCGTCGCGCGCGACGACGTGGACCTCGACGACGTCGTCGCCACCGAGGTCGACCGCCTGCGCGGGCACACCACGCTGACGGTGCGTTCGGACATCCCGCCCGCCCGCATGACGGGCGACGTTGCCGCGCTGTCGCGGGCGGTGCGCAATCTGCTGGACAACGCGGCGCGACACGCCAACTCGCGCATCGACGTGACGGTGACCGCCGAATCCGACCGGCTGCTCGTCGAGGTCTACGACGACGGTTCGGGCATTCCGCCTGCCGACCGGGTCCGTGTCTTCGACCGCTTCGTCCGCCTCGACCCCGACCGGTCGCGCACCGCGGGCGGCACCGGGCTCGGGCTCGCGATCGTCAGGGAGATCGTCGCCGCGCACGGCGGCACGGTGACGATCGGGGACCGCGACGGCGTGGGAACCGCCGTGCGGCTTCAGCTTCCGCTGACGTGGGCGCCGGAGTCGAGACGGTAACCCACGCCGCGGATGGTCTGAATCGTGGTGGTGCCGAACGGAATGTCGATCTTGCGCCGCACGTAGCCAACGTACACCTCGACGACGTTGTCGGCGCCCTCGTAGTGTGCGTCCCAGACGTTCTGCAGGATCTCGGTCTTGGTGACCACGGTGTCCTTGTTGCGCATCAGGTACTCGAGCAGACCGTATTCGCGCGGCGTCAGGGGAATCTGGGTCGAATCCCGGTGCACCATCCGGCGTGACGGGTCGAGCGTCAGCGATCCCGCGGTGAGGATCGCGGGTCGCTGGGGTGCCGAGCGCCGGACCAATGCGCGCAGCCGGGCCACCAGCACGATGAACGAGAACGGCTTGGTCATGTAGTCGTCGGCGCCGAGGTCGAAGGCGTCGGTCTGGTCGTACTCACCGTCCTTGGCGGTCAGCATCAGCACCGGCGTCCACACGTCCTTGGCTCGCATCCGCCGCAGCACCTCGTAGCCGTTGAGGCCGGGCAGCATGATGTCGAGGACGATGACGTCGAAGTCGTTCTCCACGGCCTGCCACAGGCCGTCGACGCCGTTGGCCGCGTCGACGACCACGCAGCCCTCGGCCCGCAGTCCGATGGCGAGGGTGGACGCCAACAGGGGTTCGTCTTCGACGACAAGCACCTTCATACCGTCGTGAATTCTGCCATCACCCGGCCGACCGCTCGCCCTGCGGCGTCCTAGTTCATGTTCCAGGGCTGGCCGTAGGTGGTGACGCTGTCGCCGGTGCTCGAGATCAGCCGGGCGAACGGACGCAGCAGCACGCCACCGGCAGCACCGGTCACCGTGCCGTGTGCGTTGGACACCGCGACGGAGCCGTCGGCGCCCGCGACGTCCACCGAGAAGGTGGCGACTTCTTGGATGCCGGGGCCGTTGCCCAGGTCGGCACTGAAGGAGACGCCGGGGAACAGGTTCGGGGTGATCACGGTGTCCAGACCGAACGGAGGACCGGTGATGTCACCGCCGTCGATCAGGATGTTCGGGGTGGTGTACGAGAAGTTGATGCCCACGCCTAGCGACCAGGGGAAGCCGATCTGGTAGCCGAGTTCCAGCGTTCCCTCGAACTCCTCGGCACCGGGGCCGGCGACGATGTACTTGGCCTTGCCCGAGTGGAACCACTCACGGGTGAGCCGGTTGCGGTCCAGGGGAAACACCCCGTTGAGGAACGTGTCCCACTGCTGGATCGTCAGCGTGCGGTCCTTGCCGTCGACGAGGCTCAGCTCGTTGTCGAGACCTGCGTGTGAGGTGCCCGTGCTCGCGAACAGAGCCGCGATGGCCGCGACGAGCGCGACGAAACTCCTACTGATGGCCTTCATTTCTCCCTTTGCATCGTCGACGTTCGCGGCGAGGTTGGCAGACTGCCGCTGAGAGGACGCTGAGGAACTGATTCATGCTGGCTGCGGAATGTGTTGTAGGGCACATGCATTCAGCGGCATGCCCCTCGAGGCATGCCGTGCCGTTTCCGCCTCGGGCAACGCGCCGACCGGTCGAAACGAGCGTCACCTAGGCTTGACGCATGCAACGGATCATCGGGACGGAGGTCGAGTACGGCATCTCATCGCCGTCCGATCCGACCGCGAACCCGATCCTGACGTCGACCCAAGCCGTGCTCGCCTATGCGGCCGCCGCCGGGATCCAGCGGGCCAAGCGCACCAGGTGGGACTACGAGGTCGAATCGCCGCTGCGCGACGCGCGCGGGTTCGATCTCAGCAGGGCGTCGGGGCCGCCTCCCGTGATCGACGCCGACGAGGTCGGCGCGGCCAACATGATCCTGACCAACGGGGCCCGGCTCTACGTCGACCACGCGCACCCGGAGTACTCCGCGCCCGAGGTCACCGACCCGATGGACGCCGTGATCTGGGACAAGGCGGGGGAGCGGGTCATGGAGGCCGCGGCGCGCCACGTGGCCAGCGTGCCAGGGGCCGCGAAGCTGCAGCTCTACAAGAACAACGTCGACGGCAAGGGCGCCTCGTACGGCACCCACGAGAACTACCTGATGTCGCGCCAGACCCCGTTCTCGGCGATCATCTCGGGGTTCACGCCGTTCCTGGTGTCGCGACAGATCGTGACCGGCTCGGGGCGGGTCGGCATCGGCCCTGCCGGTGACGAGCCCGGCTTCCAGCTGACCCAGCGCGCCGACTACATCGAGGTCGAGGTCGGCCTCGAGACCACGCTCAAGCGCGGCATCATCAACACCCGCGACGAGCCGCACGCCGACGCCGACAAGTACCGCAGGCTGCACGTCATCATCGGCGACGCCAACCTCGCCGAGACGTCGACCTACCTCAAGGTCGGCACGTCCGCACTGGTGCTCGACCTGATCGAAGAGGGACCCGCCCACGGCTTGGACCTCTCCGACCTCGCACTGGCCCGGCCGGTGCACGCCGTGCACGTCATCAGCCGCGACCCCACCCTGCGGGCCACCGTCGCGCTGGCCGACGGCCGCGAGCTGACGGCCCTGGCGCTGCAACGCATCTACCTCGAGCGGGTGGCCAAGCTGGTCGACGCGCGGGACCCCGACCCGCGGGCATCGCACGTCGTGCAGACGTGGGCCGAGGTGCTCGACCTACTCGAACGCGATCCGATGGAGTGCGCGGAGATCCTGGACTGGCCGGCCAAGCTGCGGCTGCTCGAGGGTTTCCGACGCCGCGAGAACCTGGCGTGGTCGGCACCCCGGCTGCAGCTCGTCGATCTGCAGTACTCCGACGTGCGGCTGGACAAGGGCCTCTACAACCGGCTGGTCGCCCGCGGTTCGATGAAGCGGCTCGTCACCGAGCAGCAGGTCATCGACGCCGTCGACAACCCGCCCACCGACACCCGGGCGTACTTCCGCGGCGAGTGCCTGCGCCGCTTCGGCGCCGACATCGCCGCGGCGAGTTGGGACTCGGTGATCTTCGACCTGGGCGGCGACTCCCTGGTCCGGATTCCCACGCTCGAGCCGCTGCGCGGAAGCAAGGCGCACGTCGGGGCGTTGCTCGATTCAGTGCACAGTGCCGCGGAACTCGTCGAGCAACTCACGAACTAGGCGGGTAGACCATCCCGGCTCGTGTGGCAGGGGACCGGTAGTGTGGTGTGACTGACGGGCAGCTGTGAGTCCGTCGCAGAAACGCAGGAGGCAGCGGTGGCTCAGGAGCAGACCAAGCGCGGTGGTGGTGGCGGCGATGACGACGACGCCACCGGCAGCACGTCAGCAGGCCAGGAGCGTCGCGAGAAGCTGACCGAGGAGACCGACGATCTCCTCGACGAGATCGACGACGTCCTCGAGGAGAACGCCGAGGACTTCGTGCGGGCCTACGTTCAAAAGGGCGGCCAGTGACCTGGTCGAGTCGCGACAGGCAAGCCGTCAACCCCTCGATTTCCGGGCTCCCCGGAGCGCCATCGCTGCAGATGGATTCGTCGTCGTTCTCCGAACTGCTCCGCAGGCAGGCGCCGCACCTGCTGCCGGCCGCGGGTCCAGCCGACGGCCCGCCGACGCCCACCAATGCGCTGCCGCACGGCACCACGATCGTCGCGCTGAAGTTCCCCGGCGGCGTCCTGATCGCGGGTGATCGCCGGTCCACGCAGGGCAACATGATCGCCGGACGCGACGTGCAGAAGGTCTACGTCACCGACGACTACACGGCCACCGGCATCGCGGGCACCGCGGCCATCGCCGTCGAGTTCGCCAGGCTGTACGCCGTCGAACTCGAGCACTACGAGAAGCTCGAAGGCGTTCCGCTCACGTTCGCGGGCAAGGTCAACCGTCTCGCAATCATGGTGCGCGGCAACCTCGGCGCAGCGTTGCAGGGCTTCATCGCCCTGCCGCTGCTCGTCGGCTTCGACCTCGACGACAAGGAACCTGCCGCCGCGGGCCGCATCGTGTCGTTCGACGCCGCGGGTGGGTGGAACGTCGAGGTCGAGGGCTACCAGTCGGTCGGCTCGGGTTCGATATTCGCCAAGTCGTCGATCAAGAAGCTGTACTCGCGGGTCACCGACGCGGAGTCGGCCCTGCGCGTTGCCGTGGAGGCGCTCTACGACGCGGCCGATGACGACTCCGCCACGGGCGGCCCGGACCTGGTTCGGGGCATCTTCCCGACCGCGGTCGTGATCGGCGCCGATGGCGCGGAGGAGATCGCGGAGGAGCGCATCGCCCGACTCGCACGCGAGGTCATCGAAAGCCGTTCGCGGGCCGACACGTTCGGTCCCGACTCGGCCAACCACCCGGGAGAGGTCGACCTGTGAGCTTCCCGTACTTCATCTCGCCCGAACAGGCGATGCGGGAGCGCAGCGAACTCGCGCGCAAGGGCATCTCCCGCGGCCGCAGCGTCGTCGCGCTCGCGTACTCGGGCGGCGTCCTGTTCGTCGCCGAGAACCCGTCGCGGTCACTGCAGAAGGTCAGCGAACTCTACGATCGCGTCGGCTTCGCCGCGGTGGGCCGGTTCAACGAGTTCGACAACCTGCGCCGGGGCGGCATCCAGTTCGCCGACACCCGTGGCTACGCCTACGACCGGCGCGACGTGACCGGCAGGCAGCTGGCCAACGTCTACGCCCAGACGCTCGGCACCATCTTCACCGAACAGGCCAAGCCCTACGAGGTCGAGCTGTGCGTCGCCGAGGTGGCCCACTTCGGTGAGACGAAAGCGCCTGAGCTGTACCGCATCACGTACGACGGGTCGATTGCCGACGAGCCGCACTTCGTGGTCATGGGCGGCACCACCGAGCCCATCGCGACGGCGCTCAACGACTCCTACGCCGAGAACTCGACCTTGGAAGAAGCTGCCAAGATCGCGGTCGACGCCCTGCGCGCCGGCGCAGCCGCCGCCAACGGCGCCGAGACCCGCACGCTGGGGGCGTCCACCTTGGAGGTGGCCGTCCTCGACGCCAACCGCCCGCGGCGTGCCTTCCGGCGCATCACCGGCTCGGCGCTCGAAGCGCTGATCCCGGACGCCGAGACCCCCGAACCCGCCGCCGAATAGTCCGTTCACCCCAACCGCACGGCGCGGAGCACGTCGAGTGGGTAATGTCCCATCTCGTCGAGAAGGGGTGACCCATGGACGGTGAACCGGACCTGTACATCGGGGGACGGTGGTGCCACGCCTCCGACCGCGGCACCAGGGACGTCATCAACCCGGCCGACGGTTCGGTCGCCGCGGTCGTCGACGAGGCGACCCCCGATGACGCCACCGCCGCGATCGCGGCCGCTCGGGTCGCCTTCGACGACGGGCCGTGGCCCGACACGGCGGTCGCCGAACGCGCCGCCGTGCTCGACCGGATCGCCGACCTGCTCCAGCGGGACAAGGAGGCGCTGTCGCTGCTGGAGACCCGCGACACCGGAAAGACACTGGCGGAGAGCAGGATCGACATCGACGACGTCACGTCGGTGTTCCGCTACTACGCGAGGCTCGTTGCGGTCGCGGCCGATCGCCTCGTCGACGTCGGCGATCCGGCGATCGTCAGCCGCGTCGTGCGCGAGCCGATCGGCGTGTGCGTGCTGATCGCCCCGTGGAACTACCCCCTGCTGCAGATGTCGTGGAAGGTCGCGCCCGCGTTGGCCGCGGGCTGCACCATGGTCGCCAAGCCCAGCGAGGTCACCCCGCTGTCGACGATCGCATTCATCCACCTCGTCGAGGAAGCGGGCGTTCCCCCCGGCGTCGTGAACCTCGTGCAGGGCAGCGGCGCAGTGCTCGGCGAAGCGCTGACCACCTCGGCCGACGTCGACTTCATCTCGTTCACCGGCGGGTTGGCCACGGGCGCCACCATCTCGCGGGCCGCAGCCGACAACGTCACGAAGGTCGCCGTGGAACTCGGCGGCAAGAATCCGCACATCGTGTTCGCCGACGTCGCGAAGGACGTCGCAGGGCACTCGGACTGGGACACGGCCGTCGACCACGTGCTCACCGGCGTCTTCCTGCACTCGGGCCAGGTGTGTTCGGCGGGCACACGGCTGATCGTCGAGGAGTCGATCGCCGACGATTTCGTCAGCGCACTCGCCGCACGGGCAGAGACGATCCGCATGGGCGACGGCATGGATTCCGCCAGCGAGATCGGACCGCTGGTGTCCGAGCAGCATCGGGCCAAGGTCGAATCCTATGTCGCGCTGGGCATCTCGGAGGGCGCCAAGCTCATCACCGGCGGCGCGCGACCGAGTGACCCCGCGCTGGCCGACGGCAGCTTCTACCTGCCCACCATCTTCGACCACTGCGACCGGTCGATGCGGATCGTGCAGGAGGAGACCTTCGGACCGATCCTCACCGTGGAGCGGTTCACCGACGAGGCCGAGGCGATACGCCTGGGCAACGACACGGAGTACGGTCTGGCAGCGGGGGTCCGGACCTCCGACCCGGCGCGGGGCCAGCGCGTCGCGCGCGCTCTGCGGCACGGCACGGTGTGGCTCAACGACTTCGGCTACTACACCGCGGCCGCCGAGTGGGGCGGCTACGGCAAGTCGGGCAACGGACGCGAACTCGGTCCGTCCGGTCTGGCCGAATACCAGGAGACCAAGCACATCTGGCACAACACGGCACCGGCGCCCGCCGGCTGGTTCAAGGGCTAGGGGAGGACGCGTCATGGTCATCAAGCAGTCGCATGCCGACAGTGGCATGGAGGACTTCGGATATCGGGAGTCGCTGGACCGCAGCATCGGCAAGTTCGCGAGCTTCGCCGCGGGCGTCAGCTACATCTCGATCCTGACGGGCACGTTCCAGCTGTTCTACTTCGGCTTCGGCACGGCCGGTCCGGCCTACCTGTGGTCGTGGCCCATCGTGTTCGTCGGGCAGATGGCCGTCGCGCTGTGCTTCATGGAACTCGCGGCCAAGTACCCGGTGGCGGGTTCGGTCTACAACTGGTCCAAGAAGTTGGGCAGCCGACTGGTCGGGTGGATGTCGGGATGGCTGATGCTCACCGCCTCCATCGTCACGATCTCGGCCGTGGCACTCGCCTACCAGCTCAATCTGCCGCGACTGTGGAGCGGCTTCCAGATCATCGGTGACGGCACCGGGGAGTACGACTACGCCGCCAACGCCGTCCTGCTCGGCACGGTGCTGATCGCGTTCACCACCCTCATCAACGCCCTAGGCGTGAAGCTGATGTCCCGCATCAACAGTGCGGGCGTGTTCATCGAACTCATCGCCGCGGTGCTGATCGTCATCCTGCTCGCGGTGAACGTGGAGCGCGGACCGGACGTCTTCTTCTCCACCAACGGCTACGGCGCAGGCGAGAGCGGCGGTTGGCTCGCGGCGTTCCTGATCGCCTCGCTGGCATCGGGTTACGTGATGTACGGCTTCGACACCGCGAGTTCACTGGGCGAGGAGACCGTCGAACCCCGGCGCACCGCACCCAAGGCCATCTTCCGCGCGATCCTGGCCTCGTTCGTCATCGGCGGCGGCATCCTCGTCTTCGCCGTGATGGCCGCGCCCAACCTCGAGGATCCGGCGTTGGGCGAGAGCACCGGCGGGCTGCAGTACATCGTCGAGCAGGTGATGTGGGGCCCGCTCGGCACGATCTTCCTGATCTGCATCGTGATCGCGGTGACGGTGTGCACGTTGGCCGTTCATACTGCGGCGATCCGGCTCACCTTCGCCATGGCGCGGGACAACGCCCTGCCGTTCGGCGAGCGACTCGCGACCGTCCACCCGAAGACCCAGACCCCGATCATCCCGGCCGTGACGATCGGCGTCATCTCGGTGATCATCCTGGTCATCAACATCGGTCAACCGAAGATCTTCACGGTGCTGACGTCGATCGCGATCATCATGATCTACCTGGCCTACCTGATGGTGACCGGTCCGCTGCTCAAGAAGCGCCTGCAGGGGCAGTGGCCGCCGAAGGACCTCAAGGAGGGCGGCTACTTCACGATGGGCCGGTGGGGGCTGCCGGTCAACATCGTCGCGGTGGTGTGGGGCGTGGGCATGGCGGTCAACCTCGCCTGGCCGCGCTCGGCCGTCTACGGCGATCCCTGGTACAACACGTGGGGTGCGTTCGTCTACATCGGCGTGATCCTCGGCGCCGGGCTGCTGTGGTACTTCCTCAAGGGCCGCAACCACATCGGCTGCCTCGAGTCGCATGCCGCCACGACCAAGAGCCAGGCGCTGCCGGATGCCTGAGGGCACTGCTGAACCCGCTGCCGAATTCGATTACGTCATCGCCGGCGGTGGGACCGCGGGCTGCGCCCTGGCTGCCCGGCTGTCCGAGGATCCAGCAGTGACGGTGTGCCTGATCGAGGCCGGGCCGTCGGACGTGGACGATGACGGCATCTTGGTCCTGAGCGACTGGATGCGCCTGCTCGACTCGGGGTACGACTGGGACTATCCGGTCGAACCCCAGGAGCGCGGCAATTCCTTCATGCGCCACGCCAGGGCGAAGGTGCTCGGCGGATGCTCGTCGCACAACTCCTGCATCGCGTTCTGGCCGCCGGCCGAGGCCCTCGACGACTGGGCCGCGATGGGGGCGACGGGCTGGAGTGCCGCCGAGATCCTGCCGCTGGTGGCACGTCTCACCGAAACGGTGGGGCTGCGGGACGTACCGCCGCGGGACCCGTGCGGCTCGGCGGTGCTCGAAGCCGCTGCGCTGGCGGGTCTGCCGACCGTCGCGTTCAACCGCGGCGAGACCGTGCGCAACGGCGCAGGGTGGTTCCAGATCAATGCCTCCGAAGACGGCCTGCGCAACTCCAGTTCCCGGGCCTATCTGCACCCGATCCTCGACAGCCGACGCAATCTCGAGGTGCGCACCGACTGCTGGATCGCCGAGGTGCTGTTCGACGACGAGAAAGCCGCCACCGGGGTGCGCTACCAGCGCGCCGACCTCACCGGCTACGACGTCGTCACGGCACGCCGGGAAGTGATCCTCTGCGCAGGCGCGATCGACACCCCGAAGCTGCTGATGCTCTCCGGCATCGGGCCGACGGCGCACCTGCGCGAGATGGGCATCCCGGTACGCGTGGACTCGCCGGGGGTCGGCGCGAACCTCGACGACCACGTCGAGGGGCTGGTGTTCTGGGAGGCGGCCCAGCCGATGGTCACCAGCTCCACCCAGTGGTGGGAGATCGGGCTGTTCACGACGATCGACGACGGGCGCAACCAGCCCGACCTGATGATGCACTACGGCAGCGTGCCGTTCGACATGAACACGCTGCGGCGCGGCTATCCGACCACCGACAACGGATTCTGCCTGACGCCCAACGTGACTCAGGGGCGGTCGAGGGGAACCGTGCGACTGCGCACCCGCGACTTCCGCGACCGTGCGCGGGTGGATCCGCGCTACTTCACCGACCCGGACGGCTACGACGAACGCATCATGCTCGCCGGGGTGCGCCTGGCCCGCACCATCGCCGAGCAGGCGCCGCTGAAGCCATGGGTGGCAAGGGAATTGGCACCCGGTCCGGATGCGACCACCGACGACGAGATCCTCGACTACATCCACCAGTGCCACAACACCGTCTATCACCCGGCTGCGACGGCGCGGATGGGCGCCGCCGACGACCGGATGGCGGTGCTCGACCCGCAGCTGCGGGTCAAGGGTGTCACGCGGTTGCGCGTCGTGGACGCCTCGGCGATGCCGAAGCTGCCTGCGGTGAACCCCAACATCACCGTGATGACGATGGCGGAGAAGTGCGCTGACCTCATCCGATCGAGCTGATCCGCCGGGGGATCTGGCGGCATTCCTGGGCGAGCACACCCCGTTCCAGGGGATGTCCGACGCCGAACTGAGCGAGCTGGCCGCACGGGCCAGCGTCGTCGACTTCCCGGCGGGATCGGTGGTGGTCGACTACGCGCAGCCCGGGCCGGATCGCGTGTGGATGGTGCGCACGGGTCAGGTGACGTTGCAGGCGGCCGACGGCGCGATGATCGACACCGTGGGCCCCGGCGGATTGTTCGGGTACACGCCGCTGCTGACCGACGGCGACGTCGAGTTCGTCGCTCGGACAACGGCATCGAGCACCCTGGTGCGGCTGCCGGACGGCCTGGTCCGGGAGCGGTTCGCCAAACCGGCCGGCCTGGCCTACCTGGCGGCGTCGGCGTGGAACGTGGGCACGCCCGAGCGTCCCACCATCGCGCCCGCCACCGACAGCAGGCCGGTCGCCGAACTGCTCCACGGCGAGGCGCTCGTGCTGCCGCCCGACACCTCGGTGCGCGACGCCGTGGTCGCCATGACGGCACGGCAGGTGTCCTACGCGCTCACCCGCCTGCGCGGCGGCGAACTCGGCATCTTCACCGACCGCGACCTGCGCACCAGGGTGGTCGCGGCGGGTGTGCCGGTCGACGTGCCCATCGCCGAGGTGGTCAGTGCACCGGCGCGCACGGTCACCGTCGACCTGACCGCCGAGTCCGTCCTGATGGAGATGCTCGAATGCGGGTTGCGGCACATGCCGGTCGTGACGGCGCGCGGCGAGGTGCTCGGCGTTCTCGAGGACGCCGACCTGCTGGCCGCATCGGCACGGCAGAGCTTCCTGGTGCGGCGGGCGATCGGCCTCGCCGCAGATCCCGCGGCGCTGCAGGTGGTCGGGCGGCGCGTCCGGGGGATGGCAGCCGATCTGTTCCGCAACGGGACCAAGGCCTCGGCGACCAGCGCCATCCTGTCGGTGGTCGTCGACGGCATGGTGCGCCGGGCGCTGCAGCTCGCATTGGCAGAGTCGCGGGCACCGACCGACGGGGTGGCCTGGCTGTCGCTCGGCAGTGTCGCCCGGCGGGAGGCGATGCCGTCGTCGGACGTCGACAGCGCGTTGTCCTGGCGCGACGATCTCGACCAGGCGGGCCCGGACCTGCGGGCGTTGGCGGCCCGGGTCCACGAGATCCTCGACGGCTGCGGACTGCCCTCGGACAGCAACGGAGCCGTCGCGTCGAGTCCGACGTTCGCGCGCTCGCGGTCGCAGTGGGCCGCCGCGGCGGCCGGCTGGCTCGACGACCCGCTGCGCGACCGCGGCCTCATCTTGTCGTCGCTCCTGGTCGATGGCCGGGTGGTGTGGGGCGATCCGTCACTCAACGCCGTGCCCGCCACCTACCGCCGAATGCGCAGCGAACACCCCAATGCCCTACGCCTGCAACTGCTCAACGCGTTGTCGGAGCGGGTGCGGGCGCGCTCGCTGCGCGACGTGCTGTCCCGGCGCGGCGGCACGTTCGATCTGAAGGCACACGCCGTGACGCCGATCGTGAACCTCGCGCGGTGGGGTGGCCTGGCCGCCGACGTGACGTCTGCGAGCACGCCGGAGCGCCTGCACGCGGCGGCCGACGCGGGGGCGCTCTCGGAACGCGACGCGACCACGCTCGGCGACGTCTTCGCGATGCTGCACCGGCTGCGGATGACCCATCAGGTGGCGCAGGTGTCGGCGGGGCACACGCCCGGCGACGTCATCACGATGTCGGAGTTGTCGCCGCTGAACCGCAGTCTGCTCGGTGACGGCCTGCGGGAGATCGCCGCGGTGCAGCGCAGGATGAAGGGCGCCGGATACCTGCTCGGGTGACGTCGTCCCGGCAGCCGTTTACGAATTCGTCGGCGTCTGTCACGACCGGCGGCCCGCCTTTCCGGAACACACCCTGGGCCACTACCGCAACCTCCGACGTCGAGAACCCGTAAGCTCGGACACGTGCAACGGCGAATCATGGGCATCGAGA
This sequence comes from Mycolicibacterium sp. GCM10028919, assembly GCA_042666295.1. Taxonomy (GTDB): domain Bacteria; phylum Actinomycetota; class Actinomycetes; order Mycobacteriales; family Mycobacteriaceae; genus Mycobacterium. The sequence continues at coordinate 737,925 of JBHTFJ010000002.1, forward strand.
CCGAATTCGGTGTGACGTGCACTTTCCACGGCCACCGGAGACTCTCACCCGACGAGGTGGCGCGCTACCTCTTCCGGCGGGTGGTGTCGTGGGGCCGCAGTTCGAACGTGTTCCTCCGCAACGGCGCGCGGCTGTACCTCGACGTCGGATCGCATCCCGAGTATGCGACCGCCGAGTGCGACAGCCTGGTGCAGCTGGTGACCCACGACCGCGCGGGTGAGCGCGTCCTGGAGGACCTGCTGATCGACGCCGAGCAGCGCCTCGCCGACGAGGGCATCGGCGGCGACATCTACCTGTTCAAGAACAACACCGACTCCGCGGGCAACTCCTACGGCTGCCACGAGAACTACCTGATCGTGCGTGCGGGTGAGTTCTCCCGGATCTCCGACGTGCTGCTGCCGTTCCTCGTGACGCGTCAGCTCATCTGCGGCGCGGGCAAGGTGTTGCAGACGCCCAAGGCCGCGACGTTCTGCCTCTCCCAGCGCGCCGAGCACATCTGGGAGGGTGTTTCGAGCGCCACGACCCGCTCGCGTCCGATCATCAACACCCGCGACGAGCCGCACGCCGACGCGGAGAAGTACCGCAGGCTGCACGTGATCGTCGGCGACTCGAACATGTGCGAGTCGACCACCATGCTCAAGGTCGGCACCGCCGCCCTGGTCCTCGAGATGATCGAAGCCGGCGTGCCGTTCCGGGACTTCTCGCTCGACAACCCGATCCGGGCCATCCGCGAGGTCAGCCACGACCTCACCGGCCGTCGCCCGGTGCGGCTCGCGGGTGGGCGTCAGGCCAGCGCGCTGGACATCCAGCGGGAGTACTACAGCCGTGCGGTCGAGCACCTGCAGACCCGTGAGCCCAACGCCCAGATCGAACAGGTCGTCGATCTGTGGGGCCGCCAACTCGATGCCGTCGAGGCGCAGGACTTCGCCAAGGTCGACACCGAGATCGACTGGGTGATCAAGCGCAAGCTCTTCCAGCGCTACCAAGACCGCTACGACATGGAGCTGTCCGACCCGAAGATCGCCCAGCTCGACCTCGCCTACCACGACATCAAGCGCGGCCGCGGCGTGTTCGACCTGCTGCAGCGCAAGGGCCTGGCCGCCCGGGTGACCACGGACGAGGACATCGAGGCCGCGGTCAACGAGCCGCCGCAGACGACGCGCGCGAAGCTGCGCGGTGAGTTCATCAGCGCCGCACAGGCCGCCGGCCGCGACTTCACCGTCGACTGGGTGCACCTCAAGCTCAACGACCAGGCGCAGCGCACCGTGCTGTGCAAGGACCCGTTCCGTGCCGTCGACGAGCGGGTGAAGCGGCTGATCGCCAGCATGTAGCTGGGGACTAAACTCGACCGGTGGGGATCTCCAAAGTCGAGCGGTTGATGAATCTGGTCATCGCACTCCTGTCCACCCGCAACTACATCACCGCCGAACGCATCCGCAACACCGTCTACGGGTACGGCGACAGCCCGAGCGACGAAGCGTTCTCCCGAATGTTCGAGCGCGACAAGAACGAACTGCGCGACCTCGGGATCCCGCTGGAGACCGGCAAGGTCTCCTCGATGGATCCGACCGAGGGCTACCGGATCAACCGCAAGGCCTACGCGCTGCCGCAGGTCGAGCTGACCGCCGACGAAGCGGCCGCGGTGGCGATCGCCACGCAGCTGTGGGAGTCGCCCGAACTCGTCACCGCCACCCAGGGCGCATTGCTCAAGCTGCGCGCAGCCGGGGTCGACGTCGACGCGCCCGACAGCGACGTCATGATCAGCACCAGTGCCTCGATGCCCGGCCTGCGGGGGTCCGAAGAGGTGCTCGGAATCCTGTTGGCCGCCATCGACTCCGGCCAGGCCGTCCGGTTCCAGCACCGAGCGACGCGCAGCGCACCGTTCACCACCCGCACCGTCGAGCCGTGGGGTGTGGTGACCTACCGCGGCCGCTGGTACCTCGTCGGGCACGACCGCGACCGCGACGACACCCGCACGTTCCGGGTGTCTCGCGTCGGTTCCGAAGTCGAGGCCATCGGTCCCCGTGGCGCGGTTCGCCGCCCCGAGGGCGTCGACCTGCGCGAGATCGTGCATCGCGCGGTGGCGGAATGGCCGCCGGGCGCCCAGGCCCGGGTGTGGGTCGCGGAGGGCCGGGCCACCGCCCTGCGCCGGTCGGCGACCGAGATGGCGACCAGGACCATCGGCGGCCGGGCAGGGGACGAATTGGCAGTGGACATCGGCATGCATGACAGGCTCGCCCGCGAGATCGCCGGGTACGGCGCCGACGCGTTGGTGCTCGACCCGCCTGCGCTGCGCGACGACGTCATCGCGAGGTTGAGGGCACAGGCGGGGGTGGATCGCGCATGACTTTCCAGCGAGAAGCGAAGCGGGATCGCGCATGACTTTCCAGCGAGAAGCGAAGCGGGATCGCGCATGACTCAGGTCTCGACCCGCCTGGTGCGGTTGCTGAACATGGTCCCGTACTTCCAGGCCAACCCGAAGATCACGTTCGAGGAAGCCGCACTGGACCTCGGGGTCACCGAGAAGCAGCTCCGCGACGACCTGCAGCAGCTGTTCCTGTGCGGCTTGCCCGGTTACGGGCCCGGTGACCTGATCGACTTCGAGATGTCCGGCAAGACCATCGAGGTGACGTTCTCGGCGGGGATGGACCATCCGCTGCGCCTGACCTCGCCGGAGGCCACGGGCATCCTGGTCGCGTTGCGCGCGCTGCTCGAGGTGCCCGGCATGGTCGACCCGGCGGCGGCGCGCAGCGCGATCGCGAAGATCGAGTCGGCCGCGGGGACGGCCACCGGTGAGGAGGACGGCGCCGTCGTCGCGTCCGACGAGCCGGCGCCCGTGGAGAACGCAGCGGCGGCGGCGGTGCGGTCGGCGGTGCGCAACGACCACGCGCTGACCATCGACTACTACTCGGCATCCCACGACGTCCTGACCACGAGGACCGTCGACCCCATCCGCGTGGTGCTGGTGGGCGACCACAGCTATCTCGAGGCATGGTGCCGTACGGCGGAGGCGGTGCGGCTGTTCCGGTTCGACCGCATCGTCGAGGCGCGTGAACTCGACGAACCGTCGGCTCCGCCCGAGCCGGCCGTGCAGGCCGGGCCGGACACGTCGCTGTTCGACTCGGATCCGTCCCTGCCCTCGGCGACGCTGCTCGTGCACCCGTCGGCGGCCTGGATGTTCGACTACTTCCCGCTGCACGTGGTGCGGGAACTGGCCGACGGGACGTGCGAGGCGACGATGACGTACGCCTCGGACGCGTGGATGTCGCGCTTCGTGTTGGGCTTCGGCTCGGGGGTGCGGGTTTTGGAGCCGGAATCGCTGGTCGAGCGGGTACGGGAATCCGCCGTGGCCGCGCTGGCCGCGTACGAGTCCCTCGCCGCCGAGGTCGGCGGGTAGACTCGTCCTGGACTTCTGGAGGTGACCGAATGGGTGCTCTGCAACCCTGGCATTGGTTGATCGTTATCGCAGTCTTCGTGCTGCTGTTCGGCGCCAAGAAGCTGCCGGACGCTGCGCGTTCGCTGGGCAAGTCGATGCGGATCTTCAAGTCGGAGATCAAGGAGATGCAGGCGGACGGCAAGTCCGACTCTGCGTCGTCGTCCGACGCTGCCCCCGCCACGCCGATCGCCTCCGAGCGCGTCGTCGACCCGACGCCCGCCCCGGCGTCGGAGCAGCCCGACAAGCGCACGGCCTGACGCACGCCCTCACCGGCCGCGACGACTCGTCGCGTCCCTAGTCGGCGTCTTCAATCGATCCCGTGCGTACTCCTGGAATCCTCAAGCGGCTGGACCCGCGCCGTCGTCGCGCGCGGGTCAATCCCGACGGCACCATGTCGCTCGTCGACCACCTGGCCGAGCTGCGCAACCGGCTGCTGATCGCCGCCGCGGCCGTCGTCTTCACCACGATCCTCGGCTTCTTCTGGTACACCCACGGGGTCTTCGGCACGCCCAGCCTCGGTGACTGGCTGCGGCAGCCCTACTGTGCGCTGCCCGAATCGGCCCGCGCGACGATCGCACCCGACGGGCAGTGCCGCCTGCTCGCCACCGCCCCGTTCGACCAGTTCATGTTGCGGCTGAAGGTGTCGTTGACCGCGGGCGTGGTACTGGCCTGCCCGGTGTGGCTGTACCAGCTGTGGGGGTTCATCACCCCCGGGCTCTACAAGAAGGAGCGCCGCTTCGCGTCGGTGTTCGTCGCGTTCGGTGCCGCGCTGTTCATGACGGGCGCAGTGCTCGCGTACGTGGTGCTGTCCAAGGCGTTGGACTTCCTGCTCACCGTCGGTAGCGACGTGCAGGTCACCGCGCTGTCGGGCGACCAGTACTTCGGCTTCCTGATCAACCTGCTGCTGGTGTTCGGCATCAGCTTCGAGTTCCCGCTGCTGATCATCATGCTCAACCTCGTCGGCGTGCTGACCTACGAGCGGCTCAGGGCCTGGCGGCGCGGGCTGATCTTCGGGCTCTTCGTGTTCGCGGCGTTCTTCACCCCCGGCTCGGATCCGTTCTCGATGCTGGCACTGGCCGGCGCGCTGACCGTCCTGCTCGAGTTCGCCATCCAGGTCGCGCGTTTCAACGACCGGCGCAAGGCCAAGCGGGCCGCCAACGAGGCCGTGCCCGACGATCAGGCAGCGCCGATCGGGCCGGTCGAGGACGTCGAGGCTCCGTCCGCCGTGCCGACACCGTCCCGCGTGAGCGTCGATGACCAAGCCACCTGAGCCGCTCGGCGGGGAGCTGGCCGCGTTCGCCAAGGAAATGCCGTTCGCGCTCGACGCCTTCCAGATCGACGGCTGCCGCGCACTGGAGAGTGGACACGGCGTGCTGGTGTGCGCACCGACCGGCGCGGGCAAGACGGTGGTCGGTGAGTTCGCCGTGCACCTCGCGCTCGCGGCCGGCCGGAAGTGCTTCTACACCACGCCGATCAAGGCCCTGAGCAACCAGAAGCACGCCGACCTGGTCCGCCGCTACGGTGCCCAGCGCGTCGGCCTGCTGACCGGCGATCAGTCCATCAACGGTGACGCCGACGTGGTGGTCATGACCACCGAAGTGCTCCGCAACATGCTCTACGCCAACTCGACTGCGCTGTACGGCTTGTCCCACGTCGTGATGGACGAGGTGCACTTCCTCGCCGACCGGATGCGGGGGGCGGTGTGGGAGGAGGTCATCCTGCACCTGCCCGAGGAGGTGCGGCTGGTCAGCCTCTCGGCGACGGTGAGCAATGCCGAGGAGTTCGGCGGCTGGATCCAGACCGTCCGCGGTGACACGACCGTCGTCGTCGACGAGCACCGCCCCGTACCGCTGTGGCAGCACATGCTGGTCGGCAAGCGGCTGTTCGACCTGTTCGAGGGTGGGCAGGCCCGCCCCGGCAAACCGCAGGTCGACCGTGAGCTGTTGCGCCACATCGCGTTGCGCCGGGAGTCGGACCGGCTCTCCGACTGGGAGCCCAGGGGCCGCGGACGTGGGCGCCGCGACCAGGGTGGCGGCCGACCGACGATCTACCGCCCGCCGGCGCGTCCGGACGTCATCGCCACGCTCGACCGGGAGGGGCTGCTGCCCGCGATCACGTTCGTGTTCTCGCGGGTCGGATGCGACGCGGCGGTCAAGCAGTGCCTGCGGTCACCGCTGCGGCTCACCAACGACGCGGAGCGGGCGCGGATCGCCGAGGTCATCGACCGACGGTGCGCGGACCTCGCCGAGGTCGACCTCGTCGTGCTCGGATATCACGAATGGCGCGAGGGGCTGCTGCGCGGTCTGGCCGCCCATCACGCCGGGATGCTTCCGGTCTTCCGGCACACCGTCGAGGAACTCTTCACCGCCGGTCTGGTCCGAGCGGTATTCGCCACCGAGACATTGGCTCTCGGCATCAACATGCCTGCCCGCACCGTGGTGCTCGAGCGACTGGTCAAGTACAACGGCGAGCAGCACGCCCCGTTGACGCCGGGGGAGTACACCCAGCTGACGGGCCGGGCGGGCAGGCGCGGCATCGACGTCGAGGGTCACGCGGTGGTGCTGTGGCAACCCAACGACACCAGCGTCGACCCGGCCGACGTCGCGGGTCTGGCGTCCACCCGTACGTTCCCGCTGCGCAGTTCGTTTGCGCCGTCGTACAACATGACCATCAACCTGCTCGGGCACATGGGACCGGCGCAGGCACGCAGCCTGCTCGAGCGGTCGTTCGCCCAGTTCCAGGCCGACCGGTCGGTGGTGGGCCTGGTCCGCGGCGTCGCGCGCGGCGAGCGGATGCTCGACGAGATCGCCGCCGAACTCGGCGGCCGGGACGCTCCGATCCTGGAGTACGCGCGGTTGCGCGCGTCGGTGGCGGCACGCGAACGGGCACAGTCGAGGTCGTCGCGGTTGCAGCGCCGCAAGGCCACCAACGACGCGCTCACGTCCCTGCGTCGCGGTGACATCATCGCGATCGGTCAGGGCAAGCGCAGCGGGATCGCCGTCGTCCTCGAGCCCGCAGCCGACGTCGACGACCCGCGCCCGCTGGTGCTCACCGAAGAGCGCTGGGCGGGCCGCATCTCGTCGGCGGACTTCACCGGCGCCTCGGCGAAGCTCGGGACCATGACGTTGCCCAAGCGCGTGGAGCACAGGCAGCCGAAGGTCCGACGGGACCTGGCGTCGGCGCTGCGCAACGCGGCCGCCGGACTGGATCTGCCCTCGCGCAGGCGGCGTCGCGACGCGGTGGCCGAACCCGACGTCGACCCCGAGGTCACGCGACTGCGCGACGAGGTCCGCGCCCACCCGGCGCACCACGACCCGAACCGCGACGAGGGCGTCCGGGTCGCCGAGCGCTACCTGCGCATCGAGCGCGACAACGCCGAGACCCAGCAGAAGGTCGCCAACGCGACCAACTCGCTCGCGCGCACCTTCGACCGGATTCTGCTGCTGCTCACCGAACGTGGCTTCATCGACGGTGCGGTCGACGGGGCACCCGACGAGGACCCGAAGGTGACCGACGACGGTCGGCTGCTCGCGCGGATCTACAGCGAGAGCGATCTGCTGGTCGCCGAATGTCTCAGGCGCGGAACGTGGGAGGGGCTGCGGCCGGCCGAATTGGCGGCCGTGCTGTCGACCGTGCTCTACGAGTCCAGGGGCGACACGCCGGGCGCCGCACCCAACCTCGACGAATCGAGTACGGGACTGCGGCGTGCACTCTCGGCGACACGCCGCACGTGCAGCGAGATCCGCGCCGACGAGCAGCGCCACCGGCTGTCACCGAGCCGCGAGACCGACCCCGGTTTCGTCGCGGCGATCTACCAGTGGGCCAGCACCGGCGACCTGACCGCGTCACTCGCCGCCTCGGATGCCAACGGCAGCGGATCACCCTTGTCCGCTGGCGATTTCGTCCGCTGGTGCCGTCAGGTCCTCGACCTGCTCGATCAGGTGCGAAATGCTGCCCCGTCACCGGCGCTGCGGTCCACCGCGAAACGCGCGATGGGCGACATTCGGCGCGGCGTCGTGGCAGTTGACGCAGGGTAGGGTGTTGCCAACGCCTCAGCGCAGACCGGCATGGTAGCCAGCACCAAGGAGAGACGATGAGCGGACCGCAGGGATCCGATCCGAACCAGCAATGGCCGGGTCAGCAACCGCCGCAGGGCGACCCGTCGGCCTGGCAGCCGCAGCCGGATCAGGGGCAGCCCGCGGGTGAGACCCCGGCGTGGCAGCAGCAACCCCCCGCGTACAACCCGCAGCAGTACCCCCAGGGCGAGCAGTACGGGCAGCCCCCGACGGCTTACGGTCAGACGCCGTACCAGCCGCCGCAGACCGAGCAGTACGGCCAGCCGCAATACGGGCAGCCTCCGCAGTACGGCCAGTACGGAGCGCCGCAATACGGGCAACCGCCGCAATACGGTCAGCCGCAGTACGGGCAGCCCGGCCAGTACCCGCAGCAGTACGGTCAGCCGCCGCAGCAGTACGGACAGCCGGATCAGCAGTTCTCGCCGTACCCGCAGCCGGGCTCCGAAGCCGGCTCGAAGAAGTCGATGAAACTCCTCCTCGCGGTGGCGGGCGGCATCGTCGCGCTCATCGCGATCGTGATCGTCGTGCTCGGCTTCTTCACCCCGGGTTGGTTCGTCGAGAAGCGGCTGGACGTCAACGCCGCTCAAACGGGTGTGGCGCAGGTACTCGGTGACGAGGCCAACGGCTACGGCGCGAAGAACGTCTCCGACGTCAACTGCAACGACGGTTCGAACCCCGAGGTCAAGAAGGGCGACACCTTCACCTGCGAGGTGAGCATCGACGGCACCAAGCGTCAGGTCACCGTCACGTTCCAGGACGACGACGGCACCTACGAGGTCGGCCGCCCCAAGTAGCCCGCAGGCGGTCAGCTGGGAAGCGCGTCGAGCGCCTTCTGTAGCCGCCCGACGGAGGACACCACGCCGTATTCGGCGGCCAGTTCGGCGACCCGTCGCGGGTCACGCGCGGAGAGCGGCAGCACGTCCGACTCGTTGGACATGCGTACGGGCGCATCGTGCGCAACCTCGACCACGGGTATCGCCGCGGTGATGTAGTCCGCGGCGGCGAGCAACTTCTTGCGCTGCGCGGTCGGCATCTTCGACGTGCGGTCGTTCGCAGCAGCCAGGATCGCCTCGAGTGATCCGTGCTGCGCCAGCAGCGTCGCCGCGGTCTTCTCGCCGATGCCGGGTACGCCCGGCAGGCCGTCGGAGGGGTCGCCCCGCAGCAGTGCGAGTTCGGCGTAGGCGGGACCGGCCCGGCCGACCGGGACGCCGTAGGTCTCGGCGACCTCGGCAGGCCCGTAGAGGACGGCCTTCGTGAGTCCGCGACCGATGTAGAACACCCGCACCGGCACGTGTTCGTCGCCGACGAGTTGCAGCAGGTCGCGGTCACCGCTGACCACGACCACCGGGTCGGTGCGCTCCCTGCTGGCCAAGGTGCCGAGCACGTCGTCTGCCTCGTAGCCCACCGCACCCGCGGTGGTGATGCCGAACGCATCGAGCATCGCCATGATCATGTCGACCTGCGGGGTGAGTTCGTCGGGGACCTGCTCGACGTCGGGTTCGTCCGCTTGGACCTCCTCGACGCGGTGCGCCTTGTAGGAGGGGACGAGGTCGACGCGCCACTGCGGACGCCAGTCGAGGTCGAGACAGACGACCAGGCGGCCGGGCCGGTGCGTGGTGACGAGGTTCGCGACGCTGTCGAGGAAGCCGCGCAACGCGTTGACGGGCCTGCCGTCGGGGGCGGTGATGGACGACGGTACGCCGAAGTACGAGCGGAACCACATGCTCGCTCCGTCGAGGAGTAGGACCGGTGCGCTCACCCGAGTGACAGTAGCCTCGAGGGCATGGACTCCGGGCGATTCGGTACCGACGTGTATGCGCGACGACTGCAGTCGGCGGCCGATGCCGCCCGGGCGGCGGGTCTCGCCGGGCTCGTCATCACCCCCGGGTACGACCTGCGCTACCTGCTGGGTTCACGGGCACAGACGTTCGAGCGCCTCACCGCACTGGTGTTGCCCGCAGACGGTGCCCCGACCGTCGTGGTCCCGCGGCTGGAGCTGGCGTCGCTGCGCGAGTCGGCGGTGCCGGAACTAGGCCTGGCGGTTCGGGATTGGGTGGACGGCGAGAATCCGTACCGTCTGGTCGCCGACGCGTTGGGGTCGCCGCCGATCGAGACTGCGGTCACCGATGCCATGCCCGCCCTACACCTGCTACCGCTGGCCGACGTGCTCGGCGCGGTGCCGGTACTCGCCACCGACGTGCTGCGCCGGCTGCGGATGGTCAAGGACGCCGCGGAGATCGATGCGCTGCGCAAGGCCGGTGCGGCGATCGACCGCGTGCACGCGAGGGTGCCTGAATTCCTGGTGCCGGGCCGCACCGAGGCCGACGTCGCCGCCGACATCGCCGAAGCCATTGTCGCCGAGGGGCATTCGGAGGTCGCGTTCATCATCGTCGGATCCGGCCCCAATGGCGCCGACCCGCACCACGAGTGCTCCGACCGTGAATTGCGGGAGGGCGACGTCGTGGTGGTCGACATCGGCGGACCGTACGAGCCGGGCTACAACTCCGACTCGACGCGCACCTACAGCATCGGTGAGCCGTCGCCGGAGGTGTCGCGGCAGTACGCCGTGCTGGAGCGGGCGCAACGAGCCGCGGTGGCCGCGGTGCGACCCGGCGTCACCGCAGAGCAGGTCGACGCCGCAGCGCGGGACGTACTGGCAGCCGAAGGGCTCGCCGAGGTGTTCGTGCACCGAACCGGTCACGGCATCGGCTTGTCCGTTCACGAGGAGCCCTACATCGTGGCGGGCAACGACCTGCCGCTGGAGAACGGGATGGCGTTCAGCGTCGAGCCGGGCATCTACTTCCCCGGGCAGTGGGGTGCTCGCATCGAGGACATCGTGGTCGTCACGGAGGATGGTGCGCTGTCGGTGAACAACCGGCCGCACGAGCTGGTCGTGGTGCCGGTGGCCTAGTCGCCGCGTCGGCGGAGCCGACTAGTCACCAGAGCGGTCGAGCAGCTCCGAGGAGCCGAGTACGCGTTCGACGCGCACTTCGATCACGACGCGCCGGGGGTTGACCCGGGGGGTGCGGTACCGCTGGGCGTAGCGCAATTCGGCGTCGCGCACGGCGTCCGGTTCGTCCTTGACCGTCGACTTGCCCTCGAGTGATAACCACCGCGCGCCGTCGACCTGGCTGAGTACGGCCACGCCGCGCTCGGCTGCGTTGACGGCCTTCTGCGAGCCGCCCGTGGTGATCACCCTGGCGACGTGCGTCTTCGGGTCGAAGGTGAACCCGACGGCCACGACGTGGGGTGAGTTGTCCGACCGCAGCGTGGTCAGCATGGCGAGATGGCGTTCGGTGAGGAACGCGATCGCGTCATTCGTCAGCCGAGTCGTCGCCTTGCGACCAGAAGTAGCCATCGAGGCTCAATCTAGCGCAGGACATAATCACGACCATGGAGGACACGGTGGGCACTGACGAGCGCTTGCGCGAGGAACCGGCCGGCACTGACGAGCGCTTGCGCGAGGAACCGGCCGGCACAGTGGTGGTGATCTTCGGCGGCCGCAGCGAAATCGGCGTCGAGCTGGCGACGCGACTGGCCCGCGGCGCGACCGTCGTCCTGGCGGCGCGGCGGGCAAACCAGCTCGTCACGGAGTCGGAGGCGCTTCGAGCGGCCGGGGCGGCGACGGTGCGGACCGTGGAGTTCGACGCCGACGACCTGGCGTCGCATCCGGGTGTCGTCGCGTCCATCGTGGCCGAGCACGGCCGCATCGACACCGCGGTGGTGGCGTTCGGCATCCTCGGCGACCAGGCCCGCGCGGAGCGGGACGCTGCGCACGCCGCGGCGATCGTGCACACCGACTTCACCGCGCAGGTCAGTCTGCTGACGGTGCTCGCTGACACCATGCGGGGAGCCGGCGGCGGTGACATCGTGGTGTTCTCCTCGGTCGCCGGTGCACGGGTCCGGCGCGCCAACTACGTGTACGGGTCGGCCAAGGCTGGGTTGGATGGTTTCGCGCGCGGTCTGACCGATGCGCTGCACGGGTCGGGGGTGCGGGTGCTGCTGGTGCGGCCGGGCTTCGTGATCGGGCGGATGACCGAGGGCATGTCGCCGGCGCCGCTGTCGAGCACGCCCGATCAGGTCGCCGAGGCGACGGCTGCGGCGCTGGCCAAGGGCCGCAGCGAGATCTGGGTGCCGCGGTCGCTGGGCCTGCTGGTGGTGGCGCTGCGGTTACTGCCGCGCGGGGTGTGGCGGCGGTTGCGGCGATGAGCGCTTGCGCGAAGAGCAGAGTGGACCGATGAGCGCTTGCGGACGGATCGTGGTGGTCGGCATCGGCGCCGACGGCATGGCGGGGCTAGCACCGGCGTCGGCCGCCGAATTGCGCCGCGCCACCGTGGTGTACGGCTCGCCGAGGCAACTCGACCTGCTCGACGATTCGGTCTCGGGGGACCGGAGGCGGTGGCCGTCCCCGATGCTGCCCGCGCTGGTCGACCTCTTCCAGGAGGCCCGGTCGGACGTACACGTGGTCGCCAGCGGCGACCCGATGTTCCACGGCATCGGGACGACGCTGACGAAGTACTACGGCGTCGGCCGGGTCACCGTGCTGCCTCACGTGTCGTCGGTGACGCTGGCCTGCGCCAAGCTGGGCTGGGCGGTGCAGGACGCCGAGGTCATCAGCCTGGTGACGGCGCAGACGCCGAGCGCGGTTCGCCGGGGCGGGCGTTCGATCATATTGAGCCGCAATGAGTCCAGTGTCGCCGAGTTGGCTCGGCTGCTCACCGCGACGGGTCGCGGACAGTCGGTGCTGACCCTGCTGGAGCAGCTGGGCGGGCCGCAGGAGAGCATCCGGTCGGGCACCGCGCTGGAGTGGTCGGTTCGACCGCCCGACGACGTCGATCCGCTCAACGTCATCGCCGTGGTCTACCGGCCCGACGAGCGGATTCTCACGACGCTGCCCGACGACGCGCTCGCCCACGACGGCCAGCTGACCAAGCAGTCGATGCGCGCCGTCACGATGGCGGCCCTGGCGCCTCGACCCGGCGAGCTGCTGTGGGACGTGGGCGCCGGCTCGGGCAGCATCGCCATCGAGTGGGCCAGGGGCTCGAACAGGTGCGACGCCGTGGCCTTCGAGCGGGACGAGACACGCCGCGAGCGCATCACCAAGAACGCGACGGCGTTCGGTGCGGCGGTCGAGGTGCGTGGCCCCGCGCCGGAGAGCTTCGAGGGCGTACGGGCGCCCACGGCGATCTTCATCGGCGGCGGGCTCACCAATCCCGGGGTGCTCGACGGCTGCTACTCCCATCTGATGGGGGGCGGGCGGCTGGTGGCCAACGCCGTCACCATCGAATCTGAAGCCGTTCTCGCGCAATGGCATTCGAAACACGGCGGCGAGATGCGCCGGTACCAGCACTTCCGCGGTGAGCCTGTCGGCGGCTTCACCGGGTGGCGGGCGGCGATGCCCGTCACGCAGTGGACGATGATCAAGCCGTGACCGTCTACTTCATCGGGGCGGGCCCGGGTGCCGCCGATCTCATCACCGTGCGCGGCCAGCGTCTGCTCGGCCGGTGTCCGGTATGCCTCTACGCCGGGTCGATCATGCCCGAGGACCTGCTCGCGCTGTGCCCGCCGGATGCGCGGGTCGTCGACACCGGGCCCCTGACCCTCGATCAGATCGTCGACGAACTGAGCGAGGCGCACGCCGCCGGTCTGGACGTCGCCCGTCTGCATTCGGGCGACCCGTCGCTGTACAGCGCGCTGGCCGAGCAGTGCCGCAGACTCGACGAGCGTGGCGTCGACTGGGAGGTGGTGCCGGGGGTGCCCGCATTCGCCGCCGCGGCAGCCGCGCTCGGGCGCGAACTGACCGTTCCCGGTGTCGCGCAGACCGTTACGCTGAGCAGGGTGTCGACGCTGTCGACGGCGATGCCCGACGGCGAGGACCTGCGCACGTTGTCGGCTCCGGGCGCCACCCTGGTGCTGCACCTGGCCGCGGCGCAGATCGACGCGATCGTGCCCGAGCTGGTGGCCGGCGGATACCGGGCCGAAACCCCCTGTGCGGTGGTGGCCTTCGCCAGCTGGCCGCAGGAGACGGTGATCCGGTGCACGCTGGCCGACGTCGCCGAGCGGATGAAGGCCGAGGGCGTCACCCGGACGGCGGTCATCGTCGTCGGCGACGTGCTGGCCGCCGAGGGGTTCACCGACAGTTACCTGTACTCGGCAGGCAGGCGCCGGGGGAGTCGGCACTAGTGCGCCTGCTGCTTCTCGGCGGTACGGGCGAGGCACGCGCACTCGCGGCGCGGCTGCACCCGGACGTCGACGTGGTGAGTTCGCTGGCCGGTCGGGTGCCCGACCCCGCGCTGCCGGTCGGGGCGGTACGCATCGGCGGCTTCGGCGGGCCTGCGGGTCTGCGGACGTGGTTGGACGACAACGGGATCGACGCCGTGGTCGACGCGACGCATCCGTTCGCCGCGACCATCACGGCCAACGCGGCCCAGGCGTGCCGTGCTGCCGGCGTCCCGCATGTGGTGCTGGCCCGTCCGGCGTGGCCGCCCGGCCGCGCCATCGTCGTGGACTCGGATGCCGACGCCGCGCGGGTGGTCGCCGAGCGCGGATGCCGGCGGGTCTTCCTCACCACGGGCCGGTCCGGTACCCGGGCGTTCGTCGACGTCGACGCGTGGTTCCTGATCAGGGCGGTGACCGCGCCGGATCCCGACTCGTTGCCGCGACGACACGAACTGCTGCTGTCCCGCGGGCCCTACCGCGTCGGCGACGAGCGGGAACTCCTGCAGCGGTGGGAGATCGACGCGCTGGTCACCAAGAACAGCGGCGGCGACATGACCAGGGCCAAGCTCGAGGCGGCCGACGACCTCGGGGTGACGGTCGTGATGGTTGACCGCCCCCGGCTGCCCGACGGCGTCGAGGTGGTCTCGACGGTCGACGACGCGGTGCGGTGGGTCAGCGCGCGTCGATGAGTGCCAGGCTGTCCAGGTCGCGGATTGCCTGGCAGCCGCGTTCGAGCATCACGCGCATCATCTCGTCGCCGCGTTCGGTGTTGCTGGCGAAAGCGCAACCGAGAGTGGTGATCAGCGGCGCCTGCAGCATGCCGAGCCGGTAGTCGCGCCAGCACGCATCGCGGTCGTAGTCGGTGATTCCGTAGCCCAGCAGCTCGTCGTGATACGCCGCGACCAGGTGCTCGTCGAGGCCGGCGCGCTGGTCGGGGAGCAGGCTGGTGGCGGTGAAGTAGGCCAGGTCCCGGGCGGGGAGACCGGCGCCGAGGGTCTGCCAGTCGACCACCGTCACCTCGGTGCGGTCCGGCGTGAACAGCAGGTTGTCGAGCCGGTAGTCGCCGTGCATGAGCGAGAACCGGCCCGGTTCGGACAAGAGCCACGGCGTGGCCAGGGCCATCGATTGGGTTGCGGTCTCGCGGTTCTCGGCGCTCATCCGGTCGCCGAGGCGGTCCAGCGTGATCTGCGTGGCCATGATCGCGACGTCGCCGAGGCCCTTGGCGGCGTCGCCGGTCGCCATCGACATGGCCAGCCCGGGGAAGTCGGCCCACTTCGGGTCGCACCACGTCGGGCCGTGCAGGCCGGCGAGGGCGCGCACGGCGAGTTCGGCCTCGACTGCGTCGCATCCGCCGATCTGGTCGCCCTGGACCGCGGGTGCCATGTCGGCGAGTAGCAGGACGATGTCTCCGCCGTCGTCGGAGATGTCGCAGTAGTAGTGCCGGGGGATCGGCACCCGGACGGCGTCGGCGACGTGCGTGTAGAACGCGTGCTCGGCGCGGTAGCCGAGTGCCACCCGCTCGCGCACGGTCTCGTCCTGCGACGGCAACTTCACGGCGAACGTCGTCGGCAGGTCGTTGCCACCGCCGTCGTAGGTGGCCGTCAGGCGATACGTCGCCCCCGTCTGTCCAGTGCCGATCGGCGCGGTCTCCACCGCCGTCACGTCGGCGCCCAGTGCGGTGCTCAACCACTGCGGCGTCACGTCTTCGGGACTGCGCGGAATGGCGGCGGCCGTGGTCATGGGGCCGGACACTAATCGGCCTGCTGACAGCTGTCAACGAATCTCGACGGCAGTCAGGCGGTGTCTTCAACACTTTGTAGAGACGAATTCAACATTCTGTTGTAGCGTCGCGCAGATCACACCTTGGAGGTTCCGATGCGCTCACCGTTCCTGATCAGTTCACCGCTCCGCCTGCTGCTCGCCGGAGCCCTCATCGCCGGCGTCACCGCATGTGGCAGCGGTGTCGGCAGCGACACCGCGGGAGAGTCCGCCGCCGGGGGCAGCCAGTCGGCGATCCCGGACAACGCCTCGCTGATCGCCGCCATCGAACCGGACGAGGCACTCGCCGCGCGACTGCCTGCGCCGGTCGCGCAAGCCAAGACCGTCAACGTCGGGTCCAACGTCCAATCCGCGCCCAACAACTTCTACGCCGCAGACGGCAAGACGCCGATCGGTTACGAGGTCGACCTGGCCAAGGCCATCGGACGCAAGCTCGGCGTCGAGATGGCATACCAGGACATGGCTTTCGGCTCGTTGATCACGAGTCTGCAGTCGGGCCGCATCGACATGACGATGGCCGGGATGAACGACACCAAGGAACGTCAGCAGCAGATCGACTTCGTCGACTACTTCTCCTCCGGCATCACGATCATGGTGCAGAAGGGCAATCCCGAGGGCATCACCGGTCCCGACGCGTTGTGCGGCAAGAACGTCGCAGTCGTGCAGGGCACCAGCCATCAGAACTTCGCCGCGGCGCAGAGCGAGAAATGCGTCCAGGCGGGCCAGCCCGCGGTCGCCGTGACCGCCACCGACAGCGACACCCAAAACCAGAACCAGCTCCGCACCGGGCGCGTCGCGGCGATCCTCAACGATCTGCCGAGTGCTGCCTACATCTCCCGCACCGCCGGTGATGGCAACACCTTCGAGGTGGTACCCGGTCCGCCGATCGAAGGCGGCCCGTACGGCATCGGGTTCGCCAAGACCAACGTCGGCCTTCGCGATGCGGTCAACGAGGCACTCGGCGAGCTGATCAGCGACGGCACGTACCTGCAGATCCTGCAGAGCTGGGGCGTGGAACAGGGCGCACTGACGGAGTCCGCCATCAATGGCGCATGACGCACCGGCCCAAGCGCTGCCGATAGTTCGGCTCCGGCACTGGGGCCGCTGGGTCAGTGCCGCCGTGATCGTCGGCCTGCTCGCAGCGCTCTTCGTCGCGCTCTCCGAAGCACGGATCGACTGGGCTTCGGTACCCGACTTCGTCGTGTATCGGGTGATGCTCCTCGGCCTGGTCAACACGGTGCTGCTCGCCGTCATCGCGCAGTCGGTCGCCATCGTGATCGGCATCGTCATCGCACTGATGCGCCGCAGCGCGAATCCGGTGGCGAAGGCGTTCGCCGCGGGCTACATCTGGTTGTTCCGCGGTTTGCCCGTGCTCCTGCAGATCCTCATCTGGTACAACCTGGCGCTCGTGATCCCCCGGATCTCGATTCCGTTGCCGTTCGGCGGATCTCTGATCGACCAACCCACCAACGTGCTCGTCAGCGCATTCACCGCGGCGCTGCTCGGACTCGCGCTCAACGAGAGCGCCTACATGGCCGAGATCGTGCGCGCAGGGCTCAACAGTGTCGACAGCGGGCAGACCGAAGCCGCGAAGTCGATTGGCATGGCACCGAATCTGACGCTGCGCCGTGTCGTGCTGCCACAGGCGATGCGGGTGATCATCCCACCGACGGGCAACGACTTCATCGACATGCTCAAGGGCACCTCGATCGCGTCGGTGATCGGCGTGACCGAACTCCTGCACGCCTCCAACAACATCTCCTCGCACAACCTGCTGGTGATGGAAACGCTGTTCGCCGCCGCAATCTGGTACATGGTGGTGGTGACTGCGGCGGGCATCGGACAGCACTACCTGGAACGCACCTTCGGCGCTGCCGAGCGCAGTGTCGCCGCGCAGGCCGCCAAGGCGTTGCGAGCCATTCCATTGACGAGGGGCGCCCGTGTCTGAGCCGCTACTGCGAGCCATCGGCGTCCGAAAGAGCTACGGGCACACCGAGGTTCTGAAGGGCATCGACCTCGACGTGCGCCGCGGCCAGGTGGTCTGCCTCCTCGGCCCGTCGGGAGCCGGGAAGAGCACCTTCCTGCGATGCCTCAACCACCTGGAGACCATCGACGACGGCCAGGTATGGGTGGACGGCAAGCCCATCGGGTTCGAGCTGCGCAACGGCAAGCTCTACGAGCTGCGCGAGCGCGACGTGGCCAAGCAGCGCCGGGACATCGGCATGGTGTTCCAGCGATTCAACCTGTTCGGCCACCGCACCGCGCTGGAGAACGTCGTCGAGGGTCCCATCCGGGTGCTCGGCGTCGCGCCCGACGTCGCCCGACGGGAGGGCCGCGAACTACTCGACCGCGTCGGACTCGGCGAGCGCGGGGATGCGTACCCCGCGCAGTTGTCCGGCGGCCAGCAGCAGCGCGTGGCGATCGCACGCTCGCTGGCGATGAAGCCCAAGCTGATGCTGTTCGACGAGCCGACCTCGGCCCTCGACCCCGAACTGGTCGGTGAGGTACTGGCGGTGATGAACACGTTGGCCGCCGATGGCATGACGATGGTCGTCGTCACCCACGAGATCGCCTTCGCGTCGGAGGCCGCCGACGAGGTCGTGTTCATGGCCGACGGCGCGATCGTGGAGACGGGTCCACCCGAGCGCATCCTCAAGGCGCCGGAACACGAACGCACGCGGCAGTTCCTGGCCAGGGTGCTCGCGTGAGACCCATCTCGCCGCGCTACCTGTTGCAGTTCGCCGAGCCGGCCGGCTACCTCGACTTCGCCCGCTTCGGGCCGCCGTCGCATGCCGTGCTCGACGCCACGGCCCGGCTCCTGGAGAAGGCGACGCGCGCCGGGCCGGCCACCGTGGACGAGCTGATGAGGGAGGAGACGCGCGCCAAGGCGGCCGCGGCCCGCCTGTGCGGCAGCGACATCGACCACATCGTCCTGCAACCGCACACCAGCCTCGGCCTGTTGCAGGCGGCGTTCAACGCGCCGGGTGGCACCGTGCTGGTGTCGGCGGCGGAGTTCCCGGCCAACACGTACCCGTGGGCGCGCGCCGAGCAGGCGGGCCGCCTGTCGGTGCACCGTCTACCGGGTGGCTACGTCACGGCGGATCTGGTCGCCGAGGCGCTCACCGACGACGTGTCCATGGTCTCGGTCAGCGCCGTCGACTACCGCACCGGCTACCGCGCCGACCTGGCTGCCCTCCGCGAGGTCGTCGGCGACCGATTGCTCGTCGTGGACGCGATCCAGGGCTTCGGCGTGATCGAGGCGCCGTGGGAGGTGGCCGACATCCTGGTCACCGGCGGACAGAAGTGGCTGCGATCGGGGTGGGGGACCGGGTTCGCAATGCTGTCGGACCGCGCGTTGGAACGGATGGACCCGGTGCTGTCGGGATGGACCGGCGCGCGCGATCCCGGGCTGTTCGACGAGACGATCCATCCCGCGGACAACACCGCTGCGGCGTGGTCGATCTCGAACCTGAGCCCCGTCACGTCGGGGGCGTTCGCGGCTGCGCTGGAACTCGTCGAGGAGGCAGGCGTGGCCTCGATCGCCGAGCACGTCGCGACGCGGGTCGAGATGCTCGAGGACGTCCTCCTGACGTACGGGGCGCACATCGTCTCGGCACGCGAGCGGCGGGCAGGCATCCTCGCGTTCACGCTGCCGGGACATGCGCCCGAGCAGATCGGTGCCGCCATGAACGCGGCGGGGATGGCGGCAACCGTTCGGCCCGAACACATCCGGTTGTCGCCACACGCGTCGACGTCGCTCGACGTCGGCGACCGGCTCCGGGAGGTCCTCGTCTCGCTGACGCAGCCGCACCGGCCCGCGCCCACGCCACATCCCGTCGCAGCGGGCAGCGTCACCCACGACCTGCTGGCGTCGATGGTTCCCACGGTGCACGGGCTGGCGGCCATGCTCGGCCCCGGCAACGAGGTGCTGCTGCACGACCTGTCGCGACTGCCCGATTCGATCGTGGCCATCGCCGGCGACCTGACGAATCGCACGGTCGGTGGACCGATGACCGATCTTCTTCTCGGTCTGATTCGCCGTGGCACCACCCAGGACCTGATCAACTATCGAACCAACGGACCGGACGGGCGGCCGATCCGGTCCTCGACCCTGTTCCTACGTGACGCCGATGGTGTCGCGGTCGGGTGTCTGTGCGTGAACAGCGTCGTGCCGGAAGCCGTTGCGGCCGATGCCCCAGAACGGGACGAGAGCTTTCCTCCGGACGTCGACAGCCTGCAACGGTTCCTGGTGGACGGTGCCATCGCCAAGGTGGGGGTGCCGACGGTGAAGATGAAGAAGCACCACAAGGCCGCGGTCGTGCGCGAACTCGACGAGGCCGGCTTCTTCCTGATCAGGGATTCCGTGGACCACGTGGCGGGACGGCTCGACGTCTCGCGCTACACGATCTACAACTACCTCAACGAGATTCGGGGCTGACGCCGCGCGACCCGGTGGTCAGCCGGGGTAGCGGCGCAGCGTGTAGACGCGGTCCACGCCGTCGTCGGAATGCCACTGCGTCTGCGAGGAACCGATGATCAGCAGGCAGCGCATGTCGACGTCGTCGGGATCGAGGTCGGCGAGGCGCACGACCTTGACCTCCTCGCGCGGGCCCGACACGTCGCGGCCGATCACGACCGGCGTGCCCGGGTCACGGTGTTCCAGGAGCAGATCCCGCATCGCGGCGACCTGCCAGGTGCGCGTCTTCGACGCCGGGTTGTAGATGGCCAGCACCAGGTCCGCCTGCGCAGCCGCGGTCAGCCGGGCGGTGATGACGTCCCACGGCTTGAGCCGGTCGGACAGCGAGATCACCGCGTAGTCGTGGCCCAGTGGGGCGCCGACCCGGCTGGCGACGGCCTGGGCCGCGGTCATGGCGGGAATCACCCGGACGTCGACGCCCGGCCACTCCTTGGCCTCCTCGAGCACCGCGGTCGCCATGGCGAACACACCCGGGTCGCCGGAGGACACGACTGCCACCGCGCGGCCCTGCTCGGCGAGCATGCAGGCCAACCGGGCGCGCTCGGGTTCGTCGGTGTTGTCGCTGGGGTGTCGGGTCTGACCGTCGCGAGCGCCGACGCGGTCCAGGTAGGGGGCGTACCCGATCAGGTCGGTGGCGGCGGCGAGTTCCCGGCGCGACTGCGGCGTCATCCAGTCCACGTCGCCGGGGCCGAGGCCGACGACGGCGACGCTGCCGACGGGCTCGGGCCGCGGCGACATGCCGGGCAGCATCGCGATCGCGAAATAGGGCACGGACTCTGCATCGGCCTCGGCGGCGGGTAACACGCGCTGCCGGTCGGTGCTGGCCCGCTCGACGTAGAACGCCTCGTCGATCCGGCCCGTCGCCTCGAGCGCTGCCAGCACGGCGGGATACGACCGGCCGAGCTTCATGATGACCGCGGCGTCGGTGTCGGTCAGTCGTCGCTTGAGTTCGGCGGGCGGCAGCGTGCCCGGCAGGATCGTCAGCACCTCGTCACCCTGGACCAGCGGTGTGCCGGTGGCGGCCGACGCGGCGCTGACCGACGTGACACCGGGCACGATGACGGCTTCGAAGCGCTCCGTCAGCCGGGTGTGCATGTGCATGTAGGAGCTGTAGAACAGCGGGTCGCCCTCGGCGAGCAGCGCGACGTCACGGCCGGCCTCGAGGTGGACCGCGATCCGCTCCGCCGACTCGCGGTAGAAGTCCTCCATCGCACCCGCGTAGCCGCCGGGGTGCTCGGTGGTCTCAGTCGTCACGGGGTAGACGAGGTGTTCCTCGATCTGGTCGGGCCGCAGGTACGGTGCCGCGATGCCGCGGGCGATGCTGCGTCCGTGCCGGGCGCTGTGATACGCGACGACGTCCGCCGCCCCGATCACGCGGGCGGCCTTGACCGTGACCAGTTCCGGGTCGCCAGGACCGAGGCCGACGCCCCACAGGGTGCCCGTCATTCGCGCTCGCTCGCAATCGCATTCACCGCGGCCGCCGCCATCGCGCTGCCGCCGCGCCGCCCCGTCACCACCAGGTACGACATGCCGCGCGGACGGGCGATGAGTTCGTCCTTCGACTGCGCGGACCCCACGAAGCCGACCGGACCGCCGAGCACGGCAGCCGGCACCGGTGCGCCCTCGTCGATCAGCTCCAGCAGCCGGAACAGGGCGGTGGGTGCATTGCCGATCGCCAGCACGGCACCACCGAGACGGTCGGCCCACAGGTCGACGCCCGCTGCCGACCGGGTGCTGCCGAGCTTGGCCGCGAGGTCGGCCGCGCGTGCATCGCTGACCAGCGCCACCACCTCGTTGTCCGCGGGCAGCCGCGACCGGGTGATGCCCGAGGCCACCATCGACGCGTCGCACAGGATCGGGGCCCCGGCCGCCAGCGCGGCGTGCGTGCGGGTCACCACGTCGTCGGTGTAGGCGACGTGATCGGCGACGTCGACCTGACCGCAGGTGTGGATGAGCCGCACCACGGCCCGTGAGACGTCATCGGGGAAGCGGTCCAGGTCGGCCTCGGCGCGGATCGTCGCGAACGACTGGCGGTAGATCTCCGCGGCGTCGCGGACGTAGTCGAGCACCCGCTCACCCTACGGCCATGGCGATGGGCGACTGCCTGGTGCCGATCACTCGCTCAGCGCACCGCGCCGAGGCGCAGCGCGTCGAGCACTCCGGCGTCTTCGATGGTGGGTGGGACCGTGACGTCCTCACCGGCGGCGATCTGACGCATCGTGCGGCGCAGGATCTTGCCCGACCGGGTCTTGGGCAGCGCAGGGACGACGAAGACGTCCTTCAGTGCGGCGACCGGTCCGATCTGGTCGCGGACCAGCCCGACGACGTCGCGGCAGAGCGTGTCCGGGTCCGCGACGGCGCCCGACTTGAGCACCACGTAGGCGGCAGGCCGCTCGCCCTTGAGTGGGTCGGGGACGCCGATCACCGCGCACTCGGCCACCGCGGGGTGGGTCGCGACGACGGCCTCCATCGATCCGGTCGTCAGCCGGTGTCCCGCGACGTTGATGACGTCGTCGCTGCGGCCGAGCACGAACAGGTAACCGTCCTCGTCGAAGTAGCCGGTGTCCCCGGTGGCGTAGTGCCCGGGGAACGCCTGCAGGTACGACGCAGCGAAGCGGTCGGGGGCGTTCCACAGCCCGCGCAGCGACCCCGGCGGGAGCGGCAGCTTGATCGCGATGTTGCCCTCCTGCCCCGGACCCACCTCGCCGCCGTTGGCGTCGAGGACCCGCACGTCGTAGCCGGGAACCGGCATCGACGCCGAACCCGGTTTGACCGGCAGGGGCTGCAGCCCACGAAGATTCGCGCAGATCGACCATCCGGTCTCGGTCTGCCACCAGTGGTCGATCACCGGCCGGTCGAGCGTGTTCGCAGCCCAGTGATACGTCTCCGGGTCGAGCCGCTCACCCGCGGCGAAGACGGTGTGCAACGAGGGCATGTCGTACTTCGCCAGCTCGGCGCCGTCGGGATCCTCCTTGCGGATGGCCCGCAGCGCGGTCGGGGCGCAGAACAGCACGTTGACCCCGTGATCGGCGACCACGCGCCAGAAGGCCCCGGCGTCGGGCGTGCCGACCGGCTTGCCTTCGAAGAGCACCGTGGTGGCGCCTGCGATCAGTGGCGCGTAGACGATGTACGAATGACCGACCACCCAGCCGACGTCTGAGGCCGCCCACATGACGTCGCCCGCGGCGATGCCGTAGACGTTCGTCATCGACCACGCCATCGCGACCGCGTGACCCCCGTGGTCGCGGACCACGCCCTTCGGCTTTCCCGTGGTGCCCGAGGTGTACAGGATGTACAGCGGATGCGTGGCCGGAACTGCCACGGCGTCAACGGGTTCCGCGTCGGCGACCACCGCGTCCCAGTCCAGCCAGCCGTGCGGAAGATCACCGGGGATCTCGGCTCGCCTCTTGACGACGACGGTGGCGGGCGGAGTGGCGCTGAGCGACAACGCCTTTGCCACGGTGGGCAGGTATTCGACCGTGCGGCCCGGTTCCAGCCCACCCGACGCGGTGAGCAGGACCGTGGGCTGGGCGTCGTCGATCCTGGCGGCCAGCTCGGCTGCGGCGAACCCACCGAACACGACGGAGTGGATGGCCCCGATGCGCGCGCACGCCAGCATCGAGATCACTGCCTCCGGGATCATCGGCAGGTAGATGATCACCCGGTCTCCCACGCCCACTCCGAGACTCGTCAATGCGCCGGCCAGGGTGGCGACCTCGTCGCGCAGCTCACGGTAGGTGAAGCGACGCAGGGTGCCGGTCATCGCGGAGTCGAAGACGAGGGCGGCGCGGTCGCCGTGCCCGGCCTCGACGTGGCGGTCGAGCGCGTTGTGGCAGGTGTTCAGGGTCCCGTCCGGGAACCACCGCCACGCGTGCGGATCGGTGTGGTCGAGCGCCGTGCCCGGTGCGGTGTCCCAGTCGACGGCCTCGGCGGCGCGCAGCCAGAAGCGTTCGGGGTCGGCGATGCTCTCGCGGTGCGCCGCCTGCGCGGTGACGACGGATTCCGGGACGCTCAACGGCTCTCGTCCTTCCAAGGGGTGTGACGGTCGTCATGCAAGCTAGGCGCGACAGCGTTGCATCATGGTTGCAACGCCGGCGATGCGACGTCAGCCCAGCTCGAAGTCGATGCCTGCCAGGTGACCGCGCGCCTGCGCCCAGTGCGCCGAACCCCGTTCGGCGCGATCGCGAAGGACGCGCCAGCCGTCGCGGTCGTCGTCCCCGTCGGGATGCTCGAGCCACCGCCGGAGCAGGCCCAGCTCACCCGATGCGAGCACGGCGCTGCGGACGCTGGTGCTCAACTCGGTCCGCAATCGGGCAATCGACGGCGACGCCGATTGCGGCAGCAGCGCTCCCGTGTAGCGATCGACCGCGGCGTGGACGTCACCCGCCTCGAGGGCGTCGAACGTCGACCCCAGGTCGGTGACGATCGGCCGGAGGAGCCGGTAGGGCCGCGACCCGATGAATCCCGGCCCGATCGCCCGCCGTAGCCGCGACATCTCGGCGCGGACGGTCACCCCGTCGAGGTCCTTCTCGTCGAGGAGCATCGCGAGGTGGTCGGTGCTCAGACCCTCGGGGTGGCGGCTGAGCAGGACGAGTATCTCGGCGTGGCGGGGAGTCAGCGTGCTGGTGCGCACCTGACCGAACTCGTCGGCGACGTGCCACCGGGCGCGTTCGGTGCCCAGCACCGTGAGCCGCGGCAGGTTCACGGGGTCGGCCGCGGCGGGTCGCAGGCGCAGGACGGCGAGGTGGTTCTCGACGGCGACGACCGCGGCCCGCACCCATGCCATCGCCGTCGAGGTGGCGAGGTCGGCGCCGCCGGTGACGTCGATGGCTCCGATCAGTGCACCGGTGATGGGGTCGTGCACGGGAACCGCTGCGCACGACCATGCTTGGGCCACCTGGCAGAAGTGCTCGGGGCCGGAGATCTGCAACTCGCGGTCGAGCGCGAGAGCGGTGCCGGGGGCGTTCGTCCCCGCGCTGCGCTCACTCCAGTCGGCACCCGGGGTGAAGTTCATCGCCTCGGCCTTGCGTTGAGCGCCGCGGTCTCCCTCCACCCACAGCAGCGTCCCGTCGGCCGCGGACACGGCGACCACGGCGCCCGAGCCCATCGCCTCGTCGACGAGGAGTCGCCGGATCACGGGCAACGCCGGGGCCAACGGGTGTTCGGCGCGCAGGTCGAGCGTTCGGCTCGCGGTGGGCGCGCCGTCGAACTCGGGGTTCACCCCGGTCGCAATGCTGCGCATCCAGCTCTCGGCGACCAGCGGCCGCAGTGAGGCCGCGGTAGGGGGTGTCGCGCCGGCCAGGCGGGCAGCGAACAGTTCGTGCGCAGCCCGCATGGCGCGGGCCGGCTCGCGGCCGCTCCGGGGCTCATCCCATGACATCGACGTTCACGCTTCCTCGCGCCGGAAGCCCCGCTGACGGGCTGACGCGCCGTCGACCACGATAGCCGCATCGGCCGCCCGGGTGCCGCAGCGTCGAGATCACCGGCGCGCTGCGCGAGTCGCAGGTCATCGTCTACGCTCGCCAGTCATCGACGCCGACCGGTGTCAAATTGGTTGAGCACGAACGCATCCGAAGGGGACACCCGATGAACCGACTCTCGCTGCAGACCGCGACGACCATCGTCGAGGCCGCGACGGCCAAGGCGGTGGAGATCGGCCAGCCGATGAACATCGCCGTGGTCGACGACGGCGGACACCTCGTCGCGTTCGCCAGGATGGACGGTGCGATCAAGGCGAGCATCGACATCTCGATCCGCAAGGCACGAACGTCGATCATGATGGACCTGCCCACCAGCGCCCTGATGGACGTGAGCCAGCCGGGCGCCGAGCTGTACGGCCTCGAGCAACTGTCCGGCGGTCTGGTGCTCTTCGGCGGTGGACTGCTGCTCGAGGTCGACGGCGAGGTCGTCGGCGCCATCGGCGTCAGCGCGGGCAGCGTCGAGCAGGACGTCACCGTCGCCGAGGCGGGCGTCGCCGCGCTGTAGCCTGCGCCCTGACCTGCCGTGCAACGAACATGCAACGTGACCCAGCGCACAATCGGCGGCGTGACGGAACCAGTACTGGACCCGGCGGCGGACTATCCGTTGAGCGTGCACCGCACCGACGTGCTCTTCACGCCGACCGGCAAGTCGATCGACGACATCACGATCGAAGCGGTCATGGCAGGCGACGTTCGTGCCGAGGACCTGCGGATCACCCCGGACACGCTGCGCTTGCAGGCGCAACTGGCGGAGAAGGTCGGTCGCCCGCAGCTCGGTGCGAACCTGCGGCGGGCCGCGGAGATGACCGCGATCAGCGACGAGCGGGTGCTCGAGATCTACAACGCGCTGCGGCCGAACGCATCGACCAAACCCGAGTTGGAGGCCATCGCCGACGAACTCGAATCCAGTTACGGCGCAACGTTACTCGCCGGTTTGGTCCGTGAGGCCGCCGACGTGTACGACCGCCGCGACGTCCTGGCGACCGGCGAGTAGGGAGCGACGTGACCGCAGCACCGCACACCAGCAGCACCGAAGGGGTCCGGCAGTCGGCGCGCACGGCAGCGCTGGAGGCCCGTCCGGTCAACCTCGACGGCTTCGTCGAGGAGTGGCCCGAGGCGGGCATGGTGGCCATGGACAGCGCCTTCGACCCGGAACCGAGCGTCCGGGTGGCCGACGGCGTGATCGTCGAGATGGACGGGCGGGCCCGCGCCGACTTCGACTTCATCGATCAGTTCATCGCCGACAAGGCCGTCGACGTGGCGAGCACTGAGCAGTCGATGGCCATCCCGGCCCAGCAGATCGCGCGAATGATCGTCGATCCCAGCGTGTCTCGCGACGAGGTGCTGTCGATCACGCGCGGTCTGACCCCCGCCAAGCTCCTCGAAGTGGCCAAGACGATGAACATCGTCGAGATCATGATGGGCATGCAGAAGATGCGCGCCCGGCGCACTCCGGCCAATCAGGCGCACTGCACCAGCGCCAGGGACAACCCACTGCAGGTGGTCTGCGAGGCGGCCGAGGCCGCGATCCGCGGTTTCGCCGAGGTCGAGACCACCCTGGGCGTGGTGCGCTACGCCCCGTTGGTCGCGATGGCGCTGCTGATCGGCAGCCAGGCCGGCGAGGGCGGTCCGCTGACGCAGTGCGCGCTGGAAGAGGCCACCGAACTCGAACTCGGCATGCGCGGCATCACCGGCTACGCCGAGACGATCTCGGTGTACGGCACCGAGGCGGTGTTCGTCGACGGTGACGACACCCCGTGGTCGAAGGCGTTCCTGGCGGCCGCCTATGCCTCGCGCGGCATCAAGATGCGCTTCACGTCCGGCACGGGCTCGGAGGTGCAGATGGGCAACGCCGAGGGCCGCTCCATGCTGTACCTCGAGATCCGCTGCATCCTGGTCGCCAAGGGCGCGGGAGTCCAAGGGCTGCAGAACGGTTCGATCTCGTGCATCGGCGTGCCCGGCGCCGTCCCGGCGGGCATTCGGGCGGTGGCCGCGGAGAACCTGATCGCCTCCGCGGTGGACCTCGAATGCGCCTCCGGCAACGACCAGTCGTTCTCCCACTCGGCGATGCGGCGCACCGCGCGGCTGATGCCGCAGATGATGCCGGGCACCGACTTCGTCTGCTCGGGATACTCGGCAGTGCCCAACTACGACAACATGTTCGCCGGGTCCAACGTGGACGCCGAGGACTTCGACGACTTCAACACCTTGCAGCGCGACTTCCAGATCGACGGTGGGCTACGCCACGTCAAGGAGTCGGAGATCCTGGCGGTGCGCAGGCATGCGGCCAAGGCGCTGCAGGCGGTGTTCCGGTACCTCGACCTCGCGCCGATCACCGACGACGAGATCGAGGCCGCCGTCTACGCGCACGGCAGCAACGAACTGATCCCGCGCGACGTGCTCGAGGACTTCAAGAGCGCCCAGCAGATCATGGACCGCAAGGTGACGGGTCTCGACATCGTCAAGGCCCTGGAGTCGACCGGTTTCCCAGACATCGCCGAACACGTGCTCACCGTTCTGCGACAACGCGTTTCGGGCGACCTGCTGCAGACCTCGGCGGTGCTGACCCGCGACCTGCTACCGCTCTCGGCGATCAACGACCGCAACGACTACGCCGGACCCGGCACCGGTTATCGGCCGTCGGGTGCGCGGTGGGAAGAGATGAAGCGGCTGCGTCACGTGACCAGCGCGGCGAACCCGGAAGTCGAGGTGGACTGAGATGGCGGCAGCGGTCGAGGCAGCGGGCACCGACGACGCGCGGACGCTGACGTTCGACGAGGTGGGGGCGGCCGAACGGGGAGTGCGTTCCGACGAGGTGGTGGTGTCGGTGTCGCCGGCCTTCGCGGCGTTCTTCTCCAAGACCATCACCGGCCTGTCGCACGCGGACGTGATCCGTCAGGTGCTCGCGGGCATCGAGGAGCAGGAGGTCGAGGCGCGCTGCATCCGCATCTCGCACAGTTCCGACCTCGCCGTCGTGGCGCACACCGGGGCCAAGCTCTCGGGCTCGGGCATCGGCATCGGGCTGCTGTCCCGCGGCACCACGATGATCCACCAGCGCGACCTGCCGCGCCTGTCGAGCCTCGAACTGTTCCCGCAGTCGCCGCTGATGACGCTGGAGACCTACCGCAGGGTGGGCTCGAACGCCGCGCGGTACGCCAAGGGCGAGTCGCCAGAACCGGTTCCGACGATGAACGACCAGATGGCACGGCCGCGATGGCAGGCGAAGGCCGCGCTGCTGCACCTCAAGGAGACCGAGCAGATCCGCAAGCAGGTGCGCCCCGTGGAGGTAGTGGCCAGGTTCTCGGCCATTCCGGCGACCTGACGGCGCCCAGATGACGATCCGGGCCGTCGGCGTCGACATCGGCAACTCGACCACCGAGGCCAGCGCGGCCGTGGTCGGGCCGCACGGGCGGGTGGAGTTCGTCGGTAGCGCTCTGACCCCCACCACCGGGGTGAAGGGCACCGTGCGCAACGTCGACGGAGTCGTCAGCGCGGTGATGGATTCCCTCGCGGGCGCGGGCATGGCACCGGCCGACGTCGACGTGATCCTGCTGAACGAGGCGACGCCCGTGATCAGCGGTCTGGCGATGGAGACCATCACCGAGACGATCATCACCGAGTCCACGATGATCGGCCACGATCCGCGCACGCCGGGTGGCCGTGGCCTCGGCATCGGCGTGGTGGTCGCGTTCGCCGCGCTCGCCGAGGCCCACGCGGGCGCGGCGGTGATCGTCGCCGTGCCAGGCGACGTGGACTTCGACGTCGCCGCCGGGGCGGTGAACGCCGCACGCGCCAGGGGCGTCCGCGTCGAGGGTGCGATCCTCTGCAACGACGACGCCGTCCTGGTGGTCAACCGCCTCGACGAGAAGATCCCGGTCGTCGACGAGGTGTCCCGCATCGACGCCGTCCCGCTGGGCATGCTCGCGGCGGTCGAGGTGGCAGGTCCCGGGCAGTCGATCCGCACGCTGTCGAACGCCTTCGGGCTGGCGACCATCTTCGAATTGGATTCCGCGGAGACGAAACTCGTCGCACCCGTGGCGCGGGCCCTGACCGGGAACCGCTCGGCGGTGGTGATCCGCACGCCGTCCGGCGACGTGGGCGACCGCGTGATCCCGGCGGGTCAGTTGGCGCTGACGGGGGAGCGCAGGGGAGCGACCGTCGACGTCTCCGGCGGCGCAGGCGACATCATGGCGGCCGTCGAGCGGGTGGGGCCCCTGCTCGACGTCGTCGGCGAGGCGGGCACCAACGCCGGAGGCATGATCTCCGGGGTCCGCCAGAGCATGGCCGACCTGTGCGGCCACGACCTCGCCGACGTCCACATCGGCGACCTGCTCGGAGTCGACACGTTCGTCCCGCAGGAGGTCCGCGGCGGGCTCGCGGGCGAGGTCGCGCTCGAGAATGCCGTCGCGCTCGCGGCCATGGTGCGCACCAGGGAGAGCGGCATGCAGGCGGTGGCCGATGCGGTGCGCACCCGGCTGCGCGAGGCGGGCGCGACGCGGGTCGACGTCGTCGTCGGGGGCGTCGAGGCCGAGATGGCCGTCCTCGGGGCGCTCACCACTCCTGGCACCGATCGGCCGCTGGTCGTGCTGGACCTCGGCGGTGGCTCGACCGACGCCGCTCTGCTGTCCACCGACGACGAGGTCGACACCGTGCACCTCGCCGGCGCGGGCGATCTCGTCACCAAGCTCATCGACGCCGAACTGGGAACGGCCAATCTCGAACTCGCCGAGGAGATCAAGCGCCATCCGCTGGCCAAGGCCGAGAGCTTCTTCCACGTCCGCCTCGAGAACGGCACCGTGCAGTTCTTCGAGAAGCCGCTGCCGGCACCGGCTTTCGGGCGCGTACTGACCCTCGGCGAGCATGCCATGACGCCGATACCGACCAGGCACTCGTTGGACCGGATCCGCACCGTGCGCCGATCGGCCAAGGAGCGGGTGTTCGTCGTCAACGCGCTGCGTGCCCTGGCCCGGGTGGCGCCCCAGGGAGATCTACGCCGCATCGGATTCGTCGTGCTGCTCGGGGGATGCGCACTCGACTTCGAGATACCGCAGCTGATCGCCGACGCGCTCGCGCCGTACGGAATCGTCTGTGGCACCGGCAACGTCCGCGGCACCGAGGGGCCGCGCAACGCCGTCGCGACCGGGCTGGTGGCGTCGTTCGCACGGCGGACGACGTGAGCGGGTCGGGACCGAACCGGCCGGTGATCGTCGTCGCCAGCGCGGCAGCTGGGCCGGTCGAACGCGCGGTACTG
The DNA here is from genome assembly GCA_042666295.1 of Mycolicibacterium sp. GCM10028919. Taxonomy (GTDB): domain Bacteria; phylum Actinomycetota; class Actinomycetes; order Mycobacteriales; family Mycobacteriaceae; genus Mycobacterium. The sequence goes on from JBHTFJ010000002.1 coordinate 768,643, forward strand.
GCGGGCATCGAGGAGGAGGGCGTGCCCTTCGTCGTGGAGCGGGTGGCGGACGGGGATGCGGTCGAACTCGCGAGAACGGCGGCGCTGCGCTCACCGCTCGGCGTCGGCGTGGGGATCGACGTGTCGGGCGGGGTCTGCGTGCAGCCCGAGAAGGTGGCCGACCCAGTGCCCGAACTGGTGGCTCTGCCCACCGCCGGAGCGCGCACCGGCCGGACACTCGGCCACGACGCCGCACGTATCTGCGTAGGGCTGCCGCTGAAGGGCGCGGCAGGCGGCTAGGGACGCTCGGTGCGAGGCAGGTAGCCGGTCCCCGTCGCGACCAGCACCTCGCCGACCGGCGGGCTGCCGCAGGCACGTTCGCATCCGACGAAGTGCCGATGCACGGCGGTCGACGACGGCTGCGCGGTCGACGCCGCGTCGGCGGCGTCGCTGCGCACGTCGGCCACCGAGTGCTCGCAGCCCGGGCTTCCGGTGCACGAGCTGACCGACAGCCACGGCGAGTCGGCGTCGAACACCAGGCCCAGGGGCGCCAGCACCCGCAGCGCGACGTCGGCCACACCCTCGTCGAGGTCGCACAGCAGCACCGAACGCCACGGCGTGATCACGAGCGGCGCCTCGACGGCGGCCAGGAACTCCGCGGTCCTGGCCTCGAGGACGCCGAGGCGGATCGCCGCGCCGAGGGTGACCCGGCCGTCGTCCTGTTCGATCCAGCCAACCGGTGGCGTCGTCACGGGCGGCCAGGTGGCACCGGGGTCGGTGTCGGGCGTCAACCCTTCGGTCAGCACCGCGGGATCGGGCAGTTCGGTGATCCGCCAACGCTTGTCGCGCACTTCGACGAAACGGGCTGCGACCGCCGCCATGGTCGGTACGGCGTCGGGCAGTGCCATGCGCACGCCGGTGTCGACGCCGGCGACCAGCAGCGCCGCGGCGTCCTCGGACAGAACGTGCGCGCCGACGTCGGCTCCGAGTCCGCTGACGTCACCGCGGCCGTCGTCGATCGCGAACAGGAACCGCCCGGGCAGCCGGGCGAGTGTGGCCTCCCGCTGGATCGTCGCGTCGAGGTCGCGGATCAGATCGCGCACGTCGGCGATACCGCCGGACCTGCCGGTCAGTGGGGACGCCAGGACGTTGCGGACCCGCTCGTGCGTCGGCGAGGGCAGCAGGCCGGCGGTCGCCACGGCCTCGGCGAACGCGTCGGGATCGGTGACGCCGCGGGCCTGGACGTTGCCGCGCGACGTGAGTTCCAGGGCGGACGAGCCGAATCGGGTCGCCGCGGCGGCGAGGGCGCCGAGTTGCGCGGCGGAGATGATCCCGCCGGGGAGGCGGACCCGCGCGAGGGCACCGTCGGCCGCCTGATGCACCTGCAGTGCGCCAGGGCAGCGATCGTCGTCGCGGGCTCTGCTCACCCGTCTACGGTACGGCTGTCAGCCGCCTCGACGACCGCGGCGGTGCCACGATCTGGGAGTAGTGCGACGCGTCGCCGGTGATGACGCGGCTGGACGCCCCGTGCACGTCGACGGGGACGTCGCCGGCCAGCGTGATGCGGCTCAGCTTGCGGTACTGGTCGTCGTAGTCGGACACGGCGTAGTGCTGGGTGGCGCGGTTGTCCCAGATCGCCAGATCGCCCGGCTGCCAGTTCCAGCGGATCGTGTTCTCCAGCCGCGTCACCCGTGCCTGCAGCAGGGCCAGCAGCGTCGCCGACTCGTGATTGCCCAGCCCGACGAATCGCTTCACGAAGTGCCCGAGCAGCAGCACCTTGCGCCCCGTCTCGGGGTGGACGCGCACGACCGGGTGCTCGGTCTCGTAGGTGTCGGAGACGAATTCCTCGCGGAACTGCCGGGTGGCGTCGGCGGCGTCCTCGCGGCGCTCGTCGATGTCGCGGATGTAGTCGTAGTCGTTGGTGTGGATGGCCCGCAGATTCTCGACGAGGTGGCGCAGCGGCTCGGGCAGCTGGTCGTAGGCCGCCTCGGTCGACGCCCACGTGGTGGTGCCGCCGTAGGAGGGCAACGTGACGGCGCGCAGCAGCGACGCCTTCGGGATGCGGTCGACGAACGTGACGTCGGTGTGCCACGAGTTCGCCTTGTCGTAGCGCGAGTCGATGGGCAGCACGTCGGTGCCGCGCGAGAGCACGGTCGGGTGCGCCAGCGTCGGGGTGCCCAACGTCCGGGCGAAGGCGAGCTGCTCGTCGTCGTCGAGGTGCTGCTGATCGCGGAAGAAGATCACCTTGTGCGTCAGCAGGGCGTCGTTGATGGCGTCGACGGTCGCGGCGTCGAGGTCGCCGCCGAGGCGGACGCCGTCGATGCGGGCGCCGATGTGCGCGCCGAGCTTGACGACGGCGGGGAGGTCGGGGCTGGGGGACGGGGAAGCCATTGGTTCATTCCCGCACTCGCGGCGGGATGCCGACAGGGTTTCGCTTCCCGCGATTCGAAGTCCCCGACCGAGGTAGGGGCCTCCTGACCACCCTCAGTGTGACCTCGGTCACCAATGCGCCAGGTGTGTTCTCTGCCACACGATTCGAACGAAACCGGTACCGCCGGTACTAGTTTTCGAGACAGCCCGCCCGCCGACATCGGAGTCGGCGGGCGGCATACAGAGAGGAACGACGATGGTCGGTCTCATCGTTTTCGCCGTACTGGTACTCGCCCTCATCGCCCTGGTCGGGTTGCCCTACCCGCAGTCCTGGCACAGCCGCTGGGGTAATTCCGACCGCTGATCAGGGGCGAGCGAAGCGACGGGGGGCTGAATCCCGCAGGGCGTGCGGTACGAATGGTGGGTGGCTCCCACTCCGTCGGTTCCGACCGTCCTCCTGCTGTCGACGTCCGATACCGATCTGATCGCCGCCCGTGCCAGCGGCGCCAACTATCGCTGGGCCAATCCGTCGCGACTGATCGACGGTGAACTCTCGGAACTCCTCAGCGGCGTCCAGGTGGTCGTGGTGCGCATCCTCGGCGGCTACCGGGCGTGGGAGGACGGCATCGACGAAGTCGTGGCGTCCGGCATCCCCACGGTCGTCATCAGCGGCGAGCAGGTACCCGACGCCGACCTGATGAGCCATTCGTCGGTGCCCGCGGGCGTCGCACTGGAGACGCACGTCTACCTCGCCCAGGGCGGCGTGGCCAACTTCGCCCAGCTGCACGCGTTCCTCTCCGACACGATCCTGATGACGGGGTTCGGCTTCAGCCCGCCCGTCACCACGCCCAACTGGGGCGTCCTGGACTGTCCGGAGGGGTACGAGTCCACCAACGACGGCCCGCGCGTCGCGATCCTCTTCTACCGCGCGCAGTACCTGGCGGGCAACACGGCCTACATCGGCGCGCTGTGCCACGCCATCGACGCGGCCGGTGGCCGCCCCGTCCCCATCTACTGCGCCTCCCTGCGCACCGCCGAACCCGAACTGCTCGACCTGCTCGCCGGCGTCGACGCGATGGTCACCACGGTGCTCGCCGCGGGCGGTGCCACGCCGGCCGCGGTGGGCGCCGGCGGTAGCGACGAGAACTGGAACGTCGCGCATCTCGCGGCGCTCGACATCCCGATCCTGCAGGGGTTGTGCCTGACGTCGTCGCGGCATGCCTGGGAATCCAACGACGACGGCATGTCGCCGCTCGACGTCGCCACCCAGGTGGCCGTTCCGGAGTTCGACGGCCGCGTCATCACGGTTCCGTTCTCGTTCAAGGAGATCGACGACGACGGACTGATCTCGTATGTCGCCGACCCCGAACGGTGCGCGCGGGTGGCGGGCCTGGCGGTACGGCATGCGCGCCTGCGCCACGTGGCACCGGCCGACAAGCGCGTCGCTCTGGTGTTCTCGGCCTACCCCACCAAGCACGCCAGGATCGGCAACGCCGTCGGCCTGGACACCCCTGCCAGCGCGGTGGTCCTGCTGCGGGCGATGCGCGACGCGGGCTACGACATCGGCGAGGTTCCCGGCGTGGACGCAGGCGACGGCGACGCGCTCGTACACGCGCTGATCGAGCGTGGCGGTCAGGATCCGGACTGGCTGACCGAGGAGAAGCTGGCGGCCAACCCGATTCGCGTGTCGGCCGCCGAGTACCGGGAATGGTTCGCGACGCTGCCAGAAGGCTTCGCCAACGCGATCGTCGAGCACTGGGGTTCGCCGCCGGGCGAGCTGTTCGTCGACCGCAGCAATGATCCCGACGGTGAGATCGTCGTCGCCGCAATGAAGTCCGGCAACGTGGTGATCCTGGTGCAGCCCCCGCGCGGGTTCGGCGAGAACCCCGTGGCCATCTATCACGACCCCGACCTCCCGCCGAGTCACCACTACCTGGCGGCGTACCGGTGGCTCGACCGGGACTTCGCCAACGGCTTCGGCGCCGACGCGGTGGTCCACATCGGCAAGCACGGCAACCTGGAGTGGTTGCCGGGCAAGACCCTCGGCATGTCGGCGGGCTGCGGCACCGACGCGGCGCTGGGCGACATGCCGCTCATCTACCCGTTCCTGGTCAACGATCCGGGCGAAGGCACCCAGGCCAAGCGCCGCGCTCACGCCATCCTGGTCGACCACCTGATCCCGCCGATGGCGCGCGCCGAGAGCTACGGCGACATCGCCCGGCTCGAACAGCTTCTCGACGAACACTCGATGATCTCGACGCTCGACCCGGCGAAGCTGCCGGCGATCCGGCAGCAGATCTGGACGCTGATGCGCGCCGCGAAGATGGACCACGACCTCGGGCTGGAGGACCGCCCGGACGAGGACGTGTTCGACGACATGCTGCTGCACGTCGACGGCTGGCTCTGCGAGATCAAGGACGTCCAGATCCGCGATGGACTGCACGTGCTGGGTCAGGCGCCTGCCGGAGACGTCGAACTCGACCTGGTGCTGGCCATCCTGCGTGCCCGCCAGCTCTTCGGCGGTGAGCAGAACGTGCCGGGGCTGCGCGAGGCGCTGGGGCTGGCCGAGGACGGTCAGGACAGTCGCACCTCGGTCGACGCCGCGGAGGAGAAGGCGCGCGAACTGGTCGCGGCGCTTCAGAAGTCCGGTTGGGACGCCGAGGCGGTCGACGGGATCACATCGGACCCCGCCGTCGCGTCGGTGCTCCGCTTCGCCGCAACCGAGGTGGTGCCGCGCCTGCGGGGCACTGCGCGGGAGGTCGATCAGATCCTGCACGCGTTGGGCGGCGGCTTCATCGACTCGGGTCCGTCCGGGTCGCCGCTGCGCGGCCTGGTCAACGTGCTCCCGACCGGCCGGAACTTCTACTCCGTCGACCCCAAGGCGGTGCCGTCGCGGCTCGCGTGGGAAACAGGTGTGGCGCTTGCCGATTCACTACTGGAGCGGTACCGCACCGATCACGGCGAGTGGCCGCGTTCGGTGGGGCTGTCGGTGTGGGGCACCTCGGCGATGCGGACCTCCGGTGACGACATCGCCGAAGTCCTCGCCCTGCTCGGCGTGCGGCCGGTGTGGGACGAGGCGTCGCGGCGGGTCGTCGACCTCGAGGCGCTGTCGCTGGCGGAACTCGGCAGACCTCGCATCGACGTCACGGTGCGAATATCCGGCTTCTTCCGGGACGCGTTCCCGCACGTGGTCACCATGCTCGACGACGCGGTTCGCCTCGTCGCCGGACTCGACGAAGCCGACGAGCACAACTACGTGCGCGCCCACACGTCGGTCGACCTGGCCGACCACGGCGACCAGCGGCGGGCCACCACCCGGATCTTCGGGTCCAAGCCCGGCACCTACGGCGCGGGTCTGCTGCAGCTGATCGACAGCCGCAACTGGCGCGACGACCAGGACCTGGCCGAGGTCTACACCGCCTGGGGCGGTTTCGCCTACGGCCGCGACCTCGACGGTGCACCCGCGACCGCCGACATGAACGCGAATTACCGTCGCATCGCGGTGGCCGCGAAGAACACCGACACCCGCGAGCACGACATCGCCGACTCCGACGACTACTTCCAGTACCACGGCGGCATGATCGCGACCGTCCGCGCGCTGACCGGGAAGGCTCCGGCCGCCTACATCGGGGACAACACCCGGCCCGAGTCGGTGCGCACCCGCACCCTGTCCGAGGAGACCACCCGGGTGTTCCGGGCGCGCGTGGTGAACCCACGCTGGATGGCGGCCATGCGGCGCCACGGCTACAAGGGTGCGTTCGAGATGGCGGCGACGGTCGACTACCTGTTCGGCTACGACGCCACCGCGGGCGTGATGGCCGACTGGATGTACGAGCGGCTGGCCGCTGAGTACGTGCTCGACGACGAGAACCGCAAGTTCATGGCCGAGTCGAATCCCTGGGCGATGCACGGGATGGCAGAGCGTCTCCTCGAAGCCGCGGGCCGCGGGATGTGGGAGTCGCCGGAACCGGCGACGCTCGACGCGCTGAAGCAGGTGCTGCTCGAGACCGAGGGCGACCTGGAGGGGTGAGCGCCGACCTGAAGTAGGTTGATCACATGCCCGTGACCTTCGCCGACGTCGCCAAGTCCGAGTACATCCTGCTCACCACGTTCACCAAGGACGGCAGGCCGAAGCCCACCGCCATCTGGGCTGCACCTGCGGGTGACGCCCTGATCGCGATCACCCAGGAGAAGTCCTGGAAGGTCAAGCGGATCCGCAACACCCCGCGGGTGACCATCGCCGAGTGCGATCGCGGCGGCAAGCCCAAGGGCGAGGCCGTCGAGGCCAGGGCGTCGATCCTGCCGAAGTCGGCGAACGCCAAGACCTACGACGCGATCGGCAAGCGCTACGGGTTGATCGGCAAGACGTTCAACGTGTTCTCGAAGCTGCGTGGCGGCATGACGAAGAACGTGACGATCGAGCTGACCCCGGCCGGAGCGAGCTGACATGGCACCCAGGTTCGAGGACGTCTACGGCGAGAAGTACCTGCTGCTGACCACGTTCACCAAGGACGGGCGACCCAAGCCCACGCCGGTGTGGGGCGTTCCCGACGGTGACAGGCTGGTCATCAGCACCGACGACGGATCGTGGAAGACGAAGCGCATCAACAACACTCCGCGCGTCACCATCCAGAAGTGCGGCGTGCTCGGCAAGGTGAAGGGCGAACCCGTCGAGGCGGTGGCCCGGATGCTGCCGAAGTCGGAGACCCGGCGGGTGTTCGACATGGTGACGAGGCGCTACTGGTGGCACGCGTGGTGGTGGATCCCGCAGGCGCGCCTGCGCGGCGGAGTCGACAAGGTGCACGCGGCCATCGAGGTGCGGGCCGCGGAACCCAACTCGAACACGGCGGGCGACACGCCCTCCGGAACCTGACCGGCACGCGGAACGTTCTCCCGACATGGCTATGCGGCTCTTCCTGGTGTACGTCCTCGCCGAACTGGCGGTGGTCGTCGGCCTCGCGTCGACGATCGGCTTCGGCTGGACCCTGCTGATCCTGGTGGGCACGTTCGCCCTCGGGCTGGCCCTGGCCGGTTCGCAGGCCAAGCGTCAGATCCGGAAGCTGCAGTCCGGGCTGGCCACGCCGCAGGGCGCGGTCACCGACGGCGCGCTGGTCGCGCTGGGCAGCGTGCTGACCATGGTCCCCGGGCTGCTGACCTCGGTGCTCGGGCTGATCCTGCTGCTTCCGCCCACCCGGGCGCTGGCGCGTCCTGCCGTTGCGGCCCTGGCGGCCCGGCAGTTGGGCCGCATGCCCCTGATCGTCACGTCGGCTGGCCCGGGCGGGTTCCGCACCATGCGCCGGGACTACGTCGATGGTGAGGTCGTCGACGTCACCGACGTCCAGCAGCCGGGACTTCCCGGCACGGCCGGCCGACCGCCCGTCGACTGACTTGACGACGCTACTGGTCAACGGGCGGATACACAGCCCGGCGATGCCGGACGCCACCGCGATGGCCGTGACCGACGGTGCCGAGGCCGCGGTGAGGTGGCTGGGTTCCGACGAGGTCGGCCGCGTCCAGTTCCCCGACGCTGAGGTGATCGACCTCGATGGTGGCTTCGTGGCCCCGGCGTTCGTCGACAGCCACGTACACCTGACCTCGACCGGACTGAACGTCCACGGGCTCGACCTGCGCGGCGCGACATCGCTCGACGACCTCGTCCGGCGCGTCGGCGACTACGCGCGCCGCAATCCCGACGGGCCGATCTGGGGGCACGGGTGGGACGAGACCTCGTGGCCGCGACCGGTGCCGCCGACGACGGCCGACCTCGACGGTGTCGTCGGCGACCGACCCGCCTACCTCGCGCGCGTCGACGTGCACTCGGCGGCGGCGTCGACCGCCCTGCGGCGCCTTGCGCCCGAGGCCCAAACCGCGGAGGGCTGGCACGGCGAGTGTCCACTCACCGCGGCCGCGCACCACCTGATCCGCGCGCAGGCCCGGCAACTGCTGACACCCGCGCAACTGCGCGCCGCACGTGTCGCGGCGCTGGACCTGGCGGCGCGGTCGGGCATCGTCGCGGTCCACGAGTGCGCGGGTCCGGAGATCGGTGGGCTCGACGACTGGCTCGCCGTGCGCGAGCTGACTCACGGCGTCGACGTCGTCGGCTACTGGGGCGAGGCGGTCGGCTCGGCCGAGCGCGCCCGCGAAGTGCTCGCCGCGACGGGGGCGGCGGGGCTGGCCGGCGACCTGTTCGTCGACGGCGCCCTCGGTTCCCACACGGCGTGGCTGCACGAGCCGTACGCCGACGCGGATACGTGCGGGAACGCCTACCTCGACGTCGACGAGGTCGAAGCCCACCTGGCCGCGTGCACCGACGTCGGCGTGCCCGCCGGGTTCCACGTCATCGGCGATGCCGCGGTCGCGACGGTCGTGGCGGCCCTCGAACGCGTCGTCACCCGGTATGGCGCTCCGGCGGTCGCGCGGTGCGGTCACCGCCTCGAGCACCTCGAGATGGTCTCGGTGGAGCAGGCGGCCCGGCTCGGCGAGTGGGGCGTCATCGCGAGCGTGCAGCCGAATTTCGACGCGCTCTGGGGCGGGGCGGACGGCATGTACGCCCAGCGCCTCGGCGCGCAGCGAGCGCTCCGGCTCAATCCGCTCGCCCTGTTAGCATCCTCAGGCGTGCCCCTCGCCTTCGGTTCGGATTCGCCCGTGACCGGCGTCGATCCCTGGGCCACCGTGCGTGCGGCAGTGCATCACCGCACACCGGGCAGTGCCGTGTCGGCCCGTGCGGCGTTCTCCGCAGCGACCCGCGGCGCGTGGCGCGCGGCGGGGATCCGCGACGGCGTCACCGGCACGCTCGTCCCCGGCGCGCCCGCCTCCTACGCGGTGTGGGACCTGCCCGGCGGCGCCGACGACCTCGAGGTGGCCGCGCCCAGCGACACCGTGGCGCGCTGGTCGACCGAACCGAACTCCCGCGTGCCCGCTCTGCCGAGCCTCGACCCGTCGCACGCACTGCCGACGTGCCGTACGACCGTGCACCGGGGTGCGGTGCTCCATGGCTGACCCCGGCCGGGTGTGGGGCTGGGCCAACCCGCGCCTGGTGCGACTGAGCGTCTCGATCGCCGCCGGGCTGGCGATGTGCCTGGCGTTCCCGCCGTTCGGGTGGTGGTTCCTCGCACCCATCGCGGTCGGAGGCCTTGGCTGGGTGCTGCTGCACCCGTCGACCCGGCCCGCCGGCGGCTTCGGCTACGGATTCCTGTTCGGGCTGGCCTTCTACCTACCGCTGCTGCCGTGGATCAGCGGACTCGTGGGGTCGGTTCCGTGGCTGGGACTCGCGGCGCTCGAGGCGCTGTTCCCGGCGGTCTTCGGCGTGCTCGCGGTGGTCGTGCGCAAGCTGCCGGGCTGGCCGCTGTGGTTCGCCGGGGTGTGGATGGTCGCCGAATGGCTGAAGTCCGTCGTGCCGTTCGGCGGATTCCCATGGGGTGTCGTCGCGTTCAGCCAGACCGACAGCCCGCTGCTACCCGCCGCCCGTCTCGGCGGCGCCCCGCTGGTGTCCTTCGTCACCGTCCTCGCCGGGTTCGGTCTGCTGGCCCTGGTGCTCGAGGGCGTGCGCTGGTGGAAGCACGGTGACCACTCGGTCCACCACGTGCTGCACGCCGTGGTCGTGCCCGGTGCATGCATCGTGGCGGTGCTGCTGCTCGTGGCGCTCGCCGGGCCGTCGGTCCGCAAGTCGGCCCTCACCGTCGGGGACGAGGACACGGTGACCGTCGCCGCGATCCAGGGCAACGTGCCGCGGCTCGGCCTGGAGTTCAACGCCCAGCGCCGCGCGGTGCTCGACAACCACGTCCGTGAGACGCTGCGCCTCGCCGACGACGTCCGTGCGGGCAAGGCACCCGCGCCCGACGTGGTGATCTGGCCGGAGAACTCGTCGGACATCGACCCGCTGACCAATCGCGACGCGGCCGAGCAGATCGCGGTCGCCGCCGACGCCATCGGCGCGCCGATCCTGGTGGGCGCCGTGGTCAAGGCTCCCGGCTACAGCCCGGCCAACCCCGTCTCGCTGAACTCGGTGATCGTCTGGAACGGGGCGGGCCAGCAGGATCCGGCCGGGCCGGGGGAGCGTCACGACAAGAAGATCGTGCAGCCGTTCGGGGAGTACCTGCCGTGGCGCAGCTTCTTCGCGAAGCTGTCGTCGTACGCCGACCGTGCGGGCTACTTCCTACCGGGGACGGGAAGCGGCGTGGTGCACGCCGCCGGCATCCCGATCGGCGTCACCACGTGCTGGGAGGTCATCTTCGACCGCGCCGCCAGGGAATCGGTGCTGGAAGGCGCGCAGCTGCTGACCGTGCCCGCCAACAACGCGACCTTCGACGAGGCCATGAGTTCCCAGCAGCTCGCCTTCGCCCGGCTGCGCGCCGTCGAGCACGACCGGTACGTCGTCGTGGCGGGCACCACGGGCATCAGCGCCATGGTGGCGCCCGACGGCGCGGAGCTGGCGCGAACGGCGTTCTTCGAGCCTGCCTACCTGGACATGCAGCTGCGTTTGCGGTCCGATCTCACGCCTGCCACGCGGTGGGGACCCGTCATCCAGGCGCTTCTGGTGGGTCTCGGCGTTTCGTCGGTGGTCGCCTCGATACTGCACAATGGGAGTTTCGCGCGTCGCCGCAAGCCGGTGACTGCACGCGCAGGGAACGACGAAGGAGTGGGCGCATGAACCAGCACGAGGTCGACGGGGATCGACCGAGCCAGCGCACCCTGGTCATCATTCCGACCTACAACGAGCGCGACAACCTGCCGCTCATCGCGGGCCGACTGCACGCCGCGCGGCCCGACGTGCACCTGCTCGTCGTCGACGACGGCAGCCCCGACGGCACCGGTGAACTCGCCAACGAGCTGGCCCTTGCCGACCCCGACCGGGTGCACGTCCTGCACCGCACCAGCAAGGACGGGCTCGGCGCCGCGTATTTGGCGGGCTTCGCCTGGGGCCTGGGCCGCGGGTACACCGTGCTCGTCGAGATGGACGCCGACGGCTCGCACGCGCCGGAGCAGCTGTACCGGCTGCTCGACGCGGTGGACGCGGGAGCAGACCTGGCGATCGGTTCGCGCTACGTCGAAGGCGGCGAGGTGCGCAACTGGCCGCGACACCGAAAGGTGCTGTCGCGCACGGCGAACGGCTACTCGCGCATTTCGCTGGGCGTCGACGTCAACGACATCACCGCCGGCTTCCGTGCCTACCGGCGCGCGGTGCTCGAGAAGATCGACCTCGCGGCCGTCGACTCCAAGGGCTACTGCTTTCAGGTCGACCTGACCTGGCGCACGATCAGCGCCGGGTTCGTCGTCGCCGAAGTCCCCATCACGTTCATCGAACGCGAGCTGGGGAAGTCGAAGATGAGCGGTTCGAACATCCGCGAGGCGATCGTGAGGATCGCCCAGTGGGGCATCCGCGGGCGCTTGGATCGCGCCCGCGGCGTCGTCAGGTAGGCCTGCCGGCCCGACCCCGGGTCAGCTGCTGCTACTGCTGCCGCGGCGGCGGGTCTTGATCAGGTCGAGCCGCTCCTTGAGCAGTTCGTCGAGTTCCTCGATCGAGCGGCGCTCGAGCAACATGTCCCAGTGCGTGCGCGGAGGCTTGACCTTCTTCTGCTCGGGAGCCTCACCATCGATGAGGGTGCCCTCCATGCCGTTGCGGCACGGCCAGGTTCCGGGGATCTCCGCGTCGTCGGCGAAGGGAACTTCGAATTCCTCGCCGTTGTCGGTGCGGTATCGAGCGACCTGACGCGGTGCCAGGTCGTGGTTGCGGTCCGTCTCGTAGCTCACGGCTCCGAGTCGGCTACCCCTCAAGACACGATCAGCCATCGTCATCACTCCTCTTCACATGCGTTTACGTCCGGGAACATCAACGCAACTCGAGGTTGCGAAGTTCCCGACCCAACGGTCCATGATACCGGGATACCCAGCGACCGCCGTTTAGAGTCTGATTCGTGGCTTCCACGTCTACCGGGATCTCCCCCGTGACCCCGACCGTCAACCGCCGACGCGCACGTCCACAGCCCTGCCGGTGGTGCGGGCGCGAGGTGCCCGATGCCGGCATCGGGCGCCGCAGGCAGTACTGCCGACAGTCGTGCAGGCAGCGCGCGTACGAGCAGCGAGCGTTGGTCAAGGGCACGTCCGTGCCCGTGGATGCCGTCGTGCTCACCGCAGAAGAGGCGTCGGAGCTGTCCGACCGGGTCTTCCAGGTGCGCTGCGCGGCCGAGGACGTGGCGACCGCCGTGGAGGAGGGCGCAGACACGACCGAGTTGCGCGATCTCTGCGACGCGCTGATGCAGGCCGCCAAGGCGGCCGACGGCTGGCGCTAGGACCGACCGTCGTAGACCCGCCAACCTCCCTCCAATCTCCACCGATTCTTCATGTATCGCCACAACGCGGCGCCCATGCTGTGGGCATGAAAAAACAACTCCGCACCCTGCTGGTGGGGTTCAGCGCCATGGTCGCGCTGGGCTCCCTGTCCGCCTGTTCGAGTGGTTCGTCGAACGAGTCGTCGTCCACCTCGTCGTCTTCGACGACGACCACGTCTGCCGTCGCCGCGCCGTTCCCGACGACGGCCACCTTCGTTGCCGACACCGAGGCCGATGGCAAGAAGATGACCATCGGAATCTCGGTGGAGGGCGACCAGATCACCGCATACGCATGCAATGGCGTCGACGACGAAGCGTGGTTCTTCGGCAATCAAGCCGGTGGCGACATCGACATCACGTCGAAGTTCCGTGACACCTTGACCGCCTCGTTCAACGGCACCGATCTGACCGGTGATCTGAACGTGAACGGCGTCAGTTACGACTTCACCGCCGCGCCCGTCCCCGAGCCGGCGGGCGTGTACACCGCCGACCTCGACGGTGTGCGCTCGTCGTGGATCGTCCGGCCGGATGGCTCGGCGATAGGCGTGCAGTTCAACGGGGGTGTCAGTGGCCGGGACTTCGAACAGGCCGAACTCCAGCAACTCAACGCCGCGCAGTTTCAGGCACAGGTGCGAAACAAGCGCCAGCTGCAGCAGGCCGACCAATCGGTCAAGCTCAGCAAGGGGTCCCTCACATCGCGGATCAACGGCCGCGACGTGACCGCCACGCGAGTGAGTGGAACTACCCGCTTCGGCTGATCTTTCGCGCACGACCACCCACGGCCCCGCCAGGCCACGCCGGTTTCCCGGCCGCCCGGCGGGGCCGTTCTACGTGGCCGAGGGGTCGCCAAAACTTTCTTCGATTCGGGTTGAACCATTTCGGGGGTTCGCCCGTCGTTCCCTTCGACGGCTCCCCAACGGGAGCGTGACGCCTGAAGGGATACATCGTGACCGTGCACTTGCCGCTTTCAGCGAACCCATCCGCGCTCGAGTCCGCAGTTTGGCACTTCGGTGAGTTCGTTCTCGACCTTCCCCGATATGAGCTGCGGCGTGACGGGGTCTCGGTGCGAGTCGAGCCGCAGGTGTTCGACGTGCTGACCCACCTCGTGCAGCACCATCACCGGGTCGTGACGAAGAACGAGTTGTTCGACACCGTGTGGGGCGGACGCTTCGTGGGCGAAGCAGCCCTGACCAGTCGGATCAAGGCAGTCCGGCGCGCACTTGGCGACGACGGGGAGTCGCAGCACTACATTCGGACGGTGCGGGGGCGGGGTTACCAGTTCGTCGGGGTCCTCGCCGAACCGGAGGTCGGTCCCGCCGAGCGCACGGTCGACGCCGTCCCGCGGGGCCCGGAGATGGTCCTGCACTTCGGCGACGCCGTCGCACGACCGCACCGCACTTCGCCCCATCGTTTGCGCCGACCGCACGGGCACGGCCGGGCACGCTACCGCGTGGCACCGTCGACGCGGCGCAGGGAGTTCAACGGTCCGCCGAGATGAGACCGCTCGCCCCGACAGCCATTACGCCAGGTCGGCTATGCTTCGAGCGCGGGCTCAGGCGACGACATCGGAACTCATCCGCCTACCATCTGCGCTGTCACAGTCGTCAGCCGCGAGACCACGGAGCGATAGAGGTACAGCCCACGATGACGGACTCTGGCCCGGGGCCACGGCGCATGAACGATTCGGCAGGAGCCGATCTCATGCGGGGCATCTCCGACGAACACGGGCCGGCGCTGAACCGGTACGTACTTCGTCTCACGCGTGGCGACCGCGGATTCGCCGAGGACGTCGTTCAGGAATCGTTGCTTCGGCTCTGGCAGAACAAGAACGTCCTCACCACCTACTCCGAGGAATCCACCCGGGCGTGGCTGCACACGGTGGCCAGGAACTTGGTCATCGACGACCGGCGGAGTTCTCGCTACAAGCGCGAGCTGCAAACCGAGACCATGCCGGAGCGCACCTCTCCGGACATGTTCGGTCCCGCGGTGGACAAGTGGGTGGTGTCCGAGGCGTTGCGATCGCTGAGCCCGGAACATCGGGCCGTCTTGGTGAGGGTGCACTACCTCGGACAGACCGCCGTCGAAATCGGTCGCCACGAGGGCATTCCGCCGGGGACCGTGAAGTCTCGGCTGCACTACGCACTACGCGCGCTCCGCGCGGCGTTGGAGGAAAGGGGGGTAGTGCAATGACCTCCGACCGCGGCATGGCCGAGTGGGACGCCGCGTACCTACTCGGCGCACTCACAGCAGAGGAAGCGGCCGAGTACGAGCGCTACCTCGCCAATTCTCCTCGACGCGCGGAACTCTCGGACGCCGACGACATTCCGGGCATCCTGGACGTTCTGACTCCAGAAGAGGCGCTCGCTCTGATCGAGGAAGGGCCGAAATCCGAAGTGCGGGGAGAGGTTGCCGCCCAGCCCACGTCGCTCGGCGCGGCAGCGGAGCGGCGACGCCTTCGGTCACGCCGTGCCCGACTGGCGGGGGCACTCGCGTCGGCCGCGGCATTCCTCCTCGTCGGGGGCATCGTCGGATACGCGGTCATTCCCCACGAACCGTCGTCGACGACTGGCGTCTCGCTGCAGGCGATGGCAGCCGGCGAACGAGAGGGCGTCAGCGCGTCCCTCGCAGTTTCGGAGGAGCCGTGGGGAACCCGCCTCGATTGGCAGTGCGAATACACCAAGGCGTGGGCGTCGAACGTCAAGGGCTATGACCTCGTCGTCATGACGAAGGATGGTTCGGAATCGACAGTCGCGTCCTGGCGCCCCTCCGGTGACGAGGCAACGAACTTGGCGGCCGCGACCGTGATCCCGACGTCGGACATCCGCAGCGTCGTCATTCGCGAGGCCGGCACCGCCACTCCGCTGGCCGTCACCACACTGACCTAGAGGTCCCTTCGGCTCAGGTCGAGTCGAATGCTGTTCGGCCGCAGCGCGGCTCCGTAGCGTCGCCTCATCGTGACCACCTCCGTCGAAGCATCCACCGTGACCACGGTCGCCACGCGTGCCTCGGGTCGGCCGCGGCGGCAACGCAAGTGGGCGCTCGTCCGGCTCGCGTCGCCCATCGTGCTGCTCGCGCTGTGGCAGTTGGCCAGCGCGCTGGGGATCTTGCCGCAGGACGTCCTGCCCGCGCCGTCGCTCATCGCCGAGGCAGGCGTCGAGGTGATCGAGAACGGTCAACTCGCCGACGCGCTGCGCGTGTCCGGCCTGCGGGTGCTCGAGGGGCTGCTGCTCGGGGGCGTCGTCGGCGTGGCACTCGGCACGGCCGTCGGCTTGTCGCGGTGGGTGGAGGCCACCGTCGATCCACCGATGCAGATGGTCCGCGCCCTGCCGCACCTGGGGCTGATCCCGCTGTTCATCCTGTGGTTCGGCATCGGCGAACTACCCAAGGTGCTCCTGGTCGCCCTCGGCGTCAGCTTCCCGCTGTACCTCAACACCTTCTCGGCGATCCGGCAGGTCGATCCGAAGCTGTTCGAGACCGCCCAGATCCTCGGATTCTCGTTCTGGCAGCGGTTCCGGAACATCATCGTGCCGAGCGCCGCGCCGCAGGTGCTCGTCGGCTTCCGGCAGTCGCTCGCCATCGCCTGGCTGACGCTGATCGTCGCCGAACAGATCAACGCCGACAAGGGAATCGGGTTCCTGATCAACAACGCCCGTGACTTCCTGCGCATCGACGTCATCATCTTCGGCCTGGTGGTCTACGCCCTACTCGGCATCGGTACCGATGCCATCGTCCGCGCTCTCGAGCGCCGAGCCTCGAGGTATCGCTCGTGACACTGACATCCGAACGTCGCACCGAGATCGCGGGCGAACTCCGCCACGTCGACATGTGGTACGGCGACCACCACGTGCTGCGCGACGTCTCCGTCCGGATCGGCGAGGGCGAAATCGTCGCCCTCATCGGCCGCAGCGGGTCGGGCAAGTCGACCGTGCTGCGGGTGCTGTCCGGCCTCGTCGGTGACCACACCGGCGAACGCAGGGTGCTCGGCGCGCCTGCGCTGGCGTTCCAGGAACCCCGACTGTTCCCGTGGCGCGACGTGCGCACCAACGTCGCCTACGGACTCACCCGCAGCAGACTGTCGAAGGCCGATTCGGCAGCGCGGGCGGACCGGGCGCTGCACGACGTCGGCCTCGCGGACCGAGCCGACGCGTGGCCGCTCACGCTCTCGGGCGGCCAGGCACAACGCGTGTCACTCGCCAGGGCGCTCGTCGCCGAGCCGCGGCTGCTGCTGCTCGACGAGCCGTTCGGCGCTCTCGACGCGCTGACCCGGTTGAGCATGCGGGCACTGCTGCTCGACCTGTGGCGCGAGCACGGGTTCGGCGTTCTGCTGGTCACTCACGACGTCGATGAGGCCGTTGCGCTCGCCGACCGCGTGCTCGTACTCGAGGACGGCCGCGTCGCGCACGAGCTGGCGATCGGCGACCCGCGTCGCCCCGCCTCCGACCCGTCCGCCGACACCCAGCGCCACCGGGCAGAACTGCTCGACGTGCTCGGCGTCCGCATCTGACCCACACGACACGAAGGGAACTCCCGTGCCACATCAGTACGCACGCACACGTCGGATGGCGTTGCGCCTCGCGGCCACGCTCGCCGTGGCGGGCCTCATCGCGGGATGCGTTTCGCGAGAGCAGAACTCGGCGGCACAGGAGGCGCCCGCAGACGTCGCGCTCAGCGAGTTGACCGACGTGACCTTGCAGGTCGGGGACCAGAAGGGCGGTACCGAGGCGCTGCTGCGCGCCGCCAACGCCCTCGACGGTCTCCCGTACCAGGTCGCGTTCTCGACGTTCACCTCCGGTCCGCCACAGATCGAGGCCGCCACAGCGGGCAAGATCGACTTCGCCATCACCGGCAACACCCCGCCGATCTTCGGCGCGGCATCCAACGCGAAGGTCAAGGTGGTCTCGGCCTACGACGGCGGCGGGTTCGGCGATCAGATCCTGGTGCACGCCGACTCGCCGATCCAGTCGGTGGCGGAGCTGCGCGGCAAGAGCATCGCCGTCGCGAAGGGCAGCTCCGCACACGGCCACACGCTGGTACAGCTCGACCGGGCCGGCCTCGGCCCGTCCGACGTCACGCTGGTGTTCCTGCAGCCCGCCGACGCCCTGACCGCGTTCACCCAGCGCCGCGTCGACGTCTGGGCGGTGTGGGACCCGTACACGGCGCAAGCCGAGACCGACCTCGACGTGCGGAGCATCGCCCGTGCAACCGGCGTCACCAACGGCGCAGGGTTCGGCGTGGCGTCGGCGGCAGCACTCGCCGACCCCGAGCGCAACACCGCGCTGAGCGACCTGCTGGTGCGCTATGCCAAGGCAATTCGATGGGCGCACGACCACCCCGACGAGTGGGCCAAGAGCTACGGCGAGTCGGTGGGGCTGGATCCGGAGGTCGCCGCCCTCGCCCAGGGCCGCAGCCTCCGGCTACCCACCGAGCTGTCCGACGGCCTGATCGGCTCAGAACAGGAACTCGCCGACCTGTTCGCGAAGTCCGGGCAGATCGCCTCGGCGCCCGATTTCGCCCGCTGGGTCGACCGGCGCTACGACGCCGCGCTCGCGCCCCTCTACCTCGACCGCGGATAGGAGGGTGGTCGTGTCTCCCGCGAAATTCTTCTGGTTCCTCCCCACCAGCGGTGACAGCCGCTCGATCGTCGGCTCCTCGCACGCCTCGTCGCAGCAGGTCGTGCCCGACGGGTACCGCGCGCCGACCCGCCGCTATCTCGCCGAAATCGCCCGCGCCGCAGACCGGCTCGGCTACGAGGGCGTGCTCACGCCCACCGGAACGTGGTGCGAGGACGCGTGGCTGACGGCCTCGGCGCTGCTTGCCGAGACCGAGCGGCTGAAGTTCCTCGTCGCATTCCGTCCCGGCCTGGTGCCGCCGACCCTGGCCGCCCAACAGGCCGCGACGCTGCAGCGCTTCTCCGAGGGCAGGGTGCTGCTCAACATCGTCAGCGGCGGCGACGATCTGGAGCAACGGCGGTTCGGTGACTGGCTCGGCCACGACGAGCG
This sequence comes from Mycolicibacterium sp. GCM10028919, assembly GCA_042666295.1. Classification (GTDB taxonomy): domain Bacteria; phylum Actinomycetota; class Actinomycetes; order Mycobacteriales; family Mycobacteriaceae; genus Mycobacterium. The sequence goes on from JBHTFJ010000002.1 coordinate 787,319, forward strand.
CTATGCCCGCACCGGGGAATTCCTGCACATCGTGAACTCGGTGTGGCGCCAGGACTCGCTGGACTTCGAGGGCAGCCACTACACGGTGAAGGACGCGCGGGTGTCCGCACCGCCGGACCCGCTGCCGCAGATCTACTTCGGGGGCTCGTCGCCCGCGGCACTGCCGATCGCCGCGCAGTACGTCGACGTCTACCTCACCTGGGGCGAACCGCCCCAGGCCGCCGCCGCCAAGATCGCCCGGGTACGCGAACTCGCCGCCGCACGCGGTCGCACCGTCAGGTTCGGCATCCGTCTGCACACCATCAGCCGCGACACCTCCGAGGCGGCCTGGGCGGTGGCGAACGGCCTCGTCGCCGAACTGAGTCCCGAGCAGATCGCCAACGCCACTGCGCTCCATGCGAAGTCCGAGTCCGAGGGGCAACGTCGCATGACCGCCCTCCACGGCGGCCGCGTCGACGACCTCGAGATCTACCCCAACCTGTGGGCGGGTGTCGGGCTGGTCCGCGGCGGCGCGGGGACCGCCCTGGTCGGCAGCCACGAAGAGGTCGCCAACCTCATCTACGAGTACCACTCGGTCGGCTTCGACGAATTCATCCTGTCGGGGTACCCGCACCTCGAGGAGGCGTACTGGTTCGCCGAGGGCGTACTGCCGCTGTTGCGGCACAAGGGGGTCGCCTAGGCCGACCCCAGGGAGCGGCTACGCCTAGTCTCTCGATGTGGACGAATGGTTCGAACGCAGCCCGTTCGTCGGCTTCGCACCCTGGGTCATCTACTGGGTGGTCGCCGAAGGGCCGAGCACGTGGCTCTTCGGGGCGCTGTGCGCGGTGCTGTCGGCCGTCATCCTCGGCATCTCCATGGGGTTCGGCGCCCCGCGCCTGCTGGAGATCGTCACGATCGTCTTCTTCGTCGTCGTCACCGCGGCGGGGGTCATCCTGGGCGCGGCCGACCGGGACTGGATGGACACTTACGCCACGACGCTGTCGAGCGGCGTGCTGGCGCTGATGGCGCTCGGATCGTTGGCGTTCACCCCGTTCACCGAGCAGTACGCCCGGGTGGCGCGGCCGCTCGAGGACTGGGAGAAGCCGGCCTTCCGCCAGACCAACCGGGTCCTCACGTTGATGTGGGCACTGGTCTTCGCGCTGATCGCGGTGCTCGGTTTCTTCGCCACCCAGGTGCCGCAGACCAAGGACTTCACGAATTGGGTGATTCCGATCGTCGTGCTCGTCGGGGCCGTGGGGATGACGCAGACCTACCCCGCCAAGATGCGCGAACGGGCCAAACCCGCATCATGATCAGCGGCTGAGCCCCCCGGCACGCCGATGGCCGGGCGGGACGGCCATACGGTTCTTCGCTACCGTCTTGTCATGCACGAACGCACCGTCCGCGTGACGATCGACAGCGGAACCATCGAGGGCTTCACCCGCGACGGCGTCCACCGGTGGCGGTCCGTCCCCTATGCCCGCCCACCCGTCGGCGCACTGCGCTACCGGGCGCCGCAGCCCGTGGAGCCCTGGCGGGGCGTCCGGTACTGCCACGGGTACGCCTACTGCTCGCCGCAGGACCGCAAGTACACCCTGCTGCGTCCCGGCAAGTACCAGCCGATGAGCGAGGATTGCCTGACGTTGAATGTGGTGGCACCGGAGAAGCCCTCCGACGGCCCGCTGCCCGTCATGGTCTTCGTCCACGGCGGCGGCTACATCCTCGGCAGTTCGGCCACCCCGATCTACGACGGTGCGGCTCTGGCCCGGCGCGGCTGCGTGTACGTGTCGGTGAACTACCGGCTCGGCCCGCTGGGTTGTCTCGATCTGTCGTCGCTGTCGACCGACGAGCATCCGATCGACGACAACCTCTTCCTGCGCGACCTGGTCCTCGCCCTGGGCTGGGTGCGCGACAACGCGGCGGTGTTCGGCGGCGACCCCGGCAACGTGACGGTCTTCGGCGAGAGCGCAGGCGCTCACGCGGTGGCCACGCTGCTGGCGACGCCCGCGGCGAAGGGCCTGTTCCACCGGGCCATCTCGGAGAGCCCCGCCAGTGGGATGGCCGGGACCCCCGAGATCGCTGCCGCATTCGCCGACGACTTCGTCGGCTACCTCGGGGTCACACGCGAAGAGGGCGCAGCCGCCGTCATGGCCGCGCGTCCGGCTGAACTCGTCGGAGCGCTCAACGATCTGATGCGCGACGGCATGAAGAAGATGCGCGGTGCGTTCCCCGTCGGCCCGACCTACGACACCGAGTACCTGCCGCAGGACCCCGTCGTGGCGATGCGTGAGGGGACCGCCCACCAGGTGCCGCTGATCGTGGGCACCAACGCCGACGAGGGCAAGCTGTTCACCCGCTTCCTGCAGTTGCTTCCGACCAGCGAGCCGATGATCGAGATGCTGCTCGCCGACAGCGACGTCGAGGTCCGCGACCGGATCACCTCGGCGTATCCCGGCTACCCCAATGCGTCGGCGTGCGTGCGACTCGGCGGCGACTTCGCCTTCGGGACGGCGGCCTGGCAGATTGCCGAGGCACACGGCAGGCACGCGCCCACGTACGTCTACCGCTACGACTACGCCCCGCGCACGTTCCAGTGGTCGGGACTGGGCGCCACCCACGCCACCGAACTGTTCGCGGTGTTCGACGTCTACCGCAGCCGATTCGGCTCGTTGCTGACGGCCGCGGCGGACCGCCGTTCGGCACGACGGGTCAGCAACGAGGTGCAGAACCGGTGGCGTGCGTTCAGCCGTGAGGGCGTGCCGGGGGATGGCTGGCCGACCTATACGCCGGAGGAGCGCGCGGTGCTCGTCTTTGACCGGCGCACCCACCTCGAACACGACCCCAATCCGGAACGCCGCCGCGCGTGGGAGGGTTTCTCGCTCGCCGCGAATTAGGCTGCGACGCCTCCCGCGGTGTGGTTGCGTGAGCGGATGAGCCACCCCCTGGATCCGCTGTCGGCCGACGAGTTCCGCACGGTCGCCGAGACGTTGCGCCGCGACCACGGCGTCGACTCCGGCTGGCGCATCGCGTCGATCGAACTGGCCGAGCCGGGCAAGGCCGACCTGCGGGCGTTCGACGAGGGTGGGCCGACGCCACCGCGCCGGGCCGTCGCGGTGTGCCTCGACCGTTCCGCGAACGCCACCTACAAGGGCGTGGTCTCGATCGACGACGGCCGCACCGACGCGTTCGACCACGTACCCGGTGTGCAACCCAACTTCACCGTCGACGAATACACCGAGTGCGACCGGGTGCTACGGGCGCACCCCGACGTGGTCGCAGCGCTCGAAGCCCGTGGCATCGTCGGGGTCGACGACGTGTTCATGGACACCTGGACCTACGGCGACGCGCTGATCCCCGAGGAGTACGGTGACCGGCGGCTCGGCTGGTCGGACACGTGGCTCAAGGAGGGGCCGGGCCGAAATCCCTACGCGCATCTGGTCAGTGGTCTGCACTGCATCATCGACCTGAACACCATGGAGGTGCTGCGCATCGAGGACGACGGCCCGTTCGCCGGCGGCAAGACCGAAATGCCCACGGTGATGGGCGAATACGTGCCCCGGTACGTGCCCGAGCGGATCCGGTCGTCATCGCGGCGGGAACCGCTCAAGCCCCTGCACGTCACGCAACCCGAGGGCCCGTCGTTCACGCTGGACGGTAATCTGCTGCGGTGGCAGAACTGGTCGTTGCGCGTCGGGTTCAACTACCGCGAGGGCATGACGCTGCACACGGTGCGCTACCAGGACGGCGACCGGAATCGCTCGATTGCCCATCGCATGTCGTTCGCCGAGATGGTGGTGCCCTACCGTGACCCGTCGCCGGACCACTACCGCCGCACGGCATTCGACATCGGGGAGTGGGGTCTGGGGTTCATGACCCAGTCACTGGAACTCGGCTGTGACTGTCTCGGCGAGATCCGCTACCTCGACGCCGTCCTGCACGACAGCAGCGGGGAGCCCTACTCGATCGCCAACGCGATCTGCATCCACGAAGAGGACGACGCGGTGCTGTGGAAACACGTCGACCACGACAGTGGTGCCGAGGTCCGCCGCACGCGCAGGCTCACCCTGTCGTTTCACGTCACCGTCGCCAACTACGAGTACCTCACCTACTGGCGGCTGTACCAGGACGGCAACATCGAGTGCGAGGTGCGCGCCACCGGGATCATGGTCACGACGCCATTGGCCCCTGGTCAGTCCAGCTCCAACGGCACCCTGGTCGACGAGCGCACCTACGCCCCGTTCCATCAGCACTTCCTGGTAGCCCGTCTGGACCTCGACGTGGACGGTTCCGACAACACCGTCGTCGCGACCGAGTCCCATGCCGAGCCGATGGGCCCGGACAATCCGCACGGACTCGCCCTGGTGGTTCGAAACATCCCGTTGCGCACCGAGTCCGAGGGCAAGCAGGACGTCGACTTCGCCACGCAGCGGGCGTGGAAGGTGGTCAACCCCAACGTCGTCAACGGCCTCGGCACGCACCCGTCGTACAAGCTGGTGCCCGGCGGCGCAATCCCGCCCATGTTCGACCCCGAGTCGCCGGTGCTCAAGCGTGCGAACGTCATCTGTCACACGCTGTGGGTGACGCCGAACCACCCCGACGAGCGCTGGCCCGCAGGCGAGTTCGTCAACCAGTCCGCGTCCGACGGTGGACTCGGGGCGTGGACCAAGGCCGACCGCCCGATCGAGAACACCGACGTCGTGCTCTGGTACGTCTTCGGGCTGCATCACATCACGCGTCCGGAGGACTGGCCGGTGATGCCCGTGGACGTGGTGTCGTTCTGGCTGAAGCCGTACGGATTCTTCGACCGCAACCCCAGCCTCGACGTGGAACCGTCGCCGCCGAGCGAGTGCCACCGCCCCAGTTGACACGCGTCAACATCATTGGCCGAAATCGGCGTGTCGGGCACGGCACTTGTCCTACGTTGACGTGGTGCACCCGGATTCCGCCGCGTCAACGCGCCCACAGCTCATCGAACGTCCGACCGATCTGACCGCCGAGTGGCTCACCTCGGCGCTCGGGCAGGGCCAGGTCACTGGCTTCACCGTCGACCGCATCGGCACCGGCCAGATGAGCGAGTGCTACCGCGTCGACCTCACCTACGCCGACGGGGCCAGCGGTCCGGCGTCGGTCGTCCTCAAGGTCGCCGCCGCCGACCCGAGTAGTCGGCAGACGGGTCTGGCGATGGGGCTCTACGAGCGGGAGGTGCGCTTCTACTCGGAGGTCGCCCCGAGTCTCGGCGGTAGCGGCGGGGGACACAGCCCCGTCTCGCCCTGCTTCCACAACGCCTACGACCCGGCGACCGGTGTGTTCGACCTTCTGCTCGGAGACGCCGCGCCCGCCGTCGTCGGCGACGAGATCCGCGGCGCGACAGCCGAACAGGCCGCCCTGGCGCTCACCCAGCTCGGGCTGGTCCACGGCCGACTGCTGGGCGACGAGACCCTGGCGGGCGCCGACTGGCTGAACCGCGACTCCCCGGTCGACCAGGGGCTGATCGGTGCCCTGTACGCCGGCTTCATCGACCGCTATCGCGACCAGGTCGCACCCGATCACCGCGAGGTGTGCGAGCGGTTCGTCGCGACCTTCGACGCCTACATGGCGGCCGAGGCCGAGGCCGGTCAGCCGCGCGGGCTGATTCACGGCGACTACCGGCTGGACAACATGCTGTTCGGCGGTGACGGTGCCGACCGTCCGCTCACGGTGGTGGACTGGCAGACGGTGACGTGGGGGCCGGCGTTCACCGACGTGGCGTACTTCCTCGGCTGTGCACTGCCGGTCGAGCGGCGGCGGGAGCTGTACGACGAGCTGCTGCGGACCTATCACGATGCGCTGGGGCCAGAGGCCGGTGTCACGCTCGACGACGTCCGCGACGGCGTCCGGCACCAGACGTTCTTCGGCGTGCTCATGGCGATCGTCTCGCCGATGCTCGTGGAGCGGACCGAGCGCGGCGACGAGATGTTCATGGCCATGATCGAGCGGCACTGCCAGCACGTCATCGATACCGATGCGCTGAGCATCCTGCCCGCGCCCACCGTGCCGGAACCGTTGCAGCCCAACGCTGATGACGAGGGCGCGCATCCGCCTACCGACGAGCCGCTGTGGAGCGAGAGCTGGTACTTCGACTTCGTCGACGCGGCGCAGGACGTGGGCGGCTGGATCCGGCTCGGCCTGATCCCGAACCAGGGCCACGCCTGGATCAACGGGCTGCTGTGCGGACCGAACATGCCGACGATCGCGGTGCTGGACTTCGAGGCACCGCTGCCCGAGGACCACACGCACGTCAGCACCGGTGCGATCGACCTCGTGCTGGAGCCCGGGGAAGCGCTGCGGACCTATCGCGTCTCGCTGAATGGGCGGGGCGAGGCGTTCGACGATCCGGCGGCCCTGCTGCGGGGCGAGTCGGGCCGGGCCGTCGACGTCTCGATCGACTTGACGTGGACCACCGTGGGCACGCCGTACCAGTACCGCCTGTCGACGCGCTACGAGATCCCGTGCACCGTCTCGGGTCGCGTGGTCGCCGACGGTCGCACCTACGAACTGGCCGACGTGCCCGGGCAACGCGACCATTCGTGGGCCGCGCGGGACTGGTGGAGCATGGATTGGGTGTGGAGCGCGCTGCACCTCGACGACGGCACGCACGTGCACGGCCTGGACCTAAGGATCCCGGGGGCACCGCCGCTGGCCGCCGGGTATCTCCAACGCGCGGGGGAGCCGCTGGTCGAATTGGACCGCGTCACGGCGCGAGAGACGTTCGGCGCCGACGAGTTGCCCGTGTCGACCGTGCTCGATTGTGCGCCCGGCGATCTCACCGCGACCATCGACGTGCGTGGGCACGCCCCGGTGCTGCTGACGTCACCGGACGGCAGGCTGAGCCGCTTCCCGCGGGCCTGGGCGACGGTCACCACCGCCGACGGCCGCACCGGCGTCGGCTGGCTCGAGTGGAACCGCAACCTCGCCACCTGAGTTCTTCCTAGGTTCTCCCTAGGTTCTCCCTCACCTCATCCCGCGAGCGTGCGTGTCTGCGGGCGACACGCCGCGTCCTGACCCGAGTTCACGCACGCTCGCGGCAGGGTGTCGGGAATGGTCATCAAGTCGATTGCACTGTTCGTGGCGGCGGCGCTGCTGGAGATCGGCGGGGCGTGGCTGGTCTGGCAGGGCGTGCGCGAGCATCGCGGGTGGCTGTGGATCGGCGCGGGCGTCCTCGCGCTCGGCGCCTACGGATTCGTGGCCGCGTTCCAGCCCGACGCCAACTTCGGCCGGGTGCTCGCCGCGTACGGCGGTGTCTTCATCGCCGGCTCGCTGCTGTGGGGGATGGTCGCCGACGGGTTCCGACCCGACCGCTGGGACGTCGGCGGCGCGGTCATCTGCCTCGTCGGGGTCGGCCTGATTATGTACGGGCCGAGGTAGATCCGGAGCCGAGTGGCCACTTATGTCACGCATGTCGGCGTTTGGCGTAACACAACTGGCCACTCGGCGAGCGCCCACCGAGCCCCAGCCCACCAACCCCGCGGCGAGCGTGCGCAAACTCCCGTCCCAACCCGGCGTGTCGCCCGCAGACACGCACGCTCGCCGAGGAAAGGAAGCCGCACTAACGCAAGTGGGCGTCGTCGTCGGCGAGGTCGTCGCGGCCTAGGCCCATGGGGGTTGCGGCGGGGATGTCGCCGGCTGCGATCACCGTGCGCGTGATGGGAGTGAGCGCGCGGAACAGCAGCGTCAGGTCGGCGTCGTCGAGCGCGTCGAACGCCGGCAGCGCCAGCGCGTCGGTGGTGTCCTCGATGCGTTGCTTGAGGTCGCGTCCGGCGTCGGTCAGCGCACCGGAGCCGTCGACCAGGCCACGTGCCGCCAGACGATGGGTGCAGTCGCGCCACTCGTCCTCGTCGTAATGCCTACTCTTGACGATGAACTCGCGCGGCACGCGGTCGGCCAGGGAGTGCAGCACGTTGCTCTCCCGCCCGCTGATGCCGTTGGCGACCAGCACGGCCACGTGGGCGTCGCCGCGCTGTTCGCGTAGCAGCGTGGTCGCGTGCCAGAGCCGCGCCACCGGGTCGTCCGGCCACGGCAGCGCGAGGTTCGCGGCGAACAGCGGACGCCCGGCCCATGGTGCGCTGCGCGCCGCCCGCTCGAGAAGCGATGTGGCAGTGCGTAACCCGTCGTCATCGGCGACCCCGCAGCGCCGCAGTGCCGCGGCCGCGGACTGCTCACGGGCCTCGAGTGCAGCCGATGGCGGTGCGAAGGTCCACGCCGACGGCAGGGCGCGCGCGACGTGCGCCGGGGCGAAGTTGTAGAACGTCGCGGCCACGACCTCGGCGGGGACGGCGCCCAGCGGTGCCGAGCGTCCCGCGAAGTAGCTCATCCAGAACCCGCGATACCCGGCGTTGTCGAACGCCGAGATAGCCTCCGGCGAGAAGTAGGTCAGGGCGTGCACGGGTTCGAAGCGGTCGAACAGCCGTCGAGCGATCTGCGGTGTTCTGGTCACCATCGCAGTCAAGCATCACCGGTCGGCGGGCGGCCGATCGGCTGCCGGGACGCGGCGAGCCCTACGACTTGAGGACCGCCGTGCCACCGGCCAGTTCGTCGTGCTTGCCCTGCCTGGTGGGGCTGCCGCTGATCGTCACGGCGATCACGATCATCGCCACGACCCCGAGCAGCCCACCGACGAACGGCACGATCGGCAGCAGTGTGAAGGCATTGCGGATGGCGGATTGCTTGAGGTCGGGCTTGCCCATGCCGCCGGCACCACGCACGTGCAAGCCGAGGACCTTCTTGCCCGGCGTCCACCCTTGAGTGACTTCGAACAGTACGAAGTAGCCGAACGCGAGGGCGCCGGTGAACAAGCCCGTGACGAGGATGCTCGACAGCGAGTCGGTGGCGTAGGCGAGGAAGAACCCCACGAGGCCGACGATCAAGCCGTCGATGACACGCGCGAGCCACCGGGTGAACAAGCCACCCGGTTGGCCTCGCGACGGGTCGGTACTGCCGTATGGAGCGGAGAAGGGATCACCAGCCGTCATGCGGCACAATCTACGCCGGAACCCCGGCGCTCAGCGTCAGCTGCGACGCTGCTTCTTCGCCTGCTTCTTGGCCTGCTTCGCCTGCTGACGGGCGTTCTCGGCAATCTCTGCGCTACGGTCGGCCGCCAGTTCGGCGATCAGTGCGCTGCGGTCGCGGGCACGCTCGGCGAGTTCGACACTCCGCTCGCGGGCGAGGGTGGCCAGCTCGGGTGCGCGCTTCTGCGCCTGCACGGCCAGCTTGTCGCTGCGCTTCTGCGCCTTCGCGGCCAGCTTCTCGCCGCGCTTGGACGCGACGCCGGCGATCTCGGTACTGCGCTTGGTCGCCACGTCGGCGAACTCGGCGCCACGCTTGGAGGCAACGTCGGCGAGTTCCGCACCGCGCTTGGAGGCGACCTCGGCCAGCACGGCACCGCGCTTGGAGGCCACGTCAGCGATCTCGGCGCCGCGCTTGGAGGCGACCTCGGCGAACTCGGCGCCACGCTTGGACGCCACGTCGGCGAACTCTGCACCGCGCTCGCGGGCGACGTGCAGACCGCTCTGCAGGTTGTGGCCGACGCGGTCGACCAGCTCACTGTCGACGATTGCGCCGTTCGACGAGCTGGGCAGCACGCCGGACACCGACGCGGAGACCTTCTTGGCGGCGCGACGGCCGCGCCAGCCCAGTGACGGCTTCCCCTCGGTGTCCACCGAGGCGATGATCAGACCGCCGATGAGGCTGAGGTCGGCGAGGAACGCGCGACGCTCCGAAGCCATCCGCTCGGGATCGGACTCATTCCAGAATGCGTGTGCACCAAGACTTCCCGGAACCACACTGAACGCTAGTGCGGCCGAGGCGAGACGGGGGAGCTTGCCGGTGGCCAGCAGTAGTCCGGCACCCACCTGCACACCCGCGGTCACCTTGGCGACGGTCTCGGCGTTGGTGGGGACGTTCGGGCCCACCGGGTCGGGCAGCTTGGCCAGGCCCTCGAGCGTGGGCTTGGCGGCGTCGGCCGCCGGCTTGGGACTACGAAGCGACTCCACTCCGCGCGCGATGAACGTGGTGGCAAGCATGGGTCGTGCGACGCGACGAATCAACATGCGCCCATCATTCCCCTCCGATCATGATCACAAACACGCGGAGGCCCGGCTTCGGGGTAACTTCGCACTAGGTCCTAGTTCTGCGTAACCGAAGGAGACGGCGTGGCGCTCGTCGCTGGAATCGACTCGTCGACCCAGTCGTGCAAGGTCGTGGTGTGCGACGCCGAGACCGGCGAGATCAGGCGGTCGGGGGCCGCCCCGCACCCCGGGGGGACCGAGGTGGACCCGCACGCGTGGTGGACCGCCCTCGGGGAGGCGGCGCACGCGGCCGGAGGCCTCGACGACGTCGCCGTCGTATCGGTGGGCGCCCAGCAGCACGGCATGGTCTGCCTCGACAAGAACGGTCAGGTCGTCCGCCCGGCGCTGCTGTGGAACGACACACGCTCCAGCGCCGCCGCCAGGGACCTCGTCGACGAACTCGGCGGTGCCGGGCAGTGGGCGCAACGGATCGGGGTCGTCCCGGTCGCGGCGATCACCGCGACCAAGCTGCGGTGGCTGGCCGACAACGAGCGGGATCACGCCGACGCGACGGCTGCGGTGTGCCTGCCCCACGACTGGTTGACCTGGCGGCTCTCCGGCTCGACCGACATCGAGGACGTCCGCACCGACCGCAGCGACGCCAGCGGCACCGGGTACTTCTCCGCCGAGGACGGGTCCTACGACCTTGACCTGTTGAAGCTCGCGATGCGCGGGCGACGCCCGCTGGTGCCGGAGATCGTCGGCCCTGCCGAGGCGGCGGGGCGGACCACCACCGGTGCGGCACTGGGTGCGGGCGCCGGCGACAACGCCGCCGCGGCACTCGGCATCGGCGCGGGTCCCGGTGACTGCGTCGTGTCGCTCGGGACGTCCGGCGTGGTCAGCGCGGTCGGCGACGCGGCGCCACACGACGCGAGCGGCCTGGTCGCAGGGTTTGCCGACGCCACCGGGCGGCAGCTGCCGCTGGTGTGCACGCTCAACGGCGCGCCCGTGCTCGCGGCCGTCGCCAAGACGCTCGGCGTGGACTTCGACGAACTCGACCGGTTGGCGCTGTCGGCGCCCGCGGGTGCCGAGGGGCTGTCCCTGGTGCCGTACTTCGACGGGGAGCGGTCGCCCAACCTGCCGGAGGCCAGTGGTGCGCTACAGGGCATGACGACGCGAAACCTGTCGTCGGCCAACGTCGCTCGCGCCGCGGTCGAGGGGTTGCTGAGTTCCATCGCGTTCTGCCTGGACCAGATCGCCGCCCAGGGCATCGAGGTCCGGCGGGTCATCCTCGTCGGCGGCGGCGCGCGGTCCGAGGCCGTCCGACGGATCGCCCCGGCGATCCTGGGCAAGCCGGTGCACGTGCCGACGCCCGCCGAGTACGTCGCGCTCGGAGCCGCACGCCAGGCGGCCTGGGTGCTGTCGGAGGCCGACGAGCCACCGTCGTGGTCGTTCGGCGTCACCGCGACCTACGAGGCGGAGCCCACCCCCGACGTGGTCGAGCGTTATCGGGCAGCGCAACGGCTGACGCTGGGGCAGTGAGGCTCGGTCAGAGACGTGCCTGCGGCCGCGGCCACGCAGGCTGAGGCAGGTCCTCGGCGCCCGGGCGCAGCCGATCGAGGACGGCTCGCAGCGGCGGCCACGTCGACCGGCCGGCCCGGGTCACCGCGTACGCGGTCAGCACGACCGTCGGGTCGGTGAGCCGCAGCACCTTCACGCCGTCGCTGGTCGCCCTGTCCCGCGGGAGCAGGCCGACGCCGTATCCGGCGACGATCAGTTCCTCGACGAGGTCGAGACTGTCGATCTGGTGCGCGATGCGCGGCGTGAACCCGGCCATCGCCCCGAGGGTGCGTACGGCGTCTTCGTCAGCGGTGTTGCGGGAGTTCACGATCCACGTCCGATCGGCATAGCGCGCGAGATCGACGGGCCCCTCCGGCTCGTCGGTGGGAACGCCAAGGCCCCACGCCGTCGACCACAGCGCGACGGCCTCGAGCACCGGGTTCAGCGAGGCAGGCGCGAGGTTGTAGTCGTAGGTCAACGCGAGGTCGAGGTCGTCGTCGACCAGCATCGCGAACGCCTCGATCGGCTCGTACTCCGAGATCACCACGTCGATGGCGGGGTGGCGCCTGGCGAGTTCGGTGAGGATCGGCAGCAGCGACACCCGGATCCCGGTGGCGAAGCCGCCGACCCGCAGCGTTCCCGTCGGGTCGGCATCCGGGTCGAGGTCCAGTCGCGCGGCGTCGACTGCGGCGAGGATCTCGACCGCGTGGTCGGCGAGCCGTCGCCCGGCGGGGGTCAACCGCACTCGCCGCCCGTCCGGCTCGATGAGACGCGTGCCGGTCTCCCTGGCGAGCGCGGCGATCTGCGCGGAGACGGTCGAGGTGGTCAGATGATGGCTCTCCGCCACCGCGCGCATGGATCCGAGCCGCGACAGTGCCAGCAGCAGCTGCAGCCGGCGGGTGTCCACGTGCCCATTCTGTGCCATCGCGCTCGGCTTGCCACGGTCTCCCGAAGACCGGCGCCAAACCCGGCCTGTGCGACGATGCCGGGATGACCGCTCGCCCGGCCCACTTCGTGAAGACCTCCGACGACGTCTTCGATCCGACGCAGTTCGCGCAGAGTCACTGGGGCGCCGACCATCTGAACGGGCCTGCCCTGGTCGGCCTCGCGGCGTCGGTCCTCGACGAGCGCTACGGGTTGCCGGACTTCACCCCGGCCCGGCTGACCGTCGACCTCTTCAAAGCAGGCAGGGGCGTGCCGACCACCGCGGTGACCCGGCTGGTCCGCGAGGGACGTCGGGTCCGCAACGTCGAGTGCGAGCTGATCCAAGGTGGCAGCACGATCGTGCGAGCCGTGCTGGTGCAGTACCGCAAGTCCGACGCCCCGCGTGGTGAGGAGTGGTCGCCGACGGCCCATTTCACGCCGCCCGCCGACGTCGACGACACCCAGCACATCTACGTCGGTTGCGACGACGCCGGGTGGTCGGGTGCGATCGCCGATCACCAGAACGCCGCCCGCAAACGCTGCATGAACCGTTCCATCGACGCCATCGAGGGCAGGCCGAACAGCCCGCTCGCGAACGCCGCGATGGCGGCCGAGGGAACCAGTCTGGTGACCAACCTCGGCAGCGCAGGCGTCGGCTACATCAACGGCGACCTGACGGTGGCGCTGTCCCGGTTGCCCGACGACCAGTGGATCGGCGTCCAAGCCGACTCGCACTGGGTGTCCGACGGCATCAGCGTCGGTACCGCGACGCTGTTCGACGCCCGTGGCCCGTTCGGCACCGGCATGGTGACCGCGGTCAGCAACCCGGCGGCGCAGATCGACTTCTCGGCCGATCCGTTCCCCGAGCGCATGCGCTGACCGAGTCGCTGTGTCGGTGCAGCCCCTGCACGTAGGGTTGGCGCCGTGGACCTGCTGCTCGGCATCGACATGGGGACGGGAAGCACCAAGGGCGTGCTCGTCGACGCCACGGGCACGGTGATCGCCTCCGAGACCGTGGCGCACGCCATGAACCTGCCCCGCCCCGGCTGGGCCGAGGTCGACGCCGAGGGTCTGTGGTGGCGCGAGGTCAGCGAGATCGCCGCCAGGCTCACGGCCCAGATCCCCAGCGGAGGCGTCCTGCAGGCGATGTGCGTCAGCGGGGTGGGTCCGTGCCTGGTGCTGTGCGATGCCGATTTGCGACCGCTTCGGCCCGCCATCCTCTACGGGATCGACACCAGGGCGACGGCCGAGATCGTCTCGCTCACCGAGGAATTCGGCGAGGACGCGATCCTGGATCGGGCGGGCACGCTGCTGTCCAGCCAGGCCGTGGGGCCGAAGCTGGAGTGGGTGTACCAGCACGAGCCGGAGGTGTTCGCCAGTGCCGCCGGCTGGTATGGCTCGAACTCCTACATCGCTGCCAAGCTCACCGGCGAGTACGTGATGGATCACCACACCGCCAGCCAGTGCGATCCGCTGTACGCCACCCGCGACTTCGAGTGGAACCAACCGTGGGCCCGACGCATCTGCAGGCACCTGCCGCTGCCGAGGCTGGTCTGGCCCAGCGAGGTCGTGGGGACCGTGCACGCGGAAGCCGCTGCGGCGACCGGTGTTCCGGTGGGCACGCCGGTGGTGGCGGGTACCGTCGATGCGTACTCCGAGGCATTCTCGGTAGGCGTCCGACAACCCGGCGATCAGATGCTGATGTACGGCTCGACGATGTTCCTGGTGCAGATCATCGACGCCTACTACAGCGACCCGACGCTGTGGACCACCGCGGGCATCGAGCACGGCAGCCTCGCACTGGCTGCGGGCACGTCGACGGCGGGCAGTCTGATCGGCTGGCTGCAGACGGTCACCGGCGGTGCACCGTTCGACGAGTTGATGGGCGAGGCGTCACGCGTCCCTCCGGGCAGCGAAGGTCTGCTCGTCCTGCCGTACTTCGCGGGCGAGCGCACCCCGGTGTTCGATCCGCAGGCCCGTGGCGTGTTGGCCGGATTGACGCTGAGGCACGGTCGAGGCCACCTGTTCCGGGCTGCGTACGAGGGGATCTCGTTCGGCATCCGGCAGATCCTCGAGCGCTTCGACGACGCGCACACCGGCACCAGGACCGTGGCGGTGGGCGGGGGACTGCGCAGCCCGGTGTGGGCGCAAGCCGTCAGCGACATCACCGGCCGCGTCCAGGAGGTGCCGGAACAGGCGATCGGCGCCAGCTACGGGGATGCGCTGCTGGCCGCCATTGGAGTGGGTCTCGTTCCGCCGGAGACGGACTGGGCGAAGATCCAGCACGAGATCAAGCCGAATCCCGCCACGCGGGCGCTCTACGACGACCTGTACGCGACCTGGTGCGAACTGTATCCGGCGACCAGGGAGCAGGTGCACCGGCTCAGCCGGTGACCTCCGCGTCCTGAGCGGCTTCCAGCAGCGCCTCGGCGGTGGCGGGATCGGTGACCAACCGGTTGAAGTGCCCGCCGCGCGCTCCCGCGGTGATGGAGTCGATCTTCTCCCGGCCGACCGCCACGGCGATCGTGACCGGAATGTGGTGCAGTGCCTTCAATTCCACGGCGATGAGCCGGTCACTCCCGTCGAAGTCGACCTCGTCCCCGGCGCGGTCGTAGAACCGCGAGCAGACGTCGCCGACGGCCGCCCGCAGCGACGTCGAGCCCGTGGGCACGAATCGCGGGATGTCCGAACGGGTGAGCGGCGGTGCGCCGACGCCCATCAGCGCGCACCGTGCGGTCGGCCACTGGTGCAGCACGCGTTGGATGCTGGGGTCGTTGAGCAGTGACTGGTACAGCTCGGGACCGGGCAGTGCCGGCGCGAACAGGTAATTGGCCCGTCCGCCAACGCGATTGGCGACCAGCCGGGTGATCTCGTTGGTCTGGTACCACTCCTCAGGCTGATCGTTGCCACCGACGGTGGGCGCGATCACCACCCCGGGTAGCGGGGTCAGATCGTGTTGCGCCAACTCGTAGACCGTGCGCCCGGAACTGACCAGGAGGACGTCGCCGGGCAGCAGGCCTGCCTCGCCGAGGGCCCGGCCCGTCGCTGGTGCCAATGCCCGGCCCATCACGTCGACGATCCCGCGACCCGGACCGGGGGCGGGCAGCGGAGCGCACAGGTAGACGCGCTCGAGGCCGAGGGCGCGCGCGAGACGGTCGGCGAGGTCACCCGAGCGGGCCTCGGCGGGCGGGACCACCTCGATGCGCACGATGCCCTGCCGCTTCGCTTCGGCGAGGAGCCTGCTGACGGTGGCGCGGCTGGTGCCCAGCCGCTCGGCCACCTCGGCCTGGGTCGCGTCGTCCTCGTAGTACAGCCGCGCGGCCGTGTACAGCAGCGATGGGGAGAAGTGACTGCTCTCCGGCTGGGTGTGCCCGTCGGGCACGGCGCCGTCCACCGCTGCGGTAGCGGAGTGCGTCTGAGCCGGCCGTGGCATGCGACGAGTATGGCATCGAAGCACTTTCTGAACATCTGTTCTGCACGAGATCTTTCTGAACATCGGTTCTGGACAAATGTGCACGCGCCTGGATAGTGTGAGCCCGACCACACGTGCGAAGGAGTGCATCGATGAGTGACCAGATCCCCGAGAAGATGCAGGCCGTCATCTGTTACGGCCCGCACGACTACCGACTCGAGGAGGTCGCCGTCCCGCAGCGCAAGCCGGGAGAAGCGCTCATCAGGGTCGAGGCCGTGGGCATCTGTGCCAGCGACCTGAAGTGCTACCACGGTGCCGCCAAGTTCTGGGGCGACGAGAACCGGCCCGCCTGGGCCGAGACCATGGTGATCCCCGGACACGAATTCGTGGGCCGGGTAGTCGAACTCGACGACGCGGCCGCCAAGCGCTGGGGCATCGCCGTCGGTGACCGGGTGGTCTCCGAACAGATCGTCCCGTGCTGGGAATGCCGCTTCTGCAAGCGCGGGCAGTACCACATGTGTCAGCCCCACGACCTCTACGGCTTCAAGCGACGCACGCCGGGGGCGATGGCGAGCTACATGGTGTATCCCGTCGAGGCGTTGGTGCACAAGGTGTCTGCCGACATCCCGCCGGCGCACGCTGCGTTCGCCGAACCCCTGTCGTGCTCGCTGCACGCCGTCGAGCGAGCCCAGATCACGTTCGAGGACACCGTCGTGGTGGCTGGCTGCGGCCCCATCGGCCTCGGCATGGTCGCCGGCGCGCGGGCCAAGAACCCGATGCACGTCATCGCGCTCGACATGGCGCCGGAGAAGCTGGAACTCGCCAAGCTGTGCGGAGCCGACATCACGATCAACATCGCCGAGGAGGACGTTGAGGCGATCGTCAAGGGCCTCACCGACGGCTACGGCGCCGACGTGTACCTCGAGGGCACCGGCCATCCGTCGGCCGTTCCGCAGGGGCTCAACGCCTTGCGCAAGCTGGGCCGCTACGTCGAGTACGGGGTGTTCGGCAGTGACGTCACCGTCGACTGGAGCATCATCAGCGACGACAAGGAACTCGACGTCCTCGGCGCTCACCTGGGCCCGTACTGCTGGCCCGCGGCGATCAAGATGATCGAATCCGGTGTGCTGCCGATGGATCGGATCTGCACGCATCAACTGCCCCTCACCGACTTCCAGAAGGGCCTGGACCTCGTCGCCAGCGGCAAGGAATCGGTCAAGGTCTCCTTGATCCCGGCGTGAGCGAAGGATTGAATCGAATGAGTCCAGAACACTTCAGAGCCTCACGCCAGTTATCGCGCCGAAACATGTTGGCCGCGATGGGCCTCGCCGGTGCGGCCGCTGCGACGCTGCCGGTCCTGTCGGCCTGCGGGGTGGGCGGCACTGCCAGCGCACCCAACGGAGCGGACGCCGTCACCGGCGGCTTCGACTGGCGCAAGGCCGCCGGGTCCACCATCAACGTCCTGCAGACCCCGCACCCGTACCAGGTGTCGTATCAGCCGCTGCTCAAGGAGTTCACCGAACTCACCGGGATCAACGTCAACGTCGACCTGGTGCCCGAGGCGGACTACTTCACCAAGCTGAACACCGAACTGGCAGGCGGCTCTGGCAAGCACGACGCGTTCATGCTGGGCGCCTACTTCATCTGGCAGTACGGCCCGCCGGGATGGGTCGAGGACCTCTCACCGTGGCTGCAGAACACCGCGGCCACCAGCGCCGAGTACGACTTCGAGGACATCTTCGAGGGACTGCGGACCTCCACGCGGTGGGACTTCACGCTGGGCAACCCGCTGGGAACCGGTGGGCAGTGGGCCATTCCGTGGGGCTTCGAGAACAACGTGGTCGCCTACAACAAGCGGATCTTCGACGAGAAGGGCATCACCAAGCTGCCCGACAACCTCGACGACTTCATCCAGCTCGCCGTCGACCTGACCGACCGGTCCGAGAACCGGTACGGACTGTCGACCCGCGGGTCCAAGTCCTGGGCCACCATCCACCCGGGCTTCATGACCCAGTACACGCGCCAGGGCGCGGTCGACTACACCTGGAACGGGTCGGAACTGGTCGCGGAGATGGACAGCGACCAGGCCATCGACTTCACCCGCAAGTGGATCGACCTCCAGCACCAGGCGGGGCCCACGTCGTGGACCACCTACGACTACCCCAACGCCACGGGCGATCTCGGCGACGGCAAGGCGATGATGGTGTTCGACGCCGACAGCGCCACGTACCCGAAGAACAAGCCGGGTGCGAGCAAGGAGGCGGGCAACATCGCGTGGTACGCGGGACCCGCCGGGCCGGACGGCAACTACAAGACGAACCTGTGGACGTGGAGTTGGGCGATGAGCGCCAACTCCCGCAACAAGTTGCCCGCCTGGCTGTTCATCCAGTGGGCCACCGGCAAGGACTCGATGAACAAGGCGGTCGAGGGCGGCTCCTACGCAGACCCGGTGCGCCAGTCCGTGTTCGACACCACGTTCAAGCGGGTGGCGGCAGATCAGTTCGGCTATCTCGAGGCCTTCGAGACGGTCATCGGTGAGTCGAAGATCCAGTTCACGCCGCAGAAGAAGTTCTTCGACACCACGCAAGCCTGGGCCATCGCCCTGCAGGACATCTACGGCGGCGACGACGCGGCAAGCAGATTGCGCAGCCTCGCCAAGACCAACACCTCCAAGGTCAACCTCTAGGAGATCTGTACCCATGACCACTCAGACTCCCAAGGCGCCGGCCACGTCACCCGACGAGCCGAGCACCGCGCCCCGCCACCGGCCGCCCGAGGTACCGAGGTGGCGGCGCAAGCTGCGGCCCTACCTGCTGTCGATCCCGGCCCTGGTCATCGTCATCGGCATCCTCTATCCGTTCGCGGTGGGCGCCTACTACGCGTTCCTCAACTACGCAGCGGTGAACCCGGATCCGCACTTCGTGTGGTTCCAGAACTTCGGTTCCGTCCTCGGCGACCAGGTGTTCTGGAAGAGCGTTCAGGTGACGGTGACGTTCGCGGTCGCCGCCACGGCGATCGAGACGGCCCTGGGCGTCGGCCTGGCGCTGCTGCTCAACCGGTCGTCGATCATCGGCAAGATCTTCGAGAAGGTGTTGATCCTGCCCTTGATGATCGCCCCCGTCATCGCGGGCGTGATTTGGAAGCTGATGTTCAACCCACAGTTCGGCGTGCTCAATCACGTTCTCGGATTGGGCAACACGTTCGACTGGCTGTCGGCGGGCAACGCGCTGTTCTCGGTGATCCTCGTCGACGTCTGGATCTTCACCCCGTTCGTCGCCATCCTGGTGCTGGCCGGCATCCGGTCGCTGCCCAAGGAACCGTTCGAGGCATCCGAGGTCGACGGTGCCAACTGGTTCTACATGTTCCGCAAGCTGATGCTGCCGATGCTGTGGCCCTACATCCTGGTCGCCGTCATCTTCCGGTTCATGGACAACCTCAAGGTGTTCGACCACATCTACGTGCTGACCGCAGGCGGGCCGGGTGTCGCCACCCGAACGCTGCAGATCGGCGCATTCGAGGACTCGATCATCAACCTCGACTACTCGCGCGGCAGCACCTACATGCTGCTGCTCTGGATCATCGTGTTCATCACCGCGCGCTACCTGGTGAGCGTGCTCGGCAAGGCGCAGCGCCGTGCTGCCGGAGCGGAGTCTTAAGACATGGCCTCGAAGTCGATGTTCAGCAGAGCCGAACTGCTTCCCGGGCAGAAGCGGTTGTCGATCGGATCGGTGGCCGCCGACGTCGGCGTGGTCATCTGGTTCGTGTTCTCGCTGTTTCCCATCTTCTGGATGCTGATGCTGGCGTTGAAGAACGCCGAACAGCAGACCACCACGTACTTCCAGTTCAGCCCGACGTGGTCGAACTTCGCCACGGTGATCTCCGAGAAGGGCACCCAGTTGACGAGCGTCGACTTCAAGGCGTCGATGCTGACCAGCCTGCTCAACTGCGGTGGCGCGGTGATCGTCTCGCTGGTCATCGGCATCCCGGCGGCCTATGCCGCAGGCCGGTGGCAGTACAAGGGCAGTAATGACCTGATGTTCCAGATGCTGTCGTTCCGGTTCGCCCCGGAACTCATGGTCATCGTCCCGCTGTTCGTCATCTACAACCAGATCGGGTTGTTCGACACCAAGGTGGGCATGATCTGGGTGCTGCAGCTGGTGACGATGCCGCTGGTGGTGTGGATCCTGAGGTCGTACTTCCAGGACCTGCCCGAGGATCTCGAACAGGCCGCCCTCCTCGACGGGTACACCCGCAAGCGGGCGTTCCTGATGGTCGCGCTGCCCATCGTGCGGCCCGGCATCGCGGCGGCCGCGCTGCTCGCGTTCATCTTCGCCTGGAACAACTACGTGTTCCCGCTGATCCTCGCCGACAGCAACGCCGGCACGGTGACCGTCGCAATCACCAAGTTCCTCGGTGGCGGCGGACAGGCCTACTACAACCTGACGGCAGCCGCGGCGCTCATCGCCGCCCTGCCACCACTCATACTCGCGCTCACGATCCAGCGATACCTGGTGCGTGGCCTGTCGTTCGGGGCGGTGAAGGCCTGATGGCCAACGTAAGACTGCAGAACCTGTCCAAGTCGTTCGGCAAGACCCAGGCCGTACGCGACGTGTCCGTCGAGATCGCCGACGGCGAGTTCTTCGTCATCCTCGGCCCCAGCGGCGCCGGCAAGACCACCACGCTGAAGTCGATCGCGGGACTCGTCGACATCGACGCGGGCGAGGTCTCCATCGGGGGGACCGACGTCACGAACGTCGAGCCCTATCACCGCAACGTCGCGATGGCATTCGAGAGCTACGCGCTGTACCCGCAGAAGACGGTGAGCGAGAACCTGGCGTCGCCGCTGAAGTCCGGCCGGACCGGGACCTACACGGAGGCGCAGCGCACCGAGCGCATCGACCAGGTGACCAGCACGCTGGGAATCAACCACCTGCTCGGTCGCTTCCCGAGGGAGCTGTCGAACGGACAGCGCCAACGCGTGGCCCTGGGCCGGGTGCTGGTGCGGCCCGCAGACGTCTACCTGCTCGACGAGCCGCTGAGCCACCTCGACGCGAAACTGCGCGCCGCGATGCGAGCGGAACTCAAGCAGCTCGGTGCGATGTCGAACACGACGACCGTCTACGTCACGCACGACTACCAGGAGGCGCTGGCCCTCGGTGACCGCATCGCCGTGATGCGCGGGGGCGAGTTCGTCCAGATCGGGACGCCCGAGGAGATCTGGCGCGCGCCGGCCGACACGTTCGTGGCCAGGGCGCTCGGCCAGCCCGAGATCAACATGCTCGACGGGGTCGTCGACAACGGCCGAATCAGGCTGGGCGACAGCTCCTTCGACGTCCCGGTGCCGCCGGGCGTCACGGTGGCCGCCGGTGACCGGGTGCGAGTGGGCCTGCGCCCCTGCGACCTCCACGTGTCGCCGTCGGGGTCCCTGCGCGGCACCGTGCAGCTGGCCGAGCGGCTGGGCCGCAACGTCGAGCTGACGGTGGCCATCGGAGGGGAGCAGCTCATCGTGCTCGCCTCGGGCCGCGAGGGCGTCGGCGAGGGTGCGCCGGTGTCGATGACCGTCGCCGACCACGACGTCCACGTCTTCCGGGCACTCGGTGATTCGGGGTCGACGGCGGGCGATGGCGACACCACCCGGCTGGGTGCTCACGACGACGAACTGGAGGCAGCACGGTGACGACGACGACGGAAGCACCCGCGACCACCACCGCGCAGAGCCTGACGCTGACCGACCTGGTCAAGACCTACACCGCGCGTGGCCGGGAGAGCTTCGCTGCGGTCAAGGGCATCAACCTCGACATCGCGCCTGGCGAACTGGTTGCGCTGCTGGGTCCGTCGGGGTGTGGGAAGACCACGACGCTGCGCATGATCGCCGGGCTCGAGACGGTGACGAGCGGCTCGATCAAGATCGGTGACCGCGAGGTCTCGGAGCTGCCCGCCGCCAAGCGCGGTATCGGCGTCGGGTTCGAGAGCTACGCGCTGTACCCGCCATTGTCGGTGCGGGACAATCTGCTCTACGGGCTGAAGGCCCGCAAGGTCAAGGGTGCCGAGCAGATGGTGGGGTCCATCAGCGCGCGCCTCGAGATGGACGATCTTCTCGAACTCCGCCCGGCGGGCCTGTCCAGCGGTCAGAAGCAGCGGGTCGCGCTGGCACGTGCCCTGGTACGCAACCCACCGGTGCTGCTCCTCGACGAGCCGCTCAGTCACCTCGACGCCGCGGCCCGCCAGCGAGTACGCCGGGAACTGAAGATCCTGCAACGCGAATTCGGTTACACCACCATCGTCGTCACCCACGATCAGGTGGAGGCGTTGTCGCTCGCCGACCGCCTCGCAGTGATGGACGCAGGCGTCGTGCAGCAGTTCGGCACCCCCGACGAGGTGTTCGACGATCCGGCCAACCTGTTCGTCGCGCAGTTCGTCGGCGAGCCGGCCATCAACGTCGTCCGCGGCGTGGCGAGGACTTCGGGCGGCACCACGCGCGTCGAGATCGGTACGCGCGCAGGCTATCTCGACACCACGGCGACCGACGTGCCCGACGGCACCAACGTCACCGTCGGCGTCAGGCCGCAGGACTGCGTGCTGAGCGCAGACGCCGCGGGTGCGGGTGGCATCTCGGTCACCGTCGCCTACTTCGAGCACCTCCTCGAGTTCGGCCTCGCCACCACTACGGTGGCAGGCATGGAGGAGGGCATCGTCGTGCAGACACCCGCGCAGGACTCCTTCGAGCCGGAACAGCAGGTCGTCGTGACGGCGCCGCCGGAGCGGGTCTACCTGTTCGACACCGACACGGGGCAGCGACTGCGATGACCAAGCTGTTCAACGATCCGGCCCGCTTCACCGAGGACATGCTCGTCGGATTCCTCGACGCCAATGCCCGGTACGTCGTCGGCGTGCCCGGCGGCGTGGTGCGCGCCCAGCAGACGCGGCCGGGCAAGGTCGCGGTCGTGATCGGTGGGGGATCGGGGCACTACCCGGCCTTCTGCGGCACCGTCGGCCCGGGTTTCGCCGACGGCGCCGTCGTCGGAAACGTGTTCACCTCGCCGTCGTCCGAGGACGCCGCATCGGTCGCGAGGGCCGCGCACGGTGACGCCGGCGTGCTGCTCACCACCGGCAACTACGCCGGTGACGTCATGAACTTCACCCTGGCGGTGACGCAGTTGCGCAGCGAGGGCATCGAGGCGCAGTACTTCGCCGTCACCGATGACGTGGCCAGCGCACCCAAGGGCGAGGAAGCCAAACGCCGCGGCATCGCAGGGGATTTCACGGTGTTCAAGTGTGCGAGCGCCGCCGCCGAGGCGGGACTCGACCTGCCGGGCGTGGTCCGGGTGGCGGAGGCGGCCAATGCGGCGACCAGGACGCTGGGCGTCGCGTTCGACGGCTGCACCCTGCCCGGTGCCGACCATCCGTTGTTCACCGTGCCCGAGGGTCAGATGGGGCTCGGGCTCGGCATCCACGGCGAGCCGGGCGTGGCCGACGAGGATATGCCCACCGCCGAGCAGTTGGCGCACACCCTCGTCGACGGCGTGCTCGGCGACTACACCGACGGAGACTCCAAGCGAATCGCCGTCATCCTGAACGGACTCGGACGCACCAAGTACGAGGAACTGTTCGTGGTGTGGGGGACCGTCGCCGGTCTGCTGCGCGACCGTGGGTACGAGATCGTCGAACCCGAGGTCGGCGAGTTGGTGACCAGCCTGGACATGGCGGGCTGCTCGCTGACGGTGATGTGGCTCGACGAGGAACTCGAGCAGTACTGGACCGCACCGGCGGACAGCCCGGCGTACCGCAAGGGCGCCGCCACGCCCGGCGAGGGCGAGCAGCGCCTCGACCCGGTGGCCGACTCCACCGCGCCCGCAGTCGATCTGGCCGGACTCGCCGACGACGACGGCCGCTCCGGCGGCCGCCTGGTGGCCCGTGCGCTCGAGGCGATGGCGGCGATGCTCGCCGACGCGGAGGACGAGTTGGGCCGCATCGACGCGGTCGCTGGCGACGGCGACCACGGCCGCGGCATGGTGAAGGGATCGTCGGCGGCCTCGGCCGCCGCAGCAGCCGCTGCCGGAGATGGCGCCGGTCAGGGGTCGGTACTCGCCGCCGCGGGACGGGAGTGGGCGGCCAAGGCCGGCGGGACCTCGGGAGTGCTGTGGGGAGCGATGCTCGGCGCTCTCGGCGCCCGGCTCGGCGACACCGGACGACCCGACGGGGCGACCGTGGCGGCAGGAATGCGCGACGGCTACGACGCGTTGGTGTCTCTCGGCGGTGCCGCACCCGGTGACAAGACGATGCTGGACGCACTGCTGCCGTTCGTCGAAGAGTTGGAACGGCGTGTGGCCGCCGGTGAGTCGTGGCAGGACGGGTGGCGTCGCGCCGCCGACGTCGCGACGACGGCCGCTCGGGACACCGCAGGCATGCGGCCGAAGGTGGGGCGAGCCCGCCCGCTGGCCGAACGGAGCATCGGGACACCCGATGCGGGAGCGACCTCGCTGGCGATGTGCGCGCACACGGTGGCCGAGAGCTTCGCGATGAGTACCAAGGGAGACCACTGATGAGTGACCAGGGCGGGCTGCGCATCGTCGTCGGTTCCGACGATGCCGGATCCCAGTACAAGGAGGCGCTCAAGAGCGACCTGCAGGCGGACTCGCGCGTCGCCGACGTGATCGACGTCGGCGTGACGGCCGACGAGGACACCGCCTACCCGCACGTCGCGGTCGCGGCGGCGAGGCTGATCGCCGAGGGCAAGGCCGACCGCGCACTTCTGGTGTGCGGCACCGGCCTTGGCGTGGCCATCAGCGCGAACAAGGTGCCGGGCATCCGCGCCGTCACCGCACACGACAGCTACTCGGTGGAGCGGTCGGTGCTGTCGAACAATGCTCAGGTGCTGTGCTTCGGGCAGCGTGTCATCGGCCTCGAGTTGGCGCGTCGGCTCGCAGGTGACTGGCTCGGCTACGAGTTCGATCCGCAGAGTGCGTCGGCCGAGAAGGTCGCTGCGATCGGCGGTTACGAGTCGGCCGGCTCGTCGGGCTAGGACAGCCCGGCCAGCTGCAGCGGGTTGGTGGCTGCCGCCGGTGGTATGCCGAAGTTCGGGGGAATGGCACCGGTAGCGGGCAAGCCGGCGGGTAGTGCGGCGTTGCTCATGCCCAGCAATTGCATCAGCGGTGCGACGTTGCCGTTGGCGAGTTGGGCCATCGCGTTGGGGCATTGGGATTGGATCACCATGCCTGCGACGGCACCTCCGACCGACGACACCAGGCCGCCGTTGCCGCCCGCTGCAAGGGCGTTCGACGCGAGGCCGCTGCCGGGCTGCACCAGCAGCGGGCAGAGTGCTTGTCCCACTTGGGCTATCGCGTTGGTGATCGTGCCGCCACCTGCGATGCCCGTACTGCCCAGCACGTCGGTGTACGAACCGCCGACCGGCTCGGCCTGGGCCGGCGAGGACCACGCGACGGCGGCGACCAGGATCGCCCCCGCGATGAGAACCGGACGCAGCACCGCGTCCACGCCGACGATGACCTTGGCGGTGGTGACGCCGACGCGCCGGGTTCCTCCGCGACGGTGCACGCTCAGAACGGCCATGTCAGCTCCTCGTCCCACTCAGATCCCCGGCGCTGGCCTTCGGCGGTGGGTAGCGCTGCCACATCAGCCACTGGTTTCACTTCGATAACGATGGACTACTCGTGTCACAGAATGGCCACGGTCGGATAAACGTTCGACTTTCCGCCGTTTCCTTAGCGTGCTCTCACAGTGTCGCGTGTGAAACTGCGCGGCTTCCACGGCCGCCGAGCAAATGGGCTGTGCCCGAGGTCAATCGGCCTTCGGCATCGGGATGCCCTCGCTGGCGGCGAACTGCGCGTCCTCCTGCGACGACAATCCGATCGACACGACCGAGCGGTCGAACACGGCGTCGGTGAGGTAGGCCAGCGAGACCGCCCAGCGGTTGACGAACCTGGGGATCGCGTAGAGGTGATACGCCCGGGTGACCACCTTGGCCGGGAAGCCGGAGAGTGCGACGTTGAGGGGATTGGCCACCGCGTACCCCGGGCCGAGATCCACCACCAGGCCCATGTTGCGATGCTTGTACAGTTTCTTGGTCCCGTAGCCGAGAGTGGCAGCGACGTTGCGCGCCAACGTCTTTCCCTGGCGGGTGGCGTGTTGTGCGGTGGGCGGGGTGATCTTGCCGGGCTCGGTGAGGTCCGGGACGGCCGCGGCGTCACCCGCTGCGAAGACGTGGGGATGGCCCGCCACGGACAGATCGGCCTGGACCTTCAACCGGCCGCGCTCCAGCTCCAGGCCGAGGTCGGCGATCAGTGGTGCTCCGGTGACGCCGGTGACCCACGCGACGGTGCGGGTGTCGATGCGCGTGTCGTCGGTGAGGATGACGTGATCGGCATGAACCTCCTTGAGGGTCATGCCGAGCCGGACGTCGATGCCACGCTCCTGCAGCACACGCATCGCCGCGGCGCCGAGTCGATCGCCGACCTCCGGCATGACCTGCTCGGCCATGTCGAGCAGGACGAAGCGCACGGCCGCGCGGTCGAAGTCCATCTGATCGGCGGCCGCGTCGGCGAGTGCCCGCAGCTGCACGGCGAGTTCGGTGCCCGAGTACGACGCGCCGACGATCACGACGGTGCGGCGGGCCTGGGTCCGCTGCGGATCGTCGTCCATGCCGGCGAACTCCAGTTGCTCGAGCACGTGGTCGCGGAGGTAGAGGGCCTCGGCGGTCGACTTGAGCCCGCGGGCGTGGGTCGCCAGGCCCGGCACGTCGAACAGGCGCGTGACCGATCCCGGGGTGAGCACCAGTCGGTCCCAGGAGTGGTCGCGCCGTCGGCCCTCCGGATCGGTGTAGGTCAGCGCACGGCCCTCGAGGTCGACGGAGTCGACGCGGCCCCGCACGATCTTCACCCCGCGCAGCGTGTTCGCCAGCGGAATGGTGACGAAGCGTGCGTCGACGACGCCCCCCGCCACGTCGGGCAGCAGCGGTGTGTACAGCATGTAGTCGACCGGCGAGATCATCGTGACGTCCACCGGCGCATCGTGTTTGCCCAGGATGCGGACGAGTTTGCGCGCGCATTCGAAGCCGGTGAAACCACTGCCGACGATGACCACTGACGTCATGGACTCCACCCTCCCAGCACGAAGACCCACTACCCCCCACGCGGATGGGTGAAACCGCCGCCCACTGTCCGTGATTCGCGAACGGTATGTCCGGATAAATCACGTGGACGCGAACGGTCGGCCTCCCGTTCAATGCGAGGGTGACTTCTCAGGCGGCGAGCACGAACGCGCGCACCAGTGCGCTCATGGCCACCGGGTCGATGCTCAGCGTGCAGGTGGGGCTGGCACTGTCGTTGAGCCTAATCGACCGCATTGGCGTGGAGGGAGCGGCGTGGCTGCGCCTGGCCTGGGCCGGCGTCATCCTGCTGATCCTGGTGCGGCCCCGACCCTCGGCGTTCACCAGGTCGGCGTTCTTCACCTGCGTCGCGCTCGGCATCGTCACCGCGGGCGTGACGCTGCTGTTCATGGCGGCCATCGCACGCATCCCCCTGGGTACCGCGAGCGCGCTGGAGTTCCTCGGTCCGCTGAGCGTCGCCGTGCTCCTCGGCAAGGGCAGGCAGCGCTTCGTGTGGCCTGCCGTCGCGGCCCTGGGCGTGATCCTCCTGACGCAACCGTGGGCGGGCACAGTCGACCTGGTCGGCGTGGCGTTCGCGCTGGCGGCTGCTGTGTGCTGGGCCTGCTACATCCTGCTGACCCAGCGCGTCGGGGACGCCGTCGAGGGCATCAACGGCCTGGCCGTGTCGATGTCGGTCGCCGGCGTGTTCGCGACCCTCGTCGTGGGCCACTCCGTGCTGCCCCGTGTGACCCCCGAGATCCTGCTGATCGGCATCGGACTGGCGCTGCTGCTGCCCGTCATCCCGTTCTCGCTCGAGATGCTCTCGCTGCGGCGGCTCACCACCGCAGCGTTCGGCACGCTGATGGCACTGGAACCCGGATTCGCGATGCTGATCGGCTTCGTCGTGCTGCACCAGGTACCCGGGCCCGCCGGCCTGGTGGGCATCGCGATGGTCGTGGCGGCAGGCATCGGCGCCGCACGCAGCGGAGCCCGGACGGTGCCACCGGTGCCTGCCGAAGTCGGCTGAGAACTCAGGTGTCGATGCGCTTGCGCCGGTACAGCGTTCCGACGGCGAGCAGGAGCAGGCTGATCAGCAGGATCGCCGTGGCGAGCACGTTGATCTGCGGCGGTACTGCCGCCTTGACCGCTGCGTTGACGTACAGCGGATACGTCACCGAGGCGCCGCTGACGAAGTAGGTGATGATGAAGTCGTCCAGCGACAGGGCGAACGACAGCATCGCCGCCGCGATGATGCCCGGCACGATCAACGGCAACGTCACCCGGAAGAATGTGCGGAACGGGGTGGCACCCAGATCCATCGACGCGTCCTCGAGCGTCCAGTCGAAGCCGCGAACCCGCGCCCGCACCGTCATCGCGATGAAGCTCACCTGGAAGGCGATGTGCGCGATGACGATCGTGGTGTACCCCGCGGCCCAGTTGAGGTCGAGGAACAGCGTCAGCAGCGACGCGCCCATCACCACCTCGGGTGCAGTCAGCGGCAGGATCAGGAAGGTGTCGACGGCCTTCGACCCGCGAAACCGTTGTCGCACCAAGGCGATGGCGACGAGCGTGCCCAGCACCAGCGCGATCAGCGTGGACACGGCGGCCACGTTGAGGCTGAGCTTCAGCGCATCGGTCAACGCGGGGTACTTGAACGGATCGGCCCAGTTCTCGAGCGTGAAACCGCGCCAGGTGTAGTTGAACTTTCCCGTCGGCTTGTTGAACGAGAACAGGATGATGACGAAGATCGGCAGGAAGAGGTACAGCAGCACGAGTCCTGCGACCACCCGTAACAGGTTGTCGCCCAAGTTGAGTCGCTGTGCGAGCGTTCGCTTGGGGGTCACGTCGCCGATGTCCTCGTTCGCCGCGGCGATACGATCCTGAATCGTCATACGAGGTCCTCGGTTCCGAGTGCCCGGGTGTAGAGGAGTACGCCGACCAGGATCAGCGCCATCAGCAGGAAGCTCAGCGCCGCAGCGGCCGGATAGTCCTTGACGACCAGGAACTGTTTCTGAATGACGTTGCCGATCATGGTCGTTTGGGTGCTCCCGAGGTAGTCGGCATTGATGAAGTCACCCACCGACGGGATGAACACCAGCATGCTGCCGGCGAGCACGCCCGGCACCGACAGCGGCAGAACGACCTTGCCGAAGCTGCGCGGCGCCGACGAGTAGAGGTCCTTCGAGGCCTCGAGCAGCCTCGGGTCGATCTTCTCGAGGCTGACGTACAGCGGCAGGATCATGAAGATGATCCAGTTGTAGATCAGGCCGCCGATGACCGCCCACCCGGTGGACAGCAGTCGGCCCTCCTCGGGAAGCAGTCCGACGGTGCCCAACGCCTGAACCACCCACCCCTCGTCGGCGAGGATCGTCTTCCAGGCGATGGTGCGGATCAGGAACGTCACGAAGAACGGCAGGATCACCAGTCCGAGGATCAGGTTCTTGTACCTGCCGGCCTTGAACGCGATCACGTACGCCAATGGGTATGCCAGCAGCAGACATACGACCGTGGCGACCGCCGCGTAGGTGAAGGACCGGATGATCTGGTCGTCGTACTGCCGGAACGCGTCGATGAAGTTGCCGAAGTTCCAGTCGAACGTCAACGTCGGCAGGTACACCGATCCGCCCGACGACGACAACGACGTGCGGCCGAGTGTCACTACCGGCACCACGAAGAAGATGCCGAGATACACCATGGCCGGCAGGATCATCAGGTACGGAGCGATCTTGCTCCGCTGCCTACCGCTGGCCGCGACTCCTGCCATGCCTCAGCCGCCGGTGACAGCGGCGTACAACGTGTTGTACTCCTGCGTCTGCTCGTCGGTCAGCGCCGCCCAGCCCTGGACCTTGTCCAGGATGTCCTTGGGCGGGTTGATCAACGGGTTGTTGGCGATCGCAGGGTCTATCTTGTTGAGTTCGTCGGTCATGTCCGAGAGCACGGGCACGTATTGCACGAACGCCACCAACTTGGCGTAGTTGGCGCGGTCGTAGACGTAGTTGATCCACGTCTCGGCGCCCTTCTGGTTCTGCGTCGTGTACGGGATCACCATGGTGTCGACGAACGTGGTGCCGCCCGACTCGGGGACGATGAACTGCAGGTCCGGGTTGTCGGCCTGCAACTGCACCACGTCACCCGAATACGCCTGTGCGATGGCGATGTTGCCCGCCGCGAGGTCGTCGGCGTAGTCGTTGCCGGTGAAGCGGCGGATCTGCCCTTTGTCCTTCTGCTCCCGGACGAGGTCGACGGCCTTGGTGATGCTCTCGGTCGTCGGGTCGGTGACCGACCCGCCCTGGGACTGCATGATCATGCCGAGCCCGTCCTGGGCGTCGGAGAACAGGCTGACCCTGCCCTTGTACGCGGGGTCCCACAGATCGTCGATGGTGCGGATGTCGCGACCGGTGGCGGCGCGGTTGTACGCGAGGCCGACGAGGCCGGACATGTAGGGCGCGCTGTACTTGCGGCCGGGGTCGACGCCCGCCTCGAGCAGGTCGGGCCGGATGTTCTGCTTGTTCGGCACGCCGGCGTCGCTGATGTCGTTGAGCCAGCCGAGGGTGTGCAGCCGGACCGCCATGAACGTGGTCGGCACGGCGAGGTCGGCGCCGATGTCCTGCTTGCGCGACAGCGGCTCTTTGACCTTGGCGAACCACTGCTCGTTGTCGTTGAAGTCCTCCTTGTAGTCCACCGTCAGACTGGAGGCGGTCTGGAAGCCCGCGACGAATCCGTCGGCCATGTACAGGGGCCAGTTCGAGATCCGCAGCATGTTGCTCGACGTGCCGGTCGTGTCACTGCCACTCGATTCGGAGCCGGAGCCCTCACCCGACGAGGAGCTGTCCGAGCCGCACGCGGCCAGGAACGACGGCCCGAGGATGGCTGCCGCTGCGGCTGCCGCTCCACCGCCGATGAAGCGCCTGCGGTTGGTACGGGTGGCGGTCAGCCGGGACATCAGTCGGGGGTCGATGTTGTCGGAGTTTCCAGCGGCCATGGCGGCACTGCCTTTCGTCGGTTGCGGAAGGGGGAGGAGTCTTGTGGACGGTCGCGCGTGGCCTAGTCGTCGAGCATTTCCTCGAGGTCCTCGGTGGTGGGGATGTCTGCGGCCGGCAGCACGAGGGCTGCCTCGGCATCCCAGCCGGCGTACACCCGGTCCCCGGGCCTGACCGCCGGGAGCTTCTGCTCCGCGCCGACGTGGGCCAGGATGATCGAGCCGTCGGGTGCCACCACCGACACCCGCATGACCGGACCCTGGAACGTCAGGTCCTGCACGGTTGCCTGCACCGACGCGGCGTCGCCGCCGAGCGGTTCGACCGATACGCGCACCCGCTCGGGCCGGACCATGACCGTTGCCTGGCCACCGGTCTCGATCGTCGTCTCGCCCGCCCGGGCGCGCAGCGTGGTGCCGAGCACGGCGACCTCGGCGAAGTGGCCGTCGCGGCCGGTCTGGCGACCGGGCCACAGATTCGCCTGCCCGATGAAGTTGGCCACGAACACCGTCGCCGGCGCGTCGTAGATCTCGGTCGGCGATCCGATCTGCTCGACGTTGCCCGCGTTCATGACCGCGATGCGGTCACTCATGGTCAACGCCTCCTCCTGGTCGTGCGTCACGTAGATGAACGTGATGCCGACCTCGCGCTGGATGCGCTTGAGTTCGAACTGCATGGCGTGGCGCAGCTTGAGGTCGAGCGCGCCGAGTGGCTCGTCGAGCAGCAGGGCGCTGGGGTAGTTGACCAGGGCGCGGGCCAGTGCGACGCGCTGCTGCTGGCCACCGGACAGTTGCGACGGCCTGCGCTTGGCGAAGTCGCCGAGGCGCACGATGTCGAGGATCTCGTCGACGCGCCGCTTGACCTCGGCCTTGTCCTTCTTCATCGACCGCGGCCCGTACGCCACGTTGTCCCACACCGACATGTGGGGGAACAGCGCGTAGTGCTGGAACACCGTGTTCACGTTGCGCTTGTGCGGCGGCACCTTCGACACGTCGGCGCCCTCGAGCCGGATGGCGCCGCTCGTCGGGGTCTCGAACCCGGCGATCATCCGCAGGGTGGTGGTCTTGCCGCATCCCGACGGTCCGAGCATGGAGAAGAACTCGCCAGAGGCGATCGAGAAGTGTGCGTCGGCGACGGCGACGTAGTCCTCGAATCGCTTCGTGACGTGGTCGATCTCGATGACCGGGCGTCCCGTGCCGAGGGCTGCCCCGTCCTCTCCTGTCGCGTGGTCGACGGCTGTGCTGCCTGTGCCGGTCAGATCAGTTCTCCCTCGTGCTCGCACAACGGCTGTCCGCTCAGAGGCCATGGCAGCCCCATCCAGCCCGTGCGCTGTGGGTAAACCTTCACCCATCGGACGTACCTTCGCAACCGTTTCCGCAACGAATTCAGATTTTCACGATGGATTTCCTCATCGCGGGCGTTGCTCAGGCGCAGATTCCGCGCCGGGGGTGCACCACCCTGGGCGTCGCGGGGCCACCGAACGACGGCCACCGGTTGCCCGCGTGATCGAATGAGCTCATGCCAGACCCACGTTCCGTCGCGTCGATCGCCGGGGAGGGCTCGGCCGCCACGAGCGCCCTGAGCGCTGCTCCCTTCCAGGGCCGCAGCCCGACGGCAGCGGGTGACTTCCACGTCGAGACGCACGGCATCGCGCCCGTGGCGACCGACAAGCGCTACGGCAGCCCGCGTCGGCTCTTCACCGTCTGGTTCGCGCCGCAGGTCAACATGACCGGCGTCTTCACCGGCGCGTTGGCGATCGCGCTCGGCTTGGGGTTCTGGCTCGGCATGCTCGCGATGCTCATCGGCACGGTGCTCGGTTCGCTGGTGGTCGGCTATCTGTCGACGTGGGGACCGCGGACCGGGACCGCTCAGTTGCCCACGGCACGAATGGCGTTCGGCGGCACCGTGGTGGTCCCCGCGGCGTTGCAGTGGCTGTCGTCGATCGCATGGGACGCTCTGGTCGGGCTGTTCGGCGGCGAGGCCCTCTCGGCGCTGCTCGGAATTCCGTTCTGGGCTGCGGTGCTCATCGTCCTCGGCGTACAGGGGGTCGTCGGCTTCTTCGGATACGAGCTGATCCACCGGCTGCAGGCCGTGCTCACCGTCGTATTGCTCGCGACGTTCGTGGTGTTCGCCGTCAAGCTCGTCAGCGGGCACGACGTGATCGTGCCCGCGACCCTCACCGGTCCGGACCTCGTCGGCGCGTTCATCCTCGAGGTGACGATCGCGTTCAGCCTGTCCGTCTCGTGGGCGAGCTACGCCGCGGACTTCAGCCGCTACCTGCCCGCCGACTCGTCGCGGATGCGGGTGTTCGGCTACACCTTCGCCGGTATCGCCCTGGCCTACACCTTCATTCAGGGCATCGGCGTCGCCGCGGGCGAGTTGGTCTCCGAGCACTCCGTCGAAGGCGTGCAGAGCGTCATGGGCGGGGGAGTCATCGGCGCCCTGGCGCTCGCGGTCATCGCCCTGGCCTCGGTGGGGTCCGGGGTGATGAACGACTACAGCGGCTCGCTGGCCCTGCAGACCCTGGGTGTCCGGGTGCGCAGGCCGGTGTCGGCGGTGGTCGTGACGGTGCTAGCGTTCGGGCTGATCCTGTGGCTGCACGCGGCCGATACCGCGACCCGATTCCAAGACGTGCTGCTGCTCATCGGGTATTGGATCCCGGGGTTCGTCGCCGTCGTCGTGGTCGACTGGGTCATCCGGGCCAGGGGCAGGGCGACCATCGATCCCGCCGCGGAGAGCACGGGGCGCGCCGATGCGATCGCAGCCCTGGTGGCCTTCGTCGTCGCCTACCTGGCCGCGGTGCCGTTCATGAACACCTCGCTGATCCAGGGGCCGGTGGCCGTGGCGTGGCATGGCGCCGACATCGCCTACTTCGTCGACTTCGCCGTCGCGCTGCTGATCTACGGCGGCTACCGCGTCGCGCGGCGTCGCCCCGCTAGTGTTCGGAATTGACGGCCGCGGCCAATCCAGGCGACCGGCCAGATCGAGAGGAACGACCATGCGTCCCGCAACACTGGCCAAGACGGGTGCGGCCGCGCTGACGACCGCGGTCGTCGGCGGCCTGGCGAGCCGTCCCGCGCAGTCTGCGTGGTACGCGAGCCTGCGCAAGCCGAGCTTCCAGCCTCCGCGGCAGGCCTTTCCGATCGTCTGGCCGATTTTGTACGCCGACATCGCCGCGGTGTCGGCGAGCGCGATCGATTCGCTGACCGAGCAGGGGCGGCGTGACGAGGCGAAGACCTTCGCAGGACTGCTCGCGCTCAACCTCGTCCTCAACGGCAGCTGGTCGTGGTTGTTCTTCAATCAGCGCAAGTTGGGCACCTCCGCGATCGCCGCGGGAGCGCTGGCGGTCAGCAGTGCCGACCTCACCCGCCGGGCCGTCGCGGTGAACGGCGCCTCGGCCGCACCGCTGGGTCTGTACCCGCTGTGGTGTGCGTTCGCGACCGCGCTGTCGACCCGGATCTGGATGCTCAACCGGTGATGGCGAAGTCGGAGGGGGAGAACGAGGAGGACCGGCAGCGCCTGGCCGACCGCGTGCTCGGTTGGGTCGAGGACGCCATCTACTGGGCCATCGCCGTGGTGCTCGTGCTGGGTTCGATCGCGTTGCTGGTGGCACAGTTCAGCAAGCTGCTGCACCTCAAGGACACGCCCACCTCGACGCTCACCGTGGAGATCCTCGACGGCCTGCTGCTCATCTTCATCTTCGTGGAGTTGCTCTACGCGGTCCGAGTGAGCCTGCGCTCGCACGAGATCGTCGTCGAGCCCTTCCTCATCGTGGGCATCCTCGCCGCGATCAAGGAGATCGTCGTGCTGTCGGTCGAGGCGGCGACCCTGCTGAGCAAGGGCCCCGAGTTCTCCCGCGCCGCAGTGGAGATCGGCCTCCTCGGCGGTGTGGTCCTGGTGCTGTCGGCCTCGGCGTACATCATGCGCGAGCGCAGGAAGGACGGCGGCGTCCAGGCCGAGACCTGACGCCTCAGCGCACCGTCGCGAAGAACGTCCGAACGTCGTCGACGAACGACTGGGGCTGTTCGAACGCCGCGAAGTGACCGCCGCGCGGCATCGTGGTCCAGTGGGTGATGTTGTAGTTGGCCTCGCACCACGACCGCGGCGTCGGGCCGATCTCCTTGGGGAACGAGGCGACGCCCGTGGGCAGTTCAATCCGGCCGGACCCGCCGAACGACGTCTGGCTCTCCCAGTACAGCCGCGCCGACGACGCCCCGCTGGCGGTGGCCCAGTAGACCATCACGTCGTCGAGCATCTCGTCACGACTCAGCGCGTTCTCGGGGTGGCCGTCGCAGTCGGTCCATGACCAGAACTTCTCGACGATCCACGCGAGCAGCGCGACGGGGGAGTCGACGAGGCCGTACCCCACCGTCTGCGGACGGGTGGCCTGCTCCTTGAAGTAGCCGTTGTCCTGGGTGCGGTAGTAGTTCAGCCCCGCGAAGGCGGCCTTGTCCTCGTCGGTCGGGTTGGTCTTCGCCTCCTCGGTGGGGGAGCCGATCGGGAAGTTGGTGTGAATGGCCACGCAGTGCCCGACGTTGCGCCCGATCTGTGCGGTGACGGCGCCACCCCAGTCGCCGCCCTGTGCGCCGTAGCGGTCGTAGCCGAGCCGGACCATCAGCGTCTCCCAGGCCTTGGCGATTCGGTCGACGTTCCAGCCGGTGGCCGTCGGCTTGCCCGAGAACCCGTAGCCGGGCAGGGATGGGCACACGACGTGGAAGGCGTCCTCGGCGCGACCGCCGTGGGCGGTCGGATCGGTCAGGGGCTCGACGATCTTCGCGAACTCGACGACCGATCCGGGCCACCCGTGGGTGATGACGATCGGGAAGGCGTCGGGATGTGGCGAGCGCTGATGGATGAAGTGCACGTCGAGGCCGTCGATCTCGGTGACGAACTGGTCGAAGCGGTTGAGCGCGGTTTCACGTGCCCGCCAGTCGTAGTCGTTGGCCCAGTAGGCAGCCAGCTCCTGCGTGTAGGCCAGCGGGATGCCCTGGCTCCAATCGAGTTCGTCCCCGGTGCCCACGGTCTCGGGCTCGGGCCACCGCGTACTGGTCAGGCGCTGTCGCAGATCGGTCAGCACGTCGTCGGGTACGTCGATGCGGAACGGGGTGACGCGATCGGGGTGGTCTGCGTTGTCGGGGCTGGTGTGGCCGTCAGTGTCGGGTGCCATGCACCACATTGTGGTCGCGCGGCACCGAGATTCGGGTGGGTTCCGATCGGCCACGCAGTAGGACGGGGTCGCGGGAGTCCCAGTGCGATCGCTCGTCGGCGTCGGCGCGGTCCAGCGCGGCACCCGAGGCCAACGTCCGGCTGACGATCTGCTTGGCGGCGTCGGCCAATCGTGCGGCCTCGTTCACCGGATCGCCGATCACGGTGTACTCGTAGCGGTTCTCGGCGCCGATGTTGCCCGCGAACACCGGGCCTGCCGACACGCCGATGCCGAAGTCGACGACCGGAAGGGTGCGCAACTGCTCGGCAAGGGCGCGGGCGGTGTGCAACGCCGCGGTGGCCGCATCGTCGGTGGCCACCGGCGCGCCGAACACCGCGAGTGCGGCGTCGCCCTGGAACTTGTTGATGAGGCCGCCGCGTTCGTCGACGGCCGCGACGACGATGCGAAAGAAGTCGTTGAGCACGTCGGCCACTTCGCGCGGGGAGCGGTGTGCGGGCAACTGGGTGGAGCCGGCCAGGTCGATGAACAGCACCGCGACGTCGCGCACTTCACCGGGTGCGGCGCCGTCGGACTCGGCGAGCCGGGCGACGTCGGAACCGACGTGGCGGCCGAACAGGTCGCGGAGCCGGTCGCGTTCGAGCAGACCCGCGACCATGCGGTTGAAGCCGTTCTGCAGCCGCCCGATCTCGGACTGCTCGTAGACGTCGACGGCGCGCCCGATGTCGCCGCGCTCGACCTCGGCCATCGCCGCGACGACGTCGTTGAGCGGATCGGAGATCGACCGCGACACCAAGATGAGCGACCGCACCCCGAGCCCCACCGACACCGCCGACAGCACGACGACGGGGATCACGAGCGACGCGCTGCGAGGAATGAACCAGCCCTGAGAGTGGAACACCACGAGCAGCGCGATCGCGAGACTCGGAAGCGCCGAGGTC
This sequence comes from Mycolicibacterium sp. GCM10028919, assembly GCA_042666295.1. Taxonomy (GTDB): domain Bacteria; phylum Actinomycetota; class Actinomycetes; order Mycobacteriales; family Mycobacteriaceae; genus Mycobacterium. Next base: position 824,423 of record JBHTFJ010000002.1, read on the forward strand.
ACCAGCCACATCAGGACCAGGCGGGCGACGACGCCCGGCGCGGTCGCCCGGCTGACGAAGTCCTTGCTCGCCGCCGAGACGATCGGCCGCACGACGCGCAAGGTGAACAGCAGCCCGGAACTCACGCTCGAGGTCGCCCCGAACAGCATGGCCATCACCAGCAGCACGGTCGGCCCGACACCGGCATCGACGTTGTTCGCGACCAACACCAGCGTGCACACCACCCAGATGCCCAGGAGGATCGCGGTCTGGCGGCGCACCAGGTTGATGGCGTTCTTGCGCTGCACCGCATCGGGTTCGACACCGGCTGGGTACCAGCGCAGCGACGGCGCGATGCTCCAGTAACCGCCGAGGGCGGTGCCCAGGACTCCGAAGGCGATGAGCGCGACGGGGACGGCGAGCCGGGGTGGCGTCAGTGCGGTGTTGGCGCCGAAGGACTGCCCGCCGAGGGAGATGGCGACGGCAGCGACCTCGACGGCCGTGATCAGTTGGGCATAGGTCAGGCCGAGGACGTAGCGCGTTCCGATGCTCCGCGCGGTGCGCGGGGCCCTGCGCTGAGCGTTCGGCATCCTTGGCGGCATTCCTGTCGTGGGCCGGATCGGCGGGTTCGGCTGTGGTGGTAACGCTCCCACAGTCGCGCCGACTGCGGCGTTCGTTTGCCGGCCGGGGGCACCGGTTGGCCGAGGTCCACTCGCAGTGTACATTCGTTCACTGAACCGCCACGCGGTTGCTCGTTCCATCGCGCCGCTACCGGCCGCATGGCCGTCGGATCATCGAAAGGACCTGTCGCCATGACGTTCTCCCTGGAGCTTCCCGAAGACGTCGTCGACGTCCGGGACTGGGTTCACGACTTCGCTGCACAGATCGTCCGGCCTGCGGCAGCAGAGTGGGACGAGCGCGAGGAGACGCCGTGGCCGATCATCCAGGAGGCGGCGAAGGTCGGTCTCTACTCGATGGACCTCTTCGCCACCCAGGCTGCGGAGCCCAGTGGGCTCGGCATCCTGACCGTCTTCGAGGAGATGTTCTGGGGTGACGCGGGAATCGGGCTCTCGATCCTCGGCACCGGTCTGGCGGCGGCGTCGCTCGCGGCCACCGGTACCGCGGAGCAACTCGGCGAGTGGCTGCCCCAGATGTTCGGCACGGTCGACGAACCGCTGCTGGGTTCGTTCTGTGCCTCGGAGCCGGGCGCGGGATCGGACGTCTCGGCCATCATCACGCGGGCCCGCTACGACCAGGCGACCGACGAATGGGTCATCAACGGCACCAAGACCTGGGCGACCAACGGCGGCATCGCCAACGTGCACATCGTGGTGGCATCGGTCGAGCCCGACCTCGGTTCGCGCGGCCAGGCGACGTTCATCATCCCGCCGGGCACCAAGGGCTTCAGCCAGGGCCAGAAGTTCAAGAAGCACGGCATCCGCGCCTCGCACACCGCCGAGGTCGTGCTCGACGACGTGCGGATCCCGGGCCGGTTGATCATCGGCGGCAAGGACAAGTTCGACGAGCGCATCGCCCGGTCGCGCGAGGGCAAGCGCTCCGCGGGCCAGGCGGCGATGAAGACGTTCGAGCGCACCCGGCCGACGGTCGGCGCAATGGCGCTCGGCGTGGCGCGCGCGGCGTATGAGTACGCACTCGAATACGCCCAGCAGCGCGAGCAATTCGGTCGCAAGATCGGCGACTTCCAGGCGATCGCGTTCAAGCTCGCCGACATGAAGGCCCGCATCGACAGTGCTCGGCTCCTGGTGTGGCGCGCGGGCTGGATGGCGCGCAACGACCTGCCGTTCACCAACGCCGAGGGATCGATGGCCAAGCTCATCGCCAGCGAGACGGCCGTGTACGTCACCGACGAGGCGATCCAAATCCTCGGTGGCAACGGCTACACCCGCGACTACCCGGTCGAGCGCATGCACCGCGACGCCAAGATCTTCACGATCTTCGAGGGCACCAGCGAGATTCAGCGCCTCGTGATGGCCCGCGCGATCACCGGCCTCCCCCTGAAGTAGCCGCCCGCGTGATTCGTGGAATATTTCCCGCGCTCACCGCAGGAAATCTTCCACGAATCGCAGGCAGGCCGCTGCGCTACACGCCGCCGCGGCGCAGCATCCGGCCCTGCGGGGTCTCGAAGTCGATCTTCTTGCCGCGCAACCAGGTACTCCTCACGACACCGGCGAGTGCGCGCCCGTCGTACGGGCTGATCGGGTTCTTGTGGTGCAGCTTGTGCACGTCGACGACCTGGGCGGACTCTGGCTCGAAGATCGCGAAGTCGGCGTCGTAGCCCAGCGCGATCTTGCCCTTGTTGTTCAATCCGGCGAGCGCGGCGGGCTTGGCCGCCATCCACTCGATCACCTGTGTCAGTTTCACACCGCGGCGCTTGGCCTCGGTCCAGATCAACGACAGGCCGAGTTGCAGCGATGCGACGCCGCCCCATGCGACGCCGAAGTCGCCGTTCTCCACGTCCTTCAGGTCGACCGTCGAGGGGGAGTGGTCGGAGACGATGCAGTCGATCGTGCCGTCGAGCAGGCCCTGCCACAGGAGCTCGCGATTCGACGCCTCGCGGATCGGCGGGCAGCACTTGAATGCCGTTGCGCCATTGGGGATCTCCTCGGCGAGCAGCGTCAAGTAGTGCGGGCACGTCTCGACGGTGATCTTGACGCCGTCGCGTTTGGCGGTCGCCAGCATCGGCAGAGCGTCCGAGGAGGACAGGTGCAGGATGTGTGCACGGACGCCGGTCCACCGAGCGCGTTCGATGACCTCCGCAATTGCCACGTTCTCGGCGCCGCGGGGCCGAGACGCGAGGAAGCGCTCGTACCGGTCACCTTCGGCCGAGGGGGCTCGGTCGATGGCGCGAGAGTCCTCGGCGTGCACGATCATCATGGAGTCGAAGCCGGCCAGCACGGCCATGTCCTTCTCCATCTCGTCGGCGTCGAGATGCGGGAACTCGTCGACGCCGGAGTGCAGCAGGAAGCACTTGAAGCCGAAGACCCCATCGTCGTGCAGGCCGCGCAGATCACCGGTGTTGCCGGGAATGGCGCCGCCCCAGAACCCGACGTCGATGTGCGTCTTGCCGGATGCGGCCGCGCGCTTGGCGTCGAGTGCTTCGACGTTGACCGTCGGCGGAATCGAGTTGAGCGGCATGTCGATGAGCGTGGTGACGCCACCTGCCGCCGCGGCGCGGGTGGCGGAGTCGAACCCCTCCCACTCGGTGCGGCCGGGCTCGTTGACGTGCACGTGCGTGTCGACCAGGCCGGGGATCATCACTTGGTCGTCGTTGAGTTCGACGATCTCCGTGCCGGTGAGACCGCTACCCAGCGGCTCGATCGCGACGATGCGGCCGTCGCGGATGCCGATCTCACGGGCGACGATTCCCGCCGTCGTCAGCATGCGTTCGCCGCGGACCACCAGGTCGAAACCGGATTGATCGGGGGTGTCGGCGGTCATCGGCGGCTCTCCGTTGCTACGAGATGAATTCCTCATCGTGGAATCAGAACTCCATTCGCGACGACTCTAGATGTGAGCGTCGACACAGTCAATCGCGCCAAGGCCTTGACACGCGGTGTTCCGATGCGACTTACTTGTCGCATCCGTGGAATATTACTTCCGCACCGTGGAATGTTTGCGGCGACGCTATGCGTCGGCGCTCCGACCGTGACAGGCGTATCCATGACCACAGAATCCACCGGTCTCGTCGGCGACCCCAGTCGTGACGATGCAACCCCGTTCGCCGACGTCAGTCCGTCCCTGTACAACCCCGAACTCGCGCCCACGAAGCGTGAAGGTCGACGGTGGAGCGCGTACAACATCTTCACTCTGTGGGCGAACGACGTCCACAGCCTGGGCAACTACTCGTTTGCCATCGGACTGTTCGCCCTCGGCCTCGGTGGGTGGCAGATTCTGTTGGCGCTCGGACTCGGCGGCGTCTTCCTCTTCTTGCTGCTCAACCTGTCCGGGTTCATGGGGGAGAAGACCGGCGTTCCGTTCCCGGTGATGAGCCGCATCTCGTTCGGCACCCGCGGTGCCCAGATCCCCGGCCTCATCCGCGGCGCGATCGCGATCGCCTGGTTCGGCATCCAGACCTACCTCGCGTCCGTGGTGCTGCGCATCATGATCATCGCCCTCGTACCGTCCGCCGAGACCCTCGACTCGAACAGCTTCCTGGGGTTGTCGACGCTCGGCTGGATCTCGTTCATCGTGCTGTGGGTGATCCAGGTGATCATCGTCAGCTACGGCATGGAGATGATCCGCAGGTACGAGGCCTTCGCCGGTCCGGTCATCCTGTTCACGATGATCGCGCTCGCGATTTGGATGCTCAGCAATGCCGACTGGACCATCGCGTGGACCACGCCCGACTCGCTGACCGGCGTCGACATGTGGCTGCAGATCATCGGCGGCGCCAGCCTGTGGGTCGCGATCTACGGCACGTTCGTCCTCAACTTCTGCGACTTCACCCGGAACGCGACGTCGAAGCGGGCCATCGTGAAGGGCAACTTCTGGGGCATCCCGCTCAACATGCTGGTGTTCGGCGCCATCGTGATCGTTCTCGCCGGCGCTCAATTCCGCATCGACGGACGGATCATCGAAGCGCCCGCCGACATCGTCCAGGAGGTGCCGAACACCCTGCTGCTGGTGCTCGCGGCACTGGCGCTGCTGATCCTGACCGTGGCCGTGAACCTGATGGCGAACTTCGTCGCCCCGATCTATGCGCTCAACAATCTGTTCCCGAAGCAGCTGAACTTCCGTCGCGCAGCGTTCATCTCGGCCGTCATCGGCCTGGTGATCCTGCCGTGGAACCTGTACAACTCGCCTGCGGTGATCAACTACTTCCTCGGTGGGCTAGGTGCGATTCTCGGGCCCCTGTTCGGCATCATCATGGCCGACTACTGGCTGGTGCGTCGTTCGAAGATCAACGTCCCGGCCCTGTTCACCATCGATCCGAACGGCGAATACCATTACGCCAAGGGCGTCAACGTGCGTGCCGTGGCCGCGCTCGTCATCACGGCGGTGGCGGCACTGCTGATGGCGTTCGTTCCGGCGTTCAAGATCGTCTCGGAGTTCTCCTGGTTCATCGGAGCAGGACTCGGTGCGATCGTGTACCTGGTGGTCGCCGACCGCCGGGGACCGTTCAACGATGTCTCCGGCGAGTCCATCGCCGTGGCGAGCACGCACTAGTAGGGACTGCCATGCGAATCCTCGTAGCCAACGTGAATACGACGGCCTCGATGACCGATGCCATCGCAGAGTCGGCGCGCCGCGTCGCGTCGCCGGGTACCGAGATCGTCGGCATCACACCGCGTTTCGGTGCGGATTCGTGCGAGGGCAACTTCGAGAGCTACCTCGCGGCCATCGCCGTCATGGATGCGGTCACCTCGTATCCCGAGCCGTTCGACGCCGTCATCCAGGCCGGGTACGGCGAGCACGGTCGGGAGGGCCTGCAGGAGTTGCTCGACGTCCCGGTGGTCGACATCACCGAGGCGGCCGCGTCGACGGCGATGTACCTCGGACACAAGTACTCGGTCGTCACCACGCTCGACCGCACCGTCCCGCTGATCGAGGACCGTCTCAAGCTCGCGGGCCTCGATGCACGATGCGCGTCGGTGCGGGCGTCCGGTCTCGGTGTGCTCGAACTCGAGTCGGATCCAGGTCGGGCGGTCGAGGCGATCGTCCGCGAGGCGCGGGAGGCAGTGGAGAACGACCACGCCGAAGTGATCTGCCTAGGATGCGGCGGCATGGCCGAACTCGAGGAGAAGGTGACGGCCGCGACCGGCGTCCCGATCGTCGACGGAGTCCGCGCGGCGGTCACCATCGCCGAGGGTCTGGTCCGGATGGGACTGTCCACGTCGAAGGTGCGTACCTACGCGACTCCGCGCGAGAAGAAGATCACTGGCTGGCCATTCCAGTTGTAGCTCAACGTCTCAAAGCATGATCTGGCGGTTGACGTCCTTGTAGAGCAGGTAGCGGAAGTTCGACGGCCCGCCCGCGTAGCACGCCTGCGGGCAGAAGGCGCGCAGCGAGAGGAAGTCGCCTGCCTGAACCTCCACCCAGTCGCCGTTGAGGTGATAGACGGCCTTGCCTTCGAGCATCAGGAGGCCGTGTTCCATGACGTGCGTCTCGGCGAACGGAATGGTCGCGCCGGGCTCGAACGTGACGACGTTGACGTGCATGTCGTAGCCGAGGTCCTGCGGGTCGAGCATGCGCGTCGTGCGCCATTTGCCGTCGGTCCCCGGCATGGCCGACGGTTCGATGTCCTGCTCGTTGCCGAACTTCACCGATACCGTGTGGCCCTCGACGGCGTCATAGCGCTTGCGGATCCACACGAACGTCGCGTCGGCGTCGCACTCGTTGCGAGCCGACCAGTCGGTGCCTGCCGGAAGGTAGGCGAAACCGCCCTCGGTCAGTGTCCGGGACTCGCCTGCCGCGTCGACGGTGAGTGCACCGGACGTGACGAACAGGAAGCTCTGCACCTCGGGTTGCGGCTCGGGTCGCTGCGCCCCGCCGCCCGGCTTGACCTCGACGATGGCCTGGTAATACGTCGTCGCACCGCCGGCGACCGGCCGGTTGACGATCCACGCGCGCGTATCGGTCCACTCTGGGAACACCGAGGTGACGATGTCCGAGAAGACGCCGCGCGGGATCACCGTGTAGGCCTCGGTGACGATGGCGCGGTCGGTCAGCAGATCGGTCTGCGGGGGCAGGCCGCCGCGGGGCGTGTAGTACGACGGAGTGGTCACTTAGTGCTCCTGATCGGGCGGCCGAGCGCGATGTCGCGCGCGGTGGACATGGGGAGGTCGGTGGCTGCCTCGACCTCGTCGACGGTGAGGGCGCCGCACACGCTGCCACGGTGGATGACGTTGGCCAGTGCGCGGGCGGTGGCCGGTTCGTCCATGACGGTCGAGTCGAGTCGGTGGACGTAGTTGCGCAGGCGCGTCGCGGCGGGCCCGAAGGCGCCACGGTAGAACGCGTAGGTCGCGAGATACCGGGTGACGAGTTGGGCGGGGTGCATGTCCCAACCCTGGTAGATGCCGCGTTCCAGGTGGCGCCGAACGAGGCGCGCGTGCAGCTTCCACGCCATGGCGACGTTGTCGGGGTCGCCGACGGGGAGGATGTTGGTCGAGCCATCGGACATGTGGACACCGGTGCCTGCGACGGCGAGTTGCATGACGTTCTTGGCGTGGTCCGCCGCCGGATGCTCCATCGACTGGTAGGCGGCGGCGATGCCGAGGGACGCCGAGTAGTCGTAGGTCCCGTAGTGCAGTGCGCTGACGCGGCCCTGGCCGGCGTGGATGAATTGGGCCACTGGTGCGCGACCGTCGGCGCCGAGGATCGCCTGCGGTGTTTCGACCTGCACCTCGAAGCGGATGCGGCCGGCGGGCAGCTCGTTGGCACGTTCGAGGGCGCTCGCGACGGTGACCATCGCCTCGACTTGGTCGACGGACGTCACCTTGGGCAGCGTGAGGGTGAGGCCGTCCGGGAGGCCGCCGGAGTCGGCGAGTCCGCTGACGAACATGTCGAGCGTGCGCAGTCCGCGTGCACGGGTGCCTGCTTCGAAGCACTTAAAGCGAGTGCCGACGAATGGCGTCGAGGTGCCCGAGTCGAGCGCGGTCCGCAATGCGGCGGTCGCCCGTGCGACGTCGGCGTCCTCGGTCGCGTCGTCGAAGGTGCCGTAGCCGTCCTCGAAGTCGATGCGGAGGTCCTCGATGGGCTCGGTGGTCAGCTTGGTCTCGACGAGGGCTGCGAGAGTCTCTGGCGCACAACCATGTTCACTGCTCGCGCCGACGAGTGCAGCCACTGCATCGAGTCCGCCCGCGTCAGTCGCCGCGGCGAGAGCGGCGGATCCCCAGTCGGCGGGCGTCGTCGCCGCGTACCGGTTGCCCGGGACGTAGACGGTGTGGACGGGTTGGCGACGGCCGTCGTCGCCGGGATACCCGGTCGCCAGTCGCGCGTCGGCGTCGGAGAGGCGGTTGTCGACGTCGGCTAGCACCGCGTCGTCGAGGCGTCGTGTCACCGTTGTCCCTCCCGTCCGGTGGAAGTCGTCGTGACGACAGAATTCCACATTGTGGAGTTTAGCGCGAGAGGGCGCGTCACGCGTATGACTACCGTGCGTCTTCAACTAATTCCGTATTGCGGAAGTGATTCATGGCAGGTTTGATGGAACGACAATCGACGGCTGAGAGTGGATCGCATGGCGGAGAAGTCGGGCGGCGTGCAGTCGGTCGAGCGCGCGTTCGAGTTGATGGAGCTGATCGGACGCGCGGGAGGGGAGTGCTCGCTGACGGAGTTGTCGGCGGAGTCCCCGCTACCGCCGCCGACGATTCACCGTCTCCTGCGCACACTGGTCGGACTCGGGTACGTGCGACAGTTGCCCAATCGCCGCTACGCCCTGGGCCCGAGGCTGATTCGCCTTGGGGAGGTCGCCAACCGTCAGCTGGGCGCGGTCGCGGGTCCGGTGCTGCAATCGCTGGTCGATGAGTTGGCCGAAACGGCGAGTCTCGCTGTGCTCGACGGTGACATGGTCATCTACACCGGGCAGGTTCCGTCGTCGAAGGTGAAGCGGACCAACAACGAGGTCGGCAAGCGCGTCGGCCTACACACGTCCGCTGTGGGCAAGGCCGTCCTCGGTGAACTGGATGATGCACGCATCCTGAAACTGGTTACCCAATCCGGACTTCCGGCACCGACCGAGAACAGTGCGTCGACGCTCTCTGCGGTGTTCGCGAACGTCGAGCGTGTGCGTGCCGACGGCTATGCGGTCGACGATGAGGAGTTCGAGGTCGGTGTTCGCTCCGTCGCGATGGCGGTGCCGGGTGCTCCGACCCCGATGGCGATCGGCATCTCCGGCGCCTCGGATCGTGTCAGCGACGAGTTCATCGCTCGCGCCCTTCCCGCGTTGACGAAGGCGACCGGCGTGATCTCGGAGGCCCTGATCGGGGCGAGGGGGCAGTAGGGCTTCGGCGTGGTGCTTCCTTGCGCTCGAGTAAGGCCCCATCAAGTGAATCGATTGTCGAAGTGAGTGATTCGTTTCATCACCTCGAGTAGACCCCCGCACCCAGTGGTGTCCCTGCCCGCCGAGGGCACGGTCAGGGCGTCGCAGGACTGCCCGTTGCCGGTCACCTCCCGCACGTGCAGCGTAGAAGTCCGCTTCCGCCGGGTGACATATATACCCCCGGGGGGTATCGTTTCGGGCACCGCCTAGGAGCGACGACTACACATGCGTTCCGCGCGAAAGACTCATGGTGAACGCAGAAGGGAAGACGATGACAGAGTCGACGGACGACCGAGCCCGGCTGGTGCCCCTGCTGGCGATCGCGACTGCCCAATTGATGCTCGTGCTGGACGACTCGATCGTCAACATCGCCCTGCCCAGCATCCAGGCTGAGCTGGAAGTGCTGCCCGCGCACCTGCCGTGGGTGGTCAACGCCTACATCCTCGCCTTCGGCGCGCTGCTCCTGCTCGGTGGACGGATCGGTGACCTGTGGGGTCGCAAACGCACACTGCAGGTCGGCATCGCAGTATTCATCGTTGCCTCGCTCGTCGGCGGGCTCGGGCAGAGCACCGCGATGCTCATCGTCGCCCGCGCCATGCAGGGCGTCGGGGCGGCTATGGTCGCGCCGAATGCGTTGGCACTCATCGCGACGACGTTTGACAGCCGGAAGATGCGCGACGCCGCCCTATCGCTCTACGGCGCGATGTCCGGCATCGGCATCGTCATCGGACTGGTGCTCGGCGGCGTGCTCACTGATCTGCTCGGCTGGCGGTGGGTGTTCTTCGTCAACGTCCCCATCGGCCTGCTCGTGCTGGCGGGCGGCCGCACACTGGTCGCCCCGGAGCGCCACACCGGCCGACTGGGCACCGTCGGTGCCGTTCTCGGCACCGGCGGCATGGTCGCGCTGGTCTACGCGATCACGCGCTTCGGCGAGGAGGGCTTCGCCGACGCCATCGCCTACGTGCTGATGGCTACGGCCGCGGCACTTCTCGTCGTGTTCGTCCTCTCCCAGCGCGCGAGCCGGAATGCCTTGGTGCCGCTGAGTCTGTTCGCGGACCGCAACCGGGCGGGCGCGTATCTGACCATGCTGGGGCTCGCAATCGGCCCCATGGGCACCTTCTACGTCATCACGCTCTACCTCCAGCAGGTTAGGGAGTACAGCGCGTTGGCCACCGGCCTGTCCTGGCTGCCCTTCGCCGTCGGCATCATCCTGGGTGCCGGAGTCGCGCCGAAGCTGCTGCTGAAGGTTGCGCCCCGCTGGGTCGCCGCATCGGGCGCGACCCTCGGCGCGGCCGGCGCGTTCTGGTTCTCCGGGATCTCCCTCGATACGGGTTACTGGACCGGCCTCGCCCCGGCGATGCTCGTCATCGCCCTCGGCTTCGGGCTCGGCGTCATCGCGCTCACCCAGGCCGCCGTCTACCAGGTGGACCCGGACAAGGCCGGCATCGCCTCGGCGCTGCTGAACTCGGCCCAGCAGATTGGCGTCGCGCTCGGTCTGGCAGTGCTCGCCGGGGTTGCGGCCACGGTGACGGCACGAAGTGGCAGCGCTGACCCGCAGGCGCTCGTGGACGGCTTCGGCACCGCGCTGGTGGCCGGCACGGGAATTCTGCTCGCGGCGGCGGTTCTCGCGTTGCTTACCCTCAACGGCCGCGGGGATGGCGGGGACCAGGCCGCTCACACATCCGAACTCTCTGAAGTCCGGGACCCGGTCAAGTCTTGATCGGGCGAAACGAACTGTTACCCAAGAGCAAAGGATCGGCAATGCACTCGCACAACGACGAAGCAAAGTTCATGGCAGACATCAAGGAAGCCGCACCAGAGATGGTCTCGGCGTTCTTCGGCTTCGACAAGGCGGTATTCAGCAAGAACACCGGAAGCCTGGACTTGGCCACCAGGGAGTTGATCGCAGTCGGCGTGGCCGTGACCACTCAGTGCCCGTTCTGCATCGAGGATCACGCCAAGCGTGCCGTGAAGGCCGGCGCTTCCAAAGGCGATGTCGCCGAGGCGGTCATGGTTGCGGCAGCCCTCCGCGCCGGAGGCGGTGTCACCCACGGGTGGAAGGCTATGAAGAGCATCGCCGAACACGACTAGCCGATCTTCTCCAGGGGCGGCGGTTGCTCAGCGCCTATCTACGCGTGTAATTCGGTCAACCACGTCGAGGATCCCCTCGTCTGCCTCCAGCGGTTCCGGCTGACCGCCCAAGGCGCGATTGAGGGCGTTGTAGTAGAGCCCGTCACCGATCAACTTCACCGCGCGTGCGACGTCGAGGTCCCCGAGCGCGTCGTGCAGGAGGTTCAGCCAGGCTTCCGATGCGGCCTCGATGGCCGCGCCTGCCCGGCCGTCGCCCGACTGTCGCAACCGCGATACGGCGACCAGCGCGCGGTCCAGTGGCGTGTCGGCGTAGTGCGACGAGCGAACGTAGTACCGCGCAGGCCCTTCGTCCGCGGTGCGCATCGCCTCGGCGTCCTGAGCCGCCAGTGCCGCCAACCGGTCGCAGAGGCCGACGGCCAGCTGATCCTTCGAGGGGAAGTGGTAGAGCAGTCCGCCCTTCGACACCTCTGCGCGTGCGGCGACGGCTTCGAGGGTGGCGTGCCGCTCGCCCTCGGTGATCAGGAGGTCCGCGTACGCGTCGAGTATGCGATCACGCGATGACGTCACCCGCCCACCCTACGACGACGTCCGAGCGTTGTGTACCGTCTGGACGGTACAGTACGAGGCGAGCGAAGGACGGCGACGATGGGCACCTACCGGAACCTGCTGCGGGTGCCGGGTGTCCTGAACGTGACGGCCGCGCAGCTGTTCGCGCGTCTCCCGCTGGGGATCCTGTCGCTCGCGATCCTGCTGCACGTTGAGGGTCTGACGGGCTCGTACGCGCTGGCCGGTGCCGTGGTGGCGAGCGTCGGCGTGGGGGAGGCCATCGCCATGCCGGTGACCGCACGCCTCGCCGGGCGCCTCGGCGTGGCGCGTACCTTGACGGTCGCCAGCATCGTGAACGCCTCGGGCACAGTTGCTTTGGCGTTCGTCGGCTCGTCTGCCGGACTGCTGGTGGGTCTGGGGCTGCTCACGGGGGCCTCGATGCCACCGCTGATGCCGGTCGTTCGCGCTCTGTACCCGCGGATGGTTCCCGGTGACGAGGTGCGGACGCTCTTCGCCCTCGATACCACGGCGCAGGAACTGATCTGGGTCGTCGGCCCCGTCGCGGCCACCGTCCTCGCATCGGCCATCGCCACCACGTTCCCGTTGCTTCTCTGCGCCGCGGTCGTGTTGCTGGGCACGGCTTGGTTCCTCCTCGGCTCCCGCGGGTTCCATCCGGAAAAGGCGGTGAACCACACCAGGTTCGGTCGAGTCCTGTTCCACCGGGCGGTTCTCCTGGCCGGGATCGCCAGCCTTGCCCTGGTCGCGTCGTTCACCGCACTGGAGGTCGGCATCATCGCGGCGCTCGGCAGCAATGGCCTCGTCGCGGGCGCGGCGATCGCCTCGGCCAGCGTCGGTTCGCTGATCGGGGGACTCCTGCTCGGACACCGTCAACTCGGACTCAGCGGGGTCGTCGCAGCACTCGCCGCGGTTGGCCTGGGTGTCGGTGTCTACGGGGCCCTCGACAACCTGGCGCTGCAGTTCGTCGCACTGCTCGTGTCCGGCGTGGGGTTCGCGCCTGCCATGTCGGTCCTGCACCTGATGGTGTCGAGAGAGATCGGTGCGAACGTGGCCACGGAGGCGTTCGGCTGGCTGAGCAGCGCCGCGATCGTGGGCGGCTCGATCGGCACCGCTCTGGCCGGCGTCGCGACCGACGCCCACGGTCCACGCGGTGCCGTGATGGTGTCGGTCGGGTTGGCGGCGGTAGCCGCGATCAGCCCGCTGTTGGCGCGGGCGTTCGGTCCGCTGCCCGGGCTGGCGAGGGTGCCGAGCACGGTCCCTGAACGTCCCTCAGTTGGGACCTCGACCTGCTCGGGCGACGTCGCTGGCTCGCCATGACCTGGCAGCGTCGCACATCGTCGGCCTGGCACCCCATCTCCTGCTAGCGCCCATCGGCCCGGTCGCTCAGCGACAACCGCACAGCCGCAGCACCGTGGCCACCGCGTCGAGCGCCGGCTTGGCGACGTCCTGCATGGTGCCCGTCGACATCAAGGCGAACGTCAGTGCGCGGCCATCGACGTCGACAACGTATCCGGCGAGGGCGTTCACGTTGTCCAACGTCCCGGTCTTGGCGCGGACCCAGCCGGCCCCGGGTGAGGGCGCCACGAACCGGTCCCACAGCGTTCCGCTTCCGCCCCCGACTGCGAGATCGTCGACCATCGCGCGCAGCTTCTCGGACTGCTCGCCGGTCCCGGTAGCGGCCGTGACGACGTCGTCGACGACCCGGGCGGGGATGCGATCGTCGGTCGACAGGCCGCTGAGGTCCGACAGGTCCAGCCCGTCGAGGTCGACGCCCGCCTCGGCGAGTACGTCGGTCACCGCCTCGACGGCCCCGTCGAACGTCGCGGGCTTGCCCCTGACGAGCGCGACCTCCCTCGCGATGGTCTCGGCGGTGACGTCGTCGGAGAGCACCATCATCTGGTGCAGGCGCACGCTCAGCGGCGCCGACCACACGGTCGCAAGGGGACTGGCACCCGGTGGAGCCTGGCCGGCGGTCACCGCCGACTGGTCGACCCCGAGCCGGTCGGCCAGCGCGCGGCCGGTGTCGAGTGCCGGTGTGGCGGTGCGCGGGGAGTAGGTGACCAACGGTTGTCGGCGGCCGCCATCGAGCATCACCGGCTCGATAGGGGCGATGCTGCCGCCTTCGATGTCGACGGGATTCCATCCGCGCGCCATGGTGGGCCCGGGGAACATGGCGGTGTCGACCACGATGCTCTGCGCGGGAACGCCCGAGGCACGCACCTGCTCGGCGAGGTCGTCGAGACGCGGCGCATCGACGTAGTAGCCGGTTTCGCCCGCGGGCTGGGCCGTGAGAGTCGGATCACCACCGCCGACGAGCACCACCTGGCCGGGCACCGACCCGGGCACCACCGTCGTCGCCACGCGGTGTGCGGGTGACAGCGCCAGCAGTGCGGCCGCCGCAGTGAGCACCTTCGTCACCGAACCGGGCGTCTGCGGCAGGTCCGGATTCTGCTGCCACAGCACGTCACCGGTCGTCGCGTCGGCGACGCGACCCGTCAGCAGGCCGAGATCGGGGTTGGCCAGGGCGGGCGCCAACGCCGCGGCCAGTCCGGCGGAGGTGGGCGTGGGCGCGTCCGGGGAGAGCGTCGCGAATGGGGCCGCCGCGGCGGGCGCAGGCCGGGGATCGGACGGCACCGCCTCGGTTCCGCCGAAGTAGTCGCCGCGGGTGACGGCGACCGCGCCGACGGTCGAGGCGGCCAACACGACGACGACGGCAGCGATGACAGTCGCCCGCCGCCGTGTGGTCACGCCCGATTGTCGACTACGCGACTCGTCGCGGGCAAACCCACGACACCGTCACTTGGTGCCGAACATGCGGTCGCCCGCGTCGCCCATGCCCGGCACGATGTATCCGTGCTCGTCGAGTTCACGGTCGACGGCCGCGGTGTAGATGGGCACGTCGGGGTGTTCGGCGTGCAGCGCGGCGATCCCCTCAGGGCACGCCAGCAGACACACGAACTTGATCGACTTGGGTCCGGACTCCTTGAGCCGCTCGACGGCGGCGACCGCGGAGTGTCCCGTTGCGAGCATCGGATCGACCACCACGACGTCGCGCTCGTCGAGGTCGGTGGGCAGCTTGAAGTAGTACTCGACGGCGATCAGCGTCTTCGGATCGCGGTAGAGGCCGATGTGTCCGACCCGAGCGCCGGGTACCACCGCCAGCATTCCGTCGAGGATGCCGCTGCCTGCCCGCAGGATCGAGACGAACACCAGCTTCTTGCCGTCGATGGCCTTGCCGCGGGTCACCTCCAGCGGCGTCTCGACCTCGACGTCGTGCATCGGGATGTCGCGCAGCACCTCGTAGGCCATCAGCATCGACACCTCGTGCAGGAGCTGCCGGAAGCTCTTCGTACTGGCGTCCTTTCGGCGCATCAACGTCAGCTTGTGCTGCACCAGCGGGTGGTCCACCAGATGCACCTCGGTCATCAGAACACCGTCCCGTCGCTGTCGATGGTCAGAGGCGGCATTCCACCGCGCAACTGCTGGGCGAGAATCCGGCCGGTCGCCCACGTGCCACCCTCGAGCACGCAGGCCAGGGGGACGTCGACACCCAGTTCACCGCGGACGAGGTCGGCGAGTTCGTCGAGCAGCGCGACGGTCAGCGCGCGCCATTCGACGACGAGTTCGTCGCCGGCCGTCCACGTGCGCGAGGCCCATTTCGCATCCCGCAGTGCGAGGACGCCGGTGTCGAGAAGCAGTCCGCCGTTGCGGTATTCGGGCAACCCGGTCAGAGCGTCGAGACCGTCGACGGTGACCCCGGCCCATTGAAACGGCTCGAGAAGTGAGTAGGTGAGCCACTGGGAGAGCTTGTGGAACGGCACCCACCCTGCCGTGAGACCCGGACCCGGGACCGCGTCATGGCGCCAACAGTCGCCCAGTGCGACACCGTCGATCGCGTTGGCCGACGGCCAGATGTCCGACAGCGACGACAGGAGCGCGATGAGGATGGCGTGCGCGGTGACGTGACCGTCGGCGCCGACGAGGGCGCTCGCCATGCCGCCGGGGCGCGCCGGGCTGCCGAAGACGTCCGGCTGGTCGGCCAGCGCCACGCCGAGTCGGCGGAGCACCTCGACGCGGCCGTCGAGCCCCACCAGCGGATTGGATGCGTCGGCCTGGAATGCCGTACCGATGTCGTCGACGCGCAGGGCGCGCAGTCCGTCGGCATCGGCGCGCAGTGGGTGCGACGGGTCACTCGAGAAGACGCCCGCGGTGAAGGCGTGAAAGCTGGCGACGCCCAACCCCTCCGAGCGCGAATATTGGTCGCCGCCGACCTCGCGGTAGTGCCAGTCCGGTCCGGCCCCGGCGTCGAGGAGCACGCTGACGACGGCCAGGTCGACCATCGCCCGCAGCCGCTCGCCCGGCTCGGGCACCGCGTCGTCGATGATGGCCTTGCGGTCGACGCCACCAGCCTCGAAGTGGCGCCAGCGACTGTGGAAGGGCACCGCCAGGTCGGGATACCGGGTGCGCGTCGTCTGCGCGACGAGCGTTGCAGCGCCGGGCATCTCGTCGTCGTCCACGGTGAACCAGGGCGATTCGTCGGCACGTGCACGCGCCAGCAGCCAGGCGGCGCGCTCGCGAACGGCCGTCGTGGATCGCAGCGCGGCCGCCGCGGACTCGGGACTGCTCACGGGTTGGGCACGTCGAGTGGGTCCAGCGCGCCCAGTGCGTCCAGCGCATCGAGCCGGCGGCCCTTGGCCTTCTTGAGTTCGTCGGCGTCGGGTACCGGGCCGGGGGTGAAGTATCCCGCGGCCGTCTTGGCGTCGATCTCCACTCGCGCGTCGGGCGGAACCAGGTCGTCGGGGATGTTCACGCGCTCGCCGACCTCGATGCCCGATCCGGTGATGGCGTCGTACTTCATGTTGCTCATCGAGACCAGCCGGTGGATCTTGCGGATGCCGAGCCAGTGCAGGACGTCGGGCATGAGTTCCTGGAAGCGCATGTCCTGCACTCCCGCAACGCATTCGGTGCGGGCGAAGTACTGGTCTGCGGTGTCGCCGCCTGCCTGGCGCTTGCGCGCGTTGTACACCAGGAACTTCGTCACCTCGCCGAGTGCGCGCCCCTCCTTGCGCGAGTACGCGACGAGGCCGACGCCTCCGCGCTGGGCGCCGAGGATGCACTCCTCGATGGCGTGGGTCAGATAGGGCCGGCACGTGCAGATGTCGGAACCGAAGACGTCGGAGCCGTTGCACTCGTCGTGGACGCGTGCGGTCAGTTCCACGGCGGGGTCGGCGAGGTCGGCGGCGTCGCCGAACACGTAAAGGGTCTGGCCGCCCACCGGCGGCAGGAATACGTCGAGATCCGAGCGCGTGACCAGCTCGGGGTACATGCCCCCGGTTTCCTCGAAAAGCGCGCGACGCAGGTCGGCCTCGGTGCAGCCGAACCGGCGTGCGACGCCGGGCAGGTACCACACCGGCTCGATCGCCGCCTTGGTCACCAAGGCGGCACCGCTGGCGAGCAGGAACCGGCCGTCCGGCCGCAGCCGGCCGCGTGCGATCGCGTCGGCGATCTCGGGAAGGATCACGTGCGCCTTCGTGACCGCGATCGTGGGTCTGATGTCGTAGCCCGCGGCGATCTCGTCGGCGAACACGTCGACGACCGTGCCGCCCCAGGGATCCAGGCTGACGATGGCCTCGGGGTCGCTCCACTGCGGGTGGGGGCCGATCACGTCGGTGGGCGAGGTGTTCGTCAGATCGGCGCGGTGCTCCCGCGACAGCGATCCCGCCGCAACGGCCAGGGCGCGGTACACGCCGTAGGAGCCGCTGTGGGTGCCGACCACGTTGCGGTGCCCGCGGGTGGTGGTGGTGCCGACGACGGGGCCACGTTCGGCAGCAGTGGCGGCACCCCAGGTGATCGGCATGGCGGCGTGGCCACCGCTGTGCGAGGTCAACCGGATGTGGCCTGCGGAGCGGGCGCGGGGTGGCACGGGTGTCACGTCAGCCGCCATCGTGCCTCCTGTGGGGAAAGTCGCCAGCTTAGCGACTCGTCGGCGTCACCGCCGGTCGACTACGTTGGCCGGGGTGTCCAGCGCCCGGAGTTCTCGGTCGTTTCCGCGGGGGATGACGCTGCTGGTGTCCGGGGCCTTGTTCATGGAGATCCTCGACGCCACGATCATCGCCCCGGCCGTTCCGCTGATGGCCGAATCGTTCGGGGTGCAACCGATCGACGTCGGCGTGGCGATCTCGGCCTACCTGGTGACCGTCGCCGTGCTGATTCCGGCCACCGGGTGGATGGCCGACCGGTTCGGCGTCCGCAGGGTGTTCCTGGTGGCGATCGCGGTGTTCACCATCGCCTCGATCGGCTGCGCCGCCAGCGCGTCGCTCCCGATGCTGGTGGCGATGCGCGTGCTGCAGGGGATCGGCGGCGCCATGATGGTGCCCGTCGGTCGGCTTGCGGTGCTGCGTGACTCGACCAAGTCCGACCTGGTGCATGCCATCGCCATGTTGACCTGGCCCGCACTCACCGCGCCCATTCTCGCCATACCCCTCGGTGGGGCCATCGCGACGTTCGGGTCGTGGCGGTGGATCTTTCTGATCAACATTCCGATCGGCATCATCGGATTCCTGTTCGCGCTGAGGCTCATTCGCGGGTCCGCGGCGCCGGAGGCACGGCCGATGGACTGGCGCGGATTGGTGCTGAGCGCGCTCGGCATCGCGACGGCGCTCATCACCGTCGAGAGGGTGCGGCTGCACGGCGTCGAATGGCAGACCGTCGTGGTGGGTGCGTTGGCGGCCGGCCTGCTGCTGTGTTGGGGGGCCCGGCATCTACTGCGCTCGACGAGTCCGCTGGTGCAGCTGCGGGTTCTGCGCGTGCGCACGCTGCGCATCACGGTCTCGGCCGGCGGTGTCTACCGTGCGGTGATCTCGGCGGTGCCGTTCCTGCTGGCCCTACAGTTCCAGCTCGAATTCGGTTGGTCGCCACTGGCAGCGGGCGTCATGGTGACCGCACTGTTCCTGGGCAACGTGGCCATCAAGCCGGCGACCACCCCGCTGATGCGGCGCTTCGGCATCCGCAACGTCCTGCTGGTCAACGGCATCGCATCGGTCGGAGGCTTCGCCCTGCTGGCCGTGCTGCAGCCCAGCCTGCCCGTCGCCGCGATCACGGCGATCGTGTTCCTCAGCGGCGCACTGCGCTCGGTCGGCTTCACCGCGTACGCCACGCTGGCGTTCTCCGACGTCCGGGGCGACGACCTGACGCACGCCAACACCCTGAACGCCACCGTGCAGGAACTGGCGTCGGGATTCGGCATCGCCATCGCCGCACTGGCCTTCAGCCTGCTCGGCTCCTACTCGGCGACCTATCTGCTCCTGGGTGTCCTGATGGCCGGCACGCTCGTCGAGGCATTCCGGCTTCCGGGCGACGCCGGTCGGCACGTCAGCGCACGAGCGTAGGGGCGCCTGCTCGGGGCGCTTCGGCGGTCGGGTGGGACGGCCGGCTCAGCCCCACTCGTGGTTCATGGCGCGGGAGTCGACGTTCGGTTCTGCCGAGCGGCCCCGACCCTGACCGGCCCCCGACACGGCGATGAGGATCATGGCGAGCGCGGCCGTGACGGCGCCGCCCGCGAAGATCAACACGAAGGCGTGCTCCGACGGCAGGCCGGTGCCGGTGCCCGTCGCCGACCGGGCGAGCAGCACGGCCACGGCCGCTGCGGCGATCGAACTGCCAACGGTGCGGGCGATGGCGTTGACGCCGGTGGCGACTCCGGTCTCGCCGCTGTCGACCTCGCTGACGACGAGTGCGGGCAGTGCTCCGTAGCCCAGGCTGATGTAGGCGTTGACCCAGATGCCTGCCACGATCACCTGCCAGGACTGATCGTGTGAGATGGCGAGCCAGAGGAAGCCGATCACCCCGGTGACCGCGCCGCTGACCAGGACCAGGCGCGCGCCGAAGCGGTCGATGAACCGGCCGCTCAACGTCGCGGTGACGAAACCGGCGATGGCCCCCGGCAGCAGGAAGACCACGCTGGCCTGCAGCACCGTCGCACTGAAGCCGTATCCGGCCGCGTCGCGGTCGATCTGGACGAATTGGGTCAGGCCCAGGAAGCCGAAGTAGAGCCCCATGCCCACGAAGATGGTCGCCAGATTGGTCAGGAGTACCGCTCGCCGCGACAGCATCGAGATGGACACCAGGGGGTGGCGTTGTCGGCGTTCCCAGGCCCACCAGGCCGCCAGCACCGCGATGCCGAGCGCGGTGACGCCGAGGGTCGCCGGCGAGAGCCATCCCCACGTGTTGCCCTGGGTGATCGCGAGCAGCAGCGCCGACAGACCGATCGCGAGACCCAGGGCGCCCAGCCAGTCGACCGTGCCGACGCCTCGCGTCGTGGCGCTCGGCACGACCGTCGCGGCGAGGACGAGCACGGTGAGGGTGAAACCCGTCGTCAGCCAGAACACCCGGTGGTATCCGGCGTCACCGTTCATCAGCAGCCCGGTGACGACCAGGCCGGTACCGCCGCCGAATCCCAGCGTCCCCGATAGCACGGCCAGAGCGCCGACCACGGCGCCTTCGGGCAGCGCGTCGCGCAGGATGGCGACGCAGATCGGATAGAGCGAAAACGAGACGCCCTGCAGCACGCGGGCCACGATGAGCAAGGCCAGCGACGACGTGACCGCCGCGAGTATCGAGCCGACCAGCACGGCGACGAGTACGGCGAGCAGGACGTGCTTCTTGTTGTAGAGGTCTGCGAGCCGGCCGATGAGCGGCGTCGACGCCGCCGCGGCGAGCAGGTTGGCGGTGACGGCCCAGCTGACGGCGACGGTCGAGGCGTTCAGTTGCTCGGCGATGATGCCGAGGACCGGGACGACGGCGGTCTGCAATACCGCCACCGTGAGCGCCACCATGCTGAGCGCGACGACGAGGAGCCGTGGACGCGGGTACTGCTCGGCGGCGCTCGTGGGGCCCACGCCCGCGCCGCTTTTTCGCATGCCTAATTATGTCGGCTACCGATTGCCGAAGGCGAGGCGGTCGCCGGAAGCGCCGGGCGCCGCGCGTCGTGGAAGGCTCTTGGTTCGGCGGGGTCCGAAGACGTGAGGGAGACGATGGCAGGCAAGGACGCACACTTCTACCGGACCGCGGACGGCACGGGACTTCCGCACGACCCGTTCAACGCGATCGTCGGGCCGCGGCCGATCGGCTGGATCTCGAGCGTGAATGCCGAAGGCACCCCCAACCTCGCGCCGTACAGCTTCTTCAATGGGTTCAACTACCGCCCGCCGGTGGTCGGCTTCGCGTCGATCGGGTGGAAGGACAGCGTCGCCAACGTCGAGGCGACTCGGAACTTCGTGTGGAATCTCGCGACCCGCGACCTGGCGACCGCGATGAACGAGACGTCCGCGTCGGTCCCGTCGCGGGTGAACGAGTTCGAACGCGGGGGGTTGACGGCGGTGCCGGCGTCGGTGGTCGACGCGCCGCGGGTGCTGGAGAGCCCGGTGAACTTCGAATGCGTTCTGACGCAGCTGATTCAACTCACCGACGCCGAGGGCAACGAGGTGCCGACCTGGTTGGTGCTCGGCCAGGTGGTGGCGGTGCACATCGACAAGCACCTGCTGGTCGACGGTATCTATGACACTGCGGCGCCGACGCCGATTCTGCGGGCTGGTGGGCCGGCCGACTACGTGGCGGTGGCGCGGGACGCGATGTTCAAGATGGTGCGACCCGACGACCGTCGGTGAGGGCGAGCCGCTACGGTCCGCCCTTCCAGTGCTCGATGCGATTGTGGTCGGGCTCGAAACCATGCTTGACGCCCCAGAGGACGGCCTGGGTTCGGCTAGACGCGTCGATCTTGCGATAGATCGTGCGGATGTAGGACTTGATGGTGTTGGGACTGAGGTAGGTCAGCTTCGCCACCTCGGCATTGCTCTTGCCCTGGGTGATGAGGGCGAGGATCTCTGATTCGCGGTCGCTGAGTCCCTCGCCGCGCCCCGGCCAGTCGAGTCCGACTGCGCTGCGGGCCCGCGGGGGGACGTCGCTGATGATGGTCTCGCCGGCATGCACGGCCTCGAGTGCCGTGACCAATTCACGGGCCGGCAGCGTCTTCGACAGATATCCGTGCGCACCCTTGTCCTGCGCGCTGGCAATGAGATCGGGGTGAAAGTTCCACGTGTACACCACGACTCGCCGGGCCCGCGGGTTCGCGACCAGGGCGGCGATCTCGTCGTGGTCGGCCTCGGGCTGAGCGAAGGAGTCGTACAGCACGATGTCGACGGAGTCGTCGAGGCTCATGTTGGCGTCGATCTCCGCAACGACGACCCGATCTCGGTACCGGTCGAACATGTTGGCCACGCCCATGAGCACGACGTCGTAGTCGTCGACGAGGGCGACGGTGATGGGGGAGTTGGGCGGCGGTGCCATGCGTCCAGATTACCTACCTAAGGGTGTACCGGTACCCCCCTTAGGGGTGATGAGCTGGCTTTCATGTCGAGCAACCGCTCGATCCACTCGATCGCAGCGCGCAGTCAGCGCTGAACAGAAAGGCTCGTAGCCATGATCGGACTCATCGTCACCATCCTCGTCGTCGGGCTCATCGCGGGCGTCCTTGCGCGTCTGCTGGTTCCGGGCAAGCAGAACCTGTCGATTCCCATGACCATCGTGCTCGGGGTCGTCGGGTCGTTCGTCGGCGGATTCCTCGGCTTCCTGATCTTCGGCAAGGACAGCGCGCAGGGATTCCTGCAGCCGGCCGGAATCATCGGCTCGGTCATCGGCGCCGTCATCGTGCTGGTGATCTGGCTCAAGGTCGGCGGCCGTAACTCGGTCCGCTCCAGGTAGCTCGGCCCCCGTGCGGCGGAGGTCCACTCCGATCCGGAGTGGATCTCCGCCGCCCCCGACTCGAACGGAGAAGGCCATGAACTGTCAAGAAGAGGAAACGACTTCGACTGGTCTCGGTCTCACCGAGAGCTGGTTCGGCGACGTCGCAGTGGTGGGTGTCTCGGGCGAGTTGGACATGCTGACCACGCCCGAACTCGCCGGGGGAATCGAGGCCGCCGCACGCAAGAACCCGTCGGCGCTCGTCGTCGACCTGTCGGCGGTCGAGTTCTTGGCGTCGGCGGGGATGAGCACGTTGATCACCGCGCACGAGAACATCGCGCCCCACGCTACGTTTGCCGTGGTGGCCGATGGGCCCGCGACGAGTCGGCCCTTGCGGCTCGTCGGCATCGACCAGATCTTTGCCGTGTATCGCACCCTCGACGACGCGCTGGCGGGTGTCGCGGACGGATGAAGCCCGTCGCCCACGTTCGACGGCATTGTGCACGGCGGCGCCCATCACCGTGAGGCGGCCGACGACGATCGGCGCGTCAGTTCTACAGTTCGGCCAAGCCGCTCAACGACATCCAGCCCAAGTACAGCGTCAGCAACCACACCGCGAGGCCTCCGATCTTGAGCCACACGGGATAGCGATATCCACCCATCAGGTCGCGGCGCATCCATGCCACCCACACCACCACGGTGAAACCGATCGGCAAGATGAGTCCGTTGAACGCCCCCGCGAACACCAGCAGGGTGACCGGGGCCGCTCCGAGGACCACGAACAGCACGGCGCTGAGCGCGATGAACACGACCGTCAGGATGTTCTGGCGGCGGCGCGAGGTGCTCGACTTGGTGAGAAAGGACACCGACGTGTAAGCAGCGCCGATCACCGACGTGATCGCGGCAGCCCACAGGATCACGCCGAAGACGACACCGCCTACGGTACCTAGCGCGGCCTCGAAAGCCGACGCGGTGGGGTTGTCCTCAGCAAGTGCGATCCCACCGGCGGTCACGCCGAGGATCGCCAGGAACAGAAGCGACCGTATGATTCCGGTGACCGCGATACCGAACACCGAAGCTCGGGTGATCCGGCCGACGTTGGCCGGTCCGGTGATGCCCGTGTCGAGGAGTCGGTGAGCGCCTGCGTAGGTGATGTAGCCACCCACCGTTCCGCCGACGATAGTTGTGATGGCGAGAAATTCGATTGATTCGGGCAGTACCGCGTTGCGCAGCGCGTCGCCGAGGGGTGGCCGCGACACGATCGCCGTGTAAGCGGTCATCGCGATCATTCCGACGCCGAGTACGACGACGATCCGGTCCAGGGCAACTCCTGCTCGCTTGCTGAGGAAGATCGCAATGGCGATCAGCGCCGAGACCGCACCGCCGATCCTGGGATCGAGTCCGAACATTGCGTCGGTGCCGAGTCCAGCGCCGCTGGTGTTTCCGATGTTGAACACCAGCCCGCCCACGACCACCAGAGCGGCCAGGGCGTAGCCGACTCCGGGCAGGACCCGGTTGCCCAGTTCGTGGGCCCGCATCCCGGACAACCCGATCACACGCCACACATTCATCTGGACTGCGAAGTCGATGACGATCGACGCGAGGATCGCGAAGGCAAACGCGGCACCGAGTTTGACGGTGAAGTCCGTGGTCTGAGTGATGAAGCCCGGGCCCACCGCGCTGGTGGCCATGAGGAACATCGCGCCGAGAAGTGCGGTCCTGGCCGGTTCCGAAGGCTTCCCGTCTGCGCCGCCGGGCGTGGAAAGCGACTCGTCCTCGGGGACGTCGGAGGTGGCCATGTGTCGTGTCCTCACTTCGGCTCGATCACGTGTCAGTCGCCTGGACGTGCGTCGTCGAGCATGCATCCGGCATCCCGACACGGTATGAACGCGGAGAACCGTCCGTTGTCTTCTCGGCCGCCGATTCGTTGCGTTCACGCTGCGTCAGTGTGCGACACCTCTGAGCCCAGCCGCAATGGGACGACGCGGCTGATCTCGTTGCCGCCCTGTTGATCGCCGTCCTCCCACCGCTCGTCGTCGGGCCTCCGGCAGTGCGGCGGCTGACTCCCGACTCCCGTCGTTCTCCGGCTTTACGTGACCGCCTTCGCTGAACTGGTGGGCACCGAACTGAACTCCGAGATCGAGAAGATGTGGCCGCACGAACGACATCCTTGGCGATTGCGTCGCGTTGATCGACGGTCGGGGGAGTCTTGGCCTCTCTCGTGACAGCAGTGCTCGGCCGTCGACGCGATTCGTCGACCCGACGATTGTCTCATGTCGAAAACGGTTGCAGCCGAATCAAACTCGACGATGCACTGATCTACAGCCAATCTCCACGCAATCTTCATGCAATGAGCAGCCCGGCGGTACAACATCGACGAGGGGAGACACCCACCGACGAGCGAATCGAGACCACGAATCATGACAGCGAGCCCCTTTCCCGTCACCGTCCGGCATCCCGGTTCCGACGAGGATTCACAGCATCGCCACGAATCACTGGCTGTTGCCTTGCGATTGGCCGATGAACTCTCAGACGAGTTCGTCGTGGACTCGGCGCGCCGGGAGCGAGACGGCGCGACGCTGCTGCCGTTGCTCCGGCGAATCGAGGAGTCGGGACTCCTCGCCGTCACGGTCCCCATCGAGCATGGCGGGCCCGGTGCACCGCCGTCGACGCGCGTCGAGATCATGCGCAGGCTCGCACGAGCCGACAGTTCGATCGGCCAGTCGCTGTTGCCGCACTTCGTCGCCACCGAGGCCATTTCGGGTCTGGGCCAGAATGCGCCGGCACCAGAGATCTTCGCCGACGTGATGGCCGGCGGCCGGTTGGGCAATGCGGCTGCCGAGCGAGGCACGAAGTCGACCCTGGATCTGCGGACCACCATCAGGCAGGGGAGCGACGGCACCTGGGTGATCGACGGCACCAAGTACTACGCCACCGGCGCGCAAGGCGCGACGTGGATCGCGGTGGTCGCCGTCGTCGACGAGGGCACCGGGCAGGCGGGCACCGAGACGGCGATCGCGTTCGTGCGGCCGGATCAACCCGGCGTCGAGCTGGACCTGGGTCGGTGGGCTGCCTTCGGTCAGCGGGGGACGGCCAGCGGCGAGGTCCGACTCCGCCACACCGTGGTGGAGAACCAGTACGTCTTGCGGCAGGGTCCGCCACCGGAGGTATCCGCCGAAGGGCCGACCGACCTGACGGGTACCTACGATCAAGCGCTGCACACCGCCATCGACGTCGGCATCGCCCGCGCCGCGCTGGAAGACGGCGCGACGTTCGTCAATACGCGGTCCCGGCCATGGCAGGAGGCCGTGATGGCGGGAATCGAGCACGCGAACCTGGAGCCGCACGTAGTACGCCGCTTCGGTGAATTGACGGCACGGCTGTGGGCCATGGAGGCGCTATTGAACCGCGGGACGGCGCTCCTCGACGACGGCTTCGCGAACCCGTCTGCAGCGGTCGCCGCGGAGGCGACCTTCACCGTCGCTGCCGCCAAGGCGCTGGCGCAGGAGTTCGCCGTCGAGATTGCCAGCGGCATATTCGAATTGACTGGCACGTCGGGGACCGACGCCGAAGCCAATCTGGATCGGCACTGGCGCAACGTGCGGACTCATTCGCTGCACGATCCTGCCCGGTGGAAGTACGTCCACCTGGGCAACCACGTGCTGCGCGGCACCCCGGCGCCACGACTGAGCCTGTACTACTGAGGCTTCGCTCGGACACTGGGTACAGTCGAAAGTACCTAGATCCCTGCCGGTGAAAGCGAGTGGTTCCGTGGGCGAGTCGAACGTCGTCGATCACCCGTCGCGGCGACTGATGATCGTGTTGCCGATGTCGTATGACGACGCGCGTGCCACGTACGAGTCCGTCGTCCCGGCCTACGACGCGGCGGCGTTCGCCGATGCCCGGTCATGGGACGACACGCTGGCCATCGCCGGCATTCAGGCCCCGCACGGGTTCATGCTCTACGCGCGGTTCGACGTGACGCCGATGCTGGCCGGTTCGCCGTCGGGCGGGCGTGCGACGGAATACCTGATGGGCAACCACACGATCGCCGAGACCATGTTCCGCCACGATCCGTCCGTCATGCTGCACGCGCCCTTGCGCACCTTGATCTGTGAGGGCGTCAACGGTGGCGTGCGGTTCGTGGTGGATCAACCCAGCCTGCAGTTCGGGTCCTTCGGACGACCCGAGATAGCCGCGGCAGGGCGGCATCTCGACGAGCTGCTCGCAGGAATCATCGGGTTGCTCGGCGCGGAGGTGCCGGAGGAACTGGGCTGAGCGGATCTAGCCGCGGATGAGTGACGTCGCGTCGGCCCACTCGGCGGCACGAAGTTGGGCCTTGAGCGTCTTGCCGGTCGACGTCTTCGGCAGCTCGCTGAGGAATTCGACGTCCCGGGGCGCCTTGTAGGAGGCGAGGCGCGCCTTCAGGTGTCCGATGATTTCGTCTGACGTGACCTCTGCAGCTGCGGCGGCAACCACGAACGCCTTGGGTCGTTCTCCCCAGGTGTCGTCGGGCACACCGACGACGGCGACGTCGACGACTGCCGGATGAGACATGATCGCTTGCTCGACCTCCACCGAGGAGATGTTCTCGCCCCCGGAGATGATGACGTCCTTGGCACGGTCGAACAGCTGGACGTAGCCGTCTGGATGCATGACTCCGAGGTCTCCAGAATGGAACCAGCCGCCGGCGAACGCACTTCGCGTCTGTTCGGGCTCGCGGAAGTAGCCCTTCATGACGATGTTGCCGCACATGACGATCTCGCCCATCTCGGTTCCGTCAGGCGCTACGTCGATGAGTGGCTCGTCGGTGGCACCCGAGGTCGGGCGAACCACTCTGAGATGGTCCGAGCAGAGCATGCCGACTCCTTGGCGGGCGAGTCGTGAGGCCACCTCGTCGCGAGCCAGTCCCTCCCAGTCGGGCTGGGTCTCGCAGATTGCGTAGGGACCGTAGGTTTCGGTGAGGCCGTACACGTGCGTGACGGTCGCCCCCAGATCGCGGACGGCGTGGATCGTGGCCGGGCTCGGTGGGGCGCCGGCGGTGGTGATGGTCAACGGATGGTCGAGGTGGTGGGCGTCGGCCGCGTTGGTCAGGGTGGTCAGCACCGTCGGCGCTCCGCTGAAGTGGGTGACTCCCAGCTCGTCGATGGCGTGCCACATCGCATCGGCACGCACCGCGCGCAGGCACACGTGAGTGGCGGCTGCTGCGGTCACTGCCCATGGGTGACACCACCCGTTGCAGTGGAACATGGGCAGGGTCCACATGTATCGGGTGTCTGCGGTGAACCCGTTGTGGATGAGTTGGTTGAGGGCGTTGAGGTAGGCGCCGCGGTGGGTGTACATGACGCCCTTGGGACGGCCGGTGGTTCCCGAGGTGTAGTTGATCGAGATCGTGCTGTCTTCGTCCTCGACGTTCCAGGGCAGAGGGTCGTCGGAGCCACGCGCGAGGAAGTGCGCGTACGGTGTTGCGGGCCAGTGGCTTACGTCGCCGCCCAGTTCATCGGGTAGTGCCACGATCTCGTCTACGGTACGAAGGCCGTTGCTGCTGAGACGCAACCGTTCGAGCTGGGTTCCGTCGGCGAAGAGAATGACGGCCTCGGCGTGATCGAGGATGTACTCCACCTCGGGACCGGCAAGTCGCGTGTTGATGGCCACGAGGACGTTGCCGGCTAGGGGAACCGCATAGTTCGCCACCAGCATCTCGGCCGAGTTCGAGGCCAGGTAGGCGATGCGGTCGCCCGGTTTAGCCCCGGACGCTCGAATGGCCCACGCGAGGCGCGTGACGTGGGTGGCCAACTCCGAGTACGTCAGACAGCGGTCGCCGTCGATCACCGCGACCTTGTCGGGGTACACCGACGCGGTGCGATCGAGGAATCGCAGCGGAGTCAGGGCGACGTCGAGACCGGTCATCGGGCGTCCTCTCGTGAGATCGGTGGGTTCAGAACCTTCCGCTGGTAGGCGCGCCATGTCATCGCACGGCTGTCCGGGTCTTCGGTCACGCCGGGCTTGAGGCGGTGGATCGCTTGGTTGTGTGGAGCGGTCTTGACGACGTCGGGATCGGAGTACGCCTCGTCGGAGATGTGTGCGAGGACGGCGACCCATCGGTCCAGACTCTCCTTGCCGTACATCTCTCCCGCTTCCGGTGTGAAGGGCTCGGGTATCAGCCATGGTTCATGGCTGGTCCACAACGCGTCCACGCCGAAGTCGATCATGCGGTTCTGTACGTCGTGGACGTCGACGCCGGTCTCGTCCTTCAGCGTCTGCAGGCTGTAGCGCGTCATTTCGAGGCGGGGGGAGTCGTCGTCGGGGTGGGATCGGGTGACGCCGCGGATCGCGAGTAGGCCCTTCTCCATGTAGTTGTTGCCGAGGACCGAGAGGTCCGATGCTTGAGCGATCCGCTCGGCTCCCATGGCGCGCACCCAGGCGTACGCCTTCAAGACCACCGGCACGTTGCCCCAGAACTCGCGGATCTTGCCGATGCTTTGAGGGCGATCGTGGTCGAGGTGATAGCCCTCGCCATCGAAGGCGACGAGCGGTGCCGGCAAGAAGGGCGCCAGCTCAGCCGAGCAGCCGTAGGCGCCGACCGCGGGGCCGCCGACACCGCTCTTCGGTGCCCCGAAGGTCTTGTGCAGCATGAACATGCAGGCGTCGAAGCCGATCTCGCGGGGGCGAATCTTCGACATCGTGCCGTTGAAGTTGGCGCTGTCGTAGAAGCACAGGCCCCCCGCGTCGTGAACGATCCGCACCCATTCCTTCATCTCGGGGTTGTAGACGCCCATGTCGTCGGGGTTCCCGACCATCAGCGCCGCCGTGCGGTCCGACACGGCGGCCTTGAGCGCGTCGAGCGATGGGTATCCATTCTCGTCCAACATCAACGTGACGACCTTGAATCCCGCCGCGGCCGCGGTGGCGGCGTTGCAGGGGTGAGTCTGAATCGTGGTGATGATCTCGTCGCGCTGTTCCAGTTCGCCGCGGGCGGCGTGGTACGCGCGGGTCACCGCGCAGTTGGTGAATGCTGCCTCGGCACCACCGCCGGCTTGGAAGACGAACTGGTCCATCCCGGACAGCTCGCGCAGGATGAGGTCCATGCCGTGCACGATCTCCAGCGTGCCCTGCAGCGTGTCCTCGTGCTGGTGGGGATGCACCTCGGTCATCTCCGGCCGCCACGCGATCTCTTCGTTGATCTGAGCGTTGTACTTCATCGTGCAGGTGCCGAAGAGGCTGACGCCCATCATGCCGAGTGTCTGCTGAGACAGGCGCAGGTAGTGATAGAGCACTTCGGGCTCCGAGAGTTCGGGTAGGGCGGGCGCATCGTGGCGGCGCGCGGCGGCAGGGATCAGGTCGGTCGCAGGACCGACGAGGGCTTCGATCTGGTCGTCGACGGGTGCGAACAGCACGCCGCGCCGACCGGGATGGCCCATCTCCATGATGACCGGTTCGTTCCAGATGGGTGCTTGGTATTCCCTTGGCTTCGTGTTCATTTCGCGATGACCTTCCTGAGGGAGTCGACGAGGCGCTCGATGTCGGATCGGGTGTGGATCTCGGTGACGCAGTAGAGGGCGCTCGACCCGAGTTCGGGGAAGTCCCGGGACAGGTCCTTGCCGCCGAAGATGCCGAGTTGTCGGAGGGCGTCGTTGATCTGCGCGACGGTCTTGTCGGTGTGGTCGAAGTTGACGACGAACTCCTTGAAGAACCCGGCCGGGAAGGTGACGCTCACGCCATCGATGTCGGCCAGCAGCTGCGCCGCGTAGTGGGCGCGTTGCACGATCGTCTCGCCGACGTCCTTGAAGCCCTCAGGTCCCATCATCGCCATGTAGGCGGTGGCAGCGATCGCCCACATGTACACGGAGTGGCCAGTCCAGTCATTGCCCTTGTCCCGCAGCCCGTACGAGGACTGCTCGAACAGGCTCAGCCCGAAGCCGTACTCACCTGGCTCGAGCGTCTCGGCGATGCTGATGAACAGCGTCGGGTATTGGTGGGCATAGCGCTCCTCGTCGCGCGAGGCGATGAAGCCACCCACCCCGCCGCCGGTATGCATGTGTACGCCGAGCGGCTGAATGGTGCCGACGACGATGTCCGCACCGAAGTCCACCGGCGAGGCGAGCACGCCGAGCGAAATCGGATCGACTCCCACGATCGTCTCCGCGCCAGCCGCCTTCGCGATCGCGGCGATCTCAGCGCCCTGGTGCTCGATGACGCCGAGGTACGAGGGGGTTTCGAAGTAGACCGCGGCCGTCTGGTGACCTACCGCGGCACGGAGATCGTCCAGATCGATCAGGCCGGTTGAAGGGTCGTAGTCGACGAGGCGGATCGCGATGTGACTCGCCATCTCGACTGGCTCGCAATAGTTGCGAATCACCGACAGGCGTTCCGGATCGATCGCGCGTACGACGGCCACCTCGCTACGGTTCGTGAGGCGAGCGGCCATTCGGATGGCGTGCCCGGCTGCGGAGCCCCAACTGCGCACCGGCAAGCCAACGAGGTCGAGCTTCACCAGTTCGCCCAGCTGACTACAGAATTCGAACCAGGCCTGGTTGCGACCGTGATCGGAGCTGGGCTCGCCGAAGACGGAGGTGACCCACTCGTTGCGCCGGACCACTTCGTCGCATACCGCTGGAACGTGATGCTGCCAGGCGCCCGCTCCAAGGAAGTTCAGGTTCTGTTCGCATGTGCGGTTCTTGGCGAGTATGCCGACGAGGTGGCGCCGCAGTTCGCCTTCGCTGAGCGCGGGGGGCAAATCCAGCGGACGCGTGACCCGATGATCGAGCGGGATCTGGCTGAACAGCTCGGAGACATCGTCGACGCCGATCGCGTCGAGCATCTCCCGTTCAATGGCGGGAACGGAATTCGCCATGTAGGGATGGGCGGTCTTTCCTCTCACGAGAGGCTCCTTCGGTTGACGGGACGGAGTTGTCAGGCCTGGATCTTGAACACGGTGCTGCGGTCGGGACCGGTGACGATCCGGATGTAGCCGCTCAGCTGCGCGTCGAGTTCGTCGTCGCCGGTATCGACTCGCAGCGCGGCGGCGTTCAGGGCGATGAGCTTCTCGATCGACGAGATCACGATGATCCGATCGAGGCCGGCGGTGCGGATGACGGCTGGGCTCAGCTGTTGGTTGCCTCGACCGAAGAGGCTGCCCTGGCCGCCGAGAATGCCGACGACGATGTAGGTTTCGTGACCGGCGGCGAGCCGCAGCAATGACTGCTCGTCGAGGTCGAGGCCCACGGACTTGCCGTCCAGGACCGCATCGACGCCGAGCAACGTCGAAGGGACGCCAAGTGCGTTCGCGACGCGCCTCGTCGTCGTCCCGGGGCCCAGGAGGTACAGGCATTCGGGTCGCATGTGCGCCACGACCTGCTGCGCCGCGGCAGTCACGGAAGCGTCCTCGCCAGCGCGCGAGCCAGCTTTGGCGTTCTGTGCGAGGTGGCGTTCGTAGGGGCTTCGTGCGTAACCGTAGAGGCGCGCCAGCACGCGATCGTCTCGGAATGCCGCCTCGTCGAGATCCATGACTTCGGCTTCGCGAAGCGGTGCGGCCGGGCTTCTGCTGAGGTAGAGGCGCGCTAGCTGGCCGGCGTTCCTGGGGCTGGTGCCGAACACCGCCGAGTGCATCTTGACCCCGGCGGGCACGCCCAGCAGCGGAACGCGATCGCCAACGGCGGCGAGGACGTCGCGCGCGGTTCCATCGCCCCCGACGAACAGGAGGAGGTCGACCGGCCGGCTGGCCAAGGCACTTGCCAGGGCTCGAGTGTCAGCAGCTGTCGGGTTGCCTGGCTGGTGTCGATGTATGACTACCGGGTCGAAACCTGCAGCAAGACAGTCGTCTTCGCCCATGGCGCCCGACCCGGTGAGTACTCGCATTGGGTTCGTCGTGGAGGCAAGGCGAGTCAGTGCGGAACGGGCGCGCGTGCCCGCGGTTGGTTGCGCACCGCGGCGGCGCGCGTCCCGAAGAATGTGGAGCCCGTCGGTTCCCTTCAGTCCGACGGAGCCGCCCATCCCCGCTACGGGATTGACGATCAAGCCGAGCGCGGGACCGTCGTCGACCTCGGCGGCGTTGGACCTGAGCATCGCCGCCTCCTTCTCTGATGGGGATCGCGGGCGTTGGTGCACATTCACATACACGATGTATGCACTACTATGATCACCTACACGGTGTATGTCAATGGTTCAGTGCACCGGCACGGAACGGAGGCTTCACATGGCGCGTAAGCGCTCGGAGATGATCGAGGAGACTCGAGGGAGGCTCATCACGGCCGCCAGGCGGGCCTTCGCGACGAAGGGTTACGCCGACAGCGCGATGGAGGACTTCACCGCCGAAGTCGGACTCACGCGTGGGGCGCTGTACCACCACTTCGATGGCAAGCGAGGACTATTGGAGGCCGTGATCGCCCAGATCGACGCGGAAATGGACGAGCGACTCCGCGACATCATCGATCAAGCCGACACCCCGTGGGACGCCTTCATCGGCGAACTGATCGGTTACGTCAAGATGGCGGTGGAACCCGAGATCCAGCGCATCGTCCTGCTCGATGGCCCGGCCGTGCTGGGTGACCCGTCGCGCTGGCCAGGTCAGCAGACGTGCGTCCGGACGACGAAGAGGATGCTCGAAGCGCTGATGGACGAAGGCACGATTCGGGAGGTCGACTCGGAGGCCATGGCCCGTCTCATCAGCGGCGCGGCCCTCAGCGCTGCGCTGTGGATAGCCGATGCGGACGACCCTCCGAAGGCATCGAAACGAGCAGTGGAGAGTCTCGGTCTCTGGCTGGCTGGCCTGCGCGTGAGCCCGCCTAGTTCTTGACTGCTCGTTCTTGAATGGCTATTCTCAAACCATGGGCCGTCCGCGTTCGTTCGACGAAGCCCTAGCCGTCGATGCCGCTGCGGCGGTGTTTCGGCGTGGCGGATATGCCGCGGCGTCCATCGATCACCTCGTAGAGGCGACCGGCGTGCATCGAGGCAGCCTGTACAACGTCTTCGGAAGCAAGCACGGGTTGTTCCTGCGAGTGCTCGACGCTGCCGCAGCACCAGATGCCGATCCCGCTGAGCGACTCGACGTCTTGCTGGTCGCGCTGCTCGAGCTCGCTTCCGTTGACGTGCGTGTCCGAGATCGCTTGCGCAGCATCATCAATCAGAACGGCGTGACGGCGGAGCAACTGGGCGAGCGGCTGCTGGCCCGCGCTGAACTTCACACTGAGAGGGAGCCGAATTGAGCATCAACCGAGTTACCGTCACCGACGACTGCCTGGTGGTCGAGCCTCTGGGACTGAACAAGTTGTGGTCGTTCACCCGTCGACTTCGAATCCCGTTGGCACACGTGCGTGGAGCGACTTTCGACCCGGGCATGAGAAACGAACCGAAGGGTCGGCGTGGCCCGGGTCTCGGCCTGCCGGGCAAGTTGTCGGGCACTTATCACGCTGACGGCAGGAAGCAGTTCTGGAACGTCTCCGGGTACGACCGCGCAGTGGTCGTCACGCTGGACGCCGCGGAGCGATTCGACCGCCTCGTGATCACCGTCGACGATCCGAACGAGGTCGTTGACGCCATCAACGGCGCCCGTGGCGCGCTCTGATCCGTATCAAGGGAGAGCGTGTTCGCGCCACCCGTCAGTCCGGTTTGATCTCCTCGGTCGTGTCCTCGGCGGCATGCCGTCCCCTCGCGCCTGCCAACGCCAGTTCGCGGGTCCGCCGGTCGGGACGTTGGCGCACGTTGAGCGGCCACCAGAACCATCGACCCATGAGCGCCGCGATCGACGGGGTCATGAACGAGCGGATCACCAGCGTGTCGACGAGCAGACCGAGTCCGATGGTGGTGCCCACCTGGGCCATCACCTTCAAATCGCTGATCGCGAACGACATCATGGTGAAGGCGAACACCAGGCCTGCCGACGTCACGACACTGCCACTGCCGGCGATGGACCGGATGATCCCGGTGTTCAACCCGGCGTCGCGTTCCTCCTTGAACCTGGACACGAGGAGCAGGTTGTAGTCCGATCCCACCGCCAGCAGGATGATGACCGACATCGCCAGCACCAGCCAGTGCAGCTCGAGACCGATGATGTGTTGCCACAGCAGGACCGATAGTCCGAACGACGCGGCCAGCGACAGCACCACCGTGCCGACGATCACCAGCGAGGCGATCGCGGCGCGCGTGATGATCAGCATGATGATGAAGATCAGGCAGATCGCGGAGACGGCGGCGATGACGAGGTCGTAGTTCGAGCCGTCGCGCATGTCCTTGTACGTTGCGGCCGTACCGCCCAGGTAGATCTTCGACGTTTCGAGCGGGGTTCCCTTGATGGCCTCGAACGCGGCGTTCTTGATGCCGTCGATGTGCGAGATGCCCTCTGGTGTCGCTGGATCACCCTGGTGGGAGATGATGAACCGCACCGCTTTTCCATCGGGCGAGACGAACTGCTTGAGGCCCCTCTTGAAGTCGGGATTGTCGAACACCTCGGGCGGCAGATAGAACGAGTCGTCGATCTTGGATTCGTCGAAGGCCCTGCCGATCGCATTCGGGTCCGACTGCTGGCGGTCCTGCAGACTCTGCTGGCCCTCCTGCGTCGCGTAGTTGGTCATGATCTGGTCCCGATTGCGTTCCTGGGTGGCGATCTGCGGAGGCAGCAGCGCAAGCAATTTGGGTTGCAGGGCGTTGATCTTGTCCAGGCTGGCGGTCGTCTCCCCGAGGAGGCCGGACAGTTCGTTGATTCCGTCGAGCGCGTCGAACAGTGATCGCAGCGTCCAGCAGACGGGGATGTCGTAGCAGTGCGGTTCCCAGTAGAAGTAGTTCCTGATGGGCCGGAAGAAGTCGTCGAAGTTGGCGATCTTGTCCCGCAGGTCATTGGTGACTGCGACCGTCTGCTTCAGCAGATCGCTCTGTTCCTGCTGGGCAGAAGCGCTTTGGGACTGCAGGGTCAACTGTTGGCGAAGGATGTCGATGCTGTTGGAGATGTCCGCCGCCTGCGTCAGGAGGTCGGCCGTCCGCTCCTGGGCGTAGGACTGGCCGAGCTTCTGATTCACGCCCTGCTGGCCGACGATGTAGGGGATGGAGCTGCCCTCGATCGGCGTGCCCAGCGGCCGGGTGATCGTCTGCACCCTTGCAATGCCTGGCAGGTGGAACACGTCCTTGGCGACTCTGTCGACGATGAGCATGTCGGTCGAGTTGCGGAGGTCGTGATCGGCCACGAGCATCAGCACTTCGGGGTTGAGCCGCGCCTGCGGGAAGTGCTTCGCCGCAGCGGCGTACCCGATGTTCGCCTCCACGTCCGCGGGGAGGTATTTCTTGTCGTCGTAACTGGTGGCGTAGGACGGCAGCGCGAGCAGGCCGACCAGGGTCACCGCGATGGACGCCAGGAGGATCGGCCCGGGCCAGCGCACCACGGCCGTCCCGATGCGACGCCATCCCCGATTCTGCGTCGCCCGCTTGGGCTCCAGCAGACCGAATCGGGAGGCGACGGTCATCAGCGCAGGCGCCAGCGTCAGCGCTGCGATCGTCACCACGAACATTCCGATGGCGAGCGGAATGCCGAGGGTCTGGAAGTAGGGGAGTCGGGTGAAGTGGAGGCACAGGGTTGCGCCGGCGATCGTCAGACCGGAACCCATGATGACGTGGGCGGTGCCGTGGTACATGACGTAGAAGGCGTCTTCTCGACTGTCGCCGAGGTTGCGCGCCTCGTGGTAGCGGCCGACCAGGAAGATCGCGTAGTCGGTGGCCGCGGCAATCGCCAACAACGTCAACAGGTTCACCGCGAACGTCGACAACTCGATGATGTGGTGATAGCCGAGGAACGCCACCACACCGCGTGCCACGGCCAGTTCGAGCACCACCGTCAACAGCACGATGAGCACCGTGACGATGGAGCGATAGACGAGCAGCAGCATCGTCACGATCACTACGAAGGTCAACGCCGTCACGAGCTGAAGACTCTTGTCGCCGGCGTGTTGTTGGTCCGAGTTCAGCGGCCCGGCGCCGGTCACGTAGACCTTGAGCCCCGGTGGCGGCGGGTGGTCGGCGACGATGTCGCGCACCGCCTCCACGGATTCGTTGGCCAGCGTCTCGCCCTGGTTGCCGGCGATGTACAACTGGACGTAGGCCGACAGATTGTCTGCACTCTGCGAGCCGGACGATGTCAGCGGATCACCCCAGAGATCCTGGATGTGCTGGATGTGGGTCGTGTCCTTGCGCAAGTCCGCGATCAGGCCGTCGTAGTACTCGTGGTCCTGAGCGCCAAGGGGTTTGTCGCTTTCCAGGACGATCATCGCCGAGCTGTTCGAGTCGTACTCCTCGAACAGCTTGCCCGCCAACTGAGTGGCCTGCAGGGAGGGCGCGTCGTTGGGTGTCAACGACGTCGAGTTGGCCGCCCCCACGACCTCGAGCTGAGGCACCACGACGTTGACCAGCGCGGTGAGTGCGAGCCATCCGAGCAACACAGGCACGCAGAACAGGCGGAGGAAGCGAGGAACCCGGGCGCGGCGGTCCGTCTTCAGCTCGCTCATGCCGACTTCACCAAGCACGACACCTGGGCGTTGACCCCGGTCGACGATTGCTCGTCTCGGACCTCGTCGTCGACGATGACCCGGCAGCCGATGCTGTCACCGTCGCCCTGAGCGATGATGGTGGCGCTGGCCGACGGCTTGGTCGTCCGTAGCGTGATCGTCCACGGCAGGGGTGCGTCGTCGACCCGTTGGGGCGTCGCATCGAGGTCGAGGTAGTTGATGGTCGCCACGGCGCCTGCCATTCCGGAGATTTCGTAGGTAACGACCTTGGGGTTGAACGGTTCGGCATCGTCGGCCAAACCGGCACCTGGACGGGTGATTTCGTTGTCGGACCCGAAGAGACCGTGCATCCGGTACACCACGACGCCGGCGAGCAAGACCACCACCACGATGAGCAGCGGTATCCAGGCCCGCTTGACGATCCCGACCACTGAGGTCCTTCCTCTTCGACCGCCCACCGCGAGGTGACCGAGCCGTCCGCAGCCGCCGGTGCAGATCCGCGCCGTTCTTTGGTTAGCTCAGCGAACTTTAAGGCGTCGAACTCCGTTCGGCAAGCCAAACGGCTAACTTGACCAAGTCGATCGGTTGGATTCCGCTGACAACGCGTGTGGGCGGGTTACCCTACTGCTCGTCGGGAGACCTGGAGGGAGGCGAGACGAGGTGGCGAAACCCATTGCACCGCGGGGCTTGGCCCGTGGCCGGGTCTTGGAGGCGGCACTCGCCTTGTTCGCCGAGCACGGGGTGCACGGCACGTCGCTGCAGATGATCGCCGACCGCGTGGGAGTCGGCAAGGCAGCCGTGTACTACCAATTCCGGTCCAAGGAGGACATCGTCCTGGAGGCCATCCGGCCTACCATCGAGGAGATGGCTCGGGTGATCAGGACCGCCGGAGCGCTGCCCGACCCCGAGCAGCGTCGCGTCGTCGCCGTGAGCGGTATGGTCGAGATGCTGGTGCGAAACCGGCAGCTGGCTGTCATCTTCCACGGAGACCCGGCCATCGACCAGATCATGAACGACGAACCCGATTTCAAGGCCGTGGCCGATGGACTCCGCGAGATAGTCGAAGGACCGGAACGAAACACTGCCGAGCGGATCAACTGTTCGGTGTTCCTGTCCGGGGTAGGCAGAGCGGCGGCCGATCCGGAGTTGGCCGACGTCGACGACGACGAGCTGCATCGAGCGCTGCTGGAGTTGTCCGGCCGAATACTTGCGCCCCTCGCCAAACACGCCTCCCGCTGACTATTCCATCGATCAGGCGGCGGAGCACGTGTCTCGCGGATAGCCCCGTTCCCGCCCTTGCTCGACGAGCAGTTGCCGCAAGGTACGTCGCCCTCGATGTAGTCGCGACATCACGGTTCCCACCGGAATATCGAGTCGCGCTGCGACTTCCGCGTACCGGTATCCCTCGACGTCGACGTAGAACACCGCCAT
Source organism: Mycolicibacterium sp. GCM10028919 (assembly GCA_042666295.1). Lineage (GTDB taxonomy): Bacteria > Actinomycetota > Actinomycetes > Mycobacteriales > Mycobacteriaceae > Mycobacterium. Next base: position 862,709 of record JBHTFJ010000002.1, read on the forward strand.
GCGCTGCCCCTCGGGCAGCGCACCGAGTGCGGCTCTGACGTGATCGTCGCCGACAGTTCGGAGGGCAGCCAGTTCGGCGGATTCCGATGCAACGGAGGATTGCCGCACCGCCGGGGCGAACTCCAGATCGGCGAGATGCTCACTGAGCACCTCCACGGGCCGCCGCTGCATGCTGCGGTAGCGGTTGATCCACGTCGTCTTCATGATGAGAAAAAGCCATGCCTTGATGTTGGTGCCCTGGGCGAACTGCCCGAAGCTGCGGTATGCCTTCAGCATCGTGTCTTGAACGAGATCCTCGGCATCGGCATGGTTGCGGGTGTACCGCCACGCGACCCGATGCAGCTGCTCCAGCAGCGGTAAGGCCTCTTCTACGAACCTGTCCCGCTGATCTTCAGAGCTGTCGCCTTCGAGGGTGAGGGTCATATCGTTGTCTCCTTTGACTGAGTTCCGATTGTGTTTCGGCACTGCATATTCGACGATCTCGAGAGCAGTCACGTGATGTGTCGGGTAGCAATGGTGGTGGGTGTCACGTCGCGCCGATCATCACGACGAAAAGCCGCCGCGGCAGGGGTATCCCTGCGTGCGGCGGCTTCCGATGACTCGCCCGAATGGGTCCGGCTCCGGGTAGGTTCCCGGTCCCAGGTCAGTCCATGGACCAGGTGAAGTGGTAGTCGGCTTGCTCGAAGATGGTCGCCTCGTCATCGACCGGCGGGTAGATCCACTCGGTGTTGATCCGGTGTTTCAGAGCCTTCGCATCGCTTCCGGTCGCCTGGATCTCCCGATCCCAGCCGGTAGTGAGTACAGCCCCTGCCGGACCGAGATCCAGACACGTCACATATGAATTCGGTGCGAAGGCAACGGGTTCGAGGCCCAACAGGTCGGCCGCGACGTTGTGGCCGGCGAACTTCCCCGACGGGGTCGCGTACTGGCAGCTCTGCATCGCGAAGTGTCCATCCTCGACGAGTGCTGCCGCCGTGTCACCTGCCGCATAGACGTCTGGAGCCGTCGGAACCCGTAGCGTCTCGTCGACGATCAGGCGGCCGATGGCATCTCGTGCACCCGGGATCAACTGAGTGAGGGGGCTTGCGAGCATTCCCACGGTCCAGACCGTCGTCGACGCGGCGATGACCTCGCCGTCGGCGAGACGGACGGATGTGTCGGTGACCTCGCTGACCGTTGCTCCCAGCCGAACTTCGACGCCCAACTCGTCGAGGGCGGAAGTGATGTACGGGCGAGGTCCGGCACCGAGCTGCGGACCGACCTCATCGGCGCGATCGACCAGGACAACCCGTGCGCGTGCGTTCTTTGCGTCCGCCAACTCCCGCAGTCGTCCCATGAGTTCCGTGGCTACCTCCAAGCCGGTGAAACCCGCGCCGATGACGACAGCGCTGAAAGTCGCCTCCTCGGTGGGCTGCTCGGGCAGGCGCCGGATGTGTTGCTCGAGTGCGTCTGCGGACGCGATGGTGTCGACGTTGAACAAGAACTCCCGCCCGGGAAGATTCGGTTTCAGCACCTGGCTGCCGGCCGCGAGCACCAGCCGGTCGTATCGCAGAACCCGGGGCTGCCCGTCGACACCCGCGGCGGTGACTTCGCGTGTCTTGGTATCGATTCCGGTGACGCGTGCTTGAATTCGCTCCACACCGATGGGCTTGAGCACGCGATCGAGTGGTACCGACATCTGGCCTGGATCGCGCTCGTATAGGCGTGGTCGAATCACCATCTCGTCACTGTCGCTCACCAGGGTGACCTGCAGGCGGGTGCCGTCCGCTCCGTTGTGACGAGCCACGCGCGCAGCGGCTGCGGCACTCCATACTCCAGCGAACCCGCCGCCAATGACCAGAATCCTCATCGTGTTCCGTTTCTTCTTCGTTGTCTTCGTACTGCGACGGTCTGTCGCCTACTAGAACCGAGGTGGAATTACCACGCCGAGCACGTGAGTCCGGTGAGCGAGCGGCGATGGGTTCGTGTCATCGGTTCATGTCAATGTGACGACGTAGCGGGTCGACTCGTGAGGCGCGGTGACCTCCGCCACAAACGGTGACAACCCGTCACGACCCGGGCCTCGCCGGTGTCTTGAAGGTGTCCGCACCGACCGAGGAGACCTAGATGTCCGTCGACCAGACTGCTTCGTTGAACGTCCTACGCCCCACGAGTCAGGGGGAGCGTTCCGTCTGTCGGACGGCGCACGGAACGCGGACACCGGTGAAACCGGACGGTGAGCACGCGTCGGCGCTCGACGGCGTCACTCCGACGTCGACGGTCGGGTGGCGTATCACTGCTCCGCACGCGTTGCGGTGTTGACCGCCACTGGCGCTGTCGACGGCGCATAGTGGCGGGGAGAACCCGTAGTCCCATGAGATCTTGAATTCCCGGGTGCGGAGAGGTGCCGACACGATGACCGATGTTGCGATCGATCGAGTGGAACGCGGTGTCGACCGCAGGATGTTGACGAACGTCGCGTACCGCCTGCTTGGCTCGATGTCGGACGCCGAGGACGTCGCACAGGAAACCTACCTGCGCTGGTACAGACTGTCCGAGACCGAGCGCGATGCCATTCGTACGCCGGCTGCATGGCGCGTGCGGGTCGCCACCCGTGTGTGCCTGGACATCTTGGCTTCCGCCCGGCACCGTCGTGAACGGTATGTCGGCGAATGGCTGCCCGAACCCGTCCCAGGGCAGCACTTCGATACACCGGGTTCATCAACGGATCCGGCTGATCTGATCGTCAGCGATGACCTCGTCGCGATGGCCATGTTGGTGGTAATGGATTCGATGACGCCCGCCGAGCGGGTGACTTTCGTGCTACGTGAAGTCTTCCGCTTTCCGTTCAGTGAGATCGGCGCGATCGTCGGTAGGTCTGAGGCGGCGTGCCGGCAACTTGCCGTATCGGCTCGGCGCCGGCTGGAGCCGACTCGTCAGTGCACTCGAGATGACAAGCGGCACGATGACACCACAGTCGCTTTGACGAAGGCCCTCCAGCGCGGCGACGTCGAGACTCTCGTCGCGCTATTGGACCCGACCGTCACCGTGACGAACGACGGCGGAGGAAGGGTGAGCGCGGCGCTGCGGCCCATCGTCGGCGCCGACAGAGTCATCCGATATCTCATCGGAGTTCGACGCAGGGAAGCCGACGTCGACATCTCCGTGGCGAACGTCAACGGCGAAGCGGGTCTCCGGATGCGGAGGAATGGCGTAACGATTGCCGTGGCATCGCTCGAAGTCCGAGACGGTCTCATCACGCAGCTCTGGGTGGTCCGCAGTCCGGACAAGCTGACGCGCTGGAACAGCCGTGCTGTCGAGGCGACCGGTCGCCTCAGTTGAGGTGGATCGGACACTGTGTGAGGCAAGCGACGGTCGAACTCGGTGCAGCCTGCGTGCTGGACGAAGTCGTCGTGGAGGTGGGCGGCTCGTGGTGACATGATTCGCCTTGGCGGAGCGCCGTCAACGTCGGTCGTGGTCGCCACTGGCGAGCCAGTCGTCGAAACCGATGCGCCCGCGCGAGGCGTCCCGGCCGCCGCGAAGCAGCCCCGAACGTGATCCGCGCCAGTACTTTCCAGGAAGCGACAGCTCGATCACCCGCCGTTTGGTTCCGTCGAACGCAAACATTCGTCGGACGAGATCGGCCAGGCTTTCATCATCGGGGCCGGTGAGGTCGGTGGCGCGGCCGATCGGTGCACGTTCGGCGATCTCGACGAGCCGCGTGCCGACTTCGCGGGCTGCGACCGGGCGCAGAAGGATCTTGGGCACGGCCACGAACGGGCCGATGGAGCCGCGGCGCGTGACTTGTTCGGCGAACTCGTGGAATTGCGTGGCTCGCAACGACGACCACGGAATCGGCCCTTCACTGACAGCGCGCTCGTGGGCCAGTTTGCCGGCGTAGTAACCGACGTTCAGGGTGTCGATTCCGACGATCGACAAGGCGACGTGGTGGCTGACACCCGCCTGGAATTCGGCGCGATGAAGGTTCGCGGTGACGGTGGTGAAGAAGGCGGTCGACTTCGCTGCGCTGGTGGTCACCGTGCTGGTCACATCAACGACAGCGTCTGCCCCGGACATGGCTTGCATAAGCCCTGCACCGTTCACGATGTCCTGACCCGACGATCGCGACAGAGCGACGACCTCGTGGCCGCGGGACTGGGCGGCGTCGACGACGTGACGACCCACGGTCCCGGTTGCCCCGGCAATGACGAGTCGCATCGAAACTCCTGATCTGATTGGCCGCAGGCCGCGGCGCGATTGGAAGGCCCTGGATGGCAACGAGCACGCATCACGGCGCCGCCGTGGCGGGGATCTACGTGCCGGTGCCGGCCTTGGAAACCGTCTTCGTGGCTGCGTGCGTGGCGCGCCGCGTGGGGAGCAGCAGGAGCGCGGACACGACGAGGATGGCGCTCAGGGTGATGGCGTTGAGAACCTGATCACGCGGCTCGTACATGTGCAGCATCCGCATGTGGAAGATCCAATGCAGCAGGTTGAACACCGTCCAGGCGGCCCCCGTAACCCGCACCAGTGTGGTGTTCGTACTGCGGATGAAAGCGGCGATCGACAGGGTGGCGAGTCCGAGGAACATGGCGCCGGTGTCGGTGGCGAAGTGTTCGTTGAATGGTCCCAGCTGCGGTAGCCAGCTCAATCCCATGCCGGGGAAGGTGTCATACCAATGGCGGGGAAAGAAGTACGCCCAGACACCGGTCACCAGACCGAAGAACGACAGGACGATCAACAGGATGCGTTGCGCGGAGGGTTTCATACTTCGTATGACGGTGCAGGCGCTTCGAATGTGACGCCGGTGCACCACGTGGCCGGCTGTGGCGCCGCCGAGGAGCGAGCAGGCATCGCCACGGCCAGGATCGCCACCGCCTCGGCGATCAGGAGCAACATCGCCGCGATCCACGCCACCATGGCGGACGCAATGCTCGAACCGCCGTCCCGGCATTCGTGGTCGATCGGAGTGCAGCCGTTGGTTTCGAGTTTCATGACGGACCCTTTCCTAGTGCCCCCACAGCGCATCGCGATCGGGGTCACACACTTCGACTCGGTAGCGATGGAATTCGTGATGGTGACGTCGGGCACGTTGGCCTCGGTCTCGAGGGGATCGAGAGGACCCGGCGACTCCTATCGGGCGCCGCTCGTCACAGAACGAGGCTGTATTTCGTCAGTACGGCAGGGAGTGCTGTAGCCGTTCGAGGAGACATCGATGCGGCCGGCGCGGGTCTGGCACGCAGAGGAGAATCGATGGACACGAACGTGGCTTCGCCGGTAGACGTCGGGCAGTACCGGAAACTGCTCTTCAGCGTGGCCTTCCGGTTGTTGGGATCCACACAAGACGCTGAAGACATGGTTCAAGAGGCGTACGCCCGCTGGTTTGCGATGGACCAGCACGCCCAGTCGATCATCGAAGTGCCTCAGGCGTGGTTGGTTCGAGTGACGAGCCATGCATGCCTGGATCAATTGCGATCGGCTCGTGTTCGGCGCGAGGCTTACGTTGGAGATTGGTTACCCGAACCCGTCCCCACTAGCTACCTCACGGCGAATCTCGGCGCTAGTGCAAGGCCCTGCGACCCCGTTCAGAACGTCACCCTCGACGAATCGGTGAGTACTGCGCTGCTCGTTCTCCTGGAGGAGGTGACCCCAGCAGAGCGGGTCACGTTCATCCTCCACGACGTCTTTGGTGTGCCGTTCAAGGAGATAGCCGACATCGTCGGTAGATCACCGGCAGCTTGTCGGCAGCTTGCCGTGTCCGCCCGTCGCCACGTCCGTTCTGAACGGTATGGCCGGCCGGCTGACGCGAGGGCGCACTCTGCAGTCGTGAGCGCGTTCAAGACTGCGTGCATCAGCGGGAACTTGGAGGGGCTAGCAAGAACCCTTGCTCCCGATGTGGTGGTGCGCGTCGATGGGGGAGGCAAGACCAGGGCCGCCTTGCGACCCGTGATCGGCTCGAGCAAGGTCGCGAGGTTCGTGCGCGGCATCGTCTTGAGGCAAGAGGCTGCCCAACTCGTCGAGCGCAGTGTCAATGGCCAGCCCGGCATACTGCTCGTATCGCAAGGCCGGGTCGTTCGGGTCTACTCCTTCGACGTCGTAGACGGAAAGATCGCCAGGATTTGGATCGTCGCCAACCCCGACAAGCTCGGGTTCTGGAACGTGTCGGTTGAGCCGAGTGCTCAGCGATAGTGTCGTCGTGTGCCTTTGAATCCGCTTCCCGAAATCGCCACCATCATGCAGGCGGCGGCGCCCCCTGGCTCTGGTCCCGAACCCGCCATAGGCGACGTGGCGACGCGTCGCAGCAACACAGCGGCATTGTTCACCGCACTGGCGTCGTCGATGGAGGTCCCCACCGACGTCGAGGTCAGGCACTATGACCTCACCGTCGCCGACGGCACGGTGCTTCCTCTGACGTGGTACGAGCCGACGACCGCAGGCCGGACCGCGAGCGCGGCGATGCTCTACCTGCACGGCGGAGGCATGATCGTGGGCCTCGAGCAGACAGCTCCCGTATACGATGTCGCTGTCCAGCAATACGTTTCGCGGTCAGGCGTGCCAGCGTTGGTAGTGGACTACCGTGTCGCGCCCGAGCATCCCGATCCAACCCCAGTGGAAGACTGCTATGCCGCGCTGCAGTGGCTGGTAGCGCACGCCGCCGAGCTGAAGGTCGACGCGGCGCGCGTGGCCGTCGGCGGTGACAGCGCGGGCGGCGGCTTGGCGGCCGGCGTGGCGCTGCTGGCCCGCGACCGCGGCGGCCCCCAAATCGCCTTGCAGCTGTTGATCTATCCCATGCTCGACGACCGCACGGTGGTGCCCGATCCGCAACTCCCGCCCGAGTTCCTGGTCTGGAGCTACGACGACAACGTGACGGGGTGGGGAGCGCTCCTCGGCGGCGCTTCCGGAACGGCCGACGTCTCCCCGTACGCTGCGCCAGCACGAGCCGCGGACCTGGCCGGTCTGCCACCGGCCTACATCGACGTCGGTGATCTCGACATCTTCCGAGACGAAGACATCGACTACGCCCGCCGCTTGCTCGCGGCGGGCGTGCCCACGGAACTCCACGTCTTTCCCGGCTGTCCCCACGGCTTCGAGATGATCGCCGTCGATCTCTTGGTGTCGCGTCAGGCGCTCGACAACCGGGTCAGGCGCTTGGCGGCGCTGTAGGACCGCCCGGCGCAGCCCGCGACAGTGAGCACCCCGGTGGAATGGACACCCGAACTTCGGCTACGAGAAGCCTTGGCGCACAGAACGTCTCTGATCAGTCCAAGCACCTGCTGGTGAGTCTTGCGTGGCGGCGGTGCTGGTCTGATACCCGAATGTTCCACCACCTGGCCTGGAGTCGTAGGTCGGGCGCGACCTGGTGATCTTCGGTCCCGTAGTCGTCGTGATCGGTTTCCTGGGCCTGGCCGTCAGCGAGTGCGGGTGGCCCCCACCATCGCCTGCCAGTCCCGGGCCGCCACCAATTCCGGAATGAGCGGCTCGGTCAGCAGGCGCACGTCATCGACCTCGTCACCGGGATAACGCACCGTGTCTGTGGCTGTGGGCACGTCGCCACCCACGCCGACCACCGTGGTGCCGCGCGGGCCGGTCCACTCGGCCATCTGTGCCTCCCACTTCGACCCGGCGAATACCAGCATCCGCAGGTCGCTGTTCTTGGTGCGGTATACGTCGACGTGGCTCCAGTCGCCGGTCTCGCATCCGATCGCCGAGCGCCGCGGCCCCTCACGAAACATCAAGGCGCCCTGCTGAGCCGACGACCAGCGATGTGCGGGCGCCACCAGGTGCGTCTCGTCATCCCCGAGCAGCATTTCGGCGATCTGGGGGCGCCACTCGCTTTCGGTGGACAGCAGCCGGTCACTCGCATGCGCCGCCGACTCGATGGCGGTGACCAGGTCATCGGTCGGGGTTCCGGTGAGCTGACATTCCAGTGCCATCAGCAGCGCCAGGGTGTGCTGGTAGCTGCGGCACGCCACCCCACCATCTTCGGGTTCGGCCAACAACTCGACCGTCTCCCGGCAGCGTGTGGTGATGGTCGAACCGGGCGTGTTGGTCAGCGCGACGGTATGCGCCCCACCATCGATCCGCTCCAGCGCATCCAGGGTCTCGATCGATCCGCCGGTCGCCGACGTGGCCACCACAAGGGTGCCTCGGCCCCACTGCGGCAACAATTCCGAGGACGCGATCTCGGACACCGCACAGATGCCCCTGGCCCGCAGGCGCGCCGCGGCGACCCCGCCGGCGTAGGCCGACGAGCCCATGCCGAGCAGGACGACGCGCTGCACGTCGGCGGGAAGGGCAGACACCCAGGGGTTCCGGGAGGCCAGTGCGCCGGCCAGAGTGGTCAGCACGTCGGGCTTGCGGGCGAGATCGGCGGCGAATCCGTCGGGTTTCATCGGCTCGTTTCGTTGAGTAGGGCGGGCAGCGCCGCGTCCGGGACGTACATCCAGCGCGGTAGGTGGCGGCCTGCGTAGACGATCTCGCGCAGCACCTGTTGCAGTCGGAAGGCGCCGAGAGCGTGCTCGATGTGCAGGTGGGCATTCCCGACCTGAGTCAGCCGCTCGATGTAGGCCCCGTACAACGCCGTCCGCGCAACCCCGTCGACCTCGGCGAGTGCGTCTGCGCCGAGATCTGAGCGTTTGACGGCGACGATGGCCACGTGGGACAGCGACTGCAGGATGCCGGCGAGATCGACGGCGGCCGGTACCGGCAGGACCCGTTCGGCTGGGGGGAGGACCGGATTGCCGTCGAAGTCGGTGATGACCAGCTGATCGCCGGTGCGCAGCACCTGACCGACGTGCAGGTCCCCGTGCGCATCGATGACCGGCACGTCCACCAACGCGGACAATCCGTCCAGGATGCGTGCGATGTCGTCGGCGTGCCCGGTGAGCAGCGACGCGTTGGCCGGGCTCGCCAGCAGGCGAGCCTCAGCCAGGACGGCGAAAGCGTTGTCGCGCCAGCGCTTCGCGTCGGCGGGCGTCGACCGGGTCGATGTGCTGAGCAGCGCCGCATGCAGGTCGGCGACCACCACGCCCAGGGCGCCGCAAGTTTCGGCAACGGGACCGAGATCGCCCTTGGTGGCCGCGACGATGAACAGATCCTTCGCCCAGATCCAGCCGTCGACGGCACCCGGAAGGTAGCCGTTCACCGTCGCGACCAGGGTGTCTGCACCGCCCTCGGGCGTCCAGGTGACCACACCCCACGGGGTCGGCATGGACGTGAACCCGGCGGCGGTCAGCGCCGAGAGCCGGCCCGGCGCGGGATGCGGCCCGGGCTGCAGGTGGGTAGCCCACTTGACGACGGCCTGCTCGCCGACGATGACCGACTCGTTGGTCTGATCGACGGTGATCGGCCGTTCGGTGCCCGGTAGATATCCGTCTGTCCAGGACACCACGGAGAACCGGCCGTGCACCGAACGGCCGGGGGACTGGGCGAGCAGGCGCACCAACGCGTCAGCGGCGCCGTCGCCCGCCGTCGCGCGCTGCCAACTGCCGGATGACCCGATCACCGGAACGGCCGACAACGTCCCGTCGTGCTCGACGATTGCCAAGGCATGGCCTTCGTCGAGGATGAGGAGATCGGCGGGCGCCGTCGGCAGATCGGGCGGCACGAGTCAGCCGGAAGTCGTCAGATGGGACACACCAGTGCGTTCGATGACGTCAGCGGCCAGGCGCAGGCCATCACGTCCGCGGACGGCCGCGCCGATCGCGGACACCCGGTCCCGGAGATCGTGATCGGCCAGGATCCGGTCCACCGCCCCGGTCAGGTCGGCGTCGGCGAAATGGTAGGTGTCCAACCGCACGCCCAAGTTCAATTCGTCGATGCGCTGGGCATTTTCGTACTGGTCCCAGAACAGCGGGAGCACGATCAGCGGCTTCCCGAAATGCAACGCCTCGGTGGTGGTGTTGTTGCCGCCGTGCGAGATCACCGCATCCACGAGTGGGATGATCCTGGTCTGCGGAAGCATCTGCGCCCCGACCATGTTGTCGGCCAGCGTGATCTTCTCCGCCTGCGGGCCCTTGCTGACGATGAAGCGATGCCGGGTGGTTGCCAAGACGTCGACCAGGCGCTGCATCAGCGCCACGTCGGCGGCGCCGAGCGAACCCAGCGACAGATAGATCAGAGCGCTGTCGTCGGGGCGATCCGCCATCGCCGCGGGAAGCTCATAGTCCTCGTCGGTTTCCCGGATGCTCGAATCCACCCGCGTCCACGATGCGTCCAACGGACGCCTGTCGACGTAATCGGCCTCCGCCGGATAGATGTAGATGGTGGCCGCGTTGTCGCGCGGCATGAACTCCAGTTCGGGCAGCGGCTCACCGCCCTGTGCGCGGACCCAGGCGTCGAAGTCCTCCCACATCGGGCGAAGGACCCGGTCGAACTCGGCGAGATAGGCCGGCCAGTCGGATCTGTCGTCACTGGGCAGACCCGAGAAGGGCGGCGGGACATCGGGTCCGGGGACTTCCAGCGGACTGCACGAGATGAACCGAACGAAGGGCTTTCCCGCGGTGGACAGCGCCGGGAAGAGGACCACGTTGTCTTCGACGATCACGTCGGGTTGATGCTTCTCGATGATCTCGCGTAGTCGGGGTTCGCAGTACTTGGCGCCGTCGATGAGTGCCTGATAGGTGGGCCCGATGAAGGTCTCCAGCTGATTCAGGGTCGGCTTGGCGAACTCCGGCGCGGTCTCGGCGATGAAGTCGGTCCAGAATTGGCCTGCGTCAGCGTCTTCGGCGCCCTCAGCCGGCGCAGCCAGATCGACGAGTTCTTCGATGAAGCCGTACTTGGCGATCTTGCCTGCCCATGACGACTCTGCGGCGAAGACGATGGTGTGGCCGCGGTCGCGGAGTTTGGCGGCAACGCCGATGCATTGGTTGGTGGGCCCATATGCGGATTCCGGCCAGAACATGATGGTCAACGCCTGGGACATCATTCGGTCCTTTCGCCGTCAGCGCGGCGGGGTAGGGGATGGCCGGTGACCACCCGCGCGTAGTCGAGGATCAGTTCGGTGGAGGCGTCGGCGTCCAGGCTCGGATGGCGGGCCACCATGCGGTATCCATATGCGTCCTCCAGCGCCACGATGTTGCGGGCGATGGCGAGCGACGGCGAGGTCAAGGTGAATACACCCTGTGCTGCACCGGATTCCAAGATGATCTGGTACATCGCGACCTGACGGTCGAACAGTGCGGTGAGCAGCACGGCGTAGGTGGGGTAACGGCCCGCGGCACCACCCAGCTCACACAGCAGCTTGACCGCCGGATCGTCGGAATCGACGGGCAGACCGGACTCGATGGTGAGGACCAGACGGCGGTCGGGCTCGGCGATGCCCTCGATGCGGCGGAGGCGGTCATCGTAGAACCGCTCCATCCCCGCTCTGTTGGCCTCCACGAGCAGGGTTTGGACGTCGGGGAAGTGGTAGAGGACGGCTCCCGAGGTGAGCCCAGCCTCGGCCGCGACCTGATTGAGCTGGACATCGGCGCCGTGCTTCATCACCGCCCGTTGGGCGGCGTGCAGCAGGTTTGCGCGTCGTTCGGTGCGGCTGACCGCCACGGGCGTCCCTCCCACTCGTCTGTCATGAGCCACCGTGCCAGAAAGGTTGCCATAGCGGAAGCAATTCTTGAACAGAAACTCAGTTTTTACCTTCGTAACCCCATTGACATGCCATTTCTGGTCTTGTGTTCTCTGAACGGCAGTGCAACTATCGTCCTGCCATCGACCGAATCACCGATGGAGCCCCAATCGACAACGGAGCAGGACGTGAGAACGAGCGACGAGTTGCGTGACGCAGAACCACGGCCCGTGTGGTGGGACGGCGCGCACACGGGCCCGCAGACTCAGCCGCTCCGCGGGCGCATCAACGCCGACCTCGTCGTCGTGGGCGGGGGATACACCGGGCTGTGGGCGGCGATCGAAGCGCTCACCGCCCACCCCGGCCGCCGGGTCGTCGTGCTCGAACAGTCGTGGGTGGGCGCGGCGGCATCGGGCCGCAATGGCGGCTTCGTCTCGGAGTCGCTCACACACGGAATTGCCCATGGGGAGGCGATGTGGCCCGACGAACTCGACGAGTTGCAACGCCAGGGTCGACAGAACGTCAAGGAGATCGCCGACATTCTGCAGCGTCACGAGGTCGATGCCGATCTGCGCCTGGTCGGCAAGACGACGCTGGCCAGAACGCCGCACGAGGTCGAGGCGCTGCGCAACGCCGCGACGAGTCATGCGCACCGCGGCGAGGATGTCGAATTCCTCGACTGCGATCAGGTCCGCGCCGACATCCACTCCGCGTCATTCCGCGGTGGGCTCCGGATCCGCAGCGGCGGCTTGGTGGATCCGATGGCACTGGTACTCGGATTGCGCCGCATCGCAGAGAAATTGGGTGCGGTAGTCTTCGAGCAGTCTCCGGCGACCGGAATCACCCGCACCGGTGGCAACCTGACCGTGCGTAGCACGCACGGTGAGGTCGACACGTCGCACGTCGTGCTCGCCTCCAACGCCTACCCGCCGCTGCTGCGGCGCCTGAAGTCCTGGATCCTTCCGGTCTACGACTATGTGCTGGCGACGGCGCCGCTGAGCGCTGCGCAGGTGGACTCGATCGGCTGGACGCAGAACCAGGGACTCACCGACGCCGGCAATCAGTTCCACTACTTCCGCCGAACACGTGAGGACCGCATCGTGTGGGGCGGCTACGACGCCATCTATCACTACGGCAATGCCGTCGGCCCCGAACTCGAACTGCGCGACCGTTCACACCGACTGTTGGCGCGGCACTTCCGCGAGACGTTCCCGCAGTTGGCGGACGTGCCATTCACCCACCGCTGGGGTGGTGTCATCGACACCACGAGCAGGTTCACGCCGATCTTCGGCACGGCCTTCAACGGACGCCTGGCTTACGCGGTCGGCTTCACCGGCCTCGGAGTGGCTTCGACGCGTTACGGCGCCCGCGTGGCCCTGGATCTGCTGACCGGACGGGATACCGAACGCACCAGCCTTCGCGCCATCACGAGCAGTGCGGTGCCGTTCCCGCCCGAGCCATTGCGCTGGTCGGCCGTCGAGATCACCCGTGCCGCCCTGGCCCGTGAGGATGAAACAGGGCGACGCGGAATGCTTTTGCGCACCATGGACCGATTCGGTGTGGGCTTCAACAGTTAGGGGAGTGTGCGCGTGACCGCAGGACTACTTCATCGGGGTGAACGTGTCGCCGGCTCAGGAGGCGAACGCACCCTGGTCGACCCATCGACCGGTGAGCCGTCGAGGACGGTCTCCGAAGCCTCGGTCGAGGATGCCGAGAGGGCCGTCACGGCCGCGACCGAGGCCTTCCCCGCCTGGTCTCGCAAGACCGCCGGTGAGCGGGCACGGGTGTTGCTGCGCTGGGCAGATCTGATCGACGCCCACGCCGCCGCACTCACCGCGCTCGAGGTCGCTGAAACAGGCAAGCCCGAAGCAGTCTTTCGCGACGGCGAGCTACCGTTCGGCACCGACAATCTGCGATTCTTCGCCGGCGCGGGCCGCTCGCTGGAGGAGACCGGTGCCGGTCTGCTCAGCGACGGATACACCTCGATGATCGTGCGCAGGCCGGTAGGTCCGGTCGTCGGTATCGCCCCGTGGAACTTTCCGATGATCATGGGGCTGTGGAAGATCGGTCCCGCTCTGGCCGCCGGCAACACGATCGTCATCAAGCCGGCGCCCGCGACACCGTCGAGCACGCTCTACATCGCCGAACTCGCGATCGAGGCGGGCATTCCACCCGGGGTGCTCGAAGTCGTGACCGGTGATGACGCTGTCGGGCAGGCTCTGGTCGCCGACGAGCGCGTGCATCTGGTCTCGATCACCGGATCGACCCGGGCCGGACGGCAGGTGATGTCGACCGCGTCCATCCGCGGTGCCCGCGTCCACCTCGAACTCGGTGGCAAGGCACCATGTCTGGTGTTCGAGGATGCTCACCTCGACGACGCAGCGCACGGCATCGCAATGGGCGCCACCTACAACTCGGGACAGGACTGCACCGCCGCCACCCGCGTGTATGCGCATGAATCGATCGTCGATGACCTCGTCGAACGTCTCACTGCGACATTCGAATCCATCCGCGTCGGTGACCCGCACGAACCGTCTACCGACATCGGTCCGCTGATCAGCATCGAACATCGAACGCGGGTCCACGGATTCGTCGAGCGTGCCGTCGAAGCCGGCGCCACGGTGCGGGCCGGTGGTGTGCTGCCGGAAGGGCCCGGCGCCTACTATCCGCCGACGCTGATCACCGGAGCGGAGCAGTCTGCCGAGATCGTGCAGGATGAGGTCTTCGGACCCGTCCTGGTGGTATTGCCGTTCGGCGACGAGGCAGAGGCGGTCCGGCTGGCCAACGACTGCCGGTACGGCCTGGCATCTTCGGTGTGGACCTCGGACGTGGCACGCGCACTTCGCACCGCGCACGCGATGGAGGCCGGCGTGACATGGGTCAACGATCATCTGCCGATTGCCTCCGAGGCCCCGCACGGCGGTGTCAAGGCCAGTGGTTTCGGCAAGGACATGAGTCAGGCGGCGGTCGCCGAATACACGGTCGCCCAACACATCATGGTCAAGCACGCGCCTCGGGTGGCGCACAGTTCGTTCAGACCGTCCTGAATAGTTCACTTCCCACCGTTGCGGCCGCGCTGGTCGCAACGGTGCTGGGTCGCGCGTGTTTCGTCGAAAACCATTGCGACACAGAATATTAGAAGCGCTGCGACATCGACGTCGAAGCCTTAACGTGTGAATGACACACGCGGCCGGTCGCCCCGTTCGGGACGTCGCCGAGCCTTCCGATTCCACCATCCCACGCACTGGAGGACACATGACACCCAATGGAGCAGCGACAGAGCTGCATTCGGTGGACGAGGTGCTACCGCGGAAGATGCGCTGGTTCGACGGCTTCGCGATGGCGATGACGATGCCGGCGGCGCTGGTGGCCACCTTGGGTGCCTCGATCGCCGGTCTCGGCGGCTGGGGCGCTGCGGTGCTGTGGGCCATCTCGATGGCGATCTCGTTGGCGGTCAATTGGATCTACATCGAACTGGCGGCGATGTTCCCCAACGCCTCGGGAGGCATCTCGGGCTATGCGGCCGAGGCATGGAAGAAGCGGGTGCCCTGGTTCGCGCCGCTGGCCGGGGTCGGGTACTGGCTGCCGTGGGGGTCCAACCTGGCAACCTACGGCTCGTTCACCGGCCTGCTGGTGCAGTCCCAGTGGTTCCCCGACCAGCAGTGGACCTTCGACCTGGGGCCACTGCACTTCAGCTTTCCCATCCTGATCGGGCTGATCGTCATCTTCCTGCTGTACGGCATCAACGTCATCGGGGTGCGGGTCACCATGGCGTTCGTCTATGTCACCGCAGCGATTCTGATGATTCCGCTCGCCGTGTTCATCGTCTTCCCGCTGTTCAACGCCGACTGGGCGCCGATGGACCTGACGTGGAACCTGCACGGGTGGGACGGTCTGCACACCGCGATCGTCTGGCTGTACGTGATGGCGTGGACGACTCTGGGTATCGAAGTGTGCGCGACTTTCGCCTCGGAGTACCGCGATCCGGTCCGCGACACCTCGCGGGCGATCCGGGCGTCGGCGCTGTTCTGTCTGGGCGTGTTCTTCCTCGTTCCGCTGACTCTCGGCGGATTCGCCGGTGAAGAGGCGATCGCGGCGGACCCGTCCACGTTCTTCGTGGCGAGCTTCTCGCAGCTGACCGGTGCAGGCGCCGACGTCATGGTGCTGTGCCTGATCGCTTCTCTGATGCTGGTGATGCTGACCTCGGTCGCCGACGCGTCGCGGGTCCTGTTCAACATGGGCAAGGAAGGCATCACCGTACGGTCTATGGGCAAGCTCAACCGCCGCGGCGTACCGATTCGTGCGCTCAACGTGATGCTGGTGCTCAACATCGTTCTGCTGGTGGTTCTTCAGCAGCCGCTGGCGATCATCGTCACCGGCAACCTCGGCTACATCCTGGCCCATGTCCTGGCGGTGACTGGTTTCGCGCTGTTGCGCAAGGACCGGCCCGAGGCGGTGCGCCCCATCCGCCTTCCACGTGTCTTCGTGCCGGTGTCCATCGGGCTGGCGATCCTGCTCTCGGTGATGCTGGTGGTCGGTGCGACCGGGTTCGCGGTCACCGGATACGGCGGCGTGCTCGAACTCGGCATCGCGGGATCCATCCTGGCCGCCGGTGTGGTGCTCTGGTGGTTCGTCCAGCGCAGCGACCGGCGCAACGACGCCGAGGTGGGGGCGGCAGACTGATCGGTGGCCGATGCTGGGCTTCGTACGGGGATGGATCTCGGGTTAGCACCGATCGCTGGATGCCCAGTTCCGTCTGGAGAAGGACGTCCTACCGCGGCATGTAGCGCAGGTTTCGTCAGCGCAGCGCGGCGCTGACGGCTTCCTCGATTTGTTCGGCGAAACGCGCATCTCGATTCGAAATGGTGTAACCCAAGGTGAGTTCGAGATGGGCATCACCAAGAACGAGGCTGATGTAGGTGGAAGCGCGCAGAGCCGCCGTCTGGTCGTCGTAGACGGTGCTCAGGATGTCCGCGGCCAGCGACCGCACCAGCTTGGCACCGTTTTCATAGAAGAGCCGACCCAGCTCGGGTCGGCGTTGCGCCTCAGCCACCACTGCGCGGTAGAGCCGAATCCCGGTGGCTGACATGAGGTTGTGCAGTAGTGCCCACCCGAGGTCACGTAGACGCGCGTTGGCGGAGCGCTCACTGCCACCTTCGAGGTGACCCGCCAACGCGCCGCCGACGCACATCGAGGAAATGAGATTCTCGAAGAGGGCTTCTTTCGAAGCAAAGTGCCGGTAAACGGTCTGCTTGCCGACACCGGCGGCCGACGCGACGTCGTCCATTGTGGTCAACGCGTACCCACGGTCGAGGAACACCTCTTCGGCGCCCGCCAGAATCGCCGCGCGCTTACGCCGCTGCAGCGGGCTCAAGACATCGGTGGGTGAGGTGTCCATATGTAAGGGATAGCAGCACCCGGGTTCCGTTGACAAGACTGTTCAGTCTCGTTAGTGTCGCTTCAGCGAGACTGGTCAGTCTCGTACTGGTGCCGAGGGTAAGCCATGCTCGGCAGCGTCAGCGACAGGGCGGGGAGTTTGGCATGCGGATCTTCATCACGGGCGCAACGGGTTTCATTGGTCAGGGCGTCGCTCGGGCAGCGTTGGGCTCCGGTCACCAGGTGACCGGGTTGGTGCGGTCCACGACGTCCTCTTCGGCGCAGGCGCTGCGTGAATTGGGCGTTGCGCTCAATGCGGGAGACCTCTGTGATCCGCAGACCTTCGTTGCCTGCGCGGCCGAACATGACGCAGTCGTGCATACCGCGTCCACCAACGACGCCTCTGCTGGTGTGGTCGACCAGGCGGCAGTGACAGCCGTCCTCGCGGCGATGTCATCGGGGTCGGCATTGGTGTACACCTCTGGGGCGTGGGTCTACGGCAACACGGGCAGGGCCCCGGTCACCGAGTCTGCGGCGGTCGATCCCACCGATCTGGTGGCCTGGCGGCCCGCCGTGGAACAGCAGGTGTTGTCGATGGCCGCTCAGCGAGGCATCGGCGTGTCGGTGTTGCGACCCGCGATGGTGCACGGTCACGGCGGTGGCGTCTTTGCGCTGCTGGCCCGAATGGGACGCGACGGTGGTGTCGTCCGTACCCCCGGGGATGGCCGCAATCGGTGGCCCACCGTGCACGTCGACGACCTCGGAGCCGCGTATGTCAGTGCGCTAATCCAAGCCGCATCGCAAGATCCAGAGGTCGACGGGCAGATCCTCAACATCGTCGCCGAGGAAGCCGTCGAGGTCGCGAAGATGGCGGAGGCAATTCGAACGGCGGTTGGCGCCGACACTGTTGAGTCCTGGCCCGTCGAGGAAGCGCGCAAAGAGCTGGGCCTGTTCGCCGACGCACTTGCACTCGACCAGTCGGTGGACGGTCGGAAAGCCCGTCGCGCACTGGGGTGGACGCCGCGCCGCGCTGACGCAATCGCCGATCTGGCTGGCTGACCACCTCACCAGTTGCTGGGAACTCGTGCGGGCGAGCCCACCGCCGAGTCACCGTCGAGTCGACTGTCGTTTTGCCGGCCGCTTGGGCAGAGCTGTGCCTCCATTCACCACGACAGAAAGATGGACAACTCATGCGATTCCTCGTCTTCGCCGCGATGCTTCCAGGAGCCGCCGACCCCGCACCATTCGTGCAAGCCGAAACCGCCCGGGTCGACGAACTCATCGCCGCCGGAACGGTCGAACACTGCTATGTGACAGTCGATCACAGCGGCGCCTACCTGGTGGTCAACACCCCGACCGTACCGAGGCTGAAAGCGTCATGCAGACACTGCCAATGGCGCAGGCCGGCCTGCTTGAGTTCACGTTCGTCGAACTCGCTCCCGACGCGACTTAGCGGTCGACGTCAACGCCGCGTAACCATCGCAACGACTGGCCAGGCGAACCATCCTCCGTAGATGGGTTCTGTCAGTGTGGTGCAACACAACCGGTCGAACACTTCAGCTTATTCGGCCGCCCTGGCTAGGGCCGGGTAGTCGGTGTAGCCCTGGGCGCCGCCGCTGTAGATGGTGGCGGGATCGGGAATGGCGAGAGGTGCGCCGGTCCGGAACCGTTGAACGAGATCAGGGTTCGAGATCAGCGGGCGACCGAAGGCGATGAGGTCCGTGTGGTTCTCTTCAAGGGCACGTATAGCCATGTCTAGGGTGTAACTGTTGTTGGCGATGTAGAGCCCGTTGAATATTCGCCGCAGCACTTGGTAGTCGAAATTGCTGACTCCATCACGGGAACCGGGGGTTGGGCCCTCCATCACGTTCAAGTAGGCGACGCCGACACGGTTGAGTTCCCGGACCACATGGGTGAAAAGCGCCTCGGGACTGCTTTCGGCGATATCACCGACCGTGCCGATCGGTGAGATGCGAATCCCAACCCGGTCGGGGCTCCAGGCATCAACGACAGCCTCGACTGCCTCCATCATGAATCGCGCTCGATTCGGTATCGAGCCGCCA
Organism: Mycolicibacterium sp. GCM10028919; assembly: GCA_042666295.1. Lineage (GTDB taxonomy): Bacteria > Actinomycetota > Actinomycetes > Mycobacteriales > Mycobacteriaceae > Mycobacterium. Next base: position 881,687 of record JBHTFJ010000002.1, read on the forward strand.
TAGTCATCGGTGCGCCGGTTGGTCTTGTCCTTGAGGAACTGGTCAATGAGGTACCCACCGCCGGCCAAGATCTCCACGCCGTCGAAACCAGCGGACCTTGCGGCGTCGGCGGCTTGCCGGAATTGTCCGATCACACCGGCGATTTCCTCGCGTTCCAGCGCGCGGGGGGTTACGCACGTCTCAAAACCGTTCTCTGTGAAGACTTGCGTGCGTGGAGTGACGGCCGAGGGCGCCACGGGCAGCGCTCCGCCTGGCTGAAAGGATGGATGAGACATTCTTCCGACGTGCCAGAGCTGGCTGAAGATCAACCCACCGGCGGCGTGGACGGCGTCGGTGACCAAACGCCAACCTGCCACCTGCGCTTCGTTGAAGATGCCTGGCGTATAGGCGTATCCCATCCCCTGCGGCGATATGTTCGTCGCTTCGCTGATGATCAGTCCGACGGAGGCACGTTGCTTGTAGTACTCGGCCGTCATCGGGGTGGGGACGCCTCCAGCTACAGTCCGGCTACGCGTCATTGGTGCCATGACAATCCGGTTCCGGAGCGTCAGGGGGCCAAGCTGAACGGGGCCGAACAGATCCGGGTGCGCGGTGATGGACAAAGATGACACTCCTAATCGCTGCGCTCGACCGGCAGAGTTGGAACGGGGCTCTCACGCGCGGCAGTTCGCTGTCGGCGGCGTTTATGACAACATGTTGTCATGAGCGACTATAGCGCCATACGACAGCATGCTGTCAAGTCTGAGGAGCCAGTGTGCGTTGCGTTCGCGGAACTCTTCGATCAAATCGGCAGATTGGCGACCGTCATCGAGGCAATCGGCAACGGACTCGCACGGCCTAGCGGTCAAAGCTTTGCCCGCTGGCAGGTTCTCGCGGCCGTCGAAGCTCGGGCGACCCCGGTCTCGGGCGTCGCCGATCATCTGGGGCACAGCCGGCAAAGCGTGCAGCGCATCGCCGACCTCTTAGTAGAGGATGGGCTGGCTCTCTACCGTCCCAATCCGGCGCACAGAAGGGCGAAGATGCTCGAGATCACGCCCGCCGGGCTGACGGCACTGCATCGGATGCGCGCGTTATTCGACCAACTCGCCCTGCGGACGACCGCAGGCCTCGAAACCGAAGACCTCGACCTTGCTCGCCACACCCTCGACGAGCTCCGGCTACGCCTCGAGGCCGAGCTGCCCAACCTCCCCAGAGCCTGAGCAAGCGCGCTACAGAGGCCGGGGCCGGGAACGCGTCAGTATCGACCGGCTGAGAGGCTCGGGTGGTGTGCGCCTCCGTCGAAGGTCGAACACCCGGGCGGGTGGGAGATTGCACCAGACCGTCGTAAGTGAGGCATCGAATTGCTGTCTGTAGTCGACAGCAGCTGCTCGACCGCCGCGTGTCGGTGGGCTTCGTGGCGCGACGCGGTGACCGACCTCAGGCCGCCGCCGGCCAGCCTTCTCGCTGCCTACGCCGACGAGCCCGACCTCGGGGCCATGCACCTCGAACTGCGCGACGCCCTGAAGTTCGCCTTTACCTCCGCGCTTGTCGGTGTGCTGCCGCGCACCTGAACCGAAATGACGACCCAGACCGCCAAAACCATCCTGCGCCAACGGTGTTGTATGCGAGCAGCGCACCGGTGAAGTCGCTACGCAACGAAGTTCACTGGCGACGACTTGTCCGCCAGCCGGACCACACGGCGAGGACGGTCAGCATGGCGAGCACCGGGTAGATGACGAGCAGGTCGATGCGAATGTTGGCGTCCACCCGGTCCTCGGACACCGTGATCTCCCACCCGGCATAGGCGACCCACAGGACCGCGGCGGCGAGGGCGATGCGCGAACGGGTCGATCCCCAAAGGAGCGCGAGGGCGGCTGCACCGAGCAGCGCGAGCCACGGGTGATCGATGAGGAGCGTGGTCCACCGCATGGTGTCAGCAGCGTACCGATGGGGGAGCGCGGCTGCGGTGGGTCGCCGTGCGGTGGGCAGCCGGCGTCACGGTTCGCCCATAGTGGGATCACGAAATGGACTGTGCTGCAGCCGTTGGGGGCTTGCGCTGCGATGAGTTCCCAACGCGGGCGCCATCTGCGCGCCCTACAGGGGAGCGAGAGTGTTCCCTGACACCGCCCAAGGGTGACGCACCCAACTCATGAAAGGTGTTGCGCTGAGGGCAATAACAGTAGTCAAAACATCACAGTGACGAATCATCGGTCTCTTGTGGACCTGGCCAGCCCGCGGATATCGGCTCCTGCAGTTGCCACGGACGTCCTCAGCTATCGTGAAACCACCATGCTCAGCCCAAACGAAGGAGGGGCTAATGCGCATCTTGACGAGTGGTCAGCGCAGATCGATCGGAGTGGCGGGTGCCGTGGCCGGATCGTTCGGGATCCTGGCGCTGGCTGGAACCGTACCGGCGAGCGCTGCCACGGACGACCCGGGATGCGAAGCATTCGGTTGGCGGCATCCCATGTGTGCCGGCGGCGCCTGGGCCAACGACGAGACGGCGTCCGAGGAGTGGGGCCCAGCGAACATCCCGAACCCCGTCACGCCGGGCGGCGACATGTCCATGACATTCCCGGGTTCGCCCAATACGCCCTAGATTTTGACGGTATTGGCGCGACGGTCGAGTGAATGAGACTGTAGGACAGCGACTTCGAGGCTCCGCCATGAGACGTCAAAAGTTCACTGTGACGTATTGACGGACGAGACTCGGTCGACTGTGGGCCAAGAAGGGGCCGAGACGGTGAGCGTGGGAGGTATCAGTCGTCGGCCGTTTTCGGCACCTGCTAAGCACGCGTCAAGGATGCTTCGGGCACCAGTCGGCGACCGACGGATGGTTCCGACGCAGAATGTAGACGTCGACTCCGGTGACACGGCACGCATGACACGGCGCGTAGGTATAGCGATGGGGTGCGGATTGCTCATCGGTGCATCGGAGGCGCACTTCGTGTCCGATCCAGAACTTGTTGGGAGGGGGACTGCGCTTACCTGGGCACTCTCAAATAGTCCTGGACGGAATCGTGGACATCTGTCCAGAACCAACCGAGAGTGTCGGACAGAATCCAGAACGACACGATAGTGCCGGACAAAAGGACAGCTTCAATGGATCAGAATTCTGCCCCGGTTCAAACCGACGACATGTACGCGGCTCTGCCAAGGGCGATGGAGCTGGCGACCGAGTACCTGGCGGGTCTCCCACACCGACCGGTCGATGCGAGTACCAGCTACGACGAAGTAGTCGATGCCCTGAGCGGGCCGTTGCCCGACCAAGGCACGAATGCGGTCGCGGTAGTCGAGCAGTTAGCCGCCACTCTCGGCCCGGCAACGATTGCGTGCGCCGGCCCCCGCTACTTTGGCCTCGTCGTCGGGGGAGCGCTGCCCGCGGCATTGGCTGCCGACTGGCTGGTATCGACCTGGGACCAGACGGCGTACAGCCGAATGTCGTCGCCGGCGGGTGCTGCAATCGATGCCGTCACCGAGCGCTGGGTTCTTGACGCTCTCGGGCTGCCCACGGACGCATCCGTGGGTTTCGTGACCGGAGCCACGGCGGGAAACGTCGTCGGGTTGCTCTCCGCACGGCACGTGCTGTTAGCGCGGCGAGGTTGGGACGTCGAGGCCGATGGGCTCGCGCAGGCACCCCGTGTTCGCGTGCTGGTGGGCGACGAGGTCCATCCCTCGGTCCTGCAGGCGTTGCAGATGATCGGTTTGGGAGCGCGCCGCGTCGAACGCGTGGCAGTCGACGCACAAGGAGCCTTGAGAGCGGACGCGCTCGCCGACGCGCTCGCCGCTGACTCCGACCCCGCCATCGTGTGCGCACAAGTCGGCAACGTGAACTCCGGAGCGTGCGATCCGATGTCAGAGATCGTCGCGGCAACCCACGAGCACGGCGGGTGGGTTCACGTTGACGGCGCGTTCGGACTATGGGCTTGCGCATCGCCGCGACTGTCGGCACTGGTTCAGGGTGTCGAGCTGGCCGATTCATGGTCGACCGACGCGCACAAGTGGCTCAACGTTCCCTACGACTGCGGCCTGGCCATCGTTGCCGATCCTCAAGCTGCCCGCTCGGCCCTGGGCGCCAACACCAGTTATCTGCCCACGAGTAGCGAGCGCGAACCCGGTGTCCTGGTGCCCGAAATGTCCCGACGTGCACGGGCGGTACCCGTCTACGCGGCGCTCGCCTCGCTAGGCAGGGAGGGGTTGCGACAACTGATCGAACGCTGCTGCGACCATGCCGCCCGTCTGGCCCAGATGATCCAGGGCACGCACGGCTTTGTGGTGTGCAACGACGTCGTGCTCAACCAGGTCCTGATCCGTGCTGACGACAGCGACGAGCGCACTTGGCTTGTAGCGGATCTCGTGCGACGCAGCGGAGAGGCGTGGGTCGCGGGAACCGAATGGCACGGTCGAGCCGCGATACGCGTGTCCTTCTCCAACTGGACCACAGCGGATAACGACGTCGACCGCCTCGCTGAAGCGCTGCGGCAATCGCTGGCGACGGCGCGAAAGGCTCAACAGGAGTAAGGCCAATGCTGCGGCTCAGCGGAGCCGCAGCATTGGATGGCCTTCCTGGACGATTGCGCAGACAAGCGCCAAACCGGTGGCGTATGCCGGTTGAAGAGACCAAATGGGATTGGCTGGATCTACCGAATCCGCCGGCTTTCTGGGCCAGCTTCTCGCTCGAGCGGCCGGATGCAGCGACCGGGAATGTTTGTGCAACAACAAATTCCGATGTCCCGCTAGACGAGGTTAATTTGTCACTGTGACGTAATGTCGACAGTCGGCGGGAAAGCGATAGGGATTCGCCGTCGACCATGACTGCCTGCAACCTCGCGTCAGTACTGCGCCCTGTCTGACGTTTTCAGCGAGAAGTCGGATAGCTCTTGGGGTTTTCCCGGGACCGTCAATCGTCTGGTCCGGCGCTGTCAGGTAGTCGCGGATTCGGGCCCAGCGTGATGTGTTCGCCGGCCGAACATCCGCAGGTGCATGGGCGGAGACCTGGGCGGGTGGCACTGTCATATAGTTCTGGAACGCAGGGCGAGAAGTCGGACAGCTCTCGGGGTTTCCCGGATTACTTTCAACTAGTTCCGGATCGGACACCTGCTGACCCCACAGGGTGTTTCAACCGAGACGCCGCACGTCAGGTTCGTACCGATAAGCCACATTATGTCAACTAAAGTACTTCGTCTTCATCTGATGAATCAGGAACGATTTGATCGGTTGATGCGAAGCTCCCCAACAAGTTGCAGCAATTGAATATGCAGGGTTACCAGTAACTTGCGGCGCGAGGTATCTCAGGGCTGGTGGCCCGCCCGCCAACGATCCCTCACTTCGGTCATGGGTGCGGTCGTCTGCGCGCTCGGCCCGAAGTGGACCGTCACTTCGTCGGCGCCCGCCGACTCGTAGGCGTGCAGGCGATCGAGTAGTTCTGCGACGCTCTCGTGGCTGCTTTCTCGCGAGAGCATGATGCCTGCGGAGATCCGGCGCGGCGCGGACAACCGATCCAATTCCGCGCGCTTGGTGTGGAATTCCTGCGGAGTGAGTCCAAAAGCCTGCCAGCGGTCGGCGACGCGCGCGGCGCGGCGAAACGCGGGTCCGGTCATGCCGCCGACCATGACGGGAACCGGCGCGGTCGGTCGGGGCTCGAAGACACCGGCGCCCGACCCGAAGAACCGGCCCTCCGCAGGCGTCTCGCCCCGATGCAACGCCTGAATTAGGTCGATCGTCTCGTCGGTCCGCGCGCCTCGCTCGGAGAACGGCACATCGAGGGCGTCGAACTCGCTCGCGTCCCAGCCGACGCCGACACCGAAGACGACCCGCCCGGGCGCCAACCGCTCCAGCGTGGACAGCTGTTTGGCCAGCAGGACTGGCTCCCGCAGCGGCGCGATGATCACCGTCGTTCCCAACGTGACCCGGCTGGTCACCGCGGCCACGTGGGACAGCAGCATCAAGGCCTCGTACACGCCGCCGTAGACGTCGCCGTATGGCTCCGGCGGCAGCAGGTGGTCGGGCACCCAGACACCGGCGTACCCCAGCTCCTCCGCCAAGCGCGCTTGGGCCACGATCGACCGGGGGTCGACGCCGTCCTCGTCGTTGGACAGTGCGACGCTTAATTTCATGACGCGACAACTCCGTTCGAAATGGACCGGTCGCGACGAGGGCCTCTCTGATCTGTTCTCATGCGTTGGACGCTAGAGTCTGACATCTATGTCAAGGTCAACCCCTGCGCCACGGTCGTCGGCGACGACCATCTCCATTGGTGAGCTGTCGGCGAGGTCGGGCGCTTCTCCACGGATGCTGCGCTACTACGAGCAACAGGGCTTACCGAACCCCGTTCGCGCCGACAACGGATACCGCCGATATTGCTCGGATGCCGTGACCACAGTGGCCCAAATCCGTGGATTGCTCGACGCAGGCCTCCCCACGGACGCCATCCGTCAGATCCTCCCCTGCGCGCACGGGAGCGAACCGACGATCGATCCATGCCCCGAGATCCTGAGCGCACTGGCGCACGAGAAGGAACGGCTCGACGAGCGCATCCAGCACCTGTCGGCGAGCCGGGAAACGTTGGACCGCTATCTCACCGCCACCCATGCGGCGCTGCCCCAAGGCTGAGCTCGATCCCCTGTCGTGTTCAGTCCAATTCGCTGCCGCCTTGCGGCGGGTGGAATACGACGGTGTCCAACATCGCGGATTCTCATTGAGTCTCACGCGGGAGTGAACGTGAACCGCGTCTCGCCCACCGGTCCGCTGGTACCGCAGGGATTGGGGCCGTTGAGCGTGAAGAGCCCGTTCGTACCGTCGAGGTTGAACGTCGAGCGGGTGATGACGTCGACCGGACGCCCGTCGGGGCAGAACGCGCCACCGGGATTGAACTGGTCGAGCACGTACTGGTTGCCCTGGATGTGCGCCTGACCCTGGTCGGTGTTCGACGTGAGATTGAAGAGCGAGATGCAGCCGGGGCCGCAATTCGTCACCCGTATGAGATTGTCGGTGACGATCCCGTTGGCCATGACGCTGCGGTAGTTGTAGTTGCCGGGAGCGAGATCCGCGTTGGCGGGTGCCGCCAGGCCGAGGCTGGCGGCGGCGCAGCCCGTCGCGATCGCGCCGATGATCATGTTCTTCATGGCGTCGAGTGAATACCGTCCAAGCGCCTACCGATCCCAATTTCGCAGAACCGCCCCGCCCCGATGAGTAAGTACGGGCGGACGAAAGAGCCACTGAGCAGGGTGCGGCCTTGCAGCTGCAGCGATGTCCGTCGATCATTGGGCCATGGCAGATCAATCGGCGGAGCTCGGTCCGTTCTTGCGAGCGAGGCGTCAAGCGGTGACGCCGCAGGACGCCGGCCTCGTACCCGGCGACGGTCGGCGGGTTCGTGGCCTTCGTCGAGAAGAGCTGGCTCTCCTCGCCGGATTGAGCACGGATTACTACCGACGGCTCGAACAGGGTCGTGAGCACCGACCGTCGCTGCAAGTACTTCGTGCGCTGGCACGCGCGCTGCGGCTCGACTCGCACGCGACTGCCTACCTCATCTCGATTGTCCATCCCCTCCCCCTCGCGATGCCGGCGCACGCCACCACGGTCTCGGCGGGAGTCCGGCTCCTCCTCGATTCCGGCTTGCGCGTACCGGCATTCGTCGTCGATCTCGGTATGAACATCCTCGGGATCAATGCGGCTGGTCGCGCCATGTACAGCGGCTTCGGCGACACCGACAACCTCGCCCGCATGGTGTTCATCGACCCTGCCGCCAAAGATTTCTACACGGATTGGCACCACGTGGCCACTCAGGTCGTCGGCAACCTCCGTTCAGGCCTGACCCGATTCCCGAACGACGACCGCGTCGCCGAGGTAGTCGATGAGATCTCCGCTTGCAGTCCGGTATTCAGGGAACTGTGGGCGACCCACGACGTACGTCCGCGCACCAGCGAGGACAAGGTGTTCCATCATCCGCAAGTCGGCGAGCTACACCTGCACTTCGAGGCGCTCGAGGTAGCGGATGCGCCCGACCAGCGACTGTTCGTCTACTGTGCGCTCGAGAACGGCTCGTCTCCAGATGCCGTCGCCCTGTTGGAATCGGTTACGCCGGTGACCGCGTCGGCTTAGCCGCGCGCCATGGGTGATCACCTGGCAGCCGCGCTGAGTTCGTCGACCTCTTCCGGTGTCAACTGCACGTCGGCGGCAGCCATGTTCTCCTCCAGATGCGTGCGTTGCGACGTGCCGGGGATGGGAAGCATCGCCGGTGAGAGATGCAACAACCAGGCGATCGCCACCTGACCAACGGTGCACTGATGCGCCCGGGCAACGTCGGCGAGCGCTTGGTGGGCTGAGGCGAGCCCGCCCTGCGCCACCGGCGCCCACGGAATGAACGCGAGCCCATCGCGCTCGCACACCTCCAGGATGTCGTTGGCGCTCCGGTCGATGACGTTGAACCGACTTTGCACACTGACAATGTCGGCGATCTGCCGCGCCTCGTCGAGCTGTGCCACCGTGCATTGCGACATGCCGATCTCGCGGATCTTCCCCTCATCCTGAAGCGCCTTGAGTTCACCGATCTGTTCTGCCAACGGCACTTTCGGATCCACCCGATGTAGCTGCAACAGATCGATCTGATCAACCCCCAAGCGGCGCATGCTCATCAGTACCTGCTGCCGCAGGTATTCGGGTCGTCCGACCGGTGGCCACGCCGCCGGCCCGAGGCGTTTCGGCCCGTCGTCAGTGTCGATCACATCGGGTCCGTTTCGGGTCAAGCCTGCCTTGGTCGCGATCACGATGTCGTCGGGGTACGGATGCAGCGCCTCGTACAGGATCTGTTCGGCGACGTGCGGACCGTAGGAGTCGGCCGTGTCGATGAACTGCACGCCGAGGTCGACAGCCCGACGGGCCACGGCGATGCATTCATCCCGGTCCTCGGGCTCCCCCCAGATTCCGCGGCCCGTGAATCGCATCGAACCGAAACCCAAGCGCGACACCGTCTTGCCAGCAATACCGATGGTCTGTTGCTTCACTTTCATCACTGCCACTACCTCCACTCCGCTGCGTTTCAAGGTGTTTGACGGCGCCCTCGTGCTGCCGGGCCGGCCGGCGCCACCGCGACCACGCTAGGCGCCATCCGATGGGCTTGAGGGGGACCACTGCACCCCCCCAGTTCGGAGGCGGGCCGACCGTGCCGGCAGCGCTAAGGGGTCCCGCCCCGAGCGGCCGCGTCGAACTCGCAGAACATCCTGGTGAAGTACTCTGGCTGCTCCTCCGCCACCCAGTGGCCGCAGTCCGGGATGAGGTGATCCGTCACCGAATCAGCGACCTCTTCACACATCGCCCGGAAGTTGCTGGCGAGCGGCCCGGAAGCACCTCCCGAAGACAACACCGGAATGGTGAGCTTGCCATGTCGATGCAGCGCGGCGCGATTGTCGTTGGCGTCGCGGTCGAGTTCCCGATAGACCTCGCACATCGCGCGCATGGCTCCTGGTGCTTCGTAGGCGCGGGCATAGACATCGAGGTCGTGATTGGAGATCGCATCCGGTTGGTAGGTCAAGTCGTCGAAGAACCGGTTGACGTACCAACGCTCACGTCCATGCACGAGGTACACCGCGACGTCCGGGTTCGCATGAAAGGAGAACTGCCACGCTGACTTCTGAGCCACGCGCCATTCGTAATAGGCAGTGCCCGGCAGCGGAGCTTCCATGAAGGTGACGCTCACGACGTCATCGCGGTACCGCAGCGCGAAACTCAGAGCCAGCGTCGACCCGAGGTCATGGCCGACGAGCGAGATGGGCTCCGCCACGCCAAGGACCTCGCGCACCAGACTGTGGACGTCACCAGCCATGGTCCACTTGTCGTACCCGTCACGGGGTTTGTCAGACGCGCCGGCGCCGCGATAGTCGGGCATGATCACCCGATAGCCGGCGGCAGCCAGTGGCATCATGACCTTGCGCCACTCGTATCGCGTCTGGGGGGCGCCGTGGAGAAGCACGACGGTCTTGGTGGGTTCAGGTGGAGTGACGACCGTATAGCCGAGGCGAACCGTCTGATCCGGGTCGACCCAAGCCCGACCGTGGTGGACGTCGACGTCGCGCGCTGTGGTCATGATCTTTCGCCTTTCCGTGGGGCAAGCCCATCGGTCACGAGTCTCGTTCCATCGTCCCCACCAATGGGGGGCACGAGTCGGCCCCCCGGACCACTGGGCGCGGCATTATCGTGGACCGGCGGTGAGAGACAGGACGAATCACGATGACGGTAAACGCTGACTGGACGGTCTTTCCTCGCGTGCGGCTGGGGAAGCTCGAGTTCGGTATGTCTCCGGCGCAGGTGGACGCGCTGTCCGATGTATATGGCCCCATTACCGGGCGGGCCCATGATCGAATCCCCGATGACCTTCTGCACGACACGCTGGAAACGTTCGGCTATGCAATGAGCGAAGAGGATAAGCAGGCGCTCATTGCCGCGTATGCAGACATCGGCCCTTCCGCAGACAGCGTGACCGAGGTCCGCGGCAATCCTGGTCTGGTTCTGCGTTACGAGGCCGACCGCCTCGTCGAGATCATGCCGGCAATGAAGCAGCGCCCGCTGTTCGTTGGTGGCAGGGACATATTCTCGCTGCGCGCGCTAGAGCCAATGGCGTTGCTGGAGCGGCTCAATGAGAGTCCCGGACGCTACGCCGACACCGAAGCGGCGTTCGACAACCTCGCCATCTCACTGGAGGGGTTCTGCGTCACCGACCCGGCTGCCGGCGTGCGCACCCTGGACGAAGCTGACGAGCGTTTTCAGGAACGCACTGTTACGTTGCGGCCAAGCCCCTATCTACCTGAGGGCGAGATGGACCGGTTCATCCTGCATTCGGTAACCGGCAGTAGCCCGTAAAAAACAGTGCGCCAGGACCGTTCACGGGTGTTGAGCCAGCGCACTTCACCGAGCGATGGTGGTCGACTGCGCAATGCTCGGTGATCGCGGACGGTTCTGACCTGGTGAGTTGCGCGCGCCACTGCGCGACGAAGTGGGGGGTTATCCCCCGCCGAAATGGTGGGGTTACTCCCGGCGACACGGGCACTCGTGAGCAGCATGCTGGTGGTCATGGCACTGGTTGGCGTGGCGAGCTGCGCAACCACTGCGCGACGAACCGGGGGCCTATCCCCCGTGAAACTAATGCTTTTCAGCGGCTTGTTGGTCGTGACACTGGTCGGCGTGCCTGGGGCGCGGGCCGACGGCATCGGCTCGGACGCAGATGTGCACGTCGCCCAGTCGCTCGGCGGTCGCGAGTTGACGGTCACGATCCGGCGAGTCGGCCCGGTCCTCGGGCCGCTGCACGTCGACGTCGTCACGCACCGCGGCGACCCTCCAGGCACGCTGCAACTCACCGCGTCGTCACCGGGAGCCACTATCAGCAGCGGGCAGGTGAAGCTCGGCGCGCCCGGCGTCTATTCGGCGACACTGAACGTCGACAAGGCCGGGCCGTGGGAACTGATCGTCGACGACGGCCACACCGCGGCGCGGATCCCATTTCTGGTCCCCGCGCAGGTGACTCCGCCGTGGAAGAAAGCCACTGACTACGGCTTCTTCACCGCGGGCGCGCTACTGATCGTCTCGCTGGCGGCGACGATGCGCGCGCGCCGCAACTGGATGGCGCTAGTCCCGGCGACCGGCATGATCGTCGCCCTGACGGTAGCTGTCACCGGCGCAACGCTGTCGGCGTACTCCCCGCCGCCCCCGCAACCTGGCCGGGACTACGACCCCACCCTCGAGAACATCCGCGACCCCTACGCACGCGTGGCAGCCAATTCAATTCGACTGGTTGACTATTCGCGTCCGCCAGTGAACATGGCGGCGTCCGCTGGCCAGTCCACGCTGCGTGTGAACCTCACCGACTCCGCCACCGGGCGACCCGCCGACGACCTGCTCATCCACCATGGAGCGCTGATCCATCTCATCGTCGTCTCCCCTGCGGGCACCATGTCACACGTGCATCCTGTGCGTGTCGCGCCGGGACGGTACGAGGCGAAGTTCGACACCACCGAACGCGGCACATACGCAATGACCGCCGAAATCGCCAGGCGTGGCGGCGGGGTGCAACTGCTACGTGGCTCCGTCGACGGGCACTCCCCTGCCGCACCTTCGACCCCGGCGCCACCCTCGCAGGGCGACATCACGGCCACGGTCGCGCCAGCGGGCAGCCCGAGCACCATCCGGGCCAGGTTTGGAGACACTCCGGATCTGCAGCCGTGGCTCGGGATGGTTGGACACATGATCGTCGTCGGACCGCTGCCCGACGGTCCCGACATCGGCAAACATGCACTGACAGCACCGGTCTGGTCGCATGCGCATGCCATGGTGCCGCCCGCACCCGGCGCCGCGGGCGGGCAGCCCGACGAATCGGTCGCCCGGTATGGGCCCGACATCGAGTTCACCTACTCGTTCGCATTGGCTGGCCGCTACAAGGTATGGGTACAGACCGAACGCGACTACGCCATCCTCACCGCGCCAACCGACGTCGAGGTCCGGGAACCGTGAGCCGCCGGCGTCTCGTCGTCATCACCATGATCGTCGTCGTCGGCGCCGGAATCTGGTTTCTGTGGCCGAAATCGATGGAGGATGGCGCCGCCACCGCGACGGCAGGACCGTACCGTGTGCAGCTGACCGGTGAGCTGCCGAAGGTCGGAATCAGCCCGGTCACCGTCGAGATAACCGGCAACGGGGGCGAGCCCACCACGCTGGACGCGGTCACCTTCGAACCCGCGATGCCCCAAATGGGCCATGCCACAACACCTGTAGTCGCCGTGGCCCAAGGCGACGGCAGGTACCGCGCCGACGTGGATCTGTCCATGGCCGGGCAATGGGACATCACGGTCCGCATCGCCGCCAGCGGCCACGTTCGAGAAGCAGTTCTGAGCGTCACCACCAACGGTTAGAAAGGCACACGGCCATGACGAGTGCGGATTCACGCGGCAAGCTACCAGCGTTCGTCATGCTCGCAGGCACCCTGATGTCGCTGTCGGGATTGACCTGGGACATCGACTGGCACCTCGACGTCGGGCCTGACAGCTTCTTCACGCTCCCGCACCTGTTCATCTACTTCGGCGGCGCGATCGCCGGGTTGACCAGCCTGGTGATGGTGTTGCGGGCCACCGCCGCCCAGCGCAACGGCCAGGATCTGGATCCAACCGTCGGCGGTCGCGCGTTCAAGGTACTCGGGGTATTCGCCGCGCCGATCGGCTATCTGGTCGGCGGTATGGCCGCGGCCTCGTTCCTGCTGTACGGGCTGTACGACGAGTGGTGGCACGGCCTGTACGGATTCGACGTGACCGTTGCGTCGCCGCCACACCAGGGTTGGCTGACATCGATCTGCGTCACCATGATCGGCACCGCGATCGTCTTCGCAGCGGCTCGCGAACACCGCTGGGGTCGCTGGGGATTCATGGTCGCGATCGCGGCGTTCGGGCAGTACGCCTCCATTCAGAGCGGCGCTCTGGCAGACCTTGACCTGAGCTCGACCGTCGACTGGCCGACGCTGACCTGGCTGGCCATTCCGCTGGTCTGCGTGCTGCTCGGTTCACAAGTCGTGCCGCGAGGCGGAGCCCTTGGCACCGGACTTCTCACACTGGTGCTGAACGTGGCGACCTGGTCGTTCGCCAGCTGGGCGGTCGGCTGGTATGCCGACTTGCAGCATTTGGCGCTTCGCGACTTCGTCGAGCTGGGCTTCCCCTTCGACATGGTGCTCATCCCCGCGATCGTCTTCGTATTTGGCGTCGTCGTCGAGTTCTTGCTGCGATGGAGAGGCGCGAGTGCCTGGTTGCTGGCCGGTTCCGGTGCGGCGGGGGTGGTCGCAATCACCTGGCTGCTCAGCTCATTGGGATCGGGCGGCGTCGACCTGGGTGGTGAGGACGGCGGCGGGAACGCGGGCGACATTCTGCTGACGGCCGTCACCGGGGGGCTGCTGGCAGGGGTCCTCGGAGGCGCGACGTGGCGACTCGGCCGGGCACTACGCGAATCGAACGTGGCACCTTCCGTCGGTGCATCGGCATGACCACCCACAGCAGGTTGCGGGCGATGGTCGCGATGCTGTGCGCTGTCGCGGCCCTGTCGATCGGCGCGGCACCGGCTGCGGCCGCCGATCCGCTGGACTACGTCGTGCATACCGAGCACGTCCAGGTGGGCCCCTACCCGGTGACGGTCGGGTTCACCGTGTGGCCGCTGCGCGCCATGCAGTCGTTGGATTTCACGTTCGATCCGGATGGCGGGATCGCGGGCAAGTCCGGCACCATCACCGCGATCGCTCCCGATGGCAGCGAGGACGCGGATCGACTGTCCCGGCATCCCCGCAACCGCGACGTGTGGGGGCTGGACGTGGAGTCGCTCAGCTCCTCGGGGACGTGGACGCTGCAGTTCGCGATCGACGGTCCGCAGGGCGAAGGTACCGGCGATCTGGCCGTCGACGTGCTCGAACAGCCGGGGCCCCCGCTGACGCTGAGCTGGCTCGTCGGACTCACCCCGCTGGCGCTGACGTTGGTGTTCTTCGCAGTCGTCTGGATACGCACCGGCCCGCACAGCGGCGCCGACACGAGTGCCTAGTGGTTCGTCTCAGTTGGAAGTCGGAATCAAACAGGACTGTGGTCCGTTTGGTTGAGAGTCGTGTCGAGCAGGTCGGCACCCAGAGACAGATGGGCGACCATGACTGCGAAGGAACGAACGCTCGAGCTCCTTTCCCGGAACCTTCAGGAAGTCTTCGGGGAGGGAGATGCGACGCGACGGCGCGCCGCCATCGATGAGTTCTACACCGACGACTGCGTGATCTACACGCCAGACGGCACGCATGTCGGGCGCGACGCACTAGACGAGTTCGCCGGCAATCTGCGCGCGACGCATCCGCACTTCGTCTACACCCACAGTGGCGAGCCGCAGGTGGTAGAGAATGCTGGAATCATCGCGTGGGGCTCGGGCCCTCGAGGTGAGCCACCGGAATACACTGGGTTGGACGTTCTCATGGTCCGCGACGGCAAAATCGTTGCGCTGTATGTCTTCTTGAATCCCAAGCTGTCATAGCAGGGAGAGGCGGGAGGCGACGGCGCGGGGCGGGATCTTCTGCGAACCATCCCCCCGCGTCGGGCGGCGGTGCGAAGTCGCCGTAGCACGCCGGTTCGTCCGTCGTAGATCGTGCGACTAGCCAAGCCGCGGTCCCACCACTCCCGGCGGGCACGGTCCGGGCAGGAACATCGCCCAGCACCATCCCGGCGGAAGGGGCGGCGGAGGGGCGAACCCCATGCTTGGTGGTGGTCCTGGCGGATTCGGTCCGTCCCAGATGTTCTGCGCGACATTGCCCTGCTCGTGGTAGACGAACCAGTACTCGTGGCAGATCCCCTCGTCCCAGCGCACCGGGTTGACCCTCTTGTTCCCGGTCTCCACCGGTGGGTCACCCGGGCACCAGCTGAAGGGGCCGCCCGGCGGGGTGCCTGCCTCGGCCGTACCCACGGACAAGCCCAGACCGGCTACGGCCAAACCGGCGGACATCAATGCTCCGGCGATCGTTCGCCTTCGGTTGTGAGTGGTCATGACCTTCTCCCCTGTCTCGCGCCGCTTCGTTGGCGTCGTCGACACGAGTTCACAGGGTTGTGTGCGCTACCGATCCCAAACTCCGTGGTCGACGAAGAACGACTCTGCGTCGCTGGGGGGGCATGTACGCGAACCGCGCTGTGTTCGCGGGCCGTCGCGGGTCGGCCTGCACCGGTGAGTACCGCGCGCGGCCGAGATGGTTCATGGCGAGCAGGTCGTGTCGCCCATTGCGGATGCTCCTAGTGGACTGGCTCATCTCGCAAGCCTGTAGCCGAATTGCCGTGACATGAACCATGCTGAGCAGCAGCGTTTTTCACGGTGCGTGGTCATCCACGGCTCGGGTGGGCGCGCCGTGGGCGTCAGTCGTCGTGCTCAGCGGAAGAAGGGCTCAACCGTGCCACTGAGCTTGACCACCATGGGATTTCCGCGGCGATCCTTCGCGGTAGGGACTTCAACACGCACCCAGCCCTCGGCCACGTCGTATTCGTGGACATTGGTCTTCTCGGCACCATTGAAGCGAATACCCACACCGCGCTCAAGCGCTTCTTCGCTATAGAAGGCACTTCGCGGGTCGATGGAGAGGTGATTCGGTGGAACGTCTGTGTTCTGCTCGTCGGACATGATGGCCTTCGGTGAATGCTGCGGTGGGTGCTCGGATTGCTCCCAGAGAATCTACGCGACCCTGCTGTAGCGGATCGGCACGATTGAGCCCGCGCCGCGAACGTCAGAGTCCGGAGGGAACGACCTTGCCGTCGACCGTCACCTCGACCTGGTCCGTCTTCGGGTCGTACTCGACCTTGCCGTGATCGAAGGTCGTGACGAGAAGATCCCCGGCGGCGTTCTCGTCGCTGGTCGGCGCGCCCAACGGACCCACCGAGCCGTTTTCCCCAGTGACCGCAGGCACGCCCTCGGGGTCACGCGGGACATTCCAGGCCTCGCGGATCTTGCCCCACGTGATGTATCCGGGAGTGCTCGCGTCGGCGTTCTTCGCAGTGATCACGCCGCCTTGGAACTGCTGGAACAGCACACCGCTCTCCCGTGCTCCCGCATTGCGATCACCCGTCAACGGCTTGCCCAGAGCCTGCCGTTGATAGTCGGTTGCCGACGCGTACTTGGCGGCGATCGGACCGGTCAAGGTCACCTCGACGTCTCTCTCCCCGACGAGCTTCACTTCGTTGGGCGGGGCGTCGGTCTCGGAGGTAGCGATCAATCCGACCTGAGGCGGGGCCGACGCGTCGACGTTCCCACCATTGCTGCAGCCCACGGTGATCAAGGTGACGGCCAGGCCGACGGCTGCCGTCGTGCGGTATGTGATCGTCCTCATGGCCTCACTCTCCCGTCCTCCGTCGGTGTGGGTCAAATTGCGGCTCGACCGCCCGCCACCGTCTCTTGGCTGGCCCACGACGCCAGTAGGGCCAGCTTGTCAGCGGCCGGTCCCCCAGCAGAAGCGGTGTAGACATTCAACTGCAGGCCAGGATCGGTGGGCAGATCCATGGATTCGAAATTCAGATCGAGCAGGCCCACCACCGGATGGTTCACCCGCTTGCTCCCGTGTCCGTGCACCCGCACGTCTTGGGATGCCCACTGCTGCCGGAATAGTGCACTGCCCGAGGACAATTCACGTACCAAGGCGAGCAGCTCCTCGTCGTGGGGATTCCGACCCACTTCCATGCGCAACATCGCGGCCGCATTCCGCGCCGCATGGTCGTAGTCGACGAAGAACGACTCCGCATCGTGGGGATGCAAGTACACGAACCGCGCGGTGTTCGCGGGCCGTCGTGGGTCGGCCAGCACCGGTGAGTACAGCGCGCGGCCGAGATGGTTCATGGCGAGCAGGTCGTGGCGCCCATTGCGGATCAACGCCGGCGCACCGGTCATGGCGTCGAGGACCTCCTGCAGCGCGGGACGCACCGTCGTGGGGGATTCGCCGCTCCGTCGACCGTCAGGTGCGCCGGACCGGCGTGCGAGATGGAAGAGGTGATCGCGCTCCGCGTCGTCGAGCTGCAACGCCGTGGCCAGCGCGTCGAGCACACCCTCCGAGGTGCCGCCGAGGTTGCCGCGCTCGATGCGCACGTAGTACTCGACCGATACGCCAGCGAGTAGCGCTACCTCCTCGCGACGCAGACCCTCGACCCGACGCCGACTGCCGTAGGCGGGCAGGCCCGCCATCTCAGGTGCGATGCGGGCGCGACGCGACCTCAGGAACTCTCGAATCTCGGTGCGCAGATCAAGCGTGGCAGCCATCCACTCACCGTAGGCCCGGACCGCGGGCGAAGGGAGGTACCGCCGATACCCTGAAGCCCCGGACTCAGGCGGTCGTCGCGATACCTCCGTCGACGGGGATGACGGTGCCCGTCAGGTAAGCGCCTGCGCGGCTGGCGAGGAACACGGCGACGCCTGCCATGTCGTCGTCGCGGCCGATCCGGCGCAGCGGGGCCGACGCCGCGATGGCGTCGCCGAACTCGTCGAGGGTCGAAGCCATCATCGTCGACGGGAACGGTCCGGGCGCCACCGCGTTCACGGTGATGTGCTGCGGACCCAGTTCTTTGGCGAGAACTCTGGTCAGCTGATGCAGCGCCGCCTTGCTACTGGAGTACGAGTAGTTGGGCCGCGCGGGGATGTGGATGGCCGCGATGCTGCCGATGTTGATGACCCGCGCGGGGTCGTCGGCGGTACCAGCATTGCGAAGTGCCGGCAGGAGCGCCTGGACCAGCCAGAACGGCGACTTCAGGTTGAGGTCGACGACCGTGTCCCAGGCCGCGACCGGGAACGTCTCCAACGGCTCGTCCCACATGGCGCCCGCGTTGTTGACCAAGACGTCGAGATTCCCTGAGTCGGCCGTGACCAGGTCAGCGAGGCGTTCACACTCATCGTGGCGGGACAGATCGGCGGGGATTGCCCAGACGTCGCCGTACTCGGACAGGTGTTCCTGCGCCTGAGCGCAGGCTTCTGCATTGCGCGAGCTGATGGCCACGCGGGCGCCCGCCTGCAGGAGCCCGCGCGCGATCATCATCCCAATGCCCCTGGTGCCACCGGTGACCAGGCCCCGCTTACCGGTCAGATCGAAAAGGTCTGTTTGCGTTGCGAATTGGCTGTTCATCACGTGCCGCCTTTCTCGTTGGCAGGACAGGACAAGCCAAGCGCCATTGCTTCTCTCCCCTGTTCAGCCGGAACCTTCTCAGAGCAAGTTAGGCGGTCATTCGGACGCGAAGGAGATCCCCGCAGTAGGGGTATTGCCAGACTCCCCCTCGTCCATGGTTGCAATGTCGCGTATGGGGAACCCCTTCAACACCGGCACCGTCAATCGACGAGTCAGCCGAGTGACACTCCGCGACCGCGCCGCCAAACTCCCATGGAAAGAGCCGAAACATGACAACCCCAGACGCACGCGCACAGTCCGACTCCGCGACAACCGATACCAACGCCGACTTGGTGATCGATCACTCCGCCTTGGATGAGCCCCGCGGCCACTGGCAGGCCGCCGAAGAAGAGGCGACCCGGGCGGAGAACCAGCTCGCCCTCGTGTTGGAACGGCTGGAAGACAATGCCGAACGGCGCACCGCCGACGAGGCTGCGCTGCAAGCCGCGATCGATCAGCAGGCCGAACTCAAGCGTGCGATCAAGGCTTCGGCAGAACAGCGGGAGACGCTGCGCAAGGCGCGGAGCAAGGCCCAACGCGAGGCAGAAGAGGCGCGCAAGCGAAGCCAAGCCGCAGAGGCGAAGTACGACGAGGCCCTACTCGCCGAGGTGCTGGCGGCGCAGAAAGCCAAGGATCTGTCTGCGTCCAATGACCAGGTCCCGACAGTCGCTGACGAAGCCGATGGTGTGGCAACACCAATCGAGCCGGCCACCGCTCAGGCGACGGCTGCAGCCGTGACGGCTCGCAACGCGGGCGTCTAGCTCACCGAAGACCCAGGTCGACCACTGTCGACCTGGGTCCTCAGTTGCCCTTGCTCATGCGCAATATCAAGGCGACCGCGTCCCCCGAGTGGCCTTTTGGAGTCAGAACCTCCTGCAAGAGCAGGCCACGAATTGCGGCGATGGCGACGGTGGCCATGCTCCGCGCCTGCTTGGCGTCGTGCCCCTTCCCTTCGGCGAGCGACGCCAGCATCGTGGTCAGGTCGTCGAGTGAGTCGATGAACTCGCGGAAGTCTTCTGGGGTGTAGGCCGCCAGTCCCACGACGTGGAAGAAGCCCCGGACGCGCGACAACTGCCCCGGACGGGTGTAGGCCCGCCAGATCGCCACGACGAGGTCGTCGAAGCTGCCCCGCCGGGCAGTCTCGAGAAGCGCCTCGTTGTCACGCGACCGCTGCACCGTGAGCATCGCCGCCAAGACCCCCGGCAGTGACCCGAAGTGGTACCGCAAGAGCGCGTGGCTGGTCTCGGCCCGAGCAGCGATCTCGCGCAGCGACATGTCCGGCGACGGTAGGGACTCCTCGAAGGCGTCGAGAAGCCGAGCCAGAAGGCGCTCGCGCGCGTCCCCTCCGCGCTCCGCGCTTGACACGATCATGCGAACAGTTTATCCATTGGATAAAAATTATCCAATGGATAAACTGGGCCGCGCTGCGAGGCCGGCCGACGTGTGGAGGATTATCGATGAGTTCCATGTGGCACGGCTGTCTCGCCGACACCGACTATTTCGAGATGCGTTCCAGTGCCGGGCACGACTACGGCATCTGGGTCACCACGCCCCCGGGCTACGACCGCACGACGACTCGCGCGCCTGCCGTGTACGTGCTCGACGGGAACTGGGCCGTGGGCATGACGGCTCCGCTCATCGTCACGCAGATGGACCCCATGCAGCGGATCAAGCCCTACATTCAAGTCAGCGTCGGCTACGCGGGCGCGGAGGCGCAGGACTGGGATCGATTGCGCAACAGGGACTTCGTGCCACCCGGCGAACCCGTCGCCAAGGAACTCATCGATGCCGTCGAGACGGGATTTCGAGCGGGCGCGAGGACACGCGAAGAAGCCGACGCCTACCTCGCCGAACTACGCGACACCCACGCCGATGCCTTCCTGGGCTTCCTCACAGCAGAGCTGCACCCGCGTATCGAACGCGACTACGGCACGGCTGCGAGCGGTCACGGTCTCTTCGGCTACTCGTACGGAGGACTCTTCGGTCTGTACGCCTGGCTCAGCGGCACCCCGCTCTTCGAGAACGTCGGCGCGGGTAGTCCCGGCGTCATCGCCGAGGACAGTCAGATCTTCGCGCAGCTCGACGGGAGGGGTGACGGCCCGCGTGCCGGCAAGCTTCACGTGACCATCAACGACCGCGAGCTTCTCGGCGACCTGGCCGTCTACCAGAGCCTCGCGAGGAACGCTGCCACCGTGCTCCACCGCCTCACGGCCCGCGGGGAATCGGTCACCAGCGACATCCTGCGCGAAACGCACGTCACTGGGCTACAGGCCTCGTTCCTCAGTTACCTCAGGATTTGCCGCTCCCTCTGAGCGCGGTTCGGATCTGCTCGAAGAGGGCACCCGCCACCGACGACGATTCCGGCGGGACGAGCCCGCGGAACGGCCAAGGAGGATCCCACCATGTCGATGCCCAGTGACGCAGCGGACGCAGTCGAGTCCCAAGGACCCAACGAGGGCCCGCGCGACCACGACCAGACCGACACCGAGCACGCGCCCTACGTCGATGACGACAACGTTCCCCACCCCGGTGATGCCAACGAGACTCACTGACCGCTGAGGGCCACGAGTCTCGCTCCGTGAGACTCCTCCTCCCGGTGAGAACGCGCCACGGCGTTCGGCGACGAAGCCGACGCTCGTGTGCGATCGTCGGTTGCCGCACCGACGCCTTGGAGGAAGATGAGCTTCGCCGCCGAGTTCGACTTCGTCATCGTGGGGGCAGGCAGTGCGGGCTGTCTGCTCGCCAACCGGCTCAGCGCCAACCCCGATCACCGTGTGCTGTTGGTCGAGGCCGGCGGCAAGGACGACTGGTTCTGGATCAAGGTGCCGGTCGGCTACCTGTACACCATCGCCAACCCGCGCACCGACTGGTGTTTCGCGACTGAACCCGATCCGGGACTGGCCGGCCGCAGCATTCACTACGCGCGGGGCCGGGTCATCGGCGGCAGCTCGTCCATCAACGCGATGATCCACATGCGTGGCCAGGCTTCCGATTACGAGCTGTGGGCTCGGGCCACCGGTGACGAGCGATGGCTGTGGGGTGGCACCGACGGCGCCGTTGGCGAGACGCTAGCGATCTACAAGGAGTTGGAAGACTACTTCGGCGGCGCCGACGACTGGCACGGCGCCGGCGGTGAGATCGCCGTCGAGCGGCCGCGGGTGCGCTGGAAGATCCTGGACGCCTGGCAGGACGCCGCTGCCGAACTGGGCATTGCCCCGATCGACGAGTTCAACCGCGGAAGCAACGACGGCAGCGCGTACTTCCACGTCAACCAGCGGCGCGGCCGTCGCTGGTCGATGGCCGATTCCTTCCTGCATCCCATCTCGCAGCGACCGAATCTCACCATCTACACCAACGCCCAGGCCCTGCACCTCCTGATGGACGACCAGGTCCACGACGGTCAGCGGCGCGGCGCCTGGACCGCGGCTCAGCACCGCGCCACCGGCGTGCGGCTGCGCAGAGACGGACAGATCATCGACGTCCAGGCCCGCCGGGAGGTGATCCTGAGCGCCGGAGCCATCGGGTCGCCGCAGCTCATGCAAGCCTCGGGTCTCGGTCCGGCCGGGCTGCTCACCCAGCATCAGGTGCCGGTAGCCGTCGACCTGCCGGGAGTGGGTGAGAACCTCCAGGACCACTTGCAGCTGCGAACGGTCTACCGGGTGCAGGGTGCCCGCACCGTCAACACGCTGTACCGGAACTGGATCACCCGCGCAGGCATGGGACTTCAGTACCTGCTATTTCGCTCAGGACCCCTGACCATGCCGCCCTCCACGTTGGGGGCTTTCGCCAGAAGCGATCCCGCGTTGGCCAGCCCCAACCTGGAGTGGCACGTGCAGCCCTTGTCGTTGGCCAAGTTCGGCGAGCCGCTGCACCCCTTCGGAGCGATCACTCCGTCGGTGTGCAATCTGCGACCCACCTCGCGAGGCCATGTGCGCATAGCCGGCGCAGATCCGTTGACCTCTCCGAGAATCTCCTGCAACTACCTGTCCACTGACGCCGATCGTGAGATCGCCGTGCGGGGCTTGAGGATGACCCGGCGGATCATGGCGGCGCAGCCGCTGGCTCGCTACCGCCCGGAAGAAGTGCTTCCCGGCCCGCGACTGGAGAGCGACGACGACCTCGAGCAGGCTGCCCGCGAGCTGGGGACGACCATCTTCCATCCGGTGGGCACGTGTGCGATGGGGGCGTTCGACGCGCGCGGTCGGCCCCGGTCGGCCGCGACGGTGCTCGACACCGATTGCCGCGTACATCGCGTCGCCGGCCTCCGAGTGGTCGATGCGTCGGCGATGCCTACCATCATTTCCGGCAACACCAACGCACCGGTCATGCTGATCGCAGAACGCGCAGCGCGGGCAATCCTGAACTGAGCGACGGCGTCGACGTGTCGATCCGGAATAAACACCGCGCCCGATGAACTTGGCTCAAGAGTCGCACTTCCCCGACTCAGGAGCATCCATGACCCGTCCCGTCCGCGTCGCCGTGCAGATCCAGCCCGGCGGCACGCCCGATTACCGCACATGGCGCGACGCCGTCCTGGCCGCCGACGACCTCGGCGTCGACGTGATCTTCGGCTATGACCACTTCCACCGCCCGGCGATGCAGGGAATCGTCGACGGCAAGCCGGTCATGTTCGACGAGCAGCCCGACGTCGCCAACTTCGAGGGGTGGACCGCGCTCGCGTCGTGGGGCGAGATCACCTCACACGCCGAGATCGGCCTCCTCGTCACCGGCGTCGGCTACCGCAACGCGGACCTGCTCGCCGACATGGCACGCACCGTCGACCACATCAGCAGCGGTCGGCTCATCCTCGGCCTCGGCGCGGGATGGTACGAAAAGGACTACACCACTTACGGTTACGAGTTCGGCACCTTTGGCTCACGCTTCGACCTGTTCGACGAGAGCCTGATCCGCATCGAGAACCGGCTCGCAAGACTGATCCCGCCGCCCGTGCGCAAGCTCCCGATCCTCATCGGCGGCACCGGCCCCAAGCGTTCGCTGCCCGCGGTAGCCCGGCACGCCGACATCTGGCACGCGTTCACCGACCTCGACGCCTTCCGCAGGTCGAGCGACCGCGTCGACGAGTTGGCAGCGTCGTTCGGCCGCAACGGCGCCGACATCGAACGCTCGACGCTGTGGGAGAACGCCGACAGCGCCGATGCCTTCCGCCAGGCAGGAGTCACGTTGTTCCAGACCGAACTCACCGCCGACGACGGTTACGACCTGTCGTCTCTCAAGGAGGTGCTCACCTGGCGGGACAACGGGTAAATCACTCCCCCAGTGAGGCGTCGGGTCAGGACGAGGCCTCGGCGGCGAGCCGGGACAGCGTGTCGTCCAGTTGGTCCTTGCTGACCAGTGGGAATGACACCTTCTCGAGGAGCTTCTTGTCGGTGACCTTCGACCAGTCGTAGGTGTGGCGTACCAGCGTCTGGTTCGGTCCCTGAGACTCGAACTCCCACAGCCATTCCCATCCCGGAGGCTCGGTGCCTTGGGGTGCGGTCTTCCAGGCGAGCAGCTTGTCCTTGACGTAACCGGACACGTGGTTGTCGGTCTTGTACTCCCCGCCCATGTGGTCGCCCTGCATGTTCATCGTGAACACTTCGCCGACCGCCTGGATCCGGTCGGCGTGATCGACACTGCGGACGAAGCCCGAGCCGTCGAGCGCCGGATGGCGCTCGGGATTGGAGATGACGTCGAAGACCTCGGCCGCGGATGCATCGATGGTTCGTTCAACGGTGACCTTCGCGTTTTCGCTCATCCCCCCACACTGCCGAAACTCGGCCGTAACGGCAACGTTGCGCGGAGATCGAGGTCTTCCCGTCGATCGTCATCAGTCCTTGAGCAGGCTCGCGGTGAACGACACCGTCACGTCGTCGGCCACCCGCAGCGATCCCATCATCAGCGAATACGGCTTGACGCCGAACTCGGACTGGCGGACGGCGGAGTCACACGTCATGCGCCACGTGTCGCCGAGGTCGGTCACCCGAAGGTCGATCGCGCGCGGGTCAGTCTTGCCGTGGATGGCGAGCGAGCCCACCAGTCGGTAGCCGTCTTCGGTCGCCATGATTTCGTCGCTCCGGTAGGCGATCGTGGGGTGACGCTTTACGTCCAGCGCTCGCAACGCATTCGATCGCACCAGCGCCTTCTCCGCTCCCGAGAGCGACTTCACTCCCCCCTCACCACGCAGGACCGACAGTGAGGCGGACTGAACGATCACGCTGAGGGCAGTGGGACGGTCCTCGTCCCATGACACCTCGGCGAGCCACTCCTCCATGACGATCGTCAGGTCGTGACCCAGTCGCGCCGCCGGCCCCGCGGACTTGGTGCGCACCAGCAGTTCCCCCATCGAGGGGTCAATCGTCCGCGCAGAGGTGTCCATTGCGCCGACTGTATAGCTCCGGCCGTCAGGCCCTCGTGCAGCTAGGTGGTGGCGGAAGGGTTGCTGGGAACGAGTTCGGCGAGCGTCGACGTCACCTCGTCGACCAACCTCGTCAAGTCGACGTTGTCCTCGTCGGCTGCCAGCCATCGCCGATAGGCAATTCGGAACAGCTGAATTCCCACGTGTGCCGCGACTTCTGAGACGTGTGACGCGACCCCGCGTTGCTCCAGTGCGCGAGTGAAGTCGTCGGCCATCTGCTGCTGCTTGATGAGATCGCGCTCGAGCAGGTCTGGGTTCGCGTCGATCATGGCGCCCCGTTGGCGTTGGATGTCCCGCGATCCCAGGCTTTCCCAGTCGAATTCGGCCAAGGCGTTCGTCACCGCCTGCAGCGGCTCCGCGTCAGCCGTGGCGTGCAGGATTCGCTCGACCAGCGCCGCTCGGAGCGACTCGGCGTCCGCGAAAACCAGTGCTTGCTTGTCGGAGAAGTACCTGAAGAAGGTCCGAGTGGTGACACGCGCTCGGTTCGCGATCTCGACGGCGGTGGTGTTCGCGAAGCCCTGCTCGTCGAAGAGCTCCATCGCGGCCTGCTTCAGCCGGTCTTCGCTGCCGTGCTCCCACCGAGGCATGGGCCAACGCTACTGGACGCTATGACACGACGTGACAACAAGGCATGGCGAAAGCGGAGTGATGTCACGTCGAGACATCAGTGCTATGGTGATGTCACGCCGCGACAACAACGAGAAGCGAGGGCATGCCATGGCAGCGAATGACGAGACCAGACCGCGAGTGCTGGTCGGCCGAGCAGGGGCATCCCCGGCGTACTGGTATCGCGGTGCGCTCTGGAACGTCTTGATGTCCGCTGACGAAACCCGTGGAGAGTTCACGCTTCTCGAGCAGATCGTTCCCGCAGGGGCCGGCCCGCCGGCGCACGTCCACGAACGGCAAGCAGAGGGGTTCTACGTCCTGTCTGGCGAACTGGAGTTGATCGTCGGGCCCGGCGACGAGGTCGTGCGGGCAGGACCTGGATCGGCGGTCTGGGTGCCGAAGTCGACAAGTCATTCCTTTCGTGTCGTGTCCGACGAGGACGCTCGACTGCTGAACTTCTACGCACCAGGTGGATTCGACGATCACCTGCCGTTCTATGGCATCGATGCCACGGCGCAAACCCTGCCGCCGGCCGAACTCGGAGTGTCCGTGTTGGACCGCGAGCGCATGGCCACCTCGCAGGAAACCCGCGCCGCCTATCTGCAACGGCTCGCGGACATCGCCGAGGGAACGTGGGACTTCTCGATCGCCGACCCCACCGCGCCCTCCCCCGGGTGACGGCGAGCCCTGCTCAGGGCCGACCGGGTTGCACCTGTGCCCGCAGTGGCAGCGTCCAATGCAGGCCCTGCTCGCTGTCGAACGCCTTCGGCTCATAGGGCAGCAGGCCACCACCCGGATACGGTGTGTACTCGCCGAACCACACCTCGCCGTCGACGGCGTACAGGTCGATGCGGATGAAATCCCATCCCGCGCCGAGGGCACGGGCTATCCCGATCATGTGGTCCAGTTCCGCCGGCCGCGCCACGTCGGCCACCGGTCGGTCGCTCTGGCGCACCGCGAGCCGCTGCCAATCGGCGTCCATGAAGCTCGCGGTCACGTTCTCGAACCGGTTACGGTTCACCTGGATCAGTTCGATCCGCCCGTCGAAGACGAAGAACTTGTAGTCGACGGGTGGTTTGCCATCGGGCGTAGGGATGCGCTCTTCGAGCAGCAGTAAATGCCTTGCCGCTCCGTAACCCCATTCCCCCATCTCCTGTGGAGTCTCCTTCAGCCACTGCTCGGTTTGCTTGCGCAGATCGGCCAAGTCGGTTCCAGGGTCGGGACCGAACAGCGCATGCCCGCTGCTGTGATTCGGTTTGAGCACCCAGGGTGGCAGTGACATCAGGTCGGGAGCGTCGCGCAGGTCGGTGCCGGACCAGTAGGTCGCCGGGATGCGCAGATCGGCACCGGGATAGGCCTCGGCGGCCATGTCCTTCATCCACATCTTGTCGCAGGCCCTGACGATTCGATCCCTGCGGTCGTTGAAGATCCGCCAGTTCACCTTCTCGTTGAAGGTCTGAGGCTTGCGGAAGTTCCCCCGCTTGCCCATGACCACGCGAAACAGAGCGTGTCGTAGCACCGGAAGTGGTATCGCTGCGACGATCGCGCGCCTGGGGGCCGACAGCCACGACGGAGT
The DNA here is from genome assembly GCA_042666295.1 of Mycolicibacterium sp. GCM10028919. Lineage (GTDB taxonomy): Bacteria > Actinomycetota > Actinomycetes > Mycobacteriales > Mycobacteriaceae > Mycobacterium. The sequence goes on from JBHTFJ010000002.1 coordinate 908,936, forward strand.
CCTGCGGTACTTCATCGATGGCATCGCGCACCCGCGGTGACAGACCGTCGGCGAGCTGCGCGCCTGGCGTGCAGAGCGCGTGACTCGTGAGCACGAGTCCACGAGTGGGGATCGACCGTGGAGGTCACCTCAAGGGGCACGACTAGCACCCTAGGATCGAATCCGGCATTCCGGCGGAAAATTGCCGCCACCGTCAGATTCGAGCCGAGCGCGAACCCCGGTGGCTACGCGTAGCCGACCCACCCCCGGAAGTTGAACGCCACGAAGAACTCCGTGACGTCGGTGAAGCCTGCCTGCTCCAGGATGGAGCGGTCCTGCTCGGGTGTCAGGACGGGGACGTCGAATTCGATTGCCTTGCGCGCCTTCTCGGTCGTGTCGGGATCGATGCCGGTCGCGACGAGGTACGCCACGTGCCGGTCGATCCACGTCCGCCGTTCGGCGTCATCGCGGTGCTCGACGCTCAGATGCATCACCACGAACGGTGCCCCGGGGGCCAACCGGCGCCGCACCTCGGTGACCGTCCGCAGCCGTTCATCGGGTGGAAGGAAGTGCAGCGTCAGCAGGCTCGTCGCCCCGCCGAAGGGCCCGAGCGGTGCGTCGTCGACGTATCCGTTGTGCATCGTCACCCGTGACGCATCGGGTCCCAGGGTCGTCACCGCCAGATCCAGCATGGCCGCGGACGGGTCGACGGCATCGAAGGTCCAACCGGGCCGGAACCCCGCGAGCGCCTTGGTCTCCAGCCCCCCGCCTGCGCCCAGCACCAAGATGCTGGCGTCGGCCGGCGCGCGTTCGTCGACGAGGACGCCGACCAGGCGGTGGATGTCGGTCAGGGCGGGCACCATCTGCCCGGCGCGCTCGGCGTACATGGCGACGTGGGCAGGGTCGTCGAAGGGATTCGCTGATGTGGTCACACGACGATGGTGGACGCGGCGGTCGAAGGTTGGCAAGGGAACTTGCCGTTTGGGCAAGTTGAACGGATGTTTCTGAGTTCCCGCAGGCGTTCTCGGGAGGACAGCACATTCCATCGCCTTCGGTCGAGGCGCTCACCAGGAGAAGAAGCACATGACATTGATCGATACGTCAGCCGCCGGAACGCGGGCCCTCGACGAACTGGTGCCCTCGCGCTACGCGGTGAAGGTCGGCGACATCGACGTATTGGTGATCAGCGACGGTGTCCTGCCGATCACCGCCGTCACCATGGCCACCAACGCCGCGCCGGAGGATCTGTCGGCCTGGCTCGAGGACATGTACCTGCCGCCGGAGGTCACCGACTGGCCGCTCAACGTCGCGGTCGTGCGCAGTGGTGGCAAGACCATCCTCATCGACTCCGGGCTGGGGACCGAGTTCCCAGACTTCCCGCGGGCAGGGCAGTTGGCCGCGAGGCTCGTCGCTGCAGGGATCGACCCTGCCGCCGTGACCGACGTCGTGCTGACCCACCTGCACATGGACCACATCGGCGGCTTGCTCGTCGACGGGCTGCGGAACCGGCTGCGGCCAGACCTTCGGGTTCACCTGGCGTCCGCCGAGGCCGAATTCTGGACGCAGCCGGACTTCTCGCGCACCGTCATGCCCGCGCCCATCCCGGACGTCCTGCGCCGGACTGCCACTCGCTTCCTCGACGTGTATCGCAGCCAGCTGCGGCCCTTCGAGACGGAGTACGAGGTCGCACCCGGCGTGCTGCTGCGTCGCACCGGCGGCCATACCCCCGGCCACAGCATCGTGCGTCTCGAATCCCGCGGCGAGGCACTGACGTTCGCCGGTGACGCGGTGTTTCAGCCCGGGTTCGACAATCCCGAGTGGCAGAACGGTTTCGAGCACGATCCCGAGGAATCGGCGCGTGTGCGCATCCGGCTCCTTGGTGAACTGGCGGCCAGTGGCGAGGCTCTGGTGGCCACCCACCTGCCGTTCCCGTCCGTCTGCCACGTCGCCGTCGCCGGCAACGGCTTCCGGATGGTTCCGGGCACCTGGGATTACTGATCGGCGGGCCGTGCAAAACTCATCGACATGGTCGAGAAGAGCATCTGGATGCAGCAGGTTGCGGCCGATCCCGGGCATTCGCACTGGTACGTCGAACGGTTCCGCGCGAAGGCCCGCGCCGGTGAGGACCTCACCGGCGAGGCCCGCCTCGTCGATGCGATGGCTCCCCGGGGCGCCCGGATCCTCGACGCCGGGTGCGGCCCCGGTCGACTGGGCGGGTATCTCGCGACGGTCGGCCATCGCGTGGTCGGGGTCGACGTCGATCCCGTACTGATCGAGGCCGCCAAGCACGACCATCCCGGCCCGGAGTGGCTGGTGGGCGACCTCGCCGAACTCGATCTGCACGCGCGCGGAATCACCGAGCGCTTCGACGTCATCGTCTCGGCGGGCAACGTCGTGACGTTCCTGGCACCCAGCACCCGGGTTCAGGTGCTGGCTCGACTGCGTACCCACCTCGTCGTCGACGGCCGGGCGGTGATCGGCTTCGGGGCCAACCGCGACTACGAGTTCACCGAATTCCTCGCCGACGCAACCGATGCCGGCTTCGTACCGGATCTGCTGCTGTCGACGTGGGACATGCGACCGTTCACCGATGACTCCGACTTCCTCGTCGCCATCCTCCGGTCGGCCTGACTCAGAGTCGCTTCTGCTGGTCGGCAGCGTTCGCGTGCTCGTCGCCGGCCGGGTCCGACTCGTCGTCGTCCGGTTCGGGGTGCGGCGTTGCCTCGCCGGCGCGGTGGCTGACCTGCTCGCCGTAGTACCGGATGATCACCGCGGCGGCGGCGGCCACCGGCACGGCGAGGAAGGCACCGATGACGCCGAACGTCGACGCGCCCAGCGTGACGGCGAGCAGGACGATCACCGCGTGCAGATTCATGGACTTCGACTGCAACCACGGCTGCAGTACGTTGCCCTCCAGCTGCTGCACGGCAAGGATGATGCCCAGCACGATGAGCGCCGTCACCGGTCCGTTGGCGACCAATGCGATCAGGACGGCGAGACCACCGGCCACGAACGCGCCGACGATCGGCACGAAGCCACCGATGAACGTGATGATCGCCAAGGCGTAGGCCAGCGGCACGCCGAGCACCAGCGGCCGATGCCGATCAGCACCGCGTCGACGAGGCTGACCAGCGCCTGGGTCCGGATGAAACCTCCGAGCGTCGACCAGACGCGCTGCAGGATCTCCGCAAGGTGCGGCGCGGCGGGCATGCCGACCGTACGGCGCAACCACGGGACGAAGCGCGGGCCATCCTTGAGCAGGAAGAACGTGACGACGACGGTGGTGAAGAGGGTGACCAGCGCAGAGGTCGCCGCGCCCACGCCCGTGAACACGCCCGATGCGATCTGCGTACTGCTCGAGTTCAGCTGGTCGTTGATGGCCGTAACCGCGGAATTCAGTTGCGTCTCACTGATGTTCAGCGGCGGCCCGCCGAGCCAGTCCCGCACCTGCACGACGCCGGCCGTGGCCTGTTCCGCCAGTTCGGTCGACTGCTCGACGATCGCGGGCGCCACGGCGGCAAGAAGTCCGGCGACCACGCCCACGGCCAACAGGAGCACCAGCAGCACCGCGAACGCCGGGGCCACGCCCTTGCGCAGCAGCCACCCCACCGGCGGCCACAACACCGTGCAGACGATGACCGCGAGCACCACCGGCAGGAGGATCACCCACGTCTCCCCCACCACCCACGCGAGGACCCACGACGCCGCCGCCACCAACACGACCTGGAATGCGACCGTCGCACTCGATTGCAGATGGGACTTGAAGATCGAACCGCGAGTCGGAGCCGCCATAGCTTCATCCAACATGAACTGCCTCGTTTCCCCCCGCGCGCACTCCTCGACTAGCCCACGATTCCCCGTTCGACCTGCCGGAAACGACCGGTTCACCTCGGCTGTACCGTGGCGACCGTGAACTTCTCCCGTGGATCTTCCTCCGTCGCCATCGCGGCCTGCGCTGCGTCTCTCGTCGTCACGCTCGCCGCATGCGGGTCCGACACCGAAGATTCGTCGGCGAGTTCATCGTCGTCCAGCACCTCCTCGGACGTCTTCACACCGCCCAACCTCACCGAGACGGCGAACGAAGCCGGCTGCCCCACCGCGGCGCCGGCCGAAGGCGGTGCGCCGGAGTGGACCCTGCCCGGGGCCACCGGCAGCGTCGACGTCACCGGGTCGACCGACGCGGCCGCCCCCAGCGTGAAGGTCACCGCTCCCTTCAGCGTGGCCGAGACCCAGGTGCAGACGCTGAAGCCCGGCGACGGGCCGGTCGTCTCCGACACCGCCACGGTCCTGGTCTGCTACATGGGCGTCAACGGACGCGACGGCTCGGTGTTCGACAGCAGCTACGAGCGCGGCGCCCCGGTGGACTTCCCGCTCGACGGCGTCGTCACCGGCTTCCAGAAGGCGATCGCTGGCCAGAAGGTGGGCTCCACGGTCGCGGTCGCGATGACCTCTGCCGACGGCTACCCCGACGGCCAGCCCGGCGCCGGCATCGAGCCCGGCGACAGCTTGGTCTTCGCGATCAAGATCCTCGACGCCTCGAGCTGACCGCCGGCGGTGCACGCCGCCAACCACGAATATTGGCGGTTCTGAAGATTTGGGTACACCCGAATCCATGACGGTCATCGGATTCCACTGTTCGCACGAGCAGATCAGCCCGGCGCAACTTCTGCGCGACGTCCAGCACGCCGAACGGGCCGGCTTCACAGCCGGCATGTCCTCGGATCACTTCAGCCCGTGGAGCGAACGACAGGGTGAGTCGGGGTTCGCGTGGAGCTTCCTCGGCGCGGCACTGGCCACCACCGATCTGCCGTTCGGCGTGGTGAATGCGCCAGGGCAGCGCTACCACCCTGCGATCATCGCCCAGGCCATCGCCACGCTCAGTCAGATGTTCCCGAACCGGTTCTGGGCCGCGCTCGGGTCCGGTGAGGCGTCGAACGAACGAATCACCGGTGAAGCATGGCCGCGCAAGGACGTGCGCGACCAACGGCTGATCGAATGCGTCGACGTCATCCGGCGCCTGCTCCGCGGCGAAGAGGTCAGCCACGAGGGGCTCGTCGAGGTAAACCGGGCCCGCCTGTGGACGCTGCCCGACAGCGTGCCGGACCTCGTCGGCCCTGCCGTGACTCCGGAGACGGCGGCCCGCCACGCCGCCTGGGCGGACGGCCTCATCACGGTCAACCAACCGAAGGACACACTGCGGCAGGTGCTCGACTCCTATCGCGACGCCGGCGGACGCGGCCCGGCCCGGCTGCAAATCCATCTCAGCTGGGCGCCGTCCGACGACGAGGCGTTGGCCATCGCCCACGACCAGTGGCGCAACAACGTCTTCGAGCCGCCCGTGTCCTGGGACCTCGAGACGGTCGAGGCCTTCGACATCGTCGGCGGCGCGGTCACGCCCGACCGCGTGCAACAGTCCGTGCTCGTCTCCAGCGACCTCGGCCGCCATGCCGCGTGGCTGGCGGAGTTCGTCGACCAGGGCTGGGAGGAGTTGTATCTGCACTTCGTCGGGCAGCAGCAGGGGAGTTTCATCGACGCCTTCGGCGAGCACGTGCTGCCGCAGCTGTCCCCCACCGCGCCGTCGACGAGCGCGGCGATGGCATGAGGAAGTCGGATACCGGCGATCTGTGGTGGAAGAACGCCGTCTTCTACTGCGCGGACGTCGAGACCTTCTACGACTGGAACGGCGACGGCTGCGGCGACCTGCGCGGCATGACCGAGCGGATCGAGTATCTGGCCGATCTCGGCGTGACCTGCCTGTGGCTGATGCCGTTCTATCCGACCGCCCGCAAGGACGACGGCTACGACATCGTCGACTTCTTCGCCGTCGATCCACGCCTCGGTACGCTCGGCGACTTCGTCGAACTCGTCCGCACCGCCAAGGCGAGCGGCATCCGGGTGATCATCGACTTCGTCATGAACCACACTTCCGACGCCCATCCCTGGTTCAAGTCCGCGCGACGCAGCACCGACGACCCGTACCGCGACTACTACGTGTGGAGCGCGACCGAACCCGAGTCGAGTCCCAAGGATGTCGTCTTCCCCGACCAGGAGGACAGCATCTGGGAACTCGACCCCAAGACGGGCGAGTGGTATCTGCACCACTTCTACAAACACCAGCCCGACCTCAACATCGAGAATCCCAAAGTGCGGGAGGAGATCTCGCGCACACTCGGATTCTGGCTCCAGTTGGGCGTCGCGGGCTTCCGGGTGGACGCCGTGCCGTTCCTGTTCGCGAAGGACGGCGTACCGGGCAAGCCCGATGGCTTCGACCCCACCGAGTACCTCGGCGACCTCCGCAACTTCGTCACCCGCCGGGTCGGCGACGCCGTGCTGCTGGGTGAGGTGAACGTCGACTACGCGCAGCAGAAGGAGTTCTTCGGCGGACCCGATGGCGACGGCCTCAACATGCAGTTCGACTTCATCGGGATGCAGAACCTGTTCCTCTCGCTGGCGCGTGGCGACGCCGGTCCGCTCACCAAGGCGCTCCTCGACCGGCCGACCCTCGACATCACCAGCCAGTGGGCCAACTTCGTGCGCAACCACGACGAACTCACCCTCGACAAGCTGAGTGACGACGAGCGCGCCGAGGTGTTCGAGGCGTTCGGCCCCGACCCCGACATGCAGCTGTACGACCGCGGGCTGCGCAGGAGACTGCCGTCGATGCTGGGCGGCGACACCCGGCGGATGAAGATGGCCTACTCGCTGGCGTTCTCGATGCCGGGCAGCCCGGTGCTCTTCTATGGCGAGGAGATCGGCATGGCCGAGAACCTGGACGTGGAGGGACGATTCGCCGTCCGCACCCCGATGCAGTGGACCGGTGACGTCAACGGCGGATTCTCCAAGGCCGCGAAGCGCAGGCTCCCCCGGCCCATGACCGACGGCCTCTACGGCCCGGATCACGTGAACGCCGCCGACCAACGGCACGACCACGGATCCTTCTGGTGGTTCATGCGCAACCTCATCTACACCTACCGGCAGCAGCCCGAGATCGGGTGGTCGACCGTGCAGGTCCTCGATCAGCCGCACGCGGCGGTGCTGGCGCACGTGTGCAGAGAGGACGAGTCGAATTGGGCGATGGTCGCCCTGCACAACTTCGGCGCCGACGGTTGCCTGGTGCCGCTCGTACTCGACGACCTGCCTGCCGGCTCGGTTCTGGTCGATCTGCTCGACGGGCTCAGCGAGCACGAACTGGACGCCTCGTGCCGCGTCGAGTTCAGCCTCCCGCCCTACGGCTACCGGTGGCTGCGCGTGCGCAAGCCGGAGGACGATCCGATCATCTGATCCAACGGCGTTGCGCGCCCGAACAAATAGCCCTGGGCCAGTCGGCAGCCGGCAGCGAACACCGTGTCGGCTTGGGTCTGGTGCTCGATGCCCTCGGCGATCACGTCCAGGCCCAGCGTGCCGCACAGGCCGATCACCGAGCGGTACAGCGACAGGTCGCGGTCCGGCTCGGCCCCGACCGCCAGGCTGCGGTCGAGCTTCACGGTGTGCACGGGCAGCGTGTGCAAATACGTCAGCGAATTGAACCCGGCGCCGAAGTCGTCGAGGGCCACCTTCACGCCCATCGTGCGCAACCGCGCGATGGCTGCTGCACCCGCGGTGAGGTCGACGATCGGAACCGTCTCGGTGATCTCGAGGACCACCCGGCCCGCCTCGATGTGGTGTCGGGCCAGGGTCTTGACCACCAGTTGCTCGAAGGCGGCGTTGCCAAGCCGTGCGGCTCCGATGTTGACGTGCAGGTCGAGTTCCAGTCCCGCTTCCCGAACCTCGCGGCAGGCCAGATCGAGCACCATGGCGTCCAAGGTCGCTCCCAGCCCGGCTCCCTCGGCGACCGCGACGAACGTCTCCGGCGGAATCTGCATGCCGTTGGGTGCGGTCCAGCGGGCCAGCGCCTCCACGGCGACCGGATTGCCGTCGGGCAGGCTCACCACGGGCTGGTAGACCAGACGAAAGCCCGCCGGTACCCCGCCCCTGGCCTGCCGCAACGCGCTCGGGAAGTCCACCGACACCCCCGAGGATGGCCGGTAGACGACGGCGGTGTTCTTGCCGAGGCGCTTGCCGGCGTACATGGAACTGTCTGCCTGCCTGAGCAAGTCGTCCGACGTCGGTGTCGGTTCGCCGCTGGGTGGACGGACGAGGCCCATGCTCGCGCGCACGCGCACCGCCGACCCGTGTACGGCGAACGGATCCCGTAGCGCCACCCTGAGCCGGTCCGCGACGACCTCGGGTAGCTCGTCGTCGCCCTCGACCAGAACGGCGAACTCGTCGCCGCCGATGCGGGCCAGTGTGTCCGACGGCCCGACGCAGCGCTTGAGCCGTGCGCCCACTGCGCACAACAGGTCGTCGCCCGCGGCGTGCCCGTACTGGTCGTTGACCTCCTTGAAGTCGTCGATGTCGACGAAGATCAGCACGAACCTGCCGTCTCGCAGTGCTTCGTCGAGTCGTTGGGCGAACAACAGTCTGTTCGGCAACCCGGTGAGCGGGTCGTGCTGTACCTGGTGTGCCAGCCGGCGTTGGGCTTCGTACAGCCGCTGGGTCAGCAACTGCTGGGCTCGCATGGCCACCACCTGCCGGATGGTGACGAGCGCGATCAACGCCAACGCCATGCAGATCAAGGTCGCAGTCAGGCGCTGTCCGATGAGGAGGTGAAACGCCAGGATGCTGAAGATCGCGACGAAACCGATGTAGGGCACCACCGACTGCACCCAGTCCATGGCGTGCACCCCGACTCTGCCCGAGACCTCCGGTTGGCGCTCGAGGACGGAGAACGCGATCAGCAGCGGCCCGAGAATCGCTCCGACGCCACCCCAGAGATCACCACCCTCCACTCCCGCGGTTCTCAGGTAGGCGATCAGCCGGTCGGACCCGGCGATGATCACCACACCGCCGGAGAGCAACAGGTAGTTCGCGCGGTAGGGACGGTCGCGCCCGTACGCCATCGCCATGAGCACCGCGAGTACGACGACGACGAGTTCGAGCACCGAATACGCGATCACGATCGTGGTGTTCTGCGACCGCGGGAGCGCAGCACCCGTCTTCGCGCCCAAGCCGGCGATCAGGACCAGTATCGAGAAGGCCACCGCGGCCACGAGGCCGTCGAGTCCGGCGATGAATCGGGAGTGCGGCATGGCGGCATCGCGTCGGGCGTTCAGCCCGGCGGAGCGGGCCAGCAGCATCATCGCCAACAGCGAGAGCACCGGTGGCAGAAAGTACGCGGCGACTCCCGGCAGGGGCGCGGTGGCTGGATCGCCGGTGCCGCCGAACCACCAGAAGAGTTCACCGATCAGCCAGCTCACCATGGCCGCAACGACCAGGAGCCGCCACCAGCGCGCGACTCCGGTCACCCGACGGGCAACCGTCACCGCGCAGACGAGTGCCCCGATACCGACGCCGGCCTGCAGGCCGGCCGCGATCCACTGGGCAGCGTCGTGCCCGAACACCGCCAGCGCGTTCATCCAGGCGAGCACTGTCACCACGGTGAACAGGCCGAGCCGAACGTTGCTGCCGTTGACGATCACGGCCCCCCGTCCGTCGTCCCAGGTATCAGCGATCGCTCATCGTCCCACGCCGGACGGCTGATCCGAGCCGCGATGAACAGGCCCACCGCGAATTGCTTCGCGAGGGGCCGGCGATCAGCCGGCCGCACCCCGGCACCGCGTCGAGCAGTAGATCACTTGATCCCACTGTCCCCTCGACCGCCACTTCTTCCTGTTCGAGAACGGCCGACCGCACGTGGCGCACGTCTTCGTCTCGGGGTTCTTCTGCACGGGCGATGCATACCCATCCGTCGCGGCCGGCACCGCCGAACCGCTGTAGCATTTTGCTACGAGCTGTAGCAGTATGTAGTCGGGAGGTAGGCCATGACGAACATCGCCGATCGTGTCACCAGGGTTGCTGCGGACCTCGTCGAGAGCGCAGCAGTCGAGGGCGCCCGCCAAAGCCGTTCGGCCAAGCAGCAGCTCGACCACTGGGCTCGGGTCGGACGGGCGGTCTCCAGCCACCAGACCGCATCTCGTCACCGCGTCGAAGCAGCGCTCGCAGGCGATCTGGACGTGACTGCGCTGGCGGACGAAGAAGGCGTCGTCTTCAATGCCGAGATATCCGCCGCCATCGAAGAGAGTCTCGCCACCACGAACTACGGCGACGTCCTTGCCGGACGTGGCATCACCATGGTCGCGCTCGACGACGACGGCGAGATCGTCGAGTACTGGCCGGATGGCACGTCCTCCGTGGTGCACGTCGACGAGTGAGACCTGACCCCACTGCCGTAGACGGGCGTCCCCGGTGAGGCGGCTCGATCTCGTCGTCGGTCCGAACGGCGCGGGCAAGTCGACCTTCGTCGCGCTGACCCTTGCCCGGCTGCTGCCTCGCAGCGTGTTCGTCAACGCCGACGAGATAGCCAAGCAGCGCTGGCCCGACGATCCGATGGGGCACTCGTACGACGCGGCGCGCGTCGCTGCCGACACCCGGGCGAGACTCATCGAACTCGGCAAGCCCTTCATCGCCGAGACGGTGTTCTCACACCCGTCGAAGCTCGAACTCATCCGCTCCGCCCGCGTGGCCGGGTTCACCGTCGCAATGCACGTCGTCCTCATCCCCGAGGACCTCGCGGTGGAGCGCGTGAAGCGCCGGGTCATGCACGGCGGACACGACGTACCCGAGAGCAAGATCCGGGAACGGCACCGCCGGCTGTCGGAACTGGTGGTGACGGCGATGCCCACGGTCGATACGGCGACGGTGTACGACAATTCGCGCCGACGGGGCCCACGCATCGTCGCGCAGATGACCGCGGGAACGATGATCGGTTCACCGTCGTGGCCATCGTGGACCCCGGCGCCGCTGATCGAGCGCTGGCCGGCCTAGACATCCGTCGCGACCGCCGGGGTTGGATTGCGGTTCGCCGGGGTAGTCGGCGCGGGTTGTCGTCGTCGCAGGTAGAGGGGTCGGTATGGAATCGTCCGAAAGCGTCCCATCGAAGACGGTCGACGACCAACGGGACGCTCCCGGGCAACTCACCGGCGCCGTGGTGATCGTTGCCTTGGTGTCGGCGATCTCGGGCGTGCTGTACGGCTACGACACCGGGATCATCTCCGGCGCTCTGCTCCAGATCACCGACGACTTCGGCATCGCCGAGACGTGGAAGCAGGTCATCGCGGCCAGCATCCTGCTCGGCGCCGTCATCGGCGCGCTGACGTGTAGTTACCTGTCGGACAAGCGCGGCCGCAAGGGCACCCTGGTGTTGCTCGCAGTCGTCTTCGTCGTCGGTGCGCTGTGGTGCGCGTTCGCGCCGAATCCCGTTCTGCTGTCGCTGGGTCGGCTCGTGCTGGGATTCGCCGTCGGTGGCGCCACGCAGACCGCCCCGATGTACGTCGCCGAATTGGCACCACCGAAGTACCGCGGCCGCCTGGTGCTCTGCTTCCAGATCGCCATCGGCGTGGGGATCGTCATCGCCACGATCGTCGGTGCCACGGAATCGATTTCGTGGCGCCACTCGATCGGTGCCGCGGCCGTCCCCGCCGCCATCATGCTCGTACTCCTGCTGCGACTGCCGGAGAGCCCGCGGTGGTTGGTCAAGCAGGGCAACGGCGACGAAGCGCGCAATGTGCTGCAGCGGGTACGCCCGTCGAACTACGACGTGGAGCGCGAACTCGAGGAGACGGCGAATCTGGCCCGGATCGAGCGGACCGCCAAGACGCGGGGCTGGTCGGGTCTGCGCGAGGCGTGGGTGCGCCCGGCGCTGATACTCGGGTGCGGCATCGCCATCTTCACTCAGCTCAGCGGCATCGAGATGATCATCTACTACTCGCCAACCATCCTCACCGACAACGGATTCGACACCTCGGTGGCCCTTCAGGTGTCGGTGGCGCTCGGTGTGACCTACCTCCTCGCGCAACTCGGCGGACTGGCGATCATCGACCGGGTCGGCAGGCGCCGGCTCACGCTGATCATGATCCCAGGGGCTGCCGTCAGCCTGTTCGTGCTCGGCCTGCTCTTCGTCACCGGCAACAGCGGACGTGACTCGATGCCCTTCATCATCGCGTGCCTGATCGTGTTCATGCTCTTCAACGCGGGCGGATTGCAGTTGATGGGCTGGCTGACGGGCTCGGAGACCTATCCCCTGGCCGTGCGTCCCGCGGGCACCGCCGCGCAATCGGCCGCGCTGTGGGCCACGAACCTGTTCATCACGTTGACACTGCTGTCGCTCATCACCGCCATCGGTGTCGGTCCGTCGATGTGGTTGTACGCCGCGTTCAACGTGGCCGCGTGGGTGTTCGTCTACTTCCGGATGCCCGACCTCACCGGAAGGAGCCTCGAGGAGATCGAGGGCAAGCTCGCCGACGGAGAGTTCCGCCCGGCGGACTTCACACGCTGAGTGCTCAGGCGGTGGCGCTCTCGCGTGCCTTCTCGAGTTCGGCGATGAGAGCGTCGACGTCGGCGCGACGCTCGGCGGGGACCTGCAGCGAGTAGAACGTGCCGACGCTCACGGTCACCTGCAGCAGGTGCTCCTTCTCGCTGCCGAAGAGCTTCTTGCGCCTACTGAATTCCTTGACGTCGGTGCCGGAGTATTGGTCTGCGGGGTTGCGGCCACGCGACGAGCCGGTACGCAGCTTCTCGACCCAGTTGCCGTCGACGACGATGCTCTCACCGTTGATCCCATCGATGCGGAACATCAGTACCCGATCTCGTCGCAGATCGGCGGAATGATGAACAGCGATCCACGCGGGCTGCAGAACGGGCGCGGGCCCGGCGGCGGCGGAGGGGGCGGTGCCGGCGCCAGCACCGGCGGCGGCGCTGCGGGTCGCGGCGCGCCGGACCACGGGTACATGGTGTTCGTGGTGACGTCGATGATGCCGTCGGAGTTCCAGTACCAGTCGTGGCACGCGTTCCAATCCCAGCTCAGGACCTGACTACCCGGGGGAAGCGAAGCGCCGGGGCACCAGTGCGTGCAGGTCTGGCCCGGCGGGCAGTTGCCGCCCTGGTAGCTCGGGCCTTCGGCGATGGCCGTGGCCGCGCCGAGGCCCGACATGGTCAGGCCGGCGGCCACCGCGGCTGCCGTAGCCCAGCGAGACAGTCGAATCACGTGAATCCCCCCTCGTGGCCCACCCCCGTGGCGGTGCCGTCGGCATCGAGTACACCTCGGGTGAACCCGCTACCGATCCCAACAACGATGCACCCGATGCGTACCCGCCCGCAGCGATTCGACCAGCGCGGTGCTACCGGCCGCCACGCCCTTCGTCGTCGTCCCGTCCTTGTCGCGACTCGTCGTCGTCCTGTCCGTCCGACCACATCGGCTCGAGCGCGACGCTCAGCGATCGATGGCTTCCCGTGGCGCTCACCTGGTCCGGCTCGGCGGGCTGCAGGCGTACGACACGTCCCACGGCACGGCGCAGTCCCGGTGGTCCCTCGATGCGGAAGAAGCCGCCGAGTCGTCCGGCGCGGTACCGCAGCGGCGAGCCGACGAACTCTCCGAGGACGACGCCACTGCCCAGCGCCAAGGCCACGGCCGTCGCCGAGAGCATCTGTGCCAGACCGTCGTCGAAGTTTCCGTCCACCGCAAGGTAGAAGACGGCGCGGAAGACCGCGAGGCCCGGAAGCATCGGCATGATCGCGGCCGTCGCGGTGATCAGGGCAGGCGCCTGCCGGCGGATGGAGATGAGCGTGGCCACGAGGCCGACCGCGACTGCAGCGATCCCGGTGGCGACCACTTGGCCCAGGCCTGCCGTCCCGAGTGCGATCAGGAGCCATTCCGCGCTGGCCGCGGCCACCCCCGCAATGACCACCGACCGCAGCGGGGCGTAGCTCGCCACGGTCAGGCACGCGCCGGCCAAGCCCGCGCCCACTACCGCGATGGCAATGGTCAGCGGCTGATTGGGAATGATGAAGCTCTCGGTGGCGTCGACGTGGAGTTCGATCGATATGCCTGCGAGCGTCGCGACCTGGAGTCCGGCAACGATGCCGACGACGATGCCCGACGTGAGGAACAGTGCCTCGCCGAGTCGTGCGACGGCCGTGAGCATGTTGCCCGTCACGGCGTCCTGCATGGCGCCGACGAACGTCAGCCCGGACAGCAGCATCACGATTCCGGTGGCCACCAGCGCCGTCGGATTCAGCCCGGCGAACAGGTACGCCGCGACGGCCACGAGTGTCGCGATGGCCGCACCCGTGACGTGCTGGAAGAAGAACGGGGTTTGGATCCGGTTCAGCAGACGGCCGGTCTGGTCGATCACGGCGGACGTGACCGCCGCCAGCACGCACGTCAGCCACGTACCCCCGAGCAGCATCGCGATGCCGAGCGCGAACCCGGCCCAGCCAACGGTGGCCAGCCAGCGCGGGTAGCGATGCGGCTTCTCGGTCAGCTCGTCCATCGCGTCGTGTGCCTCGTCGACGGTGACGCCGCCAGAGGTGATGCGCTGCACCAGGAGATCGAGTTCCGCGAGTCGCGTGTAGTCAGTCGATCGAACGTGGACCGCTCGCACGATCGTCACCGGCGGGCTGTCGGCCGTCGGGAGCGCCGACACGATCGCGGTGGTCGCGAAGACGTCGACGACGCAGTCGGTCAGGCGATATGCCAGGGCCACGTCCTCGGCGGTCGCGATGACGTCCGCTGTGCCGGCACCCGACGACAGCATGACCTCTGCAAGCCGGATGGTCAGGTCCAGGACCTTGCGGGTGTGCAGGTCGCCCATCTCGCGACCCGTCCGCCTGCGCTGCCCGGCGATGGGCGCCGGATCGCGGCGGCCGGGCAGCGCGATGCGCACCCCGCGGCGGATGCGTGCGCTGTCATCGGATCGGTCGCGTGCCACTCGCAGCAGGATACTGGCGAGTCCTCCTGATCCCCGAGTCGCTTCGCTCCTACCCGCCGCGTGCCCCCCGAATCCGTGGACTACTCCGCGGGCGGCTCGAAGAGCTGGAGGTCGTTGCCCTCCGAATCCTTGAACGTCGCGATCTTGCCCCACGGGTGCTGAGCCACCTCGTCGATGAACTTCACCCCCGCATCGGTGAGGCGGACGATCTCGTCGTAGAGGTCGACGTCGGGCTGGAACGTGAGGATCGCTCCCCCGCCCGCTCCTCCGTGCGTCGACTCGCGGGCGTTGAGACCGATCGTGACTCCGTTGCCGTCGACCTCCGACCAGTCATCGCCCTCGTTCTTCACGGTGAGCCCGAGCGTCTCGCCGTAGAACTTCACTGCCCTGCTCATGTCCTCGACCGGTAACCACACCGTTGCAACACCGCTAGCCACTGTTCCTCCAAGAGATTTCGGGATTCGTTCACCGCTGCTCTACCCCGTACCGACCGTGCCACACCACGTTTGGGCGAGCCGAATGTGACGTCGCCGTCACCGATGAGTCCTTCGTCGAGGACGATGGAGAGGTGCCCGAGGGTGACACCGTCTACGCGTTGGCCCGCCGCCTCGATACCGCGCTGCTCGACCGAGTCCTGACCCACGGCGAGCTGCGCGTGCCCGCCCATGCGACCGACGATCTCGCCGGGCTGACGGTGCTGGGCCACGACACCCACGGCAAGCATCTGCTCACCCGGTTGTCCGACGGCCTCACGGTGCACACCCATCTGCTGATGTCCGGTTCGTGGACCGTGTCGGCCGAGGGGCGATGGCTCCCGCCCACGGTCATGCCCGACGTCCGCGTCGTGCTGCGCACCGACGGCCCGGCCGCCTACGGGGTGCGGATACCGATCGTCGATCTCATCCGGACGAGGGACGAGGCCGACGTCGTCGGTCACCTCGGTCCAGACCCGCTGCGCGCGGACTGGGATCTGAACGAGGCCGCACGACGCCTCACGGCAGACTCCCGGCGGCCGCTCGTCGCGGCGCTGCTCGATCAGCGGTGCGTCGCCGGCTTCGGCAACCTCTGGGTCAACGAGTTGGCGTTCCTGCGGGGCCACAGCCCGTGGACGCCGGTGCAGTCCGTCGACGTCGTCGCACTACTCGAACTCGGTGCCCGGGCACTACGTCACTCCGCCACGGTGCCGGGCTCGATGCAGGTGACGACGGGCAACAAGCGCAAGGGCGAACAGCACTGGGTGGCGGGCCGCGCGGGTCGACCGTGCCTGCGGTGCGGTACGCCGGTTCGGGTGGTGGCCGAGGTGTCCAACGACCCGGAGAGACGGCGCACGTGGTGGTGCCCGCACTGTCAGCCGGGCCCGGCGGCCCCGCCATCCGGCCGCGACGCGACCGACCATTGACATGCAAGTAAAGACTTGCCTATTGTTCTGGCGTGGGTGACGTCTCCGGCGCCGACGTCTCGAAGGCCGACGTCTTCAAGGCGCTCGCCGACCACACCCGCCGCACGATCCTCGATGAACTGACCGACCGAAATGGCCAGACCCTCTTCGAGATCTGCGCACGTCTGACGACCAAGCACGGGCTCGGCTCGTCGCGGCAGGCCGTCTCGCAGCACCTCGACGTCCTCGAGGCCGCGGGTCTGGTGACGACCCGGCGAGACGGTCGCTACAAGTTCCACTACATCGACACAGCGCCGCTGGAGCCGATCCTCCGGCGATGGCTTCCACGAACCGCAGGTGGTCACCCCGACACCGACACCGAGAAGGGAACGTCATGAAGATCAACCTGACCAGCATGCTCGTCGACGACCAGGACAAGGCCTTGCGGTTCTACACCGAGGTCCTCGGCTTCACCCCGAAACACGACATCCCCATGGGTCGGCACCGGTGGATCACCGTCGTGTCCCCCGACGACCCGGACGGCACCGAACTGGTCCTCGAACCGGACGAACACCCGGCCGCCAAGACGTTCAAGGACGCCCTAATGACCGACGGCATCCCGTTCACGTCCTTCGCCGTCGACGACGTACGCGCCGAATGCGACCGGCTGCGCGGGCTCGGGGTGCGGTTCACTCAGGAGCCCACCGACATGGGCAATGTGACGACCGCGGTACTCGACGACACGTGCGGCAATCTCGTCCAGATCGCCCAGCTGATCGCCTAGCCGCTGGAGCATGATGGACTCCGTGGAGTCGACCCGTGTTGATCGATGGTTGTGGGCGGTCCGGCTGTCGAAGACGCGACCGGACGCCGCCTCGGCCTGCCGGGGTGGACACGTGCGCGTCAACGATCGACTGGCGAAGCCGGCGACCATGGTGTCGCCCGGCGACCAGGTGCGGGCGCGGGTCGGCGACACCACCCGCATCGTCGAGGTGGTCAGGGTCATCCAGAAGCGAGTGGGCGCGGCGGACGCCGTG
Organism: Mycolicibacterium sp. GCM10028919; assembly: GCA_042666295.1. GTDB lineage: Bacteria > Actinomycetota > Actinomycetes > Mycobacteriales > Mycobacteriaceae > Mycobacterium. Next base: position 926,134 of record JBHTFJ010000002.1, read on the forward strand.
ACCTGCTACCTCGACAGGACTCCCCCGCCGCCGCCCGTTGCCACGATTCCGGTGGCCGCTCGCGACCGCGGCTCGGGTAGGCCCACGAAGCGTGACCGGCGCGTACTCGACAGGTGGCGTGCCAGCCAGATGTGAACGGCCGCAGCGACTTTCGCGCCGCCTACTTCGCAGGCCGAGGGTCCGGCACGGGCACGTCTGCTTCCCACCTGGCGCGACGCTGCTCGTCGGTCTGCTCCCACCACGGCGGCCTACCGCGTTCCCCCAGTGCGACCTTGACCGCCTGAACACCGGCACGGGCCGCGGTCTCCTCGTCGGTGCCCTTGGTCCGGCGGACCTCCCTGCGCCATGACATCAGCGTCGCGACGAGTTCAGTGCGCCGATCCTCCGGGATCGATGGGTCGGTCGCGCGCCACCGGCGGCCCTCGATGACGTAGTAGTGCCCGTCTTCGGTGAGGGGAGGTTGGCCCACCCGGCGAGTGTAGGGCGGCAGGCGAACCCGGCGCCGGGATGGTTGTATAGCGGTCGATACAAAACCGCATTCGCCGGCGTCGGCCGGCACGAAGGAAGGATGGCGATGAGCTACTCGATCATCGGTTCGGGAAACATCGGATCGGCCGTGGCGCGGGCGTTCGCCCGCATCGACGTGCCGGTCCGCGTCGCGAACGCGCGCGGGGTCGAGGCCGTCGCACGCCTCGTCGAGGAGATCGGCCCACAGGTCGAGCCCGCGGACCTGTCCGACGCGCTCGCCGCCGACGTCGTGATCCTCGCCGTGCCGTTCGAAGCGGTCCAAGGGCTGGCGCAACGGATCCCGGATTGGGGCGGGCGGATCATCGTCGACGCTACGAACGCCATCGACTACACGGACTTCTCGCCCGCCGACCTCGGCGGTCGTCCGTCATCGGATCTGGTCTCGGACTGGGCTGCCAACGCCCGCGTGGTCAAGGCCTTCGGACACACCTGGGCCCGCGTGCTGGCGCGCGAGCCCGGAGACGGCCGCGGAGGCCGCCGCGTCCTGTTCCTCTCCGGCAATCACGCCGACGCCAACGCCGAGATCGCCGCCCTCATCGACCGCATGGGATTCGAACCAATCGACCTGGGCCGCAATGATCAAGGTGGTCTCCTGCAGCAGTTCGGCGGCCCCCTGACCACCCGGAGCTTCGTGTCCCAGGCCATCGGCGGATCGACTCCCGCTGAGATGGACCTCGTCGATCCGTGACGAGGGTCGCCAGCCGTCGGTCGACGACGAAGTGCGCCGCGGGTGAATAACTGACCGAGAACGGGTAACGCTGGGTGCATGACACCAGATGACGTTGCCGACGTGAACCAGGTGATGGTGCCGACCGAAGAGGTGCATCCGGACCATCGGGAGCACGCGAAGGAGTCCAGGCCCATCGACGACGACGAACTGGAACGGCGCACCCAGCACGAGCGCGAAGTCGTCGACGCCGAACGACCCGGTCAGGAGTGATCATGACGACCCCCGAGTCCAACGAACCCACTGAGCAGGACCAGAACTCCGAAGGCGATGTGCCCGCGGTGAATCCTGCGTACTCGACGCCACCGGCGGACGGTCTCCCCGACGCCGAGACCGACTGAGACGAAGTCCTCGTGATGGAACCCATCGACGGCGGCGAAGGTCAGTGGGAAGTCGTGACCGCGAAGCCGGTCAATCGTGGCGACGCGGACGACGGCGCCTCCGAAGACGTCGTCGCCCGCGGCCCCGAGGATGAGTGTCGCCGCGTCTTCGCCGACACCGTCGCGGGCGCGGCCGCAGAGGGCTATCAATACGTCGTGCTGCGGTCCGACGGCCAGGACGTCGACTCGTGGCCGCCGCTCACAGGCTGGACCTGTTAGGCGCGCTGCGCTTTTCGGACGTTTCATGCGGCTGATCCCGGTAATCATCCCGACGTGTCGCCAGTATGGGAATGCGCGGTCGTCGGCGCGGGAGCCGCCGGGTTGAGCGCCGCGCTCGTCCTCGGAAGAGCCCGCAGGCACGTCGTCGTCATCGACGCCGGCCATCAGAGCAACCGCGCGTCACCGACGATCGGTGGGCTGCTCGGCTATGACCAACGCCCGCCCGCGGACCTGTACGCCCAGGGGCGATCCGAGTTGGCGGCGTATCCGTCCGTCGAGTTCCGCACCGGCGAGGTCGTGCGTGGCGATTCCAGCGACGACGGATACCTGCTCGAACTGGCCGACGGCGAAACGCTCACGGCACGACGGGTTCTCCTGGCCACCGGTATGAAGTACAACCCGCCGGATCTGCCGGGAATCGGTGAGCTGTGGGGATCGTCGGTCTTCCAGTGCCCGTTCTGTCACGGCTGGGAGATGCGGGACAAGCGCTTGGCCGCTCTGGCGTCCGGCGAAGAAGCCGTCCATGCCGCCCTGATGCTGCGTGGCTGGAGCGATGACGTGATGTTGTTGACCGACGGGCCAACTCGATTGGACAACGAGCAGCTCCGGATGCTGCAGGTCGCCAAGGTCGAAGTAGAGCAGCGGCGCGTCGTGGAGCTGGCGAGCGACGACGGCCGGCTCACCCACGTCGTCTTCGCCGACGGGGACCGGCTCGAGCGCGACGGCTTGCTCGTCGAGGCGCCACTGAGTCAACGATCCCGGCTGGCCGAACAACTCGGTGCGGCGTGCACTCCGGGACCGCTCGCCGGCGATGCGATCGGCGTGGACCAGATCCATCGGACCAACGTGCCGACCGTCTTCGCCGCCGGCGACGTCTGTACCGAGCAGCCCCACCTCGCCGGCGCGGTCGCGGCGGGATCGCAGGCGGCGATGATCATCGTCCAGAGTCTGCTGTCGGACGACTTCGGCCTCCCCTATCCGCCGGCGTGACCGACGATCGGCGCAGCGGGTAGCAGTCCGTCCAGTACCTCGAGTTCCGTTCGGCTCACCCACGACGGGTTGGCCTGCTGCGGCGAACGGAAGACCTCCATCGTGCGCAGCTCGGCCACGCTTGCCAGCTCCTCGGCGGTCACCGGGTCGTCGAACAGCCCGATCTCGGTCGCGACGTGCAGACCGTCGTCCTCGGTACACGGGCTGCCGGTGATGCGGCCCGCTCCCCAGATCCCGCGCCGGGGGTGCGCCGACACCCAGAACAGCACGCGCTGACCGGGTTCGATCAACCGGGAACGGTAGTTGTCGGCGATGCACCAGGACGTCTTCGCCCGCCCCGTCGCGACCATCGGTTCGAGCGCGGTCAACCGCGGGTTGCACTTGATGACCCAGGCGCCGAGCGTCTGCTCGGTCACGGGCCGCGACGGCGACGTCACCGGCGAACCAGACTCAGCCCCGTTCGATGGGCCCGGGGTCACCCAGCGGCGGTGACGCCGTTCCGCCATCCTCTGGCTGGAATTCCGCAGAGCCGTCGTCTTCCTCTGCCGTCAGATGTTCTTCGTGCCGCTGATCCGTGGGATCGGTCATGTCGCGCCCTTCCGCTTGGTAGCGACCCGCGTACCCGGTCGCCGTTCCTGCCAACCCGGTCCCGCGGTCAGTCGAGGCAGAACTCGTTGCCCTCGGGATCGGCGAGCACGATGTGGCCTGCGGTCAACGGCGGCTCCGGCTCGTGCCGGCCGATGCGCGTCGCGCCGACGGCCACCAACCGAGCGCACACGGCCTCCAGCGCCACCATGCGCTGCTCACCCGTCAGCTCCGGGGCTGCGCGGACGTCGAGGTGAACGCGGTTCTTCGCGTCCTTGCCCTCCGGGACGCGCTGGAAGAAGATTCGCGGCCCCGACCCCTCGGGATCGACCAACGCCGACGCGTCGTTGCGGTGCTCCCGGGGAACCCCCATCGATTCGAGCGCAGCGTCCCAGGTATCGAACCCGGGAGGTGGTGCTTGCACCTGGTACCCCAACACCTCGGCCCAGAAGGTGGCCAGCGCGGCGGGGTCGGCGCAGTCGAACGTCACCTGAACTTCACGGGACACGAAGTAGTCCTATCGTCATGGTCGTCCTTTCGTCATGCCGGCTTGTGGTCGCGTCCGGGGTACCCGTTCCACCGTCGGGGATTGCATTCCGGCGACGAGGGCATTCTGGGCCCGTGGAAACCGTCGAATATGCCCCGGGACGCAAGGCCGATCTCTACGGCGAGCCTGATCGTCCCACCGTGCTGCTGTGGCACGGCATGCAGACCGACGCCAGGGCGTCCGTCGGAGTCCTGGCCGATCTCGTCGCCGGCCACGGCCTCCACGTCGTCGCCTCCGATTGGAACTCCCACGCCGACGACCGGGGGCGTTCGGACCTGCTGGCGTCGCTCGACTTCGCCAGGGGCGCCGGCTCGGATCCCCTGGTGCTGGTCGGGTGGTCGATGGGCGGGCTCGCGGCGGCCGACCTCACGGTGCACGCGCATCGGCTGGAGATCGAGCTGACCCACACGGTGTGCCTCGCGGGCGCGTTCATGGCCGCGGGTCCGATATCGGGCCTGCACGTGATCGACAGCCTCTCCTCCGGGGAGACCGGCACGCCGTTCACCCTCCTGCACGGCGCGGCCGACGACGTGGTCCCCCCGTCGGCCAGCACGGAATTCGGGGAGGCGTTGCGCGCTGCCGGCTGGCCGGTGGAAGTCGCAATGCTGGACGCCGACCACGCCTCGATCGCAGGCGCCGCCCTCGATCCGTCGGCCGACAGGTACCTGCCCGCGACCGACGACGCGACCCGAGAGGTGGCCGCCGGGGTGGCAGCGCGGATCGCAGCAGCCGTCGGCGTCCGGTCCGACTAGGTCGACGATCGCGTGGCCGACCGCCGGGTCGCCGCGCGGGCCACGAGGTACAGCACCGCCCCAACCGCCAGCAGGATGGCGCCGAACAGCCAGACCGTCGCGGTCTGCTGGGTGAGCAGCAGCACGCACGACAAGACGCCGAGCACGGGCACGAACGTCCAGACCCGGAAGTGTTCGTGGTCGACGGCGTCGCGACGGAGCACCAGCACGGCGACGTTGGTCGAGATGAACACGAACAGCAGCAGCAGCACGACCGTCTCGGCGAGCGTGGAGAGGTCTCCCACCAGTGTCAGCACCATGGCGACCACCGTGGTCGCGACGATCGCCACCCATGGCGTTCGACGTTGCGGCAGAACACGATTCAGCACGCTCGGGAGCAGGCCGTGCTCGGCCATCCCGTACGCCAGTCGGCTCGACATGATCATGGTCAGCAGCGCGCCGTTGGCGACGGCGACCAGTGCGATGGCACTGAACAGCCAGTCCGGAACGTTGACGCCCGACGCGCTGACCACGGCGAGCAGCGGGCCAGACGACTCCGACAGCTCGTCGGCGGGCAGGGCGATGGCACTGGCGATCCCGACGAGCGCATAGACGACGCCTGCCGTGACGAGCGCGCCGAACAGCGCTGCGGGATAGACCTTGCTCGGGTTGCGAATCTCCTCGGCGACGTTGGCCGAGGTCTCGAATCCCACGAACGAGTAGTAGGCGACGATGGCACCGCCGAGGATCGCCATGGCCGGCACGGAGCCGTCCGGGAACTGCGTGATCCTGTCGACCTCGCCGCGGCCCCCACCGACCATCACCGCCACCGCGACGATCACGATGAGCAGACCCGACAGCTCGACCACCGTCATCACCATGTTGCTCTTCATCGACTCACTGATGCCTCGGGCATTGAGGCACGCGACGAGGACCAGGAACACCATCGCCGCCGGCACCGCGGGCACGTCGATGAACGTCGTCAGGTAGTCCCCGGCGAAGGCCAGGGCGAGCCCGGCCGCGCTGGTGACGCCGGCGGCGAGCATGCAGAAGCCGATGAGGAACGAGAGCACCGGCTGCTTGAACGCGCGCTCGGCGAAGACGGCGGCACCGCCGGCCCTGGGGTACTTGGTGACCAGTTCGGCGTAGGAACCCGCGGTCAGCAGGGCCAGCACCAGCGCCGCAACGAGCGGCGCCCACAACGCGCCGCCGACGTCCTCGGCCAGCACTCCCATCAGCGCGTAGATGCCCGCTCCGAGCACGTCGCCGAGGATGAAGAGGAACAGCAGCGGCCCGGTGATGCCGCGCTTGAGCTTGGTGTCGTCGGCGACCTCGGTGTCGTCGTGTGCTCGAGCTTCCGATGTCATGTACGCCTCCCACTGCATGGCAGGCGACCCCGTCATCGCCAATCGGGCGTAGGACATACCCCGTCGGGGTCGAACTATGCATCTCCTGTGACGTGGCGGTGACGTGTCGTGTGATCCCGCTGCCTTCGGGTACAGCACCCTCATGACCGACATGGCAGAACGATTCGTGTCCGCACTGGGCGAACTCCACAGCAGCAAGAACGTCGACCCACTCGTCGAGATGTTCGGCGACGACGCCACCTTGAGCAAGGCGGGTCTGCCGCATCAGGAGAGCGGCAAGGACGGTGCACGCGCCTTCTGGCAGCAGTACCGCGACGTCTTCGGCGACATCGACTCCGACTTCAAGCACCAGGTCGTCGACGGGGACCTCGTCGTCCTCGAGTGGACCTCGAACGGAACGCTGCGCGACGGAAGTGACTTCAGCTATGACGGCGTGAGCATCTTCGAGACCGACGGCGAGTCGATCGCGGCATTCCGCACCTACTACGACACCGCGGCGTTCTTGAACGCCGAGGCGAAACGCTGAGCGGAACACCGATCTGCGAGGATCTCGAGTCACCGGTGGCACAGTGAGCGGTGTGAACGACACGACGGCTCTGGCAACGCGTCTGTCCGGCGAGAAGTTCGTCTCGCTGACGACGTACAAGCGCAGCGGTGAAGCAGTCGCGACGCCGATGTGGATAGTGCGCGACGGTGCCCACCTCTCGGCATGGACGCCCGCCGACTCGTGGAAGGTCAAGCGAGCGCGACGCGACCCCCGGGTGACGCTGCAGGCGTGTGGGCGGACCGGACGAGTCGACGCCGGCGAACCGGTACTCGAGGGCACCGCCGAGGTGGTGACCGACCCTGCCGAGGTGTCCCGGGTCGAGGGCCTGGTGAATCAGAAGTATGGCCTCGAGTTCCGGGTCATGACCTTGATCGAGACCATCGCTGCGCGGGGACGCAAGAGCCGTGTCCTGGTACGCATCTCGCCTCAGCCGACGAAAGGTAGTTGATCCGACATGAGCAGGGCGCGCCCCAAGGTACTCATCATCGGCGGTGGCTTCGGCGGACTGTTCTGTGCACGGCGGCTCGGCAAGGTCGACGTCGACGTCACGGTGCTCGACCGTGCGGCATGCCACGTGTTCCAGCCCCTGCTGTACCAGTGCGCCACCGGAACGCTGAGCATCGGCCAGATCAGCCGGTCGCTGCGCGAGGAACTGGCCGACTACCACAACGTGCAGACCCTGCTCGGCGAGGCCGTTCGGCTGGACGCCGACGCGCGAACCCTCACCGCGCGCCGCCCCGACGACAGCCAGTACACCCTCGAATACGACTACCTGGTGATCGCCGCCGGGATGCGGCAGTCGTACTTCGGGCACGAGGAGTACGCCGCGTGGGCGCCCGGGATGAAGACCCTCGACGACGCGCTGAGCATCAGGCGCCGCCTGTTCGGTGCCTTCGAGATCGCCGAGACGATGCCGCCCGGACCGGAGCGGGACAGCTGGCTTACCTTCGCCGTCACCGGCGCGGGTCCCACCGGCGTCGAATTGGCCGGGCAGATCAGGGAACTCGCGACGCGCGCGCTGGCCAACGAATTCCATGCGATCGAGCCGGAGGAAGCGCGGGTGCTGCTGTTCGACGGCGGTGATCGCGTGCTGAAGACCTTCGCTCCGGCCATGGCCCATCAGGCGGGCCGGACGCTGGAGGAACTCGGCGTCGAGATGCACTTCGGCGTACACGTCACCGACGTCCGGCGCGATGGCATCACGGTGAGCCCGAAGGGCGGTGGGCCGGACGAGGAGTACGCCACCCGGACGGTGTTGTGGACCGCCGGTGTCGAGGCCGTGCCGTTCGCACTCCATGCCGCGGAGATGCTCGACGCAACCACCGACCGCTCGGGCCGCATCACCGTGAACGAGGATCTCTCGGTGCCCGGTCATCCCGACGTGTTCGTCGTCGGTGATCTGGCCGGCCGCGAGGGGCTACCGGGTGTCGCGGAGAACGCGATGCAGGGCGGGTGGCACGTCGCGGCCTGCATCCGGCGCGACCTCGCCACGCGCGGCCGGCGGAAGTACCGCTATCGCGACCTCGGATCGGCGGCGTACATCAGCCGCGGACACGCGCTGCTGCAGGCCGGCCCGGTGAAGCTCACCGGTCGGCTCGGTTGGCTGGGGTGGGGTTTCATCCACATCGCGTTCCTCACCGGGGTGCAGAACCGGGTCAGCACCGTCGCGACGTGGATGGCGTCGATCGCGCGCGCCAACCGGACGGACCGCACGTTCATCCTCGGTGGTTCCGGTCATCCCGAAGAGCCCTACACCTGGGAGTCGCCCGTCCATCAGGGCAACCACGCGGCCAAGGACGATCAGAAGGCGTAGCGGACGCGGCAGGTCGGCAGCTTCTCGTCGATGAGGTCGGTGAGCTGCTGCACCCAGCGGCCCTTCCACGGCGACTTGTAGCGGAAGTTCCACTGACCGTTCTGACTGCGCTTGAGCTGCTGCAGATCTGGCCGCCAGAGCAGGTCCTCGCCCTTGGGGTGCCACAGCATGTTGATATCGTGCAGGCCCTCGTTGTGGGTGAGGAAGATGATCTCCGCCGCGAGCTGGGCCTTGGTGCGATCGTTCGTTCCGTCGGCCACCTGCTCGAGCAACTCGGCCCAGTCGGCGAGCCAATCCTCGTGCACGATCACGGGGCTGAAGTTGAGGTGCACCTCGTAGCCGGCGTCAACGAAGTCGTCGATGGCGGCGATGCGCTCGGCGATCTTCGACGTCCGCACGTCGACCAGTTTCGACGTCTGCTCCGGCATGAGGCTGAAGCGCACCCGGGTCCCGCCCCTCGGGTCGTAGTCGAGGAGGTCGCGGTTGACCAGCTTGGTGGCGAAACTGGCCTTGGCGTTGGGGATTCGCGCGAACAGGCCGACGAGGTCGCGGACGTTGTCGGACACCATCGCGTCGGCCGAGCAGTCGCTGTTCTCGCCGATGTCGTAGACCCAGTCGACCGGGTCGCACTGGTTCGGCTCGAGTTTGGGGCCCTGTCGCTTCGCGTGGCGTTCGAGGTATCCGGTGATCTTCTCGATGTTCGCGAACACCGTGATCGGATTGGCGTAGCCCTTGCGTCGCGGCACGTAGCAGTACGAACAGGCCATCGCGCAGCCGTTGGCGGTCGACGGTGCGATCCAGTCGCTCGAGCGTTCGTTGCGGCGTGCCGCGAGGCTCTTCTTCTCGCCGAGGACCAGCACCTCGCGCTTGTTGCGGACCCAGTCCGCGGCACTGCCCTCGTTGCCGTAGAGCCCGGGGATCGCCTGATGCGACAGGATCTGGACGCGCTCGGCGTCGGGAAACCGTTCCAGCACGTCGCGAGCCCGCGGAAACCGCTCGATGTCGGGCTCGTGATAGATCCGCTTGATGTCGATCAGCCGGTCGGCCAGGTCTGCCGGGGTGCGGCGAACCGGCACGTCTGGGGACGTGGACGTCATGCCAGGTACAACGCCCGTCGGTGGGCTTGGAGTTCCTGTCGGCAACGTGTGATGGGTCCTATTTGGTGTGCTCGTCCCGAAGTCTTTCGAGGCCGGCCAGGGCGCAGGCCTCGTCGTCGGCGGTGCTCGCGCCGCTGACGCCCACCCCGCCCACGACGTCCCCGTCGACCGTCACGGGAACGCCGCCGCCGAATATGACGAATCGGCCGCCGCCGTTGGCGTGCAGTCCGAACAGCTCCCCTCCCGGCGCGGCGAGGGTCGCAAGTTCCGACGTCGCGATGCGGTTCGCCACCGCGGTGTACGCCTTGTCGACGGCGAGTACCGGCCCGGCGATCTCGGCGCCGTCCATCCGGCTGAATGCCACGAGGTTTCCGCCGGCGTCGACGACCGCCGCGGACACCAGGACCGACCGTCGGCGTGCTTCGGCGTGTGCGCCGGCGACGATGCGATTCGCGGCATCTAGGTCGAGGGTCACGGGATTCGGTCCATCGAGTCGTTCGGTCACCGACGAAGCATACCGATGGGTTTACCTGTCGGCAGCGTTGCGTGTACGGTCAACCGAGTAAACCGCTCGGTGTACCTGGCGGCCAACCACGAACTGGAGCTGCAATGACCTCACTCGCCAATCAGACCGTCCTCGTCACCGGAGCCAATCGCGGCATGGGGCGGCAGTACGTGACGCAGTTGCTCGACCGTCGCGTGGCCAAGGTCTACGCGGCGGCCCGCGACGCCTCTCGGATCGACGCAACCGATCCGCGCGTCGTCGCACTGCGGCTCGACGTGACCGATGCGGCGTCGGTGGCCGAGGCCGGGCGCGTGGCGTCCGACGTCTCGGTGCTCATCAACAATGCGGGCATCGCGCGTGGAGCGTCGGTCCTGTCCGCGGACACCGCGTCACTGCGAGAGGAGTTGGAGACCAACCTGTTTGGCCCGCTCGCCATGGCGTCGACGTTCGCGGAGGGCATCGCCGAACGGTCGGGCGCGATCGTCAACGTCGCCTCGGTGCTCGCCTGGCTGCCGATCGGTGCCAGCTACGGCGTCACGAAGGCCGCACTGTGGAGCGCGACCGACTCGATGCGGCTCGAACTCGCCCCACGCGGCGTGCAGGTGGTCGGCGTCTACGTCGGTCTGGTGGACACCGACATGGGCAACGCCTTCGCCGACACCCCAAAGTCCGACCCCGCCGACGTCGTGCGTCAGGTCCTCGACGGCATCGAGTCCGGCGCCGAAGACGTCCTCGCCGACGACATGACGCGCACCGTCCGCGAATGGCTCAACAAGCCCGCCTCCCAGCGACTCGCCGCCATGTCCTAGCCGTTGGAAGGGGGTTGCTTTCTTCCGCGAGCGTGCGTGTCTGCGGGCGACACGCCGGTGGAAAACCGGAGTTCGTGCACGCTCGCGGGTGGACGGCGGTGATGGGTGAGCTGGCGGGTCCGCGACAGGCGTGTCAATAATCTCGCGGATATTGGCATTGCCGCCACTGGAGTGGCTGGTCCACGCGCGCGACACTGGGAGCGACCACCCGTCCTGCCGCGCGCCCGTAACCACGATGAGGAACTCCGCAATGACCGATCTGATGAAGGCCGTCGTGCTCGCCCGTTTCGGAGGGGCCGATGCCTTCGAGTTGCGCGACGTCGCCGTGCCACCCGTCGGACCCCTCCAGGTACGGGTGCGCGTCCATGCGACCGCCGTCAACCCGCTCGACTATCAGATCCGCCGCGGCGACTACGAGGATCTCGTGCCGCTCCCGGCGATCATCGGGCACGACGTCTCCGGTGTGATCGAGGAAGTCGGATCCCACGTGAGCGAGTTCGGCGTCGGCGACGAGGTGTACTACACGCCCCAAATCTTCGGCGGCCCCGGCTCCTACGCCGAACAGCACGTGGCCGACGTCGAACTCATCGGCCGGAAGCCGGAGAACCTCACGCACCTGGAGGCGGCGAGCCTGACCCTCGTCGGCGGAACGGTCTGGGAGTCACTGGTGACGCGAGCGCAACTCAGCGTGGAGGAGACGATCCTCATCCATGGCGGCGCGGGCGGCGTCGGCACGATCGCGATCCAGGTCGCGAAGGCGATCGGCGCACGGGTGATCACCACCGCGAAGGCCAGCGAACACGAGTTCGTGCGCTCCCTCGGAGCGGATGCGGCGATCGACTACACGTCGACGGACTACGTCGATGCCGTGGCCGAGGCGACCGCAGGCAAGGGTGTCGACGTCGTCTTCGACACGATCGGTGGCGACGCGCTCACGCGAAGCCCCTTGATGCTGGCCGACTTTGGACGCGTCGTCAGCATCGTCGACATCGCGCAGCCGCAGAACCTCATCGAGGCGTGGGGCAAGAATGCCGCCTACCACTTCGTCTTCACGCGACAGAACCGGGGAAAGCTGGACGCGCTCACCACGCTGGTCGAGCGCGGTCTGGTGAAGCCGGTGATCGGCGCGACCCTTCCGCTGGCTCGAATGGGCGAGGCGCACGAACTCTTGGAGGACAGGCGGTCGTATGCACTGCGCGGGAAGGTCGCGATCGACGTGATGGGCGACACCGTCGACCTTCCGCCGCGCATCTCGTAGTTCGTCAGCTCCGCCCGGCGAAGGTGGCGCGGTACTCCGACGGCGACACGTCCAGGAGCCGGCGGAAGTGCAGTCGCAGGTTCGATCCGGTGCCCAGGCCAACCTGCTCGGCGATGCGGTCGACAGACAGCTTCGTGCTCTCCAGGAGTTCGCGCGCGGTGTCGACCCGCGCCCGGAGGATCCACTGCAGCGGGGTGCTGCCGGTCTCCTCGGTGAAGCGGCGCATGAACGTGCGGGGCGACATCCGCGCGTGCGCGGCGAGTCCGGCGATCGTCAGTGGCTGGTCGAGCTGCGTCAGAGCCCATTCGCGCGTCGTGCTGAGGGAATCGCCATGTGCTGCCGAGGTGGTCTTCGGCAGGTACTGGGCCTGACCCCCGGTCCGGTATGGCGCCGTGACGAGTCCTCGCGCGATCTCGTTGGCCGCGCTCACGCCGAGGTCGCGGCGAACGATGTGCAGGCACAGGTCGAGACCGGCGGCGGCCCCCGCCGAGGTGAGGATGGCGCCCTCGTCGACGAAGAGGACGTTCGGCTCGACCGTGATCTCCGGATGCCGCTCCGCGAGCTTCTCCGCCGCGTCCCAGTGGGTCGTCGCTCGCAGGCCGTCGAGCAGGCCGGCATCGGCAAGGGCGAACGCGCCGTAGCAGATTGACGCAATGCGTGTCCCTCGGGATGCCGCGGTGCGGAGCGCTTCGTGCACCTCGACCGGTATCGGCCGACCCGACGGGGCGTACCCCGGGACGACGATCGTGTCCGCGTCGGCCAGCGCGTCCAACCCCCGCGGGACCGCGTACCCGAAGCCCCCGTTGGACGGCACCGTGCCTGCGACGACCCCGCAGGCCGACACCTCGTAGGGGAAGCCCGTCTCCGGATGGAACACCTCCGCCGGGATCCCGACGTCCAGCGGCAGCGCCCCGTCGAGGACGAGGACCACCACCTGATGCGGTCGCTGCATCGCCCGGCTCCGATCCGGCCGACGCGTGCCGACCGCGTCACCATCCTCGCACGTGTAGGTGTTACTGCCATGTGTCTTTCAGGCTCGTTCTTCCGCGAGCGTGCGAGAACTCGCGTTTCCACCCGGCGAGTCGCCCGCAGACACGCACGCTCGCGGGAAAGGGGTGGTGGGGCACTCGACGACCGGCGTTGCGCGAGCGCTCAATCGAGCATCTGGCGGAAGGTCTTCGCCGGGTGCGTGGTGGCGCCGGCCTGCCGAACCCGTTGCACTAGTTCGGAATCCGACGTCACGACGACGACCTCGCCAGCGTCGTCGTGCGTGGTGACGAGTCGGACGATCTCGTCGTCGGCGGAGTTGGGTGCGGCCGCAGGTGCGAACGCGATCTCCACCACGCTGCTCGCCAGCGGCGGCTGCGGCGGACGTTCCAACACCGCCGTCACGACGTCATCCCGCAATGCCGCCCACCGGTCGAGGTCGGACACCAGCCTCTCGATGGCTGCGCGGCGATCCCGCCACCACCCGTCCGGACGCGAGCCGATCACGTTCATCGCGTCGACGATCCAGTGCATCGACCGACCGTACGGGTCTGGGCAACCCCCGCGGGACGTGACACCATCGCCACGTGGCGAGCAGATCGGCAGACGAGCAGCGACTGCACGACCTCAAGCTGCTGCGACGGGTCCGCGATCGGATCGACCGTGAGTACGCGCGACCGCTCGACGTCGAGGCGCTGGCTCGCGGGGTCGGCATGTCGGCCGGACACCTGTCGCGGCAGTTCAAGGCCGCGTTCGGCGAATCGCCCTACTCGTACCTGATGACGCGCCGCATAGAGCGGGCGATGGCGCTGTTGCGCCGCGGCGACCTGAGCGTCACCGAGGTCTGCTTCGCGGTGGGCTGCTCGTCGCTGGGCACCTTCAGCACCCGTTTCGCCGAGCTCGTCGGCATGCCTCCGAGCGCCTACCGGCGCCAACACCAGCGCGCCACCGAGGGCATGCCGTCGTGCGTCGAGAAGCAGGCAACCAGGCCGGTCCGGAACCGGGACGCACCCGTCGCGCAACTCCATCGGGCCTGACCGCCCGGCGCCGAGTCCGAGCATCGATCAGGAATCGAGAAGCATCGGCTGCGCGGCCGGACTTAACGTAACCGCCATGGACATCACCATTCACAACACGTTCCTCCCCCACGACGACCCGGAGGAGTCCCTCGCGTTCTACCGGGACGTGCTCGGCTTCGAGGTCCGCCTCGACGTCGGCGGGGGGACGATGCGCTGGATCACCGTCGGCCCCGTCAACCAACCCGGCACGTCGATCGTGCTGCACCCGCCCGCCGCCGACCCCGGCACCACGGACGACGAACGGCGCCTCATCGCGGAGATGATGGCCAAGGGCACCTACGCGATGATCGTGCTGGCGACCAAGGACCTCGACGCGACCTTCGAGCGACTGCAGGCGAGCAACGCCGAGATCGTGCAGGAGCCGACCCAACAGCCCTACGGGGTGCGAGACTGCGCCGTGCGAGATCCCGCGGGCACCATGATCCGCATCCAGGAACTGCACTGACATTCGGGAACTGCACAGGACGACTCGACCCGCGACGACAGAAGGGGAAAGCATGGCGACGAAGAGCCGCAGCACCGCCGCCCTACCGACCGCCGACACCCACGACCTGATCCGCGTCCTGGGCGCGCGGGAGAACAACCTGAAGAACGTGAACGTCGAGCTGCCCAAGCGCAGACTCACCGTGTTCACCGGCGTATCGGGGTCCGGCAAGAGTTCGCTGGTGTTCGGAACCATCGCCGCAGAGTCGCAACGGCTGATCAACGAGACCTACAGCACGTTCGTGCAGGGCTTCATGCCGACGCAGGCGCGACCCGACGTGGACGTCCTGGAGGGGCTGACGACCGCGATCATCGTCGACCAGGAGCGGATGGGCGCCGATCCCCGCTCGACGGTCGGCACCGCGACCGACGCCGGCGCGATGCTGCGCATCCTGTTCAGCCGACTCGGAGACCCGCACATCGGATCACCGCAGGCGTTCTCGTTCAACGTGGCGTCCATCAGCGGCGCCGGTGCGGTCACCATCGAACGCGGCGGCAACACCGTCAAGGAGCGACGCGAGTTCAGCATCACCGGCGGCATGTGCCCACGCTGTGAGGGGCGCGGCTCGATCAACGACATAGACCTGACCGCGCTCTACGACGACACCAAGTCGCTCAACGAGGGTGCGCTGACGATTCCCGGCTTCAGCATGGAGGGCTGGTACGGCCGAATCTTCAACGGCTGCGGCTTCTTCGATCCCGACAAGCCGATCAAGCAGTTCACCAAGAAGGAACTCGACGCCCTGCTGTACAAGGACGCCACCAAGCTCAAGATCGACGGCGTCAACCTCACCTATCTCGGCCTCATCCCGCAGATCAAGAAGTCCTACCTGTCCAAGGACGTCGACGCGATGCAGCCGCACGTGCGCGCATTCGTGGAGCGGGCCGTCACGTTCACGACCTGTCCGGACTGCGACGGCACGCGACTCTCGGAGCTGGCCAGGTCGTCGAAGATCAAGGGCGTCGACATTGCCGAGGTCTCGGCCATGCAGATCACCGAACTCGCGGACTGGGCCAGGGACCTCGCGGACCCCTCGGTCGGCCCCCTGCTCGACGCGCTCCGCCGCACGCTCGACTCGTTCGTCGAGATCGGCCTCGGCTACCTGTCGCTGGACCGACCGTCGGGCACGCTCTCCGGCGGAGAGTCGCAGCGGGTCAAGATGATTCGCCACCTCGGTTCCGCACTCACCGACGTCACCTACGTCTTCGACGAGCCCACCATCGGCCTGCACCCCCATGACGTCGACCGGATGAACGACCTGCTGCTCCGCCTGCGCGACAAGGGAAACACCGTGCTCGTCGTCGAGCACGAACCCGAGGCCATCGCCATCGCCGACCACGTCGTCGACCTGGGCCCCGGCGCAGGCAGCGACGGCGGTGAGGTGGTGTTCGAGGGAACCGTCGCCGACCTCCGCAAGAGCGGCACTCTCACCGGGCGTCACCTCGACGACCGCGCCGCCCTCAAGGACGAGGTGCGTACCGCGACCGAGGTGCTGCAGGTGCGCGGAGCCAACACGCACAACCTGCGCGACGTCGACGTCGACATCCCGCTCGGCGTCCTGGTCGTGGTCACCGGAGTCGCGGGCTCGGGCAAGAGTTCGCTCATCCACGGCTCGGTGGCAGGCGTCGACGGCGTGGTCGCCGTCGACCAGACCCCGATCCGCGGCTCCCGGCGGAGCAACCCGGCCACCTACACCGGGCTGCTCGAGCCGATCCGCAAGGCGTTCGCCAAGGCCAACGACGTCAAACCGGCTCTCTTCAGCGCCAATTCCGAGGGCGCCTGCCCGAACTGCAAGGGCGCGGGCGTCATCTACACCGATCTGGCGATCATGGCAGGCGTCGCCGCGCCGTGCGACGTCTGCGAGGGCAAGCGCTTCGACGCGTCGGTACTGGAGTACCGCTTCGGCGGCCGCGACATCAGCGAGGTGCTCGCGATGGCAGTCGACGAGGCGCTCGACTTCTTCGGCGACGGTGATGCCAAGACGCCGAAGGCACATGAGATCCTCGACCGCCTCGCCGACGTCGGGCTCGGGTACCTCACGCTCGGTCAGCCGCTGACCACGCTATCCGGCGGTGAGCGGCAACGGCTCAAGCTGGCGACCCACATGGTCGCCAAGGGCCGCGACAAGCCCGAGGTCTACGTCCTCGACGAGCCCACGTCGGGACTGCACCTCGCCGACGTCGACCGGCTGCTCGCCCTGCTCGACCGCCTCGTCGACTCCGGGAAGTCGGTGATCGTCATCGAGCACAACCAGGCCGTGATGGCTCGCGCCGACTGGATCATCGACCTCGGGCCGGGCGCGGGCCACGACGGCGGACGCGTCGTGTTCGAGGGCACCCCTGCCGAACTCGTCGCCAAGCGGGACACGCTGACCGGCCAGCACCTCGCGGACTACGTCGGGGCCTGAATCCGCAGCAGCTCAGCGGCTTCCGTCTGATAGGCATGTTCGGCCCAGCCGAGCGGGGTCGCGCCGAACCGGCCGTCGGTGATCGTCGGATCGGCTCCCGCGGTCAGCAGTTCCCGGATGCGTTCCAGGTCGCCGTCCCAGGCAGCGTGATGCAGTGGTGTCGCGCCCTCGTCGTCGCGTGCGTTCGGGTCGGCAGGCACGGCCGGTTCGACCAGATCCACGCCGGACACGTCGATGCCGTGCCGTTCGAGCAGGGCGAGTCGTCCACCGAAACCGTGCTCGGCGGCCCACTGCACCTGCCGACTCCACATGTCGGCCCGTGACTCGAGCTCCTCGCCGAGCCGTAACTCCCAGGGGCTCGGTCCGGCCGTGGCCAGCCCGTGCGCGAACAGCACCTCCAGATGCGAGTCGTCGGCGCGAAACATCCGGTTGTAGAGCGTCTGCTGGTCGACCGGGTGCGCGCCGCGCCGCAGCAGCAGCGTCGCCAGCTCGGTGGCACGGGGATGCCGAGGTTGCCTGCGCGGCCCCTGCTCCCCCTCGCCGAACACGCCCGTCAGAACGGTGAACGGCGGCACCATGCCGCGCCACAGGTAACCCGCGTTCGGGTCGGCGCCCGCATCCAGCAGCATCGTCGCCGCGGCCAGGACGTCGGCGCTCGTCCCCGACGGGGAGACACGCGAGTGCGCCAGGTACATCAGCGGCGTCCAGCCGAACGGCCCCCCGGCCGCATCGGCGACTCCGCCGTTCTCGAGGTGCTCCCCGATCGCATCCGGATCGGCCGCCGTCGCGGCCGCCCACACGTGGTGACGCACCACGTCGGGATGTGCCGTCAGGATTTCGCCGGCAGCCTGCCACCTGGGCGGCGCATCGGTGTCGTCGTAACGCAGGGATGCCAAGGCGCAGAACTGATCCGCATCGGCCACGGCGGTCGCCTATCCGCCAGTGGTGGGCGGACTGACCTCGACGAGCATCTTGCCGATGTTCGCGCCGGTGAACAGGCCGTTGAGTGCGTCGACGCACGACTCCACGCCCTCGAAGATCGTCTGCCTGTGCTTGAGCAGGCCGTCCTGCTCCCACCGGTGCAGGCAGGCGAATGCCTCGTCGAACCGGCCCCACTGATCGAGCGCGTTGAAGCCCTGCATGGTCGCGGTCTTGGCCAGCAGGTTGACGTAGTTCGCCGGGCCCGGATGGTCGCCGTCGAGGTAACTGGAGATGACGCCGCACAGCACCACCCGCGCGTTGCGGGCCAGGCGCCCGAGGACCGCGTCGAGGATCGGCCCGCCCACGTTGTCGAAGTACACGTCGATGCCCTTCGGGCAGTGGCGCTTCAATTCCGCGGCGACGTTGCCCGAACGGTAGTCGATGCACGCGTCGAAACCGAACGATTCGACTGCCGCCCTGCACTTCTCGGGTCCCCCGGCGATCCCGACGACCCGGGCGCCGTGGATCATCGCGATCTGCCCGGCGATCGATCCCGTGGCGCCTGCCGCCGCCGACACCACGACCGTCTCCCCCTGCGTGGCCTTGCCGATGTCCATCATCCCGAAGTACGCCGTCGCGCCCGTCGGCCCGTACACCGACATGATCGCCAACTGATCGTTCAGCCCCGGCATCGGCGTCGAGAACAGGTCGTCGCGGATCAAGGTGTACTCCTGGAAGCCCGACAGCGTCGTCACGATGTCGCCGACCGCGAAGGCATCGCACTTCGACGCCACCACCTCGCCGATGCCGGCGGCCCGGATCACCTCACCGAGCTGAACCGGCGGCAGATAGCCGGGCTGATCGTTG
The DNA here is from genome assembly GCA_042666295.1 of Mycolicibacterium sp. GCM10028919. Lineage (GTDB taxonomy): Bacteria > Actinomycetota > Actinomycetes > Mycobacteriales > Mycobacteriaceae > Mycobacterium. The sequence goes on from JBHTFJ010000002.1 coordinate 944,982, forward strand.
AGCCACGTCCGGACCGCTGCGTCGATGCCGACGTAGGTGTTGCGAAGCAGCGCCTCGCCTTCCGCGGGCTCGGGCATCGGGGAGGACACCAGTTCGGTGTCCTCGGGAGCCACCAGGCCGGTCGGCCTGCGCCGCAACACCACCTGGCGATTCAACGTTTCGGGCACGCCGCGACGCTACCCAACGGCGGGACGATTTCGGCGGGAATGCCGACGCGAGGCGTGCACGGGCCCGTTCACGACCGATGTGCCGACGGCGTAGGAGAGGATGCGAACGTGACAGACCACCGTCCGACGGTTTCCGACCTCCTCGCCCGCCGCGCCCGCGAGTCCGGCGAGCTGGACTACGTGGTCACCCCGACCAACCGGCTCACCTACCGGGAGGCCGAGCGACGGTCGGCCGCCGTCGCGCGCCGGTTGCTCGCCGCCGGAGTCGGCAAGGGCGCACGCGTCGGCCTGTTCCTCCCCAACGGCGTCGACTGGGTGGTCTGGTGGCTCGCCGCGTCGCGCATCGGCGCCGTGGTGGTCCCGCTGAGCACGCTCTACACGCCGGCCGAGATCGCGAAGGTCGTGCGCCTCGGCGACATCGGCCTGCTCGTCGCCCCAGCCACGGTGCTGCACATCGACGTCGCCGAACGCTTCGAGGCGGCGTTCCCCAACCTCGCAGGCCAACGCGCGGGCCGAATCGCCATGGCCGACGCGCCGTACCTGCGCTCGGTGGTGCTCGTCGACGCGTCGGACCGGAGTTGGGCGACCCACTGGGACCCGACCGTCGACCCGATGGTTCCCGAGGAAGTGCTCGCGAGCGTGGAACGAGAGGTGACGCCTGCCGACCTCGCCGTCATGGTGCACACGTCCGGGTCCACCGCCGACCCGAAGGGCGTGCTGCACACCCACGGCACCCTGATCCGGCAGACCTCGACCTGGCCCGCGGCCATCCGGGCCGTCACGGGATCGACGGCGACCGCCCGGATCCTGTGCGCCATGCCGTTCTTCTGGATCGGCGGGTTGCTCGCCACCACGGGCGCACTGCACGAACCGATCACCCTGCTGGTGCTGCCGCGGCTCGACGCCGAGGCCGCTCTCGACCTGATCGACCGTGAACGCGCCACGGGCATCGTGGGATGGCCGGCCTTCACCCAGCGGCTGCGCGACCACCCGAGTTTCGCCAGCCGCGACCTCGACAGTGCACCCATGCTGCGGGACGGGCCGGTCGACATCGCGATGACGGACGTGCCCGACGGATACCCCGTGCACCGCACCATGTCCGAGACCGCAGGCGGCTTCTCCTGCACCGAGATCGCCGTCGTCGACCGCGACGGTTGTCCCGTGCCCGACGGCACGACCGGCGAACTTCTCATCCGTGGCGTCGGCGTCATGGTGGGCTACAACAAGCGCGAGCGGGCCGACACGTTCGATCCCGACGGGTGGTACCACACCGGCGATCGCGTCTATCGCCGCGCGGGAGACCCTCGACTGTTCTACGTCGGACGCACCAGTGAGCTGATCAAGTCGGGCGGAGCCAACGTCTCACCGTTGGAAGTCGAAGCCGTGGTCAACGACTTCGACGACGTAACCCAGTGCGTGGTCGTCGGTCTCGAGCATCCGGAGCGCGGCGAGGAGGTGTGCGCCGTCGTCGTGCCAGCGGTCGAGAACGTCGACGTGGACGCACTCACCGAACGCGCCCGCGTCCGGCTCTCGGCGTACAAGGTTCCCACGCGGTGGGTGATCACCACCGCGGATCGGATCCCGACGCTCGCCAGCGGCAAGCTGGACCGCCGCACGTTGCGGGCCATGGTGCTCGACGACGCCCTGGCCTGATCAGACGTGTCCGACGAAGACCGCGCCCGATGGGACGCCCGCTATGCCGAACGACCCTCGGCGGCACCCGATTCGATCGGGCTGCCGGAGGTGTTCCGGCCCTTCGTGGCGCAGTTTCCGTCGGCCGGTTCGGCGCTGGACGTCGCCTGCGGTGACGGTGCGGCAGCGGTCTGGCTCGCCAGCCGGGGCATGGACGTGCTCGGCGTCGACGTCTCGCCGGTCGCGGTTCGCCGCGCCGCCGAACTCGCCGCCGCCGCGGGTGTCGCGCAGCGGTGCCGTTTCGTCGTCGCCGACCTCGACGAGGGGCTGCCTGCCGGGCCGACGGTGGACGTCATCCTCTGCCTGGCCTTCCGCGACGCGCGCCTCGACGCCGCGATCACCGCGCGCCTCACCCCGGGCGGTCTGCTGGCGGCGAGCGCACTGAGCGAGGTCGGCGGACACCCCGGCAGGTTCCGCATCGCAGCCGGCGAACTGGACCACGCCTTCGGCCACCTCGACGTCATCGCCTCCGGGGAGCGCGACGGACGGGCGTGGCTCCTGGCGCGGCGGTGATCGTGTGCGGCCGCCTCGGCGATAGGGTCGGTGAGGTGCTCGACGACCTATGGACTGCCGCCACCCAACATCCGTTCCTACATGCCGTGCGCGACGGCGCGATAGCCGACGCCGCATTCGATCGCTGGCTTGCCCAGGACGTGCTGTTCGTCGCCGACCTGCTGACGTTTCAGGCGCGCCTCCTCGCACGCGCACCCCGTGGCGCCCAGTCCGCCCTGGCGGGCGGCTGCGTGGCGCTCGTCGACGAACTCGACTGGTTCGACGTGCAGGCTGCCCGCCGCGGCATCGACCTCGACGTGGAAAGCCTGCCTGCGACGCTGGCCTACCGCGACTCGCTGCGACGCCTCGACGCAGCACCCTTCGACGACGCCATCACGGCACTGTGGGCACTGGAGCGCGTCTACCTGATGGCGTGGACGACGGCGTCGTCGGAGTCCTCACCGTTCGCCGAGTTCACCCAGCACTGGACCCATCCCGGCTTCGCGGACTACGTCGACGCCCTCGGCCGACTGGCCACGCCACAGCGCCGGGACGACGTGCTGGCCGACGTGCTCGCACTCGAGGTGGGCTTCTGGGACATGGCGATGGAATGACGGTGCGGGTGCGCCGGGGGTCCGGTCAGTGCGCTGCCTCGACGGGCACCAGTTCGGTGAGCCCGCTGACGTTGAGGACCGGCAGCAGAATCGGGTTCGCCACCACCGCTATCCGACCCGCGTGGGCGAACAGGGCGTTGATCGCACCGCTGTCGAGGTAGTCGACCGCGCCGAGGTCGACGGCCACCGTCTCGGACTGTGCGGCCTCGATCGCCGCGTCGAGCGCCTCGGCGAACGACTTCACGTTGCTCAGGTCGATCTCGCCCGCCGCGACGACGACGTAGGTGCCGTCCTCGCGTCCCCGGGTGTCGACGGTCAGCGGAGTGGTCATGACGCAATCCTCGTGTGGAAGGAGACCGTCGTCCCCGTGGGCTCCTGCTCGATGGTGACGTCGTCGACGAGGGCCCGCATCAGCGCTATCCCCCGTCCCCGGCTCAGATCCGGAACGGTGCGCTCGGCCTTCCAGGCGCCCCTGTCGACCACCGTCAGCTCCAACCGGTCCACCAACGCGCTCGCTGCGATCGTGATGACGCCCTCGGTGCTGTTCCGATGGCCATGCTCGATGGCGTTGGCCACCGCTTCGCCCGCCGCGACCAGCAGCCCCTGCACCTGCTCGTCCTCCAAGCCGGCCCGAACCAGCCAGTCGCGCAACGTGTTCCGGGTGGATGCCAGATGGCTGACGTGCGGCGGAATGTTCATGCGCAGCGGCGCCGGCTGCCGGTACAGCAGCAGGGCGACGTCGTCCTGATAGCCGTCGGGCGGCGTCAGCGTCGACATGACGGTCGTCGCGAGATCGTCGAGCGTCGACGCGCTACCCACGGAGACGAGTTCGGTGGCGCGTGCGATGCCCTGGTCCAGGGAGTCCTGTCGCCGCTCGACCAAGCCATCGGTGTAGAGCAGCAGGGTGCCGCGCGGCGGGATCGTCGTGCGGGCCTCCGGCCGCGCGCGGTCGGGCCGGATGCCGAGCGGGATCGTGTGCCCGTCCTCCAGCACCCGGGTCGTGCGGTCGGCGTTCACGAGGATGGGCGGCGGATGCCCGGCGCTGGAGTACACCAGTTCACCCGTTGCGGTGTCGAGTACCGCGCAGAACGCCGTCGTGCAGACCGCTCCGGGCAGTCGCGCCGCGAAGCGGTCGAGAGCTGCCAGCGCCGCACGCGGGCTTGGCCTCTCGAGTAACAGTGCGCGACATGCGCTGCGCAACTGGCCCATGACGGCGGCCGCTGCGAGGCCATGGCCGACGCAGTCGCCGACGACGAGCGCGATGCGGCCGTCGTCGAGATCGACGACGTCGTACCAATCGCCACCGACCTGCAGCGGCCGCGTGGCCGGCTGGTAGCGCACCGCGAAACCCTCGGGCAGATTGGCGGGCCCCAGGATCGAATGCTGGAGCGCCAGCGCGGTTTCGCGCTGCTGGTCGAGTTGGTTCACGCGTTGCAAACCCTGCCCCAATCGTCCGGCGAGCACCGTCAGCAGCGTTTGGTCCTCCGGTGTGAACGGCCGCTGCTCGATGAGTTCGATCCACAGGACCAGAACGCCGCGGGGGTGCTGCAGGGCGATGCCCGCCGACCCCGGATGATCGGTGCGAGTGACCAGCAGGTCGCCGTCGGCGAGCGTGCGAATCGCGTTTCGAGCCTGGACGGTGAGATCGTCCCACCGGGCCGATGCGCCGGCCACGATCGTCCGCTCGTCGTCGGGGGGTGCGCCCTGGCTGCGGAAGGTGATGGCCAGGACGCGGTGCGCCCGCCACACCCGGCGCAGTTCCTCGGTCGTCGCGCGCAGTGCTTCGCCGACGGTATCGGCCTGCGAAAGAACACGATTCAACTCGGCCAGCGCCGTCTGGCGCTGAACGGTGTAGTGCTCGGCCGTCGCGTCGCGCAGCGTTCCGACCATCACCCGCCGCCCGGTCTCCGGGTCGGCGGCGTGGCTGAAGCTGAACGTCACCCACAGCCGGTGCCCGTCGCGGTGGGTCACGGGCACGGTGTAGGTGCCGTGGGCCTGACCCATCAGCCCGCCGAACGATTCGGCGACCTCGCGATGCGCCTCTGGGTCGGTCGCCTCGTCGGGCCACCACGGGTGCACGGCCGGGTACGGCAGACCCTCCGGGCCGTAGCCGAGCACGTCGCTGAACGCCGCGTTGATCTCGATGACGGTGCCCTCTTCGTCGCAGACGAAGAACGCCTCCTGCATGGCGTCGACCAGGGCCGTCCGCCAACGGGCGTGGTGGTTCCGCAACCGCGCGAGTTCGACGTTGCCGCGAACGCGGGCAAGGAGTTCGGCAGCGGCGAACGGCTTGACCAGGTAGTCGTCGGCCCCGGCTTCGAGTCCCTCGATCGACTCCTCCTGGCCCGCACGTGCAGACAACAGCAGAACCGGGACCGCCGCGGTGCGCGGGTCGGTGCGCAACGCAGTCACCAGCGACAAGCCGTCCAGGCGCGGCATCATGACGTCACTGACCACGAGATCCGGTAGCGTGGCGCGGATCTGCTCGAGCGCCTGCTGCCCGTCGACGACCGGCTCCACCTCGTATCCGGCGGTCCGCAGCAGACGGGTCAGATACTCCCGCATGTCCGCGTTGTCGTCGGCGACCAGTACCCGCGCGGGGACCCTGGCCGTCGACGACGCCGTGACGGCGCCGTCGAGCGAGAGCTGTTCCCCGGCCTCGGCACCGTGCGGGTCGGCGTCCGACGGCAACCACCGCAACGCCTCCTGCACGTAGGGGTCGGCGATCGCCGAGGTCGGCCGGCCCCCGCCGGCCGATTCCACGAACTCGGCAGGCAGGTGGGCGGCGCCGAACGGCAGACGGATCGTGAAGGAGGTGCCCGCGCCCTCGGCGCTCTGCGCGGTGATTGTCCCGCCGTGCAGGGCGACCAGTTCCTTCACCAGTGCGAGGCCGATGCCACTGCCCTCGTGGGATCTGGTGCGGGCGTTCTCGATTCGATGGAACCGTTCGAACAGGCGCGGCATCTCCTTCGTCGGCACGCCCACACCCGTGTCGGCGACGGTGACCACCGCTGCGTCCGGGTCCTGCGCCACCCGGACGGAGATGGACCCGTCGAACGTGAACTTCAACGCGTTGGAGAGCAGGTTCAGGATCACCTTCTCCCACATGTCGGAGTCCAGGTAGACGGGCTCGTCCAAGGGAGCGCACTCGACGACGAGATCGAGGCCTGCTCGGTCCACCGCCGAGCGGAACACGCTGGCGAGGTCGGCGGTGACCGCAGCGAGATCGACCGGCTGATAGGAGGCCTCCATGCGGCCGGCCTCGATGCGGGAGAAGTCCAGGAGCGTGTTGACCAGCTTCGCGAGCCGTAACCCGTTGCGGTGGATGACATCTAGCTCGGCGCGGGCGCGGTCGTCCACGCCGTCGACTCTGCTGCGCAGGTCTGCGACCGGCGCGAGTATCAGCGTGAGCGGGGTACGGAATTCGTGGCTGATGTTGGAGAAGAACGTCGTCTTGGCGCGGTCGAGTTCGGCGAGTTCCTCGGCGCGACGCTGCTGTGCCCGGTAGCTCCTGGCGCTGCCGATCTCCGCCGCCAGGTGCGCGGCCACCAGGTCCACGAAACCCCGGTAGGCGTCGTCCAGGGGGCGGAAGCGGTTCAGCGCCGCCACCAGGAACCCGCACGGCGACGCGCCCTGCTGAATCAGCGGCACGACCAGTGCCTGAGTCGGTGGCTGCGACCAGTCGCCGACCGGCAGATCGGCGAAGCGTTGGCCCTGGAAGTCGACCAGCACGGTCTCGCCCCGACGGGCTGCGGCGCTCGGCCAGATCGACGTACCGTCGGCGGGCAGGAGCATCGGTGCGACGGGGTGGTCCCACTCGATGCCGCTGGTGGCCGCGAGATGTGTGTCGTCGTCGTCGAACAGGTAGGTCAGGGTGAACGGCAGGTCGCGCAGATTGCGGGCGAGTTGTACCGAGGCGACGCTGAGGATCAGCTCCTCGGACGGCAACACGCTCGGGTCGGAGCCGAGGTCGCGCAGCGTCGACAGCCTCCGCTCGCTGATCACCCGCTGCGTGTCCTCACTGACCACGCACAGCATGCCGACCACGTCGCCCGAGTCGTCGCGCAGCGGGCTGTAGGAGAAGGTGTGGTAGCTCTCCTCGGAGTAGCCGGACCGCTCCACGAACAGCAGCAGGGCGGCGTCCCAGGTGGCCACTCCCGTCGTGAGCACCCGCTCGATCCGGGGCCCGATGTCGTTCCAGATCTCCGCCCACACTTCGCGGGCGGGCCGCCCGAGCGCCCAGGGGTACTTGCTGGCCAACGTGTCACGTCGGTAGGCGTCGTTGCAGAAGAAGGTGAGTTCAGGCCCCCATGCCATCCACATCGAGAACCGCGACGACAGCAGGATGCTGACGGCCGTCAGCAAGCTCTGCGGCCACTCCGACGGCGGTCCGAGCGGCGTGGTGGACCAGTCGACCTTCGCGAGGTCGGCGCCAACGGTGGGATCGGCATCGAACGCCGACGAGTCCCCCGCGGTCGGGACGGGTCGGCTCGCCTGCTCACCACTCACCGAACGTCCTCTCGCCGAAGCGCCTAGTGTCCCCCCGCAACCGTCATCCATCCTCCGACTTCAGCCGACCGGTGCACCCATTTACCCGCCCACCGACCTTATGCAAACCTTCGGGCCGCCCCCGCCAGCCACGCCGCCGCCCGCGCCGGTTCAGAATCGTCACGAGTGGAAGCAGTGCGCCGCATCCGCGCGGCGGCGAGGATCACGCCGGTGACTCGCACCATTCGCTTCAATGCCTTCGACATGAACTGCGTCGCCCATCAGTCCCCCGGCCTGTGGCGGCATCCCGACGACAGGTCCGCCGAGTACAAGGACCTGGCGTACTGGGCCGATCTGGCCCGGCTGCTCGAACGCGGCAGGTTCGATGGGTTGTTCATCGCCGACGTCCTCGGCACCTACGACATCTACGGCGCCAACGACGAGGCTGCGATCCGCCAGGCCGCCCAGATTCCGGTCAACGACCCACTGCTGCTGGTGTCCGCCATGGCGCTGGTGACCGAGCACCTCGGGTTCGGCATTACCACCGGAACCGGTTTCGAGCACCCGTACCCCTTCGCCCGCCGCGTCTCCACCCTCGACCACCTCACGAAGGGCCGGGTCGGCTGGAACGTCGTCACCGGTTACCTTCCCGCGGCCGCACGCAACATGGGCCAGACCGACCAGCCCGCCCACGACGCGCGCTACGACCACGCCGACGAGTACCTCGAGGTGCTCTACAAACTGTGGGAGGGCTCCTGGGAGGACGACGCGGTGATCCGCGACCGCGAGCGCGGCGTCTTCACCGACCCGGACAAGGTGCACCACATCGGGCACCAGGGTCAGCACTTCAGCGTGCCCGGCATCCACCTGTCCGAGCCGTCGCCCCAGCGCACCCCGGTGATCTTCCAGGCTGGGTCGTCACCGCGCGGGGTCCGCTTCGCGGCCGAGAACGCCGAGGCGATCTTCACGGCGGCACCCACCAAGGCGATCCTTCGGGAAACCGTCGACACGATCCGTCGCGAACTCGAACTCGCCCGCCGTGATCCCTACTCGGCGAAGATCTTCAACCTGTCCACGGTGATCACCGCCGCCACCGAGGAGCAGGCCCGCGCCAAGCACGCCGAGTACCTGTCCTACGGCGACCCGGAGGGCGCACTGGTCTTCATGTCCGGATGGATGGGCGTCGACCTGTCCCGGTACGGGCGTGACGAGCCGATCGCCGACGTCGACTCGAACGCCATCCTCTCGGCGGTCAAGGCGTTCCAGTCCGCCGATCCGGACGGCGGCGAATGGGCCGTCGACGACATCGCCACGTGGGGCAAGATCGGCGGCATGGGGCCGCTCATCGTCGGCTCGGGCACCCGGGTCGCCGACGTGCTGCAGGAGTGGGTCGACGAGACGGACGTCGACGGCTTCAACCTCGCCTATGCCGTCACGCCTGGATCGTTCGCCGACTTCATCGACCACGTCGTGCCCGTGCTCACCGAGCGCGGCGTGTACCAGGAGGAGTACGCGCCAGGTTCGTTGCGCAACAAGCTGTTCGGGCGGGGCGATCGGCTGCCCGACGAGCACCGGGGTGCGAGCTACCGCGTCGGTGGTCCCCGATCCACCATCATCGAGCGACCGTCGACGGTGCCGTCATCGGCTGCGTCCGTCGCCTCGCAACCCACTTCTGGTCGATAGGATTTTCCCGTGTCCGTGAAACTGCATTGGTTCCTGCCCACCTATGGCGACAGCCGGCTGATCGTCGGCGGTGGTCACGGCACTCCGGCCGGTGTCGCCCACAGCGACCGCGACGCGTCGATCGACTACCTGGCGTCGATCGTGCGGGCCGCCGAGGCGTTCGGCTTCACCGGGGCGCTCATCCCGACGGGCGCCTGGTGCGAGGACGCCTTCGTCACCGCGGCGCTGCTGGCTCGCGAGACGACGTCGCTGGCGTTCCTGGTGGCCTTCCGGCCCGGACTGGTCAGCCCGACCCTGTCGGCGCAGATGGCCGCGACGTTCGCCCGCCACGCACCGGGCCGCATCCTGCTCAACGTCGTGGTCGGCGGAGAGGCGCACGAGCAGCGCGCGTTCGGCGACCACCTGGACAAGGACGCCCGGTACGAGCGCTGCGACGAGTTCCTCGACGTGGTGCGGAGGTTGTGGGCGGGTGAGACCGTCACCGCCGACGGCACGCACATCAAGGTGGAGGAAGCGTCACTGGCGACGTTGCCGAATCCGGTGCCACCGCTGTACTTCGGAGGCAGTTCGAAGGCGGCGGGCCCGGTCGCGGCCCGGCATGCCGACGTCTACCTGACCTGGGGCGAGCCGCCGGAAGCCGTCCGCGAGAAGATCGAGTGGATCCGCAAGGAGGCCGCGAACGAGGGCCGCACCGTGCGATTCGGCATTCGGCTGCACACGATCTCGCGCGACACCGCCGACGAGGCGTGGGTGCAGGCCGGCAAGCTGATCGACGCACTCGACGAGGAGACGGTGCGCAACGCCCAAGCCGGGCTCAGCCGAAGCCAATCGGAGGGTCAGCGCCGCATGCTCGCCCTGCACGAGTCGAGCCGGGCCGACGGGTCGTGGAACGACGCCCGCAGCCTCGAGATCGCGCCGAACCTGTGGGCGGGTGTCGGTCTGGTGCGTGGCGGCGCGGGAACGGCATTGGTGGGCAGCCACACCGACGTGGCCGACCGCATCGCGGAGTACGCGGAGATCGGCATCGACGAGTTCATCTTCTCCGGCTATCCGCACCTGGAGGAGCTGTACTGGTTCGGCGAGGGCGTCGTCCCCGTGCTGCGGCAACGCGGACTGTTCGACGGCGGCCTCTCCACCGCCGCCCCCGCCTCCATCCCGTTCGTCGGCTCGGCGCGGTGAATGCCCCTGCCCGCGAGGCAGGTTCCCTGACCGACCACGACGCGGTGGCGGTGGCGCACGACCTCGCTGCCGAGTTCGCTCGGGGTGCGGGTGACCGCGACGCCGGTCGGCTCCTCCCCCACGACGAGGTCGACGCACTCAAGCGCAGTGGATTGCTCGCGCTGTCGGTGCCTGCCCGGTTCGGCGGCCCCGATCTGCCCGCGACCGTGGTGGCCGAGGTGTTCCGGATCATCGCCCACGCGGACCCGTCACTGGCGCAGATCCCGCACTCGCACTACACCTTTCTCGAGGCGCTGCGGGCTCAGGGCACCCCGGCGCAACAGGGCTTCTTCTTCGGCTTGGTCCGCGACGGAGCGTTGTTCGCCAACGCCCAGACCGAACGCGGCCCACACCCGGTCAACGTGGACGCCACCACGCTGGCCCCCGACGATGCCGACGGCTTCATCCTGTCGGGCCGCAAGTTCTACGCGACGGGCTCGTGGTTCGCCGACTGGCTGATCGTCCGCGCGTCCCTTGCCGGGAATGACGAGACGCCGGACCCCTCGACGCCAAAGGCGCTGGCGTTCATCCCGCGTGACGCGGCTGGTGTCGAGGTGGTCGACGACTGGGACGGCCTCGGCCAGCGCACCACGGCCTCGGGCACGGTCACGCTGGACGCCGTGCGCGTCCCCGCCGAGCACGTGGTGCCGTTCTCGCCGATCTTCGACGGTCCGTCGGCCTACGGCGCGCATGCCCAGCTGCTGCACGCCGCGATCGACGTCGGCATCGCCACCGGGGCGCTGGCCGAGGGCGTGCGCCAAACCGCCAAGGCGCGGCCGCACTTCGAGGCAGACGTCACCACTGCGGCGGATGACCCGACGCTGATCCAGGTCGCCGGTGAACTCGTGGTCACGGTGCGGGCGGCCCGGGCGCTGCTGGCGGAGGCTGCCCGGGAAGTCGACCGTGCCCGCGCCGACGTCACCGAGGACAGTGCTGCGGCGGCATCGGTCGCCGTCGCGGTCGCCAAGGTGGCCGCGGTGCGCGCGGCACTCGAGGCGTCGAGCACGCTGTTCGACCTCGGTGGCACGCGCAGCGCATCGGCGTCGGCGAACCTGTCCCGGTACTGGCGCGATGCCAGGACCCACACGCTGCACGACGCCACCCGGTGGAAGTTGCAGCACATCGGCCGCTACGCCCTCTCGGGCACGCGGCCCCCGCGCCACGGTCAGGTGTAGGGCGGCCGGTCAGCCGTCGAAGGTCCCGGCGAGATACTCGGCCCGGCAGGCGTAGCGGGCCAGTTTGCCGCTCGTGGTGCGCGGAATCGTGCCCGCGGAGACGAACCGCACGTCGGCCACCGCCAGCCCGTGTCGATCTGCGACCGCGGACCTGATGGCCTCGACCGACGGCCCGGGGTCGACCCGACCGGTACGCGCCGCCCGTTCGGCCACGACGACCACGCGCACGCCATCGGCGTCGTCGGCGGGCACGGTGAACGCCGATGCGTAGCCGCGCCGGACCAGTTCGGCGGCGTCGGCGACGGTGGCCTCGACGTCCTGGGGGTAATGGTGGCGGCCGTCGACCGCGAGGACGTCGGCCAGCCGGCCGGTGACGTAGAGTTCCCCGTCGAGGCGACATCCGAGATCGCCGGTGCGCAACCAGGTTTCGTCGTCCGGCACGCCCTCGGCGTGGCTGCCAACCGTGAGCCGGGATGACGGCGTGGCAGCGAATGCGCGCCGGGTCTCCTCCGGCCGGCCCCAGTAGCCGCGGCCGACGTTGTCGCCGTGCAACCAGATCTCGCCAACGCTGCCGTCGGGCAGTTCCACCGCGCTGTGCGGATCGACGATGATGCACCACTGGCTGCGGGCGATCTGGCCGCATGCCACCTGTGCGACCGCCCCCGGGTCGTCGGCGGCGACGGGCACCGCGCGGTCGAGGGTCAGTTCGGTGCGGTCGAAGTACACGACGGTCGGCGGCACGTCCGGCGCCACCGTCGACACGAACAGCGTTGCCTCGGCGATCCCGTAGGACGGCTTGATCGCGTTCGGCGACAACCCACGTGGCCCGAACTCGGTCTGGAACGCCGTGATCGCCGACATGCTGACCGGCTCGGACCCGATGATCATCACGACGTTCGCCAAGTCGACGTCCGCCTCGGATGGGAGCTTGCCGCGGGCCGCCGTCCACTCGTAGGCGAAGTTGGGCGCGGCCGTGACGACCCGCCCGTGCCGCGACTCGTCCGACAGCGCCTCGATCCAACGCTCGGGCCGACGGACGAACGCCGTCGGCGAGAGCAGGGTCGAGTGGCCACCGTAGACCGCCGGGAAGCCGATCATCGACAGCCCCATGTCGTGGTACAGCGGTAACCAACTGACGCCGTGGGTGTTTCGGTCCAGTAGGTCGATCGACAGGATCATCTGGATCAGGTTGGTGCCCACCGCGCGGTGAGTCACCTCGACGCCGACGGGCGGACGCGTCGAGCCGGAGGTGAACTGCAGATGCGAGACCGCCTCGACGTCGATCTCGACCGGCGTGAATCGATCACCCTCGGCGTCCGCGACCTCGTCTACGACCACCACCGCCGGCCGGCGTGCCGCGGGCAACCGATCGATGAAGTCCTCGACCGATCCCAGCGCGGACGACGTCGTCAGCACCGCGGTCGGCAGGGCATCGGCGAACGCCGTCTCCAAACGCTCGGCGTGGCCCTGCAATTCGGGGGCGAACAGCGGGACCGCGATCGTCCCCGCCTTGATGGCAGCGAAGAACCCGGCCACGTAGTCGAGCCCCTGCGGTGCGAGTACCGCCACGCGGTCCCCTGGATCGGCAACGCGTTGGATCGCGGCTCCGATGGCGCGCAGGCGCGTACCGAGCTGAGCCCACGTCAACTCGACGGCGCGGACACCGCCGTACCCGGTGTGATCCAGGTATCGGTATGCCACGCGGTCGCCGACGTTGTGGATGTTGCGCTCGATCAGCGAGATCAAATTGACCCCGGGCGGAAGCACGACACGACCCTGCTCGTCGAGGCAGTCCTCGATCCGCAGCAACCCGGGGTGATCCGAGGAGTCGACCGAATGACCATGGCTCACAACGCGATCCATGGTCATCAGTCTATGCGTCAGCCTGCTGCTGCGACCGCTGCGTCGTAGTTCGGCTCCTGGCCGATCTCGGGCACCAGTTCGGTGTAGACGACGTTGCCGTCCGCACCCACGACCACGACGGCACGGCCCAGCAGGCCCGCCATCGGGCCGTCGGCGACGGTGATGCCGAAGTCCTCGCCGAACGTTCCGCGGAACGCCGACGCGGTGGTGACGTTGTCGATGCCCTCCGCACCGCAGAACCGCTTCAGCGCGAACGGCAGGTCGTTGGACACGCACAGCACGGCGGTACCCGTGGAAGCGGCCCGCTCGTTGAACTCCCGGACGCTGCTCGAGCACACGGGCGTGTCGACCGACGGGAAGATGTTGAGCAGCAAGGGCTTGCCGCTGAACTGGTCGCTGGTGACCTCGCCCAGGTCGGTGCCGGTCAGCGTGAAGCTCGGCGCCGGACTGCCAACCGCGGGCAGTTCGCCGACGGTGTTGATGGGGTTTCCGCGCAAGGTTATCTGTGCCATGCGAACAGTCTGCCAAGCGCGGTGGTTCCGTGGTCGGCCAGGGTGGCCAAGATCGGTCGGTTGGTCGGTCAGGCGCGTCGCGCCGTCACCACTCGATGACGCGGGAGAGGTACGGCGCCATGTCGGTCGTGCGGACCGGAGAGACGGCGACGGCGGTATCGCTGACGCCCACCATCTGGCCGTTGCCGATGAACATCGACACGCTCTGGGTACCGTCCGGTCCGTAGAACAGCAGATCGCCCGGCAGGGCCTCCGACGGCAGGATCTTGCGACCGACCTTGTACTGCTCGCCCGACGAGCGCGGCATCTTGATGCCTGCGCCGGCGAAGGCGTAGACGATCAGGCCGGACGCGTCGAAACCGGGAACTCGCGGGGCAACGGGCACGGTGGGTGCCGCCGGGGTGACGAGGCCTGGGAACAGGGGGTCGGGGTTGGCCGCGGCCAGGCCCGTCGCGGACTGTTCGGGCTGCTGCAGGCGCTCCGTGCTCACCGGTGGCAGCGAGGGACCGTTGACGTCGCCGCCGCCATAGGTGAACGGCACGCCCTGTTGCGACATCGCGCGCTTGATCACGTACTGGATGGCCTGCTGACGCTGCGCCGACGTCGCGTCGGCGCCGGCCAGGCCGGGTGTCGCGATCAGCACGGTCATGCTGACGGCGAAGGCGGTGATCGCTGCGAATGCCCTGGTGAGTCTCATCGGTCTTTCTCGTTCGTGCGGTCGGCACCGGTCGGGACCCCGTTTCGGCGGGCCGCCGGCGAAGTCACGCTGTTCACTTCTGTCACTTCCACACCACATCGTGCCACCCCGGTCGTCAATAACGGCGTGCCGAGGGGAATCTTGGTCAGACCGTGACCGAACGGTGATCATGAATGTGTGTTGCCAATCACGTTCACCCAGTTGCGATTTCACGCAACCCGGGAAGAGCGTGGCGTGGCAGGATGCGATGCGTGCACGCACCGACCGAACAAACCTGGTCAGACCGCCTGTGGCGCGAGATCGAACCGACGTTCGCCGCCATCCTCGCCCACCCGTTCGTCACGGGTCTGACCGACGGCACCCTCGACGATCGAGCGTTCGCGCAGTACGTCGCCCAAGACGTCCACTACCTGCGTGACTACGCCCGTGCGCTGGCGATCGTCGGCGCAAAGGCCCCCACGCTCGCCGATACCGCGACGTTCGCCCGGCACGCCGCGGAGGTCTTCGACGTCGAACTCCAGCTGCACGACTCGCTGCTCCCCCAGCTCGGGCTCGACGCCGACCTGCTGGTTCGCTCGCCCGTCCTGCCCACCACGCGCGCCTACACCAGCTACCTGGTGGCGACCGCGTACGGCGGTACCTTCGCCGAGGGGCTCGCGGCGATCCTGCCCTGCTATTGGATCTATGCCCGCGTCGGGACGGCGCTCGCCGAGCGCGGTTCGACCGACCCCAGATACCAGCTGTGGATCGACGGCTACTCCGGCGAGGAGTACGCGGCCACAGTGGACGAGGTGCTGGCGGTGACCGATCGCATCCGCCCCACGCTCACCGCGGGCGAGGAGGCCGCGGCGCGTGCGCACTTCGTCACCACCGCCCGCTACGAGTGGATGTTCTTCGACGCCGCCTACCGGTTGGAGGACTGGCCCGTCTGAGGCGACCGAGCCAGTTCTCAAGGTCCCGCCCTGCGCGTCGTGACGTCGGGCACCATCCACCTCGGCGACGCCGTCGGGCTCTGAAGACCTGCCTGATGATCCCGTGTTTCCGCCCGGGGTATTCGGGAACATCCACACCCCCGCCGACGTTGACGTGGCGCCGGACGAGAACGAAGGGAACTGCATTGGCCACCGACTACGACGCCCCACGCAAGACCGAGACCGACGACGTCGCCGACGAATCGCTGGAAGCACTCGCCGGACGGCGAAACGACGCCGCGACGGCCGTCCTCGACGTGGACGACGGCGAGGACGAGGATCTGTTCGACCTTCCCGGCGCCGACCTGTCGGGCGAGGAACTCACCGTGCGCGTCGTCCCCAAGCAGGCCGACGAGTTCACGTGCTCGCGGTGCTTCCTGGTGCAGCACCGCAACCGCCTCGCCCTGCAGACCGACCGCCAGCAGATCTGCTCGGACTGCGTTTAGAGTTCGTCGATCCTGGCTGCGATCGCTTCGAGCATCGCGTCGACCCGAACCGCGTCGACACCGCGCCGTCCGAACGGCGGCTTCGGGAATCGCACGCCGCGGACGTCCGTCGCCGACAGATGGCCGCGGCCGTCCAACCGCCGCGCCGCGAGTTGCAGGAAGTCGTTGACCGACTTCTCGTCGTACCCGGCCTTGCCCCACGGCGGCTTCTCGAACGTCGCCCCCCGAACGTCTTCCGCCGTCAGGGCGCGCGTTTCACCGTTCACGCCGCTGAAGATAGTCGACCAAGACGTCGGCCATCGCCGGAACGGCTTGCCGGGCAATGACTTCGTACCCGTGGGTGCTCAGCGTCGGCAGGCACAGCAGGCCCGCCTTGGCCGTCGAGCCGTTGGCCTTGGCGTGCGAGGCGTCCGATTCGAATGCCCCGAGAACCGCCGCCTGGGGCGACAGGCCCAACCCGCCGGCCACGTCCATCAGAGCATCGGCGACGTCCTTGTCGTAGGCGCACAGCGCATCGCTGTACCCGATGACGGGACCGCCGTGCACGGTCGTGGAGTACTCCTGCTCGCTCGGGCCGACCTCGAGCGCGATCACGAGGTCTCCCGGCAGGGTGCGGCTGGCATAGGAGCCGCCGATCCCGCCCACTTCCTCGTTGGTCGTGAACACCAGATACGCGTCGCGCGCCGGACGCCGATCCTCCTCCCGCATCGTGTGGGCTGCGCGTAGCAGAGCGGTGATCGCGGCGCGGTCGTCCATGAAGTAGGACCCCACGTAGTCGCCGAACTCGACGAGCGTTCGCTTGGTGCGGTCAACGCACACCCGCGTCCCCGGCCTGATCCCCGCATCGGACAATTCCTCCGGCGTGCGGCCGGTGAAGACGTAGACGTGCAACCAGTCGAGCGCCTTGTCGCCCTGATCGGGCTTGGTCTCCCAGATGCGTTGACTCTCCTTGGTGGTGTGCTCCGACCCGAGGGTCAGCACGCCGCACAGGGTGGCCCGGTCGCCGAGCATCGCCACCGGGCCCAGACCGAAGTTGCCGGGGTACATCGTCCCCAGCGGTGTGAGACGCACCGTGCCGTCGTCGTCGATCCGCTTGACGAGCATCGACAGTTCGTCCAGGTGCGCCGTCACGCGGGTCGCGACCGGACCCCCGCGCTCGATGCCGTGCACCAGTCCGACGAGGTTGCCCGCGTCGTCGATCCACGTCTCGTCGACCAGCGGCTCGAGTTCCCGCAGGCACACCGTTCGCACCTCGTCCTCCTGACCGCAGGGGCCGTAGGTGGCGACCAGTTCGGCCAGCAGGTCGAAATCGGATTCCCTCACTCCATCACGCCCTTCGTCGTCACGCCCTTCGTCACGTCAATGCCGTGCGCACCAGTTGCCGCCACCACTGCACCCGCGCCGGGTCGGTGATGGCATAGCGGGCGACGAGCGCCGGGTCCGGTGCAGGGGGCATCGGCGCCACCGGAAGTCGACCGTCGCGCGGCAGCAGCGAACGAACGGGCGATACGACGTCCCCGGCGAGCAACGCGCGCGTCCCCAGTGAGCAGGCGAAGTCCAGGGTGGGCAGCGCGCCGGCGAGTGCGACACCCGCTGCCAGGCCGATGGTCGTCTCGGCGGTCGACGACACCACGCACGGCAGGTCGATCGTCTCGGCCAGTCGCAGACCGCGCCGCACGCCACCGGCGAGCCCGCACACCAGCACCGCCACGTCGGCGACCTGCCTCAGGTCGACGTCCGCCGGGATGCCCGCGGAGATCCTCGCCGCAATGGGCACCGTCACCCGCCGTCGCACCTCGCCGAGTTCCTCCGGCGTGCGGCAGGGCTGCTCGACGAACTCCAGATCGCCGACCGCGTCGACGAACGCGCCGATCGCGGCCGTCGCCGTGGCCACGTCCCACCTGCCGTCGGCCCGGCAGCGGATCGACCCGCCGGCGCCGAGTGCGGCGCGCACCGCCACCAACCGGGCCACGTCCGCGTCGATGCCGTCGGCATCCGACCCGACGACGACCTCGGCCGTCGCGCACCCCGACGCCCGCACCAGCTCACCGGCGCGCACGTCGTCCACGGCCGGGATCGCGGCCGCCACGGGCACCCGGCCACGGACGGGTTCCGGCCACGCCACCGTGCCGGGTTCGGTCGCAGCCGTGAGCCACCGCGCGACCTCGTCGGCGGTGCTGCCGGGCAGCGGGCTGAACTCACCCCACCCCTGCGGTCCCTCCAACAGGACGCCTTCGCGCACGCCCGGACCGTGGGCGAACGGGATGGCGAACACCAGCGCGGCATCGAAGTCGATCAGCGTCCTCATCGCGCTCCACGCTAATGAGTCGGCGCGACGGCCTCCGGCTCACCCACCCGGTGACGACCAGTGCACCACCTTGACCGCCGTCATCTCGTCGAGCAGTTCGGGTCCGAAGCCGAAACCGTTGCCGCTGATGCGCCGTGGCTCGGCAGCGCCGCCGGGAGCACCGCCGAAGACGGCGTTGATCTTGACGGTGCCCACCGGCAGGGACCGCCACGCGAGCTGGGCACGCCCCATGTCCGGCGTCAGCACGGTCGCCGCGAGCCCGTAGCGGTCGTCGGCGGCCTCGGTCACCGCGGTCTCGAAGTCCGGCACCACGCGCACCGGGGCGATGGGCCCGAACGTCTCCTCGGTGAGCACCAGCATGTCGGGCGTGCAGTCGGTGAGCACCGTGGGCGGATAGAACGAGCCGGGGCCGGGCCGGGGCTCGCCGCCGAATGCGACGCGCGCACCCGCCTCGACCGCGTCGAGCACGTGGGCGTGCACCTGCTCCCGGTGCCGTTCGTCGACGAGCGGTCCGATCCGGCCGTCCCATTCGCGTGCCTCGTCCACCAGGTCGGCGACGAAGGCCTCGGCCTGCGCCTCGACGACGTAGATGCGCTCCACCGAGGTGCAGATCTGGCCGGCGTTGGCGAAGGACCCCAGCGCGGCCTGCGCTGCGGCCCACCTCGTGTCCACGCCCTCGTCGACGATCAGCGCATCATTGCCGCCGTTCTCCAGCAGTGCCTTGGCTCCGCGAGCGGCGCACGCCAGCGCAATGTCGCGTCCGGTCGCGCTGCTACCGACGTGGGCGACGACGTCGACGAGGGGATTCTGCGCCAGCCGGGTGCCCGCGGTGCCGTCGCCGTCGACGATGTGCAGCACGCCATCGGGCAGGTGCTCGGCCAGGATCTCGGCGAACCGTCGGCCGGTCTGCGGGCAGCGCTCGGAAGGCTTGTGTACCACGGTGTTTCCGGACACGAGGGCGGCACCCAGCAGGCCCGCGGCCACCGCCACCGGATCGTTCCACGGTGTGAGCACCGCGACGACGCCGCGCGGTTGCGGCACCATCAGGTCGGTGGCTGCCCACTGCCCCTGCAGGACCCGGCCGCCGTGCAGCGGTCCCAACTCGGAGTACTGCACCAGCGTCCCGACGCCTGCTTCGACGCCGCCCAGTGCGTCGTCGTGCGGCTTGCCCGTCTCCCTCTCGTTGAGGTCGGCCAGCTCCTCGGCGGCTGCGGACACGGCCTTGGCCGCGGCGGCCACGGCTGCCGCACGGTCGGCGGGGGCGGTACGCGCCCAGCCGGGCGCCGCGGCGTGGGCGGCCTCGACCGCGGCATCGCACGCCGATGGCGGCGCGAGCGGCATCCGGGTCACGACGTCGCCGGTGCGTGGGTCCAGAACGGTGATCTCCAGGGTTTGCGTCACGCGGTCGCGGATACCCGCCTGGGCGCGGCGAAACCGCCGCTTTTCGAGCCGTGCCGCCCTGGTGGCCACCACTAGGCTGAACCGATGGTCGATCGGACGACGGAACGCCGCGCCAGCGTGTTCGCCGACGTCAGCTCTCTGGGCGGCGCCCGTCGACAGCCGCCGTGGTATCGCACCGGCAAGCTCGCCTCGGTACTGGCCGTCGTCGCGATCGGCGGTGCCGCGACGTGGGGTGCTGCCTCCGTGCTGGACACGCCCGACGAGGCTCCACCCGCCGTGTCCCCGGCTGGTCGGCCGGACGTGGGACCGCCGCCGATCGAGGGCAGCCGGGGCGACCCGATTCAGGTGGCCCCACCCATGCCGCCGCCTCCTCCTCCCCCGCCGCTACCGACGGCCGAACGGCTCGACCCCGGCCCGGTGTACCGCAACCCGTATCCGCATCCGTCGCCGTCCCCGTCCGGTGACGGACCCGAGATCGGCGTCACGCGTACGCCGGTGACGCGGTCACCGATCAGCGTCGCGCCTGCTCCGCGCACGTCACCGGGCAGTGACTCCTCGACCCCGGGTGACGCACCTAAGCGGGGCGGCTGGCCCTGGTGAACCACCGCTGAGGGTCGTCGCGGATGCGTCACTCACAGCACGACGTTCGTTCGGTGCCGACGGGCGTCGCGCAACACGTCCGGCCACGCCACGCTTCGATGCCTTCGCGCACGGCGACACCGGCGATGACCAGACCGGCGATGGGATCAGCCCACGACCACCCGAGTACCGCATTGGCGAGCAGGCCGACCAGCAGCGCGGCCGAGAGGTACGTGCACAGCAGCGTCTGGCGCGAATCGGCGACGGCCGACGTCGAGTCGAGTTCCCGACCCGCCCGCCGCTGCGCCCACGACAGCAGCGGCATCACGGCCAAGCTGACGGCGGCGAGCGCGATGCCCACCCGCGACGGCTGGGCCTCGCCGTCACCGAGTAGGGCCCGCACCGAGTCGACGGTGACGTAGGCCGCGAGCCCGAAGAACGACGCCGCGATGACGCGCAGCGCCGCCCGTTCCCGGTCCTCCGGCCGCGCCGCGCTGAATTGCCAAGCCACCGCGGCAGCCGACGACACTTCGATGACCGAGTCGAGCCCGAAGCCGACGAGCGCTGCCGACGACACCCGCGTGCCCTCGAGCAGCGCGATCGTTGCTTCCACGACGTTGTAGGCGATGGTGGCGGCGACCAGCCAGCGCACCCGCCGGATCAGGACGTCGCGCCGGTCGAGACGTGCCGCGGTACCCATCAACAGCAGCCCTGCTCGGCGCAGCACGCCGGGTCGACGGCCAGGACCAGCCCCACCAGATCGTCGAGCGCGTGGCGGATCCGCCGGTCGGCGAGTTCGTAGCGGCTGCGGCGTCCCTCCGGCACGGCGACGACGAGACCGCAACCGCGAAGGCAGGCAAGGTGATTCGAGACCGTTTGGCGGGACACGCCGATGTCGTCGGCCAGGTCGCTCGGGTACCGACCGCCCTCCCGTAGCGACAGCAGGATGGATGATCGCGTGGGATCCGACAGCGCGTAGCCGAATCTGGAGAGGGCTTCTCGGTGCATCAGTTCGGGCATGCGACAACGGTACATCCAATTCTGTATTCAGAAAAGGATGTATCGAAGCAAGCGAGGTCAGCGCAGCCGCTCGCCGTACACCTTCTCGACCGCGAGGGTCATCAGGACCCGCCGGTCGCCGACCATGACCGAGCGGTACTCGTCCCAGTCCGGGTGCTCGCCTGCGGCCGCACGGTAGTACTCGACCAGCGCCTCGACCTCGGGTCCGTGCGGGTCCGAACCAGGCCCGACGAGGGACACCGAGCCCTCCGCGGTGGCCCACGCCCATCCGTCGGAACTCGTGACCTCGAGCGCCGCGCGCGGATCCCGGCGCAGATTGGCGGTCTTGGCGCGGCCCTCGGTAATCGACACCAGGATGCGGTCGCTGGAGCGGTCGTAGAACGGCGTCACCGGCGACAGCTGCGGCATGCCGTTCGACTTGATGGTCGCGAGCACGCCCAGCCGGGCGTCGGCGAGCAGGTCTCGGGGGTCGAACGCATCGGAGGTGTCTGGCATGTCCTGACTGAACGTATGACGCGTGTGAGCCATTCCCCGGCCCGGGATGACAGCATGGCTGCGGTGATCGACCTACCGGCGGCCGTGCGGGACATGGCGGCGCGCGGACCGCAGTGGGCGGACTGGGTCGACGACCTCCCCAGGGCCGCCGCCGGCCAGCTGTCCGAGTGGGGCCTGCGCGTCGACGGGGCACCGGCATGGGGCGGCAGCTCGCTGGTCCTGCCGGTGCGGACGGGTGACGGCGAGCATGCCGTCCTCAAGCTGGCCTTCCCGCAGGACGAGGTCACCTTCGAGCATCTGGCGCTGCGCCGATGGGCGGGCACCGCTGCGGTCAGGCTGCTGCGCGCCGATCCCCATCGACGCGCCCTGCTGCTGGAACGCGCCCACCCGACCGACCTCCGAGACTCGTGGGACATCGAGGCCTGCGAGATCGTGGCGGCGCTGTATCCGCGGCTGCACCTGTCGCCGATGCCCCAGCTGCCGAACCTGTCCGACCTCGTCGCGCGGTGGGTCGCCGACCTCGGGGCCCTGCCGCGCAGCGCGCCGATCCCGCACCGGCTGGTCGAACAGGCGATTGCCCTCGGCCGGGCATTCGCGACTGACGGCGCAACGAGTTCGACGCTGGTCCACGGCAACCTGCACTACCGGACCGTGCTGGCAGGCGACCGCGAGCCCTGGCTGGCGATCAGCCCACGGCCCGTCAACGGCGACCCGCACTACGAGATCGCGCCGATGCTCTGGCACAGGTGGGACGAGCTGGCCGGCTACACCCGCGACGGCGTCCGCAGGCGGTTCCATGCGCTGGTCGACGCCGCCGGGCTCTCCGACGAGCGGGCCAGGGACTGGGTGGTCGTGCGGATGGCGTGCCACGCCATGTGGGCGTTGCGCGGCGGGTCGACCGACACCGCGTGGCTGACGACGTGCATCGCCGTCGCGAAGGCCGTGCAGGACTGACGCGGCCTCAGGTCGGCAGCGGCAACTGCGCACCGATCAACGGCGCGATCCGTTCGGCCATGAACGCATGCCCCGCATCGGTCGGGTGCACGCCGTCGCGGCCGATGAGTTCCGGCCTGCCCACGAACCATCCCTCGGCGATCGGATCGACGAACGTGGCACCGGCGATGCCCGCGGTCATGCGGAGTACGTCGCGGATCTGCAGCACCGCGGGCGGGATGTCGGCCGTCGGCCAGGGCGGACCGATGACCAGCAGCCTCGCGGCGGGCGCGACGCGACGGACCTGATCGAAGGCGCCGCTCGTCATCCCCGCCAGCGCCACGGGATCGCTCCCCTGGTCGTTGCGCGAGCCGTAGAAGACCACGAGTTCGTCGTCGGGGCGGACTGCGCGCGGAGCGAGGTCGCCGAACACGTGGCCGTCGTAGCCCCGCACGACATAGCCTGCGCGACCCTCCGCGGCGACGTCGGCGTCGATCTGCCTGCCGTGGGACGCCAGCTTCTGCCACGCCAGCGTGGTCCAGTTCGCGGCGCCGTTGCCACCCTCGCTGCTGCCGGTCGTGTACGAGTCGCCGACGATGGCGACGTGGTTGAGCGCCGTCTCGCGCCCCACCGTGCGGTAGGAGGGCTGCGTCAAGGACGCGACGACCGCGACGACGAGCGCCACCAATACCGTGGCCGAACGACCCACCGCTACCTCCAGGTCAGCCGGCACGGGCCGGTAGTGACTCCGACCGCGGCTCGTGGTCGGCGAGGTTCTGGAGCTTACCGGCGGTTGCTGAATCCTTCGCCAGGGTGGCGCGTGACGCCGGGACTCCCCTGACGTCGACCATGCGGCGCATCCACCGCCGTGCCGGTTCCTCGACCAGGTGATACATCAGGCACGCAACACCCAGCGCGACGCCGAGCAGTCCCAGCAGGATCCAGATGCCAGCGGAACCCGACAGGGTCAGCTCGAATTGCTTCGCCGCCCAGATCCAGGCGTTGTGCACGATCTCGTGCACCATGTACAGCCCGAACGACACCTGACCGAGGTAGACCATGACGCGCGTGGACAGCAGCCGTGGCAGCGTGCCTGCGCCGATCGCCAGCGTCACGACCAGCGGAACGAACAGCAGGTCCACCAGGCCGCCTGCGTCGGGGATCCTCGGGTTCGGGTGGGCGTCGAAGTAGTACAGCGCGCCGACGATGACGGCGATCAGCACCAGCGACGCGCCGCCTGCCACGTGCCGGGTGCGCCTCGTCGGCCACAGCTTGCGCACCGCCGCGCAGGCCAGCGCACCGGCCGTGAACTGCATGACGATCCGCGGCAGCCAACTCCACGGCGTGTAGAACTCCCCCGAGGCCAGCAGCAGCACCACCGGGGGCAACGACGCCGCCATCGCGAGGACCAGCAGGCTGCGGGCCCGTGTCGCACGTGCCACCCGGAACACCACCAGGATCAGGCCGCCGAACAGCAGGTAGGCCAGCCACTCCGCGCTGATCGACCACGCCGGACCGTTCCAGCTCGACCCGTCGAAGAACGGCTGGAACCACAGCTGTACGAGGAACAACTGACGCACGTAGCTGGTCGCGGTGAACTCCGCGGTGCTCTCGGGCGGGACGTGCCCGACGTAGATGGTGAAGATGACCAGCAGTGCGGCGAGGTGGAGCGTGACCAGGTACACCGGCCACACCCGGGCCAGCCGCAGCCACAGGAAGCGCACCGTGGCCTTGGTCGACCACGTACGTCCCATCTTGTCCAGATAGTTCCAGGTCAACACGAAGCCGCTGAGGATGAAGAACAGGTCGACGCCCTGGGCGCCACGATCGAGGACCGGCGCCAGCGCCGACGAGAAACCCGGCGCAGCCTCGGCGAACAGCGGGCGAAAGTGGAACAGCACCACCCAGACGGCGGCCACGATGCGAAGACCCGTCAGGGCCCTGATCTCACCGCCTCGCACAACGCCCTTCCCGTATGTCCTCGGCCGTCTCTCCGCGGCCCCGTTCGTCTCACGTGCGTCTCGCGCCTCTGCGTCGGCCCACCGGGCGGTCGATGAGGACCTGGCAGCCGGCGGCACTGGCAGGGTAACAGCGGCGCGGGTCCGATCCGGGGACCCGAGACCTGTGAATGTCCCGTGTGCGCCCACGATCTCCACGCGATCTCCACACGGTCTCCATGCGACGGCAGCCCCGTCCCGACGAAGCTCTTCGCATGCAGAACAACAAGATTCGCGGTCCCGTGATCACCCTGGCCGCGGTTGCCGTACTGGGTGGCGGACTCTGGTGGGCCAACGCCGACTCCGACGCTGGTCCCGCACCCGTTCCCTCGGCCGCAGCGGTCACCGCGCCCGCACCCAGCGCCGCACCGCCCGCAGCGCCGCTGCCGGTTCAGTTCCCCGCGTCGGCGGACTACGTCGGCAGCGTGCCCACCAAGGCCGAGACCATCGTCCTCGACATCGCCGTGGACGGAGCCACCGCAACCGCCTACGTCTGCGACGGGGCATCGATCGAGGTATGGCTGCGCGGCAGCGCGACCGACGGCGCCCTCGCGCTCGCCAACCCGGACGGAAGCAGCCGGCTGGAGGCCAAGCTGGTCGGTGACGACCTCGCGGGCACGCTGTTCATCGGCGAACGCAAGTGGGACTTCACCGCCGCGCGAAAGGCCGTCTCGTGACGACCAGCGAGACACCGACCGTCGCCCGGCCCGTGGCGTCGAGTCGCGGCGGGGTGGCCGTCGTCGTCGCCGTGCTGGCCGGTTCCGCGGTGGCGGTGGCGATGGGCGTGTTCGGCTCCGCCCACGACCCGCGCTTCTTCGCGATCAACGTGGCCGGCTTCTCCAGCGGTTCGGCGGTCAAGACCTGGACCGCATCACTGTCCCTCGGCCTCGCGCTGTTTCAGTTCGGGTCGGCCTTCGCGATGTACGGGCTGCTCCGCAGGGGCCACATCCCCCGCTGGATCGGCACGGCTCACGTCTGGTCGGGGCGGCTCGCCGTGCTGGCCAGCGTCCCCGTCGCCGTGCACTGCCTCTATGCGCTCGGCTTCCAGTCGACCGATGCCCGCGTCCTGTTCCACTCGCTGTTCGGATGCTTCTTCTACGGCGTGTTCGTCACGAAGATGCTGCTGCTCACCCGAAGCGGGCTTCGGCCGTGGGTCATCCCCGTCGTGGGCGGGCTGACCTTCTTCGGCCTCGTCTTCATCTGGTTGACCTCCGCGCTCTGGTTCTTTCAGACCAGTGGCGTCACGCTGTAGTCCCAGCCCACCACCGCGGCCATCATCACGACCCGTCACCACCGAACCGAGGAGCGTCCGCCCGTGCCCGTCGAACTCACCCCACCATCGAGGCGCACCGTCCTGGCGTGCGCCGGCGTCGGCATCGCAGCCGCGACCATGACCGCCTGCAGCACCTACGGCGACGAGCCAGAGCCGGCGGCACCGTCCGGTGGTGCCCCCGCCGCGCTGGCGGCCACGGCCGACGTGCCGGTCGGCTCGGGCGTGATCCTCGACGACGTCGTGCTGACCCAGCCGACCGCCGGGGTGTTCAAGGGGTTCTCCAAGCGCTGTCCCCACGCGGGGTGCTCGGTGTCCGAGATCACCGACGGCAACATCGTCTGCCCCTGCCACGGCAGCCGCTTCGACCTCGAGGGCGCGGTCGTCAACGGCCCGGCCGCGTCGGCACTGTCACCCAAGGCCGTGACCGTGCAGGGCGACTCGATCGTCGAGGGCTAGGTGGACTACCCCGCGCCCGACCCCCGGTTGCCCCACCTCGCCGACGTGGTCCCCGCCGTGCTCACCGCGATGGGCGCCATCGGGTTCCGCAGCGAGATCGCGCTACCCGCCGACGTCACGGGTGCCTGCGTACTGCTGATCGACGGACTCGGCGCCGACCTGCTCGACGCGCACGCCGCCGACGCCCCCGTCATGGCGGGCATGCGCGGTCGCACCCTCGGCGTCGGGTTCCCCGCAACGACCGCCGCAGGGCTGGCCGCCGTCGGCACCGGCCGCCGGTCCGGCGAACACGGCATGGTGGGCTACACCTTCCGGCTGCCCGACACCGGCGTCGTCAACGCCTTGACCTGGCGCGAGCACCCCTGGGGCGAGGACCTGCGCGAGCGCGCGAAGCCCGAACGCGTGCAGCCCCATTCGACGAACTTCGAACGCGCGACGACGGCGGGCGTCGAGGTCCGGGTGGTCTCGGACGCCCGGTTCGCCGACTCCGGGCTGACCCGTGCGGTGCTGCGCGGTGGCCGGTACGTCGGCGTCCACGCCGTCGGCGACCTCGCGGCGACCGTGCGCTCCACCGTCGCAGGCGGCGGGTTCTGCTACGGCTACCACGCGGACCTCGACAAGCTCGGCCACCTGCACGGTCCCGGCTCAGATGCGTGGCGCATGCAGCTGCGCCAGGTCGACAGTCTCGTCGAGTCGGTGGTCGACGGCCTGCCACCGGGCGGCTTGCTCGCAGTCGTCGCCGACCACGGCATGGTCGGCGTCAGCGCGGCCGACGCGGTCGACGTCGACGCCTCCCCCGCGCTCCTCGACGGCGTGCTGGACGTCGGCGGCGAGGCGCGGGCCCGGCACCTGTACGTCCGCGACGGCGCGGTCAGCGGCGTCCTCGACACCTGGCGGTCGACCCTCGCGGACAAGGCCTGGGTGGTCAGCCGCGACGAGGCGATCGCGGCGGGCTGGTTCGGACCGAGGGTGACCGACGACGTCCGGTCGCGCATCGGCGACGTGATCGCCGCGGCCTCCGGCCAGGCCACGCTCGTCCGGCGCATCACCGAGCCCGTCGAATCGGCGTTCCTCGGACACCACGGCTCGCTGACCGCCGCGGAGCAGCGCGTCCCCCTCCTGCTGGCGCATCGGGACCTCGGTTAACGTCATCGCCCGTGATCGTGCTGTTGCCGCCGTCGGAGACCAAGCGCGACGGCGGCGACGGCCCACCCCTGCGTCTCGACGCGCTGGGCGCGCCCGAACTGGGACCGCTGCGCGCGACGCTGGTCGACGAGCTGATCGCCCTGGCGGCCGACCGGCCCGCCAGCCGTAGGGCGCTGGGCATCTCCGCCTCCCAGGACGCCGAGATCGACCGCAACGCAGACCTGCTCGCGTCGCCGACCATGCCTGCGATCCACCGCTACACCGGCGTGCTGTACGACGCCCTCGACGTGGAGTCGCTCAAGGGCGCCGCGGCCGTGCGCGCGCGGGCACGGCTCGCGATCGGCTCGGCGCTGTTCGGACTGTTGCGCGCCGACGACGCGATCCCGCCCTACCGGCTGTCGGCGGGTTCGAAACTGCCCGGCGGCGAGACCATGGCCGCGCGCTGGAAGCCGGTGCTCGAACCCGTGCTCGCCGCCGTGGCCCGCGACGAACTCGTCGTCGACCTCCGGTCGGGCGCCTACGCGTCGCTCGGGCGGGTGCCGGGCGCGGTGGACGTCGACGTCGTGTCGGAGCGGCCCGATGGCAGCCGCGCGGTGATCAGCCACTTCAACAAGGCCCACAAGGGCCGACTGGCCCGCGCACTGGTGGCGTCGCGGGCCGAACCAGATGACGCGGGACGGGTAGCGGCGGTCGCGCGCCGGGCAGGCATGCAGGTCGAGCGCAGCGGCAACGCGCTGACGGTCGTCATACCCGCCTAACCGGTGATGCCCGGCTGATCCCATCGGTCGGCGTTGACCGCCGTCTGCCAGGGACGCCTGCGCACCGGGCCGTGCCTCCCCTTGGGCCAGCCGACCACGACGTGGCCTGCGAGCATCCAATCCTCGGGCACCCCGACCGCGTCGCGCAGGAGGGGCTCGCCGCCGTAGGAGGCCCAGCTGGTCAGGCAGGCGCCGAGACCCTGTGCGCGGGCAGCCAGCAGGAAGTTCTGCATCGCCGGAAAGATCGATCCGCCCAGCAGCATGTCCGACGCCAGGCGCAAACGCCGTTGGACGAACAGCACCGACGTGAACTCCCCCGCGCGATCGTGCAACTCGTAGGTGGCCCGGTCGTTGCGGGCGCGGTGGGAGTCGTCGTCGGCGGCGGGTCGCGTGAGGCTGTACGCCTCCTCGATCACCGTCAGCGCCTGGCTCGCCGCCTGCGCCACGACGGCACGCTGCTCGGGTGACCGCAGCACGACGAATCGCCACGCCTGCGCGTTGGCCCCCGACGGAGCCCAGGTGGCCGCCTCGAGACAGCGCCCGAGGACGTCGTCGCCGACCGGTTCGTCGGTGAATCGCCGGATGGTCCGCGCGGTCGACATGACCTGCCAGACGTCGGCGACTTCGTGGGCCATCTTCAGTCGGCCATCTCTAGTCGGCCATCGTCAGAGCGTTCCGAACAGTTCGATCGAGTTGCCGTCGGGATCGGCGACGAACATCCAGCCCATGCCGGGCACGGGTGCGAACTCGGTCGGCGGCTCGACGATCTCGTGGCCGGCGGCCTCGAACGCCTCGGCGGCGGCCCGCAGCCCGTTGACGCCGATCGTGAAGTACCGCAGCCCCGCCTGGGCGCGGCCACCGCCCGGTGCGACCGGTGCTGCAGGAGGTGAGTCGTACGTGACGAGCTTGAGCACGCTGCCGCCGAGCACGTATCGCCGTTGCCTGCCGCCGACGAACTCGATCTCGCCCTGGGTCTCCAGGCCGAGGAAGTCCTCGTAGAAGGCGACCATCGCGTCGAGGTTGGTGGTCACCAATCCGATCTCGACGGTCGGGCTGAGCAGTTCGAATCTCACGAGGCCGGAGCCTAGCCGGTCGGCTCCGGCGACCGTATCGTCTGACCCCGTGGAGACGTTCTGGCGCTACGTGCGCCTCCAGGCGTTCGTCTTCGTGTGCGGCATCGTGGGACCGATCTTCCTGATCGGGTTCTTCGCGAGCCAGCCCGATCCGTCGCTCAAGTGGATGTACTGGTGGGGGCTGTTCATCACCGCCGCCGACGTGCTGATCGCCATCGGTCTGGCATCGGCCACCGACGGCAGGCTGTCGGTGACCAAGCGCGCAGACGACGTCGTCGAGGGCGACTGAACCCCACCGCCCGATTTCCCGGCGCATTGATCGTCTGACAGACTGGGCGCCGAGGGGAGTATTCCTTCGCCGCGGTGTCGTCATCACGTCGTTCATGGTTGACCGGCCGGTGCCGTGGGTCGCGACGCGCGGCGGCAGAGACCTCGGCCGTTTCGTCACGTCCGGAGGAACTTTTGAACGTATCCAGCATCGAGTGGATCATCACGCTCAGCGTGACGGTCGCCGTCCTGCTGTTCGACGTGGTGATGATCGCCCGTCGACCCCACGAACCCACGCTGCGCGAGTGTGCGATCGCCCTGTCGGTGTACGTGGGCGCTGCAGTCGCCTTCGGCCTGTGGATCTGGTTCTTCCACGGCAGTGACTTCGGCATCGAGTTCTATGCCGGTTGGTTGACCGAGTACAGCCTCTCGGTCGACAACCTGTTCATCTTCTTGATCATCATGGCCAGCTTCAACGTGCCGAAGAAGTATCAGCAGGAAGCCTTGATGGTGGGCATCATCCTGGCGCTGATCTTCCGCGGCATCTTCATCGCCCTGGGCGCGGTGGCCATCAACCAGTTCTCCTGGATCTTCTACATCTTCGGCGCGTTCCTGGTCTACACCGCCGTCGGACTGGTGCGCGACAGCGACCACGACGACGACGGCGACAACGCCGTGGTGAAGTTCGCCCGCACCCACTTCACCCTCACCGACAAGTGGGACGGGCTGCGGCTGTGGATCAAGGAGGACGGCAAGCGTCTGATGACGCCGATGTTCCTCGTCATCGTGTCGCTCGGCACCACCGACCTGCTGTTCGCCCTGGACTCGATCCCTGCGATCTACGGCCTGACGCAGGAGCCCTACCTCGTCTTCACCGCGAACGTCTTCGCGCTGATGGGTCTGCGCCAGCTCTACTTCCTGCTGGGCGGTCTGCTCAAGCGTCTGGTCTACCTGTCCTACGGGCTCGCCTTCATCCTGGCGTTCATCGGCGTCAAGCTGGTGCTGCACGCGCTGCACGAGAACGAGCTGCCGTTCATCAACGGCGGCGAGCACGTGGCGGTGCCCGAGATCCCCACGCTTGCCAGCCTCGGGGTCATCATCGTCACGCTCGCGATCACGACCGCCGCCAGCCTGTGGAAGACGCGCAAGGACGACAAGGTGGCCGACGCCGACGCCGACGCCGAGGGTGCGACGCCCGACACCACCTCCGCGGCGGCGCCCGAGCCCAGCAAGCCCACCTCCGAGTCCAGCTAGTGGACGGGCCTCGGCCGCCTCTGCCACCGTTCGACCTGGCCTCGGCCACGGCGAAGGTGCAGGCGGCCGAGGACGCGTGGAACACCCGCGATCCGCACCGCGTCAGCCTGGCCTACACGGAGGATTCGCAGTGGCGCAACCGCGACGTGTTCCTCACCGGGCGCGCAGCGATCGTCGAGTTCCTCACGGCGAAGTGGGAGCGCGAACTCGACTACGTCCTGCGCAAGAGTCTGTGGTCGTACGGCGGTGATCGCATCGCCGTACGGTTCCAGTACGAGTGGCACGACGCCGCGGGCAGCTGGTACCGCAGCTACGGAAACGAGTTGTGGGAGTTCGACGATCGTGGGCTGATGCGGCGCCGCGAGGCCAGCATCAACGACGTGTCGATCGGCGAGGGCGAACGCCGGCTGTTCGGACCGCGACCGGAATCCGAGCACGGCGCACCGGTCGACATCCCGCTGCGGTGACCCGCACCGGCCCGAGTTGCCCGGCGCGGCGACAGGCCCGATGATCCGTCGATGGATCTGAACTCCGCCTTGGAACTGGCCGACGTCGACGCCGTCGGGCAGGCGGCGCTGGTGGCCGCAGGCGACCTCAGCGCCGTCGAACTGCTCGACGCCGCGATCCTGCGGGTCGAGGCGACGCGTGGCCTGAACGCCGTCATCACCGACCTGTTCGACCGGGGCAGGGCCCACGCCGCCCAACTCGACGCCTCCGGCGTCCTGCGCGGCGGCGACCTCGGACCCTTGGCGGGTGTGCCGTTCCTGCTCAAGGACCTCGGCGCCTCGCTTGCAGGCGCTCCCGAGGCGATGGGTTCGCGCGCGCTGCGCACCCACGTCGCCACCGAGTCGGCGTGGATCGTCGATCGCTATCTGCAGGCCGGACTGGTCCCGTTCGGCAAGACCAACACGCCGGAGTGGGGCAACCACTGCACGACCGAGCCCTCCCTGTACGGCCCGACCGTCAACCCGTGGACGCCGGACGCGACGCCCGGAGGGTCCAGCGGCGGATCCGCAGCCGCCGTCGCCGCGGGCGTGGTCCCCGCTGCCTCCGGCGGTGACGGCACGGGGTCGATCCGGGTGCCCGCGTCCTGCTGCGGCCTCGTCGGGCTCAAACCGCGCCGCGGCCGCACGTCGTTCGCGCCCGGCGCCGGGCACGGGCTCGAGGGACTGGTCAACGAGCACGCGCTGACCCGTACGGTCCGCGACAGCGCGGCACTGCTGGACGCCGTGACCGGGTCGGCGCCCGGCGACCCGTACAGCGCGCCGCTGCCGACAACGCCGTTCCTCCTCGGGATCACGAACGACCCCGGACCGCAACGCATCCTGACGACCACGGACTCTCCCTTCCCCGGTGCCACGACCCACCCCGACGTCATCGCAGGCGTCGAGGCAGTGGCCAAGACCCTGGCCGGCCTCGGTCACCGCGTCGAATCGGGCGCCCCGACCGTCGATCCCGACGTCGTGGCCGACGCGATCGCCGTACTGCACACCGTCAGCAACGTTCAGCTCCACGCGCTGGCCACCGAGCACCTCGGCCGCGAGCCCCGCGAGGACGAGTTCGAGGCGAGCACGTGGGTGATGGTTCGCGAGGGGTTCGGTACCACGGGGCTCGCCTACGCCGAGGCCATCGCCGCGGTGCACGCCCAGACCCGCCGGTTCGCCGCGGGCATGGCGGATCACGACGTACTGCTGGTGCCTACGCTGCTGACCCCGCCGCCGCCGTACGCGCTACTCGACCAGCCTCGCGGGACGACGCGGAAGTTCTTCGACGTCGAGTTCGCCACGACGGGGTGGACGACGCTCGCCAACGTCACCGGCTGGGCCGCGATCTCACTGCCGCTCGCGACCACCGCCGACGGCCTGCCCGTCGGCGTGCAGCTGATGGCGCCCGACGAGGCCGTGCTCCTTCGGCTCGCCGCGCAACTCGAGGACGCCATGCCGTGGCGCGATCGCAAGCCGGCAGGCTGGGTGTCGGGCTGACCTAGCGCTGCGCCGCGAAGGTCACTGCGCGGGAACGGGAATGCGTGCGGTGACCGTGGTGCCGACGCCTGCGAGGCTCGCGACGTCGAGCCGGCCCGACACCGCTTCCACCCGGTCCTTCAGACCGATCAGCCCGCTGCCACCGCCGGTCGACGCGCCACCCACCCCGTCGTCGACGACGTCGAGACGCAACTCGTGGTCGTCGAGTTCGGCACGCACGTCGACCGCCGAGGCCTTGGCGTGCTTGGCCACGTTGACCAGGGATTCGGCCACCACGTAGTAGGCGGCCACCTCGATCGACTCCGGCAGCCGGCGATTCACCTCGAGTTGGAGACCCACCGGGACCACCGAGCGTCGGGACAGCGTCTTGAGCGCCGGCCCGAGCCCGCCCTTCGACAGGATCGCCGGGTGAATGCCGCGCGACAGCTCCTGCAGCTCGGTGTACAGATCGGCCATGCCGTTGATCAGGTTCTCGACCTGCTTGCGTAGCGCGGCGTCGGACGCGGGGATGGACGCCTCGAGCGTGCGCAGGCCGAGGCCCAGCGAGACGATCCGCTGCTGCGCACCGTCGTGCAGATCGCGTTCGATGCCGCGCCGGGCCTGATCGGCTGCCGTCACGACCCGCGCGCGGGATGCCTGCAACTGGGCGCGGGTCTCGGCATTGCCGATGGCCGTCCCGATCAGGTCGGCGAAGTCGCACACCCTGTCCTCGGTCTCCGGCGGCAGCGGCGCCGCGCCCGTCGAGCCGACGACGAGTGCACCCCGCGTCGAACCGTCCACGGTCACCGGGGAACCGACACCCGAGTGCAACCCCAACCCGCGTAGCCGCTCGGCTATCGAGCCCGCCACGCCGGTGTAGTCATCCATGCGGGCCGGTGCGCCGGTGTCGCGCACCCGCAGCGTGACGCTGTCGCCGTCGAGCGAGAACCGTTCCCCCACGTCGAGATTGGGCATGCCCTCGACCTCGGCGGCCGCCAGCACCACGCAGTGGTCGTCCGCCTCGAACGTCAGCAACGTCACGTGCTCGACGCCGAGACCCCTGGCGAGTTCGGACACGGCCACCGGATAGACCTCGGCGGGCGCGGCGCCGCGGGCGACGACGGTCGCCACCCTGCGCAGCGCGGCCTGCTGACGTGCCAGCGCATCGGCCTCGCGGCGGCGCCGCTCGGATTCGGCCGCCCGCAGCCGCGCCTGCCCCGCGAGGACGTTGGCCAGCAGAGCCAGCGGCAGGAACACGAACAGCGCCGCCGCCACCCCGTCCATGTGGAAGTACAGGTACACCAGCGTGCTCGCGATGGACGTGGCGAGCGCCAACCCGAAGTTCCAGCCCGCGGACACGACGAGGACGCCGAGCAGGAAGATGGCGCCGAAGGCGTTCTCCGGCGCCACCCGCCCCAGGAACAGCACCACGGCCGTCTCGGCGACCAGGAAGCCGACGGCGACGACGATTCCCCAGCCCAGTGGGCGCGCGTCGGGGCGCAGCACCACCCCGAGCAGGCGACTGCGCAGTGACCGCCGCGCGTCGGTGGGTTCTCCGCGCTCTGTCATCGCACCGGATGTTAGTGCGTCTTCCCTACCGGGGTATTCCAGCTAGCAGCAATGCCGCCCGTAGGCCCCGCTGGCACAGTCGGGGCATGACCGATTCCGGAGGTTCCCCGTGCGCTGCCTGATCGTCGACGACAGCGCCAACTTCCGTGACGCCGCCAGCAGCATGCTCGAGCGCGCGGGAATCGAGGTCGTCGGGGTGGCGAGCACCGCCGACGAGGCGCTGTCGCAGTACCGCGAACTGCGGCCCGACGTCACCCTCGTCGACGTGAACCTCGGAACCGACAGCGGATTCGACGTCGTCGACCGCCTGCACGCCACCGAACACCCCGCACCGTCGACGATCCTGATCTCGACGCACTCCGAACACGACTTCGCCGACATGATCGCCGCGAGCCCGGCGTTGGGCTTCGTGCCCAAGTTCGCGCTGTCCCCCGGCGCGATCCTCGGACTCCTGGGCGGAACCTGACGGGTCAGAGGGAGTCGAGGTACAGGATGACCGCGCGCACCCTGCGGTGATCGTCGCCGGTCTCGGGCAGGTTCAGCTTCGTCAGGATGCTGCGGACGTGCTTCTCCACGGTGCCCTCGGTGACCCAGATGCGGCGCCCGATGCCTGCGTTCGACAGACCCTCGGCCATCAACGTCAGCACCTCGCGCTCGCGGGCACTGAGCGCCTCCAGTGGGTCGTCGCGCCGCCGGGCGGACACGAGTTCGGCGACGAGGGCCGGATCGACCACCGAGGCGCCGTTCGCGATGCGCCCGACGGTGTCGACGAAGTCGGCGACGTCGGTCACCCGGCTTTTGAGCAGGTAGCCGATGGAATGCCCGCCGGCCAGCAGTTCCATGGCGTGATCGACGTCGATGTGCGACGAGAGCACCAGGATCGCGACGTCGGGCCATTGTTCGCGGATCGTCTTCGCCGCGTCGAGCCCCTCGGTGCTGTGCGACGGGGGCATCCTGATGTCGACCACCGCCAGGGCGGGCCGGGTGTCGCGGACGAGGTCGAGCAGACCCGTCGCGTCACCCGCCTGACCCACCACGTCGAAACCGGATCGCTCGAGGAGGCTGGAGAGCCCCTCCCGCAGCAGGACGTCGTCGTCGGCGACCACTACTCGTACGGCGTTCATCACACGGGATTGTCGCACCGATGCGGGCCGGCTACCGGCTAGCGGGGGGCCCAAGGTACGGGTAACCCCCGCCGAAGATGGCGGCCAGCCCCGGCGACGACGGGGCACCCGTCGCGCGAGAGTGGACTCGACGACCATGGGGCGCGAGGAGTGGGGCCGATGCCGAAGATCCGATGCCGCAGCGAGATCGACGCGCCGTCCGGCGACATGCACGCCATCGTCGCCGCGCTGAGACGGTTGGCGGGGCTGACCGTGACCGGTGAGCGGCCGGGCCCCAGGGACCTGACCCTGGACTACGAAACACTGGATCACGAAACACTGGACTACGAAGCCTCGATCGAGGTGTTCGACGCGCCCGCGACCGGACGTTCGCTGGTGGTGTGGACGGTGACGTTTCCGGTGCTCGACGTCTGCCCCGCGGCGATCCAGCGCTACCGCGACGCGGCGTTCAGGGACTTCGTCGATCGGCTCGGGCTCGAATGGCCCGCGGTGGTCGGCATCGCGTCCTGACCCTCGAACGGCCAAGCCGGCAAAGCCGGGCTGTGACGCATGCGACACTCTGCGGATGGCCATGTCAATCGAGCGCCCCAAGTTGGAAGGCAACGTTGCCGTCGGGGCCGACCGTCAGATCGGTTTCGCCGAGTTCGGTGATCCGCAGGGCCGTGCCGTCTTCTGGCTGCACGGCACTCCTGGCGCCCGCCGCCAGATCCCCGTCGAGGCGCGCGCGTACGCGGCCGCCAAGCGGATCCGGTTGATCGGCGTCGACCGCCCGGGCATCGGATCGTCGACACCGCACCAGTACCCCAACGTAGCGGCGTTCGCCGACGACCTCCGCACCATCGCCGACGTGCTGGGCATCGACCAGATGGCGGTCATCGGGCTGTCCGGTGGCGGCCCGTACGCGCTGGGGTGCGCGGCCGCGATGCCCGACCGCATCGTCGTGACGGGCATCCTCGGCGGCGTCGCACCCACCGTCGGCGCGGAGCGCATCGGCGGCGGGCTGATGGGATTCGGATCGCGGGTCGCGCCCGCTCTGCCCTTCATCGGTCTCCCGCTGCGGCTGGCCGCCGTCGGCCTGGTCCACATGATCCGGCCGATCGCGCCCGTGGCCCTGCATGCGTACGCCGCGGTGTCACCGGAAGCCGACCGGCGTCTCCTGCTGCGGCCGGAGTTCGGGGCGATGTTCCTCGACGACCTGCTCAACGGCAGCCGCAAGCAGCTGTCCGCGCCCTTCGCCGACGTCGCCGTGTTCGCCAAGGACTGGGGTTTCCAGCTCGAAGAGGTGAAGGTGCCGGTGCGCTGGTGGCATGGCGACGCCGACCACATCGTGCCCTTCGCCCACGGCCAGCACGTCGTCGCGCGTCTGCCCGACGCCGAACTGTTCACCCTGCCGGGCGAGAGCCACCTCGGCGGTCTCGGCGTTGCCGAGGAGATCCTCGGCAGCATCATCGACCTGTGGGACTCCGTCAACGTCGAACGGTGAGGACGTGACGCTGCCGGGACTCAGCGGATCCGGGCGTTGTCCGGGTCGTAGACCGCCCTGCGCGACACGGTGATCGGGTACAGGGTGCCGCCGACGTTCACCTCGTAGGACCCGGTGTCGATCCACGCCGCGTCGATCGGCTCGCCGTCGGCGGACCGGACGTACGCCAGCCCGACGCACGCGCCGGTGGTCTCGCCCCACGCCGCCGACGTCACCTGGCCGGCGACCCGACCGTCGCGCAGCACGAGTTCACCGCCCCAGAGCATGGCATCGGCTGAAGCGACCCGGAATCCGACGACGCGGCGGCGCGCTCCGTCGGATCGGGCCTTCTCCACGGCGGTCCGTCCGAGGAAGTCCACGTCACCGGTCAGCTTGCAGGCGAACAGCAGTCCGGCTTCGACGGGTCCGTCACCGGGGGTCAGTTCGCGCCCGAAGGCCCGGTAGCCCTTCTCGAGGCGCAGCGATTCGATGGCGTAGTAGCCGCCGCGGGCCACGCCGAACGCCGCGCCCGCCCTCATCAGGTCCTCGTACACGCCGACGGCGAACTCCGTCGGAACGTAGAGTTCCCAACCCAGTTCGCCGACGTAGGTGATGCGGGTGGCGCGCACGGTGGAGTACCCCAGCGATATCGGCCGGCTCGTTCCGAACGGGAAGCCGTCATCCGACAGGTCGGCGTCGCTGAGCGAGGCCAGCAGGTCGCGGGAGCGCGGACCCATGACGCCGAACACCGCCATGGCGGAGGTGACGTCGACGAGCGCAGCGGTGTTGCCCGGCGGACGATTCGAGACGATGTGGTCCTTGTCGCGCTCGGTGGTCGCGGCGCTGCTGACGATCATGAATTCGTCGCGCGCGGTGCGGGTGACCGTCACGTCGGCCTCGTAGGTGCCGCGGGCATTGAGCATGCCGGTGTAGACGGTGCGGCCCACGTCGACGGCGACGTCCGCGGTGCACAGCCACTGCAGTGCGGCTTCGGCATCGGGCCCCACCATCAGGTACTTGGAGAACGACGTCTGGTCGAACACGGTGACGCCGGTTCTGGTGCTGGTCTGCTCGGCCGCCGACCAGGGCAGCCAGTTCGGCTTGCCCCAGCAGTATTCGATGACGGGGGGCTCACCGTCGGGAGCGAAGAAGTTGGCCCGCTCCCACCCCATGCGGCTGCCGAAGTTGGCGTTCGCCGCGACCAGCAGGTGGTGGACCGGGGACCGCCGAAAGGGCCGCGCGGTGGTCAGTTCCCGGTTGGGCCAGGGGATCTCGTAGTGCACGCCGAGGACTTCGGCGACCCGGTCGTGCAACCAGCGGTTGTTGCCGTTGAACGGGGCGAACCGCCGGATGTCGACCCCGGTGAGGTCACTCGTCGGCGCGCCACCGACGATCCACTCCGCCAACGCGCGGCCCGCGCCGCCCGCAGATGCGATGCCCACGGAGTTGAAGCCCGCGGCGACGAAGTAGTCGGCGCACTCGGGAGCCTCGCCGAGGATGAACTGGTTGTCGGGCGTGAAGCTCTCCGGCCCGTTGTACAGCTTCTTCAAGCCGGTCTGCTCGAGCACCGGTATGCGCAGCAGGGCGTTGTCCATCAAGATTTGGAAGTGGTCCCAATCCTCTTCCAGGAGCTGGAATTCGAAGGGATACGGGATCTGGTCGGGGCCGACCCACGGTTTGGCCTCCGGTTCGAAGCCGCCGATCACGAGGCCGCCGACCTCCTCCTTGAAGTACGTGTACCCGTCGGGGTCGCGCAGGATCGGCAGGTCGGGATGCACGCCCTCGACCGTCTCGGTCACGACGTAGAAGTGCTCGGCCGAGTGCAGCGGAACGTTGACGCCCGCCATCGCACCCAGCTGCTTGGCCCACTGTCCCCCGCAGTTGACGACGATCTCGGCCTCGACGTCACCGGCGTCGGTGCGCACGCCGACGACGCGGCGCCGGCCACCGTCGTCGGCCACCGTCGTCCCGATCACCCTGGTGCGCTCCACGATTCGCGCGCCGCGCAGACGAGCACCCTTAGCCAGCGCCAAGGTCAGGTCCGTGGGATTGGCGCGACCGTCGGCGGGCAGCCAGATCGCACCGACCAGGTCGTCGATCCGCATCATTGGGTAGTGCTCGAGCGCCTGTTCCGGTGTGATCAGCTCGCACTCGAGGTCGAAGGCTGCGGCGTTGGCGGCCGTGCGCCGCAGCTGCGTCATCCTGTCCTCGGTGCGCGCGACGATCACTCCCCCGCACTGCCGGTAGCCGGCGGTGAGGCCGGTCTCCGCCTCGAGTTCGGTGTAGAGCTGAGTCGAGTACTGCACCAGTCGGGTACCGCCCTCGGACGCCCGTAGCTGACCCACCAGACCGGCCGCATGCCACGTGGTCCCGGACGACAACCTGCCCTGCTCGATCAGCAGCACGTCGGTGTACCCGAGCTTGGTCAGGTGGTAGGCCACGCTGGTTCCGATGACGCCACCACCGATCACCACCACCTGGGCGCGGGCGGGCAGGGCAGCCCCGGTCGTGTGCTGATGCGATCGTTGGGCCACGTCGTTCCTTAGTCCGGTGCTCGCACGTCGTCGAGCAGTCGAGTGAAGTCGGGACCCCGGAACTCCTCCACGGCGCGTTCGTAGCGCTCCATGGCCCACTCCCAGAAGTCGAACTCCAGTGCGCTGGAGCCATTCTGGATGCAGCCCCAGAGGGTCCAGCCGTATTGCGACACCGTGCCCTGCAGCCGGGCCCGCGCGAACGTGCGGCGCGAGGCACGGCCGTGGTAGGCGGTGACGAGTTCCTCGAACTGCTCGATCGACAGATTGCACTCCCGCCAGACGTTGCCCAATTCGAAGCATGGATCGTTGTTGCCGGAGTACTCGTAGTCGATCAACCACACGTGGTCGCCGTCCTCGACGAAGTTGGCCGCCAGCAGATCGTTGTTGCATGGCACGGTGGTGTCGTCGTCGGCCAGCGCCGCGCGGATCGCCGCGAACCGCTCGGCGTAGTCGTGGTAATCGTCGGGTATGCGAAACCCGTTGTCCGAGATCACCTTCAGATACGACGGTTGGAGGGTGAACATGTCGAAGTCGTCGCGGAAGCGTGGCCCCGCGTGCAGTGCCCGGCATGCCCTGGCCACCTTGGCGATGACGCCCGGCCGGGCGAAGTCGTCGTCGCACAGCGTCCGGCCCGGGACGAAGCCGATCAGTAGGATGCCGAGGTCGGGCCGGTAGTCGACGACCGGAGCGCCCACACCGGCGGCCTCAGCCGCGCGACTGTTGGCGTACTCGTTGTCGCGGTCGATGCCGAGCAGGCTGCTCGACGTGTCGCAGCACCGCGCGACGTAGACGCCGGACGGGGTGGTCACCTTGACGTTGCGGTTGGTCAGGCCGCCCGCGAGGTCCTCGAGTTCGCGCGGTCGTCCGGCGAGCGCGGGGAATTGCTCGAGGAGGGCGTCGAGTTCGGCCAGTTCGACACTGCCGAAGGAGAACGGCAACGCCGCTCAGCTCCCCCGGCTCGGTGTCGCAGGACGGGTGAGCGCCGAACGCAGCAGGTGCATCGCGACGGTGGTGGACCGCTCGCGGACGTCGGAGCGGTCGCCGGGCAGTAGCAGTGTCTTCGTCAGCGTGGTGCCGTCACCCAGCCGGACGCTGAAGCACACCGTGCCGACCGGCTTCTCGGCACTGCCGCCACCGGGTCCGGCGATGCCGGTGGTCGCCACGGCGGTGTCGGCGCCGAAGCGTGCGAGCGCACCGGCAGCCATCGCCTCGGCGACGGGCTCGGACACGGCGCCGTGCGACGCGATCAACGCCGGGTCGACCCCGAGCAGGTCGGCCTTGGCGTCATTGGAGTACGACACCACCCCGCCCGCGACGTACGCCGAGGAGCCGGCGCGATCGGTCAGGCGCGCGGCGATCATGCCCGCGGTGCACGATTCCGCCGTGGCGATCGTCCGGCCCGCGAGTAGTTCGGCCACTTGGTCGTCGATCAACGCCCCGTCGATGGAGAACATCTCGGCGCCGTGGTGGTTCCGCAGCAGGTCGACGAGCCGGTCGTAGACCGCGGCGTCGGTTGGCTCGTAGCGGGTGACGATCTCGAGTTCGCCGCGCCGCAGGCAGGTGGTGATCTCCATGCGGTCGAAGCCGTCGATGCCCGCCTCGCCGACCCGCAGTGTCTCGGCGAGACCCGACTCGGGTAGGCCGAACATCCGGATCGTCTCCTGGCGGTAGACGGTGCGACCGGCAATCGCCTTCTGGACGGCGTCGGTGGCGAGTGCGCGCGGCCACATCGGCTGCAGTTCCCGGGGCGGGCCGGGCAGCACCACCACCGTCGGCGACCCCGGCACCACCACGCCGGGCGCGGTGCCCACCGGGTCGAGGACCTCCGCACCCTCGGGGACCATGGCCTGCTTGCGGTTTGCGGTCATCACGGCGTCGAAGTCGACACCGGTGCGGTTGCCGATCAATCGCCGCAGGATGCCGGCGATGCGCTCCTCCAGCGCGTCGTCGAGCACGAGGTCGCGGCCGCAGAAGTCGGCCACCGTCGCCACGGTCACGTCGTCGGCGGTGGGGCCGAGGCCCCCGCTCGTGATGATGAGGTCGACGCCCTCGGCGGCGAGGAAGCGCAGCTGCGCGGCGATGTCGGCGGGCCGGTCCCCGCAGATGGTGACGTGGGCCAGCTCCACGCCGAGTTCGAGTAGCTGATCGGCGAGCCACGGCCCGTTGCGGTCCTGGACCCGCCCGGTCAGGACTTCGGTACCCGTCACGACGATTCCCGCGCGTGCGCTCACCCCGACGACCCTACGTCGACCGCGCGCCCCGGCGGGCCTGGTTGCCTTCCGTTCAGGTCACGGTCATCCGTCGCGGGTAGCTTCGGCGGCCGTGACGAGCGCCGTACTGGCCATGCCCGAGGTGCTCGACCCGATGTACTGGTTGGGCGCGGGCGGGTTGTTCGCCTCGGC
The DNA here is from genome assembly GCA_042666295.1 of Mycolicibacterium sp. GCM10028919. Taxonomy (GTDB): domain Bacteria; phylum Actinomycetota; class Actinomycetes; order Mycobacteriales; family Mycobacteriaceae; genus Mycobacterium. Next base: position 987,012 of record JBHTFJ010000002.1, read on the forward strand.
GCTGCTCCCGGGCGTCATGCTGATCGTGTTCATCGAGACGGGCCTGTTCTTCCCGTTCCTGCCGGGCGACACCCTGCTCTTCACCGCGGGACTGCTGGCAGCGCAACCCGATGCCCCGATCGGGCCGTGGCCCCTGGGCGCCGGTGCGGCGGCTGCGGCCATCGCGGGAGGGCAACTCGGCTACTTGATCGGCAGGCGGCTGGGCCCGGCGCTGTTCAACCGCGACGACGCCCGCTTCTTCAAGAAGCGGTACCTGGCGACGTCCCGGGCGTTCTTCGAACGGCACGGCCGCAAGACGATCGTGATCGGGCACTTCGTCGGCGTGGTGCGCACGTTCACCCCCGTCATCGCAGGAGCGTCGGGCATGCGCTACCCCGTGTTCCTGGCCTTCGACGTGATCGGCGCCGTCGCCTGGGGTGTCGGCCTCACGGCGGTCGGCTACTACCTGGGTGCCCTGCCGTTCGTCGCCGCGCACCTGGAGTTCATCGTGCTGGGCATCGCCCTGCTGTCCGCCCTGCCGGTGCTGCTGTCGGTCGGCCGCGCCGTGGTGAAGCGGGGCTGAGTCATCGGCCCTCGGGCGCGCCGCTACCGTGGTCGCCATGGCCGACAACTCGACTGACGACCGCATCGACGACGTCGCAGCAGGCGACCTGATCGACCACGACCGCGGTGACGGCACCCAGACCTACCGGGTCGTGCACCGCGACGACACCACCCGCGACGATCGGCCGATCGTGTTGGTGACGCTGGAGACCAACGGCGGCGAGACCTTCGACGTCGAGTACGCCGCAGGCACCCAGGTCACCCGATCGCTGGAGTCCAAGTGGGAGTCCGAGCAGGTCGGTCGCAAGCCGGGCCAGTCCTAGTCGCGTCGCTCGTCGGCTTCGTCCTCGACGTCCACGACGATCTGCTGCTGTTCGACGTAGTCCGCAGGGTTGCTCTCGAGGGCGACCTCGCGGTCTGACGTCGCCACCTCGTCCTCGGGCGAGTCGGCGGTGTCTCGCACCTGTTCTGCGACGTCCACGGGGTTGGCCTCGCGCAGCGGTTCCGCGTCGCTCAGTGGTTCCATGCCGGTCACTGTTGGATGCTCCCTTCTGATGTCGCGCTTGCCGTTGCCTGCGGGGCGTTCGACGCCCCGAACGCGCGGATACCCACCCGTCGACGGCCAAACACCGATCAGCGCGGCTCGATCGGCGTGACGGGGACCTCCACGGCCGCAGCATCGTAGGGCGTGACACGCACCCAGTTCGCGGTGACCAGCGGGCTGGGCACCACGCCCCTGACCTCGACGCTCTCGCCGGGGAACACGGTGACGTAGTTGTCGTCGTAGGTGATCGGCAGGATCTCGGCGCCACCGCGCGTGGCCGTCAGTTCGGCCCTGGCGAAGAAGGCAATGCGCGTGGTCGGGTTGGTGAGCCGGATGGTGACCTCGTCGCGGCCCGCGCCGTCGACGCTGCGGTGCGCCGCCACCGTCAGCGGAGCGGCGGGCAGCGAGTTGAGCGCCGTCATGTCCGCCCAGCTCGACTGGTTCAGCTGGAATGCGAAGTCGCGGTTCGGGTCGACGTCGTCGTTGCGTTGGGACTGCCAGTAGACGTTCTCTGTCACGACGGCGCCTGCGGCATCGAGCAGTTCGCAGCGCACGAAGAAGACACGCGAGTCCCGGGCCTGGCGGGGCAGCGTCAATGCCGGGACGGCGCCGCCGGGCGGCAGGGTCAGCGCACCGCTGGTGCGGTCGTCGCGGAGGCGGCCTGAGAGGTCGTAGACGCGGGCCCGGACGCGCATGCCCGTGGCCTCGTCCGGGGTCTGGTTCACCGCGGTGACGCTGGCGCGGTCGCCGGTGGCGTAGGAGTCGAACACCGCCGTCAGCGGACGGAGCCCCTTCTTCGCGCCGAAGTAGGCGCCGCCGGGCCGCAGGTAGTAGTCGAAGAGGTTGCCGAAGAAGGACGGCCAGTGATTGTTCAGCATCCAGTAGAGCGTCATCTTGTGGCCCGCCCAGCCCAGCGCGGCGTAGGCCTCGAACTGGGCGCGCGTCGACTCGTAGTGCGCCAGTTGCGCCTTCGCGGCGAACTCCTCGGCGCCCGACGACGGCCCGTAGCGCCGGGTGATCACCCGCTGGATGCTGCGCAGCACTTCGTTGTCGGTGTTGGAACCGGCATGGAAGTACCAGTCGTCGTTGATCGGCCACAACCGGTCGGGCGGGATGAACTCCCTGAGGCTGGCGAACGGTGGGATGTGCTCGTTGTCGCCCTGTTCGGCCGAGGCGCCGCGGGCAGCGCGGTACTCACCGCTGAACCAGTAGGTCGGCGGCCGCCAGGTGTACGGACCCTCCATGTGGATGCCGTCCCACAGTCGCTCGCCGTTGGCGTCGACCGTGTACGACGAGACGCTGTCGACGACGGCGTTCTGCCAGTGCAGGTCTCGCAGAATGGCGTGGTAGTCGCCGGCGAGCGGCATGGGTGGCCGTCCATCGCTGGCGTTGGCCCACACGAACGCCGATGCGTGCGACCGCAGCATCGACACCTGCGACCGCACGCTGGCCCGGGCCACCGCGTTGTCCTCGGCGTCCCACTGCGGCCACTTCTCCCACTGGTTGCAGCACATCCAGCCGACCATCAGCGGGATGCCGAGTTCGTCGGCCCGCTCGACGAAGCCCTCGGTGGGGATCTTCGACTCCAGCCGAAGCATGTTGAGGCCCAGGTCGCGCGTGTAGGACAGGATGGCGTCCTCGCGGTCCGGGTCGTAGTCGTAGAGCAGGTCCGGGGTGTAATTGGCACCGCGAACGAGGAAGTCGCGTCCGTTGACCTGAAGATAGAAGTTGCCGCCCCGACCGATCTCGGGGAACCTCTCGTCGTCGTCGCGCAACTGGGTGACCTCGCGGACGCCGAAGCGCTGCGTCCTGGTGTCGACGGACGCACCGCGGGAGACGAACTCGACGCGCAGGTCGTACAGATTCGGCTCGCCCATGGTGTACGGCCACCAGAGATCCGGGTCGCGCAGCACGAGATCGGGGAAGTCGTCCGGGGTGAATCGCTCCTCCCGGGTCTCGCCGGGTGCGAGTGCGACGTCGCGTTCGACCGTGACTCCCGGCCGACCGGGTCGGCCGATCGTGGCGCGCAGCACTCCCCCGGTGCGGGTGGCCCCGGAGTTGCGCAGCGTCGAGTACACGGTGAGCCGGGCGCTGTCGGTGGCAGGCAGCGGTAGGTCGGTCGTGACCGTCGCGGCCCCGACGGTCACGGCACCGGACGACTCGAGGTAGACGGGCTTCCAGATGCCCGCGTTGCGGTCGGCGACGAAGGAGTTGCCGTTGGCCGGGTTCTTGCCGGGGCCCTGATAGCCGAGGTAGTTCCAGTTGATCCAGTCGAACCAGCTGTCGGCGAGTTCCACGCCGTCGACGTCTTGGAGCGCTCGCTCGGGAACGACCTTGACCGCCAGCGCGTTCGGGCCACCGGGCACGATCCATCGCGAGACGTCGAGGTCGTGCTGGACGTACATGCCGACCACCTGGCGATCGTCGGCGACGAGGTGCCCGTTGAGCCAGACCTCTGCCCGGTAGTTGATGCCCGGGAAGGTGAGGTGATGGGCCGTGTGGCCGGCGGGCGCGTCGAACGTGGTGCGGTACCACCAGTCCTGCTGCCACAGGTCTTGGGGCACCTCGTCGCGAAGGTTCTTCCCGTAGTACAGGTTCGGGTACGTGCCGTCGTCCTCGAGGGCCTGGAGCACGGTGGCGGGCATGCTGGTGATCGCGTGCCAGTCGACGGGTTGGTAGTCGGTGCGCGAGAGCGCAGACCCGTCGGCGTCGAGACCGCGGGCCGACCTGAGTTGCCAGCCGTCGGCGATCTCGATCCTCGACGATGGCGGCTCTGGCGTGGCGAAGCGGGGCAGGTCGCCCGCACAGATCACCAGGAGCAACACGATGACGATCAGCAGGACGGGGCCACGCACGGCCGTCCGGCGCGTCTCGGTCGCGATGGCGATGCTCTCCCTCTGCCGGGGTCGAACCGACCGGCCACAGAACCAACCCGGCCCGGAACTACATTGTGCCCATGTCAGCGGGCTGGTGCGTCAGTCGCCTGCGATACCGCTGATCAGCCGGTCGCACACCACGACCATCTGCCGGAGCGCGTCATCGCCGTCGTGGGCCCTGGCTATGTACAGCGCGGCCTCGTCGAGGGCGCCGAGCAGTACGTGAGCGGTGGGGCGCAGTGGCTGCTCGGGTATTGCGCCGTCGGACATGGCTTGGGCCAGCATCGCCTCGACGATGCCGAGTCCGTACTTCATGCCCACCTCCCGCCACCGCGCCCACCCCAGCACCGCGGGCGCGTCGATCAGGACGATGCGCTGGACCGCGGGTGACGAGCACTCCTCGAGGAAGAGGCGGGCGCCGACGCGCATGGCCTCGAGCTGGTCGGCGGGCGCCGCGGTGGCGATGCGGTCGGTGATGGCGGCCACCAGGCCGCGTTCCACGTCCTCGTACACCTCCACGAACAGCCCTGCCTTGTCACCGAATTGGTGGTACAGCGCGCCGCGGGTGACCCCGGCCGCCTCGACCACCGCCTGCGTCGAGACGGCGGCATAGCCGTGGGCGGCGAAGAGTTCGCGGCCGGCCTCGAGTAGCCGGGCGCGGGTCGTCGCGGTGCGCTCGGCCTGCGTCCGGCGTCGAGCCGGCTTCTCGCCATTGACTTCCATACAGTGTGCACGTAACTTTCATACCGAGTGTTCGTAAGTTGATGAGAGGATAACGGAGATGCCCGAGGTCAGGCTGCAGGGAGCGACGATCCACTACCGCGTGTTGGGTCCTGACGACTCGACGCGTCCGCCGGTCGTGTTCGCGCACGGCATCCTGGTGGACCACCGGCTCTGGCTCACGGTGGCGGAGACGTTGGCAGGCAACGGCTTCCGGTGCATCCTGCCGGACCTCCCGCTGGGCTCGCACGTCATGCCCGTCGACGACGAGGTCCTCCGCACTCCACGGGCCGTCGCCGAACTGCTGCACCAGTTCATGGTCGCCCTCGACCTCGACGACGTCACGCTGGTGGGCAACGACACCGGCGGCGGGTTGTGCCAACTGCTCGTCGACGCCCACCCCGAACGCATCGGGAGACTGGTGCTGACCAACTGCGACGCGTTCGAGAAGTTCCCGCCGTTCCCGTTCAACGTCGTCTTCGCGACCATGCGTGGACCGCGGACGATCAAGGCGCTCGCCGGGCTCATGCGCATACCCGCACTGCGGTACTCACCGCTGGGATACGGCCTGCTGCTTCGACGCAGGGACGATCTCACGGCGTCGTGGGTCCGGCCATGCGTCGCCGACTCGCGGATCGGGCGCAACCTCGCCACGCTGTTGCGTGGCGTGGCCGCAACGGATCTCACCGACGTCGCGACCCGGCTGCCCCGCTTCGACAAGCCCGTCACGCTGGTGTGGGGTCAGGCCGACCGCAGCTTCACACCCGAACTCGGCAGGCGCCTGGCCGCCCTGTTCCCCAACGCCACGCTCGTCGAGGTACCGGGCGCCCGGACGTTCGTCGCGCTCGACGCACCCGACGCCGTGGTCGACGCGATCGCGACCGCGGACGCGACGCGCTAGAACACAGCCCCTAGAACAGGTCCTTGTGCGGCACGTCGGTGACGAGGCCGCCGTCCACGATGAACTCTGCGCCCGTGGAGAACGACGACTCGTCGCTGGTGAGGAACACCACGAACGTCGCCACCTCCTCCGACTGGCCGGGACGGCCCAGCGGCGTGGTCACCATGTCGTCCGGGAAGTGCTTGGTCATGGGGGTCCGGATGAAGCCCGGGTGCAGCGAGTTGACGCGAATGTTGAACTTGCCCAACTCGATGGCCGCGGACTTGGACAGACCGCGCACCGCCCACTTGGTGGCGACGTACGGGTGCACCATCGGCGCCCCGCGCAGACCTTCGATCGACGACACGTTGACGATCGAGCCCCCGCCGGCGGTCTTCATCGCGCCGACGCACGCCTGCATGCCCAGGAACGTCCCGGTGAGGTTCACGTCGAGCACCTTCTGCCACTTGGCCATGTCGAACTTGCCGATCTGGCCCATCGCGACGATGCCCGCATTGTTGACCAGTCCGGTCAGCAGCCCGAACTGACCGACGGCCGCGGCGACGGCCGCGTCCCACTGCTCGGCGTCGGTCACGTCGAGGTGTGCGTAGAGGGCGCTGTCGCCGAGTTCGTCTGCGAGCGCCTTGCCCTCGTCGTCCAGGATGTCGCCGATGACCACTTTGCCGCCCTCGGCCACCAGGGCCCTGGCATGTGCGGCGCCCATGCCCCGAGCCCCGCCGCTGATCAGTACGACTTTTCCGTCCACGCGTCCCATGACGGGTCAGGCTACCGTACGGGTTTCTCGAACTAGAACCTGTTCCAATTCGGCGGGTCAGCACGCATACTGCGTGGGCTTGGTCGGAAGGCACCGTCGGGAGGAAACATCAGCATGGCGATCCGCGTCGCACTCATCGGTACCGGAAACTGCGGCAGCCTCGCGTTGCGCCAGCTCATCGAGGATCAGCGCTTCGAGCTGACCCACGTCTGGGTGTCCTCGGACGCGAAAGTCGGTAGGGACGCTGGAGATCTCGCCGGACTCGAGGTGACCACCGGCATCGTCGCGACCAACGACCTCGACGCGATCGTCGCGGCCAAGCCCGACTGCGTCGTCTACTGCGCGATGGGCGACACACGACTGCCCGAGGCCATGGCCGACGTGCGCCGGTTCCTGAGTGCGGGCATCAACGTCGTCGGCTCGGCGCCAGGCGTGCTGCAGTACCCGTGGCAGGTGGTTCCGGACAAGTACATCGGTCGCGTCGAAGACGCTGCGCGCGAGGGCAATTCGACGGTGTTCATCACCGGTGTGGATCCGGGCTTCGCGACCGACCTGCTCCCCTTCGCGCTCGCGGGCACCTGCCAGAGCATCCAGCAGGTCCGGACGATGGAGATCGCCGACTACGCGACCTATGACGGTGCGACGGTGATGTTCGACGTGATGGGCTTCGGCAACCAGATCGGCGACCTGCCGATCCTGTTCCAGCCCGGCGTGCTCGGCATCGCATGGGGCACCGCCATCCGGCAGCTGGCTGCCGGGCTCGGAGTCGAGGTCGACGAGATCAGGGACTCCGTCGAGCAGGAACCGGCTCCCGAGGACTTCGACGTCGCGGTAGGCACGATCGCCAAGGGAACGGTCGCTGCACTGCGCTTCCAGATCGAGGGCATGGTGGAGGGCCGACCGGTGATCGTCGTCGAACACATCACCCGGCTGCGCGGCGATCTGCGGCCCGACTGGGCGCAGCCGGCTCAAGAGGGCGGGTCCTATCGGGTGGAGATCACCGGTGAGCCGTCATACGTGATGGACGTCTGCCCGACCAGCCGCAACGGCGACCACAACTACGCCGCGATCCTCGCGGCGGCGGGGCGCATCGTCAACGGGATCCCAGACGTGGTGGCCGCGGCGCCCGGCATCCGGACGACGCTCGACATGCCGCTGGTCACCGGCAAGGGCGTGGTGCGCTAGCGGGCTTCGGCGCGTCCGACGTTGGTCCACTCGAGCCGGACCTGCGTGCCCGCCTCCGACGCCTCGATCGAGGAGCGATCCGCGAGTGCCTCCATGAGTGGGATGCCGCGGCCCCGGCTGAGCGCCCGTGGCGACTCGGGATTGCGCCAGCACCCGCGGTCGGCGATCACCACGACGATCGTGGACTCGGCCGGCTCGAACCAGGCCTGCAGATCCATCGTGCCCGCGCGCGGCGCACCCACGTACGCGAACTCCGCGCAGTTGGCGAGCGCCTCGTTGATCGCGAGGACGAGGTCACTGGTCCGGGTGGGGTCCAGAGTGAAGAAGGTCCGCAGCCACGCAGCGAACTCATCGCGAATCTGGGCGGCTGTGCGTGCATCGGCGGCAGCCTCGAGTCGCTCGAAGTGCTCCGCGTTGGCAACGTCGGCGGTGGACATCGAATCGATCATGGCAGGTGATGCTTACCCGATCGATCCTCTCGGTAAGCGTGTCTGCAAGCCGAGTTCACGGGGTACCTCAGGAATCGAGTGCGGCGAGCGCTTCGTCGAGGGTGGCGTACAGCGGCACGATGTCCGCGATGCCGACCAACTTCAGCGGACGGCTGGTGGCCGGGCCCTCGGCGACGATGCAGAACTTCGTGCCGTCGTCCTTCTCCTCGTGTGCTGCCACGATGACGCCCATGCCCGCCGAGGCCAAGAACTCGACCGCGGTGAGGTCGACTACGAGACCGGCCGGCTTGTTGCTGAGGGCGGTGCGGATCGCCCCCTCCAGCTGTGGCGCGGTCAGCATGTCGACCACGCCGGAGGGTGCCACGACGGCGACCTCCCCGATCTGCCGCTCGCTGACCTCACACGCCGATGACGACGATGAGGCCGCGTTGGCGGCTGATGCTTCGCGTTGTTCGTCCAAGGCCCATCTTCCCTGTTCGGCCGCATCGCTGGCTGCGAATCGGCGCTGCTTTCATGCTCGCGAGGCTTCCGACTGAACCAGGCAAGAACGAAACTACTGTGATCGAACCTAGCCGATGAGCCCGACTTCGTACCTATCGGCTACCGTCTGCACCCCCGCGAGTCAGCCAGTGATGCTCAAATGGGGTCGGACGCCGACGACCACTCGGCCCAGCGGCTCCAGGAGGCAGATGACCCCGCACCCGCAATTGTCGGCCATCGCGTCGAGCGCGGCCGACGCGCGCATCGGTGCGTTCTTCGATCTCGACGGCACGTTGGTCTCCGGATTCACCGCGACGGTGCACGCCGGCCACCGCATTCGCAGCAGGCAGGCACGCATCGGCGAGGTGCTCGGCGTGATCGAGGCATCGGTGCGGTACCGGCTCGGGCGGATGGAGTTCGAGCGGCTGATGTTGCGGGCGGCCGGATACCTGCACGGCGAGTTGCTGGCCGATCTCGACGAACTCGGCGAGTACCTGTTCCGCACGCACATCCAGGCGCGGGTCTTCGACACCATGCGCGGCATCGTCGCCGCCCATCAGGACCGGGGCCACACCGTCGTGCTGAGTTCGTCGGCGCTGACCATCCACGCCGAGCCGGTGGCGCGCTACCTCGGCATCGACCACGTCATCTGCAACCACTTCGACACCGACGAGCACGGGGCGCTCAACGGCGGCATCATCCGGCCGGTCGTCTGGGGGCCTGGCAAGGCCGCGGCCGCCCGCCGCTTCAGCGAGGCCAACGACGTGGACCTGTCGCGCAGCTACTTCTACGCCGACGGCGACGAGGACATCCCGTTGATGCGGGAGGTGGGGTCGCCCAGGCCGGTGAATCCGCGGTCGAGGCTCGCTGCGGAGGCGGCGAAGCAGGGCTGGCCGGTGCTCGAGGTCAGCGGTCCCGGCCGGCCGGCGTCGGCGCGCCTGCTGCGGCGCCGGGGTGGGCGTCGATGATCGCGCGCACCGTGCGCCTGCAGCGACCGCACTCCGAGCCGGCGCCGCATGCCGCGGCGACGTCCTTGGAGGATCTGGCGCCGGCCGCCACGGCGTCCTTGACGGCCTGATTGGTGACGCCCACGCACAGGCACACGTACATCAGTTGCCGCCCGTGGTGTCCTCGATGCCTGGAGATGGGATGCGCAGTATCTGGCGCAACCTGCCGATGAAGACGGGTGGATAGGCGCCGATCCCGGCGCGGCCCAGCCATTCGGAGTTCAGGTCCGAATCGCGCAGCCAGTGCCGGGCATGGCGCTCGTCGTCGATCTGGAACAGCATCATCACCTCGCGCTCGTCGTCGAACGCGCTGAACACCGAAGTCTTCCGGACGCCCGCGGCCCGCAGGTCGCCTGCGGTCTCCCGGACGTGGTCGACGAGCCCCGGGACGCTCTCCACCGGGGTCACCACCGAGACCATCACCTCCGGAGCGGTCGGCGTCGTCTCACCGACGAGGTCGAGTCGGTCGATCAGCTCGCCCGCGAACACCGCCGGGATGTCCTCGACGCCGACGGCGTCGAACCAGTCGAAGAAGACGCGTGACCGCAGCAGCTCGATGATCGTCTCGCGGGTATGGATCGCCATCAGGACCATGACCCGGTCCGGTTCGGTCGTCGAGGTGTACACGAGGACGTGGTGCGCGCCGAGGTCGGCCAGCGCGTCCTGACGACGTTCGAGCAGGGGAAGCACCCGTTCCGGGTCGGGGATGCGGTAGTCGGAGGCGAGGACGAGCGAGTGGTTCAGCCAGTGCGTCACGGTCTGCGGTCCTTCGTCGAGACGATCACGTGTTGCAACGCGATTCGCGAAAAACGGTAATGACATTCTCCGGCGCTGTCGAGTCCCGATGCCCACCGTGGGATCCCCAGGATTGACCCGGGGCGGGGTGGGCGGGTACTAAACTAGAACACGTTCCAATTCGACGCTCACCGCTCGAGCCCCACCTAGGAGCTGGCATGCACACCCCCCTCTGCGATCAGATCGGCATCGAGTTTCCGATCTTCGCCTTCACACACTGCCGCGACGTCGTGGTCGCCGTCAGCAAGGCCGGCGGATTCGGCGTGCTCGGAGCCGTCGGGTTCACCCCCGAGCAGCTCGAGATCGAGCTGAACTGGATCGACGAGCACATCGGCGACCACACCTACGGCGTCGACATAGTCATCCCGAACAAGTACGAGGGCATGGACGCGAACCTGTCCGCCGACGAACTCGCGAAGATGCTGCAGGACATGGTCCCGCAGGAGCACCTCGACTTCGCCAAGAAGATCCTCACCGACCACGGCGTCCCGCTCACCGCGGAGGACAACGAGAGCACCCTGCAACTGCTCGGGTGGACCGAGGCGACCGCCACTCCGCAGGTCGAGGTTGCGCTCAAGCACCCCAAGATGACGATGATCGCCAATGCGCTCGGCACCCCGCCGCGGGACATGATCGAGCACATCCACGCCGAAGGCCGCAAGGTCGCCGCGCTGTGCGGCTCGCCGAGTCAGGCACGCAAGCACGCCGACGCGGGCGTCGACATCATCATCGCCCAGGGCGGCGAGGCCGGCGGCCACTCGGGCGAGGTCGGCTCGATCGTGCTGTGGCCGCAGGTGGTCAAGGAGGTTGCACCCGTTCCGGTCCTGGCGGCCGGTGGCATCGGCAGCGGCCAGCAGATCGCCGCGGCGCTCGCACTCGGCGCGCAGGGCGCCTGGACGGGATCGCAGTGGCTCATGGTCGAGGAGGCCGAGAACACCCCCGTGCAGCAGGCGGCGTACGTGAAGGCGGGCAGTCGCGACACCGTCCGTAGCCGTTCGTTCACCGGCAAGCCGGCGCGCATGCTGCGCAACGACTGGACCGAGGCCTGGGAGAACCCGGAGAACCCCAAGCCGCTCGGAATGCCGCTGCAATTCATGGTTTCCGGGATTGCGGTCGCGGCCACCAACAAGTACCCCAACGAGAGCGTCGACGTCGCCTTCAACCCGGTGGGCCAGGTGGTGGGTCAGTTCGAGAAGGTCGAGAAGACCTCGGCCGTCATCGAGCGATGGGTTCAGGAGTACCTCGATGCGACCAACACGCTCAACGAGTTGAACGAGGCGGCGTCGGTCTAGCCACCGCCACCTAGTCCGGCGAAGGCCCTCTCCCGCTCCGGGAGGGGGCCTTCGCGGCGTTCGGTGCGATGTCCGACTTCGGGGCTATCGGCAGGCCACGGCTCTATGTATGCTGATCTACATAATCGACCGCCGAGGAGGCGCCGCAGTGGTCAGTCCACGGGAACGGATGGTCGTCTCGACCGCTCTGCTGATCCGCGAGCGCGGCGCCCACTCGACCGCGATCTCCGACGTGCTCGCGCACAGCCGTGCCCCCCGCGGGTCGGCGTATCACTACTTCCCCGGTGGTAGGAACCAATTACTCTGCGAGGCAGTCGATTACGCCGCAGACTTCATCGCCGCTCAGATCGACGCCGCCCGCGACGCCCTCGAGGTGCTCGACGTCGTATTCGACGGCTTCCGCTCCTCGCTCGCCGAGTCGGACTACCGCGCCGGGTGCCCCGTCGTCGCGGTGGCAGTGGAGGCGGACAACGCACCGGCGCTCGAGCGGGCGGGCGCGGCATTCACGCGCTGGACGGAATCGATCCGGCGGCGACTCGAGGACGACGGTGTCAACCGGGAGCGCGCCGAGGAGATCGCGATGCTCCTGATGACATCGCTCGAGGGCGCGATCGTGGTGGCGCGCGCGACGCGCGACGCCACGCCGATCGACCTCGTCCACAAACAGTTGCGCGCCATCGTGGCGGCAGAGACCGCAGAAGGGAACTCGTCGCGATGACCACCGACGTCACCACCGAATGGCAGGCCACCGCCTGCATCCTCTGCGAATGCAACTGCGGGATCGTCGTGCAGACCGAGGACCGCACGATCGCCAAGATCCGCGGCGACAAGGCGCATCCCGCATCGCAGGGCTACACCTGCAACAAGGCGCTGCGGCTCGACCACTATCAGAACGACCGCAACCGGCTCACCTCTCCCCTGCGCCGCCGCCCCGACGGCTCCTACGAGGAGATCGACTGGGACACCGCGATTCTCGAGATCGCCGAGGGCTTCGCCCGAATCCGAGACGAGTACGGCGGAGACAAGGTGTTCTACTACGGCGGTGGCGGCCAGGGCAACCACCTTGGTGGCGCATACAGCGGCGCCTTCCTACGCGCCATCGGCTCCCGCTATCGCTCGAACGCGTTGGCGCAGGAGAAGACCGGTGAACACTGGGTCGACCGGCACCTCTACGGCGGCCATACCCGCGGTGAGTTCGAGCACGCCGAGGTGTCGGTGTTCGTCGGCAAGAACCCGTGGATGTCGCAGAGCTTCCCCCGTGCCCGGGTGGTCCTCAACGAGATCGCCAAGGATCCCGCACGCTCGATGATCGTGATCGACCCCGTCGTCACCGACACCGCGAAGCTGGCGGACTTCCACCTACGGGTCCGGCCCGGCACCGACGCCTGGTGCCTCGCCGCGCTCGCCGCGGTGCTCGTCACCGAGGACCTGTGCGACGACGCGTTCCTCGCCCAGCACGTCACCGGCGTCGACGCGGTGCGCGAGGTGCTGGGCGAGGTCCCGATCGCGGACTACGCGCAGCGCTGCGGCGTGCCCGAGGAGCTGATCCGCGGTGCCGCACGGCGCATCGCGGCCGCGTCGAGCGTCGCGGTGTTCGAGGATCTCGGCGTGCAGCAGGCGCCCAACAGCACGCTGTGCTCCTACCTCGACAAGCTGCTGTGGATCCTCACGGGAAGCTTCGCCAAACGCGGTGCGCAACATCTGCATTCGATGTTCGCGCCGTTGTTCGCCACCAGCGGGGTCGGGCGGACGCCGGTGACGGGAGCGCCGGTCATCGCCGGGCTGGTCCCCAGCAACGTCGTGCCGCAGGAGATCCTGACCGATCACCCCGACCGGTTCCGCGCCATGATCGTCGAGAGCAGCAATCCCGCGCACTCGGTGGCCGATTCGGCCGCCGTCCGGGAGGCACTGTCGTCGCTCGAACTGCTCGTCGTCATCGACGTCGCCATGACCGAGACGGCCCGCCTCGCCGATTACGTGCTGCCTGCGGCGAGTCAGTTCGAGAAGCCCGAGGCGACCTTCTTCAATCTGGAATTCCCGCACAACACCTTTCACCTGCGGCACCCGATCTTCGAGCCACTGCCGGGCACGCTGGCCGAACCCGAGATCTGGGCGCGGCTGGTGCGCGCGCTCGGTGTGGTCGACGACGAAGATCTGCGACCGCTGCGCCGGGCCGCCGAGTCCGGGCTGGATGCTTACGCGCAGGCCTTCTTCGTCGCCGTGAGCGCCAACCCGGCGCTGGGCCGGGTGCTGCCGTTCGTGCTGTACGAGACGCTCGGGCCCACCCTGCCCGACGGCCTCGCCGGCGCCGCTGCACTGTGGGGGCTGGCGCAGAAGACGGCGATGACCTATCCGCAGGCCGTTCAGCGCGCTGGGCACGCCGACGGCAACGCACTGTTTCAGGCGATCCTGTCCAGCCGGTCCGGCGTGACCTTCAGCGTCCACGAGTACGCCGACGACTTCGACCTCATCACCCACGAGGACAAGCGGATTGCACTCGAGATGCCCGAGATGCTCGCCGAGATCGTTGAGCTACGCCACGCGCCCAGGCGGCTGACCACCGACGAGTTCCCGCTCGTGTTGTCGGCGGGCGAGCGGCGCGCCTACACCGCCAACGACATCCTGCGCGATCCGGCGTGGCGCAAGCGCGACGTCGACGGTGCGTTGCGCATCAGCGTGGCGGACGCAACGGCCATCGGGTTGGTCGACGGTGGATCGGCGCGCATCACGACCGCGGCCGGATCGGCGCGAGCGACGGTCGAGATCAGCGATGCCATGCTGCCGGGTCACGTGTCGCTGCCCAATGGCTACGGTCTCGATCACCGCGACGCCGACGGCACGTCGCACACCCCGGGCGTGGCGCCCAATGCGCTCACGTCGTCGGACTGGCGCGACGCGTACGCGGGAACGCCATGGCACAAGCACGTTCCCGCGCGCGTCGAAGTCGGCTAGCCGGCCGCCGGGTCGATCAGGCGGCGGGAGGCGGGAGCAGCAGCGGGCCCGGTGCAGGCGCCGGCGCGGGAGCCGGAGCAGCGGCGGGGGCCGGTGCAGGCGCGGGCGGCGGGGGCAGCAGTGGCGCCGGTGCGCCGGGGACTGCGGCAGGAGCGGGGATTGCAGCGGGAGCGGCCGGATCGACACCGCTGCGCGGCACGTTCGGGCCTGCGGCCTGCTGGGGGTACGGCGTGTTCATGCCGCGCTGCGCGAGTCCCATGATCAGGGCCTCCTTGCCGCTGATCTCCTTGTTCTGCACCGCCTGCCACAGGTCCTTCAGGTAGCTGACGTTCGGGTCGTCGTTGCCCTTGGCCGCCGGATCCATCGTCGACCCCGGCGGCAGCGCGTCCGGGCTCGGGATGTGCGGCACTCCCTCTGCGGGGGCGGGCGCCGGAAGGGCTTCGGCCGGTGCCTGCTGGCCGGCGGCGGCCTGCAGCGGTGCGGCGGGCGCGGGTCCGGCCGGGGGTGCGGGAACCAGGGGGCCCGCGACCGACGGGACGGCCGGCGGTGGCGGGGGCGGGACGCCGGGGTCGGCTGACGCGGTTGCGGTCACGCAGACCGCGGCGATCAGTCCGGACGCGCCGCAGAGCGCGGCGGTCAGAAACCTTCGTGTGTCGTTGCCCATCACGGTGGCCTCTCGAGGTGTTACGGCTGGTACGGAAGTTACTCAGGGTCGCTCAACGAGTAATCCGAATTCTGCCGCACTTCGTTACACGCGCGCATCCTCAGGGCCGAGATCGTCGGTGCTCGGCACCGATGAACACGTTCTACTCGGAACTTTCTCCAACCTGCCGCGGTACCTCCGACGTGTGGTGTAGCTATGGAATACGCCACTAGATCGCCTCGTGTGAGGAGTGACCAAGATGCCGGAGACTACTGCGCCGGATTCCACCAACGGCCCGAACCTTCCCGCCGGCTTCGACTTCACCGACCCGGACATCTATGCCGAGCGGCTGCCGGTCGGGGAACTCGCCGAGATGCGCAAGGTCGCGCCGATCTGGTGGAACGAGCAGCCCGAGGGCGTCGGCGGGTTCGGCGACGGCGGCTACTGGGTGGTCACCAAGCACAAGGACGTCAAGGAGGTGTCGCGGCGCAGCGACGTCTTCTCCAGCCTGCAGAAGACGGCCCTACCGCGGTACAAGGACGGCACGGTCGACAGCCAGATCGAGACCGGCAAGTTCGTGCTGCTCAACATGGACGCGCCGCACCACACCCACCTGCGCAAGATCGTCTCGCGCGCCTTCACCCCGCGGGCCGTCGAACGGTTGCGTGCCGATTTGGCGCAGCGTGCCCGCGACATCGCGCAGAAGGCCGTTGCCGAGGGCACCGGCGACTTCGTCGAGCAGGTGTCGGCCGAACTCCCCCTGCAGGCCATCGCCGGACTGATGGGCGTGCCGCAGGAAGACCGGATGAAGCTCTTCCACTGGTCCAATCAGATGGTCGGCGACATGGACCCCGAGTTCGCGGGCAACGACGCCATCAGCGCGTCGGTCGAACTGATCACCTACGGCATGCAGCTGGCCGCCGAGCGGGCGGACACCCCGGGTGAGGACCTGGTCACCAAGCTGGTGCAGGCCGACGTCGAGGGGCACAAGCTCAGCGACGACGAACTCGGGTTCTTCGTCATCCTGCTGGCCGTGGCGGGCAACGAGACGACCAGGAACTCGATCACCCAGGGCATGATGGCCTTCGCCGAGTTCCCGGATCAGTGGGAGCTGTTCAAGCGCGAACGGCCCGCCACCGCCGCCGACGAGATCGTCCGGTGGGCCACGCCCGTCACGTCGTTCCAGCGCACTGCGCTCGAGGACACCGAGCTGTCGGGAGTCCAGATCAAGAAGGGCCAGCGGGTGGTGATGATGTACCGCTCGGCCAACTTCGACGAGGACGTCTTCGACCGCCCCTACGAGTTCGACATCCTCCGCGATCCCAATCCGCACGTCGGATTCGGCGGTACCGGTGCGCACTACTGCATCGGTACCAACCTCGCGCGCATGACGATCGACCTGATGTTCAACGCCATCGCCGATGCCATGCCGGACCTGACCCCGCTGGCCAAGCCCGAGCGACTGCGGTCCGGCTGGCTCAACGGGATCAAGCACTGGCAGGTCGATTACACCGGCGCCGCCAAAGCGGCTACGGCGCACTGACTTTCGGGGTGACCGTCGACGCCGAGGGGTAGTGGACGATGGTTCGCCAGTAGTCCTCGGGGATCTCCCGGCCTGCCCGCAGCACCATCGCCAGGCCGGTGGCCATCGCGATGCCGAGCAGGCCGAGCCACAGCCCGGCCAGCGCGATGAACACCCACAGTGCCGTCGTGACGGCCGGCCATGGGGACACCACGGCCAGCGCGGGGGCGAAGAAGAACCCCGTGCCGATGTACCAGGAGGAGCCGGCCCGGTCGCACTTCAGCACGGTGCGCAACCAGCGCGGGACGGGCGGGTCTGGACTGCGTGGGTGGGACGTCATCGTCGCCTCCTCGGTCGGTCGGACACCATCAGCGTCCCGCGCCGGCGTAGGCGCGGCAATTACCCCTGAGGTAGTGGAGCCCACCGCATTTCTGCGTGAGACTGACGTGGTGACCGTCACCTCCCCCGCCCCGTTCGGCACGCTGATGCGCCAATGGCGGCAGCGCCGGCGGCTCAGTCAGCTCGACCTGGCGCTCGAGGCCGACGTGTCGTCGCGCCACGTCAGCTTCATCGAGACGGGACGGTCGTCGCCGAGCAGGGCCATGGTCCTGCGCCTCGCCGACGCGCTCGACGTGCCACTGCGCGAACAGAATCAACT
This sequence comes from Mycolicibacterium sp. GCM10028919, assembly GCA_042666295.1. Lineage (GTDB taxonomy): Bacteria > Actinomycetota > Actinomycetes > Mycobacteriales > Mycobacteriaceae > Mycobacterium. Next base: position 1,004,333 of record JBHTFJ010000002.1, read on the forward strand.
GCTGCTGGCCGCTGGGCTCGCCCCGATACACGCGGAACGCTCGCTCGACGATCCCGAGATGGCCCCGGTGCGGGAGGGCGTCCACCGCGTGCTCACGGCCTACGAGCCATATCCCTGCCTGGCGGTCGATCGCGGCTGGCGGATCGTCGCGATGAACGCGGGCGCGGGAGTTCTCGCCCAAGGCGTCGCCGAGCATCTTCTCGAGGCGCCGAACGCACTGCGCCTGTCGCTGCATCCCGAGGGACTGGCGCCGCGCATCCGCAACCTCGGTCAGTGGCGCCACCACGTGATCGGCCGTCTTCGCCGCGAGGTCGGGGCGAGCGGGTCGCAGGAACTGGCGGCGCTGCTCGCCGAGATCGAGGCCTACCCGGGAGGTTTCGACGAGACCCGCGATCTCGGCGGCGTGGTGGTGCCACTCGTGATCGAGGGTGTCGACGGCGTCGTCCTGACCTTCCTGAGCACCGTCACCACGTTCGGTACGGCGCTGGATCTCACGGCCGCCGAGCTGAGCATCGAGGCGTTCCTGCCTGCCGACGACGTCACCGCGACAGCACTGCGACACCAATCGCAACTGGTATGACCACTTGACCTCTTACCGATCACGTGGAAGGTTCCGGGTATGGCCCTACAACCCGTCAACCGTCGATCGGTCCCCGAGGACGTCTTCGACCAGATCGTCACCGAGGTTCTCAGCGGTGACATGCGCCCCGGTGACGCGCTGCCCAGCGAACGCCGGCTCGCCGAGGTGCTGGGGGTGTCCCGGCCCGCGATCCGGGAGGCGCTCAAGCGACTGACCGAAGCCGGCCTGGTCGACGTGCGCCAGGGTGATGCCACGACCGTCCGCGACTTCCGTAGGCACGCCGGACTCGACCTGCTGCCCCGCCTGCTGGTGCGGGCGGGCGAATTGGATCTCACCGTCGTGCGCAGCATCCTCGAGACCCGGCTGCACAACGGACCGAAGATCGCCGAACTCGCGGCGCGACGCCGCGCCCCGGACGTCGCCGAACTCCTCGACGAGAAGGTCGCCGCGCTGGAGGCCGAAACCGACCCGGTCGAACTGCAGCGCGTCGCGCTGACCTTCTGGGATCACGTTGTCGACGGCGCCGACTCGATCGCGTTCCGGTTGATGTACAACACGCTTCGAGCCACCTACGAGCCCGCCCTGCCCGCGCTGGCCACCATGATGGCCGACGAGGTCGGCCGCACCGACGGCTATCGCGCAGTGGCCGCCGCCATCCGCGCCGGCGATTTCGTTGCCGCCGAGCACGCCGCCCGAGCGCTGCTCGAACCCGCCACGACCGCCCTGCTCGACGTGATCGCCGCCTTGGAGGAGAGCCGATGACCACCGCCCCGAATTCGCGCACCGAGCGCCGCGCCTTCACCCTGTCCGACGCCGTCCGAGAGTTCGGCAGGCATCCGTCGCCGTGGATGATCGCGACGGTGCTCGTCGGCGCCCTGGCCGCCCGCGGCACGGTCGGTGACTGGCGGCCGAGCGACGCCGTGGTGCCGCTCGCCATGCTCGCGGTGTTCCCGTTCTTCGAGTGGCTGGTGCACGTGTTCGTGCTGCACTGGCGTCCCAGGCGCGTCGCCGGCATGACGGTCGACTCGCTGCTGGCCCGCAAGCACCGAGAGCATCACGTCGACCCGCGCAACGTCCCGCTGATCTTCATTCCGTGGCGCGCCCTGCTCTGGGTGCTGCCGCTCGCGGCGGGCATCGCGCTGTTCGCCTTCCCGAGAGTCGGTCTCGGGCTGACGTTCCTGGTGTTCCTGGCGATCCTCGGACTCGTCTACGAGTGGTGCCACTACCTGATCCACAGCGACTACAAGCCGAAGTCCGCGCTCTACCGTGCGGTGTGGCGCAACCACCGCCACCACCACTACAAGAACGAGCACTTCTGGTTCACGGTCACGACGACCGGCACGGCCGACCGGGTGCTGGGAACCTACCCGGACCCGCCGACGGTGCCCGTCTCACCGACGGCGAAGAACCTGCACGGCGCTACCACTAGACGAGCTACGACTGGACGATGACCGGATCGCCCTTGCTGACGTTGTCGAAGTACCAGGAGGCGTTGTCCGGGCTGAGGTTGATGCAGCCGTGGCTCACGTTCGCGTAGCCCTGCGAGCCGGTGGACCACGGCGCGCCGTGCACGTACACGCCGCCCCAGGTGATGCGCACCGCGTCGTACACCGTGAGCTTGTAGCCCTCGGGATCGCTCAGCGGGATGCCGATGGTGCGCGAGTCCATCACCACGACGTCCTGCTTCTCGAGGACGGTGAACGACCCGATCGGCGTGGCGAACTTCGGCTTGCCCATCGACGCGGGCATCTCCCGTGCGACCACGCCGTCGATGCTGACCGTGAACGTGTAGGCGTTCACGTCGGCGACGCCGACCACCGACGCACCGGTCTGGAAATTGGTCTTGGTGCCGCCGACCGACAGCGAGATCGTGCTGTGCGCGGGCCAGAACCCGGTCGGCTTGAACTGCACGACATCGTCGGAGAGCCAGACGAACTCGCCGGCGGGTACCGGCGACGACGTGAAGTCGATGCTCCGTTGCGCGGCGAGCCGGTTCGCGACCGGGGCGCCGAACGTCACCGTGACCGGGTGCCCGACCCCGACGACCTCCCCCTCCGCGGGCGAAACTGCGGTTGCGGGCACGGCCGAGGGCACCGCCATGCCTGCGCTGCTCACCCCCGCCGAAGCGGTTCCGGCCAACAGCACCAGGGACAGGCTGGCGGCAGATGCCGCCAGCACACGTTGCACGGCGTTACGCAAGGTCAATCCTCCGAGGTCGATGGCCTTCTCCATGCTAGATCGGTTCTGGAGCGCTAAGTGTTAGCCGCGCGTGTCCGCGAGGACGCCGCCAGCAGGTATCCGATGCCGAGGAAGCAGCCCAGCAGGAGGCCGACGTTCACCAGGACCGTGGGTACGCCGACGCTGGTGGGGTCCAGGAAGTAGTAGGGCGCGCGCCGTCCTGCCGAGTTCAGCACCAGGAACGCCAGCGCGCCGTAGGCGGCCGGGTAGGCCAGCCACGCGATCGGCTGCCACCACCGCACCACCCGGTCGTTGCGTCCGACCGCGAACCAATCGACGAGCGCCAGCGCCGGAACCACGACGTGCAGCAGCAGGTTCGCCGGTGTGTAGCCCATGCTGCGTCCGGTGAGGAACAGGTTCCACACCAGGCCCGCGACGACGACGTAGACCACCACGGCGCCTCGAATGCCGTTGCGCCGGTTGGCACCCGGTGAGACGAGAGTCCAGGCGTAATAGGCGGCGGCCAGCACGTTGACCTGGTAGGTGAACGTGATCAGCCGCCATGCCACGCCGGAGCGCGACGTCAGCTCGACGAGGACGACGGCAGCGACGACCGCGCCGACGATCGCCAGCCGGAGCGCGATGCGGAGGCCGTCTCGGGCCTCATCGGGTGATGCCAAACCGTCGACCGGCTACTGACCCGGAACGTACGGGGGCGTCGCGGGCACGGCCGGGGCCACCTGCGACTGATCGTCGTCCCCGAACCGGAGCTTGTCGCGGATGCGGCCGAGGATGCCCGGCTTCTTGGTGGGAGCCGTGTAGTTGGGGACCAGCGGACCCGTGCCCGTGACCGGCGGCGTGACGACCGCGGGCGGTGGTGCGATGACGGGGGCCGCCACCGGAGGCTCCTGGTAGACCGGCGCCAGCGGCGGGGCCTCGGCGACGACGGGCGCCTCCCCGACGATGGCGGTGTCGGGTGCGGCGGCGGGAGCGACGTCGATCGGCGGCGCCTCGGGTGCCGGTGGGGCCTCGGCGAGCACGGGCGGCGCGGCGGGAGCCGGAGGGATGGCGACCGGCGGCGCGAGCACCGACGGGTTGGCCCTGGCCGCGGCCGGCGTCCGAGGTGCGTCTGCGGAGGCGGCGGCCGGGCTGGCAGGCGCGTCCCTGCTCGGCGACAGTTCGAGGCTGACCGCCACCGAGACCGACACGACGAACGTCAGCACACCGGCGACCAGCATTCCCGCCGCGCCCATCGGCACCCGGCCACGCCGGGTCTGCCGGGCGCCTGCACCGGTGGTCAGTGCGTAGGCGGCGAACTCGCCGCCGGGGTCGAGCGGGCCGTCGATGCTCTGCGCCGAGGCGAGGGCGGCTCCCCTGGCCAGTGCCAGCTGGGCCTCTTCGGGCGTGAACACCGGAACCGACAGCGCGTCCTCGAGTGCGGGGACGATCGAGGAGAATCCTCCTGCCGAGCCCACGACCACCAACGCCTCGGGCTGCCAGTCAGCCTTGGTGAAGACGGTGCTCAGCCATCCGATCAGGTCGTCGTCGGAGTAGATGGCGTGGTTGAACGCGGTCTGCACGGCGCCGGTGCTCGCGTGCACGACGAGGCTGATCACCGTCTCGGGTTCGATGACGCACACGGCGGTGGTCTCGTAGCCGACCACCGCGGCCATGCCGCGGGCCAGCGCTTCGGTGGCCTCGGGCATCCGGATCGGCACCACGTTGTCGAAGCCCGATTCCGACAGCGACTTCATCAGCATCGACGCCTCGGCGTCGGCCTCCTCGCTCCACGTCACGCCGATCGAGGTCAGCCGCAGGCCGCGCGTGGCGGCCATGGCCTCCGTGCGCCGCACGGCGGCGGCAGCCTGCTCGGAGGTCTCGACCGCCCCGGCGTGCACGTCGAAGGCGTTGCCGTCCATCGTTGCGCCGTCGGCGTCCTGTCCCTCGACGAGGACCAGTCCGACGGACGTGGGAGTCATCGACAACCCGAGTACCGCGTCCACATGCACCCCTATTTCGAACCCATGCGGTGGCCACGTCGAACGGATCATTGGCGCCGGGACAGGGCCCGGTCCGTACCGAGGCGCGACGAGCGCGGCGACGACGTGTGGCACACCTTCGACGCGACACTACCGAATCGGCGGGTGTGCAGCGCGCCGGGCATCGGTGGTTCCGTGACCGACGGTCCTTCCCCGGTGACACCGCCGCGGGCGTGGCAGGGTGATTCCCCATGACTTCTGGACATGCCGGGGAGGCAACGCACGACCGAACCGTGTTCGGCCATCCGATCGGCCTGACGAACCTATTCGGGGTCGAACTGTGGGAACGGTTCTCGTACTACGGGATGCTCACGATCCTCGGCTACTACCTGTACTACTCGGCGACCGACGGCGGGCTGGGCCTACCGCAGGCGACCGCGACGGGGATCGTCGGCGCATACGGCGGTCTCGTGTACCTGTCGACGGTGCTCGGCGGCTGGGTCGCCGACCGGGTGCTCGGCATGGAGCGCACCGTGTTCTACGGCGGCGTCGTGGTGATGCTCGGCCACATCGCACTCGCGATCCTGCCGGGTCTGGCAGGCGTCGGTGCCGGACTGGTCCTGGTGGCACTCGGGTCCGGCGCGCTCAAGGCCAACGCGTCGTCGCTGCTCGGCACCCTCTACGACAAGGGTGACGCCCGCGCCGACGGCGGGTTCACCCTCTTCTACCTCGGCATCAACCTCGGTGCGTTCATCGGGCCGCTCATCACCGGGCTGCTGCAGACCCGTGTCGGCTTCCACGTCGGTTTCGGGGCCGCCGCCGTCGGCATGGCGCTGGGACTCGCGCAGTACGTGGCGTTCCGTCGCAACCTGGGCGAGCACGGTCGGGAGGTCCCGAACCCGCTGCCCCGCGAGGCGTTCGCGAAGTACGCCGGAATCGGGGTGGTCGCGCTGCTGCTGATCGTCGCAACCCTGTTCACCGGCCTCATCACGCTGGCGAACCTGTCGCAGGTGACCACGGGCGTCATCGTCGTCGCGTCGATCGCCTACTTCACGGTGATGCTCCGCAGCAGCCACGTCGAACCGGTCGAGAAGACGCGGGTGCGCGCCTTCATCCCGTTGTTCGTCGCCAATGCGGTGTTCTGGTCGCTGTTCCAGCAGATCTTCACGGTGCTCGCGGTGTACTCCGACGAACGCATGGATTGGACCATCTTCGGCTGGACCGCGCCGTCGAGCTGGATCGGCTCGATCGAACCCGTGTGGATCATCCTGCTCTCACCGCTCTTCGCGGTGCTGTGGACGCGGCTGGGCAATCGCGCCCCGACGACGCCGCGCAAGTTCGCCTACGGCGTCATGGGGATGGGTGCGGCCTTCCTGCTGTTCCTGCCGATGGCGGGCACGACGGGACGTACGGTGCCCGCGCTGGTGGTGGCGGGCATCCTCGCGGCCTTCGCGGTGTCGGAGCTGATGATCTCGCCGATCGGACTGGCCGTGACCACGCAGCTGGCCCCCACGGCGTTCCGGGCGCAGATGATGGCGCTCTACTTCTTCTCGGTGGGCCTGGGCACCGCGTTGTCGGGCGTGCTGTCGGGCTACTACGACCCGGCCGAGGAGTTCGCCTACTTCGGCATCCTCGGCGTCGTCGCGATCGTCGCCGGCGTCGTGGTCTGGGCGCTGTCCGGCTGGATCAGCAGGCTGATGGAGGGCGTGCACTAGGAGACCGAACCGTGACCGGCGCTTGACCGCAATCGCCGTCATCGTCGGTGATGATGTGACCACGGTCACACCACGGCTGGAGGAGGCGGCAGATGGTCATCGCATCCCCGCTCGACGCCCTCGACGGCGTCGAGCACGGCACGGTCCTCGTCCACGCACTCGGCCTCGGGCACTCGGTCGCGGTCTGCTCGTGCGGGTGGTTCGGCGGTCGCCGGTTCCTCAAGGCCGCCGCCGAGCAGGACGCGTGGGAACACGCGATGACGCGGCAGTGCGAGGTGTCGTCGCCGCTGGTCGTCCCCTGGTAGTTGGTCAGCCCGCCAGGATCTCCGACAGCAGCGCCGGCTCGACGTTGCCGCCGGACAGGATGGCGACCGTCTTGCCTGGTTGCGCCGCCGCGCGGTAGGCGGCCAACGCCACCGCGCCACTCGGCTCGGCGATCAGGTGCGCCCGCAACGCCAGTTCTCGCACGGCGGAACGAATGTCGTTCTCCGACACCGTGATCAGGTCGTCGAGCACCCGCCGCAGATGCGCGAACGTCAGCTCCGACGGTTGCGACCGAAGACCGTCGGCGATCGTCCGGTTGCGATCCTCGATCGGCCAGTCGACCGGGTGGCCGACACGCAGTCCCTCAGCGGTGTCCGCGGCGAGTTCCGGCTCGACGCCGATCACCCGGACCTCCGGTCGCAGCGCCTTGAGCGCGGTGCCGATCCCCGAGGCCAGCCCTCCCCCGCTGACGGGCACCATCACCGTGTCGACGTCGGGCATGTCCTCGACGATCTCGAGGCCGATCGTGCCCTGTCCTGCGATGACGTCGGGGTGATCGAACGGCGGGATCAGGACGCCGCCGGTGTCGGCGACCACCTGGGCGGCGACGGCCTCGCGCTGACCCGCGGCGCAGAGCACCACCTCGGCGCCCCACGTCCGGGTCGCCGCCACCTTGATCTCGGGGGTCTCGATCGGCATCACGATGTGGGCGGTGATGCCATACCGCGAGGCCGCGTAGGCCACCGCCTGCGCGTGGTTGCCGCTCGAGTAGGCGACGACGCCCCTGGCCCTGGTCGCGTCGTCGAGCGAGGCGATCGCGTTGAACGCGCCGCGCACCTTGAACGCGCCGATGGATTGCAGGCTCTCGGGTTTGATCCACAGGCGCTGATCGCCGCCCCCGTCGGCCCACGGCGCCGGGATCAACGGCGTGCGCAACACCGACCCCCGAATCCGGTCGGCCGCCGCGCGGACGTCGTCGATGGTGACCTGCTGCATGTCGTCCTCCGCGCTGAATCCGCCACTGCTGACCCGACGAGCCTAGTGACGACCCACCATTGCCCGGGGTGCCGGCACCGGGCACAGTGACGGACGTGAGTGAGCCCTTCGCATTCCCGGTGGTGCCGCGCTACGCCGAGATCGACCAGCAGGGCGTGGTGTTCAACGGGCACTACCTCACCTGGTTCGACGAAGCCGCCACCGCGTTCTTCGACCACCTCGGCATCTCGTTCGCCGAGCTGAACGCGGCCGGCTGCGACCTCCAGGTCGTGCACACCGAACTCGACTATTCGGCACCGGTGCGGTGGCGGGACGCGGTACGCGTGCTGGTGACCAGCGTGGCGACCGGCACGACGAGCCCCACGCTCGGCTTCGAGGCGTGGCGGCGCGGTGCCACCGACGACGCCGAGCGCGTCGCGGTCACCGGGCGCACCGTCTACGTCGTCGTGTCGACCACGGACTGGACCAAGCGAGAGATCCCGGCGGAGTTGCGCTCGGCGCTGACATCCGTTGCGGCGCATAGCTTGCCGACAAGGGGTACGGTCACGTCATGAGCCACCAGCACGAGCACGGCCCGCAGCGCGATCTGCCGCCCGGCATGGCCGAGCAATTGGACCTGCCGTACTCGGGGCTGGCGACGTTCGGGCACCGCCCGTTCCTCACCGAGACCGAACAGCTCGACTCGTGGCAGCCCGACGTCGCGATCGTCGGGGCGCCGTTCGACGTCGCCACCACCAACCGGCCGGGAGCGCGGTTCGGCCCCAGGGCGATCCGCGCCACGGCGTACGAGCCGGGCACCTATCACATGGACCTCGGGCTCGAGATCTTCGACTGGCTCGAGGTCGTCGACTATGGCGACGCGTACTGCCCGCACGGGCAGACCGAGGTGTCGCACGCCAACATTCGCGAACGCGTGCACGCCGTCGCGTCGCGCGGAATCGTCCCGGTCGTGCTCGGCGGTGACCACTCCATCACGTGGCCCTCGGCGACGGCGGTCGCCGACGTGCACGGCTACGGAAACGTCGGCATCGTGCACTTCGACGCACACGCCGACACCGCGGACATCATCGACGGCAACCTCGCCAGCCACGGCACGCCGATGCGCAGGCTCATCGAGTCGGGTGCCGTCCCCGGCACCCACTTCGTCCAGGTCGGCTTGCGCGGGTACTGGCCGCCGCAGGACACGTTCGAGTGGATGCAGGAACAGGGCATGGTGTGGCACACCATGCAGGAGATCTGGGAGCGCGGCTTCAAGCCGGTCATGGTCGACGCCGTCGGGGAGGCGCTCGCGAAGGCGGACAAGCTGTACCTGTCGGTCGACATCGACGTCCTCGACCCCGCCCACGCGCCAGGGACCGGCACGCCCGAGCCCGGCGGCATCACGAGCGTGGACCTGCTGCGGATGGTGCGCCAGCTCTGCTACGAACACGACGTCGCCGGTGTCGACGTCGTGGAGGTGGCACCGGCCTACGACCACGCCGAATTGACCGTCAACGCGGCGCACCGCGTGGTGTTCGAGGCACTGGCGGGCATGGCCGCCCGGCGCCGTGACGCCGCGGGCGGTGAGGTCGGCCCACCCGGACGGCCCAGGTCCTAGACCCAGCTGCTCACGAGCCGGCGCGCAGCCGGCCGCCGATCTCGGTCCACACGCCTTCGGTGGTGACGGCGTCGACGGCGCACTCGCCCGACAGCCGCATCGTGGCGACGTCGAGGCGTTCGGGATTGCGGTAGAAGACGGCGACGACACCACCCCTGGTGAGCTTCTTGCCGAAGTACTCCGCCACGACTCCCGAGTCGGCCCATCCGTCGGCGACCAGGTCGGCTGCCACGCGATTCAGGTAGCCCACGGTGTTGCCTTCGGGCAGCGCGAACGTCATGTGCACCACCGGGCGGTACGGCGGTCCGGTCGCCGACGCGCACGACATGCTCGTCCGTCCACCCGCCGGGCGTTCCAACCGGGCTGCGACGACGGCGTCGCGCGCCGCCGCGGTCACCAACTCGGCGGCCGCGGCCTCTGTCATCCGCGGCACGCCGGCGGCGGGGTCCGGGCCGGGACGCGACAGCACCAGGAGGGCGAACACGCCGAACACCGCGGTGAGCGTCAGGGTCGCGGCCAGCAGCGCGACTGCCGCCCGCGAGCGGAGCCAGGCCGGGGTACCGCCGTCCGTGGTGGGTCAGCCCTTGGTCAGGGTGAACTGCGCGACGTCGGTGTAGCCCTTGCGGAACAGGTCGGCGCAGCCGGTGAGGTACCGCATGTACCGGTCGTAGACCTCTTGGGACTGGATGGCGATCGCCTCGTCCTTGCGCGCCTCGAGCGCTGCCGACCAGATGTCGAGCGTCTTCGCGTAGTGCAGGCGCAGCGGCTGGACGAGCTTGACCTCGAATCCTGCCTTCGTCGCGTGCTCGACCACCGTCTTGGCCTGCGGCAGATCGCCCCCGGGGAAGATCTCGTCCATGATGAACTTGAAGAACCGCAGCATGGTCATGGTCATCGGCAGCGCGCGCTCGTGGTACTCCTCGTCGCTGGGCTTGATGATCGTGTGCAGCATCATCACGCCGTCGTCGGGCAGCACGTCGTAGGCCCTGGCGAAGAAGTCGGCGTAGCGGTCGCGACCGAAGTGCTCGAACGCGCCGATCGACACGATGCGATCGACCTTCTCGTCGAACTGCTCCCAGCCCTGCAGCAACACGCGCTTGCTGCGCGGGCTGTCCTTGGCGTCGAGCAGCTTCTGCACGTGCGCCTGCTGGTTGCGGCTCAGCGTCAGACCCACCACGTTGACGTCGTGGCGCTCCAGCGCACGGTTGATCGTGCCGCCCCAGCCGCAGCCGACGTCGAGCAGCGTCATGCCGGGCTCCAGGCCGAGCTTGCCGAGCGACAGATCGATCTTGGCGAGCTGGGCCTCCTCGAGCGTCATGTCGTCACGCTCGAAGTAGGCGCAGCTGTAGGTCTGCGTCGGGTCGAGGAACAGCCGGAAGAAGTCGTCGGACAGGTCGTAGTGCGCCTGGACGTCCTCGAAGTGCGGCGTGAGGCCCTCGGTCTGGCTCGGTGTGTCTGACAAGGTGATGGCCCCTTGGCGTCGTGAGATGGTGTCGGCTGATTCGAGTCACGATGGGCTCCACCCGGCTCGGGAGCCCTGCCCGTACGTCCTGGGCAGTGTATGCACAGTACCCGAGCGGTTCGGCACCCGGCGAATCCCGCACCCTCGCGCGCGTCCGTGCGAGCCCCCGGCGAAAGTCGCGCTGAGCTGGGCTTTCCGTCACTACCCGAGGGGTCGGGCAGCGCCGGTCACGTCGTACTCGGCGACCGCTGCGTCGAGCAGCGCCGCGTTCTGGTCTTCGCTGGGGCCACTGCCGCGGAACGCCTCCACGGCGGCACGGGACTCCCATCGTTCGAAGACGTTGATCCGGCCGGGTGCGACGAGGTCCGCTCCGATCGCGAAGTCCAGGCAGCCCGGCGCCGCCCTGGCAGCGCGGACCACCCCCGCGCAGCCCTGCAGGTAGTCGTCGCGGGCCTCCGGTGCGACGGTCAGGTGTCCGGACACGATCACGTGCTCGGCCATGGGGTCCTCCTCGTGGCTAGTTCTCCCGAGGCAGCAGTGCGGCGGCGAACCTCTCGACGAAACCGTCGAGGTCGCTGCCGCCTGCCGGCCTCACCACGAACTTGGACAACCCTGCCGCGGTGAACTCATCGATGAGGCGGTGCAGTGCGGGCCAGCCGTCGGCGACGAGGTCGGCGGGATCCACGTCGGGACGTCGGCTGCGGACCGCGGCCCTCAGGTCCTCCCCGAGCCCGTCCTCGCTGACCGCGAGGTTGATGCCGAAGTGGTCGGCTTCGATCTGCCGTCCTGCCTCCGCGGCGGACTCCTGGATCAGCTGCACCGCCCGCCGCGCCTCGTCGGGCGTGACGAAGCTGCCCAGCCAGCCGTCGGCGAGCCTGCCGATGCGACGCAGCCCCGCAGGTGCCGACCCGCCGAGCCAGATGTCGAGCGGCCTGGCCAAGCGTGGCTGCACCTCCGGCGAACTCACCGAGAAGAACTCACCCTCGAACGGCTCGCCGTCGGGTTGGAGTGCGGCGCGCAGTAGGCGCAGCGACTCGTCGAACACCGCGGCCCGCCTGCCCTCGGGCACCACGAACAGTTCGCGCTCGGGCGCGATCGCCGACCGCAGTCCGAACACCGGCAGCACCCGTTTGGGTGCGAGCGCCGCCAACGATGCGAGCTGCTTGGCCACCAGCACCGGGTGTCTGCCCGGCAGCACGACGACCGACGTGCCCACCTTCAGCCGAGTGGTCCGCGCCAGCGCGAAGGCCATGCCGACGAACGGGTCGACGGCCTTGGTGTACACCAACTCCGAGAACCACAGTGAGTCGATGCCGAGTTCTTCGAGGCGGTCGACGAGGCCGGGCAGCGCGTCGGGGGCGGTCTCGCCTGCCAGGCCGACGCCGAAACGGATCTTCATCAGGGCGAGCGTAGCGACGGGGGAAGGATCAGGGGCGAGCGTAGCGACGGGGGGAGGAAGGGAGCCTGAGCTCCGCTCGCATCTGCATGAACCGGAACAGCCCGGCGCGTCCGGCGACGGGCTGATAGGCGTCGACGAGATCGGCGACGAACCGGTCCCGCTCGCCCGTGTCGAGCCGATCGGTCCAGCCGGTGGTGCCCACCGCGCACCACCGCGCGAACGCCTCGGCTGAGCCGAAGTCCCACTCGCGGTCGGTGACCGTCAGCTGCGACAGCGACAGGCCCGCGTTCGCCGCGAGCCCGCCATAGCGGTCGGGGTCGACGTGGACGAACGGCGCACGGAACCCGCCGAACCGCGGCTGCCACGTCGTGCTGCGGCTCACCTCCATGGCGACCGCCTCCAGGCTGGGGCGTGGGCCCGCGCACACCATCTGCACGGTCGCGCGCGCTCCCGGCTTGAGTGCCGCGGCGATCTGGCGCAGGGCCTGGTCCTGCTCGGGCACCCAGTGCAGCGCGTTGAACGACACCACCGCGTCGAAGGCGTCGGTGAACGGCAACCGCCGCGCGTCGGCGACGGCGAAGCGGGCGGCCGATCCCCGCTCGGCCGACGCGGCCTGCGCCGTGGCGATCATCCGCCGTGACGCATCGACGCCGACCGCGATGCCCGACGGCACCCCGTCGGCGATCATCCGGGTGAGATAGCCGTCGCCGCAACCGATGTCGAGCACGCTCTCCCCCGGTTCGACGTCCAGCCCGGTGACGGCGTCGGCGATCATCGCGCGTTGCAGTCCGCTGACCTCCGCGTAGTCGTGTCCGCTCCAGTCCACCACGATGCCCAGTATCGCCCTACCCGGCGCTGGTGCGCCGCGCGAGGGTGGCACGCTGAGTCCGCGGCCCACGCGGAGGCCGACCAGCCCGACGCAGACGAGGGAGTCCTCCGATGAAGGCATCAGTGACCGTGTCCATGGCCGCTCCGCCACAGCAGGTGTGGGAACTGGTGTCGGACGTCCGCAACACCGGCCGGTTCTCTCCCGAGACGTTCGAGGCCGAATGGCTGGGCGGTGCGACGGGTCCGGAGTTGGGCGCGAAGTTCCGAGGCCACGTCCGGCGCAACGAGATCGGTCCCGTCTACTGGACGACGTGCCGCGTGACGGCGTGCGACCCGAGCCGCGAGTTCGGCTTCGAGGTCCTCATCGGCGACCGTCCCGTCAACAACTGGCACTACCGGTTCGAGCCCTCGGCCACCGGCACGGACGTCACCGAGTCGTTCTTCATGAACGAGGGCGTGTTCACCACGTTGTTCGGGTTGTTCGGCGGTCAGTTGCGCCGCCGCCGCAACGTCCGCGACATGCGCAAGACCCTCGAGGGGATCAAGGCGGTCGTCGAGGCCTGACTCTCGACGGTCGAGAGCCTCAGTCGAGGACGAAGTCCGCGGCGTTCACCGCCCGCGTCCACCCCCAGTAGTCGACGAGCCGCCACGGGCTGAGGGTGTACACCTCGCCGTAGGCGTTCTTGTAGAACGAATGCTCGATCGACGGCTGCGACCAGACCATCGTCCGCATCTCGTCCTGGCTGCGGCGCACCCAGTCGTCGCAGACGTCCTGGCGGGGCTCCATCGACCGGTGACCACCGGCGATCAACGTCGTCAAACAGTCGGTGATGTACCGCATTTGGCATTCCGAGTGGAAGATCAGGCTGCCGCCGCTGGCGAGGTTGGTGCCGGGGCCGTACATGCAGAACAGGTTCGGATACCCGGGCACGGTGACGCCGAGATAGGCGACCGGTCGCTCACCCCAGCGGGCCGTCAGGTCATCGCCGTCGCGGCCCAGGATCGTCATCGGCCACAGCACCCGGTTGGCGTGGAACCCGGTGGCGTAGACGATCACGTCCGCCGGATGGCGAGCGCCGTCCTCGGTCACGACGGCATCCGCCTCGATGCGGGAGATCGGCGTCCGTACGAGATCGACGTCGTCGCGCGTCAACGTCTTCAGCCACGTCCCGTTGTCCTGCAGCGTGCGCTTGCCCGTCGCCGGATAGTCGGGCACCACCTTCGCTGCCAGCTCGGTGTCGCCGTCGAGCTGGCTGGTGATCCAGTCCGTGAACACCACCCGCGTCACCTCGCTGATCTCGCTCACCGCGCGCTGCTGGTCGGGGTAGTCGGGATCGACCCGGGCTGCGTCGAGCCCCTTGTCGCAACCCGGCCAGAACAGCAGGAACCGGTACCACCTGCCGTAGAACGGCAGGTGCCGCAACGCCCACTGGACGCCGGCCCCGACCTCGGCGTGGTAGTTGGGGTTGGGGAACATCCACTGCGCGGTGCGCTGGAACACGGTGAGGTGCGCGACCTCGTCGGCGATGGCCGGGGCGATCTGAAAACCGCTGGCGCCCGCCCCGATCATCGCGACGCGCTTGCCTGCCAGGTCGACCGAGTGATCCCACTCCGCCGAGTGAAAGGCCTTGCCCGCGAACGTCTCCCGGCCGGGTATGTCGGGCACCTTGGGCCGGTTCAACTGGCCAACGGCGCTGATCACCGCGCGCGCGGTGAGGTCGGCGCGGTTCCCGTCGCGATCCCGTGTCGAGACCGTCCAGGTGGCGGTGTCGTCGTTCCAGCGAGCCTGCGTCACCTCCGTCTCCCAGCGCACGTGGGGGCGGATGCCGTGGCGGTCCATGACGCCCTCGAAGTACGCCTGCAGTTCGGGCGCCTCGGCGAAGAAGTGCGTCCACTGATCGGTGGGTTCGAAGCTGTAGCAGTAGAAGTGGTTGCCGACGTCGACCCGGGCGCCGGGGTACGTGTTCTGATACCAGGTGCCGCCCACGCCTGCGTTGCGCTCGAGGATGGTGAATGGGATGCCCGCCTCCCGCAGGCGGATTCCCGCCAGCAGTCCGGACTCGCCGCAGCCGATGACGACGACGGGGAAGTCGGCGCACGCGGCCGGGTCCAGCGGCTCGGGTGCTCGGCGGTCGCGGCCGTCGAGTTCCATCTCCTCGGCCAGCATCGGCACGTACTCCTCTGGCACGGGCTCGCAGACCAACCACTCCATCATCTCCTTGAGGAGCTCCTGGCCGATCGGCTCGGGCTCGGGGCAGCCGCGATCCCGGTAGTCGTGGATCACCGTCAGCGCGAGGTTCCGCGCAGCCGTCTTGTCCTCCTCGGACATGTAGCCCTGCACCTCGTTGAGGAAGAGCCCCGCCGGCCTGAGGGCTCCTCGGATCAGTCCGGGGTCGCCCGACATGTGCACCAGCGACAGCATCAGCGTGGGGACGCTGACGTCGAGCAGTGCCCGGGCGATCTCCTCGTCGGAATCCGTAAAGGGTTGTCCGGCATGTGGGTTGCGCACCGCTTGAGTGCTACCACGTTTCCGGGCCAACCGTGCGGGTATTTGGGATCGGTGACCGAGCACGCCAACGACGACAAGCCCGCAGACCACGACCGCAAGTTGCCCGACGACATCACCGACGAGACCGTCGAAGCGGTGGGGTCGGTATCCGAGGCCCTGGAGTGGGTCGAGCGAGCCCGCGGGCACCTCTACTCCTTCCACCAGTTGATGGGGCATGCCGACCTCACGCTCGGCGACGCCTGCGACAAGTTGCGCGACGCCGGCCACACCGAGGTGGCCGACCGACTCGAGGCCGAGATGGTCGGCCGCAACGTGCTCAACGGCCGGTGGACGTTCCAGATCGTCGAGGACTTCGACGACAACTACTGGTCCGTGCTCCGCGACCACGAGAAGCGCGTGCGCGACGAACTGCAGCAGGGTCACCGGCACGTGTTCGAGGCCAGGATGAAGGAGGACAGGCGCAGCCACGGTCGCGCCGGACACGAAGGCACGCCTTGACGAACGCTAGGCTCGACGGCATCTAGTCCTTCGACGGTGAAGGGGGCGACGTGGGTATCACGCCCCGTGTGAATGGCTCCGCTCCGCCCGACGTGCCGCTGTCGGAGATCAGCCTCGGCTCGTGGGACTTCTGGGCGCTCGACGACGATCTGCGCGAGGGTGCATTCGCCACGCTGCGCCGAGAGGCGCCGGTGTCGCTGCAGCCCGAGTTCATCCAGGACGGGTTCGAAGGCGGCCGCGGACACTGGGCCGTCACCCGGTACGACGACGTGTTCTACGCCAGCCGCCACCCGGAGATCTTCAGCTCTGCCCAGGGCATCACGATCGGCGATCAGACGCCCGAGCTCACCGAGTACTTCGGCTCGATGATCGCGATGGACGATCCGCGGCACACCCGGTTGCGCAACATCGTCCGCAGCGCGTTCACGCCGCGCGTCCTGGCGATGATCGAGGACTCGGTGCGCGACCGTGCCCGCCGGCTCGTCGAGCAGATGGTGTCGAACCACCCGGACGGGCGCGCCGACCTGGTGACCGAACTGGCCGGCCCACTGCCGCTGCAGATCATCTGCGACATGATGGGCATCCCCGACACCGATCACGACCGGGTCTTCCACTGGACGAACGTCATCCTCGGCTTCGGCGACCCCGACATCACCACCGACTTCGACGAGTTCTTCCGGGTCGCGATGGACATCGGGGCCTACGCGTCGGCACTGGCCGACGACCGCCGCGCCAACCCCGGCGACGACCTCACCACCAGTCTGGTCCGGGCCGAACTCGACGGGGAGGGCCTGACGTCGAGCGAAGTGGCGTCGTTCTTCATCCTGCTCGTGGTGGCGGGCAACGAGACCACGCGCAACGCGATCAGCCACGGGGTGCTGGCCCTCAGTCGCCATCCCGAGCAGCGCGACGCGTGGTGGGCCAACTACGACGAGGTCGCCCCGACCGCTGTCGAGGAGATCGTGCGGTGGGCCTCGCCGGTGAGCTACATGCGCCGGACGGTCACCCGCGAAGTCGAGATCGGTGGCGTCACGCTCGGCGAAGGTGACAAGGTCACCCTCTGGTACGGGTCGGCCAACCGCGACGAGTCGAAGTTCGCCGATGCGTGGACGTTCGACGTGCACCGCCACCCCAACCCACACGTCGGGTTCGGTGGCGGCGGGGCGCACTTCTGCCTGGGCGCCAACCTGGCCCGCCGAGAGATCACCGTCGCGTTCGAGGAACTGCACCGCCAGATCCCCGACCTGACGGCGACCGAGGAACCCGACCGTCTGCAATCCGCGTTCATCCACGGGATCAAGCGGCTCCCGGTGGCGTGGACGCCGCTGGCCTAGCGGGTCGGGCGGCTGCCGCCGACTCGCACACCTCCCCCAGTTCGACGGGGCCGTCCGCAGCGGGCGGCCGCCAGCCCGATGCGAAGACGCTCCGCGCCAGGGGCTCGACGGCCACCAGGCTGTCCGGGAGCGCGTCCATCCGGGCATAGGCCTCGGCCCCGCTGCGCACGCGATCGTCAACCGCACCGGCGGCCACAATCAGATCCGACGGCAGCGGCCGGGCCAGGTCGACGTCGCCGCCCGACCATCTGCGCAGCCGCTCGGCATCGGCATGTCGATGATCCTCGAACCACGGTCTGATGGCCGTCGAGCACCACGAGTCGAATTCCTCTGCTGCCGAATCGACGTCGGCGCCGTGGCGGTCGATGATCGCCGCGAGCCGACTGGCCTGCGCGAGAGCCAGGGTGACTCCACGTCCCGCCAGCGGCGTCGTGGTGCAGACGGCGTCGCCCACCGAGATCATGCCTGGCGTGGCCAGTGCTCCGCGCTCGTCGCACTGACCGCGATACCCGTTGTGCAGTCGGCCACCTGGCAGCACCGGGGTCATCGACTCGGCAACGTCCGCGTCGATCCACTCTCGCAGTCGCGGGATCGTCCGCACTACCGACTCGAAGACGTGCGCGTGCCGCAATGCCCGGACACGTGGATCCCGGCCGTCGTGCGCGATGGTGATCGAGAAGGTTCCGGCATCGTGCACGAAGGCAACCGCGAAGTAGCGGGCGAAGCCCAACGACAGTCCGATCGGTGAGTTGGTCGGCGGATCATCGGCCCCGGGCCGGAGCCGATACTGCCGGGTCACATAGGCGACGCCGCACGGTTCGCCGAGCAGCCGGGGTCGAATCTCGGCCGAGAAGCGGCTCGCGCGTCCCGACGCGTCGAGCACCAGGTCGGCGGTCACCGGGCGTCGGTCGACGTAGACGCCGCGCACGCGGGCGCCGTCGTCGACGGTCCGGTCGACGTGCCCGGTGACCACGTCGACGCCGGGGCGTCCCGACGCCATCGCACGCATCGTGGCCTCGAACGTGCTGCGCCGGCACAGCAGCGCGGCCGGCCTACCGTCGGGCGTGACGGGGATGGAGGCACCGGCGGAGACCAATCGGTCGATGAACTCGGGCATGTCTTCGCGCAGCAGGTCGACGACCGGTCCGCGGAAGGTGTGGGCGTGCTCGAACTGCATCACCCCCCGACGGAGCCACGGGCCCGAGCGCGGCGGTCCAGGGTCCCGGTCGACGACCGCGACGCGGTGTCCTCGCTCGGCGAGTGTCGTGGCGAGGTAGAGCCCGGCGGGTCCGGCGCCCACGATGACGATGTCCATGGGTTGGTTCTCCACGATTGAGGTAACCTGCGGTGTATTGAATACCTGAAGGGTGAACTCGAATGCGGGATGCTGTCAAGCGTGATTACCGGTCCACCTTGCGCGCAGCCCAGGCGCAGGACACCCGGCGGGCCGTCGTGAATGCGGCCGCGGAGCTGTTCGCGGCCGACGGCTACGGAGCGACGACCATCGATGCGATCGCCAGCGCCGCAGGCGTCAGTCGCAAGACCGTGTTCAGTGCCGTCGGCGGAAAGGTCGCGTTGCTCAAGACCGCACTCGACTGGGCCGTCGCCGGTGACGACAGGCCCATTGCGCTGGCCGACCGGCCAGCGTTCCAAGAGCTGTTCGCCCTCGCGGATCCGCACCGCCTGCTGCGCGATTGGATTCACCTTCAAGTCCAGATCGCCGAGCGTGCCGTGGGACTCTTCCGCGCGCTGGAGGTCGCCGCCGAGATCGACGGCGAGGCGCGTGAACTCCTGACCACGTTGCATCGACAGCGCCTGCAGGGCGCTGGGCAAATCGTCGACCGGATCGTTGAACTAGGTGCAGATCGGCCCGCGTTTCCCCGCGACCACGCCGTCGACGTGGCGTGGCTGGCAGCCGACCCGGTCGTCTTCGACCGAATGGTTCGCGAGCGCGGGTGGGCGACCCACGCCTTCGAGGCGTGGGTCGCCGATGCCTTGATCGAGCAGTTACTCCGCGGTTAGCGCGTCGGGCGTCCGTCGGCATGGCGTCCATGCACGTCCTGGCCGCGGACCTCTTGAGCCTGCACGTCGTGCCGACCGTCGTGACGCACGTCCTGGGCTTGCACGTCGTTGCCGTCGCGCACGACGACGCGGTCCGACTCGTCGACCTGGTCGTCGCGCCGTCCCGACTTCACCCGCGGATCCAGCGAGTCGGCGTGCTCACGACGCTCGTCGAGGTTCGAGCGGGTCGAGTCAACCACCTCGCGATGGCTGCTCGCCCGGTCCTGCAGGCGTGCGGCCTCGGCTGCCTTGGCTTCCGCCTCGGCCTGCGCTGCGCGTGCCTTGGCCTCGGTCTCCGCGGCAATGGATTCGCGACGCTCGAGCTTGCGGCCCTCGACGTGCACTTCTTCGCGGATGCGGTCTGCTTCGGCGGCGCGCTTCTTGTGCGACGCGCTGCGCATGGCGAAGGCGATGAGTGCGATGACGATGACGGCAACGACGGCGACGATGATCCAGGTGGTGGTCGACATGACGACTCCTTCGGTCAGCGGCACGGGCGGGACATGGACGACCCACGTATTGACGTACCTGTAAGTTCGAGTGCCCGCCGAGCGGCGATCTCAAACGCTGCCAAGGTGGCTAGAAGTACCCGTTGGCCGGTGGCCACGTCCCGTTGACCGCGTAGTTGCCTGCGGCATGCGCCTTGTAGGCCAAGGGGTTGTGGCTCGCGACGGTACGGGCGTTGCGCCAGTGCCGGTCGAGGTTCAGACCGCGCGCCGTCGCCGACGCACCGCCGGTGTCGAAGAGCCGCTGGGTGGCCGACAGGGTCAGTCGCTCGGCGACCAGTTGCGCCTTGGCGACCTCGATCGCCACCTCCGCGAGTGCAGGTGCGTCAGCCTCACGAGACTGGTCCGTGACGCCGTCGATGGCGTCCGCCGCCGCGAGCACCAGAGTCACGGCAGCCGCTGCGTCGGCCGCGATGTCTCCGACCGCGCCGAGCACGAAGGGGTCGGCGGTCGCTTCGGCGGCCACGGCGTGGGCGGCGGGCCTGGCCCGTCGGCGCACGTAGGCGACGGCGTCATCGGCGGTGGCCTGGGCGATGCCTGCCGACACCGCAGCCAGGTACAGCTGCAGGAACGTCGTCGAGTGGCCGAGGTGCCGACCATCGGACACCGTGGTCACCTCGTCGGGGTGTACGACGACGTCAGTGAATCGGGTGCCGCCGCTGGCAGTGGCCCGCTGCCCGAAGCCGTCCCAGTCGTCGAACAGTTCGACGCCGTCGCGGTCGGTCGGAACCACCGCCTGCAGATCGCGGCCATGGGCATCGACGGCCGACACGGCGATGAGGTCGGCGAACAGCGTGCCGGTCGAGTAGAACTTGATGCCGTTCAGTCGGAGCACTCCCCTGCCGTCGGCGAGCAGCGTGGTGTCGGCACTCGACGGCGCCTTGCCGTGCGCGTCGGTGATGGCGTTGCCGAACACCACGCCGGATACGATGACCGGAAACCACTGCCGCCGTTCGTCTTCGGTAGCCCGGTTGCTCAGCAGGCGCTCGGCGAAGCCGTAGTGCGCGCGTAGTGCCTGCGCGACGTTCGAGCTGCCCCTGGCGATCTGAACCACCGAGTGGATTACGTCCCGGGCGCGACCGCCGGGGCCGCCGTACCGTTCGGGCACCCGCAGGCTCAGCAGCCCAGCCCGGCGGACCCGTTGGATCGCGTCGTACGGCAGGATGCGGTCGCGTTCGGCCGCGGGGTCCTCGCGCTGCAGCCGCGACACGAGATCGGGAAGCCGGTCGAGACGTTCGTCGGTGGTGCCGCCGAGGGGCTGATCGGCCAACGGTGGGCGGGCGGCAACGCGTAGTTCGAACACCTTCACGACCTCGTCAGGTAGCGCCGGCGCTCCCAGTCGCTGACCTGCCCGTTGTACTCGACCCATTCGCTCTGGGCGATGGCGGCGAAGTCCAGGACCGACTCAGGTCCCAGGATGTCGGCGATGGTGTCGTCGCGTGTCGCCAAAGCCACTGCCACGCCCAGGGATTCGGGCAATGGAGTGCCGGTGCCGTAGAGGTTGCCGCCCTCGGGGAGCGGTGGCTTCGCACTCGCCTCGATGCCTGCGACGACGGCTGCCAACGCCGAGGCGACCAACCAGTACGGGTTGGCATCCGAACCGCCGGTGCGTAGTTCGATGCGGGTGGACTCCGGCGCGTCCTCGATGAGCGATCGGACTGCCGCACTGCGGTTGTCACGGCTCCACGTCACCGTGGCCGGGGCGAACGAGTCGGGCACGAACCGGCGGTAGGCGTTCACCGAGTGGGCGCCGAACAGCGTGATGGACGGGAGGTGCTCGAGGAGTCCGGCGATGGCGTGCAGGGCCACCTCGCTCTCGTTGCCGTGCACGGCGCCGAAGGCGGGCTCGCCGCCGCGCCACAGCGAGACGTGCAGGTGCGCCGAACTCCCCGAGTGTTCGGCGAATGGCTTGGGCATGAAGCTGGCGATCTTGCCGTGCCTGCGCGCCACTTCCTTGACGGCGTATCTCAGCCGCGCGCTGTCGTCGGCAGCCTCCAGGGCGTCGGTGTAGACCAGGTTCGTCTCGACCTGGCCGGGGCCGTACTCGGTCTGGATGCCCTCGAGCCGCGTGAACGATCCCAGGGTGTCCCGCAGGTCGGTGAGTATCGGGTCGAGTGCGTTGGCGTTCTCCAGGGAGTAGGCGTGGATGTCGTCCTGGAACGGCGAGCCGTCCGGGTTCAGCAGGTAGAACTCGAGTTCGACGCCGACCTTTGCGGTGTAGCCCGCCGCGAGCAACCGGCGCAGCACGCGCTTGAGCACGCCGCGCGGGTCGAGCGGAGACGGGATTCGGCCATGCCGGTAGACGTCGGAGACGACATGCCCGACACCCGGTCGCCACGGCAACGTCCGGAAGGTCGCGAGGTCGGGGACGGCCAGCACGTCCGGATAACCGCTGTCCCAGTTGGTCTGCCGAAGCGACTCGATCACGGTGCCGTCGGTGTTCCACCCCAGCGCCGCCTCGCAGAAGGCGAATCCGCTGCCGCGTGCACGGTCGAGGAACAGTCCGGCCGGGATGCGCTTGCCGGCGGCGTGACCGAACGGGTCGCTCCACGCCACCTCGATCTCGTGCAGAGCGCCGTCCTCGATCTGCCGGATCAGTTCGAGTTCGGCGGCGGAGGCGGTGCGCTCGGACACCGCGGTCTCGGGGATGGTCTGCGTCATGCGTTCACCTTTTCGGCGCGGCGGCTGCGCGCGCCGATGGCGATGCCGACGCCGAAGGCCGCCAGCAGGATTCCGACGATGATCCAGGCCAGCACGCTCGAACCACCGACGAGATCGCTGAGGTTGACCAGGATCAGCGTCAAGGCGGCGAGCAGTCCGGCCAAGCCCAATGCCGGTGCTATGCGCACCCGCCAGACCGAGTACCCGCGCCGGTCTCTAGCGAAGAACACGAGGACCGCGGCACTCGTCGCGACCATGAGCACGATCACGCCGACCGTCGTCGCTCCGGCGAACCAGGTGTAGAACTGCGCGGCCGGGTCGAGTCCGAAGATCGCGGCCGCCACGATGCTCGCCGCGACCGCTGCCGAGATCCACAGCGACGCCCGGTGCGGCGACCCGTGACGGTGGTGCGGGTGGCTCAGCGCCGCGGGGAGGACGTCTCGCCGGGACAGCGCGAACACGTAGCGTGACACGACGTTGTGGAACGCGAGTATGCAGGCGAACAGGCTGGTGAAGTAGAGGACGGTGATGACGTCCGCCCCGAATGCGCCGAGGTAGCGCGCGGCGGTGTCGCTCAGCAGGGTCGCCCCCTCGTCGGTGGCGCGGCGGACTGCCTCGTCGTCGCCCCATCCGGACACGAACGCCCAGGTCGTCACCGCATAGAAGACGCCGATCAGTACCAGTGACAGGTACGTGGCGCGCGGGATGGTGCGCTCGGGGTCGCGTGCCTCGTCGCGGAAGATCGCCGTCGCCTCGAACCCGACGTAGCTGATGACCGCGAACAACAGGCCGATGCCGACCGAGCCGGACAGTATTGCCTGTGGATCGACGATGCCGGTGGAGAGCCCGTCGTCACCGCCCTGGACGACGATGACGAGATCGAGCACCGCGACGATGGCGATCTCGGCCAGTAGCAGAACGCCGAGGACCCGGCTGGACAGCTCGATGCTGCGGTGGCCCAGGTAGGTCGTCACCGCGAAGGCCACGGCCGCGACGAGCCACCAGGGCACCGCCGGACCGCCCGCGAGTTCCACGACGCTGGACCCGGCCAGGCCGAGCAGGCCGTACACGCCTGCCTCGATCGCGAGGTAGGTGACGATCGCGACGAAGGCGATGCCGATGCCGGTCGGGAAGCCGAGCGAGGTGCGCACGTAGGAGAAGAACGCGCCTGCCTCGTCGACGAACGGTGTCATCGCGGTGAAGCCGAGTGCGAACAGGAGGAACACGGCCGTCGCGATGATGAACGTGGCCGGGAAGCCGGTTCCGTTGCCCGAGGCGATGCCCAGCGGTATCACCCCGCCGATGACGCCGAGCGGCGCGGCCGCGGCGACCACCATGAACACGATCGCACCCACGCCGAGGTTGCCGCGCAGCGTTCGGCCCGATCCGGATGGTGGGCTGCCCGAAGTGTCTGGCGCAGCGATGGTTTCGGACATGGGTGACCGCCCCTTCGTGGTCGTCGGCTAGTGCCGGATTGACGCACCATAGGGTTGGCCGGCGCCGTCACACCACATCTGGAGTCAGCACGAGCCGAAGTGCGGCCCGTCCACCTAGCGCCCCGCGGCGCCGAGAGCGTCGAGCATGCCCGCCGCCGACCGCGGCCAGGGGAACTCCTCGGCCCGCCTCCTTGCGCTGCGCCTGCGCAGGGATTCGGGCCGGTCGATGATCGACGCCACCGCATCGGCAATGGCTTCGGGATCGTTGTCGGCGGCCACCCCGCTGTCGTCGGACAGGATCTCGGCGAGGGCGGACGTCTTGGACACGACGGCAGGGGTGCCGCAGGCCAGCGCCTCCAGCGCCGCCAGCCCGAAGGTCTCGTGCGGTCCGGGCGCGATGGCGACGTCGGCAGACGCGAGGATGGCCGCGACGGTGTCCCGGCAGCCGACGAAGCCGGTGAAGTCCACGGGCAGACGGGCGGCCTGCCGTTCCAGGCGCGATCGCATGGGGCCTTCGCCGACGACGACCATCCGCGCGTCCACTTCTGAATCACGCAGTGCGGCAACGGTGTCGATGCTCCGGTGCACGTGCTTCTCGACCGAGAGCCTGCCGCAGTGCACCAGCAGTGTCTGCTCCGGTGCGGCCCACCTCTTGCGCACCACCTGGCTTCGCCACCGCGGATGGAACTGCTCGAGGTCGACGCCGAGCGGCACCGTCACCACGTTGCGCGCGCCGATGCGATCGAACTCCGCCCTGGCGAAACCGGTCGTGCAGACCACGACGTCGTAGTCGGCGACGGTCCGCCGGTTCGCGACGTCGGCGACCGACCTGGCGAGTCGCCGTGGCAGCAGTTGTCCTGCCAGGCGGTCGAGGCGCTCGTGGGAGATCATGACCGTCGACACGCCGTGTGCCCGGCCCCACTGCCCCAGTGAGCGCAGCGTCAACCGGTCCGACACCTCGATGGCGTCGGGTTCCAGGCGCTCGAGCAGCGCGGTGACGGGGCTCGGCCGCACTGCGCGATAGCCGCCGGTGAAGGGAATCAGTCTGGCGGGCAGCGACATTCGCCGCACGCCCGACGGCAGCTGGCGAACGTCTTCATCGGCGCCGGGAACCACCAGGAACACCTCGTGGCCGG
Source organism: Mycolicibacterium sp. GCM10028919 (assembly GCA_042666295.1). Classification (GTDB taxonomy): domain Bacteria; phylum Actinomycetota; class Actinomycetes; order Mycobacteriales; family Mycobacteriaceae; genus Mycobacterium. The sequence goes on from JBHTFJ010000002.1 coordinate 1,029,472, forward strand.
CGGCGCAGTACTCCGCCCCCAGACGGTCGACGGCGGTGCGCAGCCCGCCCGAACGGGGGCCGTAGAAGTTGGCAACCTGGACGACCCGCATGTCCATCCATCGAATCGGGGCCGTGTGTGCAGGCGCGAACGTCGGGTCGACGACGAAGCGAACGGCAGGCGAACACGCCTGCCCGTGGCGGTCAGCCGACGTGTTGGGTCAGCCAGCCCCCGACGCGCTGCCATGCGTCGGCAGCGGCGGTCGGGTCGTAACGCTGTCCCGTGTCGTTGAAGAACGCGTGATCGGCGCCCTGTTCGACGACGAGTTCGTGGACGATGCCCGCCTTGGTAAGGGCTTGCTCGGCGGCGTCCTTGGTGGCGTTGACGCGGGCGTCCTTCTCGCCGTAGAAGCCCAGTACCGCGGCGTTCTTCGAGCCCGCGAGGTCCGCACCCTCGGGCAGCGGGCCGTAGAAGGGGAACGCGGCGGCCAGGCGAGGTTCACCGGCGGCGAGGAGTTGCCAGGTGAGTCCGCCGCCCATGCAGAACCCGATCGCGGCGAGCTTCACGCCGGGCGTGCGACGCGCCACTTCGTCGAGACCGGACCGCAGGTTCGCCACGAAGTCGGGCGGTGAGATCTTGCTCAGCGCCGCGGTGGCCTGGGCCGGGTCGGTGAACGTGGCAGTGCCGCCCTGCCCGGACAGCAGGTCGATGGCGAGTGCGGAATAGCCGATGCCCGCGAACCGCCCGGCGACCGACCTGGTCCAGTCGGTGAGGCCCTTGTTCTCGTGGATGACGAGCAGGGCGCCCTTCGGCGTCGCGGCGGCTGCCCACGCGCCCTGCAAATCGCCCTGCGGCCCCGTCCAGGTGATGGGTTCGGTGGGCACTTCGGCGTCGGCCCCGGGCGGCGGTGCGGCACTGGCGCTCTCGGTGGTCGAGCCCCCGCTCCCGGACGTCGTCGCAGTGCTCTCGGGGGCCGCGGATTCGTCGCCGTTCCCGCCACAGGCGGTGATCAGTGCGCCGGCGGCGGTGGCGCCGACGCCGATCAGCGCCATCCGTCGCAAGGCCTCCCGTCGAGACATCAGGCCGTCGACGTGGTCGGTGGCGATCTCCTCGGCGATGTAGCGCTGCAGTGGGGTCACCTCCGCGAGTATGCCCCGGTCGGCCGAACTGCCGCTGAAAACGGCCCTGACCACCGATACTGTCCTGGTGGCGAACCCCTCCCCGGTCCCGACGCCGGACCTGCGCGGCCGCGTCGCCGTCGTCGCAGGCGCGACGCGGGGTGCGGGCCGGGGCATCGCCGCCGCACTCGGCGAGGCGGGCGCGACGGTCGTGTGCACCGGGCGCAGCAGCGCCACGGGAACGCTGAGGTCCGACTACGACCGCCCCGAGGTCATCGAGGAGACAGCCGATCTCGTCACCGAACTCGGCGGCGTCGGCGTCGCGATCGCGGTCGACCACCTCGATCCCGATCAGGTGCGGGGACTCGCCGACCGGTTGCGGTCCGACTACGGCGCGATCGACGTACTGGTGAACGACGTCTGGGGCGCGGAGATCCTCAAGGGCGCACCCCGGTCGTGGAACCGGCCGGTGTGGGAGCACGACCTGGACGACGGCCTGCGCATCCTCCGACTCGGCGTCGACACGCACCTCATCACGTCGCACTGCCTGCATCCGCTGCTGGTGGCACGGCCGGGCGGACTGCTGGTCGAGGTCACCGACGGGACGGCCGACTTCAATGCGCACCACTACCGGGTGTCGGTGTTCTACGACCTGGCCAAGGTCTCGGTGAACCGCCTGGCGTTCAGTCACGGCCACGACCTGGCGCCGTATGGCGCCACCGCGGTGTCGGTGACGCCGGGGTGGCTGCGCTCGGAGATGATGCTCGACAACTACGGCGTCACCGAGAGCGACTGGCAGAACGCGATGAATCCCGACCGGGCCGACGGCTACCCCGTCGCACCCCCGGGCTTCGACGCGTCGGAAAGCACCCGATTCGTGGGCCGCGGTGTGGCCGCGATCGCCGCGGACCCGAACCGCGCCAGGTGGAACCAGCGCTCGGTGAACTCTGCCCAACTGTCCTGGGAGTACGGGTTCACCGACGTCGACGGCCGGCGGCCCGACGCGTGGGTCGAGCAGTAGCGGGCAATTGGTAGACAAATATCGGAATCTGTTCACGATTTCGTTGACACCGGTGGTCGCCCAGGGTTGCATGGCCTAGTGACCTACGACACGATCATCCGCAACGGCCTCTGGTTCGACGGCACCGGCGGCCCGTCTGCGGTGCGCAATCTCGGCATCCGCGACGGCCACGTCGTCGCGATCTCGGCCGACGAACTCGACGCCACCGACTGCCCCCAGGTGGTCGATGCCACGGGCAAGTGGGTGCTGCCGGGGATGCTCGACATCCACACGCACTACGACGTCGAGGTGCTGGGCGGACCCGACCTGTCGGAGTCGCTGCGGCACGGCGTCACCACGATCATGCTCGGGTCGTGCTCGCTGTCGACCATCCACGTCGACGGCACCGAGGCCGGTGACCTCTTCGGTCGCGTCGAGGCGATCCCCCGTGACCACGTCATCGACGCGGTGAACCAGCACAAGACCTGGAGCACGTGCGACGAGTACGTCACCGCACTCGAGGCGCGTCCGCTGGGCCCCAACGTCACGGCGTTCATCGGTCACTCCGACATGCGCACGGCCGTGATGGGCCTCGACCGGTCCACCCGCAAGGACGAGAAGCCCACCCGACGCGAACAGGCTCGGATGGAGCAGATGCTCGTCGAGGCGCTGCGTGCAGGGTTCGTCGGGATGTCGTCGCAGCAGTTGCTGTTCGACAAGATCGACGGCGACGCGTGCCGCTCCCGCACGCTGCCATCGACCTACGCCAAGGCGCGCGAACTGCGCCGGCTGAAGTCCCTGCTCCGCAAGTCGGGCCGAATCCTGCAGTCCGGCCCCGACATTCAGAATCCACTCAATCTCGGGTCGCAACTGCTGCAGTCGGTCGGCATCGTCCGCAATCCGCTGAAGACCAGCCTACTGTCGGCGGCCGACGTGAAGTCGAACCCCTACGCGATCATGCTGATGGGTCCGCTGTCCCGGTTCGTCAACACCCTCGGCGGCAACTTCCGCTGGCAGCACCTGCCGGTGCCGTTCGAGGTGTACGCCGACGGCATCGACCTCGTGGTGTTCGAGGAGTTCGGCGCGGGCGCTGCGGCGCTGCACCTGGCCGACGAGGTCGAACGCAACGAGCTGATGCGCGACGAGGACTACCGGCGCCGCTTCCGCAAGGACTACGAGAGCAAGTTCGGCCTCCGCGTCTGGCACCGCGACTTCTTCGACGCGCACATCGCCGAGTGCCCGGACGCGGCACTGGTGGGCAAGTCGTTCGGCGAGGTCGGGCAGGAGCGCGGCCTGCACCCCGTCGACGCCTTCCTCGACCTGGTGCTCGAACACGGCAAGGCACTGCGCTGGCACACCACCATCTCCAACCACCGGCCGGAGGTGCTCAAGAAGATGGCCCGCGAACCGGGAATCCAGATGGGGTTCTCCGATGCGGGTGCGCACCTGCGCAACATGGCGTTCTACAACATGGGGCTGCGGCTGCTGCGGCACGTCCGCGACGCCGAACGGGCGGGCAACCCGTTCATGACGATCGAGGCCGCGGTGCACAGGCTCACCGGTGAACTCGCCGACTGGTACCGCCTCGACGCGGGCCACCTGCGCATCGGCGACCGCGCCGACATCGCGATCATCGATCCCGAGCGTCTCGACGACCAGCTCGACGCCTACGCCGAGGAGCCCGTCGAGCAGTACGGCGGTCTGTCCCGCATGGTCAACCGCAACGACGAAGCGGTGCCCGCAGTGTTCGTCGGCGGGCGTCAGGTGTTCGCCTCCGGCGTCGCCACCGAACTCGTCGGCCGCACGCGCACCGGCCGCTTCCTGCGTGCCGCGCACCGGTCCCCCGCACCTGCCATCGAGAAGGACGTGCTGACCAGTGTCGGTTGAGACGGTGTCGATCGAGGACGTAGTCCTGGGGATGTGGCGGACGCTGTCGGCGCGGGATTGGGAGGGGCTCAAGACCCACCTGTCCGACGACTGCGTCTACCTCGACATGCCCGTCGGACCCACGGCGGCCGCCAAGGGGCCCGACGACATCGTCAAGCGGTTGAAGATAGGGCTCGAACCGCTGGCGTCCTACGAGAACTTCGACGGTCTGCTCGTGCAGAACGGCCGCGACGCCATGTACGAGCACCACGAGGAATGGCACTGGGCGTCAGGCGAATCCGCGGTGCTGCAGTTCGTCTCGGTGCACCGCGTCGAAGGCGGCAAGATCACGCTGTGGAAGGACTACTGGGACATGAGCGCCCTGGCCAATCACGCACCGCCGAGCTGGCTCGAGGACTTCGCCACCGCCGACATGTCGTGGGTCTACGACGCCACGGGCGAAGTCTGAGCAACGCGCCTACAGCGTGATCTTGCAGGCCTGACCGATGTCGAGGGTCCGCAGCATGCGGCCCATCCCGATCCACATGGCGCACGACAGCGCGAGATCGGTCAGCAGTTCGTCGCTGAACTCTTCACGGCACCGTGCCCAGAAGTCCTCGTCGTCGCGAAGTGCGGTGTGGTCGGAGGCGAAGCGCTGGGCGAATTCGGCGGCGATCCGTTCCTGCTCGCTGTAGCCGGGCCACGTCTGCCACTGCGCGGCGTGGTCGTAGAGGTCCTCGTCGACGCCGGCCGCGATGCCGTCGGCGTCGCGGGTGTTCTGGCAGACCACGCATTCGTTGTCGAGCGCGATCACCATGCGCGCGAGTTCGCGCACCCGCATCGGCAGCCGGTTCTTCTCGTAGACGGCGTGGGTGAACTTCGCCATCGCGGTCCCGATGTCGGGCGACTTGACGATCCAGGCCGCTGCGTCGTCGTCGGCGAAGTCTCCGATTCGGCTCATGGGCGGAATCGTACGCCCGCGGGCCGCGGATTGGAACGTGTTCTAGTTTCGGGTCAGCGGGCCGTGGCCAGCGTGCCCGGGCCGTCGGCCCAGTCCCGCTGCACCAGCATGCGGTGCGCGATCCGCTCGAGGGCGATCTCCACCTGCTCGCGATCCGGACGGCCCTCGAACGTCGGCGACTGCGCGAGCTTGTCGACGATGCGCCCGACGATGCTGACCGACAGTGCGTTCACCCGGGCCGCTCCGGCTTGGGTCAGCCACAGCTTGCCGCCCGTCCCGAGTGCGAGACCGTCGTCGACGACCCGGTCGAAGATCGGCTCGATGACCTCCGACGGCACGCGTAGCCGGTCGGCGATCGCCGTCAGGGTGGCGGAGCCGAACACCTGGTTGTGCCGGTAGATCTGCAGCAGCGCCCACGCCCGCGGCACGTCGAGATCGCAACCCGGCTCGCGGGAGAGGCTGCGCAACCGGATCTCGGGCGAATCGCGGAACAGCCTGCCGACGGCCACCTCGAGGATCTTCTCCGGCGTCTCGGTGCTGGGCATGCCGAAGCCCTCACCGAGATCGGTCGCCGACGACGCCTCGATCTCGCGCAGCGGAATCTCCTTGAGGAACAACGACACCACGAAGCCGACCACGGCCACCGGCACGGCGCACAGGAAGACGGTGCCCAGCGCATCGGCGTACGCGTCGACGATCGGGCCTGCCATCTCGGCAGGCAGCGTCCGGAGCAGCTGCGGCGACTCCGCCGCCTGCGGTGGCGCGCCGCCGGACGCCAGCGCGGGCCCGATGTCGGCGGCGAGGAAGTTGGCGAACAGCGAGCCGAAGATCGCGGCGCCGAACGAGGAACCGATGGTCCGGAAGAACGTGACGCCGGACGTTGCGACGCCGAGGTCGGCGAAGCTCGACGTGTTCTGCACGACGAGCACCAGCACCTGCATGCACAGCCCGATGCCGGTGCCGAGCAGGAAGAGGTACAGCGACTGCTGCCAGGTCGGGGTGGCCGCCGTCATCTGGGACAGCAGCAGGAATGCACCGGCCATGATCGCCGTGCCCGCGACGGGGAAGACCTTGTACCTGCCGGTGCGTCCGACGATGTTGCCGCTGCCGATGGACGTGATCAGCATGCCGGCGACCATCGGCAGCGTGCGCAGGCCGGACTCGGTGGCCGAGACGCCGTCGACGAACTGCATGAACGTGGGCAGGAAGGTCAGGGCGCCGAGCATTGCGAACCCGACGATGAAGCCGAGGATGCAGCAGACCGTGAACACGGGGCTGCGGAACAGCCGGATCGGCAGGATCGGTTCCGGCGCGCGCATCTCGACCCGGACGAAGACGGCGAGGGCCACGGCAGACGCGGCGAAGAGACCGATGATCACCGGCGAGCCCCACGCGTATTCGCCGCCGCCCCAGCTGGTGGCCAGCGTGAGACCGGATGCGGCGAGTCCGACGAAGAGGATGCCCGCGAAGTCGATCTTGGGCCGGGCGGCGGCTCGGGTGAGCGACGGGATCGCGGCGATGCCGACGAGCAGCACCACGATGCCGATCGGGACGTTGATCCAGAACGCCCACCGCCAGGTGAGGTGGTCGGTGAAGAAGCCGCCGAGCAGCGGGCCGATCACCGTGGTGACGCCGAAGACCGCACCGAGCGCACCCTGGTAGCGACCGCGCTCGCGCAACGGGATGACCTCGCCGATCACGGCCATCGCGGTCACCATGATCGCGCCGCCGCCGATGCCCTGCAGTGCCCGCGCCGCGACGAGCATCGTCATCGACCCGGCGATCCCGCAGAGCACCGACCCGCCGAGGAAGAACAGGATGGATGCGCAGAACACGGCCTTGCGGCCGAACAGGTCACCGAGCTTGCCGACGATGGCCGTCGCGATCGTCGAGGCCAGCAGGTAGCTGGTCACGACCCAGGACTGGTGTCCCGCACCGCCGAGATCGGCAACGACCGTCGGGAGCGCGGTGGCCACAATCGTCTGATCGAGCGCTGCCAGCAGCATGCCGAGCAGTACGCCCACGAAGATGAAGTTCCGCCGCTGCGGGCTGATCATGGCGTTCGCGGACTCGGGGTCGATCGCCCCGGCCGCGGGGACGCCCGCATCCTCCGTCGTGCTCGTCATACCGTCCTTCCGAGGTCCTCGAGGCGCCGCAACGGCACACGAGGCATATCGTTAGGCAGGCTAAAAGAGTTACCGCCGCATCGTCACTGTGGCGGACGCGACACGCACTGTGCGGCGTAGAGCTGCTCGCCCAGCTTGTTCATCAGCTCGAGCTGCGTCTCCAGGTAGTCGACGTGCAGTTCCTCGTCGGCGATGATCGCCTCGAAGATGTTGGCGGTGGTGCTGTCTTCCTTCTCGCGGCAGAAGACGATCGCCGGCTTGAGGCGGGCGAGCACCTCGTACTCGATCGCGAGGTCGGCCTCGAACTGCTCGCGCAGCGTCTGCCCGACCCGCAGGGACGCCAGGCGCTGATAGTTCGGCAGGCCGTTGAGCATCAGGATGCGATTGGTCAGCGTTTCCGCGTGACGCATTTCGTCGAATGACTCGTCACGGGTGTGCTTGGCCAATTCGGTGAAACCCCAGTGCTCCTGCATCTTGGAATGCAGGAAATACTGATTGATGGCAGTGAGTTCGCTCGTCAACTGCTCATTCAGGAGCTTGATGATCTCTGAATCGCCTTGCATGGTGGCTCCTCGTGCACCTCGACCGACCGGGGCCGGCGCGGTGCCATCGCTGGGGTTCGTCGCTGGGTTGCGCACTGGGCCGGGGGCTGCCCGACACCCCTCAATCTAGTGCACCGACACCGCGCGATGCGACTGCGAAACTCGCCATTTTGGCCTGTTTACGTGCGACGTTTGGTAAGGCAAACCTCGGAAGCGAGGGTTGCTGAGCCCGGGTTATGGACTGGCTAGCCTTAGTAAGGTTAGACTGGGCTAACCTGAAGGCGGCGCTGCTCGTGATCCACGTACGGCGCCATCGAAGTGAGGCGGAACCCATGGACGCGGACCGGAGCCACTCGTGGTTCGCGCCCCGCGCCGCCCAATTCCCATCGCGCGCCGAAATGGCCGCTGAATTCGCGCGGCGCAAATTCCATTTGCACTCCGATTCCTCGAATGGCGCGCCATTCGGAAATTCGCGGGGCCGCTGATGTTCGTATGCCTGTGCACCGGCGTCACGAGCCAGGTGGTCACCGATCTCGTCGCCGGCGGGGCGTCGACGTCACGGCAGATCGCCGACGCCTGCGGTGCGGGTTCCGACTGTGGCCGCTGCAAGCGCACGGTGCGGTCGATCATCGCCGCCAGTGCGCAGCGCCGCGACTGCCCCGTCCACGCGGGGCGCTAGCTCACTGCGTCTTGCGGTCGGCGAAGTCCGACAGCGCGTCGGCGTTGGCGACCGACCCGAGCAGCACCTCGAACTTCGCGTACTCCCGCTTGGCGGCCTCGGCGATCGCGTCCCGGGTGGGGTCGACGATCGTCTCCTTGACTGCCATCAGACTCGGGATCGATCGCGAGGCCAGCACCGCGGCGTGCTGCGCGGCCTCGGCCATCAGGTCCTCCGGGTCGCAGACCTTCCAGGCAAGCCCCATCCGCAGCGCCTCGTCGGCGTCGACCCATTCCGACGACAGCAGCATCCAGGCGGCATTCTGCCTGCCGATGAGCCGCGGCAGCAGATAGGACGAGGCGGCCTCGGGTGCGACCCCCAGGCTGGTGAACGGGCACTTCAGCCGGGCGCCTGCCGCCATGAACACCAGGTCGGCGTAGCCGAGGATGGTCGCTCCGATGCCGACGCCCAACCCGTTGACGGCCAGGATGAGCGGCTTGCGCAGTGCGGTGAGCGCCTCGATCATGCCGGGGAAGCCATGCTCTCCGGACTGGAAGTCGGGATCGGTGATGCGGGCCTGCATCTCGACCAGGTCGTTGCCCGCCGAGAAGGCCCGGCCGGTACCGGTGAGCACCACGACCGCAACGGCCGGGTCGGCGTCCGCGTCGAGCAACGCCGCGGTCGTCGCGTCGTACAGCGCCTCGTTGAACGCGTTGAGCGCCTCGGGCCGGTTCAGGGTGAGGGTACGGACGCCGCCATCGTCGTCGATCTGCACGAGCACGCTCGCAGCGTAAGCGGCGGCCCCGCCGCGACTGGGGCCGGGTCAGGCCCCGGCGTCCGTCACGAACGGGCTGCGCAGAAGGTAGCGGCTGGTGGGCACGGTGTCGACGTTCTCGTTGGCGCCGAACGCCGCCGTGCTCGCGAGCATCCGCGACATCCGGTCGTTGAGTTCGGCGTCGTCGGCCGCCCCGAAGAACGCGTGCAGGTCGTGCGTCGCCTCGATCGGGAAGTTCTCCTCGACGATCGCCGACACGTGCGGTGCGTCGGGCGTGAGGGCCCGCACGACGGTGTTCTGGGTGTAGCCGAACGTCGATTGCGTCGCGATCGCCACCGGGGTGTGGTCGACGTGCCACCGGTCGAGCCACGTCGCCGCGTCGAGGTGCTCGGGCCGACGCAGCAGCGCCACGTTCGCCAGACCGGGCGTGCGCTCCCCCAGCTCGTCGGGCGGCGCCACCGGAACCGACTCGGTGACGAGATACGCGGCGAGACGGTCGCATTCGCGATCCAAGGTGGCGATCGCGGCACGGGTCGGCAGCCCGTAGTACTGCTGGGTCCAGATCGTGACGACCGCGACCACGGCCGGATCGAGCGTCGTCAGCGTCATCAACGAATCGCGCACCGCGTCGTCGCGCACGTTGACGGCGAGGCCTGGCAGGCCGAGGTCGAGGAGCTCGTCGCCGACCTCGCCGCGCAACCGGTCGCACCACGACTGGTCGGCGTCCGGGGTGCGCAGTGTCACGATCAGCTTCTCCACGAATCGAACCTACCGACCGGCAATGATGGGTTGGTACGCGCGGTCGGGGTAGAAAGGTGGCCGTGATCAAGGGTCTGGCGCTGCGGCCGAGCGTGCCGGACTTCGGTGCGGTCGCGCGGAGCTTGCTGGGCGTGCTGGTGGTCGCCGCGATCGGACTGTGGGTCGTGGGTCCGACCGCCGCGATGGCGGCCGCCGGTGCGGCCACCATCGCGGGCGCCACCGCGCTGCAGGACAGTCCGCACGGCCGGATCCCCCTCGTGGTCGGGGTGTCGGTGGCGATGGGGCTGGCGGTTCTCGTCGGGGCGTCGACGTCGGCGTACTCCATGCCGTTCATCGCGGTCGTCGCCGTCGGTTGCTTCCTGGCCGGGCTGGCGTGGGCGGCGGGCACGAACCCGGGGCTGATCGCCGCGGCGGCCGCCGTGCTGCTCGTCACCGCTCCCCCCGTGCCGCCGACCTGGACGACCGTGTCGGCGTCCGTCCTGCTCGCGGTGATCGGCGGGCTGGCCCAGGCCGCCCTGATCGGGTTGTGGCCGCGCCGGCGCTGGCGCGTACAGCGCGAGGCGCTGACCCGCGCCTACCGCTCATTGGCCGCGGACGCCCGCGCGCTCGCCGCCGATCCGACCGGGCACATCGAGCAGGAACCACTACGCGCGCTACGCGAGGCCTTCACGTTCACCCACGGCCAGGCCGTCCGGCACCCGCTCGCCTACCGCGCCTGGTACGGCCTGCCGGAACGCATCGCCGTCACGCTGTCCGCCCTCGCCGGCAGGTCCCGCGGCGACAACGGCGTGTCCGGGGTGCTCGCAGCGGCCGCCGACGTGCTCGATGCGGTGTCGCGTCCCACCCGGGCCAACGCGAAGGCGACCGGGTATGCGATGGGGCACTTCGACGCGGTGGCGGCTAGTGCGGCCGAGCTGGAATCACCGTTGGTGCGGCGGCTTTCGGCCCAGCTGAGGGATGCGGCTGCGTTGCGGTTCGGGGACGGGTCGGCCGACGTCGTCCAGGCGGGGGGCGTCCAGGCGGGGGGCGTCCAGGCGGGGAGTGCGCCGGCGGGGACGAGCGAACCGACCGGGGGCGTGCACCACAGCCCGGGACTGGCCGGGACGTTGGCGCACGCCGTGGCGAGGATCCGCGATCAGTTGAGCGCTGAGTCGCCGGTGCTGCGCCATGCCATCCGTCTAGGGCTGGCGGCGGGGCTTGGCGTCGCCATCGCCCGCGTTGCCGAGGTCGCGCACGGCTACTGGATTCCGCTGACGGTCGTGATGGTGCTGCGGCCGGAGACGGCCCACACCTACACGCGGTGCGCGGGGCGGGTGGCGGGCAACGTCGCCGGGGTGATCATCGCGACCGGCATCGCGCTGGTGCTGCATCCGGCGGGACTGTTCGCGGCGGTGTTCGCCGTCGTGCTGCTCGGCGTCGCGTACGCGGTGTCCGGCTGGGGCTACGTGGCGGTCAGCGCGGCACTGGCCGCGGCCATCGTGTTCTTCGTCGACGTCTCCGGGGCGGCCAGCTTGGCGACCATGGGCGACCGCGTGCTCGCGACGCTGATCGGTGGTGTGCTCGCCGTGCTCGCCCACGTCGCACTCCCCGACCGCGACGACGTCCGGCTGCGGCAGCGCGCGGGCGAACTGCTCAAGGCCGAGATCGATTACGCCGCAACGGTCATCAAGGCCTCGGTGCACGACGTCGACCGACCAGGTGAGATGGTGGCGTCGTCGTGGGAGCGCGCGTTCCGGGCGAGGGCGGCGTTCGAGGCGGCGGCGGCGAGCGGCCTGATGAACGACAGACACCTGCGCCGCTGGCTCAGCTCCTACCGGGCCGGGCTGAACGCGGTGACCGCGTCGTGCACGGCGCTCGAGGCGAACCTGCCCGCCCGTCGCGCTGCGACGACGAGCACGGCGTTGCGCAGTGCGGTCGACGAGTTCGTCGAGGCGTTGCGCGGTGACCCGCAGACCGCAGGTTCGCCGTGGACGCTGGACGTCGACGTGCTGACCGCAGCCGCCGCGCGGGTGCGCGCGGAACTCTCCGACGTCGACGACGCGTCGGCGCGGGTGCTGTTGACCGAGATCGATGCCGTCACCGAACGGCTGGTGGACATCGCCACGGCAATCCCCGACTGACGCCGGTCCGTCTCGCCTGAGTCAGCGCGCCCACTTCGGGGTGATGAACACGCCCTCGGCCTCGACGGTGACGCCGTCGGCGTCGGCGATGTGGCCGACGGCGAAGGTCTTGACGCCCTCGGTCCGCACGATCCTGGCCTCGGCGCGAAGGTCCCCCAGCGGCGTGGTGCGGAGGTAGCGCATGGAGATCGTGCCGGTCAGGCGCGGGTTCTGCGCGGTGCTCGCGGCTTCGCCGAGCACGTGGTCGAGGATCAGTGCAGAGACGCCGCCGTGGACGTGACCGGGTGGGCCCTCGTAGGCGGCGCCGAGGTGGAAGTCGGTGTGGATGCCGCCGTCGGCCGAGTGCCGGATCACCAGCGGCGGTGCGATGGGGTTGCGCAGGCCGATCACCGGATTGCCCCACGGCATCTGGCCGCCCTCGGCCAACCGCACGCCGAACGGTCCGTCGAGTTGCGCGCTACGCAGCCGGGCGGTGATCGCGTCGATCTCGGCCTTGGCGGTTGCGACGACGTCGGGGTCGACCTCGGTGCGGATGGTGGCGTCGATCAGTTCCCTGACGGACTCGGTGAACGGCCCGAACACGCCGCGCAGCCGCTCGACCTCTTCGCCGTTGAGACTCTGGACGGTGAACTCGACCATGAACGAACTAGAACACGTTCTAGCCGCGGTGTCGAATCACGTTCCGACCGGCGCATCTCCGACGAGCAGCTGCCGGATCACCGGCCGTGCCCAGGCGATGAGTTCGTCGTGTCCAAGGGTGGCGACCGCCGGATTGACGAGCACGTACCTGGTGGTGGCGAGACCGACGATGAACGCGCCCATCAGCCCGGCGCGCCGCGCGTGATGGTCCGGAGCCACGGCTGCCAGCGCCGGTGCCACCTGCGTCGCGAACACCGTCCGCATGGCGTCGGCGGCCGTCGGGCTGGTCATGGCGGCGCGCAGCAGCGCGACGAACGTGGCGTCGTCCTCCCAGACCGCGAAGAACCTCGGCAGCAGGGCGTCGGCGATCTGGTCGGGGTCCACCCCGGTCAGATCGGGCAGGTCGATGGTGAAGTCGGCGGCAGCGGCAAAGAGGTCCTGCTTGCTGCCGAAGTACCGGATCACGAGCGCGGCGTCCACGCCCACGTCGGCGGCGATGGCGCGCAGGGTCGTGCGATCGAAGCCGTCCGTCCCGAATCGCGCGCGGGCCGCGGCCAGGATGTCGGCGCGTGTTCCGGTGGCGTTGCGGGGGCGGGTGGTGGCCATGGAGACAGCATAAGTCGCCCATCGTTGACAACTCCGGCACCGCGACCTAGCGTCTAAGTCATCAACCGTTGACTTAGGAGTGCCGATGACCCGCACCGAAGACCTCCCCGTCCTCATCGTCGGCGCCGGTCCCACGGGACTCACCGCCGCCGTGGAACTCGCACGCCTCGGCGTCGACGTCCGGATCATCGACAGGGCACCGGCACCCTCGTCGACGTCGCGGGCACTCGGCATCCAGGCCCGAACCCTCGAGCTACTGCGGCCCCGCGGCATCGCCGACGACCTGCTGTCGCTGGGCAACCGCGTGCGCGCCACGGCGCTGCACGCCGGCGGCGAACGCCTCGGCGGCATCGAGTTCGCCACCATGGCAAGCGAATTCGACTACATCCTGATGCTGCCGCAGTCCGACACCGAACGCCTGCTCGACGAACGCGCTGCGGCGCTCGGCGTGACCGTGGAACGCGGCATCGAGTTCGTGGGCCTGGCCCAGGGCGACGACGTCCGGGTGGTGGTGCGCGACCAGGACGGGCACTCCGAGACCATCGCCGCGTCCTACGTCATCGCCGCCGACGGGTCGCACAGCCCCGTTCGCAAAGCGCTCGGCCTGCCGTTCGAGGGCCGATCGCTCCCCCAGGACTACGTCCTCGGCGACGTGCGCCTGACCGGCGACCTACCGGATGACCAACTGTCGATCTTCCTCGCCTCGAACGGCTTCCTTGCGGTGTTCCCGATGGGAAGCGGCCGGTTCCGGTTCATGGCCACCGATCCCGGGGGCATCACCGGCGACGCCGCCGAGCCGACGCTGGCAGACGTGCAGGCGCTCTACGACCGCACCGTCGAAGTTCCCGCCCGCTGTCACGACCTGGCCTGGAGTTCGCGCTTCCGGATCAACAGCAGACACATGACGACGCTGCGTGCGGGGCGAGTGTTCTTCGGAGGCGACGCAGCCCACGTGCACAGCCCGGCCGGCGGGCAGGGCATGAACGCCGGGATCCAGGACATGATCAACCTGTCCTGGAAGCTCGCCATGGTGCTGCGAGGGCGCGCCCGCCCGGAACTACTGGACACCTACGGGTCCGACCGGCTGCCGGTGATCCGCCAACTGGTCGCGATGACCGAGCGTGCCACCAAGGCGTTCAACTCCACCAATCCCGTCGTGCACGGTCTGCTCGTGCGCGTGGTCCCGAAGCTGCTGCGGCGCAATCGCGTTCAGACCGCGGCGGCGCCGCGGCTCGGCCAGATCGCCGCGTCCTACCGAGGGGCGCCACTGGCACGCGGTGGCGGCCGCCTGGGTGCGCTGCGGGCCGGTGACCGCGTGCCGGATCTGCGCCTGCCCGAGGGGCGGCTCTACGACCTGTTGGATCCGGTGTCGCCGACTCTGCTCGTCGACGGTTCCGCAGACGAACTGCGCCGTGTGTGCGAGCCGTGGACGGGCGTCCTACCGCTGCGCAGCGTCACGCTGCCCGCGACGGTGGCCGCCGGACCCGCATGGCTACTGGTGCGCCCCGACGGCTACCTCGCCGCGGCGGGTGGCCCGGCCGACGCGGACCGCCTCGCGCAGTGGCTCGGGCGGTGGCTGGTGCCGGTCGGCGCCGAGACGGCGGCCACGGTCGCCGAGCCGGCCCGGTGACGACCGCTGGTGCTAGCTCGCCGCGATCGGATGACGTCCCGACGCGGAGGCGAAACCCAGCCACGTGTGCCGGTTGCCCGCCCAGCACCACCCGACCTTCGGTGCGTTGCGGTTGGCGACGCCGTCGCGACCCGTGCCGTTGCTGATCCAGATCGCGGGGGTGCGGGTGTCGAGCGCACCCCCGGGCTTGCGCTTGCGCGAGCCGATCGTCATGAAGCAGCGGTTGCGTTCGAGCGCGTCGGGTTGCTGGAGTAGCCACGCCAATCCCTCGGCGAGCGTCAGCGGTGTTCGGCCGGCGGCCCTCAGGTCTGGGTCCACCTCGTCGGGGCTCCAGTTCGCGTAGCCGTCGCCCCGGTCGACGTCGGTCACCACGTACACCGGTGAATCCGGTAGGGGGTCGACGGCTTCGAACTCGTCGACGTCGGTCATGTCGGTGACCACGAAGCCCGGCTTGCCCGCGTGCCGGATCAACGGCGCCAGGTGGGACGCGGGCAGCAGGCTCGGGTGGACGACGAGCAGTCCCGGTCGTGCCGAGGCGGTGGTGGCGAGGGTCCGCAACCGGGACGCGGACAGGCCGGCCCGGTGGTGCAGGTCGAGGTCGACGAGCCGGGCGACCTGGTCGGCGAGGCTGGGCAGGGCAGATGTGGAGGCAGACGTGGCGGCAGGGGTGGCGGTGACCATGGGGACCGAACGAAGCGGGGCGGCGGGAAAGTTCCTACCATCGTCGCCATCGGTACGACACCCACACGAGAGGACCGGCATGGCGACGGGCAGGCAGGAGCCCGCGGGGACTCTGGTCGACGTCGCCGCGCGCCGGGTGCGCGACGCGATCTTCAGCGGCGCGTTGCGCCCCGGCGAGAAGATCGTCGAGGAGCAGCTGTGCACCGACCTGCGGATCAGCCGCGCCCCGCTGCGCGAGGCGCTGCGCCTGCTGAGCCAGCGGGGCCTGGTCCACTACGTCCCCCGGCGTGGCACCAGGGTCGCCGAGTGGTCGACAGAAGACGTCCTGCAACTCTTCGCGCTGCGTCAGGTGCTGGAGCGTCATGCCATGGAGAGCGTCCTTCCGCTGGCCGACGTCGAGCAGGCGATCGTGCCCGTGCACGATGCGCTGGACCGGATGCGTTCTGCCACCGACGATCTGGATCGCGACGATGCGCACCGGGCATTCCACGCCGCCGTGGTCGGACTCGCGAACAACCGTCAGCTCGACATCGCGCTCGAGCCGATCCTGCTCAAGCTGCAGCTGCCCATGGCGATGAACCTGAGGGAAGAGGCCCGGCACCACCGGGCCGATGACGGCATCGCCCGGCACGAGGTGATCCTGGCGGCGCTGGAGCGCAACGACGTCGGCACGGTCGTGGCTGCGCTGGAGTCACACGGCCACCTGCACTACCTGAGCCTCGATCGGCGGTCGTCGCCGAACAGTTGACACGATCGACACACGCACGTTCCAGGTTCGCCATCATTTTGTCGACAATCGGTAGTCATGACCGTCGACGCGCCGTGCGTGGGGCCCTCCGTGGCCGAGATCCTCACCTCCCACGAGAGTGGCACCGGATCGCCCACCAGAACGGCCGCGAGGGTGGCCGACGCGATCGCTGCACGCGGCGACGACGGCACGTGGTTGTCGACCGTCCCGCGCGAAGCCCTGCTCGCCGCGGCCGCGGAGATCGAAGGTAGACCCGGGGCGCGAACGCTGCCGCTCTACGGCGTGCCGTTCGGCGTGAAGGACAGCATCGACGTCGACGGCGTCCCGACGACGCTGTCCTGCCCCGACTACGCCTACGTGGCCGAGGCGACCGCTCCGGCGGTACGCCGGCTCCTCGACGCGGGTGCGCTCTACGTCGGCAAGACCAACCTCGACCAGTTCGCCACCGGACTGAACGGCACCCGCACCCCGCACACGATCCCACGCAGCGTCTACGGCGCCGAGATGATCTCCGGCGGTTCGAGTTCCGGGTCGGCGCTTGCGGTCGCGCTCGGCCAGGTGCCGTTCGCCGTCGCCACGGACACCGCCGGTTCGGGCAGGGTGCCCGCCGCACTCAACGGCGTGATCGGCTTCAAGCCCTCGCGCGGACTGATCAGCACGGTGGGACTGGTCCCGGCGTGCAAGTCGCTCGACTGCATCAGCGTCATGGCGGGCAGCATCGACGACGTCGACCGCGTCCTCGACGTGATGGTGGCCCGCGACGACGGCGACGCCTGGTCGCGCGACCGGGGCAGGCGCTACGACGGGGCGCGGATACGGGTCGGCGTGCCCCCGGTCGGCGATCTCGAGTTCTTCGGCGACAGCGCCATGGCAGCAGCTCATCTCGAGTTCAGGAACCAGCTGGACCGGGCGCACGGCTGCACCGAGCTATCGCTGTCGCCCTTCCTGGCGGCAGGCGCACTGCTCTATCAGGGCCCGTGGGTGGCCGAACGGCTGGTCGAGTTCGCCGACTTCCTCGCCGAGCGCCCGGAGTCGATTCATCCCGTCGTTCGCGACATCCTGCGCAGCGGCGAGAAGTACACGGCCGTGGACGCATTCGCCGCGCTGCAGCGTCTGCAGGAACTCAAGGCCGTCGTGGGCAGGGTCTGGGACCACGTGGACGTCCTCGTCGTGCCGACGATAGGAACCACCTTCACCGTCGACGAGGTGCTCGCCGATCCGATCGGCTGCAACACCAAGCTGGGTCACTACACACACTTCGGAAACCTGCTCGACCTCAACGGCGTTGCCGTCCCGCTCGGCGTCACGGCCGACGGGCGGCCCTACTCGGCAATGCTGCTCGGCCCCGCGCTGAGCGACGACACCGTGCTGCAGGTCGCCGCGGCGCTGCTCGACGAACCGCGGACCGCTCCCCTGGTTTCGCCACACCACCCAGCCAGGATCGAGGAGACCGCATGACCGAGGTAGCCGCGGAGCCGTCACCGTTCACCCTCGCCGAAGGCCGAACGGCCCTGATCGTGATCGACATGCAGCGGGACTTCCTGCTACCCGGCGGTTTTGGCGAGAGCCTGGGCAACGACGTCGGGCAACTGCTCAAGGTCGTGCCCCCGCTGGCCGCCCTCATCGCCGCGGCCCGCGCGGCAGGCGTCATGGTGATCCACACCAGGGAGGGCCACCAGCCGGACCTGTCGGACTGCCCGCCCGCCAAGCTGACCCGCGGTGCACCGTCCAAGCGCATCGGCGACCCCGGCAAGTACGGGCGAATCCTGGTCCGCGGCGAGTACGGGCACGACATCGTCGACGAGCTCGCGCCGATCGAGGGCGAACTGGTGATCGACAAGCCCGGCAAGGGCGCCTTCTACGCGACCGAACTGCAGGACGTCCTGGTCGCGGCCGGCATCACGCAGCTGCTGGTCACCGGCGTCACCACCGAGGTGTGCGTGCACACGACCACGCGGGAAGCCAACGACCGGGGCTACGAGTGCCTCGTCGTAAGCGATTGCGTCGGTTCGTACTTCCCCGACTTCCAGCGCATCGGGCTGGAGATGATCAAGGCCCAGGGCGGCATCTTCGGCTGGGTCGCCGACAGTTCGGCCGTGATACCCGCGCTCCGCGGACTCTCCACGACCGCCGCCTGAGAGGACCCGGCCATGTCCACTGACGTCACGAATCCCCCCGTCGATCCGCCCGCGGATCAGCCCGGCTCCGCCACCCGGATCGCGATCCCATGGTGGACCCGCGGTGACACCAACGCGTTCTTCGGCCTCGGCTTCAACATCCTGGTCAACGTGCTCACCCTGACGGGGCTGATGATCGGCGTCGTCGCGGTGCCCGCGGGCGACGTCCTGGGCACCGTGCTGCCCGCGCTGGGCGTCGCGCTCATCCTGGGCAACCTCTACTACACGTTCCTCGCGCGCAGCCTCGCCCGCCGCGAGAACCGTTCGGACGTAACGGCTCTGCCGTACGGACCCAGCGTGCCGCACATGTTCATCGTGGTCTTCGTGGTCATGCTGCCGGTGTACCTCGCGACCGACGACCCGCTGCAGGCGTGGCAGGCCGGGCTGGCGTGGGCGTTCCTCATCGGCATCATCGTGATGATCGGCGCGTTCGTCGGGCCCTACATCCGCAAGCTGACCCCGCGCGCGGCCATGCTCGGCACGCTCGCGGGCATCTCCATCACGTTCATCTCGATGCGACCCGCCGCGCAGATATGGGAGGCGGCGTGGATCGGCCTCCCGGTGCTGGCGATCATCCTGATCGGGTTCTTCACCGACGTGAAGCTGCCGTTCGGCATCCCGGTAGGGCTCGCGGCGCTGCTCGTCGGCACGGCGATCGGCTGGATCGGCGGCTACATGTCGGCACCCGACGTGGCACAGGCGGTGTCGGACATCGCGATCGGCGTCCCGGACCTGCGGCTCGACATGTTGTTCTCGGGCCTGGCCGACCTGGCGCCCCTGCTGGGGACCGCGATACCGCTGGGCGTCTACAACTTCACCGAGGCGATGAGCAACGTGGAGAGCGCCGCCGCGGCCGGTGACGACTACAACCTGCGCAGTGTCCTGCTCGCCGACGGCGCGGGAGCGGTCATCGGATCGGCGTTCGGATCGCCCTTTCCCCCGGCGGTCTACATCGGTCACCCCGGCTGGAAGGACGCAGGCGGCAGGGCGGGCTACTCGCTGGCCAGCGGCGTCGTCATCGGAATCCTGTGCTTCCTCGGGTTCTTCGGCGTGCTCGACGCCGTGCTGCCGGTGCCCGCGATCGTGCCCATCCTGCTCTACATCGGTCTACTCATTGGTGCCCAGGCATTCCAGGCCGTGCCCCGGTTGCACGCGGTGGCGGTGGTCGCGGCCATCCTGCCGAACCTCGCGCAATGGGCCCATGGCCTGATCGACAACGCGCTCAACGCGGCGGGCACCTCGGCGAGCGAGGTGGGCATGGAGGCGCTCAATGGTGCCGGCGTCGTGTACGAGGGTCTCAAGACGCTCGGCGAGGGTGCGGTGCTCGTGGGCCTGATCCTCGGCGCGATGGTGACGTTCGTCCTCGACAAGAAGTTCCTCTATGCGGCCGCCGCCGCAGCCGTGGGTGCGGTGCTGTCGTTCGTCGGGCTCATCCACGCCCCCGAGGTGGCCTGGGCCGCCAATCCCCCCGTGGCGCTGGGCTACCTGTTCTTCGGCCTGGTGTGCGCGCTGTACTGGCTGCTCCCCGGCGCCAAGGATCCCGTCACCGTCGACGAGGCCGACGTGGTCGCGGGCCACTGATTCGCGGGGCTGACTCGCGGGCGCGGGGAGAGCGGGGTCACTCCGCAGTCGGAGCGTGTCATAGATAACCTATGTTTTCGTAGTCATGTGTCTACGAAACGGCCTACAGTCGAAGCATGGCCAGCCGATCCGACAGCGTCGACCCCCGCGCCGAGCGCGTCCGCGCCCAACTGCGCGACGCTGCCGTGGCACTTGCCGCCGAGCGCCCCGTCGACGAACTCACCGTCGGTGACCTGGTCACCCGGGCAGGTGTCAGCAGGCAGGTCTTCTACAGGCACTTCACCGATCGCGACGATGCCGTGGCGACCGCCTTCACCGCCGCGTTCCGCGCGGCCACCCGCGACATCGACGGCGACGCACGCACCCGCATCCTGGGCCTGTTCGACCTGGCCGCCGAGCACCGGGCCATCTACCGCAACGTCGTTCCCAGTGCCGTCACGCAACGCGTGGTAGCCGCCTTCCGGGCCGAACTGCTGCCCGCCTGCGAGGAGATCGCAGGCCAGGCGCTCGCAGTAGTCGGCGCCGACCCGGCTCGGCGCGGCCTGTCCCCCGACGCCGTCAGCCGCTTCCTCGTCGGCGGCTTCCAAGAGGTGCTGCGGTCCTGGATGGAGGACCCCGACGCCACCGACCTGCGCGGGCGCGTGACCACCGCGCTGGACACCGTCGACGCACTGCTGCGTCTGCCCGCCACCACGCACTGACCAACCGCACACACCAAGGAAGAAGAACCCATCATGGGCAAGCACAACGATCCGCAGCCCGCGCCGACCGAGCACCAGCTCACCCGCACCGACGTGCGCCGCGTGGTGCTGGTGATGGCGGCCATGACCGTGTTCGTCGTCGCGATGATCGCCAGTTACTCCGGCGCCTTCGCCAAGCCGACGCTGCATCACCTCGACGTCGCCGTGTCCGGTCCCGACCAGCTGGTGACCGCGATGCAGGAGCAGGACGCACTCGACGTCACCCGCGTCGCCGACGCTGCTGCCGCGCGGGCGCAGGTGACCGAGCGCCGCACCGACGCCGCGATGGCCGTCACGCCCGCCGGTCACCTCGAGGTCTTCGTCGCAGGCGGCGGCGGCCGCAGCGTCGCCAACGCCGCCGAATCGGTCGGCCGTGGCGTGGCCGCCAAGGCGGGTCTGACCCCGGTGGTCACCGACGTCGCCCCCACGTCGGCCGCCGACCCGCAGGGCACGGTCGAGTTCTACGCCGTGATCTTCCTGTCGATCGGAGCGTCGTTGGGCGCCACCGTCTTCGGCTTCCTGGTGGGCCGAGTGACCCATCTGGCGACGCTGGCCAGGCGCACGCTGAGCCTCGTCGCATACTCGGCGGTCCTCGCCGGCGCGGTCACCGTGTACGTCGATGCCGCGCTGGGCGCGCTCGCGGGCCACACGTGGCAGGTGTTCGGGGCGCTGTGGCTCTACGCGCTGGCGGTCAGCGGCGCCGTGACCGGCGTGTCCGCAGCATTCGGCACCATCGCCTCGGCGTCGCTGACCATCTTCCTGGTCATCGTCGGCAACGCGGCGGCTGCCGGGCCCGTGGGTCTGCCGCTGCTGTCGGGCTTCTACACGACGCTCAACGGCATCGTGCCGCAGGGCTCCGGGGTGGCGCTGCTGCGCAGCATCGAGTACTTCGACGGTCACGGCGCCGTGACACCACTTGTCACGCTGGTGATTTGGGCAGCGACGGGAGCGGTGCTCGCGTTGGGCGCAGTGCTCGCCCCTGCGGCGGCGAGGGCCTATCGTGCCCACCATGACCAGCGTGACGGAGCAGTACTACGACCTGGGGTCCTATCACCGGCCGATTGACACTGCGGCGCCCGAGGCGCAGACGTGGTTCGACCGGGGCATGGTCTGGGCGTACGCGTTCAACCACGAAGAGGCCGTCCGGTGCTTCGACCGTGCGCTGGAGGCGGACCCCGACCTCGCCGTCGCACGGTGGGGCATCGCCTACTCCGTGGGCCCCAACTACAACAAGGCGTGGGAGGCGTTCGACCCGGTCGACCTGGTCGAGAGCCTCACCCGGGCCCGCGCCGAACTGGACCGCGCGGCGGCCGGCCGGGCCTCGGAGGTGGAGCGGGACCTGATCGCCGCCCTGGCGGCCCGCTTCCCGACCGCGGACCCGACCGACACCGACGCCCTCGATGCCGGCGGGGTCGACTACGCGGAGGCCATGGCACGGCTGGCCGAACGCCATCCCGGCGACGTCGACGTCCAGGCCCTGGCCGCCGACGCGCTGCTGAACGTCACCGCGTGGGCGCTGTGGGACGGCCGCACCGGAGAACCCGCGCCCGGCTCGCGGGTCGTCGAGGCGAAGCGGATCCTCGACGCGGTGCTCGCCACTCCCGCCGGTCGCGCGCATCCGGGCGTGCTGCACCTCTACGTGCACGCCATGGAGATGTCGGCCTACCCCGAGGAGGCCCTCCCGGCGGCCGACCTGCTCCGAGGCCTCGTCCCGGACGCCGGCCACCTCCAGCACATGCCGAGCCACATCGACGTGCTGTGCGGTGACTACCGCAGCTCCGTGATCGCCAACCAGGCCGCCGTGCGCGCAGATCACCGGTTCGTCGAGCGGGCGGGGCCGGTGAACTTCTACTCCCTCTACCGGGCGCACGACCTGCACTTCATCGTCTACTCCGCGATGTTCGAGGGGCAGTCGGAGGTCGCGCTGCAGGCCGCGGGCGAACTGGCAGGGCAGTTGACGCCCGAGCTCCTGGCGATCGAATCGCCTCCGATGGCCGACTGGCTCGAGGCGTTCGTGCCGTTGCGCGTCCACGTACTGGTGCGTTTCGGGCGCTGGGACGACCTGATCGCCGAGCCGCTGCCCGACGACCCGCTGCTGTACTGCACGACGACCGCAACCGTGCACTACGGCCGCGGCGTCGCCTACGCCGCGACCGGTCGGCTGTCCGAGGCCCACGCCGAACGCGACGCGTTCGAGGCGGCCTATGCCGCGATCCCGGAGAGCCGCTACCTGTTCAACAACACCGGCCGCGACATCCTCGCGATCGGGCGCGACATGCTCGACGGCGAGATCGCTTATCGCGAAGGGCGTTTCGAGGAGGCCTTCGAATCGCTGCGGCAGGCCATCGCCCTCGACGACGGGCTGCCCTACGACGAGCCGTGGGGATGGATGCAGCCCACCCGACACGCCTACGGCGCGCTGCTCCTCGAGCAGGGTCGCGTCGAGGAAGCTGCGGCGGTCTACGCCGCCGACCTCGGCCTCGACCCGACGCTGAGCCGCTCCTGCCAGCATCCCGGCAACGTGTGGAGTCTGCACGGCTACCACGAATGCCTCACCCGGCTCGGCCGCGACGACGAGGCGACGATCATCGGTCGCCAGCTGCAGTTCGCGCGCGCCAGGGCGGACGTGCCGATCGAGGCCTCCTGCGCGTGCCGGCTGGATGCCGGCGGGCCCGACTGCTGCGCCTGACCGGCAAACCGAGGGCGCACGTAACCCCCGACGTGTGGATCTAGCAAAGGAACTAGTCGGAACTAGATCCGCACCTACCGATGCACCGGTAGACGTGGAGCACTACTCGGTAGGCCTGATACCCACTGTGAACTGGGATCGGCGTTTCGTTGCGCGACGACGTTGACGTCTGCGTAGAATCCGACGAATGGTATGGAAGCTTGCTGTGGCGACTCTGGTTACCCTCGCGTTCTTCGGCGGCATCTTCTGGCACCACTCCACCCGGACACCCGAGGCGGCGTACGTGCCGATCGTCGCGACCGAGCCGGCCCCGACCGCCGAGGTCGAAGTCGCCTTGCACGAGTCGATCGATCCGCGTGCCCGCGATCTGTGCGGAACGATG
This sequence comes from Mycolicibacterium sp. GCM10028919, assembly GCA_042666295.1. Lineage (GTDB taxonomy): Bacteria > Actinomycetota > Actinomycetes > Mycobacteriales > Mycobacteriaceae > Mycobacterium. The sequence continues at coordinate 1,053,249 of JBHTFJ010000002.1, forward strand.
TACGCGCCACCGTGGTGCTGAGACCGCTGCGTAGACTTGGCGGCTGTGGGCATCAGCGACGACGACCTCGGTCACCTGCGGCGCTGCGTGGAACTGGCGCGCGAAGCGCTCGACGACGGTGACGCCCCGTTCGGCTCGGTCCTGGTAGACGCCGACGGCGTCGTCCGCTTCGAGGACCGCAACCGCACGAAGGACGGCGACGAGACCCGTCACCCCGAATTCGAGATCGCCCGCTGGGCCGCGGCCAACATGGCACCCGTCCAGCGCGTGCGGGCCACGGTCTACACCTCCGGCGAGCACTGCCCCATGTGTGCGGCGGCGCACGGCTGGGTCGGCCTCGGCCGCATCGTGTACGCCGCATCGACCGAACAGATGGTGACCTGGCAGATGGAATGGGGCTCGCCGCCGTCGCCGGTGTCGGCCCTGCCCATCACGGCGATCGCACCACGGGTCCCGGTCGACGGTCCCGCCCACGAGTTGGAGTCGGAGATGAAGGCGCTCTACGAAGCCAGGTTCGGGCCGGATGCCTGACTCCCCCAACTGGGTGCAGCACGCGATCTGGTGGCAGGTCTATCCCCTGGGCTTCGTCGGCGCACACCCGGCCGACCACCCGCCGACGGCCGACGAGCATCGCCTCAACCGGCTCACCGACTGGCTCGACCACCCCGTCGCACTCGGCGCGTCGGGCATCGCGCTCGGGCCCGTATTCGCTTCGGCCACACACGGTTACGACACCATAGACCACTACCGCATCGACGAACGGCTCGGCACCGACGAGGACTTCGACCACCTGATCGCCGAGGCGCACCGGCGCGGGCTACGCGTCCTGCTCGACGGGGTCTTCAATCACGTCGGCACCGACTTCCCACGCTTCCACGAGGCGTCCGACGGCGGCCCTGATCATCCATCGGCTCGGTGGTTCCGCCGGCGCCGCGGGCGGTTCCAGACGTTCGAGGGCCACGACGGGCTGATCGCGCTCGACCACGACAGCCCCGAGGTCGTCGACTACGTCGCCGACGTGATGTCCACGTGGCTGCGCCGCGGCGCGGACGGCTGGCGGCTGGACGCGGCCTATGCCGTGCCCGACCGGTTCTGGGCCGAGGTCCTGCCGCGCGTGCGCCGCGAGCATCCCGACGCCTGGTTCGTCGGCGAGGTCATCCACGGTGACTACGCGTCGATGGTCAAGGCGGCCACCTATGACTCCGTCACCCAGTACGAGCTGTGGAAGGCCGTGTGGAGCAGCCTCAACGACGGCAACTTCCACGAACTCGACCACGCCCTGCGCCGGCACGACGAGTTCCTCGACGTCTTCGTGCCGTTGACGTTCGTCGGCAACCACGACGTGACCCGGATCGCGAGCAGGCTCGACGACGTACGCCACGTCGAACACGCCCTTGCCCTGCTGTTCACCGTCGGCGGCACGCCGAGCATCTACGCCGGCGACGAATGGGGCTACCGCGGCGTCAAGGAAGACCGCTTCGGGGGCGACGACGCCGTGCGCCCCGAGTTCCCGCCGCACCCACCCGAGACCGATCCGGGCGACGACGTGCGCCGCACCCACCAGCACCTGATCGGGTTGCGTAGGCGCCACCCGTGGCTGCACGCAGCGCGCACCACCGCGCTGACGCTGACCAACGAGCAGTACGCGTATCGCGTGCATTCGGGCTCGGACGCCTTGATCGTCGCGCTCAACGTCGGCGACGAGCCGATGCGCGTGCCGTTGTCCGAGCACGGCGTGCGGAGCGGACGGATCGTGGCGGGCTCCGGGGCGCCCGCCGAGGACGTCGTCACCGAGTTGGAGGTCGCTCCGCACGGCTGGGCGATCGTCGCCGACTCCCCCTGAGTCAGCCCGGCTCGGCCAGCGACTCCCACATCTGGACCGTCGTGCCGTCTTCCTCGCCGTCGTAGAACTTGGCCAGCACGTCGCGGAAGTCACGGGCGCCGGTCGCGTCGGCCGCACGGGCGAACAACGTCATCGAGGACTGCAGTTTCAGCTCGTCGGGCCAGCCGAACACCTCGCGAGCCGATCGGCCGTCGATCGCATGGGTCAACCGTGCACATTCGCGCAACCGTGGCCCGAGGACCGGGTGCAGCAGATAGGCCCGCGCCTCCGCCCGCGACCCGATGCCGTAGGTCATCGCGGTGCTGCTCCTGCCGAGGCCCTTCAGCTGCGGGAAGACGAACCACATCCAGTGGCTCTGCTTGCGGCCCTCCTGGAGTTCGTCGACCACGTCGGAGTAGATGCGGTCCTGCGCAGCGACGAAGCGCTGCAGGTCGAAGGGATCGTCGATGTCGGCCACCACGCAACGGTCGCACTCCAGGTGAAGTGATCGCAACGATTCCCTTACAGCTATCACGACGCCGCGATCAGCGGGTTAGGGTTCGGACTTCAATGATCACCACGACCAGCAAGCCGGATTCCAGATCGGCTTCCCAGCCGACGCCCACGCGAAGGAAGCTGCCGCGCCCCGTGGCGTCCCGGATCAGCATCCAGTCCAAGCTGCTGGTCATGCTGCTGCTGACCAGCATGCTGTCCGCGGCAGTGGTCGGTGCGATCGGCTACCGGTCCGGGCAGTCCTCACTGCGCGCCTCGGTGTTCGACAGGCTGACCGAGATCCGCGCCTCCCAGTCCCGGCAGCTGCAGACCCAGTTCGACGACCTGAAGAACTCGTTGGTCGTCTACTCGCGCGGTGCGACGGCGACGCTCGCGCTGGAGGCCTTCACCGCGGGCTTCGATCAGCTGGCCAACGCCACGATCGACCCGGCGCAGCAGCAGGCACTGGTCGACTACTACGCCAACCGGTTCGCCAAGGACGAGGCCGCGCAGACGGGTATGCAGGTCGACCTCGCCTCGGTGCTGCCCACCTCGCCCGCCCAGCGCTACCTACAGGCCTACTACACCGCACCGTTCTACGACTGGACCAAGGCCATCGCCTTCGGCGACGCCCGCGACGGCAGCGCCTGGTCGGCGGCCAACGCTCGGTACAACGACTTCTTCCGTCAGATCGTCGAACGCTTCAAGTACGAGGACGCCCTGCTGCTGGACACCCGCGGCAACGTCGTCTACAGCGCCTACCGCGGCGTCGATCTCGGGACGAACATCCTCAGCGGGCCCTACAAGGGCAGTAATCTGGACGACGCCTACCGGCAGGCACTCGACTCCAATGCCCTTGGCTACGTGGGCGTCACGGACTTCAGCGACTACGAGCCCGCCGACGAGCCGACGGCCTGGCTGGTCTCGCCCGTCGGTCCGGACGGGCGTGCCGAGGGCGTGTTGGCCCTGCAGTTCCCCGTGTCCAAGATCAACGACCTGATGACCGCCAACGAGCAGTGGGAACAGGCCGGCATGGGCCGCACCGGTGAGACGTTCCTGGTGGGGCCGGACAACCTCATGCGGTCCGATTCCCGTGTGTTCCTGGAGGATCCCGAGCGGTTCAAGCGCGACGTGGTGGACGCGGGAACCCCGCCGGAGGTCGCCGAGGACTCCATCCGGGAGGGCGGCACCACGTTGGTGCAGCCGGTGGAGACCAACGCCACCCGAGATGCCCAGCGCGGCCAGACCGGATCGCTGGTCGCGCGTGACTATCTGGGCCACGAGACGCTGCAGGCCTACGCTCCCGTGAACCTGCCGGGCCTCAACTGGTCGATCGTGGCGAGCATCGACACCGACGAGGCGTTCGCGCCGGTGTCGGCGTTCACCCGCAAGCTGGTCCTGTCGACAACGGCCATCATCTTCATCGTCTGCGTCGCGGCCATGCTGCTGGCCAGGCTGTTCGTGCGACCGCTGCGCCGCCTCGAGGCGGGCGCCCAGCAGATCAGCGCGGGCGACTACGCGGTGACGCTGCCCGTGCGCACCCGCGACGAATTCGGCGATCTCACCGTGGCATTCAACGACATGAGCCGCAACCTCGCGATCAAGGAGGACCTGCTCAACGAGCAGCGGCGGGAGAACGACCGGCTCCTGCTGTCGCTGATGCCCGAACCCGTCGTGGCGCGCTACCGCGAGGGCGAGGAGACCATCGCCCAGGACCACCAGGACGTCACCGTCCTCTTCGCCGACATCGTCGGGCTCGACGAGTTGTCCTCGGAGCTGACGTCCGACGAGGGGCTGGCGATCGTCAACAAGCTGGTACGCCAATTCGACGCGGCCGCAGTCAATCTCGGCGTGGAAAGGGTGCGCACGCTGCGCAACGGCTACCTCGCCAGCTGCGGGCTGAGCGTCCCCAGGCTCGACAACGTTCGGCGGACAGTCGACTTCGCCGTGGAGATGCAGCACATCGTCGACCGGTACAACGCCGAGTCCGGCAACGACCTGCAACTGCGCGCGGGCATCGACACCGGAACGGTCAGCAGCGGACTGGTCGGCCGGTCGAGCCTGGCCTACGACATGTGGGGCGCGGCGGTCAACATCGCCTACCGCGTCCAGAGCGGGTCGCCGAAACCGGGGGTCTACGTCACGTCCCGGGTCTACGACGCGATGCGCGACACGCGCAAGTTCGTCGAGGCCGGGCACGTCGGATCCGACGACGACGACACCGAGCCCATCTGGCGGCTGGTGGAGCGTCAGCAGTGACCGGCCTGCTCGACTCGCCCTGGTTCTACTGGGCCGTCGGCGTCGCCATCGGATTTCCGGTCCTGCTGATACTGCTGACGGAGCTGCAGAACGCGCTGCGCCGCCGCGGCAGCGTGCTGACCCGCCCGGTGTATCTGCTGCGTGCCTACATCCTGCCGCTCGGCGCCCTGCTGCTCCTGCTCGTCCAGGCCATCCAGGTCAACGGCGAGGCGACGCCGGTGCGCATCGTGGCCACCGTCTTCGGCTTCGTCGTACTCGTCCTGTTGCTGTCGGGTCTCAACGCCACGCTGTTCCAGGGCGCGCCGGAGGGCACGTGGCGCAAACGGGTTCCGTCGATCTTCCTCGACGTGGCGCGGTTCGCGCTGATCGCCGTCGGGGTGGCGCTGATCTTCGCCTACATCTGGGGCGCCAACGTCGGCGGCCTGTTCACGGCGCTGGGCATCTCGTCGATCGTGCTGGGCCTGGCGCTGCAGAACTCGGTGGGTCAGATCATCTCCGGCCTGCTGTTGCTGTTCGAGCAGCCGTTCCGGCTCGGCGATTGGGTCGACACGCCGTCGGCGCGCGGCCGGGTGGTCGAGGTCAACTGGCGCGCAACGCACATCGAGACCGTGGCCGGGCTGCAGATCACTCCCAACTCCGTGCTGGCCGGCCAGTCGTTCACGAACCTGAGCCGGCCGGAGGGCGCGCACGTCATCACGATGCAGACGGTGTTCGCGCTCAACGACCCGCCTGACGACGTCTGCGAACTGCTGACCCGGGTCGCCGCGACACTGCCCCAGCTGCGACCCGGGGCCCAGCCGACGACGCTGCCACTGGGTGGCACGGAGTATGCGACGACGGTCCCCGTACGGTCCCCCGCCGACGACGCAGCCGCGCGGTCGATGTTCCTCCGTTGGATCTGGTACGCCGCCCGGCGGGCCGGATTGCACCTCGACGAGGCCGAGGATGACTTCGCCACCGAGGAGAGACTCACCGCGTCGCTCCGGATCGTCGGGCCCGCTTTGCGGCTCGGTGCCGGTGAGGAGTCCGAACTCGTCGCGCACGCCCGGTTGACCCGCTACGCCGCCGAGGAGACGCTGCAATTCGCGGGCGAGGTGCCGCGCAGGATGTCGTTCATCGTCAACGGCAACGTCAAGTTGTTCGTGGCGGGTGACGACGGCGAGGTGGTCCCGGTACGGACCCTGAGCCGGGGCGACTTCATCGGGCAGACGGCGCTGACCCGCGAAGCCGTGTCGGCCTCCGCCCGTGCCGTCGACGAAGTGACGGTCGTCCAGGTCGACCGTGAGCACGTCGAGGAACTCGTCGCGCGAAAGCCGTTGCTGCTGCAGGACATTGGCCGCACCATCGAGGACCGCAGGCGCAGCGCCCGGCGCGCGCTGGCCACCGTCCGCGACTGACCGGCACCCGTCGCGTGCCGCCCGTCGGCAAACCACAACAGTCACTTCCGCCTCATCGGTCACAGCGCACGACGGCCGCCATCGGTGTCGGTGCCGAGTCCTGATCGTTAGCCATTCGCGACACGACACGGCGGCGTTGCCCAGGGATGTGCCGTCTCCCTGCGTGTTTCACTGGCGACCGCAAAGCAACGGAGATTGCTTTAGGACCAGAAGAGAAAGGCAGGTCGGTTGCCGTTATGAAGTTCGTCAGAAAGATTCGTGGAGCGTGGTTGCGTCGGTTGGCGGTGGCCGCCATCACCGCCGCGACCCTGCCCGGATTGATCGGCGTCGCCGGGGGCACGGCAACCGCAGGAGCGTTCTCGCGTCCGGGCCTGCCCGTCGAGTACCTCGACGTGTTCTCCCAGTCGATGAACCGCAACATCCGGGTCCAGTTCCAGGGCGGCGGCCCGCATGCGGTCTACCTGCTCGACGGCCTGCGCGCGCAGGACGACTACAACGGCTGGGACATCAACACCCCGGCATTCGAGTGGTACTACGGCTCGGGGCTGTCGACCGTCATGCCCGTCGGCGGACAGTCCAGCTTCTACACCGACTGGTACCGCCCCTCCCAGGGCAACGGTCAGGACTACACCTACAAGTGGGAGACGTTCCTGACCCAGGAGCTGCCGGCCTACCTCGAGGCCAACAAGGGCGTCGCACAGAACGGCAACGCCGTCGTCGGTCTGTCGATGGCAGGCGGCACCGCGCTGACCTATTCGATCTACTACCCGCAGAAGTTCGTCTACGCCGCATCGCTTTCCGGCTTCCTCAACCCGTCCGAGGGCTGGTGGCCGATGCTGATCGGTCTGGCGATGAACGACGCGGGTGGCTACAACGCCGAGAGCATGTGGGGCCCGTCGAATGACCCGGCGTGGAAGCGCAACGACCCGATGGTCAACATGGCTCAGCTCGTCGCCAACAACACCCGCGTCTGGATCTACTGCGGCACCGGCACCCCGTCGGATCTCGACACCGCAGGCGGCGGTGGCAACCTGATGGCTGCGCAGTTCCTCGAAGGGTTCACGCTCCGGACCAACCTCACCTTCCGCGACAAGTACGTCGCCGCAGGTGGCACCAACGGCGTGTTCAACTTCCCGGCCGCCGGAACGCACAGCTGGGGTTACTGGGGTCAGCAGCTTCAGATGATGAAGCCCGACATCCAGCGAGTGCTCGGCGCACAGGCAGTCGCCTAACCGCCCAGCACGACCGCAAGACCAAGGGAGCCTGCCGCAACCCCCCGAGCGGCAGGCTCCCTTCTTGCGTGCCTGAATGCAGTTCTGCGCCAAGGGACACCGAGACGTCTCTGACAGTGTCCCCACAGTGTGGGGTCCTAGCGTCGTGTCATGGGTGAGACGGTCCGCACGAGACGCCGGTCGATGCCACCCGTGGTCCAGACCGTGCTCGTGGACGTGGCGCCACCGCTGGTCGCCTACTACGGTCTGCGCGCGGCGGGCGTGACCGAGTACGCCGCGCTGATCACCGCCACGGTCGTCTCGGGTCTACGCCTCGGCTACGGGGTGCTCACGTCTCGTCGCCTCGATCCATTCGCCGTCTACCTCCTGACGACCTTCGGCCTGTCGCTGGCCGTGGGACTGGCGACCACCGATCCAAGGCTGATCCTGGTGGGCAACACACTGGTGAACGGCATCGGTGGACTCGTCTTCCTCGGCAGCTGCGTGGTGGGGACCCCGCTCACCCAGATCGTCGGCGCGCGCTTTCGCGTGCCAGACGACGATGCCCCGACGGTCGACGCTGCCGCCCGCGCCCGGCGCGTGCACGTTCTGCTCTCGGCGATGTGGGGCGTCGGGCTACTCGTCGAGGTGGCCATCCGACTGGCAGTCATCGCACACCTCTCGATCGACGCCGCCAACGCCGTGAACACGGCCATCACGCTGCCGGTCGTCGGCGTGCTGGTGGTGGCGACCATCGTCGTCGGCCGCAGGGTCGGAGCACCCGCCGCGGTGGCGGTCTAGTACTCCGGGAACAAAGCCGAACCGCCCAAGGTTGAGCGCATCAGATTCAACTTTGGAGGATTGATGCCAGAACCAATCGCAGTCCCCGTCCTGTTCATCAGCGAGCCGGTCGTGCTACCCGGAATGGTGGTGCCGGTCGAACTCGACGACGCGGCCCGCGCGGCAGTCGACGCTGCCCAAGCAAGCGAGTCGGGCAAGCTGCTCATCGCACCGCGTCTCGACGACCGTTACCCCACCCACGGCGTGATCGCCTCGATCGTGCAGGTCGGTCGCGTGCCGGGCGGCGGTGCAGCCGCCGTCGTGCGCGGTGAGCGGCGCGCGCACATCGGCTCCGGCACCACCGGACCCGGTGCGGCGTTGTGGGTCGAGGTCACCGAGGACATCGACGACCCAGCCGGCCCGACCAACGAGACCAAGACGCTCGCGGCGGAGTACAAGAAGCTGCTGCTCGCCATGCTGCAGCGCCGCGAGGCGTGGCAGATCGTGGACGTGGTCAACAAGATCAGCGACCCGTCCGCACTGGCCGACACCGCCGGTTACGCCTCGTACCTGACCGACGTGCAGAAGCGGCAGCTGCTGGAGACCGAGGACGTCGGCGAGCGGCTGCGCGTCCTGGTCGAGTGGACCGGCGAGCACCTGGCCGAGACCGAGGTGAACGACAAGATCGCCGAGGACGTCCGCGCCGGAATGGACAAGCAGCAGAAGGAATTCCTGCTGCGCCAGCAGCTTGCTGCCATCCGCAAGGAACTGGGCGAGGGCGAGCCCGAGGGGTCCGACGACTACCGGGCCCGCGTCGAGGCCGCCGACCTGCCCGAGAAGGTGCGCGAAGCCGCGCTGCGGGAAGTCGGCAAGCTGGAACGCTCCAGCGACCAGAGCCCCGAGGGCGGCTGGATCCGCACCTGGTTGGACACCGTCCTGGACCTGCCGTGGAACGTGCGCACGGACGATTCGACGGATCTGGCGGGAGCCCGCGAGATCCTTGACGCCGACCACCACGGGTTGGACGACGTCAAGGACCGCATCGTCGAGTACCTGGCGGTGCGGGCCCGACGTACCCAGCGCGGCATGGCGGTCGTCGGTGGGCGTGGCTCCGGCGCCGTGATGGTGCTGGCGGGCCCTCCCGGCGTCGGCAAGACGTCACTGGGTGAATCCGTCGCCCGCGCACTGGGTCGCAAGTTCGTCCGCGTCGCCCTGGGTGGCGTCCGCGACGAGGCCGAGATCCGCGGTCACCGGCGCACCTACGTCGGCGCGCTGCCGGGCCGGCTGGTCCGTGCGATCGGCGAGGCAGGCTCGATGAACCCGGTCGTGCTACTCGACGAGATCGACAAGGTGGGTTCGGACTACCGCGGTGATCCGAGTGCGGCGCTGCTGGAGGTCCTGGACCCGGCGCAGAACCACACGTTCCGCGACCACTACCTCGATCTCGACCTGGACCTGTCCGACGTCGTGTTCCTGGCGACGGCCAACGTCATCGAGAACATCCCGCAGGCACTGCTGGACCGCATGGAGTTGGTGCAGATCGACGGGTACACCGAGGACGACAAGGTCGCCATCGCTCGGGACTACTTGCTGCCCCGGCAGGCCGAGCGTGCCGCGCTGACGGCCGACGAGGTCACCGTGACCGACGCTGCCCTGCGCAAGATCGCGGCCGACTACACCCGCGAGCCGGGTGTGCGGCAGTTCGAGCGGCTGCTGGCCAAGGCGTTGCGCAAGGCGACGACGAGGCTCGCGGAGGGTGCTGAGTCGCTGACGATCGACGAGCCCGATCTCGTTGCCTACCTGGGTCGTCCGCGGTTCACGCCGGAGTCCGACGAGCGCACCGCGGTGCCGGGTGTGGCGACCGGCCTGGCCGTCACGGGCCTGGGCGGCGACGTGCTCTTCATCGAGGCGAACTCGAACGAGGGCGACGCCGGTCTGCAGCTGACCGGTCAGCTGGGCGACGTGATGAAGGAGTCGGCGCAGATCGCGCTGTCCTACGTCCGGGCGCACGCCGAGCAGTTGGGCGTCGACCCGAAGGCGCTGGATCGCCAGATCCACGTCCACTTCCCAGCAGGCGCGGTGCCCAAGGACGGTCCGTCCGCGGGCGTCACGATGGTCACCGCACTGGTGTCGATGGCCACGGGCCGCAAGGTTCGCGGTGACGTCGGCATGACCGGTGAGGTCACGCTGAACGGCCGGGTCCTGCCCATCGGCGGCGTCAAGCAGAAGCTGCTGGCGGCGCAACGGGCCGGGTTGAAGACCGTCTTCATCCCGCAGCGCAACGAGCCCGACCTGGACGAGGTGCCCGCCGAGGTGCTCGACGCGCTCGAGGTCAAGCCGATGACCGACGTGGCCGACATCGTCGCGCTGGCCCTCGAGCCGGCCACCGAGGCCGCGACCGTCGCTGCCTGACGGGAAGTTTCCCGCGAGCGTGCGTGTTCGTTGGTTGTGACACGGTGTGTCGCCAACAGACACGCACGCTCGCGGGAGAACTCGCGGGAGAAGAGGACCACGGAAGATGCCACGTCGCGGAGAACCGCTGCGCAAGCTCGGGTTCCTGACCATCGGGCGCTTCGACCCGGCCAACCCCGGGCCGGGCATGGAGGAGACGCTGCAGACCATCGAGCGGGCCGAGGCGCTCGGGTACGACAGCGTCTGGCTGCGCGACCGGCACCTGCAGCCCGGCATCTCGTCTCCCGTCGCGATCATGGCGGCGGCCAGCCAGCGCACCAGCCGCATCGAACTGGGGACCGCGGTGATCCCCCTCGGCCTGGAGAACCCGTTCCGGCTGGCCGAGGACCTGGCCACCGTCGACATCCTGTCCGGCGGCCGGATCAACCCGGGCGTCTCGGTCGGCACGCCGATGCTCTACGAGCACTACAAGACCGCGCTCTACCCCGAATCGCATGACACGCAGGACTTCTCGAAGGAGCGCGTGCTGCGTCTGCTACGTGCGCTGCGCGGTGAACCGGTCAGCGACTTCGAGGGCACCATCGGGATCGAACAGTTCACCAACCGCGTGCAACCCCACTCCCCTGGCCTTGCCGACCGGGTCTGGTACGGCGGCGGTCTCGAGTCGGCCCGCTGGGCGGGCGAACAGGGCATCAACTACCTGACCAGCTCGGTGGTGAGTACCGAGGGAACCGAGTCGAGAGACTTCGCCACCATCCAGGGCGAGCAGATCGACGCCTACCGGGCGCACCACCCGCGCCCCGAAACGGCAAGGGTGTCACAAGGTCTCGTCGTCATCCCGACCGACTCCGCCACCGACGACCAGGCCCGGCGCTACCGCGAGTACGCCGCCAGCCGCTTCGAGCGCACCACGGCGCCGCAGGGACCGCGCAAGATGCTGTTCTCCCCGGACTACGTCGGCACCTCCGACGAGCTCGCCGACCGGCTGTTCGACCATGCCGGCTTCCAGCGCGCCGACGAGGTGGCGTTCGCCCTCCCATTCACCTTCGACGCCGACGACTACGCCCAGATCATCGGCGACATCGCCGAGAGTCTCGGCCCCCGGCTGGGGTGGCAACCAGGCATGTGACAACCGGCGGTCAGCGGGTATGACACCGGTCGTGAAGTTCTTCCTGGAGGTCGATCTGCCCGAAACGCCCGACGCGCATCTCGAGGTCGGCCGCATCCTCACCCACTGGGGCGAGGCGATGGCCGACCTCGGCGAACTGATGCCGGGCGACAAGCAGGAGATCCACGACTCGAACTCCCACCGGGTCGGCTCGTGGTCGGTGGAGGCGGTGACCGAGTGAGGCCGTCGACGGCCAGCGGCGACCGATGACCGTCCGGATCGGCACGTCCGGCTGGTCCTACGACCACTGGAACTCGGTGCTCTACCCGCCGGGCATGCCCGTGTCGCGTCGGCTGGCCCGGTACGTGCAGGAGTTCGACACCGTGGAACTGAACGCGAGCTTCTACCGGTGGCCGAAGGACAGCACGTTCGAAGGCTGGCGCCAGCGCCTGCCCGAGGGCTTCACGATGACGGTCAAGGCGCACCGCGGGCTGACGCACTTCCGACGGCTGCGGGAACCCGAGGCATGGGTGGAACGGTTCGAACGGTGCTGGCGCGCCCTCGGTGACCGCCGCGAAGCTCTGCTGGTGCAACTGCACCCCGCGCTCGCGTGCGACGAGGGGTCGACCGCCCTGCTGGACCGCTTCCTCGCGCTGATGCCGGACTGGATCCCCGTGGCCGTCGAATTCCGCCACCCGTCGTGGGACGCACCGGCCGTCTACGACCTGCTCGAGCGCCACGGCGCGGCGTACGTCGTGACCAGCGGCGCCGGCCTGCCCTGCGTCCTGCGCGCCACCAGCCACCTGGTGTACGTGCGGATGCACGGCCCGGACGACGAACGCCTCTACGCCGGTTCGTACTCCGACGACTCGATGCGCTGGTGGGCCGACCGGATCGGCGAGTGGCAGGACCAGGGCCGCGACGTTCTCGTCTACTTCAACAACGACGGCGAGGGCAACGCCGTGCGCAACGCTTGGACGCTGAAGGACCTGCTGAGTTCCAGTCCCTGACGACCGGCGACCGGGCCTAGAATCGCTGCCCATGGCGTACGACCAGGATCTCGCCAACCGGATTCGCGAGGTGCTGGCCGGTGAGCAGGCCGTCGCGGGACAGGTCGTCGACGAGAAGCGCATGTTCGGTGGCCTGGCCTTCCTGGTCGGCGGGCACATGGCCGTCGCGGCCAGCGGACGCGGCGGACTGATGGTCCGGGTGCCGCCCGAGGACACCGAGGAACTGCTGGCCGCAGACCACGTCTCCCCCATGGTGATGGCGGGCCGCGAGACCAGGGGCTGGCTGCGGGTCGCCGACGACGGCGTGCGCACCACCCGCCAACTCCGGACCTGGGTGCGCCGCGGCGTCGCACACGTCCAGACCCTCCCACCGAAGTAGCCCGCGTTTTGGTGCCCGACCCCACGGGTATCGCAACGAAGATGAGGGATACGAAGCAATTCGTGCGTCGTCTCATCCGGACGGCGGGCACGACCTACGCCGAGCAGAGCGGCATCCGGCTGAAGGACAAGCCCATGCCGTTGTTCCAGCTCCTCGTCCTGGCCATGCTCGCCAGCAAGCCGATCAGTGCCGACGTCGCCGCCACTGCAGCCCGCCAACTCTTCAAGGCCGGGATGCGAACGCCACGTGCCGTGCTCACCGGTGACCGACAGAAGGTGATCGCCGCCTTCGGTCGCGCCGGCTACGCCCGCTACGACGAGAGTTCGGCGACGCGCCTGTGCGACATGGCGCGACGCGTGCAGGACGAGTACGACGGCGACCTGCGCAACCTCGGCGTCCGCTGTGGTCACGACGCCGGGCGGGCGGCCGACGAACTGGTGAAGTTCAACGGCATCGGGCCGACCGGTGCCGACGTCTTCCTGCGCGAAGTGCAGGTCGTGTGGCCCTGGGTGCGTCCCCACTTCGACGACAAGGCGCTCGCCGCCGCCCGCGAACTCGACCTGCCCACCGCACCGTCCGACCTCGCCGCGCTCGCACCGCGCAGCAACGCCCAACTGGCCGCGGCGCTGGTCCGCGTGTCACTGGACGACGAACTGCGCGACGAGGTCATGCGGTCGTCGGTGTCGAAGCGTTAGGTCCCCCGCCTGCGCTGCCGCGGGTGCGTTCGGGCACGCTGGGTGGCCGATATGCGTGCCATGAAACGAACCGCTGCGCTGGGCCTCGCCCTCTTGGCTCTCGGTTGCTCGGGGCCGGTCGTCGACACCGGCGAACCGCCCGTCACGACCAAGACCACACCCCCGTCGCCCGTCCCGCCACAGCAGCCGCGGGTGGAACACCTCGTCAACGGGTTCGACTACGCCGCCGAGGTCAACGGTGCCAGCTGGTACTTCTTCACCACGCCCAGCGGCCGGTGGGAGTGCGCGATCGTGCCGCGGGTGACGGCCGGCTGCCAGGCCGCCGGCGGACAGTCCAGCCTCGGCATCACCGGAGCGCCGGACTCCGTCCAAGACGCCGCGGGCGAGGAGAGCACGCCGAACGCAATCGAGGTGCCCCGCGACGGTGACCCACGGTTCAGCGCGGTGGAGCCGCCCGGTTTCGGGCCCTCCGACGGCACGCCCGCCGAACTCCCGTTCAACCGCGTGCTGTCGGTGGCCGGGTTCCGCTGCAACGTGCAGGAGGCGACCGGGGTGTCGTGCATGTCCGACAAGAGCCGCCAGGGCTTCACCTTCTCCGCCGACGGCTTCACGCCTGCGTACGTCGAGGTGCCTGCCGACGCGCCGTAGTGGCACGACGGCGCGCGGCGACGGCGGTCGCGGTGAGCAATGATCGACCGACGGCAGAAAGGCATCGCCACGTGAGCGTTCTCCCCGACGAGTTGACCGGAACCGAGCAGGCGGTCCTGCTCGTCCTGATGGCGCAGGCGGCTCCCGTGCCCAATCCACGGCTGCGAGAGCTAGGACCCGAACTCAAGAAGGGCTATCGAGACCGGTTGCGCGACAAGGGACTGATCGACGTCAAACCCGGCACCCCGATGGTCCTCGAACTCACCGACGCGGGCTGGAAGCTGTGCCGTGCCATCGTCGGCACCGACGCACCCGACGGCGTGCGCGGCCAGAACAAGACGCTGTATACGTTGATGAAGGCGCTGGGCCGGTACCTCGATCACGCCGATCTCGCACTGGCCGACGTGTTCGCACCGGCCGACGAGGCGGCGCCGAGCGTCTCCACCGAAGGCGCAGCGCCGGATCGGGAAGGCACGGGCGGGGGCAACGTGGAGGACAGGGTTCGCACCGCATACCGGCAGCTCGCCCGTCGTCCCGGCAGCTGGGTCGGGCTGGTCAAGGTGCGGTCCGCACTGCCCGACGTCGCGCGCGACGAGCTGGACGCGGCGCTGCTGCGCCTCTATCAGGCACCCGGGGTGAGCCTCATTCCCGAGGAGAACCAGAAGACGCTGACCGATGCGGATCGATCCGCGGCGGTCCGGATCGGCAACAAGGACAACCACTTGATCGCGATCGAAGCGTGATGGACACCGGCCAGCGCGAGGCCCTGGCGGGGCTGCGTCTGACGTGGGCGCCGACGGCCGACGACCTCTGGCACTCCCAGGGCGCCCTCCACGTCGGCGGGCTCAACGAGTTCGCCCTCGAGGAGGTCGACGCCGCCTTCTCCGACGCGGCGGAGCATCCGGACTCCAACCCACTCGGCGTGGTGATCCGGGGGCGCGCGGGGTCCGGCAAGACGCATCTGCTCGGCCAGGTCCGCGAGCGCGTCCAGGCCCGCGGAGGGTTCTTCCTGCTCGTCGAACTGCTCGACGCCACCAGCTTCTGGCAGTCCGCCCACGGCGGCGTCCTCGACAGCCTCAACCGGCCCGGCGGCGATCGCGAGACCCAGCTCAAGGACCTGCTGTGGGAACTGTCGACGTTGGCGCACGTCGGTCGGGCGGATCGTCGATCGCTCATCGGCGACGACGACGTGACACCGGAGATCGTCGAACGCTTCGTCAACGTGCTGCACCGCGAACACCGCGCCACGGTCAGGGAATGCCACCACACGCTACGGGCGCTCGTCCTGCTCGGGTCCGGCGATCTGGGACTGCAGGACGTCGGACAGGCCTTCCTGTCGGGCAACGACCTCGACGACGCCGCGCGCGCCGCCTGGCGGCTGCCCAATCCCACGCTGACGCCGCAGGAGTCGGTGCGTCAGATCTCCCGGATCATCGCGCTGGCCGGACCCGCCGTACTGGCCATCGATCAGATCGACACGCTGCTCGCCCAGTCGACCGACGCCACCGACGTGGCGGGCCGCACGGACAACCGCGACCTCGAACACGTCGCCCACGGCCTGATGGCGATCCGCCAGACCATGCGTCGCTCCCCCGCCGTCGTCGCGTGTCTGCCCGCGGTGTGGGAGTCCATCGAGACCCGCGCGGTGGGCACGGTGAGCGACCGGTTCCGGGTCACCGCACCGCTGCGCCCGCTGCCGACGGCGGACCTCGGCCGCGCCATCCTCGAGCGCCGGTTCTCCACCAGCTACGCCGCGAAGGGCTTCACGCCGCCATACCCGAGCTGGCCGGTCCTGCCGTCGGCGTTCGACGAGGCGCCCCAGTTCACGCCGCGTGAACTGCTCAAGCGTGCCGACGCCCACGTCCGCCGCTGCCTCGAGCGCGACACGCTGGTCGAGTTGGCGTCGCTCACGGCACCCGACGAGGTGCCCGCAGGCGAACCACGGGCCGGCGACACCGACCCGACCGGTCTGGACGCCGTCTTCGCGGAGTACCGGCGCCGCGCGGTGCCCGCCGCGGCGCTGGAACCCGACGGCGAGGACACCACCGTGCCTGCCCTGCTGGGCGCGGTGCTGGACGCCTGGATCGCGGAGTTGGGCGAGGAGGAGCAGGCGTTCCGGCTCGATCCTCCGCCGGGACACAAGCCGCCACTACACGCCCGGCTGCGCCAGAGCCTCGACTCCTCGACCGACGACGAGCGGCACTGGGCATTCCGTGCGATTGCCGCCACGAATGCGATCGCGGCGCAGACGAGGATCCGAAATGCCAGCAGCGCAGCGGGTTCCGCGTCCGGCTCCGAGAAGCGGCGACTGTTCCTGCTCCGCAACACTCCGTGGCCGAGCGGCAAGAAGACGGCCGAGCTGATCGCCGAGTTCGAGGCCGCCGGTGGCCGCACGCTGCCGATGTCCGACGACGATCTGCGCACCAGCTTCGCGCTGCGGGACATGCTGGAGGACGACGACGCCGGGCTGACGGCGTGGCTGCGCGCCCGCAAGCCCGCGCACTCGGTGGCACTGCTGCGCACCGCACTCGGCGACCTCGCCGGGGACGAACCGCCGCCGGTGCCGGTGCCCTCGGCTCAGGTGCAGGGCGAACCCGCCGCGGCGGCGTACCCGACGGTCGCGGCGTCGGCGCACGAGTTGCCCCTCGGCGTCGACGGCGCCGACAGCGCGGTGACCGTCGACCTCGCCGCACTGCGCAAGCACACCTCGATATTCGCCGGCTCCGGCTCCGGCAAGACGGTGCTCATCCGACGGTTGATCGAAGAGGCCGCGCTGCGCGGGGTGTCGTCGATCGTGCTCGACCCGAACAACGACCTGTCGCGCCTCGGCGACCCGTGGCCGGAGCGGCCCGACGGCTGGAACCCCTCCGACGACGCTCGCGCCGAGCAGTACTTCGCGGGCACCGAGGTCGTGGTGTGGACGCCGCGCCGCAACTCCGGCCGTCCGCTGTCGTTCCAGCCGCTGCCCGACTTCGACGGAGTGCGCGACAGCGCCGAGGAATTCGAGGACGCCGTCGACTCGGCGGTCGCCGCGCTGGAGCCCCGCGCGTTGATCACCGGCAACACGGCGAAGGCGATGCAGTCGCGCGCCGTGCTCAAAGTCGCTCTGCGCCACTACGCGCGGCGCGAAACCCAGGCCACCCTACCGGGATTCATCGCGATGCTCGGCGACCTGCCCGACGGTGTCAGCGAACTGCCCAAGGGCGCGAAGCTGGCAGCCGAACTCTCGGCCAACCTGCATGCCGCGACGGTGAACGACCCCCTGTTCGGCGGCAGCGGTACCCCGGCGGATCCCGGAGTGCTGCTCACGCCGTCGGAGGGGTACCGCGCCCGGGTGTCGGTGATCAACATGATCGGGCTGACCAGCGACCAGCAGCGCGAGGGCTTCGTCAACCAGCTGCAGATGGCGCTGTTCTCCTGGATCAAGCGGAATCCGGCGGCCGACCGCCCGCTCGGTGGACTCCTGGTGATGGACGAGGCGCAGAACTTCGCACCGTCCGACCGTTACACCGCATGCACGCGAAGCACGTTGGCGCTGGTGTCCCAGGCCCGAAAGTATGGGCTGGGACTGGTGTTCGCGACGCAGGCGCCCCGCGGCCTGCACCTGCACATCCCCGGCAACTCGACCACGCAGTTCTACGGTCTGCTCAACGCGCCCGCCCAGATCGCCACGGCCAGGGAGATGGCCCGCGTCAAGGGCGGCGAGGTGCCCGACATCAGCAAGCTGCGGGCAGGCAACTTCTACGTGGCGCTGGAAGGGCTTGCCTTCCACCGGATTCGGACGCCGTGGTGTCTGTCGCACCACCCGCAGAGTCCGCCGACCACCGACGAGGTGCTGCAGATCGCTCAGCGTCCGCTGCGGCCGCGAGCAGCGACCTAGTACTCGACGCGGAAGTTGCCGATCAGCCGGATCAGGTTGCCGTCGGGATCGCGCAGCGTGGACAGCTGGACACCCTTGTTGACGTCCTCGACGTCACCGGGCGTCAGGCCGCGCTCGGCTGCCTCGGCGACGTGGGCTCGCAGGTCGTCGACGGCGAGGTTGAGCAGGCCGGAGCCGGCGCGATCGGCGTCGACGAACACCTGAACCCAGCCGCCCGGGACCACCTGCCACTCGACCAGCACGGGCATGGGGTTGTTGTCGGCGGGGCGGCCGAAGAGCTTCTCGTACCAGGCGTTCGCCCGGTCGAGATCGGACACCGGCACTACCGACAGCACGTGTTCGATGGACACGATCGTTCCCTTCGTTGGATTCCCCGATGAAGACCGTGCGCGGGGCCGAAACTCATCGCCAGACGAGTATGGGCCCCGTGTACGCACGTCACGCGACGCGCGTACACGGGGCCCACTCACCCCGTCGAGAACCTGCCGGTATTCGCGACTAGGGCTGCTTCTGCCCCGGAATCCCCTCGTACGCGATGTCGCCGCTCTTGAGGTTCGACGCGGTCAACTCGGTGAGGCCGTCCAGGAACTTCTGCCGGTCGGTGACGACGTGCTCGAGTGCGACGTCGACGTTCTCCTTGGTGATGGCGGGCATGACGTACACCGGTTCGGTGTTGACCTGCTCGCCCTTGACCAGAGCGTTGGCCACGGCCAGGCCCGCAGACAGCTCGACGGTGCCGTTCTGCAGTGAGGTGCCGATGAATTCGCCGCTCTTGACGGCGTTGAGCCCGTCCTCGATGCCGTCGATCCCGACGATCGGGACGTCGGTGCGGTTGGCTTCCTTGAGTGCCTGCAGTGCGCCGAGACCCATGTCGTCGTTCTGGGCGACGACGCCGTTGATCTGCGGTCCGAAGCTGGAGATCCAGTTCTTCATCTTGTTGACCGCTTCGTCGCGCTTCCAGTTCGCGGTGTCCTTGGCCAGCACCTTGATGTCGGGGTACTTGGCGAGCACGTTGTCGATACCCTTGCCGCGGTTGATCTCACCGGAGCCACCGAGCGGACCCTGCAACACCACGATGTTGCCCCGGCCGCCCAGCTTGTCGGCCATCATCTGCATCTCCTGCTCACCGGCGGCCACGTCGTCGGGCTGCACGTTGCCCGCCAGGTCCGGGGTGTCCAGTGCTGCGTTGACAGCGAGCAACGGGATGTTCTTCGCCTTGGCCGACGCGACCTGCGGGGCGAGTGAATCCGCCTGCACGGGAACGACGATGATCGCGGCGACGCCCTGGTTGATCAGGGAGTCGACCTGGCTGGCCTGGGTGGAGACGTCGTTGTTGGCCGAGTTCCACACCAACTCGATGTCATTGGCCTTGGCGTAGGTCTCCATGCCTTCCTTGCCGGCGGTGATGAACGAACTCATGTCGTACACCGTGACCCCGATGCGGGTGGTTCCGCTGTTGGCCTCGGTGTCGCCCGCGCCGCAGGCCGTCATGCCGAGTGTCAACAACCCTGCCGAGGCGACTACGCCCAGTTTGGTCGTCAGTCTCATTCGATTCCTTCCTGTTTCGCGATTCGTGGAGCATTTCCTGCGATGAGCGCGGGAAATGCTCCACGAATCGCACGTGATTACTAGGCCTGCTTCTGTCCGGGGATGCCTTCGTAGGCGATGTCGCCGGTCTTGAGGTTCTCGGTGGTCAGCGCGGTGAGACCCTGGAGGAACTTCTGCCGCTCGGTGACGACGTGCTCGATCGCGACGTCGACGTTCTCCTTCGTGATGGCGGGCATCACGTAGACCGGCTCGGTGTTGACCTGCTCGCCCTTGGCGAGTGCATTGGCGACGGCCAGTCCGGCGGCCAGCTCGACGGTGCCGTTCTGCAGCGACGTGCCGATGAATTCACCGCTCTTGACGGCGTTCAGGCCGTCCTCGATGCCGTCGATGCCCACGATCGGCACCGTGCGTCCTGACTCCTTGAGCGCCTGCAGAGCGCCAAGACCCATGTCGTCGTTCTCGGCCACGACACCGTTGATCTGGTCACCGAAACCGGAGATCCAGTTCTTCATCTTGTTGACGGCCTCGTCGCGCTTCCAGTTGGCGGTGTCCATGGCGAGGACCTTGATCTCCGGGTACTTGCGAAGGACGTTGTTGATGCCTTCGGTGCGCTGGAGTTCACCGGATTGGCCCAATGGCCCCTGCAGGACCACGATGTTGCCGCGGCCGCCGAGGGCGTCGGCCATCATCTGCATTTCCTGCTCACCGGCGGCGACGTCATCGGGCTGGACGTTGCCTGCGATTTCCTTGCTGTCGAGCGCGGCGTTGACCGGCACCAGCGGGATGTTCTTGGCCTTGGCCGAGGCGACCTGCGGTCCGAGCGAATCAGCCTGCACGGGAACGACGATGATGGCGTCGACACCCTGGTTGATCATCGAGTCGACCTGGTTGGCCTGGGTGGAGACGTCGAGGTTGGCGGAGTTCCACACCAGCTCGATGTTGTTGTCCTTGGCGTACTGGTCCATGCCCTCCTTGCCGGCGGTGATGAACGAGCTCATGTCGTACACCGACACGCCGATGCGCGTGGTGTCGCTGTTGGCCTCGGTGTCGCCGGCGCCACAGCCGGACAGTCCCAGCCCCAGCACTCCTGCCGCGGCGATGGTGACGAACTTCGTTGTCAGTCTCATCTGGTCGTTCCTCTTCATTGTTGGTGTGTCGATTCGTCGATGAATGAATGGGTGGTGCGGGCGGGTCAGGTTCTTCGGCGGGTGGACCAGACGTCCACGGCGACCGCTGCGACGATCAGGACGCCCTTGATGACGTCCTGCCAGTAGGCGGGCACGACCAGGATGTCGAGGCCGTTGTTGAGCGTCTGAATGATGAACAGGCCCAGCACGGTGCCCCAGATGGTGCCGCGGCCGCCCATCAGGCTGGCGCCGCCGATCACCACGGCGGCGATGGCGTCGAGCTCGTAACCCTGTCCGAGGTTCGGCGGGCCGGAGATGACGCGGGAGGCCAGCATGACGCCGGAGATGCCTGCCAGCAGGCCGGACAGGGCGTAGACGCTGAACAGCACGTTCTTGGCGTTGATGCCCGCGATCTCGGCGGCGTTGCGGTTGCCGCCCACGGCGTACACGCGCATGCCGTAGGTGGTCCGCCGCATCACGACCATCAGGACGATGATGCCGATGATCATCACGAGCACCGGGATCTGCAGGCCGAGGATCTTGGTGTTGGCGATCGACCCGAACTCGGCGGGCAGGCCGTTGATCGGGGCGCCGCCGCCTATGACGTAGGCCAGGCCCGACCCGGCTGTGAGCGTGCCCAACGTGGCGATGAACGGTGGAACGTTGATGCGCGAGACCAGGATTCCGTTGACCGAGCCGACGGCGAGGCCGACCACCATGGCGACCAGGACCGTCATCCAGACCTGACCCGGGTTGGCCTTCGCCGTGGCGGCGCCCGCCATGGCCGACACCGCGATGACGCTGCCCACCGACAGGTCGATGCCGCCGGTGAGCACGACCAGGGTCTGTCCCAGCGCGATCAGCGCGAAGGGAGCCGCCGCGACGAGGATCGTCACCAGGTTGTCGACGGTGCCGAAACGTGCGCTGCGGTAGCTGAAGTATGCGATGACCAGCAGCATGATGATGACCATCGAGTAGCGCAGCGCCATGCCGCTGAGCCATTCGCGGGAGAACAGCCGCACGGGCTCGCCCGTCGTCGGCGACGCGACGACGGTCTTGGATCCCTCCTGGCCGCCTTCGGTGTCGAGTTGGGTGGTCACGATGTTGCCTCCGGTGACTGGGGCCGATCTTCGGCCGTGGGGGTTGATGGGCTCTCGGGGTGGTGGGGCCCGTCGAGTGCGGTGGCCATGCGGAACACGGATTCCTGGACGGCCGGGTGGTCGAGTGCGTCGCGGTCGAGTTCCCCGACCAGCGCGCCGTCGCGCATGACGAACGCCCGGTGCGACAGACCGATGATCTCGGGCATGTCGGACGACGCCATCACCACGGCCATGCCGGCTTCGGCGAATTCGGTGATGATGCGGTAGATCTCGCTGCGGGCGCCGACGTCGACGCCGCGGGTGGGCTCGTCGAGCAGCAGCACGTTGACGTCACCGGTCAGCCACCTGGCCAGCACCACCTTCTGCTGGTTGCCGCCCGACAGCGTTCCGACCTGCTGGCTCAGGCCGCTGCTGCGCAGCCGCACCGACTTCATCACGTCGGAGACGGCCGTCGTCCTGGCCTTGCCGCGCAGCCAGCCGGCGACGCTGAACGCCGACAGGCGCGGCAGCGACCCGTTGTCCAGCACGCTCATCGACAGCACGACACCGGAGATCTTGCGGTCCTCGGGCACCATCGCCATGCCGTCGGCGATGGCCGCTGCCGGGGAGTTGCGCTTGACGGCCCGGCCGCGCACGACGATCTCGCCGGACGAGGTGTGCCGCGCACCGAAGATCGCCTCGAGCAGCTCCGTGCGTCCGGCGCCGACGAGGCCTGCGAGACCGAGGATCTCGCCGGACCGAACCGAGAACGACACGGGCCGGGATGCGCCGTCGACCTGCAGGTCCCGCACCTCGAGCACTGCTTCCGCCTTCGGCTCGACGCGGGCGGGGAACAGCGCGTCGAGTTCCCGGCCGATCATCGCGGTGACGATGTCGTCGTCGGTCACGTTGGTGAGCGGCTCGTCGAGGATGAGCCCGCCGTCGCGCAGCACGACCACCCGGTCGGCGATGGCACGGATCTCGGCCATCTTGTGCGTCGTGTAGACCATGGCGACGCCGTGGTCGCGCAACCGGCGCACGATGCCGTAGAGGCCCTCGACCTCGCGTTCGGAGATCGCGGACGTGGGCTCGTCGAGCATGACGACCTGAGCGCCGGTGCGCGCGGCCTTCACGATCTCGACGATCTGGCGCAACCCGACGGGCAGGCTGCCCATCCGCGCGGTCGGCGAGATGGCGACGTCGAAGGCCGACAGGGTCTCCTTGGCCTCGTCGATCATCGCCTTGCGGTTCAGGAACGGCCCGCGCTTCAATTCCCGCCCCACGAACAGGTTCTCGTAGACCGTCATGTCCTCGATGGACGCGAGCTCCTGGGGCACGATCGCCACGCCGTGCCGCACCGCGTCACGCGGATTGCCGGGCGCGAGGTGGGTGCCCTGGACGGTGACGTCACCGGAGTCGGCGCTGTACTGGCCGCTGACGATCTTCATCAGCGTCGACTTGCCCGCACCGTTCTCGCCGGCCAGCGCCGTGACGGTGCCGGGTTCGAGGTTGAGCGTGATGCCGCGCAGTACCGGCACCCCGCCGAAGCTCTTGGTGAGATCCGAGCACTCGAGAATGGCTGCCTGCGGTGCGCGCACCGAGGGGGACGCAGCGGTCATGACGAGCTCCCCACCGATGCGGCGCCGACCGACACGCGCTCACCGCTCCTGCCGACCGACACCACCACCTTGACGTTCTCGGGGTCCGCCGACGCGGCGAACGCCTGCGCGGAGTGGTCGAGGTCGAAACGGGCGCTGATGAACTCGTCGATCGGCACCGTGCCCGAGGCCAGCAGATCGATCGCGGCGAGGAAGTCCTCCCGGACGTACATCAGGTTGCCGATCAGCGACAGTTCGCGGTCCTGAACGAGATCGAGCCGGACCGGCGTCGCACCGGACGAGACGCCGACGATCATGATCGCACCGCCCTTGTCGACGAGGTCGACGGCCTGGGCCACCGAACTCTCGATTGCGACGCAGTCGATGACGACGGCGGCCGGTCCCCCGAGCAGGCGATGCGCCGTGTCGACGGCATCGGCGGCAGTCGGATCGAAACTGCCTGCGGCGCCCAGGCGTTCGGCCCGTTCCCGCTTCGATGCCAGCAGGTCGGCGACCACGACGGTGGCGCCGGCCTGACGGGCCGCCAGCAGGGCGAACAGCCCGATCGGTCCGGCGCCGACGACGACGACGGGGCGACCGCGCAGGTCGCCCACCGCCGCCGCGGCGCGGCGCACGGCGTGGATCGGCGTAGCGAGCGGCTCGATGAGGATCGCGTGATCGTCGTCGAGCGTGGGGTTCAGCGCGACGACGCGATCGGCGGGAACGGTGAAGCTGTCGGCCAGCGCTCCCGGCGTCTGACATCCGAGCACGAGCAGCTCGCGGCACACGTTGTACCTGCCCGCTTCGCACTGGGGGCAGTGCCCGCACGCGAGGTTGGGCTCGACGGCGACGCGGCTGCCGACCCAGGAGTCGTCGACACCGGATCCGACGGCGTCGACCACCCCGACGACCTCGTGGCCGGGCCGGTAGGGCAGGTCGATGAAGGGATGATGGCCGCACGCGGCGTGCAGGTCGGATCCGCAGATGCCGACGACCGTGCTGCGCACGCGCACCTCGCCCGCGCCAGGTTCGGCCTCCGGCACGGTCTCGATGACCACGTCGTCGAGGGAGTTGACCACGACCCGGCGGATCGGCTCGGCGGTCACCATGCGGTGTACCCGCCGTCGGCGACCAGCACGGAACCGGTGATGAACGAGGCCGCGTCGCTGGCCAGGAAGACCACGCTCGGTGC
The DNA here is from genome assembly GCA_042666295.1 of Mycolicibacterium sp. GCM10028919. Classification (GTDB taxonomy): domain Bacteria; phylum Actinomycetota; class Actinomycetes; order Mycobacteriales; family Mycobacteriaceae; genus Mycobacterium. Next base: position 1,077,886 of record JBHTFJ010000002.1, read on the forward strand.
GATCTCCTCGGGCAGGGCGTAGCGCAGCAGAGGCGCGTCGTCGATCCAGTGCTGCTTGAACTCCGGACGGTCGACCGGTGCCATGTCGGTCTTGACGTAGCCCGGCGCCAACGCGTTGACGCGGATGCCGAGCGGTCCCCATTCGGCGGCAAGGGATTTCGTGAGGTGGTGCACGGCGGCCTTGCTGGCGTTGTAGGCCGGCTGCCACTGCGGGCGGTTCACGATCAACCCCGACATGGAGCCGATGTTGACGATCGAGCCGGACCCCTGCTCGCGCATGTGCGCACCGACGGCGAGCGAACACGCCCACAGCGCCTTGACGTTGAGGTCGAACACGTCGTCCCACTGCTGTTCGGTGACGTCCCAGGATTCGGCGTGGTAGCAGGTGCCCGCGTTGTTGACGAGGACGTCGATGCGCCCGAGAGCGTCGAGCGCCTCGGCCGTCATCCGGTCGACGTCGGCCTTGGAGGTGATGTCGGCGGTGATCGCGTGCAGGTGGATGCCGGCACCGGAGGCCTCGGCGACGACCTTCTGGTTGCGCTCGGCGTTGCGGCCCGAGAACGCCACGCGGGCGCCGGCCTGGGCCAGTCCCATCGCGAAGGCCTTGCCGAGGCCCTGGTTTCCGCCGGTCACCAGGGCGGTGCGGCCGGTGAGGTCAAAGGGGTTCTGTGTCATCGGGGATTCACAATCGACTTGAGGCTGGCAGGGTCGGTGTCGCTGTCGAGGGCGTCGGCGACGTGTTCGAGGTCGTAGCGTCCGGTCACCATCGAGTCGAGGTCGATGGCACCGCTGGACACCAGATGTATTGCGGCGGGCCAGGTGTCGGTGTAGCGGAACACCCCGGTGACGGTGATCTCCAGATTGGCGATGTGGCTGACCGGCAGCGCGTACTCGTCGGCGCCCATGCCGACCAGGACGACGTGTCCGGCCGGGCCGACCGCCTTGATGCCGCTGACGACGGCGGCGGGCACCCCGGTGGCGTCGACGAAGGCGTCGACCGGTTCGATCGCCGACACGTCGACCGCGGTCGGGTCGAACACCTCGGTGGCGCCGAACTGCAGCGCCTTCTCGCGACGGGACTCGAGCAGGTCGGTGACGACGATGCGTGACGCACCGAAGGCACGGGCGGTCTGCGCGCAGAGGACGCCGATGGGTCCCGCGCCGGCGATCAGGATCGACGAGCCCGGTGCCACGCCGGCCTTGCGCATGGTGGTGATGGCCACCGACAGCGGCTCGAGCAGTGCCGCCGCGTCGTCGGACATGGAATCCGGCACGGGGTGGGCGAATTCGGCGTCGATGGTGACGTAGCGGCAGAACGCGCCGTCGATCGGCGGCGTCGCGTAGAACTCCATGTACGGGCAGAGGTTGTAGCGTCCCGCGGTGCACTGCTTGCAGCGCCGGCAGGGGTGCTGCGGCTCCACGGCGACCCGCTGGCCGACGCGCGTCGGATCGACGCGGTCGCCGACCGCCGCGATGCGTCCCGAGAGTTCGTGGCCGAGGATCATCGGGTCCTCGACGACGAAGTCACCGATCCGGCCGTGCCGGTAGTAGTGCACGTCGGATCCGCAGACCCCGACCGCGGCGACCTCGACGAGGACCTCGTGCGGGCCGGGCGCCGGGACGGGCCGGTCCTCGATCTCGAGGGTGCCCACGTCGGTCATGACGCTGGCCCGCATCGTCTCGGGTGGGGTGGCGGGCGATGTCGTAGTCATGTCGTTTCCCTTCGTCTGGTGTTCAGCAGAGCGCGCCCGACGACCATCTGGCGGACACCGGCGGCGGCGCACAGCGGCGCGACGTCCTCGGTGACTCCCCCGTCGACGGCCACGGGTAGTTCGGAGAATTGGGCGGTGCAGGCGGTGACGAGCCCGATGCGGTCCAGCCGGCAGCGGTCCTTGGTGCCGGGTTGGATGAGCATGACGAGCACGCCGTCGGGTTCGGCGGGCCACTGCGGTTCGCCGAGCCCGTCCCATTCGCGCCACACGGCGATCCACGCCGATCCGCCTGCGGCGCGGATCGCGTCGGCACGCGCGGCGGTGAAGGCCTGCCACGGCAGGAACACGACACCGGGGTGCACGGCGAGGATCTTGGGCAGCACGGCGTCGACGAAGTCGCTGGACCCGATCACGTGGACACCGATGCGCTCAGTCGGCACGACGGCCGAGATGCGTTGCAGCTCGTCGAGACTGACCCCTGCGGGCAAGCCCTCCGAGACGGCCATCACGTCGACGTGGACGTCGATCCCGGTGTCGGCAAGCGTCTGCGCGGCGGCCACCCGCGAGCCGTTGGCGGCGTACACCGAGCCGGCCAGCAGCCCGGGGAAATCGGTGTGCCACGACGCGAGGTCGTTCATCGGACGCCTCCGTCCAGCACGGGGGACGCGGAGAGTTGGGCCCACCGGGTGCGCAGCGCGCCGAGGTCGCGGCCGTGCGCCCTCGGCGCCACGCGTGCGCGGGCCTCGGGATGCCACCGCTTGGCGAGGTCGACGAGCCCGGCGCGGTCGGTGCGCGACGCCACGGCGGCGGCCTGGATGCAGGCACCGCGGGCCGTGGCCTCGTCGACGTCGGGCACCGTGACCTCGTCGCCGAGCAGGTCGGCGAGCAGTTGCAGCGTGGCCGGTGAGCGCGCGCCGCCGCCGACGACGGTCGCCGCGCCGCCGGTGTCGACGCCGCAGTCGGCCAGGCTGTCGCGTCCCGACATCAGGGAGAGCAGCGGCCCCTCGACGAATGCGCGGGCCAGTTCCTCGCGCGTGGTCCGCGACGTTACGTCGGCGATCGCGCCGCGCGCGTCGGGTCGGTCGGGGGTGCGTTCGCCGTCGAGGAACGGCGCAACGACGGGACCCTGGGTGGGGCCGGCCGCCAGCGCGAGCGCCGAGATGCCTGCCAGGTCGGTGCCGAGCAGGACGGCGGCCCGGTCGACGACGCGGGCGGCGTTCAGCGTGCTCATCAACGGCAGGTAGCCGCCGGTCATGTCGGCGACGCCGTCGACCGCACCGGTGGTGTCGAATACCGGACCGCGCGAGGACGTCGCGACGACGCCGGAGGTGCCGATGCTGAAGTACAGATCGCCGTCGGTGAGGCCGAGGCCGAGGTAGGCCGCATGCTGGTCGCCGCCGCCCGCACCGACCAGGACGTCGTCACCGATGCCGAGCTGTGCGGCGCGGGCCGGCAGCACGGTGCCCGCGGCGTCGGCGGGGCCCAGGACGGTCGGCAGCGTGGCGGCCCAATCGCGGCTTCCCCCTGCGAGTTCGAGGTAGGAGGGGATCCACAGCCCGTCGGTGGCGTCGAAGTAGCCGGTGCCGGAGGCGTCGGAGCGGTCGGTCACCTTCTCGCCGGTGAGCCAGTAGGTCAGGTAGTCGTGGGGCAGCAGGATGGTCGCCAGGCGGTCGAGCAGTCGTGGCTCGTTCTCGGCGACCCACGCCAGCTTGGCGATCGTGAACGCGGCCGTCGGCAGCGTGCCGATCCGCATGACCCAGCGGCGCGCCCCGATGCGGTCGACCAGGCGCGACAGGTTGGGCGCGCCGGTGGTGTCGTTCCAGAGCTTGGCGGCGCGCAGCACGTCGCCGTGCTCGTCGAGGAGCACCATGCCGTGGCACTGGGCCGCGACCGAGATCGCCCGGATGTCGGGCCGCTGCTCGCACGCGGACATCGCCATGCCGGTGGCGGCGACGAACGCGGCGACCCAGTCGTCGGGATGCTGTTCGGCGACCGGCGGGAAGGCCGGCGGGTGCGGGGACGAGCCGGAGCCCAGCAGCCGACCGGTGGATAGGTCGCGGATCTCGACCTTGCACGACTGCGTGGACGAGTCGACGCCCAGCACGGCGGGATTGCTCATGCGGGTACCACCGGCGCCGTCTCGTCACCCGGTCGGTGACCCCGTACGCCCACCCCGCCGGCTGGGTGACTGTCGATGACGTCGCCGACGGTGTGTCCGCGCATCGACATCGTGACCACCGCGACCGCGTCGCTCCACGCCCCCACCGCCAGCGTGCTGGCCATCGCGATCATGTCGCCGGGGTCCGCGCCGGGCGGCGTTGGCGGCAGCGCGGCGACGCTGCCCGCCGCGAGCGCGAACGGCGATGCCGGGCTCTCGGTCACCGCCACGACGTGAATGCCCTTGCGGCCCAGACGGTCGACGAGGTTGACGAGTTCGTGGGACTGGCCGGTCTTCGAGATCGCGATCACCAGATCGGCGCCGGTGATGGCGCCCATGCCGCCGTGCAGGGCGTCCATGGACGGCAGGTACACCGCGGGCGTGCCGCACACCGACAGCAGGTGTGCGAGACGCTCGGCCATGATCCCGGACGTGCCGGATCCGGTGGTGACGACCTTGCCGGTGACGTCGAGCATCTGCCGGGCCACGGCGACGACGCTGGACTCGACGTTGCCGACGAGTGCGCTCACCGCAGCCGATTCCCGGGACAACACCGAACCGGCCAGCGATGCCAGCGCGATGTCCTCATTGCTCATCTGTGATTTCCGATACTCATGTGTGTCTTTGTGATGTGGATCATGCAATGCGTATGCTCATCTGTCAACGGGCTTGCACATATGTGCAGCGGCAGGTGAGCATAGCGGCTCTCAACCCATGGGAGGGGACGGATGGGGCCTGACGAGTTGTTCCAGCGGGCGGTGATAGCCCGGCGCTATTACCTCGAGGGGCGCACCCGCATCCAGATCGCCGAGGAGTTCGGGCTCTCGCGCTTCAAGGTCGCCCGGATGCTCGACGAGGCCATCGAGTCGGGCATGGTCGAGATCAAGATCCACAACCCCGGTTCCATCGACGTCGACCTGTCCACGGCTTTGCAGCGGCGCTACGGCCTCGAGCACGCCTACGCCGTCTCCGCCGACACCAGCAACGCCGCCGACCGGGTTCGAGCCGTCGCCAGGGCGATGGCCGAACTGCTCCAGTCCATCCTGCGCGACGGCGACGTCGTCGGCGTCGACTGTGGCCGCACACTCACTCACATCGCACCGTTTCTGACGTCCCTACCTCGTTGCGACGTCGTGCAACTCACGGGTATGGCAGGAGCCATCACCTCCAACGGCGCCGACCTGGTACGGCGCATCAGCGAGGTCAGCGGAGGCGAGTCCTGGCCCCTCTACGCGCCGCTGGTGGTGCCCGACGCACGCACCGCGGCGAGCCTCGCCAGCAACCCACAAATCCGCGAGACCGTCGAACGGCACCCCAAGGTCAGCTGCGCGATCGTCTCCGTCGGAGCCTGGGCGCCCGGGGCCTCCCAGGTGTACGCGTCGCTGACCGACGAGGAGGTGACGGCGCTGGCCGCCGCCGGAGTGTGCGCGGAGACCTGCGCCCTGCTGCTCGACGCCGACGGCAATCGCATCCCCGGCCTCGACGAACGCCGGATGGGCATCGACGAGACGCAGCTGCGTGCCATCCCCACCCGCATCGCACTCGCGACCGGACCCGAGAAGGTGGCCGCCACCAAGGCCGTGCTCCGTTCCGGCCTGGTGTCGTCGCTGGTGACCGACACCGACGTCGCCGCAGCCGTTCTCGACTGACCAACCAACCCCACCACACCACCGACGACACCGACGACGACACCGACCACGACGACACCGAGGAGACGATCACGTGCCCGAGACAGCAGAACCCACAGTCGACTTCGACTTCCGCCTCGACGGATTGGTGGCGCTCGTGACCGGCGGAGCGTCGGGCATCGGCGCGGCCATCGCGGCCGCCTTCTCCGCCAAGGGTGCCCGGATCGCCGTCGTCGACCTCAACGAGGCAGGCGCCTCGGAACTGGCGAGCACGCTGCCCGGCAGCCGCGGATTCGCCTGCGACGTATCCGATCCCGACTCCGTGGCCACCGTGATCGACGCGGTGATCGCCGAATTCGGTCGGATCGACGTCCTGGTCAACTGCGCGGGCGTCGCTCGGCTCGCGCCCGCCGAGGAGCTGTCGCTCGCGGACTGGGACGTGACGATCGCCATCAACCTCAAGGGCACGTTCCTGATGTGTCAGGCGGCGGGCAGGCACATGCTCGACGCAGGCACGGGCGTGATCATCAACATGGCCTCCCAAGCCGCGAGCGTCGCGATCGACCAGCACGTGGCCTACTGCGCGTCGAAGTTCGGCGTGGTCGGCATCAGCAAGGTGCTCGCCACCGAATGGGCGCCGAAGGGCGTACGGGTCAACACGATCTCGCCGACGGTGGTACTCACCGACCTCGGCATCAAGGCGTGGGACAACCCCAGGGGCGATGCGCTGAAGAAGCTGATCCCCACCGGTCGGTTCGCCTACCCCGACGAGATCGCCGCTGCCGCAGTCTTCCTCGCCTCCGGCGCATCGGCGATGGTGAATGGGGCCGATCTGGTGATCGACGGCGGCTACACGATCAAGTAGCCACCGTTACTCAGCTGTCGACGGCGCGCCGGTCGACGCGCGCGCCACCAGCTCCGGCCGGAACACCACGTGCCGCGGCTCGGCGTTCGGGGACTCTGCGGCAGCGAGCAGCAGGTCGATCGCCGTCACCCCGATGTCGGCGCTCGGCTGACGGACCGACGACAGCGGAACGGCGGCCGAACGGGCGAAGTCGATGTCGTCGTAACCGATCAGGGCGACGTCGTCGGGTACGCGCACCCCGCCGACGGTCAACGCCTGCAGCACCCCGATCGCCAGCAGGTCGTTCGCGCAGAAGACGGCGTCGGGCCTGCGGCCGGCGGGCAGCGCGCACAACCGCTCCCCTGCCGCGCGGCCCGCCAGCACGGTCGGCTCGTCGGTGTCGAACTCCTCGAGCGCGACACCGGGGTGTTCGGCCACGGCAGCCCGCGCACCCGCCAGGCGGTCGGCGACCTGCCGCAAACCGTGCGGCCCACCCACGAACGCGATGCGGGTGCGGCCCCGCTCGCACAGGTGGTGGGCGGCCAACCCGCCGCCTGCGACGTCGTCGACGGCGACGGACGGGAACGGCGTGCCCGTACCGTCGCGATCCACCAGGATCACCGGAATGCCGCGGCGGCGAGCCACGTGCAGGCGCTCGAGGTCCTCGCCCACCGGCGAGATCAGCAGGCCGAAGACGCGCTGCTCCTCGAACGTCTCGAGGTAGGCGCGTTCACGTCGGGCGTCGTCGTCGGTGGTGCCGAGCAGCACTACCAGATTGCTTCCCGCGGCACGCCTCTCGGCCGCGCGGGCCACGTCGGTGAAGAACGGGTTGCCCACGTCGAGGACCAGCAGGCCCACGCACCGCGACTGGCCTGCCCGCAACTGCCGCGCGGCGTCGTTGCGAACGAAGCCCAGCTGCTCGATCGCGGCGTGCACGCGCGCGACCGTCGCCGGCGCGACCCGCTCGGGCGAGTTGAGCACGTTGGACACCGTCCCCACCGACACCGACGCTGCCAGCGCGACGTCGCGGATTCCCACGGCCTCCGACCGGCTCACGCCGCTACTCCCCCGCGCGCTGCCGGGGAGCCAGGCGCACCAGTTGCGTGACGTGTTGGGGCGTCAACTCCTCCAGGCACGTCACGCCGAGTAGGCGCATGGTGCGTTCCACCTGATCGGTCAGGATCGCGATCGCGCGGTCCACCCCCGCCTCGCCACCGGCCATCAACCCGTACAGGTAGGCGCGGCCGATCAGCGTGAACCGTGCGCCCATCGCGATCGCCGCCACGACGTCGGCGCCGGACATGATTCCGGTGTCCAGCATGATCTCGACGTCGCCGCCCACCTCGGCGACCACCTCGGGCAGCAGGTGGAACGGGATGGGCGCCCGGTCCAATTGCCTGCCACCGTGATTCGACAGCAGGACACCGTCGACGCCGAGGTCGGTCACGGCCCGCGCGTCGGCGACGGTCTGGATGCCCTTCACCACGAACTTGCCCGGCCACTGCGACCTGATCCACGCCAGGTCGTCGAACGTGACCGTCGGGTCGAACATAGTGTCGAGCAGTTCGGCGACCGTGCCCGACCACCGGTCCAGCGACGCGAACGACAACGGCTCGGTGGTGAGGAAGTCGAACCACCACTGCGGCCGGGGAATCGCGTTGACCACGGTGCCGAGTGTCAGCGCGGGCGGGATCGACATCCCGTTGCGCTTGTCCCGCAGCCGCGCACCAGCCACCGGCACGTCCACCGTCACCATCAGCGTGTCGTATCCGGCCGCGACGGCGCGCTCGACGAGCGCCATCGAGCGGTCCCGGTCCTTCCACATGTAGAGCTGAAACCAGTTGCGTCCGAACGCGTTGGCGGCCTTCACGTCCTCGATGGCCGTCGTGCCCATCGTCGACAGTGCGAACGGAATGCCCGCCCGCGCCGCCGCGTGGGCGCCTGCGATCTCGCCCTCAGTGTGCATCATCCGGGTGAACCCCGTCGGCGCGATGCCGAACGGCAGGCTCACCGGCGCGCCGAGCACGTCCCAGCCGGTGCTGACCTTCGACACGTCCCGCAGGATCGCCGGGTGGAACTCGACGTCGGCGAAGGCCTGCCGGGCGCGCCCGATGGACAGTTCGGCCTCGGCGGAGCCGTCGGTGTAGTCGAACGCGGCCCGCGGCGTCCGGCGCTTGGCGATGCGGCGCAGGTCCTCGATCGTCAGTGCCTTGTCCAGGCGCCGCTTCGTGGCGTTGAGTTCCGGCTTCTTGAACTGCATCAGCGGGGCCAGGTCGTGCCTGTTCGGCAGCCGTCGCCTCGTCTTCTCGTTCATGGCTGTCACACCCTTCCGGCCGGAGCCCGTTGCGGTACGTAACGCTCCGTGGGCACCGAGGCGCTGATCGTGCCACGCAGAGCGTCGAGGTCCCCGCGCAACAGGCCGTGTGCGCGGGCTTGGATCAGAACGTTACCGATCGCCGTCGCCTCCACCGGCCCGGCGACGACCGGCCGATCGACGCGGTCGGCGACCGACTGGCACAGCAGCCGGTTCATCGCGCCGCCCCCGACGAGGTGCACGGTCTCCACCGGCACGCCGGACAGCGACGCGGCCTCCTCGACGCCGCGTGCGAAGCCCGCGGCGAGGGACTCGACGATGGCGCGGGTCATCTCCGGCCTGCTCTGCGGGACCGGCAGGCCACGCTCGGAGTACCAGGCGGCGATGCGTCCCGGGACGTCGCCGGGCTCGACGAACCGTGGGTCGTCGCCGTCGAACACCTCGACCGGCGGTGGACACGCGGCGGCCTGCTCCAGCAGGCGCGGCAGGTCGACGTGCGAGCCGTCGCGCTGCCACTGGCGCACGCTCTCGCTGAGCAGCCACATGCCCATCACGTTGCGCAACAGGCGGATCCGGCCGTCGGCGCCCACCTCGTTGGTGAAGTTGGCCGCCCTGGCCCCCTCGGTGACGACGGGCCCGCCCACCTCGACGCCCACCAGTGCCCACGTGCCGCACGACACGTAGGCCGCCGACGCGGCGTTCATCGGGACGGCGACCACGGCGGATGCGGTGTCGTGCGACGCCACCGTGGTGACGCGCAGACCGCCGGGCAGGCCGGCCCGCTCGGCGAGGTCGGGTAGCACCGGGCCCAGCTCCGCGCCGGGTTCGCTCAGCGCCGGGAAGAGGCCGACGGGAAGCCCGAGCATCGACTCGAGATCCGCGTCCCACTGCCCGTCGATGCCGAGGAGCCCGGTCGTCGAGGCATTGGTGCGCTCGGTGCACAGCTCGCCGGTCAGCCAGTACCCGATCAGGTCGGGCACCAGCAGTGCGGCGTCGGCCTGGTCGAGGAGACCCTCGATGCGGTCGGCGGCCAACTGGAACACGGTGTTGAACGGCAGGAACTGCAACCCGTTTCGGGCGAACAACCGGTCCTGGGACACCGTGGCGTGCACGGCGTCGACGCCGCGGGCACACCGGGCGTCGCGGTAGTTGTACGGCAGCCCGAGCAGCTTGCCCCCGCGCAACAACCCGTAGTCCACCGCCCACGAGTCCACGCCGACACTCGTCACGTCCGGCGCCTCCCGTCCGGCCTCCGCGAGGCCCGTGCAGACGCCGGCGAACAGGCCGGGCAGGTCCCAGTGCATGGCGGCGCGTTCGCCGTTCCACAGGTACACCGGATCATTCGAGAACCGGTGCAGAGCGCGCATCTGGAATGAACCCGGGCTGACGTCGGCGAGCATGACCCGACCGCTGGTCGCGCCGAGATCGACCGCGACGAACTTCATCGGCAGCCCTTGCTCTTCGCGCAAGCGCTCATCGGAGGAACGCTGCCGCAACGCCCGCATCCACCGGCACGTGCAACCCCGTCGTATGCGAGAAGTCCGACGTGCACAGCGCGAACGCCGCGTTGGCGATGTTCTCCGGCAACACCTCTCGCTTGAGCAGCGTGCGCTGGGCGTAGTAGGCGCCGAGTTCTTCCTCCGGCACCCCGTACACCGCGGCCCGCTTGGCGCCCCAGCCGCCGGCGAAGATGCCGGAACCGCGCACCACGCCATCGGGGTTGATGCCGTTGACCTTGACGCCGTGCTCGCCGAGTTCGGCCGCGAGCAGCCGCACCTGATGCGCCTGATCGGCCTTGGCGGCCGAGTACGCGATGTTGTTCGGGCCGGCGAACACCGAATTCTTCGACGAGATGTAGATGATGTCGCCGCCGAGACCCTGGTCGATCAAGGCCCGCGCCGCCGCCTTCGACACCAGGAACGAGCCACGCGCCATGACGTCGTGTTGCAGATCCCAGTCCTCGGCCGTGGTCTCCAGCAGCGACTTCGACAGCGACAGACCGGCGTTGTTTACGACGATGTCGATGCCACCGAACGCCAGCACGCACGCGTCCACCGCCTCCTGGACGGCGGTCTCGTCGGTGACGTCCGCGGCGATGCCGACCGCGACGTCGGCGGTGCCGATCTCCGACGCGGCGGCTGCGGCCTTCTCGGCGTTCAGGTCGGCGATGACGACGCATGCCCCCTCCGCGGCCAGACGCGTCGCGATCGCCTTGCCGATGCCCGACGCTGCTCCGGTCACCAGCGCGATGCGGGTGGCCAGCGGCTTGGGCTTGGGCATGCGCGCGAGCTTGGCCTCCTCCAGCGCCCAGTACTCGATGCGGAACTTCTCCGCTTCGTCGATCGGCGCGTAGGTCGAGATCGCCTCGGCGCCGCGCATCACGTTGATGGCGTTGAGGTAGAACTCACCGGCGACCCGGGCGGTCTGTTTGTCCTTGCCGTAGCTGAACATTCCGACGCCGGGCACGAGGACGATCGCCGGGTCGGCACCACGCATGGCCGGGCTGTCGGCCGAGGCGTGCCGCTCGTAGTACGCCCGGTAGTCGTCGCGGTAGGCCGCGTGCAGCTCCGCGAGCCTGCGACGGCATTCCTCGACCGGCGCATCGGCGGGCAGGTCGAGCACCAGGGGCTTGACCTTGGTCCGCAGGAAGTGGTCGGGGCAGCTGGTCCCGAGCGCCGCGAGCCTCGGATGTTCGGCGGCGCCCAGGAATTCGAGCACCCGCGGATCGTCGGTGAAGTGTCCGACCTGCGCCCGGTCCGTCGACACCAGGCCGCGCAGGAACGGCGCGAGTTCCGCGGCCTTGGTGCGGCGCTGCGCGTCGGGCAGCGCCCCGTAGCCCGGCAGCGGCGCGCCGAACGGCTGCGGCCTGCCGTTGGCCTCGATGTAGCGGGCGACGGTGTCGATGATCTCCAGCGAGTGCGCCTCGGCCTCGGCCGAGGTGTCGCCCCACGCGGTGATGCCGTGGCCGCCGAGGATCGTGCCGATCGCCTGGGGGTTGCGCCCCTTGATCTCCGAGATGTCGAGACCGAGCTGGAAACCCGGGCGCCGCCACGGAACCCAGATCACCCGGTCGCCGAAGATCTGCTTGGTGAGCGCCTCGCCGTCAGCGGCGGTCGCCAGCGCGATCCCGGAATCGGGATGGAGGTGATCGACGTGGGCGGCGTCCACCAGCCCGTGCATCGCGGTGTCGATCGACGGTGCCGCGCCGCCGCGGCCGTGCAGGCAGTAGTCGAACGCGGCGACCATCTCGTCCTCGCGCTCGACGCCGGGATACACGTCGACGAGCGCGCGCATCCTGTCGAGCCGCAGGACGGCCAGCCCGTTCTCGGTCAGGGTGCCGAGGTCTCCACCGGACCCCTTGACCCACAGGAGCTCGACCGGTGCCCCGGTCACCGGGTCGACCTCGGACCCCTTGGCGGAGGTGTTCCCGCCTGCGTAGTTGGTGTTCTTCGGATCGGCGCCGAGCCGGTTGGACCGGGCGATCAGTTCGGTGACGGTGTCATTGCCGTTGGCCATGGTGGTCCTCTCACGCTCCCCAGCTGGACTGGGTGCCGCCGACGCGTTCTGCGTCGATGGCGTTCTGGTATCCCGATTCGGCGAAGGCACGCATCGGTTCGGCGGGCAGTCCGCGCTCGGTGCGCCACTGCGCCATGGCGGGCCGGACGTCGGTGTAGAACGCGTCCATCACGATCCCGTTCGCGGTCAAGACGTCGCCACTCTCCTGCGCGACGGTCAGCGCCTCGGTGTCCACCAGCAGGGCACGGGCGGTCATCTCCGCCACGTTAAGCACCGAGCGGATCTGGCCGGGGATCTTGGCCTCGACGTTGTGGCACTGGTCGAGCATCAGCGCGAGGTCGGACCCCTGATCCAACCCGCCGCCCCGAATCACCTCGCACATGATCCGGAACAGCTGGAACGGGTCGGCCGCCCCCACGATGAGGTCGTCGTCGGCGTAGAACCGCGAGTTGAAGTCGAACGACCCGAGCTTCCCCAGCCGCAACAGCTGGGCGACGATGAATTCGATGTTGGTGCCGGGAGCGTGATGACCGGTGTCCAGGCACACCTTCGCGCGCTCCCCCAGCGCACTGACGTGCGCGTAGGAGGTGCCCCAGTCCGGTACGTCGGTCATGTACATGGCCGGTTCGAAGAACTTGTACTCCAACACCATTCGCTGACCGGGCCCGATGTGCTGGTAGATCGTCGCCAACGATTCGGCGAGCCGGTCCTGCCTGCCCCGGATGTCGCCCTGCCCGGGGTAGTTGGTGCCGTCGGCCAACCAGATCTTCAGGTCCCGAGACCCCGTCTGCTCCATGATCTCGATACAGGCCAGGTGGTGGTCGATGGCCTTCTGCCGCACCGTCTTGTCGGTGTGGGTGAGGCTGCCGAACTTGTAGTCATCGTCCTGGAAGGTGTTCGAGTTGATGGTGCCCAACCGGACCCCGTGCTCGGCGGCGTACGAGCCGAGCGCGCCGTAGTCGTCGACCCGGTCCCACGGGATGTGCAGCGCCACGCTCGGCGCCATCCCGGTCAGGCGGTGGACCATCGCCGCGTCGGCGATCTTCTCCTCGATGGTGCGCGGCGTGCCCGGCGTGCCGAAGACCTTGAAGCGCGTGCCGGAGTTGCCGAACGCCCAGGACGGCAGCTCGATGGCCAGGTTGTCGAGTAGGGCGTTCATCGTGCCGCGACCTCCGTCTCGTTCCCGCCGGGCAGATCCGTCGACGGGGTCACACTCTCCACGTCATCATTGCCCGTCGCTTCGCTCGCCACGTTTCCGTAGCGCTCGACCTCGATCTGCCGCAACGTCTTTCCGCGGGTCTCCGGCGCCCATACCGCACCGATCACGAGGGCGACCGTGAGCAGGCCGATCAGCAGCAGGCCCACTCCGGTGAGTCCGGTGACGGCCAGCAGCGTCGGGAAGAAGTAGCTCAGCAGACCGGTGAAGCTGCGCACCACGCAGAACATGACACCCTGCGCGCTGGCCCGGTACGGCGTGGCGAACAGCTCGCTGGCCCACAGGCTGTAGAACGCCTGGGCGCCGATACCCGCCGACACGCCCCACAGCACCGCGAACGCCAGCATCGTCGGGACGCCGCGATCGGTGAAGGCCACCAGCACGATCCAGCCGACGATGCCCAGTGCGGCGCCGATGACGTAGAGACGCCGCTGTGACATCCGGTCGGCGTACCGCATGAAGCCGAAGTACGTGGCCGCGACCGTGCAGCCCCAGACCAGGACCTGCAGCAGGTTCTGCGCGACAGGGCTGTGCAGGCCTGCGGTGTCGTACACCCTCGGCATGAAGATGCCGGCCTGGCCGGCGACGGTGTTCCAGAACAGGTAGATGCCGCCGAGGAACAGCAGCGCGGTGATGTTGACCCGCCGCGAGAAGAGGCCGCGCAGTCCGCGTGCTCCGAGCACCGAGACCTGACCACGTGCCGTCGCTCCGCTCGCCTCGGCGCCGGTGGCGGACTTGCCCTCCTCGGTCCAGATCGCCGACTCGGCGAGGCCCTGCCGGACCCACCAGACGACCGCTGCGACGACGAACAGGTGCAGGAAGATCAGCCTCGAGCCCAGCAGGCCCAACGGCGCGAGCGCGGCGGCGAGCGCGAAGCCGATCAGCGGTCCCACCGACCACGCCAGCTGTGCGGTGCCGACGTGCTTGGCGCGGCCCTCCGACGGTGCCTGTTCGGCGATGTAGGTCCACGACGCCGGTACGCCTGCGCCGACGGCGATCCCGGTGATCACGAATGCGGCCAGCAGCATGGTGAAGTTCACGGCGAAGGCCCCGAGCAGCACGCCCACCATGTAGACCAGCAGGTCGTAGGTGTAGATCGCCTTGCGGCCGAACCGGTCGCACAGCGGCCCGCCGAGGATTGCACCGATCGCTGCGCCGAAGGCGTTGGCGCTCAACGCAGCGAGCAGTCCGACGGCGAAGTCGCTGATGTCGAACTCGGCCTGCCAGAACGCGAGACTGGTCGCGATGGCGATGATCGACCCCGCCTCGATGTAGTTGGACATGGCGACCGCGATGGTCGCCCGCCATCCGGTTGTGCTGCGCGCTCCGATGTTCATGGTCGTCCCTGTCTCGTGTGGTCGGTGAAGATGGGTCGTCAGTCGAGGTGGAAGTACTCGGTCAGTGGTCGCATCGCCTGGTCGGGCGCCACGCCGGCCGGGTTGTCGAAGAAGTCGGCCATGCCTGCCTGCCAGCGGGCGTTGACCTCGGTAGCGGCCATCGACGTCTGCGCGGCTGCGAAGTCGTCGGTCTCGAGGTAGCCGACCACCAGGCCGTCGTCGGGGCGGACGAACAGCGAGTAGTTGCGCCAGCCTGCGTTGCTCAGCGCCTCGAGCATCTCCGGCCAGACGTGCCGGTGAGCCTCGACGTACTCGGCGATGCGGTCCGGTTTGAGCGCCAGCACGAAGCACACCCGATCGGTCGCTGCATCGCTCATCCCGGCCCCTTGCGTGTTGAAACGTTTCAATAAGTGGTGTGCCTCACACTAGGCAGCACTCGTGGGGCACGTCAACCCCTCGGGCTAGAGCAGGGTGGCGTGGCCCCCGGCGTCGACGCGCACCTTGGCGCCCGCGATGTCGCCGTCGACACTGGCCTGGGCGTCGGAGGCGTCGGCGAGTACGGCGAGTGCGCGCGTGTCCGACGGCGTGCGAACGGCCACGAACGCCTTCTCCGGTGTGCCCTCGCGGGTGAACGGCGTCGTCCACGTCTCGACGGTGCCCGTACCGGTCCAGTCGCCTTCGGCCACCCGGGTCGGTTCGGCATCCACCTCGGATTGCACGTCCTGCCAACGGAATTCGCGGACCGGAGGCTTCGCCCCGTAGAGGCCGAAGCTGTGCTTGGTCAGATAACCGCCGTTGGCGGTGATCAGCCCCACCGCGTCCGGCGCGGCCACGAGACGCTCGGCCATGGTGGCGATGGAGTGCGAGACGTAGTTGTTCCACGGCCCGCCGGCGAAGGTCAGTCCACCGGTGACGGTCAGCGGCCTCGCCGGATCGTCGAGCGCCAGTCCGAGTTCGCGGGCGGCGACCTGGACCGCCGACGGGAAGCACGAATACACGTCGACGAGATCCACGTCGTCGACGCCGAAGCCCGCCAGTTCCAGCGCACGTGCCCCGGCGATCCTGATCGCGGGCGATCGGTGGAACTCGGCGCGTTCGCCGATCAGGTAGGTGTCGTGGGCGTCGGTGCCTGCGTACGGGAAGATCCAGCGGTCGCGCGAGATCTGCAGGTGCGTCGCCTTCTCCGCCGACATCAGCACCAGTGCCGCGCCCTGGTCGACCATGTTGTTCGAGTTCATCAGCTTCGTGTACGGCCACGACACCATGCGGTTCGTCGGGCTGGGTCGCCAGATGTCCTCGGCGGCAACGGCTTCGGTGCTCCACGCGTGCGGATTCGTCGCGGCGACCGCACTGAAGCGCGCCCACAGTTCCCCGATGCGGCGACGGTGCTCGTCGGGCGACTCCCCCGCGTCGATCCGCACCGCCTGCTCGAACATCGGGTAGACGTACGCGGGCCGGTCCAGCTTGATGCCGATCTCGACCTCACCGGCCATCTGGAACTCGTCGTCGGCGCCGGGCGGCTCGGGCACCGAATCGTCCTGCTTCGTCCACTCCAGCTTGGTGCCTGCGGCGCGGGCGCGCGTCCTGGTCCGCCACGTCTCGGCGCCCGCGATCAGCACCGTGTCCAGCTTGCCGCCCTGAATGTCCAGGCACGCCTGATTCACCAGCGACTGCGGCACGTTGCCACCGATGCTGGTGTACCGCGCCTCCGCGTTCGTCGCTCGAATGCGTTGCGCCAGCAGCAGACCGGGATTGCGATAGCGCCAGGACAGCAGGTTGACGATGCGCACCGAGTCCACCGCCTCCAGCACGCGCGGGTCGGCCGCGGCGCGCGCGGCCGACTCCATCAGGTCGACGGGTTCGACCGTGGGATCGATCTCGCGCTGATTCACCTGGCCGTAGCCGACGAGTACCGGCGTGCGGGGATCGATGGTCACGAGGACACCTTTCTGGGGTGGCGGTTCACTCGGCGATGCCGATGCGAGGGGCTGGGTCGGCGTCCGGGCGGGTCCAGTCGAACAGCGCGCCCGCGGTGATCAATTCGTCGATCGCACCGGCAGACATCTCGAGGACCTCGGCGCAGATGGCGCGCGTGTGTTCGCCGGGCATCGGCGCGGGTCGCAGGTCGGCGTCGGGCAGGTGGCGGTAGCGCGCCGGCCGCGTCTCGGTGGGCATGGGCGTCGGGAACAGCGGATGACTCGTCTCGGTGAACACGGCGCGCGCGACGATCTGCGGATCGGCCAGCACGTCGGCCGCGCGGTACATCGGGCCCGCGGGCACGCCCGCCTCCTGCAGCGTCCGTGCGACGTCGGCCTTGTCCCGGTCGGCGGTCCACGCTGCCAGCCCGGTGACGAAGGCCTCGGCGAGATCCCCGCCCGCATCCGGTGCACCGATGACGTCGAGCAGTGCCCGGCGGTGGTCGTTGGAGGTGACCGAGACGACGCACCACTCGTCGTCGCCCGCGCAGGGCAGCACCGCGTGGACGGCAGCGTCGTCGTCGAACGCGGCGCCCGACGCGCGGGCGGCATCGACGACGTACGCCGCCGCGAGTTGGTTGATGGCCACCTCGGCTTGGGACACGTGCACGCGCGTCGCGCCGTCCCGACGGGCGATCAGCGCCGCCAAGGCCGCGATCGCGGTGATCTTCGCCGCGACGTGATCGGGGAAGATCGTCGTCGCATCGAAGAACGCGCCGCCTTCGCTCCCGTCCGACCACAGCCTGCTGACGCCGGTGGTGGCACGTACCAGGGGGCCGTAACCCATCCGGCCGCTCCACGGCCCGTCGGCGCCGAAGGCGCTGCTCTCGGCCAGCACGACGTTCGGGTTGAGCGCCCGCAGGTCGTCGAAGGAGAGGCCGAGCGCGTCCAGCGTGCCCGGCTTGAAGTTGGCGAACACCGCGTCGGCCGAGGCAATCAGAGCGCGGAACACCGCGGCGCCGTCGGGGTGGCGCAGGTCGATGCCGAGGCTGCGCTCGTTGCGGTGGGTCAGCGCCCAGGACCGGCTCAACGGTTGTCCGGGCGGCGTCTGCCGGAGCCCGTCGGGGTATGCGGCGCTCTCCACCTTGACGACGTCGGCGCCCATGTCGGCGAACAGCCTGCCGAGTTCGCCACCGGCCACGATGACGCCGAGGTCGAGGATCCGCAGGTCGTCGAGCGGTCGTCGAGGCGCCGGCTGCTCGGGTGCGGCAGCGACGGGCCCCGGAGCGCGCCACCCAGCGGTGTCCAGTCCCACTGCGGGTGCCGGTGCGCGCAGTCCGGCGCGGTCGCCGTCGACGACGAACGCCCCGGTCGGCACGTCGAGCCGCACGCCGTCGGCGAACTCCGCCGACGTCAGCGCGCGGACGGCACGGAAGTGCTCGGAGGCCAGCGCCTCGGCCGGGTCGAGCACCGCGGCGATCGGGACGCCGCGAGCCTGGCCCTCGTCGACCAGGTGACCCATCGTCTGATCGCCGAACAGCGTGGCGATCAGGGCGTTCAATTCGCCCGACGCCGCGTACCGCGCGCCGATGGTGTCGAACTTCGGGTCGGAAAACCGCTCCGGCTCGCCGAGCCACTCCCGCATCGCCCGCCACTGCCTGGGCGAGAGCAGGCAGATGCGGACGTGCCCGTCCCGGCAGGGAAACGTCGGGTAGATCTGCTGATTGCGGGGACGGCCGCGCCACAGCTGGCTCGACGATTTCTGCCCCACGGCCGCCTGGCCTTCGGAGCCGAACGGCGGGTCGAGGGACTGGACCACGGCCTCGTAGCGGGAGAAGTCGACGTACTCCCCCCTACCGGTGCGCAGCCGATGGCGGTGGGCGACGAGCACGGCCCACGCGGCCTGCACGGCGGCCGTGGCCGACGCGATGCCCAGCGGGGGCAGGACCGGCCGTCCCGCCGTCGGACCCGAGCGCGACAGTGCGGTCGACATGGCGCACAGCACCGCATCGGTCGCGCGCCAGGACGCGTACGGCCCGGTGCTCCCGAAGTCGGTCATCGAAAGCGCGACGAGGTGGTGGAAGCGGTCGGCGAGGTCGGCAGGCGTCGTCCCGAAGGACGCGCACCCACCCGGTCGGCCGCCGTCGACGAGCACGTCGGCGTCGGCGACCAACTCCAGGAACCGGTCGCGGTCGTCGGCGCCGTCGAGGACGGTGCAGCGCTTGTTGGCGTTGTCGAGGGCGAACGCGATGCCGACCCCGGCGACGGCCGGACGGGCCGTGCGCGCGGCCGCTCCGCCGGGCGGCTCGACCTTCAGCACGTCGGCGCCCAGATCGGCCAGCAGCCGACCGACGCCGTCGGATTCGGCGCCACCCACGTCGAGGACTCGCATCGAGGCCAGAAGCTGACACCTGTCAAGCACGGGCATCAGTATCGTTCAGCACCCCGCGAACCCGCGCCGCGGGTGTCTCCGCCGACGGCTGCATGGCTCGTGATCTGCCGATACGCCGTTGCCGCATACACTTGGCCGGTCATGTCCGAGACCAGTGCGCTGCCCGCCGATGCCGTTCCGCATCCGCTGCTGGGTCAGCTCTCCGCACTGAATCACTACCGCACCTACGTCGACATCGGCGTCGTGGTGGTGGTCCTCGCACTGACCAACCTCATCGCGCACTTCACCACGCCGTGGGCCAACGTCGTGACCGTGCCGCTGGCGGCGGCCGGTCTGGTGGCGCTGGTCCGCTCGCGCGGGCTGGGGTGGGCCGAACTGGGTCTCGGACGTGAGCACTGGAGGTCCGGCGCGGGCTACGCGCTGGCGGCCGTCGCGCTGGTCGCGTCGGTGATCGCGATCGGGGTCGCGCTGCCGTGGACCCGACCGATGTTCATGAACGACCACTACGCGACGTTGTCGGGGGCGTTCCTCGCCTCGATGATCATCATTCCGCTGCAGACGGTGATCCCCGAGGAACTCGTCTTCCGTGGCGTCCTGCACGGCGCGATGACGCGGGCCTGGGGGTTCCGCGGCGTGGCGGCAGCGGGGTCGTTGCTGTTCGGGCTGTGGCACGTCGCCACGTCACTCGGGCTGACGAGCAGCAACGTCGGCTTCACGCGCATCCTCGGTGGCGGCGTCGCCGGGATGGTCGCGGGCGTCGTGCTGGCCGTGATCGCCACGGGGGCAGCGGGTTTCGTCTTCACCTGGTTGCGCGGGCGTAGCGGCAGCCTGATCGCGCCCATCGCGCTGCACTGGTCGCTCAACGGTCTCGGTGCCCTGGCCGCGGCGCTCGTCTGGCACGTCTCGACCTGATCGGGCTCAGCGGGTCGAGCGTCTGCGGGCGCGGAACTGGCGGTTCTTGAGCTTGTTGCCGCACTCCGACATGTCGCACCACGTTCCACCGTGGTTGCGCGAGCGGTCGTAGAACGCCCACAGGCACTCGTCGTTGGCGCACGCCTTGAGCAGCGCCCAGGTGCCCGCGCGCTGTGCCTCGGACACCACGGTCAGCAACCCGGCCAGCCGCGCCGGAACCGAGTCGTCGACGGGTACCGCTGCGACGGCGCCCGAGGCGTCCACCCGAACGCGGAGCAGCGCGTGGTCACCGAGGTCGCGGATCGGTCGCAGCGCGCGGGCATCGGGTTCGGGGCCACCGGCGTTGTGGACGACGAGGGCGTGCAGGGCTTCGCGTACTCCGGTGACTGCATCGAGATCGGAGCCGTCCAAGGGGGCGTCGGGACCCAGCAGGCCGAGTTTCACCAGCACGGTCCGGGCGCCCTCGGGGTCGGCGAGGCGGTCGTCGTTCGTCTCGCGGTCGAGGGTGTTGATCAGCGCCTGCACCCGACGCAGCTGGCCGGGCGCGGGCTTGGTCTCGTCCTGGTCGTCGAGGACGAGGGTGGCGGGCACGGGCTCGACTATAGCGCTTGATGACCGGTAAAAGCGGTTGACCGGTCATGCGTGACCGCTATAGCGTGGACACCAGTCATCGAGGAGACGTAGACATGCGAGAAGAACGATTGGCCCCGAACCCCGTCGGCGACGAGTTCGGGGCGGCGGGATCCCCCGTCGTCGCCCCGTCGGTCCTCGCGCGACTGCGTGCCCGCGTCTTCTCCTACCGCTACGACTGCGCCTTGGAGGCGGGCGTGGATCCCGAACCCGGCTCGGCGCTCCAGGTTCACGGCGCGCGACTGTCATCAGAGGCCGAGCGAGCCGACCTGGCCCGCGCGCTTCGCCTCGTTCTCCACGACGCCGAGGCCGGGACCTCGCTGCGGCATGGCCGTGTCCCGGTACGCGGCGAGGCGGTGCGTCGAGCCTCCGACGTGATCGCCGGCGTCATCGACCGGTTGGAGTCACCTTTGCCCACCCGCGTCCGCGGAATCGCGCGGCTGCGGATTCTGCTGGCCGACGGGCAAGGACCGCTGTACCGATCGGATCGCGGCAGTGTCGCCGCCGCGATGCGCGGCGTGCTCGCCGCGCTCTGACGTCAGCGCTTGCGCACCGCGCCCACGATCGACAACAGGATCACCGAGCCGAGGATGGCGGTGAACAGGGTGAACCACCATCCGCCACCGGCCGTGTCGAGGAAGAAGCTCAGCAGGAAGCCGCCGATCAACGCGCCGATGATGCCGATGACGATGTTCATCAGGATTCCCGAGCCGCCGCCCTTGACGATCTTGCCCGCGATCCAGCCGGCGATGGCGCCGATGATGATGTAGCCGATCCATCCCACGCTCGTCTGCGTCGTGGAGCGGGCCAGGAACTCGGTAGCAGCCATTACGTCCATCGGGAACTCCTGCCTTCATGGCCGCAGCGAAGTGCCATGGCCTTCCCTCGGTATACCCACCGCGGGTAACGATTCGGGGAACGAAGGCAACACGATCGGGGCTACTTGCACACCCGAATCAGGGCGGCGGCATCATCCCGGGAGGCGCGTCGGTGACCGGGACCGGGACGCCCACGCCGGGGCGAGCCGGCGGCGCGTTCGGATCCGGCGGAGGCGCGTTGGGGTCCGGCGGGGCATTCGGGTCCGGCGGCGGTGGCGGCGGCGGGGGCGTGTACGGCCGGATCGACTGTGCGAGTGCGACGGCGGCACCCTTGTCGACCGGGTTGTTGGCCGTTCCCAGCCACACCACGAACCAGCGTTCCGGAGCCCGTTGGCTGCGCGGCGCATTCGGCGGCAGCGGGTTCCCGACGACGCCGGCCCAGATCTGGCCGTTCGGCTTCGTGGCGTCGGTGAACTTCACCTCGTAGGAGGAGAAGGCGCCCGGCATCCCCGCGGCGTCGAGCGCACCCGACTCCTGGTTGAGCCGCGTGCCGGCGAACGGCATGAAGAACTCGCCCATGTCCGACGCGAGCCGAGCGGCAGCCTTGGCGTTGTCGGCCTCGGCGCCAGCGAACAGCTTGAGGTCGAGACGGCCCAGCAGCACGCTGGTGTCGTTGGGCGCCTGCTCGCTACCCGCGGGTGGAATCTTCGTCAGCAGCGCCTGACCGTAGGACAGCTGCGTCTGCTCCGACACCTTCCAGCCGCCCGGAACGACGTAGCTCAGCCCACCGGCGGCGTTCTCGACGCGGCCCGGTTCGGGCGGCGGAGGTGGTGGAGGCACGCCAGGGGCGGGCGGTGCGTTCGGATCGGCGGGCGGCGGGGGCGGCGCGTTCGGGTCGGCAGGCGGCGGCGGCGGAGGCGCCTGCACCAGCGGGCCCGGCGGCGGCAGCGGGACCGCGGGGGCGGGCGCAGGCGGCGGGGGCGGCGGAACCGGTTCCGCCGCGGCGGAACCCGGCAGGATCAGGGAGAGCGCAGTCGCGCTGGTGGCCGCGGCGGCGGCCAGTGTCGTGAGACCTGCGCGTCGTCGGGAGCGTCCGTCGGGGTGTTGCATGGGGAAGAAACTACCGTGTCACGGCTGTGACGCAAGTGTGAGTTGCTCTTAAAGTGTCGAACTGCGAGGTTGCTGTGACAGGAAAGCAACAGCCGAGACGCCCTCGACGAGATTGCTGGCACGACGATGCCCCGGGCGGCCGCGCCACGCCGGTTCCGGGTGTTCTACAAGCGTCTTTCGCGCCCGTCGGCCCGACCGTTACGGCCGGGAGTGAAGCGTGACCGCCTGACTCTTCACGGTGAAGAACACCCGCTCCCCGGGGGCGAGCCTCAGATCGGCGGCCGCCTCCGCGGTGACGTCGGCGGCCAGACCCGGCGCCCCGTCCGGTTGCTCGTCGGCGCGCACCCGGATCGCCGGACCGCGGCTGTCCAGTTCGGCGACCACCACCGCGACGGTGTTGCGCGGGCTGCCGTGAGGCTCCTCGCGGTACACGGCCACGGCCGACGGCGGAAACACTGCCACCACGGGCTCGGCGGCCGGCCAGCCTGCGGCCGTCGGATCCCGGGCTTCACCGTGCCAGGTGCTCCCCCACTCGGTCACGAGGGAATCGGCGCTCGACCGTCGACCGGACACGAGGTTGACGCCTGCGAAGCGTGCGCCGAAGAAACTGCGCGGTGCACCGAGCACACCGGTCGCCGTGCCGGATTCCGCGATGCGCCCCTGCTCGAGCACCACCACGCGATCGGCCAGCGTCACGACGTCGAGCAGATCGTGGGTGACGAGGATCGCCGACCGGCCGCCGGCGGTGAGCACGCCGCGCAACACCTTCCGCATCGCGGTCGCGACGGCGACGTCGAGCCCGGCCAACGGTTCGTCGAGGAGCAACGCGTCGGGTTCGGCCGCCAGCGCCCGCGCCAGCGCCACGCGCTGCGCCTGACCGCCCGAGAGGCGCTCCGGGCTACGGTCCATCAGATCGGCTGCGCCCACCTCGGCGAGCCAGCGCTGCGCTGCTGCGCGAGAGTCGTTGCGCCGCAAACGCTTCGAACTCCGAGGCCCGAAGGCGACGTTCGCGGCGACGGTCAGGTGCGGGAACAGCAGCGGATCCTGCAGCAGCAACCCCACCCGGCGATCGTGCGTGGCGACCTGGACGCCGCCGTCGGTGTCGGTCAGCGTGCGGCCGGCGACCCGCACCGAGCCGGCATCGGGCGAAACGACGCCCGCGATGACGTGCAGCACCGTCGACTTGCCCGCGCCGTTGGGCCCCAGCAGCGCGAGCACCTCCCCCGGCGCGACCGACAGCTCGACGTCGAGACCCCGCGCGCCGACCACCGCCCGCACCGAGATGCCGCCCGCCGCAGGCACGCCGCCGTCACCACGCATTGGCGCCGCCCGCCCTGAGCCTGCGGCTGCCGAGGCCGACGACGACCACCGCGGCCACCACCACCAGCAGGACCGACAGTGCGACCGCCGCTTCCGGATCGGACTCGCGCTGCAGGTAGATCTCCAGCGGCAGCGTGCGGGTCACGCCCTCCCGGGAACCGGCGAAGGTGAGCGTCGCGCCGAATTCGCCGAGTGCGCGGGCGAAGGCGAGCACGGCGCCCGACACCAGGCCCGGCGCCAGCAGCGGCAGCGTCACCCGCCACCACACCGTGGTCGGCCGGGCGCCCAGCGTCGACGCGACCATCTCGTAGTCCGTGCCCGCCGTGCGCGCCGCCCCCTCGAGTGCGATCACCAGGAACGGCAGCGAGACGAACGTCTGCGCGAGGACGACCGCGGTCGTGGTGAACGCGATGTCGACGCCGACGGCCTCCAGGTGCCGACCGAGCAGGCCCAGCCTGCCGAATGCGTACAGCAGCGCAATGCCGCCGACCACGGGCGGCAACACCAGCGGCAGCAGGATCAGCGGCCGTGCCCACCGCACGACGCGCGAGCCGCTGCGGGCCAGCACCAGCGCCATCGGCACGCCGACGACGATGCAGAGCACCGTGCTTGCCGCCGCCGTCTCCAGGCTCAGCCGCAGCGCCCTCAACGAGGACGGGCTGGTCACCAGGCTGACGAACCGCGGCCAGTCGACCCGGGCGACCACCGCGATCAGCGGCAACGCCACGAACGCCGCCCCGATCGCCGCCGGGACGAAGAGCCAGCGCGGCAGACCCGCCGGCCGGCTGGTTCCGGACACCAGCCAACCCTAGGTCACCGGCCGACCACGGTTCGGCGACGACCCGCGTGGCGAATTTCGCGCCCTAGCTACTGTCCAGTAACATGGGCGGCGACTCGCTGGGTTCAGCGTTGAACACGAGGAGGTCGTGGTGTCTGAGGTGCTTCTCACCGGCGGTGACACGGAGCTTGGCCGCGCCATCGCGCAGGGTTTCCGCGATGCCGGCCACCAGGTCGTGATCGCTGGCGCCCGCCGCGACGAACTCGAGGTCGCCGCGAAGGAACTCGACGTCGAGTACATCGTCCTCGACAACACCGACCCCGCCGCCCTCGAGGCCGCGCGTGGCGAGTTCCCGCATCACATCGACACCATCGTGAACGTGCCGTCGGCGCGCTGGAATGCCGGCGACCCGCGCACCTACTCGCTGGCCGACCGCGCGGCGGCCTGGCGATCCGCCCTCGACACCACCATGCTCTCGGCGGTGCTGACGGTGCAGATCCTCGGCGACCAGCTCAATTCCGGCGGATCCATCGTCAACGTCGTCCCCGGCACCGTGGCAGAAGGCAGCCCGGAGGCCGCCGTCAAGGCAGCCATGTCGAACTGGACCGCGGGACAGGCCACGCACTTCGGCATCCGCGGCATCACGGTGAACACCGTCGCAGCAGGCAAGGGCGCCGAGCCCGGCTACGACGGCGTCGGAAGCACCAGTGCGTCGGTGGCTGCGGAGATCACCCGCCTCGCACTGTTCCTGACCACGCCCGCCGCCCGGCACATCACCGGCGAGACGCTGCACGTGAGCCACGGGGCGCTCGCGAACTTCGGCTGACGCCGGTTTATTCCCGCAGCTCGCGGGCTTCGCGCCGAGCGAAACGCACGACGGCGCACGCCACTTCGTGGATAGGGTCGAATGCGTGACGATTCGACTCGGACTCCAGATCCCGAACTTCTCCTACGGCACCGGTGTGGAGGAGATGTTCCCCACCGTGATCGCCCAAGCGCGTGAAGCCGAAGCGGCCGGCTACGACTCGGTCTTCCTGATGGACCACTTCTATCAACTGCCCGGCCTCGGCACGCCCGATCAGCCGATGCTCGAGGCGTACACCGCGCTGGGCGCGCTCGCGGCCGCGACCGAGAAGGTGCAGCTCGGCACGCTGGTCACGGGCAACACCTACCGCCAGCCCACGCTGCTGGCCAAGGCCATCACCACGCTCGACGTGATCAGCCAGGGTCGGGCCGTCCTCGGCATCGGCACGGGTTGGTTCGAACTCGAGCACGATTCGCTGGGCTACGAATTCGGCACCTTCACCGACCGCTTCAACAAGCTCGGCGAGGCCCTCGACATCATCCTGCCGATGCTCGCAGGCGAACGGCCGACGGTGTCGGGCAAGTACTACAAGACCCAGGAAGCCATGGCAGAGCCGCGCTTCCGCGACCACATCCCGCTGATGATCGGCGGCAGCGGCGAGAAGAAGACGATCCCGTTGGCCGCCAAGCACTTCGACCACCTCAACATCATCGCGGGCTTCGACGAGCTGCCCCGCAAGCTGCAGGTCGTCAAGGAGCGCTGCGAGGAGATCGGGCGCGATCCGGCCACGCTGGAGACCAGCATGCTCGTCGTCGCCATGATCGACGAGAACGTCACCGCCGACCTCATCCCCGAGGACTTCCGCCAGCAGGCGGTCTTCGGCAGCCCCGAGCAGGTCGCCGACCAGATCAAGACCAAGGTCCTCGACGCGGGCGTCGACGGCGTGATCCTGAGCCCCGTGACCAGCATCAACGGCTACCAGCCCGGTGGGGCCACCGCGGTCGCCGAACTGCTCAAGCCGCTGCTCTCGGCGTGACGCCGTAGCGGCCGACTTCGTGACGCCGTGGCGCGGTGGGTTATCTCACCGCGCTACGGGGAAGCCCGCAGACTAACGTGGTCGTTGTACACAACGTCAGAAGCGGGTCATCGGTCGAGGAGCAAGAAATGAGCCATCCCGGAGCTACGGCATCGGATCGGCACAAGGTCGTCATCATCGGGTCGGGGTTCGGCGGATTGAACGCCGCCAAGGCGCTCAAGCGCACCGACGTGGACATCAAGTTGATCGCCCGTACCACCCACCACCTGTTCCAGCCGCTGCTGTACCAGGTGGCCACCGGCATCATCTCCGAGGGCGAGATCGCTCCCCCGACACGCCTGATCCTGCGCAAGCAGCGCAACGCCCAGGTCTTGCTCGGCGACGTGACGCACATCGACCTCGAGCGCAAGATGGTCGACTCCGTGCTGCTGGGGCACACCTACCGCACGCCGTACGACACGCTGATCATCGCCGCGGGTGCGGGACAGTCGTACTTCGGCAACGATCACTTCGCCGAGTGGGCGCCCGGCATGAAGACCATCGACGACGCTCTTGAGCTGCGTGCCCGGATACTCGGCGCCTTCGAGCAGGCCGAGCGGTCCAGTGATCCCGAGCGGCGCAGGAAACTGCTGACGTTCGTGGTCGTCGGCGCAGGCCCGACCGGTGTCGAGATGGCCGGGCAGATCCAGGAGCTCGCCGACCAGACGCTCAAGGGCAGCTTCCGGCACATCGACCCCACCGAGGCGCACGTCATCCTGTTGGACGCCGCGCCCGCCGTGCTGCCGCCGATGGGTCCCAAGCTGGGCAAGAAGGCGCAGGACCGGCTAGAGAAGATGGGCGTCGAGATCCAGCTGAACGCCATGGTCACCGACGTCGACCGCAACGGCATCACCGTCAAGGACAAGGACGGGACCAGCCGGCGCATCGAGTCCGCGTGCAAGGTGTGGTCGGCCGGTGTGGCCGCCAGCCCGCTCGGCAAGGACCTCGCCAACCAGTCCGAGACCGAGATCGACCGCGCGGGCCGCGTCAAGGTGAACCCCGACCTCTCGATCCCGGGTCATCCCAACGTGTTCGTCGTCGGCGACATGGCATCGGTCGAGGGCGTTCCTGGCATGGCCCAAGGCGCCATCCAGGGCGCGAAGTACGTCGCGAAGATCGTGAACAACGAGGTCAAGGCGCGCGAGCACGGCAACATGCCCAAGCCCCGCGAGCCGTTCAAGTACTTCGACAAGGGCTCGATGGCCACGGTCTCGAAGTACAACGCCGTCGCTCAGGTCGGCAAGCTCGAGTTCGGCGGATTCCTGGCCTGGCTCGCGTGGCTCGGCCTGCACCTCATCTACCTCGTCGGGTTCAAGACGAAGGTCGCGACGATCCTGTCGTGGGCCGTGACGTTCCTCGGACGCCAGCGCGGGCAGCTCACGATCACCGAGCAGCAGGCCTACGCCCGCACCAGGATCGAGGAACTCGAGGAGATCGCGGCGTCGGTGCAGCAGGAGGAGAAGGCAGCCAGCTAGCCGGGCGACCGGTTACAGCCGGTCGCCCTGCCACGTCGCGAGGCTTCCTCCCGCGGCGAGTTCGAGCAGGGTTCCTCGGGCCTCGAAAGCCGCTTCTGGATAACGCAGTTCGCTGACGCATGCCCGCGGCGCGCCCAGCGCATCGTCGGCGACCGCCCCGGTGCCCAGCTCCATGCGGTGGCGCAGCAGCGGTAGGTCGTCCACGTCGGCGTGCAGTGCCGCCGACCAGAATCCCTGCCGCTCGAACGACCGCCCGATCTGCGCGCGTTCGCGCAGCCGGGCGGTGCCGCCACGGGCCACGGTCAGCCGCGTGGAGGCGACGTGGCGGGAGTCGCCGGCCACGATGGTCGGCTGCGGGTCGAGATCCAGGTCGCCCGCCACCTGCAGATCCCAGGTCGAACGCGATTCCCGCGACGTGGTTCCCGGCAACGCCATGGTCGCCGCGGCACTGCGCACGAGCAGTCGGGCGCCGGCCTCCACCACGATGCGGATCGAGAGAGAGTCACCGCCGAGCGGTGTCGCCGCCGCCGACACCAGGTGCACGGTGTCGCGTTCGGTGCGCCGCGCGGCGAGCCCGCCGTGGCACTCGATGTGCGGCTGACGGTCCCGGCGCGCGACGATGAGGACCTCGGAGAGCACGGCGCGCTACACCGACACGCGCAGCTGTTCGCGCACCCACTGCAGCACCGGGCCCGCGGTCGGGTCGTCGGTCAGCGAGATCAGGACGAACGGCCGGTCGTCGCGCACCTTGCCGGCATCGCGGCGCATGACGTCGAGGTCCGCGCCGACCATCGGCGCCAGGTCGGTCTTGTTGATCACCAGCAGATCGGAGAACGTCACGCCCGGTCCGCCCTTGCGGGGCACCTTGTCGCCACCGGCCACGTCGACGACGAAGATCTGGACGTCGATCAGCCCCGACGAGAACGTCGCGGTGAGGTTGTCGCCGCCGGATTCGACGAGGATCAGGTCGAGCCGAGGGTTGGCGGCGATCAGGTCGTCGATGGCGTCGAGGTTGGCGGTGATGTCGTCGCGGATCGCGGTGTGCGGGCAGCCGCCGGTCTGCACGGCCGTGATGCGCTCGTCGGGCAGCACGGCGTGCCTGCGCAGGAAGTCGGCGTCCTCGGTGGTGTAGATGTCGTTGGTCAGCACCGCCAGTGACAGTTCGTCTCGCAGCTGACGGCACAGCGCGGCGACCAGCGCGGTCTTGCCCGACCCCACGGGTCCGCCGACGCCGATGCGCAGCGGTTCCCCCGGCTGTCGGGCGCGACGCGGGCGCTCGACGTGGGTGTGCGGTTCGCCGTCGATGAGATGCGGTGGCATGAGGGGCCTTTCAGGAGACGAAGAGGGGTCGTTCGCGTTCGACGTGGCGCTGGGCGAGCACGTCGAGCAGTGGATCGGACAGGTCGGCGAGTTCCTTGGCCGCTTCGGCGGCCGTGCGTTCGCACAGCCCCGACAGCTCGAAGGTCAGGGCGGCGACGTCGCCAGGGTCGAGTGCCAGCAAGCGCTGCGCTGCCGTCGCCGACCCGGTCATCGTCGTGTACACCAGCGACAGCGCGGTCTGCTCGGGCGACAATCCGCTCGCGGCGCCGACGGCTCCGGCGGCGACGCCGAGGTGCGGCTTCGCGCCGAGCGGCACCCAGTCGCGCTCCGGCCAGACCCGCCGGGCCAGGCGCAGCAGTCCCCTGCCCTGGGCGCGGGAGGCGGCGCGCGCAGCCGGTGCCGGTGTGCGGGCGTCGGTTTCGAGGTCCGCACGGGCGGGGTCGAGCGTGCCGCCGTGCACGGCGGCGGCCATCGACGCGGTCACCAGTCCGTGGGTCCGGATGCGACGGACCAGGAATGCGCGCAGCGCGGGCAGGTCGGTGACCAGGCCGCTGGTGATGGCCTCCTCGACGCCGCCGGAGTGCACGTGCCCGCCGGTCGGCAGGCGCGAGTCCGACAGCGTCAGCAGCGTGGCCAGTCCGGTCATCGTCGACAGCCCGCCTAGAAGAGGAAGTAGCGCTGCGCCATCGGCAGTTCCGCGGCAGGCTGCTCGGCCCACACGTCGCCGTCGATGCGGACGGTGAACGTGTCCGGGTCGACCTCGATGCGGGGCAGCGCGTCGTTGAGCGGCATGTCGGCCTTGCCCACCTTGCGGACGTCAGCGACCGGAACGAGGCGCCGATTCACCGCCAGCCGGTCCGCCAGACCGTCCTCGATGGCCTGAGGCGAGACGAAGTGCACCGACGTCGCGGCGGCCGCCGCCGGGGACGCCCCGAACATCGGCCGTGGCAGGACCGGCTGCGGCGTCGGGATGGAGGCGTTCGCATCGCCCATCGCGGCCCACGCGATCATCCCGCCCTTGAGGACGGCGTGGGGCCGGACGCCGAAGAACGCCGGCTCCCACAGCACCAGGTCCGCGAGCTTGCCGACCTCGACCGAGCCGACCTCGTTCTCCAGACCGTGCGCGATCGCCGGGCAGATCGTGTACTTCGCGACGTAGCGGCGGGCGCGGTTGTTGTCGGCGCGCCCGTCGCCCTCCAGGGCACCGCGCCTGCGCTTCATCACGTGCGCGGTCTGCCACGTGCGCAGCACCACTTCCCCGATGCGGCCCATCGCCTGAGCGTCGCTGCCGATCATCGCGATGGCGCCGATGTCGTGCAGGAGGTCCTCGGCCGCGATGGTCGACGGCCGAATCCGGCTCTCGGCGAACGCGAGATCCTCTGGCACGCTGGGGTTCAGGTGGTGACACACCATCAGCATGTCGAGGTGCTCGTCGAGGGTGTTGACGGTGTGCGGACGCGTCGGGTTGGTCGAACTGGGCAGCACGTTGCCATGCGAGACGACGGTGACGATGTCGGGCGCATGCCCGCCGCCTGCGCCCTCGGTGTGGTAGGCGTGGATGGCGCGCCCGTTGATCGCCGCGAGCGTGTCCTCGACGAAACCGGCTTCGTTCAGCGTGTCGCTGTGCAGGTTCACCTGCACCCCTGCCGCGTCCGCCACGGTCAGACAGGCGTCGATGGCCGCCGGCGTGGTGCCCCAGTCCTCGTGCAGCTTGAATCCTGCTGCCCCGCCGCGCAGTTGCTCCCACATCGAGTCGGCGGACACGGTGTTGCCCTTGCCGAGCAGGGCGACGTTGAGCGGCCAGGTGTCCAGGGCTTCGAGCATCCGGGCGAGGTGCCACTCCCCCGGCGTCACCGTGGTGGCCTTGCTGCCCTCGGCCGGGCCCGTGCCGCCCGCGACGATCGTCGTGATCCCGCCGCCGAGTGCCTCCTCCATGATCTGCGGACAGATCAGGTGGACGTGGCAGTCGATGGCGCCCGCGGTGAGGATGCGCCCGTTGCCGGAGATGACCTCGGTCGACGGTCCGACGACGAGGTCGGGGTGAACGCCCGACATGATGTCCGGGTTGCCTGCCTTGCCGATCCCGACGATGCGGCCGTCACGAATGCCGATGTCGGCCTTGATGATTCCCCAGTGGTCGAGGATCACCGCCCCGGTGATGACGGTGTCGGGCGCTCCGTCGGCGCGGGTCGCGCGGGACTGCCCCATCGATTCGCGCAGCACCTTGCCGCCGCCGAAGACGGCCTCGTCGCCGGCGAGTCCCGGCCCGCCGCTGCGGTCCTCGGTGATCTCGATGACGAGATCGGTGTCGGCGAGCCGGATGCGGTCGCCGGTGGTGGGGCCGAACAGTGCGGCGTACCGCTCGCGGGACAGTGCGGTCATGAGTCAAGCCTTCCCGGCGGCGTGAGCGACAGTCCGTACACCTCGCGCGTCCCGCTCAGCGGTACGAGTGAGACTCGTTGCGCCACGCCTGGTTCGAAGCGCACGGCGGTGCCCGCGGCAATGTCGAGGCGGTGGCCGTGCGCGGCGGCGCGGTCGAAGTCGAGCGCGGCATTGGCCTGCGGGAGGTGGACGTGGCTGCCCACCTGCACCGGCCGGTCACCGGTGTTGACGACGTCCAGTTGGATCCGATCCGCGCCCGCGTTCAACTCGATGTCGCCGTCGCCGAACAACACCTCGCCGGGCACGACCGGTGCTCGATCCGCCTGGGGCTCCTCGCTGATCATGGCTGCCTCACGAGATCGGGTCGTGGACGGTGACGAGCTTGGTGCCGTCCGGGAACGTCGCCTCGACCTGGACGTCGTGCAGCATCTCGGGGATGCCGTCCATGACGTCGTCGCGGCCGAGAACGCCACGGCCGCTGACCATCAACTCCGCGACCGTGCGCCCGTCGCGAGCGCCTTCGAGGATGTGGTCGGTGATGAGGGCCACGGCCTCGGGGTGATTGAGCCGCAGTCCCCGGGCCTGTCGGCGGCGGGCCAACTCCGCGGCATAGGACAGGAGCAGACGTTCCTGCTCGTGGGGGCTCAAACGCATAGTGCGCGATCCTGCCACGGCGCGCCGGACTCGGCAGCGCTCACGTGGGTGCGTGCGTCGACCCCAGTTCTCGCGAGATCTACACCAGCGTCGTGAATCCGTCGGGATTCACGACCGTGGTGTAGACGTCGCGAGGCGTCAGGCCTCCGGGACGTCGGCGGGCAGGTTCTGCAGCCGCACCTGGCCACGCGCGACCAGACGTCCGTCGACGCCGGCGATCTCGACCATCCACAGCTGCTGGCGGCGGCCCCGGTGGATCGGCGTCGACGTCGCGGTCACGACACCGGCCTTGATGGCGCGCAGGAAGTCGGTGTTGTTGTTGACGCCGACGACGTTGCGCCCACCGCCGGTCGACTCGAGCCACACGCCCGCCGAGACGCTGGCGACGCTCTCGACGACCGAGCAGTACACGCCGCCGTGCACGATGCCGTGCGGCTGCAGCAGGCGGTCGTCGATGAGCAGCTCGGCGCGGACGCGATCGGGCGTCGCCTCGAGGTAGGTCAGGCCGAGTACGTCACTGAATCCGCCGTCGAAGGCCGACATGTCAGAAGTCACGGTCATAGGTCTAACACGCTGGCGGTGGTCCGCCGCGTCGTACCCCGGAGATGCGGAAGGACCCCGCACGTGATGTGCGGGGCCCTTCCTTCGAATGGACCGGGGGTCTCTGCAGCCCTCAGGACTCCGGCTCGGTCCGGTGGTTCATGGAGTTGTGTTCGTGCGTCGCGCTCGAGGTAAGCATAGGCAAGGCTTGCCTAATTAAGCAAGACCTTCGTCGTGCACGTTCTGCTCGAACCCCGCACGGGCGCGCCAAACCCCACCAGGGCGTCGAGAACGGCCTGACCGCGGCGCATCGCGGTCAGCTCACTCGATCCGGCCAGCAGTGGCACCTGGGTCGACGCGCTCACCACGGCGCCTCCGACGAGATGCCACATCGCGGCGACGGACAGCGCCCCCTCGCTCACCGCGTGCAGCCGATCGAACAGCGGCTCGAGCGCACGGTGACTGCGATGGGCGACCCACGTGGTCAGGGCCGCCTCGCTGGGCAGCGCCACGATGCGGTCACGGGCGGCGTGCCTGCGTCGCATGCCGGGGCGGCCGCCGAAGTAGGGGTCGTCGGGCAGTGCCCGCAGCGTCGGATCGACGACGCCGACCCAGTCGATCGCGCCCTCGGAGTCGACGTGCACCCACAGGTTCTCCAGCCCGGTGTCCCAGGCGCGGCCCTCGATCGCGAGCAGCGGGATCACGCGCCCGACGACGACGTGCGCGAGCGTCGCGGCCAGCTGCTGGCAGACCGCGGCGCGGCTGTCGGTCTCGGCTACGGCGGCGTCGTACATGTGCGCGAGCCGGTCGGTCGTCAGCGCCTCGGCCAGTGGCCACCACCGGCGGCGCGACAGATCGCCCATCACCGCGACGCCGTACACCCGCGGGCACTCGGGGTAGAGCTCGCGGAGCCGGCGGCTGGATTCGTGCAGCGGCAAGGTCTGCGCGATCGCCATCCGCGAGATCAGCGGGTCGTCGACCACGATCGTCATGGAGCCTCCCTCAGTTAGGTTAGCCTTACTATAGTGAGGGCGAAGAACGGCGAAATACGTTGTGACTGGACTCACAGGCGATCGGGAGATGGCGGCGCACTGACGAACTCGTTGCATTCGGTGACGACGTCCACCGACGTCCACCGTGCATACGACGCACCGTAGTACGCCGTAGTACTCTGATCTCACTGCTCAGGAGAGTGAACGGACCGTGGCTGTTGGGAAGAGAATGGCGAAGATGACGCGACTCGGGGAACTCGAACGCGAGGTGATGGACCATCTGTGGTCCTCGCACGAGCCTCAGACGGTGCGCCAGGTGCACGAAGCGCTGGCGGCTCGACGCGACCTCGCCTACACGACGATCATGACGGTCCTGCAGCGGCTGGCGAAGAAGAATCTGGTGGTTCAGCACCGCGACGACAGGGCGCACAGGTACGCACCCACCCACGGCCGCGACGAACTGGTCGCGGGTCTCATGGTCGACGCACTCGACCAGGTCTCCGACTCGGGCAGCCGCGAAGCCGCCCTCGTGCACTTCGTCGAGCGGGTCAACGCCGACGAGGCCGCCGCCCTGCGCCGCGCGCTCGCCGAACTCGAGGCCAAACACGGCACCGGGCCGGGTAGCAATCCGGGTACCGGCTAGGGAAGACTGACAGCGTGACCGCGCTGGCCTTCACGCTCGTGGCACTGGCCCTGGTGGGGCCGGTGCCCGCATTGCTGGCGCGGGCATCCTGGCCACTCCGTGCACCGAGGGCCGCGATCGTCCTCTGGCAGTCCATCGCGCTGGCCGCGGTGCTCTCGGCGTTCAGCGCCGGCATCGCGATCGCGAGCAGGCTCTTCGTCCCCGGTCCCGACGGGCGACCGACCGCCACCATCACCAGTGAGATCGACGCACTCGGCTGGCCGCTGTGGTTGCTCTACGTCACCGTCTTCGCGGTCACCCTCGTCATCGGCGGCCGGCTGATCGTGGCGATCCTGCAGGTCGCGATCGCCACGCGTCGCCGCCGCGCCCACCACCGCATGCTCGTCGACCTGGTCGGCACCTCGCATCACGACGCCCCGCACGTCTGTACCAAGGCCAGCGGGCTGCGCATCCTCGACGTCAAACAGCCCCTGGCCTACTGCCTGCCCGGCGTCCGCAGTCGCGTCGTGGTCAGCCAGGGCACGCTGAACACGCTGTCGGACACCGAGATCGCCGCCATCATCAGCCACGAACAAGCTCATCTGCGTGCCCGCCACGACCTGGTGCTCGAGATGTTCACCGCCGTCCACGCCGCCTTCCCCCGATTCGTCCGTAGCGGCAGCGCGCTCGACGCCGTCCGCCTCCTCATCGAGTCGCTCGCCGACGACGCTGCCGTCCGCACCGCGGGACCCACTCCACTGGCCCGGGCGCTGGTCGCGTGCGCCGCAGGCCGCACCCCCTCCGGTGCGCTCGCCGCGGGCGGCCCGACCACCGTCATCCGGGTACGCCGCCTCGGCGGCAAGCCGAACAGCGCGGCGCTGTCGGCGATCGCCTACGTCAGCGCCCTTGCCGTCCTGGTCGTCCCCACCATCGCGGTCGCCGTTCCGTGGCTCAACGAACTGCAACGTCTGTTCGCCGCACTGCCCTGACGCTCGTCAGGCCGGATACTTCAAGCGCTACGACCACGCGCCACACCAAACAACGAAAGGCTGCCCGTGACTTCGTCCGACACCACCGCCACCGCACAAATCGGGGTCACCGGCCTGGCGGTGATGGGATCCAACATCGCCCGCAACTTCGCGCACAAGGGCTACACCGTCGCCCTGCACAACCGCTCGGTGTCCAAGACCGACGCGCTGCTCGAGGCACACGGATCCGAGGGCAAGTTCGTCCGCAGCGAGACCATCCCCGAGTTCCTCGCCGCGCTCGAGAAGCCGCGCCGCGTGCTGATCATGGTCAAGGCGGGTGACCCCACCGACGCCGTGATCAACGAACTCGCCGACGCGATGGAGGAGGGCGACATCATCATCGATGGCGGCAACTCCCTCTACACCGACACCATCCGCCGCGAGAAGGCGATCCGCGAGCGCGGCCTGCACTACGTCGGCGCTGGCATCTCCGGTGGCGAGGAGGGCGCACTGAACGGGCCGTCGATCATGCCCGGCGGCCCCAAGGAGTCCTACGAGTCGCTCGGTCCCCTGCTCGAGGAGATCTCGGCCCACGTCGACGGCGTCCCCTGCTGCACCCACATCGGTCCCGACGGCTCCGGGCACTTCGTGAAGATGGTGCACAACGGCATCGAGTACTCCGACATGCAGCTGATCGGCGAGGCCTACCAGCTGCTCCGCGACGGCCTCGGCAAGTCCGCAGACGAGATCGCCGAGGTCTTCGCCGAGTGGAACTCCGGCGACCTGGACAGCTACCTCATCGAGATCACCGCAGAGGTGCTCCGCCAGGTCGACGCCAAGACCGGTAAGCCACTGGTCGACCTCATCCTCGACGAGGCCGAGCAGAAGGGCACCGGACGCTGGACGGTCAAGTCGGCCCTCGATCTGGGCGTCCCGGTGACGGGCATCGCCGAGGCCGTGTTCGCCCGCGCACTGTCGGGTTCGGTCGCGCAGCGCACGGCCACCACCGGCCTCGCCTCCGGTGACCTCGGGACGAAGCCGTCGGACGCGGCGCGGTTCACCGACGACGTCAGCAAGGCGCTGTACGCGTCGAAGATCGTCGCGTACGCCCAGGGCTTCAATCAGATTCAGGCAGGCAGCAACGAGTACGGCTGGGACATCACGCCCGGCGACATGGCCACCATCTGGCGCGGCGGCTGCATCATCCGGGCGAAGTTCCTCAACCGCATCAAGGAGGCGTTCGACGAGGACGCCAACCTGCCGTCGCTGATCGTCGCCCCCTACTTCCGCAGCGCGATCGAGGACGCCATCGACAGCTGGCGTCGCGTCGTCGTCACCGCCACCGAACTGGGCATCCCGGTGCCAGGTTTCGCGTCGGCGCTGTCCTACTACGACGCGCTGCGCACCGAGCGCCTGCCCGCCGCCCTCACCCAGGGGTTGCGCGACTTCTTCGGCGCGCACACCTACGGTCGCATCGACGCCGACCGCGACAAGCGCTTCCACACGCTGTGGAGCGGCGACCGCAGCGAGGTCGAGGCCTGACCCGGCCCCGTAGAATCGCAGGCGATGAGGATCCCGCTGTGAAGTTCCTGGCCGGCCACAACCCGCCGTATGACCTGACCTACGACGACGTCTTCGTCGTACCGGGGCGCTCCGACGTGACGTCCCGGTTCGACGTCGACCTCGCCACGGTCGACGGCACGGGCACCACCATCCCCGTGGTGGTCGCGAACATGACCGCCGTGGCGGGCCGCCGGATGGCCGAGACCGTGGCGCGCCGCGGCGGCATCGTCGTCCTGCCGCAGGATCTTCCGATCGGCGCCGTTCAGGCGACCGTGGACTTCGTCAAGAGCCGCGACCTCGTCGCCGACACCCCGGTGCTGCTCGCGCCGGACGACTCGGTGTCCGATGCGACCGCGCTGATCCACAAGCGCGCTCACGGTGCCGCGGTGGTCGTCGACGACGACCGCCCGGTGGGACTGGTCACCGAGGCGTCGTGCGCGGGCGTCGACCGGTTCGCCCGCGTCCGCGACGTGGCGCTGACCGACTTCGTCACCGCGCCGGTCGGCACCGCACCGCGTGAGGTCTTCGATCTGCTCGAGCACGCGCCCGTCGACGTCGCGGTGATGACCCGGCCCGACGGGACCGTCGCAGGCGTCCTGACCCGCACCGGCGCCATCCGCGCCGGGATCTACCGCCCCGCGGTCGACGACTCCGGCCGCCTGCGCATCGCCGCCGCGGTCGGCATCAACGGCGACGTGGCCGCCAAGGCGCGGGCCCTGGCCGAGGCGGGCGCGGACGTCCTCGTGGCCGACACCGCGCACGGGCACCAGGAGAAGATGCTCGACGCGATCAAGGCCATCGCCTCGCTGGGCCTCGGGCTTCCGCTCGCCGCGGGCAACGTGGTCTCGGCCGAGGGTGCCAGGGACCTGATCAGCGCCGGCGCGACGATCGTCAAGGTCGGCGTCGGACCCGGCGCCATGTGCACCACCCGCATGATGACCGGCGTGGGCAGGCCGCAGTTCTCGGCCGTCCTCGAATG
This sequence comes from Mycolicibacterium sp. GCM10028919, assembly GCA_042666295.1. Taxonomy (GTDB): domain Bacteria; phylum Actinomycetota; class Actinomycetes; order Mycobacteriales; family Mycobacteriaceae; genus Mycobacterium. The sequence goes on from JBHTFJ010000002.1 coordinate 1,115,862, forward strand.
CTCGGCTGCCGCACGGCAACTCGGCGCGCACGTGTGGGCCGACGGCGGGGTGCGGCACCCACGCGACGTCGCACTCGCGCTGGCCGCCGGCGCGTCGAACGTGATGATCGGGTCCTGGTTCGCCGGCACGTACGAGTCCCCGGGCGACCTGCTGTACGACCGGGACGGCCTGGTCTACAAGGAGAGCTACGGCATGGCCTCCAAGCGGGCCGTCGCCGCCCGTACCGCGTCGGACAGCTCGTTCGACCGCGCCCGCAAGGGTCTGTTCGAAGAGGGCATCTCCACGTCGCGGATGCGCCTCGACCCGGCCCGCGGCGGCGTCGAGGACCTGTTGGATCACATCACCTCGGGTGTCCGCAGCACCTGCACCTACGTCGGCGCCGCCACGCTGCCCGAACTCCACGAGAAGGCGGTGCTCGGCGTGCAGTCCGCCGCGGGCTTCGCCGAAGGGCACCCGCTGCCGTCCGGTTGGTGACCACCCCGCCGGTTCCCCCGGCTCCACTCCGATGCGCTCGACGGGTTTGCGCGTCGTCGCTGCGGCTAACATGTACCTCGAATGTTCACCGATCGAAAGGGATCCCGTGCCGCAGGCACCTGCCGAGGCCCCCGGTATTGGGACGGGCGCCGACGGCGAGCGGCCCGCCCAGGAACCGGCTGACGCCGAGCCCTCCAGTAGCAAGCCGGACCACGTGTCCGGCGCCCAACGGGCGGGTCTCCGATGAGCCTGACCGTCACGCTGCTCAGCGTGCTCGCGATCATCGTCCTCACCGCCGGAACCGCGGTCTTCGTCGCGGCCGAGTTCTCCCTCACCGCACTGGAACGCAGCACCGTCGACGCCAACGCCAGAGACGGCGGCTGGCGTGACGGCGTCGTCCAGAAGGCGCACAAGTCGCTGTCCTTCCAGCTCTCCGGGGCGCAGCTGGGCATCTCGATCACCACGCTGGCGACGGGCTATCTCGCCGAACCGGTGGTCGCCCGGCTGCTCATGACGCCGCTGACCGCGATCGGTCTGCCGGAGGGATGGGTCGACGGCGTCGCGCTGGTCCTGGCGCTGCTGATCGCCACCTCGCTGTCGATGGTGTTCGGTGAACTGGTTCCGAAGAACCTGGCGGTGGCCAAGCCGACCGCGACCGCGCGCTGGGCCGCGCCGGTGCAGTGGTGGTTCTCCAAGATGCTCACCCCGGCCATCAACGTCACCAACGGCACGGCCAACTGGATCCTGCGCAGGCTGGGCATCGAACCGGCCGAGGAGCTGCGCTCGGCGCGGTCCCCGCAGGAGCTGGTGTCGCTGGTCCGCAACTCCAAGCAGAGCGGCTCCCTCGATGCCGGCACCGCCGACCTGGTCGACCGCTCGCTGAAGTTCGGCGAGCGCACGGCCGAGGAACTGATGACCCCCCGGTCGAAGATCGAGTCGCTCGCCACCGACGAGACCGTCGCCGACCTGCTGGTGAAGGCGATGGAGACCGGCTACTCGCGCTTCCCCATCATCCGGGGCGACCTCGACGAGACCGTCGGCATCGTGCACGTCAAGCAGGTGTTCTCCGTCCCGGTCGACCAGCGCTCCCAGACCCGCCTCTCGACGGTCGCGCTGCCCGTGGCGACCGTCCCGTCCTCGCTCGACGGTGACTCCGTGATGACCGAGATACGCGCCAACGGCCTGCAGACGGCCCTCGTGGTCGACGAGTACGGCGGCACGGCGGGCATGGTCACCGTCGAGGACCTGATCGAGGAGATCGTCGGCGACGTCCGCGACGAGCACGACGACGCCACACCGGACGTCGTGGAGATGCGCAACGGCTGGCAGGTGTCCGGTCTGCTGCGGATCGACGAGGTCAGCACCGAGACGCCGTTCCGCCCTGCCGAGGGCGAGTACGAGACCATCGGCGGTCTCGTCATGCAGGAACTCGGCCACGTCCCCGAACCCGGAGAGACCGTCGAGCTGACCGAATTCGACCCGGACGGCCCGCTCGACGACCCGATCCGCTGGCAGGCCAAGGTGATTCAGATGGATGGACGGCGCATCGACGTGCTCGAGCTCACCGAACTCGGCCGCCGCGGCGACGACGACGAAGACGGAGAGAACTGATGGGCTCCGACGTCTTCGGCGTACTGCTGACCGTGGTGCTCCTCGGCCTCAACGCGTTCTTCGTCGGGTCGGAGTTCGCGCTGATCTCGGCGCGGCGCGACCGTCTCGAGGCGCTGGCCGAACAGGGCAAGAAGAGCGCCGTCACCGTGATCAGGGCCGGTGAGCACCTGTCGCTGATGCTGGCAGGCGCGCAGCTCGGCATCACGATCTGTTCCATCCTGCTCGGCCGCGTCGGCGAACCCGCCGTGGCGCACCTGCTCGAGAAGCCGTTCGGTGCGCTCGGGATCCCCGAGTCGGTGCTGCACACGGTGTCGTTCGTCATCGCGCTCGGCCTGGTCGTGACACTGCACGTGCTGCTCGGCGAGATGGTGCCGAAGAACATCGCGATCGCCGGGCCGGAATCGGCGGCGATGCTGCTCATCCCCGTCTACCTGGTCTACATGCGGCTCGCGAAGCCGTTCATCGCGTTCTACAACTGGTGCGCGAACACGACGCTGCGGGCGATGCGAGTCGAACCCAAGGACGAACTCGACGTGACCGTCTCGACGGTGGAGCTGTCCGAAATGATCGCCGAGTCGCTGTCGGAGGGACTGCTCGACCCCGAGGAGCACGGACGCCTCACCAGGGCACTGCAGATCCGCAACCGCGTCGTCAGCGACGTGTCGATCCCCGTCGCCGACATCCGGGCCGTGCCGGTCGCCGCGCCGGGCCAAGGTCCGACCGTCGCCGCCATCGAACGCGCGCTGGCCGACACCGGCTACTCGCGCTTCCCCGTCACCGACGACACCGGCTCCTACACCGGCTACGTGCACATCAAGGACGTGTTGTCGCTGATCAACGACCCGGAGGCAGTCGTCGAGGCGTCGATGGTGCGGCCGCTGCCGACCGTGTCGTCGTCGCTGCCGCTCCCGGTGGCGCTGTCGCGGTTGCGCCGCGACAACAGCCACCTCGCGCTCGTCACCACCGAGGGACGCGTCACGGCGATGGTGGCGCTCGAAGACCTCGTCGAGGACCTGGTGGGGACGGTGCGCGACGGGACCCACCGTGTCTGACGTCGCAGTGTGGGATCGGGCGGTCGTCGACACCACGGTGCTGCCGGAGTCCGAGTGGATGCGGCGCGAGGAGCGACACGCGGAGCGCGCCGAACGATTCGTCGGACCGCACCGCGACCGCGCGAGCCGGGGCGAACCGCACCCGGTGTGGGACTTCTTGTTCACCTACTACAGCCTGCGGCCGCGCCAGCTGCGCCGGTGGCACCCGGGCTACGGCGTACGCCTCGCGGGTCCGGCGGCGGCGAAGTTCCTCGGGCGCAGCGGCTACGGCAGAGTCGATGGCAGCGTCGACGACACGGTCGCAGTCACCCGCGAGCACCTGCTGACCCGACTGCCGACGGTGGAGTTCGTGCACGAGCTGCTGCGGGCGACGGCCGCCCGCCCGGCCCGGCTGAACTGCTTCGGGCTGCACGAGTGGGCCATGGTCTACCGCGACCCGCAGCCACGCCACGGCCAGGTCCCGCTGCGGCTGGGCGCCACCGGAACCGACACGGTGGTCGAATCGATGCCGTTGCGGTGCAGCCACTTCGACGCCTACCGCTTCTTCACCGAACCGGCGACCGGCCGCAATGCCGAGCGCCTGACCCGAGACGCGCAGGTCGCCACCGAACAGCCGGGCTGCATCCACGCCTCGATGGACCTCTACAAGTGGGCCTACAAGTTGGGGCCGCTCGTCGACTCCGAGCTGGTGATGGACGGCCTCGCCCTGGCGGCCGACGCGCGCGAGATCGACATGCGCGCGAGCCCGTACGAACTCACCGACTATGGTTTCGAGCCGATCGCCATCGAGACGCCTGCGGGTCGCGCCGAGTACGTCCGCGCCCAGCAGGCGATCGCCGACCGGGCGGCGCCACTGCGGGCTGCGCTCGCCGACGCGTGTGACCTGCTGCGGCGGGCGGCGCACGGCGGTTAGCTGCCATTACCCGCGGGTAAGCTTGATCGACGCTTCAGGAGGAGAATCATGAGTGAACCCACCACGCCCGGCAGCGATCGCGTGTCCGTCGGCAGTCTGCGGGTTGCCAAGGTGCTGCACGACTTCATCACCAACGAGGCGCTGCCAGGCACCGGTCTGGACGCCGACAGCTTCTGGGCAGGCGTGGACAAGGTGGTCGCCGACCTCGGGCCTCGGAACCAGGACCTCCTGGCGCGACGCGACGAACTGCAGGCCCAGATCGACAAGTGGCACCGCCAGCGCGTCATCGAGCCGGTGAACCTGGAGGCCTACAAGCAGTTCCTCACCGAGATCGGCTACCTGCTGCCCGAGCCCGAGGACTTCACCGTCACCACCTCCGGCGTCGACGACGAGATCACCAAGACCGCCGGGCCTCAGCTGGTCGTCCCGATCCTCAACGCCCGCTTCGCGCTCAACGCCGCCAACGCGCGGTGGGGCTCGCTGTACGACGCGCTCTACGGCACCGACGTCATCCCCGAGACGGAGGGGGCCGAGAAGGGCAGCAGCTACAACCGCGCCCGCGGCGACAAGGTCATCGCCTACGCCCGCGAGTTCCTCGACCAGGCCGTGCCGCTCGCCAGTGGGTCGTGGTCGGACATCACGGCCCTCACCATCGACGACGGTCGACTGTCGGTCGCCCGGGGTGACGACGCGGTCGAACTCGCCGAGCCCGCCCAGTTCGTCGGCTACCTCGGCGAACCCGACGCGCCGACGTCGGTGCTGCTGGCCAACCACGGCCTGCACGTCGAGATCCTCGTCGACGCAGACTCCCCCGTCGGCTCCACCGACCAGGCCGGCATCAAGGACGTCGTCCTCGAGTCGGCCATCACGACGATCATGGACTTCGAGGACTCCGTGGCCGCCGTCGACGCCGACGACAAGGTGCTCGGCTACCGCAACTGGCTCGGCCTGAACCGCGGCGACCTGTCCGAAGAGGTCAGCAAGGGCGACAAGTCGTTCACCCGCGTGCTGAACGACGACCGCACCTATACGGCCCCCGACGGCGGTGAACTGGTCCTGCCCGGCCGCAGCCTGCTCTTCGTCCGCAACGTCGGACACCTGATGACCAACGACGCGATCGTCGACGCCGACGGCCGCGAGGTGTTCGAGGGCATCCAGGACGCCCTGTTCACCGGCCTGATCGCCATCCACGGACTGCGCGACGGGTCCGTCGACGGCGGCGCCAGCGGCCCGCACGCCAACAGCCGCACCGGGTCGGTCTACATCGTGAAGCCCAAGATGCACGGGCCCGACGAGGTGGCGTTCACCTGCGAGCTGTTCAGCCGCGTCGAGGACGTCCTGAACCTGCCGCAGGGCACCCTGAAGGTCGGCATCATGGACGAGGAGCGGCGCACGACGCTCAACCTCAAAGCGTGCATCAAGGCCGCCGCCGACCGCGTGGTGTTCATCAACACCGGCTTCCTCGACCGCACCGGCGACGAGATCCACACCTCGATGGAGGCCGGGCCGATGATCCGCAAGGGCGCGATGAAGTCGCAGCCGTGGATCAAGGCCTACGAGGACGCCAACGTCGACGTCGGTCTCGCGACGGGGCTCTCGGGCCGCGCGCAGATCGGCAAGGGCATGTGGGCGATGACCGAGCTGATGGCCGACATGGTCGAGCAGAAGATCGGGCAGCCCAAGGCAGGCGCCACCACGGCGTGGGTCCCGTCGCCGACGGCAGCGACGCTGCACGCCATGCACTACCACCAGGTCGACGTGTTCGCGGTGCAGAAGGAGCTGGCAGGCAAGACCCGCACCACGATCGACGAACTCCTGACGATCCCGCTGGCCAAGGAACTCGCCTGGGCGCCCGAGGAGATCCGCGAGGAAGTCGACAACAACTGCCAGTCGATCCTCGGCTACGTCGTCCGCTGGGTCGAGGCGGGTGTCGGCTGCTCGAAGGTGCCCGACATCCACGACGTCGCGCTGATGGAGGACCGCGCCACGCTGCGCATCTCCAGCCAGCTGCTGGCCAACTGGCTGCGCCACGGCGTCATCACCGCCGAGGACGTCAAGGCGAGCCTGCGCCGGATGGCCGCGGTGGTCGACGAGCAGAACGCCAACTCCCGCGACTACCTGCCGATGGCAGCCGACCCGGACGCGAGCATCGCGTTCCAGGCGGCCGAGGAGCTGATCCTGTCCGGTACGCAGCAGCCCAGCGGCTACACCGAGCCGATCCTGCATCGCCGCCGCCGCGAGTTCAAGGCACGTCACGCAGGCGTGTGACTAGACTTCGGCGGAGCCGAGTGACGGTCGCCTCGGGGCGGCCGTGTCCGGCGGTGCAACGAGTCTCATGACGAGCAAGCAGAAGACGCGCGAGCAGAAGGAGCACAGGGGTTAGGAATGGGCAGGCACAGCATTCCCGACCCCGACGAGTCGGATCAGCAGCCCGGGATCGACGGTCCTGACGACCGGGCTGACGGCTTCGCCGAGACCGGTTACGGCGCAGACGATTTCGATCAGCCGGAACCCGATCGCCCACCATATGGCGACTCGGTCGACGACGGACCCGACTACCGGGACGACGGGTACTGGCAGTCCCAGCCCGACGCCGGCTCCGACGATGCCGGTCCCGATTCCCGATTCGACGACTCCCGATTCGACGACTCCCGATTCGACGACACCACGACCAGGTTCGACGCCGCGGGCGACGAGTCGCCCACGCGAGCGTTCGCGTCGACGTCGCGTCCCCCGTCCACCGGTCCCGCCCACGGCGGCGACTGGGACGGTGGCGAATGGACCGGCAGTCACCGCGCGGTCGAGGCCAAGCGGCGCGGCGTCAGCGTCGGCGTGATCGTCGCGCTGGTGACCGTCGTGGTCGTCGTCGCCGGAGTCATCATGTGGCGCTTCTTCGGCGACGCCCTGTCCAACCGGTCGGAGGTCTCCGCCGCCCGCTGTGTGGAGGGTGAGGTCGCCGTCGCGGTCATCGCCGACGCGTCCGTCGCCGAGCAGGTGCAGACCGTCGCCGACCAGTACAACGAGTCGGCCGCGCCGGTCGGCGACAAGTGCGTGAAGGTCGGTGTCCGCCCCGCCGACTCCGATCAGGTGGTCGGCGGCTTCACCGGCGAGTGGCCCGGTGAACTCGGCGAGCGGCCCGCGCTGTGGATCCCGGCGAGTTCGATGTCGGAGGCGCGGCTCGAGACGGCCGCAGGCGCCGCCACGGTCAGCGACAGCCGGTCGCTCGTCACCTCACCGGTCGTGCTGGCCGTACGTCCGGAGCTGAAGACCGCCCTCGCAGAGCAGAATTGGGCTGCCCTGCCCCGCCTGCAGAGCAACGCCACGGCGCTGGACGGGCTCGACCTGCCGGGCTGGGGCGCGCTGCGCCTGGCCCTGCCCAGGTCGGGTGACGCCGACGCCACCTACCTCGCGTCCGAGGCCGTCGCCGTCGCCGCTGCGCCGCGCGGCGCTCCTCCCACCGCAGGTGCGTTGGCGATCAGCACGCTGCTGTCCGGTCAACCGGAACTCGCCGACGACAAGGCGTCCACGGCGCTCGACGCACTGCTGGCAGGCAGCGACCCGGCAGCCTCGGCCGTGCACGCGGTCGCCGTCACCGAGCAGCAACTGTTCCAGCGGGGTGTATCCCTGTCCGACGCCAAGGACAAGCTGGCGGGCTGGCTCCCGTCGGGTCCAGCGGCGATCGCCGACTACCCCACTGTCCTGATGTCGGGTGACTGGCTGTCCCAGGAACAGGTCAGCGCGGCCAGCGAATTCGCGCGATTCCTCCGCAAGCCCGAGGCGCTCGCGGAATTCGCCAAGGCCGGCTTCCGCGCCGAGGGCAGCGAGACGCCCGCGAGCGACGTCGTCGACTTCGGGGAGATGGGCGCACCCGTCGCGGCCGGAGACAACGCGACCCGCGCCACGCTGGCCGAGGCCGTCGCGTCACCCGTCCAGAGCCCGGCCGTCACGATCATGCTCGACCAGTCGATGAGCGCCGACGAGGGTGGGCGTAGCCGCCTCGCGAACGTCACCGCCGCACTCGACGAGCGCATCAAGGCCCTGCCGCCCACCGCGGCGCTCGGCCTGTGGACGTTCGACGGCGTGGCGGGTCGGTCGGAGGTTCCGCTCGGACCGCTGAGCGATCAGGTCGGCGGTCAGCCACGCTCGGCGGTGCTGACCGACAACCTGCGCGGCCAGTCCGCATCGAACGGCGGTGCGGTGTCCTTCACGACGATGCGGCTCGTCTTCAACGAGGCGATGGCGAACTACCGCGAGGGACAGCCGAATTCGATCCTGGTGATTACCTCCGGGCCGCACACCGATCAGTCACTCGACGGTGCTGGCCTGCAGGACTTCGTCCGCGGCGCCTTCCAGCAGGGGCGTCCGGTGGCCGTCGACGTCATCGACTTCGGCGCCGACTCGGACCGGCCCGCCTGGGAGGCGGTCTCGCAGATCACCGGCGGGACCTACACCAACCTGAACGGCTCCACCGGGCCCGAGTTGGCGTCGGCGCTCACCGGCGCACTCGGCTGACCCCTCCCCGCACTTCTCGCCGAACGTCGATTACCGCCACGCTTTCTGGTCGAATGGCGTGGCGGTAACCGACGTTCGCGGAGGTCAGACGGTCAGGCGAAGGCCTCGACCGGCGGGCAGGAGCACACCAGGTTGCGGTCGCCGTACGCGCTGTCGATGCGACGCACGGGCGGCCACACCTTGGCGCGGTATGCCTTGCCCAGCGGGTAGGCGGCCTGCTGGCGGGTGTAGGGGTGCGTCCACTCCTCGACGAGCAGCGACTCCGCGGTGTGCGGGGCGCCGCGCAGCGGGTTGTCGTCGACCGGCCATGCGCCCGAACCCACCTGGTCGATCTCGGCGCGGATCGCGATCATCGCCTCGCAGAACGCGTTCACCTCGTTGAGGCTCTCGCTCTCGGTCGGCTCGACCATCAGCGTGCCTGCCACCGGGAAGCTCATCGTCGGAGCGTGGAACCCGTAGTCGGCCAGGCGCTTCGCCACGTCGTCGACCGTCACGCCGGTGTTCTTCGTGATGCCGCGCAGGTCGAGGATGCACTCGTGGGCGACCATGCCCTTCTCGCCGGTGTAGAGCACGGGGTAGTACTCGTCGAGGCGACGCGCGACGTAGTTGGCCGACGCGATCGCGGTCAACGTCGCCGCCCGCAGGCCCGGGGCACCCATCATGCGGATGTACATCCAGGTGATCGGCAGGATCGACGCCGACCCGTACGGTGCCGCCGAGACGGTGTACGTGTCGGAGAGCTCCTCGGCCAGCGGGTGCCCGGGCAGGAACGGGGTCAGGTGCGAGCGGACGGCCACCGGGCCGACACCGGGGCCTCCGCCGCCGTGCGGGATGCAGAACGTCTTGTGCAGATTGAGGTGGCTGACGTCGCCGCCGAACTTGCCGGGCCGGGCCAACCCGACGAGCGCGTTGAGGTTGGCACCGTCGACGTACACCTGGCCGCCGACGTCGTGCACCGCCGCGCAGATCGCCTCGACGTCCTGCTCGAACACGCCGTGGGTCGACGGGTACGTGATCATCAGCGCCGCAATCGCATCCGCGTGCTCGGCGATCTTGGCACGCAGATCGTCGAGGTCCACGTCGCCGTTCTCCCGGCACGCGACGACCACGACCCGCATCCCCGCCAGTGCCGCAGACGCGGCGTTGGTGCCGTGTGCACTCGACGGGATCAGGCAGATGTTGCGCTGCTCGTCACCCCGGCTGAGGTGATACGCCTGGATGGCCAGCAGGCCGGCGTACTCGCCCTGGGAGCCCGCGTTGGGCTGCAGCGACACCGAGTCGTAGCCGGTCAGCTTGGTCAGCCAGGTCTCGAGTTCGGCGATCATCGAGCGCAGACCCGGGGTGTCCGAGGCCGGCGCGAACGGATGCTGACGGGCGAACTCGGGCCACGTGATGGGCTCCATCTCGGCTGCCGCGTTGAGCTTCATCGTGCACGAGCCCAGCGGGATCATGCTGCGGTCCAACGCGATGTCCTTGTCCGACAGCGAGCGCAGGTACCGCATCATCTCGGTCTCGGTGCGGTACCGGGTGAACGCGGGGTGGGTCAGGAACTCCGACGAGCGGGTGTGCACCGCCGGCCCGCGCCAGTGCTGGCCGCCGCGGGTGGCGCCGAACGCCTCGAGGACGTGCTCGACGTGCTGGGCGGTGGTGGCCTCGTCACACGACACGGAGACGTGGTCGGCGTCGACCAGCCACACGTTGATGCCACGTTCCTTGGCTGCGGCGCGCACCTGCTCGGCGCGGCCGGGCACGCGGGCCAGCACGGTGTCGAAGAACGCGTCGTGCACGACCTCGACGCCCGCCGTCTCGAGTCCCGTCGCGATGCCGAGCGCATGGCCGTGCACGCGGTGCGCGATCGCGGTCAGTCCGTCGGAGCCGTGGTAGCTGGCGTACATCGCGGCCATGACGGCCAGGAGCACCTGGGCGGTGCAGATGTTGCTGGTGGCCTTGTCGCGGCGGATGTGCTGCTCGCGGGTCTGCAGGGCCAGGCGGTAGGCGGGCGAACCGTCGGCGTCGACGGAGACGCCGACCAGGCGACCGGGCAGCTGCCGCGCGTGCTTGGTGTGCACGGCGAGGTAACCGGCGTGCGGGCCGCCGAAGCCCATCGGCACGCCGAACCGCTGGGTGGTGCCGAACGCGACGTCCGCGCCGATGTCGCCGGGAGGGGTGAGCAGCGTCATCGCCAGCAGGTCCGCGCCGACGGCCACCAGCGCGCCGCGCTCGTGGGCCTGCTCGATGAGTCCGCTCCAGTCGGTCACGCAGCCGCTGGCACCTGGCGACTGCACGATGACGCCGAAGAAGTCGCCCTCGGGCAGGCCGTTGCGCAGGTCGGCCGTGACGACCTCGATGCCGAGCGGCTTGGCCCGCGTCTCGATGACGGCCGCGGTCTGCGGGTAGACGTCGGAGTCGACGGCGAGGCGGTTGACCGACCGCTTGACCGCGCGCTGCATGAGCGTCATCGCCTCGGCGGCTGCGGTGGCCTCGTCGAGCATCGAGGCGTTGGCAACCTCGAGGCCGGTCAGGTCCTCGACCATGGTCTGGAAGTTCAGCAGCGCCTCGAGTCGGCCCTGGCTGATCTCGGGCTGGTACGGCGTGTACGCGGTGTACCAGGCGGGGTTCTCGAGGATGTTGCGGCGCAGCACCGCCGGGGTCAGCGTGTCGAAGTAGCCCTGCCCGATCATCGACACCGCGACGGTGTTCGACTCCGCACGCTCGCGGAGTTCGGCCAGCGCCTGCTCCTCGGTCGCGGGTGCGGGCAGGTCGTCGAGGCCAGGTGCGAGGCCTTCGGTGGTCAGCGCATCCAGAATGCCTGCGGGCAGCGCCTTCTCGGCGAGTTCGCTGAGCGATTCGACCCCGATGACGTCGAGCATGGTCGCGACGGCGTCGGCGTCGGGACCGATGTGACGGTCGGCGAACCGGGGCACGTGATGCTCGTTCGAGGGATGGGGATGGCTACCGGACACGTGGGCCTCATTTCGACACGGGGGCGCAGGACGCTTACCCAGAACCGCTCGCGGTCCTCCCCCTCTGTCGTCGACCCGTACCGGGCGCCTGAGAGATTCGGCGTCTGAGGCGTCTCTGCCTCGGTGTTGCGGCGCCTTTCCCCATGGGCGGGCGGGCCGAACGTGCCGGCACACCACTTTCCAGAGGCATCGGGGCCCCAAGCGGTCCTTGTGCCTGAGAGGTTGATGGAGAGGTATTGCTCCTTCGGCGCCCGTCGCTGGCGACGACGGAACTCTCCCGCAAGGGGGACGATGCAGGTCGAGTCTACCGAACGGTGGGGTTGCCCGCGTCCGCGGCGGCCGTGAACGGCAGCCGCGTCGGTCAGCCGATCTTGCGGTCGCGACTCTTGCGGCGCGAGGCCAGTTCGTCCTCGGGTGCGGCGATCGACTCGCCGCCGTCGGCGCGCTCGCCGGGGAAGTCCGCGATGGCGCCGGTCAGTTCGCGCATGGCACCCGAGACGGCGATGCCGAACACGCCCTGGCCGCCCTGCAGGAGGTCGACGACCTCTTCGGCCGACGTGCACTCGTAGACGGTGGTGCCGTCGGAGAACAGCGTGATGTTGGCCAGGTCCTGCACGCCGCGCTGACGCAGGTGGTCGACCGCGACGCGGATGTTGTGCAACGAGATGCCGGTGTCGAGCAGACGCTTCACGATCTTGAGGACGAGGATGTCCTTGAACGAGTACAGGCGCTGGCTGCCCGAGCCTGCCGCGCTGCGGATCGACGGCACCACCAGCGACGTCCGTGCCCAGTAGTCCAGCTGGCGGTAGGTGATGCCCGCGATCTGGCATGCGCTGGGCCCGCGGTAGCCGACGAGCTCGTCGGGCACCGAATCATCCGGGAAGAGGCGACCCTGCACGGGTTCGTTCACCACAGCCGGTGGGGCCTGCGTGTGCGCGCCGTCGGAAGTCGAATCCAACTCTCCTTGACGTGGCGTGTCGCCCACTGCCCATCCTCTCGCCGAATCGAACCCGCTTCGTGCGCCGCAGCCGGAACGCCGACGCAGCACGGTTGCTCAAGCTCGAGTGTGTCGAGCATACGCTCCCGGCCGGGCCCTTGAATGACTGAAGTCTGATCCGAGTATGGCTGCCCGGCACGTGGATTCTGGAAACATGGGCCGCGTGTCGAAGCTCGTCGGCCAGATGAGACGCATCCGTGACCAATGAGCGTCAGGTGGCCTTGAAGTCGTCGGGTGACACCGAATCCAGGAACTCCTTGAACTTCTCCACCTCGTCCTCGCGGACGGCGCCGGTGCCCTCTTCGTCGTCCTCGTCGGGGATCAGCAGGCCGGCCTCGGCCAGCACCGCCTCCTCGACGTAGATCGGCACGCCGACCCGAAGCGCGATCGCCACCGAGTCAGACGGCCGCGCCGACACCGTGATGTCGCGGTCGAAGACGAGGTCGGCGTAGAACGTCCCCTCCTGGAGGTCGACGATCCGAACCTCCTTGAGCGAGTGCCCCAGTGCGGTGATCAGGTCGCGGATCAGGTCGTGGGTCAGCGGCCGCGCGGGTTCCACGCCCTGCTGTTCCAGCGCAATCGCCGTGGCCTCGGTCTGACCGATCCAGATCGGTAGATAACGGTCGCCATTGGACTCGCGCAGCAACAGGACCGGTTGGTTCTGCGGCTGTTCGATCCGAATGCCGACCACGCGAACCTCGCCCATCTGTGCCTGCCCTCCGCACCCTCAGATCGTCGATCCGAGTCTAGTCCTCAGCGATCCAGAACGTCGCGCACGGCGGACTTGATCAGCGAGGTGTGCAACGTGATCGCCAGAGCAGCCACCTCACGCGCCAGATCGTCCGCCCGGTCTCGTGCACCCTCCCGGCGGGCCTTGTCCACCGGTCCTGCAATCTGTGCGATCAAGTCCGACTGCCGGTCGGCCGCCGACCGGAACGCGCGCAGGTGCCGCGGTTCCACGCCGTACTCGGCGAGGGCCTTGGCGCACTGCGCCGTCACCACCGCGTACTCGTCGAAGAACCCCGCCGCACCCGGCTTGATGACGCCGGCCTTCACCAGCGACCCGAGCAGAGCCTCGTCCACGCCGGACCGAGCGAGCAGGTCCTCACGACTCAGCCGAGCAGGCGTGCGAGCGACCGACGCCGCGTCGGCGCTGATCCCGTCGGCCCGGGCGTCCGATACGGGAACCAGGCGCGGTGCGGCGTAAGCCGAACTCACCGTGGGCAGTTCGCCGTCGGGTTGCTCGTCGAGTTGGGCCTTGATGACCTTCAGCGGCAGATAGTGATCGCGCTGAGCGGTCAGTACGAACCGCAGCCGTGCGCAGTCGTAGGCGGTGAAGCGCCGATACCCCGACGGGGTGCGTTCCGGCGTGACCAACCCTTCGGCCTCCAAGAACCGGATCTTGGAGATGGTCACATCCGGGAAGTCGGGTCGCAGCAGGTCGAGGACCGCCCCGATCGACATCCCGGCGAACGCAGGGGTGTCGGGGGCGGTCACTAGCCGCTCGAGCTGCCGTCGTCGCTCTTGGGCCCGGTCAGGAAGACCAACCGGAACTTGCCGATCTGCACCTCGTCGCCGTTGGAGAGCACCGCCGAGTCGACGGGCTCACGGTTGACGTAGGTGCCGTTGAGGCTGCCGACGTCGACGACCTGGAACTCCCCGGACTCGAGACGGAACTCGGCGTGCCTGCGGCTCACCGTGACGTCGTCGAGGAAGATGTCGCTGTCCGGATGCCGGCCCGCCGACGTGGTCGCCTGGTCGAGCAGGAATCGAGATCCCGCATTCGGGCCGCGCTTGACGACCAGCAACGCCGAGCCCGTCGGCAACCCTTCGACCCCAGAGACCGAACCCTCGGTGCCCGACGAGGCCGGGGCGTCCAACTCGTTGAGGAAGTCGGCCCGGAAGACCGAAGTGGTCTCGACCGTCATTTCCTCGTTGGAGTCGGCTCCCGAACTGGTGCTGTTATCCGTCACGCGCTGCTCCTAACTGGCTGCTGTGGCGATGTCTGCCTGGCCACCCCGTACTGCGGGCGACCGTAATGGGACGTACTCGACCGTACCGCGAGGCGGTTGCCGGTGGGTCCACCACCGCCGGAATTGCTCATTCGTCGAGAGTGGCACGGTACCCGTCGGCGTCGAGCAAAGCCGACATGGCCTCCTCGATGGCGTCCGGGTCGACCTGTAGGTCGATCAGCCAACCGCCGCCGTACGGGTCGGAATTGACCAGTTCCGGGGAGTCGGCCAGATCCTCGTTCACCGCAACCACTTTGGCGGTGATGGGCGCGTAGAGCTCCGACTGCGACTTGGTCGACTCGACGTTGCCGAACTCGTTGCCCGCCGTGACCTCGTCACCGACCGCGGGGAGGTCGACGAACACCACGTCGCCCAGCGCGGACTGCGCGTAGTCGGTGATGCCGACCCGCACGGTGTCGTCCCCGGTGAGCCGGACCCACTCGTGGTCGGAGGTGTAGGACAGGTCGGACGGGGTCTCGCTCACGGCGCTCCTTGTTCTCGTCGCTCGATGTCACCGGCGAGGCCGACGGGCCTCACTTGACCGGCTGAGCGTATTGGCGGGGTTTCGGTTGCCGCAAGGCGGTCACGTCGACCGTGTCGGTCTGCTGCACGGTCATTGTGCCGCCGACCCGTTCGACGCTGTCCATCGCCCCGCCGGGGATGTTCATCGCAGCGGCAAGCGTCGCCGGATCGCCAATGGCGAGAACCGTATACGGCGGATTGATCGTGATGCCGTCGACCACCAGCGCACCGGGCACGCCGACCACCCAGGTGTCCACGCCCACCCGGATCTTGGTCCCCGCGGGAGTGCTGATCTCCATCGCCTCCGCACCCGCTGCGCGCAGCTCGTTGACGACGTCGAGCATCGTCTCCGGCGACACCCCGGGTGCGTCGTCCGCGATGGTCAGCGTGACGCCCGGCCCGGTGGCGGCGACGGTGCCGATCAGGATCGACAACGCGGCCAGGCGGTCGCGGGCGTTGGCGATCGCGGCGGCGTCGTCGCTGCCGGAGGTCTCCAGCGCCGTCAGCGTGCGCTGCAGATCGGCGACCTCGGTGTTCAGTGCGGCCTCGCGCTGCTGCAGCGAGTCCAACAGCACGAGCAGATCGGCGGGCCTGGCGTTCTCCAGTGAGTCACCCGAATCGGTCTGGTGGGCCTGCGTGGCGATCGCGATGCCGAGCAGCAGGCACAGCAGCACTGCAAGCGTCCCGAACAGGAGCTGCGACCTCCCCCGCCGGACCACGCCCGCCACGCCCGCCGGCTGCAGGTCCCCGATCGGCCGGGACGCGTGGTGCGGCGGCAGCTCGTGCTTGCCGTGATGTGCGCCGTGGTGCTTTCCCGGGTCGCTGCGCTCCTGCCCGCCGGCCTGGTGCTCGTCCTCGCTCACGTCACGCCCCGAACAACCTGCGCCGCAGCGCGGCGGCATTGCCGAAGATCCGGATGCCGAGCACGACGATGATCGCCGTCGACAGCTGCGTGCCCACGCCGAGCTGGTCGCCGACGAACACGATGATCGCCGCGACCAGGACGTTGAACACGAACGAGACCACGAACACCTTCGAGTCGAAGATGCGCTCGAGATACGCCCGCAAGCCGCCGAACACCGCGTCGAGCGCGGCGACCACCGCGATCGGCAGGTACGGCTGGATGACGTCCGGCACGCTCGGGTGGAACACCAGCCCGAGCACGATGCCGACGACGAGTGCGGCGATTCCGATCATTGGACTCCGATCACTGGCCCACCGGTGTGGCGAAGCCGAGGTCGCGCACGGCGCCCGGCTCGACGGTCAGGTCGTCGGCGGCGCTCACGTTGACGCCGACCCCGTAGGACGCCTCCAGCAGCCGCAGTCGCTGCAGACCCGGGCTGCGGTCGAAGACGTCCTGCATCGCGTGCGGCGGCCCGATGGCGTTGACCTGATAGGGGCTGCTGATCGGCTGATTGTCGACGAGGATGCCGCCGCCCGCCTGCCGAATGGTCACGTTCGGCCCGATCCGGATCCCGCCGACCGCGATCGCCTCCGCGCCACTGGCCCACAGCGAGTTGACCACCAGCTGCAGGTCCCGGTCGAGGATCGCCTGCCTGCCGCCCGGGATGCGCTGCTTCGACACGTCCGAGAGGTCGCGCGTCGTCCCGGGCTCGGTGGCGGTGACGGTGAGCCCCGGCCCGTGTACCGGCGTGGCCGCGGCCGCGAACTCCGCGTCGTCGAGCCGGTCGAGCAGCACCCGGCCCTGTTCGTCACCCTCCAGGCGGGTGCGCCGGTCGTCCTCGACCCGTTCGGCCAGCGATGAGCGCTGGGCGGCAACCGCGTCCGTCGACTCCTGGGCGGTCCGCACGCCGTCGGCGAGCACGTGCTGCGTCTCGCGGGTCGCCGGGGCCACCGACCGTGCCTGTGCCGCAGCGGTCGCGAGCACGACGGCGACCGCCAGCCCGGCGGTGAGCTGCCAGGCCCACTCGACGCCGCGGCGTCGCCGGCGGCCGCCGGAGTTCGCGGCCGCCGCGGCATAACCGGGGTCGAGGTGGTCGGAGAGCAGTGAGCGCAGCAGTGACGGCACCGGGAGCAGCGTGGGGGCGTCGGCCTCGTGGGCATTGCGTCCTGCGTCGCGACTGAATCCGCCGAGCGCACGCTCGTCGCCGGACATCAGGTCAGGCTTTCCCCGGCACCGAACGGCGCGGCAGCCGGCGCATCACCATGCCGACCTGAATCAGGTACAGCACGCCCGACCACAGGTAGAGCGCCAGCCCCCAGATCACGAACGCCCATCCGACGGCCAGCACCACGCGACTCCACAGCGCGTCCCACTGGCCGAGCAGGACCAGCGGGAAGCCCGACATCAGCGCGAACGTCGCAGCCTTGCCCAGGTAGGTCACCGGCAGCGCGGTCAGCCCGCGGGTGCGAAGCATCGGCAACGTCGTCGCCAGCACCGCGTCCCGGCCGATCAGCACCAGCACCAGCCACCACGGGACGATGTGCGCCGCCGCGAACGCCACCGGCACCGCGAACATGTAGATCCGGTCGACCGCCGGGTCGAGGAGCTCCCCGAGGCGTGACGACTGGTTGTCGTACAGCCGCGCGATCTTGCCGTCGGCCCAGTCGGATGCGCCACTGAACATCAGGACAGCCACCGCAGGCGCGTACGCGTGCGCGACCAGCAGCAGATACAGGAAGACCGGGACCAGGATCAGCCGCACGATGCTGAGCACGTTCGGGATCGTCAGGATGCGATCGCCAATCGCTTCGCTCCTGCCCGCCGGACCCATGGTGATGAACCTAGCGGAACACTCCCGGCAGGCTCAGCGCCGACATCGAGTCGTCCGCCAACGGGTTGTCGTGAATCATGTACGTCCACGTCGACGTGGGCCGCGCCAGCTTCGACAGGTCCAGGCCGGGCTCGTCCTCGGTGACGTTGGCGGTCTCGAACGTCTGCTGAGCGGCCTCGATCGCGTCGGCGGCCAGCGACCCGAACGCATCGACGGCCAGGCGGTGGAACTCGTCGAGCGGGTTCTGCCGACCGAGCGCGCGAAGGTGGATGCTCTCCCGGACGTCGGACAGGTAGGCCTGGTGATCGGCCCAGCCGCGGTCGAGGTGGTAGAGCATGATCAGCCGGCAGATGCGCTCCAACCGCTCCTCCCCGATCTCCTCGAGCAGGAGTTCGTAGCGCTTCGGCGAGCGCTCCGCGAGTTCCTGACGCGCGGTGTCGGTGCGCAGCAGTTTCTCCCGACGGTCCGCGATGATGGACCGCTGCTGGGCCACCAGCTGGTTGTACCGCCACGTGTTGGCGTGCACGTCGAGCAGCTTGCCCTCGGCGACGCGCTGGGCGTGACTGAGCAGCTGGGCCGCCTTCTCGTGCACGATCCGGCCGTCCTCGTCGGTCTGCATCGGCAGTTTTTGCTGCTCGAGATTCGCGACGACGACGTCGTCCTCCCAGCTGGCGAAGAACACCGACGAGCCGGGGTCGCCCTGGCGCCCGGCGCGGCCGCGCAGCTGGTTGTCGAGCCGCTCGGTGTGGTGGCGTCCGGTGCCGATGACGTGCAAGCCGCCGAGCTCCGCCACCTCGTCATGGCCCGATTCGTCGGACCCGCCGAGCCGGATGTCGGTGCCGCGGCCTGCCATCTGCGTGGAGACGGTGACCTTGCCGAGCGTGCCCGCCTCGGCGATGACGGCGGCTTCCTCGGCGTCGTTCTTGGCGTTGAGCACCACGGCCGGGATGCCGCGCTTGACCAGACGCTCGTGCAGTTCCTCGGACTCGGCGACGTCGCGGGTGCCGACCAGCACGGGCTGACCGGTGTCGTGCACGGTCGCGATGTGCTCGGCGACGGCGGCGTTGCGCGCGGCTGCGGTGATGTACACGCGGTCGTCGTCGTCCTCGCGGATGTTCGGCGTGTTCGGCGGGATCGGGGACACGCCGAGCTTGTAGAACTGGCGCAGCTGCTCGCCGGCCGCCAGCGCCGTTCCCGTCATGCCGCACACCCGCGGATACCGGTTGATCAGCGCCTGCACGGTGATGGTGTCGAGCACCTCGCCGGTCTCGGTGGGTTCGATGCCCTCCTTGGCCTCGACGGCCGCCTGCAGCCCGTCGGGCCACCGCTGCAGTGCGGCGATGCGGCCGCGCGAGGCGTTGATCAGCTGCACGCGGTCGTCGCGCACGATGTAGTGCACGTCGCGCTGCAGCAGGACGTGGGCGTGCAGCGCCACGTTCACCTCGGTGAGCGTCGTGCTGACGTGATCCTCGGAGTAGAGGTCGATGCCGCCGAGCGCCTTCTCCAGCTTGCGGGCGCCCTCGTCGGTGAGGTGCACGTTGCGGCGGTCGGCGTCGGAGTCGTAGTCCTTGCCGGAGACGAGTTCACCGACCAGCCGGATGACCTCGAGCCGCGGCGTCTCCCGGTGCGTGGTGCCCGCGAGCACCAGCGGAACCAGTGCCTCGTCGACGAGCACGGAGTCGGCTTCGTCGATCAGCGCCACGTCCGGGTGCGGCGACACCAGGTCGGCGACGTCGGTGACCAGCTGATCGCGCAGCACGTCGAAGCCGATCTCGTTGACCGACGCGTACGTCACGTCGCACCCGTAGGCGGCGCGCCGCTCCTCCGGGGTCGACTCGGCGGTGATCCACCCGACGGTCAGCCCCATCGCCTCGAGCAGCGGGCCCATCCACTCGGCGTCGCGTCGCGCGAGGTAGTCGTTGACCGAGATGACGTGCACGCTGCGGCCCGCGATGGCGTATCCGGCCGCCGCGATCGCCCCTGCGAGCGTCTTGCCCTCACCGGTGGCCATCTCGACCACGTCGCCCGCCAGCATGCGGAGCGCACCGAGCAGCTGGACGTCGAACGGGCGCAGGGTGGTCGCCCGCTCCGACGCCTCGCGAGCGATGGCCAGGAACTGCGGGATGTCGGACGACTCGGCCAGGTCGCCGAGCTCCAGGAGCTTGGCGGCCTTGCGGAGTTGCTCGTCGTCGAGTGCCGCGGCCTTGTCGTTGAAGTCGAGCGACTTCGTGACCAGCTCCATGGAAACGGCTTGGTCCTTGTCGGTGCTTGCGCCGAGCATCTTCCAGAAGCGATTGCTCAGGCGGCCCGACGAACGGGTCTTGGGCGATGTCTTTGGCGATGTCTTGCCGGCAGTCTTGGCCACGTGCTTCAAAATACGCGGCGCGAGGGCCCGGTCATCACCGGCGCGTCGTGAACTCGATCGCCAGCCAGTCCCCGACGGGGCGAAAGCCGATCCGTCGGTAGATCGCGTTCGACACCGGGTTGGCGAGGTCGGTGAACAGCACGACGTCTGCTGCGCCTCCCGCCAGGGCGATGGCAGCTGCCGCGGCCGTCACCGCCGAGCCGTAGCCGTGCCCACGGTCCGCGTCGGGCGTGTACACCGGGCCGATGCGTGCGACGCCCGCCACCGTGGGCCGCAGCATCGCCATGCTGACCGGCCGGTCGTCGCGCAGCCAGAGCACGAAGCGCGCGCCCGCCCGCGTCTGCGCGGTGACGAACGCCTGGTGGTCCGCGATGGGCCGCGGCGCGACGCCGAACGCCTCGACGAAGAAGCGGCCCGACCAGCCGGCGAGCAGATTGGTGTCCGCCGGCCGTTGGGTCCGGTGCTCCCCCGGCACGGTCGGCGCCTCGAGCCGGTCGAGGGCATGTAGGCGCTCCTCGGTGCGCTCGGCGACCGTCGCCCCGGTGCGCCGTGTCCACGCCGCGGCGAACCGGGTGGCCACCTGGAGCGGGCCGCGCGTGGCCGTCAACCGCGGGGTCCGGTCGGCCAGCGTGTCGACCGCGGGCGCCACAGCCCCGTCCGGTAGTCCCCCGCAGGCGAGCGGATATGGCGGCGTCTGGACGGCGGCGCCGACCACGCGCCCGGCGTCCCACGCGGTCAGCAACACCGCGTCGGCCGGCAGCGCGGGCGCGGCGAGCCCGGCGAGTTCGACGGTGGAGCCGATCGGGTCGCGGCGGTAGACCGGGCGGGCCAGCGCGCGGAACTCGTCCGCCGAGTCGTGTGTCCGCACCTGCACGGGTTCAGCTTGGCCGGTCCGGCTCGGCCCGTCGACCGATTACCCGCCGGCAACCGTTTCCGGGGCCCGACTTACCTCGTGCCGTGATCTGAATTCGGCGGCATATCGACCGCCACTGCCAGTTGAGCCCTCGGCAGGGCTCCTGCCGGAATGTGCGGGTACCTTGCCCTGCATGGAGATGTTCACCCCGTCGCTGGACTGGGGCAATGAGCTGTGGACGTCGCTGATCTGGATCGCCAGGGGGTGGGCGATCGCTGCGGCGTGCACGATGGCGATCCTGTTCCTGATCGGCCGCTACACCGCGTGGGGGCGGCAGTTCTGGCGGATCACCGGCGACTACTTCAAGGGCCCCGAGAGCGTCAGGGTGTGGCTGTGGCTCGCGGCGCTGCTGCTGTCGGTGATCGCAGGGGTCCGCTTCACCGTGTTGTTCAGCTACCAGGGCAACGACATGATGACCAGCTTCCAGGTGGTCGCTGCCGGGCTGGGTGACGGTGACGACGCCCTGCGGAACTCCGGCCGAGACGGCTTCTGGATGTCGATGGGCGTGTTCGCGGTGCTCGCCGTCATCCACATCTCTCGAATCATGTTGGACCTGTTCATGACCCAACGATTCATGCTGGCGTGGCGGGCCTGGCTCACCGACCGTCTGACCGGCGACTGGCTGGACGGCAAGGCCTACTACCGCGGGCGTTTCATCGACGACACGATCGACAACCCGGATCAGCGCATACAAGCCGACATCGACATCTTCACCGCGGGCGTCGGGCCGCTGCCCAACACCCCGAACAACACCTCGGCCGCGACGCTGCTCTTCGGTGCGATCAACGCGATCGCGTCGATGATCTCGTTCACCGCGATCCTGTGGAACCTGTCGGGCACGCTGACCGTCCCGATCATCGGCACCGAGTTGCCCAAGGCGATGTTCTGCATCCTGCTGCTGTACGTCTTGGTCGCCACGATCTTCGCGTTCTGGATCGGCCGTCCGATCATCTGGCTGTCGTTCGACAACGAGAAGTTCAACGCCGCCTTCCGCTACGCCCTGGTGCGCCTGCGCGACGCGTCGGAGGCGGTGGCGTTCTACCGCGGCGAAGTCGCCGAGCGCACCGGGCTGCGGCAGCGCTTCGCGCCGATCGTGTCGAACTACAAGCGCTACATCAACCGGATGATCGGCTTCTACGGCTGGAACCTGTCGATGGACCAGGCGATCGTGCTGCTGCCGTATGCGCTGCAGTTCCCACGGTTCTTCTCCGGCGAGATCGTGCTCGGGCAGATGACGCAGTCGGCGTCGGCGTTCGGCAGCATCCAGGACGGGTTGTCGTTCTTCCGCAACAGCTACGACCAGTTCGCCGGGTACCGCGCGGCGATCATCCGTCTGCACGGCCTGGTCATCGCCAACGAGGAGGCGCGCGCGCTGCCCGAACTCCAGATGGAGGGCTGCGGCGACGGCACCGTGCAACTCGACGACGTGGAGGTGCGCACCCCCGACGGCAGACAGTTGGTCAAGCCACTCGATTTGCACCTCGACCCCGGCGACACGCTGGTGGTGACGGGCCCGTCGGGCGCAGGCAAGACCACGCTGCTGCGTAGCCTCGCGCAGCTGTGGCCGTACGCCAGCGGCAGGATGAAGTGCCCCGACGAGGAGAACTCGACGATGTTCCTGTCGCAGCTGCCCTATGTGCCGCTGGGCGATCTGCGGGCCGTCGTGTCCTACCCCTGCAAGGAGGGCGAACTCACCGACGACGAGCTGCACGACGTGTTGGCCAAGGTCGCCCTGCCGCATCTGAGCAACCGCCTCGACGAGGTCCTGGACTGGGCCAAGGTGCTCTCACCGGGCGAGCAGCAGCGCATCGCCTTCGCGCGCATCCTGCTGACCAAGCCCAAGGCGGTCTTCCTCGACGAGTCGACGTCGGCTCTGGACGAGGGGCTGGAGATGACGCTGTACCAACTGGTGCGCAGCGAGTTGCCGCGCACGATCATGGTCAGCGTCAGTCACCGCAGCACGGTCGAGCAGCACCACGATCTGCAGCTGCACCTCGTCGGCAACGGCGAGTGGCTGCTGGGTGACGTGGTGACGCCGACTCCGGCGGGCGCCGGCTAGGAGCGGTGCCCGGCGGCGTGGGTGCCGGCGCGCCTGCCGAAGAACGAGCCCTCGCCGAGCTGGGTGCCGCTGGCGTACCCCTTGCCGTCGTGCGCGATGTTCGAAGCGCACGCGCCCGCGGCGTAGAGGCCGGGAACGATCGAGCCGTCGGCCCGTTGGACCTCGCCGTCGATGCTGACGGTGAGCCCGCCCATGGTGAAGCCCGAGTACATCGCGACGCCCAGTGACAGGTCGAACGCCGCCCACGGTCCGTGATCCTGCGCTGCGACGTAGTCCGGATGCTTGTGGAAGTCCGGGTCCTCGCCCTTGGCGGCGTGGTCGTTGTAGCGCTGCAGGGTGGCGGCGAGCTCGCCCTCGGGGATTCCGAGCGCGGCCTCCATCTCGGCGACGGTCTCCCAGCCGTCGATGAACTTGATCAGCGGCATCTCCGGCATCTGCATGTGTGCCTCGTCGACGATCAGGTACGCCTGCTGGTCGGGCTGCTCCAGGACGAACGCGGACGTGCGCGAGTGATACGAGTCCTCGGCGACGAACCGCTGGCCCCGGTTGTTGACGATGACCCCGGTCAGCAGGATCTCGGGTGGATAGGCGGCGGCCGTGATGAACAGCCCGTCGAGGTTCTTCACCTCGCCACCTGCCGACATGCCGAGCCGGATGCCCAGCCCGTCGTCGTGCGGGTTGCCGAGGATGTAGGGCTCGACGTCGCCGTGGTGCTTGGTCTTTCGCTTCTGGGCCAGCGCGGGCGTGTGCTTGGCCACCATGTCGGGGTTCATCGCGAACCCGCCTGCCGCGATCACGACGGACGCGGCGCGGATCGAGCCGGTGACGCCGAAGTTCTTCCACCGCACGCCGGTGACGGCTCCGTCGTCGTCGGTGATCAGGTTGGTCACGCCGGTCTCGTAGCGGACCGAGACGCCGAGTTCGGCGGCGCGCTTGAGCAGCAGCTGGATGACCATGTCGGCGCCGCCCAGTTCACCGGGGACGGGCACGGAGTGACCGCGCGGCGCGGGCGTGGCCTGCTCGGAGAACGGCCATACCTTCTCGTTGCCGGTGTAGGACAGGCCTTCGGTGCCGGGTGGCACGACGACCTTGCCCTTCCAGTAGCTCCGTTCGAACTGGAAGCCCAGCGATTCCAGCCAGTCGAAGTGCTCGACGCTCTGCTCGCAGTAGGCACGGATCTTGTCGAGGTCGGGGTCTTCGGACACCGCGACCAGGTAGTCGTACATCGCCTCGGCGGTGTCGTCGTGGCCCGTGGCCTGCTGCACCGCGGTACCGCCGCCGAGGTAGAAGTGGCCACCTGCCATCGAGGTGGTGCCGCCCGCGGCCGCGGCCTTCTCGAGCACCAGCACCTTGGCGCCTGCGGCCGCGGCGCTGACGGCCGCGCAGCCACCCGCGATGCCGAATCCGACGACGACGACGTCAAATTCGTCGTCGTCCCAGTCCGTGACGTCGGACGCGGCGACGGTCTGCGGGATGTCTGTCATGGTTGCTCCTCGGGCGAGCGCTTGGTGGTCATGTCTGTTGCCGCTTGACGTGGTCGAAGAAGGCCTGGATGTCGGGCGGGACGTACGCGAACTCCAGGTAGGGCACGCCCGCGTCCGGTGCGGACAGGTAGGCGAAGTGCATGCCGCCGGGCATCACGCCGCGCGCGAGGACCTCGACGCCGTCGGCAACCGAGGCCTCGGCCACCATCGCGTCGAAGGCGTCGACGTCCGGCGCGGTCGTGCACACGTGGTGCAGCCCGGGTCCGGACGCGTCGAGGAATTCGGTGTAGGGCCCGACGCCGGAGACCGGCTCGATCAGTTCGAGCTGGGTGTCTCCGGAGTAGGAGAACGACACGTGCGCGGTGAAGTCGGCGGGCTCGCCTCGGTAGGTGCACGCGTCGGGTGCGAAGTGGACGTCGGGCATGCGCACCCAGGAGGTGGCGCCGAGCACGGCGGTCAGGGCCGTCTCGGTGGCTGCCAGGTCACGCGTCACCCACGCGATCTGGACAGGTGTCTGGGCAAGCATCGCACCGAGGATATCGCTCGCTCCGGCCGCTGGCTAGAACGTGTTCTAGTTTCACTCAGCCGGCGAGCAGGCCCGTGAGGAGGCGCACCTGGCCGTCGAACAGCGGGGAGGCGTTGCCGAACGTGTCGGGCCCGTACTGACCGAAGACCTCGAGGCTGATCGCACCGATCAACCCGGCCCACAGCGTCAGGCAGCCGAGCAGCGCGGCGTCGTCGCCGGAGAACGCGAACTCCTCGCGCAGGCCGTCGAAGTCGCGCGCGGTGGCCGGTGGCACGGCGACGTCCCGCTGCGGCACCCGGCCCGCCTTGATGCCCGAGTCGACGGCGGAGAGCAGCGAGCCGACCACCCGGGTGCCGGGCCCGACGGTCTGATCGGCGGGTGCGTGGTACCCGGGCACGGGGCTGCCGTAGAGCAGCGCCCACCTGGCCGGATCGGCGACCGCCCAGGTGCGCGCGGCGTGGGCCATCGCGAGGATCTGCTCGTGCCATTCCCCGTCGGGCGTGCGCGCGGCGTCGACGGCGTCGGCCAGTTCGGTGTAGGCGTCGATCAGCAGCATCGTCAGTAGCTCGTCGCGGCTCGCGACGTAGCGGTACACCGCCGAGGACACCATGCCGAGGTCGCGGGCGATCGCCCGCACGGACAGCCCGGCGGCGCCGTCGGTCGCGAGCTGGCGGCGTGCCAGCTCGATGATCCGTCGCTCGATGCGGTCCCGCGCATCCTGCCGCTTGCCCACCGTCGCAGTGTCGCACATGCGAGAGCACTGCTCTTGCAATCGCCCGCGCGGCGTGGCACATTGAAAATAGAGAGCACCGCTCTCGAAACTAATCGAAGGGACTGACATGACCACCAGATACGACGAGCCCGGCGCCGCAGCACGGGCGTTCAACGGGGTGTTCCGAGCGCTCGCCGAGGCCGGCGTCAGCATCGCGGGTACCAGCGCGCTGCGCGTGCGCGGCCGCAAGACGGGCAAGGTGCGCGGCGTGGTCGTCAACCTGCTCGAGGTCGACGGCAGACGGTTCCTGGTCTCCCCGCGCGGCAACACCCAATGGGCCCGCAACGCCCGGGCAGCCGGCGAGGTCGAGCTGGGGCCGCGCTGGCGTCGCCGCAGCGTCTCGCTGACCGAGCTACCCGACGAGGCCAAGCCCGCGATCCTGCGGCCCTACCTGCAGCGGTGGTTCTGGGAAGTCAAGGGCCACGTCGGCGGCCTGACCCCGGATTCCAGCGCCGACCAGATGCGCGCGGCCGCCCCGGAGATCCCGGTGTTCGAACTCGGCCGGTGACTCAGGAGCCGTCGCGGATCATCCTGGCGATGGTGTCGGCGGTCTGCTGGGTCAGCTCGCCCGAGAGCTGGATGGACTGACCGTCGATCGGCTGGGTGATGGCGGGGGCGGCCAGCACCAGACCGTCGCGCACGAACGCGACCTGCGTGCCGACGTTGGCCGTCGTGTACTGGGCGAACGCAGCGCTGCTGCGGGTGTCCATCACGATCTGCACGCTGTAGAACTCCGACGTCGGCAGCTTGATCGTCTTCGCGTTCGTCAAGCCGAGTTCGATCGCCACCGGCTGTAACTGGTAGTGCGCCTTGCGTTCCACGTCGCACGCCGGCTGCGGGTCGACCGGCGGCGACGGCGGCGGCGGCGGCTCGCACTGGCCGGGTTGCGCCTGAAACGCCTCGACGACGGGGCGCACGGCAAGCGGCTTGATCACCAGGCGTGGCTCGGTCGACGTCGGCGTGGGCTGTGCGCGCGCGGGAAGGTCGCCGGGATCTGTCTGCAGGAAGGGCATCACGATCGAGGCGAGTGTGGTGCCGACCATTGCCAGGATGCCGATGGACGCCAGCACTGCGATCGTGATCTTGCGGCGCGTCCAGCGGCCGGTCGAGAGCCTCACCCACGCATCCTAGGACGTGAGCCGCTTGGCATTTCGCGTCGACACGGTGACCGGCGTCAGGCCGGCGGCGGCACCGCGGGTGCGGGAGGCGCGATGGGGCCGCCGACGGTGCCCGCCGACGACGTCACGACTTCCTCGCGGATCTGCTGGTTGATCGACTGCCACGACACGGCGGCGGGCAGGCTCCCCCACGTGCTGTTGAACATGCCGATGATGACCGCGCGGCCGTCGTCGGTCGGCACGTAGACCGGGCCGCCGGAGTCGCCCTTCTTGCTCACCACGCCGTTGGTCATCGTGAACCAGCCGTTGTTGACCGACTCGATGGTGCCGCAGCTCTCCCCCGTCACGATGCCGAAGTGGCAGACGCGCTGGCCCTGCGTGGGGACCACGGCGGGATCGGCGACCAGTGGGCGACCGCCGGGCAGAACGTCGTTGATCACGACCTCGGGCGCCAGCGCGATCGTCTGCCAGTCCGAGATCTGGTAGTCGGTGGCGACCGTCGCCCCGTCTGGGGTGTTGTCGCGGAACATCGTCTGACTGCCGACGAACACGCCGTTGCGATCGTTGACCACGCCGCTGCCCCTGCAGTGCCCCGCGGCATACCCGGTCCGCGTCTGGAGGTCGACGAACCCCAGCGTGCAGACGTTGAGGTCCTGGCGGATCTCCATGCCCGGCGACACGACGAGGCCGGGCTCCGCAGCGGCGCTGGGCACCGGCGCACCCACCACGGCCGTCGCGGCGGCGGTCAGTACGGCACTGGCGAATACGATCGCCCGCAAACACTGCTGCCGCATCGCCGGCTCCGATCCACGTGGTTAGAGGGGGTCTTCACCCTACCCATATGCGATAGTGGCCTGCTCGTTACAAAGTGCGGATCACGAGTCGAAGCCGAGCCCCACTGCGTCGAGCGTGCGCAGCAGCAGGTTGCGTCGCCCCGCCGAGTGGTCGGCACGGTCGAGCGACCATCTGGTCGCCTGAATGCCGATGCTGGCCAACGGCTCCGGCGGGAACGGCATCGGCCTGCGACGGACCATCTCCAGTTCGGTGCGGGGTGTGGGGACGCCCTCGAGCAGGTCGAGACAGACGTCGGCGGCGAACCGGGCGGCGCCGACGCCGAGTCCGGTGAACCCGTTGACGTAGGCGACGCGGCCGGCGCGGGCCAGACCCCAGTGCGCGCAGAAGCGGGTGTTGGTGTCGATGGCACCTGCCCAGCGGTGGCTGAACCGCACGTCGTCGAGCTGCGGGAAGGTGAGGAAGAAGTGCTGCGCGAGTCGGCGGTAGCTCTCCGGGCGGTCCTCGTATGCCGGGTCGACCCGGCGTCCGAAGTGGTACACGGCGTCGTAGCCGCCCCACACGATCCGGTTGTCCGCCGTGCGGCGGTAGTAGTGGAACTGGTTGGCGGAGTCGCCGATCCCCTGCCGGCCGACCCATCCGACGCGGTCCATCTGCTCCTCGGTCAGCGGTTCGGTGGATAGCACGTAGTCGTACACCGGAACGGTGCGCAACCTGTTGCGCCGCAACAGGTGGTGAAACACGTTGGTGGCCAGCACGGCATGGCGGGCGGTCACCACCGCGCCGCCCGTGTCGATCCGCACGGCGGCCCCGGCCGAGTCGAGCGCGACGGCGTTGGTGTGCTCGAAGATCTGCACACCGGCCTCCCGGCAGGCACGCGCGAGTTCGAGCGCCAGCTTCGCAGGGTGGACGATCGCGCAGGTGTTGGGCTCGAAGAGCGCGGCGCGGTAGGTCGGTGAGTGGACCTCGGCCTGGATCTCGGCCTGCCCGAGGAAGCGGCCCTCGCCGGCCTCGGCGGCCTCCTCGAGCCACGGCACCTGGTGCGGCTCGGTGGCCACCGCCAGCATCCCGGAGCGCTGCCATTCGACGTCGAGGCCGAGTTCGGCAATCTCGGCCTGCATGCCGTCGAGGTTCTCCAGGCCCATCGCGGTGAGCGTGTCGAACTCGTCGGGCCAGCGGCTCTTCCCGTTCTCGGCGCCGTGGGTCAGGCTCGCCTCGACGAACCCACCGTTGCGCCCCGACGCCGCCCAGCCGATGCGGTTGGCCTCGAGCAGCACGATCCGCTGATCGGGGTGGCGGCGTGCGGCGTGCAGCGCGGTCCACAGCCCGGTGTACCCGCCGCCCACCACCACCAGGTCGCAGGTGAGGGACCCCGGCAACGTCGGGTGGTGGGGGCGTTCCACGTCGAGCCACATCGACCCGTGCGCGCTGCCCGCCAGCGAGCGTTCGACCAGATCTGGATCGACGTCAGCGTCGAAGACCGTCTTCACACTGCGACAGTACGGGGTCTGCCGGTCGGCTGACGGTGCGGAATCAGTTGCGAACGGGCGACGGGGCGGCAGATCGCGTCGCCGTCATCGGCTCCGGGATGTCGGGCTGCACCGTGGCGGGCGGTGCCCAGCCGGGCGGGCCGAACGCGTAACCGAGGCGGTGCCGCCACCGCGTCGCCCGCCGGACGTCGCGAGCGATGGCGGCGTACTCGTGGGTCTGCAGGGTCCAGATGTTGAACGTGTCGATCTGCTTGGTGAGCCCGTAGTGCGGGCGGAACGTCTCGTCGGCGTAGCTGCCGAACAGCCGGTCCCAGACGATCAGGATGCCGCCGTAGTTCTTGTCGAGGTACTCGGCGTCCATCCCGTGGTGCACGCGATGGTGCGAGGGTGTGTTGAACACGAATTCGATTGGCCGCCATAGCCTGTCGATGCGCTCGGTGTGGACCCAGAACTGGTAGATCAGGTTCAGCGAGAAGCTGGCGAAGACCATCCACGGGGGTACGCCGAGCAGGGGCAGCGGCACCCACAGCAGGATCTCGCCGCTGTTGTTCCACTTCTGCCGCAGTGCGGTGGCGAAGTTGAAGTACCGGCTGGAGTGGTGCGCCTGGTGGGTGGCCCAGACCAGCCGCACCCGGTGCGCCATCCGGTGGTAGGCGTAGAACAGCAGGTCGACGCCGAGTATCGCGATCGCCCACGTGTACCAGGCACTCGACGACAGGTGCCACGGTGCGACGTAGGCGTAGAGCGCGGCGTAGCCGAGCAGGGCGACGAACTTCCATGCCCCGGTGGTCGCCACCGACACCAGACCCATCGAGATGCTCGCCCAGGCGTCGCGGCGCTGGTAGGCACCCGCCGGCGCGCGGTCGGCGTCCTCGAGGTGCTCGAGTTTGCGCGCAGCGGTCCACTCGACGATCAGCAACAGGAGGAAGAACGGGATCGCGAACAGCACCGGATCCCGCATCTGCGGCGGGAGCACGTCGAGGAACTCGCGGATCTCGGCCAGCACGGTCACGTCGTCACCTCCTTCGAGCGGAGAGCTTAGCCAGCGCCCGTCACCGGAAACTCAGAACGGCGTCACCCCATGCCGCGCGCATGTCCCGGTCGGGGTCGTCGAGTACTGCGTCGCGCTTGTCGATGACCAGCGTGGCGCGATCCGACTCGCGGTAGGGCCGCCACCGTGGTTCGCCTGGGAGCCCATCCGGTTCGCCGTGGGCGGCGAAGTTCAGCCACCGGGCGCGCACCCTCTCGGACACCGCGGTGCCGGTCTTCAGCCCACCCAACTTGAACGTCGGGTCCCTCGGCCCCATGACCAGATTGCCCCACACGTACGGCAGTTCGGTGGCGTGCGCCGCACCAAGACGCAGCATCCGCAGCATCGGCGTGGCCCAGTCGAATCGGTACGTGAACACCGGCGCCACCCGGCCGTGGCCCTCGGCGAACCAGATCGACGGCATGCGGAACCCGATGTCGCGGGCGACGCCCATCCCCGGCGTCTTGCCGCGGCCTCGGTAGGCGGCCTGCAACTCCGCCTCCGTCGGCAGCCGTAGATCGGGCTGCTCGGCCGCGATCTCGGAGAACATCGCCTTGATCGCCTCGGGCGTGATCGGCATCAGCGGTGACTTCATGAATCGGAACAGGGCCGCCTCGTGCCGGTTGGTGCCGATGATCAGCGGGACGGGGTGGGTATTGCCCGCGCGGGCGACGTTCACGGGATAGTCGGGCACCAGATCCCCGTCGACGATCGGCGCGAACCCCAACGTGCCCGGCGTACGGACCGGCACGTCGTCGAACAGCCGCTTGGACGCGGTCAGCAGCTCGCCGGTCGGCGCCGAGGCCAGCCGGTCGACGTCGCTCGCGTCGAGCCCGAGGACGTCGAGGAACTGCTCGGCGACCCGGCGCGCACGACCGGCGTCGTACACCGAGGTCACCGGCGAACTCTGCGCGATCGCACCGGCGAACAGCCCGGCCGCCTCCGGGCTGGCGAGCAGCGTCGTCACGATCCCGCCGCCTGCCGACTCCCCGAACAAGGTCACCCGCCCTGGGTCGCCACCGAACGCGGCGACGTTGTCACGCACCCATCGAAGGGCGAACAGGACGTCGCGCAACCCGAGATTGCCCTCGAACCGGCTGTGAGGCGTGCTGAACGACGACAGGTCCATGAACCCGAACGCGCCGAGCCGGTAGTTGAGCGTCACGATCACGGCCTCGCCCGTGCCGGCGAGTGCGTTGCCGCGGTACAGCGGCTGCGCGGCCGAGCCGAGGATGTACGCCCCGCCGTGCACCCACACCAGGACCGGCTTGCCATCGCCGGGCTGGGTGTCCGACGACGCCCACACGTTGAGCGTCAGGCAGTCCTCGCCCTGCGGTGCGCCCAGGTCGACGGGGATGCGCGGGTCGGTGGGTTGGGGACACGCAGGGCCCACCCGGGTGGCATCCGCGGGCTCGGTCCACGGTTCGGGTGGTCGCGGTGCACGCCAACGGAATTCGCCGGCAGGTGGCGCCGCGTAGCGGACGCCCCGCCACACCTTCACCGAACCGTCGTCGACACCGCGCACGGGCCCGTACGTGGTGTCGACGATCGGGTGACTGCGAGTCACGGGCCCCGTCACCGGTTGCCGCCCAACGACGCCTCCCGTTCGGCCGGGGAGAAGCCCGGCGCCGCGGATCCCATGCGGGCGCGCCGCTGCCGGGACACGTACGCGGTGGTGGCGCTCATCGCCGACGCCACACCCTCGTCGTTCGCGCCGTAGGTCATGGAACGGGACTGGTCGAAGCCCATCTTCGTCGCCACGGCGACCGCATCCATGTTGGCGCCCAGGAACACGAAGTACCAGGAGTATTCGCTCTCCTGCCGCTTGATCGCCGCGCTCACGGCCTCGTGCGTCCACTCCCGGCTGGAGTTCTCCAGCCCGTCGGTCATCACGACGACGATGACGTGGCCGGGGCGCTGTTCCTCCGGCACACTCGCCAGTTCGGCGCCGACGTCGGTGATCAGCCGGCCCAGTGCGTCGTAGAGCGCCGTCATGCCGCGCGGCTGCAGGTCGAGCGGCGGGACGTCGGCGATCGGCCGGTCGGCGTACACCACCTCGTAGTGCGTATCGAACTGTGCCAGAGTCACTCTCGCCTCCCCCGGCTCGCTGCGCTGCTGATCGACGAACGCGTTGAACCCACCTTCGGTGTCGTCCTTGATGGCCTGCATGGAGCCGGAACGGTCGAGCAGTACGGCGATGAGGGTGCGCTGAGGATCGGTCATTCGATGGCTCCTTGTATCGCGAGGACGGTGAGCCGCCCTGATGTGACTAGGTTACCCGCGCCCCCTGACAAACGGCCTGACCAGCACGTTCGCAGCGGACCCGCGGGCAAACGCCGTAGGGATTCATTCTCGCTGGTCGCAAGTCTGGGCCGGCGGCCACCGCGTCCGTAGCGTCGCCCGGCATGACACTCGACCTCGGCGTCGCCACCCCCACACCCCTGTTGTCCACGGCGGCAGCGGCGCTCGCCGCCGCGGACGCCGTCGCCACCCGCCTCGCGGCAGGCAGTGCCGAGCGCGAGCGCGCGGGCGTCTCGCTGCTCCCCCAGCTGCGCGAGGTCGCCGACACCGGCCTGCTCGGCGTGTCCGTGCCACCTGGCCGCGGCGGCCCGGGCCTGCCCGCATCGGTCACCGTCGACGTACTGCGCCGGCTGTCCCGCGGTGACGCTGCCGTGGGCCAGCTCCTGTTGTCGCACTTCGTGATCACCCAGGCCATCGCCGGGCTGGGCGACCAGGAACCGGCGCCCCGCATCTACCGCGACGTGCTCGCCGGCGCGCAGATCGGGAACGCCACCGCCGAACGCGGCACCGCGACCGCGCTCGAACGCCGGACCACGGTGACGGCCAGGGGTGACGGGACCTGGGTGCTCGACGGCAGGAAGTTCTACGCCACCGGTGCGCTCGGGGCCACGTGGATCGCTGTCGCGGCAGTCGTTCAGGGGCGGCCCGGCGAGACCGCGACGGTATTCGTCCGGCCCGACCAACCCGGTGTGACATTGGATCTCGATCAGTGGTCGGCATTCGGCCAGCGCGGTACCGCGAGCGGCGAGGTGCGCCTGGACGGGGTGGTCGTCGACGCCGACCTGGTGATCGAGGAGGGGCCGGCACCCGATCCGCGCAGCGGTCCCCCGAGCCTGCTCGGCGCATTCGATCAGGCGCTGCACGCCGCGATCGACATCGGAATCGCCCGTGCCGCCCTGGAAGACGGTGCCGAATTCGTCAGGACGCGCTCGCGGCCGTGGCAGGAGGCGGTCGACGCGGGGTACGACCGAGCCGACCAGGAGCCGCACGTGGTGCGGCGGTTCGGCGAACTCACCGCGAAGCTGTTCGCGCTGGAGGCGCTGCTGGCCCGCGGCACCGCGATCATCGACGCCGGGTACGCCCTGCCGGAACTCACCAGGGAGGCCGCCACCGACGCCACGCTGACCGTCGCCGCCGCCAAGGCGCTCGCCCAGGAGTTCGCCGTCGAGATCGCAAGCGGTGTCTTCGAACTCACCGGCACGTCGGCCACCGACGGCGCGGTCAACCTCGACCGGCACTGGCGCAACGTGCGCACCCATTCGCTGCACGACCCGGCCCGGTGGAAGTACGTCCACCTCGGCCACCACACCCTCGGTGGCGCCAACCCACCCCGCATCGGCCTCGTCTACTAGCACCGAAGGAACCCAATCATGGCCTTTCAGAACGACTTCTACCTGACCGGCAGCATCAACCAGCCCACCGTGGCCGACGCGTTCGCCTTCGTGGGCAGGCGCCTGCAGCCCGGGGTCGGGCGCGTCCCCGACGGCGAACCGGGCGACCGGGCCAACTGGGTCCTCACCCAGACGCCCCACTTCCTCGACAATCCGACCCTCGAGGTCATCGAGACCGGCGGCAGGCGGCTGGCCCGCCTGCGGCCGGGCACCACGGCCGCCGACGTCGCATTCCCGGCGTTCGACTACCAGGACCATGCGATCGCCTCCTACGCCGAGTTCCGTGCCGCCCGCGACCGCGGCGTCCTCGCGCCGGAGTCCAAGTTCCTGGTCTCGATCCCCACGCCCTTCAACGCGGTGAACTTCTTCGTCGACTTCGAGTCGCAGGTGGAGGTCGCCCGGGCCTACGAGAAGCCACTGCGGGACAGCGTCGAGGCGATCCAGGCGGCGATCCCGCACTCCGACCTCGTGATCCAGTGGGACCTGCCGGTCGAGGACGCCACGGTCGAGGGATGGTTCCCGAATCCGTTCGAGGACTTCGAAGCCATCTACGAGGCGACGGCGCGGCCCGCATCGTGGGTGCACGACGACGTGGAGCTGACGTTCCACCTCTGCTACGGCGACTCCAAGTTCGGCGCCTCGCCGTTCATGGGCGATCCGCCCGACGCCGACGCGGCCGCGCGGGGCGGCAGGCACGTGTACCCGCGGGACGCGTCGGTGATCGTCGCGGTCGCCAACGGATTGTCGCGCCACGTGCCGCGCCGCATCGACGCCTTCCAGGCCGCGACGGTGACCACGTGGAACAGGTTGGCGCACTGGCAGCCGCTGGCCAACCTCGCGGTCGAACCGGAGACGGAGTTCTACCTCGGTCTCGTCCACGCCGAGGACGGCGCCGCTGGTGCCAGGTACCGGGCCGCGCTGGCGTCGAAGTTCCTGCCCCGCTTCGGGTTGTCGACCGAGTGCGGCCTCGGCAGGCACTCCGCCGCGCAGCTCGACGCCGTGGCCGACGCCGTGGCCGAGCTGTTCGAGACCAGGGCGGCCGCACTCACCTGACCCAGGTCTACGTTGACGGGGTGCAGAAGTGGGGACTGTTGACCGCGGCCATCCTCAGTGAGGTCGCCGCCACGCTGTCACTGCGGGCAGCCCAGGACGACGGCGCCTGGCTGGTGCTGGTGGTGGCCGGCTACCTCGGCTCGTTCGTGCTCCTCACCCTCGTCCTGCGGGCAGGGGTTCCCGTCGGGGTCGCGTACGGCATCTGGGGCGCCGTGGGCACCGCCAGCACTGCGGTGCTCGCCGCTGCGATCTTCCGCGATCCGTTCACCTGGCAGATCGCGGCGGGCATCGGACTGATCATCGTCGGGGTGCTGTTCGTCGAGTTCGGCTCGCACCCGACGACGGCAGAGGAGCCGGCCTCGTGACGTGGCTGGTGCTGGTGACCGCGATCGTCATCGAGGTCGGCGCAACACTGGGTTTGCGGGCATCGGACGGGTTCCGCAAGAAGGCGTGGATCGCCCCGGTCGTCCTGGGTTACCTGACGTCGTTCTACCTGCTGTGGCTGACGTTGTCGCTCGGCGTTCCGGTTGGCATCGCCTACGGGATCTGGACGGCGTGCGGCGTGGCGCTGGTTGCCGTCGTCGCCCGCTACCTCTTCGGTGACCCGTTGACCCGCAAGATGATCATCGGCATCGCCTTCATCGTCGCCGGCGTCCTCACGATCGAGCTGGCGAGCGCCGTCCACTGAGCACCCCGGCCGCGGCGAACACCACGACCCCGGCGATCGGCACGATCAGCAGTCCGACCCGCAGGCTGGTGGCGTCGGCGACCGCGCCCACCAACGGCGGAGCGCCGACGAATCCGACGCGCATCAGCCAGGCGACGGCGGTCAGCCCGGCACCCGGGCGCAGGCCAGGCAGCCGGTCGGCACAGTGCATGGCCGCAGGGATGGCCGTGGCGATGCCGATGCCCGCCGCTGCGAACCCGGCGATCGTCGCGGGAACGCTCGGTGCCCACAGCGCGGCTCCCATGCCTGCCGCGGTGACCAAGCCGCCGGTGCGCGCGACGGCACGCTCGCCGAAGCGGTCCACCAGCCGGTCGCCGAGCACGCGTCCGATGAATTGGAAGCCCAGCAGCGCGATGTAGCCCAGCACCGCGATCGCACCCGCGGCGCCCAGTTCGTCGCGCAGGTACAGCGTTGCCCACGTACTGCCCGCGTCCTCGACCACCGCACCTGCCACCGCGATCAGCACCAGCAGCGCGAGTGCTCCGTAGACCCGGCGCCCTGCCCGGCGGAAGCCGCCCGGTGCCGCCTCGTCGGGGTCGACGTCGGGCCCGCGCAGCAGGAAGCGGTATGCGATCACCGTCACCGACGTGAACGCGATCGCGGTGACGACCAGGTGCACTTGCCGCGGCACGTCGGTCGCGATCGCCACGGCCGCCATGGCGCTGCCCAGCACCGCGCCGATCGACCAGATCGCGTGCAGCGAGTTGATGATCGACCGTCCGTACACGCGTTGCACCCGCAGTCCGTGCGTGTTCTGGGCGACGTCGGTGATCGCGTCACTCGCGCCACCGATGAACAGCGCCAGCGCGACGAGGACCGCGGTGGGCGACGACGCGGCCACGGCCGTGAGCACGGCAATGCCCGCGGTGCCCACCACGGCCATCCGTGCGGAGGTGAACCTGCGGATCAGTGCGCCCGCCA
Source organism: Mycolicibacterium sp. GCM10028919 (assembly GCA_042666295.1). Lineage (GTDB taxonomy): Bacteria > Actinomycetota > Actinomycetes > Mycobacteriales > Mycobacteriaceae > Mycobacterium. Next base: position 1,152,596 of record JBHTFJ010000002.1, read on the forward strand.
TGAGTCCCGCCGCGAGCGCGCCGGTCGGGAACGCCGCGACGACGAGCCCGTATGTCGTGTTGTCGAGTCCCAGATCGGTCTTGATCTCGGGCAGCCGCGGCGCGAGGTTGGCGAACAGCGCCCCGTTGGTAAGGAACAGTGCGGCGGTGGCGAACCTGGCGCGTCGCGCAGCCCGCGTGTGCATCGAATCCACCGCGCCCGCGACCATTACCGCGACGATACTGGGCCGGTGACGACCTCCATCGAGCCGGCCGCAGACGATCTGCTGGGCCTCTTCCCGCCAGGTGCACGTGTCGACGACGACGGCACGCTGATGGTTGGTGGATGCCGACTCGACGACGTCGCAGAGGAGTTCGGGACACCGGCGATCGTCGTCGACGCGGGCGCTCTGGCCCGCCGGGCCCGCGACTACCTGTCCGCATTCCGTAGCCTCTGGCCGCGCGCCGACGTCGCGTTCGCGTCGAAGTCGTTCCCGTGCACCGCCGTGCAACGCGTGATGGTCGCCAACGGGCTGCACCTCGACGTCGCGGGCGGCGGCGAGATCCTCGGCGCACTCAAGGCGGGCGCCGATCCGGCCGCACTGGTCGTGCACGGCAACGCGAAGTCCGACGAGGAGATCGCGATGGCGCTCGACCACGGCGTCGGGCTCGTCGTGGTCGACAACTTCGACGACATCGACCGGTTGGAGTCGGCGGCTCGGCGGGGTACCGCGGGCGGCAGGCAGCAGCCCTGTCTGGTCCGCGTCATCCCCGGGGTGGCGGCGAGCACGCATGCCTCGCAGGCCACCGGCCACGCCGGCTCGAAGTTCGGGTTGTCACCCGCCCAGGCGCGCGAGGCCATCGCCCGCATCGAACGCAGCCCCGTGCTGCGGCTCGACGGGCTGCACACCCACGTCGGGTCGCAACTGCTCGACGTCGAGGAGCTCGCCGCTGCCGTGGCACCCATCGCCGCGCTCGGCACCTTCGACACCTACGACCTCGGCGGTGGGCTCGGCGTGCGGTACACCTACGGCGAGCACGCGCCGGACCTCGACGCCTACGCCGACGCCCTGGTGGGCCGCGCACGCGAGCTGTTGCCCGCGGGTTGCCGGATCATCGTCGAACCCGGCCGCAGCATGGTCGCCGCGGCTGCGTGCACCCTGTATCGCGTCACGACCGTCAAGCGTGGGACGGTCACCCACGTCGCGGTCGACGGGGGCATGGGCGACAACCTCGAGGTCTCGCTGACCGGGCAGCGCTTCGAAGCGGCGATGGTGACCCGGTTCGGGCCGGGCGGCGAGCCGGTGACGGTCGTCGGCAGGCACTGCGAGTCCGGTGACCAGCTGATCGATCAAGTCTTCCTGCCGGGGCCCGCCGTGGGCGATCTGCTGGCGGTTCCGGTCACGGGCGCGTACTGCTACACGATGTCCAACCAGTACAACGGGGCCCGGCGGGTGCCCGTGGTGTTCGTCGAGGACGGGGTCGCCCGGCTGGTGGTCCGCCGCGACACCTGGGCCGACCTGCTGGCCCGCGACGTCGATCCGTAGTCCGGTCGGGGCGGTGCGCGCGACGTGCCGGCGTTCGGCAGTATTGCGGCCATGAGCGACCTCCCCGCCTCCTTGATCGACCTGGCTCGCCGTCACGGCGTGGCCACCGGGTTCGACGATTGGAGCGGGGAGTATCGGCCGGCCGCGGAGTCGACACTGGTCGCGGTGCTCGAGGCGCTCGGCGTGCCCGCCGCCGACGACGAGCTGCGCGCGGCGTCCCTGGCGGAGCACGACCGCAGGCACTGGCAGCGCTGCGTGACTCCGACGATCGTCACCCGCACCGACCGGTCGGCGACGTTCTGGGTGCACGTCGAACACGGCGCGCCGGTCGAGCCGTGGGTCCGGCTCGAGGACGGTTCGGTGCGCACGGGTCTGCGGCAACTGGAGAACAACGCGCCGCCGTTCGACCTCGACGGGCAGCTCATCGGCGAGGCCACGTTCGAGCTGCCCGCGCACCTGCCCATCGGGTATCACCGGCTGCACGTTCGGGCCGGCTCCCGTGAGGACACGGCCACGGTCATCGTCACCCCCACCACGCTCCCCCTGCCCGCCCGGCTCGCCGTCGGGCGCAGCTGGGGCCTGGCCACCCAGCTCTACAGCGTGCGCTCGGACCGGTCGTGGGGCATCGGCGATCTCACCGACCTGACCGATCTCGCGGTGTGGTCGGCCGGCGTGCACGGCGCGGGCTTCATCCTGGTGAACCCCCTGCACGCCGCGGCGCCCACCGCCCCGATGGAACCCTCGCCGTACCTGCCGACGTCGCGCAGGTTCGTCAACCCGATCTATCTGCGGGTGGAGGCGGTTCCGGAGTATGCCTACGCGCGCGATCGCGGCCGCATGCGCAAGGCGCGCAGCTCCGCCCAGAGACGCGCAGCGGCAAGCGAACTCGTCGACCGCGACGCCGCGTGGAAGAGCAAGCGCGCTGCGCTGAAGAACCTCTACCGGGTGCCCCGCTCGGCGGGCCGGGAGCTGGCGTACGCCGCTTACCGCGCCAGGGAGGGCGCGAGCCTCGACTCGTTCGCGACGTGGTGTGCGCTGGCGGAGGTGCACGGCAACGACTGGCACGCGTGGCCCGAGGAGTTGCAGCACCCGTCGAACCGTGCGGTGGCGAAGTTCGCGGCGAAGCATGCCGACGCGGTGGACTTCCACCGGTGGCTGCAGTGGCAGCTCGACGATCAGCTGACCGGCGCGCAGGCGACCGCGGTCGCGGCCGGCATGCCGCTGGGCGTCATGCACGACCTCGCGGTCGGAGTCGATCCCAACGGCGCCGATGCCTGGGCGATGCAGGACGTGCTGGCGCTGGGGGTGGCCGCGGGTGCGCCGCCCGACGAGTTCAATCAGCTCGGCCAGGACTGGTCGCAACCGCCGTGGCGACCGGACCGGTTGGTCGATACCGCCTACGAGCCGTTCCGCGCCGTCGTCGCGGCGGCGCTGCGCCACTCCGGCGGGGTGCGGATCGACCACATCATCGGCTTGTTCCGGCTGTGGTGGATTCCGCGTGGCACGGCGCCGACCGAGGGCACCTACGTGCGCTACGACCACGAGGCGATGATCGGCATCGTCGCCTTGGAGGCGTACCGGGCGGGGGCGGTCGTGGTGGGCGAGGACCTCGGCGTCGTGGAGCCGTGGGTGCGCGAGTACCTGCTGGAGCGCGGCCTGCTCGGCACGTCGATCCTGTGGTTCGAATCCGACGGGGACGCTCCGCTGCCTGCCAGCCGGTGGCGGGAGTACTGCCTGTCCGCGGTCACGACCCACGACCTGCCGCCGACCGCCGGTTACCTGGCCGGCGAACACGTCCGGATCCGCAGTGAACTCGGTCTGCTCACCAGGTCCACCGAGGAGGAGCTGGCTGCCGACCGGGCCGAGCAGGAGGCGTGGCTGGCCGAACTGCGCAGGCTCGGTTTGCTCACCCAAGACGCTTCGGTGGACGACGTGGTGCACGCGCTGTACGAGTACCTGGGCCGGACGCCGTCGCGGCTGCTGGCGTTGGCCCTGCCGGATGCGGTCGGTGACGTCCGCACCCAGAATCAGCCAGGCACCGTCGACGAATACCCCAACTGGCGGGTTCCGCTCGCCGGCCCGGACGGCCGCGTGATGCTGCTGGAGGACGTGTTCGCCGACGCCCGCGCTGCGGCTTTGGCCCAGGTGATGCACGATCAGGTAACGCCCGAGGATGAGTGACCGAAGTTTCTCATGGGACTGAACTGCGATATGTTCGCAGCCGCACCGCGACACACGGAGGTCACGTGAAGAAATTCGCCGTTCTGGGGGCTGGCGCCATCGCCGCCGCCACGATCGCTCTCATCAGCCCGGGTGTCGCCTACGCGGAACCCGCAGGCGCCAGCTCGCTGAACGTCGTTGGCGAGCCCTACGCGCGTGCGCTGGCGATCCTGAAGAGCCAGGACGTCAAGGCCTTCTTCGGTGGTGCGGTCGGCAGCGACTACCCGCAGGCCGAGTGCATCGTCTCGCAGCAGAAGGTCACCGCCGGTGGCCGGATGTACCTGAACGTGGACTGCACCGAGGAAGCCGTGCTCAACGCGACGGCCAACACCCCGGCCGGTGCAGGCCAGGCCAAGCCGGGCCCCGGCGGGAACGCACCCGCGCCCGGCGCCGGTCAGGGCACCTACGGCGGTCCCGTCGGCGTGCCGGTACCCGTCGGCTGACCTCGCCACCGCGCCTACGCGCTACCGGCGGTCCCACATAGCGTCGTAGACTCCCCTTGCCACGTCCTGACTAGGGGGCCACATGTCGCGTCCGCAGCGAACCATCACCGAGATCGATCCCGGGCCGGTTCAGATTCAAGCCCGCAAGGTCCACTTCGACGTCGGGGACATCCCGCTGCAGTGGATACCGAAGCACCCCGTGGCGTCCAACGTCATCAGCCTGCTCAACGTCGTGCTGCCCGCGGCCGAGCGGTGGTTCGTCGAGACCTACAACGAGGCGCTCCCGCTGGTGAAGGACCCGAAGCTCGCCGAGGACATCCGCGGGTTCATCGGCCAGGAGGCCACGCACGCCGACGTGCACGACAAGGTGTTGCGCGAGTACATGGTCCACCACGGCGTGGACGTCGGACCGATCCTGGACCAGATCGAGTACGTCTTCGAGAAGGTGCTCGCACCCAGCAAGTCCTCCGACCCGGCGAAGCGGCTCAACCACCTGTGCGACCGGTTGTGGCTGATCGCCGCCATCGAGCACTACACCGCGGTGATGGGTGACTTCGCGCTGAATTGCTCGTGGGACGAGCACGGTGCCGACCCGACCATGGTCGATCTGTTCCGCTGGCACGGCGCCGAAGAGGTCGAGCACCGCATGGTGGCCCATGACGTCGCGATGTACTTCCACGACAGCTACCTCGACCGGATCCGCGCGATGGCGGTGTCGATCGTCATGATCGCGACGTTCTTCCAACGCGGCGCGTGGTACCTGACGAAGTCCGATCCCAGCCTCGACGTCTCGTGGTGGCAGATGCAGCGCATGCGCATGCGCGACTCCAAGGCCGGACTGTTGCCGCTGTATCGAAAGCTGTTCGGCGCCAACACCTTCGTGTACTTCAAGCCGGGTTTCACGCCCGAGGTGATGGGCTCGACGGCCCAAGCCGTGTCGTATCTGGCCACGTCGCCGGCCGCCCGCGCGGCGCATCTTTGATGGGAATCGTCGCCCGGATCCGGCAGGCGCCACCGAGCGCGTCGGGCCGGCTGCGCCACGACTGGAGCCTCGGCATCGCCGATGCCGCGCTGAGCGGCCTGTTCGCCCTGTCGGCCGCCGTGCGCAAGGTGGCGCCGGTACCCGAGGTCGACCGCGACGTCACGCTGGTCGTGGCCGACCGCACGGTGGTCGCGCACGACCAGGACGTGATCGCCCTGCGGCTGACCGCGCCCGACGGCGCGCCACTGCCGCGCTGGCACCCCGGCTCGCACATCGACATCCGCCTCCCGAGCGGCAGGCTGCGCCAGTACTCGCTGTGCGGTGACCCCGACGACGAGTCGGCCTACCGCATCGCCGTACGCCGCATCCCCGGCGGCGGCGGTGGATCGGTCGAGGTGCACGACGACCTCGACGTCGGGTCCCTGGTCACCACGAGCGGCCCGCGCAACGCCTTCCCCCTGACCGTGCCCGGCTACGGCTCCCCCGCCCGCCGCGTCCGGTTCATCGCGGGCGGCATCGGCATCACGCCGATCCTGCCGATGCTGGCGGCGGCGCAACGTCTCGGCGTCGACTGGTCGATGGTCTACGTCGGCCGCAGCGCCGACAGCCTGCCGTTCCTCGACGAGGTCGCCCGCTTCGGCGGGCGCGTGACGATCCGGACCGACGACGAGTACGGGCTGCCGACCGCGGCCGATCTGGTCGGAGACTGTCCGGCGGGCACCACGGTGTACGCGTGCGGCCCGGCGAACCTGTTGACGTCGGTCCGCACGCATCTGGTCGGCCGCGACGACGTGGAGTTGCACTTCGAGCGGTTCGCCGCGCCGCCGGTGGTCGACGGCCGCGAATTCGCCGTCCGGTTTTCAGGGACCGATGACGTGGTCCGCGTCGGGGCGACGACGACGGTGCTTTCGGCGCTGGTGAGTTCCGGCGTGCACGTGCCGTATTCGTGTCAGCAGGGGTTCTGCGGCACGTGCCGCACGCGCGTGCTCGCCGGCGCCGTCGATCACCGGGACACGCTGCTGACCGAACCGGAACGGGAGGCGGGCATGATGCTGGTCTGCGTGTCCCGGGCCGCCGACGACGAGGGGCTCGTCCTGGACCTCTGAGGTCCGTGACCGGTCTACTATTCGCCCATGTCGGCTGACGCTTGCGTGCCGAAGTGCGCCGTCGTCGCACCCGTGGTCGCCGGCGTCACCGCCGATCCCGTGTGGATGTCGGGTTTCGCCCGCCACCTCGAGCAGTGCGGGTTCGAGTCGATCGTGGTCGTCGAGCACACCGTCCTGCTGACCCGGTACGAGAGCGTCTACCCCTACGACCCGTCCGGGCGCGTCGACATCCCGCCCGACTGTCCCGTGCCGGACCCGCTGGACGTCCTGGCGTTCCTTGCCGGACGGACGACGCGGCTGGGCCTGGCGACGGGTGTGCTGGTGCTGCCGAACCACCATCCCGTCGCACTCGCCAAGCGGGTGGCCACCGTCGACGTGCTGTCGTCGGGCCGACTGCGGCTCGGCGTCGGAATGGGTTGGCTGCGCGAGGAACTCGAGGCCTGCGACGCTCCGTTCGATGCGCGTGGCCGTCGCGCCGACGAGCAGATCGACGTCCTGCGGCTGCTGTGGTCCGACCAGCCCGACGGGGCGAGTCACCACGGCGAGTTCTTCGACTTCGACCACGTGGCGTGCCATCCGAAGCCGACCCGCCGGGTGCCCATCCACATCGGCGGACACAGCAGGGCCGCCGCACGCCGCGCGGGTCGGCGCGGCGACGGACTGCAGCCACTCGGCGTGGCCGGTGCCGCGCTCGCCGAACTCGTCGCGCTGATGCGCGCGGAGGCCGAACGGTCCGACCGCGACCCGGACGCGCTCGAACTGTCCCTGGGCCACCTGGTCACCAAGGTGGACGCCGAACGGGCAGGCCGGCTGGCCGACCTCGGCGCCGATCGCCTCGTGCTGGCGATGCCGCCGATCGCGGACCTCGAGGAGGCCAAGGACGTCGCGTCCGCGTGCGCGGAGCGGCTGGGGCTGACGCCGTGGGCCTGACCACCGCCGACCGCCTGGCACTGACCGACCTGGTGCACCTGTACGCCGCGGCCGTCGACGACCGTCGCTTCGACGACGTCGCCGAATTGTTCACCGAGACAGCAGAACTGCATCTACCCGACCCGCCGCGAGCGCTGGAGCCGGTCCGCGTGCAGCACGGCAGGAGCGGCGTCCGAGCGACGCTGACCGCACTCGCCGACGTGGAGCGCACCGAGCACGCCATCGTCGGCGAGGTGTACGCCGCGGGCACCGGACCGGGTCATGCGCTGGGTCGCATCACGTGCGTGGCGCACCACTGGACCCGTCGCGACGGAATGCCGCACGACGTGGCGTGGCACCTGCGCTACGACGACGAGTACGCCTGGACCTCGCTCGGCTGGCGCATCCACGGCCGGGCGCTGACGATCAACGCCATCGAGAGCAAGCCGGTCAGCCGGCTGCGAGATGCTCGAGCAGCGAATCCAGCAGCGGCAACTGACCCTTCAAGAGCTTCACCCGGGCCGCCTCGACGGGCAGCCACGCCACCCGGTCCACCTCCGGGTACTCCTTGACGCGGCCCGACCCCTTGGGCCACTCCAGCTCGAACGTGTTGCTCACGCTGTCGGTGACGTCGAGGTCACCCTGGACCGCGAACGCCGTGACCACCTTGCCGCCGGCCTGTTTGACCGGGGGCAGGTCGAGCCGCGGGCCGTCCGGGGCGTCGAACCCGATCTCCTCGCGGAACTCCCGCCGCGCGGCCGACCAGGGATCTTCTTCGGTCGTGTACTCGCCCTTGGGGATCGACCAGGCGCCGTCGTCCTTGCGCGCCCAGAACGGGCCACCGGGATGGCCGAGCAGCACCTCGATTCTGTCGTCGATGATGCGGTACAGCAGCAGTCCGGCGCTGAGCTTGGGCACGCGACGAGCCTACGGAGGGCCGGTGGCGCGGCCCCGCTGCGGACCCCTGCGGTTGGCACGCGTCCGGGGATGCACGATGCTGGAACGGTGACGCGTCCCTGGCCGCTCCGCCACTGGGATCCTCGTCGCTCACTCGACGTGCTGGCCAACACCGGGGTGACGGCGGCGTATCTGAGCACGTTCATCACCATCCGCGGGCTGATCAGGGGCAGACGGCTGACGGTGCGGACGGGCGGTGGCCGCCTGGAACTCACCGTCGACGACCTGGTGTCCCGGCTGGACCTGCGCAGCGTGGGCGCGGGGCGACTCGACGACATCCGGCTCACGGCGCGCGACGTGCGGTGGAACGGCCACGCCCTGGACCGAGCGACTGCCGTGCTGCACGGCGTTCACGTCACGCCGACGGTGCCGCCCGTGCTCGTCGCCGCGCCCGTCGACGTGAGCGTCGACGTCCCCGCGGCGACGCTCGACCACCTGTTCCGGGCCGGCGCACCCAGGCTGGGCGGGCGCGTCGACGCCGACGGCATCGCCCGGCTGCACGTCGCACGCAGGGAAGGCGCGGGATCGATCGAGGTGACGGCGCGGCTCGACGGCACGACGCTGTGGCTGGTGCCGCAGGCGGTCGTGCGCCGCCGCCGCTGGTCGCTGCCGAACCGCACGCCCGGCTATCGGGTCCAGCTGCCGGACCTGCCACACGGGTTCCGCATCACCGAGGTGGACTTTGCCCCCGGCGTGGTTCGCATCAGCGGCACGCTGGACGAATGGCGCGCCGACGTGCCACGCACCCGTCTCGAGGACGTCGTCGCGCAGCTGAGTTCCGTTGGTGGGCCGCTGCAGGTGATCTGGCCCGGCAGGGACCGTTGAGGTTCCTTCGCTAGAGTTTCGGCCGTGCCGAAGCGCCCCCCACCCCAAGGTCTTCAGCGCTACGTCGCGCTCGGCGACAGTCAGACCGAGGGTTTGTGGGACGGGACCGATGCCACCGGCGTGGCCGGATTCGCCGACCGTCTCGCAGCGCACCTCGACGCGTTGCATCCCGGTCTGCGGTACGCGAACCTGGCGGTGCGCGGCAGGCGGATCCGGGACGTGCTCGACGAGCAGCTGCCCGCGGCGCTGGCCATGGCGCCGGACCTGATCACCACATGCATCGGGATGAACGACGTCACGCGCCCGGGCCGCACCTTCGATCGTGCGCTGGCCGACCTCGACCTCCTGCACGATCGGCTCGCCGAATCCGGTGCGACGGTGGTCACCACGACGTTTCCCGACCTCGCCCGCATCCTGCCGGTCGGCCGGTTGATCGCGGCCCGCGTCGTGGAGATCAATGGCGTCATCCGCGCGGCGGCGGCCCGGCACGACTTCCGGCTCGTGGATCTGTACGGTGCGCCGTCGATGAGTGACCCGCAGACGTGGAGTGACGACCGCGTGCACGGCTCACCCGCGGGGCACGCCCTGTTCGAGGCCGCAGCTGCTGAGGCCTTGAATCTGCCTGGCAGTAGTCATGATTGGGCCACATTGCGGCCGGACGTCGTCATGCCCGGACTCAAGTCGAGGATGTACTCGCAGGCGCTGTGGGCCCAGAATCTGCTGATGCCGTGGGTGTGGCGGAACCTGCGTGGGCTCTCCAGTGCGAATGGCCGCGGGCCGAAGCGACCCGAACTCGGCTACGTCCGCGACGTCGCCGAGCGCTCAGAAGCCGAGTAGCCCGAAGGGAATCGGGTTCTGCCCGTTGCCGATCGACGCGATGGCGCCGGGGCAGAACATCGAGATTGCCAGGCCGGTGAACATGGTCGCGGGCCCCAGGGACATGCCTGCGCCGTCGGCGACCTTCGCAGCGGCGTCGGCGGCGGTCTGGCCGGGCTCGGAGAGCATCGGGCAGACCGACTGTCCCATGGCCACCGCGTCGGCCGGGTTGGTCGCCGTCATGGCAACGCCCGCGTTGTCGAGTGCGTTGAGGAAGGCGTCGTCGACCGGGTCCGCGTGGGCGGGGGCGGCGGCCAGCACGGTCGTGGTGGCGATGCCTGCGACGAGGGCGGCCACGCGAGCAGCCTGGAATCTACGATGCACGCCCGAAGCGTACGGCGCAGGCGGCGGCGGGCCCAACTCAGACGCCGGTCCAGGTCTCGTCGAGTTGCTGGGCCACGTCGATGACCTTGGCCTTCACCGATTCCGGGCTGTCGATCTCCCCCGCGACGTGGGCGGCGATGAATCGCTTGATCTCGGCGTCGACGCCGCCGACGATGCGGACCACCTCGGCCCGCAACGTCTTCGACGTCACGTGGATGGCGATGTCGGCCGCCCGGGGCTTGTGCACGTCGAGGATCAGCAGCAGCGGTTCGGCGGCCATCGCCTCGGCGCGCAGCGAGATCTCGCCGAACACGACGAAGCGCGGCTTGTCGATGCGCAGGTCCACGACCATGTCGATCTCGAGCGGGATCCGGATCGAGAACGTGATCGAGTCCCCGACGTGCCGGGTGACCTGCGGGGTCTGCACGTTGACCTTGGCCGTGACCTTGGCGAGCTTGCCGGGACCCTGGGCGATCGGGCCGATGGTGAACTCGTCGCCGGCGATCGATGCGATGGCGTCGCCGACGCGCTCCTCGGACACCGCAACCTCGAAGAACCGGCGGCCGAATTCCTCGTATGTCAGATACTGGTGGTCAGGCATGGTCCTGCTACGTTCTCACGTCCGCAGGCGCAGTCAACCCGACCCGCCCGAATCTCATCGGTCCTCGATGAACAGGCGTACGGCAGTGACGGCTCCGGGTCCGGAACCCACGTCGGTGAACAGCACGCCCCGGCGGCCGTCGACCTCGACGCCCGCGGTGGCGGTGCTGCCGGCGGTGATGGCCTTGCGCCACCGCCCGCCGCGCAAGCGGGCCGCCAGGTCCGACGCGCTGATCCGGTCTCCGTCGCCGACCGTGACGGGCACGTCGCCGGACAGCCGCCGCCGGACCGCGACTTCGTTGCCCGCGCACGCGTCGTCGAGCAGGTCGGTGATCTGGCGGCGTCGACCGGCGCCCGCCGCGCCGGAACCCCGCGGCGAAGCCCACGGCGCCGGCGGGCCCCTGGTTGCGCAGTAGTTCCCGCCCGAGGCCGAGGCCCGGGCGCACCGCCGCGATGCCGCCGCGGGCGAACTCGACGACCATCGCGGGCAGTTCCCAGTGCGCCCGCAGTCGGGTGATGGCGTAGCCGTGCGCAACGGGCGTCAGGTCGTAGCGCAGGTAGGCGGGGATGGCCATGGTCAGCGAGGCGCCCATGGTGACGTGCAGCGTCAGGTCGCGCACCACGGTGCAACCGTGCACGACGTCGACGCTGGGTCCGAACGCGATGTCGCGGGGGCCGATGAACGTGTCGTAGAACCGCCCGATGCGGTCGTGACCGCGGTGCGGCGCCGATCCGACGGGGTCCTCGATCTGGCCGTCGGCCGCGAACAGCCCCACCCATGCCGAACAGTCGTGGGCTGCCGCGGCCTCGGGCGAGCGTTCGACGGCGGCCAGCAGGTCACCGCGCGCAGAGGAGGCAGGAGGTTCTGACACCGACACATCGTCGCTCAGGCAGGTGGGGTCCGACGGCCGATCGTGGCGAACCGTCCGGATGACGCGCACACTGGTGGGGTCGCCCGCACCAGCCGGGTCGACCAGTACGAGGAGGATGGCGATGAGCCAGAACGGACCGTTCGGAATCGACCCCGAGGACTTCGACCGGGCCATCCGCGAGGCCGGCGAGGGTTTGCGCGACGCGGTCGACAAGATCAGCAGGGGTGCCGGCTGGGCGACCCTGCTCGGCGACCTCACCCAGACGTCGCGCCCCAAGGCCGAGCCGGAGACGACCGGTGAGAAGGGCGACGGGGTGTGGTCGATCTACACCGTCGACGCCCAGGGCGGCGCGCACATCGAAGAGGTCTACCCGACCGAGCTGGACGCGTTGCGCGCCAACAAGAACAACACCGACCCGACGCGGCGGGTCCGCTTCCTGCCGTACGGCATCGCCGTGAGCGTGCTCGACGCCGCCTCTGAGTGACATATGCCTCCGACTGATACAGGCCTCCGACTGACCCGGTCCCGGTCGACACCGGGCTGACCGGAGCGAAACGACTCGACTCCCGTTGCGGACCCGTTAGGCTTTGCCACGACGTCGAGGAGGGCACCACATTGTTTCGCGAACTGACGATTGCCGCCGCAGTGGTGGCTGCCGCGATCGGGCTGGCTCCGTCCGCGGGCGCCGACCCGACCAACGACTTCTCCGACGAGCCGGGGCGCTATCCGACCGACGTTCCCGGGATGGTGTACGACGCCGCGCTGAACGGCCCGTGCACCAACTATCAGTTGTTCACCTACGGCCGCGGCCGCGGCGGGCAGCCGCTGGTGTGTCACTACATCCCGAACCAGTGGCCGCCGGTCTACACCGGGTTCTGGGTGGCGTCGTACCCATTGCACGGCCAGCAGGACATCGGCGCACCGTGCCCCGGGCCGAAGTCGGCCGCTCAGTCGCCCGACGGTCGGCCGATGGTGTGCCTCGGCGCGCGGGGCTGGCAGCCCGGCACGCTGACGGGTGCCGGCTTCTTCCCTGGCTGATCCCGACGCCTCGGGTTCTCCGATCGGTGCCGCCGACTTCGACCATACGGCGGGGTTCGAGCTGTATGGTCATGGGCTGTGAGCGGTGACGTGAAGTTCAATCTGTCCGACGTCTTCGGTGCGGTCGCGAAGTCCATCCCGGACGAGACGTTCCTGGTGTGGCGCGACCGCCGGATGACCTACGCCGACGTCGACGCCCGCGTCGATGGCTTCGCCCACTACCTCGCGTCGGTCGGCCTGGGCTGCCACACCGAACGCGACGGCCTGGCCGGTCACGAGTCCGGGCAGGACCACATCGGCATCTATCTGCGCAACGGCAACGAGTACCTCGAAGCGATGATCGGCGGGTTCCGCGCGCGGGTCGCACCGTTCAACGTCAGCTATCGCTACGTCGAAGAGGAACTGCTCTACCTGCTCACCGACTCGAAGTCGCGCGCACTGGTCTACCCCTCGGAGTTCGCACCGCGGGTCGCCGCCATCCGGGACCGGCTGCCCCACCTGACGGTGCTGATCCAGGTCGCCGACGACTCCGGACACGAATTGCTCCCGGGCGCAGTCGACTTCGAGTCCGTCGTCGCCACACCGCCGCCAACGGGTGGCATGCCGACGCCCACGGGCGACGACCTCTACATCCTCTACACCGGCGGAACCACGGGCATGCCGAAGGGCGTGCTGTGGCGCCAGCACGACATCTTCCTGTCCTCGATGGGCGGACGGCCGTGGGGCAGCGATCAGCCGCTGACCTCCTACGACGAACTCGCCGCCAAGGCCAGTGCGTCACCCGGGGCGATGTCGATCCTGATGATCCCGCCGTTGATGCACGGTGCCGCCCAGTGGGCGACGTTCAACATGGTCACGATGGGCGGACGCGTCGTCATCCCAGACGACGTCGAGCGCATGCGTCCCGACCAGGTGCTCCGGTTGGCCGAACGGGAGCGGGTGCTGAGCATTCCCGTGGTGGGCGACGCGATCGCGCGGCCCCTCGTCGAGGAGATCGAGGCGGGCGACTACGACCTGTCGGGGTTGGTGACCATCTCGAACGGCGGTGCGCCGATGTCGCCGACGGTCCGCGCGCGCATCCTCGCCGCCCTGCCGAACATCATGGTGATGGACGCCGTCGGGGCCTCGGAGTCGGGTGCGCAGATGAGCACGTTCAACGCCGCGGGCGCCGAGGCGACACCCGCGACGTTCACCCCGCAGTTCGACACCGCCGTGGTGTCCGCCGACCTCGATCGCGTACTCCGGCCCGGCGAGGGCAAGGGCTGGCTGGCCCGCCGGGATTTGATCCCGCTCGGCTACCTCGGCGACGCCGAGAAGACTGCCCGCACCTTCCCCACCATCGACGGCGTGCGCTGGTCGGTGCCCGGTGACCGCGCCAACGTGCTCGACGACGGGCGCATCGAGCTGCTGGGCCGCGACTCGGTGACCATCAACTCCGGCGGCGAGAAGATCTTCGTCGAGGAGGTCGAGCGGGCCATCGCGGCGCACCCCGCCGTGTACGACGTGGTGGTCGTCGGGAGGCCGTCGGAGCGCTGGGGCAGCGAGGTGGTCGCCGTCGTGCAGTTCGCCGAGGGCGCATCGGCCACCGACGAGGAACTAGTCGAGACCTGCCGCACGTCGATCGCGCGCTACAAGATCCCGAAGGCGTTCGTCCGGGCCGAGGCCATCGTCCGGTCGCCCGCGGGCAAGGCCGACTACCGCTGGGCCAAGAGCGTCGCGGCCGAGGGCGTCAGGTCCCGGTAGTCGGCCAGTACCGCGGTGGTGCGGTACCGGAAGGTCTCGGTCGGTGCGACGTCGAGGCACGTTCCGGCGGCCATCAGCGCGCGTGCCTTGAAGGCGCGCGCCGCGGAACTCAGGACGTGCACGACGGGTTCGAGTCCCGGCACCAGTGCGACGTCCGCGTCACCCCAGACGATCACCTCGGCGAGGCCTCGCTTGGCGGTGCGGGTGACCGCGCTGCGCAGCTCTTCGTCGGTTGAGATCGCCCCGGCCGAGACGGCGATCGACTGCGACCGCAGCGGCGCGGCCGAGTCGTCGTCGGCGTCCCGGAGGTCGGCGTGCACGCCGAGGATCCGCAGGGGCGACGCGTCGCAGTCCTCGGTCAGCACGACCGAGACGTCCCAGCCCGCCATGGCGCGGTCGACGAGCCATCCGCCCGCGTGGGCCACCACCTCGGTGGCGTCGCGCGCGGTCACCCGGAGCTGATACTTGCCCAGCCTGCTGGGCATCGGGGCACCCGCCCGTGCACTACCGACGCCGTACGTTCCAGTGCTCGCCACATTCGCTCCCGGGGTTGTCGTGGGCTTCCCGACACTACCAAGAGCGTGACATTCGCGAGACGATCTGTAAAGAACCCCTGCGGGTGGGTGTCGTCGGGCCAATCTTGAAAGGAACTGGCTCGCACCGGTTCCGCGCCGCAGGGCCCATCAGTCGGTCGGCTGAGCGAAACGACGTCGGATGCCGGCGAGCATCTCGACGTGGGCCGCCGTGGCCTGACGGACGGTGACCGAAGCCAACGGTGCGGGCGCCACCACGCGAAGACGCTCGGTGACCCGGGTGCCGCCACCGCTCGGCTCGAAGGAGACCACTCCGTCTAGGCGCACGTGTGGAAACTGGCGGGCCTCGGTGAGCACGTCGCCGACGTCGGGAACGGTCAGGGTCGCGGTGTAGGTGACCCCCACGGTGAGGCGGCCCAGCCGGATGCGGTCACGCACCCGATAGCTCTGCACGTAGCCGTCGTGATGCCGAACCCGATCCGTCGGGCGGACGGACACGACCAGCGGATGGACCTCACGGATGTTGCGGAGGTCGACGTAGAAGTCGCGGACGGCCTCCGGCAGTGCGGGCACGTCCTCGGCGAGTAGGCAGTCGGCACTGCGGGTCCACCACGGGCGGCCGCGCGTCACCCGCCGAATCTAGCCGGTCAGCCGGGTAGCTTGTCGCCATGACGGGCTTCTCGCACCCACTGTCCCTGGACGGCAAGACGGCCATCGTCACCGGCGCCGCCCGCGGCGTCGGGAGGGGCATCGCTCGCGCCCTGCTCAGCCGCGGCGCGCGCGTACTCGGCGTCGACCGGGACGGCGACGGGCTCGCGGCCACGTCCGACGGCTTCACTGCCGACGGGTTGCACATGGAGTCGGCCGTGATCGACCTCCGCGATTCGGACAGCCCCAGGCTGATCGTCGAGGCCGCGCTCGCGGCACACGGCCGCATCGACGCACTGATCAACAACGCCGTGGCCACCAACGAACCCAAGGCGCTCGTCGACGTCACCGCCGACGACTACGACCTGGTGTTCGACACCGCCCCGCGGGCCACCTTCTTCCTCATGCAGGCCGTGCATCCCGTGATGGCGGCTGCCGGCGGCGGGTCGATCGTCAACCTCGGATCGGCGTCCGGCACCGGCGGCCAAGCGAGATTCGCTGCCTATGCCGGTGCGAAGGAGGCAGTGCGCGGCATGTCGAAGGCCGCTGCCCTGGAGTGGGGGCGCGACGACATACGGGTCAACGTCGTATGCCCGTTCGCCGACTCCGAGGGCGTGCAGGCCTGGGAGCAGTTGGCGCCCAAGGACTTCGAGCGCGCCGTTCGTTCGGTGCCCCTGCGACGCGTCGGTCGTACCTGCGAGGACATCGGCGCGGTGGTCGCATTCCTGATCAGTGACGACGCCGGCTACGTCACCGCGCAGACCATTCACGTCGACGGGGGCATGGGCGTCTACCGCTGAGGCAATCGTTCGCACGTCACGGATCTCGGCGCGAACGTGACGCTGGAGTCACGCTCGGGCGCGAAGGTGACGCTGGCGTCACGCTCGGCGCGACAGTGGCCAG
The DNA here is from genome assembly GCA_042666295.1 of Mycolicibacterium sp. GCM10028919. GTDB lineage: Bacteria > Actinomycetota > Actinomycetes > Mycobacteriales > Mycobacteriaceae > Mycobacterium. The sequence continues at coordinate 1,169,100 of JBHTFJ010000002.1, forward strand.
ACGTCCGAACGCCAACTCGCGCAAGCCATCTCGGCTCCGACGTGAGCGTGACGGCCCCGAATCCAGCCCTGGCGAACACGACCACGAATGCACGTCCTCGAGTGTGTGTGGAATCGCAACGCGCTCAACGCCTTCTGAGACCCACGCCATGCCCTCACTCAAACGTGACGGCAGCCACATATCTTGGCACTCGCCGAAACCCGTTGCTAGCGTCCGACGCCATGATTGGATTCGCGACCGCAACGCTGTTGACACTCGTCAATCAGGTCTCGGGGACGCCGTACGTGACGGGTGGCGACTCGCCCGCAGGCACGGATTGCTCCGGACTGGCGTCCTGGGTGTCCAACGCGGCAACCGGCCGACCCGTCTACGGCGATCGGTTCAACACCGGCAATCAGGAGTCGGCTCTACTGGCCCGTGGGTTCCGCTACGGCAGCGAGCCGGGCGCGCTGAACATCGGCTGGAACTCCGGGCACACCGCGGTGACGCTGCCCGACGGCACGCCGGTCTCCAGCGGTGAGGGCGGTGGCGTCAAGGTGGGCGGCGGAGGGGCCTTCCAATCGCAGTTCACCAAACACATGTACTTGCCCGCCGACGCGCTCGCCGGACCCCCGGCACCGCCTGACGCCCCGCCTCCCCCGCCGCTCGACCCGTTCGCTCCGCCCCCACCTCCGCCTGCCCCACCGATGAACGTGGTGAACGTGGGGTTCGCGCCGCCGGCACCCGACCCTTTGACCGCGCCGCCGATCAACGTGCCCGCGGCCCCGCCGGTCGGCCTTCCCCCCGCCCCACCGGTGAACCTTCCCCCCGCCCCACCCGAAGCGCTCCCCGCACCCGCCCCCGACCTGGTCCCCGCACCGCCACCCGCCGCGATCTAGCCCTCCCTCGGCCGCACCGGGCCCGTTGCCGGACTCGTCCGCTATTTGCTGCGCCCGGCGAACTCCCGTTTGCCGATCGTTCAGCCGGGGTACATTCGCCGGGCACCGAAGCAGCCGGTCCGGAGAGGCGCGATACTTGATGGGGTTCGTGGACTTCGTAAGAGATCGCTGGTCGGTGCTGTCCTTCCTGGCCTACCAGCACATGAGCCTGGTGGTGCAGACGCTGCTCCTGGCAACCCTCGCCGCAGTGCTGGTCGGCGTACTGATCTACCGCTCCAGATGGGGCCTGGCCGTCGGCAACTCCTTCACCTCGGTCGGCCTGACCATTCCGTCCTATGCGCTGCTGGGCGTTCTGGTCGGCATCGTGGGGATCGGCGTCCTGCCCTCGGTGATCATGCTGGTGTTCTTCGGGTTCCTGCCGATACTGCGCAACGTCCTGGTCGGCCTCAACGGAGTCGACCGCACCCTGATCGAGTCGGCCAGGGGCATGGGCATGAGCCGGGTGACCACCCTGGTTCGGCTCGAACTCCCCCTCGCATGGCCGGTCATCATGACCGGCGTCCGGATCTCGGCGCAGATGTTGATGGGCATCGCCGCGATCGCCGCCTATGCGCTCGGTCCCGGCCTCGGCGGCTACATCTTCTCCGGCATCTCCCGCACCGGCGGCGCCAACGCCACGAACTCGATCGTCGCGGGCACCGTCGGCATCCTCATCCTCGCCGTCGTGCTCGACACCGTCCTGAACTTCGTCACCCGGCTCACCACCCCTAGGGGAATCCTTGTCTGATTCAGCGACCATCGACTCCGGCGCCACCCAGGACGCCTCACGCTCAGGCGGGGCGCGCATCCTGCTCGACGGCGTCACCAAGCGCTACGACGCCAAGAGCGCCGCGGCGGTCGACAACGTCACGTTGGAGATCCCGGCCGGCGAGATCGTGATGCTGGTCGGCCCGTCGGGTTGCGGCAAGACTACGACGATGAAGATGATCAACCGCCTGATCGAACCCACCAGCGGTCGCATCTTCATCGGCGACGACGACGTCACCCAGCGCGACCCCGACGAGCTGCGCAGGCACATCGGGTACGTCATCCAGGGTGCCGGCCTGTTCCCGCACCTGACCGTCGGCGACAACATCGCGATCGTCCCGCGTCTGCTCAAGTGGGACAAGAAGCGCATCTCGGCGCGCATCGACGAACTGCTCGACCTGGTCAACCTCGAGCCGGCCAAGTACCGCGACCGCTATCCCCGCGAGCTCTCCGGCGGCCAGCAGCAGCGCGTCGGCGTGGCCCGGGCGCTCGCCGCGGACCCGCCGGTCCTGCTCATGGACGAGCCGTTCGGCGCGGTCGACCCGATCACCCGGCAGCGGCTGCAGGACGAGCTGCTGCGCCTGCAGGAGGAACTCCGCAAGACGATCGTGTTCGTCACGCACGACTTCGACGAGGCAGTGAAGCTCGGCGACAAGATCGCGATCCTCGACCAGGGCTCGAAGATCGTCCAGTACGACACGCCCGAGGAGATCCTCGGCAACCCGGCCAACGACTTCGTGCGTGGCTTCGTCGGTCACGGCGCCGCGCTCAAGCAGCTGACGTTGACCCGGGTCCGCGACGTCGAATTGCACGAGGCGGCGGTCGCCCACGTCGGCGGCGATCCCACCGCCGCCATCCGTGCCGCGGAGGCGATCAACCGTCAGCACGTCATCGTGCTCGACGAGCAGGATCGCCCTCAGCGCTGGCTGTCGCTCGACGAGCTCGCCGCGCCGAACGCGCTGGCCGACGTGTCCCGCGACGAGGGCCTGGAAGTCGTCAGCCTCGCCTCGACGCTCAACGACGCGCTCGACCTGATGCTGACGTCCTCACACGGCGTGGTCGTCGTGACGGGCCGGCGCAACGTCTACCAGGGCGCGATCCGCGTCGAGACGATCATGGACGCCATGGCCGACCTGCGCGGCGCTCCTGCGCGGGAGGGCTCGTGACGTCGGCGCTTCCCGCGATCGTCACGACCGACGTCCCGACCGCCGGCGTCGCCCGGCCGGGACGGCTCCGCTGGATCCTGCAGCCGACACTGTGCGTGGTCGCCGTCGTCGGCGCGCTGCTGTACGTGCACGCCGCCGACGTGTCGGAGTCGGAGAAGCGGTCACTGGCCGTCCCCGAACTCCTGACGCTGCTGCGCCAGCACATGGTGGTGAGCCTGGCCGCGACCGTGCTGACCTGCCTGATCGCCATCCCGCTCGGCGTCCTGCTGACCCGCGGCTCGATGCGTCGGTTCTCCAAGCCCATCATCACCGTCGCCGGCTTCGGCCAGGCCGCGCCGGCGATCGGTCTGATCGCGCTGGGCGCGGTCCTGTTCGGCATCGGCGCGACCGGCGCCGTGGCCGCCCTCACCATCTACGGCGCGCTGCCGATCATCGCCAACACCGTGGTCGGTCTCGATGGCGTCGACCGCAAGCTGGTCGAGGCGGCGCGCGGCATGGGAATGTCGGCGTTCTCCACGCTCAGGCGGGTCGAACTCCCGCTCGCCCTGCCCGTGATCATCGCGGGTGTGCGCACCGCGCTGGTGCTCATCGTCGGCACCGCGGCATTGGCGTCCTTCACCGGTGCCGGCGGACTCGGGCAACTGATCACCACGGGCATCAAGCTGCAGCAGAGCACCACGCTGATCGTCGGCGCCATCCTCGTCGCCGCTCTGGCACTGGCCATCGACTGGCTGGCGCGCGTGGTCGAGATGGTCGCGTCGCCGAAGGGACTGTAGGAATCATGTTGCGTCGCACCACCGCCGTACTCGCCGGGCTCGCCGTCGCGTCGACCGCCCTCGCCGGGTGCGGCCTGCGCTCGGCCAGCGGCGCCGTACTCGAGGCGCGCCCCGGCGCCATCCAGCACTACGACTCGCTCGACGGGGCGAAGATCACCGTCATCGCGAAGGACTTCACCGAGCAGCTCATCCTCGGCAACATGGTGTCGATCGTGCTGGCGGCCGCGGGCGCGGAGGTCACCAACCTGACGAACACGCCCGGCAGCTTCGGCGTCCGGCAAGCGATGCTCGACGGCAACGCCGACGTCTCGCCCGAGTACACCGGCACCGGCTGGATCAACTATCTCGGCAACGAGCAGCCCGTCAAGGGTGCCCAGGCCCAGTGGCAGGCCGTCAACGACGCGGACCGGGCGAACGACCTGACCTGGCTGCCGCCCGCGCCGATGAACAACACCTACGCCTTCGCCATCCGCGAGTCCGAGGCCGAGCGGCTCGGGGTGACCAAGCTGTCCGACCTCGAGCGACTCCCGAAGCAGGAGTTGACGTTCTGCGTCGAGAGCGAATTCGCGAGCCGCAACGACGGTTTCGTCCCCATGCTGGCCACCTACGGCTTGACGCGCGAGGATCTCGGCCGGGTGACCAACCTCGACACCGGCGTCATCTACACCGCAACGGCCAACGGGGACTGCAACTTCGGCGAGGTGTTCACCACCGATGGCCGGATTCCCGCCCTGAACCTGCGGGTGCTCGACGACGACCGGCAGTTCTTTCCGCTGTACAACCTCACCGAGGTGATCCGGACCGAGGTGCTCGAGGCGCATCCCGAACTCGCGGAGATCTTCGGCCAGCTCAATCCGCTGATGACCAACGAGGTGATGCTGACCCTCAACGCGAAGGTCGACAACGACGGCGAGGATCCGGCGCTGGTGGCGAGGGACTGGCTGATCGAGCAGGGTCTGCTGACCTAGCCGAACCGATCCGTGACGGATCGTTCACGATCGCCAGCAAACCGTCGTGCGGCCGGTAGGCTTCCCGGCGTGTCCGACTGGCCCGCAGAGCTACGGCCGAGCTTGCGTGAACGGAAGAAGCAGAACACCCGCCGCATGCTCGTCGACGCGGCGGTGAGTCTCTGCCTGCGGCAGGGCTACGAGAACACCACCGTCGAGCAGATCTCGGCGGCCGCGGAGATCTCGACCCGCACCTTCAGCCGCTACTTCGCGACCAAGGACGCCGTGTTCATCGCGGTGCTCGACGACCTCGCCACCGAGATCGTCGTGCAACTGGAGGCGCTTGCAGACGACCTCAGCCCCATGGAGGCATTGCGGTCGGCGCACATGGCGGTGCTCGACGGGGTGTCGCGCCGCTCGCTGGAGGGGCTGACCACCGACCGCATCGCACTCATCCTGCGCGTCGTCAACTCCTCGGACACGCTGCGGCAGGCCGCGATCGACTACCGCTGCCCGGCGGCGGTCGAAGCGATGGCCCGCAAGATGGGCGTCGCACCTGACGACGCGGATCTCGACCTCGCCGTCGCCCTGTTCTCGACGACGATCGTAACCGCCTGCCGCGACCTGGTCGAGGATCGCGACGATGCGGCCCTGGGACCGGAGATCGTCATGGACCGGTTGGAGCGGTCGCTGGGTCACGTGGCGCGGTTCGCCGCCGACATGGACGTCCGGCAGGCCGCCGCCGACTAGTTGCGGCGCGTGCGCCAGCCACCCACGGCCAGCGCGACGCCGATCAGCGCGATGATCGGGCCGAGGACCGTCCACGTCGTCGTGTTGCTCATGGGGCTGCCGCCGACCACGCCGATGCCCTGCAGGGTGAACAGCAGGCCGAACAGGGCGACGACCACGCCGACGCAGATGATGGCGAAACGCATGGCCCGACCCTAGACGTCCGAACGTGGCCTACCGCGCAGCGCGCCCCACAACCCGACGCCGATGCCGACCACCGCGCCGCCCAGTCCGATGACCTGCTGGCCGCGCTTGAGGTCGTGGTGCACGCTCATGCCACCGAGCAGGTCGGCCGCGTCCGCGCCGCCGGAGGCGAGGAACCAGCCGCGCGTGTCGTCACCGCGCAGGGCCGCGGCCAGCAGCAGGCCGCCGATCAGGGCATCGCGGTAGCCCATCGACCGCAGCAGCAGCCGCGCCGCGGGGCCCGGATCCTCGGGCTCACCCCACAACCGGTTTGCTCGCAGCGGGTCGACGAGGAAGGACACTCCGGAGGCGAGGCGGATGCTGCCCGCCACCAGTGCGGCGCGATCGGTCGACATGGCTGGAGCCTAGGTCGCCTCGGCCCGGCACCACCGTGGATTCGTCGACCGCAGAACCTGAGAAGTCGCTCAGCGACGGTCGCACCCGGGTTACCTAGTCTGCTTTACTAAGGCGATCGAGTAAGGCTGTCCTAACGCTGCCGAGTGAGGAGTCGCGACCGGTGACGCACCGATGACCACCGGGATCACCGACCCGACCCCGCCGAGCACCCACCAGCACCGCTCGGGCTTGGCCAAGTGGATCCGCAGGCTGGCGGTGCCCATCATCATCGGCTGGATCCTGCTGGTCGCCGCACTGAACCTGACGGTGCCGCAGCTCGAGGTCGTCGGCCAGATGCAGTCGGTCTCCATGAGCCCGGCCGACGCACCGTCGGTGATCGCGATGAAGCGCGTCGGCACGGTGTTCGAGGAGTTCAAGTCCGACAGCTCCGCGATGATCGTGCTCGAAGGCGACAAGCCCCTCGGCGACGAGGCGCACCGCTTCTACAACGACATGGTCGCCCGGCTCGAGGCCGACGACCAGCACGTCGAACACGTGCAGGACTTCTGGGGCGATCCCCTCACCGAGGCCGGGGCGCAGAGCGACGACCTGAAGGCCGCCTACGTCCAGGTGTACCTCGCGGGCAACCAGGGCGAGGCGCTGGCCAACGAATCGGTCGAGGCGGTCCAGGGCATCGTCGAGGGGCTGACTCCCCCACCGGGCGTCACGGTGCACGTCACCGGCGGCTCGGCGCTGGCCGCCGATCAGCAGATCGCGGGCGACCGCAGCGTGCGCATCATCGAATTGGCGACGTTCGGCGTCATCATCTCGATGCTGCTGCTGGTCTACCGGTCGCTGCGCACGGTGTTCCTCACGCTGGTGCTGGTGGTGCTGGGCCTGGCGGCGTCCCGCGGCGTCGTGGCCTTCCTCGGCTTCCACGACCTCATCGGGCTGTCCACGTTCGCCACCCAGCTGCTGGTGACGCTCGCGATCGCCGCGACCACGGACTACGCGATCTTCCTGATCGGGCGATATCAGGAAGCCCGGACCATGGGCGAGGACCGGGAGTCCGCGTACTACACGATGTTCCACGGCACGGCCCACGTGGTGCTCGGGTCCGGCATGACGATCGCCGGCGCGACGTTCTGCCTGTCGTTCACCCGCCTGCCGTACTTCCAGTCGCTCGGCATCCCGCTGGCGGTCGGCATGACGATCGCCGTGCTGGTGGCGCTGACGCTGGGGCCCGCGCTGATCACCGTCACCAGCCGGTTCGGGTGGCTGGAACCCAAGCGCGCCATGCGCATCCGCGGGTGGCGCAAGATCGGCGCCGTCATCGTCCGGTGGCCCGGTCCGGTGCTGATCGGAACGGTGGGGCTGTCCCTGATCGGACTGCTCACCCTGCCGGGGTACCAACCCAACTACAACGACCGCAACTACCTGCCCAGCGATCTGCCCGCCAACCAGGGCTTCGCCGCCGCCGAACGACACTTCGACCCGGCGCGGATGAACCCCGAGTTGCTGTTGATCGAGAGCGACCGGGACCTGCGCAACTCCGCGGACTTCCTGGTGATCGACAAGATCGCGAAGGCCGTGTTCCGCGTCGAGGGCATCGGCAGCGTCCAGGCGATCACCCGGCCCGACGGCAAGCCGATCGAGTTCAGCACCATCCCCGCGCAGATGGGCCTGTCGGGCATCAGCCAGGACCTCAACCGCAAGTACAGCCAGGACCGGATGGCCGACATGTTGGTCCAGGCCGACGAGATGCAGAACACCATCGACACGATGACCAAGATGTCGTCGCTGATGGGCCAGATGAACGCGGTGACCCAGGAGATGGTCGTCAAGACCAAGCAGATGGCGGTCGACGTCGCCGAGATCCGGGACTCCATCTCGAACTTCGACGACTTCTTCCGCCCCATCCGCAACTACTTCTACTGGGAACCGCACTGCTACGACATCCCGATCTGCTGGGCGATGCGGTCGATCTTCGACCTGCTCGACGGCGTGAACACCACGACCGAGGACATCCAGATGCTGGTGCCCACGCTCGAGCGGCTCGCCACGCTGCTGCCGCAACTCGAGGCGCTGCTGCCCGGACAGATCGAGTCGATGCGCAACCAGCGCGACATGATGCTGAAGATGCAGGCCACCCAGAGCGGCGTGCAGGATCAGCAGGCGGCGGCGTCGGAGAACCAGACGGCGATGAGCGACGCGTTCAACGACTCCTGGAACGACGACACCTTCTACCTGCCGCCGGAGATCTTCGACAACGCGGACTTCAAGCGCGGCATGGAGAGCTTCATCTCCCCCGATGGCACGTCGGTGCGGTTCATCATCTCCCACGAGGGTGATCCGTTGTCGGCCAGCGGCATCGAACGCATCGACGCGATCAAGCTGGCCGCCAAGGAGGCCATCAAGGGCACTCCGCTCGAGGGCTCGAAGGTCTATCTCGGCGGTACAGCGTCGGCGTTCAAGGACATGCGGGACGGCAACGGCTACGACATGCTGATCGCCGGGATCTCGGCGCTCACGCTGATCTTCATCATCATGCTGTTGATCACGCGCAGCCTGGTCGCGGCCGCGGTCATCGTCGGCACCGTCGTGGTGTCGCTCGGCGCGTCGTTCGGGTTGTCGGTGCTGGTGTGGCAGCACGTGCTGGGGGTGCCGCTGCACTTCATGGTGATGGCCATGGCGGTCATCGTGCTGTTGGCGGTGGGCGCGGACTACAACCTGCTGCTGGTGGCGCGCCTCAAGGAGGAACTGCACGCGGGGATCAACACCGGGATCATCCGGGCGATGGGCGGAACCGGCTCCGTGGTCACCGCCGCAGGCCTGGTGTTCGCCTTCACCATGATGGCGATGATGGTCAGCGAGATGACCGTGGTGGCCCAGGTGGGTACGACCATCGGGCTCGGCCTGCTGTTCGACACCCTGGTCATCCGGGCGTTCATGACGCCGGCGATCGCGGCGCTGCTGGGCCGGTGGTTCTGGTGGCCGCAGGTGGTGCGCAAGCGCCCGCTGTCGGCGTCGCCGATCAGCCGCTAGCGGTCACCGGCCGAAGCCGGCGTCGCGCAGCGCCTGAGCCATCGCGCCCGATGCGGCGGGCGCACTCTTGCGGGAGTCGTTGCCCGCCTTCGGGTTACGGCGTTGTTCCGCGGCCTGCGGCCGGTCGCGACGGGGCTGGCCACCGCGGTCGGGGCGCTTGCCCTGCTCGCGCTGCGGGGTGTCGTTGAGTCGCAGGCTCAAGCCGATGCGTTGCCGGTCGACGTCCACCTCGAGGACCTTGACCTTGACGACCTGACCCGACTTCACCACCTCGTGCGGGTCGGAGACGTAGCGGTCGGACATCGCCGAGACGTGGACGAGACCGTCCTGGTGCACGCCCACGTCGACGAACGCACCGAAGGCCGCGACGTTGGTCACCACGCCTTCGAGGATCATCCCCGGCTCGAGGTCGGACACCTTCTCCACGCCCGCCGCGAACGTGGCCGTGGTGAACGCCGGTCGGGGGTCGCGTCCCGGCTTCTCGAGTTCGGCGAGGATGTCGGTGACCGTCGGGATGCCGAAGCGGTCGTCGGCGAAGTCGACGGGCCGCAGCGACCGCAGTGACCGCTCGTCGCCGATCAGTTCGGCGAGTGTCACGCCCGAGCGGTCCAGGATCCGCCGCACGACGGGGTAGGCCTCGGGGTGCACGCCCGAGGCGTCCAGGGGGTCGGTGCCGCCGTTGATGCGCAGGAAGCCCGCGCACTGCTCGAATGCCTTGGGTCCCAATCGCGGAACCTTCAGCAGCGCCTTGCGGCTGTCGAATCGGCCTGCCTTCTCGCGGTGCACGACGATGGCCTCGGCCAGGGTGTCCGTCACGCCGGAGACGCGGGCGAGCAGTGGCACCGACGCGGTGTTGAGGTCGACGCCGACCGCGTTCACCGCGTCCTCGACGACCGCGTCGAGGCTGCGGGCCAGGATGCCAGGCGTCACGTCGTGCTGATACTGACCGACGCCGATGGACTTGGGATCGATCTTGACGAGCTCGGCGAGCGGGTCCTGCAGGCGGCGTGCGATCGACACCGCCCCGCGGATGGTGACGTCGAGATCCGGCAGTTCGTGTGCGGCATACGCCGACGCCGAGTACACCGACGCCCCGGCCTCGCTGACGATCGCCTTCGCGGGCGCGGCGGCGCCGGCCGACCGGATGTCGGCGATGAGTTCGGTTGCGAGCGCATCGGTCTCGCGCGACGCCGTGCCGTTGCCGATGGCGATGAGTTCGACGCCGTGGCGCGCGACGAGCGCGGCGAGGGTCGCCTTCGCGGCGTCCCACTGCTTCTGCGGCTGGTGCGGGAAGACCGCGCACGTGTCGACCACCTTGCCGGTGCCGTCGACGACGGCGACCTTCACCCCGGTCCGGAAGCCGGGGTCCAGACCCAGCGTCGTGCGGGTGCCCGCCGGCGCGGCGAGCAGCAGGTCCTTCAGGTTGCGCGCGAAGACCGTCACCGCGTCCTGCTCGGCTCGCTGCCGCAGCTTGATCCTGGCGTCGACCGAGGCCGACACCATGAGCTTGACCCGCCATGCGAAGCGGACGGTGGTGGCCAGCCACGGCGTCGCGGCGCCCGGCGCACTGAGGTCGACGCCGAGCGCCTGGGCGACCAGCACCTGGTACGGCTCGTCGTCGCCGCCGTCGAAGGTCAGCGACAGCACCTGTTCCTTCTCGCCACGCATCACGGCGAGCACGCGATGTGACGGCATCTTCTCCAGCGGCTCGGAGTAGTCGAAGTAGTCGCGGAACTTCTGCGCCGCGGCGCTCTTGCCCACCTCCTCCGACGACGGCGCCGTGCGAAGCGTGCCGTCGGCCCAGAACTTCGCGCGGACCGCGCCGACCAGCTCGGCGTTCTCGGCGGCACGCTCGATGACGATCTGCCGCGCGCCGTCGAGGGCCGCCGCGGCGTCGGCGACGTCCTCGTTGAGGAACTCCGCCGCCACGTCGTTCGGGACCAGCGTCGGGTCGGCGAGCAGGCGGTCGGCCAGCGGCTCCAGACCGGCCTCGCGCGCGATCTGCGCCTTGGTCCTGCGCTTGGGCTTGTACGGCAGGTAGATGTCCTCCACCCGCGACTTGGTGTCGGCGGTCAGGAGCGCCGTCCGCAGCTCGTCGGTGAGCTTGCCCTGCTCCTCGATCGACGCCAGCACCGCCACCCGGCGGGCGTCGAGTTCCCGCAGATAGCCCAGACGTTCCTCCAGGGTGCGCAGTTGGCCGTCGTCGAGGCTGCCGGTGACCTCCTTGCGGTAGCGCGCGATGAACGGAACGGTCGAACCCTCGTCGAGCAGCCGGACCGCGGCTGCCACCTGGGCCTCCCCCACTGCGAGTTCCGCAGCGAGACGGGCGTTTACGGTCTTGACGGGCGGGGTCGAAGTCACGCGGCGACCCTACCGAACGACTCCGACGGGTCCGCGCGGGCACGGATTCGGCCGATTCTCGTCGCCTCCCGCCTCGGTTGATCTAGATTAGGCCCGCTAGCCAGTGTCGAGCACCCGGGCGAGCGAAGCGCCGGGGAGAGGGCGGGGACGCCATGAGTACTGCCGCAGAACGTGCCGCTCAACTCGACCTGGTCGCCCGTCTCCGGTCTTCGTACCCCGAACTCCCGGACGCTCCCACGCCCGACCTGCTCGACCACGCACGGCTCACCGCCTACCTGAAGCCCGTGCACGACGTCGGCGGCGAACCCGACGCTCCCATGAAGTACGAGAACAAGCAGTACGAGCTGTGGGAGCACATGACCTACGTCATCTGCGAGGTGCTGGCGTGGCGGGGCATCTGGCTCTCCGAGGAGCGTCGGCGGATGGGCAACGTCGACGTCGGCCGCGCGGTCTACCTGGGGCTGCCGTACTACGGGCGCTGGCTGCTCTCGGTGGCGCGGATCCTGGTCGAGAAGCACCACATCGGGCTGACCGAACTCAGTGAACGGATGGCCGAGGTGGCCGACCGCTACGCAGGCGGACTCGACGGCCGACGCCCCGAAGCCCTACCCAAGTTCGAGGGCGACGGTTCGGCGGTGAAGCGCAATGCGCACCACCTGCACGCCGTCGGCAAGGGCGATCCGCAGGTGTACGCAGGCAAGGCCGGTGAACCCCGGTTCGCCGTAGGCGACGCCGTCGTCGTGCGGGAGCTGCCGGTGCTGTTCTACACCCGCACCCCGGAGTACGTCCGCGGCGCCACCGGCGAGATCGCGGCGGTGGCCTACGAGAGCCCGGCGGCCGAGGACGAGACGTGGGACCGCCCCGACGCCGAGCCCGAGTGGTTCTACGTCGTGCGATTCACCATGGCCGACCTGTGGGACGGCTACACGGGCACGGCCACCGACTCCCTGCGCACCGAGATACCCGAACGCTGGCTGCGGCCGGCCTGAGCGCGCTACGGCGACACCGAGGAGGGCACGTGACCCACGATCACGACCACGGCGACCACGACCACGACCACGACCGGACCGTGAAACCGATGGTCGACGAGATCACCGACTTCGAAGTGCTCGAGATCGCCCTGCGCGAACTGTGCATCGAGAAGGGGATCTTCACCGCCGAGGAGCATCGCCGCTTCACCGAGTTCGCCGAACAGATCGGGCCTGCGCCGGCTGCCCGCTTGGTCGCCCGCGCGTGGCTCGACCCCGACTTCAAGGCCCTCGCCCTGGCGGAGCCGATGACGGCCAGCAAGGAGGTCGGCGTCGACTGGATGGAGCCGACCGGCTTCGGCACGCCGAGCGACTTCACGGCGTTCTCGATCCTGGCGGACACCCCCACGGTGCACAACGTCATCGTCTGCGCACTGTGTTCGTGCTACCCCCGGCCCATCCTCGGCAACTCACCGGAGTGGTACCGCACGCCGAACTACCGCCGCCGTCTCGTCCGCTGGCCACGGCAGGTGCTCGCCGAGTTCGGCCTCTACCTGCCCGACGACGTCGAGGTGCGCGTGCAGGACTCGAACCAGAAGCACCGCTTCATGGTGATGCCGATGCGTCCCGACGGCACCGACGGCTGGACCGAGGACCAGCTCGCCGAGATCGTCACCCGGGACAGTCTCATCGGCGTCGCCGTGCCGAAGCCCGGCGTCACGTCCAACGTGATCGTCGACACCCGGCCTGCCGTCCACCCCGCCGCCGACTGACCGCCTGGAGCACATGGTGAGCACTTCCCGCGAGATCGAGCCCGTCGAGAGCGAGACGTTGCAGCGCATCGTCGAGCGCGGCCAGGTGTGGCCGAAGATGGCGGCCAAGTACGGCGTCGAGAATCCGGTACCGCCGTGGAAGACCAGTCTCGACGGGCTCTGCGATGCCCTCGACCAGGCGTCGTGCGGATCGGTCGCTCCCGACTTCGCGCAACGGCGCGACGAGGAGGACGCCCTGTCGGCGTCCGTGTACGCCGCGCTGCCCTACCCGGAGAGCCAGTTGATGTCGCTGGCCCACTCGCTGATGGTCCGCGGGATCATCACCGAACCGGAACTCCGTCAGCGGCTGGACGCGGTGCGCGCACGGCTGGAGGCCTGAGTCGCCGACGACCCGATGCTGACCCGGGCCGCCGCCGCCGCGGCGAGGAAGCAGCCCAGCGAGGCCCAGCCGTCGACGCCTGTCAGCCCGTTCTTCGCCATCAGCACCAGCGCGACACCCGCCACGCAGACCAGCGCCCCGCCGACGGTCGACCTGACGCCGGTGGCGCTGCCGGCGGCGTCCCACCACGGCAACCGTCGGTGCTCCAGCGGCGAGAGCAGCCAGAACGCGGCCGCCATGACGATCGAGAACACCACGGCCCGCAGGGCCAGCATCCCCCAGAAGCCAGGCGCGTCGACCTCGTAGGCGTCGAGGCCGACGGCGTGGAGCGCGAAGGTGGCGGCGGCGATCGCCGGGATGTGCCACAGGTAGATGGTCATCGCTCCGCCGTTGCCCGTCGCGACCACCCGCCAGACCCGTGGCCGGCCCGCCCACCGCCGGATGGGGCCGGACGCGGCGACGAAGGCGCAGGACATCCAGGTGCAGTGCAGCGCGAGCAGCAGCGTGGGAGGTGACACGTTGGACATCCGCTCGGCGCCGGTGACCACCAGGGCCACCTCGTAGGGCCCCGCCAGCGCGACGACCACCTGGGCGGCCAAGGCGGCGGCCGCGATCGCGAGCGCCGGGCGCGGCAGCACCAGCTTCTTGGCGTAGCCCACGCCGATGACCACGGGGATCAGCCAGACGATCAGCAGGTTGGCCGCGCCCGCCCACGGTGTGCCGACCGCGATGCGGATCCCGTCGACGACCGCCGCGGCGGCGACGAGACCCACGACCACGGCCGCGACGCCGCGCCACGATCCGAGGCGCATCAACGCCGGTACGAACGCCAGCGCGACGAGGTAGACGCCGAGGAACCACAGCAGCGCCACGGATTCGCGCCCGATGCCCGCCGCGGACGCCGGACCGAGCACGACGCGGACGACGAGCACGCCCACCGTCCATGCCGCCAGGTACCAGAACGCCGGTCGACACAGACGTTGGGCGCGGGTGAAGAGCCAGGCACCCCACGGCGTGCCGGGGCGCCACCCGTAGGCGCCTGCGGCGCCGCCGGCGAGGAAGAACAGCGGCATGATCTGCGCGACCCACGTGAGTGGGGCGAGGTCGGGTATCTCGCCGAGCAGGTTGCCGATGCGAAGCCCGCGGGTGTCGATGGTCGCGAGCAGCAGCGCGCAGTGCCCGAACATGACCACCACCAGCGCGCCCAGCCGGGCGACGTCCACGGCGCGGTCGCGTCCCGGGTTGGTCTCGCCGGCGACCTCGGGTACGTCCGACGCGGGCTTGGTGAAGGCCATGACATCAGCATGCCGGGCCGGCGCCGCGATGCCCACGAGTAGGACTACGCGTTCTTCGAGGTTTCGGGCTGACGGTCGGCATCGCCTACATTGCTAGGCAATGCGATCTGCACTGGTATTCCTGGCCTCGGCCCTCGCCATGACGGCGGCGACCGTCAGCACGTCCATGGCCCCGCCCGCCCACGCCGACGTTCCGATGCCCGATCTGAGCGGGTACGCGACGGTCGCGCCGGACGCGTTCGTCGCCGACGGTGAGGCCTACTTCCAGACCCCCGACGGGCTGCTGTGCTCCATTCAGCCCACTCGCGGCACCGCCGGGTGCGACGGGAAGCTGCCCGCGACGCTGCTCGGCGTCAACGAGATCGTCCTGGCCGCCGACGTCAACGCCCGCGGACTCCGTGCGACGGCCAATCCCCGGTTCGTCAAGGCATCCGGTGACGCGGCCCCGGTGCTGCACGACGGGCAGAAGCTCGTGTTCGGCGACTTCGAGTGCGCCGTCGGGCCGGGACCGCGCACGGCGTGCACGAAGGGCAGCCCTGCCGCGCAGTGGATGATCGTCTCCCCCGGGCGAACCGGCATCGGCCCGGCGACCGACGGTCTGCCCGAGGGGTTCCCGGACCCCAACGACTTCGTCGTGGGCGACGACACCTACATCGTCGGCACCGGAGCCAAGAACCTGTTCCCGGTGTTCACCGTCGACGGCGGTTTGACGTGTTCGATAGTCGTGTTCAGTGGCGGCGAGATCGGTTGCAACGGAGCGCTTCCGGGTGTCGCAGCCGGTGAGAACGAGGTGTTCGCGCAGCTGCCCGGCGGAACGGGGATCCGCCGTACCGACGACCCGAAGTTCGACCAGCCGGCCTACCCGGGCAACGTGCGCAGGCTGCCGGTCGGCTACCGCGTCAACGGATCCGGCTCCACCTGCATGGCCGTGACCGGCGGTGTCGCCTGCTACGGGACGCTGGCAGGCGCCACCCAGGGCTTCGAGGTGACTCCCGAGGGAACCACGACCTTCGGCGGCTAGCGGTCAGTCCGAACCGACCAGGACCCGGCCCAGCGGCAGCGCTGCGCCGCCCAGTTCCTCCCACAGCGCGGCGAAGTAGAAGTAGACGACGATGCCCGCGAAGGCGAAGATCAGCCAGCCTGCGGCCTGGTTCGCCACGGTGCTCCCGGTCTGATTGCCGATCAGCAGCAGCACCAGCGCCAGGTCGACGATGGCCAGCACGGCCGGGTAGAGCCACGGCAGCCGGATCGTGAGCGCGGTCAGCAAGCCGATCGACAGCAGCCAACTGGCGAGCCACAGCGCGGTGGTCTGGCGGACGTCACCCTCGGCGATGCCGAACCAGTCGTGGGCGAAGCCGAGTGCCAGAACGCCGTAGCTGCCGTAGAAGCCGAAGAACGTGCCGTAGATCGTCGCGTTGACGTTCTGGCGCAGGGCTGCCGACCAGATGGTGGTGACCAGCAGCCCGATCGCCGTCGCGGAGACGAGGACGGGAATCGCTGCCGCAGAGGCGCTGACGAGCCCGGTGTTCGTCGCTCCGAGCCCGATGGCGCCCGGGATGATGAGTGGCAGGCCGATGAGCCCGGGGTTGCCCTCGGGCCGTGGTGCCGCGACGGGGTGGTCGGCTGCGGATGGGGCTTCTATTCGGTCCACGACACTGGTCATGTCCGCACAGTAGGAGCGCCTCGACCTCGCGGCCCACACTTGTAATCGGCGTCAGCCGAAGTCGACTCGGACACGAGGCGGCGGCGCCGCCGGTCACCGGACCGTGCGGTCGATGTGCATCTGATGCCGGTAGCCGACGACCACGCTGGTGATCAGCGAGATGGAGATGATGGCCTCGGCGATGAAGAAGGCCATGAAGTCGATCACCGAGCCGATCGGCGGATCCCCCGGTATCGCGTTGCGCAGCGGCACCATTGCGAACAGCAACGCCGCCATCACACCGTAGGCGTTGAAGTCGAAGCCCTGGCGGTGGCGGATCACGTAGTAGGCGGCGAGCGCGGCGGCGAAGGACAGTCCCAGCATGAGCACCATGATGAAGACGCCGAAGATCATCGTGGGCGGGCTGCGTTTGACGTCCAGGTCGACGTTGAGCCAATCGTCTTGTTCCGGGTCGTAGTCCGGAGAGATGACGAAGAACGCGTCGGTACTCCAGATGGTCACCGCCAGTGGGATTTCGGTGCCGTCCGCGCCGGTCATGCGAAAGGACAGAAACGACGTGTACCGGTCGAACGGGAAGTCGGTGACGGTCCCGTTCATGGCGAAGGACTGCTCCTGGTTCGGCAGCCACTCACCAGCTGCCACGTCGACGGGTTCGTTGCGCACGGCGTTGGTCTCGAGCCTCGCGCCTTCGGCGAACGTTCCGTTGGGTCGGGCCAGCGAGCCCTGGGGCCGCACATCGGCCACCGTGATGGCGACCGTCTGACTTTCGACGTCGACCCGGGTCACCCACGCCGCGATGTCGACGCGATCCGCGGTGGTCTCTTCTTCGCCGAAGATGATGGACGGTTGCTCGGTGGCCTCGCGACTCGCCAGATAGCCGCCGAGGCTCAGTCCGATCGTCAGGATCACGGCCAGGCACAGGGCCAGCCCCCTGGCGATCCATCGCCGACCGCTGCGCACCGTCGGGTTGGCCGTCATCGAGAAGCCTCCTCCGGCGCCGTAGGTGCGCGCCTCGCCCGGACGGCGACCAGGCCGCCACCGATCACCAGGATCATGCCGAGATACGTGGTGGCCGAGGGTACTTGGCCCCACCCGATCCAGTCGAGCACCGCGGTGAAGACGATCACGCCGTAGATGAACGGGCCGACCTTCTCCGCCGACGCGTAGCGGTAGGCCAGCACGATGAGGATCTGCGACGACAGCTGGGCGAAGCCGAGCCCGATCAGCCACCCGAGGGCCTGCGGCGGGATCGGCTCCCAGTCGACGACCGCGATCGGCACCGACAGGACGGTCGACAGCAGGAAGTAGTAGAACAGCACACGGGTGATGGGTTCGGTCGCCCCCAGCCAGCGGACCGACATCATCGCCACGGCAAGCAATATCGCTCCGGCGAAGGCAGACAGTTCCCCGACGTCGACGCTGTGCCCCTGGGGTTGGAGTACCAGCACGACACCGGCGAAGCCGATGACGGCGCCCGCCCAGGTCGCCGTCGCCACCTTCTGCCGCGTGACCAGCCACGCAACGAGCGGCATCCACAGCGGGGCGCTGTACGTCAGTAGGGTCGCGTTCGCGAGCGGAATGCGGGCGATGGCGAAGAACAGTGCGTACCAGCAGGCCGTACCCGCGACGGCCCGCAGCACGTGCAGACCGATCTTGGACGTACGCAGCGACGACGGGCCGTTCCGCAGCACGACGGGGACGATGAAGAGGAAGCAGATCAGGTTCTGGAACAGCAGCAGGACGCCGGTCGACGTGTACTGGCCCGAGACCTTGGCCAGCGCACCGACGAGCGCGACGCAGAAGAACGCTGCGGTCGTGAGACCCGCTGCCAACGGCAGGTTCTCGGGCCGGTGGCCCGTCACGGCACCGGTCACGGCGATCCGGACAAGACGCGCACCACTTCCCGCAGTGGGTCGGCGGACGTCGAGATGGTGCCGACGAATGGATGGGCCAGCTCGAGTATGAGAAAGAGGTTGGTTGCCACCACGGTGCTGACGATCGTCACCATCGGATAGTGCATCCCGGGTTTCTCCACGCCGTAGATGACCACGGTGCCCAGGACCATCGCACTCGTCAGGAAGATCACCGCCCAGATGGGCCACGGGAGTCCGTTGTCCTCGTCTGCGGTGAGAAGCCGTACGGTGCGCGCCTTGCTGATCTCGTCGAGGTTCCCCAGTGACGTTGCGAGAACTGATTTCTGCAGGTCGGTCTCGGCTCGTACGTCGCGGTAGGCCGTGTACACGTCGGCAAGCGCGCCGTCGGCGGCCGTGGACGGAAGGTCGTCGACGCGCGACCATTCGTCGATCGCCTCGCGCTCATAGACGAGCAGTGCCTCTCGGATGCGGTCGGCGTCGGGTGAGGGGAACACCGCGAGATTCCTGGCCATCTGCACCCCTGTCGCGCCCTCGGCGCGCGCACTTGCGTCTGCGGTGCTGACCTGGCCCCACATCGACGAGACGACGAAACCGATGAAGAAGGCGTAGAGGAAGCCGATGAATCCGTAGGTGAACTTGGTGACGTCGTTGTGGTCGCCACCGGCGAGCATGGGGAATCGGCGCCGCACCGCTCGCTGGACGAGGACCGTTCCCCCGGCGATGACGACGATCAACGCCACGAGCAGGACGCCGGAGGGGATTCCAGTCACCAGCCACCGGCTCATCGGCGTGTTCCGGTCGTCTCTGGCGCGCACGCCCGGGCGTTCATGCGCGCGGTCTCGGCCTCGAAGATGCGGTTGACTCTGCGCGGCGCCAGGACGTCGACGGCGCGCAGCGTCAGCGCCTTTCGCGGTGCGATGCGGATCGGCCGGGTGCGCACCGCCGTCACCATCCACTCGGCTGCTTCGTCGGGCGAGAGTGCCGCCACCCCGTCGTAGGCGCGGGTGGGCGCGATCATCGGCGTCGCGACCAACGGGTAGTAGATGGTGGTGGAGTGCACCCCGGCCGTGCCGAGTTCGGTGTCGATGACGCGGCTGACGGCGCTGAGCGCCGCCTTCGACGCGTTGTAGGCGGCGAACAGCGGCGAGGCTTCCGGCAGCACCCGCCAGGTGGCGATGTTGACGATGTGTCCGTCGCCGCGTTCGATCATGCCGGGCGCGACGCCTCGGATGAGCCGCAGCGGTGCGAAGTAGTTGAGCGCCATGACGCGCTCGACGTCGTGCCACCGCTCCAGCGAGTCGATCAGGGGCCTGCGGATGGACCGAGCGGCGTTGTTGATCAGCACGTCGACGGGCCCAACTGCCTCCACCAACTCGTCGATCCCGGCCAGGTCGGTGAGGTCGGCCGGTACGGCGGTCGCGGTGCCGCCTGCGGCGCTGATGCGGCCGACGAGTTCGGCGAGCAGACTCTCCCGCCGTGCGACCGCGATCACCGTCGCACCCTCGGCAGCGAGGAGCTCCGCGGCGACCGCACCGATGCCCGACGACGCGCCGGTCAGCAGAATTCGCTTGCCTCGCAGATCGATCGACGTGCGGGCGGGCCATCGAGGCATCGGACGCATTCCTGCCAGCCGCAGCGCCTTGCGGATGTTCGGGATCACGGCCTGCACCTCTGTTCGCGTCGGCACCCGGGACGGCCGCTCCGGTCAGTCAATCTAGGGTGCGCCCGCGCCGGACGCGATGAAATCTACTCAATCGTCAGCAAAGGGTCAGGGCCCCGATCAACCCTGCTCGTCCAATGCCGCCTTGACGTCCGCCTGCGTGTCCGCCAGGAAGGTCTGGAACTCGTTGCCGGTGGCGAAGGTCGTCGTGAAGTGGTGGCGCTGCGCGATCTGCTCCCATGCCGGCGTCTTGACCATCTCGCCGAGTGCCTTCTGCCAGTACGCGACGGCGACCTCCGGCATGCCCGGCGGCCCGTAGAGCCCACGCCAGTTCGACAGCGTCACGTCGAGTCCCTGCTCCTTGGCCGTCGCAGCGGCGAGTCCCGGAAGGCGGTCCTCCGACAGCACGCCGAGTGCCTTCAGTTCTCCCCCGTCGATGAGATCGATGAATTCACTGACTCCGCCGATCGCTACGTCCACGTCACCGTTGCGAAGCGCAGTGATCTGGTCTCCTCCGCCTTCGAACGGGACGTAGTTCACCGACGAGGCATCGCCGCCGGCCGCGGTCACCAGGAGGTCGAACGGCGCCTGATCGTCGTTCGCGGCGGCGACGGCGACCTGTCCGGGGCCGTCCTCGATCCCGGTCATGACGTCGGTGAGGTTCGTGTAGGGCGCGCCGGGAGCGGTGACGACGACGAAGTACTCCGTCACCAGCCGGGCGATCATGGTGACGTCGTCGTAGCCGTACTTCGACGCGCCGCGCAGCTCGTTGATCATCATCGCCAGGGACGTCACCGACACCTGATCGTCGGCGCCCTCGTACTGCTCGACCATGGTGGCCAGGAAGTCTGCTCCGCTGCCACCCGGCTTGTTCTGCACGGGCAGCGGCACTTTCACGATGCCCTCCTGCTCGAGGGCTTCGACGACCGATCGGATGGTGATGTCGAATCCGCTACCCGGGTTGGCGCCCGCCGTCATCGTGATGGGCCCGGCGGGGTAGCTCGGTGCCTCGGCGGCCGGCTCGGAGGACTGACATCCGGTGAGCATCAGGGAGGCGGCCAGCACGGCGCCGACGGCGGTTTTCATCACTGGAGAAGGAGTACACGCACGGCGGCGTTCGCGTCCCGGTTCCGGGAAGACTCGCGGGAACGTCACACCCGGTATCGGTTGCGGGCGACGAGCGTGGTGTGCAGGTCCTCGATGAGCGGGGTCAGGAAGTCTCGCTTGTACTCGTCGTCGCCGACCGAGCGGGCGCTGACGTACATGAACGTCAGCGCGCACAGGACGAGTGTCATGTGGATCAGCGACTGCGGTACCGGGAGCGTGACGCCGAGGATGGTTCCGTCGCTGGGACCGCCGCCGCTCCACTTGGCCAGCAACTCGGGACTCAGCACGATGAGCCCGAGTACGAAGAATATCGAGGCCGTGCAGATCGCGACCACGAGCAAGTGTGCGATTTGCGTGGCCGCCATCACTAGGACGACGTTGAAGCGCTCGGCGCGGGTCAGCGGATCGGGCGCCGGCCGTTCGGGCATGGCGGCGAACGGCGTGCCACTCAGGTCGTGCTCGGCGCCGTGCGGCGAGGCGACCGACTCGAGCATCGGACGCACCCCAGACCAACTGGTCGAGACGATGAACGCCGCGGTGACCGCGAACAGGAAGGACAGCGCGAGGAACAGGCGGGCCTGGCTGATGGTGGACGCCAGTATCCACACGTAGCCGTTGAAGAACACCACCACGGTCAGCAGCATCACCGGTAGCGCGCTGACGAAGAGCGCACCCATCGCCGAGAGTTGCGTGACGGTCAGCCGCAGCGCCCAGCCGAGCACTGCGCCGATGCCCGTGGCGGTGGCGGCCAGCACGACCGCCACGGCGATGATCGTGGTCGGTACTTCGGCGAGCCCGCCCTGGAACAGGCTGGCGCACAGGGCGATCGCGACGGAGCCGATGGACACGATGGATTGCGTGCGGCGGCTCCGGATTCTGGCGACCGTGCGCCCGACGACCAGGGCCAGTGGGACGACGAGGACGATCACGCCCAGCACGACGGTCTCGGCCGCTGTCGGCGCCCCGTCGACGTAGACCTCGCTGGATCCGGTGACGAGGAAGACCACCAGCAGTGCCAGGACGATCGTCGCGTATCCGGCGAGCCCGGGCGCCGACCGGGGCAGCAGGTGGCGGGAGCGGGCGCGGGGAGTCAGCGCCGCGGGCAGCCCCCGCTCGAGGAACCAGGCCTGCGCAGCGTCACGATCACCGTCTCCGGCGGAAACGGGGTGGCGGGGTGGGCTTGCTCGGCGGTCGATGCAGGAACACTAGACGCGAGCTAGCTGATCTGTCCGATCAACGAGTCCATGTCGAGCAGATCCCAGACGGCGGCGAACTTGCCGTCCTCCAGGTGGTACAGCGTGAACTCCGAGACCTCCACGCGGCGTCCTGTCGCCTCGATGCCTGCGAACGCGCCGCGGTGGGTGCCCGTGACCGAGAAGTGCACGACGATGTTCTCGTCGTCCACGACGAGGTGGGCGACGTCCCAGTGCCAGTCCGGGAACGCGGAGATGAGCGGCTCGAACTGCGCCGTGACGGCGCCCGGGTCCATGGGTGACCCGTTGACGGTGATGCCCGGCGCGTAGAACGAGGTCATCGAATCGAAGTCGTGCGCGTTGCAATACCCGAGATAGGACTGGTACAGGGTTCGGTAGTCGTCGTGCAGGGTCATGGTCGCCTCACGTGTCGTCGGTTGCCCCGCTCATCTTGGTCGATCCCCGGCGAGATCGCCCACCGCACCGGGGTCCACGGGCATCGCCTCACCGCGGGTCTCCGGTGCGAACACCAAACCACAGACGGCGATGAGACCCAGCGCCGCCACCGATGCGGTGGCGATCCCGAGGTCTCCGCCGAACCACGAGGTCGCGATCACGCCTGCCGTGAGCGGACCCAGCGCGGTGACGTAGCGGCCGACGCTGTTGCACACCGCCAGAGCGGTGGCCCGGACGCTGGGCGGGAACAGTTCTGGCGCGTAGATGAACGTGCCGGATAGCGCTCCGAAGAGACCGAAGCCCAGAAATGGCATGGCCGTGAGGAATTCGCCGTAGTCGCGCTGGAAGGGGAAGGCCCACCCGATGGCCGCGGCCGATACGACGAAGCTCACCATGAAGGCTCGCCGCCGTCCGATGGCGTCGGCCAGGAAACCCCACGAGGCGTACCCGATGATGCCGCCGGCGTTGAACACCATCGCCGCGGTGGCCACCCGGTGGTCGGCGAGCACCTGCGGCAGGTTCTCTGCGGCCGTCATCTGACGGATGATCTGCGGGTACCACGTCGACACGCTCCAGAACGCGATCAGGGCTCCGGTCGCGAGTGCCGTACACACCATCATGGGACGCAGCAGCGGAGGCGAGATCAACCGCTTCAGCACGAATCCGTCGTGGGATGCGCTCTCTCCCCTTGCCTTTCGTTCCTTGCGCGCCTGCATGTGGGCGTTGATCTCGGGTGGCTCCGGCACGTAGCGCCGGATGAACCAGACCAGGAGTGCGGGCAGGCCGGCCAGCAGCAGCATGGGCCGCCAGCCGTGGCTACCGAACGCTGCGTAGGCGGCGGCCGCCGCGAAGAACCCCGCGGCGTAGCCGGCCATCATCACCCCACCTGCGCGGGCGCGGAAGCGATTGCGCCACGTCTCGGCGATGAGTGCGGCTCCGACGGGTGCCTCGACTCCCGATCCCATGCCCGCGATGAAGCGAAGGATGCCCAATTGCCACCAGGTGTCGGCGAACGCCGCGAGCGCACTGAACACTGCGTAGGTCAGGATGCCGATGGACAACACCCTGGTACGCCCGAAGTAGTCGGCGAGTATGCCGAACAGGATGCCACCGGTCGCCCAGCCGATCAGGAACAGCGCCACGGTCAGACCGCCGTAGAAGCCGATCGAAGCACCGGTGGGGTCGACGCCGCTGTTGGGCAGCAGCTCGGTCATCGTGGGGCCGAGGACCAGCACGTAGAGGCTCCCGGCGAAGCCGTCCAACCCCCAGCCGAGCGTCGTTCCTGCGAGCACCAGCCACTGGGTGCGGGTGATCTCGTGGTGCCATCGGGTGCGAGTTCCCGACGTCGGTGTTCCTGGTCTGGGCATGCGAAGTCCAATCAGCTAGCGATGATTCGGGCGAAGGTGGTCAGTTGAGCCGGCGCTGATCGGCGTCGCCGTACCAGTCGACGTGGTCGGCGGCGGTCCTGACGACGATGGACTTGATCCAGGAGAAGTCGTCGAACGACTCGGTTCCCGCGTCCTTGCCGATGCCCGACTCCTTGACACCGCCCCACGGCAGTGACGGTTCCAGCCGGTGATGGTCGTTGATCCAGACCATGCCCGCGACGATGTTCGAGGCGACCCGGTGCGCGCGGGCGATGTCGGTGGTCCACACGCCCGCCCCGAGGCCGTAGGCGTTGTCGTTGGCCATTGCGACGGCGTCGGCCTCGGTGTCGAAGGGAATGACCACGGCGACGGGGCCGAAGATCTCCTCCCGTGCCACCGTCATGTCCATGGTGGCGTCGGCCAGGACCGTCGGTTGCAGGAAGAAACCGCCCCGAAGGGTCTCGGACAGTTCGGGTATCGCGCCGCCCGCGGCGAGGCGGGCGCCTTCGGCGGTGCCGGTGGCGATCAGGTCGAGCACCTTGTCGCGTTGGCGTGCGCTGATCAACGGTCCCATCTGCGTCTCCGGCAGGCTCGGATCGCCTACCCGGATGGCCTGCGCGCGTGCCGAGAGGGCGGTGACGAACTCGTCGTAGACGTTGCGCTGTACCAGGAAACGCGAGCCGGCGACACAGGACTGACCGGCTGCGACGAAGGCGGCGAACGCGGCGCCTTCGGCCGCGACGACGGGATCCACGTCATCGAACATCACGACGGGCGTCTTGCCGCCGAGTTCGGCGGTCACGCGCGCGAACCGGGATGCGGTGGCGACGGCTGCCGCACGGCCGGCTTCGGTGCCACCGGTGAGGGTGATCTTGGCGACGTCGGGGTGCCGGGTGAGCCGCTCCCCTGCGGGGCGCCCACCGGTCACGACGTTCACGACGCCGTCGGGTACGCCTGCGTCGGCGAGGATCTCGACCAGCGCCAGTGTGGTCAGCGGTGTCATCTCGGACGGCTTGACCACGACGGTGTTGCCGTTGGCCAATGCGGCGGACAGGCTGCGCGCCAGGATCAGCAGTGGGTGGTTGAAGGGGGTGATGATGCCGCACACGCCGAGCGGAAGTCGTTGCTGGTAGGTCAGATACGGCCCGTCGCCCGGGAGGACGGCCAGGCGTTGCGCGGCGAGCAGGCCCGCGTTGTAGCGGAACCACTCCGGTACCCGGGACAGCTGGGCCCTCGTCTCGGTGATCGGACGGCCGTTGTTGCGGGCCTCCAACGTGTACAGCCGCTCGGAATCCGCCTCGATGGCATCGGCGACGCGCAGCAGGAGGCGGGCGCGTGCGCTTCTGACCAACGCGGGCCACGGCCCACTCTCGAACGCCGCGCGCGCACGGGCCACGGCCTCGTCGACGCCCTCGGCGCCCAGTTCGGCAACGGTGACGATGACCGCACCGCTGCTCGGGTCGATGATGTCGCGGGTGTCACCGCTCTCGGCTCCGCGTGGGCCTGCGGACGCTGCGATCGTGTGAGTCATGGTCTCCGGGTCTCGTCAGTAGGTGTGCTTCGGTCGGTACGGGTACGCGGTATGCCGCTAGAGCTCGAGTGGCGGGTTCGCCGAGTCGAGGTGTTCCACCGTGGTGAAGATCAACTCGTCGTCGCCGGCGTTCTCGATGTCGTGCAGCAGGAACTCCCCCTCGGCGAAGGTGAAGTGCCGCGTCTCCCCCGCCGAATACGACACCTCGCGGGTCGTGCCATCGGCGGTGTGCTGGCGGCTGGTGCCCGCGACGACCGCGGTCCAGAAGTAGTCGAGCACGTGCCGGTGGGCGTGGAAGCGGTCGCCGGGGGCGAGGCGGATCTCCCACACCCGTACCCGCTCGTTCTGGCTGAGCAGCCGCGAACCGACGTGCCCGTCGTGGGCATGCGCGTCGAACTCGGCGCGCAGATCGTCGGTCCAGCCGTCGAAGTCGGTGCCGACGAGCGTGCCGGCGAGGGGGGCGTCGGTGAGGAACTCGGGGGTGGTGGTCATGCGGGGTCTCCTAGTGTCCGGGGCCGTAGAGGCCGAAGCGGTTGTCCGGGTCGCCGGGGGCCCAGGTGCAGTCGAATTGGGAACGGGCGCCCATCTCCTTGACGCGGCGCATCAGCCGCTGCCCGAGTTCGAGTTGGCCCGGCTCCCACTTGGCGAGGGCCTCGGCGATGTCGCCGCTGTCCGATAGTGCGTCGTAGAGCGCCCATGCGTTGGCCGCGGCCTTGGCGGTCCCCGCCGCGGCGTGCGGTCGGGCGGCGCTGGCAGCGTCCCCGACGAGAGCCACGCGCCCCATCGCCATCCGGTTGGTAACCGCGTCGTACACCGCCTGCAGGTACGGCTGTTCAGTGCGCAACACCACTTCGGCGGCCGCGGGTGCGAGCAGTTCGGTTGCCGCCGAGCGCATCTCCTCGACGAAGCGGTCCTGCACCGCCCCCGGGTGCAGCGATACGCCCGCGAGGAAGCCGCGCTTGTCGGTCATGAGTTCGTCCAGTTCGTGTCCCTCCGGCACGTTGCGGTACCAGACGTAGTTGAGCAGCCGCTCCCCCACGGCGAGGCCACCGTCGGTCGACGGGATCGGATAGACGTTGATGTGGGTGTGCGGCGCGACGCTGTAGGTGATCGAGTCGTGCAGCAGCTCGAACGTCTCCGGGGACACCGCGCGCTCGGGCACGGTGCCGCGCCACCCGACGTAGCCGGAGTACTCGAGTTTGGTGTCCGGCGAGATGCGCCGCCTGCTGGGTGATCCGATGCCGTCGGCGAACACGACGAGATCGGCGCGTTCCCGGCGGCCGGAGGTGAAGCGCACCTCGACCCCGTCGGCGTCCTCGTCGAAGCCTGCCGCGTACTCGCCGAGGTGGTAGTCGTCGGTGCCGAAGTCGGCGAGCAGTGCCCGGTAGAAGGTGCCCCACGACGTGTAGCTCCATGGCGCGTTCTCGCGGTGCACGACGGCGTTGCCTGGCCCGAGGTACTGCACGTAGTGCGTCGAGGTGCTGACCTGTTCGGGGTGCTGGTCACTGCACTCGACGAACCAGCGCAGCGTGTCGGGCTGGAGCACGATGCCGCCGCCGCGACCGTCCAGGTTGGTCGGCGTGCGCTCGAAGACCGACACGTCGAATCCGAGCCGGCGCAGCAGCAGCGCCGTCGTCAGGCCGCCGATGGAGCCACCGATCACCAACGCGCGGTGACCACTCCAGTCGTGGCGGGTGTCGAGACGTTCAGACACGGTTCTCTCCTTCATCGAGCCCGAGGAAGCGTCGGGCGTTGTCTTCGAGGGCGGCGTCGTCGATGCCGACGGAGTGCGGTAGGTCGAGCGGAAGCTCGACGCCCATGTCGAACGGATAGTCGCTGCCGCACATCAGGTGTCGCGGATCGGCGTGCGCGCGCAGTAGGTCGAGCGCCGGGCCGTCGTGGGTGAGGGTGTCGAACCACAGGCCGGCGAAACCCTCGCGCGGCGACCGGGTCTGGGCACTGCGCACGTCGGCGCGCCGGGACCAGCCGTGCTGCCACCGGCCCACCAGCGCAGGCGCGCAACCTCCGCCGTGCAGCATGCAGATGCGTAGCGAGGGCAGTTCCTCGAGCACGCCGCCGAGCACCAGCGACGCCGCGGCGGTTGCCGTTTCGACGGGGTTGCCGATGAGGTTGGTCAGGTAGTACGACGACCACTCCGGCCGCGGCAGCTGCATGGGGTGCACCAGCACCGCCACGTCGTTCTCCGCCGCGATGGCCAACACGTCGCGCATCGGCGCCACGTCGAACGAGGTGTGTCCGAGCAGAGGTGGAACCGCGATGCCGCGCACCACGCCCGTCGAGGCCATGGCCTCGATCTGCTTGCGTGCCGCATCGGGGTCGTGCAGTGACACCAGCCCCAGCCCGAGCAGCCTGCCGCCACTGTCGCGGCACACCCTGGCCAGTTCGTCGTTGAACGCGCCCACGTAGTCGTCGACGCCGGGAGCGTCGGCAACGGGGAAGGCGAACGGCGGCGCCGAGATCACCCGCGCTCCGAGGCCGGCGGCGTCCGTGTCGGCGAGCACGCGGGCGGGGTCGCTCATCGCTGCGGTCTCGATCGACAGCGGCAGATCGCCGAGGTGCAGCTGGCCGTCGCGTCCGTTGAGCGGTGGCAGGGGCGAACCCGGCGGCAGCCCGAACAGGTCCTCGGGGAGCCAGTGGGCGTGGACGTCGATGGGTCCCGGCCGGACGGTGGCGGTCATGCCGCGGCCGCCTCGAGCGCTTCGAACCGCGCCAGGATCTCGGCCTGCAGGACGGCCACGGCTGGGTCGGAAGCCCTTCTGGGGCGGGGCAGGTCGACGTCGATGATCTCGTGCACCGTCCCGCCGGGCGCCAGCACGACGATGCGGTCGGAGAGCTGCACGGCCTCGGTGACGTCGTGCGTCACGAACATCACGGTGCGCCGCGACTCCAGCCAGATGCGCTCGAGGTGCTCCCGCAGCGTGCGCGACGTCATGGCGTCGAGGTGGCTGAACGGCTCGTCCATGAGCAGGATGTCGGGTTCGACGGCGAATGCGCGGGCGATGCCG
This sequence comes from Mycolicibacterium sp. GCM10028919, assembly GCA_042666295.1. Classification (GTDB taxonomy): domain Bacteria; phylum Actinomycetota; class Actinomycetes; order Mycobacteriales; family Mycobacteriaceae; genus Mycobacterium. Next base: position 1,197,680 of record JBHTFJ010000002.1, read on the forward strand.
ATGCGCTGCTGCTGACCGCCGGACAGCTGGGCCGGGTAGCGGTCGGCGCAGTGGCTGAGCCCGACCAGGTCGAGGTAGTGCCGGGCGCGGTCCTCCCATCCGGGTCGTTCGTGCTGGACGAACCCGAGGTTGGCCATCACGGTCCGCCACGGCAGCAGCCGCGGGTCCTGGAAGACGTAGCCGACGCGGGCGTCGCTCCGATTCCCCGGGTCGCTTCGCTTTTGCCCGCCGTCGCCGCCGGAACCGGTGAGCTCGACCGTCCCGCTGCTGTGCGTCTCGATGCCGGAGACGATGTTGAGCAGTGTGGTCTTGCCGCTGCCCGAGGGACCGACGACCGAGACGAACGTCTCGCCGGAGATGGTGAGGTCGATGCCGTCGATGACGCGGGTGCGGTTGCCGCTGCGGTCGTGGAAGTCCTTGACCAGGTCGCGGATTTCGATGGAAGCCATGATGTCTCGCTTTCGAGGTAGAGGTGGGGGTCGGGAAGGTCAGGCCGGGCCGGTCACGCCGAGCGCCAACGGGTGACGTACCGCTCGATGGGGCCGAGGAGCAGCAGGTCGGCGATGACCAGCACGACGATGAAGACCAGCACCCAGGCGAAGAAGCCGTCGAGTTGGTTGGCGTCGTACCAGTAGCGTGACCGCCAGCCGACGCCCGAGGTGGCGCCGAACCACTCGGCCAGCAGCAGGCCGTTCCATGCGCTCATGATCGCGAAGCGCACGGCGGCCACCGTCGAGCCGGCGACAGCAGGAGCGACGATGTGCCGCAGCACGTTTCGCCTCGGCACGCCGAAGGCCCTCGCCATCAGCACCAGGTCGGCGGGCACGGCGCGGGTGGCCTTGGCGATGTTGACCACCACGAACGGCAGACCGGACAGGAACACCGTCACCACGGGGGTCAGCCAGCCGAAGCCGAACCACATCGTGGTGAGCAGCGCCCAGATGACGGCGGGGATCGCGAGGCCGGCGGCGGTGAGGTCGGAGAACGCCAGGTCGGCCCACCGCGACGAGCCCATCCACACCCCGATCGCCGCGCCGACCACGAGTGCGAGCACCAGGCCGAGCGCGAACCGGTTCATGCTGATGGCCAGGTTCTGCCACAGCTCGCCGATCGCGGCCTCGGCGAACAGGCTGTCGAGGGTCTGCGCAGGGGAAGGGATGCGGTCGCCGATAAGGACGGCCAGTTGCCAGGCGCCGAGGATGGTGAGCAGTGCGGCGGCGATGGCGACCGCCGAGGACGTCTGTCCGCGGAGCTGGCGGCGCCAGGCGGGCGCCGGTGCCGATAGTGCCTCGATGGTCATGCGATTTCCTTCCGCCAGGCGAAGAAGCGGTTCTCCAGGTAGGCGAGGCCGCGCTCGATGAGGACCATCGCGACGATGAACAGCGTGGTCCAGGCCAACATGTCGCCTACCTGAAACTCCTGATAGGCCTTGCGGATCATGAATCCGACGCCGTCGCTGGCGCCGAACACCTCGGTGAGCGCCTCGACCTTCCAGGCCATGGCGAAGCCGTAGCGCACGCCGGCGAAGACGAACGTCACCAGGGCGGGTAGGTACAGGTGCCGCAGTACGTCGCGCCGGTTGCGTTCGAAGGCACGGCACATGGCGAGCAGGTTCCCGTCCACCGAGCGCACGCCCTCGGCGACGTTCATCGCGATGAAGGGCAGCGCCACCAGCGCCGAGACGACGATCGGTCCGCCTGCCCCGACGCCGAAGATGAGCAGCCCGAACACCGCGTAGGTCAGGCCGGGCATGTTGCCGAGGACGAACAGCGGCAGCGAGAAGTAGCTCGTCGCGAATCGTGAGCGGCCCATGGCGAATCCGATGACGAGTCCGCCGATCATGGCCAGGGCGAAGCCTGCCGCGATCTTGCCGATGCTGGAGGCGAAGTTGGTGAACGCCTCCCCCGACACGACGATCGCGACGACCCGCTCGAACACCTGCATGGGCTTGGGCAGGATCGGGTCGTCGACCACTGCGGCGAGCACGGCCCACGCCCCGATCGCGACGACGAGCGCGATGCCCGACACCAGCCACCTGCGTGGGCCGGGGGTGCCGGAGTGCTTCCGGCGGGAGCGCGGGGCCGGATCCCGCCGCGCCGGATCTGCGTCCGGCGGCGTAATGGTCTGTGTCACTGGCGGACTCCTTGGGTCGGCAGGAACTGTGGGTCGTCGACGTCGTCACCGATGACGCCGGTCTCGCGCATGAGGTCGAAGATCGAACTCTCGTCGTCGGCCCACTTCTGGTCGAACCGCACGTCGCCGACCACCCAGTCGTGTTCGGCGACATAGGCCTTCATGAACGCGACGTCCTCGGGCGTGTCGACCGCGAAGTGCTGTGGGTAGCGTTCGATCATCTCGTCGCGGTGCCGTTGCCACTCGCCGAGACCGCGTTCCCACAGGTCCAGGAAGGCCGAGACCTCGCCCTGGTGACCGTCGACCCAGTCCTTGCGGGCGACGAAGACGTTGCCCATCGGGCCGTCGTGCCCGGGGGCGGCGAGTTCGGCGAAGATCTCCGCCGACGACTTGCCGTCGTACAGTGGGCGGACGGTGCCCTGGCGGAGGTCCCGGGCCGAGAGGTCGGGGTAGCAGATGCAGGCGTCGATCTCCCCGCGTGCCAACAGATTCGAGAGATTCTGGATGTCTGCGACCACGACTTCGTAGTCACCCGCGAGGTCGACGTCGTGCATCTGCTTGAGCAGGGCGCTCCACACCAGGGTGCCCGACACGGTGGTGAAGACCCCGAGCCGCTTGCCCTTCATGTCGGCCAGGCTCTGGGCGGGGTCGTCGGTGCGGACGAGGATGCGGCTGCGCTCGGCGTTGTACCGGCCGATGATGACCGTTTCGCGCTGCGTCTGCTCCTCGAGGCCCGGCACCTCGAAGGAGGCGGTGGAGATGATGTCGGCGTGGCCGCCGGCGAAGAGGCCGAACTCGTCCCACGTCGCGCTGGTCTCGATGGAGTAGCCCGACTCGCGCTGCCACTCGTCGACGATGCCCGTCTCGTTCATGTAGTCCCAGATGGGATCCGGTGCGAACGTGAACCGGATGACGCCGTCGCGGGCGGCCCGCGACGACGCGGGCCCGCCGAGGCCGGCCGAGCATCCCGCCGTCAACGTCATCATCGCCGCCGCTGCGACGGCCACCGCGTTGCGCATCACCCGAGTGCTACGTCGCACGGGAACCTCCTCGATGTCATGTGACGGCTGTCACCGTCGAGATTCAGCTTGAGCCAGTGAGCCAATCGCGACAATGTCTGCGGACACACACTTATGCTCGATCTCATGTCACCGACGACACTGAGGCCTGACCTGGAGCGCTGGCTCGACGCGCTGGCCGACATCGGCGAGGCGGTGGGTGGCGACGAGCCCGTCGCCGATCTGGTCGACCGCGTCGCGCGTACCGCGTGCGACCTGCTCGACTACGACTTCTGCGCGGTGTTCCTCCCCACGGAGGACGGGCGGGCGCTCGTCATCGTCGGATCGCACGGCCTGTCCCCCGACTACATCGCCCAGGTCAACGCCGACCGGCCGATCCTGCTGGACGTCAGCGGTACCGAGGAGGCGCCCACCAGCGTGGCGTTCCGCACCGGCGAGGTCGTCACGCTCGAGGACATCGAGACGATGCCGGGGATCGGACCGTGGGGCGGCGTCGCCCACGAGCAGGGCTACCGGGCACTGGTGTCGGTGCCGCTGCGTCGTGCCGGGTCGATCGTCGGAGCGCTCAACGGCTACCGCACCGAGCCGCACCGGTTCGACGCCGTGGAAGTCGGATTGGTGACGACCCTGGGTTCCCAGGTCGCCGTCGCGCTGCGTACCGCCCAGCTGCGGTCCCGCGAGCAGGACACGATCCGGGAGCTGCGCCGCGCCGAGGAGGTGCACGGGCTGCTGACCGCGACCGCACTGCGCGGCGAGGGCGTCTCGGGGGTGGCCGCGGCGCTGGCCGAATTGCTCGCCCGGCCCGTGTTGATCGAGGACGTCTACGGCAACGCGCTCGCAGCCGTCGACTGGAGCGCGTCGGACGGACGCGTCGACGCACGGGACGACGGCGTGTCGGCAGACGTCACGCTCGGCGGCGAGGTGGTCGCCCGAGTCCGGGTCGGGGCCACCGACGCCGAGTTGTCGCGACTCGACGTACGCGCCGTCGAACACGCAACGGTGGTGACGGCACTGGAGCTGATGCGCGACCGGACCGCGGCGGAAGTCGAACAGCGCCTTCGTGGTTCGCTGGTCGCCGACCTGCTGAGCACCGACGGCGCCGACATGCCCGCACTGCTCGATCGCGCCCGGCGGCTCGGCTGGGACCTCTCCGGCGACCAGTCGCTGATCTCGGTGCGGAGCATCGATCCCATGGCCGGCGACGCCAGGCCCGCCACCGACCGGCTGCTGGCAGGCGCCGACCGGTTCGCGGCGACCATCACGCCCCGTCCGCTGGTCGCCGTGTACCGGGGCGATCTGCTGTTGATCGCCGCGCCGGGCGCGACCGCTCCAGGGCGGGTCAGCGGTGCGGCGGCGATTGCGCGTCGCCTGGTCGAGTATCTGACCGACGCCCGGGAGGTCGGGAAGGCGGTGGCCGGGGTGACCCCTGCCGTCGCGGTCCGCGAACTTCCCGACCTGTTCCGCACCCTGCGCGGTGCGCTCGATCTGGCGGCGGACGGGGCGGGCAACGCGGTGATCGACCTGCGCGACGTCGCGATCGACCATCTGCTCCTGCAGCTCGACGACCCGGAACGGTTGCGCGCCTTCGCGGTATCCGTGTTGGGTCCGGCGCTGGACTACGACCGCGATCACTCAAGCGAGCTGTTGCGGACGGCGCGGGTACTGCTCGACCGCGACATGGACCGCCGGTCGACGGCCGATGCGCTGCACCTGCACCCCAACACGGTGACGCAACGGATGCGCCGCCTGGAGGCCCTGACCGGCCTGCACCTGAGCCGGCCCAGGGATCTGCTGCAGCTCACGTCTGCGCTGACGGTGGCCCGGGTTGCGGGCCTCGGGTGAGGCGACCGGAAGCGGGCACCTAGCCGGACCCGGTCAGGCCGACCCGCACCGCGAGTGCCTGCATCTTGCCGATGCCGATCGCGAAGTCGACGGGTGTGGGTTGACCGACGGCGCTGTAGAAGTCGATGCGCACGATCGAGCGCCCCTCGCCGAAGACCAGCGCGGTCACGGCCTTCGACGAATCGTGCGCCAGTCCCGTCACCGCAATGGCGCCGGTGCCCACCGGCACGGGCTGCGACGGCTCCGTCGGGACCACCGTGGACAGCGTCTGCTGTGCCCGGGTCAGTTCGGCTGACGCCGTTGCGACGTCGGGCAGCACCACGATCGTGATGCCGATCGCCCGGGTCTGGTCCCCGTTGGTCATCAGCTCCTCCGCGCCGTGCACGCCGTCGGGATCCCGGATGGGCGGTGGCGCGGAGTATCCGTCCCCCGGTACGTAGACGTCGCCGGGTGCGAGCAGGAGCGGGGTGTAGTCGACCGGTGCGGCTGCCGTCGGACTCGTCGTCGCGGGAGTGGTCGACGGAGTCGTCTCGGTGCCCCCGGGTATCGACATCGGTTCCAGCACGGCGCCCGGTCCCCCGCAGCCGGTGAGCAGCACGCCCGCCACGGTGGCGGCCAGGCCGGCGCGGACGATCACAGGAACGCAGGCGCGTCGACGCCCAGTGACGAGCGGGCGGCCAGCCGCACGCCGACGTCGGCCACCGCGCGCAGATGGCCCAGCCGGTCGGCTTCCCACGCCTGCAGGCGATCCCGCGGGAATGGCTCGTCCCGCCGCCAGCCTCCGAGTGCGTCGGCCAGTTCGGCGGCGTCACCGAGTGCCTTCGACGTTCCGGAGGCGGTGTGCGGCCGGACCGTTCCCGCCGCATCGCCGAGCAGCAGGACCCGGTCGCCGACCATGCCGGTGGGTGGCAGGTCGAACACCGGCTGCATGAACACGGCCGAGAGCCGCACCAGGGCGGCGAACGGTTCGGGCAGCGTGCGATCCACCAACTCCATCAGCGCCTCACGCGACTCGGCGTCGAGTTCGCCGGGGGGCAGGAAGAAGTCGAAGCGATGGCCGGACTTCCCGGTGAGCAGCCCGGGCAGTCGCTCCGCCGCGGTGTTGACGTACCAGACCCAGTTGACCCGTCGTTCGGTCGCTCCACGTTCGCCGGGCACGAGGTAGCACAGCATCTGCATCCCCGGCACGGCGAAGGACGTGAAGCGTTCCGCGAGTAGATCCCGGAGGTGTCCGGGGAGAGTGGATTCCGGCTCGAGTCCGCGGAACGCGACGTAGCCGGAGTACTGCAGGTCGTCGCGGCCGGTGAGGATCCGCCTGGTGGCCGAGCCGATGCCGTCGGCTCCGACCACCAGGTCTGCCGTGGTGGTGTAGCCGTCGCCGAACTCGGCAGTCACGTCGTCGGCGCCGACCCGGAGGTCGGTCAGCGTGCTGTCCAGACGCATGCAGACGTCGCCGAGCGGGGCCCGCAGCGCCTCGTACAGCGTGCCCCATGCCGACATCCACTGTGGGGCGTAGTGCCGCGTCGGCTGCGAACCGCGATGCAGCTGTTGACGTTCCATCAGCTGGACGCTGACCGAGGGCACGGTCCTGTCGAGCCGCGCGAGCAGCGACGCGACCTCGGGCTGCATGACGATGCCCGCACCACGCGGTTCGGTGCGTCCCACGGACCGCTCGTAGACGGCGACCTCGGCCCCGATCGAACGCAATTCGTGGGCCGCGGCCAGCCCGCCGAGTGAGCCACCGACGACGGCGGCCCGGAAAGCCGGGACGGCCGCGTCGGAACCCGTCACCGGAAGGCCCGGGAGTACTGCACCGGGTGCGGCAGCGGATGGCCGAGTTCGTCGGCGGCCTGGCGGATCCAGTTCGGGTTGCGCAGCAGAACCCGCGCGAGGAACACGGCGTCGGCCTCCCCCTCGGCGATGATGTCGTCGGCCTGTTCCGGCTCGGTGATCAATCCGACCGCCGCAGTGGGGATCTCGACCTCCTTGCGCACCCGGGCCGAGAACGGCACCTGATAGCTGGGGCCAACCGGGATCGCGGCATCGGGTGCCGAACCACCGGACGAGACGTCGACGAGGTCGACACCGCGACGCTTGAGGTGCGCGGCGAGGTCGATGGTGTCCGCGACCGTCCATCCCGGCCGGACGTCATCGGTGTCCCCGCCGAGCCAGTCGGTCGCCGAGACGCGGAAGAACAGTGGCAACTCGGCAGGCCAGGCGGCACGCACCGCGTCGACGACCTCGAGTGCGAACCTGGTCCGGTTCTCGAACGACCCGCCGTAGCGATCGGTGCGGTCGTTCGAGTGCGGCGACAGGAACTGGTGGATGAGATAGCCGTGCGCACCGTGGATCTCGAGGACGCGGAACCCGGCTACCGCAGCGCGTCCGGCAGCGTCGGCGAATGACGTGACGATGCGGCCGATGTCGTCGACGCCGAGCTCCGCGGGGCTGGGCAGCCGGCCGAACGCCAGCTCGCTGGGCCCCACCGTCGGCCAGGATCCTTGCTCGCGTTCCGGGTCGGGCCATGGGCGGCCGGTGGAGCCCTTCCGCCCGGCATGGACCAGTTGGATCCCCGGCACGGCGCCCTGTGAACTCACGAATGCGGTCAGGCGCGAGAACGCGTGGGCCTGCCTGTCGTTCCACAGCCCCAGGTCGTAGTCGCTGCTGCGACCGGTGGGTTCGATGGCGGTGGCTTCGACCATCGTCAGGGCCGCGCCTGCGACGGCGCGGGATCCCAGGTGCTGCAGATGCCAGTCGGTGGGCGTGCCGGTGTCGTCGCCTGCGGGTACGGCGGCGAACTGCATCATCGGGGACATCCATGCGCGGTGGGCGAAGGTGACCTCGCGCAAGGTCAAGGGCGTGAACAGATGTGGCATCGAAGAACCCTTCGGGTTAGGACTGGAGGAATGCCAGGATGTCGGCGTTGACTTCTTGCGGGTGGGTGGTGGGCATGCCGTGGGGGAAGCCTTGGTAGGTCTTGAGCGTCCCGTTGGGGAGTAGTTCGGCGGACTTGGGGCCCGAGGCGACATACGGGACGATCTGGTCGCCTTGGCTGTGCATGACCAGGGTGGGCAGGGTGATCGCCTTGAGGTCTTCGGTGAAGTCGGTCTGGGAGAACGCGACGATGCCGTCGTAGTGCGACAGGGCGTCGCCCATCATCCCTTGGCGCCACCAGTTGGCGATGATCGCTTCGCGTTGGTCTTCGGCGGGTTCGGCGCCGGGTTGGTCGAAGTTGTAGAACGGGCCCGAGGGCAGCGCGCGGTAGAACACCGAGCGGTTGGCGGCCAATTGGGCTTGCAGGTCGTCGAAGACGCTCTTGGGCAGGCCGTCGGGGTTGGCGTCGGTCTGCACCATCAGGGGTGGGACGGCGCTGATGAGGACGGCCTTGGCGGCGCGGGTCTGGCCGTGGCGGGCGAGGAAGCGGACCACTTCCCCGCCGCCGGTGGAGTGTCCGATGTGGATGGCGTCGTGCAGGTCGAGGTGTTCGACGAGGGCGGCGAGGTCGTCGGCGTAGTGGTCGAGGTCGTGTCCGCCCGGGGTTTGGGTGGAGCGGCCGTGGCCGCGGCGGTCGTGGGCGATCACGCGGTAGCCCTGGGCCAGGAAGTACAGCATCTGGTTGTCCCAGTCGTCGCTGGACAGCGGCCAGCCGTGGCTGAACACGATGGGCTGGCCGGTGCCCCAGTCCTTGTAGAAGATCTCGGTGCCGTCGGCGGTGGTGATGATCGACATGTCAGTGCGTCCTTTCGGTGATTCGTGGAAGATCACCTGCGCTCACCGCAGGAAATACTCCACAGATCGCGGGGTTTGGGGGTGGTCAGTCGAGCGGGTTGGAGCGCGTGACGATCAGCGGGTCGGCAGGGGTGAACGGAAACTGCGGCAGGTCCTCGATGTGCGTGCCGAAGCTCGCCGCCAGGACCTCGCGGGAGTACGCGCTCGCCGATGCGCGGTAACCGATGTCGGCGGGGAACGGCTGATCGAAGAAGATCAGGAAGTGCCAGTCGTCCTGGCCGATGTTCTCGATGTGGTGCGGGTACGCGCGCGGAATGAAGTAGACGTCGCCGGTGGTGAGGTTCCAGGTGTCAAGCGTGCCATCGGGATTCATGATGGTCATCCGTGCGTCGCCGTGCCGGACGTAGCCCATCTCGGCGGTGACGGGATGCCAGTGCGGCTCCCGCATCCCGTCCTCGGTGACCCGCAGCGAGTACATCGAGATGTCCTTCAGCACCGGCCAGAACTGATCGCGGGCGAAGCGCGCGTTGCCGCTGACGTAGTTCAATCCCGGCGATTGGGCCTCGATGTCGAACTTGTGCGGATCGTTGAAGTGGGCGGCGGCCGGGACGACGGGGTCGCCGACGCGGGCGGCCAGCTTGTGGTCTTCGGTGCTGCGCCGGATCGTGGCGAAGTCGGCGCTGGGCAGGTCGTAGGTATTGCCGAGCACAGCGTCGCTGAATGCGCCCAGCGTGGCGCCGAAGCCGAAGTCCTCCGGGCGTTCGTGACGGAAGGCGATGATGAACTCGGCGACGTCGGTGCCGATGTTCTCGATGTGGTGCAGCGATCCCGATTCGGCGTGGAACATCTGCCCCGCGGTGACGATGAACGTCGAGAACTTGCTGCCGCTGTCGAGGATGGAGACCAGCGCGGTGCCGGAGACGCAGTAGGTGAGTTCGTTGGCGTTCGCGTGCCAGTGCGGCGTGCGCATCGCGCCCGGGTTGAGCAGCACCCGCTTGATCGACAGACCCTTGAGGATCGGCAGGTTGTCGGCGGTGACGCGACGCATCGATCCGAGGTCGGACTCCTCGACGATCTCGCCGTCGAGAAGCGAGGTGGTGTAGCTGTTGCGGGCGATCGACGTCGTCACGGGGGTCTCCTCTTCGTTGGTGCTCGGGCGGCTCCGCCTGTCGGTGCCGCCGTGAACGACTCTGGTTCAGACGGCTGCCCGCGGTCATTGACGCCTGTGCCCAGTGCAGGTACCGATCGGCGTACTCATTGATTCCTGCTAGCTGGTATCGCCCACCGCGCCAGTCTGGATGTCCGCAGCTCAGCGGTCATCAGTCGAGTGACTGATCGTTTCGCACGACGTTCCGACGGCCTGCCTCGTGGTTCGCGGAGGCCTACTATCAGTCGACGAAGCGGACGCACGAGCGGCCACACGACGGCAGGACACGGCTGGTGAGCACATCTCGGTCTACGGGCAACGGTCGCAACGCCGTCGTGCTCGACCCGACGATCGCGCGCTTGCTCGACGCGATGGCCACGCCGCCGACGCTGCGGCAACTGGGACCGCAGGACGGCCGCACGGCACTGCGGGAAGCGCAGCAGACCACCTCCGAGCACGAGGGAACCGACGCCCGCTTCCACACTGCCGAGGTGGGCCCCGCCGGTCTGACGGGTTTCTGGGTGGTGCGGCCCCGGGGTTCGGTGGGTCCGCTGCCCGCAGTGTTCTATCTGCACGGCGGCCGGTGGATGTTCGGCGACGCCGACACCCACGCGCACGTGATCGGCGAACTCGCCGTCAAGGCGGATGTGGCGATGGTCGTGCCGGAGTACAGCCGCACCCCCGAGGCTCGCTACCCGGTCGCGCTCGAAGAGTGCTACGCAACCCTGCTGTGGATGCACCGCAACGCCGAACTGCTCGGGGTGGATCCCAAACACATTGCGGTGGCCGGTGATTGTGCCGGTGCGACGCTTGCCATCGCCGTCGCCATGCTTGCCAAGTCACGTGGCGGACCGCGGCTACGCGCGCAACTGCTCTACTACCCCCCGACCGATGCCAACTGCGGGTCCGCCTCACATCGCGACTTCAGCGAGGGCTACCTGCTGTCCAGCGACGAGCAGGCTTGGTACTGGGATCAGTACTGCGACGGTGGCGACTGCACGTGTTCGACGGCGTCACCGCTGCGCGCCGGCCGCGAGGAGTTGAGCGGGTTGCCGCCGACGATGCTCGTGACCGCGGAGGCCGACGTGGTCCGCGACGAGGGTGCCGGGTTCGCGCGGAACCTCCGTGCTGCGGGTGTCGACGTGACCTCGCTGCGATACCTGGGCACCGTGCACGACTTCGTGGTGCTGAGCCAGCTGGCCAACATCCCGCCCGCCCGCGCCGCCATCGACCAGGGCGCCTGGTTCCTCGCTCAGGCGTTGCGCCCGTGACCAGCACCGAGGTGTTCCGGCTGATCGGCCGCGACGACGTGGTCGCCCTCACCGAGGCCGTGGTGTCCGGCGCCCGGTCGGCTCCCCCGGCGATCGTCCTGACCGGCGAGGCCGGCTCCGGCAAGACGACCATCCTGCGCCACGCGGTGCGCGCCGCGGGTAGCGACGTCCGGGTCGTCTCGGCCGCGGGTAGCGCATCGGAGTCCTCGGCCGACGGCTTGCTGGCCCGATTGCTCTGGCCCCTCCGCGAATTCGCGAGCACTCTGCCGCCCGGCCTGCGCGAGGCCCTGCCCGAAGCGGGCAGGGACCTCCGACGCGCGCCGGACCTCGCGCGCGACGCCGTGCTGTCGCTACTGGAGGCCGCAGCGGTCGAGCGTCCGATACTGCTGGCCATCGACGACGTCGACAGGTTCGACGACGACCTTCGCGACCTGTTCATCGGCGTGACGGCGCTGTTGATGACGACGGGGGTCCGTGCGGTCCTGACCGCGCGGCGACTCGACGGTCTCCGCGGCGTCGACCGACCGATCCGCACGGTCGAACTGGTGCCGCTGTCACCGCACCACTCCGCCGAACTCGTCGACGCTCAGCCCGACCAACCCGACCCCAGCGTGCGCGGGGAGATCATCCGCTGGTCGCGTGGGAATCCGCTGGCGCTGATCGAGTACGCCCGTGCCTACGCACGCAACCGCACCACGACGTTCCACGGGTCGACGATGTGCGACCCGTCGGGCGCCCACCCGATGTTCGCCGACCAGATCGCCGCGCTGCCGCCCGGCACCCGCAAGCTGCTGGCGTACGCCGCGGCGGGTACGGGCCAGGAGAGCGTCGACATGATCACGGCCGCAGCCGGTTTCGCCGTCGACTTCGCGGCGTGGGAGCCGGCGCGGGCGGCTCGGCTCGTCGAGTTCACCGATGACCGCAGGGTCGTGTTCACCAGCGCGCTGTTGCGCACGGCCGCCTATGCGGGCGGGGACTATGGCGAGCAACGTGCAGCGCACCTCGCGCTGGCGGCGATGCCCGATCTCGATGCAGGCGCCCGAGCGTGGCACCTGGGCTCGGCGGCATCGGGCCCCGACGAGATGATCGCCGCGGTCTTGGAGGACACGTCGACTCGACCCAACGGGCGCGTCTCGGAACTCCAACGGGCGCGGGCCCTGCAGCGGGCAGCCGAGCTGAGCCCGGACCGTGCCGACGCGGCGCGCCGATACGCGTTTGCCGCCGGTGCGGCCAACTACGCGGGTGACCCCGCCTGGGCCCTGTCGCTTGCAGACGTACCGCTACGCGAGTCACACGACCCGGACGTCTCCGGCTACGCCGCGCTGATCCGCGCTTCGATCCTGCTGCAACGTGGGCGGCCGAGTGACGCGTTCACCGTGATCGGCGACGTTCTCGACGGGAACTGGCCCAGCGACTCCCATCTCGTCCTCGCGCTGCTGTACTCGGCCGCCGGGGCGTCCTACTACTCCGGCATCCGCGAGCAACGGCAGGATCTGCGGCGCTGGCTCGATCTGGCCGCGCCCACGCCCGTCAATCCCAGCAGGTTTCCCCTGCCGTTCCCGGTTGAGGCGGCCGAGCTGCAGCGCGCCTACGCCACGATGTACGCCGACACCGCGGCGACCGACTCTCGGCCCGCCCCGCCACACGGCCGCTGGTTCCAGCCGCAGTCCCCCGGCATCGAACCGTACCGGCAGCTCGTCGCCGGGGTGATGGCCTTCGTCGGCGAAGACACAGCGGTCGCCGCGCGCGAACTGAGCGTGGCGATCGAACGCCTCTCTGCGGGTGACGGATTGCGCGGCTTCACGTTCGCACTCGCGCCGCTGTCGTGGACGCTGCTCGACACCGGCCAGTGGACCACACTGGAGACGGTCCTCGATCAGGCCTCGGCACTGTGCGCGGTGGCGCGCGGCGTGACGCTGGTCGAGCGGGAGGCCCTGGCCTGCCTGGCCCGCCTGCGTGCGATGCAGGGTGACGTCGATGCTGCGACGAGTGCGGTGCGACGGGCGCGGGACCTGTCGGTCACGTCGGGCCAGCCGATGTGCGCCACCGAGGTGAACCTGGGCAGTGCAGCCGGCTGGATCGCGCTGGCGACAGGCGATTTCGACGAGGCATACCGCCGGTTCCGCTCCATGTTCACCGCCGACGGACAGCCCGGACACTTCGTGGTGTCCTACCGCGCCGTCGCCGACGTCGCCTGGGCAGCCGCGCGCAGTGGCCGCGTCGACGAGGTGGCGCCGCTCATCGCGACGATCAGCCGCAGGCTTGGCTCCAAACCGCCGGTGCGGCTGAGACTCCTGCGCCATCAGGCACTGGCGCTGACGGCGGAGACCAACCAGGCCGAACGGCACTACAAGTTGGCGGTGTTCGATCCGGCCGGTGAGCAGTGGCCTCTCGAACGTGCCCGGGCTCGGCTGCACTACGGCGAGTGGCTGCGCCGGGCGCGTCGGCCCGCCGAGGCCAGACCGCTGCTGGCGGCGGCCCTCGACGCCTTCGAGCGGCTCGGCGCCGAACCGCTGGCCACCATCGCCCGATCGGAGCTGCGAGCCGCGGGCGTGACGAGCATTGCGCCGGGCCCCGCCGACGGCGCCATGCTCGCGCTGACCGCCCAGGAACGCCAGATCGTCGTGCTCGCCGCCTCGGGTCTGACCAATCGGGAGATCGGGGAGCGCCTCACGCTCTCACCGAGAACCGTTGCCTCGCATCTCTATCACGTGTACCCGAAGCTCGGTGTCAGCCGGCGCCACGAACTCCGACAGTTCACGTCGTGAGCGAGGTGCGCAGGGCCGCAGCCGCTTGAGCCACCGCCGCGCGGCTCGCGCTCGTGTCCCGGAGTGCGTCGAGCGCGACGAACCCATGGATGGTGCCCTCGTAGCGAACCGCGGTCGTCGCGGCGCCCGCTTCACGCAACCGGGCGGCGAACGCCTCACCCTGGTCGCGCACGACGTCGGCTTCTGCGGTGATGACGAGGGACGGAGGAAAACTCGCGAGGTCGGTCGCGGCGGCGTGCAGCGGAGCGATGGAGGGGTCGGTGTGCGCCCGACCGTCGGAGAGGTGCCTGTCCCGGAACGCGACCAGGTGCTCGCGCCGCAGGAAGTATCCCTCGGCGAAGTGATGGCAGGACTCCGTGTCGCACGCGATGTCGGTCACGGGCGTGAACGCGACCAGCTGCGAGAAACGGAATTCGTTGCGGTGCAACGATGCCAGTACCAGTCCCAGCACCAGGTGCGCGCCCGTCGAGTCGCCGGCGACCGCGATGCGCGACGGGTCGATCCCCCACGCGTCGCCGTCCTTGGAGATCCAGCGAGCCGTCGCGTACGCCTGCTCGACACCGTCCCGATGATCCGCGCCCGGGGTGCACTCCGGAACCACGAGCACCGCATTCGAACCCCGCGCGAGGTCTGCCACCAACCGCGCATGGGATCGTGCGCTTTCCGGTCCCCAGCCATCGCCGGGGACGTACACCACCGCGGGCAGCGGCGCCGCAGCACCGGCCGGGCGGACGACGCGTACGCGCACCGACCCATACTCACCGGCGTCGACGGTGACCGCCCGCTCGTCCACGCCGACGGCCGAGAATGCCCTTTGCAACGGCACGTTCGGTCCGGCGGCTCCGTCGATCGACTCGAGGAACAGCTGGACCGCCCGGTCGAGGACGAGGCCGTGCGGGTTCGCCGTCACCTCCACCTCCTCGACATGGCCGGCATCTCCATCAGTGTGGGCGGTCACACCGCCCTGCCCATCAGTCATCCGACTGATGACATTCGCGTGCCCGGACGACAGACTGCCATCATGGCGCCGTCAGCCGACGGCGCGCTCGACGGCACCGACACGGCCGAGCAGATTCGCTGCGCCGAGGGCGGTCACCGACGCTAAGTCATGTGACTGATGACGACGCGCCACCACGGCACGATGCTGGTGGCACACCCGGTGAGAGGACACTGCTTCATGACGGCGACCGTGGATCGGCATGGCTCCGGGACGGGCGAGTCGACGGCCGATGACCGGTCGGTCGACCGCGTCGAAGGTGCGCAGAAGGTCACCGGGTCCGCCCACTACACCGCCGACGTCGCGTTGCCGGGTCAGGTGCACGCCGTGCTCGTCCAGTCCGAGGTTCCGCACGGACGCGTCACCGAGGAGTCCCTGCGCGCCAGTACCTCTCACGCATCCGCGACTCCCGGGGTGCTGTACGTCTTGACACCCATGAACTGCCCGCGCCTCGGCGTGGTGCCCGAGGAACTGACCTGGGACCTGCCTCTGGAGCGGCGGCCACCGCTGTCGGACCTCACGGTTCAGCACGTCGGACAGCACATGGCGCTCGTGGTGGCCGACACCCTGGAGAACGCCACCGCTGCGGCAGCGTCGTTCGAGCTCGCCTACGACGCACTGCCGGCGCAACTCGACCTCCACGACGTGCCGGAGGCTCGGGCCGAGCAGTCGGGTCCCGTCCGCCACGGCAGCTACCGGCCCGATCACTTCGTCAAGCTCTCCGAGGAGAAGCTCCAGGACGTCCGCGGCGAGGCACCGGCCGACGGCGCCAGCCGGGTCGACGCCCGCTTCACGACCCCGCTCAACGCCCACTACCCGATCGAGCTGTCCGCCACGGTCGCCGCGTGGTCCGGCGACCAGCTGACCGTGCACGACAGCACCCGCTGGATCGCCGGCGAGCGGACCGCCTTGGCTGCGTACCTCCAGATCCCCGAGGACCGGGTGCGGGTGTCGTCCCCTCTGGTCGGCGGGGCGTTCGGCTCGAAGAGCTTCCTGTGGATGCACGTCGCGCTGTGCGCGGTCGCGGCCAGGGAGGTCGGGCGGCCGGTCAAGCTGGTGCTCACCCGCGATCAGATGTTCTCCTCCACCGGCCACCGGCCACGCACCGAGCAGGACCTGGTCCTCGTCGCCGACGGAGACGGGCGCATCCTCAGCACCGAGCACCACACCCTGACCGAGACCTCTACCGTCGCCCACTTCTGCGAGCCGGCAGGCCTGTCGACGCGATTCCTCTATCAGTCAGCCCATCTCGATGTGTCGCACCGCACCGCCCGCCTCAACGCGCCGACCCCGTGCTTCATGCGCGGTCCGGGTGAGGCGCCGGGGTTGTTCGCCCTCGAGTCGGCCATCGACGAACTCGCCCACCGGGTCGGTGTCGATCCGCTCGAGCTGAGAATCCGGAATCACGCGGACTCCGACCAGGCCAGCGGCAAGGCGTGGTCGGGCAAGCACCTGCTCGACTGCTACCGGTCCGGCGCGCAGCGGTTCGGCTGGTCGGATCGGCCGCTGGCGTCACGCGCCATGCAGTCCGACGGCGATCTCGTCGGCTGGGGCATGGCGACGGCGACGTACCCGGGCCGGCGCATGCCTGCGAGTTGTCGCGTCATCACCTCGCCTGACGGGCATGTCCGATTCGCGTCCGCCACACACGAAGTCGGCAATGGCGTGCGCACCGTGATGACGCAGGTGGCCGCCGAGGTCACCGGGTTGCCGCTGTCCGCGGTGGCGTTCGACTCCGGTGACTCCGACTTCCCGGCCGCACCGTACAGCGGTGCCTCGCAGACGACGGCGACGGTCGGCTCGGCAGTGCACGCCGCGGCCACCGAGTGGAGGCGTCGTCTGTCGGCGCTGGCGCCCATCGGCGACGGTGCCGACCTCGTCGGGCTGACCGGCGCCCATCACGGACAGCTCAGCTTCACCGTCGACAGCGATGCCGGCGACCAGAGCGGCAAGGCATTCCAGTCCTTCGGTGCCCACTTCTGCGAGGTGCGAGTCGACGAGCAGATCGGCCGGGCGACCGTCACCAGGTGGGTCGCGGTCATGGACTGCGGACGGGTGCTCAACCCGAAACTCGCCCGTAGCCAGGTGATGGGCGGCATCACCTTCGGTCTCGGCATGGCGTTGCTCGAACAGGTTCCGTACGAAGGTGATACGGCTCAGATGATCGGCGAGTACTACCTGCCCACCCACGCCGACCGCCCGGAGTTCGACGTCAGCTTCGTCGAGAGTACTGACTTCGGCCTCGATCCGATCGGGGTGCGCGGCATCGGGGAGATCGGCGCCTGTGGCGTACCCGCCGCGATCGCGAATGCCATCTTCCACGCCACCGGTAAGCGACTGCGCGACTTGCCGATCACCCTGGAGGACTTGATGACGCCCTACCGCCCACCCACAGCCGAGGAGCCGTGATGACCCAGGACCATCTCGTGGAACTCTGCATCAATGGCGAGACCCACCGCGTCGAGGCCGACGTGCGGACCACGCTGCTCGATCTGCTGCGCGAACGCCTGCAGCTGACCGGCACCAAGAAGGGGTGCGACCACGGGCTGTGCGGTGCGTGCACCGTTGCCGTCGACGGCGAGCGGGTGGTGAGCTGTTTGACGCTGGCGGCGTCGATCGACGGCTCGGACGTCCTGACCATCGAGGGCATCGCCGAGGACGACGGGCTGCACCCGCTGCAGCGGTCGTTCATGGCGTGCGACGGATTCCAGTGCGGCTTCTGCACGCCCGGGCAGATCTCGTCGGCTCGTGCGATGCTCGCCGAGCACGCCCGGGGAGATCTGAGCACGGTCTCGTTCGACGGCCCCCGGGCGGACGTCGTCGACGGCCGAACCCCGCTGAGCACCGCTGAGATCCGGGAACGCATGGCGGGCAACATCTGTCGATGCGGCGCCTATGCCAACATCGTCGCGGCCATCGAAGCCGTTGCGCAGGAGCGCACCGCGTGAAGACGTTCGAGTTCCGGCACGCGACCAGCGTGGACGACGCCGTCGCGGCGGGCACTGCACCCGGCACGAAGTTCCTCGCCGGTGGCACCAATCTCCTGGATCTGATGAAGGGCGGTGTCGAGCAGCCCGAGGCCTTGGTCGACCTGCGGCGGCTGGGCTTGACGACGATTGCCCCGACCGCCGAGGGCGGCGTGTTCATCGAGGCGGGCGTGACCAACAGCGCCGTCGCCAACCACCCGCTGATCCGCACGCAGTACCCGGTGGTGTCGCACGCGATCCTCAGCGGTGCCACCACGCAGCTTCGCAACATGGCGACGGTTGGGGGAAATCTGCTGCAGCGCACCCGCTGCCCGTACTTCATGCAGACCTCGTTCTCGTCGTGCAACAAGCGGGATCCCGGCAGCGGATGTGCAGCACGACATGGGTTCCACCGCGAGCACGCCGTCTTCGGTGCCAGTGCCGACTGCGTGGCGATCCATCCCTCCGACATGGCCGTCGCCTTGGCCGTGCTCGACGCCGTCGTCCACGTCCAGGGGCCGAATGGACGGCGCACCATTGCACTCGAGGGCTTCTTCGCGTTGCCGGGAGACACGCCCGAGGTCGACAACACGCTCGGAACGGGCGAACTCGTCCTTGGCATCGAACTGCCGCCGTCTCGGTTCGCCGACCACTCCTGGTATCTCAAGGTGCGCGACCGGCACAGCTATGCCTTCGCCCTGGTGTCGGTCGCGGCGGGGCTGCACATCACCGACGGTGTCGTCGATTCGGCCGCTCTGGCCCTGGGCGGTGTGGCCGCCATGCCGTGGCGGCTGCGCGAGGCCGAGGCAGTCCTCGTCGGCCGTCCAGCTGGCGACGAGGCGTTTCACGCGGCCGCCGCGCTGGCGATGAACGGTGCGGAACCCCTGGCGCAGAACGCGTTCAAGGTCGACCTCGGCCGGCACAGCGTGGTGCGGGCCTTGACCCGGGCTGCGGCCGTCCGCACCGACGACGAGGATCAACGGTGACACTGCGCGTACCCTCCTCCCCCGTCGGTGACGCGCACGGCGATCTGCGGGTCATCACGCTCGAGGAGCACTTCACGACGCCCGAGTTCCTCGCCGCCACTGAGGCCTTCGTGCCCGCGGTCGCCGCAGACGAGACGCTGAACTCGCGGCTTCTCGACCTCGACGAGGTTCGATTGGGCGCGATGGACGACGGCGGAGTCGACCTGCAGATCCTGTCGCTGGCCGCGGGCGGGCAGGAGTTCCTGGACGCGGCCGACGCGACGGCGTTGGTGCGCGACGCCAACGACGCGGCGTACGCGGCGACCCAACGCCATCCCGGACGGTTGGGCATGTTCGCCAGCCTCGCACTCAAGGATCCCGAGGCCGCGGCTGCCGAGTTGGAGCGCGGCGTCGGCGAACTCGGTTGCGTCGGCGGATTCGTGAACGGCACCGAGGGCGGAGCGTTCCTCGACGATCCTCGCTTCGCCCCGATCTTCGCCACCGCGCAGCATCTCGACGTGCCGCTCTACCTGCACCCGAGCCCGCCGCAGCCCGCGGTCCAGGAGGCGTACTTCAGCGGTCTGCCCGAGCGCAGCGCCTACTTCCTGTCGACGGCGGCGTGGGGCTGGCACGCCGAGTTGGGCATGCACTGCCTGCGGTTGATCCTGGCGGGCGTGTTCGACCGCTTCCCCGGGTTGCGGTTCATCGTCGGGCACATGGGCGAGAACCTGCCGTTCTCGCTGATCCGCGCACAGGACGGTCTGTCGCCGGCCGTCACGGGGCTCGAGAAGTCGGTGTCGGAGTACTTCCTCGAGCACTTCGTCGTCACGACGAGCGGGTACTTCACCGCGCCACCGCTGCGGTGCGCCCTCGACGTGCTCGGCGTCGACCGGGTGCTGTACTCGGTGGACTACCCGTACCGCGCCAACACCGCAGGCGCGGAACTGCTGCGCACCGCGCCGGTGGCGCCGACGGATCTGCGCAAGATCGCCTCCGGCAACGCCGAGCGGGTGCTGAAGCTGGGGTAGGCGCGTGTCGCCGCGATGAGTTATGCCCGTCGATGCAGTCTGGTCTGCATGGGCAAACTCATCTATGGCTTCAACGTGTCGGTGGACGGGTACGTCAACGACGCGCATGGCAGCATCGATTGGTCCGCACCGAGCGACGAACTGCACCAGTACTGGAACGACTTCGAGCGGGACACCGCACTGACGTTCTACGGACGCCGGCTCTACGACCTGATGTCCGCATACTGGCCGACCGCCGACGAGGACCCCGACGCTCCAGCGTTGATCGTCGACTACGCGCGCGTCTGGTGCGGCATGCCCAAGGTCGTGTTCTCGCACACCCTGGAGTCCGTCGACTGGAACTCCCGCCTCGAACGCGGCGATCCGGTCGAGGTGGTGACGAAGCTCAAGGCCGAAACCGAGGGTCAGCTGGAGGTGGCCGGCGCGACGCTGGCGGCGCCGATCGTGGCGGCCGGGCTGGTCGATGAGTTCCGGATCGTGGTCGCGCCCACCATCGTGGGCGGCGGCACACCGTTCTTGCCGACACTTCCCTCGTGGATCTCGCTGCGACTCCTCGACAACCGGACCTTTCCGGGTGGCACGGTGCTGCTGCGCTACGAGGCGAAACACGACTGATCGGGCTGTGCAACGATTTCCTTCCCAGCCGATCTCGTCGACGTCGACGCTCGGCGTGCTCCCACACGAGTGGGACCACTAGTGGAAGGACATCGATGCTGGCGGTGCTGCAGGCGTTCGCTCTGATCGCCGTGGTGGTCGGGGTGGGGGCGATCGTCGGCCGTACCGGAGTGCTGGGAGAGAACGCCCGGATGGTGCTCAATCGCATCGCGTTTCACATCGGCGTGCCTGCGTTGATGCTGATCACCCTCGCCGATACTGCTCCGGCGGAGGTCTTCTCCACCACGCTGCTCATCTCGGCGATCACCGCGTTGGCCATGTTCGGTTCGTATTTCGCCATCGCGCGCCGAGTGCTGCGCCGACCACGCGGTGACGCCGCCATCGGGGCCTCCGCCTCGTCGATCGTCAACGCCGGAAACCTGGGCCTGCCGCTGAGCACGTACGTGTTCGGCAGCACCACCGAGGTCTCGGCGATCATCCTGCTCCAATACATCCTGTTGGTCCCGCTCAGCCTGGCGATCCTGGACTCCGAATCCGAAGAGCCACGCTCGGTCGGCTACCGGTTGAAGGCACTGATCACCACTCCGATCATCGCGGCGAGTGCAGTTGGTATCACGCTGGCCGTGACGGGCATCGAACTGCCGCCTGCGCTCCACGACCCGTTGGACCTGCTGTCGGCGCTGACCATTCCGACGGTGCTGCTCGCGTTCGGCATGTCGCTGAGCGCCCGCGCGGACCGACCGCCACGACCCAAGCGCGTCGAACTCGCACTTGCCGTGCTCTTCAAGAACGCGCTCATGCCGGTGATCGCCTATGCCCTAGCCCGCTGGTGCTTCCACGCCGACGCACACCAGATCATGCTGGTCACCGTGCTGGCAGCACTGCCTGCGGCGCAGAACATCAACACCTATGCCGCGGTCTACGGTCGCGGCGAGGGCTTGGCCCGTGACGCCAGCCTCCTGAGCACGGTGCTGTCGGTGCCGGTCATCGTCGCCATCGTCGCGCTCACCGGCCCCTAGCGCCGGTACGGCGGGGCCGTCGCCGCGCACGGTGGTCTATGACGTCTGATCGCGCACACCAGGTCGGACGGCTACGCGATCACCGCGGGCGAACGCGACGACTCGGCATCCGGACTCTCTGCGCCCGTGTTCGACTCCGCTGGAGACATCCTCGGCGCACTCACCATCAGTGGCCCCACGCTCCGCATGCCTCGGCGACATTGCGAGGAATGGGTCGACCTCCTGGTCGGGTACGCGGAGGAGATCACCCGCACGCTGGGCGGCAGACCGCCGCAGTAGGCGCTGGACTCGACGAGATTCCTGCGGCACACCCATGGCCAATGAATGGGGTGAAATAGTGAACGACGCCGGCCAAGGGCGTGCCGCTCACTGAGACAACCGCGTTCTACCGTTCCGACCCGGCGTAGCTTCGCGACCGTGGGCTTCCCAAGATGGAACAAGACGAGTTCGAGCGGTGCGCTGTTCGTGGTGCTGGCGACGGCTGCGACGGTGCTCGCGCCATCCGCGGGCGCTGTCATGAACTCCGGCAACTACCAAATGAACATCACAGGGCGGTACGACTTCCACACCTGGATTTGGGCCATCTCGCGCTGCGAAACCAATCCCGAGTGCCGCAGCGTCACAGCGATACCCATGCCGGTTGCAAAGGCGTTCCCCTACACGGGCGAGGCGCCGTTGGTCGATGGCCGCTACACCCTCACCGTCGACGTCCCAGACGGGTTGCGTTGCGGCAACGTCTATTACGGTCCGACCATACCTACGCGCGACGTCTATTCGTGGGATGCAACCACACTGCGGGGCACGATGGAATCGTCGTTCGCGACCGGATGCGACGGAGCTCCGGGCGGCACGTACTCGTATCCCTTCACACTGTCACTGATGTAGCTCTGCGAGTGACCGAGTCGGCGGCGACTCATCCTTGCTACGCGGTGGGTGCCCCCAGTTCGCGTTTGATTTCCAGTGCGATGTCGATGAGTTGGTCTTCCTGGCCGCCGATGAGCTTGCGTTGCCCGGCGCGGTGCAGGAGTTGATGGGCGGGTACGCCGTAGCGCTCGGACTGGCGGATGGCGTGCTTGAGGAAGCTGGAGTACACCCCGGAATAGCCCATGATCAGCGCGTTGCGGTCGAGCAGGCATTCGGTGGGCATCGCGGGAGCGACGACCTCCTCGGCGGCGTCGGCGATGTCGAAGAAGTCGATGCCGGTCTTGACGCCGATCTTGTCGAACACGCCGATGAGCGCCTCCACCGGCGCGTTGCCCGCCCCCGCGCCGAAGCGGCGACACGATCCGTCGATCTGCTTGGCCCCCGCGCGCACGGCCTCGATGGAGTTTGCGA
>JBHTFJ010000003.1:0-838037 GCA_042666295.1 Mycolicibacterium sp. GCM10028919
TCGCAAACTCCATCGAGGCCGTGCGCGCGGGGGCCAAGCAGATCGACGGATCGTGTCGCCGCTTCGGCGCGGGGGCGGGCAACGCGCCGGTGGAGGCGCTCATCGGCGTGTTCGACAAGATCGGCGTGAAGACCGGCATCGACTTCTTCGACATCGCCGACGCCGCCGAGGAGGTCGTCGCTCCCGCGATGCCCACCGAGTGCCTGCTCGACCGCAACGCGCTGATCATGGGCTATTCCGGGGTGTACTCCAGCTTCCTCAAGCACGCCATCCGCCAGTCCGAGCGCTACGGCGTACCCGCCCATCAACTGCTGCACCGCGCCGGGCAACGCAAGCTCATCGGCGGCCAGGAAGACCAACTCATCGACATCGCACTGGAAATCAAACGCGAACAAGACGCCACGGCAACCGCCGGCTGACGGCTCGGATATCGATACTGCAACAGCCGCTTAACGAACGTCTCCAAGTCCGTCCAGCGAACATCGTCACTGTAGGCTCGCGATGCGCCGACGTATTCCACGCCGGGCTGCCCTGACGAGCGCTGGCACGCTCACGACATCGGAGACGCGCCCTGACCGTTCAACCGGCCGACATGATCTCCGGCCCCCTCGATCCGGAAGCGCACGTCCATGCGCCGACGGCCGTCGAAATGGTGGCGGAGTTCGTCGGGGTTCCCAGCGCGCGCGGAATGATCCATCTCGTCTCCGCGGGTGTCGCCCTCGTCGCATGCACCGCGCTGGTCTACGGAGCCTGGTACGCGCCGCGACCCGGCGCCTTCTGGGCGGCCGTGGTCTACGCCGTCGGGATCGTCGGGATGTTCACCGTCAGCGCCACCTACCACCGGGTCAGGTGGGGTTCACCGGTCGCCGAGAAGTGGATGAAGCGGTTCGACCACTCGCTGATCTTCATCTTCATCGGGGCCTGCTACACGCCTCTGGCGGTGCTGGCGATGCCTCCGGAGGTGGGCAACAAGGTGCTCGTCATCGTCTGGACGGGCGCCGCCGCGGGCGTCGCACTGAAGATGCTGTGGCCGTCGGCCCCACGTTGGGTCGGGGTCCCGCTGTACCTGCTCCTGGGTTACGTCGCCGTGTTGTTCGTCGAAGTGCTGCTGGCCGGCGCCGGGATCGTCGTCGTCGCACTGCTCGTCGCCGGGGCGGTGCTCTACAACATCGGTGCGATCCTCTACGGCACCCGTTGGCCGAATCCGTGGCCGGCGACGTTCGGACACCACGAGTTCTTCCACGCCTTCACCGCGGTCGGCGCGACGTGCCACTTCATCGCGATCTGGCTCCTCGTCAACTGACGCCACCGCCTCCCCGGTAGCACTCGCACGCTCAGCGCTGCACAGGCGACTGGCCGCTGCGTCGAGGATTCGTCGACGGACGCCCGTGCGCAATCGACGCTGCTCCCGCCAATTTGATCTTGAGCTATTCGCAATTCATACTTTGCGGACTTAGCCCTGGGTGGAGAATCCCTTGACCATGCAGGCCTGACTGGTATTTACTATTGTGACGATTCAACGCATCTGGCTGGGGAAACTATGATCAAGAGCATTTGCCGCTACTGCGGCGTCGGCATTACCGCAATCGGTGCAGGAGCGTTGCTGGTGGCCGGATATAGTTTGCCACTGGCTAACCCCGAGCCGATAGTGCGCGAAGTCCAGCCGACGGCGAACTTCAGCTTTCAAGAAATGCTGCCGTGGGTCGTTGCACCGTCGCCGGCGACCAGTACTGCGGGCGTTGCCGCCGTATCAGCAGTCGTCACCGACACCGCCGCAGCGGTGAACGGCACGCTCGAGACCGTCAACCGCCTGGGACCGCTGAGCTTCGATCTGAATTCCCTGAGGTCGTTCAGCGCGGCAGGCCCGCCACCCGGGAGCACCGCCGGCACGGCCAATTACACCCAGATGGATGAGTGGGTTTCGGGCATCGCCGGTCTGGCGAGCAGCACCGGCGCGATCGGCTTCACCGACAATGCCGTGTCCTACGACCCCTACGTGGCCACCCACGCGGGCGTTCTGCAGACCGCCAACCGACTCGGCCCGCTCGTCTTCGACCTGAACGTGCTCAAGGCCATCGGCTTCACGCAAGCGCCGACCGGCCAGACCGGCATCAATGGCCAACCCGACAATTTCAGTTCCGTCGACATCGGTCGGTGGACTGCGGGAATCCCCGGGATCATCACCAATTCGGGAACTACCGGCTTCGTCACCTACCAGGACTTCGCGAACGGCCCCTTTTACGACTATCGCGTCGGCGGTCTGAGCACGACTACGCAGATCGGCCCGATGTCGTTCGGATTCACCTTCCTGCCGTTCATCAGCACCGGCATCCTGCTCCCGCCCACCCTTTCGTTCGGGCTGTCGCCCAATATGACCGCGGCCAATACGCCGTTCGCGCCATTCACGCCTCCCACGCCGGGAATCGTGCAGCCGAACGGCGGACTCCCGGTTCCGCCGAACGTCGTCGCGGTCTCGGCTCCGGTTCAGGCTCCGGCCCCCGCAGCGCCGCTCGCCGCGGACGAGGCTCAGGCGCTCGACGCGCCGGCCGAGACCACCGGTGACGTCGCAACCACCGACACGGTCGACGAGACCACCGCGGCGGAGGCGCCGGCGCCCGAGACGCCCGCGGTGACTCCCGAGACCGACGAGGTCACCACCGACGAGCCGGCCGTCGTCATCCCCGGTGTCAACGGGGCACCGTTGGACAAGCCGTCGACCACCCCGACGTCCGGTTCGGGCGGCCGCGCTCCGTTCACGCCGTTCAAGCCGTTCACCGATGCCATCAGCAATGGGATCGGCGCCCTCACCGGGAACCGCTTCGCAGCACCCGGTGGTGCCGGTACGCCCGGCGGTGCCGACGCCGGCGGTACGAGCGGTACGGGCTCCGAGTCCGGCGGGGACGCAGGATCCGACGCAAGCTAGGACACACGGGTTGAGGCGCGCCGGCTACGGCCGGCGCGCCTCTACTTGCACAGCTCGACGATCTTCTGACTGGTCGCCTCGACCTCGCGCAGCCGGTCGACCTGGCCGGCATTGCCGCCATCGGTCCCGGCCAGTGCGTTGATCGTGATGTCCTGCAGCCCCGTCGCCACGGAACGCAGTGAATCAGCGAGTTCGGCCGGAACCGCCGGGCTCAGGCTGTCGACGATGTGCTGGCTGCCGATGGCCATGGCCAGGCGCGCGTTGACGGCGACGAGCGGTGCCGCGTTCGGATCGGCGCCCGCGCCGGCCTGACTCTGCAGCGCCACCGACGTGCGCACCCTCGTATAGGCAGCGCACGCGGCCTCCTTCGCTTCGGCGACCTGCTGATCGGTCGGGGGTGGCGGGGTGTCGTCGGGTGAGCGCAACAGCGCCCAGCTCGCGACTCCGAGCGCGACGAGTGAGATCAACACGGGCACCACGACGGCCAAGCGTCCCGAGCGCTGCGGTGGCAGCGCGGGAGTGGTGACGCGGGGACTGTCCGCGGTCGTGGTCCGCTGCGGTGGCGGCTGCTCTTCGTCGGGCTTGGCGTGCGTCATCGTCATCGGATGGTAGCCCGCGCCACCACCAGCAATACGCCGATCGTCGGCGCGTCGAGCCGGCGTCGCCGGACGCCCAGCCAGCGCAGGCATGATGGGCCCGTGAACGCAGCCCCGTCGTCGCCGACCACCGGGCGACGCCGTGCCGGTTCGCTCGAGATGCTGTTGCTCGCGCTGCTCGGATTGGCGGTCTCCGCACCATGGTTGAGCGGCGTCGTCGCCGGACATTCGGCGCTGAGCACGGCCGCCACGGTGTTCAGCGGGGTCTTCGTGCAGGCGCTGCCCTTCCTGGTGCTCGGCGTCGTCGTCAGCGGTCTCATCGCCACGTTCGTCAGCGCCGAGCGGCTGGCGTCCTGGCTCCCACGACGGCCCGCGGCCGCAGTCGCCGTCGCAGGCATCGGCGGCGCTGCGCTGCCCGGCTGCGAATGCGGCTCGGTCCCGGTCGCGCGCAGGCTGTACGGGCCCGGCCGCACGGGAGCGGCCGCGCTGACGTTCATGCTGTCCGCCCCCGCGATCAACCCGGTGGTGCTGGTCGCGACGGCGGTTGCGTTCCCGGGCAACCCCGAGATGGTGTTGGCCCGGTGCGTGGCGTCGCTGCTGACCGCCGTCGCGATGGGCATGCTGTGGCTGCGCTTCGGCCGCCACGACTGGGTGACGCGCTCGCTGCCACGCACCGACCGGGCGCCGGGGAGTTCGCGGTGGACCGTGTTCTCCGAGGCGGCCCGCCACGACTTCCTGCAGGCGGCGTCCTACCTCGTGGTCGGCGCCGCGGCCGCCGCGACGCTGCGGGTCGTCGTGCCCGCCTGGATGTTCGAACACCTCGCGGGCAACCTGATCCTCGCCGTGCTGACCATGGCGGTGCTGGCCGTCGTGCTGGCGCTGTGCTCGGAGGCCGATGCGTTCGTGGCGGCGAGCCTGACCATGCTGCCGTTGCTACCGCGGCTGGTGTTCCTGGTCGTCGGTCCCGCCGTGGACGTCAAACTCGCGGCGATGCAGGCGGGCATGTTCGGACGCAGCTTCGCCGTGCGGTTCGGCCCGGCCACGTTCGTCGTCGCGACGGTGATCGCGACGCTGGTCGGCCTCGCCTTCCTGGGGGACGGTCGATGAGCCGGTTCACCCAGAACCTGATCCTGCTGCTGGTCGGCGCGAGCATGGCGGTGATGCTGCTGCGGGGGACCTACGTGCACTACGTGAAGCCTGCGCTGCTGCCCTGGCTCGTGATCGCCGCGGTGGTGCTGATCGGGCTCGGTCTGGCCGCGGTGGTCCGCGACGTGCGCAACGCCGGCCGACCCGACGGGCACCAGGACGACGCACACGGCCATGGTCATCGGCACCGCGGCGGTCTGGTGTGGCTGCTGCTCGTGCCGATCGCGATGGTCGCGTTCATCGTGCCGCCGCCGCTGGATGCCCGCGGCGCCACCGCCGCGCCGCCCGTCACGTCCGCGCCGAAGCCGCGCGACTTCCCGCCGCTGCCTTCCGGACCCGCGCCGACCGTCGCGGTGCCCGAAATCGTGATGCGGGCTGCCGCGGACCCGGCGCGCAGTCTCGACGGACGGACGATCACCGCCACCGGCTTCACGCTGCGCTACCCCGACGGCGTCTACCTGGGCCGCGTGGTCATCGTCTGCTGCGCGGCCGACGCCCAACTGGCACGGATCCGGCTGTCGGGACCGGCTGCCGCGACCGCCGCCGCCTTCGGCGAGGAGACCTGGATAGCGGTGGAGGGCAAGGTCGAGCCGGGCTCCGCGCAGGCGGCCAACGACTACGTGCCCACCATGAGCGCCGCGACGGTGACGCGCATCGACGAGCCCACCAACACGTACGCCTATTGATTCCGCGCCAACGTCGAGTTCTCGTCGACGACGGCGCGTTCCCACCGAGAAGTCGACCCTCGCGGTGGGCAGCGACCCGTAAGTCAGACCGACCCGGCACGATGGACCCATGACAACCCCCCATCGCTGCGCTCGCCCGCGTCGCCCGTGACGGCGACGCGCGAACAGGCGCAGACCCTGCTTGAGCAGTTGGCAGGTCCGCAGGCAACACTGCGCGACGACCAGTGGACGGCCATCGAGGCCCTGGTGGTGCACCGCCGCCGCGCGCTGGTGGTGCAGCGGACGGGATGGGGCAAGTCGGCCGTCTACTTCATCGCGGCCAAGCTGTTGCGCGCCGAGGGGCGTGGCCCGACCGTCATCGTGTCCCCGCTGCTCGCACTGATGCGCAACCAGGTGCAGGCCGCCGCGCGGGCCGGAGTGCGTGCGGCCACGATCAACTCGAGCAACGTCGCGGACTGGCAGGACGTCCACCGCGCCGTCGGGACGGGCGACCTCGACGTGCTGCTCGTCAGCCCGGAACGGCTGAACAACCCCGACTTCCGGGACGACGTGCTGCCCGCGCTGGCCCGCGATGCCGGCCTGGTCGTGATCGACGAGGCGCACTGCGTGTCCGACTGGGGACACGACTTTCGTCCCGACTACCGCCGCATCCGCACGTTGATCGGCGAATTGGGCAGCGGCATACCGGTTCTCGCAACCACCGCCACCGCGAACGACCGCGTGGTCGACGACGTGCGCAGCCAGCTGGGTGTCGGCGGGGGAGAGGCCGGTGGAGACGCGCTGGTGCTCCGCGGTGGGCTCGACCGCGAGTCGCTGCGGCTGTCGGTCGTCAAGGCGGGCAATCCCGCCCAGCGCGCGGCGTGGCTCGCCGCGCATCTGGACACCCTGCCGGGTTCGGGGATCATCTACACGCTGACGGTGGCGCAGGCCAACGACGTCGCGGCGATGCTGCGCGAGCGGGGCCACGAGATTGCGGCCTACACCGGGGCGACTGAGGCCGCCGAGCGGGAGCAGCTCGAGGGCGACCTACTGGCGAACCGGGTGAAGGCGCTGGTGGCCACGTCCGCGCTCGGCATGGGTTTCGACAAGCCGGACCTCGGCTTCGTCGTGCACCTGGGCGCGCCTGCCTCGCCCATCGCGTACTACCAGCAGGTCGGACGTGCCGGGCGTTCGACGGAGAGCGCCGAGGTGGTGCTGCTGCCCGGTGCCGAGGACCGCGAGGTGTGGCGCTACTTCGCGTCGGTCGCCTTCCCGTCGGAGCCCATGGTGCGCAACGTCATCCGCGCGCTCGAAACGGACCGGCCGCAGTCCACGCCCGCGCTCGAACCGCTCGTCGACCTCAACCGGACGCGCCTGGAGATGGTGCTCAAGGTCCTCGACGTCGACGGGGCGGTGCGCCGGGTCAAGGGCGGCTGGATCGGCACCGGGGAGCAGTGGGAGTACGACGAGGAGCGCTACCGCAGGCTGGACGAGGCGCGCGGGCGCGAGCAGCAGGCGATGCTCGATTACCTCGCCACCGACGAGTGCCGGATGACGTTCCTCCGCAGGCAGCTCAACGACCCGGAACTCGCCGACGGCGAGAAGTGCGGCCGGTGCGACAACTGCACGGGCGCCCACTACGACGCGACCGTGGACGAGTCGGCGGCCGAGGCGACGCGGCAGCGGCTGATGCGTCCGGGCGTCGAGATCACTCCGCGCAAGCAGTGGCCCTCGGGTCTGGCGAAGCTGGGTGTCAGCTTGAGCGGCAAGATCTCCGAGGGCCCCGGTGCGGGACGTGCCATCGGCCGCCTCACCGACCTGGGTTGGGGGGCGCGGTTGCGCGCCGTGCTCGACGGCCCCGACGCCGAAGCACCCGACGACCTGGTGCGCGCGGCAGTCGACGTGCTCGCCGCGTGGAAGTGGGACACCCGACCGACGGCGGTGATGGGTCTGGACTCCGAACGCCATCCGCTGCTGATCGAATCGCTGGTGGCCCGGCTGGCCGACCTGGGGCGGCTGACCAACCTGGGCTCATTGGCCTACGCCGTCGAGCGCAGGCCCGTGACGGCGGCCAACTCGGCGTATCGCGTTGCGGCGCTCGATGGTTCGTGGGAGACGCCGGACCTTTCGGATCTCGGTGGGCCGCTGCTGATCGTCGACGACCTCGTCGACAGCGGGTGGACGATGACGATGGCGGCCCGGGTCCTGCGCCAGGCCGGTGCGCCGGAGGTCCTGCCGTTCGCGATCGCCGCGGTCAGCTGACGTGCGGACGCTGGCTCGTCTGCTGCTCGGCGCGGCGCTGGTCTTCGCAGGCGTCAGTCACCTGACCTTCGCCCGCGCGTCGTTCTACGCGCAGGTCCCGCCGTACCTGCCGCTGAACGTCGACTTCGTCGTCATCGCGTCGGGGATCGTCGAGATCGCGCTCGGTCTGGGGCTGCTCTTCGTCGCGCGGTGGCGGGTGCCGCTGGGTTGGCTGACCGCGGCCCTGTTCGTCGCGGTGTTCCCCGGCAACGTGTCCCAGTACCTCACCCACTCCGACGCGTTCGGTCTGGACTCCGACCGCTCGCGCGCCATCCGGCTGCTGTTCCAGCCGCTGCTGGTGATCTGGGCGCTGTGGTCTACCGGGGCGTGGGCCGCGTGGCGCGCGCGCCGGGGGACGGATGCAGGCCGCCGAGCTGCGTCGTGAGCGTGTGCGCCGTGGCCATCACGCCCTTGGCGTGCCTGGCGATCTCGGCATCGGTGAGCGCCCTGCCGATCTGGAGCGACACCACCATCGTCTGCCGTCCGTAGTGGTCGTACACCGGCGCCGAGATCACGCTGATGTCGTGCTTCTGGCGTTGGGCGCCTGCCTCGCTGCGCAGGTACACGCGTTCGCCGACGTCGGATATCAGTTCGCCGAGCAGCGCCCGCAACTCCTGGGGCATCGTCGAGGACATCCCCGCCATCAGCGCGTAGAGGCGCCGCCCGCCGGGGGTGAGCCGCTCCACCAGGTAACCCGACGCACGGCACTCGGCCACGACGCGGTCCAGGCGGTCGGAACCGGTGCGCAGTGGAATGGTCGGTTCCCTGGCCAGCCAGTCGCGTAGCGCGTCGTCGTCCCACAGCACGAACATCAGCCCCACCGGCGGCGCGAACGGGTAGCTCTGGCCCACCCGCACCGACTCCCGGAGGTCCGCGCCGGGCGGGTCGACGAGTTCGAGCAGCGTGATCCGGTCATCGACGATCGCCGCGAGTGCTGCGGTGGTGCCGTACGCGGACGAGAGTGCCCGGAGTTCCTCCCGTGCCGACGGGCCGACGCGCATGGACTCCTGCGCGACGTGACCGAGGGCGATCAGCGACGGTCCGAGGCGGTAGGTCTTGTCCTCCCCGTCGCGTACGAGGTAGCCCGATTCGGCCAGCGTAGTGACGATGCCGAGGCAGGTGGGCTTGCTCTGGCCCGTTCGTCGCGCGAGTTCGGAGATGCCGAACCGGTCGTGCGGGTGGCGCGCCAGGAAGTCGAGGACCTCGACGACGCGCTGCGTCGGCGGTGACGTTCGACCCGTCACGGTGCCCCCTCGACGTTGACTCGAATTGGAACACGTTCTAGTGTTCGGGTCAGAACTCTACCAGTGCGTTCCAATATGGGAACGGCTGACCTCATTACGGAGGGCTCATCCGCATGTACGCACAGCCGTTGGCCGATGCCATCGCCGAGGCCGAGAGCCTCGTCGCCGCTGCACCATTCATCGAATCCGAGGCCGACCTCCTGGAGGGCCTGCAGTACCTTGCCGGCTGCATCGCCGCCTGTACTTCGGTCGCCTTCGACTACGACCGCGATCATCCGTTCCTGCACAGCGGAACCGGGCCGTTCACCAAGATGGGCCTCGACAACCCCGACACCATGTACTTCGGCACGCGCGTGCAGCCCGAGCACGAGTACGTCGTCACGGGTAGGCGCGGCACCACCACCGACGTCAGCTTCCAGCTGCTCGGCGGCGAGTACACCGACGACAACGTGCCCGATAGCGCGACCGCGTTCGACGACCGCAAGCTCGACATCGCCGCCGACGGCAGCTTCGAGTGGCGCTTCACGCCGAAGGTGCCCTCGCAGTTGGTGATTCGCGAGGTATACAACGACTGGTCCGCGCAGCGCGGAACGTTCGCGATTGCGCGCACCGACACGGCGGGCACCGCGCCCCCGCCACTGACGCGTGAATTGATCGAGAAGCGCTACGCCGTCGCGGGCAAGCAACTGGTGCAACGGGTCAAGACCTGGCTGCAGTTCCCGAAGTGGTTCTACGACGACCTGCCGGTCAACACCCTGACCGCGCCGCGGCTGACCCCCGGTGGGCTGGCCACGCAGTACTCGTCGGTCGGCCACTACGACCTGGCGCCGGATCAGGCGATCGTCATCACGCTGCCCGTCAGCGACGCGCCGTATCTCGGCTTCCAACTGGGCAGCCTCTGGTACATCTCGCTGGACTACATCAACCACCAGACGTCGCTCAACGGCGCTCAGGCGCAGGCAGATCCGGACGGCAAGATCCGCATCGTCGTGTCCGATGCCAACCCAGGCGTCACCAACTGGTGCGAGACGCTCGGCCACGCCAAGGGCTATCTGCAATTCCGCTGGCAGCGCGTGTCGCGGGAGCTTACCGAGGCCGATGGGCCGACGCTCGAAATCGTGGACGTCGAGAAGGTGGCGTCGGTGCTGCCCTACTACGAGTCCAACGTGATATCCGAGGACGACTGGCGGGCGCGCATCGCGCTGCGGCAGAAACTGATCGGCGAGAGGATGGTGGGCTAGTCATGGCAGGTCTGTTGCAGGACAAGGTCGTCGTCATCAGTGGTGTGGGCCCGGCGCTGGGCACCACCCTGGCTCGGCGATGTGCCGAGGAGGGCGCCGATCTCATACTGGCCGCCCGTACCGTCGAGCGACTGGAGGACGTCGCCGGTCAGGTCACCGCACTGGGCCGGCGTGCCCTGGCAGTCGGCACCGACATCACCGACGAGGCGCAGGTCGCCAATCTGGTGTCCACCTCGATCACGGAGTTCGGCAAGGTCGACGTGCTGATCAACAACGCGTTCCGCGTGCCGTCGATGAAGCCCTTCGCGAAGACCGGTTTCGACCACATCCGCGACACGATGGAATTGACCGTGCTCGGCGCGCTGCGGCTGATCCAGGGTTTCACCCCCGCGCTGACGGAGGCGAACGGCTCGGTGGTGAACGTCAACTCGATGGTGGTCCGGCACTCCGACCCCAAGCAGGGCGCGTACAAGATGGCCAAGTCGGCGCTGCTGGCCATGTCGCAGTCGCTGGCCAGTGAACTCGGCGAGGCCGGAATACGGGTCAACTCCGTTCTGCCCGGCTACATCTGGGGTGGCACCCTGCAGAGCTACTTCGAGCACCAGGCCGGTAAGTACGGCACCACGGTGGACGAGATCTACAAGGCGGCTGCGGTCAACAGTGACCTGAAGCGGCTGCCCACCGAGGATGAGGTGGCCTCGGCCATCCTCTTCATGGCGAGCGACCTGTCGAGCGGCATCACCGGCCAGACCCTCGACGTCAACTGCGGGGAGTACAAGGCATGACCACCAGAACCAACGTAGGCACCGTCGACGACCTGCACGCCTCGGCCATCAAGGCCTGCGGTCTCGACGACTTCGGTTCCGACGACGACGATTACCGCGAGGCGCTCGGGGTCCTGCTCGACTCCTATCAGCGCGATGCCGACCTGACCGAACTCGGCAGCAAGATGCAGCGGTTCTTCGTGCGCAACGCGCTGGTGGCCCGGTTGGTGTCGGAGGCGGCGTTCAAGCAGTACCCGCAGCACGTCGACGTGCCGATCGAACGGCCCATCTTCGTGACCGGTCTGCCGCGCACCGGCACCACCGTCATCCACCGGTTGCTGACCGCCGACCCGCGGCACCAGGGCCTCGAGCTGTGGCTGGCGGAGTTCCCGCAGCCCCGCCCGCCGCGTGAGACGTGGTCGCAGAACCCGGTGTTCCAGCAGCTCGACGCGCAGTTCAGCAAGGCGCACGCGGAGAACCCGGACTACACCGGGCTGCACTACATGACCGCCGACGAGGTCGAGGAGTGCTGGCAGCTGCTGCGCCAGTCGCTGCACTCGGTGTCGTACGAGACGCTGGCTCACATTCCCACGTATGCGCAGTGGCTGGCGGGCCGCGACTGGACGAAATCATATGCGCGGCACCGCAAGAACCTTCAGCTGATCGGGTCGAACGATCCCGAGAAGCGGTGGGTGCTCAAGAATCCGAGCCATCTGTTCGCGCTCGACGCATTGTTCGCGACCTATCCCGACGCCCTGGTCGTACAGTGCCATCGGCCGGCCGAGACCATCATGGCCTCGATGTGCTCGCTGGCCCAGCACACCACCGAGGGGTGGTCGAACAGCTTCACGGGGGAGGTCATCGGCCGCGACGCGATGGAGACCTGGTCACGGGGACTGCGCCTGTTCGACGCCGAACGCGCGAAGCACGACCCGGCCCAGTTCTACGATCTCGACTACTTCGAGTTCGTCAAGGATCCGATTGCTGCGGTCGAAGGCGTGTACCGGCAGTTCGGCATCGACTTCACCGACGACGCGCGGGCGGCCGTGGAGCACAGTCACGCCGAGAGCAAGAAGGGACCGCGAGCACCCAAGCACACCTACTCGCTGGCGGATTACGGCCTGACCGCCGAAGAGGTCAAGGAGCGCTTCCAGGGTCTGTGAGTGGACCTAGCCGTCGCCAGGCGGTGGAGCGCTGGAGACTTCCTCGAGGCAGCCTTCGGCTACGGCGTGCCGGATGCTGTCGGACAGCTTCGGGCACGCCCGGCTGCGGCTGCTGTCGCCGCCGGAGGCACGGATCTCGGCGAAGACTGCGCACCGCTGCGTGGCCGTCGAATTCCACTGCACGGCAGTGTGTTCCGGGCCGAGCTTCTTCACCGCGACGGTGGCGTGACAGAACCGGCAGTCGACGGGTACCAGGCCGGCGGTGAGGTAGCGCTCCCTGTCGCGGCGGCTCGCCTCGCGCACCGCCGCCGCCCGCTCGGGATCGGCGGCGAAGTCCGGTGCCTTCGACCACGCGCTGCCACCGGTTCCCTCGGCGGAGCCCGCGTGGTGGTCGTCGTCGTCGTGACCGGTGAGCTGCAGCATCGAGCGAGCCAGACGGTCGACGTCCGGCGCCTCGGTCCGCTCGTCGTGCGCAGTCATCAGGAGACCTCGGTGGGCTGCTCCTGCGATCGCTGCGCGGACTCCTTCGCCGCCTCCTGCGCCTTGAGGTTCTCTTCGACCTCGACGTGCCACTTCTCGTTGGCGGCGGTGGTGTCGACCTCGATCTCGAAGCGGTCGGTCATGTCCGGCGTCACGTCGGCGACGTCGACGTAGAACTGCTGGTACCAACGTCGCATCTGGTACACCGCGCCGTCTTCCTCGACGAGCAGCGGATTGTCGATCCGCGTCTTGTGCTTCCAGATCTCCACGTCCTGCATGAAACCCTTGCTGACGCCCTCGGTGAACACCCGGGCCAGCTTGTCGGAGGTCTTCTCGTCGACGCCCTTGGGCTTCTCGACGATCACGCCCCACTGCAGCACGAACGAGTCCTGGGACACGGGGTAGTGGCAGTTGATCAGGATGGACTCGGCCTTGTAGCCGCCGTAGTTGTTGTGCAGCCAGTTGATCATGAACGACGGCCCGAAGTAGGACGCCTCGGAGTCGAGGTGCGCCTCACCGTAGGTGGTGCCCATGTCGTTGATGTCGGGGCGACCGACGTTGTGCAGGTACTGACTGGCGATGTGGCCTTCGAAGACGTTCTTGAAGTAGGTCGGCAGGCCGTAGTGGATGTAGAAGAAGTGCGCCATGTCGGTGACGTTGTCGATGATCTCGCGGCAGTTGCTGCCCTCGATGAGCATCGTGTGCCAACGCCACTCGGTCCAGCCGTCGTCGGCGAACTCCGGGATCTCGGGGATGCGGACCTCGGGTTGCGGCGGATTGCCCTCGACGTCGTGCCACACGAAGAGCAGGCCGCCGCGCACGTCGGTCTCCCAGGCGCGGGTGCGAGCCAGTCGGGGGGTGCGCTTGGCGTAGGGCACCAACTTGCACTTGCCGTCGCCGCCCCAGCGCCAATCGTGGAACGGGCAGGCGACCGTATCGCCCTTGATGGTGCCCTGGGACAGGTTGCCGCCCATGTGCCTGCAGTAGCCGTCGAGCACCTTGACGTCGCCGTTCGAGTCGGCGAATGCCACCAGCATGGTGCCGAAGATCTCGATGCCGTGGGGCTCGCCGTCGAGGAAATTGGCCACGGGGCCGAGGCAGTGCCAGCCACGCGCATACCGGTCTGGCAGCGAGCCAGTGTCGATCTCGCGGACGCTTGCGGTTTCGGTCGTCACGGTGGGCCTCCCGTATCTGGACTTCTAACTAGAACACGTTACAGTTTTTGCCGCCTAAAGCGCAACGCAACCCAGTTCACCGGCTGTTCGCGCAAGCCCTCGTCGGGTCCACCACCTGCGGTATAACCAGTCCATGCCGCTCTACTCATTCGAGGGACGCTCGCCCGTGGTCGACCCGAGCGCCTTCGTGGCGCCGACTGCGACCCTGATCGGCGACGTACACGTCGAGGCGGGCGCATCGGTGTGGTTCAACGCGGTACTGCGCGCCGACTTCGCCCCGATCATCATCCGGGAGGGGGCGAACGTGCAGGACGGCAGCGTGTTGCACGCGCCACCGGGGATCCCGACCGACGTCGGCCCGCTCGCGTCGATCGCGCACTGCTGCGTGATCCACGGCGCGCACATCGGTCCCGAGGCCGTGATCGCCAACCACGCGACGGTCCTCGACGGAGCCGTGATCGGCCGCCGCAGCATGGTCGCCGCCCACTCCCTGGTGATCGGCGGAACGAAGATCCCCGACGAGGTGTTCGTGACGGGGGCTCCGGCGAAGGTGCGCGGCCCCATCGCAGGCACCGGTGCCGAGCGGTGGGTCAACATGACGCCGGCGACGTACCGCGGTCTCGCCGAGCGCTACCGGAATGGCCTGGGGGAGATCCAGGAGGCGTAGTGCGGCGTGGGTGAGCACAGGCCCCACCTTGGAGGCCACTGCTTCGTTCAGCGTGATTGCAAATCTGTTGCCATGATTGGTGCGCTGACACGCTGACGCAGCCCTGCGGGTGCCCGATGGTGCGCACTCGACGGCATGTGGGGGGCCGCTCGCCGTTCGTCTGGTCCAGGAGGCCTTCGTGTTCCACCCGTCTGACTTGTCCCCTGCGCTCGGCCTCGCGCTCATGCTCGGGCTCGGTGCCTTCATGTTCGTCGTGGCCTTCACCGTCCGCTCGATGGTCAAGAACACCCATGACTTCGTCATCGCCGACCGGCGGATCGGCTTCGGCTTCGGCGTTGGTTCCGTCATTGCCGTATGGACGTGGTCGATGGCCGTGATGATGTCGTCGGCGCAGGCGTTCTCGTTCGGCACGTCGGGGCTCATCTGGTTCGTCGTACCCAACGGCCTCGCGGTCATGGTGATGGTGCCGTTCGCGCTCCGGCTGCGTCGGCAGATGCCCGCTGGTTACACGATCGTCGAGTTCATCCGCGAACGCTTCGACAACAAGCCGGCCACCACGGTGATGCTGGTGGCGATGCTGCTCGGTCTGCTGGCCGAGATCTTCATCAACCTGTTCGGCGTTGTCCTCGTGATGGGCGTGGTCTTCGACATCAACCCGACCGTCGTGCTGATCGTCACGCTGGCCACCGTCACCGTATATTCGTACTTCGGGGGCCTGTGGACGTCGGCGATCACCGCCACCTTCAACACCCTGCTGATCACCGTGCCCGCCGCGATCGTCGTCCTGTACGTACTGCAGAAGGTCGGCGGACCCGAACTCGTCTTCCAGCGCGTCGACGCCGCCGGACCCGAGACGCTGAACGCGTTCGACGGTTCCGCCGCCGCAGGTTTCGGGATATCGCTCGCGCTGGGTCTGCTCGCATCGACGATGGCGGACCAGACGTTCTGGCAGAAGGCCTGGGCGCTCAAGCCGACGACGATGGGTCGCACGTTCGTCTGGGCAGGGCTGTGGTTCTACCCGATTCCGATCGTCCTCGGCCTGCTGGGACTCGTCGGCTTGGCGTTCGACGTGAACCCGGCTGACCTGGGTGGCGCCGGGTCGGGCGGCATCGGGCCGTACGTGGTGAGCCACCTCGGCCTGCCGATCGTGCTCGTCGCCCTGTACGTGCTGATCATCCTGAACGCCTGCTACTCGTCGATCGACGGAGCGTTCTCGGCGCTGTCGTCGATCGTCGCGGTCGACATCCTCAAGCGAGCCAATCCCGAGATCGCATCGAAGTCGTTGTTCCGCTACACGAAGGCGTCGATCCTCGTCGCAGGTGTAATCGGCGGCATCGTGGTGAGTTCGGGGCTGGACTACGTCGATTTGGTCAACACCGTGTTCTTCCTCAAGGCCGCGCTCATCATTCCGCTCGGCCTGGCCATCTTCTGGCGCCGCATGACGTCGACAGCCTTCGTGACCAGCCTGCTGCTCGCGATCGCCGTCGGATATCCCGTCCGCGAAACCGTGGGCGAGCTGCAAGGAATCATTACCCTGGAGGCGATCTCACTCGTGGCTGCGGTCGGCATCAGCCTGTTGTCCAAGCAATCGTTCGACTTCGCCTCGCTGCGGGGTCGTGGCGAGGCGCTGTCGGAGGGCCGAAGAACCGACGAGGCGCGCGACGCAGACCTGACGGTCGAGAAGACCACCGACCCGGATCCGGTCCGATGATCGCGTTCTGGCTCGCAGTGGTCATTGGGGTGGTCGTCGCCGTCGCCTACGTAGCGCTTGGCGTCCAAGCCTTCTTCCGAGTCCGCCGAGACGTGTTGGCGCTGGCTGCTTCTGGGGAGACGTCCGATCTGGACGTGACGGCGCTCGATGACGAGGACGCCAGTACCTTCACCTGGAAGGCGCTGGGCGCCGTAGTCGTGTCCACGACCGTCATCGTGCTGCTCGGGGTGAACAGCCTGTTCTGGTATCTCCCACCCATTCTCGCGATTGGCTCGGCAATTGCCGTCGTCGCCGCGTTCGTCATCGACCGTAGGAGTGTCACTTGACCACCAGTGCGAAGAAGAAGGCGCACCTGCTGGGGTTCGTTCAGCACGGTGTGATGAACCATGCCTCGACGATGTGGGCGCATCCTCGGGACAAAGTGGGGTACCACTGGTCACGTCCGGAGTACTGGCGCGACCTCGGCCGAACGATGGAACGCGGGTTGTTCGACGCCATGTTCATCGCCGACGAGTTGGCGCCGTACACGACCTACAAGGGCAACTCGGATCCCGTGGTGAAGTTCGCGGGCCAGTGTCCGGTGCACGAACCGGCGAGCGTGGTGCCGATCGTCGGCGCCTTCACCAAGAACCTCGGCATCGGCATCACGCTGTCGACGTCGTTCGTGCCGCCGTACATGATGGCGCGGCAGCTCTCGACGCTGGATCACCTGACCGGCGGACGTGTGGGCTGGAACATCGTCACGTCGTACTCCAAGAGCGAGTTCCAGGCGATGGGCAAGGAGAACCTCACGCCGCGCGACAAGCGCTACGAGGTCGTCGAGGAGTACATGCAGCTCCTCTATCAACTCTGGGACTCGTGGGACGACGACGCCATCGTCTACGACCGGGAGAACGGCATCTTCGCCGATCCCGCCAAGGTGCGTGAGGTCGACTTCCAGGGCGAGTTCTTCCAGTCCAAGGGCCGGCACTTCGTAGCGCCCTCGCCGCAGAAGCGGCCGGTGCTGTGGCAGGCGGGATCGTCCGAGCAGGGCCGCGAATTCGCCTCCAAACACGCCGAATCAGTGTTCGGCATCTTCCCGACGCCGAAGAGCATGCGCGCCTACGCCGACGACATCCGCACCCGCGCGGACGATCACGGCCGCGACCCGGAGTCGGTGAAGCTGATATACGGCCTGCAGACGATCATCGACCGGGACAAGTCCCGCGCGAACGACCGGTATGCGGAGTTCGTCGAGAACGTCCAGATCGAGAGCGCACTGGGAATCCTGTCCGGACACACGGGATTCGACTTCTCCACCCTCGGTCTCGACGACAACGTCGTCGACGCCGACGTGCAGGGCATCCGCGGGCTCTTCGACGCCATCCTGGAGGCCAAGGACGGCGCACCGGTGACGGTGCGCGAAGCCGCCCAGATCTACGGCGTGTCGATGGGCGCCCCGGTCGCGGTTGGAACCCCCTCAGACGTCGCCGACCAGATGGAGCTGTACCTCGACGAGGGTGGCTGCAACGGCTTCATGATGCTCGCCACCGACACCCCCGGCTGCTTCAACGACATGACTGAGCTGCTGGTGCCGGAGTTGCAGCGGCGCGGCCGCTTTCGCACTCGTTATCCCGGGACGACGCTGCGCGAGAGCCTGCAGGAGTACTGATCACCGGACGCACCCGCCAGGCGCACTTCCTTGCGTTCATGCAACACGGCGTCAGCAGCCACTCGGTCGGCATGTGGCGGCATCAGCTCGACAAGGTGGGCTGGGACTATGCGGCGCCGCCATACTGGCAGCACCTCGCGCGGACGCTCGAGCGGGGGCTTTTCGACGCGGTGTTCCTCGCCGACGAACTGGCGCCGTACAACTCGTTCGAGGACAGCTCCGACGCGACCATGCGGTATGCGGTGCAGGCGCCGACCCACGAGCCGGCGGCGCTGACACCGATCATCACCGGCGCCACCGAGCGCCTCGGCGTGGGCATCACGCTGTCGACGGCGTTCGAACACCCGTATTCGATGGCGCGGCGGCTGTCCACCTTCGATCACCTCTCGGGCGGGAGGGTCGCGTGGAACATCGTCGGGTCGTACTCGCCGTCGGAGTTCGCCGCCTACGGCCAGGAGATGCCCGATCGGTCGGTCCGCTACGAACGCATCGCGGAGTACGTCGACCTGTGCTGCCAGCTATGGGATTCGTGGCAACCGGACGCCGTTGCCGCCGATCGGGCATCGGGTGTGTATGCCCATCCAGAGAAGATTCGCGAGGTCGTATTCGAGGGCAAGCACTTCCGCTGTCGAGCCCGTCACTTCGTCTCCCCGTCCCCGCAGGGCAGGCCGGTGCTCTGGCAGGCGGGTGCCAGCGAGCAGGGCCGAGACTTCGCAGCGAGGACCGCCGAGGCGATCTTCGCGATCCAGCCGACCGTCACCACGATGCGGGCGTACTCCGACGACATCCGCGCCCGAGTGGCTGCCGCGGGGCGCGACCCCGAAGCGGTCAAGCTCTACTACGGCGCGCAGGTGATCGTCGCGGACACCGAAGCGCAGGCGCGCGAGAAGGCCGACTACCTCCGATCGTTGCTGCGCCCGGAAGCGTCCCTCGCGATGCTGAGCGGTCAACTGGGCGTCGACTTCTCGACGTTCGACCCCGCTCTGCCCTTGAATGACGTTCCGGTGCCCGGCATCCAGGGCGTCAAGGACGCCCTGGTGGCCAGCGGCGCAGGGGACGCCGTCACGATCGCGGAGGCTGCCGACACCTACGCGTTCCGCTTCGCGATGCCGCAGGTGATCGGCACCCCGGCGACGGTGGCCGACCAGATCGAGACCTTTCTCGATGACGGCGGCGCCGACGGCTTGATGCTGCTGGCCACGTACACCCCGGGATGCTTCGAGGAGTTCGTCGACCTGGTGGTTCCCGAGCTGCAGCGCCGAGGCCGGTACAGGTCGCGCTATCCGGGCCGGACCTTGCGTCAGAACATCCTGATGGACTAGACGGGTTGCGCGCTCGCGGCAGCCTTGTCTAGTTCCCAATAGGCGCGCAGCGCAACGATCTTCCCGTCGGCGTTCACGCGGTAGGTGAACACGCCTTCGGCGACGACGCGGTATCCACTCGCGACGATCACGATGTGACCGACGTTCGCCTCCTCGTCACCGCAGACGTAGGTCTTGTCGAAGTGGAACTCCAGCTGGCTCGGGGCGATCGCCATGTCGAAGAAGCGCGCGATCGCCGCCTTGCCATGGTGACCGCGCCCTTCCGGGTCGAAGTGCGACGGCCCGATCGGATCCTCGACGATGGCGTCGTCGGCGAACAACGCCAACCACGCGTCCTTGTCACCGGCCATCGCCGCCTCCCGCGACAGCCTGCCCGCCGACGAGACCGCCGCGGTCACGATCCCGGCTTGTCGGCGCCTACCACCCACATCGAGAAGTACTGCGAGCCACCGCCGTAGGCGTGTCCGAGCGCCTTGCGCGCGTTCGGCACCTGGTGGTCACCAGCCTTGCCCATCACTTGGATGGCCGACTCGGCGAAGCGGATCATGCCCGAGGCGCCGATCGGATTCGACGACAGCACGCCGCCCGATGCGTTGAACGGGATCCTGCCGCCGATCGCGGTCTCGCCCGCCTCGGTGAGCTTCCACCCCTCGCCCTCGGCGGCGAAGCCCAGGTTCTCGAGCCACATCGGCTCGAACCAGGAGAACGGCACGTACACCTCGGCGACGTCGATCTCGTCGATGGGTGAGGTGATGCCCGCGTCGCGCCACAGTGCGGCGGCGGCATCGCGGCCCGCGCGGGGGTTGACCTGATCGCGCCCGGAGTAGGCCAGCGGCTCGGTCCGCAGCGCAGTGGCGTGGATCCAGGCCACCGGATTGCCCTCGGCCACGCGGGCATCGGCGATCTCTTCGTTGCCGATCACCATCGCGCAGGCGCCGTCGGACGACGGGCACGTCTCGTCGAATCGGATTGGGTCCCAGAGCATCTGAGAGGCCATGACCTTCTCCAGCGTGATGTCGGGCTGGTGGAGGTGGGCCAGCGGGTTCTTCGCGCCGTTGAGGCGATCCTTCACCGCGACCATCGCACCGATGTGCGTCGGCGCGCCCGAGCGCCGGATGTAGGAGCGCACGTGCGGTGCGAAGTAGCCACCCGCTCCTGCGCCGACGGGCTTGGTGAACGGCACCGGAATGCTCAACGCCCACATGGCGTTCGATTCGGACTGCTTCTCCCAGGCCATCGTCAGCACGCGCCGGTACTTGCCCGACTGCACCAGTGAGGCGGCGACGATCGCCGTCGAACCGCCCACCGAACCCGCGGTGTGCACGCGGATCAGCGGCTTGCCCGTGGCGCCCACCGCGTCGGCCATGAACAGCTCGGGCATCATGACGCCCTCGAAGAAGTCGGGTGCCTTGCCGACGACCACGGCATCGATGTCGTCGAACGTCGAGCCGGAGTCGGCGAGCGCCTTGTCGATGGCCTCGCGGACGAGGCCGTTCATCGAGACGTCCTTGCGCTTGGCGACGTACTTGGTCTGCCCGGTGCCGAGGACGGCTGCGTTCAGTCCTGCCATCAGTGTTGTCTCCTCTTCGCGCAAGCGCTCATCAATTCTTCCCCTCGAGGACGGCGACCAGGTTCTGTTGCAGCGCAGGGCCGCTGGTGGCGTGGGCGAGGACCCGCTGCGCGGATCCGTCGAAGACGTGTCGGGCGGCGAAGCCGATCCGCTCGAGGCCGGCCGAGAACATCGGGTTCGCGGCCAGGGCACCTCCGGACGGGTTGATCTTCGTCTTGTCGCCCAGTCCGATGGCCTCGGCGAGGATCAGCTGCTGATGGGTGAACGGGGCGTAGATCTCGGCCACGTCGATCGAGCCGACGTCGCCGCCGGTGGCGGCCTTCGCCGATGCCGCGGTCGACGGCGAGGTGGTCAGGTCGCGTGCGCCCAGGACCGGGGTCTCGATGCGATGCTCGATGCCGGTGATCCAGGCAGGATTCTCCCGCAGCTCCCTGGCCCGGTCACCCGAGGCCAGCACGATGGCCGAGGCGCCATCGGTGATCGGCGCGATGTCGTGGCGGCGCAACGGATCTGCGAAGTAAGGCCGTTCCAGCAGCTCGTCGATGCTCTTGGCGGGCTTCTCCGAGTCGGTCCGCCCCGCGGCGTTCATCGAATCCAGTGCGACCTGCGCCATCTGCTCGGCGGTCCACTTGCCGGCGTCCAGTCCGAACCTGGCCTGCAGGCCCGCCGTCGACACCGCGTCGGGCATCAGGGGTGCGACGGTGTACGGGTCGGTCTGCAGCGCGAGGACGCGGCGGAGCACGCCTGCCGACGACTTGCCGAAGCCGTACACCAGGGCGGTGTCGACCGCGCCCGTGAGGATCTTGAGGTAG
The DNA here is from genome assembly GCA_042666295.1 of Mycolicibacterium sp. GCM10028919. GTDB lineage: Bacteria > Actinomycetota > Actinomycetes > Mycobacteriales > Mycobacteriaceae > Mycobacterium. The sequence goes on from JBHTFJ010000003.1 coordinate 21,432, forward strand.
GCCTCGTACAGCGCCCACGCGGCGTCCATCTCGACGTGTGACTCGTTGATCGGCGGCACTGCACCGATCGAGTCGATCGCGGAGAGGAACGAGAACGCGCGGCCGGCAAGGTAATCCGAGGACCCCGAGCACCAGAAACCGATGTCGGTCTGCTTCAGGCCGAGTTCTGCGTACAACTCGGCGAAGCACGGCATCAGCATCTCGACACCATTGGTGGTGCCCTCGGTGCGACGCACGTGCGGGGCATGCGCGAAGCCGACGACGGCTACGTCACGAAAGGTCACTGATCTATCTCCTGTTCGCGCAAGCGCTCATCGGTATGCCTCACTGGTGATGCTTGTAGGTGTCGTAGTCGGCGTCGGGCTCACCCGTCGGCCGGAAGTAGTCGATGTTGTCGATGCCGAGACCCCACTCCTCGCGGGGCTTCCACACCGCCTCGACTCGCATGCCCATCCGCACGTCGGCCGCGTCGATCTCGGTGACCAGGTGCAGGAACGGGATGTCGGCGCCGTCGAGCAGTACGTAGGCGGCCACGTAGGGCGGCTTGATGCGCTGACCGGCGAACGGGATGTTGATGATGGCGAACGTGGTGACCGTGCCCTTGTCGGGCAGCTCGACGAACTCCGTGGTCGGCTGGCCGGTGCCCGGGTCGGCCTCGCGCGGCGGGAAGTAGACCTTCCCGCCGGCGCCGGTGCGGGCGCCGAGCAGCTTGCCCTCCTCGAGGCCGCGCAGGAACGTGCTCTCGGGCAGGGATGCGGTGTGCTGGATCTCGATCGAAGCGGGGGAGACCAGGAGCGTCACCGGATCGCGGTGGTCTGCCACGTCTTCGACGGGTTCGGCGTCCTCGCCCAGTTCGAAGTAGGCGATGTCGGTGATGGCGCCGACCGGTTCGTCCGCCCAGTGCACGTGCACCCTGGCGCCGGTGCTGATGGCATCGGCGGATCCGGCGTCGACCGCATGCAGCAGCGGGGTGTCGGCGCCGTCGAGCTTGATGAGCGCCCACGCGAAGGGGCGCTGCAGCGGCTGGCCCTCCAGCGGGTTGGGTTGCCACGTCCACGAAACGACTGTTCCGACACTGGCCACCGGTACGATCTCCGTCAACGGAGCGTAGGTGACGGGGTCGTACTCGGCAGGCGGTACGAGTACCCGTCCGTCCGAACCGCGGACGCCGACGACGTGTCGGTTGCGCAGTTCGGTGAAGAACCGACTGAGGGTCGAACCTACTGAACGGGTGTAGTCGAATGACAGTTTCAGCGGCGCCGAAAGGGGCGGCTGATGCTCATCGATACTGGCCGGGCTGCTTTGGCTGGCGCTCACGGCATCGAGTAGAACAGGTTCTAACAATCGTCGCAAGGACGGGCCCGCGGGTCCGAGAAAGTTGGCGGAGATGAAGCTCGGACTCCAGCTCGGATACTGGGGCGCACAGCCGCCCACCGATCACGCGGAACTCGTCGCGACGGCCGAAGCCGAGGGCTTCGACACGGTGTTCACCGCCGAGGCGTGGGGCTCGGACGCCTACACCCCGCTGGCGTGGTGGGGCCGCGAGACCACCCGGATGCGGCTCGGCACCTCGGTGATCCAGCTGTCGGCACGCACGCCGACGGCATGTGCAATGGCCGCACTGACCCTCGACCACCTGTCGGGCGGGCGGCACATCCTCGGGCTCGGCGTGTCCGGTCCGCAGGTCGTCGAGGGCTGGTACGGCCAGAAATTCCCGAAGCCCCTGGCGCGCACCCGCGAGTACGTCGACATCCTGCGGCAGGTCTGGGCGCGCGAGGCGCCGGTGCACAGCGACGGCCCGCACTACCCGCTGCCGCTGACGGGCGAGGGCACCACCGGGCTGGGCAAGAACCTCAAGCCGATCACCCATCCGTTGCGGGCCGACATCCCCGTCATGCTCGGCGCCGAGGGCCCGAAGAACGTGGCGTTGGCAGCCGAGATCTGCGATGGCTGGCTGCCCATCTTCTACTCGCCGCGCATCGCCGACATGTACAACGAATGGCTCGACGAGGGCTTCGCCCGGCCCGGTGCCCGGCGCACCCGCGAGACGTTCGAGATCTGCGCGACGGCGCAGGTGGTGGTCACCGACGACCGACCCGGCGTCATGGAGTTGATGAAGCCACACCTCGCGCTCTACATGGGCGGAATGGGCGCGGAGGAAACGAACTTCCACGCCGACGTCTACCGGCGGATGGGGTACTCCGAGGTGGTCGACGAGGTGACTGCACTGTTCCGGAGCAACCGCAAGGATCAGGCGGCCGCCGTCATCCCCGACGAACTGGTCGACGACTCGGCGATCGTGGGCGACCTGGCCTACGTCAAGGACCAGATCAAGGCATGGGAGGCCTCGGGCGTCACCATGATGGTGGTCGGTGCCCGCTCGTCCGAGCAGATTCGAGACCTCGCCGCGCTGGTGTAGCCGACTCGACTAGACACATTCTTGCCATGTGTCTACTGGAGGTTCTACATTTGGGCGCGTGACCCATGCCACATCGCAGTACGTCATTGCCGACCAGACCGTGACCATGCCCGTGCGCATCCGCCGCGCGTCGCAGCACATGGCGATGTTCTCCGTGGACGCCGATGCCGCGCAACGGATGATCGCCGACAGCGGACTCCAGGTCTGCCGGCACCGGCCGGGTAAGGCCGTCGTCGTGCTGATGCTGATGCATTACATCGACGGCGACCTCGGCCCGTACTACGAGTACGGCACCAACGTCATGGTCAATCCGCCGGGCTCGACGGCGAGTGGGCTCAAGGCGTTGCAGTCCGCGGGGGCCTTCATTCACCACCTGCCCGTCGACGGGGCGTTCACGATGGAGGCAGGCCGGACCATCTGGGGCTACCCGAAGGTCCTGGCGGACTTCGTGATTCGCGATGGGCACGGGTTCAGCTTCGACGTGACGATCGACGGTCAGTTCGCCGTCGGCATTGACTTCAAGCCGGGACTGCCCGTGCCGGCACGGTTCACCTCCAAGCCGCAGGTGCACCCCACCTACTCGCACCTCGACGGCGTCACCCGCATGACCGACGGTGAGATGACGATGTCCGGCGTCCGCTACCGGCCCGGCGGGGCCACCGTGCGACTCGGCAACCATCCCTACGCGCGCGAACTCGCCGCACTGGGTTTCCCGAAGCGGGCCATGATCTCGAGTTCGGCCGATAACGTCGAGATGACCTTCGCTGACGCCAAGGAGATCGCGTGACCACTGTGCTTCCCGAGACCAAGCCCGACGTCGACCTCGCCGACGGCAACTTCTACGCCGACGGCCGGGCTCGCGACGCCTATCGATGGATGCGCGAGCACCAGCCGGTGTTCCGCGACCGCAACGGTCTCGCCGCCGCGGCGAGCTACCAAGCCGTGCTGGACGCCGAGCGCAACCCCGAGCTGTTCAGCTCGACCGGTGGCATCCGGCCGGACCAGCCCGGCATGCCGTACATGATCGACATGGACGATCCGTCACATCTGTTGCGGCGCAAGCTCGTCAACGCCGGTTTCACGCGCAAGCGGGTCATGGACAAGGTGCCGTCGATCGAGCGGTTGTGCGACACGCTCATCGACGCGGTGTGCGAGCGCGGCGAGTGCGACTTCGTGCGCGACATCGCCGCCCCGCTGCCGATGGCCGTGATCGGCGACATGCTCGGCGTGCTGCCCGAGGAGCGCGAGACGCTGCTGGAGTGGTCTGACAACCTGGTCTGCGGACTCAGCTCGACCGTCGACGAGGCGACGATCAAGACGCTGATGGACACCTTCGCCGCGTACACCGCGTTCACCATGGAGACCATCGCCAAGCGCCGCGCGGAGCCCACCGAGGACCTGTTCAGCATCCTGGTGAACAGCGAGGTCGAAGGTCAGCGGATGAGCGACGACGAGATCGTCTTCGAGACGCTGCTCATCCTCATCGGTGGCGACGAGACCACCCGCCACACCCTCTCCGGCGGCACCGAACAGCTTCTGCGGCACCGTGATCAGTTCGATGCGCTCGCTGCAGATCCCGAGCTGATGCCCGGCGCGATCGAGGAGATGCTGCGCTGGACGTCCCCGGTGAAGAACATGTGCCGGACGCTGACGGCCGACACCGAGTTCCACGGCACCGAGCTGCGCAAGGACGAGAAGATCATGCTGATGTTCGAGTCGGCGAACTTCGACGAATCGGTTTTCGAGAACCCTGAGTCCTTTCGAATCGACCGGAACCCGAACAGCCACGTGGCGTTCGGCTTCGGCACGCACTTCTGCCTCGGCAACCAGCTGGCCCGGCTCGAGCTGCGACTGATGGTCAGCCGGGTCCTGCAGCGCCTGCCGGACCTCCGTCTGGCCGATGGTGCTCAGATCCCGCTGCGGGCAGCCAACTTCGTGAGTGGACCCGAGGCCATGCCGGTGGTGTTCACCCCGACGAAGCGGGTCCTCGACTAGCGCTACGAGGCCGACCCGGCCCCGCGAGTGTCGGCTCGTGTCACGCCGAACTGGATTTCGCGTGGCGGTAACCGACGTTCGCGGGAGGTGAGGCGCGGACCCCCTACCTCATCTGGAAGTTGGGGGCGCGCTTCTCCTTGAAGGCCCGCGGGCCCTCCTTGGCGTCCTCGGAGAGGAAGACGCCGATGCCGATCTTGGTGTCGATCTGGAAGGCGTCGTTCTCGTGCATGCCCTCGGTGTCGTGGATCGACTTGAGGATCGCCTGCACGGCCAACGGGCCGTTGGCGTTGATCAGCTCGGCGATCTCGAGCGCCTTGTCGAGCGCCGAGCCGTCGGGCACCACATAGCCGATCAGGCCGTACTCCAGCGCTTCCGCGGCGGTGATGTGCCGTCCGGTCAGCAGCAGGTCGCACGCGATGGTGTACGGGATCTGGCGAACCAGGCGTACGGCGGAGCCGCCCATCGGGTACAGGCTCCACTTGGCCTCGGAGATGCCGAACTTCGCGCTCTCGCCGGCGATGCGGATGTCGGTGCCCTGGAGGATCTCGGTACCGCCCGCGATCGCTGGGCCCTCGACGGCGGCGATCAGCGGTTTGGTCAGCCGGCGGCCCTTGAGCAGGCCGTCGATGCGCGTCGGGTCGTAGCTGCCGCTCTTGAACGAATCGCCGGGGGGCGCCTTGGTGGCGGCCTTCAAGTCCATGCCCGCGCAGAAGTAACCGCCGGCACCCGTCAGGACGCACGACCGGATCTCAGGATCGGAGTCGACGCGGTCCCACGCCTCGACCATTATCGAGAGCATCTCAGTCGAAAGCGCGTTACGCGCCTCTGGCCGGTTCAGTGTGAGGATCAGCGTGTGTCCGCGCTGCTCAATGAGGGCGTCGGGCTCATTCTTGGGCTCGGTCACGGGGGTCCGCCTTTCAGCGTCAATGCAGGAGACTTGTCACAAAATGTAACAGGTTCTAGTTTAGGTTCCGTGGCCTTGAATATCGCCGATCTTGCCGAGCACGCCATCGATGCCGTGCCTGACCGTGTCGCCCTCATCTCCGGGGACGAGAAGCTCACCTATGCCGAGTTGGAGGAGAAGGCGAACCGCCTCGCTCACTACCTGCTCGACCAGGGGGTGAAGAAGGACGACAAGGTCGGGCTGTACTGCCGGAACCGCATCGAGATCGTCATCGCGATGCTCGGCATCGTGAAGGCGGGCGCGATCCTCGTCAACGTCAACTTCCGCTACGTCGAGGGCGAACTGAAGTACCTCTTCGACAACTCCGACATGGTCGCGCTGGTGCACGAGCGGCGCTACGCCGACCGCGTCGCCAACGTGCTGCCCGAGACGCCGAACGTCCAGACCATCCTCGTGGTGGAGGACGGCAGCGACGACGACTTCGAGCGCTACGGCGGTGTCGAATTCTTCGCGGCGCTGGAGCAGGGGTCTCCGGAGCGCGACTTCGGCCCGCGCAGCGAGGACGACATCTACCTGCTCTACACCGGCGGCACCACCGGGTTCCCGAAGGGTGTGATGTGGCGCCACGAGGACATCTACCGGGTCCTGTTCGGTGGCACCGACTTCGCGACCGGCGAGCCGATCGCCGACGAGTACGACCTGTCGAAGCAGGCTGCCGCGAATCCGCCGATGGTCCGGCTGCCGATCCCGCCGATGATCCACGGTGCCACCCAGTCGGCCACCTGGATGTCGCTGTTCTCCGGCCAGACCGTGGTGCTGGCACCGGAGTTCGACGCCGACGAAGTGTGGCGGATGATCCACGAGCACAAGGTGAATCTGCTGTTCTTCACCGGCGACGCGATGGCGCGGCCGCTGCTCGACGCGTTGCTCGCCCACCAGGACGAAGGCAACACCTACGACCTGTCGTCGCTGTTCCTGTTGGCGAGCACGGCGGCGCTGTTCTCCACCAGCATCAAGGAGAAGTTCCTCGAGCTGCTGCCCGACCGGATCATCACCGACTCGATCGGATCGTCGGAGACCGGCTTCGGCGGAACCAGCATCGTGGCCAAGGGTCAGTCGCACACCGGCGGTCCGCGGGTCACCATCGACAAGAACACCAAGGTCCTCGACGAGGAGGGTAACGAGGTGGCGCCGGGCTCGGGCGTGCGCGGCATCATCGCCAAGTGCGGCCACATCCCGGTCGGCTACTTCAAGGACGAGAAGAAGACCGCCGAGACCTTCCGCACGTACCACGGTGTGCGGTACGCGATTCCCGGCGACTACGCCGAGGTGGAGGCCGACGGTTCGGTGACCATGCTGGGCCGCGGATCGGTGTCGATCAACAGCGGCGGCGAGAAGATCTACCCCGAAGAGGTCGAGGCCGCACTCAAGGGTCATCCCGACGTGTTCGACGCCCTCGTCGTCGGCGTGCCGGACCCGCGCTTCGGCCAGCACGTCGCCGCGGTCGTGCAGCCCCGCCACGGCGCCAAGCCGACGCTCGCCGAACTGGATGCGTTCGTGCGCAAGGAGATCGCCGGGTACAAGGTGCCGCGCAGCCTGTGGCTCGTCGACGAGGTGAAGCGCTCGCCCGCGGGCAAGCCCGACTACCGATGGGCCAAGGACACCACCGAGGAACGTCCGGCCGACGACGTTCACGCCAAGCACGCCGTCGCCCAGGGAGCCGTTGAATAGATGCGTACCGAACTCTGCGATCGCTTCGGCATCGAATACCCGATCTTCGTCTTCACTCCGTCGGAGAAGGTGGCCGCCGCGGTGACCCGCGCCGGTGGTCTCGGCGTCCTCGGTTGCGTGCGGTTCAACCAGGCCGACGACCTCGAGAACGTGCTGCGGTGGATGGATGAGAACACCGACGGGAAGCCCTACGGCGTCGACATCGTGATGCCGGCGAAGGTGCCCACCGAGGGCACCAGCGTCGACATCAACAAGCTGATCCCGCAGACGCATCGCGAGTTCGTCGACAAGACGCTCGCCGATCTCGGGGTGCCGCCGCTGCCCGACGACGAGGAGAAGTCCGAGGGCGTGCTGGGCTGGCTGCACTCGGTGGCGCGCAGCCACGTCGAGGTGGCGCTGAGGCATCCGATCAAGTTGATCGCCAACGCGCTCGGCTCACCGCCGAAGGACGTCATCGACCAGGCGCACGCCGCGGGCGTCCCGGTGGCGGCTCTGGCCGGCAGTGCGAAACACGCTCTGCGACATGCGGAGAACGGCGTCGACATCGTCATCGCCCAGGGACACGAAGCCGGCGGTCACACCGGTGAGATCGCGTCGATGGTCCTGGTGCCCGAGGTGGTCGACGCCGTCGACGGCAGCGCCGCCGTGCTCGCCGCGGGCGGCATCGGCTCCGGACGTCAGGTGGCCGCTGCGCTGGCCCTGGGCGCGCAGGGCGTGTGGATGGGATCGGCGTTCCTGACCGCAGCCGAGTACGACCTCGGAGTGCGTGGCTCGTCGGGTGTCTCGGTGATCCAGGAGGCCATGCTGGCCGCGACGTCGAGTGACACCGTGCGCCGCAAGATCTACACCGGCAAGCCCGCGCGCCTGCTGAAGTCCCGGTGGACCGAGGCCTGGGACGCCGAGGGTGCACCGGAGCCGCTGCCCATGCCGCTGCAGAACATCCTTGTCAGCGAGGCACACCAGCGCATGAACGAGGCAAAGGATCCGACGGCGGTCGCCATGCCGGTGGGCCAGATCGTGGGGCGAATGAACGAGATTCGGCCCGTCGCCGACATCATCGGCGAACTGGTCAGCGGATTCGAGGAGGCCTCGAAGCGGTTGGACGGCATCCGGGAGAACTGACCGGGCCCGTCCGATTCGTTCAAGACGCGGCGGCACGGCTCGCCTAGCGTCGCAGCCATGGACATCACGCCGCAGTCGACGGTCGTCGAGATCGTCGCCGTCGACCTCGACCGTTCCCTCGAGTTTTACCGACTGCTCGGGCTCACCGTGCCCGACCCGGACGGGCCGCACGTCGAGGTGACGCTGCCCGGCGGAAACCGGCTTGCCTTCGACACCGAGGACGTCATCGCCGGTATGCATCCTGGATGGACGCCACCGTCGGGACCGGGCCGGGTGGCGATGGCATTCGGTTTCGCCGGGCCGGACGCCGTCGACGCGATGTACGAAAGGCTGACGCGTGCCGGACATCCCGGACCGCTCGAGCCGTTCGACGCGCCATGGGGCCAGCGCTACGCGACGGTGGAGGATCCCGACGGTACGTCGGTCGATCTGTTCGCGCCGCTGCCGTAAACCAAGCGAGCCACATTCAGCCCGGAGAACTCACGGCACTCACGGTGCAGGTGCGGTTGATCGGCGTAGCCGGCCGCCGCGGCGACGGCGACGGGCGGGACCCCATCGCGGAGCAGCGCCACCGCACGCCGGAACCGCAGGATTCGCCTGAGGGTCGCTGGGCCGTAGCCGTACACCGCGACGCTTTGACGGTGCAGCGTCCTGCTGGACCAGCCGACTTCGTCGGCGACGGCGCCCACCGTGGCGCCCGCCGCCAGTCGCGTCGTCACGTGATGAACCGTGTGCAGCGGCCACGGCGCCGTCTGACCTCGGACGGGCCGCGCCGCCAATTCCCCTGCCAGGTCCCAGAGCCGGAGATGGGATGGCGCGGAACACACTTCTGCGAGCGGCACACGACGGTCCCGCAACTCGACGGCGGGCACGCCGAGAAGCGGGGGGAGAGCGCCGGGTCGAAAGCGCAGCCCGGCGATGGGCTCCGCGTCCAGGGTGGCGTCGAGTGCCGTGGTGTCCGGACCGGCAACCACCACGCGGCCGCCCATGCGGATGAGGTCCATGCACCCGTCGGGCAGTACCCGAACCCCTCCGCCTTCGCCGTCGGCGACCCACGCCGTTTCGACGAGGCCGTGCAGCGCAGCGGGTGCGGGCATCTCGCGGTATCCCACGATGGCCAGGCTAGCGACGAATGGGGTGCACCGCGTCGGAGCAGTCGGTGCCCTCGGCGGACAGCACCCGTTTGAGTACCTTGAACGTCGCGGTCCGCGGCAGCGCGGTGCTGACGCGCACGAACTTCGGCCACTGCTTCGGCCCGAGATCGGATTGCTCCGCCAGGAACGACGCGAAGGCGTGGGCGTCGAATTCGGCGCCGTCGACGAGCACCATGGCGGCCATCACCTGATCGCCCACGGCGGGGTCGGGTATGGGATAGACGGCCGTTTCGACGACGTCGGGATGCCGCAACAGGATTCGCTCGATCGGCGCGGTGCCGAGGTTCTCGCCGTCGACCCGCATCCAATCCCCGAGTCGCCCAGCGAAATAGGCATAGCCGTGCTCGTCGCGGTAGGCGAGGTCACCGCTGTGGTAGACGCCGCCCGCCATCCGCTGGGCCTCGGCGCCCTCGTCACGGTAGTAGCCACGGAACCATCCGGGCCCGGTCGGGTTGATCAGTTCGCCCACCGTGCCCGGCGGGCAGGGTTCGCCGGTGTCGACGTCGACGATGTCGACCTCGTCGGTCAGCGGTCCGAGCGACCCGTCGGGCGTATCGGGGGTCCGCGCGATCGCGACGCCACCCTCGGTGGACCCGAACCCGTCGACGACGATCACGCCGAAGCGCTTGCCGAACCGGACGACGTCGCGTGGCGCACCCTCGTTGCCGTAGAGGAACCGCAACGGATTGTCCGCGTCGTCTGGCTGCTCGGGGGTGGCCAGCACGTAGGACAGCGGCTTGCCGACGTAGTTGGCGTACGTCGCCCCGTACCGTCGGACGTCCGGGATGAACCGAGATGCGGAGAACCTGCGCCGCAACGCGATCGAGCCGCCTGCGGCGACCGCCACGGCCCAACCGGCCATGACCGCGTTGGAGTGGAACAGCGGCATCGACAGGTAGAACACGTCAGTGGGGCCGACGCCGAAGCGATCGGCGAGCATCCTGCCCGGGAACGCCACCTTCTCGTGGGTGACCCGCACCGCCTTCGGCTCACCGCTGGTGCCCGAGGTGAAGATCAGCATGTAAAGGTCATCGGGATGCAGGTCGGCGAACGTCACGGGCGCATCGCCGTGCCGAGCGAGTTCAGCTGCCCATTGCGGTGATTCGACGTCGACGACGTCCACGCCGACGGTGCTGCCGTCGAGGGCGTCGGCACCGTCGGTGAGCACCAGCTGACAGTCGGCGTGCGCGACGTCGCGCGCCAACGCCGCACCGCGGCGCGTCGGGTTCAGGCCCACCGGAACGATCCCGGACAGCCCGGCGGCGACGAGCACCGTGGAGAAGAACGGCGTGTTCCCGAGCAGCACGCCGACGTGTGGCGGCTTGTCGGGATCGAGCCGCGCGCGCAGCGCCGATGCCAACCGCGCCGCCGCACCGACGTGGTCGCGCCAACTGACGAAGTCATCGCCGTCGTGGACGCCGCGATCGGTGACGTCCGCGAGCGGTCTCAGCAGCTCGGTGATGGTGGGGTTGCCTGGCACGCTGACCAGATGCTCCTCGCGCAAGCGCTCGTCGGCCTCAGGCAGGCGTCTCGGCGAGTTCGCGGCCGATGCGCAACAACGCCCCGGTGGCTCCGCCTACGCCGAACTCGGTCTGCTTGGCCGCCAAGAAGTAGCGGTGGATCGGATGGTCGGTGTCGATGCCGACCCCGCCGTGGACGTGAACGGCGGTGTGGGCGACGCGATGTCCCGCCTCGGCCGCCCAGAAGGCGGCGGTGCCGACTTCGAGGTCGGACGGCAGGTCCTCCGACAGACGCCATGCCGCCTGCGTCACCGTCAGGCGCAGCGCCTTGATGTCGATGTAGCCGTCGGCAAGCCGTGCCGAGACGGCCTGGAAGCTGCCGATCGGACGGTCGAACTGTTCGCGTTCGCGGGCGTAGGTCGCGGTGAGTTCGAGCGCCCGTTCCAGCGTGCCGAGCTGAAACGCGCTGCGGGCCAGCGTGCCGCGTGTCGTCAGCCACGCGGCGGCCTCGCCGCCTCCGATGGTGCGGTCGGCGGAGACCTCGACGTCCTGCAGGTCGAGGTGCCCGACGCTGCCGTGCCCGGTGGTGGCCAGCGAGGCGGCCGACACCCCGGCGTCGCTCGCGGCGACGAGGAAGACCTTGGTGCCCTCATCGGTCTCGGCGGGCACCAGGAAGGCGTCGGCGACCGGGCCGAACGGTACGAGTGCGCGGGTGCCGGTCAACCGGTACCCGCCGTCCGCGGTCGTCGCCTGCACGGGTCCCTGGCCCATCTCGGCGTCGAGCGCGACGGTGAGGATCTTCTCGCCCTTGATCGCCGGCGTCGCCCACTGCGCCTGCAGTTCGGCGGATCCGAACCGCGCCAATGCTCCAGCGCCCAGGACGACGGACTCCAGGTACGGCACGGCGGCCATCTGGCGGCCCAGTGCCGTCAGCACCGCGACCTCCTCGACGACGCCGAATCCGCCGCCGCCCAACGATTCCGGTGCGGTGGTGGACAGCACGTCGGCGTCGACGAGCTTGGTCCACAGGTCGCGGTCGAAGCGCTGGTCGAGTCCATCGAGTTGGCGCTGATGTTCGGGCGTGCACACCGAGTCGGTGATGGTCCGCACCAGCCCGCCCAGGTCGGTCGAGGCCTCAGTAGGTGAGAAGTCCATGTCGTCGTCTCCGTCTTCGCTTTAGCGGTTGACCCGGGGCAGCCCGAGGGCCACCATGCCGATGATGTCGCGCTGAATCTCGTTGGTGCCGCCGCCGAAGGTGAGGATGAGGCACGAGCGGTGCATGCGTTCGATGCGGCCGCGCAGCAGCGCGCCGGGGGAGTCGGTGCGCAACGTGGCAGCCGTGCCGAGCACCTCCATCAGGAGGCGGTAGGCCTCGGTGGCCAGCTCGGTGCCGTACACCTTGGCTGCCGAGGCGTCGGCCGGTGACGGTGAGGCGTCGGTGGTCGACGCCAGCTCCCAGTTGATGAGTTTGAGCACCTCGGCCTTGGCGTGGACGCGAGCGAGGTTGAGCTGCACCCACTCCGAGTCGATGAGCCGCTTGCCGTGCATGTCCTTGGTGTTCTGCGCCCATTCGCGAACCGCATCGAGCGCCACGTAGATCGGCTGCGCCGACACCAGTGCGACGCGCTCGTGGTTGAGCTGGTTGGTCACCAGCTTCCAGCCGGCGTTCTCCTCGCCGACCAGGCTGGACGTCGGCACGCGGACGTCCTGGTAGTACGTGGCGCTGGTGTCGACACCGCTCATGGTGTGCACCGGCGTCCAGGAGAAGCCCTCGGCCGTGGTCGGCACGATCAGCATCGAGATGCCGCGGTGCTTCTTGGCCTCTTGGTTCGTGCGCACGGCCAACCAGACGTAGTCGGCGTAGGCGATCAGGCTGGTCCACATCTTCTGGCCGTTGATCACGTAGTCGTCACCGTCGCGCACGGCGGTGGTGCGCAGCGCTGCGAGGTCGGTGCCTGCGCCCGGCTCGGAGTAGCCGATGGAGAAGTGCAGCTTGCCCGCCGCGATCTTGGGCAGGAAGAAGTTCTTCTGCTCCTCGGTGCCGAAGTGCATGATCGTCGGCGCGACGGAGTTGATGGTCAGGAACGGCACCGGCACGTTGGCGATCGACGCCTCGTCGTTGAAGATGAGGCCGTCCATCGGTGGGCGTGCCTGCCCGCCGTACTCCTTGGGCCAGGACAGGGTCAGCCAGCCGTCCTTGCCCATCTGCTCGACGGTCTCGCGGTACACGTTGCCGCGGCCCATCTCGCCGTCGCTGGAGGTGAGCGCCTCGGCACGCTCGGGAGTCATGAGCTTGCCGAAGTACGAGCGCAGCTCGCGGCGCAAGTCCTCCTGCTCGGGGCTGTAGCCGATGCGCATCGCGTCTTCCTCCACTGTTCTGGCCGTTTTCAGCAGGGCCGAAAAGCCCCGTCGATCACCCCCGGTTGTAACACGTTCTAGTCTTGGAATCCAGGTCATGCTTTACTGCCATCGTTCGAACGGGGAGATATCGTGACCCGTTACGACCGGCGGGTCATCCGCACCCTGGCTGCGAGGAGGTTGTCATGCACGTGGAAGTAGACCGGGATCGCTGCGAGGGAAACGCGGTGTGCTTGGGTATTGCGCCCGACCTGTTCGATTTGGACGACGAGGACTACGCCGTCGTCAAGGTCGATCCGGTGCCGGCCGACCAGGAGGGCCTGGCCGAGCAATCCATCGCGGAATGCCCCCGCGCCGCGCTGACCCGCAGAGACTAGAGGTATTCATAAAGTGACGAACGACGGCACTCAGAACTCCAATGACGCCGGCGACCTGTCCGGCTTGGTCGCCGTGGTGACCGGCGCAGCCGCTGGGCTCGGCAGGGCCGAGGCGATCGGGCTGGCGCGCCAGGGCGCCACGGTGGTGGTCAACGACATCGCGCCGGCGCTGGACTCCTCCGACGTGCTGGACGAGATCGCGTCCGTGGGGTCCAAGGGCGTCGCCGTCGCAGGCGACATCAGCGAGCGCGCCACCGCCGACGAGTTGGTCAGCACCGCCGACGGGCTCGGCGGGCTGGCGATCGTGGTGAACAACGCGGGCATCACGCGGGACCGGATGTTGTTCAACATGTCCGACGAGGACTGGGACGCCGTCATCGCCGTGCACCTGCGCGGCCACTTCCTGTTGACCCGCAACGCGGCGACCTACTGGCGGGACAAGGCCAAGGCCAACGGCGGCACGGTGTACGGCCGCATCGTCAACACCTCGTCGGAGGCTGGGCTCGCCGGTCCCGTGGGCCAGGCGAACTACGGAGCGGCGAAGGCGGGCATCACCGCGTTGACGTTGACCGCGGCGCGCGGGCTCGGCCGGTACGGGGTGCGTGCGAATGCGATCGCGCCGAGGGCGCGGACCGCGATGACCGCCGACGTCTTCGGCGACGCCCCCGAACTGAGCGAGGGGCAGGTCGACGAGCTGTCGCCCGAGCACGTCGTGAACCTCGTGCGATTCCTGTCGTCTCCGGCATCGGAAGGGGTCAACGGACAGCTGTTCATCGTCTACGGTCCAACCGTGACGTTGGTGGCCGCACCGACGGTGGAGCAGCGCTTCACCGCGAACTCCGACGCGTGGGCTGCGGGCGACCTCGACGACACGCTGCGCGCGTACTTTGCTGACCGGGACCCGGATCTCGGTTTCTCGGCCAGCGCGTTGATGGCTGCGCAAGACTGACAGTCTTGGTTGTCAGTGCGCACGGGCCACTAGAACACGTTATAGAATGACCTAGGTCACACATGCTTCTACCAGCACGAATATGGTGATTTGTACTGGTTTTGCGGTTCTTTGACACTGCGAACGTGTTCTAGTTAATATGATCCGGCTCACTAAGAGCGGTGCTTAACCCAGGGCGGAGAGGTCATCGAGACGGGCCGTTTCAACGGCTTCGCCACGACGACGATCAGCCCTCGTCCCGAGAAACGGAGCCGAGTTTGATCGAACAGCTCGCGGCGCCGGCTCGGGCCGTAGGCGGGTTCGTCGAGATGTCCTTGGATACGTTCGTCAAGATCTTCCGACGGCCATTCCAGTTCCGTGAGTTCCTCGAGCAGACGTGGATGATCGCCCGCGTCTCGCTCGTGCCGACACTCCTCGTCGCCATCCCGTTCACCGTCCTCGTGGCCTTCACGCTCAACATCCTCCTTCGCGAGATCGGCGCAGCCGACCTGTCCGGCGCAGGCACCGCGTTCGGCACGATCACCCAGCTGGGACCGGTCGTGACCGTGCTGGTGGTCGCCGGCGCAGGCGCCACCGCCATCTGTGCCGACCTCGGCGCGCGCACCATCCGCGAGGAGATCGACGCGATGCGCGTGCTGGGCATCGACCCGATCCAGCGTCTGGTCGTTCCCCGCGTCCTGGCCTCGACGTTCGTCGCACTGCTGCTCAACGGTCTGGTCTGCGCAATCGGCCTCGCAGGCGGCTACGTCTTCTCGGTCTTCCTGCAGGGCGTGAACCCCGGTGCCTTCATCAACGGGCTCACCATCCTGACGGGTCTCGGCGAACTGGTGCTGGCCATGTTCAAGGCCCTGCTCTTCGGTGTCTTCGCCGGTTTGGTGGGCTGCTACCGCGGTCTGACGGTGCAGGGCGGGCCCAAGGGCGTCGGGGTCGCGGTGAACGAGACCGTCGTCTACGCGTTCATCTGCCTGTTCGTGATCAACGTGATCATGACGGCGGTCGGCGTGAGAGTCCTGGAGCGCTAGTGATGAGCGCTCGCGCGAAGAAGAGACTTTCATGAGTTACGACGCCACCCTGCGCCTGCGACGGTTCTTCCGCGGCGTGCCGAACATGGTCGACACCGTCGGCGAACAGGCACTGTTCTACGGCGAATCGGTGCGCTACATCCCGAACGCGCTGACCCGGTACCGCCGCGAGACGATTCGTCTGATCGCCGAGATGACCATGGGCACAGGAGCGCTGGTCATGATCGGCGGCACCGTCGGCGTCGCAGCCTTCATGACGCTGGCCTCGGGCGGCGTCATTGCGGTGCAGGGTTACTCGTCGCTCGGCAACATCGGCATCGAGGCCCTCACCGGATTCCTGTCGGCCTTCCTCAACGTCCGCATCGTCGCGCCCGTCATCGCGGGCATCGCGCTCGCGGCCACCATCGGTGCCGGTACCACGGCACAGCTGGGCGCCATGCGCGTCGCCGAGGAGATCGACGCCGTCGAGGCGATGGCCGTGCACTCGGTGTCCTACCTCGTGTCGACGCGAATCATCGCCGGCCTCATCGCGATCGTGCCCCTGTACGCACTGTCGGTGCTCGCTGCCTTCTTCGCCGCCAGGTTCACCACCGTCTACATCAATGGACAGTCAGCCGGTCTGTACGACCACTACTTCAATACGTTCTTGGTGCCGAGCGACCTGCTGTGGTCGTTCCTGCAAGCCATCGTCATGTCCATAGCGGTGATGCTGGTCCATACGTACTACGGCTACAACGCCTCTGGCGGTCCGGTCGGCGTCGGCATCGCCGTCGGCCAGGCCGTCCGCACGTCGCTGATCGTGGTCGTCACCATCGTCCTGTTCATCTCCCTGGCGGTCTACGGCGCCTCGGGCAACTTCAACCTCTCCGGATAGGCCGGCACCGATGTCGACTGACTCCAAGCGCAGCCACGTCAGGATCGCGGCCGCGATCCTCGCGGCCGTCCTGGTCGCCGCCGTCGCGTTCACCTACCTCTCGTACTCCGCGGCGTTCACGTCGGTCGACAAGGTCACGGTGACGTCGGAACGTGCAGGCCTGGTGATGGAGACCGGCGCGAAGGTGAAGTACCGCGGCATCCAGATCGGCAAGGTCGAGACGATCCAGTACGCGGGCAATCAGGCGAAGCTGACGCTGGCCATCGACAGCAGCCAGATGCGCTACGTCCCGTCGAACGCCCAGGTGAAGATCGGTGGCACCACCGTCTTCGGCGCGAAGTCGGTGGAGTTCCTGGAACCGGCCGACCCGACCGGCGACTCGCTGCGTCCCGGCGCCGCGGTGTCGGCCGAGAACGTGCAGCTCGAGGTCAACACCCTGTTCCAAACCCTCAGCGACGTGCTGAAGAAGGTCGACCCGATCAACCTCAACGCCACCATCACCGCACTCGGTGAGGGCCTGCGGGGCAACGGCGACGACCTGGGGGCCTCGCTCGCGGGCATCAATTACTACCTGCAGCAGCTCAATCCGAAGCTGCCGACGTTGCAGCAGGACTTCCAGAAGACGGCCGTCGTCGCGGGCATCTACGGTGACGCCGCTCCCGACCTGGCTACGGTGTTCCAGAACGCCCCTGCCATCAGCCAGACCGTCGTCGACGAGCAGGAGAACCTGAACGCGGCGCTGCTGGCGGCCACCGGACTGGCCAACAACGGCACCGCGACACTGGAACCCGCCGCCGACGACCTCATCGCCGCGATCCAGCGGCTGCGCGCACCGCTCAAGGTGCTCGGCGACTACTCGCCCGAACTCGGCTGCGTCATCCGCGGCACGAAGAAGGCGCTCGACACGTTCGCCCCGGTCATCGGTGGCGTCCGGCCGGGCCTGTTCGTCGCGTCGAACTTCCTGCCTGGTGCGCCGGCCTACACCTACCCGGAGAGCCTCCCGATGGTGAACGCCTCCGGCGGCCCCAACTGCCGTGGCCTGCCCGACGTCCCGACCAAGCAGTACGGCGGATCCTGGTACCACACGCCGTTCCTGGTGACCGACAACGCCTACATCCCATTCCAGCCGAACACGGAACTGCAGTTCGACGCACCGTCCACCCTGCAGTTCCTGTTCCACGGTGCGTTCGCAGAACGGGACGATTACTGATGAAGGCAGACAAGACGATCGTCGGCGTCGCGGTGTTCACCGTCGTGATGCTGCTCGTCGCCGCGGGACTCGTCGTGGTGTTCGGTCAGTTCAAGTTCGCGTCCGGCAACACCTTTCACGCCACCTTCACCGAGGCGTCACGACTGAAGTCGGGCCAGGACGTCCGCATCGCGGGCGTGCCCGTCGGAGCGGTGAAGAACGTCAGCCTCAACCCCGACAACACGGTGGACGTCGAGTTCGACGTCAACGACCGGTACCAGCTGTACACGTCCACGCGGGCGGCCGTGCGCTACGAGAACCTGGTCGGTGACCGGTACCTCGAGATCACCTCGGGCCCAGGCGATCTGCGGAAGCTACCGGTGGGGGCGACGATCGCCAGGGAGAACACCCAGCCCGCGCTCGACCTAGACGCACTGCTCGGTGGTCTGCGTCCGGTGCTCAAGGGTCTCGACGGCGACAAGGTCAACGAGGTCAGCAACGCCGTGATCGAGCTGCTGCAGGGCCAGGGCGGCGCGCTGTCGAGCATGCTCGCCTCGACCAGCTCGTTCACCCAGCAGATCGCCGACCGCGACCAGTTGATCGGCGACGTCATCAACAACCTGAACACCGTCCTCGGCACGGTCGACGAGAAGGGCCAGCAGTTCGACACCACGGTCGACCAGCTGCAGCAGCTGATGACCGGGCTGGCTCAGAACCGCGATCCCATTGCGGGCGCCATCCCGCCGCTCGCGTCGGCGACCAGCGACCTGACCACCCTGCTGCAGAACAGCCGCCGACCGGTGCAGGGCGTCATCGAGAACGTGCGACCGCTCGCGCAGCGGCTCGACGAGCGCAAGGGCGACCTGAACAAGGTCATCGAGCCGCTGGCCGAGAACTACCTGCGGCTCAACGCGCTCGGCGCCTACGGGTCGTTCTTCAACATCTACTACTGCTCGATCCGGATGAAGATCAATGGCCCCGCGGGCAGTGACATCCTCATCCCGTTCGGTGGTCCACCCGATCCGTCGAAGGGGAGGTGTTCGGAGAATGGCTAGGCCCGATAGTTCGAATCCGTTGCGCACGGGCATCTTCGGCATCGTGCTGGTGGTGTGCGTCGTCCTCGTGTCCTTCGGCTACTCGACGCTGCCGTTCTTCCCGCAGGGCAAGAACTACGAGGCCTACTTCGACGACGCAGGCGGCATCACGCCGGGCAACGACGTCGCCGTCTCCGGAATCCAGGTCGGCAAGGTGTCCTCGGTGGAACTCGCCGGCGACGCCGCGAAGGTGACGTTCACCGTCGACCGCGACATCCGGGTGGGCGACCAGTCGCTGGTGGCGATCAAGACCGACACCGTGCTGGGCCAGAAGTCGCTGTCGGTGACTCCCGGCGGCACCGGCAACGTCACGGTGATCCCGTTGGGCCGCACCACCACTCCGTACACCTTGAACACGGCGCTGCAGGACCTGGGGGAGAACTCCAGTGAGCTGGACAAGCCGCGGTTCGAACTCGCGCTGCAGACGCTGACCAGCACGCTGCGCGATGCGACGCCGCAGTTGCGCGGCGCGCTCGACGGCGTGGCCAACCTGTCGCGCAGTCTCAACGCCCGCGACGAGGCGCTCGAGCAGCTCCTCGGACACGCCAAGCGGGTGTCCGACACCCTCGCCCAGCGCGCGGGTCAGGTGAATCAACTGATCACCGACGGCAACCTGCTGTTCGCCGCGCTCGACGAGCGGCGCCAGGCGCTGAGCAACCTGATCGCGGGCATCGACGACGTGTCGGTACAGCTGTCGGGCTTCGTCGACGACAACCGACGCGAGTTCGGACCGGCGCTGGAGAAGCTGAACCTCGTCATGGACAACCTGCTCGAACGACGCGACCACATCAGCGAGGCGCTGCGCAGGCTCCCGCCCTACGCCACCGCCCTCGGCGAGGTCGTCGGCTCGGGCCCCGGCTTCCAGATCAACCTGTACGGCCTGCCTCCTGCCTCGCTGTCGGAAGTGCTGCTGGACACGTACTTCCAGCCGGGCAAGCTGCCCGACAGCCTCGCCGACTACCTGCGCGGGTTCATCTCCGAACGCCTCATCATCAGGCCGAAGTCGCCATGACCCATCAGAACGAGAAGCCCAGACGTCGCTGGTGGCGACCGGCGCTGGTGGTCGCCCTGGTGGCACTGCTGGCCGCCGGCGTGTTCCTGGTGTGGCCCTCGCGCGGTGGCAACCAGGTGGTGGCCTACTTCCCGTCCGCAGTGGGCCTGTACCCGGGTGACGACGTACGCGTCGTCGGTGTGCCGGTCGGAACCATCGACAAGATCGAACCGCGTGCCGGCGACGTCAAGATCACGATGACGGTCGACAACGGCGTCCGGCTCCCCGCCGACGCCCGTGCCATCGTCATCGCGCCCAACCTGGTGTCCGCGCGGTTCGTCCAGTTCACGCCTGCCTACACCGGCGGCCCCGAACTGGCCAGCGGTGCCGAGATCGGCATGGACCGCACCGGAGTTCCGGTCGAGTGGGACGAGGTGAAGGAGCAGCTCACGCAGCTCAGCACCCAGCTCGGTCCGAAGGACGGGGGAGTGCAGGGGCCGCTCTCGGAGTTCGTGAACCAGGCGGCGGACACCTTCGACGGCAACGGCGACTCGTTCCGCAGGGCGCTGCGCGAGCTGTCGCAGACCGCGGGCCGGCTCGGCGACTCCCGTACTGACCTGTTCGGCACCGTGCGCAATCTGCAGGTGCTGGTGGAGGCGCTGTCGAACAGCAACGAGCAGATCGTGCAGTTCACCAACCACGTCGCGTCGGTGTCGCAGGTCCTGGCCGACAGCTCGGCCGACCTCGACAACACCCTGGGCACGCTGAACCAGGCGCTCTCCGACGTGAAGGGCTTCCTGAACGAGAACAACTCGGCGCTGATCGGCCAGGTCAACAAGCTGACCGACTTCACCAACATCCTCACCGAGCACAGTGATGACATCGAGCAGATCCTGCACATCACGCCGAACGGTCTGGCCAACTTCTACAACATCTACAACCCGGCACAGGGCACCGTCGGCGGTCTGCTGTCACTGCCCAACTTCGCCAACCCCGTCCAGTTCATCTGCGGCGGTACGTTCGACGTGGGTGCTTCCCCGGACAACTTCAAGCGCGCCGAGATCTGCCGCCAGCGCATGGGCCCGGTGTTCAAGCGACTCGCAGTCAACTACCCGCCGGTGCTGTTCCACCCGATCAACAGCATCACCGCCTACAAGGGCCAGATCCTCTACGACACCCCTGCGACCGAGGCCAAGGCGCAGACGCCGGTGCCGTACCTGCAGTGGAACCCGGCGCCGGGCGTGACACCCCCGACGCCGAACCCGGACGGCAGGATCACCGACTTGATCCTGCCCCCGCCCGCGGAGGTCGGCCAGGTGTCACCGGCAGGAGCCCCATCGGCTCCGCCGCCCATGGGAGCGGGACCGCTTCCCGGCCCCGCACCCGAAGCCCTGCCCGCGGAGACTGGGGGAGGACAACCGTGACGAAGCGAAACTCGTTGATCGACAACGCAGTGCGGACCGGCCGTCGCTCGGTGGCCATCGGATCGGGAGCGGTGCTGCTCGCCGGCTGCTCGTTCGGCGGGCTGAACTCACTGGACATGCCGGGCACCCAGGGCCACGGCAGCGGCTCCTACACGATCACCGTCGAACTGCCCGACGTGGCGACGCTGCCGCAGAACTCACCGGTGATGATCGACGACGTCACCGTGGGCAGTGTGTCCGGCATCGAGGCCGTGCAACGCTCCGACGGTACGTTCTTCGCCGCGGTGAAGCTGTCCCTCGACGGCAGCGTCGACCTGCCCGACGACGCGACGGCCACCGTCGCGCAGACCTCGCTGCTCGGATCGCAGCACGTCGAACTCAAGGAGCCGGTCGACAGCGCAGGAAAGGGCAGGCTCCGGAACGGGGCCACCATCCCGTTGGGCCAGACCGGCCGCTACCCGACCACCGAGGAAGTGCTGTCCTCGCTCGGCGTCGTGGTCAACAAGGGCAATCTCGGTGCGCTGCAAGACATCACCGAGGAGATCTACGCCGGCGTCGCGAGCAGGCAGGGCAGCTTCGCCGGGCTCATGCCACGACTCGCCGAGCTGACCGGTTCGCTGAATCAGCAGACGGCCGACATCATCGCCGCGGCAGACGGACTCAACCGCTTCGCGGGAATCCTGGCCCGCAGCAAGGACGACCTGGGCCGGACGCTCGACACGCTGCCCGAAGCTCTGAAGGTGCTCAACGCCAATCGCACCAACCTCGTCGACGCCTTCACGGCGCTGCGGACCTTCTCGAACGTCGCGTCGCGGGTGCTGACGGGGATCCGGGACGACTTCGCGGCGGACTTCAAGGACCTCTACCCGGTGGTGAAGGCGTTCAACGACAATGCCGACGACTTCATCTCCGACCTCGAACTGCTGCCCACGTTCCCGTTCCACTACAAGTACCTGCGCAACGCCGTGCGCGGTGACTACCTCAACGTGTTCGTGACGTTCGACCTCACGGTGCGGCGCACCGGCGAGTCGGTGTTCACCACCTCGAAGGGCCTCGACCCGAACATGAAGCACCTCAACGAGGTGATCAATCCGCCCGACTTCCTCACGGGGGCAATGGCGAACCTGTCCGGTCAGGCCGCGGATCCATTCCAGATCCCGGCGGGTACGGCCACCCAGCACACCGAGGCGGTGCCCTGATGATCGACAAGTTGACGCGACTTCAGCTCACGATATTCGCGATCGTCACCGTGGTGTGCGTGGGCGCGATCTCGACGTTCTACCTCCACGTCCCGTCCGCGCTGGGCATCGGTTCCTACAACATCACCGCCAACTTCGTCGCCGGCGGCGGACTGTACGAGAACGCGAACGTCACCTACCGCGGCGTGACCATCGGACGCGTCCAGAAGGTCGGGCTGTCCGACGACTCGGTGGTCGCCGAGATGCGGCTCAACTCCGACACCCCGGTGCCGGAGAACGTCACCGCGACGGTGAAGAGCGTGTCGGCGATCGGTGAGCAGTACATCGACCTGGTGCCGCCCGCCGACCCGTCCGATCAATTGCTGCGCGACGGCGCGGACATCGGGACCGACCGCACCGCGATCGGTCAGGACATCGCAGGTCTGCTCACCCAGGCCGACGACCTGGTCAACAGCATCGGCGACAGCCGCATCCAGGATCTGCTCCGCGAGTCGTTCAAGGCGTTCAACGGTTCTGGGCCCGAACTCTCGCGGCTCATCCAGTCGGGCCGCGCCCTCGTCGACGAGGCCAACGCCAACTACGGGCAGACCACCCAACTCATCGACCAGGTCGGGCCGTTCCTCGACGCCCAGATCCGCAGCGGTGACGACATCCGCTCGCTGTCCGAGGGATTGGCGCGGTTCACCACCGAGGTCGCCAACGCCGATCCACAGCTGCGTGGGGTGCTCCGCGAGGTGCCCGGAGCCGCCGAGGCGGCCAACACGACCTTCGACGGCATCCGGCCGAACTTCCCGATGCTCGCGGCCAACCTGGCCAACGTGGGACGCATCGGCGTCATCTACAACAAGTCGATCGAGCAGGCGCTGGTCATCTTCCCGGCGCTGATGGCAGCGCTGATCACCGTGGGCGGCGGGCTGCCCGCCGACGAGGGCGGCAAGCTGGACTTCAAGGTCGACCTCGGCGATCCGCCGCCGTGCAACGTCGGGTTCATCCCGCCGTCGCAGATCCGCACGCCCGCCGACACCACGCTGCGCGATCTGCCGACCGACCTGTACTGCAAGACCGCGCAGAGCGATCCGACCGTGGTGCGTGGTGCCCGCAACTACCCGTGCCAGGAGTTCCCGGGCAAGCGCGCACCCACCGTGCAGCTGTGCCGCGATCCGCGCGGTTACGTGCCGATCGGCAGCAACCCGTGGCGCGGACCCCCGGTGCCCTACGGCAGCACGCCGATCACCGATCCGCGGAACATCTTCCCCGCGAACAAGTTCCCGAACATTCCGCCGGAACGGGACTACGACCCGGGGCCGCCGTCGGTTCAGCTCCCACCCGGAGTGGTGCCGGGCCCGGGCCCCGCGCCCAATGCGCCGTTCCCCCTGCCGGTTCCGCCGAGTGACCCCGGCATCCCGCCGCCGCCGTTGCCGTTCTACGCGCCGCCCGACCAGATCGTGCCGCCGTACGGCCGGTCGCTGCCCGGGGCTCCGCCACCGCCTGCACCGGGTCCGCTGCCTGCCGAGGCGCCCGCCCCGGCCACCGGCCCGGTGTTGCCCGGGCAGGGTCCGCTGCTGCCCGGCCAGGCCGTTCCCGGACAGCCGGCGCCGGTGGCCAGTGGTCCGGCCACGGCGACGTACGATTCGAGAACCGGTGTATTCGCAGACCCCTCCGGCGGGACTGGTGTCCTTGCCTCGGGCTCGGACGAGTTCGTTCCCGCGGAGAGCTGGGTCGATCTGATGAAGGATCCAAGGCAGGCTTGATGACCAACGACTCGGTGTCGGGCGACGTGACGACTGACGCGCCCGAGCCGCCGGTGAATGCCGCCCGCCGCCGCCGCGCCTCGCGGGCTGCAGGTCCCGCGAGTCCCGTTCCAGAGACGCCGACGGCTGCGACCGTCGAGACGCCGGCCCCGGTGCGGGTGAAGGTGGCCCGGCCCGTTGCGCCGCCGCCGCGCCGTCAGCCGCATCGCGCGCTGGTGACCGCGGTCGGGCTCGGGGTGTGCGCCGTGGCCGTCGCCGTGCTTGGCGTCCTGACGGTGGTCTTCGGGCTGCAGCAGCGCGAAGCCGAGGCGGCCGTATCCCGCGATCGGCTCTTCGTCGACACCGCGACCCAGACCGTGGTGAACATGTTCAGCTACGACCAGAACACGATCGACGAGAGCGTGAACCGCTTCGTCAACGGCACCAGCGGTCCCCTGCGGGACATGCTGAGCCAGGGCGACAACGTCGAGAACCTGAAGGCCATCTTCCGCGACACCAACGCGAGTTCGGAGGCCGTCATCAGCGGTGCCGCCCTGGAGAAGGTGGACGAGACCGCGAAGAACGCCACGGTGCTGGTGTCGGCGCGGGTGACCGTCACCGACCTCGACGGCGTGAACAAGCCGTCGCAGCCCTACCGGTTGCGGATCGTCGTGCACGAGGACGACAACGGGCACATGACGGGCTACGACCTCAAATACCCCGACGGTGGCAACTGATGAGCCGCTGGACCACCCGCGCGGTGGTGTTGGTCGCCGTGGTACTGGCGTTCGGCTTCGTCGCGCTCGGTGGCGTCGGCGGCTACCTGGTGTGGACGCGAGCCCAGCTGAACGCCCAGGAGGCCACCCGCATCGCGCTCGGCCCGTGCGAGGGTGGCATGGCGCCGCCGGCGTGCGGCCTTGCCGCCGAACAGATTCCACTGGTCTTCGGTTACGACTTCCAGACCGTGGAGCGCAGCCTCACCGACGCCTACAATCTCCTGACCCCCGACTACCGCAGGGAGTTCGAGGAGCGAGCGAGCCAGGACATCATTCCGCAGGCCCGTGAGCGCCAGGTGATCTCGCAGGCCAACGTGGTGGGCTCGGGCGTGCTCGAAGCGCGGCGGGATTCGGCCAGCGTCCTGGTGTTCATGAACCGCACGGTGACCGACAAGTCCAAGCAGCCCGTCTACGACGGGAGCCGGTTGCGCGTCGACTACGAGAAGATCGACGGGCAGTGGAAGATCAAGTTCATCACTCCGATCTAGGAGCGTCCTGCTGCGTCGAGGTCAGCGCATCGAGGAATGACCTGGCCCATCGGTCGACGTCGTGCGCGAGGACCTGCCTGCGCAGCGCACGCATCCGGCGGCGGCCCTCCTCGGGCGACTGATTGAGTGCAGCCTCGATCGAGTCCTTGACGCCGTCGAGGTGATGCGGGTTCGTCAGGTAGGCCTGCCGGAGTTCGGCTGCGGCGCCGGTGAATTCGCTGAGGACCAGCGCACCGCCCAGGTCGCTGCGGCACGCGACGTACTCCTTGGCGACCAGGTTCATCCCGTCGCGCAGCGGGGTCACCAGCATGACGTCGGCGGCCACGAAGAACGCGATCAGTTCGTCGCGTGGGATCGGCTTGTGCAGATAGTGCACGACGGGGTGGCCCACTTCGCCGAACTCGCCGTTGACGTGTCCGACCTGGCGCTCGATGTCCTCGCGCATCACCTTGTAGCTCTCGACGCGCTCCCGGCTGGGGGTGGCGAGCTGGATGAGCACGGTGTCGGTGGGGTCGGCGCGGCCTTTCTCGAGGAGTTCGGAGAACGCCTCGAGCCGGACGTCGATGCCCTTGGTGTAGTCGAGCCGGTCGACGCCGAGCAACACCTTGCGGGGGTTGCCGAGTTCGGCGCGGATCTCCCGGGCACGCTGCCGGACCCGTCGGTCGCGGGCCTTGCCGTCGAGGTCGGTGGAGTCGATCGAGATGGGGAAGGCTCCGACCTTCACGGTGCGGAAGCCGACCTGCACCTCGCCGAGCCGCGACCGCACGCCCACCGTCGCGCGCGAGGTGTTGGCGCCGACGAGCCGGCGGGCCAGGTAGAGGAAGTTCTGTGCGCCGCCAGGCAGGTGGAACCCGACCAGGTCGGCGCCGAGCAGGCCTTCGATGATCTCGGTCCGCCACGGCATCTGCATGAACAGTTCGATCGGCGGGAACGGGATGTGCAGGAAGAAGCCGATCGTGAGATCGGGCCTCAGCATGCGCAGCATCTTCGGCACCAGCTGCAGCTGGTAGTCCTGCACCCAGACCGTCGCGCCCTCGGCAGCCGAACGGGCGGTGGCCTCGGCGAAGCGGCGGTTGACCTCGACGTAGCGGTCCCACCACTTGCGGTGGTAGATCGGCTTGACGATGACGTCGTGGTACAGCGGCCACAGCGTGGCGTTGGAGAAGCCCTCGTAGTACTTCTCGACGTCGTCGGCCGACAGGACGACCGGCCGCATCGTCAGGCCGTCCTCGACGACCGGTTCGTCGTCGCCGTCGGTGATGCCCGGCCAGCCGATCCAGGCGCCGTGGCGGCTACGCAGGATCGGCTCCAGCGCGGTGACCAGGCCACCGGGACTGCGCTTGATGGTCGTGGTGCCGTCGGGCAACCGCTCCATGTCGATGGGCAGCCGGTTGGCCACCACGAGGAAGTCGGCGTCTCCCCGTTCAGCCGACTCCACCACTATGCGTCGAGCTTCGCCGGCCCGATGCCCAGCATCGAAAGGAACACCCGGCACTCGTCGGCATCGGTGGCATAAGCGGCCACCACCTTGCGTGCCTGACGTGCCGTGCTGTCGGCTAGTGGTTCGACGTCTTCGACGATGTCCGCTGGATCTGGGGTCGCTGCCATGACTCGACTCTAGGCGACTCGGCGGGCCGAGTCGCCCAGAGGCGGGTCAGATCAGGAGAAGCCGGTGACCGTGGGGCTGCTGCCGACCGAGGACTGCGGGGGCACGTACTGCGGGGCGTCCTCGGCGAGGCCGATGCACTGACCGCTGTTGCGGCCGGTGCAGGGGATGCCGTCGATGGACGCGATGTCCGGGTTGCCCGGGATGGAGCTGAACGGCGAGCTGGGCACCGTGTGCGGGATGCAGACGCCGGTGAACTGATCCGGCTCCTCGCCGCCGCCGCACTGCGCGACCGGGGCGGCCGGTGCGGCCGAGGGTCCGGCGAACACGGCGACCGCGGGCGCCGCGGCGACGGCGAGCGCGAACCCGCCCGCAAGGATGAGTCGTCTGGCTGAGACATGCAGGATCGCCATCGTCACGCTTTCTCTAAGAATTGACCGTGTCGTCGAGGTGAGTCTATGGAAGCTGCCAGGAATCTGCACGAGTTCCACTAGTTCCCTGGGAGAGCGTCGCACGTTCGAGCGGTCGGCGTGACGATGGCGGGGCAAGGGGTACGAGAGGGAACCCCCGTCGGTTAGGGGCTCGAGCTGACGCTCGAGCGCGGCACGGCCATCGGACCCTGCGCCTCCTGCTCCTCGCCGAGGCCGATGCACTGGCCGGAATTGCCTCCCGTGCAGGGGATTCCGTCGACCGACGGGAGACCGCCCGGCGAAGTGGTCTGGAACTCGGGGGAATTCGGCACCAGGTCCGGCGTACAGGTGTTGGTGAAGGTGTCCTCGGTCTCGCCGCCCGGGCATGCCGTCACGGTCGGTCCGGTGATCGCGGGTGCGGCGACCGCCAAGACGGCCGGAGCCGCGGCGATCGCCAGTGCGAAGCCTCCGGCGAGGATGAGTCGCCGCGGTGTGCTCGTGCGGGGAGCGAAGATGTTCTGGGCCATCGTCACGCTTTCTATCGTCGTTCGGAAACGCGGCGGGGGGCCGATTCCGTTGGCGAGAATACGCTGATCACGCCGCTTCCATCGGCCGAAGTCGGCAGAAAGTGGTGCGGCGGTACCAAATCTGTGAGGGGTCTGCGAGACGCCTGTGGCATCGCTGCCGAGTCGCTGCTATGCAGCCTCGTGGCGCCGTGGTTCGATGTAGAACGTGTTCCAGTTCTGGGGCGACGGACTCGGATGAGTGAGATTCAAGCGGAGGCAATGGTGCAACTCTCGTTGGTGGATCGGACCTACCTCGTCACCGGTGGTGGCAGCGGCATCGGCAAGGGTGTCGCGGCAGCCATCGTGGCGGCGGGCGGCAACGCAATGCTGGTCGGGCGCAACGCCGACAAGCTCGCCGCGGCGGCCGAGGAGATCGGCGCGGGCGACGGGGCCGGCCGCGTGCGCTACGAGCCCGCCGACGTGACCAACGAGGACGAGGTGGCTCACGTCGTGGACGCCACGACCGCGTGGCACGGTCGGCTGCACGGCGTCGTGCACAGTGCGGGTGGATCGTTGACGATCGGGCCCATCACCCAGGTCGACTCCGAGGGTTGGCGGCAGACCGTCGACCTCAACGTCAACGGCACGATGTACGTCCTCAAGCACAGCGCCCGGGAGATGGTGCGCGGGGGCGGCGGGTCGTTCGTCGGCATCTCGTCGATCGCCTCGAGCAACACCCACCGCTGGTTCGCGTCCTACGGGCCGAGCAAGGCGGCACTGGATCACCTGATGATGCTCGCCGCCGACGAACTCGGCGCGTCATGGGTCCGGGTCAACGGCATCCGGCCGGGCCTGATCCGCACGGACATGGTTGCGCCCATTCTGGATTCACCGGACATCAGCGCCGACTACGCGAGCTGCACGCCGCTGCCACGCCCGGGTGAGGTGACCGACATCGCCAATGCTGCGCTGTTCCTCCTCAGCGATGCTGCCGAGTGGATCACCGGCCAGATCATCAACGTCGACGGCGGGCACGGTCTGCGTCGCGGCCCGGACATGTCGTCGATGCTCGAACCCGTCTTCGGCGCCGACGGCCTGCGCGGGGTGGTGTCCTAGCGGACCGGTCCGTTGCCGCCCGCCTCCCACGAGGCCAAGGCGCCCACCGCGGACCAGTCCAGTGCGCCTCCGCCGGTGGCCAGCAGCGTCAGGAACCGGTCGCGCAGGAGGCTCGCGACCGGAAGCGGAACGCGTAGTTCCTCACCGGCCTCGAGCACCAGGCGAATGTCCTTGAGGCCGAGCGTCGCAGCGAACCCGGCGGGCTCGAACTCCTCGCGCGCCACCAGCCCGCCGTATGTCCGGTACACCGGTGCGCCGAACAGCGTCGAGGTCAGGATCTCGAGGTATTGCTCCTTGTCGACACCGGCCTTGGCGACCAGTGCCATTGCCTCGCCAAGGGTTTCGATGACCGACGCGATCAGGAAGTTGCCGGACAGCTTGACCAGGTTGGCGGCCTTGGGCTCGGACCCGACCACGAAGGTGCGCTGACCGACGGCATCGAGTATCGGCTCAATGGTCTGCAACACCTCGGCTTCGGCGGCGGCCACCACGAACAGCTTCGCGGCGCGGGCGGCCTCGGGCCTGCCGAACACGGGCGCGGCGGCCAGGTGCTGCCCGGCCTCGGCGTGCGCGGCGGTGAGGCGTTCGGCCAGACCGACGCTGATGGTCGAGCACGACACGTGCACGGCCGACGGCGGCAGAGCCGCGAGGATGCCGTCGGCGCCGAAGGTGACGGCCTCGACGGCGTGGTCGTCGGCGAGCATCGACACGACCACGTCACCTCCGCAGGCCTCGGCGACGGTGCGGGCCGGGTGCGCTCCCTCGAGCGCCTCCGCCTTGTCGTAGGAGCGGTTGTATGCGGTGACCGTGTGTCCCGCGGCGATCAGGTTGGCGGCCATGGCCGCGCCCATGTTGCCCAGTCCGACGAATCCGATGTCCATGTTCTCCACTATCACCGCGGGGTGGGGAGAATGCCCGTCGAGCCGATTAGCGGTTCGGGTTCGCCTGCGGGCAGTAGCCCTGCACGGCGAGGCTGCCGAACGTGCTGATGTCGTCGACCGACTTCCACTCGGTGGCGGTCTGGATGTGCCGCAGCGCCGCCTCGACCGAGCCGCCGTTGACCAGCACGTTGCACGTCGATTGGGCGAGGTCGATGGCCTCGCTGGACGGGATCTGCAGCCGCGCGTCGCGAACGGCCTTGGCGAAGACCTTGTCCACCTGCGCGTCGGCGGGATCAGCGGACGCGGGCGCCGCCAGGGATGCAGCGGTACCGGCGGCGATCAGAAGTGCCGCGGCGACGTGGCCGAACCTCATGCGTCTTGCCCTCCTCAGCGATGAACCGTGCGCGTCCACCGTACGTCAGCAAACCTCGAAGGGTGTATCGGCCGTGGCCGACGACTGTTACGTCTGGGACTGGGCGGCCTGGTGGACGGCGTTGACGATGCCCTGATAGCCGGTGCATCGACAGAAGTTGCCCGAGAGCCCTTCGCGGATCTCGTCGTCGGTCGGCTGCGGGTTGTCGCGCAGCAACGCCGTGATCGACGTGACGAACCCTGGTGTGCAGAAACCGCACTGCAGACCGTGACACGCCCGCATCGCCGCCTGTACCGGTGACAGCTCGCCGTCGGGCGATGCGATGCCCTCGACCGTGGTCACCTCCTGGCCGTCGACCTGGACGGCGAAGATCAGGCACGATCGCACCGCTTGGCCGTCGAGGAGCACCGTGCACGCACCGCATGCCCCGTGCTCGCAGCCGAGATGGGTGCCGGTCAGCCCGCACTTCTCGCGCAGGAAGTCCGCGAGCGTGAGCCGCGGCTCGACGACGCCGCCGTGCGGGGTGCCGTTGACCGTCATGTGGACGTCAGTCTCGTGCATCGAGTGCCTCCGTGGTCGCATCCGTCCATGCCCGCGCGACCATCGCCGCACCCACCCGCGTGCGGTAGGACGCGGAGCCCTGTAGATCGCTGGGGACGTCGGTCAGACCGGACATCGCCAGCGCGCCGATCTCCTCGGCGCTGATCTCGGCGACCGGCCGCCCGGTGACCGCGTCCTCGGCGGGGGTGGCGCGCTTGGGCGTCGATCCCAGCCCCAGCAGGCCGATGCCGCAGCGCGTCACGCGGTCATCGCCGTCGAGTGCTACGGCCACCGTGGCACCGGCGATGGCGAAGTCGCCGTGCCTGCGGGCGAATTCGTGAACCGCGAAACCGGTGCGGCCCGACCACACGGGGAAGCGCACGGAGCGCAGGATCTCGTCGGGTTCCAGTGAGTTCTCCCACAATCCGGTGAAGAAGTCAGCCGCCGGGATCTGCCGGTCGCCGCGCGATGACGCGGCGTCGATCGTCGCACCGAGCGTCAACGCAACGGCGGCGTACTCCGCCGCGGGA
Organism: Mycolicibacterium sp. GCM10028919; assembly: GCA_042666295.1. GTDB lineage: Bacteria > Actinomycetota > Actinomycetes > Mycobacteriales > Mycobacteriaceae > Mycobacterium. Next base: position 52,650 of record JBHTFJ010000003.1, read on the forward strand.
TCGGCGTGGGCGACCGCGCCGCCGAGAGTGCCCCTGGTCCGGATCTGAAAGTGGCCGATGTGCGGGGTCACCGCGGTGAGCAGCGGCACGGAGTCGGCAACCTCGTCGTCGAGGCCCACCAGCGCGTGCGGGGTGGCAGCGCCGATCACCACCTCGCCGTCGACGAGGTCGATGCCGCACAACTCGTCGATGCGCGAGATGTCGATCAAGTTCTCGAAGTGGGTGAGCCGCATCGCCAGCATCGGCACCAGGCTCTGTCCGCCGGCCAGGATCTTGGCGTCGTCGCCGAACTCGGCGAGCAAGTCCACCGCCTCCTTCACCGAGCCGGGCCGGTGATACGCGAATGGCGCGGCCTTCACGAGACGAGCCGGGATAGTGCCGCGATGAGTTCGTCGGCCTTGATCGCGGCCGGGTGCGCGGGCTTCCTGCGCCGACCGAACAGGAAGCCGAGCGCGGCGCCCGCGGCGAGGCCGGCGACCACGGGGGCGGCCCGCTTGGCGACGGGGAGGGCGACGACCTTGAGCAGGTCGACCGAATCCGCGCCGGGCTGGGCCGCTGCCACCGCGGCCTCGGCCGTCGGCGCGGTGGTCGTGCCCGCGGCGGCCCCGGGGGTGGCGCCCAGCAGTTCCGCCTCGAGGCTGCGGGCGAACTGGCCGATCAGGTTGGAGGACACGTCGGCGAGCACGCCGCGGCCGAATTGGGCGGCCTTGCCCGAGATCGCAAGGTCGGTGCTGATCACCACGTGGGTGGCGTCGCCTTGGTCCTCGAGCTGCGCGGTGATGGTGGCCGCGGCGGTGCCGCTGCCGCGCGTCTCCTTGCCCTCGGCGCGCAACACGATGCGCCGTGCGGCCTCGTCCTTCTCCTTGTAGGAGGCGACGCCCTTGTAGGAGACGGTGATCGGGCCGACCTTCACCTTCACCGCGCCGGTGAACTCGTCACCGTCGACCGACAGCAGGGTCGCCCCCGGCAGGCACGGTGCGACGCGTTCCACGTCGGTCAGGACGTCCCACGTCTTCGCGGCGGGTACCGCGACCCGGAATTCGTTGTTGAGTTCCACGGTCAGTGGTCCTTTCCTGGGTTCATTCCCCGGTCGCTGCGCTCTTGCCCTCCGGCAAGCTTGGCTCGTTCGATCAGGTCCACGATCGTGGCGGGACTTGCGGGAAGTTCGGTGACGGTCACGCCCAGCGGGGCCAGCGCGTCGTTGACGGCGTTGATGACGGCCGGCGTCGCGCCGATGGCGCCGCCCTCGCCGCAGCCCTTGTAACCGCCGACACCGGGCCCGGGAATCTCGACGTGGCCGAACTCCAGCGGCGGCACCTCGGTGGCCGTGGGAAGCAGGTAGTCGACGAAGGTCGACGACAGCGGGTTGCCGTCGGTGTCGTACGAAAGCTTCTCCAGCAGTGCGCCTCCGATGCCCTGTACGGTGCCGCCGGCGACCTGGCCCTCCACGACGTTCGGGTTGATCATCGGCCCGACGTCCTCGCTCACGATGTAGCGGGTCAGCGTGACGTGGCCGGTGTCGACGTCGACCTCGCAGGTACACGCGTGCGTCGCGTTGGCCCAGTGGATCATCGCCTGCGACACGAACCGGGCGGTCGCCTCGAGCTGCGTGGCCATGCCGGGTGGGAACTGTGCGGGCTCGTAGTGCGCCCGGTACGCCAGTTCGGCGAAGGTGATCGACTTCTCGGGGTCGTTGCGCGAGAGGGCCTTCGAGTCGCGCAGTTCGATCTCGGACCCGTCGATGCCGAGCGCGTGCGCCGCGAGCGTGACCAGTTGTCCGCGCACCGCGGTACCGGCCTCGTTGACCGCACCGGCGGTCATGGGACCGCTGCGACTGCCCTGGGTGCCCGCGCCGTACGGGGTGACGGCGGTGTCGCCCTGGATGGTGTGCACGTCTTCGACGTTGGCGCCCAACGCATCCGCGGTGAGCTGCACGACGGTGGTTTCCAGGCTGTTGCCGGTGGAGCCGCCGTTGACGTAGACGTTGATGGTGCCCGACGGCTCGATGCGGATGGTGCAGCCCTCGTGTCCGAGGTAGCCGGTCGCCGCCGCCGTGGGTTCGATGTAGGCCGAGAAGCCGAGGCCGATGTAGCGGCCTTGGGCGAGTGCCTCGGCCTGCTCCTTGCGGAAGCCCTCGTGGTCGAGGATCTTGACGGCCTGCTCGAAGGTGTCGGCGGGTGCGACGTCGTCGTACGGCATGCCGTTGGGGTTGACGTACGGCATCTCGTCGCCGCGTAGGACGTTGATGCGGCGCAGTTCGACGGGGTCCATGCCCATCTTGCGGGCACCGATGTCGAGGAGGACCTCGCGGGCGAGCGTCTCGTATTGCCACGGGCCCCGATATGCGTGCAGGCCAGCGGTGTTCGAGAAGACCGTCTTGTAGTTGAAGCTCGCCTTGGGCACGCGGTACGGGCCGGGGAAGAACATGCCGATCGCGGCGGTGGTGAGCACGGGGTAGGGCGTGGGGTAGGCGCCGACGTCCTGGATGAAGTCGATGTCGACGGCCATGATCTTGCCGTCGTCGTCGAAGGCCATCCGGACGTTGCCGTCGACGTGGCGGGACTGACCCGCCGACATCAGGTTCTCCCTGCGGTCCTCGATCCACTTGAGCGCGGCGGGCACCTTGCGGGCCGCCAGCATGATGCACATGTCCTCGCGCATCGGCACGACCTTCTGGCCGAACCCGCCGCCGGTGTCCCGCATGATCACCCGCACGCGTTGGGCGGGTAGTCCGAGGAGCCGGGCGCAGAACGCCCGCAGCTCGTGCGGCGTCTGGGTCGACGCCCACAGCGTGAGTTCACCTGCTGCGGCTGACCATTCGACGACGAGGCCGCGGGTCTCGATGGGCACCGGCACGTACATCTGCTGGTACACGCGTTCGGATACGACGGTGGGTGCCGAGGCGAACAGCTCCTCGTCCGGTGGCATGCCGCCCATGCCGCCCGCGATGTTGTCGGGGTACTCGTCGTGGACCACGACACCGGACTCCGGTGAGGTGCGGAAGTCGGCCAGGGCGGGCATCGGTTCGTAGTCGACGTCGACGAGGTCGACCGCATCCTCGGCGACGTAACGGTTCTCGGCGATGACGAGGGCGACCGGATCGCCGACGAACTTGACGACGCCCTCGGCCAGCGGTGGTCGGGGAGTGTCGGGCACGTCCTTGCCTGCTACGGCGTGCCATGCCTCGACGACCTCGTGGTTGAGGTCGGCCGCGGTGAAGATCGCACGCACGCCGGGCAGTGCCAGTGCGGCCGCGGTGTCGATGTTCGCGATTCGCGCGTGCGCGAACGGGCTGCGGACGAAGCAGGCGTGCAGCATGCCGGGGCGTTGCACGTCGTCGACGAAGGTGCCCTTACCGGTCAGCAGGCGGGTGTCCTCGACCCGCGCCATGCGGGTGCCTGCGTAGCGCGCGGCGACTACTTCCGGCGTACTCGTCGTCACGGGCTGCTCCCTGATTACTTTCGCGGGTAAGTGGTGCGCATCACATCTGTGGGCAAGCTTCGTTATCGTACAAGAGAAGCCGAATATCAAAAAGGGAGAGTGGCGTTACCGCTGGTTAGTTGTGATGGATCCGGCCGGGGATGTCGGCCAGCGGCTGTCCGCCGCCACCCCAACGGCGCGCGATGATCTCGCCGACGATGGACACCGCCGTCTCCTCCGGGGTCCGCGCGCCGAGATCGAGGCCGATGGGGCTCGACAGCCTGCCGAGTTCGGCCTCGGTCAGGCCGACCTCGCGCAGCCGATCGACCCGGTCGTGGTGGGTGGGGCGCGACCCCATCGCGCCGACGTAGCCCACCTCCGGCAGGCGTAGGGCCACCTCCAGCACCGGCACGTCGAACTTCGGGTCGTGGGTCAGTACGCAGATGGCAGTTCTGCCGTCGAGTTCGCCGAGTTCGGCCTGGGCGGCGAGGTACCGATGGGGCCAGTCGACCACCACCTCGTCGGCGGCAGGGAACCGCGCGGGCGTCGCGAAGACGGGTCTGGCGTCGCACACCGTGATGCGGTAGCCGAGCAGGGCGGCCTGGCGCGTGAGTGCGGCCGCGAAGTCGATCGCACCGAACACGATCATGCGGGGCCGCGGCGCGTGGCTGGCGACGAACACCTCCATGCCCTCGCCTTGGCGCTCGCCGTCGGCGCCGTAGACCAGGACGTCGGTGCGGCCGGCTGCGAGCAGGCCCCTCGCGTCGTCGGCGACTGCCGCGTCGGCGCGCGCCGAGCCGAGCGATCCGTCGACCGTCGTCGTGCCCACCACCAACCGTCGGCCCACGCGGTCGGGGTCCGGGTGGCTGATCACCGTCGCCACCGCGACGGGTCGGTGCGCGGCGATGTCGTCGGCGACGGCGGCGAGCTGGGGGAAGGTCTCCGCCGACAGCGGCTCGGCGAAGATGTCGATGATCCCGCCGCACGTGAGCCCCACGGCGAAGGCGTCGTCGTCGGTGATGCCGTAGCGCTGCAGTTGCCCCCGGCCGGTCCGGACCACCTCCCCGGCGAGTTCGTACACCGCACCCTCGACACACCCGCCGGACACCGATCCCGCGACGGAGCCGTCGGGGGCGACCACCATCGCCGCTCCCGCCGCCCGGGGCGCCGACTTGATGGTGCGCACGACGGTGGCGAGACCGGCCGTGCCTCCGGCCCGCCATACGGCGAGCAGCTCGTCCAGGACATCGCGCACAGCAGGAGTCTATGTGCGCTCGGGTGTCCGGGCAGGACCGGACCTGAGCGACTGCACAGCGCGCGTGGCGCCTCGTCATCCCGGCAGTCGGTCGCAGGCTTTGTACTCTCGGTCAGGGATCCGCATTGATCAGTCGAAGGGAAGCGTCGTGAATCTGCCCGTATTGGGCGAGCTGCCACTGTCGGGCTTCGCCCACGCGTGGTTCTTCCTCTTCCTGTTCGTGATCGCGGGCCTGGCCGTCCTCTACGTCTCGATCCAGCGCAGCCGGCAGCGGCGTCTCGCGCGATTCGCCGACAGCGACATGATCGGCCGCCTCTCCGCGGCGCCGCAGAACCGGTGGCGGCACGTGCCCGCCGTGCTCGTCGCCCTGGCCCTCGTCTTCTTCACGATCGCGATGGCGGGCCCCTCACTCGACCGCAAGCTTCCGCGCAACCGCGCCGTCATCATGCTGGTGATGGACGTGTCGACCTCGATGAACGCCACCGACGTGCCGCCCAATCGTCTGAAGGCAGCACAGGAGGCGGCCAAGAAGTTCGCCGACGAACTGACCCCCGGGGTCAACCTCGGGCTCATCACCTACGCCGCGAACCCCACGATGCTCAGTTCGCCGACGACCAACCACGACGCCACCAAGGTCGCGATCGACAAGATGCAGGTGGCCGAGCGCACCGCCACCGGCGAGGCGATCTTCGCCGCACTGCAGGCCATCTCGACCGTCGGGGCCGTGATCGGCGGGGGAGAGGGTCCGCCGCCCGCACGCATCGTGCTGTTCTCCGACGGCAAGGAGACCACCCCGGCGAATCCGAACAACCCCAGAGGCGCGTTCACCGCCGCCCGTGCCGCCAAGGACCAGGGCATCCCGATCTCGACGATCGCGTTCGGTACGCCGGACGGCAAGGTGGAGGTCGACGGGTCCGAGGTCGAGGTGCCCGTCGACGATTCGACGATGAAGGAGGTGGCGCAGCTGTCCGGCGGCACCTCCTACACCGCCGACGACACGGCCGAACTCAACCAGATCTACGACACGCTGCAAGACCAGATCGGCTACGAGACGGTGCGCGGGGACGCCAGCACCGGCTGGCTGCGGCTCGGTGCGCTGGTGCTGGCGGTCGCGGCGATCTCGGCCGTCCTGCTCAACCGCAGATTGCCGCTGTAGGTCAGTCCGTTTCGTTTGCGGCGCGGCCGGGTATCAGAGCTGCGCCCCACCCGAAGCGGAAGGACCACATGATGAGCAAGCCAGGTCGCGGCGACGTCGACGATCCCATGAACGAGGCCATGTCCTCGACTGGCCTGCTGCTGATGTTCGCCGCCGTGATCGGGTTCGTGATGGGCCTGGCCGTGTTCGGCATGGGATCGAGTGGCTTCGCGACCCTCGTCCTGGTCGCCGCGTTCGCCAGCTTCTGTGCCAGCCTGGTCTGCTTCATGGCCGACGCGCAGCGCGAGGACGCAGCCGACGCCGCACTGCCGTTCCCCAGCATGCTGAGGCGTTGACCCCGGCGCACGCCATGATGGGTCCGTGCCCAACCGGATCCAGACCCTCCTAGGCGTCCGCTACCCCGTCGTCCAGGCGCCGATGACCTACATCGCGCGGGCCGAATTGGCCGCGGCGGTGTCCGAGGCGGGTGGCCTCGGAATGCTCGAGACGCTCACGCCCGAAGGGCGCGAGGATCTGCGCCGCGTCCGTTCTCTGACCGATCGGCCGGTCGCGGCCAACCTGATGATTCAGGGCTGGAAGTCCGACCCGTCGATCGTGGACGTCCTCGCCGAGGCCGGTGTGCGGCACGTGTTCACCTCCGCCGGCGATCCGGCGTTGTTCACCGCCAGGCTCCACGACGCGGGCATGACGGTCGTCCACGTCATCGGATCCCTGAAGGCAGCGCACAAGGCCGCCGACGCCGGCGTCGACGCGCTGGTGGTCGAAGGCGTGGAGGGCGGCGGGTTCAAGTCGGCGCTCGGCGCCTCGACCATGGTGTTGCTGCCCCTGGTCGCCGAACGGGTGGACCTGCCGATCATCGCGGCGGGTGGCATGTGCGACGCGCGTTCTGCCGCAGCGGCTTTGGTGCTCGGCGCCGAGGGCGTGCAGATGGGCACGCGGATGCTCGCAAGCCTCGAGTCCGCCGTGCACGACGGCTTCAAGGACGCGATCGTGGCGGCCGACGATGCGGGCACCGTATTGCTCGACGTGCCCGGCAACCCGACCATGCGGGTGTTGCGGACCGGCCTAGCGGCCCGGGTATCCGCGGCCGACCCGGACGCACGGCTGCTCGGGCAGGTCACCGAGTTGTACTTCGGTGGCGACATGGAGGCCAGCGTCGCGAACACCGGCCAGGTCTCCTCGCGGATCGTCGACCTGCTGCCGGTGGAGCAGATCGTGCGCGAGACGTGGGCTGGCATCGAGTCCCAGCTGAACGTGGCCCGCGCGCGCCTTGGCTGAGATCAGTCAGACGCCTTCTGCCACAGACAGTCACCGCTCATGTCGATCGTGAGCAGCCGCGGCAGCACTTCGACACGAAGCGGCTGCCCGACGCCTCCCTCGTCGACACGGGGGGGACCGTCGACCTTGCCGTAGGTGACGGTGGTCTGTCGGGCGCTGCAGCGATCGCCCGCGGTCAGCGGGGTGGCCGTCCACGCTCCGGGTTCGATGGCCGGGTTCGGCCTCGCGCCGCCATACAGCGTCATCGAGGGGCCGTCGCTGACCCAGCGGTCGCTGAACGGGTAGGGATCGTCGACGGCCAGCCAGCGGCCCCCGTCGCACCGAAGCGGCGCCTTGGCGCCGCCGGGCCAAGTCATCGCGCCGGCGAGATCACCCGTACAGGGTAGGGGAACGGCGGGCTCGGCCGATGCCGTCGCCGCCGGTGTCACGATGGCGGCGGCGACGCATGTGATCGCAAACCAGCGCACGACTACACCTTGGTCAGGTCGGTCTTCATCAACATGACGTTGTACTCCGACCACAGCGACAGGTTCCAGTAGAGGTCGGTTCCGGTGCCCATCGTCGACGGCGACCACGGGTGCATCATCGGGGCGTAGATGCCACCGGGCTGCTGGGTCATCAGGACCTTCGCCTCGGACCAACCGCCCTGCGGCGTATCCGAAGTGCGCATGACGATGTTGTTGGACTGGTCGCCGTACATCGCGACGTACTTCTTCAACGTCTTGTTGTATTGGACCGAGAACTCGCTGACCTGGCTGCCCGGCTTGGTCGCGCCGCAGGCACCCTGCTCGGCGCCGCCGAAGATCGCGGTGGCCTTGGCGGGCTGGGCCTTGTACCACCCGGCCTTGGTGGCACCGATGCCGAACCATCCGCCAGCGGTGCCCTTGCTGTAGTACTCGTACTTCGACACGTCGAGGATGTCGCGCTCGGCGACGCGCGAGATGTAGGCCGCGCCCTGCCTGCCGTTCGGCGTCCCATAGGAGTACACGTAGCCGTCACCGGGGCGCACGAACGCGGCCTGCTGGAAGTTGGCGTTGCCACTCCAGGAGTCGTTCATCCGGACCGATTGCGGTGCCACATACCAGTTCTCGCCGTTGTCCTCCGAGTACGCGATCGCCGAGTAGTTGGTGGTCCACTGGCCCGCGGCACCCCACTGCTTGACCGACATGAAGCTCAGGTACTGGGTCGCACCGAACTGGGTGCCGGGCGTCGGCACCGAGATGCCCGCGGTCGGAATCAGCGTCACGCCGGCGGGCAGACCCGCGGGCAGCCGCTCGGGCAGGATGATCTGGCGCGCGTAGTTCGACTGCCACAGCGGCGAGCCGCCGAACATGTTGCCGTTCAACCACTGTCCGTCGGGGATGGCCAGCCCATCGGCCAGGGTGAGGTCCGAACTGCGGAACAAAGTGTTCAGCCGCCACGTGCCGGTCATGTTCGGCCCGCCGAAGGTGTCGCCGAACGCGATGAGCACCTGGTGCTCGTTGATCGGAGTGGTCGGGTCGTCGGCGATGCCGTTGTCCCACATGGTCCCGATGTCGGTGCCCCACATGCCGTACCGGGCGTAGGTGTTGTTCGGCTGGAAGTTGCCGGTGACCCAGTCGACGAAGCTCGTCGACGGGCTGATCTGCGCGCCGGGAACGGGGAAGCCGGGCCGGGCGGGCACCGCGGCCGCCGCTGCGAGGGCGAACGGCTGAGCCAGGGCGAGGCTGGTGGCGGCGAGGCTGGTGGTCTGGGCGGCCGCGGCGGGGTTGCTCAGGCCGAGCGCTCCGGTCACGGCCGAGACGAAGGTGTCGATCTCGCGGCGGGCGAAGGCCAGCAGCGTCCAGGCGAGCGGGGGTTCGGCCGGGGTGGCCGGTGCGGTGCCAGCGAGTGGGCCGAGGACCCAGTTGACGACGCTCGACACCAGCTTGCCCACGACCTGGAGCGGATTGGGGGCGGCCGGCGCCGGCGCGACCGCGACGGTTGCCGGGGTGACGGAAGCCGACGTGACGGCTGCCGCGGCGATCTGAGCGGTCGACTGAACCTTCGCCGCCAGCGCAGTCGCAGTCGGTTCGGTGTCGTTCTTGGCCTTCGGGGTGGCCGCGAGTGCGGCGGGAGCCTCGGTTCCGGAGTCGGCCGCCGTGGGGGCCTTGGTCGGCTTCGGCGCCGCAGTGGGCGCGGGTGCCTTGGACGCTCCGCCGTCCTCGTCCTCGTCCTCGTCGTCGGCTGCGGGCGCCGGCTCAGGCTTGGGCTCGACCGTGGGTTCGGGCGACGCGGTGGGCGTCGGCTCGGTCACCGGCTCGGGTGTGGCGGTGGGCGCGGGTGAGGCGGCGGGCGCGGGGTCGGTAGCCGTGCCGGTGGACGACGATCCGGTGTTGGTCTGTGCGCTGACCACTCCGGTGGGCGCGGGGCTCGAGTCGGTCGTATCGGCGGCCTTCGTATCGGTCGCCTTGGCATCGGTGGCCGTGGACGTCGACGTCGTGGACGCGGTCCCGGGCGTGGTGCCGGTCGTCGACGCAGACGGGCCTGTGTTGGCCCCTTCGGCGCTCGATGCGCCCTCAGAGGACGAGGTGCCAGTATCGCCGCCGTCGTCAGCGAACGCGACGCCGTGTCCGGTGACGACCGCCGTTCCCACGCCCAGCGCGATCGCTAGGCCGCCGACGCGACCGATGTAGTTGGAAGCACCCATGACGTCCCCTTGCTCAGACCAATCACCTCACCCCCCGACTGCCGATTGAACTCCTCTATCGGCATGGAGGTGCGCAAACCCGAGGATTGGCCTCAGCGCTCACTCGCGATGTTCTTCGTCACAGGAGACACGGGTGTTACTGGGGTGGTGAGCCCATCTCGGCAATGGCCTCTTCGTAGAGGTCGATCGCCTCGGACAGTCCGTCGCCGACCCAGGCGTCGACGACCCCGACGCGGTCGGCGACCAACTGGACGCGAGTCAGCCAGACCTCGAACTCGTGATCGGTGCGCAGGGCGTCTACCTGGGCCTTCGACCCCTGGATGAGGATGAAGCCACCGAGTTCGGTGCTCTGCGGACGCAGGATGGCGACGTCGAAGCGCTCGATTCGTCCTGCATCGCGCAGCGTATCGAGATAGCCCGAGGCGGTCTCGCGCAGCAAATCCAGCGCCTGTCGTTCCCGCCCGCGGGCGGGAATTCCCCACGCCACCCAGATACCTGCCTCAGACATCGATGCCTCCTCGACGTCGAACCTATCGGCGGCGCGGCGAACCGATCGGACGACACTCTGAGGCATCCCGCGCGACCTCGGAAGTTTCAAGATTTCCCATTTTTGGGTATTGATATGGACGACGCGGCGCTCTCAGATGGAAAGCTGGTTAGGCGAAGCGCCCAGTACTTGAGCACCAGGTACGCAGCGTCCGAAAGGGCGCAGCCGCGCACGTCCTAGCCTGCACGATCCAAGCGAGTGATGCCCCAATGTCCGACCAGGATTCTCGTATATCGGCCGACCCGACGCGCCACGTGCTGGCGTCCACCCTCGGCAATCTGGCAGTGCAGATGCGGGAGCTGCGCGACTCGGAGTCGGTGCTGGAGGTGCTCGCGACCGCCGCGGTGGACATCGTTCCCGGTTCGCGGTGGGCGTGCATATCGCTGGTGTCGGGTCGCAAGGTCCGCTCGCATGCCCCCACCGACGAGGTCTCCGCACGGCTCGACCAGATGCAGACGGATCTCGGTGAAGGGCCCGTCTTCGACGTACTCCGGGAGCGCCGGACCGTTCACGTCGAGGATTTGGCCGCCGAGTTCCGCTGGCCGCACTTCGCGCGAAGCGCCGTCGAGTTCGGTGTGCGCAGCATGCTGTCGTTCCGGCTGTTCATTTCGACCGAGAATCTCGGCGTGCTCAACCTCTACTCGGACACGCCCCACGCGTTCACCGACGAGTCTCTGGCAGTAGGCAAGATCCTGGCCCAGCACGCCGCCGTCGCGATGAAGGGTGTCGCCACCGAGGAGCAACTCCATGGCGCGGTCGCGAGCCGCGACATCATCGGTCAGGCCAAGGGCATCCTGATGAACCGCGACAACCTGACGGGGTTGCAGGCGTTCGCGACGCTCATCCGGGCGTCGCAGGAGACGAACGTCCGCCTGGCCGACGTGGCGAGGCTGTTGGTGTCCGACCACGAAGCTGCGGTCGCGGGCGACTAGCGCGTCACGCGTCGACGAAACGTTCTCGATACCCGCGAAAGGCGTCGGCGACCTCGGCCGGTCGCAGCCCCAGCATCGTCGGGTCGTAGACGACCCCGCCGTGGCGTCCGCGGGGGTGTTCGGCGCAGAAGGCGGACATCGCTTCCCGCGCCCTCGCGTCGTACGGCTGGCCGGCGAGGTCGTAGATCGCGGCAACGGTCCCTTGTTCGTCGGCCATGAAGTCCTCGAACCGCACGTCGATCGATTGGTCCCGCGGCAGCACGTCCCGATCGCGCAGGCAACCGTTGAGCAGGTCGTCGGCGCGGCCCAGCCAGTAGCGCGAGACGGCGATCGGGTCGGGCCGCTCGCAGGCCATCCGTGACGCGTAGCTGATCATCGTGGCCATCGACTGCGTCACCGCGACCGGATCGCGATGGGTGACCACGAACGTCGCGTCGGGGAAGGTGGCGAACAGAACGGGAAACTGCTCGAGGTGCTGGGGGGACTTCAGCACCCACCGTCGGCCGCCGCGCAGCCACTGCAGTGCCTGCAATGTGCGCTTCAGGTAGGCGTAGGACGCAGTCTGGTCGTGCGCCTTGTAGTGCGAGGCGAAATCCGGTACCTGATAGGTGGTCTCGAAGAGCATGCCGGACAGGTCGTTGGCCAGGAGCTGGATCTCCTCGTGAGCGTGGTCGACGGTCATCTCGTGCATCCGCTTGAACTCCGGCATCGAATCCTCGATGATGCCGAGGCCCGCCGCGCACCGGTCCCGGCGCGGTCGTTCGTCGACGTCGTCGGGTCCGGGGAAGGGCTCGAGGCTCTCCCAGTACGGCAGGTAGCGCAGTGCGGGATCGGCGGCGATCAGGTTGTGCAAGTGAGTGGTCCCCGTGCGGGGCAGTCCACAGATGATGATCGGCGCCACGACTGGTTCGTCGGTGATCTCGGGGTGCGCGGCGACGAGGGCTTCGAGCCGCAGCCGGTTGATCAGGTGGCCGACCAGTTGCTCGAACACCATCGCGGTGCCGACGTCGGAGAGGTGGGCCTGTGTGGTCAACGATCCACACAGCACGTCGAGGCGTTCGCGAAACGCCGGCTCGCCCCAGTCGGAGAGTCCCGTGCGCTCGGTTGCGGTGTCGAGCAGGGATTCCGGGTTCAACGTCAGCGTCGCGCCGTAGGCGGCCAGGCCGTCGCGCATCGGGCGGGCCGCCTCCGGGAAGACGGGGTCGGCGAGGTCGGTCAGCCTGATGTCGGCGGGCCGGTGCGCAGTCACGCCACGCCCTCGTCGACGTCGATGACTCGGCACACCGGGCGCGACGGGGTGGACTCGGGCAGGAACCAGCGCAGCCAGATCAGGCCCGTGCGCCGACCCGCCGTCGACACCCAGTTCGGGTGCCCGGGGTCGCGTTCACCGATCACGACGCACCACGACCCGTCGGCCTCGTAGGTCACCTCGGCGCCGTTGATGGTGGTCCGCTCGGAGCTGAAGTCGAAGGTGTGCAGGAAGGGGTTCCACAGGCACAGGTTCCAGAACACGCAGTCGGGTGAGGTGCCCTCGACGACGAGCGCCTGGTCGGGTCGTAAGTCGAACGCGCCCATGGCATATGCCGCGTCGCCGGCTGCCCAGCCGTAGGTCTGGGTCGGTACGGGGTACGGGTCGTGAATCTCGTTGGGCGGTTCGAGGCGGGTGGGCAGGAACGACAGTTGCTCGGCGAGCCACGTGCGTGCCGCCGTGAGTCTGCGGGTCAGGTCCGCGCGGTCCTCGCTGCGGCGCTGGGGAGCGTCGATGGCCTCGATGGTCCACACGGGACGGCGGTCGGTGGCCCGGTGGTTGACGTAGTCGCGGGTCAGGGCGAAGACGGCGTCGGGTTCCAGCGTCAGGCCGGGGCCCCGAGTGGGCGTCGGGCTGAGCGTGAATTCGAAGTTGCCGTCGGCGTCGAAGTCCAGCGACCGGTCGTTCAGCGTGCCGACGATCCGGTCGGAGTAGTGACCGTCGTCGGGGCCGCCGTAGACGGTCATCGACAGGTAGACGGCGTCGCCGCGGTTCCCGCTGACGCGGTACGTCCGGGTGGGATCGATCGGCGCGAGTTGGTAGTAGGCGTCGGAGTTGTCGCCGCCCCACTTGAGGAACGGTGCGATCACGTCGACCAGGTGCGGGCGTTCCTTCTCGTTCCATACGAAGGCGTCGACGGCGACGCGCAGCAGGCTGAAGGCCAGGCGGTAGCCGTCGAGCAGGTCTGGCTCGTCCAGGGGTGGCTCGGCCTCGAGCATCTTGCGCTCGACGGCCCTGACTTCGTCGAGTAGTCCCGAGAACGCCTGCGAGAGTTCGGTTTGCGCTGGTTCGTTAGTCATCGATCCTCTTTCCTGGTGGCTGCACCCTGCATGGCGAGGGCGCACATTCGGCCGGCGAGGTCGTCGACGTCCTCGAGAAGCTGCACCTGAACGGCGTAGAGGCTGGTGCCGACCAGCAGCTGCCACAGCATGTCCACGTCGACGTCTCGCGCGACTACGCCCTGGTCGATGCCCGAGCGGACCAGGCCGGCGAACCTGTTGCGCGTGTGCTCGTCGAGGAGTTGCTGCGTCCGTATCGACAGCGCCGGGTCGCGGTGCCGGTCGGCGAGAATGCCCATCGTCGCAGCCGCAACCACGGGGTCACGCCAGAACTCGCACACGGCGCGGACGAAGTCTCGCAGATCGGTCTCGAAATGGCCTGTGCTGGACAGGACGTGGTCGACGTCCGCCTCGCCGAATACCGCATCGAAGACGACGTGGGCCTTGGACGGCCAGCGCCGGTAGATCGTCGGACGGCTCACCCCCGCCTCGCGCGCGATGGCATCCATCGAGACTTGCTCGTATCCGACGGTCGACAGCAGCGTGCGGGCGGCGGCGAGTATTGCCCGCTGCGTGCGAGGGTCGCGTGGCCTACCGCGAGAGGGTTCCGCCGTCATGGCGCATATCGTTACACGTCGTAACGAAACTCGTGGGAGATTGGCGAACGACGTTCGCGGGGGAGTGTCAGGCCACGGTCAGGGTGACGGTCGCGATGGCGCTGTCGAGCTTGCCGTCGCTGACCTTGTAGGTGAAGGAGTCCGTTCCGGTGTAGCCGGCGTTGGGCTGGTAGGAGAACCCGCGGTTCACCGTGTCGAAGTAGAACGTTCCATGCTGAGGACCGCTGACCACCGTCCCCGTCAGCACGTCGCCGTCGACGTCGGACGACCTGTTGCCCAGCGAAAATGCCACGAAGCTGTCCTTGGCGATGGGAATGGTGTCGTTGTTTATCACCGGTGCATCGTTCACGGCGGTGACGTTGATGGTGACGGTCGTGAAGGCAGTCTCGGCAGCGCCGTCGCTCGCCTTGTAGGTGAACGTGTCCGTGCCGTTGAGGTTGGGTCCCGGCGTGTAGGTGAAGGACCCGTCGTCGTTGAGCACGAGCGAGCCACGGGTCGGTTCCGTTCCGATGCTCACGACCTTCAACGTTTGGCCGTTGGCGTCGGTGTCGTTGGCGAGGAGCCCCGGGCCGTTCACGGTCAGGACCGTGTCCTCGTTGACCGTGTAGGAGTCCGCATTGCCGACTGGCGCAACGTTGTTGGGATCCGCGGTGACGGTGATCGTCACGATGCCCTGGCTGGTCGCCGCGCCGTCGCCCACCGTGTACGTGAAGGAGTCGGTTCCGACGTAGCCGGCGTCCGGTCGGTAGGTGAAGGTGCCGCTCGAGAGCACCCCGGAGAGTGTGCCGTGCCCAGGTGTGAAGATTTCCGTGAGGCGCAGGAATGCCCCGTCGGGGTCGGTGTCGTTGGCCAACAGGCCCGGCGCGTTGACGGTCAGCGTGCCGTTTGCGGCAACGGTGTAGGCGTCGTTGACGGCGGTGGGTCCGTCGTTGACCGGGGTGATCGTAATCGTCACTGTCGCTTCGTTGCTGAGCGCTCCGCTGTTGTCCTTGACCTTGTAGGCAAAGCCATCGGCGGTCACCTCACTGCCGTTGGAGACGTAGGTGACGGTGCCGTTCGGGTTCACCGTGACGGTGCCCGCCGTGGGCTGCCTGACGATGACGACGGTGGTGACGTCGATTGTCCCGTCACCATCGGTGTCGTTGGTGATCAGCGCGATGGTGGTGGTGCCACCCTCGGCGACGGTCGCGGTGTCGTTCACGGCGACTGGGACATCGTTGATCGGCGTGACCGTAATCGACACCGTCGCAACGTTGCTCGTCGCACCGGCGGCGTCCTTCACCGTGTAGGTGAAGCTGTCCGTCGTGACCTCGGTGCCGTTCGATGCGTAGGTGACGGTGCCGTTCTGGTTCACCGTGACGGTGCCCGCCGTGGGCTGCCCGACGATGACGACGGTGGCGCTGTCCACGGTGCCGTCGGAGTCGGTGTCGTTGGAGACCAAACTGATGGTCGTGGAGCCGCCCTCGGCGACGGTGGCGGTGTCGTTCACCGCCACCGGGGGAGTGTTCGCTGCCGCCGTGACCGAGATGGTCACGGTAGCGGTGTTGCTGGTCGCGCCGCTCGCGTCCTTGACGGTGTAGGTGAAGGTGTCGGTGGTCGCCGTGGCGCCGGTCGAGGTGTAGGCGACGGTGCCGTTGGGGTTGACGGTGACGGTTCCCGCGGTGGGCTGTCCGACGATGACGACCGTGGCCGGGTTGACGGCGTTGTCGACGTCGGTGTCGTTGGCGGTCAACGGAATTGTGACGGTCCCGCCGACGGCAACGGTGGCGGTGTCGCCGACGGCCACCGGCGGATCGTTGACCGGGGAGAGATTGACGGTCACGGTGGTGACGGTGGTCAGGACGCCATCGCTGACGACGAAACTCCAGTTGTCTGGACCGGCGTAGTCCTTCAGTGGCTTGTAGAAGATGAGCCATTGATCGCCCGCGAAGACAGGGGTGGCGCTGCCGAATGGGGGAGCCACGATGTCGCCGAGGATCAGGGCGTCACCGTCGGGATCGGTGGCGCCATTGAACGGGTCGAAGTACCACCCGATGTCGTCCTCGGCGACGTTGAGGAACAGGGGCTTGGTGACCGGTGCATCGTTGATCGCGGTGACGGTCACGGCGACAGTCGCAGACGAACCGCCGTTGAGGGTGTAGGAGAAGGTGTCGGTCCCGTTGAAGTTGGCGTTCGGCGTATAGCTCAGTGTCGTGCCGGTGAAGGTGACCGTGCCGCCGGTGGGTGGGGTGACACTGGTGATGGTCTTGGGTCCGGCTTCGACGTCGATGACGGTGTCGTTGGCCAGAACGTCGATCAGAGTGGTTCCGCTGTCCTCGGCGACGGTGGCGGTGTCGTTCACGGCGACCGGGGGAACGGCGGTGACGGTGATGGTGACGGTGCCGAACGTCCCGACCCCGTAGTCGAGGTTCGCGAGGCGGTAGGTGAAGGTGTCCGTTCCCGTAAAGCCAGGTCGCGGGGTGTAGACGAGGACGCCCCCACTGGTCGTCGAGTTGCTTCCGTTCGCGGGTATCCCCACGAAGGTGTCAGTGACCGGATCACCGTCAACGTCGTACGCGCCCGCGTACAAGTCGATGTCGATCGGTGTGCCCGCCGGCGTCGTATAGCTCTGGTTCGCGGCCACTGGGGCGTCGTTGACCGCGGTGACGGTGACGGTGGCGGTTGCCGTGGAGCCGCCGTTGACGGTGTAGGTGAAGGTGTCGGTGCCGTTGTAGTTGGCGTTGGGGGCGTAGCTCAGAGCCGTGCCGGTGAAGGTGACCGTGCCGTTGGTGGGCTGGGTGACGCCGGTGATCGTCGTGGCCCCTCCGTCGGCGTCGGTGTCGTTGGCCAGGACGTCGATGAGTGTCGTGCCGCTGTCCTCGGCCACGATGGCGGTGTCGTTCGCGGCCACGGGGTTGTCTTCGACGGGCGTGACGGTGACGGTGACGGTTGCCGTCGGGCCGCCGTTCACGGTGTATGCGAAGGTGTCGGTGCCGTTGAAGTTGGCATTTGGGATGTAGCTGACGGTCGTGCCGGTGACGGTGACGCTGCCGTTGGTCGGTTGCGTGACGGCCGTGATCGTCTTGGGCCCGAGGTCGATGTCGGTGTCGTTGGCCAGGACGTCGATCACGGTGGTGCCGCTGTCCTCGGCCACGGCGACGGTGTCGTTCACCGCGACGAGGTCGTCGAAGCGCTGAATGACGGTCACGGTGACGGTTGCCGTGCCGGTGACGGCGCCATCCGACGCGGTGTAGGCGAAGCTGTCAGTGCCGTAGTAGTTGGCGTTGGGGGTGTAGGTCACCCCGGAAGCCGTGAAAGTGGTCGTGCCGTTGGTCGCTTGCGTGACTCCGGTGACCGTCAGCGGGTTCCCGTTGGCGTCGGTGTCGTTGCCGAGCACGGCGATGGTGACCGGCGTGTCCTCGAGGGTGGTGCGGTCGTCGCCGTTGATCACCGGCGCGACGTTGACCCGGTTGAGCGTCACGGCGACGGTGCCCGTGGCCGAGCTGGGGCTGAACGACAGCGGGATGCCGAGGATGGTCCGCCGCGCACCGGCGTCGCTCACGGTGTAGGTGAAGGTGTCGGTGCCGCCGGTCAGTGCGTAGGCATCGTCGGGGTCGTAGGTGAAGGTGCCCGTGGCCTGGTCGACGGTGACGGTGCCGTGAGTCGGTCCTCCGACGGCGCCGCGCGCGGGCACGGTGTAGGTCAGCCGGTCGCCGTTGGCATCAGTGGCGCCGAATGCTATCGGTGCGCTCACCGAGTTGGGGAGTGTCAGGCTGATGGTGACGCTTTGGTTGGGCGCCGTGGGCGTCGAGTTCGCGAAGGTGCGCTGGAACTCGCGACGCACCCAGGCCAGCACCGCCCACAGCAGTGGGGGTTGGGCAGGCGCGGTGGGGGCACCGAGGAAGGGCGTCAAGACTGCGTTGACCAACGTGGTGACGATCGACACCGGAATCGCCAGCAGCGCGCTGAGCGGGTCTAGCGCAGGAGCCGCAGGCGCGAGCGCCGCGGCTGTCGTGAGAGTCATTCGCTGGCTCAGGGTTTCGGCCGAGGGGCCGGGCTGCTGGGGCGCGTTCGTCGTCGTCTGCAGGCTGCGGGGCGCCACGGCGGCGGGCTCGGTGGTCGACTTCGAGGGCGTCGACGCCTCGGGTACGTCCGGCTTCGCGGTCGGCGTGGGTGCGGTGTCGGAGCCGGTAGCCGGGTCGGCCGTCGGTGGCTCGGTCCCGGTCGGTTCCGCGGGTGGGGGAGTGCCGGGGGTAACCGGAGTTTCGCCAGTGGGCTCTTCGATGACGACCGGTTCGGTGGTCGGCTCGGGTGACGATGGGGGCTCCGTCGACGGCTCGACCGACGTCTGCGTGCTGCTGCCCGTGTTCGTCTGAGCGCTGACCGTGCTCGACGGCGCATCACCGCTCGTGTCCTGCGTCCCGGCCGCGGTGGTGTTCGTCGTTGGGTCGGACGCGGTGACCGTCGGCGCTTCGACGTTCGAATCCGCACCTGCTGCGCCGGAGGTTCCGGAGGCTGACTCCTGCGAGGAGGCGGCGGCAGCCCCGCCCGATCCTTCGCCGTCGTCGGCGAGTGCGGTCTGCGGGAAGGCGACCACCGTGCCGACTCCCAAGACCACGGCCAATGCTCCGACACGACCGACGTAGCGGCTGAAACCCATGACTCGACTCCGATTTGCAAGGCTGGCTAAGCAAAACCTACGAGTCACGTTGACGCCGCCGCCAATATTTACCCTGGCGTCGGGCCAAAGGGAAGGGTTTTCAGGAAAGACCAGTAGTTCGTCAGCAAAGTGCAGTAGTCCCGGACGCCCCGTTGAACGGAACTACGTAGTCGGCACCACGCAGTACCCGTCAGCCGAGCGACACCGTGACGGGACCGCCCTTCAGGTCGACGTGGTCGAGGATTCCCGCCGGGACGCGGAAGACGCGACCCGGGGAGGCAGCCCACGGCAGGGTTCTGCGGCCGACCACCCGGCCGTCTTGACGGACGACCACCTTGGGCACCCTGACCAGGGTGTCGGTCCACAGCAGAAGGCGGTTGCGAGCCGGCGGCCCGTCGCCGGGCCGAAGGACGCCTGGCGTGACCCACTGCAATGGAGCCTCGGCCGTCAGCCGCACCCCGCCCTGCGCCACCGGCGTGCCGCGCAGATGGCTCTGCACGGCCGCCGCGACGTGGCGGCCGTCGAGCGCCGCGATGTCGGCCGTGTCGACGGGATGCAGCAGATTGCCGATGGCGAACACTGCGGGCCTGCTGGTGCGCAACGCGGTATCGGTCAGCGGGCCCAGCGTCGCGGGGTCCATGTCGAGACCGGCCGCACGCGCCAGCTCGTGATCGGGGATCCAGTCGCCGGTCAGGATCAACGTGTCGCAGTCGACGATGCGTCGCCGTCCGGTGTCGAGGTCCTCGATCTCGACGGCCCGCAGTGCCGGCTTGCCGATGATGCGGGTGACCCGGGTGCGGGTGGCGACGTCGACGCCCAGCAACGGTGACCGGCCGGCGAGATTGAACACGGCGTACGACTCGGGGGAGGGGTGCGTCGTCGTCATCAGCGCGGTGTCGCAGCCGGCGTGCTTGAGCGTGAGCACCGCCGAATAACTCACCAGTTCGGCGCCGACGATCACCGCGCGCCGACCGACCGTGCGGTGCTGCACGTGGACCAGGTTCTGCAGGTGTCCGGTGGTGTAGACACCGGACCCTCGGTCACCGGGGATGAGTCGCGCCGACCGCGGCCGCTCGCGCGCACCGGTGGCGAGGACGACGGCGCGGGCCTGAATGCGTTGTCGCCCATCGGGTGACGTGACGTCGAGGCACGTGTCCCCCGACCAGCCCGTCACCATCGCGCGGGTGCGGATGTCGGCGCCCGCGGCGGTGGCCTGGTCCACCAGCCGCCGGGCATAGGAAGGTCCGCTGATGAACGTCCTCATGTCCCTGATCCCGTAGCCGGGGTGGTCGCTGTGCCGGGGGATGCCGCCCGCCGCGGCCTCCCGCTCGAGGACGACGACGTCGAGGCCGGGGGCGAGCGCTGCGGCCGCGGTCAGGCCGGCGGGGCCTCCGCCGACGATCGCGACGTCGGTGTCGATGACGTGGGTGCTCATCGGCTCGCCACCTGCCGGTCGAGGACGGCCTGGACTTCTGCGCCGCAGTAGAAGCCCTGGCAGCGCCCATTCATCACCCGGGTGCGGCGACGGAGTCCGTCGAGTCCGGTGGGCGGGATGGTGGACTGGCAGGCGTCTCGCAGCTCGCCGGCGGTGACCCGTTCGCAGAAGCACACGATGGTGCCGTACTCCGGGTCGTCGGCGATGCCCGCCTCGTCCTGATACGGACGGGTGAATGCCTCGCCGAGGTTCGGCATCCGCGGCGGATCGGGCAGATTCGCGCGTGGTGTCAGCGCCACGCCGGCGTCGGCGAGCATGCCGCGAACGTGTTCGGCCACGGCCATGCCCGCCGTCAGGCCGGTGGAGCGGATACCGCCCACGAGCAGATAGCGTTGCGCCGCAGTCGTTTCGATTCGGTAGTCGCCGTGATCGATCGCTGCCCGCAGGCCGGTGTAGGTGGCCGTCACCTCCTCGTCGAGCAGGCGCGGCATCAGCCTGCGACCCTTGTCGAGCAGGAACTCGATGCCGTGCGCGGTGGTGGCGGTGGCCGACCGGTCCTCGATGTCCTCCGACGTGGGACCGAGCATCACGTTCCCATAGATCGTCGGGCTGACGAGCACGCCCTTGCCGCGCGAGGTCGGCACCGGCAGGACGATCTTGTTCACCAGTGCGCGGGCCATCTTGTCGTAGACGATGAGTTCGCCGCGTCGGGGAGTGACGGTGAACCGCGAGTGGCCGAACAGTGCGTCGATGTGATCGGCTCCGAGGCCCGCCGCGTTCACGACCCAGCGCGCGCCGACCGACCCCGCATCGGTGTGCAGCGTGGTCCGGTCGTCGCCGACGTCCACGCCGTGCACGCGGTGGTTCGTCAGCAATGCCGTACCGCGGTTGACGGCGTCGGTGGCCAGCGCCAGGTTCACCGTCCACGTGCAGATGATCGATTCGTCGGGCACGGTCAGTCCGCCGAGCGCGCCGTCGCCGAGATCCGGGACGGCACCGTAAACCGCTGCCGCGTCGATGATCTCGCACCGGTCGTAGCCGTTGGCCAGGGCCTTGTCCCGCAGCTTCGGCAGGGCGTCGAGTTGCTCGTCGTCCCAGGCGACGAGGATGGCGCCGGTGTGCTCGATCGGGATGCCGGTTCGCGCCGAGTAATCGCTCAGCAGGTGGTAGCCGCGGCTGACCATGGCCGACTCGAGTGTCCCCGGTGTGGCGTCGAAGCCGGTGTGCAGGATCGCGGTGTTGGCCTTGCTGGTGCCGTCGCCGACATCGCTGCGCGCGTCTAGCAACGCGACCGATAGCTCGTGGCCGGACAATTCGCGTGCGATGGCCGATCCGACGATGCCGGCGCCGACGACGACGACGTCGTACTGAGTGTTCACGTTCCCTCTCTCGAATGGGTCGTCGCGGCGAGGGCGCGCCACGACGATCGGAAGTCCTCTGCGCGTGCGGCATCCCAGGACGGTTCGTAGGTCGACGACGGCGACCACGACGGTACGACGCCGCGCAATCCCTTGCCCGGGTGCAGACTCAGATCCGCCAGCGCCGCGGCACCGAGGGCGGTCGCATGTGCCGACGGGTAGACGTCCACCGGCACCTGCACGACGTCGGCGACCGCCTGCATCAGCACGGTGGACTGGGTGAGCCCACCGTCGGCGCGTAGCCGCGTGAGTGCTGTGTCGGTGCCCTCTCCGACGGCGGTCACCAGTTCGGCGATCTGCGCGGCGATGCCTTGCAGTAGGGCCAGCACCACGTGACCGCGACCGGTGGACAGCGTCATGCCCGAGAACGACGCCGTGGCAGTGCTTTCCCACCACGGAGCCGCCAACCCCGCCAGTGCGGGCACGCACAGCACGCCGCCACTGTCGGTCGCCGCGACGCCGTCGAGTTGGTGCGCGCCGGCGATGATCCCCAGTGATGCCAGCCAGCGCACGGCCGACGCCGCGGTGTACACCTGTCCGTCGACGCAGAACGTGTCGTCACCTGCGACCCGCCACGCCACCGACGTCGTCAGGCCAGAGTCCGACAGCACCGGCCTGGTCCCGGTGTTGGCGAGCAGGAAGGCGCCGGTACCGAAGGTGCACTTGGCCATGCCGGCCTCGAAGCACGACTCGGCCAGCAGTGCGGCCTGCTGGTCGACGACGATCCCGCCGACGGGCACCTCGGCGCCGAACGCCGACGTCGTACCGATGACGGCGTCGTTGGCGGCGATGTCCGGCAACCGCTCACCGTCGAGTTCGAACAGCGCCAAGAGGTCGGCGCTCCAAGTGCTCTCGCCAAGACCGACCACCAGCGAGCGGCTGGCCGTGGTGGCGTCGGTGACGAACTCACCGGTCAGCTGATGCAGCAGCCAGGTGTCCGACGTCGTGACGACACCGTCGCGTTCGACGTTGCGCCGCAGCCAGGCCATCTTGGGTGCGGAGAAGTACGGGTCGAGTACCAGTCCGGTGCGAGAGGCGAATTCGGCGGCGTGGTCGGTCAGGTCCGCGCAGATCGACTCGGCGCGGCGGTCCTGCCACACGATGGCCTGGGTCAGGGCGCGTCCGGTGGCCGGATCCCACGCCAGGACGGTCTCGCCCTGATTGGCCAGCGACACCGCGTCGATCGGCCGGCCCGCCTGGGCCACGGCGGCCCGGCCCGCCTCCAGCACCGAGTCGAGCAGTTCCCGGGGGTCCTGTTCAACCCCGCCGCCGTCGAGGTAGCGCGGGTGCACCGCCACCTCGGCGACGCCGACGACGCCGTCCGCGGGGTCGACGACGATCGCCTTGGTCCCGGAGGTGCCCTGATCTATGGCAAGTACCGTCACACGGTCTCGATCTCGGCGTCGATGGAACGCATGTCGGGCATCCGTAGGCCGTCGCGACCACGGGTGGCGAGCAGGTAGCCGAGGTACACCGCGCCGATGGCGACCATGACGGCGAGGTAGATCCACGGGTCGCGGAACGAGGCGTCGCGGAACAGCGACAGCTCGAACACCAGCCAGACGACGGCGACGACGATGATCGGGATTTCCCACCGGCCCAAGTTGAATCCCGCGCTGGGCGGCAGGGTGCGGCGCTTGGCGATGTAGAGCCCCACCGTGATCGCGTAGATGATCGCCGGTAGCAGCGTCGCCGCCCCGAACAGCTTGAACAGGGCGTCGGTGCTGGTCGAGAACAGTCCGAGGATGACTGCCGAAATGAGCGTCATCACGATGGTGGCGTTCAGTGGGGTCTTGGTGCGCGGTGAGATCCGCTGCAGCAGTTGCCAACCGGGGAAGCGTTCGTCGCGCGACATGGCCCACACCAACCGCACGCCGGTCAGCAGGATGACCAGCCCGCACGCGAAGATCGCGATTGCGACGAGCACCAGCAGTGCGGTGCCGACGAACGAACCGAGGATGTCCTTGATGACGTCGGCGATGGGCGTGCCGGACTCGGCCAGCGCGACCGGGTCGTCGACCGCCGCGGTCACCGCGAGCAGGAACAGGAAGCCGAGCACGCCCGAGGCGAGCACTGCCTGCCACATCGCGCGGGGGACCACGACCTCGGGCCGCTTGGTCTCCTCGGCGAGGTTGGCCGCCGATTCGAAGCCGACGATCGTGAAGGCGCCCAACAGGAACGCGAGCATCCAGGGGCCGGCTGCGGTGGCATCGCCGAAGCTCCAGTAGCCCTCGGTGGGGACGGCGCCGTGGGAGAACAGGTTGTCGACGCTGAGGCGGTGGGTGATGACGCCGACGATCAGTAGCAGCGCGACGAGGGCGACCATGCCGATGAGCTCGGCGGTGACGGCGAAGTTGTTGACCCGTTCGGTCCATCGGGTCGACAGCCCGATGAGCAGTGCCTGCAGGACGAGTACGACGGCGGTGATGAGGAATGCCGTCGCCGGCGTGCCCTCGAAGGCGAACAGGGCAGGCAGGACGGTCGAGGCGACGGTGTAGTCGACGGCGATCACCACGATGGCGAGGAACGTGAACGAGATCCAGCCGGTGATCCAGCCGAAGATCGGGTTGGCCAGGCGCGACACCCATTGGTAGGCGTAGCCGGTCACGGGGATGCGCGCGGCCAGGGCACCTAGCAGCAGCGCTACCGCGAGCTGGCCGACGACGACGATCGGCCACGTCCAGATGCCCAGTGGGCCAGACGAATTGAGGACGCTGCCGTAGGTGGTGAAGATGCCCGTCGCGATGGACACGAAGGCGAAGGCGACCGCGAAGGAGGCGAAGCGGCCGGTTGACCGCTCCATCGCCTGGGTGTAGCCGAATTGAGCGACGCTGGGCGCGTCGCCGGGTGTGGAATCATGTGTCATGGATCGTGCTTTCTGACGTGAGTTGACTGTTCGATCCGCGCGGGCGGCGCTGCCCGGACAAGTAGTCGCCGCCCGCACCCCTGCTCGGGGCTCCCCTGTTCGGGGTAGAGGTCACGCTGACAGGACCACACCCCCCGCCTCTCGGACGGCGGCCTCGACGGCCGGTGAGGTGCATTCGTCGGTGATCAGGCCCGTGACCGCGGTCAGGTCGCACACCCGGTGTGGGCCGATCCGGTCGAGCTTCGACGAGTCGGCCAGGATGTAGCTCGACGCGCTGTTGGCGATGATCGTGCGGCGCACGTCGATCTCGTCGAGGTGGTAGTCCGTCAGGCCGGCTGCGGCGTCGACACCGCCGGAGCCGATGAACGCGACGTCGGCGTAGACGTCCGCGAACAGCGACCGGGCATGGGCTCCTCTGCACGCCAGGTCGCCGGCTCGGACCCGGCCGCCGGACACTAGTACGTGGATTCCCGGTCGTGCTGCGAGTTCGATGGCGACGAGCAGCGACGAGGTCGCGACCGTGCCGCGAAACGTGGCGGGTATGGCGCGGGCCACCTCGACGGCGGTGGTGCCGATGTCGATGACGACCGTCTGGCCGGGTTGCAGCAATTCCACGGCGACGCGGGCCAGCCGAGCCTTCGCCTGCTGGTGGATGACGGTGCGCTCGGCGAACGGGGGCTCCTCGCCGCTCACCCGCTGCAGCAGGCTGGCGGCGCCGCCGTGTACGCGCCGGATCGCGCCGCGCTCCTCGAGCAGTGCGAGGTCGCGTCGCACGGTCTCGGCAGACACTCCGAGTCGGTTGACCAATTCGTCGGTGCTGACCGTGTGCGCACCATTCACCAGGTCGACGATGGCGTCGTGCCGAGCTACCGGAAGCACACCGCGCCCTTCTGTGGATTCATGACCGCTAGTGACTGCAAGTGTGTGATGTTGACCGCACTGCGTCAACCCCGGGAGGTAAAACCCGCGTAACGGTTACCGGTCGACTCGCCCTAACAGTGGGCTACCGTCGGGGCAGGGGGTTTGCCATGACGTTGACATCGGAAGTTCTAATCGCTGCGTGTTTCTTCGCGGCCGGGTTGATACCGGTGGCGCCGGCGTCGGCAGCACCGTCCGGTTGTGGGGTCGATCTCGAAGCTCCTGAGATTGCACGGGCCGCTCAAGACCTGCCTCCATATCCGGGCACGGATTGGATGTGGACCTCACAATCCGCATTCGGCAACTTCGACCGCTGCGCGACGCTGTCGACCGCACTGGTCTCGGTCGAGGGTGCAACCGGTAGCTCGCCGATCACCGCACTGATGTTCCACCGGGGCAAGTATCTGGGGACTGCGACGTACGAGGCATACGGCTTCACCTCGTTGAATGCCGCCCGCACGACGGACGACACCGTGGTCCTCAACTACAAGACGCCTGGGGCATGCAACGCGTGCCCGCCCGCGGGCATCACCAGCGTGCGGTACCAGTGGCAAGGCGATCACGTCGAAATGCTCGATCCGGCGCCGGTGTCATGAGCGTGCGTTGGATGGCCGCCACGGCGTCGTGTGCCGTCGCGATCGGCTGCCTCACCGCCGCATCGGCGACAGCGGCAGGGGGTAGTGACTACGTGCAGACGCAGTCTGGGAAGGTGCGGTGTCTCGTTTCGGCGAATGGTCAAGGCACCGGTCAGGAGAAGCCGGTCGTCATTTGCGAAGCGTCTGGCAGTGCAACCGATGGGTTCGTGCAGGCGCCGTTGACCGAATACGGGTGGCATCAGCACAACGTGGTCGCCGATGCCTACGGCGGGTTTCATTTTGAAGAGGGCGGCAACATCGGCGGTGCCGGACAGGGTGGCGACGTCACGTTGATATACGGGAACGCATATCGCCTCCAGGGCTGGTCGATCTTGGCGTCCGAATCGGGCACCCGCTTCACCAACGATGCGACCGGACACGGCATGTTCGTCAGCATCGAGAACTCCTACGGCTTCTAGCTAGCCCCGTCCTGCCGCCCATGGCGTTTAGCCCCGCGTCAAACGGGCGACACGACGGCAATGGAACAGCAGAGCACCCCGCCGCCGACGCCCAAGGACGCGACCGAGGCCAGCGACGAGCAGCGGGAACTGCAGGAGGAACTGGACCATCAGGGCGAGGATCCCGACGGCCCCGCGCTGCAGCAGGACCGCAACCAGGTCGCCGACGAGTACTGAGCGGCGCCGGTTTAGGCGCAGCGCATGTGCCGCGACACGTGGACCCGGTTCCCACCACTGCGCTTGGCTTCGTACATCGCCGCGTCAGCCGCGTCGATCAACTGGTTGACGAGGACGTCGGTCGTGACGGCTTCCGTCTCACTTCGCGGCGCCCACGCCACGCCGATGCTGGCACTGACGTCGTCGCAGTGACGATGGATGGCTTGGCAGAGCGGTCCGGTGAGGATCGAGGCGTCGTGGGTCCACGACGACATGGCGACCAGGAACTCCTCGCCGCCTGAGCGGCAGACGGCCGCATTCGCAGGAACGTGTTGGCGCAGTTGGTCGGCGACGCGTAACAGGATGTCGTCACCCGCGGCGTGACCGCGAGTGTCGTTGACCCGCTTGAAGTCGTCGAGGTCGATCATCATGACGACGAGGTAGGCGTGGCCGGTCTCGTACATGTCCGGGATGAGTAGGCGTTCGACGGCGTGACTAAACCCGCGGCGGTTCAGCAGCCCGGTGAGCGGGTCCTGGTCGGAGCGGATGGCGTACCGGCCCATGGCCTTGATCGCTGCGCGAATGCCAAGGGGCACCGCGATGTTGAGCAACCACATCAGCCAGAAAGCGGCGACGGCGGTGGCGAGGTCGGTGTCGTTGGCCAGCCGGTAGGCCGCTACGGCGGCCGAACCGAGGGCGACGGCGGTGTTGAGCACGAGCACCCGGGTGTTGTGGAAGAACGCCACGTACCCGCCGGTGATGGCGAGGACCATGCACGCCAGGGCTGCGACGGCCGCGCTGTGCTCGGTCAGACTCCAGGCCGCCGCGCAGAACATCCCGAGCACCACGGAGTAGAGCGACACTCGTCGGCTCGGCCACCGCGTCAGCCAGAACCACGCCATGCCCAGCGCTATCGCGGCACCGGTCACCCCGATGGCCACGACGCCCATGCTCGGATCTGGCCGCAGCAGGGCCGTGATCGGAGTGAGTGCGGCCGACCCGGCGATCACGGCCATCACGATGCGGGCCGTTCGCAGCAGGCCACGCTGGCGCAGGAACGTCGTCACCCATTCGAACTGGTCGGGTTCGTGCAGCCAGGTGCCTACGCGCGACAACTCCCACCCCCGAATGGTGCCGACCCAATGCTCAGCCCGTACGAGCCATTGCTGGCCGGAGTTCGGGCTGATGCGAGTGATGATCGTAACCCGGGTCGACGGAGCGGTCTATCAGCAGTTTCGCCAGACCTCGCGACCCGACATCCGGCGGCCTGCCATCGATGTCGATTTGCTGATGAGCGAGCGCCCGATTCGGGGCCGCGGCCGAGGTGGAGCCCCCTATCGGGATTGAACCGATGACCTACGCTTTACAAGAGCGTTGCTCTACCGCTGAGCTAAGGAGGCGTGCGGGCTCAGGATATCGGTTCCGGGCCCGCTCTCTCGACCGGCTACGTGGTCAATCCTCGTGGTCGATGATCCGCTGTGACGTCACCGGCCGGGGCATCGCCCGGCGCCCGGCGCGACGCCCGGGTAGCGGAATGCGATCGGCGATGTTGCTCAGCGGGTTGACGACCTGACTCAACGTGATGACGGCTTCGTGCAGCGCGTCGATGGTCGGCGCCAGCGCCTCGAGCCCGGGAGCCAGCCGGTTGAGCGTGTCCGCCACGTCGGCCAGCTTGAGCAGCGGGCCGTCCTCTGCGGTCAGGGTGTCGAGCAGTCCGCCCTCGGCGAGAAGTTTGTCGGCGACGCCGTCCTCGCGCAGCACCCGCTCGACCAGTCCGTCGTTGGCCAGCAACTGATCGGCGAGACCGCCCGGCGCGATGACCCGGGACAGGGCGCCGTCTTCGGTGGTGAGCCGATCGAGGAGTCCGCCCTCGGCCGTGATCTGGTCGACCAGTCCGCCCGGCGCAACCGCCCGCGTGAGCGGCCCGTTGTCCTCGGTGAGACGGTCGAGGAGTCCGCCGTCGGCCGTCAACTGATCGACGATGCCGCCCGGCCGCAACAGCCGGTTCAGGGGGCCGTCGGGTGCCAGGGCACGCCCGAGCGGCGCGTCGTCGTCCATCAGGCGGGCCAGCCGGTTGGCACGCTCGACCGCATCGTCGAGACCGAGGACCTTCGCCATCGACGACGTTCCGCCCAGGGGAGCGGAGGCGTCGGACAGGCCCCGCTGCACCGTCTTGATCGTCGCTCCGGCGATGCTCAGCCCGGTGTCGGCGACTGCCAATCCGAGGCGCGCGGGCGCCGTGGCCAGCTCGAACAGGCTCTTGCCAAGGCTCATGGGTCGAGTCTATGGCGGCCGTCACAGCAAGCAGCCGTCTGGGTGGCAGCGCTAACTGAGAACATTCACAGGAATCTCACAGCGCCTCGGCAGTTCCATTCTCAGCGAAACGAGGGACATTGAGATCCATGGCAATGCCTGCGATTCCCGAGTCCGTTCCCGAAGCGAGGGTCCTCGTCGTCGACGACGAGACCAACATCGTCGAACTGCTCTCGGTGAGCCTGAAGTTCCAGGGTTTCGAGGTGCACACCGCGTCGAGCGGTCCCGCCGCTCTGGACAAGGCGCGCGAGATCCGTCCGGACGCCGTCATCCTCGATGTGATGATGCCCGGGATGGACGGGTTCGGCGTGCTGCGCCGGCTGCGCGCCGACGGCATCGACGCGCCTGCGCTGTTCCTCACCGCGCGGGATTCCCTGCAGGACAAGATCGCCGGGTTGACGCTCGGCGGCGACGACTACGTGACCAAGCCGTTCAGCTTGGAGGAAGTGGTCGCGCGCCTGCGCGTCATCCTGCGCCGCTCCGGCCGTGGCGTCGAGGCACCCCGCAGCGCGCGACTGTCGTTCGCCGACATCGAACTCGACGAGGACACCCACGAGGTGTGGAAGGCAGGCCAGCCCGTCTCGCTGTCGCCGACCGAGTTCACGCTGCTGCGCTACTTCATCATCAACGCGGGCACGGTCCTGTCGAAGCCGAAGATCCTCGACCACGTCTGGCGCTACGACTTCGGCGGCGACGTCAACGTCGTGGAGTCCTACGTCAGCTATTTGCGACGCAAGATCGACACCGGTGACAAGCGGTTGCTGCACACGCTGCGCGGGGTGGGTTACGTCCTGCGCGAGCCCCGATGAGCGGTTGCGCGAAGAGCACGAGCCCCGCTGGCGCACGATAGAGACGTGTCGAGACTGGGCGGCGCAGGCGTGCCCCTGCGGGTGGGACTGGTGGCTGCGACGCTCGTCCTGGTCGCCTGCGGCCTGCTCGCCTCGGGTGTCGCCGTCACGTCGATCATGCGGCACAGCCTGATCAACCGCGTCGATCAGTCGCTGCTGGACGCCTCCCGGGGATGGGCGCAGGCGCCTCGCCGCGTACCGACCACCCCGATCGAAGGGCCGAATCCGGGCCGTCCGCCGACCGACTTCTACGTCCGGGGCATCGATCCCGATGGCCGGGTGTGGATGGCCGTCAACGACCGCGAGGCCGAACCGCAGCTGCCCGACGGCAACGACGTCGGCCCCGTTCCGGTGACGATCGGTTCGGTCAATCACTCCGGCGTGCAGTGGCGCGCAATGACCGTGCGTGGTCCGCGCGGTGAACTGACCACCGTGGCGATCGACCTGTCCGAGGTGCAGTCGACGGTGCGGGCGCTGACGTGGTCGCAGGTCGGCATCGGCACGGCGGTCCTGCTCGTGCTCGGCATCGTGGGTTACGCGGTGGTGCACCGCAGCCTGCGTCCGTTGGTGGAGGTGGAACGGACGGCCGCGGCGATCGCGGCGGGCGAACTCGACCGCCGCGTCCCACAGCGTGACCCCCGCACCGAAGTGGGCCGACTGTCGTTGGCGCTCAACGGGATGCTGGCGCAGATCCAGCGGGCGGTCGCGTCGTCCGAGTCGTCGGCGGCGCAGGCCCGCAGCTCCGAGGAACGGATGCGGCGCTTCATCACCGACGCCAGCCACGAGCTGCGCACGCCGCTCACCACCATCCGCGGCTTCGCCGAGCTGTACCGGCAGGGCGCAGCACGCGACATGGAGATGCTGATGAACCGCATCGAGAGCGAGGCCCAGCGGATGGGTCTGCTGGTCGAAGATCTGCTGCTGCTGGCCCGACTCGACGCCCAGCGGCCGCTCGAACACAACCGCGTCGACCTCTTGGCGCTGGCGAGCGATGCCGTGCACGACGCCAGGACGGTGGCCCCGAAGCGCGTCGTGACGATGGAGGTCTTCGACGGCCCGGGTACGCCCGAGGTGCTGGGCGACGACGCTCGACTGCGCCAGGTGCTCGGCAACCTCGTGGCCAATGCGCTGCAGCACACGCCCGAGGACGCGAGGGTCGCGGTACGGGTGGGCACCGACGGGGACAACGCGGTGCTCGAGGTCTGCGACGAGGGGCCGGGCATGAGTCTCGACGATGCGCAGCGGGTGTTCGAGCGGTTCTATCGCACCGACTCGTCGCGCGCGCGTGCCAGTGGTGGCACGGGGCTGGGGCTGTCGATCGTGGACTCGCTGGTGCACGCGCATGGGGGCACGGTCAGCGTGACCACGGCGCCGGGCCGCGGTTGCCGGTTTCGCGTGTGCCTGCCGCGCATCGCCGACGTGGCGGTACCGGTCGCCTGAGGGTCAGTCCTGCTCGGCGAGTGCGGCTTTGATCTTCGCCTGTGCCTCGTCGAGTGCTTCGGGCGACGGGTTGCGGTCGACGTTCTGGAAGCCGAAGTCCGACAGGTCACGGGCCGGGAACACGTGCACGTGCAGGTGTGGCACCTCGAGGCCGGCGATGATCAGGCCCGACCGTTCGGCGCCGAACGCCTTGCACACGGCCTTGCCGACTCGCTGCGCCACGGCCATCACGGCGTTGAAGGCACCGGAGTCGATGTCCTGCCAGTTGTCGAGTTCCGCCCGCGGCACCACGAGCGTGTGACCCGGCGTCATCGGCTCGATCGTCAGGAACGCGACCACGTCGTCGTCTTCGTAGACGAACCGTCCGGGCAGCTCGCCGTTGATGATCTTCGTGAAGATGGAGGCCATGGCCCGAGCATGCCAGAACGGGTGTCTCGGGTCTCCGCCGAGACTGCGGTTGTTGACGTGATTCGGGCGTTTTCGATCAACAACCGTACTGTCGGCGCGAGTTGCGCCTAACCCCGCACGAACCCGTCCAACTCGTCCGCCGACCACGGCGGCGAGTCGTGATGGTCGCGGTAGGCGAGCAGGCTGGGTGAGGGGCGGTCGAAGCGGCCGACGAAACCGCCTGCCGCGATGAAGATCTGGCCGGTGACGTCCTTGGCGCGGTCGCTGACCAGATAGGCGTAGGTCGGCGCGACGTACTCCGGTGGCGCGGCGTCCAGCGCGCCCTGCTTGCTGACCTCGTCGAGCAGGCCGCGCCGGTTCAGGTCCTCGATGTGGCTTTCGTACTCCGGGCCGGTGGACAGTCGCGTCCTGGCGCCCGGGCACACCACGTTCGCGCGTACCCCGTGCTCGCGGAGTTCGGCGGCGACGGCGAGGGTCAAGCCGTTGACCCCGCCCTTGCCCGCCGGATAGCCGGTGCCGCCGTAGTCGCCGAGGAACGCGAACGAACTCGTGTTGACGATCGCTCCACCACCCTGCGCGACCATCCGCGGTGCGGCAGCGCGGCACGTCTCGAACGCGGTGCCGAGATGCGCGTCGAGCAGATCCCGGAACTGCGCCGATGTCACGTTGAGGATCGAGGACCCGGCCGGTTCCGCGGTGCCAGCGCAGTTCACCAGGGCGCCGATGTCACCGAACTCGTCGACGCACCTCTGGACCAGCGCGTCGGCGACCGCGGGGTCCGACGGGGACCCCGGGAAGCCGATCGCGCCGGCGCCGACCCGGGCGACGGCCTCGTCGACGGCGGCACCGTCGCGACCGTTGATCACGACGCCGAACCCCTGGGCGGCAAGCAGTTCCGCGACGGCGAGGCCCACACCGCGGGACCCGCCGACGACGACGGCGCCGGTCAGGTGGCGTCCTGCTGGCCGAACGTCATGGCGTCCATGTTCCAGTAGCCGCGCAAGTTGGTGATCAGACCACCGTCGTCGACCGTGTAGGTGAAGACGCCACGCACCGTTGCCGTGAAGCCGTTCGGGAACACGGTGTGCAACACCAGGATGTACGCGATCTCGTTCGGCGAACTCGACGGGAACGACGCCTCGCGGGTCACGGTCAGCTGGTTGGGACCGATGTTCGCGTCGTAGAACGCGGCCACCGACTCCTTGCCCCGCACTCCGTTGCCGTCGGGATTCGTCACGGCCTCGCCGATCGGATCCTCGATCACGATGTCGTCGGACATCAGGGCCAACCAGCCCTCGCGGTCGCCGGACTGCACGCACCGCCAGGACGCCTGCGACGCCGCGACGACGGGTGTCTCCGTCACCGTCCCGGTGTCGGCCTGAGTGGACTCGGACACGGGGCTACCGGTCGGCGTCGGTGTAGCGGATGACGCCGCGGATGTTGCGACCCTCGAGCATGTCGGTGTAGCCCTCGTTGATCTGCTCCAGCTTGTACTGCCGCGTGACCATGTCGTCCAGGTTCAGCCTGCCCGCCTTATACATCGACAGCAGCTGCGGAATGTCGAAGTGCGGGTTGCCGCCACCGAAGATGGTGCCCTGCAGCCGCTTCTGCATCAGCGTCAGCATCGCGAGATTCAGCGACACCTCGGTGTCCATCATGCTGCCGATGGCCGTCAGCACGGTCGTGCCGCCCTTGGAGGTCAGGTTCACGTAGTTGTCGACGTCCTTGCCGTGCAGCTCGCCGACGGTGACGATGACCTGCTTGGCCATCAGACCCTGCGTGACCTCCGCGACGCCCGCGAACGCGGACTCCATGTCGGGGTAGGCGTGCGTCGCGCCGAACTTCAGCGCGGCGTCGCGCTTCCACTCCACCGGCTCGACGACGAACAGGTTGCGGGCGCCTGCGTTCACCGCGCCCTGCAGCGCGGACATGCCGACACCGCCGACGCCGATGACGGCGACGTCGTCACCGGGACGGATGTCGCCAGCCTTGACGGCCGAGCCGTAGCCGGTGGTCACGCCGCAGCCGACCAGGCAGGCCACCTCGAACGGGATGGACGGGTCGATCTTCACCACGGAGCTCTTGTGCACCACCATGTACGGGCTGAAGGTGCCGAGCAGCGTCATCGGGAAGACGGGATCGCCGTCTGCTGTGTGGATGCGATGGGTGTCGTCGGAGACGGCCAGGCCGCCCAGCAGGCCCGCGCCCAGGTCGCAGAGGTTGCGCATGCCGGCCTGACACGACGGGCAATTGCCACACGACGGGATGAACGACAGCACGACGTGGTCACCCGGCGCGACCTCGGTGACGCCCGGGCCCACCTCGGTGACGACGCCGGCGCCCTCGTGGCCGCCCAACACCGGGAAGCCCATCATGGGGATGCCGCCGGTCACCAGGTGGTGGTCCGAGTGGCACATGCCGGACGCTTCCATCTGAATCTTGACCTCGTCCTTGACGGGGTCGCCGATCTCGATCTCCTCGATCGACCACGGCTGGTTGAACTCGCGGATGAGCGCACCCTTTGTCTTCATCAAGATCCTGCTTTCAACGAGGAGTTACGTAGGCGTCCGTATTCAGACTAAGTTACCTAAGTCACATCATGACCAACTAGGTGGTTGGGCGCCAGCCCTACCAGATCGGAACCGGTGCCTCGCCCAACGGGTAGTAACCGGGAAGCTTCTCGCCGGCGACGCTGCGTTCGATGCGCTTCTGCATGGTCGGCGTCAGGTCGCCCGAGCTGATGAGCTTGCCGAACATGTAGGCCACGTGACCGAAGTCGAAGAAGTCGCGCTGCCATTCGATCATCAGGTCGTCGTCGAGCCGGAACCAACTGCCGCCGATGCCGTAGATCGCGTCCTGGCTGCCGTCGCCCTTGTTCACGATCTGCTTCCAGAAGCCGACGATCTCGTTCTGCTTCTCGTCGACGAGCACCTTCTGGTACTCGTAGACCCAGTTCTCGAGACCCTGCATCTCCAGGCCGAGCGCGACGTCGCGGATCTCGTCGCGGCCCACGCACATGACGTCTTCCTTGGGGCCGATGTTCCAGCCGTAGGTTGCGTCCTCGGTGTAGAAGTCGGCGAGGTTCGACCAGTCGCCTGCGGCCTCGGAGTCCTTGTTGGCCTTCAGCCAGCGCTCGACCCAGTCGTCCAATTGTTCGCGTGACGCCATTCTCAGTCTTCCTTCTCTTCGATGGAAAGTGCTTGGGTGGGACACATCTCGATCGCCCGCTGGACGTCCTCGCGGATGTCGTCGGGCGGTTCTGCGTCGAGGATCTCGACGACGCCGCGCTTGGGCACCGCGAACACGTCGGGGGCCTCGAGTTCGCACATCGCGTGGCCCTGGCACAGGTCCTCGTCGAGTACGACGCGGTAGCAACCCATTGAGGTCAGGCCTCCCCTATTCCCCGGTCGCTTCACTCTGCCCGCCGGAAACCCGCTTGCGGTAGCGCACCTTCGCGGGCTGGGCCAGCTGCACGACCATCTTGGAGTGGTCGTTGCGGTAGCTCTCGGCGGGCTGCGACATCTCGAACTCGTACTCGCGCAGCAATACCGAGAAGATGGCCTTGATCTGCATCTGCGCGAACGCCGCGCCGACGCAGCGGTGCTTTCCGGCGCCGAAGGGAATCCACGTCCAGCGGTTGGCCAGGTCCTCCTGGCGCGGCTTCAGGTAGCGGTCCGGTTCGAAGGCGTCGGGGTTCGGGAAGTCCTCGGCGATCCGATTCGAGATCGCCGGCGACGCGGCCACGAACTGCCCCCTATGAATCGGGTAGCCCGCCACCTCGAACTCGTCCTGTGCGACGCGCATCAGGATGATCAGCGGCGGGTGTAGGCGCAGAGTCTCCTTGAGCGAGTTGTCGAGCTTCGGGATCTGCCGTAGCGCATGGAAACTCACCTCCTGGCCGTCGGAGTACAGCTCGTCGAGTTCCTGCTGAACCTGGGCGTAGACGTCGGGATTGCGCAACAGTTCGATCAGCGTCCACGACGACGTCCCCGAGCTGGTGTGGTGACCCGCGAACATCAGCGAGATGAACATGCCGGTGACTTCGTTGGCCGTGAAGCGGGAGTTGCCGTCGTCGTCCTTGATCGACACCAGCACGTCGAGCAGGTCCCGATCCTCCTTGCCCTTGGGCGGATTCGCGATGCGACCGTCCATGATCTCCTGCACCAGCGCTACGAGCTTCACGCGTGACTCGTCGCGGATGCGGAAGCTCTCGATGTCGAGATAGGGGTCGACGTAGCAGAGCGGGTCGGTGCCGCGCTCGAGCTGGTGGTAGTAGTGGGCGAAGCGACTGTCGAGCTGTTCGCGGAACTTCAGACCGATCAGGCATGCCGTCGAGGTGTAGATCGTCAGCTCGGAGAAGAAGTCGAGCAGCTCGATCTCCCCTTCGTCACCCCAGCCGGCGATGATCTTCTTGACCTCGTTCTCGATGGTGGCCGCGTGGCCCTTCATCTGTTCACCGCGCAGCGCGGTGTTGTGCAGCATCTCCGCCCGGCGCTCGGGGTCTGCGTCGAACACGACGCCCTCACCGAAGATCGGCGTCATGAATGGGTAGGCCTCGGCCTGGTTGAGTTCGGCGTCGCTGGAGCGGAAGAAGAACTCGTTCGCCTCCGACCCGGACAGCATCACGACCTGCTTGTCGACCAGCTGGAACCAGCCGACGTCGCCGCACTCCTCGCGAATGCGGTTCATCAGGCCGATGGGGTCGGTACGGAACTCCTCGAGGTGTCCGTACTCGTCCGCGCCGCCGGAAACCCGCTGCACCTCTTTGGTGATCGTCACTGTGCTGATTCCCCTGTCGCTTCGCTCTTGCCCGCCGGGAGCTTCTCCTCGTCGAGTTTCAGCTGCTGACGCTCCTTGGGCGCCGAGGTCAGCGGCGCTTCCGGCTGTAGCTCCATGTTGGCGATGTAACCGCCGCGGGGTGTCTCCGCGACGAACGTGATGGCGCGTGCGAGATCGGCTGCGCGCAGGAAGTAGTCGTGCCGGGCCTGGCCCCACTTCGCCCAGTCCTCGAGTGCGGGCCCGATCAGATCGGCGGGCAGGCTCCAGCCCATCGACGTCTTGGTCGGGCCGGGATGCACGATGGACGCCCGGACGCCGGTGCCCTCGAGTTCCATCTGCAGGTTGTTGACCATGGCGACCAGCGCTGCCTTCGCAGCACCGTAGGCGCCCATGTGGGGGCGTTGGCGCAGTGCCACTTCGGATCCCACGAAGATGAGATCGCCCCGCTGGCGCTCGAGCATGCCGGGCAGCACGGCGGTGGCGAGCCGGTTGGCGCCGACGAGGTGGATCTGCAGCTGCGAGTCGAACTCGTCGGTGCTGATGTCGGCGAGCTTGCCGAAGTAGGTGTCGCCTGCGCCGGCGACCATCACCTCGATCTCGCCGAGCGCGTCCTCGGCCTGGGCGACGAAGGACTTCACCGAGCTGGGGTCGGTGACGTCGAGGTGGAAGCCGACGGCCTCACCGCCCTCGGCGTTGATCTTGCCGACGATGTCCTCGAGCTTCTCGACGCGCCGCGCGCCGAGCGCGACGGGGAAGCCGCGCGACGCGAGTTCGATCGCCGTGGCCTCGCCGATGCCGGCGGACGCTCCGGCGACGATGGCGGGTCGGCGCTCGGGCAGTGGTGCGAAACGGGGCATTGCCGATGGTCCCTTCAGCGGGCTTGGATCGAGATGGGCAGATGGGCGAAGCCACGGACGTTGCTGGAGTGCACGCGCACCGAGTTGGCCTCGTCCACGTCGTAGCCGCGGATCCGCTTGAACCACTCGGCGAGCGCGACGCGGGCCTCCATGCGGGCCAGGTGAGCGCCGAGGCAGAAGTGTGCCCCGCTGCCGAAACTCATGAGCTTGGAGCCGATGTCGCGGCCGATGACGTAGTCGTCGGGATTCTCGAAGACCCGCTCGTCGCGGTGCGCGGAACCCGGCAGCAGTAGCAGCACGTCCCCGTCGGGGATCGTGGTGTCGTACAGCGTCAGCTCGCCGGCCACCGTGCGGGCGAGGACCTGGCTCGACGTGTCGTAGCGCAGCGTCTCCTCCACCCAGAGTGGGATCCGCTCGAGGTCGTCGTACAGCGGGGCCAGCTGGTCGGGATTGCGGTGACCCCAGAACGCAGCGTTGGCAAGCAGTTTGGTGGTGGTCTCGTTGCCGGCGATGACCATCAGGAACATGAAGCCGAGCACTTCGTCGTCGGTGAGCCGGTCGCCGTCGATCTCGGCCTCGAGCAGTGCGGTCGTCAGATCGTCGGTCGGCTTCTTGCGACGTTCGGCAACCATCTCCTGGTAGTAGACGATCAGGTTGAGCGACGCCTCGATCGCCTCGGCCGGAACGTCGGTGACGCCGTCCTCGCGGTGCATCACCCCGTCGGCCCAGGCGCGAACCTGATCGCGGTCGGGCACCGGGACGCCCATCAACTCGGAGATCACGTCCATCGGCAGCTTGCCCGCGAAGTCCCCGACGTAGTCGACGGTTCCGTCCGTCGACTTCTCCATCAGCACGTCGAGGTGCTGCGTCGCGATCTCGGTGACCCGCGGTTCGAGTTCACGGATGCGGCGCGGCGTGAAACCCTTCGACACCAGCGTGCGCAGCCGCAGGTGCGACGGGTCGTCCATGGCCAGGAACGACATGGTCTTGCTGGCGTGCGGACCGCGTGACGCCGGGTCGAGTGAGACGCCGAACTTGTTGGACAGCGTCGTACTGTTGCGGAAGCCCTGCAGCACGTCGGAGTGGCGCGACAGCGCCCAGAACCCGAGCTCTTCGTTGCGATACAGCGGCGCCTCGTCGCGCAGCCGTTGGTAGTACGGGTACGGGTCTTCGTGGAAGTCGTAGTCGTAGGGGTCCAGAAGGACCTCGGGTGGGTTCTTCGGGGCGGGACTCGTCGCAGACGTCTCGGTGGTCATCGATCTTCTCCCAAGATGAGTGCGACCACGTAGCTGAGGCGGTCGGCGATCTGGTGGTAGGTGAAGGCGCCGCTGCCTGCGTTGACGAGCGCACCGAAGAACGTCATCTCCAGTGCCGACACCACGCGGGGGTCGGCGTCGGGACCGACGGCCGAGCGGATGCGGCGGTGGATCTCGGCGCCGATGCGGTCGCGGACCTTGCGCACCGTGGGATCGGTTCCCGTCAGCAGGGCCGTCGTGCACGCGGCGGCCACCTCGGGCTCGTCGGACACCGTCAGCGCCATCGCGCGCAGCGCCTGTTCGACGCGCTGGGGCATGGGCTCGTTGACGTCGGTGAAGTACGGAACCTGCTTCATCAGATCGAGGTAGACCTCGGCGATGAGGTGATTCTTCGACGAGAAGTAGGTGTATGCAGTGGCCGGCGCGACCTTCGCCCTGGCTGCGACGGCGCGCACGGTCAGGTCGGCGTAGGAGGATTCCCGCAGCATCTCGACGCCCGCGGTGAGCACCTTGCGGAACGTCTCCTCCTGCCGACGGTTCCGCGGCCTCTCACCTGGGTCGGCATCGGCCTGACCTGTGATGGCCACCACTGCATCGCTGGACACATGTCCAAGTTATCTGACCGATGTGTGCCAAAGCAAGCGCATCCGGGAAAGACGCTGCACATCGGCATGTTTCGGTGGGAACCCGGCCGTATCCATGGATGGACTCTTGCGGCTCGATCCGACCCCGGGCTATGGTTCGTTTCGATACCGCCGGACAGTTGTCCAGGATTGTTCGGCTCGATGATGGGAGTTCGGATGCCGCTACTGGGCGATCGCGAGAGTCGGCTACTCATCGACGGGAAGCTCATCGCGGGCAGCGGTGGCGCCTTCGCGACGGTGAACCCCGCGACCGAGGAGGTCCTGGGCGTCGCCGCCGATGCGACTCCCGACGACATGGATCAGGCGATCGGTGCGGCGCGACGGGCGTTCGACGAGACCGACTGGTCGACGAACGTCGAATTGCGGGTCCGCGGCATCCGCCAATTGCAGCAGGCGATGCGCGACCACGCGGAAGAGTTGCGGGAACTCACGATCTCGGAGGTCGGCGCGCCCCGGATGCTCACGTCCGCTGCGCAACTCTCGGGGCCGATCGAGGATCTCAGCTTCTGCGCCGACACCGCGGAGTCCTACCAGTGGCGCACGGACCTCGGCATCGCCTCGCCCATGGGCATGAAGACCCGGCGCACCATCGCCCGGGAGGCGATCGGCGTCGTCGGCGCAATCACGCCGTGGAACTTCCCGCACCAGATCAACCTCGCCAAGCTGGGTCCCGCGCTGGCCGCGGGCAACACGATCGTGCTCAAGCCGGCGCCGGATACCCCATGGGCGGCAGCCGTTCTCGGTGAGCTGATCGTCGAGCACACCGACATCCCGGCGGGCGTCGTCAACATCGTCACCTCCAGCGACCATGGCGTCGGCGCGCTGCTGTCCCGTGACCCGCGAGTCGACATGGTGTCCTTCACCGGGTCGACCAACACCGGCCGGGCAGTGATGGCCGACGGCGCCGCCACGCTGAAGAAGGTCTTCCTCGAACTCGGTGGCAAATCCGCGTTCCTCGTACTCGACGACGCCGACCTCGGCGGTGCCTGCTCGATGGCCGCGTTCACCGCGTCGATGCACGCGGGCCAGGGGTGTGCCATCACCACCCGGCTGGTGGTGCCCCGCGCCAAGTACGACGAGGCCGTCGACGCGGCCGCGGGCACCATGGCGGGTCTCAAGCCCGGCGATCCGACCGATTCGCGCACGATCTGCGGACCGGTGATCTCGGCGGTGCAGCGCGACCGCATCCAGGGCTACCTCGACTCGGCGATCGCCGAGGGGGGCCGCTTCGCTTGCGGCGGTGGAAGTCCCGCCGACCGCGACAAGGGCTTCTTCATCGAGCCGACCGTCATCGCGGGGTTGGACAACGGCGCGAAGGTGGCACGCGAGGAGATTTTCGGCCCGGTGCTGACGGTCATCGCACACGACGGCGACGACGACGCGGTGCGCATCGCCAACGACTCGCCCTACGGATTGTCCGGCACGGTGTTCTCCGGTGACGACGCGCGGGCACAAGGCATCGCGGACCGGTTGCGCGTCGGCACGGTCAACGTGAACGGCGGCGTCTGGTACTCGGCGGACATGCCGTTCGGCGGCTACAAGCAATCCGGCATCGGCCGGGAAATGGGTCTGGCGGGTTTCGAGGAGTACCTCGAGACCAAGGCGATCGCCACGCTGGCCTGACCACCATGGCTACGAAGGAGACACACGTGGGTCTGTACGGAGATCAGTTCAAGGAGAAGGTCGCGATCGTCACCGGTGCCGGTGGCGGCATCGGGCAGGCGTACGCCGAGGCGCTCGCGCGTGAAGGCGCCGCGGTCGTCGTCGCCGACATCAACACCGAGGGTGCACAGAAGGTCGTCGACGGCATCAAGGGCGAGGGCGGCAACGCGCTCGCGGTGCGCGTCGACGTGAGCGATCCCGACTCCGCGAAGGAGATGGCCGCGCAGACGCTTTCGGAGTTCGGCGGCATCGACTACCTGGTGAACAACGCGGCGATCTTCGGCGGGATGAAGCTCGACTTCCTGATCACCGTCGACTGGGACTACTACAAGAAGTTCATGAGCGTGAACATGGACGGTGCGCTGGTCTGCACGCGTGCGGTGTACCGCAAGATGGCCAAGCGTGGCGGCGGGGCGATCGTCAACCAGTCGTCCACCGCGGCGTGGCTGTACTCGAACTTCTACGGACTGGCCAAGGTCGGCATCAACGGTCTGACCCAGCAGCTCGCCACCGAGTTGGGCGGGCAGAACATCCGCGTGAACGCGATCGCCCCCGGGCCCATCGACACCGAGGCCAATCGGACCACCACCCCTCAGGAGATGGTTGCCGACATCGTGAAGGGAATTCCCCTGTCGCGCATGGGCGAGGTCGACGACCTGACCGGCATGTGCCTGTTCCTGCTGTCGGATCAGGCCAAGTGGGTCACCGGTCAGATCTTCAACGTCGACGGCGGACAGATCATCAGATGAGTGCCGAGCTGAAGCTGGGGTACATCGGCCTGGGCAACCAGGGGGCGCCGATGGCCAAGCGCCTCGTCGGATGGCCCGGCGGACTCACGGTGTTCGACGTGCGCACCGAGGCGATGACACCTCTGGCCGAGCTTGGCGCCAGCCTGGCCGACAGCGTCGCCGACGTCGCCAAGGCCGACGTCATCAGCGTCACCGTGCTCACCGACCAGCAGGTGCGCGACGTCGTCGATCAGCTCGCGGCCCACGCGCAGCCCGGCACCGTCATCGCGATCCACTCGACGATCGAGCCCGGCACCGCCGGCGAGTTGGCCGAGGTGTTGCGGCCGAACGGTATTCACATCGTCGATGCGCCGGTCAGCGGTGGCGCAGGCGCGGCCGACAAGGGCGAACTCGCCGTCATGGTCGGTGCCGACGACGAGGCCTACGACCTCGTCAAGCCGGTGTTCAAGCAGTGGGCCTCGATGGTGGTTCGCGCCGGAGAGCCGGGTGCGGGTACCCGGATGAAGCTGGCACGCAACATGCTGACCTTCATCGGTTTCGCGGCCGCGTGCGAGGCATCCAAGCTGGCCGAAGCGGCGGGCATCGATCTGCAGAAGCTCGGCCGGGTGGTCAGGCACAGCGACGCCCAGAGCGGTGGGCCCGGCGCGATCATGGTTCGCGACGACACCAAACCGCTTGGGCCCGATCACTTCGTCTACGACATGTTCGTCCATACCCGCGGTCTGGCCGAGAAGGACCTGCGGTTGGCGCTCGGACTCGGCGAAGCCACCGGGGTCGACCTTCCGCTGGCCGAGATCGCACTGCAGAACCTGGCCGCCGGGCTCGGCGTGCCGCACACGACTTCGACTTCGGAGGAACAGTGATGGACGAGCTTCGCAAGAAGGGCCTCGAGAAGATGAACGAGGTCTACGGCTGGGACATGCCGGACATGCCCGGCGACTACTTCGCGCTGACCGCCGACCACCTGTTCGGCACCATCTGGACCAGGCCCGGCCTGTCGATGCGCGAGAAGCGCATGATGACGCTCACCTGCGTGACCGCGCTTGGCATCCCGGATCTGGCGGAGATTCAGGTCAATGCTGCGCTGCACAACGATGAACTCACCGTCGAGGAACTCAAGGAGATGGCGATCTTCCTGACCCACTACCTCGGCTTCCCGTTGGGCTCGAAGCTCGACGGCGTGGTGACCAAGGTTGCGGCCAAGCGGAAGAAGGACGCCGAGAAGGCTGCCGGTGAGGGCGCGGCGGAGGACAAGCGGGCGAACGTCAACGCCGCGTTGAAGATGCACTCGGGAAGCAATATCGATGACGAGTAGGTACGCCGCGCTGTCGCGCGAGGAACTGGCCACCCTGGTACCCGAGCTGCTGCTGATCGGTCAGCTGATCGACCGCTCCGGCATGGCGCACTGCATCAGCGCATGGGGCCGCGACGAGATGCTGCAGGTCGCCATCGAGGAGTGGGCCGCATCCAGCCCGCTGTACACGAGACGGATGCAGAAGGCGCTCAAGTACGAGGGCGTCGACATCTTCACGCTGTTCAAGGGCCTGCAGCTCGACATCGGGGCGCCGCCGCAGTTCATGGACTTCCGCTACACCGTGCACGACAGGTGGCACGGGGAGTTCCACCTCGACCACTGCGGTGCGCTGCTCGACGTCGAGCCGATGGGCGAAGACTACGTACACGGCATGTGCCACGACATCGAGGACCCGACGTTCGACGCCACGGCGCTGGCCACCAACCGCAAGGCCCAGGTCCGTCCGATCCACCGCCCGCCGCGCGTGCCGTCCGGCCGGAAACCGCACTGCGCGTGGACGGTCATCATCGACGAGTCCTACCCGGAAGTCCCGTTCATCCCGGCGATGGACGTCGTCGCAGCCAGCCATGCACATTCCTGCGAACTGGACCCGATCGACCCGAACGACGAGGGAGCAGCCGACTACTCGGGCGACTTGCTCGCCGACGTCGACTTCGGTGCGTTCTCGCACTCGGCGCTGGTGCGCATCGCCGACGAGGTGTGCCTTCAGATGCACCTGCTGGTGCTGGCATTCACCCTCGCCGTCCGCAAGCGCGCCGGAACCGATGCCGCACTCGAGGAGTCGATCCGCTACAAGCAGCTGATCGGCATCGCAGGCGTCGCGGCCGAGCGCATCCACCGTGCCCTCCGGCTGCCGGGTGGGGTGAAGGGCGCGCTGCGGGTGCTCGAACTGCACCCGCTGCTCAACCCTGCGGCGTACGTGTCGGCCGACGTCGCCGCGGACTCGCTGCACGTGCGGAAGTCGCCGGCGTATGAGGACGGCTCGTGGATCTCGCTGTGCTCACCCGTCAACGACAAGCCGCTGCAGGCGATCGCCGCGGCGGTCGATCCTCATCTGCGGGCGGAACTGACCGGCACGCAGTCGGACTGGACGGTGCGCTTCGTCGAGACGGACACTCCTGCAAAGGAGTTGGGCGAGGTCGCGGTCACCAAGTTCAGTGGCGGCGCGAGCTGGGTGTTCGAGGACCGCAAGTCGCTGCCACTCACCGTGGTGTAGCGGGCAGAATCGCCCCGGCCACCCACCGCCGCAGGTAATCGCGCAGCACCTGGCCGGTGCGTGGCGGCCGGCCGGGGTCGATCACGAACGACTGGATGATCCGCAGCAGGTGCTCGGCCAGTTCGTCGAGTTCGGCGTCGGTGAAACCATGTGCGGCCCAGTCGACGTCGAAGCGGCGGACCATGGCGTTCGCGAACTGCAGCGCCACGTCGGAGGTCACCGACTCGGTGTGCGCGTTCGGTCGGCCCGGCGCCACCAGGAGCCCGATGTGCTTGTCCTTGGGCAGCCATTCGAGCGCAGTGGCGACGGCCTCGGTCACCGCGTCGACGGGGTCGTTGATGCCGCGGACGTGGTCGGCGACCCGTTCGAGGAAGTCGTCGGCGGCGTGCACCGCTGCCGCCACCAGGAGCGCGTCGGTACTGGGGAAGTAGCGGTACACCGTCTGGCGGGTGACGCCCAGCGTGCGGGCCACGTCGGCGATGGATATCTCGGCGCCGCGCTCGTCGATCGCCTTGCCCGCGGCCGCGAGGATGCGAGCGACGGCCTCGTCGTCGCTTGCCGGGGCCGATCCCGACCAGCCGT
Organism: Mycolicibacterium sp. GCM10028919; assembly: GCA_042666295.1. Taxonomy (GTDB): domain Bacteria; phylum Actinomycetota; class Actinomycetes; order Mycobacteriales; family Mycobacteriaceae; genus Mycobacterium. Next base: position 97,424 of record JBHTFJ010000003.1, read on the forward strand.
GGGTTCGCACGGGCGAATGGTACTCCGACGGCCTGATCAGCCCCCGTAGGAGACGGGCAACTCCTTGACGCCGTTGATCCACCCGGACCGCAGCCGCTGTGGCTCAGCGAGTTTGGAGATGTCGGGAATCTGAGCGGCGATCTCGTCGAAGATCAACTTGATCTCCATGCGGGCGAGGCTGGCGCCGATGCAGTAGTGCGCTCCGTTCCCGCCGAACGCGAGGTGTGGGTTGGGGTTGCGGGTCACGTCGAACTCGAACGGCCGGTCGAAGACGTCCTCGTCGAAGTTGGCCGAGCTGTAGAACAAGCCCACGCGCTGGCCGGCTCGGACCGTCACCCCGCTGAGTTCGACGTCGGCCATGGCGGTGCGCTGGAAGCAGTGCACCGGGGTGGCCCATCGGATGATCTCGTCGACGGCGGTCTCCGGCCGTTCGCGCTTGAACAGCTCCCACTGGTCGGGGTTGTCGAAGAACGCGTTCATGCCGTGCGTCATCGCGTTGCGGGTGGTCTCGTTGCCTGCGACGGCGAGCAGGATCACGAAGAACGCGAACTCGACGTCGCCGAGCGATTCGCCGTCCACGTCGGCCTGGATGAGACGGGTGACGATGTCGTCGGCCGGACAGCGGCGTCGCTCCTCGGCCATCGTGTAGGCGTAGCCCATCAGTTCGGCGTTGGCGGTCGTCGGATCGGAGTCGAAGTCCGGATCGTCGGTGTTCATGATGCTGTTGGTCCAGTGGAACAGCCGCTCGCGGTCCGCCTCGGGCACGCCGATCAGGTCGGCGATGGCCTGCAGCGGCAGCTTGGTGGCGACGTCGCCGACGAAGTCACCGCTGCCCTTCTCGGCGGCGGCTGCCACGATCTCGCGGGCGGCCACGGCGAGCTTCTCCTCGAGTGCCTTCACCGCGCGCGGGGTGAACAACCGGGACACGATCTTGCGCAGCCGGGTGTGCTCGGGTGCGTCGTGGTTGATCAGCAGCGCCTTGGTCAGGTCGAGTTGCTCGCTGGTGACGCCTTCCGGCAGCCGCATCACCGCACCCTTGCGGTTGGTCGACCACAGGTCACCGTTCTTGGAGATCGACTTGATGTCGTCGTGCTTGCTGATCACCCAGTAGCCGCCGTCGTCGAAGATCGATTCGCTCTGGGCGTTCCACCACACCGGCGCGGTCTTGCGCAGTTCGGCGAACTCGGTGACCGGGATGCCCTTGAGGAGGACGTCGGGATCGGTGAAGTCGTACCCCTGGGGCAGGAAGGGGCAGGCGTTCTGAGTGGTCGTCATGAGAAGTCCTTCGTGTGACGTGCGGCACTAATGCGCTCGACCATACACCGCATCGTCAAGTGTATGCCCGGACGCGAGGGTCTAGGGTTGTCAACCGTGCACGTCCTCGTCATCGGATCTGGTGCCCGCGAACACGCCTTGCTGCTTGCGCTGCGGCGCGACCCGGAGGTGACGGGACTCTCGGTCGCACCGGGCAATGCCGGCACCGAGATCGTCGCCGACCAGTACGACGTCGACATCACCTCCGGTGAGGCGGTGGTCGGACTCGTCCGCAAGGTGGGCGCCGACCTCGTGGTCGTCGGCCCCGAGGTCCCCCTGGTGCTCGGCGTGGCCGACGCGGTGCGCGCCGCCGGGATCGCCTGCTTCGGGCCCACCCGGGACGCGGCGCGGATCGAGGGCTCGAAGGCCTTCGCCAAGGACGTGATGGACGCCGCGGGCGTGCGGACCGCACGTAGCGAGATCGTCGACAACCCAGCGCATCTCGACACCGCGCTCGACCGGTTCGGCCCGCCCGGCGGCGACCCCGCCTGGGTGGTCAAGGACGACGGATTGGCGGCAGGCAAGGGCGTCGTCGTGACCGCCGACCGTGACGCCGCCCGTGCGCACGCGGCCAGCCTGCTCGACTCCGGCCACCCGGTACTGCTCGAGAGCTTCCTCGACGGACCCGAAGTCAGCCTGTTCTGCGTGGTCGACGGCGAGACCGTCGTCCCGCTGCTACCGGCACAGGACTTCAAGCGCGTCGGCGACGGTGACAGCGGACCGAACACCGGTGGCATGGGCGCCTACGCGCCGCTGCCGTGGCTGCCCGAGGGAACCGTCGACCAGATCGTGCGCGACGTCGTCGCACCCGTCGCCGCCGAACTCGTCGCACGCGACTCCGCATTCTCCGGACTGCTCTACGCCGGCCTGGCGATGACGTCGCAGGGACCGTCGGTGGTCGAGTTCAACTGCCGCTTCGGCGACCCCGAGACCCAGGCCGTGCTGGCGCTGCTCGAGACCCCGCTCGGCCAACTGCTGCACGCGGCCGCCACCGGTCGACTCGCCGACCAGCCGCCGCTTCGATGGCACGACGGCGCGGCGGTGGCCGTGGTGCTCGCCGCCGAGAACTATCCCGGCCGGCCCCGCCTCGGTGACGCGATCACCGGGTCCGAGGCCGACGGAGTGCTGCACGCGGGCACGGCCCGGCGCGACGACGGAAACATCGTGTCCTCCGGTGGACGGGTGCTCTCCGTGGTCGGCACGGGGCCCGACCTCGCTGCCGCGCGCGCTGCCGCCTACGGGCTGATGGGTTCGATCCGGTTGCCGGGCAGTCACTTCCGCACCGACATCGGTCTGGCCGCCGCCGAGGGCCGGCTCAGCCTGCCGTAGGTCTAGGCCACCAGCAGCGGCGCGAGCCAGTCGATCTCGGCAGGCAGCTGGGCGTTCCAGAACGCACTGTCGTGCCCGCCCGGCGAGAAGCCGCCCGCCGGCGGTGTCGGCAGCTGGGCGATGAACCGTTCCGTGGCGGACGCGAAGGGATCACCGGTGCCGCAGTCGATTCGGATCGGGATCGACCCCAGCTCGGGCATGCCCCACACGCTGTTGGCCGCGTAGTCCTCCGCGCCGTCGAAGGCGCCCGGTGCGGCCGCACCCGACGACGTCCACAGCGCCGGGCTCACCGCGCAGATGGCCGCCGTGCGTGCCGCGCCGAGCCGCCCGCCCAGGAGCAGGGCGCCGTAGCCGCCCATCGACCAGCCGAGGAAGCCGACACGCGAGGTGTCGAGTCCCTGGCCGGCGAGCATCGGCAGCAGTTCGTCGAGCACCATGGCGCCCGCGTCGTCACCCGACGCGCGCCGGTGCCAGTAGCCACCGCCCCCGTCGACCGCCACCACCGCGAACGGCGGCAGGCCCGCTTCCACCGCTTGCGCCAGACCCCGTTCGACACCGCCTGCCATGACCGTCGCGGCATCGCTGTCCTTGCCGTGCAGTGCGATCACCGGACGCAACGGGGCCGTCTGCCCTGGCGGACGGGCGATGGCCCAGTTGGTCGTGATCCCGCCGCGCGCGGCCGAGGTGAACGCGCCCGAGACGTACGTCGGCGCGGGAGACGACGGGGGAGGAGGGGCCAGCGGCGGCAGCGGCGAGCCGACGCCGGTCATCGACACCGGCGGTGCGGTGGCGGGCGTGCTCGTCACGCTCGCGCCGATCGCGTACGCCCCGGCGGCCCCGAGCGCGGCGCCCGCGCCGAGTCGGAGGACGGCGCGACGGCTCAGTTCGGACACGCGGGCCATCATGCCACGTGGTACCGGCGTACCGATCGGGGTGAGCATCTGTTCAGCCGTCGGCGAATTTCCATAGTGCCGCCTGATGATTGGCCGAAAGCGCCATGGCGCGCCGCTGCGACTGGCAGCATGCAATGCGTGACGGCAGCGGTCACCCCCAAGGGTGAGAGGCGGCGGTACGCGCTCGTCAGCGCGGCCGCCGATCTGTTGTGCGAGGGGGGTTTCGACGCCGTCCGGCATCGGGCCGTCGCGCGCCGCGCCGGCTTGCCGCTGGCGTCGACGACCTATTACTTCTCGTCCCTCGACGACCTCATCACCAAGGCCGTCGAACACGTCGGCAGCCGCGAGGTCGAGCGGCTGAACCTTCGCGTGGCCGGCCTGTCGCGCCGCAGACGCGGCGCCGAGTCGACCGCCGACGTCCTGGTCGACCTCCTCGTCGGCGAGGGACCCGGCAGCCGCGAGTCCGAGGAGCTGATCTCCCGCTACGAGCGCTACATCGCCTGCGCGCGCCAGCCCAGCCTGCGCGACGTACAGCGCCGGATGATGCAGCAGCGCGCCGACGCCGTCGTGGAGGTCGTCGAACGCTCCGGCCGCGCGGTGCGCGAGGAACTCGTCACCGCGCTGGTGTGCGCCGTCGATGGAGCGGTGGTCGCGTCGATGGTCGGCGTCGGTGACGGCCCGCGCGCAACGGCGCGGGCGACGCTGGTCGAGGTCATCGACGTCCTGGCGCCGTTCGACGAAATCAGTCGCTTTGGGTGATTGACGCGCGCCGCGGCGTGGCCTGCCCGATGATGGGAGTTTCCGACGATTGGCCACGGAGGCGCGATGACCAAGCCCGACACCGCCCAGGAGCAACAGGAGCAACCTCAGCTCAAACGCGTGATGGGGCCGGGCCTGCTGCTGCTGTTCATCGTCGGCGACATCCTGGGCACCGGCGTCTACGCGCTCACCGGCCAGGTGGCCGCCGAAGTCGGTGGCGCGGCCTGGCTTCCGTTCCTGGTGGCGTTCCTGATCGCCACCGTCACCGCGTTCAGCTACCTCGAACTGGTGACCAAGTACCCCCAGGCCGCGGGCGCTGCCCTCTACGCCCACAAGGCTTTCGGGGTTCAGTTCGTCACGTTCCTGGTGGCGTTCATCGTGATGTGCTCCGGCATCACGTCGGCGTCCACCGCATCGCGGTTCTTCGCCTCCAACTTCTTCACCGCCTTCGACATCGACTGGGGCAAGGCCGGAATCGTCGTCATGGCGCTGCTATTCATGGCGCTCATCGCGGCGGTGAACCTGCGTGGCGTCGGCGAGAGCGTCAAGCTCAACGTCGTCCTCACCATCGTGGAGATCACCGGCCTGCTGCTCGTGATCGGCGTCGGCTTCTGGGCGTTCACCGGGGGCGCCGAGGTCGACTTCTCCCGCGTCGTGGCCTTCGAGACCGCCGAGGACAAGAACGTCTTCCTCGCCGTCACCGCGGCAACCTCGCTCGCCTTCTTCGCGATGGTGGGCTTCGAGGACTCGGTCAACATGGCCGAGGAGACCAAGGATCCCGTCCGCATCTTCCCCAAGGTGCTGCTCACCGGACTCGGCATTGCAGGCGTCGTCTACGTGGTGGTCGCGATCGTCGCGGTGGCCCTGGTTCCGGTCGGCACGCTGGAGGCCAGCGAGACTCCGCTCGTCGAGGTCGTCAAGGCCGGTGCGCCCAACCTGCCGATCGAGACCATCCTGCCGTTCATCTCGATGTTCGCGGTGTCGAATACGGCGCTGATCAACATGCTCATGGCCAGCCGGTTGATCTACGGCATGTCCCGCCAGCACGTCCTGCCCCCGGTGCTCGGAAGGGTGCACCCGAAGAGCCGGGCACCGTGGGTCGCGATCCTGTTCACCACGCTGATCGCGTTCGGCCTCATCTTCTACGTGACGGCGTTCGCGAACAGCAGCGCCATATCGCTGCTCGGCGGTACGACGTCACTGCTGCTGCTGGCTGTGTTCGCGATGGTCAACGTGGCCGTGCTGGTGCTGCGCCGGGACGTGCGCGCCACCGGCGGGCACTTCAAGACGCCGACGATACTGCCGATCATCGGCTGCGCCGCGTCGCTGTACCTGGTGCTGCCGTTCTCCGGCAGGCCTGCTCAGCAGTACCTGCTCGCCGGGATCCTCGTCCTGACCGGCATCGTGCTCTTCGGGCTCACCATGCTGATCAACAAGCAGCTGGGCATCCGCGGCGCAGGTATCAACGATCCGACGCATCTGGGCGAGGCTCCGTAGCCAGACCCGCGCGCAATCGGTCGAACCTGTTCTGCAGCAACTCCCTTCGGTGCTCGTTGCCATGCAGGTGTAGGTACCGGTCCTCGAACACCGCGAGCAGCGCGTCGTCCAGCCGTCGCACCGCACCGGCGGGATAGCGGTAGTCCATCGCGCGGTTGACCGCATCCTCGTCGACGCCGTCGAGGACCGCCGTCAGTTCGTCGAGCCGCGTGATGCCGAGTTCGAGCAGCAACCCGGAGATCCAGCGGTAGTGGTCGGTGCGCGACCAACCGGCGTCGGCGTACCGGTTCCCGAGGTAGGTCGCGAGCACGGGAGTGGCGATCCGTGGGTCCGACGAGTCGTCGTCGGTGTCGTCGCGGTCGACCATGGCCACGCGCAGCCGTTCCCGGATGGCGGTGAACTCGCTGTCGGCGAGTTCGAGCAGACCGGCGGCGAGGGTGAAGCGGCGATCGAGGTCGGGGGCGTGCTCGGCGGGGATCGACCCCTTGTAGCGGATGTCGTGCTCGAACTCGGCCCACGCGTGCTGCAGGACGGTGCGGACCTGGATGGAGGCGGGCTGCTGCTCACCCTCGACGCCGACCAGCAGGTGCCGGCTGGCGTACCCCCACCTGCCCTCGCGCGCCGTCTCCAGACCCATGTCCCGGTCGTCGAGCAGCATCATCTCGTCGGCCAGCAGGCGCGCGACGGTCTCGACGTCCTCACGCAGGTAGGTGATGACGCGCAGCCCCACCTGGTCGGTGATCTCGGCGAGCGGGTCGGTGTAGAGCGGTTGGCCGTCCACCATCTGGCCGGCCTTGGCCGCGAACGACTCGACGCTCTTGGTGCGCGCCGTGATGTTCAGGTAGTTGATGCCCGCCTCGTCGAGCAGTGACGTCACCATCTCGAGGTAGTGATCCGTGGCGACGACCAGGGCGGGGCGGCGCGCTTGATACTCCGCGACCGCGGTCTGCTCCGCCGGAGCGGTCTGCCCGCCGCGCTGCGGTTCGAGGTCGGCGGGCAGGGTCGGCGTCACGATGCAACCGGAATCGACGTCGCCGTAGATGGTGACGTCGTCGGGCCGGCATTCGAAGAACAGTGCGACGTACGCGCACACCACCGCGTCCACGGGATCCTCGGCGCGACGCAGTTCACTCTTCTTGGTTGCGGTCTCGACCGACTGGCGAAGTTCGCGCCAGGCGTCGGAGTCGCGCACGTGCAGCGGCGGGTCGGCGTGTTCGAGTCCTTCGACGAGGTCGACGAGGCGCAGCAGTTCGGACTGCAACTGCTCGAAGCTGCGGCCGGTCTTCGCCTTGTACTTCAGCGTGCGGCCCAGCCGGAACAGCGAAACCGTCGCCGAGTGCGGGAACACCTCGAGCGCACGACGCGGGCTGGGAGAGTGCGGGTCGAGGTCGAGGCGCAGCGCGTCGGCCAGCCGTGCGCCCCTGGTGCCGTTCGCGAACTCCGGCTTGCCGGTGTTGGCCGGATGCGTCCCGGCGTGGAAGGCCTGGAAGTCCCGGTTCAGTGCGGCCTCGGCAGGCCGGTTGCCCGTCGCGTTGCGCACGATCAGCGGGGCGTCGATGCCGACCAGGCAATCGTCGCCGGTGAACGGCGCGAGCGCAGCGAGGATGTCGGCGTCGTCCGTGCGCGCGGACAGGTGCAGCAGGGCTCCCGAAGCGTCCAGAACGGCGACACCGGTCGGCTGGCGTTCACCCCAGGCGAGGTCGAGTCCGACGAAGTACACAGGGGTAGCTTGCCTCACCCGGGCCGTAAGCTGTGTGTCCGTGACGATTCCCAATGTGCTGGCGAACAGGTACGCGAGCGAGGAGATGCGCGCGATCTGGTCGCCCGAGGCGAAGATCGTCGCGGAGCGGCGACTGTGGCTGGCGGTCCTGCGTGCGCAGGCCGAACTGGGCGTCGCGGTGCCCGACGGCGTGGTCGACGACTACGAACGGGTGATCGACGACGTCGACCTCGCGTCGATCGCCGAGCGCGAGCGGGTGACCCGCCACGACGTGAAGGCGCGCATCGAGGAGTTCAACGCGCTGGCCGGCCACGAGCACGTCCACAAGGGCATGACGAGCCGCGACCTGACCGAGAACGTCGAGCAGCTGCAGATCCGGCGTTCGCTCGAGGTCGTGCATGCCCACGGCGTGGCAGTGGTGGCGCGACTGGCGTCTCGCGCCGCCGAGTATCGGGACGTGGTGATGGCCGGGCGGTCGCACAACGTGGCGGCGCAGGCCACGACGCTGGGCAAGCGCTTCGCCTCGGCGGCCGAGGAGACGATGCTCGCGCTGGCCCGCATCGCCGAGTTGATCGACCGCTACCCGCTGCGCGGCATCAAGGGCCCGATGGGCACTGCGCAGGACATGCTCGACCTGTTCGACGGCGACACCTCGCGGCTGGCCGAGCTGGAGCACCGCGTCGCCGAATTCCTGGGCTTCAACACCGTTTTCACCAGCGTCGGCCAGGTCTACCCGCGCTCGCTGGACCACGAGGTGCTCTCGGCACTGGTGCAATTCGGTGCCGGGCCGTCGTCGTTCGCCCACACGATCCGGCTGATGGCCGGGCACGAACTCGTCACCGAGGGCTTCGCTCCCGGGCAGGTCGGATCGTCGGCGATGCCCCACAAGATGAACACCCGCTCCTGCGAGCGCGTCAACGGTCTGCAGGTCGTGCTGCGCGGATACGGCTCCATGGCCGCCGAACTCGCCGGCGCGCAGTGGAACGAGGGTGACGTCTTCTGCTCGGTGGTGCGCCGCGTCGCGCTGCCCGACGCGTTCTTCGCCGTCGACGGGCAGACCGAGACGTTCCTGACCGTCCTCGACGAATTCGGGGCGTACCCGGCCGTCATCCAGCGCGAGCTGGACCGCTACCTGCCGTTCCTGGCGACGACGCGCCTGCTGATCGCGGCGGTGCGCGCCGGCGTGGGACGCGAGGCCGCCCACGAGGTGATCAAGGAACACGCCGTCGCCGTCGCACTGGCCATGCGGGAGCAGGGATCCGAGCCGGACCTGCTCGACAGGCTGGCCGCCGACCAGCGGCTGCCGCTTGATCGTGACGAGTTGGTCGCCGCACTGGCCGACAAGGAGGCGTTCACCGGAGCGGCTGCTGCACAGGTCGATTCGGTCGTCGCCCAGGTGGAGCGCCTGGTCGACCAGTTCCCGGAGGCGGCCCGGTACACCTCGGGCGACATCTTGTGAATCTCGCGGGAACCGACTTCACCGACCTGGACAACTTCGCGTCGGGGTTCCCGCACCAGCTGTTCGCCATCCACCGTCGCGAGGCGCCGGTCTACTGGCACGAGCCCACCGAGCACACCCCGGACGGCGAGGGCTTCTGGTCGGTCGCCACCTACGCCGAAACCCTTGCCGTGCTGCGCGATCCGGAGACCTACTCGTCGGTGACGGGCGGCGACCGTCCCTACGGCGGGACGCTGCTGCAGGACCTCTCCATCGCGGGTCAGGTGCTCAACATGATGGACGATCCCAAGCACTCGCAGCTCCGTCGGCTGGTGTCGTCGGGGCTGACGCCGCGCATGATCCGTCGCGTCGAGGACGATCTGCGCGCCCGCACGCGGCGCCTGCTCGACGGTGTCGCGCCCGGGGAGCCCTTCGACTTCCTGGTGGACATTGCAGCCGAACTGCCCATGCAGATGATCTGCATCCTGCTCGGAGTGCCAGAGTCCGAACGGCATTGGCTGTTCCACGCGATCGAGCCGCAATTCGACCTCGGCCGCACGGCCAGCGAGGACGCCAGCGCCCGGATGTACGCCTACGGTCAGTCGCTGATCGCCCAGAAGCGCGCGGCGCCGACCGACGACATGCTGTCCGTGGTGGCCAACGACCAGGACTGCGCGCTCACCGAGTTGGAGCTGTACCTGTTCTTCAGCCTGCTGTTCTCCGCGGGCGCGGAGACCACGCGCAACGCCGTCGCCGGTGGGCTGCTCGCGCTGTTGGAGCACGATCGTGTGGGCACACTGCGGAATTCGCTGGACTCGCTGCCCGTCGCGGTCGAGGAGATGGTGCGGTGGACGTCGCCGTCGCCCTCGAAGCGCCGCACCGCCACGCGCACCTGCACCCTCGGCGGCTGCACGATCGAGGCCGGGCAGAAGGTGCAGATCTGGGAGGGTTCGGCGAATCGCGACGCCGCGGTGTTCGCCGACGCCGACTCGTTCGACGTCACCCGCACGCCCAACCCCCACCTCGGATTTGGCCAGGGCGTGCACTACTGCCTGGGCGCCAACCTCGCGCGGCTCGAGCTGCGCGTGCTGTTCGAGGAGCTGCTGACGCGGTTCTCGTCGGCGCGGCTGGTCAAGCCGGTGGAGTGGACGCGCAGCAACCGGCACACCGGCCTGCGGCACATGGTCGTCGCCCTCACGTGATTTGTGCACCCTCAGGCGCGCTCACCGCGCCTCCGCGTGCACAAATCGCGCGTTTGACCTCGATCAGGACCCGCTCCGGGTACTCGACGAGGTCCAGCCAGGTGAACCGAAGCACCTGGTACCCCGCCAGCGCGATCGCGTTCTGCTTGCTCCGGTCGCGCTGGAAGACGTCGGCGTCGGTGTGGAACGCGAAACCGTCGATCTCGATGGCGACCTTGGCGTCGCGGAAGACGACGTCGACCTCGTAGCCGGCGATGCGCTGATTGGTCCGCCAACCCGTGATGCCCGCGGCGCGCAGCAGACGTCCCATCACGCGTTCGGCCTCCGAGCGCGCCCCATCGTCGGCTGCCTGTAGGAGGCGTCGTGCCGCTGGCGACCCGTGCCGGCCCTTGTTCCGCAGATGCGCCGTCCACAGGGCGCCCAGTTGCGTGTGGCGTTGCAGCGCCTGATCCATCAGCTGGGCTCCGCCACCTCGCCGAACTGCTGCCTCCACCACGGTGAGCGGCAGGATGGTGACGCGAAGACCGTTGCGCTCGGTGACGTCCGCAGGCGCCAGGTCGCGGCGACGCAAACGCGTGCCCGGGCGCCTCGTGTGGTTGCTGACTCGCGGCACCGTGACCTCGACGACGTCGGGCGCGTACTTCGTGAGGTGCAACCACCACGCGGCGGCGAGTCCACTCGCCACGGCGCGGTCGCCGTTTCCCCATACCGCGGCACGGATCCTCGCGGCGTCGGTGAAGGGACGGTCGTCCACGAAGTACACGCCCATCGAGCATCGCCGCCAGTGCCCGGAATTGACGAGGCGGTTCACTGCATACCGACTGAGTCCGCAGGATCGAGCCTGCCCAAGCGTGATGACGCCGTCGTGGTCGCGTAGGAAGTCGTCGAGCACACCTCAACAGACGTGACGGACGCCTCCCAGGTTCCACCCCCAGCGATTCGTGCACGTTGAGGCGCGCCTGGCGCAACGGAGCGTGCAGAAATCGCGCCGTTAGGGGGAGGAGCGGCGGCGGGCGAGGCCGGCGCTGCGCAACTCGAGGTCGGCGAGGCCCCGTATCGCGATCGCATCGTCGCGCCGCCACGCTCCCACCGGGTCGATGCTCACCGCCGCGAGCTTGCCCAGCGGACGGTTGGCCAGCGCGCGCAACGCCAGCAGCTGCTCACCCGCGGGCGTGGCGGCCAGGGTCAGCGACGTCCACTTGCGCCGGGCGAACCGCACCCGCAGGAACAGCCAGGGCATCGCGATGAACAGGATCGGCGGCGCGGCGACGGCCAGGGCCAGCACGACCGCCAGCCAGGTCGCGGTGGTATCGAGGTTGGCCCCGGCGCCTGCGATGCCCAGCGCGGCCTCGCTGGCTGCGCGCAGCGGCTCGGCCAGCGCGTCGCCCACCAGCGGGAAGTCGTCGGCGTTGTCACCGGCGTCGCTGAGGTTGCCCGCGACGCCGTTGGCGCCTTCGTTCACCTGCCTGCCGACCTCGGCGATCGTCGCGACGGCGGAGTGCACCGCGAGCCCAATCGACACCCAGATGGCGCTCCACAGCAGCACCACGATGTCGCTGACCAGCTGGCGGGCGAGACGGACCGGGGTGGTCGCGTACGGCACATAGCGAGAACTCATGCCCTGATCCCAACAGATAGTGTGGCCGAATGCGCCCAGCTCTGAGCGACTACCAATTTCTGGCCAGCGGGAAGGTACGCGAGCTCTACCGCATCGACGCCGACCACCTGCTGTTCGTGGCGAGCGATCGCATCTCCGCCTACGACTTCGTGCTCGAGAGTCAGATCCCCGACAAGGGCCGGATCCTCACCGCTATGAGCGTCTTCTTCTTCGACTACCTGCAGGCGCCCAACCACCTCGGGGGTCCACCGGACGACGAGCGCATCCCCGCCGAGGTGCTCGGGCGCGCGCTGGTGGTGCGCGAGTTGGAGATGATGCCCGTCGAGTGCGTGGCCCGCGGCTACCTCACCGGGTCGGGCATCATCGACTACCGCGCGACCGGCGAGGTGTGCGGCATCCCGCTGCCCGCCGGACTGACTGAAGCGAGCAAGTTCGACCAGCCGCTGTTCACGCCCGCGACCAAGGCCGACCTCGGCGACCACGACGAGAACATCAGCTTCGACCGCGTCGTGGACCTGGTGGGTGCCGATCGGGCCGCCCAACTACGCGACGCCACGCTGAGCATCTACTCCCAAGCTGCCGACCATGCGTTGAGCAAGGGAATCATCATCGCGGACACCAAGTTCGAGTTCGGTGTCGACTCCTCAGGCGATCTCGTCCTGGCCGACGAGGTCTTCACGCCGGACAGCTCGCGGTACTGGCGGGCCGACGCCTACGTCGAGGGCGAGGTGCAGGAGAGCTTCGACAAGCAGTTCGTGCGCAACTGGCTCACCGGCCCCGAGTCGGGCTGGGACCGGCACGGCGACGTGCCCCCGCCGCCGCTGCCACCCGACGTCGTCGACGCGACGCGGGCGCGTTACATCGAGGCCTATGAACGCATTTCGGGATTGAAGTTCGACGACTGGATGGGAGCCAAGTGACCGATTCGCAGGTGGGGTCACAGCCGCCGATCGCCAAGCGCGTCGAGCACCGCCGCGAACACCACGGTGACGTCTTCGTCGACCAGTACGAGTGGCTGCGCGAGAAGTCCAACCCCGACGTGATCTCCTACCTCGAGGCGGAGAACGCCTACGCCGAGGAGCAGACCGCCGTCCTCGAGCCGCTGCGCCAGCGGATCTTCGATGAGATCAAGGCGCGCACCAAGGAGACCGACCTGTCGGTGCCCACCCGGCGCGGCGACTGGTGGTACTACGGCCGCAGCATCGAGGGCAAGCAGTACGGCGTGCAATGCCGGTGTCCCGTCGCCGATCCCGAGGACTGGACCCCACCCGTGTTCGACGAGGACACCGAGGTGCCCGGTGAACAGGTGCTGCTCGACGAGAACGTCGAAGCGGAAGGGCACGACTTCTTCTCGCTCGGCGCGGCATCGGTGACGCTGGACGGTCACACGCTGGCGTTCTCGGTGGACGTCAAGGGCGACGAGCGGTACACCCTGCGCTTCCGCGATCTGCGTACGGGCGAGATGTACGACGACGTGATCGAGGGCATCGGGGCCGGTGCCACCTGGGCTGCCGACAACCGCACCGTCTACTACGTCACCGTCGACGAGGCGTGGCGGCCAGACACCGTGTGGCGGCACCGCCTGGGCGCAGGACAGCCGGGGGAGAAGGTCCATCACGAACCCGACGAACGGTTCTGGATCGGCGTCGGGCGCTCCCGCAGCGACAAGTACCTGTTCATCGCCGCGGGCAGTTCCATCACCACCGAGATGCTCTATGCCGACGCAACCGATCCCGAGGCGACGTTCACGTCGATCCTGCCGCGCCGGGAGGGCGTCGAGTACTCGGTGGAGCACGCGGTCGTCGGCGGCGAGGATCGCTTCCTGATCCTGCACAACGACGGCGCCGAGAACTTCACGCTGGTCGAGGCGCCCGTCAGCGACCCGACGGCATTCCGCACGTTGATCGAGCACCGCGACGACGTCAGGCTCGACGGCGTCGACGCGTTCGCCACGCAGCTGGTCGTCAGTTACCGCAGCGAGGCCCTGCCGCGAATTCAGCTGTGGCCCATCACCACTGACGGCGCCTACGGCCAGGCCGAGGACATCACGTTCGACACGGAGCTGACGTCGTCGGGTCTGGCCGGCAACCCCAACTGGTCGGCGCCGCGGCTGCGAGTGGCTACGACGTCGTTCGTCGTGCCGCTGCGGATCTACGACATCGACCTCGCGACCGGTGAGCGCATCCTGTTGCGCGAGCAGCCGGTGCTTGGCGACTACCGGCCGCAGGAGTACGTCGAACGGCGCGACTGGGCGGTCGCCGAGGACGGTGCCCGCGTCCCGGTGTCGATCATCCACCGTGCGGGAGTCGAGTTCCCGGCCCCGGCGTTGATCTACGGCTACGGCGCCTACGAGTCGTGCGAAGATCCGCGGTTCTCCATCGCCCGGCTCTCGCTGCTCGACCGGGGCATGGTGTTCGTCGTCGCCCACGTGCGCGGTGGCGGTGAACTGGGCAGGCAGTGGTACGAGCAGGGCAAGCTGCTGAACAAGAAGAACACGTTCACCGACTTCATCGCCGTCGCACGGCATCTCGTCGACAGCGGCGTCACGCGCGCGGAGAATTTGGTGGCGCTCGGCGGGAGTGCGGGCGGCCTGCTGATGGGCGCCGTGGCGAACATGGCACCCGACGCGTTCGCGGGCATCCTGGCGCAGGTGCCGTTCGTCGACGCGCTCACCACGATCCTGGATCCGTCACTGCCGCTGACGGTTACGGAGTGGGACGAGTGGGGCAACCCGCTCGCCGACGCGGACGTCTACGAGTACATGAAGTCCTACTCGCCGTACGAGAACGTCGAACCCAAGCGGTATCCGGCGATACTGGCGATGACCTCGCTCAACGACACCCGGGTGTACTACGTCGAACCGGCCAAGTGGGTTGCCGCGCTTCGTCACGCGAACGTCGACTCCGTGCTGCTGAAGACGGAGATGTCGGCGGGCCACGGCGGCATCAGCGGACGCTACGAGCGGTGGCGGGAGGCCGCGTTCCAGTACGCCTGGGTGCTAGCCACCGCCGACCGCGACCGCCATGGCAGCGGCCAGGTAGACGACCTCCTCGGCGCTCCGAACGCCTAGGCGCGACGACATCGACGCCGGCGGGTTCGGCATCCGCGACGCGTAGACGTTGGCGGGGAACATCGCCAGCATCAGGGCGAGGAGACACCACGCCGCGGCCACCCGCGTCGGCGGGTACAGCAGGCCGGCCGCGCCGACGAGTTCGAGCACCCCGGTCACGGTGACCAGCAGCGCGGGCGTGGGCAGCAGGGGCGGGACGATCGCGATCATGTCGCGCCGCATTCCCGGCGCGAAGTGCGCGACTCCCGTCATGGTGAACATCAGCGCCAGGCCCACCGCGATCGCCGCGGGCCAGCCGTCGACGTAGTCGAGGCCGAGCCATCCGGCCCCGCGCGCTCCGAGCGTCCCCGCGATCAGGGCGATCAACACCGCCACGACGCCTCCTTCAACTAGACACTGACAAGTTTGAAGCGTACCGAGTATCTGTCCACTGTCAAGATGGATGACTATGCTGGGCTGATGGCGAAGGACTCCTATCACCACGGCTACCTCAAGGCCGCGATCCTCGGCCAAGCCGCAGCACTGGTCGCCGAACGTGGTGCCGACGGCATCTCGCTGCGCGAACTGGCGCGGGTGGCCGGGGTCTCCCACGCCGCACCCGCACACCACTTCACCGATCGCCGCGGCCTGTTCACCGCACTGGCGGCGGAAGGCTTTCGGCTACTGGCGGCGGCCCTTGACGACGCCAGGCCGGAGTTCATCGACGCCGCAAAGGCCTACGTCCGCTTCGCCCTCGACCACCCCGGCCACTACGAGGTGATGTTCGACAAGTCCCTCTACGACGCCGCCGACCCCGGACTGATCGAGGCGGAGGCGGCCGCGTCGGCCGAACTGGCCCGCGGGGTCGCCACGCTGACCGACCCCAAGGCCGACGCCGACCCGGAGGCCGCTGCACTGGCGGCCTGGTCGCTCGTGCACGGCTTCGCGCTGCTGTGGCTCAACGGGGCGACCGACACCTCCGGCGATCCGATCGCCACCGTGGAGCGACTGGCGGCCATCCTGTTCGACCGGTGTTAGCGTCGAGGACGTGACCTCGCCCACGATCCTCGACATCCCACTGACCACGCTCGACGGCAAGCCCACGACGTTGCGCGAATTGTCCGGCGGCGCAACGCTCGTCGTGAACGTCGCGTCGAAGTGCGGGTTGACGCCGCAGTACACCGCACTCGAGAAGCTCGCCGAGGGATACGCCGCACGCGGCCTCGCGGTCGTCGGCGTGCCGTGCAATCAGTTCATGGGTCAGGAACCCGGAACCGCCGACGAGATCGCCGAGTTCTGCTCCAGCACCTACGGGGTGACGTTTCCGCTACTGGCCAAGACCGACGTCAACGGTGGCGACCGGCACCCGCTGTACGCGGAGCTGACCAAGGCCGCCGATGCCGACGGCCAGGCCGGCGACATCCAGTGGAACTTCGAGAAGTTCCTGGTCGGACCCGATGGCGACGTGGTCAGCCGCTTCCGTCCGAGCACCGAACCGGACGCGCCCGAGGTCATCAACGCCATCGAGGCCGTCGTACCCCGCTAAGACGTCAACTCCTGCCCACGTGTCCGTCACCGTCGTGACACCTGGCGTTGCCATACTGCGGGCATGGCTGGACAACTGATCGTCTCGATCTCCGGCGTCAGGGACCGCACCCTGGCCGACGTCGAGGCCTTTCGCGCCGACCTCGACCGACGGCACGTCCCCGCGTCGTACCTGGTGGCACCGCGTCGCAAGGGCGGCTACCGCCTGGACGCCGATCCCGAGGCCGTGCAGTGGCTGACCGACCGGCGCGCCGGCGGTGACGCCATCGTCATGCACGGCTACGACGAGGCGGCGACCAAGAAGCGGCGCAGCGAGTTCGCCACGCTGCCCGCACACGAGGCCAACCTGCGTCTGATGGGCGCCGACCGCGTCCTCGAGCACCTCGGGCTGCGCACCAGGCTCTTCGCCGCGCCGGGCTGGACGGTGTCGCAGGGTGTCGTGACCACGCTGCCGCGCAACGGCTTCCGGCTGCTCGCCGGTGTCGACGGCGTCACCGACCTGGTCCGCAGGACCACGTCGCGGGCCCGGGTGCTCGGCATCGGGGAAGGGTTCCTCACCGAGCCGTGGTGGTGCCGAACGCTGGTGCTCTCCGCCGAGCGCACCGCGCGTCGCTCCGGCACGGTCCGCATCGCCGTCGCGGCGGGGCAGCTCAAGCGGCCGGGACCGCGCCAGGCGGTGCTCGACGCCGTCGAGCTGGCACTGATGCACGGCTGCGTTCCGGCGGTCTACCAGTGGGATGCCAAGCCGGCGCTCACGGACGCCGCCTGATCCCAGCGGGTTACCGTGGCGTCCATGGGTGACGCTGACGTGATCGTGGTGGGCGCCGGTCTGGCCGGGCTGGTGGCGGCGTGCGAGGTGGTCGACGAGGGCCGATCGGTCCTGATCGTCGACCAGGAGAACGCCGACAACCTGGGCGGCCAGGCGTTCTGGTCGTTCGGCGGGCTGTTCTTCGTCGACAGCCCCGAACAGCGCAGGCTCGGCATCCGCGACAGCCGTGAACTGGCCCTGCAGGACTGGCTGGGCAGCGCGGGCTTCGACCGCCCCGAGGACCACTGGCCCAAGCAGTGGGCGCACGCCTACGTCGACTTCGCCTCCGGCGAGAAGCGCAGTTACCTGCGCGAGCGCGGTCTGCAGACCTTCGCGCTGGTGGGCTGGGCCGAACGCGGTGGCTACGACGCCCGCGGACACGGCAACTCGGTGCCGCGATTCCACATCACGTGGGGTACCGGACCGGGGATCGTCGAGGTGTTCTCGCGCAAGCTGGTCGGTCACCCGCGGGTGCGCTTCGCCTACCGGCACCGCGTCGACGAGCTGGTCGCCGAGGGCGGCGCGGTCAAGGGCGTGCGGGGTGTGGTGCTGGAACCGTCGTCTGCGGCCAGAGGGGAGCCGTCGTCGCGAACTCCCGTGGGCGAGTTCGAGTTCCGCGCCGACGCGGTGATCGTCGCCAGTGGCGGCATCGGCGCGAACCACGACCTGGTGCGGAAGAACTGGCCGCCACGCATGGGTAGGGTGCCCGAGCAGTTGCTGTCGGGGGTGCCCGCACACGTCGACGGCCGGATGCTCGGCATCAGCGAGGCGGCGGGCGCCCACATGATCAACGCCGACCGGATGTGGCACTACACCGAGGGCATCACGAACTACGACCCGATCTGGCCGCGGCACGGCATCCGCATCTTGCCCGGGCCGTCGTCGCTGTGGCTCGACGCCACCGGCCGGCGGCTGCCCGCGCCGCTCTACCCGGGCTTCGACACGCTTGGCACGCTGGAGTACATCGCCAAGACCGGCCACGACTACACCTGGTTCGTGCTCAATGCCCGCATCATCGCCAAGGAGTTCGGCCTGTCCGGCCAGGAGCAGAACCCCGACCTCACCGGCCGCAGCGTGCGCGACGTCCTGGCCCGCATCAAGCCCGGCGCACCCGGCCCCGTGCAACGCTTCGTCGACCGTGGCGTGGACTTCGTCAGCGCGAACACGTTGCAGGAGTTGGTCGCCAAGATGAACGCCGTGCCGGACGTCGAACGGCTGGACTACGCCGTGGTGGCCGAGGAGGTCACCGCCCGCGACCGCGAGGTCGCCAACAAGTACTCCAAGGACAGCCAGATCACCGCGATCCGCGGCGCCCGCAACTATCTCGCCGACCGGATCAGCCGCGTCGTCGCACCGCACCGCATCACCGACCCCAAGGCCGGGCCGCTGATCGCGGTGAAGCTGCACATCCTCACGCGAAAGTCGCTCGGCGGGTTGGAGACCGACCTCGACTCCCGCGTGCTCAAGGCCGACGGTTCCGTGCTCGACGGGTTGTACGCCGCCGGTGAGGCAGCCGGATTCGGCGGCGGCGGCGTGCACGGTTACCGCTCGCTGGAGGGCACGTTCCTCGGTGGCTGCGTGTTCTCCGGCCGCGCGGCAGGCCGAGCGGCAGCGCGCGACACCGCCTAGGGCATGTCGATGGTCGTCGTCACCGACACCATCTGCGGCGTCGGTGGCGCGGACGAGAAGCCGAAGCGCACCGGCGGATCGAGGGCGGCCACACCGCCGAGTTCGACGCCGCGGAACCGTCCCTCGACGGCCGTGATGCGCCGAGTCCTGCGCACCCCGTAGTACTCCCGGCGGCCGTTGCCCGCGCTGCCCGCCGTCCGAACGCCCGAAACCAGGCGGGACGCAACGGGATTGATGGCACGCAGCCACCACGGGGCGCGCGACAGCGGAGCAGGCACCAGCCGGAGCAGCCAGTCGAACGGTGCGGGGCCACCCAGGGTCGCCGACACCTCCAGCCCCGGCGCGGTGACCGTGAAGCCGTCCGTGGCGTGGTCGACCGTGACGACGCCCAGGTCGGTACGGTCGAATGCGTAGGTACTGGAGACGAACTCGGCGACCTCGGCACTCGGCGCGAGCAGGGTGCGCTCGCCGTCGGGCGTCTCGACCATCACGTCGGCGAACCGGCCGAATGGTGACTGGAGCCACGATCCGACCACGAATCGGACGCCCGAGCGCGTACCGAATCCCGCGATGTGACCGCTGAATACGAGCCGCTCCGCTCGCCCCATCAAAACTGGGTGTCCTTCTCCTCGTCGAGCACCTGGAAGTCGGCGTCGGTCATCTCCGAGAGCCGCCCGTAGTAGATGCCACGCGCCTCCTTGGCGACCACGGCCTGATGGATCGGGACCGCGCGGGTCGGCGCCACGGCACGCAGGTAGTCCACGGCCTCGGAGATCTTCAGCCACGGCGCGGCGGCCGGGGTCGCCAGCACGTCGACCGGTTCGCCGGGAGTGAACAACGCGTCACCGGGATGCATCAGACGGGCGGGGTGATCACCGTCACCGACCAGGTAGGAGATGTTGTCGATCGTCGGGAGGTCGGGATGGATCACCGCGTGTGTGCCGCCGACGCCGCGCACCGCGAGGTGGCCCACCGTGAAGGCGTCCCCGGCGTGCACTGCCGTCCACGCCTCACCCAGCTGCGCGGCCGTCATGGGATCGGCATACAGCTTGGCCTGCGGATTCGCGTCGAGCAGCGCGGGTAGCCGCTCCACGTCGGCATGGTCGGGGTGCTGGTGGGTGACCAGGATCGCCGACAGCCCGGTGATGCCCTCGAAGCCGTGCGAGAAGGTGCCAGGGTCGAACAGGACCGTGGTGTCACCACCGGCGCCGTCGGGGAAGCGCGCGAGCAGGCAGGAGTGGCCGAAATGCGTCAAGTGCATGAGTCCATTGTGCCGCCGGTAGAGTCGTGCACGACCAATCTTCACCAGACAGGAGCCGCCGTGGCCCGCGTGGTAGTGCACGTCATGCCCAAGGCCGAGATCCTCGACCCGCAGGGCCAGGCCATCGTCGGCGCCCTCGGCCGTCTCGGCCACGTGGGCATCTCGGATGTCCGACAGGGCAAGCGTTTCGAACTCGAGGTCGACGACAGCGTGACCGACGCCGCGTTGACGGAGATTGCCGAGTCGCTGCTCGCCAACACCGTCATCGAGGACTTCGAGGTCACCCGGGAGCGCCAGTGAGTCCCAAGGTCGGTGTGATCACCTTCCCCGGCACGCTCGACGACATCGACGCCGCACGCGCCGCCCGCCTGGCAGGAGCCGAGCCGGTGAGCCTCTGGCACGCCGACGCGGACCTCAAGGGTGTCGACGCGGTCATCGTGCCCGGCGGGTTCTCCTACGGCGACTACCTGCGCGCCGGCGCGATCGCGAAGTTCGCACCCGTGATGGGCGAGGTCGTCGAGGCCGCCAACAAGGGCATGCCGGTGTTGGGGATCTGCAACGGTTTCCAGGTGCTCTGCGAGACGGGCCTGCTGCCCGGGGCGCTGACCCGCAACGCCAATCTCCACTTCATCTGCCGCGACGTCTGGCTGGAGGTCGCCTCGAACGGGACGGCGTGGTCCACCCGCTACGAGGAGGGCGCCGACGTCCTGGTGCCGCTCAAGTCCGGCGAGGGTCGCTATCAGGCATCCGACGAGGTGCTCGACGAACTCGAGGGTGAGGGCCGCGTCGTGTTCCGCTACCGCGAGAACCTCAACGGCTCGCAGCGCGACATCGCGGGCATCAGCTCGGCCAACGGTCGCGTCGTCGGCCTGATGCCGCACCCCGAGCACGCCACCGAAGCACTGACCGGGCCGTCGGACGACGGCCTCGGCATCTTCTACTCGGCGCTCGACGCGGTACTGACCGCTTAGGGCGCCAGCGCGACCGAGGCCTCGGCCGTATACGCCAGGAACGTCAGCGTCTCCTGCAGGTACAGCGAGACGGTGTCGGCGTCGTGCGACAGGTAGCCGATCGAGACGTCGCCACCCAGTCGGAGGTCGAAGTCGCCGCCGCGGGTGGACAGCACGAACGCGCCGTCGATCGCGGGCGCCCAGATGATCTCGCCGTCGATCAGCCGGTTCAGGTGCTCACGGATCGGATACCCGTGCTCGGTGGTCTCGCTGACCCGGGTGTACGCGTCGGCCGACAGCAGCACGCAGTAGGGGCCGTCGACGCCCGCGAGCCGCAGCGACGACAACGCCTGGGCGATGACGTCCGGGATCTCGCGCGCGTCCTCGGGAAGGGAGATCGCGGGATTCGAACTCGTCTTGCGGATGCCGTCGATCGACGCGGCCGGGTAGCCCTCGAAGATGGCACGGTCCTCCGCGAAGGCCAACTGCCTGGCGGCCTCCTTCACCGCATCCCAGTCGGAGTCCTGCGCGCCACGTTCGACGTCGTCGACGTCGGTCCGGCGGACGGTGAACGGCACCCGCAGCCGCACCAGCGGCTTGCTGTCCCGCAGGTGCGCGACCACGCCGTCGCCAGGGGGAGCCACCTCGAGCAGGTGCCCGGTGCCGACGGCCGCGGCGGCCGGTCCGCCCGGTGAGCTGACGTCGACCACACGTCGTCCGGCGATGTGCCGTTTGAACGTTCGGGTCGCCTCGGTCTCGATCTCGGCCCACGCCTCGTGGGTGATCGGGGCCAGTTCGCGGTAGAGGTTGTTCATCGGGATGTTCCTTTCAGGCTGCCGATCGACAGGGAGCCGGAGGCGGTTTCGGTGGCGTCCGCACCTGGCAGCGGCGGCGGGTCGTTCAGGAAGTCGAGGGTCGGGGTGAAGAAGAGCGTGCCGGTGACTGCCGTCGAGAAGTCGAGGATGCGGTCGGTGTTGCCGGGCGGGTCGCCGACGAACATGTTGCGCAGCATTCGTTCCGTGACGGCGGGGGTGCGCGAGTATCCGATGTAGTACGTGCCGAACTCGGCCTTGCCGATCTCGCCGAACGGCATGTTGTGCCGGAGGATCTTGAGTTCGGTGCCGTCGTCGTCGGTGATGACGTTGAGCGCGAGATGGGAGTTCGCAGGCTTCACGTCGTCGTCCAACTCGATGTCCTCGAGCTTGGTCCGGCCGATCACGCGTTCCTGTTCCTCCACCGACAGCGATCGCCACGCGCCCATGTCGTGCAGGTAGCGCTGTACGTGGACGTAGCAACCGCCGGTGAAGTCGGGATCCTCGTCGCCGATCTGCGTGGCGCTCAGGGCGATCGGGCCGTCGGGATTCTCGGTGCCGTCGACGAACCCCAGCAGGTCCCGGTTGTCGAAGAACTTGAACCCGTGTACCTCGTCGACGATCGTGATGGCGCCCAGCATGGCCTCGGCGATCCGGCTGGCGAGTTCGAAGCAGACGTCCAGGGATTCTGCGCGAATGTGGAACAGCAGATCGCCCGGCGTCGACGGTGCGTGGTGTCGCGGACCCGTCAGTGCCTCGAACGGGTGCAGTTCGGCGGGCCGTGGTCCGGTGAACAGCCGGTCCCAGGCGTCCGACCCGATCGACGTGACCACCGAGAGGTGCTTGGTGGGATCGCGAAACCCGATGGCGCGCACCAGTCCCGAGACGTCGCCGAGCGCGTCGTGCACCGTCTGCTCGCCGCCCTCGTCGATGACGGCGACGAGGAAGATCGCCGCCGGGGTGAGCGGCGCCAGCACCGGCTGAGGAACAAGATCAACCACACGAGGACAGTAGCGCGGGATCCGGCCGGCGCACCGGTCGGAAGCCGAAGATGGCGGCTAGCCCCCAGGGGGTCTGCCGACGAGCCCCAACCTCGACCGACGAGCGTGCGTGAACTCGGGTTCCGGCGCGGCGTGTCGCCCGCAGACACGCACGGTCGCCGGGGGAGGCGTCGAGATGGGGGAGGGGTGAAGATGGAGCGATGGCAGCCAGTCCCCAGAGTCTCTGCGACTTCATCGACGCGTCGCCGTCGCCCTTTCACGTCTGCGCCACGGTCGCGGCACAGCTGCGGGACGAGGGCTTCACCGAAGTGGCCGAAGCCGACGCCTGGCCCTCGGACGACGGCGGGTACTTCACGGTCCGGGCGGGGTCACTGGTGGCGTGGCGCGCGGGTGCGGCCGCGACGCCGTTCCGCATCGTCGGAGCGCACACCGACAGCCCCAACCTGCGGGTCAAGCAGCATCCCGACCGGGTCGTCACCGGGTGGCGAGTGGTGGCGCTGCAGCCGTACGGCGGGGCCTGGCTGAACTCGTGGCTCGACCGCGACCTGGGCATCAGCGGGCGCATCTCGTTTCGGGCAGGCGGCACCGGCGGGCAGGAGCGCAGCGACTCGGGGAGGGGATACCGAGTCGAGCACCGGCTGGTCCGCATCGACGACCCGCTGCTGCGCGTCCCGCAGCTCGCAATCCACCTCTCCGAGGACCGCAAGGGCGTCGAACTCAACCCCCAGCGCCACCTCAACGCCGTGTGGGGCTCGGGCGAACGCGTCGGCGACTTCATCGGCTACGTCGCCGAGCACGCCGACGTCGACCCGGGCGATGTCCTGGCCGCCGACCTGATGACCCACGACCTGACCCCGTCGACGCTGATCGGGGCCGACCGCGACCTGGTGAGCGCGCCACGGCTGGACAACCAGGGCACCTGCTACGCGGGGCTCGAGGCGTTCCTCGCCGCGCCACCGGGGGACTGCGTCCCCGTGCTGGCGTTGTTCGACCACGAGGAGGTCGGGTCGACGTCCGACCACGGCGCACAGTCGGATCTGCTGTCGACGGTGCTCGAGCGGATCACCCTCGCGGCGGGCGGGAGCCGTGAGGACTTCCTGCGGCGGCTGTCCGGGTCGATGGTCGCCTCCGGCGACATGGCGCACGCCACGCACCCCAATTACCCGGACCGGCACGAACCCGGTCACCTCATCGAGGTCAACGGCGGACCCGTGCTCAAGGTGCAGCCGAATCTCCGCTACGCGACCGACGGCCGCACCGCCGCGGCGTTCGCGCTGGCCTGCGAGCAGGCCGGTGTGCCGATGCAGCGCTACGAGCACCGCGCCGACCTGCCGTGCGGGTCCACGATCGGGCCGATGACCGCGGCGGGCACCGGGATCCCGACGGTCGACGTCGGCGCGGCCCAGCTGGCGATGCACTCGGCGCGCGAACTCATGGGCGCCGACGACGTGCGGTCCTATTCCCTCGCATTGCAGGCCTTCCTGTCACCGGGCTGAGTTAACGTGCCCGCATGTCCCTCGACATCGAGATGATCACGTTCGACTGCACCGACCCCGACACGCTCGCGACCTGGTGGGCAGGCGCCGTGGGCGGCGAGGTCAACGCCGTCGCGCCCGGCGAATTCGTCATGGTCGCGAGGCCCAAGGGCCCCACGCTGGGCTTTCAGCGGGTGCCCGATCCCACGCCCGGGAAGAACCGGGTGCACCTCGACTTCCACGCCGCCGACCGCGAGGCGGAGGTTGCCCGACTGGTCGCGGCAGGGGCCACCGAGACGGGTCGGAACAGCTTCGGGCCGGAGTTCGAGTGGGTGGTGCTCGCCGACCCCGAGGGCAACGCGTTCTGCGTCGCGGGGCAGTAGTCCGTCGCTGGTTCGTTCGGCGGCCGTTCAGCACCTAAACTGTCTTCGTGACGTCCGGGTTCAGCCACACCGCCCCTGCAGTCGACACCGTCTCGAACGCTGCCGATTCTCCAGAACAACCGCAGCCCTTCCGCGAACTCGGTCTCAAGGACGACGAATACGACCGGATCCGCGAGATCCTCGGTCGTCGACCCACTGACGCAGAACTCGCGATGTACTCGGTGATGTGGAGCGAGCACTGCTCCTACAAGTCGTCGAAGGTGCACCTGCGCTACTTCGGTGAGACCACCACCGAGGCCATGCGCACCTCGATGCTCGCCGGCATCGGCGAGAACGCCGGCGTCGTCGACATCGGCGACGGCTGGGCCGTGACGTTCAAGGTCGAGTCGCACAACCATCCGTCCTACGTCGAGCCCTACCAGGGCGCGGCCACCGGCGTGGGCGGCATCGTCCGCGACATCATGGCGATGGGCGCACGCCCGGTCGCGGTGATGGACCAGCTCCGCTTCGGCGCTGCCGACGCCCCCGATACCCGGCGCGTCCTCGACGGCGTGGTGCGCGGCGTCGGCGGTTACGGAAACTCGTTGGGGCTGCCCAACATCGGCGGCGAGACGGTCTTCGACCCGAGCTATGCGGGCAACCCTCTGGTGAACGCGCTGTGCGTCGGAGCGCTCCGCAAGGAGGACCTGCACCTGGCCTTCGCCTCGGGTACCGGCAACAAGATCATCCTGTTCGGTGCGCGCACCGGTCTCGACGGCATCGGCGGCGTGTCGGTGCTGGCGTCGGAGACCTTCGGTGGCGACGAGGGCGAGGGCCCCGGCCGCAAGAAGCTCCCGGCCGTGCAGGTCGGCGACCCGTTCATGGAGAAGGTGCTCATCGAGTGCTGCCTCGAGCTGTACGCGGCCGGTCTGGTCATCGGCATCCAGGATCTCGGCGGCGCCGGATTGTCCTGCGCCACGTCCGAATTGGCGTCCGCCGGTGACGGTGGCATGTCGATCGAGCTGGAGAAGGTGCCGCTGCGCGCCAAGTTCATGACCCCCGCCGAGGTGCTCTCCAGCGAGTCGCAAGAGCGCATGTGCGCCGTCGTCGCACCGGAGAACGTCGAGAAGTTCATGGCGGTGTGCCAAAAGTGGGAGGTGCTCGCCACGGTCATCGGCGAGGTCACCGACGGCGACCGGCTGCAGATCACCTGGCACGGCGAGACCGTCGTCGACGTCCCGCCCCGCACCGTGGCGCACGAGGGCCCGGTGTACGAACGCCCGGTCCAGCGTCCCGACACCCAGGACGGGCTCAACGCCGACACCTCCGCGCACCTGCCCCGCCCTGCAACCGGTGAGGAGCTGCGCGCGACGCTGCTCGAGATGATCGGCAGCCCGCACCTGTGCAGCCGCGCGTTCATCACCGAGCAGTACGACCGCTACGTGCGCGGCAACACCGTGCTGGCCGAACACGCCGACGGCGGCGTGCTGCGCATCGACGAGAAGACCGGGCGCGGCATCGCCGTGGCCACCGACGCGTCGGGCCGCTACACCAAGCTCGACCCGTACACCGGCGCCCAGCTGGCCCTGGCCGAGGCCTACCGCAACGTCGCGGTCACGGGCGCGCAGCCCGTCGCCGTGACCAACTGCCTCAACTTCGGTTCCCCCGAGGATCCCGGCGTCATGTGGCAGTTCTCTCAAGCCGTACGCGGTCTCGCGGACGGCTGTGCGACCCTTGGCATCCCGGTCACCGGCGGCAACGTCAGCTTCTACAACCAGACCGGCACGACGCCGATCCACCCGACCCCGGTGGTCGGAGTGCTCGGCGTCCTCGACGACGTGAAGCGCCGCATCCCCACCGGCCTCGGCAGCGAGCCCGGTGAGACGCTGATGTTGCTCGGCGACACCTGCGACGAGTTCGACGGATCGATCTGGGCGCAGGTCACCGCCGATCACCTCGGTGGGCTCCCGCCCAAGGTCGACCTCGAGCGCGAGAAGCTGCTGGCCGAGGTGCTGGCGTCGGCGTCGCGCGACGGACTCGTCTCCGCCGCACACGATCTCAGCGAGGGCGGCTTGATCCAGACGGTCGTCGAGGCTGCGATGGCGGGCGAAACCGGTTGCCGCATCATCCTTCCCGAGGGCGCCGACCCGTTCGTCACGCTCTTCTCCGAATCCAGCGGCCGCGTGCTCGTCGCCGTGCCGCGCACCGAGGAGAGCCGGTTCCGGGCGATGTGCGAGGCGCGCGGACTGCCGGCCACCCGGATCGGCGTCGTCGACGACGGCAGCGACGACGTCGAGGTGCAGGGTCAATTCACGATCGGTCTCGACGAACTGCGACGCACGTCGGAGGGTGTGCTGCCCGGACTGTTCGGGTGAGACCCCCGGCCCACACCCGACACCCCCTTCTGGTCTGGGCCTGGGGACTGATCCGACTCGACTTCGTCGGGGTCGGGTTCGGCGCACTGTTCTTCTGCCTGTCGCTCACGCCGTCGCTGCTGCCGCGGGACTGGTTGTTCCAGGGTCTGATCGGCGGCACCAACGCCGCGATCGGCTACGCCATCGGCGTGCTGGTCGGAAAGGCGGTGCGCCGCTTCGTCCTCCGTGGCCGCCGGTGGTGGCCACCACCGCAGCGGATCCTCAACGCGATGAAGGTCGCCACGGTGGCGGCGGCGATCGGCGCGTCGTTGCTGATGCTGATTCCCGCCGCGGGGTGGCAGCGGCAGGTGTCGGCGCTGATGGGCATCGATGGCCCCGAGACGCCGGCCTACCTCCGCACGCTCATGGTCTCGGTGCTCGTCGGTGGAGCCTGCGTGGGCGCGTCCCGCGTGCTGCTCGACGCGGTCAAGGTGTTGGCGCGGATGATCATCCGGCGCTGGCATCTGCACAGCGAGGTGGCCCTGTTCATCGGCACGGGCGTCGTGGTGGTGCTGCTCGTGATGCTCGTCAACGGCGTGCTCTACCGCGGCTTCCTGGCCGGGGCCAGCATCGTGTTCCAGCCGCAGAACTCGACCACCCGCGACGGGGTGGCCCAGCCCACCGCGCCCGAGAGATCGGGCAGCCCAACGTCCTTGGCGCCGTGGGACACGCTCGGCTTTCAGGGTCGCAACTTCGTCGCCACCGGTCCGGACGTCGACGCGCTGGTGCGGGTCAACGGCCGCCCCGCCAAGGAGCCCATCCGGGTGTACGCCGGGCTGCAGACCGCCGACACCGATGCCGCGCGGATGGACGTCGTCATCCGGGAACTGGACCGCACCGGCGCGTTCGACCGAAAGCTGCTCGTCATCATCCCGACCACGGGCACGGGTTGGGTCAATCCGGTGGCCGCCCGCGCCATCGAGACGATGTACAACGGCGACACCGCGCTCGTCGGCGTGCAGTACTCCTACCTGCCGAGCTGGATCTCGTTCCTCGGTGACCGGGAGAAGTCCATCGAGTCGGGCCGCATGCTGATCGACGCCGTCCACGACCGCTGGCAGCAGCTGCCGCCCGACCGGCGTCCCAAGCTCGTGCTCTACGGCGAGAGTCTGGGCTCGATGGCCGGCCAGGGCGCGTTCGGGTGGCTGCCCGACATCGCGGCCATGGACTTCTCCGCGGTGCTGTGGGTCGGCCCGCCGCACGAGAGCCCGCTGTGGAGCGGCCTGGTCGCCCGCCGCGACCCCGGCACCCGGGAGGTCGAGCCACGCTACGACGACGGGCGCACCGTGCGGTTCACCCAGGCCGCCGATGCCGACGACATCGCCCGGATCGCCGAACCCCGCTGGGACGGCACGCGGGTGCTCTTCCTGCAGCACGCGTCGGACCCGATCATCTGGTGGTCGCCGAATCTCGTGTTCTCCCGCCCGGATTGGCTCGTCGAGGCACCGGGCGCAGACCGGACCGCGTCGATGCGCTGGTATCCGATCGTCACCTTCTGGCAGGTCAGCGCTGACATGACCAACGCCTCCGGTGTGCCAGGTGGGCACGGGCACAACTACGGCGACTCGGTGCTCGACGGCTGGGCCGCCGTCATTGCGCCCGACGGTTGGACCGCCGAGGACACCGAACGGGTCCGCGGCTCCCTCGAGGAGTCGCGGGCCGTCGACGGACCCGAGTACTGATGCGCAAGGCGGTGGCGCTCGCCGTCGCACTGGTGGCATGGAGTGGCGTCGTCGGACCGCGTCTGCCTCCGCGCGCCAGGCTGCTGGTGCACGGCACTCTCGCCGGTGTGCTGATCCGGCGCACCGGGGCACCGCTCGGGCTGACGCCGCCCGATCTGTGGCGCGGCGTGGGACTCGGGCTGCCGGTCGCCACCGCGGTGTCGGCGGCGGTCGGAACGTCGACCCTTGCGCCACCGGTGCGGCGCGGCATGGCGGCCCGGAATCTGCCCGACTCGGTTCCCGAATGGCTACTGGCCCACATCCCGCTTGGCACGGTGTGGAGCGAGGAGGCGGCCTACCGCGGTGCGCTCGGCACCGTGGCGGCCGACGCCCTCGGAGCCCGGGCCGGCCGCGTGCTGCAGGCGACGGCGTTCGGTCTGTCGCACGTGGCCGACGCCCGCGCCGCCGGGGAGCCCGTGCTGGGCACCGTGCTGGTGACCGGTGTCGCGGGCTGGTGCTTCGGTTGGCTCTACGACCGGACCGGCAGCCTCGCCGCCCCGATGCTCGCGCACCTCGCCGTCAACGAGGCGGGTGCGGTGGCCGCGGTGTGGGTCCGGCGGCCGCGCTAGACGTCGCGGGCGTCGGCTGCCAGCAGGTGCGGTTCGGTGTTCACGTCGTCGATGCCGAATCCGATGATGCGCCTCGGCGTGATCCGGATGATCGCGGTGTCCAGCGCGTCACCGTTGGGTTCCGTTGCGGCAGTGGTCAACTCGTCCTGTTCCGCGGTCCCGCGTATCTCCAGGCAGCGGACCCGCCACGGATCGCGCGAGGCGATGTCGTCGACGACGAACGCGACGTGGGGGTTGACGGCGATGTTGCGGTACTTGCGACTCTTCGACATCTGATACCCGACGATGTCGATGGTGCCCAGCTCCGCGTTGTAGCTGAATCCCACCGGGCTGTTCTGCGGCGTCCCGTCGGGCTTGATGGTCGCCAAACGGCCGAGGTCCGCCGACCTCATGTACTCGATCTCGTGCGGTCGGAAGGTCATGGATCGAACGTAGAACCTCAAGCGAAGTTGACGTCAAGGCCTTGCGACACTGGAGTCATGCCCGCTCGCCGTCCCGCGGACCCGACGAAGACCCGCGCCGCCGTCAACGCGCTCGCCACGTGGCTGCGCGATCCCGACGCATCGGCACCCGACCGGCCCGCCCTGGCCGATGCCGTCCGGCTCACCGCACGCACGCTCGAGGACACGGCGCCCGGTCACAGCGTGGAGGTGCGGGTGCCGCCGTTCGTCGCCGTTCAGTGCATCGAGGGGCCGCGGCACACCCGCGGCAATCCGCCCAACGTCGTCGAGACCGATCCGCGCACCTGGCTGCTGCTCGCCGCAGGCCTGCAGACGATGGCCGAGGCGGTCGCCGCCGGGACCGTGCTCGCGTCCGGATCCCGGGCCGGTGAGATCGCCGACTGGCTGCCGCTGGTCACGCTGGACTGACTGCGGCGAACTTCACACCCCCGGTTCAGGCCCGCGAGGAATGGCGACACGCGGTCGTGGCGTTGAACACGCCGACGAAAGAGGCGACATGCGCGCCCGATTCCGCCTTAGACGCCGGTTGTCCGTAGACTGACGTCGTCACCCACAGCCCCCAGGGAGCAGCCTCATCGTGACCGACGAGCAGCCCGCGCAGGACGAGAACGAACCCCGCGAGGAGTGTGGCGTCTTCGGCGTCTGGGCTCCCGGTGAAGACGTGGCGAAGCTCACGTACTACGGCCTCTATGCCTTGCAGCACAGGGGCCAAGAGGCCGCAGGCATCGCCGTCGCCGACGGATCCCAGGTCCTGGTCTTCAAGGACCTCGGCCTGGTGAGCCAGGTGTTCGACGAGCAGACGCTCGCCGCGATGGACGGCCACGTCGCCATCGGGCACTGCCGCTACTCCACCACCGGATCCACCACGTGGGAGAACGCCCAGCCGGTGTTCCGCAACACCGCCGCGGGCACCGGAGTCGCGCTCGGTCACAACGGAAACCTCGTCAACACCACCGAACTCGCGGCCCGTGCGCGCGAGGCCGGGCTGGTCAACACCCGCGGTGCCGCCTCGGCCACCACCGACTCCGACATCCTCGGCGCGCTCCTCGCCCACGGTGCCGCCGACTCCTCGCTGGAGCAGGCCGCTCTCGAACTGCTGCCCACCGTGCGCGGCGCGTTCTGCCTGACCTTCATGGACGAGAACACCCTCTACGCCGCGCGCGACCCGCACGGTGTCCGCCCGCTGTCGCTCGGCCGCCTCGACCGCGGCTGGGTCGTCGCATCGGAGACCGCGGCGCTCGACATCGTCGGCGCATCGTTCGTCCGCGACATCGAGCCGGGCGAACTCCTCGCGATCGACGCCGACGGCGTGCGCTCGACGCGCTTCGCCAACCCGACGCCCAAGGGCTGCGTCTTCGAATACGTCTACCTGGCCCGGCCCGACAGCATCATCGGCGGCCGGTCGGTGCACGCCACCCGCGTCGACATCGGCCGCAGGCTCGCCGTCGAGAAGCCGGTGGACGCGGACCTCGTGATCGGCGTTCCCGAGTCCGGCACCCCCGCCGCCGTCGGCTACGCCCAGGGCTCTGGCATCCCCTACGGCCAGGGCCTGATGAAGAACGCCTACGTCGGCCGCACCTTCATCCAGCCGTCGCAGACCATCCGCCAGCTGGGCATCCGGCTGAAGCTGAACCCACTCAAGGAAGTCATCCGCGGCAAGCGGCTGATCGTCGTCGACGACTCGATCGTGCGCGGCAACACCCAGCGGGCGCTGATCCGGATGCTCCGCGAGGCAGGCGCGCTCGAGGTGCACGTCCGCATCGCCTCACCGCCGGTGAAGTGGCCCTGCTTCTACGGCATCGACTTCGCCACGCCCGCCGAGCTGATCGCCAACGCGGCGAGCAACTCCGCCGACGAGGAGGAGATGCTCGACGGCGTGCGTCGCGCCATCGGCGCCGACACCCTGGGTTACATCAGTACCCAGGGCATGATCGCCGCGACCGAGCAGCCCGCATCGAGGCTGTGCTCGGCATGCTTCGACGGCAACTACCCGATCGAGCTGCCCGGCGAGACCGCGCTCGGCAAGAACGTCATCGAGCACATGCTCGCGACCGCGGCCAAGACCGGCATCCCGCTGCAGGCGACCAACGACAACGCCTCCGCGCTGCGCCGACCCTGAGCGGGTCCTCGAAAGGCGTTACGCCGTAGGCGAACTGAAGCGCATGATGCTCTTGCGCCCCCGGCTGCCCGCGGTGCCGTCGTGATCCAGTGCCTCCTTGACGGACTGGACGTACGGCGTGAGACCACCGGGCGGCGGCGGGATGACGGCGTCGATGTCGTGCTCGTGCATGATCGCGTCGCACTCCAGGGAGTGCACCAGCGGACGGGCCAGACCCGACGGGATCGGCGTCACCAGGCCGACCCACCAGCTCGCAATGGTCGGCGTCAGGAACGGCACGCCCACGATCAGACGCCTGCGCAGTCCGGCGGCGTCGGCGTAGACCTGCATCGCATCGCCGTACTCGAGCACGTCCGGGCAGCCGACGTCCCACGTGCGTGACTCCGGGACGTCCGCGACGGCCGCCTCGGCGAGGTAGTACAGCACGTCGCCGATCGCGATCGGCTGGATCTTGTTGTGCACCCACTTCGGCGCCGTCATCACCGGCAGCCGGTCGGTCAGGTGCCGGATCATCTCGAACGAGGCCGAACCCGACCCGACGACAATGCCCGCCTGCAGCACCAGCGTCTCGATGCCCGAGGCAATCAGCTTGTCGCCCACCGCCGTTCGCGAGCGAAGGTGCTTCGACAGGTCGGCGCTGTTCGGCGGATGCAGGCCGGACAGGTAGACGATCCGCTGCACGCCGGCACGCTTGGCCGCGATGACGACGTTGTCGGCCGACATCGCTTCCTCGCGCTCGAAGTCCTTGGACGTGCCCATCGAGTGCACCAGGTAGTAGACGACGTCGACGTCGGTGAACGCCTCGGTCAACGAGTCGGCGTCACCCAGGTCGCCCTTGGCCACCTCGACGCGATCGCGCCACGGGGTGTCGTCGAGCTTGCTGGGCGTGCGGGCCAGCGCGCGAACCGTGTGTCCACGGTCGAGCAGCACGGGCACCAGGTTGCCGCCGACGTAACCGGTCGCACCGGTCACCAGGCAGCGGCGGGTGTTCGAATCCGACACCGGTCCTCCATCCGTCGTATACCGCTTTCCAGGTATTCGGAGCGGATCCCCGTCGGGATGACCGTTAACGGGTCTACTCAAACGGGCAACCAGGGTTCGGTGCGTCTGTTGCCAGCGGCGCGTCGGCCGGGCCGATGTACAAGACCCACAGCACCACGGGGTCGGGGCCGAGGTTGCGACCGATATGAACCTCGCCCGGACCGGAGCCCTCGGTGATCGGCGCGCCCGCCGGGTAGATGCCGTCGCTGGAGCAGTCGGCCTTGTCATGGGTGAGGGTGCCTGCCCGCACCAGGCCGAACACCTGGACCTGGTGCCAGTGCCACCCGGTGCTGCCGCCCGGGGCGATGGTGAGTTCCCGCGTCACGTACTGCTGGCCGTCGACGACCGACTGCGCGAGCGTCCGGGCCTCGATACCGCGGTTGGGGGTCGCCTGAGCCGCCCCGGCCGACCCCAATGATGCGAGCAGCATGGCTGCTCCTGCCCCTGCCGACCAGCGAAGTCCGTTCACGAGGCACAGCGTGACACAGCCGGTGGCCCAGTGGAGGAGGTCTTGGCGGTAACCTTTAGCGCGATGACGAGCAAGGGTCGGCCGGCCAGTAACGACGGCGCCTCCTATGCCGCGGCGGGCGTGGACATCGAAGCGGGGGACCGCGCGGTCGAACTGTTCAAGCCGTTGGCCAAGCGTGCGACGCGGCCGGAGGTGCGCGGCGGCCTCGGCGGCTTCGCAGGCCTCTTCGCCCTACGCAACGACTACCGCGAGCCGCTGCTCGCGTCGTCCACCGACGGCGTCGGCACGAAGCTGGCGATCGCCCAGGCCATGGACAAGCACGACACCATCGGCCTCGACCTCGTCGCGATGGTCGTCGACGACCTCGTGGTGTGTGGCGCTGAGCCGCTGTTCCTGCAGGACTACATCGCCGTAGGCCGCACCGTGCCCGAACGCGTCGCAGAGATCGTCTCAGGCATCGCCAATGGCTGCGTGATCTCCGGGTGCGCACTGCTCGGCGGCGAGACCGCCGAACACCCCGGGCTGATGTCGCCCGACCACTACGACGTGTCGGCCACCGGCGTCGGCGTCGTCGAAGCCGATGACGTCCTCGGGCCCGAGCGGGTCAAGCCGGGCGACGTGCTGATCGCCATGGCCTCGACCGGCCTGCACTCCAACGGCTACTCACTTGCCCGCAAGGTGCTGCTGGAAATCGACCGGATGGATCTCGGCGGGCACGTCGAGGAGTTCGGCCGCACGCTCGGCGAGGAACTGCTCGAGCCCACCCGGATCTACGCGAAAGACTGCCTGGCGCTGGCCGCCGAGACGCAGGTCCGCACGTTCTGCCACGTCACCGGCGGCGGGCTGGCGGGCAACCTCGAGCGCGTGGTGCCCAACGGCCTGGTGGCCGAGATCGACCGCGGGACGTGGACCCCGGCCCCGGTCTTCGGCATGATCGGCCAGCGCGGGCGCATCGAGCGCGCGGAGATGGACAAGACCTTCAACATGGGCGTCGGAATGGTTGCCGTCGTCGCGCCGGAGGACACCGACCGCGCACTGGCCATCCTGACCGCCCGGCACATCAAGTGCTGGACGCTCGGCACGGTCATGAAGGGTGCAAAGGGAGAAACGCGCGCCCATCTCGTCGGGCAGCATCCACGATTCTGAATGAGCGGGCCCGGTGAGAACCAGGGCCCGCGACGGGCGCTAGCGGCGCCAGTCGTCCTCGTCGGTCCAATCGTCCACTGCGGCGGGTACGTCACTGCCGTTGTGGTCGGGAGCGTGCGACAGCTCGCGCTGTAGCTGGGTGAGATCGGTCTGCGGAGAGCTGTACTTCAGCTCACGAGCGACCTTTGTCTGCTTTGCCTTTGCTCGGCCACGGCCCATGAGGGACCCCCTCGCGCAATAACGGAGCGGCCTGATCATCAGGCGGCTCCGATCTGAGTGTGTTTATCGTCCTGACAGCACCTTACCGTGCCCGCTGGTTCTGTGCTGGCAGGCCCGGCCCCACGAACGCCGTAGGGCCATCCGGTGTCAACGCGTTCGGCCGCGCAGGCGTTCCACGGCGAGCCGTCCCGCACCGACGTGGTCGTTGGACGGCACCGAATCGGGGTCCATCACCGCGGCGACCGAGACCTCGCCGCCGGTCGTCAGTTCGGTGTCGACCGGCAGGCCGCGCTTGACCAGCGCGAGCGCGACGGGCCCCTCGTCGACGTGGTCCACCACGGTGCCGAGCCGGCCGACCGCCCGGCCGCCTGCCAGCACCGGGTCACCCGGTGCGGGTCGGTCCGAGGAGCCGTCGAGCTGCAGCAGCACCAGCATGCGGGGAGGCTTGCCCAGGTTGTGCACCCGCGCGACGGTCTCCTGGCCGCGGTAGCAGCCCTTCTCGAGGTGTACGGCGCCCTCGCCGGGCCCGCCGATCCACCCGATCTCGTGCGGGATGGTGCGCTCGTCGGTGTCGACGCCGAGCCGGGGCTGCAGGGCCGTCACGCGGTGGGCCTCGTAGGCCCACATGCCTGCTGGTCGCGCGCCTGCGCCGACCATCCGGTCACGCCACTGCGCGGCCTGCTCGCGCGGCACCACCAGGTCGACCTCGACCGCGGCGAGGCGGCGCACGAAGCCGCCCCCGGCCAGCGGCACCGCCGACCACGGGGCGGGGAGTTCGGCCAGCCCGAGGGCCGCAAGCACTTCGGGCCCGTCCACCTTCGGCCCGAGCAGTGAGAGCACGGCGAGATCCGCCGGCTCCACCACCACGTCGGCCCAGAAGATCATCTTGCGCAGGAACGTCAGCAGCGGCTCGCCGCGGTCCCGCTCGGTGTCGACGAACGTGACGCCGTCGAGGTCGACCTGCAGCCAGTGATCTTCCACACGTCCCTGGCCGTCGAGGCTCGAATTCTCGGTCACCACCCCGTCGTTCAGCCCGCTGACGTGCTGGCTGGAGATGGTGTGCAACCACGTCAGCCGGTCCTTGCCGGACAGCTGAAGCACCGCGCGGTGGGAACGGTCGATCACGACGAGACCGTTCGTCGCGGAGCGTTGCTCGCCCAGCGGGTCGCCGTAATGCCACACGGCGCCTGCGTCGGGACCGGAATCTGGTGCGCGAACTGCGGACATGACTCAACTCTACGAGCATCGATCGCTACCCTCGTGGCCCATGACGCCCCGCACTCCCGCCGTGGTCGTCGTCGACCTCGCCGCCGGGGTGCTCGATCCGCACACGCCGGTGCTGCGCGCCGACGACTCGATGATCGCGCGCGGCGACGGCGTCTTCGAGACCCTGTTGGTTCGCGACGGCCGCGCGTGCCTGCTGGACGCTCATCTGGCCCGCCTGGCCGCCTCCGCCGCGACGATCGGCCTGCCCCCGCTCGACGACGCGGGCTGGCGGGCCGCGACCGCAACGGCCGTCGCGGGGTGGTCGGGTGGCGAGGCGGTGCTGCGGCTGCTCTACGGGCGCGGCACGGGAGGGTCCTCGACGGCGATGGTCACCGTGTCGGCGGTGCCGCAACGCGTCTTGGCGGCCAGGCGCGACGGCGTGGCCGCCGTGACGCTGGATCGAGGGTCGCCCGGCGCCGGCGCCGCCCCGGCGTGGTCGCTGGCCGGCGTGAAGTCGATGTCGTACGCCGTGTTCGCCGCCGCACAGCGCGAGGCCGAGCGGCTCGGGGCGTCCGACGTCGTGCTGGTCGGGTCCGACGGTTACGTGTTGGAAGGGGCCCGCTCGAGTGTCGTCGTCGCACCGGAACCCGGTGTGCTGCGCACCCCCGCCCAGTCCTCGCCGATCCTGCCCGGCACCACCGTCGCCGCCCTGTTCGACGTGGCCGTGCGACGCGGCTGGCGGTGCGAACGGGCCCCGATCCGGGCCACTGATCTTGGTGTCGCACAAGGTCTCTGGTTGTTGTCGAGTGTGACGCTGGCGGCCCGCGTGCACACCCTCGATGGCGTGGCGCTGACGCATGCGCCGATGGCCGCGGACGTCGCTGAACTGGTCGAACTCGGTGTCGGTCGGCAGCCCTGATCGCTGTGCGCGAAATCCGGTTGTCGACCCCAAGATCCGGGAGTACGGTCGCTCGTACACAAGAGAGGAGGTGGTCCAAGATTTCGAGTGACATATGGACATGTGAGGTGGCTGCCCGCTAGCAGCACCGGGAGTGATCGTCGCTCACGCGCATCGACATACCTGCGCGCGCTAGCGAATTCCCGGCGGTCACCCGGCCCCCGAGCCCCTCGGTAGTCCACCGAGGACATACGGCTCGGGGGCCGCTCCATGTCTGGGGCACCCTTACGGCCTAACGTGGCGGCATGCGTCGACTGTCCCTCGTGCCCATCGCCATCGTCGTGCTGGCCCTGCTGCCACCCTCGACCCCGTTGGCGTACGCGGCGACCCCCGACTGGTCCGGGCTGGACGCCACCGACTACGCGGGCACGATCGGCGCCCCCGGCAGCCTCATCGAATCGGTACCGCTGGATCCCGCCGTGTCGCTGCCCGGTGCGGGCGCCGCCTACCGAATCCTCTACGCCACGACGAACACTCACCAGCGGCCCGCCGTGAGCACGGCCGCGGTGTTCCTGCCCGCCGGAGCGCCACCGCAGGATGGGTGGCCGACCGTGGCCTGGGCGCACGGAACCACCGGCCTGGGCGACGACTGCACGCCCTCGGCGCTGCCGCGCAGCGACCGCGACGACGGCTACCTCGACCACTGGCTCGGGCAGGGCTACGCGGTGGTCGCCTCCGACTACACGGGCCTCGGGACACCGGGGCTGATGAGCTACCTCGACACCGCCACCACGGCGCACGGCATCGTCGACTCCGTCATCGCCTTCCATCAACTGGCCGACCGCCGGGGCGTCGCACTGTCGCCGCGCTGGGCGGTCATCGGCCAGTCCCAGGGCGGTGCGGCCGCCGTCGGCACCGCGCGCTACGCCACCGAGTTCAGCGCGGGCAGCGGGCTCGACTACCGCGGCGCGATCGCCACCGGCACGCCGGCCTTCATCGACGAGATCGTGGGCAAGGCGGGCCCGGACATGGTGCTGCCGCCCGAACTGGGCTCGGTGGCCAGCGCGTACTCGGCCTACATCCTCGCGGCGTTCCGGGAGGCGCGGCCCGACCTCGACGTCGACGCCGTGCTGTCCGCAGAGGGCAGAGACGCCGTCGCCAAGGCCGAGGTGGCGTGCGCCGCGGAACTGGCGACCGCCCTCACCGACACCCGGCCGAACGAGTTCTTCGTGGCGCCGCTGGCGTCGGTGCCCGGTGCCGGACCTGCGCTCACCGACTACCTGGGGATCCCGACGAGCGGCTACGACCGGCCGGTCTTCCTCGGCGTGGGGCTGCGTGACAGCGACGTGCCGCCGTCGTCCTCACTGCGGCTCGACGAGGCGATGCGCGCGAACCGCCAACCCGTCGAATTGCACGTCTATCCCGACCAGGACCACAGCGGGACGGTGCTCGCATCGGTGCCCGACTCGACGCCGTTCCTGCAGCGCATCATGTCCTGATCAAGACGCGGGGCCGGGCGCCTTGTCTGCGCATGCCTGCTGCGCCTGCGCCCAGGTCTGCGGATCGACGCCTGGCGGCGCTGCGGGTCCCGCCGGGGGAGTGCCGACGCCGTTCTCGGCGAGGCATTCAGCGTAGGCGCCGTGACCGGAGGCGGCCGGGGCGCTCGACGGCACAGTGTTCGACGGCACGGTGGTCGACGGTGCGGTGTCCGACGGTGCCGGTTGCTCCGTGGAGCCGCATCCGGCCAGGAAGCCGACGACGAGCAGCGCCGCGCCCAGTCGAGCCGGGCCCGTCAACCGACGAACCGCGTCAGACGTGCCGAGAGATGCGGAACGAGACCGCCGTCGGCGTCGACGCGCTCCTCGACGTAGGCGAGGTCGCCGCCGTCGACGATGCCGTAGAGCCGCTTGGCGCCACCCACCAGCACGCCGGACTTGCTGCGCGCCAGCGCATCGGTCACCAGCTCCCAGGACGCCTGGTTCAGCGGGGTGCCGTAGAAGAGTTCGACGAAGCCGGTGGAGTGTGCGAGCAGCAGTTCGATCGCGGTGGTCTCAGACGGGTCGGCCGGGTCGTTCACGAAGCGCCAGTAACCCGTCTCCCGCAGGCCGGGTACCGCGGCGTCGTCGCCCTCGCCGTCCTCGGTGTCGGACAGCCGCCACGACCGGGCTTCCCAGTTCAGGTAGTCGCCGCCGTCGTGGGACACGATGATCTGCTGGCCGAAGCGGTAGTCGCCGTCGGCGTCACGCCCTTCGCCGGTGCCACGCCACACGCCCACCAGCGGAAGCAGCGCGAGGAGGGCGTCGTTGAGCGACACACCCTCACGCAGGTTCGCGGTATCGGCGGGCACGGGCAGATCGTCGAAGCCCGGGACGTTGCGCAGCGCCGTCTCCCTGGCACGCTCGGCGGCCGCGGCAACGGCGCGATCGGCGGACCCGGGCGTCACCGCGCCCGGCGTCGTGTCGTCGGAAGTCACGCCTCGTCGGTGATCAGGCGGTACACCGCGTAGATCGCGAACCACGCGATGATCACGCTCACCACGACGAGAAGGATCTCGAAGAACAGAATCACGTTTTCAGTCTAGTTCTCGCGGCGGTGCCCCGGCGCGCCGGGACACCGCCATCGTCGTTGGGTCTCAGGCCGTACTCGATTACCCGACTCCTCACCGGCTCGTACCTCGCCGGTTTCGTCGTCAGGCGACCTTGACGTCGACTTCGTGGATCCCTGCGCCGGACGGGGCCACGGTGGCGTCGCCGTTGCCGACCTTCGACAGCGCGCGCAGCGTCCACGTGCCGGGTGCGGCGAAGAAGCGGAAGTCGCCCGTCGCCGACGCCACGACCTCGGCGGTGAACTCGTCACTGCTGTCGAGCAGGCGCACGAACGCACCGCCGACGGTCTGTCCCGAGCCGTCGACGACGCGGCCGGTGATCACCGTCTCCTTCTCGAGGTCGACGCCTGCGGGCAACGTCAGTCCTTGTTTCGGTGCAGAGCACATATCAGCTTCCCAACTCGATCGGGGCTCCCACGAGGGAGCCGTATTCCGTCCAACTACCGTCGTAGTTCTTGACGTTCTTATGGCCCAACAGCTCCTGCAGCACGAACCAGGTGTGCGACGAGCGCTCACCGATGCGGCAGTAGGCGATGGTCAGCTTGTCGCCGTCGAGGCCGGCGTCGGCGTAGAGCTTCGCCAGGTCCTCGTCGGACTTGAAGGTGCCGTCCTCGTTGGCGGCCTTGCTCCACGGCACGCTGATGGCGGTGGGGATGTGGCCTGCGCGCTGGCTCTGCTCCTGCGGGAGGTGCGCCGGGGCGAGGATCTTGCCGGAGAACTCGTCGGGGGAGCGCACGTCGACGAGGTTCTTCTCACCGATCGCGGCGATGACCTCGTCGCGGAACGCGCGGATGTCGTTGTTGGGCGCCTTGGCCGAGTAGGACGTGGCAGTGCGGTTGGGCACCTCGGTGACCAGCGGGCGACCGTCGAGTTCCCACTTCTTGCGGCCGCCGTCGAGCAGCTTGACGTTCTCGTGGCCGTACAGCTTGAAGTACCAGTAGGCGTACGCCGCGAACCAGTTGTTGTTGCCGCCGTAGAGGATCACAGTGTCGTCGTTCGCGATTCCCTTGTCCGACAGCAACTTCGAGAACTGCTGCTGGTCGACGAAGTCCCGCTTCACCGGATCCTGCAGTTCGGTCTTCCAGTCGATCCGGACGGCGCCGGCGATGTGGCCGCCCTCGTAGGCGCTGGTGTCCTCGTCGACCTCGACGAAGACGGTGTTGGGGGCGTCGAGGTTGTTCTCGGCCCACTCGGTGGTGACCAGGACGTCGGAACGTGCCATGAAGGAGGGTCCTTTCGGATGTGCGGTTATGACGACGGTGCGGGTGCCCGGCGCAGGCGTGCGACGAGCGGGTACAGCTGGCAGCCGAGGCAGATGCCGAAGGCGGCGTTGAGGAACGCGGCGACGAGTGCGAACGCCGTCGCGGCGAGGCCCACCGGACCCAGCCCGATGGCGAATGCGACGGCGCCGACCACGGCGAAGAACAAGCCCACCGACTGGGCGAACTTGAGTGGTGGCACCGGCTCGGTCTCGGTGGCGGGACCCAGGCGGGGTGCGATGAAGTGGGCGAACACCCGACCGTAGGGATTGCGGCGGGGGCCGCCGATCGCCCCGATGGCGAACACGACTGCCTGTGCGGCGAGGACGACCGCCGCAGCGGCGTAGCTCGCCACGGAGGCGAACAGCGCCGCGACGAGCACGACCGTCGTCACCCAGGCGGTGAAGCGGGGACCACGAACGTCGACCTGACCTATGTTCTGGTTCGGCACGTTGATGCTCCTTGAAATGCTGTGGTCACAGGGCTGGGGGCACACCACATGGGTCTGCTCCGAGTGCGGCTCTAAACGGCGCGGCTACTCAGCAGCTACGACAACAACAGCAACAACCCGCAACGCGGCACAGGTCCACTGCGCGGCGCTTGGTGAGCAACTGCTCGAGGCGGGCTGACACGTCCGACATACTACCCAATCGCCTACCGAAGACGAAGTCGTCAGGCCAACAGTGGTTTCAGCGCAGACCGCAGGTCAGCGGCCTTGGGCACGCCGGTCATGCGGAAACGCGGGCGACCGTCGGCGCCGAACACGATCGTCGTCGGCAACGACATCACCGAAAGGCGCCGCGCCGCCTCCGGATTGGCATCCATGTCGATCTCGACGTGTGCGACCGCGGGCAGCTCGGCGCACACCTCCTCCACCACCCGCCGCACGGCTGCGCACGGTCCGCACCAGGTGGCGGTGAAGTGCAGGACCGTCGGCCCGGTGGTCGACAGCCCCAGGCCGGAGGTGTCGACGTCGGCGGCCCTCTCGGCGTCGCGCAACATGCCCGCCCGCAGCGTCACCAGCCTCCCTACGACCACCGCGACGCCGACCGCGGCGATCAGCACCGCGATCACGACGATCATCGAAGAACTCATCGCAACAGTCTGCTCTTCGCGCGAGCGCTCATCGCGCATCGAACCCGTCCAAAGTCACTGTTACTCCCTCGGCAATGCCCTCCACGATGATGTCCGAACCCCTGGCCCCGCCGCTGGTCGGTGCAATCCCGAACGGCAGCTTCAACCCGGGTATCGACGTACTGAACGCCGCGAGCACGGTCGCCAGTTCGTCGTCGGGCACCTCTTCGTCCGCGGTGCCCGGACCGGTGAGCACCCCGGTGGGGGTCAGCAGCACCGTGGTCCGGTCCTCGCCGACCATCGTGAGGTCGACCGAGATGCTCACCTTCTCGTCGAAGCCACTGGCCGTCGGCGTACCGGTGAACACCAGTCCGCGACTGTCGGAGATCCCCGACTCCGTCGTGCCGCCGGTGGAGTCGTTGGTTTCTCGCGTCGGCGCCTCGACGAGCAGGTCCTTGATGCCCATGTACCGGCCGAGGTGGGTCGAGTCGACGATGATCCGGCTCTCGATCTTGCCGATCGGCAGCGTCGCCTTCGGGCCGATGAGCCAGGAGGACTTCACGAGGTCGACGTCGTGCAGGGTCGTCTCGAGCGACGCCTTGCCCACGACCGGATGATCGACGCCGCCCGCGCGGACCTCGACCTCCCCGTACCGGTGGTCGAGGGCTTGCGTGACGAAGGGAAAGCCCAGGACGCCGACCCAGGGGTCGAAGCCGAGGTCGTTGGCCGTACGGAGGCTGCGGGCCCACCGGTATTCGGCGTAGATGGCGGTGCCGAAGTCCACGCCCACGGCCGCCACCACGAGCGACGTCAGAGCCGCGACGAGCCCGATCAGCAGCCTGCGCACTCCGACATTCTGGCCCATCGGGTTCGGCTCGGATCTCTCAGCGCGGCTAATTGGCAGGTGGCACGCTATCGTTGGTCGATCGCTGGCCGGTAACGGCCACGTGTCAGCCATGAATCTGGGCTGTGACCGGGCTTCGTCGGTGTCGTTGGCGCCGTCGACGGGCTCGCGACGGTGCCGGAGGCTTGATGGAGGACCCGTTGGACTTATTACTACTGACCGTCGACCCGCAACCCGAGTCGGTCCTGCCGTCCCTGGCGTTGTTGGCGCACACCGTGCGTTCGGCGCCCACCGAGGTGTCCTCGCTGCTGGAGGCAGGCAACGCCGACGTGGCGATCGTCGACGCGCGCACCGACCTGGCCGCAGCCCGCGGGTTGTGCAGGCTGCTGGGCACCACGGGTACCTCGGTGCCCGTCGTCGCCGTGGTCAACGAGGGTGGACTGGTCGCCGTCAACACTGAATGGGGCCTCGACGAGATCCTGCTGCCCAGCACCGGCCCCGCGGAGATCGACGCCCGGCTGCGCCTGCTGGTCGGTAGGCGCGGCGGCGGAGCCGACCAGGAGAGCGTCGGCAAGGTCAGCCTCGGGGAACTCG
This sequence comes from Mycolicibacterium sp. GCM10028919, assembly GCA_042666295.1. Taxonomy (GTDB): domain Bacteria; phylum Actinomycetota; class Actinomycetes; order Mycobacteriales; family Mycobacteriaceae; genus Mycobacterium. The sequence continues at coordinate 140,725 of JBHTFJ010000003.1, forward strand.
TCATCGACGAGGGCACCTACACCGCGCGGCTGCGTGGCCGTCCGCTCGACCTGACGTACAAGGAATTCGAACTGCTCAAGTACCTCGCGCAGCATGCCGGCCGCGTGTTCACCCGCGCGCAGCTGCTGCAGGAGGTGTGGGGTTACGACTTCTTCGGCGGTACCCGCACGGTCGACGTCCACGTGCGACGGCTGCGCGCCAAGCTCGGGCCCGAGTACGAGGCGCTGATCGGTACCGTCCGCAACGTCGGATACAAGGCCGTGCGACCGGCGCGCGGTCGATCGCCCGCCGCAGGCACCGACGTCACCGACGACCTCGACGAGGACTACGACACCCCCGACGCCGTCCCGGACGCGTTCGGCGACCCGCTCCGCGCCCAGTGATCGCCTGGCGTCGCACGCTGTCGGACGCCGAACAGCGCACCATCCGCACCATGATCGACGCCGCGACGGCGGTCGACGGCGTCGCCCCGGTCGGCGACGGCGTCCTGCGCGAACTCCCGCACGACCGCACCCGGCACCTGCTGGCCCTCGACGACTCCGACCTGCATTCGGACGAGGTCGTCGGCTACCTGAACCTGACGCCGGGCTCCGCGGACGCGCCCGCGATGGCCGAGGCCGTCGTGCACCCGGCTGCCCGGCGCCGCGGCATCGGCTCGGAACTGATCCGGGCCGGCCTCGCAGAAGGCGGCGACGGCGCACGCATCTGGGCGCACGGGAACCTGGAACCCGCCAGGGCCGTGGCGACGGCGTTGGGCCTGACGAACGTCCGCGAACTCTGGCAGATGCGCCGCCCGCTCGCCGACCTGCCCGAGGTGAAGGTGGCCCCCGGAATCCAGTTGCGCACCTACGCCGGACCGAGCGACGACGCCGAACTGCTTCGGGTCAACAACGCCGCGTTCTCATGGCACCCCGAGCAGGGCGGCTGGACCGAGGCCGACATCGCGGAGCGCCGCGGCGAGGAGTGGTTCGACGCGGAGGGTCTGTTCCTGGCGTTCGACGTTCCCGGCGGGCAGGAGCGCAGCGACTCGGGGAGTGGCACCGGCGAGCAGCTGCTCGGGTTCCACTGGACCAAGGTCCACGGACCGGATCTCGGCGAGGTGTACGTCGTCGGCGTCGATCCGGCCGCGCAGGGCCGTGGTCTCGGAGCGACGTTGACGCTCGTCGGCCTACACCATCTGCGTGACCGACTGGGGCCCTCGGCGACGGTCATGCTCTACGTCGAGGCAAATAACTCGCAGGCCGTGAAGACGTACGAACGGCTCGCTTTCTCGGTCTCCAGCGCGGACGTGGCGTACACCACCAGTTAGCCGCCTAGCTGTGAAATCGCTGAGGCTGTTCACCGCTCGTTCACCTGCCATCCCCAAACCGTCCATGACGGACGCATACGTTGCCGGAGAGTCTGAAGCCGTCAATCGAAAGTGGGATCAGTGAAGCTCAATCGCATCGGCAAGGGTGTTGGCACGGCGCTTTCCATGACCGCCGCCTCCGCCCTCCTGCTGACCGCCTGCGGCAGCGACAACAACGCGGGCACCTCGTCGTCGAGCGCCTCGGGCAGCTCCTCGTCGTCGGCCGACTGCGGCGGCAAGGCCTCCCTGACCGCCGAGGGTTCGACCGCGCAGCAGAACGCCGTCGCCGAGTTCAACAAGGTCTGGCAGCAGGTCTGCTCCGGCAAGAACCTCTCGTACAACCCGACCGGTTCGGGCGCGGGCCGCGAGCAGTTCATCGCCAAGCAGGTCGACTTCGCCGGTTCGGATTCCGCGCTGAAGGACGAGCAGATCGCAGCCGCCGCCGAGCGTTGCGGTGGCAACCCGGCGTGGAACCTGCCGCTGGTCTTCGGCCCGGTCGCCATGGCCTACAACGTCGAGGGCGTCGACAAGCTGGTCGTCAACGGCGACGTGCTGTCGAAGATCTTCCAGGGCCAGATCACCAAGTGGAACGACCCGGCAATCGCCGCGCTCAACTCCGACGCGACGCTGCCGGACACCAACATCACGCCGGTCTACCGCTCGGATTCGTCGGGTACCACGGACAACTTCCAGAAGTACCTGGCCGCGGCAGCGCCGCAGGGCTGGACCAAGGGCGCGGGCAGCGAGTTCCAGGGCGGCGCGGGCGAAGGCGCGCAGAAGTCGTCCGGCGTCGTGCAGGCCGTGCAGGCCACCCCGGGTGCGATCGGCTACGTCGAGAAGGGCTTCGCCCAGCAGGCCAACCTGCCGATGGCCCAGATCGACAACGGCGCAGGCGCCGTCGAGCTGACCGACGAGACCACCAAGAAGGCCATCGACTCGGCCAAGTTCGCCGCGGAGGGCAACGACCTCACGCTCGACCTGGACTCGATCTACGGCACCAAGGACGCCGGCGCGTACCCGCTGGTGCTCGCCACCTACGAGATCGTCTGCAGCAAGGGCTACGACGCCGACACCGCCGCGGCGGTCAAGTCGTTCCTGACCGTGGCTGCCAACGAGGGCCAGGCCAACCTGGGCCCTGCCGGATACGTGGCGCTGCCGGACGCGTTCAAGGAGCGCCTCCTTACGTCCATCAACGCAATCGCTTAGTCGCTACCTAGCGCACCAGCACCACAACGGTGAGGATGGGGTCCGGAATACATGACCGATAGGGTCACCGACGGGATGACAGTGACGACACCAGATCCAACCGGAGCCGGGTCGGGTGAGGCCATTGCCGCGCCCTTCCCGGAACCGGACCCCATCTCCACCAACCCCAACAGGGGCGGCAAGGTTCGCTTGGGAGACCGCGTCTTCGGCGGTCTCGCCGAGGGCTCCGGCATCCTGATCGTCGTCCTCATCGGCGCGATCGGTGTCTTCCTGCTGATGCGCGCCATCCCGGCGCTCACCCGCAACGAGGTGAACTTCTTCACCTACGGCGGGAACTGGATCACCACCGACACGTCGGCGATGACGTTCGGCATCCTGGACCTGCTCCAGGTGACCGTGTTCGTGTCGGTCTTCGCGCTGGTGCTCGCGATGCCAATCGCACTCGGCATCGCCATCTTCCTGACGCAGTACTCGCCGAAGCGTCTCGCGGGTCCGCTGGCCTACATGGTGGACCTGCTGGCCGCGGTGCCCTCGATCGTCTACGGCGTGTGGGGCCTCTACGTGCTGGCGCCGGTGCTCAAGCCGGTGGCCGTGTTCCTCAACGAGAACCTGGGCTGGCTGTTCCTGTTCAAGACCGGCACCGCGTCGGTGGCCGGTGGCGGCACGATCTTCACCGCGGGCATCGTGCTGGCCGTGATGATCCTGCCGATCATCACGGCGGTGACGCGCGAGGTGTTCGTCCAGACGCCGCGCGGCATCATCGAGGCCGCACTCGCACTCGGCGCCACGCGCTGGGAGGTGGTGCGCACCACGGTGCTGCCGTTCGGCCTCTCCGGCTACATCAGCGGCTCGATGCTCGGCCTGGGCCGCGCGCTCGGCGAGACCATCGCGCTGCTGATCATCCTGCGCGGCACCCAGACCGCGTTCGGCTGGTCTCTGTTCGACGGCGGTTACACCTTCGCCAGCAAGATCGCTGCCACGGCAAGCGAGTTCAACGACCAGTACAAGGCAGGCGCGTACATCGCCGCCGGCCTGGTGCTGTTCATCCTCACGTTCGTGGTGAACTCGGCGGCGCGTGCCGCGGTCGCCGGAAGGGGCGCCAAATGACCTCCACGCTGGACCGCCCGGTCAAGCAGCCGACCTTCCAAGGCGTCAGTGCGCGCCGGAAGCTGACCAACAACCTTGCGACCGTGCTGGTCTCGGTGTCGGTGCTGATCGCACTGGTGCCCCTGCTGTGGGTGCTGTACTCGGTCATCACCAAGGGCATCTCGGCACTGATGCAGCCGCAGTGGTTCACGAACTCCCAGGGCGGCATGACCGCGTTCTCACCCGGTGGCGGCGTCTACCACGCGCTGGTGGGCACGCTGCTGCAAGGCGTCGTGTGCTCGATCATCTCGATCCCGATCGGCATCATGGTCGCGGTCTACCTGGTCGAGTACGGCGGCGGCACGCGGCTGGGCAAGATCACGACCTTCATGGTCGACATCCTCACCGGCGTCCCGTCGATCGTTGCAGCGCTGTTCATCTACGCGCTGTGGGTGGCCACGCTGGGCTTCGAACGCTCCGGCTTCGCGGTGTCGCTGGCCCTGGTGCTGTTGATGATCCCGGTGATCGTGCGTGCCACCGAGGAGATGCTGCGCATCGTCCCGATGGACCTGCGCGAGGCGAGTTACGCACTCGGCGTGCCGAAGTGGAAGACGATCGTGCGGATCGTCATCCCGACCGCGCTGTCGGGCATCGTCACCGGCATCATGCTGGCGCTGGCCCGAGTGATGGGCGAGACGGCGCCACTGCTGATCCTGGTGGGCTACGCCCAGGCGATGAACTTCGACATGTTCGGCGGGTTCATGGGCTCACTGCCCGGCATGATGTACGACCAGATCTCGGCAGGCGCAGGCGCGAATCCGGTGCCGACCGACCGGCTGTGGGGCGCCGCCCTGACGCTGATCCTGCTGATCGCCATCCTCAACATTGCGGCCCGGTTGGTCGCCAAGATCTTTGCCCCCAAGAAGGTTTAGGAGTTCTGCCATGGCCAAGCGCCTCGATCTCAAAGACGTCAACATCTACTACGGCGCGTTCCACGCCGTGTCGAACGTCGCGCTGTCGGTACAGCCGCGCAGCGTCACCGCGTTCATCGGTCCGTCCGGCTGCGGCAAGTCGACCGTGCTCCGGACGCTCAACCGCATGCACGAGGTGATCCCTGGCGCCCGCGTCGAGGGCTCCGTGCTGCTCGACGGCGAGGACATCTACGGCGCCGGCGTCGACCCGGTCGGCGTCCGCAAGACCATCGGCATGGTGTTCCAGCGCCCGAACCCGTTCCCCACCATGTCCATTCGCGACAACGTGGTGGCCGGCCTGAAGCTGCAGGGCGTGCGTGGCAAGGCGCTCGACGAGGTCGCCGAGCGCTCGCTCAAGGGCGCCAACCTCTGGAACGAGGTCAAGGACCGCCTCGAGAAGCCCGGCGGCGGCCTCTCCGGTGGTCAGCAGCAGCGGCTCTGCATCGCGCGTGCGATCGCCGTCCAGCCCGACGTGCTGCTGATGGACGAGCCGTGCTCGGCTCTGGACCCCATCTCTACGCTGGCCATCGAGGACCTGATCTCGGAGTTGAAGCAGGACTTCACGATCGTGATCGTCACGCACAACATGCAGCAGGCCGCACGCGTCAGCGATCAGACCGCGTTCTTCAACCTCGAGGCGACGGGCAAGCCCGGCCAGCTGGTCGAGATCGACGACACGGAGAAGATCTTCTCCAACCCGACGCAGAAGGCCACCGAGGACTACATCTCGGGCCGCTTCGGCTAGGACCGGCTCAGGGGACCAGCACGACCCGGGTTCCCGACGGTTCTGCCGTCGTCCACACCTGCTCGACGTCGCGCAGTGCGCGCGTGGCGGTTTCGAGGCGCAGTCCCCCCGAGGCGACCATGTCGAAGATGCGGGGCAGCGCCTCGGTGCGGGCGCTCGCCATCACCTCGGGCGGCACGCTGCCGATGCCCACGCCCGACAGGACGATGCCGGTGCCGCGGAGGATGCCTGCGGGTAGTTCGATCGGATCGCCTGCGATGGAACCGATCTGGACGAAGCGCGTGGCGTGGTAGTGGGCCGCTGGGTGGCTGTCGGCCAGCGCTGTGAGCGTGGTGGCCGCGGGCCGGCCCCATAGATAGTCGAGCACGGCGTCGAACGGCCGCTCGGCGTGCAGCGCACCGACGCGCGCGGCGAGGTCCTCGTCGCGCATGCCGATCGCGTCGTCCGCGCCTGCGCTACGCAGCCAGTCCAATCGGGCCGAGTCGCGGCCGGCGACTACCACGCGACCGGCGCCGAACACGTTCTTGGCCAGTTGCGCAGCCATCGAGCCGGTGACGCCGGTGGCGCCGAGGATCAACACGTGGTCACCCGGCTGCACGTTGGCGGCGTAGGAGAGTGCCGTCCACGCCGAGATGCCCGGGTTGGGCACGGCCGCGGCGGTCACGGAGTCGACGGCGTCGGGCAGGTCGACGAGACCGGCGGTGCCGACGAGCGTCCGCTCGGCCATCATCCCGTGCGGTGCCAGCGAGGTGCCGTACACCCGGCGGCCGTCGGCGAGGCGCGCGACGCCGTCGAACCCGGGGACCGCAGGTAGGGGGACCTCCTTGCTCGCGTAGTGCGTTCCGGAGACCAGGGCGCGTGTGAGATTGGTCAGCGCGGATGCCTCGACGGTCGCGACGACGGCGCCGTCGCGTTTCTCGGGATCGGCGACCTCGGCGTACACCGGGGTCGCGCCCCACTCTTCGACGACTGCTGCGAACACGAGCGCCTCCACTGTTTCCGAAAGGACGGTTTCCTTGGAAACAATGTACGACGACTCGAGGGTGCTGGCAAGATGGTTTCCATGAAAACCAAGTCGGCGCTGGTGGCGGACGTCAACGAGCTGCTGATCGCGGTGAAGGACAAGCTCGAGACGGACGAGGGCGGCGACGCCGAGCGCGACTACATGATCGAGCGTTGCCCACCTCGACTCGAGGGGGCGTTGCGCGCACTGCCCACCCTGACCCTGCACCTACTGGCGCACCTCGCCGATGGCGCGACCGGCGTGGTGGGTCTGGCCGCACGCTCGGGGCAACTCAAGGGCACGGTGTCCAAGCACGTGCAGCGATTGGTCGAGGCGGGGCTCGTGGTGCGCACGCCGATTCCGGGCAATCGCAAGGAGATCGAACTCGCGCTGTCGAGCGACGGAGAGTTGGTGGTGGCAGCTCACGCCGCCATGCACGAGGAGATGGCCGACGGTGTCGGCGAATTCCTACGGCGCTACGACGATGCCGAACTCGAGGTGATCGCCAAGGTGCTCCGCGATCTGGCGACGGCTCGCAAGGTGGGCGTCAGGCTGGTGCCCTAGAGCGGGGTCGGCACTTCCTCTTCCGCCGGGAACTGCCCGGTGACCTGGAAGATGACCCGACGGGCGACCTCCACGGCGTGATCGGCGAAGCGCTCGTAGAAGCGGCTCAGCAACGTCACGTCGACTGCTGCGGTCACGCCGTGCTTCCACTCGCGGTCCATCAGCACGTTGAAGAGGTGGCGATGCAGGTCGTCCATCGCATCGTCCTCCTCGCGGATGCGGGCGGCCTTCTCCGGGTCGCGAGTGAGCAGGACCTCTTGGGCGCTGTTGCTCAGTTCGACTGCGACCCGGCCCATTTCGGCGAAGTAGCCGTTCACTTCCTCCGGCAGCGCGTGCTGCGGGTGGCGGCGGCGGGCGATCTTGGCGACGTGCAGCGCGAGCGCTCCCATGCGGTCGAGGTCGGCGACGATCTGGATCGCGCTGACGATCGAGCGGAGATCCCCGGCAACCGGCGCCTGCAGGGCGAGGAGCACGAACGCGGATTCCTCGGCACTGACGCTCAGCACGCTGATCTGATCGTGGTCGGTGATGACTTGCTCGGCCAGCGCAAGGTCGGCCTGTAGCAGGGCCTGGGTCGAACGCTCCATGGCGGCACCGGCAAGGCCACACATCTCGCCGAGCTGTTCGGACAGGGCAGCCAATTGCTCGTGGTACGCGGTACGCATGGAGGCCAGCCTACGTTCCGAACTGGTGAAACGTCACGACGCCGCAGGTGAACGTGCGGTGAATGGCGTCCCCGCGCTTCGTCACTCGCAGGTGGTGTCGGCGGCGTTGGTGACCGTCAGGTCCTCGGGGAGGTGGGTGGGCTCAGTGCTCGAGTCCTTGAGGACCCGCACCTGCACCGGCAGGCCGCTCGGGGTGGGCGGTGCCACCGAGGCGAAGTCCGATCCGAGAACCACGCGGATCTCACTGCCCATGCCCGACACACGCTCGATGGTGGGACTGGAGAACGACGAGGCGACCGTCGCGGCGGCCTCCTCGTTGCCCGCCGAGAAGAAGACTGTGGTGTTGTCGAGCGGACCCGGGTAGTCGTCCGGTTCGACGGTGTTGAACCCGTGGTTCTGCAGCTCCGTCGCCGCCGTCGTGGCCAGCCCGTCCTCGCCGGTCGAATTCGACACCCGCACCGTGATCGCGGTGGGGTCGGTGGCGACGGCCTCGACCATCTCGTCGGCACCCTCGGGCTCGGGCTCGGGTTCGGCGCTCGTCTGCGTCTCCGACGGCGGGGCGTCGTCGGCGGGCTTCTCCTCGGGCAGCGGATCGTCGTTGATGATCGCGTCGAACAGCGCGCGCATGTCGTCCATGCGGGGTGTCTCGTTGCCGTACTCGTCGGCATAGCCGACGGTCGGCACCGTCACGAACGTGATCCGCCCCGCGTTGACGCCCTGCACCGACTGCCCGAGGTCGACGAGGTCCTTGGTGTCGATGTTGTCGACGTAGCTGTCCGCGATGAACATGTTGACGACGTTGTTGAGCTTGCTCAGCGAGAAGAACGTGTCCTTGGAGATCAACGAGCGCAGCAGCGACGACAGGAACAGCTGCTGTCGCTTGATCCGGCCGTAGTCGCCGTTGGTCTCGGTGGTGACCTGCCGGGCGCGCACGTACTGCAGGGCGGTGTGGCCGTCGACCATCTGGCGACCGGCGGTCGGCAGGACCGTACCGAGTTCGTAGTCCTCCAGCGGGGTGGTGCTGCAGACCTCGACGCCGCCGAGCGCATCGACCATCTTCGAGAAGCCGGCGAAGTCGACGGCCATGAAGCGGTTGATCGACAGGCCCGACAGCTTCTGGATGACCTTGACCAGACACTTCGGCCCACCGACGGCGTACGCCGAATTCAGCTTGGTCTCCGTGTAGACCTCTTCCATGCCGTACATCGGGGACTCTTCGTCCGTGATCGGCCCGTAGGCGCGGGTCTCGGGATTCCACGGCTCGCACTCCTGCGGCGTGATCGCGAGGTCGCGCGGGAAGGACACCGCGACGACGCGTTTCCGGTCCGCGGGGATGTTGACCATCATGATCGTGTCGGATCGCGCGCCGTCGGCGTCGTCGGTGGTGCCTGCGCCCAGCTCGCTGTTGACGCCGAGGCGGGTGTCGGTTCCGACGATCAGGAAGTTCTCGTCGCCGAACTGTGCGTTCGGATCGAGGATGTCGCGCGAGGTGGGGTCGAGCGCCGACACCTTGTTGAGGCTGCGGTTCTTCATCGACTGCCACTGCCACGCCGATCCGGTGAGCGCGAGTGCGAACACGGCGATGAGGGCCGCTGCGACGCGTCCGACGACCATGGCCGACCGCCGCCGCCGGTGATCCCGCACGGCCGGGATGACGCGGGTCTCGCCGATGCGTTCGGGCTGGGCCGCAGGCTTGGACTTGCCCGTCAGCACCGGGAGTTCGGAAGCGTGCGAGGCGTAAGCAGGAAGGATGTCGGTCTTCGGATCGGCCTCGACGGCGCCGAAGCCGAACACGGCCGCAGGTTCGGGCCCCGGTTCCGGTTCGGGTTCCGGCTCGGATTCCAGTGCCGGTCCGTCCTCGGGATCCGGCTCCGGTTCCGGGTCCTCGCGGGCGCGGCGACGGCGGCGCTCCTCGCGCTTGACCGGGGGAGAGGTACCGCTGACCTTGGCGATCAGATCGGCGACGGTGACGACGCCGTCGGTGTGGTTGCCTGCGGGAGGGTCGGGCTCGACCGCGTCAGTGCGCTCGTCGGGCTCGCTCGGCTGTGACACGGGACTCGGGCCACGCTCCCACGGCGCGGCGCCTGGCGTCGGACGGGTCGATCGGGTAAGCCATTGATTGTCGTCGCTCGGCCCGTCAGGACGCGGACGGCCGGGAGTGGCGTTGTCGCCGTCACTCATGTCCCGGTGGCCTCCGACTCTGATCGACGCTCGTTCACCCGAGCGCTCGTGCCCGCCTCTGTGGAGGCGTTCTAAGTTTCGTGCTCACTAGTCTTGTAGCAGCACGATGACGGCTCCGCTAGTTGGAGCCCTTCACGATGGACTCTCATCGTACTGAGACATCCTGAGAACGGGCCAGCCAGCGGACGTGACAGTGCGGCGTCGGTGCGGTCTCGACGGCATCTCGTGGGGTGTCTCGCCTAGCCGCCGGAATGCATGACGTCGGCCGCCGTCGGCACCGTGCAGTCATTCGGATCGTCGAGCCAGCCGTCGGGCAGCGACACCGACGCGGCGGACCCCTGTCGACCGCGTGGCCCCTCGGCCGCGCGGGGGAACGGGACGTCCGAGTCGAGCTGGGCGAGCAGGTCGTCGAGTTCGGACAGCGTCTTGACCAGGGCCAATCCGCGCCGCAGGTCTGCGCCGGCAGGGAACCCGTGCAGGTACCACGCGACGTGCTTGCGGATGTCGCGCATCGCCTTGTCCTCGCCGAAGTGGTCGGTGAGGAGTTCACCGTGGCGGCGGATGATCCGGCTGACCTCGCCCAGTGTGGGCGGCGTCTTGATCGGCCGCCCGGCGAAGGCGGCGGACAACTCGGCGAAGAGCCACGGCCTGCCGAGGCAGCCGCGGCCGATGACCACGCCGTCGCATCCGGTGGCGTCCATCATCGCGAGCGCGTCATTGGCGTCGAAGATGTCGCCGTTGCCCAGCACGGGCACCGAGGTGACGTGCTGCTTGAGCGCGGCGATCTGCTCCCAGTCGGCGGTGCCCGAGTAGCGCTGCGCCGCGGTGCGGGCGTGCAGCGCCACCGCGGCCGCACCCTCCTCGGCGGCGATCCGACCCGCGTCGAGATGGGTGTGGTGCGCGTCGTCGATGCCGATGCGGAACTTCACGGTCACGGGGATGTCGGTGCCCTCGGTGGCGCGTACCGCGGCAGCCACGATCTCGCCGAACAGCTTGCGCTTGTACGGCAGCGCCGCGCCGCCGCCCCTGCGGGTGACCTTGGGCACGGGGCAGCCGAAGTTCATGTCGATGTGGTCGGCGAGCCCCTCGTCGGCGATCATCTTCGCCGCCGCGTAGGTGTTCACCGGGTCGACGCTGTAGAGCTGCAGCGAGCGCGGTGACTCGTCCGGTGCGAACGTCGTCATGTGCATCGTCACCGGATGGCGCTCGACGAGCGCACGGGCCGTGACCATCTCGCACACGTATAGGCCGCTGACGGTGCCTTCGCGAGCCAGTTCGAGTTCACGGCACAGGGTGCGGAATGCGACGTTCGTGACGCCGGCCATCGGCGCCAGCACGACCGGGCTGCGCAAGGCGAACGGCCCGATCTTGAGGGATCGGTGCGTCGATGAGCCGCGTGCGCGAAGAGCGGAAGATTCAGCAGCCGTGTCTGGGAGGGGGCTTACGAGGACGATGATCCCACCAGCAGGTTCTTGCGAGCCTTCTTCTCGGCGACCTGACGCTCGCGCTCGAGGCGGCGCTGCTTGGCCGTCTCGAACTTGTCGCAGGCATCCTTGAGTTCGTCGATCAGCACGCCGAGGTCGTCACGCATCTCGGCGGCCTCGCCGGTGAAGTCCTCGCGCTCGAAGATGCGCCACTTCTTCAGGACGGGCATCACGACGTCGTCGAGGTGGATGCGCGGGTCGTACACGCCGCCGACGGCGATGGTGACGGCGCGGCGCCGGAACTCCGGCACGGTGTACCCGGGCATCTTGAAATTGCGCAGCACCCGGTGCAGCGACTTCATCGCCTGGTTGGGCGCGATGTCGAGACCGGCGGCCGACACGTCGCGATAGAAGATCATGTGCAGGTTCTCGTCGGCGGAGACGCGGGCCAGCAGCTGGTCGGCAACGGTCTCGTTGCATGCCTTGCCGGTGTTGCGGTGCGAGACGCGGGTGGCCAGTTCCTGGAACGTCACGTAGATGACGGAGTCGAACAGGCTCTCGGCGAACATGTCGCCCTGGCCGTGCTGGCCGGGGCTGAAGCCACGGGTCACCTGCTCGAGCCGGATGGTCTCGAGTTCGACCGGGTCGATCGCGCGGGTGACGATGAGGTAGTCGCGCAGCGCGATGCCGTGCCGGTTCTCCTCGGCGGTCCAGCGGTTGACCCACCAGCCCCAAGGGCCGTCCATGCTGAAGTTCATCGCGATCTCGCGGTGGTAGGACGGCAGGTTGTCCTCGGTGAGGAGGTTCTGCACCATGGCGGTCTGGGCGATGTCGGACAGCTTCGACTGCTCGGGGCTCCACTCCTGCCCACCGAGTGCGTAGAAGTTCTTGCCGTCGGACCACGGGATGTAGTCGTGCGGGTTCCAGTCCTTGCGCATGGACAGGTGCCGGTTGATGTTCTTCTCGACGACCGGTTCCAGTTCGCGCAGCAGGTGCAGGTCAGTCAGATCCTTCGACATATGCCTATGTACTCCTCGCGTCGCGGGGGATGAGCCTCGCGGTTATCTGTACCTGGTGGTTGCACTCAATATATCTGTGTACCCCGGTGACATTCAAGCGCCGTGACCCGAGTGTGACGGGTGTTGCACGGCTGACTCCTAAACCTCGCCGTGGGCGGTACCATTCGTGGCAGTCATACCCCGTCCAGCAAAACCCTCGCCTGCTCAGGCGTGACGAAAGGTCCCGACCGACGTGAAGAATCTCTTGGTCCTCGGTGCCGGCGCCTTCGCTGCGGTCGCCGTTTCTGCAGGGTTGCTGGGTGCTGGCGTGGCCAGCGCCGACGACGCCGTCGTCGGTCAGACGTTTGCCGACGCCAAGGCCGCGTTGAGCCAGCAGGGCATGAGCGCTCAGGTCGCGACCACGGTCGGAGACCGCAAGGACTGGAACGAGTGCATCGTGACGAGCGCGACGCCGGCCTCGAGCATCGACGGCTTCGGTGAGTCGAAGGGCGGCGTCATGAACGTCAACCTCAATTGCTACGCAAAGTATGGAACCGCGCTGTGGCCGGGCTACTCCCTGCAGAGCCCGACCGGCCGCAAGATGTACGAAGCAGACCTCGCAGCAAAGGAACAGCGGGAGGCCCAGCAGGCGGCCGCGCAGCAGCAGGCCGAGGCGGCCGAACTCGCCGGCGAAGATGCTCAGGTAGCTGGCGAGTAAACCTCGGGTAAACGCTGCTGAGGGCCCTATTCCTCAGTTGTCGACTGGTCGTGCGCGCCCGTCTTGGCGGAGGTACTATCCCCGCGGGCGGGCAAGTTTTCGACTGCAGATAGGGCACACGTGAAGAAGCTCATCGTTATTGGTTCGGGCGCGGCATGCGCGTTCGCGATCTCGGCGGTGCTGGGCACCGGTGTCGCAGCCGCCGACGATTACGCGGGTCAGTCCTACGCCGACGCGTCGTCCGCGGCGAGCGACGAGGGTCTGTCGGTCGTGGTGGCCAGCCGCGTGGGTGACAAGGTCAGTCAGGACGAATGCCTCGTCGTGCGTTCGCAGGACGCGCCGTTCACCAGCGCGATCGACGGCGCGACCGTCGACGACACCGTGCAGTTCTACTTGAACTGCAACGCAGGCGTGGCCTCCGCGACCTCGCCTGGCAACTCGATGGCGAGCGCCGTGGGTCGTGAGACCAGGGCCGCCGAATTGGAAGCCGAGGCAGCCCAGAACGAGGAAGACGAGTTGGCGGCGGCAGGCGAGACGCCCGGCGCGACCATCTCACTTCCCGAGGGCTGATCCTCAGGCAGTCGACGCCCGGCTGAGCAGCATGTCGACGCAGTAGTCGATGAACTGCTCCCGGGTCGTCGCGAGCCTGCCGTTGAGGTAGGCCGTGAATAGCGCCGTCAAGGCGCCCACCAGGCCGGTCGCGACCATGGCCTGCACGCCCGGATCGGTGATGCGAGTCAGCTTGTGCTGCAGCAGATCGATGAACGTCGGCATCCACTCCGCGCCGGATCGCGCGAGTACGGGTTCACGCTCGGGTGCGATCAGCAGGACGCGGCCGCGTGCCGGATCGTCGACCATCAGCGTCACGAACCGTTCGACGGCGTCGCGCGGCGTGGTCGACGACGTCAGGGCCGACATGGCCGTGCTGCACACGTCGTCGTAGACCGCGCGGACGAATTCGTCTCGGTCGCTGAAGCTCTCGTAGAAGTAGCGCTCGGTAAGGCCCGCCTCCTTGCAGACCGCCCGGACGGTGAGCGCGGGACCGGCCGCGCCGCCGAGAAGTGCGACGCCTGCTGCGACGAGTTTGTCGCGACGCAGCGCCTGGCGGTCCCGTAGGGGTACACCAGACCATTGGCTGCGCCGTTGACCGGACGTCACATCCCTCCTAAGCTTCGTGGATGACAACGCTTGTAGTCAGAGTGTCCGTCTGAGTTCCAGGAGATGTCGCCAGTGACACAAGATACGTCCCCGTCCTGCCCGGTCACCAGCGCAGCCGACCTCGCCGTCGGTTGCCCCGTCGCCCCTGGCGGCTATGACGCACCGCCGGCACCGCTCGGACCCGACTCGCTGACGTGGAAGTACTTCGGCGACTGGCGGGGCCTGCTGCAGGGGCCATGGGCCGGCTCGATGCAGAACATGCACCCCCAGCTCGGCGCTGCCGTCGAGGAGCACTCCACGTTCTTCATCGAGCGCTGGCAGCGTCTGCTGCGGTCGCTGTACCCGATCGGCGGCGTGGTCTTCGATGGCGACCGGTCGCCGCGCACCGGTGCCGAGGTCCGCGACTATCACGTCGACATCAAGGGCGTCGACGCCCAGGGGCGGCGCTATCACGCACTGAACCCGGACGTCTTCTACTGGGCGCACTCGACGTTCTTCGTCGGCACGCTGATCGTCGCCGAACGCTTCTGCGGCGGGCTCACCGAGGCGCAGAAGCGGCAGCTGTTCGAGGAGCACAAGACGTGGTACGCCCTGTACGGCATGAGCACGCGGCCGGTCCCCGAGACCTGGGAGGACTTCCGGGCCTACTGGGATCACATGTGCCGCAACGTATTGGAGAACAACTACGCGGCGCGGGCCGTCCTCGACCTCAGCGAGTTGCCCAAGCCGCCGTTCGCGGACAGGCTGCCCGGCTGGATGTGGAAGCTGCAGCGACCGTTGGTCGCGCGGTTCTTCGTGTGGTTCACCGTGGGGCTCTACGACCCGCCCGTGCGCGAGCTGATGGGCTACGAGTGGACCGCGCGCGACGAGTGGCTGCACCGACGCCTCGGCAACGCGGTGGGCCGGGTGTTCGCGTTACTGCCCGAGCGGGTCCGCATGCATCCCCGTGCACGCGCAGGCTGGGACCGCGCCAACGGACGCCTCCCGGCTGATGCGCCACCCCCGGAAACCCCGGCGCGGAACCTGCCGCCGCTGCAGGAGCGAGGCAACCCGATGCACTACTGCCCGAACGTCTGACGGCAGGGCCCGCTGCGTCAGCAGCTACCGTGTAGCCGATGACGAGCCCGGAACTCATCGGGGGACGATACGAACTGCGCGGCGTCCTCGGCCGTGGCGGCATGGCCGAGGTGCACTCCGCGTGGGACGTCCGGCTCAACCGGCCCGTGGCCGTCAAGCTGCTGCATCCCTCGCTGCTCGGCGACCCGGACTCCCGGACGCGCTTCGAGTTCGAGGCGAGGGCGGCCGCAGGACTGGCCCACCCCAACATCGTCGTCGTGCACGACAGCGGCGAGCAGCCACCGCACGGAGTGCCGTTCCTGGTCATGGAGCAACTTCCGGGGGCGTCGCTGGCCGACGAGATCGCCAGGGGACCGTTGCCCGTGCCGCGGGTGCGCAGCGTGCTGGCCGACGTCCTCGCGGGCCTGGGTGCGGCGCACGCGGCAGGCATCCTGCACCGCGACGTGAAACCCGCCAACGTGCTGTTCGCCGAGACGGGGCAGGCCAAGCTCGCCGACTTCGGCATCGCGAAGTCCGGCGGCACCAGCCTCACCCGCGCCGGCCAGATCTTCGGCACCATGGCGTATCTGAGCCCCGAGCGGATCGCCGGCAGGCCCGCCACCCCCGCCGACGACCTCTACGCCGTCGGCGCCATGGGATACGAGGCGCTGACCGGGGTCATGCCGTTCCCGCAGAGCGAGCCGGCTGCCCTGGTGCGCGCCATCTCCGCGCACGACGTGGTCCCGCTGCAGACGGTGCGACCCGACGTCGACGCGGCACTGGCCACGGTCATCGAGCGCGCGATGGCGCCCGATCCGTCCCAGCGATTCTCGAATGCCGCGGAGATGCGGGCCGCGCTCCTGTCGGTCCGGCCGGCGACGCGCGTGATGGCCGCCCCGCCCCTGCCCATGACGACCGGCGCCGTGCTGCCACCGCCGCCACCGGACCGCCGTCGCCGCGTGCTGGCCGGCGTGGCCGCCGCTGCGGCCGTCCTGCTGGCGCTGGTGTTCGTGATCGTCGACGCGACGCGGTCCTCGCCCGCCACCCCGGGACCCGCCGCGACAACGACGCCGACCACCACGACGTCGAGCACCACGACGACGACCACGACGCCGGTGACGACGTCGTCGCTCGCGCCGGCGCCGATCCCGACCGAGGGTCGCGGGCGCGGGGGGAACGGGAACGACAAGCCGAAGAAGCCGAAGGGGGACGACGATTGAGCAATTTTTCGCGAGGTGCCCCCACCAGGGCTCGAACCTGGGACCTGCGGATTAAAAGTCCGTAGCTCTACCAACTGAGCTATAGGGGCGCGGAAGTCAGGATACTGGGCCACCCTCGTTTGAGGATTTGGGTGTCGATCCCCTAAGCTATCGAAGCTCCCAGCGTCACGGCGCCGGGAGTACCCCGAAGAGATTCGGCTTTGGCCCCCATCGTTTAGCGGCCTAGGACGCCGCCCTTTCACGGCGGTAGCACGGGTTCGAATCCCGTTGGGGGTACGACGCAACGGCGGCAACGTCGGAGCAGTAGTAACGCAGGAAGAGCAAGGCCCTGTGGCGCAGTTGGTTAGCGCGCCGCCCTGTCACGGCGGAGGTCGCGGGTTCGAGTCCCGTCAGGGTCGCCATCATTGGCGAGGCACATCGGTGTGAGTCGGTTGCCTTCCGGCCAGGTAGCTCAGTTGGTACGAGCGTCCGCCTGAAAAGCGGAAGGTCGCCGGTTCGATCCCGGCCCTGGCCACTTCAGCAGGTATGCGATTCCCGTTCCCCGGGGCCCAGTCGGGTCACTCCGCTCGGAACACTCCCGCGGTGGCGAAGCCGACCCGATGACGTGCGCCCTGCGCGTCGTCGCCGAAGCGATCGATGCCCCACGAGATGGCCGTGATGAGTTGGAACAGCTCCTCGGCCGTCACGGTCCCGGATGCCACACCGTGGTCGCGCGCCCGGTGCAGGAAGTCGCGGGTCCGGTCGGTCAGGCGCGTCGAGACGTCCTGCACCGGCGAGCCGTCGTCGTCGATCGTCGTGGCGATGCACGTGGGCAGCTCCTGCCAGATGCGCAGCGCCCAGGCGAGTCGGAACAGCCACTCCTGCAGTGCCTCGTCGGCGGCCATCTCGCGTTCGAGCGCGTGCGACTCCTCGAGTAGCTCCCCGATGCTGTCCTCGATGACGGCGGCCAGCAGATCGTTGCGGGTCGGGAAGTTGCGATAGAGCGTCGCGTTGCCCACGCCTGCGGCGGTGGCGATCCCGTCGAGCGAGGCGAAGATCCCCTCGTCATCGAAGACCGACCGTGCGGCGCGCAGGATCGCGTCGCGATTGCGCTTGGCGTCGGCCCGAAGCGGACGCGCCGTGTGCGTGCTCACCGTCACCCCGCCGTCTGTTGCACAAATGGGGAGTATCCCCACATACTGATCTGGGGACGAACCCCACTTATGCCCGACCCTACAGCAGGAGTGACGATGACAGAGCGACTCGACGGTCGGACAGTGTTGGTAACCGGAGCGAACGGCGGGCTCGGGGAGGAGTTCGTGCGCCAGGCCCTCGACCGGGGTGCACGCAAGGTGTACGCCTCAGCGCGCAGGCCGCGGGACTGGAACGACGAGCGCATCGTGCCGCTGCCGCTGGACCTGACGGACACGGGATCTGTCGCCAATGCAGCAGCCACCGCGTCCGACGTCGATTTGGTGGTCAACAACGCCGCCATCGCACCCGCCGACGACGTCTCCGTCCTCGCCGGCGACGAGGAGGTCCTGCGCCGCATCTTCGAGACCAACGTCATCGGCAACCTACGGGTGGCCAAGGCCTACGCGCCCGTACTGGCCGCCAACGGTGGCGGCGCGCTGCTGAACGTCCTGTCGCTGGCGGCCTGGTTGCCGCTGCCCACCGCCTACGCGGCGTCCAAGGCCGCGATGTGGTCGGCGACCAACGCACTGCGGGGCGAACTCGCCGCGCAGGGCACCACGGTCACGGGCCTGCTCGTCGGGATGGTCGATACGCCGATGACGACGCGCTGGGACATGCCCAAGGTCAGCCCGGCCAGCGTCGTCGACCAGGCGTACGACGGCGTCGCCACCGGCGCGTTCGAGGTGCACGCCGACGAGGACACCCGCGACGTCAAGGCCCGCCTCAGCGGCAGCTCGGAGGAACTCAACGCCTACATCGCCGAGAAGCTCGTCGACTTCTAGACCGATCTCGGCCCAGGAACGCCAAGGGCCGCCCGAAGTCGATGACCTCGGGCGGCCCGTCTAGCCGTGCGGTGCTACTTGTCGCTGGCGCGCTCGGCCTGACGCTTTTCCTTCTCGGCGTCGGCGAGGCTCTCGACCTTGTCGGCCTGGGCCCGCTTCTGCGCCGCCTCGGTGCGCTTGTCCCGCGCATCATCACGCTTGGCCTCGGCCGCGTTGGTGACGGCCTTCTCCTGGGCGCGGATCGTCGACGTCTCGGCGCGACGCGCGTTCTCGGCCGACTGCACGCGCTTCTCGGCGACCTCGTCGGCCTGCTTCTTGACCGCGGCAGCCCGCTGGGCAGCGGTCTGCGTTGCGGCACGCTTCTTCTCGTCGGCGGCCTGACGCGCCTCGCTCATGCGGCGGTTCTTCTCGGCGTGCGCATCCTCGGCCTGCTCCTGAGCCTGCTCGCGCTTCGCATCGAGCCGCTCGTCGGCCTGGCGACGCTTGGCCTCGGCCTCGGCCTCGAGAGTGGCCGCGCGACCCAGCGTTTCGCTGCGCTCGACCAACGCCGACCCGCGTGCCGCGAGATCGGCATCGCCCAGCACGGAGCCGACGGTGGAGTCCAGCGATCCCAGCGAGCGCTCGTAGAACAGACGCGCGGGTGCCTCGGAGTCCCAGCGCGAGACGACGCGGTCTTCGATCAGCTGCAACGGGAACCGCGCAAGGGAGTACTGGAAACGTAGGACGGCAAAGGGTATTTCGAGAATCTTCATTGATGA
Source organism: Mycolicibacterium sp. GCM10028919 (assembly GCA_042666295.1). Classification (GTDB taxonomy): domain Bacteria; phylum Actinomycetota; class Actinomycetes; order Mycobacteriales; family Mycobacteriaceae; genus Mycobacterium. Next base: position 159,781 of record JBHTFJ010000003.1, read on the forward strand.
ACTCCTGTTGGGGTCGCTGCTCACGGCAGGTCGGCTTGGTCGGTCAGTGCTCCGGCCTCGCGCCGCAACCGCGCCGCCTCGACCTCGGGTGCGGCAGCGTCACGCGCCGCGCGCTGGTGCTCGTCGAGGGCGCCGTCCACCTGGTCCACGGCGTTCTCGACCTTGGCGTCCTCGGCGGCCTTCGCGACCGCCGCCTTGCGCGCTGCCTCCGCCTCGGCCTCGGTGCGCTGGGCGGCAGCATCGCGCTGAGCTGCCGTCTCTGCGGCCTGCTTCTGGGCTGCGGACTGTGCCCGCGCCTCGGTCTTGACCGCAGTGGTCTCGGCGTCGACCTCGCGGCGGGCCTCGAAGCTCTCCTTCTGGGCCTCGGCCTGCTGCTGCCGTGCCTGGTCGGCCTCGGCCTTGGCGACGGCCTCGACGCTGTTGGCTTCCTTGCGCTCCTGAGCTTGAGTCTGCTCGAGCTGGCCCTCTGCCGTGAGGGAGTCATTACCCGTAACGGCTCCGGCGATCTCCTTCGCCTTGCCCTTCACGTTGTCGAGTAGGCCCTTGCGTGCCTGGTCTGAAGTACTGTCGTCAGTCATCGGTCCCCTTTCGACCTCGGTGGAATCCAAGGCGGAATTGCTCAGTGGTGTCCTCTGAGTGATTCCACGTGTGCGGAATGCGAAACCCCTCGTGATCTGCGCCACTTTGCCGCGCGCGGCTCGAAAAGCGGAGCGGGTAGGTTACCCACATGGTCCGGCCTGCGCAGACGGCGCGCAGCGAGCGAACGCGCGACGCGTTGCGCAGAGCTGCGCTGGTCCGATTCCTCGGGCAGGGCGTCGAGGACACCTCGGCCGAGCAGATTTCTGCCGACGCCGGCGTCTCGTTGCGCACGTTCTACCGACACTTCTCCTCCAAGCACGACCTGTTGTTCGCCGACTACGACGCCGGCCTCGAGTGGTTCCGTGCCGCGCTGGCCGAGCAGACGGGTGACCAGTCGCTGATCGATTCCGTGCACGCAGCGGTCATGGCGGCGCCGTACGACGTCGAGGCCGTGGCGAAGATCGCCGAACTACGCACCCAGGAACTCGACGCGGGGCGCATCGTGCGCCACGTGCGACAGGTCGAAGCGGACTTCGCCGAGGCCGTCGAGGAGTACCTGTTCCGCACCGAGTCCCCGGGCGAGGGCACCGACGACCGCCTACGCGTGACCGTCACCGCGCGGTGCGTCGCCGCGGCGGTCTTCGGCGCGATGGAGTTCTGGATGCTCGATCCGAACCGGTCGCTGCCCGAACTGGCCAGGTTGTGCCGAAGAGCCCTGGACTCGGTCGCAGCCGGGTTCGACGTCACCTCCGACTGAGTTTCGTCAATATTGACAAAACATCGTCGGCATGTCAGCGTCGTGCGATGACGGACTTCGACGCGATCGTCGTCGGCGCGGGGCACAACGGACTCGCCGCCGCCGCGCTCCTGCAACGGGCGGGACTGCGAACGCTCTGCGTGGACTCCAAGCTCTACGCGGGCGGCATGGCGTCGACGGTCGAGTTGTTCGACGGCTATGAATTCGAGATCGCCGGCTCGCTGCAATTCCCGACGTCGGCGAAGGTGAGCGCCGAACTCGGCCTCGACGACCTGCTCACGGTGGACGTCGACGTCATGTCGGTCTCCCTGCGGGGAATCGGTGACGAACCCGTCGTGTACTACAGCGATCCGATGCGAATGCTGACGCATCTCAACGACGTTCACGGTGCCGAGGCCGTCAACGGCATGGCAGGCCTGATGGCGTGGAGCCAGGCTCCGACCCGCGCGCTCGGACGCTTCGAGGCGGGTGCGCCGCCGAAGACCTTCGACGAGATGTACGCCTGCGCCACCAACGAATTCGAGCGCTCGGCGATCACCGACATGCTGTTCGGCTCGGTGACCGACGTCCTGGACCGCTATCTCCCCGATGCCGAGAAGCACGGCGCACTGCGCGGCATGCTGGCCTTCCTCGCGATCAACACCACCTACCGCGGTCCGTCGACGCCGGGCAGCGCCGCCGCGCTGGCGTTCGGCCTGGCGGTACCCGACGAGAACGCCAAACTGATGAAGAAGTTGAGAGGCGGAATCGGCACGCTGACAGCACATCTCGTCGACACGCTGGTCGGCGGTGGTGGGGAACTCCGGTTGCGCACCAAGGTCGACGAGATCCTGGTCGCAGACGGCCGGGTGACCGGGGTCCGCCTCGACGACGGAACGACGGTGCACGCGACAGTGGTGGTCTCCGGCGTCGCTCCCGACCTCACCGTCAACTCGCTCGTCGACCCGGCCGCGATGCCCGCGGAGGTGCGCGAGCGCTACTCCCGCATCGATCACCGCGGCAGCTACCTGCAGATGCACTTCGCGCTCGACGGCATCCCGACCTTCGCCGAGCCGTACGAGATGCTCAACGACCCCGAGATGCAGACCGCCATCGGTCTGTTCAGCACCCCGGAGGAGCTGCAGCAGCAGTGGGAGGATTGCCGACGCGGGATCGTGCCCGCCGATCCGGCGATCGCGATGCAGTTCCCGTCGGTGCACGATCCCGCGCTGGCGCCCCCTGGCAAGCACGCAGTCTCGGCGTTCTCGATGTGGTTTCCCGTCGAGGGCTCGGCGGCAGGCGACACCGGCTACGGTCACCGCAAGGCCGAGATGGGTCGCCGCGTCATCGAGAAGATCACCAGGGTGGCACCCGACTTCGAGTCGAAGATCATCCGCCACACCACGTTCACGCCGAAGCACATGGGCACGATGTTCGGTGCCCCCGGCGGCGACTACTGTCACGGCCTGATCCACCCGGAGCAGATGGGCACCAACCGGCCCGGCCCCACGGGGTACGTCGATCAACCCATCCCGATCCGCGGGCTGTACCTCGGCAGCGCGGGATGCCATGGGGGACCGGGCATCACGTTCATTCCGGGTTACAACGCCGCACACGTCGCGCTCGCCGATCTGGGCTAGATCGCCGCGGGCGCCACGTCAGTCCGTGCGGTCGTTCAGCTCGGTCATCCAGTCGGCGGGCACGCGGTCGCGCGGGCCCGGCACCGTCTGCGTCGCCGGGTGGCTGTCGGGCGCGGCGAGTTCCGGACCCTCGTAGTACGCATCCTTGGAGTAGTCCCAGAACCAGTCCTCGCCGGGCTCGAACGACTGAATGATCGGGTGACCGGAGAAACGCCAGTGCGCTGCGGCGTGGCGGGCCAGCGAATCGTCGCAACAGCCGACGTGCCCGCATGCCGCGCAGCGGCGCAGGTGCACCCACCACCCGCCGTCGGCCTCGCACTCTGCGCACCCCGTACCGCTCGGCGGGACGGTCGGGTCAACGGCATTGGTCATGTGGGACAGCGTAATCCCGCCCCTACTTCTTCTCGCGCCAAGCCCGCTCGAACGGGAGCCGCCACGCGTTGGGCGCGATCAGCTGGTGGATGGCGTTGGGCCCCCAGGTGCCCGGCTGGTAGAGCTTCACCGGCGGCGGATCCTGCAGCAGCGGCATCGACCGATCCCAGAGGGATTCGATGCCCTCCGCGGTGGTGAACAAGGTGTGGTCGCCGCGCATGGCGTCGAGGATCAGCCGCTCGTACGCCTCGAGCACGTCGTCCTCGTACTCGGTCTCCTGCGTCGAGAACTGCATCGAGAGCTTCTCGAGCTTCATCCCCGGCCCCGGCCGCTTGCCGTAGAAGGACAGCGACACCTTCGAGTTGTCGGCGAGGTCGAAGGTCAGGTGGTCGGGGCCCTGCGACCCGACGCCCGAGCCCGCCGGGAACATCGTGCGTGGCGCCTCCTTGAACGCGATCGAGATGATTCGCTGCCCCTCGGCCATCTTCTTGCCGGTCCGCAGATAGATCGGCACACCGGCCCAGCGCCAGTTGTCGATGCCCACCTTGAGCGCGATGAACGTCTCGGTCTCGGAGTCGCGCGCGACGCCGTCCTCGGTGCGGTAGCCCGCGTACTGCCCGCGAACCACCTGCGAGGTGTCGATCGGCAGCATCGACCGGAAGACCTTGTTCTTCTCCTCGCTGATCGCCCGCGGTTCCAGCGCCGTCGGCGGTTCCATCACGACGAACGCCATCACCTGGAAGAGGTGCGTGACGACCATGTCCTTGAAGGCGCCGGTGCTCTCGTAGAAGTTGGCGCGCTGGTCGAGCCCCAGCTTCTCGGGGATGTCGATCTGGATGTGGTCGATGAAGTTTCGATTCCAGATCGGCTCGAACAGGCCGTTGGCGAAGCGGAACGCCAGGATGTTCTGGGCGGCCTCCTTGCCCAGGAAGTGGTCGATCCGGAAGATCTGCCGCTCCCGGAACGTCTGGTGGACGAACTCGTTGAGTTCGATGGCGCTGTCGAGGTCGGTGCCGAACGGCTTCTCCATCACCACCCGCGAGCGGTCCACGAGATCGGCGTCGCGCAGCATCGTGATCACTGCGCGCGCAGCCTTGGGCGGCACCGAAAGGTAGTGCAGGCGTTGCGCTTCGGGCCCGAGTTCGTGCTCCGCGGCCTTGACCGCCGAGGCCAGCGCCTCCGGGCCGGCGCCCTGTGGCACGTAGGTGATGCGGTTGGCGAAGCCCGCCCACTGCTCGTCGGTCAGCGGATGGGTGCCGAACGCCTCCACCGCCTCCTTGGTCAGCGCACGGAACTCGTCGTCGGTCAGGTCCTCGAGCGACGTCCCGACCACGCGGATCTTCGGCGCCAGCGAGGACTCCACCAGATACGCCATGCCGGGAAGCAGCTTGCGCTTGGCCAGGTCGCCCGTCGCTCCGAAGAGGACGATGACGTGCGGCGCCAGCGCGGCCTCCTCTCGACGTTGCGGGCGGGCGCCGGGCGCGGGGTAGGCGATGGTTTGCGCGTCGTTCGGCTTGTCTGTGGCCACGCGTCGATGCTTCCATCCTCGGGTGAACGGCGCAGCACGCTGACGAAAGCGCTCGCCGACGAACGTCGGGTGGTTACTGTCACCGCATGGCAGTCAGCGACTCACGCGAAGTGGTCATCGAAGCAACGCCCGAGGAGATCATGGACGTGATCGCCGACGTGAAGTCGGCGCCGGACTGGTCGTCACAGCATCAGGGGGCCGAGATCCTCGAAGAGGACGCCAACGGCAGGCCCGGCAAGGTGAAACTCAAGCTCAAGACCATGGGCATCTCCGACGAGCAGGTGGTCCAGTACTCCTGGACCGACACCAGCGCGAGCTGGAAGCTGGTCAGCTCCAGCCAGCTCAAGACCCAGGACGCCAGCTACACGCTGACCCCGGACGGCGCCAAGACGAAGGTCAGGTTCGAGATCACCGTCGACCCGTCGGTGCCGATCCCCGGCTTCGTGCTGAAGCGGGCCATGAAGGGTGGACTCGAAGCCGCCACCGATGGTTTGCGCAAACAGGTCATGAAGGTCAAGAAGAGCAAGGGCTGATCTTGGTTTCGCCGAGACGTTCGCTGGCTATCGTCCTTCCATGGCCGTAACCGAATCCCGCGACATCACGATCGAAGCGACTCCCGAGGAGATCATGGAGGTGTTGACCGACCTCGAATCGCTTCCGGAGTGGTCGTCGGCGCACCAGAAGATCGAGGTCCTCGAGCGCGACGCCGAGGGTAGGCCGAGCAAGTCCCGACAGGTCGTCAAGATCGTCGGCGTCAGCGACGAGCAGGTGCTGTCCTACACCGTGTACGACGACGGCGTCGGGTGGACCCTCGACGAGTCGAAACAGCAACGCGCACAAGACGGTCGGTACACGCTGATCCCGGACGGCGACTCCACCAAGGTGCGCTTCGAGCTGACCGTGGATCCGATGGTGCCGCTGCCCGGCTTCCTCGTCCGGAAGGGTGCGAACGGCCTGATGGACACCGCGACCAAGGGCCTGCGCAAGCGGGTGCTGGAGAAGAAGGGCCGGTGACGGTTTTCGGTCGGGTGACCGAATCCCGACTGACCGAGCGCTGACCAGGCATATATTCGCCAGTGTGGCCGTGAGGGCGTCGCGGGAAGAACTCTTCGACGCCTCGCCGGAGGCGATCCTCGATGCGATCGCCGACATCGACGAGGTGCCGCAATGGTCGACGCTGCACCGCAACGTCGAGGTGCTCGACCGGCACCCCGACGGCAGGCCGCATCACGTCAGGGCCACGCTGAAGATCATGGGCATCACCGACAAGGAACTGCTCGAATACCACTGGGGCGACGACTGGGTCGTCTGGGATGCCGTCGAGACGTTCCAGCAGCGCGGTCAGCACGGCGAGTACAACCTGACCCGGCTCGGGGACCAGACGCGGGTGCGGTTCGACCTCATCATCGACCTCGCCGCGCCCGTACCCGAGTTCCTCATCAAGCGGGCCAGGAAGCTCGTCCTCGACGTGGCCGTCGACAGGCTGCGGTGCCGCGTCACGCGCAACCACGGCTGACCCGCCATTCGCTCGTGTCGAGCGAAAGGGAATGCCCGCGGGCTGGCACGCGGTTGTGCCGGACATGGCAACCGGAGTAGTGCTGCATCGGAGCAATACGGCAAGCAACGCCGTCGACGACTTCCTCGACCAGGCCCGCGCGTCCTTCGCAGTGGGCGTCCGCCAGGTGTGGATCGCTCAGCAATTCGACCACGACGCGATCTCCCTGGCAGGTCTGCTCGGCGCCGCGGTGCCAGGGCTCGGCGTCGGGACCTTCGTGGTGCCGGTCAACCCGAGGCACCCGCTGGTGATCGCCTCGCAGGCCCAGACCGCGCAGGCGGCGTCGCACGGGAACTTCAGCCTCGGGCTGGGCCTCGGCGCGCACCGGGTGGAGGAGGCGGCCTTCGGCATCGCCGCACCCAACACCATCCAACGTCTCCGCGAACACCTTCAGGTGCTCCGCTCGATCAACGACACGGGCGAGGTCGACTTCCACGGCAGCGAGTTCACCGCGGCCCCGGAGTGGCCCGTCGCGCTCCCCGGCGGTACGCCGATCCCGGTGTACGTGGCGGCCATGGGACCCAAGGCGCTTCGCGTGACCGGTGAACTCGCCGACGGCACACTGCCGTACCTCGCCGGGCCGCGCACGATCAGCGAGTTCATCGCGCCGACCATCGGCCAGGCCGCCGAGGCGGCGGGGAGGCCGGCACCGCGCATCATCGCCGCCGTGCCGACGGTGGTCACCGACGACGCCGACGCGGGACGTGCCGCGGCCGCCGAGACCCTCGCCTTCTACGCCACGATCCCGTCCTATCAGAAGGTCATCGCCCGCGAGGGCGTCGACTCGGTCGCCGACCTGGCGGCGGTGGGCTCGGCGGCAGCCGCGGCGAAACAGCTTCGGCGATACCGGGATGCGGGCGCCACCGACCTCGTGCTCAGCCCGCTGATGGGCACCGACGACGATCCGCGTCGCCTCTGGGAGGTTGCAGCCGCACTGACCGATGGCGGCTAGCCGGTAGGCCGGGTTGGGTGCCAGCGGCGAGGCGCGCGACCGCGGCGCCGACGATCGTAGGAGTCATGAAAGCACTCTTCGCATCCGTCGCCATCGCAGGTTCCGTCTTCGCCGGCGCCATCGGCGTGGCCGCACCCGCACTCGCCGCACCGCTCGGCGGACAGTCCGCCGCCGACGCGGTCAGCAGTCTGCAGGCCCGCGGCTACGACGTCCAGGTCCAGGGGGACACCGAAGCGCCCCTGTCGGAGTGCATCGCCACGCAGGTCAGCGGACTGTCCGGCTCCAACGCCAACGGCCAGTTTGGTGTGCCTGCCGGATCGACGGTCTACGTGACGGTGTCCTGCGACGACGACTACGACGAGTAGCTAGGCCTTGAGCACCCCGAGGCGTCGGATCGCCTCGTTCATCGTGTCGTCGCGCTTGCAGAAGGCGAAGCGCACCAGGTGATTCCAGTCCCCGAGGTGGGGAGCGCGGGGATCGCAGAACGCCGACATCGGTATCGCGGCGACGCCCGCGCGTTCGGGCAGCTCCGCGCAGAACGTGGCGCTGTCGGTGTATCCGAGCGGGCGGGGGTCCGCGCACAGGAAGTACGTGCCGTGACTCGCGTGCACGCCGAAGCCGATGTCGGTCAGCGCCGCGGCGAGCCGGTCCCGTCTGCCTTGGAACGACGTGCGCAGGTCGGCGACCCAGCCGTCCTCGTCGTCGAGCGCCTTGGCGACGGCCGGTTGGAACGGTGCGCCCCCGACATAGCTCAGGTACTGCTTCGCGGCGCGGATGCCTGCGATCAGATTGGCTGGCGCACAAGCCCATCCAACCTTCCAGCCGGTGACGTTGAACATCTTGGCCGCACTCGAGATCGTCACGGTGCGTTCGGCCATGCCGGGGTAGGACGCCAGCGGGATGTGCCTGTGGCCGTCGAACGTGAGCGTCTCGTACACCTCGTCGGTGATCACCAGCAGGTCGTTGGCGACCGCGATCTCGGCGATGGCTCGTAGTTCGTCCTCACCGGCGACCATCCCGGTCGGGTTGTGCGGCGAGTTGACGATCAGTGCCCGCGTCCTCGGCGTCACCGCGGCCCGAAGCGCGTCGACGTCGATGACGAAGCCGGGACCGTCGCTCGCCATCGGGACGGTGACGCGATGGCAGCCGGCCATCGCGAGCACGGGGGAGTAGGAGTCGTAGAAGGGCTCGACGAGGATCACCTCGGAGCCGGGTTCGATCAGGCCGATCACCGAGGCGGCGATGGCCTCGGTCGCGCCGACGGTGACGAGCACCTCGGTGTCGGGGTCGTACGTCATCCCGTAGAGGCGTTGGCGCTGGGCGGCGATGGCCTCGCGCAGCGGTGCGATGCCCAGGCCCGGCGGGTACTGGTTGACGCCGTCGCCGATCGCGTCCTGGGCCGTCTTGAGCATCGCGGCGGGCCCGTCCTCGTCGGGGAACCCCTGCCCGAGGTTGACCGCGCCGATCCGCGCGGCCAGCGCCGACATCTCCGCGAAGATCGTCACCGCGTAGGGCTTGAGCCGTTCGACCGTCATGTTCGTCGAGGGTAGGCGAGCGGCCCGGGGGAATGAATCGAGCCGCCCCGACGCTGAGGGGAGTCATGACGTTCACGCTTGCGGCCGACGCGGCCCTGCTCAAGCCCGTCCGCATCGGCGACACCCCCGCGGAGAACCGAATCTTCATGGCGCCGTTGACCAGATCGCGTGCCCACGCCGATGGCACCCCGTCGGACCTCGCCGCCCAGTACTACGCACAGCGCGCCGCAGCCGGCCTGATCATCTCCGAGGCCACGGCCATCTCGCGCGAGTCCAACGGCGCGTACGTCAACACGCCGGGCAACTACACCGACGAGCACCAGGCCAAGTGGGCCGAGATCGCAAGCGCAGTGCACCAGGCGGGCGGCCGGATGTTCATGCAGCTGTGGCACGTCGGCCGGATGGGTCACCCCGAGATCAGCGGCGTCGAGACGGTGGGCCCGTCGGCCATCGCCGCCGACATGTCGGCCCACACGCCGTCGGGCAAGCAGCCGCTGCCGGTGCCGCGCCCGCTCGAGGTCGACGAGATCGCGACCATCGTCGACCAGTTCCGGTTCGCCGCACGCCGCGCGGTCGACGCAGGCATGGACGGGGTCGAGATCCACGGTGCCAACGGCTACCTGCTGCACGAGTTCGCCTCCGACGTCGTGAACCAGCGCACCGACGCCTACGGCGGTTCGCCGGAGAACCGGGCCCGCCTCACCGCCGAGGTGATCGAGGCGGTGGCCGCCGAGATCGGTCCGGGCCGCGTGGGCCTGCGGCTCTCTCCCGGCGGCGGCGCGGGAGACGTGCGCGAGGTCGACACGGTTTCCACCTACGAAGCGCTGGTGGAACGGATCGCCCCGCTCGACATCGCCTACCTGCACCTGCTGATCGACCCGAGCACCCCGACCTTCGGCGCGCTGCGCGCACTGTGGGCAGGTGCGCTGGTGCTCAACACCGGACGCGAGGTCGACACCGACTTCTGCCAGATGGAGTCCCTGGCCGGATGGGGCGCGATCAGCGCCGCCGCCGTGGGCCGCGCCTTCCTGGCCAACCCGGACCTGATCGACCGGCTGCTGCTCGGCGCCGAGCTGAACGAGCCGGACGTGGCGACGTTCTATGCGCCCGGTCCCGCCGGCTACGTCGACTACCCGACGCTCGACGAGGTCGCCCAGACCGTCTGAGGTTTCACCACGAACAGTCCGCAAGCGGAGCCGCTTGCGGACTGTTCGGCGTCCAGCGGCGCACGTACTCCGACGTGCCCATACTCCCAACCAACGGGTTGGGCGAGGCTGCTAGGCTCGGCCTGCGAGGACTACCCTCCACGTGGGCTCCCGGCTGCGGTGAACCCTCTCGACCCCGAACCCAATATGGACCTGGAGAGTCAGACATGTCCGAAGAAGCCTTCATCTACGAGGCGATCCGTACCCCGCGCGGCAAGCAGCGCAACGGCTCGCTGCACGAGATCAAGCCCGTCAACCTCGTCGTCGGCCTGATCGACGAACTCCGCACCCGCCACCCCGACCTCGACGAGAACCTGATCAGCGATCTGATCCTCGGCGTCGTCTCGCCGGTTGGCGACCAGGGCGGCGACATCGCCCGCACCGCCGCGCTCGTGGCCAAGCTGCCCGAGACCACCGGCGGCTTCCAGCTCAACCGGTTCTGCGCGTCCGGCCTCGAGGCCGTCAACACCGCCGCGCAGAAGGTGCGCTCCGGCTGGGACGACCTGGTGCTCGCCGGTGGCGTCGAGTCCATGAGCCGCGTGCCCATGGGCTCCGATGGCGGCGCCTGGGCCACCGACCCGGAGACCAACTACCGCATCGGCTTCGTGCCCCAGGGCATCGGCGCCGACCTGATCGCCACGATCGAGGGCTTCTCGCGTGAAGACGTCGACGCCTACGCAGCGCGCTCCCAGGAGAAGGCTGCCGCAGCATGGTCGGGCGGCTACTTCGCCAAGTCCGTCATCCCCGTCAAGGACCAGAACGGACTCGTCGTCCTGGACCACGACGAGCACATGCGGCCCGGATCGACGGTCGAAAGCCTCGGCAAGCTGAAGACCGCGTTCGACGGCATCGGCGCGATGGGCGGATTCGACGACGTGGCGCTGCAGAAGTACCACTACGTCGAGCGGATCAACCACGTCCACACCGGCGGCAACAGCTCCGGCATCGTCGACGGCGCCGCGCTGGTGCTCGTCGGCAGCGAGAAGGCCGGACAGTCCCAAGGCCTGACCCCGCGCGCCCGCATCGTCGCCACCGCGACCAGCGGCGCCGACCCCGTCATCATGCTGACCGGCCCGACGCCGGCCACCAAGAAGGTCCTCGACCGCGCGGGCCTGACGGTCGACGACATCGACCTGTTCGAGCTGAACGAGGCCTTCGCCTCGGTGGTGCTGAAGTTCCAGAAGGATCTGAACATCCCCGACGAGAAGCTCAACGTCAACGGCGGCGCCATCGCCATGGGCCACCCCCTCGGTGCGACCGGCGCCATGATCACCGGAACCATGGTCGACGAGCTGGAGCGTCGCGGCGCCCGCCGTGCACTCATCACGCTGTGCATCGGCGGCGGCATGGGCGTGGCCACCATCATCGAGCGAGTCTGAGAGCAGGGGACCAGAAATCATGGCAGAGAACACGATTCAGTGGGACCAGGATGCCGACGGCATCGTCACCCTGACGCTGGACGACCCAACCGGGTCGGCCAACGTGATGAACGAGCACTACCAGGAGTCCATGCACAACGCCGTCGAACGGCTTGCGGCAGAGAAGGACTCGATCACCGGCGTGGTCATCACCAGTGCGAAGAAGACCTTCTTCGCCGGCGGCGACCTCAAGGGAATGATCAACCTCGGACCCGAGAATGCCGGTGAGGCGTTCGCGATGGTCGAGGCGGTCAAGCGCGACCTGCGTGCGCTCGAGACCCTCGGCAAGCCCGTCGTCGCGGCGATCAACGGCGCCGCCCTCGGTGGCGGTCTGGAGATCGCGCTGGCATGTCACCACCGCATCGCCGCGGACGTGAAGGGCAGCCAGATCGGCCTGCCCGAAGTCACCCTGGGCCTGCTGCCCGGTGGCGGCGGCGTCACGCGCACCGTGCGCATGTTCGGCATCCAGAAGGCCTTCATGGAAATCCTGAGCCAGGGCACGCGCTTCAAGCCTGGCAAGGCCAAGGAGACCGGTCTCGTCGACGACCTCGTCGGCTCCGTGGAGGAACTCGTCCCGGCCGCCAAGGCGTGGATCAAGGCCAACCCCGAAGCCCACACCCAGCCGTGGGATGCCAAGGGCTACAAGATGCCTGGCGGCACCCCCAGCCACCCCGCACTCGCGGGGATCCTGCCGTCGTTCCCCGCGCTGCTGAAGAAGCAGCTCAAGGGTGCGCCGATGCCGGCACCGCGGGCCATCCTCGACGCAGCCGTCGAGGGTGCGCAGGTCGACTTCGACACCGCCAGCCGGATCGAGAGCCGCTACTTCACGCAGCTCGTCACCGGCCAGGTTGCGAAGAACATGATCCAGGCGTTCTTCCTGGACCTGCAGTACATCAACTCGGGTGGTTCGCGTCCCGACGGCATCGGCAAGACGCCGATCACCAAGATCGGCGTGCTGGGCGCGGGCATGATGGGCGCTGGTATCGCCTACGTGTCGGCGAAGGCCGGCTTCGACGTGGTGCTCAAGGACGTAAGCGCGGAAGCAGCGGCCAAGGGCAAGAACTACTCGGAGAAGATCGAGGCCAAGGCGCTCGAGCGTGGCCGCACCACGCAGGAGCGCTCCGACGCGCTGCTGGCCCGGATCACGCCGACGGCCGATCCCGCCGACTTCAAGGGCGTCGACTTCGTCATCGAGGCGGTGTTCGAGTCGGTCGAGCTGAAGCACCAGGTGTTCCAGGAGATCGAGGACATCGTCGAGCCCAACGCCCTGCTGGGGTCGAACACCTCGACGCTGCCGATCACCAGCCTGGCGACCGGTGTGAAGCGCCAGGACGACTTCATCGGGATCCACTTCTTCTCGCCGGTCGACAAGATGCCGCTGGTGGAGATCATCAAGGGCGAGAAGACCTCTGACGAGGCGCTGGCCCGGGTGTTCGACTACACGCTGGCCATCGGCAAGACGCCGATCGTCGTGAACGACAGCCGCGGGTTCTTCACGTCGCGCGTCATCGGCACGTTCGTCAACGAGGCGTTGGCGATGCTCGGCGAGGGCGTGTCCCCGGCCAGCATCGAGCAGGCGGGTTCGCAGGCCGGGTACCCGGCGCCGCCGCTGCAGCTGTCCGACGAACTCAACCTCGAGCTGATGCACAAGATCGCCGTTGCGACCCGCAAGGGCGTCGAGGATGCCGGTGGCACGTACGAGCCGCACCCGGCCGAGTCCGTCGTCGAGAAGATGATCGAGATCGGTCGTCCGTCGCGTCTGAAGGGCGCCGGCTTCTACGCCTACGCGGATGGCAAGCGCACCGGGCTGTGGGAGGGGCTGAAGGAGACCTTCAACTCCGGTTCCACGTCGATCCCGTTGCAGGACATGATCGATCGGATGCTCTTCGCCGAGGCGCTCGAGACGCAGAAGTGCATCGACGAGGGTGTGCTGACCTCGACGGCCGACGCGAACATCGGCTCGATCATGGGCATCGGCTTCCCGCCCTACACCGGCGGGTCGGCGCAGTTCATCGTCGGCTACGAGGGTGCCGGAGGAGTCGGCAAGGCAGCCTTCGTCGCCCGTGCGAAGGAACTCGCCGAGAAGTACGGCGAGCGGTTCAACCCGCCGACGTCGCTGACCAGCTAGTCCGAACACGCGAAGAGCCCCGAATCCCTTGTGGATTCGGGGCTTTTCGCGTACCGGCGGTCAGTCGTCGTTGCCGCTGCCCGCTCCGTCGCTCGAGCCGCCGTCGGACCCGCTTTCCGAGTCACTGTCCGAGGCCGAGTCACCCGCGGTGTCCGTGCCGCCGGATCCGCCGGTGGCGACATCTGCCGGTTCGTCGGCGGTGGAGTCGGTTTCGCCTGACGCGCTGCCGGCAGCGTCGGTGCCGACCTTGCCGGGCTCGGCCTTGATGCTGTCTCGAGTCAGCGAATCCTTCTCGGCGGGGTCGGCTTTCGTGCCGTCGGCGCCGGTGGCGGATCCCTCCGTTTGGTCGATCGTCTCGACGTCGGTCGTCTCCTCGTCGGTCGTTTCCTCGTCGGCGGAGGTGGTCGACGCGGGTGTCGACGGTGCCCCGTCGGCGGGCGGCGGCCCGGCCGGGGATGCCTCTCCGGTCGACTCGGAACTACCGGAAGTGATTGCCGCCGTCGTCGTCTCGACCGTTTCCGCGGTAGCCGCGGTGGTGTCAGGCGCGCTTGCGACGGTCGCCGCAAGCGCGGTAGCAGGCGTCGCCTGCAGTGCGGCGATGATCGAGTCACGGATGAAGGGCAGCGTGCCGGTGGTGAAGCTGTCGAGCTGGGCGAAGACGTTGAGTGCCACGTCCGCGAACCCGTGCTGGATCGCGTTGAGCACGTTGATGGGGTTGAGCGTCGTGACGGCGTTCAACACCGACTGGGTGCTCGAGACGATCTGCTGCACCAGTGGCTTCAGGCCGGTGTCGAACCCGATTCCGACGGTTGATGCGACCGCAGCCAGCGCAAGGCTCAGGCCGGCGTTGAACAGCGCAGGCACCAGAGCCTGACCGACCGCGAATGGCCGCTGCAGCACGTCCTGCAGCGGCGTCCACACACCGGTGATCAGGCTGACGATGGGGTTGAGGCCACTGGCGATCACGCTGTCGATTGCGCCGTTGACGTCCCCGACCGCGAGTTTCGCGAATGCGGTCTGCAGCGTCGCGGGAAGTCCGGCCGCCAGGTCGCCCAGGGCGGCGCCGCCGGCATTGACGGCTTGCAGCAGCTGGCCCGCGGTCGTGATCTGGTTCGTCACGATCTGCTGCAGGATCGGGAAGGGGTTGGCGATCTCGCTGCGGACCGTGTTGGTCAGCCAGGTGCCCGCGGCATTGACCACCGGCGTGAAGACCTGGATGGGATTGTCGATCGCCGCACTGAGCTGGACGGCGGGCAGGTGCACGTCGGGGTGCGGCGCGATCGGAGCCACCGCGATGACGCTGGCGCCGACGAGTGCGATGCCTGCGGTGACGTACGGCCTCAAGGCCATCTGCATGGACATATTGGTTCGGAATCCCTTCGTTGGGTCGATCTGGTCCCCCGGCAGGCAGAACTTACCCATCAGTAAGTTGCGGCTGGAACGAGATCGCACGAAGTGGGGGTTTCCGACAATTGTCAGTAGCTGCCAGATTACGAATACGTAACGTAGCTGGTAGGGACCATGATCAACGCATTTCCGGAACGCGGCTAATCGGTCGCTGAATGAATGTGTTAGCCGGTCTTCGCCGTTGATCTTGATCAGCGGTTCGGCAGAGGTCGCTGAACCGTCGCTAGCTCCGCCGCCTGAACGCCGTCAGTTATGTCACGCTCCGAGCGGCTCCGTGCTTGCCACCTCGGCGACGAGTTCGATGGGCATGCGGATTGCATGCGTCCACATCGTGGGACGAACACATCGAGGGCGGGCCGACCTCGTCGTCAGAAGGAGCCCATGTCGGCCGACAGCCAGTGCTGCGGCGTCATGAAGATCGCTACGTGCTCGCCGAGGTTCTCCCGGGCGAACTGGAGGTACCGGTCGGCCGCGTCGCCGCTCAAGTACCGGCGAGTGACCTCTTCCATCTGTGCATCGGTACCGGGTTCTATCCGGCTGACGGGCCCGTCGACCGCGACGTAGCGCGTGGTCGGCTCGACGCGGTCGATCATGAGGGAGAAGTGGCCGGCCGCTTCGATCAGTCGGTGCTTGCGCGACCCCGAACCCGTCAGCACCCACAGTTCGCCACCCGGCGTGTAGTGGTACCAGATGGGCAGTGTCAGTGGGCCGCGGTCGGTGCCGGCCGACACGGACAGCGCACCCACGTGCTGCGGTTCCGCCAGGAAGGTTTCGCGTTCGTCCTTGGAGAGAGCCATGACCTCAGGCTAGTCAGCCGTACTGACACGAGGAGCTGCTCAGGAGTGGGTGTCGAGCCAGGTGTCGGTGACGCGGACGATGTCGACGATCCCGTCGGCGAGCAGTCCGGCGACGAAGGCCGCGATCTTGCCGCCGATGATCGGCACGTTCACGTCGACTATCGCGGTGCCCGTCAGTGCCGTTCCGGTTCCGACCGGATGCATGGTCACCGAACCCCGGCCGGAGAGAGGCGTTCGGGGCGCGTGAATGGCTATCTCGCCACGGACCGTGGTGCCATCGATGGCGGACCACTGCTCGTGCTGGACGACGTGCAGTGAGCCGAGGCGCAACCGTTGCAGTGGCCCCGGCAGCTGATCGCCGCCGAAACGCATGGTCATCTGCATGGTGGTGGTTCCCGCGCCGTCGGTGTCGAGGGTGTCGAGTGTGGGGGAGCCACCCTCGACGAAGGCCAGGCGCGCCCGCCAGTAGTCCGGGTCGTCGAACGCGGCACGGATCTCGTCGATGTCGTGCGGGGAACTGGCGGCGAGTTTCATCGAGCGCGGCACAGCACGGCACGCTACCGACGCGTGGCGCCAAGGGGGATCCGGCGTCGGCGGCACCCCGAGTCGGCTAACTAACTAGAGTTGCTTGCCAATTCCGTGCGGGTGGATTCGCAGTGTTCAGGGTCATCTGCGCTGAACGGCACGTATAGCTGTGGTCGATGTAGCGACTTCGATGCTGGGCCGGAGGCAGGCCATGCGCGTTGACCTGCATGGGAAGGGTAGGCGGTTCGACCGGCCCGTGACGGTAGGGCGAAACGCGCGAGCTTTGCTGTCGTTGCCGCGGTCGGTTCGATCTCAGACGACTGATGTGACCCATGTCTCCCGAAACTGGGACACCTCTGCTAGCTTTGGCAACCATGTTGAACGTGGCGGCTGTCGGCCGTCCCAGCCCCCTCCTGGACTTCAATCTGCAGGAGATCGGCCGACCCGGTGCACTCGCTCTCCGGTCCAGCGGACGTCGCCGCAATGCCGAGGCACCCGGCGCCGGAGGTATGGCGGTCGTCCGCAGGGGCCGGATCCGTTCGCACGGCTCGTGTAGCTGTGGTTGGCAGGGCGCATCTCACGTGCTCTCAGCGATGTCAGTGCACGACGCGCTGCTGCACGTCGCGATCGCACGCTGCCGCCCCGCAACGCCTTTGGTGGTCTGAACCGATAGAAACGAGATCAGCCGGCACCCCGAGGGGTACCGGCTGATTCGACGTCGACGCTAGGTCAGATGAGGGGGATGCCCGGGGTCAGGTCCGGTGGAGGCGGGAGGCCTAACGGGTTCAGGGGGTTGACCCTGGGCGGTTTTGGCGCCAATTGCTGCAGGGCGGAGCCGCCGAGGGCACCGAGTCCGAGGTTCGGGTTGATGCTGAGATCCGGCACGAGGTCCACGCCGAAGCTCGGCAGGACGAGGTCGGGCGCATTGATCGTCCCGAGCGACGGAATGCCGCCGAGGGACGGAAGGCCGCCACCGCCGCCGCCACCGCCAAAGCCAGAGAGCGACGGGGGTGCGGGAAGGGCCTGGAGCTGCTTGCTGATGCCGTCGAGCAGGGCGACGCACTTGCCGTTCTGCTCGTCGACCACCTGGCCGTCCTGGCAGGTGACTCCGCCGTCGTTCGGCTTCTCCTCCTGGGAGGCGTTGTCGCTCTGCTCATCGGCGTTGCTGGTCGCGGGTACGACGACCGTTGCAAAGGTCAGTGGAGCGACGGCCAGCGCCGATCCCGACAAGAGCGTCAGCAGTACTCGCTTGGCGCGAACGGTCATGGAAATCCCTCGTAATCGAAACGCGATCAGTGAATGGATTCGAGTGTAGACAATAGTTCGGCTAACTGGCACCGCAGCGACGATTCATCCAGAAGGCACGATTTGCGGGCTGTGGCTGCCCGGCAGTGACCACGGCACGTCGGAACAGCGTGATCAACCCGTCGACTCGGTCGTACGTGCAGGCCTAGAGTGTGACTTCGTGCGCTTCGGACTCTTCATTCCGCAGGGTTGGCGACTCGATCTCGTCGACATTCCGCCCGCCGACCACTGGCAGGTGATGCGAGACCTCGCTCAGCACGCCGACGACGGTCCCTGGGACTCGCTGTGGGTGTACGACCACTTCCACACGGTGCCAGTGCCGACGGACGAAGCCACCCACGAAGCCTGGTCGTTGATGGCCGCCTACGCCGCGACCACGTCCCGCATCAAGCTCGGCCAGATGTGCACGGCTATGAGCTACCGCAATCCGGCCTATCTGGCCAAGGTGGCAGCCACCACCGACGTCATCTCCGGCGGGCGCGTTCAGATGGGCATCGGCGGCGGCTGGTACGAACACGAGTGGCGCGCCTACGGATATGGATTCCCCTCCGCGGGAGTCCGATTGGCTCGCCTCGACGAGGGCGTCCAGATCATGCGGGACGCCTGGCGTGACGGCAGGGTCAGCTTCGACGGCAAGCATTACCAGGTCGACGGTGCCATCGTCGCGCCGAAACCGCTGCAGGACAACGGCATCCCGCTGTGGATCGCCGGCGGAGGGGAGAAGGTCACCCTGAGGATCGCGGCGAAGTACGCGCAGTACACCAACTTCACCTCCGAGCCGGAGGGCTTCCGCCACAAGTCGGAGGTACTCGAGGGGCACTGCCGCGAGGTGGGCACCGACTATGGCGCAATCGTCCGGTCGGCCAACTTCAACGCCGTCGTCGGAGGGTCCGAGGCGGAGGTGCGGGATCGCGTCGAGCGCATCCGGGCGCGCCAGTCCACGAAGGCGAATGCGGAGGCCGTGGATGCGATGCTCTCGTCCGTGACGTCGGCGGACTCGGCGAGCGGTACTCCCGAGCAGGTCATCGAACGGCTGACGCGACTGCGCGACCTCGGTTGCGAGTACGCGATCCTCTACTTCCCGGAAGCGGCGTACGACCGGTCCGGGATCGAACTCTTCGAGCGCGAGGTCATCCCCGCGCTGTCGTGAGTGTCTGCTCGCCATGGGGCGGGTGGGCTCACTGTGGTTAGCAACGCCGTACTGCTACCGGACTGACTGGTCCATCAGCGGGCGGCGCCCTCCGTGTGGAGCGAGTCGCGTGACGGCGCTGCGCCGAGGGTTGGGTCATAGCGCGTCTCGATGCAGGCGATTGCGGCATTCCGGGCATTAACTGTCATCGCCGTCAAAAGCGCATTGACCAGTCCTTAAGGGCTCTCGCCGGTTAGCTCGGTTAGCCATGATGTTGCGATCGCAACGATGCATGTTTTGACGATCGTAAATATAAGCCGACTTAGTCGTCGAGCATTTACGCTCGCGAAAATGAGCGGCCGCAAACCGTGCTCAGCAACGTTGGGACGGTGAGCGGCTGGCACCTTCGGGGGCGGTAGGGCTTCAGCCGCGACGACGCTACGTCATCGCTCCTGAGTCGGTCATCGGTTCTGTTCGTGCTGCCAGAAAACGTTCATCCGAACGGCACGAGGACCTTGGAGACGATCGAATGTGCGCTAACACCTCACGGCACCGCGTAGGGGACGACTCGGTTCAGCCGGGGGTGTGGGCAGCCAGGCAGATACTCGTCAACGCGGGTTCGACGTCTGGTGGACGGCGGCACGCGGTGAAGCCAAACCCCGGCTACGCGAGGTACATCGGCCGGGTGGGTGCTCTCGCCGTGTCGCTGGGGGTCGGAATGGCCGTGGCGACGTCGCCCGGCGTGGCCTACGCCGACGCGGAGTCCGACCCCGACTCGCCCGCAACGTCCGGTCCTACCGGTGCGGGCCCTGCAGCGTCGTCTGCGCCCTCGTCGTCCACTTCGACCGACCCGTCACCCGACGCGACGGACACCGACGAGTCGCCGGGACCGTCGTCCGCATCCGAATCGGCAGCCGACGGTGGTGACGTGCCGAAGATGAACGTGACCAGTTCGGGTGGTGCGCACACGTCGACCTACGGCACGTCGGGCACCGGCGATGCGGAACCCGTCGACACGTCCGGGGCGGCCGATTCGGAACCGGTGGTGGACGCCGAGACTGGCCTCGAGGACGAGACGCCGGAAGCCGTCGAGGAACTGCCGACGGGCACGTCGTCGGAACCCGTCGCCGAGGTGCCGGCCGACACCTCAGAACCGGTCGGTACGCCCGCTGACCTGGTCGAGAGCGACGATGACGACAACGACCCCGGGTCGCCAACCCCGCCGAGCGTCGAACCGGCCGCCGGGCCGAGTGACGGCGCGCAAGCCGATCCCGAGCCGAGTCCGCCTCAGACGCATACCCTTTCCGGGACGGACGATCCTGCGCCGCCGTCGGAGAGTGCGTTCCAGGCCACCTCGTTCAACACGCTCATCGTCCCCTCGCCATCGGTCGATCCGCTGTCGGCACTGCTGGCGGTACCCGGTGCCATCGTCAACGTGTTCACCGGATTCGTGGGTGCTCTGCTCACGCCGTTCCTCGTGCCGGGTCCGTTCGCCCCTGCCCCCCTCCCGGGGCTGTGGGCCGTATTGGCCTGGGTGCGCCGGGAGATCACCCACACGTTCTTCAACCGCAGTCCCATCGCCGTTCCCATTCAGACCGGGCAGAGCCTGACGGGGGTGGTGACCGGCAACCTCAACGCGGTGGATCCCAACGGCGACCCATTGACTGCCACGGTGACGAAGCAGGGGCAGTTCGGCACCGTCGTGATCAACGCGAACGGCACCTACACCTACACCCCGAACGGTGCAGTGCCGGCGGGCGGCATCATCGACTCGTTCAAGGTGACCATCACCGACGGACCCGACATGCATCTGCCCGGGATCTTCGGTCTGGTGCAGGGCGTCTTCGAGTGCATCGCCCGCTTCGTCGGCATCGCTCAGCCCGACACGATCGTGAAGACCATCCCCGTCACGGTCGTCGGATCGGCGATCGGATTGCCGCCGGTAATCGTCACCAGCCCGGTCGGTCCGATCGTGACGCCGAACAGCCCACCGGTCGTGGTCGATTCGTCTCTCGTCATCACCGACGTGGACTCGCCGAAGCTCTCGAGCGCGACGGTGAAGGTCGGTGTCGGATACGTCCAGGGTGATGTCCTGGCGTACACGCCAACGGCCGGAAATCCGATCGCCGCCAGCTGGAATGCCACGACAGGCGTCCTGACCCTGTCCGGTGAGGCGACGCTTGCGCAGTATCAGGAGGCCTTGAGGTCGGTCACATTCGCCTCCAGCGCAGCGACTTTGGTCGGCGCCAAGGCGATCCTGATCTCCGCCACGGACACGCGGAATCTGACCAGCCTGCCCGCGCTCGTTGCGGTCACCATGCTGGGGGCCAACGTGCCGCCGCTGGTCGTGACCGTTCCGGTGGGTCCCATCGTGACGGCCGGAAGTCCGCCCGTCGCCCTCAACCCATTGCTGACCGTGGTCGACCTGAACTCGCCAAAGCTCAACGGCGCCACCGTCACCATCACGACGGGGTTCACCGCAGGCGACGTCCTCGCGCTGGGTCCGCTGACGAACAACCCGGTCACCGGCACCTGGAATGCCGCAACCGGCACGTTGACGCTGTCAGGGGAGGCGACCGTCGCGCAGTACCAGGAGGCACTGCGCGCGGTGACCTTCGCGAGCACCACGACCGCTGTGATCGGACTGCGCACGGTGTCGATCGTCGCGACCGATGCTCAAGGTCTGGCGAGTCTGCCAGGGCTCGTCGCGGTCACGGTCCTCGGACTACCCGGCAGCGCCCCCTCGGTGATCGCCACGGTGCCGGTGAAGTTGTACACCTCTGGCGGGCTGCCGGTGGTGCTCGACGCCAACCTGACGATCGTCGACGCCGATTCGACGACGGCGACCGGCGCGACGGTGAGTTTCGATCCGTTGACGTATGACCCGACGAAGGATCGGTTGGACTTCGACGGCACCGGGTCCATCACCGGTGTCTTCAACGCCTCCACCGGCGTGTTGACGCTGTCGGGCAGCGGGTCGATCGCGGAGTACCAGGCGGCGTTGCGGTCGGTGACGATCGCCTCCGATGCGGCGGTCGGACTGCGCACAGTATCCGTCGTGGTCACCGCCGATGAGGTGCCGAGTGTGCCGGGGTTCATTGCCGTGACCATTGCGTCGCTACCGGTGTCGACCAACCTGCCTTCGCTGATCGCCACGACACCGGTGAAGCTGTACACCTCGGGTGGCACACCGGTCGTCCTCGACGCGAACTTGACGATCGTCGACGTCGATTCGTCGTCGGCCAGTGGTGCCACGGTGACCATCGGTGGTTACACCAATGGTGCGGACACGTTGGCTTACAACGGTTCCGGTCCGATATCCGGGATCTTCGACCCCGCGACTGGTGTGCTCACCCTGTCCGGTGCGGCCTCCATTGCGGAGTATCAGGTGGCGTTGCGGTCGGTAACGTTTGCGTCGACCGCTGGCGTGGGTGTGAAGCCGGTGACGATCGTGCTGACCGCCGACGGTGTGGCGAGTGCCCCAGGTGTGGTTGCGGTGACGGTCGCGACGCTGCCGGTGTCGACGAATCTGCCCTCGGTGATCGCGACGACGCCGGTGAAGTTGTACACCTCGGGCGGTTCGCCGGTGATTCTCGATGGCAGCCTGACGATCGTCGACGTCGATTCGTCGTCGGCTAGTGGTGCCACGGTGACCATCGGTGGTTACACCAATGGTGACACTCTGGGCTACAACGGCTCTGGTTCCATCCTTGGCACCTTTGATTCCAACACTGGCGTGCTGACGCTGACCGGTAACGCTTCGATTGCCGAGTATCAGGCGGCGTTGCGATCGGTCACGTTTGCCTCGACGGCCGGTATCGGGTTGAAGCCGGTGACGATCGTGTTGACCGCCGACGGTGTGGCGAGTGCCCCGGGTGTCGTGGCGGTGACGGTCGCGACGCTGCCGGTGTCGACGAATCTGCCGTCGATCATTGCGACCACACCGGTCAAGCTTTATACGTCGGGCGGCACGCCCGTCGTGCTGGATGCGAGCCTCACGATCGTCGACATCGATTCCGCGTCGGCCAGTGGGGCGACGGTCACCATCGGTGGCTACGGCAATGGTGACACTCTGGGCTACAACGGCTTTGGTTCCATCCTTGGCACCTTTGATTCCAACACTGGCGTGCTGACGCTGACCGGTAACGCTTCGATTGCCGAGTATCAGGCGGCGTTGAGGTCGGTGACTTTTGCGTCTACCGCGGGGGTCGGGCTAAAGCCGGTGACAATCGTGTTGACTGCCGACGGTGTGGCGAGTGCCCCGGGTGTCGTAGCGGTGACGGTCGCGACGCTGCCGGTGTCGACGAATCTGCCGTCTGTGATCGCCACGACACCGGTGAAGTTGTACACCTCGGGTGGCACGCCGGTCGTTTTGGATGCGAACCTGACGATCGTCGACATCGACTCGTCCTCTGCCAGTGGTGCGACGGTGACAATCGGTGGCTACGGCAATGGTGACACTCTGGGCTACAACGGCTCTGGTTCCATCCTTGGCACCTTTGATTCCAACACTGGCGTGCTGACGCTGACCGGTAACGCTTCGATTGCCGAGTATCAGGCGGCGTTGAGGTCGGTCACGTTTGCCTCGACGGCCGGTATCGGGTTGAAGCCGGTGACGATCGTCCTGACCGCCGATCAGGTGGCTAGTGCACCTGGGCTGGTGACGGTCACGGTGGCGACTCTGCCGATTCCGTCCAGCGCTCCTTCGGTCATCGCCACGACGCCGGTCAAGCTCTACACCTCAGGCGGCACACCGGTCGTCTTGGACGCGAACCTGACGATCGTCGACATCGATTCCGCGTCGGCGAGCGGCGCGACGGTCGCCATCGGCGGCTACACCTCCGGTGCCGATACGTTGGCCTACAACGGGTCCGGGCTCATTGGTGGCACGTTCGACCCGGCGACCGGCATTCTTACCCTTTCCGGTACGGCCTCCATTGCGGAGTATCAGGCGGCGTTGCGGTCGGTCACGTTCGCCTCGACGGCCGGTATCGGGTTGAAGCCGGTGACGATCGTCCTGACCGCCGATCAGGTGGCTAGTGCACCTGGGCTGGTGACGGTCACCGTCGCCACGCTGCCGGTGTCGACGAACCTGCCCTCGGTGATCGCCACGACACCGGTCAAGCTCTACACCTCAGGCGGCACACCGGTCGTCTTGGACGCGAACCTGACGATCGTCGACATCGATTCCGCGTCGGCGAGCGGCGCGACGGTCGCCATCGGCGGCTACACCTCCGGTGCCGATACGTTGGCCTACAACGGGTCCGGGCTCATTGGTGGCACGTTCGACCCGGCGACGGGCATTCTTACCCTTTCCGGTACGGCCTCCATTGCGGAGTATCAGGCGGCGTTGCGGTCGGTGACGTTCGCCTCGACGGCCGGCGTGGGCGTCAAGGCGGTCACCATCGTCCTGACCGCTGATCAGGTCGCGAGCGCGCCCGGGTTGGTGACGGTCACCGTCGCCACGCTGCCGGTGTCGACGAATCTGCCGTCGGTGATCGCCACGACACCGGTCAAGCTCTACACCTCCGGTGGCACGCCGGTTGTCCTCGATGCGAACGTGACGATCGTCGACGCCGATTCCGCGTCGGCCAGTGGTGCGACGGTCACCATCGGTAATTACATCAATGGCGCCGACACGTTGGCCTACAACGGGTCCGGGCTCATTGGTGGCACGTTCGACCCGGCGACGGGCATTCTTACCCTTTCCGGTACGGCCTCCATTGCCGAATACCAGGCCGCACTGCGGTCGGTGACATTCACCTCGACGGCCGGCGTGGGCGTCAAGGCGGTCACCATCGTCCTGACCGCTGATCAGGTCGCGAGCGCGCCCGGGTTGGTGACGGTCACCGTCGCCACGCTGCCGGTATCGACGAACCTGCCCTCGGTGATCGCCACGACACCGGTCAAGCTCTACACCTCCGGCGGCACGCCGGTTGTCCTAGATGGCAGCGTGACGATCGTCGACATCGACTCGTCTTCTGCCAGTGGGGCGAAGGTGACCATCGGCGGCTACACCAATGGCGCGGACACGTTGGCTTACAACGGTTCCGGTCCGATATCTGGGGTCTTCGACCCCGCGACTGGTGTGCTCACACTCTCCGGTGCGGCGTCCATCGCGGAGTATCAGGCGGCGTTGCGGTCGGTGACGTTTGCGTCTACCGCTGGCGTCGGGCTCAAGCCAATCGCGATCGTGCTGACCGCTGATCAGGTGGCGAGTGCCCCGGGTGTGGTCGCGGTGACGGTCGCGACGCTGCCGGTGTCGACGAATCTGCCGTCGGTGATCGCGACGACGCCGGTGAAGTTGTACACCTCGGGCGGCACGCCGGTCGTGCTGGATGCGAGCCTGACGATCGTCGACGTCGATTCGTCGTCGGCCAGTGGTGCCACGGTGACCATCGGTGGTTACACCAATGGTGCGGACACGTTGGCTTACAACGGTTCCGGTCCGATATCTGGGATCTTTGATCCCGCGACTGGTGTGCTCGCACTCTCCGGTGTGGCCTCCGTCGCGGAGTATCAGGCGGCGTTGCGTTCGGTGACGTTTGCGTCTACCGCGGGGGTCGGGTTGAAGCCGGTGACGATCGTGCTGACCGCCGATCAGGTGGCGAGCGCGCCGGGGCTGGTGACGGTCACCGTCGCCACGTTGCCGGTATCGACGAACTTGCCCTCGGTGATCGCCACGACGCCGGTGAAGTTGTACACCTCGGGTGGCACGCCGGTCGTTCTGGATGCGAACCTGACGATCGTCGACATCGACTCGTCCTCTGCCAGTAGGGCGACGGTGACAATCGGCGGCTACGGCAATGGCGACACTTTGGGCTACAACGGCTCTGGCTCCATCCTTGGCACCTTTGATTCCACCACTGGCGTGCTGACGCTCACCGGCAACGCCTCGATCGCCGAATACCAGGCCGCACTGCGGTCGGTGACCTTTGCCTCGACCGCAGGTGTGGGGGTCAAGCCGGTGACGATCGTCCTGACCGCCGATCAGGTGGGGAGTGCCCCCGGGCTGGTGACGGTCACCGTTGCCACGCTGCCGGTGTCGACGAACTTGCCCTCGGTCATTGCGACCACCCCGGTCAAGCTCTACACCTCAGGCGGCACGCCGGTCGTCCTCGACGCGAACCTGACGATCGTCGACGCCGACTCAACCTCGGCCAGTGGGGCGACGGTCACCATCGGTGGCTACACCAATGGCGCCGACACGTTGGCCTACAACGGGTCCGGCCTCATTGGCGGCACGTTCGACCCGACGACGGGCGTGCTCACCCTGTCCGGTGCCGCGTCGATCGCGGAGTACCAGGCCGCACTTCGGTCGGTGACATTCGCCTCAACGGCCGGCGTGGGCGTGAAGCCGGTGACGATCGTCCTGACCGCTGACCAGGTGGCGAGCGCGCCCGGGCTGGTGACGGTCACCGTCGCCACGTTGCCGGTGTCGACGAACCTGCCCTCGGTGATCGCGACGACGCCGGTCAAGCTCTACACCTCGGTCGGCACGCCGGTCGTCCTCGATGCGAACGTGACGATCGTCGACGCTGACTCGACCTCGGCCAGTGGCGCGACGGTCACCATCGGTGGTTACGCCAGTGGTGCTGACACGTTGGCCTACAACGGCTCGGGAACGATATCCGGGATCTTTGACCCGGCGACTGGCGTGCTCACCCTGTCCGGTGCCGCGTCGATCGCCGAGTATCAGGCGGCGTTGCGGTCGGTGACGTTCTCGTCGACGGCCGGTATCGGGTTGAAGCCGGTGACGATAGTGCTGACGGCCGATGAGGTGGCGAGTGCGCCCGGGTTGGTGACGGTCACTGTCGCCACGTTGCCGGTGTCGACGAACTTGCCCTCGGTGATCGCCACGACACCGGTCAAGCTCTACACCTCGGGCGGCACGCCGGTCGTCCTCGACTCCAACCTGACGATCGTCGACATCGATTCCTCATCGGCCAGTGGTGCGACGGTCACCATCGGTGGTTACACCAATGGCGCGGACACGTTGGCCTACAACGGCTCAGGAACGATATCCGGGATCTTTGACCCGGCGACGGGCATTCTCACCCTCACCGGTGTCGCGTCCGTTGCCGAGTATCAGGCGGCGTTGCGGTCGGTCATGTTCGCTTCGACCGCAGGTGTAGGTGTGAAGCCGGTGACGATCGTGCTGACCGCTGATCAGGTGGTGAGTGCGCCGGGGTTGGTGACGGTCACGGTGGCGACCCTGCCGATTCCATCCAGTGCTCCTTCGGTGATCGCGACGACACCGGTGAAGTTGTACACCTCCGGTGGCATGCCGGTTGTCCTAGATGGCAGCGTGACGATCGTCGACATCGACTCGTCTTCTGCCAGTGGGGCGACGGTGACCGTCGGTGGCTACGCCAATGGTGCGGATTCGTTGGCTTACAACGGTTCCGGTCCGATATCCGGGATCTTTGACGCCGCGACGGGTGTGCTCACGCTCTCCGGTACGGCTTCCATCGCGGAATACCAGGCGGCGTTGCGGTCGGTGACGTTCTCGTCGACTGCGGCGGTGGGCGTCAAGCCGGTGACGATTGTGCTCACGGCCGATCAGGTGGCGAGTGCGCCGGGGTTGGTGACGGTCACGGTGGCGACCCTGCCGATTCCATTCAGCGCTCCCTCGGTGATCGCCACGACGCCGGTCAAGCTCTACACCTCGGGTGGTACGCCGGTTGTCCTAGATGACAGCCTGACGATCGTCGACGTCGATTCCGCGTCGGCCAGTGGTGCGACGGTGACAATCGGCAACTACGTGTCGATTACGGATGGGCTTGCTTTCACTGATACCGGACTAATCTCCGGCACGTTCGACCCGGCGACGGGTGTGCTCACCCTCTCCGGTGCCGCCTCCATTGCCGAATACCAAGCCGCGTTGCGGTCGGTGACGTTTGCCTCGACGGCCGGCGTGGGTGTGAAGCCGGTGACGGTCGTCCTGACCGCAGATCAGGTGGCGAGCGCGCCCGGGCTGGTGACGGTCACCGTCGCCACGCTGCCGGTGTCGACGAATCTGCCGTCGGTGATTGCGACCACCCCGGTCAAGCTCTACACGTCGGGCGGCACGCCGGTCGTGTTGGACGCCAACGTGACGATCGTCGACGCTGACTCGACGTCGGCCAGTGGTGCGACGGTCACCATCGGTGGTTACACCAATGGTGCGGACACGTTGGCGTACAACGGCTTGGGAGCGATATCCGGGATCTTTGACCCGGCGACGGGTGTGCTCACGCTGACCGGTCCGGCCTCGATTGCCGAGTATCAGGCGGCGTTGAGGGCGGTGACGTTCTCGTCGACTGCGGCGGTGGGCGTCAAGCCGGTGACGATCGTGCTCACGGCCGATGAGGTGGCAAGTGCGCCGGGGTTGGTGACGGTCACGGTGGCGACCCTGCCGATTCCGTCCAGCGCTCCTTCGGTCATCGCCACGACACCGGTCAAGCTCTACACCTCAGGCGGCACGCCCGTCGTCCTCGACGCGAACCTGACGATCGTCGACATCGACTCGACGTCGGCCAGCGGTGCGACGGTGACAATCGGCAACTACGTGTCGATTACAGATGGGCTTGCTTTCAGCAACACCGGACTCATCTCAGGCACGTTCGACTCGGCGACGGGTGTTCTCACTCTCACCGGTGTCGCGTCCGTTGTCGAGTATCAGGCGGCGTTGCGGTCGGTGACGTTCGCCTCCACGGCTGGCGTCGGGTTGAAGCCGGTGACGATTGTTCTCACGGCCGATGGGGTGGCGAGCGCGCCGGGGTTGGTGACGGTCACGGTGGCGACCGTGCCGGTGTCATCGAATCTGCCGTCGGTGATTGCGACCACCCCGGTCAAGCTCTATACCTCGGGTGGCACGCCGGTGGTGCTGGATGCGAACGTGACGATCATCGACATCGACTCCGCGTCGGCGAGCGGCGCGACGGTCACCATCGGCGGCTACACGGCCGGTGTCGATACGTTGGCCTACAACGGGCCTGGTCTCATTGGTGGCACGTTCGATCCGGCGACGGGCGTGTTGACGCTCACCGGCAACGCCTCGATCGCCGAATACCAGGCCGCGTTGCGGTCGGTGACCTTTGCGTCGACCGCAGGTGTGGGTGTGAAGCCGGTGACGATCGTCCTGACCGCCGATCAGGTGGCGAGCGCGCCGGGCTTGGTCACGGTCACGGTGGCGACCCTGCCGATTCCATCCAGCGCTCCTTCGGTGATCGCCACGACGCCGGTGAAGCTGTACACCTCGGGTGGCACGCCGGTTGTCCTAGATGGCAGCCTGACGATCGTCGACATCGACTCGACGTCGGCGAGCGGTGCGACGGTCACCATCGGCGGCTACACTTCCGGCGCAGACACGCTGGCGTATAACGGGTCCGGTCTCATTGGTGGCACGTTCGACCCGGCGACGGGCGTGTTGACGCTCACCGGCAACGCCTCGATTGCCGAATACCAGGCCGCACTGCGGTCGGTGACATTCGCCTCCACGGCCGGCGTGGGCGTCAAGGCGGTCACCATCGTCCTGACCGCTGATCAGGTCGCGAGTGCGCCCGGGATGGTGACGGTCACTGTCGCCACGTTGCCGGTGTCGACGAACTTGCCCTCGGTGATCGCCACGACACCGGTGAAGCTCTACACCTCGGGTGGCACACCGGTCGTGTTGGACGCCAACGTGACGATCGTCGACGCCGATTCGACGTCGGCGAGCGGCGCGACGGTCACCATCGGTGGCTACGGCAATGGTGACACTCTGGGCTACAACGGCTCTGGTTCCATCCTTGGCACCTTTGATTCCACCACTGGCGTGCTGACGCTGACCGGGACCGCCTCCATCGCGGAGTACCAGGCTGCGTTGCGGTCGGTGACGTTCTCGTCGACTGCGGCGGTGGGCGTCAAGCCGGTGACGATTGTGCTCACGGCCGATCAGGTGGCGAGTGCCCCCGGGTTGGTGACGGTCACGGTGGCGACGCTGCCGGTGTCGACGAATCTGCCGTCGGTGATCGCCACGACACCGGTGAAGCTCTACACCTCGGGTGGCACGCCGGTCGTTCTCGATGCGAACGTGACGATCGTCGACGCTGACTCGCCCTCGGCCAGTGGTGCGACGGTCACCATCGGTGGTTACGCCAGTGGTGCTGACACGTTGGCCTACAACGGCTCGGGAACGATATCCGGGATCTTCGACCCGGCGACTGGCGTGTTGACGCTCACGGGCAACGCGACGATCGAGCAGTACCAGGCTGCGTTGCGGTCGGTGACGTTTGCCTCGACGGCCGGCGTCGGTGTGAAGCCTGTGACGATCGTCCTGACCGCTGATCAGGTGGCGAGCGCGCCCGGGTTGGTGACGGTCACCGTCGCCACGCTGCCGGTGTCGACGAATCTGCCCTCGGTGATCGCCACGACACCGGTCAAGCTCTACACCTCGGGCGGCACGCCCGTCGTCCTCGACGCCAACCTGACGATCCTCGACGCCGACTCAACCTCGGCCAGTGGCGCGACGGTCACCATCGGCGGCTACACCAATGGTGCTGACACGTTGGCCTACAACGGGTCCGGGCTCATTGGTGGCACGTTCGACCCGGCGACGGGTGTTCTGACGCTTAGTGGCGCCGCGTCCGTTGCCGAGTACCAGGCCGCACTTCGGTCGGTGACATTCGCCTCGACGGCCGGCGTGGGCGTCAAGGCGGTCACCATCGTGCTGACCGCCGATCAGGTGGCGAGCGCGCCGGGTCTGGTGACGATCACGGTGGCGACGCTGCCGGTATCAACGAACCTGCCCTCGGTCATCGCCACGACGCCGGTGAAGCTGTACACCTCAGGCGGCACGCCGGTCGTCCTCGACGCGAACCTGACGATCGTCGACGCCGACTCAACGTCGGCCAGTGGCGCGACGGTCACCATCGGCGGCTACACCAATGGCGCCGACACGTTGGCCTACAACGGGTCCGGGCTCATTGGCGGCACGTTCGACCCGACGACGGGCGTGCTCACCCTGTCCGGTGCCGCGTCGATCGCGGAGTACCAGGCCGCACTTCGGTCGGTGACATTCGCCTCAACGGCCGGCGTGGGTGTGAAGCCTGTGACGATCGTCCTGGCCGCCGATCAGGTGGCGAGCGCGCCGGGCTTGGTCACGGTCACGGTGGCGACCCTGCCGATTCCATCCAGCGCTCCTTCGGTCATCGCCACGACGCCGGTCAAGCTCTACACCTCAGGCGGCACGCCGGTCGTCCTCGACGCGAACGTGACGATCGTCGACGCTGACTCGACCTCGGCCAGTGGCGCGACGGTCACCATCGGTGGTTACACCAATGGCGCCGACACGCTGGCGTACAACGGGTCGGGAACGATATCCGGGATCTTCGACCCGGCGACGGGTGTGCTGACGCTTACTGGCGCCGCGTCCGTTGCCGAGTACCAAGCCGCGTTGCGGTCGGTGACATTCGCCTCGACGGCCGGCGTGGGCGTCAAGGCGGTCACCATCGTCCTGACCGCCGATCAGGTGGCGAGTGCCCCCGGGCTGGTGACGGTCACCGTCGCGACCCTGCCGGTGTCGACGAATGTTCCGTCGGTGGTGGCGACCTCGGCGGTGAAGTTGTACACCGCGGGTGGGGCTGCGGTGGTGTTGGATCCGGTGCTCACGGTGGTGGATCTGGATTCGAACACGGTGAGTCAGGCGACGGTGACCGTCGGTGGTGTTGGGTTCAGTTCGGCCACTGATTCGTTGGGGTTCGTCGACGGCAATGGGATCACGGGCTCGTGGGATGCGGCGTCGGGGACGTTGACTCTCACCGGTGATGCGTCGGTGGCGGCATATCAGGCGGCGCTGCGGTCGGTGACGTTCGCGTCGACGGCGACCGCGTTGGCGGGTGGGAGGTCGGTGGCGGTGGTGGTGAGTGCCGATGACGTCGACAGCCTGCCGGGTCTGATCGCCGTGACGGTGGTGGCGTTGCCGGTGTCGACGAATGTTCCGTCGGTGGTGGCGACCTCGGCGGTGAAGTTGTACACCGCGGGTGGTGCTGCGGTGGTGTTGGATCCGGTGCTCACGGTGGTGGATCTGGATTCGAACACGGTGAGTCAGGCGACGGTGACCGTCGGTGGTGTTGGGTTCGGTTCGGCCACTGATTCGTTGGGGTTCGTCGACGGCAATGGGATCACGGGCTCGTGGGATGCGGCGTCGGGGACGTTGACTCTCACCGGTGATGCGTCGGTGGCGGCGTATCAGGCGGCGCTGCGGTCGGTGACGTTCGCGTCGACGGCGACTGCGTTGGCGGGTGTGAGGTCGGTGTCGGTGGTGGTGAGTGCCGATGACGTCGACAGCGTGCCGGGTCTGATCGCCGTGACCGTGGTGGCGTTGCCGCCGATCGTCAACGTTCCGCCACTGGTCGTCACCTCGCTCGCGCAGAGCTACACCGCCGGCGCGACCGCAGTCGTTCTCGATCCGTTCCTCTCGGTGGCCGATCTGACGTCACCGACGATGTCGGGCGCAACGGTGACGATCGGGCTCGGCCGCAACGTCAACGACGTGCTCGCCTACACGGGCACCACGCCAGGGATCAGCGCCTCGTGGAACGCAACCACAGGAACGTTGACCTTGACCGGCGATGCCTCAGCGCAGGCCTATCAAGAGGCGCTTCGCTCGGTGACGTTCTCGTCGTCCACGGCTGCGACGCAGGGGATCCGGACGGTGGCGATCATCGTCACGGATTCCCAGTTGGCGCCGAGCATCCCCGCCGTCGTCGCTGTGACCGTCCTGGCGAACCAGTCGCCCATCATCGTCGGCTCACTGATCAACGCGGTGCCCTACACGGTAGGCAACGCCCCGGTCGTCCTGGATCAGTTCGTCACCATCCTCGACGACTCGACCTCGATCCAGGGTGCAAAGGTTCGGATTACGCTGGGGAAGCAGACCGGGGACGCGTTGTCCTTTACGGCACCGTCGGCGAGCGGCATCACGATGAGCTACGACAGCGCCAACGGTGTGCTCACGCTCTCCGGCACGGCGACAGTGGAGCAATACCAGGCCGCGCTACGTTCGGTGACGTTCTCCACCAGCGCATCCGGGCTCATCGGTCTGCGGACGTTCACGTTCGAGATCACCGATCAGCAAGGTCTGGCGGGGACGTCCCTGGCGTTCACGGCCATCGTCACCGCGAACAGCGCACCGCTGGTCACGTCCTCGCTCGTCGGTGCGGAAATCAGGGTGCTCAACGACAGCCCAGCGAGGATTCTCGACCCGAACATCACGATCCTCGACGACTCGACGTCATTGACCGGCGCCACGGTGACCATCACCTACGCGGGCGTGAACCTCGGCGGCACCGACGTCCTCGCGGCAGCGCCGCCCGCCGGCAGCGGTATCACGTGGAGCTACAACTCGACCAGCAGAACATTGACCATGGTCGGCGAGGCCACCGTGGCCGAGTACCAGGCCGCTCTGCGAACGGTCACCTTCGACACCTCGGGCGGCATACTCAATCTCGCCATCCGGACCGTCACGTTCAACGTGACGGACCGACAGGGTGCGACCAGCCTCGGGCTGCCGTTGACGGTGCCGGTCGTCGGCATCCTCTAAACCCGCGACGCCTGGTACTGGGCGACGAGCCACTCGTCGCCCACCCGGGTGAGTGCCACACCGACGTTCAGGTCGAGGGAATCCTGGTCCACGAACTCGAACGTCGCACGCACGTACCCGATGACGGCATCGGCTGCCAGCGTGCGGCTTTCGAGCACGCGGTACGACACGGTCATGCCCGACGGTTGCGAGTCGTAGTACGCCGACACCACGGCGCGTCCCACGCCGTACGGGCGCAGGCCCTGAAACACAGCGTCCTGGGTGAACACGGCGGCCACCCGGTCGGGATCGTGTGCGTCGATCCCGGCCTTCCACTCGTCCATGGCAAGCGTGACGATTCCTTCGGCGTCCATGTCAGTGGCCCGCACTCTGACCGCCGTCGACGTGCAGGATCTCACCGGTGACGAACTTCGCGTTCTCCAGGTACAGCACGGCGTCGACGACGTCGTCGATCTCGCCGATCCGACCGACGGGATGTAGCGCCGCCAGAGCGTCGTAGTCCGAGGGCTCGTGCATCGGCGTCCGAATGATGCCCAGCGCAACGGCATTCGACCGGATTCCGCGTTGCGCGTACTCCACCGCGAGCGCGCGGGTCGCCGCATTCACCCCGCCCTTGGTCAACGATGCGAGCGCCGACGGAACCTGGGAGTTGGCATGCTCCACCAGCGTCGTCGAGATGCTGACCACGTGCCCGCCGTCGCCCTGGCGCAGCATCGCCGCGATGGCCGCACGGGACACTTCGAAGTATCCGCGAAGGTTCACGCCCGTGACGTTGTCGTAGTCCTCGTCGGTGTAGTCGACGAACGCCTTCGGTACGAAGATGCCCGCGTTGTTGACGACGCTGTCGAGTCGGCCGAACCTCTCGAAGGCCGCGTCGACGATGCGTTGACCCACACCGGGTTCTGCGATGTCGCCCGCTACGGCAAGCACCATCGGGTCGTCGGAGTCGGCGATCGTGCGTGAGTTGGCGACGACGGCGTAGCCGAGCTTGCGGTAGCCGGCCACCAGGCCCTCGCCGATGCCCTGCGATGCGCCGGTGATGAGTGCGACGCGTGGAGTGTTCGTCATGATCCGTTCCCTTCTCGTGGTGATGTCCATGGGAACGCAGCATCGACCCGGCCCACTCCTCGATGGCAGGACCGGAATGCTCGCTGCTGATAGGCAGCGCCTACCACTGGACTACGCTGACCGGCGTGGAACTGCGCCAGCTGCGCTATTTCGTCACGGTCGCCGAAGAGCTGAACTTCGGCCGGGCCGCCGAGCGGCTGCGCATCGCGGGCCCGTCGCTCTCGCAACAGATCAAGGCCTTGGAGCGGGATCTCAAGGTCCAGCTGTTCGATCGGGACCGTCGTTCCGTAGCCCTCACGGCAGCGGGCTCGGCGTTGCTTCCCCGCGCCCGCGCCCTCGTCACCGATGCAGACGACCTACGCAGGCAGGCGCAGGGGATGTCGTCGACCGAGCCCGTACGGATTGGCTACGTTCAGTGGTGCCCGACGGATTGGGCGGAACGGGCGGCCGGTGTCGCTCAGGTTCGGATCGACACGTGGGTGATGCCGTCACATGCCCAAGCCGCCCGGGTCGCCGAGGGCAGCCTGGATCTCGCCATCTGCTGGGTGCAGAAGTCCGACCTCGACGCGCTGTCCCTCGAGGCTCGCCTAGTGGGCACCGACCGGCTCTACGCGCTCGACGTCGGCAGGGAGGCAACGCCCGTCGCGGCGCGGGACACCAGCGTCCTCGCCGACGCCGACGACGCCAGCTGGTCGTCGTGGAATCGGTACGCCGAACAATTCGCGCGGGCCAACGACGCCCGGCTGATCCGGGTGGACGACGGCGGTGTCACCGGCACCACGTTCTTCGACCACGTCCGTCGCTTCCGCAGGCCGATGCTGAACAACCCCCGGGGCCAGAACGACGCGACGCCACCGGATCTGGTGCGACGCCCGGTGATCGGTCCGTCGCCGGTGTGGACGTGGTCGCTGGTGTGGCGACGGGGAGAGGTCAACCCCGCGGTGCTGGCTCTCGTCGAGGCGTTCTGCGCCGGCGAGCACCGGTCATTCCCGGACGACCCCGACACCTGGCTGCCGCCAGACGATCCGCACCGCCGCGACTGAGTAGCGCCGTTCGAGCTAGCGAGGCGGCAGCAGCGGTGGCGGCGGAGGTGAGACCACCGGGACGTACGCATTCGGGTCCGGGGGCGGCGGTGGTGGCGGCCCGTCGAAGTATCCGGGGGGCGGCGGACCGTTGAGCGAGTGGTAACCCTCGGGAAGAGGCGGTCCCCCGGAGTAGTCGCCCAGGGCGGGAGGCCCGTTGGAACCGGGTGCGTTCGTCGACTGGTATCCGGGCGGCAACTGCGGCGCAGGACCTGCGCCGGGCGGAGGTGCTGACGCCACCGGCATCGCGTCGCCGTACGGGTTCTTCGCCTGGTTCCATGCATCCTTGAGGAAGCCGAGCGGGCCCGAACTGGAGCCCGAGCCGTACTTGGGATCGGTGATCTCGGGAACCATCGGCTCACCCATCGGCGGCGGGGCGGGAGCTGCGACCACCAGTTCGCCGGGCGGCACCGCTACGGGCTGCCCCGGCAGTGGCGGTGCGGCGGGGTCACCGGGCACCGGCGTGGGAACGAGGGGCTCGGCACCAGCGGGTCCGGCCAGGCCCAGCGCGAATGCGCCCAGGCCGATCGCCGCGCCGGCCACCACGATCTTGGCGGCCTGCACGGGTGAGGTGGCGCGGTCGCGCCGACGTGCGGTCATGAACAAGGAGGCTAGCGCCTCTGGGCTCCTACCGCGCCGTCACGATCAGATCGCCGGCCCCAGCAGGTCGTCGGCGTCCTTGATCACGTAGCCGTAGCCCTGCTCGGCGAGGAAGCGTTGGCGGTGTGCGGCGTACTCGGCGTCGAGGCTGTCGCGGGAGACGACCGAGTAGAACACCGCACCGCCGCCGTCGGCCTTGGGGCGCAACAGCCTGCCCAGACGCTGAGCCTCCTCCTGCCGGGAGCCGAACGTGCCGGACACCTGGACCGCGACGCTGGCCTCGGGCAGGTCGATCGAGAAGTTGGCCACCTTGCTGACGACCAGCGTCTGGATGTCGCCGCGCCGGAACTGGTCGAACAGGATCTCGCGTTCGGCGTTCTTCGTCGAACCCTGGATCACCGGAGCGTTCAGCTCCTGGCCCAACTCGTCGAGCTGGTCGAGGTAGGCACCGATGACCAGGGTCGGCTCGTTGGGGTGACGTTCGAGGATCGACTTCACCACGGGAATCTTGGTCCGCGCCGTCGAACACAGCTTGTAGCGCTCTTCCGGCTCGGCGGTGGCGTAGAGCATGCGCTCGTTGTCGGTCATCGTCACGCGCACCTCGATGCACTCGGCAGGCGCGATCCAGCCTTGGGCCTCGATGTCCTTCCAGGGCGCGTCGTACCGCTTGGGTCCGATCAGGCTGAACACGTCGCCCTCGCGGCCGTCCTCGCGGATCAACGTCGCAGTCAGCCCCAGCCGGCGCCGCGACTGCAGGTCCGCGGTCATCCGGAACACGGGTGCGGGCAGCAGGTGCACCTCGTCGTAGATGATCAGGCCCCAGTCGCGGCTGTCGAACAGCTCGAGGTGCTTGTATTCGCCCTTGGTGCGACGGGTGATCACCTGATACGTCGCGATGGTGACCGGCCGCACTTCCTTGCGTTCGCCGGAGTACTCGCCGATCTCCTCCTCGGTCAGCGAGGTGCGGGCGATCAGCTCGCGTTTCCACTGCCGTCCCGCAACGGTGTTGGTGACCAGGATCAGCGTGGTCGCGCCCGCCTTGGCCATCGCCGCGGCACCGACCAGTGTCTTGCCGGCGCCGCAGGGGAGCACGACGACGCCCGAGCCGCCGGCCCAGAACGACTCGACGGCCATCTCCTGGTAGTCGCGCAGCTCCCACCCGGTCTGGTCGAGGTCGATCGCGTGGGCCTCGCCGTTGACGTACCCGGCGAGATCCTCGGCCGGCCAGCCGATCTTGAGGAGCATCTGCTTGACGCGGCCGCGCTCACTGGGGTGAACGATCACGGTGTCGTCGTCGAGGCGGGCGCCCAGCATCGGGGCGATCTTCTTGTTGCGCAGTACCTCTTCGAGTACCGCGCGGTCGGTGCTGACCAGCATCAACCCGTGCACGGGACTCTTCACCAGCTGCAGGCGCCCGTACCGGGCCATGGTGTCGACGATGTCGACGAGCAGGGGCTGCGGCACGGCGTAGCGCGAGAAGGACACCAGCGCGTCGACCACCTGCTCGGCGTCGTGGCCTGCGGCGCGGGCGTTCCACAGCGCCAGCGGGGTGATGCGGTAGGTGTGCACGTGCTCGGGGGCACGTTCCAGCTCGGCGAACGGCGCGATGGCCGAGCGGGCGGCACCCGCCAGCTCGTGGTCGATCTCGAGCAGCAGTGTCTTGTCGGACTGCACGATCAAGGGGCCGTCGGTCATGCGCGATCTCGCTTCGCTTCTCGCTGGTCGGTCACGAGCGATCCCCGCTGCAGTTGTGGGAGGTCATCTGTCCCATTATCCCGTGTCCGCCGACACCACGGACGTCACGCGGTGAATCGCGAACTCGCGGACCCGACCGGCAGCCGGGTCGTAGGCGGTCAACTGCCCTCCGCGGACGTTGATCGGCGACACCACGCGCTGGGTGGCCACCCCCGCGGGGTCGACGTAGCCGATCACGACGGAGGTCTGCTGATGCGCCGCGGATTGCAGTTGCGCCATCGCCTCTGCGGGGTCGAGCCGCGATCCCGAGCCGTGTGCGCCGCCCATCTTGCGCAGCACCGCGACGATCGCGCCGAGGGTCTGGGCGTTGGGGGTGGACATCGGTCGGTAGCCGCGCCGGCGAACGGGCGCGGGCACCCTGGACCCGCGTGCGCTGATGTCGACGATGGTCCCCGACCAGTCCTCGGCCGCCGGCGCGAAGCCCCCGGCGCGCAACGCCGCCAGCACGTCGGCGATGGGCGCCGCGGACACCGCGACCGTCGGGGCCAGGCTGCGCATCTCGACGTTCGCCAGCGCCGGCGCCGCGATGGCTTGGGCCAGCAGCGCCGGGTCCTCGCAACGGATGAACGACGACGCCATGCCGACTCGGAGCTGTCCGTGCCGCCGCGCGACGTCGTCGACGAGGTAGGTCAGACCCTGCGGGACCGGGGTCTTGGAATGGCGCTCGAACAGCGTGTGCAATTCACTCGCCGTGGCGCCGGTGTCCAGCGCCCGCCGGATCGTGGCCTCGCTGATGCGGTAGACCGTCGCGGCGCCCGCCGACTCGATGGTCGCCACCGCGGCGAGGCGCTCGGCGAGTTCGCGCTCCAGCGGACCGGGCACGATCACCGTGAGGTCGCCCTGCAGCAGGAAGTAGTCGATGGGCGAGGGCAGCACCTTCTCCATCGACGCGATGACGGCGGCTTCCTCCGCGCCGTCGAGCAGGCGACGGATCGGCGTCGCGATCGCACCGCGTCCCACCATCCCCAACGTGTGCGCCTCGCTCAGTAGCGCGCCGACGGGGGTCGGCTGCAGGCGCGTCGACCACCGCGGCCTGCGCCAGGCCATGGCAGCTGCGACGGAGTTCGCGTCCACCGCAGAGCCCGACGGCAGGTCGGCAATGGCCTGCAGGAGCAGCCTGCGGTCCAGCGGTGCCGCGGTCGAGTACAGCGAATCGGACAGCGCCGCATAGGGTTTGCCGTCGGGTCCGCGTTCGCCGATGAGGCTGGGGCGGGCCGCCAGGTCGAGCCACGCCGACGCCAGGGCGTACCACCGCGCCGCGGCGGGCGACTCGACGAACCGGTCGGACGCCACCGTCGGCGCCCAGAACGGGCCCGCGCCGTCCTGGGGTTCGGGGTCCGGAATGCCCGATGCGATCAGCCCGGCGGCGGCGGCCACCTCGAGGATGAGGCCGAGCCGGTGGTCGTCGATGCCCGTCGCCTTGGTGAGTCGCTTCACCTCGCGCACGCCGAGGCCGCCGTTACGCAGTTCGACGACCGGCGCAGCCGAGAGCGTCTCGAGGATCACCTCGACCTCGCGCAGCACGTCGATGGCGGCGCCCGCGGCCGCGGCGTCGACGTCGCCCACCTTGAGCTTGGCGACCGTCGGGTCGGGCGGCGCCAGACCCGTGGGCCCGGGCTGCTGACCGCGCATGACCTGCCCGACCGTGCGCGGCAGGATCACGGTGTCGTCGTCGAGTTGGCGCAGCAGACCCGCGGCCAGAAGCCGCTGCACCGGGCGGTCCGGTGGCGTCCCCGGCGCGGCATCCCGCGTCCGCCCGACGGGGGAGCCCTCGACGAGGCGCTCGAGCAGTTCGCGCGCAGGCGTGTCCAGACCGGTAAGGCGTTCCGCGATGGCGGCAGCGTCGGGTGCGGCCGTCTCCGCCGTCACCTGACCCGGGTACCAGGGCAGACCGGACGCCGCCTCGGCCGTCACGCGGAGGCTGGTGTCGCCCCAGACCAGCGCACGATCACGCAGGTCGTCGACGGCGGCGGTCACCCGCTCGTCATCGCCGAACAGCGAGAGCAGCTTGGTCACCGGCACGGCGGAGGCGTCGGCGTGCAGCAGCAGCAGGCCGTCGAGCACGGAAAGCCGCAGGTAGTCGAGGTCGTCGGTGGCAGCCTTCACCGACTGACGGGATTGCGCCCTGGCGGCAAGCGCCGCGATGGAGCCGGGCGGCGGCTGTGTGAGGTCGGGTCGCAACTGGAGCAGCCGGATCAGCTGCTCGTCGGGCAGGCCGGCCAACCAGGCGCCCAGCGGCATGGCGGGGTTGGGTTCGGTCATCGACACCCAGCGTAAGCCAGGTGACCGGTCTCGCCAGTCAACGCTTGGCCTGCCACAATGTCTGCGTGGCTGAGAAGAAGAAGAACCACTACGTCGACAATGGCTGGCCCGTCACCGAGGACGGTGACCACGCGGTCAGCGAACTCGCGGCAGACCGCACGGGCGCACTGTCCCCGTTCGGCGACGTGACGTTCCCACTACCGGCCACCGAACTGCCGTACACGCACCCGGTCACCGTCGTAAACAAGTAGCCGTGACCGATCGGTTGTCGCACCTCGACGACGAGGGCGCGGCACACATGGTCGACGTCACGGCGAAGGACGCCACGAAGCGCACCGCGGTCGCGACGGGCACCCTCCGAACGCGTCCCGACGTGGTGGACCTCATCGCCTCCAAGGGGCTGCCCAAGGGCGACGCGCTGGCGACCGCGCGCGTCGCGGGCATCCTCGCGGCCAAGCGGACCAGCGACCTCATCCCGCTGTGCCATCAACTGGCGCTCACCGGCGTGGACGTCGAATTCGCCATCGGCACTACGGCTGTCGACATCACGGCGACCGTGCGCACCACCGACCGCACCGGCGTCGAGATGGAGGCGCTCACGGCCGTCAGCGTGGCCGCACTGACGCTCTACGACATGCTCAAGGCCGTCGATCCGGCAGCCACCATCGACGGCATCGCCGTGGTGCGCAAGGACGGCGGCAAGACGGGGACGTGGGAGCGGCCGTGACGAGCGAGCCATCGGTTCGGTCGGGTAGAACCGCACGGGTGATCGTCGCCTCGACCCGGGCGGCGGCCGGGGTCTACTCCGACCGCAGCGGACCCGTCGTCGTGGAGTGGCTGACCGCCCGCGGGTTCGAGGTTCCCGAACCCGTCGTGGTGGCCGACGGCACCGACGTCAGCCGCGCTCTGCTCGCCGCCGTTGGCGAGCGCGTCGACGTGATCCTCACCTCGGGCGGCACCGGCATCTCGCCGACCGACGGCACCGCGGATGCGACGGCGGCGATCGTCGACTACGAGATCCCCGGCCTCGCGGACGCGATCCGGCGGTCCGGCCTACCGCACGTACCGACCTCGGTGCTGTCCCGCGGCGTCTGTGGCGTCCGGGACGGCGTGCTGATCGTCAACCTGCCCGGCTCGACGGGCGGCGTGAAGGACGGTCTAGGCGTCCTGGACGGCGTGCTCGACCATGCATTGGATCAACTCGGAGGCGGAGACCACGCCCGATGAGGGTCTGCGCGAAGAGCACAATGCAACGATGACGTCGATCGTGCGCATCGCGCTCACCGAAGAACTGATCGATCTGACGGAGCACGAGGCGCTCGTCGCTCACCAGGCAGCAGGTGCGGTGGTCGGCTTCTCCGGCGTCGTACGCGACCATGACGGCGGCCGCGGTGTGACGCGCCTGGAGTACTCCGCCCATCCCACGGCCCTGGACGTGCTCACCGAGGTCGCCGAGGACGTCGCACGCACCGCCGACGGCGTGCGGGCCATCGCAGTGAGCCACCGCATCGGGACCTTGCACATCGGTGACGCCGCCCTGGTGGCCGCCGTGGCGGCAGACCACCGCAGGGCTGCGTTCGAGACGTGCGCGTTGCTCGTCGACACCGTGAAGGCACGACTACCGGTGTGGAAGCACCAGTTCTTCGCCGACGGCTCCGAGGAGTGGGTCGGCTCGGCCTGACGCTTGCGGGCGCGTGACCTACGCGGCGGGCGGCGGCAGCAGCGGGCCACCGACCGGCGCGGGCACGGGAGCGCCGGGTGCGGGTGCCGGTGCAACGCCGGGGGTGATCGGGACGTTGGGTCCTGCGGCCTGCTCCGGGTACGGCGTGTTCATGCCGCGCTGCGCGAGACCCATGATCAGGGCTTCCTTGCCGCTGATCTCCTGGCTCTGCACGGCCTGCCACAGATCCTTGATGTAGCTCGCGTTCGGGCTGTCGGTTCCCTGGACGGTGGGGTCGAGGGTCGAGCCGGGCGGAAGGGCTTCCGGGCTGGCGAGGTGCGGGACACCCTCGGCGAGCGGTGCGGGAACCTCGGCATTGACCGGCTGGGCTGCCACGTCGGGTGCCGGAAGGGGTGCGGGTGCAGGCGCGGGCAGGGGAGCCTCGGCGCCCAGTGCCAACGGACCGGGTGCAGGTGCCGGGGCAGGCGGGGCAGGCGGGGCCGGCAGTACCGGCTCGAGCGGCACGTCGGCCCTACCGAGCGACCACACCTGCGGCTGGTCGGCGGGTGCCGGACCACCGGGCGCGACGTCCCAGTTGGCGGCCTCGACGATCGGCGGTGCGGGCGGCGGGGGAGGCAGCTCCGGCGCGGGCGGCGGCGGCAGGGGTGCGTCGACCGGGGGAGGCAGCGGAAGGTCTGCGGGCGGAGGCGGCAGCGGGGCGCCGACCGGCATGGGTGCACCGATGGTCTGGGCGGCGGCGTCCACGGGCAGCGGCGCGTCCAGCGGCGCGGCAGCGGGAGGCGGCGGCAGCTCCGGGGCCGGCGGCGGAGGAGGAGGCAGCGGCATGTTCAGCGGGCCGATGGCCTCGAAGGGCGGCGGCGGGGGCGGCGGCAGCAGCTCGGGAGCCGGCGGCGGCGGCGGGGGCGCGGGAGCCGCGAACAGCTCGAACGGCGGCGGAGGAGGAAGCTCGCCGTTCAGCGCGGGGTTGTCGAGAGGCTGCGGCGCGTCGGCGACCACGTTGCGCGGCGTCGAGGATGACAAGCCGCGGCCGCACGTGGGCCATGCGCCCTTGCCCTGGCTGGCCAGAACGCGCTCGGCGACGGCGATCTGCTCTTCCTTGGTGGCCATGTACGCCGTCGGGGCGTACTCGCCGCCACCGTGGCCGGACCACGTGCTGGGCGAGAACTGCAGACCGCCGTGGTAACCGTTGCCGGTGTTGATGGCCCAGTTGCCGCCGGACTCGCACGAAGCGACCCGGTCCCATTCGCCGTCAGTCGCAGCGCCGGCC
This sequence comes from Mycolicibacterium sp. GCM10028919, assembly GCA_042666295.1. GTDB lineage: Bacteria > Actinomycetota > Actinomycetes > Mycobacteriales > Mycobacteriaceae > Mycobacterium. Next base: position 202,873 of record JBHTFJ010000003.1, read on the forward strand.
TGGCTGGCGAGGACGATGCTGCCGCCACCGAGGACCGCGCCGGTGAAGGCGATCTTGGCGACGTTTGCAGCGGACGTGATTGGGGCAGCCTTGCGGTGGCGTCCAGTCATAGGTGCAGAAATTCCTCTCGTAGGCGCCCGCGAGGTCAGCTGTCGGGTTCGGGCTGGAGAGGTTGCCCGGCCGGCACGTATGTCGGCTTCACCCCAAGGAACCGCAGTTGCGGCTCCAGGTCCTTCGGTGGACCGGTGGGTCCCCCGCCTTCATCCAGGTGGTCGGTATCGGCTGTGCCCAACGGATGAAGCTCGGCGCTATCGGGCACAGCGGGCCACGTGATTTGGGTCGTGTGGCTTGGGTCAGACCGTAACGGCTGGCTTCGGTCCCGTCACTTCGCGCCGACCTCGGCGTTTCCGCCTCCAGCAAATATTATGAGGACCTTAAAGCCGCAGGCGAACTCGACGTTTTCGCAGGAGTGCGTGTGGGTAACGACACGCCACCGCCAGTTCGTGACCATTCCGTGATGTGATGTAAATCACCGTCATCCGCCGGCGAACGGGGGTAACACGTCGACGATCTGGTTTGTTCTCAACCGAACCGATCGATCCCGTACCGCCACGCCGTCGCAGAGAAACGAGCATCTCTCCAGCACCCGGGAGAGTTCTGCGCCGCGCCCGCGGAGGCTCGCGAGCAGACCGTCGATCGTCGTTCCCTCTGCGATGTCGACGGTTTCGTCCTCGGTGCCTGCCGCCGCGCGCGCAGCCGCGAAGTAGCGAACGGTCACGCGGATCGGCGCAACGCCCTCGACCCCGTCGGAGGGGGCCACGTCAGCCACCGATGGCGCTCATCGGCCGGGCAGGCTGGATGAAGTCGGGATCGTTGATGCCATGACCCGCCGGCTTGGCCCACATCGCGCCGCGCCACGCCGCCTCGATCGCGTCGTCGTCAGCGCCCGAGCGCAGCAGCTTCCGCAGGTCGGTCTCGTCGGCCGAGAACAGGCAACTGCGCACCTGCCCGTCGGCGGTGAGTCGGGTGCGGTCGCACGCGGCGCAGAACGCCTCGGACACCGATGCGATGACGCCCACGGTGGCCGGCCCGCCGTCGACGCGCCACAGCTGCGCAGGAGCCGAGCCACGGGGTGCCGAGTCCGGCTGCAGGTCGAAGTGGCGGCGCAGTGCGGCCAGGATCTGCTCGGCGCTCAGCGTCTCCTCGCGCCGCCAGTGTTGGTCGGCGTCGAGCGGCATCTGCTCGATGATGCGCAACTGGTAGTCGTGGCCGAGGCAGAACCGCAGCAGCTCCACGGCGTCGTCGAGCCCCGTCGCCGCGTCGAGGACGGCGTTCACCTTCACCGGGGTCAGTCCGGCGTCGGCCGCGGCGGCCAGGCCATCGAGGACGTCGGAGAGACGGTCGCGACGCGTGATGTGCTCGAAGCGGTTCGGATCGACGGTGTCGAGGGACACGTTGACCCGGTTCAGGCCGGCGTCCTTCAGTCGCTTGGCCCGGCGGGCGAGCGAGACGCCGTTGGTGGTCAACGCGATCTCGGGCCGTGGCGTCAGCGCAGCCGCTGCGGCGATCACGTCCTCGAGATGCTTCGAGAGCAGCGGCTCGCCGCCGGTGAACCGGACGTTGGTGATGCCGAGGCGGGTGATGGCGATCTCGAGCAGCCGGGTCAGTTCGGCGGTGCTCAGCAGTTCTTCACCTGGCAGCCAGTTCAGACCCTCAGCTGGCATGCAGTAGGTACAGCGCAGGTTGCACCGGTCGGTCAGCGAGACGCGCAGGTCGGTCGCGGCGCGGCCATGGGTGTCGAGCAGGGGCCCCTCGCTCGGCATGCCCGCAGGCACCGTGGCGCGAGGCATCGGCAGGCCGAGCGCGGTGACGGTCATTGCCGCGCCCCGAACCGGGCCTGTGGGCCATCCGCCGGGACGATCTCCTTGCCGAGCGGCAGCAGCGACACCGGGATGAGTTTCAGGTTGGCTATTGCCAAGGGGATTCCAATGATCGTGATCGCCATCGCGATGGCGGTCACGACGTGACCGATGGCCAGCCAGATGCCTGCGACGATGATCCAGATGACGTTGCCGATCATCGCGCCGGGCCTGGCACCGGGCTTGTCGACGACGGTGTAGCCGAACGGCCACAGCGCGTACACGCCGATCCGGAACGCCGCGAAGCCGAACGGGATGGTCACGATGAGGATGAAGCAGATGATCCCGGCGAGGAAGTAACCCAGGGCGAGCCACAGCCCGCCGAAGATCAACCAGATGACGTTCAGGATCAGGCGCATGTGACTCCTCCAGCGGTGGTTCCCAGGCTACCGGCCAAAGGGTTCGCTGGTCGGGGCGGTGTCCGAGTAGGATCGGTACCAGTGGCGTCCTGCGCAGGCGGGACGCTTCAATTATGTGTTCGATGTCCAGCGATATGACGAGCGGGTGAGACGAGTGCCTACCGGCAAGGTGAAGTGGTACAGCGCCGAGAAGGGCTTCGGGTTCGTGTCCCAGGAGGAGGGCGAGGACGTGTACGTCGGCTCCTCGGCCCTGCCCTCCGGCGTCGCGGAACTGAAGGCCGGCCAGAAGGTCGAGTTCGGCATCGCCGCCGGTCGTCGTGGTCCGCAGGCACTGAGTCTGAAGGTCATCGAGCCGCCGCCCAGCCTCGCCAAGACCCGTCGCGAGGCCGGTCGAGCCGAGCGCCCCGAGCACAAGCACACCCCCGACGAGCTGCACGGCATGGTCGAGGACATGATCACGCTGCTCGAGGGTGCGGTGCAGCCCGAGCTGCGCAAGGGTCGCTACCCCGATCGCAAGATCGCCCGCCGGGTGTCCGAGGTCGTGAAGGCAGTCGCGCAGGAACTCGACGCCTGAGTCGGTTCCGCGAACGTCGAGTTCGGCCACGCCTTCCCGGCGAACGCGTGGATGAAGTCGACGTTCGGCACACGCCCGAAACGGGCAGACTGCAGTCGTGAGTTACGTGAACCCCAAGGGCGACTTCGACCGCGACACCGACTACATCACCACCAGGATCACCGCCGACGGCCGTGACGGGTATCCCGTCGAGCCGGGTCGGTACCGGTTGGTCGTCGCGCGGGCGTGCCCATGGGCGAACCGGTCGATCATCGTGCGCAGGCTGCTGGGCCTGGAAGACGTTCTCTCCATTGGCTTCTGCGGTCCCACGCACGACGAGCGCAGCTGGACGTTCGACCTCGATCCCGGTGGCGTGGATCCGGTGCTGAAGATCCCGCGCCTGCAGGACGCCTACTTCAAGCGCGATCCGGAGTACCCCAAGGGCATCACCGTGCCGGCGGTCGTCGACGTCCCGACCGGCGCGGTGGTCACCAACGACTTCCCGCAGATCACGCTCGACTTCTCCACCGAGTGGACCCAGTACCACCGCGACGGCGCCCCGGACCTCTACCCCGAGAAGCACCGCGACGAGATCGACGAGGTGGCTCAGCGCATCTACACCGAGATCAACAACGGTGTGTACCGCTGCGGCTTCGCCGGCTCGCAGGGCGCCTACGACAAGGCCTACGACCGACTGTTCACCGCGCTGGACTGGGTGTCCGAGCGGCTGGAGAACCAGCGCTACCTGGTCGGCGACGCCATCACCGAGGCCGACGTCCGGCTGTTCACCACGCTGGCGCGCTTCGACCCCGTCTATCACGGGCACTTCAAGTGCAACCGCAGCAAGCTCTCGGAGATGCCGGTGCTGTGGGCCTATGCCCGCGACCTCTTCCAGACGCCGGGGTTCGGCGACACCACCGACTTCGTGCAGATCAAGCAGCACTACTACATGGTGCACACCGACATCAATCCGACCCGCGTCGTCCCGAAGGGGCCCGACCTCACGAATTGGCTGACCCCACACGGCCGGGAACAGCTGGGGGGCAGGCCCTTCGGCGACGGCACGCCACCCGGCGAGACACCAGAGGGAGAGCGGGTCCCCGACGGGCACGGCGCGGGTTAGGCGCGGTCGGTCACGACCAGATGGTGCTGACCGACCACTCCGCGTGCGGCCACGGGAACTCGTTGCCGTCCTCGTCGCGCACCAGAGTCGGCAGCATGACCGCGAAGCCGGTGAGCTTCCCGCGGCGGGCATCGACCGTCGGGATCGTGGCAGCGAGCGCGGTGTCGGGCCGGAACTCCTCGACCGCGGCGGGGCCACCATCCTCGAAGGACCGCAGCAGCACCCACGGCGCCTCGGCGATCCGCGGCGGCACGGACAGCTGGATCTTGTCGCGCGTGGTGACCCGCAGTTCCCCGCTGGCGCCGGACACGTCGCACTTGGTGATCTCGTAGACGTCGCAGAACCGGTAGGGCCCGACCCGCACCAGCTGGCCGGCGGTGAAGGCGCTGATCTCGGGGTGCGAGGGCTCGACGTGGCGGCTCGTCCGCCAGACCAGGACGGCGGTCACCGCCACCGACACCACGGTGACGAGGACGAGCGAGAGTATGACGTTGCGTGCCGTGGCCTTCACGAGGTCCTTCCTACCCTCGCGCCGCGGCGGAGGCGTCGAGGGTGCCGCCCTCGGTGTGCGCGACGACGGGCCGGTTGCCGCCGAAGCCGGGGATCAGCGAGTCACCGTTGTAGCTCACCAGCGTCTGCGCGAGGCCGAGGATCAGCACGGCGGTGATGGCCGTGAAGCCGACCCATAGATCGGTGTAGATCAGCACGCCGGTGGCGCCGCCCGCGACCCAGCCCAACTGCAGCAGGGACTCCGAGCGGCCGAACGCCGACGCCCGGGATTCCTCGGGAAGGTCGTCCTGCAGCGAGGCGTCCAGCGACGCCTTGGCGACGGCGCTGGCGCCCGAGGTGATCAGCGTGGCAACCGCGGCGACCAGCAGGTTGCCCGTGACCGCGGTGGCCAGCGCCGCGAGGGTGACCGCGACGGTGGCCCGCACCACCAGCTGCGCCGGGTGCCCGAGCTTGAGGCGTGCGCTCGCGAAGTTGCCGGTGAAGTTGCCGATCGCCGCCGCGGCCCCGATCAGCCCGAGGATGCGCAGCTGTTCCCATCCGCTGGCGTCGTGGGACTTCGCAACGAACGCGGGATAGAGGAACAGGAACCCCACCATCACCTTGATCGTGCAGTTGCCCCACAGCGAGGTGATGATGTTGCGGCCCAGCGGCTGCCGTTCGGTCTTGCGGCGCTTGAGGCCCTTCGGTCGAGGGGTCTGGGGCGTCGGGCCGTGATAGGTCAGCGTGGTCGGCACCTCGCCCTCGGTGACCTCGACCCACTTGGGGATGCGCATCGCCACCACCGCGCCGGCCACCGTCACCGCCACCATGACGTACAGCGCGCCGGGCAGGTGCAGCATGTTGAGCGAGAACTCGACGCCCGCGGCGATGGCTCCGCCCAGGATCGTTCCACCGAGCAGCCCGAACACCGTCAGGCGCGAATTCACCCGCACCAGGTCTATCGACGGTGGCAGCACGCGCGGAGTCATGGCACTGCGCAGCACGCTGAACGACTTCGACAGCACCATCGCCCCGAGCGCGCAGGGGTACAGCACCCAGGACGGGAAGCTGCCGTCCGCGCCGTGGTAGTTGGCGATGAGCACCACGGCGAGCACGGTGCGCAGACCGAACGACAGCGCCAGCGCCACCCGCCTGCCGTGCTGGAGTCGGTCGAGCGCGGGCCCGATCAGCGGGGCGATGACCGCGAACGGCGCGATCGTGATGAGCAGGTACAGCGCGACCTTGCTCTTGCTCTCACCCGATGCGGCTGCGAAGAACAGCGTGTTGGCCAGCGCGACGGCCATCGCGGAGTCGGCGGCGAAGTTGGCCATCACCGGATAGGTGAGCGCAGTCAGGCCGGACTTGTCCGCCCCGTCCGCGGTCGCCGCGCGGTGGAACAGGCCATACATTCGGGAGCCCATCTCGCGGCTGCGGTAGGCCGCCGCCCGGGTGACCGTGATCCGTTCGCGCGCATCGGCGCCGTACTGCGGGTCAGACGGGTGGGTGCGGCCGCGGTGCGACCCGTCGTCGTCGAGCGGCGGCAGCCACCGGTTGGCGCTGGACGTCGCTTCGCCGCGCGGTCGGCGGCCGTACGGCGGGTCGTCACTGGGGTAGTTCGCCATGCCCGGATGCTCGGTCCCGCCGCGCTCGTCGGCACCCGAAGGAGGCCGCGGCGGGTGGTACTGACGGCCCCGCGGGTCCCCGGAACTGCCGGGGTCGCGACGTGGTCCGCTCACGCCACGATTGTTCCCCATCGGTGTGACGGGCGCCCGTAGGGCAGCCGGTGTGGCTTTGCCCTGCTGATGTCAGGCAGAATCGACCGCGATGGACAGCATCACCGAACCCGCCGAGCATGACGCCGCGTCCGCTTCGCCGGACGGCGGCGAACAGGACCCTGGACGCGACGAGGCCGAGCGACCCGCGGATCTGACCGCGGTGCTGACGGGCGCCGTCGACCTGGCCCGCGCGGCGATCGTCGAAGGTGGTGTCGACGGCGAGGAGCAGGTCGGCGAATACCTCGGCGCGAGCTTCGAGGATCCGACTGCCGCGACGCACCGCTTCCTGGCCGTGATGCCGGGTTATCAGGGATGGCAGTGGGCCGTCGTGGTGGCCGCCTACCCGGGTGCCGACCACGCGACCGTCAGCGAGGTCGTGCTCGTGCCGGGGCCAACGGCGCTGCTCGCGCCGGCCTGGGTGCCGTGGCACGAACGCGTCCAGCCCGGCGACCTGAGTCCCGGTGATCTGCTTGCGCCTCCGGCCGACGACCCGCGGCTGGTGCCGGGATACCAGTCGACCGGTGACGACGAACTCGACGAACTCGAAGGCGAGATCGGTCTCGGCCGCAAGCAGCTGCTCAGCCCGCTGGGCCGCGCCGAGGCAGCGCAGCGGTGGTACGACGGCGACTACGGTCCGCAGTCGGCGATGGCCCGCTCGACGAAACGGGTGTGCCGCGACTGCGCGTACTACCTGAAGCTGACGGGCTCGCTCGGCTCGTTGTTCGGCGTGTGCGCCAACGAGATGTCGGCCGACGGGCACGTCGTCGCCATCGACTACGGCTGTGGCGCGCACTCGGACACGCCGCCGCCCGCACAGATCGGGTCACCGATGTTCGACCCGTACGACGACGGCGTGCTGGACCTCACCGAGTCCTAGAGGCGCGGGCCTAGCCCGTTTCGGCAGCGGCCTTGATGCGCGACAGCGACTGATTCATGCCCTCGAGCAGCTCGCGCTCGAAGCTGGGCACGCCACCCATCACGGCATTGACCAAGGCGTTCGACACGGCCTTGACGCCGTTCTCGGCGTGCCGGGTCTCGACGAGGCGGGTGCCCGTGGCGCTGGGCTCCAGTTCGTAGGACCAGATGGTGTTGTTCTCGTTGACGCGGAACGCCAGCTTCTGCCCGGGGATGAACTCGGTGATCTGGCTGGTCGTCGGCCAGAACAGCAGACCGCGCCGGTTCAGGTTGATGGTCTTGGCGCCCTGGCGCAGCGGGCCGAACGACTTCATCAGTCGGCACTGCGGGCTCCACTGCGGCATCTTGCGAAGGTCGGAGACCAGGCTCCACACCTTGGCCGGCGGTGCGGCGATGTCGATCTCGGCTTGCAACAGCGGTTCTGCCATCGGTTTCTCCTGGTCTGGCCCGGTCAGTTCAGGCCGGTCTGCGCGCCACGGGAGCCGCGTCGTACCGCGGCACGTTGCCACAAGAACAGCGACGTGCCAAACACTCCCACGCCGAGGCCGGCGATCGCGACGGGCCGCCAGTCGTGCAGACCGGGCACCGTGAACGCCAGCACCACGGCGACGAGCCAGCCGACCGCGATGGCCGCGATCGCGGGCTGAACGCGCAGCAGACGGGCAGGCAGCGGCGGTGGCTGCGGGGCGTCGGCGCTGGGCTCGGTGCTGGGGGTTTGCTCGGCCATTTGGACCAAACGTAGTCGATGCATGCTGGCGGCCCGCACCGGCGGCAGAGGCGAATCGAGCGTCGTTGCGACCGCCGAGAAAGTGCTGTCGGTACTCTGATGGCTCGTGAGCGACGCCGACGCACGCCTGGCCAGCGATTTGTCATTGGCGGTGGTGCGGCTCGCGCGGCAGCTCCGGTTCCGCCGGCCCGATTCTCCGGTCTCCCTGTCGCAGTTGTCCGCGCTGGCGACGCTGTCCAAGGAGGGGCCGATGACCCCGGGCATGCTGGCGGTGCGCGAGCGGGTGCGTCCGCCGTCGATGACGCGGGTGATCGCCTCGCTCGTGGATCTCGGCTTCGTGGACCGCACCCCGCATCCGGACGACGGGCGCCAGGTGCTGGTGTCCGTGTCGGACGCCGGAGCCGATCTGATCGAGGCGGAGCGGCGGGCCAGCCGGGAGTGGCTGCAGCAGCGACTCGCGGAACTGACTGCGGCGCAACGCCAGACGTTGCTCGAGGCCGCCGACCTGATGCGCGCGATCGTCGACGAAGGCGCGTGACCGGGCAACCGAACGTCGTCGACGTCGACGATCCCGCCGATCCGCGGCTCGACGACTTCCGCGACCTCAACAGCATCGACCGCCGACCGGATTTGCCCAGCGGCAAGGGTCTGGTGATCGCCGAGGGCGTGCTGGTGGTGCAGCGCATGCTGGCGTCCCGTTTCACGGCGCGGGCGTTCCTCGGGACCGACCGCAGGCTTCGCGAGCTGGCCGACGATCTGCGGGTCACGTCTGCTCCGTACTACCGGGCGAGTGCGGAGGTGATGGCCGAGGTGATCGGGTTCCACCTCAACCGGGGCGTGCTGGGCGCTGCGCCGCGGCCGCGCGAGCTGACCGTCGACGAGGTGATCGCCGACGCGCGCACCGTCGCCGTGCTCGAAGGCGTCAACGACCACGAGAACCTCGGGTCGATCTTCCGCAACGCGGCGGGCCTGGACGTCGACGGGGTGGTGTTCGGCACCGGCTGCGCCGACCCGCTCTACCGGCGGGCGGTGCGGGTGTCGATGGGGCACGCGCTGCTGGTGCCGTACGCGTGGGCGCCGGAGTGGCCCGACGAGTTGGCGGCGTTGCGCGACAAGGGCTTCCGCCTACTCTCGATGACGCCGAACCCGGCCGCCAGGACCCTGGCCGATGCGATGGCCGACCTGACGGACGACCGGGTGGCGATGCTCGTCGGAGCCGAGGGGCCGGGGCTGAGCGAGCGGGCGATGCGGGCCACCGACGAACGGGTGCGCATCCCGATGTCGCGTGGCACGGACTCTCTGAACGTCGCAACGGCTGCGGCGTTGGCGTTCTATGAGCGGGCTAGGGTTGGGCCCGGCGGGCAGGAGCGCAGCGACCCGGGGATTCAATCCGGCGGGCAGGAGCGAAGCGACCCGGGGAATGAGGACTCGTGACTGACGAAGCGACACCGTGGGGCACCGGCCTGACCGTGGCCGCGTTCGTCGCGGCCGTGACGGCGGCGGCGCTCATCGTGTTGAGCCTCGGCCTGATCCGCGTGCACCCGATGCTGGCGCTCGGCTTGAACGTGGTCGCCGTCGGCGGTCTGGCACCGACGGTGTGGGGGTGGCGCGTCCGACCGGTATGGCGGTGGTTCGTGCTCGGTGGCGGTGTGGGCGTGGCAGCGGCTTGGCTCGCGCTGCTCGCGATCACACTGGGCGGTTAGCCCGCGATCAGGGCTGCGTGCCGGAGCGGACGCCGAGCAGGACGTCCTCCCAGGCGGGCACTTCGGGCTTGCGACGACGGGCCCGTGCGGGCTTGGCCGGCTGCTCCTGCTGCGGCTCCGGCTGAGCGGGCGCAGGCTCGGGTACCTCGAGCGGCAGCTCGGGCTCGGACTCGACCGCGATGGCTGCGGGCACCGGTGCCACCGCACGCAGCGGGGGCCGGTGGAAGTTGGGGTCGACCAGCTCGGCGGCCGAGTCGTCGAACGGCGTGACGGTGCCGCCGTGCGAGCCCGGGCTGAACCGGAAGTGCGCCACGTTGTCGGAGCGGCCGGCCTTCCAGGACAGCTGCACGGTCCAGCGGCCGTCCTCGTTGCGCCAGGCGTCCCAGTTCGTGTCGTCGGGGTCCAGACCCCGCGAGATGAGCACGGTGCTGACGGTCTCGAGCAGGGTCATCACGGTGGGGCCGTCGGCCAGGACCGGGTGCGCGGCGGTGGCGAGTTCGGCTGCCCGTGAGCGCTCCAGGAGCACGGGATGGGCGAACCGCTCGACCCGTGCGAGGTCGACGCCAGCAGCTTCGGCGACCTGCTCGGGGGAGGCGCCTGCGCGGATGCGGGATTGAATGTCTCTGGGACGCAACACGTCTGAGTCCTCGGCCTCGCGTTGGAATTTGCTCGAACCCACCCGGTCGCCACGCAGGGCAGCGTGCAGCCGTCCGTCGGGGATCAGGAGGAACTTCTCGCCCGATTCGGCTGATTCGCAGATGACGCTCTTGCCGTCGACGTCGAGTCCGACGACATTCAATTCGCGCATATCCACCTCCTAGGGGCTAACGCGTGACCCTACTGCGTTATCGACTCGTAACCGTGGCGACACGCTGGCTCCCGGCCCATTGCACGAGGTCAGAGGCGCTCGACGACCCAGTCGACGCAGGCCGTCAAGGCGCTGACGTCGTCGGGATCGACGGCGGGGAACATCGCGATGCGGAGCTGGTTGCGGCCCAGCTTGCGGTACGGCTCGGTGTCGACGATGCCGTTAGCGCGCAGCACCTTGGCCACTGCCGCCGCGTCGACGTCGTCGTTGAAGTCGACGGTGCCGACGACCTGCGACCGCAGGCCGGGGTCGGTCACGAACGGCGTCGCGTAGCTCGCCGCCTCGGCCCACGAGTACAGCCGCTGCGAGGAGTCGGCGGTGCGCGCGACGGCCCAATCAAGGCCGCCGTTGCCGTTGAGCCAGTCGAGCTGCTCGGCCATCAGGACCAGGGTGCCGATCGCCGGGGTGTTGTAGGTCTGGTTCTTCAGGCTGTTGTCGATCGCGATGGGCAGCGACAGGAAGTCGGGCACCCAGCGTCCGGATGCGGCGATCGCCTCGACCCGGGCAAGCGCGGCGGGGCTCATGACCGCCAGCCACAGCCCGCCGTCGGAGGCGAAGTTCTTCTGCGGTGCGAAGTAGTAGGCGTCGGTGTCGGCGATGTCGACGGGCAGGCCGCCTGCGGCCGAGGTCGCGTCGATGACCACCAGGGCGTCGCCCTCGGGGCGCTGCACGGGCAGCGCGACACCCGTCGAGGTCTCGTTGTGCGCCCAGGCGACGACGTCGACCGACGTATCCGACTGTGGTTGCGGCGCGCTGCCTGCGTCGGCCTTGATCACGATGGGGTCGCCGACGAACGGGTTGGCGGCCACGGCCGAGGCGAACTTCGAGCTGAACTCGCCGTAGGTGAGGTGCAGTGAGCGCTTGTCGACGAGGCCGAAGGCGGCCGCGTCCCAGAACGCCGTCGACCCGCCGTTGCCGAGGATGACCTCGTAGCCGTCGGGCACCGAGAACAGCTGCCGGACGCCGTCGCGGACACGGCCTACGAGGTTCTTCACCGGGGCCTGGCGGTGCGACGTGCCGAAGAGATCGCCGGCTGCGGCGAGCGCCTGCAGCTGCTCGGGCCGCACCTTGGACGGGCCGCATCCGAACCGTCCATCGGCGGGTTTGAGGTCGGCGGGGATGGTCAGATCGGCGTCGGACATGAGGTCAAGCCTAGTTCCGGCTGCTTGGGCGTCGAGCGTGGGTCCTATGCACGCGAATCGGCCCATGAGCGTGCATAAGGCCCTCGGTCGGCAGTCGCACACTGTGAACTGGATCACATGTGATGTGGATAACGCGGCGACGCCACATCGCAACGAACGCCCTGTTCAATTCCTGGGACCTCCGGTACCGTCTTAGACAAGCAGCACGCGAATGTAAATCGTTCCACGAGACATCGGAGGCTGACCATGGTCGTCAAGACCGCACCCAAGCCAGCACGCACCCGCCTCATCCGGCGGTGGCGCAAGAACATGGACGTCACCGACGACACCACGTACGTGAACAAGCTCGAGACGCTCTCCGCGGGCTCGGTGCGACGCAACTTCAACCCGTACGGCGACATCGACTGGGACTCGCCCGAGTTCGCGGTGATCCCGAACGACGAGCGCTGGATCCTCCCGGCCACCGACCCCTTCGGCAGGCACCCCTGGTACCAAGCTCAGTCCAAGGAACGGCAGATCGAGATCGGCATGTGGCGTCAGGCCAACGTGGCGAAGGTCGGCCTGCACTTCGAGTCGATCCTCATCCGCGGCCTGATGAACTACGCGTTCTGGGTGCCCAACGGCTCGCCCGAGTACCGCTACTGCCTCCACGAGTCGGTCGAGGAGTGCAACCACACCCTGATGTTCCAGGAGATGGTCAACCGCATCGGCATCGACGTGCCCGGCATGCCCCGCATGCTGAAGTGGCTGTCGCAGCTCATCCCGCTGGCCGCGGGCCCGCTGCCGATCGTGTTCTTCTTCGGCGTGCTCGCCGGCGAGGAGCCCATCGACCACATTCAGAAGAACGTCCTGCGCGAGGGCAAGGCGCTGCATCCGATCATGGAGCGCGTCATGGCCATCCACGTGGCCGAGGAAGCCCGCCACATCTCGTTCGCCCACGAGTACCTGCACAAGCGGGTGACGAGCACCGGCCGCTTCAAGCGTTTCGTGCTGTCGCTGCACGTGCCGATCATCATGCGCGTGCTGTGCCAGGCGATCGTCGTGCCGCCGAAGGCCTTCTGGGAGGAGTTCGACATCCCTAAGTCCGTGAAGAAGGAGATCTTCTTCGACCTGCCGCAGGGCCGCCAGTTCCTGCGCGACACGTTCGGCGACGTCCGGATGCTGTGCCACGAGACCGGCCTGATGAATCCGCTCGCGAAGCTGATCTGGAAGATCTGCAAGATCGACGGACCGGCGAGCCGCTACCGCAGCGAGCCGCAGCGCCAGCACGTCGTCGCCGTCGCGTAGGGACCTCCGATGCCCCACGTGATCACCCAATCGTGTTGCAGCGACGGGTCGTGCGTCTATGCGTGCCCGGTCAACTGCATCCACCCGTCGCCCGACGAGCCCGGGTTCGCGACCGCCGAGATGCTGTTCATCGACCCGGTGGCGTGCGTCGACTGCGGGGCGTGCGTGTCGGCGTGCCCGGTGGGAGCGATCTCGCCGGACACGAAGCTGGAGCCCGAGCAGCTTCCCTTCGTGGAGTTGAATGCGGCGTTCTATCCCAAGCGGGAGGGCAAGCTTCCGCCGACGTCGAAGCTGGCGCCGGTGCTCGAGGCGCCCAGGGTGGAGCGTGGCGACGGACCGCTGCGGGTGGCGATCGTGGGCTCGGGCCCGGCGGCGATGTATGCGGCCGACGAGCTGCTGACCCAGCGGGGCGTCGAGGTCAACGTGTTCGAGAAGCTGCCGACGCCCTACGGTCTGGTGCGCGCCGGGGTTGCCCCGGACCATCAGACGACCAAGCGCGTGACGCGGCTGTTCGACGGGACCACGCGGCAGCCGGGGTTCACGTTCTACCTCAACGTCGAGGTCGGCAACCACGTCAGTCATCGCGAGTTGCTCGAACACCACCACGCCGTGCTGTATGCGGTGGGCGCGCCCAACGACAAGCGGCTCGACGTCGAGGGCATGAACCTGCCGGGAACCGGGACGGCGACCGAGATGGTCGCGTGGATCAACGGGCATCCCGAATTCGCCCATCTGCCGGTCGATCTGGGACACGAGCGGGTCGTGGTGATCGGCAACGGCAACGTGGCACTGGACGTCGCGCGGATCCTCACCACCGATCCCGACGACCTCGCCCGCACCGACATCGCCGACCACGCGTTGGCGGCGCTGCGTGACTCGAAGGTGCGCGAGGTGGTGATCGCGGCCCGCCGAGGCCCCGCGGACTCCGCGTTCACGCTGCCGGAACTCATCGGGCTGACGGCCACCCACGAAGTCGTACTCGACCGCGCCGACCACGAACTGGTGCGCCACGACCTCGCCGAGTGCACGGATCCGTTGATCCGCAACAAGCTCGAGGTGCTCGCCAAGCTGGGTGATGCGGGCGCACCTGCCACCCGTCCGCGCATCAGGTTCGCCTACCGGATGACGCCGCAGCGGGTGCTCGGCACCGACCGCGTCGAGGGCATGGCCTTCACCGTGACCGGTGGCGACGACGTGCGCACCCTGCCCGCCGGGCTGGTGCTCACCTCGATCGGCTACCGCGGCAAGGCCATTCGCGACCTGCCGTTCGACGAGAAGACCGGGGTCGTGCCCAACGAGTCCGGTCGCGTCGTCGGGCCGCCCGGCACGTACGTGGCCGGCTGGATCAAGCGGGGTCCGACGGGCTTCATCGGCACGAACAAGTCCTGCGCGGCGCAGACCGTCCACGAATTGGTGGCCGACTTCAACGCCGGCGCGCTTCGCGATCCGCGTGGCAGGTCGGTCCACCTCGACCGGCTGATCCGGGCACGTCAGCCCGAACTCGTCGACGTCGCGGGCTGGAAGGCCATCGACCAGGCCGAGGTCGCCCGTGGTGGCGATGACCGGCCGCGGGACAAGTTCACCGACATCTCCGACATGCTCGCCGCCGCCGCGACGGCGCCGAAACCGTCCATGCGCGAACGGCTCCTGGCCGGCCTCGGTCTATAGCAGCTGGCCTGTAGCACCCGGCCGGCACCCGGCGACTTTTGCGAAACACCCGTCGCCTCGGCGGTCGGGCGTATAGCAAGACTGCATGAGTGCATCGGCATACGTGGGTCGGGTCGGCACGCTGGCGGTCGCGCTGGGGGTCGGGGCAGCAGTGCTGACCGCCCCCGGCGTGGCATGGGCCGAGCCCACCGCGGAGTCGTCCGAGACGTCCGCGGAGTCGACTCAGGACCCGGCGGAGCAGTCCGAACCGGCCGAGTCGCCATCCACCGACCAGGAGTCCGAGACCGCGCCCGACCGGGACGCCGACGACGAGCCCGACACCGAGCCCGACCCCGACACCGGCGCCACGACCACCCAGGCGCCACCCGGCGTGACGGCCAGTACCGGCGGCGCCGTCACCAGCGGCTCGACGGACGACGAAGACGAACGCGACGAGAACGACGACCCCGCGCCGACGCAGACGCCCACCGTCGAACGGGAGCCGGCGCGCGAGCAGCCGTCCGCCAAACCCGACGCCAAACCCGACACCAAACCCGAAGCCAGACCCGACGACGTCCCCCCGCCGGCCACCGAGCCCGTCACTTCGGTCGAGGTCACCGATGTGGTCACCCGCGCAGCCAGCAACCGCGTCGCACCGACCGCACTGGCCGTGACGCCTCCGCCCGCCGTGCCGTCGCTGCGGCCGTGGCCCACGGCGTTCGATCCGATCAGCGTGGTCACCTACGTGACCGGCGTGGTGTCGAGCCTGGTCAGCGCGGTGCTCAGTCCGTTCGCCGCGGGAGCGCCAGCCCTCCCTGCCGACCCGTCACCGTGGGCGCTGCTGGCGTGGGTCCGGCGCGAGCTGTTCAACGAGACGCCCACGATCACCTACAACGCGAGCCAGAACACCCAGAGTCTCAACGACGACGGCGACGTCGTCGTGACCGGTCACCTCGGCATCGGCGATGGTGACGGCGACGCCCACACCATCGACGTCGTGGGCAGGCCACTCAACGGCGGGGTGGTCTCCGTCGCGGCGGACGGCACGTTCACCTACCGGCCCACCAACGCGATGGCCGCAGTCGGTGGCGTCGACCGGTTCACCGTGGTCGTCGACGACGCAGCCGCCGGTCTGCACGTGCACGGTCCGCTGGGCCTGTTGCAGTTCGTGCCCATACTCGGCAACTTCCTCGATTCCGGTGCGGGACACCGGGTCGCGAAGACCATCACCGTGACGGTCAGCCCGGTCGACGGCATCGACCTGTCGTTCCCCGACGGCTTCCACTGGGGCGTCGCGCACGCGGGATTTCAGGCCGAGGGCGGCCCGGGTTCTCCCGTCGACCCCAACTCGGACTGGTACAAGTGGGTGCACGATCCGATCAACCAGTTCCTCGGGTTGACGAACGGCGTCCCGGAGAACGGCCCCGGCGCCTACGTGAAGTACGACGGCGATGCCCAGCTCGCGCGCGAGGAACTCGGCATGAACACGTTCCGGATGAGCATCGAGTGGAGCCGTCTGTTCCCGAACTCGACGGCGCCGGTGAACGTTTCGGACGAGGGCGGGGAGATCACCCTCGCGGATCTGCAGGCGATGGACGCGCTCGCCAATCAGGCAGAGGTCGCGCACTACCGCGACGTGCTGACGTCGCTGCGGGCGCACGGCCTGGAGCCGATGGTCACTGTCGTTCACTTCGCGCTGCCGTCGTGGATCCACGATCCGATCGCGGCCCGGCCGCTGATCCAGCTCGGTCTGCCCGCGCCGGCCGCGGGTTGGCTGTCGCCCAGCACACCGGTCGAATTCCGCAAGTACGCCGCGTATCTGGCGTGGAAGTATGGCGACCAGGTGGACAACTGGGCCACGATCAACGAGCCGTTCCCGCCGGTGCTGACGCAGTTCTTCGCGATCCCAGGCCTGGTGCCCGCGTGGCCGCCCGGCGTGATCCGGCCCGACCTCGCCGCGACGTTTCTCGTCAACCAGGCCGCCGGTCACGTCGGCGCCTACGACGCACTGCACCAGTGGGACACCACCGCCGCCACCGCGGGCCAGCAGGCCGCCTTCGTCGGATTCACCAACAACATGATCCCGGCGCGCCCGTCGGACCCGAGGAACCCGCTCGACGTGCAGGCCGCCGATGCGTGGAATCAGTTCTACAACGAATGGTTCCCGAACGCGGTGATCGACGGCTGGGTCGACGCAAACCTCGACGGGGTCGAGACGGCCAACGAAGTCCACGCCGAGTTCACCGACAAGGTCGACTGGCTGGGCGTGCAGTACTACGGCTCCCAGCCGATGCAGGGCTTCGGCCTCGCGCCGGTGCCTGGCTTCCCGTTCCTGCGGGGTCTCCCGCTCCGGTGTGCTGCGGCGTCATCGACGTGCAGCGACTTCAACCAGCCGATCGATCCTGGTGGTTTCCGCGAGGTGCTCGAAATCGCGGCGTCCTACGGAAAGCCGGTGTGGATCACCGAGAATGGAATAGCCGACGACGAGGACACGAAGCGGCCGGGCTACATCGTCAACCACCTCGCGGTGGTGCAGGACCTGCTTGCGCACGGCACCGACATCCGCGGCTACACCTACTGGTCGTTCGTCGACAACCTCGAATGGGCCGACGGGTACCACCTCCAGTTCGGGCTGTACGGATCCGATCCGACCACGCCCGAACTGGAGCGGACTCCGAAGCCGGCGAGCATTGCGGCGATCAGTTCGATCACCACCGCCAACGCGTTGCCGACCGGTCTGCTGGCCGGCTACGTGCCTCAGCTATGAGTCCTGCTTCATCGCTTCCGTCATCTCCTCCATGCTGACCTCGCGAACGGTCTGCGCGAGCGACCACTGGTGGCCGAACGGGTCGCGCACCACTCCGTAGCGGTCACCCCAGAACTGCTCCTCGAGGGGCGTGACGACCGTGGCGCCCGCGTCGAGCGCGCGCTGGAACCTCCCGTCGACGTCATCGGCGAATTGGAGGTGAATGGTCACCGGGGTGCCGCCGAGCGACGTCGGCGTCGTCGACTTGCCGTCGCTCATCTCGGGGAAGTCGTCGTTGAGCATCACCATCGAGCCGTTGATGTCGAGCGCGGCGTGGATCAGCTTGCCGCCGGGGCCTGGGATGCGGCCGTACTCGGTGGCGCCGAATGCCTTGACGTAGAAGTCGATGGCGGCGGCCGCGTCGTCGACGACGAGGTGCGGGGCGATGTAGGACGTGGCGGGTTGGGTCATGGCTGTTTCCTTTCGAGGAGGTTCACCACTACCGACCCTGCCAACGCCGGAAACTCATCGCAATGGTCGGCTCAGCCGCCCAGTTCCGACACCGTCGCGTCGAGGGTCCCCGCCTGTTCCTCCAACTCGTGTTCGGACAGCTCGGCGCTGCCGGCGCGCTCGATCAGATCGGCGCGCGAGATCACCTGTAGCGCGCCGCGATGAGCGTCGTCGTCGACCTCGTCACCCCGGACCACCTCGGCCCGCCCCTCGATGAGCACCAGCACCGCGTCGTCGTCGGACTCCAACAGTTGGCGTACGTCGCCACTCGTAATCGTCATGTCCCGGGGTATGCCCATCCGCTGCGGGACTAAGCGGTGCCCGAATCGACGTCTTGGTGACAGAGTCTGCCACTTTTACTTACGGGCGCGTAGAATCTGCGTCAAGATCATTCGATCACGTGGGGGCGTGTCGAAGGAGGCGATCGGGGTGTCAAAGTGGCCGATCGTCGCACGTCAAGCGGAGCTACGCGCCTGCATCGATGCGGTGGCCGCAGGCTCCGGCCACGCCGGCGCGGTGCTCGTCGGCGAGGCCGGTATCGGCAAGACCACGCTCGCCCGCTCGGCGGCATCGGCACTGGACCCGAGCGGACGGGCGACGCGCTTCGTCCTGGGCACCCATACCGGCAGCAATCTGCCACTGGGCGCCTTCTCGCGACTGCTGCCAACCGATGCGGCCAGGCAGCCCGCTGCGATGCTCGCCGCGGCGCACCGGGCGCTGGCCGACAGCGGCGATCTGATCCTCGTGGTCGACGATGCGCATCACCTCGATCCACTGTCGGCTCTGCTCGTCCAACAGTTGAGCGACGCGCGGACGGTCCGGTTGATCCTGACGATCCGATCCGGCGACGACGTGCCCGATGCCATCTCCGCCACGTGGAAGGAGGGCGCCCTACGACGCATCGACCTCGGTCGGCTCGAGCGGTCCCACACCGCCGAACTCGTCGTTTCGGTGCTGGGCGGGCCGGTGGACGACGCGTCGATCGACCGCCTGCACGACTATGCGGCGGGGTCGCCTCTGATGCTGCGGGGTGTCCTCGCGGAGGCCAGCGGGGACGGAACGCTGCAGCGCGAGGACGGACTGTGGCGCCTCGCCGGACCGCTCCGGATCAGCGACGACGTTCGCCACCTGATCGCGGCGCGCTTGGCCGCACTCGACGCGGCGGAGATCGAACTCGTCGAAACCGTATCCATCGCCGAGGTTCTCGACTGGGACGCGCTCCTGTGCCTGTACGACACCGACCTCATCGATCGCGTAGAGCGCCACGGTGTCATCCACATCGTCGAAGACGGTCCCACGCGCGTGGCACGTCCGGCGCATCCCCTCATCGGCGACGTGGCGAGGGATCGCTGCGGGGTCGCGAGGACGAGGACCATCAACGGTCGACTGGCGGGCTGTTTCGCAGAGCTGTGCACCGGCGCCGCAAGGTCGAGTGACACAGACGTGCGGCATCGGATCCGGCTGGCGCAGTTCATGACCAGAAGCGACGTGACTCCGGACCTCGAGATCGTCGTGCAGGCCGCCGCGAGCGCCCTGACCATGTCGAATCTGGAACTCGCCGAGGCGCTGGCGCGGTTCGCGCTCGATCGGGGCGGCGGTTTGGCGTCGGCCACGGTGCTCGCCGAAGCCGTTGGCTGGCAGGGACGGGGGGAGGAGGCCGAGGCCGTGCTGGCCCGCGTCGAACCCGACCCGCATCACCCCGCGCTGATGGCTCGCTGGGGTGGGCTACGTGCCGCAAACCTCTTCTTCGGTTGCGGCAGAACGGATGACGCCCGATTGGTACTCGACCTCGTCAGGCGAGCGGTCGACGATCCAGCGACGTTGTCGATCGTGACCGCGATGGAGGTGTCGTTCGCGTACTTCGGCGGCGACGTGGAGACGTCCTTGGCGCTGGGACGGGCAACGCTGAGAGCGGACATCATCGATCCTGCGATCGTCTGGACCGCCATGGCCACCGCTGGGGCGCTCGCGGTGACGGGTCGCTTCGAGGCGGTCGGCCCCGTCGTCGAACGCGCTATCGAGGCGTCCGAACGATGCGACTCCGGACCCCAGCGCTACCTGATCGGGATGGCGCAGGTGCTGGCTCACGCGTACACCGGTGACCTCGACGCCGCCGAACGCACCTGTGAACGCTACGCCGCCATGGCTTCCGGGGTGCCCCAGGCAGAGGCGGTCACCGCGGCACTCGCCGCCAAGGTCGATCTCGAGCGGGGACGGCTCACCGCCGCCACCGAAGCGCTACGCCGATCCACCGACCTGCTGATGGACTCCCTGCCCACTGCCTTGACGACGCTCGTCGCGTCATGGTCGGCCCAGGCGCACGCGGCGCACGGCGACCTCGAGGCAGCCAAGGCCGCGATCGCGCACGCCGAACGCACGGCGGGGCCCCAGGCCGAGGTCTTCGTGCCCGAGCTGCACCTCGCTCGGGCGTGGTTGTGTGCAGCTTCGGGGGAGACGTCGAATGCGCGCTGGCACGCCGGCCGGGCGGCCGACCGGGCGCACCGATCGGGAATGCACGCCGTGGAGATGTACGCACTGCACACGGCAGTGCGGTTCGGCGATGGCGGCCACGAGGCGCGGATGCGCAGGCTCGCAACCGGTCTCCGGGCACCACTTCCCGCCGCCATGGCCGCGCACTGCCGCGCATTCGCCGAACACGACGGACGGCGCCTCGACGAGGTCGCCGGACGGTTCGCCGACATGGGTGCCATGGCCATGGCGGCCGACGCCGCCGCTCACGCCGCATCGGCGCATGCCCGGGCGGGGGCGCGCGCATCGGAACTCGAGTCGTCTGGGCGGGCTTCGCTGATGGCACGCCACTGTGGGCTGCGATCTCCTGCGACGCTTGCCGTTTCCGATCCGCTGCCGCTGTCCGACCGGGAACGGGAGGTCGCGACCTTGGTGGGCCGCGGGTTGACCAGCCGCGAGATCGCCGAGCGGCTGGGCGTCTCGGTGCGTACGGTCGACGGACACCTCTACCGGATGTACCCGAAGCTGGGCGTCACGTCCCGCGAACAACTGGCCCGACTCCTGGGTGACGGCGCGTGACCGGGCCGGGAGCATTTCGGGTAGCGGCCTACTCTACGTTCGGCCGGGCACACCGCGGATGCTGCCTGCATGACGAATGTGACGACGCCCGGCGCGGTGGACTTGCTGCCCGTGCCACCGCGCAACCCTCTGCCATTGCGTCGACAAGTCAACGCGCTGCGCAGGTTTCACACCGGCGCCGAGGAGTTCCGGGACGCCGGCGGATACGTGACGCGGATCAAGCTCGCGCCGACGTGGATGATGCCGGAGATGGTGCTCGTGACCTCGCCACGAGGCGCCCATGACGTCCTCGGACTCTCCGATGCGATCGTCGAACGCAATGCGGTGCACGACGAGATGCGCGACCAGATCGGTGCCAATCTCTTCGTCGTAAGACACGACGAGTGGTTGCCGCGTCGCCGGCTGCTGCAACCCGTCTTCACGAAGAAGAACGTGCGGGCCTTCGCCGGACCCATGTCGCAGGCGGCCGAGAGCATCGCTGCGGGTTGGGAATTGGGTGGTGTCATCGACCTCGACGAGCAGTGCCGGAAGCTGACGATGCGCGCCCTCGGGCGTTCGGTTCTCGGACTCGATCTGGACGATCAGTCGGACCGGATCGCCAAGCCGCTGCAGGTGATGTTGAAGTACGTCGCGGATCGGGGCACCGCTCCCGTGCGCTTGCCGCGGTGGGTGCCGACGCGAGAACAGCGGCGTGCGCGAGCAGCCAGCGCCACGCTGCGCGCATTGGCCGCTGACGTGCTGGACGGGTGCCGTCGCGATCCGGAGAGGGACGCGCCCTTGGTGAGAGCGTTGATGGCTGCCACCGATTCGGCTACCGGACGCGGCCTGACCGACGCCGAACTCGCCGACGAACTGATCGTCTTCATCGGCGCCGGCCACGACACGACGGCGACGACGATGGCGTACGCGCTGTGGCAACTCGGGCGCCATTCCGAGATGCAGGACGCCGTGCGTCGCGAGGTCGATGCGATCGGAGACCGCAACCTGGAGCCGGGGGATGTGGCGAACCTGGGTTTCACGGTTCAAGTCCTGCACGAGGCGTTGCGAATGTGTCCGCCAGCAGCGATGAACGGTCGCCTGGCGACGGCGGACATCGTGGTCGACGGGTACCGGGTGACGGCAGGCACCATGGTGATGGTGGGAGTGTATGCACTGCAACGGGATCCCCGACTGTGGAGCCGACCCGACGAATTCGTTCCCGAGCGGTTCCGCCCTGACGTGGCCAAGCAGATCGACCGCTGGCAGTACCTACCCTTCGGGGCCGGGCCACGGACGTGCATCGGGGACCACTTCGCGATGCTCGAACTCGCACTCGCGTTGGCGACGATCGTTCGCAGGGTTCGGGTCGAGTCGCTCAGTCCCAGTTTCGAGATGGGCACGCCGTTCACGACGGTGGCCGCTGCGCCGGTGATGGCCCGGATCGGCGAGCGCCCGGCCGTCACACCACCGAGAAACCCTCGGTGAGCGTCGTCCGCCCGGTGAGGGCGAGCAGCACCGTCTCGCCGTGGCCCAGCGCGACGCCGACCCGGGTGGCCAGCACCGTGGCCTCCTCGAGGACGTCGTCGGGCAGGACGAGTTCGACGGCTGCGGCCCGGGCGATGTCGAGTCCGTGCACCGCGAGTTCGAAGGTGCGGGTCGGCAGGTAGTTGCTCAGCCGGATGCCGAGGCCGCCGATCACGGTGATCAGCGGGTCGCCCGCAGCCGCGATGTCGGACAGGGCGGCGTGCGCCAGGGCATCGACGGCGGCGGCGGGGTCGTCGCCGAGGTCGCGGCCGGCCTGCCTGCCGCGTTCGACGACGTCCGCGGCGCCGAGGCCTGCGGCCATCTCACGCAGCCGTGCGACGTAGTCGACGGCGCTGGCGAGGTCCTCGCGCTCGGCGGGGGCGCGCAGGTAGGTGCTGACGGTGACGAACGACCGCGACGCGTGCCCGACGAGCGACCGCAGATCCCAGTCGCCAAGACCGGGGCCGTCCCAGGCATCGTCCGGGATCCGTCGCACCAGATCCGTGATCGCCTCCGCCGCAGCGGCGTAGGTCGGCGTCATCACGACGTGGCGATGCGGTCCCAGCCGGCAACGGTCTCCACGCTGCGCGGTTCGGGGCCGACGTAGATGGCGGCGGGACGCACCAGCTTGCCGAGCCGCTTCTGCTCGAGGACGTGCGCGCACCATCCGGCGGTGCGGCCGCAGGTGAACATCGCGGGCATCATCTGCGGCGGTACGCCTGCGAAGTCGAGGATGACCGCGGCCCAGAACTCGACGTTGGTCTCGATGGCACGGTCGGGGCGGCGCTCCCGCAGTTCGGCGAGCGCGGCCTGCTCGAGCGCGGCGGCCACCTCGAACCGCGGCGCCGCGAGCCGCTGCGCCGTGGCACGCAGCACGCGCGCCCGCGGGTCCTCGGCCCGGTACACCCGGTGCCCGAAGCCCATCAGCTTGTCCTTGCGGTCGAGGATGCCCTGCACGACCGCGCGGGCGTCACCGCTGCGCTCGACCTCCTCGATCATCGGCAGCACCCGCGCGGGCGCCCCGCCGTGCAGCGGCCCGCTCATCGCGCCGACCGCTCCCGACAGTGCGGCGGCGACGTCGGCGCCGGTCGAGGCGATCACGCGGGCGGTGAACGTCGAGGCGTTCATCCCGTGCTCGGCGGCCGTCACCCAGTAGGCGTCGATCGCCTCGACGTGGCGGGGGTCGGGGTCACCCTTCCATCGGGTCATGAAACGCGCTGTGACGGTGTCGCACTCGTCGATGTTGCGCTGCGGCACCGCGGGCCTGTGGATACCCCGCGCCGACTGCGCGACGTAGGACAGAGCCATCACCGACGCGCGGGCCAGCTGGTCGCGGGCGGTGGCATCGTCGATGTCGAGCAGTGGTGCGTAACCCCAGATCGGCGCCAGCATCGCCAGGCCTGCCTGCACGTCCACGCGCACGTCGCCGCTGTGGATCGGCAGCGGGAACGGCTCGGCGGGCCGCAGCCCGTTGCCGAACTCGCCGTCGACGAGGAGGGCCCACACGTCACCGAACGTGACTCGGCGGCTCACCAGTTCGTCGATGTCGACCCCGCGGTAGCGCAGTGCGCCGCCGTCCTTGTCCGGTTCTGCGATCTGCGTGGTGAAGGCCACCACGCCTTCCAAGCCTTCGACGAAGTCGTCGGGAACCCCGGGCATGCCGCTCATGCGCCGAATTCTCGCACCCGTGTGCCGCGCCACCGCTACCGGCCGGTAACGGGTTGGCGAACGTGCGGGCGTAGCGTCTGGTGGGTGTCGAATCCCACGCCCGACGACGATCGCGAACACCTGGTCAGGATGCGGGTGGAGTACGGCTCGGTGGAGAAGGACGGCAGTGCCGACCTCGACCTCGACTGGCTCGGCGACGATCCCTCGACCGGCTGGATCACGTTGTTGCGCACCTGGATCGCCGACGCGGAGCGGGCCGGGGTCGTGGAGCCCAACGCCATGGTGGTCGGCACCGTCGACGAGCGGGGATGGCCGGTCACCCGCACGGTGTTGTGCAAGGGCGTTGACGAGACCGGCATCGTGTTCTACAGCAACTACGACTCCGCCAAGGGCGCGCAGCTGAGCGCCCATCCCCAGGCGTCGGCGACCTTCCCCTGGTACGGGCTGGGCCGCCAGGTCCACGTCCGCGGGGCGGTGACCAAGGTGGCGCCGGAGGTCACCGCCGAGTACTGGTCGAAGCGGCCGCGCGGGTCTCAGCTCGGGGCGTGGGCCTCGCACCAGTCCAGCCCGATCGCCTCGCGTGAGGCGCTGCTCGCACAACTCGCCGACGTCACCGCCCGGTTCGCCGACGACGACGTCGTCCCGGTGCCGCCGCACTGGGGCGGCTACCACGTCGCTGCCGAGGAGATCGAGTTCTGGCAGGGCCGGGAGAACCGGTTGCACAACCGCATTCACGTCGCGGGCGGCCGAGTCACCCGGCTCCAGCCCTAGCGGTGGCGCGGCTGTTCGCCGACACCACACCCCTGCGCAACCAGGACTTCGCGCGGCTGTGGTGGGCAGGCATCCCCACCGTCATCGGCGCCGGGCTGACGCTGTTCGCGGTGCCGGTGCAGCTGTACGCGCTGACCCAGAACTCCGCGTACGTCGGGCTCGCCGGCGTGTTCGCGCTCGTGCCGCTCGTCGTGTTCTGGCTGTGGGGCGGCGCGCTGGCCGACGCGATGGACCGCCGGACCCTGCTGCTGATCGCCTCCTGCGGGCTGGCGGTCGCGTCGGTGCTGCTGTGGCTGCAGGCGGCACTGCAGGTGAACAACGTCTGGCTGGTGTTGTGCCTGTTGGCCTTTCAGCAGGCCTTCTATGCCATCAACTCACCGACCAGGGCGGCCGCGATACCGCGCATCCTGCCCGGGGACCAGCTGCCCGCGGCCAACGCCCTCAACATGACGGTGACGCAGTTCGGCTCGATCGTGGGTCCACTGCTGGCGGGCATCATGCTGAGCTGGGTCGACCTGTCCACCCTGTATCTGATCGACGCCGTCACCTGCGTGCTGCCGATCTGGGCGACGTACCGACTCAGCCGCATCCCGGCGACGTCACTGGAACGGGGATCGTCGCGGTGGGGCATCGGCGCCGTCCTCGACGGCTTCCGGTACCTGGCCGGCAACACCGTGGTGCTGATGTCGTTCGTGGTCGACCTGATCGCGATGATCTTCGGCATGCCGCGGGCGCTGTTCCCGCAGATCGCGCACGAGAGCTTCGGCGGCCCGATCGAGGGCGGCACCACGATGGCGCTGCTGGCGGCGGGCATCTCGATCGGCGCGGTGGCAGGAGGGGTGTTCTCGGGTTGGTTGCCGCGGATCCGCCGGCAGGGTCTCGCGGTGGTGATCGCGATCGTGGTGTGGGGCGCGGCGATGGTGGGCTTCGGCCTGGCGTGCGGTTTCAGTAATGGCAGGGCAGGCACCCTGCTCTGGTTCGCGGTGGCGTTCCTGGTGGTCGGCGGGGCGGCGGACATGGTGTCGTCGGCGTTCCGGAACACGATCCTGCAGCAGGCGGCGTCCGACGAACTGCGCGGCCGGCTGCAGGGGGTGTTCATCGTGGTGGTGGCGGGCGGCCCGCGGGTCGCCGACACGATGCACGGTGCCGCGGCGGCCGCGGTCGGCACCACGGCGGCGGCAGCCGGGGGTGGCGTCCTCGTCGTCGTGGGCGTCGTGATCGCGGCGCTCGCGGTGCCCGCCTTCGTGCGGTATCGCGTATCCGGGCTCACGACTTAGGGAAATCACATCAAATCGGATTACGATCTCGCGCGTGTCTGAACTGGCGGAGGACATCGTCCCCGGCTTGCGTGAACGCAAGAAGCAGCGCACCCGCGCCACGCTCATCGATGCCGCCATGGACCTCTGCCTCAAGCAGGGGTACGAGAGCACGACCGTCGAGCAGATCGCGGCGGCGGCGGACGTCTCGCCGCGGACCTTCAGCCGCTACTTCGCGACCAAGGACGCGGTGTTCCTGACGCTGATCTCCGACTACTCCGACGAGGTCGCGGTCGAACTCGAGACCATCCCCGCCGAGGTGGGCCCGCTCGAGGCGCAGCGGCAGGCGCACGTCGCCGTCCTGACCCGCGTCGCGAAGCGTCAGGTGGGCCGTCTGACCACCGACCGGATCATCCTCATGCTGCGCGTCATCAACGCCTCGGATGCGCTGAAGCAGGCGGCGTTCGACTTCAAGCACGACAGCACCGAGGTGTTGATCGCCAAGCGGATGGGCGTCGACATCGACGACCGGCGCAGGCGGCTCGTCAGCGCGGTGTTCGCCTCGACGATCGTCACCGCGTGCGGGGACCTGATCACCGACACCGACACCGTGCGTCTGGGCCCGCAGGTCATGGTCGACCGCCTCAACGACGCCTTCGAACAGGTGTCGATGTTCGCCGCGGATCTGCCGAGGCCGACCGATCCGGACCTGGGGCATGCCTGACCTGCCGCTCGACGGGCTACGCGAACGGAAGAAGCGCCGGACCCGCGCTGCGCTCATCGAGGCGGCCGCAGAGCTGTGCGTGCGGCAGGGGTTCGACAAGACCACGGTCGACCAGATCGCGGAGGCCGCCGACGTGGCGCCCCGCACCTTCAGCCGGTACTTCCCGAACAAGGAGTCGGTGGTCGCGGCGATCACCGACGACCTCGACGACCTGATCGCCGAGGCGATGGAGAAGCAGCCGCTCGGCATCACGGAGTACGAGGCGCTGCTCGGCGCGTCCCTCGAGGTGTTCACCGGTCATGACGAGGACGAGACGCCGGGGTTCCGCCGGATGGCGATGCTCATCCGGATCATCAACGGCTCGACGTCCTACCGGGCGTCGGCGCTCGCGCTGCGGCACGACGTCACGAACAAGGCCACGATGGGCGTGATGGCGCGGCGGATGGGCGTGCCCGACGGCGATCGGGCGGTCACGTTGGTCACCGATACGTGGGCTGTCCTGTTCTCCGACTCCTTCGCCGGTCTCGGCCGACCGGGCAACGACCCGATCGAACCCAAGATCATCCGTGATCGCCTGTGCGCGACCGTCGAAGTGTTCCGCCGGACCTGGCAGCCGTCGGCCGGGCAGCGGGACCCCGAGAGCCAACCCCACACGAGCGCGCCCGGGGCATAGCGACTACCTTTCTGTGGTGACGGACAGCCTAGATCCGGTCGACAACCGTAGAAGGGGTTAACGTGCCCGAAAACGCCAGTTCCGACGAGGTCGCCTCGCTCCGTTACCCGGGCGGCGAAATCGACCTGGACATCGTCAAGGCGACTGAGGGATCCGACGCGATCGCGCTGGGATCGCTGCTGGCCAAGACGGGCTACACCACGTACGACGGCGGGTTCGTCAACACCTCGTCGACCAAGAGTGCGATCACCTACATCGATGGTGATGCGGGCATCCTGCGCTACCGCGGTTACCCGATCGAGCAGCTCGCCGAGAAGTCGACCTTCATCGAGGTGAGCTACCTGCTCATCTACGGGGAACTCCCCACGGCCGATCAGCTCGAGAAGTTCACCAACCAGATCCAGCGGCACACCCTGCTGCACGAGGACCTCAAGCGGTTCTTCGACGGCTTCCCCCGCAATGCGCACCCGATGCCGGTGCTCTCCAGCGCGGTGAACGCGCTCAGCGCCTACTACCAGGACTCGCTGGATCCGCTCGACAAGGGCCAGGTCGAACTCTCGACCATCCGCCTGCTCGCCAAGCTGCCGACGATCGCCGCGTACGCGTACAAGAAGTCCGAGGGGCAGCCGTTCCTGTACCCGGACAACTCGCTGACTCTGGTCGAGAACTTCCTGCGGATGACGTTCGGCTTCCCCGCCGAGCCGTATGAGGTGGACCCCGAGATCGTGCGGGCGCTCGACATGCTGCTCATCCTGCACGCCGATCACGAGCAGAACTGCTCGACGTCGACGGTGCGCCTGGTCGGCTCGTCGCAGGCGAACCTGTTCACCTCGATCTCGGGCGGCATCAACGCGCTGTGGGGTCCGCTGCACGGCGGCGCCAATCAGGCTGTGCTGGAGATGCTGTCGAAGATCCGCGACGGCGACGACGACGTCGCGACCTTCGTGAAGAAGGTCAAGAACCGTGAAGACGGCGTGAAGCTGATGGGCTTCGGCCACCGGGTCTACAAGAACTACGATCCGCGCGCCCGCATCGTCAAGGAGCAGGCCGACAAGATCCTCGCCAAGATCGGCGTGCAGGATCCGCTGCTCGACATCGCGAAGGAACTCGAGGAGATCGCGCTCACCGACGACTTCTTCGTCGAGCGCAAGCTCTACCCGAACGTGGACTACTACACCGGCGTGATCTACCGCGCGATGGGCTTCCCGACGCGCATGTTCACGGTCCTGTTCGCGCTCGGCCGGCTGCCCGGCTGGATCGCGCACTGGCGTGAGATGCACGACGAGCCGAGCAAGATCGGCCGCCCGCGTCAGATCTACACGGGGTACACGGAGCGCGACTACGCCGACATCGGCGGCCGATGAGCGCTCGCGCGAAGAGCATCTAGCCCCGCTAGCACCGCGAGCAGGTGTCTGCTGGGCCACACCTGCTTGCGATCTAGATAGTTGTAAATCCACAATGGTTGTGTGAATGAAACCATTGGCACGCTGACGCCTCGGCGCAAGGCCATCGTCCTGGTCTCGTGCTGTCTGAGCCTGCTCATCGTGTCGATGGACGCCACCATCGTGAACGTCGCGATCCCGGCGATCCGCGACGACCTGCACGCCACGTCGTCGCAACTGCAGTGGATCGTCGACGTCTACACCCTGGTGCTGGCGTCGCTGCTGATGCTCTCCGGTGCCATGGGCGACCGGTTCGGCAGGCGGCGGGTGTTCCAGATCGGCCTGACGGTCTTCGCCATCGGGTCGCTGCTGTGCAGCCTCGCGCCCAACATCGAGACGTTGATCGTCGCCCGCCTGCTCCAGGCGATCGGCGGGTCCATGCTCAATCCCGTTGCGCTGTCCATCATCTCGCAGGTGTTCACCGGCCGCGTGGAGCGGGCCCGGGCGCTGGGCTTCTGGGGTGCGGTGGTCGGCATCTCGATGGCACTCGGCCCGGTCGTCGGCGGTCTGCTCATCGAGACGGTCGGCTGGCGCGCCGTGTTCTGGATCAACCTGCCGATCTGCGCCCTGGCAATCGTGCTGACCGCCGTCTTCGTGCCCGAGACCAAGTCACTGACGATGCGCAACGTCGACCCGATCGGCCAGGCGCTGGCGGTCGTGTTCCTGTTCGGCGTCGTGTTCGCGCTCATCGAGGGCCCCGGCCTCGGGTGGACCCACCCGCTGGTCATCGCGATCGCCGTGGTGGCCGCGACCGCGCTGGCAGCCTTCGTCCGCTACGAAGCGCGACGGCACGACCCGTTCATCGACCTTCGCTTCTTCCGCAGCATCCCGTTCACCGGAGCGACGGTGACCGCGATCTGCGCCTTCGCGGCGTGGGGTGCGTTCCTGTTCATAATGTCGCTCTACCTGCAGGGCGAACGCGGCTACTCGGCGATGCACACCGGTCTGATCTACCTGCCCATCGCCATTGGCGCACTGCTGTTCTCGCCCCTGTCCGGCCGCCTGGTGGGGCGGTACGGCGCACGGCCGTCCCTGCTGGCGGCGGGCGTCCTGATCACGGCGTCGGCGATCATGCTGACGTTCCTGACCGCCACGACGCCGGTGTGGGAGCTGATCGTGGTGTTCGCCGTCTTCGG
Source organism: Mycolicibacterium sp. GCM10028919 (assembly GCA_042666295.1). Taxonomy (GTDB): domain Bacteria; phylum Actinomycetota; class Actinomycetes; order Mycobacteriales; family Mycobacteriaceae; genus Mycobacterium. The sequence goes on from JBHTFJ010000003.1 coordinate 232,857, forward strand.
CATCGGCTTCTCGATGGTCAACGCGCCCATCACCAACGCCGCGGTGAGCGGTATGCCCCTGGACCGGGCGGGCGCCGCGTCCGCGGTCACGTCGACCAGTCGTCAGGTCGGCGTGAGCATCGGCGTGGCGCTGTGCGGATCGGTGGCCGGGGGAGCGCTGTCCGGTACCGGCATCGACTTCGCGTCGGCGGCGCGACCGCTGTGGTTCGTCTGCGTCGCACTGGGTGTCGTGGTCTTCGGCATCGGCGTCCTGTCGACGTCACCCCGGGCATTGCGTTCCGCCGAGCGGCTGGCACCGCTGATCGCGGGCAAGCCGACGACCGCCGAGGAGGACGCCCGTGTCCGCTAACCCACTCGCCGACGAGGTGTGGCGCGCGATGGCCGCCGTGGTGTTCGACAACCGCGACGGCTGGAAGCGCGACGTCATCGAGACCTCCGGACTGCCGTTCAGCCGCATCCGGGTGCTACGCCGGCTGGCGCGAAAGGCCATGTCGCTGCGCGAGATCGCCGAGGCCACGATGATGGACGCCCCGGCCGCGACGGTGGCGATCAACGACCTCGAGGACCGTGGTCTGGTGGTCCGCACGCCCGACCCGGCCGACCGGCGTTCGAAGCTGGTCTCGCTGACCCAGGCGGGCTACGACGTCGTGGCCCGCATCGACCGCGTCGAGGATCCCGCGCCACCGTCCATCGCCGCGTTGAGCGACGACGACCTGCAGGCGCTGCGCGACGTCCTGGCCAAGCTGACGGCGCGCTAGCGGGAGGAGCCTTCGAGCACCGCCATCGCCGCGTTGTGGCCGCCGATGCCCGACACCGCCCCGCCTCGGCGAGAGCCCGATCCGCACAGCATGATCCGGTCGTGACCCGTCGCGACGCCCCACCGGCGCGCGGGCGTGTCCAGCGGATCGTCGTCCTCGGTGAACGGCCACGACAGGCCGCCGTGGAAGATGTGCCCCGCGGTCATGCCCAGGGTGTCCTGCAGATCGGCCGTGGTCTTGGTCTCGATGCACGGCGCCCCGTGCCGGTCGGCCAGGATGACGTCCTGGATCGGCTCGGCGAGAACGGAGTCGAGCGACTCGAGCACCGCATCGGTGAGCGCCCGGCTCGAAGCCCCGAGGTGGTGCGGGGTGTGCAGTCCGAACACCGTCAGGGTCTGCGCACCCGAGCGTCGCAGGTCCTCGGACAGGATGCTGGGGTCGCTCAGCGAGTGGCAGTAGATCTCGCAGGGCAGCGGGTCGGGGATGCTGCCCGAAGCCGCTGCGTCGTAGGCCGAATCCAGTTGCGAGAGCGTCTCGTTGACGTGGAACGTGCCACCGAACGCCTGCTCCGGGCGCACTGAGTCGTCGCGTAGCCGCGGCAACCGTGACAGCATCAGGTTGACCTTCACCTGCGAGCCGGGTGCCGTGTCTGGCGCGGTCTCGCCGAGCAGCCCCGCCAGCACGGTGGGCGTCACGCCTGAGAGCACCACGTCACCGTGCACCCGGTGCTCGCCAGAGGCGTCGCGGTAGGAGACGTCGCCGTCCGGCGTCACTGCGAACACCTCTGCGCCGGTGACGATCTCGGCGCCGAACCGGGATGCCGCCGCCTCGAGCGCCCCGCTGACGGCGCCCATGCCGCCGATCGGCACGTCCCAGTCGCCGGTCCCGCCGCCCACCAGGTGATAGAGGAAGCAGGCGTTCTGGTCGAGCGACGCTTCGTCGGTACGGGCGAAGGTGCCGATCAGTGCGTCGGTCGCCATCACGCCGCGCACGACGTCGTCGGCGACCACCGCGGTGATCGTCTCGCCGATCGGCCTGTCCATCAGCGCCGACCAGGTCGGGTCGGTGCCCGGCTCGGCTGCGGCGAGCGCGCGGGCCTGCGAGCGGGTGCGCAACGGTTCCAGCAGCGTCGGCCAAAGCCGCTGCGTCACTTGCGTGCAACGCCGGTAGAAGTCGGCGAATGCCTCGGCGTCGCGGCCGGCGCCGATCGCGTCGAACGAACTCTGGGCGCCGATGAGCAGGCCGGTGCGGCCGCCGTCGGCGGGGTTCGGCGTGTACGACGAGTACTGCCGCCGCGCCAGCCGGACGTCGGCACCGAGGTCGTCGACGATCCGTCTGGGCAGCAGGCTGACGAGGTACGAGTACCGCGACAGGCGCGCGTCGACGCCGTCGAAGGCGTGGGCCGAGACGGCGGCACCGCCCGCGTGATCGAGGCGTTCGAGCACACACACTTGCTTGCCCGCGCGGGCGAGGTAGGCCGCAGCCACTAGGCCGTTGTGGCCACCGCCCACGACGACGGCGTCGTACCGGTCGTGCCGCGTCATCTCGGCACCCCGATCAGTTCAGGTAGCCCTCGACCGTTCCGGGGGGCCGCACGCTGGCGTCGTCGGGGTTCTGGCCCGACTCGCGCAGGGCGCGACGCTGACGCAGCAGGTCCCAGCACTGGTCGAGCTGCACTTCGACGGCCTTCAGCCGCTGGTGCTCCTCGGTCTCGTCGATGTCCTTGTGCTGAAGCTTCTCGCGCAGCGCGCGCTCCTCGGCGACCAGTTCGTCGACGCGGCTCAGAATGTCGTGGTCCTTGTCCATCCGTTCAGTCTGCCCGACTACGGTTGAGTCGTGGCGAGCGACCAGAAACCTCAGATCGAATTCCCCGAAGGCCCCGCGCCCAGCGAGATGGTCATCACCGACGTGGAGGTCGGTGACGGCGCCGAGGCGGTACCCGGCGGCAACGTCCGGGTGCACTACGTGGGCGTCGAATACGACACGGGAGAAGAGTTCGACAGCTCCTGGAACCGTGGCGAGTCCATCGAGTTCCCGCTGCGCGGACTGATCCAGGGATGGCAGGACGGCATCCCGGGCATGCGCGTCGGCGGCAGGCGCAAGCTCGTCATCCCGCCGGCTCAGGCCTACGGCCCGGCAGGCTCGGGTCATCGGCTGTCGGGCAAGACGCTGATCTTCGTCATCGACCTGCTCGACGTCCGCTGACCGAGGGCGCCCGTGTCGGACAGCGGTGAGGATCGGGTCGTCGGCGACTGGCGGCCGGAGTCGAAGCTCTACCGCAGGCCGCCGGGCATCCGCTGGGTGCTGGCGGCGCTGATCATCCCGCTGGTGCTCGCCGTGATCGGCTGGGCCGGATCCAGCGGGTCGGACGACGCGGCGGAACCGCCGTCGCCATCGCCGGTGCCCAGCGCCACCGCCGCGCCGGCACCGCCGCCGCCGAGTTCCACGACGGTGCCGCCCGCGGGGCCGTTCGGGGCGTTCTCGATGGCACGCACCGGCAACGGCTACACCCTCGGCGGAGAGATGCCCGAGGACCAGAAGCGTGAACTCGTCGACGCGATCCGCTTTGCATTGCCCGGCGCCACGGTCGTCGACCAGATCCGGATCAACCCGAAGGTGCGTGCGCCCGATGCCGCGCTGCTCGGCGGGGTGTTCAGCGTGACGCCCGACGTCACGGGCTTCGACCTCCGGCTGGCGAACGGCACGGTGCGGGTGACCGGAACCGCGCAGTCGGAGAAGCAGAAGGCCGACGTCACGTCCGCAGTGGGCGAGGCGTGGCCGGGCACGCGGGTCGTCAACGACATTCGAGTCGGCTGAGGAGCAGCGATGGACTTCGTGATCCAGTGGCTCTGGTACCTGGCGGCGTTCCTGCTCGGCTCGCTGGCCGCGTGGGTCGTAGCTGCGGTGGCGATCGGCTACGTCAGCGAGCAGGAGGCACTCGACGCCATGCCGGGCGCCCGCGAGCCGAGGGACCGGTCGTGATGGGCCCCAACTGGTGGTTGTTCGCCCTGGCGTTCGTGCTGGGGGCCGGGCTCACGTGGGCGCTGATGGTGCACCGGGTCCGGCGCGAGGTTCCGGTCCACGAGCCGCGCATCAGTGCGGGCGCGGCGATCCTCGACGCCGCGCAACCCAAGACGCCCAGGCGGGTCGACGTCACCGGCGACTCGCACGAGGCCGAGGAGTCCGACGTCGTCGAGCCCTACGGTCCCGGGTCGGTGCGGCTCGCGATCGGCACGGCCGACGCTCCGATCGGTTACCCCGTCAAGATCGACGAGGCGGCGTCGACCCTGCACGCGCCCGGCAGCGCGGGCTACGAGGACTTGGTCGCCGACGTGTTCTTCAGCGACGTCGCGGCCGCCGAGCGGGCAGGCTTCTCGAGCTAGGACGGCCCCGGCAGGCGCAGCAGCATCCGCGCCCCACCGAGCGGACTCGACTCCAGCGTCGCCGTCCCGCCGTGCAGCTCGGCCTGCTGCGCCACCAGCGCCAGGCCCAGTCCCGAACCCGAGTGCGACGCGGTCGAGCCGCGGGAGAACCGGTCGAACACCACGGTGCGTTCCTCCTCGGGAACGCCGACACCGTCGTCGTCGACCGCGATCTCGACGCCGGCGCGGGAACTGACCGCCGACAACTGCACCCTCGTCGCGCCGCCGTGCTTGACGGCGTTGGCGATCGCGTTGTCCACGGCCAGCCGCAGGCCGACCGGCAGGCCCAGGATGATGACCGTCGGCGCGGGCACCAGCGACACCTCGAGATCGGGGTAGACCCGCATCGCGTCGTGCGCCGCGCGGTCCAGCAATTCGGTGATGTCGACGGGGACATGGTCGTCCGACGTGGTCAGCTGACCCTGGGCCAGCCGCTCGAGCGCCGCGAGCGTCGCCTCGATGCGCGACTGCGTGCGGACGAGGTCGCCGATCACCTCCTTGCGCTGGTCGTCGGACATGTCGAGGGTGTCGAGCACCTCGAGGTTGGTCCGCATCGCGGTCAGCGGCGTGCGCAGTTCGTGCGACGACACGGCCGCGAAGTCGCGCGCGGACGCCAGCGCGTTCTTGGTGCGGTCCTGCTCGTCCCAGATTCGTTGGATGAGACCGTTGACGGCCTCCCCGATCTCGACGGCCTCGGTGGCGCCGCGCACCTCGACGTCGGGTTCGTCACCGCCCACGTCGATGGCACGCGTCTGCTGCGCCAGCCGTTTCAACGGTCGCACCGCGAACGCGGCCAGCAGCCAGCCCGCCACCGCGGCCGCGCCGATCGCGAACGAGCAGATGATGATCACCCGCCGGTGCAGGTTGTTGGTGTCGGAGATCGTCGCGTCGTAGGTCGCGCCCACCGCCACCGACATCGAGGTCGGATCCGGTCCCGGCACCGCGATGTCGACGGTCCGCACCCGGTAGCGCACGCCGTTGACGTAGGTGTCGGCATAGCCCGGTTCGAGCTGGGGCAGTACGACGGTCGTGTTCGACGTCACCTCGCCGTTCTGGCGGACGGTGATGATGGCGTCCTCGTCGTTCGGCGAGCGCGGGATCTGGTCGAGCCCGCGCGGCAGGAACGGGATCGCGAAGCCCGCCGCCTCGTCGAGCCTGCGGTCCAGGCGCTCCTTGCGGTCGTTGGTGATGCCGATCCACACGATCGCGCCCACGATGCCGACCACGATCGCCGCGGCGATGGCCGTCGCGAACGCCACGCGGGTCCGCAGCGACGGAGTGCGCTTGAACGACCGCGAGAAGACGTTCATCCGCTCGACTGTCGGCTCTTCGCGCTAGCGTTCATCGCTACTGCTGCCGCAGGACGAAGCCCACGCCGCGCACGGTGTGCAGCAGCCGGGGAGCGCCGCCGGCCTCCAGCTTGCGGCGCAGATACCCGATGAACACGTCGACGACGTTGGTGTCGGCGGCGAAGTCGTAACCCCACACCAGCTCGAGCAGCTGCGCGCGCGAGAGCACGGCCGTCTTGTGTTCGGCGAGCACCGCGAGCAGGTCGAACTCGCGCTTGGTCAGGTCGACGTCGGTGCCGTTCACGCGCGCGCGGCGGCCCGGGATGTCGACCTCGAGCGGCCCGACCGAGATGGTCTCCGAGGAGAAGGTGGCCGTCGATCCGCGCCTGCGCAGCAGGGCCTTGACCCGCGCCACCAGTTCGGCCAGCACGAACGGCTTCACGAGGTAGTCGTCGGCGCCGGCCTCCAGCCCCGCCACCCGGTCGTCGACCGAGCTGCGCGCCGATAGCACGCAGACCGGCACGTCGTTGTCCATCGCGCGCAGGGCGGTCACGACGCTGACGCCGTCGAGCACGGGCATGTTGATGTCGAGGACGATCGCATCGGGTCGCGTCTCGGTCGCACTGCGCAGCGCTTCGGCACCGTCCACGGCCGTGAACACCTCGAACCCGGACAGCCTCAGCCCCCGCTCCAGCGACGCGAGCACGTCGGGATCGTCGTCGACCACGAGTACCCGGGGAGACGAACCACTCCCTGCGCCAGAGTCCATGCGGCCAATCTTGCCCGATACCCCTCCCACGATGCGGGAGGCGCGTGAACGCCAGGTGACACCAAACCGGAGATGGCGCGCTCGAAGCGCAGAAACCGCGTCTGCACTGCTAGCTTCGTCAGTCGTGCAAGCGAACGCTCCGGGCGTGATCGTCGAGCCAGATGACGGCGTCGAACCGGTCCGGGCGTTCATCGCCTCGGCCGCGCACACATTGCTGATCAAGCAGTTCACCTTCACCGACGAGACGCTGATCGAGGCCGTCATCGATCGCAGGCGCGCCGGTGTCGACGTTCGGGTCATGCTGAACGCCAAGCGATCCGGCGGTGACCGCGCCAACGACGACACCTTCGCGCGGCTCGGCGCCGCGGGCATCGACGTCAAGTGGGCGAATCCGTTGTTCTACGTCACCCACGAGAAGTCGATCGTCGTCGACGGCACGGCGGCCCTGGTCGCGACGTTCAACCTGTGCGAGAAGTACTTCACCCGGACGCGCGACTACGGCGTCATCACCGTCGACCCGGCCCACGTCGCCCAGATCACCGAAGTGTTCGACGCCGACTGGAACGAAGCGGACTGGCAGCCGTCGCCCTGCCACGGCCTGCTGTGGAGCAACGCGAACTCGCGTCTGCACATGGCTCAGTTCATCGACACGGCCACCAGGCGCATCGACGTGCAGCACCCCAAGTACGTCGACGCGGTGATCCTCGACCACCTCGCGGCCGCGGCCGATCGCGGCGTCAAGGTGCACGTGCTCTGCGGCGGCAGGCACGGCATCAGCGAATGGGACGTGCTAGACACGTTCGCCTCGCTGCGCACGCTGCGCCGGTTCGGGGTGAAGGTGCACAAGCAGAAGAACCTGCGCGTGCACGCCAAGCTGATCATCGTCGACGACGAACGCGCCCTCGTCGGCTCGATGAACATCGACCGCAGTGCGTTCGACCTCCGCCGCGAACTCGGCATCACGACGTCCGATCCCGCGATCGTCGAGCGGCTCAAGGCCGTCTTCGACGAGGACTGGGAACTGTCGCATCACTATTCGCCGCCGGACCCGCTACAGCCCGAGTTGCACCACGACGACGATGCGTCCGACTTCCCGTCGGATTCGACGCTCGTCCATGAGTGAGGACCGGCCGCCCTCCCTGGTCGACATCGCGTGGACGTTCAACCACATCGCGCTGGCCTCGTTCGGCGGCGGACTGTCGGCGTGGTCGCGGGAGGTGCTCGTCGTCGAGAAGCAGTGGCTGGGGGAGGCGGAGTTCCTGTCGGCGATGACGATGTGCCGCATCCTGCCCGGCGCCAACCAGGTGAACATGGCGGTGTTCGTCGGCACCAAGATGCGGGCCGTGCCCGGTGCGGTGGCTGCCGTGCTGGGGCTGTGCGTGGTGCCACTGGCGATCGTGCTGTTCCTGTCGTGGCTGTACTTCCGCTTCAAGGAGGTGCCCGCCGTCGCCGGGGTGCTGCACGGCGCATCGGCCGCCGCGGTCGCGCTGACGGTGGCCATGGTGATCAAGACCGGTCGCAACTGCCTCACCGGGGTGATCCCGGTCGCTCTGTTCGGGCTGGCCTTCGTGCTCAACGGCATCCTGCGCTGGCCGCTGCTCGGCGTGCTGGCGATCGTCGCGCCACTGGCTCTGCTGTGGGCCTGGCCCAGGGACCGCTCAGCGCCCGCGACGTGAGTACCTACGTCCAGCTGATCGTGCTGTTCGGCTCGCTGTCGCTGATGTCCATCGGTGGCGGCAACGCCGTGCTGCCCGAGATGCACCTGCGCGCGGTGAACCAGCACCACTGGCTGACCAACGGCCAATTCGCGGACCTGTTCTCCATCTCCCAGACCGCGCCGGGGCCGAGCATCCTGATCGTCGGGATGGTCGGCTATGCCGCGGGCCTCGAGGTCGGCGGCGTGCCGGGCGCCATCCTCGGCGGGGTGGTCGCGACGGCGGCGATGGTGCTGCCCGCCGCGTCGCTGGTCTACGCGATCACGCTGTTCTGGCAGCGTGCGGAGGAGTCGCGCTGGCGGATCGCCGTCGAGAAGGGGTTCGCTCCGCTGACCGTCGGGCTCATCCTGGCGTCGTCGCTGGTGATGAGTCGTGCCGCGGATCACGACTGGCGGGCGTACCTGTTGACCGCGGTCTGCACTGTGATCTTCGTCCGCACCAAGCTGAACCCCCTGCTGGTGGTGGCCGCCGCTGGGGTGATCGGTTACCTCGGGTTCGTCTGACGCACGGGATAGTTACCCGCCACCCCCGCCGCCGCAGCCGCCACCGCCGCCGCATCCGCCACCTCCGCCGCAGCTCGAGCCGCCCCCGCAACTCGAGCCGCCGCCGGAGGTCTCACCGGAACCTCCATGGTCTCCGTAGCCGTAGTAGGTGCCACCGCCGTACGCGGCGCTGTCCCTCCCGGCTTGCCAGCGACGCGTCGTGCGACGCTTCACCCACCCATTGATGGCGAACAACGACGCGGCGACCGCTGCGATGGCCCCGATTTCGATGACCCACCCGAGAGTGGTCGCATCCATGATCGGATGATACGACGCCTCGTTCCCGCCGCCTAGAGTAAGAAGATGCTCGGCCGGCGCAAGGGTCGATGGGATCGCGCGAACGCCGCAGTTGCGACGCTCGAGTTCCCCCCAGCTGTGTTCAAGACCTGTCCATGGGAGCCTCGCGCGTTGGTGGAAACGGGGCTGCGGCAGTGGCTCAGGTGCTGCGCCCCGGCGTTGCACGACGGTCAGGTGATCGGGATGCCGTCGCGTGCGGTCGACGAGGCGTGGCACGGCCTCATCCTCTGTACCGTCAGATACGAAGCGTTCTGTCGGACGGCGTACGGCCAGTTCCTCCACCATCACCCTGAAGGTGGTTCGCTACCCGGGGTCGAAGCAGACCCGGTGTCCGAGCAGCTCCGCCGCACCGTCGTCGCGTGGTCCATGGTGTCGGCGCCCCTAGAGACGTGCGTCATGTGGGATCTGGACCGGCAGGTCGGGGTGGATCACCCATGGGGCCTCGATACCGCGCAGGTCACAGCTATCGAACAGGATCTGCACCCTGGTCTGAATCGCACTCAACGCGGGTAGACCATCTATTGATCGGTTGCTGAACGAGGTCGTCACGTGAGGTCAGCGCTCCCTTTGCGGGAGGAAATGGTTTGACCTCATCATTTGTTGAGGTTTTACGGTGATTACATGAACTTGGAAACCGTCGCACGACAGACGCTGTACCGGCAGACCCGGGCACGCGGCGGCGAACTGCGCGAGTTGGCCAACCGTGGCCTGCTCGGACGCATCTGGCGGTTCTCCGCGCGCCATCACCGTAGGCTCGGCGGGTTCGTCGCGATCAGCGTGGTCGGCTCCCTGCTCGCCGTGGCGACCCCGCTGCTGGCGGGCAAGGTCGTCGACGCGATCGTCAACGGTGGCGCCCCCGGCACCGTGGTGGTGCTGGCCCTGATCATCGCAGGCGTGGCGTTTGCCGAGACCGCCGTCACGATGGTGACCCGCTGGCTGTCGTCGACGATCGGCGAGGGCCTCATCCTCGACCTGCGCACCGCGGTGTTCGACCACGTGCAGCGCATGCCCGTGGCCTTCTTCACCAGGACCCGCACCGGCGCTCTGGTCAGCAGGCTCGGCAACGACGTGATCGGCGCGCAGCGCGCGTTCTCCGACACGCTGTCCGGCGTGGTGTCCAACGTCGTCACCCTGACTCTGACGCTGGTCGTCATGCTCGGCATCTCCTGGCAGATCACGGTGCTCTCGCTGCTGCTGACGCCGCTTTTCCTCCTGCCTGCGCGCCGCATCGGCCGCTCCATGGCGGAGCTGAGCCGCGAGAGCGCGATCAACAACGCCACGATGAACACGCAGATGACCGAGCGCTTCTCCGCACCCGGCGCGACGCTGGTCAAGCTGTTCGGCAGCCCCGCGCGGGAATCGCGCGAGTTCGCGGTGCGCGCGGGCCGGGTCCGCGACATCGGCGTCAAGACCTCGATGCTGCAGGCCACGTTCATGAGTTCACTGACGCTGATGTCGGCGCTCGCGCTGGCACTGGTCTACGGACTGGGCGGCGTGCTCGCCATCGGCGGACAGCTGGAAGCCGGTGCCATCGTGTCGCTGGCCCTGCTGCTCACCCGGCTCTACGCTCCGCTGACCGCGCTGGCCAACGCCCGCGTCGAGATCGCAAGCGCACTGGTGAGTTTCGAGCGGGTCTTCGAGGTCCTCGACCTGGAGCCGCTGATCCGCGAGCGGCCCGACGCTCGCGCGGTGCCCGACGGCCCAGTGGCCGTGGAGTTCGACGACGTCCGCTTCGCCTACCCGTCGGCAACCGAGGTGTCGCTGGCCTCGCTGGAGGAGGTCGCCGTGCTCGACGACCGCGGCGGAGACGAGGTGCTGCACGGCATCTCGTTCCGCGCGGAACCGGGCCAGATGGTGGCACTGGTCGGCTCGTCGGGTGCGGGCAAGTCGACGACCGCCTCACTGGTGGCCCGGCTCTACGACGTGAGCTCCGGCGCCGTGCGGCTGGCCGGCGTCGACGTCCGGGACCTGACGTTCGCCTCGCTGCAGGACACAGTGGGCGTCGTCACCCAGGACGGTCACCTGTTCCACGAGTCCATCCGCGCCAACCTGACGCTCGGGGAATCCGAGCTTGAGTCCGATGTCGCCGCCGGGGCGGCTCCGGCCGACGACCTGCTGTGGGACGCCCTGCGCCGCGCCCGGCTGGCCGACGTGGTCGCCGACATGCCCGATGGTCTGGACACCGTTGTCGGTGAGCGCGGCTACCGTCTGTCCGGTGGGCAGCGGCAGCGCCTGACCATCGCGCGCCTGCTGCTCGGCCGATCGCGCGTCGTCGTCCTCGACGAGGCGACGGCATCGTTGGACTCGGAATCGGAGGCTGCCGTGCAGCAAGCGTTGGCCGAGGCGCTGGCCGGTCGGACGTCGATCGTGATCGCGCACCGGCTGTCCACCATCCGTGCCGCCGACGTCATCCTCGTCGTCGAGGACGGCCGCATCGTCGAACGTGGTACCCACACCCAGCTGCTCGCCCGCCGCGGCCGCTACACGCGCCTCTACGAGACGCAGTTCCGCGACGGGGCCGCTGCATGACCCGAATCTCACGCGAGCCCGCCATCTCGCCTCCGCCGTCGAAGCAGCGGGGGTCCTCGTCGCTCGTCCGCCTGCTGCCCTATCTGTTGCCGTACCGGTGGCGCTGGATCGTGATGTCGGTCATCGCGCTCGCCAGCACCGGCGCGACGATCGTGATCCCGTTGATGACGCGGGCGGTGATCGACGGCCCGATCCGCAACCAGGATCAGCAGGGGCTGTGGGTGCTCGGTGCGGCGGCGATGGGCATCGGGATCACCGAGGCCGCGCTGTGGTTCATCCGCCGCTGGCTGGTCGCCCGCGCCACGCTCGGCGTCGAGGCCGACATCCGCAAGGACCTCTACGCCCGCCTGCAGATCCTGCCCATGTCGTTCCACGGGCAGTGGCAGTCGGGGCAGCTGCTGTCCCGAGTGATGAACGATCTGAGCGCCATTCGGCAGTTCCTGTCGTTCGGTCTGCTTTTCTTAGTGCTCAACGGGATTCAGATCGTCGTGGTGACTGCGATCCTGCTGTCGATGTACTGGCCGCTGGGCGTGGTTGTCGTCGTGTCGGTCGTGCCGATCACGCTGACGGTGCTGCACTTCCAGCGCAAGTTCACCAAGCTCTCGAGGCTGTCGCAGGACCAGGCCGGTCACGTGGCGACCGACGTCGAGGAGGCCGCGCTGGGCATGCGGGTCGTCAAGTCGTTCGGCCGCGAGGACTACTCGTACGAACGCTTCGACGAGAAGGCCCGCGCGCTCTACGACACCGAGGTCGACAAGGTCGCGGTGTCGGCGAAGTTCTGGACGCTGCTCGAGGTGATCCCGAACCTCACGCTGATCGTGGTGCTGGGCTTCGGCGCCTACGCCGCGGGCATGGGGCAGGTCACGCTCGGCACGCTGGTCGCGTTCATCACGATGATGCTGTCGCTGGTTTGGCCGATCGCGTCGTTGGGCTTCCTGCTGTCGATGACGCAGGAGTCGTTCACCGCCGCCGACCGCGTGGCCGACGTCTTCGACGCCACGCGCGACATCCACGACGGCCCGATCGACGAGGTGCCCCGCGGTGGCAGGCTCGAGCTGGCCGACGTGGGGTTCCGGTTCCCCGGCTCCGACGAGTGGGCCCTGCGCCACGTCACCGTCACCGTCGAACCGGGGGAGACTCTCGCGCTGGTCGGCTCGACGGGTTCGGGCAAGTCGGTGCTGGCGGCGCTGCTGTCGCGCCTGCACGACGTCACCGAGGGCCGGATCATGCTCGACGGCATCGACGTTCGCGACCTGTCGCTGTCGACGCTGCGCCGCGCGGTGGCGACGGCGTTCGAGGATCCGACGCTGTTCTCGATGTCCGTGGCGGAGAACCTGCGGCTGGGCAACCCGACGGCGACCGAGGAGCAGCTGGCCGAGGCGATCGAGGTCGCTGCGGCCGACTTCGTCTACGACCTGCCGTTCGGCCTAGACACCCGCATCGGCGAGCAGGGCATGAGCCTGTCCGGCGGTCAGCGCCAACGACTTTCGCTGGCCCGCGCGATCCTGGCGAAGCCGGCGATCCTGGTGCTCGACGACACGCTGTCGGCACTCGACGTGCACACCGAGGCGCAGGTGACCGAGGCGCTGGGCCGCGTGCTGGGTGACGTGACGGGCATCGTCGTGGCGCACCGGGCGTCCACGGTGCTGCTCGCGGACCGCGTGGCATTGCTCGAGGGCGGCACCATCACCCACGTCGGAACCCACGCCGAACTACTCGCCGACGTGCCGGAGTACCGCTACCTGCTGGCCGCTGACGACGATCTCGCGGAGGCCGTGCAGTGAGCGTCATGGATTGGCGCGGGCGCACGGTCTCCGACGAGACCGGCGACCTGCCCATCGATGAAACGGTGTCGCGCCGTCGCGAGGCGCGCTCGCTACTGGGCTCGCTGCTGCGGCCGTACCGGGTCACCGTGGCGCTGCTGGCCATCGTCGTCGTGGTGGAGAACGCCGCGCGGCTGTCGGTGCCGCTGCTGGTGCAGCGCGGGATCGACCACGGCATCCCACCGATCGTCGACGGCGGTGCCACCGGTGAGCTGCTCAAGATCGTCGCCGCCTTGTGCGGCGTGGTGGTGCTGCAGGCCACCAGCAGGTTGTACTTCCTGCGCCGGTCGGGTCGCATCGGCCAACGCGTGCTGCTGTCCCTGCGGCAGCAGATCTACCGCCACTTCCAGCGTCTCGACGTGGCGTTCCACGATCGCTACACCTCGGGCCGGGTGGTCAGCCGTTCGACCAACGACGTCGACGCCATCCAGGACATGCTGCAGACCGGGTTCGACAGCCTGATCACCGCGGTGCTCACCCTCGGCGGCACGGCGGTGCTGCTGGTGGTGCTCGACGTCCACCTCGGGCTGGTCTGCCTCGGGGTGTTCCCGCTGCTGGTCGGGCTCATCTGGTGGTTCCGCACCCAGTCGTCGAAGGTGTACCTGAAGGTCCGCGAGAGCGCGGCGCTGGTGATCGTGCAGTTCGTCGAGACCATGACGGGCATCAAGGCCGTGCAGGCCTACCGTCGGGAACCGCGCAACCAGGAGATCTTCGAGGAGGTCGCCGACCAGTACCGCGACGTCAACGAGCGGGCGTTCAAACTGCTCGCGATCTTCATGCCCGCGGTGAAGCTCGTCGGCAACGTGACCACCGGGACCGTGCTGCTCTACGGCGGTTACCGCGTGCTGCACGGCGAGATGACGATCGGCACGCTGGCGGCGTTCCTGCTGTACCTGCGGATGTTCTTCGAGCCGATGCAGGAGATCTCGCAGTTCTTCAATACCTTCCAGTCGGCGTCGGCCGCGCTGGAGAAGATCGCAGGCGTGCTGGCGCAGCGGCCCGCCATCGAGGATCCCTCGAAACCCGTTGCGCTGCAGACCGTCAAGGGCGATGTCACGTTCCGTGACGTCGAGTTCTCCTACGTGCGGGACCGGCCGGTGCTGCCGGGGCTGAACCTCGAGGTGCCTGCGGGGCAGACGGTGGCGCTGGTCGGCACCACGGGTGCGGGCAAGACCACGATCGCCAAGCTGATCGCGCGGTTCTACGACCCGACGTCGGGCGCGGTGACGCTCGACGGTCACGACCTGCGCGATCTGCCGCAGGCCGAGTTGCGTCGTCACGTGGTGATGGTGACGCAGGAGAACTTCATGTTCGAGGGGACGGTGGCCGACAACATCCGGTTCGGCCGTCCCGACGCGACCGATGCGCAGGTGCGCGAGGCGGCGGAAGCCGTTGGCGCGGACAAGTTCATCACCGCCATGCCCGAGGGTTACGACACCGACGTGGCCAAGCGCGGCGGTCGATTGTCTGCGGGGCAGCGGCAGCTGATCGCGTTCGCGCGGGCGTTCCTGGCCGACCCGGCGGTGCTCATCCTCGACGAGGCGACGTCGTCGCTCGACATCCCGAGCGAGCGGATGGTGCAGCGCGCGTTGGCGACCGTGCTGGCCGAGCGCACCGCCCTCGTGATTGCCCATCGCCTGTCGACGGTTCAGATCGCCGACCGGGTGCTGGTGCTCGAGCACGGCCGGATCGTGGAGGACGGCTCACCAGAGGAACTGATCGCCGGGGACGGTCAGTACGCCGCCCTCCACCGCGCGTGGGTGGAGTCGCTGGTCTAGCGCGGCATTGTCGGAATTGCCCGCCTCTGAGCGACAACTCGCGACAATGGGGGACGCATTCATCCACAGGGCGCTCGGACGGCATCGCTCGAGACGCGGCTTCCGTCGGTCCCGCGCATGACGCTGTGGTCATGACCGACTCATTGCAGCTACACGGGATCGAACTGCGTTACGTCTTGACCAACTATCTGGCCCTGCACGGTGACTGCACGGTCGCCGAGTTGGCGAAGGCCCTGCACCGTTTGGGCTTCGAATTCCCCGGCCGCCCGTCGAAGGCCATCTCCGATGCCTTGCGCTGGGAGGTGCGTCTCGGTCGGGTGCAGCGACGCGGCCGAGCGCTCTACGGGCCCGGGTACACACCGCGGGCGACCGAGTGGCGCATCGAGCGCCGCGTCGCGGAGTTGCGGGAGGGAGCGCTTCCGCACCGGCCGGGTGGCGCACCGATCGATCCGCGGTGGCTCTTCGATTGACTCTGCTGCCCGGATTGTCGCGACTTGTCGCTCAGAGGCGGGCACCAATTAGGGCAACAAACCGCGGCTGCGCGCCCGCGATACGGCTTCGTGCCTGGTCCGAGTCCCGAGCTTGCCCGACGCGCTCCGCAGGTAGCTCTTGACGGTCTCGGGCCGCAATGAAAGTCGCCTCGCCACTTCACCATTCGTACATCCGAGCGCCACCTGGGCGAGGACGTCGAGTTCGCGTGCGGTGAGCGGCACGTCGTCGGCGATGTCGTCGCCGCGGCCCGAGAGCCGCTCGGCGAGCCGTTGCAATTCCTGCTTCGTCACGGGCTCGTCGGCCGCGGCGAGGCGGCGCAGTTCGGCGTGCACCTCTCGCACCGTCTCGGACTGCGCGGCCGTCGCGACCTGTGCGTCGCGCTGCCGCAGACGGCGGTCGACCTCGTCGCGTATCCGCATCTCCTCGGCCAGCCGACGCCCGGCCGCCACCATCAGATCGGCGGCGCGGCCACCGATCGGCGCGCTGGCGCGGTAGGCCCCGTAGAGCATCGCCCGCGCGGTGCCGTCGACGACCACCGGCACTGCCAGCACGCTGCGGATGCCCTCCGACAGCACGGGGGTGTCGTAGTCGTGGGTGATGGTCGCCGCACTGCGGTAGTCGGCCACCGCCAGCGGCCTGCCGGCCACCATGCTGGCCCCGCCGAGCCCCGAGTTCGAGCGGACGACCAGGCCGCGCAGCAGGCTCGTCCTGGTGCCGACGAACTCGCTGAGCAGCAGCGCATTGCCGTGCACCTCCCCACCGAACAGCACCGGAACGCCGCCGTCGACCGCCAGGTGCCGTAGTTCGGCACGCAGCGCGTCGGTGTCCCGCGGACGGAGCACGTGGCACCCTCTTTCGGGGGTAGCGGACGGGTGACTGTGACGTAGATCCTAGTCGGCATGACGACCAACACCGATCTGTATCGCACCGCACGCGATCACCTGGTGGCCGTGATCGGCGATTACGCCAAGGCCGTCGAGACCTTCACGTGGCCGCGGCTGACCGGGCGGTTCAACTGGGCCACCGACTGGTTCGACGTCATCGCGGGCGATCCCGTGACCGCCGAGCGCACCGCGCTGTGGATCGTCGAGCAGGACGGCTCCGAGCAGAAGGTCACGTTCGCGGACATGGCTCGACGGTCGGACCGGGTGGCGACGTGGCTCGAGCGCCTCGGCGTCGGCACGGGCGACCGGGTCATCCTGATGCTCGGCAACCAGGTCGAGCTGTGGGAGGCCATGCTCGCCGTTGCCAAGCTGGGCGCGGTGATCATGCCGACGACCGGTGCGCTGGGGCCGGCCGATCTGACCGACCGGATCAGCCGCGGTGGTGCGGGCTACGTGATCGCCAACGCCTCGGACGCGCCGAAGTTCGCCGAGGTCCCGGGGGACTACCAACGGATCGCCGTTGGCGATGCGCCGCCCGGGTGGCATGCCTACTCGGACGCCGACGACGGCGTCTCGGTGGGGCCGTTCACCGCGCGCACCGACGTGGACGACGCGATGCTCGTCTACTTCACCTCCGGCACCACGAGCAGGCCCAAACTCGTCGAACATTCGCAGGTCTCGTATCCGGTGGGTCACCTGTCGACGATGGCGTGGATCGGCGCGCGGCCGGGCGACGTGCACCTCGCGATCAGCTCGCCGGGGTGGGCCAAGCACGCGTGGAGTTGCTTCTTCGCACCGTGGATCGCCGAGGCCACGATCTTCGTCTACAACTACACCCGGTTCGACGCCGCCGCGCTGCTGGATCAGTTGCGCCGGGCCGAGGTGAGCACGTTCTGTGCGCCACCGACCGTGTGGCGCATGCTGATTCAGGCCGACCTCGGCGACCGGCCCGCCGCGCTGCGCGAGGTGCTGGGCGCCGGTGAACCGCTCAACCCCGACGTCATCGCTCGGATCGAGAAGGCGTGGGGGTTGACGATCCGCGACGGGTTCGGGCAGACCGAGACCACGCTGCAGGTGGGCAACACCCCGGGACAGCCGGTCAAGGCGGGGTCGATGGGCAGGCCGATGCCAGGTGTGCCCGTCGTACTCGTCGACCCGGTGACGGGCGAACTGGCCGACGAGGGCGAGATCTGCCTGGATCTGTCCCAGGAGCCGCTGAACCTGATGACCGGCTACCTGGGCGACCCCGAGCGCAATGCCCACGTGATGGCAGGTGGCTACTACCACACCGGTGACGTCGCGAGCCGCGACGAGGACGGCTACATCACCTACGTCGGGCGCACCGACGACGTGTTCAAGTCCTCGGACTACAAGGTCTCGCCGTTCGAGCTGGAGAGCGTGCTGATCGAGCATCCGGCCGTCGTCGAGGCCGCAGTGGTGCCGCAACCCGACGAGACCAGGTTGTCGGTGCCCAAGGCCTACGTGTCGTTGGCCCACGGGTGGCCCGCCGACGCCGACACCGCCAAGGCGATCATGGAATACGCGCGCGACCATCTGGCCCCCTATCTCAAGGTGCGCCGCGTCGAGTTCTTCGAACTGCCGAAGACGATTTCGGGCAAGATCCGTCGCGTCGAACTGCGTACGCGCGAGGATGAGGCGCACCGGTCGGGCACGCCGATCGGCACCGAGCACCGCTACGAGGATCTGCTGTGAGCACGTCATATGACGCAGGACCGACCGACGTCCCGATTCTCGAGGAGACGATCGGAGCCAACTTCGAGCGCACCGTCGCCCAGCACCCGGACGTCGACGCACTCGTCGACGTGGCGCAGGGGCTGCGCTACACCTATGCCGAGTTGAATGCCGAGATCGACGTGGTCGCAAGGGGTTTGATGGCGGTCGGCATCGCCAAGGGTGACCGGGTGGGCATCTGGGCGCCCAACCGGGCCGAGTGGACCATCGTCCAGTACGCGACCGCCAAGATCGGCGCGATCCTGGTCAACGTGAATCCCGCCTACCGCACGCACGAGTTGGCCTACGTGCTCAATCAGTCCGGCGTGCGGATGCTGATCGCGGCACGGGAGTTCAAGACCTCGGACTACGTGGCGATGGTCGACGAGGTCCGCGGTGACGTGCCGTCGCTGACGGAGGTGGTCTTCTTCGGCACCGAGGACTGGTCCGGGTTGCGGGAGCGCGCCACGGAAGTGTCCGCGGACGAATTGGTCTCGCGGTCAAGGGGTTTGGTCAATACCGAGGCCATCAACATCCAGTACACGTCGGGCACGACGGGTTTCCCGAAGGGTGCGACGCTGTCGCATCGCAACATGCTGAACAACGGCTACTTCACGACGGAACTGATCAACCTCGGTCCAGCGGACCGGCTGTGCATCCCGGTGCCGTTCTACCACTGCTTCGGCATGGTGATGGGCAACCTGGGCTGCACGTCGCACGGTGCGACGATGGTGATCCCCGCACCGGGTTTCGATCCCGGGGTGACGCTCGAGGTGGTCGAGTTGGAGCGGTGCACGGGTGTCTACGGCGTGCCGACGATGTTCATCGCGATGCAGAACCATCCCGACTTCCCCCGCCGCGACCTGTCGACGCTGCGCACCGGCATCATGGCCGGCGCGGTGTGTCCGGTCGAGGTCATGAAGCACTGTGTCAACGACATGAACATGTCCGAGGTGGCGATCGCCTATGGGATGACCGAGACCTCGCCCGTGTCGTGTCAGACGCTCATCGACGACGATCTGGAGCGCCGCACGTCGTCGATCGGCCGCGCCCATCCGCACGTGGAGATCAAGGTCGTCGACCCGGAGACCGGCGCGACGGTGGAGCGGGGCGAGCCAGGGGAGTTCTGCACGCGCGGGTACTCGGTCATGCTGGGCTATTGGGATGAGCCCGAGAAGACTGCTCAGGCAATCGATTCCGACGGGTGGATGCACACCGGTGATCTCGCGGTGATGCGCGAGGACGGCTACTGCAACGTCGTCGGCCGCATCAAGGACATGGTGATCCGCGGTGGTGAGAACGTGTACCCGCGGGAGATCGAGGAATTCCTCTACACCCATCCCGACATCGAGGATGCCCAGGTGATCGGCGTACCCGATGCGAAGTACGGCGAGGAGATCTGCGCCTGGATCCGGATGAAGCCGGGTGCGACGCCACTGGACGTCGCAGGGGTGCGCGCATTCGCCGAGGGACGGTTGGCGCACTACAAGATCCCGCGCTACGTGCAGCTGGTCGAGGAGTTCCCGATGACGGTCACGGGCAAGATCCGCAAGGTGGAGATGCGCGAGCGCAGCGTCGAGATGCTCGGTCTGTCAGACGGGTAGCTCGACCTCGGCGAGCAGTTCGGCCAGTTTCTCGTTGGCGGCCTTCAGGCGTGGCCCGATCATCTCCGCGCCCTTGCGGGCGCCCTCGTCGTCGGTCTGCATGTGGCTGACGGCATTGAGGCGGGCGCGGTTGAGCCAGTGCATCAGATCGGGGTCGGTGAACCAGCGCAGCTGGTTGTGGTTGAAGGCGACCGTCATGGTGATCCAGTCGATCGGCTTCGTGGGATGCGGTACGGGCTCGCAGTAGTCGTTCTTGACGTCGTCGTCGGCGTCCATGGACTCGACGCGCGCGATGACGGCCGCGCTGAACGCGGGCTGGCACGTACGCACCGACTGCAGCGTGATGGCACCGGGGGAGAAGACGGCGGTGGGTTCGCGTTGCCCGATGCCGTCGCCGGTGCAGTCGAGATACAGGGTGTCGGGCGAAGTGTCGATGGCGCCGTGCTGCAACGTGATTCGGCCCGACTCGATCGATTCGACGTAGCCCATCCGGATGACGTTGGTGATTCGGCGCAGGTTCTCCAGTTCGCCCTGGGAGACGATCGCGCACCGGTACATGGTCGGCTCGACGGTCTGGTCGATGCGGAGTAGACAGCCGAATGCCTCGAGCTGGAGGTAGAGGTCGTCGATCGAGGTGGCCTTCTTGATGGCGCGAGACTGTGCCGAGAAGTCGGCAAGCACGCGTCGCGCGAACTGCGGGCCGGGTTGTACGGCCGCGCGGTCGAGGAGCCAGGAGTCGCGGGGCTTGATCCAGGTGATGCGGTCGGGCGTGATGCCGTGGCGCAGTAGCCACAGGCCGGTGTCCATCGAGGTCTTGCCGGCTCCGACGATGACGTACTGGTCGTGGACCGGCCGTCGGGGAAGGCCGTTGGGTGGGATGCAGGTGACGTCGGGCGACACGTCGTAGAGCGGTGGGCGCATCGACGGCACGACGACGCTGAGGTAGGTGGCGTCGACGATCCTGCGCCGGGCGACCATGCGGTAGTCCTCGCCGCCGAGGGTGCGAAGGAGGCCCGCGCCGTCGTCGTCGGTGCCGAGGAACTCGGTCATCGGGAAGTACGACACCCGGCCGCTGGGCAGCAGGTGCTGGCGCATCACGGTGTCGTAGTAGGCGACGACTTCGCTGCCGCCGGCCAGTTCGTAGAAGCCCTGGTTCCAGCCGCTGGCGTCGATGGAGTCGGTGCCGAGCGTGCGGGAGTTCACGCCGTAGTAGGCCGACGGCTGGTGTAGTCGCACGTAGGGGTAGGCGCTGAGCCAGTGGCCGCCGGGCTGGTCGTTGCGGTCGACGATGACGACGGTGGCGTCCGTCTCGGCGATCAACGTGTCGGCGAACGCCATGCCCATCGCACCGGCGCCCACGACGAGGTAGTCCGCCTCGATCGTTTGCATCGTGACAGTTTGCCAGCCCGGTTCTCAGCGGTAGACGAGACCCGACAGCCGGGATGCCAGCGTCAGCTGTGCCGCGGGTATGCGGCCGACGATGCCGAGCACGACGTTGCGCAGCGGGCGCAGTGGTCGGGGGAGGGTGGCGAGCCGGGTGAGGCGGTCGGTCAGCTCGACGACCTCGTGGGCGATGGGGCGCCTCGTGGCGTCGTACCGGTCGAGCAGGGCGTGGTCGCCGGTGATCGCGGTGGTCAGGGCGTCGGCGAGGACGATGGCGTCCTGGATGCCGAGGTTCATGCCCTGGCCGCCGGCCGGGCTGTGCACGTGGGCGGCGTCGCCGGCGAGCAGGATGCGGCCGGCGCGGTAGGCGTCGGCGACGCGGTGGTGGATGCGGAATCGCGAGCCCCACGTGACGTCGGTGACGGTCAGCCCGCCGGGGCCGCGAGCGTCGAGCAGTGCCTGGACGAAGCCGCGGGATGGCCGTTCGGGGGCGTCGTCGACGGGTGCGACGATCCGGAACGACCCGTCGGGCAGGGGCGCGACCACGGTGAGGCCCTCGGCGGCCCAGAACAGCCGGACTTCGTCGGTGGGGGCGTCGCCGGTGAGGCGGACGTCGGCGAGGACGAAGGAGTGTTCGTAGGAGCCGCCGCGGAAGCCGATGCCGGCCTGCTCGCGGACGGTGCTGTGCATGCCGTCGGCACCGACGACGTAGCGCGCCAGGACGGTCTCGCCGTCGGCGAAGGTCGCCGTGACGCCGTCGGCGTCCTGGGTGAGGGAGGCGAGGGTCTTGGCGCGGAGGACGTCGCCGCCGAGTTCGCGGACGCGGTCGAGCAGGAGGCGTTCGGTGGTGGATTGCGGGGCCAGGAGTGTGAACGGGTAGTCGGTGGTGAGGCCGCTGAAGTCGACGGTGAGCAGGGTCTTGGCGCCGTCGCGGATGGTGAAGCGCGGGGCTTCGATGCCCTCCTTGAGCAGGCGCCGCGTGACGTCGATGCCGTCGAGCACCTCGAGGGTGCGGGCGTTGATGCCGGCGGCGCGGGAGGTGTTGGCACCTTCGGCCTGCTTGTCGACGAGGACGACGCGGACGCCGTGGCTCAGTAGTGCGGCGGTCAGGGTCAGCCCGGTGGGGCCGGCGCCGACGACCAGTACGTCGGTGGCGGTGGTGTGGGCGTCTCGGGCTGTCGTGTCGGTCATGGTCGCTCCTCTGCTGGCGTCGATGCCAACGCGTGTTGACTTTTTCAGCATGCGCCGTGGCTCGGGGAAAGTCAACGCCTGTTGGCATACAGTCGTTGGCATGGGAGCGAAGGCGGATCAGACGAAGGCCGTGATCCTGGCGGCGGCGAGGGAGCGCTTCGCCGAATCTGGATACGAGGCGGCGACCATCCGGGCGATCGCGGCCGACGCAAACATCGACCCGTCGATGGTGATGCGCTACTTCGGCAACAAGGAGCAGCTGTTCGCGGCGGCGGCGGAGTTCGACCTGCGCTTCCCCGACCTGTCCGATCTGCCGCCGTCGGAGTTGGGCGCTGCGATGGTGTCGCACTTCCTGGCGCGCTGGGAGGATGACGACGCCCTGGTGGTGCTGCTGCGGTCGGCGACCACGAATGCGGATGCAGCGCAACGCATGGCCGACATCTTCGCCGGCCAACTGCTGCCCGCGATCTCCAAGCTGGTGCCCGACGATGCGCCCCGCCGCGCCGGCCTCATCGCTACCCAGGTCTTGGGTATGGCGCTGTGTCGCTTCGTCTTGCGCATTCCTCCGGTCGCCGCGATGAGTCGGGCGGAACTGGTTGCGTGGCTGGGCCCGACGCTTCAGCGCTACGCCACGGAGGACGTGAGCTAGCGGCTTCTCCCTCTGCTTCCGATTCGTTGAGTCGGCGGTCGTCGGTGATGCGTTGGGCGCGGCCTTGGGCGCGGGTGCGTTGGCGGCGGGGCATGGTGAGCCCTGGGTTGTGCTGACTCGCTTTGGTTCTCGCTTCGTCGGTGATCGTGATTGGTGCCGTGGGCGTGCAGAGGCTGGGGAAGAGCAGCTTGCTGCCTGGCTCGGTGACGTAGGTCTGGCCGTGTGGTGAGGTCCAGGCGATGGTGCCGTCTGGGAGTTGTCGGTCGCGCCAGCCGTTGGGTCCGCCCCAGAACGTTTTGAGCAAGTGGTGTCGACGGCATAGGCATTTGAGGTTCGAGGCGCACGTGGGGCCGATTGGCCAGGCGATGGTGTGGTCGATGTCGGTTTCGGTGGCTGGTTCGCTGCAGCCGGGGAAGCGGCAGGTGAGGTCTCGACAGCGCACGAACTCCGCCAGGCTGCGCGATGGGGTGTAGCGCGATTCGGGTGGACTGTCGCCGGGGTGGACGACTTGGCGGATCTTGGCGGTGAGGGCGAACCGGCGGGCGAGGGCGCCGGGGAGGAACGGGCCGCCCAGGATTGCGCCGGGGCGGGTGGCGGGGGATTCGCACTTGTTGTGAGCCGCTGCTTTACCCGAGCGCGGCGTGTCATCCGCAGCGTGGTCGGCGGGGCGGTCGCTCGCCGGATCTGGTTGATCCGTTGCTTCGGCGTCGACTCCATCCTCGACGTCCGTGTCGGGACCATCGCGCCGTGAAGCATCGGCATCACCCACACTGATGCCTGTGTTGGCGAGTTCGGACTTCATACCCTGAGCGTCGTTAGCATTGCCGCACAGTTCATTCCACGTCGTGATCTCGGCCAGTGGCTTGTCGAACAACGGGTCTGGTTCGCCGTCGAGCGCGGCGTCCTGCTGCTTGGCGGCATCGGTCGCGTCGTCGATGGTGTCCTCGTTGACCACCACGTACACCACCCGATCACCCGCCGGGGCTGTGGTGGGGCCGGGGCAGTCGTCGCTGCCACACAGACACGGCAGGTAGTCCAGACCCCGCAGAACCGAGTGGAACGAATCGGCGCGGCGCTGCTCGACGGTCCGGGGATCGCCCGGGCACACGGTTCTCGCCAGAAGGTTCAGGCGCTTCTCGACGGCCTTCCCGTCGGTCGCGAACAGCGTGCCGAACATCGTGGCCATGCCCGAACCGTCGTAATCGAACTGGACGTTGCGGCCCTTGGCCGTGAGCTTCGTGCGGTACACCCCGTGGGGGTCGTGCTCGGCGACGATCGCGTCGATGGCGTTGTTGAGTTTCTCTTCGGACATTGGCGCCCAGTCCCGAAGAACCTCGGCGAAGGCCTTGTCGATTGCGCGCTGCGCGTCCCGATCCCGCACCAGGGCTGTCCGTGCGGTGATCGCCGACACCACCCGGTAGGACACCAGCCCGTCGGCGAACAAGGCCGCTACGTGAGGCAGTCGGTCGCGCAGTGCTGTCGCGATCAACAACTGATGCGCCGCTGCGCCTTGAGTGATGTTCTGCTCGGCCCCGATCTCCGCGGAGACAGCACCCCAGTTGTCGAGGTACCACTGCTCGCGGTCGGCTGACCCGTCGGCGGCGTAGGCCTGATCGAGCAGCACGACCATCGCCGCGAGCCGGCGGGCAGTGGCTGCAGCCTCCACGCGCGCCCACTCAGCCACCGTGCCGGCGGCTCGAAAGGCCGTCCCGAACTGTTCGAACATACTTTCGAATCTACGCCACGGGTACGACAACAACGCGCACCGAAAACCCACCCTGACCAGGTTGTGGATGAACACGGCACTGGGGATGAGTCCGTCCCACTCCGGTCGAAATGTCGGCGCTTGGGTGTAGTGGCCGGAGCGCCGGCGGCGGCGTGCCGGAACTCCCGCACGGGCGTGGCGAAGCGGCTCCCACGGTCAAACACAAGCGACGAATCGATGTCGGGCGGCTCCGACGTTCCAGGCACAGGTTTGTCGCGACATGTCGCTCGAAGGTGGTCACTTCGTCGATCGCCGGTCACTTCGTCGACCGCCCGTCCCGCCTCGCGCAGCCCCACGACCTCGAACCCTCAAGCCTCCAACTCACCCGCCACGGACCGCTCCAACGCCTTCCGCGTCACCGCAGGCAGGACGATCAGCCCGTCGAGTTCGCGCTGCGCCTTCCCGTACGCGTTCTGCCGCTCCTGCACCGTCGCCGATCCGTCGGAGGCCACCCGCAGCAGGCTCTGCGCACGCGCCAACCGATCCCGGTCGTCGGCGGAGAAGTCGCTGCGCCGCCGTCGGATCGCCTCTGCCTCGGCCACCTCGAACGCGACGGCATAGTCGTGCACCGCATCGCGGTACTCCGCCTGGGCGTCGCGGTCGCCGATCACATCGTCCACCGACACCGGACGCAACAGATCGGCTCGGCTGCGTGCCTTGTGGAACGCCGCCGTCAACGGGTCGCGCATGTCGGTCATCAACGGAAAGTCGAGCAGCTTCGCCACGTCCATCTCGTAGTCGAGCCAGCGGGCGTCGACGTCGTCATGACGTGCGAGCACCCTGGTCATCTCCCGGCGCGCCGACGCCTCGTCGATCCGGGCGCGCCCAGACGCCTCGGCGACCGCGATCTTGGTCTGCTGCTTGATCCGGTAGCGCTCGAGCCTGCGCTCGGCCCGCCGCTCGTTCGCTGCGGCGACTGCCTTCACCCCGCCGCCGATCACCCCTCCCAGGGGGAAGATCAGCCACCAGAAGTTGCCGGCGAAGTGCAGCAGGGATTCCACCGTGCCAGGATGCCACGCCTGCGACCGACGTCCCAAAGCCGTTGTAAGTCAGTATGACTCACGGTGCGAGCCGGTCGAGCGCGTCGCGGAAGTCCCAGTTCGGGTACGCATCCGGCAGCACGTCGCACACCGCCGCCAGGGCATCGCGGCCGCTGATCCCGGCTCTGCGCGCGCCGTACAGCGCGGCGACCGAGGGTGTCCGGCTGTGTGCCGCTACGCAGTGCAGCAGGACCGTTCGACCCTCGGCCCGCAACGTCTCGACCAGCCGCACCGTGTCGAGCAGTACGAAGTCGAGATGCGCGTTGGCGCCCACGACGTCGATCAGGCGGATGTCCATCTGCTCGACGCCGGCGGGCAGATCCTGGTCGTTCACCCGGCACAGCGAGACGACGGCGTCCACGCCGTCCGGAAGCGCCCGCAGCGTCTCCAGATCGCCCAACCACACCCCGTCGTCGTGCGGGTGCGGCGACGGGGTCATCGGCACGACGTAGTTCTCGAAGGGGCGGTCGGCCCCCACGATGCGCGTCACAAGCGACACCAGGCCACGCGCGTCGAGACCCGGCCAGCCATGAAGCAGCCTGCGCCACGTACCCGGAACGGCAGACGCGCCCCACCTGGCTCCCAGCAGTCCACCGGCGATCGCCGCGACGGTGTCGGTGTCGTTGCCCGACCGCACCGCGGCGTCGAGCGCCAGCCGAAGGTGGTCCGCTGCGAACACGCCCGCGATCGGGTCGTCGGCGGGCACCGGCGTGGTCGTGATCGCCGACCACGCCGCCTGCAGGGCCTCCACCACCCAGCCGTTGCGCCGGAACGACGACGGCACCGACGCCTCCGCCACGTCCAGCCGATCGGTCCACAACTCCCGGCGGTCCGCGGGTAGGTGGTTCAGCCCGGCGCGCACGTCGAGATCACCCGTGAGCACGGCGCGCCGGATGGCCAGGCACCAGAGCACGCACGCCTCGGCAGCGTCGGGATCGAAGTGGGTCAGCTCGCTGATGGTTCGCGCGGCGTCGACCAACGCCTCCTCGTCGTCGAGGTAGGCCAGCGCGACGGGCGCGGTCCGCATCAGCGATCCGTTGCCTGCGGTGTGACCGGTGCGCTCGTGCAGCAGCCGAGACGCGGCCAGCGCGTTGGCGGCCGAGACCCCAGCGCGGCCGGTCGCGCCCAGAACGCTGCGGGTCTGGTTGCCCACGTCGGTCGCAGTCAGCGACCAGTCGTACCACCGCGTGACGATCGCGGTCTGCGCCGGCTCGTCGCGCACATCGGCGCCCGTCGCGGCCACTTCGGCGATCGCCAGTGCCATCGACGTGTCGTCGGTCCACTCACCGGGACTCCACCCGAACGCGCCGCCGCCCACCATGGCGACCTCGAGATCGGGGCCGCGCGGCGGCTCGAATTCGTAGGGCGCCCCCAACGCGTCACCCGCCGCCGTCGCCAGTAGGACGCCGCACGCTCGATCCAGTTGTGCTGTTGATAGATTCATGTCGTTCTCCTCCCCGAGAACTAGTTTGCGCGAAATCGCGATAAATCGAACGATACACCAGGGGGCTGACACGATGGCTCGGCTCGACGAGTACCCTCAGCCCTCTGTCGCCGTCGACACCGCCGTGCTGACGCTCGAGCCGAACGGCGGGGACCTCCTGGTGCTGCAGGTGCCGCGGCCCAACGAGCGGGGCTGGGCCCTGCCCGGCACCTTCATGCACATTGACGAGCTACTCGAGCAGGCCGTCGACCGATCGCTGCGCGACAAGGCGGGCATCGTCGGGTTGCAGCCGAGACAGCTGCACGTGTTCGACGCCATCGACCGCGACGACCGGGGGCGCGTGCTGTCGGTGGCCCACATGGCGGTCGTCCCGCTCGCGGCCCTCGAGCAGCGGTTCACCGATCGGACCCGGCTGATGCCGGTATCGCGACCCGGCCGGATGTGGCGCGATCACGATGCGATCATCGACGCAGCGGTCGAGCGTCTGCGTGCCGAGTACGCCGAATATCCCGACCCCGACCGGCTCGCCGGCGAGACGTTCACGCTCAGCGATCTCCGCCGGGTCCACGAAGCCGTTGCAGGAGAACCGATTCCGCGCGACGCCTTCGCGCGCAGGTTGACCAAGCGCGGGCTGATCGAGCCGACGGGCGAGACGACCGAGGGCAGCCGCGGCAGGCCGGCCGTGGTGTACCGCCGTCAGGGCAGCCCGATGCGCCGATAGCGACGCAACCGCGAGGCCAGCCTGGCATCGTCGGGCACGTCGCGCAGTGCGACCAACTCGGCACCGATGGTCGCCGCCAGCCGATCGGTGAAGTCCGCAGGCGTGTCGGAGGCGTCGTGGCGCTCCCCGACGATCACGTCGACGACGCCGTTGTGGAGCAGGTCCAGAGATCGGATGCCCTGAGCCGCAGCGAGATCGGGGGCGTGATCGACGTCGCGGTAGACGATCGCACTGGCGCCTTCGGGTGGCAGCGGCGCGAGCCAGCCGTGCTGCGCGGCCAGCACCCGGTCGGCGGGCACCATGGCCAGCGCCGGACCGCCGCTGCCCTGCCCCAGTAGCACCGACACCGTCGGGGTGTCGAGGGTGACGAGTTCGGCCAGGCAACGCGCGATCTCACCCGCCAGCCCACCCTCCTCGGCCTCCGCGGACAACGCCGGACCCGCGGTGTCGATGACGAGCACCAGCGGCAACCGCAGGCTCGCGGCGAGCGCCATTCCGCGCCGAGCCTCCCGCAGCGCCCGCGGCCCGACCAGGCCGCCGCCCCGGCCGCGCTGCTGTCCGACGACCACCGCGGGCTGGCCGGCGAACCGGGCCAGCGCGAGCAGCGTCGTCGCCGCCTCGCCCTGGCCGCCCGTGCCCGAGAGCAGCACCCGCTCGGTGGTGCCGTGCTCGAGCAGGTAGCGCACCCCCGGCCGGTCCGGCCGCCGCGACGCCTCCACCGACTCCCAGGCCGGAACGTCGGCGACGGGCTCCGGCTCGGGCGGCTCGGGCAGCACGCCGGGCGGGTCGAGAACGACCTTGAGCGTGCGGTGCAGCACCGAGCGCAGCACTTCGAGCGGCACGACGCCGTCGAGCACGCCGTGCCGGTGCAGGTTCTCCGCGGTCTGGATGCCCTTCGGGAACGGCTCGCCGTACAGGTGCTCGTACACCCGCGGGCCCAGGAAGCCGATCAGCGCGCCGGGTTCGGCGGCCGTGACGTGACCCAGCGATCCCCACGACGCGAACACCCCGCCCGTCGTCGGATGTCGCAGGTAGACGAGGTAAGGCAGGTGCGCGCGCTTGTGCAGCTCGACCGCCGCCGCGATCTTCACCATCTGCAGGAAGGCGACGGTGCCCTCCTGCATCCGGGTGCCGCCCGAACTGGGCGACGCCACCAGCGGCAGATTCTCGGCGGTCGCCCGCTCGATCGCGGCGGTGATCCGCTCGGCCGCAGCAACGCCGATCGAGCCTGCCAAGAAGTCGAACTCGCAGGCGACGACGGCGATGCGCCTGCCGAACACCGTGCCCTCGCCGGTCAGCACCGATTCGTCGAGGCCCGTGGCCGCGGCCGCCTCGTCGAGTTCCCGGCGGTAGTCGGAGTTGGTGGGCACCGCCAACGGCGCGGCGTCCCAGCTGCGGAACGATCCTTCGTCCAACACGGCATCGCGAAGCGCCACGGCGGCTATCCGACTCACCCCGAAAAGGCTATCTATAGTCTGGTCGCCATGATTGGTGTTAGCCGTGACGGCGCCGTGCTGACCTTGGAGATGCAACGCCCCGAGCGACGCAACGCACTCAACAGCGAACTGGTCGACGGCCTGCGCGAGGTGATCGAGAAGGCGGCCACCGAAGACGTCCGCGCCATCGTCCTCACCGGTGGTGGCCACGTCTTCAGCTCCGGTGCCGACCTCTCCGGCGGGCAGGGCGTCGCCGACGAACTGCCCGACAAGGCCAGGGCGCTCAACATCGCGATCGACCAGGCGCCCGTCCCCGTGATCGGCGCGATCAACGGACCGGCCATCGGCGCCGGCGTCATCCTGTCGATGATCTGCGATCTGCGGGTCGTCGCACCCGAGGCGTACTTTCAGTTCCCCGTCGCCAAATACGGCATCGCACTGGACAACTGGAGCATCCGCAGGCTGACGTCGCTGGTTGGAGCCGGCCGTGCGCGCGGCATGCTGCTGGCCGCCGAGCGGCTCACCGCCGACGACGCCCTGGCGACCGGAATGGCCAACCGCATGGGCACGCTCGCCGACGCGCAGGCCTGGGCGCAGGAGATTGCGGGCTTCGCGCCACTGGCGATGCAGCACGCCAAGCGCGTGCTCAACGACGACGGCGCCTACGAGGACGCCTGGCCCGCCCACAAGGAACTCTTCGACCGGGCATGGGCCAGCAGCGACATCATCGAGGCGCAGGTGGCCCGCATCGAGAAGCGGCCCCCGAACTTCAAGGGCGCCTGATGCTCGGCGAGGCGGTACGCCTGATCGGCGGGACGGCGGCCATCGTCGGTGGCGGCTGGGCCCTGCGTGCGCTCCAGGGCACCCCCTCGGCGCTCGGCGCCTCGCCGGTCGAGATCGGCGCCGTCGCCAAGCGGTCGCCGAACTACCGCGACGGGGTGTTCGTCAACCTCGAACCCGCCTCGGAGACCTCCCTGAGCAGGGAGGAACAGTTCCTCCTGCTGCGCGACGTCGTCGGCAAAGGTCCGGCTCAGCGCCCGCCGAGGGAGGTTCCGCTGGTGACGCCCGCCGTCGACCAGCCCGCCGCGGACCTCGCCGTCACGTGGTTCGGTCACTCGTCGGCCCTGATCGAGGTCGACGGCTACCGCATCCTCGCTGACCCGATCTGGAGCGACCGGTGCTCACCGTCGCGGGCCGTCGGTCCGCACCGGCTGCACCCGGTACCCGCGCCGCTCGAGGCGCTGCCCGCCATCGACGCGGTCATCATCAGCCACGACCACTACGACCACCTCGACATCGACACCGTCAAGCAGCTGGCCCGCACCCAGCGGTCGAAGTTCTTCGTGCCCCTCGGCATCGGCGCGCACCTGCGGGCGTGGCACATCCCCGACGACCGGATCGTCGAACTCGACTGGAACGAGAGCGCGCGCCTCGGGGACCTGACGCTCGTATGCACCCCGGCGCGACACTTCTCGGGACGCTTCGTCAACCGCGACGTGACGCTGTGGTCGTCGTGGGCGGTGATCGGACCCCGGCACAAGGCGTTCTTCGGCGGCGACACCGGCTACGGCAAGATCTTCGCCGACATCGGCGCCGAGCACGGACCGTTCGACGTGACGCTCATGCCCATCGGCGCCTACCACCCGGGCTGGCCGGACATTCACATGAACCCCGAGGAGGCGGTGCGGGCCCACCGCGACGTCACCGACCGCGGGCTGCTCGTCCCGATCCACTGGGCGACGTTCCGGCTGGCCACGCACCCGTGGTCCGAACCCGTCGAGCGGATGCTGACCGCGGCGAACGGCGAGGGCGTGCCGGTCGCGACCCCGCGCCCCGGCGAGCGCGTCGAACGGATGACGGAGACGTCATTGGACGCATGGTGGCGGTCCTGACCGACTAGCGTGCAGGTGTGCGCCTCTCGATCTTGATTCGCCGGCTCGTCGTGCCGGTCACCGTCCTCGCCGTGCTCGCGGGCTGCAGTAGTACGCCGGCGCAGGAGGAGGCGTCGAGCCGCCCGGACGACGGCCAGCTGTCGGACGTGCCGCCACCGCTGGTGCCCGCAATGCCGTTGCCGGACAAGGCCGTCGAGAACGCCGTCGGCAAGCTCGACGCGATCGCCAAGGGTCTGATGGACGAGAGCGGCATCCCTGGGATGTCGGTGGCCGTGGTGCACGGTGGGAAGACCGTGTACGCCAAGGGCTTCGGCGTCAAGGACAGTCGCAACGGCAGCGGTGACGTGAACAAGGTCGACCCCGACACCGTGTTCCAGCTGGCCTCGCTGTCCAAGCCGCTTGGCTCCACCGTCGTCGCCCATCAGGTGGGGGAGGGCGCCATCGGATGGGACACGCCGATCGTCGAGAAGTTGCCCTGGTTCGGTCTCGCCGACCCGGCCGTCACGCGCATGGTGACCATCGGCGACATGTACTCGCACCGGTCCGGGCTGCCCGACCACGCAGGCGATCTGCTCGAGGAAATGGGCTACGACCGCCGCCAGGTCCTCGAGAAGTTGCGCCAGCTCCCGCTCGACCCGTTCCGAATCACTTACGACTACACGAACTTCGGGCTCACGGCGGCCGCCGAGGCCGTCGCCGTCAGCGCGGGGAAGTCGTGGGAGGACATCAGTCAGGACGTGCTCTACCGGCCGCTGGGCATGACGTCGACGAGTTCACGCTTCGACGAGTATCAGGCGCGGCCCAACCGCGCCGCCGGACACATCCACGTCGATGGCAATTACTTCCCGCGCTACGTCCGCGACGCGCAGGCGCAGTCCCCCGCGGGCGGCGTCAGCAGCTCGGCGAACGACATGACCAAGTGGATGGCGATGATGCTGGCCAACGGTTCTCACGACGACAAGACCATCGTCGACCCGAAGGCACTGTTGCCGGCAGTCACGCCGCAGATCGTGTCCAGCCCGCCCTCGGAGGCCGCGATGCGCTCCGGGTTCTACGGCTACGGCTTCAACGTCGGGTCCACCTCCGGAGCGCGCATGCAGCTGAGCCACTCCGGCGCATTCGAACTGGGCTCGGGCACCAACGTGCTGCTGCTGCCGTCGGCCGACGTCGCGATCGTCGCGCTGACCAACGCCACCCCCTCCGGCGTGCCCGAGGCGCTCACCGCCGAGTTCGCCGACCTCGTCCAGTTCGGCGAGGTTCGAGAGGACTGGTACCCGCTCTACAACCAGGCGTTCCTCGCGATGGAGAAGCCCGTCGGCTCGCTGTCCGGGCAGCAGCCGCCTGCCAACCCCGCGCCCCCCGCGCCGCTGTCCGACTACGTCGGCGAGTACGCCAACCCCTACTTCGGGGCCGCACGCATCACCGAACGCAACGGCGAGCTGAACCTCGCGATCGGCCCGAAGCTCAACGTGCCGCTGAAGCATTGGGACGGCAGCGTCTTCGCCGTCTCCTTCGTCACCGAGAACTCGCCACCCGGCAGCACGTCGACCGCCACGTTCGACGGCGACGTGCTCAAGCTGGAGTACTACGACGAGGACGGCATGGGAACCTTCTTCCGATGAGCGCTTGCGCGAAGAGAATCGAGGACAGTTGAGCAGCGCCCTGGCGCAGGGCCTCTCCGACGCCGAGGTGGCCGAGCGCGTCGCCGCGGGCAAGACCAACGACGTCCCCGCACGGGCGGCGCGCAGCGTCTCGGAGATCGTCCGCGCCAACGTGTTGACCCGGATCAACGCGATCCTCGGGGTGCTGTTCCTGATCGTCCTCGCCACCGGATCGTTGATCAACGGACTGTTCGGCCTGCTGATCGTCGCCAACAGCGCCATCGGCATCATCCAGGAGCTGCGGGCCAAGCGGACACTCGACGAACTCGCGATCGTCGGTCAGGCGAAGCCGACCGTCCGGCGCCAGTCGGCAACGAGCGAACTGCTACCCGGCGAGGTGGTGCTCGACGACGTCATCGAACTCGGTCCCGGCGACCAGATAGTGGTCGACGGAACGATTCTCGAGGAGACCAACCTCGAGGTCGACGAGTCGCTGCTCACCGGTGAGGCCGACGCGATCGCCAAGGACGCCGGCGACGACGTGATGTCGGGAAGCTTCGTGGTCGCGGGCAGCGGGGCCTACCGCGCCACCAAGGTGGGCCGCGAGGCGTACGCCGCCAAACTCGCCGAGGAAGCCAGCAAGTTCACGCTGGTGAAGTCCGAATTGCGCAGCGGCATCAACAAGATCCTGCAGTTCATCACCTATCTGCTGGTGCCCGCGGGTCTGCTCATCATCTACACGCAGTTGTTCACGACCGACGCGGACTGGCGAGAGTCGGTGCTGCGCATGGTCGGTGCGTTGGTGCCGATGGTTCCCGAGGGTCTGGTGCTGATGACGTCGATCGCGTTCGCGGTCGGCGTCGTCCGGCTGGGCCGCAGGCAGTGCCTGGTGCAGGAGCTGCCCGCCATCGAGGGCCTCGCCCGCGTCGACGTGGTGTGCGCCGACAAGACCGGGACGCTCACCGAGAACGGTATGCGGCTCGCGGAGACCAAGACCCTGGCCGAGCCACGCGCCGGCGGGCAGCAGCGTAGCGACCGGGGGAATGACACAGAGGACGTGCTGGCCCAATTGGCCGCCGACGACGCCCGCCCCAACGCCAGCATCGCGGCCATCGCCGAGGCATATCCCGCCGCTCCGGGCTGGACGGCCACCGCCGCCGCGCCGTTCAAGTCGGCGACCAAGTGGAGCGGTGCGTCCTACGGCGAGCACGGCAACTGGGTGATCGGCGCGCCCGACGTGCTGCTCGATCCGACGACGCCGGAGGCCGAGGAGGCCGAACGGCTCGGCGCCCAAGGGTTGCGCGTCCTGCTGCTCGCGTCGTCGGACCGGGCGGTCGACGCTCCCGACGCGCCCGGCGTCGTCACCCCGGTTGCGCTGGTGGTGCTCGAGCAGCGGGTCCGGCCCGACGCCCGCGACACCCTGGACTACTTCGCCTCGCAGCACGTCACGGTCAAGGTGATCAGCGGCGACAACGCCGTGTCGGTGGGCGCGGTGGCGGGCACCCTCGGTCTGCACGGCGAGACCATGGACGCCCGCAAGCTGCCCGCGGAGCCCGACGAACTCGCCGCCGCACTCGAGGAGTGCACCACCTTCGGCCGAGTCCGGCCCGACCAGAAGCGCGCGATGGTGCACGCGCTGCAGTCGCGCGGCCACACCGTCGCGATGACCGGCGACGGCGTCAACGACGTGCTGGCGCTCAAGGACGCGGACATCGGCGTCGCGATGGGCTCGGGATCGTCCGCGTCGCGCGCAGTCGCCCAGATCGTGTTGCTGGACAACAAGTTCGCCACGCTGCCGTACGTCGTCGGCGAGGGCCGCCGCGTCATCGGCAACATCGAACGCGTCTCCAACCTGTTCCTGACCAAGACGGTCTACTCGGTGCTGCTCGCGATGGCGGTCGGGCTGGCCGGTCTGGCGTCGGCGATCTTCGGCACCGACCCGCTGCCGTTCCCCTTCCAGCCGATCCACGTGACGATCGCGGCGTGGTTCACGATCGGCATCCCGGCCTTCGTGCTGTCGCTGGCACCCAACAACGAACGGGCGCACACCGGTTTCGTGCGGCGCGTGATGACCTCGGCGTTGCCGTCGGGCGTCGTGGTGGGCACGGCGACGTTCGTCTCGTACCTACTGGCCTACGAGGGCAGGGCCGCGACGCCGACTCAGCAGACCCAGGCGTCGACGGCGGCGCTGATCACGCTGCTCGTCGGCGCGGTGTGGGTGCTCGCGGTGGTGGCCCGGCCGTACGAGTGGTGGCGCGTGGCGCTGGTGGCGGCCTCGGGTCTGGCCTACGTGGTGATCTTCTCGGTGCCGATGGCGCAGGAGTTGTTCCTGCTCGATCCGTCGAACGCCTCGGTCACCACGACGGCACTGGTCGTCGGGCTGATCGGCGCGGCTCTCATCGAGATCGTCTGGTGGAGCCGAGGCGCGATGCTGGGGGAGCGGCGTCGGCTCTGGCGCTCGGCCGATTCATGAGCGTTCTATAGGCTGAGCACATGGGATTCTTGGACAAGGTGAAGAACGCGGTGTCGAAGAACGCCGACAAGGTAGAGACCGCCATCGACAAGGTGGGCGACGTCGTCGACAAGAAGACGCAGGGCAAGTACGCGTCGCACGTCGACAAGGTGCAGGAGGCTGCCAAGAAGGCGGCGCGCGAGCAGGCCGCCAAGCAGCAGCCCGGCCAGGTGCCGCCCAACCAGCAGCCCCGCCCGAACACGCCCCCGCAGGCGCCGAACCCGCCGCTGTCGTAGGCCGATGGCGAAGCTCTCCGAATCCGTCGAGATCCCACTCCCGCCGGAGCAGGCCTGGGCGGCTGCGTCCGATCTGTCGCGCTACAGGGAGTGGCTGACGATCCACCGGATGTGGCGCAGCAAGCTGCCCGAAAATCTCGAGAAGGGCACCAGGATCACCTCGATCCTGGAGGTCAAGGGCATGCTCAACCGCATCGACTGGACGATCGTGAACTGGAAGCCGCCGCAGTCGATGACGCTCGACGGCAACGGCAAGGGCGGGGTCAAGGTCAAGCTGATCGGCAAGATCAAGCCGTCGCCTGCCGGCTCCACCGTGTCGTTCGACATTCACCTCGGCGGTCCCGCGCTGTTTGGGCCGATCGGCATGGTGGTCGCGAGTGCACTGAAGAGCGACATCCGCGCGTCTCTGGAGAAGTTCAAGGCCGTCTTCGGCTAGCGAGGGGCACGTCGTGATCTACCTCAAGGCCTGCATCAACGGTGCCCGCACGCCGGACGAGCACCCTGGGCTGCCCGTCACGCCCGCCCAGCTGGCCGAGGCCGCGGTCCAGTCGCATCAGGCCGGGGCACAGGCCGTGCACATGCACCCGAAGACGCCCGACGGCAAGGACTCGCTGGAATCCGACGCCGTCGCAGCGGCAGTCGCGGCTGTCCGCGAGGCCATTCCGGGCCTGCCGCTCGGCGTCACGACGGGGTTCTGGGCGCTACCCGACCCCGACGCCCGGCGCCGCGCGGTTCAGGCGTGGACGGTCCTGCCGGACTTCGCCTCACTCAACTGGCACGAACCCGGCGCGTCCGAACTGGCGAAGGTGCTGCTGGACATGGGGGTCGGCGTCGAGATCGGGCTGTTCCACGGCGAGGCCGTCGCGTCGTGGGCGGAGTCCGAGATGGTCGAGCACTGCATGCGCGTGATGATCGAGTTGCAGGGCAACGACGACGTCGCCGTCGCCGACGACATGCTGGCCCGGGTGCGCGCCGCCAATTCGCCTGCGCCGGTGCTGTTGCACGGGCTCGACGGGAGCTGCTGGCCGCTGCTGGAACATGCCGGCGCGTGCGAAGTCCAGACCCGCATCGGGATGGAGGACACGCTGCGGCTTCCCGACGGGTCGACCACGCCGGGCAACGCCGAACTGGTGGCGGCCGCGGTCGGTCTGCTCAGTCGGTAGGGGCGTGTAGCGCGAAGTCGGCGAAGTCGAACCCCGGCACCACGACACAGCTCACCAGGGTTGGTTCGTCACTCCCGTCGATCACGCGCGGGGTGGCCCGCTGCCAGTGCCCGGGTGGCACGACGATCTGCGGGGACTCCCCGGCGCCGATGTCGCTGCCGAGCAGAACCGTTGGCGCACTCTCCCGTTCGGGCCCTGTCTCGAGCAGCAACGGGCTGCCCCGGTGATGCAGCCACAGCTCGGCGCTGCGCACGGTGTGCCACGCGGACTGCTGACCGGGCATCAGCAGGAACAGGATCGCCGTTCCCGCGCTGCGCGGACCGGTGTAGTCGGGTGGCAGCGCCGACTGAGTGACGGTCAGGTCGCTACGCCAGGTCTCTCGGTACCAGCCACCTTCCGGGTGGGGCGCCAGGTCCAGGCCGAGGGCCCAGTCGGGCAGTTCCGTCATGGGTGCAGCCTACGTCCGTACACCCGATACCCTCGTCGCATGGCACGCCTGCGCCCCGGATGGTTCGTCGTGCTGTGCGCGGCCGTGCTGCTGGTGAGCGCATGGCTGCCGTGGCTGACCACTGCTGCGGGCGGGGGTGGCCGGGCGAACGCGATCGGCGGCCGCAATGGTGAGATCGAGGTTCCGCCGGATGGGTTCGGCGTCGGTCAGTTCATCGTGGTGCTGTCGTCGACGCTGATCGTGGCGGCCGCGATGGCCGCCCGCGGGCTCTCGGCGCGGGTGGCATCGGCTGTTGCCCTTGGTATCTCGGTGTTCATCGCCGTCTCGGTGGGGTTCTACTACCGGCTGTACGTGGCACCCCCGGTGTCCGCCGGCTATGGGCTGTACATCGGCGCGGCGGTGACGGTGTCCGCGGTGGTGCTCTCGGTATTGGCGGTGGTCGCGGCGTGGACGGGCGGAGGGCGGCGAACGTGACGGGATTCGTGGAACCGGTGGTGCTCACCGGTGGGCAGTGGGTGACCCTGGAACCGCTCACCGCCGCACACGCGCCGGAGATCCTCGCGGCGTCGGCCGACGTCCGCGAACTCTGGTTCACCAGCGCGCCGACGCCCGACACCGCGCAGGAGTGGATCGACGGGCGGCTGGCGGTGCAGCACCCGCAGACGGGTCTGACGTTCGTGGTGCGCGACGGCGACGGCAGGCTGGTGGGGTCCTCGAGTTACTGCAATGTCGACCCGGCCAACCGGCGCCTGGAGATCGGCTACACCTGGTACGTGCCCGCCGTGCGGCGCACTGGCGTCAACACCGAGTGCAAGTTGCTGCTGCTCACGCACGCGTTCGAGCAGTTGGGTTGCGTTGCAGTCGAATTCCGCACCCACTTCTTCAACTCGACCAGCCGGACGGCTATCGAGCGGCTCGGCGCCAAGCTGGACGGGGTGCTCCGCAGCCATCAGGTGCTGCCGGACGGGTCCCGGCGCGACACCGTGGTGTATTCGATCTTGGACGTCGAATGGCTTGCGGTGCGCAACAATCTGCGGTTCCGGTTGGGTGGGTGACGGCCACCTGACCCACGTGCTGGGACCGTCACCCACCACTCGGACCGTCAGGCGTCTACGGTCGTCGTCTCGATGGACTTCTGGCCGCCGCCGTGTGCGATCTCGACCTTGCGGGCCTTGGCCCGCTCCGCCAGCGGGATCGTCACGGTGAGGACGCCGTTCTCGTAGGACGCGGCGATCTTCGCGGAATCGATGCCGTCGCCCAGGGATAGCTGCCTGCGGTAGGTGCCGAAGAACCGCTCGTTGGTCAGCCACTGCACCGAGTCCTCCGAGCGCGCGGTGCGGTGCGCGGAGATGGTCAACGTGCCGTTGTCCACGTCCACGTCGACCGAACCCGGATCGACCCCGGGGAGGTCTGCCGTGAGCAGGTAGTGATCGTCGACCTTGCACAGGTCCATCGGCATGAACCGCGGACTACGAGCCGATCCGGTCTGGCTGTTCAGCAGGCCACGGGCCATCGCGTCCAAATCACTGAAGGGATCGAAGCGAAGCACAGCAATCCACCTCCTATGTCACTGAAATGCCCGCCACCCTGGCGGGCGACCAATCACTGTGCGATACCGAATTTAGCACTCTAGGTCGGAGAGTGCCAGCCCCTTTCGAGCTGATTTCCGCGCAAGATTTCGGCACACGAGTCGCAGGCGAGCGCGCCGTGGAACGCTGCGCCACAGGCGATGTGGCGCAGCAGCACCGCCGGGCCCTCTTCCGCTGGGTACCACTGCTGCGCCCACTGCAGCGCCGTGATGAGTATGGGCAGCACCGCCCGTCCCTTCTCGGTCAACAGGTAGGCGCCGCTCGCGTTGGCGAGGATCCCGCGGTCGGTGAGAGTCGCCAGACGGTCGGCGAGCGTGCTCGGCGGGACGGCGAGCTGCGCTTCGAAGTCCCCGAAGCGGCTAGTGCCGACGAACGCGGCGACCACGACCGCGAACGCCCACCGATTGCCCAGGATCGTCATGGTTTCGGGGAACAGGCCGGGGGCGGATCGTCCGCCGTCCGGGGACGACCGCCGGCGCGTGGTCTGAACCGGAACCGACCGCGGCCACGAGCCGCTGGGACCCCACCGGACCCGCAGCTCCTTCTCCGACGTCGGCTCGCGACAGGACCGGCAGACGAGCACCGGCGCGACGTCGGCACCGCAGGCGCGGTGGTGCATGGCGGGCAACCCGTCGCCGTGACGGGACACCCACTGCCGCTCCCACGCCCACACCGACGCGAGCACGGGCCACAGCGCCCGCCCCCGGTCGGTGAGGACGTACTCCGCGCGCACCGGCCTGTCCTGGTACACCCGACGGGACACCAGGTCCTCGGCCGTCATCGCCTTGAGCCTGCCGGTCAGCACGGCGTGCGAGATCGGCAGGCGCGCAGTGAAGTCGCCGTACCGGGCCGCCCCCAGTAGGGCCTGCTGGACGATCAGCAGCGTCCACTCGTCGCCGAGCACGCCGAGCATCCGGCCCACCGCGTTGACGCCGGTCATGCCGGGCTACAGGCCGATCGCCTCGGCGGCGCGGTCGACGTCGTGCCAGCGGCGCAGCTCGGAGCCGGGTGCCCACGTGGAGTGGGTCCCACTCGAGACCCGTTCGGGCAGTTGGATCTTGCAGACCGGGCCGTCGCCCACCCGCGCCGCGTCGAACACCAGACAGTACGACGCGTCGGCGTTCATGTCGGTGGTGATCGTGACGAGGTAGCCATCGTCTTCTGCTGCGTCCTCTGCCGTGCCGTTGACTCTGGGCGCCATCGCGGTCTCGCTGCCGTAGACGCCGTCGTCGAACCCGAAGCGCTCCTCAGTCCCGGTCCGCAGGTCGTGCTTGACCAGGCCGTCGAACAGGAACCAGCCGGGCTTGCCGGTGGCCGCGTACGCGTAGCGGTAGTCGCGGCCGGCGTGGCCGGGGTTGATCATGCCGAACTCGGTGATGCTGTCGGTCAGGGATTCCTCGCGCGTGGTGCCCGTCGTCAGGTCGAACCGCCACCGGTGCAGGCGGGTCTGCATCTGGTCGAGCGCGAGCGCCGGCTCCGGGTTGCCCTGGAAGAAGCCGTCGAGGACGATCTCGTCGCCGTCCTCGTAGGCGTTGGTGAAGTGCAGCACGTAGGTGGGGTCGGCCTCGAACCACATGATGTCGCCGGTCTGGCCGCGGCGCGGGATCACCGCGAATCGCGATGGCACGTCGCGGTGGAAGCGCGGCAGGTGCACGCCGTGTTCGAGATACTCCGGCGCCCAGAACAGCGGCAGGTCGTTGAGGATCGCGTAGTTCTCGGTGAACGCCATGTCGTGTGGCAGCCGCGGGCCGGGCAGCGGCACGTCGACGAGGTGCACCAGCTCGTTGGTGGTGTCGACGACGCCGTAGTGCATGAACGGTGCCTGCTTGGAGTAGTTGAAGAACAGCAATTCTCCTGTCGCGTCGTCGACCTTGGGATGGGCGGACACGCCCCAGTCGGCCGGGAAGCCGCCGCGCCAGTCCTCCTTGCCGAGGGTGTCGCCGGTGTAGGGGTCGACGCGGTAGAGGTCGCCGCACTGGTAGTGGCTCGACAGCGCGACGCCGCGGTGCACGACGACGTCGGTCGAGGAGGCGTCCTTCATCAACGTCCGTGCGCCCCAGCCGTAGTCGCGCTTGGCCAGCTCGATGGGCTCGGCGATGCCCGGCCACAGCGGGCCGCCGGCATCGAGTTCGGCGAGGAAGCCGTCGGTGCGGATGAAGCGGTTGCGGTAGAA
The DNA here is from genome assembly GCA_042666295.1 of Mycolicibacterium sp. GCM10028919. GTDB lineage: Bacteria > Actinomycetota > Actinomycetes > Mycobacteriales > Mycobacteriaceae > Mycobacterium. Next base: position 273,733 of record JBHTFJ010000003.1, read on the forward strand.
CGCCTTTCCGTCGCGGAAGCCGACGACGTGCATCATGCCGTCGCCGTCGAACGGGTGGTACGTCTTGAGCGCCGGGTGTAGCGGGTTCTCGGTGTTGCGCAGGTACACGCCGTCGAGGTCGGTGGGCAGTTCACCCTCGACGACGATCAGGTCGTCGGCGTCCCACTCGGTGGTCTGCGGCCGCCACGGTCCGGTGCGGTAGGGGTGGTCGTCGTCCTCGGGCAGGGTGGAGAGGTACTTCGCGACGATCTCCGGGTTGGTCGCAGCTGTGGTCATCGTGGGTCCTCCTGAGCAGTGGACACGACGAAGCTCACCGTGGTCGCGGTGCTCCCGCCGAAGTTGAGCGTGCCGAATGTCCGTGCGCCGTCGACCTGATAGTCACCGGCGGTACCGCTGACCTGTCGGGCGGCGTCCAACAGCATGCGGACGCCGGTGGCGCCGACGGGGTGGCCGCCGCCGATCAGCCCACCGCTGGGGTTGATCGGCAACCGTCCGCCGATCGCGATCTCGCCGTTCTCGATGGCCTTCCACGACTCGCCGGGGCCGGTCAGACCGATGTGGTCGATGGCGAGGTACTCGCTCGGGGTGAAGCAGTCGTGCACTTCGATGCCGTCGAGGTCGTCGAGCGTGACGTGGGCTCGCCCGAACGCGTCGAGCACCGCGGCACGCACGTGGGGCATGACGTACTCGTCACCGCGGGACCGCTCGAGCTTCTGGGCCAGCCCGAGGCCGACGGTGCGGTGTCCCCAGCCGTCGATGCGGCCGATGGGTCGGCTGCCGGGGTGGTCGCGCAGCCACGCATCGGAGACGAGGACGACGGCGGCGCCGCCGTCGGTCATCTGGCTGCAGTCGAAGCGGCGGATCCGCCCGTCCACCAGGGGGTTTGCCGTGTCGTCGGCCTCGATCGGGTCGGGGACCGTCCAATCCCGTGTCTGGGCGTTCGGGTTGGCCTTGGCGTTGGCGAGGTTCAGTTCCGCGATGGCGCGCAGGTGTCGTTCGTCGACGCCGTAGCGGCGGTCGTACTCGTCGAGCACCTGGCTGAAGGCGTGCGGCCACATGAAGGTCGCATCGGCGCCGTCGCGACCGGTCCAGGCCGCGGCGCCGAGGTACCGGGCGGCCGTGTCGCCGGGCACGGTCTTCTCGAGTTCGACGCCGACCACGAGCGCGCAGTCGTAGGCGCCCGAGCGCAGGTCGGCCATCGCGGCCAGGATCGCGACGCTTCCGGATGCACAGGCGGCTTCGTGCCGGGTCGACGGCGTGTCCCAGAGCCCGTCGACGACCGTGGCGGGCATGGCGCCGAGATGGCCTTGCGCAGCGAACATCTCGCCGAACGCGTTGGCGACGTGCACGACGCCGACGTCCCCGGCGTCGATCCGGCACTCGTCCAGCGTCGACTGAACGACGTCGGCGGTCAGGTCGGCGAAGTCGAGGCCTTCGCGGGTGATGTTGCGGGCGAAGTCGGTCTGCCGGCCTCCGAGGATCCACACGCCGCTCATTCCGGCACCGTACTACGACTAACAGAGTGACTCGGCGGAATGCCGGAATTGAGGTCGGCCCCGTCGGCTCACGGCAGAACCGACGGGACCTAAGCAAGGGCAGTGGCCGGCCACCGATCTCGCCTAGCCACTGCCTTGCCCGGTGACGGCATGGGGCAAACTTGCTTTTGATCACCAATACCAGGGGAGAATCAGGTCATGACGGTGAGTAATCGCGACCTCGCCCTGCGCATGGCGGAGTTGGCCCGGGCAACGGCGATGCCGCGCAGCTTGATCGACATCCTGGCTGACGTGACGTCCGCGGCGACCGAATTGATCCCCGGCGTGGACGTCGCAGGCGTCCTGCTGGTGGGCAAGGGCGGTGCCTTCGAGACCCTGGCCCCGACGTCGGACGTCCTGTTCGAGATCGACCAGCTGCAGATGAAGCACGTCGAGGGCCCGTGCGTCCAAGCCGCGCTCGACGAGACCGTGGTCCGCACCGACGACTTCCGCGAAGACACGCAGTGGCCGAAGTACTCGCCGGAGGTCGTGAAACTCGGCATCCTCAGTGGGCTGTCGTTCAAGCTCTACACAGCCGATCGCACGGCAGGCGCACTCAACCTGTTCGGCTATCAGGCCGACGTCTGGGACGGCGAGGCCGAGACCGTCGGCATGGTGCTGGCCGCCCATGCCGCCGCGGCGATCATCGCCAGCCGCGAGGGCGATCAGCTGCAGTCGGCGTTGACGACGCGCGACCGGATCGGACAGGCCAAGGGCATCATCATGGAGCGGTTCAACGTCGACGACGTGCAGGCGTTCGCGATGTTGCGCCAGCTGTCCCAGGACAGCAACGTCAAGCTGATCGACGTGGCCCAGCAGGTCATCGACACCCGGGGAAGCTGACCCCTACCCGGCGAGGACCGGGTGCAGCGTGTGGACGCCGGGTACGCCCTTGAGTTCGACGTCGCGTGGCTGGCCCCAGTGCACGTCGGCGAGGTCGGCCACCGCGTCGCGCACCGGCGCACTGACCAGGATCTCGCCGCCGTCGGCCTGATCGGCCACCCGAGCCGCGGTGGCGACGTCGAGCCCGAAGAGGTCGTCACCCCGTCGCACCGACGTCCCCATGTGGACGCCGATCCGGACCCGGATGTCCTGCCAGCGTTGCGGATTCGCCTCCAGCGCGCGCTGGACGTCGGTCCCGAACAGGACGGCGTCGCGCGGCTCGGCGAACGCGATCATGAATCCGTCACCCTGTGACTTGACTACCTGCCCGCCGTGGTGGGCGACGTGGGTGTGGACGAGGTCGTCGTGACGCTCGAGCAGCTTGACCCAGGCCCGGTCGCCCATCGCGGCGTTGAGCCGGGTCGAGCCCTCGATGTCGGAGAACACCAGCACGACGTCTCCGCCGGGCGTGAGGCGGGCGAGGTCCGGCCGTTCGACCTGGGCCCAGCCCGCGAGTTGGTCGATCGAGGTCTGCACCGCGCCGAGGCCGCGGTTGAGCACCGCGTCCGCGGTCTTGAGGACCGTCTTCACCGCCATCGGACCCACCCCGCGCCTGCGCCGACGACCGGAGCCCTCGGTGCGCACCGCCTCCAGCTCGCGGCGCGCCGCCGTCAGCTGTCTGCGCGCGGCGACGAAGAGCGACACGAACGTGATGAGCCCGGCCGACAGGAGCGCCGTCACCACGAACAGGATGACCTCGAGGGTGGACGGCGTCGACACCCGCTGATTATGGTGGGAGCCCCATGACATCCGTCACACGCATGCTCGTATCGGGTCTAGCCGCGACCGCGTTCGGTGTCCTCGGCGGGGCTGGCATCGCTCACGCCGACGTCTTCGACGACCAGGCCTACTCGACGTGCACGGCACTCGCCGCTCCTGGCGTCGACATGGACGGCGTCGCGACGACGTGCTGCGTCGAGAACTTCGGGGTGCCGACGCCGACCCGGTTCGGCATCGGGTGCGTGGCCGCGATGGCCAACCCCAACCCGGCGCCGGATTACCGGCCGGTGATCTTCATGCCCACCCGGCAGTCGCCGCCCGAGGTGCAGTCCGGCGAGGTGGCGATGGACGAGCTGATGAAGCTGCCGCCGCTGCCCGAGCCGCCGCTGCCCTGAGTGGGCTGGACTACGTGGTGCCCCCGGCAGGATTCGAACCTGCGACACCGGCTTTAGGAGAGCCGTGCTCTATCCCCTGAGCTACGGGGGCGGACCGGCTTGGAGCATACCGGCATTGGGGGTTGCTGCAGGTTTCCGCCCGACGACCAGCGGCAATACCAAGATCATGAGCACAGCGAAGAAGGCCCGCCACACCGTCGACCGCCTCGCGGGTCAGGCAAAGCAGAAGATCGGCCGGGCCACCGGCGACAACCGGCTGCGCAACGAGGGCGCCAACGACGAGATGAAGGCCCGGGTGAAGATGACCGGCCAGCGCCTCAAGGACGCCTTCCGCGGTCGCTGACTCCTAGCGCAGCTCCTCGATCACCTTCGCGAAGGCCTCGGCGTGCGGCTGCTGCACGATCACGTACGTGACGCCGTAGGTGTCGCGGTACCCGCGGATGGTGTCGGCGATGTCCTTCGTCGACCCCGACAGCACCCCCGGTGTGCGCAGCAGCTGCTCGTCGGTGAGGTCGGGCAGGAAGCGCCGCGTGATCGACAGGTCGGGCATCCCGGAGTCGTCGATCGGCATCGCCGTGACCGAGATGTTCAGTTCCAGCTCGTCGAAGCGCTCCGGAGCCGCCCTGCGCACGAACTCGATGCGCTCGGCGAGCGGATCACCGTCCGCTCCTGCGGGGTCGCCACCGGTGAGTCCGATGATTGCCGCGTGCTCGGCCGCGATCGTCAGCAGCCGGTCGCCGTTGCCCGCGATCAGAAGGGGTACGTCGGGCAAGTGCTCTTCCATGTACTCGACGACGTGCCGGAGATGGTCGACGCGCTGTCCCGCCCTGGGGTAGGGGATCTCGGCGAGTTCGAACTCCCTGCGGACGTAGCCGGCCCCGAGCCCCAACTCCAGCCGGCCCGCGCTGAGGTCGCGGAGTTCGGCGACGTCGCGCGCCAGCAGCGCCGCCTTGTAGAAGCCCGCGTTCAGCACGAAGGTGCCCAGGTGCAGCGTCTCGGTCGCCGCCGCGGCCGCCATCAGGGTGGGAAACGGCGCCGGCGCGCCGAGGTGGTCGGGAACGTGCAGGACGTCGTAGCCCATGCCCTCGGCACGCGTCGCCCAGTCCTGCACCGCGGACAGCCGTCGTGCAGCGTGCAAACCGAAACCGAAACGAAAGTCCCTGGCCATGACCAGAGCTTAAGTGACCAGCAATGTCGCAGGTTTGGTTCTGCGCAGGCAGGGCATCAATACGGCCTAGCTGAAGCGCAGGCGCTCGGCTCAAGAGCCACTCCCGAGATCCGGCCCGTCGTGTTCATCCGACGGGCCGGATCAAACATTCACCGACCGGAGGCGTCGTGAGCCACCCAACGCTGGGCGTCGAAGAGGAATTCCTCCTCGTCGATCCGAACAGCGGCGAGCCCGTACCGCTCAACCGCGAGACGGCCGCCGCGGCCGACGAGCGCGGTGTCGAACTGCAGCTCGAACTCACCAGGTGTCAGGTCGAGACCAGTTCCTCGGTCGCCTCGACCATCGACGAGCTGCACGACGACGCGCGCCGACTGCGCCGCGTCGCGGCCGAGGCGGCAACGGCGGCGGGAGCGCGGCTGCTCGCGGTGGGCCTGCCGCCGACCGTCCCGCACGAGTTCCCGATCACCGACACCCCGCGATACCGGGAGATCGCCCGCAAGTTCGGCATGATCGCCCACGAGCAGGGCATCTGCGGCTGCCACGTGCACGTCGCGGTGCCGTCGCGCGAGGCCGCCGTCGACGTGAGCAACCGACTGCGACCATGGCTGCCCTCGCTGCTGGCGCTCACCGCCAACTCGGCGATCTACCGCAACTCCGACAGCGGCCACGCGAGCTGGCGCAGCGTGCTGTGGGCGCGCTGGCCCAGCGCCGGACCGCCGCCGCACTTCGACTCCGTCGAGGACTACGACGCGACGGTGCGGATGATGCAGGACTCCGGCGCGATGCTCGACGACGGGATGGTCTATTGGGACGTCCGCCCGTCGGCGAACTTCCCGACCGTCGAGGTGCGTGCCGCCGACGTCCCCGCCACGGCCACCCAGTCGGTCCTCCTGGGCGCGCTGGTGCGCGCCGCCGTCATGACGGCCCTCGTCGAGCGGGAGCGCAACCAGCCCACGGTGCCGCTGACGGCGCACGCCCTGCGCGCCGCGTACTGGAAGAGCGCCCGCGACGGGCTCGAGGGCGAGGGGATCGACCTCGTCGGCACCCACGCGCCGATTCCCGCGGTCGACCTCCTGCACGCGTTGATCGAGCACGTGACCCCAGCACTAGACGCCGTGGGCGACGCCGACTTCGTGCACCGCGAGCTCGGGCGCGTGGTCGCGTCGGGCAACGGCGCCACCCGGCAGCGCCGGGCCTTCGCCCGCAGGCGCGACGCGGCCGACGTCATCGACGAGGCGGCGTCCGCCACGATGGAAGACCTCTGAGATCAGATCAGCGGTAGCTCGGCGAACACCGGGCTGGTCGGCTGAGTCGACCCCGTGCCGGGTTCCACGGTGAAGGCCAACGCCTTCGAGCCGTCGATGTCGGGCAGCACCGCAGTCGTCGACGGCGACACCGCGCTCGCGTCCATGGTGCCTGCGGAGTGCGCACCGTCGGATGCGACGAGCCACATCTGGTACACGTAGCCCTGCGACGGCGGTGCGACGTCGTTCATCACGAGCACTGCGGCGTTGCGCTCACGGGAGAACACGACCGTGGCGGTACCACCGGTCGGGATGGGGCCGGACACCGTCTTGACGTCCGGCGCCTCGAAGATCTGTTCGGCCGCAGACGGTTTCGCCTCCGGTCGCAGCGCAACGCCGACCCCCACCGCGCCGAGGCCGATGATGACGGCGGCAGCGGCCGACAGTGCGACGGTGCGCCACCGGGTACTACGCGACTTGGCAGGCGAACTGGCTTGCGCTGCCGGAGCATTCGGGCCGGGAACCACCGAAAGCCTTGGCGCGTCAGCGATTGCGGCGAGCAACCGATCACGCAGGTGCTCGGGCGGCTCGACCGACGTCGTCGACGACACCACGGCCATCGTCTCCCGGACCGCGCGCACCTCGTCGTGGAAGGCGCGCACCACATCCGCGGGCGCACCGGCGATCTGCTGCTCGATGTCGCGCTGTTCGTCGGACGACACGGCGTGCAAGGCGTACGGGGTTGCCAAGGCGAGCAGATCCTGATGTGCGGGCTCGGTCACGACACCCCCAAGCAGTTGCGCAGTCCTCGGATGGCGTCGCGCATCCGTGACTTGATCGTCGCAAGATTCGCGGCCAGACGGGTGGAGACCTGGACATAGGTCAGACCCTCGTAATAGGCCATCTGAATGCACTCGCGCTGTGCGTCGGTGAGCGTGTCGAGGCACGCGACGACCTCGCGACGCTCCTCGGAGTGGATCACTGCCTCGGCGACGCGGTCGGCGGCGACATCGACATTGGCCGCGCCGTAGCGGGACTCGCGTTGGCTGGCGGCCTGCTCGCTGCGCACCCGGTCGACGGCGCGGCGGTGGGCCAACGTCATCAACCACGCCAACGGAGATCCCGCGGCGGGGTCGTAGTTGGCGGCGTTGTGCCATACCTGCAGGTAGACGTCCTGTGTCGTCTCTTCGCTGTAGCCAGGGTCGCGCAATACGCGCGTCACCAAGCCGTAGACCCTCGCACGGGTCGCGTCGTAGAAGGCAGTGAACGCCTCGACGTCTCGTTCACCGGCCCGGCGCAGCAATGCGTCGAGGTCGGCCGTCACGCCCGGTAGCCTAGCGGCGATTCCCAGCGAAGTCATAATTATCATGATCTCCGCGGGGCCGGGCACGAATAGGCGTGCGCCGGAACCGATTTGGAAAGACCCGGACTGGCCGGCAACCGCTTCGCCGGTCGGCCAGTCGCTCGAAGTCATAATTGGCCCACCGGCTCCCGCGGTAACCACGACTCGCGGGCGACGAGCGGCACCCGTCGCGCCCACAGGGTCACGTCGTGGATGCGCATCCACAGTGCACCCATCAGGGGGGCCATCGGTGCGGTGAACTGCAGCGCCAGCACCTGTCCCACACTGGCCGAACGCCGGTTGCCGCGCAGTGTCGCAACGAACCCCGGTGCGTGCTCGCGGTGCAGCGAAATGGTCACGTCGACCGATCCGTTCGGCCTGGGTGCCTGCAGTAGGTAGTAGCCGTCCGAGTCGTTGAACGGGGACATGGGCAGCGTCTTCTTGACCGCTGCGGGCGCGTGGTCGGTCGGCGGTAGCAGGTAAGCGTGCCGCTCACCCTGGATGTTGTGCAGCTCGACGATGACGTGACGCAGCACGCCGTCGGCGTCGTGGCACCAGTACAGGCTGACCGGGTTGAAGACGTAACCCAGCACGCGGGCCTGCAGCAGAGCGGTCACGGAGCCACCCCGCATGTCGATGCCGTGGCCGGCGAGGAAGTCGTCCACCCGGTGCCGCAGGGTGTCTTCGCGGCCGTCGGCGGGCGGTCCGACGAAGTGGTCGCTCGCCTCGAAGCGGGCGAACGGCCGCATCCACGCCGGCAGGGTCGGCAGCTCGTCGAGGTCGACGTACCAGCTGTAACCGGCCTGCTCGAAGTAGTGATGCACCGGCGTGCGGCGCAGGTGCGTGATGCGGGTGCGATAGATCGCCGGTGCCGACGCGGCGGCTGCCTTGCGGGCCGCACCGCGCCGGCGCGTCGTCGATTCCTCCGCGACGGTCGGGCGTGACATCAGGTCTCCACGTTCCACGTCTTCTATTCGGAGCCGCCACGGAAATGGATGGGTGAGTTCGGATTGCGAAAGGGTTTTCCCCGCGTAAGGTGCCAAACCGTGGCGATGACGCTGTTTCACAACGGAACCGTTTGGACGGGGACGTCCGAGGTGCCCGTTTCCGATGCGCTGCTCGTCACCGACGGCGTGATCGCCGGGCTCGGTGACGCCGCCCGGTCGGCGGCCGCCGAGGGCGAGGTGGAGAAGGTGGACCTCGAGGGCGGTTTCCTGATGCCGTCCTTCGGTGACGGTCACGCCCATCCGATGCTCGGCGGACTCGAGTACGTCGGGCCCGCGGTGCGGCCGTGCGGGTCGGTGGCCGAAATCGTGGCGGCCGTGCGCGCCTACGCCGAGGCGCACCCCGACCAGGAGTGGATCGTCGGCGCCTCCTACGACGGCAGCCTCGCCGAGGGCGGGCTGTTCGACGCCCGGTGGCTCGACGAGGCGGTGCCCGACCGGCCCGTCGTGCTGCGTGCCTGGGACTACCACACCGTGTGGTGCAACACCGCCGCACTGAGGCGGGCAGGCATCACCGCGGACACGCCCGATCCCGAACTCGGCGAGATCCCGCACCGCGAGGACGGCTCGGTGCTCGGCACGCTGCGCGAATGGGGCGCGATCGACCTCCTCACCGCCGTCATGCCGCCGCAGGACGAGGACGTGCGGATCGCCGCGCTGGGCACCGCCGCCGACTACTACCTCGCCAGGGGCGTGACGTGGGTGCAGGACGCCTGGGTCGAGCCGGGTGACGTCGACACCTACATCGAGGCCGCGCGCCGCGGAGCCCTGCGGATGCGCTTCAACCTCGCCCTGTACGCCGACCCCCGCCACTTCGAATCCCAGGTCGAGCACTTCTCCAAGGTCAAGCGCCGGGTGGACCAGCTCGGCTCCCCGATGCTAACGGCGAACACGGTCAAGTTCTTCGCCGACGGCGTGGTCGAGAACGAGACCGGCGCGCTGCTGGCGCCCTACTGTTCGGGGTTGCACGACCACGGCATGACGGTGTGGGAGGGCGACAGTCTCTCCGAGGCCGCCCGCCAGATCGACGACCTGGGTCTGCAGATCCACATCCACGCGATCGGTGACGCCGCGGTGCGCCAGGCGCTCGACGCGATCGAGTACGCCGCCGAGTGGAACGGCCCGCGCGACCGCAGGCCCGTCATCGCCCACGTGCAGCTGGTCGACGACGCCGACCTGGCCAGGTTCGCCGAACTCGGGGTCATCCCCAACATGCAGCCGCTCTGGGCACAGATGGACGCCCTGATGACGGTGCTCACCATCCCGCGCCTGGGGCAGGAGCGCGCCGACAAGCAGTACCGGATGCGCACCCTCGACCAGTCGGGTGCGCCGCTGGCCTTCGGGTCGGACTGGCCGGTGTCGTCGGGCGCTCCGCTCGACGGCATCGCGATCGCGGTATCGCGGCAGACGTCCGACGGGGAGCCCGACGGCGGCTGGGTGCCCGAGGAGATCCTGACCATCGACCGCGCGCTCACCGCGGCGACGGCTGCGGTCGCCGACCAGGCCTTCGGCGAACGGATGTGGGGGCGACTCGTCCCCGGTGCGAGCGCCGACCTGCTGTGGCTCGACGGCGATCCGCGCGAGACGCCGGCACTCGACCTGCCCGGCCTGGGCATCCGCGGCACTTACCTGCGGGGTGTTCCCGCGTTCACCGCTACTTAGAAGGGAATGCCGATGTCATCGGAGCCATTGGTCGGAATCTCTACGGATCCGCAGGAAGGAACGCTGAAACGGGCGCTCGGCGTGCCGTCGCTGACGCTCTTCGGACTGGTCTACATGGTGCCGCTCACCGTGTTCACCACCTACGGCATCGTCACGGTCGAGTCCGGTGGCCGCGTGCCGCTGGCCTACATCGTCACGCTTGCGGCGATGATCTTCACCGCGCGCTCGTACGCGCGGATGGCCGCGGCGTTCCCGGTGGCCGGCTCGGCGTACGCATACACGCAGAAGACCTTCGGTGCGCCGATCGGCTTCCTGGCGGGCTGGTCGCTGCTGCTCGACTACCTGTTCCTGCCGATGCTCAACTACCTCGTCATCGGCCTCTATCTCAACGCCGCGGTGCCGTCGATCCCGGAGTGGGCGATCGTCCTGGTCACCATCGCCATCGTCACGGTGCTCAACATCGTCGGCATCGTGTCGGTGGCGCGGGCCAACATGCTGATCATCGCCATCCAGGCGGTCTTCGTCGTGGTGTTCCTCGTCATGGCGGTCGCGGCGATCACCGGCTCGGGCAGCGTCGACGTCATGGCGCCGTTCCGCGGTGACGGCACGGCGGGCGGTATGGCGCCCGTGCTGGCCGGTGCGGCGATCCTGTGCCTGTCGTTCCTCGGGTTCGACGCCGTGTCAACGCTTTCCGAGGAAGCGAAGGACGCCCGGCGCGACGTGCCGAAGGCCATCATGTTGGCCACGCTCATCTGCGGCGTGCTGTTCGTCATCCTGTCCTACGCCTCGCAGCTGGTGTTCCCGTCGAACGCGTTCGAGGACGTCGACTCGGGTTCGCTCGACGTGATGCAGGCCGCGGGTGGCGCGTTCATGGCGGCGTTCTTCACCGCGGCCTATGTCGCTGGCGCTTTGGGCTCGGCGCTCACGTCGCAGGCGTCGGTCGCGCGCATCCTCTACGCGATGGGACGCGACGGCGTGCTGCCGCGCAAGGTATTCGGGCACGTCTCGGTCAAGTTCAGCACCCCGACATGGGCCATCATCGTGATCTCGGTGATCTCGCTGCTGGCTGTCTGGATCGACCTCGCGCTCCTGGCCTCGGTCGTGAGCTTCGGTGCGCTGGTGGCGTTCTCGGCGGTCAACCTGACGGTGATCAAGCACTACTTCGTCGACGAGGGCGAGAAGAACGTGCTGAACAACCTCATCCTGCCGTTCATCGGCTTCGCGCTGACGGTGTGGCTGTGGACCAGCCTGTCCAGCGAGGCGCTGACGGTTGGGTTGATCTGGTCGGCAATCGGTTTGGTGTGGCTGGCAGTGGTGACGCACGGCTTCCGCAGGCCCACCCCCGTGCTCGACATGGAGGAGACCTCAGGGCCAGTGGCGGGCCGCGGCGACCAGGCCGTCGATCAGCGCGGCGGTGGCGCGCGCTAGACCGTCGTCGCCGGCGGGCCCGCTGCGCGGGCTGATGCCGCGCACCCGCGGGGTCAGCTCGAGTTGCATGCCGCCCCGGCGGGTTCGGTTCACCGGGTTGTCGGGGTGCAGGCCACGAAGTTCGCGCGGGATGGCCTCGAGGTCGGTGATCACCTGGAAGCCCGGGATGGACACGTGCCGCGCGACGTGGGCCGCGAGGTCGCGGTCCGCGCCGCCGGCGAGCAGGTGGGTGCTGCGCCCGATCCGTCCGTACCCGTGCAGCGAGATCGCGTGGTCGACGTGGTCGAGGAACTCGGCGAGCCGGGCCGACTCGTCGGCGCGGTAGGCCGCCGACGACAGGTGGTACGGGTAGTCGACGGGGTGGTGCACCACGTAGACCGAGGCGCCTGCCGCTTGCGCCGCCCGCTCGGCGATGACGTCGGTCATGCGCTCGAGGCCTCCGCCGTGGATGGCCAGGAAGCCGAACGACGAACGCAGCGTGCAGCGTTCGTCCACCTCGGGGTCGGCCAGCAGCTCGGTGAGCGACTGCGGGCCCGGCGTGTCGGTCGGGGCGAGGCCGCGCGGCCAGTTCACCGGGTCCCAGCGGTGCAGGAACTCCACCCAGCGCTGCGGCAGTCCGTGGTGGCGGGCGCCATCGATGACCCGTTCCAGGTAGCCCGCGCGCGGGGCGCCGGGTTCGACGCGATGGTCGATGTAGACCCAGGCCCGCAGCGGCCCGCGTTCGGTCTGCACCACGAGGCTGTCGCGGCGGTAGCGCACCGGCACGCCCTCGGCGCTGTCGAGGACGTCGAGGTCGCGGTCGCTGACGTGCCAGAGCACGCCGTGAACCTCGGCGCCGACGGACGGCTCGACCGTCGCCACGCCGCGTTCGTTGATGAGCCAGTCGTGGTCGGCGAGGGTCGCGGGTAGCGGGTCGACCGCGTCGGGACAGCGCCGCGCCATCTGCGCGACGTTCAGATTCGAGCCGTAGGCGAAGTACGGCTGCATTCAGCCCGTGACGGTCAGATAGATCAGCACCACGTTCAGCACACTAATCACCCCGGCTACCAGCCAGCCCAGCGCGGTGGTGACGCGGTGGTTGACGTCGTCGCCCATGAGGGCGCGGTCGCTGGTCAGGCGGACCAGCGGGATCAGCGCGAACGGGATGCCGAACGACAGCACCACCTGCGAGAGCACGAGCGCGCGGCTCGGGTCGACGCCGATGGCCAGCACCACCAGCGCGGGGATCAGCGTGACGAGCCGGCGCAGCAGCAGGGGATAGGTCCGGTGCAGCAACCCCTGCATGATCATGGCGCCGGCGTAGGCGCCGACCGACGTCGAGGCGAGGCCCGACGCCAGCAGGCCGATCGCGAAGAACAGTGCGACGGTGTGGCCCAGCGTCGACTCCACGGCGGCGTGGGCGCCCTCGATCGAGTCGGTGTTCTCCATGCCCTGCAGGTTGGTGGCAGCCACCAGCAGCATCGCGAGGTTGACCGCGCCCGCGACGAGCATGGCCAGGCCGACGTCGTATCGAGTGATGCGCAGCAGACGTCGCCGCGGCGCACCGGCTTCGGGTTGGCCGTGCCGATCGCGCGCGAGACCCGAGTGCAGGTACACCGCGTGCGGCATGACGGTGGCACCCAGCATCGCGGTGGCGAGCAGGATGCTCTCGGGCCCTTCGAAGCGCGGGACCAGGCCACTGGCCACGTCGGCAGCAGACGGCGGCTCGACCACGAGGCTGGTGAGGAAGCCGATCGCGATGACGAGCAGCAGTCCGCTGATCACGCGCTCGAACATGCCCTGCCCGCGGTGGTTCTGGATGGCGAGCAGCAGCAGCGACACCGCGCCGGTGATCACTCCGCCGAGCAGCAGCGGGAGGTCGAAGAGTAGGTACAGCGCGATGGCGCCACCGACGACCTCGGCGAGATCCGTTGCCATCGCGACCAATTCGGCCTGGATCCAGTACGCGATCCGGGTCTTGGTGCTGGCCCGGTCGGCGACCGACTCCGGCAGCGACCTGCCGGTGACGAGGCCCAGCTTGGCGGACAGGTACTGCACCAGGCCCGCCATGACGTTGGCGACCAGGATGACCCAGACCAGGAGGAAGCCGAATTGCGCACCGGCGCTGACGTTCGCGGCGACGTTGCCCGGATCGACGTAGGCGATCGCCGCGACGAAAGCCGGTCCGAGCAGCCAAATTCCATGGCGCTGACGCGTGGCGGGTACCGGTAGCACGAACCTACTTTCCATCCGGTGTGACGAATAGAAAAGTTAGGTTAGCCGAAACCTACGTCGTCGGCCAGTCAGGGGCGGTCAGCCCAGGCCGATCACGAACCCGCCGAATCCGAAGCCATACCAGGGCCAGTTGTTCATGACCGGGGGTGACGTGGTGAGCGACGAACTGCCATTGGTGCTGCACATGGTGGTCCGCGGCGCGGTGTCGACGCACGTGGGTTGCGCTGACGCGGGTGCCGCGAGCACCACTGCACCTGTCATGCCGACGGCAGCCAACAGTGGGGTGAGAATGCGGGGATGAACGCTCATGACCTGCTCCGATCTACGGAGGAAGTCTACGCCCGTTGCGGGAAAAAGGACCCGACGATCAGCGGTGACCGCCGCCGCCGGTGCCGTGGTTGCCCCAGCTGCCGCCGCCGATGATCAGCGCGGGTCCGAAGAACTCGTCGTCCCACGGGTACGGGTACACCGGAGCCGGCGCGGTCGCGTTGATCTGGACGTTGCCCGGCGACTGGCACTGGGTGATCCCCGTGCCGGTGTAGGTGCCACCCGGCGTGGTCTGGCACGTCGGCTCCGCCGCGGCGACCGGCGAAAGGGACAGTGCGACAACGGCTCCCGCCGCAGCGACCAGTGGCAGGAAGTAGCGCGTGGCGGTCGTCATGGCGGATCCCCTCAGGTGGTCGCTGTGTCGTTCACAGCGAACCGACAGCGTACAACCCACGGCCCGTGACCAGGGGTAGGTCGAGTGTGGTTCGGATGCCGGGGGCTGCGGCCACGACCTCGGGCAGGGCGTTGACGACGCGGGCCGCCGTCGCCACGAGACCGGCGTGGTTGTGGTCGCCGTTGGGGCTCGAGAGGCACAGGTCGACCGTGTACGACGGTTCGCCGGTGATCTCGATGCGGTAGGAGCCGCCTTCCTGCGCGGGCTGCGGCCAGTCCGGGCACAGGTCGTCGCGCAGTCGCGTGACGTGCTCCAGGACGACGACCACCTTCCCGTCCTTGATGCCCTGCACCTCGAAGCGCAGCGCGGCGGCCGTGCCCTTCTCGATGTGCCCCGAGGCGATGTCGAAGGCCTCGGGCGCGGGCTCGCGCACGTATTCCTCCTTGACCTCGTCGAGTTCGACGCCCAGACCCGCGGCCAGTTGTCGGACCACCGAACCCCACGCCAGGCTCAGGACGCCCGGCTGCAGCAGCATCGGCAGGTCGTCGAGCGGTCTGCCGAAGCCCATGACGTCGAACATCACCGTGGCGCTGTCGTAGGTGTCGTAGTTGATGATCTCCATGCACCTGACCTGCTCGATGCTCTGACAGGTGCCGGCGAGGGCGAGGGGGAGCAGGTCGTTGGCGAACCCGGGATCGATGCCGCCGACGAACAGGCTGGAGTTGCCGGCCTTGGTGGCCTCCTCGATGGGCGCGACCATCTCCGGCGGCAGTGTGGCCCAGGGGTATTGGAGAAAGACGGCGCTGCTGCCGACGACGTTGACGCCGGCGGCGAGGATGCGGCGGTAATCCTCGAGCGCTTCGACCAGCCGGTTGTCGGCCATCGCGGTGTAGACCGCGGCGTCGGGGTTGGTGGCGAGCACCGCGTCGAGGTCGGTGGTGGCCGTGATGCCGGTCGTGGTGCCGAGGCCGGCGAGTTCACCGGCGTCCCTGCCCGCCTTGGACTCCGACGACACCCACACTGCGGTCAACTCGAAGCGCGGGTCGATGATCAGCTGGGTGAGGGCGTGGCGGCCGACGTTTCCGGTGCCGATCGCGGCGACCTTGATGGGCGTGCTCGGTTCAGTCACGGTGTGTCCTCACAGATCCGGGATGGGCATGTCGAGATTCGGGGTCGTGAGGCCGCCGTCGACCTCGAGCGTCTTGCCGGTCAGGTAGGCGCCGGCGGGGGAGGCGAGATAGACCGCGGCGGCGGCGATGTCGAGCGGATCGCCGAGACGCCGCATCGGCGTCGCCTTCTCCATGGGGTCGCGAAGCTCGTCGTTGCTCGCGACGATCTCCAGGGCAGAGGTCAGGATCGACCCCGGCGCGATCGCGTTGACGCGGATGCGCGGCGCGAGGTCGAGTGCCGACAGCCGGGTGTAGTGCGCGAGCGCGGCCTTGGCGGTGCCGTAGGCGGCGAAGCCACGGCCGGACGCCCGGGCCATCGTCGAGGTGATGTTGATGATGCTGCCGCCGCCGGAGTGCTCGAGCATCAGCGGCACGGCCGCCGTCGTCAGCGCGTGGGCCGTCGCGACGTTGAACGTGAACGCGTCGCGGAGGTCCTTCGTGGAGGTGCTCAGCAGGGCGTTGGGCATGGTGCCGCCCACGTTGTTCACGACGACGTCTAGTTTGCCGAACGCCTCGATGGCCTCGGCCGCGAGCTTGGCGGTGGCCTCCGGGTGGGCGAGGTCGGCGACGACGACGTGCGCGCGCCGGCCGGTGCCCCGGATCTGCTCGGCCATCTCGTCGAGTTGGGACTGCGTGCGCGCGGCGATGACCACGTCAGCGCCGGCTTCGGCGAATGCGAGCGCCATCGCGGCGCCCAGGCCACGGCCCGCGCCGGTGACGACTGCCACCTGGTCGTCGAGCCTGAATCTGTCGAGAATCACGGTTCCTCACTTCCCTTGCCGCGGGTCACCGTAACAAGGGTGATCACGCCGTGGGAGCAGTTTCTGGAACACGTTCTACTTTGGGCTGTTGCGCTGTGCTTCCGGTGCGCGGCGGGCCGCCCGGGCCAGCGTCAGCTCTTCTTGGCCGCCGTCTTCTTCGCAGCGGTCTTCTTGGCGGGAGCCTTCTTCGCCGCGGTCTTCTTGGCCGGGGCCTTCTTGGCGGCCGCCTTCTTCGCAGGCGCCTTCTTGGCGGGCTTCTCGTCCTCGTCCCCGTCGTCGTCGTCGCCATCCGAGTCGGAACTAGAACTGGAACTCGACCCACCCTTGCGCGCCTTTACGCTGGCCTCGAGCTTGGCCAGCAGATCGGACACGTCGTCGGTCTCGTCGAGGTTCTCCGGTTCGGGCTCCTCGGTGGTGAACGCCTCGCCGCCCTCGAGTTTGGCCTGCACCAACTCGTGCAGCTGTTCCTGATAGTCGTCGCGAAACTGGTCGGGGTGGAAGTCGTCGGTCATCGACTCCACCACCTGGCCCGCCATCTTCAGCTCGGCCGGCTTGATCTCGACTTCCTTGTCCAGCACCGGGAAGTCGGGGTCGCGGATCTCGTCGGGCCACAGCAGCGTGTGGATCACCATCACGTCGCGCTTGCTGAAGTCCTTGACCCGCAACGCCGCAAGCCGCGTCTTGTTGCGTAGCGCGAAGTGCACGATCGCCACCCGGTCGGTCTCCGCGAGCGTCTTCGCCAGCAGGACGTAGGACTTCGACGACTTCGAGTCCGGCTCCAGGAAGTAGCTCTTGTCGTACATCAGCGGGTCGAGCTGCTCGGCGGGGATGAACTCGACGACCTCGATCTCGCGGCTGCGCTCTTCGGGCAGCGTCGCGATGTCCTCGTCGGTGATGATCACGGTTTGGCCGTCGTCGGCGTCGAACGCCTTCGCGATGTCGCGGTACTCCACGACCTCGCCGCAGACCTCGCACGTCCGCTTGTAGCGGATGCGTCCGTTGTCCTTCGCGTGGACCTGATGGAACTTGATGTCGTGGTCTTCGGTCGCGCTGTAGACCTTGACCGGCACGTTCACCAGCCCGAACGCGATGGATCCCTTCCAGATGGAACGCATGACCCAGTATTGCCCATCGAGCTACTCCCGAAGCAGAGCGGCACGGTCCGGTAAGTCGGCGCCTGCCCGACCGACGACGATTGCCGACACCTTCGCCGCCGCCCGGAGTACGCGCTCCAGCGTGGTCGTCTCGATCGCGGCCAGATCGGCCCGCCGGTCGGCGCCCAGCAGGTCCAGCGTCCAAAGCTCGTCGATCAGCCCCGTCATGAACGCGTCGCCCGCGCCCACGGTGTCCACGACCTCGACTTTCGGCACGTCGATGCGGACGGTTCCCGCGGCGCACGTCGCGAAGGCCCCTCGCTCGCCCATCGTGACCGCGACGATTGCCGGACCGGCGGACTGCCACGCCGCGGCGAATTCCTCGGGGGAGCGGTTCGGGTCCAGCCAGTGGAGATCCTCGTCGCTGACCTTGACGACGTCGGCCTTGGCGACCAGGCGGTCGATGCGCCCGATGGCCTGCTCGCGGTCGTCGATCAGAGCCGGACGCACGTTGGGGTCGTAGGTGATGGTGGCCGCGGCCCGGTAGGCGTCGAGCAGGGCTGCGACCGCGAGGCATCCGGGGTCGAGGAACGCCGCGATGGATCCCGTGTGCGCGACGAGCGGTGGTGCCACCTCCGGGGTGCCGGCCAGTTGCCATTCGATGTCGAACTCGTAGGTGGCGGCGCCGGCCGCGTCGAGCCGCGCCAGTGCGGTCGGTGTGCGCGTGGCGTTCGTACTGCCCGGCACCAGCGCGACGCCCGACGCCTCGACGTGGTCGACGATGCGCCGGCCACGCTCGTCGGTGCCGACGTGGGTGAGGAAGTCGACCTCCCGGCCCAACCTGCCCAACCCCACCGCGACGTTCAGCGGGCTGCCGCCGACGTGCTCGGAGCTGAATGCTCGCTCGTGGCCTCGCTCAGTGGTGACTCCGCCGTCGCGCTCGACGACGTCGATCAACGCCTCGCCGATGACGAGCGCCCTCCGGCTCATGACTCGACTCCCGCTCGCTCGTGCCTCGCTCGCGATCGTCTTCGGAAACTCACGACTTGACCAACTGCTCGAGTGTGGCCCGAGCGCCGTTGCGGTGCAGTGAGTCCAACGCCCGAACGTAGGCATCGACGAACCGGGGCTGCTGCGCCAGGTCACCGAACAGTGCGGTGTTCTCGATGAACGCGGTGGGGTTGTCGAGTTGCGACTTGGCCAGCGGGACAAGGGTTTCGGCCAGCTGATCCTGGACGTCGATGGACTCGCCCTGCTCGTCGACGCCCTCCGCGTAGCGGGCCCAACTGGCGACGACGGCGGCGGACAGCTCGACGGGTCCGCCGTTCCGCAGGTTCTCCCGGACCACCGGCAGCAGCCACTGCGGGATGCGATCCGACGAGCCGAAGCAGAGCCGAACGATGGTGTCCCGCACGCCGGGATTGGCGAAGCGCTCGATCGTCGTGCGCTTGTAGTCGTCGAGGTCGATGCCCGGCACCGGCTTGAGCGCCGGCGTGCCCTCCTCGTCCATGTACCGCTGCAGGAACTGCGCGAACAGCGGGTCGCCCGCGGCGTCGTGCACCAGTCGGTATCCGGCCAGGTAGGCGAAGTAGCACAGCGCCTGATGGCCGGCGTTGAGGAGGCGCAACTTCATCAGCTCGTAGGGCATGACGTCGTCGACGAGCATGACGCCGACGTCCTCGAACTTCGGCCTGCCGTCGGAGAAGTGGTCTTCGAGCACCCACGCGGTGAAGGGCTCCGCGGCGACGGGCCACTGATCCTCGACGCCGAACTCCGACTCGACCGTCTCGATGACCTCGGGCGAGGTGGCCGGCGTGATGCGGTCAACCATCGAATTGGGGAACTGCGTGTGCTCGGCCATCCAGGTGGCCAAGCTGGGGTGTTCCCGCTCGGCGTACGCGGTGAAGGCCTTCCTGGCGACGGTCCCGTTGCCCTCGATGTTGTCGCACGACACGATCGTCGGCGAGGGCAGGCCGCGTTCCTGACGCCGGGCGAGGGCGGCGGTGACGAGCCCGAAGACGCTGTCGGGTCCGGCGTCGTCGATCGAGTACCCGCCCTCGGTGATGGTGAGCGAGACGATCCGGGTCGTCGGCGCGGCGATCAACTCGATGACGGCCTCTGGATCGTCGGGCGCGTACCGATAGTCGACGATCGAGCCGATGATGCGTGCCTCGCGTCCACCGTCGGCGCGCAGCGCCAGCAGGGTGTACAAGCCGTCCTGGGCTGTCATCACGTCGGCCATCTTGCGGTCGCCGGGGAGGACGCCGACACCGCAGATGCCCCACTCGTTCGCGTCGCCGGTCTCCAGCAGCCGGTCGACGTACATCGCCTGGTGGGCGCGGTGGAAGCCGCCGACGCCGAAGTGCACGATGCCGATTCCCATCTCGCGGCGGTCGTACCCGGGCTTGTCGATCTCGACGTCGGGCAGCGTCTCGTTGCTCAGCTTCATGACGCCGACACCACCGTCTCGGGGTGGATCGCGGGGTGCTCGTGGTCCGAAGTCTGGGGTGTTGTGTGCGTCACACTTCGATGTTAGCGTGATGATCATCTACTCGCACCCCTGAGCATAAGTTCAGTCGAAATTCGAAAGGTGGAGCCCCCAACGTGGCTGCAGCTGTATCGGACTTCAGGTCGGCAGAGGCGTCGGACGGTCGGGCGGTCGCTCCGACCGAGCCCGCCGCCGGGTCGACGCCCGAAGACCTCCGACTCGCTCTCCGCGCTGCCACGCTCTACTACCTGGACGGGCTCACACAGGCCGAGATCGCCGCCAAGCTCGGCGTCTCCCGCCCGACGGCGGGACGCCTCATCGCCCGGGCGAAGGCCAACGGACTGGTGCGCATCGAGGTCGTCGTCCCCCCGACGCTCAAGGACGACCTGCACGCCGAGGAAGAGCGGCTGCTCGAGGATCGCTTCGGCATCACCGAGGCCGTCGTGACCGGACACCTCGGCCGCGCCTCGGCGGCTCTGCTCATGCGGCGCCTCGCCCACGACGACGTGCTCGGATTCACCTGGGGCCCCGAACAAGTGGCCGCGGTGTCGGCGCTGAGCCCCGGCGTGGCGAGCTGCCGCGTGGTCGTTCAACTCGACGGCGCCATGTCGACCGCCTCGTACCAGACCGGCATGGAGTTCATCCTCAGCCGCAGCGCGGACATGTTGCGCGCCGACGCCATGCGCCTGCCCGCACCGCTCTACGCCGATCCCTCCACGGTGGTCTCGCTGCGCAGTGACTCGGTGATCTCGCGGACGCTCGACGCGGGCCGCCGCGCGGACACGATGCTGTTCGGCGTCGGCTCGGTGTCGACCTCCACCACGTTGTTCGAGGGCAGCTTCCTCGACGTCCGCATGCTCGACGACCTGGTGGCACGCGGGGCCGTCGGCGAGATCGGTGGGCGGTTCTTCGACGCGGACGGCGCACCCGTGGAGACCGAACTCGCGCACCGCGCGGTGTCCGTGCCGCTCGAGGACGTCCGGGCATGCTCGAAGACCATCCTGGTCTGCAGCGGCCCGGAGAAGTACGTCGCCACCCTGGCCGCACTGCGCGGTGGCATGGCGAAGCTGTTGGTATGCGAATTCGATTGCGCACGTTGGTTGTTGGAACAGTGACCATGTTCGTTGGCACAGTGAGAGGTTGACCGGTATGAAGACTCGACGAAGAGTTCTACACCGACTCGGGGCGTGCGCTGCGGCGGCCGGCCTGACGTTCACGGCGGGCTGCGCGGGGGCGGGCAGTCTCGGTGCGTCGGAGAACGAGGTGACGATCGCCCTCGTGTCCAACTCGCAGATGACCGACGCTCAGGAGTTGTCGACGGAGTTCGAGAAGGACAACCCCGGCACCAAGCTGAAGTTCATCTCGCTCTCGGAGAACCAGGCGCGGGCGAAGATCACGATGTCGGCTGCCATGGGCGGCAGCGAGTTCGACGTCTCCATGATCAGCAACTTCGAGACGCCGCAGTGGGCGAGGGACGGGTGGCTGCTGCCACTGAACGACTACGCGAACAACACCCCGGGCTACGACATGAACGACTTCATCCCGTCGCTGCGGGAGTCGCTGTCGTACGAGGGCGACATGTACTCCGTTCCGTTCTACGGCGAGTCGTCGTTCCTGATGTACCGCAAGGATCTTTTCGAGCAGGCCGGCATCACCGTCAACCAGGATCCGAACTACCAGCCCACGTGGCAGGAAGTCGGGCAGTGGGCGAAGACGCTGAAGACCGCTGACCGCGCGGGTATCTGCCTGCGCGGCAAGCCGGGCTGGGGCGAGGTCCTCGCACCCCTGGACACCGTCATCAACACCTTCGGCGGACGCTGGTTCGACGACCAGTGGAACGCTCAGCTGAACAGCCCCCAGGTCAAGGAGGCCGTGAACTTCTACGTCAACACCATCAAGGAGTCCGGCGAACTCGGCGCCTCCTCAACGGGTTTCCAAGAATGCGCCAACCTCTTCGGTCAGGGTCAGACGGCGATGTGGTACGACGCGACGTCCGCGGTCTCGACTCTCGAGGATCCCAAGACCTACCCGGACCTCGTCGGCAAGATCGGCTACCTGCCCGCACCGATCGTCGAGAAGCCGAACTCGGGTTGGCTCTACACCTGGGCGCTGGGCATCCCCAAGGGGGCCAAGAATCCCGACGGCGCGTGGAAGTTCATCTCCTGGATGACGAGCAAGGACTACATGAAGCTGGTCGGCGAGAAGCTCGGCTGGGAGAGAGTGCCACCCGGTAGCCGGACCTCGACCTACACCGAACTGCCGGAGTACGAGGCCGTCTCGAGGTCCTACGGCCCGCTGACCCTCAAGTCGATCACCAATGCCACCCCGGACAAGCCGACGGTGCAACCGGTGCCGTACACGGGCGTGCAGTTCGTCGGCATCCCCGAGTTCCAGGATCTCGGAACACGGGTGAGCCAGCAGATCAGCGCGGCGATAGCCGGCCAGATCACGGTGGACGAAGCGCTGGCGCAAGCACAGCAATATGCCGAGGTCGTCGGCAAGACCTACCAGGAGAAGTGATGACTCTTACTGCTGATACCGATGCCGACGCCGGCGAGAAGGCGGTAGCCGAACGGGTCCGCAAGATCCGGGCTGCACAGGAGACCGGCGTGAGCCGCGCCGAAGGCTGGCGTAGGCGAGGGCCGCTGCTACCCGCGCTCATCTTCATGATCGCGGTCACGCAGCTGCCGTTCCTGTTCACGCTGTACTACTCGACGCTGTCCTGGAACCTGGTGCGGCCCGGGTCACGCCAGTTCGTGGGGATCAACAACTACATCGCGGTGGTCAAGGACAGCCAGTTCTGGTCGGTGGCGCTCAACACCGTCATCCTGATCGTGGGCGTCGTGCTGATCTCGGCGCTGCTCGGTCTGCTGCTCGCGCTGCTGCTCGACCGTGCCTTCCTCGGCCGCGGCATCGTGCGGACGCTGCTGATCACGCCATTCCTCATCACACCCGTTGCGGGAGCACTGATCTGGAAGACCACGATCCTCGATCCCACCAACGGCATCCTGAACTGGGTGCTCTCGCTGGTGGGTATCGGGCCGGTCGACTGGATCGGTCAATTCCCGCTGACGATGGTGATGGTCGAACTCGTCTGGCAATGGACGCCGTTCATGATGCTGCTGATCCTGGCGGGCCTGACGTCGATGCCTCGCGACCAGCTCGAGGCGGGACGGGTCGACGGCGCCAGTGCGTTGCAGCTCTTTAGGGAACTGACGCTGCCCCACCTTCGCCGCTTCATCGAACTGGGCGTCGTGCTCGGTGCGGTGTACCTGGTCAACACCTTCGACGCGATCTTCATGATGACGCAGGGCGGGCCAGGCATCGCGAGCGCGAACCTGCCGTTCTACATCTATCAGCGCGCGTTCCTCGGCTTCGACATGGGCCAGGCCGCCGCCATGGGCGTGGTGGTCGTCCTGTTCACGATGGTGATCGCCAGCTTCGCGCTCCGATTGATCTTCAAGTCATTCACCGGCAAGGAAGAGGCAGCCTGACATGACCGCTACTGCTACCGAGAACGTCTCCGCGACAGCGGCTCCGGCCGGCCCGCGGAAGAAGAAGGGCAAGAAGTTCAGCCCGTGGGGGATCGTGGCCTGGCTCGCGGGCCTCGGCTTCTTCTTCCCGGTGTTCTGGATGGTGCTGACGTCGTTCAAGCAGGAGAGCGCCGCCGCCACCAATCCGCCGACGCTGTTCTTCACGCCCACCCTCGACCAGTACAGCGCCGTGTTCAGCCAGGGCATCGGTCCCGCCATGCTGAACTCGCTGTTCGCCACGGGCATGTCGACGATCCTGGTGCTGCTGCTGGGCGTGCCCGCAGCGTTCGCACTGTCGCTGCGGCCCGTCCGCAAGACGTCGGACGCACTGTTCTTCTTCATGAGCACGAAGATGCTGCCCGTCGTCGCGGTCATCCTGCCGCTCTACGTGATCGTGTCCAACGTCGGTCTGCTGGACAACATCTGGGCCCTGGTCGTTCTCTACACGGCCATGAACCTGCCGATCGCCGTCTGGATGATGCGCTCGTTCTTCCTCGAGGTACCAGGTGAACTGCTCGAAGCAGCGAGCCTGGACGGCGCGAGCCTGTGGCGCTCGGTGCGCGAGGTGATCCTGCCGCTGGTGTCACCCGGCATCGCGGCGACCGCGCTGATCTGCGTGATCTTCGCGTGGAACGAGTTCTTCTTCGCGGTGAACCTGACCGCGGTGAACGCACAGACCATGCCGGTGTACCTCGTCGGGTTCATCGCCGGTGAGGGTCAGTACTGGGCCGTGTTGTCGGCGGCCGCGACGATGGCGGCCCTGCCCGTCATCCTCTGCGGGTGGTTCGCGCAGAACAAGCTGGTGCGCGGACTGTCCTTCGGCGCGATCAAGTAACTTCCCCTCACTTTCCAAGGAGCTAGAGACATGGCATCGATCACCTACAAGAACGCCTCCTGCATCTACGAGGGTTCGGACAAACTCGCGGTCGACAACCTCAACCTCGAGATCGAGGACGGCGAATTCGTCGTCCTGGTCGGACCTTCCGGTTCCGGCAAGAGCACCGCCCTGCGGATGCTGGCAGGCCTGGAGGACATCGACGAGGGCGCCATCGAGATCGGTGGCAAGGACATGACGGGTGTGGCGTCCAAGGACCGCGACATCGCGATGGTGTTCCAGAACTACGCGCTGTACCCGAACAAGACGGTGGCCGAGAACATGGGCTTCGCGCTCAAGCTGCGCGGCGTCTCGGCCGAGGAACGCCGCAAGAAGGTGGAGGAGGCCGCCAAGGTGCTCGACCTGACCGAGCACCTGGATCGCAAGCCCGCCAAGCTGTCCGGTGGTCAGCGCCAGCGCGTTGCGATGGGACGTGCGATCGTCCGTGAGCCGCAGGTGTTCTGCATGGACGAGCCGCTGTCGAATCTCGACGCCAAGCTGCGCGTGCAGACCCGCACCCAGATCGCCGCGCTGCAGCGGCGACTCGGGACCACCACCGTCTACGTCACCCACGACCAGGTCGAGGCGATGACGATGGGCGACCGGGTGGCCGTGCTGCGCTTCGGCAAGCTGCAGCAGTTCGCCGCGCCCAACGAGCTCTACGACCGCCCGGCCAACGCCTTCGTCGCCGGTTTCATCGGATCGCCCGCGATGAACCTGTTCACGGCTCCGATCGCCGGAGACGGCGTCCGGGTCGGCGACTCGGTGTTCGAACTCGAGCGCGATCAGATCTCGCTGCTCGCCGGCGCGGGGCTCAAGGAAGTCACGCTCGGCATCCGGCCGGAACAGCTCGAGGTCACCGAGTCCGGTGGTGTCGAAGTCGTCGTCGACCTCGTCGAGGACCTCGGCAGCGAGGCCTACGTGTACACCCACGCGGGCTCCGGCTCGGCGGGCGTGGAATTGGTGGCGCGCTCCAATCCGCGCACCGCACCTCGACTGGCCGACACGGTGCGGCTGCGCAGGCACCCGGAGGGCGCGGTGCACCTGTTCCACCCGGAGACCGGCGAACGCCTGAACTGACGTGAGAACTCGCGCCGGCGGGCAGGAGCGGAGCGACCCGGGGCAATGAGCGAGCTCAGGCTTAGGGCGCCTACGGCGGGGCTGCTCTCCTTGCCGTGGGACCGGCCGCTCGAGCAGTGGCTGGTGCCCGACGTTCCGTTGCGGGACTTCGCCGTCGGGCCGAGCCGGCATCTGGTCAAGTTCGTCGAGGTCGACGGTCAGGTGTGGGCGGTCAAGGACATGCCGGGGCGGATAGCCGCCAAGGAGTACGACGTGCTGCGCCGCCTCGAGGACATGGGGCTGCCCGCGGTACGTCCCGCCGGGTTGGTGCTGCAACCGGAGTTCGACACCGCGATCCTGGTCACCCGCTACCTCGAGGGGTCCTGGCAGTACCGCAGGCTGTTCATGCGCCTGCCGCCCGAGGAACCCAAGCATCGGGCCCGTCTGCTCGACGCGATGGCCGGGCTGCTGGTGGAGTTGCACCGGCACGGAATGTTCTGGGGTGACTGCTCGTTGGCGAACACGCTGTTCTCCCGGGACGGCCAGCTGCTGCAGGCGTGGCTCGTCGACGCCGAGACCTCCGAGGTGCACCCGTCGCTGAGCCGCGGGCAACGGCAGTACGACCTCGACATAGCGGTGGAGAACGTGGCGATGGGCATGGTCGACCTCGCCGCCCGACTCGACACGTCGGAGGAGTTGCAGGACACGCTGATCGGGGAGGCCGAACAGGTCCGGATCCGCTACGAGGAGCTGTGGAGCATCCTGCACTCGGAGCCGGTGTTCGGCTTCAACGACCGCTACCGCGTCGAGGGCATCATCCGTCGGCTCAACGATCTCGGCTTCGCCGTCGACGAACTGTCCCTGCAACCCGACAACGCCGACCCCAGCCGGATGCACGTCAGGTTCGCGGTCGGCGACCGGCGCTACCACGCCCAGGATCTGCAGCGGCTCACCGGTCTCGACGTGGGGGAGGGGCAGGCGCGCATCCTGCTGGGGGACCTTCGGGCCTACCAGGCGCAGCTGTCCGCCGAGGCGGGATACGACGTTGACGAGTCGACCGCCGCCCGGCTGTGGGTCATGGAGGTGCTGACGCCGACCGAGCGGTTGGCCCATGACGCCGTGCACCGCGCGGGCACTCCCATCCAGGCGTACTGCGACCTGCTCGAGGTGCGGTGGCTGCTGAGCGAGCAGGCGGGTCGCGACGTCGGCACCAGTGCGGCGCTCGCCGCGCTGGCCCGGAATCGGATCCCCATGGACGCGGCGGCGAAACTCGCGATCGCGGAGGTGCCGACCGCGCCGTTCGCGGTGCAGTTCGAGGACGACTGAGCGCTAGACCGCCGGTTGCTGGCCGGGTGTCAGACCGTAGGGCAGATCGGGACTGAGTCCGGACCCGGTGGGGTCCGGGTGAGTGAACACCTGCGAGGGCGCCGCGCGGCAATTCGAGTCCATCGGCGTCTGATCGCCGGAGCAGTAGGGCACCAGATCCTGCGGGTCGGCGCCGGCCGGCGCCGCCGTCACGACGGCCGCCGCCGCTGCCGCGCACACTGCCAACGCCCGCATCACTAGGTCAACGTAACAGCGGGTAATAGCGTGGAATGGTGGATCGTTGCGGGCGGGTGAAGCTGACCAACGCCGACAAGGTGCTGTACCCGGCCACGGGTACGACCAAGGCGGAGGTCTTCGAGTACTACGCCACCATCGCCGACGTCATGGTGCCCCACATCGCGGGCCGGCCCGTGACGCGCAAGCGCTGGCCCAACGGGGTCGGGCAGCCGGACTTCTTCGAGAAGCAGCTGGCGTCGTCGGCGCCGGAATGGCTCGGTCGCGGCTCGGTGACCCACAAGTCGGGCACGACGACGTACCCGGTAATCGACTCGCGCGAGGGGCTGGCGTGGATCGCGCAGCAGGCGTCGCTGGAGGTGCACGTGCCGCAGTGGCGTTTCGTGGGCGGGCGAAGCGGGGCGGGCAACGACACAGCCCCGACGACGCCGGGGCCTGCGACGCGGATCGTGTTCGACCTCGACCCGGGGGAGGACGTGACGTTCCGCCAGCTGTGCGAGGTGGCCCACGAGGTGCGCGGATTCATCACGGACATCGGGCTGACGACCTATCCGCTCACCAGCGGCAGCAAGGGCCTGCACCTCTACGTCCCGCTCGCCGAGCCGGTGAGTTCGCAGGGCGCCTCGGTGCTGGCCAAGCGAATCGCCGTGCAGCTCGAGAAGCAGATGCCCAAGCAGGTGACCGCGACGATGACCAAGAGCCTGCGCGGGGGGAAGGTGTTCCTCGACTGGAGCCAGAACAGCGCCGCCAAGACCACCATCGCGCCGTATTCGTTGCGCGGCCGCGACGAGCCGACGGTGGCGGCCCCACGCACGTGGGAGGAGATCGAGGACCCCGATCTGCGCCACCTGCGGTTCGACGAGGTGCTGGCGCGGGTGGAGGCCGACGGCGACCTGCTGGCGGGGCTCGACGAATTCGTGCCGCTTGCAGACAAGTTGACGACCTACCGCAGCATGCGCGATCCGGTGAAGACGCCCGAACCCGTCCCGCAGCAGGCGCCAGCGGTCGGCAACGACGACACCTTCGTCATCCAGGAGCACCACGCCCGGCGACTGCACTACGACTTCCGGTTGGAGCGCAACGGCGTGCTGGTGTCGTGGGCGATACCGAAGAACCTGCCCGAGACCACGTCGGTCAATCACCTCGCCGTGCACACCGAGGATCATCCGCTGGAGTACGCGACCTTCGCGGGCTCGATTCCCAAGGGCGAGTACGGCGGTGGCGAGGTCTTCATCTACGACTCCGGCACCTATGAGGCCGAGAAGTTCAACGACAACCCGCCCGACGGACCCGAGAAGGGCGGCGAGGTGATCGTCACGCTCAACGGGTCCAAGGTGTCCGGCCGGTATGCGCTGATCCAGACCGGCGGCAAGAACTGGCTGGCGCATCGCATGAAGGAGCAGCCCACGCTCACGCCGACGGAATCCCCCGTCGCTTCGCTCGCCCAGGCGGACCTGGCGCCGATGCTCGCCACCCACGGATCCGTCGAGAAGTTCAAGGCGGGGCAGTGGGCGTTCGAGGGGAAGTGGGACGGCTACCGGTTGCTCGTCGACGCCAACCACGGTGCGCTGGAACTCAGGTCCCGCAGCGGCCGCGACGTCACCCACGAATACCCCCAACTGCAGGCGCTCGCCGCCGATCTGGCCGACCATCACGTCATCCTCGACGGCGAGGCCGTGGCACTCGACGAGGCGGGCGTGCCGAACTTCGGGCTGATGCAGAACCGGGCGCGCTCGACCCGGGTCGAGTTCTGGGCGTTCGACGTCCTGTCACTCGACGGGCGATCGCTGTTGCGCGCCAAGTACTCCGACCGGCGCCGGATCCTAGAGGCGCTCGCCGACGCAGGTGGCTTGATCGTGCCGGACCGACTCGACGGCGACGGTCCCGAGGCGCTCGAGATGGCGCGGGAACGCCGGTGGGAGGGCGTGGTCGCCAAGAAGCTCGACTCGACCTATCAGCCGGGCCGGCGGTCGTCGTCGTGGATCAAGGACAAGATCTGGCGCACACAGGAGGTCGTGATCGGCGGATGGCGTGCGGGGGAGGGCGGCCGCAGCAGCGGCATCGGCGCGCTGCTACTGGGGGTACCCGATCCCGAGGGTGGCGGGCTGCAATTCGCGGGCCGGGTCGGGACGGGCTTCACCGAGAAGGACCTGGCCAGTCTCAAGAAGACCCTGGCACCGCTGCACACCGACAAGTCGCCGTTCACGGCGCGACTCACCGGCCCCGACGCCAAGGGCGTGACGTTCGTGCGCCCGGAGCTGGTGGGCGAGGTCCGCTACAGCGAGCGCACCTCGGATGGCCGCTTGCGCCAACCGAGTTGGCGTGGCCTGCGCGACGACAAGAGCCCCGACGAGGTGGTGTGGGAATAGGGCTCACCGAGACGCGGCGATCGCCTCCGTCATGCCCCTGGTCGCCAGGACGTCGGCCAACTCGTTGTCGGGAACACCCGAGTGCCCCTTCACCCAGAACCACTCGACCTGGTGCTGCGCGCACGCCAGCCGCAGCCGCTTCCAGAGGTCGACGTTCTTCACCGGTTGCTTGGCCGACGTCATCCAGCCGTTGCGTTCCCACCCGAGCACCCACTTGGTGATGCCGTTGCGCACGTAGGTGCTGTCGGTGTGGAGGTGCGCCACCACGGGCCGGGTCAGCGCCTCCAGCGCCATGATCGGCGCCGTCAACTCCATGCGGTTGTTGCTCGTCTCGCCGGGATCGCCGCCACACATCTCGCGGACGTGTGCACCGCTGCGCAGCACCGCACCCCAACCGCCGGGTCCGGGATTCGGCCGGCACCCGCCATCGGTGTGGATGACGACTACGTCAGCGCCCATGGGTGCAGAGGATAGGCATGCGTCCGATCGGGCCATTCATCGACGCGCCGAGATCATCGCCGAGCGGACCGACATCCCCAGGTCGTGATGCCGCAGGGTGGTGATCCGACGTCCGGGTTGTACGGCGTCCTTGACCGGCCCGGTGCGGTCGCCGAAGAACGATGCCGTGGCGTCGACGTCCGCCACCGTGTACGTGATCCCCCACAGCGTGGACGGGCCCTCGCTCGTCGCGTCCGGTGACCCGACGACCTCGACGATGACCTCGCCCATCCGGAAGAAGACCTGCCGGATCGGCCGTCCGCCTAGTTCGGCGTCACGTGTCCGGCGCGGCTCGACGCCGATCCTTCCCAGTGCCTCCACCGTCCGGCTCAGGTCCGGTGACATCAGCACGACGTGGTCGATCGCGACCACACCGTTGGGGTGGTGCGCGGACGTGGCCGCGGCACCGATCGGCGCCGTGGTCGGAACGCCGTCGACGTCGTCGACCGAAGCGTGGGGCAGGCCGCCAAGCGACCACCCGACGATGCCGGTGCCGCGATCACGTGCGATCAACCGGACGGCAACGCCTCCGACGCGGCACACGGACCCGTCGTCGACGGTGAACCCGGCCCGCACCCAGGCGTCCGCCGGATCGGCGACGAGCAACTCGTCGACGGTGACGGCGGATCCGCTTCCGCTTAGAGGGTCGGAAGCGTTGTGCACCAAATCATTCAAGCAGAGTCAGTCGTCCTTGGGCTTGTCGTCCCCGTCGGAGTCGTCCTTCGGCTTGTCATCCCCGTCGGAGTCGTCCTTGGCGTCGCGGTCCTTCGCGTCGTCGGACTCGTCAGTGGACCCGCCCTCGTCCTTGCCGTCGGTCTCCCGCGACTTGGCTCCATCGAGTTCGATTACGGCCCAATGGCTCGGCGACAACAGCACCGACCAGCGGCCCTCCTTCTTGCCCAGCTTCAGCACGCCGTCGTCGACCTCCCAGACGGTGTCGTCGCCGTACTCAGATTCCTGCCCGTCGCTGTACGTCAGTTTGAATGCCATGCAGCAGGGTGCCCAGACGGTGCTTTCGCTAACCGCGGGTCACGACTGCAGGAATGCCAGGATGTCGGCGTTGATTTCTTGCGGGTGGGTGGTGGGCATGCCGTGGGGGAAGCCTTGGTAGGTCTTGAGGGTGCCGTTGGCGAGCAGTTCGGCGGACTTGGGGCCCGAGGCGACATAGGGGACGATCTGGTCGCCTTGGCTGTGCATGACCAGGGTGGGCAGCGTGATTGCCTTGAGGTCTTCGGTGAAGTCGGTTTGGGAGAACGCGACGATGCCGTCGTAGTGCGACAGGGCGTCGCCCATCATGCCTTGGCGCCACCAGTTGGCGATGATCGCTTCGCGTTGGTCTTCGGCGGGTTCGGCGCCGGGTTGGTCGAAGTTGTAAAACGGGCCCGAGGGCAGCGCGCGGTAGAATACCGAGCGGTTGGCGGCCAACTGGGCCTGCAGGTCGTCGAAGACGCTCTTGGGTAGGCCTTCGGGGTTGGCGTCGGTCTGGACCATCAGCGGTGGGACGGCGCTGATGAGTACGGCCTTGGTGGCGCGGGTCTGGCCGTGGCGGGCCAGGAAGCGGACCACTTCCCCGCCGCCGGTGGAGTGCCCGATGTGGATGGCGTCGTGCAGGTCGAGGTGTTCGACGAGGGCGGCGAGGTCGTCGGCGTAGTGGTCGAGGTCGTGCCCGCCGGGAGTTTGGGTGGAGCGGCCGTGGCCGCGGCGGTCGTGGGCGATCACGCGGTAGCCCTGGGACAGGAAGTACAGCATCTGGTTGTCCCAGTCGTCGCTGGAGAGGGGCCAGCCGTGGCTGAACACGATGGGCTGGCCGGTGCCCCAGTCCTTGTAGAAGATCTCGGTGCCATCGGCGGTGGTGATGATCGACATGTCAGTGCGTCCTTTCGGTGATTCGTGGAACATCACCCGCGCTCACCGCAGGAAATACTCCACGAATCGCGGGGTCCGGCTCAGACGATAGGGCGATCAGCCCAGCAGTGCCCGATTGATGGCGGGCCGAATTCCGATCGCGTCGGGTAGGAACGCGAAGATCGGCCAGTCGTGGATCATGCCGTTGCGGAAGTCGAAGCTGAAGTTCGTCAGTCCCTCGTCGATGGTCCGCTGCCGCAGCCGCAACGAATCCGGCGTCAGCAGGTCGAGCGAGCCGGAGAACACCGCCGTCGGCGGCAGCCCGTCGAGAGAACCGTTGAGCGGGCTGGCATACGGATGGTCGGCGCCCAGCGACCCGGCCCACTGACTGCCGTCGTCCCGCAGGCTCGGGACGTCGAGGAGCGGGTCGTCGCCGTCGATCGCGGCGCTTCGCGGGTCGCTCACGGTGGCGTCGAGCCACGGCGCGAGCAGCACCATCCGCGACGGCACCGGCGAGCCACGCCGGACGAGTTCCTGGGTGGCGGCCAGTGCGAGACCGCCGCCCGCGGAATCGCCTATGACGCTGACGTTCTCGGCGCCGTGCTGGCTGATCATCGCCGAGATGAAGTCGGCGGTGTCGGGCACGACCTCGGCGGCGTTGCCCTCGGGCAGCAGCGGGTAGAGCGGCACGACCACCGTCGCGCCGGTGTCACGCGCCATGTCGGTGTAGGTCCACCAGTGGAACAGGCTCGCTTCGGCGACGTATGCGCCGCCGTGCAGGCCGACGATCACCTTCTCCGTCGACGACGCCGGCCGCAGCGTCCAGACCGGCGTGCCCTCGAAATCGCTGCGCTGCACGTGCAATCCGTGAGTGAGGAAGAACGGAGGTACGCCGTCGGTGAAGATCGGGATGTCGAGGCTGGTGAACGCGAGGATGCCGCCGAACGGTCGCAGGACGACGTCGACGACGCGCAATCCGAGCGTCACGACCTGCGAGACGAGCGACGGCGTACCCGTGTACAGACGTTGGTCCGCGGGTGGCAGTGCTGCCGCGGCGAGGTCGGCCGGTGGCGCGCCCGACGTGATCGGGGGTGACGCCGGTTCGATCGGCGGGCTGACGGACGTCCGGTCGGTATCGCGGCGAGTGAGTGCGGGCACCGTCGACGGCGACGGGTCGTCGACCGGCCGGGTGGGTGCGCTGGCGGGCACGGCGGGTGCCGGGTCGGGCTCTGTTGCCGTGACGGATTCGAGGTCTGCCGGCTCTACCGCCTCTGGCTGCTCCTCCTCGTCGTTCTTCTTCAATTGCGGCTTCCGCTCTCGCGCGGTGGTTGCCGACTTCTCGGTGTCTTCGTCGGTGTCGGTCGCCGCGGCGTCGTCATCCTTCGTGTCCGGGCTCGACGTCGTGTCCTTCGACGGTGCCGCTGACCCGCTCGCAGCGTCCGCCTTCGAGGATGGTGACGAGGACTCCGTCGACGAGTCCGACGATGAGTCCGCCGACGACTCCGAACTCGCGGACGTGCCGCCGTCGGCGTCGGCGCTCGCCTGCGGTGCCGACCACCCGGCGGCCACGGCAGCGCCGATCCCGAGGCCCACCGCGATTGCGCCCACCCGGCCTACGTGCGATCCCATGTCCATGACCGTTACATATACGCCTCAATCCGTAATGGGTGCCGCGTATCGCCGAATCGACGGGTGTCGAGCCGCCGCTCAGCAGCGCCGCGTGCACGTCACACCCCCGCACTACCGTCACGGCATGCCGCTTGGGAACCGCGTCCGCCCGGACGGCGAGCTGATCGCGACCCCGGCGCGCGGCACCCTCATGGGCAACAGGGGCGTCCTGCACGACGAGGGCAAGCGGATCGTCCGGGCGTCGAATTCGATCCTGTGGATCAGTTGCCAGCTCGAGTTCAACGGCCGCAAGCAGGAGGTCATGAGGCCGGGTCGGTACACGCAACTGTTCTTCCTGGACGACGCCGTGGCACTCGCGGCCGGGCACCGGCCATGCGCCGAGTGCCGACGCGAGTCGTATCGCGCCTACCGCGACGCAGTGAACCGCGGTGCCGACGACCCCGTCGACAAC
This sequence comes from Mycolicibacterium sp. GCM10028919, assembly GCA_042666295.1. Lineage (GTDB taxonomy): Bacteria > Actinomycetota > Actinomycetes > Mycobacteriales > Mycobacteriaceae > Mycobacterium. The sequence goes on from JBHTFJ010000003.1 coordinate 307,378, forward strand.
GCCACCGACCTCAATCGGCGGCTGCGAACATCCCGCAACGAGCCCCGCCGCAGCGCGGCGATCGCCGACCTTCCCGACGGCGTGTTCGTCGAGTCAGGCGGCGACTTCCGGCTGCTTTGGAGAGGCACGCAATGGCGCTGGACGCCCGAGGGGTACGTCGACCCCATTCGCGCCGCGGGCGCGGCGACGGTGCTCACGCCCGGGCTGTCGGTCGACGCCCTGAGGCACGGCTATCCCGTCGCCGTGCATCCGTCGGCGAGTGAGTCAGCGGGCGCGTTCGGTCCACCGCTGCAGGACCACCGAGACGGTCAGCACGCCCAGGCCCGCGACCGTCAGCGCCGCACCTGCCGCGGCGGGGGCGGTGTAGCCGAGGCCGGCGGAGATCACCATGCCGCCGATCCAGGCGCCCGCCGCGTTGGCGATGTTGAGCGCGGAGTGGTTGAGCGCAGCGGCGAGGGTCTGGGCGTCGTGGGCGACGTCCATCAACCGGGTCTGCAGGGCGGGTCCGATGGACGCACCCGTCGCGCCGATGAAGAACAGCCCCAGCAGAGCGGTCCATGGGTTGTGTGCGGCGAACACGAAGATTCCGAGCACGATGCCCAGCGTCGTCAGCGACGCGTACAGACCGCGGATCACCGACTTGTCGGCCATCTTGCCGCCGACCAGGTTGCCGACCACCATGCCGAGACCGAATGCCATCAGCCCCAACGGGATCAGGCCCCGGGACAGGCCTGCGACGTCGGTCAGCGTGGTCGAGACGTAGGTGTAGACGGCGAACATTCCGCCGAAGCCGATCATGCCGACCAGCAGTGCCAGCCACACCTGCACGCGCTTCAACGCGCCGAGTTCGGTCAGCGGGCTCGTCACGTACATGCTGCGCATGTCGGGCAGCCAGAACCAGATCGCGGTCAGCGTGATGGCGCCGACGGCGACGACCAGTCCGAACGCACTGCGCCAGCCGAAGTGCTGCCCGAGCCACGACGCCACGGGGACACCGAGGACCGTGGCGACGGTGAGCCCGCTCAGTACGTAGGCGGCGGCCTTGGCCCGGTTGCGCGGGCCCATGAGGTGTGCGGCGACCAGCGCCGCGATGCCGAAGAACGCGCCGTGCGGCAGGCCTGCCACGAACCGCGCCGCCATCAGGGTGCCGTAGGACGGGGCGAACATACTGGCCAGGTTGGCAACGGTGAACAGCACCATGAGCCCGAGCAGCAGCGTCTTGCGCGGCATGCGGGCCGTGAGCGACGCGATCAGCGGTGCGCCGATGACGACGCCCATGGCGTAGGCGGAGATGACGTGTCCGGCGACCGGCTCGGTGATGCCCAGGCTGGCGGCGATGTCGGGAAGCAAGCCCATCGCGACGAACTCGGTGGTGCCGATGCCGAACCCGCCGAGGGCGAGGGCCATCACGGCGAGCCACCGGACGGTCGGGTCGGGCGCGACGACGGACATGGGTCCGGACGGGCGCGACAGGGTGCGAGTCATAGGTGAAACGGTAGACCTACTTATGCACGTCCTCAAACCGACTTAGGTCTTTTTGGGGCGAAAGTGGCGCAGCTTACGTCGGTGGGGTTCAATCGAAGCGTGACCACCGTCGGCGACGTCTTCGCCTTGATCCGCGAGTTGCGCGATACCACGCGCGCCGAACTCGTGCTGACGACGTCGCTGTCGCGCACCGCGGTGACCGCGCGAGTGGCCGCCCTGATCGACCTCGGCCTGGTCGCCGAGACCGAACGCGCACCATCGACCGGCGGACGACCCGCGACGATGCTGAGCTTCGACGCCGACGCCGGGGTCGTCCTGTGCGTGGCGATCGGGATCAGCCGCACGCGGTTGGCGGTGTGCAACCTCGCGGGCGAGATCGTCGCCACCGCCGACATCGACCAGGAAGTGGCGCTCGGTCCCGACGACCTGCTGCCCGACGTGGTCAAGCGACTCGACGTCCTGCTCGCCGACCTGCCCGACGTCCCGGTGTACGGCATCGGCGTCAGCCTGCCGGGTCCCGTCGACCGCGAACGCGGATGTAGCCGGGACTCACCGATCCTGCGCGGCTGGGACGGCGTTCGGTTGCGGCCGTACTTCGACGAACTGGTGGGCGTGCCGGTCCTGCTGGACAACGACGCGAACGCCATCGCGCTCGGCGAGCGCGGCGGTGAGCGGGAGCGCATCGACGACCTGCTGGTGCTCAAGGTCTCGACCGGGCTGGGCGCGGGCATCATCGCCGGCGGGGCCCTGCAGCGGGGCGCGTCGCAGGCGGCCGGCGAGTTCGGTCACAACAAGACGCCTACGGCCGCGGGCCTCGCGTGCCGGTGCGGCGACACCGGGTGCCTCGAGACCATCGCCGCGGGCTGGGCCGTGGTGCACGCGCTGCAGCAGCGCGGCTACTCGGTGCGGCACATGCGCGACGTCGTCGAACTCGCGCACGCCGGCGACCCGGAGGTGCGCCGGATGATCCGCGACAGCGGCAGGCACATCGGCGAAGTCGTCGCCGCCGCGGTGAACCTGCTCAACCCGAAGGTGCTCGTCATCGCCGGTGACCTGGCCGGGGCCTACGAGATCTTCGTTGCCGGGTTGCGAGAGACGTTGTACGGCAACGCGACTGCGATGGCGACGCGCGAACTCGAGGTGGTGCAGGCCGCCCACGGCGGCCACTCCGCGGTGGTCGGCACCGCCGCCATGGTGCTCGACGAGGTGCTCAGTCCTCGCGCCGTGGACCGGTTGGTGGCGCGCGGCCAGGTCGGCTAGGTCGCCTTCGCGATGACGTTCTCCGCGAACCATTCGAGGTTGCGGATCTTCGCGTCGAGCGGCTCGGTGTCCTCACCCATGATGTAGGGAATCCGGAAGCCGACGATGACGTCCGTGATGCCCTTGTCCTCCAGGCGTTTCACGCCGTCGAGGGTGAACCCGTCGATCGAGATCACGTGTATCTGGAACTCGTCGGCGAGGCCGATCCGCTCCTCTTCCTCGCGGAAGCGCGCCAGCTTGGCCAGCAGCGGGTCGAGTTCCTCGGGGTCACCGCCGCCGTGCATCCAGCCGTCGTTGCGGGCGGCACGCCGCAGCGCCGCGTCCGCGTGGCCGCCGACCAGGATCGGCACCGGCTTGGTCGGTGCAGGCGTCATCTTGAACTTCGGGAAGTCGTAGAAGTCGCCGTGGTACTCGAAGTAGTCGCCGGAGGTGAGGCCGCGGATGACGTCGATGCACTCGTCCATCCGCTTGCCGCGCTTGGCGTACGGCACGCCCATGATTTCGTAGTCCTCGGGCCATGGGCTGGTGCCGACGCCGAGGCCCAGCCGATTGTCGAACATCGCGGCCAGTGAGCCGGCCTGCTTGGCCACCAGCGCGGGCGGGCGGATCGGCAGCTTCAACACGAAGATGTTGAAGTGCAGACGCGTGGTCACCGCGGACAGCGCGCCGATCAGCGCGAACGACTCGATGAAGGCCTTGCCGTCGAGGAACTCCCGGTTGCCGTCCTCGGTGTACGGATACGTCGAGTCGGACTCCTGCGGGTACGCGACGCTGTCCGGGATGGTCATCGCGTGGTACCCGGCCTCGTCGGCAGCCTTCGCCAACGGGATGTAGTACTTCGGATCGGTCATTGCCTCCGCATACGTGAACCGCATGGGGGGATACTAGAACACGTTCTAATTCTGCGGTGCCGAACGGCGGTGCCCGGTCATGCCCCCGTCACGCCGAACGGCGGAGTGCCAAGGCCCGCGATGGAGTAGTCGCCCTGCTGCGTGCGCTCGGTGAGACGTGCCGCCGCCGTACGGCCATTGGCGGTGAGCAGCGCCTCGGGACGCCGCAGCGCTTCGGCGGGAAGCGTGCCGTGAACCGTTCCGCGCCAATGGAATCGGCCGTCGATGGGGTCCAGGTGGCCGGCCAGTCGAACCCGTACCGCGTGGTCCTCGTCGGCGATGCGCAGGACGGCGGAGCCCTCGTAGGTCTCGCGGTCGCCGGCCGCCGCAGGAGCCCCCTCGGCGACGGGCGGCGCCGAGGCGGCGGGCAGGAAGTTCGTGCGCCGCCACAGTCGACGGGCGATCGGCCCCATCAGGCCGACCTCCTCGAGGAACGTCGCCAACGGGGCGAACCCCGCGATCTGGACCTCGTGGCGGTGCGGGCTGCGCCTGGCGACCCGCCGCGCCTCGCGGCCGTCGAGTCCGGCGCGGCGGTACGGCACCGGGTTGGTGAACAGGAACCGGAAGAACAACCCGCCCACCCCATTGAGGTTCGCCACCCACATCCGGTGCAGGCGCGGCATCTCGCGGACCCGCCGTCGGACGCCGTCGCGCGCGAACTGGATGTGGCGGGCCTCCTCGGTCACGTGAATCCGCATGAGGCGCTGCACCATTGGTTGCAGCTCGGGGTCGTCCATCATCTGGCGCTGCAACGAGTCGAAGATCTCCTCGCCGACCAGGGCGGCCACCCACAGCAGCGACCCCTTGAAGGCGAGCGGGAGCCCGTTGATCATGATGCGCTGGTAGCGGCGGGGCTGCACCGGTTTGGCGCCGAGCCGCTCGATGGCCTTGCCGAACATCACCATGTGCCGGGTCTCGTCGCCCATCTCGGTGAGCGCGTAGTGCGTGGCGTTCGACGTGGGGTCGGCGTGCATCAGGTCCCGCAGCAGCGCCTGGTTGAGGATGTTCTCGAACCAGATGCCCGCCGAAAGCGTGTTGACCAACTCCTGGCGGGACAACTCGATTTGCTGCTGCCGGGTCATCGCGTCCCACATGGGGGTTCCGTACAGCGAGACGACGGTCGGTGGCAGGAAGAACTTGTCCGGGTCCAGCGGTGCGTCCCAGTCGATGTCGACGACGGGCGCGTAGGACTTCCGCACGGAACCCCGAAGGAGACGGTCGGAGACGACGTCTCGCGTGGGGCCGACGGCTGCGCCGACCTGGCTGGAACGGGTCACCGTTGACGTCCCTTCGTTGCCGATCACTCAACGTAGGTACCGTGGCTCGACCATGTCAATACCCTCGGTACCGGGTACTTTCGGCAGCGCGACGCCGATCGCGTTTGGCAGATCGGGGTAGGGGTACCGATTGGCACATGGCCACTGACACGAATGCCACTGCGGAGGCCGAGGAGAAGGCCCCCGATCCCGACGATCCGCGCAAGCCGGATTCGCCGGCGGACCTCACCAAGCCGTCGATCATCTACGTACTGCGCAAGACCGCACGGGAATTCAGCCAGGATCAGTGCACCGACCTCGCGGCGGCGCTGACCTACTACGCGGTCCTCTCGATCTTCCCAGCGATGCTGGCGCTGGTCTCGCTGCTCGGCGTCTTCGGCCAGGGCAGGGCCACGACCGACGCGGTCCTCGAGACCGTGAACAGCGTCGCGCCGACGTCGGCCGTCGACACGCTGCGGCCCACGATCGATCAGCTGGTCAACACGCCGTCGGCGGGCTTCGCCCTCATCCTCGGCATCGCGACCGCGCTCTGGTCGGCCTCGGGGTACGTCGGGGCGTTCGGCCGCGCGATGAACCGGATGTACGAGATCGAGGAGGGCAGGCCGTTCTGGAAGCTGCGTCCCCTGCAGCTGGTGCTCACCTTCGGCGGTCTGGTCCTCGCCGCGCTCGTCGCGTTCATGCTCGCCGTCAGCGGTCCCGTCGCGAAGTCGATCGGCGGCGCCATCGGTATCGGCGACGCCGGGTTGACCGTGTGGAACATCGCCAAGTGGCCGCTGATGCTCATCGCCGTCGTCCTCGCCGTCGCGATCCTCTACTACGCCACACCGAACGTGAAGCAGCCCAAGTTCCGTTGGATCAGCATCGGCGCGGGCTTGGCGATCATCACGTGGATCGTCGCGTCGATCGCCTTCGCCATCTACGTCTCGAACTTCAGCAGCTACAACAAGACCTACGGCGCACTGGCCGGCGTCATCGTCTTCCTGCTGTGGCTCTGGATCACCAACCTCGCGTTGCTGTTCGGCGCCGAACTGGACGCCGAACTCGAACGCGGTCGCCAACTGCAGGCCGGGCTGCCCGCCGAGCGGGAACTGCAGCTGCCGCCGCGCGACACCCGCGTCATCGACAAGAACGCAGCCGCCGAGGAGAAGGACATCGAGCGCGCCGAGGAACTGCGCCGCAGTCGCGGTCAGACCACGTAGCGCATACTCGCCCCATGACGCGGCGCATCAACGTGATCGGCATCGGGGCGGGCGATCCCGACTACGTGACGGCCCAGGCCGTCGCCGCGCTCAACGACACGCAGGTCTTCTTCGCTCCCGACAAGGGCGCCGCCAAGGACGACCTGGTGGCACTCCGCCGCGAGGTGTGCGAGCGCTTCATCCGCGAACCCGGCTACCGCTTCGTCGAGCTGCCCGACCCCAAGCGCGCGAAGGACGGTGACTACACGCAGGCGGTCGCCGACTGGCACGCCGCCCGGGCCGACCAGTGGGCCCAGGCGATGCTCGCCGAACTGCCCGACGGCGGGGTCGGCGGATTCCTCGCGTGGGGCGATCCGTCGCTGTACGACAGCACGTTGCGCATCCTCGACATCGTGGCCCAGCGCATCGACCTGACCTACGACGTGGTGCCGGGCATCACCGCCATCCAGGCCCTGACGGCCCGACATCGCATCCCGCTCAACGACATCGGCGAACCGGTGCTCATCACCACCGGACGCCGGCTGCGCGAGGACGGCCTGACGGGCGCCTCGGTCGTCATGCTCGACGGCGACTGCGCGTTCCTCGGCTGCCCGCCGTCGACCCACATCTGGTGGGGCGCCTACCTCGGAACGGGAGACGAACTGCTCGTCGCCGGGACGGTCGGCGACGACGGTGAACGCATCGCCTCGATCCGCGCCGAAGCCCGCGCGCGGCACGGCTGGATCATGGACACGTACTTGCTGCGACCCGCCTGAACCGCTGCGCGGTGGCAGGATCCGCACATGGTCCAATTCTTCCTACGCGCGGCACTGACCGGGGTGGCGCTGTGGATCGTCACGCTCCTCGTCGACGGCATCTCCTTCGTCGGCGGCGACGACACGCTGCAGCGGGCGGGCATCGTCTTCGTGGTGGCGGTGATCTTCGGGCTGGTGAACGCGATCATCAAGCCGATCGTCAAGCTCATCTCACTGCCGCTCTACATCGTCACGCTGGGCTTGTTCCACGTCGTCGTCAACGCGCTGATGCTGTGGATCACGTCGCGGATCACCGAGAACACCACCCACTGGGGATTGTTCATCGACGACTTCTGGTGGACGGCGATCTGGGCCGCCATCGTGCTGTCGATCGTCAGTTGGGGCCTGTCGGTCGTCACCCCCGGCGTATGACGACGACGTCGGGCACCTCTACGGCACACTGGATGACATGCCCGAACTGCCCGAGGTAGAGGCGCTGGCCGACCATCTGCGGCGTCACGCCGCCGGCTTGACCGTCGGTCGCATCGACGTCGCCGCGCTGTCGGTGCTCAAGACGTTCGACCCACCACCCACCGCGCTGCACGGCCGCCAGGTCACCGGCGCCAACCGCTGGGGCAAGTTCCTCGGCCTCGAGGTGGGCGACCTGCACCTCATCACCCACCTGTCGCGCGCCGGGTGGCTGCGGTGGTCCGACAAGCTCTCGCCGCTACCGCTCAAGCCCGGCAAGGGTCCGATCGCGTTGCGCGTGCACCTCGGAACCCCGGGCGAGGCACCCGGCGTCGACCTCACCGAGGCCGGCACCCAGAAGCGGCTGGCCGTCTACCTCGTCGACGACCCGGCCAAGGTGCCCGGCATCGCCGCGCTCGGACCCGACGCGCTGTCGCTGAACCGCGAAGCGCTCTGCGAGGTGCTCAAGGGCAACGGCGGGCGGATCAAGACCGTCATGACCGACCAGAAGGTCATCGCGGGCATCGGCAACGCCTACAGCGACGAGATCCTGAACGTCGCCCGGCTCTCACCGTTCGCGACGGCGGGCAAGCTGACCGACCCGCAACTCGACGCACTGCACGACGCGATGATCACCGTGCTCACCGACGCGGTGTCGCGGTCCGTCGGCCAGCAGGCGGCCACGCTCAAGGGCGAGAAGCGCAGCGGCATGCGGGTGCACGCCCGCACCGGGCTGCCGTGCCCGGTGTGCGGAGACACGGTGCGCGAGGTGTCGTTCGTCGACAAGTCGTTCCAGTACTGCCCGACGTGTCAGACCGGCGGCAAGGTGCTCGCGGACCGTCGGATGTCCAAGCTGCTCAAGTGAGCTAGCCGCAGTAGGACCCGGTGGCGACGTCGAGCGCCCGGTCGTACAGCGGGTCCAGGGAACGCTGGGCGATCACCGAGGTGCGCGCCTCGTCGAGCGCCACGCGACAGTTCGCGCCGCGCAGCACACCCCAGTGCGCCGCCATCTCGGCGACCATCGTCTCGTTGAACCCGTCGATCGCCGTGCGGGACTGCGTCAGGTCGGGCGCCGTGGTCGGTGCCACTACGGGATCGAACTTCCACTGCCCGAAGCGGGTGAACTGGATGCCCTCGGTCGCGTGGATCTGGTTCTCGAACGCCCGCCGCACGTAGGCCTCGTCGATCCCGCGGGTGCGCGCGTCGGCGCCCACGGCGTCGAGCACCTGCCCGACGCGGGCGGGGTCCACGATCTGTCCGCCGTTCACCCACTTGGACGCCGCGACGGGGTCGGCCGTCAGCAGGCGCTGCGCGGCGGTGTCGACGAGCCGGAACAGCGGTCCTGGCTCCTCGGCGTGGGCGACGGGGACGGCGCCACACGTGCCCAGGACGAGCCCGATGGTCAGCAAGACTCTGCGTTTCACGCCGTCGATCATCGGCCATGACGCTGTGCGGTCGCTGGGGATCGGGCGCGTCCGCCCCACCGACCAGTTAGTTGACGGCTGTCGAGCCGGTTATCCTGCTCGCATGACTCGGCAGAAGATCCTCATCACCGGCGCCAGCTCGGGGCTGGGCGCGGGCATGGCTCGCCAGTTCGCCGCCAAGGGCCGCGACCTCGCGCTGTGCGCCCGTCGCATCGAGAACCTGGAGGAACTGAAGGCCGAGCTGACGGCGAAGTACCCGGCCATCACCGTGGCCGTCGCGTCGCTCGACGTCAACGACCACGAGCAGGTGCCCAAGGTGTTCGAGGCGCTGTCCGAGGAACTCGGCGGCATCGACACCGTGATCGTCAACGCGGGTATCGGCAAGGGCTACCCGCTCGGTGGCGGCAAGATGTGGGCCAACAAGGCGACCCTCGAGACGAATCTGGTCAGCGCCCTGGTGCAGATCGAGACCGCGCTGGCGATGTTCAAGGCCGCCGGCCGGGGCCACCTCGTGCTGGTGTCGTCGGTGCTGGGCAACAAGGGCGTGCCGGGCTTCAAGGCGGCGTATGCCGCGAGCAAGGCGGGCGTGACGTCGCTGGGCGAATCGCTTCGAGCCGAGTACAAGTCGGGCCCCATCAAGATCACCACGCTGGAGCCCGGCTACATCGAGTCCGAGATGACCGCGAAGTCGAATTCGACACTGCTGATGGTCGACAACGAGACCGGCGTGAAGGCCATGGTCGACGCCATCGAGAAGGAGAAGGGCCGCGCCGTCGTCCCCGGCTGGCCCTGGTGGCCACTCGTCGAGGTCATCAAGCTGCTGCCGCCTCGGTTCATGGACCGCTTCGCCTAGCGATTCGTGGAACATTTCCCGCGCTGACCGCAGGAAATACTCCACGAGTCGCGCTGGGGCTTGACGTGAGTGTTGGGTTTTCCTAACGTTTAGTTGTATGAGTCCGGTGAGGCGTGGGGACAACCTCCCCATCCACAATCGCATCGGCGTGCTGCGCGCCGAGCGGCGGATGACGCGGGCCCAACTCGCGGCGCTGATCGACGTGAACCCCCAGACCGTGGGGGCGCTCGAGCGGGGCGACCACTACCCGAGCCTCGATCTGGCGTTCCGGATCTGCGACGTGTTCGGACTACCGGTCGAAGCGGTCTTCTCGCGCACCGCATTCACGCCGTTGTCGGCCGAACTCTACGGAAGACGAGCGGAAGGACACGACCATGACTGAACCCAGCATCCTCGACCGTTACCAGGACTACCGCACCCGGCAATTCCTCAAGAACGAACGCAGACACGCCAATTCGCTACCCGGCTGGCGAACCCAGAGCCGTCGGCGCCTTCTCGTGATCGGCCTCGCGGCGACGTTCGCGTTCATGGCCGTCGTCTCGATCCTCTGCGCAGCGGGCCTGCAGTGGGCGCCGCTGCTCTGGCTGCCCGCGTGCGTGCTGTTCTTCCCGCTGTGGATCGCGCTGCAGATCGTCTCCGGCAGAAGGGGTGACGCACCAGAAGGAGCACTCGACGAGTTCGAGGTCGCGCAACGCAACAGCGCCAGGGCGATGGGACTCTCGGTGACCCAAGCCCTGATGCTGATACCGGCCTTCTACCTGATCTTCGGTGCGACGCTCACCGACGGCGCCGACACCAACATGGCCTACGCCGGCGGCCTCATGGTCCTGACGGTGTTGCTGATCGGTGGCTGCCTACCCGCGATGATCGTCGGCTGGACCCGGCCCGACCTCGACCCCGAGTAGCGATCCGTGGAACATTTCCCGCGCTCACCGCGGGAAATACTCCACGAATCGCGCTGGCCGCTCAAGCCGAGCGGCCACGCTCGGTCCTGTAGTGCCGCACCAGGGCGTCGGTCGAGCTGTCGGTCTGCTCGGCGGGGGAGTCGTCGTCGGTGAGCACCGGCAGCAGCGCCTTGGCCTGGGTCTTGCCGAGTTCCACACCCCACTGGTCGAACGAGTCGATGCCCCAGATGACGCCCTCGGTGAACACCTGGTGTTCGTAGAGCGCGATCAGCTGGCCGACCACCGATGGCGTCAGCTTGGTGCCGAGAATCGATGTGCTGGGCCGGTTTCCGGGCATCACCTTGTGCGGGACGACGTCGGCCGCGGTGCCCTCCGCGGCGATCTCCTCGGCGGTCTTGCCGAACGCCAACACCTGGGTCTGGGCGAAGAAGTTGCTCATCAGCAGGTCGTGCATGCTGCCGGTGCCGTCGGCGGTCGGCAGGTCGTCGGTCGGCTGCGAGAACCCGATGAAGTCCGCGGGGATGAGCCGCATCCCCTGGTGCAGCAACTGGTAGAAGGCGTGCTGGCCGTTGGTTCCCGGTTCACCCCAGTAGATCTCGCCGGTCTCGGTGGTCACCGGTGAGCCGTCGGCGCGCACCGACTTGCCGTTGCTCTCCATCGTGAGCTGCTGCAGGTAGGCCGCGAACCGGGACAGGTCGTTCGAGTAGGGCAGCACCGCGCGCGACTGGGCGCCGAAGAACTCGTTGTACCAGAGCCCGATGAGGCCAAGCAGCACAGGCGCATTCGACTCCAGCGGCGTCGTGCGGAAGTGGTCGTCGACGAGGTGGAAGCCGGCCAGGAACTCGGCGAACCGCTCCTTGCCGATCGCTGCCATCACCGACAGCCCGATCGCCGAATCCACCGAGTAGCGGCCACCGACCCAGTCCCAGAAGCCGAACATGTTGGCAGTGTCGATGCCGAACTCGTCGACGAGCTTCTCGTTGGTCGACACCGCGACGAAGTGCTTGGCCACCGCTTCATCGCCGGCACTGTCGCCGAGTCCTTCGATGAGCCAGCGCCGCGCGGCAGTCGCGTTGGTCAGGGTCTCCAAGGTGGAGAACGTCTTCGAGGCAACGATGAACAGCGTCGAGGCGGGGTCGAGCCCGTCGAGCTTCGCGACGAGGTCGGCGGGGTCGACGTTGGAGACGAAGCGTGCGGAGATGCCTGCGTCGGCGTAGTGCCGCAGTGCCTGATACACCATCACCGGGCCGAGGTCGGAACCGCCGATGCCGATGTTGACGACGGTGTTGATGCGCTCACCCGTCGCGCCCGACCACTCGCCGCTGCGCAGCCGGTCGGTGAACTCGCCCATCCGATCCAGCACCTCGTGCACGTCGGCGACGACGTCCTGATCGTCGACGGTCAGCGACGCGTCGCGGGGCAGGCGCAGCGCCGTGTGCAGCACCGCGCGGTCCTCGGAGGTGTTGATGTGTTCGCCGGCGAACATCGCGTCGCGTTTGCCCTCGAGGTCGGCCGCACGGGCGAGGTCGACGAGGAGTTCCAGCGTCTCCCGGGTGACGCGGTGCTTGCTGTAGTCGACGTAGAGATCGCCGACGGTCACGGTCAATTCGTTGCCGCGGGCCGGGTCCTGGTCGAAGAATTCGCGCAGGTGCTTCGAGCCGATGGTTTCGTGGTGCCGGACCAATGCGTTCCACGCCGGAGTCGTCGAGATGTCTGAAATCTGCGCCATATCCAAACCCTAATGCGGGCGTCGAAACGAAGGTGTAAATGATGGATGTATGGACACCAGCGCGCTCCTGAAGTCAGTTCCCACCGGCCTGTGGATTGGCGGTGAGGAAGTCACAGGTAAATCGACCTTCGACGTGCTCGACCCCTCGAGTGACGAACCACTGATCAGCGTGGCCGACGCGACCGCGCAGGACGCCGTCGCCGCGCTGGACGCGGCGTGCGCCGTACAGGCCGAGTGGGCCGCGACCGCGCCCCGCAAGCGCGGCGAGATCCTGCGCTCGGTGTTCGAGACCATCACCGACCGCGCCGACGACATCGCAGCCCTGATGACGCTCGAGATGGGCAAGGTGGTCGCCGAGAGCAAGGGTGAGGTGACCTACGGCGCCGAGTTCTTCCGCTGGTTCGCCGAGGAGGCCGTGCGCATCGGCGGCCGCTACACCCCGAGCCCCGCGGGCACCGGTCGCATCATCGTGACGAAGCAGCCCGTCGGGCCCTGCTACGCGATCACGCCGTGGAACTTCCCGTTGGCCATGGGCACCCGCAAGATGGGCCCGGCGTTCGCGGCCGGCTGCACGATGATCGTCAAGCCCGCGCAGGAGACGCCGCTGACGATGCTGTACCTCGCGAAGCTGATGGACGAGGCAGGCCTGCCCAAGGGCGTGCTGTCGGTCCTGCCAACCAGCGACCCCGGCGGGGTCACCAGCGCGCTGATCGACGACGGACGTTTGCGCAAGCTCACGTTCACCGGATCCACGGGCGTCGGCAAGGCCCTCGTGAAGCAGTCGTCGGACAAGTTGCTGCGCACCTCGATGGAGCTGGGTGGCAACGCGCCGTTCATCGTGTTCGACGACGCCGACGTGGATGCCGCCGTCGACGGCGCGATGCTCGCCAAGATGCGCAACGGTGGCGAGGCGTGCACCGCGGCCAACCGCTTCCACGTCGCGAACTCGCTCCGCGCGGAGTTCACCGAGAAGCTGGTCAAGCGCATGAGCGAGGTGAAGCTGGGCAACGGCCTCGACGAGTCGTCGACGCTCGGGCCGCTGATCAACCAGAAGCAGCTCGACAAGGTGACCGAGCTGGTGTCCGACGCCGTGTCGCGCGGCGCGACGGTCGAGGTGGGCGGGGTGGCACCGGACGGGCCGGGCAACTTCTACCCGGCGACCGTGCTGGCCGACGTCCCGACCGACGCGCGCATCCTCAAGGAGGAGGTCTTCGGGCCCGTCGCTCCGATCGCCGGCTTCGACACCGAGGAGGAGGGCATCGCCGCGGCCAACGACACCGAGTACGGGTTGGCGGCGTATGTCTACACGCAGTCGCTCGACCGCGCGCTGCGGGTGGCCGAGGCCATCGAGTCGGGCATGGTCGGCGTCAACCGCGGCGTGATCTCGGATGCGGCTGCTCCGTTCGGCGGCATCAAGGAGTCCGGCTTCGGCCGTGAGGGCGGCACCGAGGGCATCGAGGAGTACCTCGATACGAAGTACATTGCGTTGACGAAGTAGGGCGTGAGACGTTCTGCGGTCGCGGCGGCGTTGCTCGCCGTCGCGACGCTGGCCGCCGGGTGCGGTCAGGACACCGCCTCCCCGGACGCCCTGACCGTGTTCGCGGCGGCCTCGCTCAAGCAGTCGTTCACCCAGATCGGCGAGCAGTTCGAAGCCGACCACCCCGGGTCGACGGTCGAGTTCTCGTTCGCGGGCTCGTCGGACCTCGTCACTCAGCTGACCCAGGGCGCGTCGGCCGACGTCTTCGCCTCGGCGGACACGAAGAACATGGACAAGGCGGCGCAGGCGGACCTGCTGGCCGGCGAGCCCGTCGACTTCGCGACCAACGTCCTCACCATCGCCGTTGCGCCAGGCAATCCGGAGGGCATCGCCACGTTCGGTGATCTCGCCCGCCCCGGACTCGACGTCGTCACCTGCGCGCCGCAGGTGCCGTGCGGCGCAGCGACCGAGACCGTCGAGCAGGCGACCGGTGTGCGGTTGGCGCCGGTCAGCGAGGAGTCATCGGTGACCGACGTGCTCGGCAAGGTCACGTCCGGCCAAGCCGACGCCGGGCTGGTCTACGTCACCGACGTCGCGGGTTCGGGCGGCAAGGTGACGGCCGTCGACTTCCCGGAGGCAGCCGACGCCGTCAACACCTACCCGATCGCGACGCTGAAGGACTCGTCGAACTCCGAGTTGGCGCAGGCGTTCGTCGACTTCGTCACCGGCGAGAAGGGCCGGAAGGTGCTGGGCGACGCGGGTTTCGGTACGCCTGAAGGCTAGTGCCCGAGGCGCCCGCGGCCGAGGCGCAGCAGCAGCATCGCCAGGTCCTTGCCCTCGGGGCCCAGTGCGCTGTAGCGCTCGATGACCTGCATCTCGCGGCTGTGCACCAGGCGGGTACCGCCGGAGGCCATCCGCGCCTTGCCGATGATCTTCGAGACCTCCGCGCGCCGCGCGACGGCCGTGATGATCTCGGCGTCGAGCCGGTCGATCTCCTGGCGGAGATCGTCGATGTCTGGTGTGGGTTCTGCGTTGACGCTCATGATGTGTGGCTCCGAATCGTCGTCTCGGGTGGATTGTGGTCTCATCCGGTTTCGGGCCTCACGAGAGAAGAAGAGCCCCGGATCCGGAAGCGGACCGCGGGGCTCTGGGAAAGCAGCTAGACCACGGACACCGGCGGCCGGTATCCGTAAAAAAATCGTCCCTGCGCTACGAGCACGGATCGAGTGTGCCACCAACTCCCGCGTCCGCGCAAAGCCCTATTTGGCGGGTATGCCGCAGTGCTGGTTTTCGCGGCTCCGCCGCAGTGTCCCCGGGCAGCGGTAAGTTCAGAGACGCTATGTCGATCGCCACCGAAACAGATCAGCTCCTCGACGGACTGAATCCTCAGCAGCGCCAAGCGGTCATCCACGAGGGGTCACCGCTGCTGATCGTCGCGGGCGCAGGGTCTGGCAAGACCGCGGTGCTCACCCGCCGCATCGCCTACCTGCTCGCCGCCCGCGACGTCGGCGTGGGCCAGGTGCTGGCCATCACGTTCACCAACAAGGCCGCCGCCGAGATGCGCGAGCGGGTCGCTGGCCTGATCGGTCCGCGGGCACGGTCGATGTGGGTGTCGACGTTCCACTCGACCTGCGTGCGGATCCTGCGCAACCAGGCCTCGCTGCTGCCGGGTCTGAACTCGAACTTCTCGATCTACGACGCCGACGACTCGCGCCGGCTGCTCATGATGATCGCCAAGGACATGGGCCTCGACACCAAGAAGTACTCACCGCGGCTGCTGGCGACCAACATCTCCAACCTGAAGAACGAGCTGATCGACCCCGATCGCGCGGCCGCCGAACTCAACGACTCCACCGACGAGCTGACGCGCATCGTGGCCGAGGTCTACTCGGAGTACCAGAAGCGGCTGCGTGCGGCGAACGCGCTGGACTTCGACGACCTGATCGGGGAGACGGTCGCCGTCCTGCAGGCCTTCCCACAGATCGCGCAGTACTACCGCCGACGGTTCCGGCACATCCTGGTCGACGAGTACCAGGACACCAACCACGCCCAGTACATGCTGGTGCGCGAACTGGTCGGCCATGACCTCAACGACGCCGAGGTGCCGCCCGCCGAGCTGTGCGTGGTGGGTGACGCCGACCAGTCGATCTACGCCTTCCGCGGCGCCACGATCCGCAACATCGAGGACTTCGAGCGCGACTATCCCAACGCGACGACGATCCTGCTCGAGCAGAACTATCGCTCCACCCAGAACATCCTCAGCGCCGCCAACGCCGTGATCGCGCGGAACTCCGGCCGGCGCGAGAAGCGGCTGTGGACCGACGCGGGGGAGGGCGAGCTGATCGTCGGCTACGTCGCCGACAACGAGCACGACGAGGCCCGCTTCGTGGCGAGCGAGATCGACGAGCTGTCCGACCGCGGCGACATCACCTACAACGACGTCGCCGTCTTCTACCGCACCAACAACAGCTCGCGTGCGCTCGAAGAGGTGTTCATCCGCGCGGGCATCCCCTACAAGGTGGTCGGCGGCGTCCGGTTCTACGAGCGCAAGGAGATTCGCGACATCGTCGCCTACCTCCGCGTGCTCGACAACCCCGGCGACGCGGTCAGCATGCGGCGCATTCTCAACACCCCGCGGCGCGGCATCGGCGACCGGGCGGAGGCGTGCGTCGCGGTGTACGCCGAGAACACCGGCGCCAGCTTCAACGACGCGCTGCAGGCGGCCGCCGAGGGGCGGGTGCCGATGCTGAACACGCGCTCGGAGAAGGCAATCGCCAGTTTCGTGAGCCTGCTCGACGAGCTGCGCGGCCTGCTCGACGGTGAGTTGGGCGAGCTGGTCGAGGCGGTGCTCGACCGCACCGGCTACCGCCGCGAACTCGAAGCGTCCAGCGACCCGCAGGATCTGGCCCGGCTCGACAACCTGAACGAATTGGTCAGCGTCGCACACGAATTCAGCATCGACCTGGCCAACGCCGCCGCGCTGCGCGAGGAGGAGGGCGAGCCCGTCGACGAGGACGTGCCCGACACCGGCGTGCTGGCACAGTTCCTCGAACGGGTGTCGCTGGTGGCCGACGCCGACGGGATCCCGGAGCACGGCGCGGGTGTCGTGACGATGATGACGCTGCACACCGCCAAGGGCCTCGAGTTCCCCGTCGTGTTCGTCACTGGTTGGGAGGACGGCATGTTTCCGCACATGCGCGCCCTCGGCGACCCCAACGAGCTGTCCGAGGAACGCCGGCTGGCCTACGTCGGCATCACCCGGGCGCGGCAGCGGCTGTACCTCAGCCGGGCCAAGGTGCGGTCGTCGTGGGGTCAGCCGATGCTGAACCCGGAGTCGCGGTTCCTGCGCGAGATCCCGCAGGAGCTCATCGACTGGCGCCGCGTCGACACCCCGGCGTCGGCGTACAGCGCACCGGTGAGCGGGGCGGGCCGCTTCGGCACGCCGCGCCCGTCGCCGACGTCACGTCCCGGCGGTGCGAGGAACAAGCCGCTGA
Organism: Mycolicibacterium sp. GCM10028919; assembly: GCA_042666295.1. Lineage (GTDB taxonomy): Bacteria > Actinomycetota > Actinomycetes > Mycobacteriales > Mycobacteriaceae > Mycobacterium. The sequence continues at coordinate 324,573 of JBHTFJ010000003.1, forward strand.
TCGTGCTCGAGACGGGCGACCGCGTCACGCACGACAAGTACGGGCTGGGCCGCGTCGAGGAGGTCTCGGGCATGGGGGAGTCGGCGATGTCGCTGATCGACTTCGGCAGTGCCGGGCGGGTCAAGCTCATGCACAACCACGCGCCGATCCAGAAGCTCTGACCCGCTAGCGGCGGGCAGGAGCGCAGCGACCCGGGGATGGGGCTAGCGGCACCAGCGGCCGGTCGCGGGCAGCACCGCGAGCACGATGGTGGCCAGCGGTAGCACCGGGATGGCGTACACGATCGCGGGCAGGCTGGCGCCCGCCACGAACAGGCCCGCGAAGATCATGAGCGCGACGATGCTGCCGACGCCGATGAGTAGCCGGCCGATGCGACGGCGCAGCAGCAACGAGATCAGCCCGCCGATGGTGGCCGCAGCCGACACCGCGGTGAGGAAACCGATTGCGATGCAGAACAGTTCGTCGGTGCGCCACCAGTTGGTGATCAGCGACGTGGCGATGACGGCCGTAGCCCAGCCGCTGATGATCGCCATCGTTGCGGTGGCCGAGGCGGCGCCGGGGCTGGGGCGGGGACGGACGACCTCAGGGGTGGCGCGCGGCGGGTAGGTCGACGGCGGCTCGTCGGGCGGCCGCAGGAAGGTGTTCGCGTCCGGCGGGGTGATGAACGTGGTCTGCGACTCGGGCGTGGTGATGAACGTCGTCTGCGGGTCGTCGCGCCCGGGTGGTGCCACGACGGGCAGGGGGCCGGTAGGGGCTCGACGGATGATGCCCGTCTGCGGGGCGAAGTCGGCGTGCAGAGGATCCGGGCGTCGCCTGATGATGCGCGTTCGGTCTGAGGATGGTCCGTCGGAGGAGGACGTCCGGTCAGCCACCGAACTAGCCTACGTAACCGCCAGGGGTCAGGCCACGCGATGCGAGCCACGGCACCGGGTCGATGCGGTTGGTGCCGCCGGACAGCACCTCGAAGTGCAGGTGGGGGCCCGTCGAGTTGCCGCGGTTGCCCATGGTGGCGATCTGGTCGCCCGCCATGACGCGCTCGCCCATGCTGACCGACCAGGTGTTCAGGTGGCCGTACAGGGTCACGGTGCCGTCGGAGTGACGCAGCTTGACCCAGGCGCCGTAGCCGGCGGTGGGGCCGACGTCGACGACCACGCCGTCCGAGGCGGCCAGGATGGGCGTGCCGATCGAGTTGGCGATGTCGATGCCGGCGTGCAGCACGCCCCAGCGGTAGCCGAAGCCCGACGTCCACACGCCCTTGGTCGGCATGACGAACATGGGTCGGACGAGGCGGGCCTCGCGCTCGGCGCGCTCCTGGGCGTAGGCGGCGCCGTTGGCGAGTTCCTCGCTGTGGATCGCGGCGCTGGCGACCGGGGCCACGGTGACGATCTGCATGCCGTCGACGGAGCCGGTGATGGTGCCGCCGTCGACGAAGGCGCCCTGGCCCGCGACGAGCATGGTGTCGGCGGCGGGAACGTCGGTGCTGTTGGCCACCGAGTAGGCAGCGGCCGCGGTGGCGCCTGCTGCCATTGCTGCAGCGACGAGACGGCCCTTGACCGCTCCAGCGTCGAGCTTGCGGTGTGCGCCCCGCCGCGACGACATGTCGATGACGTCGGTCTGGGCCATGCCGTCACTGGTGTCGGTGTTGCTCTCGCGGTAGGCGCGTGCCGTCTGACGAGCACTGTGGCGGCCGCCGCCGGTGAGCTGGAACTGCGTGGGGACCTCGAGCCGCAGGGGGATCAGGTCGTCGGTGTCGTGCAGGTCGTCCAGCTCGGGGGCGTGGATGACGCGGGCTTCGCGGTCGAAGGCGGAGCTGTTGCTAAAACCCAGGTCGTCGCCCAGGTCAGCGAGGTCGCCGAACTCGTTGAACGGAATGATGTCGGTGATGGCGGCGTCATAAGCGCCCGTCGGAACCCCTTGCGGGAATCTGGACGAACTGTGCTCTGCCAACCGAAATATCCTTAGTTCCGTAACCGTACCGTTATCGAGGCCCCAGGCACGTTAACCAAAATCCAATGTTGGTGGCAACCCGAGGATTGATTCCAACCGCGATTGTGATCCGTATCACTTCGGCACCCCGGTGAGATGTGCCACATGACTGGTAGGCGGTGCCGGAGCGTTCTCCGCGTGTGGATAAAGTTTCCACTGGTTCGAGTCCAGCGCCAAATCTGGCCAGACCTCTAAATAACGCAAACGTCAACGCAGACAAGACAGTGAGCCCATGGATCTCTTCGAATACCAGGCGAAAGAACTGTTCGCCAAGCACAACGTACCGACGACGCCGGGCCGGGTGACCGACTCCGCGGAGGACGCGAAGGCCATCGCCGAGGAGATCGGCAAGCCCGTCATGGTCAAGGCGCAGGTGAAGGTCGGCGGCCGTGGAAAGGCCGGCGGCGTGAAGTACGCGGCCACCCCCGACGACGCGTTCACGCACGCGCAGAACATCCTCGGCCTCGACATCAAGGGCCACGTCGTGAAGAAGCTCTTGGTCGCCGAGGCCAGCGACATCGCCGAGGAGTACTACATCTCCTTCCTGCTCGACCGCTCCAACCGCACGTACCTCGCCATGTGCTCCGTCGAGGGCGGCATGGAGATCGAAGAGGTTGCTGCCACCAAGCCCGAGCGTCTCGCGAAGGTTCCCGTGGACGCCGTCAAGGGCGTCGACCTGGCCACCGCGCGCTCGATCGCCGAGCAGGGCCACCTGCCCGCCGAGGTGCTCGACGCAGCCGCGGTGACCATCCAGAAGCTGTGGGAGGTCTTCATCGGCGAGGACGCCACGCTGGTGGAGGTCAACCCGCTGGTGCGCACGCCCGACGATCAGATCCTCGCGCTGGACGGCAAGGTCACCCTCGACGCCAACGCGGATTTCCGGCAGCCGGACCACGAGGAGTTCGAGGACAAGGACGCCACGGATCCGCTCGAGCTGAAGGCCAAGGAGAACGACCTCAACTACGTCAAGCTCGACGGCGCGGTCGGCATCATCGGCAACGGCGCCGGCCTGGTCATGTCGACTCTTGACGTGGTCGCCTACGCCGGTGAGAAGCACGGCGGCGTGAAGCCGGCGAACTTCCTCGACATCGGTGGCGGCGCCTCGGCCGAGGTGATGGCCAACGGGCTCGACGTCATCCTCGGCGACGAGCAGGTCAAGAGCGTCTTCGTCAACGTGTTCGGCGGGATCACCGCCTGTGACGCGGTGGCCAACGGCATCGTCGGCGCGCTCAAGAAGCTCGGCGACAGCGCCAACAAGCCGCTCGTGGTTCGTCTGGACGGCAACAACGTCGAAGAGGGTCGTCGCATCCTCGACGAAGCGAACCACCCCCTGGTCATCCAGGCCGAGACCATGGACGCCGGCGCCGACAAGGCCGCCGAGCTGGCCAACAAGTAGAAAAGGACCAATGACTCATGTCTATTTTCCTTAACGCGGATAGCAAGGTCATCGTCCAGGGCATCACGGGCGGCGAGGGCACCAAGCACACCGCGCTGATGCTCAAGGCGGGCACCCAGGTCGTGGGCGGCGTCAACGCCCGCAAGGCCGGAACCACCGTGTCGCACAAGGACAAGGAAGGCAACGACGTCGAACTGCCGGTCTTCGGCAGCGTCGCCGAGGCGATGAAGGAGACCGGCGCAGACGTGTCGATCGCCTTCGTCCCGCCGGCGTTCTCCAAGGACGCCATCATCGAGGCCATCGACGCCGAGATCCCGCTGCTGGTCGTCATCACCGAGGGAATCCCGGTGCAGGACAGCGCCTATGCGTGGGCCTACAACGTCGAGAAGGGCGAGAAGACCCGGATCATCGGGCCGAACTGCCCCGGCATCATCACCCCCGGTGAGTCGCTGGTCGGCATCACGCCGAACAACATCACCGGCAAGGGCCCGATCGGCCTGGTGTCGAAGTCCGGCACGCTGACCTACCAAATGATGTACGAGCTGCGCGATCTCGGCTTCTCGACCGCCATCGGCATCGGCGGCGACCCGGTCATCGGCACCACCCATATCGACGCCATCGCCGCGTTCGAGAAGGATCCCGAGACCAAGGTCATCGTGATGATCGGCGAGATCGGCGGCGACGCCGAGGAGAAGGCCGCCGACTACATCAAGGCCAACGTCACCAAGCCGGTCATCGGTTACGTCGCGGGATTCACTGCGCCCGAGGGCAAGACGATGGGCCACGCCGGCGCCATCGTGTCGGACGGTGCGGGTACCGCCGACGGCAAGAAGGTGGCGCTCGAAGCCGCAGGCGTGAAGGTCGGCAAGACGCCGTCCGAGACCGCCCGCCTGGCCCGCGAGATCTACGAAAACCTCTAAGCAGCACTACGTTCCGCCGAGACTGCGGTCAGATCGCGAATCCGCTGAGATCCACGATCTGGCCGCAGTTTCGCGTTCGGGATCACCCGTCGCGCAGCCGTTCTATTGCGTGGGCCAACGGGTCAGGGTTGCCCTCGCGGTACTGCACCCAGTAGCGCAGCAGCGGATCGGTGACGTCGTACCAGGAGGTGCGCCGGTCGCCGTCGGGCGCCTTCGACGACGACACCCACCGCGCGTCGCTGAGTCGGCCCAGAGCCGACGCCGCGGACTGATTCGACACGCCCACCGCGTCGGCCAGGTCGCCCACCGTGCGGGCGTACCGGCCGCGGGCGAGTTCGACGACCAGGCGCTGCTCGCCCGCGGGGAGTTCCCACAGGCGCTGCTGGTAGTACGGCGCCATCTGATCCAGCAGTGCGTGGACGACGGGCGTCACCGTGTCGACCGCGGCGACGTCGCCGACGTCGGCGAGGACGTGCCACAGTCGCGGCGATCCGCCGATCAGCCGGTGCAGCACCGAAAGCCGTTGGCGCCCGACGCTGGACCCCGCGAACTCGGCGACGTCGGCCTTGCCCCGCTGCTCGGCGGCGGAGGCGAACAGCTCGATGCACTCGTCGAGGTCGAGATCGGGGAGTGTCTCGACGATGAACGACCCGTACCAGGGGTGGGTGCGTGACGAGACCCCGGGGAACAGCGCGGGCGCGGTGCCGAACACCAGGACGGCCGTTGACGTTTCGACCCACGCACGCAGGCTGCCCTGGCCGGCCTCGCCGATGCGGTCGAAGACGCGGTCGAGATTCTCCAGGCCCAGCAGGATCATCCGATCACCCGCCGCCGCGGAGATGGCAGCCTCGATGCCCACCGGATCCCTGGTGCGGCGCAGCGCCCGCGCGGTGTCGAGCAGGTCGCCGCCGATCTGGCCTGCGATCTCGGTCAGCATGTCGAGGTACGAGCCGATGGCGAGCGACGACTCCGGCAGCAGCACGGGCAGGACGCGCGCGCGGGTGTCCTCGTCGGCCAGCGCCCGGTTCACCGCGACGTGCAGCGTGTGGGTCTTGCCGCCGCCGTGGGGAGCGATGAGCAGGGTGTGCGGTCGCGAGCCGTCGCGGGCCGCGGACCGCAGCCGCGACACCAGGTCGTCGAAGACGTCGGCCCGGCCGAAGGTAAGCGCGTCGAGTCGTGCGGGCTCCAGGGCATTCGGCGTGAACACCGGGAGGGCGCTCATCGGGACTCTCTGCTCTTCGCGCAAGCGCTCATCGGGACTCTCTGCTCTTCGCGCAAGCGCTCATCGCCGCCGCATCGACTTCCACGCCCGCTGGATCAACGCCGACGAGAAGCGGTCGGCGTCGGCGGTGCGAATCAGGTAGTGGTCGAGGACCAGTCGCTCGATGAATCCGACCAGCGCGTCGCGGTCGGCGATCGTGCTGCCCTCGCTGCGGAGTCGTGCCAGCACGGTGTCGACCGTCAGCGGCCCGTCGGCGTGCGCGTAGACGTCGAGGAGCTTTCCTATCGCCGGTGCATCGTCGCCGTAGTAGTGCGTCAGCCGGTCCCGGTAGTGCCGCAGATCCCACGGGTCGTACGGGTCGTCGACGGCGTCGTCCACGAGCCGTTCGATGAGTTCCGGCACCGCCGCGGCGCCCGTCGTCTGAGTGGACTTGCGGGCTGCGGCCACCAGATGCTGGATGTAGTACGGGACGTTCTCCGCGGCCGACGCGATGGCCGCTGCAACGGCATGGCGGTCGGTCGTCGGCGTGCCGCTGCCCATCAGCAGGCATTCGGCGAGGTACGTGGCGTGATCGAACCGGATGGGTCCGACGGCGATCTTCGTGATGTCGTTGACGGTGCTGGGAGCGTCGCCGGACACGTGGTGGAACCCGATCGAGCCGGACAGCACGGTCGCGAGGCTGCCCTGGTTCTCTTGCCGCAGGCGTCGCAGCAGGTGGAGGAACGCGTCGCCGCTGCCCACCTGTTCGCGTTCGAGGTTGCGGGCCAGGATGCTGACCTCGTCGATGAAGAGGGCGAGCAGCCGGCCGTCGGTCCGCCGGATGGCGCGGTTCAGCAGTTCGTCGAAGGCGGCGGCGGCCCGCACGTCGCGCTCGACGCGGACGGGGCCCGCGGTGACCGAGACGCGAATCCTCGCGAGTTCCTGCGCCCACCCCGGGTCGAGGCGGGCCAGCTCACTGGTCAGGGCGGCGACGAAGTCGGCGTAGCTAGCCCGCTCGGCGCTGACGGCGACCACGACCGCGCCACGGTCGGCGGCGAGGCGCTGCACCAGCCTCGAGAGTGAGGTCTTGCCGTGTCTGCGGTCGCCGACCAGCACCGCGCCGGCAGCCGGCAGTGACGCGAGGACCTCGCCGGCCTCGCGCACCCGCCCGACGACGTCTTCGGGCGGCACGATTCCGCCGACGACGAGCGACATCGGACGCGGCTCCCAGGACATGACGTCAGCGTATACAACCGGTCCGACGTACAACAGGATTGATGTACGTCGCCTAAGTCGTACATCCTGCCCGTTGGCCAAACTGCAACAGGTTCTATTAGCGTGACGAATTAACACGTGCCAGGAGGTTTGTCATGCAGGTCGACCCGCGTACCCCCGTGCTCGTCGGCGTCGGGCAGTTCACCGAACGCCTCGGCGACCCCGACTATCAAGGCGTCTCGGCCGTCGAACTGGCGACCAGGGCCACCCAAGCCGCGCTCGCCGATACCGGAGCGTCCGTCGCCGACGTGGCTGCGGCCATCGAGGTGTTCGTCGGACTGCGGCAGTTCGAGATCTGCACGCCCTTCGCCGACCCGCCGCTGGGCGCGTCGGACAACTACCTGCGCTCGGTGGCGCGGCGCATCGGCGCCGACCCGGCACGCGCCGTGCTCGAGCCCATCGGCGGCAACGGCCCCCAGAAGGTGATGACGGAGTTCGCCGGGGCCATCGCCGCCGGCGACATCGAGGTGGCGCTGGTCGTCGGCTCCGAACCGGGATCGACGGCGAAGTACTTCGCGGACCGGGCCAAGGCGAGCGAAGCGACGGGGGAGAAGTTCGACAAGCCGGACTTCACCGAACACGTCGGCGGCCAACTCGAGGACCGCGGTTACGGTTTCGAGCAGTACATGAGCGAGTACACCGCGGGCCACGGGCTGACGGGCGCACCCGTGCAGTACGGCCTCCTCGACAACGCGCGGCGTGCCCGGCTGGGCCTCGGCGTCGCCGACTACCGGCGCGAGATGGCCGAACTGTTCGCGCCGTTCTCGAAAGTGGCTGCCAAGAACCCGTTCTCGTCGTCGCCGGTCGAACGCTCGGTCGACGAGATCGTCACGGTCACCGACGAGAACCGGATGATCTGCGACCCGTATCCCCGCCTGCTGGTGGCTCGCGACACCGTCAACCAGGGCGCCGCGGCGCTGGTCATGTCGGTGGCCGCTGCGACCCGCCTCGGCGTGCCCGAGGAGAAGTGGGTGTACCTGCGCGGGCACGCCGACCAGACCGAACAGGACCTGCTGGACCGCACCGACGTCAGTATCAGCATCTCCGCGAAACATGCCGTCGCCGAGGCACTTCGGGTCGCGGGCATCGGCATCGACGACGTGGCGACGTTCGACCTCTACAGCTGCTTCCCGTTCCCGGTGTTCGCGGTGTGCGACGAGTTCGGGCTGACGCCCGACGATCCGCGTGGCCTCACGCTGACCGGCGGGCTGCCCTACTTCGGCGGCCCCGGCAACAGCTACTCACTGCACGGCATCGCCGAGACCGTCGCCGCGATGCGGGACAAGCCGGGGGCGTACGGCCTCGTCGGCGCCAACGGCGGTGTGATGAGCAAGTACTCGGTCGGCGTCTACTCGACCGAGCCCGCCGACTGGGCGCCGGACCGCAGCAAGGAGTTGCAGGCGCAGATCGCCGCGCAGCCCAAGGTCGCCGTCACCCGCAACGCCGAGGGCCGCGGCACGATCGAGACGTACTCGGTGCGCTACGACTGGCCGGAGACCACGGGCGTCATCATCGGCAGGCTCGACGCCGACCAGAGCCGGTTCATGGCACTCACCACCGACGCCGACCTGATGGCACTGATGACCGAGGGCGACCCCCTGGGGGCGGCCATCGCGGTCACCAACGACGGCAAGACGAACTCCGCGACGCTGGCCTGAGGGCGCGAGCGTGCGAGAACTCGGGTTTTAGCCCGGCGTGTCGCCCGCAGACACGCACGCTCGCCGGGAAGGGGAGCCCCTAGACGAGGGCGGCGAGCTTGCCCGCCAGCCGCTCGACGTAGGCGGCGACGTCGGACTCCGACTTGTCGGGCAGGCCGAACAGGACCTCGGTGACGCCGAGGTCCGCCCAGCGGGCCAGCTTGTCGGGGTCGGGCTTGAAGTCCAGCGCAACGATCTGCGGTGCTCCGTCGCGACCGGCCGCGGCCCAGGTGTCCTGCAGCAGCTTCACCGGCGCGTCGATGTCGAAGTCGCGCGGCGTGGTGATCCAGCCGTCGGCCGACTTGGCGATCCACTTGAAGTTCTTCTCAGTACCGGCAGCGCCCACCAGCACGGGCACGTGGGACTGCACGGGCTTGGGGAACGCCCAGCTCGGACCGAAGTTCACAAACTCGCCGTGGTACTCCGCCTCCTCCTGGGTCCACAGCGCGCGCATGGCCTCGAGGTACTCGCGCAGCATGGTGCGACGGCGGCCCGGCGGGACGTTGTGGTCGGCGAGTTCGTCGGTATTCCAACCAAACCCGACGCCGAGCGACACGCGGCCGCCGGACAGGTGGTCGAGCGTCGCGATCGACTTGGCCAGCGTGATGCAGTCGTGCTCGACGGGCAGCGCCACCGCGGTCGACAGGCGCACCCGGGTTGTCACGGCCGACGCGGCGCCCAGCGAGACCCACGGGTCGAGGGTGCGCATGTAGCGGTCGTCGGGCAGCGACTCGTCGCCCGTCGTCGGGTGCGCGGCCTCGCGCTTGATCGGGATGTGCGTGTGCTCGGGCACGTAGAAGGTGGTGAAGCCGTGGTCGTCTGCGAGCTTGGCGGCTGGTGCCGGCGCAATGCCGCGGTCACTGGTGAAGAGAACGAGCCCGTAGTCCATGGCGAGAATTAGAACGTGTTTCAGTCCGTGTGCGCAAGGCCAGGCGCAGGTGGGCCCGCGCGACGGCGGTCGAGATTGAACACGCGCGCTCCCGCGCACCATTACATTCCGTCAGATCCTTAACGGTGACCTGCCCGCGTCGGGTTGCTGATATGGCAGTCATGACGACCGAACGCATCGCCGACCACGTGAAGTTCGCCTACTGGGTGCCCAACGTCAGCGGTGGCCTGGTGACCAGCGACATCGAGCAGCGCACCGACTGGAACTACGACTACAACAAGAAGCTCGCGCAGACCGCGGAGAACAACGGCTTCGAGTACGCGTTGTCGCAGGTCCGCTACGAGGCCAGTTACGGCGCCGAGTACCAGCACGAGTCGACCAGCTTCTCCCTCGCCCTGCTGCTCGCCACCGAACGCCTGAAGGTGATCGCCGCCGTCCACCCCGGACTGTGGCAGCCGGGCGTCCTGGCCAAGCTCGGCGCGACCGCCGACCAGCTGTCCGGCGGACGGTTCGCCGTCAACGTCGTCTCCGGCTGGTTCAAGGACGAGTTCACGCACCTCGGCGAGCCGTGGCTGGAACACGACGAGCGCTACCGCCGCACCGCCGAGTTCCTGCAGGTGCTGCGCAAGATCTGGACCGAGGACGACGTCGACTTCCGCGGCGACTTCTACCGCATCCACGACTTCACGCTGAAGCCCAAGCCCGTCAACACGCCCGAGCGACCCAATCCCGAGATCTTCCAGGGCGGCAACTCGACCGCAGCACGTCGCAACGGTGGGCTCTACTCCGATTGGTACTTCTCCAACGGCAAGGACTTCGACGGGATCACCGAGCAGGTGGTCGAGGTCCGCGACCACGCCCGCACCGTCGACCGCGAGGTCAAGGTGGGCCTCAACGGGTTCATCATCGCGCGCGACACCGAGAAGGAGGCGAAGGACGTCCTGCGGGAGATCATCGAGAAGGCCAACAAGCCGGCCGTCGAAGGCTTCCGCGGCGCCGTGCAGCAGGCCGGCAACTCCACCGGCGACAAGAAGGGGATGTGGGCGGACTCGTCGTTCTCCGACCTCGTCCAGTACAACGACGGCTTCCGCACCCAGCTGATCGGTACCCCGGAACAGATCGCCGAACGCATCGTCGCCTACCGCAAGCGCGGCGTCGACCTCATCCTCGGTGGCTTCCTCCACTTCCAGGAGGAGATCGAGTACTTCGGCGCGCACGTCCTGCCGCTGGTGCGCGAGATCGAGGCGGCGGAGTTGAATTCGCGCGGCGAGCCGGTGCTGGCGTCCGTCTGATCGGCACGAGCGCTCGTCGGGACTCGCAGGCGCGTGCGCTAGCGTGGGTGGCGAATCGAGGAGCACAGGAGATTTCATGAGCTACCCGCCCGGTAACCCCGGATACCCGCCACCGGCGCCGACGACCCAGTTCGCCGCGCCCACACAGCAGTTCGCGAAGCCGTCGGAGCAGACACCGACCGGCGCGAGCAAGCTGCCGCTGTACCTGAGCCTCGCCGTCGCCCTGCTGGGCCTCGGCGTCTACCTGCTGAACTTCGGTCCGCTGTTCACGATCAGCAACTCCGACTTCCCGCAGCTGGGTAGCGCGAGCGGTAGCACCACGGGCCTCGGCCTGGCCGTCATCGCCTCCGTCGTCGCCGCATTGATCGCAGGCGCGGGAGTGCTCGCCAAGCAGAAGCCGCGCCGCGCGTGGGTGGCCATCGTCGCGACGCTGGCCTTCCTGCTCGTGCTGGCCGAGGTCATCAACGCACCTGCCGAGGTCAGCATCGGTTGGGCGCTCTACGTGATCATCGCCTTCACGTTCCTGCAGGCGGGTGCGGCCATCGCCAACCTCCTGCTGGACTCGGGCGTCATCACTGCGCCGGAGCCGCGGCAGAAGTACGACCAGCAGCAGCAGTACGGCGGCTACTCACCGCAGCAGCAGTACTACGGCCAGCCACAAGGCCAGCCGCAAGGCCAGTCGCATGGGCAGCCGCAGCAGCTCGGCTCGCACCAGGGCCAGCAGCGCCAGGGCTACCCGCAGCAGGGCTACGGCTACGGCGGACCGTCGACCGGCGGCTTCAGTGGCCAGGCCCCGCAGGGCGCACAGGGCGGACAGCAGTCCGGCCCCCCGACGCCCCCCACCGGTTTCCCGGCCTACGGCCAGCCGCAGCCTCCCGGCAGCTCTGCCGACACCGGCCCCCAGGCCCAGGCGCAGCCGCAGTCGGCACAGCAGCCGCAGTCGACACAGCAGTCCACCTCCCCGCAGGGTGGTCCTCCGCCGTCGTAGTCTCTAGCGGCGCGCACACGATCCACGCGCGCCCCTGCCTGCGCGAGGAGTGACCCGTCTAGTGGACAACCGGCCCGTCGGCGCCCGCCAGGCCCGCGACCTGCTGAGGGTTGCGTTCGGTCCGTCGGTGGTCGCCCTGGTGATCATCGCCGCGGTCGTGTTGCTGCAGTTGCTGATCGCCAACAGCGACATGACCGGCGCGTTCGGTGCCATCGCGAGCATGTGGCTCGGCGTGCACCAGGTGCCCGTGTCGATCGGCGGGCGGGTGCTGGGTGTCATGCCGCTGCTGCCGCTGCTCCTGATGGTGTGGGGCACGGCCCGATCGACGGCCAATGCGCTGTCGCCGAGCACGTCGTGGTTCGTGGCCCGGTGGGTGGTCGCGTCCGCGCTTGGCGGTCCGCTGCTGATCGCGGCGCTCTCACTCGCCGTGATCCACGACGCCTCATCGGTGCTGACCGAGCTGCAGACGCCCAGTGCGTTGCGGGCGTTCGGCGGCGTGCTGGCGGTGCACCTGGCCGGGGCCGTGATCGGCGTCGGCATGCGCATGCACCGCCGCATCGCCGCTCTGCCGTGGGTGCCGGACTGGCTGCCGGAGGCAGGCCGTGCCGCGGCGGCGGGCGTGCTCGCACTGTGCGGGCTCTCGGGAGTCGTCGCGGTGGCGTCGATGGTCGTGCACTGGGGCACCATGCACGACCTCTACGGCATTACAGATTCGCTGTTCGGGCAGCTCAGTCTCACGCTGCTGTCGGCGCTCTACGTCCCCAACGTCATCGTCGGCACCGCGGCGGTCGCCGTCGGCTCCAGTGCGCACGTCGGGCTCGCGACGTTCAGTTCCTTCACCGTGCTGGGCGGCGACATTCCGCCCGTGCCCATCCTCGCCGCACTCCCGACGCCACCGCTCGGCCCGATCTGGGTGGCCTTGCTCATCGTGGGCGCAGCGTCTGCGGTGGCACTCGGCCAGCAATGCGCCCGCCGACCTCTGCCGCTGCCTGCGGCGGCGGCCAAGTTGGCGACCGCAGCGGTGCTGTCGGCGCTCGTCATGGCCCTGCTCGCCTACGCCGGCGGCGGACGGCTCGGCAACTTCGGCGACGTCGGCGTCGACCAGGCGACGTTCGCGCCCGCCATCCTGCTCTGGTTCGTCGGTGTCGGCGGGCTGACGGTCGTCATGGCCGGAGGCATCAGCCAGGTGCGCAAGCCACGCCCCGCCGCGGCCCGCAAGGCCGACCCCGACGACACCGTTGCGGACGACGACGGCTTCGTGGGGGACTCCGAGTCGCCCACCGTCGCGATGGGATCACCCGGACCAGCCGCCGACCCCGATCCGGTGCGCGACGACGTCGACCTCGACCCGGACCCGGTGCCCGAGGACGACGTGTACGACGACCCGTACGACGAGCCCGAACCGGTGCCGCGGGCGCGCGAGCCGCGACCGCACGACCTCGACGACGATCCCGAGGCGCACTTCGTCACCGATGACGACGAATGGCCCGGGGCCACCAGCGGCGAGGGCCGGCGACCGGCCGATTAGGCTGCTTCGCGTGCAGCCCCCGCTCCGTGTGCCCCCGAGTGCACCCGCTCGGCTGGTGGTACTGGCGTCAGGCACCGGATCCCTGCTCGAATCGCTCCTCGACGCGGCCACCGGTGACTACCCCGCGCGGGTCATCGCCGTCGGCACCGACCGCGACTGCCGGGCGCTCGAGGTCGCGTCGTCCGCGGGCATCCCCGGATACACGACCCGCCTCGGCGACCATCCCGACCGTGCCGCGTGGGACGCCGCCATCACTGCGGCCACCGCCGAGCACGAGCCCGATCTGGTGGTCAGCGCCGGCTTCATGAAGATCCTTGGCCCACAATTCCTCTCGCGGTTCATGGGCCGCGTGGTGAACACCCACCCCGCGTTGCTGCCAGCCTTCCCCGGCGCGCACGCGGTGCCCGACGCGCTGGCCTACGGTGTGAGGGTCACCGGCTGCAGCGTGCACCTGGTGGACGCAGGCATGGACACCGGCCCCATCCTCGCTCAGGAGGCGGTCGCGGTGCTCGACGACGACGACGAGGCGACTCTGCACGAGCGCATCAAGGTGGTCGAAAGACGGTTGTTGGTAGACGTACTCGCGGCGATGGCGACGCGCGGTGTGACTTGGACGGGACGAAAGGCGGCCATGGGATGAGCGACGCGAGCGAGGGCCGGCGTCCGGTCAGGCGAGCATTGATCAGCGTCTACGACAAGACGGGTCTGGCCGATCTCGCGCGTGGCCTGCACGACGCGGGCGTCACGATCGTCTCGACCGGATCGACGGCGAAAACGATTGCCGCGAGCGGCGTTCCGGTAACCCCCGTCGAAGACGTCACCGGCTTTCCCGAGGTGCTCGACGGCCGGGTGAAGACGCTGCATCCGCGCGTGCACGCCGGCCTGCTGGCCGACACCCGCAAGCCCGAGCACGTCGCGGCGCTCACCGAACTCGGCGTCGAGGCCTTCGAACTCGTCGTCGTGAACCTCTACCCGTTCACCGAGACCGTGGCCTCGGGTGCGGGCGTCGACGAGTGCGTCGAGCAGATCGACATCGGCGGTCCGTCGATGGTCCGCGCCGCCGCCAAGAACCACCCCAGCGTCGCGGTGGTCGTCGAGCCGATCGGCTACGACGGCGTGCTCGCGGCCGTGCGCTCGGGCGGCTTCACCCTCGCCGAGCGGAAGCGCCTGGCGTCGTTGGCCTTCCGTCACACCGCTGAGTACGACGTGGCCGTCGCCACCTGGATGGCCGACACTCTGTCGCCGGAGCAGCCCGCGCAGCCGCTGCCGCAGTGGTACGCGGGGACCTGGCGTCGGAGCACGGTGCTCCGCTACGGCGAGAACCCGCATCAGCAGGCCGCGCTCTACGTCGACGACGCCGCCTGGCCCGGCCTCGCGCAGGCCGAACAGCTGCACGGCAAGGAGATGTCGTACAACAACTTCACCGACGCCGACGCGGCGTGGCGGGCGGCGTTCGACCACGAGGACATCTGCGTGGCGATCATCAAGCACGCCAACCCCTGCGGCATCGCGGTGTCGTCGGTGTCGGTCGCCGACGCGCACCGCAAGGCGCACGAGTGCGATCCGCTCAGCGCCTTCGGCGGGGTGATCGCATCGAACACGGCGGTCAGCGTGGAGATGGCGGAGACCGTTGCCGACATCTTCACCGAGGTGATCATCGCGCCCGCCTACGAGCCCGGCGCCGTCGAGATCCTGGCCCGCAAGAAGAACATCCGCGTGCTGGTCGCCGCCGAGCCGCAGCCGGGCGGCACCGAGTTCCGTCAAGTGAGCGGTGGTCTGCTGGTGCAGCAGCGCGACGCCCTCGACGCCCCCGGCGACGACCCGGTGACCTGGACGCTGGCCACCGGCGAGTCTGCCGATCCGCAGACCCTGGCCGAGCTGAAGTTCGCCTGGCGCACCTGCCGGGCAGTGAAGTCGAACGCCATCGTCGTCGTCAAGGACGGTGCGACCGTCGGCGTCGGCATGGGACAGGTGAACCGCGTCGACGCGGCCCGGCTGGCCGTCGAGCGCGGCGGTGACCGGGTGGCGGGCGCCGTCGCCGCATCCGATGCGTTCTTCCCGTTCCCCGACGGTCTCGAGACGTTGACCGCGGCCGGGGTGAAGGCCATCGTCCACCCGGGCGGTTCCATGCGCGACGACGTCGTCACCGAGGCTGCGGCGAAGGCGGGAATCACGCTCTACCTGACCGGCGCACGGCACTTCGCGCACTGACGCCAGGCGCGAATTGGTGCCCACGACGAGAAAGCGGGCGGACTCCGTAGAGTCCGCCCGCTTCGTGTTCGAGATACGCCGACTCCTAGTCGGTGTGATTGAAAGCGCCGCCTGCCTGGCCCCGTGACGCGGCGCCACCGCCGCCACCGTTCGCGAAGGCGCCGCCTCCACCTGCACCACCACCGTCGGGAGTCGGCACCCGCACACCATTCCTGATTTCGAAGTGCGCGAAACCGCCACCCGCCGTGCCATTCGCGTACCCGCCGCCTCCGTTGCCGGTCGGCTCCAACAGGCCCGGAAGGATGTCGCAGTCGGGGATTCCGAAGCAGTCGCCGGGCGCCGCGCTGGCCATGCCCGCCGGAACCCCGAATAGAAGCGCGCCGCTCGCGAGTGCACCGCCAACCGCTATCTTCAGTCGCCGCGAGGTCGCCGTGTTGAGTCGTGCCATGATCTCCCCTTGTTCAATTGCCCCGAGCCTTGCTGAGAAGGCCCATCGAATCGCCCCCTGGCTGATTCTGCCTTTCAATGTACGCGCCTCGTGCGTCGATAGCGAAGGATTTCCTGTAGCCGACCGGGGTTGGCGACCTCGCCTCCTTGCGAGTGCAAGCATCCAGTTCAGAGCCAACTTTCCCAGTCTGATCCATTGGCTCTGCGCGCCCCACTCGGGTGAATTGATCAGGTCAAGATCGTTTCTGGCAAATTTTCAGGAAGAAAGCGGCAATGTCCTCCCGAGAATCATTCCCAAGGTCTTGATCTTTGCCGTGATGACGGTTCGAATGGCGGGCCGCGTACGAATGCTCGAACCATTCGGCGGCACTCGTGGCCGGGCCGATCGGTCGTCCAACGCGTTCGCTCGTGGGGGAACCCGTGCCGCCGTCGCAGAGCAGTCGTAGCGTGGAGTGGTGACATCACCTAACGATCTCCCCCGTACCGTCGGCGAACTGCGTGCCTCCGGCCACCAGGAGCGGGGAGTCAAGGACGAGATCCGGGAGAACTTGCTCTCCGCCCTCGCCGAGGGCCGCGACGTCTGGCCCGGCATCCTCGGGTTCGAGGACACCGTGCTGCCGCAGCTGGAACGCGCGCTCATCGCCGGCCACGACATCGTGCTGCTCGGCGAGCGCGGCCAGGGCAAGACGCGCCTGCTGCGCGCGCTCACCGGCCTGCTCGACGAGTGGACGCCCGTCATCGACGGCTCGGAACTCAACGAGCACCCGTTCAGCCCGATCACCCCCGAATCGATTCGCCGGGTGGCGACCTCGGGTGACGACCTGCCGATCAGCTGGTTGCACCGCAGCGACCGGTACACCGAGAAGCTCGCCACCCCGGACACCAGCGTGGCCGACCTGGTCGGCGACATCGACCCGATCAAGGTGGCCGAGGGACGAAGCCTCGGCGACCCGGAGACCATCGCGTTCGGCCTGATTCCGCGCGCGCACCGCGGCGTCGTCGCGATCAACGAGCTGCCCGACCTCGCCGAGCGCATCCAGGTGTCGATGCTCAACGTGATGGAGGAGCGCGACATCCAGGTCCGCGGCTACACGCTGCGGTTGCCTCTCGACGTCCTGGTGGTCGCCAGCGCGAACCCCGAGGACTACACCAACCGCGGCCGCATCATCACCCCGCTCAAGGACCGCTTCGGCGCCGAGATCCGGACGCACTACCCGATCCGCCTGGACGCCGAGGTCGGCGTCATCACCCAGGAGGCGCATCTGGCGGCGGACGTGCCGGAGTACCTGGTGCAGATCCTGGCCCGGTTCGCCCGCGCACTCCGCGAATCGTCGTCGATCGATCAGCGGTCGGGTGTCTCCGCCCGCTTCGCGATCGCCGCGGCCGAGACGGTTGCGGCCGCGGCCCGGCACCGTTCGACGATCCTCGGCGAGCAGGAGCCGGTGGCCCGCGTCGTCGACCTCGCCACCGTGGTCGACGTGCTGCGCGGCAAGCTCGAATTCGAGTCCGGCGAAGAGGGTCGCGAGCAGGCCATCCTGGAGCACCTGCTGCGCCGGGCGACCGCCGACACCGCGCAGCGCCTGCTCGGCGGCATCGACGTGGGACCGCTGGTGGTGGCCGTCGAGGACGGTGCGCCGGTGACGACGGGGGAGCGCGTCTCGGCGAAGGACGTGCTCGCCGCCGTGCCGGATCTGCCGGTGGTCGACGAGATCGCCGAGCGCCTCGGCGCGCAGAGCGACGGTGAACGGGCAGGGGCGCTGGAGTTGGCGCTCGAAGCCCTGTACCTGGCCAAGCGGATCGACAAGGTGTCCGGCGAGGGCGAAACCGTCTATGGCTGAACGCGGTACGACGATCAAGCGGCGAGGGACCAGCCGCGTCGAGGAGTGCCGCCATGGCTAAGCGCCTCTCGCGGTACTCCCGGTACACCGGCGGGCCCGACCCATTGGCGCCGCCGGTCGACTTGCGCGACGCACTCGAGCAGATCGGCCAGGACGTCATGGAGGGCAGCTCGCCGCGGCGGGCTCTCCAGGAGCTGTTGCGGCGCGGTACCCAGAACCAGCGGGGCGCCGATCGGTTGGCTGCCGAGGCCAACAGCAAGCGCCGGAAGCTCCTGCAACGCAACAATCTCGACGGCACGCTGCAGGACATCAAGAAGCTGCTCGACGAGGCGGTGTTAGCCGAGCGCAAGGAACTCGCGCGGGCTCTCGACGACGACGCGCGTTTCGGCGAACTCCAGATGGAGTCGCTGTCACCGTCGCCGGCCAAGGCCGTGCAGGAACTCGCCGAATACGACTGGCGCAGCCAGGAGGCTCGCGAGAAGTACGAGCAGATCAAGGACCTCATGGGTCGTGAGATGCTCGACCAGCGCTTCGCCGGCATGAAGCAGGCGCTGGAGAACGCGACCGACGAGGACCGTCAGCGCGTCAACGAGATGCTCGACGACCTCAACGAGCTACTCGACAAGCATGCCCAGGGGCAGGACACGCCCCAGGACTTCCAAGACTTCATGGCCAAGCACGGCGAGTACTTCCCGGAGAACCCGCAGAACATCGACGAACTGCTCGACTCGCTCGCCCAACGTGCCGCGGCCGCGCAGCGCTTCCGCAACAGCCTCACCGAACAGCAGCGCGCGGAACTCGACGCGCTGGCACAGCAAGCATTCGGCTCGCCGTCGCTGATGAACGCGCTGAATCGCCTGGACTCCCACCTGCAGTCGGCGCGACCGGGTGAGGACTGGTCGGGTTCGGAGAACTTCAGCGGCGACAACCCCATGGGAATGGGCGAGGGCGCGCAGGCGATGGCCGACATCGCCGAACTCGAACAGCTCGCCGAGCAACTGTCGCAGAGCTATGCCGGCGCGCAAATGGACGACGTCGACCTCGACATGCTGGCTCGTCAGTTGGGCGAGGACGCTGCCGTCGACGCACGCACCCTCGCCGAACTCGAGCGTGCCCTGATGGAGCAGGGGTTCCTCGATCGTGGCTCGGACGGGCAGTGGCGACTGTCGCCCAAGGCCATGCGTCAACTCGGTCAGGCCGCCCTTCGCGATGTGGCGCAACAACTCTCAGGACGGCACGGTGAGCGCGACACGCGTCGGGCCGGCGCCGCCGGTGAGCTGACCGGCGCCACGCGGCCATGGCAGTTCGGCGACACCGAGCCGTGGAACGTGACGCGCACGCTGACCAACGCCGTGCTGCGGCAGGCCGGAACGGGGGTCGCGGAGCCGCCGCTGCGGATCAGCGTCGACGACGTCGAGATCTCCGAGACCGAGACACGTACGCAGGCGGCGGTGGCGCTGCTGGTCGACACGTCGTTCTCGATGGTGATGGAGAACCGCTGGCTGCCGATGAAGCGGACGGCGCTGGCGCTGCACCATCTCGTCAGCACCCGCTTCAGGTCGGACGCGCTGGAGATCATCGCGTTCGGGCGTTACGCGCGCACCGTGTCTGCCAGCGAACTCGCCGGGCTGGAAGGCGTCTACGAGCAGGGCACCAACCTGCACCATGCGCTGGCCCTGGCGACCCGCCATCTCCGGCGTCATCCCAATGCCCAGCCGACGGTGCTCATCGTCACCGACGGCGAGCCGACAGCGCATCTCGAGGACTTCGGTGACGGTGACGGTTCGTCGGTGTTCTTCGACTACCCGCCGCATCCTCGGACCATCGCCCACACCGTGCGTGGCTTCGACGAGATCGCCCGCCTCGGCGCACACGTGACGATCTTCCGGCTCGGCAGCGACCCGAGCCTGACGCGGTTCATCGACCAGGTGGCGCGCCGTGTCGAGGGCCGTGTCGTGGTGCCGGAACTCGACGGCTTGGGTGCAGCCGTGGTGAGTGACTATCTGCGGTCCCGCAAACGTCGCTGACCCCCTGCGGCAAGTCGGCGCTGGTTAACTCGAATTAGCTGCTGGCAACCATTCCGGCAATCGCCCTGTCCTCGCGGTCGCGGGCGATCTTGATCATGCCCTCATCAGGGTTGGTCCGCGTGGTTTTCAACGGCCGAAAGCCCCTCTCAACTGGTGTTGAGGAGAACGGGCTGAATTGTGTCGACCAATCGTCCCAAAGGTGTGACAACTGGTCCGGCGGTGCGTTCAAAGGGATTGCTTCGCAAACTTTCGACATAGCCGTGGCAAAACGATTGGAAACGGTTTATGGTCTTCTCAGCTTCTTCTAAGCCGCGCAGTATCGTTTCGCCACGCACCGAGCCACCATCAGATCCAAGGGGGATTCACATGGCACTTCGCCCATTCATCACTGCAGGCGTGGCCTTTGCTGCTGCCGGCGCCGTCGCCGCCACGGTCGCCATCGCGCCGCCGATGTCGCCTGGCGAAGTCAAGGTGGCGCAGAAGACCGAGGTCGACCTGAATGCGAATCTCACGGATCTGATCAACACGTACTTCCGCGAGTTCCCCGGTAATCCCGACAACGCAGGCACCATTCACGCCGCCGGGGTGATCCAGCAGCTGCTGCAGAACGCCAACGTGAACGACCCCCGCGGCACCGCGGTGATCGACTCGTACTTCGAAGAAGGCCTGTCCGACGTCGTCCGGTTGCTTCTGACTCGGGACAACGTGGACGAAGTCTCCCGCGATCAGATCAACCTCTTCTTCAACGAGGGACTCAGTGAGGTAGCGCGCTACCGGCTCCTCATGTACCAGGCCGACCCGACGCTGCAACGTCAGATCAACACTTTCTTCGGTGATTCGGTGAACGCCGACGGTTCCGAGAACATCGCGCAAGTCGGGTTTCAGGGCTTGTTCTACGACGCTCTCGTCGGGACGGGCTTGAGCGCGGACCAGCGGCGTCTCCTCGATACGTTCTTCAATGCGCCTACGGCGTTGAACTCGCAGGCCGTGCCGGTGTTCCAGCCCAAGCTGGGCCCGGACGGGAAGCCGCTCTTCGACGCGGACGGAAACCCCGTGTACGTCCAAGCTGTCAAAGATGGTGTTCCGGTAGTCGACGCGAACGGCAATCCCGTCTACGTAATCACCGGCTACGTCGGCAACCCGAACCCAGCGCGTCGCGGCAGCTTCGGCGTCATCTACAACACCATCAGGAACACCGGGTTGAGCCCGGATCAGCAGGCCACGCTGGATCAGTTCTGGGATGGCGGCACGACCGAGGTCGTTCGGCAGCGTCTGCTCTCTAGCACCGGTGACCAAGGGCAGAGGGACACGATCAACCAGTACTTCGACGGCGGCATCGACGAAGTCATCCGTGTCCGCCTCGTCGACGGTGCAGCTGATGAGCGGTCCAAGGACCTGTGGAACGAGTTCTTCGACAACGGCGTGACCGGGGTCGTCCGGTACCTCCTGACGGGCCCCGTGCCGGAGGTGGAGAGCCCGCCGGTGCCGCCGACGACGCCGCCGGTCGTGACCACCTTGGTCGCGGGTGTCGCCGAGTCCACCACCGCCGACACGCAACTGGCGGCGGCCGTCGAGGAGAACCAAGAGCCCGCCGAGCAGGTGGCTCCGCAGGCGCGCAAGGTCGAGGCCGCGCCGGTCGCCGCGCCTGCTCCAGCACCCGCGACTGCACCCGTCGAATCCACCTCGGCGGTAAAGCAAGAGGCCGTCTCGGAGGTCGAGGAAGAGGACGCCGAAGTCAAGGACGGCAACAAGGTCGAGCCGGTCATCATCATCCCCGGCGGCGGCGGCTCGTCCGACGGTGTGCGCGGCGGTGGGGCATGGGGTGTCTTCAAGCCCGCCTTCGCGGCCGTTGACAGCATGATCAAGGGCAGCAAGCCGTCAGCAGGCGGCGGCGCCACGACCGGTGGCACCACCGACGGCGGTACCACCGACGGTGCTGACAACGACGGTGGCGGCGGCGGCGAGTAGCCACTCACGCACTGGAGGACATCGGCCCCTTCCGCTCGCGGAGGGGGCCGATGCTCGTCAGGGGTTCTTGCGCTTCTTGCGCTTGATGCCGACGCTGCCCCAGAGCGAGAAGCCGCGGATGGTCACCTGCGGTGCACCCGGGGAGCCGACGTCGCCGATGTGCTCGAACGACCCCATGACCCCGACACCGTGGACGTCGACGTTGATCTCCGGCGGCAGCAGGATCGTCTGGCCGCCGAAGATCGAGTACGAGTGGATCTCCACCTCGGGTGACGTGAAGTCGGCGTAGCGCAGGTCGATCACGCCACCACCGAAGAGGGCGAACGACGTCACGCGGCGCGGCACGTTCCAGCGGCCCCGCCGCTCGAAGCCGCTCATGATCGCGAGCAGCAGAGTCGACGGAGCGGGGTGGCAGGCGCCGCCGGTGCGACCCGACGCCGTCGCCACGTCGGGCAGGTCGGCGCTCAGGCGCTCGAGTTCGTCGAAGGTCTGGGCGGCGTACGCCTTGGTCAACCGATCCTCGTAATCGGCCATCTGCAGCCGGCCCTGGGATGCGGCCTCGGTGAGGAGCTGAGCAACGTGGATGCGATCCGTGTCGGCAGCGCGCTTCGATCCGTTGCGCGACGCTGGAGTGCTCATCGAGACGAGCCTACGACGAACCTCGGTACACGCAAGGGGCGGACCTCATCCAACTCGGCAAAGTCGCCTCGAAGTGTCGGCGACGACTACCCACGACGCTACGCCGACGCCCAGCGGGGCGGCCGCTTCTCCAGGAAGGCCAGCATGCCCTCGCGGGCCTCGTCGGAGACGAACAGTGCGGCGGACTGCTCGGCCAGCGCCTCAGCGTGCTGGTCGAACGACTGCAGGATCGCCGCGGTGGTGAGCGCCTTGGACGCGGCGAGGCCCTGCGGCGACCCCTTGGCCACGTTCGCGGCGAGCGCTGCGACGGTGCCCGCCACGTCGTCGGCGGCGACCGTGATCAACCCGATGGCCGCAGCCTCGGCAGCGCCGAACTTCTCACCGCTGACGAAGTAGCGGCCCGCGGCGCGTGCCGTCATCTTGGGCAGCAGGGTCAGCGAGATCACCGACGGTGCAACGCCGATGCGCGCCTCGGTCAGTGCAAAGGTGCTCGCCGGCCCCGCGACCACGATGTCGCAGGCGCCGACCAACCCCAAACCGCCCGCGCGCACGTGCCCGTCGATGGCCCCAACCACCGGCACCGAGAGTTCGAGGATGGCGCGCAACACCTGGGTCATCTCACGGGCGCGGTCGACCGCGAGTTCGCCGGGATCGCGGCCGGCGGCCTCGCTGAGATCGGCGCCCGCGCAGAACGTGCCGCCTTCGTGTCCGAGGACGACGCACCGCACCGTCGGGTCGGCGGCTGCACTCGCCAGCCCGTCGTGCAGCTGCCCTACCAACACGGTGGAGAGCGCGTTGCGGTTGTGCGGTGAGTCGAGGGTCAGACGGGCGACGCCCGCCTCGACGGAGTAGTGGACGAGTGTGTCAGCGTTCATCAGTGCCCTCGCTTCTTCGCGCAAGCGCTCATCAGTGCCCTCGCTTCTTCGCGCAAGCGCTCATCAGTACGACCGGGGGAGGCCCAGCGACGTCTGCGCAACGAAGTTCAGGATCATCTCCCGGCTGACCGGTGCGATGCGAGCAAGTCGCGACGCGACGAGCACCGACGCGATGCCGTACTCCTTGGTCAGTCCGTTGCCGCCCAGCGACTGCACGGCCTGATCGACCGCGCGCACCGACGCCTCGCCCGCGGCGTACTTCGCCATGTTCGCCGCCTCGGCGGCGCCGCCGTCGTCGCCGAGGTCGTAGAGCGCCGCAGCCTTCTGCATCATCAGCTTCGCCAATTCGACCTCGATGTGGTTCTGCGCCAAGGGATGTGAGATGCCCTGGTGCGCACCGATCGGCGTATTCCACACCTGCCGCGTCTTGACGTACTCGGTGGCCTTGTTGATCGCGAAGCGCCCCATGCCGACCGCGCTCGCCGCGCCCATGATGCGCTCGGGGTTCAGTCCGGCGAACAGCTGGGCGATCGCGGCGTCCTCGGAGCCGACGAGCGCGTCGGCGGGCAGCCGGACGTCGTCGAGGAACAACTGGAACTGGTTCTCCGGGCTGACGATCTCCATGTCGATCTTGGTCCACGACAAGCCGGGGGCATCAGTCGGCACGATGAACAGGGCAGGCTTCAGATTCCCGGTCTTCGCCTCCTCGGTGCGGCCGACCACGAGGATCGCCTGCGCCTGGTCAACGCCGGAGATGTACACCTTCTGCCCGGACAGGATCCAGTCGCTGCCGTCGCGGCGCGCGGTCGTCGTGATCCGGTGCGAGTTCGAGCCGGCGTCGGGCTCGGTGATGGCGAAGGCCATCGTGATGGACCCGTCGGCGATACCGGGGATCCAGCGCTGCTTCTGCGCTGGCGTGCCGAACTTGCTGATGATCGTCCCGTTGATGGCGGGGGAGACGACCATCAGCAGCAGCGCGCAGCCGCTCGCCGACATCTCCTCCATCACCAGCGACAGCTCGTACATCCCGGCGCCGCCACCGCCGTACTCCCCGGGGAGGTTGACGCCGATGAAGCCGAGTTTGCCTGCCTCTTCCCACAACTCGGTGGTGTGCTCACCGGCGCGGGCCTTCTCGAGGTAGTACTTCTCGCCGTAGTTGGCCGAGAACTGCGCGACGGCCTTGCGCAGTTCCTTCTGCTCGTCGGTCTCGATGAAGCTCATTGGTTTCTCCTTGGATCAGTCTTGGTCTTCGACTCGGGCCAACACGGCGCCCACGTCCACCTGTTGGCCGGCATCGACGTTCAGCTCGGTGAGCACGCCACTGCTCGGTGCGGCGATGGTGTGTTCCATCTTCATGGCCTCCAGCCAGATCAGCGGCTGGCCGGCCGTCACGCGGTCGCCCACCGCGGCGGCGACCCGGATCACCGAGCCCGGCATCGGCGCCAGCAGCGACCCCTGCGCGACGGCGGCGTCGGGATCGCCGAAACGTGGTTGCGCGGTGAGCCGCACCGACCCGAGCGGGCTGTCGACGAACACGGTGTCGCCGTACCGCGCGACATCGAAGGGACGCTCGACGCCGCCGACCGACAGCACCACCTGCTCCGGCGCCGAGGACACCAGCGTCACGTCGGCGTCGTCAGGCAACTCGAGGCGATCGCGCGTGAACCGGTACCGCACCTCGATGTCGTCACCGCTCGGGTCGGCGAAGCGCTTCACCTGGTGACCCGATGCCAGGTTGCGCCACCCGCCGGGAACCGCGCGCAGAGCCGTTGCGCTGCTGCGGTTGTGGGCTGCGTCGGCCAGTGCCGCCGCGATCGCCGACAGGCGGGCGGCGCCGGATGCTGTCGACGGAGCCGCCAACTCGGCCAGGCCATGCGTGTCGAAGAACGCGGTGTCGGTGGCACCGTCGAGGAACGCCGGGTGCCGCAGAACGTTGACCAGCAGGTCACGGTTGGTGGTGATGCCGTGCAGCCGCGTCCGCGCCAGGGCGTCGGCGAGCACGGCCGCGGCCTGCCTACGGGTGGGCGCGTACGAGATCACCTTTGCCAGCATGGGGTCGTAGAAGATGGACACCTCGGAGCCGTCGACCACGCCGGTGTCGACGCGCACGCCGACCGAGCCCAGGGTGGTGAACGCCGCCCGTGCCGTCGGGACGTCGAACCGGTGCACGGGGCCGGCCTGCGGCTGCCAGTTCTTCGACGGGTCCTCGGCGTACAGGCGCACCTCGATCGAATGACCGCGTGCGGGCGGCGGCTGCGGGTCCAACCGGCCGCCGTCGGCCACGTGCAGTTGCAGCTCGACGAGGTCGAGCCCCGTCGTCTCCTCCGTCACCGGATGCTCGACCTGCAGGCGGGTGTTCATCTCGAGGAAGAAGAAGTCGCCCTCGTCGTCCGCCATGAACTCCACGGTGCCCGCACCGGTGTAGTCGATCGCCTCGGCGGCCAGGCGGGCGGCTTCGAAGAGCTTGTCCCGCATGCCCTTGACGCGCTCGACGAGCGGTGAGGGGGCCTCCTCGACGATCTTCTGATGGCGGCGCTGGATCGAGCACTCACGCTCGCCGACGGCCCACACCGTGCCGTGCGCGTCGGCCATCACCTGCACTTCGACGTGGTGCCCGGTGGCCAGGTAGCGCTCGCAGAACACCGTCGCGTCGCCGAACGCGGACTGTGCCTCGCGCTGCGCTGCCTCGACCTGCTTGGGTAGTTCGGCCAGGTCGCGGACCACCCGCATGCCGCGGCCACCGCCACCGGCGGACGCCTTGATCAGCACGGGCAACTGCTCGGCGGTGATCGTGTCGGGGTCGAGTTCGGCCAGCACGGGCACCCCCGCTGCAGCCATCATCTTCTTGGCCTCGATCTTGCTGCCCATCGCCTGCACGGCCGGCACCGGCGGGCCTATCCAGACCAGGCCGGCGTCCTGCACCGCGGCGGCGAAATCGGCGTTCTCCGAAAGGAATCCGTACCCGGGGTGGATCGCGTCGGCGCCGGACGCTCGGGCGGCGCCGATCAGCTGCGCGACGTCGAGGTACCCGTTGCGTCCGTCGAGGCGCACGCGGGCGTCGGCCTCGGCGACGTGGGGGCTCGCGGCGTCGGGGTCGGTGTACACCGCGACGGTGCCGATGCCGAGCCGTCGGCAGGTGGCGAACACGCGCCGGGCGATCTCGCCGCGGTTGGCGACCAGAACTGTGGTGATCACTTCACTCCCTCTGCGATTTCGGCGCGGAAACCCGCGGTCACCGCGGCAAGGCGCGCCGAAATCGCTAGCATCATGGCGCTCACATCCGGAAGACGCCGAAGTTCGACGTCCCTTCGATCGGGCCGCTGGCGATGGCGGACAGACACATCCCGAGCACGGTGCGGGTGTCCCGCGGGTCGATGACCCCGTCGTCATACAGCCTGCCGGACAAGAACATCGGCAGCGACTCGGCCTCGATCTGCGCCTCGACCGCAGCGCGCAGAGCGGCGTCGGCGTCCTCGTCGACCTGCTGGCCCCGGGCTTCGGCCGCGGCCCGGCTGACGATCGACAGCACGCCCGCCAGTTGGGTGCCGCCCATGACGGCGGACTTGGAACTCGGCCAGGCGAATAGGAAGCGCGGGTCGTACGCCCGTCCGCACATGCCGTAGTGGCCTGCGCCGTAGGACGCGCCGATCAGCAGCGAGATGTGCGGCACGGTCGAGTTCGACACGGCGTTGATCATCATCGAGCCGTGCTTGATCATCCCGCCTTCCTCGTACTTGCGGCCCACCATGTAGCCGGTCGTGTTGTGCAGGAACAGCAGTGGCGTGTCGGAGCGGTTGGCCAGCTGGATGAACTGGGTCGCCTTCTGCGACTCCTCGCTGAACAGCACGCCGCGCGCGTTGGCCAGGATGCCGACGGGGTAGCCGTGCAGCGTCGCCCAGCCCGTGACGAGCGACCCGCCGTAGAGCGGCTTGAACTCGTCGAAGTCCGATCCGTCGACGATGCGCGCGATGACCTCGCGCGGGTCGAACGGGATGCGCAGATCGGCGGGCACGATGCCGATCAGTTCCTCGGCGTCGAACACCGGCTCGACTACGGGCTGCGGGGACGGGCCCTGCTTGCGCCAGTTGAGGCGCGCGACGATGCGCCGACCGATGCGGACGGCGTCCAGTTCGTCGACCGCGAAGTAGTCGCCGAGACCCGAGACGCGCGAATGCATTTCGGCGCCGCCGAGCGACTCGTCGTCGGACTCCTCGCCGGTGGCCATCTTCACCAGCGGGGGACCGGCGAGGAACACCTTCGAGCGTTCCTTGATCATCACCACGTGGTCGGACATGCCGGGGATGTACGCCCCACCGGCCGTCGAGTTGCCGAACACCAGCGCGATCGTGGGGATGCCCGCCGCCGACAGCCGGGTCAGGTCCCGAAACATCCGGCCGCCCGGGATGAAGATCTCCTTCTGCGTCGGCAGGTCGGCCCCGCCCGACTCGACCATCGAGATCACCGGCAGCCGGTTCTCGAGCGCGATCTGGTTGGCGCGCAGGATCTTCTTCAGCGTCCACGGATTGCTGGTGCCGCCCTTGACCGTCGGATCGTTCGACACGATCAGGCACTCGACGCCCTCCACGACCCCGATGCCCGTGACGACGCTGGCGCCGACGGTGAAGTCGGTGCCCCAGGCCGCCAGTGGGCTCAGCTCCAGAAACGGCGAGTCGGGGTCGAGCAGCGCCTCGACGC
The DNA here is from genome assembly GCA_042666295.1 of Mycolicibacterium sp. GCM10028919. GTDB lineage: Bacteria > Actinomycetota > Actinomycetes > Mycobacteriales > Mycobacteriaceae > Mycobacterium. The sequence continues at coordinate 352,445 of JBHTFJ010000003.1, forward strand.
GTTCGCGGGCGGTCAGCTTGCCGCGGGCGTGGTGCCGCTCGACGTACTTGGTGCCGCCACCGGCCAGCGACTTGACGTGCTCGGCGTCGAGTTCGGCGAGCTTGGACGCCATCGCCTCGGTCGCACCGGTGTAGGCGGCCGAGCGGACGTCGATCGTCGACTTCAGCTGTGTCATGGGCGATCCGCTCCGCTTCTCGCTGGGGTCACGACTGGTATCCAAGCGTCTTGGCGGCCAGCCCGGTCAGGATTTCGGTGGTCCCGCCGCCAATGCCGAGGATGCGCATGTCGCGGTACTGCCGTTCGACCTCCGACTCGACCATGTAGCCCATGCCCCCGAACAACTGCACTGCCTGATTGGCCACCCACTCGCCGGCCTCGACGGCGGTGTTCTTCGCGAAGCACACGTCGGTGATCAGGTTCTGGTCGCCATCGATCTGCCGCTCGACCAGGGCACGCGTGTAGACGCGGGCGACGTCGGTCCGACGCGCCATGTCCGCGAGCGTGTTCTGCACCGACTGCCGCGAGATCAGCGGGCGACCGAAGGTCTCGCGGTCGCGGCACCACTGCACGGTCAGGTCGAGGCAGCGTTGGGCGCTGGCGTACGCCTGCGCGGCCAGACCCACCCGCTCGGAGACGAACGCCGCGGCGATCTGCAGGAAGCCGGTGTTCTCGGCGCCGACCAGGTTCTCGACGGGAACGCGGGCGTCGGTGTAGGCGAGTTCGGCGGTGTCGCTGGAGCGCCACCCCATCTTCTCGAGCTTGCGGGTGACCTCGAAGCCCGGTGTGCCCCTATCGACGACGATCAGCGACACGCCCGCCGCCCCCGGTCCGCCGGTGCGGGCCGCGGTGACGACGTAGTCGGCCCGCACCCCGGAGGTGATGTACGTCTTGGCGCCGTTGAGGACGTATTCATCGCCGTCCCTGTCGGCCCGGGTGGTCAGGTGCCCGACGTCGGAACCGCCGCCGGGCTCGGTGATGGCCAGCGAGCCGATCTTCTCGCCGCGCAGCGTGGGCCGGACGTAGGTGTCGATGAGTCGCTGGTCGCCCGAGGCGATCATGTGGGGCACCGCGATCCCGCACGTGAACAGCGACGCGAACACGCCGCCGGGCACACCGGCCTGGTGCAGCTCCTCGCAGATGATGACCGCGTCGGCGCCGTCCCCGCCCCCTCCGCCCACGGCCTCGGGGTAGGGCGCGCCGAGCAGACCGGCCTCGCCAGCGGCCAGGTGCAGTTCGCGCGGTATCTCGCCGGCGCGTTCCCATTCGTCGACATGGGGGAGGATCTCGCGTTCGGCGAAAGTGCGCACCGTCTTTCGGAGCGCGTCGCGCTCGGGGGTCGTCCAGATGCTCACGGCAGAAGTCCTTCCGGGATGTCGAGGCGGCGGGCTCTCAGCCATTCGCCGAGCCCCTTCGCCTGCGGGTCGAAGCGGGCCTGGTGTGCGACGCCCTGGCCGAGGATGCCCTCGATGACGAAGTTGACTGCACGCAGGTTGGGCAGCAGATGTCGGGTGACCGGGAGATCCGCAGTCTCTGGCAGCAATTCGCGCAGCCGGTCGACGGTGAGCGCGTGGGCCAGCCACTGCCACTGCTCGGGGGTGCGCACCCACACCCCGACGTTCGCGTCACCGCCCTTGTCGCCGCTGCGCGCACCCGCGATGGTCCCGAGTGGCACCCGGCGGGTCGCGCCACCTTCGGGGGCGTCGGGCAGGTCGGGCGCGTCGACGGGCTGCAGCGCCTTGGTCTCACCGGCCGGTGCGATGTCGACGCGGGTGCCGTCACCGTGCACCGCGACGTGCGGGACGTCGGTCGCGTCGACGTATCCGGCGGTGAACACGCCGTAGATCTGGCCGTCGGCAGGCGGGGCGGTGGTGGTGAAGCCCGGGTAGCTCGCGAGCGCCAGTTCGACTGCAGCGGAGGAGAAGTGGCGTCCCACCTTCTTCGGGTCGGAGTCGCGGACGACGCAGCGCAGCAGTGCGCTGGCGGCCTCCTCGGTGTCGGCGTCGGGATGGTCGGTGCGCGCGAGCGTCCACTCCATCTCCGCGGGCTCGACCGTCAGGTTGGACTCCAGCTGCCGGCGCACCAGGCCGGCCTTCGCCTCGATGTCGAGCCCCGTCAGAACGAACGTCATCGCGTTGCGGAAGCCGCCGACCGAGTTCAGCGAGACCTTGAGCGTGGGCGGCGGCGGTTCGCCGCGCACCCCGCTGATGCGCACCCGGTCGGGTCCGTCGTCGGCCAGCGTCACGCTGTCGACGCGCAGCGTCACGTCGGGGTTGGCGTAGCGCGCGCCGCCGATCTCGTAGAGCAGTTGCGCGGTCACGGTGTCGGTGCTGACCAGTCCGCCGGTGCCGGGGTGCTTGGTGATCACCGACGACCCGTCGGCGTGGATCTCGGCGACGGGGAAGCCGGCGTGCATCAGGTCGGGCACTTCGGTGAAGAAGGCGAAGTTGCCGCCGGTGGCCTGGGTGCCGCACTCGATGACGTGGCCCGCGGCGACGGCGCCCGCAAGCGCGTCGTAGTCGGTGCGGCTCCAGCCGAAGTGCGCGGCGGCAGGACCGACGATCACCGACGCGTCGGTCACCCGGCCCGTCACCACGACGTCGGCGCCGCTGAGAAGACAGTCGGCGATGCCCCACGCGCCGAGGTAGGCGTTGGCCGAGAGGGGAGTGCCGAATCGCAGTTCCTCGGCCCGGCCGATGAGGTCGTCGCCCTCGACGTGCGCGACGTGGACCGTCAGACCCAGGCGCTCGGCGAGGTCGCGGACGGCCGCGGCCAGGCCGGCCGGGTTGAGCCCGCCTGCGTTGGCGACGATCTTCACCCCGCGATCGAGGGCGGACCCGAGCGATTCCTCCAACTGGGTGAGGAACGTCTTGGCGTAGCCCCGCTCCGGCGACTTGGCGCGGTCGCGAGCCAGGATGAGCATGGTGAGTTCGGCCAGGTAGTCACCGGTGAGGTAGTCCAGATCGCCACCCGTGATCATCTCCCGCATGGCCGCGTGGCGGTCACCGTAGAAGCCCGAACAGTTGCCGATGCGCACTGGATCTCGATCTGTTCCCAACGTCACCGTGCTCCCATCGCCGTCGACGGCTCTCAACCAACCGGTAGGTTAGCCGATACCTCCGGTAACGCGTCAAGGCTCGCTCGGTGCGTCCGCGGCGGCGACGGCCGACGTTTTGGACGCTACGCAGGTCGGCGGCTATCCTTCTAGGCAACCGTTGGCCGCTGTCGTATGCGCGGCAACACCCCTGATCAAGGAGATGCTCGTCATGGCCGTGCCCAAGCGGAGGATGTCGCGCTCGAACACCCGTAGCCGTCGCGCCCAGTGGAAGACCGAGGCCACCGGCCTGGTCAACGTCAACGTCGCTGGTCAGCAGCACAAGGTGCCGCGTCGTCTGCTCAAGGCCGCTCGCCTCGGCCTGATCGACCTCGGCCGCCGCTGACTCACCGCGCCAGTCTGACGGCGCGCCTCTCAGCCCAGTCTCAGACAGTGGGTTGAGACTGTGGCTGTGCGAATACTTGTCGTAGACGATGATCGCGCTGTCCGCGAATCCCTCCGCCGTTCACTCTCCTTCAACGGCTACTCGGTCGAATTGGCGCAGGACGGCGTTGAAGCCCTCCAATCCATTGCGAGCACCCGCCCCGATGCGGTGGTCCTCGACGTCATGATGCCGCGCCTCGACGGACTCGAGGTCTGCAGGCAACTCCGCAGCACGGGCGACGACCTGCCCATCCTCGTTCTCACCGCGCGTGACTCGGTGTCCGAGCGCGTGGCCGGCCTCGATGCCGGAGCCGACGACTACCTTCCGAAGCCGTTCGCCCTCGAGGAGCTGCTGGCCCGGATGCGCGCTCTGCTTCGCCGCGCGACGCCCGAGGACGACGGCGAGTCGGTAGCGCTGACGTTCTCCGACCTCAGCCTGGACCCCGTCACCCGTGAGGTCATGCGGGGCGACCGCGCGATCAGCCTCACCCGCACCGAGTTCGCGCTGCTCGAGATGCTGATCACCAATCCCCGCCGGGTGCTGACGCGCAGCCGGATCCTCGAGGAGGTGTGGGGCTTCGACTTCCCGACGTCGGGCAACGCGCTCGAGGTCTACGTCGGTTATCTGCGCCGCAAGACCGAGGCCGAGGGAGAACCGCGACTGATCCACACCGTCCGCGGCGTGGGTTACGTGTTGCGCGAGACCCCACCCTGATGGCTCGGGTGAAGCCGTGGCGCAAGCGGCGGCCGAATCCCTCCGGCCGCCCGGCCACCGACGTACTGCACGACGTGAGTTCGGTGTCGTTGCGCTGGCGGGTGATGCTGCTCGCGATGTCGATGGTGGCGATGGTCGTGGTGCTGATGGCGGTCGCGGTCTACGTGGTGGTGTCCCGCGCGCTGTACCAGGACGTCGACAACCAGCTGCAGAGTCGGGCCAAGCTGCTGATCGAGAGCGGTTCGTTGGCGGCCGACCCCGGCAAGGCCATCGAGGGAACCGCGTACTCCGACGTCAACGCCATGCTGGTGAATCCGGGTCGTTCCATCTACACCGCCAATCAACAGGGGCAGACGCTGCCGCTCGGACCGCCCGAGAAGGACGTCATCACCGGTAACTTGCGGATGTCGCTGCGCACCATCAACGGGCAGCGGGTGCTGGCTTACCACCTCAACAACGGCAGCTCGCTGCTGATCTCCAAGAGCATGGAGCCGACGGGCCAGGTGCTCAGTCGGTTGGGCACCATCCTGCTCATCGTGGGCGGACTCGGCATGGCCGTCGCGGCGATCGCCGGCGGCACGGTCGCGCGCACCGGGCTGAGACCCGTGGCCCGCCTCACCCAGGCTGCCGAACGGGTGGCGCGGACCGACGATCTGCGCCCCATACCCGTGCACGGCAGCGACGAATTGGCGCGCCTCACCGAGGCCTTCAACATGATGCTGCGCGCGCTCGCCGAGTCGCGTGAACGTCAAGCCCGGCTGGTCTCCGACGCAGGCCACGAACTGCGCACCCCGCTCACCTCGCTGCGCACCAACGTCGAGCTGCTGATGGCGTCGCAGCAGCCCGGGGCCCCGCGGCTGCCCGACGAGGAGATGGACGATCTGCGCACCGACGTCATCGCACAGATCGAGGAGTTGTCCACACTCGTCGGCGACCTCGTCGACCTCACGCGCGACGACGAGGGCATCGCCGTGCACGAGCCCGTGGACATGGCCGAGGTCGTCGAGCGCAGCCTCGAGCGAGTTCGGCGGCGCCGCAACGACATCGACTTCGACGTCCTGCTCGAGGGCTGGCAGGTCTACGGCGATGCCGCCGGTCTGTCGCGGGCCGTGCTCAACCTGCTCGACAACGCGGCCAAGTGGAGTCCGCCCGGCGGACGGGTCGGGGTCCGGCTGGTTCAGATCGACCCGGTCAACGCGACGCTCGTCGTCGCCGACCACGGCCCCGGCATCCCCGCCGACGAACGGGCCCTTGTCTTCGAGCGGTTCTTCCGATCGACGGCCGCGCGGGCGATGCCCGGCTCGGGTCTCGGGCTGGCGATCGTGAAGCAGGTGGTGCTGAAACACGGTGGGACACTGTGGATCGAGGACACCGTGCCTGGCACCGACCCGCCGGGGACCTCGATCCACGTGGTGCTGCCCGGTCGCCCCATGGCGACACGCGCGGGCGCTGCAGTGGACGGGTCGACCGCGGGCGTCGATGATTGAGGGTGATTGGTCTGGCGGTCGGGGGGAAGTCTCGGCCTGCCCCGAAGAATCTCTAAGTGGATTCTCAGCCCAGGGGGGCACTGTCTGGACGAGCGTTTCGTTGTACGTACTGATCGACCAGGCACCGATTCGAAGGAAGAGCGCAGACCGCAGATGACGAACCACCCGAGGTATACGCCGCCGCAGCCGCCGCAGGGCCCGCGTCCCGGTGGCTACGACCACGCGGCGCCTGGTTACCCGGGTGGGCAGGCTCGTCCCGGTCCGCAGCAGCCGAACTACGACTGGCGCTACGCGACCCAACAGCACGCCTACCGCGGCCCGCACGATCCGTACTCCGGGGGTCCGCAGACCCGCGTCATGCCGGGTGGACCGGCGCCCGCGCAGCAAAACCGTTCGCGCGCAGGCGCATTGACGGTGGGAGCGCTCGCGATCGCACTGGTGTCGGCCGGCATCGGCGGCGGTGTCGCAACGCTGGTCGAGCCCGACCGGGCATCGGTGTCCTCGGTCTCCGGCGCGACGCCCGGCGAGCCCGCGGCCAGTCTGCCCGCCGGCTCCGTCGAGCAGGTCGCCGCCAAGGTCGTTCCCAGCGTCGTCAAGTTGGAGACCGACATGGGCAGGCAGTCCGAGGAGGGCTCGGGCATCATCCTGTCGTCCGACGGACTGATCCTCACCAACAACCACGTCGTCTCGGCTGCCAAGGACGGCGGCCCCGGCGGCGGCGCCGTGCAGACGAAGGTCACCTTCGCCAACGGAGCCACCACGTCGTTCACCGTCGTGGGAACCGACCCGAGCAGTGACATCGCCGTCGTGCGCGCCGACAACGCGAGGGACCTGACGCCGATCACGGTGGGCTCCTCGGGCAATCTGCGCGTCGGCCAGGACGTGGTGGCCATCGGCTCGCCGCTTGGACTCGAGGGCACCGTCACCACCGGCATCGTCAGCGCGCTGAACCGTCCCGTGGCCGCAGGCGGCGACGTGAAGAATCAGAACACCGTGCTGGACGCGATCCAGACCGACGCGGCGATCAACCCGGGCAACTCGGGCGGCGCGCTGGTCAACATGAACGGCGAACTGGTCGGCGTGAACTCCGCGATCGCGACGCTGGGCGGCGACTCGGCGCAGTCGCAGAGCGGTTCGATCGGGCTCGGCTTCGCCATCCCCGTCGACCAGGCCAAGCGCATCGCCGACGAACTCATCCAGAACGGCACCGCATCGCACGCCTCGCTGGGTGTCCAGGTAGGCAACGATGCGTCGGCGGACGGAGCCAAGATCGTCGACGTCACCAGCGGTGGCGCTGCCGCGGCGGCCGGTCTGCCCAGCGGCGTCGTCGTCACCAAGGTCGACGACCGGGTGATCGGCAGCGCCGACGCGCTGGTGGCGGCCGTCCGGTCCAAGGCGCCCGGCGACCAGGTCACGCTGACCTACCTCGATCCGTCGGGTAAGCCGCAGACCGTGCAGGTCACTCTCGGCAAGGCCGCCCAGTGACGATCGCGCCGGGGCGGCCCGAGCTGAGAATGGTCACGCCCGCGTCGGTCGGGCCATATACGGTTGACTTCATGGAACAGCCGTCGGAACTGGTGGGCCGCGCGCTGGTCGTGGTCGTCGATGATCGCACCGCGCATGGCGACGAAGAGGACCACAGCGGTCCGTTGGTCACCGAACTACTGGGTGAAGCGGGATTCGTCGTCGACGGCGTCGTGGTCGTGGCGTCCGACGAGGTCGAGATCCGCAACGCGCTCAACACCGCCGTCATCGGCGGCGTCGACCTGGTGATCTCCGTCGGTGGCACCGGTGTCACGCCCCGCGACGTCACGCCCGAGGCCACGCGCACGATCCTCGACAGGGAGCTCCTCGGCATCTCCGAGGCGCTGCGGGCGTCCGGGCTGTCGGCAGGCATCGTCGACGCTGGCGTCTCCCGCGGCCTCGCCGGCATCTCCGGCAGCACGCTCGTCGTGAACATCCCCGGTTCACGTGGCGCGGTACGCGACGGCATGGCCACGTTGGGTCCACTCGCGACTCAGGTCATCGCCCAGCTATCCAGTTTGGACATCTGAGCCGGTGTTCACACGGCCGGACCTCGGTCTCGGTCTCGGGGGTACAGGTGGAGCAATGCTCGTGGTGACGCCAAACCTCGTACGTCACACCCGTGTTGTGTTAACGCACGGTGAACAGCGTCGATGCGCCAACTGTGATCTTCGTCACACAGGGTGGATCTCGTGAGCGACGCAGCGCGGCCAACGCGGGATGTAGTTAACAAGATCTTCGGCGAATCCATTCCCACTATCACTAGTGACGAGCGCGACGACACCCGCCCCGACGACGATCCGGGCCGAGATCGCTGGCTGCGGGACAACGTCCCACCACACCACGGCTGACCTGTGCTTTCGCACTGAGCGAAATGCTGCGGGCCCCAGGCGTGCACTTCGCCTCCTGGATACTTCCGGTATGTGACCGGCGTCGATGGCGTGGTGCCTTCGTAGACGGGCCCGTACACGAGTCGGTCCCGGGACGCCACAGCAAATCGCTCGCTCGCGTGTACGTCTCCCAAACTCGAGAATCGCTTGCGTTGCCGGGGGGATGCCTCACCGTTATGTTTCTGCTGTCAACGATGAGCGATTGATAAGAGCAACATGTGGACTTTCTAATTCCGCTCACATGAAGCTCTTGCACGGTGTGTGGTTGAGGCGTAAGACCACCCACCGGAACCACAGCGGTGAGCCTGCCGGATCACCTTCGACACATAGGGAGAACATGAAGGCAATCAGTCGGGTGCTGGTCGCGTTGGTCGCGACCATCGCGGCTCTGTTCGCGAGCACGGGCACCTCACACGCAGGTCTGGACAACGAGCTGAGCCTCGTTGACGGCAAGGACCGCACGCTGACGATCCAGCAGTGGGACACGTTCCTCAATGGCGTGTTCCCCCTGGACCGCAACCGGCTCACCCGTGAGTGGTTCCACTCGGGCAAGGCCAAGTACATCGTCGCCGGCCCCGGTGCCGAGGAGTTCGAGGGAACGCTGGAGCTGGGCTACCAGATCGGCTTCCCCTGGTCGCTCGGTGTGGGCATCAACTTCTCGTACACCACCCCGAACATCCTGATCGACGATGGTGACATCACCGGTCCTCCGTTCGGTCTGGAGTCGGTCATCACCCCGAACCTGTTCCCCGGCGTGTCCTTCAGTGCTGACCTGGGCAACGGCCCCGGCATCCAGGAAGTCGCCACCTTCTCGGTGGACGTCGCGGGTCCCGACGGTGCGGTTGCCGTCTCCAACGCGCATGGAACGGTGACCGGTGCTGCCGGTGGCGTGCTGCTGCGTCCGTTCGCTCGACTGATCTCGAGCACCGGCGACAGCGTCACCACCTACGGCGAGCCCTGGAACATGAATTAACAATTGTCACTCCTGTGACGATCAGTAGGTAGCGGTGCGTGCCGGTCGGACTTCGGTCCGGCCGGCACGCTCGCTCCGCAGGGCCGCAGTCACCGCAGTTCACCATCTAGAAGGGTCAACCCAAATGAAGGCAATTAGTCGGGTGCTGGTCGCGTTGGTCGCGACCATCGCGGCTCTGTTCGCGAGCACGGGCACCTCACACGCAGGTCTGGACAACGAGCTGAGCCTCGTTGACGGCAAGGACCGCACGCTGACGATCCAGCAGTGGGACACGTTCCTCAATGGCGTGTTCCCCCTGGACCGCAACCGGCTCACCCGTGAGTGGTTCCACTCGGGCAAGGCCAAGTACATCGTCGCCGGCCCCGGTGCCGAGGAGTTCGAGGGAACGCTGGAGCTGGGCTACCAGATCGGCTTCCCCTGGTCGCTCGGTGTGGGCATCAACTTCTCGTACACCACCCCGAACATCCTGATCGACGATGGTGACATCACCGGTCCTCCGTTCGGTCTGGAGTCGGTCATCACCCCGAACCTGTTCCCCGGCGTGTCCTTCAGTGCTGACCTGGGCAACGGCCCCGGCATCCAGGAAGTCGCCACCTTCTCGGTGGACGTCGCGGGTCCCGACGGTGCGGTTGCCGTCTCCAACGCGCATGGAACGGTGACCGGTGCTGCCGGTGGCGTGCTGCTGCGTCCGTTCGCTCGACTGATCTCGAGCACCGGCGACAGCGTCACCACCTACGGCGAGCCCTGGAACATGAACTAACAGTTCGTCTGCTCATCGAAAACAGCCCCCCGGCTTCGGCCGGGGGGCTGTCTTCGTCTGTCGGTGAGGGTCAGTCCTTGTCGGCGCTCGTCACCTTGGCGGTATCCGGGCTGGGCCCGGCGCCGGGAGCGCTGCCGCGGCCGTCGACCAACAGGTCGCGAATCTCGGTGAGCAGGCTGAGCTCGGTGTCCTGCGCCTGTTCCACCTCGCCCCTCTTGCGCAGCCGGTTGTACGGCGCCACCACGAGGAAGTAGACGACGGCCGCCACCAGGACGAAGTTGATGGTCGCGGAGATCAGGACATTGAGGTCGATGGTCTGGCCGCCGCCGATGCTGACCTTGAGTAGCCCGACGTCGGTACCGCTGGCGCCGATGCGACTGGTGAGTGGCGTGATGATGGTGTCGGTGAACGACTTGACCAGTGCGGTGAACGCGGTGCCGATGACGACCGCGACCGAGAGGTCGATGATGTTGCCGCGAGCGAGAAACTCCTTGAACCCCTTGAGCACGAGCTGTCCCCTTCCGGACGTGACATTGCGCCGCAACCGTAACGCGCTGGAACGTGCGGGGTGCGGCGTCAGCGGAGCGTGAGCGTGAGCGCCTGCGTGAGGGAGGCGCCTGCCACCTCGGTCGCCGAGCGCGAGGGCAGCGCGACGAGCACCACGCGCTGATCGCCACTCGTGGGCGACGCCGACCGCTGCGACACCATCACGACGACTGCCTCAGCAGCCAGCACCCGTGGCGGGGCGTCGGCCTGATCGCCGGGCAGAGTCGACGGGGCAGCGAGGACGTCGACGACGTCACCGGGTCGCAGTAGGTCGAGTAGCGCCGCGTCGGCGAGGTCGAGTGCCACGACCCGAGCGTCCGGTCCCGCGGTGGCCTCGGTGAGACGCGGCGTCAGCAGGCGCACGTCGGTGATGACCTCGCCGCGTCTTGCGGGTCCGGCCAGGTTCATGCCGACCAGCCCGTCGAGATCAGACTGTGCGCCGTCCGGAATGGTTGCAGCCGAATGGGATTCGACGAGGACGTCGGCGTCGGTGAGCGCGGTGCCGGGGGTCAGGTCCCGGGCGGCGACCACGACGTCGACGCGTCCGTCCGCGGGATCAGGGCGCAGGGCGGCGACGGCGGCCAGCACGACGAGGGCGCCTGCGAGCGCGCGGCGGGCGGCGACGGTACGCGTCCAGTCGGGTCGCAGTGCCGCGAGACGACTCAATGCCGACGGGTCGAGCGGATGCCCCATGCCCTCACGCTAGAGAGCGACGGTCCGCGTGAACATGCCTGCCGTGCAGGCCTGTGGACAACCTCTACTTGGAGCCGGCGGACGCCGGAGCGGTGCTGCTCGACGAGGACTTGCTGCCGCCGTCACTCGACGACGAACTCGACGAGCTGGAACTCGAGCTGCTCGAGTCCTTGCTGCCGGAGTCCTTGCCGGCCGAGCTCGACGACTCCGAGGACGAGGACGTCGACGACGAGGAATCGCCGTTCGACGAGCTGCTCGACGAACTCTTGGCCGCATCGCGACTGTCGGTGCGGTAGAAGCCGCTGCCCTTGAAGACGACGCCGACCTTGCCGAAGAGCTTGCGCAGACGGCCCGAGCACTGCGGGCACGTCGTCAGCGCATCGTCGGTGAACGCCTGTACGGCGTCGAAGCGGTTGTCGCACTCAGTACATGCGTACGAATAGGTCGGCACGTGAACCTCCGAAGATGGTCAAACTTGTTAGCACTCTACCGGTGCAAGTGCTAGAACCGCCAAGCGGCCCGGCCAATTCCTGTCGGGACCGCCGACGCACGGTGACGAGCAGCGCACTTCACTGCTGCGGTAGCTCGAACAGTCCTCGTCCCGGCGTCAGCACGTGCGTCATGGCCACGTCGTGCGCCTCGCCCGGCAACTCGTCGACGAATTCCTCGTCCCGCACGACCGCGCACAATCGTGCGCCAGGGCCGGCCAGCGCAAGCGTGCGGTCGTAGTACCCGGCGCCCCGGCCGAGCCGGACGCCGCGGCGATCCACGGCCAGCGCGGGCACCAGCACCATCGAGGCCGAGGCGATCGCCTGGGGAGGTTCGTGCGGCGGCGCGGGTTCACGCAACCCGAAGGGCGCTTCGACCAGTGCGTCGCTGCGGTAGACGCCCCACGTCAGCGGCATCGGGGTTCCGTGGTCGTCCCGCGCGACGGGAAGCAGTACCCGCGCGCCTGCGGCCACCAGTGCGTCCAGCACGTCGGCCGACCCCGGTTCGGAGCTCACCGGGACGTAGGCGCAGATGGTGTCTCCATCTCCGACGACGGTGCTCAGTGCAGCCCGGATTGCATCGGCCTCGGCGCGGCGGCGCGCCGGTGTCAGCTCCCGGCGGGCACGCAGCACGGCAGTCCGCCACTGCGCCTTCGTCTTCCCACCGGCCGTCACGGTCGTCAGCCTGTCACCCCGCTGGCCGGGTCGCGCAAAGATGGTGGACTCGCAGGGTCGCGGACGGTCGATGGCGTTATCGTGTGACGGATGACTCCACAGGCTCTGGTGCCGATTCCGCGCACCGCCGTCGTTCCCGCCGCAGGCCTGGGAACGCGCTTCCTTCCCGCGACGAAGACGGTTCCCAAGGAGCTGCTGCCCGTCGTCGACACGCCCGGTATCGAGCTGGTGGCCGCCGAAGCGGCCGAAGCGGGCGCCGAGCGTCTCGTGATCATCACGTCCGAGGGCAAGGACGGCGTGGTCGCGCACTTCGTCGAGGACCTCGTGCTCGAAGGCACCCTCGAGGCCCGCGGCAAGCAGATCATGCTCGAGAAGGTGCGGCGCGCGCCTGCACTCATCAAGGTCGAGTCCGTGGTGCAGCACGAGCCGCTGGGCCTCGGGCACGCCGTCAGCTGCGTCGAGGACAGCCTGCTGCCGGACGAGGACGCCATCGCGGTGCTGCTGCCCGACGACCTGGTGCTGCCCACCGGCGTGCTGGAGACCATGTCGAAGGTCCGTGCCAAGCGCGGTGGAACGGTGCTGTGCGCCATCGAGGTGCCTGCCGACAAGATCAGCGCCTACGGCGTCTTCGACGTCGAGGTCGTGCCCGACGCCGCCAATCCGAACGTGCTGAAGGTCAACGGCATGGTCGAGAAGCCGAAGGCCGAGGACGCGCCGTCGCTGTACGCCGCCGCAGGCCGCTACGTGCTGGATCGCGCCATCTTCGATGCGTTGCGCCGGGTCCAGAAGGGTGTCGGCGGTGAGATTCAGCTGACCGACGCGATCGCGCTCCTCATCGAGGATGGGCATCCGGTGCACGTGGTGGTGCACCGCGGTACCCGACACGACTTGGGAAATCCCGGCGGCTACCTCAAGGCTGCGGTTGACTTCGCGTTGGAACGCGACGACTACGGCCCCGAGCTGAGGAGCTGGCTGGTCGAGCGACTGGGCCTTTCCGCGGGCTGACGCGGCAATCCAGCCCACGGGCTGGGCGGCGACGCGCACGTGCGCACGGCGGGCCCTGGGACTGCAGAAAGGCTTGACTTGCGTTCGGTGGAGGAGCAGCAGGCTCGGGTGGCAGCCGCTGCGGTGGCACCCCGACCCGTCCGAGTGGCGATCGCCGAGGCGCAGGGGTTGATGTGCGCAGAGGAGGTCGTCACCGAGCGACCGCTGCCCGGCTTCGACCAGGCGGCCATCGACGGGTACGCCGTCCGCAGCGTCGACGTCCTGGGAGCCGGGGCGGACGACGACCAGAACCGCGGCGACCTCAGCCTGCCCGTCATGGGCGTGATCGAGGCCGGTGCCCGCACTCCCAGCCGCCTTCAGCCGCGCCAGGCCGCCCGCGTCCAGACCGGCGCGCCGATGCCGACCCTCGCCGACGCGGTGCTGCCGCTGCGCTGGACCGACGGCGGTGACTCGCGGGTGCGCGTCCTGCGCGGCGTGCGGTCCGGTGCCTACGTGCGCCGCACCGGGGACGACGTCCAGCCCGGTGACGTCGCAGTCCGCGCGGGCACGATCATCGGCGCGGCACAGGTCGGTCTGCTCGCGGCCGTGGGTCGAGAGCGGGTGCTGGTCCATCCTCGGCCGCGACTGTCGGTGATGTCGGTGGGTGGAGAACTCGTCGACACCTCCCGCACGCCGGGCAACGGGCAGGTCTACGACGTCAACTCCTACGCGCTGGCCGCAGCTGGCCGCGACGCCGGCGCCGAGGTCAACCGCGTCGGGATCGTCGACACCGAGGCCAAGACCCTGCGCGACGTCGTCGAGGGTCAGATCAACCGCGCCGAGGTCGTGGTGATCGCCGGTGCGGTCGGCGGTGTCGCCGCCGAGAGCGTCCGCACCGTGCTCGCCGACATGGGCGAGGTCGAAGTCGCTCGGATCGCCATGCACCCCGGGTCGGTGCAGGGCTTCGGACAACTGGGGCGCGACGGTGTCCCGGTCTTCCTGCTGCCTGCCAATCCGGTGAGCGCGCTCGTCGTGTTCGAGGTCATGGTGCGTCCGCTGATCAGGATGTCGCTGGGCAAGCGGCAACCGCTTCGGCGTGTCGTGCAGGCCCGCGCGTTGTCGCCGATCAGCTCGGTCGCCGGGCGCAAGGGCTACCTCCGTGGGCAGCTCATGCGCGACCAGGACACCGGCGAGTACCTGGTGCAGGCGCTCGGTGGTGCGCCCGGCGCGTCGTCACACCTGTTGGCCACGCTGGCCGAGGCGAACTGTCTGGTGATGGTGCCGAGCGAGACCGAGGAGGTCCGCACCGGTGAGGTCGTCGACGTGGCCTTCCTCGCCCAGCGCGGCTGACCGACCGGTGTCACGTCGGTGAACCTGTTCCGCTCCACCTCGATGCACCCGGGCTGGCCGAAGCCGATCGGTCCGATCAGGGTGCGCGCAGGCCTGGTGCGGCTGCGGCCGGTGCGGTTGCGCGACGGCGGCGTGTGGAGCCGGATCCGGTTGGCCGACCGCGCCCACCTCGAACCGTGGGAGCCGGTCGCGGAGGTCGATTGGGAAGTGCGCCATGCTGTTTCGTCGTGGCCGTCGATCTGTTCGGGGTTGCGGGCCGAGGCGCGACGGGGCCGCATGCTGCCGTATGCGATCGAACTGGACGGCGAATTCTGCGGGCAGCTGACCATCGGCAACGTCACCCACGGCGCGTTGCGGTCGGCCTGGATCGGCTATTGGGTGGCGCGCCAATTCAACGGTGCGGGAGTGGCCACCGCGGCGCTCGCGCTGGGCGTCGACCACGGCTTCAGCGGGGTGATGCTGCACCGGATCGAGGCGACGGTGCGGCCGGAGAACGCGCCGAGCCGCCGGGTGCTGGCCAAGACCGGGTTCCGCGAAGAGGGTCTGCTGCGGCGGTATCTGGAGGTCGACGGTGCGTGGCGCGACCACCTGCTGGTGGCGTTGACGGTCGAGGAACTGCAGGTGTCCGCGACGGCATCGCTGGTCCGGTCTGGACGAGCGAACTGGGCCTGAACGTGTTGCAGATGTGACATGAGTGGCGAATGTGCTTGTAGAAGGGGAATTACAGGTGTGTAATTGTCCTCGGCGCGTCCCCCCTCGATGCGCTGGTCGTCAGACCTAGCCTGAAGGGGAAAGGAGCCGGCGCAATGCCAAGCATCCCCCAATCCCTCCTGTGGATCTCCCTCGTCGTGCTCTGGCTGTTCGTCCTCGTCCCGATGCTCATCAGCAAGCGGGACACCGTGCGCCGGACGAGCGACGTCGCGCTGGCCACCCGGGTACTCAACACCGGTCGAGGCGCGCGGCTGCGCAAGCGCGGCCCGGCCGCCGGACACTTCAGCGACCCGGATTGGCGTCCCACCCACGAGGACCTCGACGAGTACGACGACGGTTACGACGGGGACGACGCCGAGACCGCGCCCCGCAAGGCCGTCGTGCTGGCCGCGAGCGCGGTGTCGAGCGAACCCGACTACCTCGACGTCGACGTCGTCGAGATGGACTCCGGCGCACTACCGGTGGGGGCGACGGCCCAACCGCAGGCCGACGAGCCCCAGCTGCCGCTCGATTTCCACGCCGAGCCCGACGAGGACGCCGCCGCCAAACCCGAGTACGTCGCGGCCGAGGCCGGGCCTCCCACCGCCGCCATCCGCACCCGCGCCGACGCCGAGTTCGCCGACGACACCGGTGTATTCGAGGCCGTCGAGCCCGACGTCCGCGCGGCCGAACCCGCCGCCGTCTCCCAGACCGACGCTGCCTCCGAGACCGACGACACCTTCGAAACCGACGCTGCCTTCGAAACCGAGGAGGACACCGACGGTCTCGAAGCGATCGACGACGGCACCGACCACGACTACGAGTACGTCGACGACTCGTCGGGACTGGAAGCCGAGTCCGAGGGCGAGCCGAAGCTGGCCGACTCCATGTCGCGAGCCCGCACCAACCGGTACGAGACGAAGACCTCCGTAGCGGTCCGCGAGCGCAAGTTCGCGTTCCGCAAGCGCATGCTGATGGCGATGTCGGTGCTGCTGCTCGCGTCGGCCGTGGCGTCCTACCTGGTGACTCCGGGCCTGTGGTGGCTGTGCGGCACCATCGGCGTCGTCACCGTTCTCTATCTCGCCTATCTGCGACGGCAGACCCGGATCGAAGAGCAGTTGCGACGCCGCAGGGCGCAGCGCATGGCTCGGTCGAGGTTGGGGGTGGAGAACACCGACGACCAGGAGTTCGATGTCGTCCCTTCACGACTTCGTCGCCCAGGATCAGTGGTCCTGGAGATCGACGACGAGGACCCGATCTTCGAGCATCTCGAGTACACCCGGCTCGAGCGTGACTACGACCTGCCCCAGGCGGCGGGGCAGTAGCCACTGGTTTTCTCGCCGGGCGGGGTCACTGATAACCTGTACCGGCACTAGGGGCTATGGCGCAGTTGGTAGCGCGACTCGTTCGCATCGAGTAGGTCGGGAGTTCGATTCTCCCTAGCTCCACAGATGAGGACCAGGTCAGAGGGTTGGCCTGGTCCTTCTGCTTTGGGTCGTCCGCACGGCTTTTCGTCGCGAAAAGCGCTCTATCGAGGCGTGCCAGCGGCCTACTGTCGGTGCAGGCGTGCTGCGTGGTGACGCCTCCGACCAGAACGCCCGGCTGGTGTTTCGCAAGGCGCTGGGGGACCCGGCTAGTGAGCCTGACCGAATACGAGCCCGGCACTACCTTTCCTGGCCGGATGGGGCGAACCGTCAGCGAGTCCGAGCCGGCCTGGCCGGCGCCGGTCCGGTCGAAACCAGGCGCGCCGAACGTGTTGTACATCGTGCTCGACGACACCGGCTACGGACAGTTCGGCTGTTACGGCGCACCCATTCGCACACCCAATCTGGACCGTTTGGCGCAGAACGGACTGCTGTACACCAACATGCACACCACTGCGCTGTGCTCTCCGTCGCGCTCCTGCATGCTCACCGGCCGTAATCACCACTCCAACGGCATGTCCTGCATCACCGAGGGCTCCGAAGGATTCCCCGGTGCCAACGGCGCGATCCCGTTCGAGAACGGCTTTCTGTCGGAGATGCTGCTCCCGCACGGCTATGCCACCTACGCGGTCGGCAAGTGGCATCTGACGCCGGCAGAACAGATCAGTGCCGCCGGACCTTATGACCGGTGGCCGCTGGGTCGTGGCTTCGAACGGCACTACGGATTCCTTGGCGGGGACACCCACCAGTACTATCCCGACCTCGTCTCGGACAACCATCAGGTCGAGCCGCCGACGTCTCCCGAAGAGGGTTACCACCTGACGGTCGACTTGACCGACCGGGCGATCGGCTTCGTCGCCGATCTCAAACAGGTCGCCCCCGACAAGCCGTTCTTCCTGTACTACGCCACCGGCGCCAACCATGCTCCGCATCAGGCTCCACCAGAGTGGGCCGAGCGATACAGAGGGCAGTTCGACGACGGTTGGGACGCCTACCGCGAGAAGGTCTTCGCGCGGCAGAAGGAACTGGGCATCGTCGCCCAGGACGCCGCGCTGGCACGCCACGATCCCGACGTCCAGCAGTGGGACGAGCTGTCCGACGACGAGCGCACCCTCTATGCCCGCATGATGGAGGTATTCGCGGGATTCTTCGAGCACACCGACCACCAGATCGGCCGCCTGCTCGACTATCTCGATGGCATCGGGCAACTGGACAACACACTGGTCATGTTGGTGTCGGACAATGGAGCCAGCGCCGAGGGCGGCCCGCACGGTTCGGTCAACGAGAACAAGTTCTTCAACAACATTCCCGACGACCTGGCACAGAACCTCGCCGCGCTCGATGACCTGGGCGGGCCCAAGTACTTCAACCACTACCCCTGGGGCTGGACCTTCGCCGGCAACACACCGTTCCGCCGTTGGAAGCGGGAGACCTACCGCGGTGGCGTCTCGGACGGCTTCATCGTGCACTGGCCCAACGGAATCAAGGCGAAGGGTGAACTGCGACACCAATACGGACACGTCATCGACATGGTTCCAACGGTGCTGGAATCGCTTGGCATCGAAGCGCCGAAGGCATTGCGCGGCGTCACGCAGTCGCCCATCGAAGGCGTCAGTCTCGCGCACACCTTCGACGACGGCGACGCACCGACCAAGCACCACACCCAGTACTTCGAGATGTTCGCGCACCGCTCGCTCTACGACGACGGTTGGCGAGCGGTGTGTCCCTTTCCCGGTACCTCGTTCACCGAAGCCGGCGTCGGCTTCGGCATGCTGGAACTCACCGAGGACCAACTTCGCGAACTCGACGCCAACGGGTGGGAGCTGTACAACGTCGACGAAGACCCGGCTGAAACCGTCGATCTCGCAGCATCGGAACCGGCACGGCTCATCGAGATGATCGCCCTCTGGTACACCGAGGCAGGCAAGTACAACGTGCTGCCTCTCGACAGCCGGGGGACGACGCGGTTCGCCGACGAACGACCTCAGATCACGTCGGATCGTGACACCTACGTCTATTACCCTGGCACACAGGTGGTTCCGGAGAACGTCGCGGTCAAGACCCTCAACCGCGCCCACACCATCACCGCCGACGTCGAACTCGAGCCTGGTGACGAAGGCGTGATCGTGTGCCATGGCAGCAACATCGGCGGCTACACGCTCTTCGTGCAGGACGGCCATCTTCACTACGTACACAATTACGTCGGCGTCAAGGAATTGATGGTCTCCTCGGACCGGCCGATAGCCGCAGGCAGGCACGTTCTGCGCTACGAGTTCGCGCCCAACGGCAAGCCGGACCTCAAGGCCGGCAAGGGTTCCCCCGGCACCGCCGCACTGTTCATCGACGACGACTTGGTGGGCCAGGCGGACTTCGAGGTGACGGTTCCACTCGCGCTCGGCATCGGCAGCGGCATTGCGGTCGGGAGAAACCCCGGCTCCCCGGTATCTCAGAAGTACACGACGCCATTCCGGTTCACCGGAACAATCGACACGGTGACCGTCACGCTCACCGGTGCTGCGGAGCACGACGAAGGCGAGGCGGCCAAGGGGCATGCCCGGGTTGCGATGGCCCGCCAGTGACCATCTGAAAGTGAAATCAGATTGGCGGCGCTTCGGAACATCGGTCAAAGGGCCCTCGTAGCTGACGGGCGGCACGTTCTTCTTTCTGGGTGGGCGACGGATCACTGGTCCGTTGACCGGTGTGTGGACTTCACACGAAATGCCCGCCGCTCCGGTGAGTGTCGTCGAAAATCGGGAAATGCCGACTTCCTTCTGTGACGTGAAGTTGCCGGCTCGCGCATGGGGCCTGGCCGCGTGGGACGCGGGCAGCCGGATCGTGACTACCTCGCATGACCGAGGTGACATGAACACGACCGCGGTGTGTGGTTTCGATCTGACGGGCAGGATGCTGTGGCGTCAGAGTTTTCCCGGTCGCCCCTATCCACCGCGCTTGACCGCCGAGAATGTGTGGATCCCCCACCACGGCTCGTTCGGGCGTTTCGTGGTGAGTGCGGTGAATACCGCCGGTAAGCGTGTCAACACCGTCATGCTCGAACGCGTCCCGTTCGAGGACCTGGGCGCGTTCGTATTGCTGCCCGACGGATTCGTGGCCCTGTGGCTCCCAGCGGTACCGGGCCATGTCCTTCCTCGAAATCAGTTCGGCCACTTGGCCCGATGGCTGCCCACCGAGCGCGGCCGTACCACTCCCCGGCGGCGTGACGCCCGCCTCGTTCGGTATGACGAGGCCGGCGGCACACGGTGGTCGATATCGTTGCCGCTCAGGGAGCTGTTCGTGCCTGGCGCGGTGGTCATCACAGTCAAGACCGGCAAGGAAAGGCCTTCACCCCCACTGAGGCCGCGAACCTTGGAAGCCGGCTACCCAGATCCGCTGCTTGTTTCGGGTTCGCGGGTCGCCGCCACGGTCGCTGACTACAGCACTGGTATTGCGGTGACGTTCTTCGTCGACACCGAAACCGGTCAGCTGATTGATGAGACCGTGCCTGGCCCGTCGCACAACAAGGCGATCGTGGGACCCGAGAAGTTCCTGATTGGTTTCGCTGGCTATGGCGAGGTCATGACTGCTCAGTGCGACGCGACTGGTGCGGTGACACGGCTATGGCCCACTCACGCGCAGATGTTGGTAGACAACGAGGGCGTGATATCCGGTCCGGAGTCGGAGAACGTCCTGCCGTCACGATCGCAGTTCGTTCGATTCGGTTCCGATGGTGGCGTGCAGCGCGGGCCGCCGTTGAGCGGCTACTACACCACGTATCCGGCTCTGGACAGTGACGGCACCGCGGTGTTCTGGCGAGATGGTGCTCTGCGTGCGGTTGACGCCGACCTGCGGGTTCGAGAACTCCACAGCACCAGACATGGACAGCATGCCGTGCCGAGCAGGGTGCTGCTGCTCGAAGACGGTCACGTCGTCTTCGCGTTGAACGACGAATTGCTCATCCTTCGTGAGCCTGGACTGCGCAAGTTGAGCGACGGCATCTGGCCCTGCGGCGACGGTGGACTACGCGGCAACCCCGTGAAGTTTTGCCGATCGGCCTGACAGCCGACTAAGGGCGCGGGTCCGACTGCGCAACGGACGACCCGCCGTCGGCCTTCGGGGACGGGAAGCTCAGGGACACTCGCGTGCCGCTGGTATTGGTGTAGAGGCCGACGTGAGAACTCATGGCACGCATGAGGGCAAGGCCACGGCCGCGCGAAACGTCGGTCTTCGAGGTATCCGTCTTCCACCGGCCGAAGTCCTCGACGGTGATGCAGATGGACTGCGAGTCGACGTCGGCCGCTACGCGGATGGCGCCGGCCGCTTCGCCGATGTAGGCGTGTTCGATGCTGTTGCTGCATGCCTCGTTGACCACGAGGACGATGTCGCCGATGCGCTCGTCCGGCATGCCGAGCGACGTCAGCCACTCCGCCACGCGATCGCGCACGGCCGACAGCGACTCGGCGCGCGCCGGAATGACCATGTGTAGCGCGGACGTGGTCATCGACGTACCAGGGGACGCCGAACGTGACCTACGTCAGTCGTCATCCAAGCTCCCGCAATGTGGTCGTCCCCCGTGGTGAGTACTTTCACGTCGGAGGGACGACTCAAACATCGGATAGAGTCGACCTGGGTTCAGACCGGAGTCCTTCGAACTGTATGTCCGCTCACGCGTGACGTCCGCGCCGTGAGAAGGAAGGTCGGTCGACGATGCCCCCCAGTCCGGTCGTCACACGCGAGGAACGTCGTGATCGCGACGTCACGGTGCTATTCGTCGAGGGAGACGTCGACCTGGCGACGGCGCCGTCACTCGAAGAGGCCGTCGCCGCCGCCCGCACGTCCCCGGGTCGCGCACTGATCATCGATCTGACGGGCGTGACGTTCATGGGCTCAGCAGGGCTACGCGTGCTGGTACTCGCCGCCCGGGAACTGGACTCGGCCGTGTTCTACGCCGTCGTCGCCGACTCACCGGCCACGCGTAGACCCATCGAGGTGACCGCGTTGGACGAGTTATTCGCCACCTTCGCGACGTTGGACGCAGCGCTCGCCGCCTTCGAGGCCGTCTCGTCCTGACTCACAACTGGGATGCGCCTCCGTCGACGGCGAGTTCCGTGCCGGTGGTGTAGGTGGCGTCGAACGCGAGGTAGATGATCGCCTTCGCCACTTCCTCGGCCTCGCCCAGGCGCTGCATCGGGTTTTCGGCCGCCATCTGAACGAGGAACTGCCGGGCATCTTCGCGAGGCATGTTGCGTTCCAGGATGCCGGTGTCGATCGGGCCGGGGGACACCGCGTTGACGCGGATGCCCCGGCCGATCAGCTCGCGGGCGAACGTTCGCGTCATCGACCGCAGCGCAGCCTTCGTCGCCGAGTACACGCTCGTCCCCGCGATGCCCTTGACGTGGCTCACCGAGGTCGTCAGCACGACGGCGCTGCCGGCGGGCATCAGCGGCAGGAACCGTTGCAACGTGAAGAAGGGCGCCTTGGCGTTCAGATCGAACAGTTGGTCGTACGACGCCTCGGTGGTGTCGTCGAGTGTCGTCACGAGAGTTCCGCCTGCGTTGAGCACGAGCAGGTCGACGCCGCCGAACTCGGCGGCCGCACGGTCGGCCAGTGCGGCTATGCCGGTGACCGCGTCACTGTTCTCGACGATCGCCGTCGGACCCAGCTCGGCTCGCGCGGCGTCGAGGGATGCCGCGGTCCGGCCGGTGACGAGGACGCGAGCCCCGCCGCTCACCAGTGCCTTGGCGGTGGCGAGGCCGATGCCGCTGGTTCCTCCCGTGATGACGACTCGTTTGCCTGCGAAGGTGCTCATCGACGTGCCTTTCCGTTGTCTTGCGATGTGATTGACGGGTTCTTCGATCGAGATGGCCTCAGAGCTGGGACTCGCCACCGTCGACGACCAGTTCGATGCCTGCGACGAACGTCGCCTCGAAGGCGAGGAAGGCCACCGCGGGGGCGAACTCGTCGGGATGGCCGAACCGCTGCATCGGACTGCTCGCGGTGAACTGGGCCTTCAGGACTTCGGCGCGCTCCGGTGCCTCCTTCTCCAGCTTCCCGGTGTCGATGGAGCCGGGGCTGATCGCGTTGACCCGGATTCCCCTCGGCAGCAGTTCCCGGCTCAGGGTGCGCGCCATCGACCGCAGCGCCGCCTTGCTGGCCGAGTAGACGCTGAGCCTGTCCCACCCCGTTCGATTGGCGATCGACGTCGTCAACACCACGCCGCTGCCAGGAGCGAGCAGCGGTGCCATCTTCTGCACGGTGAAGAACGGACCCTTCGCGTTGATCGCGAACACGTCGTCGAAGGTTTGTTCGGTCACGTCCTCGAAGGCGTCGAAGCTGCCGATGCCCGCGTTGACCACCAGCGCGTGAATCGTGCCGAACTCGGCGGCGGCCCGGTCGGCCAGCGCGTCGACGTCGGTGAGCGAACTGGCGTCGCTGCGCACCGCGATGCCGCGGTCGCCGAGTCGGTGAGCAGCGTCGGCCAGTGTGTCGCTGGTCCGCCCCGTCACCATGACCCGAGCGCCCTCGTCCACCAGGTATCGGGCGGCCGCCAGGCCGAGTCCGCTGCTGCCTCCGGTGATGACGACGTTCTTGCCGTCGTACCTGCCCATGTCGCCGATCCTCTCGTCGCGTCCGTTCTTCGAGTCTTCGACCGCCGGCGCATCGTGTCCACGACCTGGTTCGCATCCCGCCATGCCGAATCGGCATGGCGAGGAATAGCTCCGCCCGACGGTCGGGTTGGGAGGGGCATGAGGATGTGCGGATGAACGACCTCGGGACGGATCTCGAGCTGCGACTGGTGCGCTACTTCACGGTCGTGGCCGAACACGGGAACTTCAGCCGTGCGGCGGCCGAGTTGCATCTGGCGCAGCCGTCGCTCAGCCGCCAGATCCAGCGGCTCGAAGACCGCCTGGGCGTGCGCCTGCTGGACCGCACGCCGCAGGGCACGCTGCCCACCGAAGCGGGCAGGGCGTTCCTACCGGAGGCTCGTGCGTTGTTGCGGGCCGCTCGTCAGGCGACGCTGGTGACCCGCGCCTACCGGCCGACCGGCAAGGTCATCATCGGATACGTCGAGGATCTGGTGATCACTCCTGCCGTGCGCGAACTGCGTCGGCGTCACCCGGGTGCGGAGATCGACACCCGTCACCTCGAGTGCCATGACGGTCGGGTGTTCGCCGAGGGGGGAGTGGACGCCGTGGTCGCCCGCGACCCGCTCACGTTCCCCGCCGACGTCGCCGAGACGACCGTGCTCTACGAGGAGCCACGGATGCTGGTGGTGCCCATCGACCACCACCTGGCCGGCAGGGCATCGGTCTCGCCGGACGACTTCGCCGGCGAGCAGTTCATCTGCCCGCACGGCGGCGCCCGAGCGCTCTATCCGACCGATTCGTACCGGGGCAGCGACCCGGGGCCCATCTCGGCGGGTCCGGTCAACGAAAGCTTCGAGGACAGAATGGAACTCGTCGCGAGCGGTCAGGCCATCGCGGTCCTGCCGGTGGGCGACCGGCGCAGCTCGCTGCGCACCGATCTGGCCACCGTGCCGGTCGAGCGGTTCCCCACCAGCAAGGTCATGGTGGCGACCCGCGTCGGTGACTCCAACCCGCTGGTCGCCGACTTCGTGAACGTCGCGCGGGAGCACCTCACGGGCGGTTCGGCTCCGCGAGTTGATCGACCGGAGCATGGTCGTCGGTGAGCACCTGGGCGTCGCCGGTCCAGTCGGCGAGGTCCGCTCCGGAGATCGTGGTCCACTGTGTTTCCCGCTGCCGCAGGCCGTCTCGTAGCGCCCGGGGGTCGATCGGCCGGTCCGAGGCGGCGACGACGAAGTTGCCGCCGTTCGATGCCGACGATTCGTCGACGCCGACGTCCCTGGGTTCTCCGGCGAGGATGACGTGATCGAAAGTGTCTGCGAGCGTTGCGATCTCGGCGCGTAGGAACGCCAGTGCGCCGTAGTCTATGAGGTTGGCGACGTACACGCCGTCGTCCTTCAGCACGCGCCGAACGTCGCCGATCGCCTCCCGGGTGGTGAGGTGCCACGGGACGCTGACACCGCCAAAGGCGTCGCCGATCACGACGTCGCGGCTGCGCGGGGGCAGCTCCCGCAGACCCAGTCGGCCGTCTTCGACCCGCACGTCGATCCCGCTGTCCGGTGTCAGTCCCAGCCGCGCACGGTCCAAGCCGACCACGCCACCGTCGATCTCGGAGACGACGCTGTCGGATCCGGGACGGGTCGCGGCAAGGTAGCGGGCGTACGTCATGCCTCCGCCGCCGAGGTGGTAGGCCGCCAGCGGTTCCCCAGGACGGAAGGCGCTGTCGACGGTGGCGGCGATCGCGCGTACGTAGGCGAACGTCAAGGTGGTGGGATCGTCGACGTCGACGTAGGAATGGCGGACCCCGTCGAGCACGAGGGTGCGCCCACCGGCACGTTCGGCGTCGGCGATCACGCGGGCGCAGTGATACTTGGTCTCGGCATCGCACCCTCCCGGCGCCACCAGCCCCGCGAGACCGCCCAGCACGACGATGCCGGCAACCACTGCGGCGCTGCCCTTGCGCCACTGGCGCATTCGCCACTCGACGACGAGACTGCCCACCACCAGGAGCGCTCCGAGCCCGACGAGGATGCCGCTGACCGGAACGCGCGAGATCAGCACGAATCCGGTGAGCACGGTGCCGGTGATGGCGCCGACGGTGCCGACACCCGACAGCGACCCGACCACGGTGCCCGTCTGGTCGAGGGCCGTCAGACGCATCTTGGTCACCATGGGCGTCACAGCGGACAGCAGGGCGCCCGGAACGAGGATGGTCAGCGACGCGACCAGCAACAGGATCGGCTGCGCCCACTCGCCCGTGGTGCGCACAACCGCGGGCGTGATCGCGACGACGGCACCGGAGACGCCCAGCGACGGCGCGATGAGTCTGCGCGGATCCGACCGGTCGACGAGGTGCCCGCCCGCCCACGAACCGATCGCGATCGCGGTGAGCGCGATGCCGATGACGAGGGTGCTGGTCTCCAGCGTCAGCCCGAGGTACGGCGCGAGCAGTCGCAGGGCGGTGATCTCGATGACCAGTACCGCGGCCGACGAGCCGAAGACGAGCAGCGCGGCAGCGCGGGCACCCATTGCGGCAACCGGCGGGGGTGGCTGAGGTTCGCCGGACGGCGGCGGCGCTGCGGTCACGTCCGCACCCTAGCGAGCAGCTCGCTGAGCTCCTCGGCGTATGCGAGGTGCCTGCGCAGCTTCGTGGCGCTCTCGGCCGTCTTGGCACGACACTCGTCGAGTGACTCCGAAGCCGCGGCCCGGGCGTCCTCGCCGGCGTCGGGATCGTGGAGCACGTCGAGTGAGTCGAGCAGTTCCTTCATGTCGGCCAGCGTGAAGCCCAGTGGCTTCATGCGCCGGATCACCAACAGCCGCTGCACGTCGGCGTCGGTGTACAGCCGGAAACCGCCGGCCGAGCGCGCCGACGGGGTCACCAGACCGACCTCGTCGTAGTGACGCACGGTGGTGATCGACAGTTCGGTGCGGGTCGCCACCTGACCGATCTGCATGTGTCCGGTGCTCATCGATCCGCACCGAGCGTGCCGGACAGGCGATCGTGTCGATCCGCGGAATCGGCATCGAGCCCGATGATCTCGACCTGCTTGCCCTTCGCGCGGTACTTCGTGGTCACGGCGTCGAGCGCGGCGACGGTCGACGCGTCCCAGACGTGCGAGTCCGTCAGGTCGATGACGACGTTGGGCGGGTCGTCGGCGTAGTCGAACTGGTAGACGAGGTCGTTGCTCGAGGCGAAGAACAGCTCGCCGGTCACCCGGTAGACCACGGTGTCCGCAGCGTCGGTGGCGCCGTCGACCTTGCGGACGTCCACCAGATGCGCCACCCGGCGCGCGAACAACACCATCGCCGTCAGCGAGCCGACGATGACGCCGTAGGCGAGGTTGGAGGTTGCCACGGTGACCACGACCGTGGCGAGCATGACCAGCGTCTCGCTGCGCGGCATGCGGCGCAGGGTCGACGGGTTGACGCTGTGCCAGTCGAACGTTCCGACCGACACCATGATCATGACGGCGACGAGTGCTGCCATGGGGATCAGGCCGACGACGTCGCCGAGACCGACGACGAGGGCGAGCAGGAACGCCCCGGCGAGGAACGTCGAGATGCGCGTGCGGGCACCCGACACCTTCACGTTGATCATCGTTTGGCCGATCATCGCGCAGCCGCCCATGCCACCGAACAAGCCGGTGACGAGATTGGCGACGCCCTGGCCCCAGCCCTCGCGGGTCTTGTTGCTGTGGGTGTCGGTGATGTCGTCGACGAGCTTGGCGGTCAGCAGCGATTCCAGCAGCCCGACCAGCGCGACCGCCAACGCATACGGCGCGATGATCGACAGCGTCTGCAGCGTCAGCGGCACCTGGGGTAGCAGCAGGGTGGGCAGACTCGACGGAAGTTCGCCCTCGTCACCGACATTCGGGATGTCGACCTCGAGGATCAGCACGGCGGCGGTCAGCACGACGATCGCGATCAGTGGGGCGGGGATCGCCGTGGTCGCCCTGGGCAGGAACACCATGATGAGCAGTCCGACGGCGACGAACGGGTAGACGAGCCACGGCACGCCGATCAGGTAGGGCAGTTGCGACAGGAAGATCAGGATCGCGAGCGCGTTGACGAAGCCGACCATCACGCTGCGGGGGATGAATCGCATGAGGCGGGCCACGCCCAACGCGCTCAGCACGATCTGCAGCGCGCCTGCCAGCAGTACGGTCGCGATCAGGTAGTCGAGGCCGTGCTCTCGCACCAGCGGCGCGATCACGAGCGCGACGGCGCCGGTGGCCGCGGAGATCATCCCGGGCCGGCCGCCCGTGATCGCGATGGTCACGGCCATCGTGAACGACGCGAACAGGCCGACCCGCGGATCTACGCCGGCGATGATCGAGAACGAGATGGCCTCCGGGATCAGCGCCAGCGCGACGACGAGCCCGGCCAGCACTTCGGTCTTGAGCCGCTTCGGTGATCTGAGGGCGGCGAGCACCGACGTGCTGGAATCACGATTCACGTGGCCCTACCCTACTCTCACCCGAGATTAGAGTTTGGGCGGCCGGTGCCCCGACATCAGAGCCCGAACGCCCCGCCCTCGATGAGGATCACCACTCCCAGCACGATCAGCACGACCGGTAGGACGACGTCGCCCCAGCGCGCCATCAGCCGGGCGATGGCAGGGCGGGTGGCGAGGTACCAGCCCAGCGCGCAGCACACTGCGACGCCGATGAGGAACACGACGACGTACGTGACCATCCCCGCGACACCGGCGACGGCGAACACGGGAATGTAGACGCCGATGTTGTCGCCGCCGTTGGCGAACGTGACCGCCGCGATGGTCAAGACACCCAATTGCGAGGGGCCGGCCGCGTCGTCGTCGTCATCGTCGCCCCGGGACCGCCAGGCCTCCCACGCGGCGTAGATCCCGAGCAGCAGCGGCAGCAGACCCAGGTAGGCGATCGTCGACTCCGGGAGCAGCCGGGCTCCCAGCGCCGCGACGACCGACCCCGCGAGTATCGCGACGAACCCGAGGTACTGGCCGACCACCACGGCGGTCGTCGCCGCCCGGTGGCCGGCAGCACGGCCGAAGAACAGGGCGAGGATGACGACGTCGTCGACGTTCGTGGCGACGAAGATCGCCACCGCCTGTCCGACGGTGCCCAGTCCCGTCACGGGAAGCGGACCGTCGGCGCGCCCGGGTTGCTCAGGGCGGTGTCGTCGATGAGTCGTCCGTTCACAAGGCGGTGCGAGAGATCGTGAACCGGCGCCGATGCGCCAGCGCACGGAGACTAACCCGGCGGGCAGTGGTCGTCGTCGGTCGGCCCTGCGGACTCGGACCGAGTGCTAGCTGCTTCGGACGATCTCCTCGTGTGCCCCGACGCTGAACGTCATCCCGCGTTCGGTGTCGTGTCCGTCGACTCTGACGCCCCGGCCGCAGACCGGGCAGCTCGCAGCGGTGTTCGGCGGCGGGTCGCCGGCCAATTCCCGTCCGCTTCCGGTGCACAGGTGGCTCATTCGTGGTCCTCGACTCTCTCATCGGTCGTTGGGTGCCACGGAACTAGATACCCGCGGAGGCCGCCGCTACTCCAGCGCCTTGCGCATGTCGGCGAGGATGCGCGCCAGAATCCGCGACACCTGCATCTGCGACGTGCCGATCTTCTCGGCGATCTGACTCTGCGTCATCGAGTCGAAGAAGCGCATCTGCAGGACGTCACGGTCGCGGTCGCACAGCGCAGCCAGCAGCGGCCGGATCGCCTCCCTGTCGGTCACGTAGTCGATGCGTTCGTCGACCTCGCCCACGATGTCGGCCACCATGCGCGGCCGCACCCCGTCACTGCCGATCGGGGCATCCAACGATCGCAGCTGGTAGGCGTCGGCGGAGATCAGGCACTCCACGACCTGCTCCCGATCCGCGCCGAGGTAGTCGGCCAGCTCGCTCGGCGTGGGAGCATGCCCCAGTTCCTGCATCAGCGAGCTGGTGGCGCGGGTGATCTGGACGTGCAGATCGCGAATGCGCCGAGGCACGTGCATGGTCCAGGCGTGATCGCGGAAGTGCCTGCGTACCTCGCCCATCATCGTGGGAATGGCGAATGCCACGAACGACGAACCGCGGGTTGGGTCGAAGCGCTCGACGGCGTTGAGCAGTCCCACCCTGGCCACCTGGACGAGGTCGTCGAGCGCTTCCCCTCGCCTGTCGAAGTGCAGTGCCACGTGGTCGGCCATCGGCATGCAGCGCCGGATGATGCGTTCGCGTTGACGGCGGTACTCGTGGCTGCCCACCGCCATGTCGTGCAGTGCGTGGAACATGTCGATGACGTCGAGGTACTCGTCGGTCGACCTGGACCGGGTGGGCCTGACCTGTTGGGTGACGGGAGCGGGGACGTCGATGTCGAGTTGGGTGATCGTGGTGGCGTTCTCGAGAGTGCTCGTCATGTGAGAAGGACTCCCTTCCCGGGCGTGCAGCGCGCACGCTGCATCCCGAACAGATGTGTCAGCGATGCCGGGCTGTCGCGCAAATCGGATCTTCGGCGGCTCGATGGCTGCGTCCGGCAATCCGGCGGCTGATGGGCCCCGCTTGTACCTAAACGGTGAAAGGTCAAATTCGACCTTGCAATTACGGTACGTCGCCAAGGGGCCGTCGTGGCCCCGTCGAACCGCATCGTTCGTTTGGCGGATCGATTTGCGCCGACTACTCGAACGTTTCGATCAAATCGGTGTCGGGCGCGGGTGAACGCATCGCCACGAGCAGCGCGTCGAGCACGGCCTCGGTGGCGGTCAGGTCGTGCTCCGAGATCCCGGCCAGCGCGCGCGCATAACCCGTTTCGATGGGTTCGAAGTACGACCGGCACAGTTCGAAACCCTGCTGGGAGAAGCGAAGTATGACCTTGCGTCGGTCCGACGGGTCGGCGTCGCGCCTGACGAGGCCCGCCTTGACGAGCCGGTCGATGATGTAGGTGATCGCACCCGCGGAGACGTTGAGCCGGCTGCGCAGGTCGCTCGCCGCGAGCGGGGTGCCGTCGGCCTCGGAGGCCACGACGTGTAGAAGAGCGCGAAAGTCACTGGGCGACAGCCGATGTGCCATGGCGAAGCCGTGGGCGATGCGGTCGGACTCGGTGAGCAGTGCGCGCAAGCCGTAGACGATGTCGCGAATCGTCGCGGCGCGGACGTCTTCTGCTTGCCCGGGTCGGCTCACCGTTGACGCACCTCCCCGGCAGACCATGCAGCGGCTGCGGTCGACGGGGCGTTCACCTCGGCGCAGGTACCCGTTCGCTGGAAGCTCATGCGCTCGATTTCACTCGTGCGTTTCATGGCCCTTCACGACGCACCGCGGACGACGGCGGACGTCAGCGGCGAAGCGACTGCGGCGCGTAGCGAAGAACGGCTGCCACGCCGTCCCGGGGTGCGAGCCTTTCGTCGGCACGCATCACCGCGGCGTCGGTGGCAATGGCCGCCAGCGGCAGCGCCTCGTCCGCCCGTGCAACGTGATCGGGGGAGGC
Source organism: Mycolicibacterium sp. GCM10028919 (assembly GCA_042666295.1). Classification (GTDB taxonomy): domain Bacteria; phylum Actinomycetota; class Actinomycetes; order Mycobacteriales; family Mycobacteriaceae; genus Mycobacterium. Next base: position 383,133 of record JBHTFJ010000003.1, read on the forward strand.
GCCCAGTTCCGAAAGCACGTCGGCGTTGGGTGCCACGCTGGTGACCTCGTCGCCGTAGACCACGGTGGCGTCTCCGACGTCGCCGACGATCAGCGTCTCGACGGCGCCCTCGCGCAGTGCTGCGCACACCCCGGGCAAGCCATCGGTGGCGAGCCCGGAGCCTCGGCCCAGTTCGGCGACCACCTGTTCGGCGGCACGCTTGGCGGCATCGTTACGGCGGTGCTCGAGATGGGCGTCGATCTCCGCGTTCAGGGCGGACTCGTCGATGCTGCCGCGAGCGCCCACGGAGAGTTCGACGAACAGGTCGGCCACGCGCTTGGGTGCCATGGTCGTGAAGTCACTGCGGGAACTCACCTCGCCGACGACGAACACGACGGCAGGGCCGAGGTCGTCGACCATGGCGGTCAGCTCGCCCATCACGGTGCGCATGTTCTGCCTGCCTGCCTCCATCGACTGCCGCTGCGGATCGCCGTACCCCGGAGTCTCGGCGCTCGACGCCGTGTGGACCGGCCGGCTGCCGCCGTCGATCGACCTGTGCCGGACGCCCTTCGGCGTCCGCACGTCGACGTCGGCGCCTGCGTGGTCGACGGCCACCACGACGTACGTGGGGCTCTCGGACCCGTGATCGACGAGCGGCACGAGGTAGGGCAGCTCGGAGACCCGGACGACGAGTGTCTCCGGGACGTGAGCGACGTTCTCGTCGATCACCACCCCGTCGCCTGCTGCGATCAGGCACCGGCCACGTCGTCCGACGGCGGGCCTGCGACCTTCGAGTGCCGATCGCATCGAGTCGATCATCTCGGTCGTCGCGCCCCGCTCACCGAGCTGCTCTGCGATGTCGCGCCAACGGATGTCGAGCCGGACGTCGGCGTCCTCGGTGTCGTGCGAGTCGTCGAAGTACGCGGTGGCGAACGGCCCAGGGTGTGTCAGGAGTGTGCGGAAGCGATCGGATTGCACGGTCGTTCTTTCATCGTCGGGGCGTGCTGACCAACGTCGCGTCGGCTACCCGGCCGCAGGGCGGTCAAACGAGTCGCGTTTCGCGTCTGCGGGCGGGGGAAGCCCTCAGTGAGGCACGCTCGCGGAAAGGATCGGCAACCATGTCCCTCGGCACGAACGACGTCGAAAAGCGTTGGCACGACCCACGTGCGCTGCGCGCAGCGACGGTGTACGCCGTGGCGATCGTGGCGCTGGCGGCAGTGGCCTTCGCGATCTACGCGGTGGTCGACAGGAACAACGTCTGGTGGGCGGTGTCGGCGCCGGCAGTACTCTTCCTCGGCGCACTGGGAGCATTCGCCAAGACCTATCGCGACTGGCAGCGCAACCGCACCTGGCCGATCTGGCAGGGCGCCGGGTGGTTCCTCGCGACACTCGCGTTGCTGGCCCTCGGCATTCCCGCGATGGGTGCCAACGGCTGAGATTCACCTGGCGCGCAGCGTCAAACCGATGCCGGCGGTGTCGATGTGGCGGCCGGCGCCCACGTCCTCGAGCAGCCGATCCGCGAACGCGACGACACCGCTCACGTCGACGTCGTACGGACCGTGCGGGCGGTCCAGGGCGTCCCGGCCGCGCCGGAGCAGGGCCCGTGCACCGCGCGGGTTGCCGCGTTGGACGTGGGTCACGCCCACCGCCACCTGGGCCAGGCCCCGCCAGAACCACCGCTCGTCGGGCGGGCACGTCTTCCACACCGCCTCGAAGACCTCGTGAGCGTGGAAGAAGCCGCCGCCGTCGATCAGGTCCTGCGCCTGCCGGAGCGCTTCGTCGGGCGTGAACGTGGCGTCGTCGGGAACCCGTGGCACTCCGACGGCACCCCGGGGGAGCGGCCGCCCCAGCGCGTCGCGCTGCCGGGCGTTGCGCGCCCGGCCCGTCTCGTCGCGATCCCGTGCGCGATCGTCGCGCGTGGTGTCGGGGGTGTCCGCGGCCATCGACCGATTCTGCCCCTGCCGACGCTCAGTCAGTCGGTTCGGCGCCCTCGGGAATGTCGACGTCCGGAGTGTCGGCGTCGGTATCGACGTCGTCGCCCGCCGTGGGAGTGCCGCTCTCGCCCTCGTCGGGTTCGTCGGTGTTGTCGTAGATTCCCTGGCCGCCTGGCATGGCACGTCCTTCTTCGCTCCGTGAGCGGTTCGATCCAGCAGTCGAGGGCCGCACTGCCCGTCGAACGTCTTCTGTCGGGTTGCCCGGCCGGTCGGGCGCCAAACCGAGACGCCACGAGGTGGATTGACAGAGTCAAGTTCGTCTAGCTAGACATATGACACGATCTGCGCTTTTCGTAACGGAGCGTGGGCTGTGAGTGATCGGGGGGCCGGGTGGCTCGCAAGCATGGGCCGGCGGCTGGACGCCGTGCCGTCGGACGGTCGGGCATCGCGCGCCTCATCCGCGTGCTCGCGCTTCCCGTCGTACTCGGCTGGCTGGCGCTGACGGTCATCACCAACGTCGCCGTCCCGCAGCTCGAAGAGGTCGGCGAGGCGCACACGGTGTCGCTGAACGCCAAGGACGCGCCGTCGATGGTGTCGATGCAGAAGATCGGCGCGAACTTCGAGGAGTTCGACTCCGACAGCAACGCGATGGTGATCCTGGAGGGCGACAAGCCGCTGGGCGCCGAAGCTCACCGCTACTACGACGAGCTGGTCGCCAAGTTGACCGCCGACACCGTCCACGTCGAGCACGTCGCCGACTTCTGGAGCGACCCGCTGACGGCGTCGGGCTCCCAGAGCAACGACGGCTTGTCCGCCTACGTCCAGGTCTATCTGCGCGGCAACATGGGCGAGACGCTCGCCAACGAATCCGTCGCCGCGGTCCGTGACGTCGTCGAGGGCACCCCCGCTCCGCCCGGGATCCGCGCGTACGTGACCGGCGGCGCACCGTTGACCGCCGACCAGCACCACGCAGGCGACCGGAGCATCGTGATGGTCACGATCATCACGCTCGTCGTGATCGCGGTCATGCTGCTGTTCGTCTACCGGTCCATCGCCACCATGCTGCTGATCCTGTTCATGGTGTTCCTCGAACTCGGCGCGTCGCGCGGCATCGTGGCCGTGCTGAGCTACTACGAGATCATCGGGCTGTCCACGTTCGCGACGAGCCTGCTGACGCTCATGGTGATCGCGGCCGGGACCGACTACGCCATCTTCGCGATCGGCCGGTACCAGGAGGCGCGGGGCGCCGGGGAGTCGCGAGAAGACGCCTACTACACCATGTTCGGGGGCACGGCCCACGTCGTGCTCGGCTCGGGGATGACCATCGCGGGCGCAATGCTCTGCCTGTCCTTCACGCGGCTGCCCTACTTCCAGACCATGGGCGTGCCCTGCGCGGTGGGCACCCTGGTGGCGGTGCTGGCCGCGCTGACGCTGGGTCCCGCAGTCATCGCGCTTGGTAGCCGCATCGGCCTGTTCGAACCGAAGCGCACGATCCGGTCGCGTGGCTGGCGCCGCGTGGGCACCGTGGTCGTGCGGTGGCCGGGCCCGGTCCTCGTCGCCACGATCGCGCTGGCACTCGTCGGCCTGCTCGCCCTGCCCGGCTACGAGACCAACTACGACAACCGCGTCTACCTCCCGGCCGACATGCCCGCCAACGTCGGCTACGCGGTGGCCGACGAGCACTTCGACACCGCCCGGATGAACCCCGAACTGCTGATGGTCGAGAGCGATCACGACCTGCGCAACTCCGCGGACTTCCTCGTCATCGACAAGATCGCCAAGGCGATCTACCACGTCGAGGGGATCTCCCGGGTACAGACCATCACACGGCCAGAGGGCAAGCCGATCGAGCACACCTCGATCCCGTTCCTGCTCAGCATGCAGAGCACCACCCAGAAGCTGAACGAGAAGTACAACGCCGACCGCTCGGCCGACATGCTCAAGCAGGCCGACGACATGCAGACCACCATCGACACGTTGACCGAGATGTCGAGCCTGACCGCCCAGATGGCCGATGTCACCCACGAGATGGTGGCCAAGATCAACGGCATGGTGGTCGACATCGCCGAACTGCGCGACAACATCGCCAACTTCGACGACTTCTTCCGGCCCATCCGCAACTACTTCTACTGGGAACCGCACTGCTACGACATCCCGGTCTGCTGGTCGATCAGGTCGGTGTTCGACACGCTCGACGGCATCAACACCCTGACCGACGACATCCAGCTGCTGGTACCGGAGCTGGAGAAGCTCGACATCCTGCTGCCCCAGCTCGTCGCGCTGCTGCCGTCGCAGATCGAGACCATGAAGTCGATGAAGACGATGATGCTGACGCAGTACGCCACCCAGAAGGGCATGCAGGATCAGCAGGCCGAGGGCTCGGAGAATTCGTCTGCCATGGGCGACGCCTTCGACGCCGCGCGCAACGACGACTCGTTCTACCTGCCGCCGGAGATCTTCGACAACGAGGACTTCAAGCGCGGCATCAAGAACTTCATCTCGCCTGATGGAAAGTCCGTGCGGTTCATCATCAGTCACGAGGGCGACCCGGCGACGCCCGAGGGCATCTCGCACATCGACAGGATCAAGACCGCGGCGAAGGAGGCCATCAAGGGCACCCCGCTGGAGGGTTCGACGATCTACCTCGGCGGCACCGCGGCCACCTACAAGGACATGCGCGACGGGTCGGCCTACGACCTCCTGATCGCCGGCATCTCCGCAGTGACCCTGATCTTCATCATCATGCTGCTCATAACGCGCAGCGTGGTCGCCGCTGCGGTGATCGTCGGCACGGTGCTCCTCTCGCTGGGCGCCTCGTTCGGCCTGTCGGTGCTGCTCTGGCAGCACCTGTTGGGTCTGGAGCTGCACTGGATGGTGCTGGCGATGTCGGTGATCCTGCTGCTGGCGGTGGGGTCGGACTACAACCTGCTGCTGGTGTCGCGGTTCAAGGAGGAGATCAGCGGCGGGCTGAAGACCGGCATCATCCGCGCGATGGCGGGCACCGGGTCGGTGGTGACGTCGGCCGGTCTGGTCTTCGCAGCCACGATGGCCACCTTCGCGTTCAGCGAGCTGCGCGTCATGGGGCAGGTCGGCACCACGATCGCGCTGGGTCTGCTGTTCGACACGCTGATCGTGCGGTCGTTCATGACCCCCGCCATCGCGGCGCTGCTCGGCCGGTGGTTCTGGTGGCCCAAGATCGTGCGGACCCGCGGCCTCGCACATCGGCCGCCGCCGGCGGAATCGGAGACGGCGCCGGTCCCGACGGGGGTCTGACGACCGCCGTCACCAGCGTCGACGGCGATCGACTGCACCGGTTCCGTCGGCGACCATGTATTTTGGCTTTCGCCCACGTCGGTCGAGAAATGGTTGGCGAGGAGCTTCGGGGGTAGCCGTCGGCGGCAGTGCCGGCCATTCGTCAGTCGTGCGGCACGACGAGCGCACTTCCGAACACTGCAGCGGTGTCGGCGGGTGACGTCCTCCACCGGCCTCGAGAAAGGCGAACCATGTCGGGTCAGTACCCAGACGTCGTCATCACCGGTGTCGCGGCCACCACGGCGCTGACGACCGACGCCGAGTCCACCTGGGCCGCGCTGATCGAGGGCCGCAGCGGAATCCGCCAGTTGTCCGCCCCCAACCTGGAAGGTCTCGACCTGCCGTCGCGTGCAGGCGGTCAGATGCTCGAGGACTTCGAGAGCGAGCTGAGTCGCGTCGAGCTGCGGCGCCTGTCCTGGCTGCAGCGCATGGCGCTGATCCTGAGCCGCAGGGCGTGGGCCAACGCCGGATCGCCCGAGGTCGACACCGCGCGCCTCGGCGTGACGGTCGGCACCGGCCTCGGCAGCACCGAGGACATCATCGTCGCGTACCACCAGATGCAGGAACGGGGCCTGAAGGCGGTGTCACCGCTGGCCGTCCAGATGTTCATGCCGAACGGTGCTGCCGCAGCGGTCGGGCTCGACCAGAAGGCGCGCGCCGGTGTCACGGCGCCGCTCACCGGCGACGCGTCCGGCGCTGCCGCCATCGCCGAGGCGTGGCGCGGCATCGTGTTCGGCGACGCCGACATCATCATCTGCGGCGGGGTCGAGCTGCGCATCGAGGGCGTGCCGCTGGCGGCGTACGGCCAGATGGACGGCGTGCTGGCGCCCGGTGACGACGAGCCGGCCGGGGCCTGCCGCCCCTTCGACAGGGACCGCAGGGGCATGGTGCTCGGCGAGGGCGGCGCGATGCTGGTCATGGAGACCGAGGCGCACGCCAAGGCGCGTGGAGCGACTGTGCTGGCGCGGGTGCTCGGCGCGGCGGTGTCCTCCGACGGCTACGACGCGTTCCTGCCCGACCCCGACGCCGAGCAGGAGACGTACGCGATCAACCGCACGCTCGAGCGCGCGGGTCTGTCGCCCACCGACGTCGACCTCGTCAACGCCCATGCCACGGGCACGGTGCGCGGCGACCGGACCGAGGCGCTGGCCCTGAGCAAGGTGTTCGGCGGCCACCATCCCGCCGTCTACGCACCGAAGGCGGCGCTCGGCCACTCCTTCGGGGCGGCCGGTGCGATCGAGGCCGTGCTCACCGTCCTCGCGCTGCGCGACGGCGTCGTGCCGCCGACGCTCAACCTGGCACACCTCGACGACGAGATGGACCTCGACGTCGTCGCGGGTGAGGCCCGCCGTGGCGACTTCCGCCACGCGATCACCAACAGCTTCGGCTTCGGCGGCCACAACGTGTCGATCGCCTTCGGAAAGGCCTGAGCCTCAGCGGTTCTCAGCGGTCTCGAATGACGTAGACCACCGGTTCGTCCTCGGGGACGGGATCGAACGCGCGGCACTCACACTGCCGATACGCGTGATCGTCGTCCTCGTCGAACACCTCACCGCAGTCGAGGCACGCCCGGCACGTGCCGAACAGTGAATGCTCGGGATGGGTGTGGCCGCAGGTGCAGCGGTCGTACAGACCGCGGCTCATCGGGTACCACCGTCAACCGCCACGACGCACCAGCATCGCAGCACGGCGGCGCAGAACCCAATCGGCGCAGCCGTCAGGCTCCGACCGCCTCCTCCAGCGCGGTCAGCGAGTCCTCGAGATGACCGAGGAGGCGCTGCATGTGCGGCACGCTGCTCCTGGCGCCGACGAGGCCGAAGTCGAGGTTGTCGGCGTTGTTGGTCAGCGTGATGTTGAGCGCCTGGCCGTCCAGGGCGATCGAGAACGGATAGTTGCCGTCGAGGCGGGCACCGTTCATGTACATGGGTTCGCGCGCGCCCGGCACGTTCGAGATCACGATGTTGAACGGCGGCGGCGCCGACGAGACGAAGCCGGGCAGCAGGCCCAGTGCGAGACCGGACATGACGAACGCAGAGAGGGCGAGCGCCTGGGTCCGCGGAAGTTCGTTGAACACCTGCTTGTTCTCGCGCGTCGACGTGCTGATGATCTCGAGCCGCTTGCCCGGATCGGCGACGTCGGTGGCGAGGCTGCACAGCATCGCACCGGTCAGGTTCCCGCCTGCGTCCTGCTCGTCCTCGCCGCGCAGGCTGACCGGGACCATGGCGATCAGGGGAGTGTCGGGCAGCGCGTCCTGTTCGGTGAGGTACGCCCGCAGCGCGCCCGCGCACATGGCGAGCACGACGTCGTTCACGGTGGTCCCCGCCGCGGTCTTCACGTTGCGCAGCCGGGCCAGCGGCCACGACTGAGCGGCCACGCGGCGCGCACCGCCGATCGGCACGTTGAACATCGTCCTCGGCGCGCGGAAGGGCAGGGTGAGCTGCTGCTCGAGCAGCGCAGCCCGTGCCAGCGAGAGCGTGGTCGGGGCCAGCGAGAGTGCCGACCCCGCGGCGCCGGTGAGTTGCTGAAGCGCCGACCGCGAGGGCGCGTCCTCGGCGCTGCGCCGCTTCGGTCCGAGCGTCCAGGCGATGCGGGTCTCGCGATCGTCGGGATCGGGGGTCAGTGCGCGCATCAGCAACCGCTGAGCCGACACCCCGTCGATGAGCGCGTGGTGGAATTTCACGTAGATCGCGAAGCGGCCGTCGGAGAGACCCTCGATGAGGTGCGTCTCCCACAGCGGGCGATGGCGATCGAGCAGCGTGCCGTGCAGGCGCGACGTCAGTTCGAGTAGCTCGCGCACCCGTCCGGGCCGGGGAAGTGCCGAGCGCCGCAGGTGGTAGTCGACGTCGATCTCGTCGTCCACGGCCCACGTCAGGTTCGAGATGCCGCCGAGCAGAGTGCCCGGGTGCTTGCGGAACGTGGGCTGCAAGTCGCCCGTCGCGGCCATCTCCGCGTGCAATTCGCGGACGAAGTCGGGCCCGGCGTCAGCGGGCGGCTCGAACAGTTGCAGACCGGCGACGTGCATCGGATGCTCGCGCGATTCGCCAAGGAGGAACATCGAATCGGTCGGCGAGATGAGCTTCATGGGCGTGACGTTACCCACACTCGCCGCCTTCCATCCGTGGACACCACGATTGGCGGACGGAAAGGTTACCGATCGGTAAGGTGGGGGTCCGAGGAAGCGGAGACATGATGACCGAACAGAAGTTCATCGACATCCATGGCGAACGCATCGCCTACTACGACGAAGGTCGGGGCGAGGTCCTACTACTCATCCACGGCATGGCAGGGAGTTCCCAGTCATGGCGTGAACTGCTGCCGAAGCTGGCGCAGCGGTACCGGGTGATCGCCCCCGACCTGCTCGGCCACGGGCAGTCGGCGAAGCCGAGGACCGACTACTCCCTGGGCGCGTTCGCGGTGGGCCTGCGCGATCTGCTCGACGAACTGGGCGTCTCGTCGGCGACCGTCGTCGGCCACTCGCTCGGCGGCGGCATCGCGATGCAGTTCCTCTACCAGCACCCCGACTACTGCCGGCGGTTGGTGCTGATCAGCAGTGGCGGCCTCGGGCCCGACGTGGGCCTGATCCTGCGCCTGCTCTCGGCGCCGGGCGCGGAGCTGGTCATGCCGATCATCGCGCCGGCACCGGTTCTGCGAGTAGGCGATTCGGTGAAGTCGTGGCTCACGTCGATGGGCCTGCGCTCACCGCGTGGCGCCGAGATCTGGAGTGCGTACTCGTCGTTCGGAGACCGCGCCACCCGCGATTCGTTCCTCCGGACGTTGCGGTCGGTCGTCGACTACCGCGGCCAGTCCGTCAGCGCGCTGAACCGCCTGAAGCTGAAGTCCGATCTCCCCACGCTGGCGATCTGGGGTGAGGACGACACGATCATTCCCGTCGACCACGCGTACTCCGCACTCGAGGCGCGGCCCGACTGTCACCTCGAGGTCATGCCCGGCGTGGGCCACTTCGCGCACGTCGAGGCGCCCTACGAGGTGTTCCGACTCATCGACGAGTTCATCACCGCGACGAGCGACTCACCTGCTCATCCGGTGCTCGAGGAGCACTAGCGCCGCGAGGGGGTCAGCCGAGTCCGGTGCCGAAGTGCTCCGCGACGACGGCGGCTGCCATCGGGTAGTCCCGTAGTACTGCGCCGACGAGCCCGCCGAGTTCGACCACGCAGGCGGGGTCGGCGCCGCGGCCGCGCAACAGGTCGTCGATCCACGCCGAGGTCTCGGACACCGGGCGCGGGTCGGCGGTCAGTACAGCCGCTGCGACGGCGTGCAATGTCTGGTTGAGCACGTCGACTACCTCGTCGTCGGCCAGGTTGACCGAACCGGTGCCGCTCGACGCGACCGACCATCGACGGCGCAGCTGGTCGACCATCCTGCGGTGTTCGAGTTCGAGCGCCGACTGCTCGGCGAGCGCCTCGGCGGGCAGCGCCGGTGCGGGCGCGACCACCGCGGGCAACTCGCGCATCGCGCGGATAGCGTCGTGCGCGTCGCGGGCCCACGCGGTGGCGCCGAGGGCACGCGCCCGCGCGTCGTCGGGGCCGAATGCGGGTCCACCGACCAGGATCGGGATTCCCGCAGCGGTACTCGCCTCGATGAAGCGGCGTGACGTCGGCAGGGAGCCGAGTACCGAACAACTGACGGCGACGGCCTCCGGGCCCAGTTCCTGCAGGTGCCGGTTCAGACGCATCGGGCTGGTCGACGCGCCGAGGAGCGTGGTGTCCCAGCCGTCGGCCCGCAACGCACAGTCGATGATCATCGCGGGCAGGGCATGCCATTCCTTCTCCGCGCACGCGATGAGCGCGGCGCCACGGGTCGGTGGGACCCGGCGGACGTGGGCGGCGACCACCTTGGTGGCCGAGACGGCGAGCGCGGTGGCCGCGTGCTCCTGCGCGACGGTCCACTCACCGCGCTGCCAGCGGGCGCCGACCTCCCGTTGCGACGCGGCGATGACGTCGGTGAGCACGGTGACGGGATCCTCGCCCGCGGCCAGCATGCGGTCGATCACCGTGGCCACCGTATTGGCGTCGCCCGAGGCGATGGCGTCGTCGTAGGCGGAGGCGAGGGCGAGGTCGCTCACGTGCTCATTCCCCGCACGTCACCGCGAGTAAGGCGATGTCGTCGTGGGCCCGGCTGTCGAGGTGCTCGATCACGCTGCGCTCGATGGCCTCGCAGACCACCTCGGGCGCGGCGCCGGCGTACGCGGGAAGCAGTCGGAGCAATCGTTCGACCCCGTACATGCCGTCGGCGCCGAATGCCTCGTCGATCCCGTCGGTGAACATCAGCAGGGTGTCGTTCGGCCGCAGCTCGATCTCGACGGATGCGTACTCGACGTGCGGGATCATGCCCACCGCGGTGCCGAAGACGTCCACCTGTTCCACCCGGCCGTTGGCTCGCAACACGATTGGCGGGGGATGCCCGGCCGACGCGAGTTCCACCGTGATCCGGCCATCACCGGAGCGGCGCAGGCGAGCGCAGACCACGGTGACGAACTTGTCGGTGCCCGTCTCGTGCAGCACCGTGTTGAGCGCGCCGAGCAGTGCGGTCGGCCGGCGATCGAACAGGCACGCGGTGCGGATGCTCTGCCGGGCGCGGCCCGTGACCGCTGCGGCCTCCACGCCCTTGCCGCTGACGTCGCCGAGTGCCAGCAGCCAGTCCTCGCCGGAGCCGTGCACGTCGTAGAAGTCGCCGCCGATGTCGAGGTGTTCGGCCGCGGGCCGGTACAGCGCGGCCAGCCGCACGCCGTCGATGTCCGGCAGCGACGGTGGACGCAGACCCCGCTGCAGCGTGCTGGCGATGCGCGAGCTGTCCTCGTACAGGCGAGCCGAGTCCAGCGCCAGCGCCGCCCGCTCGGCGACCTGCTCGGCGAGAGTGACGTCCTGGGCGTCGAAGCCACGGCCCTGACCGCGGACCAGGATCAAGGCGCCGACGGTCGTGCCGCGGGCCGTGAGCCCGAGGCCCACCACGTCGGCGGGGCGCAGTGCGGCGGCCTCCGCCGACAGCCGCGGGTGGGGTATCAGCGCCGCGAGTCCGTCGCCGACGACCGGGGTCTCGAAGGCGCCCAGTTCGACGTGCAGCAGTTCGGTCCGTCCGGAACGCATGACCCGGCCCAGCGCCTGGTCGTACACCTGCGCCATGGGCACGACGTCGCTGAAGCCGTGATCGGCGCCGCCGAGGACGTGCAGGCCGCCGGTCGTGCTGTCGGGCACGATGACGACCGCCCAGTCGGCGAGGCCGGGGGTGACGAGGGTCAGCAGGCGGATGGCCGTGCGACGGAGGTTCAGCGATCCGGCCAGGCCGGTGCCGACCTGCTCGATGAGTCCGGCACGGTCGAGCGTCGGGCCCGGGGCCATCGGCCCGCGCAGGTCGACTGCTCGATCGGTCGCCAATTGATCGGTCACTGCTTGGTCGGTAATGGTCTGCTTGGGCAGCATGCCCACCAGCTTCCCTGCCCCGTGGGGGCGTCTTGCCGGCGTCGGTGTGCAAACCGGTCGGCGATCGAAGTGGTGTCAGCGTCTAGAGCCGGGGGAAGCGTATCCGCCCCGGCGACGACACCGCAGGCTGCACTCTCAACCTTGATCATGAATTTACCACTGTATGAGGTGCATCCACCGTGACGAATCGTCATGACGGAGTCAAGTACGGGCGTATGAGCCGGCCTTTCGCGGGTATGGACCGATTCATGAGCAAGACCGCACTCCTGGTGATCGACATGCTGAACGACTACGACCATCCCGACGCCGACGCCTTGGCCGCCAACGTCGGCGAGATGGTCGACCCCCTGGCCACGCTGATCGACGAGGCGCGGTCACGCGACGACGTCGACCTCATCTACGTCAACGACAACAGGGGAGACTTCACCGCCGACCGCGGTGACCTGATCCGAACCGCGCTCGACGGCAAACGGCCCGATCTCATCAAACCGATTGTGCCGGGCGACGAATGCACCTTCCTGACGAAGGTGCGCCACAGCGCGTTCTACGCGACCGCGCTCGACTACCTGCTCGGACGGCTCGAGACGAAGCGCGTCGTACTCACCGGCCAGGTGACCGAACAGTGCATCCTCTACACGGCCCTCGACGGCTATCTGCGTCACCTCGACGTCGTCGTGCCGCCCGACGCGGTCGCCCACATCATTCCCGAACTCGGTGAAGCCGCGCTGGCCATGATGGAACGCAACATGGGCGCAGAGGTGAAACCGTCCGTTCAATGCCTGTGACAGTGGGTAATACGACCCTCATGAGCAAAGACAAGGAATTCAAGAAGGGCGACCACGTCGAGTGGAGCAGCCATGGCAGCACCGCCGAGGGGACCGTCGAGGAGAAGATCACCGAGGACACCAAGGCGGCCAAGCGCACGGTGCGGGCCAGCCCGGACGACCCGCAGTACCGGGTGCGTAGCGAGAAGAGCGGCAACGATGCCGTGCACAAGCCCGACGCACTGCGCAAGAGCAACGGATAGGACCCTGCGGTGCGGCTACGGCGCAGCGTCGTCACCGGCCCGGGATACGGAAGGGTGCGGCGCGGCAAGGGATTCTCCTACGTCGGCACCGACGGGCTGCCCCTGACCGACGAGGCGGCGCTGGCCCGGATCAAGGAGCTGGTCATCCCGCCGGCCTGGAAGAAGGTGTGGATCAGTCCGCACGCCAACGGGCACATCCAGGCGGTTGGCACCGATGCCGCCGGGCGGCGCCAGTACCTGTATCACCAGAGGTGGCAGGAGGAGCGGGCCGAGGAGAAGTTCGATCGCGTCCTCGGCATGTCGAAGGCATTGCCACAGTGGCGGATCAAGGTCGCCGAGGACCTTCGGCGCAAGGGTCTGGATCGCGATCGCGTGCTGGCGATCGCGCTGCACCTGCTGGACCGCGGATACTTCCGGGCCGGTGGTGAGCAGTACGCGGAGGAGAACGAGTCCTACGGCATCGCGACGCTGCTGTGCGAACACGTGTCCGTACGCAAGAACGCCGTGTCGTTCGACTACCCGGCCAAGAGCGGGGTGCGACGGATCCTCGAGATCGAGGACCCGCAGGTGGTGCGGTCCATCCGGTCCCTACTCCGCCGCCAACACGACAGCAACCGGCTCTTGGTGTGCCGCACCATGTCCGGGTGGGCAGACCTGCATGCCGAGGACCTGAACGCCCGCTTCAAGGAGATGGTCGGGTCCGACTACAGCGTGAAGGACCTGCGTACCTGGCACGGCACGGTGCTCGCTGCGGAGGCGTTCGTCGATGCCGATCCGCCGGTGTCGAAGAAGGTGATCAAGCGCGTCGAATCGCATGTCTTCAAGGAAGTCTCGGAAGGACTGGGCAACACACCGGCCGTCGCACGCTCGTCCTACGTCGATCCTCGGGTGGTGACGGCCTACGAGCAGGGCATCACGATCAAGGCATCGGCCCGCCGCGCCGAACGCACCGACGACCCAGCCGAACGGCAGGCGATCGTGGAGAAGGCCACCCGCAACCTCATCACCCGCGTCGCGAAGGGATGACCGCGGCGAGTTATTCGGTCTTCGCGCGGGCTTCGGCGCCGCTCTCGCCTGCGTCGAAGTCGTCGTCGGCGAACGTGCGGCCGACGTAGTCACCGTCATCGTCACTGCTGGCCCGCGTCGAGGCGACGTGATCGTCGGGCTCCACGTCGGATTCGCTCTGCTCCGGGTCTCGTCCGGCCATGTCTTCCTCCTGTTGGTTCCGCATCAGCGTTACCCCGGTTCGCAGGGCCGCAACCCACGTCATGTTCTCGTCAGATTCCGCGACGAGGCGATTGGGTAGATGATCGATCATGAGTGATGACAGGGAGCAGTTGACCGCTCTGGCGCTGGTGTGCAGCCTCAAGCCCAGCCCGGCACCGTCGAGCAGTCAACTCATCGCAGAGCACGTGCTGGGGCACCTGCGCGAGGCCGGCGTCAAATGCGAGACCGTGCGCTGCGTCGACTACGCGATCGCCCCCGGGGTCGAGGCCGACATGGGCGACGGCGATCAGTGGCCCACGATCCGGCAGAAAGTCCTCGCCGCCGACATCCTGGTGTTCAGCACCCCGATCTGGGTCGGCCACCCGTCGAGCATCGCCCAGCGCGTCATCGAACGCCTCGACGCCGAGCTGTCCAGCAAGGACGACGCGGGCCGGCCGGTACTCGCGGGCAAGGTCGCAGTGGTGAGCGTCGTGGGCAACGAGGACGGCGCTCACAAGGTCGCCGCCGACGTCTTCCAGGCGCTCAACGACGTCGGCTACACCATTCCGGCACAGGCGAACACCTACTGGACGGGCCCGGCGATGGGTTCGACCGACTACGGCGATCTCGACGAGGTGCCCGAAGCGGTGGCCTCGACGACCGCCACGGTGGCCCGCAACGCGGTGCACCTCGCCAAGGCATTGGTCGCTGCGGATTACCCGGCCTATGAGTAACGGGTGAGGCGACGCGCCTCACCGCTGCACGGGGTCACCCTCCGCCACGCCGTCGTCGTCATCCCCGCCCACGACGAAGCGAGCCGACTCCGGGGGTGTGTGCAGTCGGTACTCGTCGCCGCGGCGCATCTGCCGTTCCCGACGTCGGTGGTCGTCGTGCTCGACGCCTGCACCGACGGCTCGGCCGAACTCGCGAGTTCCCTCGGCGATGCGGTGCACGCGGTGGAGGTCGACCTCCGCAACGTCGGGGCAGCGCGCGCTGCGGGATTCGAATACGCCAAGTCGCTGTCGACGGCGGCGTCGGACGACGAGGTCTGGTACGCGACCACCGACGCCGACAGCAGAGTCGATCCCGACTGGCTGATCCGGCAGATCGGGTCGGGCGCCGACGTCGTGCTCGGCGTCGTGCGAGTACCCAACTGGCGCAACACGTCCACCGTCGCGATCCGCCGCTACCTGACGTCCTACCAGATCAAGTACCGACCCGACGGACGCGGGCATCGGCACGTCCACGGAGCGAACATGGGTTTCCGTGCCGGCACGTACTGGCGGACAGGCGGTTTCGCCGCCCTGGCCAACGACGAGGACGTCGACCTGGTGCACCGGTTCCGGGCAACCGGGGTGCGCATCGACAGTGACCGCCGCATCTCCGTGTCGACGTCCGCCCGTCCCGTCGGCAGGGCACCCCGAGGGTTCGCCGCTCACCTCCGCTCGGTCGCCGAGGGCGTCACGACGGAACGGACGTGACCCCCGATCGCGTCCGCGGTTGGCTGGACGCGGGCGAACTCGACCTGCCACTGCCGGGCCACGGACGCACCCTGGACCGCTGGACGGCACTGGCCAGACTGACCGAAGTCGACGTCACCGCAGGCCGACTCGCCGAGGCGCACACCGACGCCGCCGCGATACTCGCGGAGTTGAACGGCGCACCCCCGAGGGTCGGCCAACTGTGGGGCGTGTGGGCGGCCGAGCCACCGGACGCCGTCGTGACGGCCCACCACACCGATCGGGTGGTCCTCGACGGGACGAAGGCCTGGTGCTCGGGTGCGGGTCTGTGCACGCACGCGCTCGTCACCGCGCGCCGCTCGGACGGCAGTCGGGGGCTCTACGCGGTCGACCTGAGAGGCCCCGGGGTGTCCATACCGCCGTCGACGTGGCAGAACGTCGGGATGCGTGACAGCGACACCGGACCGGTCCGCTTCGAGTCGGCGGTTGCGGTGGAGGTCGGTGCCCCCGGCGAGTATCTGACGCGACACGGGTTCTGGCACGGCGCGATTGGCGTGGCTGCGTGTTGGCTCGGAGGGGCCCGTGCCGTCGCCGCTCCGCTGTATCTCGCGGTGGCGCACGCGTCGGCCTTCGAAGATCCGCACGCCCAGGCCCATCTGGGTGCCGTGGACGGGGCGCTCGCCGCAGCCGAGGCGACGCTGGCGGCAGCGGCACGCGCCATCGATTCGGATCCCTGCGATCCCGACGCCGAATTGATCGCCCGTCGGGTGCGGGCAGTGGTCGAGCACGCGGTCGACGAGGCGATCACCCGCACGGGCCGCGCGCTCGGACCGAAGCCGCTGGCGATGGACGCCGAGCACGCGCAGCGGGTCGCCGACCTGACCATGTACGTGCGCCAGAGCCACGCCGAGCGCGACCTCGCGGCACTCGGCCGACTGGCCGCACTGTGAGCGCCGACGAGGGCAACTGCGAGAGGTTCGCGGCGTGCCCGATCGCCGACGGTGGTACGTCGCCCGCTGCGTGGCTCGACTGGTTGACGGGGTCTCCGACGCTGGACTTCTCGACGTGTTCGTCGCTCACCGTCGTTGCAGCGCACCCCGACGACGAGACGTATGGCTTCGGCGGGGCCGCGGCTGCGTTGCGCGACAGGGGCGTCGACGTCCGGTGGGTCTCGGTCACCGATGGCGGCGGCGCCTTCCCCGAGTGGTCGCCCGCTCGACGCGCGAGCCTCGAGGCGGCGAGGAGGGCCGAACTCCGTCGGGCGGCGGACGCACTCGGCGTCTACGACGTCGTCGAATTGGGCCTACCCGACGGCGAACTCGAGTCCCACGAGGATGCGCTGACCGAATCGCTCGTCGGACTGCTGGCGGGTCGACCGGCGGGCTCGTGGTGCGCGGCGACGTGGCGGGGCGACGGTCATCCCGACCACGAGGCGGTCGGTCGTGCTGCCGCTGCCGCATGCGCTCGAACCTCCGTGCGGCTGCTCGAGTACCCGATCTGGATGTGGCACTGGGCGCAACCCGCAGACGCCGCGGTGCCCTGGTCGCGCATGCAGCGCATCACCGTCGACGCGAGCGCGGCGGCACGCAAGGCGTCGGCGGCCGGGCAGTTCCACACGCAGACCACGGCACCCGCTGCCTTCGACGAGGCGATCCTGCCGCCGGACGTCGTCGACCGGCTGATGCGGGTTGGAGAGGTCGTGTTCGTGTGACCGGTCGCCTGTCGGACCAGTACTTCGACGACATCTATGCTGCCGCAGCGGATCCCTGGAGCTTGGGGGACCGTTGGTACGAGCAACGCAAGTACGCGATCACGTTGGCGATGTTGCCGTCCCCCCGCTACGAACACGCCTTCGAGCCGGGATGCTCGGTGGGTGTGCTCACCGACTCGCTCGCCGCGCTGTGTGCCAGGGTCACGGCAACGGACGTCGCACCTGCTGCTCTCGACGCCACCCGCGCACGGCTCACACGCAAAGGCGTCACGGCACGGGTCGACCTGTTGCGGATGTCGCTCGACGAACGCTGGCCGCTCGACGGCACCGATCTCGTCGTGCTGTCGGAGGTGGCCTACTACTTCGAGGCGTCCGCGCTGCGGGACGTCCTGGTTCGCGAGTGCCCGCGACTGGACAGCGGTACGACCATCGTCGCGGCGCACTGGCGCCATGCCGTGGCCGACTATCCGATGAGCGGTGACGAGGCCAACGAGGTGATCGCCGCGACGCCTGGCCTGCACCGCCTGGCCGGATACCGGGACGACGACGTCGTGATCGACGTGTTCACCGTCGGTGCGTCTGCCTCGGTGGCTGCGCGGACCGACGTGCCCGGCGCGGCGGGTTAGACGTGGATGAGCGCGCGAGCTTCGTTCGGCTTCGATGCGACCAATGCGTCGACGACCGAACTCACCGTCCGCAGGGCTCCATGCGGATCGCAGATCCGCAGCAGCCGCCGCACCTCGGGGCCTGCCACCAGCACGGGTGACGCGTGCCGCTTGGCGCTCGCCGCGATGATCCGGTTGACCGCCCACAGCCCCTCGGTACCGAAGAACGTCAATCCGCGCAGGTCCACGATCAACGTCGAATGTGGGTGGTCGATGGCCGAGACGTGGTCGACGAGCTGGCGCGCGTTCGCGGCGTCGAGTTCGCCCGCGGCGTCGACCAGCAGCGTCGAGGGGTTGAGACGCTCGGTGCGAATGCAGATGGCGCCGGGGCGAAGGGCTGCGGCCGGTTGGGCCGCCAGTGCTACCGACATTCGAGAACTCCATCAGTCGAGGGTTCGTACTGAAGTTCACGTCACGTTCTGCGGTTGAGAGCCGTCGCCGGGGGATTCGCGCCGGATGACGATGACGTTCGGCTGTGCGCTCAACCAGGTGTGATCAGGCTAATACGGAATCAGTCGTCATCGCAATGGTGACGATTTTTCTGCGAATACGCAGTTGAGGCCCGCGCTGACTGCTAGGCGTCGATTGGCCGTCGCGGCTCGTGGCCGATTCGAGCGCTGATTCCGTAGCCCCGGCTAACCCTGGCGTTTTCTGGTGCTGGGGTTTGGGTACTGACAGCACATCGGACGCGGTTCGACGGAAGCGAAGGTCATGGAAACGAAGTCTCGGACACCGGAGTCGAAGCTCGATGGGATCACGTACGTGATCGCCACGGTATCGGCGTTCCTGATGTTCGTCGCCGTGATCTCGGCCGCCGTCGTCTACTTCATCGGGTCGACCCTGCCCTACGCGGTCTAGCCGCTGCTGCGCAGTCGCCCGATCGGGCTCGACTGGAGTTGGTCGAGCAGATCCCGGGGGTTGTCGTAGACGGCGATCGCTCCCGCGTCCTCCAGCTCCTTGCGGCCGATGCCTCCACTGGCGAAGGCGATGCACTCCACTCCGGCGCGGCTGGCCGCGGTGATGTCCCAGATCGTGTCGCCCACGAACACGGCCTGATCGGCGGGAACGCCTGCGCGTTCGAGTGCCTTCTTGACGATGTCCGGCCTCGGCTTCGCGGTCTCGACGTCCTCGGACGACGTCACCGCCGACAAGATGTCCTCCCGGTCGAGCACGTCCCGCAGAATGGCCAGTTCGTCCTCGGGCGCCGAGGTCGCCAGCACTACCTGCAGGCCCATGTCGGCGACGGCGTCGAGGAGTTCACGTCCGCCGGCGAGGGGACGAATGAGCGGGGCGGTCTCCTTGTAGAAGGTCCCGTGCAGTTCCTTGGCCCTGGGCGCCTGATCGGCGGACTCCTCGGGGACCAACTCGTCGAGCAGCGAACCGCCGTCCATGCCGATCCGGTGGTGGATGCGCCACGATTCGACGTCGATGCCGACCTCGGAGAACGCCCGCAGCCAGGCGTGGACGTGGAGATAGTTGCTGTCGACGAGGGTTCCGTCGATGTCGAAGAGGACGGCAGGACTTGGCATGCGAGGCGGGGTTCCCCGCGTTCGCCATGCGAAACGGCGCCGAGCGTTGGTGACACAACGGTGAACGGGGTCGCCCGGTCGTTTTGACGGATCGGCCGCGGGTATCCGATCGATTGTGGCGCTGCGGTTCTCGATGCGGCGCCGGAAGTGAGGTTGACGATGGGTGATACGTCGCACGATCCGATCGATCACGCCCGGACCACGCGTCAGCACGCGGGCGAGACGATGAAGAACGGTGTGAACGCACCGGGGTTGGTGACGATGGCCGTAGGCGTCGTCGCGTTGGTCGTCGGCCTGGCGTCGTTCGCGTCCGGCAACGTGGCGACCGGCGCCGTGTGCGCGGGCATCGCGGTGCTCGCGTGGATCGTGGGGGGATCGTGGTTGTGGCTGACCCACCGTCGTGTTCGGCAGCAGGAACTTCGCTGGGCCGAGCAACACCCCCATGCAGAGGCTCAGCCCCCGACGAGTTGAGGTACTCGACATGGCGAGAGAACGTTCCACCAAGAGCTACTGGTTGCCACTGTTAGGACTGACGTCGGTGATCGCCGGCGTGGTCGCCGTCGGCCTGATGTTGACGGCCGCAGGCGGCGGGGCCGGGTGGATGTCGCCCGTCGTACTCACCGTGCTGTCGGTCGTATTGATCGCCGGCGGTTTCTGGCTGTTCGCCTCGGGCGGCAAGGGCCACGGCGGTTGGCGCCAGGCCAAGCTGGATCGCGAGCAGGAACGCGCCTACCGCGACGAGTTCTCAGCCCCGGGGGACCAACCTGAGGTGAGTCGGTGGCGGCGACGCCGCCGCGTTGACCGCAGCCTCGAGTGATCGCGCGACCGGCAGGCCCCCTGCCGGGTCGCAGATCCGCAGTATCCGGTCCACCTCCGAGCCGGACACCACCACCAGAGTGACCCCACGGCGCGAGCACGTGACGTTGATGCGGTGCAGGACGGAGAAGCCCTGCGTACCGAAGAACGTCAGTTCGCGCAGGTCCAGGATGAGCTTCCCCGCGTCGCCGAGGTTGGCCTCGACGTAGGCGGAGAGGTCGGACGCGTTGGCCGCGTCGATCTCGCCGACAACCCCGTGCAGGACCATTGAGGTGCCGATGGGGCAGGACGTGAAGGACGCCTCGTGCGGGCGGCTGGGCGCGCCACGTGTGGCATTGGGTGCGATGGACACGGTGAACTCCATGGGGGATGGGGAGTCACGTCACGGGAATGGGCCCTGTTGGCTGAAAGCCACCGCTCGCAGTTCTTGCCGGGCGTCGAATGACGTTTGGGACGGCTGTGCCCTCAACCTGACGTCGACTGTATTACGCGAGCGGACCCCGGACAATGGGTTTGCCGCACTCCGGCACCGCTGCCGGTCGGGATCCCGCCGACGGGCGCGTCAACTTCGGTGTTTTCCTGGCCGACGCCTCGGGTATTCGTTCCTTACCCGACGAGAGGCGAGGCCCGCAATGGGCAAGACCAACACGATGCAGGACCGCGAGATGCGGCGAACGGTGACCATCTTCTTGACGATCTCCTTCGCTGTGGTCTTCGCCTCGGTGACCGCAGCGATCCTCGCGCGTACGGCCGACCCGGCACCCACCGCCGCGCCGGTGCAGCAGGTCCAGAACGCCGCCGTACCGCACGTCGAGCAGTCGATCAGCCAGGAGGGGAGGCTGATCGACGTCACGCCCACCTCGGTGACCGCGCAGGGTGTCGACGGCGTGGCACGCACCTACGTCGTGAATGCGGACACCAACGCGATCACGGCGGCCGGTAGCCGCGTCGGTGATACCGCCGCATTCACCGTGAACGACGAAGTGGCGATCGTGGGCGTGGTCCGGGACGGGACGGCCGTCGCGACGGCCGTGGCGCATCGCGAGGTGACCGCATTGAACGGTCCTCCGATGGATGCCCTCACCCCCTGACATGGCTCCGACGAACCCGTAGCCTCGGGTCGTGACGGGAACCGATGCCGTCAGCGTCGACGAGCTGGCTGAACTGGCATTCTTCGCTGGTTGCGCCACCGCAACACTTGAGCCGCTGGCAGCTCGCCTTCGACCGCTGAGCGCCGCGCCCGGGCAGGTGCTGATGCGCCAGGGCGAGCAAGCCGTCTCCTTCCTCCTGATCCAGTCGGGGTACGCCCAGGTATCTCACGCGAACGTCGACGGCGACTCCAGCGTGGCGACCGTGGGACCCGGTCTGATCGTCGGCGAGATCGCGTTGCTGCGCGACACCCCCCGCACGGCGACCGTGACCGCCATCGATGACCTCACCGGGTGGATCGGAGGACGCGAGGCGTTCGCGACGATGCTCGAAGCGCCCGCGATGATGGATTCCCTCGTGCGGACCGCCCGGCAGCGGCTCGCTGCCTACGTCGCGCCGATTCCGGTGACGATGCGCGACGGCACCGTGCTGTTCCTGCGGCCGGTTCTGCCCGGCGACAACGAACGCCTGGTGCACGGTCCGGTGCAGTTCTCCAGCGAGACGCTGTACCGGCGCTTCCAGTCCACCCGCACGCCCACGCCGAAGCTGATGAGCTACCTGTTCGAGGTGGACTACGTCGACCACTTCGTGTGGGTGCTGACCGACGGCGCGGCAGGCCCGGTCGTCGCGGACGCGCGGTTCGTGCGAGAGGAGGGCCGGCCGGGCGTCGCCGAAGTCGCGTTCATCGTCGGCGACGACTACCAGGGCCGCGGGATCGGGTCGTTCCTGATGGACGCCCTCGCGGCCGCCGCGCACGGCGACGGCGTTCGGCAGTTCACCGCACGCGTGCTGGCCGACAACCACGCGATGCGCGCGATCCTCAACCGCTACGGCGCGCGCTGGCATCGCGACGACCTCGGGGTGGTGACTACGGTGATAGACGTGCCCACACTCCGCGAGACGTCGCTCACCCCGGTGCAGTACCGCGAGATCCATTCTCTCGCACGCCAAGTCATGCGAGCGCTGGGCTGATGTCGCATTCCGCCGGCCGGCGCCCGCCGCTGAACAAGGACACCCTGTTGTGCATCTCGCTGGCCGCGAGACCGAGCAACATCGGCACGCGCTTCCACAACCATCTCTACGACGTGCTGGGCCTGGACTTCGTCTACAAGGCGTTCACCACCACCGACATCGCCGCGGCGATCGGCGGCGTGCGGGCGCTCGGCATCCGGGGATGCTCGGTGTCGATGCCGTTCAAGGAAGACGTCCTCGCCCTCGTCGACGAAGTCGAGCCCTCGGCCCGAGCCATCCACTCGGTCAACACCATCGTCAACGACGTGTCGGTCCCGGGCGGCCATCTGACCGCGTCGAACACCGATTACCTTGCGGTGCAACGGCTCATCGCCGAACACCGCCTCGACCCAGCCGGCACCGTGCTGATCCGGGGGAGTGGTGGAATGGCCAACGCCGTCGGTGCGGCCTTCCGGGACAGCGGATTCACCTCAGGCGTCATCGTCGCCCGCAACGTCGACACCGGTGGAGCGCTGGCCGATCGTCTGGGCTACGAGTACGCCCCCGGCGTGGGCGACCGCACCGCATCGGTGATCGTCAACGTCACGCCGATCGGGATGACGGGCGGCCCCGAGGCGTCGGAGCGCGCGTTCGACACGGCGACCATCGCCGCCGCGGACACGGTGTTCGACGTGGTGGCCCTGCCGTCGGAGACCCCCCTGATCACCGCGGCGCGGGACGCGGGCATCGCCGTCGTCACCGGTGCCGAGGTGATCGCCCTGCAGGCCGCCGAGCAGTTCGAGCGCTACACCGGGATGCGGCCGACCGACGAGCAGGTCGCCGAGGCGTCGGAGATCTCCAGGGCCTGATCGGCTACGGGGTGATGACCGTCTTGTCGTCGAGGGTGGCCGTGGCGTCCATCAGCGGTCCCATCTGATCCTCGAGACCATCGGCGTTGACCTGCAGCACGAACAGGTCCGGGCCCGACGGAATGATGACCGTCTTCTGGGCGATCATCCGCTTCACGCCGTCACGGAGGTAGCTGCCGCCCACCTGGTAGGCCTCGAAACCGCCCAGCTCGTCCTTCTGGGCGTCGCCGCCCTCGAAGCCGGGGAGGTTTTGCAGCTCGCCCGGGGCGTACTCGCCGATCTTCGCCGGGTCGACGTCACCGCTCAGCTTCGACATCAGCGCCACGATCGTCGGCGGATCGGCCGCCATTGCCGGATCACCGGTGAACACCATTGCCGAGTAAGCGAATTGCGGAGTCTTGGGTCCCGCGTCCTGCCAACCGGCGGGGATAGGCAGGTCGACCGTCGGCGTGCCCGGCTGGCCCCTCTTGACCGGCGCCTCGGTGATGCCGTTCGCCTTGATGTAGTCGGCGATCGTCTCGCGCTTGCCCGCGGGCGCCGCACTGGTCTCGGGCGCGCTGCTCGCGGAACTACTGCTCGACGCACTGCTGCTCTCCGACGAGGACGACGTCGCCTGCGTCTCGGAGTCGGACCCGCACCCGGCGAGGGCGAGGGCCAACGCGACAGCGGCGACGACGGTGCCTGTGGCCTTCGTGGGCGTGTTCATTCTCAAGGATCTCCTGTCGTGGGAAAGCAGCATGAGCCTACGGACGGAGGTGCCAAAGCGCTCGGAATTGACGTCCAGGGGTCAGAAGCCGACGTCTCGCGTCGCAAACGATCCCGTGACGTCGCCCGCCAGTGTCTCGTCATACGGGTCGATGACCCGCGTCGGTGCGCCCTCTGCGAAGTCGAGTCCGCTCAGCCGAACCCACAGCGTGCTGGGGCTGGTGGTGAGTTCGAAGAAGTAGACGAGGTGCGTGAGGTCGCAGACCGTGCGGTACTCGGTGTTGTACACCCCGAATTCGCCATACGGCGCGCCGAACGGGACCGACACGTTGCGCATGATCGCGAGCACGCTCGCCACCGCTTGGCGCTCGTTCGACGTTTCGGGAAGCAGTGCCGCGTAGTACGCCGCCCGCTGGAACCGGTCGACCGGGTTGACGTTTCCCGGCAGGGGCATGTCGCGGCTGGGATGGGAGAAGTCGCGGGCCGCGAGCAGCCCGAGTTGCTCGTCGTAGCTGGGGTCATTGGTCATCAACCTGAACTCGCGTCCGTGGTGCACGACGAGTTCGCCCGCCGCCAGTTCGAGGATCGCGCTGTCGCCGGTCGCGTCCTCGATCGCGAGGTGAAGCGTGGCGTCGAAGCCGTTCGCGCCGACCATGACCAACTGCACGTCAGTCATCAGGGTCAGTGCCTCGGCGACCGTTGCGGCCTGATCGAGCAAGTACTGCGCCCATAGCCCGGTGTGGAGTCCCGGTCGCTTCGGATCGCGAGTTCCCACGTCGGTGGACTTCAGATACAGGGCGTGGACGCCCAGGCCCTTCTCGTTGATCCCATCGACTGTGCCGAGACCGTAGACCGTCGTGACGAGACTGCCGTGAACGCTGTTCCAACGCAGCGGATTGTCGGCGACGACTACCTCTGTGAGCAGTCGGCCACCGTCGCGGGCGCGACCGCGAGGGAACGACGTCAGCAATGGCGCCGTCGACTCGGGCCAATCCATGCTCCGGCCCGTCAGCACTGCTAACGCATTGTCGTTCCACAGGACTCGCGTACACACTGTTCGGACACCCCTCGAAGATTCGAGGCGCGTGTCCTCGGCCGGCATCGGTCCCACGCCACAGTAGCCGTGGTATCAAGGCGGCGTGCGCGTCTTCCCGGTCGCCCTGGTGCTGACGCTGTGCGCGGCCTGCGGCCAATCGGAGCCGGCCGCGCCTCCGTCCACGTCGGCCGCGGCACCTTCGGCGGTGAGCGCGGTGATCGATCCCGCGAAAGTCGGGAGGACACGCACCGCGCTTCCCCCGGGGTTCGAGGTGGCCGACGTGACGGGGCGCGTCGCGCCGGTGGCGATGTGGGGACTCGGTGCGCAATGGACGGCCGAGCCGTCGG
The DNA here is from genome assembly GCA_042666295.1 of Mycolicibacterium sp. GCM10028919. GTDB lineage: Bacteria > Actinomycetota > Actinomycetes > Mycobacteriales > Mycobacteriaceae > Mycobacterium. The sequence goes on from JBHTFJ010000003.1 coordinate 408,266, forward strand.
CGTGCGGCGTGCTGGCCGACCCGCCGGTGGACCCCGCATCGGTGCGCGGCTGGTCGGCGTCGGGCCCTGGTGCCATCGTCTACGTCGTCGCGGCGGCGGCCCCGGTCGGGCTCGACGACGTCGCGCGTGCCGAGTGTGGCGAGTTCACCGTGCTGGCCGGACACACGTCGGGAACGGTGACCACGGTGGACGCCCCGCCCCTCGACGCCGCTCGGACGCTGGCACTGCGCGCCGACACCGTCACCGTGGTCGAGGGCAGCACCGAAACGCGCTCGCACGCAGACACCTTCACCGCGTACCTGCCCGGTCACGTCGCCTACGTCACGGTCGTCACCGACCCGGGGTCGGCGGAGCCGGGCCTGCCCGCCGACTTCGGCGCGACGCTGCTGAGCAGCACCGTGTCGGCGTTGCGGGGTGCGCAGCCCGCCGGCGGGTAGATTGGCGCCGATGTCTCGGACCCCGCTCGTGCTCCTGTCCGCCCTGCTGCTGGCCGCGTGTGCCGCGTGTTCCGGCGGGTCGGCGTCGTCCGGAGACGAGTCCGACGGCGACATCGCGAAGGTGCTCGACCTCAAGTCGACGTTCGGCCCCGAGTTCAAGGTGTCCACCGTCAACCCGACCGGCGTCGATCCGCGTCTGCTTGCGCCGCAAGCACTTCCGCCGGGTATCAGATTCGACCCGCCCGCCTGCGGGAAGTTCGCGACCGGCCTGCAGGTGCCGCCGGGGCTGAAGGGCAACATGGCCGCCGTCACCGCGGAGGGGGCGGGCAACCGGTTCATCGCGATCGCCGTCGAGACGTCCGAGGCGGTGCCGCTGCCGGAGCCGGGCGCGGACTGCCAGAAGGTGGCGTTCGCCGGAACGGGTGCGCGCGGCCTGGTCGAGGTCGCCGAGGCGCCTGCCATCGAGGACGTGCGGACCACGGGCACCCACCGCGTCGTGCAGACCGTGGTGAACGGCAAGCCGGCGTCCGGCGAGCTGTACAACTACGTCGCGACCTTCGGGTCGTTCCTGGTGATCGTCACCGCGAACCCGCTCGTCGTACCGAATCAGCCCGTGGTGCCGGTGGACACCACGCGTGCTCGCGACCTGGTGGTCGCCGCGGTGGAGGACGTCCGCGGCTCCTAGCGGACGTCGCGGGCCCGGAACTGGATGCTGATCCGCGGGCCGGTCGGCTTGGTGGTCTTGGGTACCGCGTGCTCCCAGGTGCGCTGACACGACCCGCCCATGACGAGCAGGTCGCCGTGCGCCTGGGGTAGGCGCAGCGAGCGGCCGCCGGCGCGGGGGCGCATCGCGAAAGCCCTTGTCGCGCCCAGGGTCACGATCGCCACCATCGTGTCCTCGGAGCGGCTGCGGCCGATGTCATCGCCATGCCAGGCGACGCTGTCCGACTCGTCGCGGTACAGGCACAGACCCGCGGTGGTGAACGGCTCGCCGAGTTCGCGGGCGTAGATGTCGTTGAGCCGCACCCGCAGCTTCGCGAGCGCTGGGTGCGGAGCGGGACCGGCGACCAGGTCGTGGAAACTCACGAGGCGGGGGACGTCGAGGACGCGGTCGTACATCTGCCTGCGCTCGGCGCGCCACGGGATCGCCTCGAGCAGTTCGCCGAACCACTCGTCGTGACCGGTCAGCCACCCTGCCCGGACGTCGATCCAGGCGCCGTCACCGAGATCTCGCCGTTCGGTGCAATCGAACAGCGAGGTCTGAACCGGCATCGCGCTTCCAGCCACGGATCGATCGTATCGCACACGCGTTCGATGTCATAGGTTCGCAGCCCCCGGCCCCCGCTGAGCCAGGACGTCACCCGGGTTGGCCAGCGAGCACGCCTTGAGGCTGAGACAACCACAGCCGATGCAGCCGGAGAGGTTGTCGCGCAACCGCTGCAGGTGCAGGATCCGCTCGTCGAGGTCCTCGCGCCACCCGGCCGACAGGCGCGCCCAGTCCTTGCTGGTGGGCACGCGGTCGGTGGGCAGCGTGGACAGCGCTTCCCGGATGCGGGCCAGCGGGATGCCGAGCCGCTGCGACATCCGGATGAACGCGACGCGCCGGATCGTCTCGCGGGCGTATCGGCGCTGGTTGCCTGTGGTCCGCCTGCTGACGATGAGGCCTTCGCGTTCGTAGAAGTGCAGTGCCGACACCGCCACGCCGCTGCGCTGCGACAGCTCGCCGGGGCTCAACTCGAGCGTCTCCATGACCTCAACGATAGTTGAGGTGCCGCGTTGGAGGGACGATGAAGTGCGCTGGGCGTACGGTGCTAGACGTGACTGAGACGCTGCTGGGAGCGGATTCCGAGGTCGGCACGCTCCGGGTGGTGATCCTGCACAGGCCCGGCGCCGAACTTCAGCGCCTCACGCCGCGCAACAACGACAAGTTGCTGTTCGACGGATTGCCGTGGGTGGCGCGCGCGCAGCAGGAGCACGACGCGTTCGCCGATCTGCTGCGCTCCCGCGGCGTCGAGGTGCTCCTGGTCGCCGACCTGCTCACCGAAGCGCTGGCCAGCGGCGCGGCCAGGATGCACGGCATCTCGGCTGCCGTCGACGCCCGCAGGCTCGGACTGCCCCTGGCACAGGAACTCTCGGTATACCTGCGCACGCTAAACGCCGGGGCGCTGGCCCACGTACTGATGGCGGGCATGACGTTCAACGAGCTGCCGTTCGACGAGATCGAGCTGTCGCTGGTCCGCCGCATGCACCACGGCGGCGACTTCGTGATCGACCCGCTGCCGAATCTGCTGTTCACCAGGGACTCGTCGTTCTGGATCGGGTCGCGGGTGGCGATCACGTCGCTGGCGCTGCCGGCCCGCGTGCGCGAGACGTCGCTGACCGACCTGATCTACGCGCACCACCCGCGATTCCTCGGCGTGCGGCGGGCCTACGAGTCGCGCTCGGCCCCGGTCGAGGGCGGCGACGTGCTGCTGCTGGCGCCAGGCGTGGTGGCCGTCGGGGTGGGGGAGCGCACGACGCCCGCCGGAGCGGAGGCGTTGGCGCGCACGCTGTTCGACGACGACCTGGCGCATACGGTGCTGGCGGTGCCGATCGCCCAGGAGCGGGCGCAGATGCACCTCGACACGGTGTGCACGATGGTCGACCACGACGCCGTCGTGATGTACCCGAACATCGTCGACTCGTTGTCGGCGTTCACGATCCACCGCACCGGCAGCGGGGTGAAGATCGACGGCGCGGCCCCGTTCGTGAAGGCGGCGGCCGATGCGATGGGGATCGGGAAGCTGCGCGTCATCGACACCGGCCTCGACCCGGTGACGGCCGAGCGCGAGCAGTGGGACGACGGCAACAACACCCTGGCACTGGCGCCCGGCGTCGTCGTCGCCTACGAGCGCAATGCGGAAACCAATGCGCGGCTCGCCGATTCGGGTATCGAGGTGCTGCCGATCTCCGCCTCAGAGCTGGGCACCGGCCGCGGCGGCCCGAGGTGCATGTCGTGCCCGGTGGCGCGCGACCCGCTGTGATTCCTCGTTGAGACTGCGCTCAGGGTCGTGCTTCCCGGCGAATCACGACCACCAGCGCAGTTTCAATGGCCGTCCGCGTCGTGCGAAGGCGTCTGCGGTCCGTCGAACGACGTAGGCGCGCGAGTGCTCGGCGGCGACGTGGAGGTCAAACCAGCCCTGACGCGCCACCAGTTCGTTGCGCCCGATGTCGTGGACGTAGCGCTTGCGGTCGGTCAAATGCTGGTATCCGTCGTAATCGGCGCCCACCAAGATGTCCTCCCAGCCCATGTCGAGTATTGCTCTGGCGAACCCGTCGGTCACCTCGATCTGCGTGGTTGGCCGCGGGAACCCTGCGTCGACGTAGAGCAGTCGCAGCCAGGTCTCCTTCGGCGATTGACCACCCGAGTCGTACAGCCCGAGTGCAATTGGCGCTCGCCGGATGCCCCGTGCGCGCGGGTGGCGCTCGAGTAGCGCCAGTGCGTCAGCGGCCCGTATGTCCGTCGCGATCGCCAGTGCATCCAGGTGGCGGACCGCCTCGTCGCGCGGAAGGTGCCTCGCCAGGTCGGCGGCGGTGCGGGCGGGGGTGGTGACGAGGAGTCCTTCGACCTCCATCACCTCGTCCGGATCCACCCTTTCGTTCCGCACCACGATCCCGTTGGGCGATCGGTCCCGTCGGGCGATGAGTTCAATGGGGGCATTTGCGGGGACCCAGTTCGCGCCGTGCAACGCGGCGGCGGCGCGGCCGGCGACGATCCCGTCGCGACCCGACCACAGCCAGGCGCCCGCGGTGCGAGCCCGAAGCGACGTGGCGACCGACGACTTCGGCACGTACACGCCGGGGAACAGCGACGCATGGTTCCAGCGCAGCTGCCCCCACGTGAGCTGCCCGGTGGCCAATCGCTCGCCGCCGACGAAGACCTCGTCCATGCCGCGATCGTTGGCGCGGGCTACGACAATTCGGCGTCCATGCGTCGAGACTGCGCACAGGGCTGGGGACAACTCGAGATCACGACCATGGGCGCAGTTTCAACGCCCGGAACCTACCGCCAGGACGGCAACCAGATCTGCATGTTCCAGGTGGCCTGGGAGATCGGCAGGCCCGTGAGGATCGGGAACAGCCACGCGAAGTTAGTGATCACCAGCGCGACGTAGAGGCAGACCGCGAGCAGGCCCAGCGTTCGTCTCTCGCGGTTCTGTCGAGGCGCGTACAGCACGTCGCCGAGGATCAGCGCGATCGCCATCACCAGGAACGGGGCCATCGGCGCGGCGTAGAAGAAGTACATCTGCCGGTCGATGTCGGCGAACCACGGCAGATACCCCGCGAAGTAGCCGACCAGGACCACGCCGTAGCGCCAGTCGCGCTTGACGACCGCCCGCCACAGCGCCCAGCCCAGCACCGGCACCGCAAGGAACCACATCGCGGGCGTGCCGACGAGCATGACGGCCTTCACGCAGGACTGTGGGCCACAGCCGCCCACGTCCTGCTGGTCGATCGCGTACAGCACCGGCCGCAGCGACATCGGCCACGTCCACGGCTTCGACTCCCACGGGTGGTGGTTGCCCGCGGCATTGGTCAGCTCCGAGTGGAACGTGAACACCGAGTACATGTAGTGCCAGAGCGAGCGAATGGCATTGGGCAGCAGGCCATCCTCACCGATGGTGCGGCCCTCCTCGTGGCGGTACACCCCGGTCTCGGATGCGAACCACGGCGCATACGCCGCCAGGTACACCAGCACCGGGATGAGGCCCATCGCGTACGCCGTCGGGCCCAGGTCGCGTCGCAGCGTGCCCACCCACGGCCGCGGTACCCGGTACTGCCGACGCGCGGCGACGTCGAACGCCAACGTCATCAGCCCGAAGAACAGGATGAAGTACAGGCCCGACCACTTGGTCGCGAAGCCGAGCCCGAGCAGCACGCCCGCGCCGAACCGCCACCAGCGCACGCCGAGCCGCGGGCCAAACGCCGTCTCGCCGATCCGGCCCTCGAGCAGTGCGACGTGCATCCGCTCGCGCATCTGGTCCCGGTCGACGATCAGCGCCCCGAACGCCGCGACGACGAACATCACCAGGAACACGTCCAGCAGCGCCGTGCGCGCGGTCACGAAGCTGACGCCGTCGGCGATGATCAGCAGCCCGGCGATCCCGCCGATCAGCGTCGACCGCGTGATCCGACGGACGATGCGGGCCACCAGCAGCACGATGATCACGCCGCACACGGCTCCGCTGAACCGCCAGCCCAGCCCGGTGTAGCCGAAGATCGCCTCGCCGATGGCCATCAGTTGCTTGCCCACCGGCGGGTGCACCACCAGGCCGTAGCCGGGGTTGTCCTCGACGCCGTGGTTGCCCAGGATCTGGAAGGCCTGCGGCGCGTAGTGCTTCTCGTCGAAGATCGGCGTACCGGCGTCGGTCGGCGAGCCGAGGTTGAGGAACCGCGTGATCGCCGCGAGCGCGGTGATGACCGCGGTCATGATCCAGCCCTGCATCCGGTCGAGCGGCCCGAAGTCGGGCGTCGGCATCAGCGGCGCCGGGCTGATCACCGGCACTGTGCGCTCGGCGGGCGGGGCGGTCACGCATGCGATCGTAGGCTGTTGCCTGTGACCGGAGGCCGCCTGCTGCTCGCAGCAACACCGTTGGGGCAGGTCGGCGACGCTTCGGCACGCCTGATCGAGGCGCTGGCCACCGCCGACGTCATCGCCGCGGAGGACACCCGCCGGATCCGGGTGCTCGCCCAGTCGCTGGAGGTGAAGCCGGCGGGCCGGATCGTCAGCTTCTTCGATCAGAACGAGGCGGCGCGGGTGCAGGGCCTCGTCGACGACGTGGCAGGGGGAGCGACGGTGCTCGTCGTCAGCGACGCGGGCATGCCGCTGATCAGCGATCCCGGGTATCGGCTGGTGGCCGCCTGTGCCGCGGCCGGGCTGACGGTGAGCTGCCTGCCTGGCCCCTCGGCGGTGACGACGGCGCTGGCGGTGTCCGGTCTGGCGTCGGACCGGTTCTGCTTCGACGGCTTCGCCCCGCGCAAGCACGCCGCCCGCCTCACGTGGTTCAAGGCCCTGACCAACGAGCAGCGCACGTGCGTGTTCTTCGAGTCGCCGCGCCGTCTCGCGGAGTGCCTGCGCGACGCGGCCGACGTGCTCGGCGCCGATCGCCGCGCGGTCGTCTGCCGCGAACTCACCAAGACCCACGAGGAGGTCAAGCGCGGGACGCTCGGTGACCTGGCCGAGTGGGCGGCCGAGGGCGTGCTGGGCGAGATCACCGTCGTGCTCGCCGGTGCGCAACCGCGGGCCGACGTCGACACCCTGGTGACCCTGGTGCAGGCGAGGGTCGACGACGGCATGCGGGTCAAGGACGCGTGCGCCGAGGTGGTCGAGGCGACGCCGGGTGCGCCGTCACGGCGCGAGCTGTACGACGCCGTGCTGCGGGCCCGCGGCTAGCGTCCTGCCGACGACCGGTGCCGCCTTGTGCAGGCACTCGTCCCACTCGTCGTCCGGGTCCGAGTCGGCGGTGATGCCGCCCCCCACGCCGAGTACCGCCGAGCCGTCGGCGTCGAATTCGACGGTCCTGATCGCGACGTTGAGTTCGCATCCCGCCATCGGGGAGGCGAATCCGACCGTCCCGCAGTAAATCCCGCGCGTGGCCGGCTCCCAGGTCCGCAGCAGCTCCCGCGCCCGCGTCTTCGGGGTCCCGGTGACCGACGCCGGCGGGAACGTCGCGTCGAGCAGTGCGGCCATCGGCAGGTCGGCGTCGACGCGCGCCTCGACCGTCGACACCAGATGCCACACGCCCGGCGCGCGCTGAACGCTGAGCAGTTCGGGCACCGTTACCGATCCGGTGATCGCTACCCGGCCCAGATCGTTGCGCACCAGGTCCACGATCATCACGTTCTCGGCGACGTCCTTGACCGACTGCCGCAGCGCCGACGGCGGTCGGTCCAGCGGCAGGGTGCCCTTGATGGGGCTCGACGTGACCAGTTCGCCGTGCCGGGACAGGAACAGTTCGGGCGACAGCGACGCCACGGCGCCCCACTCGCCGGACAGGAACGCCGCACGGGCGGGTGCGGTCCGGGCGACGGCGTCGGCGAACAGATCGACCGGCGATCCGTCGAGCTTGCCGGTGAACTGGGTGCACACGCAGGCCTGGTACACCTCGCCGGCCCGGATGGCCTCCAGGCACGCCAGGACGCCGCGGCGGTGCGTGGCGCGATCGGGCGCATGCCAGTCGACGTGGTGAGGCAGAACGGGCGCCGGCGTTGCCAGGGCGTCGGTGATCCACGCGGGCGGCCCTGTGCCGAGCAGGCTTTCGTACCACCACTGGCCGTCGACGTCCTGCCGCAGCACGCAATCCGTCCAGCCGCCCGCCGCCCTTGGGATGCGCCCGGTTGCCTCGTCGCTACCGAAGTCGGGGTAGGACAGATAGCCGATCCACCCGCCGCCCACCGTGCCGTCACCCGCCCCCGGCGCGACGTCGAACACCTCGGCCGGATCCACCGGCAGCACCGCGACGCTCGGCACGATCACCGCGCGCGAGGTGAACCAGTCGCCGGTCAGCGCGGCGGGCGGTGGCAAACCGAGCCGCGTGGTCGCCGCGGCGAGTGCGCGCAGCACTGCCGGGGCGTTCCCGGCACTCAGCGGCTCGACGTGCACCGCCTCAGCTTGTCAGACCCGCCCGATCGCGCGGGATACCGTCACGCCCGCCAGCTTCTCCGGGTTGCGCATCGCGTAGAAGTTGGCGATCTTGCCATCGACGAGTTCGACCGACACCACGCCCTCCAGCTTGTCGCCGGTGTACAGCACGAGCGCGGGTGCCCCGTTGTAGAACGCGGGTTCGGCGCGGCCGTCGGGTCCGCCGAGCCGGATGAGGCCGACGATGAGGCGAGCGACGCTGTCGGCGCCGGACACCGGACGCCGTGCGGCGCTGACCTTTCCGTCGCTGTCGGCGGTCCACACCACGTCCGGTGCCAGCATGCCGATCAACCCGTTGACGTCTCCGGTCGCGGCGGTGGCGAAGAACTGCGCGGTGATCTCCAACGACGTCGCGGGGTCGACTGGCTCAAATCGTCGGCGCCTGGCCTGCACGTGTTCGCGTGCCCGGTGCGAGATTTGACGTACCGCTGCCGGGGACTTCCCGATGGCCTCGGCGATCTCGCCGTGGTCGAAGCCGAACACCTCGCGCAGCACGAACACCGCGCGCTCGTCGGGGCCCAGCGTCTCCAGCACGACCATCATCGCCATCGAGACCGACTCGGCGAGGACGACGTCCGACGACGCGTCGCCGGCGTCGACCAGCACGGGCTCGGGCAGCCACGGTCCGACGTACTCCTCGCGCCTGCGGGACTGCGCGCGCAGGGCGTTGAGGGCCTGACGGGTGACGAGCCGCGCGAGGTAGGCCTTGGTGTCGTCGACCCTGCTGAGGTCCACCTCGGCCCACCGCAGGTATCCGTCCTGCAGAACGTCCTCGGCTTCGGTTGCGGCACCGAGGATTTCGTAGGCGATCGTGAACAGCAGCGGCCGCAGCCGAGTGAACCGTTCGGCGTGCTCGTCGCTCATCGGACCGACGCGGTGGCGGCCTCCGCCAGCCGCTGCGCGCGCTTGCCGCCCTTGAGCCAGAAGTACGAGCCCGGCTTGCGGGCCTCCTTGGCCAGGAACGAGATCGTGCCCTTGCACACCGCTTCCTTGACCGTGGCGGCCGCGCGGCCGCCGATGTAGAGCGGCAGCACCCGATCGTCGGGACGGGCCAGCTGAATGGTGGCCGCGCTGCGCCCAAGGCTGATGCACTGCCCGGTGAACGCCTGGTTGATGGCCACCGGCTCCGTTCCCGCGATCCGGCTCAGCACCGTGTTGGCGGCCTGCGCACCCAGCGGTATGGCGGCCTGGCAGCTCATCCGCAGCGGAGCGTCCGACGGCGCAGAGGCGTCGCCGGCCGCGACGATGAACGGGTCGTCGACGCTGGTGAGCGTCTCGTCGGTGAGCAGCCGGCCCAACGCGTCGGTGGCCAGACCGCTGCGCTTCGCGAGGTCCGGCACGCCGAAGCCCGCCGTCCAGATCGTCACGGCACTGCGCAGTTCGCGGCCATCGGCCAGCACCACCGAACCGTCGAGCACCTCGGTGACCTTGGCGTCGGGCCCATCGACGACCGTGACGCCCAGGCGGCGCATGACCTTTGCGACCGACCTGCGGCCGGGGTTGCTCAGGTACGGCCCGAGCACGCCGCCGCACACCAACGTCACCGCGTGCCCCTCCTCGGCGAGTTCGGTCGCCATCTCGATCCCGGTCGGACCCGCACCCACGACGATCACGGGTTCGCCGCGCCGGGTGCCCGCCACCGCGGCACGCAGCGGCTCGCCATGCTCGAATTCGGATAGCCCGTGGGCGAATTCGGCGGCGCCGGGCACCGTCGGCGCCGCGCCGGTGCTGCCCACGGCGTAGATCAGGTAGTCGTATCGGACGGTGTCGCCGCACGCGAGGGCGACGGTCCGCGCCGGGGCGTCGATCCGGACGGCCGAGTCGACCACCAGCCGGACGTCGGCGCCCAGCACGTCGGCGTAGTCGACCACCGCATCGTCGGAGCCGGTCACCAACTGGTGCAGCCGGATCCGCTCGACGAACACCGGGCGAGGGTTGATCAGCGTGACCTCAATGCCCGGGTTGGTCCGCAGGTGGTTGGCCGCGATGACGCCCGCGTATCCGCCGCCGATCACCACGACATGGATCTGCTCGCTCATGGTCATGACTACTCCTCAGGGTCGTTCCGGCTGCGCTGCCGGTCTGACCTCAAGACACCAGTGACCGTCGAAGTGTGACACTCAGACGCCGAATGTGGCACAGGTCACTACGAGGCCTCGACCTCGGCGACGTAGCGGGGGAACACGCCCTCGGGCTTCGGCAGTGCGGTGCCCGGTGCCAGCCGCGTGCCGATCGACGCGAACGTCCTGGCGTCCTCGTCCTGACCGAGCAGCGTCAGCAGCTTCGCCGACGACTCCGGCATGACCGGCTGGACCAGGAGCGCGGCGATGCGGACGGTCTCCAGCGTCGTGTAGAGCACCGCGCCGAACCGCTGCTGATCCTCGGCGGCCTCCGACTTGCGCAGCACCCACGGCTCCTGGGCGGAGAAGTACCGGTTGGCGGCGCCGAGCACCGACCAGATGGCCTCGAGCGCGAGGTGCATGGCCTGCTCGTCGAAGTGCGCGCGGACCGTCGGCAGCAGGGCGTCGGCTGCGGCGAGCATCTCGGTGTCCTCGGCGCTCAGCGGTCCCGGATCGGGCACCGTCGCACCGAGGTTCTTGTTCACCATCGACAGCGATCGCTGCGCCAGGTTGCCCAGCTCGTTGGCGAGATCGGTGTTGATCCGGCTGATGATGCCGTCCTCGCTGTAGCTGCCGTCCTGGCCGAACGGCACCTCGCGCAGCAGGAAGAAGCGGACCTGGTCGAGCCCGAACGCGTCGACGAGATCGACGGGGTCGACGACGTTGCCGACCGACTTGCTCATCTTCTCGCCGCGGTTGAACAGGAAGCCGTGCGCGAACACCCGGCGCGGCAGCTCGAGCTTCGCCGACATCAGGAACGCCGGCCAGTACACGGTGTGGAACCGGATGATGTCCTTGCCGATCATGTGCAGATCGGCAGGCCAGTAGCGACGGTAGGACTCCGACTCGGTGTCCGGGAAGCCCACGCCGGTCAGGTAATTGGTGAGCGCGTCCACCCAGACATACATGACGTGGTCGGGGTGGTCGGGGACCTTGACGCCCCAGTCGAACGTCGTCCGCGAGATCGACAGGTCGCGCAGTCCGCCGGAGACGAAGCTGACGATCTCGTTGCGCCGGACGTCGGGTCCGATGAACTCCGGGTGCGCCTCGTAGTGCGCGAGCAGCCGCTCGGTGTAGGCCGACAGCCGGAAGAAGTAGGTCTGCTCCTCGGTCCACGTGACGGGCGTGCCGGTCTCGGTGGCGATCCGCGAGCCGTCGGCGACGGCCTCGGTCTCGTCCTCGGTGAAGAAGCGTTCGTCGCGCACCGAGTACCACCCGGAGTACGAGTCGAGGTAGATGTCACCGGCGTCGCTCATCCGGTTCCAGATCGCGACCGACGCCTCGACGTGGTCGGCGTCGGTGGTCCGGATGAAGCGGTCGAACGTGACGCCGAGACTCTCCTGCAGCCGCTGGAACACGTCGGAGTTGCGCCGTGCCAGGTCCGCGGTCGGGATGCCCTCGGCGGCCGCGGTCTGGGCCATCTTCAGCCCGTGCTCGTCGGTGCCGGTGAGGAACCGGACGTCGAACCCGTCGAGTCGTTTGAACCGGGCGATCGCATCGGTGGAGACGTACTCGTAGGCGTGGCCGACGTGCGGCACGCCGTTCGGGTAGGCGATGGCCGTGGTCACGTAGAAGGATCTGCCGGCGCCGTGAGAGGGGCCGGGCGAAGGATCAGGGGTGCTCATCGCGGTTCACCTTATTGTCTAGGGCGTGTCCGGAACATCCGATAACGAGGCGAACGGATCGTCGCGGCGCGAACGGCCTGCCCCTCCATTGCCCGAACCGCTGGCACCGCTGGTCGACGCGCACACCCACCTCGACGCCTGCGGGGCCCGGGACGCCGACGACGTGCACGCGATCCTCGACCGTGCCGCCTCGGTGGGTGTCGAGGCCGTCGTGACGATCGCCGACGACCTCGAGTCGGCCCGCTGGGTCGTCGACGCCGCCGAGTGGGACGAGCGGGTGTACGCCGCCGTTGCGCTGCATCCGACCCGCGCGAACGCCCTCGACGACGTGGCGCGGGGGGAGATCGAGCGGTTGGCCGCCCACCCCCGGGTGGTCGCGATCGGAGAGACCGGCATGGACATGTTCTGGCCGGGTCGCCTGGAGGGCTGTGCCGAACCCGCCGAGCAGCGGGAGGCGTTCGCGTGGCACATCGACCTGGCCAAGCGGACGGGCAAGCCGCTGATGATCCACAACCGGGACGCCGACACCGAGGTGCTCGACGTGCTGCGCGCCGAGGGTGCTCCCGACACCGTGATCTTCCACTGCTTCTCCTCGGGTCCCGAGATGGCGCGGGTGTGCGTCGACGCAGGCTGGCTGCTGAGCCTGTCGGGAACGGTCAGCTTCAAGAACGCCGCCGCGCTGCGGGACGCCGCGCGGTTGATCCCGCCCGGGCAACTCCTCGTCGAGACCGACGCCCCGTTCCTCACCCCGCATCCGTACCGCGGCGCACCCAACGAGTCGTACTGTCTGCCGTATACCGTCCGGGCGCTGGCCGACGTACTCGATCGCCCGGCTACCGAACTGGCCCGCGAGACGTCCGACACAGCCATGGGGGCTTACCGGCTGCGTCAATAAGCCAAGTTGCCCCTACCTGGGCATTTCGTTACCGTCCTGTGATGAAACCGCCGGTTTGAGTCCTGTCCACGCGCCGGCCATACCTCTTTGGGATTGACCTCTTGAACGTCTTGCACAGATTGCACGAGACCCGCTCGCCGATGTTGCGACTCTGCGTCGCCCTGCTGTTGGCCGCGCTGGCCTTTGCCGGTGGCTCGGCCGTCGCCTCGCACAAGACGGTGGAACTCACGGTCGACGGTTCGACGATGACTGTCTCGACCATGAAGACCCGGGTGATCGACGTGGTCGAGGAGAACGGATTCGAGGTCGGTGACCGCGACGATCTGTTCCCGGCCGCCGACGAGGACGTGCACCAGTCGGACACCATCGTGCTGAGCCGGAGCAGGCCGCTGCAGATCTCGATGGACGGCCGCGACAGCCGCGAGGTGTGGACCACGGCGTCGACGGTGCAGGGCGCGCTGGCTCAGCTCGCCATGACCGACACCGCGCCGGCAGCGGCGTCGCGCGCCACCCGCGTGCCGCTAAAGGGCATGTCACTGCCCGTCGTGACGCCGCGGACGGTTCAGCTCGACGACGCGGGCGTGGTCCGCACGGTGCGTCTGGCGGCGGCCAACGTGGCCGGCCTGCTCGAGGCCGCGGGCGTTCCGCTGCAGCAGAGCGACGCGGTGACTCCCGCCGCGTCGTCCCCGGTCAGGGACGGAATGCAGATCCGCGTAACCCGGGTGCGGACCGAGAAGGTGACCCAGCGGATGCCGCTGAAGCCCGCAAGCCATACCATCGCGGACGTCAATATGAACATGAGCCGTCAGGTCGTGGAGGACCCCGGAACACCCGGCACGCAGGACGTGACGTTTGCCATCGCCACGACCAACGGGGTGGAAACAGGCAGGTTGCCAGTAGCCAATGTCGTGGTGGAACCGGCCCGCGACGCCGTCCTGCGAGTGGGCGCCAAGCCGGGTACCGAGGTGCCGCCGGTGTCCATGGGCGCGACCTGGGACTCGCTTTCCCAGTGTGAGGCGGGAGGCAACTGGGCGATCAACACGGGCAACGGATTTTACGGTGGCGTGCAATTTGATCAAAACACTTGGGAACGCAACGGTGGTCTGAGGTATGCTCAGCGGGCCGATCTGGCAACGAGGGAAGAACAGATCGCGATTGCTGAGGTAACACGGGCGCGCCAAGGATGGGGTGCCTGGCCTACGTGTAGTGGAAGGTTGGGAGTGCGCTGACCATCAGGCTCCTCGGTCGCACCGAGATACGACACTTGGCGAAGGAACTCGATTTCCGGCCGCGGAAATCGCTTGGTCAGAACTTCGTCCACGACGCGAACACCGTTCGCAGGATCGCTACTGCCTCCGGCGTCAACCGGCACGATCACGTGCTCGAGGTCGGCCCCGGTCTCGGATCCCTGACTCTTGCCCTGCTCGATCGCGGCTCGCGGGTCACCGCCGTCGAGATCGACCCGGTGTTGTGCGAACGCCTGCCCAAGACCGTCGGGGAGCATTCGCACAGCGAGGCCGGTCGCCTCAACGTGCTGCACCACGACATCCTCACGCTGACCCAGGCCGACATCGAGGCGATGCCGGACTACCGGGATCAGCCCACCGCGGTCGTCGCCAACCTGCCCTACAACGTGGCGGTCCCGGCGATCCTGCACCTGCTCGCCGAGTTCCCGACCATCCGCACCGTCATGGTGATGGTCCAGGCAGAGGTCGCCGAACGGCTCGCCGCAGAACCGGGCGGCAAGGACTACGGCGTGCCGAGCGCCAAGGTCCGCTTCTACGGCAACGTCCGCCGCTACGGCATGGTGTCGCCGACGGTGTTCTGGCCGATTCCGCGCGTCTACTCGGGGCTGGTGCGCATCGACCGCTACGAGACGCCTGCGGACACGGCCCCGCCGTGGCCCACCGACGCGGAGTTCCGCGACGAGGTCTTCAAGCTCATCGACATCGCGTTCGCGCAGCGTCGCAAGACGTCGCGCAACGCCTTCGCGGAGTGGGCGGGCTCGGGCAACGAGTCGGCCGAGCGGCTGCTGTCGGCGAGCATCGATCCGGCTCGTCGCGGTGAGACGCTTGCGATCGCCGACTTCGTGCGGCTGCTGCAGCGCTCCGGGTGGCAGCCCAGGGCGAAGCAGCAGGACGACGCGGAGGCGGTCCGCACCACCGAGTCGAGCTAGTCGGCCTCCTTCGGCTCCTTCGGGTGCCGGTTGTCCTTGGCGATGAGTTCGGCCTGTAGCGGGGTCTCCGCAACCACCGGGTAGTTGCCGGTGTATCCGACGCGCTCCTGGGCCACGCTGAGCACCCTGCCGCGCACGGCGTACCAGCCGCCGACGAGCGTGGGAACGATGACGAGCAGCGCGATCGCGTTCCAGTAGTTCTCGATGCACATCAGCAGCGTCACGCCACCGAGGAACACCAGCGTGGCGTAACTCGTGTACGGCGTGCCGAACAGGCGGAACGACGGGCGCTCCAAGATGCCCTTCTTCGACCAGCGGTACATCTGGATCTGGCAGATGACGATCGTCGCCCAGGAGGCGATGATCCCGAGGGCCGACAGGTCCAGCGCGATATTGAACGCCTCGGCCGGGACCACCAGGTTGAGGAAGACGCCGACCACCGTGAAGCAGGCCGTCAACGCGATGCCCGCCCACGGCACGCCCCGCTTGGACATCTTCGACGTGAACTGCGGGGCGCTGCCGTTCATCGACATCGAGCGCAGGATGCGACCCGTCGAGTACAGGCCCGCGTTGAGGCTCGACAGTGCTGCGGTCAGCACCACGAAGTTCATGATGTCGCCGGCCGCGGGGACGCCGATCTTCGAGAAGAAGGTGACGAACGGGCTCGTGCCCTGCACGTAGGCGGTGTAGGGCAGCAGCAGTGCCAGCAGGATCAGTGAACCGACGTAGAACACCGCGATGCGGAAGATCACCGAGTTGATGGCCTTGGGCATCACCTTGGCCGGGTTCTCCGTCTCGCCGGCCGCAGTGCCGACCAATTCGACTGCGGCGTAGGCGAAGATCACGCCCGAGGTGATGACGACGAGCGCCAGCACGCCGTTGGGCAGGATGCCGCCGTTGTCGGCGATCACCGACGGGCCGGTGGCCGCACCCTCGACCGTGAAGCGTCCCGCCAGGAAGATGATCCCGACGATCAGGAACGTGACCAGCGCGACGACCTTGATCAGCGCCGCCCAGAACTCCATCTCGCCGAACCACTTGACCGAGATCATGTTCACGGCGAGCACGATCACGAGCGCGATCAGCGCGATCGTCCACTGCGGTATGGCCTCGAAGGCGCCCCAGTAGTGCATGTAGAGGGCGATGGCCGTGACGTCGACGATCGAGGTGCACGCCCAGTTGAAGAAGTACATCCAGCCCGCGACGTATGCCGCCTTCTCGCCGAGGAACTCGCGCGCATAGGACACGAACGATCCCGAGGAGGGCCGGTGCAGCACCAGTTCGCCGAGGGCGCGCAGGATGAAGAAGACGAAGACTCCGCAGATCGCGTACACGATGAACAGGCCGGGTCCGGCGCTGGCGAGCCGCCCGCCCGCACCCATGAACAGGCCCGTCCCGATTGCGCCACCGATCGCGATCATCTGCAATTGTCTTGGCTTGAGGCCCTTTTCGTAGCCCTCTTCTTCGTGTGCGAGTGCTGAGTTGTCGTACTCGGTGGGTGCAGCCATTGAGCAAACGCTAGACCGGCGCGAGCGACCCGCAACCCGTGCACGGTAAACCTTGGATTACGTATGTTTCCCCGGAGTTGGGGGACGTCAGGGCGTCAGCGCGCGGGCGACCAGCCGGACGAACTCCGAGCAGGTGGGGTAGCGGTGGTCGGGGTCCTTGGCCATGGCCTTGGCCAGGATGGAGTCGAACGCGTGGCTCACCCACGCCAGCCGGCGGGAGTATCGCGGTACGGGCTGGCTCAGGTGCGCGTCGATCAGTCCCATCGCCGTCGATGCGACGAAAGGTGTGGTGCCGATGAGCAGTTCGACTGCCGTGCAGGCCAATGCGTACTCGTCCGACGCTGCCGACGGCGTCCTGCCGTGCAGGATCTCCGGCGCAGTGTAGGGCAGTGACGCGTCGATGCGCCTGGCGGGCCGCGGTGCCCGTTCGGTGAGCGAGCGGGCGACGCCGAAGTCGACGAGCACGGCGCCGCGTACGGCGAAGTCGCTGTGTACCAGGATGTTCGACGGCTTCACGTCGCAGTGCACGACGCCGAGACGGTGAGCGTGGTCGAGTGCATCGGCAACGTCGGCCAGCGCGGTCAGGAAGGCGGCCAGGGTGCCCAGGGTGTTCACCGTGCCGCCGTCGACGAGTTCCATGGCGAGCCAACCGTCCCCGCATTCGTCGACGACCACGACGTGGGGGTGGGCGGCTCGCCTGGCGAACTCGAATTCGCGATGTAGCCGCTCGAGGTCGGATGGACCGCGGTGCCGCTCGTCGAGCACCTTGAGGGCCAGCGCGGGGCCGGGCCGCGAGATGCGCTGTGCGCGATACACCGTCGCCGACCCGCCACGACCGACGAGGCCTTCGATGGCGAAGTCGTCGAACCGAGTGACGGGTTCCGGCACGGCTTCACCCTACGGTTCACCGGCGCGGTCGTCGCGGGACGAGGCGTCGAGTGATCCTTGACACAGTTCGCGAGCAAACACTAGCGTTGACGACTGCGGGGCTGTTCGACAGCCGGCGCGAGCGGCGGGATCGTACGAGGGGTATCTCACCACTTCGTCCCTGTCGTCGATGCTGCGGCGATAGTGTGTGGCGTGCCCGCTTCCGACGGAAACGCCGCCTCCGACTGGGTTCCGTCGGGTTCGGTGACGGTCCGCGTCCCGGGCAAGGTCAATCTCTATCTCGGCGTCGGCGACCTGCGTGACGACGGCTATCACGAACTGACCACCGTGTTCCACGCCGTGTCGCTGTTCGACGACGTCACCGTGCGCAACGCCGACGTCATGTCGCTGGCGATCACCGGTGAGGGTGCCGGCTCCCTGCCGACCGACGACCGCAATCTCGCGTGGCAGGCCGCCGAACTCCTCGCCGAGCACGTCGGCCGGGCGCCCGAGGTAGCCATCTCGATCGCCAAGTCGATCCCCGTGGCCGGCGGCATGGCGGGCGGCAGCGCCGACGCCGCCGCCGTGCTGGTGGCGATGAACGCGCTGTGGGAACTCGGCGTCCCGCGCCGCGATCTGCACACGCTGGCAGCCCAATTGGGCAGCGACGTGCCGTTCAGCCTGCACGGCGGCACCGCACTCGGCACCGGCCGCGGCGAACGGCTCGCCACGGTGCTGGCGCGCACGACGTTCCACTGGGTGCTGGCATTCGCCGACGGCGGTCTGTCGACGCCGCGGGTATTCGGCGAGATCGACCGGATGCGCGCCGAGTCCGCAGGCGGCCCGCCCCGGCTCGAGGACCCCGAGCCATTGCTGGCCGCGCTGGCGTCCGGGGACGCTCACCAACTCGCTCCGCTGTTGGGCAACGACCTGCAGGCGGCTGCGGTCGGGCTCGACGGGCGACTGCGCCGCACGCTGGCAGCTGGCGTCGACGCCGGTGCGCTCGCCGGCATCGTGTCGGGGTCGGGCCCGACGTGTGCGTTCTTGTGCAAGTCGGCGTCGTCGGCCGTCGACGTCGGCGCGGTGTTGGCGGGGGAGGGAGTGTGCCGAACCGTGCGGGCCGCGAGCGGGCCGGTGCACGGCGCCCGGGTGGTTTCGGAGCCCGTCGGCGGGTAGGCGCGTCGGACTGTGACCCAGGCCTCACTTTGGTCATGGGTTTGTTAGTTACTTAAGGGTCTCTTAAGATGAGCGACGGTGAAAGCTAGCGGTCACGCGGCCTACGCGACGACGCATCCCGTGGGAACTCCCGACGGGGTCTTCTTGCCCGCCCTGGCCAAGCCGTCGAACGCTTTACCGTTTCTTTTCCAAGCCGCTCCCGAATCGTGTGTGCGCGCCTCCTCGGCGGCGGCTATCAGCAGGTGGAGCATTGATTACCGGGCACAGGCGCCTGAACTCAGGAGGTCGTGGTGAGTAGATTTACCGAGAAGATGTACCGCAATGCTCACGAGAGCACGCGGGGCATGGTGACCGGCGAACCCCACGAGCCCGTGCGGCACACCTGGCTCGAGGTGCACGAGCGCGCCCGCCGCATCGCAGGCGGTCTGGCGGCAGCCGGCGTCGGCCATGGTGACGCCGTCGGCGTGCTGGCCGGCTTCCCGGTCGAGATCGCTCCCACCGCCCAGGGCGTGTGGATGCGCGGCGCGAGCCTGACGATGCTGCACCAGCCGACGCCGCGGACCGACCTCGTCGTGTGGGCCGAGGACACCATGAACGTGATTGGCATGATCGAGGCGACCGCGGTGATCGTCTCGGAGCCCTTCCTGATCGCGATCCCCGTGCTCGAGGAGAAGGGCATCAAGGTCCTCACGGTCACCGACCTGCTCGAGGCCGAGCCGATCGATCCCGTCGAGGCCAGCGAGGACGACCTCGCGCTGATGCAGCTGACGTCCGGGTCCACCGGATCGCCGAAGGCCGTGCAGATCACCCACCGCAACATCCACTCCAACGCCGAGGCGATGTTCGTCGGCGCGCAGTACGACGTCGACAAGGACGTCATGGTCAGCTGGCTGCCCTGCTTCCACGACATGGGCATGGTCGGCTTCCTCACCATCCCGATGTACTTCGGCGCCGAGCTGGTCAAGGTCACGCCGATGGACTTCCTGCGCGACACCCTGCTGTGGGCCAAGCTCATCGACAAGTACAAGGGCACGATGACCGCGGCGCCGAACTTCGCGTACGCGCTGTTCGCCAAGCGGCTGCGCAAGCAGGCCGAGCCGGGTCAGTTCGACCTGTCGACGCTGCGGTTCGCGCTGTCCGGCGCCGAGCCGGTCGAGCCCGCCGACGTCGAGGACCTGCTGGACGCGGGCAAGCCGTTCGGGCTCGATCCCAATGCGATCCTGCCGGCGTACGGCATGGCGGAGACGACGCTGGCGGTGTCCTTCTCCGAGTGCGGCGCAGGCCTGGTGGTCGACGAGGTCGACGCCGACCTGCTGGCCGCGCTGCGTCGCGCCGTGCCGTCCACGAAGGGCAACACCCGGCGGCTGGCCTCGCTCGGCCCGCTGCTGCAGGATCTCGAGGCGCGCGTCGTCGACGAGAACGGTGAGGTGATGCCCGCGCGCGGCGTCGGCGTCATCGAACTGCGCGGCGAATCGCTGACCCCCGGCTACATCACGATGGGCGGGTTCCTGCCGTCGCAGGACGCCCACGGCTGGTACGACACCGGTGACCTCGGCTACCAGATGGAGAACGGCCACATCGTGGTCTGCGGCCGCGTGAAGGACGTCATCATCATGGCGGGCCGCAACATCTACCCGACCGACATCGAGCGTGCGGCAGGCCGCGTCAAGGGCGTGCGTCCCGGCTGCGCCGTCGCGGTGCGACTCGATGCGGGCCACTCGCGTGAGACGTTTGCCGTCGCCGTCGAGTCCAACGCCTGGCAGGACCCGGCGGAGGTGCGGCGCATCGAGCACGACGTCGCCCACGAGGTCGTCACCGAGGTCGACGTCCGGCCGCGCAACGTGGTCGTCCTCGGCCCGGGCACCATCCCGAAGACGCCGTCGGGCAAGCTGCGCCGCGCCAACTCCGTCTCGCTGGTCACGTAATCCCGCCGGTCGCCTGATCTCGCTGGTCACCTGATTCCGCGAGCGTGCGTGTCTGCGGGCGACACGCCGCTCTGGAACCCGAGTTCGCGCACGCTCGTCGCGAATGGGGGATTCGTTGATCGACCCGGTCTCGTACTCGGCCAGTTGACGTTCTACCTGTTGCTCTTCGCCGGCGTCGTCTGGCTCATCGTGCATCTGGTCCGCCGGTCGAAGGCCGGTGGCAGCGGCGGTTCGTCGCAGGCCCGTTGGCAGCACGCCGTCAACGTCTGCAGCGCCGATCCCCGCTACCGACTGGGCCAGGTGTCGGCGGTCAACCAGGCTTATACGCAACGCGGGACGGCGGCCTGGGTGACCTGGTACGGAACGGGTCAGCCCCAGAACACCTGGTTCGAGAACGTCTATCCGCCCGTCGGCGGCTGGGTGGTCGTCACCGGGGGCATCGGACCCGACCGCACGACGTTCGTCGTCGACCAGGTGCACGACGTCATCGCTTGACCTGGATCGTCACACCCTGATGTGCCGTACGCCCACCGCAAGACGCCGCAGCTGACGTCGCGCGGTAGGCAACCGGGGCGGCCCCAGTGATAGTCCGGCGCGCTCCGCGATGTCCTCGACGACCTCGTCGACGGTTCGCTCGTCGGTCGGAACGTGGGCGGCGAACCGCTCGGTGGCCAGGGCGGGCACGCACCGCGGGATCTGGTCGATGGCCCACGTCTCGGGACGTCCGACCGCGCGGCCCAGCCAGTACGCGGAACGGGTTCGCAGCCGCCGACGCAGCGTGTCCGCGGACGCCTGCAGCGCGAAGTGCCGCACGTCGACGCCCGCGCCGGCCAACCCGCCCATCACCTCGTCGAAGTAGGCGGCCTCGACGAGGGTCATCGGCACGATCACCGGACCAGAACCATTGGCGGCGACGGCGTCGACCAGGGTCGCGACCACTGCGGAGCGCCACTGCGGGCGGTCCTGGAAGTCGCCACGCGCATCGGCAGGCAGCATCTTCTGAATCGCGAAGCCGATCAGCTCGGGGTCGGCGACGTGCGAGCCGGGCAGTCGGCGGGCACGAAATGCAATGGAGTCTCGTCGGCGTCCCTCGCTACGGTTGGTCCATGACGTCCCCGGCCATCGAGGCGATCGATCTCGTCAAGAAGTTCGGCGACGCCGACGACCAGCGACCGGCGGTCGACGGCGTCAGCTTCTCGGTGCCCGCCGGTTCGGTGCTCGGTCTACTGGGGCCGAACGGCGCGGGTAAGACCACCACCGTGCGGATGATGACGACGCTCTCGCTGCCCACCAGCGGCACCGCGCGGGTGGCGGGGTACGACGTCCGCGAGCAACCCGACATGGTCCGTCGCAACATGGGGCTGACCGGACAAGCCGCTACCGTCGACGAGTTGCTGACAGGCCGGGAGAACATCCGGATGATCGGCGGGCTGTACGGCATCGGCAAGCGCGATCTGGCCAGGATCGGCGACGAACTGCTGGAACAGTTCTCCATCGCCGATGCCGCCGACCGGCCCGTCAAGTCGTACTCGGGCGGCATGCGCCGACGGCTCGACCTCGCCGTCAGCCTCATCGCGTCACCGCCGGTGCTGTTCCTCGACGAGCCCACCACCGGGCTGGATCCGCGCAGCCGCAACGACCTGTGGGAGGTGCTGCGCGGGCTGGTGGCCGAGGGCACGACGCTGCTGCTGACGACGCAGTACCTGGAGGAGGCCGACCAGCTGGCCGACGACATCGTCGTGATCGACCGCGGCCGCATCATCGCCAAGGGCACGCCGTTGCAGCTCAAGCAGCAGGCGGGCAACGCCAGCCTCGTCGTGACTGTTTCCCATGCCGACGACCTGCCCGCGGCGCGGGAACTGCTCGCCCGGACGGGCGCGGAGGTGCACGAGGACACGGGTGCGCGTCAGCTGACCGCCTCCGCCGACGGCATCGCCGAATTGACCACCGTCGCCGGCTGGCTCCAAGAACACCAGATCGAGGTCGACGACATCGGCTTGTCGAGGCCGAGCCTCGACGACGTATTCCTGTCCCTGACCGGCCACCGCGCCGATGACGAGGAGCCCGCATGACCGCCGTCCAGCCACGGCCCGCAGTGACCGCCAAGCGGCCGGAGATCCGACCGACCAACATCGTTCAGCAGTCGTGGATCATGGTCAAGCGCAACATGATTCACACCAAGCGCATGCCGGAGATGCTGAGCGACGTCACCGTGCAGCCGATCATGTTCGTGTTGCTGTTCGCGTTCGTCTTCGGCGCGTCGATCGCGACAAGGGGCGGGGCGTCCTATCGGGAGTTCCTGCTGCCCGGCATCCAGGCGCAGACCATCGTGTTCACCGCGTTCGTCGTATCGTCGGGCATCACCGCCGACGTCGAGAAGGGCATCATCGACCGGTTCCGCTCGCTGCCCATACGGCGCTCGGCTGTGTTGATCGGCCGCAGCGTGGCGAGCTTGCTGCACTCGTCGATCGGCGTGGTGGTGATGGCGGTGACCGGGCTGTGCATCGGATGGCGGATTCGGGGCAGCGTCGGTGAAGCCGTGCTCGCGTTCGCGCTGATCCTGGTGTTCGGCTTCGGGATGATCTGGTTCGGCATCCTGGTCGGATCGTTGATGCGCTCGGTCGAGGCCGTGAACGGCGTGATGTTCACCGTCCTGTTCCCGATCACGTTCCTGGCCAACACGTTCGCGCCGACGGAACCCATGCCGCGCTGGCTGCGGGTGGTCGCCGAGTGGAACCCGGTGTCGTCGCTGGCGCAGGCCATGCGCGAGCTGTGGGGCAACGGTCCCGCCGCGCCACCGGATGCCCAGCTGCCACTGCACCACCCGGTGCTGGCGACCATCCTGTGGTCGCTGGCCATCACCGCGGTCATCGCGCCGTTCGCGCTGCGTGCCTACGCGCGGCGCACGTCGGACTGACGTTGACGTGATCTGAGTTCATCTGGCTATACTCAGCTACATGGCCTCGGACGTGTCGCCCCGCATCGCCAATCACCCCACCGTGCTGAAGATGCGCGGCCACACGCTCAAGCCGCCCGCGGTGATCGACGCAGACTGGCTCCGGCAGGTCTGCCTCGACGCCGGTGCCGACGACGCGGCGTTCGCCACCATCGACGACCCCGCGCTGGAGTCCGAGCGCGAGCACGCCGACGCGGCGCTGCCCGGCGCTCGCAGCTTCATCTCGCTGGTGGTCAAGATGAACCGGGACAACGTGCGGTCGGTGGCCAGGAGCGTCGCGAACCAGGAGTTCCACCGCAGCGGGGAGATCATCAACGAAGCGGCACACCGCATCACGCGCGTACTGCAGGACACGGGTTATCGGTCGCTCAACCCGTCGGCGACGTTCCCGATGGAGATGGACCGCTTCCCGGGCCGCATCTGGGTGGTGGCGCACAAACCCGTCGCCGTCGCCGCCGGGCTCGGCGTGATGGGCATCCACCGCAACGTCATCCACCCGAAGTTCGGCAACTTCGTCCTGCTCGCCACGATCATCGTCGACGCGCCGATCTCGAAGTACGGTGAGCCGCTCGACTATTCGCCGTGTCTGGAGTGCAAGCTGTGCGTGGCGGCGTGCCCGGTCGGAGCGATCAAGAAGGACGGCGAGTTCGACTTCTTCGCGTGCTCGACGCACAACTACCGCGAGTTCATGGGCGGCTTCACCGACTGGGTGCAGACGGTCGCCGACAGTGACGACGCGGCCGACTATCGTTCGCGCGTCACGGATTCCGAGAGCGCGTCGATGTGGCAGAGCCTGTCGTTCAAGGCGAACTACAAGGCGGCCTACTGCCTGGCGGTGTGCCCGGCGGGAGAGGAGGTCATCGGGCCCTACCTCGACGACCGCAAGGGGTTCATGGACACCGTGCTCAAGCCTCTGCAGGAGAAGCGCGAAACGCTCTACGTGCTACCGAACTCCGCAGCTAAGGAGTTCGCCGAGAAGCGGTATCCGCACAAGCCGACCAAGGTCGTCGACAGCGGGATCAGCGGCCGGAGCTAGGCGCGAGCGTGCGTGAACTCCGGCTGCGCGACGGCGTGTCGCCCGCAGACACGCACGCTCGCCGAAGACCCCGCTAGCCCCAGGCGTGGACGACGTTCTGCGCGGGCTCGAGGCCGTCGCGCACCAGGAGTTCGGTGGCGTCGGCGGCCTGCTCGCAGAGCAGGCCGACCTCGGGCAACTCCCTGGACGCGAAGTTCTCCAGTACGAACGACGCACCCGACTGCCGCCCGGGCGGCCGGCCGATGCCGAGCCGCACCCGGGCGAAGTCATTGGTGCCCAACGCCGAACCGACCGAACGCAACCCGTTGTGGCCGGCGACCCCGCCACCGAACTTCAGCCGGATGCGGCCGAAGTCGATGTCGAGCTCGTCGTGCAGCACGATCACGTCGGCAGGTGCCACGGAGTAGAACTTCGCCAGCGGGCCGACGTGGCGCCCCGACTCGTTCATGTACGTGCGCGGCTTGGCCAGCACCACCGACCGGCCGCCGAGGCGGCCGGTGACCACCTCGGCGCCGGACTTCTTGTGCACCTTGAAGCCGGAGCCGATGCGGTCGGCGAGCACGTCGGCGACCAGGAAGCCCAGGTTGTGCCGGGTGGTGGCGTACTGCGGGCCTGGATTGCCCAGGCCGACCACCAGTAGCGGCTCGGCCACGAGCTGTCCGCCCTACCCGATCAGGAGTCGGAGTCGGACTCGGAATCCGACGATGCCTCGCCGTCCTCGTCGCCCTCTGCCTCGGCCTCGGCCTCTTCGGCCTGCTCCTCGAGCGACGGGCCACCACCCTCGGCTTCGAGCTCTTCTTCGCTCGGCGCCACGATGACGTTGACGACCAGCAGCTCGGGATCCGACACCAGCGTGGTGCCGTCGGGCAGCGGAACCTGGGCGGCGGTGATCTGCGTGCCGGCCCGGGTGCCCTCGATCGACAGCGTCAGCTGCTCCGGGATCGACATCGCGTCGGACTCGATCTCGATGCTGTTGGTCTCCTGGGTAACCAGGGTGCCGGGCGCGGCGTCGCCCTCGACGACGACGTTGACCTCGACGGTCACCTTCTCGCCGCGGCGCACCACGATGAGGTCGACGTGCTGGATGTTGCGACGGATCGGGTGGATCTCGATCTGCTTGGGCAGCGCGAGCGCCTCGGTGCCCTCGACGTCGAGCGTCAGCACCGCGTTGGTGCCGAAGTTACGAAGCACGGCCGCCAGCTCGCGGGCGGGCAGTTCGAGGTGCTGCGGGTCGGTGCCGTGGCCGTACAGCACGGCGGGCACCTTGCCCTCGCGGCGAGCGCGACGCGATGCGCCCTTGCCGGTCTCGGTGCGGACCTTGACGGTCAGGTTGTTCGGAAGGTGGGCCTTGGTCTTGGCCATGTGTCTGCTCCTATGCCGGGGTGTGGGCGCGGCAAGGGCGACTCGGCGCAGCAGGGCTGCGGCTCGTGTTCCGTCGATAACGGTGGCTTCGCCGAGAATCCGGGGCCACCCTCGCCGTGATCGTCGCCAAGGTTAGCGCAACCGGGCCCGCACCACGAAATCGAGCGACGGCGTCAGATTCGGGCTGCGAACGTGAAGTCGGTGCCCGTGAGCTGCGCCGACAGGTCCCACAGCGCGGCGGCGGTCTTCGCGTTGCGCGCCAGTGGGCTGCGTCCCACCAGCTGGGTGGCACCCCGCATCGCGTAGCGCGGCCCGACGAACGAGTCGCCAGGGATGTCCTGGGACACCGCGTACAACGACTGCCTGGCGCCGAAGTCGGCGTCGGTGGCGACCGCGTTCGCCGCGCGCCACACCTTGCTGCCCAGGGCGTTGCCCGTGTTGCCCTGCAGGTTGGTGGCCGAGTAGCCCGGGTGCACCGCGATCGCGCGCACGGGCGAGCCGGTCTGGGTCAGCCTGCGCTGTAACTCCGTGGTGAACAACAGGTTGGCCAGCTTGGACTGCCCGTACGCCGGCCACGCCAGGTACGGCCGCGACGTCCAGTTCAAGTCCTTGAGGCTGATCACGCCGATCATGTGCATCATCGACGACACCGTGACGACGCGGTCGCTCACCTTGGGCAGCAGCAGGTTGGTCAGCGCGAAGTGACCGAGGTGGTTGGTGCCGATCTGGCTCTCGAACCCGTCGACGGTCTTGGCGTAGGGCACCGCCATGATGCCTGCGTTGTTGACCAGGACGTCGACCTTGGCGATGCCGTCGGCGAACGCACGCACCGATGCCAGGTCCTGCAGGTCGAGGCGTCGCACCTCGGTGTCGCCGGGCATGGTCGCCGCGGCGGCCCGGCCCTTCTCCTCGTTGCGCACGGCGAGGATCACGGTGGCTCCGGCCCGGGCCAGTTCGCGAGCGGTCACCTCGCCGAGCCCGCTGTTGGCGCCGGTGACGATGACGGTGCGTCCGGCGAACGAGGGCAGGTCGGCAGCAGTCCAGTCGCTCATGACGACGACAGTAGTGGCCTGTGCACCGGGCTATGCCGCGGCGACGTCGAAGCCCTTGATGATCTGCTCGACCTCGGGGCCCTCGGCGCGCGCCTGGTCCGCGAAGCTGGTCACGGTCAACTGCACGAGGTAGCGCTGGCCCGGCATGTTGGGCGCCGCGGGTCGTCCGGTGGCGATGACGACGCGGTTGTAGCTCTGCATCCGCCGCCCGTTGAGGTCGTAGGTGCACTCGATCATCGACGACGGGAAGCCCTTGAAGTCGTCCTTGGAGCCGTTGAGCTTCTTGAAGTTCTCCGACAGCTCGGCGTCGGCGTCGGCGTACTTGATCGCCTCCGCGACGTCGAAGTCACCGGCCAGCCGGAAGACCAGGATCATCGCCGTCGGATAGGTGTCGCCCTTGGCGATCGTGCGGGTGCCCGGCGACAGGTTCGGGTTGGAGTAGGTGCGCCACCCGGCCGGGGCGGGCATGGTCACCTTGAGGTCGGCGATCTTGTCGGGGGCGACGGGCTGACCCGTGACGCCGGCGTTCTCGAGGTACTGCGCGAAGGGGATCGGCGGTTCCTTGCTGGTGGACGTCGTCGTGGTGGTCGTCGTCCAGATCGACTTGTACTCGGGCGTTGCCGGTCCGCACGCCGTCAGGCCGAGCGTGACCAGCGCGGCCGCGACCACGCAGCGGGTGAGGCGGACCGAACTCACAGGATCTCGCGCACCGCGTCGATCGGCCGGGCCAGCCGCGTTCCCTTCGACGTCGTGACGAAGGGACGCTCGATGAGGATGGGATGTGCGGCCATCGCGTCGAGCAGGTCGTCGTCGGATGCGTCGGCCAGGCCGAGTTCGGCGTACAGCGACTCACGCTTGCGGACGGCGGTCCGGACGTCGATCCCCGCGTCGGCGATCATCGTGGCCAGCTCGGCACGGGTCGGCGGCGTCTTCAGGTAGTGCACGACCGTGGGCTCGATCCCGTTCTCGCGCAACAAGTCCAACGTCTTGCGCGACGTCGAGCACTTCGGGTTGTGATAGATGGTGGAGTCACCTCCACTGCCGGTGGTCGCGGTCACGTTCGTCAGGTTACGCAGACCCGTCGAACAAGCTGGTGACGGAGCCGTTGTCGAAGACCGCGCGGATGGTGTTGGCCAGCAGCGGGGCGATCGACAGGACGGTCAGCGACGGGAAGCGCTTCTCCTCGCCGATGGGCAGGGTGTTGGTGACGATGACCTCGCGTGCGCCGCAGTCCGCGAGGCGCTGGGCCGCGGGATCGGACAGCACGCCGTGGGTGGCCGCGATGATGACGTCCGACGCGCCGTCCTGGCGCAGCAGGTTCACCGCTCCGGCGATGGTGCCGCCGGTGTCGATCATGTCGTCGGTCAGGATGCACGTCTTGCCACGCACGTCGCCGACGACGCGGTTGGACACGACCTGGTTGGGCACCAGCGGGTCACGGGTCTTGTGGATGAAGGCCAGCGGGACGCCGCCGAGCGAGTCGGCCCACTTCTCCGCGACGCGGACGCGACCGGAGTCGGGGGAGACGACCACCATGTCGTGCCCGGAGTAGTTCTCGGCGATGTAGCTGGTCAGCAGCTTCTGCGCCCGCATGTGATCGACCGGGCCGTCGAAGAAGCCCTGGATCTGGTCGGTGTGCAGGTCGACGGTCAGGATCCGGTTCGCGCCCGCGGTCTTCAGCAGGTCGGCGACCAGGCGGGCCGAGATGGGCTCGCGTCCGCGGTGCTTCTTGTCCTGCCGGGCGTACGGGTAGAACGGCAGGATCGCGGTGATCCGCTTGGCGCTGCCGCGCTTGAGCGCGTCGATCATCAGCAGCTGTTCCATCAGCCACGTGTTGAGCGGCGCGGGATGGCTCTGCAGGACGAAGGCGTCGCTGCCGCGCACGGATTCGTCGAAGCGGACGAAGATCTCGCCGTTGGCGAAGTCCCGCGCCGTCTGCGCCGTCACGTGGACGTCGAGCTCCTTCGCCACCTGCTCGGCGAGCTCGGGATGAGCGCGGCCCGAGAAGAGCATCAAGCTTTTGCGGTTGTCGGTCCAGTCCGTAGCCACTTCAGAGCTGCCTTCGCGGTCGGCGGTCGATACGGGGCAATGGTACGGAGGTTCCCCGGGCGATCATGGCCGGGTTACCAGAAAGCCAACGGACGACGTCGTCTCAGTCGGTGCGCTCCGCGCTGCCACCGGCCTTGCGGGCGGCCTCGGCGGCGGCGCTGCCGGGGCGTTTGCGCTCCACCCAGCCCTCGATGTTGCGTTGCGGGCCGGCCGAGATCGCGAGCGCTCCCGGGGGGACGTCGGTGCGGATGACGGTGCCCGCCCCGGTGTACGCACCGTCGCCGACCGTCACCGGCGCGACGAACATCGTGTCGGAACCGGTGCGCACGTGCGACCCAATGGTGGTGCGGCGCTTGGTTTCTCCGTCGTAGTTGACGAACACGCTCGAGGCGCCGATGTTCGAGTGCTCGCCGATGTCGGCGTCGCCGACGTACGTCAGGTGCGGCACCTTCGTACACGCGCCGATGACGGCGTTCTTCGTCTCGACGAACGCACCGAGCTTGCCGTCGGCCCCGAGGTCGGTGCCGGGCCGCAGGTAGGTGAACGGGCCGACGACGGCGCCGGGACCGATTGCCGACGAAGTGCCGTGGGTGCGGATCACCGACGCGCCGTCGCCGACCGAGACGTCGGTCAGGGTGGTGTCGGGGCCGATCTCGCACCGCGCGCCGACGGTGGTGGTGCCGAGCAGTTGGGTGCCCGGGCGCACGACGGTGTCCTGGCCGATCGTGACGTCGACGTCCACCCACGTGGTCGCGGGGTCGATCACCGTGACGCCTGCGCGCTGGTGGCGCGCGACGATGCGGCGGTTCAGCTCGGCCGCGAGCTCGGCGAGTTGGACGCGGTCGTTGACGCCTGCGACCAGCGCGCTGTCGTCGAGGTGACGGGCGCGGACCACGTGGCCGCTCTGCCGCACGATCGAGATGGCGTCGGTGATGTACAGCTCGCCCTGGGCGTTGTCGCTGCGGAGCTGGCTCAGCGCGGAGCGCAACGCGGCGATGTCGAAG
Source organism: Mycolicibacterium sp. GCM10028919 (assembly GCA_042666295.1). GTDB lineage: Bacteria > Actinomycetota > Actinomycetes > Mycobacteriales > Mycobacteriaceae > Mycobacterium. The sequence continues at coordinate 438,135 of JBHTFJ010000003.1, forward strand.
GCGTAGACGCCGGCGTTGACCTCGCGGATCTCGCGTTGCTTCTCGGTGGCGTCGGCCTGCTCGACGATGCCGATGACCTCCCTGTCCTGCGTGCGCAGGATGCGGCCGTAACCGGTTGGGTCCGGCACGGTGGTGGTCAGCACGGTGGCGGCGGCCGACTCGGCGCCGTGCGCGTCGATCAGGTCGGCGAGGGTATCGGCGTCCAGCAGTGGAACGTCACCGGCCGTGACGACCACGGTGCCGGCGAAGTCGTCGGGCAGTGCGGCGAGCCCGCACCCCACGGCGTGGCCGGTGCCGTGCTGCTCCTCCTGTACGGCGATCTTCACGTCGCGACCCAATTCCTCGGCCAGCGCCATGACCGCAGCCGACACCGGCTCGCGATCACTGCCCACCACCACGACGAGGTGCCGCGGCTCGACCGCGGCGATCGAGTGCAGTGCGTGGGAGATCATGCTGCGGCCCGCCAGGGTGTGCAGAACCTTCGGAGTGGTCGAGCGCATCCGGGTGCCCGCCCCGGCTGCCAGGACGATGACCGCGGCCTCGCCTCGTGTCGTCATGTTGACCTTCTCTTCACGCGAGCGTGCGCGGAGTGTGTGATTGTGGCGGCGTGGCGGCCGCAGACGCGCACGCTCGGCGGGGGGCTTGCAGCGCTGCTCGCTGCTCCGTCGCCAGGACTCGAACCTGAACTATCTGTACCAAAAACAGAGGTGCTGCCGATTACACTACGACGGACTGTCGGTGAGACTCTAGTCGACCACATAGGGTAATCGCCGTGGCCGCACCGGAGAAGGAACCCCGCGCACCCCGTGCCCGGATGACCGGTAGCGAGCGACGCCAACAGCTCATCGAGATCGCGAAGTCGCTGTTCGCCGAACGCGGATACGACGGCACCTCGATCGAAGAGATCGCTCAGCGCGCACACGTCTCCAAGCCCGTCGTCTACGAACACTTCGGCGGCAAGGAAGGCCTCTACGCCGTCGTCGTCGACCGCGAGATGTCCGCTCTGCTCGACGGGATCACGTCGTCGCTGAGCAACAACCGCTCCCGGGTCCGCCTCGAACGCGTCGCGTTGGCGCTACTCACCTACGTCGAGGAACGCACCGACGGGTTCCGCATCCTGATCCGGGACTCCCCGGCGGCCATCACGTCGGGCACCTACTCGACGCTGCTCAACGACGCGGTCAACCAGGTGTCCTCGATCCTGGCCGGCGACTTCTCCCGCCGCGGTCTCGACCCCGAGCTGGCGCCGCTCTACGCCCAGGCCCTCGTCGGGTCGGTGTCGATGACGGCGCAGTGGTGGCTCGACACCCGCGAGCCGAAGAAGGAGGTCGTGGCCGCCCACCTGGTCAACCTCATGTGGAACGGTCTGACGCACCTCGAGCCCGACCCGATGCTGCACGAGCAGTAGCCGACGCGCGTCACGTCAGTCACACCAGTCACTGCGCGCGGCGGCCCGATCGACTGCGGAATGTTCCGCCTGGTGAGCGAATTGGTCGTCCCACCTTCGCCAGCGGAGCGCCAATTCGCTGACCAGATGGGACATCCGCAAGTCCGGTGGCGCGCCTCGGCCAGTGACCGCTGTGACTGCTGTGACGAGCCTCCCCGATGGCCGCCCGGCCCGGCCGTCACCCGGTCGGTCACCTGGTCGATGGACGTCGGAGCGCTCCCTACAATGGAGGAACCATGAATGCACCGGGGTATGACCATGTCCAAACCCCGATCGCCGGGCTCGTCTCCCATGCGCTGACCGACCCGGGGCTGCGCGACGTCACGCAACGCGCTGCGGCCGGCGCCACCGAGGGCGCACTCGTCGGGCCCGCCGCCGCACGGCTGTTCGTCGCGGCCGCGCTCGCCGAGGCGGGACCACTGCTGGCGGTGACCGCCACCGGCCGGGAAGCCGACGAACTCGCCAACGAGCTGCGTGCCGTCCTCGGGGACGCCGTCGCGATGTTCCCGTCCTGGGAGACGCTGCCGCACGAACGCCTGTCGCCGGGCGTCGAGACGGTCGGCGCGCGGATGAAGGTGCTGCGCAGGCTCGCCCACCCCGACGACACTCGGCTCGGCCGCCCGCTGCGGGTGGTCGTCACCACTGCACGGTCACTGCTGCAGCCGATGCCGCCAGACCTCGCCGAGGTGGAACCCGTGACGCTGACGGTCGGTTCGGACGCCGACTTCGACGGCGTGATCGAGCGCCTGGTCGAGCTGGCTTACACCCGTGTCGACATGGTCGGCAAGCGCGGCGAATTCGCGGTCCGCGGCGGCATCCTCGACGTGTTCGCACCGACCGCCGAGCATCCCGTGCGCATCGAATTCTGGGGCGACGAGGTATCCGAGATGCGGATGTTCTCGATCGCCGATCAGCGCTCGATCCCCGAGATCGAGGTCGACTCCCTGATTGCGATGCCGTGCCGCGAACTGCTGCTGACCGACGACGTGCGCAAGCGTGCCGCCGCGCTGGCCGCCGAACAGCCCCACGACGACAACCGCGTCAGCGGCACCGTCGGCGAGATGATGGCCAAGCTGTCCGACGGCATCCCGGTCGAGGGCATGGAGTCGCTGCTGCCGGTGCTGCGCCCCGCCGACCTGTCGCTGCTGACCGACCACCTGCCCGCGAATGCCCCGGTGCTGGTGTGCGATCCGGAGAAGGTGCGCACCCGCGCGGCCGACCTGGTCAAGACGGGCCGCGAGTTCCTCGAGGCGTCGTGGTCGATCGCGGCCATGGGCGCCGACGCACCCATCGACCTGGAACAGCTGGGCGGCTCGGGCTTCCGCAGCCTCGAGGAGGTCAGGGAGAACGCCGGGGCGGGCGGGCATCCGTGGTGGACGCTCAGTCAACTCGGCGATCCGTCGGCGATCACCCTCGACATCCGGCCGGCTCCGTCGGCACGGTCGCAGCAGAACACCCCGGACTTCCAGGACGAGGTCTTCGCGATGCTGCGCGCGCACGTCGCCACCGGCGGGCTGGCGGCGATCGTCGCGCCCGGCGCGGGCACCGCGCACCGCGTCGTGGAACAGCTCGGCGAAGCCGACGTCGCCGCGGCGATGCTCGAGCCGGGCGAGGCGCCCAAGACCGGCGTCGTCGGAGTGCTGAAGGGCCCGCTGTGCGAGGGAGTCGTGCTGCCAGGGGCCAACCTCGTGGTGATCACGGAGGCCGACCTCACCGGCAACCGGGTGACGGCCACCGAGGGCAAGAAGCTCGCCGCCAAGCGGCGCAACGTCGTCGATCCGTTGGCGCTCACCGCGGGCGACCTGGTGGTGCACGACCAGCACGGCATCGGCCGGTTCGTGGAGATGACCGAGCGCACCGTCGGCGGCGCGCGCCGCGAGTACCTGGTGCTGGAGTACGCCTCCGCCAAGCGTGGCGGCGGCTCGGACAAGCTGTTCGTGCCGATGGACGCCCTGGACCAGCTGTCCCGCTACGTCGGCGGGGAGGCGCCGTCGCTGTCGAAGCTCGGCGGTAGCGACTGGGCCAACACGAAGACCAAGGCGCGCAAGGCAGTACGCGAGATCGCAGGCGAGCTGGTGTCGCTGTACGCCAAGCGCCAGTCCGCGCCGGGGCACGCATTCGGTCCGGACACTCCGTGGCAGAACGAGATGGAGGACGCGTTCGGGTTCACCGAGACCGTCGACCAGCTGACCGCCATCACCGAGGTCAAGAGCGACATGGAGAAGCCGGTTCCGATGGACCGGGTCATCTGCGGTGACGTCGGCTACGGCAAGACCGAGATCGCGGTGCGCGCGGCGTTCAAGGCGGTGCAGGACGGCAAGCAGGTCGCGGTGCTGGTGCCGACGACGCTGCTGGCCGATCAGCACCTGCAGACGTTCAGTCAGCGCATGACCGGCTTCCCGGTGACGGTGAAGGGCCTGTCGCGCTTCACCGATCCGGCCGAGTCGCGCAAGACGCTCGAGGGCATGCGCGACGGCTCGGTCGACATCGTGATCGGCACGCACCGGCTGCTGCAGACCGGCGTCACGTGGAAGGACCTCGGTCTGGTCATCGTCGACGAGGAGCAGCGGTTCGGCGTCGAGCACAAGGAGCACATCAAGTCGATGCGCACCCACGTCGACGTGCTGACCATGAGCGCCACGCCGATCCCGCGCACCCTGGAGATGAGCCTCGCGGGCATCCGCGAGATGTCGACGATCCTCACGCCACCGGAGGAGCGGTCGCCGGTGCTGACCTACGTCGGGCCGCACGACGACAAGCAGGTGGCGGCCGCGCTACGCCGCGAATTGCTGCGCGACGGCCAGGCGTTCTACATTCACAACCGGGTCCGCTCGATCGACTCGGCCGCCGCCAAGATCCGCGACCTGGTACCCGAGGCCCGCGTCGTCGTTGCCCACGGGCAGATGCCCGAGGAGCAGTTGGAGCGCACGGTCGAGGGGTTCTGGAACCGCGAGTACGACATCCTGGTGTGCACGACGATCGTCGAGACCGGCCTGGACATCTCCAACGCCAACACGCTCATCGTCGAGCGCGCCGACACCTTCGGTCTGTCCCAGCTACATCAGCTGCGCGGCCGCGTCGGACGAAGCAGGGAGCGCGGGTACGCGTACTTCCTGTACCCGGCGGAGGTGCCGCTGACCGAGACCGCCTATGACCGGCTGGCCACCATCGCGCAGAACAACGAGCTGGGCGCCGGCATGGCCGTGGCGATGAAGGACCTCGAGATCCGCGGTGCGGGCAACGTGCTGGGCGCCGAGCAGTCCGGCCACGTCGCAGGCGTCGGCTTCGACCTCTACGTGCGCCTGGTCGGCGAGGCCGTCGAGGCCTTCCGTGCCGCCGTCGACGGCGAAACCGTTGCGACGCAGGAGGAACCGAAGGACGTCAGGATCGACCTGCCGATCGACGCGAACCTGCCGCCCGACTACATCGGCAGCGACCGGTTGCGCCTGGAGGGCTACCGCCGGCTTGCGGCGGCCAACGACGAGGAGGCCATCGCCGCGGTCGTCGAGGAACTCGTCGATAGGTACGGCCCGCTGCCGGAGCCCGCGCGACGGCTGGTCGCGGTCGCCAGGCTGCGGCTGCTCTGCCGCCAGTACGGCGTGACCGAAGTGGGCGGGGTGTCGGAGTCGACGGTGCGCATCTCGCCGTTGCCGCTGCAGGACTCCCAGCAACTGCGGCTCAAGCGGATGTACCCCAGCGCGACCTACCGAGCGACGACGTCGACGATCGCGATGCCGATCCCGCGGGCGGGCACCGGCATCGGCGCGCCGCGCATCCGGGACCTCGAACTGGCCGGTGCCATCGCCGAACTGCTGTTGGCGTTGGATGGCCGACCCCGCACCGATGTTGATATAACCAACTTCGACCGGTGGCGCGGCGAGCAGAGTTCGCGCGACGAGCAGGGTGCGTCCACGCCCGCACGCGCGAAGAGGTAGAGGTCCCACGACGATGTTCGAGTTCCCGTGACCGTCGTCCTGGTCGACCCACGCCGCCCCTCGCTGGTGCCGGTCGAGGCCGTCGGACTGCTCGCCGGGGACGTGCAGTACACCGAGGAGATGCCGATCAAGGTGCCCTGGTCGCTGCCCGCGGCCCGGCCCTGCTCGTTCGGCGCGCCCGATGCCGATGCGGCGCCGGTGCTGCTGTCGTCGGATCCCGACCACCCCGAGGTGCGCTCCCGGCTGGCCGCGGGGGAGCAGCTGATCTCGGTGCCCCCGCCGCAGCCGGGTGAGCGGCTGGTCGACGCGGTCGCCACGATGGACCGGCTGCGCACCGCGGGTCCGTGGGAGAGCGAGCAGACCCACGACTCGCTGCGTCGATACCTGCTCGAGGAGACCTACGAGCTGTTCGACGCGGTGCGCACGGGCAACGCCGAGGACGTCCGCGACGAACTCGGCGACGTGCTGCTGCAGGTGCTGTTTCACGCCCGCATCGCCCAGGACGCTCCCGAGGGTGCGTTCTCGATCGACGACGTCGCCGACGCGCTGGTCCGCAAGCTGGCAAATCGCGTCCCCGCCGTGCTGGCCGGCGAGTCGGTCTCGCTGGAGGAGCAGCTGGCGCAGTGGGAGGAACGCAAGGCAGCCGAGAAGGTCAGGAACTCGTCGATGGACGACGTGCCGACCGCTCAGCCCGCGCTGGCGCTGACGCAGAAGGTCTACGAGCGGGTGTCCGCCGCCGGCTTGCCCGCCGACCTGATCCCCGAGGGCATGGTGTCGATCGGGACCGCGCACGGCGGCGACACCGAGAACGCGATGCGGACCGCGACGCTGGACTTCATGGACACCGTCCGCAAGGTCGAACAGGCCGTGGCCGCCGCCCGGCGCGGCAGCGACGCCCCGCAGGCGATCGACGTGACGTCACCAGGTGCGATCACCGAGGAGGAGTGGCGGGCGCACTGGCCGACGACGAACGAGGTCGCCGAGTAGCTCAGGCGAGCAGGGTGTCGCCGAGGAAGCGGCCGTTCCCGGTGACGCCGGGCAGCATGAAGAAGAAGCCGCCGCCCACCGGCATGATGTACTCCTCGAGCGGTTCGCCCTTCAGCCGTTCCTGCACGGCGAGGAAGCCCTTCTCCAAGCTGCGCTGGTAGGCGATGAAGGCCAGGCCCTGGTCGAGTCGGCCGGCGCCGTCGAACCCGCGCGAATAGTTGAAACCCCTTCGCAGGATCAGGTTTTCGTCGGTGCCCGCGGTGCGCGGATTGGCCAGCCGGATGTGGGCGTCCATCTTGATCCGCTTGCCGTCGGGGTCGGACGGATAGTCGGGGTCGGTGAACTCGCCCGTGAGGCCGAGCGGCGCGCCGCTGACCTTGCTGCGGCCGATCAGCGCCTCCTGCTCGACGAGTTGGGTGCGGTCCCAGAACTCGACGAACATGCGGATGATCCGGACCGCCTGGTACGAACCGCCCACTGCCCACTCGGGCTCGCCGTCTCCCGCGCCGACCCAGACGTGGCGGTCCATCAGCGCGTCGTCGTCGACGTCGAGGTTCGCCGTACCGTCCTTGAATCCCAACAGGTTTCGCGGCGTGGTGGCTCCCGACGTGGCGCCTGCGCCGATGCCGCGGGCGTAGCCGTCGATCATCCAGCGCAGCACCATGTCGCGGCGGGTCCTGCGCATCAGCTGGCGCAGGGCGAACTGCACTGTGTCGTTGTGCCCGGCCTCGAAGATGATCGAGATGTCGCCATGGGAGAGCTTGGGATCGAGCCGGTCGTTGGCCAGGAACGGCATGGTGACCAGATCCTTGGGCTTGCGGTCGGCCAGGCCGAACCGGTCGTCGAACACCGACGCGCCGAGGCCGACCACGATCGACAGGTTGTCCGGCGGGGGCTTCTCGCCGAGGATGCCGGAGTCCACCGGCGGGTAGGCGGGGTCGCGGGTCTCGGGCGGCTGACCCGCCATCAAGCCGCGGATCTCCTCGGTGAGTTCGCGCAGCGTCGCCTCGAGCCCCGCCCGGTTGCGCGACTGCAGGTTGAACGACGCGACCAGACCCTGCTCGGGGATCGGCAGCGCGGTGATGCCCGTCTGGTGCGGTCCCTCGAACGCCACGAACCGTGGGTCGGGGCGACCGCGATTGCCCTCACCGTGCCCGGAGTCGGTCAGCGCCATGGTGGCACCGACTCCGACCGCGGCGCCGGCGCCCGCGCCAAGGGCACCCGTGACGAATCCTCGTCGCGAGATGCCCCGGCGCGGGGACCGGTCCGTCGGGCCCGTCGTCACGAAAGGCCTGCCGTCACGAAAGGTTCAGTACTCCCGACACCTGCGACAGGTTCTCCGACAGTCCGGCCAGTTCGGCCTTCAGCTTGTCGATCACAGCGGGTGTCACGGTGACGGCCGGGCAGCGCGGCGACGGGTAGGGATCGTTCTCGGTGCAGAACAGCACCCAGCCGTCACCCTGGCGCAGCGGTGCCATCGTGTCGAACACCGACGTGATCCCGGCATCGATCTTGCCGAGCAGCGCCGGGTCCTTCTCGTTCAGTGCCGGGGTCAGCTTGTCGACCGCGGCCTGGGCGCCCTGCATGTTGGCGTCGAAGTCCCACAGGTCGGTCTTGGAGTAGCGGTCCTCCTCACCGGTGATCTTCCCTTCGGAGACCTCTTCGATGAGTTCGGCAGCGCCGTTGGACACGTCGATCGGCTTGACCTCGACGGTCGCGAACTGCTCCTTGAGCGTCGCGATGTCCTTGTCGAGCTGGTCGGCGTACGGAGCGCCGCCCTCGGTGGTGTTCTTCTCGAACAGCAGGTACTCGAGCCGGTGCCAGCCGGTGAACTTGGGATCGTCGACACCGGAGAAGTCGTCGACGCGCGAGTCGACGAGGCCGTCGATCTCCTCGACCAGGCCCGCGAGCGGCTCGATGCGCTCCCACGGGACGCGTGAGGGCGCGTAGGCGTCCTGCGCGGCCTTCAGGTCGTTGGCGCGCACGGCGTCGGTGAGGACCTTGACGGCGCCGACGAGTTCGTCGACCTGTCCGTCCGCGTAGGCCTTGTACTCGACGGCAGCCTGATCCGCCAACGGGTTCGGTGCAGCTACCGCCGAGGAGCTGGAGGCCGGCGAACTCGAGCTGGTCTCGCTCGCGCTGGAGTCCGACCCTTCGCTGGTGCTGCCGGAGCAGCCGCTCAGGACCAGGGCTACCGCCGCGACCGACACCGGCCAGGCAACATGCCGTCTCATACAGCCTCCTCATAGTTAGACGCGCGTGACATTACAGCGTGGCGCATTCGTAGGGTAGGCACGCCTAAATAGCGCGTCTCGACGGCCCGTCGTGCGGCACGGTTGCGGGGACCACGCCGGTGGCCTTGGCACAATGGGTCGGGTCCGTCAGGTCAAGGGAGTCCGGTGTCGCCACTGCGTGTAGGGCGGGCCGTCGCGGTGATCACCGCAACGGCGCTGCTCATGGCTTCCTCGTGCTCGTGGCAGACCGGCATCCCGATCCCCGAGGGCGTCCCGCCGCCGAGCGGCGATCCGGTGCCTCAGATCGACACCCAGGCCAAGGGCCGCCCGGCCGATCAGCTGCACGAATGGGCCGCGGAACGTGCGCCCGCCCTCGGCATGCCGGTGACCTCGCTCGAGGCGTACGCCTACGCCGCGCGGGTGGCGGAGGTGGTGAACCCGAAGTGCCACCTGGCGTGGACGACGCTGGCAGGCATCGGGATGGTCGAGAGCCACCACGGCACCTACCGGGGCTCGTCGGTGACGCCGGGCGGTGAGGTCACGCCACCGATCCGCGGGGTGCGCCTCGACGGTTCGCTGGGCAACATGGCGATTCCCGATACCGACCGCGGCAAGCTCGACGGCGACGACGAGCTGGACCGGGCGATGGGGCCCATGCAGTTCATCCCCGAGACGTGGAAGCTCTACGGCGTCGACGCCAACAACGACGGGCAGATCAGCCCCGACAACATCGACGACGCCGCACTCTCGGCGGCCGGATACCTGTGCTGGCGGGGCAAGGACCTGTCCAAGCCGCAGGGCTGGATGGACGCGCTGCGGGCCTACAACCTGTCCGATCAGTACGCCCGCACCGTGCGCGACTGGGCGACGGCATACGCCGAGGGCCGCCACCTCTAGCGGCACAGGCGGTCCTGGGAGGGGCAGCCGCCTCGCCCACCCTCTAGGCTGATGTGCGCAATCACCCCGGACGGAAGGCGGCGCGACAGTGTCAATGATCGAGCAGGTCGGAGCCCGCGAAATCCTCGACTCCCGCGGCAACCCCACGGTCGAGGTCGAGATCGCACTCAGTGACGGAACGTTCGCCCGTGCCGCGGTGCCCTCGGGTGCCTCCACCGGCGAGCACGAGGCCGTCGAACTCCGCGACGGCGGGGACCGTTACGGCGGCAAGGGCGTCGAGAAGGCCGTCAACGCGGTCCTCGACGAGATCGCCCCCGCCATCATCGGCCAGAGCGCCGACGACCAGCGCCTGATCGACCAGGCGCTGCTGGACCTCGACGGCACGCCCGACAAGTCGCGCCTGGGCGCCAACGCCATCCTCGGCGTCTCGCTGGCCGTGGCCAAGGCCGCCGCGGAGACCGCCGGGCTGCCGCTGTTCCGCTACCTCGGCGGTCCCAACGCGCACATCCTTCCCGTGCCGATGATGAACATCCTCAACGGTGGCGCGCATGCCGATACCGGCGTCGACGTCCAGGAGTTCATGGTCGCGCCGATGGGTGCGCCCACGTTCAAGGAGTCACTGCGCTGGGGCGCGGAGGTCTACCACTCCCTGAAGTCCGTGCTGAAGAAGCAGGGCCTGGCGACGGGTCTCGGCGACGAGGGTGGCTTCGCACCCGACGTCGCGGGCACGAAGGCCGCACTGGACCTGATCGCCGTGGCGATCGAGGCGACCGGCCTGAAGCTGGGCACCGACGTCGCACTGGCCCTCGACGTCGCGGCCACCGAGTTCTACACCGACGGCACGGGTTACGCCTTCGAGAAGGAAACCCGCACCGACACCCAGATGATCGAGTTCTACGCCGAGCTGATCGACGCCTACCCGCTGGTCTCGATCGAGGACCCGCTGTCGGAGGACGACTGGGACGGCTGGGTGGCGCTGACCGCCGCGATCGGCGACCGCGTGCAGATCGTCGGCGACGACCTGTTCGTGACGAACCCCGAGCGTCTCGAAGAGGGCATCGAGAAGGGCGCCGCGAACGCCCTGCTCGTGAAGGTCAACCAGATCGGGACGCTCACCGAGACCCTCGACGCCGTCACGCTGGCGCACAGCAGCGGCTACAAGACGATGATGAGCCACCGTTCCGGCGAGACCGAGGACACCACGATCGCCGACCTCGCGGTCGCGGTCGGCAGCGGCCAGATCAAGACCGGTGCGCCTGCGCGCAGCGAGCGCGTCGCCAAGTACAACCAGCTGCTGCGCATCGAGGAGATCCTCGGTGACTCGGCCCGCTACGCCGGTGACCTGGCATTCCCGCGCTTCGGGCTGGAGAGCAAGTAGCTTTTCATCATGCCCGACGCGAAGCGGCCCGACCCGAGGCGGCGCTCTCCGGCGTCGCGCCCGGGCAAGGGCGGCAAGTCCGGTGAGACGGCCAAGGGCAGACCCCGCGGCGCGTCGCCGGTGCGCCGGGAGCCGAGGCCCGCGCTGCCACGTGCCGTCACCCCGGACGTCGAGGACGAGTCGCTCGACGACGTCGAGACCGTCGTCGTCCCGGTTCGCCAGTCGATCGCCGAGGCGGCCGAGCAGCAGTCCGAGCAGCGGTTGGGTTCGGCGGCGCGGCGCGCGGCGATCCTGGCCGCGGTGGTGTGCGTGCTGACGCTGACGATCGCAGGACCGGTCCGGACGTACTTCTCCCAACGCGCCGAGATGAAGCAGCTCGAGGATGCCGAGGCCCAATTGCGTTCGCAGATAGCCGATCTCGAACAGCAGAAGATCAAGCTGGCCGACCCGGTGTTCATCGCGGCGCAGGCACGCGAACGCCTGGGCTTCGTGATGCCGGGCGACATCCCGTATCAGGTGCAGCTGCCCACGCCCGTCGGGCCCGAAGCGGCGCCTGGAGAGGCCGCGGAGACGGTGCCCAGTGGCCAGCCCTGGTACACGTCGCTGTGGCACACCATCGCCGACGCACCGCACGGTCCGCCACCGGCGCCCGGCGCCCCGGGTATCCCCGGCGTGCCCGGTGTTCCCGGTCCGCCGCCGCCCGACGCCCCGCCTGGCCCGGTACCCGGTGGTTGAGCCGGCCGACCTCGAGGCGGTCGCCCGGCAGCTGGGGCGTGAGCCGCGCGGTGTGCTCGCGATCGCGTACCGCTGCCCGAATGGCGAACCGGGCGTGGTGAAGACGGCACCGCGACTGCCCGACGGCACACCGTTCCCCACGCTGTACTACCTCACCCATCCGGCGCTGACCGCAGCGGCGAGCAGGCTGGAGTCCTCCGGCCTGATGCGGGAGATGACCGAACGGCTGGCGAGCGACCCGGAGCTGGCACAGGCCTATCGCCGGGCGCACGAGTCGTACCTCGCCGAGCGCGATGCCATCGAGCCGCTCGGCACCACGTTCTCGGGCGGCGGCATGCCCGATCGGGTCAAGTGCCTGCACGTGGTGATGGCGCACTCCTTGGCAAAGGGCCGGGGCGTCAACCCCTTTGGTGACGAGGCGTTGGCGATACTCAGCGTCGAACCGGCGATGGCGGGCATACTCGAACGAGGGAGCTGGACATGAGGGTGGCTGCTGTGGACTGCGGCACCAACTCGATCCGTCTGTTGATCGCCGACGTCGACGGGAACGGTCTGCGCGACGTACACCGCGAGATGCGGATCGTCCGGCTCGGCGAGGGTGTCGACGCCACGGGCGAGTTCGCTCCGGCGGCGCTGACCCGGACCCGCGCCGCGCTCGAGGACTACGCCGAGCTGATGCGCGAGAACCACGTGTCGAGGGTGCGGATGGTCGCGACGTCGGCGGCGCGCGATGCGGGCAACCGGGCCGACTTCTTCGCCATGACGTCGGAGGTGCTCGGCGCGGTGGTGCCGGGTGCGGTGGCCGAGGTCATCAGCGGCACCGAGGAGGCGGCGTTGTCGTTCCGCGGCGCCGTCGGTGAATTGGACGACTCCGCAGGGCCGTTCGTGGTCGTCGACCTCGGTGGCGGTTCGACCGAGGTGGTCACCGGCGGACGGACCGGGGTGACGGCGAGCTTCTCGGCCGACATCGGCTGCGTGCGGCTGCGGGAGCGGTGTCTGCACAGTGACCCCCCGACGGCCGAGGAGATCGCCGATGCCCGCGCGGTCGCGCGCGAGGGACTGCTGCAGGCACTGCGGGTGGTTCCGGTGGAGGGCGCGCGGACCTGGGTCGGCGTGGCCGGGACGATGACGACGCTGGCGGCGCTCGCGGCGGGCATGACGACCTACGACTCGGACGCGATTCACCTCTCCCGCGTGGGTTTCGACGACCTGCTGCGCGTGTGCGGCGACCTGATCGCGATGACCTACCGGCAGCGTGCCGCGCTGGGGCCGATGCACGAGGGGCGCGTGGACGTCATCGGTGGCGGCGCCATCATCGTCGAGGAACTGGCACGCGAACTGCGCAGCCGCGCGGGTATCACCGAACTCGTGGTGAGCGAGCACGACATCCTCGACGGCATCGCGCTGTCGATCGAATAGAACTGCGGAGGTTCAGGATCGAAGGATCGGCCGCAGCGCATCGAGTACCGCGGGATCCTCGATCGTGGAGGGCACCGGTTCGTCGCGCCCGTCGGCGATGCCGCGCATGGTCTTGCGGAGGATCTTGCCCGAGCGGGTCTTCGGAAGCGCCGGGACGACGTCGACGCGTTTGAGGCTGGCGACGGCGCCGATCCGGCTGCGCACCGCCTCGACGAGTTCGGCGGCCAGGTCGTCGCCGCCGGTGGCGCCGGCCTTGAGGACCACGAACCCGCGCGGTGCCTGTCCCTTGATCTCGTCGGCGACGCCGATGACAGCACACTCGGCGACCGCGGGGTGGGTCGCGAGTACGGCTTCGATGGATCCGGTCGAAAGACGATGTCCCGCAACGTTGATGACGTCGTCGGTGCGGCCCATGACGAACAGGTAGCCGTCGTCGTCGACGTAGCCGCCGTCACCCGAGAGGTAGTAGCCGGGGAACGCCTTGAGGTACGAGGCGACGTAGCGGTCGTCGTCGCCCCACAGGGTCGGCAGCGTGCCGGGCGGCAGCGGCAGGCGGACGCAGATCGCGCCTTCCTCGCCGCGGTCGGCCTCGGTGCCGTCGGGTCGCAGGACGCGGACGTCGTAGCCGGGCATCGGCACGGTCGCAGATCCTGGCTTGACCGGCATCTGCTCGATGCCAAGGGGGTTCGCGGCGATTGACCACCCGGTCTCGGTCTGCCACCAGTGATCGATGACGGGGATGCCCAGCTTCTCGTCGGCCCACTGGTAGGTGCCGGGGTCGAGTCGCTCGCCCGCCTGGAACAGGTAGCGCAGCTTCGAGAGGTCGTACTCGGCAACGTGTTTCGCGTCGGGATCGTCCTTCTTGATCGCGCGCATCGCCGTCGGGGCGGTGAACAGCGTCTTCACGTCGTAGTCGGCGGCGACCCGCCAGAACGCCCCCGCGTCGGGAGTGCCGACCGGCTTGCCCTCGTACAGCACCGTCGTCGCCCCGAGAAGCAGTGGCCCGTAGACGATGTAGGAGTGGCCGACCACCCAGCCGACGTCGGAGGCGGCCCAGTACACGTCGCCCGGCTGGGTGTCGTAGACGTGACGCATGGTCCACAGCAGCGCGACGGCGTGCCCGCCGTTGTCGCGCACGATGCCCTTCGGCTTGCCGGTGGTGCCCGAGGTGTACAGCACGTAGAGCGGGTCGGTGGCGGCGACGGGCACGGGATCGACGGGCTGCGCATCGGCCATGGCGACGGCCCAGTCGACGTCGCGCCCGGGTGTCAGGGTGCACTCGTTGCCCTCGCGCTGCACGATGACGCACGTCGGGGTGTCGTGTTCGGCCGCCTCGAGTGCGGCGTCGAGCATCGGCTTGTACTCGACGGTGCGGGTCGGCTCGATGCCGCACGACGCCGAGACGACGACGGCGGGTCGGGCGTCGTCGATGCGGGCGGCCAGCTCGTGCGCGGCGAATCCGCCGAAGACGACGGAGTGGATGGCGCCGAGGCGGGCGCAGGCCAGCATCGCGATGACGGCCTCGGGGATCATCGGCATGTAGATGACGACGCGGTCGCCCTTGCCCACCCCGTGCTCGCGCAGGACGCCGGCGAATCGCGCAGTGTGGTCGAGCAGTTCGCGATAGGTGTAGGTGCGCTTGGTGCCAGTGACGGGGGAGTCGTAGATCAGGGCTGCCTGCTCGCCGCGGCCGCCCCAGACCTGCCCCGAGTCGCTGCGCTCCTGCCCGCCGTCGACATGTCGGTCGAGCGCATTCGCGCACGTGTTCAGTTCGGCGTCGGGGAACCAGCGGTACAGGGGCGGGTTGGAGTCGTCGAGGATGCGCGTCGGGGGTCGCGTCCAGGTCACCGCACGCGCCGCCTCGGCCCAGAACGCCTCGGGATCGTCGATGCTGGCTTGAAAGACTTCCTGGTATCCGCGTGCGCCTGCCATACCGGCACGGTAGCGCGCCGGGCGGTGGCGACGGGGCCTGTCGGTGGCTTCGAGAGCCCCCTATAGTTCCAAGGCATGGCTACTGACGCGACGTTGAACAACCCGGCGTCGGATGATCAAGAGCCGCCTCCCATCGCGGGGGTGCGCCGATCGTTCGTCGAAGCGCGGGGTGTGCGATTCCACGTCACCGAGGCGGGGCCCGCTGACGGCAGACCCGTCATCGCCCTGCACGGCTGGCCACAGCATCATTGGGCGTACCGGGATCTGCTGGCCGACCCGCCGCCGGGGCTGCGGATCATCGCGCCCGACCTGCCGGGCTACGGGTGGTCCGGGCCTGCGCCGCACCAGTGGGCGAAGGAGGACGTCGCCAGTGACGTGCTGGCGCTCGTCGAGGCGCTGGGCCTCGACCGGGTACTGCTGGTCGGCCACGACTGGGGTGCCTACATCGGGTACCTGATGGTGCTGCGGGAACCCGAGCGGTTCGACGGCTATCTGGTGCTGAACATGGCCCACCCGTGGCAGACTGCGCGATCGGTGGGTCCGCACCTGTGGCGGTTCGCGCTGTACCAGCCGTTCGTCGCGTCGATCGGCGTCCCACTGCAGCAGCGCACCCCGTACCTGGAGCGGCTGGTGTTCCAGTTCGGTCCGGCCCGGCACCGGTTGAATCGCGAGGTGGCACGCGTCTACGCCGACCGCTTCAAGACCGACGTGGGAGCGCGGACCGGAACCGACACCTACCGCACGTTCCTGCGCCGCGAATTGTTCTCTGGCGCCCGCAATCCCGAGACCCGGCGGACCGCCGTGCCGATCCGCGTGCTGTTCGGGCTCGGCGACGTCGCCGTCCACCCGTCGCTGGCGTCGCCCGAGACGGCCAATGCCGATGACTACACGTTCGAGTCGGCCGAGACGGGGCACTTCATCCTCGACGAGCGTCCGGATCTGGTGCGCGCGAAGCTGATCGACCTGGCCGAGGAGACTGCGGCGGGCTGACGCTGGACGCGGTGCGGGAGACCGCGGGGCGGTGCCGGGACGGATCCAATCCCCTCAGCCGGACCCGTCCGATCGCACCTCCGGCGGGGCAGTTTCCTGCCGCCCGGACGGTTACGACGACACCGGCCCCTTCGAGTAGCTGGCTGCTCCACTACCTCGCGGTACGCCGTTCATATAAACACCGATGTCTATCTATCGCAAAACGAGCGGGTGTGCGATGACGACCTCGTGCGCGCGAAACCCCATCGCCGACGGAATCGTGTCTATGCTCTTCGCTTGAGTTCGATATCCACACCCCTGAAACTCGCTCACCCAGACATGGACAGTAAGAGACTTCGGCCAGGTCGACAGCACCTCAGTCGCGACGAGGTGCGGTCGCACCAGCGCGAACGCATCTTCGAGGGCCTCGAGTGCGCGATGGGCGCCAAGGGGTACGGCGACACCAGCGTTGCGGACATCATCAAGATCGCCGCGGTGTCCCGGCAGACCTTCTACGAGTTGTTCACCAGCAAGCAGGACTGCTTCCTGGCGAGCTACGGGCGTCGGCAGGGCGCTGTGATCGAGGCGATGCTGGACGCTCCCGCCGACGGGCCGCCGCTACGGCGGTTCGGGGCGCTGCTGCGCACCTACCTGTCGGTGATGTCGGCCGATCCCGGTCTGTCCCGCCTGTACCTGGTCGGCGTGTACACCGCCGGACCGGAGGCCATGGCGAAGCGCCTGGAGCTGCAGCAGCAGTTCGTCGACGGCGTGGCGACGATCTTCGAGGCCCGAACCGAGCAGGACCTGTTCATGTGCCGGGCGCTGGTCGCGTCGATCTCCACCATGGTCACCAACGCCCTGATCGAGGACGATCCCCAGGCCGTGCTCGACCTCTACGACCCCCTGGTGGAGATGGCGAAACGCCTCGTGTAGTTGCGATTCGTGGAACATTCCCCGCGCTGAGCGCAGGAAATCTTCCACAACTGCAGATGGTGGGAGCCGTTTCCGGGCCGCGCGCGTCTAATAGGCGTGTCTTCACTACTCGACGACCATCTTCGTGACCACGACGGCGTCATCACACTCGCCCAGGCGCAGGGCATCGGCCTGAGCGCGTACGCCGTCGAGCGGCGCGTGCGAGCGGGCCACTGGCGCCGCTGCACACCCGGCGTGTTCTTCGCCGAGGACAGGCAGTTCACCGACGCCGCGAGGGTGCGGGTCGGGGTCTTGGGCTACGGCAGTGACGCCGCCGCGAGCGGTCTGGCCGCCGCATGGTGGTTGGGCGTGACCAACTTCGCGCCGAAGATCGTCGAGGTCACCGTGGCGCGCGAGCGGCGCCGGGTGCACCGACCGGGCACGAGGCTGCGTCGTCGCGACCTGGTGCCCGCCGACCTCGTGGAGCGCCGCGGATTGCGGGTGACGGCAATGGCTCTCACGGTCGTCGAGGCAGCGAGCCGCCAGGGTGGCGGTGCACCACTGCTGGATCATGCGCTACAGCGACACCATGCCGAACTCGACCAGCTGTGGCGGGCACACCTGCGGAACAAGGGACGGCACGGGTCGCCTCGCGCACGCCGGCTGCTGCAGGCCGCCGACGACGGCGCGCGGTCGGAGGCCGAGCGGCTGCTGTCCAGACTGTTGCGGGCCGCGGGCATCACGGGTTGGCAGGCCAATCGACGGATCGCCGGATACGAGGTGGACGTCGTGTTCCGCGGGGCGAAGGTCGCGATCGAGGTCGACGGCTTTGCGTTCCACACCGACTCCGACACTTTCCAGCGCGACCGCACCAAGCAGAACGCGATAGCGCTGGCGGGCTACCAGCTGCTCCGGTTCACCTGGCTCGACCTCACCGAGTACCCCGAGCGCGTCGTCAGCGAGATCACCCGAGCGATTCGTGGCGGATAACCTGCGGCCAGCGCAGGAAATACTCCACGAATCACTGTTGGAAGCGGTAGCCCATGCCGGCTTCGGTCAGCAGGTGCTTGGGGTGCGACGGGTCGTCTTCGAGTTTGCGCCGCAGCTGAGCGAGATAGACGCGCAGGTAATGGGTTTCCTTCGCATACGCGGGCCCCCACACCTCCTTGAGCAGCTCGTCGCGGCCGACCAGTTTGCCTCGGTGCCGCACCAGCATCTCGAGCATGCCCCACTCGGTCGGCGTGAGGTGCACGTCCACCCCGCCGCGGGTAACCTTCTTCGCCGCGAGATCCACTGTGAACGACGCTGTTTCGACCACCGGCTGGTCGGTCTCGACCGAGGTCGCCCCGCGTCGCACCGCAGCCCGCAGCCGCGCCAGGAACTCGTCCATCCCGAAGGGCTTCGTCACGTAGTCGTCGGCGCCGGCGTCGAGAGCCTCGACCTTGTCCGACGAATCAGTACGCGCCGACAGCACGATCACCGGCGCGGTGAGCCACCCGCGCAAGCCCTCGAGGACCTCGATGCCCGACATGTCGGGCAGGCCGAGGTCGAGCACGACCACGTCGGGCTTGTGTTCGGCGGCCACCGTCAGCGCCTCGACACCGGTTGCGGCCGTGTGCACCTCGTAGCCGCGCACCGACAGGTTGATGCGCAGCGCGCGCAGGATCTGCGGCTCGTCATCGATGACCAGGACCCGGGTCATCGCTGGTCCTCAGCCGCAGCGAGGTCTAGCACCACGGTGAGCCCGCCGCCCGGTGTGTCGTTGGTCGAGATGCTGCCGCCCATCGCCTCGACGAAACCCCGGGCGACGGAGAGCCCCAGCCCGACACCTGTCGTGTTGTCGGTGTCGCCGAGACGCTGGAACGGCGCGAACAGCGAGTCCTCCGCGCCGCGTGCGACACCGGGTCCCTCGTCGACGACGTTGATCAGCACCCGGTCGCCGACCCGACCCGCGTTCACCCGCACCAATCCGTCGGGGGCATAGCGCAGTGCGTTGTCGATGACGTTGACCAGCACGCGTTCCAGGAGGCCGCCGTCGGCCAGCACGGCGGCCTCGCCGACGTCGACCTTGATCCGGTCCGTGCCCGTCGAGCCGCGGGGCATCGCGACGATCGCCCGGTGCACGACCTCGTCGAGGAAGACCTCGCGTAGTTCGGGGCGCACGACGCCTGCCGCCAGCCGCGAGGAATCGAGCAGGTTGCCCACCAGTGCGGTCAGCTGGTCCACCGACTCCTCGACCGTGGCGAGCAGTTCGGCGGTGTCCTCGGGTGAGAAGCCGACGTCCTCGGCGCGCAGGCTCGACACCGCAGCCTTGGCCGCGGCCAACGGGGTGCGCAGATCGTGGCTGACGGCTGACAGCAGTGAGCGACGCAGCTCGTCGGCCCGCGCGATGGCCTCCGCGCGCCCTGCCTCCTCGGTGAGCTCGCGCTGACGCACCAGCCCGGCCGCCTGCCTGGCGACCGCACCCAGCACGCGGCGGTCACGGGCGGGCAGGCTCTTGCCTGCCAACAACATCCAGAACTCGTCGTCGCCGACTTCGATCGCGGTGTCTGCGGTGTCCACGTCGACGCACGGCTGATCGCCCACGCACGCGATCACGCCCGCCGGTTCGCGCACCAGGCTGACCGCGCGCTGGGAGTACGTCTCGCGGACACGCTCGAGCAGCGCGGACAGGTCGGCGCCGCGCAGCACCGAACCCGCGAACAGCGCCAGCAATTCGGCTTCTCGCGACGCACGGCGGGCCTCCCGCGCCCGGCTGGCCGCACCGTCGACGAGTGCCGCGACCGCCACCGCGACGGCCAGCAGCACGACGATGGTGATCGCGCTGTCGGGTGCGGAAATCGTGAACGTGAACCGCGGCTCGACGAGGAAGTAGTTGAGCAGCAGGCCGGAGAACACCGCCGACAGCGCTGCCGGTGCCACGCCGCCGAGCAACGCGACGACGAGCACGCCGACGAAGAACATCGCGCTCTCGCCGCCGATGCCGAGGAAGCGGTCCAGCAGCAGCACGGTCACCGCGCAGATCGCCGACGGCACCGCGACCGCGGCCAGCCAGGACGCCAGATGACGTTGCCCCGCGGTGACACTCGACCAGGTCCAACCGGGGTTGGCCTCGTCGTGCGTGACCATGTGGACGTCGATCTTGCCCGACTCGCGCACGACAGCCGAGCCGATGCCCTCGTCGATGATGCGGGCCCATCGCGACCTGCGGGAGACGCCGAGCACGAGCTGGGTGGCGTTGCGCTCGCGTGCGAAGTCGAGCAGTGCTGTCGCCACGTCGTCACCCACCACGGTGTGCACCGTTGCGCCCAGGCTCGTCGCGACGTCGCGCACCCGGCCCATCTGCGGGGCAGACACGCCCGATAGGCCGTCACCCCGCACGACGTGCACCACCATCAGGTCGGCGCTGGACTTCGACGCGATGCGGAAGGCGCGCCGCACCAGCGTCTCCGACTCCGGGCCGCCGGTGACCGCGACCACGGCGCGTTCGCGGGCCTCCCAGGTGTCGGTGATGTGGTTGTCGGCGCGGTACTTGGCCAGTGCGGCGTCGACCTGGTCGGCCAGCCACAGCAGGGCGAGTTCGCGCAGGGCGGTGAGGTTGCCGCGCCGGAAGTAGTTGCTCAGGGCGGCGTCGATGCGTTCGGGGGCGTAGACGTTGCCGTGAGAGAGCCTGCGCTGCAACGCCTCGGGGGCGATGTCGACCAGTTCGACCTGATCGGCGCGGCGGACCACCTCGTCGGGGACGGTCTCCTGCTGTGCGATGCCGGTGATCTGGGCGACGACGTCGTTGAGGCTTTCGAGGTGCTGCACGTTGACCGTGGAGACGACGGTGATGCCCGCGTCGAGCAGTTCGTCGACGTCCTGCCAGCGCTTGGCGTTTCGGCTGCCGGGGGTGTTGGTGTGCGCGAGTTCGTCGACGAGCACCACCTGCGGATTGCGGCGGAGCACGGCGTCGACGTCCAACTCGGCGAACTCCGAGCCGCGGTAGCGGACGACGCGCGGCGGGACGACCTCGATGCCGTCGAGCAGTTCCGCGGTCTTGCGGCGGCCGTGGGTCTCCACGACCGCCGCGACCACGTCGGTCCCGCGTTCCAGCCTGCGGTGTGCCTCGCCGAGCATCGCGTAGGTCTTGCCCACGCCCGGCGCCGCGCCCAGGTAGACGCGCAGCTCGCCCCGCCTTCCCGGGTTGGCCGCTGAGCTGCTCACCTGCCCATCATCCACCTAGCCCGTCCAGCGCGAGGTTCGTCTCCAGCACGTTGACCCCCGGCTCGCCCATGAACCCCAGCGCACGGCCGTTCGTGTGCTCGGCGACCACGGCACGCACCAGGCCGGGGTCGATGCCGCGGGCGCGGGCCACCCGATCCACCTGCAGTGCGGCGTAGGCGGGCGAGATGTGCGGATCGAGGCCGCTGCCGCTCGCGGTGACGGCGTCGGCGGGCACCGCGGGGTTTGCGGGTGCTGCGCCTGCGATCGGCACCAGCTGGCCGATTGCGTAGTCCTCGCCGGGCTTGGCGCACTCGACGCGCACGCCCTCGTAGGAGTCGAGGAACGGCGTGCGCGTGGTGTTGCACGGTTCGTTGACGCTGACCACCCGGGTGGGCCGGGCCACCTGTCCGGCCGCGTCGCGCGGCCCGATGACCGACAGCACGGCACCCACGCCGTCACCGGTGCAGTACGGCCGGGCTCCGTCGACCCCGTTGGCACTACCGACATCCCGGCTGCGGCTGCACACCAGCGTCAGCAGGCTGGGCTTGTCGGGCGCGTCGACGATGCTCTCCGGCCCGAGGTTGCTCGCGCTCGTGGCCATGGGGTCGTAGCCGTCGCCCGCCGCCGATGGCCTGCTCTGGAAGTACTGCGGCAGCGCGGCGCCGTCGCTGTCGGTGAACTGCTGACCGATCAGGCTGCTGCCGATTGGCCTTCCATCGGCGTCGATGACGGAGCCCTGCGCCTTGTCGTCGAGGCCGGGCAGCAGCGCGATCAGCCAGATGGCCGCGGGGTAGGCGGCGCCCAGGATGACGGTGAACACCAGCAGCGCGCGCAGTGCGGCCCAGTGCTGACGGAGGAGGTTGGTCAGTGACATGTCAGGACATCCCGGGGAAGAGTTGGATCAACAGGTCGATCAGCTTGATGCCGACGAACGGCGCGACGATGCCGCCCAGTCCGTACACCAAGAGGTTGCGG
Organism: Mycolicibacterium sp. GCM10028919; assembly: GCA_042666295.1. Classification (GTDB taxonomy): domain Bacteria; phylum Actinomycetota; class Actinomycetes; order Mycobacteriales; family Mycobacteriaceae; genus Mycobacterium. The sequence goes on from JBHTFJ010000003.1 coordinate 460,161, forward strand.
CTCAACAGCTTCGAAGCACTGCTCGGGGTGTAGCGCACCCCGCGCAGCGACAGCGGGATCAGCGCGATGATGACGAGCGCGTTGAAGACGACCGCGGACAGGATCGCCGACTGCGGGCTGTGCAGCCGCATCACGTTCAGCACGTCGAGGCCGGGGAACAGTGTCACGAACAGCGCCGGAATGATCGCGAAGTACTTCGCGATGTCGTTGGCTATCGAGAACGTGGTCAGCGCCCCGCGGGTGATCAGGAGTTGCTTGCCGATCTCGACGATCTCGATGAGCTTCGTCGGGTCGGAGTCGAGGTCGACCATGTTGCCGGCCTCCTTGGCGGCCGACGTGCCGGTGTTCATTGCGACTCCGACGTCGGCCTGCGCGAGCGCCGGTGCGTCGTTGGTGCCGTCGCCGGTCATCGCGACGAGCTTGCCGCCCTCCTGCTCCCGCTTGATGAGTGCCAGCTTGTCCTCGGGTGTCGCTTCGGCGAGGAAGTCGTCGACGCCTGCCTCGTCGGCGATTGCCTTGGCCGTCAGCGGATTGTCGCCGGTGATCATCACGGTGCGGATGCCCATGCTGCGCATCTCGTCGAAGCGTTCGCGCATGCCCTGCTTGACGACGTCCTTGAGGTGGATGACGCCCAGTGCGCGGGCGTGGCCATCGCGTACCTCGCCGACGACCAGCGGGGTGCCACCCGAACCGGACACCCGGTCGACGACGGTACCGAGTTCCTCGGGCACCGTGCCGCCCTGGCTGCGCACCCATTCGGCGACCGATGCAGCGGCACCCTTGCGCAGGCTGTGCCCCCCGACGTCGACGCCCGACATTCGGGTGGCGGCGGTGAACTCGACCCACCGGGCGTCGTCGAGTTCGCCAGTGGTTCGGGCACGTAAGCCGTACTCCGCCTTGGCGAAGACGACGATCGACCGGCCCTCGGGGGTCTCGTCGGCGAGGCTGGACAGTTGCGCGGCGTCGGCGAACTCCTCGGCCGTCACGCCGTCGAGCGGGATGAAGTCGGACGCCTGCCGGTTGCCGAGCGTGATGGTGCCGGTCTTGTCGAGCAGCAGCACGTTGACGTCGCCGGCCGCCTCCACCGCGCGGCCGGACATGGCCAAGACGTTGCGTTGCACGAGCCGGTCCATGCCCGCGATGCCGATTGCGCTCAGCAGCGCGCCGATGGTGGTGGGTATCAAGCAGACCAGCAGGGCGACCATCACGATGCCGCTGATGCCATCGCCGGTGAGCGCCAGACTGTCCGGGACGCCGGGATTGTTGGCCTTCGAGTAGATCGCGAGCGGCTGCAGGGTCGCGACGGCGAACACGAAGATCAGCGTCAACGCAGCGAGCAGGATGTTGAGGGCGATCTCGTTGGGCGTCTTCTGCCGGTTGGCGCCCTCGACGAGGGCGATCATGCGGTCGATGAAGCTGTCGCCGGGTTTCTGGGTGATCTTCACGACGATGCGGTCGCTCAGGACGGTGGTGCCGCCCGTGACGGCGGACCGGTCGCCGCCGGACTCGCGGATCACCGGGGCCGACTCACCGGTGATGGCGGATTCGTCCACCGAGGCAATGCCTTCCAACACGTCACCGTCACCGGGTATCACCTCGCTGGCTTCGACGACGACGACGTCGCCCTGGGCCAGCAGGGGAGCGGCGACCTCCTCGACCGTGCCGGGGTTGGTCGGCGTCCACCCGGTGAGGCGGCGGGCCATGGTGTCGGCCTTGGTCTTGCGCAACGAGTCGGCCTGGGCCTTGCCGCGTCCCTCGGCGACGGCCTCGGCCAGGTTGGCGAAGACCACCGTCAGCCAGAGCCAGAACACGACGAACCAGGCGAACCAGGTCGGGTCCAGAGCCGCGAGCACGGTGCTCCAGACGGCGCCCACCTCGACGATGAACATGACGGGGTTGCGCCACAGCGTGCGCGGGTCGCACTTGCGCAGTGCGTCGGGCAGCGACTTCCACAGCATGCGGGGGTCGAGGAAGCCGCCACCGATGCGCCGCGTGGACGACGGCGTGACTCCAGCGTCACGTTCGACGTCCGGGGGGACGCTGGCGTCACGGTCGACGACGGAGGAGGAGTGGGACGTGGTCATGGTCAGTGGATTCCTTCGGCGAGGGGCCCGAGCGCGAGCATCGGGAGGAAGGTGAGCGCGACGAGGATGAGCGTCACCCCGGTCACCATCCCGACGAACTGCGGCCGGTGGGTGGGCAGCGTCCCGACGGACTCGGGCGTACTGCGCTGTGCTGCCAGCGATCCGGCCAGGGCGAGGACGAGGATGATCGGCAGGAAGCGACCGAACAGCATGGCCAGGCCGAGCGCGGTGTCGTACCAGACGGTGTTGACCGAGATGCCCGCGAACGCCGACCCGTTGTTGTTTCCGGCAGAGGTGAAGGCGTACAACACCTCCGACAGGCCGTGCGGACCGGTGTTCAGCATGCTCGCCCGCTGGCCGGGCATCGCCATCGCGACGGCGGTGCCGGTCAGCACGATCAGCGGGGTGACGAGGAAGTAGGCTGCCGCCAACTTGATCTCGCGCGGGGTGATCTTCTTGCCGAGGTATTCGGGCGTGCGCCCGACCATCAGCCCGGCGACGAACAGCGTGATGACCGCGAGGATCAGCATGCCCGCCAGGCCGGAACCGACACCGCCAGGTGCGATCTCGCCGAGCTGCATGTTGAACATCGTCATCAGCCCGCCGAGGCTCGTGTACGAGTCGTGGAACGAGTTCACCGCACCGGTGGACGTGAGCGTGGTGGCGCCGGCGAACACCGCCGAGTCGGCCACGCCGAAGCGTTGCTCCACACCCTCCATCGCCGCGCCGACCGCGGTGGGCACGGTGCCGTGCGCCCGGACCTGGAAGAACATCGTCAGCGAGATGCTCAGTGTCGCAATGAGACCCATGACCGCAACGATGGCCAGACCCTGCTTGGGGCTGCCGACCATGCGGCCGAACGTGCGCGGCAGGCTGAATGCGATCACCGAGAGCAGGAAGATCTCCACCCAGTTGGTCCACGCCGTCGGATTCTCGAACGGATGCGCCGAGTTGACGTTGAAGAAGCCGCCGCCGTTGGTGCCGAGTTCCTTGATCGCCTCCTGGCTGGCGACGGGCCCGCCAGGAATGGTCTGTTGCGCGCCGGCCAACGTCTCGACGACCTGCGTGTGCAGGGCGAAGTTCTGGATGACGCCGCCGGCGATCAGCACGACGGCGCTGATCACGGCGAGCGGGAGCAGGATGCGGATGGTCCCGCGGACCAGGTCGACCCAGAAGTTGCCCAGTTCGCCGCTGCGGCGCCGGGCGAAGCCGCGGACCAGGGCGATCGCCACGGCCATGCCGACGGCCGCCGAGACGAAGTTCTGCACCGTCAGTCCGGCCATCTGCACCAGGTGGCCCTGCGTCGACTCACCCGAGTACGCCTGCCAGTTCGTGTTGGTGACGAAGCTGACGGCGGTGTTCCACGCCAGGGCGGGAGTCATCTCGGTCGCTGGATCGTGCAGGTGCAGCGGCAGCTTGCCCTGCACGAGCTGGAAGAGGAAGAGGCCGAGAACGCTGACCGCCGAGAAGGCGAGCACGCTGCGGGCGTATGCGCCCCAACCCTGCTCGGCCCGCGGGTCGGCGCCGATGGCACGGTAGACGACCCGCTCGACGCGGGAGTGTTGATCCGAGGTGTAGACCCGGTGCATGTAGTTGCCGAGCGGCACGTGCACGGCAGCCAGCGCGAGGATCAGTGAGGCGAGGAACAGGATCCCCGCGGTCGTAGTAGAGAGGGACGACACCGGGGGCACCTAGAACCTCTCCGGGAACAGCAGGGCGGCAGCCATGAACAGTGCCACCAGGACGGCGAGGACGAGTCCTACCGCGTTGGCGAGGCTCATGACTCCAGAGCCCTCTGGATGACGCCGAGCACCGCGAATACCGCGATGGTCAGCACGACGAATGCGAGAACGGCCATGCGCTGAAATTACGTCCGCTGCGCAGGTCAACCGGCTGCGTTGACGCTTTCTTGACGCCCGCCGGGCCGTCCTTTACGTAGTCCTTGCGCCGCTGTGGGCGCGGTCACCGGTGCGGGTCAGTTGGTGAGGCTGTTCCGGTTGACGGGGAAGTCGAAGTACGTCTCGGGGAAGGTCTCCGGCTTGAACGTGTAGTGCCACCACTCGTTCTCGTAGTTCACCAGCCCCTGCTTCTCCAGACCGTCCTTGAGCAGCAGCCTGTTCTTCAGCTGGTCGCCCTGGATCCGTGGGTCGAGCGTGTGCGAGAGGGTGTCGAAGCAGTCGTAACCGGTGCCGGTGTCGACGCCGTTGTCCGGGAAGCGTTCGGCTCGTGGCGCGGCACAGTCGACGAGGGGTTCGCCGGGGACGTAGGCCCGGGTCTGCTCCGCGGGGAGAGCGACGATGGTGAGGTCGACGGTGCTGCCCCGGCTGTGACCGGACTGCTCGGCGATGTAGCCGTCGCGGAACAGCGTCGACTTGTCGACCCGGGGATAGAACTCGGGTTTCATCCGCTGGTCGTTCAAGTCCCTTGCCCAGGCGACGAAGTCGTTGACGGCGCGCTGCGGGCGGTAGCAGTCGTACACCTTCAGCGTGTACCCGTCGGCGAGGAATTCCCGTTGTGCGCGCTGCAGGGCTTCGGCGGTGTCGCGGGTCAGCAGACAAAGCGGCGCCTCGTAACCGTCCACCGGGTCGCCGGTGAAGTTGTGCGGCGTGAAGTAGCGGATGTCCTGCAGGATCGTGGGGTCGACGTCTTCGAGGGCGACGAAGTCGGGCGGGGCGACGGGTCGAGGTTCCGCGTTGGCGGCGGGCATCGGCACGACGAGGGCCACGGCGAGCGCTGCGGCGGAGAGCCACCGGGCCAGGACGCGGGTGTTCGGAAGGCTGACCATGTCTGTATCTATCACGGCTGCCGCAAGATCGCTCGGGGAACGCCGGAGGGTCACATCGACGTCGTGGCGACGTTTCTCCAAGGGTCTCGCAGGCCGTCGGTGCCGCCGAATCATGGATCGACGAGGATCTGGCCGACCGGTTGCTGGGAAGGTCGGCACTAGCGCACCTGATACTGGACCGATGCAAGGACTTTGGTTGCCGACGCAATCAACGTGCCCTTAGCGATCATGAATTCGTCGCAGACGGTCCCGCGCAGGTCGAAGCGGCACTACCGTACGGCGTACACGGTTCGATCGTGTCTACGGATTGTCGACTTCGGCGGGCCGACTAGTCCAGGAGGAACAGTGGTGCTACTGATTCGGCGTTGCCTCGGTGTGGGTTTCGCCGCCCTCTCGCTCGTACCGATGAGTGTCGTCCTCACACCTCAGGCGCTGGCCGACTGCGTGCAAGCCGGCAACTCGACGGTGTGCGGGCAGGGCACCGTTCGCGGTGGCGGCCCGACGCCGCCCCTGGCGGGCCCCGCGTACCCGTCCTACTGTGCCGATCCCTGGTACTGCGACGACGGATGGGATGTCGACGTGATCTGGGATCCGGGTCGTCCCGGCGGCCCCGGCGGCGGGGGTGGCATTGGTCCGCGTCGCTGAGAACCCACGCACATGCCGCTACTGAATCGACGAGGAGTCTCAAAGATGTTCATTCGCAACATGATTGCTGTAAGTATCGTTGCCGGCGCAGTTCTCGTAGGCGCCGCCACTCCGGCTGTCGCGGACCCGCCCAACTGCACGGCTGCCGACTTGGCCGGTGTGATGTCCGGGGTGTCGGCCGGAACGTCGGCATACTTGTTCACCCACCCGGACGTGAACGCCTTCTTCACCGGCCTCAAGGGAAAGCCACGGGAGCAGATGCGCACCGAGATAGAGGCGTACTTCCAGGCGAACCCGCGGGTGAGTGACGAACTTCGCGCGGTTCGGCAGGCAGCTGCCGACTTCCGCAGTCGCTGCAACGCGCCCATGCCCGAAATGCCGATGGGGTAGTGGTTTCGCCGCGACGTCGCTCGTGACGGTTTAGTGTGATCTTGATCCGGTTGACTCAATGACGTGGGGATGAGCATGGAGACTTCGATGAGGCCGTGGTTCACCACGGGTGTGGCGTTGGTCGGCGTCGGCGCCATTGCGTTGGCTCCCATTTCGCCGGTGGCGCCTCAAACGCCGTTGGTGCAAGCGCGGGCGGCGGCGGTGGCCGTCTCGACCGAGTTCGAACTCACTGCGTTCGAGCTGCCGTACATCTTGACGCTGCCGGTCGTCCGGCAGCAGATTCGCAACTGGGCCGCGAATTGGGCTGTATACCTTGCCGGTCTGGGCAAGGCCGGCGCCGGCGCGGTGGATTCGCTGCTGGCGATTCCCGGGGTCACGGTCGAGGTCATTCAAGAGGTGTTGGCGCTGAACTTCGTCGGCGCCTTCGACACCATCACGACCGCGATCAGGGATTCGGTGGTGGCCGTCGGGCAACCGCTGTTGGATTCGCTCATTTGGCGCAACCAGAAGTTCTATGCGGTTCAGACGGCGCTCGAGGCAGCTGTTCCGAAGGCGTGGATCGACCTCGCGAACGGGTTCCTGGCCGCGGGCAACGTCGTGACGACGTCCTTGATCGTCGGCACGCAGAACCTGATCAGTGCGGTACTCACCTTCAACCTCGGCAACATCATCGATGCGGCCCTGGAGGGGACGAGGAACTTCTTCGTGGCGCTCGGCGATGGCGCCGTCGCCATCGTCGATGGCATCGAAGCGGCCCAGCTCGGCATCGCCACGGCGTTGGCGACACCGCCACCACCGTCGCCGTTCGAGACCACTGCCGTGGCCGACGTCTCGGCGTTGCGGACTTTCTCCACCGACACCACCGTCAGCCTGGCTGGCGGGGCGGAGGATGCAGGCGGAGACACCCTGGTGGCCGAACCGCTCGTCGAGACGGCGCCAGTGGTCGTCGAGGAGCCGGTCCTCACGCCGCCGGTCGACGAAGGCGTCGAAACGCCCGTCGTTCCCGACGTTCCCGAGGTGCCGCAGGAGCCGGCTGAGGGCACGCCGGCCGACGACGAGCCCACGGGCCTCGGTGACGACGACGGTGAGGAAGCCGAAGGCGACGGAACGAAGGGCTCCGGAGTCGCGGATGCGGAGCCGAAGGACACCGAGCCCAAGGACACCGAGCCGAAGGACGCCGAGGCGAAGGACGACGCACCGAAGAAGGACGCGGCGGCCTCCAATGATGATGCGGGCGAATCGAAGTCCGACGGCGCCGAGTAGGTCAGCCGGTGGCGTAGTCGGGTAGCTGAACGCCGTCGACTGACACCCTGGTGAACCGCTTCCCGAACACGTCCATCACTGCCTTACCGGCAGGGCTGGTCATCACTCGAGCGCCGTTGTGCAGCAGTCGGATACCGGCGCGTGTCTGCGGATTGGCTCGTCGGAGCATCTTCATCTGAATGGGTGGGGTGAAGTCGACGATCTTCGTGCGCATGAAATCCTCGTACCGCGCGAGGGCGGCGTGGACGTCGTCGTCGCTGGACAACTCACCGGCGAGGACGTACGCGCCGATCAGTGCCATGCTCGTACCCACGCCGCCGAACGTCGCGTTGCAGAAGGCGGAATCGCCGAGTAGGGCGACGCGACCCTTGCTCCACGTCGTCGTGCTCACCTGTCCGACGGACGAGAAGTACAGCGGCGCACCGTTGTCGAGTCCGGCGAGTATGCGAGGTGCGGCGCCGCCGACGTCGGCGAACGTCCGCTGCAGAATGGTCACCTGGTCGGCGAGGTCGAGTGTCTCCAGGCCGCGCACGTCGGAGATGAACGTCAGCAGCGCTCGGGTGGTGCCGAGGTTGTCCGGACGGGTGTGCACGGCTCGCGAGCCCGGGACGTGCTGCCAGTTCCACCACTGGTCGTCTTCCGGCCGGCGGGGAATGGTGACGTACGCGAAGTACATGCCGAGGTCGTTGACGTCGGCGGTCGTGACGTAGCGGCGCGAGCGTGAGCGCAGTCCTTCGGCGATGACGACGAGGTCGGCATCGATGGCCAATCCGTCGCTCAGGTCGACGGTGACGCGGTCGCCATGGTCGTTGACGTCCGCGATCTCGGTGCTGAAGCGGTAGTCGGTGGTCGCGCGGGTGCGTTCGATGAGGATGCGTGACAGCTCGCCGCGCAGGATCTCCAATTCGGCTGTGGGACCGTCTGCATCACCCGGGGCGCCGAGCGGGAACGAGGCCTTTGGGGTGCCGTTCTCGTCGAGGAAGCGCATCCCGATCTCGCCGGTGCCCGCCTTGCGGATGTCGCCGTCGATGCCCATCCGACGGGCAACCTCGCGCGCAGCGCCGCGGACGTCGACGTTCTGGCCCTCGTCTCGACGCTCGGGGAAGCGTTCGATGACGGTGGTTCGCCAACCGCGTTCGGCGAGTTGGTGGGCGAGCGCGGGTCCGGCGATGCCGGCCCCGGAGATCACGGCATGGCGAGTCACGCGCGTCGGTGTCCTTTCGGCGAACGTCGCGTGTTCGCATTCTCGAGTGCTGGTAGCTAGATTAACGTAATACATTTACTTCGAGAGAGTTGTGACCGGGAGGTGACGTCGTGCACGAGCGAGACGAGTCGGGCCACTGGCTGGCCGGCCTGAGCGAGCCGATGCTCTCGTTGCGGACGTTCCTCACCGCTCACGACGACATGCAGCGGCGTCAAGCCAGGCGGATGGGGATCAACGCCACGGACATGCAGGCCCTTCGGCTGCTCGACCTGCACGGGCCGCTCGGCCCTACCGACCTGGGCCGCCGACTGGGCTTGCGCTCGGCGTCGGTGACCGTGCTGCTCGACCGACTGGAGGCGAGCGGCTACGTCGAGCGGGTGCGGGACGACCGAGATCGACGGAGGGTGACGGTCCGCGCGCTCCCCGACGCGCTCGAACTGCTCTTCGATACGTGGGCGCCGGTGGTGCGTGCGCTCGACGACGTCGGCCACGGCTTGACGCCCTCGCAGCAGAAGGCGGTGTGCGCGTACCTCGATCAGTTGGCCGCCGTGCTGGAGGGGGCCGGCGAATAGTTTCCGCCGAACGTTGGTTACCGCCACGGTCTGGCCCGGAAACCGTTGCTCGACGCGACACTCGGCGGGGTTGGTAGCGTCGCCCCCCAGTAGCGCCCCCATAGCCCAATTGGCAGAGGCAGCGGACTTAAAATCCGCCAAGTGTCGGTTCGAGTCCGACTGGGGGCACGTACATCGTGCGGCTGAGTGATGATCATCGGCGCTGTATCGCAACGCTTCACGGCTGCCGGCGAGGCGGTGACGCAGCCAGCCGTTCGGCTCCGGGTCGCCCCATCCTTCGCTGAGGGCATTTCAGCTAATCCATGGATCCGGTCCACGGAACTAGTACCAGGGATAACGTGGCCATGCTGTCGACAGCGTGCCGACATGGCGAAATGACCTCAGGGAGCCAATAGATCTTGTCCAGGCACAGTGCTCGTCACGGTAAGGGATCACGACCGCGCGCAAAGACGCGACCACTGGCTGCCGCCACGGCGGCGATCGGCGGGACGGGGATTGCGTTCGCCATTCCGGCCGCAGCGCTGTTCGCCGGTGGCGGCGTGGCTCACGCGGACGCTACGTCCACGTGCCTGCAGCCGCAGATGTGTGCGACCGGAACGTCGAACGTGACGCTCGGCGCGGCGGCAGGGGGTCCGCTGATCGGTGCGGCTGCGATCCCCCTGGGCGATCCGCTGCAACTGTTCGATCCGCTGTTGGACCTGTTCGGATACATCCCCATCGTCAACGCCTTCATCGGCAACGGCATCGACGGTTCGGCCTTGCACGCGAACGGTTTCAACGGAGGGTTCTTCATCGGCAGCGGTGGAAACGGATTCAGCCCGACCGTAGCCGGTGCCGCCGGCGGCAATGGCGGTAGCGGTGGATGGTTCGTGGGCAACGGGGGCAACGGAGGCAATGGCGCGGCAGGCAACGCCACGGTCGCCGGTGGGAACGGCGGCAACGGCGGCAGAGCAGCAAGCCTGATCGGCAACGGCGGCGCAGGTGGGGCGGGCGGTGCCGGCGGGATCGGCACGAGTGGCAGCAATCCGGTGGCGACGACGACCGCGGGTCCCGAACAGAATGGAGTCGGTCTGCAGAACGGCGGCGACGGACTTCCGGGTGAAATCATCAACGACGGAGCCGGCATTCCGACGACGTCCACCCCAGGTGGCGATGGCGGTGCCGGCGGTTCCGGCGGCGGCAATGGTGGGGACGGCGGCGGTGGCCTACCGGGGAGCGTTGACTTCTTCGCGACCTACGGGGGCGACGGCGGCAACGCCACGGCAGGCGGCGGCAACGGCGGCAACGGCGGTGACGGCGGTAGTGACCTGTCCGGCGAAGATCAGGCCGACGGTGCCGATGGCGGCTTCGGCGGGAACGGCGCAGCCGGGGTCAACGGAAGCAATGGCACCGCGGGCGGTAGCGGCGGTGCCGGCGGCGCCGGTGGCTCGCTGTCCGGGGTCGGCGGTAGCGGTGGAGTCGGTGGCACCGGCGGTGCCGGCGGTGCGGCAGCGTCCGGAGGCAACGGTGGCTCAGGTGGCGCCGGCGGCCTGGGCAGTGCGAGTCCCGACTTCCCGGACTTCCTGAATGGCGTCGGTGGTGACGGCGGAAACGGCGCCGCAGCCGGCACGGCGGGCAGTGGTGGCAACGGCGGCGCGGCCGGAACCGGGGCGAGCGGCACCGGCGCCGTGGGCGCCGGCGGGTCCGGTGGCGCGGGTGGCGCAGGCGCGTCCGGTGGCACCGGCGGCCTCGGCGGAACCAGTCCGACCGCCAGTCAGGCGGGCGTCGACGGATCCGGCGGTTCGGGTTCCAGCGGCGGTACCGGTGGATCCGGTGGCAACAACGGCTCGGGCACCGGCGGTACCGCCGGCGGTGCCGGGTCGACGGGAGGCGGCGCGAGCGGTACATCGGGCGGATCCGCAGGCGCCGGTGGCGACGGCGGCACCGGCGGCTAGGACCACGGGCACCGATAGCTGAACTACGCGCAACTACGCGCATCCCACCGCGAGTGTGAATCTGACGACGGAATCGGCGTGCAGCCTCGTCAGATTCACACTCGAGCGCTCCACGGCGCGAGGACGAAGCCCGGCGTCCTGCGTCGACCAACGGCATACTCGTCGCGTGGACACCGCGGAGTTCTGGAAGAGTGCCGAGCAACACGTCGTGCGATACGGGGCCACCTTCGTCCCGCGAGTCATCAAGCGCGCCAACGGAAGCTACGTCTACGACGAGCACGGCTCGGCGATTCTCGACTTCACTTCGGGCCAGATGAGTTCGGTGCTGGGTCACTCACATCCCGACGTGGTGGCCACGGTGTCGACGGCGGTGGCGACCCTCGACCACCTCTTCAGCGGAATGCTCAGCGAGCCTGTCGTGGAGGTGTCCGCGAAGCTCGCGGCAACCCTGCCCGCGGCGTTGAGCAAGGTCTTGCTCCTCACCACGGGCGCTGAGTCCAACGAAGCCGCCATCAAGATGGCGAAGCTCTACACCGGCAGGTACGAGGTCGTGTCCTTCGACCGGTCGTGGCATGGGATGACGTCGGGCGCGGCGTCGGCGACGTTCAGCGCGGGGCGTCGCGGCTACGGTCCGCTCATGCCGGGCAACCTGACCCTGCCGACGCCGAACGCCTACCGCTCCCCGTTCCGGCACCCAGACGGCAGTTACGACTGGCGGTCGGAGTTGGAGTACGGCTTCGCGATCATCGATGCGCAGTCCTGCGGCAGCCTCGCGGCGTGCCTCGTCGAACCCATCCTGTCGTCGGGCGGAATCATCGAGCCGCCACCGGGATACCTGGCCCGGCTCAAGGAACTCTGCGTCGAACGCGGGATGCTCCTGATCGTCGACGAGGCGCAGACCGGAGTCGGCCGCACCGGCACGATGTACGCGTTCGAGCGCGACGGCATCGTGCCCGACCTGCTGACACTGTCGAAGACCCTCGGCGCGGGCCTGCCGGTGGCCGCCGTCGTCACCAGCGAGGAGATCGAAACCGTTTGCCACGAAAGGGGTTTCCTGTTCTTCACTACTCACGTGTCGGATCCGCTCGCCGCGTCCGTGGCGCTGACCGTCCTGACGGTCGTCGAGCGCGACGGTCTCGTCGAGCGCGCCGCCCGCCTCGGCCGGCACCTCGGGAACCGCTTGACTGCGCTCAGGGATCGCCATGACCAGGTCGGCGACGTCCGGGGGAGGGGACTGCTTCAGGGCATCGAGTTGGTCACCGACAAGGTGGGCAAGGCGCCCGCCGAGGACCTCGGTGCGCGCGTCACCGCGGAGTGCCTGCGCCGCGGGCTGCACATGAACATCGTGCAATTGCCCGGCATGGGCGGCATCTTCCGGATCGCTCCACCGCTGACGATCGCCGAGGCGGAACTCGATGCGGGACTGGACATCCTCGACGACGCGATCGCAGCCTGCGTGCACTGAGCGCTAGCTTCGGCGACGCCCCTGGAAACCCCGAACCGCACCCCGCCGGCGACGGGGTGCGGCTCGAGTCGTTCGATCAGCCGGTGCCTCGGTCAGGCAGAGGCACCGCCTGCGCCACCCTCGCCGCCGCTGCCGCCGGCACCACCCTCGGCGCCGTCGTTGCTGTTCCCCGGGTTGCCGTTGTTGCCTGGGCTACCGATCTGACTCCCGCTGCCCGGGCCGCCGGTGCCGCCCTGAGCACCGCTTCCGCCATTGCCCCCGGTGCCACCGGCGCCGGTCGAGCCGCCGGTGCCCCCCGTGCCGCCGGTGCCGCCCTTGCCGCCGGTTCCGTTCTGGCCGCCGCCACCGTCGTTGCCGCTGCCGCCGGCTCCGCCGGTACCGCCCGTGCCGTTGACCCCGCCTTCACCGCCGCTGCCGCCGGTGCCGCCGCTACCGCCTGTGCCGCCGTCGTTTTCGCCGATGCCGCCGGCACCGCCGATGCCGCCCTGACCGCCGGTGCTGCCGTCGCCGCCGTCTGATACGTCGCTGCCGCCCGCGCCGCCGGCACCGCCGGAGCCTCCGGTGCCACCGATGACGCCGGTGCCTCCCTTACCGCCGTCGCCACCGGTTCCGCCGACTTCGCCCGTGCTCCCGTCGATGCCGACGCCGCCGTTGCCGCCTGTGCCACCGTTGCCCGTCGTGCCATTGCCGCCGAGGAAGCCGCCGCTTCCGCCGGCACCTGCGTCGCCGCCGTCACCACCATCGCCGGCGGGAACGGTGCCATCGCCTTGGCCCACGCCGCCCGTCCCGCCCTGGCCGCCGTTGCCGCCCGAGCCGAAGAAGAATCCACCCGAGCCGCCGGCGCCGCCTGCTCCGCCCTTGCCGCCCGACTCGGTGACGCCACCTCCGGCGGTGCCAGTGCCGCCTTGTCCGCCGGTACCACCGGAGCCGAAGAAGAGTCCGCCTGCGCCACCGCGGCCCCCGGTGCCGCCTGCAGCTGCTCCGATGCCACCGGTGCCGCCGGCGCCGAAGAACAGACCGCCGGCTCCGCCGTGACCACCGTCGAAACCGTTGCCGCCGCGGCCGAGAAGGAGCCCGGCTGCGCCGCCATTGCATGCACTGCCGACGCAACCCGCCTGAGCGTCGACGCCGTCACCGATCAGCCACCCACCGCGTCCGACGGGATTGAAGATGTTGAACCCGGCGCTGTTGGCCAATGGGGCGAACGTGGGTGTCGCGGGCGCCAGCAGGGCCTCGGTCATGCCGTCGCCGGCCGGGCCGGCGCTGCCGTCGCCCAGCCACCAGGCATTGCCGGGGGACAGCGGCGGCGCCGCTAGCTGTGAGCCGAAGTTCGTCAATTGCACCGCAACTGAGGCTTCCACGGGCGCCGGTGCTCCCGGCGGAGCGGCCAGTAGCACTCCGATGCCGATCATTGCGGCGCCTCCCACGCCGGTGGTCGCGTAGTGGCGAGCCGACGGACGAGGCGCTCGCCTCGTCTTGCGGTGCTTGGACATGTGAGTTCCCCTCGACGAGACGGCCAACGCCCCGCAGGCGTGTCCTGCAATTGATTTGCTGATGGCCGACAGCCAGAAAGCTACAGCTAGCTAACTACTCGGTCAATAGGCTGAATGGCTCGGTAGCCGTCCTTTTTCCAAGTACGCCGAAAACGTATATTGACGTCGATGTTTTCGCTTTGGGAAAAGAACTGTGGAATTGCTATCCGCAATCCAGTTCACCCTCTGGACAGTCGCGCGCGGATCGATGTATGACATCGAAGGTTTTGCTGAATACCGCCGTTTCACGGTGGCGCTAGGGAGGACGACGTGTCGTTGACGGAGCCTGGCTCGGCTTAGGCGTGGGTTCGTGCCGAAACCCGTTGGGGGCAGGGTGTTGGTAGGAGTGTCGTTTCCAAGGCGCCGTCAGCAACCTCGATCGAGTCGCGTAGCGAACGGCCTCAAACGCTTCCGGAACATCCCGGGGTGCGCTACGGTTCGCGATCGTGAGCAAATTGGCGGTGGCGATAATTGGTTGCGCTCTGGGGCTGGTCCTCGCTCCGGTAGCGAGTGCGAGTCCGGGTGACGTGTCGTTGATGCAGTCCGCGGGTCTGCATCAATTGCCAGTAGCGCAGCAGCAGGGCTCGGAGTGCGACCCGAACTACGAGCCGTGCGTCCCGGTCGACAGTGACGTCGACTGCGCCTCCGGAAGCGGCAACGGTCCGAGCTACGTAGACGGCCCGGTATCCGTTGTTGGGGAGGACATCTACGAACTCGATCGCGACGGCAACGGAACCGGTTGCGAGTCCTAACCGGCCCGTTGAGGTAGGCGGGGATACGGCGCACGCAGGCCGATGACGTCCAGGGCGGGCACGCCCCCGCTCGAAGATTGCACCGGGGCGCACGAGGCGGCTCGAAGGCCTGGACCCGGCGGCAATAGTCGCGGCATGGGCCACCGAAGCCGACGCCGTGGCCTTCATGGCAACTACGTATCCGTACGGCTGAGGGGAATCTGGTCTCCCGACCAGTCGAGGCCCTATTTGGCATCGACCGGCGAACCCGTTAGTCCGGCTCGGTTCCCGCGCCATCCGCCCGCGCCCGCGCGATCGCAGCGGCGCCGTTCCCGGTGATCAGCCACAGCGTGGCCAGTTGCGCGACCAAATCCTCGACTGAGACGTCGATAGCGCCGTTGACGAACGCCAGTACGGCCTCGGCCGTGCCACCGACGATGAACGCGGGCGTCACCAGCGCGAGCGGATCGTGCTCCAGTTCGACCTCGTGCACGGTGCGGGCGTGGCCGATCAGCACTGCCGTTAGTCCGGTCATCACCGTTACGCGGTGCTCGTGCACGGCCGGCGTCGCGGCGACGCCGCCCAGCAGGACCTTGGCGCGCCGAGGGTCGTCGACCAGGCTGTGCACCGCCGCGCGCACGCTCGAGACTGCCTGCGTCTCAAGCGGTTCGGCATGGGCGGCGGCAACCGCCTCGAGGGTCGCATCGCGTACCAATGCCGCGATGTCATCGATGACCGCGCCCGCCACCGCGTCGACGTCAGCGAGGCAGACGTATGCGAGATATGAGTCGAACGCCCGTCGCTACGGGTCGATGTGATACCGCGGCTCGCCCCACGGGTAGAGCTGTGATGGGTCGATCCGGTAACACCGCAATTCTCCGGCCCTGAAGTTCGGCAATCCTCTGACGCCCTGGCCGTTGATGATCCGGCAGCGATCGAAGGTGCCGTCAGGCTGAATCGGCAGGTCGCAGTACTGGTACTGGCCCTTGTTCTCGCACCCGGCGCTGGCCGGTGCCGCAGTGACGATGCCCGCCGCGGCGCAGCACAGGGTCGCGGTCAGGACGACGCGCGCCGCCAGGTACTTGCTCACGCAACGGGAGTTTACTGGCCGCGCGTTGCCTGTTCTCGCCAGCCGGGTTTGCCTGCGCCGTCCCGCGCTGTTCCATTGACTGTGGCGCCGATCACAGTAATATGACCAGTGGTCATACAAACGTGGAGGCGAGATGCCGACGGTGACATGGGCCCGGCTCGACGGCGAGCGGCGGGCAGCGGTGATCGCAGCCGCAGAGGCGGAGTTCGCCGCGCACGGCTTCTCCGGAGGAAGCCTCAACGTCATCGCCCGCCACGCGGGCGTCGCGAAGGGCAGTCTGTTCCAGTACTTCGCCGACAAGCGCGACCTCTACGCGTTCATCACCGACGTGGCCAGCCAGCGCGTACGCCGCTACATGGAGGACCGCATCCGCGACCTCGACGCCGGCCGGCCCTTCTTCGAGTTCCTCGCCGATCTCCTCGACGCGTGGGTCGCCTACTTCGCCGACCATCCGAGGGAGCGAAAGCTGCACGCGGCGGCCAACTTCGAGTTGGAGACCGACGCTCGGGTCAGCGTCCGGGCCGTCGTGCACCGTCACTACCTCGACGTCCTGCGCCCACTGATCCAGGATGCCCGTACCCGCGGCGATCTGCGGACCGACGCCGACGTCGAGACCCTGCTCTCGCTGCTGTTGATGATCCTGCCGCACCTGGCACTGGCCCCGTACGTGCGCGGACTGGACCCCATCCTCGGCCTCGACGAACTGTCGCCCGAACAACCGGCGCTGGCCGTGCGTCGGTACGTCGCCGTCCTCGCGGCGGCGTTTCAACCCGTCCCCGTAACAGCCAACCACCCGACCCAGGAGGCAGCACCATGACCAGAACGCACTCGGAATCACTCGCCGCCGGCGGAATGAACTGGGAGAGCATGCCGCTCAAACTCTTCGCGGGCGGCAACGCAAAATTCTGGAATCCGGCCGACATCGACTTCTCCCGTGACCGTGCCGACTGGGAGTCGCTCTCTACGCTGGAGCGCGAGTGGGCCACCCGGCTCTGCGCGCAGTTCATCGCGGGTGAGGAGGCGGTCACGCAGGACATCCAGCCCTTCATGGCTGCGATGCGCGCCGAAGGCCGACTCGGCGACGAGATGTACCTGACGCAGTTCGCCTTCGAGGAGGCCAAGCACACGCAGGTGTTCCGCATGTGGCTCGACGCCGTCGGGATGACCGAGGACCTGCAGGGCTACCTCGACGATCTGCCGTCCTACCGGCAGATGTTCTACGAGGAACTGCCCGCGTCGCTCGACGCCCTGGCCACCGACCCGTCACCGGCAGCTCAGGTGCGGGCCTCGGTGACGTACAACCACGTGATCGAAGGCATGATGGCCTTGACGGGATACTATGCGTGGCACCGGATCTGCATCGACCGGCACGTTCTTCCCGGGATGCAGGAGCTGGTGCGGCGCATCGGTGACGACGAACGCCGCCACATGGCATGGGGCACCTTCACCTGCCGACGGCACGTTGCCGCCGATGACGGCAACTGGGACGTGTTCGAGAGTCGAATGAACGAGCTGATTCCGTTGGCGCTGAGGAACACCGACGACTCGTTCGCTTTGTACGACGAGATCCCGTTCGGCTTCTCGATCGACGAGTTCCAGCAGTACGCGGCCGACAAGGGGATGCGGCGGTTCGGCACGATCAGCAGCGCGCGCGGCCGTCCGCTGGCGGAGATCGACGTCGACTACTCGCCGCTGCACCTGGAGGACACCTTCGCCGCCGAGGACAGTCGGGTGTTGGCGACCTCCGCCTGACGCGAACTGCCGCCCTGCCGGTGGGCAGGGCGGCAGCGTGGGATCGAACTGTTAGACCGCCAGCAGGCGATCGAAGAACTCGCGGTAGCGCTTGAGCGTGATGCGCAGGTCCTCCGTGGAGGCGTCCTCGCCACGGGCCCACTGCTCCTCGAGCTGCGACCGCGAATGCGAGAAGCTGCGCGTCAGCTGCTCGACCAGGTCGGCGACCAGGCCGTCGGCCTTCTGGACGCACTCCTTCGGGTCGTCGACGAAGCTCGCCTGGACGTTGTCCCAGCGGGCGCGCAGTCCTGCCAGTTCGTCGTCGGCGAACAGATCGTGGTCATTGCCGCCGGACGCCGCCTGGCCACCTGTGACAGCACCGTTGGCCGAGGCGTCCGTGCTACCGAAGCCGGTCGAGTCACGCTGTGCGACACCCGAATCCATTGTCGCGCCCGGCTGGGTCATCCGTTCCGACGACGGCTGAACCGCAGACTCCGACGACGGTTGTGCCGACCACTCCGACGAGGGCTCCGCGGGGTACCCCGACGACGGCTCTGCGGGATAGTCCGTCGACGACTGCTGCTGTGCGGGGTACTCGGACGAGGGTTGCGCGGGGTATTCGGACGACGGCTGCGCCTGTCCGGTTCCGTAGTCCTGCCGGTCGCGTGGGTCCATCGGATCGGAGCCCGAGTAAGGGGTGTGCTGATCGTGAGTGGTCATGCGCTTGCCTCCTGTGACTTGTCGTTCTCGACTTCGAGCAATTTCGTGAACAGCGCCCGGTAGTGCACGAACGCTTGACGCTGTTGTTCCGTACCGACGTCACCCTTCTGCTGCGCGAGGTGAATGTCGTGTGCTGCCCGGTAATTGGCGACGACGGTCGGGTGGTCCACCGAGATGTCGGCGGCCTGCCGGTCGAAGTCGTCCACGGGATAACCGCGGTCCCGCATCACCTCGGTGACGAGCAGGTCGGCTTCCCCGACGGCGCTCGACGGATGGTCGACGAACGCCGTCTGCACTGCACGCCAACGAGTGACGTAGCCGTCCAGCACCGCCGGCGCGAGTGGACGAATGTCCAGTTCGTCCCGCTTCCGCTCACGGGCGAGGAGTTCCTTCTCGGCGGCCTTCTCGTCCCCAACCTCGGACACCGTCCGCTCGTACTCCGGTCCAAACCGGTTCTTCAACCGGTCCGTGTCACGGCCTCTCTTACTGGCGATGATGATCGCCGCGACGAAGATCACGACCGCAGCCGCAACCACAATCCACATCCAACTTGGCATGTCGTCCTACCTCCCAATGTCTAGCGGTGGCCTACCCATCAAAGTTTCTACGCAAACGTCAATACTCTTGACTCACTCCGGATAGAGCCGAAGTGCCTGTCTCGCAATGGCTCCGAGGCGATGCGTCAGTAATAGGTGCGACGGCCGCCGACGGCCCGCCCCATCGAGCCCAGCACCGTCAGGACGAGGCCGACGACGACCAGGATGATGCCGATGGTCCAGAGGATGGAGATCTTGAGGATGAAACCTGCGAGAAGCAGGATGATTCCGAGAACGATCACGGCGATGGCCTTCCTATTCGCGCACGCGGTGCGCTTCTTGGTGTCGAGCGGGATGCTCGGCGTGGCTTCAGTCGACCACCGCGCAGGGGTACCGCGATACACCCCTAGGGGGGTATGAACCCGCACCCCAGTCGATCAAGCAAGAACCCCCGCCGACGCGAGGCGCCGACGGGGGTTCTGCTCGATGACGTATTACACGCGAGGCGGGTTCACGTTCGGGTTCGGATTGGCGACCACGCGGTGGTCGACGTCCTTGCGCCGCTTGAGGCCGGCCAGGCCGAGCAATCCAAGCAGGCCTGCGAGGCCCCACAGACCGGTGTTGTCGCCGTCGTCTTCCTCGGTCTCTGCCGCGACGATCGTCGTCGTCGGTGCGGGATTCGCGAACTCAGTGGCGTTGGCGACGCCCGCGCCTCCGAACATCAGGGCGAGGGTGGTACTGCCGATCACGAGTTGCTTGCGCATTGATTGCTCCTTGGGTGTGCGTGTTTGCAGGTGTGTTCGCAAGTCAGCGGCCTCGAGCGCGTCCGCTCGCACTCACTTGCGCCGTACTACTTCCCTGGCAAACAGCGTCTAAACCACTCCGCAACACCAGCATTCAGCCCAGTGCGGCGAAGGTGCTGTTAGAGGCAGCAATTGAACACATAGGCCAACATCTCCGGTAGGTTGGCTAACCGTTCGGCAGACTGCCGCAATCAAGTGCCGTGCAATGACAGTCGAACTAAACGTGCAGAGCGCGGAATCCGCACTATGGCGGCATCGGACCTGCGATCGTGATCTCCATGCCGGCGAGCGACGACCATCTGATTCACCTTCGCGACGGTCGTCGCCTGAGCTACGCCACCTTCGGCGATCCAGCAGGGGCGGTCGTGATCAACGCGCACGGCGGCCTCGCATGTCGCCTCGACGTCGCGTCGGCCCACGAGGCCGCATCGGCCGCGGGAATCCGCCTCATCTCCCCGGACCGCCCTGGTGTGGGCCGGTCCGACCCGCATCCCGGCCGTACCATTCTGGACTGGGCCGCCGACGTGGACGAGATGTTGGACCAGCTGGACGTCGGTCGATTCGCCGCCATGGGATGGTCGATGGGCGGTCAGTACGCTGCGGCGCTCGGCTTCGCGCTACCGGCTCGCGTCACCCGGGTCGCCATCGTCGCCGGTGCCCTGCCGCTCGACGAGCCGGGCGTCTTTGCGCAACTGCCGTTCATGGACCGCGCGTACACGCGGCTGTCGCAGCGCGCGCCGTGGATCGCCCGCGCCTGCTTCCGGTCGATGTCGTTGGCGGCGCGCGTCGCACCTAATGTGAACGGCCGTCTCGCTGCACGTGAACTGGGTCCCGCCGACGGGTCGGTCATCCGTGCAGAGGGTTTCGCCGCCTTCTCGGCGATGATGCACGAGGGCTTGCGGCAGCCGCGTGGAGTCGTCGAGGAGTATCGAGCGTGGATGCGCCCGTGGGGCTTTCGCCCCGAGGACTTGGTCGTGCCCGTCGACGTCTGGGCCGGAACGGAGGACGAACTAGTCGATCGCGAGTGGCCTTCCGAACTCGCCCGCCGCATACCTGGTGCGGCGTTGCACCGATGTCCCGGCGGACACCTCGTGGCGCATTCGCACTACCCCGAGATCTTCGAACGGCTGAACCACGGACGCCAGTGCTGACACCGAGCTGTGCCACCATGGAGTAATGATTCGCCGATCTAACTTTCACCGAGTGTCCAGCGTCATCGCCGCTGCCGTGGTCGGAGGCACGGCCACGCTGCTCCCGATCGGAACGGCAACGGCGTCGGCCGCCTCCTGCTCCGACGTCGAGGTCGTCTTCGCCCGAGGCACCACCGAGCCCGTCGGACCGGGTTTCGTGGGGCAGAGCTTCACCGATTCACTGCGCGGCCAGCTCGGGGACAAGACGGTCGGTCTCTACTCGGTCAACTACCCGGCCACCGACAACTGGCCCACGGCGGTGGTCGGCGTGAACGACGCCGCCGCTCACATCCGTCAGGTCGCAGCGGACTGCCCCGACACCAGCATCGTGCTCGGCGGCTTCTCCCAGGGGGCCGCGGTTGCCCAACTCGTGACGGCCGACGCGGCGGCGGTGCCACCGAACTCCTTCGCCTACGGAACCACCGCCCCGCTGGCGCCGGACGTCGCCGACCGCGTCGACGCGGTGGCCCTCTTCGGCAAGCCGAACCAGCGGTTCCTCTTCCTGATCGGCCAGCCGTACGTGCCGGTGGGCTCGGCCTTCGTAGGCAAGACGATCGATCTCTGTGCCATCAACGACCCGATCTGCTCCGGCGGGCTCGATCCGGCGGCGCACAACGCCTACCCGGCCAACGGCATGGTGGCCCAAGCGGCTGCCTTCGCGGCGGGGCGCGTGTAGTCGATCCGCCCCGTCAGTCCGATGCCCGACGCCACGTCCTCGGGGGCACACCTGCGCTGAGTTCCCGGCCCCGTAGCACCTGAACGCGCCACGGCTCCAGCCGGAGCACGCGGAACTGGGGGTCGTCGGGGCCCTGCCAGAACTGAGTGGGTTCGTATCCGACGCCTGCCGGACTCCCGTTGCGGTACATGGTGAAGACGCGGCTGCGGGTGACGTCGTCGTCGGCCCATCGGGCGACGCAGTCGAGGGCGACGACGTCCTGCCGCGGGCTCCAGTAGGACAGGGTGACGTGTGGATTGCTCGCCAGATGCGTCACCTTCACCGGGGTGGGGTAGGTGCCGAGCCAGCCGACGGGATCGGCCCCGTCGAATTCCCACACCGCGATCAGTACTCGCGCACGGGGGCGGCCGAGCCGGTCGACGGTGGTCATCGTCGCGTATCTGATGTCGGAGACGATCGCACTGACGTCGCGGCTGATCGTCGAGAATGGCTGCGCCGCAGCGCCTGTCGCGGTCATCGAGCCCGTGCCGCGGCGAACCCGTCAGCCAGCGCGGCCAGGCCGTCCTCGCCGTGGCCGGCAGCGCTGACGCGCTCCAGAACCGACGCGATGGCGTCGGTGAGGACGGTGTCGACACCCTGTTCGGCGCTGCTATCCCGCAGGTGTCGAAGCGCAGCTCGGTACACGTCGACCGATCCGTCCTCCGCGGTGAGCGATCCGACGTCCAGCTGGTGCGCCTGATGCACGAACAGGTCGACGATGTACGGCGTGTAGTCACGCAGCAGCGATGCCAGGCCGCCCGCGGAGACACCGTACGGCCGCAGCAGCGCCAGGCCCTGGTGGGCCGCGGTCAGATAGCCCATGATGACGCCGAGCACCGCGGTGTCGTGCCGCGACGCGTGCGCCGGATCGGCGCCCAGGAACAGCGGGGTGCCGAACGCGCGCAGCGCCGGTGCTGCGACGTCGAACGCGTTGCGATCACCGCTGTAGAAGTACATCGCGGACGGATCGCCCACGCGGCGCGTACCACCCATCGCCGCCCCGTCCAGATACCTCGCGCCGCGTGCCGTCGCCTCGCCGTGCAACGCGGTGGCGTCATCGGGTGTGGTCGAGGTCAGGGTGACTACCGTCCGGCCGTCGAGTCGTACTTCTGGCGCGAGCAGCGCGGAGCGGACGTCGTCGGCGGTGCTCACGACGATCACCACGACGTCGGATTCGCTCACCAACTGCCCGATGGTCGGAGCCAGCCGGGCGCCCGCTGAGGCCAACGGTCGGGTGCGCGCAACGGTGCGATTCCACACCGTCGTGTCGAGACCGTGATCGAGTGAGGCGTGGGCAAGACGTGATCCGAGCGCGCCGGTACCGATGACGCCGACGCGGGGTGAAGTGGTCATGTTCGCCAGTCTGCGCACCTTGGGTGCGATGATCGATGCGTGATGTGCGCGATTCGATACGTGATCGTCCCACCCCGGGTGTCGAGCGATGTCTGACGCGCTCGCCACGTTGTTCGCCGAGGCCTGCCCCGTGGCATGCGCCGTCGACATCGGAGCGGGGGCGACGGTGCTGCCAGGTGACGAGGCGCTTCGGGTCCACGTCGTGTTCGACGCCTCGGGCATCGTCACGACGGGCGCGACGTCGGCCGTGCCCGTGGCACCAGGCGGCGTGTTCGTCACCGGAGGTGAACCGGTGACCCTGACGGTGAACTCACCCGGGTTCGTGGTGACCGGCGGCTACGAGGTCGGCGGCAGCGTGTGCGACAGGGTGCTGCGGGGCATGCCCGAGGTGGTGGTCGCCGAACCGGATCAACACACCGCCGGACTGACGTCGATGCTCGGAGCCGAGGTGAGGGCCGGCCGCGCCGGGCACCAGGCCGTCATGATCCGCCTGCTGGACCTGCTTGCGGTCACCACCATCAGACGCTGGCTGGAGCACAATCCCGACTCGACGGTCAGTTGGGCCACCGCGCACACCGATCCCGTTGTTGGGCCAGCTCTTTCGCTGCTCCACGATCAGCCCGGCGCGCCCTGGACGGTCGACGTCCTCGCGCGCCGCGTGGGGTCGTCGCGGTCGGCACTGTCGCGCCGCTTCGCCGTAGTGCTCGGCGAGTCCCCGATGGGCTACCTCACCTGCTGGCGCATGTGCCTGTCGGCGGACCTGCTCGCCAAGACCGACCTGCCCATCGACGCGGTCGCCCGCCGGGTCGGGTATGCCAACGCCTACGGTTTCAGCGCCGCCTTCCACCGCCACCATGGCGTTCGCCCCGGCCACTACCGCCGCACGGCCGCTTCGGCTGCGGAGGCCCCTCGCCGGTGAACCGCGGGCAGCCTCGCCGCGACCAATCACCGAACACCCGACCCGCACCGAAGATCAAATCGTCGTTTCCCGGCACCAGCGGCCGGCAACGCGTAATTTTCGGCCCAGTAAGCGTGTGAACGAAGGGAATCGTTGATGGGTTACGCAAGGCACGTCGGCCGCGTAGGAGCGTTGGCGGTGGCACTGGGCGTCGGCGTCGCAGTGGCCTCCACGCCGGGCATCGCATACGCGGATCCCGCCGGCGACTCGTCCTCGGATTCCTCGGCGTCGGGTGCCGCTTCAGGAACCTCGTCATCAGGAACCTCGTCATCGGGGGCGTCGGGCGGGACGTCCTCGGGAGGGTCCACGTCCGGTTCGTCGAACCCGGCAGGCGGCACGTCGGACGGTTCAGCGTCGGATCCGGGTTCGGCGCAGAGCCCATCGGACGAATCCTCGTCGGACGGTGACTCCGCCGACTCGGAGGACACCAGCGACACGACTCCCGCGACGGGCAACGCCACCGATGAGGCGACCGATGGCGCCGACGCCGGCACGCCGACGGACACCGTCGATCCGTCGATCGCCGAACCTCTTGTCACTGAACCCGTTGTCGCCGAACCAGTGATCGCCGAACCCGCTGTCATCGAACCCCCTGAGACCACAGGCAGCTCTGCCGAGCCGCCACGCGACGAGCCCGCCAAGGACAACGCCGCCAACCCGCAACCGGAGCAGTCGACACCGGCCCAGCCCACCGGATCCGTGGGGGCCGAGTCACCCGAGAACTCGACGACCGCACCGGTCGCCGTCGGCGTTCCAGCACCGGTGCAGACCACAGCGCCGTCCGCGATGTCGGGGCTCTCGACGAGTCAGCCCTCGACTCAGCGATCCGCATCGGCCACGACGACCTCATTGGTGGCGGCCGCGCCTGCGGTGGCGCAGCAGCCGCGCACGCTGCTCACCGCGGTCACGCAGTTCGTCGCCGCGGTGCTGCAGCCGCTGCTCGACGCCGCCGAGAACTCGCCCATCCAGATCCCGTTCCTGTCGGCGGCACTGTCCCTGGTGCGCAACGAGTTCGAGCGGATCCTGGGGCCGCGCCAGGTTGCTCCGCAGCAGGGCACCAGCCTGGTTGCCGACCCCACCAAGCAACGCGTCCTCGTGATCGGCATCGACGGCACGAACCTGAGCAGAATCCTCGCCGACGACTACAACCAGAACTTCCTCGAGCTGATGGGGACCAGCACGACCGCCGCGTCGAGCATCGTCGGACACACCACGATCTCCAACCCGTCGTGGACGGCGATCCTGACCGGTGTCTGGGGTGAGCGCACGGGCGTGATCAACAACGTGTTCACGCCGTGGACGTACGACACGTGGCCGACGGTGTTCACCCAGCTCGAGTCGATCGACCGGGACATTCAAACCATGACGGTCGCGAACTGGAACGTCATCAACGGCATCGCCGGCGCAGGCGCCATCCCCGTCGACGAGAACCTCTACGTCGCCCAACTCGAGGGCGACACCAACTGGTTGGCGACCGACGACGCCGTGGCCGATCTGACGGTGGACGCGATCGCGGGCGCCGACGCACCCAACTTCCTCTTCTCGTACTTCGTGGGCGTCGACGAGAACGGCCACATGTACGGCGGTGCGTCGCAGCAGTACAAGGACGCCATCCGCAACATGGACGACAACCTCGGCGAGATGATGGATGCGGTTGCCGCACGCGAGTTGGCCACCGGCGAGGACTGGACCATCATGGTCGTCACCGATCACGGCCACCAGCCGCAGGTCGGCTTCGGCCACGGCTTCCAATCTCCTGACGAGACGGAGACGTTCGTCATCGTCGACGGCCCGGACTTCAAGGACGGCTACGTCAACCTGGAGTACGAGATCGTCGACACCACGCCCACGGTGGTGAGCCTCTTCGGCGGGACGCCGAGGGCCGGCTCCGACGGCGTGACGCTGCAGTCGCTGGCCGCCAGTGACGTACTACCCGACGACCTGGTTCAGGCGCTGCAGGACGCGATAGCCGACAACGACTATCCGGACCTGATCACGAACATCGCGCTCGGCGCGCGCACGGTGTTCGCGACGGTGCCGTACTACGTGCTGGAACTCAAGCGCGATCTGGGCGCGGGACTTCCGAAGTTCCTTCTCCTGCCGTTCAACGCGGTGTTCGACGGCCTCTACGTCGCCACCAACGTGCCCGCGCAGATCGTCGCGTTCCTGACCGGCGTCACCGGCGCCCGGATCTTCCCGCTGCTCCCGCCTGAGCAACCGGACTTCGCGCCGACGCCCGCCCCCACGGCGGACGCGGGCCGGCTCGCATGCGGGTCGGTGTCCGAAAAGGGCTGCACCACGGCGGCTTAGACGGCCTGCTTAGAGGAAGCCCGCTCAGCGAAAGCCCGCTCAGAGGAAAGTCCGCTCAGAGAAAACCAATGTCCCGCCGGCCGAGCCCGACCGACGGGACGGGATCCGTCTTGAGCGTCTTGCTCAGGAGTTCGTGATAGACGTCGCGGAAGTCCGTCGTCGTCTTCAGGTCACCGTCGACCAAGTCGGTGAGGCTCGGTTCGTCACCGTAGAAGCCGCCCTTGACCGGTGCACCCATCAGGAAGACCGGACCCGCGGCACCGTGGTCGGTGCCCTGGGAGCTGTTGGCGGCTACGCGGCGTCCGAACTCGGAGTACGCCATCACCACCAGGTTGCGGCCGTACATGTTGGTGCGCATTTGGGCCAGGAACGGCGTCAGCGCGTCGTCGAGGGTCCGGAGCAGTTCTTCCTGCGTACCTCGTTCGTCGGCGTGGGTGTCGAATCCTCCGAGGGAGACCATGTACACCCGGGTCGGTACGGCTGCCTTGACGCAGCGCGCGACGACGTCCAATTGGGCGGTGAGGGATTCGACGTCGGCGCTGCGGCCGGCCGTTGCGGGATCGACGCCCTTGATCACCCTGCCGAATTCGGGTTCGGTGACCCTCGTCGCCCGGTACGTCCGTCGCACTGCCCGCATCGCCGGGGTGTCGCGGGGATCGTCGTCCGCCATGGCGCTGAGGGTGTCGGCGATGTCGGTCGGGATGCGGGGGATCGTCTCGGACAGCGCGGACGCGACGTGCTTCTCGCCGACTGCCATCAGCGGCAGGACGGCGCCGACGTTGATGGCGCGCAGGGGATCGTCGCCGCTGGCGTCGAGCCACCGTCCTATCCAGCCCGTCGGCACGGCGTCGTTCGGCGACGCCGTCTGCCAGATGTCCATGGACCGGAAGTGGCTGCGGTCCGGGTTGGGATAGCCGACGCCACGCACGATCGCCAGCCGCTTGCGGCGCCACAGCTCCGCCATCCCCGTCAGGGCTGGGTTCAGGCCCAGCTGCCCGTCCAGTGGCAGCACCTCGCCCGGCGCGTACGCGAGGTCCGGCCGGGCATCGTGATAGGCGTTGTCCGCGTACGGGATCACCGTGTTAATGCCGTCGTTGCCGCCGTAGAGGGTGACGATCACCAGGATGCCGCTCTTCTCCGGCATCGGGCGCTGTCTGCCCGCGTCGAGCAGATCGGGCAGCGACACCGCCGCCACGCCCGACAGCAGGCCTGCGGCACCCACACCGGCTCCGGCGATCAGGAACTTGCGACGGTTCATTTCGGGCATCGCGCTCAGACCGTCAGATACTCGGGGCTGTTGACGGCAGCGGCGACCATGCGTCGGGGATCGTCGGCCAGGCCGTCGAGGACCGCGGCGGTGCGGTCGGTCCAGCCGCCGACGCCGATGAGATAGCCGACGGCGTCGACGCGGTCGGTGCGTGCGGCCTGCTCGACGGTGGACAGGTCGCCGAGGCTGGCGAACTTCTCCGCGGCCCAGACTCGCGCTGCCGTGCCGATCGTCGATAGCCACGCGGGGCCCTGTGGCCACCCGTTGACGTCCGGTGGGTAGAAGGGGCGTTGCCGCATGACGGTCAGCGCGATCAGGATGGCATCCATCAGGTGCGGGTCGGCGAGAGGCACCTTCAGCGAGCGGATGACCCCGACGGTCCACTCGACCGGCGAACACACCATCGTCCCCGTCGCGGAGGCGAATTCGGGATCGAGCAGGATCGCCTTCGTCAACGCACGCAGGTCGCGGCGGGGGCCGTAGGCAGCGATCAGGCGGCTCAGCGTCGCAGGGGAAGCGGGCTCGTCGGACGCCAACTGCCGCCACAGCCTGCCCGCGACGAAGGCCGCGGACTGGGGCTGGCTGAGCACGACGTCGCAGAACTCGGTGTGGTCGAAGTTGCCGGTGCGGCCCAGGATCGTCTTCGTCGCCCCGTCGTGGAAGCCATGTGCGACGCGCGTGCTGCCGCCGTATCCGATGTACCAGCCGGTGAGTGTCCGGGCGCCTTCGCGGACGTCGACTTCGGAATAGCCGTTCGCGTGTCCGAGCGTGAACAGTTCCATGAACTCGCGCGACAGGTTCTCGTTGGTCCTGGCGGCGGTGTTGCTCACGCCGTCCAGCCAGTACAGCATCGCGGCGTCGGACAGCATCGCCACGGCAAGCGTCCGAAAGTCACCCAATTTGAGTGTGCGCAACGTCTGATTCTGCTGACCCATCCACTCGGCGACGGGCACCTTCTGCGCCGACGTCGCGAAGTGGTTGTGCCAGAGGAACGTCAACTTCTCGTGCACGGGTTCCTCGACGGCGGCCATGCGGCGGATCCACCACGAGGTCAGTTCGTGCATCTGCACCGCCAGTTTGTCGGTGAACGCATCGAGATCACTGGCTCGGGCACCGTGACCCGGAAGCGGAGGTGTGACCGGGGTCGGCCGGGGCGTGGCCACGGCGCCCGGATCGCGGTCGGGCTCGAGGCCGAGTATGGCGTCGAGGTGGGCAGACCAGTCGCGCCCGACGAGGGCGTCGATCTGCGGCCCCGTGGCGCCGAATCCCGAGCGCCGGAGCATCCGTGCGGCGGTCTGCCACCGCGGCGACTGTCCGCTCAAGGGCCGCCGACCCACCTTCTTCCACTGACGCGTCTTCCCCTACCGCGCCGCTGTGTCGACCAGCGTAAACCCGGTCCCACCGTGGTCGGGCAAATGCCCTGCCACGTCGATGGGGCAGGCGGCGCACCAACGGAAGGTCGGCTGCGCGAATGGATCTCGCGCAGCCGACCGACTTTCGTTGCCGTATCAGCCCCGGTTGAACAAGTTCCCGATGCCACTCAGGAGGCCGTTGCCGGCTTGTCCCAGCTGAGTGAGCGCGTTGGTGCCTGCGGTGCCCACCTGGGTCTGGCCGTTCTGGATGGCGGTTCCCGTTTGCGAGATTGCGTTGGTGCCGGCAGTTCCGGTCTGAGTCTGGCCATTCTGGATGGCAGTACCGGTCTGCGAGATCGCGTTCGTGCCTGCCGTGCCGAGCTGGATCTGCGCGTTCGAGATCGCGGTGCCGACGTTGGTCAGGAAGTTCGTGCCCGGGTCGGCGGCAGCTGCCGAGACGCCCGAACTCGGCGAGAACCTGTTCCCGTCTCCGGTGAGCACGTTCTGCTGATTGTCCGCAGCAGCGGTTCCAGCGCCGGCCAGCGCCATTCCCGTCGCAAGCGCCGCAGCGCCTCCGGCGACTGCCACGCCCGACATGATCCTGCGGCCGAATGAAATCTGTGTGTGTGCCATGAGCTACTCCCTTGCAGCAACGGTTGTGAAGACCTCCTAGAAGTAACCTGGTGCCATGTGACTCAAACCACCGAATGCGAAGAAATTTCGCTAGTCCTACGACTGGTGCCGCACACGAGGGTTTGCCGGGGGTGGCGAACGCGTCCTACCCGCCATCGGGTCGGGAAGTCGTCTCCCCGTAGTCGGCGATCCGCGTCGCGAACGTGCTGCGCGGGACCGGCCCGGACCTGCGAAAAGCGTTCTAGTACATGGTCTCGGTCGTGACCACGGGTGCGATGGCGCCAGGCCGACCTCGTTTCTGCTCCGCATCGCCGGGCGGGGTGCCGCGAGTGATCTTGAGGTCGTTCCCAGGGCGATGTTCCCTAGGTAGCCCGGCCTGGTTCCTCCGCCTGCCTCCGCGACGGCGCGGAGGTAGCGGCATCGCGTGTCGAGTGATCAATGAGCGATAGCTGGCGGCAAACAGCAGCAAATCTTGATGGGTGTCAGTGGCGGCGAAGGCCTGGCGCCAAGTGCCGAGGCGGGCGATTCGAGCCGTGTGGCCGCCAGCTGGCGTCGGTCGACGGCGCGCCGCTCGGCTGTTACGTCGCGCTCGCGCCTCACCGGTGTGGCGCAGGTGACCCGACGAGCATGATTACAGTTTGCTGACGTTTGCTTCTGGCAACTTTACGGACGTGTCAAATAAAGCACTCGCCTTAACGCTTGCGCGACGCCTAGACGATTGCTAGCGGCAAAGGACGTCACCCATTCACGGTGTCGAACTGCAGGTAGCTGCGCATTCACGCCGTCGTCGGCACGCTGGCACTGGCGTGACCGTTCGAGCCGAGCGCTGCGCAGTACCTGAGCTGGCAATATGTCGGGTTTGCGCAGCTCGTTCGGGCCGTCGGCGTGGGAGACTGGCCAGATCGGACGACGGCGCCGAGGCCCTTGAGTCGTTACTCACCGCGCGGTTCATCCGCGATTCGCGGCGTTCCTTTGCCAGTGGCAAACCAAAGAATGGTCACGAACTGAAAAAGAAACCAAAGGTTTCTCCCGTCGTTAATGTTTCCGACGGCCATTGAGTGGTAACTTCGGGACACACAACAACACCGTTGCTGACAGGGAGGACATCTCATGAGTGGAACCATCGGACGCAGGATCGTGTCGGGCGTGGCAGTTGCCGGCGGTGCCGCGGCACTCGCGACGGGCTTCGCCCTCGCAGGCGCGGGTACGGCTGGTGCCGACAACCTGCAGAACACCGTGACGAACAACGGCAACAAGTTCAGCCCGGGCAGCACCTCGGTGTCCTCCACGACATCGGTCGGCAACGCGGGCACGAACTTCCTCACTCAGGTGGGCACCGCAATCTCGAACGGCCAGATCCAGGTCGGCACCGCCGGAACGAACGCGATCTCGCAGACCGGCACTGCGGTCTCCAACGGCCAGATCCAGGTCGGCACGGCTGGCACCAACGCGATCTCGCAGACCGGCACCGCCGTCCAGAACGGTCAGACCCAGGTCGGCACGGCGGGCACCAACGCCATCAGCCAGCTGGGCCAGGCCGGCAACGGCCTGCTGAGCGGCATCGGCAACCTGTTCAACCGGGGCTAAGTCTCCGACAGGGTCGGTCGAGACCGAACCAACCGCTAGAGGCGGCCGTGCGATTCATTCGCACGGCCGCCTTTCGCGTGTCCGACCCACCGACACCTACCCTTGGCCGTTGCCGAGGAAAGGGGGCGACGGTGAACCCCGTCTGGATCGCCGACTGCCTGCAAGCGGAGGGAGCCGACGTCGTCGAGTACCCCGGGTGGCGAACCCGCGGGCACGGCGACTTCGCCGACGTCCGCGGGGTGATGGTCCACCACACGGGATCGGACCGCGCCAACGCCGCATCGATTGCCGAGGGCCGACCGGACCTGAGGGGTCCGCTGTCCCAACTCCACGTCGCGCGCGACGGCACCGTCACCGTCGTCGCGGCCGGGGTCGCCTGGCACGCAGGCGCGGGCCGATATCCCTGGCTGCCGACGAACGGCGGGAACCGGCACACGATCGGGATCGAATGCGCGAACAGCGGGACGAGCCCCTCCGCACCACACCGCGATAACTGGCCGGACGCACAGTACTTCGCGCTCATTCGATGCTGCGCCGCAATCCACCGTCGACTCGGGCTCCCCGTCACCCGCACCATCGGGCATCGCGAATACGCGGGCCGCTCACAAGGGAAGTGGGACCCGGGCGCAATCGACATGAACATCCTCCGCGAAGACGTTGGCCGACGAATCGGCGACGTCTCGCCGAGCGTGCTGCTGGCGCGCGGCTCGACCGGGCAGCTGGTCGCCGAACTCCAGCGGCGGCTCAAACATGCCTACCGGGCATACGCCGGGCGTCTAGCGATCGACGGCGTGTTCGGCCCGGCCACCGAGGCGTCGGTGCGCGAGTTCCAACGGCGTACGCCGGGCCTCGACGTCGACGGCGTCGTCGGGCCGCTGACCGCCGCAGCACTGCGGCTCACCGTCGTGCCGTCTGCCCAGGCGTCGCCGCAGTAGGCACGAACGCGGCGGCGGTCAGCGCGAGCAGTCCAGTGACACCGAGATGGTCCGCTTGAACACGACCTCGATGAGGTCATCGCCGATGCGCTGAAAGCGCTTCTGCTCGCGGCCGTTGCGCACGTCGGTCACGTCGCACTCGTCGATCGGCGCACTGCCGATCCGGTTGACCTTCACGTCGAAGCCCTGCGCCTCGAGCTGCGCGATGGTCAGTTCAGCCGACGAAGCTGCTGCGGCAGGAAGAGCCGGGGCGAGCATCAGTGCCGTTGCAGCGGCGGTCGCGGTCAGAGTGGCCCGGATGATGGTGGTCCTCATGATGTGTCTCCCTCTCGTGGTGACCGTTCAGCGGTCCCGATCTGTCTCTCGTCGATGCTGTCGTGGACGGGGCGACGGTGCATGAAGGTCGTGTGGAGATTGGCTGGAGATCGCCGGGAGGGCACCCACGGCGGACGTCGGCTCAAACCTGCGTGACGGATGCCACCGCCCGACTAGCGTGTGACTGCCCGATCCCGGGCCAGATGGGAGATCAGCATGCGAACCGGTTGGCCATCGCGGGGCCTCGACGACGGACGACCCATGCGCGGTCTCGTGGTCGTCCTGACGGCACTCCTGCTCGGCGCGTTCGGCGCCGCCACGCTCGCGGCGCCCGACGCCAGAGCCGAGGGCGAGAACTACGTCGTCGCCACTGACACGACCTTCGCCCCGTTCGAATTCCAGGACGCGCAGGGCAAGTTCGTCGGCATCGACATGGACTTGATCCGGGCCATCGCCGAGGATCAGAAGTTCAACGTCGACATCAAGCCGCTCGGCTTCGACGCGGCATTGCAAGCCGTACAGGCCAATCAGGTCGACGGCGTCATCGCCGGGATGTCGATCACCGACGAGAGGCGGAAGGTCTTCGACTTCTCCGAACCGTACTTCGAGTCGGGCATCCAGATGGCCGTCCTCGAGTCCAACGAAGACGTCAAGTCCTACGACGATCTGCGCGGCAAGCGCGTCTCGGTCAAGAACGGGACCCAAGGCGCCGAATTCGCCAACTCGATCAAGGACCAGTACGGGTTCGAGGTGGTCTCGTTCGCCGATTCGTCCACCATGTTCGACGAGGTGCGGACCGGAAACTCGGTGGCGGCCTTCGAGGACTACCCGGTGCTGCTCTACGCGATACAGCAGGGCAACGGCTTCAAGACCGTGACTCCGAAGGAGGACCCGACGGGCTACGGGTTCGCGGTGAACAAGGGCCAGAACGGCGAGCTACTGCAGAAGTTCAACACCGGTTTGAACAACCTCAAGCAGTCGGGTCGCTACGATCAGATCCTGTCGACCTATCTCGGTGAGGGTGCAGCTGCGAGCGACGGGTCGTTCTTCGGGCTGATCAAGAGCACGACGCCGATGCTGCTGGCCGGTCTGAAGATGACGGTCATCCTGACGGTCTCGTCGATCTTCTTCGCACTCATCCTGGGCATCGTCTTCGGCCTGGCCCGGGTGTCCCGGTCGATCTGGCTGCGAGCGATCGGCACCACCTTCGTCGACATCTTCCGCGGCACACCGCTGATCGTGCAGGCGTTCTTCATCTACTTCGGCATTCCCACGGCGCTGGGCTTCCAGATGTCGGCAGTGACCGCGGGCATCATCACGCTGTCGCTCAACGCCGGCGCCTACATGACGGAGATCGTGCGCGGTGGCATCCTCTCGGTGGACAAGGGACAGATGGAGGCCGCCCGGAGCCTGGGCATCGGATACCTGCCGACCATGCGCAAGGTGATCCTGCCGCAGGCCATCCGGACGATGATCCCGTCCTACATCAACCAGTTCGTCATCACGCTGAAGGACACCTCGATCCTGTCGGTGCTCGGCATCGCCGAACTCACACAGAGCGGCCGCATCATCATCGCGGGCAATTACAAGGCCTTCGAGATGTGGCTGATCGTCGGCATCATCTACTTCATCGTCATCATGGCGTTGACCAAACTCTCCGACCAGGTAGAGAAGAGGATCGTGAAATGAGCCAGCTGGTACCCGAGGCCGCGGCCACCGAACCCAAGGACAAGGTCAAGATCCGCATCGAGGGGCTCAAGAAGTCCTTCGGCGAACTGGTGGTCCTCGACGGCATCGACACCACGGTCAAGCACGGCGAGGTCGTGTGCGTCATCGGGCCCTCGGGGTCCGGCAAGTCGACGTTCCTGCGGTGTCTGAACAAGCTGGAGGACATCACCGGCGGCACGGTGATCGTCGACGACTTCGACCTATCCGATCCCAAGGTGGACCTCGACGAGGTGCGCCAGCACATCGGCATGGTGTTCCAGCACTTCAACCTCTTCCCGCACATGACGGTCATCGAAAACGTCACGCTGGCACCGCTGCTGACGAAGAAGATGAACAAGGCCGCAGCGGAGAAGCGGGCGCTCGAACTCCTCGAGCAGGTGGGCCTCGGCGAGAAGGCGCACGTCAAACCCGCCACGTTGTCGGGCGGGCAGAAGCAGCGCGTGGCCATCGCCCGCGCGCTGGCCATGAACCCGTCGATCATGTTGTTCGACGAGGCGACCAGCGCGCTGGACCCCGAGATGGTGGGTGACGTCCTCGAGGTCCTGCGCGAACTGGCCTCCGGTGGAATGACCATGGTCGTGGTCACCCACGAGATGGGTTTCGCGCGGGAGGTCGCCTCCCGGGTGCTCTTCATGGCCGACGGCAACATCGTCGAGGACGACACGCCAGCCGAGGTGTTCGACAATCCGAAGCACCCACGGCTGCAGGAGTTCCTCTCCAAGGTGCTGTAGATGGGAGAGCTGGGAATGGAACACGAGGACGATCCGGAAGCGCGCATCAGAGCGCTCGAGCAGCCGCTGAGCGACATCGCCCGGACGTCGGAACTCGGTTCGGCGCACGATCATTCGGCCTACGGGTACATCCCGGCGCCGTCGGGACCGCACCCGCCCCCGCCGCCGGGGGCGTACCACCACTCTCCGACGCTGCCCTACCCGGAGACCGGCGACGTGGGCTTCCACGCGCCGGCGGCACCGCCTCGATCGCACGGTGGCGCCGGCGTGATCCCGGTCGTCGTCGGCGTACTCGCCCTGTTGATCGCCGGTGGCGTCACGCTGTTCCTGATGCTCAGACCGTCGCCGCCCACGGTGGCAGGCGGTGGTGCCACCCTGACGGAGGGGCCCGTCGACGTCTCGACCGATCGTGACGCCGACGCGCCAACTCCCAGTCGGACCAACATCTTCGTCCCACCGATCGTGCCGCGGACCGACCCGGCGCCGCCCGCGGGGACCAACGTCAGCATCGCCGGGATCGGCGAGGACGAGACCTTCGCCTGCGACGACCACCTCGTCAGCATCAGTGGTGTCGAGAACACCGTCGTCATCACCGGGCGATGTGCGAGCGTGTCCGTCTCGGGCATCGACAACGTGGTGACGATCGATGCGGCGGCGCAGATCGCCGTGTCGGGTTTCGACAACCGCATCGAGTACCGCCAGGGTGACCCCGAGGTCACGACGTCGGGGACCGGCAACACCGTCGAGCGCGGCTGATCCCGGCCGGTCACCACGCCAGACTGGCGTCGGGCTCGGCCGTCGTCATGCCCACCGATTCCGCGGCCAGCACCACGTTCTCGGCGATCCGGTCGACGTCTGCCGAGTCGGTGAGCCGGACCGGACCGGACGTCCAGCGCCGTGCCCGGTTCGCCGCCCACGACGCCAGAACCTGCAGTACGGCACCGTTACCCGCGACGCGGACCGACCCGACGCCGGGCTCGGCGCACCTTCCGATCAGTACCGTGACGGCTTCATGCGAGAGCACCGGCCTGCCGCTGGTCGAAATAGTGAACCGGCACCGGCGCCGGATCCACTCGGGCACCGGGCCGGCGGTGATCCGCGAATCGTGGACGCCCAAGTCGTGCAGCAGCGCATCGGACTGCTCCCCGACGAGCCAGATGCCGACGTCGGGACCGAGCAGCGATCCGAGCGTGGCCACGAGCGACCCAGCGGCGTGCCCGGTGGTGTCGACTTCGACGGCGACGTCCGGCACGGCGTAGTGCAACCCGGAGCGGCGGGCATCGGGGTCGGTGACCAGGCGCGCCACCGCCAGTGCCTCCCGGTTCTTCGCGGCAGCCCGGTCGGCGACGTCGCGGGCGCCCCAGTCGGCGCCGTCGTGCCAAGCCACCGCATCGCGGGCGTGGTGCAAGACTGCGCCGTTGACCACGGCGCGGTGGGCGAACTCCCAGTCTTCGCCGCCGTACCCGACGAACGACTCGTCGAACCCGCCCACGTCCACGAATAGATCTCGGCTGCAACACATCACGGAGCTGATCACGTAGCGGTAGGAACGATGGTCGATGCGCAGCAGGTCGCAGGAATCGCGGTACTCGTCGGACAGCCAACGAGGTTCCTCGAGCACCGGGGGAGTGGCATCGCCCGCCCACCACGACGGCAACCGCGGCGCCGTCCACCCCGTCAGGTCGGCGTGCCTGCGGCGCCCGACCACCAGGGCGTCGGGGAGCACCGCCGGCAGCCGGCTGATCCGGCGCAGGTAGGACGGCTCGGGCACGGTGTCGGCGTCCAGGAAGCAGAGGACGTCCGCATCCGTCTGTGCCGCACCGAGATTGCGTGCCGCCGCAGCCCTGAACCCGCGATCTTCCTGTCGGACCACGGTGATCCGCAGCGACGACTCCGGCACCCGCGGTGGCTCCGCCGAACCGTCGTCGGCGACGACGACCTCGACGAGGTCGAGCGGATGGTCCTGCAACTCGAGCGCGGCCAGCGTCAGCTCGAGTTCGCGCTGCTGCTGGTAATGCGGAATCACGACGGCGATCCGCACGGGTCGGGGGTCACGGTCGGCGAGCAGATCCCACCGGTTGGCCGGAACCGTCACCCGCCCGTCGTTCAGCGGCAACGTCATCGGTGCCACGCCGCCAGCAGTTCGGCGTAGCGCTGCGCCGCTCCTGCCACCGACGGCTCGCACACCGTCGAGGGCGACAGCCACGTCGAGTCGGGGCGGGCGAGTGCGGCGGCGATCGCGGAGGCCAGGCCCGCCGGATCATCGGGGTACAGCAGCAGCGCGCCGGGGTTTCGTTCCGCGATCTCACTGGTGTAGCGACCAACCGGGGCGAGTGGCCGACGGCCGGCTGCTATCCAGCTGTTGAGCGAACCCGACGCCGAGACGTGCCGATGGTGGGCCACCGGAACGGTGATCGCCTGCAGCGTCGCGAGCAGAGCGTGCGGGGGGACGTGGCCGGTGACGGCGAACGGCCGGTGTGCGAGCCGGGCGGACTCCGACAGTGACTCGACGAGGTCGTCGTGCCCGGGCGACGGCTCTCCGATGGCCATGAACCACACGTTGCGCGGGACGGCCGCCATCGCCGCGAGCACGTCGTCGTGGCCCTTGCCGGGATACAGGTAGCCAAAGACGCCGACGGACGGAGGTTGCGCCGGTGGTCGCGACGGCCGCGCGGCCGGAGCGGCCAGGGGCAGCGGGACGACGACGACCTCGGGCGACCGAGCATCGACCTCGTCGAGCAGCATCGCCTCGTGGGCGCTGCTCACGACCACGGCGTCGACGGCTGCACAGATCCTGCGGTAGGCCTCTGCGCGTCCGGCGAAGTGGGTGCCGTCCGAGGGCTGGGGAAGGTCGTGCAGGGTGGCGGTGACGCGGTGCCCCGCGGCGTGTGCCCGCGCGGCGAGTTCGACGATCGACGTCGCGGCATCGGCGGCGGTCCGGCCGAACAGGCGATCGGTGAACTGGACGTGCACGCCGGAGTCCAGATCGACTGGCAGGCAACGGGTCAACCGGGTGTCGACGTCCGTCGCGCGCAACGCCTCGTCGAGTTCGATGCCGAAGCGGACGACGCCGTGCCGGTCGGGGCCGACAGCCAGGTGCATCACGGCCGCAGTCACCTGGCCGGCCCGCCCGTCGGCAGCCCCAGGACCTCCATCATCTCGCCATGACGTTCGACGGCCAGATCGAGGAAGTCGGGATTGTCCGCATACCACCGCATCTGGATCTCGTGCACGTCCTGGACGGACAACGGTCGAGACTCCAGCGTCCACTCCGTCCTGGCCGGTGCGCTCAGGCCCAGCGCGTCGAGCACCCGGCTCTCCAGCGGCGCGTAGACCGATCCGAGCAGAGTGCGATCGACGGCTCCCACCGGCAGCAGGACGCCGGCGGCGTCGAGCACCCGCCGGGCCAACTCGACGAGCACCGGGTTGCCGGGGTGATTGATGGTGTGGCAGGCGTCGGCACCGCACGACGCGAACACGTCGGACACCGCCACGTCGGTGTCCCGGCGCTCCCGAACCGCGAGCGTGGCCCGGCTCGCCTCAGCGGCCGCGGCGAACCGCTCGGCCGGGACGTCGGCGTCCCACGGGTCGCCCGGTGCCCGGCCCGAACGCGCCGCGACGACGGTGCGCAGATCGTGATAGGGCACCCCGGGCGGAGTGATCGACCGGTCGGACGGACGGCGCACGATCGCCTGAAACGGGTAGAGCCCCGCGTATCGGATCACGGGCCAGCGCACCACGCGGGCGCCCGCGGGCAACCGCTCGGCCATCTCCTCGGTACCCAGCGGAAGGTCTCGGTAGTTCGCCCTGATCGGCTGGCTGACCAGCACCTGCGCTTCGCCGAGCAGCGCGTCGAGATGGGGCAGGTCGGCAGCGGTCAACTCGTGGACCGGGGGGACCAGCACAGTGCGATACGGCCGGTCCGCAACGGTCTCGAGCACCTGGCGCAGCGCCTCGGCCTGACAGTTCCCGATCACCAGCCAAAGCGGCAGCGACGACGGTGACTCGGCGTCGGGATGTCGGTAGAACTGGCGGTAGTGCCAGGTCCTTCCATCGTGCTGCATTTCACGAGTTTAGATTCGCGACCGGCGTGCAATACCCGGGGTGCGAGCAACCGTCTAGTAGATGGCGATGTCCTGCCGCCACTTTTTCGATGGGTACTTCGTGATCACGCTTGCCTCGGTCCCCGCTGGGCATCCCTACGTCGGTGCCGTCGTCGACCCCGAATGCGTTGTGCTGCTGCCAGATCCGACGCCACCCGGTGCCACGGCGCCAGGCCAGTGGTGGCCGCCGCAGTGGCTCGATCCCAGCTTCGTGCGCGACCACGCACCCGACATCGACGTCATGCACGTGCACTTCGGCTTCGACTCGGCAGACCCCGTCGACCTGGCGGACGTCGCCGAGCAGCTCGCGCGTCGCGGCGTTCCACTGATCGTGACCGTGCACGACCTGCACAACCCGCACTTCGAGGACGCCGGACTGCACGCCGCGCGGCTCGGCGCCCTGCTCGGGGCTGCCGACGCCGTGGTCACCCTGACCGACGGCGCCGCAGCCGAGATCGAGAGCCGCTGGGGACGGCGTGCGCTCGTTCTCCCGCACCCGCACCTCCTCCCGATCGACGAGGTCGGCGGCGCTCGGGTTCGGCGCTCGGTGCCCGTCGTGGCCGTGCACGCAAAGGGGTTGCGCGCCAACATCGATCCGTGGCCGCTGCTCGACGCACTGCTCGCCGATGATCGGGACGGCTACCGGCTGCGACTCGACCTCGACGTCGGCGCGTTCGCATCGCCGCGGGCAGCCGAGGTCAGTGACCGCCGTCTCTCGGCATATCGCGGCGCGGGAGTGGACGTCCGCGTGCACCCGTGCTTCGACGACCGCGAACTGTCGGCCTACCTCGCCGACGTCGACGTGATGGTGCTGCCGTATCGCTTCGGCACCCACTCCGGCTGGGTCGAGGCGGCGCACGACGCCGGCGTGCGCACCGTGGTGCCTGATTGCGGTTACTTCGGGGAGCAGCATTCCAGTGCCGTATTCCATTACGGTGCAACCGAGTTCGACGCGGATGGCTTGACCGCCGCCGTCGAGGCGGCCGTATCCCTGGCGCGCACCGGTCCGGTGTCGGAGGACGAGGCGCGGCGGCGCAGAAGGGCCGACGAACGGCACCGCGTCCGAACCGCCCACACCCGCCTCTATCGTCAGGTCCTGGCCGACCGGAACGCCGCGTGAGGCGGCCACTCCGCATCGCGCTCCTGGCATCGTCGCGATACGCGGTGCGGCAACCGTTCGCCGGAGGCATGGAGTCATTCGTCTTCGAGTTCGCCCGCGCGCTCACCGCCCTGGGGCACCACGTCACGCTATTCGCCGCACCCGGCTCGGCAACCGACCTGCCGTGCGAGGTGTTGCCCGTCCACACCTTCGAGATGAGCGAGGAGTCCCGGCGCGAGCCACTGACTCCCGAGTGGATCGTGCACGAAACCCACGCCTACCTGTCGGTGATGCTGGACCTCGGCGACAGGCTGCGCGACGCCTTCGACATCGTGCACAACCACAGCCTGCACTACCTGCCATTGGCCATGGCCCGGTCGCTGAGCACCCCCATGCTGACCACCCTGCACACGCCGCCGTTGCCGTGGCTGGAGCAGGCCGTGGCCCTGCCCCAGGGCGTCGCCAGCGAGTTCGTCGCCGTCAGCGCCTTCACGGCGCGGCAGTGGGACCCGATCAACGGGCCGGTGTCGGTCATTCCGAACGGCATCGACCTCGACGCCTGGGAACCGGGACCCGGTGGCGACTACGCGGTGTGGTCGGGACGGCTGGTGCCCGAGAAGGGCACGATCCTGGCGATCGAGGCGGCCCGACGAGCAGGGCTCCCGCTGCGCATCGCGGGCCCGGTGGGCGACCGCAAGTACTTCGACCAGTTCGTCGCACCCGAACTCGACGACACCGTCGAGTACTGCGGCCACCTCCGTCAGGACGAACTCAACGATCTGGTGGGCGGGGCCGCAGTCGCGCTCGTCACCCCGACCTGGGAGGAGCCGTTCGGACTGGTGACCGCCGAGGCGATGGCCTCTGGCACCCCGGTGGCAGCGTTCGCGCGGGGAGGCATCCCCGAGATACTCGACGCCCGCAGCGGTCGCCTCGCCGCACCCGACGACGTCGAAGCTCTGGCGCGCGCAGCGCTGGAGGCCGCCGAGCTGCCACGCGCCGCCGTGCGGGCAAAGGCGGAGGCGGACTGCAACCACGCGGTGATGGTGCAGCGCTACCTGCAGCACTACGACGACATGCTGTTCCGCGAGCGCCGCCAGGTACCGGCGTGATCGCCTACTACGTGCATCACCACGGACGCGGACACCTCAACCGGGCGCTGGCGATCACCCGGCACCTGACCGACGGCGTGATCTTCCTGTCCTCGCTCGCGCAACCGTCCGGTCTGCGCCCTGGCGACCGCTGGGTTCAGCTGCCCATGGACGTCGGACCTGCGGGTGACCCGCCCGTCGATCCCACCGCCAACGGGCGGCTGCACTGGGTTCCCGAGCACGTCGACGGGCTGGCGCGACGCGCTGCCCTGATCACCGAGACACTGGCGGCCGAGCAGCCCCGGCGGATCGTCGTGGACGTCTCGGTCGAGGTGACGCTGCTGGCGCGGCTCAGCGGAATACCGGTCACGGTGATGGCCATGCCGGGGGAACGCGACGACGCCGCGCACCGGCTGGCCTACGACGTCGCCGATTCGATCGTCGCCCCATGGTCGGACGACGTGTACCGGCCGTCCTGGTCTGCGCGCTACGCCTCGCGGGTCCACTACGTCGGCTCGATCAGCCGGTTCGACGGACGTGAGCGGCCCGCAGCGGCACCCGGCGCGGGGCCGTGCGGGTTGCTGCTGGCAGGCGCGGGCGGCTCGGCCGTGCCCGCCGACGGCGTGACGGACCTGCAGGCGGCGGTACCGGAGCTGACGTGGCGGGCGATCGGCGGAACGGCAGGCTGGGTCGACGACCCGTGGCCGATGATCGCCGCCGCGGACCTCGTCGTCTGCCACGCCGGCCAGAACGCGGTCGCCGACGTGGCGCTCGCCGAGGTGCCCGCGATCGTCGTCCCCGAAGAGCGTCCGTTCGACGAGCAGTGCAGCACCGCGGCCGCCCTCGACCAGGCGGGCGTCGCGGTCTCCGCGCCCGGCTGGCCGACCCGCGACCAGTGGCCCGACCTGGTGGCGCGGGCCCGATCCATCGACCGCCGTGGATGGCGCCGGCTGCGGGCCGTCGGCGCCCCGGCGCGCGCGGCCCGGGTCATCTCCGCGTGACCGCGCCCCGCGTCGCCGTCGTCACGGTGGTCCACGGGCGCCACGACCACCTGCGCAGGCAGCAGGACGGATTGCGGGCGAGTGCCCGCACACCCGACGTCAGGTGCGTCGTCGCGATCGACGACGACCCGACGGGTCTCCTCGACGACGACGTCGAGGTCATCCCGTGCGAACGGACCTCGCGGGGCCTGCCGCTGGCGCGGGCCCGCAACCTCGGCGCTGAGCGGGCCATCGCGCTCGGCGCCGACCTGGTGATCTTCCTCGACGTCGACTGCATACCGGGGGCCACCATGATCGACCGGTACGCGGCGGCGCACGCCAGGGTCTCGCGGCCGGCCCTGCTCGCCGGGCCCGTGACCTACCTTCCGCCGTCGGAGCACGGCTACCCGCTCGCGGGTCTGCCCGACGCGACGAATCCGCACCCGGCACGCCCCAACCCGCCCGACGGCGCGGTGCTCGAGGAGACCAATCACGACCTGTTCTGGTCGCTGTCCTTCGCCACGACGCCTGCGGTGTGGCGCCGCATCGGCGGGTTCTGCGAGGAGTACGTCGGTTACGGCGCCGAGGACACCGACTTCGCGACGCAGGCCGCACGCCGCGACGTCGGGCTGTACTGGGTGGGCGGTGCGCACGCCTATCACCAGCACCATCCGGTGTCGAACCCTCCCGTCGAGCACCTCGGCGACATCGTGGCCAACGCCGCGACCTTCCACCGCCGCTGGCGCCGCTGGCCCATGCCTGGTTGGCTCGACGAATTCGAACGCCGCGGCCTCATCGCCCGCGCCGACGACCGAATCTCCCTGACCACCCCTGCCGACGCCTCGGCCCTCGCGAAAGGCCCACGACACACGTGAACTCCCCAGCGCCCAACAAATTCGCCGCGGACGTCGGCCACTGGTCGGACATCCCGGGGTGGTTCCAGTGGCGGGAGGGCCAGGAGGATGCCGCTGCGACGTTCCCGGAGGGGAGCACGTTCGTCGAGGTGGGCTGCTACCTGGGCAGGAGTCTGTGTTCGCTGGCCGAGGTGGTGCGCGACTCGGGCCGCGACTTCACCGTGATCGGCATCGACACCTGCCGGGGCAGCGGCGCCGAAGGCCAGTCGAACACCGACGCCCACGGTGCCGCCGTCGAGTACGGCGGCGGAACGTTCGCGGGTCT
This sequence comes from Mycolicibacterium sp. GCM10028919, assembly GCA_042666295.1. Classification (GTDB taxonomy): domain Bacteria; phylum Actinomycetota; class Actinomycetes; order Mycobacteriales; family Mycobacteriaceae; genus Mycobacterium. The sequence goes on from JBHTFJ010000003.1 coordinate 503,169, forward strand.
GCTGCACCGCAATCTCATCGCGTGCGGCGCCGCTGACGACGTCCACCTGCTGGTCAGCACCTCGCCGGCCGCGGCCAGCCTGTTCGCCGACGAGTCGCTGACCTGGGTGCACCTCGACGCACGGCACGACTACGACAGCGTGGTCGCCGACATCGACGCGTGGGGTCCGAAGGTGGCCCCCGGCGGGTGGCTGTCCGGCGACGACTACGACTCCCTGTGGTGGCCCGGGGTCGTTGCGGCCGTCGGGGACAGGCTGCCCGACGCGCACGGTTGGCTCACGGCACAGTGGCGTTGGCGCAAACCGTCATGAACGACCAGCGGGTGTCCGTCGCAGAGTCCTGTTTGAATGGCGGGGTGTACACCTTTTCAGCGCCCACCCCGCGATCCGGTGAGGAGCTGCCCGCCGGAGTGATCGCCCCACTCGATCGCCAGCCGTTGGACGGCTCGGTCGGCGGGGTGGCGCGCGGACTCGCCGGCCTCGACGAGGTGGCGTGGAACAGTCTCGACCAGTTGAGCCGCGCCCTCCGCGTCGAGGAGGGCAACCTGGAGACGACGCTGGCGGCCATCCTGGTCGCGGCCGTCGACCTGATCGACGGCGCCAACGCCGCCGGCCTCAACCTCCTCGTCAAGAAGAAGTTCATGCCGCAGGTGGTATTCGGCGCGGCGCCACCGGTGCTCGACGAGTTGCAGCAGCGCACCGAGCGCGGACCCTGCATCGACGCATCGCGTGAACAGCAGACCGTCGACCTCGCCGACACCCGAACTGATCCGCGCTGGCCGGAATTCACCGACATGGCAGTGGAACTCGGCGTCCTGTCGATGCTCTGCGTGCCCCTGTGGGTCGACGAACGCAAGCTCGGGTCGCTGAGCCTCTACTCGTCCGAGCCCCATGCGTTCGACCACACCGCGGCCCGGCTCGCGAACCTGTACGCCACCCACGCCGCACTCGCCCTCGCCGATGCCCAACGCGTCGACCAGCTGCACCGCGTGGTGACCAATCGCGACCTCATCGGTCAGGCCAAGGGCATTCTCATGGCCACCCAGCGCATCACGGCCGACGACGCCTTCGCGTTGCTCACCAGCGCCTCGCAACGGCTCAATCGCAAGCTGGTCGACATCGCCGAGGTGGTCGCCACCACCGGCGCGCTGCCCACCCGGTAGCCGGGCCGGCGCAGTGAACGCGGTGTGAACCGGCGATGTCGAGCTAATTCGGACGCGGGCGGTACCGAAGCTCAGACACACCTTTGGTCACTCGCGTAAGCCGCGCAGCACGCAGCCGACTATTAGCTGTCGTGTCGCGCTGTGATTTACTTCTCAGTTTCTCTGGCGAATACTAAGAAACGTTTCCGCGGGGCCCCGTTCGAGGCTCGTCGAAGGCGTTGCCAGGACGTGAAACACGCTGTTGCAGGCTATGAAACGAGTTGCCGACGCAACATAACATTCGGATAACGAAGAGTTTCCTAAGCATGTACTGAGAGCTTCGGCGAGCGGGTACGCAACCGTTGGTCGACGACGAATGGAGCGTCGCTCCCCGTCGCTACACTCGATGTCGACCGCGTCTTCTCATAGATGCTGACCAATCGAAATCTAGGCCGGCGCATGCCATGCCGGCGGAGGTGCCAAACAAGTGGCTAACGGCTTCGTGCGCTCGAACAGCGCGACCGTCGACAGTGCGACCCCGAATGCGACCGCGACCCGGCAGGGCGCCGCGTCCATCGGACACGGCCCGATCGCCGACATCGCCGTCGACGGCCAGACCGTCGCCGTCACGAACTACGGCGATCACTCGCTCGCGGTGCTCGATGCCAACGACCTCACCGTCAAGGGCGGAATCAGCGCCAGGGAGCCGTTCGCACTCGCCGTCGCCGGCGGCAAGGCGTACGTGGGCGTCGCGTCGGTGGCCTACGACGCCGTCGCAGTCATCGACACCCGCACCGGCGCGGTCAGCGCGTCGTACCCGCTGTCCTACAGCGTCACCGCGATGACCACGAGCCCCGACGGCAAGCGCATCTTCGCCGGACGGGCCGCCGACGGTGGCGTCGACGTGGCCGTGATCGACGTCGTCGCACAGCGCGTGGGCACCATCTACCTGGCCAAGGGCGACGACGTGGTGATCGACGCCATGCAGGTCGACCCCTCCGGACGCCGCCTGTACGTCGCCACCTCTGATTCCCGCGGTAGCCGCCTGGTGATCGTCGACCTGGAGAACGCCAGGGCCCGAAGGACACTCGAGATCGGCGCGCCCATCCGTGGGCTGGCCATCGGGCTGGACAACACCGCCTACGTGCTCACCTCCGACATCGAGGACCGCGGCGTCGTGCACGTCGTCGACCTCGTCGCGGGCCGCATCATGGTGAGCGCTGAGGTCGCGACTGCGCCAACGCAACTCGCGCTGTCGGTCGACGGCACGCGCGCCTACGTCGTCGACTACGACCGCGTGGTCGTGCTGAGCACCGCCAACCTCGACGTCGTCGACACCATCACGGTCGACGCCAGGCCGTCGTGCCTCGCGGTGAGTACCGACCGCGTGTACGTCGCGGACTACGCCGGCGGCGTGACCGCGTTCGCGGTTCCCGCACCGGCGCCGATGCTTTACGCGCCGACGATGGCCGCCAACCCGGCTGCGCGGCCGCAGGTTCGCGAGCTAACTCCCGCCTGAAACGCCAGGGGCGTGTGAGTCAGCGCCACTGATAACGGGTCTTCGGGCGGCCCTTGCCGTAGTCGGTGTGCCGTACGACGGTGCCCTCGTCGGCCAGTCGCTCGAGGTAGCGCCACGCGGTCACCCGCGACACACCGACCCGCCCGGCCACCTCGTCCGCGGTGAGGCCGTGAGCGTGATCGCGTACCGTACGTGCGATCTCGTCGTTAGTCTGCGGCGCGGCGCCCTTGGGTGCGGCGGACTTCTCACTGCCGGTGCGCAATTCGGCAAGAGCGCGATCGACCTCTGCCTGGCTGGCGGCGTCCACCCCGGCCGGCAAGGCCACCCGGTAGCGACGGTAGCGCTCGAGACGGTCGCGGAATGCGGCGAACGTGAACGGCTTCAGCAGGTACGCCAGCGCGCCGTGTGCCACGGCCGCGCGCACCATCTCGAGGTCGCGCTCTGAGGTGATCGCGATGATGTCGGGGGCCGGTCGCAGTCCCGCCAGGGCGGAGGCAAGGCTGATACCGCTCGCGTCGGGCAGACCGAGGTCGAGCAGCACCAGGTCGATGGGGGTATCGCCGGCCGACGCCTCCGTCGCCGCCTGCATGGCGTCACGTGCGGTGTGTACCACCGCGCTCGCCGAAAAGCCTTCCACCCGTTCCAGATAAGTTCGGTGCGCCTCGGCGATCAGGTGGTCGTCCTCGACGATCAGAACCGATATCACCCGGACTCCTTCGGTGCGCGACGTCATGACGTGACCACCGGCACCGTCACGGTCACCACTGAACCGTAGGTGACGTCCGCGGTCAGGGTGCCGCCGTGGCGTTTGACCACCTGCGCCACCAGCGCGAGACCCAGCCCCTGGTGGGTGACGTCGGACTTCGTGGAATAACCGCGCTGCATTGCCCGCTCGAATGCGTCGGCGTCCATGCCCGCGCCGCTGTCGGCGACCCGGATCAGTAGTCCGTCGGGCTGAGCGAGCGAAGCGACGGGGGGATCGGACTGGGCGAGCGGAGCGACGGGGGAATCGGACTGGGCGAGCGAAGCGACGGGGGAATCAGTCTGGGCGAGCGGGGATGAATCGCCGAAGGTGACGGTCACCTCGACCCACGGATCATCGCGATCGCATGCGTCCATGGCGTTGTCGATGAGATTGCCGAGCACGGTGACGATCTCCTGCGCCGAGAGCGGCAGGTGCGCCGTGGCGGCCGACGTCGTCGGCAAGTGGGTGTCCTCGGTGACGGTCAGCGCGATGCCGCGCTCGTCGGCCTGGGCGGTCTTGCCCAGCAGCAGGGCCACCAGCGCAGGCTCGCCCACGTCGGCGGAGAGCCGGTCGACCAGGCGTTGCGACAGGGCCAGTTCCTCGGTCGCGAACGTGACGGCATCCTCGGGTCTGCCCATCTCCACCATCGTGATCACGGTGTGCAGCTTGTTGGCGGCCTCGTGGGCTTGGGCCCGCAGGGAGTCGGTGAGCACCTGCAGTGAACTCAATTCGCCCAGCGCGCCCTGTAATTCGGTTCGGTCGCGGATCGTGACCACCTCCGACCGCTTCGACGTGGGGCGGTCGTCGGCTCGGTCGGCGTCGGAGCCGCGCACCGTGGAGCGGTTCACGACCAGGACGCGGTCGTCGGTCACGTGCACCTCGTCGCGGACGCCGGGATCGTGGTCGTGGAGGAACGCGGGCAGGTCCGTTGGCCGGATGGTGCCGGGTGGGAGGCCGAGCAGTCGCCGCGCCTCGTCGTTGACGATCGCCACCCTGTCGCCGTCGAGTACGACCAGGCCCTCGGACACCGAGTGCAGGATCGCGTCGTGGTGCTCGTACATCACCCTCAGCTCGTCGGGAGCGAGGCCGTGGGTCTGCCGCAGCAGGCGACGGCGGATGGCCCAGACCCCGAGGAGCGAGACCGCAAGGGCGCCAAGGCCGACGACGACGATCGCGGGGATCTGCTCCCGCCAGCGCTGCGCCAAGGTCTGCTGCGTGATGCCCGCCGACACCAGTCCCACCACGTCGTCATCCGGGTCGAGCACCGGTACGACCGCACGGATCGACGGTCCGAGCGTGCCGGTGTACACCTCGGTGAAGGTCTCGCCCCGCAGCGCGGGGTCGATGGTGCCGAGGTACTTGCCGCCGATCTGGCGCGGGTCGGTGTGGGTGAACCGGGTGGCATCGGGCGCCATGATCGTGATGAACGCGATGTCGGTGTTCGTCCGCACCGCCTCGGTGACCGGTTGCAGGATCTCCGTGGCGCGACCGGATTGGATCGCCGTGGCGGTGGACGGCGCATCGGCAAGGGCGGTAGCGATGCTCACCACCTGCTGGCGCGCCGCCTCGTCACCGTCCTGGCGGGCGTCCACCAGGGCGAGCGCACTACCGATCATCACGATCACGGCGATCACGACCACCTGCAGGGCGATCGCCTGACCGGCCAGCGACCGGGGCCAGGAGCGGCTCAGCAGCGCGCGCCACGACCTGCCCACGAACACCTCCGACTCATCACGATCAAACCTCAGCGCGGCGTCTTGCTCAGAACTAAATGAACTAAAGCGTGACCTGGGTCACGTCAGCGAACAACATCATCTCAGAACACCCACTCACTCCAGCTGAAGGAGAACCCATGGCCACCCCGCTAGACGCGACGGCGCCGCCGGAACCACCGAAGAAGCGTGACCGCACGCACTGGCTCTACATCGCCGTCATCATTGCCGTCGTCGCGGGTGTGATCGTCGGACTGGTGGCACCTGAGGTGGGCAAGAGCGTCGGAGTCCTCGGCACGATGTTCGTGGCGCTGATCAAGATGATGATCGCGCCGATCATCTTCTGCACGATCGTCCTGGGCATCGGCTCCGTCCGCAAGGCCGCCACCGTCGGCAAGGTCGGTGGTCTGGCCTTCGTGTACTTCCTGCTGATGTCCACCTTCGCCCTGGCCATAGGCCTCGTCGTCGGCAACATCATGCACCCGGGAAGCGGCCTCCAGCTGACGGAGAGCGCCTCGGGCAAGGGTGCCGAGCTGGCGGAGACGGCCCATGAGGCGGGCGGTCTGCTCGACTTCGTGCAGGGCATCATCCCCGAGACGCTGTTCTCGGCGTTGACCGCAGGCAGCGTCCTGCAAGCACTCTTCGTCGCGCTGCTCGTCGGTTTCGCGCTGCAGGGGATGGGTGCAGCGGGGGAGCCTGCACTGCGGGCCATCGCCTCGCTGCAGAAGTTGGTGTTCAAGATCCTCGTCATGATCCTGTGGCTGGCCCCGATCGGCGCCTTCGGCGCCATCGCCAACGTCGTCGGCCAGACGGGCTGGTCTGCCGTCACGCAGTTGCTCGGCCTGATGCTCGGCTTCTACATCACCTGCGCCGTCTTCGTATTCGGCGTGCTCGGCATCCTCCTGCGGGTTGCCGCGGGTGTGTCGATCTTCAAGCTGGTCCGCTACCTGGCCCGGGAGTACCTGCTCATCGTCTCGACGTCCTCTTCCGAGTCGGCGCTGCCCCGGCTGATCGCCAAGATGGAGCACCTGGGCGTCGAACGCACCACCGTCGGCGTCGTCGTCCCCACCGGATACTCGTTCAACCTCGACGGCACCGCGATCTACCTGACCATGGCCTCCCTCTTCATCGCCGGAGCGATGGGAGACCCGCTGACCGTGAGCGAGCAGATCGGCTTGCTGGTGTTCATGATCGTCGCCTCGAAGGGCGCGGCGGGTGTCACCGGTGCCGGTCTCGCCACGCTGGCCGGCGGCCTACAGGCCCACCGCCCCGATCTTCTCGACGGCGTCGGACTCATCGTGGGCATCGACCGGTTCATGTCCGAGGCTCGCGCCGTGACCAACTTCTCGGGCAACGCGGTGGCCACGGTTCTGATCGGGACCTGGACCAACACCATCGACAAGAACCGCGTCGACGAGGTACTGCGCGGCGACGACCCGTTCAACGAGTTGACGATGGTCGACGACGACCATGGTGCCCGCGACGGGGAGACCCCGAAGGACAGGGTGCCCGCGCCGGCGTAGCCGGGAAACGACGAAGGGCCCGGCCGCAACGGCCGGGCCCTTCTTCGTGTCGGTTCGGACTAGCAGACCAGCGACACGGACACCGTCTGGCTGGTGATCTGCGGAACGAGGATGCGATTGTCGCCGTTGAACCCGGGCCCGATGTAGGGCACCAGCTGCGAGACCGACTGCGGGTTGCGCACACTCGTCACCGTGCACGAGTCGATCGGACCGCTGCCGACCTTGTCGATGTTGACCGTGTAGCCCTGGGACTGCAGCCGCGCGATCACCTCGCTGGCCGACTCCTCCTCGGCCGAAGCCAGGCCCACCGGAATCACGGCGGCAGCGGCGAGACCCATGGCTGCCGCTACGAGCGTTCTCTTCGTCCTCATGACCGTGCCTTCCGTTGGGTGCTCCACATCATCCACCTGTTTCATCGCGTTGGGAACGTTGCTCATTCCCCCGAGGTGGTTCAGGAGCAGTTGAGCGAGACCGAGATGGACTTGCTCTTGATGACCGGGACCAGCTCCCAGTCGATGCTGCCGTCTTCGTTGCGGCCGTCGTGCACGCGGATGTACTCGGTGACGGTCTGCGGATTGCGGACGCCGGTGACGACGCAGTCGTCGATGCGGCCGCTGCCGACCCTGTCGACGTTGACGGTGTAGCCGGAGTCCTGCAGCCGCGAGATGGTCTGCTGGGCGGTCTCCTCCGCGTTCGCGACGCCGGCTGGACCGAGTAGCACCGCGGCGACTGCCGAGGCCAGTGTTGCCATGATGATCGATGGACGCACGCTGCGCCCCCTTCTGCACTCAAGTGTTGATTGATTCCACCATGTTCATCGCCTCGAGCTGCGATTTCGTTCCAATGACGGGTGTCGCGGACATCACCATCACCATGGGAACCAGCGCTAACATCGGGGCCCACCGGCGTGCGAACCGACAGGGGCGATCGAGATGCGCAGCACGATGCAGGACTTCCCACTCACCGTCACCACGATCCTGCGCTACGCGATCGAGGTGAACGGTCATCGCACGGTCACCACCGCCCTGGGCGAGGGACGATACCGCACCATCACCTACCGCGAACTCGGCAATCAGGTGGGCAGGCTCGCCAATGCGCTCCGCGGCCTCGGCGTCACCGGCGATCAGCGCGTGGCGACGTTCATGTGGAACAACGCCGAACACCTCGCCGTGTACCTGGCTGCGCCCGCCATGGGGGCGGTCCTGCACACGCTGAACATCCGACTGTCAGCCGAGCAGATCGCGTTCATCGCCAACGAGGCGCAGGACTCGGTCATCGTCGCCGACCTGTCACTGACCGCCCAGCTCGCTCCCGTACTGCCGATGCTCGAGACCGTGCACACCGTGATCGCGGTGGGGGAGGGGGACCTCGAGCCGTGGACCGCCTCCGGCCTCACCGTGCTGCGGTACGACGACGTGGTCGCCGGGCAGTCCCCAGTGTTCGACTGGCCCGACGTCGTCGAGACCGACGCCGCCGCCATGTGCTACACCAGCGGTACCACGGGGAACCCCAAAGGCGTTGTCTACAGCCACCGTTCGAGCTATCTGCACTCGACCATGGTGTGCAGCGCCAACGGGATGGGGCTCGGCTTCGATGACTCGGCGCTACCCATCGTGCCGATGTTCCACGCCAACGCGTGGGGGCTGCCGTACGCCGCGCTGATGGCGGGGGCGGACCTGGTGCTGCCGGACCGCTTCATGGACGCCACCTCGCTGATCGGCCTGATCGAGTCGCAGCGGCCCACGGTGTCGTGTGCGGTGCCGACCATCTGGAACGACGTCATCCACTGCCTGGCCAAGAACCGGGGCCGCGACATCTCGTCGCTTCGTCTGGTCACCTGCGGCGGCTCGGCCGTCCCGGTGTCGATGATGCAGACGTTCGAACGCGATCACGGCGTGAAGATCATCCAGGGCTGGGGGATGACCGAGACGTCACCGCTGGCCACCCTCGCCAGGCCGCCGGCGTCGGTCTCGGGAGACGAGCACTGGGCGTTGCGCGGTACCCAGGGCAAGGTCGTGTGCGGGGTCGAGGCGCGCATCGTCGACGAGGACGGCGGCCGACTTCCCAGCGATGGCAAGGCGGTCGGCGAGATCGAGGTGCGCGGCCCCTGGATCACCGCGAGCTACTACCGCGGCCACGACGAGTCGAAGTTCGACCACGGCTGGCTGCGCACGGGCGACGTCGGCCGCATCGACCCATCCGGCTACGTCACCCTGACCGACCGCGCCAAGGACGTGATCAAGTCCGGCGGCGAGTGGATCTCGTCGGTGGAACTGGAGAACCACCTGATCGCCCACCCGGCAGTACTCGAGGCAGCCGTCGTCGCGGTGCCCGACGAGCGGTGGCAGGAACGCCCTCTGGCAGCCGTCGTGCTGGAGGAGGGCGCCACCGCCACCCCGGAGGAGCTGCGCGAGTACCTCGCCGACAAGGTGGTCCGGTGGTGGCTACCCGAGCGGTGGACCTACGTCGACGGCGTCCCGCGCACCAGCGTCGGCAAGTACGACAAGAAGACCATTCGCGCGCGGTACGCCGACGGCGCCTACGAGGTGGTCACGCTTGACTGATCGCCGGACGCCGTCACTCGTCGTCGTCGCCGCCCTCGGCCTGGTTCGGCTGGTCGGCGCCCGAGCGCATCATGTCGGGATCGGCGTCCGGATCGCCCTCGTTGCCGTTGCCCACGGAATCTGGTCTGGTCATGGACACAGACGTACCCACCGGGAGCGACGGCAATCCGTTTAGTCGCGCGCCAGATGGATACGTGTGCTTGATGAGCACCGACGACCTCGACGACACCTCCGCCAACGACCTGGGCGGCGCCGACGACATGCTGAGCCCCATGGAGGGCACCGACTCCGACGAAGTGCACAACGCCGACGGCGACGAGGTGGTGGACCCACCCGACGACTGGAGCGGCGTGGACAAGTTCGGCATGTCGGCCGAAGAAGAGCGCGAAGGGGAGTCACTCGACCAACGCCTCGCCGAAGAGGTGCCCGACGTAACCCCCGATGACATCAACCTGAGCCTGGCCGACGGCGAAGCCGGCGTCGACGAGGTGGTGGAGGGTTCCGACGTGGCGCCCGGTGAACCCGGTGTCCACCACGGACAGGTGGCCGGCGCCCCAGAAGACGGCGACTCGCTGTACACGGTCGTCGAAGACGTGACGAGGAAGGCCGATCAACCATGAGCAAGCACGAAGAACTGCCCCTGCCCGACTACGACGAGATGTCGCTGGGCGACCTGCGCAGCCGCATCCGCGCACTGGACGCGGCGGGACTCGATGCGGTGATGACCTACGAGGCAGGCCACGCCGCCCGCGTGCCCGTGCTCGAAGTGCTGGAGGCGCGAGCGCGCGAACTCGCCGACGGCGCCGAGCCCTCTGGCGGGAACCCCAGCAACGCCCCGTCCGTCGGGCATGGCTCTGGCGGATCGCGGGTCTCGGAATCAACTGCGGCACAAGCGAACACGCCACTGCGGCACGGCGTCGCGGATCAGACGCCCAACCGCGGTCTGCCGTGATCGTTCCCACCTGACGCGACAGTGCCGGTTCATCCTCCGTGGATGAACCGGCACTGTCGTCTCAGGGCTTCGCGTACTACGTCTTGTCGGGGTCGACGGCGTCCTTGAGCTTGCCCATCAGACCCTTCTCGGTCCCCATCGCCGGGGTGCGCGGCTCACCGAGCGACCCGTCGTAGGTGACGTAGAGCTTCGGGTCCGGCGGCGGGCCCGACTGCATGTCACCGAGCGGCTGCGGGTCGGCCAGGAACTTGCCGGTGTGGCGCCCGTCGGGCAGCGGCGCGTTCACCCAGCGGCCCTTGTCCGAGTCCATGCCATCGGAGAGGTGCCACAGCGTCTCGGCGTGCTCCTGGTACTCCTCGTCGAACAGGTCGTTGGGTGCGATGACGCCCTCGAGGCCATCGGCCTGCAGTTCCTCGATCGCCGCGAGCCACATGTTCTGGTGGTAGGTGTCGCGGGCGAGGTTGAACTTCAGCATGGCCTTGACGCCCGGGTCGTCGGTCATGTGCCACAGCCGCGCGGTCTGGACCCTGCCCTGCGCCTCGGCGGTCACGTTCGCGTAGAAGTCGGCGAGCAGGTTGCCCGAGGCAGTGATGTACCTGCCGTTCCACGGCACGCCCTGGCTGTCCGACAACGTCGGCGCCCCGCCGGCGATGATGGCCTGCTGCGGATCCATGCCACCCATGACTGCGGCGACCACGGGATCGCCGAGCGCATTCTTCGTGGAATCCGTTGCGGGGGCGCTCTCCAACAAGCGGGCGATCATGGTGGCGATCATCTCGACGTGACCGATCTCCTCGGTCGCGATGTCCATGATGAGGTCCTTGTACTTGCCCTTGATGCGACAATTCCAGCCCTGCATCAGGTACTGCATCGTCACGGTCATCTCACCGTAGGCGCCGCCGAGCAGCTCCTGGAGCTTCTGGGCGTACACCGGGTCCGGCTTCTCCGGCTTGACGTCGAACTGCATGTAATCGGTATGTCTGAACATTGACTACTCCAATCAGAAGCTTGGGTAACGGCCTCCCCCGCACTACCCGAGCCGGTGTCGGGAAAACACCGGCGACCGAAAAGTCGTTGTCCTGAACATCTTTTCGCTTCGTGGATAGTCGGCTGTCGCCAAACGGCGTTTGCGTCCATGGGCGACGGGCACGCTCGCCGCAGCCCACGAGACAGCCCTTTCGTGAACCCGCCATGAACCAGGAAGGAAGGCCCGGCAATGGAGTCGTTGAGCAATCAGACCGAGCAGCAGCTCGGCGGACCCATGAGCGTTCTGGTGCGCCAGAAACGCGACCACGTCGAACTCGACAGGCTGCTCCACGCCATCGACGGGGCCTCGGGCAGCGAACGTCAGGAATTGCTGAATGAGTTGTGCCGCCTGGTGTTTCCGCACGCCTTCGCCGAGGAGTCGGTGCTGTGGCCTGCGCTGCGCCGCATGGTGCCCGACGGCGAGGCGCTGACGTTGGAGATCGAACGCGAGCACCAGGAGATCAACGAGCTTTTCACCGATCTCGAGCAAACCGACCCCGACTCGGACGAACACCGTCGACTGTGGCAGCGCATCGTGACGCTGCTGCGCGAGGACGTCCGCGACGAGGAGGACAAGCTATTCCCTCAGCTGCAGGCCGTCGCCTCGCCGCGCACCCTGATCGGTCTCGGGCTCGCGTGGGAGGCGGTCCGCCGCACGGCCCCGACGCGTCCGCATCCCGTCGTGGCGCGGCGTCCTCCCGGCAATGCGGTCGCCGCGCTGCCGCTGACCGTCATCGACCGCGGCCGCGACCGTCTCGACAAGCTCGCCCGCAGTGGCGATTCACGCGTCGCGGCGACGAGCCGACGGGCAAGCGGCATGCTGGCCCGCGCGGCAGGCGTCATCGAACACGTGCCGCCGATGACCCGCGGCGAGGACCCGAGCACCTCGACGGCGAACCGGCACTCCTAGCTCGCCGAACGTAGGTTACCGCCACGCGTCTCGAGGAAAAGCGTGGCGGTAACCGACGTTCGGCGAAATGGGGTCAGCGGTCGGCGCGCTGGTAGGCCGTCACGACGGCTGCACCGCCGAGGCCGATGTTGTGCTGCAGTGCGGCCGTGACGCCGTCGACCTGACGCTTGTCAGCGGTACCGCGCAACTGCCAGGTCAGCTCAGCGCACTGCGCGAGACCGGTGGCGCCCAGCGGATGGCCCTTGGAGATCAACCCGCCCGACGGGTTGACCACCCAGCGGCCGCCGTAGGTCGTCTGGTCGTCGTCGATCAGCTTCGGCGCCTCGCCCTCGGCGCACAGTCCGAGCGCCTCGTAGAGCAGGAGTTCGTTGGCCGAGAAGCAGTCGTGCAACTCGATCACCTGGAAGTCCTCGGGGCCGAGACCGGACTGGTCGTACACCTGCCGCGCGGCCTGGACGTTCATGTCGTAGCCGATGACGTTGGCGGCGCTGCCGTCGAAGGTACTCGCGAAGTCCGTCGTCATCGCCTGGCCGACGATCTCGACGGCGCGGTCGGCGAGGCCGTGCTTGGCGACGTACTCCTCGCTGACCACGATCGCCGCACCGGACCCGTCCGACGTCGGCGAGCACTGCAGCTTGGTCAGCGGATCGGAGATCATTCGCGCGCCCAGGATGTCGTCGAGGCTGTACTCGTCCTGGAACTGCGCGTAGGGATTGTTCACCGAGTGCTTGTGGTTCTTGTAGCCGATCTTCGCGAAGTGCTCGGCCGTGGTGCCGTACTTCTTCATGTGCTCGCGCCCGGCGGCGCCGAACATCCACGGCGCCACGGGAAATGCGAACTCGTCGATCTCGGCGAGCGCCTTGACGTGGCGGCCCAGCGGTGACTCGCGGTCGTCGGCGCCGCCGCCAAGCGATCCCGGCTGCATCTTCTCGAAACCCAGGGCCATGACGCAGTCGGCGAGGCCGCCGCGGATGGCCTGTGCCGCGAGGTAGAGCGCCGTCGACCCGGTGGAGCAGTTGTTGTTCACGTTGACGATCGGGATACCCGTCATGCCGAGTTCGTAGAGCGCCCGCTGCCCGGACGTCGAGTCGCCCGAGCAGTAGCCGACGTAGCCCTGCTCGACCTCGTCATACGAGATGCCGGCGTCTTCGAGCGCCTTGGTGCCCGATTCCCTGGCCATGTCCGGGTAGTCCCACCCCTCGCGGCGGCCGGGTTTCTCGAACTTGGTCATCCCGACCCCGACGACGAAGACTCGGTTACTGGTTCTCGGCATGGCTGATCCCTTCGCGACATTGCGTTGGACTGCAACTTACCGCCGCGAAACGGGCAGTCCAGCGCGGTCTGGTGGTGTAGTTCTGATTAGAACACGTTCTAGTTCTGTCGCCGAGGGGAGTCACGGATGGCGTTGCGGGTGGTGCAGTGGGCGACCGGTGGTGTGGGAGTCGCAGCCATCAAGGGCGTGCTCGATCACCCCGATCTCGACCTCGTCGGATGCTGGGTGCACTCGGATGCCAAGAGCGGCAAGGACGTCGGCGAGTTGGTGGGCCTCGAACCGCTCGGCGTCACCGCGACGAACAGCGTCGACGAGATCCTCGCGCTCGACGCGGACGCGGTCATCTACTCGCCGCTGATGCCGAATCCCGACGAGGTGGCCGCCCTGCTGCGCTCGGGCAAGAACGTCGTCACGCCGGTCGGGTGGTTCTACCCCGGCGAGAAGGAAGGCGCACCGCTGCGGGCGGCGGCGCTCGAGGGCAACGTCACGCTGCACGGCACCGGCATCGCCCCCGGCGGCATCAGCGACAAGTTCCCGCTGATGATGTCGATCATGTCGACGGGCGTGACATTCGTTCGCGCCGAGGAGTTCTCGGATCTACGGACCTACGACGCGCCCGACGTCCTGCGGTACGTGATGGGTTTCGGCGACACCCCGGAGAAGGCGCTCACGGGGCCGATGCAGAAACTGCTCGACGGCGGCTTCATCCAGTCGGTCAGGATGATCGTCGACGAGATGGGCTTCGCGGCGGACCCGAAGATCCGCGCCAGGCAGGAGATCGCGGTCGCGACGGCGCCGATCGACTCGCCGATGGGCGCGATCCAACCGGGACAGGTCGCGGGCCGCAAGTTCCACTGGGAGGCCGTCGTCGGCGACGCTGTGGTCGTGCGCATCACGGTCAACTGGTTCATGGGCCAGGAGAACCTCGACCCCGCGTGGTCGTTCGGCCCCGCGGGCGAGCGCTACGAGATGGAGGCCAAGGGCAACCCCGACTTCACGGTCGTCGTCAAGGGCTTCCAGCCCGAGAGCGTCGCCGCGGGCCTCGAGTCGAACAACGGCATCGTCGCGACCGCCGCGCACTGCGTGAACTCCGTGCCTGCCGTCTGCGCTGCGGCCCCGGGTATCGCGACCTACCTCGACCTCCCGCTGATCAGTGGCAAGGCCACGCCCCGGTTGCGCTAGCTCCTCCGCCGAACTGGAGAGTCAGGTCGCGATTCGCCCGGCTGGAACGACGTGACTGTCCAGTTCGGCGAAAAATGGGGGGACGGCTCAGGGCTGCACCAGGATGCGGATCGGGTCGCCCTCGGCCTCGTCGAGCATCTCGATGCCGCGGGCCACGTCCTCGAGTGGCACCACGTCGCTGATCGAGCGGGACAGGTCGAGACGGCCGCGCGACACCAACGTGGCCAGCGTGCCGATGTCGGCGTTCTGATAACCCAGGTGGCCCAGCACCTTTCGCTGGAACAGGTTGAAGATCGACGTCGGTCCGATGTCCGGGGTGTCCGCGCTCATCCCGATGCCGACCATGCGGCCCCCGACGGTGAGGCTGTTGAGCGACTGTTCGAAGGTGGACTTGATCCCCACCGCGTCGAAGGCGACGTCGAGGTTGCGTCCACCGGTCGCCTCGGCGATCTTGGCGGCCAACTGGTCGTCGCGCGCATCGAAGGCGTAGTCGGCGCCGACGGCCAGCGCCCGGTCGAGGATGGCCGGTTTGACGTCGACCGCGATGATCGGCGCCGCGCCCACCAGGCGCGCCAGCTGGACGACGTGGGTGCCGAGGCCACCGACGCCCCACACGCCGACGGATTCGCCGATGCCGACCCCTGCCGTGTGCACGACGGCGCCGAACGGCGTCGACACGGCATCGGCCAGGATGGCCGCCTGCTCCATCGGCACGTTGTCGGGGATCCTCGTCAGACCGAACGCCTGGGCGACGGTGTACTCGGCCCACCCGCCGTCGTACGCGAAGGCCATGAGCCGGATCGCCAGACAGTTGGACATGTCGCCGCGCATGCAGTTCGGACAGGTCATGCACGGCTTGCCGGCGGCGACGACAACGCGGTCGCCCTCCGCCCATCCGGTCACGCCCGGTCCGAGCGCCGCGACGGTGCCCGATGCCTCGTGCCCCTGCGTGACGACGGGCAGCTGCGACGGGAACGTGCCGTTGATCAGGCTGAGGTCGGAGTGACAGATCCCGCAGAAGGCGATCTTGACCAGGACCTCGCCGGGTCCCGGCTGGGGAATGGGAACGTCCTCCACCGCAATGGTTTTCGAATCGGCGTAGAACCGTTGGGCTCGCATCGTGTCAGCCATGTCGCTCCGTTCGTCGCGTGCCCGGATGGGCCGGGGGCACCCGTCGCCCACCCTAGCGCCGCGGTCGTTTGGCAGACTCGGTTCCCGTGACCAAACGCGGGCTCGTACTGGCGGGCGGGGGATTGGCGGGCATCGCCTGGGAGACGGGCATCCTGTGCGGGATCGCCGACGAGTCGCCTGCCGCGGCGAAGGCACTGCTGGAGTCCGACGTCCTCGTCGGCACCTCGGCGGGATCGACGGTCGCCGCGCAGCTCGGCAGCGGCACCGGCCTCGAGGAGCTGTTCGGCCGTCAGATTGCCGAGACCTCCTTCGAGATCGACTCCGGAGTGGACGTGGCCGCCATCACCGAGCTGTTCGTCACCGCGATGCTCACCCCCGGCGCGAGCACGGAGCAGCGGCTTCGGCGGATCGGCGAGATCGCCGCGTCGACCGACACCGTCGCCGAATCGGTCCGCCGCGACGTCATCGCCCACCGGCTGCCGTCGCACGACTGGCCCCAGCGGGTACTGCGGGTCACCGCCATCGACGTCGAGACCGGCGAACTGGTGGTCCTGGACGCGAGTTCCGGCGCGGGCCTGGTCGACGCGGTCGCCGCCAGCTGCGCCGTACCGGGAGCGTGGCCGCCCGTCTCGATCGACGGCCGGCGGTACATGGATGGCGGCGTGGGCAGCACCGTCAACATGGCGGTGGCTGGGGACTGCGACACCGTCGTCGTGCTGCTGCCATCGGGGGAGAACACGCCGTCGCCGTTCGGTGACGGCGCTCGAGCGGAGATCGACGCCTTCGACGGCGACACGCTCACCGTCTTCGCTGACGACGGCGCGCTCGAGGCGTTCGGACCCAACCCCCTGGACCCCGCGTGCCGGATCCCGTCCGCCCGAGCCGGCCGCGCCCAGGGCCGACGTGAGGCGGCTCGGGTGGCCGCGTTCCTCGGTGTGTCCTAGTTCGCGCTACGACTCGCCGCTAAGTTTCGCCGCTAGGGCGGTCGCTCGGCCGGTCGACGAACGTGTCGAGGGCCAACGCCGCGAGTTCCTGGCCGATCTCGATGACCTCGTTCGCGCGGTAGAACTCGAGGCTGCGGCACGTCGTGCGGGGTACTTCGATGAGCAGATCGGGTGGGTAAGCGGCGAGCGTGTGCCGCATCAGCGCGGCCTGCGCGATGTCGATGGCGCGGTTCATCACCTCGAAACCGCCCAGACGCGGCACCGGCATCGGATCGGCCTCGCGGACGGGCCCCAAGTCCGCCGTCAGCTCCCCTGCGGCGTCCTCGGCCGCGGCCTCGGCGGCAGCCGAGGCGCTGAACCGGCTCAGTACAGTTCTCGCAGCCGGGGTCTCGAGCAGCGTGCGCGCCGTCGCCGAGTCGAGCAGCGCCGTGGTGCTACGCCACATCCGGTTCAGCAGTTCGGCGCTCGGCCGCGGTCCCTCCGGCGGGTCGTGCCGGAACGGGTCGTCACCGTTGAGGCTGACGGCGATCGTGACGTCGGCGTTCACCGCGGCGATGGGCGCCATCGGCAGCGGGTCGAGGATGCCGCCGTCGGCGAGTAGCCGGCCGTCGAGTTCATGCGGGGTGATGACGCCCGGGATCGCGATCGACGCGCGGATGGCCACGTCGACCGGGCCGCGTTGCAGCCATACGGATTTGCCGCTGATCAGGTCGGTGCTGACCGCCGTGAACGGGATGGGCAGGTCCTCGATCACGAGGTCGCCGAGGATCTCGCGAACGGCGTCGAGGATCTTCTCCGCCCGCAGAACGCCCGCGGCGGTCAGTGAGGGGTCGAGGAGACGCAGCACGGCGCGCTGGGTCAGGGTGCCTGCCCAATCGGCGTACTCGTCGAGCTTCCCGGCGGCCTCCAGACCGCCGACCAGCGCGCCCATGGACGATCCGGCGATGCCGACGATCTCGTGCCCGCGGTCGCGGAGTTCGTTGATGACGCCGATGTGGGCGTATCCGCGTGCTCCGCCGCTGCCGAGGGCCAATGCGACGCGCATGGACGACATCATGCCCCGGCCACGTCAAGGCCGGTGAGCTATGCGGTGGTGGGAGCTAGCAGCCGATGCGGCTGAAGAAGGCGACCGAGACCAGGCCGATGATGAACGCCACGGTGGGCTGGCCGCTGCTGAGCGCGACCACGATCCCGCTGATGGCTGCAACGGCGATGAGGAGCAGGAGCAGACCCATCAGCACGCGCATGCCGTTGATCGATCCGCCGACGGCGGGGGGAAGTGCGGTCTTGGATTTCTCCAAGCCGTCGTCGTGCGTTCCGATCATGACCGATCCTCTCCGGAAGTGATGCGGGACACATCATACCGAGGTTTGTGATCCAGAACACCACATCTAGGCGGCCTAAATGATCTTGTGTCGCCCGATGCGCGTCGATCCGCCGGAATAAAGGTGACATATCACGTAGTTGTGCGAGTGGAGCCAGCGGAACGGCCGCTGACGGAATCTCGAGGAGACCGACATGTCACAGCTCAGCGGGAAGACCGCACTCGTCACCGGCGGAACGTCCGGCATCGGGCTGGCCGCCGCCCAGCGGCTCGCCGCGGACGGCGCTCACGTCTTCATCACCGGACGCAATCAGGCCACGGTCGACGAGGCCGTCGCGACGATCGGTGACGCCGCCACCGGCGTGCGCAGCGACATCACGGTGACGGCCGACCTCGACCATCTCGCGGAGGTCATCGCCGCCCACGGCAAGGGACTCGACGTCCTCTTCGCCAACGCGGGCGGAGGCGAGTTCGCGACCCTGGAGGACGAGACGCCCGAGCGTCTCGCGGATACGTTCAACCGCAACGTCGGCGGCACCGTGTTCACGGTGCAGAAGATGCTGCCGCTGCTCAACCGCGGAGCCTCGGTCGTGCTGACCGGCTCGACGGCTGCCACGAGGGGCGGACCCGCATTCGGCGCCTATGCGGCGTCCAAGGCGGCCATCCGGTCGTTCGGCCGCACGTGGGCCGCCGAACTCGTCGACCGCGGCATTCGCGTCAACACCGTCGTGCCGGGCCCCATCGAGACGCGCGGGCTGCGGGAACTCGCGCCTGCCGACCAGCAGCAGGCGCTCCTGGACGGGCAGGCTGCGACGGTGCCGATGCGGCGCGTCGGCAACCCGAGCGAACTCGCCTCTGCCGTGGCGTTTCTCGCATCCGACGACAGCAGCTTCATGACCGGCTCCGAAATGTTCGTCGACGGCGGCGCGAACCAGGTCTAGAGAATGTCGGGCCGCGGCAGGGTGCCCTCGCGCAGTAGGTTCTCGTACACGGCGGCGAGCACCTCGGCGAGGGCATCCTCCTGCGCGCCGTCGACGTCGGAGAAGAACGACCGCCGCACCCACGCCGCGTGTTTGGGTGCGGCGTCCCGCAAGCGTTCCCACCCCGCCTGCGTCAACGTGACGTCGGTACCCCTGCCGTCGGTCTCCGAAGGCGACGTCGCAACGAGGTCGCGGCCGGCCATCCGCCGCAGGTGATGGGAGAGCCTGCTGCGCTCCCAGCCGATCGTGTTCGCCAGTGCCGAGAGCTGCATGCGGTGATCGGGTGCGTGCGAGAGCGCGTTCATCACCGTGTAATCGCCGAGTGACAGTCCGCAATCGGTCTGCAGGTGCCGATTCATCTCGTACTCCAGGCGGTGATACAACCGCATGTAGTGGAACCAGGCGTTCTGCTGAGACGGCGTGAGCGTCGACGGGTCGTCGGCGGAAGTCATGTCAGGCCGGTTTCTCGCACCCGTGATTTTAAAGGGCTCAGCCGCAGAGATCGTCTGCTGCGGCCTCGGCGGCCACGATGACGGCGGACTGCCGATCGGGCGTCAGCTTGGACCACGGCGTGCCGAACGTGCCCGGCCCCGGGGCGTCGGTCGACTGCAGGTCGGCCAGGTAGGGCTCGAACTGTGCCTTGAGGTCGCCGCCCTTGGCCGCCATCCACGTCTTGGCCGCCGAGCAGGCCTGGAAGTACTCGTCCTCGGTGGACACGGCTGCCGCACCGACGGCCGTGGTCACGCCGCCGGGTGACACGCCGACCTGGCCGGGCTCGGCTGCGCGCGCTTCGGTCGTCTGGGTCGTGGTGGCGGTGGTCGCAGGCTGCGCCTCCGACGACGAGGCGTCGCCCTGCTCCGAGCCCGACGAACAGCCGGAGAGGAGGGCCACGCCGATGGCGGTCGCCGCGGTGAACGTCGCTATCGCGTTGGTGCGCATGCCGCCAATCTATGCAACACTCGCGGTCGTGATGGAACGGACCGCCTTTGGGGAGTGTTGTCGGGCTTGACGCCCGCCCCCCAACCGTCCGCATCCCTGGGAGTCCACACCCATGTCCGTTGCATCCCTCGCGTCCCCATCCGTCGTCGCACCCACGCGGCTGCGCCTTCCGGATCTGCTGCACGCCACCGACCGCGCCGCCGACGACGTCCTGTCCGGCCGCTACCGGCACCTGCTGCCCGCCGGCGGCCCGCCCGCCGAGGAGCGGTGGTTCACCCGACTGCACGGTGACGACGAACTCGACGTCTGGCTCATCAGCTGGGTGCCCGAGCGTGCCACCGAACTGCACGACCACGGCGGGTCGCTCGGCGCCCTCACCGTGGTGTCCGGAGCCCTGCACGAAACCCGTTGGGACGGCGGTGCTCTGCGTCGCCGTCGGCTCGACGCGGGAGACCAGGCCGGCTTCCCGCTGGGCTGGGTGCACGACGTGGTGTGGGCACCGGAGAGCATCGCCGTGACCCCCACGGCGGGACCGACGCTCAGCGTGCACGCCTACTCGCCGCCGCTGACGGCCATGTCGTACTACGACGTGACCGAGCGCAATACGCTGCGGCGCAACCGGACCGAACTGACGGACAAGCCGGAAGGCGACTGATGAGCCGCATCGACGCCGTACTCGACGCTGCGCGGGCCAAACTCACCCGGATCGAGGCGAGCGACGTGCCCGACGCGATCGACCGCGGCGCACTGCTGGTCGACATCCGGCCCGCCGCCCAGCGTGCCGCCGAAGGTGGTGTCGACGCGGCACTGGTCATCGAGCGCAACGTCCTGGAGTGGCGGTGCGACCCCACCAGCGACGCCCGCCTGCCGCAAGCCGTCGGCGACGACGTCGAATGGCTGATCCTGTGTTCGGAGGGCTACACCTCGAGCCTGGCCGCCGCGGCGCTCCAGGATCTGGGTCTGCACCGCGCCAGCGACGTCGTCGGCGGGTACCAGGCGCTGAAGGCGACCGGCGTTCTGGCGCAACTGGATTCGCGCGCCAGCTAGCTGGAGTAGCCCCGCAGCAGCAGTGGGCGCAGCCGCTCGGTCTTCTCCGGCGTCCAGCCGGGCGGCTGCAGTACCGCGGCCCAGGCGTTCGCGACGTCGCGGATGTAGACGTGGCCGTGACCGTCGGGCACGTCGATCGCGACGGCCATGTCCGCCGACACCTGCAGGAACGTCACGACCGGGATCCACTCCATCTCCGGCAGCACGTCGTATCCGCGCTCCTCGCGCAGCCAATCAGGTTTCTGGAACAGCAGATCCGGTGTCCACCACGCGATCGGGTCCGACGCGTGCTGCAGGTATGCCACCCGCGGATCGCCGAACGGATCGGCGGGCCGCGCGAGGTTCGGCGGCTCGGCGACGAAGCGGACGTTGCGGCCCTTCTCGTAGATCGGCAGCCACTCCGGCGACCCCGGATCGCGGTTGGCGGTCAGGTCGGTCCAGATCGTGTTGTTGAACGTCGGCCCGGAGAACAGCGCCCCGTCGGTGCGGGCCACCAGGTTGTTCAGCGCCAGGAACGGAGCCTCGCCGCCGAACGATCCGAGGCTCTCGCCGAACACCACCAGTTCGGGCCGCTCCGCCTCGGGCATGGCGCGGATGAGTCCGTCGACCGCCTCGAACAGCGCCTGTCCGGCCTGGCGGGCATTCTCCTTGTCCACCAGGAACGACAGCCAGCTCGGCAGGAACGAGTACTGCATCGACACGATGGCGGTGTCCCCGTTGTACATGTACTCCAGCGCACCGGCCTCGGCCTCGTTGATCCAGCCGGTTCCGGTGGTCGTCGCCACCGCCACGATCCTGCGCTCCAGCCCGCCGGTGCGCACCAGCTCTGCGGCGGCCAGCGCCGCGGTCGCCTTGATGCCGTCGGCGGAGTTGAGCCCGGCGTACGCGCGGATCGGCTCGAGCGGTGTGCCGCCGTTGAACTCGCGCAATTCCTCCACCGTCGGGCCGCCGGACATGAACACGCGGCCCTGATGGCCGAGGGACTCCCAGCTGGCCAGTGAGCCCGGCCCGCCCGACCGCAGCGGGGTGCTCGGGGCCGGATTGTCGGGGTCGGTCTCGTCGTTGACCGCCTCGAACGTGTTGTTGACGACGTCCATCCCGACACGCGCGACGACGCCGTTGAGCAGTGCGATGGTCAGCGCGAGCAGGACGGCGACCACGACGACGGCCGAAACTCGCGGCGGTGCAAAGTGTTCGAGCTGCCGAACGAGGAAGCGAACCAGTCTGCCGACGAGCTGACCGATCTCGACGAACAGGAACAGCACCACGATCGACAGCACCGCGGTCAGCGGGTGGTCCCAGAAGCCGAGCCGTGGCACGCTCATCAGGTCGCGGACGTCGTCCTGCCAGTGGTGGAACCACACGATGGCCAGCACCTGCCCGATGACGCCGACGACCAGCAGCGCCAGCCAGGCGGTCTTGGGTGCTCGCGGCGAGGTGTCCGCCGAGCGCATGTACCGCACCAGCCACACGCCGAAGACGCCGAGGCCGTAGCCGATCGCGCCGGCCGCCCCGCTGACCAGCCCCTGGAACAGCGGCCCGCGCGGCAGCAGCGACGGGCTCAGCGAGAGCCAGATGAACACCAGACCGACGGCGGTGCCGAAGAACGTGTAGTGACGCAGCCACCACGCCGGTTCGGTGGGCGGGTTCGACGCCGTGTCCACCGGCTCGACCGGCGTCGCCGGTCCGTCCGAGTCCTCGGGCGCCCTGGTGTCGGTGTCGGTCACCCGCGCATGTTATCGATGCGTGAAGTTCGGGGGGCGCTTCTCGACGAACGCTGCCATGCCCTCGGTCTGGTCGTCGGTCGCGAACGCCGAGTGGAACAACCTGCGTTCGTAGAGCAGGCCTTCGGCGAGCGTCGACTCGAACGCGCGGTTGACGGCTTCCTTGGCCATCCGCGACGCCGACCGCGACATCCCCGCGATGATGGCGGCGGTCGCGCGCGCCTCGTCGAGCAGTGCGTCGGCAGGCACGACACGCGAGACCAGGCCTGCGCGTTCGGCCTCCTCGGCGTCCATGTTGCGGCCGGTGAGGATCAGGTCCATGGCCTTGGCCTTGCCGATCGCCCGGGTGAGGCGCTGACTGCCGCCCATGCCGGGGAGCACGCCCAGCTTGATCTCGGGCTGGCCGAACTTCGCGGTGTCGGCGGCGATCAGGATGTCGCACATCATCGCAAGTTCGCAGCCACCGCCGAGCGCGTAGCCGGCGACGGCCGCGATCGTGGGAGTCCTGGTGGCCGCGAACGCAGCCCAGGGAGCGAAGAAGTCGCGGCCGTACACGTCGGCGAACGACAGCTCCGACATCTCCTTGATGTCCGCGCCCGCCGCAAACGCCTTGGCGCTGCCCGTCAGGACGATGGCGCCGACGCCCTCGTCGGCATCCAGTTCGGCTGCCGCACCGGTGACTTCGGCCATCACCTGGCTGTTGAGCGCGTTGAGCGCCTTCGGCCGGTTCAGGGTGATGGTCGCCACGCGGTCCTCGCGCGTCACCAGGATGGTCTCGTACTCACTCATGGTCACTCCTGTCCGGGGAAGGTCAGATCGGGGTCGGCGGGGGCGAAGTAGGCCGCCACCTCGTCGGCGCTGCACAGGGTCAGCGATGACGGCTGCCACTTGGGGTTGCGGTCCTTGTCGACCAACTGGGCGCGAATGCCCTCGACCAGGTCGTGCGACTTCAGCGCTGCGCAGGACGTCCGGAACTCTTGTCGCAGCACGTCTTCGAGGCCGGGGAGATCGGCAGCTCGCCGCACCGCCTCCAACGTCACGGTCAAGGCGATCGGGGAGCGGGTGGCGATCAGGTCGGCCGCGTCGTGCGCCGGACCGGCCTCGTGCCCGCGCAGTGCGGCGACGATGTCGGAGACCGTGTCGCCCGCATAGCACTCGTCGATCCACTGTCGTTGTGCGAGAAGCGGGCTGGCGGGCGGCTCGATGGCGTGGGCCGCGATCGCCGCGTCGGCGCCGTCGGCGATCACGGCCGCCGTGAACGCGTCGAGGTCGGCGTGCGGCACGTAGTGGTCGGCGAAGCCCATCGCGATGGCGTCGGCACCGTTGAACGGGGCGCCGGTCAACGCGGCGTGCGTGCCGAGCCGACCTGGCGCTCGGGACAGCAGGTAGGTGCCGCCCACGTCGGGGATGAAGCCGATGCCGACCTCGGGCATGCCCATCTTGGTGGTGTCGGTGACCACCCGGACGCTGCCGTGCGCGCTCACGCCGACGCCGCCGCCCATCACGATGCCGTCCATCACGGCCACGTAGGGCTTCGGATACCCGGCGATGCGGGCGTTGAGCACGTACTCGTCGTGCCAGAAGGTGCGCGTCTGCGAGCCGCCCGCCTTCGCGTCGTGGTAGATCGCGACCACGTCACCCCCCGCGCACAGTCCGCGCTCGCCCGCGCCCGTCAGCAGGACGGTGTGGACGGCGTCGTCCCGCTCCCACGCGTCCAACGCCTCGGCGAGGCTCGCCACCATGGTCGCGGTGAGCGAGTTGAGCGCCTTCGGCCTGTTCAGCGTCACCTGCCCGACGCCATTCTCGACACTTACTAGGACGTCCTCGTTTCGAGTCACGATTGCAATCTAGAACGTCCACTGCTCGCAACATCCCACGGGTAGCTTCACGCTGAGGAAGTTCACAGAATTCACCGAGGGAAAGTCGACGGCAGGGAACCATGTCTGCCACGCTGATCGTTGGTGGAGTATTCGTCAGCAGACGAAACACAGCACAGGAGAGGATCCGACGGTGCGCGAAAGCAGCAACCCGGTATTCCGTTCGCTGCCCAAGGGGCAGCAAGGGGGATACGCGCAATTCGGTACCAATGCCGCCGGCTTCGGCGCGGCAACGGCACAGGCTGACCCGTACGCGGCTCAGCCGTACACGACCGATCGCCAGCAGGCCGGTGTTTCCCGGCCGCTGACCATCGACGACGTCGTCACCAAGACGGGCCTGACGCTGGCCGTCGTCGCGGTGATGGGTGTCCTGTCGTACTTCATGGTCTCCATGAACCAGGGCCTGATGATGCCGTTCACCCTCATCGGTGGCCTCGGCGGCTTCGCCCTGATCATGATCGCGACGTTCGGTCGCAAGCAGGACAACCCGGCGATCGTGCTGAGCTACGCCGCGCTCGAGGGCGTGTTCCTCGGCGCCGCGTCGTTCCTGTTCGCCAACCTGGTGTCCACCGGTGGCCCCGGCATGATCGCGCAGGCGATCTTCGGCACGGTCGGCGTGTTCGTCGGCATGCTGTTCGTCTACAAGACCGGCGCCATCCGCGTCACGCCCAAGTTCACCCGGATGATGGTCGCGGCGCTCTTCGGCGTCATGGCGATCGCCCTGCTCAACCTGGTGCTGGCGCTCTTCGGCGTCGGCGGCGGCGAGGGCTTCGGCCTGCGCAGCGGCGGCCCGATCGCGATCATCTTCTCGCTGGTCTGCATCGGCCTCGCGGCGTTCATGTTCCTGATCGACTTCGACTCGGCCGATCAGCTGATCCGCGCCGGTGCGCCGGAGAAGGCAGCGTGGGGCATCGCGCTCGGCCTGACCGTCACGCTGGTCTGGCTCTACCTGGAGATCCTGCGACTGCTGTCGTACTTCAACAGCGACTAGTAGTCACACTCGGAAAGCCCGGCACGTTTCACGTGCCGGGCTTTCCTTCGTCTTGGGGCGCTGGGATGGGCGGCGAAACTGCTAACAGATCGCGATTCATCCCCAGATCGCGCTCTGACAGCAGTCTCGACGACCTCGAGTGACGGTCGAGCGGCGATCGTCGACACATGCGCATCGACGATCAGCCGTTCATCGGTAGCGAGGCCCTGACTGCAGGACTCCTCGCCAAATACGACCTGCGGAAGACCTACCGCGCGATCTTCCCCGACGTGTATCTGGCCCCGAGCGTCGATCTCACGCTCGCGCGGCGCGCGCGTGCCGCATGGCTGTGGTCGCACCGCGAAGGCGTGATCGCGGGCCTCACCGCATCTGCGCTACATGGCGCCAGATGGATCGACGATTCCCTGCCGATCGAATTGATCTGGCCGAATGCCAGACCGCCGAAGGGCATGCGGACCTACGACTACCGCCTCTTCGCCGACGAGTACGCCGATTACGACGGAATGTCGGTGACCACGCCTGCGCGCACCGCCTTCGACATCGGCCGTCTTCATCGGCCCGGCGAGGCAGTCGCCCGACTAGACGCGTTGGGCAACGCCGTTGCTCTCCCTGTCGAGGACGTCATCGGTCTGGCGGCACGCCACCGCGGGGCGCGAAACGTACGGCGACTCGAGGCCGCGCTCGATCGGCACGACCCAGGCGCAGAGTCGCCCCAGGAAACCTGGCTTCGTCTGCTCCTCGTAGACGCTGGGTTTCCGCGTCCGCAGACTCAGATCCCGGTGTGCGGACCGAACGGTCGAGCGCGCTACTACCTCGACATGGGGTGGGAGGAACTCAAGATCGCGGTCGAGTACGACGGCGAGCATCACCGGCTCGACCGCCCGAGCTACAGGAAGGACATCGTGCGGCTGGAGTACTTGAACTCCATGAAGTGGATCGTGATTCGCGTCGTCGCCGGCCATCGTCCGGACGAGATCGCGCGTCGGGTTCGGCCCGCCTATGACGCGAGACTGCGGGGAGATCGCGAATTCTGGTGAGAACGCGATCTCACCGCAGTCTCGGCGAGCAAAACCAACTAGCTCAGGCGCTCCACGACCATCGCCATGCCCTGGCCGCCGCCGACGCACATCGACTCGATGCCGAACGTCTTGTCGTGGGTGGCCAGGTTGTTGAGCAGCGTGGCGGTGATGCGGGCGCCGGTCATGCCGAACGGGTGGCCCAGGGCGATCGCGCCGCCGGAGACGTTCAGCTTGTCCTCGTCGATGCCCAGCTCGCGGGCCGACCCGATGACCTGCACGGCGAACGCCTCGTTGATCTCGACGAGGTCGATGTCGGAGATCTGCTTGCCGGCCTTGCCGAGCGCCTTGCGGATGGCCTCGATCGGACCGAGGCCCATGATCTCCGGCGACAGCCCGGACACGCCCGTCGACACGATGCGCGCCAGCGGGGTGAGCCCCAGCTCCTTGGCCTTGGTGTCGCTCATGATGACGACGGCGGCAGCACCGTCGTTCAGCGGGCAGGCGTTGCCGGCGGTGATCGTGCCACCTGCGCGGAAGACCGGCTTGAGCTGGCTGATCTTCTCGTAGCTGGTGCCCGCGCGCGGGCCGTCGTCGGTCGAGACGACGGTGCCGTCGGGCAGCGTGACGGGCACGATCTCGCGCTCGAAGAAGCCGCTCTTGATGGCCTCCTCCGCGCGGTTCTGCGAGCGAACGCCCCAGTGGTCCTGGTCCTCCCGGCTGATGCCGGTGTGCAGCGCGACGTTCTCGGCGGTCTGGCCCATCGCGATGTAGACGTCGGGCACATTGCCGTCGTTGCGCGGGTCGTGCCACTCGTCGGCGCCCTCGGCCTGCTTGGCCGTGCGTGCCTGAGCGTCCTCGAACATCGGGTTCTTGCTGTTGGGCGCACCGTCGGCCGCGCCGACGCCGAAGCGCGACACCGTCTCGACGCCCGCGGAGATGAACACGTCGCCCTCGCCGGCCTTGATCGCGTGGAACGCCATGCGCGTGGTCTGCAGCGACGACGAACAGTAGCGGTTGACCGTGGTGCCGGGCAGGAAGTCGTAGCCGAGTTCGACGGCGACTGCGCGGGCGATGTTGTAGCCGGCCTCGCCGGCGGGCTGCGCGCAGCCCATCATCAGGTCGTCGATGTCGCGCGGGTCGAGCGACGGCACCTTGTCCAACACCGCGCGCACCATCTGGGCGGCGAGGTCGTCCGGGCGCATGGTGGCCAGCGACCCCTTGACGGCGCGGCCGATCGGCGAGCGCGCGGTGGCGACGATGACGGCTTCGGGCATGGCGGTCTCCTCGGGTGGAGCGGCGTTGTCACGCCTAGTGGACGACGGTTGACCCCGAACCTAACCGGTGGCCGGTGCGACGATCGGCGCGGGTACGCCGGTGGTGCGCCGCCACAACCGGCCGACGCCGCCGATCCGTGCCAGCAGAGCTGCCGCGTGCGACGAGCGTTGCTCGAGGGCCGGCTCGACCGCCTGCCCGTGCGAACCCACGCCGAGCGCGGTGCACAGCGCGGGTAGCAGCTGCGAGGCCGCCAGCGAATAGCCGTTGGCGGACGGGTGGAACATGTCCGCCGAGAAGTACTGCTCGGGCGCCTTGAGGAACTCGGGCGCCATCAGGTCCGCGAACGGCACGGGCACCCCACCCGCCGAACGCACCGCGACCGCTTGGGCATGCGCGAGACGCAGGCCCAACGTGCGGGCCACCGTGCGCAGCGGCTGCGGAATCGCGGTGATGACGCCGAAGTCGGGGCACGTGCCGACGACGACGACGGCGCCGCTGGCCCGCAGCCGGCTGACGGCGGCGCCCACCCGACGCGCGGATTGCGGGATGCCGTTGAGGGCAGTGATGTCGTTGGCGCCGATCATGACCACCGCCGCGTCCGGTGGCGGCCCGGCCACGAACATGGCGTCGATCTGCCCGCTCAGTCCCTTGGACGTTGCGCCGACGATGGCCTTGGTGCTCAGGCGCACCCGTTGCCCCGACTCCTCGGCCAGGCCCCGCGCGATCAGCACGCCGGGCACCTCGTCGGCAGACGTGCAGCCGTAACCCGTCGCGGTCGAGTCGCCGAAGATCATCAGGTGCAGGTCGAAGGGGACGCCGCGGTGCCACTTCTCGACCGGTCCTCCGCCCGGCGAGTACACCCCGTCGGCGCGCGGCGGGACGTCCCACGCCTTGGGGATGACGCTGCGGGCCTGATCGGCTTGTCCGCTCAAGAGGTTGCGGACACCGACGTAGCCCGTCGATGCCAATGTCGCGGTCGCCGCCAGGGCGAGGGACCGACGCGGTGCACGGATGCCCACGCAGCAAGTTTAGGCGTGGCCCCGCGGGATATCAGCGTCGCAACGAATGAGGGCGGTCACGGTGCGATATCAACTGCGGTACGAAAGTGAATCCCTTGATTGTTGAATCAACCACGAGGTGTCAAGCTAAGTTACCTGGGTTGGCTAACAAGTAGCTCCTGACCTGGCACTACAACGGCGTAGGAAGTGGTGGCGATGACCGCACCGAGCAAGATCCACGGGTCCCACGGATCACCCATCGGGGCAGCTAGGGCGCGCAAGACGCGTCGGTTCCCGGTCAGTGACGGTGCCCCCGTCGAGATCGTCGAAGACGGTCCGAGCGTGGCCGGTCGGCTGTTTGCCCTCGGCGCTGCGCTCACGATTCGGCCAACGCTGACAATCGGTAGCCTGGCTCCCCGTATGCCGTGGCCGTGGGGAGTGCTCGACTTCGCTGCACGAGCGCTTCGGCCTGCGCCCGGAACCATCCGAGCAACGATCAAGCTGCCCAACACGACTGCTCAATTGGTGCGGGCTGCCGGAGTGCTTCCCGCGGACGGCAAGCGCAGCATCGTGCTGTACATGCACGGCGGAGCGTTCCTGACGTGCGGCGTGAACACTCACGGTCGGATGGTCACCGCGTTGTCGCGGTTCAGCGACTCCCCGGCACTGGTCGTCAACTACCGGATGATCCCCAAGCACTCGGTCGGCCAGGCACTCGACGACTGCTACGACGCCTACCAGTGGCTGCGTCTGAAGGGCTACGAGCCCGAACAGATCGTGCTGGCCGGCGACTCGGCAGGCGGCTACCTCTCGCTGGCGCTCGCCGAACGGCTGCACCTGGAGAACGAATTACCCGCTGCCGTCGTGACGATGTCGCCGCTGTTCGAGATCGACAACGACAGCCGCACCCAGCACCCGAACGCCCACACGGACGCGATGTTCCCGCCCCGGGCGTTCCCCGCGCTCGTCGAGCTGATCGAGGCCGCCGCCGAACGACACCTCGTCGACGGCAAGCCCGAGGCGGTCTACGAGCCCCTCGACCACATCGAGCCGGGCCTGCCGCGCACGCTGATCCACGTATCGGGCTCGGAGGTTCTGCTCAACGACGCGCGTAAGGCGGCCCACATGCTCGCCGCGGCAGGCGTTCCGGTCGAGGTGCGTATCTGGCCTGGTCAGATGCACGTCTTCCAGCTCGGTGCGCCCGCGGTCAAGGAGGCGACGCGGTCGCTCAAGCAGATCGGCGACTACATCCGAGAGGCCACTTGGTAACCGATCCGTCGGCCTGACACGATGGACACATGCGTATCGCGCAGCACATCAGTGAACTCATCGGCAACACTCCTCTGGTACGGCTGAACTCCGTCGTCCCCGAGGGTGCAGGCACGGTAGCGGCGAAGGTCGAGTACCTCAATCCCGGCGGCAGCGCCAAGGACCGCATCGCGATCAAGATGATCGACGCCGCGGAGGCCAGCGGTGAACTGAAGCCCGGCGGCACCATCGTCGAGCCCACGTCGGGCAACACCGGCGTCGGCCTCGCACTCGTCGCCCAGCAGCGTGGCTACAAGTGCATCTTCGTCTGCCCGGACAAGGTCAGCGAGGACAAGCGAAACGTGTTGCGCGCCTACGGCGCCGAGGTCGTGGTGTGCCCGACCGCCGTCGCGCCGGACGACCCCGACAGCTACTACAGCGTCTCCAATCGCCTGACCAACGAGATCGAGGGCGCCTGGAAGCCCGACCAGTACTCGAACCCGATGGGTCCGGAGAGTCACTACGAGACCACCGGCCCCGAGATCTGGGCCGACACCGACGGCAAGGTCACCCACTTCGTGACGGGCGTCGGCACCGGCGGCACCATCACGGGCACCGGCCGGTACCTCAAGGAGGTGTCCGGCGGTGCGGTGAAGATCATCGGCGTCGACCCCGAGGGCTCGGTGTACTCCGGTGGCACGGGGCGCCCGTACCTGGTCGAAGGCGTCGGCGAGGACTTCTGGCCGTCGGCGTACGACCCGACCGTGCCCGACGAGATCATCGCCGTCTCCGACGCCGACTCCTTCGAGATGACGCGCCGCCTCGCCCGCGAGGAAGCACTGCTGGTCGGCGGATCCTGCGGCATGGCCGCCGTCGGCGCCATCCGGGTCGCCGAACGAGCCGGGCCGGACGCGCTCGTGGTCGTCCTCCTGCCCGACGGCGGGCGCGGTTACCTGTCGAAGATCTTCAACGATTCGTGGATGCAGTCCTACGGGTTCCTGCGCAGCAGGCTCGACGGAACGGTGGCGGAGTCGACCGTCGGTGACGTGCTGCGCGGGAAGTCCGGCGCGCTGCCCGACTTGGTGCACACGCACCCGTCGGAGACCGTGCGCGACGCGGTTGGCATCCTCCGGGAGTACGGCGTCTCGCAGATGCCGGTGGTCGGTGCCGAGCCGCCGGTGATGGCAGGCGAGGTCGCGGGCAGCGTGTCCGAACGCGAGCTGTTGTCGGCGGTGTTCGAGGGCCGGGCGAAGTTGGCCGACGCCGTGGCCAAGCACATGAGCCCGCCGCTGCCGCTCATCGGCGCGGGTGAACTCGTCAGCACGGCGGCGAAGACGTTGCGTGAATGCGATGCCGTGATGGTCGTCGAGGAGGGCAAGCCGGTCGGCGTCCTGACTCGCCACGACCTGCTTGGCTTCCTGTCGGAGGGCGCACCCGCAGGTAGGCGCTAGCGCGACGGTCGCCCGCGCTCGCCAAATGACCGGGCGATGAACGGGCCGCGGGGCCCGATTTCCAGGGTGGTGCGAAAGTGGCAGTCGGTGCCGAACTTTCGCCTTTTGGCCCCGGAATTGATCATGTTCTCAGGTAGGGTTACACCGCTCGTGCCTCGCACATGATCACCGGAAGGCGCCCATGACCGATCAACCGCCACCTCCCCCGGGGAACTACCCACCGCCCCCGCCGCAGGGTGGCGGTTACCCACCCCCACCACAGGGTGGCGGTTACCCGCCCCCGCCGCAGGGTGGGGGCTACCCCCCGCCGCCGCAGGGTGGCGGCTACCCGCCGCCGCCGGGTGGCTTCGGTGGTGCGCCGACGAAGACGAACACGCTGGCCATCGCGTCGCTGGTGTGCGCCGTGCTCGGTCTGCTGTGCGGCATCGGTTCGATCCTGGGCATCGTGCTCGGCGTCGTCGCGCTCAACCAGATCAAGCAGACCGGTGAAGGCGGTCGCGGCCTGGCGCAGGCCGGGATCGTGGTCGGCGCGATCTTCGTCGTACTCGGCATCGTCGGTTACGCGATCTACTTCAGCTAGCGAGTAGCCCGCACGCGCCGCCCGGACATCCGGTAGGACCCCGTGATCGGGTCTGTCTCAACACCTTTGGCGCACTGCGCCACGAACACATCACTTGACAGAGAACAGAGGTAAGCCATGACCAGTCCGCCGCCGCCCCCGCCGTCGTCCGACGGCGACGACGTCCCGCAGTCCAACGAGGGCGGGTTCGGTTCGCCGCCGCCCGGGAATCAGCCGCCCCAGGGCGGGGGATACCAGCCGCCCCAGGGCAATTACCCGCCCCAGCAGGGCAACTACCCACCGCCGCAAGGCAACTACCCGCCTTCGCAGGGGAATTACCCACCCCCGCAGGGCAATTACCCGCCGACCCAGGGCAACTACCCGCCGCCGCAGGGCAACTACCCACCCACCCAGGGTGGCTATCCAACGCCTCCGCAGGGTGGTTACCCGCCGCCTCCGCAGGGTGGTTACCCGCCGCCTCCGCAGGGCGGCTATCCACCGCCTCCGCAGGGCGGTTACGCGCCCCCGCCCCCGGGCGGGTACGCACCGGCCGGCTATGCGTCCGCCGGTGGTCAGGGCTTCGGGCAGCAGGGCTTCAGCGCAGGCGAGGGCTTCTCGTGGGCCTGGAACAAGTTCAGCAAGAACGCCGTTCCGCTGATCGTCCCGACGCTGGTGTACGCCCTCGCCGTCGGCATCCTGTACGCGATCGTCCAGGGCATCGCGGTGGCGTTGGCGCCGACGAGCACGTACGAGTCCTACGAGACCGACAGCAGCTTTTCCTACTCCTACAGCGCCGGTTTGGGCGGCGCGAGCATCGCCGTGCTCGTCCTCGGCGGGCTCCTGACCCTGATCGTCGTCGCCGCGGCGCAGTCGGCGTTCCTCGGCGGTGTGCTCGACATCGCCGACGGACGGCCGGTGAGCATCGGCTCGTTCTTCAAGCCGCGCAACATCACCAACGTCATCATCGCCACGCTGATCGTCGGGGTGGCAACGTCGATCGGATCGGCGCTGTGCTTCCTCCCGGGCCTCGTGGTGGCGCTGTTCGCCATCTTCACGACGGTCATCGTCGTCGACCGCAACTGCGGCGCCATCGACGGGATCAAGGCGAGCTTCCAGCTCGTCAAGGCGAACTTCGTCCCGGTCCTCATCGTCTACCTGATCACGGTGGCGATCACGGTCGTCGGAGCGATCCTCTGCGGTATCGGCCTCCTCGTTGCGGTTCCGGTGGCGTCGCTGCTGCTGGTGTTCACCTACCGCAAGCTCAGTGGTGGTCAGGTCGCACCGCTGACCCCGTAGTCTCGTCTCACGCGAACGCGACGGCCCCGTGGTTCACCACCGCGGGGCCGTCGTGTTTGCTGAGGAGGTCTACGCGCCCGAGGAGAGGAAGACAGTGGTCGTTCGACTCGACACCGATCGTGCGCCTTGGCCACGGCGTTGCGCGGCGTTCGCCGTCGACCTCCTGCCCATCGTCGCGGCCTTTGCGCTGGCACTGGGGATCATGTGGCTGACCAGGATTCGCGAGTGTGACGCCGACACGTCGGCGCTGGACCTCGGTGCTCAGTGCGGGTCGGGCATCAGCACCGCGGGCACCCTCGCGTACGGGTTGGCGTGGCTGGGCTCGGTCGTCTTCACGCTGTGGAACCTCGGGTGGCGTCAGGGCCGCACGGGAGCCAGCATCGGCAAGTCGGTGCTCGGGCTGCGCGTCGTGGGCACCGAAACGGGCGAGCCGGTGGGCCTGTGGTGGTCACTCGGACGCGCGGCGGGCCACGTGCTCAATGCGGTGCCGCTGGGCTTGGGCTACCTGTGGCCGCTCTGGGATCGACGGCACCAGACGTTCGCCGACAAGCTGGTCGCGACGGTGTGCGTCAGCGGAACGCGCTCACACCCGTCAGCGCCTCACCGATGACGAGCTGGTGCACCTCCGACGTGCCCTCGTAGGTCAGCACCGACTCCAGGTTGTTGGCGTGCCGGATCACCGGGTACTCCAGCGTGATTCCGTTGGCGCCGAGCAACGTTCGGCACTGTCGGGCGATCTTCAGCGCCTCGCGGACGTTGTTGAGCTTGCCGACGCTCACCTGCTCGGGCCGGATGCGCCCCTCGTCCTTCAGCTTGCCCAGGTGGAGCGCCAGTAGCTGCGCCTTGCCGAGTTCGACCGCCATGTCGGCGATCTTGGCCTGGGACAGCTGGTAGCCCGCCAGCGGCTTGTCGAACACCTCGCGCGTGCCGACGTAGGCCAACGTGGCCTCCAGGCAGTCGCGGGCAGCGCCCACCGCCCCGAACACGATGCCGAACCGGGCCTCCGACAGGCACGCCAGCGGACCCGAGAGCCCCCTGGCGCCAGGCAGTTTCGCCGCATCGGGCACGCGGACGTCGTCGAGGCTGAACTCCGAGGTCACCGACGCTCGCAGCGACATCTTGTGCGTCATCTCGCGCGCGGAGAAGCCGGGCGTCGAGACCGGCACCGCAAACCCCAGCACCCCTTCCTCGGCACGCGCCCACACGATCGCGACGTCGGCGATCGACGCGTTGGTGATCCACATCTTGGAGCCGTTGAGGATCCAGTCGGAACCGTCGCGCTTGGCGGTGGTGCGCATCCCGCCCGGGTTGGAGCCGAAGTCCGGTTCGGTCAGCCCGAAGCAGCCGATCAACTCACCGGCCGCCATGCCGGGCAACCACTGCTCGCGCTGCTCCTCGCTGCCCCAGTGGTGGATCGCGAACATCGCGAGCGACCCCTGCACCGAGACCAGACTGCGCAGTCCACTGTCGACGGCTTCCATCTCCTGACACAC
This sequence comes from Mycolicibacterium sp. GCM10028919, assembly GCA_042666295.1. GTDB lineage: Bacteria > Actinomycetota > Actinomycetes > Mycobacteriales > Mycobacteriaceae > Mycobacterium. Next base: position 538,011 of record JBHTFJ010000003.1, read on the forward strand.
CAGGCCGTACGCCGTCGCCGACGAGCCGCTGCAGCCGTACCCGGTGAGGTGCATTCCGAGCAGACCGAGTTTGCCGATCTCGACGGCGAGGTCGCGCACCGGCACCACGCCGCTCTCGAACCACTCCGCGACGTGCGGGCGCAGGCGTTGTTCGCCGAACTGCCGCACCATGGTGCGCAGCTCGAGGTCCTCGGTACTCAACAGCGAGTCCAGGTCCAGCAGGGTTTCCACCGTCGAAGTCGCGTGGGTCGGCATGGTCTTGTTCTACACGGTTACCCTTCGAGGATGAGCGAGAGGCGCAGCGCAGCAGATCACTACCGGGCCTACGGCCCGGCCACCAAGGCCATTCACGCCGGTTATCGGCCCGACCCGGTCACCGGTGCGGTCAATGCGCCGATCTATGCCAGCTCCACCTTCGCCCAGGACGGGGTTGGCGGCCTGCGCGGCGGCTTCGAGTACGCGCGCACCGGCAACCCCACCCGCTCGGCGCTGGAGTCCTCGCTCGCCGCGGTCGAGGGCGGCGACTACGGCCGTGCGTTCAGCTCCGGCATGGCCGCCACCGACTGCGCGCTGCGGGCGATGCTGCGCCCCGGCGATCACGTCGTCATCCCCAACGACGCGTACGGCGGCACCTTCCGGCTCATCGACAAGGTGTTCACCCAGTGGGGCATCGAGTACTCGCCTGCGGTGCAGGCCGACCTCGACGCCGTGCGCGAGGCCATCACGCCGAAGACCAAACTCATCTGGGTCGAGACGCCGACCAACCCGATCCTGACCGTCGCCGACATCGCCGGGATCTCGCAGCTCGCGTCGGCGTCGGGCATCAAGGTGTTGGTGGACAACACCTTTGCCTCGCCCGCGCTGCAGCAGCCGCTGTCCCTGGGCGCCGACGTCGTGCTGCACTCCACCACCAAGTACATCGGCGGGCACTCCGACGTCGTCGGGGGTGCGCTGGTCACGAGCAACGAGGAACTCGACGCCGCGTTCGGCTTCCTGCAGAACGGCGCGGGCGGTGTGCCGAGCCCGTTCGACGCCTACCTGACGATGCGGGGCCTGAAGACGCTGCCGCTGCGCATGCAGCGGCACAGCGAGAACGGTGCCAAGGTCGCGGAATTCCTGCAGCAGCACCCGGCCGTCGACACCGTCCTCTACCCGGGTCTGCCCAGCCACCCGAACCACGACGTCGCCGCGCGGCAGATGTCCGGTTTCGGCGGCATGGTGTCGGTGCGGCTGAAGGGCGGGCGCGATGCCGCCCATCAGCTGTGCGCGCGCACCGAGATCTTCATCCTCGCCGAGTCGCTGGGCGGGGTGGAGTCGCTGATCGAGCATCCCGGCGCGATGACGCACGCGTCGACGGCCGGCTCGCAGCTCGAGGTGCCCGACGACCTGGTCCGGCTGTCGGTCGGCATCGAGGACATCGCCGACCTGATCGGCGACCTCGAGCAGGCGCTACAGCAGCGCTGACCGCACCGCGGACGCAGTGACGGCGAGGTTGACCTCGGGCAGCGCGGTCGCCGACTCGTCGACCCAACTGCCGCTGGAGATCTCGCTCGCCCGGGTGTGCACCCACCGCCAGCCACGGTCGTTCAGGCTGAGCAGTGCGCCGAGTCCGTCGGCGGCGTGCAACAGCGTGACGACCGCGGCGGTGGCCGGTGTGGGCGGCGTGCGGTCGAACAACGCCGACAGCAGCGCAGCGCGAGCAGCGCCGACCCGATGGCGGTCGATCAGCGGCCAGGCATACTGCTCGGCGGAGCGCTTCGGCGTCAGCTGAACCCGGCGGATCTGGCCCTGCTGCTCGAGTTCGGCCACGACGCGTTCCTGGCTCGACCCACCCAACTTCGACAGAGCGACCTTCGGCCGCAACGGCTTTCGCGTCAGCAGCTCGAAGGCCGGCCCCGTGATCTGATCCAGTGGGGCACCGCCCGCGAGCGCCACCAGCCGGCCGGACTCCACGGCGTCGCCGGGAGCAGCGGGCCGGATGCGGCAGGCGTGCGCGAGGTCGAGCAGCACCGCGCCTGCGAGCAGCCGTTCGCGACGGTCTCGCTCCAGCGCGGGCTGCGCGGCGGCATTGTCGAGCAGGAGCAGGAAGAGGTCCTCCGCGATCTGCGCCACGCATGGGACCGTAGATCAGCGCCCTGCCCGCGGTCTAACCGCGGGAGGAGCGAGGGGTCAGACCTGATCCGTACTAGGAGTGGTAGGGCTTCGCCTCGACCAGCGTCACCTTGACGATGTTGCCGTTGGGCACGGTGTACTCGCGGGTCTCGCCCTCCTTGGCGTCGATCAGCGCGCCGCCGAGCGGAGAGTTGGGGGAGTAGACCTCGAGCCTGCCGTCGCTGACGCCTTCCTGGCGCGTCGCGATCAGGAAGGTCTCCTTGTCCGACTCGTCGCCGTCGTAGTAGACGGTGACGACCGAGCCGGGCAGTGCGACGCCCGACTGCTTGGGTGCCTCGCCGACCTTGGCGTTGTTGAGCAGCTCCTGCAGTTGACGGATGCGGGCTTCCTGCTGACCCTGCTCGTCACGCGCTGCGTGGTAGCCGCCGTTCTCGCGCAGATCGCCCTCTTCACGACGGTCGTTGATCTCCGCGGCGATGACGGGCCGATTGGCGATCAGCTGATCGAGTTCCACCTTCAGGCGATCGTGGGCTTCCTGGGTCAGCCAGGTGACCTGGGTGTCAGTCATGTCGTCGCGCTCCTGTCGTAGTCGCTCGCGCTTGTCTCGTTGTGTCGAGTTCGTGTGTGCCGCCGCGATCGCAGTCGGTCTTCCCCCGCGCGCAAATGCAGCAATACACGGCCCCAGTGCAGGAACCGTGTATCGGCCCAGTCTACCACCGCGAGGTCGACGGGCTTTCACGATTTCGCCGCCGAGCGTTCGCCCATCCGTTGCCCACGAGCCCCCATCGTCGGCCCGAAAGAGGCGTCCCTAGGGAGCCACCAGATAGCCGGGCACGTCGCCTCCGCAGCCGTAGACGTCGCCGACGGCGGGCGGCTTGGTCGTCTTCACCAACGTGTCCACCTGCACCGTGACCTGCGACGACGGCGGCACCAGCAGCTCGCGCCTGCCGGTCTCGCTGCCGTCGACCGAACGGGCCCGCACGATGCAGACCACTGGCTGGGACGGATCCTCGCGGGTCACGCCGACGGTGACCTCGACGGTCCGGTCGTCGATGATCCGATAGGCGCTCAGCTCGCCCTTCACCTCGGCCGAACCGAGGCGCTGGAAGCCGATGAGCGCGATCACTACGCCGAGCGCGACAATGAGCAGCGTCATCCCGATCGCGACGCGGCGCCGGCCTCGCCGGGACAGCCGCTGACGGCCGTAGCGGTCGGCGGGACGCTCGATCATGAGAGGTTGGTCATCCCTTGGGAGAGGTCTCGAGACGGGTCTGAGTTCAGAGCAGTCGACTAGGACTGGAACTATAGGGCTACCGGATTTGTTGGAACCACCGACGACACCCGACGAACGAAGCGAGCAGGTAGGAACGAGTGAGCGAACTGCGATTGATGGCGGTACACGCCCACCCGGACGACGAGTCCAGCAAGGGCGCCGCGACGATGGCGCGGTATGCCGACGAAGGCGCCCGCGTGCTGGTCGTGTCGCTGACCGGTGGGGAACGCGGCGACATCCTGAATCCGGCGATGGACCTCCCCGAGGTGCATGGCCGAATCCACGAGATCCGGCGCGACGAGATGGCCCGCGCGGCGGAGATCCTCGGCGTCGAGCACGCGTGGCTCGGATTCGAGGACTCCGGTCTGCCGGAGGGCGATCCGCTGCCCCCGCTGCCGGAGGGCTGCTTCGCGCTGGTGCCCCTCGAGGAGTCGACGGGCGCGCTGGTCAAGCTGATCCGCGAATTCAAGCCGCACGTGATGACCACGTACGACGAGACCGGCGGCTACCCGCACCCCGACCACATCCGCTGCCACCAGGTCTCCGTCGCGGCGTACGAGGCCGCGGGCGATTATCGGCTGTTCCCGGACGCCGGGGAGCCGTGGAACGTCACCAAGCTCTACTACAACCACGGATTCCTGCGGCAGCGCATGCAGGTACTCCAGGACGAGTTCGCCAAGCACGGCCAAGAGGGACCGTTCGGGAAGTGGCTGGAGAGCTGGGAAGCCGACGACGACCTGATGTCGCGGCGGGTCACGACCCGGATCGAGTGCTCCAAGTACTTCGAGGTGCGTGATCAGGCGCTGCTCGCCCACGCGACGCAGATCGACCCCAAGAGCTTCTTCTTCACCACCCCGATGGAGTGGCAGCAGCGGCTGTGGCCCACCGAGGAATACGAGCTGGCCCGTTCGCGCGTGCCGGTGACGCTGCCCGAGGACGACCTGTTCGCCGGTGTGGAGCCGTGACCGACTCACTGCTGATGATCGCCGGGCTGCTCGCCGAGGAAGCCCCTCGCGAGACCGGTCCGGACTTCGGCAAGGCCAGCCCGTTCGGGCTGGTCATCGTCGTCATCCTGCTGATCGGCACGTTCCTGCTGGTGTGGTCGATGAACAAGCACCTCAAGCGGCTGCCTGAGTCGTTCGATCCCGAGCACCCCGAGCCCGATCAGGCGGTCGACGACGGCACGACCGATGCGCCCGACGCCAGGAGCTAACCAACTGGGTGCGGCGACCAGTCCGTACCTGCGCCAGCACGCCGACAACCCCGTGCACTGGGTCGAGTGGTCGGCCGAAGCCCTGGCCGAGGCCGCTGCACGCGACGTCCCGATTCTGCTGTCGATCGGCTACGCAGCGTGCCACTGGTGTCACGTCATGGCGCACGAGTCGTTCGCCGACGCCGACGTCGCCGCGGCGATGAACGCCGGTTTCGTCTGCATCAAGGTCGACCGCGAGGAACGCCCGGACCTCGACGCCGTCTACATGAACGCCACCGTCGCGATGACCGGCCAGGGTGGCTGGCCCATGACCTGCTTCCTCACCCCCGACGGACGGCCCTTCTTCTGCGGCACGTACTACCCCAGGGACGGCTTCCTCCAGCTGCTCGCCGCGGTCGACGAGACCTGGCGCACCCGTCGAGCCGAGGTCGAGCAGGCGTCCGACGAGATCGCCGGTGAGCTGCGATCGATGGCCGCGGGTCTGCCCGGCGGTGGTCCCACGCTGACGCCCGAACTCTGCGACGACGCGGTGGCAGCGGTACTGCGGGACGAGGACGTCGCCCGCGGCGGCTTCGGGCGCGCACCGAAGTTCCCACCGTCGGCACTGCTCGAGGCCCTGCTGCGCCACCACGAACGCACCGGCGCCGCGGCATCGCTCGACACCGCGGAGCGGACGTTCCACGCGATGGCCCGCGGCGGCGTGTACGACCAGCTGGCAGGCGGGTTCGCGCGCTACAGCGTCGACCCGTCGTGGGTGGTGCCGCACTTCGAGAAGATGCTCTACGACAACGCGCTGCTGCTGCGGGCCTACGCGCACTGGGCGCGTCGGACCGCGGACCCGTTCGCGCGCAAGGTGACCCGGGAGACCGCGCGGTTCATCGTCGACGACCTCGGTGCGGGCGGGATGTTCACGTCGTCACTGGACGCCGACACCGACGGCGTCGAGGGTCTGACGTACGTGTGGACGCCCACCCAGCTGCGCAAGGCCCTCGGGCCGGACGGCGGCCGGTGGGCCGTCGACGTGTTCGGCGTGACCGACGCGGGCACGTTCGAGCACGGGACGTCGGTGCTGCGTCTGACGGCCGACCCGCAGGACGTCGAACGCTTCGACCGCGTCCGCGCGCGGTTGTCCGAGGTGCGTGCGGGCCGGCCGCAACCGGGGCGCGACGACAAGGTGGTCACGGCCTGGAACGGGTTCGCAATCACCGCGCTCGTCGAGGCATCCGTCGCCCTCGGCGACCCCGAATGGCTAAGCGCCGCAACGACGTGCGCCCATGCGATCGTCGACCTGCACGTCGTCGACGGGCGGCTGCGTCGCGCGAGCCTCGGCGGTCGGGTGGGGGACAGCGCCGCGATCCTCGAGGATCACGCCGCGCTGGCGACCGGTCTGCTGACGCTGCATCAGGTCACCGGCGACCCGCAGTGGCTCGGGCTCGCGACCGACCTCCTCGACGCCGCGCTGGAGCACTTCGGCGATCCGGAAGCCGAGGGCCGCTGGTTCGACACCGCCGACGACGCCGAGGCGCTGCTGGTGCGACCGGCCGACCCGATCGACGGTGCGACGCCGTCGGGCGCTTCGTTGATCACCGAGGCGCTGCAACTGGCCGCCCACCTCGCGCCCGCCCCGCGGGCCGACCGCTACGCCGCCGCCGCGGCCGCATCGTTGAGCGCCGCCACGCCGATCCTGGCGAAGGCGCCGCGTTCGGGTGGGCACTGGCTCGCAGTCGCCGAGGCGCAGCTGCGCGGGCCGATCCAGGTCGCCGTGGCGTGCGATCCCGCCGACTCCGAGCTACTCAGCGCCGCACGGGCTCTCGCTCCCGGTGGTGCGGTGGTGGTCGGCGGTCCGCTCGACTCGTCGGAACTGCTGATCGGACGCGACAGGGTGGGCGGGCGCGACGCCGCCTACGTGTGCCGGGGGCGGACCTGCGACCTGCCGGTCACCACGGCCGGGGATCTCGCCGCGGCGTTCACCGCCGCCGTGTAGCGTGCCGCTCATGTCGAGCGCGGAGCTGAACACGCAGACCGTCCACCGTTACCTCGAGGCGCTCGAGAAGGGTGCGACCGACGACATCGCCAACCTGTACGCCAGCGACGCGACCGTCGAGGATCCGGTCGGCGGCGAGGTGCACATCGGCAGGCAGGCCATCCACGGCTTCTACGCGAACATCACCGGCGCGCAGTGCGCCGGCGATCTGGTGACGTTGCGGGCGCTGGGCCACGAGGCGGCGTTCTTCTGGCGGTTGACGGTCAAGTTCGGCGAGTCCGGCGGCATGCGCATCGAGATCATCAGCGTCATGACGTTCGACGACGAGGCGAAGATCACGTCGATGAAGGCCTACTGGTCGCAGGAAAACGTCACGCAGCTCTAGCGGTCGGCTAGAAGACGGCGAACCACATCGCGATGTAGTGGCAGATCGCCGCGACGGCAGTGCACGCGTGGAAGAACTCGTGGTGCCCGAATGTCGTCGGCCAGGGGTTCGGCCACTTCAGCCCGTAGAGCACGCCACCGATGCTGTACAGCGCGCCACCCACGATCAGCAGTACGACGGCCGCGACACCGGCACCGTCCATGATCGGGCCGATGAACCACGCCGCCACCCAGCCGAGCAGCAGGTACAGCGGCACGCCGACCCAGGCGGGCGCCGACGGCCACAGCATCTTCAACGCCACCCCGGCCAGTGCGCCGCCCCAGACGATCCAGAACAGCACCATGCCCTTCTCGGCGGGCAGGGCCAGCAGGGCGAACGGCGTGTAGCTGCCCGCGATGAAGATGAAGATCATCGAGTGATCGGCGCGCTTCATCCACTTGCGCGCCGTCGGCGACGTCCACGTCACCCGGTGGTAGGTACCGCTGACGGCGAACATCGCGACGATCGTCAACGTGTAGATCAGGGTTGCGATGCCCGCGGTGGTCGACTCCGCCGACCACGACACCGACACCAGCGCGGCACCGGCGATGGTCGCGACGATCGCGGAGTAGACGTGAATCCATCCGCGTGCCCGCGGCCTCCCGAGGAACTGGGCGACGCCGTCGGCGACGGCCTCGGGCAGATCCTCGGCGTACACCCGCGGGGGCGGCTGCTGAGCCTCGTCGGCAGCCTCGGCGGTGGCATCGGTCCGCGCTGATTCCATCTGCGTCACCTCCGATCGACCCGCCCCAACCGGCGTGGGGATTCAGTACGCCACAGTAGTCTTGATACCCGTGGAGATCATTCCCCCGCGTCTCAAGGAGCCGGCCTACCGGCTCTACGAGCTGCGGCTGCGTCAGGAGCTGGCCCGCGCACGGGACGACCTGCCGCGACACATCGCGGTGCTGTGCGACGGGAACCGCCGATGGGCCCGCGACGCCGGGCACGACGACGTCAGTTACGGCTACCGAGTGGGTGCCGCGAAGATCGCCGAGATGCTGCGGTGGTGCCAGGAGACCGGCGTCGAGATGGCCACGGTCTACCTGCTGTCGACCGAGAACCTGCAGCGCGATCCGGCCGAACTCACCGAGCTGATCGGCATCATCACCGACGTCGTCGAGCAGATCTGTGCGCCGGTCAACAGATGGAGCGTGCGCACGGTCGGCGACCTCGAGCTGCTCGGCGGTGAGCCCGCCAAACGGCTGCGGGACGCCGTCGACTCGACGAGCAGCGCGGCCGAGGGCGTCTTCCACGTCAACGTCGCCGTCGGATACGGCGGGCGCCAGGAGATCGTGAACGCCGTGCGCGCACTGCTCGGCAAGGAACTGGCCAACGGCGTGACCGGCGAGGGCCTGGTCGACGCCGTGACCGTGGACGCCATCTCGGAGAACCTCTACACCTCCGGCCAGCCCGACCCGGACCTCGTCATCCGCACGTCCGGCGAGCAGCGGCTATCCGGATTCCTGCTGTGGCAGAGCGCCTATTCGGAGATGTGGTTCACCGACGCGCACTGGCCCGCGTTCCGCCGCGTCGACTTCCTACGTGCGCTGCGCGACTACACGATGCGCCATCGCCGCTACGGGCGATGACGCGGCTCGGGCGCGTGCGAGACTAGTCGCGTGGCTGCGATGTCCGCAGTGGTCTTCGCCCTGAGCTGGTGGCTCGGGCTCTATCTGCTGGCCCGTGGCCCGCGCAAACCCGTCCTGGCGCTCGCCGCCGTCGGCCTCACCAGCTTCGCCGCCGTGGTGGCCCTCGACGCCGTCCGGCTCGCCACCCCCGCCCACGCAGAACTGCTCGGCCGCGTCGAGGGCTACCTCGTCGTCATGCCCGGTATCGCCTGGTTCGCCGTGCTGCTGGAGCTGGCCCGGCCGGGTGACACCTGGCGCAGCAGGATCGGCGAGATCGTCACCGTCGCAGTCGTCGCCGCGCTGGCGCTGAGCGGCGCCGTGCTCGCGGGCGGAGTCGGGGGGCCCCTGCGGCCCGGGCACTGGGTGATGTTCGGCGTCATCTCACTCGCCACGCTCGGCGCTCTGGTGCGTGCACTCACCGGCGGGCGGCGACCACGCTCGGTCACCGGCGTCGTCGTGGTCGCGACGCTGTTCTTCGCGCTCGGCAACGCGATCCTGGTGATCCCGCTGGGGCTGGTCCCGAGCTGGCTGGCGCTGGCGGGCACGGGGTTCGACGTGCTGCTGCTCGGCGTTGCCGTCGCGGCGTGGGACGCCTTCGACGAGGGGCAGGCGCTGCGTGCCGACATGCGGCGGTCGTTCGTGGGCACGGCCGTCGTCGCCACGCTGTTCGGCGGGCAGGCGCTCGTCGGGCTCGCGGTGACCGGCCAGCACACCGCGCTGACGGTGCTGCTGTTCACCAGCCTCGGCGTCGCGATCACGATCAACGTCCTCGCCGACCCGCTGGCCGTCGTGCTCGACCGGCTCGCGTTCTCCGGCTCGCCGGACCTGCGCGCGGACCGGGATGCCCTGCGTCGCACCGAGGCCGCGCTGCCGCGCCGTTCCGACGATCCGCTCGACGACGTCGACGACGAGACGTTCGTGCGGCTGACCCGCCGCGCGCTCGGACACTACGGCGATCTGTCGAAGCTCGTCGCCAGCCCGTTGACCGCGCTGCCGGAGATCGACCGGCGGTTGGCCCTGCGCGGCGCCCCGGACCAACCGCTGGAGCGGGCCAACGAATTGCGGGCGCTGCTCGCCGACCGGATCGCCGCGCTCAAGCCCCGTGACGGTGGCGAGTTCGGCACCACCGAGCAGTGGCGACACTACAACTCGCTGTACTTCCCCTACGTCGTCGGCGTGCGCGCCTACGCGCAGAACGCAACGGCCGCCGGCCTCGACCCGGTCGCGCGGCAGGCGTGGCACTGGTTCGTCGCGGAGGTCCCGCAGCGGTCGCTGCACAACTGGCAGTACGCGGCAGCCCGCGTCATCGCCGCCGACCTCCGCGGCAAGCGCGTCACCGTCGGCTAGAACCGGCCCTGAGCTGCACTTGGCAGTGTTTGGCAGCATCGCGCATCGATCTGGCAGTGGTTTCCGAGCAGTGTTCGTGGTGTCGCTCGGAGCACCGAACGGCGACCTCAACGACGAGGAGACGCCATGACCGCCATCACCACCCGACGCCTGTCCGACAGCTCGGATTCCCTGCTCCGGTTCGCGATGCGCGCCGACGCCACGCTCTGCGCAGGCGCCGGCCTGTTCGTCGCGATGGCCGCAGACCCGTTGTCGCGGCTGTCCGGTCTGACCGCGACGTCGGAGTGGATCGCCGGCGCAGCGCTGGTGCTCTACGGCGCCGCGCTCTACGTACTCGCGGCCATGCCCAGCGTGCGCGGCGTCGGCGTCGGGGTCGTCGCCGCCAACCTGGTGTTCGCGGTGGCGGCGGTCGCGGTGCTCGTCTCGGACGTCCTGCCGCTCACCGGCGCCGGCGTCGCGATGGTCGTGGCCACCGTCGCCGTCGGTCTCGGTTTCGCCCACTGCCAATACCTCGGAGTGCGCCGTCTGGCGTGACTCCCTCCGCGCCGGCGCGGGGCCCGTGCCGCCCCGAGAGGTTAGGGCTCGCGGACCCCGCGCCGGTTTCACCCGTCCACCGAATCCATCTACCCACCGCAGTACCGATCGAAGGGATACGCACATGACCGCCACCACTTCTCGCCCCGACACCACCACCGCCAAAAACTCGCTGCTGCGGTTCGCACTGCGTCTGGACGCCATTGCCTCCGGCGTGATCGGCGTCGCCGGACTCGCACTGGCACCCAAGATTGCCGAGTGGTCGGGCACCACCGCCGCATTCGAGTACTCGCTGAGTGCCTTCTTCGTCGTCTACGGCGTGGCGGTGTTCGCCCTGTCACGCACGCGCACGGTCCGAACCTGGGGCGTCCTGATCGCCGTCGGCAATGTCGTCTTCACCGTCGCGGCCGTGGCGCTGGTGCTGGCCGACGTCATGCCGCTCACCACGACCGGCGTTGTGCTGACCCTCGCCAGCGGCGTCTTCACCCTCGCGATGGCCGACCTGCAGTACCTTGGCCTGCGCCGCCTGCGCTAGCGATTCGTGGAACATTTCCCGCGCTTGGCGCGGGAAATGTTCCACGAATCACAGCTTGCGCAGGCGCAGCCGGTTGATCGAGTGGTCGTGATCCTTGCGCAGCACCAACGTGGCCCGTGGCCTGGTCGGCAGGATGTTGTCGATCAGATTGGGCCGGTTGATCGACTGCCAGATGTCGCGGGCCGCGAAGATCGCCTGCTCGTCGGTCAGCGTCGAATAGTGATGGAAGTGCGACTGCGGGTCGGCGAACGCGCCGGCCCGCATCGCGAGAAAGCGTGACACGTACCAGTTCTCGATGTCCTCGAGGCGGGCGTCGACGTAGACCGAGAAGTCGAACAGGTCCGACACCATGAGCGCAGGCCCGGTCTGCAACACGTTGAGACCCTCGAGGATGAGGATGTCCGGATGCCGGGTCACCAGCTGCTCGCCGGGGACGATGTCGTAGAGCAGATGCGAGTAGACCGGCGCGGACACCTGGTCGGCGCCGGACTTGACCGCCGTCACGAAGCGCATCAGCGCCCTGCGGTCGTAGCTCTCCGGAAAACCCTTGCGGTGCATGAGATTCCGGCGCAGTAGCTCGTCGTTCGGGTACAGGAAGCCGTCGGTGGTGACGAGGTCGACGCGGGGATGGTGCTCCCACCGCGCCAGCAGGGCCTGTAGCACGCGAGCGGTGGTGGACTTGCCGACCGCGACACTGCCCGCGACGCCGATCACGAACGGCACCGGGCGGTCGGGGTTCTGCTGCGGCTCGCCGAGGAACTCCGACGTCGACGAGTACAGGCGCTGCCTCGCGGCGACCTGGAGGTGGATCAACCGCGCCAGCGGCAGATAGACCTCTTCGACCTCGAGCAGATCGACCTGCTCACCGAGACCGCGCAGGCCCACCAGTTCATCCTCGGTGAGCTTCAACGGGGTCGACATGCGTAGTGCGCGCCACTGGGTCCTGTCGAACTCGACATATGGACTCGGCTCGCTGGTCCGCGCCATGCGCCCTCCACATTCCCCGTCGCTCCGCTCGCCCAGTCTTGCACTTACCGTTGACGGCATGGACGCCACCACCGCCATCAACGACTACCTGAAGCTGGGTCTGAGGTTCGACCGGATCGAAGAGGGCTACGTCGACTCCTTCACCGGCGACCCGGCACTGCGCGCCCAGGTGGCCGACGAACCCGCCCCGGACCCCGCCGCACTCGCCCGCGAGGCGCGCCGGCTGCTGACCGAGGTGCCGCACGTCGACGGCCTCTCACCCGCACGCCGCGACTACCTCTCGGCCCACCTGACGGCGCTGGAGTGCGCGGGCCGCAAGTTCGCGGGGGAGGAGGTCGGCTTCGTCGACGAGGTGCGCGCCTACTTCGACGTCGACATCGCCAAGGGCGACACCGACCGCTACCGCGACGCGCACCGCAAGCTCGACGAGGCGATCGGCGGCACCGGCCCGTTGGCCGAGCGCATGCAGGCCCACCGGACGTCGGAGGAGATTCCGCCCGCCCGGCTAGAGGAGTGCATCCACGCGTTCTCCAGCGCGCTGCGCGACCGCGTCCGGGCGCAGTTCCCACTGCCCGAGCGCGAGACGATCACCTACGAGGTCGTCACCGACAAGCCGTGGTCGGGGTTCAACTACTACGAGGGCGACTACCGGTCGACGGTCGCGGTGAACGCCGACCTCAAGCAGCAGATGTCGAACCTGCCGCGCCTCGTCGCCCATGAGTCCTACCCCGGTCACCACACCGAGCACTGCCGCAAGGAAGCAGGCCTGGTTGCCCGCGACGGGCAGGTCGAGCAGACGATCTTCCTGGTGAACACGCCGCAGTGCCTGATGGCCGAGGGGCTGGCCGACCTCGCCCTGCATGCGGCGGTCGGGCCGGAGTGGGGGTCCTGGGCGACCGAGATCTATTCCGACCTGGGCCTGCGCTTCGACGGTGCACGCGCCGCGGCGATCTCCGAGGCGTCCGCGGCCCTGGCCGACGTCCGCCAAGACGCCGCGCTGATGCTGCACGACGAGCACCGCGACGTCGACGAGGTCGTGGCCTTCCTGCAGCGCTGGCTGCTCACCAGCGAGGAGCGCGCCAGGCAGTCGATCCGCTTCCTGGCGTCGCCGCTGTGGCGTGCCTACACCAGCACCTACGTCGAGGGGTATCGCCTGCTGCGCAGTTGGCTCGACGCGCGCCCGGAGGACGAGCCGCTCGCGGTGCGGTTCGGTCGATTGCTCGACGAGCCGCTGATCCCGTCGAGTCTGCGCGCGGCCTGAGGCCGGTGGTCCTCGCGAACGCGAAGGCAGGTGTTAGTCGACCGCCCAGCGCGTCCAGGCTGATCTCTGCGGCGCCCGGCTGGGGATTAGGCTGACGGGCATGACCCTGGACTCTGGGACCTCCGTGACCTCTGCAACCGCGCCCCAGTCCGGCCTGGGCGCCGAGTACGCCGTGACCGCGAGCGCCGCCTACCGATCGGCCCTCGAGGTCATCGAGCAGGTCGAGCCCCGGATCGCCGCCGCGACCCGTCAGGAACTCGCCGATCAGCGTGACTCGCTCAAGCTGATCGCCAGCGAGAACTACGCGTCGCCCGCCGTGCTGCTGACGATGGGCACCTGGTTCTCCGACAAGTACGCCGAGGGCACCGTCGGCCACCGCTTCTACGCGGCATGCCAGAACGTTGACACCGTCGAGGCCCTGGCCGCCGAGCACGCGCGCGAATTGTTCGGTGCGCCATACGCCTACGCGCAGCCGCACTCTGGGATCGACGCCAACCTGGTGGCGTTCTGGGCGATTCTGCAGACCCGCATCGAGGCGCCGGGCCTGGCCGACCTCGGTGCCAAGAACGTCAACGACCTCACCGAGGCCGACTGGGAGGCGTTGCGCGCCAAGCTGGGCAACCAGCGGCTGATGGGCATGTCCCTGGACGCGGGCGGCCACCTCACCCACGGATTCCGGCCCAACATCTCCGGCAAGATGTTCTACCAGCGCAGCTACGGCACCGACCCGGCGACCGGTCTGCTCGACTACTCAGCGGTCGCCGCAGCCGTCCGTGAGTTCAAGCCGCTGGTCCTGGTGGCGGGCTACTCGGCCTACCCGCGCCGGGTGAACTTCGCGAAGATGCGCGAGATCGCCGACGAGGTGGGCGCCACCTTCATGGTCGACATGGCGCACTTCGCCGGGCTGGTGGCGGGCAAGGTCTTCACCGGCGACGAGGACCCGGTGCCGCACGCCCACGTCACGACCACCACGACGCACAAGTCGCTGCGCGGTCCACGCGGCGGTCTGGTGCTGGCCACCGAGGAGTACTCGGCAGCCGTCGACAAGGGCTGCCCGATGGTGCTCGGCGGCCCGATGGCGCACGTGATGGCGGCCAAGGCCGTGGCACTCGCCGAGGCCCGCCAGCCGGCGTTCCGCGGCTACGCCCAGGACGTCGCCGACAACGCCAAGTCCCTCGCCGAGGGGTTCCTCAAGCGCGGTGCGCGACTCGTCACCGGCGGCACCGACAACCACATCGTGCTGCTCGACGTGACGTCCTTCGGGCTGACCGGGCGCCAGGCCGAGTCGGCGCTGCTCGACTCGGGCATCGTCACGAACCGCAACTCGATCCCGAACGACCCCAACGGCGCCTGGTACTCCAGCGGCATCCGCTTCGGTACCCCGGCGCTGACGTCACGCGGCTTCGGCGCCGACGACTTCGACCGCGTCGCCGACCTCGTCGTCGAAGTGCTGTCGAACACCGAGGTCGCCGCGGGGCCGAACGGTCCGTCCAAGGCCAAGTACGCGCTGGCCGACGGAACCGCCGCCAGGGTGCGTGCGGCCTCGTCCGAACTGCTCAACGCCAACCCCCTGTACCCGGGTCTGACGCTCTAGCCCCGCGCTGGTCAGGGGCGCGGTCGTGACACGCCGCACCCGATTTCAGAGAACGTGTGAATTCGGGTTACAGTTACTTTCATGGCACAGAAACCGGTTGCTAACGCGCTGACGCTGGAGCTCGAACCCGTCGTCGCCGAGAACATGAAGCGCCACCTCGCCACCGAGGAACTCTGGTTCGCCCACGACTTCGTCCCGTGGGACCAGGGCGAGAACTTCGCGTTCCTCGGCGGCCGGGACTGGGAGCCGTCGGACGTCACGCTGCCCAAGCACGTCACCGACGCCCTCGAGATCCTGCTCATCACCAAGGACAACCTCGCCGGCTACCACCGCGAACTCGTCGAGCACTTCATCCTCGACGAGCAGTGGGGACGCTTCCTCGGTCGCTGGACGGCCGAAGAGCACCTGCACGCCGTCGCGCTGCGCAACTACCTGGTGGTCACCCGCGAGATCGACCCGTCGGCCAACGAGGACGTCCGCGTCCAGCATGTGATGAAGGGCTACCGCGCCGACACCTACAGCCAGATCGAGACGCTGGTGTTCATGGCGTTCTTCGAGCGCGAGCACGCCGTGTTCTGCCGCAACCTCGAGGCGCAGATCGACGAGCCCGTGCTCAAGGACCTGATGGGGCGCATCGCCAAGGACGAGGAACGCCACGAGGAGTTCTTCTCGAACCTGGTTGCGCACTGCCTTACCACCAAGCGCGAGGAGACGGTCGCTGCGATCGCGGCCCGTGCGGCCGAGCTGCAGGCCGTTGGCGGCGACATCGACGCCTACCAGGACAAGGTCGCCCACGTCGCCGAGGTCGGGATCTTCGACGCCGACGCCCTGCGCGCGGCCAAGGCCGATCGCATCACGGCGTGGGGCCTCGCGGACGAGCCCGCACTTGCGGAATTCGTAACGCAGTAGTCACGTTCGGGTCACGGCGTGCCGTAGAGCGGCGCCGCCACGGCGGGAGTAGCGTCGCAAGGGATGGCTAGCGACATGCTCTGCTGTCCGGGCGGTACCCGTCGTTTCGACGAGAACGGGACCGGCCCCGGTCCTAGTACCGCGGTGTCCACCGACATGGACGTGCGGGGCTGCACGGTCCTAGGAGCGCCACGTGACTGATTGCGTCGTCGGGACCTCGAAGAGGACCTATGTGCTCGACACCTCCGTGCTGCTGTCCGATCCATGGGCATGCACGAGGTTCGCCGAGCACGAAGTCATCGTTCCCCTGGTGGTCATCAGCGAACTGGAGGCCAAACGTCACCACCACGAACTGGGGTGGTTCGCCCGTGAGGCCTTGCGGATGTTCGACGATCTCCGACTCGAGCATGGCCGGCTGGATCTGCCGATACCCGTTGGCACGCAAGGCGGGACGCTGCAGGTCGAGCTGAACCACAGTGATCCCAGGGTATTGCCTGCCGGCTTCCGCACCGACACCAACGACTCGCGGATCCTGACCTGTGCGGCCAACCTCGCCGCGGAGGGCAAGCAGGTCACGCTCGTCAGCAAGGACATCCCCCTGCGGGTCAAGGCAGGCGCCGTGGGCCTGCCCGCCGACGAGTACCACGCCCAGGACGTCATCACGTCGGGCTGGACCGGGATGGCCGAGGTGGACGTCGCCGGCGAGGACGTCGCCGCCCTGTTCGCCGAGGGGGAGATCGACCTCGAAGAGGCGCGGAACCTGCCCTGCCACACCGGCGTTCGGCTGCTCGGCGGCAACTCCCACGCACTCGGCCGGGTCAATGCCGAGAAGCGCGTGCAGCTGGTACGAGGCGATCGGGAGGTGTTCGGCCTCCGGGGAAGGTCGGCCGAACAGCGCGTCGCCCTCGACCTGCTGCTCGACGAGTCGGTCGGCATCGTCTCGCTCGGCGGCAAGGCGGGCACCGGCAAGTCGGCGCTGGCACTGTGCGCCGGTCTCGAGGCCGTGCTCGAGCGCCGCACCCAGCGCAAGGTCGTCGTGTTCCGGCCGCTCTACGCCGTCGGCGGCCAGGAACTGGGCTACCTGCCCGGGAGCGAGAGCGAGAAGATGGGACCCTGGGCCCAGGCCGTCTTCGACACCCTCGAAGGGCTCGCCAGCCCCGCGGTGCTCGAAGAGGTGCAGTCCCGCGGCATGCTCGAAGTGCTTCCGCTGACCCACATTCGGGGACGTTCGCTGCACGATTCGTTCGTGATCGTCGACGAGGCACAGTCGCTGGAACGCAACGTCCTGCTGACCGTGCTCTCACGCCTCGGCACCGGTTCGCGGGTGGTGCTCACCCACGACGTGGCGCAGCGCGACAACCTGCGCGTCGGCAGGCACGACGGCGTCGCTGCGGTGATCGAGAAGCTGAAGGGTCACCCGCTGTTCGCGCACATCACGCTCCTGCGCAGCGAGCGCTCGCCGATCGCGGCACTGGTCACCGAGATGCTGGAGGAGATCAGCCCCGGCGCCCTGCCGTGATCGCACGACGTTGAGATAGCGCTCACGGCGCATGCGACTCGCACTTTCGCGCCGTGAGCGCTACCTCAGGCACGGCCGGTAGGCTCCCACCCGTGCGCACGCGGCCCGACACTCCATCCGATGGTCGCTCGGACGAGCCTCGCTCCGACGCCTGGTCGTATCTGCGCATGGTGGCCGGGGTCTGCGCGGGCGTGGCGATCGTCCTCGTCGGTGGCTTCACCGGGCACGTCCGGGTCGCCAAGGCCGACGTCGTGGATTGCCGCCAGGTCAAGTGCGTGGCGCTGACGTTCGACGACGGACCCAGCCCGTACACCGACCGCCTGCTTCAGGTACTCACCGACGACCGCGCCCACGCGACGTTCTTCCTGATCGGCAACAAGGTCGCGGCCAACCCGGCGGGGGCCAAGCGCATCGCCGACGCGGGCATGGAGATCGGCAGCCACACCTGGGAACACCCCAACATGACGACCATTCCGCCAGAGGAGATCCCGGCCCAGTTCTCGCGCGCCAACGACGCGATCGAAGCCGCGACCGGCCGACGCCCCACGCTGGTGCGCACTGCGGGTGGATTGGTCGACGACCGGGTGCTCGCCGAGGCAGGCAAGCAGGGGCTCGCGGACGTCAACTGGGACGTCATTCCGTTCGACTGGGCCAACGACGCCAACACCGACGCCACCCGCGCGCTGCTGATGAGCCAGATCAGGCCGAACTCCGTCGTGCTGTTCCACGACACCTACTCCTCGACGGTCGACCTGGTCTACCAGTTCCTTCCTGTGCTGCGCGCCAACGGCTATCACGTCGTCACGGTCAGCCAGATGCTCGGTCCGCTGGCGCCGGGCACCTCGTATGGCAGCCGGGAGAACGGGCCGCCGGTCAACGACCTGCGCGACCTGCCGCCCGCGGACGTGCCCGCGCTGCCGGACACGCCGTCACCCCCGCCGATGCCCAACCTCCCCATCACCGACATCCCGAACCAGAACTCCGGCGGCCCCACCAACGGCGCCTGACGTCCCGCTGCGATCGCCATGGCTACCGAGACCGCGTTCGTCCTGACTCTGCTGGTCCTCTGCTACGCCGTCGTGTCGGGAGTGGTGAAGCGCTGGTACGTGGCACCCGCCCTGATCTTCGTGCTCGTCGGAATGGCGTTGGGCCCGTTCGGCTTCGACCTGATCGAGGGTGGCCCGGACACGTCGACGTTCACCGTCCTCGCGCAGCTGGCGCTGACGCTCATCCTGTTCAACCAGGCGGCCGAACTCGACCTCTCGGCAGTGCTGCGCCGCCGCGAGGTGACGTTCCGGCTGCTGGTGGTCGGCATCCCGCTGGCCATCGCGCTCGGCGTGATCACCGCGGTGCTGGTGCTGCCGGTGATGCCGCTGTGGGAGGCCGTGTGCCTGGCCGCGATCGTCGCGCCCACCGAGGTCGCCCTGATCCACGCGCTGCTCGACGATCGCCGCATCCCCGAGCGGATCCGCCATGCGCTGTCGACGGAGAGCGGTTTCTACGACGGCTTCGCCCTGGCTGCCCTTCTGGGCGCGCTCGCGTTGGCGTCCGAGCGCACCGCCCCCGAGGCCGAACACTGGGGGTGGTTCCTGGTCCGGACCGAATTGGTCTCTGCGGCCGTGGGTATCGCCGCCGGAGTGGCGGGCGGCTGGGTGATCGGTCAGTCGCGACGGCGCGACTGGATGGGGGACACCTGGGCCCAGTTGGCCACCGTCGCGGTCGCGCTCGTCTGCTTCCAGGTGGGCGAGCATCTGCACGGGAGCGGCTTCGTCGCGGCATTCGCGGGCGGACTGGCGTTCGCATTCGCGAGCCGCCGGGTCGGGCACCATCCCGACATGCACGTGTCCGACGCCGCCGCGCAACTGCTCGAACTCCTAGTGTTCGCGCTCTTCGGCGGGTACGCCGTGATCGTCGGCTGGCGCGAAGCCAGTTGGCGCGTGGTGCTGTTCGCGGTCGTCGCGCTGGTGCTCGTCCGGCTGGCCGCGGTGTCGGTGGCACTGCTGCGCAGTGACGTGCCCGTGCGCGACCGCCTGTTCATCGGGTGGTTCGGACCGCGGGGGATCAGCACCCTGGTGCTCGGTCTACTCGTCGTCGAACGGGGCGACCTGGTGCAGCAGTCGCTGATCGTTCAGGTGGTCGTCGTGACCGTCACGCTGAGCCTGGTGCTGCACAGCCTCAGCGCGTGGCCGGGGATCAGGTGGTTGCTCACCGACCGAAGCCCGGCCGCGCGCGAGAGCGTCTAGTCGCCGTCCTTCACCTTGGCCATGGCCAGCACGTCGAGGCGCTTGTCCAGTTCTTCCTCGGAGAGCTTGTCGCCGATCAGGCCGCGGTCGATCACCGTCTGCCGAATCGTCTTGCGCTCCTTGAGCGCTTCCTTGGCGACCTTCGCGGCTTCCTCGTAGCCGATCGCCGAGTTCAGCGGAGTGACGATCGACGGTGACGACTCGGCCAGCTCGCGCAGCCTGCCCTCGTTGGCGATCAGCCCGTCGATGCACTTGGTCGCGAACAGGCGGGACACGTTGGCCAGCAGCGTGAACGACTCCAGCACGTTGCGGGCCATCATCGGGATGTAGACGTTCAGCTCGAACGCACCCGAGAGGCCGCCGACGGTGACGGCTGCGTCGTTGCCGATGACCTGCGCGGCGACCTGCGTAACCGCCTCGGGCAGAACGGGATTGACCTTGCCCGGCATGATGGAGCTACCCGGCTGCAGGTCGGGCAGCTGCAGCTCGCCCAGCCCGGTCAGCGGGCCGGAGCCCATCCAGCGCACGTCGTTGGCGATCTTGGTCAGCGACGCGGCGATGGTCTTGAGCGCGCCGGATGCCTCGACCAGTCCGTCACGGGCGGCCTGCGCCTCGAATGAGTCGTTGGCCGTGCGCAGTTCGCCGATACCGGTCTGGGCCACCAGGACCTCGACGACCTTCGCGCCGAACTCGTCGGGGGCGTTGAGGCCGGTGCCGACCGCGGTGCCACCGATGGCGAGTTCACCGAGGCGCGGCAGGGTCGCCTTGACCCGCTCGATGCCCGCCTCGATCTGGCGGGCGTAGCCACCGAACTCCTGGCCGAGCGTCACGGGGACGGCGTCCATCAGGTGCGTGCGGCCCGACTTCACGACGGTCCGCCACTGACGCGCCTTGCCCGCCAGCGACTCGTGCAGCACCTCGAGCGCTGGAATCAGATGGCGCACAGCGGCTTCGGTGGCCGCGATGTGCGTGGCGGTGGGGAAGGTGTCGTTCGACGACTGCGACATGTTGACGTGGTCGTTCGGGTGCACGGTCACGCCGTTGCGGGCCGCGATCGAGGCGATGACCTCGTTGGCGTTCATGTTCGAACTGGTGCCCGAGCCGGTCTGGAACACGTCGATCGGGAACTGGTCGTCGTGCAGCCCGTCGGCGATCTCAGCCGCTGCGGCGACGATGGCGTCGGCCTTCTCCGGGTCGAGCAGGCCGAGGTCCTTGTTCACCTGCGCGCACGCGCCCTTGAGCAGGCCTAGCGCACGGATCTGGGTGCGCTCGAGGCCGCGGAACGAGATCGGGAAGTTCTCGACCGCGCGCTGGGTCTGCGCCCGCCAGAGCGCATCCTTGGGCACGCGGACCTCGCCCATCGTGTCGTGCTCGATGCGGTATTCGGTGTCGTCTGCTTTGACAGCGCTGTCGGCAGTCATGTGTTCCCTGTTCTGTATCGGAAGTGAATGTCGGGTCAAGGCAAGGGGTATGCGGCGGACTTGTCGCCCGTGAAGTCGACCGCGGAGTACTCGTTGAGCTTGGCGAGGCGGTGGTAGGCCTCGATCATCCGCACGGTGCCGGACTTGGAACGCATGACGATCGACTGCGTCGTGCAGCCGCCGCCGGAGTAGCGGACGCCCTGGAGCAGGTCGCCGTCGGTGACGCCGGTGGCGGAGAAGAAGACGTTCTCACCCGACACCAGGTCCTCGGTGTGCAGCACGCGGTCCAGGTCGTGGCCGGCGTCGATGGCCTTCTGCCGCTCGGCGTCGTCGGTCGGAGCGAGGACGGCCTGGATGGCGCCGCCCATGCAGCGGATCGCGGCGGCGGTGATGATGCCCTCGGGCGTGCCGCCGATGCCGGCGAGCAGGTCGGTGCCGGAGTTGGGCCGACAGGCCGAGATCGCGCCTGCGACGTCACCGTCGGAGATGAGGCGGATGCGGGCACCGGCGTCGCGGACGTCGGCGATCAGCTGCGCGTGGCGGGGCCGGTCCAGCACGCACACCGTGAGGTCGGCGACGCTGGAGTTCTTCGCCTTGGCCACCTTGCGGATGTTCTCGCCGATCGGCGCGGTGATGTCGATGACGTCGACGGCGTCCGGGCCGACGGCGATCTTGTTCATGTAGAACACCGCCGACGGATCGAACATCGCGCCGCGTTCGGCGACCGCGAGGACCGAGATCGCGTTCGGCATGCCCTTGCTCATCAGCGTGGTGCCGTCGACCGGGTCGACCGCGAAGTCGCAGTCCGGCCCGTCGCCGTTGCCGACCTCTTCGCCGTTGTAGAGCATCGGGGCGTTGTCCTTCTCGCCCTCGCCGATGACCACGACGCCGCGCATCGACACCGAGTTCACCAACTCGCGCATCGCGTCGACGGCCGCGCCGTCGCCACCCTCCTTGTCGCCGCGCCCGACCCAGCGGCCGGCGGCCATGGCGCCCGCCTCCGTGACTCGGACCAGTTCGAGGGCGAGGTTGCGGTCGGGTGCTTCCCGGCGCGAGGCCGATGCCGAAGGCGTCATGCGCCAGATTGTCCCATTAGCCGTTCCCACTTTGGGAGCTGGGATAGTGGTAAATGTGACCGTCCCGCCGATCAGCCAGCCCGCGCAGCCACCCGGCCCGAAACCGGCCAAGTCGCGGCTGCGCCAGGACGGCCGTGACATGTTCTGGTCGATGATGCCGCTGATCGTCGGCTGCATCGTGCTGGCGGGTCTGCTGGGCATGTGTTCGTTCGCGCCCAACGGTCCCGGCGAGGGTGCTCCGCCGCCGTACGACGCCCCGGCTGCGCTGCAAGCCGACGCCGACGCGCTCCGCATCCCGATCCGGCTGCCCGATCTACCCGAGGGGTGGCAGGCCAACTCGGGCGGGCGCGCGAGCATCGAAGGTGGCCGCACCGAACCCGACGGCAAGGTCGTCCGCGCGCTGACCTCGCGGGTGGGCTACCTGGCGCCGACCGGCATGTTCATCAGCCTCACGCAGAGCAACGCCGACGAGGAGAAGCTGGTCCAGTCGATCGAGACCAGCCTGGTGCCGACCGGCACCCAGGACGTCGCCGGGGTCAACTGGATCGTCTACGAGGGCTCCGAGGACGTCCGTCCGGTTTGGACGACGACGCTTCCCGGCCCGACCGGTCCGGTGCGCCTTGCGCTGACCGGCGCCGCGGGTACTGCCGAGTACCGTACGCTGGCCGAGGCGACGCAGACCCAGCCGCCACTGCCCGTCCGCTAGGAGCACGCGATGACGTCACCCGAATCGGATCTCACCGGATGGGTGGCCACCCCGTTCACGGGCGCCGGCCTCACCTATGACGTGTACCGCAAGGGTGAGGGACCGGGCGTCGTCCTGATTCCCGAGATGCCCGGGTTGCACCCCGGCGTCCTCGCGCTCGGAAACCATCTCGTGGACAACGGGTTCACGGTCGCCGCGCCGTCACTGTTCGGCACGCCGGGCAGATCCGCGATGAGCCCAGCCATGGTCACCACTCTGGTGAAGGGTTGCATCGCCAAGGAGTTCGCGGCGTTCGCGACCAACGCCGACCGTCCCATCGCGCACTACCTGCGTGCCCTGGCGCGTGACCTCAACTCCTCGACGCCGGGCAAGGGCGTCGGCGTCATCGGGCAGTGCTTCACAGGCGGTTTCGCGCTCGCCGCGGCGGTCGACGACAGCGTGCTCGCGCCGATCATGAGCCAGCCGTCGCTCCCACTGCCGCTTACCCCGCGTCAGCGCCGCGACCCCGGTCTGTCCGAGGGCGAGCTGAAGATCATCGAACGACGCGCCGCCGAAGAAGGCCTGTGCGCCATGGGCTTGCGCTTCAGCGAGGACGCGATGTCGCCGGGCGACCGGTTCACCACGCTCAAGGCGCGCCTGGGCGACGCCTTCGAGGTCATCGAGATCAACTCGAAGAAGGGCAACCCCGACGGTCTCGGCCGCATGGCGCATTCGGTGCTCACCGACCAGGTTCGCGAGGTCGACGGGCACCCGGCGTATGAGGCGCGCAAGCGGGTCGTCGCGTTTTTGACCGAGCGGCTCGCCGCGACCTAGGGCGGGGGAGCCGCGACAGACGCCTGCTTGGCCTTCAATCGCTCCGCGCTGCGGTCGGCGCCCAGCCGCGCCCGCGCCCGCAGGATCAGCGCGCGCAGCCTGCTCGGCTTCTCGGGTTCGTCGTCATCGTCGTCCTCGAGGATCGGGACGCCCTTGAAGACGGCAAGATACACGCTGATGGTCGTGACGATGACGATCATCAGGACCGGGCCGATGACGATGCCCAGGAAACCGAACATGCCGATGCCCGCGAACACGGCGAGCAGCATCAGCGCCGAGTCCAGGCGTGCCTGGCGGGGGACCAGGATGGGACGCAGCACGTTGTCGATGTTGGTGACCACGATGAGGTGCCAGACGATGACGAAGACGCCGCCCCAGACGTTGCCGAACAGCATCATGCCGATCCCGAACGGGATGCTGATGACGCCGCCGCCCAACGGGATCACCGACATCGCGGTCAGCAGGATCGCGAAGATGAAGAACCCCTGGTGGAACCCGGCGAGGTAGATCGAGATGGCGCCGGCGAGGCCCTGGGCCAGCGCGATGACGAACTGGCCGAACACCGCGCCCCGCACCATGGCGCCCATCTTCTCCAGGTAGAGGTCGGTGACGTCCTCGCCGAGCGGGTTGAGCTTGCGGATCAGCAGCCGAACGCGCTCGCGGTTGGTGAGCAGCGAGACGAACACGTAGATGAAGAGGACGGCTGCCGTCAGTCCGCCCGCCAACCCGCCTGCCGCGCCCTGCAGGAAGGTCAGGGCGTACTCGCCGGCGTGCTGCGCGACGGTCGCGAGCCGCTCACGGACCATGTCCTCGGTGATCTCGACGTCGGCGAGGAACGGCACCCGGTGGACGGTGTCGTTGGCCAGTGCCAGCGCCTTCTCGCCGAGCGTCGTCGGATCGGTCCGTCCCACCCACTCCGAGACGCTGCGGATCATGGTGCTGATCTGGACGACGGCAAGGAGCACCAGCAGGCTGAGCGGGATGATGAGCGCGAACAGCGCCGACAGCACGGTCAGCGTCACCGACAGCCCTCGGCCCATCCGCCGGCCGAACCAGTCGAACAGCGGGTTGAAGAGATAGGCCGCGACGGCAGCCACGACCACGACCATGAAGTAGGAACTGAGGAAGTACGCGCCGAAGCCGACGGCGAGGACGGTCGCGATGGCCAGCGCCCGCTTCTGCGTTGCGGTGAACTCCGTCGTCACGGCCATGCGCTGATCACTGGGTGACGCGGTCGGGCCCCGGGTCGCCCCACTTGGCGCGGATGGCGCCCCACGGGTCGGCCCACTGTCCCGGGTGGTCGCGGTACGCCGACTGCCGCCGCAGGACGAAGCCGACGGCCGGTGCGACCGCGCGCAGCGGGTAGCGCTTCCAACCGGCCTTGTCCGCGGTCTCGGTGAGGATGTCCGGGAACGAAACGTGTTGGAAGCGGAGCACTTCCTGTGCCCGGGTGGTGTCCATCCAGTCGGTGGCGAACCAGTCGACGTCGCTGTCGGGATTGCCGCGCCGGCCGATCGGGAGGGCGCCGACCAGTCCCATCGCCGCGGCGGTCGCCGGGCCGATGTCGCCCTGGGTGAGTCGGTGCGTGGCGTCGTCGCCGCCGATGAGCAGTATCTCGCCGAGGCAGTCCGCGGTGGTGGCCGCGGCGAAGGCCCGTGCGACGTCGCGGACGTCGACGGTCTGGATCCGGCCGTCGGTGGGCAGGGCGCTTTCGAAGAAGAGGAATTCCGGCTTGATGTCGAAGCTGATCTCGGTGGTGAGCACGCCGCCGAGGCGCAGCACCACCCAGTCCAGTGCCGACGACCGGACGAGTTCCTCGGCTTCGGCCTTGTGCGTGCCGTAGAGGTCCGTCGGGTGCATCGGGGTGTCGGCGGACAGCAGGTCGGTGATGCGGTGCGGGTTGCGCGCGCCGTAGACCGCGACGCTGGACGCCTGGACGAACCGCGGCGGGGTGTCCTGGGCCAGCGCGGCGTGTACGAGGTAGCCCGTGGCATCGACGCTGACCTTGCGCGCCAACGCCGCTCGCGCGTAGCAGAAGGGGGCGATGATCGCGGCGAGGTGGATGATCGCGGCGGGCTGGACGGCGCCGAGCAATCCGGCGACTTCCGCGGGGTCGGTCAGATCGGCCCACCGCACCTCGACGCCCGACGGAAGGTCGCCTGCGGCCTTGCGGTTCTCGGGTACGTCGAGGTCGGTCGCCACCACCTTGCGTCCGTCGGCTGCGAGCCGCTTCACCGTTGCCGAGCCGACGAGGCCGAAGGCCCCCGTCACCAGTACTGCGTCAGACATGACCCTCCCTAGACTGGCTTACAACCTCGCACTCTAGAGGGGTGAGCGCGCGCCTTTCGGCAACTCCCGGTCGTCGGGTCGCTTGATTCTTCCGGCACCGAGTCGATATCTCGCCGCGACCGCGTCCGCCGGGGTTCGGGCGATGCGTGGGTTACGCTCGGACCGTCGCGAGCTACTCGTGTGGTCAAGCAATCGGCCACCGTTTGCGACTGCTCGGCTAACTGGATGGGAGCACCGTCCATGGTGTCGAAACGTCCCCCAGACAAGATTTCGTCCCGATTGGCGTTCTGCGAGCGGTCCACGACCCGCGGCGGCGTCGACGGCGTGTGGTGGCCCAACAGTGCCGACCTGGCGACTGAACTGCCCGATCTGATGTCCATCCTCGGATCGATGATCGGCGAGGTCAGGCGCGTGGTGTACGACCCGAGAGCCTGGCGCACGGCACCCTCGCGGGTGATCCGGCGCGGCGTTGCGGTGTGCGTCGACCCGTACTCCCTGGTCTCCCCGGGCATGATCTACCTCGTCGGAACCCACTCGCGCGACGCGGTGCTGAGCATCGTTCCGGCGTCCTGCGCAAACAGCGTCGGCGACCGCGTGCTGGCCGCCGTGACCGCGTCGACCGTGCCGATGACCGCGTCGGTGGTCGTGCACCTCCTCGGTTCGTTCGCCGAAGCCGAAGGCAAGACCGCGTGAGCCGCTTCTGCGACGCGATGTACGCGAACGCCAAGACGAGTACGTGCGGTTTCGTCACCGGTGAGCCCCATGCCCCGCTGCGGCAGAGCTGGGCCGAGGTGCACGAACGCGCCAGGCGCATCGCAGGCGGTCTCGCCGCCGCCGGTGTCGGTCCCGGCGACGCCGTCGCCGTGCTGGCGGGCGAACCGGTCGAGATCGCACCGACCGCTCAGGCCACCTGGATGCGTGGCGCGAGCGTGACGATGCTGCACCAGCCCACGCCGCGGACCAACCTGCTGGCCTGGGCCGAGGAGACCCGCCGCGTGGTCGACACGCTCGGCTCCACCACGGTCGTGGTGTCCGAGCCGTTCATGGCCGCCGCGCCCGTGCTGGTCGAAAGTGGCGTCACCGTTCTGGTGATCGCCGACCTGCTGACGGCCGAGCCCGTCGATCCGCTCGACGTCGACGAGGAGTCGGTCGGGCTGCTACAGCTGACGTCCGGCTCGACGGGGCCGCCGAAGGCCGTGCGGATCACCCACCGCAACCTCGTCTCCAATGCCGAGGCGATGTTCGTCGGCGCGGAGTTCGACATCGACACCGACGTCATCGTGAGCTGGCTGCCGCTGTTCCACGACATGGGCATGACCGGATTCCTGGTCGTACCAATGTACTTCGGCGCCGAGCTGGTCAAGATCACCCCGATGGACTTCCTGCGTGACGTGCTGCTGTGGGCGAGGCTCATCGACCAGTACAAGGGCACGATGACCGCGGCCCCCAACTTCGCCTACGCGCTGCTGGCCAAGCGGTTGCGGAACCAGGCGCAGCCCAACCAGTTCGACCTGAGTTCGCTGCGGTGGGCGCTCTCTGGCGCCGAGCAGGTGGAGCCCGAGGTCGTCGAGGACCTGTGCGATGCCGGCAAGCCGTTCGGTCTGCGGCCGGAGGCGATCGTCCCGGCGTACGGCATGGCCGAAACCACTGTGGCCGTGTCGTTCTCGATGAGCGGCGCGGGCCTGGTCACCGATCAGGTCGACGCCGACATGCTCGCCGTCCTGCACCGTGCGGTGCCCGCGACCACGGGCAACGTCCGTCGGCTCGCGACGCTCGGACCCGCGCTGGCGGGCCTGCAGGTGCGCGTCATCGACCACGACGCCAACGTGCTGCCGGTACGCGGCGTCGGCGTGATTCAGGTTCGTGGAGAACCGCTTTCGCCGGGCTACACCACCGTCGGCGGGTTCGTCTCCACCCAGGACGACGACGGCTGGTATGACACCGGCGATCTCGGCTACCTGACCGAGGAATCGCACATCGTCGTCTGCGGACGCGTCAAGGACGTCATCATCATGGGCGGGCGCAACGTGTACCCGACCGACGTCGAGCGGGCATCCGGTCGGGTCGAGGGCGTGCGCTCGGGTTGCTCGGTCGCCGTCCGTCTACACGGCGAGCGGTCGCGCGAGACCTTCGCGGTGGCCGTCGAATCGGCCGCCTACGAGGATCGCGCAGAGGTCCGTCGCATCCAGCGCGCCGTCGCCCACGAGGTGTTCAGCGAGGTCGACGTGCGGCCGTGCAAGGTCGTCGTGCTGGCACCCGGCAGCATCCCGAAGACGCCGTCGGGCAAGCTCCGTCGCGCGCACGCCCTGTCGCTGGTGCAGTAGCGGGAGCTAGGCGGTGGCGGGTGCGGCCTGGCCGGCGGCCTTCATCGACGCATGCAGGTCGGTGTAGTACGGCAGGCAGTCGGCCATCGCCTGCTCGGTGGTGAACAGCGGCTCGTAGCCGAGGTCGCGCTTGGCCTTGGCGATCGAGAAGTAGTTGTCGAGCGTGATCCGTTCGATCGCAAGCGGTTCCAGCAGCGGCTTGGGCAGACCGAACCGGAAGTGCAGGAACTGCCACGCCGTCATCGCGAGCCACACCAGGCGTCCCGGCACCCGGAACGTCGGGAACGGTTCCCCGCAGGCCTCCACGACGGGCCGGGAGAACTCGAACATGTTGATCGGCTCGCCGTCGTTGATGAAGTAGGCCTGACCGGGTGCGGTGCCGCCCGGCACGAGGTGTTCGGCGGCCAGGATGAAACCGTGAATCAGGTTGTGCACGTAGGAGTTGTCGAGCTTGACGTCCTTGTTGCCGACCAGCACCTTGACGTGGCCGGCGAGCACGCTCTCGAACACCTTGCGGAACATGGTCTGGTCGCCGCGGCCCCAGATGCCGCTGGGCCGGATCGAACACGTCAGCATGCCCTCGACGCCGTTGGCGGCGAGCACGAACTTCTCGGCGACGACCTTGGTCTCGGTGTAGAGGTCGTTGAAGCGCTCGGTGTAGGGCAGCGTCTCGTCGCCCCCCGAGATGGCCTGCCCGCCCATGACCACGCTGTTGGACGCGGTGTAGACGAACCGTTTCACCCCGGCCGCCGCCGCGGCGTGCACCAGCTTCTCGGTGCCACCGACGTTGACCGCGAAGCTGCGGTTGCGGTACTCCTCGGTCACCGAGGCGCCGCCCATCAGGTCGATGATCGCGGCGGTGTGGATGACGGTGTCGACGTCGGCGACCGCTTTGGCGACGTCGCCGGAATCGGTGATGTCGCCGACGACCGTCTCGAGCGAGGGGTGAGCGGGTAACTGGGACGGTGCGCGGTCGAAGGAGCGCACGCGCAGGCCGCGGCTCAGGAGTTCGGTCACGAGGTTGGCTCCGACGAAGCCGGACCCCCCGGTGACGAGCACGTGGCCGAGATCGGTGGTCAGCGTTGGGTCACCCATGGCCGAGAAGCATAACTGAAACGTGTTCCAGTTTCGAGCCTACCGCCCGCCACTGATTGCCATCTCAACCTTCGTCGTCGTCGTTCGCGGCGAGTGCCTTCTCGACCTTCTGGCGGGCACCCTCCAGGTGCTGCTCGCACCGTTTGGCCAGCTCTTCGCCTCTTTCCCAGAGCTGCAGCGACTCGTCTAGGCTGAGTCCGCCCTGCTCGAGGCGGCGCACCACCTCGGTCAGCTCGTCGCGGGCCTCTTCGTAGCCGAGTTGACTAATGGGCTTCATCTTCCCCCTCGCTCACGGCCCCGACGGCGCCGTCGGACACCCGAATCCTCAACCGGCTCCCGGCCGGCGCGTCGGCCACCGTCCGCAACACCGTCGTCGTGCCGTCGCCGGCCACCGCCTGCACGACGGCGTAGCCGCGCGCCAGGGTCGCGGCAGGACCCAGTGTGGTCAGCCGCGCCGACATGTGGCCGATCCGGTCGGATTCGGCGGCGATCATCCGGGTCACGTCGCGGCGGGCGGCCGCCCGGGCGCGGTGCACCTCGTCGGCGCGGGCATCGATCGCGGCCAGCGGACGCGCCAGCACCGGCCTGCTGCGCAGCTGGGTCAGGTGGTGATGCTCGCGCCGGACCCAGTTGCGCAACGCCTGCGCGCTGCGGCGGCGGCAGTCGTCGACCATCGCCTGCTCGGCCGCTGCGTCCGGGACGATGCGCTTGGCGGCGTCGGTGGGCGTCGCGGCGCGGACGTCGGCGACGAGGTCGCACAGCGGGTTGTCGGGTTCGTGGCCGATGGCGGTGACCACCGGCGTCGTGCACCTGCCGATCTCACGGCACAGCGTCTCGTCGGAGAACGGCAGGAGGTCCTCGAAGCTGCCGCCGCCACGGGCGACGACGATGACGTCGACCTCCGGGTCCGCGTCCAGTTCGCGCAGCGCCTGGACCACCTGGGGCACCGTGTTGGGGCCCTGCACGACGGGGTTGCGGATCGCGAAGCGCACTGCAGGCCAGCGCGCCGTCGCCACCGAGACGACGTCGCTCTCGGCGTGGCTGGCGCGGCCGGTGATCAGCCCGATGGTGCCCGGCAGGAACGGGATGGGCCGCTTCAACCGCGGGTCGAAGAGGCCCTCGGCGTCGAGTAGGCGGCGCAGCCGGTCGATCCGCGCCAGCAGCTCGCCGATGCCGACGGCACGAATCTGGTTGACGCGCAACGAGAACGATCCGCGGCCGACGAAGAAGCTGGGCCGCCCGTGCATCACGACGCGGGTGCCCTCGGCGAGCTTGACCGGGGCGTTGTGCACCAGATCGCGCGGACACGTGATCTGCAGCGACATGTCGGCCGACGGGTCGCGGAGCGTGATCCACGCGGTGCTGGAGTTGGGCCGCACGGTCATCTGGGCGATCTGGCCTTCGACCCACACCGTGCCCAGCCGGTCGATCCAGTCCTTGACCATCATCGACACCGAACGGACCGGGTACGGGTTCTCCGCGGACTTGCCCGGCTTGTCCGCGGGCTGGTCCTGGTCGGTCATCCTCGGGCGAGCGGAGCGACGGGGAAGATCATTTGGCAGTCGCGCGCGTGATCCTGTTGGCCAGCAGCGTCTGGTACGGGGCGCGCGCCTTGGTCGACTCCTCGTAGGCGAGCAGCGCCTCGAGGTCGTCGACCTTGAGCGAGGGCAGCCGTGCCCGCAGCTGGGCGAGGGTGAGGGTCTGGTAGTCCAGCTCGGCGACGATCGGGGGCGCCTCGGCGGGTGCGGCCTCGGTGGTGACGGAGTTCACGGTCTCGGGCTCGCCGGTGCTGTAGAGCGCGAATCGTCCCTCGGTCAGCCGTTCGCCGTCGCCGGCGCGCGCACCGTCGTCGTCCGCATCGTCCTCGTCGTCGCCGAGATCCTCGTCGAACGTCGCCCACTCCGCCTGCTCGTCCTTCGGTGGAAACAGGTTCTCCAGCGTCTCGTCGCCCCTGTTCACCAGGTCTGCGACGTCCTGTTGCACCTTCATGACCATCTGAGCCACCTGGCTCACCATCGTCATCGGGTAGGTGAGGATGGTCTGCGGTAGCCGACGAGTTTCCTCCAGCGCCGTCACCGCCGCGCCGACCAGCAGACGGACTCCATAGGGTGCAGTAGCCATGCGTGCAGCCTACGGCTGGCAGGTAGGGGGCGCGGGTAAGTACCCTTGAGGCATGCCAACGACGATCAACATGGGCATCCCAGGTGCCGCCAGCACGGTCGTCGAACGGACGACCGGCAAGCGCGTCCTGCTCGCCGAACCACGCGGGTACTGCGCGGGCGTCGACCGAGCGGTCGAAACCGTGGAACGCGCCCTCGAGAAGCACGGCGCCCCGGTGTACGTCCGGCACGAGATCGTGCACAACCGGTACGTCGTCGAGACGCTCGCCAAGGCGGGCGCGGTCTTCGTCGAACGGACCGACGAGGTGCCCGAGGGTGCGATCGTCGTGTTCTCCGCGCACGGGGTCGCCCCGACCGTCCACGTCGAGGCCGCCGAGCGCAATCTGAAGACCATCGACGCGACGTGCCCGCTGGTCACCAAGGTGCACAACGAGGCCAAGCGGTTCGCCCGCGATGACTTCGACATCCTGCTGGTCGGCCACGAGGGCCACGAAGAGGTCGTCGGCACCGCAGGCGAGGCGCCCGATCACGTGCAGGTCGTCGACAACCCCGACGCCGTCGACAAGGTCGTCGTGCGCGACCCGAACAAGGTGATCTGGCTGTCGCAGACCACGCTGAGCGTCGACGAGACCATGGAGACCGTCCGCCGGCTGCGGGAGAAGTTCCCGACGCTGCAGGACCCGCCCAGCGACGACATCTGCTACGCCACGCAGAACCGCCAGGTGGCGGTCAAGGCGATGGCTCCCGAGTGCGACCTCGTCATCGTGGTCGGCTCGCGCAACTCGTCGAACTCGGTGCGCCTGGTCGAGGTGGCGCTGGGCGCCGGATCCGCGGCTGCCCACCTGGTCGACTACGCCGAGGACGTCGACCCCGCGTGGCTCGAGGGTGTGACCACCGTCGGCGTGACGTCGGGCGCCTCGGTGCCCGAGGTCTTGGTGCGCGGCGTGCTGGACCGGCTCGCCGAATACGGCTATGACACCGTGCAGCCCGTCACGACGGCCAACGAGACGCTGGTCTTCGCCTTGCCCAGGGAGATCCGGGCGCCGCGCGCCTGACGACCCCCGTCGGTTCTCCGGTTAGTCCTCGTAGTCCCACGGGTCGCGACTGCGTCGCGGCCGGGTGCGGTGCTCCACACGCGGATCCTCGTCGTCGGAGCCGCGGTAGCGAACCCGTGACACCGGATGATGCGTGCTGTCGGCGTGGCTGCGGCCATTGCTCGACGGTGTGCCGTTGACCGGTCCGTCGAACGGCTCGTAGGAGTCCTCGTAGGAGTCGTAGTAGGGCCGCCGTTCGGAACGGCCCTCGGGCCGCTCGTAGCGCTCCGACCGATCCCGCCGCACGGGCCGTTCGCCGCGTGCCGACCGTTCGCCGCGCTCACCGGTGCTGCGACGCCCGACCGGCGGCGCATCGCGTCGCTCCCTCGCCTCGTCCCCGCGGGGTCGTCGACGCGGCTCGGAGTCCGAGTCGACCGGGGGACGCGTACGGCGCGGGCGCGGTGGCACCGCCTCGATGATCTCGGTCTCCGGCGGACGGGCATGGCGCGACCGCGACGCGCTGCCCGCCGGGCGGGCCTTGCGCGGCCGTGGCGACTCGTCGTCGGCGGTGCCGTCGCGGTCGATGGAGTGCTTGCGACTGCGACGGCCGTCAGAAGCCCGGTCAGCCCGGTCGGCTCGGTCGGTTCTCGGCGCTCTGGC
The DNA here is from genome assembly GCA_042666295.1 of Mycolicibacterium sp. GCM10028919. Taxonomy (GTDB): domain Bacteria; phylum Actinomycetota; class Actinomycetes; order Mycobacteriales; family Mycobacteriaceae; genus Mycobacterium. The sequence goes on from JBHTFJ010000003.1 coordinate 571,112, forward strand.
GGGCCTGGGTGACTTCGTCGCCGGGGCCTCGTCGGCGTCATCCACCGCGGCCGTTCGCCTGCTGCGGCGCTTGCTGGGCGCCTCGTCCGCAACGTCGTCGGCTACGTCTTGCGGTGCATGACGCTGCGCCGTCCGGTGCAGGTACCAACGCGCGACACCGATCGCCAGCACCGTCACCGCCGTGAAGAACATCAGCGGGAAGCGCTCGATCAACGGGTAGCCGCAGTTGATCAGGATGTCCTTCATGCCCTTGATCTCGCTGCTGTGCATGAGGAAGTACGCACTCGGCACGGCGACGAAGAGCAGCAGCGGCGGCTGGATCACCGTGGTGAAGAGGCTCGACTGGCGCACCGCGAGCACCGCGAGAACGCAGCCAGTGACGTAGCACACGACGAAGGTGCCACTGAGCGACTTGGTGCCCGACCCGGCGTCGATGGCGAAGCCGATGGCGGAGGCGATCACCGCCAGCAGCACCGCCCCCCACCAGGGCAGACCGGGGACGAGGGGCAGCACGGATCGCTGGTCGGCGGGGACCGCCGAGCGCGCACGCTGTCCTGACACACGTCGACCGTACCGGCTGCGACGCAGGAAGCGCTGCCAGCGGACACCGGCGTGCCAAGCCGCGTCTCATAGACTTCGCACCCGTGAGCCTCAACCTCGGAATCGTCGGGCTGCCGAACGTGGGCAAGTCGACGTTGTTCAACGCGCTGACGCGTAACGACGTCCTCGCCGCCAACTACCCCTTCGCGACGATCGAGCCCAACGAGGGTGTGGTCGCCCTACCGGACCCGCGTCTGGACAAGCTGGCCGAGATGTTCTCGTCGGAGAAGACCGTGCCCGCGCCGGTCACGTTCGTCGACATCGCCGGAATCGTGAAGGGCGCGTCGGAGGGCGCCGGGCTGGGCAACAAGTTCCTGGCGAACATCCGCGAGTGCGACGCCATCTGTCAGGTGGTGCGCGTCTTCGCCGACGACGACGTCGTCCACGTCGACGGCAAGGTCGACCCGAAGTCGGACATCGAGGTGATCGAGACCGAGCTGATCCTCGCCGACATGCAGACGTTGGAGAAGGCGATCCCGCGCCTGGAGAAGGAAGCCCGCAACAACAAGGACCGCAAGCCCGTGCACGAGGCCGCGGTCGCAGCGCAGGACGTCCTCAACGGCGGGACGACCCTGTTCGCAGCCGGGACCGATGTCACGGTGCTGCGCGAACTCAACCTGATGACGACCAAGCCGTTCCTCTACGTGTTCAACGCCGACGAGACGATCCTCACCGACGACGCACGCAAGGCCGAGTTGCGCGCGATGGTCGCGCCCGCCGACGCCGTCTTCCTCGACGCCAAGATCGAGTCGGAGCTGATCGAGCTCGACGAGGAATCGGCCGCCGAACTGCTGGAGTCGATCGGCCAGTCCGAGCGTGGCCTGGATGCGCTGGCGCGGGCCGGTTTTCACACCCTGAACTTGCAGACCTATCTGACCGCCGGGCCGAAGGAGTCCCGCGCGTGGACGATCCACCGCGGCGACACCGCTCCGAAGGCCGCAGGCGTCATCCACACCGACTTCGAGAAGGGCTTCATCAAGGCCGAGATCGTGTCCTTCGACGACCTCGTCGCCGCCGGTTCGATGGCCGCCGCGAAGGCCGCGGGCAAGGTCCGCATCGAGGGCAAGGACTACGTGATGGCCGACGGGGACGTCGTGGAGTTCCGGTTCAACGTGTGATCGGCGCACGACGGGGTGTGTCACTCCTTCAACAGCAGTACCGTGGTGCTCAGCAGGTTCTTACCGTCACAACAGGAGACTCATCGTGATCACTCGGCGGTTGGTTCAAGTCGTCTCGTCCGCGCTGGTCGCCGGGGCCGCCCTCGGTGCCGGCCTGGCCACGGCAACACCCGCGTGGGCTGACGTGACCGCCCAGGATCAGCAGTTCCTCGACATCGTCGAGCAACTCGAGGTTCCGGTGAACTCGGACGAAGACGCGATCAAGATCGGCCGTGAGGTCTGCCAGTCCATGGACGCCGGGCGGGTCGAGCCCGTCCGCACCGTGCGCGGGCTGGTCGGCGGGCTGCAGAATCAGGGCCTCGACAAGGGCAAGGCTGCGAACTTGGTTCGCGGCGCGGTAGTCACCTACTGCCCGCAGTACGGCTCGTTGGTCGGCCGCTGACCCTGCGCGCCCCTTGCGAGTAGTCGCCAAGATCAGATTCTTCGCGACCTCGGGCGTAGCGTTCCCGTCGGAGGTGATCAGATGCCCGACCCAGATGCGAACTCTGACGCGTCCGACCAAGGACGTCTCGCGGCCGAACTGGCCGACTGCCGGCGCGACCTGGACAGGGCGCTCGCGAACAGCGCAGAGCGCGCGTACCGCGCCGACGAGCGCGACCGCATAGCCGACGAGCGCGACCACGCCGCGGACGATCGTGAAGAAGTCGCCAACGACCGGGAGCGGGTGGCCGACGTCCGGGAGGGCTCGGCCGAGGAGCGCGAACGCAAGCGCGTGCAGCGGGCGGAGGAATCCGTCGAGCGGCAAGTGGCCGAGGCGCGGCGTGAACAAGCGGAGATCTCGCGCCAGTCGACCGACACCGACCGTCGACGCTGACCCACGCACGACGATGGCCGCCCCGCGCTAGCGCCGAGCGGCCATCACCATGTTCGTCAGGCCACGAACGGGATGAACCGGTCGAGCCACCAGATGCCCCACGCCAATGCGTCGGGGTTGTAGATCACTGGCTGCGGCTCGAAGATGCCGAGGTCGTACCAGTTGATCGGACGCCAGGTGGGCGGCAATCCGGCGTAGCCCGGGTCGCCCCAGTGGCCGGGCGGTACGCCCGTCAGACCGGGCACGTAGGGGTTGCCGTTCTTGATCTGCCCCGGCGGGCCGATGGGGTTCTGGCCTGGCGGATCGCCCGGCACCCAGTAGGGGCCGGGTCCCGGCCCGGGTCCCGGATCGTTCGGCTTGGCGAATGCCACGCCGCTGCCGGCACCGAGCACGCCCAAGCCGAGGGCCGCCGTGGCCACTGCTCCTGCTGCAATCTTCTTCAAACGCATCGTGAACTCCTTGTCCCGTCGCTGGCGTATCCGACAGCGGCGAATCGACCGTGGTTCACGACCCATGCCGCAATGCGGCGGGGGTCGCACGCGACCCCCCGACGCAATGCCTGTACCCGCCGTCGTCGCCGGATGAAACGTGATCCGGCCGGGGATCTGCGAACCCGCAGGTGGCAGGCATGTGGCGGACGTGGCAGTCATACTCGAACCATGCGCGTCGCCGCGGTGAGGCCCGGTCGGGCGATGGCGTGTGCCGCAGTCCTGATGGCCGTCGGTGGGTGCAGTCGCGGCCCCGAGGTGGAGACCACGTTGGTCTTCGATGGCGAGCGTGGCGCCATCAGGACCGACGACGTGTCGTGTACGCGCGGCGACGGTGTCGTGGTCATCTACGTCAATGGTCCGGGCAAGCAGATGTTCCGCGCGGTCGTGATCGAGCGTGGCCGGCTGATCGCCGAGCGGGTGGCATTGCGCTACGACGACGTCGCGGGGTTCATCGCCGACCCGTCGGAGGTCGAGGTGAGCAGGGTCGACGAGACGTATCGGTTCCGAGGGCGGATGCCGCCCGACGTCGGGGAGGCGACGTGGCACACGTTCCAGATCGAGACGAAGTGTCCGTCGGCCGAGGCTGGGGAACCGGCGAGCCGTGCTCGGGGAGAGTGATTCGGTCCGTCGACCTCGGGGATGAACATCGACGGACCGAATCATGCGTGATAACGCATATGTCGTCGGCTTTATTCGTTGAGTCGCGTGCGTCACACCAGCCGCAGTGTTGGCACCCCAATCAGAGGACGACGGGGATCTCGTCGCTGAGCCGGTAGCCCTCGGTCAATGGCAGCTCGTCGCCGCTCCAGAACTTGCCAGGATCGAACCAGTTGAAGTGCTTCTCGGTGGTCAGCAGACCCATCTCCTCGTAGGTGATGGCGACCGTCTCGGCGCAGTAGGCGGTCTGCAGTCCGACCTTGAGCCGTTCGCGCTTCTTGCGCTCGGCCGACTCCCGGACCAGACGGTGCACGAACGGAAGCCCGCGGGTGAAGTCGCTGACGATCGGAAGCCTGCCGCGGATCCACCGTCCGGTCAGCCGCGCGGTGGTCGGGAACGCGGTGCCGTCCATCCGGGCGATGACGCGCATCATCGCGTCTTCCTGCGCACGGTCGGCGTACGGCGTGAGCTGGCGTAGCCAGCACTGCTGGCCGTACTCGTTCTGCCACTGCTCGACGGCCTGTCGCGCGTCGTTGAGTTGGACGCCGCGGTGGTGGGTGCCGGTCCACACGTCGAGCAGCTTCGCGCCCAGTTCGGCGTGCCACATCAGCGGCGGCAGATCGTCGATGGCCACCGTCATCCCGACGTGGTTGACCGGTGCGTTGGTCATCGTCTGGATGGCCCGGTCGGGGCCGGAATCGCCGCGAAACAGCCACACGTCGCCGGTTCGCGTCTCCGCCAGTGCCCGGTCCAACGTCACGGTGTTCGCATTCACCAGCGCAGCTTAGGCAGAATCCCTGGGATGCGAGGGATCTGGAAGTGGGTCGGGTTGGCGGGCGTCGCGGGCGTCATGGCAGGCGGCGCGCTGGTCGCCCGCGATCAACGCAAGCGCAACGCCTATACGCCGGACGACGTCCGCGCACGGCTGCATCAGCGCCTGACCGAGGCGGCACCGCCGCCGGAGGACGCCTAGGGCTCGACGACGGCGTAGAGCCGTTGGGTGCCGCTGAAGCCCTTCAACTCCGCGTCGCGGCCGTCGTCGAACTCGATGTCGTCGTGGCCGCTCACGGCGTCCCGGACGGGTTCGCTCACCAGGATCTCGCCGCCGTCGGCTGCTGCGGCCACCCTGGCCGCCATCGCGACGTTGCGGCCGAACAGGTCGTCGCCGCGACGCACCGACTTGCCGACGTGGATGCCGATGCGGACGCGAATTCCGTTCGGCCGCTTGCTGAGAGCGTGTTGCATGCCGATGCTGCACCGCACCGCGTCCTCCGAATCGGCGAACGCGATCATGAAGCCGTCGCCCTGGCTCTTGACGACGTGACCGGAGTGGCGCTTGACGTGGCGGCTGACCATCTTGTCGTGGCGGCCGATGAGGCGGACCCACGCCCGGTCGCCGATCCGCTCGTTGAGCGCCGTCGACTCCTCGATGTCGGAGAAGAGGATCGCGATGCGGCCGTTCGGCGCGAGTCTCGCAAGGTCCGGCCGTTCCACCTCGGCCCAGTCGGCGAGGTCCTCGATGGACGTACGCACCGCGGCGCCGAGGCCCTCCTTGCGAATGATGTTGGCCGTCTGCCAGACCTGCTTGACCGCTTCGCGTCCGCCGGACAGGAGGTTCGCCCGGGTGTTGAGTCGGCGGGTCAGCGCGTCGATCTCCTCGTCCCGGGCCCGCAGTCGCAGGGACAGCACGACCAGCGCGACGGCCTCGGCCACCGCCAGCGCAGCGAGGACGTAGACCACGATCATGGCTCCCGACACGGAGTCAAGTATTCAATGCCGGCTCTACCGCCGGTGGCCTAGGTCTTGTTCGCCGAGGTTGCTGGGTGCTTCCTTCGGCGAGCGTGCGTGTCTGCGGGCGACACGCCGGGTGAAAACCCGAGTTCGCGCACGCTCGCGAGGGGCCCTCAGACGCCGGTCGAGGAGCCCGGCCGCACGATCATCAGCACCGTGACCGTCACCCACAGCAGGTTGAAGATGCCGGTCGTCATCGCCAGCCGGCCGAAGCCCGCACCGGCGAGGGCATTGCGTTGTGCCGGGAGGATGCTCGCCACCAGCACGACCGCCGCCGCCACCGTCAGGGCGATCGACACCAGCACCCACGCGTCGGTGAGCACGCCCATCGACGCCGCGGTCGCGATCCCGAACAGCGGCACCGCGATGCCGACGGCCGCGTACGTCACGCAGATCCGGTGTAGCACCGAGGCGACGGCCGGGGCGTCGGCGTAGCGGGGAAAGGCACTGGCTGCCACGGTGATCGGGCCAATGGCGAGGATGGCGAGGATCACGTGGGCGCTGAGCAGTATGGCGGACATCGCGATCGACGGTAGGGCCTTCGCCGCCGCGACACCGCTGCCAATCAGGTCACGCTGCGCCGGAATTCGGACACGAGCGTGCGTGAACTCGCCCCCGAAAGCGGCGTGTCGCCCGCAGACACGCACGCTCGCCGGAGAAGGGAAGAGCGCTACCAGCCTGAGCTACCAGCCTTCGGTCAGGACGCGGTCGAGGGTGTCGACGTAGAAGTCCGCGCCGGCGAGGTCGATGCACAACGGCGGCTTGGTCTTCAGGATGTTCTGGTGGTCGCCGGTCGGCTGGATCACGACGCCGAGGTCGAGCATCCGGTTGCAGATCGCCGTCGTCTCCTCGGGGGCGGGCTCGAGCGTCTCGGGGTCGCGGACCATCTCCACGCCCAGGTACAGGCCCATGCCGTGCACGGTCCCGATGATCGGGTGCCTGTCGCGCAACCCGAGCAGGCGCTCCTTCAGGTGCGTGCCGACGCGCTTGGCGTTGCCCTGCAGGTCCTCGTCGGCCAGCACGTCGAGCACAGTCAGGCCGATCACGCACGACAGCGGACTGCCGCCGGTCGACGAGAAGAAGTAGCCCTGCGAGGCGAACGCCTCGGCCACCGCGCGGCTGGTGATGACCGCGCCCAGCGGGTAGCCGTTGCCCGTCGACTTCGCGACCGACACGATGTCGGGCACCACCTGCTGCTGGTGGAAGCCCCAGAACCATTCGCCCAGACGGCCGTAGCCGACCTGGACCTCGTCGGCGATCGCGTACCCGCCGGCGGCGCGGACCGCCGCGTAGACGTCGGCGAGGTAGCCGTCGGGCAGCGTCATGCCACCGGCATTGCCGTACACCGACTCGCAGATGAACCCGGCCGCGGGCCTGCCCTCGGCGGCAAGATCGGTGATGCAGCGCACGGCATCGGCGGCGTATCGCGGGACGTCCGCGCCGCGGTACTTGCCGCGGAAGCTGTTCGGCGACTCGACGGTGTGCACCCAGTCCGGCCGGGTGGACAGCGCGTTGGGGTTGTCGGCCGTCGACGTCGACACCGCGTCGGTGCCGTAGGTCCAGCCGTGATAGGCCTCGCGCACCGCCACCACGTCACGCCTGCCCGTCGCCGCGGTCGCCAGCCGGATCGCGAGATCACTTGCCTCGGAACCCGAATTGACGAGGAACACCGTGTCCAGCTGCTCGGGCAGGGTGGCCGCCAGGCGCTCGCTGTACTCCACCACCGCCTCGTAGTTGAAGCGCGAGTTCGTGTTCAGACGCCGCAGCTGATGCGCCGCCGCGTCGGCCACCCGCGGATGGGCGTGGCCCAGCACCGCCACGTTGTTGACCATGTCCAGGTATACCCGGCCCGACGTCGACATCAGGTGGTGCCGCCAGCCACGCTCGATCTGCGGGGGATCGGCGTAGTAGTGCTCCTGCACCTTGGCGAAGCTGTCGTCTCTGCGCGCCAACAGGTCTCGGTCCTCCGACTCCGACGCGGCGGGCAGGCCGAGCAGTGGCGCGGGATCGCGGGCCAGCGCCAGCCAGCCCGGTGCGAGTTCGGCGGTGGTGAAGGCGGGAGCGGGCGGCGCGCCGACGGGCTTGGCGGCGAGGGCGAACCACCGTCCCGGCAACGCGGTCGCCAGCGGCGCTCCCGCGTCGACGGGACCGGTCGTCGCCACCTCGACGCCGGCGACGGAGATCTCGTGATCCGTTGAGTGCAGGACGAATCCGTTGTCGACGCGCTCGACCTCACCCGACCACGGGGCGGTGATCGTGACCTCGCGACCGGGCCACAGTGCGACGCCGGTGGGCACGACGGCGGGACTGCTCTGGCTCAACGCGGGCGCGCGGGTGAGGCGTGGGCGGCCGAAGCCGGTGGCGACGAGCGCGGCACCTCCGCGCACCGCCTCGTCGGCGAAGTGGTTCTCGACGCCGGGCGGCAGCCAGCCACCCGGCTCGAACGCGTCGTCGAACAGTTCGGAGGTGGAGGAGAGGTCGAGTACGGCGATGGCGTCGGCGGACACGTCGGCGACCAGGGGGAGTCCGGTCAGCGCCGCGGGCGGGTCGACCAGACCCAGCGCGTGCCGGATCACGCCGGGCATCACGTCGATCGGCAGCGAGGTGACCAGCTCGAACATCCGCGCCTCGGCATCGGATTGTTCGGTGAGGTAGGCGTTGTCGGGATCAAGCGTGGCCTGCTGCGCGCCGCTGGCGATCAGCACCGCTGCGCGTAGAACCACCAGTGGCCAGACGGCGTCCGCCTCGGCCCGTGACAGGGGTCGGATCGCGTGAAAGGCCCTGACGCCGGGCAGGATCGAGGTCGGCGACGCGCCGGGGTGTCCGAGCACCGAGGACAGCCCGACCGCGAGTTCGGACACCGCCCAGGTGTCCGAGAGATCGCCGAAGTCGATGATGCCGTCCGGCAGTCCCGTCGCCACCGACGCGATCACGTTGGCGTCGGTGAGATCGAGGTGCACGGCTTGGCGCGGCAGGTGGTCGGCCAGTGCCGCGACCCGTTCCCCGGCCAGCGTCGCCGCCTCGGTCAGGCGTGCGCGCACGTCCGGATCGGCGACGTGATCGGCCAGCGCGTGCACCACGTCGGCCCCGAAGCGCAGATCCCACTGCAGGGCCCGGTCGAGCCCCGGGTGGGTGAAGTCGTGCAGCGCCCGGCTCACCCGGCCCGCGAGAGTGCCCATGGCCGAGACGATCTCGGGTGCGAGGTATCCGGTGTCGACGAACGTCCCGCCGTCGACGAACGGCAGCAGACGCACGTGCGCCGGGCCGTCGAGCAGGTCGTGAACCGTCGTCGCGCGCACACCCGCCAGGTTCGGCCGGGGGACCGCGACGCGCAACGTCGGCTCGGCGTTGGCGATCAGGTCGGCAGCCTCGTCTTGGGCGTCGAGTTCAACCGCGGTGAAGGCCGGGTTGGCCACCTTCAGCACCCCGAGCGTGCCACCGTCGGCGCCGCGCAGCAGGAAGTTCTTGTCCTGTTGGCTGCCAAGCGATTCCGCGCGCGCCTCGATGCCGTAGTGCTCGGCGAGCAGCTGTTCGGCCTGGGCCTCGCTGACCTGCGGCGCGGGGAGTTCGGGCTGCTCGAGGAAGTTGAATCCGGCGCTCACGGGTTGACGAACCGAACCACGACGTCGGTGAAGGCGTCGTTGTCGTCGCCCGCAGCGGTGTGCCCGGCGTCGGAGAGTTCGACGAACTCGGCCGCGGGCACCTTGGCCAGGAAGTCCTCGACGCCCTCGGTGCTGACGACGTCGGACAGCTTGCCGCGAATCAGCAGCAGCGGGATCTCGAGACTGATCGCCGCCTGCTCGAGTTTCTCGACCCGCACGAACGGATCGTCCTCGGGCTTGGTGAGAAACGCCGGGTCCCAGTGCCAGTACCACCGGCCGTCGCGTAGGCGCAGGTTCTTCTTCAACCCCTCGACGTTGCGCGGCTTGTCACGGTGCGGGAGATAGGCGGCCACGGCGTCGGCGGCGTCGTCCAGCGAGTCGAAGCCATGGATGTGGCTGAACATGAAGTCGCGGATGCGGGCGCTGCCGTCCTTCTCGAAGCGCGGCACGACGTCGACGAGGACCAGCTTGGTGACAAGTTCGGGCCCGGCCTCGTGGGCGACGGCGATCCCCGTCAGCCCGCCCATGCTGGCGCCGATCAGGACGACCGGCCTGCCGATCTGATAGAGCACCGCGAGCGTGTCGCTACACAGCGCCTCGACCGTGTACGTGGCCGTCGGCGAGCGGTCGCTGTCGCCGTGCCCGCGGCTGTCCAGGGCGATCACGTGGAAGCCTGCGTCGGCCAGGATCTGCCCGGTGTTCTTCCAGGAGTACCGGTTCTGGCCACCGCCGTGCAGCATGACGATGGTCGGCCGATCCGCTGCCGCGGGGGCGTCGCGATTCCACTCGTCGGCGACCAGGGTCAGGTCGTCGACGCCGCGAAACGTCACGGTCTGCACTGCGCCCACGTTGGTCACGGCCATGTACTCCGTCTTCTGTTCTCGCCAACGCTCATCGCCGGCGACCTCACGTTACTAATGCGACTGCCCCGCGCGGAGCCGACCCGGGAAGTCCGCGATGAGTTCCGCAGCCCGCGCCGGTCGATACGACATGCCAAACATCACCCCATCACTCTGGTTCGACGGCGACCTCGAGGCCGCCGCCGCGTTCTACACCTCGGTGTTCCCGAACTCGTCGATCGAGGGAGTCGTCCGCGCCACCGAGGCCTGGCCGAACGAAGCCGGCGACGTCGTCTACGGAACGTTCGTCCTCGACGGTCAGCGCTTCCTCGGGATCAACGGCGGCCCGCAGTTCCCCTTCACCGAGGCTGTGTCCTTCGAAGTGCTCTGCGCCGATCAGGACGAGGTCGACTACTACTGGTCGGCGCTGGTCGACGGCGGAGAGGAGTCGCAGTGCGGCTGGCTCAAGGACCGGTTCGGCCTGAGCTGGCAGATCGTGCCCAAGCGGCTCTACGAGCTGACCGAGGACCCCGACACCGCGCGGTCCGACGCAGCGGTCAAGGCCATGATGGGCATGCGCAAGATCGTGATCGCCGACCTGGAGGCGGCCGCCGACGGAGTCTGATCCCCGCGAGTCGCCGCACGCGACGCTCCGACGGGCACGTACTTTGGACCGGACCCACACGCGTACCCGCGGACCGTCCCGGTTCGCAGCGCCACGGAGGAGCGAACATGGCAGACGACGATGCTGCCCCGACGACCCAGGTGACCGGCGCCGACCAGCCGACCCCGGAGGGTGAGCCGACCGAGACCGCCGAGGCGGAGCCGACCGAGACCGCAGCGGCGGAGCCCGACGAGACGTCGGACGTTGCGGACCCGAACCCGGCCGGCGCGGCGCCGACCTCGCACGTACGGGTGGCCCTGATCGCCGGGCTGGTGCTCGTGCTGGCGCTGAGCGGCCTCACCGGGTGGCTCGCCTTCCGCGCCCATCAGTCGAGCGAACTCGCCGACCAGCGGGAAGTGTTCCTGCAGGTGGGCAAGCAGGGCGCGATCAACCTGACCACCATCGACTACACCCGGGTCGACCAGGACGTGCAGCGCATCCTCGACTCGGCCACCGGCGCGTTCTACGACGAATTCCAGCGGCGCGCCCAACCGTTCGCCGAGGTCGTCAAGCAGGTGAAGTCGAAGTCGGTCGGCTCGGTGACCGAGGCCGGCATCAAGGACCAGACGGCCGACGGGGCCAAGGTCATCCTCGCGGTCACCGTCGACACGGCCGTCGAGGGGCAGCCCCCGCAGACGCCGCGCGCCTGGCGCATGCTCATCTCGGTCCAGCAGGTCGGGGCCGATGCCAAGGTGTCCAGCGTGGAGTTCGTGGCATGACGGACCGCGCAGTTTCAGGCGACGACGAGACCGTCGCCGTGGAACCCGAGAGCACGGCGATCGAGGCCGACGCCACGCCCGAGACCGACGGCACCGCCGAAACCGACGGCACGCCCGAAACCGACGGCACCGACGAAACGACCCCCGAGACCGACACCGTGAAACCCGCGACCACCGGGACCGACTGGAGCCGCGTGCTCGCCTACGGAATCCTGCCGGGACTGGTGCTGCTGCTCGCACTCGCCGCGGCGTACCTGAAGTTCGTCGACGACTCGGTGCGCACCGACGACGCCGTACGCACCGAGACGGTCCAGGCCGCCACCGACAGCACCATCAAGCTGCTGTCCTACACCCCCGACCAGGTGGAGCAGCAGCTCGGCGACGCCCGCAACCTCACCACCGGCCCGTTCCGCGACACCTATGGCGCGCTGATCAACGAGGTCGTCATTCCCGGCGCCAAGGAGAAGCAGATCGCGGCGACCGCGAGCGTGCCGCAGGCCGCGGCGGTCTCGGCCGACCCGGACCGCGCCGTCGTGCTGGTGTTCGTCAACCAGAGCGTGGTCGTGGGCACCGAAGCTCCGGCGAACACCGCATCGAGCGTGCGGGTGACCATGGACAAGGTGGACGACCAGTGGCTCGTCTCCGGCTTCGATCCGGTGTGACGGGCGTGACCGAACCGCGCATCCTCGACGTATCGACGCCCGCCGTCGACGTGAAGGCGCTGGTGTGGGGGCTCGATGACGGCCCGATCGCCCTGTGCCTGCACGGTTTTCCCGATACCGCGCACTCGTGGCGCAAGGTGGCGCCGCCGCTGGTGGCGGCCGGCTACCGCGTCGTGGCACCGTTCCTGCGCGGCTACGCGCCGACGTCGCTGGCCTCGGACGGCAGCTATCACGTCGGCGCGCTGATGGACGACGCCCTGCGCGTGCGCGACGCGGCAGGCGGCACCGACCGCGACGTCCTCATCGGACACGACTGGGGTGCGATCGCCGCCACCGGGCTCGCGGCCATGCCGGGCAGCCCGTTCACCAAGGCCGTCATCATGTCGGTGCCACCCTCGGCGTCGTTCCGGGGCAAGGTGCCCGACGTCGGCAGGCTGGTCGCGGGGATCCCGCGCCAGCTGATGCGCAGCTGGTACATCGCCTATCACCAATTGCCTTATTTGCCAGACCGTTCCGCGTCCTGGCTGATCCCGCGGCTGTGGCGGCAATGGTCGCCGGGTTACGACGCCACCGAGGACGTCGCGCTGGTCAAGGCCGCCATCGGGTCACCGGACAACTGGCGCGCTGCCCTGGCTTACTACCGGCAGACGGTCCGCGTGAGCAAGCCGCCCGCGAGTCATGCGGAGCTGCACCGGCATTGGCTGTCGCAGCCCGCGCTGCCCACGCTGTACCTGCACGGGACGGACGACGGCTGCGCGTCGGCGGACTACATCCGCTGGGTGACGCGTGCACTGCCCGAGGGCAGTCGGACCGCACTGGTCGACGACGCCGGACACTTCCTGCAGCTCGAACGACCCGACGTGGTGGCCCGGCTGATCGTCGACTTCGTCGGAAGCTAGCGCTTCTTCAGCGACGGATGGCTGCGCGCCAGGATCGGCAGCAGCAGCTTGCGCGGTAGCGCCTTGTACGCAGCCGCGCCGATGCGGTTGAACACGCCGGGCACGATGACGGTCCGGCCGGCGTCGAGACCGTCGATCGCGGTCCTGGCGACTTCAGCCGCGTCGACCCACATGACCTTCGGCAGCGACGCCTCGGCGTCGGCGTCCGAAATGCCGGCCGCCGCACCGAAACCCGTCTTCACCGGCCCCGGGCACAGCGTGGCCGACGTGACGCCGGTGCCGTGCAGCTCCTGGCCGAGCGCCTGGGTGTAGGACAGCACGAACGCCTTGGCGGCACCGTAGGCCGCCTGCCCGGGCAGCGGGCCGAACGCGCCTACCGAGGCCACGTTGAGCACCGCGCCGCGTCCCCTGGACACCATGCCCGGGACGAACCTGCTGCACAGGTCGACCACCGCGCACACGTCCACCTCGACGAGGTTCAGCTCGGCTTCGGGATCGGATTCGGCCACCGGGCCCGACGTGCTGAGCCCTGCGTTGTTGACCAGGACGTCGACCACCAGGCCGAGGTCGGCGACGCGCCGGGGGAGTGCCGCGCGGTCCTCGGCGCTGGACAGGTCGGTGGGCAGGACGTGCGCCGACGAGCCGAGCGCGTCGGCGAGGGCCTGCAGCTTCTCGGCCCGACGCGCCACGAGGATCACCGTGCGCCCGCGCCTGACGAAGTCGCGCGCCAGTTCGTCGCCGATGCCCGACGACGCGCCGGTCACGAGCACGGCGCCGTCGTCACTTGCCGCTGGGAGCATCACCGCAGCCTAGCCTTGGTCCATGACCGCCCGGCCGCTCGCGCCCGCCGATGCGCAGACGTTGTGGCTGGCGGAGAAGATCCCGAGCGACCAAGTCCTGATCTACGGGTTCGACGGCGTCCCCGGCGACCTGCCGGACGCGCTCGCCGCCGTCGCCCGACGCGCCCGGGGCTGTGACGACCTCGCGGCCCGGGTCGAGAACCTCAGTCGCGGACGGTATCCCGTGTGGGTCGACTCCGGCGTCGACGACCGGTTCGTCGTGCACGAGCAGGATCAGTGGGCGGGTTGTCTCGCCGCGGCCGTCGCGCTGGGCGGGAAGCCGCTGGACCCCTACGTCGCGCCGTGGCGGCTGCACGTGTTCCCCGGCGTCGACGGCATTCCCGGATCGACCGGGCCGGGCACGGTGGCCGCGTTCCACGTCGTCCACGCGCTCGGCGACGGCACCCGGTTGGCGGCGCTGGCGGCCACGCTGTTCGGGCGCCCGGGTCCGATACCCCGGGCCCGGCCACCCCGGGGCGGGCCCGCCGCACTGCCCTGGCGCGGTGTGCGCGCCGCCCTCGCGCACCGGGAGATGGTCCGCGACGAGCGGGCGGGCCTCGTGCCGCCACCCGCCGGGCAGTACCCGCTGCGGCGGACCAACGAGTGGTCGGCGGGCGAGACCCTGTTGCGCACCGTCGTCCGCAGGCGCGACGAGTGGCGCGCGGGGCCGGTCACCGTGACTGCCCTGGCAGCGGTGTCCGAGGCGCTCGGTTGGCTGCTGCGCGACTTCGGCGAGGATCCCGTGCCGCTCGGCGCCGAGGTGCCGATGGCCCACCGCGGCGCGCGCCTGGCCGACAACCACTACGGCAACGTCGCGGTCGACCTGCGTCCGGACGTGCCGCTCGAATCGCGTGTCGCCCGCATCGCCGCCGACCTCGCTACCCGCAGGCGGCGCGCGGAGCACCCCGCGAACCGGGCGGGTGACGTGGCCTTCGCGGCGATGCCCGCGCCGCTGTTGCGCTGGGGGGTGGGGAAGTTCGACCCGGCCGCGCGGTCGTCGAGCGTCACCGGCAACACCGTGGTGACCAGCGTCAACCGCGGCGCCGCGGACCTTGCCTTCGGCGGTGCACCCGTCGTCGTCACGTCCGACGTACCGGCGCTGTCGCCGATGATGGGACTCGTCCACGGCGTGCACGGCATCGGCGACGCGATCGCGGTGAGCGTGCACGCACGCGAGTCCACGATCGGCGGCGAGGCAGGTCTGGACCGCTACGTCGAGCGGCTGGCCGCGGCACTCGGACCGTCGGGGGCTTGACCGCCCGCGTAACAGATGCCCTAGATTCTGTTACGTGGAAGCCTACGATTTCGCCCTTCTCGTGCTGCGCGTCGTGCTCGGTCTCACGATGGCCGCGCACGGTTACAACAAGTTCTTCGGAGGCGGACGGATCCCCGGCACCGCCGGATGGTTCGACAGCATCGGCATGAAGCCCGGCCTGTTCCACGCCCGGGTGGCGGCCACCACCGAGGTTGCCGCTGGCCTCGGTTTGGCGGTCGGTCTGCTGACCCCCGTCCCCGCCGCGGGCTTCGTGGCGCTGATGCTCGTCGCCGCGTGGACGGTGCACCGCAGGAACGGCTTCTTCATCGTCAAGGAGGGCTGGGAGTACAACCTCATCCTGGCCGTCGCGGCGGTGGCGATCGCAGGCCTCGGCGCGGGCAAGCTCAGCCTGGACTACCTGCTGTTCCGCGACACCGGCCTGTGGGACTACGTCCAGGGTTGGGGTGGACTGGCGATCGCGCTGGTGCTCGGGCTCGCCGGCGGCATCGGCCAGCTGGCGATCTTCTTCCGCCCGCCCGCGCCCAAGGACGCCTAGCCTGCTCGCGGTGGAAAGTGGTTCTGCAAAACGAGAACACGTTCTAGTCTGACCCGCATGGGTTTTCTCAAGCAGACCACCCCCGAAGTCGACTTCGAGCAATGGAGCAAGGGCACCCGCGCCGAGAAGATCGTGCCCATGGCCCGGCACTGGGCCGAGGTGGGCTTCGGCACCCCGGTCGTACTGCACCTGTTCTACGTCGTCAAGATCCTGCTCTACGTCCTGTTCGCCTGGCTGGTCGTCCTGACGACCACCGGCGTCGACGGCTTCACCAACGTCGCGCAGTGGTACGACGAACCCATCGTGTTCCAGAAGGTCGTGCTGTACACGATGCTGTTCGAGGTCGTGGGCCTCGGTTGCGGGTTCGGCCCGCTGAACAACCGGTTCTCCCCGCCGATGGGCTCGATCCTCTACTGGCTGCGGCCCGGCACCATCCGGCTGCCGCCGTGGCCCACCCGCATCCCGCTCACCCGCGGTGACGCCCGCACGCCGTTCGACGCACTCGTCTACGGCGCGCTGCTGGTGGCGCTGCTCGTCGCGATCTTCTCCGACGGCACCGGTCCGATCCCCGCACTCGGCACCGAGGTCGGCGTCCTGCCGGTGTGGCAGACGGCGACGATCCTCGGCCTGCTCGCCCTGATCGGCGTGCGCGACAAGGTGATCTTCCTGGCCGCCCGCGGCGAGGTCTACGCGTCACTGGCGGTGTGCTTCCTGTTCAGCGGACCCGACATGATCATCGCCGCGAAGCTGATCTGCCTGGTCATCTGGATCGGGGCGGCGACGTCCAAGCTCAACAAGCACTTCCCGTTCGTCATCTCCACGATGATGAGCAACAACCCGGTGTTCCGGCCGAAGTGGATCAAGCGGGCGTTCTTCGAGCACTTCCCCGACGACCTTCGCCCGGGCAGGCCGTCGCGGATCCTCGCGCACATCAGTACCGCGATCGAGATGCTGGTGCCCCTGGTGCTGTTCTTCAGCCACGGCGGATGGCCGACGGCGATCGCCGCATTCGTGATGCTGTGCTTCCACTTCGGCATCCTGTCGTCGATCCCGATGGGCGTGCCGCTGGAGTGGAACGTCTTCATGATGTTCGCCGTGCTGGCGCTGTTCGTCGGCCATGCCGACATTGGTCTGGGCGACCTGCAGAGCCCGTGGCCCATCGTGCTGTTCGCGGTCGTCGCGGGAACCGTGGTGCTGGGCAACCTGTTTCCGCGGAAGGTCTCGTTCCTGCCCGGCATGCGGTACTACGCGGGCAATTGGGACACGTCGCTGTGGTGCCTCAAGCCCTCGGCGTCGGCGAAGATCGAGGCGAACGTCGTCTCGATCGCGAGCATGCCGCAGGCCCAGATGGAGAAGTTCTACGGCAGCCCGGAGACGGCGCAGATGTACCTCTACATGGGATACGCGTTCCGCTCGTTCAACACCCACGGCCGCGCCATGTTCACCCTCGCCCACCGGGCGATGGCCGGCCACGACGAGGACGACTACGTGCTGACCGACGGCGAGCGCATCGTGTCCACCGCGATCGGCTGGAACTTCGGCGACGGCCACATGAGCAACGAGCAACTCGTCGCGGCGCTACAGCAGCGCTGTCACTTCGAACCCGGTGAGGTCCGCATCGTGATGCTCGACGCGCAGCCCATCCACCGGCAGCGCCAGGAGTACCGCCTCGTCGATGCGGCGACGGGTGAGTTCGAGCGGGGCGTGGTCGAGGTCGCCGACATGGTGACCCGGCAGCCGTGGGACGACACCGTGCCGGTTCGGGT
Organism: Mycolicibacterium sp. GCM10028919; assembly: GCA_042666295.1. Taxonomy (GTDB): domain Bacteria; phylum Actinomycetota; class Actinomycetes; order Mycobacteriales; family Mycobacteriaceae; genus Mycobacterium. The sequence continues at coordinate 588,444 of JBHTFJ010000003.1, forward strand.
CACCTGGTCGAAGTCCGTCACCGCCTGAGGCGTCACTGCATGACGTCGCGGACCTTGATGGTCTCGAATCCCTCGAGCAGCAGCTCGCGTGCAGTGTCGAGGTGCCTGCGCCAGTGCGCTTCGGCCGCAGCGCCGTCGCCGGCCCGCAGCAGCGTGAGCAGGCGGCGGTAGGACCGCAGGAGCTTGTCGTACTCCGCCTTGGACACCTCGCGGTGCTCCTTGATGGCGAAGGCGGTGTGCCGCACGGTGATCTCCTGCAGCATGCCCGCGATGATGGTCAGGGTCGAGTTGCCCGACATCTCGACCATGCGGAGGTGGAAGTCGCCGGTGGCCTCGGCCAGCCGGCCGGATTGCCAGCCCGCCGGAATGTGCTCGGCGAGCATCGATTCGAGTTCTTCGAGCGCCTCGGGGGTGGCGTTCTCGGCGAGCAGGCGGGCCGCCATCGGCTCGATGCCCGACCGGGCGACCAGGACGTCGGCGATGGTGGCGCCCGACAGTTCGAGCAGCAGACCCGCGGGGCGCGCGACGATCTCGGGGCCGGGCACCCGAACGCGGGCGCCGGTGCGCGAACCGCGCCGCACCTCGACCAGCCGCTCGGACTCGAGCACGCGGACCGCCTCGCGCAGCGTGGGCCTGCTGACGCCGAAGTGCGTCATCAACTCGGCCTCGTTCGGCAGGAAGTCGCCTTCCTTGAGCTGACCGTCGACCACCATGCGGCGTAGCGTGCCAGCGACGAGTTCGGCCGTCTTCGGTGAACGCACGGGTGCACCGCTGAGCGACGCCACCGACTCCGGCCCGATCATGGGCGCGAGTGGGGTGTTGCGGGCCAACGCGCGCCTCCTCGAATACGACCGCGGCCGGGTTGCCAGCAGGTCAACTCAGTAAAACATGTGGGGGACGACCGGGCAGCCGACGGCCGACGTCGAGGTCTACCAACCAGTAGGTTGACCTAGTAAACCTACTCCTTTACCGTCGATGAGGATCATTCTGGCGCGCTCGAGCGTCGTCACCCCACGTCGAAGGAGAATTCCATGGCTGAAGCCGTCATCGTCGAGGCGGTTCGTTCGCCTGTCGGAAAGCGCAACGGCGGGCTGTCCGGCGTGCACCCGGGCGAACTCTCCGCGCAGGTCCTCAACGGCCTCGTCCAGCGTGCGGGCGTCGACCCCGCCCTCGTCGACGACGTCATCTGGGGTTGCGTCATGCAGGCAGGCGAGCAGGCGCTCGACATCGCGCGCACCGCGGTGCTGGCCGCCGGCTGGCCCGAGAGCGTGCCCGGCGTGACCGTCGATCGGCAGTGCGGATCGAGCCAGCAGTCGGTGCACTTCGCCGCCGCAGGCGTGGTCGCCGGCCACTACGACGTGGTGGTCGCCGGTGGCGTCGAGTCGATGTCGCGCACCCCGATGGGCGCCTCGCTCGCCAACGGTGGGCACCCCTACCCGGAGGCCTTCCGCAGCCGCTACAGCCAGACCCCGAACCAGGGCACTGGCGCCGAGATGATCGCCGAGCAGTGGGGCTTCGACCGCACCGCGCTCGACCAGTTCTCCCTCAGCTCGCACGAGAAGGCCGCGGCCGCGCAGGACGCCGGTGCGTTCGACGATCAGATCGTGGGCATCAAGGACCAGGACGGCAACGTGGTCTTGAAGGACGAGGGTATCCGCCGCGGCGGCACCATCGAGAAGATGGCAGGGATCAAGCCGGCCTTCAAGGAGGACGGTGTCATTCACGCAGGCAACGCCTCGCAGATCTCCGACGGCTCCGCGGCGCTGCTGTTCATGTCCGCGGAGAAAGCCAAGGAACTGGGCCTCAAGCCGCTGGCCAAGGTGCACACCGCGGTGCTGGCCGGATCCGACCCCGTCATCATGCTGACCGCACCGATCCCGGCCACGCAGAAGGCGCTCAAGCGCTCGGGTCTGTCGCTCGACGAGATCGGCGTGTTCGAGGTCAACGAGGCCTTCGCACCCGTTCCGCTGGCGTGGCTCAAGGACATCGGCGCCGACGAGAAGAAGCTCAACCCCAACGGTGGCGCGATCGCCCTCGGTCACCCGCTGGGTGGCTCGGGTGCCCGCATCATGACGACGATGCTGTACCACATGCGCGACAACGGAATTCAGTACGGCCTGCAGACCATGTGCGAGGGCGGCGGCCAGGCCAACGCCACCATCCTCGAGCTGCTGTGACGGCGGAGACCGAGACGGCTGCACCCGGCGCTCTCACCGAGCGCCGGGGCAACGTCCTGCTGATCACGCTCAACCGGCCCGAGGCGCGCAACGCCATCAACGCCTCGGTCAGCATCGCCGTCGGAGACGCGCTGGCGGAGGCACAGAACGATCCAGAGGTGCGGGCCGTCGTCATCACCGGTGCCGGCCAGACCTTCTGTGCCGGTGCGGATCTCAAGGCCATCGCGCGGCGCGAGAACCTCTACCACCCCGAGCACGGGGAGTGGGGGTTCGCCGGGTACGTCCAGCACGTCATCGACAAGCCGACCATCGCCGCGGTCAACGGCACCGCGCTCGGTGGCGGCACCGAAATGGCGCTCGCCAGTGACCTGGTGGTGGCCGAGGAGCGGACGAAGTTCGGTCTGCCCGAGGTCAAGCGGGGTCTGATCGCCGCTGCAGGCGGAGTGTTCCGCATCGTCGACCATCTGCCCCGCAAGGTCGCGATGGAGATGATCTTCACCGGCGAACCCATGACGTCGGCCGACGCGCTGAAATGGGGTCTGATCAACCAGGTGGTGCCCGACGGCACCGTGGTCGACGCCGCACTGGCGCTGGCCGAGCGGATCACCGTCAACGCACCGCTGGCGGTGTGGGCGAGCAAGCGCGTCGCGCTCGGCGTCGACGAAGGCGCCATCACCGGCGAGCAGGCGGGCTGGACCAGGACGATGCGCGAAATGGGCGCCGTCCTGCGATCGGCGGACGCCAAGGAGGGGCCGATGGCCTTCGCGGAGAAGCGCCCACCGGTCTGGCAAGCGAAGTAGGAGAGGGAGACCCATGAAGAGACTCGTCTTCGACGAAGAGCACGAGCAGTTGCGGCAGACCGCCCGTCAGTTCCTCGAGAAGGAATGCGCGCCGTACGCCGAGAAGTGGGAGAGCGACCGCCTGGTCGATCGCGAATCCTACGTCGCCGCAGGCAAGTACGGACTGATCGGCTTCAACCTGCCGGAGCAGTTCGGCGGCGGTGGCGTCGACGACTTCCGGTTCAACGCCGTGATCGTCGAGGAGTTCGCCCGCTACGGGGCGGCCACCCCAGGGCTGAGCCTGCAGAACGACATCGTCGGGCCGTACTTCGCCAACCTCGCCAACGACGAGCAGCAGGCGCGGTGGCTGCCCGGGTACATCACCGGTGAGTTGATCGGTGCGGTCGCCATGACCGAGCCCGGCGCGGGCAGCGACCTGGCGGGCATCAAGACCACCGCGGTACGCGACGGCGACGACTGGATCCTCAACGGCTCCAAGACGTTCATCTCCGCGGGCATCAACTCCGACCTCGTCGTGGTGGTCGCGCGCACCAACCCCGACGCAGGCCACAAGGGCTTCTCGCTACTGGTCGTCGAGCGCGACATGCCGGGCTTCACCCGCGGCCGCAAGCTCGACAAGATGGGGCTGCACTTCGCCGACACCGCCGAACTGCACTTCGAGAACGTGCGCGTGCCCGGTGCGAACCTGCTCGGCGAGGAGGGCAAGGGCTTCTACCACCTGATGACGAACCTGCCGTCCGAGCGGCTGTCGATCGGCATCGCGGCCATCGCCGGCGCACGTGCCACGTTCGACGACACGCTGCAGTACGTGAAGGACCGCAAGGCCTTCGGCAAGCCGATCGGCAGCTTCCAGCACAGCCGCTTCGTGATGGCCGAGCTCGACACCGAACTCGAGATCGGCGAGCAGTACATCGACCGCTGCCTGCGTGCCGCGGTCGACGGCGAGCTGACCGCCGTGCAGGCGTCCAAGGCCAAGTGGTGGTGCACCGAGCTGAACAAGCGGGTCGTCGACGCGTGCGTCCAGCTGCACGGCGGCTACGGCTACATGAACGAGTACAAGGTGGCCCGCGACTACGTCGACGTCCGCATCCAGACGATCTACGGCGGCACCACCGAGATCATGAAGGAGATCATCGGCAAGGACCTCGGCCTCTAACACGGCGGTCTCGAGTACGGCGGCCTCCACTACGGCCCCACGAACCAAGAACGGCCCGGGACAACGTGGTCCCGGGCCGTTCTTTCGTGGTGTGTCAGCCGACGGCGGGCGCCACGCTGGAGGTCGTGGTGGCCGACGACGTCGGCGTCAGCGGCTTGCCGGTGTTGTCGAACGACGTCTTCGGCGTCAGCGGCGCCGGCGGCGCGGCCGGATCGAGCACCGTGTCGATGATGTAGATCCGGGCGTTGGCCGCCTGGATGCCGCCGCAGATCACCTTGGCGGTGTCGTTGACCTTGATGTCGCCGTCCTTGCCGGTGACGAGGACCTCTTCACCCTGCTGGGTGGGCCGCTGGCCGGCCACGTCGCCGGGGTTCAGCAGGCCGAGGAAGACGTGGTAGTAGTCCAGCTTGCTCAGCGCGGCCGGATCGGTCCGCAGCGCTTCGAGCTGCGCCGGATCGAGCTTGGCGAAGGCGTCGTTGGTCGGGGCGAAGACGACGTAGGGGCCGTTCTCCAGCACCGGGACGATGTTCACCTCGGGGTTGAGTCCGCCCGAGATGGCCGACGAGAACGTGCTCAGCGACGGGATGGCCGCAATGACCTGGCCGACGGGCTGCGACGCCAGGTTGGCGAGGGTGGTGCCCGCGGTGGACAGCTCGCTGCGCACCGGGTCGCAGTTGCCCTGCGGATCGGCGGGCGGCTTGACGGTGGTGGTCTCGGTGGGCGTCGGCTCGGCCTGAGCGGTGATCGCCATTGGCAGCGACACTGCGAGAGCGGCGATCGCCGCCGTCATTCCCAGGGCCTTGCTGGTTTGAGTCTTCACGTTCGGCTCCTCAGCTCGTGCGACGTGTCGGTCGTTGAATGGGGCGAAGAAAGTGCATCCCCCGACGCATCGCCCCTCGAATGGTATGTGGACGGTCACGGCATCCGCCAAATCGGAGTGACCTGGGCCACGAGGTCACACCGGGGTGCGCGACGCCGGTGCGCGCACGCCCAGGCACAGCACCGCCGCAACGGCACACAGCCCGGCGGCCAGGTAGAAGGCGAGGTCGTAGTCGCCGCGGAGGTCCCGCAGCCAGCCCGCGCCCGCGGCGGCGACGGCGGCGCCGATCTGATGGGAGGCGAACACCCAGCCGAACACCACGGGGGTGCGCGCACCGAAGTAGGTGCGGCACAGGGCGATCGTTGGCGGCACGGTGGCCACCCAGTCCAGCCCGTAGAAGATGATGAAGACCCAGGTGCCCGGGTTGGCGTGCGGTGAGAGCAGCGCGGGCAGGCACAGCAGCGACAAGCCGCGGCCCGCGTAGTAGACGACGAGCAGCAGCCGCGGGTCGACGCGGTCGGTCAGCCAGCCGGAGAACACGGTGCCCGCGACGTCGAGGATCCCGACGGTCGCCAACAGTCCCGCCGCGACCGTGGTCGGCATGCCGTGGTCGTTGGCCGCGGGGATGAAGTGCGTGCCGATCAGCCCACTGGTGGTCATGCCGCAGATCGCGAAGCTCGACGCCAGCAGCCAGAAGGCGGGAACGCGGGCGCCGATGCGCAGACCGTCGAAGGCCGCACGGAAGCTGCCGGTGGGGACGACGGCCGCAGCGGTGGCCTCGGTGGCGCCGTAGGCGGTGAGGCCGCGGTCGGAGGGGTGGTTGCGCATGAAGACCAGCACGAGGGGGACGACCGCAAGCGCCGCGGCGGCGACGATCAACGACGCCCAGCGCCAGCCGTGTCGGGTGGTCACCTCTGCGACGACCGGCAGGAAGACCAGCTGACCCGTGGCCCCTGCCGCGGTGAGCACGCCCGTCACCAGCCCGCGCCGTTCCTCGAACCACCGCGTGGCGATGGTCGCGACGAAGCCCATCGAGATCGACCCCGTGCCCATGCCGACGAGCACGCCCCAGAACAGCACCAGCTGCCAGCTGGCCGTCATCGTCACCGACAGCGCCGATCCGGCGGCGATGAGCAGCAGCGCCGCGCACAGCACCGGCCGGACGCCGAAGCGGTCCATCAGCGCCGCGGCGAAGGGCGCGGTGAGGCCAAACAACGTCATGTTGACCGACATCGCCAGGCCGACGGTGCCGTGCGACCACCCGAACTCGTCGTGCAGCGGCGTCATCATCACGCCGGGCACCGAGCGAAAACCTGCCGCGCCGAGGATCGCGACGAAGCTGACCGCCGCCACCACCCAGGCCCAGTGCACGCGCGGACGCGGCCGCCGCGCTGCCGCCTCGAGGTCGGTCGTCTCACGACGAGTCATAGCCACCCGAACACTCTGATCGTCGAACGAGTCACCCGCCAGTGGCATGAATGCCAGCAGTCGTCAAGAACGTGCCAAGATGGACGGATGCCGCATCGCGTCGTGGTCCTCCTGCTCGCGCCGGTCGTCGGATTCGACGCCGCGATCGCGCCGATGCTGTTCGGAACCGCGGAGGACGACGCAGGCGAGGGCCTCTACGACGTCGTCACCTGCGGGCTGGACCGTCGGCCGGTGCCCGGCACCTCGGGCTTCGACGTCGTCCCGGCGGCCGGCCCCGAAGCGCTCGCGACCGCGGACACCGTGGTGATACCGGGCACGCGGTACCCCGAGGCGCGCACCCAGGGCGTGCTCCCGGACCGGCTGCGGGAGGCGCTGGCTTCGGTGCGGCCCGGAACCCGGATGGTGTCGATCTGTACGGGAGCGTTCGTGCTGGCCGCCGCCGGCCTGCTCGACGGTCGGCGCGCGACCACCCACTGGAAGTTCGCCGCCGACTTGCAGCGCATGCACCCGCTCGTCGACGTCGACGAGAACGTCCTGTTCGTCGACGAGGGCGACGTGCTGACGTCCGCCGGCCTGGCCGCGGGAATCGACCTGTGTCTGCACATGATTCGCGGCGACCACGGTGTGCAGGTGGCCAACCGCGTGGCGCGGCACTGCGTGGTGCCGCCGTGGCGCGAGGGTGGTCAGGCGCAGTTCATCGACCATCAGATCCCGGTGGCCGACGAGGCGTCGACGGCTGCCACCCGGCAGTGGGCGCTGCGGCACCTCGACGGCGAATTGACGGTGGAGCAACTCGCCCGGCGGGCGCACATGAGCCCGCGCACGTTCAACCGGCGCTTCCGGGAGGAGACCGGCCAGGCTCCCGGCGTGTGGATCCGCCAGCGCCGCCTCGACCTGGCCCGCGAACTCCTCGAGACCCGCGACCTCGGCATCGACGAGGTGGCGCGGCTGTCGGGGCTGGGGACCGCGGGCAACCTGCGCCACCATCTACGCCGCGGCGTGGGCATGTCGCCATCGAGTTACCGCAGGGTCTACCAGGGCGCGTGACCGGCGCCACGCCGGCGGTGCCTACGATCGCGACATGCCAGAGCCTCTGATCCTGACCGTCAACGGCCACTCGCCGCAGCTGCACGCCGACGCGTGGGTGGCGCCGAACGCCGCCCTCGTCGGACGAATCTCGTTGGGCGCCAAGGCCAGCATCTGGTACGGCGCCACTCTGCGCGCCGAGATCGAGCCGATCGAGATCGGGGATGGCTCCAACGTCCAGGACAGCGTGACCATCCACGTCGACCCCGGCTTCCCCGCGTCGATCGGCGCCGACGTCAGCGTCGGCCACAACGCCGTCCTACACGGGTGCACCATCGAGGACGGATGCCTGATCGGCATGGGTGCGGTGGTGCTCAACGGCGCGCGCATCGGCCGCGGCTCGCTGGTCGCGGCGGGCGCCGTCGTGGCCCAGGGCGTCGAGATCCCGCCCGGCTCGCTGGTCGCGGGCGTCCCCGGCAAGGTCCGCCGCGAACTCAGCGAGGACGAGATCACCAACAACCGCAACAACGCGCTGCTCTACCAGCACCTCATCGACATGCACCGCGGCGCGGCCGGCTAGCCCGCGAGCGGCGGGTTGAGCCGCGCGAAGCCCTCCTGGCGGTAGTAGGGGAAGTACGGGTAGGGCGCCTCGGTCCGGCTGACGGCGTGCAGTCGATCCAGTTGCTCGACGGTCAACTGCCAGCCGACCGCGCCCAGGTTCTCGGCCAGTTGGCGCTCGTCGCGCGCGCCGACGATCACCGACGACACCGTCGGCCGGGTCAGCAGCCAGTTCAAGGCGATCTGCGGCACGGATTTGCCCGTCTCCGAGGCGATCTCGTCGAGTACGTCCACGATCGCGAACAACCGGTCGTCGTCGATCGGGGGACCGGCGTCCGCGGTGGCGTGCAGGCGGCTGCGCTCGGGAAGCGGCGCGCCGCGACGGATCTTCCCGGTCAGCCGTCCCCAGCCCAGCGGGCTCCACACGATCGCGCCGACGCCTTCGGCCGCGGCCAGCGGCATGAGTTCCCACTCGTAGTCCCGCCCGGCCAGCGAGTAGTAGACCTGATGCGCGACGTAGCGGGGGCGATGTGCGGCGTCGGCGAGCGCGAGTGACTTCATCAGCTGCCAGCCGGCGAAGTTCGACGCACCGACGTACCGGATCTTGCCCGCGGTGACGAGGCCGTCGAGTGTCTGCAGCACCTCGTCGATCGGAGTGCGGGCGTCGTAGCCGTGCAGTTGGAACAGGTCGATCCGGTCGGTCTGCAATCGGCGCAGCGCGTCGTCGACGGCGCGCAGGAGCCTCGAGCGCGAGGTGCCCCAGTCGTCGGGCCCCATCGGCAGCCCCGCCTTGGTGGAGATGACCACCTCGTCGCGCCTGCCCCGCAGGGCAGCGCCCAGGACCTCCTCGGAGGCGCCTGCGGAGTACACGTCCGCGGTGTCGAACAGGGTGACGCCGGCCTCGAGGCAGGCGTCGACGATCCGGCGGGCGGCGTCGACGTCGGTGTCACCCCAGGCGCCGAAGAAGTCGCCGACGCCGGCGAAGGTCGCGGCGCCGAATCCCAGTTCCGACACCACGAGTCCGGAGTCGCCCACTCGTCGATAGTCCATGTCCACTCCTTATAGAGAATTGATTCCCGTTAACGAACTGTCCGGTGCAACCGCGACGCAGTGGGAATCCATTCCCGTTAACGTGGGATTCGTGACGACCACACCCGCCCGTCGGCCCGGCGGCCGCACCGCCGCCGTCCGCACGGCGGTGCTCGACGCGGTGGCCGACCTGCTGGTCGAGTCCGGCCTCGCCGGCGTCGAACTCACCGCCGTCGCCGATCGCGCCGGGGTCGGCAAGAGCACCGTCTACCGGCGGTGGGGGACCATCGGTGCCCTGGTGGCCGACCTGCTGCACGACATGGCCGAGACCTCGGTCCCGCGAGCGGACACCGGCTCGCTCCGCGGCGACCTACGCGCCAACGCCGAGTTGGTCCGCCGGACGCTGTCGGACCCGCGCAGCGGCGCACTGTTCTCCTCGATCATCGCCGCCGCCACCTTCGACGCCGACACCGCCGACGCGCTCGCGATGTTCTACGGTCGCCGCATCGCGCAGTGGTCCACCTGCGTCGACGACGCCGTCGAACGGGGCGAGGCCCCCGCCGGCACCGATCCCGCCGCCGTCGTCCGCGCCGTCTCCGCCCCGCTGTACTACCAGTGGCTGATCCAGCGGACGCCTCTGAGCAGGCGCGACGCGGTCCGCGCCGCCGACGCGGCAATGGCCGCGGTCGACGCCGGGGTGTTCACGGTGCGAAGCCGACCACACCGTGGTTCCCCGCGGACCGGCCCGGGTACAGCGGTATCGTGAAACCCATGCGAGCGCTTGTAACGGGCGCTACCGGCTATGTCGGTTCCAGGCTCGTCACCGCACTGCTCGCCGAAGGCCACGACGTCACCGTCGGATCCCGCAACCTCGCAAAACTGGGGATGTTCGGGTGGATGGACGACGTCAGCGCCGCCTACCTCGACGCCGACGACCCCGACTCCGCCACCAGCGCGTTCAAGCTCGCCGGTGACATCGACGTCGTCTACTACCTGCTGCACGGCATCGGCCAACCGGGCTTCCGCGAGGCCGACAATCTCGCCGCGGCCAACGTCGCCCGGGCCGCGAAGGCCGCGGGCGTCAAGCGGATCGTCTACCTTGGCGGGTTCGTGCCCACCGACGGCGAACTGTCCGAGCACCTCGCCAGTCGGGCCGAGGTGGCCGAAGCGCTGACCATCGAGGGTGGGCCCGAGGTGGTGTGGCTCGGCGCCGCGATCATCATCGGCGCGGGCTCGACGTCGTTCGAGATGCTGCGCTACGTGGCCGACCGCTTCCTGGTCATCCCGCTGCCGTCATGGGCGAGCAACCCGCTCGACCCGATCTCGATCCGCGACGCCCTCTACTACCTCGTCGCCGCGGCCGATCCCGACCGCGTGCCGCCGGGCTCCTACGACATCCACGGCCCCGAGACCACGACCTACGGCGAACTGCTGCTGAGCTACGCGCGGGTGGCAGGCCTGTGGCGCCCGGGACTGCCGCTGTTCGGCATCGACACGTCACTCGTCTCCGCGGTGACCGGGCTGATCCTGCCGGTACCGGGCGGCCTGTCCGGTGACCTCGTCGAGTCACTCGATCACCCGATGAAGGCGTCGTCGCGAGGGCTGACCCACCTGGTGCCCGATCCGCCCGGCGGGCTCGTCGACACCGACGACGCACTCGCCCGGTCGTTGGAACGACACCGGCCGCTGCCCGTCAACGAACTCAGCGACCCGCACCACCTCGCCGACACCGACCCGCAGTGGGCGGGCGGGGACACCTTCCGCATCCGCGGCCTGGCGTCTCGCGTCACGCCCTCGGCGGCCAAACCCGCGCTGTGCCTCATCGACAACGTCCCAGGCCCGGTGGCGGCCTGGGTGCGCACCGGATTGGATGTCATGATCGGACTCGTGCCCCGGGGAGCTGGCTCTTGAACCTCTTCAGCGAATTCGGCGACATCGTCGGCTCGCGGGCCGCCCCGTACCAGGAGACCGAGAAGCTGGTTCGGCGCAGACGGATCATCGTCGGCGTCGTCCTCGTCATCGGTGCCGTGCTGCTCGGCTTCTCGCTGACCCGTGAACCCGGCGACGCGTCGTTCTACGGCCTCACCCTGGCGCTGGCAGGCGTGTGGGCTGCCGGCGCGCGGCTGTCGGGACCCGTGCACTTCGGCCACGTCGAGTTCCGGTCGAAGAACCGGCGACCGATCCTCACGGGAACGATCATCGGGCTGTCGCTCGGTGCCGCGTTCATCGTCGGTGGTTTGGTGGCGCGCGAGATCCCGCCGGTACGCGACTACATCGTGCGGGTCCTCGAATACACCAACTACGGACCGATCTTCCTGGTCACCTTCATCACGCTGATCAACGGCCTCGCCGAGGAGATGTTCTTCCGCGGCGCCCTGTACAGCGCGCTGGGCAAGTTCCGACCCGTGCTGATCTCGACGATCGTCTACGCGATCGCGGTGTCGGCCGCGGGCAACCCGATGCTGGGCTTCGCCGGGCTGATCCTCGGCTACGTCTGCGCCTACGAGCGCCGAATGACCGGAGGCGTGCTCGCACCGATGCTCACCCACTTCTTCTGGGGGCTGGTCATGGTGCTCGCACTACCTCCGATCTTCGGCGTCTGACGGACCGGATTCGCGCTCACCGCAGCGGGTTGGCGATCTCGTCGCGTGGCATCCGCGCGGCGGTCACCGCCACCGCCGCGAGCAGCACCGGCACGATGCCTGCGGCGGCGAAGATCGTCTCCATCGAGACCACCTTCGACAGCGGGCCGACGATCGCGAACGACACCGGCATGAACGCCAGCGACACGAAGAAGTCCAGGCTCGACACCCGGCCCAGCATCGCCCGGGGCACGCGCCGCTGCAGCAGCGTCCCCCAGATCACCATCCCCGCACCATCGGTGATGCCGACGACGAACGTGGCCGCCGCCATCAACGGGAACGACGACGTCCCGCCGACCACGATCAGCGGTAGGGAACCCAGGCCCCACATCGTCATCATCACCGAGAGGTAGCGCCGCGGCAGTCGCACCGACGACACCGCCAGCGCACCGATCGCACTACCCACGCCGAAGAACGCCAGGATGAACCCGTAGGCGCGGGCGCCGTCGGCGAACCGGTCCGCGGCGACGAACGGCAGCAGCACCTCGATCGGGCCGAGTACCACCAGCACGAACATGCTCGCGAACAGCAACGTCCACAGCAGCCACGGCGTGCGCACCATGAACGCGAAACCCTCACGCAGATCACGCACGACGTGCGGACGCTCCGCATCCGGCGACGGCTCGTCGCGCACCGGTCGCGTGGTGACCAGCAGGACCAGGCCCAGCGCGAACAGTCCCGCGACCACGTACGCGCCCACGGCGGGGAACGTCGCGCCGACCAGGACGCCCGCCACCGCAGGCCCCACCGCCCGCTGGAACACCGGCCGCACGACGCCCTCGACGCCGTTGGCCGCGAGCAACTGCTCGGCGGGCAGGATCCGGGGCAGCAGTGCGCTGTAGGCGGGGAAGAAGAACGCCGCAGCGATGCCCAGCACGCCCGCCGCCACCGCCATGTGCCAAATCTGCAGTGCGCCAACTGTTCCCAGCACGGCGATGGCCAGCACCGCGACGACGTTGACGCACTCGACGACGATGATGATCGTGCGCTGGTCGATGCGGTCGGCGGCGATACCGCCGACGAGCACGAAGGCCACCAGTCCCGCCCCGAGGCACGTCGCCACCAGTGACAGCGACGTGGGATCGTCGTCGAGTTCGATCACCTGCAGCGCCATCACCACGGCCCACATGCCCTCGGCGAAGATCGACAGGGACACCGCCGCGATCAGCAGGCGGTACTCGCGGATCCGGAACGGTGCGAGCACGCGCCAACCGCCGGGGGACACCGGCTCGGTCTCGACGTGCGTGCTCATGCAGACGATGGTCGTCTACGAGCAGCCCTGCCGTCGAATGCTTTTCGGCAGGGCCGGCGTGGCGTGCGGCGCTAGTGGTCGCCGAAGTGGGGAGCCCGACGCTCCTGGAACGCCCTGGTGCCCTCACGGAAGTCGTGACTGTCGAGGAGGTCCAGCTGCCCCTCGGTCTCGCGCCCGAAGGCGCCGTCGAGTTCGGTCAGCGTCGCTGCGTTGATGGCCTGCTTGGTCTTTCGCAGTGCCACGGCAGGACCGGACTTCAGCGTCGCGAGCACCGCCTCGACCTGCCCGTCGAGTTCGTCTGCGGGGTAGACCCCGCTGACCAGACCTGCGGCCAGCGCGTCGGCCGCCGTCAGTCGCTCGGCCAGCAGCGCCATCCGCATCGCCCGCGTACGGCCGATCGAGGCAGCCACCAGCGCCGAGGCGCCGCCGTCGGGCATCAGCCCAATCTTAGTGAACGCCAACAGGAAATAGGCCTTCTCCGAGGCGAGGATCACGTCTGCGGCGATGGCGAGCGAGACACCGACGCCTGCGGCGGGCCCGTGTACGACCGACACCACCGGCTTCGGCAGGCCGACGATGGCCGCGATGGCCCGGTTGGCTGCGGCCAGCACGTCGGCGGGAGTGCCGCTCGCGCCGGGGTTGGCGTGATCGTCTGCGCTGATGCCCGCCCCGCTGCTGAACCCGCGGCCCGCGCCGCCCAGGCGGACCACCTTCACCTGCGGGTCGGTGGCCGCGCGGTCCAGCGAGTCCCCGATGGTGTGCAACATCGCGGCGGTCAGGGAGTTCAGGCTGTCGGGGCGATTGAGCGTCAGTGCGAGCACGCCGTCGTCGAGGGCCACCGCGAGATCGTCGATTGCGGCATAGGGCGTCGGATCGGATGCAGTGGTGGTCATGTGCCTCGCCTCGCGTCGGGGCGAGCTCTGAGGCCCGCAGCGGATCGACTTGGTTATACAAGTAAGCTTTGTCGGCGGTCAACCTAGGTCTATTGGTGGAGGCATTGCGATGGCGGGACCACTGCAGGGATTGCGAGTCGTTGAACTGGCCGGCATCGGCCCCGGACCCCACGCGGCGATGATCCTCGGCGATCTCGGTGCGGACGTGGTGCGCGTCGAGCGGCCCAAGAAGGGCGGGGGCGTTCAGATGCCCAGCCGGGATTCGATGTTGCGCAACAGGCGTTCGGTGGCGGCCGATCTCAAGAGCGACGAGGGCCGGGAGCTGGTCCTCAAGCTGATCGCCAAGGCCGACGTGCTGATCGAGGGCTACCGCCCCGGCGTCACCGAGCGCCTGGGACTCGGCCCGGAGGATTGCGCGAAGGTCAACGAGCGACTGATCTACGGCCGGATGACCGGATGGGGACAGGACGGCCCGCGCGCGCTGCAGGCCGGCCACGACATCAACTACATCTCGCTCAACGGTCTGCTGCACGCCGTCGGCCGCAAGGACGAGCGGCCCGTCCCGCCGTTGAACCTCGCCGGTGACTTCGGCGGCGGCTCGATGTTCCTGCTCGTCGGCATCCTCGCCGCGCTGTGGGAGCGACAGACCTCCGGCAAGGGACAGGTCGTCGACGCCGCGATGGTCGACGGGTCCAGCGTGCTGATGCAGATGATGTGGAGCTTCCGCGCCACCGGCATGTGGAGTGACGTCCGCGGCACCAACATGCTCGACACCGGTGCGCCGTACTACGACACCTACGAGACCGCCGACGGGCGCTACGTCGCCGTCGGCGCCATCGAGCCGCAGTTCTACGCGCTGCTCCTGCAGGGCCTCGGGCTCGACACCGCGGACCTGCCGGACCAGAACGACATGGCGCGCTGGCCCGAACTGCGCGAGGTCTTCACCAAGGCTTTCGCCGAGCACGACCGCGACCACTGGGCCGGGGTGTTCAACGGCACCGATGCCTGCGTGACGCCGGTGCTGAGCTTCGCCGAGGTGGAGACCGAGGCGCACATCACCGACCGCGGCACCTTCTACCGGGACGTCTCCGACGCCGGGGAGCACCTGCAGCCGATGCCCGCCCCGCGGTTCTCCCGCAGCACACCCGAGCAGCCGAGGCCGCCCGTCGTGCCGGGCGCCGACACCGAAACCGTCCTCAACGAGTGGGTATAGTCCCAACCAACCAGTAGGTCGGTCTCTGGCCGACATCACGAAAGGAATGCATCTGTGCTGATCAAGGACGCCGTTGCCGTCGTCACCGGTGGCGCATCCGGCCTGGGCCTCGCCACGACCAAGCGGCTGCTCGACGCCGGAGCCAGCGTGGTCGTCATCGACCTGCGCGAAGGCGACGAACTGGCCAAGCTGGGGGACCGGGTGCGGTTCGCCTCCGCCGACGTCACCGACGAGGCCGCCGTCACCCAGGCGCTCGACCTCGCCGAGTCGCTCGGCCCGCTGCGCATCAACGTCAACTGCGCGGGCATCGGCAGCGCGATGAAGACGCTGAGCAAGAACGGCCCGTTCCCGCTCGACGTGTTCAGCAAGACCATCCAGGTCAACTTGATCGGCACCTTCAACGTGCTGCGGCTCTCGGCCGAGCGCATCGCCAAGACCGAGCCGGTCGGTGAGGAGCGCGGCGTCATCATCAACACCGCATCCGTCGCGGCGTTCGAGGGACAGATCGGCCAGGCTGCGTACTCCGCATCCAAGGGCGGCGTCGTCGGCATGACGCTGCCGATCGCGCGCGACCTCTCGCGTGAGCTCATCCGCGTCTGCACGATCGCCCCCGGCCTGTTCAAGACTCCGCTGCTGGGCTCACTGCCCGAGGAGGCGCAAAAGTCGCTCGGTCAGCAGGTGCCGCACCCCGCCCGCCTCGGCGATCCCGACGAGTACGGCGCGCTGGCCGTGCACATCGTCGAGAACCCGATGCTCAACGGTGAGGTCATCCGCCTCGACGGCGCGATCCGCATGGCGCCCCGGTAGACGGGGTTGCGCAGATGAGCATCACGACGAAGTTCACCGAGGTCTTCGGGGTCGAGCACCCCATCGCCCAGGGTGGCATGCAGTGGGTCGGGCGCGCGGAGCTGGTGGCAGCCGTCGCCAACGCCGGTGGCCTCGGCTTCATCACCGCGCTGACTCAGCCCACCCCTGCCGATCTGGCGCGCGAGATCGCCAAGACGCGTGAGCTGACCGACAAGCCGTTCGGGGTGAACCTGACGATCCTGCCGTCGATCAACCCGCCGCCGTATGACGAGTACCGCCAGGTGATCGTCGACGAGGGCGTGAAGATCGTCGAGACGGCGGGCTCCAACCCGGCGCCGCACCTGCCGATGTTCCACGACAACGGGATCAAGGTGCTGCACAAGTGCACCTCGGTGCGCCACGGCGTGAAGGCCCAGAGCCTCGGGGTCGACGGGATCAGCATCGATGGCTTCGAATGTGCCGGGCATCCCGGCGAGGACGACGTGCCCGGTCTGGTCCTGATTCCCGCTGCTGCCAAGCAGATCGAGATTCCGATGATCGCCTCGGGCGGGTTCGGCGACGCGCGTGGTTTGGTTGCGGCGCTGGCCCTGGGTGCCGATGGCATCAACATGGGGACGCGGTTCATGTGTACGCAGGAGTCGTGCATCCATCCCAACGTCAAGGACGCGATCGTCGCGGGTGACGAACGCGGCACCGAGCTGATCTTCAGGACGCTGCGCAACACTGCGCGGGTGGCGAGCAACACCGTCTCCCGCGAGGTCGTGGAGATCCTCAATCGCGGCGGTCAGTTCGAGGACGTCAAGGATCTGGTCGCCGGCGTGCGTGGCCGTCGGGTGTTCGACGACGGCGATCTGGACGCGGGCATCTGGACCGTCGGCACCGTCATGGGTCTGATCGACGACATCCCGACGTGCGACGAGCTGATCTCGCGCATCGTGCGCGAGGCCGAGGACATCATCACCGGGCGCCTCGGCACCATGGTGTCGGCACCGGCGGCAGTCGGCGCCTAGCTGAGATCCCCGCCGGACTCGAAGACGGAGAAAGCCGCCGACCATGGTCGGCGGCTTTCTTCGCGTTGAACTCGATCAGGCGTCGAGGATCTCGGCGCGCGGGTGTTGGACCCGGGCGCCGACTACGAGATCAGACTGCGGCGGCGAGATCCGGGAACTGCTCCGCGGTGTCACCCTCGAAGAGGATGTCGCCGTGGTAGAGCGCTTCGAAATCAACCTTGATGACGTTGTCACTGCTGTCGTCGATCCACATGTACTGAACAGTAACCACGGGGATTGAGAGAACTCTGAGCCCATCTTCTGAAATTGGTGGCAGTTCTTACCGCTGAGTAGGTTGCGGCGGTCCGCAAAGCGCCTCGGGCACCGGGGAACGCCTCATGGAACGCGAAGAGCCGCCGACGTCATACGTCGGCGGCTCGCGTCATACCGGTACGGCGCTCCTCGGACCTCGAGGCGCTCGGCCACTGCCGAGCACCATGCATCCGCACTGGTCGGAGCGGTCACGCCGAGCGGGCAGGCCCGCTACGTTCAGACGGCGGCAGCGAGGTCGGGGAACTGCTCGGAGGTGTCACCCTCGACCAGGACATCCCCGTGATAGAGGGCGTCGAAGTCGACCTTGATGACATCGGCACTGGTGTCGTCGATCCACATGTACTGGACAGTAACCATCACCATTAAGAGGACTTTGAGTCACGATTCTGAAAATCATGGCAATTCTTACCCGCGGGTAGGTTCGGCCGGCCGGCAACGGGCGGCAGCGCGGCACGGAGCCATTGACCACCCTTGGTTACCGCTGTTAAGTTAACGCGGATTTCTCAGGGGGAAGGGACCACCGTGCTGCGCCGAATTGCCTTACTCGCCATCCACGCGCCCAGGCGGGTGCTGGCGGCCGCGGCGGTCGTGATGGTGGCCGCAGCGGTGTTCGGCATCCCGGTGGCGAAGAGCCTGTCAGCAGGCGGCTTCTCCGACCCCGCATCCGAGTCGTCGCAGGCCACGCAGCTCCTGACCGACAAGTTCGACCAGGGCGACATGCAGATGCTGGTCGCCATCACCGCACCCGATGGCGTCGACAGCCCAGCGGCCAAGGCGGCGGCCGCCGACATCGTCGGGAAGATCGAGCAGTCACCGCACACGTCGACCGTCACGTCTGCCTGGACCGCGCCCCCGGAGGTCGCCGCCGGGATGACGAGCCGCGACGGCAAGTCGGGTCTCATCGTCGCCGGCATGACCGGTGGCGAGAACATGGCCCAGAAGTACGCCAAGGCACTCGCCGACGAGGTCGTCCACGACCGGGACGGCGTCACCGTGCGCGCAGGCGGCGTCGCCATGGTCTACGCACAAATCAGCGCCCAGTCCGAGCGCGACCTGCTGCTGATGGAGGCGATCGCGATCCCACTCAGCTTCCTGGTGCTGGTTTGGGTGTTCGGCGGTCTGATCGCCGCCGCGCTGCCGATGATGATCGGTGCGTTCGCGATCGTCGGCACCATGTCGGTGCTGCGGCTGATCACGTTCGGCACGGACGTGTCCATCTTCGCGCTCAACCTCTCGACGGCCATGGGCCTGGCGCTCGCGATCGACTACACGCTGCTGATCATCAGTCGCTTCCGCGACGAACTGGCCGACGGCGTGCCGCGCGAACGGGCGCTGATCCGCACCATGTCGACCGCGGGACGCACGGTGCTGTTCTCCGCCGTGACCGTCGCCCTGTCGATGGCGGCGATGCTGCTGTTCCCGATGTACTTCCTCAAGTCGTTCGCCTACGCCGGCGTCGCCACGGTGGCGTTCGCAGCCTTCGCGGCGGTGGTCATCACCCCCGCCGCCATCTGGTTCCTCGGCGACCGGCTGGACTCGCTGGACGTGCGAAAGCCGTTGCGGCGCCTGTTCGGTCGCGAAGAACCGGCGCCGAAGCCCGTGGACCGGCTGTTCTGGTACCGGTCGACCACGATGGTCACGCGGCGTGCCCTGCCGATCGGTCTGGCCGTCGTGGTGTTGCTGCTCGCCCTCGGTGCGCCGTTCCTGTCGGTGAAGTGGGGGTTCCCCGACGATCGCGTGCTGCCGAAGTCGGCGTCCGCACACGTGGTCGGCGACGAGCTGCGCAACGACTACGCCGAGGACTCGGCCACCGCGGTCTCGGTGGTGATCCCCAATGCGGATGGGTTGACGCCCAACGTCATCGAGCGCTACGCCGCGGACCTGTCGCGCGTCGCGGACGTGGCGGCGGTGTCGGCGCCCACCGGCACGTTCGTCGACGGGAACCGGGTCGGCCCGCCGAGTGCCGCGACCGGCGTCGCCGAGGGCAGCGCGTTCCTCACGATCAGCAGCAAGGCGCCGCTGTTCTCGGACGCCTCCGAGGCCCAGCTCGACGCGTTGCATGCTGTCGCAGGCCCGGATGGGCGCGCCGTGCAGCTTGCAGGCGTGGCCCAGATCAACAGGGACAGCGTCGATGCCATCACCGAGCGGCTGCCGCTGGTGCTCGGTCTGATCGCGGTCATCACCTTCGGGCTGCTGTTCCTCCTGACCGGCAGCGTGGTGCTCCCGTTGAAGGCGATCGTGCTCAACGTCCTGTCGCTGGGTGCGGCGTTCGGTGCGCTGGTGTGGATCTTCCAGGAGGGTCACCTGAGCGCATTCGGCACGACGCCCACCGGAACCCTCGTGGCGAACATGCCCGTGCTGCTGTTCTGCATCGCGTTCGGGTTGTCGATGGACTACGAGGTGTTCCTGGTCGCGCGGATCCGGGAGTACTGGCTGAAGATGCGCGCCGACGGGCCCGCGACGCTGACGCGCGTCGAGGCCCGCGCGGTCAACGACGAAGCCGTCGCGATGGGTCTGGCCCGGACCGGCCGCGTCATCACGGCAGCCGCCCTCGTCATGTCGATTTCGTTCGCCGCGCTCATCGCCGCGCAGGTGTCGTTCATGCGGATGTTCGGCGTCGGCCTGACGCTGGCCATCCTCGTCGACGCGACGCTGGTGCGCATGCTGCTGGTGCCGTCGTTCATGCACGTCATGGGTGGCTGGAACTGGTGGGCCCCGAAGCCGCTGACCCGGCTGCATCAGCGCATCGGGATCAGCGAGTCGGGACCCGAGGACGCCGCCGCGGGGCGCCACCGGCTGGTCGATGCCACCGAGGGCCGCGGGACGTGACGGTCGACCACCTCAAGCGACGGCGCGCGCCACGCGGGTCGGGAGACCAACTGCGCGAGGAGATCCTCGACGCGACCACCGACCTCCTGCTGGAGACCGGGCACGCCAAGGCCGTCTCGATCCGCGCGGTGGCGCACCGGGTCGGCGTCACGCCGCCGTCGATCTACCTGCACTTCGCCGACAAGGACGCGCTGCTCGACGCCGTGTGCGCGCGGTACTTCGAACGACTCGACGTGGTGATGCAGCGGCTCGCCGCCGACCAGCCGACCACCATCGAGCGACTCCGCGCACAGGGCATGGCCTACGTGCGCTTCGCTCTGGACAACCCGGAGTTGTACCGCATCGCCACGATGGGCGATCCGATGCCGGGTAGCGACGTCGACGCGACGCTGAACAGCTCGGCGTTCGTGCACCTGCGGGATTCGGTGCAGGCCCTCGTCGACGAAGGCGTCTACCCGCCCGGGGACGCCACGGTCATGGGCCTCGAGCTGTTGACGGTCGCCCACGGGGTGGCTGCGCTGCTGATCGCGCGGCCCTACATGCCGTTCGGCGACGCCGAGGAATTCACCGACCGGGTGCTGCGCTCGGCGTGCTTCGGGCGGATCCTGTTGGGGACGGTCGGCACCGACACCGAGCCGCAGCACGCCGTCGAATTCTTGAAGGGAATGTCCGATGACTGATCCTGACACCGTCGACAACCCGTTCTTCGCGAAGATGTGGGCGCGGATGTCGACCCGCGAACCGGAGTCGATCGTGCGGTTGCGCCGGGAGCACCTCCTCGGCCTGACCGGGCGCGTCCTGGAGGTCGGCGCCGGAACCGGCACCAACTTCGCGTTCTACCCGACGACGGTCACCGAGGTGGTCGCCGTCGAACCCGAGGTGCGGCTCGCCGCGCTGGCCCGCGAGGCCGCGGCCACGGCGCCGGTGCCCGTCACCGTCTCCACCGAGACGGTCGAACGTTATGCGGGCACCGAGCCGTTCGACGCCGTGGTGTGCTCACTGGTCCTGTGCTCGGTGGCCGACCCCGATGCCGTTCTCCGGCAACTGTTCTCGATGCTGCGACCCGGCGGCGAGCTGCGCTACCTCGAGCACGTCGCGGGCACGGGCATGCGATCGCGGTTGCAGCGCGTGGCCGACGCGACGGTGTGGCCGCGCCTACTCGGCAATTGTCATACCCATCGGCACACCGAGGCGTCGATCGTCGCCGCGGGCTTCGAGGTCGCCGACGCCCGCCGGGAGTGGGTGCTGCCGTCGTGGGTGCCCGTGCCGGTATCGGAGGCCGCCATCGGCCGCGCGGTCAGGCCGGCCTAGGGCGCGCCGAGCCTACGGTTGTTGCTCGCATTTCGGCGAAATCCGTCAACAACCGTCGTCTCGGCGTCAGCCAAGTAGTGCGGGCAGGCGCTGCAGCAGGGTCGGCAGTGCCGTGGCTGCGGTCTCGCGCAGGCTGAGCGTGGCGGACGCCGACAGCGCCGTGGCCTCGGGGTTCACCTCGATCACCGGGACGCCGTTGGCCAGCGCCATCTCCGGCAGGCCCGCGGCGGGGTAGACGACCGCCGACGTTCCGACCACGATCGCCACGTCGGCGTTGGCGACGGCCTCCACCGACCGATCCCACGCCTCGGACGGCAGCGCCTCCCCGAACCACACGACGTTCGGCCGGATCATGCCGCCGCACGCACACCTGGGTGGGTTGACGGTCTCGACCGGCGCGGGCATGTCGGGAAGGTCGCCGTCGTAGGGGACGTCGCAACGGGCGCAACGAAACTCGAAGAGGCTCCCGTGCAGGTGGTGCACCCGCTGACTACCCGCGCGCTCGTGGAGGTCGTCGACGTTCTGGGTCACGACGTGCACCTCGGCGTAGTCCTGCCACGCCGCGACGGCGCGATGGCCGTCGTTGGGCGCGACCGCCTTCATCATGTAGTGGCGCCATAGATACCAGGCCCACACCTTCTCCGGATGTCGCTGCCACCCGTCGGTGCTGGAGATTTCGTACGGGTCGACTTTCGCCCACAGTCCGGTCTCGACGTCGCGAAACGTCGGCACTCCACTCTCGGCCGAAATGCCGGCTCCGCTGAGCACGGTCACTTGCACGCTCACCAAAGTAGCCGTTCTCGGCCATACTGTGCAGGTGACCGATTTGGGGGAATGGGTTCGCGTCGATCCGCACGCTACGAGACCTCTGTTCGATCAATTGCGGGTGCAGATCATCGACGGGATCCGGGAGGGCAGGCTGACGCCGGGGACGCGGCTGCCCACCGTGCGCGAACTCGCCACCCAACTGTCGATGGCGGTGAACACCGTCGCGCGGGCCTACCGGGAGCTGGAGTCCGCAGGCATCGTCGAGACCAGGGGCAGGTTCGGCACCTTCGTGGCCAGGGCCGATCCGGCCGACTCGGCAATGGCCAGCGCAGCTCATGCCTACGCTGCCGCCGCCCGCTCCCTCGGCGTGGACAAGGCCGCGGCGCTCGAGTACGTCGAAGCGGCGTTCGGCTAGCCGAATTCCAGCAGGGTGAACGCCGGGCGCACCGGGTCGAACAGCGGTATCCGCTGGATCGCCCACAGCGCCGCATTGAACACCCGGCCGCGGCCCGCAGGTAGCGGCACGTCGTGCACGGCCCGAACGCCGGGCACCACGTCGACGAGTCTGGCCGCCTCGGACGCCGACATGCTGAACGGCATCGGGGGCACCTTGTAGCGCGTCGACGTCCGCATGCCGCGGCGAGCGATCCAGGCGAACCACGACGGCGGCAGGTCGAACATCATCGCGCCGCCGGGGAAGCGCTTCGCGCACTCGGTGATCAGCGCCATCGCCTCGGTCGGCTGCAGGTACATCAGTAGTCCCTCGGCCGTGATGAACACGCCGTCGCTGGTGTCGACGCGGTCCATCCAGCCGTAGTCCAGGGCCGACTGGGCAGCGACCTCGACGCGGTCGGACTGCGGCAGCAGCTTGTTGCGCAGTTCCACGATGGGCGGCAGGTCGACGGTGAGCCAGCGGAACTTCCCGCCAGGGTGAGTGGAAAGCCGCCAGAAGCTCGTCTGCAGACCCTCGGCCAGCGCCACGACGGTGGCCGCCGGGTGGTCGCGCAGATACGTGCGGGTGGCGTCGTCGAACGCGAGCGCGCGGATCGCCATGTCCTGGCGGCGGGCGTACCCGAACTTCGCGAAGTCGTAGTCGATCTTGTCGACGAGCGTGACTGCCATCGGGTCGTCGATGATCGCGTCGGGCCTGCGGGCCTCGCTGGCGCGGACCTGCAACGTCAGCAGCGCGGTCTCGGACACGCCCGACAGGACGGCGTCGACCTTGGATTCCGGGCGGGGTGTCGAACTCACCTTCGCGAATCTACCGAAGGCGGCGAATGTCAGCGGAACTCGAGCAGCGTGATGCTGGGTCGTGCCCGGCGCAGCGGTCCCACGTGGTCGAGCGCGGGCCACGCCGTGAACAGCCCGCGGCCCGACGGGTAGGCGACGTCGCGTGCGGCCGCCACCCCGGGGATGCGGCCCGCCAGCCCCACGGCCTCGTCGGCGCTCTGACCGAACGGCATCGGCGGCGCGAGGTAGCGGTCGGAGAGCTTGAAACCCTTGAGCGTCCGCCTGCTGAACCAGCGTGGGATCGAGTCGAACATCATCTGGCCGCCCGGGAATCTGGCGGCGCACTCGCGGATCAGTCCGATGGCATCGTCGGGTTCGAGGTACATCAGCAGACCCTCGGCGGTGATGAAGGCTCCGTGCGTCGAGTCGACCCGGTCCATCCACGAGGTGTCCAGCGCGGACTGCGGGAGTTCGACGATCCGGTCGTCGCGGGGGAGCAGTCGCCTGCGCAGGTCCATCACCGGTGGCAGATCGATGGAGTACCACCGTGATTCGCCAACGACCCCGGCGCGGTCGAGGCGCCAGAAGCTCGTTTGCAGTCCCTCGGCCAGCGCGACCACGGCCGCCTTGGGATGGGTCGCCAGGTAGTCGCCGGCCGCTGCGTCGAACGCGACGGCCCGAAGGCCGTGCGACTGATTGGGCTTGCCGAACTTGAGGTAGTCGTAGGAGATCGTGTCGAACAGCGTCACCGCCCACGGGTCGCGGATCACGCCGTCGGACCGCTTCGCTTCGGAGGCGCGGTTGTGCAGCGTCCACAGGGTGGTGGCCGACACGCCCTCCAAGGTGTTGCCGTCGATCGCGCTCATGCCAGTCATCGTAGGTACCGTCGCGAAAACGAGGTCGGCTCCGTTGCCTGCGGTCGTAGGCTGGCGTCATGACCCGTCACGTGATCGACGACAAGCTCCTGGCAGTGATCGCCAACAACTCGCTGGGAGTGCTCGCGACCATCAAGCGTGACGGTCGGCCCCAGTTGTCGAACGTGTCGTACCACTTCGATTCGCGCGAGGTGGCCATCAAGGTGTCGGTCACCGAACCGCGGGCCAAGACGCGCAATCTGCGGCGCGACCCCCGGGCGTCGATCCACGTGGCGTCCGACGACGGCTGGTCCTACGCGGTCGCCGAGGGCGACGCCACCCTGACGCCACCCGCTGCGGCACCCGACGACGACACCGTCGAGGCGCTGATCGCCTTGTACCGCAACATCTCCGGTGAACACCCCGACTGGGACGACTACCGGCGGGCCATGGTCGACGACAGGCGAGTGGTGCTCACGTTGCCGGTGGCGCACCTCTACGGGCTGCCGCCCGGAATCCGCTGACCGGCCGGCAGTCGAAAAGGTCGCGCCGACGTCGCGTCCGGCAGGCTACTGTTCGTCCATGGCCGAAGAACCCGAGGACGACAACAAGCGCAAGTTCCGCGAGGCGCTCGAGCGCAAGAAGGCCAACTCCGGGAACGGGTCGGCACCCGCCGCGGGTGGCAACAAGCAGCCGCGTTCGCACGGCCCCGCCGAGAGCCGACGCGAGTTCCGCCGCAAGAGCGGCTAGCGAACCGAGGCCCGCACCGACGGGCTGACCGACGCGGCGATGCGCGCCGCCACCAGCGCGCCGACCATCACCGAGACGCAGTACACGCCTTCGTCCTTCAGCCCCCAGCCGACAGACGCCAGCGTTGCCGCCGCGGCGATGCACAGCAGGGTGCCGACGAGTGCGCTGCGCGGCCCGGGCGCCGTCACGCTGCCGCCGTCCCACAGCGGCAGCGGTTCGTTCTCCAGCGGTCGCAGCGCGACGAACGCAGCGAACACCAGCACCGCGACCAGCACCAGCTGCACGACGCTGAGCACCACGAAGTGCGGCTCGCCGGGGAAGCGGGGCAGGCCGAGGTAGTCGAAGACCAGGTGCACGGCCAGCAACACCGGCATGTGCCACAGGTAGAGCGTCATCGCCCCGGTGTTGCCGATCACCGCGAGTCGCCACACCCGCGGCCGCCTCGCCCACCGGTCGATGGCCGGTGCGAGCGCGATGGCGAACGCGCACAGCATGATCGAGTGGCCTGCCATCAGCAGCGATGGCGGCGACATGTTCTTGAGTTCCTGGGTCTCGATGCCCACCAGGCTCAGTTCGTAGGGTCCCACCCACAGCAGGGCCGCGTTGACCCCGAAGGCGCAGGCCCCGAGGGCGAATGCCCGGCTGGTGCCGATGAGGCCGCGCCGGTAGGCGACGCCCAGCATCCCCGGGATCACCCACGCGACGAGGTTCACGTAGCCCAGCACCGCGCCGGCGTGCCCGGCCACCCGCAGGTGATCGACGACCGCGACGAGGCCGTAGGTCGCGGCGATCGCCACGACCAGGCGGGCCCCCGTCGTGATGCGCGTCAGCAGGGGCATCGCCGCGAGCACCAGCACGTAGGCGCCGAGGAACCACAGCAGCTGGATCGAGATGCCCGCGACCGGTTCGTAAACGTGCTCCGGCAGCACGTGCCGGAGCACGACGAGCGCGACCGTCCAGAAGGCGAGGTAGTAGAAGACCGGCCGGTACAGCCGCGTGCACCGCTTGAGCAGCCAGCCGCCCCAGGGACTTGGTTGCATCCCCGGGTCGCTTCGCTCCTGCCCGCCGGCACGATACGACTCGACCCACGCCGCCACCCCCGCGAAGAAGAACAGCGGCATGATCTGGAAGATCCAGGTCAGCGCCTGGAACACGATGGAGGTGCTGAGCAGGTTGTCCCAGATGAAGACCCCGTCGACGATTGCGCTGGTGGCCATGACCGTATGGCCGGCGACCACGCCGACCAGCGCCACGATGCGGATGACGTCGATCGCCCGGTCGCGATCCGGTCGCGTCCGCTGCTCGATCTCGATCGCGGTCGGAAACACCAGTGCCATGCCTAGAAACCTAGGCGGCGTAGAGCTTCTCGGCCCTAGGTAGAACCACTCAATTCGCGGCGGGGGCGAGCTTGCCGGCCCGTTCCAGCCACAGGATCGCGACCAGGCAGAGTGCCGAGAGCACTGCGACCGCGATCGCGAAGGTGATGCCGGCGGTGCGCAATCCCCAGTGCTCCGCGGCGACGCCCGCGCCGACGACGGGCAGCGAGATCGCGACGTAGGCCACCACGAAGTACGTCGAGCTGACCTCGGCGCGACGCTCGGCCGGGGTGCCCTCCACGACGGCCGCCAGACCGCGACTGAAGCTGATGCCCTGCCCGATGCCCGCGATCACGGCCGCCGCGATCAGCGTGGGCAGCGACGAGAAGTGCAGCGCGAGAGCCAACGTCGCCATGCCCAGTACGAGGATGCCGCACCCGACGGCGACCGCGCGCTGGGCGTTGGTCCGTCGCGCGAGGATCTGGGCGATCGCCGATGCAACGAAGATCGTGCTGGCGACCAGTCCGGCGACGGCGTGGTTGCCGATCCCGATCACGGTCGACAGGAACGACGGCGCGACGGCCATGAACAGCCCCGTCACCGTGAAACCCGCGAAGGCAGCCGTCGCCGCGGTGATGAACACCGGGCGCACCACCGGGGGAATCGACAGGCGCTGCAGGCCGATTCGGCCCGAGCGGGACGCCGTCTCCGGCACCAGCAGCACCGCGACCGCCGCGACGAGCATCGCGGCGATGTGCACGACGAACGGGAGGATCAGCGGGTGCGGCGCGTACTGGACCAGCAGTCCCGCGACCACCGGACCGAGGCTCAGGCCGCCGATGTTCGCGATGGTGGCCACGACGGCTGCGAACTCGCGGCGGGACTCCGGGGCTGCTTCGACGATCGCGGCGGTCGCGGTCCCGGTGGCGATGCCCGCGGAGAACCCCGACAGCAGCCGTCCGATGAGCAACACCGGCACGGTGTCGGCGAACAGGAACACCACCGCACTGGCGATGGCGAAGCCGACGGCCGCCAGCAGCATCGGGCGCCGGCCGATCGCGTCGGACCACCGGCCGAACACCAGCAGCGCGGTGAGCACGCCGACCGCGTAGGTCGAGAAGATCACCGTCGTCGTCAGCACGTCGAAGTGCATGCTCTCGGCGTACAGCGCATAGATCGGCGTGGGCAGCGTGGTGCCCATCATCGCGGCCGCGAAGAGGTAGGCCAGCAGCGCCAGCCCATAGCGCCGGGTAGCGGTCGGAGACGTCACACGTCGAGTGTCGAGCACGAACCCACACAACGCTGGCCGGGGGTGTGGACTTCCCGAGTCCCCGAGCGACCCCCAGACGCCGAGATAGCGCTGACGGCGGTGAACTGCGAGTGGCAGTAGCCGTCAGCGCTATCTCGAATGCGACCTCTAGTGCGAAATTGCCTTCTCCGCGCCGATGCCGGTCAGCGAGCGGACCTCCATCTCGGCAGCGACCTTGGGGTCCTCGTTGTCCGGCGACGTCAGGGTTCCGACGATGCCGAGGATGAACGCCAGCGGGATCGACACGATGCCGGGGTTGGCCAGCGGGAACCAGGCGATGTCGACGCCGGGGATCATCGCGGTCTTCGAGCCGGTCACGGCCGGGGAGAAGACGATGAGGACGATCGTCGAGATCAGGCCGCCGTACATGCTCCACAACGCACCGCGGGTGTTGAACCGCCGCCAGTACAGCGAGTAGATGATCGTCGGCAGGTTGGCCGCCGCGGCGACGGCGAACGCCAGCGCCACCAGGAACGCGATGTTCTGGCCGTTGGCGAGGATGCCGAGGCCGATCGCCAGGACGCCGAGCACCACCGCAGTGATCCGGGAGACGCGCACCTGCTCGTCCTCGGTCACCTGGCCCCGCTTGATCACGCTGGCGTACACGTCGTGGGCGAACGACGCCGACGCCGTGATGGTCAGCCCGGCCACCACCGCGAGGATGGTCGCGAACGCCACCGCGGAGATGACGCCGAGCAGGATGACCCCGCCGAGTTCGAACGCGAGAAGCGGTGCCGCAGAGTTGACCCCGCCCGGCGCGCCGAGGATGCGGTCCGGCCCGACGATCGCGGCGGCGCCGTAGCCCAGCGCGAGGGTGAACAGGTAGAAGGCGCCGATCAGCGCGATCGCCCACACCACCGAGCGACGGGCTTCCTTGGCTGTGGGCACGGTGTAGAAGCGCATCAGGACGTGCGGCAGACCCGCGGTGCCGAGCACCAGCGCCAGCGCCAGGGAGATGAAGTTGATCTGCGAGGTCAGCGATCCGCCGTACTGAGCGCCGGGCGCGAGCACGTCGCGGTTGGCGACGCCTTCGGTGGTGGCGCTGGAGATCGCGGCCTGCGCGGAGCCGAGGATCTCGGAGAAGTTCAGGCCGAACTTCGCCAGCACCATGATCGTCATGACCGCAGCGCCGGTGATCAGCAAGACCGCCTTGATGATCTGCACCCAGGTGGTGCCCTTCATGCCGCCGACGAGCACGTACACGATCATCAGCACGCCGACGACGGCGATCACGACCGCCTGGCCGGACTTGCTGGTGATGTCGAGCAGCAGGGCCACCAGGCCGCCCGCACCGGCCATCTGGGCCAGCAGGTAGAACAGCGACACCATCAGCGTCGTGGTGGCGGCGGCCATCCGGACCGGACGCTGCTTGAGCCGGAAGCTCAGGACGTCGGCCATCGTGAACTTGCCGGTGTTGCGGAGCAATTCGGCGACCAGCAGCAGCGCGACGAGCCACGCGACCAGGAACCCGATCGAGTACAGGAATCCGTCGTAGCCGTACACGGCGATGGCGCCCGCGATGCCGAGGAAGCTGGCGGCCGACAGATAGTCGCCGGCGATGGCGATGCCGTTCTGCGGTCCGGAGAAGCCGCGCCCGCCGGTGAAGAACTCGTCGGCGGTGGCGTTCTTCTTGCTGGCCCGGATCACCACGATCATCGTGACGACCACGAAGAGCGAGAAGATGCCGATGTTGGCTACGGGGTTGCCGACGGTCTCGGCGGCGAGGTAGGTCACTTGACCCGTCCTTCGAGCTCGGCCTCGAGGTCGGCGCGGATGGCCGACGCCCGTGGATCGAGGTTGCGGTTCGCGAAGCGGACGTAGATGCCGGTGATGATGAACGTCGTCAGGAACTGACCGAGGCCGATCAGCAGTCCGACGTTGACGTTGCCGAAGACCTGGGTGGCCATGAAGTCGTGGGCGAAGGCGCCCAGCAGCACGTACAGGCCGTACCAGATCAGGAAGAACGCGGTCATCGGGAACACGAAGCGGCGCAGCCTGCTTCGCAGTTCTTGGAATTCGGGGCTGGCTTGCACTTCCAGATACCGCTCGCCGCTGATGGCGGCCGCGGGATCGGAAGGGATGGTCTCGGGCACCGCATGACTCCTGACGACGTGTGTGATTCCGAACTGGTGTCTGAGCCTATTGAGACTCACGTCACATGTGGAGGCTTTCCCCCGTGTCGACGCCGAAACCGGGTGGACGTGCGCTGAGCGGTGCCTGCGCGGCGACGAGCGGTCAGCCGCGGGGAAGGCGCTCGACGCCCATGCCGAGACGCTCGGGCAGGTGCATGCGCGCGAAGATCCGCGCTACCTCGGGTGGGTGCGTCGAGGCGGTGAACCTGCTGACCACCACCATCGTCAGGAAGGCCAGCGGCACGGTGACTGCGGCCGGATAGCCGACGATCGCGGCCGGCCAGCCGCCGAGCAGGTCCTCGTCGAGACCGCCGGTGACCGCGAGCGTCGTCGCCAGGCCCGAGGCGATGCCGCCGACCACAAGACCGACGGCTGCACCCG
This sequence comes from Mycolicibacterium sp. GCM10028919, assembly GCA_042666295.1. Taxonomy (GTDB): domain Bacteria; phylum Actinomycetota; class Actinomycetes; order Mycobacteriales; family Mycobacteriaceae; genus Mycobacterium. The sequence continues at coordinate 618,447 of JBHTFJ010000003.1, forward strand.
CGGCCGTCAGCCCGCGCCACCAGATCCCGAGGACCAGCAGCGGGCACAGCGTCGACGCGGCGACGGCGAAGGCGAGGCCGACGCTGCGCGACAACTCGAGGGAAGACGCCAGCAGCGCAAGGGGAATGGGGATGAGGCCCCCGACCAGGGCCGAGATGCGGAAGTCGCGGACCCTGCCCCGCAGGACGTCGGTCGACAGCGCGCCCGCGATGCTGACCAGCAGGCCCGACGACGTGGCGAGGAAGGCCGCGATGGCCCCGGCGGCGACCAGTGCGGCCAGGACGGCGCCTGGCACCCCACCCACCGCGGCGCTCGGGAGCAGCAGCACCGCGGCGTCGGCGGTGCCGGTGATGAGCAGCTGCGGCACGAACTGGCGGGCGAACACCCCGAGCAGCGTGGGGAACAGATAGAACAGCGACAGCAGCGCGATGACGGCCAGCGCAGTGCGCCGGGCCGCCCTCCCGTCGGGGTTCGTATAGAACCGCACCAGCACGTGCGGCAGTCCCATGGTGCCCAGGAACGTCGCGACGATGATCGACAGCACCTGATACGTCGGGTGGCTGCCGCCGAGGCCGCCGCCCGAGGCCATCCAGTCGTCCCCGGCGCCGGGCGCACCGGCGACCACCGGTGTCGCCGAACCCGCGGCCAGCGTCAACGTGGTGCCTGCCCGCAGGGTGTACTCGCCGGCCGCGGTGAACGGCGCGTCGGCGACCGGGGCGCCGTTCACCGTTCCGGTCACCGAGATGCCTTGCGGCGCGGCAACCTGGACCACGACGTCGGTCTCGACGGTGACCGTGGTCTGCTCGCCGATCAGCGGCGGCAGCGGCCCGCCGAGATCGGTGCCGTCCCGCATGACCAGCATCAGCAGTGCCAGCGCGGGGACGGCGATGGCGGTGAGTTTGAGCCAGTACTGAAACGCCTGGACGAACGTGATCGAGCGCATGCCGCCGCCGACCACGTTGACGATCACGATGGCGCCCACCGCCACCGGCCCCACCCAAACCGGTAGTCCGAGCAGCGTCTTCAGCGCCAGGCCTGCGCCCTGGTACTGGGGGACCAGGTAGAACACGCACACCACGACGACGACGAGCATCGCGACCTTGCGCAGCCGCGGCGAGCCGAGGCGGAACTCCGCGAAGTCGGGCACCGTGTAGGCCCCAGAGCGCCGCAGCGGCGCGGCCACGAACAGCAGCAGGCCGAGGTACCCGGCTGTGAACCCGACCGGGTACCACAGTGCGTCGGCGCCGTACTTCGCGATCAGGCCTGCGACGCCGAGAAAGGATGCGGCGGAGAGGTACTCGCCCGATACCGCCGCGGCGTTCCACTGCGGGCCGATGCTGCGCGACGCGACGAGGAAGTCGGATGTCGTGCGGGACAGCCGGATTCCGTAGAAGCCGATGACGATGGTGGCCAGCGCCGAGATCGAGAGGGCGGCGGCGGTCAGTGGCGCTCCGGTCATCCTGGGCCGGTCACGGTTCGCCGTCGACGACGCGGACGAAGTCGCGCTCACCCTGTTCGGCCAGTCGCACGTACAGGCGGCCCACGCCGTAGAGCACCGGGTAGACCAGCACGGCGAGCACGAGCCAGTTGAGCCGGATGCCGCCGACCCGGATCTCGGAGAGTTCGGGGAACGCCCCGATCAGCAGCGGCACGGCGGCCACCGTGAACACGACGACCGTCGCCAGGCGCAGCGCCAGGCCGAGTTGGGCGCGCACCAGCCCCCGCACCAGCGCGTCGCCGACCTGTGTCTGCTCCTGCACCTCGACGCGCGTCCTGATCACCCGCGCACCGCGCCGCTGGGACAGCACGACGCGCTCGCGGTGCGGCCTGGTCACTGCTCGGCCCCCTCGCCTGGCCGCAGGTTGCGCATCGGGTCGCGGACCAACCGGTCGCGCAGTTCCTTGGCCTGCCTGCGGCTCACCGGCAGCTCCACCGCGGGCGATGCGCCGTTGGCGCGCAACCGGACCAGCACCGAACCCTCCGTGCTGCGCAGACCGGTGACCTGCCGCAGCGCCACCAGGTACGAGCGGTGGATGCGCTGGAAACCGCGCTCTCGCCAACGGGATTCGAGTGTGCTGAGCGGGATGCGGACCAGGTGTGCGCCGGACGCCGAGTGCAGTCGCGCGTAGTCGCCCTCGGCCTCTACCCAGCCGATGCTGTCCCGCGGCACGAGGTGCGTGATGCCGCCCAGTTCGGCGGGGATGACGTCGGCGTCGGCCTCCGCGAGGTCGGCGGGCGGCTCGCCGTCGCCGGGGTCGCGCCGCGCCTCCGTCGTGGCGGCCTGCACGCGTCGCACGGCCTCGTCGAGTCTGCTCTGGCGGATCGGCTTGAGCAGGTAGTCGACCGCGCCCACGTCGAACGCCTCGACCGCCTTGTCGTCGTGCGCGGTGACGAACACGACCGCGGGCCGGTCGGAGAAGTTGGCCAGCACGCCTGCCAGTTCCAGGCCACTGAGGCCGGGCATGTTGATGTCGAGGAACACCGCGTCGAACGGTCGGGCGTTGAGTTCGCGCAGTGCCGAGGTGGCATCGGCCGCCGTGACCACCTCGTCGATGCACGGGTGCTCGCCGAGCAGATAGGCCAGTTCGTCGAGGGCCGGTGCCTCGTCGTCGACGGCCAGCACGGCGAGATGGCTCTTCACGTCATGCACCTCCGCCGGCTCGCACGCCCGAACGGAACTTCGGCACCCGCATGATGACCTTGGTGCCCGCCCCCATGGCCGTTTCGACCACCAGACCGTAGTCGTTCCCGAACGCCGCGCGCAGGCGATGGTCCACATTCGTCAGCCCGACGTGTGCCGAATGCCCGGCCGAGGCGTCGGCGCCGTCGGCCAGGGCGTCGGCGGGCCCTGACCGCAGGGCTTCGGGGTCCATGCCCGCGCCGTCGTCCTCCACGGTCACGACGCAGTCGGTGCCCTCGTCGAGCGCGACGATCTCGACCGTCCCGCCGCCGCGGCCGGCCAGCCCATGGCGAACGGCGTTCTCCACCAACGGTTGCAGGGCCAGGAACGGCACCACGACGTTGAGCATCTCCGGGGCCACCTGCAGCCTGACCGTGAGCGCTTCGCCGAACCGGGCGCGCTCCAGGGTCAGGTAACGGTCGATGTTGCGCAGTTCCTCCGACAGGGTGGTGTACTGCCCGGCCGCGCGGAACGAGTAGCGGGTGAAGTCGGCGAACTCGAGGATCAGCTCGCGGGCGCGGGCGGGGTCGGTGCGCACGAACGAGGCGATCGTGTTCAGCGCGTTGTAGATGAAGTGCGGGCTGATCTGAGCGCGCAGCGCGAGCACCTCGGCGCGGTCGAGGCGCGCCCGCGACGCGTCGAGGTCGGCGAGTTCGAGTTGGCTGGCGGCGTAGCGGGCCACCTCGCCGATCGCGCCGAGCGTGCCGGGGCCGGGTTCCCGCGCGGTCACCACCACCAGGACGCCGAGCGTGTCGCCGCCGTCGGTCACCAGCGGCTGGGCGATCATCGCGCCCGCCCGGTGCGCCGCCATGGTCCTGCGCTGCCCCGACAGCGCGCCGGCCGCGGCGGTGTCGGCCGCGGCGAGCGCGTCGGGCGGCCAGGCGTCGTCGTCCGGCGGGTCGTGGGCGAGCCGTTGGCCCGCCTCGTCGGCGACGACGACGGCGTCGGCACCGGTGAGCCGCCGCAGGAAGGGCGCCGCACGCTGGGCCGAGTCGGCGTTGAGGCCGTCGCGCAGCGCGTGGGCGGCCAGCGACGCGGTGTGCAGTGCCTCGTGGGTCGCGCGCTCGGTCGGCGTCGCCACCACCCGCCGGGTCCGCACGACGACGACGGCCGCGACCACGGTGGCCAGGATCAGCGCTGCTGCGAGCGCCAACGCGATCTCGCCCGGCATGTCACCTCGCACGGTCGTGTCTGGGCTGGTCAGGGTGACCGGGGCTCACCTTAGACCGGTGGCTTGGCCGACTCCGAGCGTGCGGGTGGTGCGATGCGGATTTCTACTGGACGGGGCAGGCGTACTTCCTGGCCACGTCCATCACCCGCTCCTGCGCTCCCGGGCCGATGACCCCTTGAGCGGCCATCTCCAAGCCGATGTACCCCGGTAGGCCGCCTACGCACGCCTGGTGAGCAACGCGCCACGCAGTGTCTGGATTCAGGTGGTAGCCGTTGCGTTCCAGGCCCTGCATGTAGTCGTTGAATGCCGGCGTGCCCTGGTCTGGCACCGCGTAAGCCGCGCTGGCCAGCGCAATCGCGGTACCGACCGCTGCGACGAGAGGTGCGATCACCCGTCTCATGTCCGTCTCCTTGGGGCGTATCCACCAGTTGTCTGCCCAACGATTGCACATCCCAGCGAAGAAGAGACCCGAACCGATCCGATCCGTTTGGCGCCGGAGCACGCCCGGTCGGCCAAGGTCGATCGGTCGGGCGCCGAGTCGTCCTAAACTGTGCGGATGCCCAAGCTGCAGCTCGTGCAAGATCCGGCCGCCGATGCGCTGCTGGAGTCGAACCCGTTCGCGCTGCTGGTCGGCATGCTGCTCGATCAGCAGATCCCCATGGAGGTCGCGTTCGCCGGCCCGCGCAAGATCGCCGACCGCATGGGCGATCTGGACGCCAGGGAGATCGCCGACTACGACCCGGAGAAGTTCATCGCCCTGGTCTCCGAACGACCTGCGGTGCACCGCTTCCCGGGCTCGATGGGCAAGCGGGTGCAGGATCTGGCCCGGGTGATCGTCGACGACTACGACGGCAATGCCGCCGCGCTGTGGTCTGCCGGTGACCCGGACGGCCCCGAGGTGTTGCGCAGGCTCAAGGCGCTGCCCGGCTTCGGCGACCAGAAGGCGCGCATCTTCCTGGCCCTGCTCGGCAAGCAGTACGGCGTGTCGCCCGAGGGGTGGCGTGAGGCCGCGGGGGACTACGGCAAGCAGGGCACGCACATGTCGGTCGCCGACGTCGTCGACGCGGGGTCGCTGGACGAGGTGCGGGCGTTCAAGAAGCAGGCCAAAGCGGCAGCGAAGGCCGCCAAGGCCTGACCCGCACTCGCCGAGCCTGCTGTGAGATCGCGTATGCAGGTGATTTCGCGATCCGTCCGCAGTCTCGGCGGCGGTGGCGGGCCTGCTCGTGGGATCGTGAATGCATGGCGAAGACACACTTGAACTGCCCGTGCGGCGAGGCGATCACCGGCTCGGACGAGAACGATCTGGTGGAGAAGGCTCAAACGCACCTTGCAGAAGCACATCCTGGTCGCGAGTACGACCGGGAGATGATCCTGTTCATGGCGTACTGACCGCGACCTAAGGACTCGAAACCGAATCCAAGAGCCGCGAGCGTGCGCGTCCCGCCGGTGAATCAGGCCGGCGTCAGGGGTGGGCGCGCACGCTCGCGGATTGGGACGGTGGCGTTCAGGGCACCACCGTCGAGCCAATGGTCGGCATGAACTGGCACTGCTTCTCGGTCGTCGTGACCTGACCGAAGATCGTGGACATGATGCTGCCGGAGCCGGTGTTGGCGATCGCCGTCAACGTGGTGGGGCCCTCGGGGTTGATGTCGGCCTGCGGCTTGAGCGTCGCCGACCCCGATTCGCCCGTGGTCAGGTTGACCCACGTGACGTTCAGGGGCAGCTTCTGCTCGGTCGCCGGTCCGGGCGTGCCGACCGCGGTGAAGACGTACGCGGTCTGACCCGCGGCCGGTCCCGGGGCGGGGATCTTCGCCGGGCCCGCGACCGAGATCGCCGTCGCCAGAACGTTTCCGCCGTCCTTGGTGCACCCGTTGCTGATCGAGGGGTACATGAAGTCCTGCGTGACGGGGGCGTCCGGTCCGAAGGCCGGGTTGGCTCCCGGCGCGGGCGCCGCACCGGGGGTGGCGTCCGGCGCGGGTGCGGGTGCCGGAGCTGCGGCCTCGGGTGCAGGTGCGGGCGCGGCCAACGGTGCCGCCTCGGGTGCGGGCGGTGCCGGGACGGGCGCGGCGTCGGGTGCGGGAACCGGTGCGGGGGCGGCTGCGGGTGCCGCTACCGCCGCGGCCTCCGGCGCAGGCGCACCCTCCGGGACCGGGATCGGCCCGACGACGTGTTCGGGGTTGACGCCTGCGGGCAGGTGCACGTCGGCACCGGGTGCCGCCTGCGCCGCTGGGGTGTGCGCCACCTGGGAGACCGCGGGATCGGCGACGAACTGGTTGACCGCCGCCGCCACGTTCTTCGAGTCGGTCGGTGCCGCGGAGTTGCCCGCGAACGCCGCCGCGGCGGCCATGAGCATCGATGCGGCGTTGGTCGGGTCGGCGGCCGCCTGCTGAATGGCAGGCCCCAGACTCTCCATCGCCGGCAGGCCCGGTGCCTGCAGGCCGTTGATCGGCGCGGGCACCGGCTGCACGGGTTCGGCGTTGGCGGGCGCAGCGATGGCTTGGCCTCCCAACGTCAGTGCGGCCGACGCGCCCAGCGCGACGAACAGCGTCCTCATCGATGTCATGACTCTCCCGGGATAGATAGCGGTAAGCGGCTAGTCAGCGGTCGATCAAGGCAACGCGGAAGTCGGGAAGACCAGCGGTGCAAGGCCTTCCAAGCTCTGGACCGGACCGGCGGCAGCCGGAACGCCCGCTGCCGGAGCGGCGGCCGCGGCGGGGGCGACCGCTGCGGGCGCAGTGACGGCGGGAGGCGGCGACTTCGGCAGGAGGTTCGCCAGGGGGGTGCCCGCCGGCATCAGCGACGCCAGGTCACCGGGGAACGCGACCTGCTGCGGCAGGGGCGTCGTACCGCCCGGCAGCTGCGGCAGGTTGACCTCGGCCGACGGCAGCAGACCCTGCGCAGGTGCTGCGGCAGCGGTGGCGGCCGCGGGTGCTGCAGCAGCGGTGGCGGGCAGGTTCAGCGGTCCCTGACCTGCGGGCAGGCTGACCGACGCCGTCGCGGCGGCGGGTGCTGCCGGGGCAACTGCTGCCGCGGCGGGGGCGGCTCCGCCGCCGGACAGCGCCGAGGCGAGACCCTGCAGCATCATCGGCGCGTTGGCGGGGTTGAGGAAGTTCTGCAGTCCCGGGATCGCAGGCATCGCGGGCGCGGGCGCCGGGGCGGGGGCGGGCTCGGCGACGGCCGGCGCGCTGAATGCCAGCGCGGCACCGATCGTGCTCGCTGCAGCAATCATGCTGGTAGCGAAGAGTTTTCTGGCGAAATGCATGAATCTTCCAATCCGTTGGCGGCAGGTCTGTCACCGAAGCTACGGAGTTACTGGAGTTACTCAAGTGACACGTGTGGCATTTATGCAACCGTTACGCATACGACGGCACATGGTGACCGATCGCTAGAGTCGTGCGGATAGACGAGCACTCCCCGGCCCCGCCGGTAGCGACGACGGCACCGGCCCGCCTGGCTCGGCTGGCGCCGTGGCTGCTGGCGCTCAGCGTGGCTGCCCGGCTGGCGTGGACCTACCTGGTGCCCAACGGCGCGAACTTCGTCGACCTGCACGTCTACGTCGGCGGCGCGGCGACCATCGGCACCGGACGCCCGCTCTACGACTTCGTCTACGCCGAGCAGACGCCGGACTTTCCGCTGCCCTTCACCTATCCGCCGTTCGCTGCCGTGGTGTTCGAGCCGCTGCACCTGATGCCGTTCGGCGTGTTGTCCTTCGCGTGGCAGGTCGGCATCATCGCCGCGCTCTACGGCGTGGTGTGGGTGGCCCTGCGACTGCTCGGCCGCGCCGAACACCGGTTGGCCATGCTCTGGACCGCCGTCGGCATTTGGACCGAACCGCTGCGCAGCACGTTCGACTACGGCCAGGTCAACGTCATCCTGGTGCTCGCGGTGTTGGTCGCCGTGCTCAGCTCGAGGTGGTGGCTGTCCGGCCTGCTGGTCGGGCTGGCCGCGGGCATCAAGCTCACCCCTGCGGTGTCCGGGCTCTACTTCGTCGGGGTGCGGCGCTGGGGCGCCGCGCTGTTCTCGGGCGTCGTCTTCTTCGGCACCGTCGGCGTGTCGCTGTTGGTGCTCGGCGACCAGGCCCGGTTCTACTTCACCGACCTGCTCGGCGACGCCGACCGGATCGGCCCCATCGGCACGTCGTTCAACCAGTCCTGGCGCGGCGGCATCTCACGCATCCTCGGCCACGACGCCGGCTACGGCCCGATCGTGGTCGTCGCACTCGTCGTCACCGCGGTGCTGGCCGTGCTGGCGTGGCGGGCCGTCGACGCCCGGTCCGACCGCCTCGGCGGCATCCTCGTCGTGCAACTGTTCGGGCTGCTGCTCTCGCCGATCTCGTGGACCCACCACTGGGTGTGGCTCGTCCCGCTGATCGTGTGGTTCCTGCACGGACCGAAGCGGGAGCGGCGCGGCGCCCGGGTACTCGGCTGGGGCTGGCTGGTCCTGATCCTGATCGGCGTGCCGTGGTTGCTGAGCTTCGCCCAGCCGACCATCTGGGAGATCGGCAGACCGTGGTACCTCGCCTGGGCCGGTCTGATCTACATCGTCGCCACGCTGGCGACGCTCGGATGGATCGCGGCTACCGGCCGACGATCCCGTTGATGTCGCGCGCCATGTCGACGTCCTTGGCGGTGATCCCGCCCTCGGAGTGCGTGACGAGAGCGAACGTCACTGTCCGCCAACGGATGTCGATGTCGGGATGGTGATCCTTGGCCTCCGCGTGTTCCCCGACGCGGCGGACGGCGTCGATGCCGTCGAGGAAGGCTCCGAACTCGATCGAGCGGCGCAGCGCCCCGTCGGTGCGTTCCCATCCGTCGAGATCGGCTAGTGCGGCATCCACCTGATCATCGGTCAGCACGGCCATGAATCGACGGTATACCGTCGGTGCGTGCCGAACCAGATCGTCGTCGCCGGCGCACTGATCGATGGAGCGACGCTGCTGGTGGCCCAGCGCGAACGGCCCGCGGAACTGGCCGGGTTGTGGGAACTACCCGGCGGCAAGGTGGCGGCGGGGGAGAGCGACGCCGAGGCGCTCGCACGCGAACTCAACGAGGAACTGGGCGCCGTGGTGACCGTCGGCGCGCGACTGGGGGCCGACGTCGTACTGGGTGGCGGGATGACCCTCCGCGCGTACCTCGTCGAGCACGTGAGCGGCACGATCCGAGCGCGCGATCACCGCGCGTTGCGCTGGGTGACCGCGGACCAACTCGGCGATTTGGCGTGGGTGCCCGCCGACCGCGGCTGGGTGCCCGACCTGGCTGCCGCGCTCGGGCACCGCTAGTTCAGGCAAAGGCCTTCTGCCGCAGCGGCTTACGTGCCGTCGCGCTCCCGTGTTGGGCGGTCAGTACCGCAGTCGGTCGCCCACCACGCGCACCCGTGAGGGGTCCCCGTGGTGGCGCGCCGCATACATCGGATGCAGCAGCGCGGGATGGCGACAATGCGGGCACGAGGCCGCTGCCTGGTTCGCCGACGAACTGGTCAGGTGGTGACATGCGGCACACCGCACGACGTAGAACCCGCCCATCCAGTTCAGCATGCCGAGGTAGATGGCCGCGGTCGCGGCGCCTGCCAGCACGACCACCACCACGATGGTCCCTGCTTCGAAAACCGTCATAGTCGTTACCTCCAACCAGCGACGGACACCTCCACCGTACGCCCACATAAGGCGAGGTAGTTAGGCTTTTCTGGCGCGTTTGAACACCTTCTCCAGGTCCTTGCCGCGGACGCCGGCCAGCTCTGCCTTGTGCACCTTGTGCAGCACCAGCGGACACCGCTTGCAGCGGGGCTTGGAACGGCAACACTTCTTCTTGGCCTTCGCCTCGGCGAACTCCGTGCGCTTCACGTGACCTTCCGTCGATGTTCGTCGTTTTCGTGTTTGGTCCCTGCGCTGCGACAATCGGGGACGTGGATTTGCCCCAAGACTTTCGTAACGTAGCCATCGTCGCGCACGTGGATCATGGCAAGACGACCCTCGTGGACGCGATGTTGCGGCAATCCGGCGCACTCAGCCACCGCGGCGACGACGCCATCGAACGCCTGATGGACTCCGGTGACCTGGAGAAGGAAAAGGGCATCACCATCCTGGCCAAGAACACGGCCGTGCACCGTCACAACGCCGACGGCAGCATGACGGTGATCAACGTCATCGACACCCCAGGCCACGCCGACTTCGGTGGCGAGGTCGAGCGCGGTCTCTCGATGGTCGACGGTGTCCTGCTCCTGGTCGATGCGTCGGAGGGCCCCCTGCCCCAGACCCGCTTCGTGCTGCGCAAGGCGCTGACCGCGCACCTGCCCGTGATCGTGTGCGTCAACAAGACCGACCGCCCCGACGCCCGCATCGCAGAGGTGGTCTCCGAGAGCCACGACCTGCTGCTCGACGTCGCCTCCGACCTCGACGAGGAAGCGCAGAAGGCCGCGGAGTTCGCGCTCGGCCTGCCGACGCTGTACGCCTCGGGCCGCGCGGGCATCGCCAGCACGACCGAACCCGCCAACGGTGAGAACCCCGACGGCGAGAACCTCGATCCGCTGTTCGACGTCCTGATGGAGCACATCCCGCCGCCGCAGGGTGACCCCGAGGCGCCGCTGCAGGCGCTGGTCACCAACCTCGACGCATCGGCGTTCCTCGGCAGGCTCGCACTGATCCGCATCTACAAGGGCAAGCTGCGCAAGGGCCAGCAGGTCGCATGGATGCGTGAGGTCGACGGACATCCCGTCATCACCAACGCAAAGATCACCGAACTCCTCGCCACCGAGGGCGTCGAGCGGACCAGCACCGACGAGGCCGTCGCCGGCGACATCGTCGCCGTCGCAGGCATGCCGGAGATCATGATCGGCGATACCCTTGCCGACCCCGAGCACGCCCATGCGCTGCCGCGCATCACGGTCGACGAGCCCGCCATCTCGGTCACGATCGGCACGAACACCTCGCCGCTGGCGGGCAAGGTCTCCGGACACAAGCTGACCGCCCGCATGGTGAAGAGCCGCCTGGACAGTGAACTCATCGGCAACGTCTCGATCAAGGTCGTCGACATCGGCCGTCCCGACGCGTGGGAGGTGCAGGGCCGTGGTGAGCTGGCGCTGGCCATCCTCGTCGAGCAGATGCGGCGCGAGGGTTTCGAACTCACCGTCGGCAAGCCGCAGGTGGTTACCCGGACCGTCGACGGCAAGCTGCACGAGCCCTACGAGGCGATGACCATCGACTGTCCCGAGGAGTTCGTCGGCGCGGTCACCCAGCTGATGGCCGCCCGCAAGGGCCGCATGGAGGAGATGGCCAACCACGCCGCGGGCTGGGTGCGGATGGACTTCATCGTGCCGTCGCGTGGGCTCATCGGCTTCCGCACCGACTTCCTGACCCTGACCCGCGGCACCGGCATCGCCAACGCCGTGTTCGAGGGGTACCGCCCCTGGGCGGGCGAGATCCGCGCCCGCCACACCGGGTCGCTGGTCTCCGACCGCACCGGCAAGATCACGCCGTTCGCGATGACCCAGCTGTCCGACCGCGGCCAGTTCTTCGTCGCGCCCGGAGACGACACCTACGAAGGTCAGGTCGTCGGCATCAACCCGCGCGCCGAGGACCTCGACGTCAACGCCACCCGCGAGAAGAAGCTCACGAACATGCGCTCGGCCAATGCGGACGTCTTCGAGACGCTGGCCCGTCCGCTGGAGATGGGCCTCGAACTCGCCATGGAGTTCTGTGCCGAGGACGAGTGCGTCGAGGTGACTCCCGAGGTCGTGCGCGTGCGCAAGGTGGAACTCAACGCGTCGCTGCGTGCGCGCGCCAAGTCGCGTGCGAAGGCGCGGAACTGACGCGCCTGAGCGCACGGGTTGCACTTCGTTAACCTGAACACCGTGCCGACGCCCCTGCCACGTTTCCGTCGCGTGGTCGGCTCATCGTTCACCGCGATCGTGTGCGCACTGGTGGTCGCGAGTTGCACGGTCAGCCCGCCCCCGGCGCCGCAGAGCACCGACACCTCGCAGTCGACGCCTCCGCCGCCGATGAAGGCGTCGCAGATCATCGTGGCGATCGACTCGATCGGCGCGGGGTTCAACCCGCACCTGATGTCGGATCAGTCGCCGGTCAACGCCGCGATCTCGTCACTGGTGCTGCCCAGCTCGTTCCGGCCCATTTCGGATCCGGCGACGCCGACCGGGTCGCGGTGGGAACTCGACACGTCGCTGCTGGAATCGGCCGAGGTCACCGGCGAGAACCCGTTCACCGTCACCTACCGGATCCGTCCGGAGGCGTCGTGGACGGACAACGCCCCGATCGCGGCCGACGACTACTGGTACCTGTGGCGGCAGATGGTCGGCGAGCCCGGCGTCGTCGACCCCGCCGGCTACGACCTGATCACCGGCGTGCAGTCGGTGGAGGGCGGCAAGACCGCGGTCGTGACGTTCTCCCAGCCGTACCCGGCGTGGCGCGAGCTGTTCAACGACATCCTGCCCGCCCACATCGTGAAGGACGTGCCCGGCGGATTCTCGGCCGGCCTCGCCCGTGCGATGCCGGTGACCGGCGGGCAGTTCCGCGTCGAGAGCATCGACCCGCAGCGCGACGAGATCCTGCTGGCGCGCAACGACCGGTACTGGGCCGAGCCCGCCGAGCCGGACCTCGTCCTGTTCCGCCGCGGCGGTGCGCCCGCCGCGCTGGCCGACTCGATCCGCAACGGCGACACCCAGGTGGCCCAGGTGCACGGGGGACAGGCGGCGTTCGCGCAACTCAGCGCCATCCCCGACGTGCGCACGGCGCGCATCGTCACCCCGCGGGTCATGCAGCTGACGCTGCGTGCCCAGCAGCCGATGCTGACCGATCCGCAGGTGCGCAAGGCGATCCTCGGGCTGATCGACGTCGACCTGCTCGCCGCCGTCGGCGCGGGCAGTGACAACACCGTCACCCTCGCCCAGGCGCAGGTGCGGTCACCGTCGGATCCGGGGTACGTGCCGACGGCGCCGCCGGCGATGACCAGGGAGGCCGCGCTCGCGCTGCTGGCCGGGGCGGGCTACCAGGTGCAGCCGAACCAGCCCGCGCCGCCGTCGACGCCGGGGACCCCCGCACCAGCCGACGACCGCGGCAGGATCACCAAGGACGGTCAGCCGCTGGCGTTGGCCCTCGGCGTGGCATCCAACGACCCGACGTCGGTCGCGGTCGCCAACACCGCGGCCGATCAGTTGCGCAGCGTGGGCATCGCGGCGTCGGTGATCGCGCTCGACCCGCCCGTCCTCTACGGCGACGCGCTCGCCGACGACCGCGTCGACGCGATCATCGGATGGCATCAGGCCGGTGGCGACCTCGCGACCGCGCTCGCGTCGCGCTACGGCTGTCCGGCGCTGGAGGCCACCGCGGTGCCGACCGCACCGCCGAGCGGCCTGCCCTCGACCCCGGTGACCACCACGTCACCGCCGCGCAGTGGGCCGCCACCGACGAGCAAGCCGCCCACCACCACGACCACGACCACCACCACGCCGACCGGGACGACGACGGGCACGAACTCGGCACCCGCACCCGGTGGCGATCAACTGATTCAGGCGCCGAGCAACCTGACCGGCATCTGCGATCGCAGCATTCAGCCAAGGATCGACGCCGCACTCGACGGCAGCGAGAACATCGCCGAGGTCCTCACCGCCGTAGAACCGCGGTTGTGGAACATGTCGACGGTGATGCCGATCCTGCAGGACACGACGATCGTCGCCGCAGGTCCCAGTGTGCGGAACGTAAGCCTCACCGGCGCGGTGCCGGTGGGCATCGTCGGTGACGCCGGGCGCTGGATCAAGACGCCGCAGTAGCGCGTATCTGGTTGCGCTGCCTCGCGTTCTCGATGACGTGAGCGGTGTAGGCGGCGACCGCGAACACGGCGAACAACCACAGCGGCGGCCGCGCGAGTTCCCACACGAACAGCGCTGCCCACAGCGGGGCGCGTTGCGTGATCGCCAGCACGCCTGCCGCGCAGGTCAGGGAAACCGCCGCGACGTGCAGGTCGGTGCCGGCCCAGTGATTGAGCGCCAGCGTCACCAGCGAGCCCGCCGCCGCGCCGGTCGCCAGCGCGGGCGTGATCATCCCGCCGACCGCACCCGCGCGCAGGAACAGCGCCGTCAGAACGGGTTTGAGGATCAGGAGTACGGCGGCGCCGCCGATGGTCAGGCCCGCGTCGACGCTGACGGTGAGGATGCTGTGGCCGTTGCCGGGCAGTTCCGGCCACCAAATGGAGCAGATGCCCATGACGAGACCGGCCGCGGCGATCGCGGGAACCAGTGTCCACGAACGCATCTGAGGCCGTGGTCGCGCGGCCGCCATCACCCGGTCGAACGCCAGGCCCACTGCCACCGACAGCGGGGCGATCGCCAGACCCAGGAACAGCAACAGGTAGGACGACTGCACGTCGGGCCACACCAGCGAGTGCTCGAGGTGCGTCACGGGCGCGGCGACGGCCACCGCCAGACTCGAGGTGATGAGCGCGGTACCGAGTGCCCGAGGATGCCACGTGCGCAACATGATTCGGGTGGCGAACAGTGCGCCACCGAGCGGGACGCCGTAGACGGCGCCGAGGCCCGCGCCCGCGGCGCACGCCAGCAGGATCTCCCGATCCCTCGGCGTCAGGGACAGCCGCGACATTCCGAGATCGCCGAAGGCCGCGGAGATCTGGCGAGGCGCGCCCTCGCGTCCGAGTGAGGCGCCCGAGCCGACCAGCAGCACCTGCAGCGCCGCGTCGATCGATATCCGCCAGCGCGGAATCCGGCGATGGTCGCTGATCGTCACCGACAGGCTCGGCACGTCGCCGCCCCGCCGCAGCGCCCACCAGCCGAGGCCCGCCAGCGCGCCACCGATCATGGGTGCGACCGCACGGCGGACCGGGCTGCTGTCGCCGACGCCGGTCAGCAAGCTGCCGAACGAGTAGTGGTAGGTCAGGTGCTCGACGGCGTGCAGCAGCAGGGTGGTGGCCGCGCCCGCAGCGCCGGCGAGCAGACCAACGATCACGATGGCGCACGAATACTCCGCGGTGCGCCGAGACACCGGCTGAATCTATCTTGTCGGGATGGACGTTCCACGGTTTCTGTTCGTGCACGCACATCCCGACGACGAGACGCTGACCACCGGCGCCACGATCGCGCACTATGCGCGCCAGGGAGCCGAGGTGCACGTGGTGACCTGCACGCTCGGCGAGGAGGGCGAGGTGATCGGCGACCGGTGGGCCCGGCTCGCGGTCGACCACGCGGACCAACTCGGCGGCTACCGGATCGGCGAACTCACCCGCGCGCTGAACCATCTCGGCATCGCGGAACCGTGGTTCCTCGGCGGCGCAGGAAGGTGGCGTGACTCGGGGATGGCGGAGACGCCGGGGCGGGACCGGCACCGCTTCACCGATGCGGGACTCGACGAACCGGTCGCCGCGCTCGTCGACGTGATCCACGAGCTGCGGCCGCACGTCGTGGTCACCTACGACCCGAACGGTGGCTACGGCCATCCCGACCACATCCGCGCCCACGAGGTGACGATGGCCGCGGTGGCCGCAGCTGCACCGACGTGGCAGGTGCCGAAGGTCTACTGGACGGTGTTGTCGCGCTCGGCCGTCGACGCGGCCCTGCGCGGGCTGGCCGGCGCGGAGTTGCCGCCGCACTGGACGTCGATCCCGGTGTCCGACTTGCCGTTCCTCTACGACGACGACCAGATCGACGCCGTCGTCGACGCGCCCGAGAGCCGGCAGGCGAAGGTCGCGGCGATGCGGGCCCACGCCACGCAGGTGAGCGTCACGGCCGGGGGCGAGGCCTTCGCGCTGTCGAACGACATCGTGCTGCCCCTGCTGCACGCCGAGCACTTCGTGCTCGTCGCAGGCACGTCGGGCGAACGCGACGACCGTGGCTGGGAGACGGATTTGCTGTCCGGGCTGAACCTGGGATAGCCGGGGCGCGAGGGGGTAAGCTCCGATCGAACCAACGGCCCGATGGAGGGATGGCGATGGACCCGGATCTGGATCCCAACCTGCAGCACTGGCAGGACCGCCTGGACAGCCTCCAATGGGTGGAGGGTTCGCTGATCGCGTTGCTCGACAGCATCCCGACCTGACCGCCGACGCCCCCGACTGGCAGCGGCCAGTCCTTCTCGGTGTGCTCGCATTCGACGGTGTCCTCTCGGCTCTCGTCGGTGCGTTCTTCCTCCCGCTCTATCTCGGCAGCGTGCCGTTCCCGATCAGCGGGCTGCTCAGTGGTCTGGTGAACCTCGCCCTGGTGTGGGCGGCATCGCAGTGGACGACGACGCCCCGGCTGGCGGCGCTCCCGGTGTGGACGTGGCTCGCGACGGTCCTCGTGCTCGCCTTCGCCGGTCCGGGCAAGGACATCGTCTTCGGCGGCACCGGCATCATGCAGCTGGGGCCGATCGTCCTGCTGGTCCTCGGTGCTGCACCTCCCGTTTGGTACGCGTTCCGGCGGATGCAGGTGCGCATTTAGTTCGGCTGGTCACCGGATGGCGGCGATGCCCGCCAGGATCAGGTCGATGCCCGCGCGGAACTGCTCCCTGTCGTCGTGCTCGCGCAGTTCGTCGGCGATCTGCTGGACGAACGGATACCGATCGGGTTCGTCCTGGGTCCAGCGCGCGACGACGTCGGTGAGGAAGCCCGCCCGGCCCGTCTTCCGAGCGGCGAGGCGGGCGCCCGCGGCGTATTGCGCCGCGAGGCCCAGCATGTAGCTCACCAGCGCCGACGCGGAGTTGAACTGCGCTCGCTCGGGCACGCCGAGCGCCTGCAGCTGTTGGCCGAGGTCCTCGAAGATCCGCCTCGTTCCGGATTGCCATGGCTCGCGCGAAATTTGGGTGCCCACCCAGGGTCGGGCGTGGATCGAGTCGAACACGGCGAGGGCTATCGCGCGGATCGCGTCGTCCGGTGCCGAATCGACCGGCGCGCCGGTCATCGCGGTGGCGATGACGTGGTCGGTGGCCGCCGCGAGGAGGTCGTCCTTGTTCGCGACGTGCCAGTAGATCGCCCCGCTGCCGGTCGTCAGCCGCGTCGCCAACGCGCGGAAGGTCAGCGCGCCTTCGCCGTCGGTGTCGAGGATGTCGATCGCCGCGGCGATGATCCGCTCCTTCGATAGGGCGTCCGACCGTCGCTCGGTCTGTCGGGGTTTCACGGGCACGGGGACATCTTGACATGGCTGGAACGCCGTTCCATGATGATTGCACCACTGGAACGGCGTTCCATTCATCGGCGGCAGGAGCGGTATGACGATCACCATCATCGGTGCGGGGCTGGGCGGTCTGACGCTTGCGCGAGTGCTGCACGTCAACGGGATCGAGTCGACCATCTACGAGGCCGAGGTCTCAGCGAACGCGCGTACGCAGGGTGGCCAGCTCGACATCCACGAGTACAACGGTCAGCTGGCGCTTCGGGCCGCGGGGTTGTTCGACGACTTCCTCGGCCTCATCCACCACGGCGGGCAGGCGGCGCGGGTGCTCGATCGGCACGCGAACGTGCTTCTCGACGAGCCGGACGACGGCACCGGCGGCCGGCCCGAGGTGCTCCGCGGCGACCTGCGACGGCTCCTGCTGAACTCGCTGCCACCGGGAACCGTCCAGTGGGGCCGCAAGCTGACCGGGATCACGGCGCTCGACGCGGGTCGGCGCGAGCTGACCTTCGCCGACGGGTCGGTCGTGGCGACCGACCTCCTCGTCGGCGCGGACGGCGCCTGGTCGAGGGTCCGGCCGCTGCTCACCGACGCGCAGCCCGAGTACGTCGGCACTTCGTTCGTCGAGACGTACCTGTTCGACGCCGATCGGCGGCATCCCGCCGCGGCCGCTGCGGTCGGGGGCGGGGCGATGCACGCCCTCGCGCCGGGCAGGGGCATCCTCGCGCACCGCGAACCGAACGGCGTCCTGCACGGCTACGTCGCGCTGAACCGTCCCGTGGAGTGGATCGCCGCCATCGACTTCGGCGACGCCGCCACCGCGACCGCGCGGGTGGTGGCCGAGTTCGAGGGGTGGGCACCCGAACTGACCGCGTTGATCACCGACGGCGACTCGCCGCCCACGCCCCGGACGGTCTACATGCTGCCGGTCGGGCTGCGCTGGGACCGCGTGCCGGGGGTGACGCTGGTCGGCGACGCCGCGCACCTGATGTCACCGTTCGCCGGCGAGGGAGCCAACCTGGCGATGTTCGACGGCTCCGAACTGGGACTCGCGATCGCCGCGCATCCCGGAGACGTCGAGGCTGCGCTGAGCGCCTACGAGGGGCCGATGTTCATCCGCGCCGAGGCGGCTGCCGCCGAGTCGCACCGCAACCACGGCTTCTTCTTCGACGACCGCGCCCCGGCGGGTCTGCTCGAATTCTTCGCGGGCGCGCTGGCTGGCGAGCGCGGCTAGTCGTCGGCGTCGTCCGCGTCGTTCGTGTCGTTGGCGTCGGGTGCGTCGGGTGCGGCGGGCTGGTCCGCCGGCTCGTCGTCGACGTCGGTGGTCGTATCGCCGGTGTTGGTGTCGGTGCCGGTGTCCGTCGGGGACGTCGGGTCCGCCGGGGCCGTGACGCTGCCGCGGACCTCGCCCTGGGCCTGGACCGTGCCGGACGTGGTCGTCGTGGGTGCGTCCTCGATGGCGGGCTCGATCTCGACGTCGGTGTCGGTCTCGATGTCGACGGTGTCGACGTCGGTCTGGGTATCGGTCTCGGGCTCGGTGTCGGTGTCGGGCTCGGTGGTGGTCTCGGGCTCCGTCTCGGCGGCCGGGTCGGCGGGTGCCTCGGCAGGAGCGTCGACAGGCGCATCAATCGGCTCGAGCGACTCGGCGGGAGTCTCGGCGGCGGTGGTCAGCGCCATCTCGGCCACCTCCGTCGTCTCCGTCGTCGCGAAGGGGATGGGCGGAATCGGCGGGATCAACCAGCCGAAGAAGTAGTTCAACTCGGCGATGCCCAAGTTGATGAACGACGCCACGGTCGTGGTGGCCACGGCCCCGATGCCGTTGATGTAGGACCAGATGTTCAACGGATCGTTGACCACCGGGTCGATGAGGTCGTAGACGACACTGTCGGCGATCGGAACGACGAGGTCGTAGTAGACGATCCCCACCTGGTCGCCGATCAGGTAGCCGTACGGGATGAACTGCAGCACGTACTGCGTGAGTTCAACGCCGTAGTTCACCCAGCCCTGCAGCCACTGGTAGGCCGCATTGATGCCGTCGGACGCCGCATTCAGCGTCACCGGATCGGCCGGTGGCTCGGGGATCAGCGCGGCGGCCTCGGGATCCAGCCGTTCGATGGCGTCGCGCGCGACCGCGACCTGTTCGGGGCGCAGCGGCTCGAGGACGATCGGGCGGACCGACGAGGCCAGGTGCACACTGCGCGTCACCGCGTCCGGACCCGTGTCTCGGGTCGGCATGGCCGCCGGGGCGAGGGCCACCGCCGACACGGCCAGCGCGGCCATGCCCGCCGCCAGATGGGAACGCAGATGAACGCTCATGCAGACGGCCTCTCGCCAGGTGGTGCGACGATGCAGAACTTACGCGGCCGTCGGCCCTGTGCAGGCCGTTCTCGAGTAGATGGCCCGCCACCGTGTCGCGACGCGGCGGCTACTGTGGCCGATATGCCGGGGCCAGTGTTTTCGAATGGTGAGACGCCGTGGATGAAACTCGCCGACTGCGGGGTTACACGGGAGTGGCTCTGAACCCCCAGCACGGCACATCCCTGCCCAGCCCGGTGGTCCCGCCGAAGTCCCTCGCGGGGCCGGAGCAGGGCGATTCGACTCCTCAGCCGAGTGCCGCCGCCATGAGACGCGTGCTGCGCCGAGCCCGTGACGGCGTCGCGCTGAACGTCGACGAAGCCGCGATCGCGATGACCGCGCGCGGCGACGACCTGGCGGATCTGTGCGCGAGTGCCTCCCGGGTCAGGGACGCCGGACTCGAAGCCGCCGGACTGCGCGGAGCGACGGGCAAGCTGCCGGTGAGCTATTCGCGCAAGGTGTTCATCCCGGTGACGCACCTGTGCCGCGACAAGTGCCACTACTGCACGTTCGTGACGGTGCCCGGCAAGCTGCGCGCCGAGGGCAAGGGCATGTTCATGGAGCCCGACGAAATCCTCGACGTCGCGCGTCGCGGGGCGGAGCTGGGCTGCAAGGAAGCGCTGTTCACCCTCGGCGATCGGCCCGAGGCCCGCTGGGACGAGGCCCGCCAGTGGCTCGACGAGCGCGGCTACGACTCGACGCTCGACTACGTGCGCGCCATGGCGATCCGGGTCCTCGAGGAGACCGGGCTGCTGCCGCACTTCAACCCGGGTGTCATGAGCTGGTCGGAGCTGTCCCGGCTCAAGCCGGTCGCGCCGTCGATGGGCATGATGCTCGAAACCACGTCGCGGCGGCTGTTCGAGACGAAGGGGCTCGCGCACTACGGCAGCCCCGACAAGGACCCGACCGTGCGGCTGCGCACCCTCGACGACGCGGGCCGCCTGTCGGTCCCGTTCACCACGGGTCTGCTGGTGGGCATCGGCGAGACGCTGACCGAGCGCGCCGAGACCGTGCACGCGATTCGACGCTCGCACAAGGAGTTCGGTCACGTGCAGGAAGTGATCGTGCAGAACTTCCGCGCCAAGGAGCACACCGTGATGGCGGGGGTTCCGGACACCGGGATCGACGACTTCATCGCAACGGTGGCCGTCACCCGTCTGGTGATGGGGCCGAAGATGCGCATCCAGGCGCCGCCCAACCTGGTGTCGCGCGAGGAGTGCCTCGCGCTGATCGGTGCCGGCGTCGACGACTGGGGTGGCGTGTCGCCGCTAACCCCGGATCACGTCAACCCGGAGCGGCCGTGGCCCGCACTCGACGAGCTGGCCGCGGTGACCGCCGAAGCCGGCTACGACCTGGTGCAGCGCCTCACCGCCCAGCCGCAGTACGTGCAGGCCGGCGCTGCCTGGATCGACCCGCGCGTGCAAGGCCACGTCGCTGCGCTGGCCGATCCCGAGACCGGGCTGGCCCGCGACGTCAACCCCGTGGGCAGGCCGTGGCAGGAACCGGACGAGGCCGCCGAGTCGCTCGGCCGCACCGACCTGAACACCGCGATCGACTCCGAGGGCCGCCGCACCGAGACCCGCAGCGACCTGGGCAGTGCGTTCGGCGACTGGGAGTCCATCAGGGCCAAGGTCGAGGAACTCGCCGCCCGCGCACCCGAACGCATCAACACCGACGTGCTGGCCGCGCTGCGGTCGGCCGAGCGGAACCCAGCCGGGTGCAGCGACGACGAGTACCTGGCGCTGGCGACCGCGGAAGGCCCGGCGATGGACGCCGTTGCCGCGCTTGCGGATTCGCTACGGCGCGACGTCGTGGGCGATGACGTGACCTACGTCGTCAACCGCAACATCAACTTCACCAACATCTGCTACACCGGCTGCCGCTTCTGCGCGTTCGCCCAACGCAAGGGCGACGCGGACGCGTTCTCGCTGTCGACCGACGAGGTCGCCAACCGCGCGTGGGAGGCACACGTCGCGGGTGCCACCGAGGTCTGCATGCAGGGCGGCATCGACCCCGAGCTACCCGTCACCGGCTACGCCGACATCGTCCGCGCCGTCAAGGCGCGGGTGCCGTCGATGCACGTCCATGCGTTCTCGCCCATGGAGATCGCCAACGGCGTGACCCGCGGAGGCACGTCGATCCGCGAGTGGCTGACCAACCTGCGCGAGGCCGGTCTGGACTCGATCCCGGGAACGGCCGCGGAGATCCTCGACGACGAGGTGCGGTGGGTGCTCACCAAGGGCAAGCTGCCGACGTCGTTGTGGATCGAGGTCGTCACCACGGCGCACGAGGTGGGGCTGAAGTCATCGTCGACGATGATGTACGGCCACGTCGATCAGCCGCGGCACTGGGTCGGGCACCTCAACGTGCTGCGCGACATCCAGGACCGCACCGGCGGATTCACCGAGTTCGTGCCGCTGCCGTTCGTGCACCAGTCCTCGCCGCTGTACCTGGCCGGGGGAGCGCGCCCCGGGCCGACGCACCGCGACAACCGGGCCGTGCACGCACTGGGCCGAATCATGTTGCACGGCAGGATCGACAACATCCAGACCAGCTGGGTAAAACTTGGCGTCGAGCGCACCCAGGTGATGCTCAACGGCGGCGCGAACGATCTCGGCGGCACGCTGATGGAGGAGACCATCTCGCGGATGGCCGGCTCGGAGAACGGGTCTGCCAAGTCGGTCGCCGAACTCACGGCGATCGCCGAGGGCATCGGCCGACCGGCCCGCCAGCGCACGACGACCTACACCCCCCTCGCCGCCTGACGCACCCCGTCTCCGGGCGCGCCGCTGGGGGCACCTCCTCCGGCACCTTCTTTTTTGCGGGAACACCTCCTCCGGCGAGCGTGCGTGTCTGCGGGCGACACGCCGGGTTCGAACCCGAGTTCACGCACGCTCGCGGCGGCGGTCAGCTCAGCTGATCGACCTTTGTGAGGCAGTTGACGTCCTGACCGTCGTTGGCGACGCCCGAGTCGACGAGGACGTCCGTCTGGATCTCGCACGACAACGTCGTGGCGGTGCCGATCGCCGGGTCGGCTCCGACCCACCAGGTGAGGACTCCAACCACTGACCGTGTCGGTCGCAGCCATCGACGAGATTAGGTACACCTCGGCGGAATGAAATCGGACCGCGGTCCGTTTGAACTCGTGACGGTGTCGGAAAGTCCGCCACCCCAGTCCGAGGAGATTCACATGACCGCAGCAGTTGCCACCGACCTGACCGCCGGTACCTGGGCCATCGACCCCGTCCACTCGTCCATCGGATTCTCCGTACGCCACCTCGTCGTGAGCAAGGTGCGCGGCACGTTCGGGAACTTCTCCGGCGCGATCACGGTCGCCGAGGACGGCACTCCCTCGGTCACTGCCGAGATCGCCGTCGACTCCGTGAACACCGGCAACGAGCAGCGCGACGCGCACCTCAAGGCCGCAGACTTCTTCGACGTCGAGAACCACCCGACCGCCACGTTCGCTTCGACTGGCGTGCGTCAGGACGGCGGCGACTTCGTGCTCGACGGCGACTTCACGCTCAAGGGCGTCACCAAGCCGATCCAGCTGAAGCTCGAGTACAACGGCGTCAACCCGGGCATGGGCCACGGCGAGGTCGCCGGCTTCGAGGCGTCAGTCGTGATCAACCGCAAGGACTTTGGCATCGACATCGACATGCCGCTGGAGACCGGCGGCGCGGTGGTGGGCGACAAGATCACCATCACCCTCGAGATCGAGGCCCTCAAGCAGGCCTGACCTCCACTGCGCGAGCGTGCGTGAACTCGGGTTCTGGCACGGCGTGTCGCCCGCAGACACGCACGCTCGCGGGAGGAATTCGGGAGGGCTCCCAGGGGTGCCGAAGGGCAGGGGCTAGAGGCGCGCGGCCAACTCGGTGCCCTGGCGGATCGCGCGCTTGGCGTCGAGTTCGGCTGCGACTGCTGCGCCGCCGATGACGTGCGACTCGACTCCGGCGCGACGCAATTCGTCCTCGAGGCCGCGCACCGACTCCTGGCCCGCGCAGACCACGACGTTGTCGACCGCCAGCAGGCGAGCGTTCGATTGCTTGGCGCCGAAGCTGATGTGCAGCCCCGCATCGTCGATGCGTTCGTAGTTCACGCCCGACAGTTGCTCCACGGCCTTGGCCTTCAGCGACGCGCGGTGCACCCAGCCGCTGGTCTTGCCCAGTCGCCGCCCCTGCGGGCCCGACGTGCGCTGCAGCAGGTACACCTCGCGCGCCGGCGGCAGCGGGATCGGCGCCACCAGCGCCCCGCGGGCCTCCTGCGGGTCGGTGACGCCCCACTCGGCCTTCCACTCTTTGAGGTTCAGCGTCGGCGATTGGTCGGTCACCAGGAACTCGCTGACGTCGAAACCGATGCCGCCAGCGCCGATCACCGCCACCCGCTTGCCCACGGGCCGGCCGGCCAGCGCCTCGGCGTAGGACAGCACCATCGGGTGATCGATGCCCGGGATGTCGGGCATCCGCGGGGTGACGCCCGTGGCCAGGACGACCTCGTCGAAGCCGGCCAACTCGTCGACCCCGGCGCGAACGCCCAGTCGCACCACGACGTCGTGCTTGGCGAGCATCGTCGCGAAGTAGCGCAGCGTCTCGGCGAACTCCTCCTTGCCGGGAACCCTTCGCGCCAGGTCGAATTGGCCGCCGATCGTCGTGCCGGCCTCGAACAGCGTCACCTGGTGACCGCGCTGCGCCGCCGACACCGCGGCTGCCAACCCGGCAGGTCCCGCGCCGACGACGGCGATCGTCCTGGTGCGCCGCGTCGGCCCAAGCACGAGCTTGGTCTCGTGGCCCGCGCGGGGATTGAGTAGGCATGACACGGTCTGGTGCTTGAACGCGTGATCGAGACACGCCTGGTTGCAGGCGATGCACGTGTTGATCTCGTCGGCGGCGTCGGCCTCGGCCTTGCGCACCCACTCCGGATCGGACAGCAGCGGACGCGCCATCGACACCAGCTGCACGTGGCCGTCGGCCAGGATCTGCTCCGCCGATTGCGGCATGTTGATCCGGTTGGACGCCACCACCGGTATCCGGACGTGTTCGGCCACGGCGTTGCTCACGTCGACGAAGGCGCCGGTCGGAACCGACGTCACGATCGTCGGCACCCGGGCCTCGTGCCAGCCGATGCCGGTGTTGATCATCGTGGCACCGGCCGCCTCGACTTCGGTTGCGAGCGCGACGAGCTCGTCCCAGCTCTGGCCGTCGTCGACGTAGTCGGCCATCGACATCCGGTAGCAGACGATGAAGTCGGGCCCGACCGCCTCGCGGGTGCGACGCACGATCTCGACGGGCATCCGTCGTCGCTTCTCCGGGGTGCCGCCCCACGCGTCGGTGCGCTTGTTGGTCCGCGGCGCAAGGAACTGATTGAGCAAGTAGCCCTCGCTGCCCATGATCTCGACGCCGTCGTAGCCGGCCTCGCGCGCCAGCAGTGCGCAGCGCACGAAGTCGTCGATGGTGCCGTCGACGTCGCGGAGCGCGCGCGGCCGGAACGGATTGATGGGCGCCTTGATCGACGACGCGCTGACCGACAGGGGATGAAACGCATAGCGGCCCGCGTGCAGCACCTGCAGCAGGACCTTGCCGCCCTCGGCGTGAACGGCGCCGGTCACTCGCCGATGCCTGCGTGCGTCCGACGAGGTCAGCATCTGCGCCGCGAACGGCAGCAGCCATCCCGTGCGGTTGGGTGCGTATCCACCGGTGATGATCAGGCCGACGCCGCCGCGGGCGCGTTCGGCGAAGTATGCGGCAAGTCGGTCGATGTCGCGGGCGCGGTCCTCGAGCCCGGTGTGCATCGAGCCCATCACGACGCGGTTGCGCAGCGTCGTGAAGCCGAGGTCCAGCGGCGAGAGCAGGGTGGGGTAGGCGCTCACGACCGGCCTCCCATCGCGTCGAGGACTTCGTCGAGCCAGTCCACCGATCCCTGCTCGGCCCGGATCCCGCCGCGCAGCACCAAGTATTGGTTGAGCGCAGCCCCGGTCAGCGCGGCAGGCGCGGGGAACTGCCGCTTCGCGAATCGCAGATAGGCGTCGAGTGTCTCGGCACGCTGCCTCCGGAGGCCGACGACCTGGTCGAGCAGTGCCGCCGTCGTCGCAGCCGTGCCGAACGACGCGCCGCGGATCTTGACGGCGAGGTCGCGGGTCGACGAGTCGTTGGTCGAACTCCCGCGACCCGACAGCGGCTCGGCGATCCACCGACACAGTTCCGCGCGACCGGCCTCGGTGACGTCGTACACCTTCTTGTCGGGCCGGGCGTCCTGCTCGACGACCTCGACCTGGATCCAGCCGTCCTGCTCCATCGTGCGCAGGGTGCGGTAGATCTGCTGATGCGTCGCGGCCCAGAAGTAGCCGATGGACCGGTCGAAGCGGCGGGCGAGTTCGTAGCCGGATCCCGACTGTTCGCAGAGCGACACGAGGATCGCGTGGGGGAGCGCCATGGTCGCACGTTAAGCGATACCAGCGGTCCTATGCAACTAGTTGCATGAGCTGCCCGCGACACCCCGCGAAGTACTTGGCGGGTTTTATCTGCAACGTCTAGTATCAGTAACCGCGCGCCACCCCTCGGGGCGGCGCGCGAAGTTAGGGCACACTGAGACAGGCGTCCAAGTATCGGCAACGCATACTTGCTCCGGCTTCCTCAGGAGCCCTGAGAACAACCCCGACCAGCGGCCCACTGGACAGGAGAGACACCCGTGACGTACACCATTGCCGAACCCTGTGTCGACGTTAAAGACAAGGCATGTATCGAAGAATGCCCCGTCGACTGCATCTATGAGGGTGCTCGGATGCTGTACATCCACCCCGACGAGTGCGTGGACTGCGGCGCTTGCGAGCCGGTCTGCCCGGTCGAGGCGATCTACTACGAGGACGACGTCCCCGACCAGTGGAGTGCCTACACCCAGCACAACGCCGACTTCTTCAGCGAACTCGGCTCGCCGGGTGGTGCGTCCAAGGTCGGCCAGACGGACAACGATCCGGCGGCCGTGAAGGAACTGGCTCCTCAGGGCGAGGGCTGACGCCCCCGTTCTCGATGCCCCGCCGTGTCTCGGCGTCCCTACCGGTCTTCCCGTGGGACACGCTCGCGGACGTGACGGCGGTGGCACGCGCACACCCCGACGGCATCGTCGACCTGTCGGTGGGTACCCCCGTCGACCCGGTCGCGCCGGTGATCCGGGATGCCCTGGCAGCGGCCAGTTCGGCGCCCGGCTACCCGACGACGGCCGGCACCGCCGCGCTGCGCACGGCGATGGCGACGGCGCTCGAGCGGCGGTACGGCATCACGGATCTCGCCGACGGTGCCGTGCTGCCGGTGATCGGCACCAAGGAACTGATTGCATGGCTTCCCACGCTGATCGGGTTGGGGTCCGATGACACCGTGGTGGTGCCGGAACTCGCCTATCCGACCTACGACGTCGGAGCGCGGCTGACCAACGCCCAGGTCGTGCGGGCGGATTCGCTGACCCAGATCGGCCCCCGGACGCCCGCGCTGGTCTTCCTCAACTCGCCGAGCAACCCGACGGGCGCCGTGCTCGGCGTCGACCACCTCCGCAAGGTGGTGGGCTGGGCCCGCGAACGCGGAGTGCTGGTGGCCTCCGACGAGTGCTACCTCGGGCTGGGCTGGGAGGCCGAACCGGTGTCGGTGCTGCACCCGTCGGTCAGCGACGGCGACCACACGGGTCTGCTTGCGGTGCACTCGCTGTCCAAGACGTCCTCGCTCGCGGGGTACCGCGCCGGCTTCGTCGCGGGTGATCCGGCCGTCGTCGCCGAACTGCTGGCGGTGCGCAAGCACGCCGGGATGATGGTGTCCACGCCCGTACAGGCCGCGATGGTCGCCGCCCTCGACGACGACGATCACGAAGCCGAACAGCGTCAGCGCTACGCCCACCGCCGCACCGGCCTGCTGCGTGCGGTGCGCGATGCGGGCTTCACCGTCGACCACTCCGAGGCCGGGCTCTACGTGTGGGCCACGCGCGACGAGCCGTGCCGGGACACGCTGGCGTGGTTCGCCGACCGCGGCATCCTGGTGGCGCCCGGCGAGTTCTACGGCCCGCGGGGCAGTCGCCACGTGCGCATCGCCTTGACGGCGACCGACGAGCGCATCGACGCCGCCGTCGCCCGCCTCGCGGCCTGACCGCGGCCGTCAGCGCGCCGTCGCCCGCAGGCTGAGCGAGAGCACCAGCCGCACATCGGGATCGGCGAGCGACGTGCCCAGCTTCTCCTCGACGCGCCGGACGCGGTACCGCACGGTATTCGGGTGGACGTGCAGTGCGTGTGCGGCCGCCGCCACGTCGCCGAAGGCATCGAGGTAGGCGCGCAGCGTGTCGGCCAGCGCGGGATCGTCGTCGCGCAGGGCGCGGATGCGCGGATCGATCAGACGCTCGTCGGCGGCAACCATCGTGACGATCTCGTCGAGGACCACGGTGGTGCGCGCCTCGTCGAGCGTGGTCACCCGGCCCAGGGTGCCGGGGTGGCGGACGGCGCTGTCGAGCACGCGGTCGACTTCGCCGCGGGCCGCCGCGACTCCGGCCAGACCTGCACTCGGCGAGGCGATCACGGCGCGCAGGTCGATGCCCAGTTCCGCGTGCAGCGCACCGATGGTGCCGCGGATCCACGACGGCACCGACGCCCGGCCGGTGTCCGGGAACAGGACGTACACCCGCGACCCGGCGGACGCGACCTGCGCGTCGGGCCGAAACGCACTGGCGCTCAGCGACAAGGCGTTCGCCAGACGCGCCGCCTGGGGTCGAGCGCCGTCGAAGCCGATGACCGCGGGCCGGCCGTCGATGGCGATGCCGAGATCACGCGCCAGATCGCCGACACCGGTGTTCCCGGTGCGCAGACCGAGGAGTTCCTGCACGAGCGCGGCATGGGTCGACGGTGCGGCGGCCAGGCGGGCCACGATGCGCCCCGCCAGCACGGCCGCGCCCCGCAGCACCTCGTCAACGTCCTCGGCGAGCGGCCGCGACCCCTCCTGAAGCCAGATCGTGCCCGAAAACCTCGGCGCACTGTCGTCGGAGGTCTGACGGTGAATGCCGACCGCCCTTCGCGGCCGCAAACCGAGTTCGGGCCGCGCGTCCACGCGGACCACCTCGCCGGCGCGCACCGCGTCGAACACGCCCCACTGGCTCAGCCACGCAAGGTGATCCGGTGGTCCCGCCCGCCCGAGGATCGAGAGCCGGCGTAGTTCGTCGGCCTCGTCGTTGGACGCCGAGTACGCCAGCACGTGCGATCCCTCGTCCTCGATGCTCACCATGCCGTGGGTGCGGTCGGCGATCGACTGCGCCAGGCCGAACAGGTCGGTCCCGCTGTCGTGCAACGGGTCTGCGCGGTCGCCGTGGTGTTCGAAGACGTGGTCGACGAGTCGGTACAGCCGTTCCCAGCGGGCCCTCGGCTCGACGGCGACGACCGCCGTGCCCGCGGCGATCGCCCGGGCGGTCACCGCATCCGACGGTTGCTTGACGAAGATCGCGGCCGGTACCCGCGGCGCGGCCTGCCGCACCAGCCAGGCCAGCACCTCGTCGTCCCCGACGCCGAGCAGCAGGAAGACGTCGGCGGACACCGACGCCGCGGCCACCCCGAGGCGCACGTCGTCCGAGTCGATCAGCGCCGCGGAAGCCACCGGCAGGTCCAGACCTCGCGGTGCCTCCACCAGCGTGACCATCGTGGCGTCGAGGGCGAGCACCAACTGGCCGAGACTTACCCCGGACTTCGCCATGTTGTCCGATGCTACTGGTGGGTGCGCCAACCATTGGCCGATCGGCCAATCGTTCAGGCGTTCACACGAGCGATGGTGTGAGCATGACCACATTCACCGCCATCACCGACGTCCCGATGCCGGTCAACGAGCCTGTCCGCGAGTACGCCCCCGGCAGTCCCGAACGGGACCGCCTCACCGCCGCACTCGCCGACCTCGCCACCGCGCCCATCGACCTGCCCCACGTCATCGGCGGCCGCCACGTCATGGCCGACGGCGAACGCTTCGACGTGGTGCAGCCGCACCGCCACTCGAAGGTCCTCGGCACCCTGACCAACGCCGGCCACGCGGAGGCCACCGCCGCCGTCGACGCCGCCATCGCCGCGAAGGACTCGTGGGCGGCCACGCCGTTCGACGAACGCGCTGCGGTCTTCCTCCGCGCGGCGGACCTGCTGGCGGGACCCTGGCGCGAGAAACTCGCCGCCGCCACCATGCTCGGCCAGTCCAAGTCGGCCTACCAGGCGGAGATCGACGCCTCCTGCGAACTGGTCGACTTCTGGCGGTTCAACGTGGCATTCGCCCGGGAGATCCTGGCGCAGCAGCCCATCAGCGTGAGCGGCGTCTGGAACCGCACCGACTACCGGCCGCTCGAGGGCTTCGTCTACGCAATCACCCCGTTCAACTTCACGGCCATCGCCGGTAACCTGCCGACGGCACCCGCCCTGATGGGCAACACCGTGGTGTGGAAACCGTCTGTGACGCAAACGTTCTCGGCCTACCTGACGATGCAGCTTCTCGAGGCCGCGGGCCTGCCGCCCGGTGTGATCAACCTCGTCGCCGGTGACGGGTACGCGGTGTCCGACGTCGTGCTCGCCGACCCGCGGCTGGCGGGCATCCACTTCACCGGCTCCACCGCGACGTTCCAGCACCTGTGGCGCGAGGTCGGGACCCACGTCGACCGCTACCGCACCTATCCTCGCCTGGTCGGGGAGACCGGCGGCAAGGACTTCGTGGTGGCCCACGCGAGCGCGCAACCCGACGTCCTGCGCACCGCGCTCATCCGCGGCGCGTTCGACTACCAGGGGCAGAAGTGCTCGGCCGCGTCCCGGGCATTCGTGCCCCGGTCGGTGTGGGCCCGCATGGGCGACGACTTCCTCGGCGCGACCGAACAACTCAGCTACGGCGACGTGACCGACCTCGCCCACTACGGCGGTGCGTTGATCGACCGGCGGGCCTACGACAAGAACGTCGACGCCATCGAACGCGCGAAGACCGCGCACGTCACCATCGCCGCAGGCGGCGGATACGACGACTCGGAGGGCTTCTTCGTCCGGCCAACCGTCCTGCTGTCCGACGACCCCACCGACGATGCGTTCAGCCGCGAGTACTTCGGGCCGATCCTCGCCGTCCACGTCTACGACGACGACCAGTGGGACGACGTACTCGACCTCGTCGACGGTGGATCCACCTACGGGCTCACGGGTGCGGTGATCGCCGACGACCGCGCGGCGGTGCTCGACGCCCAGAGCCGATTGCGTTATGCCGCAGGCAACTTCTACGTCAACGACAAGCCCACCGGTGCCGTCGTCGGGCAGCAGCCGTTCGGCGGATCGCGGGCGTCGGGAACCAACGACAAGGCCGGGTCGCCGCAGAACCTGCTGCGCTGGACGTCGGCACGGTCGATCAAGGAGACGTTCGTCCCGGCCACCGACCACGTCTACCCCCACATGGCGGTGAAGTGATGTCGGGCGTATTCGGCAAGGTGGCCAGGCCCGCGATCCTGGCGGCCAGTCGTTCATCGGGTCTGCGTCGAGTGGCCGAGCGCCTGCCGGTGACGCGCGACGTCGTACACCGCTTCGTCCCAGGGGAGTCGACGGCCGACGTCCTCGAATCGGTTGCGATGCTGCGTGACTCGCACCGCCTGGTCAGCGTCGACTACCTCGGCGAGGACGTCACCGATGCCGAGGCGGCCGACGCCACCGTGCGGGCCTACCTCGAGCTGCTCGACGCGTTCGGCAAGCGGGACGAGGCGGGGACGGGTCCGCGGCCACTCGAAGTGTCGCTGAAGCTGTCGGCGCTCGGTCAGGCGCTGCCGCGCGACGGCGAGAAGATCGCCTACGAGAACGCCCACGTCGTCTGCGCCAAGGCCCGCGACGTCGGGGCGTGGGTCACCGTCGACGCCGAGGACCACACCACCACCGACTCGACCCTGTCGATCGTCCGCGACCTCCGCACGGACTTCGAGTGGCTCGGCACCGTCCTGCAGGCCTACCTCAAGCGCACCGAGGCGGACTGCCGCGACTTCGCTGCCTCCGGTGCGCGAATCCGGTTGTGCAAGGGCGCATACGACGAACCGGCGACCGTCGCGTTCCGGGACCGCGCCGAGGTCACCGACTCCTACCTGCGGTGCCTGCGCGTTCTGATGGCCGGCAACGGCTACCCGATGATCGCTTCGCACGACCCGGAGATCGTCGCGGCGGTGCCGGCGATGACCGCCGAGTTCGGCCGCGGCGTCGACGACTTCGAGTACCAGATGCTCTATGGCATCCGGGATTCCGAACAGCGCAGACTCGCCGAGGAGGGCCACCACGTCCGGGTGTACGTGCCGTTCGGCAGCGAGTGGTACGGCTACCTGGTGCGGCGGCTGGCCGAGCGGCCCGCCAACCTGACCTTCTTCCTGCGGGCACTGGTCGACTGACGCGCTACCTCACCGTCGAGACTGCTGAGAGATCGCGAATTTCGTCGTAAACCCGATCGGACAGCAGTCTCGGCGGCTACGGGCACTGCTCGTAGACGTGTCCCGCGGCGCCCGACGGCACCAGGTCGCGGTCGCGCAGGATGGTCAGCGGCGCGCGGCCGGGCGCATCGCACACGACGTCGAACGGTTCGGGCAGGTTGTCGGCGTACTCGATCTGCAGGACGCGTGATCCGTAGGCGTCGGCGTATGCGGCGCACTCGTCGTACGCCGCGCACTCCTCGACGACGGCGCAGTCGAAGCCGATGTCCCGACGCCCGGCCGCCGCCCACTCGGCGGCGTTCTTCTGGCCGATCGCCAGGCCGTTCGCGTGGGCCAGCGCGACGTATGCGCGGGCGAGGTCGAACGCGCCGGACCGGTCGATCCGACCGAAGCGGGTGAACGCGTCCAGGTTGTCGATCTCGACCGCGTCGAAACCCGAAGCGGCACAACCTTTCACCACCGGACCCAGCACGTCGAGGATCGCCGCCCGCTGCTGCGGCGTCGACGGGTCCAGGACGTACTCGTCTGGCCAGTCGGGGTCGACGACCGGTGACCCGGAGGCGTCCCGCAGCACCGCGCCGCCATGGCGTGCCAGCCACTCGTCGCCGTCGCCGGGCTGGGTCTGGAACCCGTTGACGTAGCAGATGCCGTAGGCGTCCGGCTGGGGCCGCTGCGACGCGTCGCGTGCGACCACGGCCAGGCCCGAGACGTCATACCCGCCGCCGAGCTGGTAGTCGAACGTCCCCGTCTCCGGCGGCAGCCGCACGGCGTCGGCGGTGGCGCTCGCGCAGCCGGCCAGCACCGCCATCGCGGCCATGGCCGGCCAGAGTCGGTTCACGACCGGTCGCGGTCCGCGAGCCGCAGCAGCGTCCACGCGGCGAGGGTTTGAGCGTCGGTGATCTCCCCGGACAGCATCATCGCCTCGATCTGTGCGGTCGTGAACCAGGCGCTGCGCATGTCCTGCTCCTCGTGTTCGCGTTCGTGCTCACCTTCGGTCAGGCCGGTGGCGAGCCACACCCAGCCCCGCTGGCTGCTCATCCCCGGTGCGACGTCGAGCTGACCCAGGACGACCATCGACTCGGCCCGCAGACCCGTCTCCTCCCGCAGCTCCGCGGCGGCCAGGTCGGCGGCGGCCGGTTCGTTCCCGTCGAGCGAGCCGGGGGCCGTGCCCTGCGGAAACTCCCACCGCCGCAACCCGATCGGGTAGCGGAACTGCTCGACGAGGCGGAAGCGGTCTCCGTCCCGGGCGACGACGAGGGCGTAGGTCGGCTTGTCGACCACGCCGTAGATGCCGGGGGAGCCGTCGGGGCGGCGGACGTCGTCCTCGCGCACGACCATCCAGGGGTTGCGGTAGACCTCGCGCGTGGCGAGGCACTCGATGGGATCCACCCGATCAGTATCTCGTCCGGCAACCGATCCGGCGTAGCCTGCACACGTGCTGCTCACTTCGCTGAACCCCGCGGCCGTCGCCGGAGGGGCCGACGTCGACGACGCCGTGCGCATCGCAGGCGCCACCCTGAGCCGCAGCGACCTCGTCGGCGGCGCCACCTCGGTGGCCGAACGCGTCGCCAGCCAGGTCGGTGCCTCGCAGTGCGTCGCGATCCTCGCCACGCCCACCGCGACGACGGTGCTGGCCGTCACGGGATGCCTGATCGCGGGCGTGCCCTTCGTGCCGGTGCCCGCCGACGTCGGGGCCGCCGAGCGCCGCCACATCCTGGTCGACTCGGGCGCACAGGCCTGGCTCGGCGAGGTGCCCGCGGAGCCGGAGGGGTTGCCGCACATCCCCGTTCGGCTGCACGCGCGGTCGTGGCACCGGTACGCCGAACCGCCGCCGGAGGCGCCCGCGATGGTGATGTACACCTCGGGCACGACGGGACCGCCCAAGGGCGTGGTGATCAGCAGGCGGGCCATCGCCGCGGACGTCGACGCGCTGGCCGAGGCCTGGCAGTGGACTCCCGACGACACCCTGGTGCACGGCCTGCCGCTGTTCCACGTGCACGGCCTCGTCCTCGGCCTGCTCGGCTCGCTGCGGGTCGGCAATCGCTTCGTGCACACCGGGAAGCCGACGCCCGCCGCCTACGCCGAGGCCAACGGCACGTTGTACTTCGGGGTTCCGACGGTGTGGTCGCGGATCGTCGGCGACCCCGATGCCGCGCGGGCACTGTCGTCGGCGCGGCTGCTCGTCTCGGGTAGCGCAGCGCTGCCCGTGCCGGTGTTCGACGGTTTGGTGGCCCTCACCGGTCACGCGCCGGTCGAGCGGTACGGCGCCACCGAAGCCCTCATCACGTTGAGCACGCGCGCCGACGGCGAGCGCCGCCCGGGCTGGGTCGGCACTCCGCTGGCCGGTGTGTCGACCCGTCTGGTCGGCGAGGACGGCGCCGAGGTCCCGCACGACGGCGAGAGCATCGGGCGGCTGGAACTCACCGGCCCCACCCTGTTCGACGGCTACCTCAACCGTCCCGACGCCACCGCCGAGGTGCTCACCCCGGACGGCTGGTACCGGACGGGCGACGTCGCCGTGATCGACGCCGGAGGCATGCACCGCATCGTCGGCCGGGAATCGGTCGACCTTATCAAGTCCGGCGGATACCGCATCGGTGCCGGTGAGATCGAGACGGTGCTGCTCGGCCATCCCGACGTGGCGGAGGTGGCCGTGGTCGGTCTGCCCGACGCCGACCTGGGTCAGCGCATCGTGGCGTTCGTGGTCGGTGCCGCCGAGCCTCAGGTGCTCATCGACTTCGTGGCAGCAGAACTGTCGGTGCACAAGCGGCCGCGCGAGGTGCGCATCGTCGATCGTCTGCCGCGCAACGCGATGGGCAAGGTGCTCAAGAAGGAGTTGTCGTGACGCTTCGATTCAGCGACGTGTGCATCGACGCGCGTGACGTGCGAGCGCTCGCGTCGTGGTGGGCGACCGTACTGGGCTGGCCCGCCGAGGACACCGACGACGGCGACGTCGTACTCCGGTCCCCGGAGGGCGGACCGAATTGGCTGTTCCTCGAAGTGCCCGAGGACAAGACGGTCAAGAACCGCATTCACTTCGACCTCACGCCCGACGATCAGCAGGCGGAGGTCGATCGGGTCGTCGAACTCGGCGCCCGTCACGTCGACATCGGCCAGGGCGAGGAGTCATGGGTCGTGCTGGCCGATCCCGAGGGCAACGAGTTCTGCATCCTCGCCGCGCAGGACTAGAGGACCAACGGACGTCTGCCCTCGACGAAGAGGCACGGGGCCAGCGGCCGCCGCCGAACGTGACGCTGGAGTCACCGCGGCAGCCCAACGCGACTCCAGCGTCACACTCGAGGCGGCCGGGCAGTCCCCGCGTCACTCAATTGGCGTGCAGCGCCTCGTTGAGCGTGATGCCGGTGCCGTCGCGCTTGACGACCTCGACGGCGCCGGACAGCGAGTTGCGCCGGAACAGCAGGTTGTTCGCGCCGGACAGCTCGATGGCCTTGACCGTCTCGCCGTCGGCGGTCGTCACCTTGGTGCCGCCGGTCACGTACAGGCCTGCCTCCACGACGCAGTCGTCGCCGAGCGAGATTCCGAGACCGGAGTTGGCGCCTAGCAGGCAGCGCCGTCCGACCTCGATGACTTCCTTGCCGCCGCCCGACAGCGTGCCCATGATCGACGCGCCGCCGCCGACGTCGGAGCCGTCGCCGACCACCACGCCCGCCGAGATGCGGCCTTCGACCATCGACGTGCCCAGCGTGCCTGCGTTGAAGTTCACGAAGCCCTCGTGCATGACGGTCGTGCCCTCGGCCAGGTGTGCGCCGAGCCGGACGCGATCGGCGTCGGCGATGCGAACGCCCTTGGGCAGCACGTAATCCACCATGCGCGGGAACTTGTCGACGCCGTACACCGCGACGGTGCCGCGCTTGCGCAGCCGGGCGCGAGTCAGCTCGAACCCGTCCACCGAGCAGGGCCCCTGGCTGGTCCACACGACGTTGGCGAGCAGGCCGAAGATGCCGTCGACGTTGGCGCCGTGCGGCGCGACGAGCCGGTGCGAGAGCAGGTGCAGCCGCAGGTACGCGTCATAGGCGTCGACCGGCTTGTCGTCGAGCGACGCGATGGCGGTGCGCACGATCACGACGTCGACGTCACGGTCCTCGTCGCGACCGGCGAGCGCGGCCAGATCCTCGGGCACCTCGGCCACCGACAGGCGCGCCGTGCCCGCCACCTCGTCGTCGGACAACTCCGGGGCGGGGAACCACGTGTCGAGAACCGTTCCGTCGGCGGCGATGGTCGCCACGCCGACGCCTGATGCGCTAGTCACGCTGTCAGAGGTTACTGGAGAAGAATCCCCAGTCGCTTCGCTCCTGCCCGCCGGACTACCTTTGAACCCCGTGGCCCTGGAACTCCGTGCCGATCCCATCGCACTGACCGCCGCGCTGGTGGACATCCCCAGCGAGTCGCGGCACGAGCAGCGCATTGCCGACGAGATCGAGGCCGCGCTGCGCGACCAGGCACCGGCCTACGAGGTGATCCGCAACGGTGACGCCGTGCTCGCCCGCACCAACCTGGGCCGGCCCTCGCGGGTGCTGCTGGCCGGGCACACCGACACCGTGCCCGCCGCCGACAACGTGCCGAGTCGGCTCGATGGCGACCTGCTGTACGGGTGCGGCACGTCGGACATGAAGTCGGGCGACGCCGTTTTCCTGCACCTCGCCGCGACGATCGCCGAGCCCGCCCACGACATCACGCTGGTCATGTACGACTGCGAGGAGATCGAGTCCTCCGCCAACGGGCTGGGCCGCATCGAGCGCGAGCTGCCGGATTGGCTGCAGGCCGACGTGGCGATCCTCGGCGAGCCGTCCGGCGGCTTCATCGAGGCAGGCTGCCAGGGCACGATCCGCGTCGTCGTCCGCGCGTCGGGCACACGGGCCCACTCCGCGCGCTCGTGGTTGGGCGACAATGCGATTCACAAGCTCGGCAACGTCATGGCCAGACTGTCGTCGTATGAGGCCCGCAACGTCGACATCGACGGCTGCACCTACCGCGAGGGACTGTCCGCCGTGCGCGTCGACGGTGGCATCGCAGGCAACGTCATCCCCGACGCAGCGTCACTGACCGTCAACTTCCGCTTCGCCCCCGACCGCACCGTCGACGACGCGGTCGGCCACGTGCACGACGTGTTCGCCGGACTCGACGTCGACCTCGAACTCACCGACTCTGCGGCGGGCGCGCTTCCAGGGCTCACTAAGCCGGCCGCCGCAGCCCTCGTGGCAGCCGCCGGCGGCCAGGTCCGGGCCAAGTACGGATGGACGGATGTGGCGCGCTTCGCCGCACTCGGGATCCCGGCCGTCAACTACGGGCCGGGCGACCCGAACCTCGCGCACCGCTCCGACGAACACGTCGACACGGCGCAGATCACCGCGGCCACCGACATGCTGAGGAAATATCTGCTTGCGTGACGTCGCTACCCTGTACGGGTAAGTGCCGTCGAGTCAGAGGTGGGCCGCAATCGTGCTGGGAGACGACATCTCCGGGTGATCCCGGAGTACGTCATGCGTCACTGATCCCTGCCCTGCCGAAGGGCCGCACGAAAGACCCTCGACTTGTCTCCCATCGTCGTATCCGACCTGTCCTTCTCCTGGCCCGACGACACCGTGGTGTTCTCCGGCCTGTCGTTCACCGTGCCCGAGGGCCGCACCGGGCTCGTCGCCCCTAACGGCGCAGGCAAGAGCACGCTGCTGCGGCTCATCGCCGGCGAGCACCGCCCTCTCGGCGGCACCATCACCGTCGACGGCACGCTCGGCTACCTGCCGCAGACCCTGCCGTTCGAGGCCCATCTCACCGTCGCCGAGGTGCTCGGCGTGCAGGCCGCCATCGACGCGCTCGACGCGCTGGCCGCCGGAGACAACTCCGAGGCGGTGTTCACCGCGATCGGCGACGACTGGGACGTCGAGGAGCGCTCACGCGCGCAGCTCGCCCGTCTCGGACTCGGGCACGTCACCCTCGACCGTGAACTGTCGACGCTCAGTGGCGGCGAAGTGGTCTCGGTCGGTTTGGCGGCCCGCCTGTTGGCTCGCCCCGACGTGCTGCTGCTCGACGAGCCGACCAACAACCTCGATCACGGGGCGCGGCAGCGACTGTACGACGCGCTCGATGCCTTCGGCGGCACCCTGCTCGTCGTGAGCCATGACCGCGTACTGCTCGACCGGATGGACCGCATCGCCGAACTCCGCGATGACGAAATCCATTACTACGGAGGCAACTTCACCGCCTACACCGAGGCGATCGAAGCCGCCCAGTCCTCGGCCGAGGCGGACGTGCGCAATGCCGAACAGCTACTCAGACGCGAGAAGCGGCAGATGCAACAGGCCCGCGAACGCGCAGCGCGGCGATCGGGTACCGCGGCGCGCAACGTCAAGGACGCTGGGCTGCCGAAGATCGTCGCGGGCAAGCTCAAGCGGGACGCACAGGAGTCGGCGGCCCGCACGGACGACGTGCACGCCAAGCGCGTCGACGACGCCCGGCAGCGACTCGACGACGCCGAGCGGGCGATCCGCGACGACGACAGCCTCGTCCTGGACCTCCCGGACACCGAAGTCCCGGCCGGCCGAACCCTGCTCACCGTGCGTGGTGTGGACGTCCGCGCGGCCGGGCGAAAGCTGTTCGGCGACAACGGCGTCGACCTCGACGTGCGCGGACCGGAGCGCATCGCGCTGACCGGACCGAACGGTGCGGGCAAGTCGACGCTGCTGCGCGTCATCGACGGCGACCTCGAACCCGAACGGGGTGCGGTGCACCGGGCCGACGGCCGAGTCGCCTACCTGTCACAGCGACTCGACGTGTTGCAGCCGCAGCAGACCGTCGCCGAGAGCCTGGCCGCGTTCGCGCCGACGTTGGGCCACACCCGGCGCATGCACCTGCTGGCACGGTTCCTGTTCCGGAATGATCGCATCCACCTGCCGGTGTCGGCGCTGTCGGGCGGCGAGCGGCTGAGGGCCACGCTGCTGTGCGTGCTCTACGCCGAACCCGCTCCGCATCTGCTCCTGCTGGACGAGCCGACGAACAATCTGGACCTCGTCAGCGTCGCGCAGCTGGAGTCGGCGCTGAACTCCTACCGCGGCGCGATGATCGTCGTGAGCCACGACGAGCGTTTCCTCGACGCGATCGGCATCGACCGTCGGCTCGAACTGGCCGACGGACGGCTCACGCCCAGACGGTGACTACTGCGGCCGGGTCTGGGCCGGTTCGGCCTTCTGGTCGGGGACGGCCCCGACCGGCGGGCGGCCCGCCCCGTCGCCGGGGGTCGGCGACGCGTCGGGAACCGCGCCGGTGGGCGGTCGACCCGGTGCGGCGCCGTCCTTCTCGCGGTCCTCGCGCCGTTCGTCGCCCTTGTCGTCGCCCTTGTCGTCGCGCTCGTCATCCGAGTTCTTCTCGGGGACGATCCCGGTCGGCGGCTTGTCACCCGACTGCCCGGCACCGCCGGCTGCGGCGCCGGCCGCGCCACCCGCCGCGCCGGTCGCCGACTGCACGATGCCCTGCACGCCCTGCATCACCTGCTGGGGGAGTTGGGACAGGCCTTGGGCGAGGCCCGTCACGGCCTGCCCGACCGACGACGCGGCCTGGCCCACCTGCTGACCGATCTGGCTGACCATCTGACCCGCCATGTCGCCGCCGCCCGCCGGGCCCGTGGCCGCAGCGGGAGCCGCACCGCCGGCCGCACCGCCAGGAGCGCCGCTGCCACCTGGAGCGCCCCCCGGCGCGCTACCTTGAGCGCCGCCGCCCTGGCTCGCCATGGTCTCGGCTGCCGCCTTGAGCTTGTCGGCGCTCGCCATGTCGCCCTTGACGTACAACGCCTGTGCCTGCCTGAGCAGGTCGGCGATGGTCTCGCTGGAACTCCTGGTCGCGCCGATCGTTCCGGTGCGGCTCTGCAGCACTCCGTCGAGGGCGTTGTTGACGCTGAACGCGATGTTGCCGAAGGACTGTGCGACCTCGGCGGCCTGCGGCGCTGCCGCACCCGTCAGTTGAGACAGGCCGCCGGCCACCTGGGCATGGATCTCCGAGATCGGCGAGAGGCCGGTGTCGTCGAGGTAGAACTGGCCCGACATGTGATCCTCCCCGTGCTGCCGTGGTCGCTGGCTACTGATTCTATGGGCGTGTGGTGGGGGTGTGGGTCGCGAATTCCGCCTAGCCGGATTCTGCGGGCCATCCGGGTATCGGATCCCCGTGTGGTGGCGGTGCGTCGTGGAAGCCCGTAGCCATGGCGCCCCGGGTCGCAGCGTCGTCGGGCATGGCGGCCTCGCATTGTCGGCGGAGTTCGGGGGTTTCCACGTCTTCGCCTTGACCAGATGGACCCCACAATTGCCCCTGCGAGGTTCCGGTGATGAACCACTTCCCGAACACGTCGTTCACCGGTGCAGGCAACGGTCCGATCTGCGGCTGCGAGATTGCCGACGGTGGATCGACGGCTCGTGAATCCCGATCACTCAATTCGATACGCCACACCTGCACCATGTCCCTACCGTCGGATCTGATGGCCCCAGTCGAATCGTCGGCTGCCGTCGACACGAATTTCTTCGGGTCGTCGAGCGTGGGTCGATACACGGAGTAAGCCCCCAGGCAAAGAGTTGCACGGTACCCATCGCCCTGTTCATCGAGGCTGAGAATGTGGGTGGGCTGGTAGCCGTATACCTGTCGCTCTACGTATTTCCATCCGTTGGCCTCGTACTGGGCGCGTGTCTTCGGGCGCACGAATTGGAGTTGAAAGGGGTCGCCTGCACCCAAGATTGGCTGATTCTCCGGCGTAGCACGCATGAATCCGGGATAGACGACCGTGGGATCACCGCCGGTGAAGGCGGCAAGGCGCATCGATTCGAGATACGCCCTGAGGGGGACGGCGGGCCCGGTTGCCAGGTCGATCCCGGAAGCGGCCGACCAGTGGAATCGAAAGTCATTGGCGACGGCTGGATAATTCGAGAACATGGGCTGTGGGAGCCGCGGGGTAGACGGAGTCGGCGTTGTGTTTCGCGTCGCGTCGTCTGTCCCACCATTGCACGCCACGACGATCGTCGTGACAAAGATTGCCAAGAGCGCGCCGAACCGACGACTACCCGATGACATCGCGGTACGCCTGGTCGTAATCTCCGAGTGGGTTGTTGATGACTCCGCCCAGGCGGTCGAAGTAATTCGTCATCGCAGTTTGGTAGCGCGTCCAATCCGTACTGCTCGTGTCCTCTTTAGGAATGTCGAGCTGAGTGTCCCCATGGAGGAACGGTTGGAGCCTCGCCCAATCAGCCGGGTCGCCGATGCCGTTCTGCAGGAAAACGGAAGCCAGCG
This sequence comes from Mycolicibacterium sp. GCM10028919, assembly GCA_042666295.1. Lineage (GTDB taxonomy): Bacteria > Actinomycetota > Actinomycetes > Mycobacteriales > Mycobacteriaceae > Mycobacterium. Next base: position 659,459 of record JBHTFJ010000003.1, read on the forward strand.
CGGACTGCATGGCCAGCGAACTGCCGACGGGCGGGCTGCCCGGCTGAAAGCTGGGTGGCGGCTGTCCAACGATCGCCTCCTTCAGTAGTGCCGAATTGATAGTCAGCGCGTCTCCCGCTACTGGGACGGTGCCGGCAATGTCTTTCAACAAGTCGTAATTAGCGGCTAAACGCGCTTGCGCATCCACCTTCGCCTGCGCTGCGTCGTGCTGGACATCGGAAACGGAGAGGAAGGCTCCGTGGTCGGTGATCCCCTTTAGTCGACCGGCAGCCTCCATCGCGCTCGCATCCGAGAACTGACCATTGCTCGCGATGACTGAGTTTGCGTATTCGTTGATGAAGGCCTGCTGAACGGCAATGGACCGGGTATCCATGGTGGTAGCTGCTCCAGGGTCGGTCCCGAGCACCCCAAAGACATTCGTCGCGTGGGGGTAGGACAGGTCGGCCGAGCTGTCGATCATGTTCCAGCCCGAGGTGCCGTCGATGTTCCGACCCGCCATCTCATCGACGTACGGACTCATGGCACTCGCGAGGCTTTGCGTCAGTTCCGGATTCATCTGTCCCAGAGACATGTTCGGCAGTGACCCGGTGGTGTTGTTCATGAGGGTGTCCTTGTTGGCGGGGTCGCCGAGGTAATCCGCAATCGCGCTTGCGGTTTGGCCGGCGCGCTCGTTCACGGCTGCATCCGTCGAATAGGCGTCGCGCGAGATCCAATCCGTCAGCGTGCTTGCAGAATCACCGTTGTCCTGCCACTCATGGGTCATCACGTCCTGCAGGAAGTCCTTGTCGGACGTAAGCATGTCGTGGTTGACCACGGTGTCACGTCCCGCCGTGTCGAAGACCCGCTCGACGACCTCGTCACCCCAGTGCTCCTGCTTCGTGCCGTCTGGCGACTCCTGCGCGGCGAGCCATTCCTTCGCATTCGACATCATTTCGCGGTCTAGCGCCGTGCCCTGCTGGAAGCGTTGGTCGCCGTCGCCGACGATGTCCGCAAGGTTCTTCATGTTGTCGGCCGCGCGCTGACGTTCTGCTCCCTCGTAGTCCGTCTGTGTGCCCGGATACCCGGCGGAAGGATTCGGTGGCCCGTTGAAGTCACCTCGTTCATTCAAGACCTCTTGAATCCCGGCCGGCAGGGCTCCGGTGTCGCCCGGCAGCACCCCATCGTTCGGAAGAGGGCCGCCGGGAGTCGACGGCACGACCTGGGTGCCGCCCTTGTCGTGCCTTGGGTACTCGACATTCGGATTGCTCATCACCTGCATCGCATTGGTGAGCACGCCCCGTTCATCACCGAGCCGGTCGCGCGCCGCATTCACATCAGCCATAGACATGTCTGACATCTGCGCCTGCATCTGTCCGACGAGTTCCGCCTGCACCGGATCGAGGGGGTGATCCTTGGCGTTGGGACCCAATTGCTGATGATCGATGCCCTGGAGGATTTCATCGACCTTGGCCGCTGCCCGTTGGTCTCCTTCGAGTGTCTTGCGTGCCAGCTCCTCCATGTCCTCCGGCTTGAGTTCCTCGCTGCCTTCACCGTCAACCTTCTGGGGGTCTCCCTCGCCGTCCTTCTCGCCCGGCTCCTGGCCCTCCTTGAGCGCTTGCCATCCCTTGTTGATGTCGCCGATCTCGCCACCGATGCGCGCGAGATCTGCGTTCGACTTGGTCACTATTTCCGTCACCTGTCCAAGCCCGTTCTTGACGATGGGCACCAGCATCTGCTCGCGCGTCTTGCCCTGCGGGACCGTCGCCGCGGCGTCGTATACCCATTGCCGGACGGTGTCGAGGTTCTGCCGACCGGTCTGGACAATCTGTGCCGATTCGGTGATCTTGGTGTTCAGTCGCTGGTCGAGCACGGCCATCTCGCCGAACAGTTGCCCGTGCTTGGTGTTCTTCGCGTCGTAAGCGCTTGCCGCGCTGCCGGTCCAGTTCGACCCTGGAGCCGCTGACTCGACGGTGGTCTGCATTTGCCGCAGTTGACCGCTTTGGTCGAACCGCTCGCCAGTCTCAGGGGCACCCTCACCGAACGTTTCGCGGGCGTTCGACCACGTCGCATCAAACCCGTCGAGCACACCCACCGCACACACCCCCCGGGCCCAGAGAACTCCTCAGCAAGCAATCCTAAGGCCGCTAGTCGGCCGAGCAACGCACCAAACCACTCGCGCGACTAGTCTCCAATTCATGTGGTCGAGCTTCGCTGAGATCGCACTGATCGCGTTCATCGTCCTTGCCGTGGTGGCCATCTCAACCGTGTTCATCCGCAACTCACGTGCGAAGGGCTTTCCGACGGTGGAGTCGTCGAGTCACTACGACCAAGCCAGGGGCGCAATGCCGCCGATGCCGAGACCCGAGTGGGCTGACGACGTCGAGCAGGGCCGGCCGAACACCGACTACCGCTGACCCGCCGCACCTGCCTGCCTCGCCGCGTCGGCCGCAACCCCGTGCATGCCGATGCCCGCGAACGCCGCCGAGGCAGCTGACAGCCCGGACGCGTCGCGGGCGGTCAGCGCACGGCCGTAGTCCAGCGCCAGCCGACTCACGACGCAGTCGACACCGAGACGGGCGATGCCGTCACCGGCTCGAACGTCGCCCAGCCGCACGGCATCCAGGAGCGCCCGCAGCGCGACGGCCGACTGCCCACCCCGCTCGGCAGCACGGGCGGCCTCGCGAGCCGCGTCGATCGCGCCGTGCACGTCCCGGCGCGCGGTAGCGGTCCAGGCCTTCGCCAGTGACAGTTCCGGCGCGAACAGCATCGACTTGAGGCCGTGCCGCGCCTCGGCCCGCGCGAGCATCCGGCCGGCGTCGGCGGTCCTGCCGAGTTGACCGAGGCCGTGCGCCAACGTCATCCAGGCCAGCGGCCCCCACGAGTAGCCCGTCGGGGCCAACGTCGTGGCAGCGCCTTCCAGCATGCTCACGGCACCGGCGGCATCGCCGCGCCAGAGCAGGACGTCGGCCACCAGCACCTCGCCGATCGCACGACTGGGCCCCGGGTCGGCCGCGCGGACCAGACCGTCGGCCAGCTCCTGCGCCCTATTCAGATCGCCCGCGAGAATCAACGCCGTCGTCTGCCCGAACGCGCCCGTGAACCGCAGCAGTCCTGGATGACCCGCGGCGACGGCGCGCATCGCCAGGTCGTCGACGTCGCCGAACGACCCCATCCGCGCATGGCACAGCGCAGCTGCCGCGGCCGCCCAGCCGATGGCCTGATCGTCGGCGTCGAGGGAGGCGAGCACCCGGCCCGAGATCTCCATCGCCCGTGCCGGGCTCCCGGCATTCATCGCGAACGTGCCCAGCAGGGCGTCGATCGTGGCACCGGCAGGCGCGGATGCGACGCGCGCGCGGGTGGCGCGCAGGAACGCCGTCGCCCGCTCGGGCTCGTCGAGCATCCAGAACTGATTGGCCGCCCGCGGCAAGGCCCACGACAGCAGATCGGTCTCGCTCAGCGTCGACGGATTCACCTCGGCGAGCACCGCGTCGGCGTCGCGTCCGCGACCCTGCCAGGCCAACGCCTGCGCCAGGATGAGTCGCGCGGACAGCGGGTTTCCCTCGGCGAGGGCAGCGCGCCCGAACTCCTCGGCCGAGTCCAGATCGCCCCGGCCCAACGCGTCGGATGCCGCGGCGATTCGATCGACCACGGCCGAAGTGTAGGACCGGCCGGCGACCCGCCGTGGCCGTTCACCGCCGTTGCCCCGGCCGGTAGGTTGCTCTCGTGGCCGACCACTCCAAGACCTGGGCCGTCTGCGTCTACTGCGCGTCCGGACCCCGACACCCCGAACTGCTCGCGCTGGCCAACAGCGTCGGCACCGGCATCGCGACCCGCGGATGGTCCCTGGTCTCCGGCGGCGGCAACGTCTCGGCGATGGGCGCGGTCGCCGACTCGGCACGGGCCAACGGCGGGCACACCATCGGCGTCATCCCCAAGGCGCTCGTCCACCGCGAGGTGGCCGACGTCGACGCCGACGAACTCGTCGTCACCGACACGATGCGCGAACGCAAACAGGTCATGGAGGACCGCGCCGACGCGTTCATCGTCCTGCCCGGCGGCATCGGGACGCTCGAGGAGTTCTTCGAGGCGTGGACGGCCGGCTATCTCGGCATGCACGACAAGCCCCTCGTGATGCTCGATCCCTTCGGCCACTACGACGGCCTGATGACGTGGCTACGTGGCCTCGCCGACACCGGATACGTGGGTCCGCGGGCGCTCGATCGGCTCATCGTGGTCGCCGACGTCGAGGAGGCGCTGGCCGCGTGCGCACCGGCCGCGTGATCACCGTCACCCCGATCGCTAGGGTGATCACATGAGCGACCAGAAATCGAACACTCGCAGCAACGTCGGCCTGCTCGACATCGCCCCCCGCCTCCCGGGGCTGCTGATGGATACGCCGGCCATCGTGCGTGGCGCGGTCACCGGGTTCCTGGCGCGGCCGTCGGCAAAGACGTCCATTGGCAAGGTGTTCCAGGACCGCGCTGCCAAGTACGCCGACAACGTATTCATCCGATTCGGCGACGAGTCGATCACCTACCGCCAGGCCAACGAGACGGTGAACCGCTACGCCGCGGTGTTGGCGTCCCGCGGCGTCGGGCACGGCGACGTCGTCGGCGTGATGCTGCGCAACTCGCCGCAGTCGGTGCTGATCATGCTGGCCGCCGTGAAGTGTGGCGCCGTCGCCGGGATGCTCAACTACCACCAGCGCGGCAAGGTCCTTGCGCACAGCTTCGGCCTGCTCGACGCTCGCGCCGTGGTCGCCGAGACGGATCTGATTGAACCCATCACCGAATGCGGCGCGGAGCCCAACGGGTTGATGACCGTCGACGACCTGCTGCAGCTCGCCACCACCGCGCCGACGACCAACCCCGCCGCGACGGCCGCCGTGCAGGCCAAGGACAAGGCGTTCTACATCTTCACCTCCGGCACCACGGGCATGCCGAAGGCCAGCGTGATGACCCACTACCGCTGGCTGCGCGCGCTCGCCGGCTTCGGTGGCCTGGGCATGCGGCTGACGAGTGACGACACGCTCTACTGCTGCCTGCCGCTCTATCACAACAACGCGCTCACGGTCGCGACGTCGGCGGTGCTGAACGCCGGTGCGACGCTCGCGCTCGGCAAGTCGTTCTCGGCGTCGAAGTTCTGGGACGAAGTGATCCATTACGACGCAACGGCTTTCGTGTACATCGGCGAGATCTGCACGTATCTGCTCAACCAGCCGCCCAAGCCGACCGACCGCAAGCACCGCGTCCGGGTGATCGCGGGCAACGGTCTGCGCCCCGCGATTTGGGACGACTTCACCAAGCGCTTCGGCATCAAGCGGGTGTGCGAGTTCTACGCGGCCAGCGAGGGCAACACCGCCTTCCTGAACGTCTTCAACATCGACAAGACGACCGGCATCTGCCCGTCTCCGATCGCATTCGTGGAGTACGACGGCGAGTCCGGCGAACCGCTGCGCGACGACAATGGCCGGGTCAAGAAGGTCAAGTCGGGCCAGCCCGGCCTACTGCTCTCCAAGGTCAGCAACTTCCAGCCGTTCGACGGGTACACCGACAAGGACGCGACCGAGAAGAAGCTGATCCGCGACGCGTTCAAGGACGGCGACGTCTGGTTCAACACCGGTGACCTCATGCGGTCCCAGGGCTTCGGGCACGCGGCGTTCACCGACCGGCTCGGCGACACCTTCCGGTGGAAGGGCGAGAACGTCGCGACCACCGAGGTGGAGGCCGCCGTGTCCCTCGACCCGCAGGTCGAGGAGGCCACGGTCTTCGGCGTCGAGGTGCCCGGTGCGGGTGGCCGCGCGGGCATGGTCGCGATCCAGCTCAAGGAGGGCGAGGAGTTCGACGGCAAGGCGCTGGCCAAGGCCGCCTACGAACACCTGCCCGGCTACGCCATCCCGCTGTTCGTCCGCGTCGTCACCGAACTCGCGCACACCTCGACGTTCAAGAGTCAGAAGGTCGATCTGCGCAAGCAGGGCTACGGCGGCGACTCCGGTGAGGGCGACGAGGACGCAGGCGAGATCGAGGATCCGATCTACGTCCTGGCCGGCCGCGAGGAGGGCTACGTCGAGTACTACGACGACTTCATCCAGGAAGTCGTCGACGGAAAGCGTCCGAAGAACTAGAGCACCGTCGGCGGAGTCCCACGACGAGCGAGATCCTGCCCGAGTAGCCAGTGGCTAGCCTGGGAGCGTGCAGCACACCTCGACGGGCACGTTCCTGGGACGCCCCGTCGCGGGTGACCGGGCGATGATCATGGCGATCGTCAACCGGACGCCCGACTCCTTCTACGACCGCGGCGCCAACTTCACCGACGAGGCAGCCATGGCCGCCGTCCACCGCGTCATCGCCGAGGGCGCCGACGTCATCGACGTCGGGGGCGTCAAGGCCGGACCCGGCGAGACCGTCGACGTCGAGGCCGAGGTGGCTCGCGTCGTGCCGTTCATCGAGTGGCTGCGCGGCGCGTATCCGGATCAACTGATCAGCGTCGACACCTGGCGCGCGGCGGTGGCCAAGCAGGCCTGCGCGGCGGGCGCCGACATCATCAACGACACCTGGGGCGGCGTCGACCCGGGGCTGGCCGAGGTCGCCGCGGAGTTCGGCGCCGGCCTGGTCTGCTCGCACACCGGGGGAGCGGTCCCGCGCACCAGGCCGTTCCGGGTGAACTACGGGATCACCGAACGCGGCGTCGTCGACGACGTCATCGCCGAGGTGACCGCGGCAGCCGAACGGGCCGTCGCGGCGGGTGTCGCGCGGGACGCCGTGCTCATCGATCCGACCCATGATTTCGGCAAGAACACTCATCACGGTCTTACTTTGTTGCGGCACGTGGAAGACCTTGTAAAAACTGGATGGCCTGTCCTGATGGCACTGAGCAACAAGGATTTCGTCGGGGAGACTCTGGGCGTGGGATTGACCGAACGCCTGGAGGGCACCCTCGCGGCAACCGCGCTCGCTGCGAACGCGGGTGCCGCGATGTTCCGGGTACACGAGGTCGGTTCCACTCGACGCGTACTGGAGATGGTGGCGTCGATCCGAGGCGTGCGTACACCGGCGCGGACCGTAAGGGGACTGGCATGAGCTTGACACCTGATCTCACCGATGCCGTCGCGGGTCACCGCTGGCTGTCCGACCACAGCTGGAGCCGACCGACCTGGACGGTCGGCGAGCTGGAGGCCGCCAAACGCGGCCGCACGATCTCGGTCGTCCTGCCCGCACTCAACGAGGAGGAGACGGTCGCTTCGGTGATCGACACCATCAGCCCGCTGCTGGGCGGCCTCGTCGACGAGCTGATCGTGCTGGACTCCGGGTCCACCGACGAGACCGAGATCCGCGCGATCGCCGCCGGTGCTCGCGTCATCAGCCGCGAGACGGCGCTTCCCGAGGTCGCGCCGCAGCCCGGCAAGGGCGAGGTGCTGTGGCGCTCCCTCGCCGCGACGACCGGCGACATCGTGGCGTTCGTCGACTCCGACCTGATCGACCCCGACCCCATGTTCGTGCCCAAGCTGCTCGGCCCGCTACTGACCACCGACGGCGTGCACCTGGTCAAGGGCTTCTACCGCAGGCCGCTGAAGGTGAGCGGCAGCGAGGACGCCAACGGCGGCGGACGCGTCACCGAACTCGTCGCCCGCCCCCTGCTGGCAGCGCTGCGCCCCGAACTCACCTGCCTGCTGCAGCCCCTCGGCGGGGAGTACGCAGGCACCCGCGAGCTGCTGACGTCGCTGCCGTTCGCGCCTGGCTACGGCGTGGAGATCGGCCTGCTCGTCGACGCCTACGACCGGCTGGGACTCGACGCCATCGCCCAGGTCAACCTCGGCGTGCGGACCCACCGCAACCGGCCGCTGACCGAACTGGCCGCGATGAGCCGGCAGGTGATCGCCACGCTGCTGACCAAGTGCGGCATCCCCGACTCGGGCGTGGGGCTCACCCAGTTCTTCGCCGACGGGAACGACTTCGGCTCCCGCACGTCGACGGTGTCACTGGTCGACCGACCGCCGATGAACACGCTGCGCCCCTGAAACCGGACCCGGGGTCACGCCCGCGTCGGACGACTCAGGCACTATCGATGCCGTGACGCTGATCCTCCTGTATCTGGTCGTCCTGATCCTGGTGGCCGTCGTGCTGTTCGGACTCGGCACCGTGCTGTTCGGCCGCGGCGAGCGCCTGCCGCCGCTACCCCGTGACACCACGGCCACCGTGCTGCCCGCCTCCGGCGTGACGGGAGCCGACGTCGAGGCCGTCAAGTTCACCCAGGCGCTGCGCGGATACAAGACCAGCGAGGTCGACTGGGTGCTCGACCGGCTGGGGCAGGAACTCGACCTGGTGCGCGGGGAACTCGACGCAGTTCGCGCAGCGCACGGCATCGGCAGCCCGCAGGACGGCTTCGAGTCCGACGTGCCGGACGTCGACGATCTCGATGGGGCCGACGACCGCGACCTGGCCGACGATCTCGATGCCTCGGGCGACGCCGACCGGGGCGTTGGTGCCGCACGCGTGCGCGGCGAGCACGCCGTCGAGGAGCGATGAGCGCACCGGCCACCGAGGACGGTCTGACCCGCTGCGGCTGGGCCGACTTCTCAGGGCCACGGTGGTCCCTGCCCGACTCCGAGCTGTACCGCGCCTATCACGACACGGAGTGGGGCCTTCCGCTGCACGGCACCCGCGACCTCTTCGAGCGCATGTCGCTCGAGGCATTCCAGAGCGGGCTGTCGTGGCTCATCATCCTGCGCAAGCGGGAGAACTTCCGCCGGGCGTTCGACGGGTTCGACCCGGAGCGTGTCGCGTCCTACACCGAGGTGGACGTCGAACGGCTGATGGCCGACCCGGGCATCGTGCGGAACCGGGCCAAGGTCGTGGCCACCATCGCCAACGCCAAGGCGGTCGCCGAGCTAGCGGGCGAGGGCGTCGACCTCGGCGAGCTGCTGTGGTCGTTCGCGCCGCCACCGCGCCCGCGCCCCGCGACCATGGCCGACGTGCCTGCCGTGACACCCGAGTCCACGGCCATGGCAAGGGAACTCAAGCGGCGCGGCTTCAAGTTCGTCGGCCCTACCACGGCGTACGCGCTCATGCAGGCGACCGGCATGGTGGACGATCACCTGGCATCCTGTTTCGTGCGCAAAGACGCGTGAAATGAAGCGTTCAGCCGCCGCGCGAAGGCGCTTCGTCGGGTCTTTGCACACTGAACGCCCGGAATAGGGAACAATGTAGGAAGTTCAGTTGCAGTTCAGAGCCGGGAGCTTCAACGCGTGGGCGGTCCCGGCCCGACCGGTCCGCTACCGCGGGTCGGCACATGCGGAGGAGGCACTCGATGGCGGCGATGAAGCCCCGGACCGGCGACGGTCCACTGGAAGCAACCAAAGAGGGGCGGGGCATCGTGATGCGGGTACCACTGGAAGGTGGTGGACGACTCGTCGTCGAATTGACCCCCGACGAGGCCGCAGCCCTCGGAGACGAACTCAAGGGCGTCACCAGCTAGCAGCTCGAGCGTGACCGGTCGCATCGGCGGCCGGTCACGCTGCTGTACCTAGGCTGCTGTGGTTAGGCGGAGACCGCGCGGTAGACGTCGAGTGTTTGCTCGGCGATGCGCGCCCAGGAGAACTCGTCGATGCACCGCTGCCGTCCCGCGCGTCCGTAACCCGCGGCGCGTTCCGGGTCGGCGACCAGGTTGTTGACGGCGTCGGCGAGATCGGCCTCGAACGTCGCGGTGTCGGACTTGTCGTAGTGGACGAGTTCGCCCGTCTCGCCCGGCACCACCACCTCGGGGATGCCGCCGACGTCGGAGGCCACCACCGCCGTCGAGCACGCCATGGCCTCGAGGTTGACGATGCCCAACGGCTCGTACACCGACGGGCACACGAACACCGTTGCGGCGCTGAGGATCTCACGGATCTTCGGGGTCGGCAACATCTCGCGCACCCAGAACACGCCGGACCGCGCGGCAGCCAGCTCCGTCACGGCGCCGCCCACCTCGGCGGCGATCTCGGGGGTGTCCGGCGCCCCCGCGCACAGCACCAGCTGCACCTCGGGCGAGAACCGGTGGGCGGCCGCGACGAGGTGCGCGACGCCCTTCTGGCGCGTGATGCGCCCGACGAACGCCACGATCGGGCGGCTCGGGTCGACGCCGAGTTCGGCGAGCACCGATCCCTCGGCGGGATACCACGCATCGGTGTCGATGCCGTTGCGCACCACGTGCACGCGATTGGCGTCCAGGGCGGGATAGGTGTCCAGCACGTCGTTGCGCATGCCCGAACTCACCGCGATCACCGCGTCCGCGGCCTCCACGGCGGTGCGCTCCACCCAGGACGACACCTGGTAGCCGCCGCCGAGCTGCTCGGCCTTCCACGGGCGCATCGGCTCGAGCGAGTGTGCGGTCAGAACGTGCGGAACCCCGTACAGCAACCCCGCGATGTGCCCCGCCATCCCGGCGTACCAGGTGTGCGAGTGCACGACGTCGACGCCCGCTGCGGCGTTGACCATCACGAGGTCGGCCGACAGCGTCGCCAGCGCGGGATTCGCCCCTGCGAGCGCAGGATCGGGTTTCGCGACGAACGCGTCGGGCCGGTCGGCGCCCATGCAGTGCACGTCGACCTCGCACAGCCGTCGCAGCTGTGCGACGAGTTCGGTCACGTGCACGCCGGCTCCGCCATACACCTCGGGCGGATATTCTCTGGTCATCATCGCCACCCGCATGACACCGACGGTAACGGCCGAGATGGCTCACCGCACCAATTGTCTTGACTTGCAGTCCGAAGACTCGCCGCCAATAGTGCGAATGGCTGGCCTCCGCCGGTGACGGCCGATAGGTTTGTGTCATGAGGGAAGCCCCACACGTCCTCGGCATCGTCCTGGCCGGCGGTGAGGGCAAGCGGTTGTACCCCCTGACCGCGGATCGCGCCAAGCCGGCCGTCCCCTTCGGCGGCGCCTATCGGCTCATCGACTTCGTTCTCTCGAATCTCGTCAACGCGCGGTACTTGAAGATCTGCGTTCTGACGCAATACAAGTCGCATTCGCTGGATAGGCACATCTCGCAGAACTGGCGGCTTTCCGGGCTTGCCGGCGAGTACATCACCCCGGTGCCCGCGCAGCAGCGCCTCGGCCCGCGGTGGTACACGGGCTCGGCCGACGCGATCCTGCAGTCGCTCAACCTCGTCTACGACGAGGATCCCGATTACGTCGTCGTGTTCGGCGCCGATCACATCTACCGGATGGACCCGGAGCAGATGCTCCAGTTCCACATCGAGAGTGGCGCGGGCGTCACCGTCGCAGGCATCCGGGTGCCGCGCGCCGAGGCGACCGCGTTCGGTGTCATCGACGCCGACGAGTCGGGCCGCATCCGCGAGTTCCTCGAAAAGCCCGCCGACCCGCCCGGTACACCCGATGATCCCGAGCAGACGTTCGCGTCCATGGGCAATTACATCTTCAGCACCAAGGTGCTCATCGACGCCATCAAGGCCGACGCCGACGAGGACCGCTCCGATCACGACATGGGCGGCGACATCATTCCGCGTCTGGTCGCCGACGGCAAAGCCGCCGTCTACGACTTCAAGGACAACGAGGTGCCGGGGTCCACGGAACGCGACCACGGGTACTGGCGCGACGTCGGGACGCTCGACGCGTTCTACGACGCCCACATGGACCTGGTGTCGGTGCACCCGGTCTTCAACCTCTACAACCGCCGCTGGCCGATCATGGGCGAGTCGGCGAACCTCGCGCCCGCGAAGTTCGTCAACGGCGGCTCCGCGCAGGAGTCGGTGGTCGGTGCCGGCAGCATCGTCTCGGCCGCGTCGGTGCGCAATTCGGTGTTGTCGTCCAACGTGGTCGTCGAGGACGGCGCGATCGTGGAGGGCAGCGTGCTGATGCCCGGTGTGCGGATCGGCCGCGGTGCGGTCGTGCGCCACGCGATCCTCGACAAGAACGTCATGGTGGGTCCAGGCGAGATGGTCGGCGTCGATCTCGACAAGGACCGTGACCGCTTCTCGATCAGTGCGGGCGGCGTGGTCGCCGTCGGCAAGGGCATCTGGGTCTAGTTCGGGGTCTCGGTCCGCTTTCGGCTGCGTCGCCGTCTGAGGATGGTGAATGCGGCCCACGCGATGACGGCAACGACCACCAGCACCAGAACCGGCAGCAGGATCGCGACGAACACCAGGCCGACGCTCGCGACGTCCTCGACGGTGCTCAACACCGGGGCGGCGATGCCCGCCGTCGACGCGTTGGCGACCGGCCGCACGGCGGTCTTCGTCAGATGCACGACGAGCGCGATCGCGATGCCCAGCACCACCGGTATCCACTGACCCGAGCCGGCGAAGGCGCCGGGATCGGTGACGGCCTCGGTCTGCGCGGCGGTGCCCGACCCGAACACGATGCCCCCGGCGGTCGGTCGCACGAACGTCTGCACGGCGTCGTTGACGCTGTCGAGCGCGGGAACCTTGTCGGCGACGACATCGACGGTCAGCAGCACCGCGACGATCGCCATGACCCAGCCGTTCTCCAGCCAGCTCCAGCCCGACGGCAGTGTGACGAGGTCGGTGAACCGCGCCAGCAGACCCAGCGCGAGCAGCGGAATGTAGGCATTCAGCCCCGCCGCCGTCGCCAGGCCGAACCCGGTCAACAGTTCCATGGGATCAGTATGCGGCGGGCGACGGTCGTTTCTGGCGGTAAGGTCAGACGATCGTCGGCGACGAATTGAGAGGTCCGACATGAGCGAGATGACACCCGAACTGCAGAGCGAGATCGAAGGCATCCTGCAGACGAGCCAGAAGCGCCACGGGGTCGTATACCGCGAGATGACCGAAGGCTTGGGTCACGAGGAGATGGCCACCAGGCACGGCAAGACTCCGGCCCACATGAAGAGGTTCGTCACCAGCGTCCGGCACATCCTGGACGGAACCATGCCGTCGACGTCGCTGGTGCTGACGAACTCCTACGGCTATCGCGAACTGCTGAACTACCAACCAACGCACGACCTCTACGAGCACGTGACGTCGTTTCTGGCGCGCCTGCGCCAAGTCAAGCCCGAGGTGAGCTTCGAGCCGCTCGACGGCCACGCCCTTCCCGAGGTCGCCAAGGACAAGCGCCGCGCCGAGGTGGTCGAGAAGGTGTGCCCGCAGTGCTACATGGTCCACCCCGGCGAGTGCTACTGACCGTCGGTTACGACCCGGTCCGTCGCGTCGGCCGTTCGTGCGGCGGGACTTTCGGGGTGTCCCGGATCGACCGGCGTTTGCCCGCCACGGTCGGCAACCGCCGCCTGCAGCGGGGACAGATCGGCCGGCCCTCGATGTCGACCGTCCAGTCCTTCCCGCCACCGGGGCAGGGCTTCTCCGGCGTGGTCATGGCTGGTCGCCGTCCGCGGGTGGCCTGCGATCGACTGGGCGGGCGTGGAGTTTCACGCGTCAAGTATGCGACGACCGGTCCTCACCAGACGCCAGGCACCAAACGCTTCCGCACGCGGGACGCGTACTCGGGGTAGCCGGGCAACTCCTGACGGAGCATCTTCTCCTCGTCGAGGATGCGTGCGGCCAGCACCGGTAGTGCGACCGCCACCACCAGGAGTCCCCACAGCGAGTCGAGCGCCGGTGGCATGCCGACCATCATGACGAGCGCGCCGAGGTACATCGGGTGGCGTACCACGCCGTACAGGCCGGTGGACACCAGCGGCTGGTCCGCCTCCACGGTGATGGTGGCGGCCGCGTAGGAGTTCTGCACGACCACCAGCTGCGACAGGACGAGGCCGGCCACGACGAGGACGTCGCCGACGACGATGAGCCACAGCGGGACCGACGACCAGCCGAACCGGTGGTCGAAGGCGGAGACCACCAGCGCGGCGACGACCAGCAACACCGTCGCCGACATGACGATCCGCTGCGCAGGCCGTGTCTCCGCGGTCGGGCCTGCCTTCATCCTGCGGGCCAGGGCAGCCGGGTCGCGGACGGCCAGATAGGCGCTCGGCACCATCGTCGCGGTGACGAACACCGCGATGAACACCCAGGCCTGCCAGTAGTCGACCGTGCCGGCCGGGACGAACAGCGCCACGCCGAAGAACACGACGCTGAACACCGTGGCGGCCACCGCCTTCAACGCGAGCATCATTGCCTCACACCGCATCCCGGCGTCGGTAGAGCCACCCCGCCACGCCCGACAGTAGCCCGGCGACGACCGTCATCACGACCAGCGCGACGACCGGCACGTCGGTCGGGACGGTGGTCCGCCCCACTGGAGACAGGTCGATCAGCCACTGCGGCAGGCGCAGCAGAGCGCCCAGATACAGCGATGCGACGACGAACGTCACCGCGAGCCAACCGATCCAGGTGTGCCGCACCGCCACCCCCAGTGCCGCGATCCCGGCGAGCACGGCCAGCGCGGGGACGAACGCCATGCCCGCCAGGGTCAGTCGCACCACGGTGCCGGGCTCGCCGAGCGTGATGCCGGCGCCCAGACCGTTGCCGAGGCCGGCGAAGAACATCAGCACCGCAGCGCCGAAGACCGCCGACCCGACGGCCGTCAGCAGCCAGCGCCACCGCGAAACCGCGCCGGCGAGAACGGTTTCCCCGAGTCCGGACTGCTCATCGGAGTACACCCGCAGCACCGCCGACACGACGTAGGCGCTCGCGGCTGCGGCCAGGAACTGCGTCATCGTCGTGTAGACGCCGTCGGTGCCCTGCGCGGCGAGGACCCGGGCCAGCAGATCGTTGGTCTCCGCCGCATCCAACAGCGACTTCGTCATCGAGCCAAACGCAAGGCCCGCCGCGAACAGCCCCACCGACCAGCCGATCGTCTGCCCGCGCGCCAGCACCAGGTGCAGGCCGAGCACGCCATGGATCCGATGTGCAGTGGGACGCTCCCCGCTGGAGGCGACGGTGCCGTCGTCGTACTGGCGTCGAGACTCGAGTACCGCCGCGACCGCGGTCGAACCGGCGGTGAGAGCGAGCAGCAGGGCCAGGGGCCACCACCGGAGATCGACGAAGGGGCGCATCTGCTGAGCCCAGGCGATCGGTGAGAGCCAGCTGACCGCGCTGCCGGAGTTGTCGATCACGTCGCCCACGCCGCGCAGCAGCGCCGCGAGGGCGAGCGTCGCCATCGCCGCTCCGGTCGCCGTGCGGGCCTGCCGCCACATCTGCGCCGTAACGGCGGCCACGGCACCGAACGCCATGGCCACCGCGGTGACGCCGATGCACATCGCCGCGGTGTCGACGACCTCGAACCCGGTGGCCGACATGGCGGCGGTCATCGTCACGGCCAGCACCGCGTTGACCGCCGCGACGACGACGAGCGCCGCGGTGGTGCGGGCGTAGCGTCCGACGACCGAGGCGAGAACGAGTTCCGCTGCGCCGCTTTCCTCCTCGGCGCGGGTATGGCGAATCACGGTGAGGATGGCGAGGATCGAGGTCGCTACGATCAGCGTGAGCATCAGCTCGTTCGCCATCATCGCGCCGGGGTCGGTCTCGTTGCCGCCGAACATCGGACCGCCGAGCATCATCCCGGCAGGGGTCTTGAGCAGGTTGACGCGGGCGAGCCGCGACGCCTCGTCGGGGTAGGCCAGCTCGATGGCGTTGGGCGAGTAGGCCATGGTCAGCGTGAGGACCGCGATCCACACCGAGAGCCGGATTCGGTCGCGCCGCAACGCATGCCGGATGAGGCGTGCCGTGCCGGTCCAGGGGGACCCGGCGGGGGAGGCCTCGTGCCGCCCGTGACGTGTCGTTGCCGAGGCGGCCGGCGCCGGCGCGGTCATCGGTCGGCGCCCTGATACTCGCGCAGGAACATGTCCTCGAGCGAGGCCGGTGCGACGGTCAGTTCGTCGATGCCCAGTTCGGTGAGCCGACTCATCGCCCGGTCGAGGTCGCCGCGGTCGACCGCGAAGCGCAGCAGACCCTCGTCATCGCGAAGGTCGTGCACGTACGGTTCGCCGTCGAGTCCGCGCCCGCCCCCGTGGTCGCGGACGCGCGCGGTGACCGTGGTCCGCATCAGGTGGCGCAGTTGCTCGAGCGAGCCGGACCGGACGGTGCGTCCGGCGCGCACGATCGTCACCGTGTCGCAGAGCTTCTCGACTTCGGCGAGGATGTGGCTGGACAGCAGCACCGCGGCGCCCTGGTCGGCGACCTCGTGTACGCACTGCTGGAAGGCCTGCTCCATGAGCGGGTCCAGACCCGACGTCGGCTCGTCGAGGACGAACAGTTCGGCGCGCGTGCTGAACGCGGCGACGATCGCCACCTTCTGCCGGTTGCCCTTGGAGTAGGTGCGTGCCTTCTTGTGCGGGTCGAGTTCGAAGCGCTCGATCAGTTGATCTCGTCGCTTCTCGTCGACGGCGTCGGTCCCGCGCAGGCCGGCGAGGAAGTCGATGGCCTGCATGCCGGTGAGGTTGGGCCACAGCGTGACGTCGCCCGGGACGTAGGCGATCCTGCGGTGCAGGGCCACTGCGTCGTGCCATGGGTCGCCGCCGAGGAGTCGGACGGTGCCGCCGTCGGCGCGCAGCAGCCCGAGCAGCACCCGGATGGTGGTCGACTTGCCCGCACCGTTGGGTCCGAGGAAGCCGGTGACGTCACCGGGTGCCACGGTGAGGTCGAGGCCGTCGAGCGCGCGCGTTCGACCGAACGACTTCGACAGTCCGCTGATCTCGACCGCCGGTCGATTGCCGTTGTCACTCATCATCTTTCCTCTCTCCGGGGATCAAGGGCGCGCCTTTCTCACGCTGAGCGCGGAAGGCGTCGTACATCGTCGCGTCGGCCATCAGCCCGTTGGTGTAGATCTCGAGTGCGGGCAGGAGCATGTCCTCGCCGTAGTCGTGCAGGACGGCGCGCAGGTTCGTGGGATCGTCGTGCATCTGCAGATAGAGCAGGAAGCAGCCGCCCCCGGCCAGAGCCAGGAAGCGCGCGCGGCCCCTCGGGTCCGGGCTCGGCTTGACGGTGCCCGCCCGCACGCCCTCTTCGATGTACAGCTCGGCGTTGTCGATCATCTTGCGCCACAGCGCCTTTGCGAGATCGCCGCCGGTCTGCAGGCTGCGCATCAGGTATGCCAGCAGCGGCGCGTAGGCCTCGATCTCGGCCAGCTGGGCGAACCACGTCGCCGGGTCCGAGGTCTGCATCGCCTCGCTCTTGCTGCCGTAGACGCTCTCGGCGACGTAGTCGTCGCACGCCTTGCGCAGGCCCTCCTTGGAGCCGAAGTGGTGGATGACGAGGCCGGGGCTCACCCCGGCAGCCGTCGCGATGGCGCGCACGCCGACCGTGAACCCGTCGCGGCCGAATAGATCGATGGCCGCGTCGCGGATGCGGGCCGTTGCCGTGAAGTCGTCGACTGAACGCACGTTTAGTACATTAAACGCGCGTTCAGTCAGGGGTCAAGAGGGTGGCGCGAAGGGGTTCGGGTGGTGGGCGCGAGCGTGCGCGAACTCGGGTTACTAGGCGGCGTGTCGTCCGCAGACACGCACGCTCGCCGAAGAAGGGGGCCGGAGAGCTGGCCGGCTAGTCGCGGGCGGCGGCGAGCAGGCCGTCGCCGAGCGGGATCAGCACCGGGGTGAGGCGCTCGTCCTCGGCGATGAGGCGGGCGGCCTCGCGCACCGCGGCGACCTCCTTGTCGGCGGCGTTCGCGTCACCGGCACGGCCACCGAGGGCGGCGCGGTGCACGACGATCGCTCCGCCGGCGCGCAGCAGTCGCACGCCCTCGGCGACGAACTGCGGTTGGTCGATCGGGTCGGCGTCGATGAACACCAGGTCGTACGAGTCGTCGGCCAGGCGGGTGAGCACTTCCTGAGCGCGCCCGCCGATGAGCCGGGTCCGCGAGGGCCCGACGCCTGCCTCGGCGAAGGCCTGCTTGGCCAGGCGCTGGTGTTCGGGTTCGACGTCGATGGTCGTAAGCACGCCGTCCTCGCGCATGCCCGCCAGCAGCCAGAGGCCGCTGACCCCGGCGCCGGTGCCGACCTCGACGACGGCCTTCGCGCCGGCGAGCCGCGCCAGCACGCTCAGCAGCGCCCCGACCGCAGGCGTCACGGCACCCGCTCCGCTGTCGTCGGATCGCTCGCGCGCGGCAGCGGTGATCGCGTCCTCGGTGATCGACTGTTCGGCGTGCGTGAGAAGCGACTCCGAGCGACTCGGCCGCGTCTGAGCGTCATCGGAGCTGGCCATGCCCGCAGCGTAGATGCCGACCGATTGGCGGCACTTCTCGACACGCCCGTGTCCGGACGTCGAGATGAACGCATTTCGAGGCGGTTTGTGCACTTCGCGGCGGGGGTAGCCCGCATTCTCAGGAAAAGTTCAGTTTGCTCATATGCCAACCTCACCAGGGTCGGGAACGGTAATCCCCATGACACACGGCGCAGTCCCGCAGCACGGCCACGATGACGGGAATTCTCGCGCCGGGGAAGTGGTTGTTCGGCACGTGGCAACGACGCCGGGCATTGGCGTCCGCAAGAGTGATCTGGAGGATCCGACGACCACCACAAGCACGTCTCCCGTGTTCATGGCTCACCTCGAGCAGGCAGGCGCTGACGCCGGCCAGTCGGGCTGGGTCGAGCCCACCGACGAGTTGACCGGTACCGCGGTGTTCGACGCGACCGGCGACCAGTCTTCGATGCCGTCCTGGGACGAGCTGGTGCGCCAGCACGCAGACCGCGTCTACCGCCTGGCCTACCGGTTGTCCGGCAACCAGCACGACGCCGAGGACCTCACCCAGGAAACCTTCATCCGGGTGTTCCGGTCGGTGCAGAACTACCAGCCGGGCACGTTCGAGGGCTGGCTGCACCGCATCACCACGAACCTGTTCCTGGACATGGTTCGCCGTCGCAGCCGCATCCGCATGGAGGCGCTGCCCGAGGACTACGACCGCGTTCCCGCCGACGATCCGAACCCCGAGCAGATCTACCACGACTCGCGCCTCGGGCCGGACCTGCAGGCCGCGCTGGACTCGCTGCCGCCGGAGTTCCGCGCCGCGGTCGTGCTGTGCGACATCGAGGGTCTGAGCTACGAGGAGATCGGCGCCACGCTCGGCGTCAAGCTCGGCACCGTCCGCAGCCGCATCCACCGCGGTCGTCAGGCGCTGCGCGACTACCTCGCCGCTCACTCGACCGCCGAGGACGGCTACGCCAGCCATCAGGTCCGTTCGGCCTGACCCGAGCACGCCATCGGGTGCCCGAACGGTGCTGATGGGTGTTTCGCGGCGCCGCTCGCGCTACATTCGAATAGTGCGCGCCGCGCAGTAGCAGCGACTGAAGAGGAGCGTGAGCATGGCCGACCCGGGACACGTATTCCGTCGGGCGTTCTCCTGGCTTCCCACGCAGTTCGCGTCGCAGAGCAGCGCTCCCGTGGGCCCGCGCCAGTTCGGGTCCACCGAGCACCTGTCGACCGAGGCCATCGCAGCGTTCGTCGACGGCGAGCTGAGTATGAAGGGCCACCTCCGCGCGGCGGGACACATGTCGCAGTGTCCGGAGTGCGCGTCGGCCGTCGATGCTCAGGGGCAGGCGCGTACGGCGTTGCGCGAGTCGCATCCGATCGCCGTTCCCACTGCACTTCTTGGTGCGTTGTCGCAGATCCCGCACAGTCCGCACCCCGATCCACACCTCGACGACGACGAGCATGGATTTGCTGACGACGTTCTGCGTGACCGTCGCAAGCGCCGGTAGGCTGGACCCCGAGTACGACCCCCGCGTGCGCCTGCCGATCATCTCGCCGGCGGGCGCCCCGACCGAGAGTGAACACGGGTGACCAATCAGGACCAGTCCGGCAATACCCCCCGCCTGACACCGCGCCCGGTGACCCGTCCGCCGGTCGACCCGGCAGCGACCCGCGCCTTCGGCAGGCCGGCAGGATTCACCGGGTCCTTCCTCGGCGCCGACAAGCAGCAGGACCAGGGCGAGTACGCCCCCAAGAACCAACCGCCGGACCCCGTGCTGGCCGAGGCCTTCGGGAGGCACGGCTCGGGCGAGTCGCTGCAGCGCCACCCCGCCGACACCGGCGCTCTCGAGGCCGAGCGCGACAAGACCGCCGACGCACCCGCCGACCCGTGGCGTGACCCGTCGGCGGTGCCGTCGCTCGGCACGCCCGCGGTCGCACAGACCGCACCGACGGTCACCGCGGCCCCTGCAGGCAAGCTCGGCGTGCGCGACGTGCTCTTCGGCCGCCGCGTGTCGTGGACCGCGCTGGCGCTGCTGGCCATCTTCGCGCTGGTCATCGGGTTCAGTGGTGGCTGGGTCGGACGCAAGACCGCCGAGGTCGTCGAGGCGTTCACCACCTCCAAGGTCACCCTCGAGACCGATGACAACCCCGAAGGTCCCCCGGGCCGGTTCGCCACCGTCGCCAAGGCCGTCGCCGACTCCGTCGTGACGATCGAGGCCACCAGCAAGAACGAGGGCTCGCAGGGCTCGGGCGTCGTCGTCGACGGCCGCGGCTACATCGTCACCAACAATCACGTCATCTCCGAGGCCGCGAAGAACCCGGCCGACTACAAGCTGACCGTCGTCTTCAACGACGGCAAGGAAGTCCCGGCCAACCTCGTCGGCCGCGACCCGAAGACCGACCTCGCGGTGCTCAAGGTCGACAACGTCGACAACCTCAGCGTGGCGCGGCTCGGCGACTCCGAGAAGATCACCGTCGGCGAAGAGGTGATCGCGGCGGGCGCCCCACTCGGCCTGCGCAGCACCGTCACCAGCGGCATCATCAGCGCGCTGCACCGTCCGGTGCCGCTGTCGGGTGACGGCTCCGACACCGAGACCGTCATCGACGGCGTGCAGACCGACGCATCGATCAACCACGGCAACTCCGGTGGCCCGCTGATCAACATGAACTCCGAGGTCATCGGCATCAACACCGCCGGAAAGTCGTTGTCCGACAGCGCCAGTGGCCTGGGTTTCGCGATCCCGGTCAACGAGGTCAAGGACGTCGTCGACGCCCTGATCAAGGACGGCAAGATCGCCCACCCGTCGCTCGGCCTCACCGCGCGCTCGGTCAGCAACTCCGTCGCCTCGGGCGCGCAGGTCGCCAACGTCACCGTCGGCGGTCCGGCGGAGAAGGCCGGACTGCTCGAGAACGACGTCGTCGTCAAGGTCGGTGACCGCAAGGTGGCCGACGCCGACGAGATGATCGTGGCGGTGCGTCAGCTCAAGATCGGTCAGGAGTCGCCCATCGAGGTGATGCGCGACGGCCGTCCCGTCACGCTGATGATCACCCCCGGCTCCGACGCAGACCAGCCCAGCCAGTAGCGCCGTGTTCGCCAACGTCGGGTGGGGCGAGATGCTCGTCCTGGTCATCGCCGGGCTCGTCATCCTGGGTCCGGAGAGGCTGCCCGGTGCCATCCGCTGGGCGTCGAACGCGGTGCGCCAGGCCCGGGAGTACCTGAGCGGAGCGACTTCTCAACTGCGGCAGGACCTCGGCCCGGAGTTCGACGATCTGCGCGAACCGCTGTCGGAACTGCAGAAGCTGCGCGGCATGACGCCGCGGGCCGCGCTCACCAAGCATCTGCTCGACGGCGACGACTCGTTTCTCACCGGGAAGTTCGACACGCCCGGTGGTGGCTCGACGAGCAACGGCTCGGACACGCCCACCGAGAAGCCGGTGTCCGCGCCGACGCTGGGCACGCCACCGGCCAAGCCCTCCGGCCCGTCCGGTGGCCCGACGCGGTTCGACAGCGACGCGACCTGATCAGCGGCCGGCGGGGTCCAGTCCGAGCGACATGCCTGCGAGGCCACGCTTGCGCGATGACAGCGCGTCGGCGACCTTGCGCAGTTCCTTGCCCGCCGGTGAATCCGGGGCACTGAGCACCAGTGGCGTCCCCGAGTCACCCGCAGTGACGAGCGCGGGATCGATCGGGATCTGGCCCAGCAGCGGTACGTCGGCGCCGACGGCCAGCGAGAGTCGCTCGGCCACCTTCCGTCCGCCGCCCTCGCCGAACAGCGCCATGGTGGTGCCGTCGGGCATCAACAGCCCGGACATGTTCTCGACCACGCCCGCGATGCGCTGACGGGTCTGCAGCGCGATCGCGCCCGCCCGCTCGGCGACCTCGGCGGCGGCCAGCTGCGGCGTGGTGACCACCAGGATCTCGGCGCCGGGGATCAGCTGCGACACCGAGATGGCGATGTCACCGGTGCCGGGCGGCAGGTCGAGCAGCAGCACGTCGAGGTCGCCCCAGTAGACGTCGGCGAGGAACTGCTGCAGCGCACGGTGCAGCATCGGGCCGCGCCACACCACGGGCGTGTTGCCCTGGGTGAACATTGCGATCGAGATGACCTTCACGTCGTGTGCGACCGGCGGCAGGATCATCGAGTCGACCTGGGTGGGGCGGTCCTCGGTGCCGATCATGCGGGGCACCGAGTGGCCGTAGATGTCAGCGTCGAGCACGCCGACCGCCAGCCCGCGCGCCGCCATGGCAGCGGCGAGGTTGACGGTGACGCTGGACTTGCCGACCCCGCCCTTGCCGGAGGCGACGGCGTACACGCGCGTCAGCGAGCCGGGCTGGGCGAACGGGATCACCGGTTCGCGGGAGTCGCCGCGCAGCAGCTTGCGCAGTTCGGCGCGCTGCTCGTCGTCCATCACGTCGAGGGTGACCTTGACCGCGCCGGTGCCGGGCACGTCGGAGACGGCGCTGGTCACCCGCTCGGTGATCTCGGTCTTCTTGGGGCAGGCCGACGTGGTCAGGAAGATCTCGACGTGCACGCCCGACGAGTCGTCGACGGTGACGTTCTTGACCATGCCGACCTCGGTGATCGGACGCCGCAGTTCGGGGTCGATCACCTTGTTGAGGGCGGCGCGCACCGCGGTTTCGAGTTCGCTGGGTGTAGAGGACATCACCTGCGAGTCTAGGCCGCGTCGGCGACCGCTTCGGCAGAGGTCAGGCCGGGGGCGGTCCGGGCTGCTGCCCGAGGGGACCCGGCGGCACGACGGGAGCGGCTTCGGCGGGCAATCCACCGGGCGCCGGCGGTGGTGGCGGCGGGCCGAACGGTGCCGCGGGAACCGGGTTCGGGGGCCCGAACAGTGGTGGCGCGAACGGGGCCGGAGCAGGCGGTGGGACGGCGGCCGGCGGCGGTGCCGGGGTGCCCTGGATGCAGAAGACCTGGCAGTTCTGCTGCGGTGCCGCAGGAGCGGGGGCGCCACCGGGTGCGACGGCACCGGGGCCAAGCGGTCCGGGTGCGGCGCCGGGCGCGCCGATCGTGCCCGCGGCGTTGGTGCCGCCGATGTCGAACAGCGGCGTGACGGCAAGCGGATCGGTCGCGGGCAGGCCAGTTGCGTTGGGCGGCAGGCCCGGGCCGAGACCTTCACCGCGGGTCGTCGTGAGGTGGACGTCGGAGATCGGTGGTGGCGGGCCGCCGATGACCGGCAGATCGACCGGTTCGACACCGGTCTGGTAGGCGGCTGCCCAGCCAAGCACGTTGCGCGCGTAGGCCATCGAGTTGTTGTAGCGCAGAATCGCGGCCAGCACCTGCGACTGGTCGCGCAGGTTGAGGTTGCCGCTGCACAGGTAGCGGGCGGCGGCCAGCGTCGAGTCGAACAGGTTCTGGACGTCGGCCTTGCCGTCGTTGTCGCCGTCGGAGGCGTAGCGCGCCCAGGTGCCCGGCAGGAACTGCATCGGCCCCATGGCGCGGGCGTAGGTGACCCGGCCGGACTGGACGCTCTGCACGATGACTTCGTTGCCCGCCAGCGTCCCGTCCAGGGTCGGACCGTAGATGGGCTGGATCGGCGTGCCGCGTGCGTCGGTGGCACCGCCGTTGGCGTGTAGCGATTCGATGCGGCCGATGCCCGCCAACAGGTTCCAGCTGACGCCGCACCCGGGGTAGGCCGACGCCATCATGCGTTCGGCGTTGCGATAGGCGTTGAGCGCCATCACGGGGATGCGCATGTTGCCCATCGTGCTGAACACGATCGGCGGTGGCGGCGGCGAGGGATTGGCCGCGGCGATCCGCAACGGCTTGATTGGCTTGGCAGCGGCGATCACCCGGACGCCCGTGTCGTCGGCACCGCGCGCGACGGCCGCCAGCGGCATGTAGCCGTCCGCGCTGACCGTGTGCTTGGGCGCGGGTGCGGCCGCACCGACCGCACCGATGAGTACCGCGGGGGCGATGACGATGACGCCGAAAGCTGGTGTGCGGACCACTCGGGCCGCGCGACGACGCACCTTTGCGATGACGTCGCGTCCGCCAATGTGCACTAAGACCGTCCTACCCAAGCCAAAAACCGTGTGAACCAGGTCACCATACCGACTTCGGTTTCATACGTTGCAGCAATCCCCACAATGGCTTTCAACACCCTCGTTGGCGACTTCGCAAATCACGGATTCGAGGGTTCGCCGCGCCCGTCACTGCGTGCTTCAGCGCGCGGGCCCGACTTGCCCTTCTTGTCCGACTTCGACTTGCCCCCACCCTCCTTCGGCGGCTGCAGTTCGTTCAGCAGATCGCGCAGGTCCTCGAGTTCGCGGCGCAGGTAGTCGCGAGTGACGACCTCGCCCACCGCGATTCGCAGCGCGGCCAGCTCACGGGCGAGGAACTCGGTGTCCGCCTTCGTCTGCTGGGCGCGGCGCCGGTCCTCTTCAAGCGCCACCCGGTCGCGGTTCTCCTGCCGGTTCTGCGCCAGCAGGATCAGGGGCGCGGCGTAGGCGGCCTGCGTCGAGAACGCGAGGTTCAGCAGGATGAACGGGTACGGGTCCCATTGCAGCTGAAGTGCGAACAGGTTCAGCAGGATCCAGATGATGACGAACACCGTCTGCATCGCCAGGTAGCGGCCGGTGCCCAGGAACCGGGCGAACGACTCGCCGAACCGGCCCGCGGCCTCGACGTCGAACTGCGGTGTCAGCCGTCGGGACGTGCGGGGTGTGTCGAGGCGCTGACGCGCCGTCGCATCACTCATGACGGCCTGACCGGGCCCGCGGCCGAGACGTCGGCGATCGGGAGTTCGGGTTCGTCGACGTTGACCCGCCAGTCGTGCGGCAGCAGGTGGTCGAGCACGTCGTCGACGGTGACGGCGCCGAGGAGATGATTCTCCTCGTCCACCACGGGCCCGCAGAGCAGGTTGTAGGCGGCGAAGTAGCGGGTGACCGCAGCCAGCGAGGTGTCCGGGGTCAGGTTCGGCAGGTCGGTGTCGACGATCCCGCTGACGAGGGTGGCGGGTGGTTCGCGCAACAGTCGCTGCAGGTGCACGCAGCCCAGGTAGCGCCCGGTCGGCGTGGCGGTCGGCGGCCGCACGACGAATGCCAGGGACGCCAGCGCCGGGGTCAGGTCGGGATCCCGGACGCGGGCCAGCGCCTCGGCGACCGTGGTGTCGGGGGCGAGCACGACGGGGCCCGACGTCATCAGACCGCCCGCGGTGTCGGGGGAGTGCTTGAGCAGTCGCCGCACCGGCTCGGAGTCCTCGGGATCCATTCTGGCGAGCAGCACCTCGGCGCGCGACGCGCCCAGTTCGCCGAGCAGGTCGGCGGCGTCGTCGGGATCCATCTCCTCCAGCACGTCTGCGGCGCGCTCGGTGTCGAGCTGTTCGAGCAGATCGACCTGCTCGCTCTCGGGCAGCTCCTGCAGGATGTCGGCGAGGCGCTCGTCGCCGAGGGCGTTGATGACCTCGTAGCGCCGCTTGGACGGCAGCTCCCGGATCGCGTCGGCGACCTCTATCGGTCGCTGTCCCTCGAACTGCGCGAGCAGCTGCGCGACGCCCTGTCCGGGCAGCGCGAGGGCCGACGGCGTCAGTCCGACCACGTTCTGCCATTCGACGGCGTGCACCGACGTGCGCCGCCCCAGGCGCCGGTGGTTCCGCACCGCCACGCGCGTGACGACCCAATCGCGGGATCGGACCTGCTCCATGGCGAGGTCGACGACCACGACGTCGACGCCTGCGAGCTGCGGCAGCTCGGGATCGTCGACGCGGACGCGGGTGTCGAGCACCTGGCCCAGCACGAGCACCTCACCGGGCCGCTGGGCGAATCGGCGCAGCGACACGTTGCCGGTGGTCAGCGTGACCGCGCTCGGCTCGATGGCGGTGACGCGCAGGATCGGCACGAAGATCCTTCGGCGCGTGAGCAATTCGACGACCAGGCCCAGGACCCGGGGCTGCTGCTTGACGATGCTGATGCTGATGACGACGTCGCGAACGCGCCCGATGGACTCGCCATCGGGACCGAGCACCACCATCCCCGCTAGTCGGGCCGCATAGACCCTGTTCACCGCCGCCATGTCTCAAAGGGTAGAGAGTGTTGGCGTGTCCAACCCGTATCGCCCCCGTCGAACCGTCCTGTCGGTCCCTGGTAGTAGCGACAAGATGATCGCCAAGGGCAAGCAGCTGCCCGCCGACGAGGTGTTCCTCGACCTCGAGGACGCCGTCGCCCCGGACGCAAAGGGCGCTGCCCGGGCCCGGGTGGCCGCCGCGCTCGCCGAGCCCGGCTGGGCGGGTCAGCTGCGGGGCGTCCGGGTCAACGACTGGACCACGCCGTGGACCCACGCCGACGTCATCGAGGTCGTGGCCGGTGCGGGCGAACACCTCGACCTGGTGGTGCTGCCGAAGGTGGTCGACGTCTCGCACGTTCAGGCGCTCGACCTGTTGCTCACCCAACTCGAGCACACGCACGGACTTCCGGTGGGCCGGATCGGGATCGAGGCGCAGATCGAGAACGCGGCGGGCCTGGCAGGCGTCGACGCGATCGCCGCGGCACCGCGGGTGCAGTCGTTGGTGCTGGGTCCGGCCGACATGATGGCGAGCCTCAACATGCGCACCCTGGTCGTCGGCGAGCAGCCCGAGGGCTACGACGTGGGCGACGCCCACCACTACGTCCTGATGCGCATCCTCGTCGCCGCGCGGACGCACGGCATCAACGCGATCGACGGGCCCTACCTGAAGGTGCGCGACACCGAGGCCTTCCGCAGGGTCGCCGGTCGCTCGGCGGCACTCGGCTACGACGGCAAGTGGGTGCTGCACCCCGACCAGATCGCCGCGGGCAACGAGATCTTCAGTCCGCGACAGGACGACTACGATAACGCCGAACTGATCCTCGAGGCCTACGAGTGGCACACGTCCAGGGCCGGCGGGGCGCGGGGTGCGGTGATGCTCGGCGACGAGATGATCGACGAGGCGAGCCGCAAGATGGCGCTGGTGATCGCGGGCAAGGGCAGGGCGGCCGGGATGGCGCGCACGACGGCTCCGTTCGAACCGCCCGCCTAGCGCCTAGACGACGGTATAGCCGCTGGCGAACATGCCGACGATCAGCAGCACGTACAGGATCATGCCCGCGGTGATCAGGCCGCCGACGATGACGCCGGCGAGCGCCAGACCCCAGCCGTCCTGCCCGGTGCGACGGGTCTCGCGCATGGCGATGATCCCGAGCACCACGCCGACGAGCGCGGGCAGGCCGCAGAGCAGCCCGGAGAGCGAGCAGACCAGAGCCGCGATCGCCTTGCCGTTGGTGCCCGCGGGCTGGGCCGCGCGATACGGGTCGTACGGGTAGCCGCCGGCGTACGGCGGGTATGGCTGCGGATAACCGGGCGGTGGATACCCGGGCTGCGGGTACGCGCCGGGCGGGTATCCGCCCGGCTGCGACCACCCGTCGGAGTAGACCGGCGGCGGCAGCCCGGGGTTGGCGGGGTAGTCCAGCGGCTGCGTCGAACCGTCGGGTGCAGGGAACTCCGGGCCGCGGTAGGGCTGCTCGGGACCGTTGGTCATCAAGCCGCCGCGACGAGGACGAGCCAGAGCATGCTGAACAGCAGCGTGACGGCGCCGACGACGATGCCCGCGAGCGCCAGGCCCCGGCCGGACTCGCCGCTCACCTTGATCTGGTTGATCGCGACGACGCCGAGGATGATGCCGGCGATCGAGCCGATGCCGCACAGCGACACCACGGACGCGACCAGTGATGCGATGGCCAACACGTTCGTCTTCGTGGGCTGTGCGCCGTAGGCGGGGTAGCCGGGTGCGCCGTAGCCCGGTGCGCCGTAACCCGGAGCCCCGTAGCCCGGTGCGCCATACCCGGGCGCGCCGTAGCCCGGTGGCGGGTACCCGGGCGGCGGGCCGTAGCCGGGCGCGGCGCCGTACGGCGGGGGAGGCGGGTAGTTGCCGGGGGTGCCGTACTGCGGTTGCGCCTGCTGGCCGTACTGCGACTGGTCGTATTGGGGCTGGCCATACTGAGATTGGTCGTACTGCGACTGGTCGTACGAGGGCTGCTCGTAGGAGGGCTGGTCGTAGCGGGGCTGCTCGTGGGACGGCGGCTCATAGGAGTTCGCGTAGGCCGGCGCCGAGTCGCCGGAGTCCCGCTCGTCGGGTCGCGGGGTGTCTTCGATCGGCGGCGATTCATAGCCCTGGGGAGCCGGTTCCGACCCTCCGGTGCCCGAGTCGGGTGACGACGTCTGACCTGGGTTCGAGTCCTCACTCGTCATGGACCCAAACCTAGCGCACCGCCGATACCGAGTGTTCGACGCGCTTTCGGGGCACGATGATCGTTGCCGGTGCGTTGTCGTGAGAGACGCGAACCCACTTCTTCCGAGGAGACGAACATGACCAGCCCGCTTCAACCAGGACAGAAGCAGGGACGTGGAATGCCCCCAGCACTGCCGACCCCGCCCAAGGGATGGCCGATCGGCTCGTACCCGACCTACGCCGAAGCGCAGCGGGCGGTCGACTACCTATCCGACCAGCAGTTTCCGGTGCAGCAGGTCACCATCGTCGGCGTCGACCTCATGCAGGTGGAACGGGTCACGGGCAGGCTGACGTGGCCGCGCGTGCTCGGCGGCGGTGCGCTGACCGGCGCGTGGCTCGGCCTGTTCATCGGTCTGGTGCTCGGATTCTTCAGCCCGAGCCCGTGGGGGTCGCTGATCGCGGGCCTGGTCGCCGGTGTGTTCTTCGGCCTGATCACCTCGGGGTTGCAGTACGCAATGGCGCGCGGCACAAGGGATTTCAGCTCGACGATGCAGCTCGTCGCCGGACGGTACGATGTCCTGTGCGATCCGCAGGCTGCCGAGCAGGGACGGGATCTGCTGGCGCGCTTGACTATCTGACGGGTGCCGCGGCGGTCGTCGCGCGCCTCGTCCGAGGTCACGATTGCGGTCCGATATCGGCCGTCCGCGGCGGGGAGTGTTGCACATCACGCCCGAATCGCTCTACGGTTTGCGCGCGGGAGGTTTCCCCGCCCGCCGTCGCGCCAGCGGCGACGTGAAGCGACGGAGCTGCCTCGGCAGCCCGTCGGACGCGGATGGAGGCGGGTCGTGCGCGCTCGGCGGCTATGCGCTGCGGCTGTAGCTGCGCTGACGATGACCTCGGTGGCGTCGTTGACGGCGTGCAGCTCCGGCGGTGGCGGGAACGTCATCAACTTCTACACACCGGCCAACGAGATGGCGACGTTCACCGCGGTCGCGAAGCGTTGCAACGAAGAACTCGGCGGCCGGTTCACCATCCAGCAGGTCAGCCTGCCCAAGGGCGCCGACGATCAGCGGCTGCAGCTGGCCCGCCGGCTCACGGGCAACGACAAGACCCTCGACGTCATGGCGCTCGACGTGGTCTGGACCGCCGAGTTCGCCGAAGCCGGTTGGGCTTTGCCGCTCTCCGACGACCCGGCAGGCCGGGCGGAGGCCGACGCGCGCGAGGACACCCTGCCCGGACCGCTGAAGACGGCCGAGTGGCAGGACCGGCTGTACGCGGCGCCCGTCACCACGAACACCCAATTGCTCTGGTACCGCGCCGATCTCGTGCCCGAACCACCCCGCGACTGGGACGCCATGGTGGCCGACGCCACCCGCCTGCACGCTGCCGGTGAGCCGAGTTGGATTGCCGTGCAGGCCAAGCAGTACGAGGGCCTCATGGTGTGGTTCAACACGTTGCTGGCCAGCGCCGGGGGGCAGATCCTCTCCGAGGACGGCGAGACCGTCACGCTCACCGACACCCCCGAGCACCGCGCCGCGACCGTCAAGGCGCTGGAGATCATCAAGTCCGTCGCCACTGCCCCGGGTGCCGACCCGTCGATCACGCAGACCGACGAGGGCACCGCACGCCTGGCGCTCGAGCAGGGCAAGGCCGCGCTCGAGGTGAACTGGCCGTTCGTGCTGCCGTCGCTGCTGGAGAACGCGGTCAAGGGCGGCGTCTCCTTCCTGCCGCTCGATCAGCAGCCCGACCTCGCGAGCGCCATCAACGACGAGGGGACGTTCTCGCCGTCCGACGCGCAGTTCACGTCGGCGTACGAGGCGAGCAAGAAGGTGTTCGGCTTCGCCGAGTTCCCGGGCGTCGTGCCCGGGCAGCCCGCGAAGGTGACGCTCGGTGGACTGAACCTGGCGGTGGGCAAGAACACTCAGCGCAAGGCCGAGGCCTTCGAGGCGATCCGCTGCCTGCGCAACGCCGAGAACCAGCGCTACACCTCGGTCGAGGGCGGCCTGCCCGCCGTGCGGGCGTCGCTGTACGACGACCCCGCCTTCCAGACCAAGTACCCGCAGTACGACGTCATCCGCCGCCAGCTCGTCGACGCGGCGGTGCGTCCCGCGACGCCGGTGTATCAGGCCGTGTCGACCCGCATCTCGGCGACGTTGGCCCCCATCACCGAGATCGACCCGGAGCGGACGGCCGACGAACTGGCCGAACAGGTGCAGAAGGCCATCGACGGCAAGGGGCTGATCCCGTGACCGCGGTACCCACCGAGTCGACGGCCGCCGTCGCCGCCACCGACGACGAGCGGTCCGAGCGCAAGCTCGCCTTCCTGTTGATCAGTCCCGCGGTGCTGCTGATGATCGCGGTCACGGCGTACCCGATCGCCTACGCGGTGTGGCTGAGCCTGCAGCGCTACAACCTCGCCGCGCCGGACGACACCGAGTTCGTCGGACTGAGCAACTACGTCACGATCCTCACCGACGGCTACTGGTGGACGGCCTTCGCGGTGACGCTGGCGATCACCGTGGTGTCGGTGGCCATCGAGTTCGTGCTCGGCCTGGCGCTCGCACTGGTCATGCACCGGACGATCTTCGGCAAGGGCGTGGTGCGGACCGCGATCCTGGTGCCGTACGGCATCGTGACGGTCGCCGCGTCCTACAGCTGGTACTACGCGTGGACGCCGGGCACCGGCTACCTCGCCAATCTGCTGCCCGAGGGCAGCGCGCCCCTGACCGAGCAGTTCCCGTCGCTCGCGATCGTGGTGCTGGCCGAGGTGTGGAAGACGACGCCGTTCATGGCGCTGCTGCTGCTCGCCGGGCTGGCGCTGGTGCCGCAGGATCTGCTCAACGCGGCCCAGGTCGACGGCGCCGGTTCGTGGACCCGGCTGGTCAAGATCATCCTGCCGCTGATGAAGCCGGCGATCCTGGTGGCCCTGCTGTTCCGCACGCTCGACGCGTTCCGCATCTTCGACAACATCTACGTACTGACAGGCGGGGCCAACGACACCGGATCGGTGTCGATCCTGGGTTACGACAACCTGTTCAAGGCGTTCAACCTCGGCCTTGGCTCGGCGATCAGCGTGCTGGTGTTCCTGTCGGTCGCGATCATCGCGTTCATCTTCATCAAGATCTTCGGCGCCGCCGCCCCGGGCAGTGATGACGTGGGAGGGGCGCGCTGATGAGCGCTTGCGCGAAGAGCAGGGGAGACTGATGAACGAACGAGCAGGCGCCGGACGCGCCACCGGCTGGGTCGTCGTCAACGTCTTGGTCGTGCTGTACGCCCTGATCCCCGTGCTGTGGATCTTGTCGTTGTCGTTGAAGCCGACCTCGAGTGTCAAGGACGGCAAGCTCATTCCCGCCGAAGTGACGTTCGACAACTACACGGCGATCTTCCAGGGCAACGTGTTCAGTTCGGCGCTGGTCAACTCGATCGGGATCGGGCTGATCACCACCGTCATCGCCGTCGTGATCGGCGGGATGGCCGCCTACGCGATCGCGCGGTTGGCGTTCCCCGGCAAGAAGCTGCTCGTCGGCGTGGCGCTGCTGATCGCGATGTTCCCCCAGATCTCGCTGGTGACACCGATCTTCAACATCGAGCGCGCAGTGGGTCTGTTCGACACGTGGCCCGGTCTGATCATTCCCTACATCACGTTCGCGTTGCCGCTGGCGATCTACACCATGTCGGCGTTCTTCAAGGAGATCCCATGGGATCTGGAGAAGGCCGCGAAGATGGACGGGGCCACGCCCGCGCAGGCCTTCCGCAAGGTGATCGCACCGCTGGCGGCGCCGGGCATCGTGACCGCGGCGATCCTGGTCTTCATCTTCGCGTGGAACGACCTGCTGCTGGCACTCTCGTTGACCGCGACCGAGCGGGCGATCACCGCACCGGTGGCGATCGCGAACTTCACCGGCAGTTCGCAATTCGAGGAGCCGACGGGGTCGATCGCGGCCGGTGCCATGGTGATCACCGTGCCGATCATCATCTTCGTGCTCATCTTCCAAAGACGTATCGTCGCCGGGCTCACGTCCGGCGCGGTGAAGGGGTAGTCATGGCCGAGATCGTGTTGGACCGGGTGTCGAAGAGCTACCCGAACGGTGCGACGGCGGTGAAGGAACTGTCACTGACGATCGCAGACGGCGAGTTCATCATCCTGGTCGGTCCGTCTGGCTGCGGTAAGTCGACGACGCTGAACATGATCGCCGGGCTCGAGGACATCAGCTCGGGCGAGTTGACGATCGGCGGCGAGCGGGTCAACGAGAAGGCGCCGAAGGACCGCGACATCGCGATGGTGTTCCAGTCCTACGCGCTGTACCCGCACATGACGGTGCGGCAGAACATCGCGTTCCCGCTGACGTTGGCCAAGGCGTCGAAGGCCGACATCGCCACCAAGGTGGAGGAGACCGCCAAGACGCTGGACCTGACCGAACTGCTGGACCGCAAGCCCGGGCAGTTGTCCGGCGGTCAGCGGCAGCGGGTCGCGATGGGGCGCGCAATCGTGCGCAACCCCAAGGCATTCCTGATGGACGAGCCACTGTCGAACCTCGACGCAAAGCTCCGCGTGCAGATGCGCTCGGAGATCGCCCGGCTGCAGAACAGACTGAACACGACCACCGTCTACGTCACCCACGATCAGACCGAGGCGATGACGCTCGGCGACCGCGTGGTCGTGATGCTGGCGGGGGTCGCACAGCAGATCGGCACGCCCGAGGAGCTGTACAACCGGCCGGCGAACCTGTTCGTCGCCGGGTTCATCGGCAGTCCGGCGATGAACTTCTTCCCCGCCACCCTGACCGACGTCGGCGTGCGGTTGCCCTTCGGCGAGGTGACGCTCACCCAGGAGGCGTCCGACCTGCTGCGCAAGCACCCCAAGCCTGCCAACGTGATTGCAGGCCTGCGCCCGGAGCACCTCGACGATTCGTCGCTCATCGACACCTACGCGCGCATCCGCGGGCTGACGTTCCAGGTGACCGTCGACCTCGTCGAGTCGCTCGGCGCGGAGAAGTACGTGCACTTCCACACCGAGGGTGAAGGCGCCCGGGCGAGCCAGCTCGCCGAGCTGGCGGTCGAATCCGGCGGCGCGGACAACGAATTCACCGCCAGGGTGTCGACCGAGTCCAAGCTCGTGGCAGGGCAGACGGCAGAGCTGGCGTTCGACACCTCGCGGCTGGTGCTCTTCGACGCCGATTCGGGCGTGAACCTGTCGATCCCGCCGGCAGAGTGAGCGACGTCCTCACAGCGGTTCGGGCACGACTGCGCGAACACTTCGCCGCCGCGGGCGTGACGGGCGACCCCGTCGCGGCCAACGTGACGTTCCTCGGCGCGGAGCCGATGGAGGTGCTGAGGTTCGGCGCCGACTCCGACGGCGTGTACCACTATGTCTCCGTCGGCTGTTCGCGGCACCCGATGATGGATCCGATGGAGTTCGTGGCGGATACGTCGACCGGTCCGCGTGCGGAGGTGGTGCTCTCGCAGCGCGGGCCCACCCCGGCCGGGTTGGCCAAGTCGATCGCGGTGGTGGCGTCCACGCCGTCGATCGAGGGGGTGATCCTGGTCGAGGATGCATTGATCGACCTGGAGACGCCGCTGTGGGAGGGCGCCCCGTTCACCGCGGTGCTGTTGGGGCGCAGCGACGTCGACGACGTCGACGTCGGCGGGGATCATCCGGTGACGGTGCTGTCGGCGACCCCGATCACCGCGACCGAGGCGGCGTGGGTCCGGCTCAAGGGTGCCGACGCGATGCGCGAGGCGTGGCTCACCGACGGCGTGGACGTGCGCGATCCGCGGCGCTGCGCCGCCAGCCCCAGCTGACCCATCGCCGAACGTCGGTTACCGCCAATCCTCATGCGTCACAGCGGTTTCAGTGTGATCCACTGAGCCGATTCTGTCGGTGGTCGAATGTACGTTCGAACCATGCAGGCAGATGTCGTGGCGGAGGCGGTCGCACGGTTGCGCGCCGCCCATGATGCGTTGGCCGCCCTGCCCATCGACACCTTGCAGAGCGCTGAGTTGCTCTCGGCGATGGACGAATTGGAGGGGCTGACCTGTCAACTCCCCGCCCAGCACCAGCGTCTGCTGGCCCGGCTGCAGACCGAGACCACGCCGCGGGCGTTGGGCGCCAAGTCCTGGAACGAGGTGCTACGAGTGCGGTGGCGGAAGGGGTCGGCCGAGGCCGGGAAGCGGCTGGCCGACGCCGCTGATCTGGCGCCGCGGCGGTCGTTGACGGGGGAGCCGATGGCGCCGGTGATGCCGGCCACCGCGGCGGCCCAGGCGGCGGGGATGATCAATCCCGAGCACGTCGCGGTGCTGCGGGACACGCTGGCGCGGTTGCCGAGGTCTGTTGATGCGTTGACCCGCGATCAGTTGGAAGTGGATTTGGTGCGGGTGGCGTTGGGGGTGGGGCCGAAGGAGTTGAAGGGGACTGCCGAGAGGCGGTTGTTTCTCCTCGATCAGGACGGTGCGGAACCTGACGAGGCCGAACGCCAGGCGCGACGCGGTGCGACGATGGCCGAGCAGCAGTCCAATGGCATGAGCCGCATGACCGCCGACTTGACCCCCGAGGGGCGCGCGATATTCGAGGCGGGGTGGGCGAAGCTCGCCGGACCAGGGATGTGCAACCCCGCCGATGCCGAGCCGTGCGTGTTCGGCACCCCGACCCAAGCCCAGATCGACGACGATCAGCGCACGCCGGTGCAGCGGCGACACGATGCGCTGGTGGCGATCGGGCGGGTCGCGCTGATGGGTGGGGACCTGGGTCGGCTCAACGGACTGCCGGTGACCGTCATCGTCCGCACCACGTTGCAGGACCTGGAATCCCGTGCCGGTGTGGGAGTGACCGGGGGTGGGACGGTCATTCCGATCGAGGACGTGATCCGGATGGGCGCCCACGCGAACCACTATTTGGCGATCTTCGACCGCGCAACGGGGTCTGCGTTGGATCTGTTCCGCACCCGCCGGGTGGCGTCACCGGCGCAGCGAGTGATGTTGATCGCCCGCGACGGCGGCTGCACCAAACCGGGCTGCACCGTGGGCGCCTACGGCTGCCAGGTGCACCACGCCGCGAAGGACTGGGCCCTCGGCGGTCTCACGAACGTCGACGATCTGGGTCTAGCGTGCGGCGCGGACAACCGCATGGTCGGCGACGACGACCGCGGCTGGACCACCGCCGTAGTCGACGGCGTCGTTGAATGGACTCCGCCCCAGGCACTGGACACGGGACAGTCGCGGGTCAACTACCACCACCGCCCGGAACTGCTGTTGCGCCCACCCGACGAGGACCCGCCAACTATCGAACCCGACGACGACCACCCCGGCGGACCCGAACCGCCCGACACCGCCGCGGTCTAATCGCCGCGGCCAGCGCGCCACTCGAAAATCGCTCTCCAGGAGAGTGATTGGGACCGCGCTGCGCGCAGGCCCAATGTTCTCCAACGACAACGCCTACAGCCAGTGGTTGCGCCGGAACGTCACGTAGAGCAGCGTGCAGACCGTGGCCATGACCGACAGCGCCGCCGGATAGCCGTAGGTCCAGGCCAATTCCGGCATGTGCTCGAAGTTCATGCCATAGATGCCCGCCAGCGCGGTCGGGACTGCGGCGATCGCGACCCACGCCGAGATCTTGCGCATGTCGGTGTTCTGCTGCATCGAGACCTTGCCGACCGCTGCCTGCACCAGTGAGCTGAGCACCTCGTCGTAGCTGGCGATGCGGTCGGACGCCTTCATGGTGTGGTCGAGCACGTCGCGCATGTACCGCCGCACCTCCTTGGAGACGAGGTCGTTGTAGTCGCTGCCCATCCGCTCGAGGTCCTTCGCCAGCGGGCTCACCGCGCGGCGCAGTTCCACGACCTCGCGCTTCATCAGGTAGATGTGCTCGATGTCGGTGGCGCTGTCGGGGGAGAAGACGTTCTCCTCCATCGCGTCGATGTCGTTCTCGACCAGGTCGGTGACGTCGAGGTAGGAGTCGACGACGTGGTCGGCGATCGCGTGCATCACCGCATACGGGCCCAGCCTGCAGTTCGACGGCGCGCTGTCCATGTGCTTGCGCACGCTTGCCAGGCCGCCGTGGTCGCCGTGGCGGACGGTGACGACGAAGTCGCGGCCGACGAAGATCATGATCTCGCCGGTCTCGACGATCTCGCGCACCTTGGCCATAGACTCGTGCTCGACGTAGTTGACGGTCTTCAGTACGAGGAACAGCGTGTCGTCGTAGCGCTCGAGCTTGGGTCGCTGGTGGGCGTGCACGGCGTC
Organism: Mycolicibacterium sp. GCM10028919; assembly: GCA_042666295.1. Taxonomy (GTDB): domain Bacteria; phylum Actinomycetota; class Actinomycetes; order Mycobacteriales; family Mycobacteriaceae; genus Mycobacterium. The sequence continues at coordinate 695,970 of JBHTFJ010000003.1, forward strand.
CTCGACGGCGAGTTCGTGCAGACCGAAGACGTCGGCCACCGCCTGCATCTGGTGGTCGTCGGGCTCGTGCAGCCCGATCCACACGAACGCGGCCACGCCCTCGGCCTCCAGTTCGCGGACCTTCGACAGCGCGGCGCCATGGGTGTACTTGCCCGGCAGTCTGCTGCCGTCGGCGTACACCCCGCAGTCGACCATCGCCCGCGCGACCGGCACGTGGATGCCGTGGAAGTCGGCATCGGGCGCGCGGCGGGCATTGGCCTTGAGCATCGAGGGCTGCAGCGCGCGGAACGACGGCATCGCCAGGTCCCCTCTCCATGGTGTGCGCCCTGGTCGGGCGCCGAAATGATACGCCTGTCAGCTGGCAGCGGCGTGCTCACGAGCCGGGAGAGCACCCGGGTGAGATGCCGGGGTGCAGTAACCTGACGCGGGTGTCCAACAGTGCTGTTGATTCGTCGAGTGATACGCCGTCCGATGCCCGCACGCCGCAAGTCGTCATCGACGACGCCGAGATCTTCGCAGCGCACGAGGGCGGCAAGCTCTCGATCGATCTGAGGGAACCACTCGACACGCAGCGCGCCCTGTCGATCGCCTACACCCCGGGCGTCGCCCAGGTGAGCCGCGCGATCGCCGCCGACCACACCCTCGCCGCCAAGTACACGTGGGCCAACCGCCTCGTCGCCGTCGTCAGTGACGGCAGCGCCGTCCTCGGACTCGGTGACATCGGCCCGTCGGCGTCGCTGCCGGTGATGGAGGGCAAGAGCGCCCTGTTCAAGACGTTCGGCGGTCTCGACTCGATCCCGATCGTGCTGGCCACCAAGGACCCCGACGAGATCATCGAGACGCTGATCCGGCTACGGCCGACGTTCGGTGCGGTGAACCTCGAGGACATCTCGGCGCCGCGGTGCTTCGAGATCGAGCGCCGCGCCATCGAGGCCCTGGACTGCCCGGTGATGCACGACGATCAGCACGGCACCGCGATCGTCGTCCTCGGCGCGCTGCTCGGTGCGGCCAAGGTCCTCGACCGCGACATGACCACGCTCAAGGTGGTCGTGTCCGGTGCGGGTGCGGCGGGCGTCGCGTGCACGAACATCCTGCTCGCCAGCGGCATCGGCGACATCACGGTGCTCGACAGCAAGGGCATCGTGCACTCGGGCCGCGACGACCTCAACTCGTTCAAGGCCGAGCTGGCCGCACGGACCAACCCGCGTGCGCTCACCGGCGGCGTCGCCGAGGCGCTCGACGGTGCGGACATGTTCCTCGGGCTGTCGGCAGGACTGGTGCCCGAGCAGCTGATCGCGACGATGGCTCCGGGCGGCATCGTGTTCGCGCTGTCCAACCCGGACCCCGAGATCCACCCCGACGCCGCACGCAAGTACGCGGCGGTGGTGGCGACCGGCCGCAGCGACTTCCCGAACCAGATCAACAACGTGCTGGCCTTCCCGGGCGTCTTCCGCGGTGCGCTCGACGCAGGCGCGCGCCGCATCACCGAGGACATGAAGGTCGCCGCGGCCCACGCGATCTTCTCGGTGGTGGGCGACGATCTCACGGTCGACCACATCGTGCCCAGCGCGCTGGACCCGCGCGTCGGCCCGGCGGTGGCTGCGGCGGTCGCGAAAGCCTCGGGAGTCTGAGCCTTTGACTCGTCGGCTGGTCGTCGCGCTCGTGGCGCTCCTGATCGCCGGATGCGGCGGTGGGTCGGCGCCCCCGTCGATCGCGGTCGGTGCGACCGACGACGCCCAGTCCGCACTGCTGGCCCAGCTCTACGCCGCGGCGCTGCGCTACTACGGCAGTCCCGCCCACGTGGAGACCAGCGCCGACCCGGTGGGCGACCTCGACACGCGTGACGTGCTGGTGGCTCCCGGCCTGACCGGCCGGCTGTTGACGCGCTTCGACCCGAACTCCACCGCCCGAGCGCCGGAGCAGGTGTACCGGGCGATGATCGGCGCTCTGCCCGAGGGCATCGCGGCAGGCGACTACGCCCAGTCCGCCGACGACGGACCCGCCGTCGCCGTCACCGAGCAGACGGCTCAGGCGTGGGGTGGCAGTGACGTCACCGCGTTGGCCCGTACGTGCGGGAACCCCGAAGCCGGCGCGGCCGTCGGCGCCGTCACGCCCCGCGCGGTCGGGTCCTGCCGACTGCCCGAGCCGCGCGAGTTCCGCGACCAGACGGCACTGTTCGCAGCGCTCCGTTCGAGCCGCATCGACCTGGCGTGGACGTCGACGGCGGCAGCGGATGTCCCGGACTGGGCGGTGGTGCTGACCGACCGCACGTCGCTGATCCGGGCCGAGAACGTCGTACCGCTGTACCGGCGCAACGAGCTGACCGAGCAGCAGGTGCTGGCGCTCAACCAGATCGCGGGCGAACTCGACACCGGCGCGTTGGCCGACATGCTGCGTCAGGTGGGCGACGGCAAGGACCCGGCCGCGCTGGCCGGTGACTGGTTGTCGTCACATCCACTCGGCCACTAGGCCTTTGGGCTGCTTCGGATCAGTGCGAGCCGGGGAGCGCCTTGGCGATGACGCCGGAGAACAGCCTCTGGTAGCCCGAGCCGGTGAGGCGCACGATGAGGTCGAGCGCCTTGGCGTCGTTGCCGATCAAGACCCGCGCCTTGTTCTTGCGGACGCCGTCCATGATGATCTGCGCGGCCTTCTCCGGTGACGTGCTGGCCAGCTTCTTGTCGAACGTCTTCGCGAGTTCGTCGACGTCGATGCCCTCGGCGGCCGTCATGTTTCGCGCGATGCCGGTCTTGATGCCGCCGGGGTGGATGGTGGTGACCTTGACCGGATGCTTGGCCAGGGCCATCTCCTGGCGCAGCGCCTCGGTGAACCCGCGGACGGCGAACTTGGCCGCGTTGTACGCCGCCTGGCCGGGCACCGAGAAGATGCCGAAGATGCTCGACACGTTGACGATGTGCCCGTCGCCGGACTCGATGAGGTGGGGCAGGAACACCTTGGTGCCGTTGACGACGCCCCAGAAGTCGACGTCCATGACGCGCTCGATGTCCTTGAAGCCGCTGACCTCGACGTCGCCCGCGAACGCGATGCCCGCGTTGTTGTAGATCTGGTTGACCTTGCCGAAGTGGGCCTTGACGGCGTCGGCGTACAGCTCGAAGGCTTCGCGCTCGGTGACGTCGAGCCGGTCGGCCTTCACCGGGGCACCGATCGCCTTGATGCGCTCTTCGGTGACGGCGAGGCCCTCGGTGTTGACGTCGCTGATCGCGACCTTGGCGCCCGATCGCGCCAGTTCGATGGCCAGGGCCTGGCCGATACCCGATCCGGCGCCCGTGACGACCGCGACCTTGCCCGCGAAGCCCTCCATGCGTACTCCCTCGTCTCGCTTATTCGACTCGTGTCGAGGATAGACGGTACCGGCGGTATCGCCGAATGCGGGTAACGGATCCGCACCGGGGTGCGAAGGACAGTCCATGAAGCGCATCCCGAAGGTGACGACAGCGTCGCTGGCATTGTCCGCAGGTCTGATCGCGGGCGCGACGTTCCTGGCCACCCCGGCTCAAGCCGACCCGGGCGCCGACGCCTTCGTGGGAGCGCTGACCTCGGCCGGTCTCGGCGGCATCGACCCGGCCACCGCGGTGTCCGTCGGGCAGTCCGTGTGCCCCATGCTGTCGGAGCCCGGTCAGCAGATGGCCGACGTCGCGGCAGGCGTCTCCGACGCGCTGGGCCGACCGCTCGGACCCGCGACCATGTTCACCGGCATCGCGATCTCGATGTTCTGCCCCGGCGCGGTCGCGTCGCTGGCCAACGGTCAGAACCCGATCCCGTTCGGGCTCGCGGGGTTCTGACCCAACGGATTTCTGCGTGAGGGTCGCCGGACCCGGCAGGCTGGCGACCCTCACGCAGCATCAACTCACTTGGCGAATGCCTCGTCGATGATCTCTTGCTGCTCGACGGCGTGCACCTTCGACGATCCCGAGGACGGCGCCGACATCGCACGACGCGAGATGCGCGTGATCCCGGTCAGGTGATCGGGCAGCAGCTCCGGCATCGACAGTCCGAACGTCGGCCACGCACCCTGGTTGGCCGGCTCCTCCTGCACCCAGAAGAACTGCTTGGCGTTCGGGTACTCGTCGAGCGTGGCCGCGAGGCGCTTGCGGGGCAGCGGATAGAGCTGCTCGACGCGCAGGATCGCGACGTCGTCGCGGCCCTCCTTGGCCTTGCGGGCGGCGAGGTCGTAGTAGATCTTGCCGCTGGTCAACAGGATTCGCTTGGCCTTCGACCGGTCGCCGACACCGTCGGTGTACGTCGGCTCCTCCATGATCGAGCGGAACTTCTGCTCGGTGAAGTCGCGGATGTCGCTGACGACGGCCTTGTTGCGCAGCATCGACTTCGGCGTGAACACGATCAGCGGACGGTGGATGCCGTCCATGCCGTGCCGACGCAGCAGGTGGAAGTAGTTGGCAGGCGTCGACGGCATCGCCACCGTCATCGAGCCCTCGGCGCACACCTGCAGGAACCGCTCGATGCGGCCCGACGTGTGGTCGGGGCCCTGACCCTCGTGACCGTGCGGCAGCAGTAGCACCACGTCGGACAGCTGGCCCCACTTGGCCTCGCCCGAGCTGATGAACTCGTCGATGATCGTCTGGGCGCCGTTGACGAAGTCGCCGAACTGCGCCTCCCACAGCACCATCGCGTCGGGGTTGCCGACCGAGTAGCCGTATTCGAAGCCGACCGCCGCGAACTCCGAGAGTGCCGAGTCGTAGACCATGAACTTGCCGCCCGACGGCGTGCCGTCGGTGCTGGTCGCCAGCAGCTGCAGCGGCGTGAACTCGGCGCCGGTCTTGCGGTCGATGATCACCGAGTGGCGCTGGGTGAACGTGCCGCGGCGGGTGTCCTGGCCGGAGAGCCGGACCAGCTTGCCCTCGGATACCAAGGTGCCCAGGGCCAGCAGTTCGCCGAACGCCCAGTCGACCTTGCCCTCGTAGGCCATCTCGCGCCGCTTCTCGAGCACCGGCTTCACGCGCGGGTGCACCGCGAAGTCGTCCGGGAAGGACAGGTGCGCGTCGCCGATGCGTGCGAGCAGCGACTTGTCGACCGCCGTGCTGAGCTTGGCGGGCAGCACCTGGTCGGACTCGACCGACTCGCTGGGTTCGATGTCGTGCTTCTCGAGGTCGCGGACCTCGTTGAAGACGCGCTCGAGCTGACCCTGGTAGTCACGCAGGGCGTCCTCGGCTTCCTTCATCGAGATGTCGCCACGACCGATGAGGGCCTCGGTGTAGGTCTTGCGGACGCCGCGCTTGGTGTCGATGACGTCGTACATGTACGGCTGCGTCATCGACGGGTCGTCGCCCTCGTTGTGCCCGCGCCTGCGGTAGCACAGCATGTCGATGATGACGTCCTTCTTGAACTTCTGCCGGAAGTCGATCGCCAGCCGGGCCACCCACTGAGCGGCTTCGGGATCGTCGCCGTTGACGTGGAAGATCGGCGCGCCGATCATCTTCGCCACGTCCGTGCAGTACTCGCTGGAGCGCGAGTTCTGCGGTGAGGTGGTGAACCCGATCTGGTTGTTCACCACGATGTGGATGGTGCCGCCGGTGCGGTAGCCGCGCAGCAGGGCCAGGTTCAGCGTCTCCGCGACCACGCCCTGTCCGGCGAACGCCGCGTCGCCGTGCAGCATCATCGGCACGATCGTGAAGCCGTCGGGTCCGTCGCCCTTGTCCACCATGTCCTGCTTGGCGCGCACCAGGCCCTCGAGGACCGGGTCGACGGCCTCGAGGTGGCTCGGGTTGGCCACCAGCGACACCTCGATGTCGTTGTCGCCGAACATCTGGATGTAGGTGCCGGTGGCGCCGAGGTGGTACTTCACGTCACCGGAGCCGTGGGCTTGGCTCGGGTTCAGGTTGCCCTCGAACTCGCTGAAGATCTGCGAGTACGGCTTGCCGACGATGTTGGCCAGCACGTTGAGCCTGCCGCGGTGCGGCATGCCGATGACGACCTCGTCGAGACCGTGCTCGGCGGCCTGGTCGATCGCGGCGTCCATCATCGGGATGACGGTCTCGGCGCCCTCGAGCGAGAAGCGCTTCTGCCCGACGTACTTGGTCTGCAGGAACGTCTCGAACGCCTCGGCGGCGTTGAGCTTGCTCAGGATGTACTTCTGCTCGGCGACGGTCGGCTTGTCGTGCTTGACCTCGACGCGGTCCCGAATCCACTTCTGCTGCTCGGGTTCCAGGATGTGGGTGTACTCCACGCCGACGTGACGGCAGTACGCGTCGCGCAGCACCGACAGCACGTCGCGCAGCTTCTTGTACTCGGCGCCCGCGAACCCGTCGACCTTGAACACGCGGTCGAGGTCCCACAGCGTCAGGCCGTGGGTCAGGACGTCGAGGTCGGGGTGGCTGCGGAACCGGGTCTTGTCCAGGCGCAGCGGATCGACGTCGGCCATCAGGTGACCGCGGTTGCGGTAGGCCGCGATCAGCTCGATGATCCGGGCGTTCTTGTCGGTGATCGCATCCGGGTTATCGGTGCGCCACCGCACCGGCTCGTACGGGATGCCGAGTTCGCGGAAGATCTCGTCGAAGAACTCGTCGTCGAGCAGCAGCTGGTGGATGGTGCGCAGGAAGTCGCCGGACTCCGCGCCCTGGATGATGCGGTGGTCGTACGTGGAGGTCAGCGTGATCAGCTTGCCGACGCCGATCTCGTTGATGCGCTCCTCGCTGGCGCCCTGGAACTCGGCCGGGTACTCCATGGCGCCCGCGCCGATGATCGCACCCTGGTTGCGCATCAGGCGCGGCACCGAGTGCACGGTGCCGATGGTGCCGGGATTGGTCAGCGAGATGGTGACGCCGGAGAAGTCCTCGGCGGTCAGCTTGCCGTCGCGGGCGCGCCGCACGATGTCCTCGTAGGCGGCGATGAACTGGCCGAAGCGCATGGTCTCGCACCGCTTGATGGCGGCGACGACGAGCTGCCGCTTGCCGTCCTTGCCCTGCAGGTCGATCGCCAGGCCCAGGTTGGTGTGAGCCGGGGTGATGACGTTGGGCTTCCCGTCGACCTCGGCGAAGTGCCGGTTCATGTTCGGGAACTTCTTGACGGCCTGCACGATCGCGTAGCCCAGCAGGTGGGTGAAGCTGATCTTGCCGCCGCGCGTGCGCTTGAGGTGGTTGTTGATGACGACGCGGTTGTCGATCATCAGCTTGGCCGGGATGGCGCGGACGCTGGTGGCGGTCGGCACCTCCAGCGAGGCGTTCATGTTCTTGACCACCGCTGCTGCGGCACCGCGCAGGACCGCGGCCTCGTCGTCCTCGGCCGGTGGCGGACCCGCCGGGCTCTTCGGCTTGGCGGGCTCGGGGTTGGCCGCGGTCGCCGACGTGGCGGGCTTGGTCGCGGGGGCGGCGGGCTTCTCGGACGTCGGGGTCTTGTCGGCCGGCTTCTTCTCGGCTGCTGCAGCGGGCTTCGCGGGCGCCTTGTCAGCGGGCTTCTCCGGCGCCTTCGGTGCGGTCTTGGAGCCGTTGGACGACGAGCCGTTGGCCGGCGGCGGGGCCGGGGCTGGGGTGGGTGGGGAGGAGGGGCCGCTCTTGGCGGTCGCGCCGCTCGTGCCGTTCGCCGGTGCCGAGGTCTCCGTGGTCGGTTCCGGGGAGTAGTCGACGAGGAACTCGTGCCAACTCGGGTCCACCGAGGAGGGATCCTCCCGGAACTTGCGGTACATCTCCTCGACCAGCCATTCGTTCTGCCCGAATGGTGAAGGTGAACTGCTCACGGCAGCTGTCGCCTCGATTCCTCTGCCATCGCAATCGAGCACGTGCCCGCTTGCGTCTGTATGCGGTATTGGCCCACCCTTGCGCCGCCTTCCAGGCTATCCCTCGCGCACCTGGCAGACCACGGCAACGGTCTTATGGTCGTTGTGGTCTCCGAGGGACGGCCCTAGCGCAGGGAGTCACTGCTTCGGCGCGGGCAGTACGTGCAGCGTCGACTGCCAGCGCGGGGGCGGTGCGCCGAACGCGACACGGGCATTGTCGACGATCTTCTTGCCCATCATCCGGTTGCCGACGCCGCCGACCACCGCGCCCACCCCGACCGGCAGCATCTTGCCGAACGCGATCGCGCCGCGCTTGAGCGTGTAGCGCTTGACGAAGTACTTGAGCAGCCGGGAGTTGAGCTGCGACACCGCGGGCAGCGGGAGTTGCGCGGCGCCGTCGGCGAGCCACGCGCCCTTGGTGCGTCCCGGGCCGACCAGGTCCATCACGGCGTGCCTGCCGTCCTCGCCCACCAGCACCGCCAGGACCAGCGCGCGCCTGCGCTCGCGGTGCTCGGCGGGAATGCCGTGCACTTCGGCGACCGCGAGGACGAACACGGCGGTCGCCTCCAGGAACACCACGGTCTCACCGGCGACGGCGGACATGGCGACCAGCGTGCCGACGCCGGGGAACGCCGCGGCGGAACCGACTGCGGCGCCGCTGGCCATCACGGCCGCCAGGTAGTGCTTCTCCAGCCTGCCCACGATCTGGGCGGGCGTCGCCTCGGGATCGGCGTCGCGCAGGCGTTGGACGTAGGCCCGCACCGCGGGGGCCTGCACCCGCGCGCCGCGTTCGATGATCGCCGAGAGGGCCTTGACGGCCGTGCTCGGATCGTCGTCGTTCTCGTGGCCGGTGACTGGCAGCGGCCGGCCCTTGGCGCGGAATCCAGCACCCATGCTCATCGCCTCCTGTGTGCGATCGCGGAATCCTCAGGTTAACGAACGGCACCCCGTGCAGCGTGCCCGGTGGTGACGGCAGTCACCGTGGGGCATCGGTGACGGCAGTCACTTCGGGGCGGCTCGGGAAGAAATCAGTCGTGCGCATTGCTAAAGAGTTCCATGGCCTCTTCCCCGGACGTAGACCTCGGCAGCGGCGTAGACGTGGCACCCGACGGCACCCAGGCACCGGGTCGAACCCGGATGATCCTGGTGCTCGGTCTGCTCGTCGCGCTCGGCCCGCTCACCATCGACATGTACCTGCCCGCACTGCCACGGATCGCCGAGGAACTGTCGGTGTCGTCGTCGGTGGCGCAGCTGACGTTGACCGGCACGCTGGCCGGTCTGGCGATCGGACAGCTGGTCATCGGCCCGCTGTCGGACTCGCTGGGTCGCCGCCGTCCACTGATGGCGGGCATCGTCCTGCACATGATCGCGTCGGTGATCTGCCTGCTGGCACCGAACATCACGGTGCTCGGCCTGGCGCGCGGCCTGCAGGGCATGGGTGCCGCCGCGACCATGGTCGTGTCGATCGCGATCGTCGGCGATCTGTTCAAGGGCAACGCCGCCGCCACCGTGATGTCCCGGTTGATGCTGGTGCTCGGCGTCGCCCCGGTGCTCGCGCCCTCGCTGGGCGCGGCGGTACTGCTGCACGGATCGTGGCACTGGGTGTTCGCGGTGCTCGTCGTCCTGGCCGGCGCGCTGCTCCTGATGGCTGCATTCGCGCTGCCCGAGACGCTGCCCATCGGACACCGCAGGCCGCTGCGGGTGCGCGGAATCCTCAGCACCTACGGCCAACTGTTCCGTGACGCACGGTTCGTCATCCTGGTCCTCGTCGCGGCGCTGGGCATGTCGGGCCTGTTCGCCTACATCGCCGGTGCGTCGTTCGTGCTGCAGGGCCGCTACGGGCTCGACCAGCAGTCCTTCGCGCTGGTATTCGGCGCGGGCGCAGTGGCGCTCATCGGCTCGACGCAGTTCAACGTCGTGCTGCTGCGCCGGTTCACCCCGCAGGCCATCGTCGTGTGGGCGCTCGCGGCGTCCTCGCTCTTCGGTGTCGTCTTCGTCGCGCTGGCGGTGGCCGGCGTCGGTGGGCTGGCCGCGTTCGTCGTTCCGGTGTGGCTGATCCTGGGCGCGATGGGGTTCGTCATCCCCAACGCCCCGGCGCTGGCACTGTCGCGGCACTCCGAGGCATCGGGCACGTCGGCGGCGCTGCTGGGCGCCGCGCAATTCGGGCTCGGCGCCTTGGTGGCACCACTGGTCGGGGTGCTCGGCAACGACGAAGTCGCGCTCGCCGTGGTGATGACCGCCGGTGCGGTGATCGCGCTGGGCGCACTGCTGGCCGCGCGGGTCAGCGAGTCCGCGTCCGAGGACGAGGACGAGGAGTTCGTCGACGCGGCCGTGGCAGAGCCGGTCTAGCTCGAGCCGGGCACCCCGGAGTCGACCCGACGACGGGGCGTACGTAGCGTCGTCGGGATAGTTCGACAGGCGTGATCGGGTAGGGCGTTCGCCATCCCACCGCGAGTCCGCTGGGGCACAGCCCCCCGCGGGCCCGGGTCACCCGCGCGCATTCACGGAAGACACGAGCGTGACGGCAGTACTAGACGCCCTGCACCGGATGCGGGCCACCAACCCGCAATCGGCGGACCCGTGGCGCGTCCTGTGGGCCATGATGGTCGGCTTCTTCATGATCCTGGTCGACGCGACCATCGTGTCGGTCGCCAACCCGTCGATCATGGACAGCCTCCGCGCCGACTACGACGCGGTCATCTGGGTGACCAGCGCCTACCTGCTGGCCTACGCCGTGCCGCTGCTGGTGGCCGGTCGGCTGGGGGACAGGTACGGCCCGAAGAACCTCTACCTGGTCGGTCTGGGGATCTTCACCGCCGCCTCGCTGTGGTGCGGTCTCGCGGACACCATCGAAATGCTGATCGCCGCCCGCGTCGTGCAGGGCATCGGTGCGGCGCTGCTGACACCGCAGACGCTCTCGACGATCACGCGGATCTTCCCGCCTGACCGCCGCGGCGTCGCGCTCAGCATCTGGGGCGCGACGGCCGGTGTCGCGACGCTCGTCGGCCCGCTCGCCGGCGGCGTCCTCGTCGACGGTCTCGGCTGGCACTGGATCTTCATCGTCAACGTTCCCGTCGGCATCGTCGGGCTCGCGCTGGCCTACTGGTTCGTGCCCGCGCTGCCGACCGAGACGAAGGGGTTCGACCTGCTGGGCGTCCTGCTCTCGGGAGCGGGCATGTTCCTGGTCGTGTTCGCCCTGCAGGAGGGCGAGTCGCACGACTGGGCGCCGTGGATCTGGGGCATGGTCGTCGCGGGCCTCGGCTTCGTCGCGGCGTTCGTCTACTGGCAGTCGATCAACCCGGGAGACCCGCTGATCCCGCTGCGGATCTTCCACGACAGGGACTTCAGCCTCTCCAACCTCGGCATCTCGGTCATCGGCTTCGCGGTGACGGCGATGATCCTGCCGCTCATGTTCTATGCCCAAGCGGTGGCGGGCCTCTCGCCCACGCGGGCCGCGCTGCTGACGGCTCCGATGGCGATTTCGTCCGGCGTGTTGGCGCCGTTCGTGGGCAAGCTCGTCGACCGCCATGCACCGACGCCGATCGTCGGCTTCGGCTTCTCGGCGCTGGCGATCGGGCTGACCTGGCTGTCGGTCGAGATGACCGACACGACTCCCATCTGGCGCCTCGTGCTGCCGCTGATCGTGATGGGCGTCGGGATGGCGTTCATCTGGTCACCGCTGGCCGCGACGGCCACCCGTCACCTGCCGCCCGACCTGGCCGGAGCCGGTTCCGGGGTGTACAACACCACGCGGCAGATCGGTGGCGTCCTCGGCAGCGCGGGCATGGCCGCGTTCATGACCTCGCGGATCGGCGCCGAGATGCCCGGCGGCGGCGAGCGTCCGCCCGGTGCCGAGGCCGGCATCACGGAGCTGCCCGACGTCCTGCAGGTGCCGTTCTCCGCGGCGCTGTCCCAGGCCCTGCTGCTGCCCGCGTTCGTCGCGTTGCTCGGCGTCGTCGCGGCGCTCTTCCTGCGCGGGCCGGGTGACCGCAGGCCCGTTCGTGTGCAGGCACCCGCAGGCGGACGGCACGTGCCCGACGATGCGGACTTCTTTCCCGACGACGACGAGTACGTCGAGTACACGGTGGACTGGGACGAGCCGGAATCGGCGCCGCTGCCCGCGGTTGCCTCGAGTCCGGCCGACCCCCGGACCCCGCCGGTCGACGAGAGCGTGACGACGCCGCTCGACGTGCACGTAGAACACCCGTTGCCCGCCCCCGCCGACGAGTGGCATGGCGGCCCCGTCGAAGCGTGGCAGCACCTGTTCGTCGACGACGAGGAGCAGGCAGCGGTCACCGACGTGCATCCCGTGCCGGCACCCGCCGCGGACGTCACCCACAACGGCCACGCGCAGAACGGTCACGCGCACAACGGTTCTCGTGTCGACGGGCCGCTCGCCGACGTTTCGGACCGGTTCGAGGTTCCGGCCCGGTCGTCAGCGGGTAGGCACAGCCGCCGCGACGAGGAGGCGACCACGGGCGAGGACGCCGGCACCTACGGTCGGCACTCGATGCGCTTCCGCGACTAGACGTCAGCCGAACAACACCGCGCGATTGAGGTACCCGTCGGGGTCGAATGCCGTCTTGAGCGCACGCATCGCCGCGATGTCCTCTGGGGTGCGGGACATCGGCAGGTAGTCGCGCTTGCGGCTGCCCACCCCATGCTCCGAGCTGACGTTGCCGCGGTGGTCGGCGATCAGCGTCATCATCGCCGAGTACAGCGCGCGCTCGGCGTAGCCGTCGAGCGCGCAGCGCACCAGGTTCAGATGCAGGTTGCCCTCCCCGACGTGCCCGAACAGCACCGGGATCGCGTCGGGTGCATGGTCGGCGACCAGGGCCGTTGCGGCGGTGGCGAAGCCCGGGACGTTCGCCAGTGGCAGCGACACGTCGAACTTCAGCGGGGGCCCGTACCGTCCGAGCACGTCGGCGACCGATTCGCGCACCGACCACAGGCGCTGTGCGGCAGCGGAATCCACCCCGACGGCCGGCTCGCCAACCAGATCGGCCCGGCCGAGCGCATCGGCCAGCCGCTCGGTCTGGTCGGTGTCGCCCGCCAGTTCCACCAGCAGCTGCCACGCGCCGTCGACGGGTGCGGCCACGCCGAGGTGCTCGGCCGTCAACGCGCTCGCCCGCGCATCGATCAGTTCCAGCGCGGCGATGCCATCGGCGTCGCGCAACTCGCGGCCCAGCGCGATCAGCGCGCCCAGGTCGTCGAACCCGGCGACCGCCGTCACCCGGTGGGCCGGGGTCGGGTGCAGTCGCACGTCGAGCGCGGTGATCACGCCGATGGTGCCCTCCGCGCCGACGAACAGCGACGTCAGGTCGTATCCGGTGTTGTCGCGGCGAACCTCGCTGTGTCTGCGCACGATCGAGCCGTCGGGCAGGGCGACGTCGAGGCCGAGGATCTGTTCGGCCATGTTCCCGTACCGCACGGTGCGCAGGCCGCCGGCGTTCGTCGAGGCCATCCCGCCGATGGTCGCGGTGTCCCGTGAGGCCAGGTCCACCCCGAACACCAGACCCGTTGCGGTTGCGGCTTTTTGCAGCGCCGCCGCGGTCACGCCCGCGCCCACCCGCACACGACGTTCGACCGCGTCGATCGGCCCGATGTCGATCAGCCGCTCGGTCGAGAGCAGCACGTCGTCGTGTTCGGGCACGGTTCCGGCGACCAGGGACGTCCGGCCGCCCTGCACCGTCACGTTCGCGCCCGCGTCGCGGCAGGCCCGCAGCACGTCAGCCACCTCGTCGGCATTGCCGGGTCGCACCAGCGCGCGGGCGTTCCCCCGGTAGCGGCCGGTGTAGTCGACGCAGCGGCCCACCAGGACGTCGGGATCGGTGCTGACGTGACGCGCGCCGACGATCTCGGCGAGGCGGTCGATCAGCGAATCGGTCACGTCGTGGGTGTACCACAGGCGACGGGTCGGCCCGCCGAGCCGTCGGCCAGCGCGAGGAAGGCTCCGAGCCCGATCAATCCGTCGGGCGTCGACGGCAGGTAGTCGGTGAGGTGGAGCGACCGGACGATCACCGCCGCGTACTTGGCCCGGCTGATGGCGACGTTGAGCCGATTCCGGTTGAGCAGGAACGAGATTCCGCGCGGCACGTCGTCGGCCGAGGACGCCGTCATCGAGACGAACACCACCGGCGCCTGCCTGCCCTGGAACTTGTCGACCGTGCCGACCTCGACGTCGGGTAGGCCTGCGGCGTCGAGGCGGCGGCGCAGTGTCAGCACCTGGGCGTTGTACGGAGTGACGACGAGGACGTGCCGCTGGGTGAGCGCCGTGGGGCCGTCCTCGTCGGTCCACGTCGAGCCGAGCAGCCCCACGATCTCGGCGACGATGGCGTCGGCTTCTTCCGGGCTCTCGGTGGAGTTGCCGTCGTGGTTCACCGCGAGCACCCGCACCCCCGGCTCGACGCCGTCGAGGCGGCGGGCAGCACTGACGTCCTCGCGCGAGTGCAGGCGGCCGTCGTAGGACAGCCGCGACACCGGCGCGCACACTGCCGGATGCATCCGGTAGGAGAGGTCGAGGAAGTAACCGCGATCGGGCGGCAGCGTGTGCTCACCGTCGACGAGCCATCCGAGCGCCGAGTGGTCGACCGGTTCCGGGTGGGTGCCCTGGCTGACCTGCGGTAGCTGCTGCGGGTCGCCGAGCAGCAGCAGGTTCGTCGCCGCGGCCGCCACGGCGATGGTGTTGGCGAGGCAGAACTGGCCCGCTTCCTCGACGACGAGCAGGTCCAGGCTGCCCCTCGGCACACGTCCGTCGTTGGCGAAATCCCATGCGGTGCCGCCGATCACACATCCGTCGTGATCGGCGATGAACCCGGGGTAGTCCTTCTCGTCGACGTCCTGCCACGGCCCGCCCGGGCTCTTCTTCTTGCCGACGCGCTGTGGGTCGACGCCTGCCTCGATCACGCATCCGAGGAGGTTCTCGACCACGGCGTGCGACTGGGCGACCACGCCGACGCGCCACCCGCGCGCGACGAGTCGCGCGATGACGTGGGCCGAGGTGTAGGTCTTGCCCGTGCCCGGCGGACCGTGGACGGCGAGATACGACGCGTCGAGGTCGAGCAGCGCCGCAGTGATGTCGTCGACGGTCTGGCCGGTGCGGGGGAGCCCGCCGCCGCTGACCGTGCGCGGCGGACGCCGGAGCAGGATGTCGGTCACGGCGTCGGCGGGCAGGTTCGGCAGGGTGGCGCCGATCAGCGTCGCCGCCGACTCGATCGCGGTCTGCAGCGGCTTCTTGCCGATCGGCGGGCCGGGCGTCAGGGCGAACGGGGTCTCGTCGAAGCAGCCGCCGTCCTTCGGTTCGCGCTCCATGATGACGACCTCGGTGGGCATCGACGGGTCGTCGCAGTCCACCGGCGTGGCCGAACCCCACACCCGTCGGTCTGGGTCGCCGGCGAGGCCCGTCGGACCCGGCGGGGCATAGAGCGCGTACAGGTCCCTGCCGAGTTCGCCGGAGGCGAGTTCGCCGGTGACCCGGAGCTGGCGCTGCTGCTTGCGGGCCTTGGCCGGCTTGTGCCAGTCGGCGACGACCTCGGCGCTCTCGACCATGAACACCCCACCGTCGTCGGCCCACTCGTCGACGGGGTTGTTGATGCGGTCGAAGTGCGCCCACCAGAACGGCTTGTCCTCGCGCTGGTGGTACCCCCGCGCTGCCGAGACCATCGCGACGGCGGTCTGCTCGGGGCTGCGCTCCTCGGTGCCGTCACCGGCGAACCGCAGCAGCGTGCGCTCGAGGTCGTCGGCGATCTCCACCGTCGCGGCGGCGGCTTCGTCGCGGACCTGCTGCGGTCCGCGGGGAGGCACCTCGGACTCGATCGCGCGGGCCATCAGCCAGTCGCGCAGCCTGCGCGTCGACCGGCAGTCGTAGCGGTTGTAGTCCTCGATCTGCTTGAGCACGACGGCCGCATCGTCGGCGCGTCCGGCGTCGCGCAGCGCCGTGAACTCCGCGTACTGCGTGATGGAGTCGGTGGCCGTGGTGACTTCGCCGTCGCGCAGCTCGTTGCCCATGTACAGCGGCTCGAGGTACTTGATGCTGTAGCTCTCGGTGCCGACCCGAATGCTCTTGCGCACCAACGGGTAAAGGTCGACGAGCGTGCCGCTGCGGAGCAGGTCGTCGACCTCGTTCTCGCCGACGCCGTAGCGGCCCGCCAGCCGCAGCAGCGTGCTCTTCTCGTAGGCGGCGTAGTGGTAGACGTGCATGCCGGGGTAGCGATTGCGCCGCTTGCGCACGAACGCGAGGAAGTCGACGAGCGCCTGACGTTCACTGGCCCGGTCGTGCGCCCAGAACGGGATGAACTCGTCGGTGACGCTCAGGACGCCCCACAGGTACTCCAGGCCCCACTCGCTGCCGTCGACGGTCCACAGCGGGTCGCCCTCGAAGTCGAAGAACAGGTCGCCCTTGTTCGCGTCGGGCAGCGCCATCAGGGGCTGGGCGTCGATGACCTCGTACGGCGGCTTGCCGTCCACCCGGTCGGCGACCTGCAGTCGGGCCTGAGCGGTGAGCGCAGTGACCGTGCGCACGGCGAGTTCGTCGACGGTGCCGTGGTGGTCGGCCAGTTCGTGCACGGTCGTGATGCCCGCATCGAGCAGACGCGCGCGCTGGCTCACCCGCATGCCCGCGACGAGCACGAGGTCGTCGTGGGCGCGTACCTGGACCTCGCATTCCGGGCAGCGGAAGCACGCCCGGATCGACTCGTCCTCCCAGGTGACCGGCGCGTCTCCGGCCAGGTGATCGTCGAGCAGGCGCTGCAGTGCGTCCCGCCGCGGCAGGTACACGGGGAGCAGCTCGTCGATCCGGTAGCGGGCGATCGCGCCGTCGCCGAGCACCAGCTCGACCTCGGGCGCCACGGGGACGCCGCTGCGCTGCAGCGTGTCGGCGTAGGCGGCGAGCTGCAGCAGCGCCTCCACCTTGACCGAGCGGGCCAGCTTGGTGTCGCGCAGCCGGTACTGGCCGCCGTCGTCGGTCTGCTCGAGGATCAGGAAGTCGGCGAATCCGACGAAGCGACCGTCGAACATGGCGGCCTGGTAGATGGCGGGAGCGCGGCGTTCGACGGCGGCGCGGGTGGCCTCGGCGGCCGCGGTCAGCCCGGCGACGGTGTAGGTCGGCTTGCCGATGACCACCGCGTTGCCGTCGAGTTCGTCGCGCAGCTCGTCGAGGTGACGCTGCTCGTGCTCGTCGCCGAGCTGGGCGGTGCGGGCGAGCAGCGCATCGTCGGTGGTGATCCGCGGGCCCCGGCCGAGCTGGCCGTCGAACGACCGCAGCAGGGCGTACTCGCAGCGCGCGGCCGCAGCGAGATCCGAAGCGCTGTAGACGACTTGGCGGTCGGCGCCTCCGGTCAGGAACATCCTGGCCACTCTAGGCCAGCGGTCCGACACGGGGCCGGGATCGGCCGCGCCGCTGCTAGCCCGTGTTGCCGATCAGCTCGACGCCGTTGCCGTTCCAGCGGAACCGCACCACGCTCTTGAGCCCCGTCGAGCCGCTCGAGTACATCAGCGCCACCGTGTCACCGGTGGTCGCGGTGTCGTCGATGCCGTTGAACCCATAAGTGTCGGGCACGCCGGTCGGGATGAACTTGCCGAGGTGGAAGAGCACCGCGCGGGTGTTCGGGTTGTCGGCGTTGGTGTTGGCCTTGATCACCACGGCCGAGAGCGGCGCGCACTCGTTGTAGTTGCCCGCGAGCGGCTCGGGGCTCCATGGCTGATTGCTTCGCGGATCGCGGGGCAGCTCGGAGACCGCCTTCGCGATCTCGGGTGCCGCGAGGTTCACCGCACACGGATCGGCGGGTGGGGGCGTCGCGGTCGGTCCCGCGGCGATCGTCGGCTCGACGGGCGGTGGTGCGCTCGTGGCGGTCGGGGCGACGGACGCGCTGCCCTCCGGGGTCTTGGAGACGGTCGAGTCGCTGGAGCCGCATCCAGCGAGCAGCACGGCCGCTGCGGCCACCAGCACAGCGGGCCTCATAACCGGTCGCTTCGCTCCCACGAGGCCTTTTTCCCGTCGCTTCGCTCGCCCCAGGCGTCTCACATCACCGCACGGTACCCGTCGTCACACCTGCGAGGCGGTTGGCGGTCGCGAGAACCCGTAGACTCTTCACTCGATGACGTCGCCTGATTCGGATGCCCCGAGCACCGAGACCACCTTTGCCGACCTGCAGATACACCCCGAGGTGCTGCGGGCCGTTGCCGACGTCGGCTATGAAACGCCGTCGCCGATCCAAGCCGCAACCATTCCCGCGATGCTGGCGGGCTCCGACGTGGTCGGCCTCGCCCAGACCGGAACGGGCAAGACCGCAGCGTTCGCGATCCCGATTCTGTCGAAGATCGACACCAACAGCCGCATCACGCAGGCGCTGGTGCTGGCACCCACCCGCGAACTAGCGCTGCAGGTCGCAGAGGCATTCAGCCGCTACGGCGCCCATTTGAGGGTCAACGTCCTGCCGGTCTACGGCGGCTCCTCGTACGGCCCGCAGCTGGCAGGTCTCAAGCGCGGCGCGCAGATCGTGGTGGGCACGCCCGGCCGCGTGATCGACCACCTGGACAAGGGCAGCCTGGATCTCTCGCATCTGGACTACCTGGTGCTCGACGAGGCCGACGAGATGCTGCAGATGGGCTTCGCCGAGGACGTCGAACGCATCCTCGAGGGCACCCCGGAGTACAAGCAGGTGGCGCTGTTCTCGGCCACCATGCCTCCGGGCATCCGCAAGATCACCAGCAAGTACCTGCACGATCCGGTGCAGGTGAAGGTCGAGTCGAAGACCGCGACCGCCGACAACATCACCCAGCGCTACATCCAGGTGGCGGGCCCGCGGAAGATGGACGCGCTGACCCGTCTGCTCGAGGTCGAGCCGTTCGAGGCGATGATCGTCTTCGTCCGCACCAAGCAGGCCACCGAAGAGGTCGCCGAGAAGCTGCGTGCGCGCGGGTTCTCCGCCGCCGCCATCAACGGCGACATCGCCCAGGGCGTGCGCGAGCGGACCATCGCGCAGCTCAAGGACGGGTCGATCGACATCCTGGTCGCGACCGACGTCGCGGCCCGTGGCCTCGACGTCGAGCGCATCTCGCACGTGCTGAACTACGACATCCCGCACGACCCCGAGTCCTACGTGCACCGGATCGGCCGCACCGGCCGCGCCGGACGATCGGGCACGGCGCTGCTGTTCGTGTCGCCGCGGGAGCGGCACCTGCTCAACTCCATCGAGCGGGTCACGCGGCAGAAGCTCGTCGAGTCGCAGCTGCCGTCGGTCGACGACGTCAACGCCCAACGCGTGGAGAAGTTCCGCGATTCGATCAC
This sequence comes from Mycolicibacterium sp. GCM10028919, assembly GCA_042666295.1. Lineage (GTDB taxonomy): Bacteria > Actinomycetota > Actinomycetes > Mycobacteriales > Mycobacteriaceae > Mycobacterium. Next base: position 715,004 of record JBHTFJ010000003.1, read on the forward strand.
CAACGGTCTGAGCAACCCGGGCATCGACCTGTTCCGCAAGCTGATCGAAGCCTACGAGCGCGACCACGACGTGCCGATGGCCGACATCGCCGCGGCACTGGCGCTGCAGAGCCACGACGGCGGCGAGTTCCTGATGACCGAACCGCCGCCCGAGAAGCGCCGGGAGCGCCCGGATCGCGACGACGGCCCCCCGCGCAAGCGGCGCGACACTCGCGACGACCTCGCCACCTACCGCATCGCGGTCGGCAAGCGGCACAAGGTGATGCCGGGCGCGATCGTCGGTGCGATCGCGAACGAGGGCGGCCTGCACCGCAGCGACTTCGGACACATCGCGATCCGGCCGGACTACTCGCTCGTCGAGCTGCCCAAGAAGCTGTCGCACGAAACGCTCAAGAAGCTCGAGCACACCAAGATCCAGGGTGTGCCGATCAACCTGACGCTCGATCGCGGCCCTAAGCCTTATCGAGGCAACAAGCCGAAGTGACCGGGGCGAGCGGAGCGACGGGGGAATGACCCGGGGCGAGCGGAGCGACGGGGGATGACCCGGGGCGAGCGGAGCGACGGGGGATGACCCGGGGCGAGCGGACGGAGTTTCGGCCGGATACGGCCGAGGGTGGCCTGGAGTCGGCGGGCCGCAGTCGGGTCGACTCCCTCACGGGCATTCGCGCCGTCGCGGCGATCCTGGTCGTCCTGACCCACGCGGCGTACACCACGGGCAAGTACACCCACGGCTACCTCGGGCTGGTCTACTCGCGCATGGAGATCGGCGTGCCGATCTTCTTCGTCCTGTCGGGTTTCCTGTTGTTCAGCCCATGGGTGCGTGCTGCCGCCCGCGGCGGCCAGTCGCCGGCGGTGTCTCGTTACGCCTGGCACCGCGTGCGGCGCATCATGCCGGCCTACGTCGTCACCGTGCTGGCCGCCTACGCGCTGTACCACTTTCGGATGGCGGGCCCGAATCCCGGCCACACGTGGGTGGGCCTGTTCCGCAACCTCACGCTGACGCAGATCTACACCGACCACTACTGGATCACCTTCCTGCACCAGGGGCTGACGCAGATGTGGAGCCTGGCCGTCGAGGCCGCGTTCTACGTGGCGCTGCCGGCGCTGGCGTACCTCCTGCTGGTGGTGCTGTGTCGCAGACAGTGGCGGCCAGGGCTGCTGCTGGGCGGTCTGGTGGGGCTCGGGCTCATCACGCCGGCGTGGCTGGTGCTGGTGCACACCACCGACTTCCTACCCGACGGCGCAAAGCTGTGGCTCCCGGCCTATCTGGCGTGGTTCGTGGGCGGCATGATCCTGGCGGCGCTGCGCGAGATGGGCGTCAACGGGTACGCGCTGTTGTGCATCCCGTTGGCGCTGGTGTGCTACTTCATCGCCTCGACGCCGATCGCCGGGGCGCCGACGACAGCCCCGTCCGAACTGCGCGAGGGCCTGGCCAAGGCGCTGTTCTACGCCGTCATCGCGACGCTGATCGTGGCGCCGCTGGCCCTGTCGAATCGCGGGCTGTACGCCCGCGCCATGGCGAGCAGGCCGATGGTCTTCCTGGGCGAGATCTCCTACGAGATCTTCCTGATCCACCTCGTCACGATGGAGTTGGCGATGGTCGAGATCCTGCACTTCGGGATCTACACCGGGTCCATGTTCTGGTTGTTCGTGGCGACGATGGTGATCACCGTGCCCCTGGCGTGGCTGCTGCACCGGTTCACGCGCGTGCGTTCGTAGTCAGTCGCACGCCGTGAAAGCCAGCGGCAGCCCGTGACGGGGCCGTAGGCTGAGACCCTCGGACTCCAGCAGCGGGGTACGAGATCGCCTCAGCGGCGATGACTTCGGTGATCGGACTCCTTTCGTGAGCACCCCTGACGGATCGCCGGTGGTCCGGCGCGACATTCTCCCCATCCCGGACCCGCAGCACGTCGGTCTGACGACGTACGACGCGAAGGATCCCAACACCACCTACCCGCCGATCACGATGCTGCGGCCGCCCGAGGGGGCGCCCAACGTGCTGATCGTGCTGATCGACGACGTGGGCTTCGGTGCCAGTACCGCGTTCGGCGGGCCGTGCAACACACCGGTGGCAGACCGGCTCGCCGCGAACGGGCTCAAGCTCAACCGCTTCCACACGACGGCGCTGTGCTCGCCGACGCGCCAGGCGATGCTCACTGGCCGCAACCACCACTCGGTCGGGATGGGCGGCATCACGGAGATCGCCACGTCCGCGCCGGGCTATAGCAGCATCCGGCCCAAGGACAAGGCGCCGATCGCAGAGACGTTGCGGCTCAACGGCTATTCGACGAGTCAGTTCGGCAAGTGCCACGAGGTGCCGGTGTGGGAGGTGTCGCCAGTCGGGCCGTTCGGGCAGTGGCCGACGGGTTCGGGTTTCGAGCACTTCTACGGGTTCATCGGCGGCGAGGCCAACCAGTACTACCCGGGCCTGTACGAGGGCACCAAGCCCGTCGAGCCGGAGAAGACGCCGGAGGAGGGCTACACGCTCAACGAGGACCTGGCCGATCGCGCGATCACCTGGGTACGCCAGCAGCAGGCGCTGACGCCCGACAAGCCGTTCTTCATGTACTACGCGCCGGGTGCCACGCACGCCCCGCATCACGTCCCCAAGGAGTGGTCGGACAGGTACGCGGGGAAGTTCGACGAGGGCTGGGACGTGCTGCGCGAGCAGATCCTGGCGAGGGAGAAGGATCTCGGCGTGGTGCCCGCCGACGCCGAGCTGACCGAGCGGCACGACGAGATCCCGGCCTGGAACGACATGTCCGACGAGTTGAAGCCCGTATTGGCCCGGCAGATGGAGATCTACGCCGGCTTCCTCGAGCAGACCGACTACGAGATCGGCCGCCTGATCGACGCGATCGAGGACCTCGGCGCGCTCGACGACACGCTGATCTACTACATCTTCGGCGACAACGGCGCCTCCGCCGAGGGCACGCCGAAGGGCTGCTTCAACGAGATGGTGACGCTGAACGGGCTTCCCGACATCGAGACGGATGAGTTCCTGCTGTCGAAGATCGACGACTTCGGTACCGCCGACGCCTACAACCACTACGCGGTGGGCTGGGCGCACGCGCTGTGCACGCCGTACCAGTGGACCAAGCAGGTCGCCTCGCACTGGGGCGGTACCCGCAACGGCACGATCGTGCACTGGCCCGCGGGCCTCACCGACAAGGGCGTGTCGCGCAACCAGTTTCACCACGTCATCGACGTCGCGCCCACGATTCTCGAGGCTGCGGGCATTCCCGCACCCACCATCGTCAACAGCATTCAGCAGGCGCCGCTCGAGGGTGTGAGCATGCTGCGCACCCTGCGTGACGGCGATGCGCCGGAGACCCACGACCTGCAGTACTTCGAGATGTTCGGCAATCGCGGCGTCTATCACCAGGGGTGGACCGCGGTCACCAAGCACCGCACGCCCTGGCTGGCCGATCAGCCTGCCCTCGACGAGGACAGGTGGGAACTCTACGGCCCGAACGACTGGTCGCAGGCGCACGACCTGGCCGGTGAGCAGCCCGCGAAACTGGCTGAGCTGCAGCGGCTCTGGCTGATCGAAGCCGTGAAGTACAACGTTCTGCCCATCGACGACCGGTCCGTCGAGCGCTTCCTGCCGGAGGTCGCAGGTCGGCCGCAGTTGATCCGCGGCACCACGCAGATGCTGTTCTCCGGCATGCGTCTCTTGGAGAACTGCGTCCTGAACATCAAGAACAGGTCGCACACCGTCAGCGCCCGCGTCACCGTGCCCGACTCGGGCGCGAGTGGTGTGATCGTCGCTCAGGGCGGTGGCGTCGGCGGGTGGTCGCTGTACGCACACGAGGGCAGGTTGAAGTACTGCTACAACTTCTTCGGCATCGAGTACTTCTACGTCACGGCCGACGAGGCGTTGCCGGCGGGCGAGCACAAGGTGGCGATGCACTTCGCCTACGACGGAGGCGGTCTCGGCAAGGGTGGGACGGTCACGCTGCACCATGACGGCAGCGCAGTGGGATCGGGTCGCGTGGAGCGGACCGAACCCATGGCGTTCTCTGCCGACGAGGCGTGCGACGTCGGTTCGGACACCGGATCGCCCGCGTCGCAGGACTACGGGCCGCACGGCAACCGATTCACCGGCAAGATCGCATGGGCGAAGATCGACATCGGGGACGACAGTCACGATCACCTGGTGACCGCCGAGGACAAACTGGCGATCTCGATGGCCCGGCAGTAGGTCACCGAGCGGTCCGGCCGCCGATCACCACGGTGGGGAGCACGAAGTCCTCGAGCATGGTGCGCTCGTCGGCCTCGTCGCGCCCCGGAAAAACCAACAGCGAGACCATGATCCGGACCAGCCACCGGGCGCGGCGCTCGACGTCGTCGACGCCCAGTGACGTCAGGTAGGCCTCGGTGAGTCCACCGATCACCTCCGAGCGCTCGGCCATCTCGCCACCGATCGGGCGCTGCGCGGGCGCGAACCAGGACGACAGTGCTGGGCTCTCGCGTACCCGGCGCAGCGCTGCGAGGACGACGCCCACGATGCGGTCGCCCGGGTCGGTGGAGGCCACGGGCTCGTCGGCCAGATCGCGGAACACCCGCTGGGCCTCTCGGTGCACGTAGGCGGTGTGCAGCGCGTCGCGGTTCTCGAAGTACCGGTAGAGCGTCGCCCGCGAGCACCCCGACGCCTTCGCGACGTCGTGCATGCCGACGCTCGCCGCGTCTCGGTGGGCGAACAGTTCGTCGGCCGCATCGAGGATGCGGTCGACGGCCGCCTCGCTACGGCTGCCGGACAACCAGTCGCTCATCTGGAACTCCCCGGGTCGCTTCGCTCCTGCCCGCCGGCCATCACAGTGCGGTGAACGGAACCGACAGTGGCCGTCGCACGTAACTGCCGCCCGCCCAGACGATCCGGCCCTCGTCGACCTCGAAGTCGGGAATGCGGGTCAGCAGTTCCTCCAGTGCCACGCGGGATTGCATGCGGGCCGCGGCGGCGCCCAGGCAGTGGTGTGCGCCGTGGCCGAAGGTCAGGATGTTGCGCGGCTTGCGCGTGACGTCGAGTTCGGCTGCGTCGTCACCGTATTGGCGCTCGTCGCGGTTGGCCGAGCCGTACAGGAACATCACCCGGCGCCCGGCGGGAATCGTGGTGTCGCCGATGGTCACGTCGCGGGTGACCGTGCGGCCGAGCATCTGCACCGGCGAGGTGAGTCGCAGGAATTCGTCGACGGCGTCGCCGATCAGTTCCGGATGGCCCGCCAGGAGCGCGCGCTGATCGGGCCGTTGGTGCAGCAATTGCACGGTGCCGCCGAGCATCCCGGTCGTCGTGTCATTGCCGCCCGTGACCATCGTGAAGGTGAACGCGAGGATCGACAGCACGCCGGAGATGTCGCCGTCGGCGCCGACGCCCGCGGCGACCAGGTGCGAGACGGTGTCGTCCTCCGGTTCGGCGCGCCGGCGTTCGATCAGGGCGGTGAAGTAGGCCATCATTCCGCCGAGCGCATCGCCGAGGGTCGCCAGCGCGCCGCCGACGCCCCCTTCGGAGGTGTTGGCCGCCACGATCGCCTCGGTCCACCCGTCGAACTGGTCGCGGTCCTCCTCGGGCACGCCGAGGTAGTGCGCCACCACCATCGACGGCAGCGGTTTGAACAGGTCGGCGACGATGTCGCCGCCGCCGTCGGCGCGCAGCCGTTCGATGCGCCGCACGACGAACTCGCGGACCTTGGGCTCGACGGCCTCGACCTGCCGGGGCGTGAATCCCCGGGACACCAACTTGCGGAACTCGCTGTGTACCGGCGGATCCTGCATGACCATCGGCGGGTTGTCCGCCAGCCCGATGAGGTCGAGTTCGCCGTAGTTGACCGTCAGGCCTTGGGCGGACGAGAAGGTCTGGTGGTCGCGGGCCGCGGCGAAGACGTCGGCGTGCCGGGAGAGCACGTAGTAGTCGCCGGGCTCCGAGTCGTCGGACCGATCGGCGGGCACGACGTGATGGACGGGGTCGTGGTCGCGCAGGGCGCGGTACATGGGCCACGGGTCCGGCCACGTCGCCGGCGTCGCCAGGTGAAACGCGACGGGCGAGCCGTGAGACAAAGACGTCTTCATGTCTCATGAATACGACAGATGGCGGGACATGTCAACGACTCGACATGGGCCCGCCCGTCTCGAAAAGCTGGTAAGGCTACCCTTAGTGCTGCGGACGGAGGCGTCGTCGAAGGCTCCGCCGCGGGGAGGAGGCACCCGATGGCACGCGGACTGCAGGGCGTGATGATGCGCGGCTTCGGCGCACGCGACCACGAGGTGACGGTGCTCGAATCCGAACCGCTCGCACCCAACTTCCTCCGAATACATCTGGTCTCCCCGACGGTGTTCGACGACGCCGAGGCCGAACCGACGTCGTGGCTGCGGTTCTGGTTCCCCGATCCCGACGGCTCCGACACCGAGTTCCAGCGGGCGTACACCATCTCCAGCGCCGACACCGAGACCGGCCACTTCTCCATCGACGTCGTGCTGCACGAACCCGCTGGGCCCGCGTCGGCCTGGGCGCGGCGGGCGGAGCCGGGAACGACGATCTCGGTGATGTCGATGGGGTCGAGGGGCTTCTCGGTCCCCGACGACCCCGTCGACCGGCCCGCCGGCTACCTGGTGATCGGCGACCCGGCATCGACGCCCGCCATCAACGGGATCATCGGCGCGGTACCCCACGACATCCCGATCGAGGTGTACCTCGAGCAGCACCACGACGATGACGCATTGATCCCGCTCGCCGAGCACCCACGCCTCACCGTGCACCGCGTCGCGCGGCAGGGCCCGACGTCGCTCGCCGCGGCGATCGAGTCGAGGGACTGGTCGAACTGGCACGCGTGGGCCGGCCCGGAGGCCGGAGCGCTCAAGCACGTCCGGACGCGGTTGCGCGACGAGTTCGGCTTCCCCAAGCAGGAGATCCACGCCCAGGCCTACTGGACCGAAGGCCGCGCGATGGGCACCAAGCGCGGTGACGAGAAGCCTGCCCCCGCGCCCGCGGCGGAACCTGCGCCGACGCCCGTCGCGCCGACGCCGGCTGCGCCCGCCCGCGGGAATTGGCGCGCGCAGGCCGCGGGCCGGCTGCTCTCACCGCTCCGGACGCCGCTCATCGTCTCCGGCGTGCTGCAGGCGCTCATCACGCTGATCGAACTCGCACCGTTCGTCCTGCTGGTCGAACTGGCCCGGCTGCTGCTGACCGGTGCCGACGAGGCTCGACTGTGGACGCTCGGCGTCGCAGCCCTGGTTCTCCTCGGCGTCGGCACCAGCCTGTCCGCCGGGCTGACGCTGTGGCTGCACCGCATCGACGCCCGCTTCGCCCACGACCTGCGCGTCCGCCTGCTCACCAAGATGTCGCGAGTACCGTTGGGCTGGTTCACCGCCCGCGGATCGGGTTCGGTCAAGCAACTGGTGTCCGACGACACGCTGTCACTGCACTACCTCGTCACCCACGCCATCCCGGACGCGGTCGCCGCGGTCGTGGCGCCGGTGGCCGTGCTGGTCTACCTGTTCGTCGTCGACTGGCGGATCGCGCTGGCGCTGCTCGGGCCGGTGCTGGTGTACCTGGTGCTGATGTCGGCGATGACCATCCAGTCCGGCAACCGCATCACCCAGGCGCCGCGCTGGGCCGAGCGGATGAACGGCGAGGCCGGCGCCTATCTCGAGGGTCAGCCGGTCGTGCGGGTGTTCGGTGGCGCCGCGGCGTCGAGCTTCCGCCACGGGCTCGACGGCTACATCGCGTTCCTGGTGGCGTGGCAGCGTCCGTTCGTCGGCAAGAAGACGCTGATGGATCTGGTGACCCGCCCCGCGACGTTCCTCTGGCTCATCATGGTCGTCGGGACGCCCCTGGTGGTGTCGGGACGCATGGACCCGGTCGACCTGCTGCCATTCCTGTTGCTGGGCACGACCTTCGGAGCCCGCCTGCTCGGCATCGGCTACGGCCTCGGCGGGATCCAGGGCGGGATGCTCGCCGCCCGGCGCGTGCAGACGGTGCTCGACGAACCGGAGCTGGCCGTGGGAACCGACGGCGATCCCGGCCGGACTGCCGTCGGCGGCACGGTCGAATTCAACCACGTCACGTTCGGCTACCGGCCCGAGGTCCCGGTGATCGACGACGTCACGCTGACGCTGCGCCCGGGTACGGTCACCGCGCTCGTCGGACCCTCCGGATCGGGCAAGTCCACGCTCGCAGCACTCGCCGCGCGGTTCCACGACGTCCAGCGCGGCGCGATCCGCGTCGACGGGAGGGACGTGCGGGACCTGTCGGCCGACGAGCTGTATCGCAGTGTCGGATTCGTGCTGCAGGACGCGCAATTGGTGCACGGCACGGTTGCGGAGAACATCGCGCTCGCCGAACCCGGCGGCGATGCCGAACGCATCGAGCGGGCAGCGCGCGACGCACGAATCCACGACCGGATCACGCGCATGCCCGACGGATACGACACCGTGCTCGGAGCGGCCTCCGGTCTGTCGGGCGGCGAACGGCAACGTCTCACCATCGCGCGGGCCATGCTGGCCGACACCCCGGTGCTGATCCTCGACGAGGCAACGGCGTTCGCCGACCCGGAGTCGGAATACCTCGTCCAGCAGGCGCTCAACCGGCTCACCCGGGACCGCACGGTGCTCGTGATCGCCCACCGGCTGCACACCATCACCCACGCCGATCAAATCGTCGTACTCGACCACGGCAGGGTCGCCGAAGTCGGCACGCACGACGAACTCATCGCCGCGGGCGGTCGCTATCGCGCGTTGTGGGAATCCGGCCGACCCGTGGCGGCAGGCGCGGGGCGGGAGGCGGGCCGATGATCCGCACCCTGCTGGCACTGATGCCGACCGACCGCAGGGGCAGGGTCGGCGGCTACGCCACGCTGGCAGTCCTGTCGGTCCTGCTGCGCGCGGCGGGCACCGTCCTGCTGGTGCCGCTGATCGCCGCGCTGTTCAGTGACGAACCGCAGCGCGCCTGGTCGTGGCTGGGCTGGCTCTCGGCCGTCACCGTGATCGGCTGGATCGTCGACTACGTCACCGCGCGAATGGCTTTCGACCTCGGCTTCGCGGTCCTCGACAGGACGCAGCACGACATGGCCGACCGGCTGCCCAACATCCGGCTGGACTGGCTCACCAACGACAACATCGCGACGGCGCGGCAGGCGATCGCCGCCACCGGGCCCGAACTGGTCGGTCTGGTGGTGAACCTGCTGACGCCGCTCATCGGTGCCGTGCTGCTGCCCGCTGCGATCGCCGTTGCGCTGCTGGCGATCTCGGTGCCACTCGGCCTGGCCGCACTGGCCGGTGTCGTGGTCCTGCTCGGTGCGCTCTGGCTGTCGGGACGGCTCAGCCGCAAGGCCGACGAGGTCGCCGGCGAAGCCAATACGGCGTTCACCGAACGCATCATCGAGTTCGCCCGGACGCAGCAGGCATTGCGGGCCGCTCGGCGCGTCGAACCCGCTCGCAGTTCCGTCGGCGCGGCGCTGGAGGCGCAGCACGGCGCGACCCTGCGCCTGCTCGGCATGCAGATCCCGGGGCAGCTGCTGTTCAGTCTCGCCAGTCAGGCGGCACTGATCGGGCTCGCGGGCATGACGACCTATCTGACGGTGCGCGGCGAGTTGGGCGTGCCGGAGGCGATCGCGTTGATCGTGGTGATCGCACGCTATCTCGAGCCGTTCGCCGCGCTCAGTGAACTAGCGCCCGCCCTGGAGTCGACGCGTGCCACGCTCGGCCGGATTCAGACCGTGCTCGACGCGCCGACGTTGTCCGCCGGTGTCGCAACGGCTGTCGACCCGGCCGCGCCGCCCCGCATCGAATTCGAGGGCGTCACGTTCGGCTACGGCGACGAGGTGGTGCTCGACCGGGTGAGCTTCGCGCTCGAGCCCGGCGCGACCACCGCGATCGTCGGGCCCTCGGGGTCGGGCAAGAGCACGGTGCTTGCCCTGATCGCCGGTCTGCACCAGCCCACCAGCGGCCGGGTGCTGTTCGACGGCGTCGACCTGGCGCTGCTCGACGACGCCGCCCGCCGGGCCGCAGTGAGCGTCGTGTTCCAGCACCCGTACCTGTTCGATGGAAGCATCCGGGACAACGTGCTCGTCGGCGACCCGGGCGCCGATGCGGAGACCCTTGCGGGGGCGATGCGGCTGGCCCGGGTCGACGAACTGACCGGCCGGCTGCCCGCTGGCGATCAGACCATGGTGGGGGAGGCGGGCTCGGCGCTATCCGGTGGCGAGCGGCAGCGGGTCAGCATCGCCCGCGCTCTGCTCAAGCCGGCGCCGGTGCTCCTGGTCGACGAGGCCACCAGCGCACTGGACACCGAGAACGAGGCTGCGGTCGTCGACGCCCTGACCGCCGACCTGCGGCCGCGGACCCGGGTGATCGTCGCGCACCGGCTGGCCAGCATCCGGCACGCCGATCGCGTGTTGTTCCTCGAGGGCGGCCGCGTCGTCGAGGACGGCAGCATCGACGAACTGCTCGCGGAAGACGGCCGGCACCACCGCTTCCGGGAGTTCTGGACCCAGCAGCGCGACGCCGCCGACTGGCGGATCGCCGCGCGCGGGTAGCGCAGGGGCTAGAGCCCGGCGCCGGGGTTGAGGATGTCGTCGGGGTCGAGCGCGACCTTGATGCGTCGGTTCAGCTCCATTGCCTCGGGGCCGAGGTAGCCGGCCAGCCAGGGCCGCTTCAACCGGCCGACGCCGTGCTCGCCGGTGATGGTTCCACCCAAACCGACTGCCAGGTCCATGATCTCGCCGAACGCCGTGTGCGCGCGTTCGGTCATCGCGGCGTCGGACGGGTCGAACACGATCAGCGGGTGGGTGTTGCCGTCGCCGGCGTGGGCGATCACGGAGATCATCAACCCGTGCTGCTCGGCGAGTTTCTCGACGCCGCTGACCAGTTCGGCCAGTGCGGGCAGTGGCACGCCGACGTCCTCGAGCAGTAGCGAACCTTTGGCCTCGACAGCGGGGATCGCGTAGCGGCGCGCCGCGACGAACGCCTCGCCCTCGTCGGGGTCGGCGGTGGTGAACACCTCCGTCGCGCCGTGCTCGGTGAACACCGACGCCATGTATTCGGTGTCCTCGACGCCTGCGGGCCCGCGGTCGTCGGAGGCGGCGACCATCATCGCCGCGGCGTTGCGGTCCAGGCCCATCTTGAGCTTGTCCTCGACCGCGTTGATCGCGACGGCGTCCATGAACTCGAGCATCGACGGGCGGATGCGTCCGGTGATCTCGACGACGGCGTCCGCGGCGGCGGCGACGGAGTCGAACGACGCCACGACCGTGCACCCGCGGTGTTGGGTGGGAAGGAGTTTGAGCGTGGCCTCGGTGACGATGCCGAGGGTGCCCTCGCTGCCGACGAACAGCTTCACCAGGCTCAGCCCCGCGACGTCCTTCAGGCGGGGACCGCCCAGGCGGACCGCCGTACCGTCGGCCAGCACCACTTGCACGCCGAGCACGTAGTCCGTCGTCACGCCGTACTTGACGCAGCACAGGCCGCCCGCATTCGTCGCGATGTTGCCGCCGATGCTGCAGATCTCGTAGGACGACGGGTCCGGCGGGTACCAGAGGCCGTACTCGGCGACGGCCTTCTTCACCTCGGCGTTGAACAGTCCCGGCTGGGTGACGGCGGTGCGGGTCACGGGGTCGATGGCGATGTCGCGCATCAGCTCCGTCGACAGCACCAGGCCACCGTCGAGTGCCGTCGCGCCGCCGGACAGCCCGGTCCCGGCGCCGCGCGGGACCACGGGCACGTGGTGCGCCGTCGCCCACCGCATGACGGTCTGCACCTCCTCGGTGCGACGGGGCCGCACCACCGCCAGCGGTGTCCCGGCGTCGGGGTCGGCGGCGCGGTCCTGGCGGTACGACCCGAGGATGTCCGGATCGGTGACGACGGTGCCGTCGGGCAGTTCGGCGATCAAGGCGCTCAGCGCTGAGTCCATCACCCGATCGTAGGCGTCATCCCGAGAGCGCCGCGTCGAACTGCACACCGTCGACGAAGGTGTCCTTGCGTGCCACCTTGCAGTCCGCGGTGACGGTGACCAGGTCGAGACAGTCCCACCGCGCGGGCCTGCCGGATGGTGCGGTGCACGTCAACGTCCAGTCAAGAACCCAGTGGCGCGGGCCGAACTCGGTGCGGTGCACTTCGAATCCGAAGTCGGGGAGCGCGGCGAACATCCCGGCGAACGCCTCGCCCACGGCGTACCGGCCACTCACCGCGGGCCGGCCGTGGTGCAGCCAGAACGTGGTCTCCTCGGCGTGCAGGGCGACGATGGCGTCGGGGTCGCGGGCAGCCCACGCGTCGAGGTAGCGGTCGTAGAGCTGGGACAGCGACGTCGGGGGGCTCACAGGACGGCGAACACGCGGTAGTGCACCTCCGACAACGACACCTGATTGATGGCGACCGTGTGCACGGCGTTGATCCAGCGGTACCGCTCGTCGTCGGTGTCGAACAACGGGCTGGACCGGGCCACCATCTCGTCGTGGCGGATCAGTTCCCCGGCGGCGTACCGCGCTGCCGCCTCGGGTGGCATGCGAACGCGACCGGTGTTGGTGACGTGGACGTACGCGCCGTCGTCGGTGCGCAGCGTGCCCCGCACGTCGAGCCGGGCGACGCGGTCGGTGCCGAACAGGATCCAGTCGCCTCCGCCCGGCAGGATGTCGCCAGCGATGCGCGGGCCCTCGCACCGCCCGTGTCGCACGACGTAGGTGAAGCGGGTGCCGACGGGTGTCTCGAAGATCTGCACCGGGTCGAAGGCGATCCGGATGTCGAGCAGGTGCTCGAGGGTGGGGCTGGCGTCGATGTCGACGAGATCGGTTGTCATGGGCGGCCTTTCAGAGGGGGCGGATGGCGGAGGTCAGTGATGGTGCGAGGCGGGCGGGGTCGAGCACGTCGATCCGGGGGTCGGTGACGTCGATGCGCCGCAGCATCAGCCGGGCGATGGCGTCGTCGGAGCCTGCGATCCGGCACTCGCGGGCGGCGCCGGCGCCCCGCTTCCACCGCGAGCCGGTCCAGGTGATCGACACCGTCGTCGACGGCGCCGCGAGTGACAGGGTGACGGCGTCGCTCTCCAGCGGCTGGGCCTGCATCAGCAGGTACAGCTCACCGAAGCCGAAGAGTGCAGCAAGGGTGGCGCTCGAGAGCAGCGGCTGCCTGCTGCCCACCGCGATCGCGAGATCGTCGACGTGGACCCCGAATTCGATGATCAGGCACCGCAGCGCGTCGGCCACGGGGTATGGGCCGAACGGCAGTGGGACGATGCCCGGGTCCGACGGGAGCGCTTGAACGGCGTCCGACAGATGGTCCGCTGCGCTGCGGATGACGTCCGGTAGGGCGACCGAGCCGTCGAGGTCGAGTTCGGCCGGGGGAACGGTGGATCCGATCCGCGCGCGGTGGAACGCCTCGGCGTCGCGGAACAGTCCGGCGGCCACGTGCGCGGCGAGGTCGGTGACGGTCCAGTCCGTGCACGGCGTCGGTGCGGTGTGCTGGTCCGGGGTCAGGTGCTCGAGCAGGCCGGCGAAGGCGAGTGCTTCCGAGATGGCGGCGTCGGTGAAGTCGGCTACGGCTGCGCCGGTGAAGTTGGCTACGGCTGCGCCGGTGAAGTTGGTAAGTGCCATGCTGCGACGCTAACTCGTGTTACTTGGAAATAACAAGTACTTGGTTGGGAATTCCAATCAGGCGCTAACATCGGGTCGTGGCCTCCCGTTCCTATGGTCAGCACTGTGCTGTCGCAAAGAGTCTCGACCTCGTCGGCGACCGATGGACGCTGCTCGTCGTCCGGGAGTTGCTCGACGGCCCACGCCGTTACGGCGACCTGCTGACCGCCCTCACGCCGATCGCCACCGACATGCTGGCGAGCCGGCTGCGCGACCTCGAGGCCAACGGTCTGGTGTGCAAGCGCGCGATGCCACGACCCGCAACCGGCGCCACCTACGAACTCACCGACGACGGACTCGCGCTCGAGGACGTCGTGCACGCCTACGCCCGGTGGGGACGCCACCTGATGAGCCGCCGGGCGGCCAGTGACGTCGTCCGGCCCGAATGGCTGGTGCGCGCGGTGCGGGCCTACGTCCTCGACGACCGCAGCGGACCCCCGATCACCTTCCGGCTCGACATGCCCGAGGGCAGCGTCACGATCCGCATCGATGCCGACGGGGTCGACACCGTCGACGACGACGAACCGGTGGACGTCACCCTCAGCGGACACGTCGAAACCCTGGCCACGGCAATGGATCCGGCGCAGGTGGCCGCTCTGGTGTCGGCCGGGCGGCTACGGATCGACGGCGACCCGGACGCCACCCGCAGGCTCGCGTCGATGTTCGCGCCGCCCCGGCGCCGGGCGGGTTAGCCCCGGTCGAGTTCCCGCAGCGCAGGCAGGAACAGCGCCGCGAGGCCCAGCACCAGCATCGGGATCGACAGGGCGAGAAACGTCACGTGCAGCCCCGCGGTGTCGGCGAGCGGGCCTGCGACGATCAGGCCCAGCGGTCCGGCCGCGTAGGCCAGCGAGCCCATTACGCCGACCACGCGGCCGCGCAGGTGCGGCGGCGCCTGGGTCTGCATGACGTAGTTGTAGATCGGTGCGATCGGGCCGTAGACCAGACCGACGATCGCCGAGAGCACCAGGATCACCGGCAGCGGTGGCAGGAACGCGATCACGGTCATGGCCACGCCGAGCACGAGCAGCGCGACGAGCATGACCGTCCGCCGCCTGGCGTACTTGGACAGCACGGCGTAACCCAGCGCGCCGATGACGCCACCGATCGCGAGCGACATCAGCACCCAGCCCAGCTGAGCCGGCTGATCCTTGTCGGTGAAGTACTTCGGGAACAACACGCTCTCCATTGGCATGTACAGACCCGTCGCGGTCAGGTCGACGACGGCCAGCGTGCGCAGGACGCGATTGCGCCATACGAACCGCAGGCCCTCGACGATGCCCGCCCAGACCTGCGGCATCTCGTCGCGGTTGGGCGTGCCTGCGCCCTCCAGACGCAGCATGGCGATGGCCGCGATCGACAGCACGAATGCGCCCGCCGTCACCCACATCGTCTCGATGCCGCCCACGGTGGCGATCAGGAGGCCGCCGATACCCGGCCCGACGATGTAGGACAGGTTGAAGATGGCCTCGTAGGCGCTGTTCGACCGGTCGAGCGTCCAGCCCGCCCGTTGCGCGGCCTCGGGCAGCATGGTCTCGCGCGCCGTCATCCCGGCGGGATCGAAGAAGGCGCCGAGCGCGGCTAGCCCGGCCAGCACCGCCACGTTGATCGCGTCGACGCCGAAGACCAGCGCGATCACCGGCACCGCCGCGACCGACAACGCCGACAGCAGGTCGGAGATCATCGACACCACGCGCCTGCCGAGGTAGTCGACGGCCGCACCCGCGATCAGTGTCGCGACCAGCAGCGGCAGCGTGCCCGCCATCGCCACGATCGAGGCCTCGACGGCGGAACCGTTGCGCTGCAACACCAGCCACGGGAATGCCACCAGCGAGATGCCGTTGCCCGCTCCGGCGGTGAGCGCTGCGAAGAAGATCAGGTACAGCGGCCCGTACTTGGTGTTGATCATGGATATCGCGGCTGAATGTAGCAGCGGGGGAGTCCCGGTAGCGACGGGTTTTCGCGGCGCGGGCACAGTGGTGGCGTGCTGTTGCCCCATCCCCGCACGCGCGAGATGTTCGACTCGCCGGTCCCGCCGGGCGTTGGTTGGCCGGGGGATCCCGCCCGACCCGACACCCGGGTGGCGAAGACCCCCGCAGGCGTGCGGGCGATGGCAAAGCGGATGACCGACGTGACCGACGTCGACGCCGCGGTCAGCGTCTGCCGGGCCTGCCCACGGCTGGTCAGGTGGCGCGAGGACGTCGCGTTGACCAAGCGCCGCTCGTATGCGACCGAGCCCTACTGGGGCCGTCCGGCGCCCGGGTTCGGTTCGGCGACGCCGTCGGTCCTGCTGCTCGGTCTGGCCCCGGCCGCGCACGGCGCCAACCGGACGGGCCGGGTGTTCACCGGCGACCGCAGCGGTGACTTCCTGTTCGCGGCGATGCACCGTGCGGGCCTGGCGACGTCCGAGGTGAGCGTCGACGCGGCCGACGGACTCGAACTCTTCGACACCCGGGTGGTCGCGGCCGTGCGGTGCGCGCCGCCCGACAACGCGCCGATGCCCGAGGAGCGCGCTGCGTGCGCGCCGTGGCTCGACGCCGAATGGCGCTTGATCGCGCCGACCGTGCGAGTGATCGTCGTGCTGGGCGGCTTCGCCTGGCGCGCGGCGCTGGACATGCTTCGCACCGGCGGCCTCGCGGTGCCCAGCCCGCTACCCAAGTTCGGCCACCTCGCGGCCGCGCGCATCGGCGACGTCACGCTGCTCGGCTGCTACCACCCCAGCCAGCAGAACACCTTCACCGGTCGGCTGACCCCGGCCATGCTCGACGAGGTGTTCGTCACCGCCAAGACCCTCGCCAACGCGTGATTCGTGCACGCTGAGGCGCGCTCACCGCGCCTGAGCGTGCACAAATCGCTGGGGATGTGGGGAACGGACCGGCCGCCGAGCGCGTTGAACCACTAATGCGACTCTCGGTACTCGACCTCGTTCCCGTCCGTAGCGACCAGACCACGTCGGACGCCCTGGCCGCCACCGTTGGCGTGGCGAAGAAGGCCGACGACCTCGGCTACACCCGCTACTGGCTGGCCGAACACCACAACATGCCCGCCGTCGCGGCCACCAGCCCGCCGGTGCTCATCGCCTACCTCGCCGCGCAGACGGCCCGCATCCGGCTCGGCTCGGGCGGCGTGATGCTGCCCAACCACGCACCGCTCGCGGTGGCCGAGCAGTTCGCGCTGCTGGAGGCTGCCGCGCCCGGCCGCATCGACCTGGGCATCGGCCGCGCGCCCGGCAGCGACCCCGTCACCTCGATGATGCTGCGCGGTCCCGCGGGGCGCACCGACGAGGACATCCAGAAGTTCCCGCAGTACCTCGACGACGTGACCGCGCTGATGGGCGCGCACGGCGTCGGCGTGTCCATGCAGGGTCGCAACCTGATGGACCAGAACTACGTGCTCAAGGCGACGCCCGCAGCGACCAGCGAGCCGCGGCTGTGGCTGCTGGGATCGTCGCTGTACTCCGCGCACCTGGCGGCCGCCAAGGGTCTGCCGTACGTGTTCGCCCACCACTTCGCGGGGCAGGGCACCGAGGAGGCGCTCGCCGTCTACCGCGAGGAGTTCCGCCCCAGCGAGAACCTCGAGCAGCCCACCACGTTCATGACGGTCAACGCCTCGGTCGCGGCCACCCGCGAAGAGGCCGAGGACCTGATGCTGCCGAACCTGCACATGATGGCGCTGCTGCGCACCGGTCAGCCGCTGCGCGCCCTGGACCTCGTCGAGGACGCCCGCGAGATCGGCCTGACGCCGCAGCAGCGGGCCGTGGTCGAGTCGGGCCGTCGCCAGTCGATCGTCGGCAACCCCGCCGAGGCGGCCGAGCGGGTGCGCGGCATCGCCGAGCACTTCGGCGTCGACGAGGTCATGGTCAACCCGGTGGCCTCGGCCTACCGCGGCGTCGACCCGGCCACGGCGCCCGCCCGCGAGGACACGCTCGAGCTGCTCGCCAAGGAACTGTTCTAGCCCTCAGTTCGGCGTCAGCGCGATGATCGGGATGGTGCGGCTCGTCCGCTTCTGGTAGGCGTCGTAGCGGTGGGAGTTGTTGTCGTTGACCACCTTCCACAGTCGCGCGTAGTCCGGGTCGTCGTCGCTCAGGATCCGCGCCGTCGCGGGCATGCGCTGAGAGCCGACGTTGATCTCCACCTGCGGGTCGGCCTTGACGTTGAAGTACCAACCCGGCGCCTTTCGGTCGCCGCCATTGGAGGCGACGACGAGGTACGCGTCACCGTCGCGCGCGTAGCTCAGCGTGTTGGTGCGCGCGATCCCGGTCTTGGCCCCGACGGTGTGCAGCAGCAGCGACGGTGGCGCGCCGGGAATGCGGTGGCCGATCCTGCCGTCGGTCTTGCGGTAGATCGCGTCGTGCACGCGCAGCAGGGGAATGCCGAGGTAGCGCTCCCACAGGGGCATGTCAGTCATGCCCGCCAGTGTGGCAGGCGCGCCGTCAGTCCGGCAGCCCCGCGAGAGCGTCGCGCAGGATGCGGCCGGTCGCCTCGCGGTCGGGGTCGCGGCGCACCACCAGCCCCTTCGCAAACGACAGCTTGTCGCCGCTGTGCCGCGGCGCCACGTGCAAGTGGATGTGGAACACGCTCTGGAACGCGGCCTTGCCGTCGTTGATCGCGATGTTGTTGCCGTCGGCCTTCAGCTCCGACACCCGGGCGGCGAGCCCGATGCGCTGCCCGATGCGGACGAGGTCGGCGAGCGTGTCGGCCGGTGTGTCGGTGAGGTCGACGGTGTGGCGCTTGGGGACCACCAGCGTGTGTCCGCGCACGATGGGGCGGATGTCGAGAAAGGCGAGGTAGTCGTCGTCCTCGTAGACCCGGATGCCGGGCGCCTCGCCGGAGACGATGGCGCAGAACACGCATGACATCTCGCCACCGTAGCGAGTGGGGTCAGACGTTCTGCTCCGCCCACGCGGCGAGCCTGCGGTCGCGTTCGGCGGCGTCGACCTCCTCGACGCGCGTCATCACGGCCCAGCGCTGCCCGAAGGGGTCGACGATCGAGGCGAACCGGTCGCCGGTGACGAACGTCTGGATGGGCTCGCGCACGGTGGCGCCCGCGGCTTGGGCCTTCTCGACGACGGCGTCGGCGTCGGCGCAGTAGAGCACGATCGAGTGGGTGACCGTATCCGTGCGTTCGACGGCGACGAGGCCGTAGTCGGGATTCGGGTCCGACAGCTGCAGGCGCCCGTGTCCGAAGTCGAGTTCGGCGTGGGCCACCGTGCCGTTCGAGCCGTCCATCTTCTCGAGCACCGTCGCGCCGAACACCGAGGCGTAGAAGTCGATGGCTTCGGCTGCGCCGTCTACGACGAGGAACGGGGTGAGGCTGGTGTAGCCCTGGGGAATCGGTTCGACGCTCATGCCACGAGCCTTCCGCCGGCATGGGTGCGTGGGCTTGGAAAAACGCGTCACGCGTATGCGTGCTACCTTGTCTGTAACGATCCTTACAGACAGGAATGCCATGGCGGCGTCGATGACCAAGCGTCAGCAGCAGGGGCAGAGTTCACGCGAACTCATCCTCGACGCCACCGAGCAGTTGATGGCCACCCGCGGTTACGCGGGCACGTCGATCAGTGACATCCGTGCCGCCTGCGGGCTGCCCGCGAGTTCCATCTATTGGCACTTCGGCTCGAAGGAAGGCGTCCTGGCCGCGGTCATGGAGCGCGGTGCCGACCGGTTCTTCGCGGCGATCCCCGGCCATGGCGCCGACGGGCCGGGTCCGGCTGACGTCGCGGCCCAACTCGCCGCCACCGCAGGGCTTCTCTCTCAACACCCGGACTTCCTCCGACTGTTCTTCGTGCTCTCGCTCGAACGCAGCGACGACCCAGCCGTCACCGCGGTCGTCCGCCGGGTGCGCGACACCGCCATCGCGGGCTTTCGCGCCGTCATCGCCTCGGTGATGCCCAGCGACGCCCCGCCCGACCGGGTCGACGAAGTGGTCGACGAACTCACGGCTCTGGCAGTCGCGCTGTCGGACGGCGTGTTCTTCGCCAACCACCTCGAACCCGATTCAACCGACGTCGACCGGATGTACCGGCGGCTGTTCCAAGCCGTCACCGCCCTGATCCCGATTTTGCTGGAGGAACGATGAACGACCGCACCGTGATCATCACCGGCGCCAACGCGGGGTTGGGCCTCGAATGCGCGCGCAGCATCCTCGAGCGCGACGATTCGTGGCACGTCGTCCTCGCGGTACGCGACCCGCGCCGCGGCGAAGCGGCGGTCACCGAACTCGGTGCGGCAGGGCGGTGCACGGTGATGCGATGCGATCTCGGCTCGCTGGCGTCCGTCGGTGACTTCGTCGAGGCGTTCGCCGCCGCGGGTCTGCCACCCCTGCATGCCGTCGTGTGCAATGCAGGCCTGCAGGTGGTGGACGCCGCCCAACGCACGGCCGACGGGGTCGAAATGACCTTCGGTGTCAACCATCTCGGGCACTTCGCGCTGGTTCGCGGTGTGCTCGAACGCCTCGAGGCGCCCGCCCGCATCGTGGTCGTGAGCAGCGGCACCCACGACCCGGCGAAGTTCACCGGCATGCCGAAGCCGGTGTACACCTCGGCCGAGGACCTGGCGCACCCGGCGACCACCGTCGAGGGACGGCGCCTCTACACCACGTCGAAGCTGTGCAACGTGCTCTTCGCCTACGAGCTGGATCGCCGGCTCGAGCACGGCGCCCGCGGGATTACGGTCACCGCCTTCGATCCCGGCCTCATGCCAGGGTCGGGGCTCGCGCGCGAGTACGCGCCGCTGCAGAAGTTCGCCTGGCGCTACCTCTTTCCGGTGTTGCGCGTGCTGCCCAACGTGAGCAGCGCTCGCGGATCAGGTCGGCGTCTGGCCGCGCTCGCCGTCGACCCGTCGTTCGACGGCGTCACGGGCGCCTACTTCGAAGGCGCCAAGGCCATCCGTTCCTCGGAGGACTCCTACGACGCCGCCAAGGCTCTCGACCTGTGGAGCACCAGCGAGCAGTTGGTCGACTCGTAGGCTCGGTGCGTGCCATCCGAACCGACCGTCGGCCCGCAGCTCGGCGTGGTCGGCCGCGCGGCCAGCGCGTCGACTTTCGACCTCGACCGCTGGGCGCCGTCCGACGAGGCGGCGCGGTGGGTCGAGCACTTCTGGTCGGTCACGTGGGATCGCACCGGCCGCGAGCCGTCCGACGGCATGGTGATCACCTTCCCGAGCATGCATCTGACCCACGAGTGGGGGACCGACGGCACCCGGCACGGCCATCGGCTACCCGCCACGCTGATCCACGGCGTCGTGGATACGGTCTTCACCACGACGCTGACGGGGCGCGGCGCCGTCGTGGGCATCCGGTTCCGGCCGGGCGGGTTCACTGCCCGCTTCGGCCGCGATGCCGCCTCGTACACCGGCCGGGCGGTGCGTCTCGACGACGAAACGTTCGGTAGCGCACTGGTTCTCGACGACGACCGCGATGCGGCTGCAGCAGCGCTCGACGAGGCGATCGCCCGTCACGACCCGGTGCCCGATCCCACCTACGACGCGCTCAGCCGGCTGATGGACCGCATGCGCGAGGACGGCGGACTGCACCGCGTCGAGCAGGTCATGGCGATCTCGCCGTGGAGTGCCCGCACCACCCAGCGGGTGTTCCGCCGCTACGTGGGCGTGCCGGTCAAGTGGGTGCTGTGCCGCTACCGGCTGCAGCAGGCAGCGCTGGCGATCGAGACCGACCCTGCCCTCGACTTCGCCGACCTCGCCGTCGGCCACGGCTGGTACGACCAGGCGCACTTCATCAACGACTTCCGGTCGATGCTCGGCTGCACTCCCGGCGAGTACGCCGCGCGGCACCGCTAGCGGACGCCGAGCGTGCTCTGGATGTCGGGCAGCATCTGCTGCAGTTGCTGACCCCAGTACGGCCACGAGTGGGTGCCGTTGGGCGGGAAGTTGAACGTGCCGTTGGTGCCACCCGCGGCGACGTAGGCGTTCTGGTAGTCGCGATTCGACCCGAGCGTGAAGCTCTCGAGGAACTGCTGCGGCAGGCCCGCCACGGCACCGGGCAAATCGCTCGGCGTGCCGCTGCCGCAGTACACCCAGATGCGGGCGCCGGTCGACACCAGCTTCGCGACGTTGACGGTCGGATCGTTGCGCGCCCACGCCGGATCGGTCCGCGGTCCCCACATGGCGTCGGCCTTGAAGCCGCCCGCGTCATTCATGGCCAACCCGACGAGCGTCGGCCAGAACCCGTCGGACAGGTGCAGGAAGCCCGACAGCGATGCGGCGTAGCGAAACTGGTCGGGGTAGTAGGTGGCCAGGTTCAGCGCGGTGGAACCGCTCATCGACAGGCCGACGACGGCGTTGCCGTTCGCGAGATGCCCCGGTTCGCGGCCAGCCAGGCCGGCAGTTCCTGGGTCAGGAACGTCTCCCACCGGTAGGTCTGCGTGGTGCCGTTGCCCACCGCAGGCTGATACCAGTCGACGTAGAAACTCGACATGCCGCCGACCGGCATCACCGTCGACAGCCCCGAGTCGAGGAACCACTCGAACGCAGGAGTCTCGATGTCCCAGCCGCTGAAGTCGTCCCGCGCCCGGAGGCCGTCGAGCAGGTACACGGCGTGCGGGCCGCCGCCCTGGAATTCGACGCGGACGTTGCGGCCCATCGCCGCCGACGGCACGTCGAGGTACTCGACCGGAAGGCCTGGGCGCGAGAACGCCTGCGCGGGTGCCGGACTCGTGACGCCGAGGAGTCCGACCGTGACGACGAGCGCCAGGCCGATGCCCAGCATTTTCTTGACGAAGCTGGTCATCACTCCGTTCTACTCGCCGAGGCCGATCGACGGAACCCCTCAGCACTACCAAGCTGCTGTCAGGCCAACACCCGCCACTGCGCGAGCTTGTCCTCGAATGCCATGGTTGCCGCCGGGCTGCTCGACGGGACGCGGTCGGCGGGCACGCCCACCCGCACGTGGCGCTCGAACAACTCCAGCGCGGCCGAGCCGTTGACCACGATCCGGTCGATCCCCGGGTGGTCGGCGAGCAGCGCCCCAATGTCGTTGACCACGGCCGTCTTCCGATCGATGCGGGCGTCGAGGCTGCCGGCCCGGCGACAGCTGTGCAGCACGTCCCACAGCGCGACGCCGTGCTCGGTGGCGGCCGCGATTCTGGTGTCATACGGCGCCTCTGCGTCGAAGCCCAGCACCGCGCCGACCAGCCGCCAGAACTGGTTGCGCGGGTTGGCGTAGTAGCGACCCGTCGCCAACGACTGCTCGCTGGGGAACGACCCGAGCACCAGTACGCGGGGACGTGGACCGACGACGGGCGGCAGCCCCGTGCGCATCCGCGTGGTCGACTGCGTCATGTCTCGAGGGTAAATGGGTCAAGATGTCGGGCATGGCACTCTTCGGTGGCTCCGACGACGACCTGCAGCGCCGGGTCGACGCACTCGAACAGCGGGTCGTGGCGCTCGAACGCGCACTCTCCCACGCCGGCATCGACCGCACGGTGCCGACGCCGGCGGGGGAGTTCCACGACGGGTGGGTCAGCGCGGAGGTGCGCGCCTTGGTGACCGCGGGCAAGAAGCTCGAGGCCATCAAGCTGCTGCGCGAGCAGACCGGCATCGGCCTCAAGGAGGCGAAGGACGCCGTCGACCGCCTCTGAAAACTGCGATTTCGGCGCGCTCACCCGCGCTGACCGCGGACCAGCGCGCCGAAATCACGCAGTCAGCTGAGGTGATGCACCTCCTGCAACCCGTAGACGGGCGTCGGGATGCCTTCGTGGCGGGCCTTGAGCTGCAACGCCAGGTACAGCGAGTAGTGCCGGGACTGGTGCAGGTTGCCACCGTGGAACCACAGGTTCTCCTGCTGGGTCGGCTTCCACATGTTGCGCTGCTCGCCCTCCCACGGACCGGGGTCCTTCGTCGTCCCCGAGCCCAGGCCCCACACCTTGCCGACCTTGTCGGCGACGTCTTGGCCGATGAGGTCGGCGGCCCAGCCGTTCATGGAGCCGTAGCCGGTGGCGTAGACGACGACGTCGGCGGGCAGCACCGTGCCGTCGGTGAGCACCACGGCGTCCTCGGTCAGGTGGTCGACCTGACCGTGGGCGAGCTTGATGGTGCCGTCGGCGATCAGGTCGGACGCGCCGACGTCGATGTAGTACCCCGACCCGCGGCGCAGGTACTTCATGAACAGGCCCGACCCGTCGTCACCCCAGTCGAGGTCGAAGCCGGCAGCGGTCAGCCGGTGGTAGAAGTCCTTGTCCCGCTCTCGAATCGCGTCGTAGATCGGAGTCTGGAACTCGTGCATGATCCGGTACGGCAGCGACGCGAACGTCAGGTCCGCCTTCTCGGTGGTCATGCCAGACTCGACCGCGCGCTCGGAGTAGAGGTCGCCGAGACCGAGGTCCATCAGCGAGTCGGACTTCACGATGTGCGTCGAGGACCGTTGCACCATCGTGGTGTCGATGCCGTTCTCCACCAGCGCCTTGCAGATGTCGTGCGCGGAGTTGTTGGACCCGATGACGACGGCGCGCTTGCCGACGTAGCCGTCCGGGCCTGGGTGGGCGCTCGAGTGATGCTGATCGCCGCGGAAGACGTCTTGGCCGGGCAGCGTCGGGACGTTGGGCTTGCCCGACATGCCGGTGGCCAGCACGAGGTGCTCGGGACGCAGGGTCACCCGTTCGCCGTCGCGGTCGACCTCGACGGTCCAGCGCTGCTCGGCCTCGTCGTAGGACGCCGACAGGCACGACGTCTTCGACCAGTACGGCACCTCCATGACGCGGGTGTAGAACTCGAGCCAGTCGCCGATCTTGTCCTTGGGCGCGAACACCGGCCAGTTCTGCGGGAACGGCAGGTACGGCAGGTGGTCGTACCAGACCGGGTCGTGCAGGCACAGCGACTTGTAGCGGTTGCGCCACTGGTCGCCGGGTCGTTCGTGGCGGTCGAGGACGATCGCGGGCACGCCGAGTTGCCGCAGTCGCGCACCAAGCGCGATGCCACCCTGACCGCCACCCACGACCACGACGTAGGGCTGCTCGGCGTAGCCCAGTGCGGCGAGTTCGTCCTCGCGCTTCTGCGCCCACGACCGGGTGTCTTCGTCGCTGCCGTGCACCGCGCCGAGCACGCGGGACGCGCCCTTGCGTTCCTCGTGGCCCTTGATCTCCTGGAGCGCGGTCAGGAAGGTCCACGCCTCGTCGCCCTTGAGCCGCAGGTGTCCGGTGCCGCGGCCGACGGCGGTGTCGAACTCGATGAACGCCGAGGTGACGCCGTCGCCGTCGTCGGTCGCGGGTTCGCGGGTCCGGAAGTTCGTCGCATCGGTGGGCGCTGCGCGCTCGCTGAGCAGGTGCGCGATCGCGTCGCGGCCCTCGACGGTTTTGAGGTTCCAGGTGAAGGACACCAGGTCGCGCCAGTACGAGTCGAGGGCGAACTTGGCCGCGGCGCGTTCGACGTCGCGTGACGCCAGGGCCAGTTCGAAGTCGCGCAGCCAGGAGTCGACGCGCTCCTGCGGCGTGAGGTCGGTGGTGGTCTCGAGCGTTGATGTCATGTGAGCCAGGACACACCGTGGGAGCCGACCTCCACAAGGGGTGCAACCCCCTGCAACTCTTACGCCTGTGCGCCAGGTCACATAGAAACGACGGCATGAGAGCAGCTGTGTACTACGGACCGAACAAGCTCGAGGTCGAGGACGTGCCCGAACCCGAACCCACGGCGGGCACCGTCAAGGTTCGCGTCGGGTTCAACGGGATCTGCGGCACCGACCTGCACGAGTACTACGCGGGCCCGATCTTCGTGCCCACCGAGCCGCACCCGCTCACGGGACAGCAGATGCCGCTGACGATGGGCCACGAGTTCTCCGGGACGATCACGGCGGTCGGGTCGGGCGTCACCGACTGGGCCGAGGGCGACCGGGTGGCCATCATGCCGCTGTACCGCTGCGGGCACTGTCCCGCCTGCCGGTCGGGCAACTACAACATCTGCGCCCAGATCGGTTTCCACGGCCTGATGTCCGACGGCGGCATGGCCGAGTACACCGTCGTCCCGACCGACATGCTGCACCGCCTGCCGGACAACGTCTCGCTCGAACTGGGTGCGCTCGTCGAACCGATGTCGGTGGCGTATCACGCGGCGACGCTGGGGGAACCGAACGCCGACGGCACCTCGATGGTGTTCGGGGCGGGCCCGATCGGCATCGGGCTGTGGTTCGCGTTGCGCGGCAAGGGCATCGAGGACGTCTTCGTGGTCGAGCCGTCGGCGACGCGGCGGGCGGCGATCGAGGCGCTCGGCGCGCGGACGCTCGATCCGACCGCCCTGGACGTGCCTGCCTTCATCGCCGACCACACCGACGGTCGCGGCGCCGACGCGGTGTACGACGCGGCCGGGGTCGCGCCGGCGGTCGAGACGGCGCTGGCGTGCGTGGGCGCCCGTCGGGCGATGGTGAGCGTCGCGATCTACGAGAAGCCGCTCACCACGCCGCTGCTCAACCTGGTGATGAACGAGTCTCGGATCCAGGGGTCGCTCTGCTACACCGCACCCGACTTCGCCGCGGTGATCGACCTGATGTCGCGCGGCGTGTACGACACGACGGGGTGGGTGACGCCGATCGCCATCGACGACGTCATCGACGAGGGCTTCGAGGCCCTGCACGCCGGAACCAAGATGAAGGTGCTCGTCGACCCGGGGGCCGCGTGACACCGAGGTGTGATGTGGCGCACAATCGAGGGCGATGCCTTCCTCATCGGTGACGCCGGAACCCGCCGTGGCCGCGGGTGACGACCCGCGCAGCTACGCCATGCTGCTGTCGGAGGTCTACGACGCCACGATGGCGGGTCACCGGTCGCCCGCCCGTCCGCGCGGGGTGATCGCTGATTCGTGGAACAGGTTGCTGAACAAGGGAATCGACCCCGACCACCACCACCCGCCGGACGTCGACAGCAGCGGTCTCGACGCGCTGCGCCACGCCTCGGGACTGTTCGCGGTGCTCGACGACGTCTCCCGCGGCCTCGACTCGGTGATCGACGGCGGCGACAACATCCTCGTCGTCGCCGACGCCCGCGGCCGGGTGTTGTGGCGCTACGGCTCACCGCGGGTGCTGACCAACGCCGACCGGCTGGGCTTCGTCGAGGGCGCCCAGTGGAGCGAGAGCGCCGTCGGCACCAACGCCATCGGCACCGCGCTCGCCTCCCATCGGGCGGTGCAGGTGTTCTCGGCCGAGCACTTCCTGCGCAGCCATCACGCGTGGACCTGTGCCGGCGCTCCGATCAAGGACCCCCGCACCGGTCAGGTGGTCGGCATCGTCGACGTCTCGGGTCCTGCGGCGACGGTGCACCCCACGACGGTGGCGCTCGTCGACCTCGTCGCCCGCCTCGCCGAATCGCAGTTGCGCGAGGTGCACGACCGGACGCTGAACCGACTGCGCACCGTCGCCGCCCCGATCCTGGCTCGCGTCGGCCGACCGGCGTTGGCGGTGGACACCGACGGCTGGGTCGCCGCCGTCGACTCGCTTCCCCCGCACAATCGGATCCCGTTGCCGCGCAGCGTCACTCCTGGACGCGCCTGGATACCGTCGCTGGGCGCGTGCGATCTCGAGTCGCTGCCGGGCGGTTGGCTGGTCCGTCTCGCCGAGACCGAGGGCGACGAGGCTGCGGTTCCCTCGCGGGTGACGCTCGATCTGCGCGACGGCGGGGCGCCGGTACTCGACGTGGTCGGCCAGTTCGGGACGTGGCGGCGGGACATCTCGCCGCGACACGCCGAGATCCTGCACGTGCTGGCGACGCACCGTCAGGGCCGGTCGGCGCCCGAGCTGGCCGACGACCTCTACGGTGACCGGTCGCGTGTGGTGACCGTGCGCGCCGAGATGTCGCGACTGCGCAGGCAGTACGTCGGGCTGGTGCTCGGCAAGCCCTACCGTTTTCCGGAGTCCGCGGTCGTCGACCTCGTCTACCCCGGGGACATGGCGACGCTGCTGCCCGCGTCGACCGCACCGGCCATTCGCGCGGTCCGCGGTATACGTTGACCCCGTGACGGCCGACTTCGACATCGAGTCCTTCGACGTCGAGGCGTCCGGTCTCCTCGACGGCCTCGAGGGCGCCGCCCGCGCGGAGCGTGCCGAACTCATCCCATGGCTGCTGCGCAAGGGGGTGACCGTCGAGCAGATCCGAGACGCCTACCAACCCATGCTGCTGGCGTCGCG
Source organism: Mycolicibacterium sp. GCM10028919 (assembly GCA_042666295.1). Classification (GTDB taxonomy): domain Bacteria; phylum Actinomycetota; class Actinomycetes; order Mycobacteriales; family Mycobacteriaceae; genus Mycobacterium. Next base: position 742,738 of record JBHTFJ010000003.1, read on the forward strand.
CCGAATTCTCGGTGACGACGGCCACCTGGTGTCGTCCCGCGAGATCAGTGAGCGGACCGGGATGGACCTCGAGCTGCTGCAGCGCCTGCAACGGGCGAGCGGGCTGCCGCGGGTCGACGACCCCGACGCCGAGGTGCAGATGCGCATCGACGGTGAGGCGCTGGGCTACGCGCAGCAGTTCATCGAGCTGGGGTTCACGGCCGACCAGATCGTGCTCGTCGTCCAGGTGCTCACCGAGGGTCTGTCCCGCGCGGCCGACGTCATGCGCTTCGCGGCGTTGCAGGCGGTCAGCGAACCGGGGGCCACCGAACTGGACGTCGCCGAACGCACCGAGTCGCTGCTGCTGAAGGTGGCGCCGCTGCTGGGCCCGATGATCGCGGACATGCTGCGTCTGCAACTGCTGCATCTGATGGAGACCGAGGCGGTCAGCGCGGGTGAGCGCGCCGAGGGCATTCCGCTGCCCGGCGCGCGCGAGGTGACGATCGCGTTCGCCGACCTCGTCGGGTTCACCCGGCTCGGCGAGGTGGTGCCGCCGGAGGATCTCGAGCAGCTTGCGCACCGGTTGACCGACGTGGCCCGCGAGGTGGCGGAGCCGCCGGTCCGCTACGTCAAGAGCATCGGCGACGAGGTGATGCTGGTGAGCACGGACCCGGCGGCCATGCTCGACGCGATGCTCTCGCTGGTCGAGGCCACCGAGACCATCGAGGACTTCCCGCGCCTGCGCACGGGCCTCGCGACGGGGCTCGCGGTCAGCCGCGCGGGGGACTGGTTCGGCGGATCGGTCAACCTCGCGGCGCGCGTGACGACCGCGGCGCGGCCGGGTGCGATCCTGGTCGCCGAGGCGACGCGCGAGGCGATCGGCGACGACCCGCGCTTCGATTGGTCGTTCGCAGGCGCGCGCAAGCTCAAGCACATCAAGGACGACGTGAAGCTTTTCCGCGCCAGGCGGGCTGCACACTCGCCGGGTTGAGATAGCGCGGAGTGCGCGAACGTGCGAGTGGGCATGACGCTGGACGCTCACTCAACGGTCGCACCCGATGCGGGGGCCTAAGGTGGGTTCGTCGAAACGATGGGAGCAGGAATGAGTAATCGGCCGCAGACCGCCACTGTCGCGGACTTCCTTGCCGCTCGGCCGGTTACGCGCGCCGAGGTGTTCGCCGAGCCGTGCCCGGTGCCCGAGGCGCCAGGTGCGTACGGCTGGTGGTTTCGCGACGTGCCCGGCTCGATCGACACGTCCGGCTGTCAGCAGCGCGACGGCCTGACCCTGCTCTACGTCGGGATCAGCCAGGGACCACCTCCGGCCAACGGCAAGCCGCGGAGCAAGCAGGATCTCCGCAAGCGCATCAGGTACCACTTCGGCGGCGGCAACGCCAACGCCGAGGGGTCGACGTTGCGCAAGACGCTCGGTCTGCTCCTCGCCGAAGACCTCGGCATCGAACTGCGGCGCATCGGATCCGGCGAACGCATGACGTTCGCGGGTGGTGAATCGGTCCTCAGCACGTGGATGGACGAGAATGCGCTGGTGTCGTGGGTGGTTCACGCCGAGCCGTGGAAGCTCGAAGCCGAGTTGATGCGAACGCTGGACGTGCCCTTCAACATTCGAGGCAACGAGGGCAACGCATTCCACCCGGAACTGAAGAGGATTCGTCGCGAGGGCGCAGCGCGCGCCAACAAGCAACGCATCCTCAAGGAGTGGTGACGACGGCTAACGCCCTGGGGTGAACCGGCGCAGTCGCAGGCTGTTGGTGACGACGAACACCGAGCTGAATGCCATTGCGGCGCTAGCGATCATCGGGTTCAGCAAGCCGAATGCCGCCAGCGGGATCGCCGCCACGTTGTAGGCGAACGCCCAGAACAAGTTGCCCTTGATGGTCCGCAGGGTGGCCCGCGACAGACGGATCGCGTCCGGTACCGCGCGCAGGTCGCCGGTGACCAGGGTCAGATCCGATGCCTCGATCGCCACGTCGGTGCCCGTGCCCATCGCGAGCCCGAGGTCGGCCTGGGCAAGTGCCGCGGCGTCGTTGACGCCGTCGCCGACCATCGCGACCACCTTGCCGTCGGCCTGCAGTCTCTTGACGTGGTCGACCTTGTCGGCGGGCAGCACCTCGGCGATGACGTCGTCGATGCCGACCGTGGCGGCGACCGTGCGTGCGGCGCGCTCGTTGTCACCGGTCAGCAGAATCGGGGTCAGGCCGAGGTCGCGCAGGCTCGAGATGGCTTGCGCAGCAGACTCCTTGACCACGTCGGCGACGACGAACACGGCGCTGATCGTGTCGTCGACCGCCAGCCACACCGGTGTCTGGCCGCGTTGCTCGGCGTCCTCGGCTGCCCGCAGCAGGTCCGCGGGTGCGGTCAGCCCGTGCGCGTCGCGCAGCCAGGACAATCGGCCGGCCACCAGGCGCCTGCCCGACACGACGCCCGTGACGCCCATCCCGCCGTGGTTCGCGAAGTCGGTGACCTCGGACAGTGGTCCGACTGCGTCGGCAGCATGCGCGGCGATGGCGCGCGCGATCGGATGCTCCGACGCGCTCTCCAGCGCCCCCGCCAGTTCCAGCAGCTCGGGGTCGGCGGGATGCGCTGCGACGAGCGTCATGCGACCCGTGGTGATCGTGCCGGTCTTGTCGAGGACCACGGTGTCGATCCGACGGGTCGACTCGAGGACCTGCGGCCCCTTGATCAGGATGCCGAGCTGGGCGCCGCGGCCGGTGCCGACCAGCAGGGCCGTCGGCGTCGCCAGGCCCAGCGCGCAGGGGCACGCGATGATGAGGACCGCGACGGCGGCGGTGAAGGCCGCGCTCGCCGAACCGCCCGCCAGCAGCCATCCGACGAGCGTCAGCGCCGAGAGCCCGATCACCACGGGCACGAACACCGCCGACACCCGGTCGGCCAGCCGCTGCACGTCGGCCTTGCCGCTCTGTGCCTCGGCGACGAGGCGGGCCATCTGGGCCAGCGCCGTGTCGGTTCCGACGCGGGTGGCGCGCACCCGCAGCAGGCCCGCGACGTTCACGGTCGCGCCGACGACGTCATCGCCCGGTTCCACCTCGACGGGTACGGACTCGCCGGTGAGCAGCGCGGCGTCCACCGCGGACGTGCCACTGACCACGACGCCGTCGGTCGCGATCTTCTCGCCGGGCCGCACCAGGAACTCGTCACCGACCGCGAGGGCCGATATGGGCACCCGGGTCTCGACGCCGTCGGAGACGACCGCGACGTCCTTGGCGCCCATGTCGAGCAGCGCCCGCAGCGCCGCACCGGATTGACGTTTGGCACGTGACTCGAAGAATCGGCCCGTCAGCACCAGCGTCGTCACGACCGCGGCGACCTCGAGGTAGAGGTGCGGATGGTGGGACCCGGAGGTGACCAGTTCCCACGTCGACCACAGGTAGGCCGCGAGCACGCCGACCGAGATCAGGGTGTCCATGGTGGCCGCGCCGTGGCGCAGGTTCGTCCAGGTCGCGCGGTGGAACGGCAGCGCACCCCAGGCCACGACCGGCGTCGTGAGCGCGAACGCGACCCACGCCCAGCCCGCGAACTGCAGCGCAGGCACCATCGACAGCAGGAGTACGGGCACGCTCAGCACCGCCGACACCACGAGGCGGGGCAGGTACGACTCGTCGGTGACGGGCTCGGCGTCCTCGGTGGTCGTCGGCAGCGTCGCGGTGTAGCCGGTGGCCTGCACCGCGGCGACCAGGTCGTCGGGTGTCACGGTGTCGGGGAACTGGACCGCGGCCTGCTCGGTGGCGAAGTTGACGCTGGCCTGCACGCCGTCGATCTTGTTCAGCCGCTTCTCGATTCGAGCGGCACACGACGAGCACGTCATCCCGCCGACGTCAAGCGTGACGCTGGACGTGCTCATGCCGCGACGTCGTATCCGGCGTCCTCGATCGCCGCGGTGACGGCAGCCGCGTCGGGCGTACCCTCGACCCGCACCGATCCCGCCTCGAGGTCGACGTCGACACCCGTGACGCCGGGCAGCGCCGACACTGCCGACGTGATCGCCGAGACGCAGTGGCCGCACGTCATGCCGCTCACTTCCAGAACCATGCTCATGACCCGAGTGTATACCCATAGGGGGTATGGGTAGGGCGCTACCTGGTGAGCCCGTCGACGAGCATGCGTAGGCGTTCCGACTCGTGACCGGGGCGTAGGCGTCCACCGCGGGTGAGGGTGGCCAGGCCGTGTAGTCCGGCCCAGAAGACCTCGCTGCGGGCATCCGCGTCGGCGACGCCGGCTGCACCGCTCACCCCGTGGCGCAGCTCGGCGAACGCCTCGATCAGCGGTGCTGGTGTGTCCTCGGCGGCGAAGCGCAGGGCGGTCGCCCTGGTGAACATCGCGTCGTAGACCGCAGGGTTCTCGCCGGCGAAGTCGAGGTATGCCCGTGCGATCGCATGGGGGACGTCGCTCGGCGCGCCGGCACTGGTGCGGGCGTCCCGCAGTGCTTGCGCTAGTTCGGCGAAGCCGTCGATGGCGACGGCCTCGGCGACGCGGTCCATACCGCTGAAGTGCTTGTAGAGCACGGGCTGGCTGTACTCGATCTCGGTGGAGAGGCGCCGTGTGGTGACGGCGTCCCAACCTTCTGCCTCGGCCAGTGTGCGGGCCGTGGTGACGATCAGCCGCCTACGGGCGGCCCGCTCGCGCTCGCGTCGATCGTCGATGGGCATACCGCACGATAGCACTGCTATAGGTGCTAGCGCTGCTATTGACGACGATGCTGCGTGGGGTTAGCGTTGCTAACACCTACGAACGAAGGAGTCCGACATGGACTGGGACCTCATCACCCGTACCGCCGCACTCGTCGCGGTGCTGGCCACCGCAGTGGTCTACGGGACCGACGTGTTCTGCGCGATCGTGTTGCGGCCTGCACTCGCGGCGGTCGACGACCGCGCACTGGTCGCGGTGATGGGACGCGTGCATCGATACGGCGATCGGCGCATGCCCGCGCCCGGTGTGCTCGGGATCCTCGCCACCGCGACGGCCGTGGGGACCGCCGTGCTGTCCGCGCACTGGGCCCAGGCGGTCGCTGCCGCCACCGCCTTGGTCCTGCTGGTGGTGTGGATCGCGCTCTACGCCACGGTGAGCGCACCCATCAACCGTCGACTGACGGCGGCCGCGGAGACCGGGGATGCGCTGCCGAACGGTCGTGCGCTGCAGCGGGATTGGGCCCGGATCATCGGTCTGCGTGCCACGCTGCAGGGTCTCGCAGTGGCAGCGCTGTGCGCGGCGCTGATCGTCTAAGGGAAGGCGACATCACATGTTGCAGTTCAGGACCTACACGCTGCGATCACCCGAAGCCCTGCACCGGTACGCGACCGTGCACTGGGCCCGCCACCTCGAGACGTTCGCCGAGTTCGGGGTCGCCACGCACGGTGTGTGGACCGAGCGAGACGGCGCCGCGAACCGACTCGTGGCGCTGATCCGCTATCCGACCGCCGCCGATCCCGATCTACTCACGCGCCAGATCATGGCCAGCCCGGAGTTCGGCGCAGACATGGCCGGCTTCGATCCCGCGGACATCGTCGACGTTGCGACGGTGCTGCTCGACCCGACGTCCTTCTCACCCATCCACTGAAGACCCTGGAGCCACCGACATGACCATCACCACCATCGCCTACGTACTCGCCGGACTCATCGGCGCCGCCATCATCGTCATCGGCGCGAGATTCCTCGTGGCGCCGGGCGTCGCGGCTGCCGGTTACGGCGTTCGAATGGATCCCGCCGAACCGTCCGCGCGTGCCAATGCGAGCGTCAAGGGTGTCCGCGACATCGCATCCGGGCTGTTCGTGTTCATCGTGATGGCCGCGGGCGCGACGCAGCTGCTCGGTTGGATCATCCTGGCTGCCATAATCATTCCGCTCGCCGACACGGCGATCGTGCTCCGCGGCGGCGGCCCGAGGTCGATCGCCTGGGGCGTCCACGGCCTCACCGCCGCCGTCATGCTCGTGACGGCCGCGCTGCTGCTCATCCCGTGATGCCCTCAGAGCCCGAACTCGCGCACCAACCTCTTCTTGTCGACCTTCTCGCCGGCCAGCGTGGGCAGCGGCTCGGTGCGGATCTCCCAGCGCGTCGGTATCGCGAAGTAGGACAGGGTGCCGTTCACGTGTGCCGCCAGGTCATCTGGCGTCGGTGCACCGGTGTCGGGCCGGTGCACGACGACGGCCACCAGCTCCTCGCCCAGATCAGGGTGCGGCACGCCCAGGGCGGCCACCTCCACGACTGCGGGATGGGTGGCGATGGCCGCCTCGACGTGAGGGCACGCGATGTTCTCGCCGCCACGGATGACGACGTCCTTCGCGCGGCCGTCGATGAACAGGTAGCCGTCCTCGGTGAGGTGGCCGAGATCGCCTGTGTGCAGCCATCCTTCGGCATCGACCGTGTCGTCGTCCGGTAGGCCCGCGTAGCCGTTCATCACCGTGGGTGATCGCGCGAGCACCTCGCCGACGCCCTTGGCGTCCGGATCGGCGATCCGCAGTTCGACGACGCCATAGGGCCGCCCGACGGTACCGGGGTGGACGGCCAGGTCGCGGGCGTCGGCAGCGGTCAGGAAGCCGCCCGCCTCGGTCATGCCCCACGTATTGCTGAGCCCGCGCGACCGCAGGTTCGGCAGCCTCTCCCGGATGCGGTCGAGCAGGTCGGTCGACACCGGTGCGCCACCGAGCGGCCACGACTTCAGGCTGCTCAGGTCGAAGGAGTCGAAGTCCGGGTGCGCGAGCAGTCGAACGGCCATGGTGGGCACCGCACCCCAGATCTGGATGCGCTCGCGTTCGATGAGCCCGAGGATCTGACCCGCGTCGAAGCGCCCCTGTGTCATCACGATTCGGCCGCCGGTGAGCGTGTGGGTCAGCAGGCTCGACAGGCCACCGACGTGGAACATCGGCGTCGTCGCGAGGCTGATCGCCTGTGGTGAGTCACCGTCGAGTAGATCGGGGAACCGCCGGTTGCGGGCCAGGATGTTGTGCTGGTTGGCGATCACCGCGCGCCGCGACAGTTCGACCGCCTTCGGCATCCCCGAGCTGCCCGAGGTGAACAGCACCAGTGCGGTGGCATCGGGGTCGGTGTCGGGCACCGGCCCGGCATCGGTCGCGTGCTCGTCGAAGGCGGCCGTCAGGTCGGACAGTGGACTCGTCGGTGCGGCGACGTCGAGCGGGGTGTCGGTCAGGACGTGCGCGGGCGCCAGCAGCATGACGGCGTGTTCGATCTCGGCGGGGCTCCACCACCGGTTGGCCAGCACGGGCACCGCGCCGGCGAGCCAGGTGGCCCACAGCGCGACGACCCACTCGGGGGAGTTGTAGCCGAACACGATGACGCGGTCATCGACACCGACACCGCGCGACGCCAGGATCGACCGGCAGGCCCGTACGGCATCGCGGAACTGCCCGAACGACACCCGGCGCTCGCCGTGCACCAGGAAGCTGCGGTCGGTCCACACCTCGGTGCCGGCGAGGAGGTCGTCGAACGTCGACGGGCCGCTCGCGTACACGATGCCGTCGTGCCCGCCGTAGGTGCCGGCGCGGACCTCGGCACTCCAGATTCCGTCCGCCACGGACTACTGCACCGGGATCTGGACGCCCTCGGACGGCTGAACGATCACGAAGCCCTGGCCGTGGAACGAAACCTGCAGCGCCTCACCGGAACCGCGGCCGATCAGAGCACCGGCCTTGAAGGTCGTCTTGAGCTGTGTCTGCAGGTTGGCCGACCATGCGACGACGGCGTTGGTGTCGGCGAACGTCGGCGCCTCGCCGGCGTCGAGCACCACCGGGGGGCCGTCGGTCGTGATCGCGACCCATCCGGTGCCGCGCAGCGTCGTGTTGAACAGGCCGCCGGTGGCGATGCTGCCGCCCTTCACCCGCTCGATGTTCCAGTCCAGGCTCGACGAGAACGCCAGGACGTTCTTGCCGCTGACCGACAGGCCGGAGTTGTTGAGGTTCAGCAGGTGCACGTCGTAGGCGCGTTCGGCGAGGAAGACGTCGCCCTGGCCCTGGCAGCGCATGAGCGGCAGGCCCTCACCGGTCAGCGCCTTCTTGAGGAACTTCCCGGCGCCGCCGCCCTCGAATGCGAAGTCGACGTTGCCCTGATAGGCGACCATCGAACCCTGCCGCGCCATGAACGGCTCACCGAGCCGCACGCGCAGCAGCTTGGTGTTCTGGTTGGCGATCGCCTTGGCTTCCTTCTCGCTGAAGCGGCCGTCGACCAGGTCGCCGGTGATGCCTGCGAAGCCGTCGCCCTGGGTCATCGCCTGGGGCATCGCCTGCGGCTCGTGGCGCTCGTGCTGCCCGCCCTGGTGAGCGGCAGGCTGACCGCCGTGCTGTTCAGCCCCCTGCTGGGCCGCGGGCGCGCCGCCGCCCAGCGGAGCGGTGCCGCTGCGGCCCTGGTGGGAGACCTGGTCGGTCCAATTCCGGCCGTCCCACCAGCGGTAATCGAATCGACCCTCGGGGTCGGGTTGCCAACTGCCTGCTCCGGGTCCAGTCACCGGTCACTCCTCGAAGATTGATTGCGGTGTATCGAACGTGCCGCTGCGGCACTGATCTAGAACATTAGGGCAACCCGTCGCGACGGTGTCGCTCCTGCAGTTCTTCGCGCCCGGTCTGACCACGTCGACTGGCATGCTGCTGGCATGTCGAACGAAATCGATCCGACCCGCGCCAAGGGCGCTCTCGCGGTCGTCAAGCAACACCCCGGAATGGTGCTGTTCCTGTCGACGCCGGCGCTGCTCGTGGCCGGCGTGGTCTGGGTGCTGGCGGGGCCCGGCTGGGCGGCGCTTCTGCTGGTCGTGCTGCTGCTCGGCGGCGGCGCAGCGCTCTACGCGGGCCTCAAGCGCCGCTGACGAGGTCGCGTTACGCCGACGGGTGAACGACGCCCTCTTACGGTTGTAACGGTGTAATCATGTAAGCATGAGAACGCACAATCACCGCGGCCGCTCCGGCGGCTGGCAACAAGCTCAACAACCCGACGCGGCGTCCGCGCCCGAGTGGATCGCTGGGCGCCTGCCCGAGGGCTGGTTCACCGGGGATCCCACCGTGACCGTCGACCGCGAGGAGATCACGGTCGTCGGCCGCCTTCCCGAAGCCGAGGGGGAGGAGAGCGAGGCCAGGGCATCTGGCCGCGCCGCCCGCTTCCGCGAGGAGACGCGGTCGGAGCGGATGCGCATCGCCGACGAGGCCGAGGCCCGCTACGGGCGCAAGGTGGCGTGGGGCGTGGAGATCGGGGCAGTAGGCTCCGACGCCGTCGAACGAATCCTGTTCACCAACATCGCCGTACCGGTGATGACACGGCTACGGCAGCCCGAACGCCAGGTGCTCGACACACTGGTCGACGCGGGGGTCGCCAGGTCGCGCTCGGATGCGCTGGTGTGGTCGGTGCGCCTGGTCGGCCAGCACGCCGACGAATGGCTCGGTCAACTGCGCGAGGCGATGTCGACGGTCGACGACCTGCGCGCCGAGGGCCCGAAGCTCTAACCGAGGTTCGTCAGCACGCGCTCGACCCGAACGTACGTCGCGCTGAGTGTCGACGTCTGCGACAGCGGGTCCATGCCTTCGGCGTCCACCAGCAGGTTGCGGTTGACGCCGAAGGACTGCGCTGCCGCGCCGCCGCGGGGGTCGAAGATCCGCGACCCCCACCCGTGGTCGACCACCACCAGGCCCCGCCGCAGTCGCGGTGACAGGCGGGCGTCGAGTTCGATCGACCCCACGGGCGAGGACACCCGAACCCGTTCGCCGTCACCGACGTTGAGCGTCGCGGCATCGTCGGGGTGCATCAGCACCTCGTTGCCCTTGCCTGCCGGGTGCAGGCCCGGCAGTTCGTTGAGCCAGGAGTTCATCGAGTGCCGGTTGCGGCGGTTGCCGAGTTGCAGCGGGTAGCCCGCCGGCGCCGCCGGTGCCGGATGTTCGAGCAGTTCCCGTGCCCTCGCGACGAACTCGGGCGGCGCGGCGTGCACCCGCTTGTCGTCGGTACGTAGGGCCTCGCGAAAGTGCCCGAACTCGCGCGGTCCGAGGACCAGTCCGTGCGGGTTGCCGACCACGTCGCGCCACTTCAGCTTGCGGCCGTTCACCTTTCGCGACGTGGCGATCAGCAGCCGGTCGATCCAATGCGGGGTGAACTCCAGGCCGGGCCTGCGCGTCAGCGCCGCCACGCGCCGGGTCGCCGCGACGAAGCCGTTGACGCCCTTGGCCCCGAACAGCGGCCGGTTCATGGCGAGTGCGAGGTCCACCCAGATCCGCCACTCCTCGCGGGCGCCGGGAGGCGGTTCGACGGCCTTGGCGCCGTACTGGACGAACGGTTCGTCGTGCATGCTGCTGGTGAACGCGGGCAGGTCGTTGCGTTCCAGCCAGTGCACGGCTGGTAGCAGCCAGTGCGCGTGGCGGTGGCTCTCGCGCTGGACGAAGTCGACGGCCACCAGCAGGTCCAGCGATTCGAGCGCGGCATCGAGTTTCGCACCGTCGGGACCCGATACGACCGGGTTGCCGCTGTTGATCACCAGCGCCTTGATCTGCCCGCGGCCCGGCGTGGTGATCTCGTCGGGGAGTTCGGCCAGCGCGTGTGCGCCCGCGATCATCTCTCGGCCGCGCAGCCGGCTGTAGTGCGGCTCGACCTTCGCCAGCTCGAACATCCGCAGCGCGTCGACGTAGCCCCGCTCGAAGCGGCGGCCGCCGGGCCGATCCATCCGACCGGTCACGACGTTCAGCACGTGGCCGAGCCACTCCGCGATCGTCCCCGCCTCGTGCAACGAGACCCCGGTGCGGGTCACGACCATCGCTGCGGGCGCGGTCGCGAAATCCTGTGCCACGGACTCGATGTGGCCGCGGGGTATCTCGCAGCGGGCCGCGAGGTCGTCGAGGTCGGCCTCGGCGACCAGTGCCCGCAGCTCGGGTACGCCGGTGGCGAGATCGGCGCAGTCCTCCCGGTGCTCCAGCCCCTCGTCGAGGATCACCTTCACCATCGCCAGCAGCAGCGCCCAGTCCTGGCCCGGCTTCACGGCCAGGTGGACGTCGGCCTTCTGCGCCGACTCGGTGGCGACCGGGTCGACGACGACGATGGTCGCGCCGGCCTTCTGCCGGTCGAGCGCTCGGCGCCAGCCGCCCGGCACGGTCTCCAGCCAGTTCCAGGCGCTGACCGCGGGGTTGGTGCCGACCAGCAGGAAGTAGTCGCAGGCGTCGACGTCGGATACCGGCGACATCAACTGGGAGCCGTACATGGCCTCCGACACCACGTGCATGGCGTTCTGGTCCACCGACCCCACGAAGTACCGGCTCTTGGTCCCGATGGCGTCGAGCCAGCCGTTCATGAAGATGATGTTCGACGACGAGAAGCCGGCCGGGTTGCCGTAGTAGACGCCGATCGCGTCGGGGCCGTCGGCGTCGATCAGCGCGTTCATCCGCGCCGCGATGTCGGTCAGCGCCTCGTCCCACGTGGTCTCGACGTAGGAGTCACCGACGCGGCGCATCGGGTTCACGATGCGCCGCGGGTGTTCGACGAGCTGGTTCGCAGTGCGGCCCTTGGCGCAGAAGTCGTGCCAGCTGTGGCCGTTGAGCTTGTCCGGCGCGATCTTCGTGACGCGATTGCCCTCGACGGTCACGTCGATGCCGCACGCCGCCAGACAGTACCGGCAGAAGGTGTGCACTGTGCGCGTATCGGATGCCGCCGCGGTGGTCGGCCGGGTGGTTGGCCGGGTGGTCGGACCGATCGTCATGGTGGCATCCTGCCGCAGCGATTCCACGCCGCACCGGCGATCGCGAATGAGCGCACCGCTTGTTTCGAGAATTCCAGCCTCAGGCCCGCGACTCAGGCCCGCGTCATCGCCCAGTACTCGCCATGGCGGGCCAGCAGATCGTCGTGGGTGCCGCTCTCGACGATGCGACCGGCCTCCATCACCAGGATCACGTCGGCGTCGCGGATCGTCGAAAGCCGATGCGCGATGATGAAACTCGTCCGGTCGCGGCGCAGCTCGGCGGTCGCCTGCTGGATCAGCACCTCGGTGCGGGTGTCCACCGAGCTGGTCGCCTCGTCGAGGATCAGCAGGTGCGGGCGCGCGAGGATCGCCCGCGCGATCGTGATCAACTGCTTCTCGCCCGCGCTGACGTTGCCACCGTCGTCGTTGACCCGGGTGGCGTAGCCGTCGGGCAGCGTGTGCACGAACCGGTCGACGTGGGCAGCCGTCGCGGCGGCGATCACCTCGTCCTCGGTCGCGTCCGGTCTGCCGTAGGCGATGTTGTCGTAGATGGTGCCACCGAACAGCCAGGTGTCCTGGAGCACCATGCCGATCCGGGACCGCACGTCGTGGCGGCTCATCGTGGTGATGTCGACGCCGTCGATCAGGATGCGGCCCGAGTCCACCTCGTAGAACCTCATCAGCAGGTTCACCAGCGTCGTCTTGCCCGCGCCGGTCGGGCCGACGATCGCGACGGTGCTGCCCGGCTCGGCGATCAGGGACAGGTCCGAGATCACCGGCATGCCCGGCCGGTAGCCGAAGTGGACGTGCTCGAACTCGACGCGTCCGGCGGCCCGGTCGGGGACCCGGGCGGGCACCGGCGGATCGGGTACCTGCTCGTCGGCGTCGAGGAGGTCGAACACCCGCTCCGCGCTGGCGATCCCGGACTGCATCGTGTTGTACATCGACGCCACCTGCGTCAGCGGCTGATTGAACTGCCGGACGTACTGGATGAAGGCCTGGATGCCGCCGAGGGTGATCTGACCCGTGGCGACCTGCAGTCCGCCGACCACGGCGACCGCCACGTAACTGATGTTGCCGATGAACGTCGTCACCGGACCCACCAGCCCGGAGAGGAATTGCGCCCCGACGCTCGCCTCGTACACGTCGTCGTTGAGGTCGCGGAACCGGTCCTCGGCGTGTGCCCGGTGCCCGAACGTCTTGACGACGGTGAACCCGCTGTAGGTCTCCTCGATGTGCGCGTTGAGTCTGCCGGTGTTGCGCCACTGCGCCACGAACAGCTTCTGCGACCGCCGCGCGATCGTGCGGGTGGCCCACAGCGACAGCGGCACGACCACCACGGTGATCCCGGTCAGCAGCGGCGAGATGGTCAGCATCATCGCGAGCACCGCGAAGACGGTCAAGATCGACGTCAGGAGTTGGGCGATCGTCATCGACAGTGACGACTGGATGTTGTCGACGTCGTTGGTGACCCGGCTCAGCACTTCGCCGCGCTGCCGGGTGTCGAAGTAGGACAGCGGAAGTCGGTGCACCTTGTCCTCGACGTCGGCACGCATCGCGACCATGGTGCGCTGCACGACCACGTTGAGCAGGCGGGCCTGCAGCCAGATCAGCAGGGCGGCAACCAAATACAGGGCCAGTGCCAGCATCAGCGTCCGGCCCACGGCATCGAAGTCGACGCCACGGCCGGGGACGACGTCCATGCCGGACAGCAGGTCGGCGAACGTCGTGTCACCCCGCGCCCGGGCCTCTTCGATGGCTTCGGCCTTGCTGAGCCCGGCGGGCAGTTCGCGGCCGATCACGCCGTTGAACAGCAGGTCGGTGGCGTGCCCGAGGATGCGCGGGCCGACGACGCCGAGCGCGATGCCGCCGACGCCGAGCAGCAGCACCGTCGCGGTCAAACCACGCTGCGGTATCAGGCGCCGCAGCAGGCGTGTCGCGCTGCCCTTGAAGTCGCGGGTGCGCTCGGCAGGCGGCTCCGTCATGGGCCGCAGGGGCCGGGTCACCGGGTCACGCTCTGGGAGTCCGCGAACTCCGCGTACGGCGGACAATCGTGCAGCAGCGCGGCATGCGACCCGACGCCGACGACCATGCCGTCGTCGACGACGACGATCTGGTCGGCCTCGGCGATCGTCGAGATGCGTTGCGACACGACGATCACCGTCGCGCCGGCCGAGACGTCGCGCAGTGCGGCGCGCACCCGCGCGTCGGTGCGCACGTCGAGGGCGGAGAACGCGTCGTCGAACAGGTAGACCGAGGGCCGGCGGATGACCGCCCGCGCGATGGCGATTCGCTGCCGCTGCCCGCCGGACAGGTTGGCGCCGCCCTGGGCGACGGGCATCTCGAGGCCGTCGGGGTGCGCCGAGACGAAGTCGTCGGCCGCTGCAACGCGCAGCGCCTCCCACATGTCCTCGTCGGTCGCACCGTCCCTGCCGTAGCGCAGGTTGTCGGCGACGGTGCCGGAGAACAGGTAGCCGCGCTGGGGCACCAGCCCGATCGCGGACCACAGCACCTCGGTGTCGTACTCGCGGACGTCGACGCCGTCGAACCGCACCGCACCCTCGGTGACGTCGTAGAGCCGGCAGATCAGCGACAGCAGCGTCGACTTGCCCGCGCCCGTCGAACCGACCACGGCGGTGGTGGTGCCCGGCCGTGCGGTGAACGAGACGTTCTGCACCACGGGCAGTTCCGCGCCGGGGTGGCGGAACGTCACGCCGTCGAGGACGATCTCGCCGGGACGCGCCGACGGCACGCGCGGGTGCTCCGGGCTCGCGATGGCCGCAGGCGTGTCGAGCACCTCGCTGATCCGCTCGGCGCACACCGACGCCCGCGGCAGGATGACGAGCACGAACGTCACCAGCAGCACCGACATCAGGATCTGCATGAAGTAGGACAGGAAGGCGATCAGCGCCCCGACCTGCATCTGACCGGCGTCGATGCGCATGCCGCCGTACCAGATCAGCGCGACGCTGGACACGTTGATCACCAGCGTCGTCACCGGCAGCATCAGCGCTTGCCACCGGCCCACGGTGAGCGCGGTGTCCGAGAGCGCCTGGTTGGCCGCCGCGAACCGGGCCTTCTCGATGGGCTCGCGGGCGAAGGCGCGCACCACCCGCAGACCCGAGAGTTGCTCGCGCAGAACGCGGTTGATCCCGTCGATCAGACCCTGCATCGACCGAAACAGCGGCAGCAGACGGGACACGATCCAGTAGTTCGACAGCGCGAGGATCGGCACGCTGACGAGCAGCAGCCATGACAGCCCGGCATCGAGGTGCAGCGCCATCGCGATGCCGCCGATGCTCATGATCGGCGCCGTGACGAACATGGTGCACGTCATCTGGACGAGCACCTGGATCTGTTGGACGTCGTTGGTGGTGCGGGTGAGCAGCGAGGCGGTGCCGAAACGCGACGTCTCCTCGGCCGAGAGTCCCGTGACGTGGTGGAAGATCGCCGATCGCAGGTCGCGGCCGAAACCCATGCCCGCGCGCGATCCGAAGAACACCGCCCCGACGGCGCACAGCACCTGCACCCCGGTCACGGCCAGCATCAGCAGGCCCAGCTCCACGATGACGCCGGTCTGGCCCTGCGCCACGCCGTCGTCGATGATCGCCGCATTGATCGTCGGCAGGTAGAGCGACGCCAGTGTGCTGATCACCTGCAGGACGGACACGATGACGAGCAGGCCGCGGTACGGCCGCACGTACCGCCGCAGCAGCGCCCAGAGCATCCCGTAACTGTCGCATACGCTCCGGTGGGGTCCCTGATCGCCCATTTCCCGCGCGAAACGCCGAAAAGTGCTGGTCAATCGGTCCGCTGGTGGTTGCGGATCTGCGCTGCCGCTACAGTTGCGGGCGTGATGGGACGACGGGGCGACCACCAGAACGGGACACGTGGCCGACGCGACGCGAAGGCTTCAGTGGTCAGGCTGGCCGCCGGGATCCTCGCGGTCACCTCGGTGCTCTCGGCGTGCTCGGGCTCCGACGATCCGGCGAGCCCGAACGCGCCGTCCGGACCCGCACCGGCGGCCGGCGTCAAGCACGGGCCGTTCTTCCCGGAGTGCGGCGGGGTCACCGACCAGACCATGGGCGAACTCACGCAGGTGCCCGGTCTGGTCAATACGGCCAAGACGTCGGTCGGCTGCCAGTGGCTCGCCGGCGGCGGCGTGCTCGGTCCGCACTTCTCGTTCTCGTGGTTCCGCGGCAGCCCCATCGGCCGCGAACGCAAGACCGAGGAACTCTCCAGGACCAGCGTCGACGACATCAACATCGAAGGACACGACGGCTTCATCGCCCTCAACGACGATCCGACGCTGGGCGTGAGCCTGTGCGAGATCGGCATCCAGTTCGACGACGACTTCATCGAATGGTCGATCAGCTTCGCCCAGAAGCCCTTCCCCGACGCGTGCGAGGTCGCCAAGGAAGTCACCCGCCAGTCGATCGTGAACTCGAAGTGAGCGCCCGCATGCCTCTCCGTCGCCTCCTGACGACCATCGGCGCCGTCCTCGCAGCGCTGACGGTGCTGCTGGGCGTGCAGGGCTGCACCAGGTCGGTGGAGGGTTCCGCCGTCCGCGCCGGATCCGGGGAGAACGCGCGCAACGACGACTCCGAACGTCAGTACCCGAACTTGCTCAAGGAGTGCGACGTCCTGACCCAGGACATCCTCGCCGAGACCGTCGGCGCGGACCCGTTGGACATTCAGAGCACCTTCGTCGGTGCGGTCTGCCGGTGGCAGGCCCTCAACCCGTCTGGCCTGATCGACATCACCCGCTTCTGGTTCGAGCAGGGCAGCCTCGACAACGAGCGGTCGGTCGCCGAACAGCTGCAGTATCAGATCGAGAGCCGGTCGGTGGCCGGCGTGCCGTCGATCGTGATGAAGCCCAACGACCCCAACGGCGCGTGCGGCGTCGCCAGTGACGCGGCCGGCGTGGTCGGCTGGTGGGTCAACCCGCAGGCTCCCGGCATCGACGCGTGCGGCATGGCGATCAAGCTGATGGAGCTGACGCTCAACACCAACAACTGACTAACGGGGTACGTGGAAGGCGACCAGTGTCGCCCCACCCAACTCCAGGTCGGCCCAACTGACGTCGGTGCGCAGCACCGCGATCGCCGACGTCGGGAACTTCGCGGCGATCTCGTTGGCAGCGTCGGTTGCCGCCTGGTCGGCGTCGTCGGATCCCGCCAATCCCAGCGCGAGGCTCGACGTCGTGGGTTCGTGGCCGACCACCAGTAGCGTCCGGACGTCGTCGTCGACGGCGTTGATCGCCGCGAGAACGGTTCCCGGCGTGGCGTCGTACAACTCGTCGAGGAACTCGGTCGGCGCCTCGATGCCCGTCCTGGCCAGCGTCTGCCTGGTGCGGGTGGCAGTCGAACACAGCACGGCCTCGACCTCGGGTACGTGCGCCCGGATCCATTCGCCGGCCAGCGGCGCCTCGCGGTTGCCGCGGTCGGCCAGCGGCCTGCCGTGGTCGGCGACGCCGTCGGGGTAGCCCGACTTGGCGTGCCGCATCAGCACCAGCGTCCGGCTCGGGTTCGTCGCACTCACGATCCCCAACCTAGGCCGTCGGCGATAGGCTGCGGCGATGAGCACCGCCAGATCCGACGCCGCGCGGCTGCGCGGATCGTTGGTGGGCGCCACCTCGACGACGGTCACGGTGGCCGCGCACGGCCTCGGCGGGGCGCCGCTGCCCGCGACGTCGGCGGTCCTGCTGCTGGTGGCGATCTCGGCAATGGTGGGGGCGGTCGCGTCCTCGTCCGCCGATGCGCAACGGCGTCTGCCCGTGATCGCCTCGTTCCTCGCGGCGGGCCAGGTGATCGGCCACTACGTGCTGGCGTTCGCCTCCGGGCACCACCACGGCGCGCACTGGTCGACGCCAATGATCCTCGCCCACGCAGCCGGGGCACTCCTGGTGGCCGCGTTGATCTGCTCGGCCGAACGGTCCTTCGCCGCGGTGACCGCGGCGCTGTGGCGGCTGGTGCTCGTCCTCGTGGCACTGCTCGGCGAACCGTCGAGCCGACGCCCCCGCACCGTGTGGTGGGGCCCCGAATTGGCGGACCGAGTCCTCGCGGGCTCCGGGCACGTCACTCGCGGGCCACCTTCGTTGACCGCCGCCTGAGCGCGGCTCCCCGAATACCGGACACGCGCGCGCCGCGGTTCGGATCTCCGCCGTGCCCGGCACGGAACTCATTCTCGGACAACGAAGGACCCATCATGTCTGCACCTGGATCGACGTCTACTCCACGATCGGAGCCCGAACGGGCCTTGCACCCACCGGCGATCGCCGCCGGATCGTCGCCCCGCAGCGGACTTCCGCTGGTTCGGCGGCTGCACTTCTACGCAGGCGTCCTGGTGGCGCCGTTCATCCTGATCGCGGCGATCACCGGCGCCCTGTACGCCGTAGCGCCCACGCTCGAACGCGTCGTCTACCGCGACGTCCTGGTCGTCGATCCCGGCGAGCAGGCCCTGCCACTCACCGAGCAGGCGGCAGCCGCGCAAGCCGCCCGTCCCGGCCTCGTCATGGCCGGCATGCGACCTGCAGCCGACCCCCGAGGTTCGACCCGGGTGCTGTTCGCCGACCCGGCGCTGGGGCCCGACACACAGCTGGCCGTGTTCGTCGACCCCTACGCCGGTCGCGTGCTGGGGGCGGAGCCGGTCTGGTTCGGTCACCTGCCGCTCAGCACCTGGCTCGACGGGCTGCACCGGCATCTGCAGCTCGGCGAGCCCGGTCGGCTCTACAGCGAACTCGCCGCGTCCTGGTTGTGGGTGGTGGCGCTCGGCGGGCTGGCCCTGTGGTGGAGCAGGCGCCGGTCGGAGCGCCGCCGCGGCGAGCGTGCGCCTCTGCTGATGCCGAGCCCGGGCACCGGACGCAGTCGGACGCTGAACTGGCATGCGGCGGTTGGCGTGTGGATCCTGCCCATGTTGCTGTTCCTCTCCGCGACCGGCATCACGTGGTCCACGTTCGCGGGCGCGACGGTGTCGGAGATCCGGACGCACTTCGCCTGGGAGCGGCCCGCGCTCGTCACCTCGCTCGGCGATTCGGCGACGGGTACGCGTGGGGACGACCACGCCGGTCATCCCGGACACGGCGGGCCGTCGACGACGATCGCCGCGCCCGTCGACGTCGACGGGGTGGTGGCGGCGGCGGCTTCCGCGGGGGTGGAGCTGCCGCTGGAGCTGACCCTGCCCGCGGAACCGGGCGAGGCGGTCGGAGTGATCGAGGTCGACGAGCCCTATCGGCTCACGACCGACGCGGCAGCCGTCGACCCGGAGACACTGCGGGTGACCAGCTCGGTCGACTACGCCGAGGACTACTCGACGATCGCCAAGCTCGCCGACTGGGGCATCCGGATGCACATGGGGTTCCTGTTCGGCTGGCTCAATCAGCTGGTGCTGTTCGTCGTGGCAGTGGGACTGGTCACGGTGATCGTGCGCGGATACCGGATGTGGTGGCAGCGCAGGCCCACCCGCGCATCGGACCGGCTGGTCGGCCGTCCGCCCGCGCGCGGCGTACTGCGCCGCACGCATTCGGGCGTCGTCGCCGTGGTCGTCATCGCTGCGATCGCGGTGGGGTGGTTCCTACCGCTGCTGGGCGTCAGCCTGGTGGCGTTCCTGGTGGCCGACGTCGCGATCGGTCGGGTGCGGGCGCTTCGACGCAGGTGAACCGACGTCGCTGAACCACCGCCGCTGAACCGTCGCCCGGTAGGCCGGTCGCCCACATGCCGCTCGACGTCCGTCGACTTGTCGGCGGCCGGCCATACACTCGCCTGGCGTCCCGAGATCACGGGGACGCACGACCAGACGAGAGGGGGCGATGGGATGCGATTCCTGCATACCGCCGACTGGCAGCTCGGCATGACCCGCCACTTCCTGAACGACGAGGCGCAACCGCGTTATTCGGCTGCCCGCCGTGACGTCGTCGCCGCCATGGGGCCGATCGCCAAGGAGGTGGACGCCGAGTTCGTCGTCGTCGCAGGCGACGTGTTCGAGGACAACCACCTGGCGCCGCGTGTCATCAGCCAGTCGCTCGAGGCCATGCGTCGCATCGAGGTGCCCGTGTACCTGCTGCCCGGCAACCACGATCCGCTCGACGCCGGTTCGGTGTACACCAGCGCCCTGTTCACCGCCGAGCGGCCCGACAACGTCGTGGTACTGGACCGCGCCGGCGTGCACGAAGTGCGGCCCGGTCTCGAGATCGTCGCTGCGCCATGGCGTTCCAAGGCCCCCACCACCGACCTGGTCGGCGACGTCCTCGCCGGCCTGACCAACGACGGCGTGACCCGCATCGTCGTCGGGCACGGTGGGGTCGACGTGTTCCAGGCAGACAGGGACAAGCCGTCCTTCATCCGGCTCGCGGCGGTCGAGGACGCCCTGGCCCGCGGCGCCGTGCACTACGTCGCCTTGGGGGACAAGCACTCTCGGACCAAGGTCGGCGACAGCGGTCGGGTGTGGTACTCGGGGGCGCCGGAGGTCACCAACTACGACCACGTCGAGAACGATCCCGGCCACGTGCTGGTGGTCGACGTCGACGAATCCGATCCCGCCCGCCACGTCGAGGTCGAGGCAAGGCGCGTGGGGACGTGGCGCTTCGTCTCGCTATGCCGAACCGTCGACACCAGCCGCGACGTGACCGACCTCGATCTCAACCTCGACCTGCTCACGGACAAGGACCGCACCGTCGTGCAGGTGGGGCTGAACGGATCCCTGACGGTCACCGACAAGGCGGCGCTCGACGCGTGCCTGGACAAGTACATGCGCCGATTCGCGGCACTCTCGCTGTGGGACAGCCAAACCGACATCGTGGTGCTGCCTGCCGACGGCGAGTTCGACGATCTCGGGATCGGCGGATTCGCGGCGGCCGCCGTCGACGAACTGGTGGCCACGGCCAAGGCTGAGGGCGAAGAGTCCGACGACGCCCGCGCGGCGCTGGCGTTGCTGCTCCGCCTCGTCGATCGGGGTGCGGCGTGAAACTGCACCGGCTGACACTGCGCAACTACCGCGGCATCGCCTTCCGCGACGTCGAATTCCCCGACCGCGGCGTCGTCGTGGTGTGCGGCGCCAACGAGATCGGCAAGTCGTCGATGATCGAGGCGCTCGACCTCCTGCTGGAGGCGAAGGACCGCTCCAGCAAGAAGGAGGTGAAGCAGGTCAAGCCGACGCACGTCGACGAGGGCGCCGAGGTGAAGGCCGAAATCTCCACCGGGCCCTACCGTTTCACCTACTTCAAGCGCTACCACAAGCGCCCCGTCACCGAGTTGACCGTCACTGCGCCCGTCCGCGAACAACTCACGGGCGACGAGGCGCACGAACGGGTGCAGGCCATCCTCAACGAGACCGTCGACGTTCAGTTGTGGCAAGCGCAGCGCGTGCTGCAGACGTCGTCGACGTCACCGGTCGACCTCTCGGGCTGCGACGCGCTGTCCCGGGCGCTCGACGTGGCGGCAGGTCAGGCAGTGACGCTGTCGGGAACCGAACCGCTGCTCATCGACCGCATCGACGAGGAGTTCCGCCGCTACTTCACGAACACCGGCAAGCCGACGGGGGAGTGGGCCGCAGCCCTCAAGCGGCGGCAGGCGGCCGCAGCGGCGGTCGCCGAATGCCGTGCGGCGGTTGCGGAGATCGAGGAGGCGGTGTCCAGGCACGACGTCCTCACCGCCGAACTCGCCGAACTCGACGCCCAGCGGTCGGTGGCCGAGCAGCGCCTGGAGGCCGCGCGCGCCGCCGCCGACACGGTGAGCAAGGTCGCCGAACGACTGACCCAGGCGAAGGTCGTCGCGGACGCCGCACGATCGACACAGGTCGCGGCCACGGCTGCGCTCACCGAACGCCGCAGGCTGAGGACGGAACTCGAGCAGGAGACCTCCGGCGTCGAGACGCTCGTCGCCGCGCTGGACCAGGCGACGCTCGAGGAGACCGAGGCACGCGAGGCGCACGCCAGAGCGAGTGCCGCGGTGCTGGCGGCGACCGCCGACGTCGAGGCCTGGCAGGCGAGGGTCGACGCGGCGCGTACCGTGGTCGAGCAGATCGCCAGGCACGACGAGGCAGGTCGGATCACGCTGCGGCTGAGCAAGATCGACGCCGCCGACGCCCGTCTGCGCGACGTCGAGGCGCTGCTCGCCGAGATCCCGCTGTCCGACCGGACGATGCGTCTGATCGAGGCGGCGTCGGCGGCGGTCGACGTGGCTGCGGCCGCGGCGGAGGCGGCATCGGCACGCATCGAACTCGTGGCGACGAAACGAATGTCGGTCACCGTCGCGGGCGAGGTCGTGTCCCTGGACGCGGGTGCCACGTGGTCGACCAGTGCGACCGCACCGACCGACGTCGAGATGCCCGGGATGCTGACCGTGCGGGTGGTGCCCGGCACCCCAGCCGCCCACACCGGCGACGAGCTGGACACCAAGGCGCAGGTCCTCGCTCGGGTGCTGCACGACGTGGGTGTCGACGACGTCGAGGCCGCACGTGCCCTCGACGAGCGGCGCCGCGACCTGACGGCGACCCGCCAGCAGCTGCGCGCCACGCGGGATGCGCAGGCAGCCGATGACGACGTCGACGCCCTGCGGCGCAGAGTGGCGGCCCTGCGCACCGACCTGCCCGCCGACGCCCCCGATGCCGACGCCGCGCGCACCGAACTCGACACCGCAGCGGCAGCGCACCGGCAGGCACTCGCCACGTGCGCCGCACTGCGCGACGCAGCGTCGACGGCATCGACGCGCGTCAACGAGAAGGCTTCGGCGACAACGGTTCTGCGCAGCAGGATCGACGTCGGCCATGAGCGCGCCCAGAAGCTGGCCGACCGGCTGGAGCAGGGGCGAACGTCGATCACCGACGACGAACTCGTGCTGCGGGCCGAGGCCGCCGCCGAACGGGTCGGCGAGGCGACCACCACGGTGGAGGCGCTTCAGGTCGAACTCGACGGAGCGCAGCCCGCCGTGGTCGCCGCCGAACTGACCGAGGCGAATGCGCTGTCGGACCGCCTGGGCCGGCGCCACCGCGACGTCGCTGCGCAGTTGGTCGCCACCACGGCGCAACTCGGCGTCTACGGCACCGAGGGTCGCCACGGCCGGCTCGACGCCGCCGAGATGGAGTGCGCGCACGCCGAGGCCGACTGGGCCCGGCTGCAGCGGCGGGCGAATGCCGTAATGCTGCTGCGGTCGACCATGACCCGGCACCGCGACGACGCGCGCCAGCGTTACGTCGACCCGTTCCGCGTCGAGGTGGAACGGCTGGGCCGCATCGTGTTCGGTCCGGACTTCGAGGTCGGCATCGATGCCGAGCTGCGCATCCAGACCCGGACACTCGACGGCTGCACGGTGCCCTATGACTCGCTGTCCGGCGGTGCCAAGGAACAACTCGGCATCGTGGCGCGGTTGGCGGGCGCGGCGCTGGTCGCGAAGGAGGACGGCGTCCCGGTCGTCATCGACGACGCGCTCGGGTTCACCGACTCGAACCGCCTGGTCAAGATGGCCGAGGTCTTCGACGCCGTGGGCGGTGACGGCCAGGTGATCGTGCTGACGTGCAGCCCGGAGCGGTACGCCGGGGTCATCGGCGCGCAGCGCATCGAGCTGACCTCTGCGGTTTGACTGAAAAGCACGGCGGTGCCTCCTACACTCACGCGACGTGAAGGCTGATTACGTCGTCGTGGGAACTGGGTCAGCCGGATCGGTCGTGGCCAACCGGCTCAGCGCCGTCCCGGGCGTGCGGGTGGCCGTCGTCGAGGCGGGGCCGCCCGACAAGGACAAGTTCGTCCACATTCCCGCGGCGTTCTCCAAGCTGTTCCGCGGACCGCTGGACTGGAACTACCTGACCGAACCGCAGAAGGAACTCGACGGTCGGCAGATCTACTGGCCCCGCGGCAAGGTCTTCGGCGGGTCGTCCTCGATGAACGCGATGATGTGGGTGCGTGGTTTCGCGGCCGACTACGACGAGTGGGCGCAGCACGCAGGCCCGGAATGGTCGTGGTCCAAGGTCGTCGGCTACTACGACCGCATCGAGCGCGGACCGCTGCACGTCTCCGATCAGCGCAGCCCGCGCAGCGCGACCGCGGCATGGCTCGCGGCCGCCGGGGAATGCGGCTTCACCGTCGATCCGACCGACGACGCGACCCCCGACGGGTTTCGCCAGACGCGGGTCACGCAACGCCGTGGCGCGCGGTGGAGTGCTGCCGACGCCTATCTCAAGCCCGCCATGCGGAACCCGAACCTCAAGGTGTTCGCCGAGTCCGTCGTCACCCGCGTCCTCTTCGACGGCACGCGCGCGGTCGGCGTCGAGTTCGACTCCGGCGGCAAGCGCGAGGTCGTCGAGGCCCGCCGCGAGGTGGTGCTGTGCGGTGGAGCCGTCAACACCCCGCAACTGCTCATGCTCTCGGGCATCGGAGACCGGGATCGACTCGCGGAGTTCGGCATCGACACCGTTGCACACGCGCCTGCGGTGGGATTCAACCTAATCGACCACCTGGTGGTGCCGGTGGGCTTCGAGGTGGAGCGGGACTCGCTGCAGGCTGCGGAGAAGCCGCTCGAACTGCTCGCCTACCTGCTGCGCAGGCGCGGCATGCTGACCTCCAACGTCGCCGAGGCGTACGGCTTCGTCCGCAGTGAGCCAGGTCTCGACCTGCCCGACATCGAGTTGATCTTCGCTCCGGCGCCGTTCTTCGACGAGGGCATCGGCGAGCCGCACCAGAGTCACGCCATCGTGATGGGCCCGATCCTGGTCAAGCCCAAGAGCACCGGCACCGTCACCCTCGCGTCGGCCGACCCGCTGATCAAGCCGCTCGTCGACCCGGGGTACCTGACCGACCCCGACGGTGCCGACCGGCGCGCTCTGATGGCGGGCCTGCGGATCACGGCCCAGATCGCCGAGGCGCCGTCGATGCGCGGCCTCCTCGGGGGCATTCTGCGACCCACCGGGGCGACCGACCTGTCCGACGAGACCCTCGAGCGCGCGCTGAACACGTGCTCGCACACCCTGTATCACCCCGTGGGCACCTGCCGGATGGGTACCGACGCCGACAGCGTCGTCGACCCGCAGTTGCGGGTGCGCGGCGTCGACGGGCTACGGATCGCCGATGCGTCGGTGATGCCGACGATCATCCGTGGCCACACCCACGCGCCGTCGGTGCTGATCGGCGAGAAGGCGTCGGACCTGATCAAGTCCGCGTCGACCTGAGCACCCCTCAGAAGTAGGCGTTCGCGGGCAGCGGCGTGCCGTGCAGCAGGTTCTCGCCGATGGTCCGCGCCTTGTCCCCCACCGGGTTGTGCAGCGTGATGGTCCTGATGTTCCGCCAGTGCCGGTCCAGGTTGCGCTGCCTGCTGGCCGCGCTGGCACCGCCCAGTTCGAGCAGCCGGGTGGCGGCTTGCGGCGCCACGTCGTCGAGGTGCACCTTGACCTTCGCGGCGCGCAGCTGCGCCTCCGCGGCGAGGCCCGCGTCGGGCACGCCGTCGACCTCGGATGCGGTGGCGGCCGCGATGGCCTCGGCGGCGTCGAGCACCACGGCCCGCGCGATCGAGGCGGTGGAGGCGAGTTCGCCCAGCTGACGCTGCAGCAGCGGGTCGTCGGTCGGCCGTTCGGCGACGGCGTGGCTGAAACTGCGGTCACGCGAGCGCAGCAGTGCGATCCCGTCGTCGACGACGTTGGCCAGGATCCCGGCGACCACGGCATGGATGAACAGCTGCAGTGAGGCGTACTGCACCGTCGGAACGGGCTCGGCGTCGTACGGGGAGTCCGACAGCACCTCGTCAGCGGACACGGCAACGCCGGTGAACGTGGTGGTGCCCGTTCCGGTGCGGCGTTGACCGAAACCGTCCCAGTCGTCGACCAGCTTCACGCCCGCCCGGTTGGCGGGCACGACCACGGTCGCGACCGAGTCGTGGTCGGTGGTCGCCGTGACCGTCAGGTAGTCGGAGAACAGCGTGCCGGTGCTGTAGAACTTCTGGCCGTCGAGCCGAAACCCGCCGGCGCCGTCGGGCAGCAGCCGTGTGTTGAACACCAAGCTGCCGACGGCGTTGCTGCCCTTCTCGCTGAACGCGTTGCCGAACACCCGGCCCGCGGCGACTTCGGCCAACCACTGCCGGGAGCCCTCGGACGAGACGGTCCGCAACCGCTCCTCGACGAACCAGAAGTGCGTCCGGAAGATGTGCGCGACGATCGGATCCGCGCGCGCCACGTCGATCACGGCCGAGAACAGTTGCGGGACGGTCAATCCCGCACCGCCGAGCGCCTCGGGCAGCCGGAGCGTGCCGAAGCCGGCGCGCTTGAGTGCGGTGACCTGATCGAACGGGTTCTCGTCCTCTAGGTCTCGGTTCTTGGCCCCTGAGCCGATGTCGGCCAGCAGGGTGGTCCACTCGGTCGATCCCGGCAGGATTCTGTTCACGCCTTCGACGGTTGTCATGAGCACCGTTGTACCGACGGGTTGCCGCGCCCGGCACTGCTTTGAATCACCGGGAACCTAAGCGCACCCCGGGGAAGGGCACAATGAAGTGCGATGACCGGGCAATGGTGTGGGCGGCGGCGATGACGATGAACGCCAAGCGCAGGCGCGCCCACGACAAGCTCGCCGCGCTGCCTGGCGTCCGCTCGGTCCGCAGACCGGTCGGCGACGGACGCGAATTCGACCTCTTCTACGTGCGCACCGGGCCCCCGTCCGAGCACCCGCTGCTCGTCATTCCCGGTGGCCCCGGTGCCGCGTCGGTGGCGTTGTACCGCGGCACCAGACGGCGCTTCGCCGAGGCCGGCCTCGACGTCATCATGGTCGAGCACCGCGGCGTCGGGCTGTCCCGGCACGACGACGCGGGCGCCGACCTGCCACCCGAGTCGCTCGTCATCGATGCGGTGGTCGACGACCTCGCCGCGGTCCTCGACGACGCCGGAGTGTCGTCGGCCGTCGTGTACGGCACCTCGTACGGCACGTACCTCGCTGCCGGGCTCGGCGTCCGTCATCCCGAACGGGTGCACGCGATGGTGCTCGATTCGCCGCTGCTGTCAGCCGACGACATCGACGAGGTGCGCGTCGCCACCCGACGTGCGCTGTGGGACGGCCATGACCCGGACACCTCCGAACTGGCCGCGAAGATGCGCCGACTGGTCGCCGACGGCGTGCTGACGCCGGCTGCCACGCAGATGGCGGCGGGACTGTACGGCTACGCCGGTCCGGCCATCCTGCGGCGTCAACTCGACCTGCTGCTCACCGGACACGACTGGCTCTGGGGTGCAGTCGGTCTCGGCACCAAGTTCGTCTTCGAGCGCAAGACGCCCTACCACCACGAACCCGACCTCGTTGGCAGGATCGGCTACCGCGAGCTGAACTACGGCGCGGTGCCCGACGGCTCACCGCTCGACCCGGCGGTCCCACTGCGCGACATGGCAGTCGGTGACGCGGACTTCGTCGCCGAGCCCTACGACCTCATCGCCGCGATGCCCGGATTCACCTGGCCCACCGTCGTCCTCGCGGGTGGTCGCGACCTGACCACGCCACCGTCGATCGCCGCCCGAATCGCGTCGCTGATCCCGGATGCCGTGCTGGTGGAGTTGCCCACTGCAGGGCATAGCGTGCTCGACGCCAAGGAGCGCGCCGCACTCGAGATCGCCGCGGCCGTCGTCGCGGGCAGGGCCGACGAACTGCCTGGGCGCGCAGCGGAACTCGACGCCGCGCCGTCGCCGATCGGGTTCCGCCTGCTGGTGTGGGGCCTCGGCGCCGCGGCCGCTGCCGAGTCGGTGGTGCCACCGGTCGTGCAGCGGGCGGTCCGCAACGTCACTGCTTCGTGAAGCCGATCGCGGTGTAGTCGACGTCGGCCAGCCCTGCTGCGCCGAAGTTCGCGAGATTACTTCGCACGGCGACGTTTCCGGGTGATTGGGTCAGCGGCAGGCTGAACCCCTCGGCCCAGATCAGCTCGTCGAGTTCGTTGGCGAGGACGCGAGCCTTGGCCGGGTCGAGTTCCTCGAGCGTCTGCTCGATCTTGGCGTCGATCTCCGGGCTGCCGATCTTGCCGAAGTTGCTCTCCCCGGTGGACAGGTAGATCTGGGTGAGGCCCGAGAGCGGGAAGGCGTCGGCCACCCAGCTGAACTGGGCCAGGTCGAAGTTGCCGACGGTGATGTACTGGCTGAAGAAGCCGTTGCCGCCCTTGGCCTGCAGGTCGAGCTTCACTCCGATCTGCGCCAGGTTGTTCTGGGCGATCTGCGCGACCTGCCGCGTGCTGGCAGCGTCGTAGAAGATGTCGCGGATGACGAGTTGCTTGCCGTCCTTCTCGCGGAACTGGCCGTTCATCGACCAGCCCAGTGCGTCGAGTTCGCGCTTGGCTGCCTCGGGGTCGAAGGCGACGACTCCGCTGTTGTCCTGGTAGCCCTCTTGGCCCGCGACGTAGATGTGGTTGTTGAGCGGCACCGGGTTGTCCACCAGGCCGCGCTGGGTGACGCTGGCGATCGTCTGCCGGTCGATGCCCTTCGAGATGGCAACGCGCAGCGCCTTGTCGGCGAGGATCGAGCCCGGCGCGCCGTTCATCGTGAAGTGGTACCAGCCCAACCCTGGCGCGCGGCGGATCGAGATGCCTGCCGTGCGGCGGGCGATCTCCAGCTCGTCGAGGCTGGTCAGCCCCGTCGCGTCCAGCGCGTTGCTCTGCAGTGCCGGGATGCGCGCGGCGTCGTCGAGCACCGAGTAGGTGATGGTGTCCAGGCGCGGGGTGGCACCCCACCACTTGGGGTTGCGAGTCAACGTGATTCGCTGCGCGGTCCGGTCGATGTTGGTGATCGCGAACGGCCCCGCCGACGGGCCGGGCTGGCTCAGCTGCGCCTTGTTGAACGCCTCGGGGGTGGCGGTCACGCTCTTGGGCAGCAGCATCGTGTTGCCCGCGAGCATGCCGCGCCACTCGGAGTACGGCTTGGCGAACGTCATGATGGCCTGGCGGTCGTCGACGCCGCGGGTGACCGACGCGACGCGCTCGCTGCCGTTCGGGCTGGCGATCGCGAAGTCCTTGTTCTTGCCGTTGGTGGCGTCGATCTGGGACTTGATGTCCTCCCAGGTGATCGGCGCGCCGTCGCTCCAGGTGGCGTTGGGATTGATCGTGTAGGTGACTGCCTGCGGATCGGTGCTGGTGAGTTCGACGTTGGTGAAGTAGTCCTGGTTGACCGTCGCCGTGCCGTCGGGAGCGATGCGGAACGCCCGCGGCATCGTGGCTCTCATCATCGCCCCGGCGTCGGCGACGTTGCCGTCGATGTGCAGGGTGTTGAAGTTCTCCGGGAACCCCGACAGCGCCAGGCGCAGCGCCCCGCCCTCCTGCAGGCTGGCCGGGTCCTGCGGGTTCATGTCGCTGGTGCTCCCGACCTCGGCGTCGCCGCCTGCCGGGGGAGGCGTCTGATCGCCGCTGGAACAGGCCGTGAGGGTCAATCCCGCCACCACGAGGAGGCTGGCGATGCGTCGGAACGTCATGCCGACCGACTTTAGTGGTCTGCTACCTATTACCTCCGGAAGCCCGCGCCCGTCCGTACCCTGAAGCTCCCCAGCCCGCGGGCTCGCGAGCCGACCCGAAGGGGCGCACAGTGTTCGTCACCGACGGCGGCATCGAGACCGATCTGATGTTCCGCCGCGGCGTGGACCTGCCGCACTTCGCGGCCTTCGTGCTGCTGGACACTCCCGATGGCCGAGCGGCGCTGCGCGACTACTACGCGGGGTACGCCGACATCGCGTCGGCGGCCGGGCGCCCGCTGCTGCTGGAAAGCCCCACCTGGCGAGCCAACCCGGACTGGGGTCGACTTTTGGGCTACGACGCCCACGATCTCGATCGCGTGAACTCCGCGGCGATCGAGTTCATGGCCGAACTGCGCGGCGACCACGTCGACGCAGTCGGCCACATCCTCGTCAGCGGGAGCATCGGGCCGCGTCACGACGGGTACTCCGCCTCAGCGGCGCCGGACCCCGACACCGCGTTCCACTATCACCGGCCGCAGCTGGCCGCGTTCGCCGCCGCTTCTGCCGACCTGGCCACCGCCTACACCATCACTCACGTCGGTGAGGCCATCGGCATCGTGCGCGCCGCCCGGGCCGAGCAAGTGCCGATCGCGGTGTCGTTCACGGTCGACGACGATGGACGGCTGCTCAGTGGCGTCGGATTGGCGGAGGCGATCGCGGCGGTCGACGAGGCCGCACCGCCCGACTACTTCCTGGTCAACTGCGCGCACCCGAGCCACATCGCGACCGCGGTCGGCCCGGAGCAGGCCGACTGGAATCGCCGCATCGCCGGGATACGCGCGAACGCCTCGACCGCCGGCCACGCGGATCTGGACGCTGCCATCGAACGCGACGACGGCACGCCGCGCGACTTCGCCGCAGCGCAGGCCGATCTCCTCGATCGGCTCCCGCATCTGTCCATCCTGGGCGGCTGCTGTGGCACCGACGAGCGCCACATCGGCGCCATGGTGCGCGAGATCACGCGCCGCGCTGCGGATTTGACACCTGCGGAACCGACCATCGAGGACCGACCATGAGCACGGCGCGAGCCACCGTCGCGATCGACGACCCACGCATCCGCGTCACCACCTGGACGTTCGAGCAGGCCGGTGACTCCACCGGACCCCACCGACACGAATACGACTACGTGGTCATACCCGTCACCGGTGGAACGTTCACCGTCACTGACGCCGACGGCAACACCCGTGAGATGACGCAACACGCGGCATCGCCCTACCACGGCACTGCGGGCACCGACCATGACGTCGTGAGTTCCTCGAACGGGACCGCGGTCTTCGTCGAAGTCGAACTCAAGGGCTGACGTGGAGTTGCCCGCTACACCGTGGGCACTGCGGCCAGCAGCCGCCGGGTGTACTCGTCCTGCGGGTCGGCGAACACGCTCTCGGCGCTGCCTGCCTCGACGACGACGCCGCGGTGCATGACCGCCACCTGGTCGGCCAGGTGCTTGACCACCGACAGGTCGTGCGACACGAACAGGTAGGACAGGCCGAACTGGAGCTGCAGATCGAGCAGCAGGTTGATGATCCCGGCCTGAATCGACACGTCGAGCGCCGACACCGGCTCGTCGAGCGCGAGGATCTTCGGCTGCAGTGCCAGCGCACGGGCGATGCCGATGCGCTGCTTCTGACCTCCGGAGAACTCGGCGGGGTAGCGGCCGGCGTCCTCCCGCCTCATCCCCACCAGGGTCAGCAGCTCGGCAACCCGTTCGTCGATGCGGGCGTCGTCGAAACCGTTGGCCGACAACGGCTCCGCAAGCACCTCGAACACCGGTAGCCTCGGATCGAGTGACGCCACCGGATCCTGGAACACCACCTGCAGGTCGCCGCGCAGCTCGCGGCGGCCCCGCCGGTCCAGCGCCGCGACGTCGCGGCCGAGCACCTCGATCGAACCGCCCTGCGGCGGTGTCAGTTCGAGGATCTGGTGCAGCGTGGTCGACTTGCCGGAGCCGGATTCGCCGACGATGCCCAGCGTGTGGCCCTGCCGCAGCTCGAAGCTGATGCCGTCGACCGCGCGCACCTCGCCGATCCGGCGCCGGAACACCACGCCCTTGGTCAGTTCGTAGGTCTTGACCAGGTCGCGCACCTGAAGCACCACGGGCGCGTCGGGATCCCGTGCGGCATCGGGGGGTGCGGTCGACACGCCGTACACGTCGGCCGCCGAGCGGCCCCTCACGTGCTCGACGCGAATGCACGCCGCCGCGTGGTCGGGGCCGACGGGCAGCAGTGCCGGTTCCTCGGCCAGGCAGTCGTCGATCGCCAGCGGGCACCGGGGCGCGAACGGGCACCCAGGCGGCAGGGCCTCCATCGTCGGCGGGGCACCCGGGATCGGGACCAGGCGCGCACCCTGCGGCGCGTCGAGGCGCGGCACGGAACCGAGCAGTCCCACCGTGTAGGGCATGACGCGGTCGGCGACGATGACGTCCACGGGCGCCGTCTCCACCGCACGGCCTGCGTACATGACCATCGCGCGGTCGGCGAACTCGTTCACCACGCCGAGGTCGTGGGTGATGATCAGCACTCCGGCGCCGGTGACGTCGCGCGCGGTGCGCAGCACGTCGAGGATCTGCGCCTGCACGGTGACGTCCAGCGCGGTGGTCGGCTCGTCGCAGATGATCAGGTCCGGGTCGTTGGCGATCGCGATCGCGATCACGACGCGTTGGCGCTCACCGCCCGACAGCTCGTGCGGGAACGCCCGCGCGCGCCGGTCGGGTTGGTTGATGCCGACGAGTTCGAGCAGTTCGACGGCTCGCGTCTTCGCCGCCGCACGGCTCAGGTCGCGCTGATGCACGCGCAAGGCCTCGGCGATCTGGTCGCCCACCGTGTACACCGGCGTGAGCGCCGACATCGGGTCTTGGAACACCGTGCCGATCGCGCGGCCCCGGACGCGGGACATGCCCGCGTCGTCGAGGCCGATCAGCTCCTCGCCGTGCAGCCGAACCGAACCCGTCACGTCGGCGTACTCGGGAAGCAGGCCCACCACGGCCATCGCGGTCGCGGACTTGCCCGCGCCGGATTCGCCGACCAGTGCGACGACTTCGCGCGGTCGGACGTCGAAGGACATGCCCCGTACCGCGGCCACCTCGGCGGTGTCGGTGGGGAAGGTGACGGTGAGGTCGGTCACCGAAAGCAGTTCCGTCATCGCCGCCCTCTGCTCTTCGCGCAAGCGCTCATCGCCGCCGCCCTCTGCTCTTCGCGCAAGCGCTCATCGCCGCCGCCTCAGGGTCCGCGCACCCGGGTCCAGCGCATCGCGCAGCCCGTCGCCGATCACGTTGGCGCACACGACGATCAGCACCAGCACTCCGGCCGGGAACAGGAACAGCCACGGGAACGTCAGTGCCGATGCAGTGCCGTCGCTGATCAGCGTGCCCAGTGATACGTCGGGCGGCTGGATGCCGAATCCCAGGAAGCTCAACCCGGTCTCGGCGAGGATCGCGACACCGACGTTGAGCGCGGTGTCGATGATGAGGATGGAGGCCACGTTCGGCAGCACGTGGCGCACGATGATCTTCCGGTTGGACACGCCCATGTACCTGGCGGCCGTGACGAATTCGCGCTCGCGCAGACTCATCGTCAGGCCGCGCACGATGCGGGCGCTGATCATCCAGCTGAAGGCGGCCAGCAGCAGGATCAGCCAGATCACCGTGTCCGCGCCCCTGGTCCGCGGGGTGATGATCAGGATCAGGATGAAGCTCGGGATCACCAGCAGCAGGTCGACCACCCACATGAGGGCGCGGTCGCGCCAGCCGCCGAAGTACCCGGCGATGGCCCCCACGGTGGCGGCGATGACGGTCGAGACGAACGCGACGCAGACGCCGATCAGCAGCGACTTCTGCATGCCGCGCAGCGTCTGGGCGAGCACGTCCTGGCCGAGCGCGTTGGTACCGAACCAGTGGCTGGGGCTAGGGGGCTGCTGCAGGGCGAAGTAGTCCAGGTCGGTGTACTTCCACGGCAGCAGCGGGGGCAGCGCGTAGCAGCCGACGAACAGCACCAGCAGGATGACCAGCGCGGCCACTGAGAGCCGGCTGCGCAGGAAGCGGCGCAGCGTCAGCGTGCGACGGGATGCGAAGGCGCTTTCGGTGGTCACGAGACCCTCACCCTCGGATCGAGTGCGGCGTAGATGACGTCGGACAGCAGCCCGGCGAGCAGCACGGTGGCGCCGGTGAACAGCGTGATGGCGGCGACGATATTGGTGTCCTGGTTGGCGATTCCCTGAACGGCCCACTCGCCCATGCCGTGCCAGCCGAAGATCTTCTCCACGAACACCGCCCCGGTGACGAGTCCGCCGACGCTGTAGGCGAACAGCGTCGCCATCGGGATGAGTGCGGTGCGCAACCCGTGCCGCAGCAGGGCCTGTCGCCGGGTCAGGCCCTTGGCCCGCGCGGTGCGGATGAAGTCCTGACCGAGCACGTCGAGCATCGCGTTGCGCTGGTACCTGCTGTACCCCGCGATCGCGAACAGCGCCAGCGTCATCGTCGGCAGCACCAGGTGCTGCAACCGGTCGACGACACCGTTCCAGAATCCCGGCGCAACCGTCGTCGACGTCTCGCCAATGTACTGGAACAGTTCGAATCCGAGGGCGCCGTTGATCGTGTTCGCGGGCAGCATGAGCAGCGGGGCGAGCACGAATGTCGGGGTGCTGATCAACAGCAGCGACACGATCGTGATGACCCGGTCCGACACCCGGTACTGCCGTACCGCGCCCCACGCGCCGACGACGACGCCGATCAGCGTGCCGAGCACCGACCCGATGACCACCAGCCGCAGGCTGACCCCGATGCGCCGACCGAGTTCGTCGGCCACCGGCTGGCCGGTGATCGTCGTCCCGAAGTCGCCGCGTACCGCGTGGGTGACCCACGTGGCGTACCGCTGCACCACCGGATCGTTGAGGTGCAGCGCGTCCGCGCGGGCATCGATGACCGCCTGCGGCGGGCGCGGGTTGCGGCTCTCCAGGCTCTCGAGCGGATTGAAGGCCCACGCGGTGAGACAGAACGTCAGGAACGACGCCAGAACCAACAGCACCGCGTAGTTGAACAGGCGCCTAGCGAGGAACCGCGTCACGTCGCGCTCTCGGCTACCCGCATTCGGACAGGGTAGGAGATCGCCGGCGATGCGGCTGCGAAGAGCCCTCGCGACCCGGCGTTTCGTCCCGCCCGAAGGGGGAGCCAACTCGTGGCGAGGGCACAGCGTTCGTCCAGTTTCGGCGCGTTCACTCGGAGGTGGGGTCGCACACCGCAGGCGGGACGTGCGACGTGATCACGACGACCGGGAAAACACCATGACGAAGCCCAACGGCAGGTACCAGTTCCTCGCAGCGATCATCGGGGTAAGCGCGGTGGTGACCATCGGCGCACTCAGCGCCGCGGTCACCGCGCCGACCGATCACACCGATCTGGCCAAGAGCACGACGATGTCGATCGGCGCCACCAGCACCGAGACCACGCCACCCACCGCACCGGCGGTCGCGGTCGCGAAGCCCGCGATGAAGGGCCCCGCGCCGCTGCCATCGGAGGAGGAGGCCGCCAAGTAACGGCCCGCACCCGCGTTTCACAGTCGATCGCGGTGGTTACCCGACTCGTGGAGGGTCCGAGACGGCCCCTTTGGGTAAGCACGATGTCGAGTAGATCGATTTGGAGAGATCCACGTGAACACCAAGGTGAAGTTGTTGACCGCGACCATCGGAACCGGCGCGCTACTGACGATGGGTGGCGTCACGGTTGCCACCAGTGCCGCCGAGGAACCCGCGCCCGCGCCGCCGGGCCCGGTCCTGACCTCGGAGGTGACGACCGGGGAGACGAGCACCGAGGGCACGGCGCCACCGGAGCCGGAGACCACCGTCGCCGTACCGCCGGTGACAGCCACTCCGCCGGACGGGTTCGGCCCGCCGGAGTAACCGGCCACCATCAGCGACGGTCGGGGGGTGCGGCCGGCGGGCCGTGCATGAATCCCGCACCCGGCCCCTCGTCCGTCGCCGCGTACACCGCAGCACCACCGAGACCGACGATCACCGCCGCAACGCCGATCGCGGCCAGCGTGCCGCGCATGCCCCAGGTAGTCACGGCTCCACTGTCGCCGCTCGACGTGGGAGTCGGCTGTGCGCGGTATCGGACGACGCTATGAAACCGGCCGTCACAGCCCACGCATAGGTTCGGCACAGGATCGGCCCATCGGCGTGGCGAATACTGGTCACCATGACCACCGCACAGGACAACGGCCCCGGTCGAGTCGTCATGCGGCGCGCCGACGGTAGCCCCATCAACGTGCTGGTGGTCGACGACGAACCCGTGCTCGCCGAACTGGTGTCGATGGCCCTGCGCTACGAGGGCTGGGACATCACGACCGCGGGCGACGGCGCGTCGGCGATCGAGGCGGCACGACAGACGCCGCCAGACGTCGTGGTCCTCGACGTCATGCTGCCGGACATGAGCGGGCTCGACGTCCTGCACGAGCTGCGCAACCAGATACCGGGGCTGCCGCTGCTGTTGCTCACGGCGAAGGATTCCGTCGAGGACCGCATCGCGGGGCTGACCGCGGGCGGCGACGACTACGTGACGAAGCCGTTCAGCATCGAAGAGGTGGTCCTGCGGCTGCGTGCGCTGCTGAGGCGCACCGGCGTCGCTGACGAATCGGGTGGCGCACAGATCGTCGTCGGCGACCTGGTCCTCGACGAGGACAGTCACGAGGTGACGCGCGCGGGTGAACCGATCTCGCTGACCGCCACCGAATTCGAGTTGCTGCGGTTCATGATGCGCAACGCCAAGCGGGTGCTGAGCAAGGCGCAGATCCTCGACCGGGTGTGGAGCTACGACTTCGGCGGCCGGTCCAACATCGTCGAGCTGTACGTCAGCTATCTACGCAAGAAGATCGACAGCGGGCGCGAGCCGATGATCCACACCCTGCGGGGGGCCGGATATGTCCTCAAGCCCGCCCGCTAGCGGCGGGCCGGGGACCCGCGTCTTCTCGCCGCGCACCTGGTCGCTGCGGGTCCGACTGCTCGTCACGCAGATCGTGCTCCTCGCCACCGTGTGCGCCGCGATCGGCGTCGCCACGGAGTTCGCGTTGCAGCGCTTCCTGATGCACCAGCTCGACGAGCAGGTGCTCGAAGCGGGCAAGCGGTCGACGGCGATCTTCGACATGCCCTTTCCTCCGGAGCAATTCAGGTTCGGCCAGGGCCGACCGCCCGGGGCGCCGGGATCGGCGGACCCGCCGGAACCGCCGCGCATCGTGCTCTTCCCCGCTCCGCCCGACTTCCCGCTGCGGCAGCGGTTCGATCCCGAGACCGGGCCCGGTCCCGGCTTCCTCAACGCGCCGGGCCAGGCTGCCCGAACGGTCGGCGCGGTCGTCGAGCGCGACGGTGCCGTCGACGCCGGGGTCATCACCTCCGACGGCGGACGGTCGGCGGTCAGCGCGGCGGCCACCGGACAACTCGGCGCGGTGCCGCCCGACCGCCGGCCCGAGACCGTGGATCTCGACGGGCTCGGGCGCTATCGCGTGATCGGCATGCAGTCCCGCCACGGCGGTCAGACGATCGTCACGGGATTGCCGACGGCCGTGGTCGACGACACGCTGCTGTGGGTTCTGGGCATGTTCTGCGTCGTGGCGATCACCGCGCTTCTGGCCGCGACGATCGCCGGAATCCTGGTGATCAGAAGGCAACTCGCACCGCTGTCGCGGGTCTCGGCTGCCGCGCGCGCCGTCGCCGACCTCGAACTCGACCGCGGTGAGGTGAGCCTGCCGACGCCAATCGTGCGCGTCGACCCCGCGGGTGCGCACACCGAGATCGGTCAGCTCGGCTCGTCGCTCAACCGCATGCTCGACCGGATCGCGGGAGCGTTGTCGGCGCGGCACGCGAGCGAGACCAGGGTCCGCCAGTTCGTGGCCGACGCCAGCCACGAGCTGCGCACCCCACTGGCGGCGATCCGCGGCTATACCGAACTGGCGCAACGCAAACGCGCGGAGCTGCCCGACGACGTCGCCCACGCGATGAGTCGCGTCGAATCCGAGACGCACCGCATGACCCAGCTCGTCGAGGACATGCTGCTGCTGGCCCGCCTCGATGCCGGCCGCGGACTGATCAGCGAGGGCGTGGACCTCTCGCGCCTCGTCGTGGATGCGGTCAGCGACGCGCACGTCGCAGGCCCCGACCATGCCTGGTCGCTCGATCTGCCGGAGGATCCGGTGGTCGTGGTCGGCGACGAGGCACGGCTGCACCAGGTGCTGGCGAATCTGCTGGCAAACGCCAGGACGCACACTCCGGCGGGCACCACGGTCACGACGTCGCTGACACTCGGGCCGGGCAGCGTGGTGCTGACGGTCGCCGACGACGGACCGGGCATCCCGGCGGCCCTGCGACCGGAGGTCTTCGAGCGCTTCGCCCGTGGTGATTCGTCGCGTTCGCGGCGCGACGGCGGCACCGGTCTCGGTCTGGCGATCGTCGCCGCCGTCGTCAAGGCGCACGACGGCACGATCGACGTCCACAGCGCACCCGGTGACACCCGGTTCGTCGTGACGTTGCCCGACGGTTCACAGGTCAGCCACAGCTCGGACCAATCGGACGCTTAGCGCCGCGCCCGAGAATCGACCGGGTGATCGCTGTACTGCCGCGCGCGGCGAACCCGCAGGACCCATCGGTCGACCGACCACGGCGGATGATCTGGGAGCGGGCCGCGTTCGGCGCGCTGATCGCAATCACGGCCGTGCTCTACCTGTGGAACCTGTCGGCCAGCGGCTGGGCCAACGCGTTCTACTCGGCGGCCGCACAGGCCGGGGCCTCGAACTGGACGGCCATGCTGTTCGGCTCGAGCGACGCGGGCAACGCCATCACGGTCGACAAGATCCCCGGAGCACTGTGGGTGACGGATCTGTCGGTGCGCATCTTCGGCCTGAACTCGTGGAGCGTCCTGGCGCCCCAGTCGGTGATGGGCGTGGCCGCCGTCGCAGTGCTCTACGCGGCCGTCCGTCGGGCGGCGGGCCCGCAGGCGGCGCTACTGGCAGGCGCGGTGTTCGCCTTCACTCCCGCCGCCGCACTGATGTTCCGGTTCAACAATCCCGACGCCCTGCTGGTCCTGATGCTCGTCGTCGGCGCGTACTGCGTGCAACGCGCGGGCGAGCCGGAGGCCGGCCGCTGGTGGCTCGTCGGCGCGGGCGTCGCCGTGGGCTTCGGCTTCCTGGCGAAGATGCTGCAGGCCTTCCTCGTCCTGCCCGCCTTCGGCGTCGCGTACCTGATGGCTGCTGCGGTGCCGCTACGGTCTCGACTGCTCCGGCTGGCGGCAGGCGTCCTCGCGCTGGTGGTGTCGGCGGGCTGGTACCTGCTGCTGGTCGAGCTGTGGCCCGCGTCGTCGCGGCCCTACATCGGTGGCTCCCAGCACGACAGCATCGTCGAATTGGCACTGGGCTACAACGGAATCGGCCGCCTCACCGGCGAGGAGGTCGGCGGCCTGGGCAATCTCGACTACGACGTCGGCTGGGGCCGACTGCTCGGCGCGGGCATGGGCACCTACGCCGGCTGGCTGCTGCCAGCCGCGCTGGTGTGCCTGGCCACCGGGCTGTGGCTAACCCGCCGCGCGCCGCGCACCGATCCGCGCCGTGCCGCACTCGTGCTGTGGGGCGGCTGGCTGCTGACGACGGCCGTCGTGTTCAGCTTCGCAGGCGGCATCGTGCACTCGTACTACACCGTCGCGCTGGCGCCTGCGCTCGGCGCGGTCATCGGCATCGGGTCAGTCCTGCTGTGGCGCAACCGATTCACTCCGTGGTGTGCTGCCGCGATGGCATCGACGGTCGCCGTCACCGCCGTCCTCGCCGTGGTGCTGGCCGCCCGGCGCGACGACTGGTTGCCGTGGTTGCGCGTGGTCGTCACCGTTGGGGGACTGGGTGCCGCCGTGCTACTGGTCGTGGTGGCTCGACTGCCGCAGCGGATGGCAGCCGCGGTCGCGGGACTGGCGCTGGCCGCCTGTCTGCTCGCGCCGACTGCCTACGCGATCGAGACGGCTGCCGCGGCGCACACCGGCGCGATCCCGTCGGTCGGGCCGGTACGGGGATTCGGCGGGTTCGGCGGCATGGGCGGGGGACTGCTCGCGTCACCCGAACCCAGTGCCGGTCTGTCGGCGCTGCTGGCCGCCGACGCCGACCGATTCCGCTGGGCCGCAGCGGTCGTGGGCTCCAACAACGCTGCGGGCTATCAGCTCGGCAGCGGCATGCCAGTGATGGCGATCGGCGGATTCAACGGCACCGACCCCGCACCGACCCTCGCCGAGTTCCAGCGCCTGGTGGCCGACGGCGACGTGCACTACTTCATTCGCAGCAGGATCGTGGGTCGGGGCGAGCGAAGCGACGGGGTGTCGGGAAGCTTCGGCAAGGCGCAACCAACGGGAAGCCGCGAAGCCGCGAACATCGCCGAGTGGGTCGAGACGCACTACGCGCCGGTGATCGTCGATCGCGTGGCGGTCTACGACCTCACCTCGGCGCCCGCGGCGTGATTCACAGCCGGCGCATAGCTCGCGCAGAAGGCCACCACACTGCGCGCGGCGACGATGAAGTCATGACGGACATCGACACGGGAACCGAGCCCATCGCTCGCTTCGCATCCCGCCCCAATGCGGCCAGGGCCGCGGCCATGACCGGCGTACCCGTGCTGGACGTGGTGATCCCCGTCTACAACGAGGAGACCGCGCTGGCCGACTCGGTGCGCCGGGTGCATCGGCACCTGCGGGACACGTTCCCGTACCCGGTGCGCATCACGATCGCCGACAACGCCAGCATCGACGAGACCCCGCGCGTGGCGCGCCAATTGGCGGCCGAACTCCCCGACGTGCGCGTGGTGCGGCTGGAGCAGAAGGGCCGGGGTAGGGCGCTCCACGAAGTCTGGTCGCACTCGGATGCGCAGGTGCTGGCATACATGGACGTCGACCTGTCGACCGACCTCACCGCGCTGGCCCCGCTCGTCGCTCCGCTGATCTCCGGACACTCCGACCTCGCGATCGGCACCCGGCTGGGTCGGGGATCGCGGGTGGTGCGAGGGGCCAAGCGGGAGTTCATCTCCCGCTGCTACAACCTGATCCTCAAGTCGACGCTCGCCGCCGGGTTCTCCGACGCGCAGTGCGGGTTCAAGGCCATCCGAGCCGACGTCGCACGTGAGCTGCTGCCGCACGTGTCCGACGCCGGATGGTTCTTCGACACCGAACTCCTGGTTCTGGCCGAGCGCAGCGGTCTGCGCATCCACGAGGTGCCGGTCGACTGGGTCGACGACCCCGACAGTCGGGTCGACATCGTGGCGACCGCCGCTGCCGACCTGAAGGGCGTCGGACGGCTGCTCCGCGGCTTCGCCAACGGGTCGATCCCCGTGAATGCCATTGCTGCGCAACTAGGGCCGTCCCAGGCCGCGCCGCGCTCACTGTTCCGGCAGGTGGTCCGCTTCGCCACGGTCGGGGTCGCGTCGACGGCGGCCTACCTGGTGCTGTTCATGCTCCTGCACGGCGTCATCGGCGCCCAGGCAGCCAACCTCGCCGCGCTGCTGGTCACCGCAATCGGCAACACCGCGGCCAACCGGCGGTTCACGTTCGGCGTCGCGGGCAACGCCGCGCGCCACCACGTCGAGGGACTGATCGTGTTCGGCATCGCCCTGGCGATCACCAGCGGCGCACTCGCCGGCCTGCACGCCCTCGTCGACCAACCGCACCGAACGCTCGAGCTGTCGGTGCTGGTGCTCGCCAACCTGCTCGCCACCGCCGTCCGCTTCGTCCTGTTGCGGGGCTGGGTGTTCCACCCGCGGCGCCTCCGCTCGACTTCAAGGGGATCTCGTTCATGACCGTCACTGCCGACCATCGGACACCGCAGCTCGCCGGCCCGACCGAGAGCCCGCAACCGCGCTGGGCCCGACCGGGTCTGCTGGCGCTGCTCGCGGGTACCGCCGTGCTCTACCTCTGGGGCCTGGGGTCCTCGGGCTGGGCCAACGGCTACTACGCCGCGGCCGCACAAGCCGGTACGCAGAATTGGAAGGCGTGGCTGTTCGGCTCGCTCGACGCAGGCAACGCCATCACGGTCGACAAGCCGCCCGCCGCAATGTGGTTCATGAGCCTGTCCGGCAGGCTGTTCGGGTTCAACGAGTTCACCATGCTGCTGCCGCAGGCGCTGATGGGCGTCGCGGCCGTCGCGGTGCTCTACTTCACGGTCAAGCGGACCAGCGGCCCCGGTGCGGCACTGGTCGCGGGCACGGTGCTGGCCCTCACCCCGGTGGCCACGCTGATGTTCCGCTACAACAACCCGGATGCGCTGCTGGTGCTCCTGCTCGTCGTCGCGGCCTACACCACGGTGCGCGCCGTCGAGAACGGTAGCTACCGTTGGATGGCCCTCACGGGCGTCGTGGTCGGGTTCGCCTTCCTGACCAAGATGCTGCAGGCGTTCCTGCCGGTGCCCGGTTTCGCGCTGGCCTTTCTGGTGGTCGCCCCGATCTCGTTGTGGCGACGGGTCGGTGGGCTCCTCGTCGCCGGTGCGGCGCTGGTCGTCTCCGCCGGTTGGTACGTCGCGCTGGTGAGCCTGTGGCCCGCCGGATCGCGGCCCTACATCGCCGGGTCGACCGACGACAGCCTGCTGCAGCTCGCGCTGGGCTACAACGGGCTCGAGCGCATCGTCGGTGGGGGCGGACCTGGCGGGGGCGGCGGCGACGTGGCACCCGGTGGTGACGGCGGACGGCCGCCTGGCGCCAGCCTGTTCTTCGGGGGCGAGCCCGGGATCGGCCGGATGTTCGGCCCGTCCTTCGGTACGGAGTCGTCGTGGCTGCTGCCGGTCGCGCTGATCGGAATGGTCGTGCTGGCGTGGCTGACGTGGCGGTCCGCCCGCACCGACCTGCGCCGCGCCGGTCTGGTGGTGTGGGGTGGCTGGCTCGTCGTCACCGCAGGCGTCTTCAGTTTCATGGACGGCACCGTGCACCCGTACTACGTGGTGGCGCTGGCGCCCGCGATCGGCGCACTGGTCGGCATGACGGTCGCCGAACTGTGGCAGCGCAGGGCGGCCCTCTGGTCGGGACTGGTGCTGGCGGCGCTGCTGGCAGGCACCGGAGTCTGGGCCTTCGTGCTGTTGGGTCGCTCGCCGGACTGGCTGCCCGCGCTGCGCTGGGTGCTGCTGATCGGGTCGGTGGTGGTGGCCGTCGGTCTCGCGATCGGCGCACGGCGTGGCGGTCGCGTGACGGTGGTCCTGGCGGCGCTGGCCTGCCTGTTCGGTCTCGGCGCGACGGCGGCGTACTCGATCGAGACCGTGGCGGCGAACCACGGCGGCCCGATGGCCACGTCCGGTCCCGCCAAGGCCGAGGGATTCGGCTTCGGTGGTCCCGGCGGCGGTCCGGGAGCCGGGCGGGGCGGACCCTTCGGTCAGTCCGACAACGCCCAACTGCAAGCCCTGGTCTCCGATGCCGACACCCGTTGGGCGGCAGCGGCAATCGGGTCGATGCAGGTGAGTGACCTCGAACTCAAGACAGGCGAGTCGCTCATGGCCATCGGTGGCTTCACCGGCGGTGACCCGTCGCCGACCCTGGCGGAGTTCCAGCAGTACGTCGCCGACGGTCAGGTGCGGTACTTCATCGCCTCCGATCGTGGGGGTCCGCCGGGACGGCGTGGCGGCAGTGCGGGGGAGATCACCTCGTGGGTCGAGCAGACCTTCGCCAAGTCCGACGTCGGCGGCACGACCGTGTACGACCTGGAATCACCGCGATCCTGAGGCTCCCCTCGCCGGGCAGGCGTCACTACCGTCGGTGGTGACGTCTGCCCGCACAGGAGGTCCACCGTGTCCGTCACCGACGAGTACCTGAAGAACAACGAGGCTTACGCCCAGTCGTTCTCCGGCCCGCTCCCGTTGCCGCCGAGCAAGCACGTTGCGGTCGTGGCGTGCATGGACGCCAGGCTCGACGTCTACCGCATCCTCGGGCTGGCCGACGGCGAGGCGCACGTCATCCGCAACGCGGGCGGCGTGGTGACCGATGACGAGATCCGGTCGCTGGCGATCAGTCAGCGGCTGTTGGGCACGGAGGAAATCATCCTCATCCACCACACCGACTGCGGGATGCTGACGTTCACCGACGACGAGTTCAAGAAGTCGATTCAGGACGAGACGGGGCTCAAGCCGACGTGGGCGGCCGAGGCGTTCGGCGACCTCGAGGAGGACGTGCGGCAATCGCTGCGACGCATCGAGGCGAGCCCGTTCGTCACGAAGCACTCGTCGGCCAGGGGGTTCGTCTTCGACGTCGCCACGGGCCGGCTGACCGAAGTCACTGCCTGACCCTCAGA
Source organism: Mycolicibacterium sp. GCM10028919 (assembly GCA_042666295.1). Taxonomy (GTDB): domain Bacteria; phylum Actinomycetota; class Actinomycetes; order Mycobacteriales; family Mycobacteriaceae; genus Mycobacterium. The sequence goes on from JBHTFJ010000003.1 coordinate 786,115, forward strand.
TGCCGGTGCACAACGCCACGAACGGAATCGGCGCGCAGACACCGATCGAGAAGCCGGGCGTCGGATCACCGTTCCACGGTGGTGGCGGAGGCGGCGGCGGGGGTGGTGGCGGCAACGCGGCCGCGACGCAGGTGTTGGTCGCCGCGTCGAACACCGTGCCGAAACCGCATTCGGCCGCGTTGCTGGTCGCCGGTGAGACGATCGTGATGAATGCAAGCGGCGACAACGCCGCCGCGCTGAGCACCTTCACACGGTGCGCCATGGCTGCCATCGCTGGCCCCCTTCGGGTCCTTCCCCGACCCCGCTTCAGCCATCGTAAGACTGCGCGGACCCAGTGTCACTCGCCCTGATCTGGGCGTGACTCGGCCCGAGACGTTGACACCCGCGGCGCCCGCATCGTAGATTCCTGGGCATGATTGCAATTCTGGCTATCTCTACCAACTTAAAGAGGAAGTCATGACGGCCACCGAACTCGACCAGCCCGTCGGCAAGTACGAGTTGAGCCACCTGCGGGTGCTGGAGGCCGAGGCCATCCACATCATCCGCGAGGTCGCCGCCGAGTTCGAGAAGCCAGTGCTGCTCTTCTCCGGCGGCAAGGACTCGATCGTCATGCTGCACCTGGCGCTCAAGGCCTTCCGGCCGGGCAGGCTGCCGTTCCCGGTGATGCACGTCGACACCGGGCACAACTTCGACGAGGTGCTGGCCGTCCGCGACGAACTGGTCGCCCAGAGCGGCGTCCGCCTGGTCGTGGCCAAGGTTCAGGACGACATCGACGCGGGGCGCGTGGTCGAGACGATTCCGTCGCGCAACCCGATGCAGACGTTCACGCTGCTGCGCGCCATCCGCGAGAACAAGTTCGACGCCGCGTTCGGCGGCGCCCGTCGCGACGAGGAGAAGGCCCGCGCCAAGGAGCGCGTGTTCAGCTTCCGCGACGAATTCGGCCAGTGGGATCCGAAGGCCCAGCGCCCCGAGCTGTGGAACCTCTACAACGGCCGCCACCACAAGGGCGAGCACATCCGCGCCTTCCCGATCTCGAACTGGACCGAGTTCGACATCTGGTCCTACATCGGCGCCGAGAAGATCACGCTGCCGTCGATCTACTACGCGCACCAGCGCAAGGTGTTCGAGCGCGACGGCATGCTGCTGGCCGTCCACAAGTACCTGCAGCCCCGCAAGGACGAGCCGATCATCGAGAAGACCGTGCGGTTCCGCACCGTCGGCGACGTGACGTGCACGGGCTGCGTCGAATCCAAGGCGTCGACCGTGGCCGAGGTGATCGCCGAGACGGCCATCTCGCGGCTCACCGAACGCGGCGCCACGCGCGCCGACGACCGGATCTCCGAGGCCGGCATGGAAGACCGCAAGCGAGAGGGCTACTTCTGATGAGCGCTCGCGCGAAGAAGAGAAGGAACAGCTGACATGGCAACGCTTCTGAGAATTGCCACCGCGGGATCCGTGGACGACGGCAAGTCGACCCTGATCGGCCGGCTGCTGTACGACTCCAAGGCCGTCATGGAGGACCAGCTCGCAGCCGTCGAGCGCACCTCCAAGGAGCGCGGCAACGACTACACCGACCTGGCGCTGGTGACCGACGGCCTGCGGGCCGAGCGGGAACAGGGCATCACGATCGACGTCGCCTACCGCTACTTCGCCACGGCGAAGCGGAAGTTCATCATCGCTGACACCCCCGGGCACGTGCAGTACACCCGCAACATGGTGACCGGCACCTCGACCGCGCAGCTGGCCATCGTGCTCGTCGACGCCCGCCACGGGCTGCTCGAGCAGTCGCGCAGGCACGCGTTCCTGGCCTCGCTGCTCGGCATCCAGCACATCGTGCTGGCGGTCAACAAGATGGACCTCGTCGACTGGGACCAGGAGCGGTTCGACAAGATCCGCGACGACTTCCACGAGTTCGCCGCACGCCTCGACATCCACGACGTCACGACGATCCCGCTGTCGGCGCTCAACGGCGACAACGTGGTCACCAAGTCGGACGCGACGCCGTGGTACGACGGGCCCGCGCTGCTGAGTCACCTCGAAGACGTCTACATCGCCGGTGACCGCAACCTGATAGACGTCCGGTTCCCGGTGCAGTACGTGATCCGGCCGCAGACCCGCGAGCACGCCGACCACCGTAGCTATGCGGGCACCGTCGCGAGCGGCGTGCTCCGCCCGGGTGACGAGATCGTGGTGCTGCCAGCGGGTTTGACCAGCCGCATCACCGAGATCGAGGGCCCTACCGGCCCGGTCACCGAGGCCTTCCCGCCGATGGCGGTGTCGATCAGCCTCGCCGACGACATCGACATCTCGCGCGGCGACATGCTGGCCCGCGAGAACAACCAGCCGCACGTCACCCAGGAATTCGACGCGATGGTGTGCTGGATGGCCGACGGGGCGGCGCTGGAGCCCGGCCGCGAGTACCTGGTCAAGCACACCAGCCGCACCACCAGAGCCAGGGTGACGGCTCTGGACTATCGCCTCGACGTCAACACGCTGCACCGCGACAAGAGTGCAACGGCGTTGAAGCTCAACGAACTCGGTCGCATCACGCTGCGCACGCAGGCCCCGTTGCTGCTCGACGAGTACTCGCGCAACGCCGCGACGGGATCGTTCATCCTCATCGATCCCGACACCAACGGCACCGTGGCCGCGGGCATGGTCCGCGACACGACGCCTGCGGCCGCACGCGCGGCGAGTCCCAACGCCATCAAGCACCAGAATCTCGTCACCGCGGAGGACCGGCTGTCGCGTGGGTCGACGGTGTGGTTCACCGGTCTGTCGGGATCGGGCAAGTCGTCGGTGGCGATGCTCGTCGAGCAGAAGCTGCTCGAAAGCGGCCGTCCCGCCTACGTTCTCGACGGTGACAACCTGCGCCACGGGCTCAACGCCGATCTCGGCTTCTCGATGGCCGACCGCGCCGAGAATCTGCGCCGCCTGGCCCACATCGCGACGCTGCTCGCCGACTCCGGTCAGATCGTGCTGGTGCCAGCCATCAGCCCGCTCGAGGAGCACAGGGAACTCGCACGCCGGGTGCACGCCGATCAGGGCTACGACTTCTACGAGGTGTTCTGCGACACCCCGCTGGAGGACTGCGAGCGGCGTGATCCCAAGGGGCTGTACGCCAAGGCCCGGCGCGGCGAGATCACCCACTTCACCGGCATCGACAGCCCGTACCAGCGGCCGAAGAATCCCGACCTGCGTCTCACGCCGGAGCAGGCGGTCGAGGATCTGGCGCAGGCCGTGATCGACATGATCGACGCCAAGCGGTGACCGGCGGGCAGGAGCGTAGCGACCGGGGGATCGGCACAGCCACCGACCACGAGGTCGCCGCGGCGCTGGCGACCCAGGCGGGCGAGCTGCTGCTGCGCGTACGTGTCGAGTTCGCCGACGCCGACGCCAAGGAGCGGAAGTCAGCGGGGGACATGCGCTCGCACGACTTCCTGATGCAGGCCCTGGCGGCCGAACGGCCGGGTGACGCCGTGCTGTCCGAGGAAGGTGCCGACGACCCGATCCGTCTGACCAGCGACCGGGTCTGGATCGTCGACCCGCTCGACGGCACCCGCGAGTTCTCCGAACTCGGCCGCGAGGACTGGGCAGTGCACGTGGCGCTGTGGCAGGCCGGTGAACTCGTCGCAGGCGCGGTCGCGCTGCCCGCCCAGGGCGTCACGCTCGCCACGCCCGACGTCGCGCCGCCGCCCCCCGCGCCTGCCGCACCCCGGATCGTGGTGTCCCGTACCCGGCCGCCCGAAGTGGCGCTCGCGGTGCGCGAGGCGCTGGGCGGCACGCTCGTCGAGATGGGTTCGGCCGGAGCCAAGGTCGCGTCGGTGGTGCAGGGCATCGCCGACGTGTACGTGCACGCCGGCGGCCAGTACGAGTGGGACTCCGCCGCGCCCGTCGCCGTGGCCCGTGCGGCAGGACTCTTCACGTCCCGCATCGACGGCTCACCGCTGCGCTACAACCAGCCCGACGTCCTCCTGCCCGACCTGATCGTGTGCAGGCCGGAGCTGGCCGATGCGGTGCTCGCGGTCACGACGGCCCGCTGAGTACGCTCGCAGAGGTGACCCGTCCCACGCTGCGCGAACTGTCCGCCCTGCCCAGCCGCCCCGCCGCGTTGGCCGAGTCGGCGCTGGTGCTCATCGACTGCCAGAACACCTACACCCGAGGCGTGATGGAACTCGACGGCGTGTCCGCGGCACTCGACGAGGTCGCGACCCTGCTCGACCGGGCGCGAACGGCCGGCATACCGGTCATCCACGTCCAGCACGATGGTGGTGCCGGCTCGCCCTACGACCTCGGCGACGACATCGGCGCGATCGTCCCGCTCGTCGCGCCCCGCGACGGCGAACCGGTGGTGGTCAAGCAGTACCCCGACTCGTTCGTGCAGACCGACCTCGACGAGCGACTGAAGGCGGCAGGGGCGTCGAACCTGGTGCTGACGGGGTTCATGACACACATGTGCGTGAACTCGACGGCACGTGGCGCCTTCAACCTCGGGTACGCCCCTTCGGTGGTTGCCAGCGCCACCGCGACGCGCAGCCTGCCGGGCGTGGACGGCGCCCCGCTGCCTGCCTCGGCGGTCCAGGCAGCGAGCCTGGCGGCGCTGTCCGATCTGTTTGCCATCGTCGTTCCCGACGCGGCGAGTATCGCTGACGCGGAATAGATCTCGTTCGTACCCGTGTTGCCATTGAGTGGTGCAACTGCGCCACCACGCAGCACGAACGAGAGAGACAGCAGTGACAGTCGTTATGCAGCAACGCAACTGGACGAAGTCGATCCTGGCGTCCATCGGAGCCGGTGCCGTGCTGGCAGCAGCCGCGATGACGTACGGAGCCGTGGACACCGACGTGTCGACCAGACTTTCCGAGGCGCCGTCGAGCGAATTCGGGGAAACCACCACGAAGTCGGCCACGCCGTCGACTCCGGAGACGCCATCCGCGGTTCCATCGGTTCTCGCGCCACCCGCGCCCACGTCCGAACCCGGCTGAGATAATCGGGTGCAGGCCGGGTCTGCGCCAGTTAGCATGAGGCGCATGCCATCCCGGATTGACCTGTGACTCGGCCGTCGACCCGCGTAACCCGGCTCGGCGAGAAGCAGACTGCCTCGCGCGAGGCGTTGGACGCGCTGTTGGCCAGCACGCCGCTGGCGACGATCGCGCTCGTCCGCGACGGCCATCCCACCGTGTTCCCGACCGGATTCACCCGCGTGGGTGACGATTTGGTGGTGCACGGCTCCACGGGGTCGCCATGGCTGCGAGCGTTGGCGGCGGGCGCGCCTGCCGCGGTATCGGTGACGACATTAGACGGTGTCGTGGTGGCGCGCAGTGGTTTCGAGTCGTCGTTCCACTACCGCAGCGCGGTGCTGTTCGGTGTCTTCGAGCCGGTTCCCGAGGCCGACAAGGTTTCCTACCTCGACGCGCTGACCGATGCGTTCATCCCGGGCCGGGTCGCCGAGTTGCGCCCGAGTACGCGTAGGGAGATCGCCGCGACACTCGCCCTGCGCATGACCATCACGGCCGACAACTGGTCGCTGAAGGTCAGTGCGGGCTGGCCCGATGACCCGGACTCCGACGTTGCCGGCGACGCCTGGGCGGGTGTCGTTCCCATGACCACCGTCTACGGCGAACCGACGCCGGCGCCCGACCTCACGGCGGGCATCGAGGTGCCGCAGTCGGTGCGCTCGATGACCGAACGCTCAGTCCAGTAGCGCCGTCCGGCGGTACAGGTCGGTGCGCCTGTCGCCGTGAACGTCGTTGTGCTGGTTGAACTTCTTGATCCGTGACTGCGCGAGGTCGACGTCGGCGGTGACGTTCCCCGCGTGTCCGTACTGGGCCATCGCCATCGGGTAGCCGTCGGCATCGGTGATGACGCTGCCGCCGATCCAGTCGACGCCCCGCTCGGTCCCGGCGCGGTCGCACACCGCGATCGGCATCCGGTTCATTCCGGCGCCGGCCTGAACCCGCACCACCTCCGTCGGCCGCTCGCCGTCCGGCCGGGGGAGCAGGGGCCAGTTGACCGGTGCGCACAGCAGGTCGGCACCCTGCAGTGCGGCCGCGCGCACCCACTCCGGGAACTCGACGTCATAGCAGACCATCACGCCGATCCGGCCGTGCGCGGTGTCGACGACCAGCGGCAGGTCGTCGGAGAGGTCGAAGACGTTGTTCTCGGTGTCCCACAGGTGCGTCTTGCGGTAGACGCCCAGCACTCCGCTGCGGTCCACGACGACGGCGCTGTTGTAGATCTTCTCGCCCGCGTCCTCGGGAAAGCCGCCGACGATGGTCAGGTCGAAGGCCTCAGCCAGTCCGGCCCACTCCGCGACCGTCGGCCCGTCACGCGGCTCCGCGAGCGAGGCCAGTTCGGCACGGTCGGCGAAGACGTAGCCCGAGGAGGCGAGTTCCGGCAGGACCACGATCTGTGCGCCGTCGGCCGCGGCCTGTTCGGCGGCGGCCCTGACGGTGGCCCGGTTGCCGGGGACGTCGCCGACCTCCAGCGGGATCTGACAGCACGTAACGCGGGTGGTCATCCTTCGATGCTCCCGCACGCGGGGCCGGTTCGCACCGCGGACGATGGCACAATCTGCGACATGCGGATGTCGGCGAAGGCGGAGTACGCCGTTCGGGCGATGGTCCAGCTGGCCACGGTCGACGACGGCGTGCTGGTCAAGACTGACGATCTGGCCAAGTCGCAGGGCATCCCGGCGCAGTTCCTGGTGGACATCCTCACCGCGCTGCGCACCGACCGGCTGGTGCGCAGTCACCGCGGCCGCGACGGCGGCTACGAGCTGGCCAGGCCGGCCGCCGAGATCAGCATCGCCGACGTCCTGCGCTGCATCGACGGTCCGCTGGCCAGCGTGCGCGACATCGGCCTCGGTGACCTGCCCTACTCGGGGCCGACGGCCAAGCTCACCGACGTGTGGCGTGCGTTGCGCGCCAGCATGCGCTCGGTGCTCGAGGAGACCAGCCTGGCCGACGTGGCGGCGGGTTCGCTGCCCGACCACGTCGCGACGCTCGCGGGTGAGTACCTCGGTCAGGAGCAGGAGCGCGGCCACGGCTGAGCGCGCGAGTGCTCAGCCGCCCGAGCCGTACGGCCTCGTGATGATCTCGAGGTAGTGCCCCGACGGGTCCTGGAAGTACACGCCGCGACCGCCGTCGTTGAGATTGATCTCGCCTTCGTGCTGCCCGTGCGGGTCGGCCCAGTGCGCGAGGCCACGCTCGCGGATGCGGCCGTAGATCTCGTCGAACTCGGGCTCGGACACCAGGAACGCGTAGTGCTGCGGGTGGATCTCGGCATCCGGGGGCACCTGCGCGTAGTCGAGGCTCGCGCCGTGGTCGATGGCGACCGCCAGGAACGGCCCGAACTCCGCGGCGTCCGGTAACCCGAAGATCTCGGTGAAGAACGCGGCGGATTCGGCGCGGTCGCGCGCCGCGACGATGGTGTGATTGAACGCGATGGCCATGTCGATCCAGTGAACCACCGCCTGTGGCCGGGTGGCAACGGTGCAGGATGTACCGATGAGCGCTTTCGATCTGCGATCACTGGCGGCGCCGGTCATCGCCGCCCCGATGGCCGGGGGTCCGAGTACGCCCGAATTGGCTGCTGCCGCAACGAACGCCGGTGGGCTGGGCTTCCTCGCCGCCGGTTATCTGACGGCCGAGGCGCTCGCCGACCGCATCACCGCGGCGCGGGCGCTCACGTCGGGGCCGCTGGGGGTCAACCTGTTCGTCCCGCAGCCCAGCGCCGCGAGTCGTGATCCGCTGCACCGCTATGCCATCTCGCTGGAGGACGACGCCCGCCGGTACGGGGTGCGCATCGGCGAGCCCCGTTTCGACGACGACCAGTGGGCCGCCAAGCTCGAGGTGGTGCTGGACGCGCGGCCCGAGGTGGTGTCGTTCACGTTCGGACTGCCCGACGACGCCGAGTGCGCGCGCTTCCGCGATGTCGGGATCACCACCGTCGCCACCGTCACGACGTTGGCCGAGGGCGAGCTGGCAGTGGGCCGCGGTATCGACGCCATCACGGCGCAGGGGCCGGGCGCCGGCGGGCACCGGGGCACCCTCGACCCCATCGCCAGCCCGGCCACCCAGCCGCTGGGGCAGCTGCTGCGCGCGACGACGGTCGGACTGAAGGTGCCCGTCATCGCCGCGGGCGGTCTGATGGATGCCGTCGACGTCGCCGACGTGCTGGCATTCGGCGCCGTCGCCGCGCAACTCGGCACCGCGTTCCTGCTGAGCGACGAGGCCGGGAGCAGCCCCGTGCACCGGGCAGCGCTTCGGGATCCGGACTTCACCGAGACCGTCGTGACGCGGTGCTTCTCCGGTCGCTACGCGCGCGGACTGCGCAACCGCTTCGTCGACGAGCACGATGCCGAGGCGCCGTTCGGGTATCCCGAGGTGCACTACATGACGAGCCCGCTGCGTGCGGCGGCGATCAAGGCCGGCGACCCGCACGGCGTCAACGTGTGGGCGGGCACCGGGTTCAAGAAGGCCAGGACGGGTCCGGTCGCGGACATCGTCTCGGCTCTGGTCTGACCGACCTACCGGCGGGACACCGCGAGGTCGCTGCGTCCGGCGTCCTCGGCGGCCGTTGCAGCGGGCAGCCGAATGGTGAACGTGGTCAGGCCGTCGGCGGATTCGGCGATGATCTCGCCGCCGTGGGCCTCGACGATCGACTGCGTGATGGCCAGGCCCAGGCCGGAATTGCCGTACTGCCTGGACCGTGAACGGTCGGCGCGCACGAAGCGCTCGAACAGGTGGGGCAGGAGGCCGGGTTCGATGCCCGGCCCGTCGTCGCGCACCGTCAGGCTGACCGATGCACCACCCTCGACGGCAGCGGTGACCGAGGTGCCCTCGGGCGTGTGGTCGCGCGCATTGGACAGCAAGTTGGCCACGGCCTGATACAGCTTGGCGCGGTCGCCGCGGACCCAGACGGGTTCGTGAGGGACGCGCGTCTCCCAGTGATGCGACGGCGCGGACACCGCCACGTCGTTGACGGCGTTGGTGACCAGGTCGGCAAGGTCGACGTCGGCGGTCTCGAAGTCCTCGCCCTCGTCGAGCCGCGCCAACAGCAGCAGATCGGACACCAGCGCGTTCATGCGTGCGGCCTCGGCCTCGATGCGGGCCAGGGAGTACTCCGTGGTCTCCGGCAGCACCGACGCGTCCTGCCGGGTCAGCTCGGCGTAGCCCTGGATGGAGGCCAGCGGGGTGCGTAGTTCGTGGCTGGCGTCGGTGATGAACTGCCGCATGCGGCGGTCCGATGCGGCCACCTCGGTCAGCGCCCGTTCCACGTGGGCCAGCAGGTGATTGAGCGTGTCGCCGACCAGTCCCACCTCGGTGCGTGGATCGGTGTCACGGTCGGGCACGCGCGGTGTGATCGCGTAGTGGTCGCGGCTGAGTGGCAGCGCGGTCACCTCGGCGGCGGTGGCCGCGACCCGGCTGAGCGGCCGCAGGGCGACGCGCACGAACGCGAGCGTGCCTGCCGCGGTCACGACGAGAGCCAGCGCGGTCAAGGTGGTGACCACGATCGTCTCGCGGGTGGCCGCGGCACTGGCCTGCCGCAGCGACGCGGCCGTGAGCAGCACCTCGCCGGGCCCGGCGGTGCGGCTGGTCAGGCGGTACTTGTTGAGGTTCGACAGCCACAGGTCCTCGGACCCCTCGAGCCGGCTGGAGCGCTCGACGATCTCGGCGAGCGCCTCGGGTGGAGGGGGTGCGGCGTCGCCGTCGCCGAACATCGCGGAGTCCACGACCTGGCCGTTGCGGACGAGCACGACGATGTTGCCGGGCGCTTGGCCGATCAGCTGGGTCAGCGGCTTCATCGCGTTCGGTGCGGGCAGTTGGCCCGTGGGTAGCGGCGTCGCCCGGTACTTGGCGACGGCCTGTCCGAAACCGTCTGCAGCGGCATTCAATTGGGTGTCGACGATGCCGGCGACCGAGGCGCGCAGCGTCAGCACCGACATCGTGCCGACCGTGGCGAGCACCATCATCACGACGGCCGAGACGCCGACCACCAGCTGTCTGCGCAGCGGCCAGGTGCGCCAGCCCCGCGCCACGCGCTCGCTCACTGCGCCGACCGTAGTGCGTAGCCCACGCCGCGCACGGTGTGGAGCATGGGCTCTCGACCGGTGTCGATCTTCTTGCGGAGGTAGGAGACGTACAGGTCGACGATGCTGGAGCGACCGCCGAAGTCGTAGTTCCAGACCCGGCGCAGGATCTCCTGCCGGGTCAGCGCGCGACCCGGGTTGCGCATGAGGAAGCGCAGCAGCTCGAATTCGGTGGAGGTCAACGAGATCGACGCGTCGCCGCGGGTGACGGTGCGGCCCGCTCCGTCGAGCCGGAGGTCGCCGACGGTGAGCGTCTCGCTGTCCTCGGGGGTGAGGTAGGCCGACCGCCGCAGCAGGCCGCGCAGGCGCGCGACGAGTTCCTCGAGGCTGAACGGCTTGGTCATGTAGTCGTCGCCGCCTGCGGTCAGACCGGTGACGCGGTCGCGCACCGAGTCGCGAGCCGTCAGGAACAGCACCGGGGTGTACTCGCCCGACCCCCGCAACTGTTCCAGCACGCCGAGCCCGTCCATGTCGGGGAGCATGATGTCGAGCACCACGACGTCGGGCGGGTTGGCGCGGTACTTGGCGACGGCATCGGCCGCGTCGTGCGCGACGTCGACGTCCCAGCCCTCGTACTTGAGTGCCATCTGGACGAGGTGCGTCAGGGCCCGTTCGTCGTCGACGAGCAGCGTCCTGATGGGGGACCCGTCGGCGCGGTACATCCGCGGCAGCTGTCCGAGCACGGCCTGCCGCGGCGCCGCGCCTCCGACCTGCGATGTCGCCATGGGTTCATTGTGCCCATCGACGCGCCGATGTCCGAGCGATTCATATGACGTTCACACGTTCGCAGGTCGGGCCGGTTCCGGCGCTAGCGGTGCATCCGGTCTTGGCGCTCCGATCCCAGCCTGTCGACGACTGTGGTCCCGTCGTCGGAGCGCACCGTGACCTCGGCGGCCGCGCGATCGGGATCCTCGGTCTCGGGAACCCGCACCTGGGTGGAGTCGCCCGATGCCCGGACCAGGTAGGGCCCGGGGTCGGGCAGCAGGACGACGACGTCACCGGTGCTGCTCGAGGCGTCGACGGTTCGGGGCGGCGTGTCGCCGAAGTCGACGGACACGTCGCCGTCGACGGTGTCGGCGAGGAAGGATTCGGTGACCGAGATGGAGTCACGCGACACGATGTCGGCGTCCTGGGTGCGGACCTCGATGCGGCGTGCTGATCCGCGCAGCACCACCGCGCCGTCCTCGTTGTTCGCGACGAGGGTGTCGACGTCGGCCTGCATCATCAGGACCCCTGCGCCCTGCTGGGTCGTCAGGGACAGGCGGCGGGCCATCTCGGGCGGCAGCGTCACGGTGACCTCACCGGCGCGGCCCCAGCCGATGAAGCCCGGCCGTGTCCCGGTGAGGGCGACGCGGGTGTCGGCACCGTCGCGGGTCACCTCGAGTGCTTGCTCGCCGGCACGCGAAGAGTGAAGGAGCCGCATGGAGATTCGCGGTTCGGTGGCGTCCCGGTCAGTGGTGATGCGCAGTGCGGCCGGGATCTCGCGGGTGTCGATGACGAGTGACCGCGTGTCGGCGGGCAGGGCCGTCTCGTCGGCGACGACGCGGAAGTTGCTGAGCCCCCAGGCGCTGACGCCGAGCGCGACGAGTGAACCCACCACCACCACCGAGGCGGCGATGACGAGGAAGGCGCGGATGGCGGTGCGCCCGCCCGGTGTCGGAGCGGGCGGCGGGGGGGCGATGGTGGTCACGTTGATCCCTTTCAGCGGTTCAGGATTCGAGGTAGCGCAGGACCGCGAGCACGCGGCGGTTCTCGCCATCGTCGGGGGCCAGGCCGAGCTTGGTGAAGATGGAGGCGATGTGCTTCTCGGCCGAACCGACCGAGACGTTGAGCGACGTGGCGATGGCCGAGTTGGTGCGGCCCTCGGCCATCAGTTGCAGGACGTCGGTCTCGCGCGGGGTGAGCGCGTCGAGTGCCGAGCGTTGCCGCGAGCGAACGAGGATCTGCGAGACCACCTCGGGGTCGAGCACCGTGCCGCCGCCTCCGACGACCTCGACCGCGTCGACGAACGCCGGGACGTCGGCGACGCGGTCCTTCAGCAGGTAGCCGAATCCACGGGTGTCCGAGGCGATCAGTTCGGCGGCGTAGCGCTCCTCGACGTAGTGCGACAGCACCAGCACGGGTGACTCGGGGTTCTGCTTGCGCAGCAGCGCGGCAGCGCGGATGCCCTCGTCGGTGAAGGTCGGTGGCATCCGGACGTCGACGATGGCGAGGTCGGGCCGCAGTTCGTTGACGATGTGCAGCAGGTTCGTTGCGTCGGAGACGCCGGCCACCACCTCGTGGCCGAAGTCGGTGAGGATCCGCTCGATGCCTGCGCGCAGCAGCGTCGAGTCCTCGGCGATCACGATGCGCATGGCAGCACCGCCGTCACGATGGTGGGCCCGGTGGCGGGGCTGGAGACGGTGAAGGTGCCCCTCGCCGCGCGGACCCGGTCGGCGAGGCCGCGCAGGCCGGTCGCGTCGTCGGGGGCGGGAGCCTCGGCGCCGCCCACGCCGTCGTCGAACACCGACACGTAGAGCACCTGGGCGGAGTCGTCGAGTCGGACGGTGACGACTGCCTGGCTCGCCTGGGCGTGCGTGGCGACGTTGGTCAGTGCCTCGGCGACCACGAAGTAGGCGACCGACTCGACCTCATCGGGCAGGCGGCGGGGGAGGTACACGTTGAGGGTGGTGGGGATGCCCGCGTTCTCGGTGCGCTGCACGACTGCCGAGAGTGCGGCGTCGAGACCGCGGTCGGACAGGATCGTCGGGGCGATGCCGCGCACCACGTTTCGCAGTTCGACCAGTGCGCTCTTGGCGTCGTCGTGCGCCTCGCCGATGAGCTTGCGTGCCTGCGGCAAGTCGCTGTCGAGTTTGGTCTGGGCCAGGCCGATGGTCATCGCCAGGGAGACGAGCCGGGGCTGCACGCCGTCGTGGAGGTCGCGTTCGATGCGGTGGCGTTCGGCCTGCGCGGAGGACACGGCACCTTGACGGGCGTCGCTCAGGGCGCTCACTTCGTACTGCAGAGCGGCGGTGGGTGACGGCGGCAGCAGCCACCGGTCGATCTGGGCGTCCAGGGCGGGGGCGAAGATCAGGATGGCGACGGCCGCCACCAGGGCCACCAGTGCGAGCAGCCATGCCAGCGGCGGTGACAGGAAGGACAGGTTCGCGGCGTCGTCGCTGTTGTCGATCGCGGTGGCGACCGCCGGTCCGGCGAAGGCGAACACGATGAGCGCGAAGGCGATCGCCGTGGCGAGGATGTCGTAGGTCATGCGGAGGTAGTGGTGGCCGAACGACTTCCAGAACCGCACGCTGCTGACGTCGAGCCAGAGCTGATGCGCCCACCGCTGGAAACCGGTGTAGTGGGACAGCTTTCGCGGCGGTTCGGCGAAGCCGAAGCCGAAGACGGCCTCGCTGCGCAGACGTTCGACGCGGTCGACGCCGCGGATGAGGTAGACGAAGACGACCGCCGCGAGGGCGAATCCGATGATCGACGGGATCGACGAGATGCCGACGATGAGGAGTCCGAGGGGGATCCAGAACCAGACGAGGCCGAGGGCGGCGCCCGTGATCATCGACGCCGAGGGGACCAGGCCGATGCGTCGGACGGGCTTCTCGGTCTCGTCGACGACCGGCGGGGCGGCGATCGGTTCGGTGGGCGTGGTGACTGCAACCATGCGTTCAACCTATGGAGTCGTGGGCTCGCGCAACACGGCGATTGCCGGAGAACTCCGCGGGGGATATCCCCCAGTGCCGGTGCGATGAGTTTTCGATGGCATGCCGGTCTGCCCGGGTACGTGAACATCGACTCACCCAGGGAGAGACACAATGAGCGTCATCGACGACACCAACAGCCCGTCGGCTACCACCCCGGCCCGGCGTTCGACCTCGCAGAAGGTGGGCATCGGGATCAGCGCACTCGTCGCCGCGTTCCTGGTGTTCGATGCGGTGGGCAAGCTGTCGATGGCTGAGCAGTTCAAGGAGGGCACCGCCGCGCTGGGTTTCCCGGTGTATCAGGCGTTGGTGATGGGCATCGTGCTGACCGTCTGTCTCGTCGTCTACCTGATTCCGCGCACGGCCGCGCTGGGCGCCCTTGGCATCACGGCGTACCTGGGTGGCGCGGTGACTGCCAACATGAGGATCGAGTCGCCGTTGTTCAGCCACACGCTGTCGGCCGTGTACGTCGGCGTGCTGCTGTGGATCGGGCTTGCGCTGCGCCGGCCCGAACTGTGGCGCGTCGCCGGATTCAAGCGCTGAGCTACTTGGGCCGCACTGCGCGCTTAGGTCGCGGGTCACGGTGAGCGGGATGTGCGCCACGGGTCGTGTACTGAGTCACGAGCGATCAACGCCTCCTCTTCGTTCAGGCGGCGGTCGTCGGCGATGCGTTGGGCGCGGCCCTGGGCGCGGGTGCGTTGGCGGCGGGGCATGGTGAGCCCTGGGTTGTGCGGACTCGCTTTGGTTCTCGCTTCGTCGGTGAGCGTGACCGGTGCGGTGGGCCTGCAGAGACTCGGAAACAGCAGCTTGCTACCCGGCTCGGTGACGTACGTCCGGCCGTGTGGGGAGGTCCAGATGATGGTCCCGTCGGGGAGTTGTCGGTCGCGCCAGCCGGTGGGCCCGCCCCAGAAGGTCTTCAACAAGTGGTGGTGGCGGCATAGGCATTTCAAGTTCGATGCGCAGGTGGGGCCGATCGGCCACGCGATGGTGTGGTCGATGTCGGTCTCGGTGGCTGGTTGCGAGCAGCCGGGGAAGCGGCAGGTGAGGTCTCGACAGCGCACGAACTCCGCGAGGCGGCGCGATGGGGTGTAGCGGGGCTCGGGTGGAGCGTCGCCGGGGTGGATCACCTTGCGGATCTTCGCGGTGAGCGCGAACCGGCGGGCAGGGGCGCCCGGTAGAAATGGGCCGCCGAGGATGGCGCCAGGGCGGGTAGCGGGGGATCCGCGATTGGTCGAGGCAGCGGTCTGGGCGTTCGTTCCGCTTGAGCGGCTTGCGTCATCCGCTGCGTGGCCGGTGCCGGTGCCGGTGCCGGTGCCGTGGTCGGGAGCCGGAACCTCTTCGCCTTCTGACTCGGCTGCAGCTTCGCCCTCGGCGTCGACCTCGGCTGCAGCCTCGCCCTCGCTGCCTGAGCTGTCGGCGTCGGCACTTCCATCGCTGTTGCCGCCCAGTTCATCCCACGTCGTGATCTCCGACAGCGGCTTGTCGAACAGCGGCTCCGATTCGCCGTCGAGCGCGGCGTCCTGCTCCTTGGCGGCATCGGACGCGTCGTCGAGGGTGTCCTCGTTGACCACCACGAAAACCACCGCATCGCCTTTCGGGGCGGTGGTGGGGCCGGGGCAGTCGTCGCTGCCACACAGGCACGGCAGGTAGTCCAGACCCCGCAGGACGGAGTGGAACGAGTCGGCGCGGCGCTGCTCGACGGTCCGCGGATCGTCTGGGCATACGGTTCTCGCCAGAAGGTTCAGGCGCTTCTCGACGGCCTTGCCGTCGGTGGCGAAGAGCGTGCCGAACATCGTGGCCATGCCCGAACCGTCGTAGTCGAACTGGACGTTGCGGCCCTTGGCGGTGAGCTTGGTGCGGTATACCCCGTGTGGGTCGTGTTCGGCGACGATCGCGTCGATCGCGGTGTTCAGCTTGTCCTCCGACAGCGGCGCCCAGTCGGTCAGCACGTCGGCGAAGGCCTTGTCGACCGCACGTTGGGCGTCGCGGTCGCGGACCAGGGCGGTGCGGGTCGTGATCGCCGACACCACCCGGTAGGACACCAACCCCTGCGCGAAGAGCGCGGCGACCTCCGGCAGTCGGTCCCGCAGCGCGGTCGCGATCAACAACTGGTGCGCCGCGGCGCCCTGGGTGATGTTCTGCTCGGCCCCGATCTCCGCGGAGACGGCACCCCAGTTGTCGAGGTACCACTGCTCCCGATCGGCTGACCCGTCGGCGGCGTAGGCCTGATCGAGCAGCACGACCATCGCCGCGAGCCGGCGGGCGGTGGCCGCGGCCTCGACGCGCGCCCAGCCCGCGACGGTGCGGGAGGTCTGCGCTTCGGTGGCCAATGCTTCGAACATACTTTCGAATCTACGCCACGGGTACGACAACAACGCGCACCGAAAACACAGTCTGACCAGGCTGTGGATAAACCCGGCACTGGAGATGAACCGACCGAACAGCGCCCAAATTGTCGGACCCGAGGTGTAGCCGCGTGAGGCCCGTAGACGCTGCCCGAGCGGACGGGCCGCGCCGAGGCGTTGAAGGTTTCTACGAAGCAAGCACCCCATATTGTCGCGACTAGTCGCTCGAAGGCGGGCATCTCGACCCGTGCACCCGCGCGCCGGTGAGACCCGCACACCGCCCACGAACCCAAGTCGCCTCCAACCGAGCCCGAATCCCATTGCGCCGTGCCAGAATCCCGGAGTGCAAATCGGGATGACGATGCCGGTAATGGAGCCCAACCTCGACGCGGCGCTGCTGAAAAAGTGGGCGCGGGTGATCGACGACGGCCCCTTCTCGTCACTGTGCTGGGGTGAACGCATCTGCTTCGACAATCCCGAGACGCTGACCCTGCTCGGCGCCCTCTCGGCGTGGACCGACCGCGTTCGCCTGGTGACGACGGTGATCGTGCCGCAATTGCACGACCCCGTCATGCTGGCCAAGGCACTCGCGACCGGCGACATGCTCAGCGGCGGGCGCCTCACCGTGGGTCTCGGCGTGGGCGGCAGGCACGAGGACTACGAGTCCGTCGGCGCGGACACCGCCACGCAGACGATGCGCGGCATGGCCGAACGCGTCGCGATCATGAAGCGGGTCTGGGCGGGGGAGAAGGTGACCGACTCCGTGCTGCCGGTCGGGCCGGCTCCCGTGCAGCAGCCAGGACCCCGGCTCGTCGTCGGCACCATCGGCCCGAAGACGATCCGCTCAGCGTCGGCATGGGCCGACGGTCTGGCAGGCACCACCCTCGACCTCAACGTCGACAGGGAGGCCGAACTGTTCGACGTCGCCAGGACCGCCTGGTCGGAGGCGGGCAAGCCGGCACCGCAGCTCGCGACGTCGTTCTGGTTCGCCATCGGCGACGGCGACCCAGCCCGCCAGCAGGTACACCGCCACCTACTGCGCTACATGAACTGGATCCCGTCGGAATTCGTCGACGCCATGGCGCCGACCACCGGGTGGTCCGGCACGGAGGACGACCTCCGAGACGTCCTGCGACGCTTCGAGGACATCGGCGCCGACGAAGTGCACCTCATCCCGACCAGCTCGGACGTCGATCAACTCAAGCGCGTCGCCGACGCGGTCGAGGATTACGCCTAGAGGGAACAAATCGGCGTCCCGAGACGTTCGGTGGTGCGTGAGTAACGAAGCCGAACTGAGCCCCACCGACTGGGTGCGCGAGCAGACCAAACGCATTCTGGAGCAGGGAACGACCGACGGCGTCGAGGTACTCGACCGCCCCGTCGTCCTGTTCACGACCACCGGCGCACAGTCCGGTAAGAAGCGCTACGTGCCGCTGATGCGCGTCGAGGAGAACGGCAAGTACGCCATGGTCGCCTCCAAGGGCGGCGACCCCAAGCACCCGAGCTGGTACTTCAACGTCAAGGCCAACCCCGCTGTGACCGTGCAGGACGGCGAGAAGGTCTTCGAGGGCACCGCCCGCGAGATCGAAGGCGAAGAGCGCGAGCACTGGTGGAAGCTCGCCGTCGAGGCCTACCCGCCCTACGCCGAGTACCAGACCAAGACCGACCGTCAGATCCCCGTCTTCATCATCGAGTAGCCCGCTCGTCCGCAGCCGACCGCAGTCACGACTCGTTCGTGGCTGCGGTTTTCTGTCCGTAGCCCGCGAGCCGGCGAGCCACCTCGGCGATCTCGTCGTCCGAGAGCACCCGGACCGGTGCGCCGCTGGCCATCGCGCGCAACTGCACGTCGCACACGTACTCCAGATACGGCACCATGCTCATCACCTTTGGCAGTGCCGCGCCGACGAGTACGGCGCCGTGATTGCCCATCAGCGCGGCCGTCCGGTCACGCAGTGCCGTGGCGACGTTGTCGGCCAGCTGCGCGGTGCCGAACGTGGCATACGGCGCCACCCGGACCGCACCCCCGAAGAGCGCCGAGTAGTAGTGCGACGCAGATACCTCGTCGACGACGGTCGACATCGCGGTCGACGCGGGACCGTGAGTGTGGACGACGGCCGTGTGGTCGAAGTTCCGGTACACCGCCAGGTGCAGCCCGAGTTCGCTCGACGGTTGCAGCACCGCATCGACCGCCTGACCGTCCAGATCGTGGATCCCCACGTCGCCCGGTGACATCGCCTCGTAGTCCACGCCACTGGGCGAGATGACGACCAGGTCGTCGACCCGGATCGACACGTTCCCCGCGGTGCCGACCACCAGGCCGGAGCGGCTCAGTGACAGGCAGGCCTCGACGACCTGCCGACGTTCGGATTCCAGTCGAAGGCTCATGGCTCGAGGATGTACTTCGAACCGCGGCCGGCAGCCATGTCCTCCAGGCTCGGCACCAACTGATCCAGCGGCCGTCGTTCGGTGACGAGCATCGACCCGTCGACCTTGCGGCTCGCCAACAACTCGACGGCGGTGCGCACGTAGTTCGGCGTGTGGTGGAAGACGCCCTTTAGCGTGTACTCCTCGTAGTGCATCGCACTCGAATCGACGGAGAACGGTGCGCCCTTGGGGGTTCCGCCGAACAGGACCGCGGTGGCGCCCGGTCGCAGCGTGCGCACGGTCTGCTCCCACACCTGCGGCAGTCCCACCGCCTCGATGCCGACGTCGGCGCCGCGGCCGTGCGGCGTACGACGTTTGATCAGCGCGACGCGGTCCTCGAAGTCCGGCACGTCGGACAGGTCGATGGTGTCGACGGCACCTGCCAGCTTGGCTTGCTCGAGGCGCCAGGGTGACTGGTCGACGGAGATGACGTTCGCGCCCCGCAGCGTGGACAGCCGCACGAACATCAGGCCGATCGGGCCCGCGCCATGCACCACCACGGTGTCGCCGAGTTCGATTCCGGTCTCGGCCATTCCGTGCACCACGGTGGCCAGGGGCTCCAGGGGTGCCGCGTCGGCGAAGTCGAGGTCGTCGGGCAGTCGGTAGGTGTTGCGCGCGACGATGGCGGCGGGGATCACCACCTCCTCGGCGAACGCACCGTTGAGGAATTCGAGGTTCTCGCAAAGGCTTTCGCGGTTGCGGATGCACGCCCAGCAGTGTCCGCACGGCACGGTGTTGGCTGCGGTGACGCGGTCGCCGATGGCGAACTGGTCGACCCCGTCACCGACCGCGGTGACGACGCCGGCGAACTCGTGGCCGAAACGCGATGGCAGGGTGGGGAACAGCTTCGGGTGTCCGCGCCGGTAGGACTTCAGGTCGGTGCCGCACGTCGCGGCGGCGCGCACCTCCACCAGGACCTCGCCCGGTGCAGGCTCGGTGGACCGGACGTCCTCCAGCCGCAATTCCCCTGGCCCGTAGAACATGGCCGCTCTCATCGGTGGTCTCCTAGCGATAGGTCGTGCAGGTCGTGAAGCAGGTCTCGGGTCTGGGAGTAGATGCGCTCGTACACCGATCGAAGTTCGGCGTAGGCCGCGGCGGCCCCGGGCCGGGGCTCCACCACCGCGTCCATGGTGGCGACGGCGGCGGCAGCCTCGGGTAGCGAGGCGTACTCACCGATCGCGGTGAGCGCGATGGCGGCCGCGCCGAGCGCGCTGACTTCGCCGGAGGCGCAGACCTCCAGTGGGCGGTCGAAGACGTCGGCCAGGATCTGGATCCACAGCTTGCTGCGCGCGCCGCCGCCCATCGCGCGGAGCACGTCGACGCGTTCACCGCGTGCCTGCTCCAAACCGTCGAGCTGCATGCGGAATTCGAACGCGATGCCCTCGAGCAGCGAACGGTAGAAGTGGGCGCGGGTGTGGCAGCCCTGCCAGCCCAGTGTCACGCCGGAAGCCTGGCTGTCCCAGTGCGGTGTCTGCGCGGCGTTCCAGTACGGCAGGGTCAGCAGGCGTTCGCTGCCGACCGGGAGTGCGGCGGCGTCCCGTTCGAGCGCCGGATCGGGCGCACCGGCGAGTTCGGGGTCGCCGAACTGCTGCCGGAACCAAGTCGGCAGATAGGTGCCCGACGAGCTGAACGTCTCGACCGTGGTGTGGCCCGGCGTCGCCGAGATCATCGACCGGTAGGCGCGCGAGGGGAGGTACTCCGTTGTCTCGCTGCCGATCACGACGGCCGTACCCAGGACGAGGTAGGCGCTGCCCGGGTCGGTGACGCCCAGGCCGATTCCCGCGGACTGGCCGTCACCGGTGCCTGCGATCACCGCGACGTCCCTGCCGAGCCCCCACGCGTCGGCGACCTCGGGGCGCAGCGGTCCGAGTGACGTACCGGTGGGGACGAGGTCGGGTAGCTGGTTGCGTCGAACGCCTGCGAGATCGAGCAGTTCGTCGGCATAGTCGCCGGTTGCCTGATCCAGCAGTGCGAGCGGGTCGACCGACGCCGTGCTCGACGTCCAGCGGCCGGTCATGGCGTGCACCAGGTAGCTGTGGACATCGGCGATGCGGTCGGCGCGGGACAGCGTCTCGGGCTCGTGGTCGCGCAGCCACAGCAACTTGTAGAGGCCGGGGGTGATGTCGGCGGGCTTCCCCGAGAGCAGCTCGACGCGCTCGGTGCCGTAGTGCCGCGCCTCGGCATGCGCCCGGCCGTCCATCCAAAGAATCGCCGGTCGCAACGGCCGGCCGGCGGCGTCCAGGCACACGAAGCTCTCGCGCTGGTGGGTCACGCAGATCGCGGCCACCGCCCCCGGATCGGCGACGTCGGAGAGTGCCTGTCGGACAGCGCGATCCGTGGCGTCCCACCAGTCGGTGGCATTCTGCTCGAACCAGTGCGGCGCCGGGCTGGCGGTGTCGAGGGCGTGCGAGCCTGCGCCGACGACGTGTCCCGTGCGGTCGGTGACGATCGCCTTCGCCGCCGTCGTCGAGCAGTCCACGGCGATGACCAGTGGTGAGTTCACGCCTGCACCCCATCCGAAGCGGTGGCGTCGCGGACCGCGACGACCACGTTCGCGCCGCCTTCCTCCAGTCCGCGAACGGCCTCGGGATCGAGTCCGTCGTCGACGACGACCGCGTCGAAGAGTTCGAGATCGCAGATCCGGTGCACCGCACGGCGGGTGAACTTGGTGTGGTCGACGAGCAGGACGCTCAATTCGGCGCTGTCGATGAAGGCGCGTTTGAGGTCGGCCGCCGCGCTCGACGGGTGGAAGCACATGCCACGGGAGACGGCGGGAACCGACATGAACACGACGTCGTAGTGCATGTCGCGCAGTGTCCGAACCGATTGCGGCCCGACGAACGACGAGAAGTCGGGCACGTAGTCACCGCCGACGGCGTTGAGTCTGACGCCGGGGTCGGTCGAGAGTTCGTTGATGGCGGGCAGGAAGTTCGTCACCACGGTCAGCGGCAGCTGTGCACGCAGCGCGGGCAGGACGTGGAGGGCCGTGGTGCTGTCGTCGACGGCGACGGCCTGCATGTCGACCCGGTGGGCGGCCCACTCGTAGCCGGCGATCGCGACCGCCCGCTTCTCGGTGAGGTTGAGCGCCCTGCGCAGGTCCACGTTCCGCTCGAACGCCTCACTGGGCGGCGCCTCCGCGCCGGAGCGCACCTTGCGGAGCATGCCCTGTGCGTCGAGCTGATCGAGATCTCGGTGAATCGTCATGGTGCTGACGCCGAACCGGTCCGCCAACTCGTCGATCCGGGCGCCGCCGCGGGACTTCACGAACGCCACGATCTCGGAGCGCCGGTGGGCGTGACCGCTGATCCGCGACGACTGCACGATCACTCACCTCCATTCCACGCCGAACCACTCGATTCGAAAGTATCACGAAACATCACATTTGAACATCAAATCTGTGATATCTGTCGAGCCGTGTAGAACTTCAGGCGTGAGCCTTCGTCTCCCCGCCACCGTCACTGCCGTCGTCGCATTGGTCGTGGGCGCTCTCGCGTCGCCGCCGGCCGCGCTCGCCGAGCCGGTCCGCGTGATCGAGCCGACGGTCGTCGCCACGATCCCGCACGACGTCGGCGCCTACAGCGAGGGTCTGGTGGCCGACGGTGCCGCGTTCTACGAGGCGACGGGGGAGTTCGGACGGTCCCAGTTGCGCCAGGTCGACCCGAACACCGGCGCGGTCATCCGTTCTGCCGACCTACCGCCCGCGTACTTCGGCGAGGGCATCGCCGTCGTCGGCGACCGGATCGTGCAGCTCCTGTACCAGAACGACGTCGCGCTCGAATGGGACAAGTCGACGTTGACGCTGGTCCGCGAGGTGCCCGCCAAGCAGGGGTGGGGCCTCTGCTACGACGGCTCGCGGTTGATCAGCAGTGACGGAAGCGGTCAGTTGTACTTCCACGACGTCAACACGCTGGCGCAGACCTCGAGCATCGCCGTGACCCGCGACGGGCAACCGACGACCGGCCTCAACGAACTCGAATGCGTCGGCGGCCAGGTATGGGCCGCTGCCTGGCCGAACGACGAATTCGTGCGCATCGACCCCGCGACGGGCGTGGTGAACACCGCACTCGACGTGAGCAGCCTGTGGCGATTCGGAATCCGCGACGCCCGGCAGGTCATCAGCAGCATCGCCCAGATCGACGGCGACGAATTCCTGATCACCGGCAAGGAATGGCCCGAGAGCTTCCGGGTTCGGATACCCGAGTGAACGAGAGTGCCCCCGGCAGGAATCGAACCTGCGGCCTTCTGCTCCGGAGGCAGACGCTCTATCCCCTGAGCTACGGGGGCGCTGGGCTTCACCAGACTGCACTGAAGCTGCGCCGTTGGGCCTCGACAGCCTAACGCATCACCGGACCGGGGTTCACCCCCCGGCCGCAGGCCCGTCGGCCATAAACCGATTCGGGTCGTGACCACCTCAGACCATAGGATGGTGCCCCGTGACCCCCGCCGATCTGGCCGAGCTGCTGAAGACCACTGCCGCGGCGGTACTGGCCGAGCGCGGCCTCGATGCCGCCGCTCTGCCCGAGACCGTCACGGTCGAGCGTCCGCGCAACCCCGAGCACGGCGACTACGCCACCAACCTGGCGCTGCAGCTGGCCAAGAAGGTCGGCACCAACCCGCGTGAGTTCGCAGGCTGGCTCGCCGAGGCGCTGACGTCTGCGCACGGTATCGCGGCGGCCGACGTCGCGGGCCCCGGCTTCGTCAACCTGCGGATCGAGGCCTCGGCCCAGGGCGTCGTCATCGCCAACGTCCTCGCCGCGGGCGCCGGCTTCGGGCACTCGACCGCCCTCGCCGGAACCAACGTCAACCTCGAGTTCGTCTCCGCCAACCCGACCGGGCCCATCCACATCGGCGGCACGCGCTGGGCCGCGGTCGGCGACGCCCTCGGCAGGCTGCTGAGCACCCAGGGCGCCACCGTGGTCCGCGAGTACTACTTCAACGACCACGGCGCGCAGATCGACCGGTTCGCCCGCTCGCTGGTGGCCGCCGCCAAGGGTGAACCCGCGCCCGAGGACGGCTACGCCGGTGACTACATCGTCGACATCGCCGCCCAGGTGACCGCTCGGGTCCCCGACGTGCTGAGCCTGCCCGACGACGAACGGCAGGAGACGTTCCGCGCCATCGGCGTCGACCTGATGTTCACCCACATCAAGAAGTCGCTGCACGACTTCGGCACCGACTTCGACGTGTACACCCACGAAGACTCGATGCACACGTCCGGCCGCGTCGACCAGGCCATCGCGAAGCTGCGCGAGACCGGCAGCATCTACGAGAAGGACGGCGCAACGTGGTTGCGCACCACCGAGTTCGGTGACGACAAGGACCGCGTCGTCATCAAGAGCGACGGCAACGCCGCCTACATCGCCGGTGACCTCGCCTACTTCCTGGACAAGCGCCAGCGCGGCTTCGACCTGTGCATCTACATGCTCGGCGCAGACCACCACGGCTACATCGCCCGACTGAAGGCCGCGGCAGCCGCACTCGGCGACGACCCGGACACCGTCGAGGTCCTGATCGGCCAGATGGTCAACCTCGTCCGCGACGGTCAGCCCGTGCGGATGAGCAAGCGGGCGGGCACCGTCATCACCCTCGACGACCTCGTCGACGCCATCGGGGTGGACGCCGCCCGGTACGTGCTCATCCGCAGTTCGGTCGACACCCCCATCGACATCGACCTGGCGCTCTGGTCGAGCGCGTCGAGCGAGAACCCGGTCTACTACGTGCAATACGCGCACGCCCGGCTCTCCGCCCTCGCGCGCAGCGCCGCCGACCTGAACATCGCCGCCGACACCGGTCACCTCGACCTGCTGAACCACGACCGCGAGGGCACGCTGATGCGCACCATCGGCGAGTTCCCGCGGATTCTCGAGACCGCCGTGTCGCTGCGCGAGCCGCACCGTGTGTGCCGCTACTTGGAAGACCTGGCCGGTGACTACCACCGGTTCTACGACTCCTGCCGCGTGCTGCCGCAGGGCGACGAGGAGCCCGGCGATCTGCACGCCGCGCGGCTGGCACTGTGCGCGGCGACGCGCCAGGTCATCGCCAACGGTCTGCAGATCCTGGGCGTGACCGCACCGGAGCGTATGTAATGGCACACCCCGCTGGACCGCGGCACGCGGAGGACAAGCATCACGGCGGCGCGCCCGCACGTCCCACGTCGGTCGACGAGGTCATGCTGATCGCCCCACACGTGTGGCCGCGCAACGCCGTTCGCGGTGACGACGGCGAGTTGTCGATCGCCGGCGTACCGGTCAGCACGCTCGCCGCCGACTACGGCACGCCGCTGTTCGTCATCGACGAGGACGACTTCCGCAGCCGGTGCCGTGACATCGCCGCGGCCTTCGGCGGCGGTGAACACGTGCGCTACGCCGCAAAGGCGTTCCTG
The DNA here is from genome assembly GCA_042666295.1 of Mycolicibacterium sp. GCM10028919. Classification (GTDB taxonomy): domain Bacteria; phylum Actinomycetota; class Actinomycetes; order Mycobacteriales; family Mycobacteriaceae; genus Mycobacterium. The sequence goes on from JBHTFJ010000003.1 coordinate 811,051, forward strand.
TGCACCGAGATCGCCCGTTGGATCGACCAGGAGGGGCTCTCGCTCGACGTCTGCAGCGGCGGCGAGATGGCCGTTGCGCTCAACGCCGACTTCCCGCCCGAACGAATGGCGTTGCACGGCAACAACAAGTCGATCGGTGAGCTGACCACCGCCGTGAAGGTCGGCGTCGGTCACGTGGTCGTGGACTCGCTGCTCGAGATCGAGCGGCTCAACGCGATCGCGGGCGACGCTGGCGTGGTGCAAGACGTCCTGGTCCGGGTGACCGTGGGCGTCGAAGCCCATACGCACGAGTTCATCTCGACCGCGCACGAGGATCAGAAGTTCGGGCTCTCGCTGGCCAGTGGCGCCGCGATGGACGCCGTCCGCAAGGTGTTCGCCGCTGACAACCTGCGCCTGGTGGGCCTGCACAGCCACATCGGGTCGCAGATCTTCGACGTGGCGGGCTTCGAGATCGCCGCCAAGCGCGTCATCGGCCTGCTGCGCGACGTGGTCGCGGAGTTCGGCGTGGAGAAGACAGCCCAGATCTCCACGGTCGACCTCGGCGGTGGCCTCGGCATCTCCTATCTCCCGCAGGACGATCCGCCGCCGATGGACGAGCTGGCGACCAAGCTGTGGGACATCGTCCGCAGCGAATCCGCCGCCGTCGGTCTGCCCTCGCCGAAGCTCGTCGTCGAACCGGGTCGCGCCATCGCAGGCCCGGGCACCATCACGCTCTACGAGGTCGGCACCGTCAAGGACGTCGCCATCGCCGCCGACAGGACGCGGCGCTACGTCAGCGTCGACGGCGGCATGAGCGACAACATCCGCACCTCGCTCTACGACGCCGAATACGACGCCCGGCTGGTGTCACGCACCAGCGACGCATCGCCCACGCTCGCCCGCATCGTCGGAAAGCACTGCGAGAGCGGCGACATCGTCGTCCGCGACACGTGGGTGTCCGACGACGTCGGCCCCGGCGACCTCATCGGAGTCGCCGCGACCGGGGCGTACTGCTACTCGATGTCCAGCAGGTACAACCTGCTCGGACGACCCGCGGTGGTCGCCGTTCGAGACGGCGAGGCGCGGCTCGTGCTGCGCCGCGAGACCACCGACGATCTGCTCAGCCTGGAGGTATCGAAGTAATGACGGAATTCAATAGGCCCATCGGTTTAGCGGTTCTCGGACTCGGAAACGTCGGCAGCGAGGTGGTGCGCATCATCGAGGCCAGCGCCGCCGACCTCGCCGCCCGCATCGGTGCACCGCTGGAACTGCGCGGGATCGGCGTGCGCCGGGTCGCCGACGACCGCGGCGTGCCGCTCGATCTGCTCACCACCGACGTCGAGGCCCTCGCGGCCCGCGAGGACGTCGACATCGTGGTGGAACTGATGGGTCCGGTGGAGCCGGCGCGCAAGGCGATCCTCACCGCACTCGAACACGGCAAGTCCGTCGTCACCGCCAACAAGGCTCTGATGGCCCAGTCCACCGGCGAACTGGCCCAGGCCGCCGAGAACGCCAAGGTGGATCTCTACTTCGAGGCCGCGGTGGCGGGCGCGATCCCCGTGATCCGCCCCCTCACCCAGTCGCTCGCCGGTGACTCGGTGCTCCGCGTGGCCGGCATCGTCAACGGCACGACGAACTACATCTTGTCGGCGATGAACGACACCGGCGCCTCATACGAGGACGCCCTGGCCGACGCCAGCGCGTTGGGCTACGCCGAGGCCGACCCCACCGCCGACGTCGAGGGATACGACGCCGCGGCCAAGGCGGCGATCCTGGCGTCCATCGCGTTCCACACCCGGGTCACCGCGGACGACGTCTACCGCGAGGGCATCACCAAGGTCAGCTCCGAGGACTTCGCGTCCGCCAAGGCGCTCGACTGCAACATCAAGCTGCTCGCCATCTGCGAGCGACTCACCAATGACGAAGGCCAGCAACGCATCTCGGCCCGGGTCTACCCGGCGCTGGTGCCGCTCGACCATCCGCTCGCGTCGGTCAACGGAGCATTCAACGCCGTCGTCGTCGAAGCCGAGGCGGCCGGCCGCCTGATGTTCTACGGTCAGGGCGCGGGCGGCGCTCCCACGGCGTCGGCGGTGATGGGAGATCTGGTCATGGCCGCACGCAACCGGGTGCAGGGCGGACTCGGTCCGCGCGAGTCCAAGTACGCGCAGCTGCCGATCTCCCCGATCGGCTTCATCCCCACCCGCTACTACGTGTCGATGAACGTCGCCGACCGCCCTGGCGTGTTGTCCGCCGTCGCAGCCGAGTTCGGCAAGCGCGAGGTGAGCATCGCCGAAGTCCGGCAGGAGGGCATGGTCGACGAGGGTGGGCAGCCCTGCGGCGCCCGGATCGTCGTCGTCACCCACCGCGCCACCGACGCCGCGCTGTCGGAGACCGTGGACGCACTGGCCGACCTCGACGTGGTGCAGAGCATCAACAGCGTGCTCCGCCTGGAAGGAACCCCCGAATGACCCCGTCACGTACCGCTGTCCACAAGCCGTGGCCCGGCCTCATCGAGGCCTACCGCGACCGGTTGCCGATCGGCGACGACTGGACGCCCGTCACGCTGCTCGAGGGCGGAACGCCACTGATCCACGCCAAGCGGATCAGCGAGCTGACCGGATGCACCGTGCACCTCAAGGTCGAGGGCCTGAACCCGACCGGCTCCTTCAAGGACCGCGGCATGACCGTCGCCGTCACCGATTCGGTGGCCCGCGGGCAGCAGGCCGTGCTCTGCGCCTCGACCGGCAACACGTCGGCCTCGGCAGCGGCGTATGCCGCACAGGCGGGCATCACGTGCGCAGTGCTCATCCCGCAGGGCAAGATCGCGATGGGCAAGCTCGCTCAGGCGGTCATGCACGGAGCCAAGATCATTCAGATCGACGGAAACTTTGACGACTGCCTGGAACTGGCCCGCAAGCTCACCGCGGACTTCCCGACCATCGCCCTGGTCAACTCGGTCAACCCGTACCGCATCGAGGGTCAGAAGACCGCCGCGTTCGAGATCGTCGACGCGCTCGGCGACGCACCCGACGTTCATGCGCTCCCGGTGGGCAACGCGGGCAACATCACCGCGTACTGGAAGGGCTACTCCGAGTACCACCGCGACGGCATGAGCGAGCGGCTGCCGCGGATGCTCGGCACGCAGGCCGCAGGCGCCGCCCCGCTGGTGTCCGGTGCGCCGGTCAAGAATCCCGAGACCATCGCGACCGCCATCCGGATCGGCGCGCCCGCGTCCTGGACGCAGGCCGTCGAGGCGCAGCAGCAGTCGAACGGCAGGTTCCTCGCTGCCACCGACGAGGAGATCCTCGCGGCCTACCACCTGGTGGCCCGTTCCGAGGGCGTCTTCGTGGAGCCGGCGTCGGCCGCGAGCATCGCCGGTCTGCTGAAGTCCGTCGAGGACGGCTGGGTCGCCAAGGGGTCGACGGTGGTCTGCACCGTCACCGGCAACGGCCTCAAGGACCCCGACACGGCGCTGACCGGCATGCCGCCCGTGACGCCGCTGCCCGTCGACCCCGTCGCGGTGGTCGCCCAACTCGGACTGGCCTAGCGAGTGCCGGAACACCTACCCGTCGGGTTGGCCGCGCGCGCCTCGGTCGCCGCGTCGAGCGCCAACCTGGGGCCCGGGTTCGACAGCCTCGGGCTCGCCCTCGACCTCTACGACGAAATCGACGTCGAAACAACCGAATCCGGCCTGACCATCGACGTGGTGGGGGAGGGTGAGGGTCAGGTCCCGCTCGACTCGACGCATCTCGTCGTGCGCGCCATCGAGCACGGGCTGCGGGCGGCCGGAGTGTCGGCGCCGGGCCTCATCGTCCGATGCCGCAACCGGATTCCGCACTCCCGCGGACTCGGGTCCTCTGCCGCTGCTGTGGTCGGCGGGCTCGCGGTGGTCAACGGCCTTGTCGCGCAGACGGATTCGCCGACGCTGACCGAGGACGAACTCGTCCAGCTGTCGTCGGAGTTCGAGGGGCATCCCGACAACGCGTCGGCAGCGGTCCTGGGCGGGGCGGTCGTGTCGTGGACCGAGGGTGAGGCTCCCTCGCCCAGTTACAGCGCCGCGCCGCTGCGGCTGCATCCCGACATCCACCTGTTCCCCGGGATCCCGCAGATCCGCTCGTCGACCGCCGAGACCCGCGTACTACTGGCGGACCGCGTCAGCCACGTCGACGCGCGGTTCAATCTCAGCCGCGCCGCGCTGCTCGTGGTGGCGCTGACCGAACGCCCGGATCTGCTGATGCAGGCGACCGAGGACCGGCTGCATCAGCCGCAGCGCGCGCCGGCGATGCCCGCGTCGGCGGAATACATCGCCATCCTGCGCCGTTACGATATTGCAGCGGTGCTTTCAGGGGCCGGACCAGCCGTTATCGCGCTCACCACCGAGCCTCGACTGCCGGCAGAAGCCCTCGAATTCGCCGCCGCCAATGGGTTCACCGTGGAAGAGACGACCGTCGGACGGGCCGTCAGTTGGACGCCGATCGCATCGGTCTCCAACGACCGTCGGCTCGGCTGAGTCGGCTCGCCCACACGCGGAGCAGGCAGCATTCTTGCTTCCGACTCCGAAGCGGGTTATTCTCGCAATCGTCCAGCAATCGCAGCGTCTGTGCCTGCGCCGAACCTCGGACGACCATTCTTCCCCTTGGTGTTCAACACTTGTACTGACGACTAGCCGCATCGCGGCGAATCCAGGCGATCACCGTTGCAACGGCGACGGTGGGACCTCGACATTCAGCGGTTCGGCTGAATGCAGAACCCTCGCGTGATCCCCATCCGCGAGGGAAGGAAAGGAAATCCGTGACCGATACGGACCTCATCACGGCTGGTGGAAGCAGCGACGACGTCGCCGCCCCCGAGACCGTGGCTTCACCCCCCTCCGAGACAGCGCCCACCGCTGACGTCGCCTCCGGCGACCCCGCGGGTTCCGCCGCGTCCGGTGGCCGTTCGTCCGGTGGACGCGGCGCTTCGCTCACCGCGATGGTGCTGCCCGACCTCCGCGCGCTGGCCAATCAGCTTGGCGTCAAGGGCTCGTCCGGCATGCGCAAGAGCGAGCTGGTCGCTGCGATCCGCGAACACCGCGGCGAGACCAATGGCGGCACCGCCGCGTCGGCGCCGCAGGCAACGCAGGCCGCCCCCGCGCAACCCGATGCCCAAACTGCTTCCGAGACGGCGCAAGACGGCGCCGCCGACGCACCCGCACAGGCCGCACCGCCGAAGCGCGAGCGGCGCAGCTCGTCGCGTCGGACCGGTGCCCCGGAGCGGGCAGCCGACTCCGAAGGCGCGGCAGCCCCCGCCGCCGACCAGAAGTCCGGCGCGAAGGCAGACCAGGCCGTCGAGGACGCACCGGCCGTCGAGAAGCCCGTCGAGAACGACAGGGCAGACCGGTCCGCGAAGACCGAGAAGAGTGCCGACAAGGCGCCCGAGAAGACCGAGAACGCTGGCTCCAAGGGTGGCGACGCCGACCAGAGCGCCCCGGACGCCGACGACGCCGACGATTCACGTCGCCGCCGGAACGACAACCGGAACCAGAACAACCGGAACCAGAACAACCAGAACCAGAACCGGGGCGATCAGAACCGGGGCGACCAGAACAACCGGGGCGACCAGAACCGGAACGACCAGAACAAGAACAACGCGTCGAACGACGGCGGCGGCAACAACCGCAACCGTCAGAACGACGATGACGACGACGACGGCGACGGCCGCGGTGGACGTCGCGGACGCCGGTTCCGTGACCGCAAGCGCCGCGAGCGCGGTGGCGGCGGCGAAGGTGGCGGCAACGACCGCGACACCGAACTCCGCGAGGACGACGTCGTCCAGCCGGTCGCAGGCATCCTCGACGTGCTGGACAACTACGCGTTCGTCCGCACCTCGGGCTACCTGGCTGGACCCAACGACGTCTACGTGTCGATGAACATGGTCCGCAAGAACGGCCTGCGCCGCGGTGATGCCGTCACCGGCGCCGTCCGGGTGCCCCGCGAGGGCGAGAGCACCGGCAACAGCAGCCAGAACCCGCGCCAGAAGTTCAACCCGCTGGTCCGCCTGGACACCGTCAACGGTGGTCCGGTGGAGAACGCGAGGAACCGGCCGGAGTTCCAGAAGCTGACGCCGCTCTACCCGAACCAGCGGCTGCGCCTCGAGACCACGCCCGATCGTCTGACGACTCGCGTCATCGACCTGATCATGCCGATCGGCAAGGGCCAGCGTGCCCTGATCGTGTCGCCGCCCAAGGCCGGCAAGACGACGATCATGCAGGACATCGCGAACGCGATCACGAAGAACAACCCGGAATGCCACCTGATGGTCGTGCTCGTCGACGAGCGCCCCGAAGAGGTCACCGACATGCAGCGCTCGGTCGTGGGCGAGGTCATCGCCTCGACGTTCGACCGGCCGCCGTCAGACCACACCCAGGCCGCGGAACTCGCGATCGAGCGGGCCAAGCGCCTGGTCGAGCAGGGCAAGGACGTCGTGGTCCTGCTGGACTCGATCACCCGTCTCGGCCGCGCGTACAACAACGCGTCGCCGGCATCGGGCCGCATCCTGTCCGGTGGCGTCGACTCGACCGCGCTGTACCCGCCGAAGCGGTTCCTCGGCGCAGCGCGCAACATCGAGTTCGGTGGGTCGCTGACCATCATCGCGACGGCGATGGTCGAGACCGGCTCGACCGGTGACACCGTGATCTTCGAGGAGTTCAAGGGCACCGGCAACGCCGAGCTGAAGCTCGACCGCAAGATCGCCGAGCGCCGGGTCTTCCCGGCGGTCGACGTGAACCCGTCGGGTACCCGCAAGGACGAGCTGCTGCTGTCCACCGACGAGTTCGGGGTCGTGCACAAGCTGCGCCGCGTCCTATCTGGTCTCGACAGCCATCAGGCCATCGACCTGCTGATGAGCCAGCTGCGCAAGACGAAGACGAACTACGAGTTCCTGGTGCAGGTCTCCAAGACCACACCGGGCAACATGGACAACGACTGACGTTCAGTCGCCTGACACGACACGGCCCCGCACGCTCCGGCATGCGGGGCCGCGTCGTTTCCCGAGGCATTGCCTTCACTACTCAACCTTGAGTACCGTGAAGCCATGCCGACGACCACCATCCCGCTGCTGCCGTGTCTCGCCGTCGACCGGACCGTGGACTTCTACGGCGCGCTCGGCTTCGCGGTCACCCATCGCCAGGAGCGGCCCTACCTCTATCTGGCGCTGACCCTTGCCGACGTGGAGTTGCACTTCAAGCAACCGCCGCCCGGCCTCGACCCGGTCGACGAGCTGTCCGGCGGATGTTTGGTGGTCGTCGACGACGTCGCGCCCTTCCATCGGCAGTTCGCCGCGGGCCTGCGGACCCGGCACGGACGCGTGCTCGCAACGGGACTGCCACGCCTCACCCGGCTGAGGTTGGGGCAGAGCCGGTTCTGCGTGTTCGATCCGTCGGGCAACGTCGTCCTCTTCGTCGACCGCGACGAACCCGACGTGGAGTACGGCGGCTCGGCGACATTGACGGGTCTGGCCAAGGCGCACGACAACGTCCGCATCTTCCGCGACTTCAAGAACGACGACGTGCTCGCGGCCAGGGCGCTCGACGCCGCGCTGAACCGCCACGGCGCCAACGGCTCTCGGATCGACGTGGCCCGGGCGCTCGCCGATCGCGCCGAACTGGCCGTGGCGCTGGGCGACGCGACGACGGCCGACCGCGTGCGCCGGGAACTGTCCGACATGCGCCTGAGCGACGGGGAACGGGCCGAGATCGCCACCGAACTCACCGCGCTCGACCAGATCGACGGGTGGATGGCGCACTGATGTCGACGGTCCGCCTGCTGGTGCTCGGTGTCGTCCGGCGCCATGGGTCCGCCCACGGCTACGCGGTGCACCGCGAGCTGATGTCATGGCGGGTCGACACCTGGACCAGGGTGAAACCACCGTCGATCTATCACGCCATCAAGCAGCTGGATCGCGAAGGGCTGCTGGCCGGTTCGGCGCCGCAGGACAGTCCGCGCGGTCCCGCCCGAGTGGCCTACCGGATCACCGCGTCGGGCGAGCGCGCGTTCCTCGAACTGCTCGAACAGGCACTTCGGAGCCCCGACGTCGAGGACTTCGGGGCCGGGATCGCGTTCATGCGGTGTCTACCGCGAGCCCGCGTCGTCGACCTGCTCACCGCGCAGCTGGCGACGACGCGGTCGATCGACCACGAACTCGATTCGATGAAGCCGCAGTGGCCCGATGCCGGGGAGCCTCCGCACGCCGCTCACCTGCTCGACCTCTGGCGTGGTGCGTTCCAGTCGCACGCGACGTGGACCGCGGACATGCTCGACCGGATCGGACGTGGCGAGTTCCGCTTCGTCGACGACGATGCCGACGACGCCTAGGCCTGCGGGTCCGACCGCAGGCCCGGCATGACGTATCGCCTGACGTGCGCCAGTACGGCGGCCGGGTCGCCGACGTCGAAGTGCTCGCCAGGCACGGTGGTCAGCGACAGGATGGCCCGGGCGACCCATTCCGACGCCTCGTCGACCCGCACGTCGGGGTGCACCTCACCGGCGTCGCGCGCCGCGACGAGATAGCGCTTCCAGAACGCCGCGAGGTCGGGGACCAGCCCGTGCACGCCGGCGCCCGCGCAGGCCGCGAAGTCCTCGGGTTCCTCGACCCGCAACTTCATCAGCAGCGCACCCGGGTCGTCGTACGCGGACCGGCCATGGGTGATGCCCGCGGCGATCTGCTGGTCCAGGCCGTCGATCTCGGCGAGCAGGGCGTGCGACTCCGACCAGTAGGCGTCGTTGAGCCGCACGATGGCCGCGCCCAGCAGCGTGACCTTGTCGGGGAAGTGGCGGTACAGCCAGCCGCGTGACACTCCGGCCACCTCGGCGACCTCGGACACCGTCGTCGACCGGATGCCCTTGGCGCGCAGGCACACCTCGGCGGCGTCGATCAGGCGGTCCCGCACGGTGGCGGCGTGGGCCCCCGAGAGGGCCGGGGTGCTGGTCAACGGCTAGCCCTTCGTCGGCACGTGCTTGGCGAGCCCATTTCGCCGCGCTGGAGATCGATTCGATGCATTCTGCCAATGGCCAGACGCTACCGTGTGGCGACCCGAGGATGGTAGACACATTCCGAGATCTGTTCACTAGCGGCGAGGTGGCCAACGATGACCGACACGCTCCAGCAGTTGCTCCGCGAGCGCGCCGACGCCGACGCCACGGCGATCAAGTACGGCGACCGGACCTGGACGTGGCGGGAACACGTGGCCGAGGCCTCGGCGCAGGCCTCGTCGCTGGTCGCCATGGCCGCACCCGGCAGGCCGCTGCACGTCGGCGTCCTGATGGGCAACACGCCGGACATGCTGACCGCCCTGGCCGCCGCCGCACTCGGCGGCTACGTGCTCTGCGGCGTCAACACCACCCGGCGCGGTGACGCGCTGGCCCGCGACGTCGCACGGGTCGACGTCCAGATCCTGCTGACCGACGCCGATCATCGCCACCTGCTCGACGGTCTAGAACTTCCCGGCGTCACGGTCGTCGACGTGTCCACCGACGAGTGGGCGGCCCGGGTGGCCCGCGCGCCGGAGTTGGTGCCGCACCGCGAGGTCGCCGCCGACGACACGTTCATGATGATCTTCACCTCCGGCACCAGCGGTGAGCCCAAGGCGGTCGAGGTGCCGCACGCGATGGTGCTGTTCGCCGGCACCGCGCTGGTCGAGCGGTACGGGCTCGACGCGTCCGACGTCTGCTACCTCGCCATGCCGCTGTTCCACTCCAACGCGGTCTACGCCGGTTGGAGCGTCGCGCTGGGTGCCGGTGCCACGATGGCGCCCGCGACCTTCTCGGCGTCGCGCTTCCTTCCCGACGTGCGCCGCTACGGCGCCACCTACATGAACTACGTCGGCAAGCCGCTGGCCTACATCCTGGCCACCGCCGAGCAGTCCGACGACGTCGACAACCCGCTGCGCATCGCGTTCGGCAACGAGGCGGCCGACCGCGACATCGAGGAGTTCGGCCGACGCTTCGGGTGCACGGTGTGGGACGGGTTCGGCTCGACCGAGACCGCCGTCATCATCACCCGACCCGAGGACTGCCCGACCGGCTCGATCGGGAAGGGCTTCCCCGGCGTCGCGATCTACGACCCGGAGACCGTCCAGGAGTGCGAGGTGGCGAGGTTCGACGAGACCGGCGCGCTGCTCAACGCCGACGCGGCGACGGGGGAGTTGGTCAACACCCAGGGCAGCGGCCTGTTCCGGGGCTACTACAACGATCAGGGCGCCACGGATCAGCGGATGCGGCACGGCATGTACTGGTCGGGCGACCTCGCTTACCGCGACGCCGACGGCTGGATCTACCTCGCAGGCCGCACCGCCGACTGGATGCGCGTCGACGGCGAGAACCTGACGACGGCGCCCATCGAGCGAATCCTGTTGCGGCTCGCCGTGATCAGCAGAGTCGCGGTCTACCCGGTGCCCGACGAGTACGTGGGGGACCAGGTGATGGCCGCGATCGTGCTGCGCGACGACGCCACGCTGTCGCCGCAGGAGTTCGCCGAGTTCCTCGCGGCCCAGCGCGACTTGTCGCCCAAGGCGTGGCCCCGCTTCGTGTGGCTGGCCGACGACCTACCCAGCACGGCGACCAACAAGATCCTCAAGCGCGAACTCGTCGCACTCGGCACCGATGCCGCGGACAGGGTGCTGTGGAAGCGCGACGGCAAGGCGTTCCACGTGCTCGGCGACCGGGCGGTCAGCGGTACGGATCGGTGATCTCGCGCAACGACATCAGCATCTCCCGTAGTCGACGGTAGGCCTCCGGCCCGACGTGCGCGCGCCACTCGTCCTCCACCTTGGCGACCTCGGCCGCGGCGGCAGCGCAGAGCTTCTCGCCCCTGGCGCTGAGCGTGATCAGGCGTGCCCGCGCGTCCGCCGGATCGGTCGTGCGGACGACGTAGCCGCTGCGTTCCAGTTCGTCGATCAGTGCGCCCGCCGTCTGCTTCGTCACCTGCGCCTGCTCGGCGAGGTCGGTGACGCGGATGCCGTGCGGACTCAGCCGCTGCACGATGCGGCACTGAGCCACCGTCAGGTCGTCGAACCCGGCCGTACGGAGCGCGTCGAAGATCTGGGTCTCGGCCGCCCGATGCGCGATGAACAACAGCGTCGCGGTATTGGGCAGGTTGGTCACGCCATTGACTTTAGTACGGAGTCCTGTCTACTTTAGTCAGGAAACCTGACTATCGGAGGCCGGCATGAACACCGACGAGACCTGGCACTGGATAGATCAGCAGCGCGCCGACCTCGCGGATTTCCTCGAGACACTCACCGACGACCAGTGGTCGACGCCCTCGCTATGCGACGGGTGGATCGTGCGCGACGTCGCCGTACACCTGACCCACGGACACACTCCCTTGGCACGGATGGCGTGGGAAGCGCTGCGCTCCGGATTCCGCTTCAACCACATGATCGCCAGGGTCGCGCGCGAGGATGCCAGCACGCCGGAGGAGATCGTCGCGGCGCTGCGCGCGATGGTGGGCCGCCGGCGACGACCGCCTGGCACCGCCGTCGCCGACCCGCTGCTCGACGTCCTCGTCCACGGCCAGGACATCGCGGCACCCCTCGGGGTGGACCGGCCGATGCCCATCGCACCCGCGGTCGCCGCCGCCGAGCGACTGTGGGGGATGGGCTTTCCGTTCAACGCCCGCAGGCGGTTCGAGAAGGTGTCGTTCACCGCGACCGACGCCCCGCTGCGGCTCGGATCCGGGGACGCCGTGACGGGGCCGGTGCGCGACATCGTCCTGGTGCTGGCCGGCCGGCGCGTCGGTCTGGCCGGGTTGTCGGGGCACACGGCCGCCCTGGTGTCGGCATTCGATCTCCCGGAATAGCGGCCGGTCCGCGGGCGTTTATGACACTGGCGGCTGACCTGGCATAATGGGCCGTCGACCTCGGTTCCGGTTCACGTCTGATGTCTCCCAGGTCAGGGAGCAGGCGACCCGGCGGCCAACGACTGAAGAGGACTAGAGATGAAATCGGGTATTCACCCCACGTACAACGAGACCACCGTGGTCTGCGGCTGTGGCAACACCTTCCACACGCGCAGTACCAAGGACAGCGGCCAGATCACGGTCGAGGTCTGCTCGCAGTGCCACCCGTTCTACACGGGCAAGCAGAAGATCCTCGACAGCGGCGGCCGCGTCGCTCGCTTCGAGAAGCGCTACGGCAAGCGCAAGGCCGGCAGCGATGCCGGTAGCGAAACCGCAAGCGCCGACAACTAGCTACGTCAACGGCGCCCGATCCGTCGCATCCGCGACGGATACGGGCGCCGTTCTCGTTTCAATGAACGGCATGGGACGGAGGCACCCGTGAGCGAGAACGCTCCCAAGATCGAGGCACTGTTGGCCGAGCACGCCGACCTCGAAAGGCAACTCTCCGACCCAGCCCTGCACGCCGACGCCGGCGCGGCCAAGCGAGTCGGGCGGCGTTTTGCGCAAGTCGCGCCGATCGCGTCGACCTACCGCAAGCTCGAGATCGCCCGCGGTGACCTCGACACGGCACGCGAGTTCGCCGCCGACGACGAGTCGTTCGCCGCCGAGGTGCCCGAACTCGAGGCGCGCGTGGCCGAACTCGACCGCCACCTCACCGATCTGCTCGCCCCACGCGATCCCCACGATGCCGACGACGTCGTGCTCGAGGTCAAGTCCGGCGAGGGCGGCGAGGAATCGGCACTGTTCGCCGCCGATCTCGCCCGGATGTACATCCGCTACGCCGAGCGGCACGGCTGGACGGTCACCGTGCTCGACGAGACCACCTCGGACCTCGGCGGCTACAAGGACGCCACGCTGACCATCGCCAGCAAGGGTGATTCGGCCGACGGCGTGTGGGCGCGGCTGAAGTTCGAAGGCGGCGTGCATCGCGTCCAGCGGGTCCCGGTCACCGAATCCCAGGGCCGCGTGCACACCTCGGCCGCCGGCGTCCTGGTGTATCCGGAGCCCGAGGACGTCGCCGAGGTCCAGATCGACGAATCCGATCTCCGCATCGACGTCTACCGCTCGTCGGGCAAGGGCGGCCAGGGCGTCAACACCACCGACTCCGCGGTCCGCATCACCCATCTGCCGACCGGCATCGTCGTGACGTGCCAGAACGAGCGCTCGCAGCTGCAGAACAAGGCGCGCGCCATGGTGGTGCTCGCCGCCCGTCTTCAGGCGCTCGCCGAGGAGCAGGCGTCGGCCGACGCGTCGGCCGACCGCGCCAGCCAGATCCGCACCGTCGACCGCAGCGAGCGCATCCGGACGTACAACTACCCGGAGAACCGCATCGCCGATCACCGGATCAACTTCAAGTCGCACAACCTCGACCAGGTGCTCGACGGCGACCTGGACCCGCTCTTCGACGCGTTGGCCGCCGCCGACAAACAGGCGCGGTTGCAGGAAGCGTGAGTTCGATGCGGCACGCCGTCGCCGAGGCCACGGACGTGCTCGCGGCGGCCGGTGTGGGTAGCGCGCGAGCCGACGCCGAACAACTGGCCGCGCACGTCGCCGACGTCGACCGCGGGCGGCTCTTCCTGACCGATCCCGACGACGACTTCTACCCGAGGTTCCGGGACCTGGTGGACGCCAGGGCACGTCGGATTCCGCTGCAGCACCTCATCGGCTCCGCGGCGTTCGGGCCGGTCACACTCGGCGTCGGACCGGGGGTGTTCGTGCCGCGCCCGGAGACCGAGTCACTGCTCGAATGGGCGCTGACGCAACCGCTGCCGGACCGCCCGGTGATCGTCGACCTGTGCACCGGATCCGGCGCACTCGCCGTCGCGCTGGCCCGCGCGCTCCCGACGGCCACCGTCATCGCCGTCGACGACTCGCCCGAGGCGCTGGCCTACGCGCGCCGCAACGTCGCCGGCACCGGGGTCGAACTCGTCGAGGCCGACGTCACCGCCGACGGTTTGCTCGCCGGCCGCGACGGCGCGGTCGACCTGATCGTCGCGAATCCGCCCTACATCCCCGACGGCGCGGAACTCGAGTCCGAGGTCGCCGACCACGACCCGCACCACGCCCTGTTCGGCGGTCCCGACGGCATGGCCGTCATCGAGCCGATCGTGGCGCACGCCGTCCGGCTGCTGCGCCGCGGTGGGAGGGTGGCCATAGAACACGACGACACCACCTCCGCCGCGACGGCCGAGGTGTTCGACCGCAGCGGGGCCTTCACCGACGTCACGCCCCGGCGCGATCTGGCCGGACGGCCACGCTTCGTCACCGCGACGCGGGCCGGGTGAGAAGCTAGGACCGACATGACGACGTTCGACTGCTCCGACCCCGACACCCGCGCGACCGGCATCGCGTCGGCAGTCAGCGCGCTGCGAGGCGGCCGCCTCGTCGTGCTGCCGACCGACACCGTCTACGGCATCGGCGCCGACGCCTTCAACGGATCGGCCGTCTCCGCGCTGCTGGCCGCGAAGGGCCGCGGCCGCGACATGCCCGTCCCCGTCCTGGTCGGCTCCTGGCACACCATCGACGGTCTGGTGTATTCGGTGCCAGGCGCGGCGCGCGAACTCATCCGCGCGTTCTGGCCGGGCGCGCTGAGCCTGGTCGTGCGCCAGGCACCGTCGCTGCACTGGGATCTCGGCGACGCCGACGGCACCGTGATGCTGCGGATGCCGCTGCACCCGGTGGCAATCGAGTTGCTGCGCGAGGTGGGGCCGATGGCGGTCTCGAGCGCCAACATCTCGGGCCAACCCGCCGCCGTCACCGCCGCCGAGGCCCACGCGCAGCTCGGCGATCTGGTGGAGGTGTACCTCGAGGCAGGGACGTCCGCCCGGCAGGCCGCGTCGACGATCGTCGACCTCACCGGTGCGCGTCCGCGCGTACTGCGGCAGGGTCCGATCACCACGGATGCCATTGCCGGAGTGCTCGGCATCGAGGCCGAGTCGCTCACCGACGCACCGGACTGAGCGAACCCGACGGGTTCGTCGCTCTCAGCGAGGTCGAGTACGGTTCAGTCCCGTGGAGGGCCTGCTCGCGTTGTCCGACCGCGGCGCGGGCGTGCCGCTGCGTGAACTGGCGCTCGTCGGGCTGACCGCGGCCATCATCACCTACTTCGCGACCGGCTGGGTCCGTGCGCTCGCCACCCGCTGGGGTGCGGTCGCCTACCCCAGGGAACGCGACGTCCACCTGCAGCCGACACCGCGCATGGGCGGCCTCGCGATGTACATCGGGGTCGTCGTCGCCGTTCTGCTCGCATCGCAACTGCCCGCGCTGACACGGGGTTTCGTCTACTCGTCGGGGATGCCCGCCGTCGTCGTCGCCGGCGGGCTGATCATGGCGATCGGCGTCATCGACGACCGGTGGGGCCTCGACGCGCTGACCAAGTTCGCCGGCCAGATCACCGCGGCGAGCGTGCTGGTCACCATGGGCGTGGCCTGGAGCGTGCTCTACATCCCGATCGGCGGCGTCGGCACCATCGTCCTGGACCAGGTGACGTCGATCCTGCTGACGCTGGCGCTGACCGTCTCGATCGTCAACGCGATGAACTTCGTCGACGGCCTCGACGGCCTCGCGGCGGGGCTCGGCCTCATCACCGCGGCAGCAATCTGCATCTTCTCCATCGGGCTGCTGCGCGACCACGGCGGCGACGTGCTGTTCTACCCGCCCGCGGTCATCTCGGTCGTCCTCGCCGGGGCATGCCTGGGCTTCCTGCCGCACAACTTCCACCGCGCCCGGATATTCATGGGCGACTCCGGCTCGATGCTGATCGGGCTGATGCTCGCGGCCGCGTCGACCACCGCGGCCGGGCCGATCTCGCAGAACGCGTACGGCGCACGTGACGTCTTCGCGTTGCTCTCGCCGTTCCTGCTCGTGGTGGCCGTCATGTTCGTGCCTGCGCTCGACATGTTGCTGGCGATCGTCCGTCGCACCCGCGCGGGCCGCAGCCCCTTCAGTCCCGACAAGATGCACCTGCACCACCGACTGCTGCAGATCGGCCACTCCCACCGCCGGGTCGTCCTGCTGATCTACCTATGGGTCGGAATCGTCGCGCTGGGCGCCGCGAGCACCATCTTCTTCGACCCGCGCTACACCGGCGCGGTGATGCTCGCGGCGATCGTCGTGGCCATCGTCGCGACGCTCGTGCCACTGCTCAAACGCGGGGGAGAAGCTCCCAGCGACTTCGCAGACTAGTGCCGCAGGGGTCGGGTACGACGTTTAGTAGTAGGCCCGTTTTTCGGCTCTCTACCTTGTGGTACGTTACTGGCAGAACCCGAAAAACCTCGCGGGTTGCCGGCCCGGCCCATCGGTCAGGAAACACCGATCGGCGCCGACTTACGACCGACAAAGGGAGCTACCCCTTGGGTGATTCCAGCGCGCCGCATGCCCTCCGATACGCTCGTCGGGCACGGCACCGGAGCATCACTATTCAAAGGGGAATGGTCTCTCGTGAAAGCGGGATGGGGGTGACGCAATGACGACGCCAGCGCAAGACGCGCCGTTGGTGTTCCCGGCAGTGGCCTTCCGGCCTCTCCGTCTGCTCGTGGTCTGCGTGGCTCTCACCGCAGTCGCGATCGCGGCGTCGGCCTTCACCGGTAACTTCCTCTTCGGCGTCTTCTTCGGCGTGGGTCTCGGCCTCGGTTTGCTCAACGCGATGCTGGTCCGTCGCGCGGTCGAGGCCATCACCGCCGAGGACCACCCACTCAAGAAGAAGATGGCCGTCAACTCGGCGACCCGACTGCTGGTCATCACCGCGGTCGCACTGACTGTCGCATTCGTCTTCAAGGCACACGGCGGGATCGCGGTGCTCTTCGGTCTGGCGATCTTCCAAGCACTGCTGGTGATGAGCACCAGCATCCCGGTGCTCAGGAAGATCCGCGGCGAGGGGCTCGACGTGATCGACACGGAATCGAAGGATTGATGACTGAGTTGATGAACCAAACCGTTCTCGCCGCCGAAGAGGGTGGCGCCGCCATCCACGTCGGTCACCACATCCTGGTGTTCGAACTGTTCGGCATGACGTTCAACGGCGACACCATCATCGCGACGGCGATCAGCGCACTGATCGTCATCGGGTTGGCGTTCTTCCTGAAGTCGAAGGTGACCTCGACCGGCGTACCCGGTGGCGTGCAGCTCTTCTGGGAGGCGCTGACCATCCAGATGCGCCAGCAGATCGAGGGCTCGATCGGCATGAAGGTGGCGCCGTTCGTGCTGCCGCTCGCCGTGACGATCTTCGTCTTCATCCTCGTCTCGAACTGGCTCGCGGTGTTCCCGCTGCAGTACGGCGGAGCGGACGGCGCAGCGGCCGAGCTGTACAAGGCGCCCGCGTCGGACATCAACTTCGTGCTCGCGCTCGCCCTGTTCGTGTTCATCTGCTACCACGCCGCGGGCGTGTGGCGCCGCGGCATCATCGGCCACCCGATCAAGGTGGTCAAGGGTCACGTCGCGTTCCTCGCCCCGATCAACATCGTCGAGGAACTCGCGAAGCCGATCTCGCTCGCACTCCGACTCTTCGGCAACATCTTCGCCGGCGGCATCCTGGTCGCCCTGATCGCGATGTTCCCCTGGTACATCCAGTGGGCGCCCAACGCGATCTGGAAGACGTTCGACCTCTTCGTCGGTCTGATCCAGGCCTTCATCTTCGCGCTGCTGACGATCCTGTACTTCAGCCAGTCGATGGAACTCGACCACGACGAACACTGACCACACCGACCGAACGACGATCGAACGACCCGAACTCTGATGGCGCGGCCATCAGCTATCAAGGAGGAATAAGGAATGGATCCCAACGCCATCATCACGGCTGGCGCGCTGATCGGTGGCGGCCTGATCATGGGTGGCGGTGCCATCGGCGCCGGTATCGGTGACGGCATCGCCGGTAACGCACTGATCTCCGGCATCGCCCGGCAGCCCGAGGCCCAGGGCCGGCTGTTCACGCCGTTCTTCATCACCGTCGGTCTGGTCGAGGCCGCGTACTTCATCAACCTGGCGTTCATGGCGCTGTTCGTCTTCGCCACGCCGGGTCTGCAGTAGTCCGTCGGCATGGGTGAACTGACCGCAACGATTCTCGCCGCGGAAGAAGGCGGCGGGGGGACCAGCAACTTCCTGATCCCCAATGGCACCTTCTTCGCCGTCCTTCTCATCTTCTTGATCGTGCTCGGCGTGATCGCGAAGTGGGTCGTTCCGCCGGTCAGCAAGGTCCTCGCCGAACGTGAGGCCATGCTGGCCAAGACCGCGGCCGACAACCGCAAGTCCGCTGAGCAGGTGGCGGCAGCGCAGGCCGACTACGAGAAGACGATGGCCAATGCTCGGGGCGAGGCCTCGGCGATTCGCGACGAGGCCCGCAACGAAGGCCGACGCGTGGTCGACGAGAAGCGCGCCGAGGCCAGCAGCGAGGTCGCGGACACCGTCCGTGCCGCAGACGAGAAGTTGTCGCAACAGCGTTCGGCCGCAGAGTCCGAACTGGAGTCGTCGGTCGACGGGCTGTCCGCCAAGTTGGCCAGCCGGATCCTCGGCATCGACGTCAAGCCGGACGTGAACACGAGCGGGAGCCGCTAGATGTCGATCTTCATCGGACAGCTGATTGGCTTCGCGGCCATCGCGTTCATCATCTACAAGTGGGTGGTGCCGCCGGTCCGCAACATGATGCACAAGCAGCAGGAGGCCGTTCGCGCCGCACTCGCCGAGAGTGAAGAGGCCAGCCGCAAGCTGACCGACGCCGACGCGATGCACGCCAAGGCCCTCGAGGACGCCAAGGCCCAGTCGGCCAAGGTCACCGACGAGGCCAAGCACGACTCGGAGCGCATCGCGGCTCAGCTGACCGAGCAGGCCGGCGCCGAGGCGGAGCGGATCAAGGCGCAAGGCGCACAGCAGGTTCAGTTCATGCGCCAGCAGCTCATCCGCCAGCTGCGCGCGGGTCTCGGTGACGAGGCCGTGCAGAAGGCGAGCGACCTGGTGCGCTCGCACGTGGCCGACCCGGCGGCACAGGCCGCCACGGTCGACCGCTTCCTCGACGAACTCGACGAGATGGCGCCGTCGAGCGCAACGATCGAGACCGGTGCGTCGGCACGCCTGCGGGCCGCCAGCCGGGATGCCTTCGAGGCCCTGAACAACGAGTTCGACGGCGTGGCCGGTGGCCTCGACGCAGACGGACTCACCACCGTGGCCGACGAATTGGCATCGGTCGCAACGCTGTTGCAGAACGAGCCCACGCTCAAGAAGCACTTCGCCGAGCCCACGGACGACGAGTCCGCCAAGGTCCGGCTGGCCGAGCGGTTGCTCTCGGGCAAGGTCGGCGACCCGACGCTGACCCTGGTGCGCACCGCCGTGTCGCAGCGTTGGTCTGCCGCGGACGATCTTGTCGACGGCATCGAGCACTCGGCTCGTCTCGCGCTGCTCAAGCGGGCCGAGGCGGCAGGCGAGGTCGATGAGGTCGAGAATCAACTCTTCCGCTTCGGCCGGGTCCTCGACTCCGAGCCGCGGCTGTCGAGCATCCTCAGCGACTACACGGCTCCGGTCGACGGTCGAATCCAGTTGCTGGACAAGCTGATCACCGGTGGCTCGGACGTCAACGCCACCGCTGCGGCGTTGCTCAAGCAGACCGTTCGCCTCCTGCGCGGCGAGCGCGCGGACGAGGCGGTCACCGACCTGGCCGAACTGGCAGTCGCCCGTCGCGGCGAAGTGGTCGCCCAGGTCGTCGCCGCGGCCGAACTGTCGGATGCACAGCGCACCCGGCTCACCGAGGTGCTGTCCCGCATCTACGGCCACCCGGTCGCCGTTCAGGTGACCGTCGATCCCGAATTGCTCGGTGGGCTGTCGATCGCCGTCGGCGACGAGGTCATCGACGGCTCGATCGCATCCCGGCTGGCCGCCGCACAGACCCAGCTACCGGACTGACGAGCGCATGCGCGACGAACCGATGGCACCGACTCAGACGCTTCATCAAAGACAAAGGTAGGAAGACGAGAACATGGCAGAGTTGACAATCTCCGCTTCTGACATCGAAGGCGCCATCGAGGACTACGTATCCTCGTTCGCCGCCGACACCGAGCGTGAAGAGATCGGCACCGTGATCGACGCCGGTGACGGCATCGCGCACGTCGAAGGCCTGCCCTCGGTCATGACCCAGGAACTCCTCGAGTTCCCCGGTGGTGTCCTCGGCGTGGCGCTGAACCTCGACGAGCACAGCGTCGGCGCCGTGATCCTGGGCGACTTCGAGAAGATCGAACAGGGCCAGCAGGTCAAGCGGACCGGCGAGGTGCTGTCGGTTCCCGTCGGTGACGCCTTCCTCGGTCGCGTGGTGAACCCGCTGGGTCAGCCGCTCGACGGCCAGGGCGACATCGCATCGGACAAGCGTCGCGCGCTCGAGCTGCAGGCACCGTCGGTGGTGCAGCGCCAGGGCGTCGAAGAGCCGCTGCAGACCGGCATCAAGGCCATCGACTCGCAGACCCCGATCGGCCGTGGCCAGCGCCAGCTGATCATCGGTGACCGCAAGACCGGCAAGACCGCAGTCTGCGTCGACACGATCCTGAACCAGCGGGAGAACTGGGAGTCCGGCGATCCCAAGCAGCAGGTGCGCTGCGTCTACGTCGCGATCGGCCAGAAGGGCACCACGATCGCCAGCGTGAAGCGGGCGCTCGAAGACGGTGGCGCGATGGAGTACACCACCATCGTGGCAGCCCCGGCTTCCGATCCCGCCGGCTTCAAGTGGCTTGCGCCGTACACCGGTTCGGCCATCGGCCAGGAGTGGATGTACGACGGCAAGCACGTCCTGATCGTGTTCGACGACCTGACCAAGCAGGCCGACGCCTACCGCGCGATCTCGCTGCTGCTGCGCCGCCCGCCGGGCCGCGAGGCCTTCCCCGGCGACGTCTTCTACCTGCACTCGCGTCTGCTCGAGCGTTGCGCGAAGCTGTCCGACGAGCTGGGCGGTGGATCGATGACCGGCCTGCCGGTGATCGAGACCAAGGCCAACGACATCTCGGCGTTCATCCCCACCAACGTCATCTCGATCACCGACGGCCAGTGCTTCCTGGAGTCCGACCTGTTCAACCAGGGCGTGCGACCGGCCATCAACGTCGGTGTCTCGGTGTCCCGCGTCGGTGGTGCCGCTCAGATCAAGGCGATGAAGGAGGTCGCAGGCTCGCTGCGCCTCGACCTGTCGCAGTACCGCGAGCTGGAGTCGTTCGCGGCATTCGCCTCGGACCTCGACCCGACGTCGAAGGCTCAGCTCGAGCGCGGCGCCCGCCTGGTCGAGCTGCTCAAGCAGCCGCAGTACAGCCCCCTCCCGGTCGAGGAGCAGGTCGTCGCGATCTTCCTCGGCACCAAGGGACACCTGGACTCGGTTCCGGTCGAGGACGTGCAGCGCTTCGAGAGCGAGTTCCTCGAGCACATGCGCGGCTCGCACGACGACGCCCTGAAGCAGATCCGGGAGACCAAGAAGTTCCCCGAGGACGCCCAAGAGGCTCTCGAGAAGATCGTCAACGAGTTCAAGCAGGGCTTCTCGGCCACCGACGGCAGCTCGGTCGCCGTCAACGAGTCCGAGACCGAGGCCATGGACCCCGATGACGTCGAGAAGGAATCGGTCAAGGTTCGCAAGCCCGCTCCGAAGAAGAACTAGGACCGGAGAGGTCTGGAAAAGCTAGATGGCAGCCACACTGCGGGAGTTACGCGGCCGCATCCGTTCCGCCGGGTCGATCAAGAAGATCACCAAGGCCCAGGAACTGATCGCGACGTCGCGGATCGCCAAGGCGCAGGCCCGAGTCGAAGCGGCTCGGCCCTACGCCGGCGAGATCACCAACATGCTCACCGAACTCGCGGGAGCCAGCGCGCTGGATCACCCGCTGCTCGTCGAGCGTGAATCGCCCAAGCGCGCAGGCGTTCTGGTCGTGTCGTCCGACCGCGGCCTGTGCGGTGCCTACAACGCCAACGTGTTGCGGCGTTCCGAGGAACTCTTCTCGCTGCTGCGGGAAGAGGGCAAGGAACCGATCGTCTACACGGTCGGCCGCAAGGCGATGGGCTACTACAACTTCCGCGGCCGCGACGTCGTGGAGTCCTGGAGCGGCTTCTCCGAGCGTCCCACCTACGAGCAGGCTCGGGAGATCGCCGAGGTGCTCGTCTCGGCATTCATGTCCGGCGCCGACGACGAGGGCGACGACGCGGGCGAAGACGGAATCCTCGGGGTCGACGAGTTGCACATCGTCTTCACCGAGTTCAAGTCGATGCTGTCCCAGTCGGCGGAAGCCCGCCGGGTCGCGCCCATGGTCGTCGAGTACGTCGAGGACGCCCCCGACGAGGGCCCGCGGACGCTGTTCTCGTTCGAGCCGAGCGCCGAGACGCTGTTCGACGCGCTCCTGCCCCGCTACGTGGCAACCCGGGTGTACTCGGCGCTGCTCGAGGCCGCAGCGTCCGAATCCGCTTCGCGCCGCAGGGCGATGAAGTCGGCGAGTGACAACGCCGACGATCTGATCAAGGCGCTGACGTTGGAGTCCAACCGCGAGCGCCAGGCCCAGATCACCCAGGAAATCAGCGAGATCGTCGGTGGCGCCAATGCGCTCGCCGACTCCAAATAATTCTTAGTACTACGCCCCGTCAGGAAGCGAAGAAGAAAATGACTGCCACCGCAGAAGACACCAAGACCGCAGGTCGCGTGGTCCGCATCACCGGCCCGGTCGTCGACGTGGAGTTCCCGCGGGGTTCCGTGCCGGAACTGTTCAACGCGTTGCACGCCGACATCACCTACAAGGAGATGGCGAAGACGCTGACCCTCGAGGTCGCGCAGCACCTGGGCGACAGCCTGGTGCGCACCATCTCCATGCAGCCGACCGACGGACTGGTCCGTGGCGTCGAGGTCACCGACACCGGCCGCTCGATCTCGGTGCCCGTCGGCGACGGCGTCAAGGGCCACGTGTTCAACGCGCTGGGCAACTGCCTCGACGAGCCCGGCTACGGCGAGGACTTCGACCACTGGTCGATCCACCGCAAGCCGCCGTCCTTCGACTCCCTCGAGCCCCGTACCGAGATGCTCGAGACCGGCCTGAAGGTCGTCGACCTGCTGACCCCGTACGTCCGCGGCGGCAAGATCGCCCTGTTCGGCGGCGCAGGCGTGGGCAAGACGGTGCTCATCCAGGAGATGATCAACCGCATCGCCCGTAACTTCGGTGGCACCTCGGTGTTCGCCGGCGTGGGGGAGCGGACCCGCGAGGGCAACGACCTCTGGGTCGAGCTCGCGGACGCCAACGTGCTCAAGGACACCGCCCTCGTGTTCGGTCAGATGGACGAGCCGCCGGGCACGCGTATGCGCGTCGCCCTCTCGGCGCTGACCATGGCGGAGTACTTCCGCGACGAGGCCCAGCAGGACGTGCTGCTGTTCATCGACAACATCTTCCGGTTCACCCAGGCGGGTTCGGAGGTGTCGACGCTGCTCGGCCGCATGCCGTCCGCGGTGGGTTACCAGCCGACGCTGGCCGACGAGATGGGCGAGCTGCAGGAGCGCATCACCTCGACCCGTGGTCACTCGATCACCTCGATGCAGGCCGTCTACGTGCCCGCCGACGACTACACCGACCCGGCGCCTGCGACCACGTTCGCGCACCTCGACGCCACCACGGAGCTGTCGCGTGCGGTGTTCTCCAAGGGCATCTTCCCGGCGGTGGACCCGCTGGCGTCGAGCTCGACGATCCTGCACCCCAGCGTCGTCGGCGACGAGCACTACCGCGTCGCGCAGGAGGTAATCCGAATCCTGCAGCGCTACAAGGACCTCCAGGACATCATCGCCATCCTCGGTGTCGACGAGCTGTCCGAGGAAGACAAGCAGCTGGTCTACCGCGCCCGCCGCATCGAGCGCTTCCTGAGCCAGAACATGATGGCTGCCGAGCAGTTCACCGGCCAGCCCGGCTCGACGGTGCCGCTCAAGGAGACCATCGAGGCGTTCGACAAGCTCACCAAGGGTGACTTCGACCACCTGCCAGAGCAGGCGTTCTTCCTCATCGGTGGGCTCGACGACCTGGCGAAGAAGGCCGAAAGCCTCGGCGCGAAGCTGTGATGAGCGCTCCAATCCTCCGGAAGGTGGTGTGGCGTGGCTGAATTGCACGTCGAGATCGTGGCCGTGGAGCGCGAGCTGTGGTCGGGTGACGCGACGTTCGTGTTCACCCGCACCACGGCGGGCGAGATCGGCATCCTGCCGCGGCACATTCCGTTGGTGGCGCAGCTCGTCGACGACGCGATGGTTCGCGTCGAGCGCGAGGGCGAGGACGATCTGCGCATCGCGGTCGACGGGGGATTCCTCTCCGTCACCGAGGAGGCCGTCCGCATCCTGGTCGAGAACGCTCAGGTCGAGTCGGAGATCAACGCCGACGAGGCGAAGCAGGACTCCGAGTCCGACGACGAGCGCACTGCGGCCTGGGGACGCGCGCGTCTGCGCGCCGTAGGCCAACTCGACTAGCCGCCGATGAGCGCGTCCATGATGGTCATGGTCGCGCTGGTCGGTGTGTTGTTACTGGTCGTCGGCGTCCTCGGCTACCGCCTGTGGAAGCTGCGGCAGGTGGGCGGGACGGCCGCGATCATGCGCGACCTGCCCGCGGTCGATGGGCATGGTTGGCGCCACGGAGTCATGCGCTACCGCGGCGGCGAGGCGGGTTTCTACCGGTTGTCGAGCATCCGCTGGTGGCCCGATCGGCGTCTGCCCAGGCGCGGCCTGGAACTGGTGGCCCGGCGCTCACCGCGTGGCGACGAGTTCGACATCATGAGCCAGGAAATCGTGGTGCTCGAGATTCGCGACACCAGCGTCGAACGCCTTCGCGGCTATGAGGTGGCACTGGATCGCGGCGCGCTGACGGCGTTCACGTCGTGGCTCGAGTCGCGTCCGTCGCCGCGCGCACGCAGGCGGTCCAACTAGCTCCTGTCGCCACCCGGCTGCCAGAGCACGTCACCGTCGGGATTCGCCACGCGCGACAGGATGAACAACAGGTCGGACAGCCTGTTCAGATACTTGGCCGGCAGGACGTTCACCGTCTCGCCGTGCTCTTCGACCGCCCGCCACGCCGAACGCTCGGCACGTCGTGTGACCGTGCGCGCGACGTGCAGGTGAGCCGACAGTGCCGTGCCCCCCGGGAGGATGAACGAGTTCAGCGCCGGAAGGGCGTCGTTGAACTCGTCGCACCAGGCCTCCAACCGGTCGACGTAGTCCTGCCGGACGCGCAGGGGTGGGTACTGCGGGTTCTCCACGACCGGCGTCGAGAGGTCGGCACCGGCATCGAACAGGTCGTTCTGGATCTGGAGCAGCACCGCGAGCATCTTCTCGTCCGGTCGTCCCACCGAGACGGCGACGCCGATGGCGGCGTTGGCCTCGTCGCAGTCCGCATACGCCTCCAGCCGCGGATCGTTCTTCGACACGCGGCTGAAGTCGCTCAGCCCGGTCGTTCCGTCGTCGCCGGTGCGGGTGTAGATGCGGGTCAGGTGCACTGCCATGGGGAAACCGTACCCGCGGACACGGGCCGTCCGGATCGTCGGTGGCCATCGGCATGGCCTGAGCTGATTTAAACTGACCGGCGTGAGCGAGCGATTCGTGGTGACCGGTGGCAACCGGTTGTCGGGCGAAGTAGCCGTCGGGGGCGCAAAGAACAGCGTGCTGAAGCTGATGGCCGCGGCTCTGCTCGCAGAGGGCGTCAGCACCATCACCAACTGTCCCGACATCCTGGACGTCCCCCTGATGGCCGAGGTGTTGCGTGGTCTGGGCGCCACCGTCGACCTTGACGGATCGACGGTGAGGATCGACTCGCCGGACGAACTCAAGTACGACGCCGACTTCGCCGCGGTGCGCCAGTTCCGTGCGTCGGTCTGCGTGCTCGGCCCTCTGGTCGGGCGCTGCAAGAAGGCGAAGGTGGCGCTGCCGGGTGGAGACGCGATCGGCTCGCGGCCACTCGACATGCATCAGGCAGGCCTGCGCCAGCTCGGTGCGAGATGCAACATCGAGCACGGCTGCGTGGTCGCCGAGGCGGACCAGCTTCGCGGCGCCGAGATACAACTGGAGTTCCCGTCGGTCGGTGCCACCGAGAACATCCTGATGGCCGCGGTGCTGGCCGAGGGTGTGACGACGATCCACAACGCCGCACGAGAGCCCGACGTGGTCGACCTCTGCGAGATGCTCAACCAGATGGGCGCCCAGATCACCGGTGCCGGCTCGCACACGATGGTCATCACCGGCGTCGACCGACTGCACCCGACCGAACACCGGGTGATCGGCGACCGCATCGTCGCGGCGACGTGGGGGATAGCCGCAGCGATGACGCGCGGCGACATCTCGGTGACGGGCGTCGATCCTCAACACCTGCAGTTGGTGTTGCACAAGCTGCACGACGCCGGCGCGACGGTGACGCAGGACGACAACGGCTTCCGGATCGTCCAGTACGAACGGCCGAAGGCCGTGAACGTGGCGACCCTGCCGTTCCCTGGCTTCCCGACTGATCTGCAGCCGATGGCGATAGGCCTTGCCTGCATCGCCGATGGGACTTCGATGATCACCGAGAACGTCTTCGAGGCGCGGTTCCGCTTCGTCGAGGAGATGATCCGGCTGGGCGCCGACGCCAGGACCGACGGGCACCACGCCGTGGTGCGCGGTCTCCCGCAGCTGTCGAGTGCACCCGTGTGGGCGTCGGACATCCGTGCCGGGGCGGGTTTGGTTCTGGCCGGCTTGGTCGCCGACGGTGACACCGAAGTGCACGACGTGTTCCACATCGACCGCGGCTACCCGTTGTTCGTGGAGAACCTGGTGGCACTCGGTGCCGAGATCGAGCGCGTACCGTAGCCGTATTCCACTGTCTAGCTGTGGTTTTGGCGAACTGGCCATGTGCATGTAAGGTTGTATTCAAGCCCAGCGGCCCGGACCTAGCGGAACGGAAGTTGGGCCTTGACCTCACCGAGTCGGATGTTGTAGGCTGGCGGGGTTGCCTGAAAACCAGGTGTGTTGTTTGAGAACTCAATAGTGTGTTTGGTGGTTTTTGTTTGTTGTTTGGTCATGCCTCTTTTTCCCGTTTAGGGGTGTGATGTTTTTTGGATGCCAGTTTTGGTGTCTTTTGTCTGATCGG
>JBHTFJ010000004.1:0-85552 GCA_042666295.1 Mycolicibacterium sp. GCM10028919
CCGGAAGCTAAGCCTACCAGCGCCGATGATACTGCCCTTTCGGGCGGAAAAGTAGGACACCGCCGAACACCCTTTAAGCCCAGTGGCCCCCAATCCAAGATTGGGGGCCACTGGCATTTCTACGTTCAAATTCGAATTACGGAAGCGAGCCCGTGAATTGGGCCGTCATCGCCAGCCGGCTTGAACAACCGTAAGCTCAGCGGAGAAGCGCGAGAAGTAGGAAGGCATCACGTGGCCCAAGACAGGCAAGGCGGTGACCGACGGTCACAGCGTCCCTCGGGGTCGGGTGGACCTCGCCGGCCACAACGTGACTCCCGTGGCGCGCCCCGTTCGTCCGGCCCCAACCGTGCCCGGCCCAATCAGCCGCGCTCCGACGGAGATTCCGGGGAACGGTCGGGTCCTGCGCTACCGCCACAGATCGAGGCCAAGCAACTGGCTCCGGACGTGCGCAGTGAACTCCTCACACTGGACAAGTCGACTGCCGACTACGTGGCCCGCCATCTCGTCGCGGCCGGTGACCTCCTCGAAGAGAATCCGCAGAAGGCGCTCGAGCATGCGCAGGCGGCTCGTGGCCGCGCCGGCCGGATCGCCGCCGTGCGCGAAGCCGTGGGCATCGCGGCCTACCACTGCGGCGACTGGGCGCAGGCGCTCTCGGAGTTCCGCGCCGCTCGCCGCATGGGCAGCAAGTCGGCGCTCCTGCCGTTGATCGCCGACTGCGAGCGCGGCGTCGGTCGACCCGAACGGGCGGTCGAACTGTCCCGCAGTCCCGAGGCAGCAGAGCTGACCGGCGACGACGCCGACGAATTGCGCATCGTCGTCGCGGGAGCACGCTCCGATCTGGGGCAGCACGAGCAGGCGTTGGCGGGGCTGTCGTCGCCGCCACTGGATTCCACGCGCACCGGCCAGACCGCCGCGCGACTGTTCTACGTCTACGCCGACACCCTCCTCGAACTGGGCCGCACGGCGGACGCCCTGCAGTGGTTCATCCACGCCGCCGCTGCCGACCTCGAGGGTCTCACCGACGCCGAGGAACGCATCACGGAGCTCTCCTGAGGTGACGACTCTCGATCAGCAACACGACTGCCTGCTCCTCGATCTCGACGGCACCGTCTTTCGCGGCCAGCAGGCGACCGAGGGGTCCGTCGAGACCCTGGCGTCGGTGACGGGTCGGGCACTGTTCGTCACGAACAACGCATCGCGCGCACCCGGCGACGTGGCCAAGCACCTCAACGAGATGGGCTTCGTCGCTCATGCCGACGACGTGGTGACGAGCGCGCAGAGCGCGGCCAAACTGCTGGCGTCCCAGTTGCCCTCGGGTGCAAGGGTTCTGGTGATCGGCACCGATGCGCTCGCCGACGAGGTGAGCAACGTCGGGCTCGTGCCGGTGCGCGAAGCAACCGACGACCCCGTCGCCGTCGTGCAGGGCCACTCACCCGACACCGGCTGGGCGAACCTCGCCGAGGCGGCGCTCGCCATCCGGTGGGGGGCGACGTGGGTCGCCGCCAACGTCGACCGCACCTTGCCGTCGGAGCGGGGCCTGCTGCCCGGGAACGGCTCGATGGTCGCCGCGCTGCGGACCGCCACCGACCAGGACCCCCAGGTGGCGGGCAAGCCGGAGCCGACCCTGCTCAACGATGCACTGGCCCGCGGACGGTTCGAGTCGCCACTGGTGGTCGGCGACCGCCTGGACACCGACATCTCGGGTGCCAACGCCGCAGGGCTGCCCAGCCTCATGGTGCTCACCGGTGTGAGCACGGCTCCGGAGATGGTGCGCGCCGTCCCCCGGGAGCGCCCCGACTACCTCGGAGCCGATCTGCGGTCGCTGCACGACGACGCCGACACGTTGCGCGTCGCACCGCACCCGGCGTGGCGCGTGGACGTCGACGGCGATCGGGTCACCGTACATGCGAACGGTGCCGCGACCGACGATTCACTGACGGTGGTGCGCGCCGTCGCCAGTGCGGTGTGGGAGTCGGGCGTCGAGCCCGGGTTCGTCGTCGATGCTGGGGATGACGTGGCGCGGCAGGCGCTGGAACGCTGGTCGCTGGTCTGACGGTCCCATCGGCTAGCGTGAGAGTCGACATGAGTACCGACCCCGATCAGATTCGGGTGGAGATCGAGGCGCTGCTCGCCGATCTGCCCGCAGCCCATGCTCCCGGCGCCGACGTGGAAGCCATCGCCGTGCGCTTGGAAGAAGCCCACGACCTACTGGTTCGAGCCTTGGAGTCGGTCGAGCGTGGCCAGGTGAGCGGCGGCGCGTGACTCGTCGTGCCCGGGTCGACGCCGAACTCGTCAGACGTGGTCTGGCACGATCTCGGCAGCAGGCGGCTGAATTGATCGGTTCGGGCAGAGTGCGGATCGACGGCATGCCCGCCGCGAAACCGGCGACGGCGGTGTCACTCGACGCCCGCCTCACCGTGGCCGAGGACGAACGGACGTGGGTGTCCCGCGGTGCGCACAAGCTGATCGGCGCTCTGGACGCCTTCGGCATCGACGTCGTCGGCCGCCGGTGCCTCGATGCCGGAGCGTCGACGGGAGGGTTCACCGAGGTACTGCTGGACCGCGGCGCCGTGGAGGTCGTGGCCGCCGACGTCGGATACGGGCAGTTGGCGTGGTCGCTTCGCTCCGACGACCGCGTCACGGTCGTCGAGCGCACGAACGTCCGCAACCTCACCACGGAGATGATCGGCGGACAGGTCGACCTGGTCGTCGCCGACCTGTCGTTCATCTCGCTGACGACGGTGCTACCCGCGCTCGCGTCGTGCGCGTCCCCGGACGCCGATATCGTTCCCATGGTGAAGCCGCAATTCGAGGTCGGCAGGGAGCGGGTCGGTCAGGGTGGGGTGGTGAGCGATCCCGAACTGCGGATCGACGCCGTTCTGACCGTCGCGGGCCGGGCCGCCGAACTGGGCTGGCCCGCAATCGATGTGACGTCCAGCCCGCTACCCGGGCCGTCCGGCAACGTCGAGTTCTTCCTCCGGCTGCGGACGCCCGCGCCGGAATCGCTGGACGGTGCCGCGCTCGACGCGGCCGTCCGAAATGCAGTCGAGAAGGGGCCCCAGTGACCAGCGAACGCACTGTTCTGCTCGTGGTGCACACCGGCCGCGACGACGCGACGGAGACCGCGCGGCGGGTGGAGAAGGTACTTCGCGACAACGGGGTCGCCCTGCGGGTGCTCGCGGCCGAGGCCGTCGACCGCGGATCCCTGCGTCTGGCGCCGCACGACCCGACCGAGTGGGGTCTGGACAGCGGGGTCGTCGACGCCGACGAACGGGCCGCCGAGGGGTGCGAGCTGGTGCTCGTCCTGGGTGGCGACGGAACCTTCCTGCGGGCGGCCGAACTGGCGCGCAACGTCGAGATCCCGGTGCTCGGGGTCAACCTCGGCCGCATCGGCTTCCTCGCCGAAGCCGAGGCCGACGCCCTCGACAGCGTGCTCGAGCACGTCATCCAACGTGACTACCGGGTCGAGGAACGCATGACTCTCGACGTCGTGGTGCGCGTCGACGGGAAGATCGCGCAACGCGGTTGGGCGCTCAACGAGGCCAGCCTGGAGAAGGGCCCGCGGCTCGGCGTCCTCGGCGTCGTGCTGGAGGTCGACGGACGTCCCGTCTCGGCCTTCGGGTGCGACGGCGTCCTGGTGTCGACGCCGACCGGGTCGACCGCCTATGCATTTTCGGCGGGCGGACCGATCCTGTGGCCCGACCTAGAGTCGATCCTGGTGGTGCCGAACAATGCGCACGCGCTGTTCGCGCGGCCGATGGTCACGAGCCCGGATGCCGCGATCGCGATCGAGGTCGAAGCCGGCGGTTACGACGCGATGGTCTTCTGCGACGGTCGCCGCGAGATGCAGGTGCCTGCGGGCGGCCGCCTCGAGGTGACCCGGTGCGGGACGCCGCTCAAGTGGATCCGATTGGACAGTGCGCCGTTCACCGACCGGCTGGTGCGCAAGTTCCGGTTGCCGGTCACGGGTTGGCGCGGACAGTAGTGCTCTCCGAGATACGCATCGAGGCGCTGGGCGCCATCAACGCAGCCACCGCGGAGTTCGACCGCGGTCTGACGGTGTTGACGGGTGAGACCGGCACCGGCAAGACCATGGTCGTCACGGGGCTGCATCTGCTGGGCGGCGCCCGCGCGGACGCCAACCGGGTGCGGTCGGGTTCCGACCGCGCCGTCGTCGAAGGGCGGTTCAGCACCGACGACCTGACCCCCGACGTCGCCGCCCGCATCGACGAGGTGCTCGACGCCTCGGGCGCGGTGCGCGACGACGACGGCAGCGTCATCGCCGCGCGTTCGGTGAGCCGCGACGGGCCGTCCCGGGCGTATCTGGGCGGCCGCAGCGTCCCGGCGAAGTCGCTGAGCACGTTCACCACCGAGCTGCTGGCCCTGCACGGGCAGAACGATCAGCTGCGGTTGATGCGGCCCGACGAACAGCTCGCGGCGCTCGACCGGTTCGTCGACGTCGAGTCGGCGCTGGGCCGCTACCGCAGTGCGCGGGAGACGTGGCTGACGGCGCGGCGCGATCTCGCCGACCGCAGGCAGCGGGCGCGGGAGATGGCGCAGGAGGCCGACCGGCTGCAGTTCGGTCTGCAGGAGATCGACTCCGTGGCGCCGATGCCGGGGGAGGACGAGGCCCTCGTCAACGACATTCGCAGGCTCTCCGAACTCGACGCCGTCCGCGATGCCGCAGTGGTGGCGCGCACGGCGCTGTCGGGACCGGTGGACGAACCGGCAGCCGAGGGAACGTCGGCTGCCGACGGCGTGGGCCAGGCGAAGGCCGCGCTGAGCGCCACCGACGACGCCGCACTGCGGACACTCGGCGACCGGCTGACCGAGGCGATGGCAGTGATCGGCGACGTGTCAACCGAACTCGGCGACTTCCTGTCCGAATTGCCCAGTGACGCAAGCACGTTGGAGACGAAGCTGGCCCGGCAGGGGGAGTTGCGCGCGCTCACCCGCAAGTACGCGGCCGACATCGACGGCGTGCTGGCGTGGGCGGAGGACGCACGGCGTCGCGTGCAGCAGCTCGACGTGTCGGAGGAGGCGCTGGCCACGCTCGCGCAACGGGTCACTGAGCTGGAGGCCGCGGTCGTGACCGCGGCCGTCACGATCACCAAGGCACGGACCAAGGCGGCGAAGGCGCTGGCCAAGGCCGTCACCGCCGAACTCGCGGGTCTGGCGATGACCGGGGCTGGGTTCTCCATCTCGGTGGCGCCGATGGCTGCGCGGGCCGACGACTCGGCGCCACTCACCCTGCCCACCGGCGAAATTGTGCACGCCGGCCATCACGGCACCGACGCGGTCGAATTCGGCTTCACCCCACACTCGGGGTCGGATGCGCTGCCGCTGTCCAAGAGCGCGTCGGGCGGTGAACTGTCGCGGGTGATGCTCGCGCTGGAGGTCGTACTCGCTAAGTCGGCGGAGGGCACCACGATGGTGTTCGACGAAGTCGACGCGGGAGTCGGCGGTCGGGCAGCCGTGCAGATCGGGCGGCGTCTAGCCCGGCTGGCGCGGACGCACCAGGTGATCGTGGTGACCCACCTGCCGCAGGTGGCCGCGTATGCCGACGTCCACCTGATGGTCGACAGCACCGGCGGACGCGGAAAGTCGAGCGAGGTCCGCAGGCTCGACGATGACGCGCGGGTGGCCGAATTGGCGCGCATGCTCGCGGGTTTGGGGGAGTCGGACAGCGGGCGTGCGCACGCGCGCGAACTGCTCGAGGCCGCACGGGAGCACGCACTGCAGGACGCGGGACAAACCGCCTGAGCGGAATCGTCACCGAACGTCGCCCGATGCGTGTTGCAGATGTGACAAAAGGAAACTGGAGTGACGGATGTTTCGGCGCGCCTCCACCTCAACTAGAGGGTTGGCCGACAGAATCGCCCTCATGAAGATGTCAGCGCTGCTCTCCCGTAACGCCGGTACCCGCCCCGGCGTCTCAGGTACCGCCCGCGTCGACCGCGACATCGACCGACTGTTGCGGCGCGTCGGGCCGGGCGACATCGTGGTCATCGACGCCCTGGACCTCGACCGGATCACCGCCGACGCGCTCGTCGAGGCCCAGGTGGCCGCGGTGGTCAACGCGTCCCCCTCCATCTCGGGGCGCTACCCGAACCTCGGGCCCGAGGTGCTGGTGGCCAACGGCGTCACCCTGATCGACGAAACCGGCCCCGAGATCTTCAAGAAGGTCAAGGACGGCGCCCGGGTCCGCCTGCACAACGGCGGCGTCTACACCGGTGATCGTCGTCTCGCACTGGGCCACGAGCGCACCGACCTCGAGATCCACGATCTGATGATCGAGGCGAAGACGGGTCTGGTCGCGCACCTGGAGGCGTTCGCGGGCAACACGATCGAGTTCATCCGCAGCGAGAGCCCGCTGCTGATCGACGGAATGGGCATCCCCGACATCGACGTCGACGTCAGTCGCCGTCACGTCGTGGTCGTCGCGGAGGGCCCGGCCGCCGCCGACGACCTCAAGGCGCTCAAGCCGTTCATCAAGGAGTACCAGCCGGTCCTGGTCGGCGTGGGCACCGGAGCCGACATCCTGCGCAAGGCCGGCTACCGGCCCGCCCTGATCGTCGGCGACCCCGACGTCATGAGTGTCGAGGTGCTCCGCTCGGGCGCACAGGTGGTGCTGCCCGCGGATGCCGACGGGCATGCGAAGGGTCTCGAACGCATCCAGGACCTCGGCGTGGGCGCGATGACGTTCCCGGCGGCGGGTTCGGCTGCCGACCTGGCGCTGCTGCTGTGCGATCACCACGGGGCGTCGCTCATCGTGACCGCGGGCCACACCGCGAACATCGAGGAGTTCTTCGACCGCACCCGCCAGGACAGCAACCCGTCGATGTTCCTCACGCGGCTCAAGGTCGGCGAGAAGCTGGTCGACGCCAAGGCCGTGGCGACGCTGTACCGCAGCCGCATCTCCGGCGGCGCGATCGCCCTCCTCGTCCTCGCCATGCTGGTCGCAGTGATCGTCGCGCTGTGGGTGTCGCGCGCCGATGCCGCCGTGCTGCAATGGGTCTCGACCTACTGGGATCAGTTCTCCCTGTGGGTCCAGGGTCTCGTCACCTAGGGCCCGACGGTGATCTCGCTTCGCTCGCATGCCATATCGCTCGCCGCGGTGTTCCTGGCCCTGGCGATCGGGGTCATGCTCGGTTCCGGTCTGCTGTCGAACACGTTGCTGTCCGGATTGCGCGACGACAAGACCGAACTGCAGACGCAGATCGACGACCTCACCGAAGAGAAGAACGCCCTCAACGAACGGCTCAGTGCCGCCGGTGATTTCGACTCGCAGATGTCGCCTCGCATCCTTCGTGACGCGCTGAAGGACAAGTCGGTCGTCGTGTTCCGCACTCCCGACGCCGCCGACGACGACGTCGACGCGCTGACCCGCTACGTGGGTACGGCAGGCGGCACCGTCACCGGCACGATCGCGCTCACCCAGGAGTTCGTCGAAGCCAACTCCGCGGAGAAGCTGCTGTCGGTGGTGAACTCGCCGATCGTTCCCGCGGGCCGCCAGCTGAGCACCAAGCTGGTCGACCAGGGATCCCAGGCGGGCGACCTGCTGGGCCTGTCGCTGCTGCGCGGCAAGGACCCCGCCGCTGCGGGCGTCGACGACGCGCAGCGCGACACCGTGCTGGCCACCCTGCGCGACACCGGCTTCCTGACCTACGGCGAGCAGCGCATCGGGCTCGCCGACACCGCCCTCATCGTCACCGGCGCAGGCCTGGCCGAGGACGCCGGCAACCAGGGGTCCACCGTCGCGCGCCTCGCGGGCGGTCTCGCTCCGCACGGCGCGGGAACCGTGGTCGTCGGACGCGACGGCTCGGCATCGGGCACGGCTGCGGTGTCGGTGATCCGATCCGACCCAAGCCTGAGCGGTGCGGTCGGCACCGTCGACGACGTCGACGCGCAGTCCGGTCGGATCACCGCCGTTCTCGCCCTCGCCGACCTGGCCGGCGGCGGGAGCCCCGGCCAGTACGGCGTCGGCCAGGGCGCCTCGTCGGTCACCCTTCCGCAGTAGCCGAGGTGTGCGCGACACCGCATCTGCGGCGCGCCAACGACACTCCGACGGCGTCGGTGTTAGGGTGAGATTCCGTGGGTCGGCAGGCCCCGAACCAGGCGTCAGCCCGGAAAACCAAGCCCTGCCCCATCACCACGGAGGTCGCTGTTGCCATCACTACGCAAGCACCCGCAGACCGCGACCAAACACCTCTTCGTCAGTGGTGGTGTCGCGTCTTCGCTGGGCAAGGGCCTGACGGCCAGTAGCCTCGGGCAGCTGCTCACGGCGCGGGGTCTGCAGGTGACCATGCAGAAGCTCGACCCGTACCTCAACGTCGACCCGGGCACCATGAACCCGTTCCAGCACGGTGAGGTGTTCGTCACCGAGGACGGCGCCGAGACCGACCTCGACGTCGGGCATTACGAGCGCTTCCTCGATCGCAACCTCAGCGGTTCGGCCAACGTCACGACCGGGCAGGTCTATTCGACGGTGATCGCCAAGGAACGCCGTGGCGAGTACCTCGGCGACACCGTTCAGGTGATCCCGCACATCACCGACGAGATCAAGCGCCGCATCCTGGCGATGGCCCTGCCGGACGCCGACGGCACCCGGCCCGACGTCGTGATCACCGAGATCGGCGGCACCGTCGGCGACATCGAATCGCTGCCGTTCCTCGAGGCCGCCCGTCAGGTCCGTCACGAGGTGGGCCGGGACAACTGCTTCTTCCTGCACGTGTCGCTGGTGCCGTACCTGGCTCCGTCCGGGGAACTCAAGACCAAGCCGACCCAGCACTCGGTGGCCGCGCTGCGCAGCATTGGCATCAGCCCCGACGCGTTGATCCTGCGGTGTGACCGCGACGTGCCGGAACCGCTGAAGAACAAGATCGCGCTGATGTGCGACGTCGACATCGACGGCGTCATCTCGACACCGGACGCGCCGTCGATCTACGACATCCCGAAGGTGCTGCACCGCGAGGAACTCGACGCCTACGTGGTGCGCAAGCTCAACCTGCCGTTCCGCGACGTTGACTGGACGCAGTGGAACGACCTGCTGCACCGTGTCCACGAACCCCGCGAGACCGTGCGAATCGCCCTGGTGGGCAAGTACATCGACCTCTCCGATGCCTACCTGTCGGTCGCCGAGGCGCTGCGCGCAGGTGGCTTCAAGCAGCACGCGAAGGTGGAGATCCGCTGGGTCGGCTCCGATGACTGCGAACTCGACGCGAACGCCGCCGCAGCGCTGAACGACGTACATGGCGTGTTGATCCCCGGTGGCTTCGGCATCCGCGGCATCGAGGGCAAGATCGGTGCGATCAAGTTCGCCCGCACGCACGGCATCCCGGTCCTCGGGTTGTGCCTGGGCCTGCAGTGCATCGTCATCGAGGCCGCGCGGTCGGTGGGGCTCACCGAGGCCAGCTCGGCCGAGTTCGACCCGGACACGCCGGATCCGGTGATCGCGACCATGGCCGATCAAGAGCACATCGTGGCGGGGGAGGCCGACCTCGGCGGAACGATGCGCCTCGGTGCGTACCCGGCCGTCCTGCAACCCGATTCGATCGTGGCCACGGCGTACCAGTCGACCGACGTCTCCGAGCGCCACCGGCACCGCTACGAGGTGAACAACGCCTACCGGGACAAGATCGTCGAGAGCGGTCTGCGGTTCTCCGGTACGTCGCCCGATGGACACCTCGTCGAGTTCGTCGAGTACGACCGGGAGACCCATCCCTTCCTGGTCGGCACCCAAGCGCACCCAGAACTGAAGAGCCGGCCGACGCGTCCGCACCCGCTGTTCGCGGCGTTCGTCGGCGCGGCGCTGGACTACAAGGCGGCAGAGCGGCTTCCGATGGAGTTCAATGGCGCCGAGCGCGTCGAAGAGTCCGCTGCCCGTGGCTGACCACGAATTCGACACCGTGTCCAGCGAGACGCTGTACGTCGGGAAGATCTTCGCGCTGCGCGCCGACGAGGTGCGGATGCCCGGTGGCGGGACCGCCCGCCGCGAGATCGTGGAGCACTACGGCGCGGTGGGCATCGTGGCACTCGACGACGACCGCAACGTCGTGATGGTGCATCAGTACCGCCACCCGGTGAAGCGACGGCTGTGGGAACTGCCCGCCGGACTGCTCGACATGGGTGACGAACCAGCGCACGAGAGCGCGGCCCGCGAACTGATGGAGGAAGCCGGCCTCGCCGCCGGAACGTGGCGCGTGCTGGTCGACGTCATCTCCGCGGCCGGGTTCAGCGACGAGAGCGTACGCATCTACCTGGCCACCGACCTGACCGAGGTCGACCGGCCCGAGGCCCACGACGAGGAGGCCGACCTGACCGTCGAGCGGATGCCGCTGGCGACGGCGGTCGAGATGGTGCTGGCCGGCGAGATCGTGAACTCCCTTGCCGTCGCAGGAATCCTGGCCGCTGCCACGACCACCGACGTCGAGACGCTACGTGGCGTCGACGCGCCGTGGCGTGACCGCTCGAGTGCCTTCAGGGCCCGGCAGAGGTGACCACCTTCGAAGCGCGCGCCGAGTCCACGGGTGATACCGCGGTGCTCGACGAGCAGCTTCGGGGCTACCTCGATCACCTGACCATCGAACGCGGGGTGGCCGCCAACACGCTGACGTCCTACCGGCGCGACCTGCGCCGCTACGCCGAGCACCTCGCGTCGCGCCAGGTGGCCGACCTGCGCGACGTGACCGAGGCCGACGTCAGCGAGTTCCTGGTCGCACTGCGCAAGGGCGATTCCGAGGCGGGCGCGGTGGCGCTGTCGGCGGTGTCTGCCGCGCGTGCGCTGATCGCGGTGCGAGGGCTGCACCGCTTCGCCGCCGCGGAGGGGCTCACCGACGTCGACGTCGCGCGCGCCGTGAAACCGCCGACGCCCGGGCGCAGGCTGCCGAAGAGCCTCGGCGTCGACGAGGTGCTGGCACTGCTCGAGGGCGCAGGCGGTGACGGCGAGGCCGACGGACCGCTGACGCTGCGCAACCGCGCGCTGCTCGAGGTGCTGTACTCCACGGGCGCCCGGATCTCCGAGGCGGTCGGGCTGGACGTCGACGACGTGGACGTCCACTCACGGTCGGTGCTGCTTCGCGGCAAGGGCGGCAAGCAACGGCTGGTGCCGATCGGCAGACCCGCGGTGAGCGCGCTGGACGCCTACCTCGTCCGCGGCAGACCCGACCTGGCGCGCCGCGGCAAGGGCACGCTCGTGTCTTCCCCGGGTCGCTCCGCTCCTGCCCAGGGGGCGATCTTCCTCAACGCCCGTGGTGGCCGGCTGTCACGGCAGAGTGCGTGGCAGGTGCTGCAGGACTCGGCCGAGCGGGCCGGGATCTCGGCGGCGGTATCCCCGCACACGCTGCGGCACTCGTTCGCCACCCACCTCCTCGAAGGCGGGGCCGACGTCCGCGTCGTGCAGGAGCTCCTCGGCCACGCCTCGGTGACGACCACGCAGATCTACACCCTCGTCACCGTCAGCGCGCTGCGAGAGGTGTGGGCCGGGGCCCATCCCCGGGCCCGGTGAGTCCGGCCGTGCCCGACGTGACGCCCGGCCTGCGGGTCTGGCGTTGCCGAGGCCTCATCGCCATTAGACTTCACCGGATGTTCGCCAAGCCCGGGGGTTGCATGACCAGCGGCGGCTACGCATGAGCACCGAGGAGTCCAGCGGCACGACCGACGGCACCGGTCTGACGGGGCGCCCGGTTCGGCACATCCCCGAACCGCAGCCTCGGACCAGCCATGGCCCGGCCAAGGTCATCGCGATGTGCAATCAGAAGGGCGGGGTCGGCAAGACCACGTCGACCATCAACCTGGGCGCCAGCCTCGCCGAGTACGGCCGCCGGGTGCTGCTGGTCGATCTCGACCCTCAGGGCGCGCTGTCGGCCGGCCTCGGCGTCCCGCACTACGAACTCGACCAGACGGTGCACAACCTGCTCGTCGAGCCTCGGGTGTCCATCGATCAGGTGCTGTACAAGACCCGGGTGAGCGGTCTGGACCTGGTGCCGAGCAACATCGACCTGTCCGCGGCGGAGATCCAGCTCGTCAACGAGGTGGGCCGCGAGCAGTCACTCGCGCGTGCGCTGTACCCCGTGCTCGATCGCTACGACTACGTGCTCATCGACTGCCAGCCGTCCCTCGGTCTGCTGACGGTCAACGGACTGGCCTGCGCGGACGGTGTGATCATCCCCACCGAGTGCGAGTACTTCTCGCTCCGCGGACTGGCACTGCTGACCGACACCGTGGAGAAGGTGCACGACCGGCTGAACCCGAAGCTGTCGATCAGCGGCATCCTGGTCACCCGCTACGACCCGCGCACCGTCAACGCCCGCGAGGTCATGGCACGCGTCGTGGAACGCTTCGGCGACCTGGTCTTCGACACCGTGATCACCCGTACCGTCCGCTTCCCGGAGACGAGCGTCGCCGGCGAGCCGATCACCACGTGGGCGCCCAAGTCGGGCGGCGCGCTGGCGTATCGATCGCTGGCCCGCGAGGTCATCGACCGGTTCGGCGCGTGAGCACGGACACGGCGACGTCGGAGGAGGCAACACCCCAGGCCGGCTTTCAGGTGCGGCTGAGCAACTTCGAGGGACCGTTCGACCTGCTCTTGCAGCTGATCTTCGCTCATCGCCTCGACGTCACCGAGGTCGCACTGCACCAGGTCACCGACGAGTTCATCGCCTATACCAAGGCGATCGGCCGCCAACTCGAACTCGACGAGACCACGGCGTTCCTCGTGGTCGCGGCCACCCTGCTGGACCTCAAGGCGGCACGTCTGCTGCCCTCGGGCGACGTCGACGACGAGGAGGACCTGGCACTGCTGGAGGTCCGCGACCTGCTGTTCGCGCGCCTGCTGCAGTACCGGGCCTTCAAGCACGTCGCGCTGATGTTCGCCGAACTCGAGGCGGCGGCGATGCGCAGCTACCCCCGGTCGGTGTCGCTGGAGGACCGGTACGCCGAGCTGTTGCCCGAGGTGATGCTCGGGGTCGACCCGGACAGCTTCGCCAACATCGCCGCCGCGGCGTTCACGCCTCGACCGGTTCCGTCGGTGCGCCTGGACCACATGCACGAGCCTGCGGTGTCGGTCCCCGAGCAAGCCAAGCGCCTGCTGGCACTGCTCGAAGCTCGGGGCGTGGGGGAGTGGGCGACGTTCTCCGACCTGGTCGCCGACTGCTCGGGCGGGCTCGAGATCGTGGGCCGCTTCCTGGCGCTCCTCGAGTTGTACCGCGCCAGAGCGGTAGCATTCGAGCAACCAGAACCGCTTGAAGTGCTGCACGTTTCGTGGACCGGCAACCGGCCCACCAACGAGCATCTGGCAGCAGCGGTGGAAGAAGACTCATGAGCGACCAAGACCCCGCCCCGCAGGACGCCGAGCAGAATCACGGCGAGCACACCGATCTCGGCATCGACCTCGCCGAACCCACCGACATGACCGACGCCGAACTGGGCGCCGTGCTGGAGGCGCTGCTCTTGGTGGTCGACGCCCCCGTCCCGGTAGATGCACTGTCCGGGGCGTGCGAGCAGCCCGCCTACCGCGTGCAGGCCAAGTTGCAGCAGATGGCCGGCGAGCTCGCCGCCCGCGACAGCGGTATCGACCTGCGCGAGGCGGGTGGTGGCTGGCGGATGTACACCCGTGCCCGGTACGCGACCTACGTCGAGCGCCTGCTGCTCGACGGCACGCGATCGAAGTTGACGCGCGCGGCTTTGGAAACACTGGCCGTCGTCGCCTACCGTCAACCCGTCACCAGGGCTCGGGTCAGCGCCGTGCGGGGCGTCAACGTCGACGCGGTGATGCGCACGCTGCTGGCTCGCGGACTCATCACCGAGGCGGGTGTCGATCCCGATGGCGGTGCGGTGACGTTCGCCACGACCGAGCTGTTTTTGGAACGGCTCGGCCTGACGTCGCTGAGCGACCTGCCCGACATCGCACCACTGCTACCCAACGTCGACGTCATCGACGACATCACCGAAACACTCAGCGAGGAGCCACGATTCATGAAGCTCGGCGGTAACCCGGCGGCGGGCAGCCAGCCGTTGGCATTCGACGTGGACAAGGACTGACGTGGCCGGAGACGATGAGGGAGTCCGCCTGCAGAAGGTGTTGTCGCAGGCCGGTGTTGCCTCGCGCCGCGTCGCGGAGCGCATGATCACCGACGGGCGCGTCGAGGTGGACGGTGAGATCGTCACCGAACTCGGAAGCAGGGTGGACCCGGACAAGTCGGTCATCCGCGTCGATGGCGCCCGGATCATGGTCGACGACAACCTCGTTCACTTCGCGCTGAACAAGCCCAAGGGCATGCAGTCCACGATGTCCGACGATCGCGGTAGGCCGTGCGTCGGCGACATCGTGGAGCATCGGGTGCGCGGCAACCACAAGCTGTTCCACGTGGGTCGCCTCGATGCCGACACCGAGGGTCTGATGATCCTGACCAACGACGGGGAGCTCGCCCATCGGCTGATGCACCCGTCGTTCGAGGTGCCCAAGACCTATCTGGCGACGGTGCTGGGAGCGGTGCCGCGAGGTTTGGGCAAGAAGCTGCGCGCCGGGATCGAGTTGGACGACGGTCCCGTCGAGATCGACGACTTCGCCGTCGTCGGCGCGGTACCGGGCAAGTCGATGGTGCGGATCACGCTGCACGAGGGTCGCAAGCACATCGTGCGACGCCTCCTGGCCGAGGTCGGTTTCCCGGTGCAGGAATTGGTGCGGACCGATATTGGTTCCATCGAGCTGGGTGATCAGCGGCCGGGCAGCATCCGGGTGTTGACCAGCAAGGAGATTGGCGACCTATACAAGGCGGTGGGGATGTGACGGAGGCGACCATCGCCATCGACGGGCCGGCCGGGACCGGAAAGTCCTCGGTGTCACGGGGTTTGGCGCGTGCCATGGGTGCGCGCTACCTCGACACCGGTGCGATGTACCGGATCGTGACGCTGGCCGTCCTTCGTGCCGGCGTCGATCCGTCGGACTCCGGTGCCGTTGCGGATCTGGCGTCCGGCGTGGACCTCGGCGTGGGCTTCGATCCCGACGAGGACCGCTCCTACCTCGCAGGCGAGGACGTCTCCGGCGAGATCCGTGGCGATGCCGTGACGCGGGCGGTGTCGGCCGTGTCGGCGGTCCCGGAGGTTCGCACGCGACTGGTGCAGCGGCAGCGTGAACTCGCCGACGGCCCCGGCAGCGTCGTCGTGGAGGGCAGGGACATCGGGACGGTGGTGCTACCCGACGCCGACGTGAAGATCTTCCTGACCGCATCGGCCGAGGAACGCGCCCGTCGTCGCAACCAGCAGAACGTCTCCAACGGCCTGCCCGGTGACTACGAGACGGTGCTCGCCGACGTCCGGCGCCGGGACCATCTGGACTCCACGCGCGCGGCGTCCCCATTGCGGGCCGCCGATGACGCGATCGTGGTCGATTCCAGTGACATGACCGAAGCCGAGGTCGTCGCGCATCTGCGGGATCTCGTGGAGCAGCGGGCGCGAGTGAGGCAGCGATGAGCGCTTGCGCGAAGAGCAGTAGGCAGCGATGAGCGCTTGCGCGAAGAGCAGAAGGCAGCGATGAGCGACGAAGACCACGGCACCTGGTACGACGAGTCCGACTGGGAGGTCGGCTCGGAGGAGTTCGAGGCCGAACTCGAGGAGGACTTCGCGCCGCCACCGGTGGTGGCGGTGGTCGGCCGGCCCAACGTCGGGAAGTCGACGTTGGTCAACCGCATCCTCGGCCGTCGCGAGGCCGTCGTCCAGGACATCCCCGGCGTGACCAGGGACCGGGTGTCCTACGACGCGAACTGGCTGGGCCGTCGATTCGTCGTGCAGGACACCGGCGGCTGG
Source organism: Mycolicibacterium sp. GCM10028919 (assembly GCA_042666295.1). Classification (GTDB taxonomy): domain Bacteria; phylum Actinomycetota; class Actinomycetes; order Mycobacteriales; family Mycobacteriaceae; genus Mycobacterium. Next base: position 15,805 of record JBHTFJ010000004.1, read on the forward strand.
GAGCCGGACGCCAAGGGTCTGCAGCAATTGGTCGCCGAGCAGGCGTCGGTGGCGATGCGCACGGCGGACGCGATCATCCTGGTGGTCGACGCGGTCGTCGGTGCGACGTCGGCCGACGAAGCCGCCGCCAAGAAGCTGCAACGAGCAGGCAAGCCGGTGTTCCTTGCTGCCAACAAGGTCGACAGCGAGCGCGTCGAATCCGAGGCCGCCGCCCTGTGGTCGTTGGGTCTGGGGCAGCCGTACTCGGTGAGCGCGATCCACGGTCGAGGCGTGGCGGACCTGCTCGACGTGGTCCTGGAGAAGCTGCCCGAGGCGTCCGAGGTGGCCACTGGTGGCGCGGGACCGCGCCGCGTCGCCCTGGTGGGCAAGCCGAACGTCGGCAAGAGTTCACTGCTCAACCGTCTGGCCGGCGACGAACGCTCGGTGGTGCACGACGTGGCGGGCACCACGGTGGATCCGGTCGACTCGCTGATCGAGATGGACGGCAAGCTGTGGCGATTCATCGACACGGCCGGTCTGCGTCGCAAGGTGGGACAGGCCAGCGGACACGAGTTCTACGCCTCCGTGCGGACCCGCGGGGCGATCGACGCCGCCGAGGTCGTGATCGTGCTGATCGACTCCTCCGAGACGCTCACCGAGCAGGACCAGCGGATCCTGGCGATGGTGATCGAGTCCGGCCGGGCGCTGGTGATCGCGTTCAACAAGGCGGATCTCGTCGACGAGGACCGTCGATACACCCTCGACAAGGAGATCGAGCGCGAGCTCGCGCAGTTGCAGTGGGCGCATCGGATCAACATCTCGGCGAAGACCGGCCGTGCCGTGCAGAAGCTGGCTCCGGCGCTGGAGAGCGCACTCGAGTCGTGGGACGCCCGCATCTCCACCGGACGGCTCAACAACTTCCTCAAGGAGGTCGTCGCCGCCACTCCACCGCCGGTGCGCGGTGGCAAGCAGCCGAGGATCCTGTTCGCCACGCAGGCGACGGCCCGTCCGCCGACCTTCGTGCTGTTCACGACGGGGTTCTTGGAGGCGGGGTATCGCCGGTTCCTGGAGCGCCGCCTGCGCGAGACGTTCGGTTTCGAGGGCAGTCCGATCAGGATCAACGTGCGAGTCCGGGAGAAGCGCGGATCCGGCTCGAAGCGTTAGCGCGCGGTCCAGCTGTACGGTGAGATGAGCACGACGACGAGAGGAGTGGCCGGTGGCTGAGCATGCCTACCGCACCGCGCCCTCGTCGGCGTTTGCGCTCGAGCCGTTCTGGCCGTCTCGGCGGCTGATGGCATTCGACGAATGGTGTCGTACGCGTCGTTAGATACGCGTCCCTGCACACTTGACGGCCGCCCGCGGCCTCATCGTCGAAAGTCCACGAACCCATGCGTTCGCTCATCGTCTTCACCCTGGTCGGCATGGGTGCGCAGCTCGTCGATGGTGCCCTGGGCATGGCCTTCGGCGTGACCGCGTCGACCCTGCTGGTGCTCAGCGGCGTCGCGTCGGCTCAAGCCAGTGCTGCCGTGCACCTCGCAGAGGTGGGTACGACGCTCGCCTCCGGGCTGGCGCACTGGAAGTTCAAGAACATCGACTGGCACATCGTGCTCAAGCTCGGCGTGCCCGGGGCGATCGGTGCGTTCCTCGGCGCCACTGTGCTGAGTTCCCTGTCGACCGAGGATGCCGCACCCGTGATGGCGTCGATCCTGCTGGCGATCGGCGTGTACGTGCTGCTGCGCTTCTCGCTGCGGATGCCGCCCGCGGTGAAGGTCGGCACCACGAAGCACAGCGCGAAATTCCTCACCCCGCTCGGTTTGTTCGGTGGGTTCATCGACGCCTCGGGTGGCGGCGGCTGGGGACCGGTCACCTCCAGCACGCTGTTGTCGAGTGGCAAGACGGCGCCTCGGACGGTCATCGGCTCGGTGAGCGCCTCGGAGTTCCTGGTCGCCGTCTCGGCTTCGGTCGGCTTCCTGGTGGGGTTGCGTGAGCAATTCTTCGACAACCTCCCGGTCGTTCTCGGGTTGGCCGTCGGTGGCGTCGTCGCAGCGCCATTGGCTGCATGGCTGGTGAGCCGCATCAGTCCGGCGCTGCTCGGTGCGGGCGTCGGCGGTGTGGTCGTGCTGACCAACGCCCAGAAACTGGTCGACTACTTCGGCGTCACGGCCCCGTGGTCGACGGTGATCTACGGCGCGATAGTGCTCGCGTGGGCCTTCTTCGTCGTCCTGGCGGCCAGGATCACCAAGGCGCCGGCGTACGTTCCGCCGGGGCTCGACGCCGCGGATGTCGAGGCGCCGCGTCCGGTCCACGTGGCCGACGACGCTCGGTGACGGCGCGCCCTCGGTGACCCGCTAACGTTTCGTCGGTGCCAGTCATCGACATGATTCTGATCGCCCTCGCGGGGGTGGGTGCAGGTGCCATCAACGCGGTCGTCGGTTCAGGCACCCTGATCACGTTTCCCACGCTGGTGGCGCTCGGCTATCCGCCGGTGACCGCGACGATGTCGAATGCGGTCGGCCTGGTGGCGGGTGGTGTCTCCGGCACGTGGGGGTACCGCCGCGAACTGCGGGGCCAGTGGCACCGGCTTAAGTGGCAGATACCCGGCTCGCTGCTCGGCGCAATCGGTGGCGCCTGGCTGCTGCTGCACCTGCCGGAGCGGGTCTTCATCACCGTCGTGCCCGTGCTGCTGATCGGCGCGCTGATCCTGGTGATCATCGGTCCCAGGATCCAGTCGTGGGCCAGGGCGCGCTCAGAGCGTGCCGGCCGGTCGCTGGAACACATCTCGCGGGGCCGGATGGCCGCGCTGGTGTTCGGCACCTTCGCGGTGGGCGTCTACGGCGGCTACTTCACCGCCGCCCAAGGCATCCTGCTGATCGCGGTGATGGGTGCGCTGCTCCCCGAGGACATGCAGCGGATGAATGCCGCCAAGAACCTGCTGTCGCTGATCGTGAACGTGGTTGCGGCCGTGGCGTACACGCTGGTGGCCTTCGACAGGATCAGTTGGGCAGCCGCCGGTCTGATCGCGATCGGGTCGCTCATCGGAGGGTTCCTCGGCGCGCACTACGGTCGCCGGCTGTCGCCCAATGCGTTGCGGGCCGTGATCGTGATCGTCGGCCTGATCGGGCTCTACCGCCTGGTCACCGTCTAGAACTCGCTACGTTCGGCTTCCTGCTCCAGGACGGGTTCGAGGTCGGAGAGCCGGTCCATCGACGACACGGCGCGCCGGGTGCGGTTGTTGCCAGCCAGCAGGTTCCGATTGCGGTGCACGAATTGCCAGTAGCCGGCCGTGAACGGGCACGCGTCATCGCCGAGGCGCTTCTTGGGGTCGTACTGGCAGTCGCCGCAGTGGTCGCTCATCTTGTTGATGTACGCGCCGCCCGAGGCGTAGGGCTTCGTGGCGAGCCTTCCGCCGTCGGCGTGCTGGCTCATGCCGACGACGTTGGTCGGCATCACCCAGCGGAAGCCATCCACGAACGCGGTGGAGAACCACTCGGTGAGGTCACGCGGCTGGTAACCGCGTTGCAGCGCATGATTTCCCAGGATCATGAGCCGCTGGATGTGGTGGGTCCAGCCCCTGTCGCGGACGCCCATCATGGCGTGCCGCAGGCACTCCGCGGTGATCGCGTCGGCGTCGAGATCGGTCCACCAGTCCGGCAGCGGATGGTGCACACCGAGTTCGTTCTCGTCGACGTAGTCCTCGCCGAAGTGCCAGTAGAGGTGCCACATGTATTCGCGCCAGCCGAGGATCTGGCGGATGAAGCCCTCGACGGCGGACAGCGGTGCGCCGTCCTCGCGGTAGGCGCGTTCGGCGGCGTGTACGGCGTCGAGCGGATGTAGGACGCCGAGGTTGAGCGGCACCGACAGCAGCGAGTGGGACATGGCCCAGTCGTCGCCCATCATCGCGTCCTCGTACTGGCCGAATGACTGGAGTCGCTGCTCGATGAAGCGGTCCAGCGCACGCTTGGCCTCGAGCGGGGTCACGGCGAACAGGCGTGGGCCGTCGACCCCGACGGTGTCCAAGTTCATCGCGTCGAGGTCGGCGCGGACCTGCTCGTCAATCTCGTCCTCGCGCGGCTGATAGGGCTGGGGGACGCCAAGGGTCTTCTGCTTCTTCGGGGGTGACCCCCGGTTCTCCTCGTCGTAGTTCCACCGGTTGCCGACGGGTTCCTTGCCCTCCATCAGGACGTCGAAGCGGCGCCGCTGGTCGCGGTAGAAGTCCTCCATGCGGAAGCGGGTGCGCTCGCCGGCCCATTCCTTGAAGTCCGCGCGCGGCAGGGCGAACGTCGGGGTGGGCAGAACGTCGGCCACCAGTCCCTGCTCACTCAGCTTGTTGACGAAACGCTCCGCGGCGAACGACGTCGGTTGGAAGACCAGGACGGGCCGGCCGTACTGCTCGAGCGCCTCGGTGTAGTCGTTGGTCTTGAGCAGCGTCGCGCGGTCGCCGAGGCCCTTGTCCGCGTGCCGGAGCGCGGAGAGGACGAGGTGCAGCTTCTGGCGGTGGTAGCGCCGCTTGCGTAGCGCGGACTGCGCCTCGACCAGCAACACCTCGCGGTGGGCGTGCTCGCCGCCGTACGTCGAGGTGCCGAGCTGATCGGCGAACAGCCAGAGCGGGGTGTCATCGGCAACCTTCGTCACCTGCTCGTATTACCCCGAACTGGCGCGGGTGACGCGCCGTCGACCGCGGTTGGGATTGGAGGTGGTGGCTGGGGTAGCATTTCGACCGCTGCTGGCGATCCTGGCAGCACCGCGGGCTGTGGCGCAGCTTGGTAGCGCACTTGACTGGGGGTCAAGTGGTCGCAGGTTCAAATCCTGTCAGCCCGACAGAGGTAAGTGCAGGTCAGAGGCGGTTCCGGAGAAATTTGGAGCCGCCTTTTTGCACGCCAGCCTCAAGCCATGCGAGGGCGGCGCTATGACGCATCATGTGCAGGTCGGTCTCGACGCCGCGCAGCAGATTGCGCGGGTTGACCGGCGCCGTTGTCCGACCACGAGCAGGGTGGCGTCGGAGTACACACCCTGATTCGTGCCATCACGCCTGGCGTGACGCTGGACACTACAAGACAGAGACTTGCGCAACCACAGCACCGTCAAGAAGTTCGCTGCATCGGCCGGCGTCGCCGGCGTCCTGAGCGTGGTGAGTCTCGGCCTGGCCAGCGGGACTGCGGCGGCAGCACCGGGGGACGACGCGGGGTCGGCGTCGGGGTCTTCCAGCAGCTCGGAGCAGCGCCCCCAGGCGAGTTCCGGCGCCACACCGAAGCCGGCCACCGGCGGTGCCGACGCCGAGGTCCACGCCCATCTCGTCCCCGGGTTCACACCGGAGCCGGCCAACACTCACGAGGTCCACGCACACCTCGTCCCCGGGTACACGCCCGAGGCCGCCACCGGCACCGGGAATTCCACGGTTCCCGCTCATTTGATTCCCGAGAACACGCCGCAGGCCCTCACCGGCGCCGCGGCCCCGGAGCAGGATCCTCCCATCACCGGCAGATACGGCACACCCGACAACCCCACGTGCGACAGCCCCGGCTGCGAAGAGATCATCGACGAATAACGGTCGTCTCGTGGAGGCACTGCGACGCGTCGGTACGACGGACCTCGGGGCAGATCGAAGTCGACGTCCAAAACCCTGATGAGTCGCCGGCTGTGTCGCGATGACCACACCAACGAGGTGCGCAACTACGCGGTCATCGCTGAGAGAGAAGAGAACTCGCACGCGCCCCTGCGGTGCAGCGGCGTCAGCCAAAACTCGCGTTGGTCAAGCCGACTGAAGTGTCCCAGAGCCGAGAGGCAACGGCCATGTCCCTTGCTTGGCCGGGGACCGTGGCCGGACCCGGGAAGCCTCTGGTCTCGTCTGGACCGGTCGGGCCGTAGTAGCCGCCCGGCACGGTATCGGCGGTCGCGGCGTACAGCGGTGGCAACGCGCCCTGTTCCGCGGGCTGGGAGAACCCTGGCTCGTCGTTGAACCTTCGGACGGCCTCACTGTCGGGGGCCATGCTGGTCGGAATGAGGTTGGTGCGGCTGATGCCCGGGTGAGCGGCAACGGCTCTCAGGCCCCAGCCGGCCGCATCGCTTCGCCTCTGGAGTTCGAAGGCGAACATCATCTGCGCCAATTTGGATTGCGCATAGACGGGAAGGGCGTCGTATTGCCGCTCCGCCTGAAGGTCGTCGAAGTCGATGGCGCCCCCATTGGCGGCAAGGCTGGCCATGTTCACGACGCGAGGTGCGTTCCCTTGACGCAGTAACGGCAACAGATGCGCGGTGAGCGCAAAATGACCGAGATAGTTCGTGGCAAGCTGTCGTTCGAATCCATCAACCGTCACAGCCCGTTGCGGCGGAGCCATGATCGCGGCGTTGTTGATCAGCGTGTCCACGCTCTGGTGGGATGACCTGACCCTGTCGGCGAACGCTTCAACGGAGGACAGATCCGTCAGGTCCAACGTCTCGAAACGAATGTCCGCATCACGGTGAATCTGGCGTATCTGTTCGATGGCGGCCGAGCCCCGTTGGGCGTTGCGGGACGCAATGATCACAGTGGCGCCGGCTCCTGCCAAGGCGCGCGCATCTTCATAACCTATGCCGCTGCGTCCTTGTAAGCGGTGTCCGTTTCCTCCGGTGATGATGACGGTGCGACCGCGTTGCGAGGGAATGTCGGACGTCGACCATCGAGTTGCCGTTCCCGGCTGCGCAATGGCCTGCCCTGTTGAACCGAGTCCCGAGGTCATCAGAAGCGCGGTGCCCATGGCGGATGCCTTGAAGAATGACCGTCTTGACGCCGTGAAGCTCATCTTTTCGCCTCCACGTGGATTCGCGCTTGATTCGTCGCGCATGGTGTTGCCTCCGCCTCCGAGTTCAGATGTCTGGTCAGGGTATGGCGTGTCCGAATCCACAACCAGGGACTGGCGATCGGTGGATAGCCCGACCGCCCAGAGTGACGACATCGGCATGCCGGGGACCAGATTTCTAGTCGTCCTCGTCTTCGTGGAGTCACTGCCGACGTCTGATCTCGACGAGAAACATTTGTGTTCGATCTGAGAACGGTCTGCCTTGCCTCCACGGCCCATAGCTTGGAAGCATGAAGTCCACACCGAGAGCCCTGACATCGACGAGCTGCCATCGTGATGATTGCCAATGTGCACCTCTGACACCATGTTTCACGCGGGACGTAGTTCCGCTCCGTGCCGAACTACTGCGCGAGGCGCTTCGGCTGACCCGCCGTGGGCCCGACGCCGAAGATCTGGTCCAGGACACGGTCCTTCGCGCCTACCGAAGCTTCGGGACGTTCCGTCCGGGCACCAATGTGCGGGCATGGATGTACCGGATCCTCAAGAACACGTGGATCAGCAACTACCGAGCATCACAACGCCGGCTGACCGAAGTGCCGATCGAGGAGTTCACCGAAGAGCCTGCTGATGGCGCCGGCCAACAGAGCGGTATCGCTCCTCCGGAATTGACATTCATTGCCGCACAACCAGATACCGAGGTGCAGTCGGCCATGGCCGCGCTGAGTGACGACTTTCGAATGGTGGTCTACCTGGCTGATGTGCAGGGTTATTCATACGCGGCGATCGCCGACATGATGAACACGCCGTTGGGGACCGTGATGTCCAGGCTCCACAGGGCGCGTCGACAGCTCCGTACCGATCTGGGCGGTACAGTCCGTCGCCGACGACTCGTCATGGCCGCGTGAGTGCGAAGGAATCGCGTCGCTGGCCCCGCCGCCGCTACGCTGCAAGCATTGCGGTGCTACAGCTTCCACTCCGGCGACGAGCCTGGGATCGGTAGACCCTGGTTGCGCGAATCGCTGTTGCCTACAGTTCGAAACACGCAGTCTGCAAGAGGTCGCCGTGTCATAGATGGCCAGCGACCCCAGCCAGGATTCGCCACCCTGTAGAACGTGGATCCCGGCCGACGGATCGGTCGATGCGCCAACAGCTCTCCCCGCTGAAGGCAGCGAAAGAGCCAACCTGCACCGACATTTCGAACCTCAGGAGAAGATGACGTGACTGACCCCGATGAAGTGAGTCGCAATCACGATGGGTGGAGACCATCCCGTCGCCGCGTTCTCCAACTAGGTGCGGCCGCAACGATTGCCGGCGGCGGTGCCCTCGCCGCGATGGCCGCTGGGGGGCCGACTAGTAGCCCTGCGACATCTGCACCCAGGCCAGCAAGCGGCCCGACCCTCGCCCCCGCCGCGCCCGTTGCTGCCGGCCTGATCGGAAAGCGGATACCCGGAACCGACATCGACCTACCCGCCATCGGGCTAGGTACCTTTCAGACCTTCGATGCCATCCCGGAGCAAGCCCGCGCAGTTCGCGACGACGTGTTGCGCCGGTTTTGGGCTGCCGGCGGGCGAGTGGTGGACACCTCGCCGCTCTATGGTCTGGCCGAGGAGAACATCGCCCGCTCCGCGGTGGCCGACGGTTTTCAGAACGACCTCTTCGTGACCAACAAAGTGTGGGCTACCGGGGACCACCTCGGAGATGAGTCGCATGCTGCGAAGAGCTTGACCGACTCGATGCAGCGGCTGACGCGTACCGCTCCGATCGACGTCATGCAATGTCACGCGCTCGTCAACGTCGACATGATCGTGCCGGTCCTACACGCCTGGAAGGCTGAGGGGCGCATCCGCAGACTGGGCGTCACTCACCACGACCCGGCTTATTTCGGGCCGATGGCTACGTGGATCGAGACCGGTGGCCTCGACTTCGTGCAGACTCGCTACTCGATCGCCGAACGCAGCGCCGAGCAACGCATATTGCCATTGGCGGCCGACAACGGCGTCGCAGTCACGGTGAACATGCCGTTGGAGAAGGGGCGCTTGCACCGGTTCGTCGGGGACCGGCCGCTGCCGGGCTTCGCCGCCGAAGTGGGGATCCGCACGTGGTCGCAATACTTCCTCAAATGGGTGATCTCGCATCCGGCGGTCACCGTCGCCCTGCCGGCGACATCGAATCCCGACCACCTCTCCGACAACATGGCCGCATGCCAAGGGCCGCTGCCCGATGCGGAAATGCGTACCAGGATGCTCGACCACCTGCTCGCCATGCCGGGTTTCGACCGACTCACGACGCAACCCTGGTATCCGGGCAAGCAGTATCCCGGGGTGATGAACCGTGACCTCGCCGCGATCCGGGAACGCAGTACCTGGAGGTCAACCCGATGGGTTTGACCAGAGCCGGCGATCGAGCATCGACCACCTCTGTGTTCCCTACCTTCGACGTTCGTTTCCCGTCCACACTCCTTGGAGGAACATGTCTGCACTAGCACTGATCACCGGCGCATCTTCGGGTATCGGAAGGGCATACGCCACGCGGCTGGCTGCCGCCGGCCACGACCTCGTCATAGTTGCCCGCCGAGAGCACCGCCTGCGCGACCTCGCGGCTTCACTTTCTCCTCAGGTCGACGTGCAGATCGTCGTCGCCGATCTCGCCACCGACGACGGTATCGACGATGTGGCTGCCGTCTGCGCGGAACGCCCGCTGACGATGCTGATCAACAACGCCGGCATCGGCCATTACATGCCCATCACCGAGCTGTCGGTCGAACAGGCTCGAGAACTGCTCTACGTGAAAGTAGTTGCACCGGCGCTGCTGACGCGTGCAGCTGCCATCGGCATGAAGTCCCGCGGTGATGGGACCGTTGTGAATGTAGCCGGGATGCTGGCCTTCTCGGGTCCCGCCGACGCGTCCAAGCCCGGACGCGCTCTCTACGCCGGCACACTCGCTCTGGCGGTAGCGAGTTCGCAGACGCTCAGCGTCGAACTCGAGGGCGATGGCTTGCGATTCCAAGTCGTCTGTCCTGGGATCGTCGCGACCGAGTTCCATACGGTGCAGGGCATGGACCTGTCGGCATTTCCCCGAATGTCCGCCGACGACGTCGTGAGTGCATCGCTTCGGGGTCTCGAACTCGGCGAGGTGGTGTGCGCGCCGGGCTTGGAGGACGCAGGCCTGTTGACGACGGTCTTCGAAGCCCAGCTGGCGGCCTTCGCGGGTCAGAGCCCAGACCTCGCCAGTCGGTACAGGGAGTCCTGAGCCCTCTTTCGCACCCTCGGCATGCAACGCGTCCAAAGGCGCTAGGCGTCAGCAACTTCGGTAGGAGCCTCCATGGTTGACAGACTTTCCAGGGTTCGTCGGGCCCCGCGATTCCGTACTGGACGATGGTTGCGCAGATTCTGCTTGCGTTGGGGTTCATGCTGGTCGCCATTCCTCGGCCCGCGAGCCGCAGCCATGCCGCGAGCCGCAGCCGCCGTTGACTCCTGCCGCTGCAAGACACGTCAATCCGCGAGTTCGAACGTCTTGCGTAGCTGCTTGTCGAAGAGGCGGCTGGGAACCGCGCGGCGCATCGCACTGAGCTGGCGCGCCTTCACGCCGGCGGGGTAGCGCAGCTTGGGTTTCCCATCGGTGGCGGCCGCGACGATGGCTTTGGCAACGGTCCTGGGATCGTCGCCGCCATTCACCTGCTCGGCGACCACCTCGTTCGCCCGGTTGCGCTGGTGGGCGTAGGCGTTCAGCGGGCTGTCCGGCGCGGTGGTGTTGTCGTCGAATCCGGTTCTGGTGCCGCCCGGCTCGACCAGCAACACCCTGATGCCGAGGCCGCGGACCTCGTGGTCGACGGATTCGGAATAACCCTCGACGGCGTACTTCGTGGCGCTGTAGGCGGCCATGTAGGGCGCGGGCATGAAGCCGAAGATCGACGAGATGTTGACGATCCGCCCGCGTCCCTGGGCCCGCATGTGCGGCAGGACTGCGTTCATCATGCGGACGACCCCGAAGACGTTGATGTCGAACAGCTTCTGCTGCTGTGCCATCGAGTTCTCCTCGATGGCGCCGGCGAGTCCCATGCCGGCATTGTTCACCAGGACGTCGATGCGCCCGAAGTCGGCGATGACGCCCTCGACGAGTGCTGCGACGGACTCGTCGCTGGTGACGTCGAGGTCGCGGAGCGTCACACCTGGGCGCGAGCCGAGTCCGTTGGTGTTGCGGCTCGTGCCGACGACGTCGAAGCCGGCCTCGACGAGACCGAGCGCGGTGAACTTGCCGAGACCGGAGTTGGCGCCGGTGATGAGTGCGACGGGTTTCGATGATGGCATGTCATTCTTTCCTGTTGTGATGTGAGTCGTGCGGTTACGCTGAGCCCAACGGACTTTCGTGTTGCGGTTCTCGCGAACGTCGCTGTGCCAGAGACTCGACGGCAGTCAGGGCGAGGCCGACGACTGCGCTGGTCGCCCCTGCCGCGGCCAGCAGCGTCCAGCCGGAGCGGATGGAGACGAAAGCCGTTGGAGTGCTCGCAATGTGCGTTCCGACGGCGGTGACGATCAGCGCGATGCCCAGCACGGAGCCAACCTGCCGAGCGGTGTTGATCAGCGACGACCCCGAACCCCAGCGTGGTGCCGGCAGCGCGGACCCCACGATCGAGGACAAGGTGGGCAGGATCAGCCCGACCCCGAGGCCGGTCAGCAGCTGACCGGGCAACAGGCCGCCCAGGTAGTTCTCCGCCGGCCCCAACCGCCACAGCCACCAGAGCGCACCCGCCATGAAGCTCAGCGCGCCGAGCGTGGCGACGGCTCCGATACCCAGCCGTGCCGTCAGACGATTCGCCTGACGGGCGACGACGATGACGACAGCCGGGCCGGCCGCGAGGCCGAGACCGGCCGCCTGAGCCGACCAACCCCAGGTGGAGGTCAGGTACAGCACGTTGACGAGGAGCATGCCAGCGAATCCGCACGAGAACGTCAGCATCATGACGGTGGCGAGCGCGAACTCCGGGACCCGCAGCACCTCGAGGTCCAGCGCGGGCACCGGATGGCGGCGCGAGCGGACGACGACTGCGGTCAGGCCGACCACGGACACCGCCAGCGAGACGGCCACGACCGTTGCGTCCCAGCCGCGCTCGGGAACCTCGACCAGCGCGTAGGCCAGCGCACCAACCCCGAGCACCAGGAAGCCGGCACCGAGCAGATCGGGTCGCCCAATCGGGGTGACGTCGGATTCGCGGAGGATGCGCACCGCGGCGACCATGGTGACGATGCCGACGGGCACGTTGACCAGGAAGACCCATTGCCATCCCGCGGCGACGAGCAACCCGCCCAGCGGCGGTCCGAGAGCGGCTGCGACCGCTCCCACCGAGGCCCACGTACCGACCGCCTTGGCGCGTCGTTCCGCAGGCCAGGCGTTCAGCAGCAACGACAATGAGGTCGGCGTGATCAGGGCGGCACCGACCCCCTGCACGGTCCTGGCGGCCACCAATGCCCACAGGTTGGGCGCCAGTGCGCAGGCCGCCGACGCGGCGGTGAAGATCGCCAACCCGATGAGGAAGACCCGCCGGTGGCCGTAGCGGTCGGCGAGGCGACCCGCGAGAGCCAGGACCGCGGCGAAGACGACGGTATAGCTGTTGAGGACCCAGGACATCTGGCCGAAGTCGGCGTCCGGGAAGTCGGCACTGATCGCGGGGAAGGCGATGTTGACGATGAACAGATCGAGCGTCGCGAGGAAGGCCGCCGACGACGTGATCACGAGGACGGCGCGCGGCCGGGTGTTGGCAGAGGTGGCCATCGGCTCGGCGTCAGCCGCGTTGGGGGAGTAGGCCACGGGCGGACAGATCCGACACGTACTTCTCGATGAGCTGTCGTGATAGGTGAGGAACGTCCTCGGCTCCGTCGATGTTCTGCTGCTGAACTGCGTGCCGGAATGCCCCGGCGGGGGCAAGCGCACCCAGTACGGGCCGCTCCGGTCGGCTGTAGGCCGTCAGCAACGGAAGCACCGAATGTTGCCGCTGCGCGTCCGGGAGGGCACGCAGTGCGGTCTCGAATCGATCGAGCCAGTCACCGTAGTCCTCCACCCGATTGATGGCGTGTCCGGCCTCGATCATCCAGTCGACGAACACGTCCAGCGACACGCCGTCGTCGTGCGGGTTCATCACGTCGTAGGACCGGAAACCGGGCCCGGCCGTGCTTCCCAGCGCGGTGATCGCCTCGGCGACGAAGTCCACGGGCAGTCCGTCGTAGTGCGAGCGTGCACGCTGCCCCGAAGGGCCTGTCTCGTAGAAGGTTCGGGGTGCCAGACTGGTGATCAGCAGGCTGTAGATCAGGCGGGTGAACATGTCGGGGACGTTGAGCTGGCCGGCATAGCGGCGATGGGCCAGGATCATTCCCGACCGGAACACCGACACCGGCAGACCGCACAGGTCGTGCGCTTCGCGTAGCAGCACCTCACCGGCCCACTTGCTGTTGCCGTATCCGTTGGCGTAGGAGTCGTCGACCGGTCGCACCGGGCTGATCTCGCGGATGTCACCGTCCTCCTCGAAGCGACCGGGCTCGACGGTCATCGCCACCGACACCGTGGACAGGTAGCTGACCGGTGTGAGGCGGGTGCTGAGTGCCAGTCGGATGACCTCCGCAGTCCCGATGACGTTGGGGCCGAACAGTTGCCGGTACGGCAGCACGTGGTTGACCAGGGCGGCCGGGTGGACGATGAGGTCGACCCGCTGAGCGAGGCCGTCCCAGACCCGAGGATCGAGGCCGAACTGCGGCGCGCTGATGTCTCCGGCGATGACCTCGAGATGAGCGTCGGCGAGCGTCCGGAAGTGGTCGAGCAGTCCGGCGTCTCCGCTCTCGAAGACTGCCTCCAGTCGCGCCCGGGCGGAGTCGTCGTCGGCGCCGCGCAGCAGGCAGATCAGCGTCCCGCCAGTCTTCGATAGGCGCTCGAGCCACTCGAGTGCGAGGAATCGCCCGAGATAGCCGTTGGCGCCGGTCAACAGAACGACGCGGGGCGGGCCGTCGGCGGGCGGCGGCATGGCCGCAGCCTGTGTCAGAAGCGATTTCGGCAAGAACGCATCGAGTGTGAGGTCGGTGGCACGTATCGTGCCGGTGCTCGATCCGTGCACACTGGCTGCCGTCGGGCCGGACGGCCCGTCCCCGGTTTCGCGCTCGAGGTACTTCGCGACGTCGCCCAGCGTCGTCGTCGGGCTGGTCAGCACGCCCACCGGAGTCTCCACGGCGAACAGTTCCCGAAGCAGGTCAGAGAACGTCAGCGCGGACAGAGAGTCTCCGCCCAGGTCCAGGAATCGGTCGTCGGGGCTGATCCCGGCGACGGGTGCACCGAGCAGTGCCGCGGCCGCCTGGACGACGACGTCGACTGTCGGCTGGTCGCGCGCCGCGTCCCGCAGCGCCCGCACCTCGTTCGCTCGGGAGGCATCCAGCTGCTCGTACATGCGCTCGAGTTCGGCCCCGTAGCGTTCCTTCAGTCTGGGGCGCAGCAGCTTTCCCACTCCGGAGAGCAGCCCGTTGTCGGAGGTGAACGGCTCGGTGTCGAGCAGAAAGTCGACCGGCAGCTCGTAGGGTTGAAGACTGGCGTCGCGGGCCGTCTTCGCGAGTCCGGCCCGCACGGCAGTCGTCAATTGCGCATTGGTCCCGCCGTAGGTGGCCAACGCATCGTCGGTGGGGACGACGACGGCGAGCAGGGCGGGGCGCTCACTGTTGCCGTAGACGAAGATCTGCCGGATCAGGGGGGCGCCCGCGAAGATCGCCTCCAGATTGGCCACGGCGACGAACTCACCCTGGGACAGCTTGATGACGTTGTTGCGACGATCGACGTAGGCCAGCCGATCCGGGCCGAGTTCGGCCACCACATCGCCTGTGCGGTAATAGCCATCGGCGTCGAAGACCTCGGCGGTGAGTTCGGGACGCTTGTAGTAACCGGACATGGCGGCGGCGCTCTTGACGAGCAGTTCGCCGCGGGGGTGGGGTGCGTCGGTGCTGAAGTAGCCCAGCTCCGGCACGTCGACCAGCTTGTAGTCGATGACCAGCGGCCGAACGACGTTGCCATCGGTGGTTACCGCACCGATCTCGGTCAAGCCGTAGGTGTCGACCAGACCTGCCCGAAGAGTCGATTCCAGGAACGAGCGCATGTCAGCGGCCAGTGGGGCGGTGCTGACGAAACCGCCGGAAACCCTTCCGCCGAGCAGTGTTTCCCGTATCTCGGTCTTGGCCTCCTGTTCGGCGGCGTCGGTCTCTGCGCCACTGGCGATCAGTCGATTCCTGATCTGCTGGTAGCGCTGGTAGAGCATGTCTACGACGCGGGGGACGAGGCCCAGGTCGGTGGGTCGCACCAGTGTCCAGTCCTCGAAGAGCGTCGAGAGGTCACTCTCGGCGACGAAGTAGCTCGTGCCGCCGGTCTGGAACGACGCCGACAGCGGCAAACGTCCGCCGAGGTGGTTGAGGGGCATGAAGTTGACGTTGATCACGACTGACTCTGCGGACTTCATGGGAATCGTCCACAACGTGGCCACCATTCGTTCGGTCCACATGGCGCCCTTGGGTGTGCCGGTGCTGCCGGACGTGTACAGGATCATCGCCAGTCGGTCGTCGGACCCATCGGTGTAGATCGGGGCTTCCTGCGCTTGCCTGCCGCGCGCGATCAGGTCGGGCAGGGTTTCGACGATGACGTCCATCCCCGCAGCGGCGAAGGCGTTGCGCGCGTGCTGCAGACCCTCGACGTGCCGGGCATCGTCGGCTCGGTAATCGAGCACGACCATCCGTGACAGTTCGGTCACGCCGAGGGCCGACTCGACGGCCAGATCGAGATAGGCCGCACCCGCCGCCAACACCCGCGGCCTGGTCTCGTCGATGATCGGGGTCAAACGAGCCGCTGTGGCGTTGTGCTGCAACGGTATCGACACCAGCCCGAGGTAACCGCACACCAAGTCGATGGTGAGGTAGTCGGCACTGGAGAAACCGATGGTAGCCACGAAGTCGCCCGGCTCGATCGGAGCACGGTCGTCGTGGCGCCAGGCGCCTGCGACGGACCGCACGTCGGACCACAGTTCGCCGTAGGTCGTGGTGGAGAAGCTGGGTAGCAGGTGGGTGGTGCTGCGGTCGCCGGTTCCGTCTCGCAACGTCTCGCGATCCCTGGTGCCCACGGCCGGACGGTCGGAGTAGCCCTGGGTCAGGGTCTGCAGCACCTGCGACAACCGCAGCCCGGGGCGACGCGCCGCGGTGAGGACGTCGAGGCGCGGATGAGCTGCCTCGAGTTGGGGGTCGGCGTCGACCGCCGTATCGGTCGGCGTTGCAGTGGTCACGCGATCTCCTGAACTTGATGCCACAGCATCTGGCTGTGTTGTTGTCTAGCCAGACCCTAGGCCCCTGGCTTTACTGAAGGCAAGTCAGCTGGCACCATGGTCGCCATGACCTCCATGACGCTCACCGGCCGGCTCAGCGACCGCGACAGCTGGTCGGCGGACAGCTGTTCCGTCGCGGCGGCGCTGGACGTCGTCGGGCGCCGCGCCAGCCTGCTGCTGTTGCGAGAGGCGTTCTACGGTGCGCACCGGTTCGAGGAGTTCTCACGTCGGGCTCAGCTGAGCGAGAAGATCACCGCCATGCGGTTGAGGGAACTCGTCGACGAGGGGCTGCTGGAGAAGCGGCCGTACCATGAACCCGGCCAGCGCCGCCGGGAGGCCTACCACCTCACCGAGAAGGGCCAAGATCTGCAGCCCGCACTCCTTGCCCTGATGCGCTGGGGGGATCGCTGGGTCCGCCCCGACGGGGGACGAGTGGCGTTGACGCACTCCGGGTGCGGAGCGCCGGTCGAGGTCGAGGTCCGTTGCAGTGCAGGTCATTCCGTTTCTGCGGCGGACATCGAGGCCGGGTTACGCGGCTGAGGTGATCAGCTGGCCTGCGCGAGATGCCATCTGCCGCAGCCAGATGTGTGCGGAATCGCGCTCGTGGACGGGATGCCACCACAGTGACTCGACGAGGTGGCCGAGTTCGAAGGGTATGTCGGCGACGGTCACCGCCGAACGCGGGTGCAACCGCGCTACCTGTTCGGGTACCAGGCCGATGCGGTCGGTGCCGGCCACCAGATAGGGCACGGCGAGGAAGTCCTCGGTCGAGATGGTGGTCCTGACGCTCACGCCCTCGGCGAGCAATCGCGGCATGGGTGACATCGAGGCGAACGGATGCTGGTAGGCCATCACCCACGGTCGGGTCGCCATGTCGTCACGGGTGAGGGCCGTGCGGTCTGCCGTGTCGGCGGCGACGATGCATACCCAGCGGTCCCGGTACAGCTGCAGGCTGGGCATGGAGGCGAGCGCACCCTGCGGTAGCGCGATCGCGTCGACGTTCCGGAGTTGCTCGGTCGAGCCGTGCACCAACTGAGTCGTGCTGTGCTGGAACTTGAGCCGCACGCCGGGTGCATGCTCGGTCAGCAGGTCGGCGAGCACCCTGCCGAACACCGGTAGATGGCAATCCGTGACGACGATCGTGAATTCGTGTTCGGAGCGCTCCGGATCGAAGCTCGGGCGGGTCTGAAACACCCGGTCGGTCCAGCTCAGGGCATCCGCAGTCTGCTCCACCAGCCGCTCGCCCAGCGGGGTCAGTTGATAGGCGTTGCCGACCCGGGTGAGCAGTTCATCGTCGAAGTGACGCCGCAGCTTGCCGAGCGCGGCGCTCAGCGTCGGCTGACTCAAGCCCAAGCGCTGCGCCGCGCGAGTGACGCTCCGCTCCTGAAGGAGCGCGTCCAACGACACCATGAGGTTGAGGTCGACTGTCATCGATTCCACCCGCCCTTCATCGGTTATCAGTCTCATCTATACCCGCCATTGGCAGTTTCGTCTTCCCCAATACTCGGCCGGAGCACAAACTGGACGAGCAACACGGACACGAGAAGAAGGAGAAGCCATGTCGCTGCGCGTCCTGATCGCCGGAGGCGGAATCGGCGGGCTCTGCTTGGCGCAGGGCTTGCGCAAGGCTGGGATCGACTGCAGCGTCTACGAGTCCGCGCCGGGCATCGTCCAGACCGGCTACCGGCTTCACATGAATGCCAGCGGAGGAGCCGCGCTGCGGCAGTGCCTTCCCGACAACCTCTTCGAGCTGTACATGCAGACGTCTCGGGTCAACGTCCGGCGCGAGATGTTCGTCATGCTCGACGACCAGGGACGCGAGCTGGGTGCGCGACCCCACATCGGCCCGCCGAACGACCCGGTGCGTCCCCACACCGCGGTGAACCGGCGGACCCTCCGCCAGATCTTGGCGGCAGGGCTGGATGACACCGTCCGATTCGGACACGCCGTCACCGGATTCGACCTCGGCGCCGACGAGGTGCGCCTGCTGTTCGCCGACGGCAGCTCGACGAGCGGCGATGTCTTGGTGGCTGCAGATGGCATCAACTCCGTGATCCGCCGCCAACTGTTGCCGGACGTGCCGACGATCGATACCGGGGCACGGACCCTCTCGGCCCGCGCACCGTTGACCGACGCCTTGGTCGCCATGCTGCCCGATGCCTTGTTCGACGGGTTTGCCTCTGCGTCGAGCGCGGACGGTTCCCGGTTCGTCTTCGGCGCCTACCAGCCCCGGCGCCGTATCGCCGACGCCGCAGCCGACCTCGCGCCAGGTGCCACGGTCGACCCCGTCGATCCGTACATGATGGTGAACTTCGCAGTTCGGCAGGACAGTCCGCTCCTGGCGGACGTCCCGAACCTGTGGACGGCATCCCCCGATCGACTGCACGCGATCATGCGCACCGCCGTGCGCGGCTGGCACCCCGGGCTGGTCGAACTCGTCGATCGCATCGACCTCGCCACCCTGTTTCCGCTGTCGGTGCGTCGACTGGAGCCGGCCAGGCCATGGACGCCGAGTCGAGTCACACTGCTGGGCGACGCCATTCATGCGATGCCACCCACTTTCGGCGCGGGCGCCAACAGCGCATTGAGGGACGCCGCCTCGCTGGCCACCACGATGGAACGTGTGACGCAGGGCATCGATCTGATCGAAGCGATCGGTGACTACGAGCGCGACATGCGAACCCACGTGTTCCCGATCCTGCGCGCGTCCGCCGACCCGCGGGCAATGAAGACCGATTTTCGGCCCGAGGAGCTGTACGCGGCAACCTAGCTCCCATACGGTCATGCCGGTGATTGTGGATGCTGCCGCCCGGTCGTCGGCGTGGGCTTCGAGTGTGCGGGCCCGCCGGCATGCATGATCGATCGATGTCGAAGCGCGCGGAGTACACCTATGCGTTGTACTCGGGGTCGGTCGCCGAGCCTGGCGATCGCAATCCCTATGCCGGCGAATCGTTGGTCCTGGCGAAGCTGTGGATGCGCGGGTATCAGCGGATGCTGCGGGTCCGGATCGACACGGGTCCGGCGATGCAGAGGTACCGGGGAATCAAGTCCGCAGGCGATTCCGGGTCGTGAGTGCTCGGTTCGAGGTACTCGACTGGACCGAGACGCGCATGGGCGTCATCAGCCTGCGCAGGCGGACCGAGCCGTCCCTGAACGTAGTCGTCTACGAGGTCAAGCTCGGTGACGAATTCCTGATGTCGAGCTTGTTCACCTTGGCCGAGGTGGAACTGGCGCGCCAAGGGCTCGCGCAGGCGGTCGGCGCCGACATCGACGTCGTCGTCGGGGGACTGGGCCTCGGCTACACCGCGCAGGCGGCACTCGGCGATCCGCGCCTGCGCTCGCTCGTCGTGGTGGAAGCCCTCGAGGAGGTCATCGGCTGGCATCAACGTGCGTTGCTCCCCGATACCGCCGAACTGGCGTCGGACAGGCGGGTCCGCCTACACCGAGGTGACTTCTTCGAGATGGCCGCCAGCGACGTCGGTTTCGACCCGCAGACACCCGGCCGCCGATTCCACGCCGTGCTCCTCGACATCGACCACACGCCGCGGCACGTCCTGCACCCGAGCCACTCCGCGTTCTACACGCCTGCGGGGCTCAAGAAGCTTGCCCGGCACCTGCATACCGGCGGGGTCTTCGCGCTGTGGTCCGACGATCCGCCCGACCCAGCCTTCGAGGCGGTCCTCGCCGAGGTCTTCGACCGGTCCGAGGCATCCGTCGTCCAGTTCGCCAACCCCCTCACTGGCGGCTACTCGACGAACACGGTCTACGTCGCGAGGTGACGGTGCGCAGCGCCTGAGATCGCGGCTAGCTCCCGTACAGGTGAAGCGCGCGTGCGGTTTCGGTGGCCACGTGACCGCTCAGTGTGGCGATCGGAGGGCCGCCGCGCTGATGGATCACGTTCGCAAGGACGACCACGTAGGTGTCCGACCCCGGATCGATCCACAACGTGACCCCGGTGAACCCGGTGTGGCCGAAGCTGCCGACGGGGAAGAGCGCGCCGCGCGGTCTGGAGTGCGCGGTGTCGATGTCCCAGCCGAAGCCGCGCAGGTCCTGTCCCGGTATCGCCGGATAGTCCGCTGCCAGCAGGGGATCCGTCGCGTTGGAGACTTTCTCGCTGGCCTCGTTCGCCGCCTCGACTTGACCCGGGTAGCGTCCGGGCTGCTGAGGCGTCGTCATCGTCTCCACGCTCGCCTGCGTCAACGGAAACGTGCTTGGCCGGTTGGCGAGACGATCGAGCAGGGCCTGCGCGAAGAGGCCGACGTCGTGCACCGTCGTGAAGACACCGGCACTCCCGGCCACCCCACCCATGCGGCGTACCGTCGGGTCGTGCACGGTGCCGCGAAGCGGGTGACCGAAGTCGGGGTTGATGCCCGGAGTGTCTTCGTCGATGGCCGTCGGCGCAGTGCGCTGCAAGAGTTCGGTGTTCCAGGTGTCGGCCGGGCAATCGCCCGGCGCCGGTCCACGCGGGTCGTAGGCGATCGCCGCTCCGCGGATTTGACGAGGGCCGCACGCCTTGTCTGCCGGAAGGTAGTGGGTGTCCGACATTCCCAGTGGTCGAAAGACGTTGTGCTGCACGTAGACGTCTTCGGTTTCGCCGGTGATCTTCTCGATGAGCGCACCGAGGATGATGAAGTTGATGTCGGAGTAGGTGAAGCCTCCCCCCGGTTCGTAGGCCACCGTCGCGGCGAGTGCACGGCGAACGCCCTCGGCCTTGTCCGCTTCGACCAACCCCCACGCACCGTCGAAACTCAGCTCTCCCGCGATGCCCGTGGTGTGGGTCAGCAGGGTCCGCAGCGTGACCTGCGCACGGCGGACATCGCCTGCCGGGTTGAACTCGGGGAAGTACGTTTGCACGGGTTCGTCGATCCGGACCCTGCCTTGCTCGGACAGCTGCATGATCGCCGTCGTGGTCGCGAGGCTCTTGGTCAACGAGGCGATGTCGAAGATGGTGTCCTCGGTCATCGGCTCGGCGGGTGCGGGCGAGCCGTCGAGCCCCGGTTCGCCGTCGAGCTTGCGCGACCCGAAGGCCTGGCGGAAGACGATCTTGCCGGCATGCCCCACCTGGACCACGGCGCCGGGTAGCCGGCGCGCCGCGATCGCGTCGTCGACGAGGCGGGTGACGGGGGAGAAGTCACCGGCCGGAGTCACCTCGGCGACCGCCGGTGCCTGCGGGGTGGTGGTCGTGGAAGTGGTCGTGCTCGACGTGCCGGTGGCGAGCGGGGGAGGTGCGGACTGCCCGCACGCCGCCACCCCTAACGCGCAGACGACGATGCCGGCGGTGCGAACCCGGGTGAGCCGAGTGCGTGACATCCTCACCGGTCCGACCGTAGTCGGGTGAGACTCAGGCGGGGCTCATCGCCACCTGTCCAGCGCTAGTTGTCGCTGGTGGGCGATGGCTCGAACGGTGTGTACCACCACCATTGGGCCTGTTCGCCTAGCGGCCCGGCGCACGGTGGCACGTCCGGTGGTGGTGTAGTCGGTGGCCGGGCCAAGGAGGCTCCGGTGAGTGGTAGGCCGCTGCCATCGGTGACGGAGAGTCGTGATGCGGGTCCGGTGAGAGTCAGCCCGCCTCGGTGGTGAAGTCGGTGGTGGTAGGGGCACAGCAGCACCAGATTCTCCAGCTCGGTGGGGCCGCCGTTCTCCCAGTGCACGAGGTGGTGGGCGTGCAGCCCGCGGGTCGCCCCGCAGCCGGGGACTACGCAGCAGCGGTCCCGGTGTTCCAGTGCACGACGCAATCGCCGGCTGACGGTGCGGGTGGTCCGCCCGGCGCCGATGACCTGGCCGCGGCGTTCGAACCAGACCTCGCAGTTGGTATCGCATAGCAGGTATCGCCGCTCGTCATCGGTGAGCAGCGGGCCAAGGTGAAGCGCGGCGGGCTTCTCGACGTCGACGTGGACGACGACGGTGGTGTGTTGTCCGTGGGGTCGCCGCGCCACCTCGGTATCCCAGCCAGCCGTGACCAGGGCCATGAAGGCATCGACGGTGCCCGGCATCGGCGGGGCCTGCTCACCTACCTTCGTGCTGGTCTCGCGGTCGTGTCGCCAGTCGGTGACGAGCGCGTCGAGATGGGAATGCACGGCAGCATCGACGGTCGCGGATTCGTCGTGGGGCAGCGTGATCCGCCAGGTAGTGGAGTGCTCGGTGCTGGTCTTGGTGACCGAGCGCGGTGTTTCGCGCCGCGACTCCGGTTCCGGCCGGGGTTCGAGCTTGACTGCCGTGCGTAGCTGGGTGACCGTGGCGACGGCGGCGAGGTCGACGTAGTGGTCGTCGGAGCCGTCGGCGGCCCGTTCGGCGATCACCCCGACCTGGTCGAGCGAGAGCCGGCCGTCGCGAAGGCCTGCCACGCACCGGGGGAAGTGCTCCGCTCGCTGGGCGATCGCGACGACGGTGTCGGCGTTGCGCGGTGCGATACCGGTCTTCCAGGCGACCAGGGCGGCGATGGAGCGCGCGCCGGTGGCGCCCCAGAGTTCGTCTTCGTCGATCTCGGCGACGATGTCCACGATGCGTCCGTCGATCGCGTTGCGCTGACCGGTCAATTCGGCCAACTCATCGAACAACACCTTCAGACGCTCAGCCGGAGTGGCTTGCGGCGCCAAAGGCGTTGCCGTCGTGGACATGACACCATCATCGCAGAGGGGTCCGACAAAGGCCTATGGATGATCGAGTCGCGGAACCGGACGTTTGGAGCGGGTCTACCCCGCAGGCGTCACGTCCGCGCCGGACCCCTTGATCGACGCCTTGGCGCGGTTCTCGGCCCGGACGGCCCTGGTGCCGCGCACGAACCCGGTCGCCGAGACCGCGGCCGCCATCAACGCCGACTCGCCTGCGACGAACGGGTGGAAGCCGACGCCTGCGCCACCGCGACCCTTGACCGGGATGTCGGCGACTTCGGTGACCTTCCAGGCCTTCTCGGAGACCGAGAGGATCGCCTCGCCGTTGCCGCAGGTGAGCGGCAGGGCCGCGATCACCTCGTCGCCGTCGGCGGCCAGCTTCACGCCGGCGACGCCGTTGCCCGCGGCGCCCTGCGGGTTCACGGCGGCGGGATCGATGCGCAGTACCTTCCCGCGGCGCGTGACCAGCGCCAGGTGGGAGCCGGGCGCCAGCACCCCGGATCGCAGCAGTCCGGTGATGTCGGGTGCCACGGGGATGTCGCGGATCTTGTACGGCAACCCGTTGCCGTTGGTGAACTTCACCCGGCCGTCGGTCCACACCGCCCAGCCCAGCCCCGAGGTGAGCAGATCGCCGTGGCTGTCGGAGAAGACGCCCCGGTCGTCGAGTCGCCACGCGGCGTTGACCTTGCGCTCACGGGCGTCCTCGTCGGAACTCGACACCGTGGGAGTGGCCTCGGAGTCGAGCACGGTGCGCCGATCGAACTCGGGGCCCTTGAACAGCTTTGCGGTCTCGACGAGTTCGTCGTCGATGACCTTGCGGCGCGCATCGGGGTTCGACACCAGTTCGGTGAGCTCCAGGAACTCGGCGTCCAGCTTCTCCGCCTCGGCCTGCAACTCGATGACGTCGAGCCTGGTCAAACGCCGCAGCTGCAGCGCCAGGACGTAATCGGCCTGTACGGCGTCGATGGTGAACCGGTCCTGCAGCCCCTGGCGGGCCTCGTCGACGGTGTCGGATCCGCGGATGACGGCGACCGCGGCGTCGATGTCGAGGTGGATGGTCATCAGGCCGGCGACCAGATGACGCCGTGCCGCGACCTTCTCCAGTCGATACTCGCTGCGGCGCAACACCACTGAGTCGCGCAGGTGCAGGAAGGCCGAGATCAGCTCCCGGACGGACCACCAGCGCGGCACCCGGTCCTCGTCCAGGGCGACCAGGCTGGCGGCGAACGAACCCTCCAGCGGGGTCAGTGCCAGCAGCTGTTCGCGGATCTGCTCGGCACTGTGGCCGCGCTTGGCGGTCACCACGATCCGCAGTCCGTTGCGCCGGTCGGTCAGATCCGACATGTCGGCCACGCCGGACAGTTCGCCGGACTCCACCAGCGCCCGAATCCGTTCCTGCACGGTCTGGCTCGCCACGCCAGGGGGGAGTTCGGTCACGATGACGTTCTTGCCGTCCACCGACACCGTGCCGCGGACGGTGAACAATCCACGGCCGGTGGTGATGTATTCGCGCAGCCCGGCGCTGCCGACCACGGTGGCACCACAGCCCCAGTCCGGGCCGGGAATGAGCTTCACCAACCTGTCGTCGGTCATGTTCGGCGTCTTCAGCAGTGCACGGCAAGCGGCCATGATCTCGCGCGGGTTGTGGGCAGGCACCTTGGTGGCCCACCCCTCGGCGATGCCGACGGCGCCATTGCACAGGAGGACCGGCCACCGCGCAGGCAGCACCGTCGGTTCCACCCATTCGCCGTCGAACGTCTGCACCATCGGCACGGCGTGGTCGTCGAGTTCGGCGGTCAACGCGGCGCCGGGCGCCGACAGCCGCATCTCGGTGTAGCGGTCGGCGGCGGGAATGTCGCCCTGGATGCGGGGGAACGCGCCCTGACCGTCGATGACCTTCACGCGCTGGAACTCAGCGGCCATCAGCGCGGCCGCGCCGTACATCGACGCTCCGCCATGGGGGTGCAGGTTGCCGGTGACCGCGGAGCAGACCTTCGACGACTTCTGCGGCTTGTTTCCCGGCAGGAGCCTGGACTCGTGCATTTGATACAGCAGACGGCGCTGGCCGGGCTTGAGCCCATCGAAGGCCGACGGGATGGCACGGTCGCTGACGCTGTAGAGCGCGAACGTCAGCTGGTAGTGGTTCCAGTAGTCGTCGGCACTCTGGTCGAGCACCAGGTCGGGGTTTTGCTCGGGAACGTCCAAGGTGGCGGTCACGGTCGTCGTTCTCCTAGGTCAGATCGAGCGCAGCGGTGTCGACGCGGGAGGCGACATCGGCCATCCACGTCCGCCGGCCCTCGGGCGGCCCGCCGAACAACGTGTGGTGCAGCTTCGGGTCACCGTCGTCGAGATGCACCCGAATCACGGTGCGCCGCTGGGGATCCAGCACGGTGTTCCAGAAGTCGTCGGCGTCCATCTCGCCGAGGCCCTTGTTGCGCTGCACCTCCACCTTGCGTCGCGAGGTGGCGCGCAGCTGGGTCACGGCGGCGTCGCGCTCCGACTCGTCCTGGCAGTAGATCCGCTCCTGGCCGTCCTTGACGACGAACAGCGGAGGCAACGTCACGTACACCATTCCGGCCTTCACCAGCGGACGGTAGAAGTCCAGGAACATCGAGATGAGACTGGAGTTGATGTTGCCGCCGTCGGGGTCGGCGTCGGAGGCGAAGAGGATCCGGTCGTACCGGCAGGACTCCGGGTCGCAGTTGTCGCGCACGCCGCAGCCCAGGATGCGTTCGATCGAGTCGAATTCGTCCTTGATCCGCGCCTTGCTGAGCGTGAACCCGTAGACGTTGGGCGGCTTGCCCTTCAGCGGAAAGGCGGCCTGGAAGGTGGCGTCGCGGGCGGCCTTGATGGTGCCGAGCGCCGAGTCGCCCTCGCACAGGAAGAGTTCGGCACCCGAGCCGCGTCCGGTCTCGCGGCTGGGCAGCAGCTTGGGCGGCAGGGACAGGTTGGTGCCAAGCCCCTTGGCCTTCGACGCCGCGCGGGAGCGGGCCTTGGCCCCTTCGGCGCTACGCCGTGCCCTGGCAGCCTCCAGTGCGAGCTTCGTCCACAGCGACACCGTGTCGCCATTGCCGGGGTTGGCGGCCCAGATGGTGACGCTGCGCGCCACGTCGGGGGCCATCGCCACGTTCAGCGAGCGCGACGACACCGCGGTCTTGGCTTGCGAGTCCCAGGCCACGTCGGGCGCCCGGGTGTCCACGGCGAGCGCGGTCACCGCCGCGAAGTCCTGCGCCTCGGGACCCTCTTCGCCCTTGGCCAGGCCCAGGTCGCGGATGCGGGAGGCCCGATCGGCCAGAGCCTCGGACAGTCCCTTCACCGCTGCGGTCAGGTGCGATCCACCCCCGGGGGTGCGCACGGTGTTGCAGAACGCGGCGACGGTGGCCGGCTCGGCCGGGCCTGCCGTCAGGGACCAGCGGAAGGGGGTGGGCCCGCGGCCGGTGGTGTACTCGCCACGGCCCTCCACCACCGCGCGTACACCGGGCACGGGAGTTCCGGCGGCGACGCAGACGAGGTCCAGCAGGGTGTCGGTGCCCCACGGCCCGCGGAACGGTTCGAGCAGTTCTCGCCTGACCTCGTCGCCGGGCCAGCCCTCGTCGACGACGAAGAGGTGCACGCCAGGGGACATGCGTGCCGCCGCGTGTGCCCGCAGCAGCACCTCGTTGACATCGATGCTGGAGTCCGGCACCACGGTTGCGTCGAACAGGATGCGCACTTCCGTGCCGTGGGCGTCGGGTTTGCGATTGGCGCTGCCGCGCAGCTTCTGGGCGTCGACGCGGGTGAAGGGTGCATCGGCGTCGAAGTCCTTGCCGTCGAACACTCCCGGATAGCCGCCGCCGAAGCTCTGCAGGTAGGTCTTGCCGGCCCGGCGCACCGTCACGTCGGTGCGGGCAGAGATGAACACCGCTGCCGCTGCGCCGATCCCGTTCAGGCCTGCGCCCGTGCTGGCCGCGTCGACGTGCGCGGAGAACTTGCCGCCCGCCCGTGCGGTGCCGAGCGTCTTGACGATGCCGTTCTTGCCGTTCACGGGGTCGGAGTCGACGGGAAGGCCGCGGCCGTCGTCGGCGACGCTGACCGACCCGTCGGCGTGCAGGGTGATCGTGACGGTCGAGCCACCGTGGCTCGGGTCGGCGACCTCTTCGATCGCGTTGTCGACGATCTCGCGCAGTGCGGTGTTGAGGACGTCCAGACCGAGGTTGACCGCCGGCCGCAGGCGTGTGTGCTGGACATCGTCGAGTTCGGTGATGTCGGCGGCGGTGTAGGCCACTGCTCGCCCCTTCCATCGGTCATGGGTGTGCCGCAGGAATGGTAGACGCCGAGTCGGACAACTTCGCGCAGGCTTGGCGGCGTATGAGCAGGCTCATACGAGGCGCTACCGGGAACCCCTTCGACCGGAGTCAGAGCTTCGCCGCCGCGGTTTGGTCGACGACGTGCACGTCACCGTGCCGAACCGCCTCGACGATCGACTCCTGCAAGCCGGAGCACGCAAGGAAGAGGTTGCACGCTCCGGCTGCGGAGACACGCGTGGGGTCGGCACGCTCCCAGCACAGCGCCACCGCGGTCCGGTTCCACTGAACGCTCGTTTGACTCCAGCTGCTCTTGCGCACCAGCACCTCTGCGGTGCAGCGCCGGCACCGCACCGGTGTCATCGGTGCATCGTCGAGTCGATTGTCGGCGCGGCCGGTCACCCGACCGGCTCCGACGAGACGGCTTTGGCCGCCATGTTCGCCGAGATCTCCTTCATCCACGCTTCGCTCGGTCGTGTGGTGTCCAGTTCGAACTCGAACCGGTCCACCATGTCCGGCGTGACGTCGTCGACGTCGACGTAGAACTGTTCGTACCAGCGACGCAGCTGATAGACCGGGCCGTCCTCCTCGACGAGGAGGGGGTTGTCGATCCGAGCCTTGTTGCGCCAGATCTCGACGTCCTGCTCGAAGCCCATCTTGACGAAGTCGCCGAGTGCGACGGCCGTCTGGATGGCGAGGTCTTCGGGGAGGAATTCGGACTTCTCGACGACGATGCCGTATTGCAGCACGAAGGAATTGGCGTCGATCGGGTAGTGACAGTTGATCAGCACCGTTCGCTGATCCATCCCCTCGTAGTGGTAGACGAGGTCGTCGATCATGAACGACGGCCCGTGGTAGGACGCCAACGACGTCGTTCCCAGCATGCGGGCGCCTTCGGGGTCGCCCACGTCGGGTCGCGCACCGCTCTTCATGTACTGGGTAGCTACGTGTCCTTCGAAGATGTTCTTGAAGTGGGTCGGCAGCGACCCGTGGATGTAGAAGAAGTGGGCCATGTCGACGACGTTGTCGATCACCTCACGACAATTGGTCTCGACGACGGTGGTGTACCAATGCCAGTCAGTCCATTCCTCGCTGGTCGCGCCTTCGATGCGGGGGATCGTCACCTCGGGTGGCGGTGCCTTGCGCTCGGGGTCGTTCCACACGAAGAGCATGCCGTCTTGCTCGAGGGTGGGCCAGGTGGCCGTGCGTGCCAGGCGGGGGGCGCGACGGCTGTATGGCACCTTCTTGCACCTGCCGTCTCCACCCCATCTCCAGTCGTGGAACGGGCAGGCGATCTCGTTGCCCTTGACCGTCCCCTGAGACAGGTCGCCGCCCATGTGCCGGCAGTAGCTGTCCAGGACGTTCAACTCGTCGTCAGCGCCGCGAAACACGACGAGCTTCTGGCCGAAGGCATTGACTTGATGGGGTGAGCCGTCGCTGAACTCCTTGGTCAGGCCCAGGCAGTGCCATCCGCGGGCGAAGCGGGTCGGTGCGGCCTCGGCCTCGATGTAGCGCACGTCGTCTCGGAGCATTCGGGTGTCCATCGTGACCGTCCTTCGATCGGCTGCGGGTCGGCTCGCGTCGATTCAACCGCCGCTACGAGCCATGGGGGACGTGGTGTTCCGCTCAACAGGACATTGCCCTCGCGGTGGGGGCGCCCTCGCCTACGTTTCGGCTGTGACGACTGCCCACTCTTCGACGATTCCCTCCGGATTGCCCGTGCGAGACGAGACCGTTGACCTCCTGGTGGTCGGCTCCGGCACCGGCATGGCCGCAGCCTTGGCGGCGCACGAGCGCGGGTTGTCCGTACTGATCATCGAAAAGTCCTTTGTGGTAGGCGGTTCCACTGCGCGCTCAGGTGGCGCGCTGTGGTTGCCGGCCAGCCCCGTCATGGCCGAGGCCGGTGCCGGTGACACCGTGGAGCGCGCGCGCACGTATCTGCAGTCCGTCGTCGGTGACTCCGCCCCGTCGTCGAGGGCCAGCGCATTCCTGGCTCACCTGACACCGACGGTGGAGATGCTGCGACGCACGACGCCGATGCGGTTGTTCTGGGCGAAGGACTACTCCGATTACCACCCCGAGGCGCCTGGTGGTTCGGCTGCCGGCCGCACGTGTGAATGCCGGCCGCTGGACACCTCGATCCTGGGGGAGTACCGCTCACGGCTGCGTCCCGGCGTGATGAAGGTGTCGGTCCCGATGCCCACGACCGGAGCCGACTATCGCTGGCTCAACTTGATGGCACGGCTACCCCGAAAAGGCCTGCCGCTCATCGTCAAGCGTTTGGCGCAGGGAGTCGGTGGACTGTTGCTGGGGCGGCACTACGTCGCGGGTGGACAGGCTCTCGGTGCAGCGATGTTCTCCGGAGTGTTGCGTGCCGGTATCCCGATATGGACGGAGACGACTCTGACCA
The DNA here is from genome assembly GCA_042666295.1 of Mycolicibacterium sp. GCM10028919. GTDB lineage: Bacteria > Actinomycetota > Actinomycetes > Mycobacteriales > Mycobacteriaceae > Mycobacterium. Next base: position 45,195 of record JBHTFJ010000004.1, read on the forward strand.
GGTTGGTGATGGACGGTGACCGCGTCACCGGCGCAGTCGTCGAGCACGACGGTCAGGACTACACCATCACCGCCGAACGCGGAGTGGTCCTGGCAGCAGGGGGATTCGATCACGACATGGAGATGCGGTGGAAGTTCCAATCCGAGGCGCTGTCCCCGCACGCCAGCCTGGGGGCCGAAACCAATACGGGTGACGCCATCCGGATCGGTCAGGACGTCAACGCTGCCATCGACTCGATGGAGCAGTCTTGGTGGTTCCCCGCAGTGGCTCCGCTGCCGGGTGGCTCGCCGGCGGTCATGCTGGCCGAACGTTCCCTGCCCGGATGCTTGATCGTCGACCAGACCGGGCGCCGATTCACCAACGAGTCTTCGGATTACATGTCGTTCGGTCAACGCATCGTCGAACGAGAACGCAGCGGCGACCCCGTGGAGACGATGTGGATCGTATTCGATCAGCAATACCGCAACAGCTATGTGTTCGCGGCAGAACTGTTCCCGCGAATGCCGATTCCGCAGACCTGGTTCGATGCCGGCATCGCCCATAGGTCGCAGGACATGGAACGGCTGGCCTCGGCGATGGGAGTACCGCCGGAGCGGTTCCTCGACACGATCAGCCGGTTCAACGAAGGCGCCTACGCCGGCAACGATCCGGACTTTCAGCGCGGAGCCAGCGCCTACGATCGCTACTACGGCGATCCAACGGTCACGCCCAACCCGAACCTGCGACCGCTCACCGATGGTCCGTTCTACGCCGTCGAGATGGTGCTCAGCGATCTGGGAACGTGCGGGGGACTGTGCGCCGACGATCGGGCGCGCGTGCTACGCGAAGACGGCACTTCCATCGAGGGCTTGTACGCGCTGGGGAATACGGCGGCCAACGCCTTCGGGGCCACCTATCCCGGTGCGGGGGCGACCATCGCGCAGGGCTTGGTCTTCGGGTACATCGCGGCGAAGGACGCCGCAGGGGGTTAGTCCTCTTCGTCCTTCTCGGCGGCCATCTGCTGTTCGATCTCGTTCCAGAAGCCCGGGCCCACACCCGCTGCGCCACCGGATCTTTCATAGGCCGCTGCCGCCGCATCGAGATCGTCGATCATCTGCTGCGCCAGGTCACGCTCGTTGGCGTAGTACCGCATCGACCATTGCAGGGCGAGTCGCGGGTATGCCCACGCGTCGAGCAGTTCGGCGCCATGGGCATCGGCGGCCGCTTGACGGTGCATGTTCTCGGCGAAGGCTACGTGTTCGTGCAGCAGCGCCTTGAGCTTCTCGGCCCCGGCCAAGTGCCCGAAGGCCACGCGCAGCAGAACGCCGTGCTTGAGCATCGGCGGTTCGGCGGGCGTGTCATTCGCCCACCGCGTCACGGCCTCGAGACCGGACGCCGTGATCTTGTAGAGGCGCCGACTGCGAGCGCCATTGTCGTGGTCGAGCCGAGAGGTGAGCATCCCGAGCTTCTCTAGCTTCTTCAGTTCGGTGTAGATCTGGCTGAACGAGGGGCTCCAGTAGAAGTACCGGGTGCTCCAACCAGTCACCTTCTTGATGTCGTATCCGGACAGCTCGTCCTCGTAGGACAGGATCGCCAGGATCGCCCAGCTGGTCGCGGCAAGTGCCGCGTTCGTGGCTGGCTCGTCGGCGTCCATTGCCGCAGCCTAACAATTGGAGTGGTCGTGCAAGACGAACGCCGACCGGTGGTCGGGACGGTGTGTTGCGGGCTGGCGCCGTAGTCGGTGACGCTGCACTCACCACCGATCGAGACGGAGATTCATGAGCCATTCGCAGATACAGCAGCCCGACGACCGCGTACTCAGCGCGCCGGATGCACGGACGATGCGGGCGGTCCTGGGTCACTTCTGCACCGGAGTCGCGGTCATCACCGGGCACGATGGCAGCCGCCCGCACGGCTTTGCTTGCCAGTCGGTGACCTCGGTGTCGTTGGATCCGCCCTACGTGTCCTTCTGCCCGGCGAGCACCTCGTCGAGTTGGCCGCGAATACGCACGGTCGGCGCGGTGTGCATCAACGTCTTGTCCGACGCGCAGCGCGCCGTGTGCGCCACGTTCGCGACATCCGGCGTCGACAAGTTCGCGGACGTGTCCTGGTCCGTGGGTGACAACGGCGCCCCGGTCCTCGATGGCACGCTCGCATCGATTGAGGCGAGCGTCGAGTTCGAACACACCGCTGGCGACCACACGATCGTCGTTGCGCGGGTCACCGGATTGCACGCGCACGAGGGCAGGAATCCGCTGCTGTTCTACCGTGGCGGCTACGGCGGCATCAGCCTCCATGCCTGAGGCTCGGGGCTTGGAGCAGCGCTATGAACCGTTGACCGTCGCCGTGCGCGCCCTCATCGACCTGACCATCCGCACCGAGGCGGACGCTGCGGCCGTGTCGGAGGCGACACGACTCGTCGAGGCGGCGCGTGAACTGCTCAGCAGGGACGTGATGCCGTCGTCGTTCGGTCTCCGTGTCCGTACCGATGGGCAGGGAGTCGCGTCGGGCAACGTCGTGATCGGTACCCGCAATCCGGTGGCGCCGCCGCTCGTGGTGCATCACGAACCGGGCGGCGCGGTGTGGACGGAATTCAATCTCGGTGCCGCATACGAGGGGCCGGCCGGGCACGTACACGGCGGGGTGTGCGCACTGGTGCTCGACCACGTGCTCGCCGCTACTGCGCACGAGCCAGGGCACCCTGCGTACACGGGCACGCTGACGATGCGATACGAGCGTGGCACCCCCCTGGGTCCGTTGCGCGCCCGCGCATGGGTGCAGCGCGTAGAGGGCGCCAAGACCTTCGCCATGGGGGAGATCGCCGATGCTCACGGAGTAACGGTGCGCGCCGAGGGCATCTTCATCCACCCCAAGGGTGTCGCAGGCGAACCAAGTCTCTGATGACCACGAGACGGTCGCCGCCCGGCCGAGGCACGCGTGAACGAGAGGTGGCGAACCTCTACTGCACCGACTTCATCTGCCGGGCAACGAAACCGGTGGTCCAGCGAGCGGACAATCGGACGAGCATGCCGAGCGCGCGAGCGTCGTTTCCTATGACGACGCGGAAGCGATCCGCCATGATGCCGTCGATGATGCGGTCTGCGGCCACCTCAGGTGTGGTCGCGCGGACCTTGCGCCCTCCGGCGTCGATCATCGTCACTCCGGAATTGCCCGTCAGATTCGTGCTGACGTTGCCGGGAAACAGTGTGACCACTCGAATCTTCGTGTCGAGGAGTTCGGCGTAGAGACCTTCACTGAACTGCTTAACCGCACCCTTACTGGCCCCGTAGATGGTCTGGGCGGCGAACGGGATGAGGGCCGACAGGCTGGACATGTTCGTAAGATTCGCGACCGGCCGTTCACGTAGCAGCGGCAGGAAAGTACGGCACATGTTCACCGTGCCGTTGAAGTTGACGTCCATGACCCGATCTGTCTCCTCGGGCGTCAACTCGGTGAACGGGGCGAAGCGGTGAATCATCCCAGCGATGTTGACGACGCCGTCGACCTGACCGTGTCGGTCCAGCACCGCCTCTGACAGCGCGGTGACTGCGATTCGATCGGTCACGTTGACGAGGTGCCGATACATCGATCCTGTTGCAGGAGAATGGCGTTCGGTCTCGACCAAGCCGGCCTCGTCGAGGTCGACTGCGGCAACCCGTGCACCTCGTCGTGCCAGTTCGAGAGCTACCTGTCGCCCCATTCCATTGCCGGCGCCGCTGACGACGAACACTTTGTCGTTGATCTGCACGAGTCTCTGTCCTTATTCAGGCACGTGGAGAATCGACGGATCCCCGGTGGTGATCGCCCAGCGGGCCCGCCGGTCGACGATGCGCCAACCGTCGGAGCGTCTCGTCCACTGGTCGGTGTATTCACCATTGGTGTCGAACACGCTGCCGTGGGGGTCGTCTCGACGCTGGTGCCGCGCCTGCACGTAAGCCTTGCTGACCGCGCGTTCTCCATCGACGTCGATGATCGTGCTGCCGATCAGGTGCTGGGTCGGACCGCACCGATCGAGGTGCAGGGCCACCAGGTTGAGAAGCGCTGCGAGGCCGCGCTCTTCGCGACCTGATCCGTAGTCGAACACGACATCGTCGGCGAACACGTTTCTCATTAGCCCGTAGGCCCTGGAGTCCGCGGCGCGAGCAAAGTACGACAGTGCACGGTGGATGCTGCGTTCGTCAAGCAATGCCTCGTACGCCAGGCTCTCGCCGGATGCCCTCTCGCTCATCAGGCGTGCGCGCCCCCGTCGATGCGAATCTCAGTGCCGGTGATGAAGCGACCGTCGTCTGACGCCAACATCGCGATGACCGCGGCCACCGCGCTGGGCTCGCCGAGGATGCTCCCGTCGGGACCGGTGAGCAGCGGTGTCTGCTTCGCCCATAGACCGAGGTCGTACCCCTCGGGCATCTTGTCGAGCGTGCTCAAGGCCAGTGCCGTCGAGACGCCGCCGGGCTGGATGTTGACCGCGCGAAGGCCCTGTTTGGCGTACTCGAGTGCCAGGCAATGGGTGAAGGCCAGTACACCGCCCTTACTGGCGGCGTAGGCAGCCATGTAGGGGTGGGCGAAGGATGCGGCAGTGGAGGTGAAGTTGACGACCACGCCACGGCCGGAGTCGAGCAGTGCGGGCAAGGCCCGACGAGTCATCAGAAACGTTCCGGTGAGGTTGACCGCGAGTGTGTCGTTCCAGTCGTCGAGGGTGTGCTCGTGGGTGTGGGCGCAACGCTGAATGGCTGCGGCATTGACGAGGACGTCGAGTCCGCCGAGGTCCGCAATGGCCGCATCGACGGCGGCGGCGACTTCCGTCTCCGACGACACGTTCAGGATTGCGGTGGTGAGGCGACTTCCGGTGCCGGCGTCATCGGCGGCGGCCGCGGTGGCGGCGAGGCCGTCGGCGGAGACGTCGTAGGCCACCACGGTCGCGTCCTCGTCGAGCAGGCGCGCCACCGTGGCCGCGCCGATTCCCGAGCCTGCGCCGGTGACGACGATGCGACGATCATCGAGACGTTGCATGGCGATGCCTCGACCCGTCAGGCCATCTGGAAGGCACTCAGCGGTGCCGCGTCGGGGTATGACGCCGGCTGGCCGATGTCGTAAGCGGCGTTGAGGGCCCCGATGAACGCGGCGTCATGCAGTGGAGCGCTTGGGATGTCGAGCTTGACGCCGTTGGTCGCGAGGTTGTCGACGAGCATGTCGATGGCCTTGTCGATGGTGAGGTCATCGGAGCCGTCCATGTTCTTCTTCAACTCGTCGTAGTCGGAGAACACCTCCGCAGACCAGTGCACCAGGAATCGCAGCTCGTCGGTCCGATGTCGGGCTATGACGTCCTCGCCGTTCTTCAACAGCCATGTCTCGCGGTCGGCAGGGTCGCCGGTGAACACCGTGTCGAAGGCCAGGCCCGCGGGAACCTGCTGATGCATTGGGCCGTTCGCCTCGCCGCGATGCACCATCATCTCGTTCTGAACCACGACGCCGCGGTTGTAGACAGGGGGAAGGAGCCGCTGCGGAGCCTTGAGCGGGCCGTCCGGCCAGTAGGTGAAACCGCTGGCATCGTCGTGGGAGAACCAGGTGATGACCTGAGCCATCTTGATCAAGTAGTCGGTGAACAAGCCGGACTTGCCCATCACGCTGCACAACCACGTGGGGGCGTTCTCGTGCCTCACGCCGCGGAAGCTGGGGGAGTCGAGGTGGCCGGGATCGCGGTTGGCGCAGGGGCCGTTGATGTTGAACAACATGAGTTCCGGTTTGGCGTACTCGGCATGCCAGTAGGACTTCGCCATGTCCAGGAAGCCTGCGTTGTAGAACACGTCGTGCAGTTCGGGGTAGAGCACCGTGCCGTAGTTGGCGAGGTAGCCGCGAAAGGTGGGCGTCAGGAAGAGGTCCAGCGACGGAGTGAAGCCTTCGGGGAAGGATCCACTCATGGTCGCCATCAGTTCGTCGGCGGACGCGAAGTGCTGGGCGATGATGAGATTCCACGGGCCCTGAGTGCGTACCACGTCGAGTAGGCGTTCGCGTTGATCGTCGGTGTACACGTCGTTGATCTCGCGGGGCGGGGCCGCCGGACGCAGCACGTCGGATAGCGCGCTACGGCGTTCATCGGTCAGCATCGAAGGTCTCCTCGTCGTCGTTCTTGGTGAGGCACATTGTGGTTGCGGTTGGCCACCTGCGACGTGCTGCAGTCCGGTGATCGGGACACCCGTGAATCATTGGGTGTCCGGGAGTAGGGGGTGGGCGAACTTCGCCCGCAATAGGGCGCCGATCTCGGCGATCGCCAGCCGCCCGCGTGCCGTGGCGTCGGCGCGCATCAAGAACCCGTGGTACACCCCCGGATAGCGGGTGAGGGTGGTCTGCACGCCGGCATCGCATAGGCGTGCGGCATAGCGTTCACCCCAGTCTCTGATCGGATCGCACGAGGCTGTCGCCACGATGGCCGGGGGTAGCCTCGACAAGTCGGCGGCGTAGGCGGGAACCCGGTAGGGATCATGCGGGGGACCGGCGCCGCGGTCGGCCAGTTCGTGCATGTAGTCGATGTCCTCACGGGAGAGCATCGGAGCATCGGGCATGGCGGTGATCGACCGTGCGGCCATGTCGCGGTCCAATCCCGGGTACACGAGCACTTGAGCGGCAAGGGCAGGCCCGTGATGATCGCGTGCCGCCAAAGTCACTGCGGCGGCGAGAGCCCCGCCGGCACTGTCGCCGGCGACGGCCAATCGCCCTGGGTCCACACCCATCTCGGTACCGTGCGCGGCGATCCACGTAGTCGCGGTGAAGGCGTCGTCGAACTGCGCCGGCGCTGGGTGTTCGGGGGCTAGGCGATACTCCACCGATATGACGGTGGCGTCGCTGGCAGCGGCCAACATTCGTGCCAGGGGTTCGAACGAATGGTTCGAGCCCAGCACCATGCCGCCGCCGTGAAAGTACATCACGACTGGTCCATCGTCCTGGGTCAGCGGACGATAGATGCGTAGGGGAATGTCGCCGGTGAGTCCTGGAATGGCGCGCTCCTCGATCGCGGCCATCGTCGGCAGTCCCTCGGGGAGCGGAGCGGACTCGAGGCTTTCGCGTACCGCCTGGAGGCCGCGGTGCCGCATGGGGGGTAGCTCGCCGATGACCGCGGCGCGTTGCGCTGCGTCCGCGTCGAGGTGATACCGCGCCATGCTCAGTGCTGCTCGACGGGATCGAACCTTCGTTGCGTGCGCAACAACGGTCTCCGTTGTTCGGCAAGGATATTCCCACGCTCGGTCATCGCCGAGCCGACGTACTCCGGTTGAGTGAGTAGGTAGAATCGGCCGTCTGCGGCTTGATCGAAGATCACCTCGGCTGCGGCGATCGGATCCATCGCCTCGGCCTTGATGTCGAGCATGGCGGTGCGTTGAGCCTCGGCGGCCGCGACGTCACCAGCGCTGACACCCCCGGCGGATTCGAAGATGTTCGACACGACTGCGCCCGGCAGGACTGCCTGAACGTGCACGTGGTGGTCGTGGCCGGCCAGTTGCACTTCCAGGGCCAGGCATTCGGTCATGGCCAGTACGGCGTGTTTGCTCGTGATGTACGGCGCCTGCAGTGGCACGACGGCCACACCACCGATCGAAGACAGGTTCCACACCCAACTCGTCTCGGGGTTGTCCAGCATGCGGGGCAGGAACGCGCGGATGCCGTGGAATACGCCGGTGACGTTGACGTCCATCACCCGGTTCCAGTTCGCCACGGGGGTGTCCCAGAGGTACCCGAACTGTTCGACGCCGGCATTGTTGACCAGCAATCGCACCGGCCCGACGTCGCGGTACGTGCGATCGGCGAGGTCGGAGACGGCGTCTGCGTCGCGGACGTCGCATCGGTGCACGACGGCCGATCCTCCGGCAGCGGCGATCTCGTCACCGAGAAGCCCGGCGGCATCGGCATCGACGTCGGCGATGACCACCGTCATGCCCAACCGTGACGCGTGGCGGGCGAGGCCTGCGCCGATACCGGCAGCGGCACCGGTGATCACGGCAACGCCGCCACCGAATGACTCTGTTGCAGACATCGTTAGTGCGTCGCAGCCGCAGCCCTGGCGGCGCTGTGCTCGGCGAACGGAACCGAGTCCTCCGCGTCGAGTACGACCTCGAGCGACGTGAGGGTCAGCCCGTTGGCACCGCGGCGAATGCCGGCATCGACGACGCCGCTGGACACGTCGAAGGGCACGTTGTTGGTGACTTGGTTGACGTAGAGGTAGAAGCGGACGGTTGTCACGTCACCGTCTGTGCCGGTGCGAAAGACATTGGTGCTGTGGTGACGTAGTGGGTAGGGGTTCTCGTTGCGATGCTGGGTCAGCCACGCCAGTGTCTCGGCCCCGCTGTGGAGTTCGGCGGCCAACAAGTGCTCGAACGGGCAGTTCCCGGAATCGGATCGGCTCGAGTAGGTCATGTCGTCGGCGATGCGGATCGCCAGTTCGGAGAAGTGGCCCTGGTCGTAGTGGTACCAGAACTCTGCGAGGAATTCCTGGGCCTCGGACAGCGTGATCTCGTTGCTCATTCCCGCGAGTCAACTCGACTGGACCGCCGGTGACATCGCTGATGCCCAATCAGTGGAACACGAGGCCGTCGACCTTGGCGCCGGTCAAGCGAGTTCGTCCGCGCTGAGACTGAAAGTCTGCCTCAGCGTGCGTTTGAGCATCTTTCCGCTGGGATTCTTCGGCAACGCCTCGACGAAGAAGACTTGCTTGGGAGTCTTGAAGCCCGCCAGGTGCTTTCGGCAGTGACTGAGTATGTCGTCTTCTGTCAGCGTGAGGCCGGCGCGCGGTACGACTGCGGCGACCACGGCCTCCACCCAGGTAGGGTGGCTCAGCCCGAACACCGCGGCTTCCTCGACGCCGGCGTGCAAGTACAACACTTCCTCGACCTCTCTGCTTGCGACGTTCTCGCCGCCGGTCTTGATCATGTCCTTCTTGCGGTCCACGACGTGAAGGAAGCCAAACTCGTCGAAGAAGCCCAGATCACCCGAGTGGAACCAGCCGCCCCGGAACGCCTCAGCCGTCTTGGGGGGGTCGTCGAGGTAGCCGAGCATCAAGTGCGGGCTGCGGTGAGCGATCTCCCCGACGGTCCCGGCAGGTACGGGGAAATCTCGATCGTCGAGAATCGAGGTTTCGACGTTGAGTACCGGTCGCCCGGCGGCACCCGCACGAGCGTCCTGGTCTGCAGGCCCGAGAGCGCAGGCCAGAGGCGCAATTTCGGTCTGACCGTAGAAGTTCCACAGTTGGAGGTCGGGAAGCCGCTTGCGCAGTTCGTGCAAGATCTCCGTGGGCATGGCCGACGCTCCGTAGTAGCCCTTGCGCAAACTCGACAAGTCGACTCGATCGAATGCCGGGCTGCGGAGCAGGCTGATCCACACCGTGGGTGGGGCGAAGTAGTTCGTCACCCGGTAACGCTCGATTGCCTGCAACACCGCCTCGGGTTCAGGGCGGGGAAGGATGATGCTGGTAGCTCCGAGGTAGAGGTCGGTCGCGAGGAAGTTGTCGAGTTGCGCACAGTGGTAGAGGGGCAGCGAGTGAATCTCGACGTCGTCGTGGCTCATCGCGCCTGCGGTGATGGTGCTGACGTACTGCCACATCAGGCTGCGACTGGTGTGCATCACCCCCTTGGGTCGCGATTCGGTGCCACTGGTGTACATCAGCCGTATCAACTGATCGTCTTCGACGACGGGGTCGGGGGCGGGTGACCTGGTGGTCAGGAGTTCGGCGAAGTCGAGCCATCCCCGTGGTGCACGATCGCCGGCCGCGGTCAGCGCAATTCGCGAGTTGACGTGTCCGCCTCGTCGCATCGCATCCTCGGCGACGGGAATCAGCGCCGGTTCCACCACCAGGCCCGTGGCCCGGCAGTGGTCCAGGATGTACCCGATCTCCTCGCCGGTGAGCATGAAATTCAGCGGTACCAGCACCACCGCTGCCCGCGCCGTTGCGAACGCGAGAACGGCGTACTGCCAGCAGTTGTGAGCCAGGAGCGCGACTCGGTCACCGGCGGTGAAACCTAGGTCATCGAAGGCAGCAGCAGCGCGATCCACCAGTCGATCGAAGTCGGCGAAGGTGAGTCGTACGTCGCCGTCGATGATGGCCACCTTCTCGGGGTGACGGAGGGCGGCGCGGCGTGGAATGTCACCCAACGCGTGACTGCGCGCCCGAGCGATCGACTGATCGGCGTTCACCTCGAGTACCCAGCCTTCGTCGGGTCGAGCGCCATGTCTCGGCCGATGATTTCCCGCATGATCTCCGAGGTTCCGCCGTACACCCGCGTGACGCGAGCATCGACCGCCGCTCGAGCGATCGGGTACTCCCGCATGTAGCCATACCCGCCGAACAACTGCTGGCAGCTGTCCAGTACGCGGAACTCCATTTCGGTGGCCCAAAGCTTGGCCTTCGCGGCGTCAGCAGCGGTGAGTTCGCCACCATTGAGCTGAATGACGCACCGGTCGACGAATGCCTCCGTCACGGCGACTTCGGTGGCGACGTCGGCCATCGCGAAGCGAGTATTCTGCAGTGCACCAAGGGGGTTGCCGAACGCCACGCGTTGGCGGACGTAATCCACCGTCCAGTCGAGCGCGGCGCGCGCCCGCCCCAAACTGCCGACGGCGATCTGCATGCGTTCCTGCGGCAGATTGCGCATCAGGTATTCGAAACCGCCTCCAATTTCGCCGAGGACGTTGGCCTTCGGCACCGCGACATCGGTGAATGACAACTCCGATGTGTCCTGGCAGTGCAGGCCGAGTTTGTCGAGGTTGCGCCCGCGTTCGAAACCGGCCATGCCACGCTCGAGCACCATCAGCGTCAAGCCGTGATGGCGGTCCGGTGAGGTGCGCACCGCGGTGATGAGGAGATCGGCATTCTGCCCGTTGGTGATGAAGGTCTTCGCCCCGTTGACGATGAAGTGGTCACCCGCGTCGACACCGCTGGTGCGAATGGCGGCGACGTCGGAGCCGGCCCCAGGTTCGGTCATGCCGATCGCGGCGATCAGTTCTCCCGCGACGAACCCGGGTAGCCATCGCGCGCGTTGATCCTCGGTGCCTACCTCCGCAAGATATGGCAGGCAGATGTCGTTGTGTACGGCAAGACTGAGCCCAACGTTGCCGGCGTGCGCGGACATGAAGCGCTCGATCATGATCTGGTTGTAGCGGAAGTCCTTGACGCCGATGCCGCCGAACTCCTCCGCCGCGGCGAAGCCGAGCAGACCGAGTGAACCTGCGGCCGCGAAGATCTCCCGGGGTGCGAGGCCAGCGTCCTCCCAGGCATCGATGTGAGGAGCGACTTCCTTCGCGGCGAAGTCGCCGGCCAAGTCTCCGAAGGCGAGGTGGTCGTCGTCGTAGTGCAGGCGTTGCATTGGCCGAAGATTAGGCGGATCGTCGAGGCCGCTCGAGTCGCCTCCCGCTCAGTAGACAATGCGATCCCGATGTCGGCGCGGCGCTCCGATACTCGCAGTCATGAGCACTGCACCGTCTGCGGCCGAGCTGGCGACCGATCTGGATGTCGCGGAGCTGCGGGCCAACCTGCATCATGCCGACGCCGGCGTCCTCGTGGGGGTGCTTGCGCAGCTGACGGGGGACCTGAGCGTGATCGATCAGTTCGGATCAAGGATCTCGCACGTGCCAGATCCGCCCGAGCGTGCAGGTGTCACCGACCCCCGAACCGCCGCAGCCCTGGTAGAGGCGGTGATCACGGCACTCGAGGCACCGTCCCATGGTGACGCCGACCGAATAGATGCCCGGGAGACGTTCGTCCGGCTGCTGCCCGTGGTGCTGGGCACCGACGTCGAGGCCGAGCAGGTGCCGGTGTTGTGGGAGCAGAGCGGGTTCGCGCCGTCGCAGCCCACGCTGGAGCGAACCGTCCCCGTACCGGAGACCTTGACGGTGGCGATCATCGGCGCCGGTCTGGCGGGAATCAACGCCGCGATGGCAATCGCAGAGGAGGGCGTCTCCTACGAGATGTTCGACCGCAACCCCGAGGTGGGCGGGACCTGGCTGACCACCAGGTACCCCGGCATCGGCGTCGACACGCCCTCGGCGTACTACTCCCTATCACGGGAGCTGAACCCCGAGTGGAGCAATTACTACCCGCAAGGGGCGGAGTACCAGGCCTACCTGATGGCATTGGCCGACAAGCACGAACTACGCCGACACACTCGGTTCAGGACCGAAGTGAAGGCGCTGTGGTGGGACGAGGATCAGCAGCACTGGCAGATTCACTGGACGAACGCCGACGGTGTCCGCGGCGTGAGTCATGCCCGCGTCGTCGTGACCGCCGCGGGGTACCTCAATCGTCCACGCTGGCCAGATCTGCCTGGACGCGGCACCTTTCAAGGCGTCAGCGTCCACTCTGCGCTATGGGAGCCGGGCCTCGACCTGACCGGGAAACGCGTAGCGATCATCGGAGCGGGTTGCACCGCGGTCCAGATCGTCGACGCATCCGTCGATCAGGTCGAGCACCTGACGGTTTTCCAACGGCAGCCGCACTGGGTGGCGCCGCGCAAACGCCTCAGCGACGATGTCCCCGACCACCGCCGCTACCTGGGTCGTCACCTGCCGTACTACGTCAACTGGCACCGGTTGAAGTCATACTGGGCGACAGCGGACAACAACTATCCGGTCATACTGCACGATCCGGACTGGTCACGGTCGCACCTGTCGATATCGCCGGCCAACGACGTGCTGTTGCAGATGTGCCTGCAGTACATCGACGAGACCTTCGGCGCGGGTAGTGATCTGGCCAGGAAGGTCACCCCGGATTTCGCGCCGTACGGCAAGCGAATCATCCGCGACCCGGGCGGATACTACGCAGCGCTCACACGCGAGCACGTCGACGTGGAGGCCAGTGAGCCAGCCGCCGTCGACGCGACGGGCATCGTCACCCAAGACGGCAGGCACGTCGATCTCGACGTCATCGTCTACGCGACCGGATATCACTTGGACTTCTTATCCACGGTCGACATCCGCGGCCGCGACGGACGAACGCTGACAGCGGAGTGGGGTGAGAGTCCGCGTGCCTACCGGGGCGGCACGGTGCCGGGTTTCCCCAATCTGTTCATTACCTCGGCGCCCAATTACAGCCCAGGGCACGGTGCAGGCGCGAACTTCTCGATGGAGGTCCTGACGCATTACGTCGTCGAGTGCCTGCAACTGATGGCGCTGCGCGGTGCGAGCACCATCGAAGTCACCCAGGAGGCCTTCGAGGACTACGTCGCGTCCATCGACGAGGCGATGAGCCGTACCGTGTGGTGCCATACGCCCGGGGCGCACACCTATTACCGGTCGGGCTCGGGGCGCGTCGTGGTCGCCACCCCATTCCGCCTTGTCGACCTCTGGCACCAGCACCGTGCGCCCATCGAGGCGGATTTCGTGCTCCGATGACGGGATTGCTCACGGGAAAGACTGCGCTGGTCACTGGCAGCAGCCGCGGCATCGGCCGTGCCATCGCGCAACGGTTGGCCTCCGAAGGTGCCACGGTGGTGGTTACGGCTCGCTCGAATGCGCCGTCGCCCTCGATACGCGGCGGCACCAGCACCGCGCTGCCGGGCACCATCGCCGAAACGGTCGACCTCATCGAACAGGCCGGCGGCACGGCGTTGGGAATGGCCGCCGACCTCGAGGACGCCCTGCAACGCGATGATCTGATCAGCGAGGTAGTCGATCGAACCGGACGGCTCGACATCTTGGTCAACAACGCGGGTTTCGCCGACTACTCGATGATCGAGCAGATGGGCACCGATACCTTCGACCGCACATTCGACCACTACCTGCGCACACCGTTCGTGCTGACCCGCGCAGCGATTCCACACATGCGCGCCAGCGCCGAGGGGTGGATCGTCAACATCGGCTCCGTCACCGGGTTGGCGCCGGTCCGGCCCTACCGCGATTACAACAAGACCTCTGGTGACGTCGTGTACGCCTCGGCGAAGGCTGCGCTGCACCGCTTCACGCAAGGACTGGCGGCCGAGGTGCTCGACGACAACATCGCCGTGAACTGTGTAGGTCCATCGACGGCGATCCGTACTCCCGGTGCGGCTCAGCTGATTCCGGACACCTTCCCCACCGAGCCGGTGGAATACCTCGCCGAGACGGTGTTGGCGATGTGCCATTTGCCCGCGGCCGAGCGCACCGGCCTGGTCGCGTTCAGTCTGCACTTTCCATGGTCACAGGGCGTGCCGGTGCATACCCTCGACGGGCGAGATGTTCTACCGGCGCTGCAGCCGCCGGCGACGGCGAACCCCCACATCATCGCAGCGGGAATGTAGCGTCCCGACAGCATATTGAGGCGTCCGTCGCCCGACGATCGAGGTCGTAGACCTCCGGCAGCAGAACCGGGAACTCTCAGGGCTCAGGTCATGGCACAGAAGCTGTGGCATACACGGTCCCGGACGATGTACTCCGGGCATTCCGGATCGAACCAGCGGTCGACGTAGGCCCAGTGGATCGGATGCATCAGGTAGGCCCCGGTAATTCCAGCGGCGTCGGTGAAACGTTGTGCGTAGACATGAGTCCACGGCGATGTTCCGGCGGCGCGATCCACGGAACTCAGTTGCCATGCGGTGATGGTCGAGACGTACCGCGGCATCGCCTCGAGGTCGGCTTCGAATCGTTCGATCAGGTCGGCTGGAGTGTCGGGGTGCACGCGAAGAAGCAGCACGCGGAACACCGTGCCCTGCTGTATGTCCGCACCTTCGAGGGCGCCTCGGTAGTGGGCCATGTCGACGTGGCTGACCGATGGCGCCGCCAACACGGCGTCGACGTCGCGACTCAGAGTGTGCCAGGCGGTGTCGTTGGCGAGGGGCAGGTGCAACAAGACGTCGCCACCGTTGCGTACGCCCGGTAGCGTCGGTGCCACGATGGCATCCGGTACGTCGCGTACCGCGTCGTTCAGCGCCTCCAGGACGAGCTCCACTTCCGCCGTGTGGACGAGCGCGGTGACGTTATACATCGCACATCCCGTCGACGTCGTCTGCAGAAGCGGCCACGGTGCGGGTGCGCTCCGTGATCAGTGAGGCGACGCGGTTCCACCACAGGCGCAGCGTCGGATCGGGCCGGCCCTTCCAAGTCATCTCCCACCAGGCCTGGGGGCTGGGGAGGGACCAGGAGATGATGATGGTGTTGGCCTGGTCGTCGAACCATATTGGGGGGCTGACCAGTACGTCGCGCAGGGTCATGCCGCGCTCGCGGGCTCCGGGTGCGTAGTCGGCGAGGTAGGTCTCGACGAAGGCCTTGGCGCAACCGGGGCGGGTGGTTACGCGATCGATGACGTACACCTCACCGGACATGGCGCCGACAGTAGAAGTCGAAGGGGGTCTTCGCGGGTGCGTTCCCGCCTACCGGGACGGCGTCCGCTAGCCATCGGCGTCGTGCACCACATTGATCGCATGAATGTCGCCGCACTGCCCGATCCGCTGGGTCCCGCGCGGCTGGGGCCGGTGACGTTGCGCAACAGAGTGATCAAGGCGGCGACGTCGGAGGGGCGATCACCGGATGGCCTCGTCACCGAGGACCTGATCGACTTTCACCGGAGTTTCGCGCTCGGCGGCGTTGGCATGACCACTGTGGCGTACTGCTGCGTGTCGCCAGAGGCGGCGAGCGCACCGGGACAGATCGTGATGAGTGCCGAGGCACTACCAGGCTTGCGGCGGCTGACCGATGAGGTGCACGCCGCGGGCGCGGCAATCTCCGCGCAACTCGGACACGCCGGAGTGGTGGCACACAAACGACTCACCGGTGTCACGCCCATGGCGCCGAGCAGATTCGTCAACCCCGCCTCCATGGCGTACTGCAGGGAGATCACTCGGGCTGAGATCCATTCGGTGATCGACGATTTCGGCCGTGCGGCGCAGGTAGCGATCGACGCCGGGTTCGATGCAGTCGAACTCCACTTCGGCCATCTCTATCTGCCGTCGTCGTTCTTGAGTCCGCTGGTGAACCGCCGCAAGGACGAATACGGCGGCGACATCGACAACCGGTCGCGCTTCGTGCGGGAGATCGCTGCGCGCGTCCACGAGGTGGTTGGCGGGCGCATCGGGATCATCGCAAAACTCGACATGGACGACGGCCTCCCAGGCAGTATCTGGGTCGACGAGTCGCTACGCACTGCGCAACTGCTCGACGCCGACGGCACCCTGGACGCACTCGAACTGACGCAGGGGTCGTCGGTGTTCAAGCCCATGTACCTGTTCCGCGGCGACGTTCCGGTCAAGGAGTTCGCGACGGTGATGCCGCCGGCGATGAAGCTGCCGCTGCGGCTGGTGGGCAAGTGGGCGATGGGAAGCTACCCCTACGAGGATCTGTACATGCTCCCTGCGGCTCGCCAGTTCGTGCCGGTCATGCGCAACACCAAGCTGGTGTTGCTCGGCGGCATCACCAACCGCGATCACCTCGACACCGGCATCGCCGAGGGATTCGACTTCCTCGCGATGGGGCGGGCGCTGCTGCGCGAACCCGGCTTGGTGAACGCAATGCGCGCCGACGCGACGGTGCGCAGTCGATGCACCCACAACAACAAGTGCATGGTGACGGTGTTCGGACGCACGCACTGTGTGTTGGATCCCGCGCAGCGGTACGGCCCGGTTAGAGCGCCGCAGGACTCGTCAGCAGCCGTGCCACTTCACGGCTGACATCGGCGCGGGCCCGCTGTGCCAGGTCCAGCATCGGCATCGTCACGAAGCCGTGCACACCACCCGGATACGACAGCTGGGTAACGTCGACGCCCGCGCCTCGCAGGGCGTCGGCATAGGCCAGTCCCTCGTCGTGTAGCGGGTCGTGCCCAGCGAGGACCACGACCGCGGGTGGCAGACCTTCGAGGTCGGCGACCAGTGGTGAGGCGTGGGGATGCCGACGGTCCGCGACACGAGGTACGTATTGATCCCAATACCACTGCAGCGCGGTCGTCGGGTTGTAGTAGCCCTGCCCGAACGCCCGGTGGGACGGGGTGTCGAAATCCGCAGCTATGACGGGATAGATCAACAGCTGGGCGGCCAGCGACGGCCCACCGCGGTCCCTGGCCATCAGTGCCGCCACCGTCGCCAGGTTGCCTCCGGCGCTGTCACCGCCGACCGCGATGCGTCCTGGGTCGACGCCGAGCGACTCGGCATGGCGCGCTGTCCATGACACGGCGGCGTAGAGGTCCTCTGCGGCAGTCGGCCACCGATGTTCAGGCGCGAGTCGATAGGCCACCGACACCACCACGGCCTGACTTCGGTTGGCCAGGTCGCGACACAGCCCGTCGTGGCTGTCGAGGTCGCAGAAGACGAATCCGCCGCCGTGGGCGTACACCACCGCCGGCGCCGCGGTGGCCGCGGTCAGCGGATGGTAGATGCGTACCGCGAATCGACCTTCCGGGACGGAAACGGATGCCTCGGTGATGGTTCCCACCGATTCGGGGTCGACCGCTGGTACGAGCCGCGACCGTATCGTGGCACGCGCCTGAGCGCCGGTCATCGTATGCACCGGGGGGAACCCCGCGTCGAGGGCGGTGATCAGTTCGGCGATCTGAGGGTCGAGGTTCATGCGTACTGCGCGACCGCCACCGGGCGGTTCATGCGCTTGGCCTGCAGTGTTGGCACCACGCACTGCGGTCCGCCTTCGACGTTGCGCCAGATCGCCATGGCCGTCATCCGCACCGGTGCGGCCAGGCGCTGGTCGAACGTCATCCGACCCATCGGTCCGCACACCGACAGCGCTGCGACGGCTTCACCGGGTCCGCCGATTGGCGCTGCCACGCAGCCGAACCCGGCCAACGACTCCTCGCGGTCGAAGGCCACGCCGTGTCCACGGACCTTCGCCAATTCGGTGGCCCACTGGGTGCGTGAGGCGATCGAGTAGCGCGTCTTGCGGGCGGTCAGGTCGACGTGGTCGGGAGTTTGGCCGTAGGCCAGGATGGCCTTGCCGACTGCGGCGCAGTGGGCGGGCTGCCGGCTGCCGACGCGGGTGGGAATCGCTGCGGCCATCCGATCGCCGACCTTGTCGAGGTACACCACGTCAGTGCCGTCGAGGATCGCCAGATGCACGACCAGTCCGGTGCTCTGGTGCAAGTCGGCAAGCAGTGGCGCGGCTGCCTTGTGCAGGCGGTCCTGGTGTACTGCAAGCGATCCCAGTTCGACTAGCCGCATGCCCAGTTCGTAGTCGCGTCCGTTGCGGCGCAGCCAGCGCAGTTGGACGAGTCGGTCGAGCATCCGGTGCGCCGAGCTGCGCGGAAGGCCGGTCCTGCGGACCACCTGGGCCAGGGTCAGTCGGCCGGGGCCGTCGAAGGCGTCGAGGACCAGCGACACCCTGTCGATGACGGCGCTGGGTGTGCTGGGTTCGACGGTCGGCGACGGTGACGGCATGAGACCTCCATGGGCTGTGACGTGAGCTACATATACCTAGTAGGTATATGACTGTTTGTAGCATAGCGATGTGGTCGCTGTCACGTCACCGGACGAACGAAGCCGCTCGACACAACGAGGTGTCGAGCGGCTGTCGAGTTGGGGTGGCGATCAGCTCGAGGCGGCGGCGCCTCCGGCGCGACGGCCGTAGAAGCTGCCGTCTCCGAGCGACACCCCGCTGGCGTACCCCCACGCTGCCAGGCCCGCGGAGCATCGACCCGCCGCGAACAGACCGGGGATCGGGTGTCCGCTGACGTGCAACACCTCGGCCTGGAGCGTGGTGTGCAGACCGCCGAGGGTGAATCCGCCAGTCGACTCCCGCAGATCAATGGCGGCCACCGGCGAACCGAGTGGCCGCAGCCACCGACTCTTCTTGTGCAGCAACGGATCTTCGCCGTGCACCGCGCCGTCGTTGTAGGCAGCAATGGTCGCCTGCAGGGACCCGGTGGGCAATCCCATCTCGGCCTCCAGCTCTGCAACCGTCTCGCACACCCAGGTGGGTGGGCGCATCATCAGCTGCGGCGACGGCGACGCCAGGGCGTCGCGCTGGGCATCATCGTCGAGGATGAGGTAGGCGGTGTTGTTCTGGTGGTAGAGGGTCAGCTGCCCGGCGCGGCCGGGATAGGTGTCCTCGGTGACGAAACGCTGACCACGCTCGTTGACCAGCACACCGCGCGCGAGCTGTTGCGGATCGATGAACAGCGCGACCTCGGTGGCGTCCATGTGTGCCAGATCCGCGCCCAGGGCCTGGGCCATCCGGATGGCCTGCCCGTCGTGCTGTTCGATGGACGCCGCGGGCCGGCCGGCGATGCGCGGCGCGTACCGGGCCACCATCGCGTCGTTGTAGGCGAAGCTCCCGGTGGCCAGCACAACTCCACGTCGCGCCCGGACGTCGATGGTGGCACCGAAGCGTCGGCATCTGATGCCCACCACCCGGCCGTCGGACTCCACGATCAGGGTTTGCACCCGCACGTCGTAGAGCGCGCGCGTCCCAGCGGCGGCTGCGGTCTCGACCAGGCCCTTCATCATGATGAACCCGGCGCTGGATTCGCCCTGCTTCTTGTTCTGCATTCGAGGCACGTGGCCCCGCGGGGCCGGACTGGCGATGGTGTTGAACGGGTAGGAATTCTCTCCACCGCTGTACATCAGTCCCTGGTCGCCCATCGGCTCCCAGCCGGGCTCGTCGAAGAACTCCGCCTTGAACGGAATTCCGCAGCCGACCAACCAGTCGAAGTGCGCCACGCTGCCCGCGCAGTAATCGGTGATCCGTTGCTCGTCGGCGCCGGGGCCCATCGCGGCATTGAGAAACGACGCCATCGCGTCGACGGAATCCGTGAAGCCGCATGCGGTTTGGAGTGCGGTCCCAGCGCCGAGGTAGATGAAACCACCGGCCATCGACGCAGCACCACCCCACGAGCCGCTGCGTTCCAGAACCAGGACCTCGGCGCCGGCGCGCGCGGCCTCCACCGCCGCTGCTGCGCCGGCGACGCCATAACCGGCGATCACGACGTCGGCTTCCTCATCCCACGTGGTGATCGTGGCCGCGTCGACGGGTGCCACTTCGACGGGGGCCGTCACGGGCGCATGGCGGCGGGAAGGTCGGACACCCACTGGTGTCCCCAGTAGCTGTCCGCCGTGATCTCCTCGGCGCTGTAGTCGGATTCGTCGACGCGCATGCCCTCGGTGCCGAATTCGACGTCCCAGTCGCCGGGGGCACGTACGTAGAACGACACCATCTTGTCGTTGGTGTGCCGACCCAGCGTCGAGGACAGTTGGAATCCCTCGGCGTTGACTCGATCGAGGGCCTGGCCCACCGCGTCGAGGGTGTCGACCTCCACCATCAGATGTATCAAGCCTGGATCGCGCAGATTCTGGGAGGGACAGATCGCCAGGCTGTGGTGGCGCTGATTGACGCCCAAGAAGCGCACGCGCACCGGGCCGAACTCCGGGGGCACCGGGACCCGGAACGCGCCGCGTGACCGGAAACCCAGGACCTCGGTGTAGAACTCGAAGAGCCCGTCGACGTCCAACGCGGGCAATACGACGTGACCCAAACCCTGCTCGCCGGTCAGGAACTTCGCACCGAACGGCGTGATGACGGGACTGTGGTCGAGCACCGCGCCGTGGAACACTTCGAGCGACGTGCCGGCAGGGTCCTCGAAGGCAATGACCTCCTCGGCGCGCCGAGCATCGGCCTCTGCCAAGGAAAGCTGCTTGAACGGCGTCCCAACCGATTCCAAGGCCGCCATCACCCGTTCCAGGTCGGCGTGGTCACGCACCTCCCAACCCACCGTGACGACCTTGTCGGCGTCGCCGGGGACGATCACGATGCGAGCCGCACGTTCGTCCATCCGCAGATACAGCGCGTCGGGGTCGGGCCCGGTGCCCTGGGCGAACCCGAGCACCGCGAAGGCGAAGTGCCGCCAGCGGGGGACGTCGGTGGCCGCAACGGTGACGTAGCCCAAACCCCTGATCAGATTCATCGACGTCCTCGTCAGATCATCGCCCGCAGCGGACCCTGCGGATCGACGCCCAACGAACTCAGCGCCGAAGCGTGATACACGGTGCCGGGGACGTGAATGGCATGCGCCTGGCCGACGTGTACGTCCCGCCAATATCGTT
This sequence comes from Mycolicibacterium sp. GCM10028919, assembly GCA_042666295.1. GTDB lineage: Bacteria > Actinomycetota > Actinomycetes > Mycobacteriales > Mycobacteriaceae > Mycobacterium. The sequence goes on from JBHTFJ010000004.1 coordinate 66,158, forward strand.
GCAGCGGCTTGTCCATGCGAGCGGCATTGCCCCCGCAACGGGCGAAGATCTCGTCCACGGCGGACACCGCACGCCATACCGCCCGTACCTGAGTGCGTCGGCCCGCGGCACGGTCTTCGAAGGACACCTCCTGCCCGGCGTCGACCATGTCGTAGACGCGGTCGGCGTTGGTCAAGAGTTCTTGGCGGGCGGCGTTGATGTCGGCGGCAGCCTCACCGATCGCGTACATGACGTAGGGGTCGTCCTTGATCGCGACGCCGCTGGAGTTCACCCGCTGACGCTGGTAGTCCAGCGCTGCGGCCAGCGCGCCTTCGGCGATGCCGATGGTCGCCGAGCTGATGCCCAGGGGGAACATCGTCGACCACGGCATGAGGTACAGCGTCTCGGTCATCCCGGCATCGCGCTGGGCGCTGCCGTCCATTACCTTCATCGCGTCCATCGTGCGGTAGGACGGGACGAACGCATCGGAGACGATGACGTCCTTGGAGCCGGTACCACGCAGGCCCACGACGTTCCACGAGTCCTCGACGATCTCGTAGTCCTTGCGGGGCAGAATCATGTGCAACATCTGCGGCGGCATCAAAGGCCTGCCGTCGTCACCGCCGATCATTGCACCGAGGAAGATCCAGTCGCAGTGGTCGGTCCCCGAGCTGAACTGCCACCGTCCGTTGAAGACGTACCCGCCATCGACGGGCGTGGCGACACCCTGCGGCGCGTAGGGGGAGGCGACCCAGGTGTCGACGTCGTCGGCCCAGATTTCGGCGGCCACTCGAGGATCGGCGTAGGCCAGCTGATAGGGATGAACACCCACCACGCCGTTGATCCAACCGGCGGCCGGATCCAATGCCGCCGTGGCCATCACGGTCTCCGCGAACTCGCGGGGGTGAACCTGCAGGCCGCCATGCTCAGTGGACTGCAGCAGGCGGATGTTGCCCGCGGACTTCATCAGCTTGACGGTCTCGTCGGTGAGCTGACCGATCTTCTCGGACTCCACGGCCTGGGTGCGCATCTGATCGGCGACCTGGTGCAGCCGGTCCATTACCCGCTCGGTCATGATGTGCTCCTGTCGTCGGTGGTTCGCTTGATGGTGTACCGCTCCGCCGCCGCGAGCGGCGATCCTTCCCGGTCAGCGGAAGACCTCCCGCCTCGAGAACATGCCGACTCAAAACTCGACGTGCAGATCGTCGGACACGGGGGTGGCCTGACACCCCAAGATCAGACCCTCGGCAAGGTCGCCGGGTTCGAGGATGTCGCAGTGGGCCATGTCGACCTCGCCCCGAATGACGGTGGCCGCGCAGGACCCGCACTGACCTTCCCGGCAGGAGTACGGGACGTCGATGCCCGCACCGAGCAGGACGTCGACCAACGTCGCCGCCCGCGGCCACGCCAGCTGATGACTGGCACCGTCGAGATCCACCCGAACGGTAGCGGCGTCACCGCAGCCCGCATCGGCTGCGGACGCGACCGTGGCCTCGGCGAACGGGTCACCGGTCAGCGACGCAAACACCTCGAGATGGATTCGCTCTCGCGGCACGCCGGCCTCCAGCAGGGTGTCCTTGACGACCGCCATGAATGGCGCAGGCCCGCACACGAAGGACTCGAAGTTCTCCGAGCCAGCGAACACCGTGGATACGAAGCCGGCCATCTGCGCACGGGTGGGAAGGCCCTGCACCGACTCCAGCCAGTGCAGGACGGTGAGTCGGCCGGCGAAACGTGCGGCGAGGTCACGCAACTCGGCGGCGAAGATGACCGAGGCTTCGTCGCGATTCGCGTAACACAACACCACCCTGCCGGTCCCTGCTGCCAGCACCGACTTGAGGATCGACATCACCGGGGTGATGCCGCTGCCGGCCGCCCAGAGCAAGAAGTCAGCGTCCAGACTGTCGGGCGTGAATACTCCCGCCGGCGGTAGGACGACCATCTGATCGCCTTCGGAGACGTTGTCGCACAACCAGTTCGATCCGTATCCCCCCGTGGTGCGTTTGACCGTCACCTTCGGTGCAGGGTCGGTGTGCGGGGAGCTGGCCAGCGAGTAGCAGCGCGCGACTGATCCGGTGGTCTCGCTGGGCACCCGCAGCGTCAAGAATTGTCCTGGTCGGTAGGCAAACCAATCCTGGTGATCCCCGGGAATCGTGAACACCAACGAGCGGGCGTCGGGGCCCTCGTCGATGACCTCGGCCACCGTCAGCAGAACCCCACGCCCCGTGTCGACCATCTGCTCATCGCCGTCGACGTCGGTCATGGGCAGGAGTCTGGTTGGCGAGAAGCCGCCCGCCAACCCCGCCGGTCCGATGGCCGGGACGTGGCGCCGCGGTGTCCGGTCACCGGGAAGCAGGCGAACCGTTCGGCGCGGACGACTTACCGTACGGAGGGTGACCAGCTCTACGAAGACCTGCGTGGACGTCGTGGTGGTAGGCGCCGGGTTCGCCGGTCTCTATGCCCTACACAAGTTCCGGTCGGAGGGTTTGTCGGTGCGCGTCTTCGAGGCGGCGCCTGACGTAGGCGGCACGTGGTACTACAACCGGTACCCGGGCGCACGGTGTGACGTGGAGAGCGTCGACTACTGCTACTCGTTCTCCGAGGAGCTACAGCAGCAGTGGACGTGGACCGAGAAGTATGCCACGCAAGGCGAGATCCTCCGTTACATCAACTGGGTGGCCGACGAACTCGATCTACGTGGTGCCGTCACCTTCGATACCCGGGTGAACAGCGCCGTTCTCGACGAACGGACCCTCCGGTGGACGGTCACCACTGATGGTGGGGAAGTCGTGCGGGCCCGCTTCGTCGTCATGGCGACCGGGCCCTTGTCGGCCGCGATGACGCCGGACTTCCCAGGATTGGAAACCTTTGACGGGCCGGTGTATCACACCGCGCACTGGCCGCATGAACCCGTCGACTTCACCGACGAGCGCGTCGCCGTGATCGGCACAGGCTCCTCGGGTATCCAGTCGATCCCGATCATTGCCGAACAAGCCAAGCAGGTCTACGTCTTTCAACGCACCCCGAACTACAGCGTGCCCGCCGGCAATCGGCCCCTCACCGTCGACGAGGTCGCCGAGATCAAGGCCACCTATCCGCAGCGGCGGCAGATGTCGTGGCGCAGCGGCGGCGGATCGCCGCACGTCGCTCACCCCAAGAAGACCCTGGAAGCCACCCCCGACGAGCGCCGGGCGGCCTTCGAGAATCGCTGGCAGCTGGGTGGGGTCCTCTTCTCCAAGACCTTCAGCGATCAGATGATCTCGATGCAAGCCAACGAGGAAGCCCGAAAGTTCTACGAGGCGAAGATTCGCGCGGTCATCGACGATGCAGATGTCGCCGATCTGCTGATCCCCGACGATCATCCCATCGGCACGAAGCGAATCTGCACGGACACCAACTACTTCGAGACGTTCAACCGGTCCAATGTCACGTTGGTCAGCGTCCGCAGGACGCCGATCGAATCAATCGATGAAACCGGTATCACCACCACCGACGCTCACTACGACATCGACGCGCTGGTCTTGGCTACTGGGTTCGACGCAATGACCGGCACCCTGGCCAAGATCGACATCGCAGGTCGCGGCGGACACCGCCTCGTCGATGATTGGGCCAGTGGGCCACGCACCTACCTAGGCCTGGGCACCGACGGCTTCCCCAACCTCTTCTTCGTTTCCGGACCCGGAGCGCCAGCGGTGTTGGCGAACATGGTGCTGCACGCAGAAGCACACGTGAACTGGATCGCCGAGGCCATCGGATACCTCGATCAGCACGGCTACGAGGCGATCGAACCCAGCCCCGACGCGGTGGAGGCCTGGATTGCGGAATGCGCGCAACGCGCGGACGCGACGTTGTTCACGAAGGCCAACTCCTGGTACATGGGCGCGAACGTCCCGGGCAAGCCCCGAACATTCATGCTCTTCATCGGCGGTTTCGGTGTGTACCTGGACATCTGCCGCGACGTGGCAGACGCCGGATACAAGGGATTCGACCTGCACAAGGCGCCCTAGGAATGGGTACGTACGCCGTCACCGGCTCGGCCTCGGGAATGGGTCGGGCGGTCGCCGAGAAGTTACGCGCGGCGGGGCACACGGTGATCGGCGTCGATCTACATGACGCGCAGGTCGCCGCAGACCTGTCCACGGCACATGGTCGTAGCGACGCGGCAGCCGCCGTACTGGCCACCGCGCGGCATCGCCTCGATGGAGCGGTGCTCGCCGCCGGGGTGGGCCCTACGCCCGGCCCAGACCGGCCCCGGCTCATCCTGGAAACCAACTACCGCGGCGTCGTGGACCTCCTCACGGCATGGCAGCCGGCCCTGGCGGCAGCAGGCAAGGCCAAAGTGGTGGTGGTGTCCAGCAATTCGACGACCACCATCCCGATGGTGCCCCGCCGGGCGGTGCGGGCGGTGCTCGCAGGTGATCTCGAGCGCGCGATCCGGGCGGTGACGGTGTTTCGCCGTGCCGCGCCGGCGAAGGCCTACGCGACCTCCAAGATCGCGTTGAGTCGCTGGGTACGCCGGCACGCCGTCACCGACCAGTGGGCCGGGTGCGGCATCAGACTCAATGCGCTGGCCCCCGGCGCGGTCATGACACCGCTGCTACAGCGCCAACTAGTCACCCCCAGTGAGGCCGACGCGATTCACCGATTCCCCATTCCGGTCGGAGGGTTCGGCGATCCCGGGCAGGTGGCTGACTGGATGACGTTCATGCTGTCGGACGCCGCAGACTTCATGTGCGGCAGCATCGTATTCCTCGACGGTGGGTCCGATGCCTACTTCCGCGCCGACCACTGGCCGTCGCCGCTGACGATTGCGGGTGTGCCGCGGTACCTTCTGCGTAGCAGACGATTTCGCGACTGCGGTTAACGGTTCAAGAAGGCCAGCACCGTGCGCTCGAAGGCGTTTTTGGCTTCGATCATGGCCCAGTGTCCGCAGTTGGGGAAGACGTGCAGCTCGGCATTGGCGATGGTGCGCATCGGGATCAGCGCCATGTCCAGGGGGCTGACCCGGTCGTCGCGGCCCCAGGTCAACAGGGTAGGCGCCTGCACTCGATGCATCTGGGCCCACGGCATCGGGGTGTCGGCGGCCTTCATCATGTCCATCATGGCCGCGAACGCCGCCTTGCCGTACATTCGGCGTGCCGCGGCCAACGTGTCGGGATCGGTCGCCAGCAACCAGCGTTCCTCGATCAGCTCGTCGGTTACCAGTGACTGGTCGTAGACCATGGAGCGGAGCCAGTCGACCAGCCGCTGCCGGGTGGGGTCCTCGGTGAATTCCTGCAGCAGCCGGATGCCTTCACTAGGGCCTGGACTGAACAGGTTGGTGCCGATGCCGCCGATGGTGACGAGCCGACCGACTCGCTGCCGGTGGTGGATGGCGGTGTTGATGCCGACCCCACCGCCCATCGAGTTGCCGACGATGTCGACTCGCTTCACGCCGAGTGCGTCGAGGAACGGCGCTACGACGCCCTGAGCAGTCACCATCGGGTGTCCGCCTACGTCCTCGCTGACACCGAACCCGGGGAACTCCAGGATCAGGCAGCGGAAGTGTTCGGCGAACGCGGGAAGAATCCCGCGAAAGTTCCGCCACCCCGTCACACCGGGTCCGGATCCGTGCAGAAACAGCAGCGGCGGGCCATCTCCGACGTCGTAGTACCGCAAAGTTCCTGCGGCGGTGTCGAGTTCGCGAAGCTCCGCATCGGCGGCGCTGCTAGGTGGTGGTGGGGGAGCGCCGGACATCGAACCTCCGTAGACGAGAACGCGGTCGGTCATAGGTTGCCCTACCCGCCGTCGTCGGCGGGGTCGGGTCCCAGTGAGCGGCCCACGGGCGGGGCCACCGGCCGCCCGTTGCGGCGGTCTCCCGGTAAGCGGGACGGCTTCTGTGCGCTAGCTCACTGCGGTGTCACTGTTGCCGTCCGAGACACATCGCCGCGCGCACTGCACGCCGGCCGGGAAGGAACGTAACAATGATCCGTAGGGCCGTCGACGCTCCGATGAGGGCAGTCGGTGGACTCTTCGCGATGTCGGTGGATGCCGCGAAGTTCGCCTTCGTGCGCCCCTTCCAGTGGCGCGAGCTACTCGACCAGTCCTGGTTCGTGGCTCGGGTGTCGTTGGCGCCGACGTTGCTGGTGGCGATTCCCTTCACCGTCCTGGTCAGCTTCACACTCAACATCTTGTTGCGCGAACTCGGCGCAGCCGATCTCTCCGGCGCGGGCGCCGCCTTTGGCGCAGTGACCCAGGTCGGTCCGCTGGTGACGGTGCTCATCGTGGCTGGTGCAGGCGCCACGGCAATGTGCGCCGATCTGGGATCGCGCACCATCCGCGAGGAGATCGATGCGATGGAGGTCCTGGGAATCAACCCAATTCAGCGCCTGGTGACGCCGCGGATGCTTGCTTCGGGCCTGGTCGCGTTCCTGTTGAACGGGCTCGTCTGCATCATCGGCATCATGGGCGGATTCTTCTTCTCGGTCCTGGTTCAGGCCGTCAATCCGGGTGCGTTCGCCGCAGGAATCACGCTGCTCACGGGAGTACCCGAACTCATCATCTCCTGTGTGAAGGCCACGCTGTTCGGGTTGATCGCCGGGCTGGTCGCCTGCTATCGCGGCCTCACGATCACCGGTGGCGGGGCGAAAGCCGTTGGCAATGCCGTCAACGAGACAGTGGTCTTCGCGTTCATGGCGCTGTTCGTCGTCAACGTCGTCGTCACCGCCGTCGGCATTCAGATGACCTCCGCATGACTGCCACTACGACGCTGCGGACGACCTACCCGCGACTGGCACGAACCGCCGGACGACCGGTCTCGGCGCTGGGTGCCCTGGGCGATCACATCGTGTTCTACGGCCGGTCGCTGGCCGCCACCCCGTTCGCAGCCCGTCGCTACCGCCGCGAGGTGATCCGGCTGATCGCCGAGATCTCCATGGGGGCAGGCACGCTCGCGATGATCGGCGGCACCGTGGTGATCGTCGGCTTCCTGACCCTGGCCACCGGCGGTGTGCTTGCCGTGCAGGGATACAGCTCACTGGGCGACATCGGCATCGAGGCGCTGACTGGTTTCCTCGCCGCCTTCATAAACGTCCGGATCTCGGCGCCGATCGTCGCCGGCATCGGATTGGCTGCAACCTTCGGCGCCGGCGTCACCGCACAACTCGGGGCGATGCGCATCAACGAAGAGATCGACGCGCTGGAAACGATGGGCATCCACCCCATCGAATACTTGGTGAGCACTCGGATCGTGGCCGGAATGATCGCGATCACGCCGCTGTACTCGATTGCGGTGATCCTGTCGTTCCTGGCCAGTCGATTCACCACGGTGGTGCTACTGGGACAGTCCGGCGGCTTGTACAACCACTACTTCACCACCTTCCTCAACCCCATCGACCTGCTGTGGTCATTCCTGCAGGCGGTCCTGATGGCGCTGGCGATCCTGTTCATCCACACCTATTACGGATACTTCGTCACCGGCGGCCCGTCGGGCGTGGGTGTGGCCGTGGGTACCGCGGTGCGCACGTCGCTGATCGTCGTGGTGTCGGTGACGCTTCTGATCTCGCTGGCCGTGTACGGCGCCAACGGCAACTTCAACCTGTCGGGCTAGGGAGTACTCACGATGCCGCACAACGCCGTTCGCCCCCTGGTGGGCTTGACCACCGTCGTGGTGATCTTCGCGATCGTCGCCGGCGCGGTGGTCCTGTTCCGTGGTGACGCCACGAGGACCGTTCCGCTGACCGTCCTGTCGCCGCGCGCCGGCCTCGTGATGGGACCCGATGCAAAGGTCAAGCTGCACGGCGCTCAGGTCGGAACCGTCGACCGCATCGACTGGTTGCCCGACGGTCAGGCGGCCATCCACTTGGCGATGGACCCCTCGGCCATGTCCCTCATTCCCGCCAACGCGCTCGTCGACATAGCCTCGACCACGGTGTTCGGGTCGAAGTTCGTGCAACTCGTGCCACCAGAGGAGCCCTCGCCACAATCGATGGCCCCCGGCCAGGTACTCGATGCCAAGAACGTCACCGTCGAAGTCAACACACTGTTCCAGCAACTGGTCGCGGTGCTCTCGCAGATCGAACCAGACAAGCTGAATGAAACCCTTGGTGCACTCGCTCAATCGTTGAATGGCCGTGGTCGAGAGTTCGGCCAAACCCTGGTCGACTTGGACGCGCTCCTGGCGAAACTCGATCCCAGTCTGACCAACCTCAGCCACGACATTGCCGTCGCACCGGCGGTGATCAACGCCTACGCCGACGCGGCGCCCGATCTGATGGGTTTGGTCGCGAACGCCACGCGCATCAGTGACACCGTCGTCGAACGCGGGGATGACTTGGACCGGTTGCTGGTCAGTGCGATCGGGCTCGCTGATGTCGGCAACGAGGTGCTATCGACCAACGGTGCGCCCCTGATCGAGTCCCTGGACCTGCTACTGCCCACCACCGCCTTGACCAACCAGTACAGCCCAGCACTCAACTGCGCACTGGCCGGCCTGGAGCCGTTGGCCACCGGTCCACCCCAACCGCTGCCCGGGGTCATGCTCCTCGACTCGTTCCTGCTGGGCACCGAACGCTACCGCTACCCCGGGAACCTGCCCAAGGTCGCGGCAAGGGGCGGCCCCCAGTGCATGGACATGCCGAACGTCGGATTCGGGAAGCGGCCCCCGTTCGTGGTGACCGACATCGACGCGAACCCCGCGCAATACGGCAACCAGGGCATTCTGCTCAACTCGAACGCCCTCAAGGAAGCTCTGTTCGGCCCATTGGACGGCCCGGCGCGCAACACCCCGCAGATCGGTCAGCCCGGATGACGTCAGCGCGGGTCACCGCCGTGAAGTTCGCGGTGTTCGGAATCGTCATGGTGTCGTTGACCGCGATGCTGTTCGTCATTCTCGGTCAGTACCGGACCGGGTCGACGAACACCTACACCGCGGTGTTCACCGACGCCTCGAGCCTCAAGAGCGGTGACTCCGTGCGCATCGCAGGCATCCGGGTCGGCACCGTGCACGACGTGACGCTGCAACGGGACAACTCGGTGCAGGTGGCGTTCGACGCCGACCGCGACGTCGTGTTGACTACCTCCACGAAGGTCGCCGTGCGCTACCTCGACCTCGTCGGCAACCGCTACCTCGACTTGCTCGACAGTCCCGGCTCCACTCGACTACAACCAGCCGGGTCGTGGATCCCGGTTGAACGCACCGAACCCGCGCTGGACCTGGACCTGTTATTGGGTGGCCTCAAACCCGTTCTGCAGGGGTTGAATTCGCAGAACGTCAACGCGCTGACCAACTCACTGATCCAGATACTGCAGGGCCAAGGTGGCACCGTGGAATCGCTGCTCACGCAGACGTCGTCGTTCACCAACGCCCTGGCGGACAACGGACAGACCGTTCAGCAGATGATCGACGACCTGCAGCAGGTGATGGCCACCGTCGCCAAGGACGGCGACCAGTTCGCCGGCGCGGTGGACCGCCTCGAACGACTCATTACCGAACTGTCCCGCGAGCGCGATCCGATCGGGGAGGCCATCACCGCCCTCGACACCGGCACGGCGTCGATCGCCGACCTGCTCACCCAGGCGCGGCCGCCGCTGGCCGGAACCGTCGATCAGCTCACCCGGATGGCGCCGCTGTTGGCCAACGACGACGACAAGGCGCGCCTGGACCTCGCCCTCCAGAAGGCGCCGGGCAACTACCGCAAGCTGGTGCGGCTGGGCTCCTACGGAGCGTTCATCAACCAGTACCTGTGCGGCATGAACGTTCGCGTCTCCGACCTGCAGGGGCGCACCGCGTACTTCCCATGGATCATGCAAAACACCGGCCGATGCGGGGAACCCTGATGCTCAAGTACGCCGGCGCACGCCTGGCCCGAACCGGATTCATCGGCGTCGTCCTGATCGTTCTCGTCATCGCGGTCGGCCTGCAACCGCAGCAGCTCATCTCCTGGGCCACGTCGCGGCACTACCACGCACTGTTTGCCGAAGCCGGCGGATTGACCCCGGGAAACGACGTCAAGGTCTCCGGCGTCACGATGGGCACGGTCACCGACGTCACGCTCGACCGCGGCAAGGCGCTGGTCGACTTCAGTCTGAACAGCTCCGTGCGGCTAGGCACCGACACCACCGCGCACATCCGGACCGGCACCGTACTGGGCGCCCGCATGCTCACGCTGGAGCCGGCCGGCGCAGAGACCATGCGGACGGCCGACACGATTCCACTGTCACGGACCTCGTCGCCCTACTCGCTGACCAACGCGGTCAGCGACTTCACCACCAACACCGCAGGTACCGACACCGCCACCCTGACCCAGTCCCTGGACACTCTGTCGGACACCATCGACCGCATGGCCCCGCAGCTCGGGCCGACCTTCGACGGACTGACCCGCATATCGCAAACCCTCAACGGCCGCAACGAATCCCTGGCGGGCTTGCTCAGGAGCGCCGCCGACGTCACCGGAATATTGTCGGAGCGCAGCACGCAGGTGAACACGTTGTTGCTCAACGCCAATGACCTACTGGGAGTCCTGGCCCAGCGGCGCTACGCCATCGTCACACTGCTGGCCAATACTTCGGCGCTGTCCCAGCAGCTCTCCGGGTTGGTCGCCGACAACGAGGAGGAGCTGGCGCCGACCCTGGAGAAGCTGAACTCGGTGACCGCCATGCTGGAGAAGAACCGCGACAACATCGCCCAAGCCCTCAAGGGGCTCGCCAAGTATCAGGTCACACAGGGTGAGTCGGTGAGCAATGGCTTCTACTACAACGCCTTCGTCGGCAACCTCATCCCATCGCAGACCCTGCAGCCCTTCTTGGACTACGCCTTCGGGTTCCGCCGCGGCGTCAATGCCGGTCAACCGCCCGACAACGCCGGCCCACGCGCCGAGTTCCCGTTCCCGCGCAATGGCATCCCGGGAGGGAGTCGATGACCACCCACCGCAAGTCGCCGGGCGCCGCAGTGCGCAGGACGCTGACCAAGCCGCTGCTGGTCACGCTCATCGGCCTGCTGATCGCCAGCACCGCCTTCGTCGCAATGCGCGCCGTCAACCGCCCCACCACCATCACCGCCTACTTCACCTCCGCCACCTCGATCTACCCGGGCGACGACGTACGGGTATCGGGAGTCAAGGTGGGAACCATCAGCAACATCGAACCTCAAGGCGCGCAGGCCAAGGTGACACTCGCCGTCGATCACGACGTTCCCATTCCCGCTGACGCCAAGGCCATCATCATGGCGCAGAACCTGGTGGCGGCACGCTACGTGCAACTCGCACCCGCCTTCGAAGACGCCGGTCCCGTCATGACCGACGGCGCACGAATCGGTGTGGAGCGCACCGCCATACCCGTCGAATGGGATCAAGTCAAAGATCAACTCACACGGCTGGCGACCGATCTCGGCCCAGTAGCCGACGCGTCGGGAACGTCTCTGAGCCGATTCATCGACAGCGCCGCCAATGCCATGAACGGCAACGGAGACAAGCTCCGTGAAGCGATCAGCCAGCTTTCCGGCGCGGCCCGCATCCTCGCCGGGGGTAGCGGCGACATCGCGCGGATCATCACCAGCCTTCAGACGTTCGTCAGCGCTCTGCGTGACAGCAACACTCAGATCGTCGCATTCCAGGACCGTCTCGCCAGCGTCACCAGCGTCATCGACGGTAGCCGTTCCGATCTCGACGCCGCACTGACCAATCTGGGCTCCGCAGTCACCGACGTACAACGGTTCATCGCCGGCAGCCGTGACCAGACGGCAGAACAACTGCAGCGGCTGACCAACGTCACCCAGAACCTCGTCGACAATCGCACCGCCCTCGAGAACGTCCTGCACGTCGCTCCCAACGCGATCGCCAACGGCTACAACATCTACAACCCCGACAGCGGCACCGCAGTGGGAGCCTTCGCGTTGTCGAACTTCGCCGACCCCGTGTCGGTGGTGTGCTCGGCGATCGCCGCGGTGAAGAACGCCACCGCAGCCGAAACCTCCAAACTCTGCGCCCAGTACCTCGGCCCGGCCCTGCGGCTCATCAACTTCAACTATCTGCCCATGCCGTTCAACGCCTACCTTCGCAAGGCGCCGAGCCCGGAGAATTTGGTCTACACCGATCCCAACCTTGCGCCCGGCGGCACTGGTGGAAGCCCGGACATGCCGGTGAACCCGCCGGCGGTGTCGGCGTACACCGGAGCCGGCGACGTTGCACCGCCACCAGGCTGGAACGCCCCGCCCCGCCCGCCAGGGGCATTCGCCCCCAACGGGTTACCGGCCAACCCTTCACCGGCGCTGTACCCGGGTGCCCCGATCCCGCCCGGCGTGCCCGACCCGCCAGCACCGCCGCCACCGGCTCCGGGGCCAACCAACCTGCAGGACATGCTGCTACCTGCCGAAGCGGCACCCGTCGCAGCACCGGAAGGAACACCATGACGAGGCGGCGTTCCACCCGAGCGGTGGGAACCATCGCGTCGTGCATCGTTCTAGCCGCCAGCGGATGCACGTTCAACGGACTCAACTCGCTGCCGCTTCCGGGAACGGTGGGCCGCGGCGCCGACGCCAAGACCTACCACGTCGAACTCATCAACATCGGTACGCTGGAGCCCAATTCGCCGGTATTGATCAGTGACGTCGTCGTCGGCAGCGTCAGCAGGATGACGGTCCGCAATTGGCACGCCGACGTCGAGATCTCCGTGAAACCCGACGTGGACGTTCCCGCCAACGTGACCGCCACCGTCGGCCAGACCAGCCTGTTGGGCTCGATGCATCTCGCACTCAACCCACCGCTGGGCCAACCGCCCAGCGGAGACATGCCCTCCGGCACCACTATCGGCCTCGATCGGTCGTCGACCTATCCCTCCACCGAACAGACCCTCTCGTCACTGTCGGTCGTGATCAACGGTGGGGGACTGGGGAAGATCGGCGACATCGTCACCGAGTTCAACGCCGCGCTCAGCGGCCGCGAAGACCGCATCCGCGACCTCCTGACCCGACTGAACGACTTCGTCGGCATCCTCGACAGGCAGCGCGACGACATCAACGCCTCCATCACCGCGCTCAATCGACTTGCCGGGACACTGGCCGGACAGAACGACGTCATCACCCAGGCGCTACGGCGGATACCGCCCGCCCTGGACGTGCTCAACCGGGAACGACCGCGAATCACCACCGCATTGGAGAAGTTCCGCATCTTCAGCACCACCGCGACCGAAGTGATCAACGCCAGCCAAGCCGACCTCGTCGAGAATCTCGAGAACCTCGAACCGACCGTCCGCGCACTGGCAGACGTCGGGCCGCCATTGGGCACCGTCCTGGCCTACGTCCCCACCTACCCCTATCCCCAGAACTTCATCGACCGCGCCATCCGCGGCGACTACCTCAACGAGTTCATCACCTTCGACTTCACCATTCCCCGACTCAAGCGGGGGTTGTTCCTCGGTACCCGGTTTGGGCAGGAAGGCGCCCCGCTCGTCCCCGCGCCAGGGGATCCCTTCTACGCCAACTACACCAAGGACCCGCTCAACACCCCCATCACGGCGCCGCCTGCAGCGGTGGCCACCATGCCACCACTGGTCGACCCGCCGCAGGAAGAAGACGCAACGTCACCCGGGGAAGCCGGTTCCGCGCCCGACGCACTGCCTACCCCCGCAGCGTCCCCCGCTGAACCGACGCTCCCGACCGGAGGTGGCACCTAAGTGTTGACACGCTTCGTTCGAACGCAGCTGATCATCTTCACGGTCGTATCCGTGATCGGCATGGCAGTGATGATCGGCGTATACCTCCAAGCGCCCACACTGTTGGGCATTGGGCGCATGACGGTCACCCTGCAACTGCCCGCCACCGGCGGGCTCTACCAGTTCTCCAACGTCACCTACCGCGGCGTCCAGATCGGGAAGGTCACCGACGTGCAACCCACCCGCGACGGCGCGGTGGCGACGCTGTCATTGGATACCTCACCGAAGATCCCCGCCGACCTCCACGCCGCCGTGCTCAGCGTCTCGGCAGTGGGCGAGCAATACGTCGACCTCCAACCCGACGGCGAGGCCGGGCCATATCTGCACGACGGATCGGTCATCCCGGTGGCCAACACCTCCGTTCCCCAAGCCGTGGGACCCATGCTCGATCAGGTCAGCGCCCTCATCGGCAGCGTGCCCAAGGACAAGATCCGTCCCCTGCTCGACGAGACGTACCGCGGGTTCAAGGACTCCGGCTATGACTTCGGTTCGCTGATGGACTCGTCGTCCAAGCTGATCGAGGACGTGAATGCCGTCGCCGACCAATCCCGCGCCCTCATCGACGACAGCGGTCCGCTGCTCGACGGGCAAGCCCAGTCCATCGACGCCATCCGCACCTGGGCGCGCAGCCTCAACGGCATCACCGATCAGCTGGTCACCAACGACCCGCAGGTGCGCACTCTCCTGGCGCGCGGCCCCGGGGCCGCCGACGAAGCGTCGCGGCTACTCAATCAGATCAAACCCACGCTGCCCGTGCTGCTTGCGAACCTGACCACGTTGGGGCAGGTCGGCGTCACCTATCACCCGTCGCTGGAACAGCTGTTGGTTCTGCTGCCCCCGACGATCGCCTCCACCCAGTCCTATGGCGCACCGAAGAACAACCCGGTCGGCATGTCATTGGGAGACTTCACGCTCACTGTCGGTGACCCGCCGGCGTGTACGGTCGGCTTCCTCCCGCCGAACATGTGGCGGTCACCGGAGGACACCACCGACATCGACACCCCCGACGGGCTGTACTGCAAGCTGCCCCAGGATTCTCCGATCGCCGTGCGCGGAGCTCGGAACTATCCGTGCATGGGTCAACCCGGCAAGCGCGCGCCGACCGTCGAGATCTGCAACAGCGACAAGCCCTTCGAGCCACTGGCGATGCGCCAACACGTCTTGGGTCCATACCCCATCGACCCCAACCTGATCGCCCAGGGCGTCCCGCCCGACGATCGGGCCGGCCCGGACTCCAACATCTACGGTCCCCTCGGCGGCACACCGCCACCGCCGCCGGCTCCGCCACCGCCACCGCCGCCGGCTCCGGCGCCGGCGCCCGAAGGCGCTGAAACCGGCGAGCCGACACCCGCGCAGGGCGGACCCGTCGCAGCACCAAGTGCACACAGCGAGAACGGATCTGAGGGACCGTCGGTGGCGGTCGCCACCTACGATCCGATGACCGGTCAGTACGCCACTCCCGACGGGCAGGTGTTCCGGCAGGCCGACCTGGCCGCACACCCGGGCCCGAGATCCTGGAAGGAATTGTTTCCTGCTTGATGCTGGTGGGCAAGTCGCGTCGCGGCATTGAGCGACGCCCCGCGGAGCGCCATCGGTGGGCGCAGCGGCGTCAGCCGATCTCGACCATCTTGAACGGCATGCTGATGAACAACACCTTGCTACTGCCGCACGAGCCACTGATCCCCGTGGTCTGATCATCGCCCATCAGCGTCGTCGACGCCGGGTCCGAGGCGGTCCCATCGGGGGTGGCGGAGAAGAACCGGTATACCTGCAGACCTGCGGCGGCGGAGCCGTCGGGGCAGGGCTGCCAATCGTCGACGGTCCTCTTGACGTACCACACACCGCTCTTCTGATAGATCGGCGCAGTCCACCCCCAGTCGCTGCTGACGGTGCCAGTGCACTCACCCGGATAGCTGCACGTGGAGGTGACAGTCCAGACGCTGCGCACACTCACCTCGTCATGGAACACGTCGTTGCGCTTGGACCACTCGCCGTTGGACGTTGCGGTGTATGTGCCGTTGAGCCCCCAGTCGCCGGGAGCCCCCGCGGCGGGAGCGGCATGGCCCGCCACACCCGATCCTGCGAGCGCGACGCTCACCACCAGCCTGATCGCCACACGCATGCGCTTGCTCCTTCGCTACTCGTCCACGCGGACGGAACCAACCTGCTGACGGTCCGTTCCGACCCCTACTGTCCGGCGTCCACCCGAGTTCGATGGGGAATCTCCCACCTGGTGGACGCCCAGATGGCGCAGCGCCTTCGTCGTGCCACAGTGACGCGGTGCGCTCACTTCTGGCAGTCCTGGCCGCACTCGTGATCGCCGCGACGTTCCCGCCGGCCGTCGTCGCCGCGCAACCCGCGGCCTGCGACGAGCCGTCATGCGTCCCAGGGATAACCGGCGGAGTGGTTCTCGGCGCCGGATGCCCGAACACCGCGTACTTCGTGTTCGGTACGACGTCCCGGGGACGGCTGGTGTTCTGCGGTTCGCCGCGGCGCTACGCACCCCGCTACTTCCGCTCCCCGCCGATGGCCGGCATCAAGGACGAGAACAGTGATTGCGGCGGTCACCTGAATGACGTCGCACAGGCACCCGACGGACTCTTCCTCAGTTGCGCAGCCTCCGATGGTGCTACCCGATGGGTGCGTGGTGACGCGTAATGCCCGACGCGCACGGGCAAGTGGCGCACCCGGCGGGGCACTCCGCGTAGTGGTCACGGCGGTCGTCGCGGCCACTACGGCCGCGGCGCCAGTACACGCCGATTCGTTCGCACTGCACCGCATCACGTACACCGTCACCTCGGATGCCACGCTCGACGCCGACGTGTACTACCGCGACGTCGACCCACCCACCTGGGCTGACTACAGCCACAACCCCTATGAGTTCAGCCCCAAGGACGAAGCCATCTTGGCCCCGGAGCGGCCTTGGGTGCGCGAGGTCACCCTCACCGATCCCGACAAGTGGGCGATGGTGGCGATCAGCCGCGCATCGTCGGCTTCCGACGGCACCATTCGATGCGCGCTGGCCGTCGACGGGGTCACCGTCGCCACCGCGGAAGGCACAGCTGGCGCCGTGTGCTCGTTGCGCAATTGGTGAACCGCCTACGGGCACGCTGCCCGTGGTCCGGTGGGCGGGACACGTCGCGGGATTCGAGAAACGGTCGGGCTAGCGTCCCGCACAGCCGCCGATGCGCTGACTGGACCCATGGCGGCTAGGAGATGAGGAGGATGCCGATGCCGACGATCAGGCAGTCGCGAACACCTGGCGACTCCGAGCACCCACTCGCGGGAGTGCCTCGCGCAGCCGACCCGGAATCGATCGACCACATCACCAGCCTGGTCGAACAAGCCGAAGCCGAAGCCGAAGACGCCGAAGCAGCGGCTACCGCGGCGCGCACACGGCTCGCCGAGCTACGTACGGCAAGGACCACCGACGACACCGAAGAGGCCGACTCGAGACCCGGCGGAGACGACGGCGGAGACGACGATTCGCCCACATCGCCATCGAAGCGTCGACGTTGGCGGCATCCAAGCGCGGCGACCACCCTCACCAGCGTCGCGGTCGTCGCCGCCAGCGCACTCCTGGGCGCCAGCGGATACCTGTACTGGCAGCATCAGAACGTCGAACGCGAGCAACAGAGGCGTGCCGAATTCGCCGCCGCCGCCGGACAAGCCGTCGTCACTCTGATGTCCATCAACAGCAGCACCGTCCAAGACGACGTCAAACGCATCATCGACAACTCCACCGGTGCGTTCCGCGACGACTTCCGCCAGAGCGCCGAGGAATTCGTCGCGGTTGCCAAGGAATCCAAGGCCGTCACGAAGGCGACGGTCGTGGGTACGGCGGTAGAAGCGATGACTCACGACTCGGCGGTGGTCCTGGTCACCGCTGCGACGACCATCACCAACTCCGCAGGAACCAACGAGCAACCCAGAACGTGGCGCCTCAGCGTCGATGTCACGAACGACGCAGGCCACATCAAGATGTCCAAGGTGGACTTCGTTCCATGACAACGACTTCCCGGCACGACAACGACGTAGATGCACCTACAGGTGATGAGATCGGCGGTGCTGATCTCGGCGCGACCACACCCCCGTCGGCACCGAGTCGAGGACGCCGTGGCTTGCGGCACTGGCGGTTGATCGGTGCGGGCGCCGCGCTGATCGGAACCACCGCGCTGGCGGTGAGTTCGTACGTCGGCCCGCATCGAAGCGATCAGAACGAGGCCGCGGCCCGAAGCGCCGCCCGGACCGCGGCGTCAGAGGGTTCCGTTGCCCTGCTGACCTATGCTTCAGAGACGGTGGAGCCCGACCTCGCCGCCGCGCAATCCCATCTCACGGGTGAATTCCTCACCTACTACAGCGAGTTCGCCGAACGGATCGTGACGCCTGCGGCCAAGGACAAGGCCGTACGTGCCACCGCCACGGTCGTGCGCGCTGCCACCGCGGACGTCGACGGCAACCGTGCGAAGGTGCTCGTCTTCGTCAACCAGTCGACGACCAGCAAGGACAATCCCGAGCCCACTCAAACAGCGAGCAGTGTCCTGGTCGGAATGACCGATGTTGCTGGGCGATGGCTTATTTCGTCGTTCGACCCACTCTGATCTCGATAACGAGAGCGCGCGTAGTCCCGCCGGACTGTGAGGCAGGCTACGTCCAGTCAATGGGCATCGTGCAGAAACCGAACGCAGACGCACGCCACGATGGCGGCACACGAACTCCGTCGAACCGAAGGGCTAGTCGAGTGCCGAGCAACAACGACGTGGTGACCTACCGGGTGACTGATGGGGTCGCCCTCGTCACCATGAACCGACCGCAATTCCGCAACGCACAGAACTCGGCGATGACCTACGCGCTGGACGACGCATTTACCCGCGCCGTCGAGGACGACGCCGTACACGTCATCGTCCTGACCGGCAGTGGCGAGCATTTCAGCGCCGGCCACGACATCGGAAGCCCCGACCGCGACCACGATGCGCATTACGACAACCGCGCCGTGCTGTGGTGGGATCACTTGGGCAAGTCCGCTGGGGATCAGCGCTTCGCTCGTGAATCCGAGGTCTATCTCGGTATGTGTCGCCGGTGGCGCGAGATACCGAAGCCCGTCATCGCGATGGTGCAAGGTGCGTGCATCGCAGGGGGTCTGATGCTGGCCTGGGTGTGCGACCTGATCGTGGCTGCCGACGACGCGTTCTTCGCCGACCCGGTGCTGCACATGGGCATTCCAGGTGTCGAGTACTTCGCGCACCCGTGGGTCGTCGGCACGCGATTCGCCAAGGAGATGCTCTACACCGGGAGTAGGTTCACCGCCCAGCGCGCCTACGAAGTAGGCATGGTCAGTCACGTCGTTCCACGCGCGCAGCTGCAGGACCACACACTGGCCATGGCAGCCCGAATCGCCGCCATGCCGACGTTCGGTCTCGCACTGGCCAAGAAGGCAGTCAACCAGTGCGAGGATCAGATGGGCCTGCGCAACGGAATGGACGCGGCGTTCGGGCTGCACCACTTCGCCCACGCGCACAACGCCGAGATCGGCGTGGGGTCACTCGGCGGAGTCGGCCTCGATGCCATGAAGGGCCGGGCTTAGACACCATGCTGAGTTCTGTGGTGCGCGCGAAGCTGGCCGCGGAGCTGGCCCAGGCTGAGCGCAGCCGCGATCCGATCACCCCGCTCACGGATGGCAATCCGGAGATCGACGTGGTCGACGCGTATGAGATTCAGTTGATCAACATC
>JBHTFJ010000005.1:0-23163 GCA_042666295.1 Mycolicibacterium sp. GCM10028919
CCCCGAGGAATGGACCGACGCCCAGCGTGCGGAGTTCATCGACGAAGAGGTCGACATCATCACCTGGAAGGCTCGCGCCCATGCCGCCACTCTGGGCGACCGCAGCATTCGCGACTGGACACGCCGCCACGGCGGCCAGCCCCCGGACCTGTCGACGCAAACCGCGTTGCGGGCGCAGGCCCGCGCCGAGGCGGTGCGCCAGGTCCTCAGCGCCGAGCTGTACGAACTCATCGCCGATCCCGACGCCGACTAACAGGGAGGGCAGCGGTTGGTATGACCTCACCAGTCACAAAAACATCACGGACCCCGGCGTGTCCCGTATCAGATACCCGGCTGCTGCTGGCAGTCTTCGATCATGCCTCGACCCCGTAAAGGTGACCGCGTGGAACTGCTAACCCGCCCGGAGCGTCTCGTTTCCGAAAAGATCAAGCAGCAAGCCGCCGCCCGAGGCATGTCTGTCTCGCAATACGTGGCTGACCTGCTGGCCATCCAAGCCGGCCATCCCGAGCTGGTTCGCGAACTCAACAAGGAGGCCCTGCCGCTGGCGATGTGACGACATACGTCAGAGGCTCAACCTCTCGTCTTGGCGGCGAGCCTCTTGGCAGATGTGACATCTGAATAGCTGGCGTGCGGAAACCCCGCTGAATTGACGAAGGCCCCGCCTAGGGCGGGGCCACGTCTGGAGATTCAAATCGAGTTGGCGCTCGGTTCGGGGTTCTCCGCACCCATATCCCCGAAGGGACTGTCTGATGGACAGCTCTCACGGTAGCGCACGCCTGCTCGACGTACCAGGTACGCCGCGCAGCCAGTATGCGAATCGTGACCTCTCAACCGCCCGATCACGTCGGGCGAGCAGCACGTGGCCGACACCGCTCGGCTCGGCTGTAACTCCTGCCTCTCCCAGCCCGCATGTCGTGCGCGCGCTGACCAACGAACGACGCCGCGAATGGGTGCAGCGCGCCGGGGCCTGCACCCCACGCGCGCCGATGTGGACCAGTCGCGCCGGCTGGCTGAACGGTCTGCGCCAGTGGGCGCAGTCACCAGCACTGGGCCAGCTGTGCGCCGAGGAACGCGTGTCGATCACAGCGGCGACGCTGTTGTCGATCGCCACGGTGATGGCCGAGCACGCCGACCACGCCACCGGCCGCCACGTCGCCGTCACCCGCGCGACAATCGCCGACAAGGTGGGTTGCGACGTGCGCACCGTCACGGCCGCCTGGCGGGTCCTACGGGTGTCCCAGTGGGCCGTCGAGGCGCAGCGTGGCCACGGCTCGGCAAACACCCCCAGTATCGGCCGCAGACCCTCGGTGTACCACCTCGTGCCGCGCCGCGAAGCCCGCCCAGTGCCCCGCCCAGTTGTGCATGATTTCCACCTACCGCCGTCAGGCGGCGTTGGTCTTTCTTCTCCCGTAGGGAGTTACTCACCAAGCGAGCGCGCAAGCGCGCCCGCCAAACGAATCTGCGACAAAACGCGACAAACACGGCCATGGCGGCGCACCGCGCGTCCACTGGCCGTCCAACGGCTTGCCGCTGGACTCGTCGCGATCACGCACGGCCTGGACCGCGCCCACATCGGCGCCATCTGCGACGCACTCACCGCCACCGGCATCGACCCCGACGTGTGGTCAGCACGCGCGGTCAACGACAAGCTCAACGCCGACATGCGCGCCCGAGGGCTGACCTGGCCCGACCACATCGCCAATCCTGGCGCGTTCCTGCACAGCCGGTTACGTCGGCTGTCCTGGTCACCCCCCGAGGCCCCGACAAAGGCCAGCGGCTCCGCCGCCGCCAGCATCGACCAGACGCCGCGACCGGTGGTGCTCACCGAGGCGTCGCGGGCTCGGATCGCCGCGGCCCGAGAAGAGATCCGCCGCGTGCTCACCGACAGCGCTCAACGCACCCGTAGTGGGCACACCAACCGCACGCTCAACGCACCTTCAGCGACACCGCGACGGCATGCCGCTGGAGGCACGGCTCGGCGGCGCGAGGAGTGCACCGTTGGCAGCCTGGTCGACGACGCACCTAGTGGTTGCGAAACGGTGCGCTGACGTTCGAGCGGGACTCCACGTTCGGCATCTCTCAACCAGCCCCATCTTGTTCGTTCCCTGCCCGCTTTTTCCCCGTCTCAACTTCCCTTACGCCGTTCTTCCCACACTTCCATCTTCACCCACTCGCCTCGCTTCCGCTGTCCACTCCCACCTGCTCGCCGCCCACCAGCGTTCCTACACCTTAACGATATGGCACATTTGCACAAGGTGTGCGAAGCTGGGCGGTAGCGCGCCGGGGGCGCGCTACCGCGAGAGCGGCGGTGGTCCAGTGGGCGGGAGGTGACGGAGCGGTGTTGACGATCGCCAAGCTCGGCCAGTGGTCGGTGTCCTACTACGTCGACACCGCCCGCCAAGCGTCGGCAGAAGCGCTCAATGGCCGCGCGGCCGGCGGGGGCTTGGGCGAGTACTACAGCGAGTCCGAGACGCGGCTTCCGGCGTGGCTTTCCGCCGGCCGCGACGTGGCCGAGGCGATGGGTTTGACGGGTGCCGGCCGCAATGGGGAGACCGCAGATTTGGATGCGGTGACGCGGTGGCTGGACGACGGAATATCGCCGTGCGAAGCGAGTGGCCGCGCGTTCAATAAACGCGACGGGGTGCACGGGTATGACTTGACGTTTTGTGCCCCCAAGAGCGTGTCACTGCTGCGCGGTCTCGGTGACGATGTGATGGGCAAGGCGGTCGCCGAAGCTCACGCCTACGCCGTCGCCGAAGCGATGGAGTATCTGGCCGAACACGGGGGCTACACCCGGGTCCACAACCCCATCACCGGACAGAAGGATCTGGTGCGGTTGCCGGGAATTGTGGCGGCCACTTTTCAGCACGAAACCTCCCGCGCCGGAGACCCGCATCTGCACACGCACACAGTCGTTCCGAACCGTCAGGCACGCGCTGACGGCAAGCTGGTGTCCTTGGATGGAACGAGCCTGTATCACGAAGCGCGGGCCGCCGGAATCGTCTACCAAGCCTCCTTGCGTCGCGAGCTGACGCGCATGATTGGCATCGAGTGGGGCGAGGTTGATCCGCGCACCGGGATGGCCGATATCGCCGGGGCGAACCGCGGCGATATGACGTCGTGGTCGCAGCGTGCGACACAGCTGCGCGAGTGGGCCAGTGGGCATCTGAGAGTCGAGTGCGACGAGCTTTCCGCAGGGCAGTTGGCGACCGCGCAGAAGGCCACCAGGCCGCGGAAGCCCGAGGGTGTCGCATGGGCGTCGCTGCGTGTCGCATGGGCCGCTGATGACCGCACTTTCCGCATCAGTCGGCCAGCTCAGCAGGCCGCGCGGGAGGCCCGTCGAGAGGCCGGCGTCGACTACGCCGACGTGGTGCGTCGCGCCGTGGCGCATGGACTCAAACAGGCCGCATTCACCCGGGCCGATTTGGTCGAGGCGATCGGCGCGCGGCTGCCCATCGACGACGCCGACGGACCGTCCCCGCGGGAGGTCATCGAGCGCCTGGCCGATGATGTCGCACTGCGCATCGGAGACGAACGGGCTGCGCATCAACGCGAAGGGTCGATCCGCTATACGGCAGCCGATTTGGTCGTCGAAGAACGCGCCATCGTCGAGCTGATGGGCCGCCGCGACAGCCGCGCCGCACTGCCCTCTGTCGACACCGCTGGACTGTCGCCGGATCAGGCCCGGGCCATCACCGCGATAGCCACCTCGGAGCGGCTCGTGCAGCCTCTTAGCGCGCCCGCAGGGGCTGGGAAAACTCACTCGCTGCGGGCACTGCGGCGCGCGGCGAATGCGGCCGGGAAACGCGTTCTGGTGGTCGCTCCGACCGGTCGTGCGGTCGACGTCGCGGTGCGTGAGCAAGCCGGGGATCGTGGCGCCACTCTCGATGCGTTGTTGGGTCAGCTCGAGCGCGGTACCGAGGTCCTCGACAGTGACACCCTGGTCATTGTCGACGAGGCCGGCATGGTCGGCACCCAACACCTGCGCACGTTGCTCGACGCGGCCACCGCCGCCGGGACGAAGGTGGTGCCAGTTGGGGACGAACACCAGCTTGCGCCGGTTGCTCAACGCGGCGGCACCTTCGCTCAACTGGTCACCGATCTGCCCTGGGCGCAACGACTGTCCGAGGTGTGGCGGATGCACGACCACGACGAGCGGGACGCTTCGCTGGCCGTGCGTGAGGGAGGCCCGGCCGCGCTGCGTCGCGCCGTGGGTTGGTATCGCCGCCAGGACCGCCTCCACACTGGGGACGCAGTCACCATGGCCGATGACGCACGGACGGCGTGGCAGGCCGACATCACCGCCGGCCGGGACGCACTGCTCATTGCCGATCGGTGGGAGATGGCCGATGCGATCAACATTCGGATTCACTCCGAGCGGATCGACGAGGACGCGCCTACGGTGCCCGCGGCTCGCGGGCACCGCCTCGCGGCCGGCGACGTGGTGATCACCCGGCAAAACACCATCGACGTCGACACCTACACCGATCACACACTGGCGACCGCGGCCGACCCGATCCGCAACGGCCAACGCTGGGAAGTCCTCGCCGTCGACACCGACAAGGGGCGGATCGCGGCGCGGCGTCTCGACGACGGCGCGCTGGCCACCTTGGCGGGTGACTACCTACGCCAGCAGGTCCACCTGGGCTACGCGGTCACCGTGCACGCCGCCCAGGGCGTCACCGCCGACACTTGCCACACGCTGCTCTCCGCAGACAGCGCCACGCGCGCCATCGCCTACGTCGGCCTGACCCGCGGCCGGCACGCCAACACCGTCCACCTGTACGACACCCGCGCCGGGGAAGGCGATCACGAACACGCCGAGACCGCCCCTGGCCAGCACACCGCGCGCCGGGGCACCCCCGGTGAGGCCGCCGCCGCACTACGTCGTGTCTTGGGCCGCAGCGACCACGCCACCACCATCACCGACGCGGCTCGCGAGGCCGACGAAGGCCAGCTCCCCCAACCGGTCGCCGAACTACGCCGCTACCACCGCACCGTCACCCACCGGTTGCGCCGCGAACACCGCACCGAGCGCGACACCGCACAAGAACGCAGCATGCACGCCCGCATGCATGCATCCGATCGCGCGTTGGTCGAGGTGTTGGCCGCCGCCAACCGCTACGGCGCACCGCTGCCGTCCTCGGGGCTTCGCCGCGACCCGGTGGCCGTCGCGCTCTCCATGCCCAAGGTCGTGACCACGCTGGCGGCAGAGCGCTACACCCCCGAACTCGTCGAAGCGATCACCACCGCGGCCGCCGACGCCGGCCGAAACCTGGCCCGCATCAGCGCCACACCGCAACCCGGTCAAGTCAGCCTTGCCCAGCTCGCCAAGGGCCTCCACGACCACGCGACCGCGGGAGCCGTCGTCGTCGTCGAAGACGCCGCCACAGCCAACCCCGCACATCTGGCGGCCGTGGCCACCGCCCTGGTCCCCCACCGCGGCCGGCTCCTGCTCGTCGACAGCGGCGAGCCCGGGAACGCCCGACGACTCCTCGATGGACTCGGCCTGCCGTGGAATGAAAATCCAGTCCCCGCAATGGATATCGACGATCCAGTATTGGCGGCCACCGCAGAGCGTCACCGCGCCGAGGCCGCCCGCAGCTGGCGGATCCGCACCAATCCGCCGACCCGCGACCGAAGTCGAGACCGTGACCGCGGACACGGCCTCGACATCGACTAATTCGTCAGTTGATTACTGGTTGGCGATAGCGCTCGGTTGCCAATTATCTTGTCTGACAGAGCATTTCGCCACAGCCTCGGGGAAAGTTGCTTCAAGTCTGTTGAGCACCGATTCGCAATGGGAGTCATCGAATCCCGCGCGGGTCAGATCTCGCATGCAGCAGACGAGAACGTCGGACATGCCAGGGCCGGCCAGTGCCGCGAACATGCCGCCGTAGGTCGCCGCCACCGCATCGGCGTAGGCGTCCCGCACGGTTGCGAAGGCCTCGTCGAGGAGTTCTTGCACCGCAACGGCGTACCAACTCAGCTCGACGGTGGACGTCTGCACCGAGGACAAGAATTCTTGCGCGTATCCGAGTGATTCGCGCCAAAGGGCTTGATGGGTAACCCGATAACGGCTTTGTGGCTCCAGCCCCACGACGAAGTCGACGCCCTCGAAATGCGTCACCGGAGAGCCCGGCACCGGCGCAACAGATCCCACCGCCGCCGGGGCTTGCATCCCGGCATCGGGGCACGGAGCCATCGAGGTCACCACCGCCGCCAGCGCCGTAGCCAGCCGCACGTGCAGCCCCTCCAGGACGACGGCATGCGACACCAACGGATAGGCGAAATCAAAGTCCTCTCCGCTGTGATCAGGGATGGGAGTGCAAAACGCTCGGGCCCACTGAGCTGCCCGAGCAACGAAGAACGCCAGATCGGCATGGCGCGTGCCCAGCTCCAGGCCTTGGTATTCCGCGTCGATCAGAAAGTCGTCACCGGTCGTCATCGTTCGCCCAAGTCTTCCTCGACACTGGTCAGCTCTTTGACGATGACGTCGCGAAGATGGATGTCCCCGGCGGCGGCTGCGGCGTAACACATATCGGGGAGCGGCAGTGGGCGCGTGGCCCACCCGCCGATCAGCTCAGCGGTACGGGCCACCATCCAGTGCGCCCGGTAGCGCGCCAGCTCCTCAACGGTGTCGCTCGGATCGGACTGGCCCACGAATCCTGGCCGGAAGATCGAGGTCACCGTGTTGAAGTCCTTGGCCGCGGCGTCATACTCAGCCCACTGCTGGGGGCTGGGATCAATGTCCCCGCCGCGAGTCAGCCAGATCACGCGCACTGCATTCGGAATGCCGCCCTCGACGGCCTGGGCCTGGGTGGTCGCTGAGTTGACCAACGACGCGCTGACCCGCGAGACGATCCTGTCTTGGAGCATCGGGTCGGTGTCCATGATGCGAAGCAGCCGCGGATACACCTCCGGCCACAGCACCGCCAGACGGTGCACGTGCATTCCGTCCAAGGCTGGGGCCGGAGCCTGGACACCAGGCTGCAGTAGCGAGTTGGTCTGACGCGTGCATGACGGTGGGTGCTCGACCCCGGCGTCGCGCAGCGCACTCACTCCGACCGTGGTCGCTGCGGCGACCAGACGCCAGCCCAGCTCGGCGCGCAGCTGCGCGTACTCGACGAGGACCCGTGATGGATCGGACCAGCCAAACCACAACTGCCGGAAATGGTCGTCCACCAATGGATCTGTGGCCAGCACACGAACCGATCGAGGAACGAACACGCCCGCGGGAATGTAGCTCGCACCGTCATTGGAGGTGATGACCGTTTCCGTGCCGCTTGGAGAGCGGAAGACCCCCACCGCCCATTCGATCGGATAGTTGACCGCTTGAGCCGCGTGCTGGAGCTTCCAGGCCAGCTCCTTGGCCGCCGCGGCGTCGGCCGACTCGCGCCGCTCACGAGCCGCCGCCGTCTGCCCCGCGGCCACCACACTCGCCGGAATCAGCGTCGCGCCCGCGCCCGCACCAGAGGGCGGCGGTGAAGCCGGTGGAGCATTACTGGCAGCGCCGACCGTTCCGGCCGGCATCGTCGTCGGGGGCGGGACAGCACCCGCGGGCGGCCCCATCGACCCGGGCGGAAGCATCATCGGCGCACCCCCGCCGGGACCCATCCCCGCCCCGGTAGGAGTCGCGGCCGGGGCCACCATCCCTGGCTGCGCCGCGGCCGGCGCTACGCCACTGCCCGCCGCCGCCGACACTGGCGTGGCAGGCCCGCCCGCCGACAAGGCCGGCGACGGACTTGCCGGAGCGGGCGGCGGTGGGGGTGCCGAGGGGATTCCCCCGCCGACGCCACTCGTCGTCGATATTCCCTGAGTGAACGCAGACAGAGGCGACCCGGCCCCGGTGCCCGAGCCAGGTACTCCCCCGGCATTCGGTAAACCGCCTCCCGCACCGGGCATTTGGCCCACACCGCCACCCAGCGGATTGGACCCCATCCCCGGCATGCCGCCACTTCCCAGGCCGCCCGGCATCTTCGGCACACCGCCGCCCATGCCGCCCATCGACGGCATACCGCCACCACCGAGCGCCGAGGCCGCCGGTGATGAAGCCACCCCTGGCGTCGGCTGCGTCACCGGCCCGGCCGCCGCCTTGATCGCCTCGTCGCCTGTAGCCGTCTTGATCCCAGGACCAACTCCCGGCTGAGTGGTTGACGTACCTGCAGGATCGGTCGGGGCGTCGTCCACAGGCTTAGGTGCGTCGGCCCCGGCTTTCCGCTTTTCGGTGTAGCGGTAGGGGTTTTCGTCCTGTTCGATACCGGGCGACGTCTCATGGTCGACTGGTTGCGCGGGAGGTGCTGCGGGAACGTCACCCCACTTTGTCAAAAGGTCTAGTGCCCTTGTGTTTTCGGTGCTTGCCTTGAAGGCGGTATGGGAGGCCATTGCGGCGGTTACTCCCGACTCGGTCTGGTATCGGGCTATGCCGTGGTACTGGGTTACCAGGGCTTCGGCTTCGCCTGGCAGTTTTGCGCTCGCAATTTTGGCGTCAGCTTCGCGGACGAGCTGCTCTTGCCCTGAGCGCGTATCGCGCAGCACCGTGGCAATATCGGCGCACTTGTCTGCGACCTTGGCGTGCCATTCGGCGATCGTCTTGGCTTCCTCGGCCAGCACCGCGCCCGCTCGGTGTGCTTCGTCGAAGCCCTGCGAATCGGCGGCCTCGCGGAACGCTGCGTTGTCCTGGATGATCTGCCGGTGGATTCCGTCCCATGACGTAGCGCCAGCCCGGTAGGTCTGCTCCTGGGTGTCCCAGTGCGTCGCGTCCGGTGGCTCCATGTCCGGCGTAACTATCAGCCGCCCATACGATCCCGCAGACCCTCCGACAGCAGGCATCAGCGCAACCCGCACTCGGACGTGATGACATCGATCAGAGCGTTACCGCGTTTTAGTTCGCGAGCGGCCTCGTCCCAGTGCCGCATGTTTAGCGCGTGCAACATGTCGATGTTGGCCGCCATCCAGTCGTGCAGCGGTATTGCTGTCGAAGCTGGTGTGGCGTCAGTCAGCTGCGTACGCAGATACGCGACCGCAGCCATACCGGTACGTTTCTCCGTGGCCAATGCTGCGCGGCTCTCCGGGCTTGTCCAGCTCTGCTCCAACGCCTCGGCGCTGGACCTGCTCGCCAACGCCGTCGACCGCGCCGCCCGATCCCACGCGGCGCATGCGGCAGCGCTCGCGGCTTGCGTTTCGCTGCTGTTGTACGTCGGTGGCGGTGGCGGAACCACGTTCACTGTGTGCCGTGCCGGTTCGATTGGACGGGCGAGGGCCAGGCCGCTGGTCACTACGGCACCGACTGCGACCACGAACGCCGCCGCGGCGGCGGTGATCCCGGTGCGGTGACGCCGCCGGTACCCCATGGTCATGACACGACGGTATCGCGAGCGGGTGACATCAGGCCACCACGGCGGGCGCATTCGATATGGCGACTTTCCGCAGGTCTGTTGCCTATAGATTACACCGGGCAAATCAGCGCAGGTGGTCGAGGGTGTGCCTAAAATGACTATTTTAGAAGCACTCGAAGCGTGGTGATCACCGATTGCGGCTGAGCAGCTCGCGCAGTCGCTTGGCTCCGCGGTCGGACACCGATTGCGACGACAAGGCATACGCAGCGGCCTGATCGGGAGTCAGTCGACCGCCGCTGATGTGATCGCTTAGAAACCGCCGCACTTGCGCCTTTTCATCTGCCCCTGTCCAGCCGTTACGACCGCCGTAGAAAATGACGGAATCAAGGTCTTTGCGGACATCATCGTCGACTTGGGACGTAGTGACCTGCCCGGTCAGCAGGTTGATCGCGGCCGCGCCAGCAGCCCATTCGGCTAAGGGCGTGGAGCCCTCGACGACAGCAAGCGAATAGCCCCGAGCCAAGCCCATCGCGAAGTGCAACGACCGTTCGTCTGGCACGAACGCCAGAACCGGACCGCGATCGGGTCGGCTACGGCTCTGGGGTGTGGCGTGACCCCCCGCTCGGATGATCTCGTCGAGGTCGGCATAACCAAAGGTCGCCGCGTTTTGCGCGTTGCTCACCAGCAGCGGCGCTAGCTCCTCCTCGCGACTGCGTTCCCAAATCCAGTCGGCGGCCAGGGCGACGGCTTCCTCCCACGGCCGATCTTCGACGTCATCGGGGACCCACGCTGCGGCCCGCAGGTGAGTGGAGGGATGCAAATCCTCGGCGGCCATCACGCGATTCCTGACTGAGAACTGAGTTTGGCCAGGTAGCGGTAGGCCGTCGCCCGGCTCACCCCGAACGCTTGGGCAAGTTCGTGTACGGGTTCGCCCGTCCCGGCGAGGCGGCGCAGCTGTTCTTGTCGTTCGGGGGTCAATTTGGCCGGCTTGGTAGCCGGCAGTTGGCGGGCTCGCCGGGAGTCGCGCGAGGCAGCGCGACGCTCACGGCCGAGTTCGAGTTCAAGCTCGGCCAGCGTCGCCATGATGGTGGCCACCGCACGGCCTGTTGGTGTGCCGGTGTCCACACCTTCACGTAAGGCGCGTAACAGAATTCGGCGCTCACTCAGATCCGCGATGGTGCGGGTTACTTCCGCGACGGATCGGCCCAGTCGATCGATGGCGGTGACCACCACAGTGTCGCCCTCGCGGGCGTAATGCAGCAGGGCCGCCAGGCCCGGCCGAACGGTGTTCACCGCACCCGACAGCTTGTCGGTAAAGATTTGGCCGGATTCGACGCCCTGGGCGGTAAGCGCGGCGAGCTGTGCATCGAGGTCCTGGCCCAAGGTGCTGACCCGCGCGTATCCGAGAATCGCTGTCACACCGCTACCGTCTCATTGTCCTCTGACATCGAGGATCTGAGACACGCCGTGTGAGACAAGAAATGAGACACCGCGACCTGGCGCGATGTGACCACAACGCGGGCCATGTGGGGCCGTCTCACTTCTTTAGAAATGGGACACGCAACGGATGCGCGGCGTGGGACGTGAAGGGCTCAGGCTCGCTGATCAGTAGGGCGAGAATGGCAACGAATTCTTGTCATGGGTGTGCTTCGGCTGGGTTCGAAGGTAGGGCTGGTTGTTGTCGTGTGGGTCGCTGGGGCCACCAGCTGGCTTCGCGTAGGAGTGTGGCGATGGCGGGCACGGTGAGGGTGCGTACGACGAAGGTGTCGAGTAGCAGTCCGGCGCCGATGATGAGGCCGGCTTGGATCATGATGGCGACGGAGCCGACCATGAGGCCGAACATGCTGGCGGCGAAGATTAGACCTGCTGAGGTGATGACGGCGCCGGTGTTTGCGACGGTGCGCAGGACGCCGACACGGATGTTTCGGCCGGATTCTTCGCGCAGGCGTGAGACGAGCAGCATGTTGTAGTCGGCGCCGACGGCAACGAGAATGATGAACGCCAATAGCGGTACGGGCCAGGCGATTTCCTGGCCGAATCCCCATTGGAAGACCAGGACGCCGATGCCGAGGGAGGCCAGGTAATTGAGCAGGACTGTGCCTAGCAGGTAGAGCGGTGCCAGGAGCGCGCGCAGCAGCAGGACCAGGATGAGTCCGACGATGAGGGTGGTGGCGATGGCCAACTGTGCGAAGTCTGCCCAGAGGAATCGTTGGATGTCGGAGTTGACGGCGGGGAAGCCGGCGACGGAGACGGTGGCTTCTGCCAGTGAGGTGTTGGGTCGTGCGGTGCTGGCGGTGTGGGTGATCTGGTTGGCGAGGTCCATGGCTTCGACGCTGTAGGGGTCGTAGCTGGTTTCGATAATGAAGCGCGCGGTCTTGCCGTCGGGTGAGAGGAACTGTTTGGCGACGTCGGTGAATTGCCTGTTCTCGAAGGCGTTGGTGGGCAGGTAGAACCCGCTCGATGAGTCGGAGTCCTTGGCTGCGCGTGCAGAGTTTTGCAGTTGGGTCGCGATTTGGCTCATGCCGGAGAGCATTTCGATGTTGCTGTCGGCGAGGGTGCGCACACCGGTCGCGAGCGCTTGGGCGCCGGAGGCGAGTTGGCCGATTCCGTCCTGGAGGCGGCGAAGGTTGGCGGCCAGGTCGTCGGGGTTGCCGAGGGCGCCGAACGCTTTGTCCAGGGTGGCGACCGCGTTTTGGACGTTGGTGAGGGTGCCGGTGACGGTGGCATTGGTGGCGGGGTTGTAGCGGTCGCCGAGGGCGGCGATCTGGTCGAAGAATCCGCCGTCACGCAGGGTGGTCAGGATTCGTACTTGGTCGCGGATCTGGGCGCATTGCGGTGTGGTCGCACACCATGGCGAGGTGTTGAGGGCGCCGACGAGCGGGTCGAGCATGGTGATCGCGTTCGCTGCTTGTTCGGCCAGCGGTCGCAGGCCGGGGCCAGCTTGGATGGCTTGATCGGCGGTAGGGGCGGTGGCCGAAAGTTGTTGCAGTAGTGGTCGGAACTGGTTGATCTGGGTGCCGGCGGATTGTGCTTGGCCGAGGATTACGGCGAGGGGGGTCAGGGCGGTGCGCACGGTGGTGTCGAGTTGGGCTAGCCCGCCGGCGAGTTGATCGGCGCCGTCGGTGAGTTTGGCGAGGTCGCCTTTGCGGGCGTTGCCCTCGGCGACTGCGCCGGCCATTTTGTCTCCGATCTGGCCGTTTTGCCAGGCCAGTTCCGCTTGGTCGAGGCGTTCCCCGGTAGGGCGGGTGACTCCGGAAACCTTGGTGACACCGCTGACTTGGGAGACGCGGGAGGCCATTTCGTCGAGGTCGGCGAGTCCTTTGCCGGTGCGCATGTCGGTGGGGTTTTCGACGACGAGGAATTGGGTGATGACGATGTCTTTGCGGAAGTGTCGGTCCAGCAGCTGGTAGCCCTGGTTGCTTGCGGTGCTGGCTGGTTGACCTTTGCGGTCGTCGTAGCTGATTTTGATGGTTGCTGCGACCGCGGACAGTGCGAGCAGGATGACGAGGCTGACGATCAGCAGCGGCACGGGGCGACGAACCACGGCCACGGCCACCGAGTTCCAGTAGCGGCGGGTGCGATCGGATTTGGGTTCCCCGATGCCGCGTTTGGCGGCGATCGCCAGTACTGGCGGGAGCAGGGTGACGGTGGCCAGGAAACCGAACAGGACGGCGATGGCGCACGCCGGGCCGAGGGCGGCGAAGACGCTGAGTCGGGCAAAGACCATGGCCAGGAAGGCGAAGGCAACGGTCGCGGCGGAGGCGAGGATGACGCGTCCGATGCTGGCGGTGGCGTGGATGATGGCTTGGTCGGGGGGTACCTGCGCGCGGCGCTGTTCGTGGTAGCGGCTGATCAGGAAGACGGTGTAGTCGGTGCCAGCGCCGAGCAGGATCGCGGTCATGAATGCCACGGTGAACTGTGAGACGGGCATACCCATCTCCCCGAGCGCGGAGAGCACACCGCGTCCGACGGCCAGGCTCAGCCCGATCACCAGCAGCGGGAGCAACGCGGTGAACACCGACCGATAGACGATCAGCAGGATCAGGGCGATGATGCCGACGGTAGCGATCGAGATCAGCAGCAGATCGTGCTCGGCGGAGGCGATCATGTCGCTGAACGTCGCTGGCGGTCCGGTCACCTGCGCGGTGACCGTTGATCCGGCGAATACTTCTGCGGCGATGCTGCGCACCGCCTTCACCGACTCGGCGGCGGTGGGGTCTCCCAGTGTGCCGGTCACCCCTACCGGCAGGTACCAGGCGTTGCGGTCGGGGCTGAGGGCCTGCGCTTCGGTGACCGGATCGGCCAGCAGGTCTTGAACCAGCAGAACGTGGTCGTGCTCGGCCTGCAACCGGGCGACGAGTTCGTCGTAGCGCTGCCGTGCTGCCGGTGTCAGACCGTTGGGGTCTTCCATGGCCACAAAGAGCAGGGTTTTCGACCCTTCTTCGCCGAAGGCGGTGCTCATGCGTTCCACCGTCTGCAGGGAGGGCGCATCGCGGGGAATGAGGTCCACCGACTGCTGGCGTACCACGGTTTCCAATTGCGGAAACAGCAACGCCAACACCACGGCCGTGCCCAGCCAGGCCCCGATGACCAGTGCTTTGTGGCGGAGGGTGAACCGACCCAGGGCTGCCAGCCGGGCGCTGTACTCGCGGTTGTCCGCCGGGTCGCGAGAGTCGTTACCGCGGCGCTGAGTTTGCGAGGCGGGGCCGGGGGAATCGGTCATGCCGTCGGTCACCGAACCTCCATGAGTCAACGATACTGTCGGTATCGCTACGCTACAGCATGTAGCACAAAGGCGGCGCCGGTGCGTCGGACACCAGCTCGCCCGAAAAAGCGGCCTACCGCGGGTTGACGATGTTGGCGTTGTCGTCCTCGGGCACGTCGTGGCGCACCACGCGCACCCGACCGTGGGGCAGGCACGCCATGTAGCCGTGACGTTTGCCGTACAGCTCCCACGCGGTCTCCTCAGCGTCGGGATCGACGTCGATGCGGTGTCCACGTGAAAAGCTCAGGTGCAGTCCTCCCTCGTCGTCGGACCAGGCCTGGGTGCACACCGCGCCAGCCAAATTGAGCAAGGGGCGCTCGTACACCGAGATTCGCAAAGGGTCGATGAGGACGGCCTCGACCGGAAATCGGTCGACAGCGGGCAGGGTCAGTATCAGGGGGCGCGAGATGACGATTTCGTTGTAGTCATCGAGGTCCAGAACCAGGCCGTCACGCACAGAGACGCGTTGTACGACACAGTCTTCGATCCATTGGGTGTACATGGCCGTCTCCTTCGGCGCATCGGTGAGCCGCACCCCGAATAGTACTACCAATGGTATCGCTGCGATACTGAAAGTATCGTTACGGTGTAATGCTGCCCGCATTCGCCTGGTGGACGACTCGTCGGGTGGCCCGATCGATGCGGTCTCGGGTTTCGGCCGCTGACACCCGGTCGCTGATGAAGGCCACGAGATTGGCCAGCCAGATATCGGCGACGATTCCGGCGAGGCGCAGATCGGCCGGGGTGGGTTCACCGCCGGCGAGGGTGCGGGCCAACAGGGTTTCGATCGCCGCGGCGGCGCGGTCGAGTTCAGCGGCGGCGCGGGTGTCAGCCATGACGAAGGCGCGTGTCATCGCGTCGGTCAACAGCGGGTCACGCTGCCAGCGATCGTGCAGGTGCTCGGTGAGCCGGTCCAGTCGCTGCTGCGGCGTGGAGGCGCCGGTGGCCCAGTCCCCGGATACATCGAGGCGCTGAAACTCTCGGATCAGCGCCGCCACCAGCAGATGGGTTTTGGCTGGAAAGTATCGGTAGAGCGTGCCCACAGCGATACCGACCCGCTCGGCAACTGTCCGCATGTGGACCGCGTCGTAGCCGCCGGTGGCAGCAACAGCGAGCGCGGCATCCATAATCGCTTCCCGGCGACGTGCGGAGGCGCGTGAACGCAGCCCGCCAGCTGTGTGGCCCTGGTCGCCAGCCGAAACCCCCTGAGCCTGTACCGTTTCGCTGCTAACCCGCGCGCTGGCGGCGGTCATGATGCTTGGTCGCCGCCGCGGCGCGAGAACTGTTCGAGAAGCTCACCAAATCCACTGATGTCGCCGTGAGCGGCGAAATGCGCGGTGTCGACCACGACGAACACCGCATTCGCGGTAAACCGAGTAACGCCTTCCTGGACCCCTGCCGCCGCGACATGAAGCGCCCGCCCCTCACGGCCGGTGATATGCGCGGTGATGCGGTGAGGCTGGTGCAGTGGCACCGGCTGCAGATACTCCACCGTCAGAGCGCGCGTCACCGCCGGTGTGCCGGCGATCCACAGCGTGAAGCCCAGCACGTCATCGCACGCCGCCGCCACCGCCCCACCATGGGCTAAGCCAGGGGCCCCGATGTGGCGCTCATCGAAGGTCACATCGGCATACACCACGTCGGCGCTGCGATAGACCACCAGCCCCAGCCCGTGCGGATTGTCCGGGCCGCACCCCATGCACGTCGGGGTGTGAGAAGGCAGCCGTTCCGACGGCGCCGCGCTTTCAGGCACTAAACCGCTCCCAGTACTATTGGTTTCGCTGCGATACTCTTAGTACCACAACGGCTAGACTGTCGTTCACGACATCGCCCGAAATTCAATGCCGAGGTGAACCTGTGAACGACAGCAGCCAATCAGCGCTACCCCCCGATGACGACATCGACCCGCGAAGAATCCGCTCACGCAACCGGCTACTGGATGCTGCCGCAACACTTCTCAGCACAGGAGGGGTCGAAGCCGTCACCATCGATGCGGTCACCAAAGCCTCCAAGGTGGCCCGCACCACGCTGTATCGGCATTTCCAGAGTTCATCGCATCTGCTTGCAGCCACATTCGAGCGACTCCTTCCGCAGGTGACCACACCGGCGCCGACCAGCGGATCCCTGCGCGATCAACTCATCGAATTACTCAGCCGCCAAGCCACCCTGTTCAACGACGCTCCGCTGCACGTCACCACCCTGGCATGGCTTTCGCTCGGACCTACCGGCGCCAAAGACGACACCGACGACCGCCACGCATCCAGAGCACTGCGAGCCCGTGTCGTCGACCAATACCGACAACCATTCGACGCGCTACTGCACAGCGATGAAGCCCGAACCGAAATCAACGACTTCGACCTCGAACTGGCACTGTGCCAACTCGTCGGCCCACTCGCCTTCGCCCGCATGACCGGAATTCGCACCATCACCCACCACGACTGCGCGGACATCGTCGACGACTTCCTCGCCGCCCACCGCCGCCGAACTGCCAACCCTTCAGGCGTAGAGGAAGTGGTCTGACAGCCCAAAAAGACGACCTATTGAGTGACAGGGCGAACACGGGATTTGCGACCTGGGCAAAAACGTCAGTCGGGTGTCCCAGAATCGTGTCCCAGACCGCGAGGAACGGGGACACCTTTAAAGACACAGATGGCTCCCGCCCGGGCCGCAAGCGTCCCGGTTGGGTCCGAATTCCGTGCCCCACTGACGAGGGAGGACCTACCGGTGACGCTGCTGGGATACGCGCGAGTCTCGACGCTGCACCAGTCCCCCGACATGCAGGTAAAGGCGCTCACGGAGGCTGGGGCCGAAAGGATCTGGACCGATCGCATGTCCGGTGCTCGCGACGACCGCCCCGAGCTGGCCGCGCTGCTCGACTACGCCCGCCGCGGTGACGTGCTCATGGTGTGGCGGCTGGATCGCCTCGGCCGCTCGCTCCCGCACCTGCTCACTATCGCCAACGACCTCCAGGCCCGCGGCGTCGAGCTCCGCTCCCTCACCGAAGTCATCGACACCACCACTGCCGGCGGCCGGCTGATCTTCCACGTCTTCGGGGCCGTCGCCGAGTTCGAGCGAGCCATCGCCGCCGAACGCACCGCCGCTGGAGTCGCAGCAGCCCGCGCCGCTGGCCGTCATCCTGGGCGGCCGGGACTCACTGTCGACATCATCGCCTCGGCCCAGGCTCTCGACCAGGCTGGCACACCCCGCGCTCAGATCGCCCGCACGCTGGGCATATCCCGGTCTAGCGTCTACCGCTGCCTCGACCAATCCGCTACGGTGGCCGCCGCACGGAATTCACAGCCGTGAATGGGTGAGACGCCGGTGGCATCCTGAACTCGTGACGAACGAGGGCGGTGACGACACCGGGTTGGAACCCACCTCCCCACGCCGCTTCGGCCAACTGCCCGACCTGGGTGTCCCAGATGACTTCGACGAGCCGCTACCTCAAAGTGAAGTCGCTGTGTGGGAAGCGTCCGACACGTCGGCCCAGGGCGACAGCGAACCCCCCGACGAGTGACCCTCGCCGAATCTCGGTGACCGTCCCGCGAGGTCGAGCCCGCATTTAGATCAGGCGGGGGTCGCCGTCTTCGTCGAGCACGATGTGCCGGTCGCCGCGCTGGAGCGCGTCGAGCGCAAGGTCAATCTCGTGGACGGCGAGATCGGCTATGCGGCTGGGTCCGAGGACGATGATGTGCTCAGCTTGATCAGTGCCGCCGCCGGCCGACAGGCCGACGAACTCGGGGTTGCCCGCGACGACGAACTGCAGATCCCAGCCGATGTGGCGGCCGACCTCACGGGCTCGTCGGTCGAGAGCTTGCACGTCGTCGTCGGTAAGCACGCGATGGCCTTCCCGTCAGGTGTCGTCGGAGTTGTTGCGGCGCAGCGTGTTCAGCTCGTCGACCAGCTGCTCGTAGCGCTGAATGGACATGACGACGGCCGCGGGCTTGCCGGCGGTGTCGGCCAGGACGACGTTGCCTGTGCCGGTGGCCACCTGATTGATCAGGTGCTGGTGCAGTTCGCGGGCCGGGATCAGCTCACTGGGGACGGCTTGCGCGCCGCCGAGGGCTTCAACGGTGGTACGGATCATCGGATTGCCTTTTCAGAGGTGGTAGGTCTGGTGTCCTCTCGGCCCGTTTGCCGAGCCGAGAGGACACCGCCGAATTCGGTTCTTGCTCAACCGCGTTCGGTGACCGTGGTGTTGGGGTGACGCGCCGCGGTGGAGCCCTTCACGAACTTGCCGGTGATGGCGCTGCGGTGATGGGTTCCACTGCTGTGGTTGGCGCCCCGTTCGGTGACCGTGGTCTTGGGGTTGCGCGCCGCGGTCGACGCCTTGACGAACTTGCCGCTGACGGCGCTGCGGTGATGTCCCTTGGCCATTGTTTTGTCCTTTCGTTTTTTCCGGCCCGGTATTGAGCCGGATACCGGTCTATAAGTGCGCGTGTCGGACCGATCCCTGAATTTCTCCGAGATGTCTTGCCGGTGCCCACCATCGGCGGCGCGCCGGGCCAGTGCGTCGCCTTCGGCGGCCGTCACCGACGTGCGTGCTGCACGCGCGGAGCGGGTGCCCAGCGAGCTGGCGTCGATGAGCGCGGTGAGGTGCTTGATGGTGGTCACGACGTCCTCTTTCGGAGTTGGCGGAGTTGGTAGCCAATGAGGTTTTCCACGCTCTTGGCATCAGGCAGGCCCAGCTCGTCGGCGATCTCGCGCTGGGAGAAGCCGTGCTCCTGCATGAACAGCGCTCGACGTGCCCGGTCGGTGCTCAGCAGCGCCATCGCTTCGGCGACCGTGTCGTTGGCGACGATGGTGGCCTCGATGCCCTTGATGATGTCGAACCGGTCTTCGGGTACGTCGTCGATCGGAGTGGTGGCGTGCTCTATGCGTTCGAGTTCGGCTCGCAGTGCGCTGCGGTAGATGTTGGCGAACTGATAGAGGCACTGGCCGACGAAGAAGGTACCCAGCGACGCACCTCCCGAGGACTGCCAGCGGTGGGTCATGAGCACCTTGTCGCGGAAGTAAATCAGCGCGGCGACCACGGTGTCAGCGGCGATGTCCTCGACGACCTCGTCGTTGGGCCAGCCCTCGATGCGGCCCAGGCCGTAGCCGGTCAGCGCTTTGGCCTTGCCGTAGATGGTTCCGTAGCGGATCCAGGCGCGCAGCACGCCGAGGCCGTAGCGGGCCAGCTCGCGGGAGAACCGGTCCCACGGTCGGCCGGTGAACTGGTGCAGCTGCAGGGTCAGGAGCAGGTCCTCGTCTGCTTGAAGACGCCGGAGTCGTTCCAGTTCGTCAGCGAGTTCGGCGGCGAGGTCGGGGTCGTCGAGCCAGGCAGCGACCAAGCCTTCGTCGATGGGCTGGTCGACGTGCTGGATGTCGGCCTGGTTGTCCGGTTGTAAGCGCGCGGCATCAACGGGCGGGCCGGGGCGGCGTGCCGGTCGATCCATGGCTACATCTCCAGGAGGCGAGAAAGAGACAACCGATCCCTACGGTTGTCGCTTCCTCTTAAGTGCGCGCGTACCGCGAACCCCTGAATCCGGGAAAAAGTTTTTTCCAGGCACGCGGTCCTCGGCCGTGCTACCACCATTGTCCCAGGTCGAGCCGACAAGCCCCGGTATAGAAAGGAGGGGCTACTGGTCGGCCCAAAAGCGTCGTCCGCGGATTCTCTGGGTGCGGTCGCTCGTCG
Organism: Mycolicibacterium sp. GCM10028919; assembly: GCA_042666295.1. Taxonomy (GTDB): domain Bacteria; phylum Actinomycetota; class Actinomycetes; order Mycobacteriales; family Mycobacteriaceae; genus Mycobacterium. Next base: position 19,781 of record JBHTFJ010000005.1, read on the forward strand.
TCGACGTTGCAGCTGCAAGAAAGGAAGGTGGCTTTCAGCCGCGGGCAACGCTGTTGAAAGCAAAGAGCCCGGGTCGGTCGCAAGGACCGAATACCGGGCTCTTCATGGCTTCAACCGGGCACGCGCTACACGTCACACCGGTCTGTATGCACTCAATCGTACGTGGAGCCCTGATAGAACTCAACGGTGACGGCACCGGGCCCCTGGGTTGAACAATGGTTGAGCCCCCAGCGATTCCACACGTACATGCTCCTGGCCGGCGGTGACCGCACCCGCGCTCTCGACCTGCACGAATGGAACACCCAGCTCAACGCCGCACTGCTGCACGACTTCGCCCACCTCGAAGTCGGTCTCCGCAACTTCTATGACCGGGCACTCATGAGTGCCGTCCAGCCAGGCGAGGCCCACTGGACCGACCCAGCTTCGTTCAGCGCGCTGTTCCCGGCGGTCCCGGGCAACGACGCCCGCACCCACGCCGACCTGGCCTCCGCACGCACCAAGGCTGGCGGCCCGGCCGCACCTCCCGGAAAGATCCTCGCCGAGCTGACCTTCGGGTTCTGGGTCTTGCTGACCAGCTCACGGCACACGACGCTCCTCTGGACCCCGCACTTGGAAGCCCTCTACCCGGCCGGTTCGCAGCGACACAAAATCCACTTCGGCCTCGATGACATGCGCAAGGCGCGCAACCGGGTAGCTCACCACGAGCCCGTCCGCGTCCCCGACGTCAACAACCTGATCCGCCGAATGCGCCGCTACGCCGGTTACATCTCTCCCGATCTCCGGCGCTACATCCGCCAGACCAGCACAGTCGACGCGCTGATGAACTCACGTCCATGACGTGACGGTGCGAGCCGAGGTCTACCGCGAGTCTGCGAGTTTCTGCACTCGCGCATCAACGGGACGCCCAGTCTTCTTGCTGGCGGTGACGGCCGCGCGGGCAGCAGCCTGACGGACAGCCAAGCTACGACCCGTCTTCGGGTTCGGCTTCGGGGGGTTGTTGTCGCTGGCGTTCGTCGTGGCCATCGACACTCCCCTCTTCCGCTTCGTCGTCCTGGTCTTCCACCTCGTCCAAGGCGGTGTGCTCACCGATGACCTGGACGATATCGGAGTCTCCGCGTGTAGCCAGCTTAGATTGCAGCAGCGTATCGAGCATCTTCCAACCCAACGCCGCCTCGGTGTCATCAGCGCTGAAGGTCCGCTCGAATGCCCACGTCACGCGACGCCACCACTCACTGCGGCGATCGGCGGTGTTCTTCTGCCACCACGTGATCAGCACCCCACCGATCGCGACCAACCCGACGATCAACGTCACCCACGCTTGTGCAGGCATCCGCCCGTTTCCTCACTGTCCGCACCGACTGAACCCGTCGCATCGGACAGTAGAGATCGACCGTGCAGAACCACGACTGATGACCGCCGTTTGCGACTTCCACCTGGGAAGTACCGGCCGAATCAGCGGATTCCGTCACCTTGTGGGCGACTTATTTGGCGTCGCCGTCCTCGGGGACCTTCATCTTGTCGAGGAATTCGGTCAAGGCGGCATCCACGATGTCGGTCACGGTGTAGCCGCCATGGGCGCGCAGCCATTCGACTCTCTGCTGGGTCAACGGCGGCAGATAGGTGTTGAACGGGACCTTCGTATTGCGCTTGCGAGCTTGCAACTTCGTGCCAGCTGGCGCCGGTGTGGGTGGCGGCGTCGCCTCGGCAACGGGTGAACCTGCCGCCGGCTGGACACGCTCGGCCTCGCGGCGCCGGTCCTCACGGCTCGGCCGCGTGGGCTCCTGAGATCCCAGTCCTCTAGACACTGGCCGTCATCCTCTCCGCGATCCTCTTCGCCACCCGCTGATAGTCCTCAGCTGCCGTGCAACCCGGTGCATGAACCGCGATCGGGACACCCCGAGCCTTGGCCTCACGCACCCGCACAGTCGAGGAGATCTCCCCGAGGTACTCAGTCGGCCAATCCGTACTCAAGCTGCGCCGCACGTCTCTGGCCAGCTGGGACCGCCCATCGAAGTCAGTGGCCAACACGTGGCGGATCTCCAGACGCGGGTTGAGCCCCTCCTGCACGTCCAAAACCGTGCTGCCCAGCACTCGCAGTGCGCTCAACTCATCGGCACCGGGACTGACCGGAGCCAGAACGTCATCGGCGGCCGCCAGCGCCGCCACCGTCAGATCCCCCAGGGCCGGCGGGCAATCGATGACCACCACTTCGTAGCGCTCTGACACCGACTCCAGTCCTTGAGCGAGACGGAGCTGGCCCGCGGTACCGAGTCCTGTGCGTTCCAACGAGCGCAGGGCGTACGCCCCCGGGGCGACGTCGACCCCGAACGCCGAATGTTGAATCACGTCACTCAGCGGCACGCGTTCCTGGCGATCAGGGTGGAGGACCTCGAACATCGTCGCGTCGTCTGGCCCCACGGTGACACCGAGACCTGACGTCGCATGCGCCTGCTGGTCGACGTCGATCAACAGCACCGCCAAACCGTGTTGGCCCAGTTCATAGGCGACGTTCATGGCGGTGGTGGTCTTGCCGACCCCGCCTTTTTGCATCGCAACTGCAAGCACGTGAGCATGCATGCAAGCGAGCATACAGGCATGCTGGCAGATTCTCAGGCTGCGCGTAACCGTCCGTGTTCGTCGACCAGGGCGTCGAGCGGGATCTTTCCGTCGATCGCCGCTGTCATCGCCCGCTCCAGCGATTCGTCGGCCGCCGCCGCTCGCTCGAGGAGATCCAGGAGCCTCTCGGCCGCGTCGACATTGAACGGATTGGCGGACAGCGCCCCGCATGCCGCACGTACCTGGCTGACGAACTCACACACCACACCTGCGTCATCATTTCGACCATTGCAAGCAAGCATGCATGCAAACTAGCATGCACTTATGGCGCTGCCAAGACGTGAAGTCCGATCGTGTAGGCCACTCGCTGTTCGATGCCCTTTCCACCGGCAGCTAATCGTGGTGAACGGGGTGGTGGCAGCCCTCAAGGCCACGCCGCTACGCGGGCGACCCCGATCGAGCCTTGACCGCCACCACCACCCCGCACCAGAAGGCCTGTACGGGGGAAAGGGCAGAAGAGGTCTTCCCAGCGCAACCGTGCAGCCGGCCGCCACACCGAGGTCGACCGGGTGAGCCGGTTTCCGGCGCGCACCGAGCGGCCCCGCCGCGTCCACGCCTGCACGTCCGAGGACATGCCGCCACCGGTCGATCCGGCAATTCACCGCGCCGTCCAGACGATCTACACCACCGACCTCGGGCTCCCCGAGGAATGGACCGACGCCCAGCGTGCGGAGTTCATCGACGAAGAGGTCGACATCATCACCTGGAAGGCTCGCGCCCATGCCGCCACTCTGGGCGACCGCAGCATTCGCGACTGGACACGCCGC
>JBHTFJ010000006.1:0-5539 GCA_042666295.1 Mycolicibacterium sp. GCM10028919
GAACGTAGAAATGCCAGTGGCCCCCAATCTTGGATTGGGGGCCACTGGGCTTAAAGGGTGTTCGGCGGTGTCCTACTTTTCCGCCCGAAAGGGCAGTATCATCGGCGCTGGTAGGCTTAGCTTCCGGGTTCGGGATGGGTCCGGGCGTTTCCCTACCGCTATTACCGCCGTAACTCTATTTTCTTTTTCAGCCCCAGGTGTTTTTGGTGGTGGGGTGTGGTCTGTTCGATATCGTGGATGTGCGTGGTTGCGAACGCGTTGTGGTGCTTACACGATTTATCCCTGTTCAATGGGTTGTGTGTAAGTTTTCGGCCGGTTAGTGCCAGTTCCCTACGACCATTACTGGTCTTCTAGGTCTGGTCTATCAATCCCGTGGTCTGCGGGGGGCCTTATCCCACTAAATGGGTGAGAAGCCTGGTCTTGGAGGGGGTTTCCCGCTTAGATGCTTTCAGCGGTTATCCTGTCCGAACGTAGCTATCCAGCAGTGCCCCTGGTGGGACAACTGGTAGACCAGAGGTTCGTCCGTCCCGGTCCTCTCGTACTAGGGACAGGTTTCCTCAAGCTTCTGACGCGCGCGGCGGATAGAGACCGAACTGTCTCACGACGTTCTAAACCCAGCTCGCGTGCCGCTTTAATGGGCGAACAGCCCAACCCTTGGGACCTGCTCCAGCCCCAGGATGCGACGAGCCGACATCGAGGTGCCAAACCATCCCGTCGATATGGACTCTTGGGGAAGATCAGCCTGTTATCCCCGGGGTACCTTTTATCCGTTGAGCGACACCCCTTCCACTCGGGGGTGCCGGATCACTAGTCCCGACTTTCGTCCCTGCTCGACATGTATGTCTCGCAGTCAAGCTCCCTTGTGCACTTACACTCAACACCTGATTGCCGTCCAGGTTGAGGGAACCTTTGGGCGCCTCCGTTACTCTTTTGGAGGCAACCGCCCCAGTTAAACTACCCACCAGGCACTGTTCCTGAACCGGATATACGGTTCGAGGTTAGAAGCCCAATACGATCAGAGTGGTATTTCAACGATGACTCCACCCACACTGGCGTGCGGGTTTCACAGTCTCCCACCTATCCTACACAAACCGTACCGAGCGCCAATACCAAGTTGTAGTGAAGGTCCCGGGGTCTTTTCGTCCTGCCGCGCGTAACGAGCATCTTTACTCGTAGTGCAATTTCGCCGAGTCTATGGTTGAGACAGTTGAGAAGTCGTTACGCCATTCGTGCAGGTCGGAACTTACCCGACAAGGAATTTCGCTACCTTAGGATGGTTATAGTTACCACCGCCGTTTACTGGGGCTTAAATTCTCAGCTTCACCCCCCGAAGGGAGTTAACCGGTCCTCTTAACCTTCCAGCACCGGGCAGGCGTCAGTCCGTATACATCGTCTTGCGACTTCGCACGGACCTGTGTTTTTAGTAAACAGTCGCTTCTCACTGGTTTGTGCCACCCCCTCCCGCTGCCGGCCGCAAGGGCCATGACGATATGGGGGTCCCCCTTCTCCCGAAGTTACGGGGGTATTTTGCCGAGTTCCTTAACCATAGTTCACTCGTACGCCTTGGTATTCTCTACCTGACCACCTGTGTCGGTTTGGGGTACGGGCCGTGTTAGCACTCGCTAGAGGCTTTTCTTGGCAGCATAGGATCACCGAATTCGCCTCACTCGGCTATGCATCACCTCTCGGACTACGTGACACCCGGATTTGCCTAGATGTCGTCCTACGGGCTTGCCCCAGTATTACCACTGACTGGTACGGCTACCTTCCTGCGTCACCCCATCGCTTGACTACTACCAGCGAAGGTCCCGCGCAGCCCCACACCCCCGCACACCCGAAGGTGATTGGTGAGCGTGGCTTTGGGCGGTTAGTACCGCTGATTCATCAGGGACGCGCACACACGGGTACGGGAATATCAACCCGTTGTCCATCGACTACGCCTGTCGGCCTCGCCTTAGGTCCCGACTCACCCTGGGCGGACTGGCCTGGCCCAGGAACCCTTGGTCTTTCGGCGGGCAAGGTTCTCACTTGCCTTATCGCTACTCATGCCTGCATTCTCACTCCCACACCCTCCACCACACCATCACTAGGTGGCTTCACCGGTGTGCAGGACGCTCCCCTACCCATCCTTATCGGATGCCGCGGCTTCGGCGGTGTGCTTGAGCCCCGCTACATTATCGGCGCACAATCACTTGACCAGTGAGCTATTACGCACTCTTTCAAGGGTGGCTGCTTCTAAGCCAACCTCCTGGTTGTCTTCGCGACTGCACATCCTTTTCCACTTAGCACACGCTTAGGGGCCTTAGCCGGCGATCTGGGCTGTTTCCCTCTCGACGCACGGAGCTTATCCCCCGCCGTCTCACTGCCACACTGTTGACTTACCGGCATTCGGAGTTTGGCTGACGTCAGTAACCTTGTGAGGCCCATCGGCCATCCAGTAGCTCTACCTCCGGCAAGAACCATGCAACGCTGCACCTAAATGCATTTCGGGGAGAACCAGCTATCACGGAGTTTGATTGGCCTTTCACCCCTACCCACAACTCATCCCCTCAGTCTTCAACCTAAGTGGGTTCGGGCCTCCACGCGGTCTTACCCGCGCTTCACCCTGGCCATGGGTAGATCACTCCGCTTCGGGTCCAGAACACACCACTACACCACACACTGTTGTGTGGATACGCCCTATTCAGACTCGCTTTCGCTGCGGCTACCCCACACGGGTTAACCTCGCGACATGTCCCTGACTCGCAGGCTCATTCTTCAAAAGGCACGCCATCACCCCACGCTTTAACACGAAGGCTCTGACGGCTTGTAGGCACACGGTTTCAGGTACTATTTCACTCCCCTCCCGGGGTACTTTTCACCATTCCCTCACGGTACTAATCCGCTATCGGTCATCAGAAGGTATTCAGGCTTACCGGGTGGTCCCGGCAGATTCACAGCAGATTCCACGGGCCCGCTGCTACTCGGGAAACACCATCAAGGCAGACATCGGGTTTTCACGTACCGGGCTCTCACCGTCTACGGCAGGCCATCCCAAGACCACTTCCGCTAACCACGACATTTTCTCACTGCCCACCAGGGAGGTAGCCCCGATAAGATGGGTCCCACAACCCCGCACACACAACCCCTACCCGGTATCACATGCATGCGGTTTAGCCATCCTCCGCTTTCGCTCGCCACTACTCACGGAATCACTTTTGTTTTCTCTTCCTACGGGTACTGAGATGTTTCACTTCCCCGCGTTACCTCCCGCACCCTATGTATTCAGATACGGGTAACACGACATCACTCGTGCTGGGTTTCCCCATTCGGACACCCTCGGATCAACGCTCGGTTGGCAGCTCCCCGAGGCATATCGCAGCCTCCCACGTCCTTCATCGGCCTCTGATGCCAAGGCATCCACCATGCGCCCTTAAACACTTACAAAGCACAAAACCATTAAACAAAGAAAAATCACACCACAACAAACCACCACACACTCAGAAACCCCATGCCCGAAGACACCAGGTCCATCACGTATGCCAGCTTGATGCTCGCAACCACTATCCACGAATCAAACACCACACCCCACCACCAAGCGGGGCAACAACAACACCACCCGAAACCAATCGGGCCGACCCCCCCACACACCCCAACGGGCGTGCACTCGAGTCGCGGGCCTGTTGTCTCAAAGCCCAATAGTGTGTTCAGTGATTTCCTGCGAGCCGGCATTTCCCTACCGACACCGCACGTTTGCCATGTGCACCAGACCCCCACCCACTACAGGTGTGAGGCCATCCAACGAATCGTCCAGATCACCGAACTCCCACAGACGTGGGCGGGCCTGAATCTCGTGGTGCTCCTTAGAAAGGAGGTGATCCAGCCGCACCTTCCGGTACGGCTACCTTGTTACGACTTCGTCCCAATCGCCGATCCCACCTTCGACGGCTCCCTCCCACGAGGGGTTAGGCCACCGGCTTCGGGTGTTACCGACTTTCATGACGTGACGGGCGGTGTGTACAAGGCCCGGGAACGTATTCACCGCAGCGTTGCTGATCTGCGATTACTAGCGACTCCGACTTCACGGGGTCGAGTTGCAGACCCCGATCCGAACTGAGACCGGCTTTGAAAGGATTCGCTCCACCTCACGGCATCGCAGCCCTTTGTACCGGCCATTGTAGCATGTGTGAAGCCCTGGACATAAGGGGCATGATGACTTGACGTCATCCCCACCTTCCTCCGAGTTGACCCCGGCAGTCTCTTACGAGTCCCCACCATTACGTGCTGGCAACATAAGACAAGGGTTGCGCTCGTTGCGGGACTTAACCCAACATCTCACGACACGAGCTGACGACAGCCATGCACCACCTGCACACAGACCACAAGGGAATACCTATCTCTAGGCACGTCCTGTGCATGTCAAACCCAGGTAAGGTTCTTCGCGTTGCATCGAATTAATCCACATGCTCCGCCGCTTGTGCGGGCCCCCGTCAATTTCTTTGAGTTTTAGCCTTGCGGCCGTACTCCCCAGGCGGGGTACTTAATGCGTTAGCTACGGCACGGATCCCAAGGAAGGAAACCCACACCTAGTACCCACCGTTTACGGCGTGGACTACCAGGGTATCTAATCCTGTTCGCTCCCCACGCTTTCGCTCCTCAGCGTCAGTTACTGCCCAGAGACCCGCCTTCGCCACCGGTGTTCCTCCTGATATCTGCGCATTCCACCGCTACACCAGGAATTCCAGTCTCCCCTGCAGTACTCCAGTCTGCCCGTATCGCCCGCACGCCCACAGTTGAGCTGTGAGTTTTCACGAACAACGCGACAAACCACCTACGAGCTCTTTACGCCCAGTAATTCCGGACAACGCTCGGACCCTACGTATTACCGCGGCTGCTGGCACGTAGTTGGCCGGTCCTTCTTCTGCACATACCGTCACTTGCGCTTCGTCTGTGCTGAAAGGGGTTTACAACCCGAAGGCCGTCATCCCCCACGCGGCGTCGCTGCATCAGGCTTGCGCCCATTGTGCAATATTCCCCACTGCTGCCTCCCGTAGGAGTCTGGGCCGTATCTCAGTCCCAGTGTGGCCGGTCACCCTCTCAGGCCGGCTACCCGTCGTCGCCTTGGTAGGCCATCACCCCACCAACAAGCTGATAGGCCGCGGGCCCATCCCACACCGCAAAAGCTTTCCCCCACCAGACCATGCGGCCAGCGAGGTGTATTCGGTATTAGACCCAGTTTCCCAGGCTTATCCCAAAGTGCAGGGCAGATCACCCACGTGTTACTCACCCGTTCGCCACTCGAGTACCCCGAAGGGCCTTTCCGTTCGACTTGCATGTGTTAAGCACGCCGCCAGCGTTCGTCCTGAGCCAGAATCAAACTCTCCAAACAAAAACCCCCACACCAAAGTGCAGGCAATCCAGTATCAGAAAAATCCGATCAGACAAAAGACACCAAAACTGGCATCCAAAAAACATCACACCCCTAAACGGGAAAAAGAGGCATGACCAAACAACAAACAAAAACCACCAAACACACTATTGAGTTCTCAAACAACACACC
>JBHTFJ010000007.1:0-2489 GCA_042666295.1 Mycolicibacterium sp. GCM10028919
GGTGCGCGCGAAGCTGGCCGCGGAGCTGGCCCAGGCTGAGCGCAGCCGCGATCCGATCACCCCGCTCACGGATGGCAATCCGGAGATCGACGTGGTCGACGCGTATGAGATTCAGTTGATCAACATCCGGCAGAAGGTCGCCGAGGGGGCGCGGGTGATCGGCCACAAGGTCGGTCTGTCGTCGGAGGCGATGCAGAAGATGATGGGCGTCGATGAGCCCGATTACGGGCATTTGCTCGACGACATGGAGGTCTTCGAGGATCGGCCGGTGGAGGCTGGTCGGTTCCTGTATCCGCGGGTGGAGGTCGAGGTCGGTTTCATCTTGGCCGACGACCTGCCCGGGGAGGGTTGCACGGAGGACGACGTGCTGGCCGCGACGGCGGCGTTCGCGCCGTCGATCGAGTTGATCGATACCAGGATCACCGACTGGAAGATCAAGTTGTGCGACACGATCGCCGACAACGCCTCCTCTGCGGGGTGGGTCCTCGGTAAGGAACGGGTCTCGCCCAAGGACGTCGACATCCGGGGTATCGATGCGGTGTTGACGTGCAATGGCGAAGTGGTCGCCGAGGGACGTAGCGATGCGGTGTTGGGCAATCCGGTGACTGCGGTGGCGTGGTTGGCGCGCAAGGTCGATCAGTTCGGCGTGCGTTTGCGCGCTGGTGACATCGTGTTGCCGGGGTCCTGCACGCGTGCGATAGATGCACGTCCGGGAGACGATTTCGTAGCTCGGTTCGACGGGCTAGGTTCAGTTCACCTGTCCTTCCAGTGATTCTGTGATTGAGGAGAAGTCATGCCTGACAAGGCAACCGTCGCGATCGTGGGGTCGGGCAACATCAGTACCGATCTGTTGTACAAGTTGCTGCGGTCGGAGTGGCTGGAGCCGCGGTGGATGATTGGGATCGATCCGGAGTCCGAGGGTTTGGCGCGGGCGCGCACGTTGGGGTTGGAGACCAGTCACGAGGGTGTGGATTGGCTTCTGGCGCAGGATGAGAAGCCCGATCTGGTGTTCGAGGCGACCAGTGCCTACGTGCACCGCGACGCCGCGCCGCGCTACGCCGAGGCGGGTATCCGGGCGATCGATCTGACTCCGGCGGCCATTGGGCCCGGGGTCATTCCGCCTGCCAATCTGCGTGAGCACCTCGAGGCGCCGAACGTGAACATGGTGACCTGCGGTGGGCAGGCGACGATTCCGATCGTCTATGCCGTGACCCGCGCGGTGGAGGCCCAGGGTGGGGTGGTGCCCTACGGCGAGATCGTGGCGTCGGTGTCCTCGGCGTCGGCGGGTCCGGGAACCCGGGCCAACATCGACGAGTTCACCAAGACCACCAGCGCCGGGGTGTCGGGCATCGGCGGTGCGCGCCGCGGCAAGGCGATCATCATCTTGAACCCGGCCGATCCGCCGATGATCATGCGCGACACCATCTTCTGCGCGATCCCCGAGGACGCCGACCGCGAGGCGATCGCCGCGTCGATCCGCGACGTGGTCGCCGAAGTGCAGACCTACGTGCCGGGCTACCGGCTGCTCAACGAGCCGCAGTTCGACGACCCGTCGATGAACTCGGGCGGCCACGCCGTGGTCACCACGTTCATCGAGGTCGAGGGTGCGGGTGACTACCTGCCGCCGTATGCAGGCAACCTCGACATCATGACCGCCGCGGCCACCAAGGTGGGCGAGGAGATCGCCAAGGAAGTTCTGGCTGCGACTACCGGAGGTCACGCATGAGTACTGATGAGATCTATTTCGATCCGATGTGGGATATCCGGATGACCGACACGTCGCTGCGCGACGGGTCCCATCACAAGCGTCATCAGTTCACCGCCGAGGAGGTCGGCTCGATCGTCGCCGCGCTCGACGCCGCGGGCGTGCCGGTCATCGAGGTGACCCACGGCGACGGCCTGGGTGGGTCGAGCTTCAACTACGGGTTCTCCAAGACCCCGGAGCAGGAGCTGATCAAGCTGGCGGCCGAGACGGCGAAGGACGCCAAGATCGCCTTCCTGATGCTGCCGGGGGTGGGTACCAAGGAAGACATCAAGGAGGCGCAGAACAACGGCGGCTCCATCTGCCGCATCGCCACCCACTGCACCGAGGCCGACGTGTCGATTCAGCACTTCGGCCTGGCCCGCGAACTGGGTCTGGAGACCGTCGGGTTCCTGATGATGAGCCACACCATCTCCCCGGACAAGCTCGCCGCTCAGGCCCGGATCATGGCGGATGCGGGATGTCAGTGCGTCTACGTCGTCGACTCCGCGGGTGCGCTGGTCCTCGACGCCGTGGCCGACCGGGTCGCGGCGTTGGTCGCCGAACTCGGCGACGACGCCCAGGTCGGTTTCCACGGTCACGAGAACCTCGGGCTCGGCGTCGCAAACTCCATCGAGGCCGTGCGCGCGGGGGCCAAGCAGATCGACGGATCGTGTCGCCGCTTCGGCGCGGGGGCGGGCAACGCGCCGGTGGAGGCGCTCATCGGCGTGTTCGACAAGATCGGCGT